>NZ_JAPEMU010000001.1 GCF_026342405.1 Kitasatospora sp. NBC_00240
AGGAAGTCGCCCTTCCCCAGCGTCAGCACCTCGTCCTCGACGAGGATCCGCATCCTGCCGTCGAGCACGAGGAACAGCTCCGTCGCCTTCGTGTGGAAGTGCGCGGGGGCGCCCGGCGAACCCTTCTCGAACGTGGCCTTGTTGGCGGTGAACGCGCCGCCCGTGTCGCCCGCGTCGGCCAGCAGGGTGATCAGGCTGGTGGCGCCGTCCTGCAGGGTCTCGGCCTGTTCGGCGCGGACCAGGACGGGACGCTGCGGCCGGTTGTCGGCAGTCATCAGGATTCTCCTCGTGGCGTGGTGCGGCGGGATGCGCGCGGTCGGTCCGGTGCTGCGCGCCGGCGGCAGTGCGACCCGAGGTGCCCGTCGGCGTCGCCGTGTTGCGACTGCGGGGTCTCCCCCGGTCGGCGGCGGCCGTCGACCGACGACCGCCGCCGACCGGCGTTCGGGCGACCGGCGTTCGGGCGACCGGTCCCGATCGCGTCGCGTTGCTGTTCTCATCAGCAGTCACGAATCTAGATCGGTGCGCCCCGGCGGGGTGTGCGAGGTGTGCAGAGCGCCTCAACACTTCGTGCGATCAGGGTTGACGGCCGCCGGCGCGGTGTTCGGTGGGGGTGATGCCGTACTCCTCGCGGAAGGCACGGCTGAAGGCGGTGGCGCTGGAGAAGCCCCAGTGGGTCGCGATCTCCTGGATCGTCCGGCTGCTCAGCGTGTGTCGGGTGAGGTCGACGCGGCAGCGTTCCAGCCGGCGCCGGCGGATCGTCGCGGCGACGCTGGAGGACTGCCCGTCGAACAACGCGTAGAGACCGCGCAGGGAGATGCGGTGGTGGTCGGCGATCGCCCGGGGGGTCAGGCCGGGATCGCCGAGGTTGTGGTCGATGAAGCCGTGGATCCGTTGCACCATCAACTGGGCGCGGGCTTCGGCCGGCGCCTCGTCCAGGACGCCCAGTTGCTGGGCGAGACAGGCGGTGGCCAGGTCGAGCGTGATGGATCCCAGGCGGGACAGTTCCTCCGGACGGCAGCCGGGCCCGTGGTGGAGCAGGGTGGTGAGGAACCCGGCGACGACGGCCCCCGTACCCTCGGTCGCCGGGATGCCCCGGGCGAGCAGGCGGTCCACCCGGTCCGGGTGCAGCGGCAGGACGGCCCGGGGTATCTGCAGCATGATCGCGCCGGCCCGTCCGTCCTCGCCGGCCGACACGTTCTCCATCGGGCGCGAGGTGTCCGTCAGCACCAGATCGCCGGAGACGAGCGACTCGTTGCCGCGCTGGGAGGTCCGGAAGGTGCCTTCCGTGATCAGCGCGAGCTGGTACTCCTCGGGATCGCCCTGCCGGACATGGGCCGAGGTGCGGCGCGCCCGCGCCGGCGAGAATGCGAAGGCCGACACCTGAACGGGGCCCAGCTCCACGTTCGTGATCTCCGCACGGAAGCCGGCCGCCCGCTCCGGACTGACCGCGACGGGCATCAGATCGGTCGACAGCCTCTCGCGGAACCACTCGAACCCGTCCGCCGGCGCCACGACGGCGGACGACACACTTGTCCATCCCACGAAGTCCTCCACCTGCTCACGATGTGACGCTCGTTCGCCCCGCCCGTGCGGGAGCCTGCTACGGCGTTCACCATGATCGACCAGAATCTGTCCTGCACACGACGAAACCCACGGCGGGGTGGCGACAAACACACCGGTTCACGGCCGGGGCCGACGCCGGGCGTGCGGCCGCGCAGCGGTGTGCCGGGCTGTGCCCGGAACGGCGGCGACGACAGCGATCACGGGCGGGGCCGAACGGGCGGGGCCGGACGGTGGCGGGGCCGGACGGTGGCGGCAGGTGGTGACTGGTCCCCTGCGGCCCGGCCGGAGCTCGTTGGAACCGGCCGGACCGTCGCCCGAGGTCAGCGAGGGGTCAGGAGGCAGAACTCGTTGCCCTCCGGGTCGGCCAGAACCGTCCAGGAGATCGCTGACCGGTCGATACCCGGATCGGTGGCGCCCAGGGCGCGCAGTCGGGCTTCCTCCGCCGCCAGGTCGTCACCGGGGTAGGGGCAGACGTCGAGGTGGACGCGGTTCCACACGCTCTTGGTGTCGGGGGTGCGGACGAACTCCAGGTAGGGGCCGACGCCTTGGGCGGAACGCATGGTCGCGTGGTCGTCGGCGACCTCGTGCAGCGTCCAGTCCATCGCCTCGTCCCAGAACCGGGCCATCGCCCGCGGGTCGGCGCAGTCGACCACCACCGCGGCGATCGGCCCGGTGTCCCGGTAGACCGGGCGCGGCTCCAGGACGCAGAACTCGTTGCCCTCCGGGTCGGCCATGACCGTCCAGGGGACATCGCCCTGACCCACGTCGGCGAGCGTCGCACCGAGATCCTTCAGGCGCGCGACCAACTCCGCCTGATGGGCGGCCGAGGTGGTGGCCAGATCAAGGTGCACCCGGTTCTTCACCGTTTTGGGTTCCGGCCGGGCGATGATGTCGATGCAGACGGCCACGGGGTCGGGGTAGGCGAAGTTCAGGGGTTCGAGGTTGGTCACGCCGGGTCCCTCGCTGTCGACGCCCCAACCGAGCGCCTCCGCCCAGAACCGGCCGAGCGTGGAGTCGTCCCGGGCCTTCATGTTGATCTGCACGAGTCTTGTTGCCATGCGGCAGATCCTAGAAGCTGCCGCCGGGACGGGACGGACGAGCCGACGGCCCGGAGCGCCCACATCGCCTCCACCGCAGACGGCGACTCAGGGCCGACAACGGAAGAGCGAGCCGGCAGTGCCGGCGTCGACTGCCGCGGGAGCGAGTACGTCCCGCAGGACGAGTCTCTCCGCCCTGCGACAAGCCGTGCGATACATTGCGGGCGACACAGGAGAAGAGCTCGCATGGACTCCCGCATCCCGCGGCTGCGACGCAAACTGACACGCATCCCCTGGACGCCCGGCCGAAGCCACTCCTTCGGGGAGGAACGGCACGAGTTCCGCCTCGGCCCCCGCCTGCCCAAAGCTCGGGCCGACGCTTTCGAGGCCGAGCATGGCGTGGAACTTCCCCGTCCCTACCGGGACTTCCTCGCACACATGGGCGGCAGCGGCGCGTCTCCGTACTACGGACTGATCCCGTTGGAGAACTGCACGCTCTTCACGATGAACGTCAAGGACGGCGGCCAGGACGGAAGAGGATTCCGCCGGGCCCATCGCCCCACGAGCCGAGGTGACCTGTTCCTGCACATCATCGAACGCGGCTGCAGCGATCTCGTCCTCGTAAGCGTGAGCGGCCCTCTCACCGGGCGCGTACTCATCGGCAACGCCGACGGCTTCTGGGGCCCGAACGTCTCCTCGGCCCCGGACTTCCTCGCCTGGTACGAACGATGGCTCGACCATATGGCCGCCGGACAGGACAACCGGGCCCTGGAACTCACCTCGCCCCGACTCCGAACACATCCCGATCGGCATCGACTCGCCCCCAAGATCTGACCCGCCGTGACCGCTCCACAGGGCCGGGGCCGCAACCCGTTCCAGCACCCGGACGACGGCCGGGGAAACGCCCGGGCAGCGACCGGGACCAGCGCCGGGAAAACACCCGGGCACCGAGGACGTCGAGGACACCGGCGCGATGGGGCGCGGCCGCTCCCGTCGGGCGGGTGGATCCCGTAGGGTCGGCCGATGGCGAAGTACTTCGACGTGCACCCGCAGACCCCCCAGGCCCGCACCATCGGCACCGTGGTCGACAGCATCCGCTCCGACGCCCTCATCGCGTATCCGACCGACTCCTGTTTCGCCCTCGGCTGCCGCATGGGCAACCACGAGGGCCTGGAGCGGATCCGCTCCATCCGGCGGCTCGACGACCGCCACCACTTCACCCTGATGTGCGAGAACTTCGCCCAGCTGGGGCAGTTCGTCCAGATCGACAACGACGTCTTCCGCGCCGTCAAGGCGGCGACGCCGGGCAGCTACACCTTCATCCTCCCCGCCACCAAGGAGGTCCCGCGCCGACTGATGCACCCGAAGAAGAAGACGGTGGGGGTCAGGATCCCCGACCACGTCGTCACCCGCGCCCTGCTCGCCGAACTCGGCGAACCCCTGGTCTCCAGCACCCTGCTGCTCCCCGGCGAGAGCGAGCCGATGACCCAGGGCTGGGAGATCAAGGAGCGGCTCGACCACGTGCTGGACGCCGTGGTCGACTCCGGCGACTGCGGTACGGAGCCGACGACGGTCATCGACTTCTCCGAGGGCGAGGCGCACATCGTCCGGCGCGGGGCCGGCGACCCCGCACGCTTCGAGTGACGCCCGGACACGGTCGGCCCGACGGCACGCCTCGCCCGAGGCGTGCCGCTGCCACGCCGGCCGTGCGCCGGTAGCGGGTCCGGCGGCGCCGCGGGGCGGGCCTGGCGGCGGCTCAGTCGGCGGTCGGGTCGTCCGTGGTGGCCTGGGGTCGGCCGGGGCGCATGCCGGCCTTGAGGTCGCCCATCACCGCGCGGGCCACCTGATCGACGGGGTCCTTCTCGGCGAACCCGTAGTCGATGGCGCCGTCGCGGTCCCCGGCGGCGGCGAAGAGCCATCGCGGGCCGTACTTGGTCGCCCCCAGCCACACCTCGAACTCCTCCCCGGCGTGGGCGAACCGGACGGACCCGGCGCCGCCCGCCGTGACGACCTGCCCGTCCAGCCGGTAGGCGAGCTCCTGCAGGGGCGTGCGCTCCTGGTCGCGGGCGGCCTCGAGCCGGACGGCGAGGACCGAGGACAGCGGCCCCATGACGACCGCGCCCTCGTCCGTGGTGATCCGAAATCCGGGCTGTCCCCCGATGTGGGCGGAACTGCCGTCCGTGGCACCGGCGAAGGCGAACGGACCGGTGACGAACGTGCCGGCCTTGACCTCGTGCCAGCCGTCGGCCAGCAGTACGGCCGCCACCTCGTTCGCGTTGACGTGCAGGTTCATCACTGGTTCCTCTTCTCGGTGGCGCAGGTTCTCGGTGGCGCGGGTTCTCGGTGGCGCGGGTTCTCGGTGCCGCGGGTTCTCGGTGCCGCGGGTTCCCGGTGCCGCGGGACGCCCTCCGCTCCGCGAGGTGCCGCATCGCACGGTCGGGCATCAGGCGGTCCGGGCCGGCGGGTCGCCCGTACGGCCGCCACGACGTCGGCGACGGGCCCGGGACCACCGCGCACCCGGCGGAGGCGAACAGGTCCGGGACGAGAGGCCCCTGGGCGAGAGGGCCGGACCGCCCTGCGGCCTGCGGGCGGGCACTGAAGCCCGCCCGGCGCTCCCCCGGCGCACCTCCCTCCGAGGGCGGCGGGGCGGCCGGGGGCGGGGAGCGGCTGTGCGGCGCCGTCGTGGTCCTGACCGCGTGTCATCGAGCTCCGACGGCGCCGTGATGTCGTCGTCAGAGGACGTCGTAGGTCAGGTGCGTCGCGGTCGACGTCGGGACGGCGCTGCGCTGCACCAGTGTGCGCGGCACCGCGCCGGTGAACAGGGGCGTCCCGGCGCCCAGGAGGACGGGCGACAGGTGCAGCGAGAGCAGGTCGACCAGCCCGGCGTCGAACGCCGAGCGGATCAGGGCGCCGCCTCCCATCAGGACGACGTCGAGGTCCTTGCCGCTGCTCGTCGAAGCCGCTTCGGCGCGCCCGCGGGCGGTGGTGACGGCGTCGGGCAGACCGGTGGTGACGAACGTCCAGTCGAGGGCGGCGAGCCGGACCGCCGGCGGTGGCGAGCTCGTCACGACGACGAAGGCGGGGGTGCCGACCTCCCCGGCACCGTAGCCGGTCTCGTCGTCCCAGCCGCCCGGCCCGTCGACCAGGTCGAAGAGGCGGCGGCCGAGGACGACGGCGCCCGAGCGGACGGTCCCCTCGTGCAGGACCCGGCGGTCGTCCGGGTCGTCGGAGAACGCCCAGGTGTGCAGCGCCTCGCCGCCGGTGCCCAATCCGTTCTCCGGGCCGGGGTCCGGGCCGGTGACGAAACCGTCGAGGGAGACCGAGATGTCGGCGATGATTCGCGTCATGTCGAGGTGGACCCGGTCTGCTGCCTGAACCCGTCGCTCATGCATGAAGTATGTGACCCGCTCCGCTCGGGCTTCAACGGCACACGCCCGAAGTCGCCGACACGGCCCAGCGGCGGCCGGGGCGGGGAGCAGCGCGAGGTCCGGACGGCGGGCGGGTGGCGGCCGGGGCGGGCCGGGCGGTCGAGGCCGCCTCCTGCCGGGCCGCTGCCCGGTGGCGCCGGCTGTCGGGCCGCTCCCGTGGTGGTGCCGGAAGGGTGTTGACCGTGGTGGCGTCCGGGGGGGGCTCAGCCGGCCCGGTGGTCGCGGGTGGCGGCGAGCTCGCGCACCGCGTCGGCGACGGCTCCGAAGTCCTTGCGGAGGATCTTGGAGTGGTTGCTCGGGACCTTCGAGCCGACCCGGATGTTGGGGTTGCGGGCGAGCACCGGGTCGAGGTTGGCGCGGATCTGCTCCATCAGTTGCGGGTCGCCGCCGAGGTTGCCACCCGTGGCGAGCACGTACCGGACCGGTACGGTCAGGCGGTCCAGGACCGGGTCGAGGGCGGCGGGCGCGCAGAGTTCGTTGGCCTCGATGTTGATCTCGGCGTGCTGCGCGGCGCTCATCCGCGCGGCCAGGCCGAGCCGGCGGGCGACCGGGAAGAGCGGGCTCATCCGGCGGAACAGCTTGCGGATCTGCGCCCGGGCCGCGTCGTCGAGCCATTCGTGCGGCAGGGCGCCGTCGACGGACACCACCCCCAGGGCGCGGTCCGGGTTCCGGGCGGCCCAGTGCACGGCGATCATCGCGCCGTAGGACCAGCCCACCAGGATCGGCCGCTGCACGCCCCGCGCCCCGAGGACGGCGTCGAGGTCTCGGACGCAGGCCTCGAAGGAGTAGTCCGCCGAGCGCTTCGAGCGGCCGCGGGCGCGCTCGTCGTAGGTGATGTGCCGGTGCTCGCCGCCGAGGTCGGCGATGACGCGCCGCCAGTGCGACCGGTCGGCGTAGGAGCCGTTGAGGTAGACCACGGGGCGGCCGGGCCCGCCGGTGTCGGTCACGGCCAGTGCGGTGTCGTCGACCGGCACGGTGCCGGTCCAGGCGGACTGCTCGGCGTTGCTGGTGCTGGTGCTGGTGCTGGTGCTGGTGCTGGCCATGGTGTCTTGCCCCCGGGGTCGGCGGTGGATCAGGAGTGGTGGACGGTGCGGTCGCGGTGGCGGGTCGTGACGGCGGTGCTGCTGCTCAGTGGCTGTGGGCGGTGATGTCGCCGTGGGTGGTGGTGGCCCGGATGGTCAGGTCGGGGGTGCCTTCGGTGTTCCTGAGGGTGTTGCGGATGCGGCCGAGGGTGGTGCCGGCGTCGAGGGCCGCGGAGGTGGTGCGGGCGGCGCCGACCGTGATGTCGCCGGCCAGGGTGTGCAGGGTGAGGGTGCCGCGGGTGGCTTCGGTGATGTTCAGGTCGCCCTGCTGGGTGCTGATCCGCGCGGGGCCGCCGAGGCGGCCGACGGTGATGTCGCCGGCCTGGAGGGTGAGGTGGGCGCCGGCGGTCTCGTCGAGCTTGACGGTGCCCTGCGCGCCCTCGAAGGTGACCTCGCCGAGGCGCCCCACGCCCCGCAGTTCGGCGGCGGCGGCCTTGGCCTCGACCCGGGAGCCGGCCGGCAGCTGGACGGTCACCTCCACCGACCCGGAGTTGCCGAGGATCCGGTTCTTCGCCGGCGCGGCCCCGATCCGCAGCACGCCGTCGGCGTACTCGACGGTGATTCGCTCCGCCGCCTTCACGTCCCGGCCCTTGGCGGCGTCCGCCGGCAGGACCTCCACCGTGCTGTCCGCCCGGTCGGCGGCGATGAACCGGATCCGCCCGGCGGGGATGTCGAGGACGGTGGTGATCGGGGTGGGGGTGTCGAACTTCAGCATCGCTGTCTCCTTCGTCGGTGGCGGGCGCTCCGTCGGCCCGCTGTTTCCGATGAGGGAAAAGCTACGTTGCGTTCAAGGATCACGCAACAACTTCATTGCGAACTATCATCATCAGCACAGGCCAGAGCAGCTATTTCGTTGCAACGACTCTGAATTCAACGCAACGACAGACCTCGCATCCGTTGCATTGATTGGAGGTGAACGCTATGCCGGGGCGCCCGGTGACGCCCTGGTCGCGCGGGCCGCCGGACGCTGCTCCCCGAGCTCGCCGCGGACGTGGGCGACACGGCCGACGGCAGACGCACGCAGTGAGATGCCGGGCCTCGTGAAGCACGAGGCCCGGCATCCGGGGCGAGCGAGGTGGCGCGGGCACGACCGGGAGCGTCGGCGCGCGGGCCGACTGCCGGTTCAGTGGGTGGGCGGGGTCCAGTCGGCGGGCAGGCCGGACTGGGCGAGGACGGTGGCGAGGCTGTAGTGGTCCTGGTCGGAGGAGATCCGACCGTGGCCGTCGACGTCGAGCAGGGTGGTCATCGGCACGGCGAAGGACTTGGGCGCGCCCTTGAGGTGGCCGGCGTAGAAGGCCTCCACGGTGATGCGCCAGCCGTCGCGGCGGGCGGTGCGCACGATGACGTGGACGTTGTCGATGAGGCTGTCCGCGCGGGCCTTCCACCCCGAGATCTCCTGGCGGCCGTGGAAGGTGACCCCCACGCCCAGGTCGGTGTAGACGCCGTCGACGGTGAACAGGGCGCCGAGCGCCCGGGGGTCGGTGCCGTTCCAGGCGCAGGCCCAGTCGGCGACGGTCCGCGGCGGGCGCCGATGGGCGTCCTGCGCGGCGTAGGCGGTGGTGGCGGGCACGGCGGACAGGGCTGCGGCGGCGATCAGCGTGGTCATGGCGCGGGGCAGGCGGGACATCGTGGTGGCTCCTCGAAGGTGCGCGGCGGTCGGTGGGTTCACAGGTGCGGGTCCGCGAGTGCGGGGCCGCAGGTGCGGGTGCGGGTGCGCCCGGCCGGCGGGCCCCGGCGGCCCGCCGGCCCCGACCGGTGGGGCGACCTGCCTGCCGCCCCTGCCTGCGTGCGTGCATCGTTCATGGCGCACAGACTCGTCCCGACCGGTGTCCACTCTCCAGCTCCGGCGGCAACGGGAACTGTCCACCTCTGTCCGCACCTGTCCGCCTGCCTCCACCTGTCCGGCGCCTTCGCGGGCCGGCGCGCGACCGCCGCGCGACCGCCGCGCGACCGCCGCGCGACCGCCGCGGGGGCCGTACTGCTCCTGCTGCCACCGCACTTCACCGGGCAGGCCGGGCGCCGACGCGGCGCCGACACGGCCGGAAGGCCGCCGGGCCCACCGTCGGTGCCCGGCCCCTCCCCCAGGCCCGCCGTGGCCGCCGGACGCGCCGAGGCCACCGACGGCCGGGCCCGGAAGGGACGCTCCGTCAACGCCTGCCGCTCACCTGCGACGTTGGGGCTGGAGGAGGACCAGCAGCTTGGTGCCCGGCACCAACTTCCGGTTGACGGAGGTCGATTGGACGAACACGGTGTACGACGGGTTGTCACCCGGCTTCACCGTGGCCTCCGACGCCGGCAGGCCGAGGAGCTGGCGGGCCGCCGGGCCGGAGAACACCCTGCCGGTCATCCGGCCGGTGGCCGGGTCCTTCTCGGCCACGGCGAGCTGCTTGCTGCCCTGGATCTTCTCGCGCTTGGACAGCTCGTAGAAGGCGCAGCCGGTCCTGTACCGGTGCCCGGCGCCGGTGACGAAGTCGCGGATCGGTGTCTGCTCGTCGACGGGGACCAGGATGTACTTGCCGGTCTCCATCGCGTCGAGGTTGGCCTTCACCTCGGCGGTGCTGAGGTCCTGGCCCATGGAGAAGAGGTTCCTGGTGCCGCGCACGCCCTTCTCGCGGCCCCGCAGGAAGCTCGTGGCGGCCGTCTTGACGGTGCCGATGGCCTCCTCGACGCCCTTGCTGGAGTCCGCGTCCCAGATCGCGATGTTGCCCGCGGGGAAGCCGTACTCCTGGGCGGTGCGCTTGGCCAGGGAGTTCGGGACCAGGATGGCCGAGGTCCAGTGGTCGGGGAGGTTGTCCAGGGCTCCGTGGATGCGGTCCATCCAGGTGCGCAGGACGGCGGTGCCCTTGCCGGCGGCCATCCGGACGTGCATCTTGCCGGTCTCCGAGCAGCCGGAGGCGTTCTCCGCGCCGTCGGTGACGACGACCTGGAGGAAGGAGTGCTCCCCGTACCCCTCCCAGATGTTCTTCAGGTCGTCGATGGACTTCACGGCCGCCTCGATCAGTGCCGTCGCACCGTTGTCGACCTTGTAGAGGCCCTTCAGGGACGGCAGGTGCTTGACGTCCATGTCCCAGACGAGGTTCTGCACCTCGTGGTCGAAGGCGTAGAGGCTGATACGGGTCTCGTGGCCGAGCCGGTCGGACTCCTCCTGAAGGCCCTTCACGAACTCGTCGACCACGCGGACGAGCTGCGCCTCGTGCTGACGCATCGAGCCGGACCTGTCGACCACGAGGGAGACGTGGTTCACCTTGTGGTCGATCCTGTTCGCAGTCATGGTTCCGCCCCTTTTCCAACGCCGTTTTCGACGCCTTTCCGGCGTCCCCTCCAGCGTTGTTCCCACTCTATGACGAGGCACTGACAGTGCCCTTGACCTGGTGTTCCACGGCGTCCGGCCACTCGCGCCGTAAAAGGGGGGATACGCTCCGAGAGATTGCCGGAGGGGGAAGTCCCGGCGATATTCCGTTCCTTGAGCTGCTTTCAGGGGAATCGGTGGGTGATGCGCCGGGGATGTGCCCGCGCAAGGCCGAGTCCGCGGTGCGCGACGAGCGGTGCGCCGTACGTGGTGCGCCGTACGTGGTGCGCGGTGTGTTGTTCCGGGATCTGTCACAGTCTGCCGATCTCTCCCCCGCGCCGGCCGGCGGCCGTTAGAACGTCGTCATGACCGCCGAACCCGCCGCTGCCGCCCCTGCCTGGCCCCACTGCGCGGAAGGGGCCTCCGCCGCCGACCCGGTGGGCTGCCGGGGCGTTCAGGTGGCGGACGGCGGGCGCTGCCTGAAGCACCTTCCGCCCGCGCGGCGCGCCGCCGTCCTGGCCGCGCTCACCGCCGGCGGTGACCTCGACCTGCGCGGCACCACCGTCGACGAGGACCTGCTGACCGCCCTGCGCGGCGCCTGCACGGACGGCGCCTCCGGACGGGCGTGCTTCGGTCGGGCCGACTTCACCGAGGCCCTCTTCACCGGCGACGCCGAGTTCGTCGCGGTGGCCTTCGCCGGCGAGGCCCGGTTCAACGGCGCCACGTTCGCCGGCCTCACCAGTTTCGACTCGGCGGTCTTCGCCGGCGAGGCCCGGTTCAACGGCGCCTCCTTCGCCGGGCACGCCAGTTTCGACTCGGCCGCCTTCACCCGCCATGTCTGGTTCGAGGCGGCCGCCTTCGCCCAGGGCGCCCGGTTCAACGCGGCGGCGTTCGCCGGCGGCGCCAGGTTCGGCTCCGCCACGTTCACCAGCGGCGTCCGGTTCAACTCGGCCTCCTTCACCGGTCACACCAGCTTCGAGGCGGCCGCCTTCGGGGGCGAGGCGAGGTTCAACTCGGCCTCCTTCACCGGCGACGCGCACTTCGACGCGGCCGTGTTCGAGGGGCTGCAGCACCTCGGGCCCTTGACCTGCGCGGGCCTGATCGATTTCGGCGGTGCCCGGTTCACCGGCGCGCAGGTCACGATCGAGGCGGGTGCCGCCGTCGTCGTCTGCGAACGGACGGCGTTCGAGGGTTCGGCGGTGCTGCGCCTGCGGTACGCGACGCTGGACCTGAGCCGGGCGACGCTGTCGGCGCCGGTGGCGCTGCAGGGCTGGCCGGTGCCGTTCACCGACCAGCGCGGTGGCGAGCTCGACGAGGGCCTGCTCGCCGCCGGCGGCGCCCCGCCCGCCGTGCGCCTCGCCTCCCTGGAGGGGGTGGACGCGGCCCATCTGGTACTCACCGACGTCGACCTGAGCCGCTGCCGGCTCGTCGGTGCCTTCCACCTCGACCAGGTCCGGATCGGCTTCGGCTGCCGCTTCGCCGGGCCGCCGGCCGGCTGGCACCGCCGTGGTGTGCGCCCGGCCCGCTGGTCCCGGCGCAAGGTGCTCGCCGAGGAGCAGCACTGGCGGGCCGCCGCGGGCGGGGCCGGGGCCCGGGGGTGGCCGGCCGGGCCGCATCACGGGACGCCGGGGCGCGGGCCGGGTCCGGAGGATCTGGCCGGGGTGTACCAGCAGGTGCGCCGGGCGTTCGAGGAGGCGGGCAACGAGCCGGACGCCGCGGACTTCTACTACGGCGAGATGGAGATGCGCCGCCTCGACCGCCGGCGCCCGCGGGCCGAGCGCCGGCTGCTCGGGGCGTACTGGCTGGTGTCCGGCTACGGGCTGCGGGCGTCGCGGGCACTGGCCTGGCTGCTGGCGGCGATGGCCGCCAGCCTGCTGCTGCTGGTGCTGTTCGGGCTGCCCGACGACACCCCCGACCCGCGGAGCACCGGTACCTACGCGGCCGGCAGTGTCCGGTTGACGACCAGGACCCCGGAGCCGGTGCTGACCCTCCCCTGGGAGCGGCGGGTGACCGGAGCCAGGGTGGGGAGGGCGGCCCTGGTGGTGGTGAACTCGGTGGTGTTCCGCTCCGGCGGGCAGAACCTCACCTTGCCCGGTGCCGTCGTCGAGATGGCCTCCCGGATCGGCGAGCCGGTCCTTCTCGGTCTGGCCGCCCTGGCCGTCCGGAGCCGCGTCAAACGCTGACCGCCCCGGACCGCCGGTGTGCCCGGGACGGTGTGCCCGGGACGGTGTGCCCGGGGTCGGTGTGCCGGGGTCGGGTCTACGGGCGGAAGTGGTCGCGGTGTTCGTCGAGGAAGGCGTCGAGGGTGCGGGGCGGGCGGCCGAGGATGTCGGCGACGGTGCTGGTGGGGGTTTCGGGCCGGGCGACGGCGAGTTGCTGGATCTCCGCCACGTGGGCGGCGAGCCAGGCGGGCATCCGGGCCTGACGGACGAGGTTGTCGCGCAGGTCGTCGGGGGTGAGGTCGACGTACCGGATCGGGCGGCCGGTCAGGGCGGTCAGCCGGGCGGCGAGGTCGGGGTGGGCGACGGCCTCCGGCCCGGTGAGTGTGTAGCTGCCGCCCATGACGTCGGCCCTGGTGAGCGCGGCGGCGGCGACGTCGCCGATGTCGCGGCAGTCGACGTAGTTGCAGGGCGCGTCCCTCATCGCGCCGACGACGAGGCCCTGGGCGACGGTGGGCGCCAGGCGCAGCAGGTTCTGCATGAACGCGTAGGGGCGCAGGACGGTGTGGGCGAGTCCTGAGGCGCGCAGGTGTTCCTCGACGGTGTGGTGTCCGCGGGAGACGGCGACGGGTGAGTGGGGTTCGGCGGCGGGTGCGGAGATCTTGACGATGTGTCCGATCCCGGTGCGGGCGGCGACGTCGATGACGCGGGTTTCGAGTTCGACCTGGTCGGGGCTGTTGGCCATGGCGAGGAAGAGCTGGTCGGCGCCCTGGAAGGCGGTGCGCAGGGAGTCGGGGTCGGTGGCGTCGGCGTACTCGACCTGGACGGGCCGCAGGTGTGCGCCGCCGGCGGCGGCGGGGAGCGGCCGGTGGGGGGTGCGGGTGAGGGCGCGTACGGGGGCGTCGAGTGTGCGGAGGCTGTGGAGCAGGGCGGTTCCGGTGGTGCCGGTCGCTCCGATGACAACGATCATGGTGTGTCCTCGTCGGCTGTGTTCGCCCCGGCGGCGGGTGCTGCCGGGTGGGTTCGGTCGGGTCCGGCGCCGGTGGCCCGGTGGGTGCGGTGCCGGGGGGCTGTGTCCGGGGGTGGGCGGGATGCCGGGTGGGCTATGTCCGGGGTGCGGCGAGGGTGCTGCGCCAGCGCAGGGTGATGACGGCGGTGGCGAGGGCGGCGGAGACGGGCAGGTCGATGCGCAGGCGTTGCAGCCAGAGGGCGGTGGCGAGCGGGGTGTGGGCGGGCAGCCACTGGGCGGCGAACCATCCGGCCGCGGCCGCAGTGCCGGCGGTGGCGACGACGAGCAGCGCGGTCAGGACGAGGCGTGGCAGGGCCGTGGTCCAGGGTCGTGGGCGGCCGCCGCGGCGCAGCCAGGTGCCGACCAGGAGCGCCACCACGGCCGAGGTGCCGGCGATGGAGGTGGCGGCCGCCAGGGTCAGGTCCGGTTGGCCGGTGAGGGCTCCTGCGGTGCCGGCGGTCAGTGCGGGGGCGGCGTAGGCGGTCAGTACCTCGCGCCACAGCGTGAACGGCCGGGAGGCCGCCCGGCTCGGGCGGGTCCTGTCCTTCGTTGCGGGCATGCTGGCCTCTTCTTCTCGTTCGTGTTCCGGCGGGGCGGAAAGGGCGGAAGGGTTCGGCGGGGCGGTCGTGGAGGCCGTCCCGCATATAATTAGGAGGCTAATTATTACGTCGCGAAAAAGGCCCCCACCCGTAGGACGGGAGCCGGGACCGGCCTGCGGCCGGGTCAGTCGGCGGTCAGGGCCGCGCTGCCGCGCACGACGCGGGCGAGCAGGTCCAGGAACACCGTGCGCTCCTGGACGGTGAGCCCGCCCACCATCGCCTCCAGCCGCCCGAAGTGCTCGGGCGCCATGTCGCGCAGGCGCTGCGCACCGCGCGCGGTCAGGACCGCCACCGTGCCCCGCCCGTCCTCGGCGGACGGGCGCCTGGCGATCAGGCCCTCGCGTTCGAGGCCGTCCAGGAGGCCGGTGACCGTGGCCCTGGAGACGCCGAGGTCGGCCGCCAGTTGCGAGGGGGACTTCTCCCCGCCGTGGTCCTCCAGGTCGGCGAGCAGGCGGTAGCGCCCCGTCGACAGCCCGTACCTGGCGAAGTGGACCTCGGTCGCCCGCCCGACCCGCGCACCCGCGGCGATCAGTCGCACCGCGACCAGCACCGCCTGCGGATCGGCCTCCAGGCCGTAGTGCCGCAGCTGCCGCGCGGCCTGGTCCAGCGTGGGCGTCTCGCCGTCGACCCCGTCCCTCGTCATATAACTAATATGGCGGCTAATCACTGGGGCTGTCAAGACACCCGGGCCGGCGCCGCCGGACGCCGGCCGATTCCGCCGGCGACGCGGGCGACGCGGGCGACCGAGGGCGACGCGGGCGACCGAGGGGCCGGACCGGCCGAAGCGGGGCGGGAGCGCGCGGGCGAAGCGGCCCGGGGCCCGGGGCCCGGGGCCCGGGGCCCGGGGCCCGGGGTCGAGCCATGGGGCGCACGTCGGCCACGGCAACGGGCCGGCGGTGCGGCCACCATGACTCCCGACCCGAACGACCGCGGAACCGCAAGCACCGTTCGAAGACGAACCTATGTCGTGCCTGTCGGTGTGCGACCCACTACTGATGGTAGTTTCCAGCTGCCGCCCGGCCGGGGCGGCACTGCCGACCCACCATTCGAAGGAGCGAACCATGACCCAGGTCAGCGCGACCGCCGCGGAGACCAAGAAGTCGATGGCCAGGGAGGCCGCGGCGACGAAGACCTGGCGCCACGTCATCCAGCCGGACGCGGACGCCGCAGCCAACTACCTCAACCTCGACCCCGCCCAGGGACCGGGCGAGGCGACCATCACCACCCGACCCGACGGACAGATCGACGTCCTCGTCCTGCTCTGAGGACAAACCCCCGAACACCGCCGGTACCGCGGCGCTCCCCTCGCGCCGCGGCACCGGCGCGAGCGGCCACCGCCGCCGACGGCCTCACCGGCGGCCGGAACGCCGGCCGAGTACCCTCCGGCAGATGATCCTGACGGTTCGCCGGGCGAGTCCGACCGGCCGGAGGTGACACGTCGGCTGCGGGCGTCGCGACCGTCCCCCTCACGGCAAGGCCGTCGCCATGGTCGTCGTCGGCGCCGGCGCTCTCCCGGACGTTGATCCAGCCGTGGTACTCGAACATGGGCGCAGACCACTGCCCGCCCCGGCGTCCACGACCGAAAATGGCATGTCCGCGCCCGAATATTGCCTGGTCACAAGCCTTTTCGGCGGGCTCGTGCGGGTCTAGCATTCCCGGCACGGCAGCCCCACCATCCCCACCGGACGGGCTGCCGAGCAGCCCGGCCGCTCTCCCCCGTGCGGCCGGAGCCTCCCACGGCCGGGACCCGGGCGCCCCCCTCCCGCGGTCCCGGCCGGCACTCACGACCGGCCCCGCCGGACGCCCGCCCCCTGCGCCCGGCCGTTCGCCGGCTCCCTTGCGCCGGCCCGGCGAACGGCGACACCCCGGACGTCCGGACCGGTGTCGGTCGGGACGTACGGGGTGTCACGTGTGCGGGCGCGGCTGCCGGAACTGCCGACGGCCGGCTGCGCGGCGGGTTCAGTCCAGCGAGGTGGCCAGTTCCCCGCCGGTCTCGTCGGGCACCACCACGAAGGCCGCCTCGGGCTCGGGGCGCGGGCGCAGGCCGAACCAGATCAGGGCCACGCTGACCAGGGTCACCGCGACGTTGACGCTCAGGGCGAGGTGGATGCCGGTCAGTTCGGCGCTCCGGGTGGCGGCGATCGAGCTGAGGATCGGGATACCGACGGTGATGGCCACCTGCTGGGTCATCGAGGTCAGGCCGGTGGCCAGGCCCTGCTCCTCGTTGGGCAGGCCGGAGGTGCCGGTGACCGTGTACGCCACGATGGAGGTGACGTGGCCGAAGAAGCCGATGAACAGCGCGGGGATCAGGACGGCGAGCGCGATCCGGGCGTCGCCGACGAAGACCAGCGGGAGGGTGGCCAGGCCCTGCACGGTCATGCCGACGGCCAGGACCTTGCGGCTGCCGTAGCGCCCGATGGAGCGTCCGGCGACCACGCCGGCGCCCACGGCCGCCAGGCCCGGGACGCCGAAGATGAGGCCGGTGACCAGCGGGGAGAAGTGCAGCACGTTCTGCAGGTAGAGCGTCATCAGGAAGATCATGGCGGTCTCCATGCTGAAGACCACCAGCCCGGCGTAGTTGCCCCACTTGACGGTGGGGCGCTTGAGGATGCGCACCGGGGCGAGGGGTGCGGGCGAGCGGAGCTCGATGGCCCAGAACGCGCCCAGCAGCAGGACGCCGACGACGGCGGCGGGGATGCTGCCCTCGATGACGGCGTAGACCACGGCCAGCAGGCCGCCGCTGGCGGTGACCGCGCCCGGCACGTCGAGCTTGACCCGCTCGGGCAGGGTGCTCTCGCCGATCACGTAGGGGGTGACCACCAGGATGACCAGGGCGACGGGGATGTTGATGAAGAACGCGGCCCGCCAGCTGAACAGGCTGACCAGGGAGCCGCCGACCAGTGCGCCGACGGTGAAGCCCGCGGAGAGCAGCGCGCCGTTGAGGCCGAGGATGCGGTCGCGGACCGGGCCCTCGGCGAAGGTGCTGGTGAGCAGGGCGAGCGAGGCGGGGGTGGCCATCGCGGTGGCGAAGCCCTGCAGGACGCGGGCGGTCAGCAGCATCTGGGGGTTGGAGGCGAACCCGCCGAGGAAGGAGGCCCCGATCAGCAGGGCCGCCCCGGACAGGAACATCCTGCGGCGCCCGAACAGGTCTCCCAGGCGGCCGAAGAGCAGGGTGAAGCCGGCCGCGGGCAGCGCGAACGCGGAGGCGATCCAGGGCAGTCCGGTCAGTCCCAGTCCGACACCCTCGCCGACCTTCGGCAGTGCGACGTTGAGGATGGAGAAGTCGACGGACAGCATGAACCCGGCGCCGAGCAGGAGGAAGAGGATTAACCGTTCCCTGCTGGTGATGCGTGGGGTCGGGGCGGTGTCGGTGGTCATGGGACGTTCCCTTCTTCAAGGCTCCGGTGCCGCCGGTGACCGGCGCGCCGGCCGGGCGGGCCGCCCTGCGGCGTCGCTCCTGCGGGTGCCCGCGGACACCGTCCGGGCCGCGCCGACAGCGGGACGGCGGCCGCGGCGGCCCGCGGTGCGTGACGGGCGGTACGGGCGGTACGGGCGGTACGGGCGGTACGGGGGCGGGGCGGGGGGACGGACGGGACGGAACGGTTGCGTGGGGCGGGCGGGTCCTGGGGGCCGGGGTGGGTGCCCGGACAGCTGGAGGACCGGGTGCCCGGGGTGCCGGGGCCCCGGGGGCCGGAACGCTCGTCCGTCCGGTGGCGGTGCGTCAAACTGCTCTGCGTACGGTGGCTTTGCTTCCGGCGGCCGTGCCTCCGGCGGACCGGCGGCCGGGTCACCGGCCGTGCATCTGCGCAATACGGCGGTCTTGCAGGGGAGTTGGCCGGTACGGCTGCCGGGTGGAGCCGGACGGGCGGGCCGCCGCGGGCGGCGGGCCCGGGGTGTCCCGGCCGGGCCGGTTCCCGCCGCGTGTCACGGCGGGAACCTTCGGCCGGGCTCTACCGGGAGTCGCGTTCGGCCGCCTCGGCGACGCGTTTGACGTCCGCCAGCCGGTGGTCCCAGTCGGCGGCCAGCGCGGACATCCACCGCGCCGTGGTGTCCAGCGCCGCGGGCCGCACCGCGTACCGCACCTCGCGTCCGACCCGGTTGCCGGCGACCAGTCCGGCCGCGTCCAGGACGGCGAGGTGCTTGACCACCGCCTGGCGCGAGACGGGCAGCCGTTCGGCCAGCGTCGTCGCGGTGACCTGGCCCTGGGCGGCGAGCAGGTCGAGCAGCTGACGTCGTGTCGGATCGGCCAGCGCCGCGAGGACGCTGTCGACCGCCGCGACGGAGCCGGGGCGTTCCTCCGTCACACGGACGTTTCCTCGACGCGCTTCTTGAAGGCACCCAGCACCTGCGGCCAGCCGCCGGCGTTGTCGTTCAGCGCCTTCTCGCGCACCTCCTCGGAGGCGGCCAGCTGCCCGAAGCCGCTCTCGACGACGCGCAGGCGGGTGTGGCCGCCCTCGGGGATCAGCGTGAACTCCACCAGGGTGCTGTTGTTCTCGCTCAGCTCCTCGCCGGGGAACGCGCTGGCCCAGCGGTAGGCCACGTACGTCGGCGGCTGGACCTTCTCCACCCGCACCGGGAACGAGCCGTACTCGGCGTTCTTCGCCACCATCGACTCGCCCTCCTTGGCGACGGTGCCGGCCAGGCTCGCCTCGTCGGCCACCCAGAAGCCCGGCTGGGCCACCAGCGACCAGACCCGCTCCAGGGGGGCCTCGATGAGGGTTTCGCGTTCGATCAGTTCCGCGCTCATAAGGGGACTCCTTCGCTACGGCCATTGAATGCACCCTTATGGTTGCACGTCCCTCCTCCATCCGCAACCAAAGAGTTGCACCCCGATCGGGTGAAACCCCAGCCCCGGGCCCCCGCTCCGGGCCCCCGCTCCGGGCCCCCGCTCCGGGCGCCGTCCCCCGCCGCCGCCACCGCCCTCACGCAGCCCTGTCCGGCACCCTCCGCCCCTGTTACGTGCCCCGCCCCGCGCCCCTGCCTCCCGCCCGACCGCCCGAAGCCGGGCAGCGGCGCGGGCAGCACGAAGCGGGGCGGGAGGGGGCGGGGCCCGTCCGCCCTACGGCGCGCCCCGCCCCCTCCCGCCCGCCCGGCCCGCCCCGGCCGCCTCCGGCGCCCGCACCGTCGCCCCGACGGACGGATCCCGGACCCGATCCCGGACCGGATCCCGGACGCCCGGACCCCCGAACGTCCCTGTACGGCGGGCGTGTTGTGCCGGGCCGGACGGCCGCCGCGCGGGGCCCACCCCGGCCCGCCCGGCACCGGTCCCGACCCGGCACACGGCGAGTATGCGGGCCGCGGCGGGCCCGGCGACTACCTCCGGATTGCCCCCCTCCGGTGCGGGCCGGACGGCGCCGGTACACGCGGCGGAGGCAGAAAAGGAGAGCACGATGGAAGAGGTGGCCGGACGTCAGAGCCACTGATGATGGCTCATGGTCACGGTGTGACAAGGCGGTTCACCCGCGGCCGTCCCGGGACAGATCCCCGGGGCACCGAATCGGAGCACGGCTCGGCAGACATGTCCCGGCCGCCAGGAAAGAGGAATGGGAACAGTGACCACGAACACGCCCGAGGAGGGCACGCCGGCAACGGGCGCGGCCGTCCCCACCGACGCCGAGCTCGCGCAGTCGCTGGCCGGGAACTTCCGCAGCGACCACATCACCGTGGAGGGCCTGCGCCTGCACTACGTCGCCGGCGGGGAGGGCAGGCCGCTGGTGCTGCTGCCCGGCTGGCCGCAGACCTGGTGGGAGTTCCGCAAGGTGATGCCCGCGCTCGCCGAGGCCGGCCGCCGGGTGATCGTGCTGGACCTGCCCGGCATGGGCGGCTCGGACAAGCCCGCCGGCGGATACGACAAGAAGACGATGGCCGGCGTCGTCCACGGGTTCATCCGCGCCCTGGGCTACGACCAGGTCGACATCGCCGGCCACGACGTGGGCTCGCAGGTCGCCTTCAGCTTCGCGGCCAACCACCCGCAGGCCGTCCGCAAGGTCGCGCTGCTGGACGTGCTGCACCCCGACGCCTCGCTCTACCAGATCCCGATGCTCCCGGCGCCGGGCATGCCCTTCCACCCGTGGTGGTTCGCCTTCAACTCGGTCGCCGGCCTGCCCGAGCAACTGCTCGCCGGACGCGCCCGCCACCTGGTGGACTGGGTCTTCGACGGGTTCCTGCTGGACCGCGGCGCCGTCGACGAGCAGGCCCGCGCCGTCTACACCCGCGCCTACGACACCGCGGACGGGATCCGCGGCGGCAACGGCTGGTACCAGACGTTCGGCCAGGACATCGTGGACCTCGGCACCTACGGCAAGATCGCCGCCCCGGTGCTCGGCCTGGTCTCCAACCTCGCCGACGGCCTCTTCGCCGCCCAGATGCAGGCCACCCTGCCCACCCAGGCCGGCGACGTGCGGGTCGTCGTGGTCCCCGACGCGGGCCACTACTTCGTCGAAGAGGCCCCGCAGGCCGTGATCGACGAGTTCAACACGTTCTTCGCCTGACCCGCCCGTCCCCGCCCCGGCCCCTCGCACCGGACCGACCCGCCCACCGCCACCGGCGGCAACGGCGGTGACGGCAACGGCCACCGGCAGCCGGCAACGGCACGACCGCGGCGGCGCGGTGCGGGACACCCCGGACCGGACGCCCCGCACCGGAGCGCGCACCGCGCCCGCCCGCGCCCGCCCGAACACCCCGTACCGACCCCGTACCGACCCCGGCCACGAGCGGCCGCCGACGCGGCATGCCCGCGTCCGCTCCCGGCCGGGCGGCCGCACCGGGCGGCGGGCGGGCGCCCCCGGTGCCCGGGCGGCGCGGCCCGGGTGCCGGCGCGGTGGCGGGGGGCGTGATCAGCGGATTCCGACAGATCCAGTTGTTCCGGCTAAATCCAGTAGATCCAGCCAAGGAGAAGGCATGTCCACTTTCGCCGTCCCGTCCCGGGACGACCTGCTGCGGCGGGTGTCGGAGACAGCGCCCGTGCTGCGCTCCCACGCCGCGTGGTCGGCGGAGAACCGCCGGCTGCACGAGGAGACGGTCGAGGCCCTGAGCGGGGCCGGCCTGTTCCGGATGCGGATCCCGCTGCGCTACGGCGGGTACGAGGCCGACGCGCGGACCATGGTCGACGTGGTCACCGAGGTCGCCCGCGCCGACGGGTCCGCCGGCTGGGTGCTGGCCAGCTCCCTGATCGCCGGCTGGGGCCTGGGCCTGTTCCCCGACGAGGTCCAGGACGAGGTGTTCGCCGACCCCGACGTGCGGGTCTGCGCCACCATCGGACCGGGCACCGCGACGGCCGTCCCCGTCCCCGGCGGCATCCTGGTCAACGGCTCCTGGCCGTTCATCAGCGGCGCCCTGAGCAGCCAGTGGCAGCAGAGCGCGGCGATCTTCCTCGACCCGGCCGGGCAGCCCTACCCCGTGATGGCGCCCGTCCCGATGGCGGAGCTGGAGATCGTCGACGACTGGCACACCAGCGGCCTGCGCGGCACCGGCAGCGTCACCACCACCGCCAAGGACGTGTTCATCCCCCAGGAGCGCGTCCTGCCCGCGCCCGCCGTCCTCGGCGGCCAGTCCGTCTCCAAGCTCAACGCCGACACCCCGATGTACCGCGCCCCGTTCATCGTGGTCGGCGCCGCCACCACCGTCGGCGTCGCGGTCGGCCTGGCCCACGCCGTCCAGGACGCCTTCTTCGAGCGGCTGCCCGGACGCAAGATCGCCTACACCGAGTACCCCAGCCAGAGCGAGGCCCCGGTCACCCACCTGCGGGTCGCCGAAGCCGCCATGAAGATCGACGAGGCCCAGTTCCACGCCCAGCGCCTGGCCGCCCTCGTCGACGCCAAGTGCGCCTCCGGCGACAGCTGGGAGATGACCGAACGCGCCCGCAGCCGCGCCGACGAGGGCGCAGCCGCCCGCCTCACCCTGGAGGCCGCGCAGATCCTGGCCGGCTCCAGCGGCGGCTCCTCCGCCTACACCAAGGTCCCGTTGCAGCGCATGGTCGGCGACCTCCAGACCTTCAACCTGCACGCCATGATGAACCCCGACGTCAACGCCGAGACCTACGGCCGCGTCCTGTGCGGGCTGGAGCCCAACACCTACTACATCTGAGCACCGGCCGGCCGGGCCCGGCGTCCGGGCACCGCACCTCGTAATTCCGGTGCCGGTGACCGGAGTTCGGGACCCGGGCCGGGGGCGGTGGCCGGCTTTCGACGGTGGCCGGGGCGGTGGCGGTGCCCGGCCACCGCCACCGCCGGACCGCGCCCCCGGCCGCCCCGGCCCCGCCTGCCCCGGCCCCGGCCGCCGGCCGGCGGCCGGCGGCCGGCGGGCGTCGCCCCGATCCGTCGTCCCGGCCGCCCGCACGGCCGCCCGCACGACGGGCCGCCCGCCGGCACCCCAATGACCACAAGTCCCAACCCACGAAAAGGAACCGAGACATGCCCACCCTTGGAATCATCGGCAGCGGAAGCATGGGTACGGCCATCGCGAGGCTCGCGGTCGCCGCGGACGTCAAGGTCGCGATCGCCAACTCCCGCGGCCCCGAGACCCTCACCGCGCTCGTCAGCGAGCTCGGCCCGCTGGCCGGCGCCGGCACCGTCGAGCAGATCGCCCAGGACGCCGACCTCATCGTGCTGGCCGTGCCGATCCTCGCCTACCGCAGCGTCCCGGCCGCGCCGCTGCGCGGCCACACCGTGCTCGACACCAGCAACTACTACCCGATCCGCGACGGCCGGATCCCCGAGCTGGACTCCGAGAAGCTGACCACCAGCGAACTGGTGCAGCAGCACCTGGAGGGCGCGCACCTGGTGAAGGCGTTCGGCAACATCCTCGCCCACCACATCACCCAGCTCGCCCGCCCCAGCGGCGCCCCCGATCGCACCGCCCTGCCCATCGCCGGCGACCACGCCGCGGCCAACACCGCCGCCGCGGCCCTCGTCGACCGGATCGGCTTCGACACCCTCGACACCGGCCCGCTCGCCGACAGCTGGCGCTTCGAGCCCGAGACCACCGCCTACACCTGGCTCTACATGGCCGACCAGAACACCGCCTTCGAGGACCGCTTCGAGGCCCCCGGCGCGCCCTTCCCGATCGCCTCGCTGCGCACCGCCCTGCTGGACGTCAAGCGCGTGCGGGTCGCCGAACGCACCTTCTGACCCCGCACCACCACGCACCACCGCGCACCACCGCGCACCGACACCGACCTCCCCGTCAGGGTGGGTGCGCGGCGCACCGGCGGGGCGGCGGCGGGGCAGCGGGGCGGCGGGCCACGAACGGGTGAACGCGGCGCACCCGCACCTGTCCAAGGCCGCGCCGCGCCCGTTCCCCGTCCCGCAGCACCCCGGCCGCCGGGTCCCGGCCGGCCGGGACCGAAGGACCGTACCGGGCAGGGTGGTTGGTCCACCCGGCCCGGACGTCCGCCGGCCCCGGCCGCGGGCCACGGCGCGGACCCGTCCCGCTCCGTGCGGCGCTCCCGCGGTCCGCGTGCCGCGGTGGTGCGCCCGCCGGGCGCATGACATATTGCTGGGCACACAACCGAGCCAGGTCCCGGGGGGACACACCGATGAGCGACACCGACCAGCAGCAGACCCACACCGGCGGCTGCCTCTGCGGGGGGATCAGGTTCACCGCCACCGGCGCGCCCTTCTACCCCCATGTGTGCAGCTGCGACCACTGCAAGAAGCTCTCCGGCGGCCCGATGATGACCTGGGTGGGGTTCCCCCTGAAGGGCTTCAGCTGGGACGGCGAGGGCGGCGAACCCACCTGGTACGCGGAGTTCCCCGGTGCCGGACGCGGGTTCTGCCCCACCTGCGGAAGCCGGCTGTGCGCACTGGACGACGGCTCGGACGCGGTCTTCGTCACCCTGATGAGCCTCGACCGGCACGCCCTCGTGCCGGAGAACCAGCACTTTCGCGACGACGCCGTCAGCTGGCTCCCCCAGGTGCCGCACAAGGACCCCGCCCCCACCCCCTGAGCCGGGCGCCGCGGCGGGGGCGCAGCCGACGGGGGCGGTGCCCGGTCAGGGGATCAGCAGCAGCTTGCCGATCGAGCGGCGCTCCTCGAGGTCGGCGTGCGCGGTGGCGGCCTGCGCCAGCGGGTAGGTGGCGCCGATCGGGACGGTCACGCCGTCCGTGTGCACCCAGGAGAACACCTCCTGGGCGCGGGTGAGCAGTTCCTCGCGGGTGGTGATGAAGTCGGGCAGGGTGGGGCGGATCAGCCGGATCGAGCCCCGCGCGCCCGGCCCCATGTCCAGCGGGGGGACCACGCCGCTGGGCTGTCCGTAGAGTGCCAGGGTGCCGCCGATGCGCAGGGACGCCACGCTGCCGTCGAAGGTGGCGACCCCGACACCGTCGTAGACCACGTCCACGCCGCGGCCCTGGGTCAGCCGGGCCACCTCCGCGACGAAGTCGACCTCGGTGTAGCGGATGACCTCCTGCGCGCCCGCCTTGCGGACCGCCTCCTCCTTGGCCGCGTTGGAGACCGTGCCGATCACGCGGGCGCCCAGCAGTCGCAGCACCTGGGTCAGCAGGAGGCCCACGCCGCCGGCGGCGGCGTGCACCAGGGCCGTCTCGCCCGCGCGCACCGGGTGGCTGTCCCGGGTCAGGTAGTGGACGGCGAGGCCCTGCAGGAACACCCCGGCGGCCTGCTCGGCGCTCAGTCCGGCGGGCACCGCCACGACGCGTTCGGCGGGTGCCACGACGTGCTGCGCGTAGGCGCCCGGTGCCGACACCTCCATCGTGACGACCAGGTCCCCCACCGCGACGCCGTCGACACCGGCGCCCAGGGCGGCCACCACTCCCGCACACTCCAGTCCGGGCACGAACGGAACGGGTCGTGGATAAAGTCCGCTCCGCTCGTAGAGATCGTGGTAATTCACGCCGATCGCCGCCACGTCGATCAGTACCTCGCCCGGGCCGGGAGTCGGGACGTCCCGGTCTGTCGACACCAAAGCCCCAGGACCGCCGGTCCCGTTCACCACAACAGCACGCATCTTCTTTTTCCCTCCGAAGGTCGTGACTCGAATGTATGCAGCGCCCCGGACCATCACTTCTTCCGAATTGCCCCCCACCGTCCCGGTGTTACGCCTTCGTGCGGGAAATCGGATCCCTCACCCCGTCCGGCGCTTCCACCAGACAAGCCCCACCGCTCCCACGGATGTGCCCCGCGCGCCCGCCGGCGGGCACGGACGGCGGGACGGACGGCGGGCGCGGACAGCGGGCGCTTCGGTGACGGGCGCTCAGGCGCCGGGCGCTCAGGCGCCGTACGCTCAGGCGCCGTACGCTCAGGCGCCGTACGCTCAGGCGCCGTACGCTCAGGCGCCGTACGCTCAGGCGCCGTACGCTCAGGCGCCGTACGCTCAGGCGCCGTACGCTCAGGCGCCGTACGCTCAGGCGCCGTACGCTCAGGCGCCGTACGCTCAGGCGCCGTACGCTCAGGCGCCGTACGCTCAGGCGCCGTACGCTCAGGCGCCGTACGCGAGGCGCCGGCGCCGCCCCGGGTGCCGGCACCGGCATCCCGGCGTGTGCGGGGGCGCCCGGCGCGGAACCCGCCTTCGGGAGGATGGGACGGGACGACCGGTCAGCGGGGGCGCAGCCCGTCGAGGACGACCTCGAGGATCCGCTCCCGGGCCGCCGGGTCCGCTGCGAGCTGTTCCATCGCCTTGGTCGTGCCGGTCAGCAGGGCGATCAGTTCGGGCAGGCCCAGGTCGGGGCGGACCGCTGCGGCCCGTTGTGCCCCGGCCAGCAGTTCGGTCAGCTGTTCCTTGATCACCGTGCTCGACTCCCGCAGGGCGGAGTGCGCGTCCATGCCGGCCGCGGCGAGTGCCCGGGTGAACTCGTCCTTGCCCGCGGACTGTTCGACCACCAGGCGGAAGCAGTCGAAGAAGGCGTCGGCGGGCCGGGATTCGGCGGCCAGCCGTGTGGTGCGGGCCGCCAGTGTCTCCAGCCTGCTCACCATCACCGCCTCCAGCAGGGCCTCTTTGGTCGGGAAGTGCCGGAAGAGCGTGCCGACCCCGACCCCGGCGGCCCGGGCGATCTCCTCGGTGGTGACGGCGACGCCCCGGGTGGTGAACTCCTGGGTGGCGATGTCCAGCAGTCTGGCCCGGTTGCGGGCCGCGTCCGCGCGCAGCGGGCGTTGTCGGTCGCCGGTCATGCCTGTCTTCCCTTCACGGTCGGCGGCCGGAGGGCCGCCCTGGACAACCGGATTCGCCGGTCCGTATCGTTCTTACCGGAGTCGCCAGTCCGGTTCTGGTGACGATCCTGCCGGAGGTTGATCATGTCCGAAACGCTGTCGTCGCGCGAGGTCTTCCTGGAGCTGCTCGCGGGCATCACCGCGGGACGGTTCGCCGAACTGGCCGAACTCTATGCCGAGGACGCGGTGGTGGAGACCGTCTTCCAGCCGGTGGGGCCGCGCCGGCTGGAGGGGCGGGCCGTGCTGCGGGCGCGGTTCGCGGAGGTCGCCGCGCACTCGCCGCTGGATCTGACCGCGAGGAACGTGGTGGTCCGGGAGACCGACGACCCGGAGGTGGTCGTCGCCGAGTGGGACTACCAGGTGCACCACCGGGAGAGCGGGCGGGCCTTCGAGGCCGCAAACATCCAGGTGCTGCGGGTGCGCGACGGCCTGATCGTCCACAGCCGGGACTACCACGACCACCTGGCCCTCGCGACGGCCGGCGGCAACCTGCCGCAGCTGGTGGCGGCACTGGAGGGCGAGTAGCGCGAAATAAGGGGCCCCGGGGACCGGCTGCGGGAGCCGGGAGCCGGGGGCCGGGTCGGCGGCGTGCCCGGGCCGCCGCGGGCGCTCAGAGGGGCCGGACCCGGGCCCGCAGAAGGCAGAATTCGTTGCCCTCCGGGTCGGCCAGGACGTGCCAGCTCTCGGTGCCGCTCTGCCCGACGTCGACGGGCCGCGCACCGAGGGCGAGCAGCCGCTCCAACTCCGCGTCCTGGTCCCGGTCGGTGGCGCTGACGTCGATGTGCAGCCGGAGCTTGCCGGTGCGCGGGTCGCCGCCGGGGCTGAGGACCAGGGTGGGCTGCGGGCCGCCGAACCCGGCGTCGGGCGGCCCGATCTCGATGCTCCCGTCGTCCTCCCGGCCGAGTTCCCGGTACCCGAGGACCTCGCTCCAGAACGCGGCGAGCCGCTCGGCGTCGACGCAGTCGATGACCAGCTCACTGATGCGGCATGCCATGCCCGCCAGTGTACGCAAGCCCCCGGAGGCGGCTGACGGGTCGTCCGCCGCCCGGCCGGGCCCCGGATCTCGACACCGGAGCCGGCCGGACGTGCGACGGGGCCGGCGTCGGCTCGCTACGGTGGAAGGGTGCCGTCTGCCGCTCGGGAGGTCCGATGAAGTTCCCGCGGCCGGTGAAGTTCCCGCGGCCGGTGGAGCTGCGCACCTCCCGCCTGGTGCTGCGGGCCTGGCGGCCCGCCGACGCGCAGCCGTTCGCCGAACTGAACGCCGACCCCGAGGTCATGGCGCACCTTCCGGCGCCCCTGGACCGGGCGGCCAGTGATGCCCTGGCCGACCGGGCCGCCGCCGCGCTCCGGCGGGAAGGCTGGGGGTGGTGGGCGGTGGAACTGGCCTCCACCGGCGCCTTCATCGGCTTCACCGGCCTGTCGCGGACGACGTTCGAGGCGGCCTTCACCCCGGCGGTGGAGGTCGGCTGGCGGCTCGCCAGGCCGGCCTGGGGGCACGGGTACGCCACCGAGGCGGCCACCGCGGCCGTCGGCTTCGGCTTCGAGGCGCTGGACCTGGCGGAGATCGTCTCCTTCACCGCGGTCGGCAACCTGCGCTCGCGTGCCGTCATGGAGCGCCTGGGCATGACGCACGACCCGGGCGAGGACTTCGACCATCCGCGACTGCCGGCCGGGCACCCCCTGCGCCGGCACGTGCTCCACCGACTCACCCGCCCGGCGGCCGGCCCGCGCCCTCCCGGGCACTGACCGCGTGGCGCGCACGACCCGGCACGCGGCGCGACGGCCCGGAACGGCCGTACGCGGCGGTGGGACGGCCCGCCGCCCCGGCCGGTGGTCGGGGCGGCGGGCCGTCGGTGGTCAGGAGGGCTGCGCCGGTCCGGCGGCGGTGATCACCGCGAAGGTGCCGCCCTGGGGGTCGGCGAGGACCGCCATCCGCCCGGCCGGCATGTCGAACGCCGGGGCCATGACGCTGCCGCCGGCCCGGACGGCGGCGTCCTGGACGCTGTCGACGTCGTCGACGCTGAAGTACGACAGCCAGTGCGGCGGCACCCCGGGCGGCAGGGCGGAGAGGTTCATCATCCCGGCGACCGCGCGGTCGGCGACCTTGAACTCCGTGTACCCCTCGGCGCCCGGCATCTGTGTCGGGGCCGTGGTGATCGGCAGCACGGCCGTGTAGAACGTGGCGGCGGCGTCGGTGTCGCCGGTGTTCAGCTCGTTCCAGGTCAGCGCGCCGTGCTCGTTGACGATGCCCGCGCCGTCGAAGGTCCCCGGCTGCCAGAGGCCGACGACGGCGCCGGTCGGGTCGGCGACGACCGCCATCCGTCCGAGGTCCATGACGTCCATCGGGCCCATCATGACGGTGCCGCCGGCGTCGGTGACCGTCTTGGCGGTGGCGTCGAGGCCGTCGGTGGACAGGTAGGTGGTCCACACCGTCGGCGGCATCGGGTCGGGGGTGGAGCCGTCGGGGTTGGAGGCGCGCATGATCCCGGCCACCGGCTTGCCCTTGAGGGTGCAGACCGAGTAGCCGCCGGTCTCCGGCGGGCCGATCTCCCCCTGCCAGCCGAACAGATCGCGGTAGAAGTCGAGGGCGGCCTGCTGGTCGGGGACCATCAGGTCGATCCAACAGGGGGTACCGGGCTTGTAGGGGCCGTTCATGTCGGGCACGGATGCCTCCGAGGCGATCGCTTACCGATGAGGGACGGGCGGTTGCCTCCATACCCGACCAGCGCGGGCCGAATCGGGCCATCTGGCTGATTCTGGCCCCGGTGCGGCCGGTGCGGCCCGACCACGGGCGGGAGCCGCCGGGGCGGGAACGGCCGTGGGAGACCCGCGTTCGGCTCTCCCGGTCGCGCACGACCGGGGCCGGGGGCGGCCGAACGGGCGAGCGCCGTGGCCGGGCGGACGTCCTGCCCGGCGGTGCGGGGAAGAGCCCCCGCGGTGCGGCGGAGGGCGCCGCGGGTGCCTGCGAGCCGGCCCGGGCCGATGGTGTGTCGCAGCGCCCGCGACGGTCGGCCCGGCGGCGAGGATGGGCCGCAGCGACGAAGGAGGCTGCGGTGCGGGCGAGGAATCTGCGGAGATACGAGGAGCGCGCCGCGGACCGGATGATCTTCTTCTCCGACGCCGTGGTGGCGATCGCCATCACCCTGCTGGCCCTCGAACTGCCGGTACCCGAGGGTCCGACGGTCCCGGCGTTGCGGACCGCGGTCCGCGAGAACCTCGACCACTACCTGGCCTTCCTGATCAGCTTCGCCGTGATCGCCGGCGCCTGGGGCCAGCACAACCGGATCTTCCGCTACACCGAACGCACCGACGCCAGGCTGCGTACGCTCAACGCGTGCTGGCTGCTGACGATCGTGCTCAACCCGTTCGCGACCAAACTCCTCACCACGGAGGGGGACGACACCGACACCGTGGGCCTGCGGTTCGGCTTCTACGCGCTGCTGCAGTTCCTGGCGCTCGCAGCGGTGATCGCCATGGAGCGCCGGATGACCTCGCGCCGGCTGCGCGACCCGGAGGTCCCCGCCGAACTGGTCTCGGCCGGGGAGCCGGTGCTGTACGGGATGCTGCTGGGCTTCGGGCTGTCCGTCCCGGTGTTCTTCCTGACGCCCTACGGCTGGGTCCTGTGGATCGTGCTCCCGCAGGCCGCCGGGCGGCTGTTCCGGAGCCGACCGCACCCGTCGGCCGGCGGCTGACCGGCGATCGCGCCGGTCGGCCCGTCAGGACAGCGAGCGGGTACGGGCGGTGCGGCGGGGCCGCCCCGCCCACCCGAATCCTGCGCCATCCGTCCTCGGCCCACGGCCCGGTGCCGGGGACGACCAGGTCGGGGCGCAAGCGGTCCGTCGGGAACTGCTCGGCCCGCCGGTCGCCCGCCCGGTGGTCCTCGGCCAGGTGCCGGTCGAGCGCGGCCGGCAAGGCGGTCGTGGTGAGCAGCAGCAACGGGTAGCCGTCGACCCTCCACCGGGCGGGCCCCGGCGGCGCGGATGCGGTCCGGGACGGTCCGCGCGGCTTCGGGTGACGGCCCGCACGGAAGCCCGGGCCGACGAGCACGTCGCGTTCACCTCACCGCGGCTGCCGGCCGGCTTCGAGGCCGAGGGCCGGCACCGCCCGGCCCCGGAGTTCGTCGAGGGAAGCCCGGTCGACCTCGCACCGGGCGCCTGCTGCCCGCCCGGATCGCCGCCGAGGAGCCGGTGACCGTGATCCTCCCCGGCGAGCTGCCGGTCCACGCCTTCGGCCGACCCGCCCGGGGGATCCGACGCGCGCCTGCCAAGGGCGCTTCGTGTACAACGGTAGCGTCGAGCGAGGCGGACGGAGAGGCACGTATGCGGACACGGGTACGGGGTGCGGTCGGGGTGGCCCTGATGCTGGCGGCGGTACTGACCGGCTGCGGCACGGCGGACCAGCCACCGACAACGACCAGTACGACGGACGGCGGTGGCGGCAGCGGTGGGACGGCACCGGGGGCGAACGAGTTCTCGCAGTTGCCGACACCCAACGTGAGGACCAACCCGGGCAATCCCGGGGGCGGCGGCAACCCGTCCGTCGGGGTGGGCTGCCCGCCCGTCCCCTCCCCGTCCACCGGGACCGAGCCGCCCTGTCCCTCGCCCGACCCGAGCGACGAGCCCGGCACCGGGGGGAGCAGCGAGCCGGGCGTAGGGGAGAGCAGCGAGCCGCCACCGCCCGGCACGTGACCGAGGCCCCCACCCGGCCGACGGCGGACACCGACTCGGCGACGCCCGTCGGCCTGATCAAGTCGGTGGTCGCGCAGGCCTCCTTCCTCGCGGCGCTGATGTTCTACGCCGGCGTGCTCTACGACAGCGCGTACTTCGGCTACTTCCACCTCTCGTCGCTGTCGATCGGTTTCACCTTCGCCGAACTGGTGGTCCAGAGCCTGCGGCTGATGGCCGTTCCGCTGCTCGCCCTGCTCGCGGTCGGCCTGCTGCTCATGCAGGTGCCGGACCTGGTGCGGCGACTGCCCGGCCGTTTGGCGACCATCGACGTCGGAGCCTTCGCGGCGACGGCCCGCTGCCACGCGCTGGTGCTACTGGCCGGCGTACTCATGCTGCTGTTCTGGCGGCCGCTGCAACTCCACGGCTGGGGCTGGGTCGCCCCGGTCACCATCGCGGCCGGTCTGCTGCTCGGACAGACCAGGGCGGCCAACGGCGGGCGGAGGCCGCACGGGCTGTTCCGCCACGCCGTCCCCATTTTGGCCGCCGGTGTCTTCCTGCTCTGGGCGGTCGCCCTGATCGCCGCGCTGACCGGCCACAGCGACGCCGAGGCCGACGCCCGGCGTATCGAGGATCGCCCCGCCGTGGTGGTGTTCAGCTCCAAGAGCCTCAAGCTCAGCCCGCACCCCGAACTTCACGAGCAGTGCCTGGCGGCCGAGTCCGACACCCTCTACCGCTGCCGCTACGTCGGCCTGCGCCTGCTGATCACCCGCGGCGGCCGCTACTACCTGTTCCCGGTCGGCTGGCGCCACGACACCGATCCGGTCTACGTCCTCCAGGAGGGCGGGGGCCTGCGCGTCGAACTCCTCCCCGGCACCCGCTAGCGGGCACCGGACCGATCCCTCACGGCGAGCCGGGCGGCCGGCACCTGGGCGTAGCGGTGGACCGGGCGGCGAGTCAGCGCGCCGCCGGCCCAGCCCCGCCCGCCGCCACCCGCCGCCGGACGGCGCCGGGACTGCGGCGGACGGCGCCGGACGGCGGCGGGACAGCGGCGGACGGCGGCGGGACAGCGGCGGACGGCGGCGGACGGCGGCGGGACAGCGGCGGGTGGCCGACGGCGGGCGGGGTGTCGGCGCAGGGCCCGTCCGGTCAGCCGGCGGGCGCGGGGATCGGGTTGTCCGGCGCGAAGCGGGCGGCGATCTGCGCGGCGATCAGCTCGGCCGTGTTGACGTCCGGCGAGTCGGGGCCCTTGGTGGTGGAGACGGCGATGGCCAGGTGCTCGCACGGCAGGTAGGCCTGGATCGCCGCGTACCCGGAGAAGGACGGGTTCTGGAGGATCCAGCCGTTCTCCACCAGGACGGTGAAGCCGAAGTGCAGCGCCTCGGTGTTGTGGAGGCAGACCGTCGGCGGGCAGATGTCGGTCGGCCCGCCGAGGCCGACCGTGCCCGGGTCGAGCTGGGTGCGGAAGCCCTCCGGCGAGAGCAGTTCACCGGTGCCGATGGCCTGCGCCGAGCGGGCCAGGTCGCAGATGTCGGTGGTGATCACGGCGCCCCGCGCGGTCGTCCACGACGGGTTCCAGAAGGTGGACTCCTCGTAGATGCCGCGGTCCGAGGTGAAGGCGTGCAGCACCGGGGCCGGGATCTCGGGGGTGAAGTTGTTCCGCGTGTTGCGCAGCCCGAGCGGGCCCGTCACGCGCTGCTCCAGCAGCTCGTCCAGCGGGGTGCCGGTGATCTTCTCCAGGGCCTCGCCGAGCAGCACGAAGTTGGCGTGCGAGTAGCTCCAGTTGGTGCCCGGCTCGTACCAGAGCGGGTGGCTGTAGGGGTAGGCGAGCACGTCGTCGTCGGTCCAGTGGCGGAACGGGTGGGCCTCCAGCTCGGCGAGGAAGGCCGGGTCGGTGACGTAGTCGTGCAGGCCCGAGGTGCTGGAGCCGAGCATCCGCAGCGTGATCCGGTCGGCGTGCGGCACGTCCGGCAGCCAGCGCGAGATCGGCTCGTCGAGGCCCACCACGTGCTCGTCCACCAGCTGCAGCAGCACCGTGCCCATGTACGCGATGCCCACCGAACCGGCCCGGAAGTGCATGTCCGGCTCGGCCGGCACGCCCGTCATGGACTCGCCGAGCGCGGTGGTGATCAGGTCGTGGCCGTCGACGGTGACCTTGAGGAGCACCGAGTTGAGGCCGTACTGCTCCTTGCTCTGCCGGGCGATGTCGAGCACCGCCGCGGCCGGCCCGGAGGAGGGCTCCGGGGAGCGGACGCAGGCGTGCCCGCCGTGGGCGGAGCCGGTCAGGGCGAGGGCGCCCGCGGTGCTCGGCAGGGACGTGGCGATCATGATGGCGGCGGCGAGAGCCAAGGCCGCTCTGGTGCGTGTCATTCCGCACTATCTACGGACGGATGCAACGAAACCGGGCAGGACACTCGGCGCGGTCCTCCATCCGGCTGACACCCGCCGCACCACCGCCCGCACCCGGGCGGGGCCCACCCGCCGCGAGGCCCACCCGCCGCGAGGCCTTGACCGCCTACGACGCGGGACGGCGACGCGGGACGGCGACGCGGGGCGGCGGAGGTCGGTGCCGCGGTCCGCCGGGCGGTGACGACCCCTCGGGCGGTGACGACCCCTCGGGCGGGAGCGGCCCTTCGGGCGGGAGCGGTCCTTCGGGCGGGAGCGGACGGGGTCGGGCCCGGGTGGGGCCGGGCCTGGGTGGGGTCGGGAAAGGGTGGGGTCGGGAAAGGGTGGGGTCGGGAAAGGGTGGGGTCGGCGAATTCTTGACAGCAAGGCAAGGCTTGCCTAACTTAACCTCTCATGTCTTGGAACTTCTCCGGCCCGGCGGGTCCGCCCCCGGCCGCGCACGAGCCCGCCGGTGCCACCGAGCCCCCCGCCCCGGGGCAGGGGCGCCGTGCCGGGTCCTCGCGCCCCGGCGCGGACCGGCGTCGGCCGCTCCCGCGGGTGCCGGCCGGCCGCGTGGGTGGCGGCGAACTGCCCGGCGGGAGGCGCTGACATGCTCCCCATCGATCCGCAGGCGGACATCGGCCGGCGCGCCTGGGCGCCCTGCCCGACCTGCCGCACGCACGAGACCTGCGACTCCTGCCGTGACGGGCGGAACTGCGCGGACCACTGGCGCTACCTGCTCTCCAACACCGGCAGCCTCCTGCACCTCCAGTGCCCCGGCTGCACCGACGTCTGGGACCACGAGACGGGCTTCGGGGCCACCCGATCCGGCCTCGGCCGGCTCCTGCGACGGGCCCTCGGGCCCGGGTAGCACCCGGACGTCCGCCCGCCCCGGGCCGGCCCGGGGCGCCGTGCCACCGCGCCGAGGAGCAGGCGGCGGCGCACCACCGCCGGGGGCCTCGACCCGGGTCGCCCGCGAGAAGCCCACCCCGGCCCCCGCCCCCTGCCGGAGACCGCAGCGCGGTCTCCGGTGCCGTGGGTTCGGCTGCCGTGGACTCGGCTGCCGCCGGCTCAAAGGCTGCGAGCGGTGATGTCGCCGTGGGCGGTGGTCGCGTGGACGGTCAGCTCGGCGGCGCCGCCGGTGTTCCGGAACGCGTTGTGGATCCGGCCGTAGGAGGTGCCGGCGTCCAGGGCGGCGCCGACCCCGCGGGCGGCGCCGATCGTGATGTCACCGGCCAGGGTGCGCAGTTCGACGGTGCCGCGGACCGCCTCGGTGATCGTGATGTGGCCCTGCTGGGTGCTGATCCGCGCGGGGCCGCCGAGGCGGCCGACGGTGATGTCGCCGGCCTGGAGGGTGAGGTGGGCGCCGGCGGTCTCGTCGAGCTTGACGGTGCCCTGCGCGCCCTCGAAGGTGACCTCGCCGAGGCGCCCCACGCCCCGCAGTTCGGCGGCGGCGGCCTTGGCCTCGACCCGGGAGCCGGCCGGCAGCCGGACGGTCACCTCCACCGACCCGGAGTTGCCGAGGATCCGGTTCTTCGCCGGCACGGCCCCGATCCGCAGCACGCCGTCCGCGTACTCGACGGTGATTCGCTCCGCCGCCTTCACGTCCCGCCCCTTCGAGGCGTCCGCCGCCAGGACCTCCACCGTGCTGTCCGCCCGGTCCGCGGCGATGAACCGGATCCGCCCGGCCGGGATGTCGAGGACGGTGGTGATCGAGGTGGGGGTGTCGAACTTCAGCATCGCCGTCTCCTTCGTCGGTGGCGGGCGCTCCGTCGGCCCGCTGTTTCCGATGAGGGAAAAGCTACGTTGCGTTCATAGATCTGGCAACGCATTCGTTGCGCACAGCGCCTTTCACTGCAGGCCGAGGACACTATTTCATTGCAATGGCCTCAAGGGTAACGCAACAAACCCGATCAAGACGTTGCAATGGAATGAGCGTGAACGCTATAGTCGGGGACACCACGGACGACGAAGGAGACCGCGATGCCGGGAGGCAGGCTCACCCAGCAGGAACGTCAGCAGATCGCGCTGGGACTGGCCGACGGCCTCGCCTACGCCGAGATCGCCAGACGCCTCGACCGCCCCACCTCGACGATCACGCGCGAGGTGATGCGCAACGGCGGCCCCACCGGCTACCGCGCCGACCTCGCCCACCGGGCCACCGAGCACCGCGCCCACCGGCGCAGGCAGGCAGCCCCCCGGGGGTCGGAGGCGCTCCCGCAGGCCCACGGGCGCGACGCCGAGGCCGTGCGCCAGTACGAGGAGGTCTTCACGACCGTCATGATGCAGTCGGGCATGCCCCAGATGACGGCCCGGGTGATGACCGGCCTCCTGCTCTCCGACACGGGCAGCCTCACCTCGGCCGAACTCACCCAGCGTCTCCAGGTCAGCCCGGCGTCCGTCTCCAAGTCGATCACGTTCCTCGAAGGCCAGGGCATGGCCCGCCGGGAACGCGACGAACGCCGCCGTGAGCGCTACATCGTCGACAACGACATCTGGTACCAGTCGATGATGGCCAGCGCCCGCTCCACCGCCCAGATCGTCGAGACCGCACGGCAGGGCGTCAGCGTCTTCGGCTCCGACACCCCCGCCGGCGCCCGCCTCGAAAACGTCGCCCGCTTCCTCGACTTCGTCTCCGAGAGCATCGCCCGCGCCGCGGAACAGGCCCGCGAGATCCTCCACGCGATGCCGACGACCACGGACGGCGCCGCCCCGCCGGATCCGGACGGCGCACGGACGGCCGTCCCGGACGAGGACTGACACCACGCGCCGGTCCGGGCCGCCGGCCGCCACCGGGAAGGACGGTCGCCCCCCGACCGGGCCCCGAGCGGCAGGCCCGGCACACCGGTCGGACCGGCTCGGAGCGTCGGGGGGCGGGGCGTCCGGGCGGCATCCACACCGGCGGCCACTCCCCCACCCGGTTCGTCCCCCACCGCACCGGGGCAACGGCGCCCGGGCGCAGGTCCGGCCGGCGCATCCAGGCGGCCCGCCGCTGGGCGGCCGGGTCCGGGTCGAGGACCAGGTACAGTCGCGGCCCGGCCAGGCCGGGCAGCACACCGGGGTCGTGGCGCTGCAGGCGGTACCCGTACAGGCCCGCCGCCCGGAGCTGCTGCGCCAGCTCGGCGCCCCGGCAGAAACTCCTGACCGTGACCTCGGCGCTCCTGCCGTCCAGCCGGTGGACCAGCGCGGAATGGTCCATCACCTCGCCCACCGCCCCCGGCGGCCTGCTCCGCCCGCTCCGACCGCTCCGACCGCTCCGCCCAGGAGCGGGCCGGGGCATCGCGGGGCTCGCACCGCCCGGTCCGGCGACGGCGCAGCGGGGCGCCGCGCGCCCGGGAGGGTCTGCCCCTCCCGGGCCGCGGGCCGCCGCGGATCCGGGTCAGGGCCAGGGTCAGGGTCCTGCGGTTGACCGGTCCGGTGCCGGGACGTCCCCTGCGTCACCATGCCCCCCCGGCAAGGTCGTACGGGCACCGGCCGCACCCTGGCGCGGCCATCGCCTCGTCGTCATGAGCTACGGACGTCCGCGGAGGGCGGCCGGTTGCGGCCGTGCTCCCCTGACCCGGGGCCGTACGGACCGGGGTCCGGGACCGTACGGACCGGGGTCCGGGACCGTGCGCACCGGGGTCCGGGACCGGCGCCGGCGTCGCCCGCGGCCGCCCGGTGCACCACGTCCGGGTCGTTGCGCCACCGGGTGTGGTGCTGCGCGTCCTCGGGGCGCAGCGGGCGCAGTCCTACCAGCGTTCCATCGATGATCATCACGAAGTGGTGGGCGGCGCTCCTGCGGTCGGGGTCGGGGCTACTGCTTCCCGGTGGGCGTCAGGGGGCGCTTGTAGTACCGCCAGGGGAACCAGCCGGCGCCGACGGGGATCCAGCCCTCCGCCTCCATGCGGCGGTGGCGGCCGAGGGCCGCGAGGGTGACGCGGCAGTGCTCCCAGGGGTGTTCGGAGGCTTCGACCTCGTGGTACCAGGCTCCGTAGCCGACCAGGTGCCAGCCGTCGCGGCCGGCCTCCGTGAGGGCGGCCATCTCGTTGAAGGCGGTGAGCGGGGTCAGGATGCGGCGTTCGGGGTCGTGGGGGCCGGTGGTGGCCGGGTGGGGCGGGGCGGCGTTCGCGCCCTTGTCGGTGAAGCGTTGCTGGGCGGCCTGGCGGCTGACTCCCAGGACGCGTCCGACGGTGTCCCAGCTGTGGCCGGCGGCCCGGGCGCCCTGGACCGCCTCGCGGAGCAGTCGGCTGCTCTCCTCGGCGCCGACGCGGGTGGCGTCCACCAGGCGCAGGTAGCCGGCGGGGTCGTGTTCGAGGGAGTCGGCCAGGCCTTCGGGGGCGGCGAGGACGGTGGCGGCGATGCCTTCCCGGATCCGGGTGATCTCCTCGGGGCCGAGCAGTGGTTCGTCGTTCATCGCGTGGTGCTCCCGGGGGTGGTGGGGCGCAGGGGTTCGAGGCGGTCGAGGGTCTCCTGGTCGCGTCGGGCCTGGTCGCGTCGGGCCCGGTCGGTGGCGCGCGTGCCGGTGGCGCCGGTCGTGGTCCCGGCCTTGCGGCGGGCGACCAGGGTGCCGGCGGCGGCGATGAACGCGAGGTCCGCGCCGATCAGGGCGATCGATGCCGGTGTGCCGAGCCGGTCGGCGAACAGGCCGGTGAGGGCCGGCAGGATCACCGTCAGCGGGACGAGGGCCGGCAGGGCGGGGGCAGGCACGGGGTGGGGCGTCGTCGACGGCGTCAGGATCGGCATGTGTCAAGGAAACCTTGACACCCTCACCCTTGTCAAGACTTCCTTGACAAGGGTGGGTCGGCGGGGCGGGGCCGCCCCTCGCGGGGAGCACCGGTCCGACCGGGCGGGCCGTCCGGGCAGGCTGACGGGCCGTCCGGACGTACTGACGTACTGACGTACTGACGGAGCGTCCGTCCGCCCGGGTCCGGCCCGGCGCCCCGGGAAGGACGGGGGCCGGCGGGGCGACGGCGAAGGCGGGGCGACGGTTCCTCCGGCACCGCCGCAGACGCGCGCGGCGGATCGGTGACCCACCGTCGGCGGCCCGGCCCACCGGCCCGTCCAAAGCGGCCCGGGGAGAGTCGGGAACGCCCGCTCGGGGCCCGTCCGCAGGCCGGAGGTAACGATCCGGCCACGCACCGGGACGGGACAGCGGCCCGGCCCTCTTGGATGGGCGTAACACCTCGACCCGTCCAAGCCGCCAGTCACAGGGACCCCCATGCCGCGCCGTCCGTCGCCCTCGCCACACCACCCCGGTGCCCCGGCTCCGGAACCCGCACCGGCCTCCGCACCAGCACCGCCGTCCGGACCGACACCGCCGGCCGGCCCGCAGGCGCAGCGGCCGGCCGGTGCCGAGGCGCCGGAGAGCGACGAGCGGCTCACCGCGCGGGTGCGGGCCGGGGAGGAGGGCGTCGTCGCCGAGCTGTACGAGCGTCATCACGGTGCGGCCACCGCCTACGCCCGTACGCTGACGCGCACCGCCGAGGGTGCCGAGGACCTGGCGAGCGAGGCTTTCGCCCTCACCCTCCAGGCCGTCCGCAGCGGCGCCGGCCCGGACCAGAGCTGGCGGCGCTACCTGCTCACCGTCGTCCGCAACACGGCCGTCGCCTGGAGCACGGCGCAGCGCCGGACCCTGCTCACGGCCGACTTCGGCGACTGGGCGGACCGGCAGGACGAGACGCCGACCCCCGACGAATTGCTGGCCGCCGGCGCCGAGCACCGGTTGGTGGCGGCCGCGTTCGGGGAGCTGCCGGAGCGGTGGCGGACGGTGCTGTGGCACGCGGTGGTCGAGCAGCAGGCGCCCGAGCGGATCGCGCCGCTGCTCGGTCTGACGCCCAGTGGGGTGTCGTCGCTGGTTTCGCGGGCCCGGGAGGGGCTGCGCGAGGCGTACCTGAGCGCGCACGTGCGCCGGGCCGACGCCTCGCCGGAGTGCCGGGCCTACGCGGACCGGCTGGCGGCGCTGGTGCGGCGCCCCGAGCAGCGGCAGCCCCGGAGCCTGGTACGGCATCTCGACGGGTGCGAGCGGTGCCGGTCCTGCGTGGAGGAGATGCGGGACGTCAACCGGCGGCTGCGGGCGGTGGGCCTGGCCGCCTTCCTCCCGTGGGGCGGCGGGCACGACTACCTGGCGGCGGTGTCGGGGGGCGCCGTGCCGGCCGGTGCGGCGGCGGGCGCCGGCGCGCCGCCGGCGGGCCTCGGCGCGAAGGCCGTGGCCGGGAAGACGGTGGCTGGGAAGACGGTGGCCGGGGTGGCCGCGGTCGCGGTCGGCGCCGTCGTCGCGGCCGCCCTGGGGGCCTCGGCCTCCCACCCCCGCCCCGCGGCTGCGCCGGCCGGCGGCGGGCGGGCGGCGGCCGCGGCGGCGCCCGGCGCAGCGAGCGTGAGCCCCGTGGTCGCGCCGGCCCAGGCCGACCCCGTGCCCGCCGTGGCCCCGACGTCCTCGGGCGGCCCCACGCCCGCCGTGGCCCCGACGTCCTCGGGCGGCCCCGCGACCGGCCGGGCCACCGCGGGTGCGCGTGCCACCACCGGGGCGGCCTCCCGCGCGCCGGCGGCCAAGGGCGGCGGGCTGAGCGCGACCATCTCCGCGGGGACGACGCCGGCCCCGAGCCAGCCCGGTGACCAGGTGGTCGAGCTGCGGTTCGCGGCGCAGAAGTCCTGCGTGAGCGTGGAGGGCTACGAGAGCGTGGAGGGCTCCGCCCCCTACTTCGTCCCGTGCGAGTCGACGACGGACCAGCGCTGGTACCTGCGGCCGGGTCCGTCCGGCGGACGGCTGCGGGTGGTCAGCGCGGGCAACGGCGGGTGCCTGCGGCCCGGCAGCGGGTCCGGCCCGGCGGTGGAGGGCACCTGCGGCAGCGGCACCAAGGAGGAATGGCAGACGGTCTCCCTCGGGGGGAAGGACGTCGCCCTGCGACACGTCGACACGGGGCAGCTCCTGGGCGCCGCGCGGGACGGGAGCGACGACGACGTGCTCGTGCTCCACCCCGCGACCTGCGCCACCGACGCCACGTGCAAGGACCAGGTGACGTTCCTGCTCTGAGCCCGACACCCCTTCCCCGACCGCGAGGGGCCCGGCCCGGGGAGGGCCGACGCCGGAACCGCCCGGCCCGGGAACCGCCCGACCGCGAGGGGCCCGGCCCGGGGACCGCCCGACCGCGAGGGGCCCGGCCCGGGAACCGCCGACGCCGGAACCGCCCGGCCCGGGGACGGCCGGCGCCGGGCGGTCCCCGGGGGCTTCAGCGGTCCCCGGGTCGTTCAGCGGGCGGGGAACTCCCGGGCGGGGGCGTCCCCGTGGTGCCGGCGGAGGAGGGCGAGGGGGCGGGCGGCGCGCTGCTCGGGGAGGACGTCGGCTGCCGGCTGGACGGCGCCGCCGTCGGGACGGACGGGGCGCGCGGCGAGGGCGGCGCGTCGCGGACGACCGGCGGGAGCCCGGTGACCGCCGGCACCGGCCGCGGGCTCACGGACGTCGCGGCCGGGCCCCGGGAGGCGGGCGGCGAGGACGGCCGCGGGCTCACGGACGTCTCGGCGACGCCCGTGGGACCGGCGCTCTGCGCCGCGGGCGGCACCTCCACCTGACCGGGGGGATCGGAGTGGACCGCGCCGGTCGGCGAACCCGACACCGCGGCCGCCGCGGCGGGCGGAGAAGGCTCTGCGGGCCGCTGCGGGGCCGTCGGCCCGAAGCTGCGCCGGCCGTTTCCCCCGCCCTCGTGCCCCGGAGCCACCGCCAGTGCCACGACGGCGCCGGCCGCGGCCGACGCGGCGAGCACCCAGACCGTCGCGCGTCGCGGCAACCGCCACACGGCCGCCGGCGGGACCCTCAGCGGGGTCACCCTCTCCCGCACCGGCGACGCGAGCGGCGCCCGGACGACACCCAGGACGAGCGTGTCCTCCTCCGGCCCCTGCCCGCCCCCCGACCCCGTACCCGCGCCCGTGCCCGCGCCCGTGCCCGTGCCCGGTTCTGCTTCCCTGGCCGTCTCCGTCTCCGTGCCTGCGTCCGCGCCTGCGCCTGCGCCTGCGCCTGCGGGCGGGTCGGCCTGCGCGGCCGGCCCGGGAGGCAGCGCCGCGCCGCGCGCCGCCCCGGGCCGCAGGCCCGTCGCGCCCTCGGGCCCGACACAGAGCAGGCAGCCACCGCGCCCCGAAGGGGGCGGTGACGGCGCGTCCTCCCGCCGGCCCGCGGCCTCGCCCAGCGCCGTCGCCACCTGCCGGCACGCCTGATCGGCGATCCGGACCAACCGCGCGCGCACCTCGTCCACCTCGTCCTCGAAGCGGGAGCGGCCCGGGGCGCCGGACAGCCCGCCCGTACTCGCCCCCGGGCCCGGGTCCCCCCGCTGCGCCGCCGCCAGTGCGGCACGCAGCAGGGCCACCCGACAGTCCTCGGGAGCCGCCAGGACGGCCCGCAGGACCATCGCCTCCCGGCGGGTGCGGACGGTCGACGGCTCAAGCACCTGACCGCCCTCGGACGGACGGACGGCGACACCCGGGGGCGTACGGACGGCGACGCCGGCATCGGCGGGCGACCGTTCGCCCGGGCGACCGGGCGACCCGTCCGACGCGGGCCGAACGCCCGGCACCGGGACGGGCCCGGACGCCCGGAGGTCGACGGCGGCGCGCTCCCCGCCCTCCCCCTGAGGAACTCCGGCGGGGGACGCGCTCACGTTCGGCCTGAACGCGTTCCACGAGACGGGCTCTGACACGGTTCTCCTTACGTCGGATGCTGGGGGGTGCCTCGACGGAGCACGGCGGCTCCTCGCGCTGGCGCAGCGGTGCCGGATGCGGTGCCGCACGCGGTGCGCTCCGGGCCGCTCCGGGCGATGCCGGACGGGGACGGACGGGGACGGGGGCGGGGCCGGACGGGGCCGGACGGGGACGGACGGGGACGGGGGCGGGTTGCGCGGGCCGGGGCGGTTCAGCCGTGCCGGGCCGCGGACCTGCGGCGGCGCAGCAGCACCAGGGTGCCGGTGCCGAGGGCGAGCGCGGTGGCGCCGGCGGCTGCCGTCAGCAGGGTGCTGCCGTCGGCGCCGGTCTGGGCGAGGTCGCGCTCCAGGGTGTCGGCGGTGGCCTTCGCCCTGGCGACCGCGGCGGGGGTGATCTGCAGCGGAGGGAGGGCGGGGAGGCTGACGGGGAAGGCGATCGGCAACTGGTCGGGGTCGATCGGGGTGGTGACCGGCTGCGGCGAGGCCGAGGCCGAGGCTGTGGCTGTGGCTGTGGCTGTGGCTGTGGCTGTGGCTGTGGCTGTGGCTGTGGCTGTGGCTGAAGCCGGGGCGGGGCCGGCGGATGAGGCGGACCTGACCGCGCTCGGGCTCGGACTCCCGGCTGCGGTGGCCGACTTGACCGTGCTGGGTGTCGGGCTGGACGGGGCCGTTGTCACCGCGCTCGGGCTCGGGCTCGGGCCGGGGCTCGTACTCCTGCTCGGGGTAGGGCTGGGGCTGGGGCTCGCGGCGGGCCGGGTCGAAGCGGGTGCCGCCGGGGTCGACTTCACCGGGCTCGGGCTCGGGCTGGGGCTCGACGTGACGACGGGGGCGGGTGCCTTGATGGTGAATCCGGCGCCGATGACGCACTCGCAGGCGTAGCTCCCGACGCCCACCGGCTCCCCGGTCCGGTCGTCGAGCGGTGTGGAGAAGAGGACCGGCACCACGCCGGCCGGGCCCTGGGGGGCGTCGGCGGTGAAGGAGGCGCGCACCTTGACGGACACGTTCCTGGACTTCCTGACGGCGAGCAGCGCGTCGTCGGACGGGTGGCCGGCCGGGTCCTGGGCGCCCAGCAGGAACAGCGCGCCGCCGTCCGGGCGTCCGTCGGCGCCGCCGCCGGGGGCCACGGAGGCGGGCAGCCAGGCGCGGGTGCCGAGCGGCTGGTACTCGACGTGGACGGCCGCGGGGCTCAGAATTCCGCTGCTGCTCCGGAATTCGAGCAGCGGAAGGGCGACGAAGTCGTTGCCCGCGCGGTTGTCGATCCTGAGGGAGAATTCGCGGACGTCCCCGCCGGCGACGAATGTCCTCGGTACACCGACCATCCACAGGTCGAGATGACGGCCCAGGGCGGCCCCCGCCCACGCGGTGTCGGGCGACGGGGACCCGGCGGCAAAGGCGGTGGAGGCGTCGGCGCCGGCCAGTCCCACGGAGGACGTGAGCGTGGCGACGGCGGCGAATTCGAGTATGCGGCGAACAGGCAAGGGGAACCTCGTTGAGGAATGGGGTTAATGCCTTTGACAGGTGCTCGACTGCGGCCCGAAGTACCGTGGCCCATTTTGGGCGTTGCCGCGATCCGCGGGGTGCGGGCAGCGGGACGCGAAGGACCCGCGGATCGGGTTGCCGCAGTGTGCGGTTCGCCACTTTGCACGGGATCGGCGCGTGATGCAACCGCCGGTTCGCGGGCCCGACGCCGCTCAACTCGGTTGCGGCCCGGCGAATCTCACGCGCCGTCAAAGCCATTGATAACGTTGCGATAAACGTCCGGGACGGGCGCGGCGGGCCGTTCTCCTCTCACGGTGACAGCGCACCCCACCACTTCGCCGGAGGACTCTCATGCCGCCCACCGCGACCGCCCGCCCCACGCCCCGCGCCGGCCGGCTCGCCCGCCGGGTCGCCCGCCCCGCGGCCCGGCGGAGCGGCCCGGCCGGCACACCGGCCCACGTACCGGCGGCCGTACCTGCTGGTACGGCCGACCTCGTGCCGTACGACGCCGCGGCGTACGACCTGGCGGCGTACGCCGTGGCGGCGCCTTCGCCCGGGTCGGGCCCCTGCGCGGCGATCGACGGCGCGGGGCCGTCCGCCCGGTCGCCGCGACCCGCACGGGGTGCGGGCACGGCCGCCGGGTTCCACGTTCCCGACGACGGGAATTCCCTCCGGGCGGAACGCCCCGGCACATCGGCGCGGTGCGACCCGGCGCCGCTTCGCTTTCGCGTCCCGACGGCCGGGCGATTGCAGGTTTCCGCCTCTCGGTGCGATCCCGCGCCCGGCGGTTCGGTGCCCGGATCGGCGAACCCGGGCGTGAAAGCGGTGACGGCGCTGTGCGCGCACGACGGCGGCCGGCTGCCGAATTGCACCGGCAGCGCGGCGGGACGGCCCGGGAGGTCCATCTGCCGCTCGGCGCGGCGCGGTTCGGTCACGGGAACCGGCGGCCTCTCGGCATTCTCGGCAGCACCCGGGCGGCCGCGCAGAAACCCGGCGCCGTCGTGGCGGGAAAGGGGTCCGCGGCCACCTCCCGGCGCGGGACCGACAACGACCACCACCGCGATCCGCCGGCGATTCCGCTCAGGACGGGAATCCGTCACCGCTTCCGGCGGCCGGAAAGGAACACCGGCCGCGGCGCGGGCACACCGGGGCTGAATTCCGTTCGTCGACGCCGTCAACGTCACCGACGGTCCGGTGAATGCGCCGGAACAGTCTCCGGATTCGTCGCGGGCGGTGTCGCGGGGACGGTGCGGACGCTCCCTTGGCGAGCCCGGCCACCGCCGCACCGGCACCGGTGCGGGCGCGGAGCGGCCGGCGGTGCGGGCGCGGAGCGGCGGTGCGGGCGCGGAGCGGCGGTGCGGGCGCGGAGCGGCGGCTGCCGGGGCACGGGCACCGGCGCCGGCGCGGGGTGCCGGGCCCCGGCAGCCGCCGCTCCGCCGAACAGCTGACATCGCGTCGGCGGGACGTGGCGTTGCCCCGTGCCGCTGCGACGTCCGGGCAGGGTCGGTGGGTGGACCGGGCGCGGTCCCGCGGCCCGGCCCCCGGCCCGGTCGGGGGCGGCTTCCTCCCGGTCGTCAGGCGTGGGGCCGGCGTGCGGCGGGCCCGAAGGACGGAAGGACGAGGCGGATGGCAGGCCGGCGGCCCGACCCCACCCCGCAGGGCTGCGCGCCCGTGGCGGCCAGCCAGTCGCTGACGCTGGCGGCGATGCTGTTCGCGGTGTCGATGACGTTCATCGACCAGACGATCGTGTCGATCGCCGCGCCCGACATCATCCGCGAGCTGGGCCTGTCGGCGGTCGGCATGCAGTGGGTGGTGAACGCCTACCTGCTGTCGCTGGCCGCGTTCTTCGCCCTGGGCGGGCGGCTGGCGGACGTGCTGGGCCACAAGCGGATGATGCTGGTCGGGACGCTGACCTTCGTGGTCGCCTCGGCGCTGTGCGGGGCGGTGCCGTCCGGGGAGGGCGCCGAGACCTGGCTGATCTGCTTCCGGGCGGTGCAGGGCCTGGGTGCGGCCCTGATGTTCCCGGCGGCGCTCGCGGTGGTGGTGGAGGTGTTCCCGGTGGAGCGGCGCGGGCGGGCGCTGGCGCTGTTCTTCGGGGTGGCGGGCGGGCTGACGGCGATCGGCCCGCTGCTGGGCGGCTGGCTGACCGGCTGGACCTGGCGGGCGATCTTCTGGGTCAACGTGCCGGTGGCGGTGGTCGCGGTGGTGCTGACGGTGCTGGCCGGGATCCGCAACACCGCGCGCCGGGAGCCGATCGACTGGACGGGCGCCGTCCTGGCGGCGGCCGGGATGGGGCTGAGCGTGCTCGGCCTGCAGCAGGCGGCGTCCTGGGGCTGGGGCAGTTGGGCGACCTGGCTGTGCATCGTGGGAGGCCTGCTGGTGCTGGCGGTGTTCGTGCTGGTGGAGCTGGGCACCGAGCATCCGCTGATCAAGCTGCGGGTCTTCGCCGACCGGGCGTTCGCGGCGGACAACGCGGTGCTGTTCTTCGCCATGATCGCCTTCGTGCCGGTGTTCTTCTTCGCCTCCGTCTACGCCCAGGTGGCGCTGGAGCAGTCGCCGAGCGAGGCGGGGCTGTACCTGCTGGTGTTCTTCGCCGGTTTCGCCCCCGGCTCGCAGGTCGGCGGGCGGATGCTGGACCGGCGCGGCGCGCGCCCGCCGATACTGCTGGGCACGGCGGTGTCCGCGGTCGGCTTCGCGCTCTGGGCCTGGAAGATCACCGACCTGTCGCTCGGCGCGCAGTGGCCGTACATCGTGCTGGCGGGCGCGGGGATCGGACTGCTGCTGACGCCGGCCTCGACGGACGCGGTCAACCGCGCGATCGACGCCTCCTACGGCGAGGTCACCGGGATCACCCAGACCGTGCGCAACTACTCGGCCAGCCTGGGCCTGGCCGTGCTGGGCACCGTCCTGCTGCACAGCACCACCCGCAACGTGCAGCAAACGCTGGTCGCCGGCGGCGTCCCGGCCGACGCCGCGCCCGCGGTGGCCGCCACCATCACCGGGAGCATCACCGGCCACGGCCCGGGCGGGCAGAACCCCGCCACCGGCGTCGGGACCACCCTGCTGGACGCGATCCGGCACGACTTCGCCGAGGCGAACGCGCCCGTGCTGTACGGCATGGCGGCGGCCCTCACGGTCGCCTTCCTGTGCGCCCTGGCACACCCGGGCACCCGGGTCACCGCCGCCGGCGGCGACGCGTCCGCGCAGGCCGCCGCCCGCGCGAGCGGGAGAACGGCCTGACCGCAGGGCGGCGGCCCCAGGCCCGGGCCCGGCGACGCCGGGCCCCCGACCGGGGACGGGAGGACCCAGACCGGCGGCGCAGGGTCCCGACCAGGACGCAGGTCCCGACCAGGACGCAGGTCCCCCGGTGGGGCCGCCGTGACGGCCGGCCCGCCACCGCCCCGGGGCCGGTCTCCTTTCAGGAATGATCAATTCCCGTAGGCGCCTGACAGGGCATCAGCTCAGCCCCTAATCTGGCGCGTGCCACGCCCGGTCAACCTCCAAGGGGGGCGACGTATGTCCCGAAGCCGCAAGCTCCACCGCCTCAGCAACCCCGACACCGACGAGCGCCGCGCGCAGCGGATGCTGTTCCGTCACCTGCGCGACGACACCAACGCCAATCGCGGCCGGATGACGAAGCGGGTGCACGAGCTGCAGCTCCTGCTGGCGATGGACCCGGTGGAGTTCGAGCAGCTGATCGCCCGGCTGATGGAGGCGATGGGCATGAAGGTCGAGCTGACGGCCCGCTCGCGGGACGGCGGGGTGGACGTGCGCGGCATCGACACCGACCCCTTCCGCGGGGGGAACGTGATCGTGCAGGTGAAGCGGTACCGGGACACGGTGACACCGTCGGCGGTGCGGGACCTGTACGGCACGCTGCAGCACGACCGGGCCGCGACGAAGGCGGTGCTCGTCACCACCAGCAGGTTCGGGCCCAGCTCGCACCAGTTCGTCGCGGGCAAACCGATCGCCCTGATCAACGGCGCCGAGCTGGTCGGTCTGCTCAAGCACCACGGCTTCCACGAGGTGTTCGCGGCGGCCCGGTTCGGGGGCGCGGGCGGCGGGGAGGAGCTGCCCGAGGTCGAGGTCGCCGCCGAGCCCGCCCGGCTGCTGCTGCACTGGACCGGCGAGCAGGAGTACGACATCGCCGCCCTGGTGTGCCGGGGCAACAGGGCACTGTCGGACGAGCACCTGGTGTTCTACAACAACGGCTCGACGCCGGACGGCTCGGTGCGGCTGGTCACCGGCTACGGCGACGCGAACGCCTGCCTGATGGTCGACTTCGACGCGCTGCCCGCCGACGCCGACCGGCTGGTCATCGTCGCCGCGGCCGACACCGGCAACCACCCCGCGGCGACCATGGCCGGGTTCGCGGGGCCGGCGCTGATCCTGGAACCCGGCGCCGACCAGGCCCCGGCCGTGGTGCACCTGGCCGACGGCGCCCGCACCAACACCGCGATGCGCCTGGGCCGCTTCGACCGCGACAGCGCCGGCGACCGGGACTTCACCCCCGCCCTCGCCGGGTACCCGGGCGGACTGCACCAGGCCGTGGTCGCCTACGGCCTGGAGGTGGACGACGCGTAGCGGACGGGCGGGCCGGCCGGCGCCGGCGGGCCGACGCGGGCGGGCCGACGCGGGCGGGCCGACGCGGGCGGACCGGCGCGGGCGGACCGGCGCGGGCGGACCGGCGCGGGCGGGCGACTCAGAGCGGGTCGCGGACCAGGTCGCCGGTGGCCAGGTCGAAGGCGAAGGGCGCGGGGATCGGCACCAGGTCGCCGAAGCTGCCGCTCCAGCGCCGGCGGTGGACGCCTGCGGCCGGTGCCGGGTACAGCACGATCGCGCCGTCGCGGGGATCGATCAGCAGGTACAGCGGAATGTGCATCAGCGGGTAGCCGCGGACCTTGCCGATCAGGTCGTTCTCCGGGTTCGAGGGGGACACGATCTCCACCGCGACGGCCGCCGGCTCCGCCGGAACGTCGTTGCCACCGAGCTCGACCGCCGAGACCGGGATGTAGGTCAGGTCCGGGTTGCGGAGCTTGCCGACGTTCGGGGACGCCAGGTCCGTGTTCTCGCTCGGCATCATCCCGGCGGGCCGGTGCGCGTCGAACCGCTCACGGACCAGCAGCAGGTTGCGCCGATGAACGACGGAAGGGCCCGCCGTCATGATGATCTCGTCGCCCGACACCTCGACCTTCCACCCCGACGGTGGGGTCAGGCTCCGGGCGTACTCCAGCAGCCGGGCACGACGCTCGGGGATCCGGAACTCGGCCATGACCTCATCCTCCCACCCGTGACGGACGGCCACCGGCCGCGGGCGCGAGGACCACGGCGCGTGCGGCCGCCCCGGGCGGGCGGTCACAGCTTGGACGGGGCCGACGGCGGGGCGGCGGCGCGGCTACCATCGGCGCTCCTGAACGATCTACCGGAGGTCCCACAATCATGATCCAGCGGTTCGGCACCGGCGAGCGGATGAGCGAGGCCGTGGTGCACAACGGCACGGTGTACCTGGCGGGCCAGGTCGCCGGGGACCTCACCCAGGACGTCGAGGGGCAGACCAAGCAGGTGCTGGCCGCCGTCGACGGCCTGCTCGCGCAGGCCGGCAGCGACAAGACCAAGGTGCTGCGCGCGGAGATCTTCCTCGCGAACGTCAAGGACTTCGCGGAGATGAACCTGGCCTGGGACGCCTGGGTGCCGGCCGGCACCGCGCCCGCCCGCGCGACCGTCGAGGCGCAGCTCTACCGTCCCGAGGTGCTGGTCGAGATCATCGTGACCGCCGCGCTCTGATCCGGCCCCGCCGTGCCCCGGGCGGGCACGGCACGCCCGGGCCGGGCGGGGGGCCGGTCGGGCCGGGCGGGGGGCCGGTCGGGTCAGTCGAACAGGACGTCGCACACCGACACGAAGAACTCGCCCGCGCCGCCGTGGCCGCCGTGGCCGCCCCAGATGTTGACGAAGGCGTGCCGGCCGGACTTCCTCGGGACGGTCCCGATGACGTGGGTCTCGGTCTCGTTGTAGGGCGGCCGGGCCTGCTCGCCGGGGCCGCCGTAGAGGTCGACGAAGAACGGGACCGGCTCCAGGGTCTGCCAGGAGATGCCGTCGTCCGGGTGCCAGCCGTCGACGGTGACGAACCACTGGTGGGTCCAGGTCCAGCCGCGGTGGAAGGCGGTGTAGCCGTAGCGCAGGGTGAGTTCGCCGGCTTCGGCGTCGATGCGGGTGAGCGGCCAGTCCTGCCCGCCGACCTGTGCGGGGGTCAGGTCCAGGCCGGCGTAGGCCGGGTTGTTCGCGGAGGCGATGACCGGGCCGAGGCCGGCGAAGAACTTGCGGTACTCCAGGTACTGGCCGTTCCACGGCGGGTTCTGCACCGTCCCGGGCGGGACGACCGCGGGCCGGTCCCCGTCGTCGGCGGTGATCCGCTCGCGCGCCGCCGCGCAGATCGGCGCGGGGTCCTTGAGCTGCATCGTCAGCAGAACGCGGCTGACCGGCTCGTCGACGCTGCCGTGCGCCGGGGTGACCTCCTCGGTGCGGGCGACCGCGCCGCTCTCGGAGTACGGGTTGACGTAGGCGACGGCGCCCTGCGGGTCGACGACGGCCGTGTCGGTCCACGGGCTCCAGCCGTCCGCCAGCTTCGCGCGGACCTTCAGCCGGTACCGGCCGTCCACCTCGACACCCAGGCTCACCCAGTGGGTGCGCGCCAGGTTCCAGTACGTGCCCCAGGTCGGGAGCGCGTGCAGGCCGATGACGACGCTCTGGCGCAACGCGCCGTCGTTCAGGTCGACTTCGTACCGGGTGGGGTAGCCGCCCGCCAGACCCTCGTCCCAGTCGCCGGGTCTGCCGCCGCCGTCGTTCGCGCCGATCGTCCACTCCAGCGAGATGCCGTAGAGCTTCTCCCCGCCGTCGGTGCGGAACGTGGCCGTGGCCCGCAGATCGCGCGGAGCCGCGACCTGCGTCCTGGTGCTGCCCATGACGCCCTTCCCTTCCTTGCCGGTCCCTGCCGACTCCCGCGCCGACCGCGGCAACCCGTTTCGATCGTATCCGAACGAGCATGTCCGGCGAGGGACCCCGGGACCCAACACCTCGACCGGGTCGCATTCTGACCACCCGTCGGACACCGGCCGCCGGGGGCACCGAACACGGGGCGCCGGGACCGGGCGCCCGGGGCGACGGGGCCGGGGGCCCGGGGCGACGGGACCGGGCGCCCGGGGCGACGGGGCCGGGGGCCCGGGGCGACGGGACCGGGCGCCCGGGGCGACGGAGGCGGGCGCCCGGGGCGGGCGCCGGGGCGCCGGGGGCGGGCGCCGGGGCGCCGGGGGCGGGCGCCGGGGCGCCGGGGGCGGGCGCCGGGGCGCCGGGGGCGGGCGCCGGGGCGCCGGGGGCGGGCGCCGGGGCGCCGGGGGCGGGCGCCGGGGCGCCGGGGGCGGGCGCCGGGGCGCCGGGGGCGGGCGCCGGGGCGCCGGGGGCGGGCGCCCGGGGCGGGCGCCCGGGGGCGACAGGGGCGCCGGGGGCGGGCGCCCGGGGGCGACGACGGCCACGCCCCTCCGAGCCCCCTTTGCGGGGACGCCCCGACGGACAGTAAGGCCGGGGCAGGTGTGCCGGGACGGCTGGCCGGCGTTCGACCGACGCCCGCCCCGAGGAGAACCGCGAACGGCCGGCACTCCCCCACCGACCACCCCTCACCCGCCGCAGCGGCGCACAGCGAGCACCCGGACCCAGGCACACAGCGAGCACCCGGACCCGCCGGAGCGCACCGACGGCCGCCGGCTCGTCCGCGACCCGGACGACGCGGCCTGCATCACCCTCCTCCCGAAGAGCCCGGAGCACCACGCGAGCGGCCGCGAACCCGAACCGGTCGACCGGGAGCCACTGACGGACCTCACCGCGGCGCTCACCGGCGGGCACCTGCTCAACACCCCGACCGGCGGCCTCATCGCCCCAGGCAGAGCCTGGTCACCGTCCACGACCCCTGCCTGCGCGCCACCGTCCGGCACCCGTACGACATGTGGACGCCCCGCTCCACCCAGCACCGCCGGCGCCACCCCCGCACCGAAACCCTGACCCTGCGGACGCCGCTCGGCAGCGCCGTCGAGCCGGGCCGCCCCGGACAGCCCGACAACGACGCCCGGCCGCGCGCCGCCGTCCACCGGCCCACCCCCGGGCGGGCGCTTCTTCCGGGAACACCGCGGCCGCGGGGCCCTCGACGCGGCCGTGGCGGACATCGTCACCGGGCGACCCCGACACCCCGCCGCCCGCGGCGGTGGGGCGAGGACGAGTGGGACCGGCGGGTCGGAAGCCGGCGGGTCCGGTCGCGCGACGGGCAGCCGCGGAGCCGGCCGGGCGGGCGTCAGCCTCGGCCCCGGGCCGAACAGGCGGGCTCGTGCCAGGTGGTGCGGGACACCGTGCCGCCGGGCAGCAGCCGCTCGCTGCTCCAGGTCCGGCAGCAGCGGCCCGGCCCGATGCGGGTCCGGTTGCCCGGGGCGGCGGACCTGGCCGGTGCGGACCTGACGGGTGCGGGCCTGACGGGTGCGGGCCTGACCAGTGCCGGCCGTGGCGTGGCGGGGCGGCCCGCGGCGGGGCGGCCCGGTGCGGGCCTGGCCGGTGCGGGTCCGGCCTGCAGGGGGGCGGCGGGGACGGGGGCCGGGCGGTGGCGGCGGCGGCCGGCCGAGGAGGTCGTCATGCAACGGGCTCTGCCCATCGCTCGCCCCCGCCCAACCGCCACGTCACCCGAACGGCCCAGTCGACGCGTCGCCGGCCGGCACCCCCGCCGGTCCCGGGCACACCGGCGGTTCCGGGCACACCGGCGCGCCCTGCGGCCTGGCGGGCGGGCGGTTCGTCGGCCCGGCGCGATGGCCGCACCACCGCGCAGATCGCCGTGGGGCGGTGGGCCGGTGTCTGCGCCCGGGGCCGTGACAGGACCTCAGGGGGTCTGCGGCGGTCGATACCGGCCCGAGTCGGCGGCACGGCGGCGACCGGCCCGGGCCACCGACCGGCGCGCGGTCCGCAGCCGGGTGCGCGGTCACCGACCGGGTGCGCGGTCGGCGGCCGGGTGCGTGGTCACCGGCACGGCGGCGACCGGCCCCGGTCACCGACCGGCACGCGGTCCGCGACCGGGTGCGTGGTCACCGACCGGCGCGCGGTCCGCGGCCGGGTGTGTGGTCAGCGACCGGTGCGGGCCTGGACGGCGGCGACGTAGCGCCTGGTGAAGAGCATCGGGGCGGCGAAGCCGACGATCTGGACGAGGGTGGCGGTGGTGGAGTGGCCCCGGCCGGCGTGGGCGAGGGCGGCCAGGACGGCGGCGGTGGCGGCGAAGGCGAGGGTCCACAGGGCGGTGACGACGGTGTTGGTGCGCACGAACAGCGGCTGGTCCCAGATCTGCGGCGGGGTGGACTGCTTGGCCATGCCGAGGGTGAAGGGCCGACGGAGCGCCAGCGAGCCCCCGGCGATCAGGGCGAGCACGCCGCTGGACAGTGCTCCCGAGTAGGGGTGCAGGGCGCAGTCGGGGTCGGCGAGGGCGAGGGCCGCGAGGGCGGCGAAGAAGAGGGCCGAGCCGCCCTCGATGATCAGCGCGTCCGGGCGGGCTCCGGCGGCGCGCTGCTTGACGATCACCCCGAGGGCGACGGCCAGGCCCGCGAGCGCCGCCCACTGCCAGTGGGCGGCGGGCAGGACGGCGTAGACGATCCAGGGCAGGAAGGTGAGGACGTACGTCATGGTGGTGCTCCCCCGTCGGCGCTTCGATCCCACTGATCTGACATGTCGAAAGTAGAACGTCGTGGCCGACATGTCAATACAGGAAGGTAGAGTGGGGGCATGAGCCTTCGCCACGCACTGCTGGGACTCCTCTCGGAGCGCCCCGCCAGCGGATACGACCTGCTGAAACTGTTCGAGACCTCACTCGCCAACGCCTGGCCGGCGACCCAGAGCCAGGTCTACACCGAGCTGACCAAGCTGGCCGACACCGGGCTGGTCACCGTCGCGGCCCACGGCCCACGCGGCCGCAAGGAGTACGCCATCACCGACCCGGGGCTGGCCGAACTGCGGCGCTGGCTCACCGAGACCACACCGGTCCAACACACCCGCAGCGACCTGCTCCTGCGGGTCTTCTTCCTCGGCGTCCTCACCCCCGAACAAGGACGGGAGTACCTACACTGGCTCGCCGACCTCTCCGCCCGCGGCCACGAACGACTACGCACCGTCCAGGAATCCGTGGACTGGGACCACGACGACCTGTCGACATACGGCCGGATCGCCCTCGAATACGGACTCCGCTTCAACGCCATGCGCCGCGAGTGGGCACAATGGGCAGCCGGACAGATCTAGGTGTACTGACCCGTGAGGTTGGGGACGCGGCTGGCGGATGATTGCCTGCGAGCGCGGTGTGTCCGCGGTGGTGATTGTAGGTGTGGAGCCAGGCGGGGTAGGCGGCGCGGCCTTCCTGTTCGGTGCGGTAGGGCTGCGTGTAGGCCCATTCGTCGAGCAGGGTGCGGTTGAAGCGTTCGACTTTGCCGTTGGTCTGGGGTCGGTAGGGCCGGGTGCGCTTGTGGGCGATCCCGGCCGAGGCCAGGACATCGCGCCAGAGGTGGGACTTGCAGCAGGAGCCGTTGTCGGTCATCACGCGCTGGACGGTGATCCCGGCTTGGGCGAAGAAGTCCTGGGCGCGGGTCCGGAAGGCGGTGGCGGTCTCCTTGCGCTCGTCGGTCAGGATCTCGCTGTAGGCCAGGCGGGAGTGGTCGTCGACGGCGTTGTGGAGGTAGTCCCCCAGCCTTCGGCCGGGAGGTGCCCCCAGTGGCCGGCGCCGGAGCGGTTCTTGCGGCCGGCCGCTCTGCCGAGGACCTGGTGGCCGCCGCCGTCGGGGATGTTGCCGAGCTTCTTGATGTCGACGTGGACCAAGTCGCCCGGCGCGGCGTGTTCGTAGCGTCGGATGACGCGTCCGGTGGCACGGTCCAGGTGCGTGAGACGGGCGAGTCGGTAGCGGGTCAGGACGCGGTGCACGGTGGCCGGGTTGAGCCGCAGCAGGTAGGCGATGCGGGCCGGTCCCCAGCGTCGCAGGACGCGGACCTTGATGATTCGGCGCTCGGTGCGGGTCGGGGTCCGGCGGGGGCTGCGGTGCGGGCGGCTGGAGCGGTCGCTCATGCCGGCCTCGCCGACGGCGCGGTAGCGGTCCGCCCAGCGCTTGGCCGTCGTCGGTGAGACCTGGAAGCGCTCGGCGGCACGGCGCAGCGGCCATCCGTCCTCGACCACGCAGCGGGCCAGGCGCAGACGGCCGGTCTCGGTCAGCGGTGCGTTACGGTGTGGCATGAGGGCCTTTCTGAAGTCGGTGCAGATGTCGCAATCCACACCGAGCCAGAAGGCCCTCACTCATTTCAAGATCACCGCACCGTGAATCCTGTCACCAACCTCCGTGGTCAATACACCCAGAATCAAGCAGGATCAAGGGGGAACTTCAGGCACAGCCACTCCGAGCCACCGCACAACGGCCGAACCCGGCAAGCCGGCCGGCCAGCGACATCCAGCCACCGCCTTGGAGCGGAAGGCGATTGCGGGCATTGCCAGCCTCGCTGAAAAAAGTTCATCCCGCTGGCCCGTGCCTGCCTGGCCGCGAACTCCGCGCCCGCCACCACCGCCGGCCCACCCGTATCACTCCTGGAATCCGTGCCCGAGGCATCAGCCGTTTCCGGCTCCGACGAAACCGCCGTCTCGGTAACCGACTCGATCGGTGATCCGCCGGCGCGCCCGTCAGTGCCCTCGGCCAGGGTCCCCATCGGATATCTGATGCTCCCGCTCAGTAATTGCACGGGCCATCCCATCTCGTTCGCCGACGACGTGCCTTTTCAACCCGCCCTGGGCAGTGCCGAAGACAGGCAGGCATGACGCGGCACGATCACCCCCAAATCGGCCGCCGGTTGCCGTGTGCGGGGCCGCGCTTCGGCCGCGGCCTGGAGCTTGGGCACGTTGGGAGAAGCGGTGTGGTTGGGGTGCTGTGATGCTCGTCTGGTCGGGCCCTGGGTGCGGTTGCTGATTGTTGTGGACGGCGGCCTGCGGGGCTCTGTTGTCGCGTGTCCGGTCGGGTGTGTTTCAGGTCGAAGGGTTGGGTGGCGTTGTGGTGATCAAGCTGGAGACGGTGCTGGTGGAGATCGAGGGGCCGGTGGCGACGATTTCGTTGGATCGGCCGGAGAAGAAGAACGCGATGAATCCGCAGATGCATGCGGACATGAATGCGGCGTTGGACGAGATCGAGGCGGCGGGGGGTGTGAAGGTGGTGGTGGTCACCGGGAACGGTGACAGTTTCAGTGCGGGGATGGATCTGGAGGAGTGTTTCCTGCGGCCCTACGAGGACCCGCAGTTGTTCTACCGGACGAATCTGGTGGCGCTGCGGTGGTTCAAGCGTCTGAAGGCGTTTCCGGCGGTGACGGTGGCGAAGGTGAACGGGTTCGCCTTCGGTGGTGGGGTGCTGGTGACGGGGATCTGTGATCTGGCGGTGGCGTCGCAGGGTGCGCTGTTCGGGTTGTCGGAGATCAATTTCGGGATCTTCCCGGCGGGCGGGGCGTCGTGGGCGGCGGCGAACAACCTGCCGCGCAAGGAGGCGTTGTACTACATCCTGACGGGGGACACGTTCACGGGGGCGCAGGCGCGGGAGTTCGGGTTGGTGAACCGGGCGGTGCCGGCGGAGGAGTTGGACGCGGAGACGGACCGGATCGTGGCGAAGCTGGTGCGGAAGAACCCGGTGACGTTGGAGTTGGCGAAGCAGGTGTACGAGCACAACCGGGCCACCGATCTGCCGACGGCGATCGACTACGACCAGGCGAAGTTGTGGGAGTTGTCGCGTCTGACGGGCAACGAGTGGATCAACGTGGCGTTGAAGCAGTTCGAGAAGCGCAGTTACCAGCCGGGTCTGAGCACCTACCGGCGCGGGGACGCGGCGTCATGATCTTCACGGGGCCGCACGCGCCGACGCCGGTTCCCGAGGTGGCGTTCACCTCGTTCGTGCTGGGTGGGGCGGGGCGCCACCCGGACCGGGTGGCGGTGGTCGACGTCACCGGGCAGGGCTCCCTCACCTACGGGGAGCTGGTGGCGGCGGTGGGCCGGGTGGCGGGGGCGCTGGCGGCGCGGGGGCTGGGCCGCGGGGACGTGGTGGCGGTGCTGGCACCGAACGTCCCGCAGTACCCGGTGGTCTTCCACGCGGGCGCGGCGGTCGGCGCCACCGTGATGGTCCTCAACCCGCTGGACACCACCGTGGACCTGGTGGAACACCTCAACACCGCCCGGGCGGCGCTGCTGGTCACCACCGAGGAGCAGGCGCTCCTGCGGGCGCAGGACCTGACCGCGGGCACCGGCGTGAAGGAGGTGGTGGTGTTCGGGCACGCACCCGGCACCACACCCTTCGCCGAAATCCTCGACCACACACCCGACCAGGCCCGGGATCAAGCAGCGGACCAGGCGCCGGCCGGCGGTCCCGGCGGTCCCCGTCCCGGCGGTGGCGGTGGTGCGGTGGTGGGGGTGGACGCGGGCTCGGACGTGGTGGCGTTGCTGCACTCCTCCGGCAGCACCGGCCGCCCCAAGGGCGTGATGCTGACCCACCGCAACATGAACGCCAACGTGCTGCAGACGTGCACGGCCGCGCCGCTGGAGGACGCGGAGCGGGTGCTGGCGGTGGCGCCGTTCCACCACGCCTTCGGGCTGATCATGGTGATGAACGCCAGCCTGCGCCAGGGCGCCACCGTCGTCACCCTGCCCCGCTTCGACCCCCAGGCCTACCTGCAGGCGATCCAGGACCACCGCATCACCCGCCTCTACGTGGTCCCGACCATCGCCGTCCTGCTCGCCCGCAGCCCCCTGGTGGACCGGTACGACCTGTCGTCCGTGCGCACGGTCGTCTCCGGCGGCGCGGCCCTGGACCCGCAGATCGCCCGACGGTGCGAGGAACGGCTGGACTGCCGGGTCCACCAGGGCTACGGCCTCACCGAAGGACTGGTGTCCTTCATGCAGGTGGACGGCTCACCGGCCGCGTCGGTGGGCCGGGCCGCACCCAACATCGAGTTCAAGATCGTGGACATCACCACCGGCCGGGCCCTGGGCCCCGGCGAGGACGGCGAGGTCCTCGTACGCGGACCGCACGTGATGCGCGGCTACCTCCACGCACCCCAGGCCACCCGCGAGGTCCTGCGACCGGACGGCTTCCTGCACACCGGCGACCTGGGACACGTCGACACCGACGGCGAACTCTTCCTCGTCGACCGGATCAAGGAACTCATCAAGTACAAGGGACAACAGGTCTCCCCCGTCGAACTCGAAGCCGTCCTGATGACCCACCCCAAGATCGCGGACGCCGCCGTCGTCGGCGTCCCCGACGAAGAAGCCAGCGAACTCCCCAAAGCCTTCCTCGTCGCCCGCGAACCCGTCACCGAACAGGAAATCATCACCTACGTCGCCGAACGCGTCGCCCCCTACAAAAAGATCAGGCGCGTCGAATTCATCGACCAGATCCCCCGCACCCCCGTCGGCAAAACCCAACGCCGCACCCTCAAGGAACGCGAACGCACCACCCCGTGACCCATCGCACGGCACCGGGCGGGCCGCCGCGCCCGTGGACGGTGGAAGAGACAGTCTTCCGGGCCGGGGTCCTCCCGTCCCGGAGTTCGACCAGGATTCGGGAGGACGTCATGAGTGACCTGTCGGGCAGGACCACGATCGTGGTGGGAGCGAGCCGGGGGCTGGGGCACGGAATCGCCACGGCCTTCGCGGAGGCGGGAGCCCCGGTGGTGGCGGTGTCCCGCACCGCGACGACGTTCGCGACACCCGCCAACGGGGAGGGCGGCGTCCGGGTGGAGAGCGCCGACGCCGGTGAGGCCTCGGTGGCGGGCCGGCTCCTGGACCTCCACGAGCCGGACAACGTGATCCTGGTGGCGGGTGCGAATCCGCACATGCGACCGTTGCAGCAGCACACTTGGGAGACGTTCTCCGCGAACTGGGAGAGCGACGTACGGATCACCTTCCACTGGCTGCGGGAGATTCTCCTCAAACCACTGCGTCCCGGGGCCCGGGTGATCGTGGTCAGCAGCGGTGCCGCCCTGGCCGGCTCACCGCTCTCCGGCGGCTACGCCGGAGCGAAAGCCACCCAGCGGTTCATCACCGGCTACGCCCAGGACGAGGCCCAACGCGCCGGACTGGACATCACGTTCACCACGGTGCTGCCCCGCATGACACCCGCGACCGAGCTGGGCCGCTCCGCGGCCCGGGCCTACGCCGTCCGCAACGGCCAGTCGCAGGAGGAGTACCTCCAGCACATGGGCCCGGTACTGACCCCCGAGGCCGCCGGTAACGCCATGGTGGACCTCGTACGCTCGCAGACCGACACGGTGGCCCCCGGATACCTGCTCACCGGCGCGGGACTGAAGAAACTCGGCTGACCGACCGACCGCCGCGCGGGCGGACGGACGGCGCCGTCGCCGGCGCCAGCGCAGAAGGCGTTCGCACGCAGGAGGGGAACCGGTCTGCTCGAGAACGGCAGTGGACCGTACGACACCGTGCCGAACCCCCGTGGCCCGGCACGGAGGACCGTGCCGGGCCGCGGGACGTGCGGAACGAGCGGGACGAGCGGGACGAGCGGGTTGCGCGCGTAACGCGGATGACGCGGGTGACGCGGGTTCAGCGCGTCCGGCTGCCCGCGAGCAGGGCGATCTCGTCGGCGGCCTTCAGGAGTTCGCCCACGATGGTCGTCACATGCTCCTCGGTCGCCCGGGTCAACGGGACCGAGCAGCTCAGGGCGTCCACGCTCGGCGAGCCCGCGATCGCGACGGCGACGCAGGTCGGAGGAGCAGAACGCCCCGCCGAGGTAGACGTCGTCCAGGGGGTCGCCGCCCGGGGGCACCTCGTCGGCGTACCGCTCGGCGTCGTCCTGCGGCCGGTAGCCGAGGGCGTTGGCCTCGTCCAGGCTGAACCAGCCGCGGGTGTTCGCCGAGACGCCCCAGGCGACCCGGAAGCCGGGGGACGGTACGGCGAGCGAGGCCTCCAGCAGTCGGGCGCAGGCGCCGGGGGACAGCCAGGTGGCGAGTATCCGGGTGGTGAGCGGGCGGGCGAAGCAGGAGCCGATGCGCAGGGCGATCACGTCCAGCCCGTAGCGGGGGGTGGTGATACAGGCTGCCCAGTGCCTCCACGGCGACCTTGCTGACGCCGTAGTAGGTGTCGGGGGCGGGGAAGGCGTAGTCGGGCGCGGTGCCGGTCTCCTTACGGAGGAAGCCGGCCGCGTGGTTGCTGCTCGCGAGCAGCACTCGCGGTACCCCGGCGCGCCTCGCCGCCTCCAGCACCGAGTAGGTGCCGTTTGATGTTCACGTCGAGGATCTGTTCCCCCGGATGCTCCGTGCTCAGGCCGCCGAGGTGCACCACGGCGTCCACCTGCGTGCAGGCCGTCCGGAGGGCGTCCAGGTCGGCGACGGAGGCCTGCACGGTCTCCTCCGCGGGCCCGGGGGCGGGGATCGGCGCGATGTCGAGCAGCCGCAGGACGCGGCCCGGGCAAGCCAGGAGCGGGCGGACCAAGGTGGCGAGACCGCCGGCGGCGCCGGTGACGAGGATGCGTTGGGTCATGGAGGGGGCCGCGTCGCCGGCCCGGGTCTTCACGGTCGCTCGCGACGGGTGTACGCCGATCACTCCGAGTGCAACTCTATGGTTGCGCCTGCGAAAGTGATGTGCAACTATCAAGTTGCATCAGACGGCGACAGTGAATGGAGTTCCCTCATGAGCGACGCACTGATCGAAGGCGACACCAGGGCCGTGGCACTCCACGACCTGATCTGGTCCCGGGTGGCCGAGCCCGGCTTCTGGGTGCCCGAGGGGTGACCGCGGAGAGCCTCCGGCCCGGACCGGACTCCACCGAGAGCCGCGCCCGGTACTCCCCCGCTCCGCCGGCCCGGAGCTGAGCAGCCCGCCTGCCCCGCTTCCACGCCACCGTGGCCCGTGACCGACCCGGGCCACCACCTGTCGCCACCGCGCCCACCGCCGCGCGCCGCCCGCGACCCGAACCCGTCCACGCGACCGATCCCGACCGGCCGCCTCGAACCCGTGCCCCGGACCACGGGCCGCCGACGTCACCGGGTCGGCCGCGCCTGCCCGCACAGCGGGCCGCCCTCGTCCGCCCGCCGTACTGACCAGGAGAACGCCATGACGCACCGGCCGTCCCACCTTGTCACCGTCGCCCTCCCGGCCGCCAGGGAACATCATTCCAAGGAGATCCTGCACGTCACGCCCCTACATCTGCAGCAGGCCCTGGAGACGGCGGAGGCCTTCCAGCAGGCGAACCCCGGCCAGGGCCAGGCCTTCGACCACGCGAGGACCCTGCGGGCCGCGCGGACCCTGCCCGACAGCACCGTGGTGCGGACCACCGACGGCACGCTGGTCGAGGACACCATCCGGATCAGCACCCTGGTCACCGAGTTGGCCGGCCATCTGTTCGCGACCCTTGAACTCACCTACACCGACGTCCACTTCAGGAGTCAGGTACAGGCCGCCCTCACCAACGCCTTCACCGGCCTCGCCGAGCAGCACGACGACGGCTGGCTGCGCTGGCTGGCCACCGACGGCACCAGCACCGGCTACCGCTACAACCTGTTCCTCGTCCTGCAGAACGAGGAGACCGCCGGCAGTCTGGCCGCCGCACAGATCAGTCTCACCGTCACCGTCGGCCTGCCGAAGTACCGGGTGCTGCGGCTCACCACCGGCGACACCGCCCGCTTCAGTCTCCGCGTCCAGGCCCTGCATCTCGTCCAGACCCTCCGGCCCGACCTTTCTCCGCGGACGCCCGCGACCCAGCAGCCGGCCTCCGTCCCGGCGCCGGCCACCTGGCGGCCGCTCCCCCGTCGTTCCTGATCCGTCGGAGGCCGGACCGGACCTGGACTCAGGACAGGCAGACCCGGATCCGGGTCGGGACGGGACGCTCCGCATGGTCGCCCCGCCGCCCGCTCGCAGGATCGACGTGCTGCTTCCCGGCCGGTGCGGCAGTCTCCGGCGCGCGGCTCGGGTGCGCGGGGCGGCGGGCTCCGGACCGGTCGGCGGTCCGGGCCGGTTCGCCGGCCGGGCAGAGGTGGGCGGTGGAGCGGACCGCCGCCGGGCCGGAGCGCTCGGCCAGGGCCGCACCCGCCGCCACGGCCCTGAGGTCGGGCAGGCTCTGCCGGCTCCGGAGGAACCCGTCGAGCGCCCGGGCCAGCTGCCGCGCGGAGGTGTCCGAGCGCTGCCGCTCGGCGAGGCGCCGGGCGGCGAGCAGGCAGGAGCGCTCGGCGCGGAACCAGGACCTGGCGGCGCGCCGGTCCGCCAGTGGCTGGGGGGTCACCCCGTCCAGGGGCGGCCGGAGTTCGGGGCGGCGGCGCGGGTGGGGGCTGAGGATCCGGTCGCCGGCGTGGGCGGTGTGCAGGTAGAAGTCCAGTACCCGTCGAAGGGCCCGCCGGCTCGACTCGTCCTGGCGGTGCTCCGCCGCGTACAGGCGGGTGAGGTCGTTCATCCGGTACCGGCCGGGCAGGTGCTCCTGCAGCAGGTGGACCGACTCCAGTTCCCGCAGGGCGCTCCGGGTGGCGGCCGGTGAGCGGCCGAGCAGGCTCGCGGCCGCGGGCAGCCCGATCTCGGGGCCGGGCGCGGCCCCGAGGAACCGGAAGGCCTCGGCGGCCCCTTCGGTGAGGGCGCGGTAGGAGGCCCGGCAGGCCGCCCGGACGTCGGCCGAGGGGCCGCCCGCGTCCAGCGCGTCGAGCCGGGCCGACTCGTCCCGCAGTTCTTCGGCGAGGTCGGCCAGCGCGTACCGCGTCCGGGCTGCCGTCCGCGCTCCGGCGACCGCGACGGCCAGCGGCAGGCCCGCGCAGTGGTCGAGCACGGCGCTCGCGGCGGCCGGGTCCGCCGCCAGGCGGTCCGCCCCGAGGTGCTGGCGGAGCAGGTCGAGGGACTCGGCCGGGGTGAAGACGTCCAACGGCAGCAGGCGCGCGCCGTGGGTGACGGCCAGGCCGGTCAGCCGGCGGCGGCTGGTGACCAGCACGGCGGGCCCGGCGCCGCCGGGGAGCAGCGTGGTCACCTGGTCGGCGTCGGCGGCGTTGTCCAGGACGATCAGCAGCCGCCGGCCGGCGAGCAGGCTGCGGTACAGCCCGGTCAGGGACCGCGGGTCGGCCGGCAGGGTGCCCGGGTCGAGGCCGAGGGCGTCGAGGAACATCCGGATCACGGCGGCGGGCGCCAGCGGCTCGCCGGAGAGGCCGAAGCCGCACAGGTCGACGTAGAGCTGTCCCTCCGGGAACAGGCCGGTGTTCCGGTGCGCCCAGTGCAGGGCGAGCGAGGTCTTCCCGATGCCGCCGCTGCCGCTCACCGCGCAGACCGCCGGCGCACCTGAGGGCTGTACGTGGTGACCCAGGGCCTTTTCCAGCACGGCGAGTTCGGCCTGGCGGCCGGTGAACCTCGTCGGGGAACAAGGCAGTTGGCGCGGCACGGCGGTCGCCCCCGGCGGCTGCGCGGCGGCGGACGGGGTACCTGGGGCGGTGAGGGTGGTCGCGTCCCCGCTGTGGCGGGGTGCGCCGATCGCCGGGTCGGCGGCGAGGATCTGCCGGTGCAGTCTTCGCAGTTCGGGGCCCGGGTCGCTGCCCAGCTCCTCCGCGAGGGCGGTGCGGATCCGCTCGTAGCAGCGCAGGGCCTCGGCGGTCCGGCCGCTGCGGTGGAGCGCGAGGAGGAGTTGGGCGGTCAGGCGCTCGTCCAACTGATGCGCCTCGTGGCAGGCGGTCAGCTCCGCCAGCAGGGCGGTGTGGCGCCCCCGGCGCAGCTGGAGGTCGTTGCGGTCGAGCCGGCAGGCGTGCCGCTGCTCGTTCAGGGCCTCCCGGGCGGAGTTGAACCAGGGGGTGTCCACCCCGGCGAAGGGTTCGCCGCGCCACAGCCCGAGCGCCTGGTCGAACAGGGCGCCCGCCCGGTCGTCGTCCGCCGATCTCGCCCTTGCCACCAGGTCGTGGAAGGCCTGGACGTCCACCGTCCCCGGGTCGGCGAGCAGCACGTAGCCGCCGGCGCGGCGCGCGATCGGGGACGGCGGCGCCGTGCGCTGCTGCGCCGCGGCGACCGGGTCGAGGGGGTCGGTCGGGGCGCCGTGCTTCGGCGCGTCCAGGGCCCGGCGCAGTCGGGAGAGGTAGGTGTAGAGGGTCGGTCCGGCGCGCTGCGGGGCGCGGGCGCCCCAGACCCGGTCGGCCAGTCGGGCCAGCGGGACGGTGCGGTTGAGGTCCGTCAGCAGGGCCGCGAGCACCGTGCGCTGCCGGGCCGGGCCGAGGTCCAGGCAGGCGCCGTCCCGGTCCGCCCGGATGTCGCCGAGCACCGCGAACCCGATCGTCAACGCGTCCCCCACCCTGTGCCGTCCGATACCGCCGTGGCGGCCCGGTCCATGCCGTCCCACCAGCCGATTCTAGGTTTGATCAAGGTTTCGGCAAGAGCGGTCGCCCAGTCTTGCCCTGCCGCTTGCACCGGTGTGCCCTCGGGGACGCGGCACGCACCACCAGGACCTGTTCCGAACCGTTCCGACAAGAGATGGGACCCGCCATGCGTCAGTGGCTCCAGAACCTTTCCGACACCCTGGTCGACCGCCTGGTCCCGAAGGCCGAGGCCGCCGCGGCGACCGAGTGCTGGACCGAGACCGTCTGCGTCCGCAACATGGGCACCGCGTTCTGCGGCTACAGCGGGAACCAGGGGACCTTCACCTACCTGGTCTGCCCCGACGGCACCCGCACCTTCAAGGGCCTGCGCTGCGGCTGTTGACACCCGTGCCGGCCGGCGCGTTCCGCTGACCGGCCGGTGATCCCGGCGGGGTGCGCGGGCACCGCACCCCGCCGGGCCCCACCCGTTCGCCCGGCGGCTGGCCGGGCCGGTCCGCCGTACGAATCGCCGTACGAATCGCCGGGCCGTTCTGCTCAGGAGGAGTCCGCCCGTCGTGGAGATCGTCGTCCGGGTGGGCCAGGGCTGTCTGCTGCTGGTCTTCACCCTGTCCGTGTACGGGAAGGTCCGCGGCCGCCGCGACTTCGCGGAGTTCACCGCGTCCGTTCGCGCCCTGGTACCCCTGTTCGGGCGGTCCCGGCCGCCGGCCGCTTCGGCGCCGGCCGTCCCGGTGCTGGCCGTCTCGGTGGTGGCCGCGGAGGCCACGGTCGTGGCGGCCCTCGCCGTGCCGGGCACCGCGCCCGCCGGCTTCGCCCTGGCCGCCGCCCTGCTCGCCCCCTTCACCTTGCTCGCCCTCGCGGCCGCCCGCCGCCGCAGCGACACGCCGTGCCGCTGCTTCGGGCGGTCGACGACGCCGCTGGGCGCCGTCCATGCCGTCCGCAACGCCGGACTGCTCGCCGTCGCGGCGGCGGGCCTGGCAGCGACCGTTCTGTCCGGACCTCGGCCGGGCGGCCCCCCGGCCGCGACCGTGACGGCGTGGCTGGCGGGCGGCGTCCTCGGCCTGCTCGCCACGGCGCTCGACGACCTCGTCGGGCTCTTCCGGCCGCTGCCCCGAAAGGAACAAACCCCATGACTCTTCTCGCCGTTGCCGTCGCCGGAGTCGGCGCACTGTCCCTGCTCAACCTCGTGTTCACGCTCGGCGTGGTGCGGCGGCTGCGCGAGCACTCCGAGCGGCTGGCGAACACGGGCGGGCCCGTGACCGCGCCGTCGGATCCCCTCGTCGCGCCGGTCGGCGGCCAGGTCGGTGCCTTCAGCGCGGCCGGCACCGGCGGTCCGGTCACCGACGTGGACCTCGCCGACGGTACGCTCGTCGCGTTCTTCTCCCCCTCCTGCCGGCCCTGCCAGGAGAAGCTCCCCGGGTTCGTCGCCCACGCGGCCGACCACCCGGACGCGCGCGTCCGGCTCCTCGCCGTCGTCGTCGGGGACGCCGAGGAGTCCCGGCCGATGCTCGACGCCCTGGCACCCGTGGTGCCCACCGTCCACGAGGAGTTGGACGGACCGGTCGGCGCGGCGTTCGCCGTCCGGGCGTTCCCCGCTTCGGTGCGGGTCGGCCGTACCGTCGACGGGCGGCTGCTGGTGACGGAGACCGGCGTCTGGCCGCGCGCGGCCGTCGCGGTGGCCTCGTGAGCGGGCCGGATGCGTCCGGCGCGGACGGGGACTCCCGGGGGACGCTGCGGGTGCTGGCCGCCGCGGTCCGGCTGGTGGGCCGGGCCGCGCCCGCCGGCCTGACCGCCTGGCTGCTGCTCGCCCTGACCGCCTCGGCGGTGCCGGTGGCCGGGGCCTGGATCCTGCGCGGCGTGCTCGACGGCTTGGTCGCCGGTGTGGGGGGCGGCGCGCAGGCCGGTACCGAATCCGGCGCCGGGCCGGGTGGTTTCACGGCCCTGGCCCTGCTGCTGGTCGGTTGCGGCGTCACCGTGGCGGTGGTCCCCCAGGTGCTGCAGTACCTCCAGGCGCGGCTGCGGCGGGCCGTGGGGCTCCGGGCCCAGCTCGAACTGCACACCGCCGTCGACCGGTTCGTCGGGCTGGGCCGCTTCGAGGACCCGCGCTTCGTCGACCGGCTGCGGCTGGCCCAGCAGTTCGGCGGGTCCGCCCCCGTGGACGCGGCCGGCAGCGGGATCGGGCTGATCGGGGCGCTGGTGACCCTCACCGGCTTCCTCGGCACGCTCGCCCTGCTCGGTCCCTGGACGGCCGCGGCCGTGCTCGCCTCCGGGGTGCCGGTGCTGTGCGCGGAGTTCGCGTTGAGCCGCCGCCGGGCGGAGCTGAACTGGACGGTCGGCCCGGTGGAGCGCCGCGAGTTGTTCTACGCCGCCCTGCTGACAAATCTTCAGGCGGCCAAGGAGATCAGGCTGTTCGGCATCGGCCGCTTCCTGCGGGACCGGATGGCCACCGAGCGCCGGACCGCCGACGCCGCCAGGCAGCGGATGGACCGGCAGGAGCTCGGCGTCCAGGCCGGGCTCGCCCTGCTGTCGGCCGTGGTGGCCGGCGCCGGCCTGCTGTGGGCGGTGGCGGCGGCCCGCTCCGGGCGCATCGGCATCGGGGACGTGACCGTCCTGGTCGCCGCGCTGCCCGCCGTGCAGGGGGCGCTCGCCGGCCTCGCCCTCGAACTGGCCCGCGCCCACCAGTCGGCTCTGATGTTCCGTCACTTCACTTCGGTGACGAGGGCTCCGGCGGATCTGCCGGTGCCCGCCAGGCCGCGCGCGGTACCGCCGCTGCGGCACGCGGTGGAGCTGCGCGACGTCTGGTTCCGCTACGGCGACCGGCAGCCCTGGATCCTGCGCGGCGTCGACCTGGTCATCCCCGCGGGACGGTCGGTGGGGCTCGCCGGCCTCAACGGCGCCGGCAAGTCCACCCTGGTGAAGCTGCTCTGCCGGTTCTACGACCCGACCCGCGGGCAGATCCTCTGGGACGGCGTGGACCTGCGCGAACTCTGCCCGCGCGAGCTGCGCCGGCGCCTCGGGGCGACCTTCCAGGACTACATGGAGTACGACCTCTCCGCACGCGAGAACATCGCCCTCGGCGACCTCACCGCCCTGACGGACGCCGGCCGGATCGAGCGGGCCGCCGAGCTGGCCGGTGCGCACGAGAACCTGACCGGCCTGCCGCACGGTTACGACACCCTGCTCAGCCGGATCTTCTTCAGCGAGCAGGACAAGGAGGACGCCGGCACCGGCCTGGTGCTCTCCGGCGGCCAGTGGCAGCGGCTGGCCCTGGCCCGCTCCCTGGTCCGCTCGGACGCCGACCTGCTGATCCTGGACGAACCCAGCTCCGGCCTGGACCCGGAGGCCGAGTACGCCGTCCATCAGCGCCTGCGCGCCCACCGGGCGGGCCGCGCCGGACTCCTCATCTCGCACCGGCTCAGCGCCCTGCGGGAGGCCGACACCATCGCCGTCCTGGAGGGCGGCCGGATCACCGAGAGCGGCCCGCACCGGGACCTCGTCCGACGCGGCGGCTCGTACGCCCGCCTGTTCGCCCTCCAGGCCGGTGGCTACGGGGACCTCGAGGGAGCGGACGGCCCGGCGGCCGGGCCGGTGGCGACGGACTCCGTGGACGTGGGCACGGGCGCGGCCACGGGCGCGGGCACGGGCGCGGCCACGGGCGCGGGCACGGGCGGGAAGGCGTGATGACCGTACGACTCGTCCGGTGGGTCCACCGCGTCCTGCGCGGCCGGGTGCTCGCCGTCACCGTGACCGGTCCCAGCATGGAGCCGGGGCTGCGCGACGGTGACCGGGTGCTGGTCGTACGCCGTCCCGCCCGTCGGCTCCGCCGGGGCCAGGTCGTCGTGCTCGGGCCGCGGGCGGCGGCGCCGGTCGCGGCGCCGGAAGCCGACTGGGCGGGGAGCCTGCCCGTGCGGGGCGAGGAGCCCCCGGGCCTCGGCCCGCTGCTGATCAAACGGATCGCGGCCGCCCCCGGCGACCTCGTCCCCGCCGCGCTGGCCGCCGCCCTGGGCTGCCCGCCGGGCACGACCGTGCCGCCCGGCCGCTTCCTGGTCCTCGGCGACAACGAGGAACGCAGTCTCGACTCACGGCACTTCGGCCATGTGACACGGGAACAGGTGGTCGGGGTCGCGGTCCGTCCGCTGCGTCCGGCGCCGGCCGGACGATGAGCGAGGCGTGGACCGGACGGCACCGGGCCTTCCCGGTCAGCTCTCGGGGCGGGCCAGCCGCCCGAGCAGTGCCACCGCCTGGTCGCGCGGGACCGGCCGGAAGAACTCGGCGTCGACCTGCTCGACCGCGGCGATCGCCCGGGGTGCCAGCTCAGCACCGAGGGCAGTGACGCACAGTCGCTTGGCACGGCTGTCGGCCGGATCGACCTCGCGCTCCACCAGGCCCTTCTGCTCCAGGGTGCGCAGCACCTGCGAGGTCATCTTGACGTCGGTGCCCGCCTGGCGGGCGAGGGTCAGCTGGTTGGGGTGCTCGCCCTGGCTGTTCAGCCACCAGGCGCAGGCGAGCAGCACGAACTGGACGTGGGTCAGGCCGAGCGGCGCCAGGGCCGCGGCGATGCCACGCTGCCAGCGCAGCGTGGCATGCCAGAGCAGGAAGCCGGGGCTGTCCCCGGGGGTCAGCACCTTCAGCTCCGGGCTGCGAGGGCGACCAGCGCGGCCATCGTCTCGGGCCAGTCCGCGGTGATGCCCGGGCCGATCTGCGGGCCGGCCTCGTCCGCGCCCGCACCGGTGATCTCCATCCGGTAGACCACCCGGGTGCGTCCCTGGTCGAGCGGGTCGAGGCGGTGGACGGTACGCAGGACGAGACCGTCGAAGCGGGCCTCGTCGGTGAACGTCTCGCCCTCGGCGGCCTCGGTGACCCGCAGCGCCACGGGCTCCTCCCCGGGCGGGGTCATCAGCATCTCGGCGCCTTCGGCGAACGGGCCCCGGAGCTCGATCTTCTCGATCTCGGCGTTCCAGGCACCCCAGTTGTCGACGTCGACCCAGAGCCGCCAGATCGCCTCACGGGCGGCGTCGGTCTCGATGCTGTGCTCGTACATCCACATGGCAGTCTCCTCCGGTCAATCAATCTACGCACAGATTATCTTCGCGAAGACTATCTGTCCAGCGGCGGCCTTCGATGCCGCGGCCCCGGCCGCCGGACGCCAGCCGCAGGTCGACCGGTGGCCGGGCCCGCCGACGCCTGTGCCAGGATGACGCCGGTGTCGATGTTGATCCTCAAGCTGCTCCTCGCGCCCGCCCTGGTCGTCGCCTCCTCCCTGGCCGGACGCCGTTGGGGGCCGACGCTGGCGGGCACCCTGGTGGCCCTGCCGATCGTGGCCGGGCCGATCCTCTTCATCACCTGGCTGGAGCACGGCCGGCGGTTCGCCGCGCGGGCCGCCGGCGCCTCGCTGCTGGGCCTGATCTCGCTGGCCCTGTTCGCGGTCGTCTTCGCCCTGCTCGCCCGGACGGTCCGGACCGGGCACTGGGCGGTCACCCTGGTGCTGGCCTGGGCGGTCTGCCTGGCCGCGGACCTCGCGCTCTGCCGACTGTCCGTCGCGCCCGCCGTCGCCCTCTGCCTGTCGCTGGCCGCGACCGCCGGCGGCGCCAAGGCACTCGGCCGGGCCCGCGCGGACGGCGTGCCGAAGGCGCCCTCGCCACCGCGCTGGGACCTCCCGGCCCGCGCCGCGGCGACCGCCCTGCTGGTCACCGCACTGACCACGGCCGCCTCGCACCTCGGGCCCGACCTGACCGGCGTACTCGCACCCTTCCCCATCGGCACCAGCGTGGTCGCGACCTTCGCCCTCGCCCAGGGCGGACCCGCGGTCGCGGAGGCGACCCTGCGCGGCGTACTGCGGGGCCTCGTGGGCTTTGCCGCCTTCTGCTACCTGGTCGCCGTCCTGACCGAACCCCTGGACGGCGCGGCCGCGTTCGGCATCGCCGTGGTCTGCACGCTCGCCCTGCAGCTGGGCGTCGGGCGACTGCAGGGCGCCCTCGCGGCACGCCGGGCCGCCCGCGTCACGTGCCCGGACCGGGCCGGCACCTGACCCTGGCGACGCATTGCCGTCGACCGCCGGGAACCCACTGACCTCCGGACGCGCAGCAGTGTCCGTCACGTTCCCGACGCGACTGCGGGGCCGGTGCGTGTGCACCGGCCCCGACGCCTCCTCAGCCGACCACGTCCCGCCAGGGCGTCCACGGAAGGACGCCCTGGCGGGACGGCATGCTCAGTCGGCTTCCGCCGCCGTGGCAGCGGCGTTGGCCCGGTCCAGCAGCGTTCGCAGGACGCGTTGCTGGTCGGAGCGGCTGGTGGTGGCGCCCAGCCCCTGGTAGTAGGCGGTCAGCCCGGCCAGCGCGCCGGCCGCGTCGGACGGGCGGTCCGCCTGCTGGACCTCCTGGAACCACTCCTCCAGCCGGCCCCGGTGTGCCCGCTCCGGCACGTTGAACCGGTCGATGGTGAACTGTTCGCGCCAGTCGGCCCAGGAGTTCTCGACCGCGGCCCGCCCGTCGTCGCCGAAGACCGTGGTGAGCGAACGCTCCCAGGCGCCGAGCCCCGACAGGTACTTGGCCCCCAGCGCGGAGTCCAGCGGCCGAAGCCGGCCCGCCTCCAGCAGCGCGTGCATGTTCTTGTCGCTGAAGGTCCGGTCGGCCAGGTGGCCGATCGTCTCCCCGTTGACCGGGCCGAGCGTGCTCGCCAGATGCCCCCAGCTCAGGTAGGCCCGGTCGAGGCGCTCCCCCTCCATCCCGAACGGCGCCGCGCCGTCGAAGTGGCTGGCGACCACCTGGTGATGACGGCCGGTCCCGATCTCCCTGAGGTCCAGTTCGCCGCTCGCGGTGGCCCTGGCCAGCTGGAAGTCGTCCACGAAGGTGGTGTGCGGCAGCTTCTGGTGGGCGACCACGAAGAGGCGGATCAGATCGCTGGTCCGGGCCGGGCGCAGCGGGGGCGGGGTGTTGTCGATGTCCGCCAGCTCGCGCCGGGCGTGGTCGACCACCGCGCGGGTGGGCCCGTCCAGGTCCTGGACGGCGTGCATCTCGTCGAAGCGCGCGCCCAGCCAGCCCTCCAGGACCTGCGGGCTCTTCCCCTCGAAGGAGAGCAGCGAGGCCCGCATGAACGACCAGGAGGCGGCGTGCGAGTTCTGCGTCTGGTACTGGGTGTCCGGCCGGGCCTGCTCGCTGAGCATGATCCGGCCGATCAGGGACGGGTCGTGGCGGTCGACGGCGATGTCCGCGACCAGGTCCGAGTCGGCGCCGTAGCGCCGGAAGGCCTGGACGGTCGGCGGCAGGTCCGTGTGCGGCTGAACGGTCACCGGCCTGTCCATCCCCAGCAGGCCTTCGATCTGGTCCTTCCGGTCCGCCGTCAGGTAGTCAGGGAAGGCCCGGTGCAGGCTCTTGATCAGGTGTTCCCTGGCGGCGGCCGCGTCCTCCTTGGACAGCGCGTTGTTCTCCTTGAGGTCCAGCAGGGTCCCCACCACCTCGTGCGGGGCGGGGGCCGGGCCGTCACCGCGCACGTAGCGGTCGATCCGCTCGATCATGTTCGCCTCGCCCCGGCCCTTGGCGGCGCCGTCGGCGAAGGAGGCGAAGGAGGTGATCTGGGACAGCTCGATGTAGCCCGAGACCAAATCGCCGAGGCTCCGGTGCCACTCCTGCAGGGGCAGGTCGGCCGGCGGATGCTCCGGCAGCGCGCCGAGCCGGCCCATGATGTCGTTCCAGCGAGCCACCACCATCTCGTGGTCGGCCGCAGCCGCGCCCTTCGGCAGCGGCGGGAACTTCTGGAACTCCTTGATGTCCGTGACCAGTTCGTTCCACACGGAGTCCGCCGTACGGTTCGCCAGGCCCTCCGCGGCGCGCCGGGTGAGGACCCACGGCACGGTGTGCGAACGCTGGTCGGACCCGAACCGGGTCATCGGCCGGTCGTTGGACGGGACCACCTCGGTCAGCCAGACCTCGTCGCCGCGGAGCGGGAGGCGGGGATCGCCGGTGAAACCGGTCTGCACGGCGACCGGCATCGGCCGGCGCGGCGGGGCGGCCGCCGGCTCCACCGGGCCCGGTTCGGGGCTCGGGGAGTGGACGCCCATGTCGTCGTCCAGGGCGGGACTCGGCGTGCGGGGGGAGCCCATGTCCGTGTCCAGCATTTCGTGTCCGCCGTGCTGGTACTCGGTGTCGTGGGCCGTGGTGTCGTGGTGGGCGGCGCCCTGATAGGCAGTTCCCTGGTGCGAGGACCCGGTGCCGTGGCCGTTCCCGTTGCCCGTCGGTGCGGGCGGCGGGGGCGGCGGGGACAGCGTTTGGTGCAGCCCGCGGGAGACCGGGCCGGTGGTGAACGCTGGCGGCGGCGGGGGCGGCGGGGCCGAGGCGGTGTGGGTGTCGGGGGCCCGGTCGGGGTTGGTCGGGTGGGGCGGGTTGGTCGAGTTGCTCCGGTCGACTGTCGAGGTGGAGGCGTTGGCGGTGGTGCCGGCAGTGGCGTTGGCGGCAGCGGCGGCCTTCAGACGCTTCGCCTCCTCCTTGGCCGCGCGCAGTTCGGCCAGCTGCTCGGGAGTCGGCTTGGCGCCCTTGGGCTCCCGCACCGGCCGGGCGGTCGGTTCGCTGCCGAGCCGCTGGGAGATCTCCTCCAGGGTGTGCAGCTGCGCCGGGGTGAACCGGTCCGCCGAGTGCCTGGAGACCTCCGCGACCACGTCCGCCAGCTTGCCGATAGCCGGCCGCATCGACTCCCGGCCCTCCCGCAGGTGGTCGAGGGCGGCCGGGTCGAGCTTGGAGTGCAGCGTCAGCACGTCCAGGGCGTCGCGGACCCGCTTCTCCCGGAGCAGTGCCATGTCCACCTTGGCGTCCTGCTTGCGCATCGCGAGCGCGGCGAGCTTGTCACCCAGCAGGTCCTCGCTCGCCACCACCTTCAGCGGGACGACCTCGCCGTTGTGGGTCTCGCCGTTGACGACCACCTCCATCGGGTGGTCCTGCGCACGCACCGGCGCCAGCGTGATGCTGACGTCGAGACCGCCGAAGCGACCGGTCACCGTGGTCGAGGCGGTACGCCGGCCGGGCACCACCTGGCTGTCGGTGAGCACCTCGTCCGCCAGGAAGCGGAGCACCTCGTTGGGGTTCCTGATCCCGTCGCCGCCGAAGGACAGGCGCATGTCGAGGTCCTGGACGGGACGGTGCAGTTGGAGGGCGGCGACGCCTCCGCCACCGCCCAGCACCAGCGAGCCGGGCGGCAGGCCCAGGTTGCTCCCGTTGAGCCGCTCCACGACGGTCTGCTCCAGGAGCGCGGCGGTGCCGAGCCGGAACTCGGACTCCGCCGTCTCCCGATCGGTCATGCCGTCGGGCGTCGGGTGGGTCGTCGGGGCCGGCGGCGGGGGCGCCACCGGGTGGGCGGAGTTGGGCGTGCCGTGCGTCCCCGGGGTGGGCGCCCCGGTTCCGGGCACCGGCGGCGGGGCGTGCGAGGGCGCCGGCGGCGGGGTGTGGGTGGGAGCGGGCGTGACGGCGGCGGGCTGGTGCTCGACGCCCTCCATGAAGTCCCGCAGCCCTTCGTACATGTCGTTCTCGGCCCGGGTCGCCTCGACCGGGTTCGCCGGGGCGTGCGTACCCGGCACGGGGTCCGGACCGTAGAGCCGCTCCAGCAGCGGGAGCAGGGCCGGCTCGTTCGCCCGCACCCAGGCCGGGCCGTTGTTGCGCTGCTGCCCGGTGTGCGGGTCGGTGCCGTGGTTGGTGCCCAGGTAGGCGTTGGTCACCTGGGCGAAGTACTCCAACTCGTCGCGCGAGCCGTAGTTGTCGACCGGGTTGCCGTGGAGGTCCTGGCGCGGCCCGTCCGTCCAGGCCGCGTTCGGGTCGTTCAGCTTGCCCTGGTAGCTGCTGGTGATGGCGGCCCGGTCCGGGGCGGGCAGGCCGTACTGGTGGACGGTGTGGGCGAACTCGTGGGTGGTGGTGGAGTAACCGTCCGCGTAGTGGGTCGCGTTGCCGACCGAGGTGTTCTCCCCGAGCAGGTTCTCCTCGGTGACGGCGGCCCGCCGGCCGCCCGAGCCGCGCACGTCGTCCCAGCCGCGGCCGCCGCCGGACGCGCCGGCGGCCGTGGTGCCGCGCAGCCCGTGGAAGGCGTTGACCGAGGTCATCGAGACGTCCTTGGGCACCACCACGATCCCGGCGCCGCTCTTCAGCAACGTGGCGGCCACATCCGGGTCCTGAAGCATCCGCTCGGCCTGCGCACGGGCCTGCGCCCGGGCCGAGACCGGTTGGGCGGCACGGCTGTCGACGTCGACCATCAACCGGGCGGCCGTGGTCGCGAACTCCTTGGGCGGCAGCGCCCCGCGCAGCGCGTCCACGAACGCCGGGTCCTTGGCCAGCCAGCGCCGGTACTCCGGGCGCAGCGCGTCCAGGGTCTGTGCCCGCTCCTGCGCCGACATCGTCGGCACGTCGCGGACCAGCTGGGTCGCCTCGGGCGGCCGGGTGATGGTGAACTGCTGCTCCCGGCCCATCTCCTGGGCCGTCCGGCCGACCCGGCCGGTGCCCCCCTGGCGCAGCGCGTCGAGCTCGGCCTGCCGCTGGTCGCGCGCTGTCTGGTGGATCTGGTCGGCCGCCTGCGAGGTCAGCGGACGGTGCGGCGTGCCGGACGTGCCCGGGGTGGCGGGCGTGTTGTTCGGGTTCGGGCTCGGATGCTGGTTGGGCTGCTGGGTGGGGTGCTGCGCGGACGGCTGGGGCTGGGTCCTCGGTGGGATCGGCGGAGCGGTCCGGCCGGGCGCCGACGATGTTCCGCGCTTCGGTGGGATCGGCGGAGCGGTCCGGCCCGGCGCCGGCTGGGTCGGGTGCTGAACCGGGTTCGGGCTCGGCTGCTGCGTCGGGTTCGAGGTCGATGTCGTCCCACGGCGCGGCGGGATCGGCGGAGCGGTCCGGCCCGGGTTCGGCGTCGGGTGCTGGGTCGGGTTCGACGTCGGATGCTGGGTCGGGTTCGCGGTCGGGTGCTGCACGGACGGCTGCTGCCCCGACGGCTGCGCCTGCCGACGCGGCGGGATCGGCGGAGCCGTCCGACCACCACTCGAAGTCGGATGCTGGGTCGGAGGCTGCTGCCCTGCCGGTTGCGTCTGCCGACGCGGCGGGATCGGCGGAGCGGTCCGGGCTGGCTGCGGCGGCGGAGCGGCCGACGGGCCGCGGGAAGTCCCGCTCCGAGGGGCGGCGCCGCCCTGGACGCCGTGCGGCGTCCCGGCGGCGGCCGCGCTCACGTCCGCCGGGGGCGGCGGCGGCACGGACGGCGTCTCGGTCGAACGGGAGGGCTGGTCGCCCGCCGCCGGCCGGGCGGTGGGGACGGACATGCCGGGCGGCAGGCCTGCGGTGTCCAGCCGGCTCGTGCCGGTCTCGACGGGGTCATGCGACGTCGGCACCGAGTGGTCCCCCGCCGTCGACGGGTGCGGCGCCACCGGTCCGGACGACCCCTGGGGCGTCCCGCGGCCGGTCGGCGAACCGCCGGGCCCCGCTTCGACATGGGCGGCGGACGGCGTCGCGGAAGGCGCGGCGTGGCTGGGCTGCGGGGCGGCGGAGGCAGCGACCGGCGTCTCGTGCGGTGCCGCACTCGGGGCGTGGTCGGGCGTGCTGTGCGTCGGCGGTGGCGACGGGGGTGTGTCGTGCGAGGGAGTGGCCGCCGGACCCTCCGGGCCCGGGCGCGACGGCGCGGCGGCGGATCCGGCGGCGGGCGCCTCGTGCGGCGTGGCGATCGGGGCCTGGTCAGGCGTGCTGTGCAGCGACGGCGTCACGGTCGGCGCCGGAGTTGGGGTTGGGGTCGGGGTTGGGGTCGCCGTCGGATTCGGCTCGGTACGAGTCTCGGACGGCCGTCCGGTGTCGGCCTGGCTGGTGTCGGGTGCCGGTTGCCGGGGAGCGGCGTCCGGTGCGGTGCGGACCGGCGTTTCGGCTGCCGCGTGCTGCGGCTCGGGCCGCTGCAGGCCGCCGGTGCTCGGCTGGGTGTCGGTGTGCCGTTCCGCCGCCGGGGCCGGTTCGGCGGCGTGCACCGTGCTGTCCGGCGCGGGGCTGCGCGGCGCGCTCTCGGTCGGCGGACCGCTCTCCGTACGCGGCGCACTCTCCTGGGCCGGGGTGTGCGACGGAGTCGGGGTGGGTGACGAAGCGGCAGCCGCCTGGTGCGGAGCGGCCTCCGGCGTGGTCGCGTGCGCAGCCGCCTGGTGCGGAGCGGCCGGTTCGGTACCGCGCGGCGCGCTCTCCTGGGCCGGGATGTGCGCCGGGGCAGAAGTCGCCGCGGGGGCGGCCGGGGGCGTACCGGTGGTGTGGTCGGCGACCGGGGTGGACGCAGCGGGGCGGTCGGAGCCGAACGGGACCAGGCCGCCCGCCCCGGGGCTGCGGCCGGTTCCGCCGCCGTTGGCACCACTGGTGCCGGTCTCGGTCGAGTGGCTGCCAGGAGTGGCGTGCCCGGCGCCGGTGGACGAGGACCCGCCCCCGCCGTCGAGGGTGCCCCGGGTACCGGATCCGCCGGCCGGGCCCTGGTAGGCGGAGGTGGCGGCGTCCGGCTTGGAGAAGGCCGGGGTGCTGTCGCCGTGTCCGCTCCCGCCGGGCGAAGCCGCCCCGGACGAAGCGGCACCCGACGAAGCGGCACCCGACGAAGCGGCACCGGACGAAGCGGCACCGGCGCCCGAGCCGGACAGGGAACCCGAGCCGGAGCCGGCCCCCGACAGGGAACCGCCGATGGACGTCCCCCCGGTGGCGGTGGTGGCGCCACCGCCCGTGGGCGGAGCGCTGTGCGGGGTGGGCCCGACCGGCGGGCCGTTGAAGCGGCCCTTGATGTTCGCCGAGCCGGCCCGCAGGCCGACCGCGGCGCCGCCGCTGAGGCCCGACCCGAGCAGACTCCCGCCTTCGACGTGGCCGGTGGTGATCAGCTGGGTCGACACGTCCGCGCCGACCCCGACCGCCGCGCCGTGGACCATCTTTCCGCCGGTGGTCTGCATCGCGCCGGCCAGGCCGAGCTTCGAGCCCGCGCCGCTCAGCCCCTTGCCGATCAGATGCCCGCTGGCGCCGGCGACGGCGCCGCCGAGGGCGTTCTGGCCCAGCTCCTTCATGTCGATGCTCTTGCGATGGCCCTCCATCAGCTCGATGCTCTGGGCCATCAGGTTGATGGCGGCCATCTGGGCCGCCTGCTTGGCAGCGAACTCCAGGGCCTCCTTCAGGAGTTGCTTGAGGATCTGCTGGACCACCGTACGGCTGATCCCGACGAACACCGGGATCTCGGCCAGCGAGATGCCCGCGGTGAACGGTGCCTCCGCCTCGGCGGTGGCGACCTCGAAGGCCAGGATGCCGAGTTGCGCGATGATCTGGATCTTGGCGGTCTCCGCCGAGTTGGCCATCGCCTCCAGCATGTCCCCCATGCCGTTGCAGGCCTGCACCAGCCCGGGGAAGTAGCCCGGGTCCTGCTCGGTGCCCTTGCCGACGGTGAACTGCGCCCAGTGCTTGGCCAACGCCTCGGCGGCCACGCCCTGCTGGCCCTCCAGTGCTCGCTTCAAGGCGGAGTCGGCCGCCTCACCGGCGTCCTTGAGGGTCTCGGCCCCCTGCCGCCAGCGCTCCGCCATGTCGCGCAGCATGTCCTCGTCCGCCTCCGGCCAGCGGGTGCCGGCCAGCAGGAGGAGCACCCACTGAAGGGGTTCGGGCAGCTCGACCGCCATCGGATCAGGCCTTTCGGTTGGTGTGCGACGGCGCGTCGGCGATGCCGCGCAGGGTGGCGGTGGGAAGGGTCGGGTCCACCGGTGCGCTCCAGGACGCGGGCTGGCGGACCGCCGCGACGTCCGCCTCGGCACCGCCGGCGCCACCGAAGACCTGGGCGGTGGCCGCCTCGCTGTTGCGGTAGTTCTCGGTCATCGCCTTCAGGCCGTCGGCGATGAAACGCACGGCTTCGGGCATCCCCTTGAGTCCCTTGAGGGTGCCCGTGCTGTACGTCAGGTAGCCCTTCTCCCCCTCGGCGAACTTCTTGCCCGATTCGTCGTTGCCCCAGGGGGCGGCGGACTGGGTGTGGTCCAGGTAGGCCGTCAGGCCGGTTACCAGTTGGGCCAGTTGGTCCGAGGCGGCCAGGATCGGACCGATGGCCGCGCTGTACTGCTCGGGGTCGATCTGGAACCCGCTGCCCGCCGAGCCCGGCACGGAGGCGGCGGCCGCCGTCGGCGAGGTGGGAAGGCCGTCCTGGCTCGTAGGGTCGGCCAGCCGCTTGGTGGCCGACGCCTCCCCCGTCTCCGCGCCCAGCGAGTCCTGCGCGGCCAAGGACTCGCCCTCGGGGCTGCGGAGCGCGGTGCTACGGGTCTGGGCGGCGAGCGGACGCACCGCATCGACCTCCGCCGGACGCAAAGCCGCCTGCATCGGCTCAGCCACCGTCGCACGCAAAGCCTCATGCACCGGCTCAGCCTCCATCGGACGCAAAGCCGCCTGCATCGGCTCAGCCACCGTCGCACGCAAAGCCTCATGCACCGGCTCAGCCACCGTCGCACGCAAAGCCTCATGCACCGGCTCAGCCTCCATCGGACGCAAAGCCGCCTGCATCGGCTCGGCCTGTGCAACGACCCGTTGGGTCACCCGGGTCGGCTGCAGCTCGGTCTGCTCATCCACGGCGGTTCCACCTCTGGCTGGTCGGGGTGCCGATCGGAAGAGCGGCGGGGTGACGGGGCTGCGGCGGGTCGGCAGGTGTCATCGGCCGGCCGCCGCTGCCGGGCGGCCGGCGTCGGCGCCCTCCAGCGAGCCGGTGGCGGCCAGTCGGGACAGCGCGGCGCGGAGGAACGGGCTGGGCACCTGGAAGCCGCCCTCCTCCCGCAGGGGTGCGGGCCGGCCGGCTTCGGCGGCGGAGGCGGCGGACGCCGGTGCTCCGGCCTCGGAGCCGCGCCCCGCCGGGGCGGCCTCGTCGGGCCGGCCGCGGCGGGCGGCCGCCGCACGGGCCCGGTCGAGGTAGGCGTCGTCGCCGGTGGCCGCGGTGTCCGCCGCGCCCTGCGGTGCGGCGGGCGCGGCCGCTGCAGCGGCGGGCGTGGCGGACGCGAGCTGTGTGGCGGCCGGTTCGTCGGACGCAGCGCCGGTTTCCGGTGCCTCGGCCCCCGGTGCCGGGGTGCCGAGCACCGCGCTGGCGAGCTGGGTCAGCAGTGCCTGCTCACTGCTCGCAGCGTCCGCGCCGTCGGCACCGTCCGGGCCGGGCCGGCCCGCGCCCTGCGCGCCGCTGCCCTGCGGTCCGGTGCTCTGCGGGGCGACCTGGTCGTCGCTGCGGGCGGCGTCCAGCCAGCGGCGGCGCATCTGCTCCATCCGGCGGTCGCCCTGCTCGTGCCGGACGGCCTGGCCGTGGACACCGGAGTCGGTGAGCTCCGACCCCTCCTCGTCCTCCGGTCCGCCCTCGCCGAACCGGCTGGGCCGGACGAAGCGGTTGCCCTCGCCCTTGCCCCTGCGGCCACCACCACCGCCGCCGCCCGGGTGCCCGCCCGCGTGCGCCCCGCCCGCACCGGCGGCCGAGGCTCCGGCGCGCCCGGTCCCCGCACCGGCGCCGGCGGCCCCGGCCGCGGCGCCGCGTCCCGAACCCGTCCCCGTGCCGAGGCCGGAGCGCGCGGATCCCTCGCCGCCGCCCGCGACACCGAGGCCGGAGCGCGCACCGCCCGCCCGGGCGCCGGAGACCGAGCCGCTGCCGACCCCGCGACCGCCGCCGAATCCGCCGGCCGATCCCCCGGACGCACCGCGTCCGGTGCCGCCGGCTCCCGGCATGCCGCCGGCGAGGCTCCGCCCGCTCGTTCCCGTGACGCCCCGGCCGGCCGAGGCGGCGGTGGTCGAACCCGGCGTGAACCGGCTGCCGCCGGCGGACGGCCGCGCCGCGCCGGCGCCGAGGCCGCCCGGCAGGCCCAGGCCGCCGAAGGGCGACGCCCCGCCGAAGGCCCCGCCGAACGAACCCCCCGCGAGACCCGGTCCCGATCCGGCTCCGCCGCGACCGGTCCCGCTCCACGGGCTCAGTGACCCGCCGATCCCGCCGGTCGGGTCGAAGCTGCTCTGCGACCCGGACAGGCCCGCCAGGCTGAGGCTCGTGGGGTTCGGCCGGTAGACGGGCAGGTCGGCGCCGCCCATTCCGATGCCGCCGCTCGACCCGCCACTCGCCCCGCCGCCCAGGCTGCCGGGGGTCGGCGGCTCGAAGGGCTTGAAGGAGGCCAGTTGGGGCCGGTAGGAGCTGCCGCCCGACCCGCCGACGCCCCCCATCCCGTCCGGGAGCGTGCCCGGCATCCCGCCGGGCACCCCGTCCGTGGCGCTGAAGGGGGAGAACTCGGCCGCCGGGCCGCCGGGCGGGACGGCCCCGGGGTAGGAGGCCAGGTCCACGCCGTCCGGGCGCTGGAGGGTGGTGGGGTCGAACGCGGCACCGCTCGGGGTGACCCGGGTCGGGGACGTCGCTCCTTCGCCGTGGCCGCCGAGGGTGGCGACCTGGCCGGCACCGGTCATCCGCTCGATGTGGCCGGCGCTCTCCCGGAGCATCGAGTCGACGCTGGTCCCGACCTGGCCGACGTAGCGGTTGTAGGTGTCCGCGGCCGTTTTGATGCCCTCGGACTGGGCGATGTCGTCGTGCTTGCCGGCCGGGTTCTGGTCCATGTAGTCCTTCGCGTACCGGAGTTCGCGAACCATCTCACCCTTGGTCTGGGTGACCGCCTGCTCGGCGCCGCGCAGCGACTGGGCCATCGCGACCCCGGCGTCCAGGGTGGTGACGGCGTGCGACTGGTCGGTGCCGGCGTACTTGCGCAGGTAGGACTCGAAGCTGTCGGCGGCGCTGCCGGACATGTTGGCCATCGCCCGGTTGGCGCTGGCCACGATGGTGCGGACGGCGGGCTCGGCGGCGGTGTTCCAGGCCTCCCAGGCGGCCGCCAGCTCGGCCAGCAACTCCTCGTTGGCGTTGGGGAACACGATGGCGGAGCCGTGCTCGTTGCTCTGGACGACCTTCAGCACCTCGGCGAGGTCGGACGGCAGCTCGATCATGACGAGTCGCTCTCTTCGGCTGGCCGGCTGGCCTGGGACGGATGAGGGGAGGGGGTGACGGACCGGCCGGGGCCGGGAGCCCCGGTGCCCGACGCCGTGTCACCCGTACGGCGGGGCGGATGTGCTGCGGCGCCCGGGTGACGTTCGGACCGGGTGACGTACGGACCGCGCGGGCGGGCCGCCGCCGCTCAGATGAGCTGGTTGTGCGCGCCCCCGGGAGCCGGGCGAGGGATCGGCTCGGTGTCGGTGTCGCGCTCGTTGTAGTCGAGTTCGGGGGCCGTCGGGTCGTGGTAGATGTCCGCCTGGCCGTGCGGGACGTGCAGCGTGACCGGGTCCTTCTGCGGGATCGGCGGCTCCTGCACCGTGGGCAGGCTCGCCGGGACGGGGGCGGTCTCGCCCCGGCCCCCGTCCAGGGCCCGCAGGTCGACCGCGCGGGCCTCGTCGGTCGCCCGGTAGCGCTGACACATCAGCTCCAGGTTGGACGCCAGCTGCGCCGAGTTCTGCAGGTAGCGGCGGACCCCCGCGAAGACCTGCTGCTGGTGCTCGGAGAGTCCGCCGACCGAGGACGTCCCGCCGGTCAGCGACTTGCCGACGTTGTCGGTCCCGTAGACCGTCGGCTGGATCTGCTTGATCACGGCCTCCAGCCGGGCGGCCGGGGCCTCCAGGTCGTCGAGCATGGTCCGGATCTTCTTGGCCGCAGCCTCGACCTCGTCGAGGTCGATCTGGAACGACGAACCGCTCATGGCCGCCCACCCCACTTTCCCGGGCGCCGTTCTTGGCGCCCGTCCCCTTCCGCCTCCGGCCCACTGCGGGCCGGAGGCGGTCTTCGTCACGATCCGAATGCGCCTGCCGCGCCGGTCAGAGCGTGATCGCCCCGCCCGGGCCGACCACGTGCAGGCCGGCCTCGCCGAAGGCGACCGCCAGCGGCAGCCGGTCCAGCTCGGCCTCGTTCAACAGCGTTCCGCTCCCCGCGTGCCAGAGCCGCAGGGTCGCCCCCTGGTCGCCGGCGGCCAGCAGAACCTCACCGCCCAGGTCCTGGAGGACCAGGCTGCGCACCGGCGACCCGCCGCCGGAGAACTCCCCCGCCGGGCTGCCGTTGCGGGCGTCCCAGATCCGCAGGGCCCCGTCCGCGCCACCGCCGACCAGCACCTCGCGGGTGTCCAGCAGGCCGAAGGAGAGCGCGGTGACCGGGCCGCGGAGCGCGCCGACCGGCACGGGGCCGGGGGCGCCGTCCGCGGCGTCCCAGAGCCGGACCGTGCCGTCGGGGCCGCCGGTGGCGAGCGTCGGACGCCCCGCCACCGAGCCCACGGCCAGCGCCGTCACCCCCGCCGGGTCGGCCGTCAGGCGCAGCAGCGGAGCGCCGCCGAGCGCCTCCCGCACCCGGACGGTGCCGTCGGCGCCGGCCGAGGCCAACAGCACCCGGCCGTCCTCGTCCGGGGTTCCGACCGCGAGGGCCGAGACCGGCCCGGTGTGCGAGGTCGGGACGGACAGCGGTGCTCCGCTGCGGGGGTCCAGGCAGCGGACCGCACCGGTGGCGGTGCCGCAGACGACGAGCAGACGTTCGCCGGCCGGGCAGAGCGCCACCGAGGTGACCGGTCCGCCGTCCGGGGCGGCGGTGTGCAGTTCGGTGCGGGCCGCCGCGTCCCACAGGCGCACGGTGCCGTCGCCGTGGCCGGCGGCCAGCACCGGCCGCCCGTCCAGTTCGCCGACGGCCAGGGCGTTGACCGGGAAGTCCTGGCCGGCGCCGGGCGCGCAGTCACCGACGGCCGTCCAGGTCATCGGGTCCCAGAAGGTGAGTTGCCCGCTCTCGTCGCCGGTGACCAGCAGGTCGCGTCCGTCGTGCGGGACGGCGGCCAGGGCGGTGAGCCAGCCGCGGGCCACGGGCCGGCCGTCGAGGGCGCGGGCGGTGTAGACGTCCCAGGTCCGCACGGTGCCGTCGAGGGCGCAGGAGGCGAGCAGGGGGTCACCGCCGGTGCGCAGGAAGGCGAGGGCGGTGACCGTGCCGGAGTGCCCGATGAGCTGGGCCAGCGGCTGCCCGGTGGCGAGGTCCCAGAGCCGGACGCTGCCGTCCTGCCCGGCCGAGGCCAGCAGGGCCTGGTCGCCGAGGCTGAGGACGGCGAGCGCCGTGACGCGGTCGCTGTGGCCCACCAGCAGGTGGAGCTGCTCGCCGGTGGCGGCGTCCCAGACCCGGACCAGGGCGTCGTCGCCGGCGGCGGCGACCAGGTCGAGGCCGGCGCAGCGGGCGTGGCAGAGGACCGCCGCGCCCTGGCCGGCGACCGGCAGCAGCCCGAGGGCACGGCCGTCCTCGGCGTGCCAGGCCTGCACCTCGCCCTGGCGGCCGGCCGAGAAGACCAGCGGCACCCCCTGGACGAGTCCGGCGGTCACCGCCTGGGCCCCTTCGCCGCCGGCGGTGCCGTGCAGCAGTGCTCCGCTGACGGCGTCCCAGACCTGGACGGCGCCGTCCGCGCCGCCGACGGCGAACAGTTCGCGGCCGCCGGCCGTGCCGAGGGCCAGGGCGGTGGGCAGCACGCCCGCCTCGACGCCGGAACCGCCAAGCGGGTCGGCGCCGTCCAGGGCCACCAGTCCGAAGCCCTGCTCGGGTTCGGCCAGGGCGTAGGCGGAGCGTCCGCCGACGGTGCCGATCGCAGCGGCGGGCCGGGCGGTGGATCCGGCGTCGGCCGGGTCGATCTCGTCGAGCGCGAGCAGGACCCCGGGCAGCCGGCCGGCCGCGGCCGGGTCCAGCACCTGCGCGGCCAGCGCCTCCAGGGCCCGCCCCACTCCGGGGACGGGGGCGGCGGTGGCGTCGTCCCAGCTCGCGTCGCCGTCCGGCAGCAGGCCCACGACGGTCAGCCGGCGGCCGGTGCCCGCCGCGGTGGTGCCGTCGGCCGTGCCGTCCTGGCCGGGTACGGCGCCGGGCGGGCCCGAACGCAGTGCTCCCAGGACGCGGTTCAGGACGGCCAGATCGAGGCGGCCGGTACGCACCGACCGGGTGGCGCCGACGAGGGCCTCCACCCGGAGCAGTCCGTCCGCCGCCACCGTCAGCGCGACCCTGCCCGAAGGGAGCTGCGCGCTCCCGTGGACGTACGACAGGCCGTGTACCGACGGTACGTCAGTTCCGGCCGCAAAGACCGGAAGCCCGGTTCCCCCCGACATCAAGTTCTCCTCCTGGACGGCAGAGCCGTCGCTTCGTCCTCACAGAGCACCCCCGTACTCGTTCAAACCCCTGTCTCAGCACAGATCCTCTGGCTGCAGGGTGGCATGCACGGCGTCGTGCAGCGTGTGCGTCCGCGAGCTGCGGAACAGTCCCGGACGGTAGCCCGCGCGCCGGAACCCGATGTACGCGCCGACCACCTGAACGGGCATGTTATCCCTTGCGGCGTACGCGTCAATGCGGCACAGGTCAAGCTCCTCGAAGCCGAACCTGCAGATCAGTCGCAGGGCGGAGGTGGCCACCTTGAGGCTGCGCGCCTCCGGCAGCAGCCAGATCGAGGCCTCGGCCGCGCCCTCCGCGGGTCGCAGGTCGACCAGTTCGGCCCAGCCCACCGAAGGCCCGTCCCCGACCACCACCGAGAAGTACGCCGCCCGGTCCCGCGCCCAGAGAGCGCCGGGCACCTCGGCCAGCCAGCGGCTCGCCGCCGCCACGTCCCGATGGGGGATCACTCCCTGCATGAACTCACGGACCAGCGGATCCCGGGACCCGGCCAGCACCGTGCCGGCGTCGTCCGCCTCCGGCCGCCGGATGGAGACCTGACCATCCGTCAGCGTGGGTATGGGCAGCGTGCTCAGAAGACGCATCACCAGCCCCTTCCCTGCGCCGAGGGCACCTAGGAGACCACCTCTACGCGCGCAGATCAAACCGGCCCCGAACCGCCCGAACACCCGTCCGGAGCCCCTCGAACCCGCCGGTAGCCTGGCCCGAGGCCCCCGGGCAACCCGGGAGACCCTTGCCGAACTTTGCCAAGAATTTGCCGTACAGAGTGAACAGCACGGCAACTCCACCCCGAACCGACACAACCGCCCCGTCACAGACCCACGGGCCCGGCGCCCGACCGGCGAGACTGCGGAGGCGCCACAAGGACGGAGTGCCGGGAGCAGCGGTATGAGATCCGATACGCCGTCACCGCGGCGACGGCCGTCCGCCCCACCGCTCTGCCCCCCGATCCGCAGCGGCTCGGCGAGCTCGAACGGGTCGACGTTCCACTCCCCCGGGCCGATCGGCCCGGCGAACCCGGCGAACCCGGCGAACCCGGCGAACCCGGCGAACCCGGCGCCCCACCGTGATCCCTGTCGGCCCAACGCGGCAAACCCCCGCCGGAATCGGACTCAGGACAGCCGGCCGGACGCCTGGAGCAGGTCGAACACCATCCGGTCCACCGCCGAGACCCGCGCACGATCGCCGTAGCCGAACCAGGCCAGCTCCGCGATCTCGCCGGAGGGGACCAGCGGACCGGCGACATCGGCGGTGTAGCAGATCATCCGGAACTCGGTGCGTCCGTCCGAATCCCTCCGCGTCTCGAAGGTGCCGACATGCACCATCGTCGCCGTGTCGACGCGGGACCGGAGTTCCTCGTCGATCTCGCGTGCCAGGGTCTCGGCATCGGACTCGCCCGGCTCCCGCTTCCCACCGGGGAAGTAGAAGACCTCCACCCCGCGGGTGCGCGCAACCAGTACCCGACCCTCACGCACCAGGACCCAAGCCACCTTCTCGGGGACGAACTCCACCCTCTCCATCTTCGGAGCGTAACCGTCCGCACCGGCGCGACAGCAGGGCCACGGCCCGGCGCACGGGGGCTCCGGTGGTGCGGTCCGGCCGCTCAGATGCTCCCCCGGTCGCCCTGGTCCGCGGGCCCGGTCGGCGCTTCGGTCGCCCGCTGCGTCCGGCGGAGGGTCGGCAGGATCACCGCGAGGCAGAGCGCGAACCAGCCCACCGCGAGCAGCCAGCCCCCCAGCACGTCCAACGGCCAGTGCACACCGAGGTAGACCCGGCTGAGGCCGACGGCCGCCGCCACCACTCCGAGCAGCAGCGCCAGCGGGACGGCCAGGCGGCGCCGGACCGTGCGAAGGACGGCCCAGGCCAGCAGGCCGGCCGCGAGTGCGCCGGTGAAGGCGTGACCGGAGGGGAAGGCGTAGCCGCTCGGCGAGGCGACGACCCAGTCGGCGGCCGGCGGCCGCGGCCGCGCGAAGAGCAGCATCAGACCCCTGCGGAGCAGTTGCCCCACGGCCAGCACCAGCGCCGGACCGCAGATCCACCAGATCCGCCGCCGCACCGGTTCGACGCCCCGTGCCAGCAGGACTCCCGCGGCTACCGCGGCGGCGTACGGGGGGAGGCCGGTCCCCAGGTCGGTCACGGCGCCCGCGACGCGCACGGCCCACCCGGGACGGTGCGTCACGGCCCAGTCGTGCAGCCACGACTCGGCCGGGAAGGGCCCCCAGCCGTGCAGGGCGAGCAGGAGGGCCAGTACGCCGAAGGCGGTCAGCGCGATGCCGGCGGTGAGCACGGCGGCGCGCGGCGAGGCCGGGGGCGAGGTCGGGGGCGGGGGCGAGGCCGGGGGCGGGCCGCTGGGCTGGGGCATCCGCGGAGGGCCTCTCGTCGCCGGGCCGCTGTCAGATCCATACGTCTACATCATTGTAGACCGACGGCACGGCCGTGGATCAGCACCGACCTGCGCGGACCCGGGCCCGGCGGGCCGACCCACCGGGCCCGGCACCCCGGTCAGTCGTCGCGGCCGGCCTGGAGGGCGCCGAGCATCAGCCGTTCGGTCTCGGCCAGGTACGCCTCGGCGGCCGTCCCGGCCCGGGCGGCCCGGCCGTCGGCGACCGCCGCGACCACCGGGGCGAGCCGGGCGGCGGCCGCGGCCGGATCCTCGAAGGGGGCCCGCAGGGCGGCCCGGACCGGGAGGTAGGCGTTGAACAGGGTGTTGGTGAGCAGCAGGTAGACCCGGTTGCCGGTGGCGCGGGCGAGTTCGCGGTGGACCTCTGCCTCGGCGAGCTGGGCGGCGTCGCCGTCGGCCGCCGCGGCGACCTCGTCGAGCAGGTCCCGCAGGCGCCGGGCCTGCCGGTCGGTGCGGCGCTCGGCCGCCCGGCGGGCGATCAGGGTGCCGATGTGGCGGCGTACTTCGAAGATCTCGGTGAGCCAGCCGCGGTCGCGGGCGGCGAGCATCGGGAGCAGGTCCGCGCCGCCGAGCCGGAGGAAGTCCCGGACCCTGGTGCCGATGCCGTGCCGGGTGCTGAGCAGCCCGGCCTGTTCGAGCCGGGAGAGGGCGTGTTTGAGGGTGGTCCGGGTGACGCCGTAGCCGGCGGCGAGGTCCCGTTCGGGTGGCAGGAGTTCGCCGGGGGCGTGGGTGCCGCCGAGGATGTCGTCCCGCAGCCGGTGCTCCAGGACGTCGACCACGGACTGGCGGGCGATGATCTCCACGGGCACGGACGGTCTCCTCGGTCGCGGGGTGCGGCGGCCGCCGCTCCGGCGCCCGCCGTCGCACCGGTCGTGGCGCTGTCCGGGTGGCTCGGCCACCGGTGCCCGGAGTCAAGCCGCTGGCGGGCCGGCCGTCAAGCACCGGCCGGGCACACCGCCGGGGCGGGCGGCCGGGCGCCGTCCGGAGCGCCCGGTGAGGGGCGCTCCGGACGGGCCGGGGTCGGCGCCGGCCGACGGTCGGAGCCGCTCGACCGTCAGAACCGCTCGACCGTCAGAACTGCTCGACGAAATACGGCGAGACGCTGAGCCAGCCGTTGGCCGCGGCCCCGTCGAGGCGGCCCGAGCTGGTCCGGGCCAGGGTGTACCAGGAGTCGACGTAGTCCGGGTCGTCGGTCCACCAGGAGGCGGGGACGGCCGACAGGACGGCGTTCACCAGCGGGATGTAAGCGCCCTGGTCCGCGATGGTGAGCAGGACGGCGGCGATGGCCGTGGCGAGGGCCTGGTAGTTGGTGTCGCCGTCGTCCTCCATCAGCACGACGTCGGCCAGGTTGTACTTGTAGTTCGACCAGTTCACCAGGATCTGGTTGGGGCGGTAGACCGTCCCGTCCGTGTTCAGGTAGGGCATGTCGACGGAGTCGACCCGTACCTTGCCGTCCAGGCCGAAGCCGGTGACCAGCGCGAACATCTCGGCGTCGCCCTTGAACCAGGGTTCCTCGTCGTCCTTGACCTCGACGGCGTCGATCTTGGTGGCCCACCAGCCGGCGGCGGCAGCGGCCGGGGCGGCGGGCCGGGCGGCCGGCAGGGAGAGGCCCTGGCGGGCGAGTTCGGCGCCGAGCACCCGCAGGCCGGCGGCCGTGGTCCGGGCGGAGTCGAGGTCGACCAGGTAGACCGGTCGGTTCGGTATCTCCTTGGTCTCCAGGAGGTGTGGGCGGCCGGCCGTGTCGTAGGCCGTGATGGTCCGGGCGTGGTCGTCGGCGGTGGCCGCCGCCACCAGCGGGGCGACGCCGGCGTCGAGCGCGGCGCGCATCGAAGGGTCGGCCAACTGCACCTGCAGCAGCGGGCCGAGCTCGTTGCCGAGGCCCTTCGCGGCGGCGATCCGCCGGTCGGCGTCCGCGACGCCGGCGGCGAGGCCGCGAGCGGCGGCCGCGGAGGAACCCGAGGCCAGCGGGGCGAGTTGCGCGGTGCCGGTGCCGGTACCGGCCAGCAGGCGGGCGCGCCAGCCGGCGTCGGTGAGCGAGCGGGCGAGGTCGCGGGCGACCTGCTCCTCGATCCGGGTGACCTCGGCGCCCTTCGCGGGCGGCGCGGCGGGGGCCGGCGAGGCTGTCGCCGGGCCGGCGGTGATGGTCAGTAAGGCGACGGCGGCGACGGCGGCGAGGGCGCCGCGGCGGGTGCGGGAGCGGGACATGGGGGTGCACTCCTGACGGGTCGGGGAGGGCGGACGGCACCGGGTGCGGTGCGGCCGCATCCTATCCGGTGCGTACATGACAGAACATCGATACCCAGCGTCAGCGGCTCTCAACAGCCGCTCGGGAGACGGCCGACGACAGAGCCATGACCGTGAGTTGCGGATTGACGCCGGGGCAGTCGGGCAACCCCGAGGCGTCCGCCACCAGCACCCCGCGGACCCCGCGGAGCCAACCCCGCCGATCCGCCGGGGCGACGGCGGGGTCCGCGCCGAGGGCGACCGTGCCGGAGGGATGGAAGGCCGACAGGTGCAGGTCGCGGGCCCGGCTGCGGTCCAGTACGGCGGCCAGTTCGGCCGGCGAGCGCACCCGGGGAGCGTGCGGCAGCCCGGTCAGCACCTCCTGCGCGCCGGCCGCGAGGAGCAGTTCGCCCATCGCGCCCACCGCGCGCAGCAGCGAGCGCCCGTCGGCCGGGTCGAGCCGGTAGCTCAGCAGCGCCCGGCGGCTGCCGTGCACCCGGCCGCCCGGGCGGTCCGCGATCATCGCGCCCAGGGTGGCCAGCCGGTCGGCGCCCTCCAGCTCGGCCCGCAGCTCCCGCCCGAGGCCGGGCAGCACGAAGGACCCCATACCCGGCGGCGGCGCGGTCGCCTCGATCAGGATGCCCTGCTCGTGCAACTCCTCGACCCCGGCGCTCTGCAGCACCGCCGGTCCCGCCGCGACCGGCTCGGCGAACCGGCCGGCCACGCTGGTGGCCGGGTGCACGGCGAGGTTGCGACCCGTCCTCGGGTGGCCGCCCAGGCCCGAGCGGCGCAGCAGCGGCGGGCTTTCGAGCGCCCCGGCGGCCAGCACCACCAGCGGCGCGAGGATCTCCAGTTCGGTGCCGTCCGGCCGCCGCACGGCGACCCCGGCGGCGCGCGGGCCGCCCGGGCGGTCACGGTCCACCAGGATCCGCCGGACCCGGGCCGAGGTGACGATCCGGGCCCCCGCGGCGCAGGCGGCGAGCAGCACGGAGAGCTGCACGCTCTGCTTGGCCCCGGCCGGGCAGCCGACCACGCACTGGCAGGAGCCCCGGCAGCCGGGCGCGTTGCGCCGCAACGGGCCGGCCCGCCAGCCCAGTTCCGCGGCGCCGGCCAGGGTGAGCAGGCCGTTGCGGCCGAGCACGTCGAGGGGCTGGGTGGCGACCCGCAGGGTCCGCTCGATCTCGTCCAGTCCGGCGCCGAAGGCGGCCCGGTCGGCGAGGTCGAGGCCGTGGACGGAGCGCCAGCGGTCCAGTACCGGGCCGGGGGTGCGGTAGCAGGTACCGGAGTTGACCACGGTGGTGCCGCCGACGGCGCGGCCGGTGGGCAGCAGGACGGGTGGGTCGCCCGCCATCACGGTGGCGCCGGCGTCCCGGTAGAGCTCGGCGAAGCGGTCGAGCGGGGCGCGGCGGCCGAACTCGGCGGTGGTGTGGTGCCGGCCCTCCTCCAGGACGACCACCCGCAGGCCGGCCCGGGCCAGGGTGCGGGCGGCGACGGCGCCGCCGGCTCCCGAGCCGACCACCACGGCGTCGGCGGTCGCGCGGTCCGGCCATTCGGCGGCGGGAACGCAGTCCAGTGGCGGGTCCTCGGGGGCGGCGGGCACGGGCGCCGCGAGGGGGTGTCGGTGCAGCAGTCGCTGCGTCCCGGCGGCGAGCAGCACGGGCACCTTGAGCACGTCGAGCAGGGGCAGCAGGGCGGGGCGGCGGGCGAGCGCGGCGAGCAGGGCCTCGCGGTCCGGCGGCGGCAGCTCGTCCAGCCGGGAGCCGGTGCGTAGCAGCGCGTACCCGTCGACGGCGGCGGTCGCGGCCCGGTAGCCGGCCCGGGCCGGGCGCGGCATGGCGGCGAGCAGGTCGTCCAGGCGGTCGGCGGTACCGGCGAGCCGGTTCTCGCGGCCGTCGTCGGCGAGCAGGGCGGCGACCAGGCCGCGGCTGCTCCGGCTCCGGGTCCGGGCCCGGCGGTCGGGGTGTTCACGGCTCATCGGTGGCCCACCTCGGCGTGCGCGGTGCCCGTCAGCTGCCAGCGGGCGTGCGGGCGCCAGCGGCCCCACCAGCGCTCCACGGTGATCTCGGCGTCGGCCGCCTCGCTGTTGCGGCAGACCGCGCGGCTGCCGTCGGGGTCGGTGTAGTCCAGGGTCAGGGTGCGTTCGGGTGGCTGGCGTACCGTCACGGTGATCCGGCGCAGCGCGGCGCGACCGGTGACGCTCCAGTCGGTCAGGCCGATCCGGGCCCGGAACCCGCCGAGGGCGGACCGGACCGCGCTGCGGGGCCAGACCCGGCCGTGGCGGCGCAGCCGGAGCAGGACCAGCGGCGGCAGGTGCCGCAGCCCTGGCCGGTGGGCGACGGCGGCGACCACCTCCAGCACGTCGCCGCCGCCGAGGTCGGCGTGCAACCAGGCCCAGCGCCGGGCGCTGCCGTGCCCGCGGATGCGGGCGGTGGCGCCCGGGGCACCGTCCAGTACGAGCGTCCCGCCGGGGTGGTGGACGGTGCCGGTGTACCGGGCGGTGGCGGCCGGCAGCATGTGCGCGGCGGGCAGCACCGGCCGGCGCCAGGCCCACCGGGGGAAGGTGTGCAGCGGCGGCCCGGTCGGCCGTTCGGTGAGGTCCCAGCGGTACGCGCCGGCCTCGCCGCGCAGCCACTCGGGCGGGGTGTCCCGGGCGGGCGGGGGCTGCGGCCCGTAGCGGGCGTGTCCGGCGGGGCCGTCCGGGGGGAACAGCGCGATCCAGCCGTGGGCGTGGGCGGGCCGGCCGTCGGTGGGGGTGGTCAGTTCGTGGTGCAGCCACAGGCCGGTGCCGGTGGCCGGGTCGGTGAGGGTGGTGTACCAGACCTCCGTCCGGCCGGGTGTGGCGTCCGGGTGGGGCAGGAGGTCGGCGTCCGGCTGTCGTGGGCGCGGGAATCGCCAGCCGGTCAGGAACGGCAGCAGGGCGGTGGCGACCGGGAACCGCAGGGTGCCGCGGCCGACTTCGGCGCCGTCCTCCAGGAGGGTGAAGGGCAGCACGGTGAGCGAGGCGAGCGGCCGGCGCGCGGTGAGCGACTTCCAGCCGTGCAGGGTGAGCCGGCGGCCGGCGGCGGTGAAGTCCAGCCGGTAGCGGATCCGGCGCCGGGCGAGCGGTGAGATCTCCAGCTCCCCGCTCGCTGCCGGGTCGTCGGCGAGTCCCGCGATCCGGACCCGGCCGGTGAGGCGCGCCCCGGTGGTGCGGTGCGGCCGGAGTACCCGGTCGGCCCTGGCGGAAAGGTCGAGCCGGATCGGGCGTGCTCCGGCCTCGCCGGTGAGGCGTGCCGTTCCCACCATCCGTTCCTCGAACGCCGTGCCGCGCCGGGGCGTCTTCTTCATCAGGCCTGTCCCTTCAGTGGTCCAGTGGCTGAGCCACTGAACCACTTTGATGGCACGCCGTCAATCCTCTTGACCGGCAGGCGACTTCACGCGTCGGCAAGGCCGTCCGGGCGCGGCGCCCCGCCAAGCCCGCTACCAGGTTCGTTCGGCGCGGCCCGCTCAGCCGGCCGTCGGTGGCAGCGTGACCGTGAACGCCGCGCCGCCCTCCGGTCCGTGGCCCTCGACGCCGATGGTGCCGCCGAGCAGACCGCTCAGCCGGTGCGCGATGGCCAGGCCCAGGCCGCTCCCCACCGGACGGGTGGCCCGGTAGCGCTCGTACAGCGCCCCGCCGTCGAAGGCGACCCGGACGTCGTCCTCGGTGAGGCCCGGCCCGCTGTCCCGGACCTCCAGGCGCGCGCCGCCGCCCGCCGCCGGCCGGACGGCGAGCACCAGGTCGCCGCCGGCCGGGGTGACCCGCAGGGCGTTGCGCACCAGACCGTCGATCAGCTGCCGGACCCGGAAGGCGTCGGTGTCGACCACCACCGGCGGCCCGGTCGGCCCGGGGCCCGCAGCCGGTTCGACCCGCAGGCGGAGACCGTGGCCGCCCCCGGGACCGGCCCAGAACGCGGCGGCCTCGGCCACCAGCGCGGAGAGGTCCGTCCGGCCGGTGTCGAGGCGGAAGTCGTCGGCCTCCAACCGGGCGAGGTCCAGCAGGTCGCCGAGGAAGCGGTCCAGCCGCGAGGTCTCGCCGGCCAGGATCTGGCCCACCTCGGGGAGCCGATCCGGCTCGATCAGGCCGTCGGCGAGGGCCTCGGCGTAGCCCTGCAGCGCGGTCAGCGGGGTGCGCAGCTCGTGCGAGACGGACAGCAGGAACTCCCGCTGCCGGTTCTCGCTGCGGGCCAGCGCGGCGTCCAGCACGTTGAGCGCGCGGATCATCTCGGCCGCCTCACGCGGCCCGTCGACGGTGGCGCGCACCCCGCGTTCACCTGCGGCGAGCCGGTGCGCGGCAGCCGCGGCCGCCACCAGCGGGCGGGCGAGCCGCCGGGCCAGCAGGGCGCCGGCCAGCGCGGCGCCGAGCATGCCGGCCACCAGCGGCCGGACGGTGCTGCGGCGGATCCGGCCGGTGTTGCGCTCGACGATCGCGTACGGCTCGGTGAGTACGACGGCGCCGCCCCGCGCGCTGGGCCGACCGACCAGCAGCACCTCCTGACCGGCCAGCACACCGGTGGTGGAGACCGGCCGACCGGCCAGCAGGGCGGCCTTGGACGCCGTGTCCAGCGCCGGGGTGGCGACACCGGCCACCCGCCCGTCGGGGGCGATCACGGCGAACTCCTCGCCGTTCGGGCCGCCGAGGACCTGGGCGCCGTTGAAGAGCAGCGGCGAGAGGTCGGGTACCCGGCTGAGCACCGTCGCCTGCCGCGTCAGCTGGTCGCGCTCGCGCTGCTCGGCGCCGCGCGCGGCGGTCTGCCAGGTCACCAGGCCGGTCAGCAGCACCGCGAGGGCCGCCACGGCGGTGGTCAGCCCGACGATGTTGCGGGTGAGGGAGCCGCGCCGGGACCGCCCGGGGCTCATCAGGCCGGCTCCGTCGCGCTGTAGCCGACGCCGCGCACGGTGCGGATCGGGCTGGCGTCACCGAGTTTGGCGCGCAGCTGCGAGACGAAGACGTCGACCATCCGGGTGTCGCGGTACCCCGGGTAGCCCCAGACCCGGGCCAGCAGCTGCTCCCGGGTGAACACCTGCCCCGGGTGCCGCACCAGGTGCTCGATCAAATTGAACTCGGTGGTGGTCAGCTCCACCGGCCGGCCGTCGCGGCGCACGGTACGGCTGACCGGGTCGACGGTGAGCGGGCCGACACGGCCCGCCGGTGCCTGCGGCGGTCCGGCGGCCCGGCGCAGGACGGTTTTGACCCGGGCGACCAGCTCGCGGGGCGAGAACGGTTTGGTCAGGTAGTCGTCGGCGCCCAGCTCCAGGCCGAGGATCCGGTCGGCCTCCTCGCCGCGCGCGGTCACCAGCAGCACCGGCGTCCAGTCCCCCGCGTCCCGCAGGGTCCGGCAGAAGGTGATGCCGTCCAGGCCCGGCAGGCCGACGTCCAGCACGATGGCGACCGGGTGCATCCGGCGGGCCGCCGCCAGGCCGGCCGCCCCGTCGCTCTCCACGTGCACGCCGAAGCCCTCCCGGGCCAGGTAGAGCCGCTGCACGTCGGCGATGTGCCGCTCGTCCTCGACGACCAGCACCAGGCCCTGGGACCGCGTCACGAGGCCCGTCGATTGCGTCACGGCTGCCACTCTCACCTGCGGGGACGTGAGGGGCGCTCACGTGCGGGGACGCCACCGATGCTAACCACGCGGGCCGGCACCGGTACCGGGGCCCCGGCTGCCCTTACATTCCCCGAACAGTGCGCCCACGGTGCCCGTACACCGGTGCGGCAGAGTGCCGCCCATGCAGACAGCATCCACCGGCGCCGCACCGACCGACCCCGAACCGCCCGAGGCCGGCGCCGACGCGACGCCCCGCTCGAAGCCTCCCGGCTCCCACCCGCCCCGGCGGCCCGGCCTGCTGCACCGGACCGGGCGCTGGTGCGCCCGGCACGCCTGGCGGGTCCTGGCCGTCTGGGCCGTGCTGCTGGCCGGGCTCGCGGTGGCCGACCACGCCTGGGGCGGCGACTACGCGGACAGCTTCTCGCTGCCCGGCACCGGCGCCCAGACCGGCGCCGACCTGCTGCGGGCGCACAGCAGCGGTGCGGCGGGTGTGAGCGCGCCGATCGTGATCGGTGCAGGCTCGGGGGCGCTGTCCGGCCACCGGGCCGCGATCGAGGCGGCCGTCGGCGACCTCGGCCGGCTGCCGGACGTCCTCTCGGTGTCCGACCCGCTCACCACCCCCGGCGCGCTCTCCGCGAACGGCTCCGCGGGCATCGTCACCGTCCACTTCACCGCCAACCCGGCCGGCTTCGGCGACACCTACCTGGCCCGGCTCGACAGCGCCGTCCGGCCGCTGCTCGCCGACCACCTCACCGTCGAGTACGGCGCGCCGCTCGGGCAGTTGGCCGCGCCCAAGGCCGCCGACCGGGCGTCCGAGGCGATCGGCCTCGCGGTCGCCGTCCTGGTGCTGCTGGTCGGTTTCGGCAGCGTCGCGGCGACCGGACTGCCGCTGCTGACGGCGGTGGTCGGCCTGGCCGCCGGGCTGGGCGCGCTCGGCCTGCTCGCCGCCCGGGTCGACTTCGCCCAGTCCGCCCCCACCCTCGCCGCGATGATGGGCCTGGGTGTCGGCATCGACTACGCGCTGTTCCTGACCACCCGCTACCGGGCACTGCTGCGGGACGTCCCGGAGCCCGCCGAGGCGGTCGGACGCACGGTCGCCACCAGCGGGCGGGCCGTGCTGGTCGCGGCCGCCACCGTCGCGATGGCGCTGGCCGGGCTGTACGCCGGCGGGGTCTCGTTCATCGGCACCCTCGGCGCGGCGGCCGGACTGACCGTCCTGGTCGGCGCGGCGGCCTCGCTGACGCTCACCCCCGCCCTGCTCGGCCTGCTGGGCGGCCGGATCGACCGCCTCCGGGTCCGCACCCCGATCGCCGAACCGGTCGGCGACTCGGACGTCTGGCACCGCTGGGCCGGCACCCTGGGCCGCCGGCCGTGGCTGTTCCTGGTCGGCGGTCTGCTGGTGGTCGGCGTGCTGGCCGTCCCCGCCGCCTCCATGCGGCTCAGCCATGTCGACGCCGGCTCTCAGCCCACCAGCAGGACCGACCGGCGTGCCTACGACCTCATCGGCGAGAACTTCGGCCCGGGCGCGAACGGGCCGCTCACGGTCGTCGTCCAGTTGGACAGCGCACTGGTCGCCGACCGGGCCCGGCGCGAGGCGCTCGCCGCTTCGCTGCGGCAGGAGCTGGCGGCCCTGCCCGGCGTCGCCGCCGTGTCACCGCCGGCGACGGGCCCCGACGACGTCCTGCTGATCACCACGGTCACCCCGCAGGCGGGCCCGCAGGAGCGCGGCACGGCCGAGCTGTTCCACACGCTGCGGGACACCGGCCTGCCGCACGCGCTCGCCGGGACGGGCGCCGTCGGCTACGTCACCGGCGGCACCGCCACCGGGCTGACCTTCACCGACACCCTGGTGGCGCGGCTGCCGCTGGTGATCGGCGTGGTCGTCGCGGCCGCGTTCCTGCTGCTGCTCACCGTCTTCCGCAGTGTGCTGATCGCGGTCAAGGCCGCCCTGCTCAACCTGTTCTCGATCGCCGCCGCGTACGGCGTGGTGGTCGCGGTCTTCCAGTGGGGCTGGGGGTCCTCGCTGCTGGGCGTGACGGGCGAGGTGCCCGTGGAGTCCTACGTGCCGATGATGATGTTCGCGATCGTCTTCGGGCTCTCGATGGACTACGAGGTCTTCCTGCTCTCCCGGATCCGCGAGACCTGGCTGCGCACCGGGGACAACCACCTGGCGGTCGCCACCGGCCTGGCCGCCACGGCCCGGGTGATCACCTGTGCCGCGGTGATCATGACCAGTGTCTTCCTGGCCTTCCTGCTCTCCACCAGTGTCGTGGTCAAGATGCTCGCGCTCGGCCTCGGGGTCAGCGTGATCATCGACGCGACCGTGGTCCGCCTGCTGCTGGTGCCCGCGAGCATGTACCTCTTCCGGCGGGCCAACTGGTGGCTGCCCGGCGGGCTGGACCGGCTGCTGCCGCACTTCGACCCCGAGGGCCCGGCCGACCCGACCGTCCCGAGCGCCCGGGGTGAGCTGCGGTGAGGCGGCGGCCCTTCCGGTCCGGGCCCGCACGCCCCCGGGCGACCCGGGTCCGGCCGGCCCAGCGCGGGCGCCGCGCCCGCCTCCTGGCGGCCGGGCTGGCCCTGGTGCTGGCGGCGGGCGCGGGGGCGGGCGAGTTCACGGCCCGTCAGCTGATCCGGAGCAGGATCGCCCGGGCGGCGCCCGCCCTCGGGGACACCCTGACGGCCCGCACGGGCGGTGACTCGGCGCTCTGGGACTCGGCCCTCTGGGACTTGGCCCTCCGACGGATTCCCCGGCTGGACATCAGCAGCGAGGACGCCCGGCTGGGACCGCTCCCGCAGGCCACCGTCCGCGCCCATTTGGACGACGTCCGCCTCGGCCCCGGCACCTCCGTGGCCGCCACCCACGCCGAGGTCACCGTCCCCGTCCGGTCCCTCGACGCGGCGGTCCGCGGCGCCGCCGGCTCGATGCCGGTCGGCCAGGTCCGCACCGACCCGGCGGCGGGGACGGTCGAGGTGGCGCTGGGCCGGGGCGGCTTCGGCCGGCTGACCCTGCGGCCGGTGATCGCCGACGGCCGGGTGTCCCTGACGGTGTCGAGCCTGACCGTCCTCGGCCGCGCCGTCCCGCCGGACAGCCTGGGCCAGGACGGCAGGCTGGGCGGAGCGGCCGACCGCCCCTACCCGCTGGGCCTGCGCGCCGGGTCCGTCCAGGTCCTCCAGGAAGGCCTCCGGGTCGTCCTGGACGGCGGGCCCGGCACCCTGTCCGACCGGGGCGGCGACTGGGTGGCGGCCCCGCACGCCGGTGCGACGTCGTGACCACGGGGTGGCCGACCCCGGTCCCGGTGGGGCGGGGCCCCGGCCGACGGCACGGCCACCCCGCCGCTCCCCGGCGCCTGGCAGCGACAGCGACAGCGACAGCGACAGCGACGACGGGACCGGGACCGGCGCCGGAGCGCGGGGCACCCGCAGTTACGGGTCCTCGCTGATCGGGTTCGCCCTGGCACGACCCGCCCCGCCCGCGTGTCCGACACCCCTGCTGGATCCCGACCTGCGGCGACGTACGGCGGGGGATGTACGCCGACGTGCCTAGCCAGGTGACTAAGCGCTTGCTTAGACTACTCCCGCAACCCCACGGGCCACCCGCCCGACCTGCGGCCTGCCCGGCCCGGGACGGCCGGGCGGGCCGGGTGACCGGCGCCTCGGCCGGCCCACCGCGAACGACAGGAGACGTCATGTCCGGAACGAACCGCCAGATCCGCCTTGCCGCGCGACCGGTCGGCGAGGTGAAGCCCGAGGACTGGGAGCACGTCACCGAGCCCGCGGAGGCACCCGGGGAGGGCCGGTTCGCCGGACGGACGCGCTTCATCTCCCTGGACCCGGCCATGCGCGGCTGGCTCGACGACCGCCCGTCCTACCTGCCGCCGGTCGGCATCGGCGAGGTGATGCGCGCCGGGTCGGTGATCGAGGTCACCGAGTCCGACCACCCCGGCTTCCGGCCCGGCGACCACGTGGTCGGCACCTTCGGCGTCCAGGAGTACGTGGTCTCCGACGGCAAGGGCGTACTGAAGGTCGACCCGGCGCTCGCCCCGCTGTCCACCTACCTCGGCGCGCTCGGCATGCCCGGCATGACGGCCTACTTCGGGCTGCTCGACGTCGGAGCCCTCAAGGAGGGTGAGACGGTCGTGGTCTCCGGCGCCGCGGGCGCCGTCGGCACCATGGTCGGCCAGATCGCCAAGGTGAAGGGCTGCCGGGTGATCGGCATCGCCGGCGGCCCCGACAAGTGCGCCATGCTGACCGGGGAGCTCGGCTTCGACGCGGCGATCGACTACCGCGCGGACGACGTCAGGAAGGCGCTGCGCGAGCTCGCGCCGGACGGCGTGGACGTCTACTTCGACAACGTCGGCGGCGACATCCTGGACGCGGTGCTGACCCGCCTGGCGCTGCACGCACGTGTGGTGATCTGCGGCGCGATCAGCCAGTACAACAACGAGACGCAGGTCCAGGGCCCGTCGAACTACCTCACCCTGCTGGTGCGCCGCGCCCGGATGGAGGGCTTCGTGGTGTTCGACTACGCGCCCCGCTTCGGCGCCGCCGCCCGCGAACTCGCCGGCTGGATCGCCACCGGCCGGATCAAGGTCAAGGAGCACGTGGTCAGCGGCTCGCTGGACGACTTCCCCGCGACCCTGCAGATGCTCTTCCGCAGCGAGAACGTCGGCAAGCTGGTGCTGGAACTGACCTGAGCCGGAGCCGGGCGGCGGGGCGCGGGCAGGGGCCGGTTCGCTCCCGCCCGCGCCCCGGCCGCCCGCACCTGTCCATGACCACCCGCTCGCGCCCGCCCGGGCCGACGGCGATGATGAGGGTATGCCACGGGATCTTGTCGTGGTGGGCGCGCCGACCAGTGCGGGCAGCTACGCACCCGGTCAGGAAGCCGCACCACGAGTCTTGCGCGAACTCGGCCTGATCGACCGCCTCCGGGCGGCGGGCCGTCAGGTCAGGGACGCCGGCGACGGGCCGCTCCAGATCTGGGCACCGGACCGGCAGCACCCACGGGCGCAGAACCTCGCCGCGGCGGTCCGGGCCGTACGGACGGTGGCCGACCAGGTGGCAGCGGCGATGGACCAGGACGCCGACGTCCTGCTGATCGGCGGCAACTGCACCATCGCCCTGGGCGTGATGGATGCCCTGATCCGGCACGACCCGGACGCGGGCCTGCTCTACGTCGACCGGCACTTCGACCTCAACACCCCGGTGAGCAGCATCGACGGCGCGCTGGACTGGATGGGCCTGGCCCACGGACTCGACCTGCCGGGAGCGGCGGAGCCGCTGGCCGCAGCCTTCCACCGCCGCCCCCTGCTCACCCCCGGGCAGCTGTACCTGCTCGGCATGGACCCGGCGGCCGCCACCCCGTGGGAGCGGGAGCAGGCCCAGCTGCTCCCCCTGCGGTGGGCGCCCCACACGGACCTCGCCGCCGCACCGGACACCACGGTGGCCCGGGCCCTCGATGCTCTCCCGCCCGGCGCGCTGGCGGTGCACATCGACGTGGACGTGCTCGACTTCACCGACGCGCCGCTCGCGGAAAGCACCGACGGCCGCAACAGCGGCCCGTCGCTGGAGGCCGTCGCCGGGGTGCTGGACACCGCCTGCCACGACCCGCGCGCCCGGGTGCTGTCGATCGGCGAGCTGAACCCCGCCCGGACCGCCGGACACCCCGAGACCCTGACCCGGTTCGTCGCGTGCGTCACGAACGCCCTGCGGGCGACCGCGGCAGCGGCCTGAGACCCCGCCCGGACCGCACCGCAGCCAGACATCCGTACCGCCACGACTCGGGACGACAGCGGCCCGAGTCCGGCTACGCCGGCCCGTCGTGCGCCGCCGGCCCGTCCGACGCCGGCCGGCGCCGCCGTAGCGGGAACGCCGCCGCGATCCTGCCCCGCGCCCAGCCCGACCCGATCTGCCCCGACCTGATCGCCCCAGGAGCGTCCCGGCTCGGGGCCCCCACGCCAGGGCGGTCGGAGCCGCCGGCCTCAGGGCCGCGAGCATCAGAGCCCGCGCAGCCGGGCCAGGAGTGTCAGGGGGCCGGCAGGCCTGGCCACCGGGGAGTTCCAGCTCGGCGGGCGGAACCCGCAGCAGGTCGTCGATCCGGCCGGCCGCCGGGCCGGGACGGCCCGGGCAGGGCCAGGCGCAGCCGCCGTGCGGGGTCCGTTCGCGCACCACGAGGCAGGCGGCGCAGATCTCCATCTGCGCCGCCGCGTCCTGGCCGCCTGCCACCACCGTCGCTCCGGTCGTCCTGTTCCGGTCGTCCTGTTCCGGTCGTCCTGTTCCGGTCGTCCTGTTCCGGTCGTCCTGTTCCGGTCGTCCTGTTCCGGTCGTCCTGTTCCGGTCGTCCTGTTCCGGTCGTCCTGTTCCGGTCGTCCTGTTCCGGTCGTCGTCGACGGTACGGGCGCGACCGGGCCGGCGGGAGCGAACGTGCCGCTCCTCACCCGTGGCGCTGCTCACGACCGGTCTGGCCGGCCGGCTTGCCCGCGAGCGCCTCCCGCGCGGCCGAGGCACTGCACCACACGGCCCGTACGTGCACATACCGGACAGTCACCGCCGGGCAGCCCGGGCTGTCGGGCGACCCCGAGCTGCCCGAAGGCTGTCCGGCCCGAACCGTCCGTGAGGGGCTCAGGCAGGCGGCGCCTGCGCGAAGTCCAGGTCGGCCGTGGCCACCGTCCCCGCCGTCCGGCCGGGGGCCGTCTGGTACGTCCAGTACAGGTTCGTGTGGGCGATCACCTGCTCGGGCGGCGGGGCACCGAACGAGGAGAGGTCCTCCGTCGTATGGGCGTCGGCCACCAGCAGGGCGTCGTATCCGCGGACGATCGCGCCGTGCAGGGTCGAGCGGATGCACTCGTCGGTCTGCGCGCCCGCGACGATCAGCCGGCCGATGCCGCGCTCGGCCAGCACCGGCTCCAGGTCCGTCGCCTCGAAGGAGTCGGCGTAGGTCTTGTGCACCAGCGGCTCGCGGTCGCGCCGCACCAGCTCGGGCACGTACTGCCAGCGGTCGCTCTCCCGGGGCAGCTCGGCACTGCTGTGCTGCACCCAGACGACCTCGACGCCGGCGGCCCGCGCCCGGTCGACCAGGGTGGCGATGTTGGCGACGACCTTGTCGCGGTCGTACGCGTCCCCCACCACGCCGTTCTGCACGTCGATCACGAGCAGCGCGGTGTCGGGTCGGTCGGTCAGTGTGGTCATGGGGTCTCCCTCACATCCGGAACGTGGCCACGGCCAGGCTAGGACCCAGCACTGACAACGGCCCACGCCGACGGTCGTCCGCCGCGGGCCGACGTGAGCTCGCGGGCCGGCCGCCGGCGACGGGACGGGAGCGGCGCACCGAAGGCGGCACACTCCGAAGAGGCAGAGCCGGCCCGGGCCCGCCCGCCCCGCCTCACCTACCCGGGACCGTCCGGCCGGCCGGCCCCCGCCGCCATTCGGCTGAATCGACCGGAACGCCTACGACCGGCCGACCGGCCACGTGGCAGGCTTCGCCTATGAGCGCCGGAAGAGAAACCGCCGGTAAGGCCGGTGCCACCATCGTCCTGGCGACCCTGGCGGCCGGTCAGTTCCTGATGGCCCTCGACAGCTCCGTGATGAACGTGTCGATCGCGACCGTGGCCGAGGACATCGGCACCACGGTGAGCGGCCTTCAGGGGGCCATCACCGCGTACACGCTGGTGATGGCGATGCTGATGATCTCCGGCGGCAAGGTCGGCGCGATCATCGGCCGCAAGCGGGCCTTCACGATCGGCTGCGTGATCTACGGGGCCGGCTCCGCCACCACCTCGCTGGCGCCGAACCTGCCCGTCCTGCTGCTCGGCTGGTCGCTCCTGGAGGGGATCGGGGCGGCACTGATCCTGCCGGCCATCGTGGCCCTGGTCGCCGGGAACTTCACCGTGGAGCGCCGGCCCGCCGCGTACGGCCTGGTGACGGCCGCCGGAGCGATCGCCATCGCCCTCGGGCCGCTGATCGGCGGCATCGCGACGACCTACTTCTCCTGGCGCTGGGTGTTCGCCGGCGAGGTCGTGGTGGTGCTCGGCATCCTGCTCCTGGCCCGGCGGATGGCCGACGCGCCGCCGGACCACCGCCCGCGCCTGGACGCGGTCGGCGCCGTCCTCTCCGCGCTCGGCATCGGCCTCTTCGTCTTCGGCGTCCTGCGCTCCGGCACCTGGGGCTGGTTCCTCCCGAAACCGGGCGCCCCGGCCTGGCTGGGGCTCTCGGCGACGGTGTGGCTGATGCTGGCCGGCCTGCTGCTGACCTGGATCTTCCTCCGCTGGGAGAGCCGCCTGACCCGCCTGGGCACCGAGCCGCTGGTCGATCCGGCGCTGCTGCGGAACCGGCAGCTCACCGGCGGCCTGACCATGTTCTTCTTCCAGTACCTCGTCCAGATGGGCGTGTTCTTCCTCGTCCCGCTCTACCTGTCGGTCGCGCTGGGCCTCTCCGCGCTGATGACCGGCGTACGAATCCTGCCGCTCTCCCTCACGCTGCTGGCCGCCGCGCTCGCCATTCCCAGGTTCCTGCCCGACATCTCGCCCCGCCGGGTGGTGCGCCTGGGGATCCTCTCCATGCTCGCCGGGGCGCTGGTGCTGCTCGCCGCCCTGGACGCGGACGCCGACGCGGCCGTCGTCACCGTCCCGCTGCTGCTGATCGGGCTGGGGATGGGGGCGCTGGCCTCCCAGCTCGGCTCGGTCACCGTGTCCGCGGTGCCGGACGAGAAGAGCGCCGAGGTGGGTGGTGTCCAGAACACGGTCACCAACCTCGGGGCCTCGATCGGCACCGCGCTGGCCGGCTCCATCATGATCGCAACCCTGACCACCTCCTTCCTCACCAGCGTCGACCAGAACCCGGCCGTCCCCGACGAGGTCAAGGCCAGGGCGAGCACCGAACTCGCCGCCGGCGTGCCCTTCCTCTCCGACGCCCAGCTCAGGGCGGTGCTCGACGACGCGAACGCCTCGCCCGAGGTGGCGGCCGCCGCCCTGGACGCGAACGCCCAGGCCCGGCTGGACGGCCTGCGGGCCGCGCTCGCCGTCCTCGCCTTCGCCGGTCTCGGCGCCCTCTTCTTCACCCAGCGCATCCCCGCGACCCAGCCCCGCGCGCCGGGTGCCGGGACGCCCGCGCCCGAGTCGCCCGGCCCGATCCCGCCCCACGGCCCGGTCGACCCGACGGACCCGGTGCACCCGGCCCACCCGCGCTGACCCCCGGGGGCGCCCGCCCCGTCCGGTCCCGCCCCGTCCAGTCCCGCCCCTTCCCAGCCCGAGGAGGGCACGACGGCCAGCATCGACCGCGAGCGCGTCCGCCGGACGCTGACCTTCTGGCTGCGCCCGGACTTCGCCCTGCGTGTCGTGAACCGCTTCCAGAAGATCGTCGGTTTCGACCGCTCGATGGCGCTCGCCTCCAGTGCCCTCACCTCACTGATCCCGTTCACGATCCTCGGCGCAGCGGTGCTGAGCCGGTTCGGGAGCGAGGACGTCGCGAGCCGCATCATCAAGCGCTACGGCCTCACCGGCGGTGGTGCGGAGGCGGTGCAGACCCTGTTCACCCCCACCACCAGCGAGGCGGACCCGGGCGTGGGCGTCCTCGGGGCGCTGTTCCTGATGATCTCGGTCCTCAGCTTCACCCGGGCCGCCCAGCGACTGTTCGAACAGACCTGGGAACTGAAGCCGCTCAGCGTGCGCAACACCCCGAACGGCCTGTGGTGGATCCTGTCCCTGGGTGCCTACCTGACCGTCACGAGCTCGCTCCGGGCGCTCCTCGGCAACGGCCGGCTGGAGCTGGGGGCGGCCCTCTGCTCCGCCCCGGTGACGGGGGCCTTCCTCTGCTGGACGGGCTGGATCCTCTCCGCCCGCCGGATCGCCCGCCACCGGCTGCTGCCGTTCGGCATCGTCACCTCCGTTCTCACGGCGGCCTACTCGATGGGCGCCAGCCTCTACCTCCCGCGCCTCTTCAACTCCTACGCCACCCGCTACGGCTCCCTGGGCGCCGTGCTGGCGCTGATCTCGGCGCTCTTCGGTGCCATGCTGGTGCTCGTCGCCTCGGCCGCGCTCGGGCGGGAGGTGGGCGACGAACTCGACCGGATCCGCCGCGGGCAGCGCCCGGCCGACGACGAGATCCGACGGCAGTGGGCCAACGTGGTCGAGCAGACCCGTTCACGGTGGCACACCGCCCGGGAGCAGATCTCCCGCCGCCGCTCCGACGGCCGCGACAAGCCCTGAGCACCCGCGCCCTCAGACGTGCGGCTCGGCCGGCCGCCCGACCGGGTGGGCGGACCCGAGCGGCGCCAGCACCACGGCGGCCGAGGCCAGCGACTCGGCGAGCAGGGCGGCCGTCCGACCCGCCTCGTAGAGCTGCTCGCGGGCGTCGCGGGCGGCCCGGAGGGCGTCGTAGCCGCTGCCGGCGCCGGGATCCTCGCCGGGACCCGGCCCGATCCGCCCGGCGGCCTGCTCGCTGCTGAGGAAGGCGGCCAGCACGTCGAGGAGTTCGGGCAGCCGCGCGGTCAGCCCGGCCAGCGCGGCCGCGGTCTCGGCGGCGTCCGACGGATGCACGAGCCCGGGACGGCTGTTCCGGGACGTGGTCAGGGCGGCGCTGCGCAGCAGTTCGGCGGCCTCCGCGGTCAGCTCCGCGATCGACAGGCCTGGGGGCACGGGGTTGCTCACAGTGGTCTCCTTCCGATGTCCGGAGGCGGGCCCGAAGGCATCGGGCGGCCCGCAACCCGTCTGCCCCGTCGCCCCGCTGACAGGCCGGCCGGTCCGGAGAATGGCCGGGAACCGTCGGTCGGCGAGGGAGGTCGAGCAGGTCGGCGACCGCGGCCCCCGCCGGGCCGGGACATCACCCCGGCCGTCACGGCGACGATCGCGAGCGGTCCACGACAGCGGGTGGTGCGTGCCGGAACCATTCGCGCCCGTCCGACCACTTAGAGTGTCCGCGACGGTACTTCTGGTGATCGACGCGAAGAACGGCCTGGTCATGGCAATGGACTCAGCACAGGGTGCGGCATCCGGGGACGCGGATGTGATCTTCTTCGGCGGGGAGATCGTGACGGTGGCCGACGAGCGGCGGACGGCGCCGCCCGAGGCCGTGGCGGTCAAGGACGGCAGGATCGTCCATGTCGGCGACCACGCCCGGGCGATCGCCGACTGGCAGGGCCCGGACACCCGGCTGCGGGACCTCGAAGGACGAGCCCTGCTGCCGGGCTTCATCGACGCCCACGGCCATCTCACCGGCACCGGGCTGCAGGCCGCCATCGCCAATCTGCTGGCCGAGCCCGACGGCGAGGTCACCGACATCGCCTCGCTCCAGGCCCGACTGCGCGAGTTCGCCGGCGGCGAGGTGGGCGGGCGGTCCGAGTGGATCATCGGGTTCGGCTACGACGACTCGATGCTCGCGGCGAAGGAACATCCCACCCGCCACGACCTGGACGCGGTGAGCCGGGACCGGCCCGTTCTGGCCGTCCACCAGTCCTTCCACCTCGGCGCGGTGAACACCCGGGGCCTCGAACTCCTCGGCTACGACGCCGACGAGCCCGACCCGCACGGCGGCGTGATCCGGCGCGAGGACGACGCCGAGCCGCACGGCACGCCCAGCGGTGTGCTGGAGGAGTCCGCCTTCAACCCCGCCTACGGGCTGGCCGTGACGGGCATGCACGAGGACGACGTCGCCCGGTTCCTGGCGATGGGTCTGGAGACGGCCGCGAGCTTCGGCTTCACCACCGTGCAGGAGGGGGCCGCCACCCTCGACACCCTGGACGCCCTGCGGCAGGCCGTGAAGGACTCCGTGACGGGGCTACCCATCGACGTGGTCGTCTACGTGAAGGCGGACGAGGCCCTGACCCACCCCGAGCGGGTCCGGGCGAGCGGGGAGTACGACGGCGGCCTGCGGGCGGCCGGGATCAAGATGGTCCTGGACGGCTCTCCGCAGGGCCGCACGGCCTGGCTCACCCAGCCCTACACCACCCCGCCGGACGGCGCCGACCCGCAGTACCGCGGCTACCCCGCCCTCGAGGACGAAACGGCGCTGGCCCAGCTCGGCACCGGCTTCGCCCGGGACTGGCAGGTCATCGCGCACGTCAACGGCGACGCCGCCGTCGACCAGTTCATCAGCACCGTACGGACCGTCACGGCCGAGGCCGGGCCGGCCGACCGGCGGCCGGTGGCGATCCACGCCCAGACCGCCCGCGAGGACCAGATCGACGCCTTCGCCGAACTGGGCGTCATCCCGTCCTTCTTCTCCATGCACACGTACTACTGGGGCGACTGGTACCGCAAGACCGTGCTGGGCCCCGAGCGGGCACAGGACATCTCCCCCGCCCGCTGGGCGCTGGACCGAAAGATGATCTACACCTCGCACCACGACGCCCCCGTCGCGCTGCCCAACTCGATCGCCATCCTGTCCAGCCAGGTCACCCGGGTCACCCGCTCCGGGTACGTGCTGGGCGAGCACCAGCGGGTGTCCGCGCTCGACGCGGTCAAGTCCCTCACCATCAACGCCGCCCACCAGTACTTCGAGGAGCGGGACAAGGGCAGCATCGAGGTCGGGAAGCTGGCCGACCTGGTCGTCCTCAGTCACAACCCGCTGACCGTCCCCGAGAAGAAGATCAAGGACATCACCGTCGAGGAGACCATCAAGGCGGGGAGCACCGTCCACGACCGCCGCGGCGCCGCCGGCACCCGCACCCCCGTCCTGGTCACCCGCGACGCGGCACCGGGCCGGCACTGCTGAGACGCGCGGGGCGCAGCCACGGACGCTCTGCGGGGGCGGGGACGGACGCTCTGCGGGGGGTGCGGGGACGGACGCTCGCGCCCCCGCGAGTCGGTGGCCGGGGTCCGGCCCCGGCCACCGACTCACTCGTTGACGATCGCCATCCACCAGTCCGGCTTGGGCAGCGCGACGAATCCCGCCTTGGCGTACACCTGGTGCGCATCCGCGGTGGCCAGCAGGACCCGCCGCACACCGAAGGGGGCGAGATGATCACGGACGGCGGCGGCCAGGGCCGTACCCAGGCCCCGGCCGCGGGCCTCCGGGGCGATGTAGACGTCGCACAGCCAGGCGAAGGTGGCCCGGTCGGTGACCACCCGGGCATAGCCGACCTGGGCACCGGAGGACTCTGCGTAGACGCCGAAGTTGAGGGAACCGGCGACGGCCAGGTCGTGCTTCTCGCGCGGGCGGCCCAGCGCCCAGTAGGCGTCCTCGGAGAGCCACCGGTGGACCAGGTCCGCGTCGAGACGGGCGGGGTCGGTGGAGAGCTCGTAACCGGCGGGGAGGTCGTTTTCCATGCCCGTATGAGATCAGCACCGACCGCCGTCCGGCCATCGAAATTCCCCTCCGCCCCGCTCGGGCGGGCACCACGGCAGGCGCTCGGACGTGTCCCGCCACCAGCGCCGGGCCGGGCGGCGCCCGTGGGACGGGTGGGGTCGACGATTGGCGGATAGGCTCGAAGGTGTCCGCAGCGACAGACCGCGAGCGCTCCTCCGAGGGCCGTGGAGGACGGACGGAGGACGCAGTGTCCCCAGCTGAAGGGCCCCTCGGGCCGACCGGCGGCGCGGCGAGCACGGCCGGCCCCGCGAGCACGGGCGAGGCGGCGAACACCGCCGGCAGGACGAGAACCGACCCCGACGCGTGGCCGGCCACCCCCGCCCGGTCGGCCGGCGGCGCCACGACCACCGACCGGACAGGGACCACCGACCGGACGGGGGCGACCGAGCGGGCGGACGGCGCAGGTACGGATACAGGAACAGGTACAGGTGCAGGTGCAGGTGCAGGTGCCGGCTACGGCGAGGCCCTGTTCGAGCCGTGGAAGCCCGGCGAGGGCGAGCGGATCGACCTGGGTTCCCTGGCCTACGACAGGTTCACCCGGGCCCGGCTGCGCGCACTCGGCGCCGGGCCGGGGACTCGCTGCCTGGACATCGGCGCCGGCACCGGCACGATCTCGCGCTGGCTGGCCACGGAGGCCGGCGTCGACGAGGTGCTCGCGGTCGACCGGGACGTCCGGTTCCTGGAGCCGCACGCGGGCGGCGCGCTGCGCACCCTGGCCGCGGACGTCACGGCGCCCGGCTTCGCCCCCGGACGCTTCGACCTCGTCCACGCCCGTTTCGTGCTGATGCACCTCCCCGAGCACCGGCGGGTGGCCGCCCGACTCTGCGAGCTGCTCAACCCGGGCGGCCACCTGGTGCTCGGCGACGCCGTCGACCTCACCACAGCGGCCCCGCCCGACACCCCGTACCGGCTGGCCATGCGGGCCATGTGGCAGGCTCTGCGCAGCACGATCGGGACGGACATCAGCTGGACCCCCGAGTACCCCCGGCTGCTGCGCGACCTCGGGCTGGTGGAGGTCGGCGGCGAGATCCAGGTGCCCGAACTGACTACCGGCAGCCCGATCGGCGCGTTCTGGCTGGAGACCTGGGAACGTACCCGCGAGGCGATGCTCGCCACCGGACTGGTGGACGCCGCCCTGCTCGCGGAGGCCGCCGAGTCGATCACCTCGGGCACCGTCGCGGACCTGTCCCCCGGGCTGGTCACGACCTGGGGCCGACGCCCCTGACGGTCCGCCGCCTCGCTCCGGGGCGAGGCGGCCGACCGTCCGCAGGCCGGGCCGGGGCGGGCCGGCCGATCAGAGCACGTCGCCCTCCCAGTCCCACCGTTGCGGATCGCCCGGTCGCGGGCCGTAGCAGGCCCGGCCGCCGGCCCCGTGGGCGCCGATCTCGGTGGGCAGGGCCGCCCCGTCCGCCAACTCCGCGGCGCTCCAGCCGGTGACGTCCAGCAGCAGCCCGTCCAGCGGCCCCGCCACCAGCTCCCGGTACGCGTGCCCCACCCTCGGCCCGGGGTCGGGATCCTCGTGGTCCGCCCCGTACACCCGCCCCCGCATCAACCGCTCCTCCTCGTCCATCACCGCAGCATCGCACCCGCCACCGACACTCCCGGCGGGCCGACACCGGCCGGTCCGCGCCTGTCGCCGGCGGCTGCCCGGCCGGGCCAGGGGACGACCGGACGCGCGACGTGGCGGCGGCGGGGCCCGAGGGTGCTCTCAGGGCCGGGGCCAGGGCCGCCCGTGCAGGTTCTCGATGTCCGTGTTGAAACGCTTCAGGAAGGCCGCGAACTCGGCCACGTCCTCCGGCGACCAGTCGGCCAGCACCTTGTCCAGGCCACCGACCAGCTCCGTACGCGCCTCCTCCAACCGGCGGGCACCCTCATCGGTGATCCGGAACTTGCGGGCGATCCCGCCCTCCAGATCGGGGATCCGGTCGACCAGCCCCGCGCGCATCATGGCCGCCGTCTGCCGGTTGAGGGTCGAGGCGTCCAGCCCGAACGCCTCACTGAGCCCCCCGATGGACATCGGACCCTGCATGCGCAGCCGGCTGAGCAAAATGTAGGCACTGCGGTCCAGATTCCCGCCGGTGCGCTTGCTGCGCGCACCCATGTGGACGTGCCGGCCCAGCAGCATCGTCTCGTACTCGATCGAGTCCGTGGGCTTCTCCATGCGAACCGTCTCCCCATTCCTCGCACCTGCAGCTCAGTATGCCTGCCGGTGCGCACGGCGCCCGAAATGTCCGCCGCCCTGACGCCCGCACCTCGCGCGACCTCGAACCCGTCAGCCCCTGGCGGGCAGCCGGAACGCGTCGGCGTTACGCGCGCACCAGTCGGCGAACGTGCGCGGCCGGCGCCCGAGCAGCCGCTCCACCGTGTCGGTCCGGAACCCGACGGTGTCGGCGCGCATCAGCGCGAACCCCTCCGCGATGGCGTCGGCCAGGGCCTGGGGCGCCCCGTCGGGGAAGCGGGACCGGACGGCCTGAGCCGGAGTGGCCGCCGTGCGGACCTCGATGTCGCGACCGATCGTCCCGGCGATGATCCGGACCTGCTCGGTGACGGTGAGCACCTCGTCGCCGGTGAGCACGTACTCCGCGCCCTGGTGGCCGTTTCCGGTGAGGACGAGGGCGGCGACGGCGGCGATGTCGGCCGGATCGATCGGGGCGAAGCGGCCCGGGCCGACGGGGTCGAGGACATACCCTTCCGCGCGGATGCCGGGCACCCATTCGAGGGCGTTGGTCATGAAGCCGCCGGGCCGCAGGATCGTGGCGGGTATGCCGCAGGCCCGGACGATCTCTTCACGCCGGTGGTGCCAGCGGCCCATCGCGGGCATCGGGTCACCGATGACGTTGACGGAGGACAGGTGCACGATGTGGCCCACCCCGGCCGCCTCTGCGGCTGCCACGGCGTGGGCGGTCTCGGTGTGGCCGATGCCCGCCGTGAGCAGGAACAGCTTGTCGACGCCGTCGAAGGCGGGTGTCAGGGTCGCCGGCTCGCCCAGATCACCGACCACGCGTTCGGCGCGTTCGGGCAGTTCGGTGGCGCGGGCCGGGTCGCGGACCAGGATGCGGACTTCGGCATCCGTGGCGTCGAGTTCGCGGACGAGTTCGCGACCGATCCTTCCGGTGGCACCGGTGACCAGTATCATCAGACCCCCAAGAGACGTTAGCCGTCTAACGATTACCCTGAAAACGTTAGCCGGTAACTGATTAGCCGTCAATCGACCTGCTGGCAGCCGGATCAGCCGGTGCCGCACATCAACCGGAGACCGAGATGCCCGAGTTCCTGGACCTGCACGGCAGAACGACGAAGGCGCTCCGGGCCTTGGCCGAGGCCGGCATGCGGCGCCATGGCCTGCACCTGGGACAGAACCTCCTGCTGGCCGCACTGTGGGAACAGGACGGCAGCACACCCGGCGAGGTCGCCACCGCCCTGCACGTCACCACGCCCACCGTGGTCAAGATGGCCACCCGGATGACCACCGCCGGACTGCTGACCCGCCGCCGCGACGACCGCGACCACCGCCTCGTCCGACTCTGGCTCACCGACGCCGGGCACGCGCTGCAGGAGCCGGTCGAGGCGGAACGGCGATCGCTGGAGGAGAAGGTCACCGCAGACCTCACCGACGCCGAACGCGAGGCCCTCCTCAGCGCGCTGGCGAAGATCCACCGGTCGGCGAGCGATCTGCTGGGCGAGCCCCTGGGCCCCGTCGACCCGGCCAACACCTGACCGCTGACCGACGGACCGTGGGACCGGCTCCGCTCGCCTGAAGGCCGTCCCCTGGCCGACCCCCGCTGCCCGAGCGGGACCGGCTCAGCCGTCGAGGCCGGACCAGGTCAGGAGCTGGAACAGCATGAACGCTCCCGCCGGCAGCACCACCGCCCCCAGGACGAGACCCACCACCCCGAGCCCGGTACCGGTCCGACTCAACTTCCGCTCCTCGCCCATCGTTTCCCCCTGATCACCGCTCCGGTTCCGACCCCCACCCCAGGAACCGGCTCCGGCGAGCACATGAGCATCCGTACTCATCCGTGCCGTGCCCCGGGCCTGTTCCCGCCGGTCGGAGCGCCGGGGCACCGGTACCGGCGGGCGGCAAGGGGCGCGCGTGGGGCGCCCGCGAGCGCGGGCAAGACGCCGAGCGACGTTTCGAGTCGGGCCTGCGTCGGTATCGTGGTCAGCATGTCCACCTTGGTCGAGCTGCCGGAGCAGCTGGAGTCAGCCGTCCGTGCCGCCGCCGCCGAAGCGGGTCTCAGCGTCAGCGACTACGTCGCCCGGGTCCTGACCGCCGATCAGGCGGCGGCGGCCGGCAGTCCGGCCGAGCGGGCCGCGCGGGCGGATGCACTGGCAGCCGCCGCCTACCGCCACTGGGTTGCCGGCGGGAGCAGCCAGGCGGGGTCGATGTCGATGGACGAGGTCTTCGGCCGGTGATCACCCGGCGGACGGGGCACCGTTCCTGAGCGGACGGGCGGCCGGTGGCCGGGTACGGTACCGCGGGCGGTCCCTGGTGTCGGCCGGGCGGCGGAAGGCCGGCGGCCCCGGCCGGCGCATGCGTCATCGCGCCGCACCCTGCCCGGCGCTGCACGCTCTCAGCGAAAGCGGCTGGGCCTGCGCCGCGTTCGGTGCTTGAGTGGCGGGATGGAAATCCTTGTACTGGGCGGGACGGCATGGCTGGGCCGCGAGGTGTCCCGGCAGGCGATCGAGCGCGGCCACCGGGTCACCTGCCTGGCGCGCGGCGAGAGCGGGGCCGTGGCGGACGGGGCGGTCCTGGTGGCCGCCGACCGCAGCGATCCCTCGGCCTACGAGCCGCTGCTCGACCGGGACTGGGACGCGGTCGTCGAGGTGTCGTGGCAGCCCGGCTTCGTCCGCGAGGCCCTCGGCGCCCTGGCCGGCCGGGCCAGGCACTGGACGTACGTGTCCTCGGTCAGCGCCTACGCCTCGCATGCCGAGCCGGACGCGGACGAGAGCACTCCCCTGCTCGCCCCGACCGAACTGGCGGAGGCCGGACGCGACGTGTACGGCGAGGCGAAGGCCGCCTGCGAGCAGGCGTCGGCCGCCGCCCTGGGCGACCGCCTGCTGATCGCCCGGGCCGGGCTGATCGGCGGGCCCGGCGACCACAGCGGCCGCTCCGGCTACTGGGTGGCCCGGGCCGCCCGGGATCCGCGCGGACCGATGCTGGTGCCCGCAGCGCCGGACGTACCGACCCAGGTCGTCGACGTCCGCGACCTCGCCCGCTGGCTGCTGGACGCGGCCGAGGTCGGGACCACCGGCACCTTCGACGCCGTCGGCCCGGTGCTCGCCCTCGGGGACTGGATCGCGCTGTCCCGTACCGTCGGCGGGCACACCGGGCCGCTGGCCGCCGCCGAGCCGGACTGGCTGGTGGCGAAGGGCGTGGCCCAGTTCATGGGGCCCGAGTCGCTGGCCATGTGGCTGGCCGAACCGGGCTGGGAGGGCTGGTCGGCCCGCAGCGGCGCGGCGGCGCGGGCGGCCGGGCTGCGCCACCGGGCCCGGGTGGACCTGCTGGCCGACACCCTCGCCTGGGAGCGGGAGCAGGGCCTGGAGCGAAGCCGCCGGGCCGGTCTCAGCGCCGGACGCGAACAGGACCTCCTCGACGCTCTCGGCGGCTGAGGGCGGCCTGGTCAACGGCGCCGGACGTCACCCGGAGCCGGCGCAGCACGGCGACCGGTGCCCGTGCTCGATCCCGATGCCCCGACATCATTCCGCGTGAACACCCCGACCCCGACGCACACCAGCCCTGCGACCTGCTATTTCACGGTGCACACCACTCACCCGCGCTGTGCCGGGCCAAATATGGGTTCGCTCTCTGCCAGCATTTCGTACAGCTGACGAGCCCCCAGGGCAACGGGGGCGTCGAAGTTCCGTGACATCTCCTCGCACCACCGCATCGCGTTGTCCCGATCGTCGGAGTAGATGCTGAATACATCGTTGACCGCGGTGTGGATCCAGTCAGTGTGATTCGAGTCGGCGACTGCCAACGCCGAGGCGACGACCTGCAGCCCGATATCGTCCTTGTGGCGGAGCAAGGCCACCGAGGTCACCCTGGTGACCCAGGTGTCGCCCGGGTCGAGCACGAGTTCCGCCAGGAGCCTGCGGGCTTCCTGGGTCTCGGCGAGCCCTGCCAGGCCGTGACCGGCATCCGCCCGGTCACGGCAGCCCTGACTTCGCCCGAGCTCTCCGAGCGCCACAGCGGCCGCACGCCGCAGGTCACCGTCCACCACTTGACCACCTCTCACACGATTACCGGTCAAGCTGCCAGTGGGGCGCCGCCGCGGAGTGAAGGCCGGGACAGCACCCAGGTGCGGGCACCGACCACCCGGTCGCCCCGGACCGCCCACGCCGGCCCGCCCTGCGCAGGGGGCGCGGCCCGCCCCTCTCCGGAGAGGGGCGGGGCGCGTGAAGCCAGGGCGACCGGCGAGGCTCGGCCGCCTTACGGTACGGTGACCTCGCGCGTCAGCTTCGACTGCCAGGGGCACCAGGTCGATCCGGGCAGGAGGGCGCCGCCGACCTCGCCCAGGTGGTTGTTGACGTAGGAGATGCTCGCGTCGCAGACCTCCATCGCCATGCCGAAGAACTTCACCGAGTCGGGGGCGAGCTGGTACTTCCACGGCCGGTTGTACGAGGCAGGGGCCTTCACGACCGTGCCCATGACGCCGACGTTCTCGGTGTCCACGCCGCTCAGGATGTTCCGGGCCTGCTGGATCCTGGCGGAATCGGTGAGTTTGAAGACGAACCTGTCCGTGCCGTCGGTGAACTCGAAATAGGCCGCCGCCGCAGCGGCGGCCCGCACTCCGGCATCACCGCTCCGGGCCGCCTGTGCGGGCGCCGCCGTCGCCAGGGCGCAGATCGAGACCGCCGCGATACCGCCGAGCTTGGTAAGGGTACGTCGCATTTCTTGAGACCTCCGGTTCCGTGCGGGCCGCGTCCACGACCCGCTTGGTACGAACCGTAGTTGGGGATATCTCGAAATGGTCTCCGGTCTCTCAAGAGTGCCCCGAAGGCCTCCTGGGCTATCCCCATTCCTGCCCCATCGGGCCGCGCTCGCGCGGCCTTCGGCGTGCCGCGGCTCCATCTGACGTACGGTCGGACGGGCAGATCGTCAGTTCGGTGCGGATCCTCGATTCGGCGGATCGCGCACCGGGGCACCGCCGCCCGACTCTGCTGGGCCCGGGACCGGGCGGGCGGACGTCCCCGTTGATCCGGCTGTCTCGTGCCGGCGGTCGGGATACCCGGTATTGGGCGGAGCGCGGGACACTGGGGGCGTGTCTCCCGAGAGCCGATCCCTCGCAGAGCTCGACCACGACCGCCGGCCGGAGCCCGCCGCCGGCGCGACCCGTCTCGTCGCGACCGTGCACGCCCTGCGGCGCCGGCCGGTCGGCGCGCTGACCGTCGAGCACCTCCGGCTGCTGATCCGGCAGGACGTCGGACTACCGCATCTCCTGTCGCCGGCGATGGCGGTGCTGCGCGAGGACCCGCTGGCGGAGGGCGACCTCTACCCAGGCGATCTGCTCTCCGCCGTCGTCACTCGGGACCCTTCGGCATGGCATGCCGCACCGGAGCTGCTGCACGAGCTCCGAGCCGTCGCTTCCACGGCCGCCGGGCTGCCGCTCGCCCTGCAGCGGGAGGTCCGAGGGTTCCTCGACGTCACGCAGGGAAGGTGACGGCCACCGACCACCGCAAGGGGCGCCTTCCGGGTGCGACTCACCGGCCCCGCCGCCCGGCAGCAGGTGGTGGCGGCCACCCGGAAGCACCGTGGGCACTTCGACGTTCACAGTGGACACCTGGCGGGTGTGACGGTCGGTCGGCGGGGGCCGTCTCCCGCCGCGCTACACCTCGTCCGCGTACTCCTCCTCCAGGTGCTCCAGGACGGGCGCCCAGAAGGAGGAGTTGTCCGCGTCCTGGCCCAGGTGTTCAAGCAGTGCGGTGAATTCCGCCAGCGCGGCCGCGGCGTCGTCGCCGGTCAGCCGCTCCTCGTGGAGGGCGAGCAGGCCGAGCGCGCCGACCAGTGCGGGCAGCGACTCGGCCGCGTAGCCGCCGTAGCCCGCCGCGTGGTCCCAGCCGTCGGGGTCGTAGAGCTCGACGACTCCGGTGTCCCCGCGGAGCATCAGGTGGATCAGGTTGCGCTTGCCGACGCAGTAGGAGTAGCTCTTCGGCGGGGAGTCGTCGTCCGGGTAGCGGTTCCCGAAGAGTTCGTCCGGGTCCTCCTCCCACATGCCTTTGCCGGGCAGGTCGGTGGAGTCGTAGTCGGCGAAGTCCAGCCGCACCGCGGGAATCCCGACCTCGGAGAGGAACGCGCGGGCCCCGGGGTGCTCCAGCCCGGCGGGCAGGTCGGCGGCCTCGGGGCGCCAGAGCGCACCCGCTCCGAAGCAGGTTTCGAGCCAGGCGGTGGTCGGTCGCCGTGCGGCGGCGAGCAGATCGGACTCGGTCAAGGACTCCCCCGGGGTCGCTGTGACGGCGGCGCCGTCCGGGCGGGGCGGAGCCGGCCCCGCCCTCGCGGACGGTGACGACCCCATTCAACCGGGTGGCACTGACAGTCCGTGAGCCGGGCCCCGGCGGCTGGCCCCGGGGCAGCCGCCGGGGCCCGGCCGCCGCGGTGCTACGCCGGGCGGGGCGCCCTGCGGCGGCCGAGCGCCCAGCCGACCAGAGCGAGGACGCCCGCGAGCGGGCCCAGGAACGGCGCCGGGGTGGTGTGGAAGATGGTGCTGCCGAGAACACCGACCAGCTGCCATCCGCAGGTGAGCACGGCCAGCAGCGACAGCCAGTGCCAGCGGTCGTTCCGCACCACGGCGAACGGCAGGACGAGCACGGCGACGGTCTGGACGAGGTACCCGTACTGGAACCAGCTGGTGTAGAAGACGTTCCACCAGGGCGAGGGCAGGGCGGGCCCGTCCGCGTACTCCTGGCGGAACTCCAGGAAGGTCGAGTCGTGGTAGCCCGAGGACCACCACGGCCAGAGGTAGAGGCCGACCAGGGTGAGGACCAGTGCGGCCGCCGCCAGTACGGCTGAGGGTGCCTTGCTGGGGGGCAGGGGGTCGATCAAGGGCATCTTGGTCCTCGCGCTCTGTAGGCCCGGTACGAGCTGACGGTGCGACAGGCTGTCCTCCTGCCACGGCTCGTCATGCCGTCCATGATCGGGCCTGCGGGGGCCCGGTGGAAGGGAGTTGTGCAAAGTCCCCGGCCGGTGAGGGGCGCAGCGACGCCGGGTCCGCACGTCCACGGCGCGGGCGGGACCGCGGGGCCCGAGTGCCGTCGGCCGGCCTGGCTCCCCTGGCCTGCGGGCGCGGACCGGTACGCCCACGGACCGTCCCGGCGCAGGTGGCGGGCGGGCCGGGCGCTTGACGCGGGCACCGTCACCGGGATTGCATATGTTGCATCACGTTCGAATATGTTTGCTTATGAAGATATCAGCGGATCCCGTCGGCCCTGGCCAGGACACAGCCGGGCGGGACCGATCGGTGAAGGAGATCGCGATGGTGCACGCACGAGCCGGTTACCCGGCGGAGCCCGGGGACCTGGTGGACGTCGCCGAACTGGTCACGGCGTACTACACGCTGCGCCCGGACCCGGCCGAGCCGGGCCAGCGGGTCGCGTTCGGCACCTCCGGCCACCGCGGATCCTCCCTGGACGCCGCCTTCAACGAGGACCACATCGCCGCCACCACCCAGGCCATCTGCGACTACCGCGCCGCCCGGGGCACCCGCGGCCCGCTCTTCCTCGGCGCCGACACCCACGCCCTGTCCGAACCCGCCACCGCCACCGCCCTCGAAGTCCTCGCCGCCAACGGGGTCCACGTCCTCCTCGACAGCAACGACGGCTTCACCCCCACCCCCGCCGTCTCCCACGCCATCCTCGCCCACAACCGCAACCATCCCGACGGCCGCGCCGACGGCATCGTCGTCACCCCCTCGCACAACCCGCCCCGCGACGGCGGCTTCAAGTACAACTCCCCCAACGGCGGCCCCGCCGACTCGGACGCCACCAACTGGATCCAGGACCGCGCCAACCAGCTCATCACCGACCGCCTCGGCGACGTCCGCCGCATCCCCCACGGCCGAGCCCTCACCGCCGACACCACCGGCCGCTACGACTACCTCACCCACTACGTCACCGACCTGCCGGCCGTCCTCGACCTCGACGCCGTCCGCGCCTCCGGCCTGCGCATCGGCGCCGACCCCCTCGGCGGCGCCTCCGTCGCCTACTGGGGCCGGATCGCCGAGACCCAGCGCCTCGACCTCACCGTCGTCAACCCCCGCACCGATCCCACCTGGCGGTTCATGACCCTGGACTGGGACGGCAGGATCCGCATGGACTGCTCCTCCCCCCACGCCATGGCCTCCCTCATCGGGCGCCGCGACGAGTACGACATCGCCACCGGCAACGACGCGGACGCCGACCGCCACGGCATCGTCACCCCCGACGGCGGCCTGATGAACCCCAACCACTACCTCGCCGTCGCCGTCGACCACCTCTACCGGCACCGGCCCCGGTGGTCACCCGCCGCCGGCATCGGCAAGACACTGGTGTCGTCCTCGATGATCGACCGGGTGGCGCAGGACCTGGTGCGCACCCTCGTCGAGGTGCCGGTCGGCTTCAAATGGTTCGTCGACGGCCTCACCGACGGCGCCATCGCCTTCGGCGGTGAGGAATCCGCCGGCGCCGCCTTCCTGCGCCGCGACGGCCGCCCCTGGACCACCGACAAGGACGGCATCCTGCTCGCCCTGCTCGCCGCCGAGATCACCGCCGTCACCGGCCGCACCCCCTCCCAGCGCTACAGGGACCTCACCGCCCGTTTCGGCGACCCGGCGTACGCCCGGATCGACGCACCCGCCGACCGGGAGCAGAAGGCCCTCCTCGGACGCCTCACCGCCGAGCAGGTCAAGGCCGACACCCTCGCCGGCGAACCCATCACCCGCGTCCTCACCCGGGCCCCCGGCAACGACGCGCCCGTCGGCGGCCTCAAGGTCTGCACCCCGAACGCCTGGTTCGCCGCCCGCCCCTCCGGCACCGAGGACGTCTACAAGATCTACGCCGAGAGCTTCCACGGCCCCGAGCACCTCGCCCGCGTCCAGGACGAAGCCCGCACCCTCGTGGGCGACGTCCTCGACGCCTGAACACGCCGCCACCCGCACGCAGCACCGTGGCTCGCCCGGAACCACCGGACGGGCCACGGCAGCGCACGACGACGAAGGACGGCGGGCGGGAGCGGGATCAGACCGACCAGCAGGGTCAGCGGCCGTTGCGCGGGTGCCGCGAGGCGGTGCGTTCGTTGCCGCGCTTGTAGTTGCCGGTCCAGCGAGCCATCACCAGCTGGGGGTCACCGCCGGCGCTCTCCGCCAGGAACCGGGTGGCACGGTCACCGCGCAGGGTGGCGGCGGCCCTGCCGTGGTGCCACACCACCACGGTGCCGTCGGGTCGAAGGTCGTAGCTGAATCCGGACGGTGACGGCATGGAGTCCTCTCGGTACGCGGCCAAAGCCTCACCCTGGCAGAGGCCTGACCGGGCGTGCAACGGATTTCGTCCCGCCCGGGCCACCCGAACCGCCCGGACCGGCGCCCGGCCCCGGCCGCCCGGAGAGGCACGAGCCGTCCGGCCGCCGCCTGCGTATCGTGGACGCGTGAGCGAGCACCACGCATGGCAGGTCGCCCCGGTGCCGGGGGCCACCGACCGGCCGGACTGCACCCACCTGGACGAAGCCCCGGAGCCGTCCGCCAGGACCGGCCGGCGCGGCTGCGAGGACTGCCTTCGCATCGGAAGCAGCTGGGTCCACCTGCTCGAATGCCTGGTCTGCGGGCATCAGGGCTGCTGCGACAGTTCGCCCAAGAAGCACGCCTACGCCCACGCGCACGCCCTGGCCGGCCACGACCTCGCCCGGACGCTCAAGCGGGGTGAGGACTGGGCCTGGTGCTATGCCGACGAGCTCTTCCTCCGTCCGTCCGGCTGAACCGGACGGATACGGAGCACCACCCGGCCCGGTCCCCGATGTCGCGCAGGGCAGCCCCGGCCACGGCTCCTATCGTTGGTGGTACAGGTCGGCGAGCCGAGGCGGGCAGCACTGATGACGGAAGCAGCGATCGACTACGCGGCGGTGTTCCGGACCCTGCCGGGCATGGTGGCGCTGCTGACCCCGGACCTGGTGTTCGCCGACGCCAACGAGGAGTTCCTGCGGTTGTCGGGGCGCAGCCGGCAGCAGGTGGTGGGTCGCTACCTGTTCGACGTGTTCCCCGACAATCCGAACGACCCCGCCGCCACCGGTGCGCGCAACCTGGCGGCCTCGCTGAAGCGGGTGGCGGAGAGCGGCGAGCGCGACGCGATGGCGCTCCAGCGGTACGACGTGGAGTCCCCGAAGCGGCCGGGTGTGTGGGAGGAGCGGTACTGGAGCCCGGTCAACGACGCGGTGCTGGGCCCGGACGGCCGGGTGGTGCTGCTGGTGCACCGGGTGGAGGAGGTCACCGAGCTGATCCGGGCCCGCGGCGGCCCCGAGGGGTCGCGGGCCCGGGTGCTGGAGGCGGAGCTCTACACCCGGGCCCGTGAACTGCAGGAGGTCAACGAGCGTCTGCGCCGGGCCCACGCGCGGGACCGCGAGGTGGCGCTGGCCCTGCAGGAGGCGCTGCTGCCGGCTCCCGGCCCGGTCGGGCACCACGGGGTGGCCGTCCGCTACCGGCCGGCCGTCGACGCGCTGAACGTCTGCGGGGACTGGTACGACCTGGTCGACCTGCCGGGTGACCGGATCGGCGTCGCGGTCGGTGACGTCGTGGGGCACGGGCTGCGCGCGGCCTGCGTGATGGGCCAGCTGCGCAGTGCGCTGAGCGCCGCCTCGCGGGTCGCCGACGGCCCGGCCCAGGCGCTGGAGGTACTGGGGCTGTACGCGCGTTCGGTGGCGGGCGCCGAGTCCACCACGGCGGTGAGCACCCTGATCGACTGGGACGCCCGGACGGTCACGTACAGCAGCGCCGGTCATCCGCCGCCCCTCCTGCTGCACGGGGACGCCCGGGTCGAGTTCCTCGACCGGGCCACCGATCCCCCGCTGGGCGCCCGGCCCGAGCACGTCCCGAGACCGCAGGCGACCACCACCTTCGCCGAGGGCGACACGCTGGTGCTGTACACGGACGGCCTGATCGAACGCCGGTACGAGGACATCGACGTCGGACTGGCCCGGCTGGCCGCCTCGCTCGCGGGGCACCGGGGGGAGGATCCGGAGGCCCTGGCGGACTTCGTCCTGGCCGAGCTGCTCGCGCAGCGCACCGCCACGGACGACACGGCCCTGGTCATCGTCCGGCTCTGAGGTCGGGGGCCGGCTCCGAGGTCGTCGTCCGGCTCCGAGCCCGGTGCTTTCCTCGCGCCGGCCCGGGCGGTGGGCCGTCGGCGGGCGGGCGCGGAAGATTCTCCGAAGAATGTCCGAGGGCGTTGTCGATCCGGGCCGTTCCCGTTCGACGCAAGGGTGAAGAGGCGGGGAAACGCCCCACCGCACCGACCGAGGAGTCACCATGCCGCGCTTCCTGTCCATGATCCGCGTCGACGAGCAGAGCGCCCCCGCGCAGGCGCCCGGCCCGGAGTTCGAGCAGCGGATGGGCGCACTGTTCGAGGAGATCACCAAGGCCGGGGTCATGGTGGACACCGCCGGGCTCGCCCCCACCTCCGAGGGCACCCGGCTGACCTGGTCCGGCGGCCGGGTCACCTGCACCGACGGCCCCTTCGCCGAGGGGAAGGAGGTCATCGGCGGCTACGCCATCATCCGGACCGAGGACAAGGCCGAGGCGCTGGAGTGGACCAGGCGGTTCCTGGAGGTCCACGACACCCACATGACGGTCACCGCCGAGCTCCGCGAGATCGCCGACAACTGACCGACCCGGCGGGCACCGCCGGACCCGCCCGGCCCGGCCCGGCCGCACGCGGCGGCCGGGCCGGGCCGGCGTGCCACGGACGGGCCGGCGTGCCACGGAGGGGCCGGACGGAAGGCCCGGCCACCGGTGACCGTCAGGGTCGGACGTACGTCCCGGAGACGACCTCCTCGGCCAGGCCGAAGGAGAGGGTCATGCCCGCGCCGCCGAGGCCGTTGACCACGGTGACTCCGGGCTGCGGACGGACGACCAGTTCGGTGGCTCCGCCCGGGAGGGAGGGGTAGACGCCGGTCCACCGCTCGGCGATCCGCAGGTCGGGGGCCTGGGCGAAGCTGACCAGATAGTCCATGATCGCCCGGTTGACGGACTCCCGCTCGAACGGGTGGTGGGTCCTGGCGTACTCGTGGCTGTCACCGATGGTCAGGGCTCCGTCGGCGGTCTGCGACAGCAGGACGTGGATGCCGTTCTCCCGGCAGAACGGCAGCTCCTCCTGCGCACGTTCGAGGAGTGCGCCGAGTGAGGCGCAGTGCTTGAACGCGGCGTAGTGCAGCAGGGTCAGGCCACCGCAGAGGGTGGCTCCCAGCTGCCAGCCGCCGGGTTGCGCGGCGGTACGCAGCATCTGCAGCTTGCAACGGGTGAGGCCGGTCTCGGCGAAGGCCTCCGGGTAGAGGGTCTCGAAGTCGTTCCCGCTGCAGACGAAGACACGTTCGGCGCGCCAGGTGCCGGCGGTGGTGTCGATCGTGGGCAGGTCGAGGCCGCGCACCGTGGTCCCGAAGCGGACGTCGACGCCGTACTGCTCGGCCAACAACCTGGCGACCGTGGGGATCGCCCGGCGCGGGTCGACGTTGAGCTCGGTCGGGCTCCACAGGGCCGAGAGCAGCCCCTCGCTCCTGACGGCGGGGCTGAGGCGGGCGGCCTCCTCCGCCGAGACCATCCGGCAGCCCTGCTCGACGGCGGCGGGCACGGTGGCCAGGAACTCCTCCAGGACGGCCTGCTCGTCGGCGACATGGGCCAGGTGGAGGGATCCGGTCCGCGGCGCCCAGAGATCGGTGCTCGCGGCCACCTCCAACCAGATCTCCCGGGCCCGCAAGGCGCGTCGGTACACGGCACCGGGCTGCTGGCCGACCGGCCAGACGAGCCCGAAGTTCCGGATGGAGGCGCCGACCGCGTAGTCGTCCCGTTCGAACAGCACGACGCGGTCGCCCCGCCGGGCGGCGGCCAGTGCGTGGGCGAGACCGACGATCCCTCCACCGACCACGGCGGTGTCAACCTGCTGGGTGGGCATGGGCCAGCTCCTTACGACGATGTTGGCGAAAGCCCCCGCACCCGGCCGGTCAGGCGGCCGGGTGCGGGGAATCCGGGGGAAGGTGCCCAGGTCAGGCCGTCCGGGCGACCTGGTTCCAGCGAGGGAGCAGGATGACGGCCGCCAGCAGGGCGGCGCCGGCGAAGCCGTAGAAGAGCGCGGTGCCGGAGACGAAGCCGGGCAGCAGGCCCCCGAGGATGGCGCCGACGGATCCGCAGCCGTTGACGACGCCTGCGGCCGTCCCGGCCCGGTCGCTGGTGCCGAAGTCCACCGCGGCCGTGCAGGAGATCATCGAGTCGGCCGCGTAGACCGTCAGGCCCATGGCGCCGAGCAGGAGCATCATCAGCGTGACGCTGTGCGTGGCGGTGAGCGGCATGAAGAGCAGCAGCACGATCGTGAGCGCGACCAGGCTGAGCACCGCCGGGGGGACCCGGCGGGAGCCGAAGCGCTTGTCGGACAGCCAGCCGATGAGACTGGGGGCGAGACAGCCGGTCACACCGAACGCGATCGGAATCGCGGTCGCCGAGACCTTGTCGACCTGCGGCAGCCGCTCGCTGACCAGGACCGGGCCCCAGAGCAGGATCGCGTAGCGCGCCGGCTTGAGCAGGAAGTACGCGGCGCCCAGCACCCGCACCATCGGATCGCCGAGCGTCTCGCGCACGCCCTTCTTCGGCGGTGCCGCGCCCCGGCCGGCGGTGACGGCCGGGGCGTCCCCGGCCGGCGCCGTCCGGCCGGCCTCGGCGTCGGCGATGCCCGGCAGTCCCACCGCTTCCGGGCTGTTTCGCTGCAACACGACGAAGACCAGGAGGACGACGGCCATCACGAGCGCACCGGTGAACAGCGCGGCGTGCCAGGAGTCGAAGACCGAGTAGGCCACCCAGCCGAGGAAGGGCACCGAAGCCAGCCCGCCGAAGGCGTAGTTGGTGCTCCACAGGCCCAGCACCCGGCCGCGCTCCTTGACCGTGAAGAAGCTGCTGACGTTCTTGCAGAGCGGCGCCCAGCCGGTCGACTGGCCCAGGCCCAGGATCAGCATGGCGGCGCCGAAGACCAGCGCCGTGCTGCTCAGACCCATGACGCACGCGGCGGCGATCGAGGTCAGCATGCCGCCGATCACCATCACCCGGGGGCCGACCCGGTCCGCGACGGCGCCCCAGAGGAACTGCCCGGCCGCGTAGGCCGCCAGGTAGATCGCGTCCATCACCCCGAGGGCGTGCGAGGTCAGTACGTGGTTGACGGACGGGTCGTCCAGAATGCCGAGCTTGGCGACCGAGGGCGCCTCCCGGACGAAGTAGTAGCTCGCATAGGCGATCCACGTGGCGGCGAAGACGCGCCGGCGCCACCGGCCGAGGCCTGGGACGGAAGCGAGCATCTCCTTGGTGGTCAGGGGTCTGTCGCCTCTGCTGGGCGCGACGGCATCGGTGCTCATGGCGGTGCCCTTCGACTGGCTGCTGGTTGAAGCGGTGCTCCACGAATCGACGGGTGCTGCGGGCTGTGCGGTCGAGGGCCGGGTGGTCCGGGCCGGCCTGCTGGTGGGGAACAGAAGAGCAGGACCGGCACCGCTCCCGGAACGCCCGGATCGGCTATGCCTCCCATAACCTCACCGCCGCCGGGGCCCACCCACGTCCGAGCGGCCGGCCCCCGCGGCTATCACCCGCATAACGGAATCGGGGGTACCTGCGGGACGCACAGTCCAGCAGCCTTTGTGACGCAGAAGTCGAACAAGCCGATCTCCCGGGAGCCCTTCGTGACGAACAAGACGTTCAGTGTCAACGGCCGGACCTACACGACACCGGGGTGCCCGGTCGTGGTGATCTGCATCGACGGCAGCGAACCGGACTACCACCTGGAGGCGATGGCGGCCGGCCGGATGCCCTGGCTCAGCAAGGTTCTCGCCGACGGTGGCAGCACCTGGGCGGCGCACTGCGCGATGCCCGCGCTGACCAACCCCAACAATGTGTCGATCGCGACCGGCCGCCCTCCGAGCACGCACGGCATCAGCGGAAACTACCTCTTCGACCCGCAGCTCGGTGAGGAGGTGCTGATGAACGACAAGCGCTTCCTGCGGGCACCCACCATCTTCGCCGCCGCGAACGAGGCCGGGCTGGACGTCGTCGTGGTGACGGCGAAGGACAAGCTGCGCCGGCTTCTGGGGGCCGGCCTGGTCGAGGACGGCCCCCGGCTGGACGGCGGGACGGGCGTCGCCGCCCCGTCGCGCCGCGGCATCTGCTTCTCCGCCGAGAAGGCCGACCAGGCGACCTGGGAGACGAACGGGATCGGCGACGTCCTGGCACTGGTGGACCGGCCGCTGCCCGAGGTGTACTCGGCCGACCTCAGCGAGTTCGCGCTCGCCGCGGGCGCGGCGATCATGGCGAGCCGCCCGGTGGACCTGATGTACCTGTCCCTGACCGACTACATCCAGCACAAGCACGCGCCGGGGACCGAGACCGCCAACGCGTTCTACGAGATGATCGACCGCTACGCCGCCAGACTGGACGAGTCCGGCGCGGTCGTGGTCCTGACCGCGGACCACGGCATGAGTGCGAAGAGCGACGAGGCGGGGGTGCCCCGCGTGGTCTATGTCGAGGACGAGGTGAAGCGTATTCTCGCTCTGGCGCCGGACGACGAACCCGAGGGTCTGCGGGTGATCCTCCCCATCACCGACCCGTACACCGTGCACCACGGCGCGCTCGGCTCCTTCGCCAGCGTCCACCTGCCGCCGGGAGCGGACCTCCAGGGCACGATCGACGCGCTGCGGGCGATCGACGGGATCCAGGAGGTGCACGGCCGCGACGCGGCGGCCGAGCGGTTCTCGCTTCCCGCCGACCGGATCGGGGACATCGTGGTCCTTGCCGAGGCCGGCATCGCGCTCGGCCGGCACGCCGCCTGGCACGACCTCAGCCAGCTGGACGCCCCGCTGCGCTCCCACGGGGCCCTGGGCGAGCTGCGGATCCCCTTCCTGATCAACCGTCGGCCGACCCGGCCCGACCCGCTCGGCAGTCCCCTCGGTGCGGAGGCCTGCGTGCACAACTACGACGCGTTCTGGGTGGCCACCACCTTGGTCGCCCAGCAGTAGGCCCGCCGGTGGCCGGGTGCGAGCAGCGCCCGGCCGTCACCGGCTCGACAGCGGCCCCCACAGCCGCCCCAGCCGTGTACCGGCCCTGGTAGGCCACCCGACGACGACGTACGGAGTCTGCTGTGTTCCAACCGAGTTCCGATCACCTGCTCAACCACATCGACGGGCGGTGGCTCCCGGCCGCCGCCGGGCGCGTCCGCCCGAACATCAACCCGGCGAACACCGACGACGTGGTCGGTCGCTTCGCCGAGTCGGCGGCCGCCGACGCCGTCCACGCGGTCGACGCGGCCGCCGCCGCACAGCCCGGCTGGGACAGGCTGGGCCCGATCGACCGCGCCGGGCTCCTCGGCGGGGCCGCGCGACTGATCCGGGAGCGCCGCGAGATCTTCGCCGAGGCCATCACCCGGGAGCAGGGCAAGCGCCGCGGCGAAGGAAGCGGCGAGGTCGCGCGCGCACTGGCGATCCTGGACTTCGCGATCGGCGAGGCGCGCCGGCTCAACGGCGTGACCACGCCGGCCGAGGAGCCGAGGACCCTGGCGATGACCTTCCGCCGGCCGCTCGGCGTCGTCGGCCTCATCACGCCGTGGAACTTCCCGGTGGCGATCCCGATGTGGAAGGTCGCCCCCGCCCTGGTGGCGGGCTGCACGGCCGTGCTCAAGCCCTCCCCGCTGACGCCGTGGACCTCGGCCCTGCTGGTGGAGGCCTTCGCCGACGCGGGGCTCCCGCCGGGCGTGCTCAACCTCGTCCAGGGGGACCGTGATCCGGGCGAGGCACTGGTCGGCGACCCCCGGGTGGCGGGCATCTCGTTCACCGGCTCGCTGCCGGTGGGGCAGGCCATCAACCGCGCGGGAGCGGGCCGCCTGATGCGTACCCAGCTGGAGCTGGGCGGCAAGAACGCGCTGCTCGTCCTCGCCGACGCCCAGCTGGAGGCGGCCGTCGACGCGATCGTGCTCGGTGCCTTCGGGCAGAGCGGGCAGCGGTGCAGCGCCACCAGCCGGGTGGTGGTGGACCGCAGCGTGCGCGACGAGTTGCTGACACTGCTGGTGCCGCGGGTCCAGGCCATGCGGGTCGGACGCGGGGACCAGGAGTGGGCGGACATCGGCCCGGTGGTCAACGAGGAACGGCTGCGCGCCTGCCTGGACGCGGTGGAGGCGGCGCGCGCCGCCGGCGCCCGGGTGCTCTGCGGCGGAAAGGCCGTGGCCCTCGACACTCCCGGCTGGTTCATGGAGCCGACCGTCCTGGCAGAGGTCGCCTGGGACAGCGAGATCGCCCAGGAGGAGGTGTTCGGCCCGGTGCTCTCCATCATCGACTGCGACGGGTACGAGGACGCGATGCGGATCTCGAACTCGGTCCGGTACGGCATGTCGGGCACCATCTTCACCCGGGATCCGGCGCTGATCTTCCAGGCGCTGCAGGACTTCCAGGCGGGCATGCTCCATGTGAACCGGCCCGGTGTGGGTGCCTACTCGCACCTGCCGCACATGGGGGCCAAAGCCTCCCAGCTCGGCGCCCCCGAATGCTCGGCGGACGTCTGGCAGTTCTACACCGACCTCAGGTCAGCCTGCATCAGGTACTGACCGCCGCCGGTCCGCGGGCCACTCGGCGACCGCCCGCACCAGGGCGACGAACACCTCCTCCGGCGGGGTGAGCACCCGGTCGGCGCGCCGCACCAGCGAAACGGTACGGGTCGGCGGCGGCGGATCGACGGTCAGCTCGGCCAGCATGCCGAACCCGATCTCCCGGCTCGTGGCGTGCTCGGAGAGCAGAGCGACCCCCAGCCCCTGGTGCGCTGACTCCTTGAGGGTGTCGGGCCCCCACAGGTCCCACTGCTCGACACCCTCAAGGCCCCAGGACCGCAGCGCGCTCTCCTGCAGCCGCCTGGTGGCCGATCCCATCTCGCGCATCAGGAAGCGCTGGTCCGCGAGGTCGGCGGCCACCAGGGGCCGCCCGACCAACGGCGAACCCGGCGCGGCGACCAGCACCATCGCCTCCTCGAACATCGCCTCCGACAGCAGTTTCTCCTCGCGCGGCGGGTCGATGCACAGGCCGAGCGCGACCTCGCCGCGGATCAGCCAGGACTCCACGACGTCCTCGTTCCCGACCCGGATCTGGCAGGCCACCTTGGGGGCACGCGCGGCGAAGTCCGCCACCAGGCGGGGCAGGAGGTAGGTGCCGAGGGTGGTGGTACCGGCCAGTACCAGCCGGCCGCCGCCCAGCCCCCGGTAGTCCGAGACGGCCCGCTGGAGGGAGTCGACGATCTCGAAGATCCGCCGCGCGTGCTCGACCACCACCTCACCCGCGGGGGTGGCCTGGGCGCCCTGGCTCGTCCGGTGCACCAGCTGGACACCGCACGAGCTCTCCAGATTCCGGATGTGATTCGAAACCGCGGGCTGGCTCATGTAGAGCGACTTGGCGGCCCCCGAGAATCCGCCGCTCTCCACCACTTTCACCAGGATTTCGAGTTGGGTGAGATTCAGCATGCCGACCAGCATCCCATGCGGACGGGCGATACGTCTGCGGTTCTACCGGACGGAAATCCTCGCGATTCGGCAACGGAAAGCCGCCGTCGGGCGAAAAGCAGCATCCGGACTTCCCCGGAAGATCCGCCAAAGAATGGGAGACGACATTGAGCGCGAGTAATTCGGTGAATACCGGTCCCGAGGACCGGCTGGCCTTCTGGGCGGAGCAGGCGCGCCGTCTCGACTGGGCCACCGAGCCCACCGAGACCCTCGACTGGTCGAACCCGCCGTTCGCCAGGTGGTTCGCCGACGGCACCCTCAACGTCGCCCACAACTGCGTGGACCGGCACGTGGACGCCGGCCACGGCGACCGCGTCGCCATCCACTTCGAGGGCGAGCCCGGCGACAGCCGCGCCATCACCTACGCCCAGCTCAAGGACGAGGTCTCCCGCGCCGCCAACGCCCTGCTGGAGCTCGGCGTCGCCAAGGGCGACCGCGTCGCGGTCTACCTGCCGATGATCCCCGAGGCCGTCGTCGCGATGCTCGCCTGCGCCCGCATCGGCGCCACCCACTCCGTGGTCTTCGGCGGCTTCTCCGCCGACGCCGTCGCCTCCCGCATCCAGGACGCCGACGCCAAGCTCGTCATCACCGCCGACGGCGGCCACCGCCGCGGCAAGCCCACCGCCCTCAAGCCCGCCATCGACGAGGCCCTGGCGAAGTGCCCGCAGGTCGAGCACGTCCTGGTGGTACGCCGCACCGGCCAGGACACCGCCTTCACCGAGGGCCGCGACGTGTGGTGGCACGACATCGTGGAGCGCCAGTCCGCCGAGCACACCGCGCAGCCGCACGACGCCGAGCACCCGCTGTTCATCCTCTACACCTCCGGCACCACCGGAAAGCCCAAGGGCATCCTGCACACCACCGGCGGCTACCTCACCCAGGCCGCCTGGACCCACCACGCCGTCTTCGACCTCAAACCCGAGTCGGACGTCTACTGGTGCACCGCCGACATCGGCTGGGTCACCGGCCACTCCTACATCGTCTACGGGCCGCTCGCCAACGGCGCCACCCAGGTCATCTACGAGGGCACCCCCGACACCCCCCACCAGGGCCGCTTCTGGGAGATCGTCCAGAAGTACGGCGTCACCATCCTCTACACCGCGCCCACCGCGATCCGCACCTTCATGAAGTGGGGCGACGACATCCCCGCCAAGTTCGACCTCTCCACCCTGCGGGTGCTGGGATCGGTCGGGGAGCCGATCAACCCCGAGGCGTGGGTCTGGTACCGGGAGCACATCGGCGCCGGCAAGGCCCCCGTCGTCGACACCTGGTGGCAGACCGAGACCGGCGCCATGATGATCAGCCCGCTGCCGGGCGTCACCACCACCAAACCCGGCTCCGCCCAGCGCGCGCTGCCCGGCATCGCCGCCACCGTCGTCGACGACGAGGCCCGTGAGGTGCCCGACGGCGCCGGCGGCTACCTCGTCCTCACCGAACCCTGGCCGTCCATGCTCCGCACCATCTGGGGCGACGACCAGCGCTACATCGACACCTACTGGTCCCGCTTCGAAGGACGCTACTTCGCCGGCGACGGCGCCAAGAAGGACGAGGACGGCGACATCTGGCTGCTCGGCCGCGTCGACGACGTCATGCTCGTCTCCGGCCACAACATCTCCACCACCGAGGTCGAGTCCGCCCTCGTCGGCCACCCCGCCGTCGCCGAGTCCGCCGTCGTCGGCGCCACCGACGCCACCACCGGCCAGGCCATCGTCGCGTTCGTCATCCTGCGCGCAACCGCCACCGACAGCCCCGAACTCGTCGAGGAACTGCGCGCCCACGTCGGCCGCACCCTCGGCCCCATCGCCAAACCCAAGCAGGTCAAGGTCGTCGGCGAACTCCCCAAGACCCGCTCCGGCAAGATCATGCGCCGCCTGCTGCGCGACATCGCCGAAGGCCGCGAGGTCGGCGACACCACCACCCTCGCCGACCCCACCGTCATGAACCTCATCCGGGACGATCTCGGCGGGGCCGGCGCCGCACCCTCCTCGGGCGGGTGAGCCGGGCAGGAGCGCCGCCCGTCACACGGCACTCCCCCGGCCCTCCTGAGGGCCGCCCGGTCCGGCGCGACGGCGAGCCGCGGGCAGGTCACGGCGGCCCCGACCGGACCGCCCCCCGACGGCGCCGGCTCCCGCAGCGCCGTTCGGGGCCCTTCGCGCTCGGACCGTCCGCCCTCACGCCGACAGCTTGCGCATCAGACGCACGCCCTGGGCCGCAGTCAGGTGCGGCAGGTAGGCCTTGCCGATCGCGCGGGTGATGCTGGGCAGGGCCGCCGGGTCCGGGTAGACCATGTACAGCGGCCGGTACTCGGGCTGGAACTTGGCCTTGAAGGCGAGCAGCGAGCGGAAGCCGTAGACCGGCTCCAGCACCTTGCCCATCCAGTCCAGCATCCGCTGCAGGGAGGTCGGGTCCTGGCCGCGGTCGGCGCGGGCCAGCGGCGCACCGGAGAGGGACAGGAAGCGGGCGCCCTCCTCCTTGAAGCCGAGCGCTGCGGAGGCGATCAGGAACTCCATCACGCCCCGGAACCCGTCGGAGCCGCGCCGCATGAAGTCCAGGGTCCAGCCGACCGGGCGGCCGTCCTCGTAGACGGGCATCCAGCTGGTCAGCCCGTGCACCTGGCGCTCCGGGTCGACGGCGATCAGCACCCGGACGGCCGGGTCCTCGAGTTCGTCCAGGCCGCCGAGGGTGAAGCCCATCTCCGGCAGGCCCTTGTCGCAGACCCACTCCTCGGAGATGGACCGGATCTGGTCCTTGATGTCGGCCGGGGCGTCGCGGTAGGTCCACCACTCGGCGACGATGCCCTGCTTGCCGGCCTTGTTCAGCGACGTCCTGATGTCCTGCCACTTCTTGCCGGTGAAGGCGAGCTCGGGCAGTGCCACCACGGTGTCCTCGGCGACCTGCAGGGAGCGCCAGCCGAGTTCGGCGGCGGCCGCGCGGATCTCGGGGGTGACGCTGTAGAAGCACGGGGTCCAGCCGCGCGCGTCGCAGTAGCGGGCGAACCCGGCCACCGCCCGGCGCCTGGCCTCCGGCTCGCCGAACGGGTCACCGGTGGTCAGCGCGACGGTGGACAGCACCCGGTAGGGCACCGCCGCCTCGCCCGCCTCGTCGAACCAGTAGTGGTTCCCGTCCCAGGTGCTGATGAAGGACAGCGTGCTGCCGCCGTGGGCGGTGAGCAGGGCCCGGGCGCGGGCCGCGTCCTCCGCGTCCACATGCACCACCGGCCGGCGCAGCGCGACCAGCAGGGCGGACAGGGTCACCGTCCAGAACAGCAGTCCGCAGTAGGTGACCAGCATTCGGGCCACCGGCCCGGTGGCGATCGGGTAGTCGGACAGCAGTTCGCCGTAGGCCGGTGGCAGGTAGGCGGCGGGCAGCCCGGCGACCAGCCGGCCCACGGTGACGGCCGGGTCGTACTGGTCGCGGACCAGGCTGCCGACCCCGACGTAGGCCGTGGCGGTGAGCACCAGAGCCGTCGCGATGACGGCGCACAGGCGCCGGACCACCCGGCGGCCCATCCGCAGCTGGAAGCGGTGCCGGGTGCGGATCAGCAGGGCGGTGGTCAGCACGGGCAGCAGCAGGGCCTCGACGAAGAACTCGACGACGGCCGCGGTGTCGGCCGGGTCCTGCAGGACGGAGAGGTCGTCGGCGAGCAGCCGGACCAGCAGGCAGATCCAGATCAGCTCGGTGAGGACGGTGATCCGCCAGGCGGCGCGCAGGCCGCGCCGCAGGCCCTCCGCGAGTACCAGCAGCAGCGCGGGGACGGCGGCGGCCATCAGGCGTCCGGGTGAGTCGAAGAAGTCCTGGACGGCGTGCGCCCGGGCGCATTCGTGGACGGAGATCGAGCAGAGGTCGGCGATCTCGTCCGGTGCGTAGGAGCGCGAGAGGTAGAGGTCGGAAAGGCTGTTGAAGGGCCCGATGGCGTTGTCGTACAGCGAGGCGAAGAGCGGGCCGACCGCCGCCGCGACCAGGCAGAAGGCGACCAGGACGCGGGTCTCGTTGTGCGAGGACCGGCCGCGCCGGCGCAGCCGCAGACGGCGCCGGCGCCTCGCGCCGGAAGGCTCAGCCTCGGGGTCGCGGTGCGGGCCGTGGCGGTGCAGGAGGGCGCCGGCGGCGAGGCCGACGACGGCGGCGGTGAAACGCTGCAGGCCCTGCAGGTGGCCGATGTAGAGGGTGGCGACCAGCGGGACGAGGACCACCGACAGGTGCATCCGGCGGCGCCACAGGATGGTCAGGCGGTAGCCGAGGACGGCGGCGAGCCCGAACAGCCCGACGCCCGGACCGGTGGCGATCTGGTCGGCGATGTCCAGGGTCCAGCCCTCGCCGGCGGCGATCCCCAGGCGTACCAGGGCGGTGCCGAGCAGGGTAGCGACGACCTGGCCGGTGACCAGCACCAGGACGCTGCGGCGCCGGCCCAGCCGGCGTTCGGCGACCGGCCCGACCAGGAGGAGCAGCCCGCTGGTGAAGACGTAGGCGCTCAGGCCGGAGCACCAGACCAGCGAGGTGAGCGGGGTCCACCAGCGGCCGGCGTCCAGGGTGGGCAGGCCCACGCCGACATGCTCCAGGAGCGGCGTGGACGGCCCGTGGCGCAGGCTGCCGGTGGCCGCCCCGATGATCCACAGGGCCGCGAGCAGACCGAGGGTCAGCGGCGCCTTGCGCAGCCGGCGGGCCTGCCGCAGCCAGCGGGAACGGGCCGGTTCGGGCGTCGGTGCGGTCGGTCCCTCGACGGGGCCGGCGTCGGCGGGCGGCGCGGCGGCCGGGGTGGCGGGACCGGCGGAGGTGGCGCGACGGGCGGAGGTGTCGGGGGTGGGTTGCCGGCCGGCCGGGGCGGGGACGGCGACGGCGGGCGTCGTTCGGGTCGCCGCCGACGCGGCGTCGGAGACCGCTCGGGTCTCCGCGGACGCGGTGACGGACGGCGCTCGCGTGTCCGCGGATGCGGTGACGGAGGTTCCGGTCCGGGAGGTACCGGTGTCGGCGGTACCGGTGTCGGCGGTACCGGTGTCGGCGGTACCGGTGTCGGCGGGCCCGTCGGCCGGGGTGGTGGCCGGGGCGCTCATCCGATCAGTCCGGTCCGCTTGGCGAGCCATTGCAGGTTGTCACTGATGGCCGCCCGGAAGACGGTCCAGTCGTGCCAGCCCGGCTTGACCTGGAGCTGCACCGACACGTCCGCCCGGACGGCGGCCGCGTAGACCTTCTCCTGCTGGGGGCGGAACTCCTGGTCGTTGGAGCCGACCACGAAGATGCCGGCGGTGTCGGGGAACTTCTTGCGGGCCATCACGTGCATCGGGTCGACGGCGTCGAAGGCCGCCTCGTCGCCACCGAAGGCCTCCTTCACGCTCTTCCCGTGGTTGCCCAGGGTGGGCTCCTGCTGGCCGGAGATGTTGATGAAGGAGCCGTAGACCTCGGGCGCGTTCAGGGCCAGTTGCAGGGAGCAGGTGCCGCCGAACGACAGGCCGGCCACCGCCCAGGACTGCCGTCCGGTCGCGGTCTGCAGGGTGTCGCGCACCCAGGCCGGGACGTCGTGGGCGAGGTAGGTCTGTGCCTTGGCCAGCCGGGAGTCCATGCAGAGCTGGTTCACCCAGGGCGAGCCGGTGGGGTCGGCGACCACCACGATCGGGGCCAGGCCCCGGTGGGCGTTCGCGAAGGTGTCCATCATGTCCTGCAGGCCCCCGGAGTTGATCCAGTCCTCGGGCGCGCCGGGCTGGCCGGGCAGCAGGACCAGCACCGGCAGCAGCGGCCGCGGCGTGGCCTGGTAGGCGGGCGGCAGGTAGACGAAGCCCGGGCGGGTCCTGAAGGCGGACCGCGGGCCGGGTATCCGCACGCCGGCGATGGTGCCCTTGACGGGCAGGTCGGCGGGCGGGCTCCAGACGTCGGCCAGCGCCTTGCCGGGCGGCGCGCCGATCGTCCGGTCGGCCTGCGTGGTGTCCAAGGTCCCGGTGTCACTGATCCACGGCGCGAGCAGCACCCGCGCCGTGGGGTACTGGTCGAACAGCCGGTTGACCTGGGAGGACGCCATCAGCACCGCCAGCCCGGCGGCGAGCGCGACCAGCGCCCGGCCGGGCCACCAGGGCAGCCGGCGCAGCCGGAACCCGGCCAGCGACAGCCCGAGGACCGCCATGCCGATCCACACCGTCACCTCGTCCGGCAGGCCCTCGGGGAAGGGCTGCCACCAGTCGTCGACGGCCACGTCGATCAGCAGGGTGAGGGCCACGGCCAGAGCCACCGCGCAGGGCAGCAGGCGCAGTGCCCACCGCCGTCCGCGGGCCACCGCGAGCATCAACAGCGCACCCCAGCCCACCGCCAGCACGGCGTACGCGATCGGCCCGTGCGTCAACGGCCAATCCAGCGGGTTCCAGGTGGCGGCGAGCGCCAGGGTCATCATGCTCCTTGCTTCGCGGCGCCCATGCGCGCCGCAATTCCACTACGCCGCGGCGTTGCCGCCGCGACCGTCCTACACACCCACGAACAGGAGCACCGGTACGAACCGCCCGGGCACGATGCCGCGCTTTCGCGCGGCGCCGGCTGTTACGGACAGCGGGACACCCGGACACCGGGGAACGCGAGCCACCGGCCCCGCTCCGCCGGGTCTCCCGCCCCGCTCCGCCGGGACACCCGACCTGAAGGCGGCAGGGTGAACCCCTGCTGCATGTCGACGTGTCCAGCCGTGTTGTGGTTCCCCCGACGCCCCCGTACCCCGATCCGCCCTGCCCCGCCCCGGCCTCCCGATCCGTCCCGTCCCCCGTTCTACCAGCCCCGTTCTACCAGCCCAGGTAAGCACGGCCCACGACCGGGGTGGCCCGACGGCGCCCGACACGCCGTCGGTGAACACCCCCGGCCCAGGGCCGACCGACGGCACGCCGGGCGCCGGCGCGCAGGACCCGGGCGGTCGCCCGCCGGACGGACGGGCCGGCCCGCCCCGGACGGACCACCGGGCGACGGGACGCGCATGGACCGAACCCGCACGGCCAGCCGGGACGGGTGCCTGAAAGGCCGTGACGAATGCCCGAAGGGGCCGGGACGGGTGCCCGAAAGGCCGGGGCCGGTGCCCGAAAGGGCGTTGCGACGACCGGTCCGGGCCCTCTAACCTGTGCCCAACGCGATGAGGGAGACGAGTACCCGAGGGATCCCGCGAGTCGAGAGAGCCGCCGGCAGCTGTGAAGGCGGCATCGCGCCCGAGGTGAAGACACTCCTGAGCGCGGGGAGGAAATGCCCCGCCGGCCGGCCGCCGTGATCGGGCCAGAACGAGGCTGCCGCCGATGGCGGCAGCGAAAGTGCGGTGGCACCGCGAGCCCCTTCTCGCCCGCACTCCCAAGGGATCACCCGACGTCCTACGGAGGACTGCGATGATCCACCCCACCCCCCGTGTCCTGGTCGCCGACCTGCGGGAACACCTGGGGCGAACCGTTTCGGTCTGCGGCTGGGTGAACACCCTGCGCCTGCAACGCACGATGCAGTTCGTGCTGGTCCGGGACCACACCGGCACCACCCAGGTCACCCACCGACGCCTCGGCGCCGACGACCCGCTGGAAGAGCGGATCGAGGGACTGACCGTCGAGTCGGCCGTGCGCGTCACCGGCCTGGTGGTCGAGAACCCCGCCGTCCGGCTGGGCGGACTGGAGATCGTCCCGGAACGCGTCGAGGTGCTCAACCTCGCCGAGGCACCCCTGCCCGTGAACGAGCTCACCGGCCTGGAACACCGCCTCGACTGGCGGTTCCTGGACATCCGCCGGCGCCCCGCGGCCCAACTGCTCTTCGAGGTGCAGACCACCGTCGAACAGGCCCTGCGGGAGTTCGCGTACGCCGAGGGCTGCACCGAGATGCACACGCCCAAGCTGATGGGCACCGCCTCGGAGTCCGGCGCGGAGGTGTTCGAGCTGGGCTACTTCGGCCGCAGTGCCTACCTGGCGCAGTCCCCGCAGTTCTACAAGCAGATGGCGATCGCCGCCGGCATCGACCGGGTCTTCGAGATCGGTCCGGTGTTCCGCGCCGAACCCTCGTTCACCTCACGCCACGCGACCGAGTTCACCGGAGTGGACCTGGAACTCGCCTGGATCGAGGACGTCGAGGACGTGATGGCCTTCGAGGAACGGATGCTCGCGCACACCCTCACCCGGGTCGCCGAACAGCACGGCGCCGCGATCCAGCAGCAGTTCGGCGTGGAGGTGACCGTCCCGGCGCTGCCGTTCCCTCGGGTCACCATGGCCCGGGCCCAGGAGATCCTGCGGGCCGGCGGCTGGGACCGGGAGGGCTCGAAGACCGACCTGGACCCCGAGGGCGAGCGCGCGCTCGCCGCGCACATCCGGCAGGAGACCGGGCACGAGTTCGTGTTCGTGACCCACTATCCCGCCGGGATCCGGCCGTTCTACCACATGCGCCCGGCCGCCCGACCCGGCCTGACGCTCAGTTTCGACCTGCTGTGGAAGGGACTGGAGATCACCACCGGCGCGCAGCGCGAGCACCGGTACGAGGTACTGCTCGAACAGGCCGCGGAGAAGGGCATCGGCACCGACTCGCTCCAGGACTACCTGAACTGCTTCCGTTACGGCTGCCCGCCGCACGGCGGACTGGGAATGGGCCTCGGCCGGGTCCTGATGGTGCTGCTCGGCCTGGACTCGATCCGCGAGGCCACCTTCCTGTTCCGTGGGCCCAACCGGCTGACCCCGTAGGTCTCCCGATCCGGCCGGCGGCCGGCGGTGGCTGAGCCTGCCGACGCCCGGACGAGGACCGTCGAGTCCTCGTCCGGGCCGTCGAGTCCTCGTCCCGGCGCCGGGCCGCGCAGGTGACGCGGCACGGCACCGCGCACACGGCCCGGGCGGGTGGCCGACACCCTGCGCTGCCGACCACCCGCACCCCGTCAAGACAGGTCCAGGACGCCGACTACCCGCAGGAGTCGCAGATTCCGGTCGCCGGCAGCTGCACGTAGCAGCCGGGGCAGATCGGTGCGGCCGGCTCGGGGAGCCGTGCGCGTCGGCGCTCGATCGCGGCCAGCAACCGGGGTGCGAGTGCCGGGACCCCGCCGCCGGGCGGCAGGGCGGCGCCGAAGCGGCGGTAGCAGTCCAGCCGGGCGGCGGCCGCGTGGTTCTCACGGTCGGTCTCCTCGGCGACCGCGGTCTCCCCCGCGATCGCCAGGACTTCCCGGTAGCCCTCGCCGACCATCCCGTCACTGGTGCGCACGACCAGTGCCGTCAGCGGCGGGTCACCACGCCGGTGGGCCTCGCGGACCACATGGCCCAGCACGCCGCCGATCCAGTTGTGCAGAAGCGCGGTCGTCCGGACGCCGGACGCCTTCTGGACCACCTCCGCCAGTTCCTTGTAGGTGATGACGGCGTGATAGGTCCCCGCCACGGTGACCAGGTGCGGATAGGCCTCCCCGGCCCAGAGCTGCTGGGCCTCCGCCGCCGCGACCGGAGAACCGTCCGCCTCACGCCAATAGCTGCGCTGTGCCATGCACCCGCCCTGTCCGTCGATCAGTGGTCACGGCCCGGCCGGGGCGTGATCGGTGACGTTCCGCGGCGGCCGCTCCGACCACGTGGCAGGCATCAGCCCGGCCGGGCCTCTCCGGAGCCGGACCACTTCGCACGCCTGACGACCACCGGACCCATCGCCGGGCCACCGCGTCGGCGCCCATCTTGCTCCCGTCCGGGCCCGCACTCAACTTCCGTCGACAAAGCGACCGTTCGCGCGCACGAGCGCCCGCGGGCGGCGAACCCGGCGAACTACACCCACGGGGGTGGTCCGGCCGGCCTCAGATCGTGATCCAGTACCGCCGTACCGTCCCGAACTCGGTCTCCTGGACGCCCTCCAGAACGCCGCCTTGACGCTCGATCGTCCGGACCGAGGCGATGTTGTCGGCCGCGCAGACCAGGAGCAGCCGGCCAAGACCGAGGGCCCGTGCCTCGTCGAGCATCCGGCCCAGTGCCCAGGCCGCCAGGCCGCGCCGGCGGGAGGACGGCCGGACGCCGTAGCCGATGTGGCCGAACCGCAGCACGAAGTCGCCGGGCCCGTACCGCAGGGCGATCCCGCCGTGCACCCGGCCGTCCTCGACGATCCACCGGTAAACCGCGCCCGCCCGGCCGGACTTCCCCTGCCGCTGCCCCTGCTGCAGCTCCGACCCCGGCACCGGCACCGGCTGATCGGCCAGCCGCGCCACCCAGGCCGCGAACCCGGCCGACGAGTCGACCTCGTCGGAGCGCCGTAGCCCGAACCCGTCCTCGTGGGCGCCGGGCCCCCACTCGCCACGGGCCTCCAGCCAGGCGGCATGCAGACGGACGGTGGGCGCGATCAGTTCAGGCATGGCGCGACGATACCGACCGCATCCGACGACTGCCACCCGCAATCCGACGTGAGCTCACGTCCCCCATAACGGACGGCTCACCAACTCCCGCCATTGCCATGTCACTTGACTGCCCCCGTCGCAAGGGCCGAAGTTCACCTGGGTCCGCGAGCATGGCCGGCCATGAGGAACCTCAGTCGCCGCATCTTCATCCTGGGCGGGCTCACCACCGCTGGCGCCGCCGCGCTCCAACTCGGGGCGATGGCCCAGCCGTCGGCCGCCGCCTCCACCCCCTTCCCCTTCACGCTCGGCGTCGCCTCCGGAGAGCCGGACGACAGCAGCGTGGTGCTCTGGACGCGTCTGGCCCCCGCACCGACCAACGCGGACGGTCAGGGCGGCATGCCCAACACCGACGTCGCCGTCGACTGGCAGGTGTCGACCAGCCAGAACTTCACCACCCTCGTCAGCTCCGGCACGGTCACCGCCCGCTACGCCCAGGCCCACGCGGTGCACGCGCTGGCCGGTGGACTCGCCCCGGACTCGGAGTACTACTACCGGTTCCGGGCCCAGGGGTTCATCTCCCCGGTGGGCCGGACCCGCACCGCGCCGGCGCCGGGCACGGTCGGGCGTGACTTCACCATGGCGTTCGCCTCGTGCGCCCACTACGAGAGCGGCTACTACACCGCCTACCGCCGGATGGCCGACGACCGCCCCGACCTGATCCTGCACCTGGGCGACTACATCTACGAGGGCGGCGCCACCACCACGGGGGTACGCCAGCACCTCGGCGGCGAGATCGTGTCGCTGGCCGACTACCGCCGCCGCTACGCGCTCTACCGCAGCGACCCGGACCTGCAGGCCGCGCACGCGATCGCGCCGTGGCTGGTGGTGCCGGACGACCACGAGGTGGAGAACAACTACGCCAACATGGTCCGCGCCGACAGCAGCCCCGCGTTGACGGCGGCCCAGTGGACCGCGCGACGCACCGCCGCGTACCAGGCCTACTTCGAGAACATGCCGCTGCGGGCCGCCGCGACGCCCTCCGGCAACAGCATCCAGCTCTACCGCCGGGTCCGCTGGGGCACCCTCGCCACGTTCCACATGCTCGACACCCGTCAGTTCCGCGACGACCAGGCCTGCGGCGACGGGACGAAGGTCTGCGCCGACGCCGATCTGGCCAACCGTTCGATCACCGGCACGGCCCAGGAGTCATGGCTGCTCGACGGACTCGGCCAGCACTTGAGCACCTGGGACCTCATCGGCCAGCAGGTCTTCTTCGCCCGCAACGTGAACGCGTCCGGCGCGATGAACATGGACGCCTGGGACGGGTACCGGGCCGGCCGGGCGCGGATCCAGCAGGGCATCATCGACCGGGCCGTACGCAACCCCGTCGTCCTCACCGGCGACGTGCACGCGTCGTGGGGCAACGACCTCAAGGCCGACTACGCCGATCCGTCGTCGGCGACGATCGGCTCCGAGCTGGTCTGCACCTCCATCACCAGCGGCGGCGACGGGAGCGCCACCACGGCGATCCCCAACGGGTCGCTCAACCCGCACCTGCGCTTCTACTCCAACCGGCGCGGCTACGTCCGCACGCAGATCACGCCGTCGCAGCTCACCGCCGACTTCCGGTCGGTGGCGTCGGTGACCGAGCACGGCGTCGCGGCGACCACCGCCAAGACCTTCATCATCCACGACGGACAGCCGGGGTTGGCCGATGCGTAAGCTCTCAGTTCTCGGCGCGGCCGCCGCGGGCTTCGCGGCGGTCCTCGTCATGGTCTCCCCGGCCTCGGCGGCGGGGCCCTCGTCCTGGGTGACGGCGAACAGCGACGCCACCGGTGACCAGGACTCCTCCTCGATCGCGACCGACCGCCTCGGCGACGTCGCGGTGGTCTGGGAGGACGACCGCGACTCGACCGACCCCGGCGACAACGCGCACAGCGACGTGTGGGTGCGGACGTTCCGTAACGGCGTCCCGGCCTACGAGACGAAGCTCTCGGCCGGTGGGACCGCCGGCACGGCCTGGCGGCATCTCCAGCCCGACGTGGGACTCGACGACCGGGGCAACGCCGTCGTCGTGTGGGCGGAGGACCCGGACGGCAACGGGCTCTACAACATCGTCTACCGGGTGCTCTCCCCGACCGGCGCGGTCCTCGGCTCCGGTCGGGCCAACGCGAGCGCCGACGGCCAGCAGATCCACCCGCGGGTCGCGGTCGATCCGGACGGCGCGCCGGGCAGCACCACCGCGGTCGCGTTCTCCGTGGTGTGGGAGGACATCCAGGGCACCGCGGCGGCGACGGTGAAGGCGGCCGGGTTCACCGGGACCACGACGAAGGCCTACGAGGTGACGGTCAACGCGGCCGGCGGGGCGCACCACAACCCCGACGTCGCGACCTCCGCCTCGGGCGACGCCGTCGTGGTCTGGGACGAGGACACCGACAACAACGGCTACTACCAGATCGGTCTGGTGAAGCTGGCCAAGGCGAACGGGGCCGTCGCACTCACCCGCCGCAGCGCCAACAGCCTCGGCGGCGGGCAGCAGCAGCGCCCGGCCGTGGCCGCCGACTTCAACGGCGACTTCGCCGTGGCATGGGAGTCCGATCACACCGGCACCCGTGGCGTCTGGGCCCGGTCGTTCACCGCGACCGGCACCGCCGGCTCCGCCGAGGTGGAGATCTCCGGCGGGGCCGGAGCCGGCAATCCCACCGTCGGCATCGACGACCAGCGCGACGCCGTGGTCGGCTGGAGCGTCGCCGGCACCGATCCGGCGGTCTGGGCCCGAGGCCTCAACCCCGACGGCACCTTCGCCGGCCGGCTGCCGGCCCAGTCCGTCAGCCAGGTCACGACCGGTCGGCAGGAGCAGGCCGCGGTGGCCTCCTCCCCGTTCGGCACGCTCGCGATGTCGTACACCGACGACAACGACGGCAACACCTTCGACCAGGTCCTGCTGAGTCTGGGCGCGACCAACTCGGACTGGTGACGTCCTGACGATTGCGGGGTGAACATCTGCCCCGGGTGCCGTCGGGCGCCCACATCCGCGGCCGGGTGTGGGCGCCCTTCCGCGGCCCGAACCGCTCGGGCAGGTCCGCCCACGGCGTCCCGGCCCGGTGCGGCAGCCCCGCCCGGGCGCCGTTGGGTGCACCACCCGGGCGGGTCAGCGGCCGAACAGCCGTCGCAGGCCGCGGCGTTCGGGCCTCGCCTGCGGTTGGGGCGGGGACGGGCGGGTGACCGCAACGGCGGGCGCCGGCTCGTCCAGGAGCGCCACCACTGCCGTCAGGAAGGCCGCCAACTCCGGTGCCGGACCGGAACCGAGGTTGGCATGGCTGCCGTCCGCCCATTCGCCGAGCACCGTGTACGGCTCCCCGGTGAACGGGTTCACCGCGAGCTCCAAGGTGAAGTACCGGCAGTGGTCGGCGCCGTCCGGCTGCACGACGGCGGTGTAGTACGCCTCGGCCGGTCCGGCGGGCCGCGGCAGCACGACCACCAGCAGCCGGTGCGGACCCAAGGTGATCAGATGCGCGTCCAGGCCGTCGCTCGGCAGCCGTTCCTCGGCAGGCAGCCGCCCGCCGAAGTCGTCCCAGAGGGTGACCAGCCCGGCCCCGAACCCCTGGGCCGGGACGCCCTCCAGCATCCGCGGCCCGAGGTCCCGGGCAAGGCCCGCGAGCACCTGATGCGCGAACCGGTAGTGATGGGGCCGAGGTTCGTTCTCCACGATGTCCATGCGCGGAAGTATGTCGATCACACCGGGATCGGCCGAATCGCCTTCCCCGGCGGCGGTGCGGCGCTTCGGCGAGACCGGCTGTGGCCAGCGGTCGCTGCGCCAGGTGACATCTCAGCAGTGGCCGCGGACCACCCGCCGCCGCGGCCCCGGACGCCTCCCGGTCGGCGCGCCCAGCTGGGCGCCGTCGCTCACAGCCGCCGGGGCCCGGCGCCGTCCTCGGCGAGCGCATCGCCGGGGTTCAGCAGGGCGCATGCCTTCATCGAGAGACATCCGCAGCCGATGCAGCCGGTGAGTTCGGCCTCGAGGCGCTCGATGGTCTGCCGACGCTCCTCCAGCCGGTGCTTCCAGCCACGCGAGGCGCGCTGCCACTCCTGGTGACTCGGCGGACGGTCGAGCGGCACATCGGCGAACGCCTCCCGGAGGTCCTGCAACGGGATGCCGATCCGTTTGGCCACCGATACCAGGGCGACCCGGCGCAGCATGTGCCGGGGGTAGCGGCGCTGGTTGCGTTCGTCGCGCTCGGACGCGATCAGGCCGAGCTCTTCGTAGAACCGTAGCGCGGAGACCGCCGCCCCGGTCCGCGCGCTCACCTCGCCGATGCTCAGCCAGTCGTCCGGGGTGGCCCGGTCGTCGCCAGGGCGATAGTTCGTCATGCGGGGCCTCCTTGTTGACCTCAAGCTTACTTGAGGCCCTACGGTCGGCTGCGTCGGAACGGCAAGCAGCAACGACCGGAAGAGGACGGTAGTCCGATGACCTTTGTGATCGCCCTGCCCTGCGTGGACGTCAAGGACAAGGCATGCATCGACGAGTGCCCCCTCGACTGCATCTACGAGGGAGAGCGCATGGTCTACATCAACCCGGACGAATGCATCGACTGCGGCGCGTGCGAGCCGGTCTGCCCCGTCGAGGCGATCCTCTTCGAGGACGACACCCCGGAGGAGTGGAAGCACTTCACCGCCGTGAACGCCGAGTTCTTCGCGGACCTCGGCTCCCCCGGCAGCAGCGCGAAGCTCGGACCGATCGGAAGGGACCATCCGATCGTGGCGGCGCTGCCGTTTCAGGGAGCTGAGTGAGCCAGCAGATCTCGGCGCCGCACCTGGCCCCGACCGCCGACATCTGCGGCCCAACCGAGGGCACCGACGGCGTCCCGCACGTCGAGGAGACCGCCGAACGGAAGCCGAGGTCTCCCACCGCACCGACCGGCTCGGCGAGCGGAGGCCGCCTGCTGCCAGCCGGAGGCGGTGCCGGTGCCGTTCAGCGCCGGAACTGGCGCCGGTACGTCGAGGGGCTGACCCCCATCGTCACGCGGAAGTGGTGGCGGAACCCCGCCACGGTCAGGCCCACCCGGGCGGGCACCGCTTGGATCGGATGGTCCGTGGAATCCAGGAGTACGGCACCGGCCCGGATCCGCTGCTGGGTGATCCAGCGCCCGGGCGGCAGGCCGGCCGCGTCGGCGAATCGGCGTTAGAACTGCCGTACCGACAGGTGTGCGAGGTCGGCCAGTTCGTCGACGGCGAGCCGTCGGTGCAGGTGTTCCAGGGCGTACCGCATGGCGGTGCTGACCGGGTCGTCGGACGGTGCCCTGGCCACCGGATGCTCCGCGAACTGGGCTTGGCCGCCCTCGCGGTGCGAGGCCACGACATTCTGCGGGCCACCCGAGCGGCAACGTCGGCGCCGTGGTCGTTGCGGACGAGGTGCAGACAGGCGTCGATGCCGGCGGCCGTTCCGGCGGCCGTGATGACCGATCCGTGGTCGACGTAGAGCACCGAGGCGTTGACCGTCACCGCCGGATGGCGCTCCTGGAGCAGGCGGGCGTGCCGCCAGTGGGTGGTCGCCTCCTTCCCGTCCAGCAGCCCCGCGGCGGCCAGGGCGAACGCGCCGCTGCAGGTGAGAGTCGGTGGTCGGCAGGTGAGTCCGTTGCTCGGCGGGGAAGTTGTAGAACGCCAGCAGTTCGTCCTGGTCGTCGGTGATCTTCGGGGATCTTCGGGGCGGTCTTGGGCGGGACCACCATGGTTGTCACACCGCCGAGAGCCATACGACCGGTAGGTAGCGGCTGGGAGGTCGCACCGGTGGCAGCCGCAGGCCCGGATGCGGGTTCGGGCCGACGACAGCCGTCACTTCGGCCGCCGGGTAGCCGAACAGGTCGATGTCGTCGAGGACCACCGCCACCGCGGACGGCCGGGTCGGCCTCGGCTCGCATCGGCGCAGTTCCACGGCCGCGAATCCGTGCCTGTCGTGGTCGGCGCGACCCAGGCGATCCATGCTGTCCCCCCAGAGGACGAGCTCCACGCCCTCGTAGCAGGCCGAGAAGGCCCAGCCTGCCTGACAGATCCAGGTCTCGCGCACATCCGCCAGAGTCGCGACCGCCCACTGGCACTCCCGCTCGGACATGCCGAATCGCAGAACACCGGCATCCTGCGGCAGAGCGAGACCCGTCCCCGGCGACAACTCGAACATCCCAGGATGATCGCCGCACCGGGCGTACGAAGCAACGGCCCCCGTCGGGCCGGCATCCGGCGGTACCCGCGCCTGGGCGCGCTACCGGCGTTCGAGGCCCACGAATGCGCAGGCGAGCCACTTCCCCGGGAGCGCGGCCGGGACGGCCGGCCGGCGGGGAGTGCCGGGCCGACGGCTGAGGCCCCCTCGAACAACCCGGGCGGGGGAAGACCACCCGTGGCCGTGGAACCCCGTCGGTCCTCGGGAACATGTGCCGGGCAGGAGCCGGTGGAAGCGAGGCCCGACGGTCGTGCTGCTCAGGGCCCGTCCGTTGTGCCTTCTCCTGACGCCGGGGAGAGCAGGGGGACGCCGCCCCCTCACCGGGCCACCGGCCCGACGGGGCTGCCGGCAACACCGCCCGGTGTCCGGCGGCCCCGCCCGTTGCGCCCCGCCGCCCGAAACCACGCCCGCACGAGCGTGGCACCACCCGCGGCCCCACCCGCGTGTCGCCCGATCGGGCCATCCGGCGGGCGGGCGCGGCGGGCGGATGCGATCTTCGGAGCACGCGGCTCCTTCGCCGCCATCGCCTTGGACCCGACGCCTGGAGGCCCGGATGTGGGACGCTCCCCCTGCCGCTGCGCCCGCCGCGGCCGAGTTCCTGCCGACCCTGGACATGCCGGAGCCGGAGGATCAGAACCGGCTGACCGTGCTGCTGCGCCTCCTGATGCTCATCCCGCAGTTCATCGTGGTGTGGGTGCTGTCGGTGGTGGCCTTCTTCGTGAGCGTGATCGGCTGGTTCGGGGCACTCGCGCTCGGCCGGCTGCCGGACTTCGCGGCCACCTACCTGGCGGGCTTCGTCGCCTACGAGACGCGGGTGAACGCGTACGCGATGCTGACCCACGACCGGTATCCGCCGTTCGCGTTCCAGACGCCGGAGTACCCCGTGCGGGTCGGGCTGAAGCCGGGGGAGCTCAACCGGCTGGCGGTCTTCTTCCGGCTGATCCTGGCCATCCCCGCGGCGATCGTGCAGAGCGTACTGCTGACGGGGTGGTGGACGGTGTCGTTCATCAGCTGGCTGGTGGTGCTGATCCTGGGCCGGATGCCGCGGCCGCTGTTCGAGGCCAGCGCGGCGATCGTGCGCTACCGGATGCGGTTCCAGGCGTACCTGCTGATGCTCACCGCCGCCTACCCGAAGGGGCTCTTCGGCGAGGACCCGTCCACCCCCGCCGCCGCCCCGGGCGCCGTGGCCTCGGCGACCCGTCCGCTGGTGCTCAGCGGCGCGGGGCGCGGGCTGCTGGTCGTCTTCATCCTGGTGGGGATCGCCGCCTCGCTCACCTCCTCCCTGACCGGCACGTTCACCTCGGACGACGACAACGACGACCTGTCCGGGCACGTCACCGCGCCGCTGCACCCCGGACCGGTCCTGGCCGGGCGCTGAGCCGGAGCGGCCGGGTCGGGCCGGCCGGGTCGGTTCACCCCCGGTCGGCCGGGACCGCCGGGTGCTGCCAGAGCCCCCGGGCCGCGAGCAGCGGCAGGACGCCCTCGCCCACCTGGTAGGCCTCCTCCAGGTGCGGGATGCCGGAGAGGATGAACTCCCGGACGCCCACCCGGTGGTACTCCCCGATCAGGTCGGCAACCTCCTGGTGGCTGCCCACCAGTGCGGTGCCGGCGCCGCCCCGCACCAGCCCGATGCCGGCCCACAGACCCGGGTGCACCTCCAACCGGTCGGTGGCGCCGCCGTGCAGCTCCCGCATCCGCCGCTGGCCGTCCGACTCGCTTCGGGCCAGGGCGAGTTGGGTACTGCGAATCCGCTCCGGGCTCATCCCGGCGAGCAGCCGTTCGGCCTCGGCCCAGGCCTGCGCGGAGGTGTCCCTGGCGATCACGTGCAGTCGGATCCCGAACCGGGGCGTGCGGCCCCGGGCCCGGGCCAGGCCGCGGATCCACTCGATCTTCTCCCGCACCTGCGCGGGGGGCTCGCCCCAGGTGAGGTACACGTCCGCGTGCCGGGCCGCGACCGCGCCGGCCGCCGTCGAGGAGCCGCCGAAGTAGATCTCCGGCGCGGGATCCGGGCACCGGGCCAACCGGGCCTGCTCCACCCGCAGATGCTCCCCCTCGTGGTCGACGCTCTCCCCCGCCCAGAGCCGCCGGACGATCCCGAGGAACTCGTCCGCCCGGGCGTAGCGCCCCTCCTTGTCCAGGAAGTCGCCGTAGGCGCGCTGTTCGGCCGACTCGCCGCCCGTCACCACGTTGAGCAGCAGCCGGCCGTGGGACTGGCGCTGGTAGCTGGCCGCCATCTGGGCGGCCAGGGTGGGGCTCAGCTGTCCCGGGCGGAAGGCGACCAGGAACTTGAGCCGCTCGGTGACCTGGGTGAGCATGGCCGTGGTCAGCCAGGCGTCCTCGCACCAGACGCCGGTGGGGGTCAGCGCGCCGGCGAAGCCGAGCTGCTCGGCCGTCCGGGCGATCTGGCCGAGGTATTCGATGCTCGGGGGGCGGTCGGCGCCCGCCGTGCCGGGCGTCGACCCGTGGCCGCCGCCGACCACGTGGCGACTGTCGCCGGTGGTGGGCAGGAACCAGTGGAAGGTCAGGGACATGGGGACTCCTGGGACGGGCGGCGGGCGGCTGTGCGGGCCGCGTGGAGGTGCCGGGCGGTGGCTCCGGCACCGGACGGGGCCGGGTCAGCTCCGGTGGGCACCGGCGCCCGGGGCGGACGTGAACCCGCCGAAGGCGCCGTCGTGGTGCACCAGCGGGCCGACGTCCTCCCGCGCCAGGGTGTCGACGACCTCACCGACCACCATCAGGTGGTCGCCGACCTCCTGGAGCAGCACCGGACGCGCCGTCAGCCAGGCGGCGACCCCGGCCAGGACGGGCGTGCCCAGCTCGTCGGGCGTCCAGTCGGTGCCGGCGAAGCGGTCGACGCCGCTGCGGGCGAACCGGGCCGCCAGCGCCTCCTGGCCCCGGCCGAGGATGTGCACGGCGAAGCTGCCGGCCGCCCGGACGGCCGGGGCCGCCGAGGCGGTGGCCGACACGTAGAAGGACACCAGGGCCGGGTCCAGGCTGACCGAGGTGAAGGAGGTGGCGGTGAACCCGGCGGGGCCCGGCACGGTGATGACGGTGACGCCCGCGGCCTGCCGGCGCAGGGTGCGGCGCAGCCGGTCGGCCGGTAGGGGTACCGGGCCGGTCGGCCTGAGCTGGGTAACGGGGAGGTCCTGGGTGATGGTCACGGGGATTTCCTTCCGGGGAGGCGAGTCGGCGCTACGGCGGTCGGGCCTGCATCGGTCGGGCGGCGGGCTCGCGGGCGGTGCCGGGGGTGACCGGCGGGACGGGTCCGGTCCGAACCGTCCGGACGGACCGGACCCGTCCCGGCGGTGCGGGCGGAACGGACCTCAGCGGGGCGGTTCCTCGACCGTGAGCAGGCGGGGCAGGTCCGGGCCGCCGCGCAGGCGCTCCAGCCACTGGACGAGCTGCGCCGCGACGCTGCGGTGGGTGGCGTCGTTGAGCACGTCGTGCCGGCCGTCCTCGACCAGCACCAGGACGGCGGCGGGCAGGCGCGCGGCGAACTCGCGGACGGCCTGCGGCGGGGCGACGGGGTCGGCCGCGCCGTGCAGGACCAGGACGGGCAGCCGTCCGGGCGACGCCGGGGGCGGCCCGTCCTCCCCGAGCGGCGCCGGGGCCACGGCCGGCGCCGGGTTCAGCGCCGGGTTCAGGGCCGGGTTCAGGGCCGGGTTCAGGGCCGGGTTCAGCGCCGGAGCGAGCAGCGCGTCCGGGACGCGGTCCGCGAAGCGGCCCCGGCCGAACGCCGGATCGGCCGTCAGCACACCGCGGTGGGCCGGGCAGGACGTCCGGGCCGCCAGCTCCTCCTCCCAGCCGTCGGGCGCCGGGGCGCCGGCCGTCAGCGGCAGCGCGGCGAGCACCAGACCGTCCGGCCGTGTCCCGGCCTCCCGGGCGGCGGCCAGCGCCCGCAGGGCGCCGGTGTCCGACCCGGCCAGCACCACGGGTGCCGGGGCCTGCCGGGCGACGGCCGCGAAGGCCGCCGTCACGTCGGCGGGCGCCGGGTCCGGGCCGAGGCCGAGCGCGTGGACGCCGTAGCCGTCAGCGGCCAGCCGGCGGCCGAACCGCTGGTAGACGGCCGGGTTCTCGCCCCGGCCGGGGAGCAGCACCACGGTGCCGCGCCGGGCGGCGCCCTCGGCGGGCTCCCAGACGAGCGTGCCGGGCTGCGAGTCGGGGGCGGCGGCCGCCGGGGCGGGGGCGAGCGGGGCCGGGGCGGGGGCGAGCGGGGCCGGCGCGAGGTGGGCGCTCATCGGGCGCTCCCGGCGGTGACCGGGGCGGCCAGCCGGGCGGCGGCCTCGCGGGCCGCCTCGGTGCGCTCGCGCCGAGCGACCTCCTGGCGGACCAGCGGCAGCAGGTGGCGACCGTAGTCCAGCGCGTCCTCAAGCGGGTCGTAGCCGCGGATCAGCAGGGTGCTGACGCCGATGTCGACGTAGTCGAGCAGGGCCTGCGCGACCGTTTCGGGGGTGCCCACCAGCGCGGTCGAGTTGCCCGCGGCGCCGGTCGCGGCGGCCGGGGCGGTCCACAGGGCGCGGTCGTGCCGGTCGGCCTTGGCGGCGGCCGCGAGCAGCCGCTGCGAGCCGGCGTTCTGCGGCCGGGCGTCGGGCCCGACCGGGAGGATCGCACGCTTGCCCACGAAGGAGCCGCCGCCCCGGCCGCGGTTCTGGATGGTGTCCAGGATGCCGTGGGCCCGCTCCCAGGCCTCCTCCTCGGTGCGGCCCAGGATCGGCCGGAAGGAGACGCTGATCCGGGGCGGCGTGCTGCGCCCGGCGGCCTCGGCGCCGGCCCGGACGGCCGCGATCTGCTCGGCCGTCTCGGCGAGCGGCTCGCCCCAGAGCGCGAAGACGTCCGCGTGCTTGCCGCCGACCCGGTAGGCCGCCTCGGACGACCCGCCGAAGTAGAGCGGGATGCGCGGCTGCTGGACGGGCCGGACCTCGGCGTGGAAGTCCTCCAGCCGGTAGTGCGGGCCCTGGTGGTCGAACGGGCCCTCACTGGTCCAGGCCTTGGTGAGGACGTCCAGGTAGTCGTCGCTGCGGTCGTAGCGCTCGTCCTTGGGGAGGTAGTCGCCGTCCCGGCGCTGCTCGGCGTCGTGGCCCCCGGTGATGATGTGGACGGCGACCCGGCCGCCGGAGAACTGGTCCAGGGTGGCGAAGGTACGGGCCGCCAGGGTGGGGGCGACGAAGCCCGGCCGGTGCGCGACCAGCAGGCCCAGACGTTCGGTGTGGGCGGCCACGTGGGCGGCGACCTGGCTGCCGTCCGGGCTGGAGGAGCCGTAGCCGATCAGGATCCGGTCGAAGCCGGCCTCCTCGTGGGCCTTGGCGAAGCGCCGGGTGAAGTCGGGGTCGACGACCGGACCGGTGGCGGGGCGGGTCTCGGAGACGTCGGTGGTGCCGATCATGCCGATGAACTCGACGGGCATGGTGTCAGGGCCTTTCGTACGGTGGCTCGGGAGAACTCGGTGGTGACGGTGGGGTGGTGCGGTCAGGAGCGGGTGCGCAGCAGGGCTCGCTGCCCGGCGGCGAGCAGGACGGTGTCGTCCTGCGGGGTGTGGATGCGGCTGCAGAGCACGTTGCGCAGGTGGCGCTGGAGCGGGTTGTCGTAGGTGAGCGCGTTGTTGCCGATCAGGGCGACGGCCTGTTCGACCGCGCCGATCGCGGCCCGGGTGCCGAGCACCTTGGCGCCGGCGGCCTCCTCGGCGGCGGCCGGCTCGCCCGCGTCGACGGCCCGCGCCAGGGCGGTCACCAGCCGTTCGGCGCCGGCCAGCGTCACCTCGATCTCGCCGACGGCGCTCTGGAAGCGCGGCAGGCTCGCCAGCGGCGCACCGAGCGCGGTGGGGACCCGCTCGTGCAGGAAGCCGGTCAGCCATTCCAGGGCGGTCCGGGCCACGCCGAGGTAGAGGGCGGTGAGCCCGAGCGAGTTCCAGGCCCCGGCCGCCGTGTCCCGGCCGCCGTCCGCGCCGGGCCGGGCGAGACCGGCGACGTGCCCGTACGGGACACGGACGGCGTCGAGCAGCACGTCGTCGCTGCGGCTGGCGCGTAGGCCGAGGTGGTTCCAGGTCCGCTCGACGGTCAGGCCCGGAGTGTCGGAGCGGACCAGGAAGCTGCCGACACGGGGTTCGGGCTCGTCGGTGCGGGCCCAGACCAGCATCCAGCGCAGGGCCTCCGCACCGGTGGAGAAGATCTTGCGGCCGGTCAGCTCCCAGTGGTCGCCGTGGCGGCGGGCGACGGTCGCGGGCAGTCCGCCGCGTACGGGGGTACCCAGATCGGGCTCCACCCGCAACGCGTTGACCAGGGCGGGCCGCTCGGCGGACTCGGCGAGCAGCTCCGCGTACACCTCGGCGGGCCAGTGCGGGGTGCGGGCCTCGGCGGCGTGGGTGAACAGGGTCATCGCGGTGACCAGGGCCACCGCCGGGTCGCCCGCGCCGAGGGCGCCGAGGATCCGGACGGTGTCGGCGAGCCGGCTGCCGGGGCCGCCGGAGCGGGCGCCGACGGTGGCGGTGAGCAGCCCGGCCCGGTGCACGGCCTCGATGCCCCGGTAGGGGAAGGAGGCTTCGCGGTCGTGTTCCTCCGCGTGCGCGGCGAGGGCGGCGGTGACGGCCGGCAGCCCGTCGAGGTCGGGGGCGGGGAGGACCGGAAGAGCGGAGGGGATGGACGGAACGGACGGGACGGGCGGGACCAGCGAGACGGGCGGGGCGGGCGGGTGCGGGGCCCCTTGCTGGATCAGCTGCTGGGTCGGTTGCTGGGTCATCAGGGGGCTTTCGGGTCGGTGGGCGGCTCGGTGGGCGGCTCGGCGGGGGCTGCCGGTGCGGTGGGCGCGGCGGTGCGCCGGACGAAGGCGGGCGGGGTGCGGACGGTGACCGGGGGCGGCTCGCCGTCGCTCCATCGTTCGAGCTGGACCAGGGCGTGCTGGCCGACACAGCCCTGGGAGAGCCGCGAGCTGGGCAGGTCGGCGGTCAGCACGTTGGGGTTTCCGTGGGCGCAGAGCGGCGGCTCCACCCCGGGGACGGGGTCGAACCAGGCGCCGGTGGGCAGCCGGACGACCCCGGGGCGGACCCGCTCGGTGAGCCGGGCGCCGGCCAGGCAGGCACCGCGGTCGTTGAAGATCCGGACCAACTCACCCTCCCGGATGCCCCGTTCGTCGGCGTCGGTCGGGTGCAGCTCGACCGCCTCCCGGCCGGCGACCTTGGCCGCCAGGCTGACGGCACCGGTGTCGAGCTGGCTGTGCAGCCGGGTGGCCGGCTGGTTGGCGATCAGCAGCAGCGGGTGCCGTCCGGCGGCCGGCCCGCCGAGCCGCTCCTCGGGCTCCAGCCAGCTCGGGTGGCCCGGGCAGTCCGGCAGGCCCATCGCCGCGATCGTGGCCGAGGCGAGTTCGATCCGGCCGCTGGGGGTACCCAAGGGAAAGCGTCGTGGGTCCGCTCTGAACTTCTCGAACAGGGTGAACTCCGATGGCTCTGCAGGCAGTTGCCACTCCCCCGCCGACCAGAACTCGTCGAAGGCGGGCGGCTGCGCGCGGCCGGAGGCGGTCAGCTCGGCCGCCCATTCGGCGTACAGATGCTCCAGCCAGCGGCGCGGGGTGCGCCCCTCGGTGAAGCGTTCGCCGAAGCCGAGCCGCCCGGCGAGGGCGGCCAGCACGGCATGGTCGTCACGGGCCTCGCCGACCGGGTCGACGGCGCGGTGCATGGCGATCAGGTGGGTGTCGCGGCGGCCGCCGCCGAAGTCCTCGCGTTCCAGGGTGGTGGTGACGGGCAGCACGATGTCGGCGTGCCGGGCGGTGGCGGTCCAGTGCGGTTCGTGGACGATGACGGTGTCGGGGCGGGCGAAGGCGCGGCGGAGCCGGCCGAGGTCCTGGTGGTGGTGGAAGGGGTTGCCGCCGGCCCAGTGGACCAGCCGGATGTCGGGGTAGGTGTACCGGGCGCCGTCGTAGTCGAACTGCTCGCCGGGGTGCAGCAGCAGGTCGGCGATCCGGGCGCAGGGGATGAAGTCCTGGACGGGGTTGGGCTCCTGGGGCAGGAACGGCAGCCGCAGCCGCGGTCCCGTGTCGCCGACGTCGCCCATCGATCCGTAGCCGTGGCCGAAGCCGCCGCCCGGCAGGCCGATCTGGCCGAGCACGGCGGCCAGCGCCAGCCCGGCCCAGACCGGCTGCTCGCCGTACCGGGCGCGCTGCAGCGACCAGGTGACGGTGACCAGGGTGCGGGTGGCGGCCATCCGGCGGGCCAGGGCGCGGATCCGGCCCGGCTCGATCCCGCAGATCGCGGCCGCCCAGTCGGCATCCTTGACGACGCCGTCAGGCCCGCCGTGCAGGTAGTCGGCCAGGGTGTCGAAGCCGGTGGTGCAGGCGTCGAGGAAGGCGCGGTCGTGCAGCCCTTCGCTGACCAGGGTGTGGGTGAGGGCCAGCATCAGCGCGGTGTCGGTGGCCGGGGCGACCGGGTACCAGTCGGTGGCGGGCCCCTCGGGCAGGTCCTCCCGCAGCGGGCTGACCAAGGCCACCTCGACGCCACGGGCGGCGAGTTCGGCGAGGTGCCCGGGGGTACCGTGCCGGGTGACGCCGCCCGGGGTGACGTAGACGTTCTTGGCGGGGATACCGCCGAAGGCGACGATCAGGCGGCTGTGCCCGGTGATGGTGGGCCAGGAGGACGCGGCGCGCAGCACCGTCTCGGCGTCACCGACCAGGTGCGGCAGCAGCACCAGCGAGGTGCCCAGGCTGTAGGAATTCCGGGAGCCGGTGTACCCGCCGAACTGGCCTAGGAAGCGGTGCAGTTGGCTCTGCGCATGATGGAACCGCCCAGCACTGGCCCAACCGTAGGAACCGCCGAAAACCGCCCGGTTGCCGTGCTCAAGGCGGACCCGGTCGAGTTCGGCGGCCACCAGGTCCAACGCGTGCTCCCACTCCACCTCGACGAACGGCTCCGCGCCGCGCGCGGTCGAGGGCCCGGGGCCGTGCTCCAGCCAGCCCTGCCGGACCGCCGGACGGCGGACCCGGGTCGGGTGGTCGAGCGCGCCGGCCACCCCGCCGAGCAGCGGGGACGGGGAGGGGTCGGCGGGGTGCGGCAGCACCTCGACGCCGCCCCTCGCACCGGGGCGGACACCGAAGGCGCCCCAGTGCGAGGTGGTGGGCGAGGTCCGGGGTGGGAGGACGGAGGTCATGCGCTCGCCGCACCCGCGAGCACCGGGTCACCGGCGTCCACCTGGTCGCGCACCAGCGTGACCAGCTTGCCGTAGTCCCGGGCGTCCGCCAGCTGGTCGAAGCCGCGGATCAGCAGCGTGCCGACACCGAGCGCGGTGTAGTCCAGCAGGGATTCGGCGACCTGCTCGTACGAGCCCACCAGGGCCGTGGAGTTGCCGGCCGCGCCGGTGGCCTTGGCGACCGCCGTCCAGAGCCGCTTGTCGTGCAGGTCGCCCTCGGCCGCGGCCGCCAGCAGGCGCTGCGAGCCCTCCTGGGCGGAGTGGTCGAGGTTGAAGGCCTTGCGCAGGTCGCCGACCTTCTCCTTGGTGAGCCGGAGGATCTCGGCGGCGCGCTCCCAGGCGGCGGCCTCGGTCTCGGCCGGGATCGGCCGCAGGCTGACGCTGAACGCCGGGTCCCGGCCGTAGGGTTCGGCCGCCGCGCGGACCTGGCGGATCCGCTCGGCGATCCCGGCCAGCGGCTCGCCCCAGAAGGCGTAGACGTCGGCGTGCCGGCCGCCGACCCGGACGGCGTCGGCGGACGCGCCGCCGAAGTAGACCGGGATCGGCCGCTCGGGCCGGACGGCGGACAGGCCGCCCTTCACCGAGTAGAACTCGCCCTCGTGGTCGAAGGGTTCGGCCGACTCCCAGGTGCGGCGGACCACCTGGAGGAAGTCGTCGGTGCGGCGGTATCGGGTTTCCTTGTCACTGAAGTCGCCGTCCCTGGCCTGGTCCTTGTCGTCGCCGCCGGTGATCACGTGCAGGGCGACCCGGCCGGGGTGGAAGGCGTCCAGGGTGGCGTACTTGCGAGCCGCGACGGTCGGCGAGACAAAGCCCGGGCGGTGTGCGAGCAGCACGCCGAGGCGGGTGGTGTGGGTGAGCACCTGGTCAGCGACGGTGAAGCCGTCGGGGCTGGCGGAGGAGTGCGCGATCAGCACCCGGTCGAAGCCGGACTCCTCGTGGGCCAGCGCCAGTTCACGCAGGTAGCCGGGCTGGACGACGGGGCCGGTGTCCTGGGTGTCGGTCTCGCTGAACGGCTTGGTGGCGGCGAGGCCGATGAACTCGACGGGCATGACGGTACTCCAGACGTGGGTCGGTGAAGGGGGTGGTGTGACGAGGTACGGGTGGCGGCGGCCGCCGAGGGCGCGGGGCGGGCCTCAGCGTGCGTCGGCGGTGAGCCGCTCGCGCCAGTCGGCGGCGCGATGGCAGGAGACCGTGCGGCCGGGGGCGCCGTGCTCCGCCGCGGCCGGGGCCTGCCGGCAGTCGTCGGCGGCGAAGGGGCAGCGGTGCGCGAACACGCAGGCACCGGCGGCAGGTTGGAGGGTCCACTCGGGCCGGGGCTCGCGCGGGCGCAGCTGGGCGGGCGTGATCCGGTGCTCGCGGCGGACGCTGGGAGCGGAGGCGGTGAGCAGCGCGGTGTACGGGTGCAGCGGGTTGGTCAGGACGTCCTCGGCGGGCCCCTGCTCGACCAGCCGGCCGCGGTAGAGGACGGCGATCCGGTCGGCGATGCCGGCCAGCGAGCTGAGGTCGTGCGAGATGATCACGACGGCCAGGCCGAGGCTGCGGCGCAGCTCGTCCAGGAGCAGCAGGACGTGGTTGCGGTTGGAGGCGTCGAGCGCGCTGACCGGCTCGTCCGCGAGCAGCAGCCGTGGGCGGGTGACCACGGACCGGGCGAGCGAGACCCGCTGGCGCTGACCGCCGGACAGCCGGCCGGGCGTACGCTCGGCGAACTCTGCCGGCAGGCCGACGAGTTCGAGTGCCTCGCGGATCCGCTCGGCACGCTCGCCGCGCTCGGTTCCGGTGCCGACGGTGAGCGGTTCGCCGACGATCTCGCCGACCGTGAGGTCCGGGTCGAGGGAGCGCAGCGGGTCCTGGAACATGTACTGGATCCGGCCGCTGCGCCGCAACTCCCGCAGGGGGCGGCCGCGCAGGCCGGTGACCTCCTCGCCGTCGACGGTGATCCGCCCACCGACGACCGGGGCCAGGCCGACGACGGCGCGGGCCAGGGTGGTCTTCCCGGAGCCGGTCTCGCCGATGACGCCGAGGATCTCGCCCGCCCGGGCGTCCAGGGAGACATCGTCGAGGACGCGTTCGGCGGCCCGGCCGGGGCGGCGGCCGTAGGCGACGGAGAGCCCGCTGATCCGCAGCAGCGGTTCGGCGTCGGCGCTCGCCTGCCGGGCGGCCGCGGGGGCGGTGGCGGTGGCATTGGCAGTGGAGGTGGCATTGGCAGTGGCGGTGGCAGTGGCGGTGCTGGGGCTCATGCGGTCACCTCCTGGAGGGTTCGGTAGGTCAGGTCGGCGGTGCTGGTGGCGGTAGCGCCGGTGGCGAAGGCGCCGGCGAGGGCGAGTTCGTCGGCCCGGCCGCAGCGCACCCGGCGGCCGTCGGGCCGGACGGTCAGCGGGACGGGCGCGTCGGAGCAGGTGGGCGTGGCGAACGAGCAGCGGTCGGCGAAGCGGCATCCGACGGGGGCGGCGCCGGCCTCCGGCGGGCGGCCGGGGATCACCGCGAGGTCGCGGCGCTGCCAGTCGCCGATCGAGGCGACCCGGAGCAGGGCCTCGGTGTAGGGGTGGGCGGGGGCGGCGACGACCTCGGCGGTCGGCCCGTCCTCGACGATCTCGCCCGCGTAGAAGACCAGGATCCGGTCGCAGACCTCGGCGACCACCGCGAGGTCGTGGGTGACCAGCAGCAGGGCGAGTCCGCGCTCGGTCCGCAGCTTGGCGAGCAGTTCCAGCACCTCGGCCTGGACGACGGTGTCCAGTGCGGTGGTGGCCTCGTCGGCGACCAGCAGCTCTGGCTCGCCGGCCACCGCGACGGCGATCAGCACGCGTTGCAGCATGCCGCCGGACAGCTCGTGCGGGTACTGGTGGTAGACCTCCTCCGGCCGGTGCAGGCCGACCGAGGCGAACAGCTCGATCGCGCGCTCCCGGGCGGCGGCACGGTTCAGGCCGTGCCGCAGTCGCAGCGGTTCGGCCAGCTGGCGGCCGACGGTGAGGGAGGGGTTGAGGTAGGAGGCCGGGTCCTGGAAGACGGCGCCGAGGCGGGTGCCGCGCACCTGCTCCCACTGGCGTTCCGTGAGGGCGGTGAGCTCGGTGCCGGCCAGGTCGATCCGGCCGGCGGAGACGGCGACGCCGGGGGCTCCGACGCCGAGCACCGAGCGGCAGGTGAGGGTCTTGCCGCTGCCTGATTCGCCGACCAGTCCGACGGCCTCGCCGGCCCGGACGCGGAAGCTCACGTCGCGGACGGCCTCGGCGCGGCCGGCGCCGACGGTGATGTGCAGCCCGTCCACGGTCAGGACGGGTGCGCCCGGGGTGGTGGTGGCGTCCGGGTCACGCGGGGAGGGGGGCATCGGCCTGCTCCTTCGGTGCGGGCTGCTCGGACGGGCCGGCGCGGTGGGGACGTACGGCCCTGGCGGTGGCGGCGCCGCGGGCCCTGGCCGGTTCGGTCCCGGCCGCCCCGGCGTCGCGGACGGCGTCGGCGAGCAGGTTGAGCGCGCCGACGGTGAGCATGATCAGGGTGGCCGGCAGGATCGGGGCCCAGGGCTGCTGGGCGAGGAAGCCCAGGTCGCTGGCGAGCATGCCGCCCCAGGTCGGGGCCGGCGGCTGGACACCGACGCCGAGGAAGGTCAGCGAGGTGACCGTCAGCAGGGCGGTGGCCAGCGCGTGGGCGGTGGTGACGGCGACGGTCGGCAGGATCTTGGACCACAGGTGGGTCCGCAGGATCCAGCGGCGCGAGGCGCCCATCAGCTCGGCCGCCTGCACGTACTGGGCCTGGGTGAAGCCCAGTGCCGCGGCCCGGGTGACCCGGAAGAACAGCGGTGAGAGCAGCACCCCGAGGGCGAGCATCGCCTGGTGCAGGCCGTTGCCGAAGACTCCGACCGCGGCGATCGCGAAGAGCGTGAACGGCAGGGTCATCAGGGCGTCCACCGCCCGCAGCGACACCCACTCGAAGACCCGGCCGAGCCAGAGCGAGGCGATTCCCGGGACGATGCCGAGCAGCATCGCCGCCGCCACCGCCTCCACCGCGCCGGCCACCGATTCGCCGGTGCCGGCGAGCAGCCGGCTGAGCACGTCGCGTCCCAGGTAGTCGGTGCCGAGCAGGTGCGCGCCGCCGGGGGCGCCGAGCAGCTGGGCGGTGTCCTGGGCGAGCGGGTCCTGCGGGGCGAGGGCGCCGCCGAACAGGGCGAGCAGGGCGACGGCGGCGAGCACCGGCAGGGCGATCCGGGCGGTCCGCAGCCGCAGCGTGCGGCGGATCGTTCTCATGGCTGACTCCCTTGCCGGGGGCGGGCCTTGGCGGCCCGGCGGGCGGCCGGGTTGAGGGCGAGCAGGCCGGCGTCGACGGCGAGGTTGGCGATCAGCACGACGGCGACGGTGACCAGCAGGGTGCCCTGGATGACGGGGACGTCGTGCTGCTGGGCGGCCTGCAGGGAGAGCTGGGCGATGCCCGGCAGGTTGAAGATCCGCTCGGTGACCACCGCGCCGCCGATCAGCATCGGCACGCTCATCCCGAGGACGGTGACGGCCGGGCCGGCGGCGTTGCGCAGGACGTGGCCGAAGAGCACCCGCCGGGCGGGCAGGCCGCGCATCACGGCGCCGGTCACGTAGTTCTCGCGCAGCGCGCCGACCAACGAGGTGCGCAGCTGCCGGGCGATGCCGGCCGCCGCGTCCAGGCTCAGGGCGAGGGCCGGCAGGACGGCGAACCGCAGCCACTGGCCCGGGTCCTGGCCGAACGGGACGTATCCGCCGGAGGGCAGCAGCCCGGCCTGCACGGAGAGCACGGCGATCAGGCCGATGGCGATCACGAAGGCGGGCAGGGTGCCCAGCACCGAGCAGATGCCGGTGATCGCCAGGTCGAGCCGGCCGCCGTTGCTGCGGGCGGCGGCGATGCCGGCGGCGCCGCCGAGCAGGACGGCGAACAGCAGGGCGAGGCCGGCGATCGACAGGTCGACGGGCAGCGCGGCGGCGATGCTGTCGGCCACCGGCAGGGTGGTGAACCAGGAGTGGCCGAGGTCGCCGCCGAGGGCGTGCCCGAGCCAGCTGGTGAACTGCTCGGCGAGCGGCCGGTCGAGCCCGAACTCGTGGTTCATCCGGGCGATGTCGGCCGGCGTGGCGGTCTCGCCGAGGACGGCGGCGCCGGGGTTGGCCTCGGAGAGTGCGCCCAGGCCGAAGGTGATCAGGGAGGAGATCAGGAAGACGGTGGCGGTGGTCAGCAGGGCCCGGGCCGGGCCGCGCGGCGCCCGCGCGGCCCGGGCGGCGAGCACCCGGCCCCGCCCGCCCTGGCGGGCGGGCGCGGGCGCGAGGAGCGCTGTCACGGCGCGGTCACCCCCTCGAAGCGCTGGACGACGGTGAACTCGGGGATGGCGGAGACGGTCTTCTGCCGGGCCAGGATCCGCGGCACGCTGTAGAGGAAGATGTTGGGCATGGTGCGCACCGCGAGGGCCGTGGCGGCCTGGAGGTTCTTCGGGTAGTCGGGCGAGTCGAGCGGGGTCCGGGAGACCAGGTCGACGGCGGCCTTGAGCTCGGGCGGCGTGCTGCGGCCGGGGTTCATCAGCCCCTGCTCGCCGAAGAGCACCTGGAAGGCCTGCGGCGCGGAGTCGCGGCCGGCGAACTGGTCGGTGAACAGGGCCCGGGAGTGCTGGATGTAGATGATCTGGGTCGCCTGGGCGGCCGGGATGACCTCGATGGTGGTCTTGATCCCGACCTCCTTCAGCTGGGCCTGGAGCTGCTCGGGCAGGCCCTGTGCGGCGGTGGTGGTGATGGTCAGCTCCACCCCGTCCGGGTGCCCGGCCTGGGCGAGCAGTTCCTTGGCCTTGGCCGGGTCGTGCGGGAAGAGGTCGGCGGAGCCGGCGTCGTACCCGACGTAGCCCTTGGGGAAGGGCTGGTAGCTGACGTCGCCGAAGCCGAACTGCTGGGTCTTGAGCAGGGCTTCGCGGTCGATCGCGTACTTGAGGGCCTGCACCACCAGCGGGTTGTCGAAGGGTGCCTTGGTGGGGTTGATGTCGAGCACCGCGACCACCAGGGACGGGATGACCTGGACCTCCAGGCCGGCGGCCTTGGCGGCGGCCACCTGGCTGCCGGGGATCTGGGCGACGTTGTACTGGCCCGACTGCAGGGCGGCGACGACGGTGGAGGCGTCGGGCAGCGGGTAGATCTCGAAGTCGTCGAGCTTGATGCTCGACGCGTCCCAGTAGCCGGGGTTGCGCTTCAGCACGGCCTTGGCGTTCTGGGTGTAGGAGCTGAGCGTGAACGGCCCGGCGCCGACCGGGCGGGAGGCGAGGCCGGCCGCGTCCCCCTCGAAGGCCTTCGGGCTGACGATCATTCCGGTCTTGCCCGCCAGCAGGTTCGGCAGCTGGTAGTCGGCCTGGGTGAGCGTCAGCACCACGGTCTGGGGGTCGGGTGCGGCGACGTCCTTGATGTGCACCAGCTGTGGGGCGACCAGCGACTTGGGGTCGGTGCGGCCGCGGTCCAGGCTCTTCTTCACCGCGGTCGCGTCGAGCGGCGTGCCGTCGCTGAAGCTCAGGCCGTCGCGGAGCTTGAAGGTGACGGCGGTGCCGTCCGGGCTGTACGTCCAGCCGGTGGCGAGGGCGGGGACGGCGTCGCCCTTCTCGTTCAGCTTGGTGAGGCCGGCGTAGACCAGTGAGAGGTCGTGGACGTCCCAGCCCGCCGAGGAGAACACCGGGTCCCATGAAGTGGGCAGCGCCCAGCCCCACTTGACGGTGCCACCGGCCGCATCGCCGGCCGTGACGGGAGCGCCTGAGCCGCAGGCGGCGAGGGCGAGGGTCGCCGCGGTGCCCAGCGCGAGGCCGAGGAAGGAGCGTCTGGCAAGGGTCGAACGGGTGCTGCTGACGGGGGCGTTCATGATGCTGCGTCACCTTTCGGGTGCACGCCGGACCGGCCCTTGTCGGGGGCGGCCGGGCAGTGCAAGGGGCGCCGCGTCGGGGCGGGCCGACGGCGCTGGAGGGCAGGACGGGGTGTGCCGGGACAGGGCGCCCGGAATCAGGGTGTGCCGGGACGGGCCGCGGGACGGCAGAGCCGTCCGGGCCAGGAGGGGCGGACCGATGGTTGCGGGCAGGAGCCGACGGCTCTGGGAGCCCGGAACAAGGGGGTTTCGGCCCGGCACAGGGGCAACGGGCGCGGCCGGTCAGGCCTGACGGGGTGCGGCCGGGGCGACGGTCGGACCGTCGGGGGCCGTGGATCGGCAGGTGTGGTGGCGGCCGGGGGGCGCTGGGTCAGCGACAGAGAGCGCTGCTGGTGCGCCGGAAGTCCACGAAGCGGCACACCACACCGGGGTGCGTCGAAAGCATGCGCTCATCCTGTCCGGGCCGCGCCGCCCTGTCAATGGACACCAAACGGTGTCTCATTCGTCGGACCGTCAGCCCCTCCCGAACCCGCCGGTCAGGCCCGTCGGAGGCCACCGCCGCCGGCCCCGCCCACTCGCTCAGCGGCCCCGTGACCGGTCGGTGGCGAACGCCGGGTGCCGCTCCGCGTACGCCGGGTGGAGCCACAGCGGGCCGTTCCCGCTCTCCAGGCGAACGGCGCGGGTGGGCGGGCGGCGGTCCGCCGTCAGCAGGTCCAGGTCGGCGCGGGTCAGGCTCAGATGGCGCTCCAGCGCCGCGTCCGGGTCGAGCAGCCCGCCCTCGGGCCGCAGTCGCAGCTGCGGGGCGACCGCCCGTACCGCCTCCAGGTACTCCCCCAGCGGTCGCCAGCCGGGCACCACCCGACGGCCGGCCGGCCCGACGAGGAGCAGGGTCGGCAGCGCGTAGCGGTACCCGTCGCCGGCCTCCTTGGCCGCGCCCGGGTGGGGCGGCGGACCGCGCAGGCCGAGCACCTCGGGCACCGGCGCGCGCGCCTCGGCACGGTCGGCCGCCAGCCGCTCCAGCGTCCGGCGATCCGTCATGTCGGCCAGCAACGACTCCTCGTCGAGACCGGGCAGGCCGGCGACGGCGGTACGCACCCGGTCGGTGCTGTCGGCCGGCTCGCCCAGTACGAAGACGCTCTCCCGGAGCCGGCGCAGCACCGCCGCCGCCACCGCCGGGCCCTGGCGCCGCGCCGCGACGGCGGCCAGCGAGGCCGGGCGACTGCAGGCCGCCACCCGGGCGAGCCGGACGGCGTGCGGGGCGCCGGTGTGGGCGCTGATCTCCGCGACGTAGCGGGCGTACCAGGCCGTCTCGGCGGCCGGGTCGGGCGCCGGGTCGTCCTCCTCCTCGTCGAAGAGCATCCCGTAGGCCGGCCGCCAGACGGCCCGGCCCGCCAACAGGGCGCGCAGCCTGCGGAGTTTGGGTTCGGAGCCCCAGGCCCAGGGACAGAGCGGGTCGGTGTACTCCACCACCTCCAGCCCGCCGGCGGGTTCGGCGGCGGGTGGCTCGGGGGCGCCCGGCCCGGCGGAGGCGGCGGTCATACCAGGACGTCCGCCCGCTGCCGGACGGAGGGCGTGCCGGGCTGGGCCGGGCCGGGTGCGGAGCCACCGGAGGGGGCCCCGACGAGGGCGGAGACGGTGACCCGGCCGAGGATCGCGGCGGCGCTGTCCTCGACCGCGCGCCAGACGTCCGGCAGGCCCTGCGCCGGTGCGGGGTAGTCGAGTTGGTCCAGCGGTTCGCCGCGCAGGGTCATCAGCCCGCCGTCGACCGCGCGCATCACGTCGAGCAGGCTGATCTCCTCGGCGGGCCGGCCGAGCCAGTACCCGCCCTCGCAGCCGCGCTGGCTGCGCACCAGCCCGGCCCGGCGCAGGTCGCCGACGACGGACTTCAGGAAGCGGAACGGAATCTCCTGGGACGAGGCGATGCTCTCGCAGGTGAGCGGACGGGCCGTGTCGCGGGCGAGTTCGACCAGGGCCCGCGCGGCGTAGTCCGCCTTCGCGGAAATATGCATGTGCACCATTATCCCCTCTCAGGTCGCCGACACCAGGCCTTTCGGTCACGGACGGCCCTGCACCGGAGCGGCAGGAGGCGCCCTGACCAGGGCGCCGGCCGGGCGGCGACAGGCGTGAAATCCGCGCGCGGGCGTCGGCCGGGGCGGGCGGCGCAGGCATTGGACACCTCTTGACATCCTTTCGGCCACAGCCCTAGCGTCCTGTCCATGCCCCACCGTGTCCCGCTCCGCGCCGCGCACCGCGCCGACTGTCCGTCGGCGCCGTCCGCGCTCTGTCGCGCCAGCTGAAGGACACCGCCGCCCGGGCGGGCCGCCCGCCGCCCGACCCGCGCCCGCCGGCGCCCCGCCACCCGGATCCCCACCGGGCGCTGCCGACGTCCCCGATCCCGTTCGGCCCCTCAGGATGTCGCAGGTCCGCCCGCCTCAGCGCGCCCTCTCCCGCCCGCACGCCTTCTCCCGTACAAGGAACGTCATGAGCCCAGCAGCGCACCCGCACCCCGACTCCGACTCCAGCCCCGAGGCCGGTGACAGCGCCCACCCGCACAGCCACGCCGAGAGCCCGGGCGCCCGCCCCGTCACCGAGGCCGGCGCCGGGTTCCACCCGCACCTGCCCGACCGCCAGGCCCCGGCCGCCCCGCTGGCGGCCCGGCTGCACCACATCCGGGCCGGCGCACTGGACGGGGACACCGCGCAGACCGGCGGGATGCGGAGGTTCGCGGCCGTCAGCGGCCAGACGGTGGGATCGGAGAAGCTCTGGATGGGCCAGACCCATGTCGCACCCGCCACCTCGTCCTCCGACCACCACCACGGCGAGTCCGAGACCGCGATCTACGTGGTGAGCGGGCATCCGGTCTTCGTCTTCGCGGACGCCTCCGCCGGCGAGCCGGAGGAGGTGCGCCTGGAGACCGGCCCGGGTGACTACATCTTCGTCCCGCCGTTCGTCCCGCACCGCGAGGAGAACCCGGACCCGGACGTGGAGGCCGTGGTGGTGATCGCACGCAGCACCCAGGAGGCGATCGTGGTCAACCTTCCGAGCCTGTACCCCGCCGGCGGGGACGATAACTGACGCGGGGTCAGAACGGCGGCACCGCCGGCCCGACAGCGTCCGGCGCGGTAACCGGCGCGCGTGCCGGGCGCCGGAAGCGGCCCCGGCCGGGCCGGCCTCGCCGGTAGGTTGGCCGGATGAGCGAAGGACTGCCGCCGGGCGGCGTCGAGATCACCGAGGCGCAGGCGGCGGCCCGCTGGACGAAGGCCTGGACCCCGGCCGAGGTGACCGGCCGGCTCGCGGGGCTCGCCGCCCCCTGGTGCGTCGCCGGGGGCTGGGCCCTGGACGACTTCCGGGGCGGGCGGAGCCGCGCGCACAGCGACCTGGAGATCAGCGTCCCGGCCGCGCGGTTCCCGGAGCTGGTGGCCTGCCTCCCCGGGTACGACTTCGACGTGGTGGCGTCCGGGCGGCTCTGGTCGGGCCGCTCCCCCGAGCTGCTGGAGCTGACCCACCAGACCTGGCTCCGCGACCCGTCGACCGGCGAGTACCTGGTCGACGTGTTCCGTGAGCCGCACGACGGCCCGCTCTGGATCTGCCGCCGCGACCCGTCGATCCGGCTGCCGTACACCGAGGTCGTCGAGCGCTCCCCGGATGGGATCCCCTACCTCGCACCGGAGTTGGTCCTGCTCTTCAAGGCCAAGGGGGACCGCGCCAAGGACCGGCTGGACTTCACCGCCACCCTCCCCCTGCTGGACGCCACCCGCCGGGCCCGGCTGGCCGACCTGCTCGGCCGGGCACATCCGGGACACCCTTGGCTGGCGGAGCTCTGACCGGGCGGCGCAGCGGACCCGCCGGGCCCGCGCGGGACGCCCGGCCGTTCCCGCCCGGGCCGATCTATGCTGCTTCTATGCATGTGCATCGGACACCCGGCGGACCGGAGAGCGGACCGACGAACGGGCCGGAGGGCGGACCGGCTCCGGAAGGCGCCGGCCTGGCGGCGCTCGAACGCCTGCTGGCCGGCCGGGACGTCACGGTGCTGAGCGGCGCGGGGCTCTCCACCGAGTCGGGCATCCCCGACTACCGGGGCGCCACCGGCAGTCTGCGCCGCCACACCCCGATGACGTACCAGGAGTTCACCGCGAGCGAGCAGGGCCGCCGCCGGTACTGGGCCCGCAGTCACGTCGGCTGGCAGGCGATCGCCCGGGCCGAGCCCAACGCCGGCCACCGGGCGGTGGAGGGGCTGCGGCGGGCCGGGTACCTCTCGGCCGTGATCACCCAGAACGTGGACGGGCTGCACCGCGCGGCCGGCACCGTCGGCGCGGTGGAACTGCACGGCGGCCTCGACCGGGTGGTCTGCCTGGACTGCGGGCGGAGCAGCTCCCGCGCGGACCTCGACCGGCGACTGCGCGCGCTCAACGGCACCCTGTTCGTCCCGAGGGCGGCGCTCAACCCGGACGGGGACGTCCAGCTCCCGGGCGCAGTGGTGGACGCTTTCCGGATCGCGCCGTGCGAGGCCTGCGGCGGGGTCCTCAAACCCGATGTGGTCTTCTTCGGCGAGAGCGTCCCCAAGCCCCGGGTCCAGCACTGCTACGACCTGGTCGACGCCGCCCGGGCCTTGCTGGTCCTCGGATCCTCCCTGACGGTGATGTCCGGGCTGCGCTTCGTGCGCCACGCCGCCCGGGCCGGCAAACCCGTCGCGATCGTCAACCAGGGGGCGACCCGCGGGGACGCGTACGCGACGGCCACGGTCCCGCTGCCGCTCGGCGCCACGCTGACCACCCTGCTGGAGCGGCTCACGACGCCTTGAAGCCCCGGGCGGGGCGGTACCTTCCGTCTGCCCGCCGTACCGCACCACCCCGCCCGGCCCGGCCCGGTCACAGGGGATCGCCGAGCGGGCCGTACTCCTCCTCCAGCTCGGCGGCCCAGTGCGCGGCGAAGTCCGGCCGGCTGCCGTCCGCGTCGGTGAATCCGTACTCCTTGGAGAGGCCCCAGGTGGCCAGGGCCCGCCCGGTCCGCGCCAGCACGGCCGGGTCGGCGGCCAGCGCGGCGACCGCCCGCCCCAGGTAGGCGGGGGTCTCGGAGTACGCGAAGTTCGGGTCCTCGGCCGCGCCGTCCCGCCAGTTCTCCTCGGTGACGCCGAAGTGCTCCAGCATGGCCTCCGAGCGCAGGAAGCCGGGGGTGAGCGCCACGGCGGCGACACCGTGCGGCTTGAGCTCGGCGGCCTGGGCGAAGGCCAGCCGGATCACCGCCGACTTCGCCAGGTCGTAGAAGAACGAGCCCCGGTAGCGGGCGGTGTTGCCGTCGGTGACCTCCACCACCAGCCCGCTCCCCCGGGCGACCATCAGCGGCAGCGCGAACCGGCTGGTGATCACATGGGTCTCGACGGCCTGCCGGAGCAGCCGCAGGCCGCGCTCCAGGTCCTGCTCCCACAGGGGGTATTCCCAGTCGGTCAGCGGGTCGCCGCCCCAGACGGAGTTGACCAGGACGTCGAGCCGGCCGTCCTGCTCGGCCGCGATGCGGTCCACCAGCGCGCGGACCTCCGCCGGCCGGCTGTGGTCGGTGCGGACCGGGATGCCCAGGCCGCCGGCCGCGGTCACCCGCTCGGCGGTCTCCTCGATGGTCTCGGCGCGGCCCAGCTCGGAGCGGCCGGCCGCGCTGCTGCGGCCCGACACGTACACCGTCGCACCGGCGGCGCCGAGCTCGACGGCGATCCCGCGCCCACCGCCCCGGGTGCCGCCGGCCACCAGGGCCACCCGTCCGGCCAGCGGCCGGTGGTGTGTCGTCATGTTTCCTCCAGGTCGTGGCTGTGACGGGGTGGGACGTGCGGGGCCAGTACGGCGCCGAGTTCGCGCCGGAGCCGCTCGGCCAGGGTGCCGTCCCGCTCCAGCGCCCAGGTGAGACCGGCGCCGGCGGTGATCGCCTGCAGGGTGCCGGCCAGCGCACCGACGTCCGTCCCCGGGAGCAGCTCGCCCGCGCGGACGGCCTCCGCCAGCAGGGCCTCGACCGCCCGCCCCTGCGCCCGGTGGACGGCCAGGGCGCGCTCGTGCAGCTGCGGGTCGGTGAGGTCGGTGCAGAGGAAGGCCAGGTGGTTGGCGAAGCGCTCGGGTGTGGCCATCGGGGCCGTCGAGCCGACCGTCAGCGCCACCAGCGCCCCGAGCGCGGAGGGGTGTTCCCGGCGCAGCTTTTCGGGCAGCTCGTCCGCGTCGGCGACGGACCGGTCGGCGAGCGCCAGCAGCAGGCCGCGCTTGGAGCCGAACCGCTGCAGCAGTGTGCCGGGCACCAGTCCGACCTCGCCGGCGACCGCTGCCAGGGTGAATCCGGCGGGGCCCACCCGGCCGATCACCTCGGCCGCCGCGCGCAGGATCACCACGTCGTCGACCCCTCGGGGGCGTCCGGCCACCGTTGCTCACCTCATTAATAAATGGCTTTTCATTTATTAAACCGGCCACCCTCGGAGAAGGCAACCGGCACCCCCGGACGGCGTCCGGCCTCGGGCCTCGAACCGGGAGCGGCCGGCGGGCGGGCGCCCGGCGCCACGAAGCCCCGGCGCCCCGGGGACGGCGGCTGGCTCACCGTCCCGGGGCGCCGGGGCACCGGTCCTTCTTCACGCGCGGTCGGGGCCGCACCCGCCCCCGCGGGCCGGGCCTCCCCGGCCCCGGGCGTCACCCCGCGGGCTGGGGATCACCGACCGGCGGCGCGTCGGCCGCGCCGAAGGCGGCCGGGGGAACCGCTTCGGAGCCCGGCGCACTGCCCGCCGCCTGCATCGTGCGGCGCACCGCATCCAGGCAGGGCGCACAGTAGCGGTCCGGCAGCCCGTCGGGGCCACCGGGACCGGGCGACGGCGCCGGCCCGGTCGGCTGCAACCGGCTCCCGCAGAGGGACCGGCTGCCGTCCTCCTTCGCAACCACATGCCACAGCAGACTCCGCCCCTGCGTGCTGTGGTCGGCTTCGGCTCGCATCTCGTGCACGGGACCCTCCCAAGGTCAGACGGGAATGGCTTGACCTCATGCAACCGCCGGGCAGCCCTGACGGCCAGCCGGATTCACCCGCCCGGGCCACCGGCCGGCACCGCCCGGACGGGCGGCGGGACGGCCCTGGCCTGCCGTCCCGCCGCCCACCGGTACCCGCTGACTGCCTGTACGGCCCGTGCTCCCGTTGCTCCGAAGGAGGGACCGGCCGCCGCCCGCCGGGGCTCCCCGGGTCGCGCCGGGGACCGGCCGGGCTACCGCCAGACCCGCAGGTAGTCGGCGGCGAAGGTGATCGGCTTGGTGCTGTCCGGCGCCGGGTGGTAGCGCCCCGCGCTGACGGAGAGGTTGAGGATCAGGTAGGCCGACCACTGGCTGCCGACACCCGTCCGGTCGGAGTAGACCTTGGTGTTGTTGACGTACCAGTCGTCGGAGGTGGCGCCGCACAGCACCCCGACGGTCACCCAGGCCCCGGGCGCGACCGCCTTCGGATTCGCGTAGTTGGCGGAGCCGCTCCGGACGTGGTTGGTGAGTTCGAGGAGATCGGGGTGGTCGGGGTGGTACTCGAACACATCGACCTCGTTGCCGCCGTTCTTCCAGGTCCACAGCGCCGGCCAGGCACCCGACCTGGCCGGGAGCTGCACCCGGGTCTCGATGTAGTCGCCGGTACGGACCTTGAAGTCGCGCGCCGACCCCTCGGTGGTGAGCAGGCCCGTCGTCCAGGACTGCAGGCCGTTCTCCAGCACCCGCGAGCCGGGCCGGGCGGTGAAGGTGGCCGCTCCGTCGGCGACCGTGACGGCGTCCTGGGCGAGCAGGTCCAGCTTGTTGTCCTTCGGGTTGTGGTCGCCGTACTCGTAGGCGCTGGTCCGGGTACCGACCCAGGTGCCGCCCCAGTCGATGGGGCGGCTGAACTCCTCCAGGAAGACCGGCGACCGGCCGGCGACCGGCGGCGCCGTCGCCGGGACCGCCGGGACGGTCGGGACGGTCGGGACCGCCGGGACGGTCGGGGCTGACGGGGCGGTCGGGACGGTCGGCACAGCGGGGACGGTCGGGACGGCCGGGACGGCGGCCGGTCGGACCGTCAGCGTGGTGCCGAACAGGTTGTGGTAGCCGGAGGCGTCCCGGTAGAAGCCGAACTGGAGGTAGGTGCCGGCCGGGAAGGCCCGGGCGCGGGTGGTCATGGTGATCCCGGTGGGGCAGATCCGGACGTCCGACGCCGATCCGGGGAAGTCCAGATTGTGCCCGGCGAAGTCCCGGACCCCGACCCCTAGGGACCGTACGGTCTGACATCGCGAGGACAGCACCGTGAGGGTGGCGGACACCTCGGCGCCGGCGGTGGCACCGGTCGGGGTGAGCCGGAGCTGGACCACCACCGGGGCCGCGACCGCCGCCTGTCCCGGGAGCGCGGCCAGCGCGAGCAGGAGGGCGACCGCGGTCGCGGTGGCGGAGCGGACTATGACGGCCAGGCAGTGCTTGCTGATCACGGAGTCTTCCTTCCTGGGGTCGAGCCCCTGGAAGACCGGGCCGCCGATCGACGACGGCCCTCCGGGCCGGGGGGCCGCGGCTCTTCACCACGTCGGACCTACCGCCACCCAGGAAAGCTCAGCTGTGAGAAGACGATCACACAGGACCGCACCGGGCTCCCGGGGAGCTGGGCCAACTGGGCCAACCTTCGACGAGTCAGATCGACCATCCGTCAACAAGCCCTGTGGCCGCGGAAGACGCAGGACATGACGGGGTCTCGGGAACGGGCGAACACGGTCCTGTGGGGCCGGACCGGCCGGCCGGGTCACGACCGGCCCCCAACGGGCCGGCGCAGGGCCGATCGGGTGGCCGGACTTCGCCGTGCGGGTGAGCCGGGCAATCCGACCCACCCGCGAGGGCGAAGCGCCGGTGGAGTGCGGTGATCGACCCGCCCCGCCCGCCCAGGGCCGGCGGGCACCGCACCCGCAGCGGGCGACCTGTCGCCCCCCACCGGAAGCGAGAACGATGAAACCTGTGCTCGGGCGCGCCCGATCCACGTCCACATGAATCCACGTCCCGCCCCGTTCGCCCTGCTGCTCGCGCTCGCCGCCCTGAGCGGCTGCGCCGTCTCGGACGACGGCTCGCTCGACGCCCAGGCCGGTGCGGCCGCCCCGACCTGCCTGGTGCACCAGGCGAAGGCTCCCGGCAGCCGCTACACGGCCAGCGAACGGGCCGACACCAAGTCCGTGCTGGAGAGGATGCGGTACTACACCGCCAACGGCACCAAGGACTTCTGCGACGGCCGGCCCGCCACCGGCACCGACCGCCGATGGACCGACCTCTACACGGCCCTGGGCGGCGACCGCGCCCACCTGGCCGCCACGGCCCGTACTCCGTAGACCGGCGCCCGGCGCTGGGCCAGATGGAGGGGCCGGGTGGAGGGGCCGTCAGGTCCGTGGCTCCGGGGCCCGCCTGGCAGGATGGCGGGCAGCCGGACCGGCCGCGCCGCACCAGGTGGCGCTCGCCCGCCGGCGGGGACGGGAGAGTTGTCAGTGAAGCACCGCTCATGGGACGAGTCGGCCGTCCACCGCTCCCGCGTCCGCGGCAGCATGCTCGGCGGAGCCATCGGGGACGCCCTGGGCAATCCGGTCGAATTCCTGTCCCTGGACGCGATCCGGGCCAAGTACGGGGCGGCCGGGGTCACCGGGCCGGTCGCGGACGCCGAGGGGGTGATCGGGCGGATCACCGACGACACCCAGATGACGCTGTTCACCGCCGAGGGCTACCTGCTCGGGCATGCCCGGTCCCGGGCGAAGAGCAGCGGAGGCGCCGAGCCGGCCCTGGTCCGCGAGGCCTACCTGCGCTGGCTGGACACCCAGAACCATCCTGCCCCGCCGCCCGCGGACGGCGCCGGCCACCGTTACGGGTGGCTGCGCGAGGAGCCCTGGCTGTACGCCCGACGCGCCCCCGGCAACGCCTGTCTCTCCGGACTGCGGTCGACGCACGTCCCCCGCCGGGGCGAGAAGCTCGACGGCACTCCGGGCCCGGTGAACCCCGATTCCAAGGGCTGCGGCACGGTGATGCGCTCGGCGCCGTTCGGGTTCGCCGGTCTCGCTCCGGACCAGGCCTTCGAACTCGCCGCCGCCTGCGCGCAGATCACCCACGGCCACCCCACCGGCTACTACGCGGCGGGGGCCTTCGCCGCCCTGGTCGGCCACCTGGTCGAGGGTGACTCGCTGCAGGCCGCCGTCCTGCGGACGCTGCACCTGTTGTCGCGTTACCAGGGGCACCAGGAGACGACCGCCGCCCTCCGCGCGGCCCTCGACCTGGCCGCCGACGGCGAGGCGACCCCGGAGAAGGTGGAGAGCCTCGGCGCGGGCTGGGTCGCCGAGGAGGCGCTCAGCATCGCGGTCTACGCGGCGCTGGCCCCCACCCGGCCGCAGGTCTACCGCCTGGACCACAACGGCACGCACTGCGACCCGAGGCCGCCGCGGACCCCTGTCGAGGCGGCCTTCCTGCTGTCCGTCAACCACTCCGGCGACAGCGACTCCACCGGCTCCCTCTGCGGCAACCTGCTGGGCGCGCTGCACGGGGACGTCCGGCTGCCGCAGGCCTGGCTGGCCCAGGTCGAGGGACGCGCCGTGATCGCCGCCCTGGCGGACGACTTCGCGGCCGAGGTCCACCCCGGTGAGCGGCGCCCCTGGACCCACTGACGCCGCGGCCGCCGGCGGGAGCCCCTCCGACCGGGGGCTCCCTGTCCCGGGGACCGCGCCCGACCGCCGGATCCTATGAGCGGTGGGCACCCCCATGAACGGCTGCCTGGTAACCCCGGCCGGCCACGGGCAGCCTGGTGGCATGACGGAACAGCAGCGGGCGCCCGAGGTATGGCGTCGCGAGAACGACTCCTCCCAACTGACCGCCCCCCGGGTCCTGGTCCGGGTCTTCCTCGGCCCGGGCGCACTGGAGCCGGGGATCGGGTTCTACGAGCGGCTGCAGGGGGTGACGGCCGATGCCCGGTTCGCCTTCGGCGCCCTGCGGCTGGCCACGGTCGGGGCCTTCCTGCTGATCGAGGGCCCCGAGGCGGAGCTGGCCCCGTTCCGCTCCACCACCGGCACCCTGCTGGTGGACGACGTGCGGCCGTACCACGACCGGCTGGTCGCCGCGGGCGCGGAGATCGTCTTCCCGTTCCAGGAGGTACCCACCGGGGCCGGGTTCAACGCCCGCCACCCGGACGGCACGGTCGTCGAGTACGTCCACCATCGGCCCACGGCGGAGGGTCGCTGAAGGCGGCCGGTGGCAGGTGGCGCACGGACCCGTCCGGCCGCTCCCCACCCGACTGGTCCCCCGTGAGCCGCCCTGCCGTGCGCACGCGCACTCGCCGACGCGCCCCGCTCGCGCGCCCGCCGGCGCGGACCGGCCGGACGGGTTGGTGCGTCGGCCCCCCGACGGGGCCTTCGGGATGGCACGGTGGGGGTATGTGCGGTCGCTACGTCTCCACCTCCTCCGTCCAGGACCTGGCCGAGTACTTCGGCGCGGTCGGCCTCCCCACCGCCGAGACGCTCGCCCCGAGCTGGAACGTGGCGCCGACGGACCCGATCCTGGTGGCCCTGCAGCGCCTGGACCGGGAGACCGGTGAGCTGGTCCGCCAGCTCCGGCAGGTGCGCTGGGGCCTGGTGCCGTCCTGGTCGAAGGACCCGGGCGGCGGGGCCCGGATGATCAACGCCCGGGCCGAGACCGTCCACGAGAAGCCCGCCTTCCGCAAGGCGTTCGCCGCCCGCCGGTGCCTGATCCCGGCCGACGGGTACTACGAGTGGAAGCCGGTGCCCGCCGCCGAGGGGGCGAAGGCGTACAAGCAGCCGTACTTCCTTGCACCTGCCGCCGGCACCCTGCTGCCGATGGCCGGCCTGTACGAATTCTGGCGGGACCGGAGCGTGCCGGAGGACGACCCGGCGGCCTGGCTCACCACTGCGACGATCATCACCACCGACGCCACCGACGCGGCCGGCCGGGTCCACGACCGGATGCCGCTGACCATCGACGCGGCGGACTTCGACGCCTGGCTCGACCCCGAGCTGACCGACGCCGTCGAACTGCGCCGGCTGCTGCACACCCCGGCCGGCGGCGAGCTGCGGATCACGCCGGTCTCCACCGCCGTGAACTCCGTCCGCAACAACGGCGCGCAGCTGCTCGAGACGGTGCCGGACCCGCTGCCCGTCACCTGAGCCGGCACCTCGTGGCGGCGGCCGGGCCGGGGTGAGGCATCTCTCAGTACCGGCCGGGCGGGGTTTGACCGCAGACGAACGGGTCAGACGGGAGCGGTCCATGTTCCCGGCACGAAGAGTGAACCCTTGAGTCCAGCGTCATCGAGAGCCCTCCTGTCCAACGGCGGCGGCACCCCCGCCGCCGGCACCGTCACCCCGGCGCCTGCGGCCGGCAGATCCCTCGCGGTCGGGGACGTCACCGTCGTCGAGCGGGGGATGCTGCGACGGGCGGTGTCCGCCGCGGCCCTCGGCAACGCCATGGAGTGGTTCGACTTCGGCGTCTACAGCTATCTGGCGGTGACCCTCGGCAAAGTCTTCTTCCCGACCGCGGGCGGCGCCACCCAGCTGCTGGCCACCTTCGGGACCTTCGCCGCGGCCTTCCTGATCCGGCCGCTGGGCGGTCTGGTCTTCGGGCCGCTGGGTGACCGGATCGGCCGGCAGAAGGTGCTCGCGGCCACCATGATCATGATGGCCGCCGGCACCTTCGCGATCGGGCTGATCCCCTCCTACGCCACCATCGGCATCTGGGCCCCCGTCCTGCTGCTGGTCGCCCGGATGGTGCAGGGCTTCTCCACCGGCGGGGAGTACGGCGGCGCGACGACCTTCATCGCCGAGTACGCCCCCGACCGGCGCCGGGGCTTCCTCGGCAGCTGGCTGGAGTTCGGCACCCTGGTGGGGTACGTGGCGGGCGCCGCGCTGGTGACGCTGATGACCTCGGCCCTGGACGAGTCGAGCCTGCTCTCCTGGGGCTGGCGACTGCCGTTCCTGATCGCCGGCCCGCTCGGCCTGATCGGCCTCTACCTGCGGATGCGGCTGGAGGAGACCCCGGCCTTCCGCAAGCTGCAGGAGCAGGCCGAGCCGGCGGACCGGCAGCGCCCGAAGGGCGGGTTGCGGGAGCTGCTGACCACGCACCGGCGGGCCCTGCTGCTCTGCATGGCGCTCGTCCTGGTCTACAACGTGACCGACTACATGCTGCTGTCGTACCTGCCGACCTACCTGACCGCCGAGCTCGCCTTCGACGCCACCCACGGCCTGCTGGTGATCATCGCCGCGATGGTGCTGATGATGGCCGTCAACGGCCCGGTCGGACACCTCTCGGACCGGATCGGGCGGCGGCCGGTGCTGATGGCCGGCTGCCTCGGCTTCCTGCTGCTGTCCGTGCCCGCGCTGCTGCTGATCCGGGGCGGTGAGCAGTGGGGCGTCCTGCTCGGCGTCGGCGGGCTGTGCCTGCTGCTCAGCTGCTTCACCGGCACGATGCCGGCCTCGCTGCCGGCACTGTTCCCGACCCGGGTGCGGTACGGCGCGATGTCGGTGGGGTTCAACATCTCGGTCTCGCTGTTCGGCGGCACCACCCCGCTGGTGGTCACCTCGCTGATCAATGCCACCGGGGACCGGATGATGCCCGCGTACTACATGATGGCGGCCGCCGTGATCGGCGCGGCCGCGGTGTGGCTGATGCCGGAGAGCGCCGGACGCCCGCTGCCCGGCTCGCCGCCCGCGGTGGCCTCGCCGGAGGAGGCCCGCGAGCTGGTCGCCCGGGCGCGCGGCGGGGTCGTCGGCGTCCGCAGCCCGGCCGTGGCCCGGTAGGCCGCCGGCCACGAGGGCCCGGACGCACGGCCTCGCGACCGTGGCTTCCCGGCCGTAGCCTCCGGACCGGTGCCCGTGAGAGCGTGCCCCCGCACACCCTCACGGGCACCGGCGCGCCCGGGCGGACGCCTCCGCCCGGGCGGCCGATCGACCGGGAAAGGCGTCCGTCAGGACCTGCCCGCTGCCCGGACCGGCCGGGTGTCGTCCTGCGGCGGCCGGCCGCCCCGGGGTCGGCACTCGGACCGTCAGGCTCCCTGCCGCGGCGTACTCGGACGTCCTGCTGAGCACGGGCCCCGTGGGCGGGCGGCCAGGGCACGCGGCCCGGGTGCGGACCGCCCGGCGGCCCGCACCCGTCGCTGCTCCTGCGTCAGTAGACCAGGATGTCCCAGTGGCTGCCCTCGTTGCAGTAGATGTTGCCGGAGGCCGCCTTCCACTGCGGGTAGCCGTCCCCGCGGTAGCCGATGTAGGTGAAGCTGTTCTGGACGTACCCGTCGATGCAGGAGTTCCGGGAGATGTCGACCTTGTAGCCGTTGTAGTGGCTGTAGGTGCCGGAGGCGTGGCCGACCTCCGTCCCACCCGTGATGTTGATTGCGCAGCCGCTGGACTGCTTGAGGGTGATGATCGTGCTGACGGTGCCGGAGTTGATCTGCTCGAACGAGGTGCAGGTCGAGTTGGAGCGGGTGGTGCAGTTGCCGCTGGAGCTCCAGGTGATCCCGGCGCTCCTGAACTGGCTCGCGGCCGTCGCCTGGGACACCTTGCTGCCGCTGGCGACGGCCGCGGGGGCGGTGACGGTGAACGCGGCCATGGCCAGGACCACGACGGTGACTGCGGAACGGGGCTTCATTCGCTCTCCCGGGTAGGGCGGTGGACCTCGGACGAGGGGGTTCGGGTGCCCGGGCCGTTCGATCTCCGGCCGTGGCCGAGGCCGGCGCCCGGCGCGCCCGCGACCGGCGTCTGACCGGGCGCGGGGGGACGGCGGCGGGGCCGGGGCACGGCGGGCGGATCGCGGCTGGTGGGCGGTGCGCTTCCGGAGGGGGCGGGACCTGGGGTGCGGTGCCGCCGGACCAGAATGGCGGCCCGACTGTCTATGCGGGTAGAGCCGGGCGGTGAATTTCCCGTGACCGTCATGTATCCGACAAGCGTGCTTGGCTCATCCCGACTGGTACGCTGCCGCTTCGCCGATTCTGTTAACGCTCACAATCCATCGAGAGGCAGCAGCGAGGTCATGATCTCCGACGGGGCGGCCAAGGAGTTCCACGACTACTTCGAGCGCCACCACGCCGAACTGGCCCGCCTCGCACACCTCCTGACGGGCGGTACGCACGCCGACGACGCCCCCGACGACCTCGCCGCCGACGCCCTGGCCGCCGTCCGCCGCGACTGGGAGCGGACCCACCGGGCCGACCGTCCGACGACCCACGCACACCGGGCCGTCATCAGCCTCGCCCGTGAACGGGCCCGCCGGGCGGCACGGACCCGGCGCCTCGCAGCACTGCTCCGCCCGTACCGGCCCGGGCCGACCGCGCGAGCCAGGCCCACCGAGGTCGCGGCGCACCCCGACCGGGCGGGCGCCAAGGCCACCCCGGACGTACGGGAGGCCCTGGCCCGGCTGCCGTTCCGCAGCCGGGTCTGCGTCGTCCTGCGGTACGCCTTCGACCTCTCGGAGCGGGACGTCGCACGGACCCTCCGGCTGCCGGTCGGCGCCGTGCGGCGCCGGACCTCCAAGGGCTCGGCGCAGCTCCGGCGCCTGCTCGGCGCCCCGACCGTCGACCACCCGAGAGACGTACGCCCTGCGCCGGCCGTCCGACCACCACCCGTCCGAACGGGCCGAACGGGCCGAACGGGCGATCCGGGCCCCGCGCGGACCGGCTGACGCGTCGGAGGGCCGGGCCCGGGCGGCCGGGCGGGCCCGGGGCGCACCCCGGACCGGCGGGCCGTCCGGGAGCGGCGCTGGGCCGGATGCCGTTCGGGCGGGTGAACGGACCGTGTGCCCGCGCGACGCGCGGCCCGGTTGGTGCAAAGACTGGTCGGGAGGTGTCACCACCAGGCACGAGATGCTGCCGGTGGTGGCTTCTTCATGAACCTGCACCATCCCCTCAGGAATGGAGAAGACCGTGAAAGACCTCCACAAGGCTCTCGTTCTCGCCGGCGCCGCCGCCGCGCTCGTGCTCGGATCGGCCGGCGCGGCGAGCGCCTCGTCCACCGCAGAGGGCATCGCCGTCGGGTCGCCGGGCATCCTGTCCGGCAATGTCATCCAGATCCCGATCCACATCCCGATCAACGCCTGCGGCAACAGCGTCAACGTGCTGGGCGCGCTGAACCCGGCGTTCGGCAACGTCTGCATCAACGAGGGCTGACGTCCTTCCACGGCTTTGAGCGGGGTCGGCGGCCGTCACGGCCTGCCGGCCCCGCCTCATGCGTCGCGCCGTCACCCCGGGGGCGTCGCGCGCCGCCGCCCGCACCCCGGGCCGCACCCGGCCCGGCCGGGCGGTCGACCGGCCGCCCGCGAACCTGACGTCCGGACACCGGGGCACGGGGACACCCGGCCCCGCGCCCTCACTCGGTACTGTCGGCCACCGCCTGCCGGATCCGGCCGAGCAGCGCCCGCAGCTGTTCCCGTTCGGCCGGTGCCAGCGTCCCGGTGGCGACGGCGAGCGCGCTCCCGTCCAACTCCTCCGCCTCCTGGTAGTGCCGGGCGCCCAGCTCGGTGAGGGCGAGCAGGAAGGCCCGCCGGTCCTCCGGATGGCGGATCCGCTCGACCAGACCGTCGCGCTCCAGGCTGTCCACGATGGTGGTCGTGGTGCGCGGGGCGTTGCCGAGCAGGTCGCTGAGGTCCCGCATCCGCAGCGGCTCCCCTGTCCTGGCCAGCACCCGCAGGGCCCTCAGCCGGGCCACCGAGGCCCCGTGCTCACGCAGCCTGCCGTCGACGAAGATCCGCAACTGATGCGTGGTGGCGAACAGTTCGTCCACCAGGACATCACTGCTGCCAAATCCCTGTTCATCCGCCATCGTGCGACTCTCCTCGTCCCCGCGCTTTATGAGCACCATCATAGTGAGTATGCTCAGCTTCTATGAGCACTCGCATCAGCCAGCGCTACGTCGTACCGATCATGACCGTCTCCATCACCTTCATCTGCATCGTCGACGGCGCCATCACCACCGTCGCGCTGCCCAGCATCGCCCGCCAGTTCCACCTCACCGCAGCCTCGCTCAGCAGCGTCGTCGTCGTGTACCCGGTCTGCCTGGGCATCATGATCCCCTCCTCCGCCTGGCTGCTGGAACGCTTCGGCGGCTGCCGGATGCTGCTGTGGTCCCTCGGCGTGTTCACCGCGGCCTCCGTGCTCTGCGGGGCCGCCCCCGACCTGCCCTCGCTGGTCGCCGCCCGCGCCCTGCAGGGCCTGGCCGCAGGGCTGCTCACCCCCACCTCGCAGGCCCTGCTGTTCCGCACCTTCAGCCACTCCGAACAGGTCCGGCTGTCCCGACTGCTGATCATCCCGCAGCAGATCGCCCCCGCCGTCGCCCCGCTGCTCGGCGGCGTGCTCGTCACCGGACTGTCCTGGCGCTGGGTCTTCTACGTCAACGTGCCGATCGGCGCCCTGGCCATGCTCTTCGGGCTGCTCTTCCTCGCCGAGCACCGCGACCACGCGCCCGGCCGGCTCGACCTGCGCGGCCTGCTGCTCAGCGCCGCCGCCACCGGCACCCTGATGTACGGGGTGTGCGCCGGCCCCGACCTCGGCTGGAGCCGGCCCCTGGTGCTGGCGGCCCTGGCCGGCGGCGCCGTGCTGCTCGTCCTGGCGATCCGGACCGAACTCCGGGTGCCCGAACCCGTCCTACGGCTGCGGCTCTTCCGTGACCGGCTGTTCCGCGACACCAACCTGATCAGCCTGGTCGGCTTCGTCCCGGTGCTGGGCGCGATGTTCCTCACCCCCTTGTTCGTCCAGGACGCACTCGGCGGCAGCGCGCTGGCCAGCGGCAGCGTCACCTTCACCGAGTCCTTCGGCGTCCTGCTGACCATGCAGGTGGTCGGCGTGCTCTACGCCCGGATCGGGCCGCGGGTGATCATCGGCACCGGGCTGCTGGGCGTCACCGCCGCCCTGCTGCTCTTCGCCACCGCGGACGCCCACACCGGCCTGTGGGCGATGCGCGGCTACATGTTCCTGCTCGGGCTCGCCATGGGGGCGTTCTTCATGCCCACCACGATCGCCTCGTTCACCACCGTCGCCCGGGTCGACGTGGCCCACGCGGCCACCCTCAACACCGTGGTCCGGCAGACCGGCGCGGCCCTGGCGCCGGCGACCGTCACCACCCTGCTGGTCCTCCACCCCACCGGCGCGGGCAGCGCCGGACCGCCCCTGACGGCCTACCAGCACAGCTACCTGGCCCTCGCCCTGATCGCGGCGGCCGCGGCGGTCTTCGCCTTCACCATGCCCGACGCCGGCGCCCGCAAGGCGGCGGCCGCCACCGCCGCCCCCGCGGCGGATCCCGCGCCGACGGCCACCGCAGCGACCGGGGCGACCGCCGAGGCCGGCCACCGCCCGGCCGCCCGGTCCGGCCCGCGGAGCTGACCGCCCGGCCCGCCCCCGCTGTCCGGTCGGCACCGCCGGTCGGTCGCCGCTGCCGGTCAGTCGACCTCCAGGTACCCGACCACGACCACCGTCCGAAGGACCGTCACGTGGTAGACGACCAGTACGTGGTCGACCTCGTCGCGGTACAGCCGGAGCCGGCCGCCCGGGCGCGGTTCCCCCAGGTCGGGACGGACGGAGAGGACGGTCAGCACCCGGTCCAGCGCCCGGGCCTGGCCGGCCGAGAGCCCGGCCAGCTGCTCCTCCGCGAACGGCGAGAGGACGACCTGGGCGCGGCGGGGCGGGTTCCTGGGCGGCACGTCCGCAAGTCTGCCCTGCCCCGGGCCCGGCGGGGGTGCTCTTCACCGAAACGAGCGCCTGGACAGCACCACCGCCGGCGGCGGCGCGGGCTGCGGCACAGTTGGGCGCCGGGCGGGTGACGTCGGTGAGGGCGGCTCCGAAGTCGGTGTCGAGGAGCGCCGTCAGGAGCTGCTGCCGGCGGCCGTGCTCCTTGGCCGGGTGAAGCGGGCGGTGGGCGTCGCGAGTACTGCCGACCTGCTCGGTCGGGGTTGCGGGTGGGGGGCGGCGGTGGTCAGAGGAAGTGCCGGATGGGGACGGTGGCCGTCTCCAGCGCACGTCGTGCCAGGCCGCGCCGGCGCCAGCGGGCCGGGGCGACGCGTTCGCTGCGTGCTACGTCCTCGTCGAAGTGCTTGTCGAGCTGCGCGGTGAAGTCCTCGTCGACGACGGCCAGCACCACCTCCTCGTCGTGGTCCAGGGAGCGGCGGTTGAAATTCGCCGACCCGATGACCGCGGCGGCGCCGTCCACGGTCAGGACCTTCGCGTGCATCATCGTCGGACCGTAGCGCCACACCGTGATCCCGCAGGCGGCCATCTCCTCGAAGTACCGCTCGCCCGCCAGCTGGCACACCCGCTTGTCGGTGTGCCGGCCGGGGACCAGCAGCTCCACCTCCACCCCGCGCCGGGCGGCCGCGCACAGCAGGTCGACGAAGTAGGCGTCCGGCGCGAAGTAGGCGGTCGCCAGCCGCAACCGCTGCTCGGCCGACGAGATGACGACCCGCATCAGCGTCTGCAGGTCCTGCCACCCGACACTGGCGGAGCCGCGCACCACCTGGACGACCGCGCGTCCCGGCTGTTCGTGCTCCTCGAAACGGTCCGCCCCGTCGTACAGGCCGTCCGGGCGGCACTCCGCCCAGTTCTGGGCGAACGCCGCGGCGATGCCGTCCACCGCCGGACCGCGGACCTGGACGTGGGTATCCCGCCACTCGCCGGGGTGACGGGCATCACCGCACCACTCCTCGGCTATGCCCACCCCGCCGGTGAAGGCCGTCCGGCCGTCCACGACCAGCACCTTGCGGTGGCAACGATGGTTCTGCTTCAGCGGCGACAGCCGCGCCGGGCGGCGGAACCAGGCCACCCGTACGCCGGAGGCCGCCATCAGATCGACCAGTTCCGGCTCGATCAGGCGGCTGCCGAAACCGTCCAGCAACAGCCGAACCCGCAGCCCCTCGGCGGCCTTGCGCGCGAGTGCCCGCGCGAAGCGGCCGGCGATGTCACCACGCCAGTACACGAACGTCGTCATGTCGACGGTACGACGGGCCCCCTCGATCGCCCCCAGCATCGCCGGGAAGATCTCATCGCCGTTGCGCAACGGCAGAAGTTCGTTCCCCTCGGTCGCCGCGATACCGATCAGGCCCTCCAACCTGCGCCTCAACGCCTGCCCCCGGACGCCCGGCCCGGACCCGACCGGGACAGGCGACACGATCTCCGGCACAACGGACTCGGACAGCAATGTTCCCCCTCGAAGGACGCGAACGACAGCGGCCCTCGGGTACCCGCTCACCGGCATTCGACTCCTCGTCGTGGGACTCCTCGTCGTTGAACGCCCCCGCCCCGTCTCCGACCGCGAATTCGCCATGGAGCCGGCAACTCGTCGACCTACCGACCGTCGACCGGGAGCCGCGCAAGTACCGGGACACGATCGAGGAGACGGCCCACGGGCATGGCCCGCCCGCAGGAAACGGCTCCCCGAGGCTCCGTAGACTGGTTCGATGTTCCTGCGCAGCCTCCATGACCGTGCCGTTCTCGAAGCCCGCTTCCGGCGCGACCCGGACCTCCATCTGATGGAGCTCGGCGACCTCGACGACCTGCTCTGGCCGGACACCTCCTGGTTCACGGCCGCGCCCGACGGCCCGGTGGCACTGCTCTACGCGGTCGGCGAGATCCCGACCCTGCTGGCCCTCGGGTCCCCCGCCGAGTCCGCCGCTGTCGAGGACCTGGTCCGCGCGATGCTGCCCGTCCTGCCGCGCCGATTCTTCGGCCATCTCTCAGGTGACGCTTCCAAGGTGCTGGAGGAGGCGTACGAGGTGCGCAGCCGCAGCACGCTGCTGCGCATGGCCCTCTCCGACATGGCGCTCGTGGCTTCTCACCCCGCCGGCCCCTGGAAGCCCGACCTGCTCACGCGCACCGATCTTCCCGACCTGCTAAGGCTCTTCGCGGAGGCCTGTCCCGGCAACTGGTTCGACGACCGGATGCTGGACACCGGCCAGTACGTCGGCGTCCGGGACGGGGGCCGGCTGATCGCGGTCGCCGGCGTCCACGTCTGGTCGCCCGTCCAGCGGGTCGCCGCTCTCGGCAACGTCACGACGAGCCCCGAACTGCGGGGACGCGGCGCTGCCGGAGCGTGCGTGGCCGCGCTCTGCCGACAGCTCGCGAAGACCACCGACCACATCGGGCTCAACGTCCGGGCGGACAACGCCACGGCCATCGCCCTGTACCGGCGGCTTGGCTTCACCGAGGTCGCCAGGTTCACCGAGGCGGTCTTCACGGCGCTCCCGTAGGCCCGAGCCCCTGAAGGCCGATCGAACCCGACCCGCCCCCGTCACATTCCGGCCCCGGGCGGGCAGGGCGGTCCGCGAGCACGGGAGCACCGGCCTCAGTGCGTGACGAAGTCGACGACGAGGCTGATGGTGGTGGCGAGGATGCTGGCGCCGAAGACGTAGGACAGCAGGCAGTGCCGCAGGACCACCGCGCGGATCCCGGAGTTGGAGACGCTGGTGTCGGAGACCTGGTACGTCATGCCGAGGTTGTAGCTGAAGTACAGGAAGTCGCTGTACTTCGGCGGGTCCTCGGAGTTGAAGTCGATGCCGCCGCCCGGGTCCCCGTAGTACAGGTCCGCGTAGCGGGTGGCGTACATCAGGTGCAGGGCCGCCCAGGCCGCGAAGACGCCGGCGAGCGCGGTGGCCGCCGCGGCGTGGCCGCCGGCGGATTGCGCACTGCCCGGGTGGCCGACCAGGAGCAGCATCACGATGCCGAGCAGGCCGCCCAGGGCGGCCGAGACCACCAGGAGTTCCTCGGCGACCGGACGGAAGTCCTCGCGCCGGACGTTGCGCCGGGTGGCGCCGGCGTCCATCGGCCAGAGCACCACCCAGCCCGCCACCACGAAGACCGAGCCGACCGTGGCGATGGCGGCCAGGATCCCGAGCGGCAGCCTGGTCAGCCCACCGACGAGCAGCCCGACCAGGGCTCCGAGGATCGTCGCACCGGCCAGCCTGGGCCCCGCGGACTGCGGAAGCCGCCGGCTCACCGGACGGCCCGGGGGCCCGGCACGGCGAGGGCGCCGCCCCCGGGTACCGGCCGGGGCGCGCCGGTGACGGCGGTCGGCATTCGCTCACCCTCCTCGCGCACGGCCCGCCCGGACACGGGAGGCGTCCGGGCGGTACGTCGTCCCTACACGGTGGCCCGGGCGGCGCGGGCGGCCCGGGCCACCCCGTCGCTCAGGAGCGACGAGACGTCGGCGAGGCGCCGGGCCGCGGTGTCGAGGACGCCGCGCGAGGCGGCGCCGGTGATCTGGTCGGAGAGGCCTTCGGACAGTTGCTCCAGGCTTCGGACGGCGGCGGCCACCGCCGCCAGCAGGTGCTCCTCGTCGCCGAGCCGGAAGCGCTGGTCGCGGGCGCGGCAGACGGGATCGACGGCGGTACGGCGCAGCTGACGGTCCACCTCGTGGACGGCGGTGGCGAGCGGGTGCTGTTCGATGCTCATGCCGGCTCCTCCGGTGCGGGGCTCGGCCGCGGCGGCCGCCCGCCCCAGTCCTACCATCAGTGCGGCGCGCGACGGCGCATCCGAGGGCGTGTCCGCCTGCCGTACCCACCCGGACACCGTCCGCCCCGCCCCCTGCGGGGGTGACGGGATGACGGAGCGACGGGATGACGGGCCGACAACCGGGGACGCGGGCCGACGGGCGCCGAGCGCGTCCCCGTCAGCGGGCGGTGAGCTCGCGGACCACCCGCATGTCCTCGAACGGGAGGGCCCGGTCGCCGATCAGCTGGTAGGTCTCCGATCCCTTGCCCGCGACCAGCACGATGTCGCCCGGCCCCGCGTGCTCCAGCGCGTGGGCGATGGCCTGGCGCCGGTCGGTGATCCGCTCGTGGGCGGCGTCGGTGCCCCGCAGGCCTTCCGTGATGGCGTCGAGGATCGCCTCCGGATCCTCGCTGCGCGGGTTGTCGCTGGTGAGCACGACCAGGTCGGAGTAGCGGCCGGCGATCGCGCCCATCGGTGCCCGCTTGGTCGCGTCCCGGTCGCCGCCGCACCCGAAGACGGTGATCACCCGCGCGGTGGCGAAGCCGCGGACGGTGGCCAGGGCCTTCTCCAGCGAGTCGGTGGAGTGCGCGTAGTCGACCACCACGGTGGCCCCGGCGGGGGTGGTGAGCGTCTCGAAGCGGCCGGGGATCTGCGGGAGCCGCTCCAGTGCGCGGAGGATGTCGGGAACGTCGTGCCCGAGCTGGTGGCAGGCCGCGACGGCGGCGAGCGCGTTGTACACCCCGAAGAGGCCCGGCACCGGCACCCGCGCGCGGTGCGTCCGGCCGGCGTGCTGGAGGCGGAACGCGCTGCCCGCGGGGGTGACCACCACGTCGGTCGCCCGGTAGTGCGCCGGGGCGTCGATCCCGTACGTGAGCGCCGCCGGCATCAGCGCCAGGATCTCCGCGGCGACCGGGTCGTCGGCGTTCACCACCGCCCGCTCGCACAGGCCCGCGAAGAGCCGCAGCTTGGCCTGCTTGTAGGCCGCCATGGTGCCGTGGTCGTCCAGGTGGTCCGGGCTGAGGTTGGTGAACACCCCGGTCCGGGCGAAGACATGGTCGGTGCGGTGCTGGGCGAGCGCCATCGAGGAGACCTCCATCACCACCGTCCGGGCCCGGCCGTCGCGCAGGTGGGCGAGGATCCGCTGGAGGTCGACGGGCTGCGGCGTGGTGGGCGTGCTGGTGGCCAGCGGCACCGGCCGGCCGCCCAGGCGTGGTCCGCCGGTGCCGATCACACCGACCGGCGCCGAGCTGAGTTCGGTGACCACGCTCTCGATCATCGCCGCGACGGACGTCTTGCCGTTGGTGCCGGTGACGGCCACCACGTCCATCGCGCGGCCCGGCTCGCCGAACCACCGGGCGGCGGCCAGCGAGGCCGCCACCCTGGTGTCCTCGACCCGGACCACGCACATCCCCTCGGGCGGGTCGGCGGGCGTACGACTGACCAGCGCGGCCACCGCACCGGCCGCGGCGGCCCGGTGCAGGTGGTCGTGCCCGTCGGCGCGCCGGCCCGGCACGGCGACGAACAGCCACCGCTCCCCCGTGTGGGCGGAGCTGTCCGACACCCCGCCGGTGACCTCCGGCGAGGGGTCGCCCCGCAGAACGGTGTACGGGTGGCCGGCCAGGAGGTCGGACAGCTTCACTCGGGGCTCCTCGGGTCGGTTCGGTTGCGTAAGGGCCGGCGGTCCGCGGGCGGACAGCGGCGGGCCGGCGGACGGCGGCGGGCCGGCGGACGCCCCGGTGGCTCCCCTGGCGCCGGCCCGGCCCCGGCCCTCGCGCCGCCGGGCCTCACCAGGTCCTCGCCACGGCCAGCAGCCGTTCGCGGACCAGCTCCACCTGCGGGTTGTCCGAGCCGGCCGGCCGCCGTACGAGGTACGCGGTGTTGATCGGCGGGTCCTCGGGGTCGTGCAGCAGCACCAGCTCGCCGGCGGCGAGCCGGCTGCGGCAGAGATAGCCCGGCAGGACGCTCCAGCCGGCGCCGGCGGTGAGCGCCGCCAGGACACCCCGCAGATCCGGGACGGTGACGGCGGCCCGGGCGCCGAGGCGGCGGTCGAAGACGTGCCGCCAGTAGCGGCGAGCTATCGGCAGGTCCTCGGCGTAGCTGATCAGCGGCACGTCGTCCAAGGCCTCGGGCAGGTCCCGGCCGGCCAGCCGCCGCGCCCAGACCGGCGCGGCGACCAGGACGAACTCCTCGTCCGCGAGCGGCACGGCGCTGAGCGTCCGGCCCCGGGGCCGCCGGGTGGCGACGACCAGGTCGTGCCGGCCGGCCCGGAGTTCCTCCAGGAGCGGATCGGTCAGGCCGGTGACCACCCGCAGCCGCAGGCCCTCGACGACCAGCGGCGCCAGCGCCGGGAGGAGGCAGGTGCTGAGGAACTCGGCCGGCCCGGCCAGGTGGACCGGCTCCGCGGCGATCGGCTCGCCCTCGCCGCGGGCGACGGCCGCCAGTTCGTCCAGCGGGGCGCGGACCCGGGCGGCGTACTCCTCGGCGAAGGCCAGCGGGGTCACCCCGCGCGCGCCGCGTTCGAAGAGCCGGCGGCCCAGCCGCTGCTCCAGGGTGCGGATCTGGGCCGTGACCGTGGACTGCGACAGCCCCAGCCGGTGGGCCGCCGCGGTGAAGGACCCGGAGCGGTGGACCGCCAGGAAGGTGCGCAGCAGGTTCAGGTCCAGGGGGCCCGTCCCGGTGGCGTCCCGATCGCTCATGGGCGGAGTCTACGGGCCCCCGGAGGCCGGCCGGACCGGGCGCGCGGGTCGCCCCGGGGTCCGCGCCGGCGCGCGGATCATTCCCGAACGAGGCATCGGTGTTCCGATGCCCGGCATCGGTGCGCCCATTGGTCGCCGATGCCGGGCGGGGCTACGTTCGAGGCGATGAGCGATCCGGCGTCCCGGCCACGGGACGCCGGCGCCCGGCCTACCACCCCACGGAGTGAACCGACCATGGCTAAGATCCTTTTCGTGCTGACCGGTGCCGACCACTGGACGCTGGCGGACGGCACCAAGCACCCGACCGGCTTCTGGGCCGAGGAGGCCGTCACGCCCTACCAGGCGTTCACCGCCGCCGGCCACGAGATCGTCTTCGCCACCCCCGGCGGCGTGGTCCCGACCGTGGACAAGGGCAGCCTCGCCCCGGAGTACAACGGCGGCGAGGAGGGCGCGCGGGCCGTCGCGGACACCCTGGCCGGTATCTCCGGGCTCCAGCACCCGCTCAAGCTGCAGGACGTGGCGCTGGAGGACTACGACGCCGTGTTCTACCCGGGCGGGCACGGCCCGATGGAGGACCTCGCGGTCGACGCCGACTCCGGCCGGCTGCTCACCCTCGCGCTGAAGTCCGGCAAGCCGCTGGGCGTGGTCTGCCACGGGCCCGCCGCGCTGCTGGCGGCCCGCAACGAGGACGGCACCTCGCCGTTCGCCGGCTACCGGCTGACCGGCTTCAGCAACACCGAGGAGACCCAGGCCGGACTCGCCGACCGGGCGAAGTGGCTGCTGCAGGACCGCCTGGTGGCGCTCGGCGCGGACTTCCAGGAGGGCGCGGCCTGGGCCCCGTTCGTCGTCACCGACCGCAACCTGGTGACCGGCCAGAACCCGGCCTCCTCGGCGCCGCTGGCCGCGGAGCTGCTGAAGCGGCTGGGCTGAGCCCCGGCCCGGATCCGGCCCGGATCCCCGCGTGCCCGTCGACCGGCACGCGGGGCTCCGGGCCGGTCAGCTCGCGGGCCTGCGGGCCGCCCGGCACGCGGGGCTCCGGGCCGGTCAGCTCGCGTGGCTGTGGGCCGCCCGGCGGGCGGGCCGCCACATGGTCGTCACGACATGGCCGGAGGGCACGGTGATCTGGTCCCGGGGGACGAAGCCGGCCCGCGCGTACCGGGCGTCGTTCGCCGGGTTGGACGACTCCAGGTAGGCGGGTGAGCCGAGAGCGTCGATCCGGGCCAGGCTCTCCGCCAGCAGGCGCATCCCCAGGCCCTTGCCGCGGTGGTCGTCGTGGGTGCCGAGTAGGGTGAGGTAGTGGTGCGGCTCCTCCGGCCGGGCCGCGTCGAGCTGCTCGAAGATCCGCAGGATCTCGTCGGCGCCCGCCCGGCCCACAGCGTCCGGCAGCAGGCGCCCCAGGGCGTCCTCCTCCTCGTGGGTCAGCTCGGAGCCGCCCGGCGGGATCCAGACCGCCGCGGACTCCACCCGCCGGGTGACGAACGTCCACGGGTAGCGCAGGGCCGAGACCAGGTACAGCCGCCACATCGCCCCCGCCTGCTCCGCCCGCCGGTCGGTGTCGGGGAAGACCGGCCCCCAGAGCGGGTCCTGGAAGAACGCGGTCGTCATGGTGGCGACGAGCGCGTCGATGTCCGCGGGCACGGCGACCCGCACGGGCGTGGGCAGTTCGGTGGTCACCTGTCCACCCTAGTCGCGGCCCTGACCTGGCGGTTCCCCGACACGGATCCCCGGCATGCCCGGCCCCGACGCGGGGCGCGGCGGTCGGGCAGGCGGCGGACCGGAGCGTCCGGCCGGGCGGGACGGGGCCCGCCCGGCCGGACGGTCAGGGACGGCCCTTCGGGGCGTTCTCGGCGGTCCGCGCCGGGTCGGTCTCGGCGATGGGGGCGAGGATCTCGTCCATCGCCTTCAGCAGGCCCTCGTCCAGGGTCACCCCGGCCGCCTTGACGTTCTCCGCCACCTGCTCGGGCCGGGAGGCGCCGATGATCGCGGCGGAGACGTTCCGGTTCTGCAGCACCCAGGCGACGGCCAGCTGGGCCAGGCTCAGACCGGCCTGCTCGGCGAGCGGGCGGAGCAGCTGGACACTCTCCAGCACGTCCTGGCGCAGCCAGCGGGAGACGAAGTTCGCGCCGCCCTTGGTGTCGGTGGCCCGGGAGCCGGCCGGCGGCTCGCCGCCGGGCAGGTACTTGCCGGTCAGCACGCCCTGGGCGATCGGGGACCAGACGATCTGGCCGATCCCGAGCTCCTCGCAGGTCGGCACCACCTCGGCCTCGATCACCCGCCACAGCGCGCTGTACTGCGGCTGGCTGGAGACGAAGGGCACCCGCAGCTCGCGGGCCAGCGCGTGGCCGGCCCGGATCTGCTCGGCCGTCCACTCGGAGACGCCGATGTACAGGGCCTTGCCGGAGCGGACCACGTCGGCGAAGGCCTCCATGGTCTCCTCCAGCGGAGTGCTGGTGTCGAAGCGATGCGCCTGGTAGACGTCGACGTAGTCGGTCTGCAGGCGGCGCAGCGAGCCCTCGACGGACTCCATGATGTGCTTGCGGCCCAGGCCCCGGTCGTTGCGGCCCGGGCCGGTCGGCCAGTAGACCTTGGTGAGGATCTCCAGGCCTTCGCGGCGCTCGCCCTTCAGGGCCCGGCCGAGGACGGCCTCGGCGCGGGTCTCGGCGTACACGTCGGCGGTGTCGAACGTGGTGATCCCCGCGTCGAGGGCGGCCCGGATGCAGGCGGCGGCCGCGTCCTCCTCGACCTGGGAGCCGTGGGTGAGCCAGTTGCCGTAGGCGATCTCACTGATGATCAGACCGCTGCGGCCGAGGTGGCGGAACTCCATGAGGTACATCCCTTTCGCTACGGGTGTCGGGTCCGATCATGCCTGCCGGGCGCCGCCTGCGGGAGCCGCGAATCGCGCGCCGGACGCCGGGAGCGGCGCCGTCGGGCCGGGACCGGCCGGGTGGTGCCCTTGAACCGGACGCCGTGATGGTGGCACCGTCGGACGGGGCGACGCCCGCCCGACGGCCGAACCGGTCGTACCGCCATGGCCGGCGCCGCTTTGATCTACCGTGGATCCACCGCAAGTGACGCACCACCAGAAGCCGGCCCGCCCCTCTGCCCGCCCGCCCCTCTGCCCGCCCGCCCCTCTGCCTTAAGGACGACCGATCGTGCCCCTGCCCGCCGCCCCCGCCAGCCCCTGCCCGGTCCACGGTGTCCCCGACAACTGCGCCGACCTGATGCGGCAGCTCGCGAAGGCCCAGCAGGCGAGCCCGGCGCAGCCCCGTACGGTCGTGGTCCAGGAGTCCTCGGCGGTGCCCCTGGTGGACGCCCGGACGCTGCAGGCGCGGGCCGCCAACCGGGACTCGCTGCGCAACGCGCTCTGGCTGGTGATCGCCGTGATAGCCGTCATCGGCGGCCTCACGGTGGTGAAGCTGCTCGGCTGGGTGAACGGTTCGATCCCCTCGCCGCACCCGTCACCGGCGGCGACGGTGACCGTCACCGCAGCTCCGGAACCGAGCCGGTAGCCCGGGCGGCGCCCTGGGCGACGCCTTCGGCGCTCTCCTCCGGCACGTCCCGGGGGACGCCCGGCCGCCGCGCCGCCGGGGCCGCCCCGGGGCGTAGCACGGAGGCGGCGCAGGCCGCCGTCACGCAGAGGGCCACCGGCAGGAAGAACGCCAGGTTCAGCGGCATGACCCGGGTGAGCGGCCCGATCACGGCGGGCCCGGCGAGCATGCCGAGGTAGCCCAGGCCGGCCACCCGGGACACGTTGGCACCGGCGTGGTCGCGGTCGGCGTGCCCGGCCGCGCTGAAGAGCTGCGGGATGCCCCCGGACAGGCCGAGCCCGAACAGCGTCCAGCCGGCCAGCGCCAGCGGGACGGATCCGGCCAGGGCCGCCGTGGTCAGGCCGACGGCGGCCACCGCAGCTCCGTACCGTACGACGGCGACCGGGCCGAACCGACCGGCCACCCGGTCGCCGGCCAGGCGGCCGAGCGTCATGGCGGTGGAGAAGGCGCCGTAGGCGAACGCGGCGGTGGCGGCCGGCGCGCCGAGCACGTCCCGCAGGGCGAGCACGCTCCAGTCGTTGGCGACGCCCTCGCTGAGCATCAGCATCAGGGCGAGGACGGCCAGCGCCCAGATCCGCGCGGGCGTCCGGTGCCGGTGCCGGGGCCCGGCCGGGTGCCCGGGGCCGCCGTCGGCGCCGCCGTCGTCCCTGGGCCGGGCCGGGTCGCGCGGCAGCAGGGCGGGGGTGGCGAGTGCGGTCGCGGCGAGGCCGAGCAGGCTGACCCCGGCCAGGGTCGCGGCCGGGCTCCAGCCCCAGCTGAGGGTGCGGGCGCCGAGCAGCGCGGCGAGCACGCCGCCGACCGAGTACACGGCATGGAAGGCCGACATGACGGGCCGCCGGTAGCCGTGCTCGACCTGGACGGCGTGGGTGTTCATGCTGACGTCCAGGCAGCCGATGCCGAAGCCGAACAGCAGCAGGGCGCCGCCCAGGGCGAGGGGCCCGGTGGCCAGGCCCGGTAGGACCAGCCCGGCGCTGCACAGGACCGCGGTCGCCGGCACGACCGTGCGCGCTCCGAAGCGGTCGGTGAGCGGGCCGGTCGCCCGCATGCCGGCGAAGGCCCCGCCGCCGAGCAGCAGCAGGAGCCAGCCGAGCACGGCGTGGCTGATGCCGGCCCGGGCCTCCACGGCGGGGATGTGCACCACCCAGATGCCCATCAGGAACCCGTTGAGGGCGAAGAAGCCGAAGGTGGACAGCCTGGCGGCGGGTAGCGATCTTGTCGTACTGCTCATGTCGCCGAACATAACAAACATTCTTCATGTTCGTAAGATGGACTATCGATCGTCGATTGTGTTCAATAGGACCATGGCAAGCACAGACCGACTGCGGCAGATCACCGAAGCCGTCCGCGAGGCCGGACAGCTGAGCGTCGCGGAACTCGCCGGCCTCACCGGCGCCTCCGAGATGACCGTCCGCCGCGACCTGGAGAACCTGGCCGCCCAAGGCGTCCTGGAGCGCTACCGGGGCGGCGCCAGGAATCTGCTGCTGCGCGGCGAGGAGCCCCCCTTCGCGCTGCGGGCGGAGGAGGGCACGGAGACCAAGCGGCGGATCGCCGCAGAGGTCGCCGGGCTGATCGCCGACGGCGAAGCGGTCGTCCTCGACAGCGGCACCACCTGCCTGGAGGTGGCCCGCGCGCTGGCGCACCGCCGCCTCACCGTCGTCCCCCTCTCGATGCACGCCGCCAACGCGCTGACCGGGGCCCCGCAGCTGCGGCTGCTGCTGCCCGGCGGCGAACCGCGCGCCGGCGAGCTCGCGCTGACCGGCCCGCTCACCGAGGCCTCCCTGGCCGCGCTGCGGTTCGACACCGCCGTGATCGGCTGCTGCGGGCTCACCGCCGCCGACGGGCTGACCGCCTTCGACCTGGCCGACGCCGCGGTCAAGCGGGCCGCGATCGCCTCCTCCCGCCGGGTCCTCGCCGTCGCGGAAGCGGCCAAGTTCTCCCGGACGGCTCTCGCGTTCGTCGCACCCGTCACCGCCCTCGACGCCGTGGTCACCGGCCGGGACGTCCCCGAGGAGGAGGCCGAGGCGCTGGCCGCCGCGGGCGTGAGCGTACGGAAGGTGTGACGGGCGGACGGCGCGACCGGCCGGGTACGCACCCGGGGGCACCGCGCGACCGCGGCCGGGCGGCGCACCGCGCCCCCGGGACGGCCGTGCCCTGCCCCCGGCCGTAGGATCGGCGCGCCGGCGCGGAATGTCCTGGGTATCCCGAGCGTTCACCTCGACCGTCGGCGCATGCATGAAACGCGACCGCCGTCGGCGCCCCCGCCCCCTCTCCGCAGAGGGGTGCCAGCACTGATGCACATGACCGCGCTCCGGCAGGCACCGGGGCGTCTCGTGGTCGTGCCCGTGCGTCGATGTAACGTTCGGTGTTCACCGGAACACCTGTGGGCCGCGGAGGGCCGGCATTTCGCACGCGCCGGACTCCGCCAGCACGACGAGATAAGGATTAGATGTGGCAACCGACTACGACGCTCCGCGCAAGGGCGAGGACGATGAGTCGCAGGACAGCATCGAGGAGCTGAAGGCCCGGCGCACCGAAAAGTCGACCTCCAGCGTCGACGTGGACGAGTTCGAGGCCGCCGAGGGGCTCGAACTGCCCGGCGCCGACCTGTCCGGCGAGGAGCTCACCGTCCGCGTGCAGCCCAAGCTGGCGGACGAGTTCACCTGTTCGAGCTGCTTCCTGGTCCAGCACCGGAGCAGGCTCGCGCGCGAGAAGAACGGCCAGCCGATCTGCCTCGACTGCGACTGACCGGGTCGCCGCGCACGCCGCCGTCCCCGGACGCGCGGCCACCGCGGCTCCAGGGCCGGCCCGGGTGAGGCCGGCCTGTCCGACATCAACCGGCGGCCCGCCCCTGACCTTTCGGTCGCGGGCCGCCCGGCAGCCCCCTGGACGGGGCGCCTCGGCGCCCCGCATCCCCGGCCCGGCCCCGCACCCACGGACCGGCCCGACTGGTGGGCCCGGCAGCTCCGACCCGGGGCAGCTCCGACCCCGGCGGTTTCACCCCCCGGGGCAGCTTCGACCCCGGCGCGAGCCGGCGCAAGTGAGCGTTTTCGCTCCGGCGCACCGGGGCGGGCACCCGGCGCACGGGTGGTGAAGGCGCGCCTCACGAGGGCAATCCAGGAGAAGTTCCCACCCCCCGGTGTCGGGAGACTGGCCGAACTCGACGAGGCGCCCGCCCCGCAGGACGGGCCGGGCGCGCCCGTCATTCGGTAATCACCCTGTCGGGAGCCCTCATGGCCACGCTCACGAAGCCGGTGGGGCAACGCCCCAGCGGCCTGCTCGACCGCTTGAACTCCACCAACCACCGCGCCGCACTCAACGCCTTCATGGTCGTCGTCCTCGCGCACTGGGCGGAGCACCTCGCGCAGGCGTACCAGATCTGGGCGATGGGCTGGCCCGTCAAGAAGGCCAAGGGCGTTCTGGGGCTCGCCTACCCGTGGCTGGTCACCTCCGAGTGGATGCACTACGGCTACGCACTGGTCATGATCGTCGCGCTGTTCCTGCTGCGCCGCGGCTTCACCGGGCGCAGCCGGACCTGGTGGACGATCGCGCTGGCCATCCAGTTCTGGCACCACATCGAGCACCTGCTGCTGCTCACCCAGGCGCAGACCGGCCACAACCTCTTCGGCAAGCCGGTGCCGACCAGCGTGCTGCAACTGGTGGCGCCCCGCGTCGAACTGCACCTGTTCTACAACACCATCGTCTTCATCCCGATGGTGATCGCCATGTACCTGCACCTGCGGCCGAGCCCGGCCGAGGCGGAGCTGATGACGTGCAGCTGCCGCGTCCCGCACAGCCGGCCGCACGCCCTGACCACCGCGTGACGGTGACCGAGGCCCGGCCCGCCGCCGTACGAGGGCCCGGCCCGGCGCCCTCGCGGGCCGGGTCCGCCCGGTCGTTCCAGCGGCGGATGGCCGGCGCGCTGGCCGTTCTGGTGGTGGTGCTGGCCGCCCTGGCCTGGGCCAGCTCCTCCGAACCCGTCCGGCTGACCGGGGTGACCCCGGGGGACGGGAGCGCCGTCCCCCGGCCGCCGTCCGAGGTGGCGCTGACCTTCTCCGGCCGGCTGACGGTGCAGTCCGTGTTCGCGCAGGTGAGTACGGCGGACGGCAGTCCGGTCACCGGGGGCAGCGCCCGGGTGGACGGGCAGCGGGTGATCGTGCCGGTCTCGGCCGCCGCGCAGGGGACGTACCTGGTCGTCTACCGGCTCGCGCTGGGCGAGGGCCACGAGGTGTCGGGCCGAACCGGGTTCACCGTGGGGCCCGTTCCGCTGGTGGGGGCGAGTTCGGATCTCGCCGATGACGCGGACGAGGCCGGCGCCCATGACCACGGGCACGCCGAAGGGCCTTGGAACGGCGCCCTGTTGGTGCTGGACGCCGTACTGGTCGTCGGCGCGGTGCTGTTGATGGTCCATCGGCCCCGGCGACGGGCCGGCTGAGGGCCCGCCCGGAGCATCCCCCGAGCAGGGCGACGACATCGCCGCCGAGGCCCGCTGCTGCCCCTCCGGGGGCGTGGCGGGCCTCGGACGGGGCCACGGCCGATCCCTGTCCTCACAGGCCGGAGGAAACTCTCCTCAAGTCGGCCGGGTGACGGACAAGGGCGCCTGAGCCTCGGCAGTGAGTAGCGAAGCATCCACGCCGCCCAGGGTCCCGGAGTAGGACCTGCTTGTCACCCCACCAAGTGCTCGAAGGACAGTCGCCATCGGTGGAGACCATGTGCACTCGCAGCAGGTCGGAGGCGAGGCGTCGATGCCCCACGCCCAACTGCCCGTCAGCCGTGACGGAACCCCGAGGCCGGTGGCTGGGCGCGTCGCGGTCATGCTGTGCTCGCCGGTCACCCGCTGACCGGATCCGGCGGGACGGGGCCGGCGGGCGACCGACGAGTTTGGCGAACGGCCGTCAGGAACGGCGTGAATTTCCGCCACGGTTCGGAGTCGACCGACCCGGATCTGGCTGGCCCGGCGGGTCCGTCGCGTTCACAACCCGGCCACACATTCTCGCGACAACGGCCTCAACGACCATTGTGGCTAAGCATGTTCGAAGGTAGAGTCCCGGTTCTCCGAGCACGGACGGGCGCTCGCGTGCATGACCTTGGGGCGGGCATGTCAACGATTCACGGTATCCATGAGGTCTCTTCCGACTTGATTGACGTGTTCACGGAAAGTGCAATTCGTCATCCGCACCGACCGGCGCTGGTCCACCAGGGACGGGTCGTGAGTTACCGCGGGCTGCACGAGCTGGTGAACACCCTGGCCGGCCGGCTGGGCGACTCACCCGGCGTGGTCGCCGTATCCGCCACCCACACGCCGGAAACGGTCGTGGGACTGCTCGGTGTTCTCGCCGCCGGAGGCGTCTACTGCCCCGTTGATCCGGCATTCCCGTTCGAACGCCGGCAGGCGATGGTGACGGCCGCCGGCTGTCGCACAATGCTCGCCGCGGATTCCGGCCCGGCCACCCGACTCGGCCTGGTGCCGGTGGAGTTAGGACCGTTGGCGGAACTCCCCCCGAACCCGCCGGAAATGGCGCCGACAAGCAATTCCCCGTCGCACCGAGCCGGATCGCCGGCAGCGGCGGACACCCCTCGCTTACCGGCTCCCGGCCGCACCGGGGCCGGCGCCGAGGATCCCGCGTACATTCTCTTCACCTCCGGCTCCACCGGGCAGCCGAAGCCCGTGGTCACCCCCCGGCGGGCCATCTCCGCCACGGTGCACTCGCTGCGCGGCCTCTTCGGCCTGATGCCCGAGGACCGCGTCCTGCAGTTCGCCTCGCTGAACTGGGACACCTGCTTCGAGGAGATCCTGCCGGCGCTCACCGCCGGCGCCGCCCTCGTCCTCGACCCCGAGGCGCACTCCGGGTCCTTCCCCCGCTTCCTGCGGATGGTCGAGCGCGAGCGGATCACCGTCCTGGACCTGCCCACCGCCTTCTGGCACGAACTGGTGCTCCACCTGGCCGAGGACGGGCTGAGCCTGCCCGGCTGCGTCCGGGTCCTGGTGATCGGCGGCGAGGCGGCGAGTCCGGCCCGCCTCGCCGACTGGAGCCGCCTGGACACCGGCCGGATCCGCCTGGTCAACACCTACGGCTGCACCGAGACCACCCTGATCACCCACGCCGTCGACCTGCACGGCCCCCAAGCCCCCTCCCCCGGCCGGGCGTGGGACGGGCGGACGAAGGCGCCGATCGGCCGCGCCCTTCCGCACGTCGTCCAACGGATCGGCGAGCAGGGTGAGTTGATCATCGGTGGGCCGGCCGTGGCACTGGGCTACCTCGGGCTGCCGCAGGCCACCGACGAGCGGTTCACCCTCGTCGACGGCGAGCGCTGCTTCCGTACCGGCGACCGGGTGAGCAGCACACCGGACGGTGTCCTCACCCACCAGGGCCGGCTCGACGGCGAGATCAAGATCCGCGGCATCCGGGTGGACCCCGCCGAGGTCGAGGCGCACCTCTCGAGCCACCCCTCGATCCAGGCGGTGGCCGTGGTGGCGGCGACGCTCGCCGGCCGCTCCGCCCTGGTCGCCTACGTGGTGCCGCGGGCCCAGGCGCGGGCGGAGGGCCTGGACACCGAAGTCCTGTCGTACTTACGGGGGCGGGTGCCCGGCCATCTCGTGCCGAGCCGGATCACCGTCGTCCCCGAACTGGTCCTCACCGCGAGCGGGAAAGTCGACCGCGCCGGATCGCACCGCCGACACACGCCCCCTGAGCAGGTCAAAGGAGACCTTCGATGAGCGTTGACACCACCTCCGCCGCCTTGGGCGGAGCACCCGACGGCGCCAGACCCGAGGCCGGCCCCGGCGCCGAGACCGAGGCCGTGGTGGCGGTCTTCCGTCGGGTGCTGGAGAACCCCGACGCCGGGGCGGACACCGACTTCTTCCAGCTCGGCGGCGACTCGCTGATCGCCACCCGGGTGCTGAGCGCGATCGCCCGGGGCCACGGCGTCGAGCTGTCCTTCGAGGACTTCCTGCTCGCGCCCACCCCCCGGGGGCTCGCCGGAAAGATCGCGGCCGCCCGGTGAGCGCCCGGGACGACGCCGCCTCCGGGCCGGCCGGCGGCAGACCCGTCGCGAGCGCCGTGGTGGTCGGGGCCGGACTCGCCGGGCTGACCGCCGCGACCGGCCTGGCCGCCCACGGGGTCGAGGTCACCGTGCTGGAGGCGCGCGACCGGGTCGGCGGCCGCACCCACGGCCTCCAGGTATCACCCGAAGGCTGGATCGACGCCGGCGCCGCCTACCTGGGTGACCGCCACACGCACCTGCACGCCCTGCTGGCCGAGTTGGGCCTGAAGACCATCCCCACCACGATGCTGGGCGCCAGTCGGTTCGCGCTCGGCGCCGGGCACGCCACCCGGGACGGCAGGTTCCCGCCGCTCAACGCCGTGGCGCTCGGCGACCTGTTCGAGCTGCTGGCCGAACTCACCGCCACCGTACGGCCCGAGGCGCCGTGGCTGACCCCGGACGCCGAACGCCTCGACACCCTGACGGTGGCCGACTGGGCCGAACAGCACCTGACCCACCCGGACGCGCGGCTCTTCCTCCCGCTCTTCCTGGGCGAGATGATGGCGGCCGACCCGGCCGAGGTGTCCGTCCTGCACCTGGCGTTCTACCTGCGCTCGGGCGGCGGGCTGCGCTACCTGAACGCCTTCGAGGGCGGCGCCCAGCAGGACCGGGTGGCCGGCGGTGCCCACCAGGTGTGCGAACGGCTGGCCGAGCGCCTGGGTACCCGGGTGCGGCTCGGCGAACCCGTCCTGGCGGTGGACCAGGACGCCCACGGGGTCACCGTCCGCTCCGCCCGCGGCGAGCACCGGGCGGACGTCGCGGTGCTGGCCCTGCCCCCGCTGCTGGCCGACGCCGTCGAGCAGCGACCCGAACCGCCGGTACGCCGGGCGAGCAGCCGGACCGGCCGGGGCTGCGCGGTCAAGGTGAACCTTGTGTACCCGGCGCCGCTCTGGCGGGAGGGCGGGCTGTCCGGGTGGTCGGTCAACGCCGAGGGCCCGCTGCTCTCCACGGTGGACGACTCCCCCGAGGGCGGGGCCGGCGTGCTGACCGGATTCGTCACCGGGGCCGAGGCCCACCGGTTCGCGGCGCTCACCCCCGAGCGACAGCGCGCGGCCGCGGTCGAGCAGGCCGCCCGGCTGTTCCCGATGCTCCCCGAGCCGGTCGGCTTCCATTGCACCGACTGGGTCAACGAGCAGTACAGCCAAGGCTGTTACGCGGCCCTGTTCGGGCCGGGCGACTGGCTCCGGCAGGGCCCGACACTGACCACCCCGCACCATCGGGTGCACTGGGCCGGCACCGAGACGAGCACCGAGTTCTTCGGCCTGATGGAGGGCGCGATCCGATCCGGCCGTCGGGTGGTCGCTGAGATCCTCGCCCGCAGGTAGCTCCGGCCCCGCCGACCCACCGAACAATCCCCGACCCGACCGACCTCCGAACCGACCCTGGACAGGGCCCCCGGCGTGGTGCGGTGATGCCTCCGCGCGACCCGAACGCGGACAGACCACCCCCTCGCCCACCGGCTCAACCGCCGCACCGCCGCACCGCGATCGACCGCCACCACTGGACCACCAGTCCACCGTGGGCTGGTTCTGCTTCCACTCAGTCAGCCCGACGCCGGTTCCACAAGAACTCGCGCCGGGCACCGCATCCCTGGGAGACCGCCATGAGCGAACCGAGTTCCGTCGCGCCCCTCGCCGCCAGACGGCAGCTGATGACCGAGGCGACCCTCGGTGCCGGCAATTTCCTGGACCACGCCATCGCGGTGAACCCCAACCGCGCCGTGCCGTTCGCCTACAGCCACCACACCGACCACCGCGGCGCGGTGGTCCTGCGCGGGCACAGCCTGCTCGACCTCGCCGCCCTGCGCGACCGCTACGCCACCTGGTACCGGGCGAACGGCGTGCGCCCCGGCGAGCCGGTCGGCGTGGTGGTCGGCGAGGGCCTGGAGCCCGTCCTGCACTTCCTCGCGCTCACGGCGCTCGGCGCCGTCCCCGCCCTGGTCAACGACGCCATGCGGCACGACGTCATGGTGCGCTACCTCAACCAGGTGGGCGTGGTCGGCATCGTCGCGGACGATCCCACCCGGCTGGCCGCGGCCTACCGCGAGGACCCCGGGCGGCGCCCGCGCTTCATCGCCATGGCGGCCGAGATCCAGGCCTTCGACAGCGCGTCGGCGCCGCTGCCCGAGGACTACCCGTACCGGCACGCGGCGGACGACGTGGTCGGGCTGATCCACTCCTCCGGCACCACCGGTACACCGAAGTCCACCATGCTGGCGCACCGGCAGTTCTGGGACGGCAAGCAGCCGCGGATGGAGCGGTTCCCGGCGGAACCGTACGACCGGCTGATGTCGCTGATGCCGCACACCCACGCCGGCGGCCTGAGCTACTTCCTCACAGCCGCGCTGATCGGCCTGCCGACCGTGGTGATGTCCGACTGGCGGCGCGCGGTGGTCGAGCCGGTGATGGAGGCCTTCCGGCCCACCATGGTCGCGTCCTTCCCGCGGACCTTCGTCGAGCTGGCCACCGGCGAACTGCCGGTCGAGGGCGCCGCGAAGGTGCACTCCTGGTTCAACACCGGCGACAGCGCGCACTACGGGCACATCCGCCGCCTGGTGCAGCTCGGCGAGCGGCCGGCCGGTCTGATCAAGCCCTGGCTGCTCCCGCAGCAGCAGGCCGCCGAAGCCGCCCTGCCCGGTTCGCAGTTCATCGACGGGCTGGGCTCCTCCGAGATGGGCATGGCCCTGTTCGGCCAGGTGACCGCGCCCGAGAGCCCCCGGGACGACCGCTGCGTCGGCAGACCCACCGAGGCGGTGGTCAGGGCCGCGGTGCTGGACGAGAACGGCGACGAAGTCCCGGACGGTACGGTCGGGATGCTCGCGGTGGTCAGCCCTTCGCTGACCCCGGGCTACTGGAACAACCCCCGGCTGACGGCCACCTTCGAGCTGGCCGGCCACTGGCTGACCGGCGACATGGCCCGGCGCGACGCCGACGGCCGGTTCTACCACCTCGACCGGACGGTGGACGTGATCGACACCGTCGGCGGCCCGGTCTACAGCCTGCCGATCGAGGAGGTGCTGCTGGCCGACTGCGCAGAGCTGGTCCGGGACTGCTCGGTGGTCGGTGTGCCCGGCCCGCCCGGAGAGGGCCAACGTCCCATCGCGGTGGTGCAGTTGCAGGCCGACGCCGGACAGTTCACGGCCGAGGAGGTGCAGGAGGCCGCCAACAAGGCGCTGGCGGGGGCCGGTCTGACCCCGCTCGCCGCGGTCAGCATCGCCCGCACCCCCGAGGAGTTCCCGCTCGGGCCCACCGGCAAGGTGCTCAAGCGCGAACTGCGGACGCGCTTCGCCACCCTCTTCACCGGCCAGTAGCACCACCGATGGACCACCACGTGATCCGGCAGCCGTACCAGTACGTACGGACCCCGCTGGCCGAGCCGGACTGGCGCCGGCTGCCCGGGTGGCGCGACGTCACCACGGCGCAGTGGCGGGACGCCCAATGGCAGCGGGCGCACTGTGTGCAGAACCTCCGGCAGCTCCGGGCCGTCGTCGGCGACCTGCTGACCGACCGGTTCTACCAGGAACTCACCGCCGACCAGGCGCAGTTCGCCACCATGTCCATGCTGCTGCCGCCGCAGATGCTGAACACCATGGCGCCGACCGCCCCGACCGAGGCCGAGGCGTTCACCGAGGCGTTCCTGGCCGACCCCGTCCGCCGCTACATGCTGCCGGTGCGCGCGGACCGGCACCCGCGGTGGCCGAGCCATCCGAAGGCGGAGCGCGACTCGCTGCACGAGGCCGAGATGTGGGTGGTGGAGGGGCTCACCCACCGCTACCCCACCAAGGTGCTGGCCGAGTTGGTCTCCACCTGCCCGCAGTACTGCGGCCATTGCACCCGGATGGACCTGGTCGGCAACTCCACCCCGCAGGTCACCAAGGCCCGGCTGGCGCTCCGGCCGGGCGACCGGCAGGAGCAGATGCTCGACTACCTCAAGCGCACGCCGACCGTCCGCGACGTGGTGCTCTCCGGCGGCGACCTTGCCAACGTGCCCTGGCCGCAGCTGGAGACCTTCCTGCTCAGGCTGCTGGAGCTGGGCTCGGTGCGCGACATCCGGCTCGCCAGCAAGGCGGTGGTGGGCCTGCCGCAGCACTGGCTGCAGCCCCGGGTGGTCGAGGGGCTGGCCCGGGTGGCCGCGGTCGCGGCCCGGCGCGCGGTCAACCTCGCCGTGCACACCCACGCCAACCACGCGCAGTCGGTGACGCCGCTGGTCGCCGAGGCGGCCCGGGCGCTGCTGGACGCCGGGGTGCGGGACGTCCGCAACCAGGGCGTGCTGATGCGCGGTGTCAACGCCACCCCCGAGGACCTGCTGGACCTCTGCTTCGCCCTCCAGGACGAGGCGAACATCCTGCCCTACTACTTCTACCTCTGCGACATGATCCCCAACGCCGAGCACTGGCGCACCTCCGTGCACGAGGCCCAGCTGCTGCAGGAGGCGATCATGGGCTACCTGCCCGGCCACGCCACCCCGCGGATCGTCTGCGACGTACCGCGGGTGGGCAAGCGCTGGGTGCACCAGGCGGTCGCGTACGACCGCGAACGCGGCATCTCCTACTGGACCAAGAACTACCGCACCGCCCTCGACGTCAAGGAGGCGGGCGACGCCGGGCCCGACCCGCTGCTCGAGCGCCGGTACCCGTACCACGACCCGGTGGACACCCTGCCCGAGCCCGGCCGGCGCTGGTGGTCGGAGCAGCGGCCCGCCGGACCCCGGATCTGAGCCGGGCGGCACCACCCCCACCCCGGCGCGAACCCGTCCGTGCCGCCACGCACCTCCCCCGCCCACACCCCGGTGACGCTTCTCCGTGAGGATCACGATGACCAAACCCCCGACGACGCGCGAGCCCGACGGCCCGGCGTCCGCCTCCGACGGCCCGCTGCGCCGCATGTGCTGGATCTTCCCCGACCGGGAGTCCACCCGGGCCGCCGCCATGTGGCCGGACTTCTTCTGGAACCTCTACGCCGAGGTCGCCGAGGGCCTGGGCATGAGCTGGACCAGGCACGCGCCGGACGCGGTGACCGTGGACGCCACCGTCACCGGCAGGCCCCAGGTCTACGTGGACGGCGAGCCGGTCTCCCCGCAGGACACCCTCTTCGTCACCGCGCTGTACTCGCTGCCCTACCAGTCGATGGACATCTTCAACCAGTACGCGCTCTACGCCGTGCTCGAACAGAGCGGCTTCTACCTGCCGTTCCCGCCGCAGGTGTCGCTGATCGGCAACGACAAGCTGGCCACCCTGCTGCACCTCGGCGGCTCCCCGGTGCCGCCGATCCCGACCGTCCGGATCGGCACCGGCCGCGACGTCGACAAGAACCTCCACGAAGTGGCGCTCAGGAACGTGACCTACCCGGCGCTGGTCAAGCCGGCCGGGTGGTGCGGCGGCGGCGGGATCAACCTGGCCCGCGGCCCCGAGGACATCCGGGGCCTGGCCAGCCTGGCGCAGGGCGGCGACACCACCCTCGTGGTCCAGCCCTACCTCGGCGACGGCACCGTCGACTACCGGGTGTACGTGGTGGACGGCGAGCCGTACGCCGTGATGAAGCGGATCCCGGGGCCGGGCTCGCCGGTGGCCAACGCCAGCCGGGGCGGCGCCATGGAGTTCCCGCCCGTACCGGACGAACTGGCCGCGGCCACCGCGTACTTCGCGGAGCGGCTGCCGATCCCGTTCTTCTGCATCGACTTCCTGCACGACGGCGAGCGGTTCTGGTTCTCCGAGCTGGAGCCGGACGGGGTGATCGCGCCCGACTTCGACGATCCGCACCGCACCCTCCAGCGGGACATCACCCGGGCCCGCTTCGCCGCCTACCGCACCGCGCACGCCAAGTGGCTGGCCAACGGCACGAACGGCCGCCCGGCCGGGATCGCCCCCAGGACGGTGACGGCATGACGGACGACTTCTCGCTCCCGCCGGCGGCGGCCGAGCCGCGCCTGCACGTCGCCCACCGGTCGCTCGGCCTGCTGAAGTCCGTGCCCGGGCTGGCCGCGCGCTACCCCGCGGACCAGGAGGTCCGCACCCTGGACGACCTCGCCGCCCTGCCGCCGATGGCGAAGGACGACCTCAACACCGCCCTGGCCCACCTGGAGCCCCGGGCCGAGCACGGGGCCACCTGGCTGTTCCAGAGCGGCGGCAGCACCGGCGCGCCCAAGGTCGGCCACGCGCCCACCGGCTTCTACATGGCCGGCGTGCACGCGCACTGGCGGCCGCTGGACCGCGAGGACGTCTTCGTCAACGCCTGGGGCGCCGGCCGGATGTGGGGCGCGCACTTCCTGGCGGCGGCCCTGGCCGACCTGTCCGGCTGCCAGGTGATCGCGCTGGGCTCGGTGACCAGGGAGGAGTACGAGGACTGGCTGGGATTCTTCGCCGCCCGCGGCGTCACCGCGATCGGCGGGACACCAAGCGTGCTGCAGACCTGGTTCGCGCACGCGCGGGCCGCCGGGCTGAAGCTGCCGGCCCTGCGCAAGGTGCTCTGGCTCGGCGAGGCCTGGCAGCCCCAGCTGGAGCGGGACATGGCCGAGGTCGCGCCGCAGGCCCGGCGCTGGGGGATGTTCGGCAGCACCGAGACCTGGGTGGTGGGCACCAACACCCCGGACTGCCCGGCGGACACCTTCCACACCCTCCCGCAGCAGCTGGTGCACGTCGGCCCGGACGACCTGCTGGACTTCACCACGCTCGACCCGGAGATGCTGAACCCCGTCCTGCGCTACCGGACGGGCGACGCGGGCCGGCTGGTGTCCTGCCCGTGCGGGCGGCCCGGCCGGGCGATGCGGGTGTTCGGCCGCCGGGACAGCGTGGTGCAGGTCCGCGGCCTGGGCCTGGACGTGGACGAGATCGTCGGGCGGGCGGAACGGGAGCCAGGCGTCTCCCGGGCGCAGGTGGTGATCACCGAACGGCAGGGCCGGGCCGCCACGGTGGAGGTCCTGCTGCTGACCGCCCCGGACCTCCCTGGGAAGTCCGCCCCCGACGCCGAAAGGCTGCGCCGGGAGCTGCTGTCGGCGACCTTCACCCTGAGCACCGCCTTCCAGCACGATCCGGAATCCTTCCAGGTCCGCCCGGCCGACGAGCTGATCAGCAACGACCGGACCGGCAAGACCTCCCGCCTGGTCGTCCGGGAGGAGTCATGAGGAAGCCCCGACGCCCGGTCTCCCTGGGAGGCGGGTTCAACCTGTTCTGGGCCGGACAGACGGTCAGCACGGTCGGCGACCGGGTCACCGTCTTCGTGGTGCCGACCCTGATGATCTTCGTCCTGCACGCGAGCGCCCTCCAGGTCGGCGTCGTCGCGATGGCCCAGTACCTGGGCATCCCGCTGCTCGGGCCGATCGCCGGTGTGCTGGTCGACCGCTGGGACAAGCGCCGGACGATGCTCACCTGCGACCTGGTCCGGCTGGTGGCGGTGGCGGTCATCCCGCTCGCCTACTGGCTCGACCAGCTCTCCACGCCGCTGCTCTTCGGCTGCGTGGCGGTGATCAGCGGCGCGACGATCTTCTTCAACGTGGGCTACCTGGTCGCCGTCCCCGCGGTCGTGCCCGAGCAGCACCTCGTCCGCGCCTACTCCCGGCTGGAGGGCAGCGGATCGGTGTCGGAGGTGGCCGGGCCCTCGATCGCGGCCGGCCTCTACAGCGCCCTCGGCGTGGCCGCCCTGCTGGTGGACGCGGCCAGCTACCTGGTCTCCGCCGTCTGCTTCCGCGCGATGCGGCCCTGGGGCGAGAGGACCGTGGTCACCGGGTCCGTCCGGGAGCGGCTGACGGCCGGGTTCCGGCTGAACTGGGCCGACCCGGTACTGCGGCGGGTGGTCGTCGCCGCCGTCACGCTCAACTGCGGCGGCCCGGTCTTCGTCACCGTCCTGCCCGTCCTCGCCTACCGCGGGCTCGGCCTGTCGGTCGGCGCCTTCGGCGCTGCCATGTCGGTGGCGGCGGTGGGCGCCCTGGTCGGCGCCGTGGTGGCGCCGCGGATCAGCGAACGCCTCGGCACCGGCCGGACACTGGCCTGGGCGCTGCTGCTGCACTGCCTGGTCGGGCTGGGCGTGCTCGCCGCGCCCGCGCTCCCCGCCGCGCCGGTGATCGCCGTGACCATGGGCTGCTACGGCTTCTTCATGTCCTGCATCAACGTGTGCAGTGCGCCCACCCGGCAGTCGCGGATGTCCGCGCAGCACCAGGGCGTGATGCACGCGGCGTTCCGGACGGTCACCTGGGGCGTGATCCCGCTGGCCGCCCTGGCCGGCGGCCTGGCCGTCACCCTGCTGACCGGCCCGTTGGGGATCCTGGACGCCGCCCGCGCCGTGATGGCCGCCGGCACCCTGCTGGCCGCGTGCTCCTTCCTGGCCGCCGTCCGGATCCAGCCGCTGCTGGACGCGGCCGCCCGCGAGAAGGCGTCGGCGGCCGGCCCCGATCCGGCCGCCGGCACCGATCCGGCGCTGGCGGACAGCGCCTCATGACGGCGGATCACCAGGTCGTGCTGATCACCGGAACCTCCTCGGGCATCGGGCTGGCCACCGCGGTCGCCGCCGCCCGGGCCGGCTTCACGACGGTGGCGACCATGCGGGAGCCGGGACGGGACGCGGCACTGCGCGCGGCCGCCGACAAGGCCGGTGTCACCCTGGACGTCCGCCGCCTGGACGTCACCGACGCCGACTCCGTCGCCGCCTGCGTCGACGGGGTCGCGCGGACGTACGGCCGGCTGGACGCGGTGGTCAACAACGCGGGCGTCTCCAACTCCGACCCCACCCTGGAGATGTCCACGACGGCCGCCCTGCGGGCCAACCTGGAGGTCAACTTCTTCGGCGTGATCGAGGTGGCCCGGGCCGCCATGCCGCTGCTGCGGGCCGCCCGGGGGCGGCTGGTGACGATCGGCAGCGTGCACGGGATCGTCGGCCAGCCGTTCAACGAGGGCTACTGTGCGGCCAAGTTCGCCGTCGAGGGGTTCATGGAGAGCCTGGCCCCGGTCGCCTGGGCGCACGGCGTGCGGGTCTCCGTCGTGGTGCCGGGCTTCGTGCCGGACACCTCGTTCGGGGTCTTCCCGGACATCGACCGGACGACCCTCCAGGCCGCCTCCGGCCCCTACGCGCCCACCTTCGCCGACTACCTCGACTGGGTCGGCGGCCAGGGCTGGGAGGGGGCCGGGCAGCCGGCCCGGGAGGTCGCCGACGTCGTCGTGGACACCCTGCGCGCCGAGCGGCCGGCCTTCCGGGTGCCGACCGGCCGGTGGGCCGCCGCGTACCTGGACCAGAAACTCACCGACCGGGACGGCAGCGCCGTGCAGCGGCTCGCCCGCACCTGGATCGGGCAACCGGATTCCCCCGAAAGGTAGGAGAGGCAGTGCCCGCGAAGCCGCTTCAAGAGCTGGTCGACCACGCCCGCACCCACTCGCCGTTCTACGCGGAGCTGTACCGCGACGTACCGCGGACGGTCTCGCACATCACCCAGCTGCCCGTCATCGACCAGGTGGCCTTCTGGGCCGCGAACACCTGGCCGGACAACCGCCTGCTGACCGGCCCGCTGACCGACGCCGGCGTCTACAAGACCGGCGGCACCACCGGCGTCCCCAAGTTCTCCCCCTGGTCGCGCACCGAGCACGCCGACTCGGTGACGGCCTTCGGCGCCGGCATGGTCCAGGCCGGGCTCAAGCCGGGCCACCGGGTGGCCAACCTGTTCTGCGCCGGCGAACTGTACGGCGGGTTCCTCTACATCGAGAACGCGCTGCACCACGCGCCGGTGGACAACGTCCGCCTCCCGGTCGGTGGCGCCGCGTCCGACGACTGGATCGCCGACCTGATCGACGGGTTCGGCGTGCACGTCCTGGCCGGCGAGCCGATGAAACTCAGCGCGGTCGCCGAGTGCCTGGTCCGGCGCGGCCAGGTCGCCGACTCGGTGGAACTGCTGCTCTTCGGCGGCGACCTGCTCTTCGCCGACCTGCGGCCGATCCTGTCCCGGGCCTTCCCGAAGGCGGCCGTCTCCTCGGTCGGCTACGCCTCGGTGGACGCCGGGCTGGTCGGCGCGCCGGTGCCCGGCGACGACGTCCGGGTGCACGAGGCCTTCCCCAACCGCACGCTGGTGGAGCTGGTGGACGAGGTCACCGGCGAGCCGGTGACCAAACCCGGGATGCCCGGCCGGGTGGTGGTCACCAACCTCTTCCGCACCCTGATGCCGATCCTGCGCTACCCCACCGGCGACCGCGCCGAGTGGGTCGACCCCGGGCGACAGCGGTTCCGGCTGCTGGGCCGATCCCTCGAGGGCGCCCGGGTCGGCACGGTCGCGATGCCGACCGAGGAGATCCGCGCGGTGCTGGTCGCCGCCGACCCCGACCACGTCATCGCCGGCATGCAGATGGTGCAACGCCGCTGGGACGGACGGGACGGCCTGGTCCTGCGCCTCGGGTACACCGAGGAGCCGCCTGCCGACCTGGCGGACCGGCTCGTCGAAGCCGTCTACACCGCCCGGCCGCTCTACCCGGCGGAGGTGGCGTCCGGAGCCGTCCACCACCTGATCGTCGAGTGGGTGCCGCGCTCCGAACTGGTCACCAACCCGCGGACCGGCAAGCTCCAACAGGTGCTGGACGAACGCCCGCCGGCCTGACCCGGGCCCGGGGCGGGCCCGCGGGTGACGGCCGTCGCCCGGCGGGCCCGTCGCGGACGCGGGCCGTATGCGCGCGGTCCGGGCACCCGTCACGACCGCGCCGGCCTCCGAAAGGTAATCCCCGGACGCCCCGCGGGGAACGGAACCGGACGGGCGCATGGAATTCCGATGAATGCACGCTCTCCCCGCCCGGGGCGCTGCGGGGGTCTTCCGGTCAGGCGCCCTGCGGAATTCCGCCGAGGGCCACGCTCTGGCCGCGGAATTCCGCCACGACCTTCCCGGCGGCGTGCCGGACGGTCACGTCGTAGACGCCGTTGCGCCCGGAGCGCGCCCGCTCCACCGCCTCGGCGACCAGTTCGTCGCCGACCGCGGCCGGGGCCAGGAAGGTGACCTGGGCGGCCTGCGCGACAGTGACCTGGCCGTAGCTGTTGCAGGCGTACGAGAAGGCGGCGTCGGCCAGCAGGAACAGGTAGCCGCCGTGCGCCATCCCGTACCCGTTCACCATGCCGTCGGTCACCCGCATCCGCATCAGGGCGCGCCCCGCGGACACCTCGTCCAGCGCTATTCCGAGCGTCTGGCAGGTCCGGTCGCGCTCGTACAGCGAGGCGATCCTGGAATGTCCCGCAAGGGCCGGTCCGATATTCGCGCCCATGATTCCCGCTTTCCCCCGGGAGCAGCCGGAATCGGTCGGTGCTCCGTGCAGCAGAATTACATCGAGCCACGCCACCGCCTGTCAATGGCCGACGTATTCCGCGCCGGGGCGCGGTGGCGGGTCGACCGCCGCCGACGCCCGGGCGGGGCCCCGGGCATGACGGTGCGTCCGACCGGCGAACGGGCCGGCCGCCCAGCGGGCGCCGGTGGCGGACCCTCGGACCGTCGGACGGCTTTCGTAGACCCAATCTGCTTCTGTGGCAGACGAATTGAAAGATCGTCACTATATGATCTGGCGCAGGCCGCGCACCGCCGTGGCGCCCGGCCATCCGACGCGAAGGATCACCTCATGACCACATTCGCCGAGCGCCCCGCGGCCGTCGTGGACGTCGCCAACATCGCGCGGATCTACGACTACTACCTGGGCGGGCTCTACAACTTCGAGGTCGACCGCGAGAAGGCAGAGCGGATCAGGACCATGCTGCCCAGCGTCGACCTGCTGGCGCGCGCCAACCGGGACTGGCTGCGCCGCTCCGTACGGTTCCTGGTGGCCCAGGGCATCGACCAGTTCATCGACCTCGCCTCGGGCCTGCCCACCGTGAACAACACCCACGAGGTGGCCCACGCCCGCAATCCGCAGGCCCGGGTGGTCTACGTCGACTGCGAGCCCTCGGCCGTCCGGCACGGCGAGGAGATCCTCGCCGGCGAACCGCTCATCGCCATGATCGAGGCCGACGGCCGCGACCCGGAGCAGGTGTGGTCGCACCCCAGCACCCGCGAACTGATCGACCTCAGCCGGCCGGTCGGCATCCTGATGGGCGGCCTGCTGGTCTTCGTGGACGACGCCCAGGACCCGGCCGCGCTGGTGGACGCCTACCGGAACGCCTGTGCCCCCGGCAGCTACCTGTCGATCTCGCACCTCTCGGACGACCTCGCCGACGAGACCACCCGGATCCAGGTGGGCAGAATGACCGACGCCTACCTCGCCGGCGTGGGCCAGCAGTTGTACGTCCGCGACCGCAAGGTGATCGCCTCCTGGTTCGAGGGCATGGAACTCGTCGAGCCCGGCCTGACCCTGATGGCGGACTGGCGCCCCGACCCGGGCCTGGCCGTCGACGCGCAGACCGCCTCCCGGGCCCTGGGGTACGGCGCGACCGCCCGGGTGCTCTGACCCGCGCCGCTCCTGCCCGACGGACCGGCGGCCACCGAGCAGTACACCTGACCGGGCGCGGGGACGTCCTGCACGTGCTCACCGGTACCGCGCACCTCCGGCTCGACCTGGACCAGTTGTTCGCCTGAGGCCGGAACTCCCGGTACTGCGAACCCGGTTGTCCCGCGGCGTGCGCCCGCCCCGGAGCGGCCGGGTGTCACCCCGCAGGCGCGCCGGGGCCGCGCAGCCAGTCGTCGAGCGCGGCGAAGTCGGCCCCGGTGAGTCCGCTGCGGGGGTCGACGCGGTGCAGCAGGGCGGCCCCCCGGTGGTGCGCGGAGACCCAGGCGCGGTCGGCGGCGGTGATCTCGTCGTCGACCCAGGCGAACGGCCTGCCGCCGGCCCGGCCGACCAGGGCCCGGGTCTTCCAGTGCAGTCCCCGGTACTCGTCCTCCCGCTGTTGCGCCTCGGACAGCTCCGGCGGGTCCAGCACCGGTAGGTCGGGCAGGCCGACCCGGGGCGCCACGTCGGTGTTGGCGTCGTCCATCCAGGTGGTGGCCCAGACCAACTCACATGGCAGCGCCGCGAGTCGGGGCCCCAGCGCCGGGTCGAGCCTGGCCAGCAGCGGATTGGCGGCGGCCCCGGCCGCCGGCGTCGGGTACTGCGGGGCGGGGTACTCGCGGAGCGTCCCGCCGAACGGGATGAGAGGTCCGTCGACATCCAGGAAGAGCAGCGGGAGAGGTGTTCGGCCGGTCATGGCCGCATGGTAGTGCCGGAACCGGCCCGGCACCTACCGGCTCGTCCCGGCGCCGCTCGTGCTGTCCATCCGGCGCCAGGACGGGAAGGCCAGCGGGCAGAGCGTGATCAGCAGGTACGCCCCGCCGAGGAGTGCGAGGGCCGTCGTCAGCCCGGCCCGGTCGAACAGGTAGCCGCAGGCGAGGCCGCCGAGCGGCGTCGCCAGCAACACGCCCGCCGCCAGGACGCCCGTCACCGGCTGCGCAGGGTGTGCGGCACCAGCTCGTACAGCACGGTCGAGACGATCGGGTGGAGGATCCCGGCGGCGACTCCGGCGACGGCCAGCGTGAGAGCCAGGGGCAGCATCCCGCAGAAGGCCACCACGCCTGCCCGGGCGGCGCTGCCGGTGGTCTGCAGGACGGACCACGGCACACCGATGCCGGCGAGGGCGTTGCCGGTGATCGAGACGAGGTTCGCGGCCAGCAGGGCGCCGAGCGGCCGCCGGTCGGGGGCGGCCCGGGACTCGTCGGCCCGTTCGGTGGCGGCGACTGCAGGACCGGCCGCCGGGTCGCGGCGCGGCTCACCGCCCGGGGGCTGCCGGTGCGGATCGGCTCGCGCGGGGCGCGGCCGCCGTTCGACCGGGAGGACCCGTCCACCTGGGAGGCCGTGCTGGAGGGGGTCGGCGCCGAGCCGTCCGGGGCCACCGGGCGTCCGATCGGCTACGCGCCGGTGGGCAAGGAGGAGTACCGGGCCGGACTGGTGGCCGGTGGACTCCCGGCGGAGTTCGCGGACCTCATCGACCTGATCACGGACGGGCGCAACGCCCATCTGGTGTCCGGGGTCCAGGAGGCCCTGGGCCGGGCGCCCCGCGAGGTCGCGGAGTACGCCCGGAAGGCCGCCGGCGAGGGCGCCTGGGGTCGCTGGTCCGCACCCGATCCGCTGTCGTCAACCAGTGGTTGACGACAGCAGATCGTCAACCTATGGTTGACGCATGACGAATCCGACCCGCATCACGGCCCCCGTCCGGCTCGACGACCTGATCGACGCCATCAAGAAGGTGCACCCCGACGCTCTCGACCAGCTCTCCGGCGCGGTCATCGCCGCCGACCACCTCGGCGAGCTGGCCGACCACCTGATCGGCCACTTCGTGGACCAGGCGCGCCGTTCCGGCGCCTCCTGGACGGAGATCGGCCGGAGCATGGGCGTCTCCAAGCAGGCCGCCCAGAAGCGGTTCGTCCCCAAGTCCTCCGGTGCCCAGCCGGACCTCGACCCCAGCCAGGGCTTCGGGCGCTACACCGACGACGCCCGCAGTGTCGTGATGACCTCGCAGAACGAGGCCTACGCGGCGGGCAACAGCGAGATCCGCCCCGAGCACCTGGTGCTGGGCCTGCTCGGCCGGCCGGAGGCGCTCGGCGTGGGGACGATCACCGCGCAGGGCGTCACCGCCGACGCCGTCCGGCAGGCGGCCGTCGCGGCGCTGCCGCCGGCCGTCGCCGAGGTGCCCGAGCTGGTCCCGTTCGACGCGCGGGCCAAGAAGGCGCTGGAGCTCACCTTCCGGGAGGCGCTGCGACTGGGCCACAACTACGTCGGCACCGAGCACATCCTGCTCGCCCTGCTGGAACTCGAGGACGGTGACGGCCTGCTGACCGGTCTCGGGATCGACAAGGCGGCCGCCGAGACGCACATCGCGGCGGCGGTGGCCGCGGAGCAGGCCGCGCACGAGGAGCAGCAGGCCTGACCGACCGGTGGTCGGGCAGGCGGCCCGAGCGGGCGCAGCCGCGCCGGCCGGTGCGACGGCCGCGGCGGCGCCGGATCAGCCCAGCGGGTCCGCCAGTGGCACGCCTTCGGCGAGCAGCGCGTCGACGGCCGCCAGCGCCTGTTCCAGCCGCTGCACCCGGTCGCCGCGAAGCTCCAGCCACGGGGTCCGGCCGGCTGCCAGCACCTCGCGGAAGCGGCCGGTCATCCAGGGGCGCAGATGCTCGCCGTCGCGCAGGCCGTCGTCGTCGAACGGGACGCCTTCGTCGGAGGTGAGCAGGTAGAGGGCGCGCGGTGGCAGGCCGGCGGCGAGCTCCCGGACCGGCCCGGTGACGGCGCCCCGGTAGCGCTCCTGCCAGACGGTGGTGGCGAGGGCGTCGGTGTCGCAGACCAGGACGGGGCCGCCGGCGCGGGCGGCCCCGTCCTCGGCGGCGCTCTGCCGGCGGCAGACCAGTTCGAAGTCCCGGTCGTCCCACTCCAGGTCGAAGACGGTCGGCGGCGGGCCGGCCGGGTCGGCGACGGCCCGGGCGACGGCGAGCTTGGCGGCCGTCAGCTCCCGGCCGTACTCGGGCACCCAGCCGGTCAGGGCGTGCGGCCCGCCTCTGGTGCGCAGTGCGGCGGCGAGGTCGCGGGAGAGCGTGGTGGTGCCGGTGGACTCGGCGCCGAGCACGACCACCCGGCGGGCCAGCCAGGCGCGGACGGGCGGCTCCAGCTCCGTCCAGTACCCGGCGGGGTCGGCGCGGACCTTCGTCCCCGACACGGGGAAGGTGTCACGCCCCTGGTCGAGCAGGACGGCGGCGGAGTCGAAGCGGCGGGCCAGTTCGGTGCCGTAGGGCTCGGAGCTGAACACCGCGTCCACCGCCGGAGCGCGGCCGTCGGCGGCGTCCGCCCGGGCGACACCGTCCCGCATCAGCGCGACGTGCCCGTCCCAGGCCGCCTCGCTGTCGTAGTCGACGGCCAGGTTGTCGACCACGCCGGCCACCCGGACGTGCGGGTCACCGGCCCAGGCCTCGGCGACCCAGGAGACCCGGGCCGCGAGCGGTATCGACTCGACGTCGGCGGCCATCACCACGACCGTGACCAGGTCGCAGGCGTCGGCGGCGCTGCGGATCAGGAAGTGGTGGCCGGCGTGCGGCGGGTAGAACTTGCCGATCAACAGGCCGTGCCGGAACCGCGCGCTCATGCCGGCACCGCCGTCAGCTGCGGGGCCGCGGCGGCGGCCAGGTCGCGGCGCCAGGCCCGCAGGCCCAGTCCGCAGAGGCCCAGGAACAGCAGATAGACGAGGGCGGTGAGGTCCAGCGACTTGCTGAGGTAGAGCGGGATGTAGACCAGGTCGGCGGCGATCCAGAAGTACCAGGTCTCGATCCGCCTGGTGTTGAGCAGCCATTGGGCGGCCAGTGACAGGGCGGTGGTGAGGGCGTCCCAGAACGGGGCGCTGTCCCCGGCCCGGGCGAGCAGGACGGTGAGCCCCCAGGTCGCCGGGACGAGCAGGGCCGAGGTGACGGCCAGCAGGCGGGGCCCGGCGGGGCGGACGCCGACGCCGGTGCGGTCGGCCCCGCCGCGCAGCCACTGCCACCAGCCGTGCGCGCCGAGGGCGAGGAAGACCACCTGGAGGGCGGCGTCCGCGTAGAGCCGGGCGCCGGCGAAGAGGACCAGGAAGAAGACGTTGTTGGCGATGCCGACGGGGAAGTTCCAGGTCTTCCCCTTGACGGTCAGCCAGACGCAGGCCGCGCCGGTGGCGAAGCCGAGCAGTTCGGCCCAGGTCACCTCGTCGCCGCCGACATGGCCGAGCACGGTGGTGAGCGGCGCGGTGAGGTCGCTCAGGAATTCGGTGATGGGCACGGCCCCTCCTGCACATTATGGTCAGGGTGACGATAATGATCCGGGAGGGGCAATGCAACCCTTCCACCTGGCGGAATCGCACCGGCCCGGCCAGGCACGGGGCAGCCCGGCCCGGTGCCCGGTCACCGCGGCCCGGCGCCGGCCCGCTCCGGCTCGGCGAGGAAGGACGCCAGCCCGACTCCCAGCAGCGGCACCGCGCACAGGACCAGCAGCACCCCGCGCGGGCCGTGGCTCACGGCGAGCAGCCCGAGCACCGGCGCGATCAGGCCACCGACGCTCACCGCCAGCCCCAGGGTGACCCCGGCGGCCGTGCCCGGCCGGGTGGGGAGATAGTCCTGGCCGAGCTTCACCAGGACCGCGAAGGGCAGGTTGAGCGCGGCGCCCGCCAGCACCGCGAACAGCAGCGGCTGGTACTGGCCCGGCATCAGCCGCAGGCCGAGCAGGGCGGGAACGGCGAGCGCCGTACCCAGCCGGACGGTCCGCACCAGCCCGATCCGGTCGGCGATCCGCCCCCCGCCGAGCGTGCCCGCCACCCCGCCGCCGAGGAAGCAGGTCAGGGCCACCCCGCCGAGCGCCTGCGAGGCGTGCAGATCACGCAACCAGTACAACGTCACGAAGGTGCTCACCCCGAAGAAGACCACCGAGCGGACCACCTCGACGGCGGTCAGCAGCAGGAAGGGCCCCCAGCGGTCGGTGCCGACCGGCACCCCCGCGCGGGCGGCGGCCAGCGCGCGCTGCCGGTGGCGGTCCCGGAACAACACGTACGCCATCAGCAGCGCGGGCGGCACGAACAGCACCGTCGAACCCACTCCCCAGGCCACCAGCGCCGGCGTGGCCAGGACGGGAGCCAGGAAGAACCCGACGCTGCCACCGGCCGCGAAGACGCCCATCGCCGCCGTGCTCTCCCCCGCCGCCTCACGCGCGGCCTTGCCCGCGGCCGGGTGGAACATCGCAACCCCGAGGCCGGACAGCAGCACCAGCAGCCACACGGCCGGGTAGGACGGCACCAGCCCCGAGAGGCCGAGCCCCAGGCCCGCCAGGGCCACCCCGGCGGCCGCCAACCAGCCGAGCCGCCTCCGGTCGACGGCCAGGCCGACGAACGGCTGCGGCACCGAACTCCCCAGCGTCGCGGCGAGGGTGAGCCCGCCGGCCGCCACGTAGCCGTAGCCGCGCTCCAGCACGAAGTAGGGGACCACGGCCGGGACCAGGCCCTGGTACAGGTCGTCCACCGCGTGCGCGACGCCCCACATCCGCATCCGGCGCCAGACGCCGGGCTCCGCGGGTGCCGCCTTGAGCGGTGCTGCTGTGAGCGGCGCCGTATCGAGCGGTCCGGTCGGCGTGGTCGGGGTCGGCGCGGTCGGCGCGGTCGGCGCGGTCGGCGCGGTCGGCGCGGTTGGCCCCGGCCGGTCGGTGCGCCGCCCGCCGCCGTGCTGCCTGCTGTCCTGCGTACGGCTGTTCATGCCGTGGATCGACCTCCCGGATCGGCCTGCTGCGGGTACGGGCCTCAGCCTGCCGGGAGCGCCGGGTGGTCGGCTTCCGTTACTCTGACAAACAATGTCGAAATTCCGCCAGCATCCGCACGAGCCGACCCGCCGGCCGCTGGCGCACGGCGAGCGCGTCGAGTGGCACTTCCACACCGCGAACCAGCTGATCTGCCCGGGCCGGGGAGTCCTCCGGGTGTCCACGCCGGACGGCCGGTGGGTCGTCCCGCCGCACCGCGCGGTCTGGCTCCCGGCGGGCGTCCCGCACGCCCACCAGGCTTACGGGCCGGCCGAGCTGCGCTGCCTGGCATTCCCCGCCGAGGTCAACCCGCTGCGACTGGAGCAGCCGGCCGTGCTCGCCGTGACCCCGCTGCTGCGCGAGGTCATCGCCCTCCTCAGCGGGCCGGACCCGCCCGCCGGCGAACAGCTCCGCACCCTGGAGCAGGTCGCCCTGGACCAGCTGCGACAGGCCCCGCCGCTGGAACTGCTGCTGCCGACACCGTCGGATCCCCGACTGCGCGACGTCACCGACCTGCTCGTCGCCGACCCCGCCGACCAGCGCTCGCTGGCCCGGCTCGGCGCGGCGGTCGGCGCCTCCGAGCGGACCCTCAGCCGGCTGTTCCGCCGCGACACCGGCATGAGCTTCCCGCAGTGGCGGACGCAGCTGCGCCTGCAGCACTCCCTGACCCTGCTCGCCGCCGGCCACTCGGTCACCGCCGTCGCCGCCGCCACCGGCTACTCGTCGCCGAGTGCCTTCGTGGAGGCCTTCCGGCTCGCCTTCGGCACCACTCCCGGCAGGCACCAGCGCGAGGGCGGGCACTGAGCCGGGCGGCCGAGCCCGAGTTCACCCGGCCCCCTGGTCGAAGCAGGCGGCCCGACCTGGGAGACTGGATCATGACCCTCAACCGCCGCCCGCTCGGGCAGCCCTTCTCCGACCCCGCCGCGGACGACTCCGCGGCCGCCGTCCGCACCGGGCCGCTGCCCGTCGCGACGGCTCCGGTGTTCCGCCGGCCGCCCGGTACGGAGGAGCCCGCCCCGGCCGCCGTACGGCGCCCGCTCGGCGACCGTGACCTGCTGCCGTTCTCCGACGCCGGCCGCCCCGCCGAAGCCTGACCGCCGGCTCCCCGTACCGGACGGCGGCACCGTCCGGTACGGGGAACCGGTCAGCGACCCGGTACGGGGAACCGGTCAGCGACCGGGTGCCGGGCCGGGCCGGATCAGCAGTCCGGGATCACGGTGCCGTTATTGTCCTTGGCCACGTCGTTGCCCCAGCGGGACAAGTAGTACGCCGACACCCACTGACCGCCCGGGCCGACGTCCGGATCGGTCTTCAGCCACCAGTGGTTGAAGCTGCTCCCACTGGAGATCTGCCGCCCCCAGGCCTTGCAGAACACGTAGTTGGTGCCCTGGTACAGCGTCCCCGTACTGCTGGTGCTGGTGGGCGAGCCGAACACCGGCGCGTTGGCGAAGGTGTCCACCCAGTACTTGGAAGCGGTCGGCGGCGGAGGCGTGGTGGTCGAGCCGCCCGGACAGTCCGGGATCACGGTGCCGTTGTTGTCCTTGGCCACGTCGTTGCCCCAGCGGGACAAGTAGTACGCCGACACCCACTGACCGCCCGGGCCGACGTCCGGATCGGTCTTCAGCCACCAGTGGTTGAAGCTGCTCCCACTGGAGATCTGCCGCCCCCAGGCCTTGCAGAACACGTAGTTGGTGCCCTGGTACAGCGTCCCCGTACTGCTGGTGCTGGTGGGCGAGCCGAACACCGACGCGTTGGCGAAGGTGTCCACCCAGTACTGGCCGCCACCGGGCGGCGGGTTGGGGTTCCCGCCGCCCGGACCGTAGAGGCGGATCGCGCCGTAGTAGTCACCGTGCGAAGACAGCGCCGCCACCTGGACCTGGCCGCCGGAGTACGGTGCCTCCGCGATCCAGCCCTGGCCCAGGTACATCGCCACATGGTGGATGGTCGAGGCGGTGTTGCCGAAGAACACCAAGTCCCCCGGGAGCAACGGCGCCGTGCCGTCGGCACGGTAGTAACGGGCGACGGCCCGGGCGGAGGGCCACTGGGTGGTGGTCACCCCGTTGATCACATCGGTGCCCACCGCCAGGTAGTACGCGTAACGCACCATGCCGGAGCAGTCCAGGCCCCGGACGTGGCAGTCGTTCGGAGCGCCGTTGGAGGCGTCGCAGATCCCGTACGACAGTCCGGGCTGCGCACCGTGGCCGCCACCCCAGGAATACGGGGTGCCGATCAGCCCGCAGGCGGAGTTCACCGCGGCGGTGGCCTGCGGCGCGGCGCCGGAGGCGAGCACCCCGCAGGCGGGGGCGGCCTGGGCGGGCTGCGCCCCGGCGAAGAAGACCAGCAGGGAGGCGAAGACGGCCAGCAGGGCCACATGGCGCAGCACCAGAAGTGCTCGACGCGGTAACGGGTCGACGCGCGTAGTCATCAGGGAGTCCCGAGGGTCAGGTGCCGTAAGTGGCAGGAGGGAGAGGGGAGTTGATGGCGGCCATTGAAGCAGCGGGAGACTCGCCCCGGTAGACCCTGAACGGAAAATCGCGGCACCGACACGACTGCTTCACAGGCCTGTGGCGACGCCCACCACAGGTCCGGCCCCGATGCCTTGCCGTCCACCACTGGAGGCTCTGCGCCTGTGCCTGCCCCGGCTCCTCCACCGCGGGCGGACGGCCACTGCGGGACCGGCGGGGCGCGGCGACCGAGGGGCGCGGCGGGGTCGACTGGCACGACGGGGCCGACGGGCGCGGCGGCCGAGGGGGGAGCACCTCGCACCCGCCGATGTGACGGCGTACGCGGTCGGCCTTCCCCCGTCGGCCGTCCACGGCCCACGGCCCACGGCCCACGGCCCGCGGCGCCGGGCGTGGGCCGGAGCGGGCCGCCCGGTGCTCCGGCGATGGTCAGTCGCGGTCGGCGACGAAGGGGCCCTCCTCGACGAAGCGGCGCAGGAGGCGGGCGAAGGTCCGGGCGTCGGCCTGCGGCCAGTCCGCGAGCGAGGCCTCGATGGCGTCCGTCAATCGTTGCCTGGTGGCCGCCACGACGGCGTCGCCGTCCCCGGCGAGGGCGAGCAGCGTCGCGCGGCCGTCCGCCGGGTCGGGCCGGCGCTCCAGCAGGCCGGCCTGCTCCAGGCGGTCGGCGCGCCGGGTCACGGTGGTGCGGTCGAGTCCGATCTCCCGGCCGAGGTCGGCGGCGCTGCGCGGGCCGGTCCGGGCGAGGCCGCTGAGGACGGGATAGGTGAGGTCGTCGACGGCCTCACCCAGCCCTTCGGTCAGCCGGACGTAGAGGCGGGCGCGGGTGCTCCGGCGCAGGAGCACTCCGAGGGCGTGGGCGATGTCTTGTCCTGTCGAGTCCGTCACCCCTCCAGATTAGCGTGCGCGGCACACGCTTTTCCGCTACAGTCAGATGCGTGCCCAAGGCACGCACTTGCGCACCGCCCCACGGCGGGCCGCTCCCGTACGCAATCGGAGGAATCCCATGAACAGCACCGACATCCGCACCGACATCCGCACCGGCGCCCGCACCGACATCCGCGCCGCGCTCACCGACCTGCTCCTCACCCCGGGTCTCGACCTGGACGAGGCCGCCGAGCGGCACTTCGCCCCCGACTACCGCCAGCGCACCGACGGCAGCTGGGCGGACCGCACCGAGTTCCTCGCCCACATCGCCCACCTGCGCACGGTGGTGGCCGGCGGCTCGGTCGAGGTGCACGACGAACTCGCGGACGGCGACCGCTACGCCGACCGCCACACCATGGAGGTCGTCAAGAAGGACGGCTCCACGGTCCGCATGGAGGTCTACCTGTTCGCCGAGTTCGCGCCCGACGGCCGCTTCCGCCGGATCGAGGAGACCACCCTGATGCTCGAAGGCTCCGACGGTGACCGCAACCTCGGCAGCGCCCGCTGAACCACCCGCCGCGCAGCCCGTTCCCGCACCACCGGTGGCTCGACGACACCCTGGCCGCCACCCCCCGAAGTCCGCGGGACCGGTCGACCGGCGGAAGCCGGCGTGGATCCCGGCCGCGTGCTACCCCTGGGCGGTCGGGCGTTGCCGCGGCGCGGGTACGCGAACCCAGGCCATGCCCGCCGCCTGCGCGGACCGGATCCCGTTGTCGGCGTCCTCGAAGACCAGGCAGCGCCCGGGGTCGACGCCCAGTTGCCGGGCGGCCAGCAGGAACGGGTCCGGGGCGGGCTTGGCCCGCGGACAGTCGCCGGCGCAGACCAACACGTCGAAGCGGTCGAGCAGCCCCAGCGTGGTCAGCGAGGCCGTCACCGACTCGCGGCTGCTGCCGGAGACGATCGCGAACGGGATCCGCCCCTGCGCGTCCTCGATGTGCTCGAGCACGCCGGGCACCGCGGCCAGCTTCGGCAGCATCTCCCGGTAGAGCTCCAGGTGGCGGTCGGCGACGACCGCCACCGGCATCGCCAGCCCCTGCTCGGCGTTGAGGTCCGTGATGATGTCGGGCACCGTTCGGCCGGCCCAGGCGTGGAACAGCTCTTCGGAGAGCTCGCAGCCCCACTCCCCCAGCGCCTGCCGCCAGGCGAGGAAGTGCAGGGGCATGGAGTCGGCGACGGTCCCGTCGCAGTCGAAGAGGTAGGCGTCGAACTCACCGATGGGCAGAGGCAGGATCACGGCACCACGGTACGACGTCGACCCGCCCCGGATCACCGGGGGTCGGGGTCGGCGCCCCGCGGCTTTCCCCGCCGGGCGGACCACGGTGTGACGGGCAGATGTCGTACACATGGCGAACGTGTTGACACATGTTTCCCCGATGAGTCAATCTTGGGCACCAAATTGTTCGTTTCTGTGCGCGATAGTTGGTATCTGTTCAGTCACAAGTGGGATTTGCGACTTGACCTGGATGCCCCAGGCCGCGCGGATGACATCGGGGAACCTGCATGCGAAGAGTGGGAACCGTCCTCGCCGGCCTCGTCGGCCTGCTCCTGCCCGTGACCGCCCTGGCGCCGGCGGTGCTGGCCGCACCGGTCACCACCACCACCGGCACCCAGTTCGCCGACACCGCCGGAGCGGGCGTCCAGGCGCACGGGGGCGGGGTGATCAAGGTGGGCGACTACTACTACTGGTTCGGTGAGGACCGTGGCGAGGACAACAAGTTCCGCTACGTTTCGGCGTACCGTTCCACCGACCTGGAGCACTGGGAGCCCCGGGGGCACGTCCTCACCCAGGAGTCCGACCCGGAGTTGAGCACCGCGCTGATCGAGCGCCCGAAGGTGCTTTACAACAGCAGAACCGGGAAGTACGTGATGTGGATGCACAAGGAGGCCGACGACTCCTACGGCGAGGCCCGGGCGGCGGTCGCGGTCTCCTCCTCGGTGGACGGCCCCTACGAGTGGAAGGGCTCCTTCCGCCCCAAGGACAGCTCCGGCGAGGAGCACATGTCCCGCGACATCACCGTCTTCGAGGACAAGGCCGCCGGCAAGGCCTACATGATCTCCTCCGCCAGGGACAACGCCGACCTGCTCATCTACGAACTCAGCGACGACTACACGCAGGTGAAGGACCTGGTGGCGAACCCCTGGCCCGGGCAGCACCGGGAGTCCCCCGCGCTGTTCAAGCGCGGTGACGTGTACTTCATGCTCACCTCCGGCACCAGCTACTGGGACCCGAACCAGCAGAAGTACGCCACCGCCCCGAGCCCCCGCGGGCCTTGGACGGGGATGAAGGACGTCGGCAGCGCCGACGGCCACCACTCGCAGACCGCCTTCGTCCTGCCGGTGGAGGGCAGCGAGACCACCTCGTACCTCTACCTGGGGGACCGCTGGGCCGGCGTGTGGTCCGACCCGAAGCGCGTCAACGACTCCACCTACGTCTGGCTGCCGCTGGGCTTCCCCGACGCCACCACCATGATCCTTCCGTGGTACCCCGAAGTCTCGATCGACACCGCGACCGGCCGAATCGCCGGCAAGGGCGGCGACCCGCTGAACGCGATCACCAACGGGAGCAGCGGTCTCTGCGCGACTGTGCCGGGCAGCAGCTCCGACAACAACGTGCGGGTGGTCCAGGGCGCCTGCGACGGCGCACTGAACAGCGAATGGCGCTTCACCGACAACAGCAACGGCTACGTCCGCGTGCTGGCCCAGCACAGCGGGAAGTGCCTCGACGTGGCGGACAACTCCACCGCCGACGGGGCCGAGGTCGACCAGTACGACTGCGGCTGGGGCGACAACCAGCGCTGGCGCTTCGAGAGCCTGGTCGACGGCAACGTCCGCATCGTCGGCAAGCAGAGCAACAAGTGCCTCGACCTCCAGGGCGGATCCGCGACGGCGGGCACCAAGCTGGTCCAGAACGACTGCGACGGCCGATCCAGCCAGGTCTGGAAGGTCGCCGCCGGCGCCGGCCCGACCGATCCCGGCGGCCCCACCGACCCGACCGGCCCGACCGACCCCTCCGGTGGTACCGGCACCCCGGGGAGCACGGACCAGCGGATCGGCGCCTCGGTCGCCGCGGGTGTGCTCTCGATGGCCGCCGCGACCGACGCCGTCCGGCTCCCGCCGGTCTCCTTCGGTGCGGGCGGTACCTCGACCGGATCGCTGAACGCGGTGACCGTCACCGACTACCGCGGCGGCAGCACGGGCTGGTCGCTCACCGGCAAGGTCACCGACTTCACCGGACCGCGCGGAAAGATCGACGCCGACCGGCTGAGCTGGACCCCGGCCTGCACCACCAAGGCCGGCAGCCCCAGTGCCTGCCAGGCCGGCAGCCCCGGCATCGTCGGCAAGGGCGGTGCCACCCTGGCGTCGGCCCCGGACGGCACCCTGACCGGCGGTGACTTCACCGCGGGGGCCGCCGTGTCGCTCGACATCCCGAAGTTCACCGCCGTCGGCGACTACTCCGGAACCCTCACCCTCACGCTCCTGTGAGCGAACCCGGGTGCCGGACGCCCAGGCGTCCGGCACCCGGTGCCCAGAAAGCTGGCCAGCCATGCGCAGAGCACCCCTTGTCACCCTCCTCGTCGTCCTCGCGGCGGCGCTGGCCCCCGGACAGGCGCGGGCCGCGGACAACGGCGAATGGTCGGTCAGGCCCGCAGACTCCGCGATCACGCCCCGCGCGGCCTTCGAACTGTCCGCGCGCCCCGGCGCGACGTTCACCGATCGCGCCGTCGTCACCAACACCACGGACCAGCCGCTGACCTTCCGTCTCTACGTCGCGGACGCCTACAACACCGAACGCGACGGCGGACTGGCCGTACGCGGCCGGGAGGAGGCGCAGACCGACGTCGGCGCCTGGGGAAAGCCCGAGCACGACGTCGTCACCACCCCGGCGCACTCGTCGCTGACGGTCGGCTTCACCCTCACCGTCCCCCAGGACGCGGCGCCCGGCGACCACGTCGGCGCCCTGGTGGCCGTCGACGACCGCGTGCGGCCCGGCTCCGGCTCCTACCTCGGCATCCAACGCGGTGTCGGGGCCCGGATCTACCTGCGCGTCGACGGCCCGCAACGCCCGGGACTCGCCGTCGAGGACGTGCGGTTCGCCGCGCACAACCCCCCGACGGGATGGGTCGGCGGCGGCGACTCAACCGTCTCGTACACGCTGCGCAACACCGGGAACGTCAAGCTCGACCCGCGGGTCTCCCTGAAGGTCGACGGCCTCTTCGTGGGCGGGCCGGCCGCCCGGCAGCTGACCGACGTACCGCCCGAACTGCTCCCGGGGCAGCAGGTGAAGGTGACCGAGTCCTGGTCCGGGGCGCCCTCGGGCTGGGGGGACGTCACCGTCACGGCGGTCGCCGACGGGGCCCGGGCCGGCGGGTCCGCCGGGTTCGCCGGGGTGCCCTGGCTCCTCGCCGGAGCGCCGGCCCTGCTGGCCGCCGGGATCACCGTCCTGCTGGTCAGGCGCCGCCGCCGCGCCGCCGCACGGCGGGTGGCCCCCGACGGGCCCGCGTGACCGTCGCCGGGCGGCCTGCCCCGGGCGTTCGCAACCGCCGCTGACGGCCGGGCGCCCCACCGGGCCCCCTCGTTCACCCCGACCGACCTTCCGGAGGCGCCCTCCCGTGACACCCGCCCGACCGCGCCCGGAGGGGCCTCGACCGACCGTCCCCCGCGCCCTGCGCCGGTCCTTCCGACTGTGGCTGCTGATCGTGCTCGCCGGAGCCCTCGGGGTGGCGGTGGCCTTCGCGGAGCGGGTCCGGATCGGCGTGGAGCCGGGGGACTTCGTGCTGCTCGCCGCCGCCGCGGCGGGGCTCGCGGTGCTGGTCGCCCTGGCCCGGGCGGCCCGGGCCGGCCGGCGTCGGGCGCGGGCGCTGCTGACCGTGCTCACCGCCGGCGGGCTCGCGCTCGCGGCGGTGGCCGTCGTGCTGACCGGTGACTCCCCCGCCGGCGCCGTGCCGGTCGCCGCCCTCGTCGTCGCCCCGGTCACCGGGCAACTGCTGATGTACCTGCCCGCTGCCCGGGCCCACTTCCGGTCGACCGACCGGCGGTAGGCGGCGGGTCCGCGGACGGCGGTAGGTGGCGGCCGGTCCGCGGATGGCCGTAGGTGGCGGCCGGTCCGCAGGTGGCGCCGCCCGGTCACCGCGCGGCGAAGGTCACGGTTCGGTCGAGCTGCGGGACAGCCGGGGTCGCCGGTACTCCATGACAGTGATCTCCAACGCACCTTCGTCACCAGGGAATCACCATGTCGCTCAGCCCAACCGCCGGCCGGCTCGCCCTGCGCCTGGCCGTGGCACCGATCGCCGCGATCACGGCGATCGGTTCGGCAGCCGTACCCGCCGCCGCGGCCGACTCCGTGTCGTACGACTTCGAGCCCGGCTCGACCACCACGTGGCCGCACGTCGCGATCAACGGCTTCGGGAGCCTGGTGACCGTCGCGGCGCCCGGCCAGCACGGCGGCCGGGCCGTCCGGTACAACGTCCCCAACGACGGGAGGTCCTTCCGCGCCGAACTCGCCATCAAGGGACTCGACTTCGGCGCGCACCGCTTCTCCTTCTCGGACTACCTGCCGAGCGACTGGACCAGGCTGCCCCTCGACAGCATCGTCGCCCAGTGGTTCAACAGCCAGGGCACCAACGAGGGGGTCAAGCCGGTCATCGCCCTCTCCGTCCACGACGACTACTGGCAGATGAAGGTGCACTGGGGGTCGACCGCCGCCGAGCAGGAGGCCGTCGTCCCGCTCGGGCCGGTGCAGTTCGGCCACTGGAACCGTTGGACCTTCGACGTCGTCTGGTCGGGTGACGGGAAGCCCGGTTCGATCGTCGCCGCGCGGGACGGCGTCCAGGTCGGCACCCACCAGGGGCCCAACAACTACCAAGCCGGTGAGCCGCCGCACTTCAGGATCGGGCTCTACCGCCCGAACTGGCGGCCGGAGAAGCCGCCGCACCCCCTCGGCGGCCCGGACGCCGTGATCTACGCCGACGACATCTCCATCACGAGCACCTCGGGTGCCCCGGCCCCGGTCGCGGCCGCACCCTCGACGGCTCCGCGCAGCAGCGCCGCCGCCACCGGCTCCGTGACCCCGTCGCGCCCCGGAAGTGCCACCACCGCCCCGCAGTCGCCGTCCACTTCGCCCGCCGACGTCCCGTCACCGACCGGCGCGGACCCGACCGTGAGCGAGGAGAGCGACGCGGGCACGGACCCGAACGCCGATCAGGACGTCACCGGAACGGAGCTGCAGGCCGCCGGCCTGCCCACGCTCTCCGCCGCCCCGGCCGCCGACGACACCGGGCCGAGCGCGATGCTCTGGGTCGCCGCCCCGACCGCGCTGCTCCTGGCCGCCGGGGGTTACGCGCTCCGCCGCCGCCGTCCCGGCGGCCGGGCCCGGCACAAGTAGCGACGCGCCGACCGACCGGGCGGGTGCGGTCCCGCGGGCGGACGGGCCGCACCGAGGGCGGCGGACGGCCCCGCCGCACCTCGCGGCTGCATCCGAAGCCGACCGGCAGGTCTGCTGCCTTCAGGAGTTGGACCAGCCTCGGGAGGAGAGCACCAGCAGGTGCCCGTCCGGGTCCCGGACGGTGACGCCCCACTCGTCCCAGTACGGATTGTGCGCGGGCACCCGGGTGCCGCCGTGCCGCTCCAGGCGTTCGATCAGTTCGGCGGGGACGGGCTCGTCCAGGTAGACCACGAAGAGGTCCTCCGGGCCGGGCGGGGACGCGGCCGCGAGCTCCGGGGATCCGACGAGTTCCAGGTGCCAGGCGGCCGCGGGCCAGCCGACCATCAGCAGCGAGTGGTCGCCGGTGGCGCCCGTCCCCTCGTGCCGGTACAGCACGTCGAGTTCGAGGCCGTCGACCCAGAAGCGCTCGGCCGCGGCCAGGTCGCGGGACGGGCGGGCAACACGGACATGGGACTGCGCGTCGGCGGGCACGGACGATCCTCTCCTCGAAGGGCCTCAGCCTAGCGAAGCCCGGGCGTCCTCCCGGCCGGCGCACGCCCGCTTCTCACCGCGCGGCGTCCCAGGCACGCAGTGCCGCGAGCGCCGCGGCGCCCGGTGCCCGGGCGGTGGAGCCGCCGGCCGGGAGCAGGTAGTCGGCGACGGGGGTCAGCAGCAAGTCCCCGTGCTCGAACGGGATGCAGCGCGAACCGTCCCAGTCGTCGCGGGTGACGACGCGGCGCAGCAGCACGCCGTGCCGGGGCGGGGTGGCCCAGCCCGAGCGGGCGGTGGGGGCCGCCTCCCGGCGGCGCAGCTCGGCGTCCACCTCGCGTTCCAGGGCGGCGCGGACGGCGGCCAGCCGGCCGAGCGGGACGTGCCCGGCGGCGAGGTCGAGCAGGGCGGCGGCCTCCGGCGCGAGCCGGTAGGCCGCGACCAGGGCGGCCGTCTCCACCGGGTCGAAAGGCAGTTGGGCCAGCATCAGGACGTCGACCACGTCCCGCACCTGGAAGGCCCGCCGCAGGCCCTCCTCGGCGAGGGCGATCAGGCATTCGACGTGGTCCTCGGCCACCAGCACGGGGCGGACCGGAACGGCCGCCAGGTCACCGGCGAGGGCCGCCGTACAGAGGCCGACCCGGTACCAGGGGTCGACCAGCGGGTCCGCGGCCGGCCAGTTCAGGGTGACGGCGGTGTGCCGGGGGCGGCCGCCGAAAACCGTCACGCCGATCTCCTCCACCGGGTGGTCGGCGACCAGCCGCACCACGGCCTGCCAGAGCGCCGCCTCGCCGGGGGCGACGAGCTCCAGGTCGCCCTGCGGGCGCAGCAGCCCCGGCGGGTAGTACCCGGCCAGCCGCAGGCCCCTGATCGCCCGGACCCCGGTCGACTGCTCCAGCCCGCGGGCGAGTTCGGCGTAGTGCTCGGTCCTGGCCCGGGCGCGGCGCAGTTCCGCGCGGGCCGGCTCGCCCATCCTGACCTCCTCCCGGGCGAGCAGGGAGAGGACGAGATAGGGCAGTTGGTGGACCGCGCGGGACGTCCTGAGCAGTTCGGCCGGGCCGGCCTGGCGGTCCACGTCGAGCAGGTCGTACAGCAGGTCGGTGTGCATGGCGTCCGCCTCCAGACAGCGTGGTCGATGACCCGTCCGGGTCGCGGGGACCGGGTCGGCGGTCCGGCGACGGCGGCCGGTCCGCGGTGCCCGGCGCGGTGGCGGGCCGGGTGGCCGCGCCCCCCGTCCGGAGCAGTGCCGTTGCGGCGGGCGGGCCCCGGTCGGCCCCACCGACGGTAGTGAAGATGCGTCAACGGTCGATCACAATCTGTTCAACGCCATCTCGACATGTGGCTGTTCGCCCGTGTTTAGTGTGGAGCGCACGGGCGGGGCAGCCGCGTGGGGTGCAGTGGGGTGGGGCAGGGATGGACGACTTCCGCTTTTCGTTACTCGGTCTGATGCGGGCGTACCGCGGCGAGGTCCCGTTGCGTACGGGCAGCCCGCAGCAGCAGGCGATGCTCGCGGTGCTGCTGCTGCGACCGGGCCGGGCCGCGCGCGCCGACGACCTGATCGACGCCCTCTGGGGCGAGGAGCCGCCGGGTGCCGCGATGACCACCGTCCGGACGTACGCCTGGCGCTGGCGCAAGATCCTGGAGGACGACCGGGCGGCGCCCCATGTGCTGGTCTCGATCGGTGACGGCTACCGGCTGGTGCTGCCGAAGGACGCGGTGGACACCGCCCAGGCCGAGGAGTTGGCGGCGCGGGCCGAGCGGACGGCGCACGACGGGCAGCCGGAGCAGGCCCGGGACCTGCTCAACCAGGCGCTGGACCTCTGGCAGGGCGAACCGCTCGCCGGCATCCCCGGCCCGTTCGCCGAACGGCAGCGCAAGCGGCTGGACGAGCTGCGGCTGGCGCTGCTGGAGGAGCGGATCTCGCTGGACCTCACGCTGGGCCGCTTCGCGCGCTGCATACCGGAGTTGACGGCGCTCACCGCCGAGTACCCGCTGCACGAGAAGTCCTACGGCCTGCTGATGCGGGCGCTGTACCAGGCCGGTCGGCAGGCCGACGCGCTGGCGGTGTTCCGCGGGGTGCGCCAGCTGTTCCTGGAGGAGCTCGGCGTCCCGCCGGGTCTGGAGCTGGAGACGCTGCACCGCCGGATCCTGGAGGGCGACCCCGCACTGGCGCCCGTCACCGCGCCGGTCGGTCTCGTCCGGCCGCACGGCCGGCCGGCGGCTGCCGGGCCGCCGGGCCCGCCGACGGGCAGACCGCCGGGCACAGGCCCCCACCACGACTCCCCCGCCTCGGACGGGGCCGGCGCCTCGTCCACCGGACCCGAATATTCCGCTGCCGACGCTTCCGACGCTTCCGACGCCGACTCCACCGGACCGGGTACCGCCGGCCCGAGCGGCTCGGCGCAGGCCGCCCAGCGCCCCCGCCCATCGGCCGGCGCGGCCCCCCGGCCGGCGCAACTCCCGCCGGACGCGTCCGACTTCACCGGGCGCTCGGCACTGGTCGAAACCCTCTGCGCCACCCTCGCCGCACCGGCCCAGCAGGCCCTGGTGATCGCCACCGTGGTCGGTATGGGCGGCGTCGGCAAGACCGCCCTCTCGCTGCACGTCGCCCACCGGATCCGCGACGCCTTCCCGGACGGCCAGCTCTACGCCGACCTGCGGGGCAGCGACGCCGCACCCGCCGAGCCCGAGGCGGTGCTGGCCGGGTTCCTGGTCGCGCTCGGGGCGCCGGCCGAGTCCCTCCCGGAGGGCGTCGAGGCGAGGTCCGCACTGTTCCGGTCGATGGTGGACGGCCGGCGCCTGCTCCTCGTCCTCGACAACGCCAAGGACACCGCCCAGGTCAGGCCGCTGCTCCCCGGAGCCGTCGGCTGCGCCGTGCTGACCACCAGCCGCACCCGGCTCGGCGGCCTGCCCGCCACCGTGCAGGAGCACCTCGGCGTCTTCCGGCCCGACGAGGCGCTGGACCTCCTCGCCCGGACGATCGGCCCGCAGCGGCTGGCCGAGGAACGGGAAGCCGCCCTCGACCTGGTGGTGGCCTGCGGGTACCTGCCGCTGGCCGTCCGGATCGTGGCGGCCCGGCTGGCCGCGCGGCCGTCCTGGACGGTGCAGATCCTGAGCAAGCGGCTGGCGGTGGAGCGGCGCCGGATCGACGAGCTGCGGATCGGCGACCTCGCCGTGGAGGCCGCCTTCGAACTGAGCTACCGCCAGCTCACCCCCGACCAGGCCCGGGCCTTCCGGCTGGCCGCCAGCGTCGACGGGCCCGACATCGGCCTCGCGGCGGCCGCCGCCCTGCTCGACCTGGACGACTACGACGCCGAGGACCTGCTGGAGTCCCTGGTGGACGTCGCCATGGTGGACTCGCCGTTCCCCGGCCGCTACCGCTACCACGACCTGCTGCGCGCCTTCGCCCGCCGCCGCCCGGAGCACGAGCTGACCGGTGGCGGGGCCGACCCGGCCGGCGCGACGGCGGACGGTACGACCGCGGCGGGTACGGGCGGGCCGGCCGGCGCCGGCGAGTACGTGGCGGCCCGGGACCGGCTGCTCGACCACCAGCTCGCCACCGCCTGCACCGCCTTCCAGCACGTGGTGCCCGGCGACCCGGCCGCCGGCGCGCTCGGCCCGGCCCGCTCCCCCGGGCTCGGCCTGGACAGTCGGGACGACGCCAAGGCCTGGGCCGTGGCGGAGACCCCGGGCGCGGTCGCGCTCGCCGCCCAGGTGGCCGAATGGGCGAAGGCCGTCCCGGCCGTGGACGAGGGGGGCACGGCCGGGCAGGCGTCCCAGGACGGACCGGGCCGGGCGGCCGCGCAGCCCGTCCAACTGCCGTTGCGCCGGGCCATCGACCTGCTGATCGCGCTGACGCCGTTCGGCCTGACGCCGCTGAGCCGGCAGTTCGGATCCGCCGCCGAGGCCCTGGTGGAGGCCGCCGTCCGGCACGGGGACCGACGGGCCGAGGGCCGGGCCCGCTTCCTGCGGGGCAACATCGCGCTGTCGGCCACCCTGCTCGACCGGGCCGAGGCCGAGGCCCGGCTGGCGGCCGAGGCCTGTCGCGAGACCAGCGACACCGTGATCCTCCGTCAGGCGCTCAACGACCTGGGCCTGATCTGCCAGTACCTCAGCCGCCACGACGAGGCGGTGGGCCACTACGACGAGGCGCTGTCGCTCGCCCGGGCGCTGGGCCACCGCTCGGGCGCGGTGGTGACGACGGTCAACTCGGCGCTGGCCCGGGTGCGCAGCGGGCGGGCGGCCGAGGCGGTCACCATCTGCCACGCCGTCCTGGCGGAGCTGCGGACCAGGCAGGACGACCCGGGCCGGGCCTACACCCTCTATGTGCTCGGGCTGGCACTGCATTTCCTGGGCCGGCACGAGGAGGCGGTGACCTGGTTCGGCGAGTGCCTGACGGTGTCGACCGGCGCCGGACTGCGGGAGCGGGCCGCGCACGCGCGCTACCGGCTGGCCGACAGCCTGCGCACCCTCGGCCGGACGGCGGAGGCGCTCGACCACGCCGAACGGGCGCTGCTGCTCTGCGAGGAGGTCGGCACCGAACGCGACCAGGCGCAGGCCCTGGTGGTGCTGGGCCGCGCGCTGGCCGATCTCGGCCGGGCTCCCGAGGCCCGGGCCCGCCTCGAACTGGCCCACACCCTGTTCAGCCGCCTCGGCCTGCCCGACGCGGACGAGGTGGCCGGGCTGCTGCGGGAGCCTTCGCCGGTACCGGCCGTCCCCTGACCGGGCCGCCTTCCGGCCCCGTCCGGAGGAAGACCAGGGCCCGCAGGCCCGACCGGAGAAAGCCCCTGCCGTGCGGACGCCGGCCGGTCCACGTAGCACCGCTGGTGACGGATGCTGGTGGGCCGGCCGGCGTCCGCACGGTGCGGGCCGGGGGCGTCCGGGCCTCCCGGGGGGGCGCGTGCCGGGCTCAGGAGCCGGTGCTGTTCCAGTCCTCCAGGCCCGCGTCCGGCGCCGCGACAACCACCCGGTCGTGAGTCCCGCCGAAAACCCCCGCCGTGCCGGCCGCGCTGCCGAGCGCCATCGCGATGCCGAGGCCCGCCGCGACCAACCGGAGCTTGCTGAATCGGGTCTTCATGACTGGATACCCCCTGGGAGTGATTCTCCGGCGAGTGTGTTCTCCGCCTCTTCGGTGACTCCACTCTGACAAGCGGCGGTCAACGCCGGATCTACGCTTGAGCACCACGCCCGGGCCGCCGCGTCGATCGCTCGGCGGGCCGGCCGTCGATCCCGTTGATCGGGGCCCTGACCTGCACCGATCACCGTCGGCCGGTGCGTCGATCGGGGGCGTCGACCCGGGGCGTCGACCGGTACCGTCCACCTCCCGGCTCCCTCGTCGATCGACGGCCGGGCCCGGGCCGGCCGGGCGGGCGCCCCCGGCGGGCCACCCGCCCCGCGCCCTCAGGCGCCCGGCCGGATCTCCAGCGTGCAGCACTTCACGCTGCCACCGCCCTTGAGCAGCTCGGTGAGGTCCATCCCGATCGGCCGGAACCCCCGGGCCCGCAGTTGCGCGGACAGTCCGGTCGCGGCCTCCGGGAGCACCACGTTCAGCCCGTCGCTCACCGCGTTGAGCCCGAACACCTCGGCGTCGGCCTCGCCGACCAGCAGCGCGTCGGGGAACAGCCGCCGCAGCACCGACCGGCTGCCGGGCGAGAACGCGGCCGGGTGGTACATCACCTCGTCGCCGTCCAGCACGCTCAACGCGGTGTCCAGGTGGTAGTAGCGCGGGTCGACCAGGTCCAGCCCGATCACCGGGCGGCCGAAGAACTCCTGGGCCTCGCGGTGCCCGGCGGGGGTGCTGCGGAACCCCCGGCCGGCCAGTACGCAGGTGTCGGTGACCAGGAAGTCGCCCTCGCCCTCGTTCACATGGACGGGGTCGAGGGTCTCCCGGTAGCCCCGGGAGCGGAACCACTCCAGGTAGGCCGGGCCCTCCGCGGACCGTTCGGCGTTGCGGAACCGGGCGCCCAGCACCCGGCCGTCCACCACCGTGGCCCCGTTCGCCGCGTACACCATGTCGGGCAGGCCGGGCAGCGGCGTGATCTCCTCCACGGTGTGGCCCAACTCGGTGTAGAGGTCCCGCAGTCGCGCCCACTGGGTGACCGCGAGCGGGCCGTCCACCGGCTTCGCCGGGTCCATCCACGGGTTGATCGAGTACGTCACCTCGAAGTAGGTCGGGCGGCACATCAGGTAGGTCCTCGGGCGGGCGCTCCGGGGGTGCGGTGCGCGGGCGGTCCGGGGGTGCTGCGGCCGGTTCATGACTCTCCCAGGATCGAGGTGGCGAAGGCCGGTTCGAGCTGGACGCCGTCGTCCCAGGGCGCCAGCTTCTGCAGGTAGATCTCGTCCTGCCAGCGGCCGCCGACGTGCAGGTGGCCGCGTGAGACGCCCACCGTCCGGAAGCCGTTCTTCTCCAGCACCCGCAGCGACCGGACGTTGTCCAGGCGGGCGAAGGCGTCCACCCGGTGCAGGTTCAGGTCGTGGAAGGCGATGTCCAGCGCGCTCTCCACGGCGAAGCTCGCGTACCCCTGGCCGCCGTACCGCTGGGCGACCCAGTAGCCGATCGAGCAGCTCCGCAGCGGGCCCATGGCCAGGTTGTTGAGGTTGACCCGGCCGACGATCTCGCCGCCGGCCACGATCACCCAGGCCAGCATCCGCCCGCTGGCGCACTCGCCCAGCGTCGACTCCACCGCCTCGCGCTGGCCTGGGCCGGTGAAGAACCCGTCCGCTTCCTCGGGCTCCCAGATCCGCAGGAAGTGGCGGTCGTGCAGGTAGAGGTCGGCGAGGGCGGTGCTGTCGGCCGCCCGCAGGGCTCTGATGTCGAGGCTGGTGGCAACGGTGTCGGTCATGAGTGCTCCGGGAAGTTCCGCAGGGATCGGATCGGGCTTGCCAGCAGGATCAGGCCGGCGGAGAGCAGGACGGCGGACATGATCCAGATCGTGGTCCTGCTGTCCAGGACTCCGCCGAGGTAGCCGCCCAGCAGGGCGCCCACCGGGATCGCGCTGTAGTTGACGGTGGAGGCGCTCGCCCGGATCCGGCCGATCAGCTCGGGCGGGCAGTAGGTCTGGTAGAAGCTGCCGGCGATGACGTTGCCCGCCACCACGCCGCAGACCGCGACCGCCCAGGCGAGCACGCTCACCGGGAGCGGCACCCCCCGGCCGGCGGTCGGCAGCAGGAGGATGAAGGGCGCCACCACCAGTTCGCAGACGAGCAGGCCGCGGGCGGTGCCGAAGCGCCGGGCGATCCGGCCGGCCACCGAGGCGCCGACCAGCCCGCCGACGCTCACCACGGCGAACACCAGGCCGACCCCGCCCTGGTCCAGGCCCACCCCGCGGACCAGGAAGACCGTCTGGACGGCCTGGATCCCGTTCAGGGCCAGGTTGCCGACCGCGCCGAAGCAGGCCAGCGTGCGCAGGTACGGGTCGCGGACCAGGAACCGCACCCCCTCGCCGATCTCCCGAACGATGCTCTGCCGGGCGGCCCGCGCCGGCGGCTTCTCCCTGGTCTCGATCGCCCCCAGGAAGAGCGCGGAGACCAGGTAGGTCACGGCGTCCAGCAGCATCCCGGTCGCCGCCCCGAACAGTTGCGAGACGACGCCCGCGACACCGGGCCCGGCGATCTCCACCGCCGACTCACCGGCCCGCAGTTTGACGTTGGCCTCCAGCAGGTCGGGCTTGGCCACCAGCGAGGGCACCACCGCGCCGTACGCGGTGCTGAAGAAGACCTTCACCGCCCCGGTCAGCAGGGCCACCACCACCAGCTGGCCGATGGTCAGCACCCCGAGCCAGCCGGCCACCGGGACGCTGGCGAACAGCACCAGCAGGGCCAGGTCGCAGACCAGCATCACCGTCCGGCGCGGCCAGCGGTCCACCCAGGCACCGGCGGTGAGCCCGAGGAACAGCCACGGCAGCCAGGCGGAGGCGGTCAGCAGCCCGACCATGAACGGGCTGGCCCCCAGGGTCACCACCGCCACCAGGGCCAGCGCGACGTTGCCGACGGCCGTCCCCAGGCCGCTGGTCGTCTCCCCGATCCAGAGCCGGCGGAAGTCGGGCTCCGCCAGCAGCCCCCACCGCCCACGGGGCGGCCGCTCCTCGACCTTCGGTTCCACATCGACACGGCTCATCGCTCTACTCCCCAAGCTTCTCGGCCGGCAACTTCTCGGCCAGCACGGAACCGATCCGTGCGATCGGACCCGGCTGCGTCATCGCGCCGTGTTCACAGGCAAGTCGGTGCTGTTCGATCCGGCCGCCCACGTACGGCCGCCAGGCCTCCCCGTACGGCCAGTCGGCGGGCTTGTCGAGGGTGGCGCCGAAGAACACCGCGTCCCCCTCGAAGTGCCCGGGGACGTGTTCGCGCATCAACTTCTCGTTGCCGGCGAGGACGTCCGGCAGGACGCGGGCGGCCTCACCGAGCATGGCCTCCAGGTCGCCGAGGCCGCGCGGGTCGGCCGGGTCGTACCCGAGCGAGACCAGCAGTTCGGCCAGGGTGTCGGCCGGCTCCCCGACCGGTGCTGCGGAGGGCTCCTCCGGTCGGGCCGGTGCCCCGTCCAGCAGGGCCAGCAGGGCCACCTGCTCGCCCTCCTCCTGCAGCCGGACCGCCACCGCGTGCGCCACCACGGCCCCGAAGGACCAGCCCAACAGGTGGTAGGGGCCGACGGGTTGGACGGACCGAAGCTGCCCGAGGTAGTCCTCCGCGATCTCCGCCACGCTCGCCGGCGCGGCCCCGCGCAGACCGCGGGCCTGCAGGCCGTAGACCGGGTGTTCGGCGTCCAGGTGGCGGAGCAGACCGGAGTACACCCAGCTGATCCCCGCCGCCGGATGGACGCAGAACAGCGGTGGCCGACTGCCCCCGGAGCGCAGCGGCAGCAGGACGTCGAGCGCGTCCGGGGCCTCGCCGGTGGTCAGCCGGGCGGCCAGCCCGGCCACCGTCGGGGCCTCGAACACGGCCCGCATCCCGAGGTCGGCGCCGAGCGCCGTCCGGACCCGGCTGAGCAGCTTGGTCGCCAGCAGCGAATGGCCGCCCAGCTCGAAGAAGTCGTCGTCGATCCCGACCGGACGCGCCCCTGCCGCAGGCTCGTCGAGGCCGAGCACCTCCGCGAACAGGTCGCGCAGGATCCGCTCCTGCGGGGTGCGCGGACCGCGCCCCGGCCTGGGTGCCGCCTGCTCGGGCACCGGCAGCGCCCGGTGGTCGACCTTGCCGTTGGCGTTCAGCGGCAGCGCGTCCAGCAGCAGCACGGCCGAGGGCACCATGTACCCGGGCAGCCGGTGCGCCGCCCAGCGGGTCAGCTCCTCCTCCAGCGGGCCGGCGTCCGCCGGAGTCGTGCAGTAGGCGACCAGGCGCCGGTCGCCGGGCCGGTCCTCCCGGGCGACGACCAGGGCCTGCCGGACGTCCGGGTGCCGGGCGAGCACCGCCTCGACCTCGCCGAGTTCGATCCGGAAGCCGCGGATCTTCACCTGGTCGTCGGCCCGGCCCAGGTAGTCCAGCACCCCGCCGGAGCGCCACCTGACCAGGTCGCCCGTCCGGTACATCCGCTCGCCCGGGGCGAACGGGCAGGCCACGAAACGCTCGGCGGTCAGCGCCGCCCGCTTCCAGTACCCGCGGGCCAGGCCGGCGCCGGCGATGTACAGCTCCCCCGGCACTCCGGGCGGCACCGGCTGCAGGTGCTCGTCCAGGACGTGGACCCGGGTGTTGTCCAGCGGGGTGCCGATCGGCACCGGGCCGGTGATCGGTGCCTCCCCTTCGAGGGTGTGGCAGGTCGCGGCCGTGGTGATCTCGGTGGGCCCGTAGAGGTTCAGCAGGGTGACACCGGGTGCTGCCTCGGCGACCCGCCGCACCATCGCCGCCGAGGCGGTGTCGCCGCCGGTGCCGACCGTCCGCAGTCCGGTCAGCGCCGCCGGGTCCTCCTCGGCCACCACGTCGAACAGTCCCTTGGTCAGGAACAGCGTGGTGACGGCGTGCCGCGCGATCACCTCCCGCAGCACGGACGGCGAGAGGTCACGCGGCGGGGCGACGACCACGGTACCGCCGGCGAGCAGGGGTACCCAGAGCTCGTAGGTGGCAGCGTCGAAGGCGTGCGGCGAATGCAACAGCATCCGGTCCGGCGACCCGGCGGCCCGGAAGCGGCGGTCGGCGGCGAGGTCGACCACGTCACGGTGCCGGACGGCCACGCCCTTGGGCACCCCGGTCGAGCCCGAGGTGAACATCACGTACGCCAACTGGTCCGGGTGCACCACCACCGACGGATCGGTGTCGATGTCCGGCAGTTCGTCCCCCGGCCGGAGCACGGCCGCCGCGTGCGCGAAGCCCAGCTCGGTACGGTCGGTCAGCAGCACCCGGGCGCCCGTGTCCGCCAGCACCCCCGCCATCCGCTCCGGCGGCAGACTCGCGTGCATCGGCACGTAGAAACCGCCCGCCTTCAGCACCGCCAACGTGGCGACCACCACCTCCCAGGACCGCTCCAGCAACATCGCCACCGGCGACTCCGCAGTGATCCCCAGACCGATCAGACGATGCGCCAACCGGTTCGCCCGCGCGTTCAACTCCCGGTAGGAGAGCTCAACCCCGTCCGCCACCAACGCCACCGCATCCGGCGACCGCGCCACCCGCACCGCGAACAACTCCGGCAACGAACCCGCCACCACCGGCACCGCCGTGTCGTTCCACCCCTCCAGCACCAACACCCGCTCGTCCGACCCCAACAACTCCACCCGACCCACCGACACCGAAGGATCAGCCGCCACCGCCGCCAGCAACCGCCCCAACCGCTCCGCCATCGAAACCACCGTCGACCGGTCGAACAGGTCGACCGCGTAGTCGATGGCGCACTCCAGGCCCGCCGGGTTCCCGTCCTGGTCGAAGGACTCCCCCATGCCGATGTTCAGGTCGAACTTGGCGGCGCTCGCCCCGACCGGCTCGGCCGTGGCCCGCAGGCCGGCCAGGTCGAGCGGGGTGTCGCCGGCGCCCTCCAGCACCAGCATCACCTGGAAGAGCGGGTGCCGGGCCATTGAGCGGACCGGGTTCAGCTCCTCCACCACCCGCTCGAACGGCACGTCCTGATGGGCGTAGGCCGCCAGGTCCACCTCCCGGACGCGGGCCAGCAGTTCGGCGAAACTCGGATCCCCGGAGGTGTCCGTCCGCAGCACCAGCGTGTTGACGAAGAACCCCACCAAGTCGTCCAGCGCCTCGTCGGAGCGACCCGCCACCACCGACCCGATCGGCACATCCGTGCCGGCGCCGAGCCGGGACAGCAGGGCCGCCAGGCCGGCCTGCAGCACCATGAACAGCGTCACCCGGTGCGCCCGCGCCACCTCCAGCAACTCCCGATGCAACTCCGCCCCCAGCGGCAGCACCACCCGGTCACCGACGTGGTCGGTCACCGCCTGCCGGGGCCGGTCCGTGGGGAGCGCCAGCTCCGCCGGGAGATCCGCCAGGGCCCCCCGCCAGTGGGACAGTTGGCGTGAGAGCACGCTCGCGGGGTCGTCCTCGGCGCCCAGCAGCTCGCGCTGCCAGAGCGCGTAGTCCGCGTACTGCATCGCCAGCGGCTGCCAGGCCGGATTCTCTCCGGCCGTCCGCGCCGTGTAGGCCTCGGCCAGGTCGCGCATCAGCGGGCCCATCGACCAGCCGTCGCTGGCGATGTGGTGCAGCACCAGCACCAACAGGTGCTCGTCCGAAGCGACTTGGAACACCGCCGCGCGCATCGGCAGGTCCGTGGCCAGGTCGAAGGGCCGGTCGGCAAACTCCTCCGCCACCGCCCCCGGACCAGAGGTCCGGCAGTCGACGGCCTCCAGCACCGGACGGGCGGCCTCGGCCGGCAGCACCAGCTGGCAGGGCTCGCCGTCCGCCTCCACCACCACCGTCCGCAGACTCTCGTGCCGCTCCACCACATCGGCCAGCGCCGCCTCCAACGCCGCCAGGTCCAAGCTGCCGTGCAGCCGCAGCGCCAGTGGCACGTTGTAGAGCGGGCCCGGCCCTTCCATCCGGTCGATCAGCCAGAGGCGCTGCTGCGCGAAGGACAGCGGTACGGCCTCGGGGCGGGTCCGGGCTGCGGGGGCGGTGCGCGGCCCCGCGGTCGTGTCCAGTTGCCGGGCGAGGCCGGCGACCGTCGGGTGCTCGAACACCGCCCGGATGCCCAGCTCCGCGCCCAGCACCGCACGCACCCGGCTGAGCAGCTTGGTCGCCAGCAGGGAGTGACCGCCCAGGTCGAAGAACCCGTCGTCGATCCCCACCGACGTCAGCCCCAGCACCTCAGCGAACAGCCCGCAGAGGATCTCCTCCCGCGGCGTCCGCGCCACCCGGCCGGTGGAGAAGGCCGTGTAGTCCGGCTCCGGCAGGGCCCGGTGGTCCACCTTGCCGCTGGCGTTCAGTGGCAGCGCGTCCAGCAGCACCACCGCCGAGGGCACCATGTACGCAGGCAGCGCATCGGCCGCGAAACGGCGCAACTCCGGGGCCAGGGCGGGGCCCGCGGCCGTCACCGCGCAGTACGCGACCAGCCGGCGGTCCCCGGCCCGGTCCTCCCTGGCGGTCACCGTGACCTGCCGGACCTCGGGGTGCCGGGCGAGTACCGCCTCCACCTCCCCGAGTTCGATCCGGAACCCGCGGATCTTCACCTGGTCGTCGGTGCGGCCCAGGTACTCGACCTGGCCGTCCGCGCGCCACCGGGCCAGGTCACCCGTCCGGTACATCCGCTCACCCGCGGCGAACGGGCAGGCCACGAACCGCTCCGCCGTCAACGCCGTCCGGTTCAGGTACCCGCGCCCGAGTCCGGCACCGGCCAGGTACAGCTCCCCCGCCACCCCCGGCGGCACCGGGCTGAGCCGATCGTCCAGCACATACACCCGGGAGTTCGCCACCGGTGCACCGATCGACGGCCGCTCACCGTCGCCCAGTCGGGCGTGCAGCGCGTCCACCGTGCACTCGGTCGGCCCGTACAGGTTGTGGCCGGCGGTGGTCGGCGCCGCCCGGAGCTCGTCCCAGAGGGCGGGCCGGACGGCCTCACCGCCGAGCGCCAGCACGGCCGGCGGTCGGGCCGCCAGCAGGCCCTCCTCGATCAGCTGCTCGGCATAGGTCGGGGTGACCTCCAGGGCATCGATCCGGGCGTCCCGGCTGTACCGGACGAGGGCCGCGGCGTCGCGGCGCACCTCGTCGCCGATCAGGTGGAGCTGGTGGCCGGCCACCATCCAGAGCAGCCCGTCCCAGGAGGCGTCGAAGCACAGCGAGGCGGTCAGCGCGGCCCGGAACCTGCGACCGGGGTGGGCGAGTTCGGCGGCGCCGATGGTCTCGGCGCGGTGGAAGGCGAGCAGGTTGGCCAGGTTGCCGTGGTCGATCACCACGCCCTTGGGCCGGCCGGTCGAACCGGAGGTGTAGATCACGTATGCGGCGTTCCCCGCCCCGGCCCGCGGGCCCGGATTCTCCCCCAGGTACCGCTGCCAGGCCGAATCGTCGATCCGGACGCCCCGCACCCCCGCCAGGTCCGAGGACCACGCCCGGTGCGTCAGCGCCAATGTCGGCCGCGCGTCACCGAGCATGGCGGCGATCCGCTCCGCCGGGTACTCCGCGTCCAGCGGCAGGTACGCCGCACCCGCCTTCAGCACCCCGAGGATGCCGACGACCACGTCCGCCGAGCGGGCCAGCGCCAGCGCCACCACGTCCTCCGGGCCGACCCCTTCGTCCACCAGACCCCGCGCCACCCGGTTCGCCCGGGCGTTCAACTCCGCGTAGCTCAGCCGGACTTCGCCGCAGACCAGCGCCACCTCGTCCGGGGTCCGGGCCGCCTGCGCCTCGAACACCTCCGGTACCAGAGCCGGGGGGACGGGGAGCTCGGTGGCGTTCCAGTCGGTGAGGATCCGGCCGCGCTCCGCCTCGTCCAGCAGCTCGATCCGCCCGACCGGGACCGACGGGTCGGCGGCGACGGCCGCCAGCAGCCGGCCCAGCCGCTCGGCGACGGACTCGACCGTCGAGCGGTCGAAGAGGTCGACCGCGTAGTCGATCGCGCAGTCCAGCCCGGCCGGCCGTCCGTCGGGGGTGAAACTCTCCTCCAGGATCACGTTCAGGTCGAACTTGGCGGCCCGCATCCCGATCGGCTCGGCCGCGACCTGCAGACCGGTCAGGCCGAGCTCCGAGGACTCGTTGTTCTGCAGGATCAGCATCACCTGGAAGAGCGGGTGCCGGGCCAGCGAACGGACCGGGTTCAGCTCCTCCACCACCCGCTCGAACGGCACGTCCTGATGGGCGTAGGCCGCCAGGTCCACCTCCCGTACCCGGGCCAGCAGTTCGGTGAAGCTCGGATCCCCGGAGGTGTCCGTCCGCAGCACCAGCGTGTTGACGAAGAACCCCACCAACTCGTCCAGCGCCTCGTCCGAACGCCCGGCCACCACCGACCCGATCGGCACATCCGTGCCGGCGCCGAGCCGGGACAGCAGGGCCGCCAGGCCGGCCCGCAGCACCATGAACAGCGTCACCCGGTGCGCCCGCGCCACCTCCAGCAACTCCCGGTGCACCTCCGCCCCCAGCGGCAGCACCACCCGGTCACCGACGTGGTCGGTCACCGCCTGCCGGGGCCGGTCGGTCGGCAGCTCCAGCTCCTCCGGCAGCCCGGTGAGGGTCTCGCGCCAGAACGCGATCTGCCGCTCCAGCAGGGTGCCGGTCCCGTCCTCGGCTCCCAACAGGTCACGCTGCCAGAGCGCGTAGTCCGCGTACTGCACCGGCAACGGCGTCCAGCTGGGCCGCTCACCCGCCGCACGGACCGTGTACGCCTCGGCCAGGTCCCGCATCAGCGGGCCCATCGACCAGCCGTCACTGGCGATGTGGTGCAGCACCAGCACCAGCAGGTGCTCGTCCGGGCCCACCTCCAGCACCGCGGCGCGGACCGGCAGGTCGGCCGCGAGGTCGAACGGGCGCCAGGCGTACTCGGCCAGGGCGTCCTCAGCGCCACCGGTGCGGCAGTCCACCGTCTCCAGCGCCGGGCGGGCGGCCTCGGCCGGCAGCACCAGCTGGCAGGGCTCGCCGTCCGCCTCCACCACCACCGTCCGCAGACTCTCGTGCCGCTCCACCACATCCGCCAGCGCCGCCTCCAACGCCGCCAGGTCCAAGCTGCCGTGCAGCCGCAGCGCCACCGGCACGTTGTAGAGCGGGCCCGGCCCTTCCATCCGGTCGATCAGCCAGAGGCGCTGCTGCGCGAAGGACAGCGGCACCACCTCGGGGCGGCGCGCCGGGACCAGGCCCGGCCGGGCGCTCCCACCGCTGTCCAGCTGCCGGGCGAGGCCGGCCACCGTCGGGTGCTCGAACACCGCCCGGATGCCCAGCTCCACGCCCAGCACCGCACGCACCCGGCTGAGCAGCTTCGTCGCCAGCAGCGAATGACCACCCAGGTCGAAGAACCCGTCGTCGACACCCACCGACGCCAGCCCCAGCACCTCAGCGAACAGCCCGCAGAGAATCTCCTCCCGCGGCGTCCGCGCCGCCCGCCCGACCGGGGCCGCCGGGTACTCAGGTGCGGGCAGGGCGGTGCGGTCGAGCTTTCCGTTGACGGTCAGCGGCAGGGCGTCCAGCAGCACCACCGCCGAGGGCACCATGTACGCGGGCAGCGAGGCTCCGGCGAAGGCCCGCAACTCGGCTGCCTCCGCACCAGGTTCGGCGACCACGTACGCCACCAGCCGGCTCCCGCCCGGGGCGTCCGTCCTGGCGACGGCCGCAGCCTGCAGCACCAGCGGGTGCGCACCCAGCGCGGCTTCGACCTCGCCGAGCTCGATCCGGAAGCCGCGGATCTTCACCTGCTGGTCGGTGCGGCCCAGGTACTCGACCTGGCCGTCCGCCCGCCACCGGGCCAGGTCACCCGTCCGGTACATCCGCTCACCCGGCGCGAAGGGGCAGGCCACGAATCGCTCCGCCGTCAACGCCTCCCGGTTGAGGTACCCGCGCCCCAGACCCGCCCCCGCCAGGTACAGCTCCCCCGCCACGCCTGGCGGCACCGGGCTCAACCCCGCGTCCAGCACGTACACCCGGGTGTTGGTCACCGGAGCACCGATCAACGGCCGCTCACCGTCCGCCAGTCGGGCGTAGAGGGCGTCCACCGTGCACTCGGTCGGCCCGTAGATGTTGTACGCGAGGGTGCCGTCCGTGGCGCGCAGGGTGTTCCACAGGGTCTGCCCGACCGCCTCCCCGCCGAGCATCAGCAGGGCCGGCCGGCGGCCCGCCAGCAGGCCCTCCTCGATCAGCTGCTCGGCGTAGGTGGGGGTGAGGTCCAGGACGTCGATCTCCGCCTGGGCGACGTAGCGCGACACCGCCGTGGCGTCCCGGCGGACGTCCTCGCCGAGCAGGTGCAGCTCATGGCCGGAGGCCAGCCAGAGGAACCCCTCCAGCGAGGTGTCGAAGGAGAGCGAGGCGGTCAACGCCACCCGGAACCGCCGGCCCTCGTGGGCGCGTTCGGTGGCCGCCACGGTTTCGGCCCGGTGGAAGGCGAGCAGGTTGGCCAGGTTGCCGTGGTCGATCACCACGCCCTTGGGCCGGCCGGTCGAACCGGAGGTGTAGATCACGTACGCGGCGTTCCCGGCCCCGGCCCGCGGGCCCAGGTTCTCCCCGGAGAGCTCCTGCCAGGCCGGCTCGTCGATCCGGACGCCCCGCACCCCCGCCAGGTCCGAGGACCAGGCCCGGTGCGTCAGCGCCAGCACCGGCCGCGCGTCGCCGAGCATGTGGGCGATCCGCTCCGCCGGGTACTCCGCGTCCAGCGGCAGGTACGCCGCACCGGCCTTCAGCACCGCGAGCAGCCCGGTCACCGCGTCGGCGGAGCGTGTCAGCGCCAGGGCCACCACGTCCTCCGGGCCGACGCCCTGGTCCACCAGGCCGCGCGCCACCCGGTTCGCCCGGGCGTTCAACTCCGCGTAGGTCAGCTGTACTTCCCCGCAGACCAGGGCCGCCTCGTCCGGTGTCCGGGCCGCCTGCGCCTCGAACACCTCGGTGTACGTCGACGGCGCCTGGGCGACGGTGGTCGCGTTCCGGCCCGCGAGGGCACGCCGGTCGTGGGCCGAGAGGACGTCGATCGCCCCGACCGGGCCCGCCGGGGCCTCGGCCACCTCCGCCAGCAGCCGGAGCAACCCGGCCGCCAGCCGCTCCGCGGTCTCCCGGTCGAACAGGTCGGTGGCGTACTCGAAGGCACCCCCGAGCCCGGCCGGGGTCCCGTCCGCCCGGCGGCGCTCGACCAGGTTCAGCGTCAGGTCGAAGGTGGCACTGCCCGCCCCGACGGGCTCGGACTCCGCCTTGACGCCGGGGAATTCCAGGTTCGCCTCCGCCGTGTTGTTGAAGGCCAGCATCACCTGGAAGAGCGGGTGCCGGGCCAGCGAACGGACCGGGTTCAGCTCCTCCACCAGCCGCTCGAACGGCACGTCCTGGTGCGCGTACGCCGCCAGGTTGGTGGCCCGGACCCGGTGCAGCACCTCCTCGAAGCTCGGCCGGCCGCCGAGGTCCACCCGCAGCACCAGGGTGTTGGCGAAGAACCCGACGAGCTCGTCCAAGGCCTCGTCCATCCGGCCGGCCACCGGTGCCCCGATCGGAATGTCCTCCCCGGCGCCGAACCGGTGCAGCAGCGTCGCGAGGGCCGCCTGGAGCAGCATGAAGAGCGTGACGCCGTTGGCGGCGGCCAGCTCCACCAACCGTCGGTGCAGGCCGAGTTCCAGCTCGACCGGCACCACGTCGCCGCGGTGGCCGGCGACCGGCGGGCGCGGACGGTCCAGCGGCAGCGGCAGCTCCTCCGGCAGTCCGGCCAGCGCGTCCTTCCAGAAGGCCAGTTGGCCGGCCAGCAGACTGCCGCCGTCCTGCTCGGAGCCGAGCAGCTCCTGCTGCCACAGGGTGTAGTCGGCGTACTGGACGGGCAGCGGCCGCCAGCCGGGGGCGGCGCCGCCGCATCGGGCCCGGTAGGCGCGGGCGAGGTCCTGGAACAGCGGGTCCATCGACCAGCCGTCGCTGGCGATGTGGTGCATGACCAGCAGCAGCACGTGCTCGTCCGGGCCTTCCGGCCGAAGGTACGCGTGCAGTGGCAGGTCGGTGGCCAGGTCGAAGGTGTGGCCGGCCAGCTCGTCGAGAGGGTCGCCGGTGACGGTGAGCAGCGGGCCGACCGGGCCGGGGAGGATCTCCTGCCCGGGCACACCGTCGATCGCGCGGAAGACCGTGCGCAGGGACTCGTGGCGGTCCACCACGTCCGCGAGGGCCTGGGCCAGTGCGGCCCGGTCGAGCGGGCCGCGCAGCCGCAGGGCGAGCGTGACGTTGTAGGTGGGGCTCGGGCCCTCGACCTGTCCGATGAACCAGAGGCGCTGCTGGGCGAAGGACGGCGGCAGGTGCGCCGGGCGGGGCCGGGGGCGCAGGGCGGGCCGGGTCGCGGTGCCGGAGAGCCGCTCGCCGAGGCCGGCCACGGTCGGGGCCTGGAACAGGTCGGCGATACCCAGCTCCACCCCGAGGGCGGTGCGGGCCCGGCTGACCAGGCGGGTGGCCAGCAGGGAGTGCCCGCCGAGGTCGAAGAAGTCCTCGTCGATGGTCACCTCGTCGAGGCCGAGCACCTCGGCGAACAGGCCGCAGAGGATCTCCTCGCGCGGGTCGCGCGGTGCCCGGCCACCGTCCGGCCGGCCCTGGTCGGGGGCGGGCAGGGCCCGGCGGTCGACCTTGCCGTTGGCGTTCAGCGGCAGGGCGTCCAGCACCACCACGGCGGCGGGGACCATGTAGGCGGGCAGTGCGTCGGCCGCGAGCCTCCGCAACTCGGCTGCCAGCTCGGCCGGTTCGCCGGTTGCGGCGCAGTAGGCGACCAGCCTGGTGTCACCGGGCCGGTCCTCGCGGGCGATCACGATCACCTGGCGGACGGCCGGGTGGCGGCTGAGCACCGCCTCGATCTCGGTCAGCTCGATCCGGAAGCCGCGCAGCTTGACCTGGGCGTCCGCCCGGCCCTGGAACTCCAGCGCGCCGCCGTCCCGTTGGCGGACCAGGTCGCCTGTCCGGTACATCCGGCCGCCGGGCACGAAGGGGCAGGCCACGAACCGCTCGGCGGTCAGCGCGGGCCGGTTCCAGTACCCGCGGGCCAGGCCGGCGCCGGCGATGTACAGCTCCCCCGCGACCCCCGGCGGCACCGGCCGCAGATTCCCGTCCAGGACGTAGCTGCGCATGTTGTCGAGCGGGGTGCCGATCGGCACCCGGACTGCGGCCGGTTCGGTCGCGGACAGGGCCTGGTAGGTGGCGAAGGTGGTCGCCTCGGTCGGTCCGTAGACGTGGGCGAGCAGCAGGTCGGGGCAGGCGTCCAGGACTCGGCGCATCAGCGCGCCGGAGGCGGCCTCGCCGCCGGTGGAGACCGTCCGCAGGCCGGCGAAGGCCTCCGGGTCCTCCTCGGCCACCAGGTCGAACAGGGCCTTGGTGATGAACAGGGCCGTCACCCGGTGGCGGGCCACGACCGACCGCAGTCCCGGCGCGTCCAGACCGCCGGGCGGGGCGACGACCACGGTACCGCCGGCGAGCAGGGGCACCCAGAGCTCGTAGGTGGCAGCGTCGAAGGCGTGCGGCGAGTGCAGCAGGATGCGGTCGTGCGCGCCGCCCCGCCAGCGGCGGTCGGCGGCGAGGTCGACCACGTCGCGGTGCCGGACGGCCACGCCCTTGGGCACCCCGGTCGAGCCCGAGGTGAACATCACGTACGCCAACTGGTCCGGGTGCACCACCACCGACGGATCGGTGTCGATGTCCGGCAGGTCGTCCCCCGGCCGGAGCACGGCCGCCGCGTGCGCGAAGCCCAGCTCGGTACGGTCGGTCAGCAGCACCCGGGCGCCCGTGTCCGCCAGCACCCCCGCCATCCGCTCCGGCGGCAGACTCGCGTGCATCGGCACGTAGAAACCACCCGCCTTCAGCACCGCCAACGTGGCGACCACCACCTCCCAGGACCGCTCCAGCAACATCGCCACCGGCGACTCCGCAGTGATCCCCAGACCGATCAGACGATGCGCCAACCGGTTCGCCCGCGCGTTCAACTCCCGGTAGGAGAGCTCAACCCCGTCCGCCACCAACGCCACCGCATCCGGCGACCGCGCCACCCGCACCGCGAACAACTCCGGCAACGAACCCGCCACCACCGGCACCGCCGTGTCGTTCCACCCCTCCAGCACCAACACCCGCTCGTCCGACCCCAACAACTCCACCCGACCCACCGACACCGAAGGATCAGCCGCCACCGCCGCCAGCAACCGCCCCAACCGCTCCGCCATCGAAACCACCGTCGACCGGTCGAACAGGTCGGCCGCGTACTCGACCGAGCCGGTGATGCCGGCGGGGGCACCGTCCGGACCGAAGGTCTCCTCCATGCCGATGTTCAGGTCGAACTTCGCGACCCGCATGCCGATCGGCTCCGGCGAGACCTCCAGGCCGGGCAGGCCCAACCGGGCCGGTTCGTTGTTCTGCAGCACCAGCAGCACCTGGAAGAGCGGGTGCCGGGCCAGCGAGCGGACCGGGTTCAGCTCCTCCACCAGCCGCTCGAACGGCACGTCCTGGTGGGCGTGCGCGTCCAGCTGGGTCTCCCGGACGCGGGCCAGCAGCTCGACGAAGTCCGGGTCGCCCGAAGTGTCCGTGCGCAGCACCAGCGTGTTGACGAAGAACCCCACCAAGTCGTCCAGCGCCTCGTCGGGCCGGCCCGCGACGCCCGAGCCGATCGGCACGTCGGTGCCGGCGCCTAGCCGGGACAGCAGAGCGGCCAACCCGGCCTGCAGGACCATGAAGAGGGTCGCGCGGTGGGCACGGGCCAGCTCCAGCAGAGCGGCGTGCAGGCCGGCGTCGAGGCGGAACTCAAGTCCGTCGGCGGCGCCGCTCGACACGGCCGGCCTCGGCCGGTCGGCGGGCAGGTCGAGTTCCTCCGGCAGGCCGGCCAAGGCTTCGCGCCAGTGCGCCAGTTGGCGTGAGAGCAGGCTCTCGGGGTCGTCCTCGGCGCCCAGCAGCTCGCGCTGCCAGAGCGCGTAGTCCGCGTACTGCACCGGCAGCGGCTCCCAGCCGGGCCGGTCGCCCGCGTGCCGCGCCGTGTAGGCGGCGGCGAGGTCACGCAGGAAGGGGCCGAGCGACCAGCCGTCCCCGGCGATGTGGTGCAGCACCACCAGCAGTACGTGCTCCCCCGGAGCGAGGGTGAACACCGTGACCCGGATGGGCAGTTCGGCTGCCAGGTCGAAGGTGGTGGCCGCCGCGGCGTCCCGCCGGGCCGGGTAGTCGGCCGGACCGCACTCGACCACCTCGAAGCCGAACTCCGCCTCGGCGGCGGGGAGCACCTGCTGCACGGGGCCACCGCCGACGACCGGGAACACCGTCCGCAGCGTCTCGTGCCGCTCCACCACGTCCGCCAGCGCGGCCCGCAGGGCGGGGACGTCCAGCTCGCCGCGCAGCCGTACGGCGAACGGCAGGTTGTACAGCGGGCTCGGGCCCTCGATCTGGTCGATCAGCCACAGCCGCTGCTGCGCAAACGAAACCGGTATCACGGATCTTCCTTCGTCTCAGATCGCGTCTGGGGGCATGGCGGTGCGCGCCGATCAGGGCCGGCGGTGCGGGCCGGTGTCGGGGCGGTGGCGGAGGTCCGCGGCGACGGCCGGGCCCAGCCCGCCCGCGCGCACGCCGGACGTACGGGCGGGCTGCGCGGGCGGGCTTGTGGGGCGGGACGGGGCAGGCGGACCCGCGCCCGACGGGCGGACCGGGCACCGGGCCCGTTGACTCCAGGGCGCCGGCTCCAAAGAATGCCCGCATCAAGTCCGGCTTTCGGCAGCGGACTTCGCGCGGGATGTCAGGTCGCGATACTCACGCGAACCTGAGGGCCGGGCTCAGGCGCCGGCGGCCGGCCGCACGCTCGGCCAGCAGTCCAGGACGTCGAGCGGCTCACCCATCGCGACCGCGATCTTGCGGTCCCCGCCGAACGGGTCGCGGCCGTGCGCGGCCAGCACGTTGTCCACCAGCATCACGTCACCGCGCTGCCAGGTCTCCCGGACGGTCGCGGCCGCGTACGCGGCGTTGAGCGCGGCCACGTCCTTCGCGGTGACCGGCTCGCCGTCGCCGAAGCCGGTGTTGAACGGCAGGCCGGCGGAGCCGAACTCCTCGGTCAGCGCCTCCCGGACGTCCTCCTCCAGCGACCACTCGTTCCAGAACGCGAGGTGGTTGAACCAGACCTCGTCACCGGTCTCCGGGTGGCTGATGGTCCCGGACCGGAGCTGGCGGGTGCGCAGGTTGCCGTCCGGCAGCCACTCCCAGGAGATCAGGTTTTCCCGGCAGTAGGCCTCGACCTCCTCCCGGTCCTCCGTGCCGAAAGCCGTCCGCCAGCCCAGCGAGACGTAGTCGGAGTAGTTGCGGGTGAGCGTCCAGCCGGAGGACTTCATCCGGTCGACCAGATGGGGCGGCAGCTCCTTGAGCACCTGGCGGCAGTCGGCGACCGGGGTCGCGCCGCCCTCGGCGGGGGCGATCAGGCAGGCGAACAGCAGCAACCCGGGGAAGGTGAGGGTGTAGCTGTTCTCGTTGTGCATCCGGATGGACTGCGCGGGGGGCAGGTCGGTGGAGGAGAAGACGCCGTCCCCGAAGTCGCTGCGCGGGGTGGCCTTCTCACGGTAGGGGGTGCGGTTCGGCAGCAGGATGTCGCGGACGGTGGCGATGTCGGCGGTCCCGGCGACCGGCAGGCCGCGCAGGAACACCACGCCGTGCTCGTGCAGGGCGGTCCGCAGCTCGGGGGCGGCCGCGCGGAGCCACTCGCCCGCCTCGGCCATGCCCGCGAGGGCGGGTGCCCGGGTCAGGGCCGGGCGGCCGGGGTTGATCTCCCAGGTGAGCACGGCGCGATCACTTCCCGCCGAGGGAGGCGACCAGGCTGGCCGGGCGGATGTCGGTCCAGTTGGCCTCGATGTAGTCGAGGGCGCCCTGGCGGGTGTCCTCCTCGTGCACCACGGTCCAGCCGGCCGGCACGTCGATCCAGACCGGCCAGAGCGAGTGCTGATTCTCGTCGTTGGCCAGGACCAGGTAGTTGGCGCTGTCGTCCTCGAACGGGTTCGTCATGGTGGTGACCTCCTTGTTGGTGTTGCGAACCTATCGACGGCCGGGCGGCCCGAGCGGCAGTAGGCCAGGCAGGAGAGCGGCAGTTCAACACCCGCTCCGACGGGAGCCGTTCGGATCGTCCCCGGTCAGCGGGCGACCAGCCGGGCGGGGAAGTGGTCCAGTCCGAAGTTGATCAGCGACCGGTTGTACTGCGGCGGCCCGATCGGCTCGATCACCTCGACCCGCTCCAGCGCGGCGGAGAAGAGCGCGCCGAGTTCGGCCTTGGCCAGCGGGGCGCCGATGCAGTAGTGGGCGCCGAGGCCGAGCGCCAGGTGCCGGTTGGGCTTGCGGTCGAGCAGGATCTCGTGCGGCCGCTCGAAGGCCGCCGGGTCGTGGTTGGCCGCCCAGGTCCAGACGACCACCCGGTCGCCCCGGCGGACCTGGTGGCCGCCGAGCTCGATGTCCCGGGTGGCGGTGCGCAGCGTGTGCAGGCCGACCGAGGTCCACCGCAGCAGTTCGTCGACGGCGAGCTCCATGGTGGCTTCGCCGCTCTGCAACTGGCGCCACAGGTGCGGGTGCTGGGCCAGGGTGAGCAGGCCGATCGCGGCCGTGTGGCGAACGGTCTGGACGCCGCCTACGACGATGTTGTCCAGGTTGAGCACCACGTCCTCGACCGGCATCAGCCGGCCGCCGGGCTTGTAGGTGGCCATGACGCTGATCAGGTCCTCGCCGGGGTCGGCCCGGCGCCGCATGACCTGGTGCAGCAGATACGGGATGAGCTGCTGGTGGCCGGCCCGGCGCTCGTCGGCGGTGCGGCCGAGGAAGGCGGCGTCGCAGACCCGCACCACCATGTCGCGGTCCCCCGCGGGCACGTCGAGCAGGTCGCACATCACGGCCAGCGGGAGCGCCGACACGGCGTCCACCAGGTCGGTCTCGCCCTGGGCGACCGCCTTGTCCATGATCTCGCCGGCCAGTTCGGTGATGCTCCGGGCGGCGTTGCGCACTCCGCCGGGTGAGAAGAACGGGTTGGCCGGGGTACGGAGTTGGCGATGCTTGGGCGGGTCGCAGAGGGCCATCATCCGGCCGGCGCCGGCGGGCGTGCGGCCCTCGCCGGTGCCGAGCAGCGAGCCGCCCTCGGAGCTGTAGGCGCCGGCGTTCTTCAGTACCTCGGCGGCCAGGTCGTAGGAGAGCACGGACCAGACCGGCCCGTCCTCGGCGGTCTCGGTGCGCTGGACGGGGTCGTCGGCGCGCAGTTCGTCGATGACGGCGGGCAGTTCCGGGCGGGCCCAGAGTCCGGGGTCACTCAGATCGAGCGTGGTGCTGACCATTGCTGCTCCTTCTGGCGCCGGAGGACCGGCTGGTCGAGGCGGTTCGGGCGGTCGAGACGGTTCGGGCGGTCCAGGTCGTACGGGTGGTCCGGGTCGCTCGGGCCTGCCGGCCGGCTCGGACGCACCGGCTCGCGGGTGATCAGGTGGGTGAGCAGCTCGGCCGGTCCGCGCTGCTCGACGGTCGCCAGCAGGTGCCCGCCGGGGACGACCGTCAGGCCGAACGTCCCGCTGGTGTGCTGGGCCCAGTCGTCCAGCAGGCCGGCGCCGAGCATCGGGTCGGCGGCGCCGACCACGGCGTGCAGGTCGGACTCGATCGGCGGCGCCGGCCGGTACCGGTAGGTGTGCCTGACGTCCAGGTCGGTCTGGATGGAATGCAGCGCGATCTCCCGCAACTCAGGGTCGGCCGCGACGAGTTCGCCCATCCCGGCGAGCCGGAGCAGGTCCTCGGCGTCGCGGTGCTGCGGGCGGCCGCCGATCCAGGCGCTGGGCGGCTGGGCGGACGCGGTCACCAGGATCCGGGGCCGCCGGCCGGGTGGCAGGGCGCGGGCCGTCTCGAAGGCGAGCAGCGCGCCGAGGCTCTGGCCGTAGAAGCCGAACGGGCCGTCCAGGTGGGGGCCGAGCTCCGCCACCACCGTGCGGACCAGCTGGTCGAAGGTGGCGGGCATCGGGTGCCGGCCGCGGCCGCCCCGGGCGGGCATCCGCAGCGCCCAGACCTCGGCGAGCGGGGCCAGCGCGTGCGCCAGCGGGATGTAGGCGGTGGCGTCGCCGCCGGCGTGCGGGAAGCAGAACAGCCGGAAGGGGCGGTGCGGCTGGGGTGCGGGGACGAGCAGCCAGTCGCCCTCGACGCGGGGGCGGCCGGGGGTCATCGGGTGCCGTCGCGGCGGGCGACCAGCGCGGGGCGGGGCGCCGTCCCGGCCAGGGTGGCGCGGCGGACGGCCTCGGTGAAGGCGGCCAGGTCCTCGGCGTCCAGCAGGTGGCGCAGCTGCAGTTCGACGCCGAGCTTGCGGCGCAGCATGTGGACGACCCGCAGCGCGGCGAGCGAGTGGCCACCGAGGTCGAGGAAGCTGTCGTCGGGGCGGACGGTGTCCAGGCCGAGGACGGTGCGCCAGACTCCGGCGACCTGCTCGCCGACACCGTCGGCGCCGGGGGCGGGGGCCGCGGAGGCCGCGGCGGGGGCGTCGGGTTCGGCCGGCGCGGCGGGTACGGGGAGCGCCGCGTGGTCGGTCTTGCCGTTGGGGGTGAGCGGGAAGGCCGGCAGCACGGTCACGGTGGCGGGCACCAGGTGTGCCGGCAGCCGGCCGCGCAGGTCCTCCAGCAGCTCGCCCGGGGTGACCGGGGACGCCGCGGTGACGTAGCCGGCCAGGCGCCGGTCGCCGGGGGCGGCCTCGTACACCTTGACAGCGGCTTCGGCGACGGCCGGGTGGCGGGCCAGCGCGTGTTCGATCTCGCCGAGCTCGATCCGGTAGCCGCGCAGCTTGACCTGTCGGTCGACCCGCCCGGCGTACTCCAGCAGGCCGCCGGGGCCCCGCCGGGCCTGGTCGCCGGTGCGGTACATCCGCTCCCCGGGGGTGAAGGGGCTGGCGACGAAGCGTCCGGCGGTCTGGCCGGGGCGGCGGACGTAGCCGTGGGCGATGCCCGGACCGGTGAGGTAGAGCTCGCCGGTGGCGCCCGGGGCGACGGGCCGGAGGTGCTCGTCCAGCAGGTGGGCCCCGACGCCGGGCAGCGGGGCGCCGATGTGCGGGCCGGGACCGCTGATGCGGGTGGTGGTGGAGTCGACGGTGCACTCGGTGGGGCCGTACAGGTTGAGGGCGTCCAGGCCGGCCGCGTCGATCTCCTTCCAGGTCCGCTCGGGCACCGGCTCGCCGCCCATGAACAGCCGCGGGGTGCGGGCGCCGGCCAGCGGCTCGCGGAGCAGCTCCCAGTGCGAGGGGGTGAGGTCCAGGTCGGTGACGCCGTGCCGGGCGATGACGGCCGCGAGGCGCTCCGGGTCCAGGCGCTCGGCGTCGTCCAGGACGACCAGGGTGTCGCCGCGGCAGACCCGGGCCCACTGCTGGACGGAGGCGTCGAAGGAGACGCTGGCGTTCCAGCCGACCACGGCCGGCTCGGCGCGGTAGGCGCCGCTCCGCTCCAGGCCTGCCAGTAGGGCGGCGACGTTGCCGCGGCAGACCTCGACGCCCTTGGGGGTGCCGGTGGAGCCGGAGGTGTAGATCACGTACGCCGGATCGTGGGGGGTGCCGGGCGCCGGGTCGGTAGGCGTCCCGGCGGCGTCCGGGCGGATGGTGCGCAGGCCGGGCGGCAGGGCCAGGGCGGCGGCGTCCGTGCTGATCAGCAGGGCGAGGGCGGCGTCCTCGGCCATCAGGGCGAGCCGCGGGGCCGGGTAGGCGGGGTCGAGCGGGACGTACGCGGCGCCGGCCCGCCAGACCGCGAGCAGGGCCACCACCAGCTCGGCCGTCCGGGGCAGGTGGACGCCGACCCGGTCGCCGCGGCGGATGCCGTGGGCGCGCAGGGCACCGGCAAGGACGGCGGTGCGGTGGTCGAGTTCGGCGAAGCTGAGGCTGGTGCCGGCGGCCTGTACGGCGGTGCGTGCGGGGGCGGCGGCGGCCGCCCGGAGGAAGCGGGCCACCGGGTCCTGCGCCGGGTCGAGCCGCTGCGGGTCGGCGGCGGAGGGGGCGAGGACCGGGGCGGTGTCCAGGGTGTCGGTCATGCGGGGTACCTCTCGTCTGGTCGGGATACTGGGTGGGTGCCGCGCCCCGGGGCGCGGTGCTGGTCCGAGGCCGTACGGTGGCCGGGCGCTCAGGCCCGGTCGGGCCCGGCGGCCACGGCGGCGGCCAGGTCGGCCAGGGCCGCCGTGTAGGCGTCGACGAACTCGGTGGCCGTCCGGTCGGACACCACCGAGCGCTGGTGGTCGACGGCCAGCAGGACGCGGTCGGACACCGGGTCCTGGATGAGCGAGGCGCCGAAGGCGAAGCTGTTGGGTTCGTGCCGCATGGTCGGCTCGCAGCCGATCCGGGCGTCCACGATCCGGGCGGAGCTGAGCGTGCCGAGGGCGTGGAAGCGCAGGTAGCCGAACTGGCTGTCGAGCCGGGTGTCGGCCATCAGCCGGGCCAGCCGGGCGAACGGCACCCGCCGGTGCGGCATCATCTCCAGCTCCTCCCGGTGCACGGCGCGCACCAGGGCCAGCGGGTCGCCCTCGACCGGCTCGCCGACCAGCGGGACGGTGTTGAGGAAGAGCCCCAGCACCTCGGTGCCGCCGCGCCGCTCCAGCCGGCCGTTCATCGCCAGGCCGGTGGTGACCCGCGAGCGGCCGGTGATCGCCTGCAGCGCCCGCAGGTGGGCGGCGAGCGCGACCGACTTGACCGGGACACCGGCCGCGTCGGCGACCAGCCGCAGCTGGGCGGGCGCCGCCGGGAGCACCCGTTCCAGGGTCCGGGGCACCTCGTGCACCTCGCTGCTGCCGGGCCACAGTTCACCGCTGACGCCGGCGAGCTTGCCTCGCCAGTAGGCGAGCGAGTCCGGGTCGGCGGCGGCCTCCCGTTCGACCGTGACGAAGTCGCGGAAGGCGGAGCGGGGGGCGGGGGTGGGCGGGCTGGCCGGGTCGGCGGCCAGTTCGGCGTGCCGCTCCAGGAGTTCGGTGAGCAGCGAGGTGAAACTCCAGCCGTCCAGGATGGCGTGGTGTTCGGACAAGGTGAGCTGGAAGACCTGGTCGGCCAGGTGCTGCACGGTGATCCGCAGCAGCGGCGGTTCCATCAGGTCGAAGGGGGTGGAGCGGTGCTGTTCGAAGACGGCGCGGACGGCCTCGTCCTGGGCGCCGGTGCCGCGCAGGTCGGCGAACTCGACGGGTGCGGGCAGTTCGCCGTGCACGAGCTGGAGCGGTTCGCGGTAGCCGGAGAGGTCGAGTCCCGTCCGCAACACCGGGTGCCGGGTGAGGACTTCGGCCACCGCCCGGCGGAACGCGGTCTCGTCCAGGGCGGCCGAGATCCGGTAGCTGTTGACGTTGTGGTAGCTGTCGGTGCCGCCGGCGATCTCCATGTGGAAGACCATGCTGAGCTGCATGGAGACCATCGGGTAGGCGTCGGCGAGGCCGGCGGGCAGGTCGGCGCGGTCCTCGGGGTCGAGCAGGGCGAAGGGCTGGTCGGCCGCGGCCGCGGCGGTCACCGGCTGGGCCAGCGGCAGCAGTTCGGCGACCGTGGGGGCGCCGAAGACGTCCCGCAGGGAGACCGTCCAGCCGGCCTCGTGCAGGTGGCCGGCCAGTTGGACGGCCCGGATGGAGTCGCCGCCGAGGTGGAAGAAGTCGTCGTGGACGCCGATCCCGTCGACGCCGAGCACCTGCGACCAGGCGGCGGCGAAGGCCCGTTCGGCGGGGGTGCGCGGCGGTACGTGGCGGCCGCCGGCCGCGGCGGGGGCGCCGGGTTCGGGCAGGGCGGCCCGGTCGACCTTGCCGTTGACGGTCAGCGGCAGGGCGTCCAGGACGGTGACGCTCGCCGGGATCATGTAGTCCGGCAGGGTGCGGGCCAGGAACTCGCGGACCCGTTCGGGCGCCCGGCCGGTCAGGTAGGCGGCGAGACGCTGGTCGTGGACGGTGACCACGCAGGCGTCGACGTCCGGGTGGGCGCCCAACGCGTGCTCGATCTCGCCGAGTTCGATCCGGAAGCCGCGCAGTTTCACCTGGAAGTCGGCGCGGCCGACGTACTCCAGGCCGCCGCCGGGCAGTCGCTTGGCGACGTCCCCGGTGCGGTACATCCGGGCGCCGGGGTCGTTGGCGTACGGGTCGGCGACGAACCGGCCGGCGGTGAGGCCGGGCCGCTGCCAGTACCCGTGGGCGAGGCTGCCGCCGCCGATGTACAGCTCACCGGGCACGCCCTCGGGGCAGGGCCGTAGCCAGTCGTCGAGCACCAGCGCGTCGAGGTGCGGCATCGCCTCGCCGATCAGGCTGCGTTCGAAGCCGCCGGTGGAGCCGGGACCGGCGATGTCGAAGGTGGTGACGTGGACGGTGGTCTCGGTGATCCCGTACAGGTTGCAGATCCGGGCGGGCGGCAGCGGGTCGAGGTCGAGCCAGCGCTGGACGACGGCGGGGTCGAGGGCCTCGCCGCCGAGCATGATCTGCTTCAGCGCGGGCAGCGGCCGGGGGCGGCGGCGCAGGGCCGGTTCCAGCTGGCGCAGTGCGGACGGGGTGAGGCAGAGGTGGGACACGCCCTCCTCGTCGAGCAGTTGGGCGAACTCCTCGGGCGAGCGGCTGGTCAGGTAGGGCACCACGACCAGCCGGGCGCCGTGGTGCAGGGCGCCCCAGATCTCCCAGACGGTCCAGTCGAAGGCGTAGCTGTGGAAGAGCGTCCAGACGTCCTGCGGGCCGAAGCCGAAGTGCTCGACGCCGGCCGCCATCAGGCGGCTGACGTGCTCGTGGGCGATGGCGACGCCCTTGGGGCGGCCGGTGGAGCCGGAGGTGAAGATCACGTAGGCGGTGTCGCCCGGGCGGGCACCGGCTCGCGGGCGGGTGGCGGGCAGCGCGGCGGTGTCCGCGGCCCGGGCGGCGAGGTCGTGGCGCAGCCAGGGCCCGTCCGGCACCCGGTCGGGCAGGTCGGTGAGGACGAGGGTGACGCCGGTGTCGCCGAACACGGTGGCCGCGCGGCCGGCCGGAGCGGCCGGGTCGACGGGGACGTACGCGGCGCCGGCCTTGAGGACGGCGAGGACGCAGACCACGATGTCGGCGGTCCGGTCGAGCAGCAGGCCGACCCGGTCGCCGTGGCGGACGCCGGCGGCGGTCAGTGCGTGGGCGAGGCGGTTGGCCCGCATCTCCAGCTCGGTGTAGGTGAGGGAGCGGGCGCCGTCGGTCAGCGCGACCCGTCCGCCGTGCCGGTCGGCGGCGTCCTCGAACAGCTGGTGCAGGCAGCGGCCGGCCGGGATCCGGGCGGGCCGGCCGGCGCTCGCGGGGGTGCCGAGCTCGCGCAGCGGGCGGTCCGGTCGGTCGAGGGCGGCGGCCAGCAGGTTCTGCCAGTCGGCGGCCATCCGGCGGACCGTCGCCGGGTCGAACAGGTCGGTGCGGTACTCGGCCTCGCCGCGCAGTTCGCCGCTGTCGAAGACCGACCAGGTCAGGTCGAACTTGCTGGTGCCGTTGGAGCGGACGGCCCGTTCGGCGAGGGCCTCGCCGAACCGCAGCGGGGCGGTGTCCTCGGCGTGCGCGCCGAACACCACCTGGACCAGCGGGGCGTGCTGGGCCGAGCGGTCCGGTGCCAGCCGGTCGACCAGTTGGTCGAAGGGGACGTCCAGGTAGGCGTAGCCCTCGAAGGCGACGTCCTGGACGTGCTCCAGCAGCTCGCGGAAGGTCATCGTCCGGGCGAGCCGGACCCGCAGCGGCAGCAGGTTGACGAAGTAGCCGACCAGGTTCTCCAGTTCGGGCCGGTTGCGGGTGGTGACGGGGGTGCCGATCACCATGTCCTCGGCGCCGGTCCAGCGGTGCAGCAGCAACGCGAAGGCGGCCAGCATGACCATGAACGGGGTGACGCCCTCGGCCTCCGCCAGCTGCTTGACCCGGGCGGCGGTGCCCGGCTCCGGCGCGAACGGCTCGGTGGCGCCGCGGTGGCTCCGGTCGGCGGGGCGGGGGCGGTCGCCGGGGAGCTCCAGCAGGCCCGGCGCCCCGTCGAGCTGGAGCTTCCAGTGGGCCAGGTGCTCCTCGAAGGACTGCGCCTGCTCCTCGGCCGCGTAGTCGGCGTACTGGGCGGTGAGCAGCGGGAGTTCGGGGTCGCGGCCGGTCACGGCGGCGGTGTAGAGCTCGGCGAGCTCCCGCTCGAAGACGTCGGCCGACCAGCCGTCCCAGACGATGTGGTGGACGACGACGGCCATGGTGGTCCGCCGCTCCCCGGTGCGGATCACCGACACCCGCAGCAGCGGCCCCTGTTCGAGGTCGAAGGGCGCGGCGGCCTCGGCGGCGATCAGCTCCTCGGTGCGCCGGGCGGTCTCCCGCTCGTCGAGGGCCCGCAGGTCGGTCACCGTGAACGGGACGGCCGGGTCGCGATGGACGTGCTGGCGCGGGCCGTCCTCGTGCAGGGCGAAGGTGGTCCGCAGGGCCTCGTGCCGGGCCACCAGGGCGCTCAGGGCAATCTCCAGATGCGCCAGGTCGAGGGCGCCGGTGAGCTCGAACACCCAGGGGATGTTGTAGGTGGCCGCTCCGGGGTTCCAGCGGTCGAGGAACCACAGGCCCCTCTGCAGCCCCGACACGGGGGCGATCCGGGCCGGCTCTTCGGTGGAGGTCACTGTCCTGCTTCCTTCCTTGGGCGGACCCGGCGGGGGCACGGGCGGGTGATGGGGCTGGGGCCGATGGTGCGGCCGGGGCCGGCAGTGCGGCCGGGGCCGGCGGTGCGGCGGGCGCGGCCGGTCATCGGGCCGTGAGGCGTTCGGCGATGGCGCTGACGGTCTTCGCCCGGAACACCACGTGCGGCGGCACCTTTGTCCCGGTCTCCCGGGACAGCCGCATCGCGACCCGGACGGCGGCCAGCGAATTGCCCCCGATCCGGAAGAAGTTGTCGTCCCGGCCGACCTGCGGCAGGTCCAGGACGGCCCGGACGGCGTCGGCCACCAGCTGCTCCATCCCGTCCAGCGCGGCGGCCGCCGAACCCGGCGCCGGCCGGGGTGCCGGGGCGGGCAGCGCCCGGCGGTCGGTCTTGCCGTTGGGGTTGAGCGGCAGGCCGTCGAGGATGTCGACGGTGGCCGGGATCATGTACTCGGGGAGCCGGCCGGCCAGCTCGGCGAGCAGGGCGTCGACGTCGGGCGGGGTGGGTCCGGCGGTGATGTAGGCGGCCAGCCGGCGGTCCCCGGGGGCCGGTTCGTGGACGGTGACCGCGGCCTCCCGGACGAGCGGGTGGCGGGTCAGGGCGTCCTCGATCTCGCCCGGTTCGACCCGGAACCCACGGATCTTGATCTGGTCGTCGATCCGTCCGGTGATCTCCAGCGTGCCGTCCTCGGCCCGGTGCCCGAGGTCCCCGGTGCGGTAGAGCCGCTCCCCCGGCCGGCCGTACGGGTGGGCGACGAAACTGCCGGCGGTCAGCGCCGAGCGGCCCAGGTAGCCGTACGCCAACCCGCCGCCGGCGGCGTAGAGTTCGCCGCTCTCACCGGGGCCGACCGGCTGCAGGGCGGCGTCCAGGACGTGGATCTCCTTGCCGTTCAGCGGGTGACCGATGGGTATCGAGGTGCCGCCGAGGTCCTGCGGGCCGACCCGGTGGCAGGTGGTCAGGCCGAGGCTCTCCACCGGCCCGTAGCCGTTGGCGACCACCAGTCGCGGGTAGTTCTCCAGGGCCTTGGCGACATGGGTCACCGAGGCCCGCTCCCCTGCGGTGAAGGCCACCTTCAGGTCGTCGAAGGTCTGCGGGAACTCCTCCAGCAGGAAGTTGAACAGGCTGGCGGAGAGCTGGAGTTGGGTGACCCGGTGGCGCCGGGTGAGGGTGGCGATGGTCTCCGGGTCGGGCCGCCGGCCGGGCTGCAGCACGCAGGTGCCGCCGAACAGCAGGGCACCGTACAGCTCCAGTGCGAAGGCGTCCCAGGAGACCGGCGAGCACTGCAGCCAGACCTCGTCGGGGCCGAAGCGGGCGTAGTCCTGGCCGAGGTAGGTGGTGGTGAGCGCCCGGTGCGGGGCGGCGACGCCCTTGGGGCGGCCGGTGGAGCCGGAGGTGAACATCACGCAGGCCAGGTCGTCGCCGGTGACCGGCAGCGCGAGGTCCTGGCCGGGGCAGCGGGCCACCTGCTCGGCCACCGCGTCCAGGTCGAGGTGGGCGGTGCCCTCGAACGGCGCGGGGGCACGGCGGTGGGTGAGGACGAGCGCGGCGCCGCTGTCCGCGACGGCGCCGGCCAGCCGGTCGGCGGGGAAGTCCGGGTCCAGCAGGGTGTAGCCGGCGCCGGTCTTCAGTACCGCGAGCAGCGCCACCACCAGGTCGTGGCCGCGTTCGGTCAGGATCGCGACGACGTCGCCCCGGCCGACGCCGCGGCCGGCCAGGAAGTGCCCGAGCCGGTTGGCCCGGGTGTTCAGCTCCGCGTAGCTGAGCGCCAGCCCGGTGTCGCCCTCGACCACGGCGGTGGCCTGCGGGGTGCGCTCCGCCCGCGCCTCGAAGAGGGTGTGCGCGGCGGGGTCGACGGCGGCGGCCAGGGTGTCCGCCCAGCTGTCGCAGAGGTCGGCGACGGTCGCGGGGTCGAACAGGTCGCTGTCGTACTCGAAGCGGCCGGTGAAGCCGGTGCCGAGGTCGTCCACGGAGATCGACAGGTCGAACCGGGACACCTCGTTGGAGTGCAGTTCGCGGGTGACCTCGCTGTCGCCGACGGTGAGCGGGCGGGTGTCCAGCGGGTGCAGTTCGAGCACCACCTGGCAGAGCGGGTTGCGGTCCTCGGGCCGGTCCTCCAGGACGAGTCCGGTGATCTCGTCGAAGGGGGTGTCCTGGTGCCGGTAGGCGCCGATCGCCACCTCCCGGACGTGCTGGACGAGTTCACGGAAGCCCGGGTCCTCCGCGAGCCGCAGGCGCAGCGGCAGCAAATTGATGAAGTAGCCGATCAGGCCGCCCAGTTCGGTGCGTCCGCGCAGGCTCACCGGGGTGCCGAGAACCATGTCCCGCTGGCCCGAGCGGCGGTGCAGGGTCAGCGCCAGGCCGGCCAGCAGCACCATGAACGGGGTGGCGTCCTCGCTGCGGGCGAACTCGCGCACCGCGCGGGCGACCGGGGTCGGCAGCGCGAAGCGGTGGAAGGCGCCGCGGAAGGCCTGGATCTCGGGGCGGGGGTGATCGGTGGGCAGCACCGGGGTCTGCGGGGCGTCGGCGAGCGCCGCGCGCCAGTGGGCGAGCCGCTCCTCGGCGCTCTCGTCCTCGTACTGCCAGGCGCTGTAGTCGGTGTACTGGACGGGGAGTTCGGGCAGGGCGTGGTCGCGCCCCGCGCGCAGCGCCGCGTACAGCTCCTGGAGCTCCTGCTCCAGGACGGGCAGCGAGCCCTCGTCCCAGACGATGTGGTGGAACATCAGCAGCAGGGTGGTCGCCCCGTCGGCGGTGCGGACGGCGTGGGCGCGCACCAACGGGCCGGTCTCCAGGTCGAAGGGCTCCCGGGCCAGTTCGGCGACCAGCGCGTCGGGGTGCTCCGCCGGGCAGTCGAGGACGGTGAAGGGCAGCTCGATCCGCTCGTGGACGAGTTGCTCGGGACCGTTCTCGCCGAGGACGAAGGTGGTCCGCAGGCTCTGGTGCCGGGCGACCACCGTCTCCAGGGCGGCGCGCAGCAGTTCGGTCTCGACCGGACCGTGGAAACGGAAGACCCAGGGCACGTTGTAGGTGGCCGCGCCGGGGTTCCACTGCTCCAGGAACCAGAGCCCGCGCTGGAACTTGGACAGCGGCGCCCGGGTCAGGCCGCGGGCGGTCAGCGGCGCCTGCGCGGGGCCGGCCGAGGCGGTGACGGCGGCGGCGAACTCGGCCAGGGTCGGCGCGTCGAAGATGGTGTACGGCGACACCATGCCGAAGACCTCGTAGACCCGGCCGACCACCCGGACGGCGGTCAGCGAGTCCCCGCCGAGGTGGAAGAAGTTGTCGTCGGCGCTGACCTCGGCGACGCCGAGCACGTCCGACCAGACCGCGGCGATCAGCTGCTCGGCGGCGGTGCGCGGCGGGCGGTGGCCGGGGCGGCGGGTCCCGGTGGTCTCGGGCGCCGGCAGCGCGGCGCGGTCGACCTTGCCGCCGGCGGTCAGCGGGAAGGCGGCCAGCACGGTGAGGGTCGCCGGGATCATGTGCTCGGGCAGCCGGCCGGCCAGGAAGGCCCGGGCCCGGGCGTAGTCGGGCGCGGGCGCGGTGGCCGAGGCGGTGACGTAGGCGGCGAGCCGGCCCTCGTGGGCGACCACGGCGCAGCCTGCGACGCCCGGGCAGGCGGCCAGGGCGACCTCGATCTCGCCGGGCTCGACCCGGAAGCCGCGGATCTTCAGCTGCTGGTCGGCCCGGCCCAGGTACTCCGGCGGGGCTCCCTCGGCGGGCCGCCGGACGAGGTCCCCGGTGCGGTACATCCGGGCGCCGGGGGTACCGGCCCAGGGGTCGGCGACGAAGCGTTCGGCGCTCGGCCCGGGCCGGCCGCAGTAGCCCCAGGCGAGCAACGGCCCGCCGATGTACAGCTCGCCGGCGGTGCCGGGCGGGCAGGGGCGCAGCCGTTCGTCGAGGATGTGCAGGGTGCGACCGCCGAGTGCCTCGCCGATCGGCACGACGGCGGCGGTGTCGTCGCCGTCGGCGGCGTGGACGGTCGCGGTGATCACCGTCTCGGTGGGGCCGTAGGCGTTCAGCAGCGGCACGCCGGTGAGCCGCCGCCAGGTGGCCGCGGTGCCCGGGTGCAGCCGGTCGCTGCCGGAGATCATCAACCGCAGGGTGCCCGGCGCGGCGCGGCCGGGCAGGGCGGCGACCACCTCCTGGAAGTAGCCGGCGGACAGGTTGGCGACGGTCACGCCCTCGGCGTCCAACAGGTCGAGCAGGGCGGCGGGGGTGAGGAGTCGGCGCTCCGGCAGGACCAGGCAGGCCCCCGCGGCGAGCGTGCCGAGGATCTGTTCGATCGCCACGTCCACGGTGGGCCGGGCGAACTGCAGCACCACGTCGTCCCCGGTCAAGCCGAACCGGGCGACGGCGGCGGTGAGGTGCGCGGTCAGGGCGTCCAGCGGGACCAGGACGCCTTTGGGGGTGCCGGTGGTACCGGAGGTGTGGATCACGTACCCGGCCGGCCCGGCGGTGGTGGCCGCGGCGCCCGGGCGAGCGGTGAGCCGGCCGCCCGTCAGGACGGCGGCCGCGCCGGCCCCGTCCAGGATCGCCCGGTTGCGCTCCTCGGGTGCCTGCGGGTCGAGCGGGAGGTGGACCCGGCCGGCCCGCAGTACGGCCAGCATCCCGACCAGGTGGTCGAGCCGGTCGTCGGCGGTGACGGCGACGACCTGGCCCGCGGCGGTCTCCCGGGCGATCTCCCCGGCGAGGGCGCCGCTCAGCTCGTCCAGCTCGCGGTAGGTGACCGTCCGGCCGGCCCGGCGGACCGCCGGGCGGGACGGGTGGCGGCGGGCCGCCTGAAGGAAGGGGAAATCGCTTGAGGACATCATTCAACCCCGATGATTAATGACACCGATGCCAGGCGCCCGTGGACCGGGCGCACCTGCCCGCCGGCCGGCGAGCAGGAGGAAGAATCACGGCAGGAATGGGCGCTGCCGTTCCGGGTCTTTCACGTACCGCGTCGCGGTGTTCCGGCCGCCGCGCTGCGGCTGTTCCGGTGTTTCAGGCACCGCGTTCCGGTGCGGAGGTCAGATCTCCCCGTCGGGGGACCACACGTCCTCCGGCCCGAGCGCGTCCGGCGCGTACTTGCCGAGCGAGCTGATCAGAAGCCGCATCTCGGTGCCGAGGCATTCCACCAGGCGGATCAGACCGTCCGCCGGGTCCTCGGCGACCGCGAGCAGGGCCGCGCGGCCGAGGCCGACCGCCGTGGCGCCGAGGGCCAGGCTCTTCACCGCCCGGCTGCCCTCCCACATCCGGCCGGAGACCAGCAGCCGGCCGGGCGGCGGACCGGCCGGGCGGGTGCCGAGCCGGCGCAGGCACTCGGCGAGCGGTAGCCCGACGTGCCGGGGGAAGGCCGCGGGCGCCCAGCCGGTGCCGCCCTCGGCGCCGTCCACGGTCACCGCGTCCGCGCCGGCCTCGACGGCCGTCCGTACGGCCTCGGCGACGTCCCGGCCCGGGTGGAGCTTGACCCAGATCCGCACCCGGGGGAAGTTGTTGCGCATCAGCCGGACCTGCTGGCGCAGGATCTCCTCGGTGAAGGTGCCGGGGCTGCTGGAGCGCAGCACCCGCTGCCCCTCGAACAGCGGGTCGAGGCCGTAGCGGTCGGCGACCCGGGCGGCCGCCGCGGCGTCCAGCACGGTCATCCCACCGAGGCCGGGCTTCGCGCCCTGCCCGACCTTCAGTTCGAAGGCGAGCCGGCCGGAGTCGAGCAGCGGCCGGGCGGCGGGGTCGCTGTGCACGAGGTTCCACACCTCGGCGTCGGCGTCCTCGGTGCTCTGCTGCACCGCGACCCCGCCGACGCCGTCGGCGAGTTGCTCGGTGTAGGCGGTGAGTCGGCCGAGCAGGGAGCGGCCCGCCGCCTCGCCGAGACGGCCGTAGCCGTTCACCGGGACGACGTTCTCCCCGATCACCATCGGGATGCCGAGCGCCCCGGCCTGCCGGCTGAGCGCCAGCCCGAGGTCGCCGCCGGCGGCGCGGGTCGAGCCGAGCGCGGAGACGTAGACGGGCGCGGTGGACCGGAGCCCGCCGATCACGGTCGTCAGGTCGACGTCCTGGTAGGTGGGTTCGCGGCCGAGGTCGATGAGCTTGGCCAGCCGCTGCTCCATGAACACCGGCGGGGCCAGGCGCAGCGCGTCCAGCCGGTCGGCCGGGCCGCCGAGGCCGTCCGGCCCGTCCGGGCCGGCGCCGAACAGCACCTGGCCGTAGTCGCCGGCCGGCGGGAACGCGGCGGCGGCGCCGGTCCTGGCCCGCAGCCGGACGGCCTCCTCGGGGAAACCGGGGGCGGCGAGGTCGCTCACGGCGAGACCACCCCGGCGAGCTTGGGGTAGGCGCTGGCCTGCCAGACGGCGTCCAGGCCGGCGACGTACCGGGTCAGGCGCTCCACACCGATGCCGAAGCCTGCGCTGGCGGGGATGCCCTCGCGGACCAGGTCGAGGTACCAGCGGTACTTCTGCGGGTTCTCGCCGGTCTCCCGCATCCGGGTGATGATGTCGGCGTACTCGTTGGTCCGCTCGCTGCCGCTGCACAGTTCGCCGTAGCCTTCGGGCGCGATCAGGTCGAAGTTGCGCAGCAGGCCGGGCTCGCCGGGGCACTCGCGGTCGTAGAAGCCGCGCGAACCCTTGGGGTAGTCGGTGACGAAGAACGGGCGGCCGGCCTTGGCGGACAGCAGTGCCTCGCCCTCCCAGTCGAGTTCGGCGTCGGGGTTCTGGTCGTGCCCGGCCGCCCGGAGGTCCAGCACGGCGTCGCTGTGCCGGACCCGCTCGAAGGCGCCCTGCAGCAGGTCGTGGAAGGCGTCGGTGTCCCGGCCGAGCTCCTCGAACTCGGCGGGCAGCGCCGCGACGGTGCTGCGCACCATGTGCACGACCAACTGCTCGACGAGTGCGGTGATCTGCTCCCGGGAGGCGCCGGCGACCTCGACGTCCAGCTGGTGGAACTCGACCAGGTGGCGATTGGTGGCGGCCGTCTCCAGGGGCTCCAGCCGGACGTTCGGGGCGACGCAGAAGATCTTGTCGAAGGCCAGCAGAGAGGCCTGCTTGTAGAGGATGGCGCTGGTCATCAGCTTGTAGCGGTGGCCGTAGAAGTCGATGTCGACCTGCTTGGAGCCCCGGGCGCCCGGGTCGGTGACCGGCCCGATGACCGGCGGCAGCAGTTCGGTGAACCCCTCCCCGCGCAGGAACTCCCGCGCGGCGCCGAGCAGGTGGTGCTGGATGCGCAGCGCGCTGCGCGTGGTCGGCGACGCCAGGTGCCTGCCGGGGTCGGCCGGCGGCGTGGGCCCTTGGGCGGTCTGCACGGTCATGGTGCCGTTTCCCATCCTTGTAGCGGCGCGGTGCCGGTGGAATGCGGTGGGTGGAGCGCGGTGGGTGGAGTGCATGGAGTACCCGGGGAGGCGGGCGGCCGGCGGGTTCAGCGGGCGACGGAGATCCCGCCGGCGACCGGGGTGCGGAACGCCCGCCGGTCGTAGGTGCGCTGCACGTACGACAGCGCGCCGAGCAGTTCGGTGGAGCTGAGCGCCGGGGCGCCCGGGGCGCCGCCGGCCCGGCCGATCGGCATCGACCCGGGGTCCGACCAGTGCAGCCGCCCGTCCGGGTCGAGCCGGCTGCGGGCGCGGCCGGCGTTGTCGGGGTGCAGGCAGTACGGGACGTCCAGGTAGCCCTTGGCGAAGGCCAGCTCCAGCGCGCGGCCGATGTCCGGGTGCAGGTCGAGGACGGCGTCGATCAGGGTGCGGGCCTCGGCGCGGATCCCGGTGTCGGGGGCGGCCCCCGGCGGGCTGCGGCGCTCGCCGGCGGCGACGGCGGCCGCGCTCTCCAGGGCCCGGACGTTCTCGCCGACGGTGGGGATGCGGTACGCCTCGGCGGTGGTCTTCACGATCAGCCGGGCAGCGCCGGTACGGACGGCGAGCCGGGCCGCCTCGTCCAGCAGCAGTTGCGCGCCGCCGGGCGACAGCGGGTACACGCCCATGTAGGTGTAGATCACCACGTGCCGGTCCACGTCCGGGAGCAGTTCGGCGGCGATCGCCTGCAGGGCCGTCACCGCCTCCTCGTCCTGGCGGGTGCTGGCCTGCTGGGCGTAGCTGAGCGAGATGCTGCGCAGCCCGTGCCGGCGGAAGAAGAGGCCCTCCAGCACGCTGAGCGCGATCAGCAGGCCAGGCGGGCAGAGCTGGCCCATCATGCAGCCGCCGAAGGTCTCCAGGTGCGGCTCGGCGCCGTCGGCCCGGGAGGCGGCCAGCAGCTCGCAGCAGCGTCTCCAGCTGTCGACGGCCTCGGACAGCGGGGTGCGGCTGTAGGGCAGGCAGTACGAGACGGGGCCGCCCTCGGTGGCGTGCAGGCCGGCGGCGAGCAGCGCCGCGAAGATCTTCTCGGGGCGGGCCGAGCCGTGCCGGACCTGGACCGGGAAGCTGTCGTCGGCGACGCCGTGCAGCACGGACCGGGTGACGCCGGGCGGGTGGCTGATGATCGGGTAGCCGTTGAGCGGGACACCCTCGGCGACGGCCCGGCGGGCGGTGGCCAGCTCGCCGGTGCGGGTGTAGCTGTCCAGGGTGACGGTGCCGACGGTGGTGGCGGCCGCGTTCCTGGTGGCGAGCAGGCCGGCCCGCATCCGGTCGGGCTCGCTCATTCCCATCCGTGGCTGCACCACCAGCGCGCCGGCCGCCCGGGCGCGGGCCACGAACGGCCCGAACGCCGTCACAACAGCACTCCGGCCGGCAGCGAGCGGACGTAGGAGCGGAACGCGTCCACCGAGGCGGCCTCCTCGAAGACCGCGTCGAAGCCGGCCTCCTGCAGGGCCCGGGCGCGGGCGCCGTCCTCCGCCCCGGCGATGCCCAGCTTCCCGCCGATGACGATCGGCGTGCCGCGCAGCTCCGGGCAGGCGCGCAGGCCTGCGACGACCCGCAGGCCGTCGTTGTAGCCGTGCCCGTTGACGCTGCTGAGGACGATCAGGTCGGGTCGGCGCCGCCGGCATTCGGCGGCCAGGACGTCGTCCGGGACGCACGGGCCGAGATTCACCACCCGGTGCCCGAGTTCTTCCAGCAACAGCTGGAGAAACACCAGATTCCAGGTGTGCGAATCGGAGACCATGGTGGTCACCACGACATTCAGCCCGGCTTTTCCGGCCTTTCCACGCTCCACGGACTGCCCCTCGTCACCTAGTGGGCCAACGTGGAACGACGATCGGCGTCGATTCCCGGGCGAATTTCTCCGCCTGCCCTGACGAAAAGCTTATGGAGCGTGTTCCGCGCCGACCGGCAGATCACCCGGCAGCAGATCGGCAGATCATGTGCGCAACGGGCCGCCGGCCGGCCGGCGGCCGGGGACCGCCGGCGGCCCCGCTCCCCCGCCGCTGCCACCACCGGCGGCCCGACCCGGCCTCACCCGGCGAGGGCCTCCAACAGGGGGTACGGTCCCGAGCGCTCCTCGCTGCGCGCGGCCCCCGCCGACAGCCAGCTCTCCCGCTCCTCCCGGCACAGCACCCGGAAGAGGTTGAGCACTGCGAACCGCACCCCGCCCTGGCCGCCGCCCACCGTCCGCACCAGCCCGCGGGAGAGCAGTTCGTGCACCACGGCCAGGCATTCCTGGACGGGCCGGCCGCTCAGCGCCACCGCCTCCTCCACCGTCCACCCCTGGTCCCCGTCCGCCAGCAGGCCCAGCAGGGCGCGCTGACGGGGGCTCAGCAGGTGCAGCGCGCCGGTCAGCGAGTCACGCACGTCCCCGCGTTCGTGGCAGAGCGGGGACGGCGCGGTGAGGGTGAAGGGGTTGCCGCGCAGCCGGGCCATCAGCTGGCCGGGCGACTGCACCAGGGTCCAGCCAGCCGCGAGTTCCAGCGCGCCGGGCAGGCCGTCCAGGTACCGGCAGAGCGCGCCGACCGCCGCGGCCTCCTCCCGTCCGAGCCGGAACCCGGGCCGCACCCGGCGGACGTGCGACAGCAGCAGCCGCACCGCTGCGACCTCGGCCAGCCGCTGCGGGTCGTCGTCCAGTTCGGGGGCCGGGGTCTCCAGCGGCCCGAGCGGGATCACCTGTTCGCCGTCCAGCCCCTGCGGCACCCGGGAGGTGATCAGCACCCGCAGTCCCGCGCAGCGGTGGAACAGGTCGTCCAGCGTGGAGGAGTTGACGCCGCCGTCGGCGCCGTCGAGCACCAGCAGGGTGGGCCGCTCGCCGATCTGGTCGGCGAGCCCCTCCGCCGGGCCGGGGCGGCCCACCAGGTCGGCGAAGGCCGCCCCGGGGCCGCCGGGCTCGCGGTCGCCGCAGGCCACCCAGCGCACCGCCCAGCGCACCGAGTCGTGCAGGCGCCGGGCCACCTCCAGGGCGAGCCGGGTCTTGCCCACCCCGCCGAGGCCGACCACCGACACCAGCCGGTCGCCGTGCACGGTGAGGACGTCGGCCAGCACCTCGGCCTCGGTGCTCCGGCCGACGATCGCGTTGCGGGCGGCCGGTGGCGCGGCGGGCTCCTCCACCGGCGCCTGCTGCCGGGCGGCCGCCTCGAAGGCGGCCCTGCTCCGCCCCTCCAGCCGCAGCGCGTCGGCAAGCAGCCGCACGGTCTCGTGCCGGGGGCGGTGGACGCGTCCCGTCTCCATGTCGCGGATCGCCCGCACGCTCAGCGTCGCGTGGTCGGCCAGGCCCTGCTGGGTCAGCCCGACACGCTCCCGCCGTACCTTGAGCAACTCGCCAAAACTCGACACCGGCTGACCGCCGTCCATGCCAGCCCCCCTTTCCTCGCGTTCGGACAACACCCTCGGAAGCTCCGGTTCGGCCCGAGACTGACGACCTCGGTCGTGCGCCCAAGGCGCCGGGGACTGGGCCCGCGCGGTTCGGCCGGCCCGGATCCCGGTTTCGGCTGTAGCCACTGGACCGGTTCCCCTTACGACCGCGATGCTCCACGCCCGGGTTCTACGCGGGATCAACGGCCGATCACCGTGCCCGGCGCCGCCGTCCCGCACCCGCCCGGCCGGGCCGTCCGCCGCCGGGAACGACCGCGGTGCGGCGCCCCGGGACGCTCGGTCCGGGGCGCCGCACCGCGGCGGTTCAGCTCGGCGCCGGGCTCCCGACGCCCTGCCGGGAGGAGCGGGAGGCTAGAACGGCAGGACCCGCACCGCCTTGCAGCCGAAGAAGCGGTAGGTCTGCGCGGTGGCCCGGTCGGTGTAGGAGCCCTTGACGCAGACCTCGGTGTCACCGGCCTGGACGCCGGAGGGTTCGGTGTCGAAGTGCAGGACCAGGTCGAGGTCGCCGTCCTTCACCGCCTCCACCGGGTTCGCCGTCCGCTCGACCACGTCGATCAGATGGCCCTGCGGGTGCGGTTCGGTGCTGCCGCCCGGCCCGGCGTAGACCACCTGGCGCGGCCCGAACCGGACGGTGGGCACCTGGACGGTGGCCGCGTCGAAGGCCAGCGGCAGGCCGTACTCGCCGGCGGCGGTGGTCAGGACGGCGACGGTGGTGACGCCGCGCGGGACGACGACCGGCGTCGGGAGGCCGCCCTCCGGCTCGATGTCGATCCGGACCGGCACGATGCAGTCGAGGGTGAACTCGACCGGCCGGTGGTTGTTCGCCTCGACCGGATCGGTGTCACCGGGCCTGGCCGGCCCGACGGAGGCGGTGAACCGGTAGGTGTGCGAACCCGGCCGGTCGCAGCCGACCGTGAAAGTGCTGTCCGCCGTCCGCGGCGCGCCGACCGCCAGGGCGGGGAGGCTCTGCGTGGACGAGGCCGGCGTGACCGTCGCGCCCGGGTCCGGGGCGGCGACGGTGGTGAGGGTCGCGTCCATCGGCGAGGACGGCCCGCTGTTGGCCACCGTGCCGTGCAGGGTGACGGCCAGGGTCCGGCCGATCACCAGCTGGGTGGGCGGCGCCTGGGCGGTGAATTCGGTGACGGCCAGGTCGGCGACCGCGACCACGGTGGTCTCGGTGACGGCGGTGTCGTTCGCGGCCACCGGGTCCGGGCCCATCAGGTTGTCGGCCACGGCCCGGTTCGTCAGGGTGACCGGCCCGCCCGCGTCGTGGACCAGGTCCGCGGGAACGTGCGCGGTGATGGTGATGGTGCGGGAGGCGCCGGGCAGCAGGTGGCCGACGCCGCAGTTGACGGTGGCGCCGTCCGCCCGGCAGCCGGCGTCGCTGGTGACGAAGACGGCCTCGGCGGGGAGCGTGTCGGTCAGGACCGTCGCCAAGGAGGGGCTGAAGCCGTGGTTGGTCACGACGGCCGTGTAGGTGATGTCGGTCCCGGCGGCCACCGGGTCGGGGTTGTCGGAGACGGTGACCCCGATGTCCGTGGTGTTGGTCTCCTCGCTCAGCGCGGTCTGGGCGGCCAGAGTGGGCAGCGGGTCCTGCTCAGGGTTGAGCGGGCCGTCCGCGTGCTCCCCGAACTGCCGGAACGGCAGCGACACGGCCGACCACTCGTCGGCGCCGTGCAGGGTCTCGTCGGTGGAGCCGTTCTTGCAGTCCTCGGGAAAGCCGCCGGTCCCGCTGTCGTTGATGTTGACGGGCGGGATCGGCGCGCCGGGATCCGTGCTGCCGTCGGCGTTCCAGTCCGCGGAGACGTTGAGTTCGCCGTGGGTCTTCCAGCCGAGCGTGTTGACGTACACGAAGGTGTTCTGGTTGTCCGAAGGGTCCAGGACGGTCGGCTCGGCGAGCCGGTTCTCGACCAGGTCGGGCAACGGGGCGACGCCGCGGGTCGCGCCGTCCATCGCGATCCTGGGCGGTGAGTAGTCGAGGATGTACCCGCCCCCGACGCGCTCGATCCCGCGCACGTGGTCGTAGTTCATGACGCTCACGAAGTTCGGTGAGCAGTTGGGATGCCTCTCGACCCCGCCGTGCTGCAGGTTCAGGTTGTGGCCGAGCTCGTGCATGAGGCCACCGGCGGCCGGCGAGAACACGACGAAGTCGTTCCCGCCGATCTCACCCAGTCCGCCGAGCTTTTGCACTCCGTCGGCGTCCTCGTCGCAGAGGGCACCCTGCTGCGGCTCGCCCGCCTTCGAGTAGGCGACCGACTGGGCGTAGCGAAAGATCCACCGCCTGCTCCGGTCGAAGTTCACCTTCTTCGAGGCGTAGAAGTTCTCGCCGAGCTCGCAGGTGTCCGGCGAGCCGGAGAGGATCTGACCGCCGCCGAGGTTCTCCCCGGCCTGGCAGTCCGGGTCGGCGGCGTTCTTCAGCCCGTCATTGTCGTTGTCCTGGTCGTCGGCGCAGTTGGGACGGGGGTCCTCGTAGCTCCCCTCCAGGGGTTCCTTGCCGCTGCACTGGCCGTCCAGGCCGTCGGCCCGTCCGTCCTGGTCGTCGTTGTCCCGTCCGTCCGCACAGTCGCTCACCGGCGGCCGGCCTTCGCTGCCGTTCCTGTCGTACTGCCCGCCGGTGTCGACGTGCAGGTTGATACCGGGTCTGCCGTCGGGGTTGGGTGGCGCGTTCACCCCGCCCGGCCTCGCGCCGGCCTTCGAGCCGGCGGTGATGGGTGCCGCCGCGAACGCGGCCTTGAGGCCCTGGATGGTCGCGCGGGTCGGCGCGTGGCCCGCCTGGGAGTCGATTTCGAGGAAGATGTCCTTGTGGTTGGGGTCGGCGCCCATCTTCGGCAGGTCGACGTCGACGATGCCGTCGTCATCGTCGTTGTAGCCGTTGCGCTCCCAGCCGTCGAGCAGGCCGTCGCCGTCGGCGTCACCGTTCTCGGAGATGCTGCTGACCTCCCAGCACACCTTGACCCGGGGCCCGTCGTTCTCGCTGCCGTCCTCGCCGTCGCCGGTCGAGCAGGACCTCGGCCAGCTGACGTCGTGGTCGGTGGTGGCGCGAGCGTCCTGCCACTTCCCGTCGACGTAGGAGACGAGGAGGTCCAGGTTGTTGTTGTCGTCGTGTTCGCTGGCGTCACCCAGGTCGTCGCCGCCCGGGGCGGCGTCCTCGTCCCAGACCTGGATGGTGACCGGCACCTTCTGGACGTCGGCCGGTAGCTGGGCCGAGACCGTTCAGAACGGGTCGATGTCCCCGCTGTCGTCCCATGTCGGGGTGCGGTGTTCCTCGCCGTTGATGAACGCCTTCACGAAGAAGTCGGCATGGCCTTCGAAAAGTCCCTCCAGTCCCACCGCGTCGCAGTCGTCGACGCACTCGACGTGGGTGATGGTGATGGAGAACGGGCGGGTGCCGGCGGCGTGCGCCATCGCCGGCGCGAGCGCCAGCGTGAGCAGGACGACCATCAAGGCCGCCAGGCTCCGCAGCCGCTTCGCGGTTCGGTGCATAGGAGTCCCTCTCGTCGCGGATCGCGTCCGGGGATTGTGGGAGGCGGCTATCCGCAGATCGTTCGAGAGCGAACAGACTCCTGAGGGGAATCCGCCGAAGGCCGCACCGCACAGTGTGCCCACCCTTTTTCCACCGCCACGGCCGCACCGCTCGGACGTTCACCAAAATTGCGTACGACGACTTCTCCGCATTGCCTTTTCCGGGAATCTCGTGTTCATGACGGAATGTCGGACGATATGTGTACGTATCTGATTCTCTGCGCAACCCGGTACCGGAGCTCCAGGGACCAACCGATCCTTCCAAAATGAGGTTCTGAGTCGTCGTAGGCAGATGACGCTGCAGGTAAGTTGGAGCAGGCCGTGGTGGAGGTCGGCATGTGTCTCGTAGCCCGCCGACCGTGATCCTCCGGCCCCGCTGCAGTCACTTCGCCAGATCGGCGGACAGGAAGGGAGCAAGGAGCGCGAACAACGCGTCGGGGCGGTCGAGGGGGATGATGTGGCCGCAGTCCTGGAGACTGTGTCCGACCAGGTCGTCGGCGATGGGTCGGAGTTGGCGTTCGAGCCCGGTGCCGACGGGGTGGGAGCCGACGGCCATGGTGGGCATGGTCAGCCGAGCCGTCGCGACGGCGTCCTGGATCTGCTGCGCGCTGGTGGGCAGGGCCCGGTAGTAGGAGAACGCGCAGCGGAGCACATGGCCGAGATCGACCACGCCAACGAAGCCGCCGACCAGGACCTCGATGAGGGATAGGCGAGCCGGTTCCACGCTCAGTACCGGTGGTTCGGGCTCTCGATGTAGCCGGCGTCGCCGCCCTGACGCCACGTAGCAGCTGGAGGGGGTGCCGCCGGCGCAGTAGCCCGCGACGGACGACGGAGAGATGGTGTTCGAGGACGGCATCTCCCGGTTCTGCGCTTCGCCCGTCGGCCTCACGGACCCTGCGGGCTTCACCGTCCGCCCGCCCCCGTGACGTCCCGCCGCCGGTCCCGTCCGGCCGGGGCCTGGGCCGGACCCGCCGATTCGGCCGCGCCCCGGTAGGCGAAGCGGGGCAGCAGCAGTTGGGCGACCGGGCCGACCGCGAGGGCGTAGAGCACGGTGCCGACGCCGACCCGGCCGCCGAGCAGCCAGCCCGCGGCCAGGACGGTCAGTTCGATCACGGTCCGGACGAAGCGCAGCGAGCGCCCGGTGACCGCGGCGGCGCCGGTCATCAGCCCGTCGCGCGGCCCGGGACCGAGGCGTGCCCCGACATAGACGGCGATGGCGAGGGCGTTGACCGCGATGCCGGCCGCCAGCAGGACGCTCCGGGCGGCGAGGCCCTGGTAGGGCGGGACGAGCAGCAGGCCCAGATCGGAGGAGAGGGCCAGGACGGCGATGTTGGCGAAGGTGCCGAAGGTCGGCCGCTGCCGGAGCGGGATCCACCCCAGCAGGGCGAGGACCCCGACCACGGCGCTGATCGTGCCGAAGCTGAGCGGGGTGTGCCTGGTCAGCCCGTCGTACAGAACGCTCCACGGGTTGACGCCGAGCGAGGCGCGGACCAGCAGCGCCAGGCTGAACCCGTACAGCGCGAGGCCGGAGAGGAGTTGGGGCAGGCGGCGGAGCGGGCGCTCGCCGAGCGGGAGGTAGCCGAGTGGGGGCAGGGTGGTGCGGGTGCTGGCCAACTGACTCTCCGGTGCGGGGATCGGGCTGCGGGCGGGCGCGGTGACGGCCCGGGCGGGGTGACCGCCCGGGCGGGGTGACCGCCCGGGCGGGGTGACGGCCCGGGCGCGTCGACCGCCCGGTACGGCTCGAACCTAGAGCGGCGCACCGCACCACGTCCTGGTCCACCTGGGGCAAACTGGACCAGTGCGAATCGGAGTGGAGCAACTGGTCAGGGCGCTCGGCGAGTGGCAGGCCGGCGCCGTCCCGCTGGTGGATGCGCTGGACGGCGCCCTGCGGGAGGCCGTGCTGGACGGGCGGCTGGCGGTCGGCAGTGCCCTGCCGGCCGAGCGCCGGATCGCCGACGCGCTCGGCGTCAGCCGGGGCACGGTGGTGGCAGCACTGGACCGGCTGCGGGACGGCGGCTGGGTGCGGACCAGACACGGCAGCGCCAGTACCGTGCAGTTGCCGCCCAGCTCCGCCGAGCGGTTCGCGCCCCCGTCGGCGGACGGCAGCGGCGAGTCGATCGACCTGCGCAGGGCCGTCCCCGCCGCCCCGCGGGCCGAGTACCTCGCCGCCACGGCACGCGCGGCCCGGCGGGCCGGCCCCGCGCTGGCGCAGGGCGGCCACTGCGGCGCCGGGCTGCCCGAACTCCGGGAGGCGATCGCCGCGCGCTACACCCGCGAGGGTCTCCCCACCCGGGCCGAGCAGATCCTGGTGACCTCCGGCGCCCGCGCCGCGCTCGCCCTGCTCGCCGCTCAGCTGCGCCCCCGGGTGGCCGCCGTCGAGAACCCGACGTATCCGCGCGCCGCCGCCGTCCTGCGCGCCGCCGGGGCCCGCCTGTCCGGCCTGCGGGTCACCACCGAGGGCTGGGACGAGGACCAGCTGCGGGCCGCGTTCGCCACCGCGCGAGGCGGACTGGCCTATCTGGTCCCGGACTTCCAGAACCCGACGGGCGCGCTGATGGACACCCCCACCAGGCAGCTGGTCGCCGAGGCGGCGGCCGAGCACCGGGTGACGGTGGTGGCCGACGAGACCCTGCGCGACCTGCACCTGTCCGGGCCTGCGCCGCTGCCTGCGCGGATCCCGCGGGCGGTGCTGGTCGGCTCGGCCAGCAAGGCCGTCTGGGCCGGGCTGCGGGTGGGCTGGATCAGGGCCCCCGGCACGGCGCTGATCGGCGAGCTCCTGCACCACCCGCTCTGCGAGCCGCTCTCGGCGCCGCCGATGGAACAGCTCGTCGCCGTCGAACTCCTCGACGCCCTCGAACCGTTGCTCGAGCGGCGCCGGGCCGAACTGCTCATCCAGCGCGACCACCTGGCCGGACGGCTGGCGGACGACGCCCGCTGGCGGTTCACGGTGCCGCAGGGCGGCCTGGTGCTGTGGCTCAGGCTGAACGGCCTGCGGGCCGACACCGTGACGGCCCGGGCGAGCGCCGCCGGGCTCCACCTCGCGCCCGGCAGCAGTTTCGCCGTGGACGGCACGCTCGCCCGCTACCTGCGGGTGCCCTGGACGCCGCCGACGGCGACCCTGGACCGGATCGCCGACCTCCTCGACGAGGCCTGCGCGCCGCCCGTCCACTGACGGCCCGGCACCGGGAGCACCGGTACCGGGCCGTGCGGGGGGCCAACACCGAACCGGCCTGCCGGCCCGGCCGTCAGCAGATCCTGGGCAGCTGCTCACCGATCGGCAGATCCACCACCCGGGTACCACCGAGCCCGGTGCGCGCGACCACCATCCCGGGGTGGTCGGCGACGCACTCGCCGATCACGGCCGCCCGGGCGCCGAGCGGGTGGGTCCGCATCGCCGCCAGCACGGCGTCGGCGTGCCGGCGCGGGACGAAGGCCACCAACTTGCCCTCGTTCGCGACGTACATCGGGTCCAGGCCGAGGATGGCGCAGGCATTGGCCACCTCGTCCGGCACCGGGACGCTGCGCTCCTGGACCAGGACGCCGACACCGGCCGCGACGGCGATCTCGTTGAGCGCCGCACCGAGCCCGCCCCGGGTGGGGTCACGCAGCACGTGCAGGTCGGGGGTGACCGCGAGCATCGCCTCCACCAGCCCGCCGAGGGCGGCGCAGTCGCTCTCGATCCGGACCCCGAACTCCAGGCCCTCGCGCACGCTCATCACCGCGACGCCGTGCACCCCGATGTCGCCGCTGACGATCACCACGTCGCCCGGCTCGGCCCGCTGCGCGCGGATGTCGACGCCGGCCGGGATCAGGCCGATCCCGGCGGTGTTGAGGTAGATCCCGTCCCCGTGGCCGGCCTCGACCACCTTGGTGTCGCCGGTCACCACCTCGACGCCGGCCCGGCGGGCGGCCGCGCCGAGTGCCTGGGCGACCCGGGCGACCACCGCCATCTCCACGCCCTCCTCCAGGATGAAGGCGCAGGACAGGTAGGCCGGCCGGGCCCCGCTCATGGCGAGGTCGTTGACGGTGCCGTTGACCGCGAGGTCGCCGATGCTGCCGCCGGGGAAGAACAGCGGCCGCACCACGAACGAGTCGGTGGAGAAGGCGAGCCGGGCGCCGCCGAGGGTGAGCGCCGCCGAGTCGCCGAGCGAGGCCAGCAGCGGTCCGCCGAAGGCGGGGGCGAAGACGTGCTCGACGAGTTCGGCGGACATCGCCCCGCCGCCGCCGTGGCCCATCACCACCCGGGGGTGGTCCCGCAAGGGCAGCGGGCAGCTCCAGTTGGCGAAGTCGGGTGCCGCGGGGGCGGTGACGGTGGTCGTGGTGTCAGGCAACGGGGCTCGCCTCCAGCGGAACGACCGGCAGCGACCTGGCCGGCAGGGGTGCGGCGGGCAGGCCGAGCCGCCGGTAGAGGTAATAGGCCGCACAGGCGCCCTCGCTGGAGACCATGGTGGCGCCGAGCGGGTTGCGCGGGGTGCAGGTGGTGCCGAAGGCCTCGCACTGGTTCGGCTTCAGCAGGCCCTGGAGGACTTCACCGCTGCGGCACTCGGCCGGCTCGACGGTGGTGATGCCGGAGACCTGGAACCGGTGCTCGGCGTCCTGGTCGCGGTAGCGCGGCGACAGCCGCCAACCGCTCTGCGGGATCACCCCGATGCCGCGCCAGGCACGGTCGGTGACCTCGAAGACGTCCGCCAGCATGGCCTTGGCGGCGGGGTTGCCCTCCGGCCGCACCGCCCGCTGGTAGGCGTTCTCGACGGTGTGCTCGCCGCGCTCCAACTGTCGTACGGTGCGGCGGATCCCCTCCAGGATGTCGAGCGGTTCGAAGCCGGTCACCACGATCGGCACCCGGTGCCGTTCGGCCAGCTCCGGGTACTCCTCCACGCCCATCACGCTGCAGACGTGGCCGGCCGCCAGGAAGCCCTGGACCCGGCAGTCCGGCGAGGTCATGATCGCTTCGATGGCGGGCGGCACCCGCACGTGCGAGACCAGCAGGCTGAAGTTGCGGATCCCGAGCTTGCGCGCCTGGTAGACGGTCATGGCGTTGGGTGGCGCGGTGGTCTCGAAGCCGATGCCGAAGAAGACCACCTCCCGATCCGGGTTCTGCTGGGCGATCCGCAGCGCGTCCAGCGGCGAGTACACCACTCGGACATCCCCGCCCTCGCCGCGCACCCGGAAGAGGTCCCGGTCGGTGCCGGGCACCCGCAGCATGTCACCGAAGGAGCAGAAGATCACGCCGGGCCTGGAGGCGATCTCCAGCGCCTTGTCGATCACCTCAAGCGGCGTCACGCACACCGGACACCCCGGGCCGTGAATCAACTCAACTCCCTCCGGGAGGAGTTGGTCGATGCCGTGCCGGATGATGGTGTGCGTCTGACCGCCGCAGACCTCCATCAGCGCCCACGGCCTGGTCACCGTCGCGCGGATGTCGTCCAGCAGCCGACGGGCCAGCTCCGGATCCCGGAACTCCTCCAGGTACTTCACTCCTGCACCTCCTTCGCGGCGGCGCCCGCGCCCGCGGCCGCCTCCCACGGGTCGCCGAACTCCTCCTGCAGCAGGCCGAGTTCGTTGAACAGCTCCAGCGTCTTGCGGGCCGACTCCTCGTCCAGCCGCTGCAGGGCGAACCCCACGTGGACGATGGCGTACTCACCCACCGCCAGGTCCGGCAGGTACTCCAGGCACACGTCCTTGACCACGCCGCCGAAGTCGACGACGGCCATCCGGGTACCGTCCCGCTCCTCGATCTCCACAACCCTTCCGGGTACTGCCAGGCACATCCGGCTCTCCTTCACTGCTCCGCGACCGGTCGAACTGCTCACCCGCTGTTCAGGACTGGGCCTGCTCCGCCTCCCCCGCCGCGAGACGCGCGGCCACCATCAGCTGCCCGAGCGCCAGCCCGCCGTCGTTCGGCGGGACCAGCCGGTGGCGCAGCACGGTGAAGCCGTCCGCCCTCAACTCCCGGGCGCAGTCCGAGGAGAGCAGCACATTGGCGAACACCCCGCCGGTCAGCGCCACCGTCTCCAGTCCGTGCTGTGCACGGGCCAGCCCGCAGACCCGGCGGACCAGGCCGGCCACCGCCCGGTGGAAGCGCGCGGCCAGCAGACCGGGAGCCGCGCCGGCGCGCAGGTCGGCGGCCATCGCGGCAAGCACCGGCCCGGGGTCCGCGACCAGCCGTTCACCGCCCGGGCCCGTCCCGTCCTCGGCCGGGCGCAGGGCGAACGCGTAGCCCGGCCCGTCGTCGCCCTGATGGGCCACGGCCGCCGCCTCCAGTTCGATCGCGGCCTGCGCCTCGTAGCCGGCCAGCTGGCAGACGCCGGCCAGCGAGGCGGCCGCGTCGAAGAGCCGGCCCATGCTGGAGGTCGGGACGCAGTTCAGGTTCCGCTCCAACTGGCGGGCGAGCACCCGGCGTTCCTCCGGCGGGCAGGCCGCCACGCAGGGCAGGTCCGGCGTCCAGGGGATCCCGGCGGCGGACAGCTGGGCCAGCGCCATCCGGTACGGGCGGGTCACCGTGGCGTCGCCGCCGGGCAGCGGGGCGTACCGCAGGTGCGCGAACCGGCGGAACCCGTCGTAGTCGGCGAGCAGGATCTCCCCGCCCCAGACCGCCCCGTCGTCCCCGTAGCCGGTGCCGTCGAAGGCCACCCCGATCACCGGCCGGGTACCGTCGAGCCCGTGCTCGGCCATCGCGGCGGCGATGTGCGCGTGGTGGTGCTGCACCTGGACGAGCGGACGACCGGCCGCGTTGCGCCGGGCCCACCCGGTCGCGCGGTAGCCGGGGTGCCGGTCGGCGGCGAGGAGTCCGGGCGTGACCCCGGTGATGCCGCCCAACTGGCCGACCGCGCGGCCGAAGGCGCGCTGGGTGGCGAGGTCGTCCATGTCGCCGACGTGCCCGGAGAGCCAGGCCCGGCGGCCCTCGCCGAGGCAGAACGTGTTCTTCAGGTCGCCGCCGACGGCGAGCGCGGCGCGCACCGGCAGCGGGAGGGTGATCGGCAGCGGCGCGTACCCGCGCGAGCGGCGGACGGGGAGTTGCTCGCCGTCGCAGATCCGCATCACCGAGTCGTCGCACGGAACGTGGATCGGGCGGTCGTGCGCCAGCCAGGCGTCGGCGAGCGGGGCGAGCCGGACCAGCGCCTCGGCGTCGTCGGTGACGATCGGCTCGCCCGCCAGGTTGCCGCTGGTCAGCACCAGCAGCCCGGGGCCGGGCGGGTCGCCGGGCAGGCCGAGCAGCAGGTGGTGCAGCGGCGTGTACGGCAGCATCACCCCCAGGTCCGGGCTGCGCGGCGCGATCTCCTCGGCGAGCTGCGGCCCGCCCGACCGGCGGCGCAGCAGGACGATCGGCCGGGCCGTCCCGGTGAGCAGCTCCCGCTCCGCCCGGCCGACGTGGACGTACGGTTCGATCTCGGCGAGCGAGCGGGCCATCAGCGCGAACGGCTTGTCGCCCCTGGCCTTGCGCCGGCGCAGCAGGGCGACGGGCTGCGGGTCGGCGGCGTCGCAGGCGAGGTGGTAGCCGCCGATGCCTTTGACCGCCAGGATAGCGCCGGCGGCGAGCAGTTGGCGGGCGCGAGCGATGGCGGCCGACCCGGTCGGCCCGGGCTCGCCGGGGACGGTGAGGGTGAGGACGGGCCCGCAGGCGTGGCAGGCGACGGGCTGCGCGTGGAAGCGGCGGTCGGCCGGGTCGCCGTACTCGCGGGCGCAGTCCGGGCACATCGGGAAGCCGGCCATGGTGGTGTTGGCCCGGTCGTACGGGAGCGCGGTGACGATGGTGAAGCGCGGGCCGCAGTTGGTGCAGGTGATGAAGGGATGGCGGTGGCGGCGGTCGGCCGGGTCGGCGAGTTCGGTGAGGCAGTCCGCGCAGGTCGCTACGTCCGGCGGGATCAGGGTCCGGCGGGGCCCGCCGGGGCCGGAGGCGAGGATGGCGAAGCCGCGGCCGCCGGTGACGGGCAGCTCCTCGTGGCTGACGGACTCGACCGCGGCCAGCACGGGCGCGTCGCTGGCCAGCCGGCGGCAGAAGTCGGCGACCAGGTCGGGGCGCCCCTCGACCTCGGCCGTGACGCCCTCGCCGGTGTTGCTGACCTCGCCGTGCAGGCCGAGCTCGGTGGCGAGCTTGTGGACGAAGGGCCGGAAGCCCACTCCCTGGACCACCCCGCGGACGGCGACCCGGCGCCGCTCGCGGACGGTCAGGTCCTGGTCGAGCGTCAAGACCGCTCCCCGACCGGCAGGTGCGAGTGGCTGTGCCCGTGCGGGTGGTCGTGATCGTGGTCGTGCCCGCCGTCGTGCAGGTGGTCATCGCCGTGCGTATGGCCGTGGCCGTGGTCGTCACCGGTCCCGTGGGTGTGTCCGGTCCCGTGGGTGTGTCCGGTCGACACCTGCCGGGCCATCACCGGCAGGTGCACCGGCCCGCCCGCGCGGACGGCCAGCGCCCGGTCGAGCAGGTCGCCCCGGCCCTGACCGGTCCGGGCGGAGGTGAGGAGGATCTCCACCCCCGGGTTGACCCGCTGGACGTTGGCCCGGAACGCCGCCTCGTCGAACTCCACCGCGGCCGCGATGTCGGTCTTCGTGACCACCACCAGGTTCGCCAGCCCGAAGGCGGTGGGGTACTTGAGCGGCTTGTCCTCGCCCTCGGTGACGGCGGCCAGCGCGACCCGGAGCGACTCCCCGAGGTCGTAGGAGGCCGGACAGACCAGGTTGCCGACGTTCTCGACGAAGAGCAGCGCGGTGTCCTCGGGCAGCCAGCCGGCCAGGTGCTGGCCGAGCATCGACGCCTCCAGGTGGCACAGCCCGTCGGTGAGGACCTGCTTCACCGGCACGCCGGAGCGGGCCAGCCGGGTGGCGTCGTTCTCGGTGGCGAGGTCGGCGGTGAGGGCCGCGACCGGGACACCGCGCTCCCGGGCGATCGTGAGTTCGCTCTCCAGCAGGGCGGTCTTGCCGCTCCCCGGACTGGACAGCAGGTTGACGGCGACGGCTCCGCGCGCGGCCAGTTCGGCCCGCAGGTCCTGCGCGCTGCGGTCGTTCTTGGCGAGCACGGCCTGCTGCAGGTCGACGACTCGGCACATGGGCTTCAGCCTTCCTGGTTGGCTCGGGCGTAGGCCGGTCCTTCGGCCCAGCGCACGGCGGTGATCCGGAGTTCGCGCCCGGCCAGCAGTTCGGCCTGGGATCCGCCGCAGTGCGGGCAGAGCAGGTCCGGCGGCATCCCGACCGGCCAGTCGGCGGCGCACGGCCCGCAGCGGGCCAGGCCCGGCACCGTCGCGGTGACCAGCTCGGCGCCCTCCAGGAGCGTTCCGGCGCAGACGAGTTCGAAGCAGAAGGCGAGGGCCTCCGGAACGACTCCGGCCAGTTCGCCGACCTCCAGGTGGACCGCCTCGACGGCGCCGGCCCCGGCCGCGCCGGCGGCCTCCTCGACCTGTTCCACCACGGCCATGGCGATCGACATCTCGTGCATCGGCCTTCTTCCCGCGCGTGGTCGCCGCAGTGGGCGCCTGCCGTCGGGCCGGCGCCTTCGTCCGGGCCCCATTACAAGGCGTGGTGACCGCGCGGCCCCGCAGCCGCGCCGTCACCACGCCGGTGCCTACGCCATTCGCCGCAGCCCCGCGGCGGGGCCGGCGGCATGTACCGCGGCTCACATGCGGCGGATCCGCAGATAGCGCTTGATGTCGGGCAGGCTCACCACGACGAGCACGGTGACGGCCCCGGCCAGGCCGGCGATCAGGATTTTCCGCATGCTGGTGTCCTTCTCTCGTCTCGGTCCCCCGCCATCACGGCCGCCGCACGGTCCGCGGCGGCCGGGTCGTCGTTCCCCGCCCGGTGTCCGGTCTCCTGGCCGGGCCCCGCCGCGAGGTCCTGGGCCTCGTCCCGCAGCACCTGGAGCACCACCTCCACCGCCTGGTCGACCGCGGCGTCCACCGGCCCGCTGAGCCCGATGCCCTCCTCCAGCGACTGCGGTTCGCAGCCGACCACCAGGACCCGCCCGGGCGGGGCGCCGCCCGTCCCCGCGCTGAGGGTGTCCAGCAGCGCGAGGACGGCGTCGGGCCCCATCCGGTGCCCGTCCAGGACGGGGGACTGCGGCTCCACCGAGCCGGGGGTGGCCGCCTCGATGAGGTACACCGTGCCGGGCACGCCGCCCCGCGCGGTGGCGTCCACCAGGACCAGCGTCCGGTAGCCGTCCAGGAGTTGATAGGCCAGGTGGACGCCGCGGACGCCGAAGTCGACGGCCTCCACGTGCTCGGGCAGCGGCCGGGCGGCCAGTCGCCGGACGGTCTCCACGCCGAACCCGTCGTCGCCGAGGAAGATGTTGCCGACCCCGGCGACCAGCACCCGGCCGGCCGGGCCGCCGCCGGCGGGCGCGCTCACGCCTCCTCCAGCGGGACGACCTCGTCGGGCTGGAAGTACAGGAACCTGCCCTGCTGGCGCCAGAGGTCCGCGCCCGGGTCGCCCTCGACGGTCACGGCCAGGTGCACCGCGCCGTCGACGTCGTGCAGCACCGCCTCGACCAGGGCGGCGCGGCCGTCCAGGAAGAGGTCCTGCGCGTCGGTGCGCCGCAGGCCGGGCTTGAGGAGCACCCGGCTGCCGGCGCCGACCGAACTGTCGCCGATCCGCACCCGGTCGCGGGCCGGGTCGACGCTGCGGTCGCCCGCCGGGTCCCACCAGGGGGTGTCGGGCCGCACCGCGGTGAACGGGTCGTCCGGTCCGGTCACCCCGGCGGGCGGCCGGGGGTCGGCGGGCTCGGTGATCTCGCGCAGGGCCCGAACGGCTCCGTGCAGGCGCTCCCACACCTCCGGCGGCAGCGAGTCGGCGAGGTCGATCACCTCGCCCGCCCGGATGTCGGTGCCCCTGGCCTCGCGCTTCTCCCGGTCGGTGAGCGCGGTGGTGCGCAGGGCGAGGATCTCGTCGATCTCGGTCGCGTCGTAGAGGGTGCCGGCGCTCTCCGGAGCGACCATCGGGTGGTCCTCCAGGATGATCGGCGAGGAGAGCAGCACGTCCGCGCGGCCCTGCTCGCCGGCGAGCACGGGCCAGGTGTGCTCGTTGCGGCAGCCGGCGACGGCGCCCTTGGCCCACTCCGGCGGGTCGGTCATCGAGACGAAGGACCCGTCGTCGAGGCCGAGCAGCAGGTGGGCGGAGATCAGCGAGTGCGGCAGCGCGGCGTCGCGGGCGTCACCGTCCTGCGGGGCCCAGCCGCCGGCGTTCTCCAGCTCGGCGGTGAGCTTCAACGCCGCGTACGGGCCGGGGACTTCGGTGGTGCGCAGGCGCAGCAGGCCGTCCACCTGTTCGCGGCGGCGCAGCAGCCGCCCGGTCACCTGGCCCTCCTCGGTGTGCACCAGCTCGCTCTCCTCGCTGGCCGGCCGGCTGAACGGGACGGTGACCCCGGTGCCGGTCAACTCGTCGACGGGGATCGAGAGTTCGATCCTCTCCTCGACGCCCTCGTCCCAGGGGACGAGGATCCGGTCGGGCAGTTCCAGGGCGTCGGTGACCTCGAACGCCCAGCCCGGCAGGGCACGTTCGACGGTACGGCGCTGGGCCCGCAGGAAGCGAACCTCGATCATCAGGGTGGCGCCCCGGCGCGGTTCCATCAGGCATTCGGTGCGCTGCGCGAAGTGTTCGGCGCTGTCCGCGCCCCAGGCGGGCGGGACCAGGACGCCGAACTGCCAGCGGAGCCGGTTCTTGGCGGCCGACGCCCGGTAGGGGTAGAGCACGTAGCCCTCGAAGAGCACGGCGTCGGCGATCTGACGGGCGGCGGAGAAGCGTGACTCCACCTTGGGCACGGACGCGCTGGTGGTCACCGGACGGTCCCTTCGGTCGACAGGTGTGCGGGTGCCGCGGCCGCGCCGAGCAGTCGGGCGGGTCGCGGCGCGGACGGCCCGCTGCCGGAGGCCGCCAGCAGGGCGCCCACGGTCGCCTCCCAGGAGGGCAGGGCGTGCCGGGAGCGGTATCCGAGCAGGGCGTCCATGGTTTCGTGCGGCAGCCGGATCCAGCCGCAGCCGGGGAAGTGCTGCTCGATCATCTCGTGCCAGACGGCGACGGGCATGGCGCAGCGGGCCTCGCGGTCCCAGGGCACCGGCTCGACCTGGAAACCGCCGGCGCCGGTGAAGGCGGTGCCGGAGAAGAGCAGCAGCAGCGGGGCCTCGCCGTCGGTCAGCGCGCCGAGGTAGCGGGAGGCGGCGATGTCCATGTCGTAGGTGCAGGGCACCACCAGGTCGGCCTCGGTCTCCCCGGTGAAGCCGGGGACGGTGAGCGAGACCTGGGCGAACTGCACCGGGTTCAGCGTGCTGCCCCAGCGGGAGCGTTCGCCGAACAGGTCGGTGAGCCGTTCGCCCTCCTCGGTGCCGTAGCCGCGTCGGGCCGGCTCCAGCCGCAACTGGCAGCGCAGCGCGAGGGCGTGCACCCGGGCCTGGTCGGCGGCGGTGATCCGGAGCCGGAAGACCAGGGTCGGGCCGGCCGCGTACGGGTCGGCCCGGACCCCGGTGCAGGTGAAGCTGAGTGGGGTCAAGGGAGTTCGCCCTTCGGGAGGGTGCGGGCCCGGGCCCGGACGCGTTCGAAGAAGGCCGCGAGGTCGGCCCGGGCCTCGGCGCCGCCGTCGAAGCCCTGCCAGTGCAGGCGCATCCGGCCGACCAGCTCGTAGCAGATGTCGATCGGCACCAGGTAGCACTCGGTGCGGCCGGGCGCGCGGTGCAGCAGCAGGGCCTCGACGTCGTCCGACAGGTGCGCGGAGAGGTCGCTGCGGCCGAGCACCGACTCCCAGGTCTGCGGGTCGAGTTCGCTCTCGGTGGCGCCGGCCGGGCTGGGGTACAGCGCGACCAGGCGCTCCAGGGCGGCGTTGCGGAAGAAGAACGCGGTGCTCACCGGGATCTGCAGCTGCTCCCAGGCGCTGTCGTCGAGTCGGTGGTCCGGGTCGACGAGGTAGCGGTCGGGCACCGCGCGGTAGCGGCCCCCGCCGGCGCCGGCCCGGTCGAAGAGCATCGTGCAGGCCTGGCAGGCGCAGGCGAGGGCCCGCAGCTCGGTCTCGACCAGGTGGCGGTGGTCCTCCGGCAGGCCCTGCCCGCACAGTTCGCAGCGCTCCGGTTGCGGGGGCGCGGGCTCCCGCAGCCGGCGGAGCAGCGCGGTGCCCGGGCGGCCGGGGGCGGTCGGCGGCGCGTTCACCGGGCGCCCGCCGGCCGGGCGCCGATCTGCAGCAGGACCGGTTCGGGTGCGCGCGGCTCGGGGGTCTCCAGCTCGACCGCGGTCACCTCCGGCGCGAGGCAGGCGAGCGCGCTCTCGATGCTCTGCTGCGGGCTCTGCGCGGTGCTGGCGCACCCGCAGCCGCCGCCGCTGCTCGCGGTCAGGCGCAGCCGCAAGGTCCCGGTGTCGGGGTCGAAGCCGAGCACCTCGGCGGGGTGGTCGGGCACGGCGGTGAGGGCCTGCCGGATCCGGGTGGTGACGTCGTACGGGTGCAGGTCGTGCAGCACCAGCAGGCCTGCGACCAGTTCGTCGTCCAGCAGGCGGGCCAGCGCGGGCGAGGGCGCGGCCTCGCCGTGGCCGTCGGCCGGGCCGTCGCCGAGCAGGGCGACGGCCCGGGCCAGGCCGGCGCCGTAGAAGTCCATCAGGGCCCGGACCAGCTCCTCGGCGGCGGCGCCGGCGGCGCGGTCGCCGGTGGCGGCCAGGCGGTCGAGGACCTCCTCGACCCGCCGGCCGGTCTGCTCGGCGCTCGGGGCGCCGCCCTGCGTCACGGTGCTCATCCGCCCATCCCGCTGAGCCCGGTGGGGACGTGCATCTTCTGCACGGTGCGCCCGTCGCCCACGTACATGTGGACGCCGCAGGGCAGGCAGGGGTCGAAGCTGCGGACGGCCCGCATGATGTCGATGCCCTTGAAGTTCTCCGGGGAGTTCTCCTCGAAGATCGGGGTGTTCTGCACCGCGTCCTCGTAGGGGCCGGGCGTGCCGTAGGTGTCACGGACGCTGGCGTTCCACGGGGTCGGCGGGTACGGGTGGTAGTTGGCGATCTTGCCGTCGCGGATCACCATGTGGTGCGAGAGCACGCCGCGCACGGCCTCGGTGAAGCCGCAGCCGAGGCCCTCGTCGGGCACCTCGAACTTCTCCCAGGTCTGGGTGCGCCCGGCCCGGACCTCGGCGAGCGCCTTCTCCGCGAAGTGCAGGGCGGCGCCGGCCGCGTAGGCCTGGAAGTACGTCCGGGCGCGGTTGCGCTCGATCGCGTTGCTCCACTGCGGGATCTTCCACTCGAAGCTGGTCTCCGGCTTCGTCATGGTGCGCGGCAGGTTGATCTGCACGCTGTGTCCGGTGGCCTTGACGTACCCGAAGTCGACCAGGCCGGACAGCGCGGTGGACCAGAGCCGGGCGAGCGGGCCGCCACCGGTGTCCAGCGCCAGGTAGTCCTTGCCGTCGAACCAGCGCGGGGACATCACCCAGCTGTACTTGTCCTCGAAGTTGCGCTTCTGCGGGGCCGGGATGGTGTGCTGGTTCCACGGGTGGCGCGGGTCGACCGGGTTGCCGAGCGGGTCGTGGGTGACGAACTGCTCCTGGCCCTCCCAGTCCTGGTAGTAGGAGCTGCCGAGCAGGATCCGGATGCCGAGGTTGATCTCGGTGAGGTCGTTGGTGACCAGCTTGCCGTCGACGACGATGCCAGGGGTGACGAACATCCGCCGGCCCCAGTCGGTCATGTTGCGGTAGGTGAAGTCGCAGTGGTCCGGGTCGTTGAGGCTGCCCCAGCAGCCCAGCATGATCCGGCGCCGGCCGACCTCCTCGTACCCGGGCAGCGCCTGGTAGAAGAAGTCGAACAGGTCGTCGTGCAGCGGCACGACGCGCTTCATGAACTCGACGTAGCGCATCAGCCGGCTGAGGTAGTCGGTGAAGAGCTGGACGGTCGCGACCGTGCCGACACCGCCGGGGTAGAGCGTGGAGGGGTGCACGTGGCGCCCCTCCATCAGGCAGAACATCTCCCGGGTGTAGCGGCTGACCTGCAGCGCCTCGCGGTAGAACTCGCCCTCGATCGGGTTGAGCGAGCGCATGATGTCGGCGATGGTCTTGTAGCCGTGGTCGCCCGCGTGCGGGGCCTCGGTGCGCTCCGCCAGGTCCAGCACCCCGGGGTTGGTCTCGCGGACCATCTTCTCGCAGTAGTCCACTCCGACCAGGTTCTCCTGGAAGATGTTGTGGTCGAACATGTACTCGGCGGCCTCGCCGAGGTTGATGATCCATTCGGCCAGGTGCGGCGGCTTCACGCCGTACGCCATGTTCTGCGCGTACACCGAACAGGTCGCGTGGTTGTCGCCGCAGATGCCGCAGATGCGGCTGGTGATGAAGTGCGCGTCGCGCGGGTCCTTGCCGCGCATGAAGACGCTGTAGCCGCGGAAGACCGAGGAGGTGCTGTAGCACTCCGCGACCTTCTTCTGCTTGAAGTCGATCTTGGTGTGGATGCCGAGGCTGCCCACGATCCGGGTGATCGGATCCCAGGACATCTCGGTCAGGCCGCTGCCGTCGCCGGCCGCCTTCGTCGTCGGTGCCATCGTCTCTCTCGTACCTTTCCTGGTCGGGGTGGTCACCGGGCGGAGAAGCCGGCCGGCTGGTTCGGCGTCAGGGAATCACCAGGGCGGCCGGTAGCCGGTCGTCAGCTTCTTCCCGGTGCGGCGCCACTTGGGTTCCTTGTCCACGGTGTCGGCGGTGATCGACCGCAGCTTGCGGATCACCAGGCCGTACGCGGTGCTGGCGGTGCTGGACACCTTGCCGCCGGGCGGCTCGTCCATGAACGGCATGAACTTGTCGGGGAAGCCCGGCATGGTGCAGGCGATGCAGATGCCGCCCACGTTCGGACAGCCGCCGACGCCGTTGATCCAGCCCCGCTTGGGGACGTTGCACTTCACCACCGGCCCCCAACAGCCCAGCTTCACCAGGCACTGCGGCGAGCCGTACTCGCTGGCGAACTGCCCCTGCTCGTAGTAGCCGCCACGGTCGCAGCCCTCGTGCACGGTCGCGCCGAACAGCCAGGTCGGGCGCAGCTTGTCGTCCAGCGGGATCATCGGCGCGGAGCCGGCCAGCTGGTAGAGCAGGTACAGCAGGGTCTCGGAGAAGTTGTCCGGCTGGATCGGGCAGCCGGGCACACAGACGATCGGCAGGCCGGCCTTGGACTTCCAGTCCCACCCGAGGTAGTCGGGCACGCCCATCGCGCCGGTCGGATTGCCGGCCATCGCGTGGATGCCGCCGTAGGTGGCACAGGTGCCGATCGCGACGACCGCGGTGGCCTTGGGCGCCAGCCGGTCGAGCCACTCGCTGGTGGTGATGGGCTGGCCGGTGGCGGGGTCGTCACCGAAGCCGCACCAGTAGCCCTCCTCCTTGATCTTCTCGTTGGGGATGGAACCCTCGACCACGAGGACGAAGGGCTCCAGCTCGCCGCGCGCCGCCTTGAAGAACCACTCGACGAAGTTGTCGGCGCCCTGGACGGGCCCGCACTCGAAGTCGATCAGCGGCCAGTGGACGGCGATCGGGGGGATTCCGGGCAGCGCACCGGTGACGATCTCCTCGATGCTGGGCTGCATCGCGGCGGTCAGTGACACGGAGTCACCGTCGCAGCTCAGGCCGGCGTTGATCCAGAGGATGTGCACCAGCGGCAGTTCCTGGCCGCCCTGCGGGGCGGATCCTTCTACGGTGGTGGTTTCTGTCGCACCCATGAGGATGCCTCCTCGAACACTGGGACGAGTCCGACAAAACGGACTCGATTCTTCATAGCAGCACCAACCGCGGGAGGCTCAGGTGGACAGGGCCGAAGCGGTGGCGGCGAAGATCGCAAGCGGGGCGCGTCCGGGGCGGTCAGACCCGCCGGTCCGGCTCCGGCAGGTCCGGCAGCCGTGGGTCCAGTACCAGCGGGTCCAGGTGCGCGGGCGTACCCGGCCGGGGGCGCTTGCGCACGAACGCGGACCTCAGCGCGTGGTACGGCTCCTCCGGCCCGAAGAAGTTGCGGTGCATCAGGGCCAGCTCCCGCTCCCGGTACTCGGCCAGCGGGCGGCTCGCCTCGTCCCGCTCCCGGGCCGCCTTCTTGGCGGCGATCAGGCTGCCGGACACCGGTCCGGCCGCGAGCCGCCCGGCCAGCCGGGCCGCCTCCCGCCCGAACTCCTCGGGCGAGGCCTCGATCACCCGGTCCACCAGGCCCAACCGCTGCGCGCCGGCCGCGGTCAGCGGCAGGGCCGACCGGGTGAGCCGCTCGGCCGTCGCCGCGCCCACCCGCCGAGGCAGGGTGTACGTCCAGTACTCCGAGCCGTACAGGCCCATCAGGCGGTAGTGCGGGTTCAGCACCGCGCCGTCCCGGCACCACACCTCGTCGGCCGCCAGGGCCAGCGCCACCCCGCCCGCCGAGGCGTTGCCGCCCAGCGCCGCCAGCACCAGCCGGTCGGTGGTGGTCAGCACCGCCTCGACCAGGTCGTCCATCGCGGTGATGTTCGCCCAGGACTCCTCCGCCGCGTCCACCGCGGCCTCGATCACGTTCAGGTGGATGCCGTTGGAGAAGAAGTCCCGGCCGCCGCCCAGCACCAGCACCGAGGTCGGGCGCGAGAGGGCGAAGCGGTACGCCATGAGCAGCCGGCGGCACTGACCGGTGCTCATCGCGCCGCCGGGGAAGGAGAACCGGAGCAGGCCGACCGGGCCCTGCTCGCGGTAGCCGATCTCCGCCCAGGTACGGCGGTGCTCGGGCAGCTCCAGCGGCGCGGGCACCTCCGGCAGCTCGGGCAGCCGATCGCCCAGCGCCAGGACGGCCGGCAGCTTGAAGGTCTCCGGGCCGCCGGGGCGCCGACGCGGACGGAGCTCCGGGATCCACACCGCGCCGTCCGCCGTCGCCCGGCAGAGAGCCCCGGTCCGGGTCGCCAGCGGCTCACCCGGGCGTCCGCGCAGCTCGTCCTCGGGGTGACCGCCGTGCAGGTACCACTCGCCGCCGAGGAGGTCGTCCAGGACGCCGGGCTGCGAGTCGGCCGCCCGCAGCTTGCGCAGGACCACCTCGGTAGGGTCGGCCGCCCAGTCGATCGTGCGCAGACCCTGGTCGAAGTACGGGCGGACGTGGTCCGGGGCGTCCAAGGCCGGCCCGTGCTGCGGGCGGGGCCGGTACGTCCCGGAGGCGAACCGCCGGACGGCCAGCAGGACGGCCCGGACGGCCGCGTCGGAGGCCTCGTTGCGGTAGAGATCGCTCTTGCCCACCGGCGGCACCGGGAAGTCGGCGGTGGCCCAGATGTCGCCGCCGTCCATCCGTCCGTCCGCCTGCAGCACCGTCACGCCCCAGTGCTCGGCGCCCTCGTGGATCGCCCAGTCCAGCGACGAAGGGCCGCGGTCGCCGGGCGGCCCGGGGTGGACCACCAGGCAGGGGTGGCGGCTCCAGACGTCCTCGGGGATCACGGCCTTCAGCATCGGGGCGAGCACCAGGTCGGGCGCGTCCCGCCGGAGGGCCTCGCGCAGCGACTCGTCGCCGCAGGCCAGGTGCACCGTCAGGTGGTGGCCGCGATCGCGTAGTTCGGCGAACACACGCTGGGTGAGGCTGTTGAAAGCGCTCGCCAGGAGCAGGACCCGCATCAAGACCTCCGGAGCTGTCCGGGCCGGGGCCCGAGCAGCCGGCCCCGCCGGCAGCGATCGTCCCCCCGGCGGCGGGCGGCGGCCCGCCGACGCGGCGCAGCGGGGCCCGCGAGGTCACCCGGTCGGTCCCAGGGCTCCCGGGCCCGGTCGGGGCCTGGGGGCGCGGCCGTCAGATCCGGGTGAAGCGGGCGATGTCCTCCTCGAACTCGGTGATCGCCTGCTCGGTGAGGGTGGGCCGGGTGCCGGTGATCGCGGCCAGGAAGTCCTCGGTGCCGGCCGGGCGGCCCTGCCGGTGCCGGACCTCCCGTTCGAAGGCCGCCTGGGCCCCCTTGCGGGCGGCGAACTCGATGTCGGCGGGGGTGAACATCCCGCTGGCCGCCACCAGCCGGCCCACGTCCACGCCGTCGGCGGCGCCTCCCAGGTAGCGGGACCAGATGGCCGCCCTGGCCACCGGGTCGGGCGGGCCGATCGGGATGACGTGGTCGAAGCGGCCGGGGCGCAGGAACGCCGGGTCCAGCAAGCGGACCGAGTTGGTGGCGCAGACCAGCAGCCGGTCGTCGTGCTCACGGAAACGGGGGATCAGCTTGAGCAGCTCGTTGGTCACCCCGTGCCCGGGGTCGACGGCGAGGCCCGAGCGGATCCCGGCGATCTCCTCCACCTCGTCGATGAAGAGCACGACGTTCGCCAGCTCCGCCAGGTCGGCGAACACGTCCCGCAGCGAGGCCGCCAGGCCGGTCTCCGCGTCCGCGGCCAGCCGGGACGGGAAGAGCTCCACGAAGGGCCAGCCGAGCCGGGAGGCCACCGCCTTGGCGAAGCTGGTCTTGCCGGTGCCGGGCGGGCCGAACAGGATGACCGCCTTGGGCGGCTCCACGCCGAAGCGGTCGGCGAGCTCCCGCTCGGCCAGCGGCAGCACGATCCGCCGCTCCACCACCTGCTTCTCCCGCTCCATCCCGGCCAGGGCCTCCCACAGGCCCGTCGGCAGCCGGCGGCCGCCCAGTTCGGCGAGCAGGCCGGCCTCGGCCGCGTCGGCGTGCGAGAACTTCTCGAAGTACACCAGTCCGGCGCGGCCCTGGTACCCGCTGTTGCGCAGCGCCTCGGTGCCGGTGCCGCCCTCCGGGAGCAGGGCGCAGATCCGGCGCACGCCCTGCTCGCGCAGCCGGCGCTCCAGCTCGGCCAGCAGGGCGCTGCCGATCCCGCGCCGGCGCCACCGCGCGGAGAGCGCCATCAGCAGCAGCCAGGCCCGCTCGCCGTGGGCCTGCGCGACGGCCATCCCCACCAGCTCCTCCCCCACCACGGCGACCACCGCGGGCTGCCCGGAGTGGGCCGCGGCCATCACCTCCGAGACGGGGAACACCGGGAGCTGCTCGTCGGCCGGGCGGCTCCGGTCCCAGACCAGGACGGCCTGGTCCAGATCGTCATCGTGGAAATCCCGCAGTCGCCAGGCCGGCACCGCCACCACCTCGCCCTCGGCCGGGGCGTCCGGCGGCGGCCGCCGCCGCCGCGCACCTGGCCTTCGGTACCACCGTAGGCCGCGTGGTCCGGGGCGTCCCGGCGGGCCGCGACCGGGCCGCCGCCCGGCCGGACCGCGCGCCGGACCGCCAGGGTGACCGGGCCGATCGCCCACGGATCGCTGGGCCGGGCAGGCGATCCGCCCTGCGGGGCTGGCCCGCCTCGGCCGGGTCAGCGCCTAGCGTGGGCCCGGGGCGTCTTGCCGGCCGCCCCGACCCGACCGATGTGGAGCCTGCCGTGACCGAGATCCCGCCCGCCGAGCTGACCGGGACCTACACCATCGACCCCGCCCACACCGAGATCGGTTTCGTCGCACGCCACGCGATGGTGACCAAGGTCCGGGGCGCGTTCAAGGAGTTCGAGGGCACCGCCTACCTCGACGGCGAGGACCCGACCAGGTCGACCGCCACCGTCACCATCAAGACCGCCAGCATCGACACCCGCAACGAGCAGCGCGACGGGCACCTGCGCACCAACGACTTCCTGGACGCCCCCACCTTCCCCGAGATCACCTTCGTCTCGACCAGGGTCGAGACGCTGGACGCCACGCATTTCCGACTCGCCGGCGACCTGACCATCAAGGAGACCACCCGCGCGATCGGCATCGAGTTCGCGTACCAGGGCAGTGCCCGTGACCCGTACGGGAATCTGCGGGTGGGCTTCGAGGGCTCGGTGCCGATCAGCCGCAAGGACTACGGGGTCAGCTGGAACGCCGCGCTGGAGGGCGGGGGCGTGCTGGTCGGGGACAAGGTGCTGCTGGAGTTCGAGATCTCCGCGATCAAGCAGGCCTGACCTCACGGCGCGGGTTCGGGCCCTACCTCACGGCGCAGGCCGCTGCCCCGGGGCGAATCCCCGGGGCGGCGGCCTGCGCGGGCTCAGTGCAGCAGGTTGTCCAGCGCGGCGACGTCGGCGCGCAGCGCGGGCAGCGAGGCGTACATGGTGGCGCCGGGGCAGTCGGTGGCCAGCCAGTCGCGGTGACCGCTGATCATGTCGACGGGCTTGGTCACACCGTTGACCGGGTTGACGAAGGTGACGTGCGCCTGCGGGTCGAGGCCGTGCCACAGGGACAGACCGGCGAGCAGCGCGGTCAGCGACGCGCGGGCCGCCTCGGTGGGCTGCTGGTCGACCAGGGTGCCGAGCAGGGCGATGCCCAGGTTGCCGGAGTTGAAACCGGCGGTGTGGAAGGCGGTCACCACCTTGCCGGTGCTGTCGTGGGCCGGGATGCCGTCCGTGCCCGAGTAGCGGCCCTCGTAGATCCGGCCGGCCTCGTCGATCAGGAAGTGGTAGCCGATGTCGCCCCAGTCCAGGGTGATCGCGTGGTACTCGTAGATCGCCCGGACGGTGGCCGCCGGGTCGGGGTCGGCGTTCACGCCGTCGGTGTGGTGCACGGTCAGCGTCTGCAGCGGGTAGTACGCGGTGGGCGTGTTCTCCACGCCGTTCTTGAACCGCTTGGTCTCGTCGGCCCCCCAGGCGGCGCGCGACAGGTACTCGATCCGGCCGAACATCACCGGGGTGGTCGCGGGGAGCGTCACCTGACGGCTCGGGCCGCCGACGGTGTCGATCGCGGCCGATCGCACGTCGGTGGCGCCGTCGGGCAGGCGCAGGTCGAAGCCGAGCGCACCGCCGGCCGCGATCAGCGCCGTAGCGGCGGTGGCCGGGTCGGCCTCGTGGCCGTCCGGGCCGCCCGCGCAGCCGGCCGGCAGCGGCTGCCAGTCGGCCTGGGCGGCGCCCTCGGCCTGGTGGAGCCGGATCGAGGCACCGCGCTTGGGCCCGGTCCAGCTGACGCCGACGTACTCGATCGGGAAGGCGGTACGGACGGCCGTGGCGGCCTCCCCGGCCGCGGAGCTGGCGCGGGTCTGCGGGATGTCGGCGACCCGGTGGCCGGCCGAGGGGCGGCCGCCCTGCGGCGCCTGGCCCGCGGGGGCCTCGGCCGCGGCGGCACTCAGCGGGGCCACCGCGACGGCGGCGGTCGCGGCGCCGATCGTACCGATCACGGCGCGGCGGCTGACGGCAGGAGTGTGGTGCGGCATCGAGATCCCATCTCAACGTGGAACGCGAACAGGGGGGGCGCCGATCGGCTCCCGGCCGGAGCTGCACGGACAGTCGTCGGCGCGACGGCCGTCGCCGGTACGCGCGGTCGGCCGCCCGGACCGACGGCGGCCGTCCTCCGCGCGCGAACCAGCCGGGCGAAGCGGTGTCCAACGGCAGTGATCATGCCGGAGGCCGCCAACGCTGCACCAACGAACGACCAACGAAGCGGCCTCGGTCACCGGAACGGGCTCACGGGGTCGGTCCTCGGCAAGCAGGGGACGGTAGGCCGCCGCCCCGGTGTCGCCCCCGGCCGCCGTTGTATACGACCGGTGGGCGGAACCTTGCGCGAAACCGGCGAGTGGGGCCGCTGCCGACCCGCCCGTCAGGAGCCGTCGCCCGCCGACCCGGGGGACCGCCGCCGGTAGGCGCTCCGGGCCGCGGCGATGTGCCGGGCCACCACCTCGCGGGCGGCCTCGGCATCGCCCCGCTCGACCGCCGCCACGATCTCCTCGTGCTCGCGCCAGGAATCCTGGGCCCGGCGGGGCAGGTCGGCCGAGTACACCCAGGAGATCTTCTGGCTCAGCTGGGTGACCAGCTGGCTCAGCGTCCGGCTGCCCGAGGCGGCGGCGATCACCTCGTGGAAGCGGCTGTTCAGCCGCGCCACCTCGTCCAACCGGCCGTCCTCGATCGCCACCCGGCCCAGCGAGACCAGCTCCTTCAGCCGCCCCAGCTGCTCCGGTGTGCGGCGCAGCGCGGCCCGCCCGGCGCCGAGCGGCTCCAGCAGCGCGCGGACCTCCAGCAGGTCCTCGGCCTCGGCGTCGTCCAGCTCGACCACGACGATGCCGGCATACGGGCGGGACTGGACGAAGCCCTCGGCCTCCAGGGTGCGCAGCGCCTCCCTGACCGGCACCCGCGAGACCCCGTAGCGGGCCGCCATCGACTCCTCGGTCAGCCGGGATCCCGGGCGGTGGACGCCGCGGATCACGTCGTCCCGGATCGCCCGGCACAGCGCCTGGGGCGAGAGCTTGCCCTGCGGACCGGCCTGCTCGGCACCCGCGCGTTCCATCGCCCACCTCGATTGAATACAATCGTCGTCAGGACGACGAAGACACCGACGCCGCGAACGTACTACAGCCCGGCCCCAGGCCGGGACCGCCCCCTGCGGCGGCGGCACCGGACAGCACGGACAGAAAGGCGGCGCCGGGTGAAGCACCTCACCGCACCCCTGAGCAGGACCGCCGCCCGATTCGGCATCGACCCCTACATCCTGGCCCTGCTGGCCACCGTGGGTCTCGCCCTGCTGCTGCCCGCCCGCGGCGCGGTGGCCGGCGGCCTCGGGCACGTGATGACGGCGGCCATCGCCGTCCTGTTCTTCCTCTACGGCGCCCGGCTCTCGACCCGCGCGGCCCTCGACGGCGCCCGGCACTGGCGGCTGCACCTGACCATCCTGCTGGCCACCTTCGCGCTGTTCCCGCTGCTCGGCCTGGCGGCCGAGGCACTGGCCGGGCCGGTGCTCTCTCCCGAACTGGCCAAGGGGCTGCTGTTCCTCTGCCTGCTGCCCTCCACCGTGCAGTCCTCGATCGCCTTCACCTCGCTCGCGGGCGGCAGCGTCGCCGGGGCCGTGTGCGCCGCCTCGTTCTCCAGCCTGTTCGGCATCCTGCTGACCCCGTTGCTCGCCTCGCTGCTGCTCGGTGGCGGCGGCGCCGCACGGGTCGACGCCGGATCGGTACTCACCCTGGTGCTGCAACTGCTGGTGCCGTTCCTGCTCGGTCAGCTCTCCCGGCGCTGGACGGCCGGCTGGATCGCCACCCACAAGCCGGCCCTGACCCTGGTCGACCGCGGGTCGATCCTGCTGGTCGTCTACACCGCCTTCAGCGAGGGCGTGGTCGCGGGCGTCTGGCACACGGTCTCCGCACTGCAGCTGCTGATCCTGGCCGGGTTCTGCGTCCTGATCCTCGCGGCGGCGCTCACCCTCACCCAGCAGGCCGGGCGGCGACTGGGGTTCGTCCGCGCGGACCGGGTCGCGATCGTCTTCTGCGGCTCCAAGAAGAGCCTGGCCGCCGGACTGCCGATGGCGGCGGTCCTGTTCGCCGCGAAGGATGTCGCCCTCATGGTGCTGCCGCTGATGCTCTTCCACCAGATCCAGCTGATGACCTGCACCGTCCTGGCCCGCCGCTGGGCCGCCGAAGCCCCGGCCGCGTCCGACCCGACCGAACGGGCCACTCCCCCGGCGCCCTCCGCGCCCCGGTTGCCGCACCGGGTCGGGTAGCGGCGGGAGCTGCCCTCGGCGGTCGGCGGGCGGGCCACCGCCGGGCTCGACCCCGCCGGGCTCCCGGGCTCGGAGCCCTCGCCGCCGGGCCCGCCGAGGGCCGTTCCAGGGGGCGGGAGGCCCGGCCTCCGGTGACCGCGCCGGGGCGGCCTCAGCGAGCCGGGCCCCCGGCCCGGGCGGCCAGCGCGGCGGTGAGGCGGAGCTTGGACTCCGGCCACTCGGCGGCGGTGATGCTGAAGAGCACCGAGTCCCGGACGAAGCCGTCCCGCATCACCATGTGGCTGCGCAGCACGCCCTCCTGGGTCGCGCCGAGCCGGGCGATGGCCGCCCGCGAGGCGCTGTTGCGGAAATCCGTGAGGAACTCGACGCGGTTCAGGCCGAGTTCCTCGAAGACGTGGGTCAGCATCAGCAGCTTGGCCTCGGTGTTCACCGCTGTCCGCTGCCAGGACCGGCCGAGGAAGGTGAAGCCGATCTCCAACCGGCGGAACGGCAGGTTGACGGCCATCAGGCGGGTCGATCCGGCCACCTTCCCCGTCACGGAGTCGACAGTGGCGAAGGCCAGTTGCTCCCCGGCGCGGTGCGCGGCGAGCGCCTGGTCGATGAACGCGCCGACGTCGTCCGGGTGCGGGACGAAGGTGACCGCGAGGTTCCACAGCTCCCCGTCGCGGACGGCCTCGCACAGGCCGTCGTGATGCCCGTGGCCGAGCGGTTCGAGCCGCACGTGCCGACCGGTGAGGACGACCGGGCGCAGCCTGCCCTCGGGGTCGACCGCCGAGGGGCCGACCGCCGAGCCGGCGGCGGGCGGGGTGGCGATGGCGGCCGAGGCGTCAGCGGGCGGGGCGTCTGCGGGCGGGGGGCTCCCCGTCGATGGTGACCATGAGGATCACCCTAGTGACGGTGCCAAGCGGATTTCCGGCGCTGTGAGGGTCGGTGCGCCGCAGACTCAGATGCTTGCGGTCGGACCTCGGCGCCCGGAGGCCGGACGGTGTCAGCGGTCGGCCGAGCGCTGCCGACCCAGAGCCGTCCGCTCGCGCCGGACCGGCCCGGCCTGCTCGACCCGGCGGGCGTGCCGGCCCCCGTACTCCCAGCGGCGCACGTCCGCGATGAGCGCCGCCAGCGCCTCGGCGTCCTCGGTCTCTCGGGGCTTGCGGCCGAACATGGGGAACCGTCCGTCTCTGGGCGAGGCTCTTCGCCCGGTCGTGCGAGTGGACTTATGAGTGTTCCCCCGTCACGCCGGTCCGCCACGTCCCACGGGCGCGTGTCATGTCACGAGGAGGTAACGGTACGCATGCGGTGAGTCGGCGGCCGGGCGCGGGCCCGGCCGCCAACCGACGGACCGCCGCTCAGCCGACCGGGATGCCCGGGTTCACCAGGCCGTCGCCGCCCGTGACGGTGTTGTCGGCGGCGACCGTCACCGGGCACCCGACGGGGTCGTAGTTGGTCACGCCGAACGCGTACCGGCCGCTGGTGCCGTTGCCGGGGCCCAGGTCGGAGGTGTTGTGCCGGAAGACCGTCCCGCAGCCCCAGCCGGGCTGCTGGGTGTGCGTCTGGTAGCCGTCCTTCAGGGTGCCGACGCCCTTGTTGTTCTCGATGACGTAGGTGTTGCCCTTCACGTCGACCCAGGAGTCGTCGAAGTTCTTGTCGGTGAGGCCGTCGCCGTAGAAGGTGTTGCCCGAGACCAGCCCGCCGGTGGTCCCCTCCTTCAGGTCGATGTTCTCGCCGCCGACCCGCGGGCCGATGACGTTGCCGAGGATCTGCACGTAGTCGCTGCGGTCGGACAGGGTGTTCGCGGTGCCGACGTAGACGCCCTCGCCCTTGCCGTCCCCGAGCGTGCCGGTGTCGCGGACGGTGGAGTTCTTCAGCACGCCGTAGCGGCTGGAGTTGCGGAAGTGCACGCCCTCCATGGTCAGGTTGCGCACCGTGACCGAGTCGATCACCACATGGTCGGCGGCGTCGACCACGATGCCCTTCTGGGCCCCCGTCACCGTGATGCCCCGGACGGTCCAGTACCCGGCGCCGTCCAGGTGCAGGCCGTAGCCGCCGCCGGTCGTGGTGGTGAGCACGGCGTTCGCGGAGCCGGTCAGGGTGATGCGCTGATCGGCGGTACCGGGCCGGGTGGTCGAGAAGTTGCCGAGGTAGGTGCCGTCGGCCAGTTCGAAGGTCTGGCCGGGCACCGCCGCCGCCAAGGCCGCCTTCAGCTCCTTGGCCGTGGTGACCCGCACAACTCCGTTGCCGGACGTCGCGGTTGCCGAGGCGGTCGGGGTGGGACCACCGGTCTGCGTGGCGGTGGGCGTAGGTGAGGCGGTCGGGGTGGGCGTGGGCGAGGCGGTCGGGGTGGCGGTGGGCGTGGACGAGGGGGACGTGGTGGCCGGGGGGGTGCCCGCGCCCCCGGTGAGGGAGATGTCGTCCACCGTGATCGCGCCGGCGCCGTACCAACCGCTCACCGTGACCGTGACCTGCGTGGTCTGCGGGCCCGCCGTGAACGTGGTGCTGAGCGGCGTCCACGCCGTTCCGGCGGTCCAGTTGGAGGCACTCACCCCGGTGCCCGTGACGCCCAGCTGGACGTAGGAACCCTTCACCCAGGCGCCGAGCAGGTAGCCGACTCCCGGCTGGACGGCGACGGTCTGGGTGCAGGGCGCGAGGTCCTGGGCGCCGGGCGTCGAGGCCAGGGCGTAGCCGCCCGAGTGCGGGGCGGTGCTCGTCGGCTGCGAAGTCCCGGCGCAGGTCCAGCCGTCGAGACTGCCCGACTCGAAGCCTCCGTTGACGATCAGCTCCGGCGAGGCCGCGCCGGCGAAGGTGGCGGGCAGGGCGAAGGCCGCACCCGCGAGGCCGAGCGCGGTGGCGACGGCGGCCGCGGCGGTACGGCGCCGGCCGGCGCGTCTCGGGGCGCACTTCGGGGCGTGCGTCATGGCGGGCTCCACAGGCGGACATGTTCGCGACGGGACGCAGAACTGATGACCACACAATGTGGACTAGACCAACTCCGACGTCAAGGGAGCGCCCTCGCAGCGGTGTTCCCCCGAGGCCCGAAATTGCACGGCGGCTCCGGACCGGCAGGACACACCGGTCCGGAGCCGCAACCGCCCTGCGGTCAGCGCTCGACGGTCAGCGAATGGCACACCCAGGAGAGCCGGGTACCCACCGGACCGGACGGGCGCGGATGGTAAGTACCGTCACTCACCGACATGTTGACGATGAGATAGGCATGCCATCCGACCCCCACCCCGCGCCCGTCGGCGTACACCCGCCGCCCGTTGACGTACCAGTCCACGGACCTCGCCCCCAGGGTCACCCGGAGGTCGATCGTCCCGCCGGGCGCGACCGCGCCGGACTGGTCGCGCCAGTACAGGTAGCTGCCGCTGCTCATGTGGTTGGAGAGTTCGAGCAGGTTGGGATTGTCCGGGTGGTACTCGAAGACGTCGACCTCGTTACGGCCGTCCCGCCAGGTCCAGATCGCGGGCCAGGCCCCGGCACCGGTGGGCAGGGTCACCCGGGCCCGCAGGACGTCCCCGGCCCGGACCTGGAAGCCGTCCGGGCTGCCCTCGGTGGTGAGCAGGTTGCAGTTCCACAGACCGTCACCCGACCGGGCGACCGCGGAGAACACCCCGCCCGGGCAGTACTGGCGGACCAGGTAGTCGAGTTTGTGGTCGCCCCGGTTGGTCGGCCCCATGTTCGGATAGGCGCTGCTGCGCCCGGCGACCCACTGCCGGGTCGAGGTGAAGTCGGCGGTGAAGACCGTCCCGACGAGGGCCGATACGGGGGCGGCACCGGCGACCCCGGCTTCCGGCGGTACGCCGGGGGACGACGCCGCGGGCGGTTGCGCGGGCTGCGGGGCCGGCGCGGGCTGAGGCGCCTGGGCCGGGACGCCGGCCGCCGTGGAGCCTTCGCCCCACCCGAACCACGAACGGATGTCGGACCATATTCCCATGTCCGCTCCTTCCGAGAGCAGTTGTGCATGTGCTGCGGTGCGTGAACCGATGCGCCCGAGCCGGTGTCGGCCCGCGCGGACGGGCGGGAGGTCTGGCGGACGGGCGGGAGGTCTGGCCGCACCCGAGCCGGTGCGTCCGGCGGCGGACGCGGCGACCGGGCCCGACCGTAGGGGGAGGTGGTGTGCGACGACGCCGTCCGCCCGCGTCGCCCGGGTGTCCCGCAAGCTCCGGCTCCGGGCTGTGGTCCGGCTCCGGAGCCGGAATCCGTCACTCCGGGTTAGTTGCCCATCGTGTTCGTCCACAACCGAACGTGCCCCTGACAGCCGATAGCAGGCCAGGGGGCGCACACCAGCGCACACGCCGGAGCCGCCGGAGTCCGCGACCGCCCTCGACCGTCCGGCCCGTTCCCGCCGGTCGCCACCGCACCGCCGCTGTACCTGCTGCGGCGGCGTCCACCTGTGGCGATCGCGCGCCGGGCCCAAACGCTGCGGAATCGTTGCGACTTGGCTCCGCACGCGGCCGGGGGCAGGCTGGAAACCGGTCGGGAGCCGGTGCCCGGCGGCTCCGGGAGACAGCGCCCCGGGGCCGTCGGTCGACGCCCGGCCGCACCCGTCGCCACCGCCCGCCCCGCAGCACGTGTCGGCCCGACCCGTCCGAACGCCGTCCGCGCCGGCCCGGCCCGGTGCCCGCACGACCCCGAACAGAACGCCCCACCCACGGGAAGGACGATGAGTCCGGCATGAACGAGACGGACGGCCTGCGCGGCGCGCGGCCGGCGGAGCCCACGAGGGGCCCGGAGCCTTGGAACTGGCGAATTCTGGTGGTCGGGGCGACCGGGGTGATCGGAGGCGCCGTGGCGGCCGCGGTGCGGGCCGCCGGGGCCGAGGTGGCCGTCGCCGGGCGCGACCCGGCCCGGCTGGCGGCGGTCTCCACCCGGCTCGACGGCTGCCCGGCCTTCTCCTTCGACGCCTACGACCTGGCGGGCTGCGGCCTGCTCGGCGCACGCGCCGCCACCGCCCTCGGCGGACTCGACGCAGTGGTGACGGCCTTCGGGACGGTCGCCTTCGGCCGGGCCGAGGATTCCTCCGACGCCCTGGACGAGCACCTGTTCACCGTGAACGCGCTGGCCCCGATCGCGGTGCTGCGCGGGGCCCTCGGGCAGATCGGCCCCGGCGGCGCGCTGGCGGCCGTCACCGGGGTGGTCGCGTCCAGGCCCGCGCCCGGCATGGCCGGCTACAGCGCGTCGAAGGCGGCCCTCGGCGCCTGGCTGGACGCCGTCCGCCTGGAGCAGCGCAGAAACCGGGTCACCGTACTCGATGCCCGGTTTCCCCATCTCGACACCGGCTTCGCCGACCGGGCGGTGGCCGGGCGACCGCCGCGGCTGCCACCCGGTGGTGATCTGGAGGCCTGCGTCGCGGCCCTGGTGGAGGGCCTGGTCGGCGCCGCCGCCCGGCGGGCCCGCGGGCAGACGGGGCAGCTCCGGACGGACGAGGATCCGGAGCATCGGGCCCGGACGGCTCGGGGACAGGGACAGGGACAGGGACAGGCAGCTGAGCGGCCCGTGGTCGGACTGCCCCGACACTCCTGAGACCGGACGACCGGCCGCCAGGGCGCCGCATGTCCCGGATCGCCGACGGGCTCCCCACCGGCGGGGAGCCCGTCGGCGGGGAGCCCGTGAGCGCACAATCGCTCAGGAGGCGAGCAGCCGGTCCAGCAGGGTGTGGTACTCCCGCATCGCGAGCCGGAGCTCCTCGGTCGGGATTCCGCTGTCCTCCGTCTGTTCGCCCGCGCCGCGCAACCGGCGCCGGTTCTCACCCACCGATTCGGCGAGCAGGTCGGCGGCCTTGCCCACCAGCGCGTCCGCCTGCTCGACGGCCGCCCTGGGGTCGTCGACGAATCCGGTCTGGACCGCCCGCCACTGGGCGGAGAGCCGCTGGACCTGCGCCGTCTCCAGCCAGGGACCGGGTGCACGGAGACCGTCCCGCCCTGCCTCGCCGGGACCGGCCCCGGGCGTCACCGGGCCGGCGGTCCCAGAGCGGCTGTCGAGGGCATCCGAGCCCGTCGGCTGGCGTGGAATCACCCGCTCGGCGGCAGGCTTGCGGAGGGCGGGAGCCGGCCCGGCACCGGTCCGATCGGCGACCTGGCGCTCGTCCGCCGGTGTGCCGTCGATCCGCGCCCCGGCCGCCCGGTCCTCGGCCGTCCGGGTCTCGGCCCTTCGTGCATCGACCGTTCCCGGCTCGACCGCTCGACGTTCGGCGGTTCGCTGTTCGGCGGTTCGCTGTTCGGCCGTACGCTGCACCGGCTTTCGCGGCTGGTCGGCAGGACGCTCCGGGTACCTCCGTCCGTTCGCGGCGAGCGCCTCCGGCGCCCTGACGTCCGGTCCGTGCCCGTCCCGGCCGTGCCCGTCCGGGCCGTGGTCGTCCGGGCCGTGGTCGTCCGGGCCGTGGTCGTCCGACCAGCGGCCTTCCGAGCGGCGGTCCTCGCCGTCGGGTCGGGCGGTCCCGCCGCTCGTGTCCTCGTCGAAGCGTGAGCTGTTCTTCTCCGGCATGGGGCTCTCCTCCTCGGGTCTCGTCGTCAGGTCAGCCGGCGGACGGTGTCGGGCCGGCCGGGGCGGCGGCCACCCGGCCGGGCCGCACGGGCCCGCTGCGGCGCACCGGATGCTCGGCGCGCAGCACGTCCAGGGTGAGGTCGCGCAGGGCGATCAGGGCGGTCCGGAGCTCTTCCGTCCCGGTCCGGGTCGCCTGGGCGCGCTCCAGCGTGGACCGCGCCGCCCGGTACTCGGGCACCAGCTCGCCGTGGTGGACGGAGACCGCGCCCAGGCGGCCCTGGTCGGGGTAGCCGACCTTGTCCAGTACGGCGGTCAGCAGCCGGTCCGCGTCCGCGGCGGCGGTGCCGGGGTCGTCCACGAAGAGTTCCTGGATCCGGGCAAGCTCCCGTTCGGTCCGCTCCCGCTCGGCGGCGTCCACCGGCTTGAGCTCCAATCCGCGCAACAGCTTGAGCCGGTCGGTGAGTTCCCGTTCGGCCGCGTGGACGTCGCCCCCGTGGCCGAGCACCGCGCGGCTGTACTCCGGTCCGAAGCGCTCGCGCAGCCGCCGGGTCTTCAGCCGTGGCGCGGCGAGGGCGCCGGCCGCCACCACCGCGAGCAGACAGACAATCAGGATGACCAGCACGCTCATCCCAGCTCCTCTCCCGATCCCGCCGGACTCGGCTCCGGCTGGAGTGCGCCTAACCCCGCGGGCCGTTCCCAAACCCGGCCGCCGCACCGCCCCGGCGGGTCGGCGCCCACCCACCGCGCCCGCACCGCATCACCCCGGCCGCACCCCGGCTCCCCCGTCGAAGGGCCGCGCGCGGAGGACCCGTGCCGAGAAGTGCCCACAGCGGTCGGGCAGAACGGACGTATGTCCCCCACCGGGCGGGGTAGGCGCTGCGCCGACACGTTCGTGACGGTTTGCGATCCAAGAGGTGGTTCCCATGGGTATAGGCGGCTGCGTCCTCATCTTCGCGGCGGGCGCGATCCTGACCTTCGGCGTGGACTGGCATCTGTCGGGGGTGAACCTGCACGTGGTCGGCCTGGTGCTGATGGCGGCGGGCCTGCTGGGCCTGTGCTGCTACGTGAGCGTCCTGCGGCGCCGGCGCTTCGCGGGCGGGCGCGCCACGACGGTCATCGAGGACGGTGGGCGCTACGACGCGCCGTGACCCCGGCCCGACCCGCGGGCACCCCCTTCCCCGGGGCGCGACATCAACTGACCCGCTTCCCCGGGGCCCGAGATCACCTGACCCGTCGGCGCCGCAGGCCGGACCGGTCCGGCCGGGCGACAGCAACGAATACCGGACGGAGGCTGCCATGACCGCGCTCGTCGTTCCCGATCACCGTCCCTGCCGGGCGGAGTCCGACCTGTGGCGGCTGCCCCCGGACGGGCGGGCGGCGCAGCTGCTGCGGTCCCGGGTGGCCGGCCAGCTCTGCGAGTGGTGCCTGTCCGAGCTGGGCCCGGATCTGGCGCTGATCGCGAGCGAGCTGGCCGGGAACGCCGTCCGGTACGGGCGCCCGCCGTTCTGGGCGAACCTGCACATGCTGACCGACCCGGGCCGCCCGGAGTCCGTCCGGCTGATGGTCGCGGACTTCGGCCCCGGGTTCGACGTCGCGGACGTCGTCGACTCGTGGCGGCTGGCGGGAACGGCGGACAGCGCACGCGGCCGCGGGCTGCTGCTGGTGGACGCGCTGGCCGACAGCTGGGGCACCGCGGTGTGGGCGCCGCTGTGCCTCACCTGGGCCGACCTGGCCACCCTCCGCTGACCCGGGCACCCTGCGCCGACCTGGCCACCCTGCGCCGACCTGCCACGGCCGGGCGCGGGCGAAGCCCCCGGCCGTGGGAGGGAGCCGCCGCGGGCCGAAGGATTCCGGGCCGGAGCGAGCCGGCACCGGGCCCGGCAGGGGCCGGTCGTACACTCCCGAAGGGGTGGTAAAAACCTTTTGCGAACGGCGAGTTGATGGAACGCCGATTCCGGGGCAGAAGGTCGTCGAGGGGGCGGCGCATCCGGCTCCGTCCTCGGCCCACGGAGGACAACGCGATGGCACTCCCCCGCAACAGACGCCCGCTCCGCGGAGCCCAGGACGAGCCCGCTCCGTCGGCGGCCGGCAAGCCCACGGCCACCGAGGACCTGGCCCGGCGGAGCCCGGAGACGGCCGACGACCCGGCCCCGAAGGGCGGTTCCGCAACCGTGGAGGAACGCACCCCGGCGCAGCCGCGGGCCCGGCGCGGACTTCCCTGGTACCTCAGTGTCCCGATCACGCTGGCGGCCATCCTGGCGGTGTTCCTCGCCGCCGCCCGGTTCGACCTGCTGCCCGGCCTGCCCAACCCCTTCGCGGAGCGCCAGGTGGACCGCAGCCAGCCGGTCCTCCTCAAGTCCATCCAGGACATGAGCCGTTACACCGGCGCGACCGGAAACTTCCAGGTGATCATCGACCTGGACAACGACGCCAAGTTCCTGCCCTCGGCCCTGCTCGGCAACCGGACGCTCTACGTGGCCGCCGGCACGGTGGGCGCGTACACCGACCTCGGCGCGCTGGGCGCGGACGCCGTGACCGTGTCGGCGGACCGCCGTTCGGTGACGCTCCGGTTGCCGCACGCCCAGCTCGCCGACACCGCGCTGGATGTGAAGCGGTCGTACGTCTACTCGCAGCAGCGCGGGCTGTTCGACCGGATCGGCGACTTCTTCTCCGGAAATCCCGGCAACCTCCAGCAGTTGGAGGTGCTGGCGACCGGCAAGATCCAGACGGCGGCCAAGGACACCGCCCTGGTGGCCACCGCCGAGACCAACACCCGGACCATGTTCGTGGGCCTGCTGCGCTCGCTCGGCTTCACCACGGTGGACGTCACCGTGGTCGGCTGAGCGACCCGCCGAGTGCCGGTCGTGCCCGGCCGCAGCCGTCGACACCCGGCTGCGGCCGGGCACGGCCGGTGCCGGGCCCGCAGGCCCCGGCCCTCGATGCTCAGGCCTCGCCCAGCACCGTCCGGATCACGTGCCGGGCGTTCTCCGCCATGGCCGGGTTCGTCCGCCGGTGGTGCGGCAGTGCGACGAGCGCCTGCGAGAGCGTCCGCCCCCGACCGCGGACCCAGGTGGCCTCGTCGCACCGAGCGCCGCGCGGAAGACCGCCCGGGCCCCGTCCGGCAGCAGGTTCCACAGCGGAGAAGGTCCTCCCCGCCCGTGCGGACTCGTGCGGTACGGGTCCGCATCGGCCGGGGGCCGTCCGGTGCGGACCGCACCGTGGGGACGGTCGTCATCCCGTCGATCGAAGCCAGGCCAGGTACCGGTCACGGAAGTCCGGGCCCGGCGTCAGCCCGCCCCAGTCGGGGTCGTCGAACCACACCTGCGCCGCGCACTCCCCGGTCACCACCAGGCGGGAGAACATCCCGCAGCCGGCCTCCGCGAGGACCAGCGTCCCGGTCACCCGGTAGCCGCTGCGACCAGCCTTGCCCGGTCCCGCCCAGGCCCGGACATGCGGGAACGGCGTCGCCAGGAAGCCGGGCCCGCGCTCCTGCGCCCGGAGGTCGTGGACGGCGTCCTCCTCGTCCAACTCCTCGGATGCCAAGGACCCCGTGGTACGGGCCGGCTGAACCTGGTCGTGGCGGTGTTCGCCGACGGCGACAGAATCGGGCAGACGGCCGTAGTCGGTGCCGCCCGGCGACCGGCAGGGCTGCCGGCATCGGCGTTGCCGCCACGGGCGTCCAGGGCGAGGACCTCGATACCCGCCTCCCGGACGTCAGCGATCAAGGCGGCGGTCAGTGCCCGGCCGACACCGCACGCCGATGCTCGACGGTGGCCGCACCCTGGCCCGAACAGGCCCCCACCAGCAGGATCACCATCAGTCGCTGTGGCTCGGCCGCCATTCGGCGTCGAGGATGCTGAACATCTCGGAGTCCCGCCAGCCGTCCCGGATCAACGTGGTGTGCCGATGCCGCCCCTCGTACGTCATGCCGAGCTTGCCCAGCACCCGGGACGACGCGAGATTACGGGGGTCACAGGTCGCGTAGATCCGGTGGAGTCCCAATTCGCCGAACCCGCACGACAGAAGCTCTTGCCCGATCGCCGTGCCCACGCCCCGCCCCCAGGCCCTCGGGTGCACGATGTAGGCGATTTCGCCCTGACCATGGCGACGGCTACGAATGTGCAGCTCACCCATGCCGACGAGTTCGTTCTCGAAGCGGGCAACGTAGACGAATCTCTGCTGACGGGGGTGCGACCAGGCTTCGACGGCGGTCTGCACGAACGCGCGCGTCTGGTCCTCGGTGTTCGGCCCCCAAGGCTGGTAGCGACAAGCCTCCTCGAGGCCGGCCCAGGAGTGCACTGCCGGCCAGTCGTCGGGCACGAGCTTGCGCAAAGTCACCACGGATCGGCTCATGAGCGGATCTTGCCAGATCTCGTACGGGCGCGGGCCCGGACTTCACCGGCCCGCCACCGCCGTCGGACCGAGCCCCGCAGACCGGCGTCACCTTGCGTAACGTCGCGATACACGGCTGGCGTGCCAGTACTTGTCTGACAAGTCCTAAGCCGCCAGGCGTCCGGCGGCGAACTCCAACCAGACCGACTTCCCGCCCTGAACGGGCGTCACACCCCAGCGGTCGGCGAGCTTCTGGACGATGTGCAGTCCGTGGCCGCCCGGGCGGCCGGGCTCGTAGGGCGAGCGCAGCACGGGCACGGCGGGGTCCCCGTCCAGCACCTCGACGCGCAGCCCGTCGGTGGAGGCGGTCAGGACGAGTTCGTGCGGGCCGCCGGCGTGCAGGCAGGCGTTGGCCAGCAGTTCGGAGACCACCAGCAGGACGTCGTCCGCGGCGCTCTGGCCGTGCGGGTCCTGGCCGGCCGACCAGTTCCAGTCGGCGAGCGCCTGACGGGTGAAGTCCCGGCCGCGGGCGACCTGGCCCTTCAGTCCGGACAGCGCGAGGCGCCGACGCTGCCCGGTGAGGGGCAGGCCCGGGCGCGCCGGCCCCGTGCCCCCGGGAGTCTGGAAACTCATCTGGTTCACCCCGCCATGATGCTCTGCACTGGTCGACTTCGGCTCGTCCCGGGTCGTTGCCCTGTCCCGGTCCTGCCCCTGTGGTGGTTCGTCTGCCCTCTTCCGGACGGCCGACACACCGCCGGGGGGCCCGCTCGGCCGAAGATGGCCGGCCGGACGGGGCGTCAGCCGGAGGCGACGGCCTCGCCCACCGAGTCGTGGATCGAGAACACGGTGCCCGCCCCGGTGATCTCGAAGACCCGGGCGACCTGGGGCGCGAGGGCCACCAGTCGCATCGGCAGGTCCGCCGACTCCGCGGCGAGGCGGGTCTGAAGCAGCAGGTTGAGCCCCGAGGAGTCGCAGAACTGCAGGTCGGCCAGGTCCACGACCAGCATCGGCGGGCCGGCGGCCGTGGCTGCCTCCAGCGCCTCGCGGGCCGGGCCGAGACTGTCGAGGTCGAGTTCGCCCGCCAGCGAGCAGACCACGGCGCCGTCGACCTGCCGGGTGCCCACGCTCAAGCGGCCCACCGCGCCCGTCGGCCGCGTCGAGCCCGTACCGGCCTCACCGATTCCCATCGCCTTGCACCTTCCCCGGCAGTCTTCCGTACCCTCGCAGGACATCCTGCTCCGTCACGGCTCCGGTGTGCCGGAGCCCCCCACCCGCGTGGCGTGGGCCGCCTGCGGGACGGTCCGCCCGCGCCCGTCGGCCGGTGCCGGCCGGTCGGGCCCGCGTGCGCCGCAGCCGACCGGAACCCTACCCCGCCCGCCGCCCCCGGGCCCAGTCCGGCCTGTGGTCCGGGGGATGCCGCGGTCCGTCAGTCCTCTTCCGCCAGCAGGCCGCTGCGCAGCGTGGCGAGGGTGCGCGAGAGCAGCCGGGAGACGTGCATCTGGGAGACGCCGAGCCGGCTGCCGATCTCGGACTGGGTGAGCTCCTCGACGAACCGCATCGACAGGATGCTGCGCTCGCGTTCGGGCAGGGCCGCGATCAGGGGCTTGACCGCGTGGAGGTTCTCCAGGCGCTCGAATCCCGGGTCCTCGAAGCCGAGGCGGGCGGTGAGGGCGTTCTCGGCCTCGTCGTCGGTGCCCGCGTCGAGCGAGCCGGCGGTGTGGCTGTTGCTGGCGACCATCCCCTCGATGATCTCCTCCTCGGTCAGTTCGAGGTGGGCGGCCAGTTCGGCGACGGTGGGTGCCCGGTCGAGGCCCTGCTCCAGTTCGTCGCCGGCCTTGGCGATGGTCAGTCGTAGCTCCTGGAGCCGGCGGGGGACGTGCACCGACCAGGTGGTGTCCCGGAAGAAGCGCTTGATCTCGCCGATGATGGTCGGCAGGGCGAAGGTGGTGAACTCCAGCCCGCGTTCCGGTTCGAACCGGTCGATGGCCTTGATCAGGCCGACCGTCCCGACCTGCAGGATGTCGTCCATCGGCTCCCGGCTGTTGCGGAAGCGGCCGGCCGCGTAGCGGACCAGCGACTGGTTGAGTTCGATCAGGGTGGCGCGGGTGTAGGAGTATTCGCGGGTGCCCTCCTCCAGCGCGGCGAGGCGGACGAAGAGGGCCTTCGACAGCTGCCGGGCGTCGGCGGGTGCGACCTCGCGGGGGTTCTCGATCATCTCGGTGCCCCGGTCCTCGGCCGCCGGAGCGGTCGCGTCGACGGCGGTCGCGCCGTGCTCGGGGGCGGGGTGTGTGCGCTCCGTGCCAGGGTCAGCGGTCAGTGCAGCCTTCAGCGACGTCGTCATGGCAGTCCTTCCACCGGTTGGCCTCGTGTCCCACCCGGGTACCCGGGTTCCCCCGGTGCACGCCGGTAGGCAGCCGAAGTTCACGACTTCCTCACGGTTCCGTCACAGAGTGTCGGGAATGTCACAGAATGCCAGGGAACATTCTGACGTGCAGGCGCAGTGTGAGGCCGGCGCCGCCGACTCGGGTCTCGACCAGGTCGCAGGGCTGGTGGATCATCCAGAGCCCGCGGCCGCCGTCCGCCTCGGCCGCGCCCGGCCGGGCCCGGCCGGCCAGCGAGTCGACCGGCCGGCCGCCGTCGGTGATCTCCGCCACGGCGTGCCCGTCGGCCGTCCACAGCCTCAGCCGGCCGAGGCCCCCGCCGTGCGCGAGCGAGTTGGCGGTGGCCTCGCCGACCGCCAGCACCAGATCGGCCGTCCGGGCCAGGCCCGCGGCCGCCGCCCAGCCGTGCACGTGGTCGCGGACCTGCGCCAGCCGGCCCGGGCCGTACACCAGCTCCCGGGCCCCGGGCGGCTCCGGAAGCGGGGTGTCGCAGGCCGCGACCATCAGCGCGGGGTCGGTGCAGGCCGGGCCGGGCCGGCTCGTCCCGCCCTGGAGCAGGGTCGGATGGGTGCGCCGGGCATCGACGAGCACCGCCGGCGGCAGCCCGGTCGTGTCGTAGGGGCACAGGACGGTCGCAGGCATCCCCCGGAAGGCCAGGTTGATCAGCGCCTCGTGCCGGGTGGCCCCGGTGATCTCGGCCGCCGAGCGGCCCGGCCGGATCGGCTCCCCGACGATCCGCACCGGCCGGCCACGGTGCCCGGCGGCGAACTCCCGGAGCCGGGCGAGGATCCGCCCGGGATTGCGGCCGAGCGCCGTCATGTCGGCGCTCTCCACCTCACCGGACGCGGGCCCCAGCACGCCCCGGAGCAGGTCCGGCCGCTCACCGGGCACCGCCACCAGGACGGGTTCGGGCGCCGCCAGGGCCGCCCGGACGAAGCCGCCCACGCCCGCGGCGTAGTCGGCGCTGCCGCGGTGGAAGAGCGCGGGATGTGCGAACGACCCGGTGGATCGCTCCACGCGGGTCACGCTGGGGGTCATGGCCGCACACCTCCCGACGTCCGTGGCGTGCCCGCCGCGTGCCGGGCCCGTACGGTCCGGCTGCAGCCGCGTCTACCCGGCGACCCTCCCGTCACACTTCTGGTGCCGGTCCCCTGGTGGCACTCCCGGTGCCGGCCAGGCGCGGGACGGCGCGCGGCCGCAGCCCGCGCGCCGGGCGGCGCCGCACCCCGCCCCCGTCCGCCGGTCACTCCCGGACGGGCCAGGACCGGGGTTCCGCGCCGCAGTGCCCCGGCGCTCCCCTGGGGTAACCTCCAAACGGCTCGCCCGGACCGCCCACCGGCCCCGACGAGCCTCCTGAGGTCCAGGATCGGCAGCCGAGCGCGGTACGCGCAGAAGCTCCGGGCGGAGTCCGCGGCCCCTACGGCGGACGAGGGGAAGTGCGGGACGGCATGTCTGACACCAACGCCGGCAAGGCGACGGCCGCAACGAAGGGCCGTGGCCCGGCCGACCCGGCCGCCCCCGGACCGAAGACGGCGCCGGAGGCGTCCCGACCCGCCTCGGCCGTACCCCGGCCCCCGGCGGCGCCCGCCGGCGTCGGCGAGCCCGAACTGCGCCAGCTGCTGGCCGGGCTGACCGCCGTCCGCGACGGGGACTTCGGGAGGAGGCTGCCGGACGACGAGGGCCTGATCGGCGAGATCGCCACGGTCTTCAACGGCATGGTCGACCAGCTCTCGCTGTTCACCTCCGAGGTGACCCGGGTGGCCCGCGAGGTCGGCACCGAGGGCCGGCTCGGCGGCCAGGCCGAGGTCCCCGGGGTCTCCGGCACCTGGGAGGACCTCACCGACTCGGTCAACGCGATGGCCGGCAACCTCACCACCCAGGTACGGGACATCGCCCAGGTGGCCACCGCGGTCGCCAAGGGCGACCTGACCCAGAAGATCACCGTGGACGCCCGCGGCGAGATCCTCGAACTCAAGAACACCGTCAACACCATGGTCGACCAGCTGTCCTCGTTCGCCGGGGAGGTGACCCGGGTGGCCCGCGAGGTCGGCACCGAGGGCCGGCTCGGCGGCCAGGCCAACGTCCAGGACGTCTCCGGCACCTGGCGCGACCTCACCGACTCGGTGAACTCGATGGCCGGCAACCTGACCGCCCAGGTCCGCTCGATCGCCCAGGTGGCGACGGCGGTGGCCGGCGGCGACCTCTCGCAGAAGATCCGGGTGGACGCCCGCGGCGAGATCCTCGAACTCAAGGAGACCATCAACACGATGGTCGACCAGCTCTCGGCCTTCGCCGGCGAGGTGACCCGGGTCGCCCGCGAGGTCGGCACCGAGGGCCGGCTCGGCGGCCAGGCCAACGTCCAGGACGTCTCCGGCACCTGGCGCGACCTCACCGAGTCGGTCAACGTGATGGCGGACAACCTGACCGCCCAGGTCCGCTCGATCGCCCAGGTCACCACGGCGGTCGCGCGCGGCGACCTCTCACAGAAGATCCGGGTGGACGCCCGCGGCGAGATCCTCGAACTCAAGGAGACCATCAACACGATGGTCGACCAGCTCTCCGCCTTCGCGGACGAGGTGACCCGGGTCGCCCGCGAGGTCGGCACGGAGGGCAACCTCGGCGGGCAGGCCACCGTCCGCGGCGTCTCCGGCACCTGGAAGGACCTCACCGACAACGTCAACGTGATGGCCTCCAACCTGACCGGCCAGGTCCGCTCGATCGCCCAGGTGGCGACGGCGGTGGCGCGCGGCGACCTCTCGCAGAAGATCACCGTGGAGGCCAAGGGCGAGGTGGCGGCGCTGGCCGGGGTGATCAACACCATGGTCGACACCCTGTCGGCCTTCGCCGACGAGGTGACCCGGGTGGCCCGCGAGGTCGGCACCGAGGGGACGCTCGGCGGCCAGGCCCGGGTACCCAACGTGGCCGGCACCTGGAAGGACCTCACCGACAACGTCAACTCGATGGCCAACAACCTGACCGGCCAGGTCCGCAACATCGCGCAGGTCACCACGGCGGTGGCCCGCGGCGACCTGACCCGCAAGATCGACGTCGACGCGCGCGGCGAGATCCTGGAGCTCAAGACCACCATCAACACCATGGTCGACCAGCTCTCCTCGTTCGCCGCGGAGGTCACCCGGGTGGCCCGCGAGGTCGGCAGCGAAGGCCGGCTCGGCGGGCAGGCCGAGGTGGAGGGCGTCTCCGGCACCTGGAAGCGGCTGACCGAGAACGTCAACGAGCTGGCCGGCAACCTGACCCGCCAGGTCCGCGCGATCGCCGAGGTGACCAGCGCGGTCGCCGAGGGCGACCTGACCCGCTCGATCACGGTGGAGGCCCCCGGCGAGGTCGGCGACCTCAAGGACAACATCAACTTCATGGTGGAGTCGCTGCGCGAGACCATCCGCGCCAACCAGGACCAGGACTGGCTCAAGTCCAACCTGGCCCGGATCTCCGCCCTGATGCAGGGCCGGCGCGACCTCTCGGTGGTCGCCGACCTGGTGATGGACGAGCTCACCCCGCTGGTCGGCGCCCAGTACGGCGCCTTCTACCTGGCCGACGACACGGCCGACGGCCCCGAACTGCGGCTGATCAGCTCGTACGGCATGCGCGACCTGCCCGGCAGCCCGGGGCGGCCGGCCTCCTTCCGGTTCGGCCAGTCGCTGGTCGGGCAGGCGGCCCGCAGCCGGCGCACCATCTCGATGGACGGGGTGCCGGCCGGCTACGTCACCATCGCCTCCGGCCTCGGCGCCACCGCGCCCAACTCCCTGATCCTGCTGCCGATCGTGGTCGAGGGGCAGGTCCTCGGAGTGATCGAGCTGGCCTCCGTGCACCGGTTCACCCAGACCCACCGCGACTTCCTCGACCAGCTGATGGAGACCGTCGGCGTCAACGTCAACACCATCGTGGCGAACGCCCGGACGGACGAGCTGCTCGGCGAGTCCCAGCGGCTGACCGCCGAGTTGCAGGTCCGCTCCCGGGAACTCCAGTCCCGCCAGGAGGACCTGCAGTCCTCCAACGCCGAACTGGAGGAGAAGGCCGCCCTGCTGGCCGCGCAGAACCGCGACATCGAGACCAAGAACCTGGAGATCGAGCAGGCTCGCCAGGAACTGGAGGACCGCGCCCACCAGTTGACCCTCGCGTCCACCTACAAGTCCGAGTTCCTGGCCAACATGAGCCACGAGCTGCGCACCCCGCTGAACAGCCTGCTCATCCTGGCCCAGCTGCTGGCCCAGAACCCGACCCGCAACCTGACCGCCAAACAGGTCGAGTACGCCGGCATCATCCACTCGGCCGGCTCCGACCTGCTGCAGCTGATCAACGACATCCTCGACCTCTCCAAGGTCGAGGCGGGCAAGATGGACATCAACCCCGAGCGGGTCCCGCTGCGCCAGCTGCTCGACTACGTCGAGGCGACCTTCCAGCCGCTGATCACCCAGAAGAGCCTGAGCTTCCGGATCACCACCGCGCCCGGGGTGCCCGCCGACATCCTCACCGACGACTACCGGCTGCGGCAGATCCTGCGCAACCTGCTGTCCAACGCGGTGAAGTTCACCGAGACCGGCAGCGTCCGGCTGAGCATCGAGAACGCGGACCTCGCCGAGATCCCCGACCTGGCCCGGCACAGCGGCCCGGTGCTGGCCTTCCGGGTCGTCGACACCGGGATCGGGATCGCCGAGGAGCACCTGCAGAGCGTCTTCGGCGCGTTCCAGCAGGCCGACGGCACCACCAGCCGCAAGTACGGCGGCACCGGGCTGGGACTCTCCATCAGCCGCGAGATCGCCTACCTGCTGGGCGGCGCGATCACCGCCGAGAGCGCGGTGGGCCAGGGCAGCACCTTCACCCTCTACCTGCCCGCCGCCCGCACCGACCTGGCCGGCCCGCAGACCCGCGGCGGCACCCCGGCCCGAACCGCCGCCCCGCCGGCCGTCGCCGCCCCGCTGCCCCGCCAGCGCCGCCGGCTGCTGGTGGTGGAGGCCCGGGCGGGCGGGCTGCTCTCGTTGGTGGCGGAGAGCGCGGTCGCGGACCTCGGCGACGCCGGGGACCTCGGCAGCTCCGCGCGGTCCGTCGAACTCGTCACCGCCCTCGGGGTCCGCGAGGCCGCGGCCGCCCTGGCCACCGAGGCCTGCCACTGCGCGGTGCTCGACCTCGACCTGCCGGACGGCGCCGCGCTGCGCTTCCTGGAGGAGGTCAACAACGACCCGGCCCTGCGGGGCGTGCCGATCCTCGCGCACAACAACCGCCGGATGCGGGCCGACCAGGAGCTCACCCTGCAGTCCCGCAGCACCAGCCAGCCGCTCGAACTGCTCTCCAGTCTGGACGAGTTGCGCGAGCGCATCACCCTGCACCTGAGCGCCGACCAGCCGGGCGACGTGCTCCCCCTGGTCCGCCCGGAGGAGTCGGCGAAGCCCGCCGCACGCGAGATCGGCGGCACCCTCGCCGGTCACACCGTGCTGGTGGTCGACGACGACGCCCGCAACCTGTACGCCATCACCGGCATCCTGGAACTCCACGGCATGCGGGTGCTGCACGCCGAGAACGGCCGGGCGGGCATCGAGGCCCTGGTCGCCAACCCCGCCGTGTCGGTCGTCCTGATGGACGTGATGATGCCGGAGATGGACGGCTACACGGCGACGGCCGCGATCCGGGCGATGCCCGAGCACACCGCGCTGCCGATCATCGCGGTGACCGCCAAGGCGATGCCGGGCGACCGGGAGAAGAGCCTCGCCTCCGGGGCCAGCGACTACGTCACCAAGCCGGTCGACGCGGCGGACCTGGTCGCGTGCATCCAGCACTGGCTGGGCCGGTAGGCCGGCGCGCCGACCCCGCCCCCGGCCACCGCCCGGCCCCGGCAGACCCGACCGAAGGAGCAGCCCGTGCAGGTCCAACCGCAACCCGAACCGGTGCAGCTGCTCCACCCGCCGGCGGCCCGGCGCCCCCAGGACGCGGCCGGCCCGGGGCGGGACGCCGCAGCGCCGCCGCAGGACCCGGCAGGTCCGGCGGAGGCCGCCGAGGTCACCGTCGGCCGGCTCGCGTCCACCGTGGAGCGGCTGCGCCGCCAGGTCCAGGAGGCCCAGGCCACCGCGGACGGCCGGGCGCTGGTCGAACTCGCCAAGGGCATCCTGGTGGAGCGGCTCGGCTGCGGCCCCTCGCAGGCCGCCCGGCAGCTCACCGATCTGGCCGGACAGGCCGGCCGGTCGCCGCTGGAGCTGGCCGCGGAGATCGTCAACCAGGCGGCCCGCGACCACCTCACCGACACCACCCGGGACCTGCTCGCCCCGCCCGGGAGCGAGACCCCCGGCACACCCGTCGCCGTGCGGCTGCGCAGCGCCGAGAGCGGGGCGCTGGCCGCCGGTGACACCCAGGCGGTGGCCGAGTCGCTGCTGGAGCACGCGCTCGCCCCGCTCGGCGCCACCGCGGTCGCCATCTGGTCCGCCCACCCGGACGGCTCGCTGGCGCTCGCGGGGCACGCCGGGTTCCCGGCGCAGGAGGCGGGCCGCTGGCACTACGTCCCGCCGGGCGTGGCCACCCCGGCCCGGCAGGCGCTCACCCGGCGGGCCGCGGTCTGGATCGAGTCGCTGGGCCGCTCGGGCCTGCCCTCGATCGGCCATCACCGCAACGCCGGCGGTCGCGCCGCCGTCCCGGCCGGGCTGGGCGGGCGGATCACGGGCGTCCTGGAGATCTGCTGGCCGGACGAGCCGGCGCCGCCGTCGCCGCAGATCCGGCGCCAGGCGGAGGCGCTGGCCGAGCTGTGCGCCCACACCCTGGAGCACCGGTCCGACGACTTCCCGGGGCGCGCCGGCGCGCCCGGCGCGCAGACCGCCCAGCTGAACGAGCTGGTCGACCTCGCCGACGGCCTGCACGACCCGGCGCTGGTGCTGGTGCCGCACGTCGAAGGCGGCCTGGTCACCGACTTCCGGGTGCACCACGCGGGAGCGCGTTTCGTGGACTTCGCCGGGCGCCCGCGCAGCGCCGTCGCGGGGTCGCTGCTGCTGGAGGCGTACCCGCTGGCGGCCGGGCCGGGCGGCCTGTTCGAGCAGGTGGCGTACGTGCACGCCGGCGGGGAGCCGTTCCGGGCCGAGCGGATGACGCTGGCCGCGGTGGTCGGGCAGGTGCCGCTGAACGCGGTCGCCGACCTGAGCCTCACCCGGCACGGCGGCGCCGTCCTGCTGGTCTGGCGGATCGAGGACGAGGCCGCGCGGGTCGCCGAGCTGCTCCAGCACGCCCAACGGCTGGGCCGGATCGGCGGCTTCGAGGAGAACACGGTCACCGGCGGGATCACCTGGAACAGCCCGCTGTTCGACCTGTACGGCCTCCACCCGTCCGCCGCGCCGATCCCGATCGACCAGTTGCAGGCGCACGCCCACCCGGACGACGCCGAGGCCATCGGGCGCTTCCTGCGGACCCTGCTGCACCATCTGCTGCCCGCCTCGACCGCGTTCCGGCTGCGGCGGCCGGACGGCATCGCCCGCCACATCCGGGTGGTCGCCGAACCGGTCCTGGACCTGGACGGCCGCCTGACCGCCGTGCGCGGCGCCTACCAGGACATCTCCTCCCAGCACTGGACCGAGGTGGCGCTCGCGGCCACCCGCGACCAGCTGGCGCAGAGCGAGCAGCAGGCGGCCGAGCGCAACCGGCTGGCCCGTCAGCTCCAGCACGCGATCATGCCGCCCACCCGGGGGCCGATGGACACCTCGGGGCTGCGGATCGGGGTGCGCTACCGGCCGGCCGAGAAGGACCACCTGGTCGGTGGCGACTGGTACGACGCGGTGGTGCTGCCCTCGAAGCAGATCCTGCTCTGCGTCGGCGACGTCGCCGGGCACGGCATCGAAGCGGCCACCGGCATGGTCGCGCTGCGCAACGCGCTGCGCGGGCTGGCCGCCACGGGCGCGGGCCCGGGCCAGCTGCTGGCCTGGCTGAACGTGGTGGCGCACCATCTGACCGACAACGTCACCGCCACCGCGGTCTGCGGCCTGTTCGACCCGGACACCCGGACGATGCGCTGGGCCCGGGCGGGCCACCTGCCGCCGGTGCTGCTGCGGGACGGCCGGGCGAGCACCCTGCCGCTGGTGGGCGGGCTGTTGCTGGGGGCGATCGCGGAGACCGAGTACGAGGAGTCGGAGCTCCAACTCCAGGCCGACGACACCCTGTTGATGTACACGGACGGCCTGATCGAGCGCAAGGACCGGTCGGTGCAGGACTCCCTGGACCGGCTGCTCACACTCGCCCACGGGACGGCCGGGGCGGGCACCGCACCGAGCCTGGAGAAGCGGCTCGACCACCTGCTGACCCACAGCAACGCCGACACGGACGACGACACCTGCCTGATCGGGGTGCAGCTGGTCTGAGCCGGCCCGCGGCGGACGCCGGGACGTGCACCGGGACGTACGCCGGGGCCGCTCGACGGGCCGAACACGCCGGCGGGGGCGCGCCGGCCCGGCCGCCGCGCCCCCGCCCGGATCCCGCCGCGGCTACAGCATCGTCCGGCCGTAGTAGTACTCACCGAGGTGCGTCCGGTAGTCGGAGTCCCCGTCGTGCCGCTCGCGGAGGAACTCGGGCGCGTCCTTGACGTCCTGTTTCGTCCGGTTCAGGTAGACCGTCCCGGTGTCGGTGTCGACGCTGGAGATGCATCCGGCGGGCAGCAGGACCTCCCTGCCGAAGATCCAGACGCCCGTGTCGACCACGACTCCCGCCGCGCCGGCGTCCGCGGTGTGCTTGTCCACCTTGCCGATGTGACCGTCGATCGCCTCGACCCGGTAGCCGGCCAGGTCCGTCCCGGTGAGGTATCCGGTCTCCGCCCGGTGCTCCCAAAGGTTCTCGCTCACAGCGCAGTTCCTCTCCGTCGGGGTGCCCCCGCCGGTGCCCGGCCGGTCCGTCGGAGGCCGTCCGGGCGACGGGGATCCGCCCCTCCGGCTGCCCCGCTTCCGGCCTTCCATGCCGGCCGGAACGGGTGCGTCCGGCGCCCCGGACGCACCCGTTCACGAACACGCCGGAGAATCCCGCTGCCCGGCAATCCCCCGCGGCGGCGCCGATGCTGCTACAGTCGAATCAGTTGCAGTTTTGGTTCCCATGAAATTTTGTGTGCGCCTGCTGGTTCCAACAGACAGGCGCATTTTTATTTCCTCGGGTTTCCCGGGCTCGGCGTCAGCTCTGCAACGCGAAGTTCGCAAGTGGCGGGCTTCGTACAGTTCTGAAGGAGATTTTTATATGGCTACTGGCACCGTGAAGTGGTTCAACGCGGAAAAGGGCTTTGGCTTCATCGAGCAGGATGGTGGCGGCGCCGACGTGTTCGCCCACTACTCGAACATCAACGCCCAGGGCTTCCGTGAGCTGCTTGAGGGCCAGAAGGTCGAGTTCGACGTCACGCAGGGCCAGAAGGGCCCGCAGGCGGAGAACATTCGCCCCCTCTGACTTCCACTGCACCGGCATCTGCCATTGCAGCAGAGGCCCGTACCGTGTACACGCACGGTACGGGCCTCTGGCCGTTTTTCACCCGGCGAGGCCGCGCCGTACACGGCCCGCCGCCCCCGGCGGTGACACTCCGTACGCCAACTGCGGGCCTTCCGTACACGCCGCGGACCGGCTGTGTGCATGCCCCGGACATCCCGCGTACACGTTCCCCAGGTGTTTTCGCACCCGCTTTCCCCGCACTTTCGCTGCGCGCTTTCGCCCCGGCTCCGCCCCTCCCCCAGGTTTCGCCCTGAGGCTCCCGGCGAACACCGCGGCCGGGACGCGCGTCCCGCTCCCGTCCGGCGCCGACCGGTGCTCACCGCCCGGCTTCGCGGCCGCCCGCCGCGCCGTGCCGGGCCTCCGGTTCCCGTGGCGGAAGGCGCCGCCGCGCCCGCCCGGGCGGCGGACCCGGGTGATGTGCGACACGGTTCCACCGCCCACGCCAGGCTCCACAGCTCAGGCCCGTTCCTTGTGACCTCCCCCGTGGCCCCGTGCCGGGAGTCCTCCTCGCGACGTGCCTCCCGAGGAAGGATCCCTCCCCATGACCGGTTCCACCCGCTCCTCCCACACCTCCTCGGCCGCCCGCTCCGGCGGCCGTTCCTCGTCCGCCGCCGGCCGCTCCGGCGGACGCCCGGCCTCCTCCGGCGGCGGCCGTCGCGGCGGCGCCCCGGGCAGCCGCAGGCCCGGCTCCGCGCAGGGCGAGTTCGCGCTCCCGGCCGGCTCCCCGGCACTGCCGGCCGTCGAGACCTTCGAGGAGCTGGAGATGCCCTCCCAGCTGCTGTCCACCCTGCTCCGCCAGGGCGTCACCGCGCCGTTCCCGATCCAGGCCGCGACCCTGCCGAACTCGCTGGCCGGCCGGGACGTGCTCGGCCGGGGCCGCACCGGATCCGGCAAGACCATCGCCTTCGGCCTCGCCCTGCTGGCCCGTACCGCCGGCCGCCGCGCCCAGCCCGGCCGGCCGCTGGCCCTGGTGCTCGTGCCGACCCGCGAACTGGCCCAGCAGGTCACCGAGGCGCTCACCCCGTACGCGCACGCCGTCCGGCTCCGGCTGGCGACCGTGGTCGGCGGGATGCCGATCCGGCGCCAGGCCCACCTGCTGCACCGCGGCGCCGAGATCGTGGTGGCCACCCCCGGCCGCCTCAAGGACCTGGTCGAGCGCGGCGACTGCCGGCTCGACGAGGTGTCGGTGACGGTGCTGGACGAGGCCGACCAGATGGCCGACATGGGCTTCCTGCCGCAGGTCACCGAGCTGCTGGAGCAGGTCGAGCAGGACGGGCAGACGATGCTCTTCTCCGCCACCCTGGACCGCAACGTCGACCGCCTGGTGCGGCGCTTCCTCAAGGACCCGGTGACCCACTCGGTGGACCCGTCCACCGCCACGGTCAGCACCATGGAGCACCACCTGCTGCACGTGCAGAACCACGACAAGGACACCGCGATCGCGCACATCGCCTCCCGCGAGGGCGGTGTGATCATGTTCACCGACACCAAGGACTCCGCCGACCGGCTGGTGGAGTCGCTGCTCGCCAACGGGGTCCTGGCCGCCGCCCTGCACGGTGGCAAGTCCCAGCCGCAGCGCACCCGCACCCTGGAGCAGTTCCGGGCCGGCGAGGTCACCGCGCTGATCGCGACCAACGTCGCCGCCCGGGGCATCCACATCGACGGCCTCGACCTGGTCGTCAACATCGACCCTCCGACCGACCACAAGGACTACCTGCACCGGGGCGGCCGCACCGCCCGCGCGGGCGAGTCCGGCACCGTGGTCACCCTGGTGCTGCCCAGGCAGCGCCGGGGCACCGCCCGGATGATGGCCTCCGCCGGGATCACCCCCCACTCGGTGGCGGTGCGCTCCGGCGACGCCGAACTCACCCGGATCACCGGTGCCTGCGTGCCCACCGGCGTGCCGGTCGCCGCGCCCGAGCCGGTGGTGGAGCGCCCGCGCCGCCGCCCGTACGGCCCCACCGGCGGCTCGCGCGGCCACACCGGGCGCCCGGCCCGCGACACCCGCTCCGCCCAGCCCGCGAGCCGCTCCGGGCGGCCCGCCCGGGCGGCCGCCCCGAGGCGTGGCGGCCCCGCCGCATAACGCACGCAGGAGCACCGGCCACCGACCGGCGCCGCCGCCACGCGGGCTCCGGCCGTACGGCCCGGCGGCGGGCGTGGACCGCACCCGCCGCCTTCGCCCGCTCCCGCCGGCCCCGGCCGCTCACCCCGGGTGGCCGCGGGCAGTCGGTGCGAAGATGGCAGGGCGGATAGTCGACCTCCGGGCGGTTTCCTGGCCATGCAGACGGACGGGCACGACGCGACTGCGGGCGCCCGCCGGGACACACCCGGCGAGCGGCCCGTTCAGGACGGCCTCCTCTCGGTCCCGATCGCCACGGCGCTGATCGAGGACGACGGAAGGATCCTGCACTGGAGCGCCGACGCGGAGGCGCTGCTCGGCTACTCCGCCGAGGAGGCGGTCGGCACGCTGGCCGCGAAGATCCTGGTCACCGACGAGCAGCGGCCCGGCGTGATGACCCTCTTCGAGGGCATCCTGCGCGGCCGCGGCTGGTCGGGCGTCTTCCCGGTGCGCCACCGCGACGGCCACCACGTGAACCTGGAGTTCCGCACCCACCCGATCTCCGGCCCCGGCGGGCGCCCGCTGGTCCTGGCGGTGGCCTCGGACGTCACGGCGCTGCGCCGGGTGGAGGCCGATCTGGCCGTGCTCGACGGCTTCTTCACCCAGTCCCCGATCGGGATGGCGGTCTACGACACCGAGCTGCGCTACGTCCGGCTGAACGGGGCCCTGGCCCGCTCCAACGGCCTGATCGTGCCGGACCACCTGGGCCGCCGGGTCACCGAGGTGCTGCCGGGGATCAACGGTGCGGAGATCGAGGCGGTGATGCGGCAGGTGCTGGAGACCGGCGAACCGGTGATCGACACCCGCTCGCACGGGCGCACCCCGGGGGACCCGGACCACGAGCACGCCTGGTCGGCCTCGTACTTCCGGCTGGAGGAGCCCGGCGGGAAGGTCCTCGGGGTGAGCTCCACCATCGTCGACGTGACCGAGCACTTCCGGGCCGAGTCGCTGGCGGCCACCGCCCAGGAGCGGCTGACCCTGCTGGTGGACGCCGCCGCGTCGATCGGCACCACGCTCGACCTGCGGCAGACGGCGCAGGAGCTGGCGGAGGCGATCGTGCCGCGGATCGCCGACTCCTGCGCCGTGTTCGCCCTGGAGAACCTGGTGGCCGAGGCCGGGGTGGGGCCGCCCGCCCCGCCCGGCCATGAGCGGCTGCGGGTCCGCCGGCTGGCGCTGGCGGCCTCGGAGGCCGACTACCCGCTGCAGGACCTGCCGATCGACACCGTGCACGACATCCCTGCGGACTCGGCGTACGCGAAGGCGTTGGCCGGCGGCCGGCCGGTGGTGGCGCCGTCCTGGGAGCTGCCCCTGCTGGCGGCGGGGATGCCGGCCGAGCGGTTGCGGGCCTACCGGGGCCGCCGCTCGCGCGCGGTGCGGATCGCGCCGCTGGTGGCGCGCGGCACGGTGCTGGGCATGGTGGTCTACTCCCGGCGGGGTGCCCGGGCCTCGTTCGCCAAGGCGGACTTCACCCTCGGTGACGAGCTGGCCCTGCGGGCCGCGGTCGCGATCGACAACGCCCTGCTGTACCTGCGCCGTGAGCAGGTCCTCAAGGCGCGGGCGCAGGCCCTGCGGGACGCCAAGGCGGCCCAGGAGCGCCTCGCCGTGGTCAACTCCGCGTCGACCCGGATCGGCACCACGCTGGACCTCGGGCAGACCGCCCGGGAGCTGGCCGAGGTCGCCACGCCGCGGCTGGCCGACGCGGTGGCCGTCGAGGTGCTGGACTCGCTGCTGCGCGGCGAGCGCGAGGTGCTCGGCCCGGCCGACCGCTCGGCGCTGCTGCGCCGGCTGGCGTTCAACGCCGTCGAGGGATCGGGCGTGGTGCCGATCTCCCCGGTCGGCGCGGTGATGCGCTTCCACCCCAGCACGCCGCGCTCCTGGAGCCTGACCCACCGGCGGGCGGTGCTGGTGCCGCGGATGGACGACGAGGGCATCGCCTGGCTGGCCGACGACCCGGTGCGGGCCGAGGCGGCCCGGGACCAGAGCGTGCACACCTTCATGGTGGTGCCGCTGATCGCCCGCGGCTCGGCGGTGGGCATCGCGGCCTTCTACCGGACGGTCACCGCCCGCCCCTACGACGAGGACGACCTCGCGCTGGCCCGCGAACTGGCCTCCCGGGCAGCCGTCGCGATCGACAACGCCCTGCTCTACACCCGCGAGCGGGACGCCGCGCGGGACCGCCAGCTGGCCCTGGAGGAGGGCGACGCGGCCCGCCAGCGACTGGCCCTGCTCAACGAGGCGAGCACCCGGATCGGCACCACGCTGGACGTCCACCGCACCGCCCAGGAGCTGGTGGAGGTGGTGATCCCGCGGTTCGCGGACTTCGTCACCGTCGACCTGCTGGACAACGTCCTGGACGGGGACGACCTCACCCCGCCGCTGGCGCACGACGGCTCGGTGCGGCTGCGCGCGGTCGCGGTCGGCGAGGTCGGCTCCACGATGGTCGGCGCCGCGGATCAGGTCGGCCAGTCCTCCAACTCCGCCGAGGTCTACGCGGAGAGCCTGCGCACCGGCCGCTCGATCCTGGTCCCCACGGTGGACGAGGCCGCCCTGCGCCGGATCGTGGCCGCCCCGGACCGGGTGCAGCCCAGCCTGGACGCGGGCGTGCACTCGTACCTGATGGTGCCGCTGCTGGCGCGCGGCGTGGTGCTGGGCGGCGCCGAGTTCATCCGGACCGGCAATCCCGAGCCGTTCTCCGCGGCGGACGTGTCGCTGGCGGAGGAGCTGGCGGCCCGGGCCGCGGTCTGCATCGACAACGCCCGGCTGTACCGGCGGGAGCGGGACACCGCGCTGACCCTGCAGCGCAGCCTGCTGCCGCAGGAGGTGCACCACACGGTGGGGTTGGAGATCGCCTACCGCTACCTGCCGAGCAGTGTCAGCAGCGAGGTCGGCGGCGACTGGTTCGACGTGGTGCCGCTGTCCTGCGGGCGGGTCGCCCTGGTGGTCGGCGACGTGATGGGCCACGGCATCCGGGCGGCCGCCACCATGGGTCAGCTGCGCACGGTGGCCCGGACGCTGATCACGCTGGACATGGATCCGGCCCGGGTGCTGCGCCGGCTGGACGACGCGACGGCGGCGATCGGCGACGGCCAGTTCGCCACCGGGGTCTGCCTGGTCTACGACCCGCTGGAGCGCTCCTGCACGGCCGCCAGCGCCGGGCACCTGCCGCCGGTGGTGGCCGCCCCCGACGGGTCCGCCCGGCTGGTGTCGCTGCCGCCCGGCGCGCCGCTGGGGGTGGGCGGGGTGCCGTTCGAGACGGTCGAGTTCATCTTGCCGGAGGGTGCCATCCTGGCGCTCTACACCGACGGTCTGGTCGAGCGCCGGGGCCACGACATCGACGAGGGCCTGGAGCTGCTGCGCCGGACCATGGCCGAGCGGAAGTTCTCGCTGGAGCGCACCTGCGACGCGGTGCTGACCGCACTGGACGCGCCGGCCAGCGAGGACGACATCGCGGTCATCATGGCGCGTTGCCGCCCGGTCGGCGCCGACCGGATCGCCACCCTCCCGCTCGGCGGGGACCACGCCATGGTCCGGCACGCCCGGCGGTTCACCCGGCGGACCCTGGCCGCCTGGGACCTCACCCCGCTCGGCGACCTGGCGGAGCTGCTGACCAGCGAACTGATCACCAACGCCTTGCTGCACGCCGGGGCGCCGACCCAGCTGCGGATCTTCCGCAACCGCTACCTGACGGTGGAGGTCGCCGACCAGGACACCCGCGAGCCCCGGCCGCGCCGGGCTGCCGAGGGCGACGAGGGCGGCCGCGGGATGCACCTGGTCGACGAGCTCGCCCATCGCTGGGGGAGCCGCAGCACCGGTCACGGCAAGGTGGTCTGGTTCGAGGTGGAGCTCCCCGGCGCCGCGGGCCGCCAGGGCTGACCGGGCAGCCCCGGGCCGCCGACCCTCCCCTCCGCCGCCCCCTCCCCTCCCCTTGGGCCGTCCGGCCGGTACGGCATAGTGGCCGGCGGGGCACGACCGGACGACCTACCACGACGAGCGGGAACGACGGAGACAGACGTGGCGATGGTGGAGAGTCCGAAGCGCCCGGCCGGAGCGGACCGGGACCGGAACGGGGAGGGCACCGGCTTCGAGGAGTTCGAACGCGCCGGGTGGGCGCGGCGCAGCGGCACGTACGACGAGGGCTTCGGCCGGATGACGGCGGGTGTGCACGAGCCGTTGCTGGACGCGGCGGGTGTGCGGCGCGGCACCCGGCTGCTGGAGGTCGGCTGCGGCACCGGCCGGCTGGCCCTGTCCGCGCTCGGCCGGGGGGCCGCGGTGGTGGCGACCGACGGGGTCGAGCAGATGGTGGCAGAGGCCACCGCCGCGCTCCCGGGGGCCCGGGTGCTGCACGCGGCACTCCCCCGGTTGCCGTTCGCCGACGGGGACTTCGACGCGGTGGCGGGCGCCTTTGTGATCAACCATGTCCCCGAACCGGCTTCCGCAGTGGCCGAGTTGGCCCGGGTGACGGCCCCGGGCGGCCGGGTGGCGCTGTCCTGCTGGGACGCGCCCGGGCGCAACCTGGCCCAAGGCCTGGTCGCGGCCGCGGTGGCCGAGGCGGGCGCGACTCCGGCCGGTGACCTGCCCAGTCACTCCCCGTTCGCGCCGTACGCCTCGCCGGAGGCCTTCGCGGGCCTGCTGGCCGGCGCCGGACTGGCGGCGGTCCGGGTGGAGCCCGTCGGGTGGACGCACCGGGTGGACCCGGACCGCTGGTGGGGGGACATCCTGTCCGGGACGGTGCTGACGTCCTCGCTGATCGAGGGTCAGGACGCCCGGACGGTGGCGCGGATCCGCGCGGCGTACGACCGGCTGGTCGCCCCGTTCGCGGAGGCCGACGGCTCGGTGGGGCTGCCGGTGGCCGCGCTGGTCGCGGTGGGCACCAGGCGGGGGTAGTCCGCGGCGGGGGCGCCGAGGGCGCTGCCCGCACTGCGGGAACGTCCGCGCCCCGCACGGGAAGATCCGTGCCCCGCAGGGGAAAAGGGGACGGCCGCCGGACCTGGCCAGGTTTCCGGCGGCCGTGGCCCCGTCCGTCAGGGGGCGGGGCATTTGTCAGACTATGTACACGGGTCGTCACCCGCCAGGTGAGTACGCCATCCGGCTGACGGCGCGTGCGGCGCCGTCCGGAGCCGCCCCGCTTCGGCAACCTCCCCCGGGCTCCCCCGAACGACGGGCCAAGAGGTCTTTTCGGGTACGAAGCGGCGCCGGCAGTGCTCGCGCGGCCGGACGGACGGGTAGCGATCGAGCGCCGGGTTCCACCGGCCACGGCCGTCTGGGGACTTGATGATCGCGCTGCTCGCCGCACGGACCGGCCTCGCCGCCGCCCTCGCCGTCACGGGCGTCACCACCGTCCACCGGGGTGACGCAGATCCGGCCCCGCCCCCGAACCTGCATCGGGCCGCCGCCCCCACCGCCCCCGGTGACCCGGTCTTCCCCGGGCTCGGCAACTCCGGGTACGACGCGCTCGGCTACCACCTCGTCTTCGACTACCGGGAGGACAGCCGGACGGTCGAGGCGGTCGCGGAGATGACCGCGCGCAGCACCGCGGACCTGCCGTGGTTCGAGCTCGACGCCTTCGGGCTGTCGGTGCACGGCGTACGGGTGAACGGCCGGCCCGCGGCCTTCGCCCTGCACGACGAGAAGCTGCGGGTCACCCCGCCCGCCACGGTCCGGCGCGGGGCGGGGCTGACGGTCACGGTCGCGTACTCCGCCGACCCGCAGGCCCGGCTCCCCCGCAGCGGCTGGGTCCCGACCTCCGACGGGTTCGCCGTGGCGGGCCAGCCGAACAGCGCCCACACGGTCTTCCCGTGCAACGACCACCCGAGCGACAAGGCCAGGTACACCGTCCGGGTGACGGCGCCGAACCACCTGCTGGGCGTCGCCGGCGGCACCCTCACCAACACTGTGGAGCAAGGCGGCCGCACCACCCGCAGCTATGTGATGCGCGATCCGATGGCCACCGAGCTGCTCCAGGTCGCGGTCGGCCACTACCTGGTCCGGGAGCGCGCGCTGCCCGGCGGGCCACGGCTGCGCGACGTCGTCCCGGCCGGCCGGGCGGCCGCGCTCCAGCCCGCGCTGGACCTCACGGCGACGCAGCTGGCCTGGGCCGAACAGCACCTCGGGGCCTACCCCTTCGAGGCGTACGGGCTGCTGCCGGTGGACACCGACGACCCGGCGGCGTTCGGCTTCACCGGCCTGGAGACCCAGACCCTGACGCTCTACAAGCCCGGTTTTCTGACCCGCCCGGAGTCCGGGATCGGGGCGCACATGATGCACGAGCTGGTGCACGCCTGGTTCGGCGACAGCGTCTCGCCGCGGACCTGGGCCGATCTCTGGCTGAACGAGGGCCACGCCGACTACTACGGCATGCTGTACCGCTACGAGCGGGGCTGGCCGGACGGGCTCGGGCTGACCACGCTGGAGGCGAACATGCGCGACGTCTACGCGCACGGCGACCAGTGGCGGCTCGACTCCGGGCCGGTCGCGGCGCCGACCCGGGCCGGCCTCTTCGACAGCCAGCGCTACGCGGGTGGGGTCCTGGTCCTCTTCGCGCTCCGGGAGAAGGTCGGCGCGGCGGTCTTCGACCGGATCGAGCGGACCTTCCTCACCCGGTACCGGCACGGCGTCGCCGGCACCGAGGACTTCATCGCGACGGCCGGCGAGGTGGCGGGCCAGGACCTGAGCGGGTTCCTGACGGACTGGCTCCTGGGCACCCGCACCCCGCCGATGCCGGGCCACCCCGACTGGACGGTGGCCCCGGCCGTGCCCGGCGGGTCCGGGCCGCGGACCGCGCCGCAGGGCTCCTCGACGCTCTGACCGCCGCACCGTCCCGGTCGGGCCGGCCCGCCGCGGTGGCGGTCGTACGCCAGCGCGTACGCCCGGCCTGTGCTGCGCCGCGCCGCCCGCGCGCCGCTGCCGGGCCCGGCCCGCGGGGCGCACCGTAGTGCCACGGCCCGCCCGTCGACCGGCTCTGCTCCGGACGGCGGGCGGGACGTCCAGCCGCCGGGGTCAGGCCTTCCGGCCGACCCGCAGGGCCCACCAGACCAGCGGGATCTGCAGCGGCACGCGGGCCCAGGCCCCCTGCCGGTACGGGGTCGGGCGGCGCCGCCAGTCGATCGCCATCTTGACGTTGCCGGGCAGCACGGCCACGAACAGGCCGGCCGCGGCGATCGCGCCGATCCGACGGGTACGCGGCAAGGCCACCGCCGTCCCGATCGCGAGCTCCGCGACGCCGCTGGCGTACGTCCAGGTCCGCGGCTCGCCGGGCAGCGATCGGGGGACGAGGGCGTCGAAGGTCCTGGGCCTGGCGAAGTGGGCCACGCCGGCCAGCAGGAGCAGAGCTGCCAGCGGGCGCGCGGCCCGGCCGGCGGACGGGCGGGACGATGACACGGGGTACCTCCGGGGGCCGTTCCGAAACGGAAGGCGCCAGGTTACCGGAGAGTAGCAAGGTCGTGCCGGATCCATCCGTACACATCCGGTGAAGATCGACCGCCCGCCCGGACCGGTCACGGCCGGCCTGGGCCGCACCCGGCACTCCCGCCGAGGTCACCGGCAGGGCTGGCCCGGCCGAGGCGTCCCGCCGGAGCCCGCGGTGCGGCCACTACCCGCGCTCGACCGTGCCGGGCGGGCAGCAGTGCGGCGAGGCGGGCGGACCGACTGGCCGCCAGCGGGCCGAGCAGGGCGAGCAGGGCGAGCACCAGGACGTAGCCGGCGATGAACGGCCCCAGCCGGCCGTCCAGCCCGGCGGCGGCCGCCATCGCCCCGAGGACGAGGGCGAACTCCCCCCGGGACAGCAGGGTCAGGCCGATCGCCGCCGCCTCGCCGCGGCTCATCGCGTTCAACCGGGCGGCCAGCACCCCGGCCGTCACGTTGATCACCAGCGTGACGGCGACCGCGACGGCGACCGGCCCGGCGACCTTCAGCAGGTCGCCCGGGTCGATCGCCAGACCGAAGGCGAGGAAGAAGATCGCCCCGAAGGCGTCCCGCAGCGGATGCACCAGCTCCTGGATGCGGTGCCCGCTACTGCCGCTGCCGCGGATCAGGCCCACCATGAAGGCGCCGATCGCGTCCGCCACACCGACCGGTTCGGCGAGCCCGGCGGTGAGCACCGCCAGGCCGAGGAAGGTGACGACGAGCAGCTCGTTGTCGTCGGTGGAGACCAGCCGGTCGATCAGATCGGTGCCCCAGCGGGCCAGCGCGGCGAGCACCAGCAGGAAGCCGAAGGCCTTGCCGATCTGGAGCGCGGCGTCCAGCGGCCCGCTGGCGCCCTCGACGACGGGCTGCAGGGCGGCCAGGTAGAGCGCCAGGAAGGATGTCCTCGATCACCACCACGCCGAGGATCAGCTTGGTCTCCGGATTGCCCAGCCGGCCGAGGTCCACCAGGACCTTGGTGACGATCGCCGAGGAGGAGATGCCCAGCACACCGGCCAGGATCAACGCCTCCGAGCCGCCCCGGCCGAGGGCGACGCCGAAGGCCAGCCCGGCCCCGACGTTCAGCACCAGGTAGACGGCGCCGGTGCCGAACATCCGGCGCCCGCCGGCTTTGAGGTCGTCGAGGTGGAACTCCGCCCGAGGTAGAACAGCAGCAGCACCAGGCCCAGCGCCGAGAGCATCGCGAAGTCGTGCGCGTCGGCGACCAGCGAGATGCCCGGGGTGTTGGGCCCGAGCAGGATCCCGGCCAGCATGAACAGCGGGATGGTGGGCAGCCCGGCCCGCCGGCCCAGCCGGGCCAGCAGGGCCGCCGCCAGAAAGGCGCCGCCCATCGCGATCAGCGCGTCAGCGTGCTCCACGGGGTACCTCCGCCGTGCGGCCGGACCGGCGCCGGGCGGGCCCGAGGCCGGCGGGGATGGCGAGGTCGAGGGCTCCTCCTGGGGCAGGCTGACGGGGCGCCACCAGTGGCCGGCGGTGCCGGGCGGCGTGGACCATCGCGACCCCGAGGCGCCGGGACCCGGAGCCGGCGAGGCCGCGACAGCCGTCCACGGCACCCTGACCACCGGCGGCCCACGGCTCGGAGCCGGCGGCCCGGCGTCCGCACGGCAACGCCCCGAACCACGGCACGCCGTACGGGCCGCCACGACGCACGTCGTGACGGCCCGTAGGCCGGCGGGGCGCGATGCGAGCACCATGCTCGGCGATCTGCCGGGTTCATCCCCGTATGTGACGGCGCGTCGGTGCGGCGCACCCGGCGGGCGGGCGCGGTCCGGCCGCCCCGGGCGCTGCCCCGGGTCCGCGGCAGCGCCGCTCCCGCGCGACGGCTCAGTAGCGCAGGACGGCCGCGATCCGGCCCTGCCCGGCCAACTCCCCGGTCGGGACGAACTCCACCTGCGCGCCGGTGTCCAGCGCCCGCTCGACGATCTCGTCGACCATGTCGTCCCGGACGTCCGGCTCCCCGGCCGACGCCGGGACGAGGTGGTTGTCGGTGACCCGCACCGGCTCCCAGTAGTCCTCCTCCAGCACCACCAGGGCGGCCCGGCCCTCGGCGACGCTCTGCCACACCTCGTCGATCCCGGCCGCCAGCGCCTTGACGCCCAGCGCCTGGTCCAGCCGCTCCTTGGCCTGGACGACCACCCGGGCCGCCTGCTCCTTGACCGCCCCGGCCACCGCTTCGCGCACCACCGCCACCGAGGCCCGGCCGAGCCCGCCCCTGGGCACCTGGGCCACGGCGGTCTTGGTCGCCGTCCCGATCTCCTCCAGCACGGCGAGCGCGGCCGCCTCGCCCAGGACGTACAGCGGGCGGGGCTCGGCCTCCAGCACGGCGGCGAGCGCGGTGTCCGCCTCGCGCAGGTAGTGCCGGGTCTGCTCGTCCCGGAAGGTGCTGGGCACGTCGCCGATCCGCTCCTTGCGCTCGACGTCCGGCAGGTCCGGCCGGAGCTCCACCGGGAATCCGCGCTCGGCGGCCTCGGCCAGCCGCGGGCCCGCGCCGCCGAACAGCGCCGCGCGCTCGGCGGAGACCGTGAGCACCCAGTAGGGCGCGGCGGCGGCGTGGGTGGCGACCAGGTTCCGGGTCAGGAAGGTCTCGGAGAACACCACGCGCTCGGGCACCGACCGCGGGAGCGACCAGACCTGGTGCTCGCCGGGGGCGGCGAAGATCAGCAGAGCGTCCTCGGCGTGCACCAGGTCGACCTCGGCGACGGCTCGGTCGAGCTGGTGGACCAGGTCCAGCCGGTCGGCCCGGGAGACCGCCTCGTCGGCCTGCAGCCGGCTCTTCGCCTCGGCGACCAGGTTGCGCAGGCGCACCGGGTCCTGGGCGTTGTCTGGCTCGCTGCGGTGGGTGGGCATGACGACCGAGACCGCCGGGTAGCGGCGCGGCCGGCGGAGCTCGGCGAGGACGGACGGCGTGAGCTCGGCAGAGTGCATGAGGCGCCCTTCGTGTCAGGAATGTCCTTGGCACTCCTCCCCTGAACCCACTGTCGCTATTCGGTCAAAACCGGAAAACCTGGTAGATATTTCGCACGAGGCCACCACCACCCGGACGGCCGAGACGGCCGCGCGGGGCCCCGCGATCGGTTGCAGCCTGGGACGGGCGGGGGCGAGCAGGTGCCCCGCCGCGATCGACCCGACGCTACTCAGGAGCGCCCACGTGACGAACACCGGCGGCCGCACGACCCTCCGAACCCACCGGCTGCACCCGCTGCGGATCACCGCCGCGGCGGCCTTGCTCGCGGTCACCGCCACCACTGTGGCGGCCTGCAGCAGCAGCTCCGACGGCGCCTCCGCGAGCAGCTCCCCGGGACGCCCCACCGTGCAGGGCACGCCGCCGTCCTCGCTGCTGCCCTCCGCGCTGCTGTCCTCGGCCTCCGCCCTCGCCTCGGCGGCCTCGGTGCAGGCCTCCGCCTTCGAGTCCTCGGTGTCCGCCGAGGTCTCCCGCGCCAACGCCTCCGCCTCGGCCGCGCTGGCCGGCGTGACCGGCACCGGGAACGCGGTGTCCGACGTCACCCTGACGGGTGTACCGGTCGCCCAGTCCGGGGGCCGGCGGGCCGCCGTGGTGACGATCACCAACAGCACCTCCTCGGCGGCCTCGTACGCCGTCCAGGTCGAGTTCGTGGACGCCTCCGGCAACGTGGTCGACACCACCGTGGTGGGCGCGACGGACCTCCAGCCCGGGGCCAAGGCCTCCCCGGTCGCCTTCGGCGGCAGCGACAGCGGGACGGCCACCACCCCCCGGGTGGCCAAGGCCCAGCGCTACTGAGCCGCCCGGGCTCCCGCACGACCGGGGCCAGGCGGGCCGTGACCTCCGCCGGCCCCGGTCGTTGGGCACGGCATGAAGAAGCGCAGCATGCTCGCCGTCGCGTCCCTGGCCGCCGGAGTCCTCGGCTCCCTCCTCGCCCCCAGCGCGCACGCGGGCACACCCGAGCAGGGCATCGGCACCGGCACGCAGCCCGCCACCAGCGTCCTGGACACCGTCACCGAGGACACCCGGGCGGTCGTCGCCGACGGCAGTACGGTCACCGGCCAGGGCACCCTCCAGGGCTGATCCCGTCCGGTCGGTCCGTCGGGGGTCCATCCGGTCCCCCGACGTCCGCCGCCGGCCCGCTCACCGGGCCGGAGCCCCCGCACCGGGCCCATGCTGGACGGAGACCCCGCCCGGACCGAGGAGCCCGCATGCTGCTCCGGCATCTCGCCCGCACCTCGCGGGACGTGGCCGCCGAGCCGGCCCGTACCGTCAAGATCACCCTGCTGGCCGACTGCCTGCTGGCGCTCGCTCCCGAAGAGGTGCCGACCGCCGTCGCCCTGCTTTCCGGCGAGTCGCAGCGACTGCGGATCGGGATCGGCCCGGCGGCCCTGCGCGAGCTGCCCGCCCCGGCGGCCGAGGCCACGCTCGGCGTGCTGGAGACCGAACAGATCCTGCTCCGGCTCGCCGCCCTGCAGGGACAGGGCTCCCGGGCCGAGCGCCGCCGACTGCTGGACGAGCTGTTCGGCCGCGCCACCGAGGAGGAGCAGGACTTCCTGCGGGCGGTGCTGGCCGGGGAGCTGCGGCAGGGCGCCCTGGACGCGGTGATGGCGGACGCCGTCGCCCGGGCCGCCGGCGTACCCGGCGCGGCCGTCCGACGGGCGCTGATGTTCCGCGGCTCCGCCCGCGCCGTCGCGGAGGCCGCGCTGGGCGGCGGAGTCCCGGCCCTGGCCGCCTTCCGCCTCGAGGTGGGCCGCCCGGTCCGGCCGATGCTCGCGGCCTCCGCCCCCGACCTGGCCGCCGCGCTGGAGCGGACCGGCCCGGCGGCGCTGGAGTGGAAGCTGGACGGCATCCGGATCCAGGTGCACCGGGACGGCGAGGAGGTCGCGGTGTTCACCCGCGGCCTGGAGGACATCACCGCCCGCCTCCCCGAAGTGGTCGAGGCGGCCAGGTCGCTGCCGGTGCGCAGCGCCGTCCTCGACGGTGAGGCGATCGCGCTGGCACCCGACGGGCGGCCGCGCCCGTTCCAGGTGACGGCCGCCCGGACGGCCTCCCGGCAGGACCCGGCGCGGCTGCGGGCCGAGGTGCCGCTGCACGCCTTCTTCTTCGACCTGCTGCACCAGGACGGCGAGGACCTGGTCGACCGGCCGGCCCACCACCGCTGGTCCGCCCTGGCCGGCGCCGTCCCGGCGGAGCTGCGGGTGCCGGCCGTCGAGACGGAGGACCGGGCGGCGGCCGAGGTGTTCTTCCGTCAGGTGCTGGCGCGGGGTCATGAAGGCGTGCTGGTCAAGGACCGGGACGCACCGTACGCCGCCGGCCGGCGCGGGGCCGGGTGGATCAAGGTCAAGCCGCATCACACGCTGGATCTGGTGGTCCTGGCGGCGGAATGGGGCAGCGGGCGCCGCCGGGGCTTCCTCAGCAACCTGCACCTGGGCGCCCGGGCGGGCGACGGGTCGGGGCCGGGGGCGTGGGTGATGCTCGGCAAGACCTTCAAGGGCCTGACGGACGAGCTGCTGGCCTGGCAGACCGGCCAGCTGCTGGCGCGGGAGGTCGATCGGGACGCGTACACCGTCCTGGTGCGGCCCGAACTGGTGGTGGAGATCGCCTTCGACGGGCTGCAACGCAGCTCGCGCTACCCCGCGGGGCTGGCCCTGCGCTTCGCCCGGGTGGTGCGCTACCGCGAGGACAAGGCGGCCACCGAGGCGGACACCGTCGCCACCGTCCGGGCCATCGCCGAGGCCGGCGGCCTGGGCCGCTGATCAGGACAGGGTGCGTGCCGGCCCGGGGCGTGGAGCACCGGCGGCGGCGGGGCTGGAGCTGGCCGGGAGCGACCTGCTGTTCACCGTCGGGCCCGGCGGCCGGCTGGACCCGGCCGGTGGAACGGGGGCGCACGGCACGAGGACCGGCGGGGGCCACGGCGGCGATCCGGGCGCCGGGACGCGGATCCTGCTCGGCCCGGTGCCGGCCGTCGGAAAGCCCCCCGAGGCCAGGCCCCGGGGCGCGACACGATCGAAGGGTGAGCGCCCGGGCGCGGGCGTGCGGCGAGGCCGCCCGGTCTGTCCCCGGGCGGCCTCGGCGTGCGATTCCCGGCCGTCACCGGCCCGGGTTTCAGCTGGTGGCGATGGAGGTGTCGTCGATCACGAAGCTGGTCTGCAGCGAGGAGTCCTCGGTGCCGTTGAACTTCAGGGTGACGCTCTGGCCCGCGTAGGCGGAGAGGTCGAAGGTGCGCAGCTGGTAGCCGGCCGCGGCGTTCACGTTGGAGTAGGTGGTGAGGGCCGTGCCGTTGACGGTCACCGCGAGCTTGTCGTAGGCGGTGCTGCCGGTCTCGGCGGTGTCGATGTGCAGGTAGAAGCTCAGCGTCGCCTTGCAGCCGGCCGGGATGGTGACCGTCTGGGTGGCGCTGTCGGTGTGGGTGGAGCCGTAGCCGTTCAGCCACGCCTTCCAGGAGCCGCCGTGGGCGGCCTGGCCGGAGCTGTTGTCGACGACGCCGCTGGTGGTGGTCCAGGGGGCGGCGGTGCCGGTCTCGAAGCCGGCGTTGCCGAGCAGCTGGGCCGGGGTGCAGCTGCCGCCGCCGGTGCTCACCGTCCAGGTGAAGGAGGTGGTGCCGGTCTTGTTGGCGGCGTCCTTGGCGGTCACCGTGACGTTGTAGGTGCCGGCCGTGGTGGCGGTACCGGTGATCTTGCCGGTCGAGCTGATCGACAGGCCGGTCGGCAGGCCGGTCGCGGTGAAGGTCAGCGGCGCGGTGCCGCCGGAGGCCGCGATCTGCAGGTTGGCGGTGCCGTTCACCGTGCTGGACTGGTTGCCCGGGTTGGTCACCGAGACGGCGGTGCCGGCCGGCTTGGTGAGCAGGCAGCCGCTGACGTTGAGGTCGATGACACGGCCCGTGCCGAGACAGGTGGTGAACCAGTAGGTCTCCTGGCCGTAGCTCTGGCCCTTGGTGACCTTGGTGGTGCCGTCGGCGGCCACCTCGCAGGGGTTGTTCAGGGTGCACATGGCGCCGTCGTCGTTGCCGGTGTTGTTGATGCCGACGACCCGCTTGCTGGTGGCGTCGACGATCGGCGAACCGGAGGTGCCGTGGGTGGTGTTGCACCCGGTGCTGTAGCGGAGCGAGTCGTGCCAGGTCCACTCGTCCTCGCGCAGCGTGCCGACGAACCCGTTGACGGAGCAGTTCCAGGTCTGCTTCCAGTAGGAGGAGGGTATGAACATCGACGAGCCGTCGACCGGGTGGGTGTCACTGATCGTCAGCGCCGTGGTGGCGTACTTGGTGGTGATCGACGCGTAGGTGTCGGTCAGTTGGTACAGGGCGACGTCGGTGCCGGTCATGGTCGCGTAGAGGACCTTGTCCGCCTGCACGGTGCCGAGCGAGGCGCCGGAGGGGCTGAGCAGCGTGCCGCTGCGGCTGGCGCTGGTGTTCTGGATGACCTGGCCGGCGGAGGGCATCGTCGGCAGGCAGTGCCCGTTGGTGAGCATCAGGGCCCGGTCGGTGTCCACCGAGGAGGGGTAACGCACCAGCGAGGCGGAGCAGTTGCTCAGCGCGATGGTGGACGTCAGGTCGCCGGCCTGGACTGCCGCCTGCGCCGGGGTGGCGGCACAGGTCAGGACGCCCGCGACGATCGCTGCCGCACCGAATGCGGCGGCAAGTCTCTTGAACATGGCTCTCCTTGTGGGGGATGACGGGGCGTCCGACCGGTTGCGTACGCCCACGCCCGCCTGAAAATGCCATGACCACTTCAAGGTGGTCAACCATGCGGACCGAACTCGCGGCCGAATTCCCTTGCCCCTGCGGCTCGGAGAGCACCGGGCGCCCCTGGCATCGCCCCTCACCACACCCGCGCCCCTCACCACACCCACGCCCCCGCCGGCCGGGCCTCGCGTCCGGACCGCCGCCCGGACGCGGTCTTTTGACGGGAAAGGGACTCCGTCAGGTCTCACCACCCGCCTTCGCGGCCGGGCCCGGGCCTGCCTGACCCGCTCCGATCCCTCCGGTCGAGGGCGCCTCGGCCCTCGGGTCGCCGCCCCGGGTCGCCGTCCCGGGCCACGGAAGTACGCCCCCGCGGCACCGGCCGGACGCCCCGGATTCGGCCGGTCACTGTGGGCGACCGCCCGAAGGGCGCCTGGCGACCCGTACGGCCCCCTTCGCGGAGCGGGCCACGCACCCCGTTCGACCCGCCCGGTGCCGGGGGGCCGGCCTCCGCGGGCGCCCGCCCGGACCGACCGGCCTAACCTTGAACGTGGGCGCCGTGGCGCCCGCCCCGCACGGTGCGGCGAACAGCCCGGTGGCCACCGGCTCCGACCACCGAGGGGGACGGGACCCGGTGGTCGGTCCACCCCGATCCGGCACGCGGGAGCGCACAGGGGGTTTCGCACGAAGGGACGCACGCCATGGCAGCGACGGACAGCGCGAGGGGCGACGACGTCTACCAACCCGACGGCGGCGAGATCGTCGACGACAGCGGCATCCTGGACGCCCAGGACACGCTCACCGGGCGGGAGGCCGATCCGTACGACGAGGGCTGGTCCCCACCGGAACGCGCACTGGCGGTCGAACGCGTCGGCACGACGGCGGAGGAACAACGTGCGGGCGAGAGCCTGGCCCAGCGGCTGTCCGAGGAGCTTCCGGACCCGGCCCTGAACTTCACGGCCGACCCCGGGGACGGCATCGGCGACGTCTCCGACACCGACGGGGAGCCGCGCGACGGCGAGGTCGGAGCCACCCGCTCGGGCCGGCTGACCGCGCCCTCGGGGCGCAATCCCAGTACCTTCGCCGAGGACGTCGGCATCGACGGCGCCGCCGCCTCCGCGGAGGAGGCCGCCGTCCACATCATCCCGGCCGACGGCGAATTCCCCTGACCTCGATTTCCCCGGCACCGGTGTCATGGATCCCTTCGATCGGGGAACACGAGCACGGCGACACGCACCCGCCGGGCCGCCGGGGACGGGCGGAGGATGGACGATGGAGAGGATCCCGCGCGGCGGAGCCGGAGGAACTCCGCCCGATCACCGCGGGGACCGGTACGAGAGCCGCCGCCCGGCGCGGGCGGACCGGTACCCACGAGGAGCAGCACCGGCGGTCAGGACCGGCAGCCCCGGCCTCCGCCGACCCGCAGAAGCACCGAGGAGGCAGTATGAACACTCAGTCCGACCAGAACCGGCGGCCCGAGGGCATCACGCCCGACGCCCTGCTCCACGTGGGCACCGAGGGCCCGGTCACGGCCGAGGACATCGTCCTGGCGTCCGGCCGCGACCTCAACCCGAAGAACCTCGCCTGGGCCGAGCAGAAGCTCGCCACCGAGGGCAAGGCGGCCCTCGACAGGCTGCTCCCCTGACCTCGGGCCCTTCGGCCCGTCCGGCCCCCGCTCCGGACGGCCGCACCGCACTGCCCGGGCGGCAGTGAGCCCGCACCGCTGTGCCCTTCCCGAACGCCGGCGCGGATGCCCCCGGCCCCGCAACCGGTCCCGGCCGGGGCCGGGGGCATCCGCGCCGGCGTCGGCGCGTGTCCGGAAGGGCTGACCCGGGCCGTCGTACTTCTGCAGCCGTACCCCGAACGGGCGTACCCGCGCCCTGGGCCCCGAGCGGCCCGGCCCTGCCGCGGTCAGCGCACCAGGGGGAGGAAGACGGTGTCGACGATCTCTTCGAGGACGTCGTCGGGCACGGGGGCGAAGGTGGTCAGGATCTCGTGCCGCAGCAGGTCGAACGGCAGTGACTTGACGCGTTCGGGCAGGGGTTCCGGCGCGATCTCGCCGCGCTCGACGGCACGGTCGAAGAGCACGTCGAGGGCCTTCGCGCGGCCGGTCACGAACGGATCGCGCAGGTCCCCCGGGCTGGTTCCGGTCGCCTGGTGGTAGCCGGCCAGGTGGGCGCCCATCACGGTGATGAACTGGACCCGGGTGGCGTTGATCTCCCGCATGAGGGTGAGGACGTCCCCTCGCAGGCTTCCGGTGTCGGGGGTGTCGAGGCAGTACTCCTTCAGGGCGTGGACGGTGGCCGCCCGGACCAGGTCGTCGCGGTCGGTCCAGCGGCGGTAGAGGACGGACGGGCTGGTGCCCGCGCGCTGGGCGACGGCGTCCATGGTGAGCCGGGCGTAGCCGTTGTCCGCGAGTTCCTCCCAGGCCGCATCGAGGAGCGCTTTCTCCAGTGCCGCCCCGCGGCGCCGCTCGGGCATCCGTGCCTCCTCCATAAGATAGGTTTGCGTATCTTATTCTAGCGCCCTACCCTGGCAGCCGTAAGATACGAATCCATATCTTAGGTGGCTGTTGATGAGCACTCCCCCCGGGATCGCCCCCGCACCGGCGGCGGCCGACCCCGCCCCCGTCCCGCCCCGATCCCTGCGCGAGGCCTGGCCGGCCCTCGCCGGACTGTCGGCGGTGTTCTTGTTCGAGATGCTGGACAACTCGATCCTCAACGTCGCGCTGCCCACGATCGGACGCGAGCTGCACGCCTCCACGGTCGCGCTGCAGTGGGTGACCAACGCGTACGCGGTCACCTTCGGCGGGCTGATGCTCGTCCTCGGCGCGACGGCCGACCGGTTCGGCCGCCGACGGATCATGCTCATCGGCCTGGTGCTGCTCGGCACCGCGAGCCTGGCGACGGCCTTCGTCGGCACCGCCGAGCAACTGATCGCCGTCCGCGCACTGACGGGCGTCGCGGCGGCGATGACCACGCCGGGCTCGATGGCGCTGGCCTTCCGGCTGTTCGAGGAGGACGGCCTGCGAGTCCGTGCGGCGACCCTGATCTCGACCGTCGGCCTGATCGGTCTCGCGATCGGACCGACGGTCGGCGGCCTCGTGCTGACGATCGCCCCCTGGCAGGTCCTGCTGCTGGTGAACGTACCGATCGCGGTGCTGGCGGTCGTCGGCGTGCGGGTCGGCATCACGGCGGACAACGCGTCCGACCTCCACCGCGACCCGGTGGACGTCCTCGGCGCCGCCCTGGGTACGGCGGCGATCGTGCTCGCCCTGGTCGCGCCCAGCCTGTTCGTCACCGAGGGCGCCGGATCCTGGCAGCCGTGGACGGCCACCGCCGGTGCAGCCGTCGCGGCGGTCCTCTTCCTGCTGCGCCAGCGCTCGGCGCGCCATCCGCTGCTCGACCTCGCACTCGTCGCCCGCCCCCTCGTTTCGAGCGGCCTGGCCTACAAGGCCGCGGCCGGGCTGGCGACCGCCGGCCTCGGCTACCTGGTCACGCTGCAACTGCAGCTCGACCGGGGATGGCCGCCGGCGCTCGCCGCCGTCGGCATGCTGCCGCAGGTCGTCGTCCTGGTCGCCGGGGGCGCGTTCGTCGATCCGTTCGTACGACGGGTCGGTCTCGACCGGGCCGCCCGGCTGAGCGCCACGGCGGTCGTGGCCGGGCTGGCCGTATACAGCCTGCTGGGCCGCTTCGGGTACCTCTGGGTGGCGATCGCCCTCGTGCTCGTGGCGGCCGGGATGCGGGTGCTCGGCGTGGTCGCCGGGGTCAACGTGCTGCGCGGCCTGCCGAAGAACCGGACCACGATCGGCGCGGCGCTCACCGACACCGCCGCCGAGGTCACCTCCGGCGCCGGCATCGCCGTCTGCGGCACCGTCCTCGCGGCGCTGTTCACCGGCGACCTCGCCACGTCGAACTGGAGCCCGCGACAGAGCGCGCAGTTCCAGGAGGCGGTCACCACCGCCGGCCTGCTGCTCACCGTCGCGGCCACGGCGCTCGTCGGCTGGGCGGTCCTGCGGACCCGGAACGCCGCGGGCGGCCGGGAGGGCAGGCCCGGCGCCGCCGCGACAGGCGAGTAGCCCGCGGCCGCGAACGGCCTTCGACGGGCGGGCCGCCGCCTCCTCGGCCGTCCCTCCCGGCTCACTTCGAGAGGCGGGCCGTCAGCCGCGCGGCGGTACTCGGTGGCCGATCGCGGTTCGGAAGCGCCGTTCGGGACAGACACTCCCCATGGCATCCCCGTTCAGACCCGAGCACCCGTCCCGCGGCCCCGAGGCGGCCGTCGGCACCGGCCCGTCACAGCGGGTGCGGCGCAAGGCCCCGGACACCCCCTCCGAGCTGTCCGCCCGGTCCTGGCGGGGCGTCCTGCTGCGCACCGGGCGGGAGTGCCTGGCGGACGAGCTGCCGGACCGGGCCGCCGCCCTCACGTACTACGGCGTACTGGCGGTCTTCCCCGCGCTGCTCGTCCTGGTCTCGCTGCTCGGCGTGATCGGCAGGTCGGCGACCGAGCGGATCCTCGACAGCCTGCAGGACCTCGCGCCGGGCCCGGCCCGGGAGATCCTGCGCGAGGCCGTCGACCAGCCGCAGGACGCCGGCCCCCCCGGCTCGGTCCTCGCCCTGCTGGGCCTGGCGGCCGCCGTCTGGGCCGCCTCCGGCTACGTGGGCGCCTTCATCCGCTCGGCCAACGCCGTCTACGACATCGCCGAGGGGCGCCCGGTCTGGAAGCTCACGCCGCTGCGGCTCGGGCTGACCGTGCTGCTGATGGTGCTGCTCGCGGCGAGCGCCGTCATCGTCGTCTTCACGGGACCGCTGGCGGACCGCGTCGGCCGGGCCGTGGGCATCGGCGCCACCGCGCTGACCGTCTGGACATTCGCCAAATGGCCCGTGCTGGTACTGCTCGTGGTACTGATGATCGCCCTGCTGTACTGGGCCGCGCCCAACGTGCGCGGGCGCGGCTTTCGCTGGGTCACGCCCGGCAGCGTGCTGTCGGTGCTGCTCTGGTTGGCCGCCTCCGCCGGGTTCGCCTTCTACGTGGCGAACTTCGGCTCCTACAACCGGACGTACGGGACGCTCGCCGGGGTCGTGGTCTTCCTGGTCTGGCTCTGGCTCTCCAACTTCGCGATCCTGCTCGGGCTCCAGTTCGACGCCGAACTCTCCCGGGCCCGCGCCGTCGCCGGCGGCCTCCCCGAGGGCGAGGAGCCGTACGTGGCGCCGCGCGACACCAGCACCTGGCCGCTCGGCCCGAAACGCTGATCCCGGTCCCGGTGCCGGGCCGCCGGCCCCGCACGGCGAAAGGCCCGCCCCCGGGAGTGCGTCTCCCGGGGGCGGGCCCGTGGCCGGCGGCAGGCGGCCGCCCGGCCGATGTCAGCCCTTGCGGCCGGCCGTCTCGGCGGTGAGCTGCGGCAGGACGGTGAAGAGGTCACCGACGACGCCGTAGTCGACCAGCTCGAAGATCGGGGCCTCCGGGTCCTTGTTGACCGCGACGATGGTCTTCGAGGTCTGCATACCGGCCCGGTGCTGGATCGCACCCGAGATGCCCGCCGCCACGTACAGCTGCGGCGAGACCTGCTTGCCGGTCTGCCCGACCTGGTTGGTGTGCGGGTACCAACCCGCGTCCACCGCGGCCCGCGAGGCACCCACCGCCGCACCCAGCGCGTCCGCCAGCTCCTCCACCACGCCGAAGCCCTCCGCCGCACCCACACCACGACCGCCCGACACCACGATCGCGGCCTCGGTCAGCTCCGGACGACCCGAGGACACCCGCGGCGTGCGCGAGGTCACCGTCGCCGCGTTGCCGGTGAACGCCACCGCCACACTCTCCACCGCACCGGCCGCCGGGGCCGCCTCGGGCGACGTGGAGTTCGGCTTCACCGTGATCACCGGCGTACCGTGCGACACCCGCGACCTCACCTGGAACGACGCCGCGAACACCGACTGCGTCGCCACCGGACCACCCTCACCGGCCTCCAGGTCCACCGCGTCCGTGATGATCCCCGAACCCAGCCGCAGCGCCACCCGGGCGGCGACCTCCTTGCCCTCGCCGGAAGAGGTCACCAGGACCGCGGCGGCACCGGCCGCCTTCGCGATCTGGGTCAGCGCGTCGACCTTCGGGACGACCAGCCGGTCGGTGAACTCGGCGCCGTCGGCGACGTAGACCTTCGCGGCACCGAACTCGGCGGCCCTGGCGGCGATCGCGGCGGCATCGGCGCCGGCGCCGAGCACCACCGCCGACGGCTCGCCGATCCGGCGGGCCAGGGTCAGCAGTTCGAGGGCCGGCTTGCGGACCACGCCGTCGGCGTGGTCGACGAGGACGAGAATCTCACCCATGGTTCGTCTACTCCTGATCAGTGGTGGTTGTGCGGAACCGCGGGTCAGATGAACTTCTGCTCGGCGAGGTAGGCGGCGAGCGCCTTGCCGCCCTCACCCTCGTCCTTGACGACGATGCCGGCGGTGCGCGCCGGACGGGCCGTGACGGCCTCCACCGCGGTCCAGGCACCGGCCAGACCGACCTCCTCCGCGTCGATGCCCAGATCGTCCAGGTCGAAGGACTGCACCGGCTTCTTCTTCGCGGCCATGATCCCCTTGAACGAGGGGTAGCGGGCCTCCCCGGACTGGTCGGTCACCGACACGACCGCCGGCAGCTGCGCCTCGACCTGCTCGGTCGCGGCGTCGCCGTCGCGACGGCCCCTGACCGTGCCGCCCTCGACCGCGACCTCGGACAGCAGGGTGAGCTGCGGCACGCCCAGCCGCTCGGCGAGCAGCGCCGGCAGCACGCCCATCGTGCCGTCGGTGGAGGCCATGCCGCCCACCACCAGGTCGAAACCGGTCTGCTCCAACGCCTTCGCGATGATCGCCGAGGTACCGATCACGTCGGTGCCGTGGATGTCGTCGTCGTTCACGTGCACGGCCTTGTCAGCGCCCATCGACAGGGCCTTGCGCAGCGCGTCCTTCGCGTCGTCCGGGCCCACCGTCAGCACCGTCACCTCCGCGTCGCCGTGCGCCTCCGCGATCCGCAGCGCCTGCTCCACGCCGTACTCGTCCAACTCCGACAGGAGGCCGTCGACGCCCTCCCGGTCGGTGGTGTGGTCGTCCGCGAAGCGCCGGTCACCGGTCGCGTCGGGCACGTACTTCACACAGACAACGATCCTCAAGCTCACGGCCTGTCTCCTGTGGCAGATGTCGGTCGGACTGTTCGGTCCCGCGGAGCGCGGGCCGCCGCCGCACGGGCCCCGCCACTTCGGCGGAGCGGCCGGGCCGCGGGAGGCGCGCCCGGCCTGTCGGCCCAGGGCCGGGTGGCCCGGCGGACGAACGCACCTCCGCAGAATATGGCACTCAGTACCCTCTGTAAAGGCACTGAGTGCCATCAAATGGGGGACATTCCACCCGCTCGGGCGCTCGTGCGGCACTGAGTACCCGGCAACTGAGGCACTGGACTTCAGCCATTCGGATGCGGCCGGATGCCCACCAGGCGCCCGCCGGGGGCTCAGGGCAGGTTCTGCTCGGCCCAGATGATCTTGCCGGTATCGGTGTAGCGGGTGCCCCAGCGCCGGCAGAGCTGGGCCACCAGGAAGAGGCCCCGGCCGCCTTCGTCGGTGGTCCGGGCGTGACGCAGCCGGGGCGAGGTGCTGGTGCCGTCCGAGACCTCGCAGATCAGCACCGACTCGTTGATCAGGCGCAGGGTGACGGGTGCCGAGCCGTAGCGGATGGCGTTGGTGACCAGCTCGCTGACCACCAGCTCGGTGGTGAAGACCAGGTCGTCCAGGCCCCAGGCGGCCAGCGCGCCGGCGGCAAGCAACCGGGCCTCGGCCACCACCACCGGGTCGCTCGGCAACTCCCAGGTGACGATCCGGTCCTCGGTGAGCCGGTGGGTGCGGGCCAGCAGCAGGACGGCGTCGTCGTCCGGCCCGTCCGGCAGCATGCTCGCGAGGATGTCCTCGCAGGCGTGCTCCAGGCCGGGCCGCGCGGCCTCCAGCACCCCGCGCAGCCGCTCGCCCGCCGCCGCGGGGCCCAGGCCCGCACCGGACACCAGGCCGTCGGTGAAGAGGGCCAGGACGGTGCCCTCCGGCAGGTCGAACTCCGCCGACTCGAAGGGCAGGGTGCCGACCCCGAGCGGGGGGCCGGGCGGCAGCTCGGCGAAGGTGACCCGGCCGTCCGGGGTGAGGATCGCCGGCGCCGGGTGGCCGGCCCGGGCCATCGTGCAGTGCCCGGTGGCCGGGTCGTGCACGATGTACAGGCAGGTGGCGCCCTGGGCGGTGGCGGCGGTCTCCGACCCCTCGGACTGCTCGGAGCGTTCGTCCACCAGGCGCAGCACCAGGTCGTCGAGGTGGGCGAGCAGTTCGTCGGGCGGCAGGTCCATGTCGGCGAGGGTGTGCACCGCGGTGCGCAGCCGGCCCATCGCGGCGGCCGCGTTGATGCCGTGGCCGACCATGTCGCCGACGACCAGGGCGACCCGGGCCCCGGAGATCGGGAGCACGTCGAACCAGTCGCCGCCGGCGCTGCCGTCCGCGGCCGCCGGGAGGTAGCGGTAGGCGGCCTCGATGGCGGGCAGCGCCGGGAGGAACTGGGGCAGCAGGCTGCGCTGCAGGGTGAGGGCGGTGCGGTGCTCCCGGGTGTAGCGCCGGGCGTTGTCCAGGCAGACGGCGGCCCGCGAGACCAGTTCCTCGGCCAGGGCGAGGTCCTCGGACTCGAAGGGGTCGGACCCGCCCGAACGGATGAACACCGCCACGCCCAGCACCGTCCCCCGGGCCCGGACCGGGACGGCCATCAGGGAGTGCAGGTCCCAGGTCTGGCGGCTGGCGCCGCGGACGTGGTCCTCAGTCGTCCACGGCCGGCCCTGGAGCGAGGGCTCCAGCACGGCCCCCTCCTCGGCCAGGCACCGGATCATCGGGGAGGAGGCCGGGTACCCCGGGTCCTCGCCGATGCGGACGACCGCCTCGGGGGTGCCGGTCCGGACCGACAGGTGGGCCATCCGGCGCAGCGGCGGCGGGCCGGACCGGCCCGGCGGGCCCGGTTCGTCGCCCTGGAGCACCGGGTCCAGCAGGTCGACCAGCGCCAGGTCGGCGAGGCCGGGCACGGCGACCTCGGTCAGCTCCCGGGCGGTGGCCTCCAGGTCGAGGGTGGTCCCGATCCGGGTGCCCGATTCGGTGAGCAGCGTCAGCCGCTCCCGGGTACGCCAGCGGTCGGTGATGTCGACGCTGATGTAGCAGACGCCCAGCACCCGGCCGTCGTCGTCGTCCAGGCGCAGGATCGAGGTCGAGAAGGCGTGCTCGCGCCCGGGGTCGATCGGGACGTAGCCGCGGTACTCGAAGTTCAGCACCGGCCGGCCGGTGTCCAGGACGGACCGGAGCTGGCGCTCCACCTGGAACGGGGAGAGCTTCGGCAGCACGTCGCGCATCCGCCGACCGAGCCGCTGCTCCAGGCTGACCCCGGCCATCCGCTCCAGCGTGCCGTTGGTCCAGACGTAGCGCAGCTGGGTGTCGAGGACGGCGATGCCGTAGGGCGAGCGGGTGAGGAAGCGCTCCAGGACGGAGTGGCTGGCACGCCACCAGGGGGCGCGGCCCAGGTCGATGGCGGTCAGGTGCCAGCGGCGGGCGCCCGAGATGTCGTTCAGCGCGGTGGCCTGCACGCCGAGGGTGAGCACCTGCCCGTCCCGGTGGACGACCCGGATCACGGCGCCGCTGCTGAGGCCGGCCGCGGAGCGCTCGGCGCCGCCGCGCGGCGGCAGGACGTCCGCCTGCTCGGGTGCGAGCAGGGCGCTGACGGGCCGGCCGAGCACCTGCTCGGGCCCCACGCCCAGCAGCCGGGTGGCCTCGTCCGACCACCCCACCACCGCCCCCTGCTCGTCCACGACGGCGGTGGCGGTCGGCATCAGGTCGAACGGAACGGCTCGGCCGGTGCCGGCGCGGCTGTCCGAGACGGGCATGTGCGGGACCCTCCTGCAGGGGTACGCGCTCCATACTCCTCCGCCGCCCTGGGGCCTGCCACCGCGTACCGGCCGGGTCGCGGCGGGCACGGCCGGCCCGGGGCGGGCACCGCGGCGGCGGTGTCCGCCCGGGCGCACCGGGTCAGGCGCCCGCCTCGCCCGGGGTGAGCCGCAGGGTGATCAGCTGGAAGGGGCGCAGGCGTACCCGCAGGCCGTCGCTCCCCCGGACCAGGGCGCCGCTGTCCTCGCCCGGGCGCTCCAGCAGGTCGCACTCCCGCACCGCGGTGGGGGTGAAGGAGGTGCCGAGCCGGCCCTGGGCCCGGCCGCCGGCGGCCTCGTACAGCCGGACGACCACGTCGCCGCTGCCGTCGTCGGCCGGCTTGAGGGCGCTGAGCACGATCGCGTCGTTGTCCAGGCGGACCAGCGGCTCCACGTCGGCACTGCCGGGCACCCGCCGTTCGGGGAGGCTGATCCGGTAGCCCTCGCGGACGGCGTCGCCACTCCCGGCGCCGGGGACGAGGGCGTGCCGGAACCGGTGGACGCCCTGGTCGGTGTGCGGGTCGGGGAACCGGGGCGCGCGCCTACGAGGACGGCTCCTCGCTGCGGCTGACCGGCCGGACGGACGCCGTCAACACCGTGCGGCTCTACCGGACCAGGCTTCCGGTGGCAGCGGACAGCAAGCTCTCGCTGGTGCTGAAGACCCCGGCCGCCGGGGCCGCCAACCTCAAGGCGGCGGTCTCCTTCACGGACGCGCCGGCCTCCTTCACCGCCCTGGACCTGGGCGCGACCGCGAGCGGCGACCGGGAGCGCAAGACCCTCGGCCTGTCCGCCTTCCAGGGCCGCACCGTCGCCCGGATCGGCCTGCAGGCCGCCGGGTCGGCCACCGCCCACGACCTGAGGACAGGTCAGATCGCTTTCTACGACGGGACGGTGGACGCGGCGTCCGCCCCGCCGGGCTCACCGTGCTCGGCAGCTCCGACGTCTCGGCCACCCGCAAGTCGCTGCGGCTCACCTGGACCGCCTCGGCGGCCGGGCAGGTGCACCACTACGAGGTGTACCGCCGCAACGCCGACGGGAGCAGGAGCTTCCTGGGGGCGACGCCCGACGACGCCTGGTTCGTCCCGCGACCGGACCGGGCCGGCACCGCGGCCGCCACCGACCACCCGATGGACGTGACCGCGCGGTACGTCCGACTGGTGATCACCAGGCCGACCCGGACCGCCGACCCGGCGGCCCGGATCTACGAGTTCGAGGCCTGGGGCACGTAGGCCTCGGAACCGAGTGGGAGATCCCGGTGACGGGCCCGGCGCGGAGCCGGTCGCCGGGCCGGGCGACCGGCTCCGCGCGACCTGTCTGACGCGGGCATCGCTAAACCGGTCCAGCAGTTCGGCCGACCCCGGCCACGGCTAGACTCCGGCCTCGAAGGACCCACCGCGCGAGCACCCGGCCGCCCGGGCCGCCGGCTCGGCCGGGCCCCGGCAGGCCGCCGGTCCGGACAGCCCGGCGCCGCGGTCCGCGGGTCCGGACACTCCGTCGGCGGGCACCTCGCGCCGACCGTACGCAGCTGGGCCGCAGACAGGAGTCACACCTCGTGGGCAGACCGACGATCGCCGACATCGCGCAGCGTGCGGGGGTGTCGAAGGGCGCGGTGTCCTTCGCGCTCAACGGGCGCCCCGGTGTCAGCGAGGAGACCCGGGCCAGGATCCTGCGGATCGCGGAGGAGATGAGCTGGCGCCCGCACAGTGCGGCGCGGGCTCTCGGCGGCGCCCGGGCCGGGGCGGTCGGGCTGGTGATCGCCCGGCCGGCCCGGACGATCGGGGTGGAGCCCTTCTTCGCGCAGCTGCTGTCGGGGCTGCAGGCGGGTCTCTCCAGCCGGACGGTCGCCCTGCAGCTGCTGGTGGTCGAGGACACCGCCGCCGAGATCGAGGTGTACCGGCGCTGGGCCTCGGAGCACCGGGTGGACGGCTTCATCGTGGTCGACCCGCAGGTCCAGGACCCGCGGCCGGCCGTCCTGGAGGAACTGCGGGTGCCGGCCGTGGTGCTCGGCCGGCCCGGCCGGCGGAGCAGCCTGCCGAGTGTCTGGGCCGACGACCGCGAGGCGATGCTGTCGATCATCGACTACCTGGCCGCCCTCGGTCACACCCGGATCGCCCATCTCGCCGGCCTGCCCGCCTTCCAGCACACCCAGCGCCGGATCCGGGCCCTGCGGGACTCCGCCCGGCGGCTCGGGCTGACCGACACCGAGTCGCTGCCCACCGACTTCAGCGACGCGCAGGGCGCCGCCGCGACCCGGGCGCTGCTGTCCCGCCCCCGGCGGCCCACCGCGATCGTGTACGACAGCGACGTGATGGCACTGGCCGGGCTCGGGGTCGCCGCCGAGATGGGTGTGGCGGTGCCCGGCGACCTGTCCATCGTCTCCTTCGACGACTCCCTGCTGACCCGGATCGTCCATCCCTCGCTGACCGCGCTGTCCCGGGACACCTTCGCCCTCGGCGAGCAGGTGGCCGAGCTGCTGCTGGCGGCGATCAACGACCCGGCGGCGGTCCGGGACGTCCGCACGCCGACCCCGCGGCTCACCGTCCGGGAGAGCACGGCGCCGCCCGCCCTTGGCAGGTCGGCTAAAGCGCTTTAGGCTGCGGCCGGTACCGACCCGCACCGATCCGCGCCGCTCCCCCGCCCGCCCGCCGAGAGGACCACCGCCGTGCCGGTCAGCATCACCGACGTCGCCAGCACCGATCTCTTCGTCGGCGCCGAGGACGCCCCGCGCCAGGTACTGCGCGTCACGCTGGACGGCCCGCCCACCCGGGTCGCCGTCACCGGCCCCGGCGTCCGGGGCGGGGCCGTGGGCAGCGGCGTGGTCGAGGTGCCCCTGACCGTCACCGGGGCGGCGCCGGGCCGCGAGTTGCCGGTGGTGGTCACCGCCGGCGGGGCGCGGCGCGAGGCGACCGTCACCGTGGCCGAGCCCGGCTGGACGATGTACCTCGTCTCGCACTTCCACTACGACCCGGTGTGGTGGAACACCCAGGCCGCCTACACCTCACCCTGGGAGCTGCTGGCGAGCGACGCCACCACCCGGCCGCTCTGGGAGCGCAACGGTTTCGCGCTGGTCGAGGCGCATCTGGACCTCGCCCTGCGCGACCCGGTCTACCGCTTCGTGCTGGCCGAGATCGACTACCTCAAGCCGTTCTTCGACCAGCACCCGGAGCGCCGGGCCGATCTGCGGCGTCTGCTCGACAGCGGCCAGGTCGAGCTGGTCGGCGGCACGTACAACGAGCCCAACACCAACCTGACGGGCGCCGAGAGCACCATCCGCAACATCGTCTACGGCGTGGGCCACCAGCGCGACATCCTCGGCGGGGACCCGCGGACGGCGTGGCAGCTCGACGTGTTCGGCCACGACCCGCAGTTCCCCGGCTACCTGGCGGCCGCCGGGCTGACCGGCAGCGCCTGGGCCCGCGGGCCTTTCCACCAGTGGGGCCCGATCCAGAAGAACTTCGGTGCGGCCAAGGAAAACGCCCGGGTGATGCAGTTCCCCAGCGAGTTCGAGTGGATCTCACCGTCCGGCCTCGGGGTGCTCACCCACTACATGCCGCACCACTACTCGGCCGGCTGGTGGATGGACTCCGCGCCCGACCTGGCCGCCGCCGAGCAGGCCGTGTACGAGCTGTACCGCAAGCTGAAGCCGGTGGCCGCCGGCCGGAACCTGCTGCTCCCGGTCGGCACCGACTACACCCCGCCGAACAAGTGGGTCACCGAGGTCCACCGGTCCTGGGCCGCCAAGTACCGCTGGCCGAGGTTCGTCTGCGGCACCCCGCGCGACTTCCTGACGGCCGTCCGCGCCGAGTCCGCCGCCACCGGGCGGCGGCCGAGCCCGCAGACCCGGGACATGAACCCGGTCTACACCGGCAAGGACGTCTCGTACATCGACACCAAGCAGGCGCAGCGGGCCGGCGAGGTCGCGGCGGTCGACGCCGAGAAGCTCGCCACCCTCGCGGTGCTGGAGGGGCTGGGCAGCTACCCGGACGCGGCGCTGGACAAGGTCTGGCGCCAACTCGCCTACGGCGCGCACCACGACGCGATCACCGGGTCGGAGTCCGACCAGGTGTACATCGATCTGCTGGCCGGCTGGCGCGAGGCGCACGACCTGGCCGCCGGCGTCCGGGACACCGCGCTCGACGCGCTGCTGTCCCGGGTCGACAGCACCGGCGAGGGCACGGCCGTGGTGGTCGCCAACACGCTGTCCTTCGACCGGTCGGGCCCGGTGGCGCTGCGGCTGCCGGCCGGCTTCGACGGCGGCCGGGTGCTGGACGACACGGGTGCCGAGCTGCCCTGCGCGGTGGACCGGGGCACCCTGCGCTTCCTGGCCTCGGACGTGCCCGCGCTCGGCTGGCGCAGTTGGCGGCTGCTGCCGGGCCGCCCGGGTGCCGCGGCGCCCCTCTGGAGCGCCCGGCCGGGCTTCACCGTCGAGAACGAGCACTACCGAGCGACGGCCGACCCGGCCCGGGGTGGCGGCCTGGTCGGCGTGCTGGAGAAGGCGCGCGGGCGGGAGTTGCTGCGTCCGGGCGCGGTCGGGAACGAGCTGCGGGTGTACGAGGAGTACCCGGCCCATCCCGAGTTCGGCGAGGGCCCCTGGCATCTGCTGCCGAAGGGCCCGGTCAAGGGTGCCTCGGAGGGGCCGGCCACCGTGCGGGCGGAGTCCGGGCCGCTCGGCGAGCGGCTGGTGGTGACCGGCGACGTGGACGGCATCCGGTACGAGCAGACCGTCACGCTGTGGCACGGCGTCGCCCGGCTCGACTGCCGGACCAGGGTGGTCGACCAGCGCGGCGCGGACCGGCTGCTCAGGCTGCGGTTCCCGCTGGACCTGCCCGGCGCGCTGCCGGTCAGCGAGGTGGCCGGGGCCGTGGTCGGCCGCGGCTTCGCCCTGCCCGACGTCGACGCCGCCGAGGCGCCGTGGACCTTGGACAATCCGGCCAACACCTGGTTCGGGCTGGGCTCCACGGCCCGGGTCTCGCTCACCGACGCGGCCGGCGCCCCGGCCGGCGAACGCGCGCTGGGCGTCGCCGAGGTCGTGGTCCGCGACCTGGACGCCGCCGCCGGGGCCCGCGACCTGGTGGTGGCCCTGGCCCGGGTGGGTGTCACGGCGACCACCGCGGCCGCCGACTGGGCCCGCTACGGCTGGCTGGACGTGGACTCCAACCTGCCGGACTTCCGGATCGTCCTCGGCGGCCCGGAACAGAACGACGTGGCAAAGGAGTTGCTGGAGCGGGCCTGCGCCGAGCATGCCACCGAGCTCGCCCGGCGAGGGCGGGTCTGGGTGCCGGCCGAGAAGCCGCTGGCCGAGGTCTGGCAGCCCAACGCCGACCTGCGCGACCTGCGGGCACTGCCGGCGCTGATCGTCCTGGACGGTGAACTCGGGGCGCTGGTCGAGGACTTCGCGGACGCCCGGGTGACGGCCGGCTGCCCGGGCGCGATCCCGGCCGGTGAGCGGCTCACCGACCGGACGGTAGCGCTGCTCACCTACGGCCTGCCCGGCTTCGCGGTGGATCCGTCGGGCGCGCTGCACCTGTCCCTGCTGCGCTCCTGCACCGGCTGGCCCTCGGGCATCTGGATCGACCCGCCGAGGCGAACCGCCCCGGACGGCTCGTCCTTCCAACTCCAGCACTGGACGCACGACTTCCACTACGCACTGGTGTCCGGTGAGGGCGACTGGCGCGAACTCCGGCTGCCCTCGCAGGGCCAGGAGTTCAACCACCCGCTGTATCCCCGGCTCCTCGACCCGCGCCGGGGCCCGCTCCCGCCGACCCACTCCTACCTACGGGTCCACCCCGCCCGCGAGGTACTGCTGAGCACCCTGAAGCCGAGCGGCAACCCGGTCGCGCACGGCAGCGCCGACCGCCCGGACCCGGCGGCCGGCGTCACCCTGCGCCTGCTGGAGTCGACCGGCCTCGGCCGCACCGCACGGCTGGACGGCGCCCTGCGGCTCAGCCGGCTGCGCCCCGCCGACCTGCTGGAACGCCCGACCGGCGGGCCGCTCGACGACGCGGCCGCCCGGGGAGTGCCACTGACCGGCTCGGCGGTGGCGACCCTGCTGGCCGTGCCGTTGCCCGCCGGCCCCTCGGGTGCGAGCAGGACGGGCGAGCTGTCGGGCCGAGCCCCGCTCGGGCCCACGGCCGAGGTGGCGCAGCCGGTGCACGCCCGGTACTGGCTGCACAACCGCGGTCCGGCCCCGATGGGCTACCTGCCGGTGTCGGTCGGCGTCTCACCGGGCCTGCTGCGGACGGACGGTGAGCCGGTCGAGATCTCGGTGGTGCTCGCCTCGCACCTGCGCGACGCCGAGACCGAGGGGACGGCGGTGGTGCTCGCCCCGGAGGGCTGGCGGGTGAGCGTCGGCCGGCGCCCGTACCGGCTCGCGCCCGGCGGGCACCTGCGCTTCCCGGTGACGCTCACACCCCCGGCCGGTCTCGAGCCCGGCCTGTACTTCGCGGCCGCCCGGATCGAGTACCGGAGGCAGAGCGTCGAGGACGTCGCGACCCTCGCCGTGGGCGACCCGCCGGCCCTGCGCCGGGAGCCCGACGAGGGCTTCTGGCAGCGCGACGTCACCCACGGCACCACGGCGGACGCCGGCCGGGACACCGGCCTCTCGGTGGAGGTCCTGGCGTCCGCCGTCCGGGTCGCCCCCGGTGGCCGCGCCACGCTGGGTGTGGTGCTCACCAACCGGACCCGGGGCGAGATCCGGGGCGAGTTGCAGGTGGTCTCGCCCTGGGGCACCTGGGACGCGATCCCCGATCCGGTGCGGGGCTTCGCCCTGCCCGCGGGCGCCACTCGGACGGCCCGCTTCGAGGTGGCCCCGCCGCCCGACGCCGAGCCCGCCCGGGTCTGGGCGCTCACCAAGGTGATGTGGTTCGGGCGCTGCCAGTACGCGCCGACCGTGGAACTGGTGGTGGCGTGATGACGCACGATCATGCCGGGCCCGGTCCTGCGGTGTTGGGATTTCTGGACGGCCGGCCCCTGCCTCGGGCGGAGCTCGACCGCAGGCTCGCCGAGATGCGCGCCGGCCGCCGCTCCTCCGCCCTGCCGCTCGCCGGCTCCGCCGAGGACCGGCAGCTGACCCGGTGGGCCGCCCAGGTCCTGCTCACCGAGCGGCTCTGCGAGGCCGAGGCCGCCGAACGCGGGCTCGGCCACTCGGCCGACCCGCCCGTCCGGCTGGACCAGCGCGCCGCCGTCGAACTCGGCTCCATCACCGCGGCCGCGTTCGAGGGCAGCTCGGCCGTCCGCGCGGTGTACCGGGCGGTGACCGCCGGGGTGACGGCCGCCCCCGAGGCCGTCGCCGCGTACGCCCCCGGCCCGGCGTCCGCCCCGGCCGACCGGCCCTGGCGGCTCAGCACGCCGGACGGAGACTTCGACGCCCACCCCGACAGTCTGCCGCGGGACTTGGCGGCGGCCCTGCGCGCGGCGCCCGCGGGGCGGCAGGTCACCGTCCGCGGGTGGACGGCCAGGCTCGTCGCGGCGACCGTCCCGGAGCCCGCCGCCGAGCCGGCCTCCGAGCGGCTGACCGAGGCGGCCCGGCGTGCCGTCTTCGTCCGCTGGCTGGACGCGGCCCGAGGCCGGCGGCTGGAGCTCGTCCCAGGCTTGGAGCACCCCGGCGACCCGGCCCAGCCGGACAACCACCACCGGCACTGAAGCCGGGCCCGCCGGCCGCCGCCATGCCTCCCGCCGCCGGGCAGTGGCCAATCTCACGCACCGCGACAGGGCACCTACGGTGGCGTAGGTTACTTGAGACAGTGAAGTATCTCCTTCCATGGCCGACCACCAGGAGATTCTTGACCCACGTTCGTACGCCGCCCTCGGCGACAGCTTCACCGAGGGCCTGGACGACCCGGGACCGGACGGCGTCTTCGCCGGCTGGGCCGACCGGCTCGCCGGGCTGCTCGCGGAGCGCCGCCCGGACGGCGACTTCCGCTACGCCAACCTCGCCGTCCGCGGCAGACTGCTCGACCAGATCGTCGCCGAACAGGTGCCCCAGGTCCGGCGGATCGCGCCCGACCTGGTCACCTTCTGCGCCGGCGGCAACGACATCCTGCGGCCCGGCAGCGACCCGGACGAGGTGGCCGAGCGCTTCGAGGCGGCCGTCCTCGAACTGCGCGAGGCGGCGGGCACGGTACTGATCTGCACCGGCTTCGACACCCGCGGGGTGCCGGTCCTCAAGCACCTGCGCGGGCGGATCGCCACCTACAACGGCCACCTGCGGGCGATCGCCGACCGGAACGGCTGCGCGGTGGCCGACCTCTGGTCGCTGCGGGCCGTGCACGACCGCCGGGCCTGGAGCGAGGACCGGCTGCACCTCTCCCCGGAAGGCCACCAGCGGGTCGCGCTGCTCGCCGCCCGCGCCCTCGGCATCCCGGTCGAACAGGATCCGGACGCGCCCTGGCCCGCGCAGCACGTCCTCTCGCCGGCCGAGCAGCGCCGGGAGAACATCCAGTGGGCGCGCAGCTACCTGATCCCCTGGGTCGGCCGCCGGCTGCGCGGGGAGTCCTCCGGCGACCACGTCGAGGCCAAGCGCCCGGAGCTGCTCCCGCTCTGAGCCCCTCGCGCCGGCGCCGGTCCGCCGCACCCCTCCCCCGGGAGTGTGCGGCGGACCGGGCCCGGGCCGGAGTCGCGGAGCCCGGCCCGAACGGCTTCCCGTCCCGGGCCCGGACCGGGCCGTGATGGATTGATGCCGCTATGGGCTGTCAAGCACCGCTGTGGGGTGGGTGCTTGGCCGACTTCCAGGCCGCCGCGTTGGGTTGTGGCAGATCCAGAGCGTCGGCGACGGCGGCGGTCACGCGGATGGCTTGGTCCGGAAGGTGCTGGGCGATCCAGTCGGCCGCCAGTTGGTAGAAGTCGGTGAGGTCGCGTTCTGCGCCGGCCAGCAGGTGGCGGAGCTCGGTGGCGGGCAACTCGATCACGGGGCTCACTCGGCGACGGGCCAGAGCGCGAAGCCGTCAGGGGCGTCAACCTCAAGGACGGGCTGCATCACGATCACCTGGCAGAGTGTCGCGCACATCCCGCCCGCACCGCCTCCCGAATTCGGTGACGACTCTCGGTGTCGGTGGGCGGTCGTAGGGTCGTGCCGACCGACCCATCCGAGGGCCCGCACCGGAAGGACGCCCGGACCGATGACCTCGTCCAGCACCGCCGACCACGGCGTCGCACTCACCGAACGTGCCATCAGCTCCGTCGAGGCCGACCCGCTGCGGCTCGTCCTCGGCCACAACCGGTTCGCGGGCCCCTGGCTGGCGCAGGGGCGGGCGCAGCCGGTGCCGGCCGCGGAGCTGGCCGCGCTCACCCTCCCCGGCGGGCGGGTCCTCTCGCCGAGCCTGCGCCGCTGGCTGGCGTTCGACAGCGGACTCCTGCGCCGCTCCGGCTGGTTCGGCCCGGCGGACGGCGCCGACGGCGGCCCGGTGCTCACCCCGCGTCCCCTGGGCGAGATCGCCCGCGCCGAGTTCGGCGACGGCTGGGGCCAGACCTTCGACCCCCTCTCGGAGCGCTTCGCGGAGTGCTTCCTGCTGCCCGGCGGCTCGGACTCCCGCCGCGTACTGGCCGCCGGGGAGCCGGACGAGTACGGCGAGCACCCCGTCCTCGCCCTCGACGTCGACGACTTGCCGTGCATCGAGCTGATGTACCCCGGTATGGACGTCTACCTCGCCCACACGGCCGGGGTGATCACCGTGGCGGGCGAGGGCTACTCCGCGGCCGCGAGGGACCCGCGCTACGCCGCGCGGATGCGCACCCACGCCCGGAACCATCTCGCCGGGGAGCTGTCCGAAGACTTCACCCGGTGGTAGCCGGCTCCGTGTGCGGTCCGGCGGCCGGGGCGAAGGGCCTCCCCCCGCGCCGGCCCCGGCTGCCGTGCGCGAGAATGTCGCTCGCCCGTACGCACACGGACGGGCAGGGGCGCGCCGACCTGGCGCGGAACGGGGGGAGTGCCGATGAGGCGTCAAGGATTCGCCGCGACGGCGGGGGTGGCCGTGGGGACGGCCGTCCTGCTGCTGGCGGGCTGCGGTCAGCGGAGCGCGAGCGGCGCGGGCTCGGGGTCGTCGAGCGCGGCGGGGGCGAAGGCTCCGGCCGTGGCCAGCACACCGCCCGGCGTCGCCGAGCTGCAGGCGCAGCAGGACGCGCTCTTCCCGGAGGTCGCGGCCCGCTGTGCGGGCGCCGGCACGGCCTCGGCCCCGTCCCCGTCGGCCTCCGCCGGCGTCGCGGACGGGGCGCCGGACGATCCGTCGGCGCGGAAGTACGCCGAGAACCACGCCTACAAGCAGACCGTGGCCCTGACCCCGCAGTCCCGCTGCCGTGGCGACGCCCACGCGGCGCGGATCACGGCGGCGCTCAAGGCCACCGGCCGGCCCGCCGCCCTCGGCGAGGCCGAGCTTCGGGCGGAGCTCGAACGACTGGGCTATCCGACGCGGGGCGGCGAGGTGCACAGCTCGGGCGGCACGGTCGGTTTCTCGCTGTGGATCCCGGGCTCGGGCCCCTGCCTGACCGGAACGCTCGGGGCCACCCCGCGGATCCAGGCGCACGGTGCATACCTGGAGGGCGGCTGCAACGAACCCCAGGGCGGCCACTGACGGCGGCGGGGGTGCGGGTGACCGGCCGTCGAGTCCGAACGGCGGGGGCGCGACGCCGGCCCCCGTCCCGCGCGGCACAGGCAACGGGCCCGGGTCGCCACGCCCCGTCGCCGTTTTGGATCTCACGGGATTACGGCGCATCGTGGAGGGGACGTCGCATCGATCCCGCAGCGGTCCGAGCCGCACGGAGTGGCCCGGACCGGCTGGACGGTGCCCGAGCGGCCCTGGAGGTCCGGATGCCGAGGCGGTTGTCCCAGCACGGCGGGCCGGACGCGCCCGCGCGGCCGGCGGCCACGCCACCGGCAGGACCGGACGCGGCTGACCGGGACGGCACGGAGGGCACGGTGGCCGCGGTGGCCGCGGAGGGCGCGGGGATCAGCACGGGCGCACTGGCCCGCCGGCTGGGGGTCTCGCCGACGACCATCCGCAGCTGGGAGCGCCGCTACGGGATCGGCCCCGACCGACACAATCCCGGCCACCACCGCCGGTACCTCCCGCCCGACGTCGAGCGGCTCGAACTCATGTGCCGGCTGACCGCCCAGGGGCTGCCGCCGGCCGAGGCCGCCCGGGTCTGCAACCGCCCATCCGGTGCCGCGCCCGGAGCAGACGGCGCGCCTGCACCCGTCCCCGCCCCCGAAGCCCCCGCCGAAGGCCGGCCGGCCAACCGGATCGGCGGTGGCCACGCCCTGCCGGTGGGCCCGGCCGGCGCGCTCTGCCGGGGGCTCGCCAGGGCGGCCGTCCGGCTCGACGACCCCGCGATGCACGAGCTGCTGGCCGCCGGCTTCGCCACCCACGGCGTGGTCGCCACCTGGGAGGAACTGGCCGCCCCGGTGCTCCGCGCCGTCGGCGCCAAGTGGGCGGTGTCCGGGGGCAGGTACGTGGAGGTGGAGCATCTGCTGTCCTGCGCGATCGGCCGCGCCCTGCAACGGGTCGGCCCGGACGCCCCGCCCGAGCATTCGGGCCGGCGGGCCGTCCTGCTGGCCGCCGCCCCGGACGAGATGCACGTCCTGCCGCTGCAGGCGCTCGGCGCCGCCCTCACCGAACGCGGCATCCCCGTACGGCTCTTCGGGGCCGCCGTGCCGACGGTGGGGCTGACCGCCGCGGTCGTGCGGACCGGCCCGGCCGCGGTCGTGTTGTGGAGCCAGAGCCGGACGAGCGCCGACCCCCGCGGCCTGGCCATGCTGAGCACCGCCGAATGGGGCCCGCCCGGCGCTCGCCAGCGGGCCGCCCTGTACGCCGCCGGACCGGGCTGGAGCGGCCGGGACCTGCCGCCCGGGGTCGCCCGGCTGCACTCGCTCTCCCAGGCGGTCGGCGAACTGGAGCCGCCCGCCCCGGCGCGCTGATCCCGGCCCGGCGCGCTGATCCCGCCCCGACGACAGCTCAGGATCTAGGGTCGGTGCCGGATCCCTGACAGCAGGTCACCCGAGAGGCGGCGCGAGATGCCGGCAGAGCCCACCCGAGAACACGACGCCCTGGTGATCGGCGCGGGGGTGGCCGGCCTGGCCTGCGCCCTCGACCTGCGGGCGGCCGGCCTGGACGTGCTGCTGGTGGAGCGGGCCGAGGTGGTCGGGGGCCGGGTGCGCACCGACCGGCGCGGCGGGTTCCAGCTGGACCACGGCTTCCAGGTGTTCAACACCTCGTACCCGCAGGTCAAGCGGCGGCTGCGGCTGCCCGAGCTGCGGCTACGCCCGTTCACCCCGGGCGTGCTGGTGCAGACCCCGCGCGGCCGGCTGCGGTTCACCGATCCCACCCGGCGCCCCGGGGCCGCCGCGGACCTGCTGCCCGGGCGGCTCGGGTCCGCACGCGACATCGCCGCCCTCGGCCTGCTCGGCGCCCGGGACATGCTGCTGCCGCCGGCCGTGCTGCGCCGCGGCCGGGACACCTCCACCCGCGCGGCCCTCGCCGCGGCCGGCGTCTCACCCGCCATGGTGGAGGAGTTCTTCCGCCCGTTCCTGTCCGGTGTCTTCCTGGAGGCGGACCTGGAGACCTCCGCGCGCTTCTTCCACCTGGTCTGGCGCAGCATGCTGCGGGGCACCCTCTGCCTGCCGGACGCGGGCATCGGCGCCGTACCGGCCCAGCTCGCGGCCGGCCTGCCCGCCGGGGTACTGCGGCTCGGCACGCCGGTGCGGGAGCTGACGGCCGCGGGGGCGGTGCTCACCGACGGCACCGAACTGCCGGCCCGGGCCGTGGTGGTGGCGACCGGCCCGGGCGCGGCCGGGGCGCTGCTGCCGGGCCTGCCGGTGCCGGCCACCCGTACGGTGACGACGCTGTACCACGCGGCGCCGGCTCCGCCGCTGGCCGAGCCGACCCTGCTGGTGGACTCGGCGCGGCGGGTGCTGAACACGGTGGTGCTCAGCGAGGTCGCGCCCGGGTACGCGACGGACGGCCGCGCGCTGGTCTCCACCTCGGTGCTGGGTGCGGCGGCGGACGACCGGGAGGCCGAGGTGCGCTCCGCACTGGCCGGGCTGTACGGGACGGACACCTCCGGCTGGGAGCACCTCGCCTCGTACCCGGTGCGGGAGGCGCTGCCGGCGATGCCGGCGCCGTGGCCGCTGATCCGCTCCAGCCGGTTCGGCGCGGGGCGCTACGTCTGCGGGGACCACCGGGCGACCGGCTCGCTGCAGGGGGCGATGGCCTCCGGGACGAGGGCGGCGCGTGAGGTTCTCCAGGACCTGGGCCGCTGAGACCGCGGACCGGGACGGCGAGCGCCGGGACTGCAGAGCGGCCCGGCCCTGCTGCTCCGGCAGGGTCAGCCGGCGTCGGGGCGGGCGCCCGAGCGGGTCTCCGGACCGGCCTCGGGACGGGTCCGCCGCTCCTGGCGCAGGCCGGCGAGTTCCTCGGTCATCCGGCCCAGGAACCGTGCCACCACCTGCAGTTCGGCCGGTGTGAAGTCGGCCCGGACGATGTCGGTGCGCTCGGCGACCGGCGTGAACCAGGCGGTGGCGATCCGGCTGGCGCCGGGGTTGTAGTGCACCCGGACCTGCCGGCGGTCGGCGCTGTCGCGGCTGCGGTGCACATGGCCGGCCCGCTCCAGGCGATCCAGTACGGCGGTCACCGCGCCGGAGGTGATTCCCAGCTCCTCCCGGAGCAGGCCCGGCGTCACGGCCGCGGCCTCCGCGTCCGGCCCGGTGCCGCCCTGAGGGCCGGGCCCCGCGCCCGGGCCCGCGGCCTGGCCGGGGCCCGCGCCGCGCATCACGGCCAGCAGCGCCTGGACGTCGGTGGCGTGCAGGCCCTGCGAGGCGGCGAAGTCGTGTCCGAGCAGGTTCATCTCGGAGGCCAGCCCCTGGAGCAGCCGGCCGAGCTCCCGGCGTTCGTTCTGCCGGTCGCCGTCGTCCTCGCCGCTGGTCTCGGGCCCGGGTACCGGCGCGTGCTGCTGGGGCAAGGTCACCTTCCGTCCGTACGGTCGCAGGAGCCGGACGCGCCCGCCGTGGGCCCCAGCCTAGACGCCGGCCGTGACCGGGCCCGCGGCGCCGCCGAACGCGCCCGGCCCGGGCAAAAGAAGTTCAACGATTAAGTCTCTCAATCATTGAGATATCATTCCCGCGCCGGGCCCGCCGCCGGCAGCAGCACGCCGGACACGCACGAAGGACTTCCGCCATGACGAGATCCACCCGCCGTACGCGATTCCTGATCCCCCTGCTCCTGCTGGTCGCCTGGCTGGGCCTCGGCGGCACCTTCGGCTCCTACGCCGGCAAGCTGGGCGAGGTCTCCACCAACGACAGCGCGGCCTTCCTCCCGCAGAGCGCGGAGTCCACCGAGGTGGTCCGGCTGCGGAAGGCATTCGAGCGCGACGCGACGCTGCCCGTCGTGGTGGTCTGGCAGGCCGACGGCGAGGGGCGGATCACCCCGGAGCAGCGGACCGCCGCCGACTCGGCGCTGCGCGCCGCCGCGCGGGTGCCCGGCGCGACCGGCGCCGTCTCGCCCGCCCTGCCCTCCGAGGACGGGCGGGCGCTGTCCGGCGTGGTGGCGCTCCGCGCCGACCTCGGCCGGACGGTCGGCGACAGCGTGACGGCCGTGCGGACGCAGGTCCAGGGGGTGCCGGGCACCACCGTCGGGCTGGCCGGGCCGGCCGCCCTGCAGAGCGACCTGGGCAGTGCCTTCGCCGGGATCGACGGGATCCTGCTGGGGGTGGCGCTCGGCGTCGTGCTGGTGATCCTGCTCGCGGTGTACCGCAGCGTGGTGCTGCCGCTGCTGGTGATCATCGGCGCGGTGTTCGCGCTCGGCGTCTCCTGCGCGATCGTCTACGTACTGGCCAAGCACGGGATCGTCCGGGTCGACGGCCAGATCCAGGGCCTGCTGTCGATCCTGGTGATCGGCGCCGCCACCGACTACGCCCTGCTGCTCTCGGCCCGGTTCCGCGAGGAGCTGCAGCTGCGTCCGGACCGCTGGACGGCGATGCGGATCGCCTGGCGCCGGTCCGTGGAGCCGATCACGGCCTCCGGGCTGACGGTGGCGCTCGGCCTGCTGGTGCTGCTGCTCTCCGACCTCACCAACAACCGGTCGCTGGGGCCGGTCGGAGCGATCGGCATCGGCTGCGCCGTGCTCTCCGCGCTGACCTTCCTGCCGGCCGCGCTGGTCCTGCTCGGCCGGGCCGCCTACTGGCCGGCCAGGCCGCCCGCCGACGGCCGCGTCCCGGTGCACGGCGTCTGGCGGCGGGTCGCCGCCCTGGTCGGCCGCCGGCCGCGGGCCACCTGGGTGGCCGCGCTCGCCGTGCTGGCCGCCTGCGCGGCGTTCGCCCCGACCCTCAACGCGCAGGGCGTGCCGCAGAGCGAACTCTTCATCAAGAAGCAGCCCTCGGTGACCGCCCAGCAGCTGCTGTCGGCGCACTTCCCCGGCGGGTCCGGCAACCCGGCCGTGGTGATCGCCGAGGTCGGGACGGCGGAGCGGACCACCGCCGCGGCTGCGGCCGTACCGGGGGTGAGCGGGGTCCGGGCCTACACCGGCGGCGCGCCGGACGGGCCGGCCCGGGTGGAGGACGGGCGGATCAGACTGGACGTCACCCTGGCGGACGCCGCCGACAGCGACCAGGCGATGGCCACCGTCCAGCGCCTGCGGGCGGCCGTGCACGCGGTGCCCGGCGCGGACGCCAAGGTCGGCGGGTACACGGCCCAGCAGTTCGACACCCGGACGACCGCCCGGCACGACCGTACGAAGATCATCCCGGTGGTGCTGCTCTGCATCCTGGCGGTCCTGGTCCTGCTGCTGCGCTCGCTGGTCGCCCCGTTGCTGCTGGCGGCCACCGTCGCACTCTCGTACCTGGCCACCCTCGGCGTCTGCGCGATCGTCTTCCCGCACGTGTTCGGCTTCACCGGCACGGACCCCTCGGTGCCGCTGTACGGGTACGTGTTCCTGGTGGCGCTCGGCGTGGACTACAACATCTTCCTGATGACCCGGGTCCGCGAGGAATCGCGACGGCACGGCACCCGGGAGGGCGTGCTGCGCGGGCTGACCGCCACCGGCGGGGTGATCACCTCCGCCGGCGTGGTGCTGGCGGCGACCTTCGCGGCGCTGGGTGTGATCCCGTTGGCCTTCCTGGCCCAGATCGCCTTCATCGTCGCCTTCGGGGTCCTGCTCGACACCCTCCTGGTGCGCTCGCTGCTGGTGCCCGCGCTGGTGTACGACCTCGGCGAACGCACCTGGTGGCCCGCCCGGCTCGGCCCCGACGGCCCGGGTCGCCCCCCGCAGGACGGCGGTTCCGCCGAGCCGGCCGCCGCCGCCCCGCTGGCCGACGGCGTCAGCGGCTGACGGCCGGGCGAAGGGGCGCACGGGCGCTACGCAGGGGCCGTCAGGGGCCGGCGGCCGCACCGTGCGGCCGGCGGCCCCCGCGGGCGAGGCTCAGGGCCGCCGCGTGCACCGACCACGCGAACAGCGCGCCCACCAGGTACCAGAACAGGTCGGGCGGGTTGAAGGTGGAGCCGAGCACCAGCCGCGCGAGGGTGCTGCGCCCCGACAGTTCGGCCGGCACATCCGTGAGTTGGGCGAACTCCACCGCCCAACTGACCGCCAGCGCGACGGCGGCGGCCGACCTCGGGCGGCTCCGCGGCGCGAGCAGCACGACGAGTGCGCAGAGCAGCACGGTGTAGAGCGCGTCACCGGCGTACTTGGCCATCTCCCCGGCGGCCACCGCCCGGACGCCCAGGCCCGCCACCAGCGTCAGCACGGCCGCCGCGCCCGCGCCCGCCCGGACCCGCACCAGCCCGGTGTCCCCCCGGAGATCACTCATGGCCGCCACCCTACGACGGCCCGGACGGGCGGCCTGCGCCGCTACCCCGGACTCCGGCTGTCGGCGGCCCGCCGCAGGTGGGTAGCCTTCATCGCGACAGGGGCGGCCCGCCGTGGGCGGCGGCGCGTGGATCGGACGGGGCGGTAGCGGTGGGGCTGACGGAAACGACATATGTGGCGGACGCCGACGGGGCGGCGGGCACGCCGACGCCGGCGCACGGATTCGCGGTGGCGGGGTTCGCCCCCAGACCCGGCGGCTCCTCGGCCAAGCGCCGGGGCAAGGTGCTGCGGCAGAACGCCACCCGGGAGCAGCACGCCGAGTTCGCCCCGGCCGCCGACCGGCCCGGCGCGGTCGAGGCCATCGAGGCCTCCAACGCCGGCCGGCTGGAGCACCTGGTGCCGATCCGGCTCGGCCGGATGTCGGCCACGCCGTTCGCCTTCCTGCGCGGCTCGGCCGGCCTGATGGCAGCGGACCTCGCGCACACCCCCACCAGCGGAATCACCGCCCAGCTCTGCGGTGACGCGCACGCGGCCAACTTCGGCCTGTACGGCGACGCCCGGGGCCGGTTGGTGATGGACATCAACGACTTCGACGAGACCGTGCCCGGCCCCTGGGAGTGGGACCTCAAGCGGCTCGCCGCCAGCCTGGTGCTCGCCGCGCGCGAGGTGGGCGCCGACGAACAGGTCGCCCGGCAGGCCGCCTTCGAGTCGGCCGGCTCCTACCGCCGGACGATGCGCGCGCTGGCCAAGCTGCCCGCGCTGGACGCCTGGAACGCGGTCGCCGACGAGCACCTGGTCGCGGTCACCGACGCCCACGAGCTGACCGAGGTGCTGAACAAGGTCTCGGCCAAGGCACTGGGCAACACCAGCGCCCGCTTCGCGGCCAAGTCCACCGTGCGCGAGGCGGAGGGACACTGGCGCTTCACGGCCGCTCCCCCGGTGCTCAGCCAGGTGCCGTACGAGCTCGCCGCGTCGGTCGCCGCCTCGCTCGCGCCCTACGCGGACACGGTGCCGGCGGAGCTGCGTCCGCTGCTCTCCCGGCACCATGTGCAGGACGTGGCCTTCCGGGTGGTCGGCACCGGAAGTGTCGGCACCCGTTCGTACGTGGTGCTGCTGACCGACCACCGGGACAAGCCGCTGGTGCTGCAGGTCAAGGAGGCCAGGCCGTCGGTGCTCCTCCCGCACCTGGCCAGGGCCGGCTACCCCGTCCGCGAGGTGCCGGCGCACGAGGGTCAGCGGGTGGTGCTGGGCCAGAAGCGGATGCAGGTGGTCAGCGACACCCTGCTCGGCTGGACCACCGTGGACGGACTGCCGTACCAGGTACGGCAGTTCCGCAACCGCAAGGGCAGCGTCGACCCGGCCGCGCTGCTGCCCGCCCAGTTGGACGACTACGCCCGGATCACCGGTGCGCTGCTCGCCCGGGCGCACGCGCACACCGCCGAGCCGGAGCTGATCAGCGGGTACTGCGGCAAGAGCGAGGCGCTGGACGAGGCGGTCGCCGCCTTCGCGGTGGCCTACGCCGACCGGACCGAGGCGGACCACGCCGATCTGGTCGCCGCCATCCGCAGCGGCCGGTTGGCCGCCGAGAGCGGGGTCTGAGCACCTCGGTCCCGCCCGGACCGGGCGATCCGGCCCGGAGGACCTGGACGGCCGTCGCCCACGCGACGGCCGTCCGCCCGTTGTTGACCACGGCGGGGGGCTCCCGGTAGCGTCCCGATGTCCCGGAGAACGCTCTCCCTCCGGCTGCGCCGCCCCCGCCGGACGGACGCCTCGGGCCGGCACCTCACGGGCACGGGCGGCACCGGCGCGCCGGCACGGCCGGCCTGGGAGCACCAGCCGCGAGAGGGCCCCATGCACAGCGCCACGAAGCAACAGCTCGGCCTGGAGGAGATCCGCGCCGTCGTCGCCGCATCCTGCGCCCCGGGCACCGAGGTGACCGAGGTCGAGGAGCTCACCGGCGGCACCTTCAACGCCGCCTACCGGCTCACCCTCGGCCCGTCGGGGCGGACGGCCGTCCTCAAGATCTCGCCACCGCCGGCGACCCCGCTGCTCACCTACGAGCACGGGTTGATGCGGACCGAGACCGAGTTCTACCGACTGATCGGCACGCAGACCGAGGTGACGGTCCCCCAGGTGATCGCAGCCGACTTCGACCGGCGGCTGGTCGACGGCGACTACCTGCTGATGTCCCACCTTGCCGGGACCGGCTGGGACCGCGCCCGCCCCGATCTGAGCGACACCGACCAGGCCCGACTGCGGCGGGACCTCGGCGAGTTGACCGCCCGGCTGCGCGCCGTCCGGGGCACCGGCTTCGGCTACCCGCAGCACGGGCTGCTGCCCGGCTGGCGGGCTGCCTTCGGCCGGATGCTGGACGACGTGCTCGCCGACGCCGCCCGGTACGCCGTGGCCCTGCCGGTCGACCCGGGCAGCCTGCTGGCCCTCGTGCGTGAACGAGCCTGGCTGCTCGACGCGGTGACCGTCCCCTCGCTGGTCCACTTCGATCTCTGGGAGGGCAACGTCCTGCTCACGGAGGAGACCGGCCGGCCCGGGATCAGCGGTGTCATCGACGGCGAACGTGCTTTCTGGGGCGACCCGTTGGCCGACCTGGTCTCCCCCTCTCTGTTCGGCGACATCGCGGCGGACGCCGACTTCCTGGCGGGGTACCGCGCGGTGGTCGGGCCGGACTTCGAGATCACCCCGGAGGCCGCCGGGCGGATCGACCTGTACCGGATCTACCTGGACGTGATCATGCTGGTCGAGGCCACCCCGCGCGGCTACGACCCGGCCGGGCACGAGCCGTTCGCCGAACTCGTCCGGGCCGACCTGCGGGCCGCGGTCGACCGGCTCCGCGAGGCGCCCGCGGGGCCGACCGGCGACTGACGCACCGAACCTGCCACGGCCCGGCGCCGGGCCGGAGGGCGTACCGACCGGCCGAGCCGGCCCGCCCTCCGGTGCTCAGGCCGCGTACCCGCCGTCCACCAGGATCGCCGAGCCGGTGACGTACCGGCCGCCGTCCCCGGCCAGGTGTGCCACCATGGCGGCCACCTCCGAGGGCTGCCCGAACCGCCCGAGGGCGGTCAGGCCCGCCTGCAACTCACCGGCCGGGCCGTCGGCCGGGTTCATGTCGGTGTCGATCGGGCCGGGCTGCACCAGGTTGGCGGTGATCCCCCGGGGGCCCAGCTCACGGGCGAGCGACCTGGTCAGCCCGTTCAGCGCGCTCTTGCTCATCCCGTACAACGACCCGCCGGCGAAGGCGCTGCGCTCCGACATGCAGCTGCCGATGGTGATGATCCGGCCGCCCTCGGCCATGTGCCGCAGCACCGCCTGGGCGGCCAGGAAGGGCGCCCGGACGTTGACGTGCAGCACCCGGTCCACGTCGGCGGCCGACAGCTCCTCGACCGGCCCGAGGACGCCCGTCCCGGCGTTGTTGACCAGGATGTCCAGCCGGCCGAACTCGGCGGCGGTCAGGTCCACCGCCGCGCGCACGGCCGCCGGGTCCGCGCTGTCGGCCTGCACCGCCAGGCCCCGGCGGCCGAGCGCCTTGATCCGGTCCACCACGTCGGCCGCCCGCTCGGCGTTGCCCAGGTAGGTCAGCGCGACGTCGGCGCCGTCCTCGGCCAGCCGCAGGGCCACCGCCTCCCCGATCCCCCGGCTGCCGCCGGTCACCAGCGCCACCTTGCCGTCCAGTACCGCAGTCATGTTCGCTCCTCTTCCTCGTCGGTCGTGCGGACATGACGATGCTGTCGGTTCGCCCACGAGGAGTCCGGCGGCAATCGGACGTGGCGTTCGGCGGCGTCCGGGCGCCTTGTCCCGGACGCGGGCGTGGACGTGACGGCTCCGCAGGAACCGCGCCCGGCAGGGGCGACGGCCTCACGGGGGCCGGCGGCGGCTCAGCCCGGCGCGGGCCCGTCCGGCCGCCCCGGTCCGGCGGCGGGCACCCGGGCGGCCGGGTCGCGCGGCCCTCGGCCGTCGGACTGCGACGGTACGAGCGGCACCGAAGGTAGGGACGGCAGGGGTACGGCCGGCAAGGGCTGTTCCCCGGCAGCGAGCGGGGACGCCTCGGCCGCCCGCGCGGCGAACACCGACACCACCACGGCCGCCGCCGCGATCGCCGCGCAGGTGGCACTCGCGTAGAAGTACGCGGTGCGGTGCCCGGAGCCGCCGCCGGCGGTGGTACCGCGCAGGTAGACCCCGGACAGCGCCGAGACCCCGACCGCCGCCGCGATCCGCTGGGACATCTGCAGGATCGCGCCGCCGACCCCGGCCGCCTCGGCCGGCGCGTGCCGCAGCACCGCGGCCTGGTTGGGCGCGTTGACCAGCCCCACGGCGATCCCGGCGAAGAACTGGACCAGTGCGAGGGCCACCGGCAGCACGGCGACCGGCGCCCGCAGCACGATCAGGCCGCCGGCCAGCAGCGCGAAGGCGGACAGCGCCATCCCGACGGTGACGGTGTGCCGGCCGAACCGCCGGACCACCCGCCAGGCCAGCGCGGAGGACAGGCCCATCGCCAACGCGGCCGGCAGGCTGACCAGGGCCGCGCCCATCGGCGACATCCCGAGGCCGTCCTGCAAAAACATGATCAGCACCAGACCGGCCGCGATCGAGGACCCGAACTGCGCCATCGCGACCACCGTGCCGAGCGCGAACGGGCGGGAACGGGCCAGCGCCGGATGGACCAGGGGGTGCCGGCCCGCCCGGGCGTACCGGCGCTGCCAATGGACGAACAGGAGGGCCAGCGCGCCCGCCGCGAGCAGGTAGGCGCCCGCGCCCGCCACGCCCGGTGGTTGGACGAAGGGCACCATCACGACCAGGGTCAGCGCCGCGACCAGCAGCAGCCCGACCGGGTCGAGGTCGGGGTGCCCGGTGCTGGAGCGCGGCGGCGGCAGGAAGCGGGCGGCGAGGAAGAGCGTGAGCAGTCCGAACGGGACGTTCAGCAGGAAGGTCAGCCGCCAGCCGTCCTGCGCGCCGGCCACGGCGAGCACGAGCCCGCCCACCGGCGGCCCGAGCGCGGTGGCCAGCCCGCCGGTCACCGCGTAGAGGCCCAGGGCGCGGGCCCGCTGCTGACCGGTGAACACGTCCTGGATGGTGCCGATCATCTGGGAGTTGACCAGGCCGGCGCCGGCGCCCTGGAGCAGCCGGGCGGCGACCAGCGTCCACGGGTGGGTGGCCGTGGCGGAGAGCAGGCTGAAGCCGGTGAAGACGGCGAGACCGGTGATGAACAGCGTCCGGCGCCCCCGGACGTCGCCGAGCCGCCCGCCGGGCACCAGGGCGAGGCCGAAGGCCAGCGAGAACCCGGCGACCACCCATTGGATCTGGTCGGACCGGGCGTGCAGGGCGTCCCGTAGGGCCGGCACGGAGGTGTTGAGGACGGACTGGTCGAGCAGAGTGGTGAACCCCGCCGCGATGCAGACGGCGAGCACCCGCCGCCCGGCCGGGGCGAAGCGCTCAGCCACGGCGCACCCCGGCGGTTGCGGCGCTCCCGGGGGTGACGGCGTACCCGGCGGTGACGGCGTACCCGGCGGTTGCGGCGGTGACGGCGGTGGTCGCGGTCCCGGTCCCGGTCGTACCGGCGCTGGTGGAGCCGGTCCCGGTCGCGGTGGCGACGGCATACCCGGCCTGTGGGCCGGGACTTGGCGTGCTGTCGAACATTCCCATTTCTGTGATGGTATCCCGCCCCCGGGAGGTCGCCAGAGGGCCTTCGGGCCGGCCCGCGCCGGCCGCCCGGCGGGCACCGCCGCCGGCCCGGTCGGCCGCCCGGGGGCCCCGAACACCCGGGCGGGGATCCGCTGTCGACGGCGGCACGACGGGGCGGGCGGTGATCGTACAATTGGCCCTCGATCAGCCGGGCCGGGTGGCCCGTGGGTACGAGGGGGATCATGTTCGGCATCATCAGACCCTGTCGGCACGGGCTGTCCGAGCGGCTCCGGAGCTCCTGGACGGCGCACCTGTGCGGGCTCTGCCTGGCCCTGCGGGACAACCACGGACAGCTGGCGCGGACGGCCACCAACTACGACGGCCTGATCATCTCCGTCCTGGTGGAGGCCCAGGCCGCCAAGGCGGACGGCTCCTGGCGGCGCACCGCCGGGCCCTGCCCGCTGCGCGGGATGCGGACCGCCGAGGTCGCCAGGGGCGAGGGCGCCAAGCTGGCCGCCGCGGTCTCGCTCGCGCTCGCCGCCGTGAAGATGCGCGACCACGTCGAGGACCGGGACGGCCTGTTCGCCCGCCGTCCGATAGCCGTCGGCGCCCGCGCGGTGACCCGGCGGTGGGACCGCCAGAGCGCCGGCAGCGGCTCGGCCGTCGGCTTCGACACCGGCGTGCTGCTCACCGCCGGTGCGCGCCAGGGCGAGCTGGAACGGGCGGCCCGGCCCGGCAGTTCGGTGCTGCTGGTCACCGAGCCGACCGAGAGCGCGACGGCGGCCGCCTTCGCCCACACCGCCGTCCTCGCCGGGCGTACCGGCAACGCGGCCCCGCTCGCCGAGGCCGGGCGGCTGTTCGGACGGCTGGCCCACCTGCTGGACGCCGCCGAGGACCAGGCCCAGGACGCCGCCACCGGCGCCTGGAACCCGCTGACCGCGACCGGCACCGACCGGGCGGAGGCCGAACGGCTCTGCCGCGACGCCGTCCACGGGATCCGGCTGGCGCTGCGTGAGGTGGAGCTGACCGATCGTTCGCTGACGCACGCCCTGCTCGGGCGCGAGACCGAGCGCGCGGTCGAGCGGGTCTTCGGCCGCCGGCACGCCCACACCGAGGCCTGCACCGCCGCACCCACCGCCGCACCCACCGCCGGGCACGCTCCCGGACACCCCGCCGGACACCCCGCCGAGGCCTCCCAGCAGCAGGCCCCGCCCGGCCGCAACCCCTACCAGCAGCCGCCGGACCACGACTTCGGCCCGCCCCCGGGCGGCAACGGCCGCCCGCCGCGCAACCTGCTGGCCGGCTGCGCGCTGTGGACGCTGATGGCCTGCAGCTGCCAGTTGATGTGCTGCGAGCACAACGACCCGTTCGACGGGCAGCGCCAGCAGGGCTGGTGCGCGCGGCAGGACTGCTGCGAGAAGGCCGAGTGCTGCGGGGACGGCTGCAGTTGCTGCGGCGACGGCTGCCAGTGCTGCGGGGACGGATGCGACTGCTGCGGATGCGACTGCGGGTGCGACTGCTGACCCCCGGCATCGGGCGTGACCGCTGACCCCCGGCAGCCTGGCCGGTCGGGCCGCCCCGGCAGCGGGCCCCGTCGGCGGCCGGGCGGGGGCTCGGCCTCCCCCGCCGCCGTGCTTGGGTGGACCTCATGCCCTTCACCCTGAGCCACCCCGCCGCCGTCCTGCCGCTGCTCGGTCGCACCGGCGCCCGCGGCGGCCCGCTGGTCGCCTCCGCCCTGGTGGCCGGCTCCACCGCGCCCGACCTGCCGTACTTCGCGGACTCGGTGCTGCACGGCGTGTTCGGGTTCGGTTCGGTCACCCATGCCTGGTGGGGCGTGCCCACCGTGGACGTCGTCCTGACCGCCCTGGTCGTCCTGGTGTGGCACGCGCTGCTGCGGGCCCCGCTGGTGGCCCTGCTGCCGGCCCGGGCGGCGGCCGCCGCCGAGGCCCTCACGGCGCCCGTCCGGCCCCGCCGGGCCTGGGCCGGACCGGCCGCCGTCGCCTGGTTCACCGTCTCGGCCGCGATCGGCGCGGGCACCCATGTCGGCTGGGACGCCTTCACCCACCACGACCGGGCCGGCGTCCGGCTGCTGCCGGTACTGGCCCGGTCGGTGGCCGGTGTTCCGCTGTACCAGGTTCTGCAGTACGGCAGTTCGGCGCTGGCGCTGGGCGTCCTCGGCTACAGCCTGGGCCGGCTGCTGCGGACCGCCGGGGACCTCGCCGTCCCCGGTGGCGTCCGGCCGGCGCCCTGGCCGCGGTCGCTGGTGCTCGGCGTCACCGCCGGCGCGGCGCTGCTCGGTGCCGCACACCGGGTGGTCCGGCGCTGGAGCCTGCTGCCGGACAGCCCCCTCGTCCAGCTGGTGCCGACCACGGCCTTCGGCGCGGCGGCGGGCGCGGCCCTCGCCCTCACCGGCTACGCGGTCCTGGCGCACGCCGTACGGCTCCGTCCCCGACCCGCGTCCCGGAGCTGAGCGACCGGCCGCGGGGCGGCCCCGGCGGACAGGCCGGCGCCTCGCCCGTCCCCGAACGCCACTCCCGTCGCCGCCGGGCTCGTCGATGTCCTGGCCCACGGTGCTGCGCGGGTCACCTGGTGTGAGCGACGGCCGCCGGCCGGCCCGCGGCGCGGGCGATCGGGGCGGGCGGCGCTTGGCCCGGTGCGGGACCGGCCAGCCCGCTGCGGCAGACTGGGCCGGCGTGGATGCGGCTCGGGCGGAGTCGCCTGATCATGGACAGTGTCCCGTAGCAGCACGGCGAGCGAGGAGGGCCCGGTGCACCCGCAGGCTTCGGGCCGGGAGGCCGCCGACGCCTCGGTCGACGCTGCGGCCGCCGCCCTGGCCACCGGCAGCACCGAACTGCTCGGCCAGGTGCTCGGCCAGCTCCCGGTCGGCGTCGGACTGCTCGACCCGGACCTCCGCTGGCAGTACGTCAACGCCGCGTTCGTCCTGGCCACCGGCCTGGCACCGGCGGAACTCGTGGGCCGGCCGCTCGCGGACACACCGCAGGCCACCGCCGCGCACACCCTGCGCCTGGTGCTGGCCGACGGGCGCCCCCGCGAGGCGGCGGCCGGCGGGCCACGGGCCCGCTACCAGCGTCTGGAGCTGGACGGCCGACCGGCCGGGCTGATCGCCGTCCTGCTGGAGGACGCCCGGCCCGAGGACCGCAGCCGGCACGACCTGGAGCATGCCCGCGCCCGACTGGCGATGCTGCACGCGGCCGCCGGCCGGATCGGCACCACCCTGGACATCGACACCACCTGCGTGGAGCTCGCCGACTTCACCGTGCCCGGGCTGGCCGACCTGACCACCGTCGAGGTGCTGCCGCCCGGGAGCGCGGAGCGCGACGGCGGCACCGCCCTCGGCGTGCCACGGCTGCCGCGCACCGCGGTCGCGTGCGCGCCCGAGCTCCGCCGGCACCTCGACGCACTCGCCCGGCCCGGCGAGAGCGTGCGCCACCGGGACGGCTCCGCCGCCGCCCGGAGCCTGGCCACCGGCCGGCCGGTGGCCGCGAACCTGCTCACCGACGCCGGGCTGGCGGCCGCGGCCGCCGACGCCGGCGACCTCGCGGCGTACCGGGCCGCCGGGATCGACTCCCTCCTGGTGGTCCCGCTCACCGCCCGCGGCCGGCTGAACGGCGTGCTGTCGCTGGCCCGGCTGCGCGGCTCGTCCCTGGGCTTCACCGAGGACGACATCGCGCTGGTCGAGGACCTGGCCGGCCGGGCGGCCGTCAGCATCGACAACGCCCGCCGCTACGCCCACTCGCAGGACATCGCGCTGGAGCTCCAGCGGGCGCTGCTCGCCGAGCCCGGCAACCCGCACCCCAACCTGGAGCTCGCCTCCCGCTACCTGGCCTCCGGCACCACCTCGGTGGTCGGCGGCGACTGGTACGAGACCGTCCGGCTGCCGTTCGGTCGGACCCTGCTGGTCATCGGCGACGTGATGGGTCACGGGGTCGAGGCCGCCGTCGACATGAGCAACTACCGCTCGATGCTCCGCTACGTGGCCGCGATGGACCTGCCGCCGCACCGGATCCTGCGCCAGCTGGACACCCTCATCTCCGAGGACGAGGCGGCCCGGCCCGCGACCTGCCTGCTGGCGCTCGCCGACCCGGGGCGCGGGCGCTGGACCTTCTCCAGCGCCGGCCACCTGCCGCCCGCGCTGATCGTCGCCGGGCAGCCGACCGAGCTGGTGACGGTGCCGACCGGCCCCCCGCTCGGCACCGGATTCGGCGGCTACGAGCAGGCCACCCGCGACCTGCTGCCGGAGCAGGTCCTGCTGCTCTACACGGACGGCCTGGTGGAGCGGCGCGGCGAGGACATCGACATTTCGCTGGCCAGGCTGGCCGGCCTGCGGCTGCCGGCGACGGGCGCCCTGCCGGCGCTGCTCGACGCCGTCCTGGGCGAACTGGCCCCGCGGGCCGCCGAGGACGACATCGCCCTGCTGGCCGCGCGGGTCCGGCGGCGCTGACCGGCCGCGGCCGGGTCGACCGGGCGCGGCGGCCGGCCGGCCGAAGGAGGGGCTGGCCGCCGTCGAGGAGGCGGTGGCCCTGCTGCGCCGCCTGGCAGCGGCGAACCCCGCCGCCCATGAACCCGGCCTCGCCCGCGCCCTCCGGGTGGCGGCCGAGGTCCATGCCGACGCGGGGTACGACCTGCCGTGGGCGTTGCGGATGACGGCGGAGGCCGCGGAGATCTACACCCGGCTGGCGTCCGAGGCTCCCACCGCCCATGGCGGTCAGGCGCGTGCCGTGGCGGAACTGCTGGCGGACCTGCTCGACCGGGCCGGTCTGACGGACCAGGCGGACGGACTGCGCGACGTGCTCTCCGGGCTGCCGCCGGCCGACTGGTCGCCGCACACCGGTACGGCAAGGGCCTGAACCGCGCCGGCACGGTCCCGCGCGGCCGGAGCCGGTCCCGCACCCGAACGGTGCGAGGCCGGCCCCGGTCCGTCCGGACGGGTCAGCCGGTGACCGGCTTGCTGTCCAGACGGACGTGGTCCACCGCCCAGAACCAGTTGTTGCCCGCGTCGTACATCCGGAACTTCAGGGTCACCGAGCCGGCGCCCGCCGGGACGGCGATCTGCCGGGAGACGAACGCGTTCTGCACGTCCTGGCCCGCGTTGTCGTTGCCGGTGGCGTCACTGCTGTAGGAGAGCAGCCGGACCTCGGTGCCGTTGTCGAACACCGCGGTGACGGAGGCCTTCTGCGGCGCCTCCTGGCGGTAGTGCGAGTCGAAACCGAGGTACAGCGTGCCGACGCCGGCCGGGATCGGCACGGCGGGCGACACCAGGGTCGAGTCGAACCGGCCCTTGCCGGACGGCGCGCCGGTGTCGTCCCAGTCGTCCGGGTCGGCGACCGCGAGGACGCCCAGGCCGCGGCTGAAGTTGCCCCGGTCCTGGCCCGCCGGGGTGGACCAGGCGCGCTTGGTGTGGAAGGTCCAGCCCTGCAGGCGTGCGGTGCCCTGCGGCATGCCGGGCGCGTTGACGACCGACCAGCCCTGTGGGGCCTGCGCCGTCCAGCCCAGTACGGATCCGAGCGGCTGCAGCACGCCCGCCAGCGACTCGAAGTCCTCGTCGAGCAGATGGCCCGTCATGGCGGGGGCGGTGCGGGCGCCCACCTCGCCGTCCGCGATCGCGAACCGGTCGCCGGCCAGGGCTCGCGCGGTGACCAGGATCCGGTGCGTGGCGCCGACCGGCAGCACGGCCGGCGGCGTCACGTCCCACTCGCCGGTGGCGACGGCGCCGGCGGCCAGGGCGGCCGGCGGCGGGGTGAGCGCCTTGAACGTCCAGCCGGCCGGTACCACCAGCTGCGCCTCGACGGCGGTGAGGGCCGTCGCGGGGGCGGCGAAGCGGGCGGTGATCCGGGCCGGGCGGCCGGGCAGCAGGATCGCCTCGTCGATGGTGGTGGACGCGGCCTGCAGCGAGACGTCCACGGTCAGCGGCTCGGCCAGGCCCATCGCCGGGTCGGTGACGCCCTGCTCGTCGCCGGGGAACCGGCCGGCCAGCCGGCGGCGGAAGGTGAGGTCACCGCGCAGCGCCACGGTGACGTCGTACCAGCCCTCGCGGCCCACCGCGACGTTGACGGTCCTGTCGTCGCCGGCCGCGACCCGGACCTCGCGCAGACCGTCGCCGTAGCCGAGGTCGCCGACCAGGAAGGTCTGGGCGGTGCGGGTCCGGTTGATGACGTCGACCTCCAGCACCCGCCCGTTCTGCTCCTCCGAGATCGAGGCCTCGTACAGGGCGGCGGCGTCGCCGCGCAGGTGCCAGAGGGCGCCGTTGGGGCCGTGCACCCGCAGGTCGTAGCCCTCGGGGCCGACCGTCCAGGTGTCGGAGAGCCGGTCCTTGGCGCCGACCGTGTAGTGCCGGGGCGCGCCGCCGGGGGCGGGGTAGACCGCGAAGACGGCGCCCTGGCGGCCCTGGTTGACGAAGTCGACGGTCAGCACGCCGTCCTTCAGCCGCGACTTGACGGTGAGGTTGTACGGGGTGGGGCGGGCGGTGCGGGTGCCGCGCTGCTGCTGCGGGAGGGCCTGCGGGCTGGGCACCGTCGGCGCGGGAAGCTTGCCCGTGTCGGTGACCTTCTGCCGGTTGCCGCTGGTGTCGGGCAGCTGCGGCCACTGCGGGTCACGGCCGGAGAAGTCGAAGACGGCGGTGAGGTCGCCGGTGACGGCGCGGCGCCAGGGGCTGATGTTGGGCTCCTGGACGCCGAAGCGCTTCTCCAGCAGCCGGATCACCGAGGTGTGGTCGTAGACCGTGGAGTCCACCACGCCGCCTCTGGTCCACGGCGAGACGACGATCATCGGCACCCGGACGCCCAGACCCATCGGGTACGGGCCGGAGACCAGGCTCTCGCCGGCCGGCAGGGTGTCGGACCAGGTGAGCGAGCCGTCGGCGGCCTTCACCCGGTATCTGCCGTCCTGGCCGACCACTCGGTGGTAGGTGCTGCCGCCCTTGCCGACCCGGACCACCACCTCGCCGTCGACCGGCACGGTGGACTTGCCCCGGCCGGCCGCGAGCGGCGGCACGGGCGGCAGCAGGTGGTCGAAGAACCCGCCGTGCTCGTCGTAGTTGAGGATGAAGACGGTCTTCGCCCACACCTCGGGCTTGGCGGCGAGCGCGGACAGCAGCCGGGCGGTCAGGTGCTCGCCGTTCGGCGGCGCGTAGTTGGCGTGCTCGGACAGGGCCGCGGGCGCGATCAGCCAGGAGACCTGCGGCAGGGTGTCGGCCTGGATGTCGGCGGTGAACGCCTCCACCAGGGCGTCGCCCATCGCGAACGGGTCATTGCTCTTCGCCGGGTCTCCGACCGCCCGCATGCCGCGCTCGTACAGCGGCTCGCCGGGCTTGGCCTTGACGAAGGGGGCGAACCAGGCGAGCGCGTTGTCGTCGAAGTTGTCCAGCGCCTGGTAGGTCTTCCAGCTGACGCCGGCCTGCTCCAGCCGCTCGGCGTAGGTGGTCCACTCGTAGCCGCCGGGGATCTCGGTGTTGTCGGTCACCGGCGTGTCGCGGACGGTGCCGCCGCTGGTGCCGGTCATCAGGTGCTCGCGGTTGGTGTTGGTGTTGCACTGCACCGACGCGTGGTAGGCGTCGCAGGTGGTGAAGACCGAGGCCAGCGCGTTGTAGAAGGGCATGTCGGCGGGCTCGTAGTAGCCCTGGCCGAGCCAGCCGCCCGAGCGGCGGGTCACCGATCCGTCGGCCAGGCCGTTGTTCCAGGCGTTCATCGAGTCGACGAACCCGAAGGCGGGGGCGCCCTGCTGGTACGCGTTGGTGTGCGCGGCGTTCATCGGGAACGGCAGCAGGTGGCCCTCCTTGCGGGACGGGTCCGGCTGGTGGAAGAGCGAGCGCCCGTTGACCCCGCGCACGGCGGCCCGGTCACCGAAGCCGCGGACGCCCGGCAGCGAGCCGAAGTAGTGGTCGAACGACCGGTTCTCCTGCATGAAGACCACGACGTGCTCGATGTCCGCGAGCCGGCCGGGCCTGGCCGGCGCGGCGAGTGCCTCGCGCACGCTGAGCGGGAGGGCCGACAGCACGGCGGCCGCCGCCGCGCCGCCGAGCAGGGTGCGGCGCGAGACTTCGGGGATCGGACTCATGGGATGGCTCCTCGATCACGGTGCTGGCCGTCTGCTTGGTCCAGACCCGTTATGTCTATGGCCCCAAGGTGACCATGGACGAGGTGTTGGGTAACGGCTCGATGACCGATGGCGGTCCCCAACCTGTATAGACATCTGAACGGGGTCCGGCGGGCCAGGGCAGCCCACGGGCCCGCCGGACCTGCGGCGCCCGCCGCCGGGTCGACCACGGGGCGGCCACGAACGGCCGGGTGTCAGGCCGTCGAACGCGCGGGCCGACGGACCGTCCACCCCGTTCTCCGCGGTGCCGTTCGGCTCGAAGGGCAGCACCGGCGCCGCCCCGTCGAGCCGGTCCACCGCCGCGGACATCCCGCCCCCGGTCCATCAGCGGCGGCACACCGGCAGACCCGTCGACACCCCGGGCCGTCAGCGACCCGGCACCGGGTCCGACCCGCCCTTCGTACCGGGGCGGCAGCGCACCAGCCGGCCGACCGTCAGCCGGGCACCTCGGACCGCCCCGTGCCGGTGCAGCGCCTGCACGGCGTACGTGGAGCAGGACGGCGTGTACGGGCAGCGCGGGGCGCGGCCCGGGCTGATCCGGGTGCGGTAATAGTGCACCGCGCCGTACATCCCGGCCGCCAGCACCCCGTCCGGGGCGGGCGCCGCCGGGTCCGCCGCCCGGGTGCCGCGCCGGCCGGTGGCCGCACCCGTGGCGGCCTTCAGCGCGGACAGCAGCATCACCGGGATCAGCGCGATCATGCACGGATCGGCCAGTTCGCCGAGGCAGTCGCAGCCGTCGCAGCAGTCCCGGTCGCTCTTCCTGTTCCGCCTCCGGTGCTCCTGCCGAAGGCGGCGCTGCTCCTTCCGCCGCCGGCGCTCCTGCTCGGGCAGCCACCACCAGGCCGGGGCGGGCCGGCGCGGCGGGCCCGACTGCTGCTGCGCACCGTACGAGTCGTAAGGGGACACGGCTGACGGCCTTTCGGTTCGGTTCACTGCGGCAGCCGCCCAAGGTACGGCATACCGGTGCTGCCCTCGGCACTGTGACGACCGGAGCGGTGCCGGTGGTTCCCGCGCGGGCCCGGCCCGGGGCCGGTCGAGGCCGTCCCGGACGGCCGGCTCCGTCGAGGCGGCCGGCAGCGGGCCGGCCTCGGTCCGACCGTCCGGCAGGCGGCCGGAGGTCAGAACGCCGCCACCGTGGCCGGGGCCCGCTCGGCCCGGGCGAGGGTGCGGAGCAGGGCGGTCGGGCCGTGGCGGCGGACGGAGAGCCGGGTCAGGAGGCGGATCACGGTGTCGAGGCCGGCGGCGGGGATCGGCGGGGTGGGCAGGCCGACACTGAAGGCGAGGTCGTCGGTGTGGACGGCGAGTTCCATCATGCGGCTGACCAGGAAGTCGTCGAGCCGAAGGGTCCACGGGCCCCGGGGCAGGTGGACCAGGCGGTCGGGCGGTTCGGCGGGCAGGGTGCGGCGCAGCGCGTCCACCGTGGCGGTGGTCCGGGCGGCCAGGGCCTGCGGGCCCTCGGCACCGGCCTCGGCACCGGCGCGGCGGATCCGGAGGTTGACGGGGTGGTCGGGTGCGGAGCCGATCCAGCGGACGGCGGCGTAGTAGTCGAGCAGCGGCAGCGGGGCCCGGTGGGCGGCGGGGACGGGTTCGGCGAGGACCTGGGGGACGAGGAAGGTCTGTCCGGCGAGGTGGCCGGCCAGGTCCCCGACGGTCATCAGGTCCAGCGCGCCGGGTGCGTGCCAGGCGGCGGCGACGGCGGGTTCGGCGAGCAGGTCCCGGGCGGTCCGCGCCGTCTCCAGGTAGGCCCGCCGCACCGCCGACATGCCGTCCGTCGCGTCCATCCCGTACTCCTTGCTCCGTGCCATGATCACTGCCGATTCTGGCCGCGTGGCAGCTCCGCCGGACAGGGCCAATCCGGTATGAGTGGACTGAATCACTCCGGTTCGCTCGCCTCGAAGGCCGCCCCACTCCTCAGGGCCGTCGCCCCGGCCCGGGAGGCCGCCGGGTGGAGCTCGGGCGTGGCGACGCCCGACCAGTTCGTACGTATGCGATCCTTATGACGCATCGTCAGAGCCCGGTGCGGTCCCCCACAGATCCGCGGACCCCGGACGGACGCCGTGCTCTGGGTCGTGACCGCCGTGTCCCCGCCTGGAGGCCGCTGTGAACCTGGAAGACATCGCCTACTGCGAGATCCACCCCACCATCGGCGTCGCCCGCGTCGGCAACAGTCCGGGCGGCTACTTCGTCGGCCCGGAAACACCCGGCGGCGGGGCGCACCCCGAGGGCGGCTTCAAGGACGCCGAGGGGCGGGTCAAACGCCAGGCCGCGCGCTTCCGGCTCTACGGCTACGACAAGGACGGCACCGTCCTGGGCGAGGTGACCGCCGACGACGCCGAGATCACCTGGACCGCCGAGCTCACCAACGCGAAGGCCGCCTGGTACCGGTTCCACGGCCGCTTCAACCGCTCCGAGTCGCCCGACAACCTGCGCAACCGGTCCGTCGACCCCGCCGACCCGGCGGCCCGCGCCACCCTGGTGATCGCCCCGGGGCCGCGCAGCGTGCGCGGAGCGGACGCGGACGGCAGCGAGGCCCGTTTCGACACCGGCACCTTCCTCGGCATCCCCGTGCCGCTCGGGGAACTGCGCACCGACGAGGACGGCCGGCTGCTGGTGCTCGGCGGCCACGGGCACTCGGCCAGCGCGAAACCCGACAATCCGCTCACCACCTACGCCAACAACGACTTCTGGCACGACGACACCTCCGACGGCCCGGTGACCGCCACCGTGACCGTGCCCGGCGGGCGGAGCATCCCCGTGACCCCCGCCTGGGTGCTCGTCGCGCCGCCCGACTTCGCCCCCGACACCACGAACCTGGTCACCCTCTACGACGTGGCCCGCGAGGTCGCCGAGGGCGAGGGCTGGCTGACGGCGCCGCCGGAGGTGTCGTTCACCCGCGACGTCCTGCCGCTGCTGACCCGGATCAGCGGCTACCAGTGGGTCAACCTCAACGCCCTGCGCGGCCACGGCCCGGGCGAGCAGGGCGACTTCCTCGATCCCGGACTGCTGGCCCGGCTGGCCTCCGACGCCTCCGACGACGCGGTGGTACGAGGCACCGTCTTCCACCGGCTGCGCACCCCCGCCGTGGAGGACGTCACCCAGGCGAACTTCGCGTTCATGCCGCAGCTCGCCGGCGACGACGGCAGCCCGACCGAGGGCAAGCCCCGCACCTGGTTCACCCTGCTGCCCGGCCAGTACGAACGGCTGCGCCGCTGGGCCGCCGGCGACTTCGTCGCGGACTTCGACCCCACCGCCGCGACCACCGCCGGGCCCGCCCCCCTGCCCGACCTGCCGCTCGCCGAACAGCCGCACGCGCTGGTCCGGGCAGCCCTCGAGCCGTGCGTCGGAGGGCCGTTCTTCCCCGGTATCGAGATGACGTACATCGCCGACGACCCGGCGACCTGGGCCGGGGCGTTCCGGCTCCGCGAGGGCCTCGCCGCCGGGGACGTGACCAAGCACATGGCCGTGCCCTGGCAGGCCGACTTCTACGAGTGCAACACCTACTGGTGGCCCGCCCAGCGCCCGGACGACGTACTGCCGGAGGAGCAGTACCGCAACCTGGTCCGGGCCGCCGGCTCCTCCGGGCAGCCCGGCGAGCCGGACGCCTACCGCAGGCCCTGGGCCCGCGGCGTCGGGACCCAGGCGGTCTACCGCCCAGAACTCGAGCGGCGCCCGAGCGAGACCACCCGCGCCTACCTGGAGCGGATGAACCGGCGCTGGCGCGTCCTGCGGGAGCACGCGGGCGACAACGAGATGGTCGAGAAGTGGAGCAGCCTCGGCTTCGTGGTCGCCCGCACCGGCACCGCCGGCGAGACCGTGCTGGTGGAGACCGAGCGCGCCGAGCGGGTCGGGCTCACCGACCGCGAGTGGTTCTACATGCTCCAGCACCCCGACCGGTTCCCGAAGCAGGTCGAGGCCGCCGCCCAGTACGTGGAGGGCGTGCTCGCGGGCGCGGTCGCCAAGCAGGCCGATCCGCTGCTGCCGCTGACCCTGCGCCCGTTCCGGTACACCCAGGAGGCGTTCGAGGCCCGCCTGCAGCTGATCTACACCAGGCTGGTCCAGCAGGCCGAGAACTCCGCACCGGCGCAGGACCCGACCTTCCGCAACCGGCCCGCGCTGATCGAGCGGATCCGGCAGTTCGCGCCCTTCAACCTGCTCGACGGCGCCTGGCTGCGCAACGCCACCCCGGTCGGCCCGATCAGCGACATCCACGCCCTGCTGTTCTCGATCTGGGTGGACGAGGTCGGCGGCGGCGACCCGGCCCTCAACCACTCGAACCTCTACAACGACCTGCTGCGCAGCGTGGGCCTGTACCTGCCGCCGGTCGACTCCTACGACTTCGCGATGCTGCCCGACATGCTCGACTCGGCCTACACCGTCAGCGCCTTCCAGCTGGCGATCTCGCTCTACTCCGAGCGGTTCTTCCCGGAGATCCTGGGCATGACGCTGCAGCTGGAGTGGGAGGTGGTCGGGATCAAGCCCACGGTGGAGCTGTTCGACTACTACGGGATCAACTCGCAGTTCTACAAGATGCACGTCGGCATCGACAACGCGGCCTCCGGGCACGGTGCCAAGGCCCGCGACGCGGTCGCGCGCTACCTGGAGGCGATCTACGACGCCGGCGGCGACGAGGCCGTGCAGCAGCAGTGGCAGCGGATCTGGAACGGCTACGTGGCGTTCCAGATCACCGGCACCCTCGGCGAGGACCTGACCGGGCTGGCGCTCAACCCGCCCACCCCGCAGGACCGGCTGGTCGAGCTGATCCTCCGCAAGGCTCCGTACGCCTCGGTCAACCACGACGGGAAGCAGCTGGGTGACAACCGGCTCAACGACTGGTTCCTGGACCCCTACGGGCTGCTGGGACAGTTGCAGGAGTCGGGGCTGATCCTTCCCGGCGACCCGGAGGGCAGCCCGTTCTTCGAACTGACCGCCTTCACCGGGCCCATGTACAAGGTCTTCACCGAGGGCGAGCTGGAGCTGTGGCGGGAGTGGACCCGCTCCCTCACCGCCGGGCCGCCGGTCGCTCCCCCGGTGCTCTCGCCGCTGGAGGCGATGATCCGCCTCGTCGACACCCTGCGGCCCCGGCAGACCGGCACCGCCGGGCACATCGGCTCCGTCCTCACCGGGCCGGACCCGATGGACCCGTCGGCGACCCGGAAGGACACCGTCGCCTGGTGGTTCACCCAGCCGACCGGCTCACTGCTGGCGGCGATCGCGCACCCGGACAACCGGCTGGTCACGCCCGGGCGCCCGGAGCAGAGCAGCTTCGTCACCGACCTGCTCGCGCCGAGCGGTTCGATGGGGCGGGCGTTCCGCGCCGTGGTGCCAAGTACCGGCAAGGACGGGCGCGAGATCGCCATGGAGTGGATCACCGCGGGCTGCCCGCTCCCGACCCTGCAGGCGCCGGAGTCCCGGGTACTCCTCTCCACTCCGCTGCCGGTCCCGGCGGCGGAGGCGGGCCCGGTCGCGGCCGGGGCGGGGGCGGTGGCCGCGGTGAACGGGGCGGTCGGGGTGGGAGCAGCCGTCGGCGTGGGCGCAGCGGCCACCGGGGCGCCGGCCGGGAGCGGGCCGGAGGCAGTGGCTCTCGACGAGGCCGCGGCGGAGGGCGTCCGGCCGCGGATCACCGGCATGGGGGCGGTGCACTGACGGCGGGCAGCGACGCCTCCGCCGGTGCGGGTGCCCGTGCTGCTGCCCGTGCGCGTACCGGGCCGGGCCGGGCCGGGCGGACGGTGGCGGACCCCGACGGGTGTCCGGGCCCGCCGCCACCCGGCCCGTCTTCTCAGCGGGTTCCGGTCAGGAGCGGCCCGGGCGCTCCCGCCGGCGCCGTTCCTCGGCGTCGAAGAGACGGGCCAACTCCTGGTTCGCCTCGTCGAGTTCGATCGGAGTGTCCTCGTCCGGACCGTCGCCCTGCTCGCGGAGCTGACGGTCCTGCTCCAGGACGGGCAGTTCCGGGTCGAAGTCGCTGGGGCGGGGGCCCTCGGGACCGTCCGGGCCGATCCGCATCAGCCGTTCGGTCCGGACCACCCGGAGCAGGCGGCCGACGACCCGCAGGTCGGAGCCGCGCTCCTGGTCGAGCCGGTCGGCGGCGCGGGCGTACTCGACCCGCTCGGCCGCGGAGAGCCCGCGACGGACCGGGTCCATCACCCGCAGGCCCAGGGCGAGGGAGTCCCGGGCGCCCTGCGGGGTGCTGGAGTCCGTGTGCGACTCCGGTGCCCACTGCCCGCCGATCCGCTCCGCGACCATGAACGCGGCCGGCAGCAGGACCCCGCCGGGGTGCGAGCGGGCGGCCGATCGCGAGTCCCTGCGGACCGGGGCCGGCACCGTACCCGCCGCCCGGACCAGCGCCAGCAGTTCGGCCTTCAGGATCGCCTCGGACATGCCGGTCGGCACGGTCGGGTCGATGACGAACCCGGCGGCCGGGTCGTGCGCCCGGACCGATCGGGCGGGCAGGACCGGGTCCGGATCGGTGGAGCGGGGCGGCTCGGGGCCGTCCGGCCCGGTCCGGACGAACCGCTCGGCCCGCACCACCCGGTAGCGGGTGCCGAGGACGGTCATCTCGTCGGTCTTCTCCCGGTCCAGGTGCTCCGCCGCGCGCAGGCACTCCCGCTGCGCCGCCCGGTCGCCGTCCTGCTCGGCCCGGGCGGCCAGCCGCCGGAAGGCCATCGACATGTTCTCGCGGGAGCCCTGCGGCGTCATGCAGCCGAAACCGGCGTGCAGCTCCCATCCGCCCTGCTCGCGCTCGTGGGCCACGCCGAAGACCGGGTGTCCGGCCGACAGGACCTCGGGGTAGGGCTCCCTCGCCTGCCAGGCCGCCAGGTCCGCCAGGTCCGCGACCGGGGCCTGCGAGGCTCCCACCCTGATCGTCCGGTAGCCGGGAACGTCCTCGCCGTACTCAGTCATGCATGCACAATGCTCCCGAGCGGTCACCCTCCGCAGCCGAATGGGCGAATTCAGGGCGCGCGCCGGCCGGCCCGCGCCGACCGGGGGCGGACCTGCGCGGGCCCGGCCCGCCCGGCGGGGGAGCTCGCCCCGTCGGCGGACGCCCCCAGCCCCCTCCGCCGCGCTACCGCTGCGCCGCCGTGGGCCCCGTACCGGTGGGCGCCCAGCCGTCGAGCCCGGCCGCGAGGAGGTTCGCCGCGCGGAGCACGTCGGCGGTGACCGCCGCGCGGACCTGCGCGGGCGTCCGGGTGCCGTCCAGGTGCGTGCGCAGCGCCCTGAACTGGATCGGCCAGAGGCCGAGCAGGGCGGTGGCCGCGATCTGCGGCTCCGGATCCTCCGGGCCGGCCCCGGCCCGTTCGGCGAGGGTTTCGGCCGCCGCGGCGACCAGCTGGTCCGTCATGTCGCGCTGATGGGCCCGCAGGGACGGCGTGGCCAGGATCATCGCGCCGAACTGCCGCAGCCGGGCGGCGGCCCGGGCCGGGTCCTCGTGCTGCTCCAGCCAGGAGGTCAGTGCGCCGAGTTCGTCCTCGAGGACCGCCAGAGCCGCGTCGACGGGAGTGCGGTCCGGCCGCGCCAGCTCCGTACGCAGGGCGGCCATGGTCACCTCCGGCAGGTCGAGGACCAGCGATTCCTTGGTCGGGAAGTAGTTGAAGACGGTCTTCTCGGACACTCCGCAGGCGGCGGCGACCTCGGCGACGCGGACGGCTTCGAAACCCCGTTCCACGAACATCTCGGTGGCCGTGTCGGACAGTTGCTGGCGCATCAGGCGCTTCTTGCGTTCGCGCAGGCCCTCGGCCCGGCCGGCCGCGTCGTGGGCGGGGCGCCCGGCGGACCAGTCGACTGTGCGTGGGTTCATGCCGCAAGGATAATCCAGCCCCTAGAACCTTTCTGCTACAGTACTTTTTTAGTGACAGTAACTATTGGGGGCGTACGGCCCGCCCGTCACACCCGCCTGCCACGCCTGCCACGCCTGCCACCGGCGGTCCCCGCCGATCCACGGCGGCCGCCACCACCGAAACAACGACCCGGAGTCCCCTCATGAAGAACCGCACCCCACGGATATCCGTCATCGGCGCCGGCCCGGGAGGCCTGCTGTGCGCCCGCGTCCTGCAGCGCCACGGCATCGAGGTCACCGTCCACGACGCCGACGCCTCCCCCACCGCGCGCGACGCCGGCGGCACCCTCGACCTGCACGCCGACACCGGCCAGATCGCCCTGGAGACGGCCGGACTCCTGGACGCGTTCCGAGCCGTCGCCCGCATCGAGGGCCAGGCGAAGCGCACCCTCGACCAGCACGGCACCGTGCTCGCCGAGTACCTCCCCGGCCCGGACGAGGACGCCGCGCCCGAGATCGACCGCGGGCAACTGCGCGAGCTGCTGGCCGGCCGGGTACGGCCCGGCACGGTGCGTTGGGGCCGCAAACTGGTGGGCGCGACCCCGCTCGGCGGCGGTGCCCACCGCCTCCGCTTCGCCGACGGCGCCACCGAGGAGACGGATCTCGTCATCGGGGCGGACGGCGCGTGGTCCCGGGTGCGGCCCCTGCTGACCGGCGCGGTGCCGGTGTACAGCGGCGTCTCGTTCCTCGACGTCCGCTTCGAGGACGTCGACACCCGACACCCCGAGATCGCCGAACTCGTCGGCGACGGCCACATGTTCGCCAACGGCCGGAACGGCCGTGCCATCATCGGCCAGCGCAACAGCAACGGTGTCGTGCGGGGTCTCATCGGCCTGCGCACCGGGCTCGACTGGCACACCGAGGCCGGCGTGGACCTCACCGACACCGCCGCCGTACGGCGCCACCTGCTCCGGGAGTTCGACGGCTGGGCCGCCGAGTTGCTGCCCTTCATCACCGAGGCCGAGGCCTTCGGCAACCGGGCGCTGCACGCCCTGCCGGCCCCCCTCGCCTGGGAGCACACGGCCGGCGCGACCCTGCTCGGTGACGCCGCCCACCTGATGTCACCCTTCGGCGGGTACGGTATGAACCTCGCCCTGCTCGACGGCGCCGAGCTGGCCCGGGCGCTCGCCGAGGAAGCCGACGTCGACACCGCCGTCGCCCGCTACGAGTCGGTCATGCTGGGCCGCTCCGGCCCGCTCGCGGTGGGCGCGAACCAGGCGCTCGACGGCTTCTTCGCCGACTCCGAGCCGGACCCCGCGGACATCCCGGACCAGGCGGCCGCCGGGGAGAGGTACAAGCGGGCGGCCGCGGAGTACCGGCTCCGGCACGCCATGCCCACCCCGGGGGAGGCGTCGGCCGTCGGCGGCTGGACCGTCACCTTCCGCACGCCGGGCGGCACCAAGCGGGCCGAACTGATCCTCCACCCGGCCGGCGGCACCCGGGACGGCGAGCTGACCGGCACCCTGGACGGCCGCGCGATCGAGGCGGCCCGGGCCGGCGCGGACGGCGCGGAGGTCACCTTCACGGCCCGCCTGACCTCACCGTTCCCGATGACGGTCCGGTGCACCGCCGCGGTCACGGGCGATGCCATGAGCGGCACGATCGAGGCGGCGACGATGTCGCTCCCCTTCACGGCCACCCGGCAACGGGCCTGAGCACCCACGGCGCGCATCCGACTTCGCACGCCCCCAGCACGTACCCCGGCGCGCCCTCCACATCCGGCCACACCGGCCCGGGACGGGACGGGCACCGACCACGGAACGAAGGACACCCCGTGCACAGCCTCGACATCGTCAATCTGTTCTTCGCCGGGCTGCTCGCCGGCATCGAGTTCGTGGTCCGCTTCGGCGTGCGCGGCGCGCTGAACGTCCCCGACGGGTACGACCAGATACGGCTGCGGCAGGCGCTGGTCCGGAGGCTGCGGGTGCTGGTGCCGGCCGTGTACGGGCCGGCGCTGCTCAGCACGGTGGCGGCCGCCGTCGGGGGCCGGGCCGAGCCGGGCCTCACCCTGCGCTGCGCCGCTCTGGCCGCCCTGCTGGTCTTCACGGTGGTCACCTTCGCCGGCACGGTACCGATCAACAAGGCCCTGCTGGACTGGGCGCCCGGCGCCCCACCGCTCGACTGGCACGACCGGATCCGGCGCTGGGAGCGGCTCGACACCGTCCGCGCCCTGGCGGCGGTCACGGCGTTCGCCCTGCTCCTTGCGGCCGTGGCCCGGCGGCTCGCTTGACCGGCTGACGGTGCTCGGCGGCCGCCACGGGTGCCGAGCCGCCCCGTGGCGGCTTCCGGCCCTCCGGGAATCGCCCTCTGTACGTCGACGGTGACGGTGTGCTGACATGTACACGCCAAGTCCCGCCGCGCAGCACCACCCCCGCGGCCGGGGACTCCTGGACGATCGGAAGGAAAACCCATGATCGTACGCATGCTCGCCACCGGCGGCGCCGCAGCCGCCCTGCTCGGCAGCTCCTTCACCGGACTGGACACCGGAGCGGGCTCCGGCTGGACCACCCCGCCCCCGCCGGACAAGATCGTCATCGACGTGGCGACCGTCAACGGCTCGGGCTGTCCGGCGGGGACGGCCGCCATCGCGGTCTCCCCCGACAGCACCGCCTTCACCGTCACGTACAGCGACTACATGGCCCAGGTCGGCCTCGGCTCCAAGCCGACCGACTTCCGCAAGAACTGCCAGCTCAACCTGCGGGTGCACGTCCCGCAGGGCTTCACCTACGCGATCGCCTCCGCCGACTACCGCGGCTACGCGCACCTGGAAAAGGGCGCCGTCGGCATCCAGCAGGCGAACTACTACTTCCAGGGGTCGGCCCAGACCGCCTCGCGGAGCCACCGGTTCACCGGCGCGCTCGACGACAGCTGGCAGGCGACCGACACCGTCCCGGTCGCCGCGCTGGTCTGGGCGCCCTGCGGCGAGAGCCGGAACTTCAACATCAACACCGAACTGCGGGTCAACGCCGGCACCTCGGACCCGGCCAAGACCACCAGTTTCATGACGATGGACTCGACCGACAGCAGCATCCGGACGACCTACCACCTCGCCTGGGAGTACTGCCCCTGACCCGGCAGGCCCAGGAGCAAGGTGCCCGGCCGCACACCCGCGGCCGGGCACCTTGCGTGACCAAGGCGTCGTGACCACGACGTCGTGACCCGCACCGCGTGACCCGGACCGCGAGCCCCCGCCCCGTCAGGACGCCCAGCCGGCCAACGCACCGAGCACGGCCAGCAGCAGGCAGACCGCCGCGTTGAGCCTCCCGTACAGCGCGAGCACCGCCACGAACTCGCGGATCGTCGCGCTCGGCCGGTAGTACGGCGCGGTGTGCGCGCCCAGGACGTGGGCCGGCACCCCGGCCCGGCGGGCGGTGACCGCGGACCGGAAGACATGGAACGTGTTGGTGACCACCACGCAGCGGTACGGCGTCCCGTGCCGCTCCATCAGCACCTTGCTGAACTCCAGGTTCTCCTCCGTGCTGCGCGAACGGTCCTCCTGCTCGATCCGCTCCGCCGGGCACCCCAGCGCCACCAGGTGGCCGGCCATCGCCTGCGCCTCCGGCACCCGCTCGTCACTGCCCTTGCCACCGGACACGATCACCGTCGGCGGCCGCCCACGGGCGGCCTGCGCCCGGTAGATGCCGTACGCCCGCTCCAGCCGGCCCGCCAGCAGCGGCGGCACCTGGTCGCCGTCGACCAGGCCGGCGCCCAGCACCAGCACGTAGTCGACCTCCCGGCGCACCGTCAGCCGTCCGTAGAGGAACGCGTAGCCCAGCAAGCAGAGGAACAGGAAGCCCAGGTACCCCGCCACCAGCAGGGTGCCGCCCGCGACGGCCCGCAGCGCACGCGAGTCGAAGTGCACCGCGGCCAGCAGCAGGGCGATCAGGACCAGGATCGCCAGCCCGGCCGTCAGCGAGAGCAGATTGGCCAGCCGGCCGCCCTCCTGCCGGACCATCGTGACCCCGTTGGCGACCAGGAAGACCGCCGACGCCACCAGGCCCAGCCCGGCCGCGGCCGGGATCACCACCAGCACCGCGTCCACCAGGCCGTCGGGGAGACGGGCGAGCTCGCCGAACAGGCCGGCCGCCAGGAAGAGCACCGACAGGCCCAGCAGCACCGCGTTGCCGAACCGGCGCCGGTCGCGCCGCACACCGACGGCGAAGAGCAGCAGGAAGGCGACGGACAGCAGATAGGCGGGCATGCGCAGGATCCTACGGACGGGCCGGGCACGGAGCCCCCGCGGCGGTCGGCGCGTCGCCCGCCGCCTGCCCCGGGCGCGGACCGTCGCGGCTCAGCGGGCCGGATCGCGGCCGCCCGGGCGGCCGCGACGGCGCCACCGTGGCGCACGGACGTCACTCCCGTCTCCTACGATGACCGTCATGAACACTGGGGGGCCCGACACGCGGCTCATCGACGGCCGCTTCGAACTGCTGCAACGCCTCGGCGGCGGTGGCATGGGGCTGGTCTGGCGCGCCCGCGACAACGCGCTGCACCGCGAGGTCGCGCTCAAGGAGGTCCGCGCGCTCGACCCCGCGACGGAGGCCGCCGACCCGACGGCGGCCCGGGAGACCCGCGAGCGCGTGCTGCGCGAGGCGCGCGCCCTGGCCCGGCTGCAGCATCCCAACGTCGCGGTCATCCACCACATCGTGGACAGCGCCGAGCACGCCCACCCCTGGCTCGTGATGGAGCTGGTGACGGGCGGCAGCCTGGCCGACCGGCTGGCCCGGGGGCCGCTCGGCGTGCAGGAGGCGGCCAGGACCGGCCGCGGCGTGCTGGCCGCCCTGCGGGCCGCGCACGCCGCCGGCATCCAGCACCGGGACGTGAAGCCCGCCAACGTCCTGCTGCGCACCGACGGCACCCCGGTGCTCACCGACTTCGGCATCGCGGCGATGCACGACGCGACCGCGCTCACCGCGACGGGTTCGCTGATCGGCTCCCCGGAGTACATCGCTCCCGAACGGATCCGCGGCGAGGAGGGCAACCCGGCCTCCGACCTCTGGTCGCTCGGGATGCTGCTCTACGTGGCGGTCGAGGGCCACCACCCGCTGCGCCGGGCCACCTCGCTGGCCACCCTCGCGGCCGTGCTGGACGAACCGCTGCCGCCGCCGGTCCACTCCGGGCAGCTGGGCGGGCTGCTCTCGGCGATGCTGGCCAGGAACCCCGCGCAGCGGCCGGACGCCGCGACGATCGACCGGATCCTCGCCGCGGCCGAGACCGCCACGCCGACCCCCGGCTCCCCGGTCGCGGGCTTCGGCGGCGCACCGGCCCCGGCCGAGACCCCGCAGTACTTCACCGGACCGCTCACCCCCGCGCACCCCCAGCCCGGCGGGCAGCCCGGTGGTGGGGCGTACCCCGCCCAGCCGTCGAACCCGTACTCCGGCGCCCCGGTGGCCGGCGCGCCCTACGACAGCGGACGGCACGACGTCCGCCCGTACAGCAGCGGCCCGTACGCCGCCCCGCCCTACGACAGCGGACCGACCGGCAACCACCCGTACGGGAACAGCCCTTACCCGGGCGGGCCGCACGACATCCTGCCGGCGGGGCCGACCGGGCCCGGCCGGCCGCCGGCGCCCGCGCGCCGCCACCGCGGCGCGGTCGTGACCCTCTCGGTGGTCGCGGTCTGCCTGACCGGCCTGCTCGCCTGGACGTTGTGGCCGAACGGCACCGGGACCAACACCAAGTCCCTCGACAAGCCCCCGGCCACCACCGCCCCCGGCACCCCCGGCACCGATGTCTCGCCCACCGGCGGCGGTTCCGACACCAGCGCCGCACCGACCGTCAAGCCCGCCGCCCCGCCCGCCGGCAAGCAGAACCTGCTCACCCCGGACGGCGTCCGCGCCACCATCGACGCGATCCGCCCGCTGATGTCCGGCACCAAGATCAAGCGGCTGGTCGTCTACCCCGAGTACGCCATCGCGGAGGCGCCCACCGCGTCGGACCCTTCCGTCTACGACCGGATCACCTACCGCGACGGCAGGACGACCCGCACCCCCGGCGCCACGCTCACCTCCCGCGACAAGCTGGCCGACCTGCAGCTCTACAACTGGGACATCCTGCCGGACCTGATCAAGAAGGCCGAGCAGACCCTGAACGTGGCCAACCCCACCAGCCGCTATCTGATCATCGGGCCGGAGATCATCGAGGAGAAGCCCTCGATCGCCGTCTACCTGTCCGACGACTACGGCGGCGGCTACCTCTCGACCGACGTCAAGGGCACCGTCATCCGCACCGTCCCGCGCGGGGCCTGACCCGCCCGAGCATCTCTCTCACCTGACGCACCGTCCTGACGACCCTTCGGCGGCGGGCGGCGCAGGGCACCGGGCGAGCACCACCGGCGACCGGCCGTGCGCTCCGGCCGTGCGCTCCGGCCGAGCCGTGCGCCGTAGCACGCGCGGTGCACGCTGGGCGTCCGAAGGTCACATTCCGGTTGCGCACACACAATCTGCTCAACACCCCACCTGACCAGGGCCCCGGAGGGCTAGGCTCCGAGCTGCCGAGCGGACCGGTGCCGCCCGCGATTGCCATGGCAGGACGGCTGCTCGACCTCCGACGCGCAGCCCGGTTCCTCTGGGGGGACATCAGTGCAGGAAATGGTCAAGGGTGCCAACGTCGGGCTCGCCACACTGGGCGAGAGCATCGACTCCCTCATCGTGAGCCTCGGCTGGACCAGCCCGGCCGGTGACGGTGACGCCGACGTGTCGGTGCTGCTGCTTGCCGGGGACGGCAAGGTCCGGAGCAACGACGACTTCTTCTTCTACAACAACCCGGCCGCCTCGGACGGCAGTGTGCAACTTCTGGGCCAAACCCCGACCGAGGACGGCAGCGAGGACCGCATCCAGCTCGACCTGACGGCGGTGCCCTCCGACGTCGAGCGCCTCGTGATCGCGGCAAGCCGACACCAGCGCGCGGTGTTCGGCCAGTTGGAGAACCTCCGGCTCGGTCTCGCCGACAGCACCGGCGAACACCTGCTCGGCTTCTCCATCGCGGACGCGAGCCTGGAGAGCGCGTTCGTCTTCGGCGAGATCTACCGCCGCGGCCCCGAGTGGAAGTTCCGCGCGGTCGGGCAGGGCTACGACACCGGCCTCGCGGGGCTGGCCACCGATTTCGGCATCGAGATCGACGACGATGCGGAAGCCGATCCCGACAGCGGCCCCGCGGCGGACGGCGCCACCGGGTCGGTCGCCGGCCCACCCGCCGACGGCTCCGGAGCAGCGGACCGCCCCGATCCGGCCACCACCCCCCACCGCTCGGACGACGAGGCCTCCGTGACCGGCCGTACGTCGACCGACGCCAAGAACCTGCTCCCCACCCGGGCCGCGGGCGTGGCCGCGGAGCCGGCCGCCCCGAAGCGGCTGCAGACCGCCAGGCGGAAGGTCACGCTGCCCCGGGAGCCGAAGAAATCCCTGGCCGAGAACGACGCCTGGCGGTCGGCCAGGCTGTTCCCCGCCACGACGCTCAAAAGCGACCGGGAACGCGAAGTGCGGGCGACCTCCGTGCTGCTCTCCGTGATGGCGCAGGTGCCGGAGTTCGGCCGGCGGCTCACCGCGGCCTTCGGGGCGCCCGCCGGTCGGATGGAGACCTTCACCGAAGTCTCGCTGCCGCACGGCGACTCGCCCAAGCGCCCCGACGGGGTGATCCGGGTCGAACGCGCGGGCCGGCTCTGGACGGCCCTGGTGGAGAGCAAGACCAACGGCAACCCGTTGAAGGCCGAGCAGGTCCAGGACTACATGGACATCGCCGCCCGACGCGGCTACGAGGCGGTGATCACGCTCTCCAACGACGTCGCGCTCGAGGGGAGCCCGCTCGTCCCGGTCAAGGTCGACGGCCGCCGCAAGCACAAGGTGTCGCTCTGGCACCTCTCCTGGGCCGAGGTCGCCTACCAGGCGAAGATGCTGATCCGCCACGAAGGCGTCGTCAACCCGGCCCATGCCTGGCTGCTGCAGGAACTGCTGCACTACCTCCAGCACGACAACTCGGGCTGCCACGGCTTCCAGAACATGGGTCCGGCCTGGGTCCCGGTACGAAACGGGATCGACGACGAGACGCTCTGCCAGGGGGACGAGCGCGCCACCCAGGTCATCGAGAGCTGGGAGCGGCTGGTTCGCCAGGTCTGCCTCCAACTCGGCGGCGAGCTGGGGGTGAAGGTCCTGCCGGTGCAGCGGAGCCGCCGTGGTGAGGACCCGCGGGCCCGGCGGGCGGCCCTCGCCGACAGCCTCTGCGCAGACGGCCGACTGCACGCGGAGATCAGGATCGAGGACGCCGTCGGCAACCTCTCCATCGTCGCGGACCTGAGGGTCGGCAAACTGCGGACTTCGGTCGAGATCCCCTCCCCGGAGCAGGGCTACCCGCTCAGCTGGGTCAAGCGGCTGGTCCGGCAGCTTGCCGAGGCGCCGGCCGATCTGCATGTCGAGACGCTGACCGACGGCGCCCTGCCCGGCCCCCGGGGGACGTTGGAGAGGCTGCGGCCTGAACCGGGCGACCTGCTGCCCAAGGACGCCTCCCGGATCACCGGGTTCCGGTTGACCCTGGCCAAGAGTGTCGGGAGTACCCGCGGCAATGCCGAGACGGGCTTCATCCGGACCGTCGACGCCGCCGTCGAGCGGTTCCACACCGGGATCGTGACCCGGCTGGACCGCCGGGCGATCCGGCGCCCGACCGGTGACGCCGCGCCGCCCGGCACCACTGCGAACTGATCGTCGCCCATCCGCGACCCGCCCACCCGGACGAACCGCCTCGGCCGGACGCGGCGCGGGAACCCGTGCGAGGCATGGCCAGGGACCAGCGAACCGACCCCGACAGGACCACTTCACCCGGACCACGCCGGCCGGCCAGGCCGCCGGGTCGGGACGCCGGCAGGCCGGGTTCACCGCCGCCCCCGACAGCGTCGGAGGTGTACGGGCGGCCTGGGACTGCACGTGGTGGCCGCCCTCTGCGGGCCGGTCCGGGTCACCCTCGACCCGGGCAGCGGCAAGACCGTGCACGCCCGGCTCCCGTACCGCCGGCCGGCGGCCCCCGCCTTCGGTGCCGTCGCGGCCGCTCCCCCGGCCCGCCGTCGGACCTGGTGACACCGGGTGCCCGGCGCGGTGACCGCCGACGGCGCCGTGCCGCCGCCGCAGGACGGCTACAGCCAGTCGCGGCGCTTGAAGACGACATACAGGCCCGCGCAGACCAACCCCATCAGGCCGATCGCGAAGGGGTAGCCGAAGGCCCATTGGAGCTCCGGCATGGTCGAGAAGTTCATCCCGTAGACGGTGCCGATCAGGGTCGGGGCGAACAGGATGGCCGCCCAGGCGGAGATCTTCTTGATCTCGTCGTTCTGGGCGTGCCCCGCCTCGGCGAGCTGCTTCATCTCCTCGTTCTGGGCCTGGGAGACCAGGGTGGCGTTGACAGTGAGGATGTTCTGCAGCATCTGGCGGAAGCCGTCCACCCGCTCGGCGGCGTAGGTGGCGTGGTCGGCGACGTCGCGCAGGTAGCGCTGGAGTTCCTCGTCGGTGCCGTACTTGCCGAAGCCGGCCTCCAGGTTCTTCATGATGTCCAGCAGCGGCCGGGTGGCCCGCTGGAACTCGATGACCTCGCGGGAGAGTTCGTAGATGCGCCGGGAGACCTTGGGGTCGCCGCCGAAGACCTCGGTCTCGATCTCGTCGATGTCGTGCTGAAGCCCGGCGATCACCGGCGCGTAGCCGTCGACGACAGCGTCCAGAACGGCGTAGAGGACGGCTTCGGGCCCGAGCGCCAGCAGTTCGGGGTCGCCCTCCAGGCGCCGGCGCACCGCGGAGAGGTCCGGGGACTGGGAGTGGCGCACGGTGAGCACGAAGTCGGGGCCGACGAAGAGGTGGATCTCCCCGAAGTCCACCTCCTCGACGTCGTCGAGGTAGCGGGCGGCGCGCAGGACGACGAAGAGGGTGTCGCCGTAGCGCTCCAGCTTGGGACGCTGGTGGGCGACGATGGCGTCCTCGACGGCCAGCTCGTGCAGGCCGAACCGCTCCGCGGCCTCCAGCAGTTGGGCGTCCGCCGGGCGGAACAGGCCGATCCAGGCCATGGTGCCGGGCTTGCCGGGCAGCTCACGGTAGATGTCGGACAGGGTGGCCGGGGTCCCGGTGCGGCGGCCCGCGCGGTAGACGGCGGCGTCGACCACGGAGCGTTCCAGCGAGACGGTGTCCGCCTTGGGCTCGGGCCTCGGGTCCATCGAGTGCTCGGGAGCGGGCACGGGTGGCGCGCCGGCCTCCCCGGTGGCGGGACGGCTGAACGGACGCTTGCTCGCGCGCACGGCGCGCACACGCCAGTCGGACATGGCAGGAACCTCCACAGGTGGATGTCCGCCGCGAACACACCGGGCGACGCCCGCTGCGGCAGGCGTCGCCGGGGCACCGGCGGGGCAGCGCCGCCACCGTCCGGCGCACGCCGGGGCGGCCTTCGCCGGCCGGGCACGGTCAGCGCCGGGCGGTGCGGGAGGGCCGTAGGGCGTACGGGGACGGGCGCGCGGTGCGGGGGGACGAGGAGCACGTTCGGGGGCGGGGCCGACTTCGGCCCGGACTACTGGACTCCACCGCTCTCACCTCCCTGCCGTCGGGCACCCGTTCGGGGGCGCCGGATCGCGGCGGTCAGGGGAGGCCCCGCCTCGCCCGCGCGCAGGGCGCGCCGGGAAGTGGGCGGGCACCCCTGAACTCGTCAGAGCTTTGGCACGCCACGGCGTAGCACCCGGGGGTGCAGCCACTTGGGGTCACCCCTTAGGCCGGGGAGACCTGTCCTGAACCTGGGCGTCTCTCGACGTCGTGGGGTCAGTGGCCTGTGTCCGTGGCGACGCCTCACCGAACGAGGTGCCTTCACAACTTCGCCCAGCTTAGCCCCGCCGGGCGCCGGCGGGACGCAGGAGGGCGCGCGAGCATCGTCCCGGCGCCCCTCGCAGCCCGTACCTGCCCCGCGCCTGCCCCGCGCCTGCCCCGCGCCGGACCGGCACCGGACCTGCCTGCCTGCCTGCCTGCCCCGTGTGCCTGCCGGGCACCGGAACGCCGCACCGGACGGCACCGAGCGGGTCGGGCCTGGCTTCCCGCGTCGCCCGAGGACGGAACCACCCGCGGGGCCCGTCTCGTCTTCCCGGGTACAGCATTCCGGACCAGCAGCAGCCCCGCCCGTGAACCGGCGCCGCTGCCCGGAGGTGATCCCGCAGATGAAGACCTTCGAACGCGTCCTGGCCGGCTGGCGGTCCCTGCCGCTCGCCCACCGGGTCGGCACCGTCCTCCTCGCCGGAGCCGCCGTCGCCCTCGCGGTGGTGCTCACCCTCGCCGGCGGCCGGTCGCCGCTGCCGGTGGACACCGTTCCACCGGCCGTCCCCGCGGCCCCGCCCGGCAGCCCTTCGCCGTCCGGCGGCCCGTCACCGTCCGTCGGCCCCGGGACGTCCGGTACAGCGGTCTCGCCCCTCACCGGGCTCCCGGGCGGGACGGGCCGGATCATCGCCGTGAAGATCGACAACATCGTGAACGCCCGCCCGCAGACCGGCCTCGACGCGGCCGACGTGGTCTACGCGATCGAGGTCGAGGGCGGCATCTCGCGCTTCCTGGCGGTCTACGACTCCGACCACCTGCCGCCGGGCGACACCGTCGGCCCGGTCCGCAGCGCCCGGGAGAGCGACCTCGAAATCCTCCAGCAGTACGGGAGGGCGGCCTTCGTGTACTCCGGGGCGCAGAGCAGGTTCCTGCCGGTGCTGGACCGCGCCGACGTCTTCAACCGCTCCCCGCTGCAGAGCGACTCGTTCTTCCGCGGCACCTCCAGGCCCGCGCCCTACAACGAGTACGTGGTGCCCTCGGGCATCCTGCGCGCCTCGCCGGACGCGGCGACGGCGCGCGACATCGGTTTCCGGTTCGGCGACCCGCCGACCGGCGGCGTCCCGGCCGACAGCTTCGGCGCGCGGATGCCGGCGGCCTCGTTCACCTTCAACTGGTCCGCGACCGCGGGCAGGTACCTGGTGGCGCTGGACGGCAAGCCGGCCCGGACGACGGACGGCGGGCAGCTGGGGGCGCCGACCGTCGTGGTCCAGCGGGTGGACGAACGCACCTCGCCCCTCGGACTCCGGGACTCCGCCGGCCACCTGGTGCCCTTCGCCCCGACCGTGGGCAGCGGCGAGGCGGTGGTCCTCCGGGACGGCAGGGCCTACCAGGGCACCTGGTCCCGGACCGGACCGGACGCCGGCACCACGTTCTCGTACGCGGGGCAGCCGATGACCTTCCACCCCGGCCAGGTCTGGGTCGTACTGGAGCCCCGCTGAGGGGAGCCCGGCCGGGCGGACCGGGCCGACCGCCGTCGGCCGGCCCGGACGGGAGGCGAGGACGGGACGTCGGCCGGCCCGGACGGGAGGCGAGGACGGGACGTCGGCCGGCCCGGCCGGGCGGTCGACGGCCCGCCGACGAGGGCGTGCGGTTCGACCGGGCCTCAGCCGATGAACCCCAGGGCGCCGAGGGCGGCCACCCCGCCCAGGCCCATGAAGACCGGCATCAGGACCTTCATCTCCACCCAGCTGCCGGCCCGGAAGCGCATACCCTTCGGCGGGCCGATCGGGTACCAGCGCTTGCGTCCGATCGGGATCGGCCACAGGACCGGGCAGCCGGAGACGGTCAGCGCGTCGCCGAGGCAGTGCACGAGCGCGCCCAGCACGATCGGCAGGCCGATCCACAGGTACTGCTGGCCGGGGTCGGTGAACAGCCAGTCCGAGCCGTTGCCGGGCTTGTCGAGGGTCTCGGCAAGCATCCAGGCACTGGCCGCGCCGAGCAGCCAGACCAGCACGTCGCTGGAGGCCCGGGCGTGCCGCCAGAGCAGGCCCTCGATGGCCAGCACCATGTGGACGAAGAGCACCGCGAGCACACCCCAGCGGCCGCCGTACACGGCGATCGCGGCCGCGCCGGCCCCGCAGAGCACCGCCCAGACCCAGGTGTGGGTCAGCGTGCGGTGACCGCCGTTGCGGCGGGGGTCGCCCTTCCCCCGGGTCGACTTGTAGGCCGCGTACGACAGCTTGTCGACGACCTCGCACAGCGTGCGCGACACGGGCCCGAAGGCCCGCGATATGGTCGCGGCCTTGTGGTCCAGGTCGGGGGCCAGTGCCGCTCCGGCGCAGATCAGCGCGCCCGCGAGGAGCACGGGCCAGGGCATCGGCCGGTCCAGCGCGGCCGAGGCCGCCCCCGCCATCAGCCAGGCCGCTGCGCCGGACAGCGCGTGCGCCGGTCCCATCATGGCGTTCTCCACCCCTCAGTAGGTCGCAGGGGCCGATCGGCACCTGACGGTGCGGCAGCCTATCCCTCCGTGATCTTCCCCGGCACACGCCCCCGGCCTGCCGGCGTCCCGCTCCCCCGCCGGGCCCGCCCGGCTACCGGTCGGACGCCGGCAGGTCGGCGGCCCCGAAGCCCACCGAGAAGCGTGCGCACCAGATCACCGCGCTGTGCAGGCGGGTGAGATCGGTGCCGGCGGGGACGGCGTAGTTCTGGTTGCCGAGGTTCCCCTTGAGCCGGCCGAGTTCGACCGGGGCGTCGCCCAGGGAGTCCAGCTTCGACTCGGCCGCCGGCGCCGCCGAGAGGTAGACCCGGACGTCGGGGCCCTCGGAGGTCCGCAGGTTCTCCAGGCGCAGCACCGTGCTGCCGTCCGCGAGGCGGACCAGACGGGCGGTCCCGGTGGTGGGGTGCTCGCCGGACTGGAAGGACCCGCCGGCCGAAGAGGCCGACTCGGCCGGCCCGGGCCCCGACGGCGAGGGTGACGACGAGGGTGACGGCGACGGCGACGAGTACGACGAGGGTGACGCGCCGCCCGCAGGGGTGCCGGCGGCCGGCGTGGCGAGGGGCGCGGCGCCGGCCGGCGGCGCCTCGTCGACCCTGGTGCTGGTGAACGCCTTCCAGGGCTGGAAGAGGTACAGGCCGAAGCCGCCGGCCAGCAGCACGAGGACGGCGACCGGCAGCGGCCACCGGCGAGGACGGCGGACGGACAGCGGCGGACGAGCGGACATCTCAGCCTCCAGGAGCGCGCAGCACTCTGCTGCCTGCGCCCATGGATACACCGCGCCCGGCGGCCGCCGGGGCCGCCGGGCACGGCCGTAAGGATTCGACAATGCCTGGCCGGGCGGGCAGTTCAGCGGGTCGGCCCCGGTACGTCGCCCCGGCGCGTGCGGGTCAGCCGCCCAACGGCGCCGTCGCCGGCAGCACGTGGTCGCCGACCTTGTCGGTACTCAGGCAGAGCGAGCAGACCACCGCGTCATGGGTGGGACAGGCCGCGAGGTCCGGTCGCTCGAACTCCTGCCGGCAGACGTGGCACTCGTACGTCGCGGCGCTGGGGTTGCCGTCGGCGTCCAGGTGCGGTGCGTCGATCCCGTCGGTGGTGCGCCGCAGGTAGTACCGGCCCCCGGTCAGGGCGGCCGTCAGCGGGGTGAGGACGAAGGCGATCAGCGCCGCCGCGACCGGCGAGTACGGCTGGAGGGTGTCGCCCAGGGCGTGGAAGTACATGGCGATCGAGAGGCCGGACGCGGCGACGAAGGAGACCAGCCCCACCGGGTTGACCGGGTGGAGCATGCCCCGGCGGAACTCGGGTGCCCGCGGGGAGAGTTTCAGCAGGTACTTGTTGACCATGATGTCGGTGGCCACCGTGACGATCCAGGCGATGGCGCAGTTGGAGTAGAAGCCCAGGATGCTGTTGAGGAAGCTGAACATGTCGGCCTCCATCAGGATCAGCGCGAAGGCGAGGTTGACCAGGACGAACACCATCCGCCCCGGGTAGTGCCTGGTGACCCGGGTGAAGGAGTTGGTCCACGCCAGCGATCCCGAGTAGGCGTTGGTCACGTTGATCTTGATCTGGCTGATCACCACCAGCGCCACCGCCAGCGGGACCACCAGCCAGGACGGCATCATCGCGTCGAAGGCGCCGGTGAACTGCCGGATCGGCTCGGTGGCCGCCGTCGGGCCGGCCTCGGCCAGGATGTAGACCGCCAGGAAGACCCCGATCGCCTGCTTCAGCGCGCCCAGCACCACCCAGCCGGGGCCGGCCATCACCACGGCCGTCCACCAGGCGCGCCGGTTGGCCGCGGTCTTCGGCGGCATGAAGCGCAGGTAGTCGATCTGCTCCCCGATCTGGGCGATCAGCGACAGGCACACGCCCGCGCCCAGCAGCACCTGGCCGGTGCTCATCCCGCCGCCGTCGTCCGAGCCCCCGTAGGAGAGGAAGCGGTCCACCGTGCCCGGGTCCGAGGCGACCAGGTACACCAGCGGACCGACCATCAGCAGCAGCCAGAACGGTGTCGTCCAGACCTGGAGCTTGCTCAGCGCCTTCATCCCGTGGACCACCAGCGGGATGACCATCAGGGTGGAGACCAGGTACCCCAGCCACAGCGGCAGCCCGAGCCCCAGTTTCAGCCCCTGGGCCATGATCGAGCCTTCGAGCGCGAAGAAGATGAAGGTGAAGCTGGCGAAGATCACACTGGTCAGGACCGAGCCGTAGTACCCGAATCCGGAGCCCCGGGTGATCAGGTCGAGGTCGATGTTGTACCGGGCGCCGTAGTAGGCGAGCGGGATGCCGGTGACGAAGATGACCAGCGCCGCTACGAGGATCGCGGCCAGCGCGTTCCCGGTGCCGTGGGTCAGCCCGATGCCCGCGCCGATGGAGAAGTCGGCCATGTACGCGATGCCGCCCAGGGCGGTGGTCGCCACGACCATGGGCGTCCAGCGACGGTAGCTGCGGGGTGCGAAGCGCAGGGTGTAGTCGTCGAGCGTCTCGTCGGCGGCCGCCCCGGCCCGCCGGGACCCTCGGCCGCTGTCCGTGGTGGTCGGTGGTGGCTCGGTGCGCATGCCAGGCCTCCTGGGGTGCCGTGGTCTTCTGCTGCGGAGTACGCGGGCCCCGCCCGGGCCGGGCGGTCGTCGCGGACCGGTTCCATGATCAGGCGCGGCCGGACCGGCGGCGCGGACCGGGCGCCCGGGCCGGCCGATCGCCACAGTGGCGGTCGGCCACGGCCCGGACGTTCCGTCATGAGCGCGCCTCCCCGCGCCACACCCTGGGACGGCCCGGACGTGGGCCGCACTGTTGGCGGGAACGCTAGGCAGCTGGTGTTTCCGGCCGGTCCCCCCGGCATGAAGGAGAGGTTTCCGGTGATTCGGGCCGCTGCCCGGGTACTTGAGGCTGCGTCAGTGGCGGGCCACCGGGCCGGTTTCGGCCTCAAGGCTCCACTCCCCCGGCCGCGGTGCGGGATCACGCGGTCCTTCGCCCCGCACGGTGCGGGATCACGCGGTCCTTCGCCCCGCACGGTGCGGCGAGCGGCCCGGACTCTGGAGCGGGTCGCTGTTGACGATATTTCTCACAATGGGGGTGACCCGCCGGTAACTCAGCCCTAGGCTCCCCGTCATGGACCTTGTACACGAGCGCCGCGGCGACGGCCCTCCCCTGTTGCTGCTGCACGGCATCGGACACCGCCACCAGGGCTGGAAGCCCGTGCTCGACCTGCTCGCCCGCGAGCGGGAGGTGATCGCCGTCGACCTGCCCGGCTTCGGCGCCTCGCCGCCGCTGCCCGCCGGTATGCCCTACAGCGTCGACAGTGCGATGACGGTGCTCCGCGACTTCCTGGCGTCGATCGGGGTCGACCGGCCGCACGTGGCCGGGAACTCGCTCGGCGGGCTGTTCACCCTGCACGCCGTACGGCACGGGCTCGCCTCCTCGGCCACCGCACTCTCACCGGCCGGCTTCTTCCAGCGCCCCGGCCTCCTGTACGCGTCCGGGATGCTCAACCTGCACCGGCTGGCCGCCCGGACGCCCGAATCGCTGCGGGCGGGGCTCGCGGCGCACCCGCTCGGCCGCAAGGCCATGTTCGGCATGATCTACGGACGGCCGGAGCTGCTCGACCCACGCGAGCTGCTGCTGGACACCCGGGCACTGCTGGAGGCCCCGGGCTTCCGCCGGACCCTGCACGCCGGGGGCGGCGAGCTGGCCTCGCGGTTCCCGACCGACCTCCCGCCGGAGGTCCCCGTGACCCTCGCCTGGGGCACCCGCGACCGCCTGCTGCCCAACAGCCAGGGCCGCCGGGCCCGCCGGCTGCTGCCGGCGGCGCGCTTCGTCCCGCTGGTGAACTGCGGACACGTCCCGATGGGCGACGACCCGGAGCTGGTGGCCCGGGTCATGCTGGCCGGCAGCAGCTCACCGCTGCTGGCCCCCACCGCCGGACCGGGGGCGGGGCCGACAACGATCCACTGACCGTACGCCACCCCGTGCGTCAGGCCGCACGGCTACCGGCATCCTGGTCACGACCCGCTCCGGCCGCGCGCTGCCGTCCGCGCTTCGACCCCGTGACTTCACCGTGAACCCACGGACTCCCCGTCGCGAGGCATCGCGACAGAGCCGCGGGCTCCCGCCGGGGCCCCTCGATTGTCGCGAACTCGCGGGGCTCCCCGGCTGTGGGTGGTCGAGGATCGCGGAGACGGGCGGCAGGCAGGCCCTGGCGGGCGCCCCGGAGGACGGGTCCACGGATGAACTCCCCTGGTACGGTCAGGGATTGGAGGCCGAGGGGGTGCGGATGAACTCCCGCGACGAACGGACGGAGTCGCCCGGGCGCGGGTCATGCGCGATCGAGAAGGAGGGCGCGGGAGCAAAGGCCTCAACTGCCGAAGAGCCGACTTCGCAGGCTCCGCACGAAACCAGCTTGACGAATGGTCAAGAAACGTTGACCATTGCGGACATGCCAACCGATGACGTCCCCGAGACGTTCCACGTCACCACGGACGAGCAGCTGCGCGCCGTTTCCAATCTCACGCGCCACCGGATCATGGCCGTGCTCCGCTTCGAACCCGCGACGATCACGCAGATCGCCGAGCGAGTGGGCCTTGCGAAGGGGAGTTCCAGCTACCACGTACGGCTGTTGGAGCGGGCCGGCCTGGTGAAGGTGGTACGGACGCGGAAGGTCCGGGGGGTCACCGAGCGGTACTACGCCATGGCCGCGCGGGCGATCGTGCTGCCGGATCCGGGCGAGGGAGGGCCGGATGTGCTGATGCGGCATGCGGTGGCGGACCTGGAGGCAGCGCCGGTGGACGGCGAGCGGCACGTACGGATGGCGCATCTACGGCTCACCGAGGAGCAGTTCGCGGAACTGGGGACGCGGCTGGAGGCACTGGCGGACGAGTACCGGCAGCTGTCCGATCCGTCGCTGCCGGACGCGTCACTCGTCTTCGCACTGTTCCACCCGGCACCCCGTCGGCAGACCGAAGGAGCGGCCAAGTGATCTCGGACATCAGGAAGTTGCCGACCGGATTCGGCCGACTGTGGACCGCGCAGACGGTGTCCTCGCTCGGCGACGGGGTGACGCACGCCGCACTGCCGCTGCTCGCACTGACGTTGACGCGGGATCCGATGGCGCTCGCCGTCGTCACGGCCGCCGGAACGCTGCCGTGGCTGCTCTTCGGGGTGCTCGGCGGTGCGCTGGTGGACCGCTGGGACCGCCGGCGCACGATGTGGATCACGGACGCGGCGCGTGCGGTGCTGCTCGCGATACCGGCGGCAGCGGCCGCCCTCGACGCGCTGAGCATTCCCCTGCTCGCGGCCGTCGCGTTCCTGCTCGGCCTCGGCGGGCTCTTCTTCGACACGGCCGCCACCGCCTATCTGCCGGATCTGCTCGGCCGCGACCCCGCCCACCTGGAGCGCGCCAACGCCCTTCTGCGCGGCACCCAGACCGCCGCGTCCGGCTTCGCGGGGCCGCCCGCCGGCAGTGCCCTGCTCGCCCTCGGGCGGGCGGTTCCACTGCTCGCCGACGCGGTGTCGTTCGCACTCTCCGCCCTGCTCGTGCGGTCACTGCCGGCCGTACCCCGACCCGTGCCGCAGGCCCGTGAGTCGCTGCTGCGGCAGGCGCGGGCCGGCGCCTCGTACGTGTTCCGGAATCAGTTGCTGCTCGGGCTCGCGCTGCGTCCGGCGGTCGGGAACATCGCCTTCCTCGCCGTGGAGACCGTACTCGCCCTCTTCGCGCACGATCGTCTCGGCGTCACCACCTTCGGCTTCGGCCTGCTCCTCACGGCGGAGGCCACCGGCGGTCTGCTCGGCGCGGGCATCGCCTCCTTCCTCGGCCGACGACTCGGTACCGGCACCGCACTGACCTGCACGGCCGCCGTCGAGGGACTCGCCATCCTGAGCCTCGCCGCCGCCCCGAACCCGTACATCGCCGGCCTCGCGCTCGCCGTCTGCGGAGCGGGCATGGGCGCCACCATGGTGCTCGGCCCGTCCCTCCGACAGGCGATCGTCCCCGCCCACCTGATGGGCCGGGTCGCCTCCACCTCCCGCATGCTCGCCATGTGCGCCGCCCCGTTCGGTGCCTTCCTCGGCGGCTGGCTGGCCACCACCTACGACGTCCGCACCCCGCTCTACACCGCCGCCGGCCTCCTCCTCGCCATGACCGCCGTCACGTCGACCATGACCACCAACCGCCGGGTCGAGGCGGCGCTGCGGGCCGCCGCCCCGGCCGATGATCGAGACCGCCCGGAATCCCGGGAGCCTGTCCAGGAGGATGCCCTCCAGGGCTCCGCGAGGTCGTGAGCCGGTGCCGGGCCCGGCTCGGCGTTCCTCACCCCGGCCGCCGGCCTTGACGGCGACCAGGCAGCGGCCCAGGAGACTGATGCCGGCCGTGCCGGAGGCCCCCGGCGGATGACCGGGAACCGCCGACAGCCGGTCAGACCCCGGCGGCAGCCAGGGTGTCGCGGTCGTGCGCGGCGTTCCAGTCGGGCAGCGCCGCACCGGGGCGGGCGAAGGTGGCGAAGTCGGTGGTGCTGGTGAAGGCCGGCCGCTGGTAGAGATCCCGGGCGTAGGCCCAGAGGTTCGGGTAGGCGTCCAGGCCCGGGCCGACCGCGCCGCGGGCGTTCGCCGCCACGTCGTAGCGGGCCAGGGTCACCCAGAGCCGCACATCCGCCTCGGTGAGCCGCTCACCGAGCAGGTGGCGCTGCCGCCCGAGCAGCTTGTCCAGTTCGGCGAAGGCCGCCAGCAGATCGGCCCGGGCCGCCTCGGCGGCGGGGCCCTCGCCCGCGGCGGCGCCCACCCCGCGGTTGACCGCCGGGCCGAGCCAGGAGTCGAGCTCCTCGATCCGCGGGCGCAGCTCCGACGGGTAGTGGTCCGCGCCGTTGCTCCACCGCCCGAACTCGGTGGCGAGGTCGATCCCGATGCCGGCGAAGTCGTTGCTGACGATCCGTCCGGTCTCCCGGTCCCAGAGGGTCGGCACCGATACGTGGCCGTCGAACCCGGGTTCGGTCGCCTCGTAGGCCTCCCTGAGCAGCGTGAAGCCGTTCACCGGGTCCGGTCCGTGGGTCTCGCGGAAGGCCCAGCCGCGGCCGTCCCGCGCGCCGTCGACGTACGAGACGGAGAGCACGTCCTGCAGCCCGTTCAGCTCCAGTTGGACGGTGACCCGCTGGGCCCAGGGGCAGAACCAGCCCGCGTACAGGTGGTAGCGGCCGGGCTCGGCGCGGAACCCGCTGCTGCCGTCCTCGGTGATCCGCCCGGTGAAGCGGTAGAGCGGCCGCTCGTCGCCCGGGGCCCGGTTGATCCGGTACTCACCGTGGGTGGTGGTGTCGACCGCGTCGGCGTAGCGCGGTGTGGGGCTCATCTGGTGCCTCCTGCTCGAAAGGGACTGCCTGGGGGTGCCGGGGCGGCCTTCCGGCGGGCCGGGCCCGACAACGCGGCGCGGTGAACGGGTCCGCCCTGCGGTTGGGGTGGGCCTTTCCGTGCGAGTGGGCCTTCCCGTGCGGGTGGGCCCTGCCGTGCGGGTGGGCCCTGCCGTGCGGGTGGGCCGCCGGGTTCAGCCGGTCGGCGCGCCTGGGACCACGACGGCGAGAAAGGTGGTGGTGCGGCGCAGTCGGAACCCGAGGGACTCGTACAGCCGGATCGCGTCGGTGTTGCTCGCGGCGGCGTGCAGGAAGGGCGTCTCGCCGCGGGCCCGGATGCCGGCGGCGACCGCGTGCACCAACCGGGTGGCGAGGCCCTCACCCCGGTGCTCCCGGTCGGTGCAGACGGCGCTGATCTCGGTCCAGCCCGGCGGGTGCAGGCGCTCGCCGGCCATCGCGACCAGCCGGCCGCCGCGCCGGATGCCGAGGTAGGTGCCGAGTTCGACGGTGCGGGGCAGGAACGGGCCGGGCTGGGTACGCGCCACCAGGTCCAGCATCTCGGGCACGTCGGCGTAGCCCAGCGGGACGGCCTCGGCGTCAGCTGCAGCGGCGATGCCCTCGTCCACCAGTTGGACCCCGGCGCCGTCCATGAGGATCTCCCAGTCGGGCGGCGGCGTGCCGCGGACCCCGGTCACCAACGCGACGGCGCCCGGGCCGAGCAGAGTGGCGACGTCCCGCCAGACCGACGCGTCGGGGTGGTCGGGCAGGGCGATGAACGGCGAGACGTCGGGCGGGTAGCGCACCACCTCGCCCTGCCGCTGCGCGAGGTGCGCGTGCGGACCGAGCAGGGCGGCGCGGACGGCGTTGTCGAGCGGGTGGGCGCCGGCCCGCCCTGCCGGGGGGCGCTCCGGTGAACCGCCCTGGGGGTGGGGCGGGTCGGCGGCGGGCCGCCCGGACAGGGGTGGGTCGGGGATGAGCGCGTCAGGGATGAGCGCGTCGGGAGCAGGCATGCGGACTTCTTCCTCGATCTGGTGCGGGCGCCGGGTTCCGGGCTCCGCGGTCCCGACGACGTGGCCCGGCCCCGACGGATCGGCGGCGGCCCGGACGGTCGGGGCAGGCGGACGCTGCGCGCCGGGGCGTGGGCCCTCGGCGGACGCGGCGGAGCTCGCTAGCGGAATGTCCCGGTGAAGACGTGACGGAGCGTCACGGGCGACAGAGGCCGGTCGGTGAGCCGACCCCGTCGATCCAGCGCCGGCGCACGAGCGCCGTTCCCGCGGTGGAGCGGCGGGGGCGGGCAGCCGGACGAGCGGTCACGGCGTGCGGCGGCGACGGGTGCCCGAAGGGGGCCCGCTCGAAGCGCTGCGCGCGAGTTCGCATGGATCGACCTGTCTCAACTGCCGCTACGACGAAGGTCCAGACTACATCGCGGCCCCGGCCCGGGGGCAGGTCCCACGACGAATCGGGCGACGGAACGGGCCCGGCGGTTCCGTCCGGCCGGCCGGTCCACCAGGCCGCCCCAGGCCGGTCAAGCCGCTCGGGCCGGCTCACCTGATCGTGTGGCAGGTCCGGCCGGGCGTTCCGGCGGGCCCCGCGCGCTGCCTACGGTGACGAGGTCCGACCACAACTCCCGTACGAAGGCGGAACAATTGTCCATCTCATCAGACCAAAACCCTGCGGCGCCCGCCGACGAACCTGCGACCGTCCTGCCGGCGGCCCGGACGGCGACGGCCGGGCCGAGCCGCTCCATGGTCGGCCTGCACCTGGTGCTCGTCGACGACGGCATGGTCCTGCTCGGCCGGCGGCGCAACACCACCTTCGCCGACGGGTGGTGGCACCTGCCGGCCGGCCACCTCGAACCGGGCGAGAGCGTGGCGGCCGGCATGGCGCGCGAGGCCCGGGAGGAGCTGGGAATCGGGATCGACCCCGCCGGGCTGGAACTCCAGCACGTCCTGCACCTCCTCGACGCGGGCGACACCGAGGGCCGGCTCCAGCTGTTCTTCCGTCCGGTGGTGTACACCGGGCAGGTGAGCAACCGCGAGCCGGAGAAGTGCCACGAGCTGCGCTGGTGGCCGCTGGACGGCCTGCCGGAGCAGACCGTCCCGTACACGGTGCGGGCCCTGGGCGAGATCGCCCTCGGCCGGGCACTGTCGGCGCCCGGGTGGCCGGTGTGAGCGACGGCCCCGGCGCCCAGCCGCCCGGGGCGTGGCCGAGGGCGGACTTCGACCCGGTCGCGTACCGCGAGCGGGCCCGCTCGGGGCCCTGCTTCATCTGCGCGATGCTGGCCGGCGAGCCCGGCTTCGAGCACCGGATCGTCTACGACGACGGCACCCACGTCGCCTTCCTCGACCGCTACCCCACCCTGCCGGGCAAGCTGCTGGTCGCGCCCCGGACCCACATCGAGGACACCGTCGGCGGCTTCACCGAGGAGGCCTACCTGGCGCTCCAGCTGATCGTGCACCGGGTCGCGACCGCGCTGGCGCGGGTGGTCCCGGCCGAGCGCCTGTACCTGCTGAGCCTGGGCAGCAACCAGGGCCACGCGCACGTCCACTGGCACGTCGCGGCCCTGCCGCCCGGCATCCCGTACGAGCGGCAGGAGTACCACGCGCTGATGACCGGGACGCAGGGGGTGCTCGCCGTCGATCGGGAGGAGGCCGACCGGCTCGCGCAGGCCCTGCGCCGACAGCTGGACGGGCCGCCGGCGCGGGGGGCCACCGGGCCACCGACCGGCGCCGACCCCGGTCGGGGCCGGGGCGGGAGTCGTGGCCGGGGCGGGAGTCGTGATCGGGAGCAGGGCCGCGGACAGGGTCAAGGCCGCGGCGCGACCTGATCATCGGCGGCCGGACCCAGCAGGACGAGCGCGTCGCCGAGCCTGGGCAGCGGCCGGTTCGCCTCGGTCACCGGGTCCAGCCGGCCGTCGCGGCGCACCACGAACAGCACGTCCCACCCGTCCGGCACCTCCGGACCGGCCTGCCTGGTCACCACCACCGCCCCGGCCTCGTGCCGGCGGGTCAGCGCCGAGGCCGTCAGATCGGCACCGAACAGCACCTCGCCGCCGATGAACGGCGCCACCACGCCGAGGCTGTCGCGCGGCGCGCCGACCCGGTGCACGGAGCCCTCGACGCTCGCCCGCAGCACGGCGGTCGCCAGCGCGTTGAAGTCGTCCTCGGTGGTCAGCAGGTACACCGCGGTGATGCCCTCCAGCTCGGCGCCCTCCCCGGTGGCGGCGGCCAGCAGCTCTCCCGGCGCGAGCTCCAGGCCGGCCCGTCCGATCCGCTCGCGCTGCTGCTCCAGGCCGGCCCACATCAGCACCTCCAGGCCGGCCGAGCGCAGCGCCAGTCCGAGGTCCACCACCCACGGATCGCCGCCGACCAGCAGCGGGCGCGAACGCGACGGGCGGACGACCCGCAGCCGCCGCGCGACGGAGGAGGCGGTCAGCCCGTACAGCGTGACGGTCGCGACGATCACCACGAAGGTGGCCGGCAGGATCCGCTGGGCGCCGTCGAGCCCCTTGGCCACCAGCCCGGCGGAGAAGGTCGAGGCGGTGGCCGCCGCGACGATGCCGCGCGGTGCCATCCAGCCGATGAAGGCCCGCTCGGCGCCGGGTACATCGGTGCCGATCGTGGACAGGAAGGCCACCATCGGCCGGGCCACCAGGACCAGTACCACGGCCAGGAGCAACGCGGGGAAGGCCACGTCGCGCAGCGAGTCCGGGGTGACGGTGGCCGAGATCGAGATGAAGAGCAGCCCGAGGATCAGGCTGACCAGGGTCTCGAAGAACGGCCGCCGGACCGGGCCGTCGAAGGCCCTGATGTTGGCCACGGCCAGGCCCATCACCACCGCGGTGATCAGCCCGGTGTCGTCGCGCAGGACGTCGCTGACGGCGGCCACCCCGATCACCGCGGCGAGCTGCGCCGTGGTGCCGAGCACCTCGCCCAGCCCCAGCACCCGAAGCAGCACCCAGAGCAGGGCGGCCCCGACGACGCCGCCGGCCAGCCCGATCCCCACGCTGGCGAGGAACTGCAGCGCTCCCGTGCGGAGCCGGACACCCGTCCCGGTGGCGACCACGTGGAAGACCAGGGCACCGAGGATGCCGCCGACCGGGTCGATCAGCGAGCCCTCCCAGACCAGGATGTGCTGCAGCCGGTCCTTGGGGCGGACGAAGGCGAGCAGCGGCCCGACCACGGTCGGCCCGGACACCACCAGGATCGCCCCGAGCATCACGGCGGACCGCCGGTCCATCCCGAGCAGCGGCATCGCGACCGCCGTCCCGATCAGCCAGGTGACCAGCACACCGACCCAGATCAGCCGGACGACGACCCGCGGGATGTGTCCCTTGAGCTTCCGGAGGTCCAGGCCGAGGCCGGCGTCGTAGAGGATCACCGCGACCGCCAGCGACACCATGGGCGAGAAGGCGGTGCCGAGCAGCCGCTGCGGGTCCAGGTCGTCGAACAGGGCGCCTGCCGCGAAGCCCACCGGCAGCAGGACCACCAGTGCGGGGACCCGCAGCCGGCCGGCCAGGATCTGCGACCCGACGGCCAGTGCCAGGGTCAGGCCCACACCGATGAGGACCTCGTCGGTGGTCACGTAGGGCCTCCGCCCCCGCGTGGTCGGACGAACCGGCCGGGGCGGACGCGGGCCCGGCCCGGCGGTGGCCCGGCCGGCCCGGACGCCTTCTCCGGAGCGTGCGGGCCCGGGTCGACCGAGTCAAGGAGGACACGTCGGTGCGGCCCGATTCGCCGGCCTTCCGGCCCTCCGGGGCCCGGTCGCCGCAGCGAACGGGTGACGGGGGACGCGCCTCACCGACCCCGGCCCGACCCGACCCGGTACACCCGACCCGACCCGGTACAGGTGTGCCGGGGGCGCGGGCGGGCGGGCGGGCGGGCGGGTCAGGCGTACTCGGTGAGGTCGATCGCGTGCACCTGCAGCGGGTGGCCGAGTACCGGGTCCCTGGTCTCGGACACCAGCTCCATGCCGAGCTTGTCGAGGACGTTGCGGGAGGCCTCGTCGCCGGAGCGGACGACGGCGACGACCCGGTCGAGGCCCCGGTCCTCCAGGGCGAACTCCAGCGTGGCGTGCGCGGCCTCCGAGGCATACCCCTGGCCCCAGAACTGCCGCCCGAACCGCCAGCTGATCTCGACCGCGGGCAGCACCTCGGGCAGGTGCTCGGGGACCGAGAGGCCGGTGAAGCCGGCGAGCTCCCCCGAGGCCAGCAGCTCGACGGCGAAGAGGCCGAAGCCCTCCTCGTCCCAGTCCTCCTCCCAGCGCTCGATCGCCTCCGCCGTCTGCTCCAGGTCGTACCGGGAGCCGTCGCCGATCCAGCGCATGACCTCCGGGTCCGCGTTGATCTCCGCCATGGGTACCAGGTCGTCGTCGGTCCAGCGGCGGAGGACGAGTCGGGGGGTGTGGATCTCGGTCATGCCCCCATCCTGTCGACTGCCGGGCCGATCCGGTAATCCGCGCCCGGCGCCGCGGCCGCGGAGAAGCCGGCGGCGCGGTGCACGGGGGCAGAAGGGCCCAGCCGGGCCCGCAGGCGCGAAGGGGACCCGCAGGCGCGAAGAAGGGCCGGCGGCGCGCGGGCACCGGGGCGCCCGAACACAAGGCGAAGGCCCGGCTCTCCGGCCGGGCCTTCGGACCTCTCCGCCCCCGGCGGAGATGGGATCTCGGGGCCGTGACAGCGGTCCCTGCCGGAGCTGCGGGCTCCCGCCCTGGATGTCCGGCGCGGCTCCGCCTCGGCGGAGCATCGGTTCTTCGTTCAGACCTTCTTCTTGCCTTCGTACAGACCTCGGCGGCCACGTACCAGCGGGCGACCGGGTCGGCTCCGTCCTTGCGGAGCGCGCTGATCAGCTCCTTCCACCATCCCTCCGCCCGCCGGATCACGCAAGCACCCGGGCCGAGATTCCCCGGCCCGCCGGGGACCTCGGCGGCGGTCCCCGGTCGGAGTCGGACCTGACCGGCGGCACCCCGGGTGCGGCGCGGCGCGGCGCGATCCCGGCCTCGGGTGATCACACTGATCCTGACAGTGGGAGCAGCTGTCTCCCCGGCCCCGCCCGCCCGAGGAGTATGTGTGCAGATCGATCTGGCCGGCCGGACCGCGGTCGTCTCCGGCTCCTCCCAGGGCATCGGCCTGGCCGTCGCGACCGGCCTGGCCGGGGCCGGCGCACGGGTGGTGCTGACCGGGCGTTCCGAGGCGCGGCTGCGGCGGGCGGCGGAGCGGCTGCGTGACGCCGTCCCGGCGGCCGAGGTGTCCGCCGTGGCGGGCGACCTGACCGTCGCCGAGGGCGCCGAGCAGCTGTGCGCGGCCGTCCCGCAGGCCGACATCCTGGTCAACAGTCTCGGCATCTTCGGCCCGACACCGGCCCTGGACATCGACGACGACCTGTGGCGCGAGTACTTCGAGACCAACGTGCTGAGCGCCGTCCGGCTGATCCGGGCCTACCTGCCCGGCATGACGGAGCGGGGCTGGGGCCGGATCCAGAACATCGCGAGCGACTCCGCCGTGGTGATCCCCACCGAGATGATCCACTACGGCATGTCGAAGACCGCCCTGCTCGCGGTGTCGCGCGGCTTCGCGAAGGCGGCGGCCGGCAGCGGGGTGACGGTGAACTCCGTGATCGCCGGCCCGGCCCGGACCGAGGGCATCGAGGACTTCGTGTACTCGCTGGTCGACCGGGACCTGCCCTGGGAGCGGGCACAGCGCGAGTTCATGCGGGAGTACCGCCCCCAGTCGCTGCTCGGCCGGCTGATCGAACCGGCCGAGATCGCCAACCTGGTCGTCTACCTCAGCTCGCCCCAGGCCTCCGCGACCACCGGTGCGGCCGTACGGGTAGACGGCGGGTACGTGGACGCCATCCTGCCGTAACCGTGGCCCGTGCCCGGCCGGTCGGCGCCGGGCCCGGACGGCCGGGGCGCAGCCGGGTGCCGGGGAGGGTACCCGGGCGTCCCCGCGCCGGGATGGCTAGCCTGGCCGGATGGCACTGCAGGGTTTCGGGACGACGCAGTTCCAGCTGGTGCTGCTGCGGCGGATGGCCGACTTCAACCCCGGGCTGGTCGACGAGGCGGTGCGGTGGCTCGGCTCGTCCCGGGCCGAGCTGCGGGAGGCGAACAAGCGCTGGCAGGCGATGATCCGCGCACCTCGCTTCCCGCGCGGGGCTAGCCGGTTCGCGCTGGTGCTCGGGCCTCCGGGGTCGAGCCGCCCGCTGCGGATCGGCGACCTCCGGTGCACCGCCCAGCAGTGGGTGCTCCCGCTCTGGCCCGAGCTGCGCTTCGAGGTGCTGCTCGGCCCGGCGAGCACCGGCGGCGGGGGCGCGCCGGTCCTGAACGAGTGGCTGGTGCGGGCCGAGGGCTCGGCGCCGCCCGGCCTGCGGACCCTGGCCGACCTGACGCCGTGGAGTTGCGTGGTGTCGGACGTGGCCGAGGCCTTCCCGCCGGCCGTGCCGCGGGAGGGCAGTGCGCCGACCCGGTGGCAGCTGGACTTCGCCGCCCCCGATCCGGCGGGGGTGCGGCGCGGCCTGACGGCGGACTTCACCTGGGGACTGCTGCAGGAGGTCCGGGCCGCCGACGGGCCGTGAGGCGGACACCGGCCCTACCCCGGGGCCAGGGCTTCCGTTCGGCGCCGCACCCGGGTTCTGCCTCCCGCCGGCCGGACCGGGGACAACGGGGGCGCGGTTATGTACGATGCCGTTCAACATGGTTACCCATCGGTAACCACGGTGCGGCCGCCGCGCCCACCGCCCCGGACGAAGGAGCAGTCATGCCCACGCTCGACCGCCAGGACGGCGTCTTCGTCCTGGACATCGGCGCCACCGAGAACCGCTTCCACCCCGACTGGCTCGCCTCCGTCAACGCGCTGCTGGACGAGGTCGAGAACGCCGAGGGACCGCGCGCCCTGGTGACCGCCGCGAGCGGGAAGTTCTTCTCCAACGGCCTGGACCTGGAGTGGCTGTTCGCCAACGCGGACCGGGCGAACGAGTACGTCGGCGGCGTCCAGGCCCTGCTGGCCCGGGTGCTGACCCTCCCGATGGTCACCGTGGCGGCCCTGCAGGGGCACACCTTCGCCGCCGGAGCGATGCTCTCGCTGGCCCACGACTTCCGGGTGATGCGAGCCGACCGGGGCTTCTGGTGCCTGCCCGAGGCCGAGATCAACATCCCGTTCACCGCCGGTATGTCGGCGCTGATCCAGGCCCGGCTGACCCCGCAGACCGCGCACGAGGCCATGGTCACGGCCCGCCGCTACGGCGGCCACGACGCGCTCGCCGCCGGGGTGGTCGACCGCACCGCGGACGAGGACGCCGTCCGCCGGACGGCCGTCGGGATCGCCGCCGCGCACACCGCCAAGGCCGGCCCGACCGTGGGCACCATCAAGACCCGGATGTACGCCCGGGTGCTGGACGCGCTGCAGGAGAAGGAGTTCACGCTCGGCTGAGCACCGGGCCGCACCCCGCCCGACCCGGGACGTGCGGCCGGGCGTGCGGCCGGGTGGGTGACCGGGCGTGCGGCCGTGTGGGTGACCGGGCGGGTGACCTCGTCCGGGGTCACCCCCGGCGCTTCGAGGGGCGAACGACCCCATCGGCAGGCGCGGGGGCGGCGCCGCGCCCCGATCGGCGCAAGGCTCTGGCCAACACCGGCGCGGCCCTGATAGGACGGCGGCATGCACACGGCACCCGAGCTCCCGGCCCGCTCCTCCTACGACGTGGTGATCGTCGGTGGCGGGCACAACGGCCTGGTCGCCGCCGCCTACCTGGCCGGCGCCGGGCGCAGCGTGCTCCTGCTGGAGCGGCTCGGCCGGACCGGCGGGGCCGCCGTCTCCACCCAGGCCTTCCCGGGCGTGGCCGCCCGGCTGTCCCAGTACTCGTACCTGGTGAGCCTGCTGCCACGCAAGATCGTCACCGAGTTGGGCCTGAAGGTCGAACTGCGCCGGCGGCGGATCTCCTCGTACACGCCGACCACCCGGGACGGGCGCCCGACCGGCCTGCTGGTCGACGTCGGGGACAACGTCAGGACGGCCGCCGCCTTCCGCGAACTCACCGGCTCGAAGGGCGAGTTCGAAGCCTGGCAGGCGTTCTACGGGATGACCGGGCAGGTCGCCGAGCGGGTCTTCCCGACCCTCACCGAGCCGCTGCCGTCCCGCTCCGAACTGCGCGCGCGGGTGGGCGACGACGCCGCCTGGGAGGCGCTGTTCGAGCGCCCGATCGGCGAGGCCGTGGAGCGGTCGTTCAGCGACGACCTGGTCCGTGGGGTGGTCCTCACCGATGCCCTGATCGGCACCTTCAGCCACGCCCACGACCCCTCGCTGCGCCAGAACCGCTGCTTCCTCTACCACGTGATCGGGGGCGGCACCGGCGACTGGGACGTACCCGTGGGCGGGATGGGCGCACTCACCCGGGCGTTGGACCACGCCGCGCGGTCGGCCGGCGCCGAACTCCGCACCGGCTGCGAGGTGACGGCGGTCGCCACCGACGGGAAGGACGCCGAGGTGAGCTTCCGGTCCGGCGGGGCCGAACACACCGTCGGCGCGGGCCAGGTGCTCTGCGGCGCGGCCCCGCGGGTGCTCGCCCGGCTGCTCGGCGAGACCCCTGCGGACCCGGCCCCGGAGGGCGCGCAGCTGAAGGTCAACATGCTGCTGCGCCGACTGCCCCGGCTGCGGGACCGCGCCGTGGACCCGCGCGAGGCCTTCGCCGGGACCTTCCACATCGCCGAGTCCTACAGTCAGTTGGAGGCGGCGTACCGGCAGGCCGCCGCCGGCCGCGTCCCGGCGGCCGCGCCGTCCGAGATCTACTGCCACTCCCTCACCGATCCGTCGATCCTCGGCCCGGAGCTGGTGACCCGGGGCTACCACACCCTGACCCTGTTCGGCCTGCACCTGCCCGCCCGACTGTTCCCGGACGACGGGGACGCCGGGCAGGAGTCGGCGCGGCGGGAGGCCGCCCTGCGGGCCGTCCTCGCGCCGCTGGAGGCCCACCTCGACGAACCGCTCGCGGACTGCCTGGCCAACGACGAGCGGGGCCGGCCCTGCATCGAGGCGAAGACACCCCTGGACCTGGAACGCGAACTCGGCCTGCCGGGCGGCAACATCTTCCACCGCGACCTGCGGTTCCCCTACGGCGAGGACCCGTCGGACCGCTGGGGTGTCGCCACCGCCCACGCCAACGTGCTGCTGTGCGGGGCCGGCGCGATCCGGGGCGGCGGCGTCAGCGGGATCCCCGGGCACAACGCGGCGATGGCGGCGCTCGGACGCTGAACACCCCGCCGGGCGGCCCGTCCGGACGGCACGTCAACCGGCCGCGGGCCGCGCTTCAGCCGGATGCCGGGCGGAGCGTCAGCCGAATACCGGGCGGAGCGTCAGCCGGATTCAAATGGGGTGCACGGCCGCTCCCGGCCCGCCTACACTCGCCGACGAAGCGCGCACCGCCGTGAACCACGCGGTGCGCACCCGTGACGAGTGAGGGGAGACCGGCCGTGCGCTACCGCACCGCTGTCGTCGTGCCCCCGTCCCGGTTCGAGGTGATCCTGGTGTCTTCGTGCGCCCGGTTCCGGCTGCGCGGCCGGAACCGGATGTCCGCGACGAACACCTGACCCCTGCCCGGCCGTTGCCGGGCCCGCCCGACCAGCTGCGCGACCGGCCCCGGCCGCGCCGTGGCGGGCCGCACCGCAGCAGGGGTCCGACCCGGCCTGGAACTCCGGGCCGTTTCGTCCGGGAATCGCGCCGCCCCCTTCCCGGATCATCCCGAAAGGCCATCGGCCATGCGTACCGAACCCCGGACCCGCCCCGCCGGCACCCAGGCGACCGCCGCCGTCCTGACCGCCGTCCGCAACCTGGGCATCCTCGCCCACGTCGACGCCGGCAAGACCACCGTCACCGAACGGATCCTCTACCTCACCGGCGCCACCCACAAGCGCGGCGAGGTCCACCACGGCACCACCGTCACCGACTTCGACCCGCAGGAACGCGACCGGGGCATCACCATCTTCGCCGCGGCCGTCAGCTGCGACTGGGACGGCCACCGGATCAACCTGATCGACACCCCGGGGCACGTCGACTTCTCGGACGAGGTGGAGCGGTCCCTGCGGGTGCTGGACGGCGCCGTCGCGGTCTTCGACGCCGTCGCCGGGGTCGAACCGCAGAGCGAGTCGGTGTGGCGCAAGGCCGACCGGCACGGCGTGCCCCGGATCGCCTTCGTCAACAAGCTGGACCGGACGGGCGCCGACCTCGACTCGGCGGTCGACTCGATCCGCCGCCGGCTGCACCCGGCCCCGCTCGTGGTGCAGCTGCCGATCGGCCAGGAGGACGGCTTCACCGGTGTCGTGGACCTTCTCCGGATGCGGGCGCTCACCTGGGCCGACGGTCACAACGGCGCGCTGGAGGGCCCGGTGCCGGCCGAGCTGCTGGAGGAGGCGCGGCAGCGCCGGCGCCTCCTGGAGGAGGCGGTGGCCGAGCTGCACCCCGGTGCGCTGGAGGAGTTCTGCGAGCATTCGGCGCTCTCCGCACCGACCCTGGCCACGGCTCTGCGCGAGCTGACCCGTACGGGCGAGGGACTGGTGGTGCTCTGCGGCTCCGCCTACCGCAACCGCGGGATCGAACCGCTGCTGGCGGCCGTGGTCGCCTACCTGCCCTCCCCGCTGGACGTGCCGCCGGTGCGCGGCACCGACGGCGGCGGCGAGCAGCGGCGGGCCGCCGACCCGGCGGCGCCGTTCGCGGCGCTGGTCTTCAAGGTGAACTCCACCGCCACCGGGCGGCTGACCTATCTGCGGGTGTACTCGGGCACGCTCGACAAGGGAGAGGTGGTGCTGGACGTGGGCGCTCGCCGCACCGAGCGGATCAGCCGGATCCTGCGGGTGCAGGCCGACCGGCACGCGGAGGTGGACCGGGCGGTGGCCGGGGACATCGTCGCGGTGATCGGGCCGAAGGCCGCCCGCGCCGGGGCCACCCTCTGCCTGCCCGCCGCCCCGCTGCTCCTCGAACCGCCCTCGGTGGCCGACCCGGTCGTCTCGGTGGCGGTCGAGGCCCGGCGGAGCACCGACACCGACCAGCTGGCCGCGGCGCTGGCCCGGTTGGTGGAGGAGGATCCCTCGCTGGTGCTGCGCACCGACCCGGAGACCGGCCAGACCGTGCTGTCGGGGATGGGCGAACTGCACCTGGAGGTCGCGGTGGAGAAGATCCGCCGCGCCCAGGGGCTGGAGGTCGGCGTCGGCCGGCCGAAGGTCTCCTACCGGGAGACGGTCACCCGCGGGGTGTCCGGGCTGCTCTACCGGCATGTCAAACAGGACGGCGGCGCCGGGCAGTTCGCCCATGTGGTGCTCGACCTGGAGCCGCTGGCGGCAACCGCCGAAGGCGGCGACGAAGGCGCCTCCGGCGCCGACAGCGGGACGCTCTTCGAGTTCCGTTCGGCCGTGGTCGGCGGACGGGTGCCGCAGGAGTACGTCCGGGCGGTCGAGGCCGGCTGCCGGGACGCCCTCGCGGAGGGTCCCCTCGGGGGTCATCCGGTCACCGGGCTGCGGGTCACGCTGACCGACGGGGCCACCCACCCGAAGGACTCCTCGGAGATGGCGTTCCGTACGGCCGGCCGGCTCGCCCTCCGGGAGGCACTGCGGGCCGCCGCGGCGGCGCTCCTGGAGCCGGTCGTCGAGCTCACGGCGACGGTGCCCGAAGATGCCGTGGGCGGGGTGCTCGGGGACTTGGCGGCCCGGCGTGGCCGGGTCTCCGGCTCGACCACCCGGGGCGGCACCGCGGTGATCACCGCGACCGTGCCGCTGGCCGAACTGTTCGGCTACGCGACCCGGTTGCGCGGCCGCACCCAGGGCCGGGGGACTTTCACCACCCGGCCCACCGGCTACGCCCCGGCGCCGCAGCAGGGCACGACGGCGGGCACACCCCTCCGGTAGGGCGGGAGCGCGTCCGTCGTGGTCGGCCGCCGCCCGTACGTCCGGGCGGCGGCCGGCCCACCCTCGGGGCAGGGGTGCGGCCGGCCGGGAGGACCGGCCGCCCCCCGGGGGGACGGGCGTCGCCGTGGTGGCGGCGCCCGTCCCCGGTCATCGGGCGGGACTCAACGGCACGGCCTCAACGGCACGGGTTTCAACGGCACGGCCTCAACGGCCCGGGTCTCAACGGCACGGGTCTCAACGGCACTGGCCTCAATGGCGCTGGCCTCAGCGGCACTGGCCGGACCGCGGCCCGTCCACCGTGTTGCCCGAATGCCGCAGCCCGGGCTCGTTGCCCTCGCAACTCACCGGACGGTGACCGGTCCGGTGAGCTTCGCGGCGCAGATCGCCACGGCGAGGGCGCCGTCGGCGGACAGCGGCCCGGTGATCTCGGCCCCCGACACGGACAGGGCACCGCCGGAACGTACGGTGAGCGGCCCGGTCTGGCTGCCGCCGGGGCCGATGCACAGCGACTCGCCGGCGTCCACGGTCAGCGGGCCCAGGTGCGCGGTCGTCACGCACGGCCGGCTGAAGCCGACCGTGACGGCGGCCGGCTCCGGCGCCGCACTTGGCGCGAAGGCCGGCTCGCCGCCGTACGTGGCGGTGATCGCGTGCGCGCCGGGGCGCAGTCCCCCGGTGGTCAGGACGGCCCGGCCGCCCGTCAGCGGGACGGTCGCCAGCGGGGTCGGACCGTCCGAGAAGGTGACCGTCCCGCCGGGGGTGCCGGCGGCCGGGTCCGCCGCACCGACGGTGGCGGTGAAGGTGACGGAGTGCCCGAACAGCGGGGTGGCGCTGCTCGCGGCGAGCGAGACCGACGTGCCGTACCGGAAGGAGACGACCGCCTTGCCGTCGCCGTGGTTCACCCCCGGCAGCAGGGCGGGGTCGGTGGCAACCGGGGTCGCGAAGCTGCTCCCCCCGCCGCCGCCGGCGCCGTAGAGGTTGCCGGGGTTGCCGCCGCCGGAGCCGCCCGCGCCGCCGAACCAGCCGCCGCCACCACCACCGCCCCCGTTGCCGCCGCGGGCGCCGTTGCCACCGGGGCCGCCGCTGCCCGGGTTGGCCAGGCCGGTGTTGGGGTCGATGTCCCCGCCCGCCACACCCGGGCCGCCCAGAGCCGAGTTGGGACTGCCGAAACCGTACGCCGACTGCGTCCCGCCGCCGCCGGCGACCCCGGAGCCCTCCGGCCCGCCGCCCTGGCCGCCGGGTTCGGCGACCAGGCCGCCGCCGTCGCCGCCGCGCAGCAGGGGGCCGCCGTTGCCCGCCCCTCCGCCGCCGCCCGCCACCAGGATCCGGTCGGCGGGGCCGAACTCACCGGAGCGCACGTCCGAGCCGCCGCCGCCCGAGCCGCCGCCGCCGTGCGCCCCGCCGCCACCGGCCCCGTGGCCGGTGCCGCCCGGCCGGGCGAACTCACCGTGCCGGGAGCTGCCGGAGCTGCCGGCCGCGCCCACGGTGATCTGCAGGCGCTGCCCCGCGGCGACCGCCAGGGTGGCCCGGGTCTCGCCGCCGAGCCCGCCGGGTGCCCCCGCGTTCGGCGGGTTCGGGGCGACGAAGCCCGCCGCGCTGCCGCCCTCGGCTCCGAACAGGTCGACGCTCACCGCGGTCACCCCGGCCGGGACGGTGAAGGTGTCCGTGCCCGCCGCGGTCCACGTGCAGGTCGGCGGCGCGGCGGTGAAGACGCCACCGGCGCCGCACGGGGTGGCCCCGCCCGCCGTCGCCGGGGCGGTCGCCGCCCCGGCGGTCGCGGTGTCGGCCGACGCCGTGACGGGCGCGAGCACGGCGGCCAGCAGTCCGGCCGCGCCGGCCACCATCATCGTCCTGGTTCCGGGTCTGCCGGTTCGAGCGTTCTCGTTGTGCTGCATGGGAGTTGACACTGCCTCTCCGGGCCGGTGAGGGGCCGGCCCGCGGTGGTACGCGGTGGTGGTACGGGGAGCGGTGGTGGGGCGGGGAGCGGGAGGTGGGGCGGGGAGCGGGAGGTGGGGCGGGGAGCGGTGCGGGGCGTCCAGGAGCGGGCGGGACGGGCAGACTTCGCGCCCGGCCCACCCGTGCGGGTGTCCCGTCCGGCTGGTGGGGATCAGACCCCGTCGTCGGCGCAGAGCGCCCAGACGTCGGAGTACGTGGCGGGCGAACTCGCGCCGCCGGTGTGGGTGAAGGCCGTCCAGTAGGCGGCCGTGGTCGTCCCGTCGGCGACCGGGTTGCCGCCCGAGTCGCTGGGGAAGCTGCCGTTGAGGTGGTCGCCGCCCGAACCCGGGCCGGTGAAGTCGGTGGTCGTGACGCTGCCGCCGCTGATGCCGGCGCCGCCACCGATCAGCTTGCCGTCCCCGCCGCCGCAGCCGACCGTCACGGTCGCACCCGAGGTCGCCGAGGTCGGGCCGCTGACCTCGCTGTGACGGACCTTCACGGTGGCACCGCCGATGCTGATCCCGCTGCCGCTGCAGATCGCGTAGGCGTAGGTGGTGTTGCTCGCCCCGCCGCCACCGCCGTTCCAGCCCACGGCGGCCCAGGAGTCGGGGTTGGTCTCCCCGTCGGCCGCGGCCTTCTGGCCGTAGTCGTGCCCGGCGTTGTTGAAGGTGGGGTAGCTCGCGATCGGCTTGAGACTGCCGACGCTGGCCGGGGTGGTGCGCGCGCCGCCGCCCAGCAGGCGGGTGTTGGCCGGGCAGGTGGCCACCACCAGGCCGACCGTCGAGGCCGCGGTCGGTCCGGCGGTCTTGTTCATCACCACCTGGGTGTGGTTGATCAGGCTGCTGCTGAAGCAGACCGCGTACGGGGTGGTGGAGAAGGCGCTGTCGACGGCGCCGCCACTGCCGCCGATGGCCAGCCAGTGCGTCACGTCGGTGCCGACCACACCGGTCGAGCCGGTGTACTCGGTGCTGCCGTCGGGGCTCGGCGAAGTCCCGTTCACGTGGTTGCCGTTCGACACCATGCCGGTGCCGATGGCCTGGTTGACGCCGCCGCCGGAGACGAGGCCCGAGGAGCAGTCCGCGTGGGTGGATATCTCGGCGAAGGTCGGCGTGGGCCCGGAGGTGGCCCCGGGCGTCTTCACGGTCGCACCGACCGTGTTGGCGTAGGCGGTACCCGGCAGGGCCAGGATCAGCAGAGCCCCGACGGCCAGTGCCTTTCCGGTGCCGAGGCGACGCAGAAGTCCCGTTCTCATGATGTGCTCCCTTTTCCGGTTCCAGGGCGTCGAACACGACCTGGCAGGGCGGTACGAAGTGGCGGCGCGCGGCGTGGCCCACCGGATCGCGGCCCCGGGGTGGCGGAGGCGAAGGCGTCGTGGGGTGGGGCGCCGCGGAGCGGGCGCGGCCGGCCGCGCGGCTGTACGCCGCGGTCCCGCCGCGGGTGACAGGGCACGGGCACGACGGTTTCCGACGACGGGTTTCCGACCGCAGATGTCCGAGGACGGAGGACAGATCCTCTGGTTCGGATCTGCCTTTCGCCGCGCCACCGCGAATTGCACATGCGGACTCTAACAGCCCCCACAGCTCGCATCCACCAGTGAATTGTGCTCTTTTCGCTCGCAGGTGCCATGCCTTCATCGCATACGTCCCCGCCCCGCGCGGCGGCCGGGGCGGACCCGTCACCCCACCGGCGCCGGGGCCGGCGCGGGCGGGCACGAACGACCGAACCGGTACTGCGGATCGAGCCCTTGACCGTTCGTCCCTCCGGCTGGCGGCCCACTGCTACGGGCAGCCCCCGGCGGTGGCACCCGGTTCCCTGCCGGGGGCGGTGCGGAGTTTTGCGATTCCCGGCAGAATTCTGCGGCGACGGCCATTTCCCCGAAAAGCAGCTGTAGAAATCACGGACAGCTGTTCTGAATTCCTGGTCGAAAGAACAGTGACGCTCCTCGGGGACCAGGTCCGCACCGAGGACGACGCCGACGGACCGTCCCCCGGCGGGCGGGCGCCGCCGCCCCGGGCCCCGGCCGCCCCCGGAGCGCACCCCGGTGCACGGGGGTGTGCCTGGGGGAAAGGTGTGCCGGGGGGAAAGGTGGGCCGGGGCGAACGGGTGCGCCGCGACGAAAAGGTGCGCCCCGGCGAACGGGTGCGCCGGGCCCGGCTCAGCTGACGAGCTGGTCGATGCTGTTGCCGGTCAGCCAGAGGCCCACCAGCAGGCAGATCAGCACGATCGCCTGCTCCTGGTGGCCGTCCACCCACATGCGCATCCTGCCGAGCGCGGCTCCCGCGGCCACCGGCGAGAACGCCGTGTACAGCTCCATCACCAGCAGGCTGGCGGAGGCCAGCAGGCAGTACCCGAACAGCAGGGCCGTGGTGGCGGCGTCGGAGAGGTTCGCCTGCACCACCGTGGCGGCGCCCGCACCGACCAGGCCCCACGGCTGCAGCAGGAAGGCGAGCCCGGCGGCGGTCCAGACGGAGATCGAGTCCACCCTGGCCATCCACTTGGGCTGACGGCGGGTGACCCGGGGCCGGCGCCGCCTGAGCTCGCCGTAGACGACGAGCGAGATGCCGATCGTCAGCTTCACCGCCTCGGCCGCCGAGGAGGGGGCCGTATTCCGACCCGGGGGTGTGCCCCCGGTCAGCAGGAGCACGCCGGCGATCACCAGCACCAGGCTCGCGAGCCAGGCCAGGATGAACGCCAGCCCCTTACGGACGCCGCGCTCGGAGGAGAGCAGCAGGATGAAAGCGCTGTTGTGCAGCGGCCCCAGCGTGATGCCGGTACCGATCAGGAGAAGATCAAGGACCATCGCCACCGACCGCCTTCACGGTCGCGCCGGAATCCGCCGCTCCGCACCGGGGCCCGCCCGAGGGCGACCCGCCCCCGGCGTACGGCTGCCGCCTCCCGCCGCCCCGACGCTCGGCCATCTCTGCCCTCCGGTAGGGGCCAGGCCGGACGGACATCGGGCCCGGCAGGCACAGGCGCAGATCGTGCCGGCGCAGGTACGGGTGCGCCGCTCGTCGACTCTGTTTCCTGCGGTCGACCGAGTCAAGCAGGACACGGCCGGGGTAACCCGATTGCCCGTCGACGGGTCGAGCCGGACCCGGCGCGGGTCGACGGCCGAGGACCACCGGGGAGAGCGGGTGTCGTCCAGGCATCCCTGGATCGTCCGCTGCTCGCGGCAGGCCTCACGCCGCATCCAGGACTTCGGCGTCGCCCAGTGCGGTCCGATGGATGACGGTCTGCCGGCTTGGGTGCCCGGGCGTACACCGTGCCGACATGGCTCGGACCGGCCCTGTGCATCGCGGCCTTCCCGGTCTTCGCCGTCGCGCTCGTCCGTACTGTCACCAGCGGGGTCGGGGCCCGGCCGACGGGCCGGGACCGCGCCAGGGACAGGGACGCGCACCCGCTGTCTTCTGTGCGTTCAGCAGCGGCGGCCGGCGCCCGCGGGCGGACAGTCACGGCGAGATCGTCCGGCTCTGCGGAACGGGCCGGGCGATCCTGAAGGAGGGCGACGAACAGGCTCCGGCGAGTTCGCCGAAACCCTGACGCCGTACCCCGGGACGGCCCGCTGTCGCAGGGTGTGCCAGAGTCTGCGCATGCTCGAGATCGTGGTGGAGACGGAGAACTGGGAGCGGCACGTCCGTGTCACGGCCGAGGAGCTGACCGCCTTGGTCCGGCGGATCGGTGCTGAGGGCGATCGGTTCCTGGTGGTCCAGCAGATACCCGACCTGCCCGACGTCTTCGCCCAGGTCTGGCACAGAACCGGGGGCGACTACACGCTGCAACACCGCGACGGCGCCGCGGACCGGCACTTCGAGGCAAGGGCCGACGACCCCGGGGCCGTAGCGGCGGCACTGGAAGGCTGGGCGGCCCGGACACCCGGCTGGGACGCCGCCCAGAACTGGTCGCCGCTGGACCTGGGACCGGCCCCCGAGGTTCCGCCGCTCAGCCTCGGCGAGGACGAGCGCGAGGAGCTGGAGAGGCGCGTCCGCGAGGTGCTGGCCGGCGGCTACGCCTCCCGCGCCCAACTGGCCGAACTCGCCGAGGAATACCTGGTCACCAAGGACCGTCGGCCGGTCTCGCGTGAGCAGGCACACGCGCTGGCCGACCGGATGTGGCTGCAGCGCGTGGCGGAGCAGACCGACTGGCAGGGCGAGACCGACCCCGAGCGGCTCACCCGCGCGTTCACCGCCCTGCAGGCGTCCGGCCTGACCGCCCGGGAGCACTTCACCTGCTGCCGCAGCTGCGGCCAGGCGGAGATCGGCGGCGAAGGCGGGCCCGACGCCCGGGGTTTCGTCTACTTCCACACCCAGTGCACGGACTCCGCCGCCGCCGGCCACGGACTGACGCTCCTCTACGGCGGCTTCGACGGGACCACGGAGACCACCGCGTCCATCGGCCGCGAGGTCGTCGCGGCGCTCGCAGCGGTCGGCCTGCGCACCGACTGGGACGGTGACCCGGGCAGTGCCATCACCGTCACCCCCTTGGACTGGCGGCGCCGTCTGGTCGGTTGACGCCTGCGCCGAAAGTCGATCAAGGTCGGGCGCCGTCGGCGCCGTTGGACGAGCACCGGGGCCGGCCACCGATGGCACCGGGATCCGTCCGCCCGCGATGCCGGGACGGTCCGTCGTCGGCCGACCACGACCGGTGCGTGATACTGCCCCGACTTCGAACAGCGCCGCCACCGGATACCGTGGCTGGTGCCTGCTCGCGCTGCACCGCCTGACGGACGGTCGGACCCGGCTCACCGCCGCCGGTGGGCGGGCGAGCGGACGGGATTCTGCTGGGCCGGCTGCGCGTCAGGGCCGCTCGGGTCCCCGGTAGGGCAGGGTCTGGCTGTAGACGACGCTGGTGGTCGTGCTGCCGAAGCCGGCCAGTTCGTCCATGAGTGTCTCCAGGTGCTCCATCGAGGTCGCGGCCACCTTCAGGGTGTAGCAGTCGTCGCCGGTGGTACGCAGGCACTCCAGGATCTCCCGCCGTTCGGCGAGCAGGCGGCGCAGCGGCTGGTGGTGGTTGCCCGGGTACTTGAGCCGGACGACGGCGAGCACGGGGTAGCCGACCTTCGCCAGGTCGACCACGGCGTGGTAGCCGGCGATGACGCCCGCCGCCTCCAGCTGCCGGACCCGTTCGGTGGTGGCGGAGGAGCTGAGGCTCACCCGCCGCCCCAACTCGCTGAGGGAGATGCGTGCCTCCCGCTGCAGCTCACCGATGATCGCCCAGTCCACGTCGTCAAGATTCACGGCCATATCGCGATTCTACCGGCAGAACGGCGGCAGAATCCGAGGATCACCGGGAGAACAATCTTCCATGCGTCATGATCGCCGAGATAGCCTCGGATCATGCAACTTGGCGTGAACGTACCGAACTTCGGGCCCGGGACCGATCCCGGCGTGCTGCGCGAGTGGGCGCAGGTCGTGGAGGGGCTCGGCTTCGGCCTCCTCATGGTGTCGGATCACGTGGCCGTCACCCCGGAGGTGGCCGAGCGGTACCCGGAGCCGTTCTACGAGCCGTTCACCACGCTGTCCTGGCTGGCCGGCGTCACCAGCACGGTGCGACTGGGTACCACGGTGCTGATCCTGCCGTACCGGCATCCGCTGCTGGTGGCCCGCATGGCCGGAAATCTCAACCGGCTCAGCGGCGGGCGGCTGGTACTGGGGGTCGGCGTCGGCTGGTCGCGTCAGGAGTTCGCGGCGCTCGGCGTCCCGTACACCGCGCGCGGCAGGCTGACCGACGAGCACCTCGCCGTCCTGCGCAAGACCTGGGACGAGGAGGCCGACGACGGCGCCGCCCCGATCCCGATCTGGGTCGGCGGCCACAGCGAGGCCGCCGTCCGGCGCGCCATCAGGTTCGCGGACGCCTGGCACCCGCTGCGGGCCACCCTCCCGGCGATGCGCTCCGTTCTCGCGAACCACTCACTGCCGGGGTTCTCACCGCGCATTGCCCTGCGGCTCACCCCCGCACCGATCGACGACCCCGGGCGGCTCGCCGGCACCGGCAGCGTGGAGCAGGTCCTCGACGATCTCCACCAGCTCCGCGAACTCGGCGCCGACACCGTCCTGCTCGACCCCTACCACGGGGATCCGGAGGAAACCCGCCGGCCGCACGCGGCCTGGCAGGCCCTCGCCACCGTGGCCGACCTCTGGAGGACCGCCTCGTGATCACCCCTGCCGACGAGCAGCTTCTGCGCCGTGCGATCGCCCTCGCGGCCAACGCCGTGACCCTCGGCGACGCGCCGTACGGCTCCCTGCTGGCCGCTGCGGACGGGACCGTCCTCGTCGAGGCCCACAACACGGTGCGCAGCGACAACGACATCAGCGCCCACCCGGAGCTGAAGCTCGCCCGCTGGGCGGCCCGCGAGCTCGACGCCGACACCGCCGCCCGCACCACCATGTACACCAGCTGCCAGCCCTGCGGCATGTGCACCGGTGGCATCGCCCGCTCCGGCCTCGGCCGGGTCGTCTTCGCGCTCGCCACCGAGCAGCTCGTCGAGCTCAATCCGGTGTCCGGGGCCTGGCCGACGGTCGCCCAGGACGGCCCGGCCCTGTTCGACGAGGCGCGCGTTCCCGTCGAGCAGTACTACCGGTCGTGACCGGGCCTGCCGCCACCGGAGGCCCGGCGGGTGCTCGGGCCGGGAGTGAGCCGGTCGGTCCGTTCGCACAGGTGAGGGGCTGAGGGTGTGTCTGGTGGCCGCGGAGCGGCTGGAGGTCGTGCCCGGGCTGGTGCTGCGGTACCGGCGGGAGGACGCCGCCCCCGGTCAGCGGTTCGCTCCGTGGGTGCGGCCTCCGGCGTAGCCGACCGGGCCGCCCGCCCGACCGGGCCGCCCGCCCGCCCGCCCGACCGCCCGACCGCCGCAGGGACTTGCCCGGTGTCCGCTCTTCACCGGGCCAGTTCGTCCAGTCGGCGGGCCGCGGCGGCGAGTTCGGGCGGGCCGCCGCGGCGGGCGGCCAGCCGGTCGCGTAGGCCGCGCAGTTCGTGGCCGACCAGGGCGGGCATGCCGGCGATCTTGACGGTGGGGTCCTCCAGGGCCGGACGCAGCAGGGCGACGGCGGCCTGGGGATCGTCGGCGCAGAGGTGGCAGTCGGCGATCCGGAGTGTGAACAGCAGCCGCGCGGACGGGAGTTGTTCGGGCGCCAGCAGTGCCAGGGCAGTGCCGGCGGCGTCCAGGGCGCGGAGCGCGAGGCTGGGGTCGCCGACGGCCGCGGCGGCGTCGCGCAGGGCGGCCGCGGCGCCGGACTCCACCCGTAGGTGCATCGACGCGATGGTGAGCCAGGGGGCGTCGGACTCGTCGCTCGACCCGATGTGGTCGAGGTGCAGGCGGGCTCGGCCGACGTGCCGCACGGTCTCGCGGACGTCGCCGGACAGGGCGTGGGCGCGGGCCTGGTAGACCTGGGCCATGGCGCCGGCCCAGTGCCGGCCGGGGGCCGCGCGGGTGATCTCGCGGGCGTAGCCCAGGGCGGAGGCGGCGTCGCCCTCCAGCCGGGCGAGGGTGCTCATGTCGCTGAGGGCGGCGACCTGGGTGGCCGGGTCGTCGGCCAGTTCGGACCAGCTGAGCGCCCGGTCGAAGCAGGCCATCGCGGTGGCGTTGCGGCCGCGCTGCATCCGCAGGACCCCGGCGGCGTGGGCGTACTCGGCGGCGAGCCGGGCGAGCGGGCGGCGCGGGTCGGCCGGTGCCAGCGGCAGCTGCCGGACGATGACCCGCAGGGTGTGTTCGACGGCGGCGGCGATGCCCGGGTGGGCATGCTCCTCGCCCGCCCGGATGTGGACGGCGAGCAGGCCGGTGAGGGCGTGCACGGTGTCGGCGTCCGTCCGTGGCGGGCCGTCGGGGGCGGTGGCGCAGAACTCGGCGTGCAGGGCGGCGATGTCGGTGGCCGAGGGGACGGCGCAGCCGGTGGCGCCGTGCAGCGGGCAGAGCAGTCCGTAGTCGGGGAGGCGGGCGGGCAGCAGGCCGTCCAGCGGCGGTAATACGGCGGGTGTCCGCTCGGGCGCGGGCCAGCCGGGCAGCGGCGGACGGACGGCTCCGCCCGGCCCTGCCGGGCCGGGCTCCACGTGCTCCGCCTGCTCCTCGCGCTCCTCGGCCGCGCGAAAGGCGGCGAGCAGGTCGCCGTCGGCCGCCAGCAGGCCGTCGAGCCGGGCGGCCAGCCGCGGGGTGGCCCGGCGGGTGCCGTGTTCGAGTTTGCTGATGGCCGTGTGGTCGTAGCCGACCAGGGCGGCCAGCCGGGCCTGGGTGAGGCCGGCGCTCCGGCGCCAGTGGCGCAGCCGGGCGCCGAACACCCGCCGGGGGCCGCCGGATGCCGGGTACGCGGCGACGGGCGCCGCGACGGGCGCCGCGGGGGGTGCCGCCGCCGGGGGTAGCGGGGTGAGGAACGTGGGAGCCGGGGCCCCCGGCGGGGGGACGGCAGGCCCGGCGGTACGCGTGACGGCGTGGGTCCGTTGCACGGCGGCTCCCCCTGGTCGCTGGGTCGACGGGCGCGTCGGGGCGCCCTCCGTGCCAGGACGGTACTGGAGGAACGGCGCTCCGTACATGAGATGGTCTCAACCACTTTGCCGCACAGGCGGCTTGACAGAACTTGCCGAAGCGCCGTTGAACATGACTAGACCATTGCTCCGGACATGACGACATGTGAGGGTTCCGGCACCCGAGCGCGGACACCCCGGTACGACCCGCCCTCCCCGGCGGCGTACCGGGCGAACCACCGCGGCACCGTCCGCGCTCGAGGACCCCCACGTTCGAGGAGCCTCGATGCAGCACGGAACCACCAAACGCAGAATGCTGACGGCCGGGACAACCCTGGCCGTCCTGGCAGGCATGATGGCCACCAGCGCCGGATCGGCGTCGGCCAAGCCGGGCGGGCCCACCACTCCCCCGCCCAGCGCCCTTGCCGCCGCCGTGTCCGCCGCCGACCAGGCGGCCGCCGCCGGCCTGGACTCGCTCGCCAAGGGCCCCGGCGAGAGCTACGAGCGGCACACCGTCACCCCGTGGATCGACGGCATGTACTCGGTGGCGTACGAGCGCAGCTACCGCGGCCTGCCGGTGGTCGGCGGCGACGCCGTCGTGATCGCCGACGGGCAGGGTCGGGTCCGGGCCACCCAGTCGGCGTCCACCGGGCCGGTCGGGGTACCGACCACCCCCGTGGTCGGCGCGGCGCAGGCCGAGCAGACCTCCCGCGGCGCCCTCGCGGCCGTATACGCCGTCGACTCGCACCGGCTGGTCGTCCGGGTCAAGGACGGCAAGGGCCGGCTCGCCTGGGAGACCGTGCTCACCGGCCGGACCGCGACCGCCCCCAGCCACCAGCACGTCTTCGTCGACGCCCGGACGGGCGTGCTGATCGACAGCTACGACGACGTCAAGGCCGGCACCATCAACAGCCGGTGGAACGGCCCCGCACCGCTGACCATCAGCACCACGGGCTCCGGCAGCTCCTACTCGCTGCGCGACCCGAACCGCTCCGGGCTGAGCTGCGCCGACTACAGCAGCGGCCAGGTCTTCTCCAAGTCCAGCGACTCCTGGGGCACCGGCAACCCGACCAGCAAGGAGACCGGCTGCGCCGACGTGATGTTCGCGGCGCAGAAGGAATGGGACATGCTCCGCGACTGGCTGGGCCGCAACGGCCACAACGGCAACGGCGGCAGCTGGCCGGTCAAGGTCGGCCTGAACGACGTCAACGCCTACTGGGACGGCTCGTCGATATCCATCGGCCACAACAACGCCAACGAGTGGATCGCCTCGATCGACGTCGTCGGCCACGAGTTCGGCCACGGCATCGACCAGTACACTCCCGGCGGCGCCAACAACGAGTCCGGCCTGGGCGAGGCGACCGGCGACATCATGGGCGCCCTCACCGAGGCGTACGCGGCCGAGCCGTCCCCGTACGACAACCCCGACTACACCGTCGGCGAGATGATCAACCTGGTCGGCAGCGGGCCGATCCGGAACATGTACAACCCCTCGCTGGTCGGCAACAACCCCAACTGCTACTCGGCCTCGATCCCCAACACCGAGGAGCACGCGGCGGCCGGCCCGCTGAACCACTGGTTCTACCTGCTGGCCGAGGGCTCGGCCCCCGGCGGCGGCAAGCCGTCCAGCCCGACCTGCAACAGCTCCTCCGTGACCGGGATCGGCATCCGCGACGCCGGCCGGGTGTTCTACGGCGGCATGCTGCTCAAGACCAGCGGGATGACCTACAAGCGGTACCGGACGGCCACCCTGACGGCGGCCAAGAACCTGGACCCGGGCTGCACCATGTTCAACCGGGCGAAGGCGGCCTGGGACGCGGTCAGCGTCCCCGCCCAGGCCGGCGACCCGACCTGCACCCCGTCCGGCAGCAACGACTTCTCGTTGACGCTCGGCCCGGCCGCCGGGTCGGTCCAGCCCGGCGCCTCGACCGCTTCCACGGTCAGCACCGCCGTCACCTCGGGCAGCGCGCAGACCGTCAACCTCACCGCCTCCGGCCAGCCGAGCGGCGTCACGGTCAGCTTCAACCCGTCGTCCGTGCAGGCGGGTTCGTCCTCCGCCATGACGGTGAGCGCCTCCGCCACGGCGGTGGCCGGAAGCTACACCATCACCGTGACCGGCAGCGGCACCGCCACCCACACCGCGCAGTACTCGCTCACCGTGGGCGGCGGCAACCCCGGCGGCAACGCACCGGACATCAGCGTCGCCAACGTGCAGGCCCACCTCGCCCAGCTGAACACCATCGGCTCGCAGAACGGCGGCAACCGCCGGGCCGGCACCGCGGGGCACTCGCAGTCGCTGGCGTACGTCAAGGGCAAGCTCCAGGCGGCCGGTTACACCGTCACCGAGCAGTCCTGCACCAGCTGCACCTACGTCTCCAACAACCTGATCGCGGACTGGCCGGGCGGCCCCGCCGACCAGGTGACCATGTTCGGCGCCCACCTGGACAGCGTCGCCGCCGGGCCCGGCATCAACGACAACGGCTCCGGCTCGGCCGTCCTGCTGGAGAACGCGCTCGCGCTCGCCCAGCAGAACCCGACCCTGACCCGGCACGTCCGCTTCGCCTGGTGGACAGGTGAGGAGCAGGGCCTTCAGGGCTCCAAGCACTATGTGAACCAGCTCAGTTCCACCCAGCGCAGCGCCATCAAGGGCTACTACAACTTCGACATGGTCGGCTCGCCCAACGCCGGCTACTTCATCAACAACCTCACCTCCGCGGCCTCCGCGCCGATGAAGGCGTACTGGGACTCGCTGAACGTCCAGCCCGAGGAGAACGTCGAGGGCCAGGGCCGCTCCGACGACTACTCGTTCCAGCAGGCGGGCATCCCCACCTCCGGCTACGCGGCCGGCGCCAGCGCCGTGAAGACCGCCAACCAGGCGGCCAAGTGGGGCGGCACCGCGAACCGGGCCTACGACTCCTGCTACCACTCGGCCTGCGACACCAGCAGCAACATCAACGCCACCGTGCTGGACCGCAGCGCCGACGGCGTCGCGTACACCCTGTGGAAGACCTCGGTCGGGGGCACCACCCCCACCAACGACTTCTCCCTCTCGGTGAACCCGACGACCGGCACCACCACCGCCGGCGGCTCCACCACCGCCACGGTCGCCACCGCCACCACCGGCGGCAGCGCCCAGACGGTGAACCTGACCGCCTCCGGCCAGCCGAGCGGCACCACCGTCTCGTTCAGCCCGGCCTCGGTACAGTCCGGCTCCTCGGCCACCATGACCGTCTCGGTCGGCGCGGGCACCGCCGCCGGCACCTACACGATCACCGTGACCGGTACCGGCTCCGCCACCCACAGCACCACCTACTCGCTGGTCGTCGGCGGCGACCAGGGCGGCGGGACGTGGGCGGCCGGCACCGTCTACCAGGCGGGCGACATCGTCACCTACGGCGGGATCAGCTACCGCTGCCTCCAGGGGCACCAGGCCCAGACCGGCTGGGAACCGCCGATCGTGCCGGCCCTCTGGCAGCGGATCTGACCCGGCCCGAAGCCACCGCGGCCCGTTGGGGGACGAGCCGCGGCCGGAACGCCGCCCGCCCGAGAGGGGTTCAGTGGGCGGACGGCAGGGATCGGCGCGGACCGGGGTGAGGGAGGGCCTCCGGCGGGCGGCCGGCGGGTGAAACCGTCGGCCGCCCGCCGGAGGGCAGCCGGAGCACCGGCCGGCCTCGACGTCACGGAGGCGACGGACGAGGCGAGTTGACCCTCCGCCGATCCGGGGAAGGGGGCGGGCGGGGGTGCCGTGTGGCGACACACGGCGCCCCCGCCCGTCGGCGTTCCCCGGCACCCGTGCTCCCGGTGACCCGCGCCCTCGGTGTTCTCGATACCCCGCCCGTCGGCGTTCCCGGTACCAGCGCGTCAGGCCGACCGGGTGACCGCACACCTCCGCACCCCGGCCGACCGCCCGCCGGTCCGGTGCCCACCCGCCGGACGGTGCGAGACTGGGCCCCACCCGCGATCCCCGCGCGGCAGCCCCGTACCGAAGGACAGCCACCCACGTGTCACCGGCGCCCACCATCCGCAGCGACGTCCCCGGCTCGTTCCCCTGGAGCGTCTTCCACGAGCGCCACCCGAAGCTCGTCCAGCAGGTGCTCGACGCGCTGCCCTACGGGCCCGCCGAGCGGGCGGCGGTCGAGGAGCTGCTCGCGGAGAGCACCACCGGCCTGCTGCGGCCGCTGACCGACGACGGTGACGACCACGAACTGTGGCTGGAGTGGGGCCGGGACGTCTGGGGCGCGCCGTGGGGCGAGGCGCCGTTCCTCTGGGCCGAGAGCTACTTCTACCGCCGGCTGCTGGCGGCCACCGGCTGGTTCGGGCCGGGCGCCTGGCGGGGTGTCGATCCGTTCGCCCCCTTCAAGGACGCCGAGCTGGCCGGCCCTGCGGTCGACGAGGAGCTCGCCGCCCTGGGCGAGCTGCCGGGGCTCGCGGTGGAGCAGCGGACGGAGGCGCTGCTGGCCTCCTCCCTCTGGGGCAACCGCGCGGACCTCAGCTTCGGTCTCACGGCCACCCCGGTGGAGGGCCGGCCGGCGGGGCTGGTCGCCGACGACAGCCGGCTGCTGCTCGCGGCGCCGGACCCTGCGGTGCGGGCCCTGGTCTGCCTGGTCGCGGACAATGCCGGCCGCGAACTGCTGCCGGACCTCGTCCTGGTCGACCACCTGCTGACCGAGGCCCTGGCCGCCGAGGTCGTGCTGTACGTGAAGCCGTACCCGTACTACGTGTCCGACGCGACCATGGCCGACGTCCTGGCCACGCTGCGGCGGTTGTGCTCATCCCCCGAGCCCGAGGCCGGCCGGATCGGCCTGCGGCTCCGGCAGGCCATGACCACCGGTCGGCTGACGGTCCGCACCCATCCGTTCTTCTGCGCGCCGCTGCCGTACCACGAGATGCCGCCCGATCTGCGGGCCGAGTTCGCCGGCGCGGCGCTGACGATCCTCAAGGGCGATCTCAACTACCGCCGGCTGGTCGGGGACCGACTCTGGCCCGCCATCACGCCGTTCGCCGAGGTTGCCGGCCACTTCCCCTCGCCCGTGGCGGCCTTGCGCACCCTCAAGTCGGACGTGGTGGTGGGCCTGGACGAGCAGGTGGTGGCCGATCTGGACGCCTACGGCACCCCTTGGCGCACCAGCGGCACGCACGCCCTGATCCAGGTGCACGGCACGTCCTGACCACCGAAGGGCGGCTCCGGGCCACTCCGGTGCCGGCAGGTGACAGCTCCCGCCGCGGTCCTGCCCGGCGGCCCGCAGGTCAGCCCGCCGGGCGCGGCAGCACCCCCGCGAGGACGGTGGCGACGGTCCTGCCGAGCGCCTCGCTCTCGGGCTGCGCACCGGCGGCGCCGGCGAAGAGCAGGTGGCCGGCCCCGATCAGAGTGGGGGCGAGGGTGTCGATGTCGGCGTCCGCGGCGATCCGGCCCGCCTCCCGCTCGGCGGCGAGGTACGTGGCGATCATCGTGGTGGCCTCGGCAAGCAGCGGGAGGCCGGCCGACACCTGCGGGCGGAGCCCGGCCGAGGCCGCCGAGGCGTTCGCGGCGGTCTACGACCGGCTCGCGCCCGAATCGCTGGCGGCGCGCGCCTACCGGCTGCCCACGCCCGCCCTGGCGGGGTACTCGACCCTGTTCGACCGGGCCGCCGACGGCATCCGGCAGGCGGGCGCCTTCGGCGAGCCGGAGCAGTGGCGGTTCGACTGGACCCTGCCGTACTCCCGCGACGAATGGCTGGACCAGTTGCCCACCCAGGGCGACCACAGCCGGCTCCCGCCGGCCCGGCTGGCCGAGCTGCTGGCCGGTGTCGGCGCCGCCGTCGACGCCCTGGGCGGCGCGTTCACGATGGAGTACACCGCCGTGGTGGTGACAGCGGCGCTGAGCGGCTACACCTGACGGCGGGGCACAGGGCGCCCGAGCGGACGCGGATCCCGGTCGTGCCCGGCCCGTACGGGGACCGGACCGGGCACGACCGGGCGGGCGTCGGCCCCGTCAGCGGTGGTTCAGCCAACTCATCGCGGCGGTCGGCCGGTTGGCGTAGTCGAACAGGGCCTGGTTCTCCCAGGCGTTGCCCGAGGCGGGATCGGCCGGGTCCCAGCCGTTGCCGGGCACGGCAGTCCAGGCCGGCTCCCAGTAGAAGGCCCCGAGCCCCTTGCCGCCTGGCACGGCCTCGACCACGTTGAGCACGTCGCGCAGCGCGGCGGCCTGGCCGGCCTGGGTGGCCGGGTAGCCGGTCGTCAACTGGGCGGTGGTGGCGAGGTTGTTCTCGAGGGAGTCCTTGTTGTCGAGGGTGAAGGCGTAGGCCGTCTCGGCCACGGCGACCTTCTTGCCGTACCGGGCGGCCATGTCGTCGAGCGTGGTCTGCAGGTCGTTCAGCGGGCCGTGCCAGTAGCTGTAGTAGGAGAGCCCGATGACGTCGAACGGCACGCCGCGCGACACCGCGTTGTCGAAGAAGGTGCGGGCGCCGGCGTCGTCCCCGCCCTTGGCGAGGTGCAGCATGACCTGGGTGGAGGAGCTGACGGCCTTCGCGGCCGCGGCGCCCTGGGTGAGGAAGGAGGCCAGGTTGGTCCAGTTGGCGGTGGAGCCCTCCGGCCAGAGCATGCCGCCGTTGATCTCGTTGCCGATCTGCACCATGTCGGCGGTGGTGCCCTGCGCCTTGAGGGCGTTCAGCACGTCGTAGGTGTGGTTGTACACGGCGGTGCCGAGCTGGGTGGCGGTGTACGAGGCCCAGGGCGAGGGCTTGGTCTGGGCGCCCGGGTCGGCCCAGACGTCGGAGTAGTGGAAGTCGATGAGGATCTTCATGCCGAGTGCCTTGGCGCGGGCGGCCATGGTCAGCACCCTGGCCTTGGAGTTGTAGCCGTCGGCGGGGTCGACCCAGACCTTCAGCCGGGCGTAGTTGGCGCCGGCCGCGTGCAGGACGGTCAGGGCGTCGGCGGCGGTGCCGTCGGCGTAGGCGTAGGTGCCGCCCTTGTCCTCGCTCTTCTTCAGGGTGGAGACGTCGACGCCGCGGGCGGCCACTCCGGTGCTGCCCAAGGTCAGCGTGATTTCGTCGACGTTCAGCCAGTTCCCGGCGTTGGCATCGGAGTTGACGCTGATCGTGCACTGGCCGTTGGTCACCGAGACGGGCGTGACCAGTCGGATCCAGCCGCCGTTCGGGGTGACCGGGAGGTCGGTGCGCTGTTCGGCCCCGCCGCAGCCCTTCAGTGCGAGGTAGGCGGCGTTCTGCCCGCCGCTGGAGCGGACCCAGGCGGTCAGCGTGTAGCTGCCGTTGGTGAGGCCGGAGAGGTACTGGTAGGTCTCGACCTTGTAGGCGGTGGCCGACCAGTGCGTGAGCCGGTAGGACCCGCCGTGGCCGCCGGCCTCTGTGTACGAGGCGGCGTTCTGGCCGCCGGCGGAGTAGGTGGACCATCCGGTGGGGGTCGCGGTGCCGGCGCCGCCGGTCTCGAAGCCGGGGTTGGTGACGGTGACGGCCGCCTGTGCGGAGGTGGTGGGGAGCGCGACCGTGGTGGCGGCGGCGATCACGAGCGAGGCGGCGCTGCTGGCGAGCAGGCGCCTGGTTCCCTGGGGCATCGTCGTCCTTGGCGATGAGGTGGGGTGGGGGAGGTGGAGCCGTGGGGGTGCGGCCCGGCGGCCGTACGCTGGGGAGACGGCCGCCGGGCCGGGGCGGGGCACCTGCCCGGACCGACCCTCGGCGGGCCGGGCAGAAGTCAGAGCCGGACGACGCGGGTGGTGCCCGCGGGGACGTCCAGGGTGCCGGACACGGGTGCGCCGGTGAGCAGTTCGACGCCGTCGCCGGGAAGCGGGACGCGGGCGTCGGCGCCGCTGTGGTTGACGGCGAAGAGGTACCGGCCGTGTGCACCGGCCCGTTCCACCACCTCGACGTCGCGGGGCAGTTCGCGCTCCGGCAGGCCTGCCTCGGCGGCCGCCCGGGCGAGCACGCTGTCAAGGCCGGCGGCGTCCAGGCGGCTGGAGACGTACCAGGCCGAGCCGGCGCCGAGGGCGTGGCGGGTCACGGCGGCGTGCCCGGCGGCCGGTCCGTCGGCGTACCGCCAGAGGGTCTCGGCGCCGCGCGGCACGACGAACTCCGACCACACGTCACCGGTCAGTTCGGCCCCGTCACCGGTCAGTTCGGCCCCGTCGCCGGTCGGTTCGGCCCCGTCCCCGTCGCCGGTGAGCCTGACCCGCTGGCCGGCCCGCAGCGGTGCGAACTCCTCGACCGTGAGGCCGAGGACCTCGCGCAGCGCGCCGGGGTGCGGGCCCGGGTGCACGGCGTCGTGCTCGTCGACGATGCCGGAGAAGCAGGAGACCACCAGGGTGCCGCCGTTCTCCACGTAGCGGCGCAGGTTGCGGGAGGCGGCCTCGGTCATCAGGTACAGGGCGGGGACGAGCACCAGCGGGTACCCGGCGAGATCGGCCTCGGGGTGGGCGAAGTCGACGGTGAGGTGGCGGTCATAGGCGGCCGCGTACCAGCTGTCGGCCCGCTCGCGGGCGTCCAGGTCGACGCTGGGCCGCCACTCCAGCCTCTGCGCCCACCAGGACTGCCAGTCCCACAGGACGGCGGCGTCCGCGACCACCCTGCTGTCCCGGACCTCGCCCAGCGAGCCGAGCGCGGAGCCGAGTTCGACCACCTCGCGCCAGATCCGGCTGTCGGTGCCCGCGTGCGGGAGCATCGCGGAGTGGAACTTCTCGGCGCCGTGCCGGGAGGCCCGCCACTGGAAGAACATCGCGCCGTCGGAGCCGCGCGCGACGTGGGCGAGGCTGTTGCGGGCCATCTCGCCGGGTTGCTTGGCGAGGTTGCGGGGCTGCCAGTTGACCGCGCCGGTGGAGTGCTCCAGCAACAGCCAGGGCCGGCCGCCGGCGACCGAGCGGGTGAGGTCGGCGGACATCGCGAGGTTGATGTGGTTCCGCTCGCCCTCGGCGACCAGGTAGTGGTCGTTGGCGACCAGGTCGACCTCGCGGCCCCAGGCCCAGTAGTCGAGGGATTCGCACTGGGAGAGCGCGGTCATGAAGTTGGTGGTGACCGGGATGCCGGGGGCCAGGCGGTGCAGGATGTCCCGCTCGCGCCGGAAGTTGTCCAGCAGCGCGTCGCTGGTGAAGCGGGCCCAGTCGAGCTGCTGGGCGGGGTTGCCGGCGGTGGGGGTGAGCCGGGGCGGGCGGATGTCGTCCCAGCTGGTGTAGTGCTGGCCCCAGAAGGTGGTGCCCCAGGCCTCGTTGAGCTGCTTGAGGGTGGTGTACCGCTCGGTGAGCCAGCGGCGGAAGTGCTCGGCGGAGGTCTCGCACCAGCAGGCGCTGACCGGCACGCCGTACTCGTTGTGGACGTGCCACAGGGCGACGGCGGGGTGCTTGCCGTAGCGCCGGGCGAGTTGCTCGGTGATCGAGGCGGCGGCCTGCTGGTAGGCGGGCGAGCTGTGGCAGATGGCGCCGCGTGAGCCGAACTCGTACCGGACGCCTTCGCGGTTGACCGGCAGCGCCTCGGGGTGGTCGCGGTAGAACCAGGCCGGGGGCACCACGGTGGGGGTGCCGAGGTCGACCCGGATCCCGTTCGCGTGCAGCAGGTCGAGCAGCCGGTCGAGCCAGCCGAAGTCGTACGCGCCGCGTTCGGTCTCCAGCAGGGCCCAGGAGAAGATCCCGACGCTGACCATGGTGACGCCGGCCTCGCGCATCAGCCGGACGTCCTCCGGCCAGACCTCCTCCGGCCACTGCTCGGGGTTGTAGTCCCCGCCGTAGGCGAGCGTCTCCAGCCCGACGGGCCGGCGGGGCCGGTCCAAGGGCCCGGCGGCCGCCTCCGGGGTGTTGTCGCGGGTCAGCGGGTGTTCCATGGATGCTCCATCGGGAAGAACTGTGAACGTACACAGCCTTGGGCGCTCTGTGTTTCGGCAACATAACCGTATGAGGCTGGGGATTGACAAGTATCCGCTGCGTTTCCGTACTGTGAACGTGCACAGCGACGGTCGTGGCCCCGGGAGCACCGGAGGCCACCTCCCGTACGTCGTGCCCCCCACCCTTCCCCGCTCCCCCAGCCGTGATCCCGGGAGGATCCATGCCCCGTCGCCTTGCCCTCGCCACGGCCGCCACGCTCTGCGCCGCGCTCGCGCTGACCGCCTGCGGAAGCAGCGGCAGCGGCTCCGACGCCGCCGGGCCCGCCGCCGGGCCGGTCAAGCTGACCTTCTGGTCCTGGACGCCGAACATGGACAAGGTGGCCGCGATCTGGAACGCCGCGCACCCGGACATCCAGGTCAGCGTCCAGAAGCAGGCCTCCGGCGACGACCTGGTCACCAAGACCATCACCGCCGCCAAGGCCGGAAACGCCCCCGACCTGCTCCAGGCCGAGTACCAGGCCCTGCCCACCCTGGTCAGCAACGACGTGCTCGCCGACATCGCCAAGGAGACGGCGGGCGTCAAGGACAAGTTCGCCGCCGGGGTCTGGCAGCAGGTCACGCTCGGCTCGGACGCCGTGTACGCCGTCCCCGAGGACACCGCGCCGCTCGCCCTCTACTACCGGCAGGACCTCTTCCAGCAGTACGGGCTGAAGGTGCCCACCACCTGGGCCGAGTTCGCCGACGCCGCCCGGCAGCTCAAGCAGAAGGACCCGGCCAAGGCCCTCACCACCTTCTCGGCCAACGACTCCGGCCTGTTCGCCGGCCTGGCCCAGCAGGCCGGCGCCAAGTGGTGGACCGCCTCCGGCGAGACCTGGAAGGTCGGCATCGACGACGCCGCGAGCAAGAAGGTCGCCGACTTCTGGGGCGGCCTGGTGAAGGAGGGGGCGATCGACAACCAGCCGATGTACACCCCGGCCTGGAGCAAGGCGCTGAACGACGGCAGCCAGATCGCCTGGGTCTCCGCCGTCTGGGCACCCGGCGTCTTCACCTCCTCCGCCCCCGACACCAAGGGCAAGTGGGCGATCGCCCCGCTCCCGCAGTGGAACGCCGGGGAGTCCGTGACCGGCAGCTGGGGCGGCTCCACCACGGGCGTCACCACCGGCGCCGCGAAGGCCGGCCACGGCGCCGCCGCCGCGCAGTTCGCCGGCTGGCTGAACACCGACCCGGAGGCCGTCGCCGCGCTGGTCAAGGAGGCCGGCATCTACCCGGCCGCGACCGCCGCCCAGAGCGGCGGCGCGCTCGCCACCGCGCCGGAGTTCTTCGCCAACCAGGCGGACTTCTACACCCAGGCCGCCGCGATCGCGAAGAACACCGCCCCCGCCGCCTGGGGCCCCAACGTCAACGTCGCCTACTCCACCTTCAAGGACGCCTTCGGCAAGGCCGCCCAGGACAAGGGCGACTTCTCCGCCGCGCTGACCGCCATGCAGCAGGCCACCGTCGCCGACCTGAAGAAGAACGGCTTCAAGACCGAGGGCTGACCGCCCGCCAGCCCGGCCCGGGGGCCCCGCCGCACGGCGCGGCCCCCGGGCGCCGATCCCCCCCGACTCCCTAGGACCGCCATGGCGTCCCACCAGCCCCGCCCGTCCCGGCGCCTCGCCCCGTACGCCTTCCTCACGCCGGCCGTCATCCTGTTCACGCTCTTCTTCGCGGTGCCGATCGGCTACGCCCTCCACCTGAGCTTCCGCGCCGTCCAGGTCAAGGGCCTGGGCCTCGGCTCGCACGCCCGCACCGAGGTCTGGGCGGGCCTGTCCAACTACACCTCCGCCCTCGGCGACCCGGAGCTGCTGGCCGGCGCCGGCCGCACCCTGCTGTACGGCGGGCTGCTCGTCCCGGCCATGCTCGGCGGGGCGCTGCTGCTCGCCCTGCTGCTGGACACCCCCCGGGTCCGGCTCGGCACCTTCTCCCGGCTCGCGATCTTCCTGCCGTACGCCGTGCCCGGCATCGTCGCCTCACTGCTCTGGGGCTTCCTCTACCTGCCGACCGTCAGCCCCGGCTACTTCCTGCTGGACAAGGCCGGCATCGGCGGGCCGGACCTGCTGCACGGCAACGGACTGTTCGTGGCGCTCGCCAACATCGCGGTCTGGGGCGGCACCGGCTTCAACATGATCGTGATCTACACCTCGCTGCGGGCCATCCCGGTCGAGCTGTACGAGGCGGCCCGCCTCGACGGCGCCTCCGAGCTGCAGATCGCCCTGCGGATCAAGATCCCGATGGTGCTGCCCTCGCTGGTGCTCACCTTCTTCTTCTCGATGATCGCCACCCTGCAGGTGTTCAGCGAGCCGATGACCCTCAAGCCCCTGACCAACAGCATGAGTTCGACCTGGAGCCCGCTGATGAAGGTCTACCGCGACGCCTTCGTCCAGGGGGACATCCACTCCGCCGCCGCCACCTCGGTGGTCGTCGCGGCCGCGACGCTGGTCCTGTCCTTCGGCTTCCTCAAGCTGGTCAACAAGCGCTCCGACGGAGGCAGCTGAGCCATGAGCACCACCCTGACCCCCCGCCGCCGCACCGCCCCCGCACCGGGCACCACCCCCGGCAACGCCGTCGCCCCGCCCCGCCGCACGGCCTGGATCCCCACCCTGCTCCTGCTGCTCGGCGCGGTCTACTGCCTGATCCCGATCCTCTGGGTGGTGACGGCCGCCACCAAGAGCAGCGGCGAGCTGTTCACCACCTTCACCTTCTCCCCCGGCAGCGGCTTCTTCGACAACCTGGCCGAACTCTCCGCCTACCGCGGCGGCGTCTACTGGCGGTGGATGGCCAACTCGGCCCTGTACGCGGGCATCGGCGCCCTGCTGTCGGCTGCGCTCTCCGGCGTCACGGGCTACGCGCTCGCCAAGTACCGGTTCCGGGGGCGTACCGCGATCTTCAACATCCTGCTGGCCGGCGTGCTGATGCCCCCGATCACGCTGGCCGTCCCGCAGTACCTGCTGATGGCCCAGGCCGGCCTGGCGGACAGTTACTGGTCGGTGCTGCTGCCCAGCATCGTCAGCCCGTACGGCATCTACCTGGCGCGGATCTACGCCGCCGCCGCGATCCCCGACGAGGTGGTCGAGGCCGCCCGGGTGGACGGCGCGAAGGAGTTCCGGCTGTTCCGCAGCGTGGCGCTGCCGATGATGGTGCCCGGACTGGTCACCGTCTTCCTGTTCCAGTTCGTGGCGATCTGGAACAACTTCCTGCTCCCCTACATCATGCTCGGCGACGACCACCGGTTCCCGGTCACGGTCGGCCTGTACTCGCTGCTCCAGCAGGGGGCGAACGCCCCCGCGCTGTACACCCTGGTGATCACCGGCGCGCTGCTGTCGGTGATCCCGCTGATCCTGCTCTTCCTCGGACTCCAGCGCTACTGGCGCATCGATCTGCTCTCCGGGGCCGTAAAGTCCTGACCGTCCGCCACTGCCGCGCTTGTCGGCAGCTCCCCCGCAAGGAACGCTTAGCACCATGACGGAACCAGCACCCCACGGTCGGCCCGCCGGCAAGCCCCGGCGCGCACCGACCATCCATGACGTCGCCGCGGTCGCGGGTGTCTCGCGCGGCACCGTGTCGCGGGTGCTGCAGGGCGGGCACAACGTCAGCCCGGCCTCGATGGAGGCGGTGAACGCGGCGATCGGCAAGCTCGGGTACGTGGTCAACCGGCACGCCCGCAACCTGGTCACCCAGCGGTCCAACTCGGTGGCGTTCCTGCTCACCGAGCCGCAGGAGCGCTTCTTCGAGGACCCCAACTTCACCACCCTGCTGCGGGGTTGCACGGCCGCCCTGGGCGAGCACGACATCCCGCTGCTGCTGATGACGGCGGGCGACGAGGCGGAACGCCGCCGGGTGGTGCGCTACCTGGCCGCCGGCCACGTGGACGGGGTGCTGCTGGTCTCCTCGCACCGCGGCAACCCGATGATCGAGCACCTGCGGGAGGCCGAGATCCCGATGGTCTCCTGCGGCAAGCCGCTCGGCCAGCGCGGCCGGGTCGCGTACGTCGCGGCCGACGACCGGGAGGGGGCCAAGGACATGGTGCGCCACCTGATCGAGTCCGGCCGCGGCCGGGTCGCCACCGTCGCCGGCCCGCAGGACACCCCCGGCGGGGTCGAGCGGCTGCAGGGCTACCGCGAGGTGCTGGACGAGTACGGCATCGCCTTCGACGAGAGCCTGGTGGCGTACGGGGACTACAGCCGGGCCGGCGGCGAGCAGGCCACCGACCGGCTGCTGGCCGCGGCGCCCGGCCTGGACGCGCTCTTCGTCGCCTCGGACCTGATGGCCGACGGCGCCCTGGCCGCCCTGGACCGGGCCGGCCGCAGCGTCCCCGGGGACGTCGCGGTCGGCGGCTTCGACGACTCGCCGGCCGCCCTGACCACCCGCCCGGCGCTCACCACCGTCCGCCAGCCCTGGGACCGGATCAGCCACGAGATGGTCCGGCTGCTGCTGGCCCAGATCGCGGGCGAGACCCAGCCGACGGTGATCCTCCCGACCGAGCTGGTGATCCGCGACTCGGCCTGAGGGCCAGGCCCGGGGCCGGCCGTCCCGGGGCCCCGGTGCGTCCGGGGCCGCCAGGGCCTCTCAGTCGAGGCCCGGGCCCGGCGTCGGCTCCGGTGTCGGCTCGGGCGTGAGAAGCGTGACGCCGAGCGCCTCCTCCATGCTCCGGGCGGCCGCGACGATGCGAGCGGTGCCCACCAGCGGGGCCAGGGCCACCAGCACCCCGCGGACCCGCTCCGGCGGGATGCCGCTCTCCCGGGCGGCGGCGACGTTCAGCAGATAGGAGTCGGGCGCGGCTCCCATCGCGACCAGGGCAGCGATCCGGACCAGGAGGTAGCTCTCCTCCTCCAGGCCCGATGCTTCGAAGGCGCCCAGCGTCATCCCGGTGAGGACTTCCAGCAGCGGCGGCACGGACTCCGCGGCCTGTCCCGGAGCACCGCTCGCGTCGAAGGCTGCCATCTCGCTCGTTCCTCTCGTCGGGTGCGCCGGCCGGGCGCCGCACTTGTCGACCACCTCGGGCGCGTGGCGCGGGACCGGGCCGGTGACGTGCGGATCCGTCCCTCCCGACACCGTCTCACGCGGCACCCACCACCGGCCCGTCGTACGCGCCCGAGCACGCGCCCGAGCCGCGCCCGCACCCGCACCCGCACCCGCACCCGCACCCGGCGGAGCAATCCGTCCGGGCAGGAAGCGCGTCAGGAACCCGGCCTGCCACCGCGGGTGCCGGGCGCCGCCGCCGTCGGCCCCCGCCCGCACCGACCAGGACGCTGGTCATGGCGTCCAGCGGCGGAAGCCTGCACGATGGGTCGGTGCCGAAGAATCCGCCGCCCATCCATCGCTCGCCGCGTCAGCGACCGAACGACCACGCAGGGGCCCGCCGGCCGCGGTCGACCGGCTTGACGGTCCGCCACCGCGCGGGACCCGCCCACGCTGCAGGGGAGGGCGAGAACCCGGCCGGCGGCCCGCCGGCCGACTCCCCGGACGCGGCGCCGGCCCACGGCCGCCGCCTCGGCACGCCCTCCGGGCAGTTCCCGTCCGCCCCGTCGACCCCGTCGCTCCGGTCATGACGCCTGTCCCCGTGCTGCCCGCAGGGGCCGCCTGGTACGACACGGGCAGCACGGTCTTCCGCTACGCCGCCCGGGCCGACGGACGCTGGTGGGTCCTGCGGCTCAACGACTTCCCTGAGCATCCCCTCTTCACCCTGTTCGTCGACGCAGCGGTCGTCGGTGACATCGACGACCTCCCCGCCGCCTGGCGGCTGACACCACGGGCGGCGCTCCCCGTTCTCGACGCGCCGGACCGTGCCGAGATGCTGCGCCTCATGAGCGGTCTCGGCCCCTACGGTGCGGAGGCCGGCACGCCGTGCACGGGTGACTGGTGCACCTGCAGCCTCCTCACCGACGACTACGCCGCCCGGCCGAGCACCTCGCCAGGGGATTCCGTGGAGGACACCGGGTCGGCGCCTTCGTGAGCGGACTCCCTCCGAAGGCGGGCGCCCCGAGCCCCGAGGTCCGGACCACCCGGTATGCCGGAATGCTCAGTGGAACCAGCAGTGGAGGTTGCCTCCCGTGGCTGCGGCGCTCGTGGCGAGCCGTGCGACTGCTCTTACCAGGGCCGGGGGATCGTCGTCGGTCATCTCGTCGCCGTCCTCACGGCGGAGCCGCTCGGCCCAGCGGGCCGCGAGTTGCTCCAACTCCACCGGCCGGGCCGACGCGCCACCGGAACACCTCGCACGCCCAGCACACGAGCCCGCGTACGGGGACGGCGCTCACCCGGCACGGCGCCGCCGGACGGACGAATACGGCCGATCGCGCGGACTTGCTGCCATCATCGGAAAGGGCCCGGCCGGTCGCCGGCCACGCCGGGCGCCCGCCGCCCGGGTCCTCCCCACGCCAAGCCCCAGCCACCGCATCCCCGTCGAGCGCCGGCACCCACCGGCGGGACGGCACCGAGGAGCACCTTGACGTCACCGAACGGGCCGGCCGCGGACCCTGCCGCCGCCGCCCTCCTCGCGGACCCCTTCGGCCCGCTGCGGAGCAGGGGCTATCTGATGCTCCTGGTCGTGGCCGCCGTCCTCGGCGTCGTCCTGTCGGCGGGTGCGTACGGCTTCCTCCGGGCGGTCACCGAGCTCCAGGACGCGGTGTACACGGACCTGCCGAAGGCCCTCGGCTTCGACGGGGCACCGGTGTGGTGGCCGCTCCCCCTCCTCGGGGTGGCCGGTGTCCTGGTCGCACTGACGGTCCGGTACCTGCCGGGCAACGGCGGACACCAGCCGGCCGAGGGGCTGAACACCAAGGGCGCGCCGCCGGCGGCGGACCTCCCGGGCATCCTGCTGGCGGCGATGTTCTCCCTCGGCCTCGGCGCGGTCGTCGGCCCGGAGGCCCCGCTCATCGCGCTCGGCGGCGGCATCGCGCTGTACCTGTTCCGGCTGATCAGGCCCGACGCCGACAAGACGACCCAGGCGGTGGTGGCGGCCTCCGGCAGTTTCGCCGCCATCAGCGCCCTGCTCGGCTCGCCACTGCTCGGGGCGTTCCTGCTGATGGAGGCGTCCGGCCTCGGCGGGCCGATGCTCGGCATCGTGCTGTTGCCGGGCCTGCTGGCCTCAGGTGTCGGCTCGCTGGTCTTCACCGGCATCGGCTCCTGGACCGGGGTGGGCAACGGCTCGCTGGTGATCCCGAGCCTGCCCGAGGTGAGCCGGCCCGATCTGGGCCAGTTCGGCTGGGCGCTGGTGATCGGTGTCGCCTCGGCCTTCCTCGGCATCGGGATCCAGCGGACGGCGCTGCGTCTGCAGGAGCGGGTGAACGGCTCCCGGCTGTTCTGGACGCCGGTGATGGGCCTGGTCACGGCCGGGGTGGCGATCGCCTACGCCGAGGGGACCGGCAAGGACTTCTCCGAGGTGCTGTTCTCCGGCCAGAGCGAGCTGCCACAGCTCCTGCTGCACACGGACAGCTACACCGCGGGCGCGCTGGTCCTGCTGGTCGCCTGCAAGAGCATCGGCTACTGCGTCTGCCTCTCGGCGTTCCGCGGCGGGCCGATCTTCCCGGCTCTGTTCATCGGCGCGGCCGGCGGGATCGCCCTCTCCCACCTGCCCGGGCTCCCGTTCGTGACCGGCGCCGCGATGGGCATGGGGGCGATGTCGGTGGCGCTGCTGCGGCTGCCGATGACCGCCGTCCTGCTCGCCACGCTGCTGCTCGGAGCGGACGGGGTGACGGTGATGCCGCTGGTGATCGTGGCCGTGGTGGTGTGTCACGTCACCGCGTCCAGGCTGGTCCCGCCCCCGGCCAAAAAGCCGGTGCCCGCCCAGGCCTGACGGAGCCCCGGCCTGACGGAGCCCCGGCCGGGCCCGCGGCGCGCCGGGCGGCGCCGTCCGGCTACACCTGCTCCGCGCCCGGCTCCTCGTGGGTGATCGTCGCCCGTACCCGGACCCCGGAGGGGTCGTTGAAGAGCGGTTCGAGGGTGAGCTGCGCACCGCCCTGGGCCGCGTTGGAGAGTCCGAGCGTCGAGGCGGCCACCACCACCCGCGGCGCGGCGGGCGAGATCCGGCGCGCGTCGACGAGTTGCTGCGCCTCGTCCACCAGGTACCGGCCGAAGACCGCGAAGTACCCGCCGAGGACGATCCGCGAGGGGTTCAGCACGTCCACCAGGACGCTGAGGCCGAGCGAGAGGTCGGCGGCGATCACGGCCAGCGCGGCGAGGGTGCGCGGCTCGCCCGCCTCGGCCCGGGCGAGCAGTTCGTCCAGGCGCTCGGCCAGGTCGACCGAGCGGTCGTGCACCCGGTCGGCGGGATCCGCGGCCGCGTCCAGGAAGGCCTGGAGTCCGACGGCCACCTCCCAGCAGCCGGTCCGCCCGCAGGCGCAGGGCCGGTCGAGGCGGTCGAGCTTCATGTGCCCGATCTCCGAGCCGCTCAGCAGCGTGCCCCCGGAGATGCTGGCCCCGCCGACGCCGATCCCGCCGCTGACGTACACCAGCTCGTGGATGTCGGTGCCCCGGGCGGCCACGTACTCCGCGAGGGCGCCGGACGCCGCGTCGTTCTCGACCAGGACGGGCGGGCAGCCGGGCCCGAGCAGGGCGCGCAGTTCGTCGGCGACCCGGACGTCGTGCCAGCCGAAGTTGGTCGCCACCCGGACCGTCCCGGAGGCGGCGTCCACCGAGCCCTGGCTGACCAGGGTGACGCCGACGGTGCCCATCCCGCGCTTCTCCACCGCGCGTAGGCTCTCGGTGACCAGTTCGGCGACCGCGGTCAGGGCGGCGCGCGGCGGCAGGGAGGCCACGTCGAGGGCCCGGCGACCCTCGTGGACGACGGCGCCGCGCAGGTTCACCGCCGTCACGGTGATGTGGTCGACCCCGATCTCGGCGCCGATCCCGCAGATCCAGCGGCCGTCGAGGTCGACCATCCGGTGCGGGCGGCCGACCGCGCCGGCTCGGTCCAGCTCGCCCTCGCGCACCAGTCCGCGCTGGATCAGGTCGGCGACCAGGACGGAGACGGTCGCCTTGGGCAGGCCGGTGGAGCTGGCGATCCGGGTCCGCGACTGCTCGCCGTTCTCGCGCAGATGGCGCAGGACGACGCCCAGGTTGTTCCGGCGCAGGGACGCCTTGTCGGCGGCCTCCGGGTAGCTGGACTTCCCGCCACCGTTGCGCGTGGTGCTCCGCTGCTCCTGCCGCACGTGTTCTCCTCCTGCTGGGCCCGCGACCACTCTGGCCGTCCCCCTCGGGTGCTTCAAGACCGTCCGGGCGCTCCCCGTCCCGGCCACGCCGGCCCAGGGTGTCGGGCCTCGCACACGAGCCATATTAGTTGGTGCAGTACGTAAAATAACCCCTGGCCTGGGCCTGACACAACGGAACACCAGAAGTCGGCCACCGAGGCCCGCCGGACGAGGCCCAGCAGTGCCCCCGGCGTGATCACCGCTGGAGATTCGTTCCTCCGAACCTCTTGACGATCCTGCCTTTAATTCACACACTAGCTCAACTAAAGGCCCAGTACGTTCCGTGGCCCCACCCCCGTGCAGCAGCCGCCGAGCGTCCGGCGGCGATCCGAGAGGACCTTCCCCCATGAAGAACCGCGCGTTCAGAACCGTCACCCTCGCCGTGGCGATCGCCTCGCTGGCCGGCACCGCCGCCTGCGGCTCCGGCGGGTCGGCCGGGTCCACGGACAAGGCGTCCGGTCCGGTGAAGATCGAGTTCTGGGGCTGGGCCCCCGGCTACGAGAAGTCGGTGGAGCTCTTCAACTCATCCCACCCGGGCATCCAGGTCACCTACAGCAAGATCTCGCCCGGCTCCAAGGGCGGCTACACCAAGATGCTCAGCGCGGTGAAGGCGGGCAACGCGCCGTGTGTGGGGTCGGTCGGCTTCGAGACGCTGCCGACGTTCGCCGCGGCCGGGGCGCTGCAGGACGCCACTGCCGCCGCCCCCTACGCCAAGGAGTACGCCCCCTCGGCCTTCGCGCAGTCCGGGGTCGCCGGGCACACCTACGGCCTGCCCGTGGACATCGCCCCGATGGGCCTGATCTACCGCAAGGACCTGTTCGCCAAGTACGGGATCACCACCGCGCCGAAGACCTGGGACGAGTACGCCGCCGACGCCGCCCTCATCCACGCCGCCGACCCCAACGCCTACATCGGCTACTTCGGCAACGACGCCTACAACTTCGCCGGACTCGCCGCCCAGGCCGGCGCCAAGTGGTTCGGCACCAGCGGCGACAAGTGGACGGTCGACGTGAACGACCCCGCGACGAAGAAGGTCACCGCCTTCTGGCAGGGCCTGATCGACAAGAAGCTGGTCAAGGTGGTGCCGAGCTTCGACACCGCGCTCTACAAGGGCATGGGCGAGGGCACCATCCTCTCCGACGTCAACGCCGTGTGGGACACCCCGATCCTCGCCGACAGCGTCAAGCAGACCACCGGCAACTGGGCGGTCGCCCCGATGCCGGTCTGGGACACCGCCAAGCCCGCCTCCGGCAACGCCGGCGGCACCCCCAACGCCGTGCTCAAGGGCTGCGCCCACGTCAAGGAGGCCGTCGAGTTCTCGCACTGGTTCGGCACCGACCAGGCCAGCGTGACCAACCTGATCAAGGCCACCGGCATCTACCCCGCCGCGCTGTCCGCGCTCGACAACCCGGCCCTCACCGAGCCGGACCCGTTCTACGGCGGCCAGAAGATCTTCGACGTGTTCAAGGAGAGCGCCGCCCGGGTCGACCCGAGCTTCCAGTGGGGCCCGGTGATGACCAAGACCTCCGGCGCGCTCGGCGACGGCCTCGGCAAGGCCGGCGCCGGCAGCACCAGCCTGGACGCGGCGCTGTCCGACACCCAGGCCCAGACCGTGTCCGAGATGAAGACCCAGGGCATGGAAATCGGCTGACCATGCACCCCGCACCCACCACCACCACGACGGCTCCGGCGCGGCCCACCGGGCCCGCCCCGGCCACCCCGCCACCGGACGCCCCGCGGGGCCGCGCCGTCGACTGGCGCCGCTGGACCCCGCTCGGTTTCCTGCTCCCGTTCGGCTCCCTGTTCCTGATCACCTTCATCGCGCCGATCTGCTACGCCGTCCACCAGAGCCTGTTCAAGCTGCACCGCTCCGGCCTCGGGCTCACTCCCCCGACCACGGTCTTCACCGGGCTCTCCAACTACACCGAAGCGCTGGCGGACGAGGCGTTCACCTCCTCGGTGGTGCGGGTGCTGCTGATCGGCGCCGTCCAGGTACCGCTGATGCTGGGCCTGGCCCTGCTGCTGGCCCTGCTGCTCGATGCCCGCCGCACGCCCGGCAAGCGGTTCTTCCGGCTGGCCTTCTTCCTGCCGTACGCCATCCCCGGCGTGATCGGCGGCCTGATGTGGTCCTTCCTCTACCAGCCGGACGTCAGCCCGATCGCCGACGCGCTCGCCGGCATCGGCCTGCACGTCGACTTCACCTCGGACAGCTGGCTGCCCTGGTCGGTCGGCAACATCCTCACCTGGGGCTGGACCGGCTACAACATGATCGTCATCCACTCCGCGCTCAAGGCCATCCCCGGCGAGCTGACCGAGGCCGCCGCACTGGACGGCTGCACCGGCTGGCGCCTCGCCTGGCACGTCAAGATCCCGCTGGTGCGGCCCGCCCTGCTGATGACCACGGTGTTCTCCATCATCGGCACCGCCCAGCTCTACAACGAGCCGGTCGTGATGAAGGCCGTCGCGCCCAACCTCTCCAGCAGCTGGACGCCGATCATGGCGGCCCAGAACGAGGTGGCGGCGAACAACTACCACGCGGCGGCGACCCGTTCGGTGATCCTGGCGCTGGTGATCTTCGTCCTCTCGTTCGGATTCATGCGGTTCGTCAACAAGCGCGGAGCGGCACTATGAGGACCACACGTCCCGCCGGCCGCATCGGGGTGCTCGCCGTCCTGGTGCTCGCGGCGGTCTACTCCCTGCTCCCGGTGTGGTGGCTGGTCGTCTCCGCGACCAAGGGCAGCAGCGATCTCTTCGCCAGCAACGGGTTCTGGTTCGCCGGGCGCTTCGAGCTGGTCGACAACATCTCCGACCTGCTGGGTGTCCAGGACGGCATCTACGGGCGCTGGCTGCTCAACAGCCTGCTCTACGCGGTGGGCGGCGCCGTCACGGCCACGCTGCTGTCCGCGATGGCGGGCTACGTGCTCGCGAAATACACCTTCCGGGGCCGCGAGGCGGTGTTCAACACCGTGCTGGGCGCCATCCTGCTGCCCGCCCCGCTGTTCGCGCTGCCGCTCTACCTGATGTTCTCCGCCACCCACATCGTGAACACCTTCTGGGCGGTGTTCATCCCCAGCATCGTCAGCCCGTTCGGCGTGTACCTCTCGCGGATCTACGCCGCCGCCGCGGTTCCCGACGAACTGCTGGAGGCCGGACGGATCGACGGCGCGGGCGAGTTCAGGATCTTCCGGTCGATCGCCCTGCGGGTCCTCCAGCCCTCGCTGGTCACGATCTTCCTGTTCCAGTTCGTGACGATCTGGACCAACTACCTGCTGCCCTCGCTGATGCTCGCCGACGACCGGCTGCAGCCGGTCACGGTCGGCCTGGTCGCCTGGAAGGAACAGCGCGGCCAGACCGTCCCCTACAACCTGATCATCACCGGCGCGCTGATCTCCGTGATCCCGATCGTGGTGATGTTCCTCCTGCTGCAGCGCTACTGGAAGGCCGGACTCACCTCCGGCAGCGTCAAGTAGCCCACCACACAACCCCGAAGAGGCATGGCAACAGATGAGTGAGCTGCGGCTGACCACCCTGACCCTGCCGACCGCACCGGTCGGCCCGGTCAACCCCCTCCCCCCGCTGTTCGGCGGCGCCGACCTGCACCAGGTCGAGGACACCACCCTGGCGGACGAGGAGATGCGCCACAACATCGGCTACGGCCGGGTGCCCTCCGTCATGCCGTACCTGATGCAGGACGGCTACACCCGCGAGCGCGCGCCGGCCGAACACCCGGTGGCGGTGCTGGAGAACGCGACGCTGCGGGCCACCTTCCTGCTCGGCGCCGGCGGCCGGCTGTGGTCGCTGGTCCACAAGCCGACCGGACGCGAACTCCTCTTCCGCAACCCGGTGTTCCAGCCCGCCAACCTCGCCCTGCGCGGGGCCTGGCTGGCCGGCGGCGTCGAGTGGAACATCGGCACCATCGGCCACACCCCCACCACCTGCGAGCCCCTGCACGCCGCCCGCGTCACCCGTCCGGACGGCACCCCGGTGCTGCGGATGTGGGAGTTCGAGCGGATCCGCGGCGTGGTCTTCCAGATCGACGCCTACCTGCCGGACGACTCCCAGGTCCTGCTGGTGCACATCCGGATCACCAACCCGCTGGACCGCACCGTCCCGATGTACTGGTGGTCCAACATCGCCGTCCCCGAGGCCCCCGACGTACGCGTGCTCGCCCCCGCCGACGCGGCCTGGCAGTTCTCCTACGACCGCCGGATCCGCCACGTCGGCCTGCCCGCCCCCGACGGCACCGACCTCAGCCGCACCACCCTCTCCCGGGACGCCGCCGACTACTTCTTCGACGTCCCGGCCGGCCGGCGGCGCTGGGTCACCGCCCTGGACGCCGGCGGCCGCGGCCTGGTCCAGGCCTCCACCGAGCGGCTCCGCGGCCGCAAGCTCTTCCTCTGGGGGCAGGGCGAGGGCGGCCGGCACTGGCAGGAATGGCTCGCCGAACCCGGCCACGCCTACCTGGAGATCCAGGCCGGCCTCGCCCGCACCCAGCTGGAACACCTGCCGATGCCGGCCGGCGCCCGCTGGTCCTGGGTGGAGGCCTACGGCCTGCTGGAGGCCGACCCCGGCGCCGTCCACGGCGACGACTGGACGGCCGCCCAGGACGCGGCCCGCACCGGGCTGGACCGGCTCGTCCCGCAGAGTGTCCTGGACGCCGAACTCGAAGCGGCCGCCCGCTGGGTGGACCAGCGGCCGGACGAACTGCTGCAGGCCGGATCCGGCTGGGGCGCCCTCGAACAGCACCGCCGCCACCGGGCCGGGGAGGCGCCGCTGACCACCCCCGGCGCGCCCTTCCCCGACCGCGCCCTCGGCCCCGAGCAGGCCCCCTGGCTCGAACTCCTCGACCACGGAAGCATCACCGCCGCCGACCCCGGCCTCGCACCGGCCTCCTACCAGATCGACCCCGCCTGGCAGGAACCGCTGGGCGCGGCGGACGGCTGGCTCGCCCAGCTCCACCTCGGCACCCTGCACGCCCACACCGGCGACCACGAAGCCGCCCGGAAGGCCTGGCTGCACTCCGTCGAGCTCCACCCCACTGCCTGGGCCTGGCGCAGCCTGGCCGCGCTGGCCGCGCACAGCGGCGACCTCGACGAGGCCGCCCGGGCCTACCGGGAGGCTCTGCGGCTGGCCCCCGCCCTGCTGCCGCTGGTGCTGGAGAGCGCCGGCGTGCTGCTCCGCGCCGGGCACCCGCGGGAGGTGCTGGAGCGCCTCGAAGCGCTGGACGCGGCTCAGCGCGCGACGGGCCGGGTCCGCTGGACGGAGGCCCGTGCCGCCCTCCAGGCCGGGGACGTGGAGCGCTGCGGACGCCTGCTGCACGAGGGCATCGAGGTCGCCGACATCCGCGAGGGCGAGGGCTCCCTGCACGAGCTCTGGTTCGCCCATCGCGCCGCGCAGCGGAGCGCGCCCGAGGCGGAGCTGCCGAGCGCGTACGACTTCCGGATGCTCGGCGCCGACGCCCCGCACTGACGAGGACCCCCACCGACGACGGCCCGGGCCCACATCCCGAGCCGTTCCCCGGCGGCCTGCCACCCGGCCGGCCGCCGGGCGCACCACCCTGCCGTTCCCTTCCCGCCGATCCCCCACCGCGCCGCTCCGCGCGAGCGGCGTGCCGAGCAGAAGGAGTCCCATGTCCTCCCCTCCGCGCAGATCGATCGCCACGGCCTTCGCCGCGGCCCTGCTGACGCTCTCCGGCGGCGTCGCCACGCCGGCCTCGGCGGCGGCCCCGCCCTCCGCCACCTACACCATCGGCGTGGGCACCCCGGTGCCGTACACCCACCCGACCGACACCCAGGCGTCCCCGTACACCGACAAGGACGGGACGTTCTGGTTCCAGCAGTCCGCCGCGCTCTACGGTGCCACCGACCCCCGGTACTGGGACTTCTTCACCGGCACCGACTTCGACACCGCCGCCCGGTCGGCCGCGGTCAGCAACGCGGTCAACCCCGCCAACAGCAACGACCGCAACAACGACACCACCTGGCGGTGCAACAACAGCCCGACCGGGGTGGAGGCCACGTACGCGCCGAGCGGCTCCGGCTACGCCCAGAAGAACTACTGCGACCTGGCCGGGGTCTGGGTCGACCCGGACACCGGCGACTGGTACGGCCTGGTGCACAACGAGTTCACCCCGCAGCCCTTCGGCGACGGCCTGCACTACGACGCGATCGACTACACGGTCTCCAAGGACCAGGGCCGCACCTGGACCGTCAAGAGCCACGTCCTCACCTCGCCGTACAGCACCGCCCGCGGGGACACGGCCGCGTTCCCGAACCAGACGTACTCCTACGGCGACGGCGACCAGCGGCTCTTCGTGGACACCGCCTCGGGCTACTTCTACGTCTACTACGGCTCCCGGATCCTCGACAAGAGCGGTGGCTGGAAGGCCTTCTACGAGCACGTGGCCCGGGCCCCGATCGCGCAGAAGATGGCGCCCTCCTCCTGGCAGAAGTGGTACGACGGCGCCTGGTCGCAGCCCGGCGTGGGCGGCCAGGAGAGCAACATGGTGCCCGTCGACGGCTCCAGCACCACCGGGTACACCCCGGTGGCCAAGGAGTACAACCCGGCGAACACCGGGACGGCGGCCCAGCAGATCGCAGCCGGCAAGATGCCCGCGACCTCGCCGCTGTTCGTCATGGACATCACCTACAACGCCTATCTGGGGCTGTACATCGGCGAGCCGCAGGCCGTCGACCAGAGCGGCAACGCCCCGCAGCGGTACTACGCCACCGACGACCTGTCGACCCAGAAGTGGTACCCGATCGGCGACACCGGCAGCTACCACACCGCCTCCTGGTACCGCTGGTTCCTGGACGGTGCCAACCGGACGAACTCGACGATCGTCGGCAAGTCCTTCCGCTCCTACTGCTCCTTCGGGTGCTCGAACGGTGCCTCCGGCGAGTACGTGGACGTCACCATCGGCTCCTCCGCCCCGGCCGCGCCTCCGGTCGACCTGAGCAAGGCCTACCGGATCGCCAACGGCAACGGCCGGGTGCTGGCCCAGGTCTCCGGCAGCTCCGCCACCACCTCCACCGCAGCCTCCACCGGCTCCGGCCTGGAGAACTGGACCTTCGCGGCCGACGGCGACGGCTCCTACCGGATCGCCAACTCCGCGACCGGCCAGCTGCTGGGCGTCGACGCAGGCTCCACCGCGGGCCGCGCCTGGGGCGCCAGGCCCACCGTCACCGCCGCCGGGGCGGGCGGTCCGAGCGTCGCCCAGCAGTGGTTCGTCATCGCCGGCTCCGGCGGCCACCGGCTGGTCAACCGCTGGAGCGGCCTGGTGATCGGCCTGTCCGCCGACTCCGCCCGGCTCGCCGAGACCACCCCCACCCGCAGCTGGACCAACACCACCGGCAGCTCCGTCGGCGGGACACGCGGCGCGGCCGAGCAGGTCCTGACCCTCACCCCGGCCGGGGCGGCGCCGGAGGTCGTCACGGTCGCCGGCCCCGGCAACCAGTCGGGCAAGGTCAACACGGCCGTCTCGCTCCAGCTGAGCGCCACCGACTCCGCAGGCAAGGCCCTGACCTTCTCCGCCACCGGACTGCCGGCGGGCCTGTCGATCAGCTCCTCGGGCCTGATCTCCGGCACGCCCACCACCAGCGGTTCCTCCACCGTCACGGTCATCGCGTCCTCGGGCACCGCGAGCGGTTCGGTCTCCTTCAGCTGGGCCGTCAACCCCGCCCTGAGCGGCACCCACACGATGCTGACCTCGGGCAAGGCCCTGGACGACCCGAACCACTCCACCGCCCCCGGCACCCAGTTCGTCGTCTGGAGCGCCAACGGCGGCAGCAACCAGAGCTGGGTCTTCACCCAGCAGACGGACGGCAGCTACCAGATCGCCAACGCCCTCTCCACCCTGTGCATGGACGTCAGCGGCGGCTCCACGGCCGCCGGCGCCCAGATCATCCAGTGGTCCTGCACCGGCGGCGGCAACCAGCGCTGGCTGGTGAACGCCACCACCGGCGGGGGCTGGACCGTGGCCTCCCGCAGCAGCGGACTGCTGCTGACGGCGGCCGCCGCCACCGACGGCGCCCTGGTCACCCAGCAGCCGGACACCGGCTCGGCCCTGCAGCGCTGGACGATCGGCTGAGTCCGCCCGGGGTGACGCCCCGGCCTTGAACCCCGCACCGGGGAGCGCCGGTCCGCTCGGGCAGCACGCCCGCGCGGACCGGCGCGCCGGCGCGTGCGGGGGGGGTGTCCTGTCGACGGCGGATCAGAGCGGGACGAGGGTGGTCTCGGTCGCCTTGACGCTGGTCCACACCGGTGTGCCGTCGGCGAACCCGTACCGGGCGGCGGCCTCGGGGGTGATCTCGGCGACCAGGTCCGGCACCTGGTCGGAGGTGACCAGCACCCGCAGCCGGCTGCCCAGCGCGGTGATTTCGCCGATCCGGCCCGGCCAGACGTTGCGGGGGCTGCCCGCGGGGCGCTCCCGGTGCAGGGCGACGGCCTCCGGGCTGATGATCGCGATCGCCTCGGTGCCGGCGGCCAGCACCTCGGCGGCGATCAGCCGGCCGCCGCCGGGCAGTGCCAGACCCTCACCGGTGGCCGTCCCGGGCCAGGCGTTGCGGCCGAGCATCCGGGCCACCCAGGGGGACCTCGGACCACGGGCGACCTCGGCCGGCGGGGCGTACTGGAGCGGCCTGCCGTCCTCCAGGACGAGCACCCGGTCCGCCAGCGAGACGGCCTCCACCGGGTCGTGGGTGACGATCAGGCAGACCCCGCCGAACCCGGAGAGGTGGCGCCGCAGGGTGTGCCGGACGTGCGCGCGGGTGGTCTGGTCGAGGGCGGCCAGCGGCTCGTCCAGCAGGAGCAGCCGGGGCCGGGTGGCGAGGGCCCGGGCCAGTGCCACCCGCTGGGCCTGGCCGCCGGAGAGCTGTCCCGGTTTGCGGTGCGCCAGGGTCAAGTCCACCGAGGTCGCGCTGGCCACCGGCCCGGTCCAGGGGATCAGCATCCGCAACCAGCTGGCGGGGACGGTCTCGGAGATCGCGGCCGGCGGCGCGATGGCGGCGGTCAAGGTCACCGTGGGCGGCGGGGAGCTGACCGCGGCCATCACCAGGGACGCCGTCGACGACCTCGGCCTGGCCGTCGGATCGCAGGTCGTCGCCCTGATCAAGTCGACCGAGGTCTCGCTGGCCGCGGACTGACCCGCCGTCCGTCGGCGTTCCCTCCTCGGGAGCCGGGAGCGCGGAGCATCGGCGAAACACCGTCATGCACCTGACGGATCGGCTGTAATGGGGATCATGAGCACTCTCCCCGCCGGCGGCACGCCGGTCACCTACGACCGCATCGGCGCCGGCTACCGGAACGTCCGGCACCCGGACCCGCGGCTGGCCGCGCTGATCGCCCAGGCCCTGGCGGGCGCCGGCACGGTGCTCAACGTCGGTGCGGGCACCGGGTCCTACGAGCCGGCGGAGGCCGAGGTGACGGCCGTCGACCCGTCCCAGGTGATGCTCGACCAGCACCCGGGCAGTCGCAAGGTCCGCGCCTGGGCCGAGGATCTCCCGTTCGCGGACGGCGAGTTCGACGCCGCGATGGCGATCATGACCGTGCACCACTGGACCGACCTGCGCCAGGGCCTGCGGGAACTGCGCCGGGTGGCCCGCCGGCAGGTGGTCCTCACCTGGGACCCGACCCACCCGCTGGAGCTGTGGATCGTCTCGGAGTACGTGCCGGAGATCCGCGACCTGGAGAACTCCCGGTTCCTCCCGGTCGCCGAGGTCGCGCGGGAGCTCGGCGCGCACACCGTGCTGCCCTTCCCGATCCCGCACGACTTCACGGACGGCTTCCAGGTCGCCTTCTGGCGCCGGCCCGAGCAGTACCTGGACGCGACCGTCCGCCGGGCCAGTTCGACCTTCGCGACCCTCCCCGACGAGGTCGTCGAACCCGCCGTGGCCCGGCTGCGCGCCGACCTGGAGTCCGGGGTCTGGGCCCGTCGCCACGCCGACCTCCTCCGCCAGGAGACCGTGGACTACGGGTTCCGGCTGCTGATCGCCGACAACGACGGCCCGCCGCAGGGCTGACCCGCACGCCCCGCCCCGGCCGCGGACGCGCTGCGGGCCGGCCCGAGCGGGGCGGGGCCGACGCCCTCAGACCGGCCAAGGGCCGTCCGTCCCGTCGGCACCGCCCGGCCCACCCGTACTCCCCGCCGCGCCCAGTTCGCTCGGCTCCCCGCTGAACGCCACCCGGCCGCGCCGCAGTACGTGCACCACTGCCGCCCGCCGCAGGGACGGCAGCGGGGCCTGCTCGGCCAGCACCACCGCCGGCCCGGCCGCCGCCAGCTCGAACAGGGCGCCGTGCAGCCGGGCCACCACCGCCGGAGCGAGCCCCCGACCCGGTTCGTCGAGCAGCAGCACCCGCGGCCCGGCGGCCAGCGCCCGGCCGACCGCCACCATCTGCTGTTCCCCGCCGGAGAGCGTGCCCGCCCGCCGGTGGAGCAGCCCGGCCAGTTCGGGGAAGTACCGGTCCACCCGGCCGTCACCGGACAGCGCGAGGTTCTGGGCCACCGTCAGCGAGCCGAACACCCCGCGCCCGGCCGGGACGTACGCCAACCCCGCCCCGGCCCGGCGGTGGGCGTCGAGCTCGGTGACGTCCCGCCCCTCCCACAGCACCTGCCCGGCCGACACCGGGACGTCGCCGGCCAGCGCCCGCAGCACCGTCGTCCGGCCCGAGCCGTTGCGGCCGAGCAGCACCGTGACCCGGCCCGCCGGGCAGGCGAGATCCACTCCGTGCAGGGCCTCCAGCAGCCCGTACCTGACCCGGACGCCCCGCAGCTCCACGGCTACGGCCATCGCGGCACCGGGCCGGTCGTCCGCCGCGCGAGCCGTCGGAGCCGCCTCACAGCTCGCCCCAGGCCGCCGCCACCCGCCGGTCGGCCAGCACCTCGCGGGTGGGGCCGCAGGCCACCACCCGCCCGGCGGCCATCACGTACACGGTGTCGGCGAGCCGGGAGACCAGTTCGACATCGTGCTCGACCAGCAGCAGCGCCATCCCCTCGGCCGTCAGGGCCCGCAGGACGGCGGCCAGCCGCGCGGTCTGGGCGAGGTCGAGTCCGGCGGCCGGTTCGTCCAGCAGCAGCACCCGGGGCGCCGCGGCGAGCGCCCGGGCCAGCTCCAGCAGCCGCAGGGCGCCGGGGGGCAGGCGGTCGGCCGGCCAGTCGCGGACCAGGTCGAGGTCCAGCAGGCGCAGCGCCCGCTCGGTCGCGGCGCCGGCGGCGGCGTGAGCAGCGGCGGGGGCGGGCCGGCCCAGCTGGGCACGGGCGGCGGCGCCGTGGCGCTGTTCGGCCCCCACCCGGACGTTCTCCGCCACCGTCAGCCCGGGGAACGCGGCGACCTGCTGGAAGGTCCTGGCCAGTCCGAGGCGGGCCCGGGCGTGGTCGGGCAGGCGGGTGATGTCGCGGCCCGCGAGCAGGACCCGCCCGGCGTCCGGGCGGGTGGCGCCGGCCAGGCAGTCGAAGAGGGTGCTCTTGCCGGCCCCGTTCGGCCCGACCAGCGCGGTGATCCGGCCCGGCGGGACGGCCAGGTCCACCCCGTCGACGGCCCTGATGCCGCCGAAGCCGCGGACCACGCCACGCGCGGTCAGGCCCGCGCTCACCGGGGCCGCCCGGCGGGGCGCCGAAGGTCCGAGCAGCGGTCCTCCGGCGCGACGGCGGTGCGCGGCAAGGGAGCGGACCCGACGGCGGTGCGCGGGACGGGAGGATGCGGGACGGCCGCGCCCGGGACGAGTGGCGAGGTGCCCGGTACCGCGGCGGGCCGCCCGCCGGCGACGGCACGGCCCCGGCGGCGCAGCGGCTCCCCCGCCGTCATCGCGACCGCTCCGCGATCCGCCGCCGCAGCCTCTCGCCGAGCGGGGTGAGGCCGGGGGCAGGGCGGTCGGCGAGCCGGCGGGCGAGGCCGGCCAGGCCGCCCGGCAGCCGGCCGATCGCCGTGGCCAGCGCCCCGACCACCACGGCGGAGACACCCGGCAGCGTACCGGCGTCCAGCCCGGTCAGCAGGGCGGCGGCGAGCACGGCGCCGGTCGCGCTGTCCGCCCCGGCGACCACCACGGTGGCGAACCACAGCAGGCTCCGGACCGGGTCGAAGGCGGTGGCGTCGAAGCCCTGCTCCGCCAGTGCCGTCAGCCCGCCGCCGAGCGCGGCCAGGCCGGCGCCGGCCATGAAGACCAGCACCTTGAGCCTCGGCACGTCGACCCCCGCGGCCGAGGCGCCCGCCTGGTGGTCGCGCATCGCGGTCAGCGAGCGGCCCGGCCGGCCCCGGTGCAGAGTCCGGACCAGCAGCAGGCCGGCCCCGAGCAGCACGAGTTCGACCAGGTAGAAGCCCCGGTCGTCGGCGGGCAGCCCGAGCCGGGAGACGGTCAGGCCGTTGGTGGCGTAGGGCTGGTCGAACACCAGCCGGCTGAGCGCCGTCCCCACCGCGAAGGTGACCAGGGCCAGGGCCAGACCGCGGCGGCGGACGGCCGGCCAACCGGTGAGCAGACCCAGCGGTACGGTCGCGGCCACCGCCAGCAGCAGCGCGGGGACGGCGGGCAGCATGGGGACGCCCGGGACCTGGCCGGACATCAGCAGCGCCGTGCCGAGCGCGCCGAGCCCGGCGTACCCGGCCTGACCGAGCGACACCTGGCCGCCGTACCCGGTCACCACCACGAGGGAGAGCAGCACCAGCGCCAGCGCGGGCACCAGCAGGGCGTGCCGCAGGTCCTCCGGGCGGAAGCCCAGCGGCAGCAGCAGGAGCACCGCGCAGGCCGTCCGGGCGGCGGACGAACCCCGCCGGCCGGCCCGGCCGCCGGGGGCGGCGAGGCCCGGCCCGTCCTGGCCGCGGCCCCACGGCAGCAGCGCGGCGACCAGCAGGGCGACCACGAAGAGGTTGGTCTGCACGGCCTGGGCCAGCGGCAGGAGCTGCCCGCCGGGCCGCAGTCGGGCCAGCTCGCTCTGCGCGACGCCGAGCGCCAGGCCGGTGGCCACCGCGACGGGCAGACTCCGCAGCCGGGCCGCGACGGCCACCGCCATGGTCGCCGTGACCAGCAGCGGGAGCCCGTACGGGTCCAGCAGCAGGAGCGGCGCCAGCAGGACGCCGACCAGGCCCGCGGTGAAGGAGCCGAAGGCCCAGCCGGCGGCGGAGATCCGGTCGGCGTCGATGCCGGCGAGCCGGGCCAGGCGGCGGTCGTCCACGACCGCGCGGAGCCTGACCCCGAACGCGGTGTGCCGCTCGACCAGGCCGACCCCGCCGGCCAGGCCCAGCACGACGGCGAGTTGGACCACGGTGTCCAGCCGCAGCGGGTGCCCGGCGGGCCGGGCCATCACGGTGGCCGGGACGAGCGCGGGCGCGTCGCCGAACGGGGTGGTGCCCCAGATCAGCACGATCACGCCGATCAGCAGCACGAAGACGCCGATCCCGGCGACCATGCTCTCGGCCGGTCCCGCGTCGCGTCGCCGCAGCGGCCGGAAGACCGCCAGGTCGAGCAGGACACCGAGCGCGGGCGCGGCGACGAGCAGGCAGAACGCGGCGGCGGGGGCGAGCGGCCAGTGCCGCACCACGACCAGCTCGCGCAGCAGGTAGGCGGTGGCCGTCGCCTGCGCGCCCTGGGCGAGGTTGAGCACCCCGGTGGCCCGGTGGGTGACCACCAGCCCGACGCCGCTGAGCGCGGCCGCGCTGCCCACGGCCAGCCCGGCCAGGGCCAGGTCGACGCTGAGGTCCAGGGTGCCGGGCACGGGGGTCAGCCGCCGCTGGGGGGTGCGGGTGGGGCGGCGGGCGGGTCCGTGCGCGGCGGGGTGGGCTGGTCGGGTGGGGCGGCCGGCGGGTCCGTACGCGGCGCGGCGGGCGGGTCGGGCGGGTCGGGTTCGCAGACCGGGCAGGGGGCCAGGCCCCGCCGGGCGATCGCCGCGGCGTCGACCGGGGTGGCCAGGGTCTTGCCCGCCACCAGGGGGCAGTCCCGGCGGTGGTGGAGGGTGCCGTCGGGCAGCGCGAGCGGCGGGCCGGGCGGCCCGGACGCCGGGACCACCGGTCCGGGCTCGCCCACCAGCAGGGAGTGCAGCTGCTCGACCCGGCGGGCCGTCCCGGCGCCGCCGCCCCCGTCGGACTGCCGGGCGGCGATCAGCACCGCCCCGGCCACGATCAGCGCCGCCCCGGGCACGGTCGCCGAGGCCAGGTAGGGCAGCTGCCGGGCGGCCAGGCGCTCGCCGGAGACGCCGTACCAGCCGAGCACGCAGAGCAGGGCTCCGGCCGCCAGGGTGAACCACCCGGGCCACTCGCGCAGCGCCCGGCCGAGGGCCTGCAGCGCCCCGCTGGTCCGGGGCACATGGAGCCGGCTCATTGCCCGGAATTTCCTGTTCTGTCGGCTATATTGCGCTTTGATCGCATATCGTCCCTCATAGTCTCACTTGCGGTACACCGGACCGCAGCTGGACACCGAACCGTCAGCAGGAGCGAGCGACCGGGGCCACGGACGAGGTGCGGCCCTCGGTCGGGAAACGCGGTGAGAGAGCCATGGCCAGCACACACACCGACCAGTACCGCGAGACCGGATCGGGCCGGCCGCACCGGCCCGGCGCAGCGCCGGCGCCCAACCGGCCGCACCGGCGGGCAACCACCGTCCGGCTGACGGGCACCCTGCTGGCCGTCCTCGTCGTGGCGGCCTGCGGCAGCAGCGGCGGCAGCAGCACGTCCAGCGGTTCCCCGTCGGCCGCGGCCTCCGCGACGGCCTCCCCCTCGGCGTCCGGCTCCGCGTCCGCCACGGCCGCGGCGAGCGGGACGGCGCCGGCGGACCCGGCCGCCGCCAAGACCGCCGTGACCACCAACTGGGAGAAGTTCTTCGACCCTGCCACCCCGATCGCCGACAAGGCCGCCCTGCTGCAGGGCGGCGAGCAACTCGCCCCCGCCCTGCAGGGATTCGCCGGCGACCCCCGGGTCGGCCAGGTCAAGGCCCAGGTGACGGACGTGCAGTTCACCTCGGCCACCGACGCCACCGTCACCTACGCGCTCTCCCTCCAGGGCACCGTGGTCCAGCCCGACGCCACCGGGCAGGCCGTGCTCGACAACGGCACCTGGAAGGTCTCCCGCTCCACGCTCTGCGGCCTGGTCCAGCAGAGCGGCGCCACGGCCATCCCCGGGTGCAGTTGACCCGGACGCGCGGACCGGCCGCCCGGCGCCTGCGCCGCGCGGCCGGCCTGGCGGCCCTGCTGCTGGCGCTGACCGGCTGCGGCAGCCGGCTGCCCGAGAGCGAGTTCACCGACGCCGGCACCCCGGCCGCCACCGGCGGGGTCACCGACACCGGCGTCACGGCAGGCGAGATCCGGATCGGCATCATCACCTCGCTCACCAGCCCGGTCGGCAGCGAGACCTTCGCGGGCCCGCGCTACGGCGCCCAGGCCTGGTTCCAGGCCCTCGACGACCGGGGCGGGCTGTCCGGCCGCACCGTGCGGGTGATCACCTGTGACGACGGCGGCAGCGGGATCGGCAACCAGGACTGCGTCCACCGCCTCGTCGACCGCGAGCAGGTGTTCGCCCTGGTCGCGGGCAGCAGCCTGGACTACGCGGGCGCCCCGTACGTCAACTCCCGGGGCGTGCCGGACATCGGCGGCCAGCCGATCGGCACCGCCTACGAACGCTGGCCGCACCTCTTCGGGATCTACGGCAGCGGCGCCCCGCGCGACGGGCGCGCCGTCGGCTGGGACGGCACGCTGTACCAGGGCACCGAGGTGTACCGGTTCTTCAAGGAGCGACTCGGGGCCCGCAGCGCGGCCGTGGTCTCCTACAACCAGGCCGATTCCGCCCGCTACGCACGGCAGCTGGAGCAGGGACTGCGCGCCGAGGGCTACCGGGTGCTGAGCCAGAGCGTGGACCTGGCGCTCCCCGGGTTCCAGGCGGTGGCGGCGGCGATCAAGGCCGACGGCAGCGAACTGCTCTTCGATGCCATGGACGCCCGCGGCAACTCGGCCCTCTGCCAGGCCCTGGAGCCGGCCGGGGTACGGCTGACGGCCAAGGTCACCACTGTGCAGAACTGGTCCGAGTCGGTGCGCACCGACTACCGGTCCTCCCCCACCTGTCGCGACGCCCTCTGGGCGACCTCCGCCAGCCAGAACTACGCGGACACCGGGAAACCCGCCGTCCGGGAGTTCCGCGAAGCCATGGCCCGCTACTTCCCCGACCGCGAACAGAAGCTTTCGGCCTGGGAGTTGGAGGGCTGGGCGGCGGCCAGGTGGCTGACCGACGCGATGGCGTCCTGCGGTGGCGGGCCGACCCGGGCCTGCGTCGAGCACTTCATGCACCGCTCACAGCCCTACGACGCCGGCGGCCTGCTGCTGCCCGCCTCCTTCGTCCCGACGCCGCCGCCGACCGGTCTCACCCGCGCCTGCCTGAACGCCGCCCGCTGGCAGGACGACGCCGACGGCGGCCGCGGCGGCTGGGTCAGCCAAGTCCCGGACATGTACACCACCTGCTACGACGTTCGGCAACTCCCTTATCAGCCCTGACCGTTCACCCACCCCCCGACCGGCCCCGGGAGGCCGTGGCCAGGGCGCCGGGCAGTGGGCCCTCGAGTGGAACGGCCGGATCCGACCGGAGCCCGGCCCCCCCGGACCGCTACCCTGGTGCCCCGCCAGGGCCCTTGGTCCCGGCGGGCGGCCGAGCGCACGGGCGCGGCCGATCATCCGGACGGACGGGCCTGATGACGATCTCCACCACGCGGACCGCGGCGCCCTTCGACGCCGTGCTCTCCGACCTCGACGACGTGATCCGGCGCTTCGACTCCACCGAGGTGACCCGGCTGGAGCGAGCGGCCGGCCTGCCGGTCGGCAGCACGGCCGGATCCGCCTTCGGCCCCGGCCGCGGAGAGCCGCTGGTCCTCGGGCAGCTCACCAGGGACGCCTGGGTCGAGTCGACCGCGAGCGGCCTCGCCGACCGGGTACCGCCGGACCGCGCCCGGGAGCTGGCCGCCGCGTTCGCCCGGGCGCCGTTCCGGACCGACCCGGAGGTGGTGGAACTACTGCGCGCCGCACGGGCGCACTGCCCGGTGTGGATCGTCACCAACGGCACCCCGTGGCTGGACCAGGACCTCGCCACCATCGACCTGGACGGCCTCGCCGACGGGATCGTCAACAGCGCCCGGGTGGGCATCGCCAAACCCGACCCGGGCATCCTCCTGCACGCCGCCGAGCGGGCCGGCGCCGCGCCGGAGCGCTGCCTCTTCGTCGACGACCGCCTGGCCAACGTCGAGGCCGCCGCGGCCGTCGGCATGACGACGGTGCACTTCCGCACGGCGTCGGACCTCCGCCCGGCCCTCGCCCCGCTGCTCGCACGGCCGGTTCCGCACCCGCGCCGGTAGCACCGGCCGCAGCCAGGACTACGGCCGCCGCCACGATCACACAAGGAAATCAGCCGCGTACGCAGCGTCCCGCCCGCGGCCCTATCCTGAGGGGACGAGACCGACCGGGGCGCCGGGCCCGCCGCGCCGCCCGCCGGAGCCGGTGCCCGAGCGGACGGGACGGTGCGCATGGAGGTTCCCTCGCCCCCGGGCGACGGACGGAACGACCGCGGGACGACCGCACCGGCCACCGCGCTCATCGACGCCGACGGCCGGGTGCAGCTCTGGAGCGACGGCGCCCGGGCCCTGACCGGCTACCCGGCCCACGAGATCGTCGGCCGTGACGCCTCCCTGCTCGGCGATCGGACGGGTCTGCGGGGCCCGGCGTTCGTCCGCGCGCTGCTCCGGGCCGGCGACGGCCTGCGCAGCGACTGGCTGCGGCACCGCGACGGCACCTGCCGAAGCGTCAGGTGGTTCCCGGTCGCGGTGCACTCCGCCGCCGGCCCCGGCGTGCTCGCCGTCGCGGCGACCCCGGGACGGGCTGACGGCGCGGCCGGCGGCACGGCCGTCGCGGGCGACCCGGCCGACCCGGACGGGGTCGGCGATGCGGGTACGGTCCACCGCATGCTACGGTCCGCGCCGATCGGCCTGGCCGTACTGGACACCGACTTGCGCTTCCGGTTCGTCAACGAGGCGCTCGCCCGCCTGAACGGCCGCCCGGTCGAGGGCCACCTGGGCCGCTCCGTGCTGGAGGTCCTGGACCTGCCCGATCCGCAGGCCTACGAGCGGGTGCTGCGCCGGGTGGTGGACGAGGGCGAGACCGTCGAGGGGCTGCGGGCCGCCGCGATCCGGCCGGACGGCGAGCCGTACGCCGTCGTCGGCACGCTGTTCCCGCTCCGGGACGCCGACGGTGCGGTGACCGGCGTCGGCGGCTACGTCCAGCCGCTCGGCGAGGCCGACGGCGAGCTGCTGGACACCGTCCGGGGGCAGCGGCGGCTTGAGCTGCTCGACCGGATCGGCACCCGGCTCGGCCGGGCGCTCGACCCGCGCACGATCGCGGCCGAGCTACGGGCCGCCTGCGTGCCCGGCTTCGCCGACGACCTGGCCGTGGACCTCCTGGACGGCGCGGCCACGGCCGTCCCGGGCGCCGGCGACCCCCGCGCCGCCCGGGACCGGGACGCCGGCCCGTTGCGCTGTCACCCGCTGCTCCCGCCGAAGGGCCCCGGCCGGCCGCGTCCCGAGGACGAACTCGCGCCGGCCCGACCGGTACCGGCGGCGGTCGGCGCCTGCGTCCGGTCCGCCCGGACGGAGCTGTTCGAGACCGGCGCGGCAGCGGCCCGCGGCGGTGAGGGGGCCGGGTACGGGGCCGGGCCGGGGGCTGCGGCCGGGTACGGGGCCGCCGTCCCGCTGGCCACCATCGGACGCGTCCTCGGGGCCGTCACCTTCCGCCGGTCGGCGCCCTTCGACGCCGAGGATCTGCTGCTCGCCCGGGAGATCGCCGCGCGGGCCGCCACCGCGATCGGCAACGCGCTGCTCTACCGCCGCGAACGGCTCGCGGCGCTGGCGCTGCAGCGGCACCTGCTGCCCGCCGGCCTGCCGTCGGCGGGCTGGTTCCGGGCGGCGTACCGCTACCGCCCCGCCGAGGACGGCACCCTGGTCGGCGGCGACTGGTACGACGCGGTGCTCCTCCCCGGCGGTCGGGTCGGGTTCGGCGTCGGGGACGTGATGGGGCACGGCCTCGGGGCCGCGGCGGCCGTCGGCCGCTACCGCTCCTCGGTGCACGCGCTGCTCTCCCTGGGCCTGCCGCCCGGCCAGTTGCTCACCCGCCTGGACGGCATGTTCGGCCACGACGAGGAACTCCCCGCCACCTGCGTGTGCCTCGTGCACGACGCCGGCACCGGCCGCTGCCGGCTCGCCCTGGCGGGTCACCCGCCACCACTGCTGGTGACGCCGGACGGGGACGTCCGGGTGCTGCACGCCGAGCCCGGACCTCCGCTGGGCATGGGGCTCCAGCAGGTGTACCCGGACACCGAGCACCGCGTGCCGGCCGGCAGCCTGCTGATCTGCTACACCGACGGGATGGTCGAGGGCCGCGGCACCGACGAGGACCTCGACCACCGCATCGCGGTGCTCGGCCGCGCGGTCCACGACCCGGGCGCTCCGCTCGACGAGCTGTGCGAGGCGCTGATGACGGCCCGGCCCGCCGACTCCGGCGACGACGCGACGCTGCTGGTCGCCCGCCTCGGCCGGGTCTGACCCGGGCGCGCGCCGACTGCCCCGGGGTGCCGGCCCCGAACGGCGCAGGCAGGTGAAAGTCGCGGACACGGTGTGCGCGTTCCCTGTCGCTACGTTCCGCGCGGTCGCCCGGCGGTAAGGCTGGCCCGTCAGGGTCGAGGCACCGGCCGCCCCGCACCCGACCGACGCCGAGGTGGAGAACGTGCCCGTGGACCACGTCCCGTCCGGTTCCAGGGCATCATCCACGACTTCGTGATGCTCAACGCGCTGCGCGAGACGCACGCCGCCGAGGCCGCCGTCGCACTCGCCGTCCGGACCCTGCGCGCGGCCCTGCACCCGGGGGCCTGACCGGCGCACGGACGGGCACGGCCGGGCTCCGCCACCATCACCGGCGCGGAGCCCGGCCCATCGGTGCGGTCAGGACCCCAGGACGAGGTCGGCCCAGGCGTCGGCCAGCACGCGGTGGCCCAGCGGGGTCGGGTGGACGCCGTCGTCGGCGATCGCCTCGGGACCGCCCGCGGCGCGGGCGGCCTGGTTGAGCAGGCCGTCGGCGGCGAGCAGCCGGGCGTCGAACTCGGCGGCCAGCCGGCGGACGGCGTGGATCCGGGGGTCCAGATCCTCGCGCCAGGCCCACTGCTGGGGGATGACCGGGACGACGAACGGCTCGATCAGCACCAGCCGGGTGTCGTAGCGCTCGCGCAGCCCGGTCAGCAGTTGCCGGTAGTCCCTCTCCCAGATCTCGACCGGGCTCGGCTCGCCCAGGTCGAACTGTCTCCAGGTGTCGTTCACGCCGACCATCACGGAGAGCAGCGCGGGGCGGTGGGCGAGGGTGTCGCGCTCCCAGCGGGCCCGCAGATCGCGCACGCGATCGCCGGAGACGGCCCGGTTGAGGACGGTCACACCGGGCCGGGCGGCGCGCAGCCGTTCGGCGGCCAGGGCGGCGTACCCGTCACCGAGGTGGGTGTCCGCGTAGCGGTCGCGGCCGGCGTCGGTGATGCTGTCGCCCTGGAAGAGGACGGTCGCACCGGGTGGCAGGACGAGGGGCATGGGTTCGGTTCCTCACGGGTGCGGGGGCCGGTGGCCGGCCCGGTCGGTGACGGTGCTGGTGATGGTGACGGCAGGCGTGGGGGCCGGCGCCGACGATGACGATGACGATGACGTCCAAGGGACGCTAGCGCGACTGCCGGTACGTCCGACGTCCGGGGCACGGCGATGACGGACCGTCAACGACCGGCGACCCGGCATCGGGCACCGGGCCGATGCCGGCCGGACGCGCGGCGCGGGGGTGGACCTGGGGGTCCGCGGCGGCCGGCATCCGCCGGACCCCTCTCCCGGCCCGCGCCCGGTTTCACACTCCGTGTGCGCGGGTACATCGCAGGTCACCGCCCATTTCGGACGGTACGCGACCGGTGCCGCCCTGCCACCTCGACCGAAGTGGCCCGGCGCCGCAGCTCGTTGAAGGGGCCCGCACATGGCCGACCTGAACTCCCACCACATCCCCCCGGACCGGGGCACACCTGACCTGACACCCGACCAGGACCGCCGGACGGTACGCCGGCTGCGCCTCGGTATCGGGGTGATCGGCTCACTGCTGCCGATCGTCCTGCCGATCGGCAACAGCATCACCTCCGCCCGGGTCGCCCTGCTGGCGTCGATGAGCGCCTCGTACTACACGCACATGCGCAACATCTTCGTCGGCGGCCTCTGCGCCATCGGCGTCTTCCTCATCTGCTACCGCTACGACCGGCGGGAGGACCGCCTCAGCACGGTGGCCGGCGTCTTCGCCGTGCTCGTCGCGCTGTTCCCGACCGAACCGCCGCGGTCACTGGTCCCCGACCCGAGCCGGGTCCAGGTGGTCGTCGGCGTCCTCCATCTGTGCTTCGCGGCCGCCCTGTTCGGCGTCCTGGCGTTCTTCTGCCTGCGGCTGTTCACCGACTCCCGACCGGAATCCGGGCCGCGGCCCGGCCGGGACCGGGTCTACCTCGTCAGCGGCTGGGTGATCGTCGCCTGCATCGCGACGATCGCCGTCTCGGAGGTCCTCCACCTCGCCTGGGACTCCCCCCTGACGCTGCCGTACCTGGGCGAGTCGGTGGCGGTGCTCGCCTTCGGCCTGGCCTGGCTGGTCAAGAGCGAGGCCGCCGCCGGGCTCGCACCCCGGACACCGCCCCGCGCGACGGCGGTCGGGCTGAACTCCTGAGCCATGCCCGGGCGGCGGCCGCCGCCGGGGTCGGAGCGCGAGGTGCGACGGAGAGCGAGGTACGGCGGAGCGACGCGGGCCGGAGCGTCCGTGTCGTTCCGCCGCGTCATGACCCCACCGACCTACCGGCTCCGGCGCGGAGGGCAGCCGGCCCTCGCCGGGATCGACCTGGGTTCCTCCTACCGGAACGGCCCAGGACCGGTACGATCATCACCCCAGGATGTGCGGGTCGGAGGATATGAGCATGGAGCAGGCGCGAATACGCCTCGGCGGTGTCCATGCGTGGGTGGAGTTGCTGCGGACCGGCGAAGGGAACTGGCGGGTCACCGCCGACTTGTACTCGTCCCTGACGGCCGACTTCCCCGCCTACCTCGACGACGACGAGGTCGCGGACTTCGCGGCGCGGATGCGCTCCGGTCTACGCGCTCCCACCGGCGCCCGCTTCTCCGCCAGAGTGACGCCCGGCCGCAACAACCCGCTGACGCTGGACGCGGAACCTGTCGAGGACGGTTTCGCCTTCTTCGTGTTTCTGACTCCCAACGGTGACGACACCGTGTGTCACCTGCAGATGGAGCTGGATCCCGTCGACGCCGCCGAGCTCGGCGACCTCTTCGCCGCGTTGCAAGGATCGTTGGCGCGCTGACCGGGGCGGCCACGGGGAAGCCGGTGGCCGCGGCGAATGCGTTCCCCGCGGCCCCGCCCCCGACGATCCCGCATCGTCACCGGCCGGGCCCTGTTCGCGCCCGGCCGGCCGCGCCGGACCCTCAGGGGTGCGACGAGGCTTCCGGCCGATGCCCCGCGCGTGGCAGGCGGGTGCGGAAGGTGGTGCCGTCCGGGGTGTCCAGGACGGTGAGGGTGCCGCCGTGGATGGTGGCGATGTCGCGGGCGATGGGCAGGCCGAGGCCGGTGCCGCCGTCGTCGCGGCTGCGGGCGTCGTCGAGGCGGGCGAAACGCTCGAAGATCTTCTCCCGGTCCGCCGGGTCGATCCTCGGCCCGTCGTTGCTGACGTCCAGGACGGCCTCGCCGGTCGGCCCGTCCAGCTCCAGCGTGACGGTGACGGTGCCGCGGGCGTGGCGCTGCGCGTTGTCGAGGAGGTTCGTCAACAGGCGTCCGAGCCACAGGGCGTTGCCGGTGACGGTGAGGCCGGGCGCGGTGTGCACGGCGACGGGGTGCGGCCGGGAGCCGTGCGCGTGCACGGCCGTGTGCACCAGCTCGGTGAGGTCGACCTCCCGGTCGGGCAGGTCGTGGCCGGTGGCGTCGAGGCGGGCCAGCAGCAGCAGGTCGGTGGTGAGGGACTGGAGGCGTTCGGTGTCCTGGAGGGCGCCGGCGACCAGGTCCTCCCGGACGGCCGGGTCGGGGTGGGTGCGCGCGACCTCCAGCTGGGTGCGCAGGACGGCCAGCGGGCTGCGCAGTTCGTGGGAGGCGTCGGCGATGAAGCGGCGCTGTCGTGCCCCGGCGGCTTCCAGTCGTTCGAGCATGGCGTTCATGGTGTGGGCCAGGCGGGCGATCTCGTCGTCGCTACGGGGCTCGGGGACCCGCCGGTCGAGGTCGCGGTCGCCGATGGCGGCGACTTCGGCGCGGATCGCCTCGACCGGGCGCAGGGCCCGGCCGGTGGCGCGCCACGTGAGGACGCCGATGGTGAGCAACAGGACGCCGCTGAGGGCGGCGAGGGCGGCGGTGGTGAGGTCCTCGGCGGCGTCGGCGGTGCGCAGCGAGGACCCGACGTGGATGGTGACCGGGCCGGTGGGGGTGTCAGTGGTCACGGTGATGACGCGCTGGTGGTGTTCGTCGCCGAGCGCGTGCAGGTTGAAACTGTTGTGGCCGTCCTCGGTGGTGGGGGCGACGGCGGGGCGGCCGGCGAGGTTCTCGCTGGCGGCGACGACCGCGCCGGCGGCGTCGGTGACCTGGATGAAGTCGGCGCCGGGGCCGATCGGGAGCCGCGCGCCGAGGTGCCCCTCGGCGGCGAGCCGGGAGACGGTGGCGGCCTGGTCGCGCGCGGCCGTCCCCACCGTCCGTTCGAGGTTGACGCGCAGCAGCAGCAGCACGGCGGCCGAGGCGCAGAGCAGGACGACCGCGACGCCGGCGCAGGCGGCAAGGGTGGTGCGGGTGCGGACCGAGCGCGGGGCGAGCCGGTCGATCAGCGCGGCGACCCTGGGGTGCCGGGTGAGCCTGTGCAGTTGGGCCCGGGCCCGGCGGGTGCGGGAGGTGGTCGGGTCAGCCACCGTCGGCCGCCAGCCGGTAGCCGGCGCCGCGGACGGTCTGCACGGCGGCTCGTCCGAAGGGCGTGTCGATCTTGCGCCGGAGGGCGCTGATGTGGACCTCGACGGTGTTGGGGTCGCCGTCGGGCCCGCTGTCCCAGACCTCGTCGAGGATCTCGCGCTTGGGGACGGCTTCGCCGGCCCGGCGGGCGAGGTGGTCCAGCAGCGCGAACTCGCGGGGTGTCAGCGCGATCGCGGCGCCGGCGCGGGCGCAGGTGCGGGCGGCTGAGTCGATCACGAGGTCGCCGAGGACGGTCCGCCGGGGGGCGCGGCTGCCGATCCGACGGGCCAGCGCCTTGAGGCGGGCGACCAGGACGACGAAGGAGAACGGCTTGGACAGGTAGTCGTCGGCGCCGGTGTCCAGCGCCTCGGCCTCGTCCCACTCGCCGTCCTTCGCGGTGAGCATCAGGATGCCGACGTCGCTGCCGGCCGCCCGCAGCCGCGAGCACACCCGGTACCCGTTGAGGCCGGGCAGCATGATGTCGAGCACCACCACGTCGTACGGGTGGTCGGTGGCCTTGGCCAGGCCGGACAGGCCGTCGTGGGCCACGTCGACGGTGAAGCCCTCGGCCGTCAGCCCGTGCTGCAGCGCCAGGGCCAGTCGGCGCTCGTCCTCCACCACCAGTACTCGCATACCCACCAGGGTGGCAGGTCACCGCGCCGGGAAGCTGAAGGCGTCTTCAGGTCTTCAGCGGGTCTTCAGCAACGCCCGTCCATGCTGGCCGTGTCGCCCGGGGAAGGCCCGGGCCTTGCCGGAGATCGGGGTGGGTGGCGTGAGCGAGCCCGTTGGCGTCGGGGAACCGCAGGAGCAGCCGGGCGCGAAGCGTCCGGGTAAGGGGCGCGCGGGCCGGTGGGTGCGCGGCCGGTCGGCGCGCTGGGTCGCGGCCGGTGCGGCGGTGGTGGTGATCGGCGGCGGCGCGGCCGCGGCGGCGATCCACCACGAGGAGGAGGGCCGCGGCGACCACCGGGTGTCGGCCGCGGGCGACCGCGAGCGGTTCGACGGCCGGTCGGCGCACCAGGGCCGGGACGGCGAGCGGGCCGACGGCCGCGCCGGGCAGCGGGCGGACGGCCCGAACACACTCGGCGGACGGCAGGCGGACGGCCTCGACGCGAAGGCCGCACCGGCGCCGCTGCCGTCCCTCGGGGCGGCGGACGCGGTGGCGAAGGCCTCCGCCGCGGTCGCCGACGGCCGGGTCGAGTCGCTGACCGCGGTCGCGGAGCAGGGCGGCGGCCGGGCCTGGCGGGCCGTGGTCGTCGGGCCGGACGGGGTCCGGCACGTGGTGACCGTGGACGGCGCGAGCGGCACGGTGACCGGCAACACCGTCCTCGGCGGCTGACCCGGCGGGCGGGCCCGGCAGGGCCGCCCCGGAGCGGCGGCGCGCGGGAGGCCACGCTGCCCCGGGTCGTCGGGATCCCGCCGTCGGCCCCGGCGGCGGCGTTCCCCGGTAGGGGCCGTCCGGCCGCTCCTCCCGGCGCCCGCCCGTCCTCCCGGTGCCCGCCCGTCCTCCCGTCGGCCCCGGGCCGCACCCCATCCCAAGGAAAGGCGCAGACACGATGAACCTCTCGTCCAGCCTGCTGGCCGTCAACCCGCTGGACGCGGGATCACTGCTCGGCGCGTTCGGCGCGCTGGGCATCGCCGTGGTCCTGTTCGCGGAGACCGGCCTGCTGGTCGGCTTCTTCCTGCCCGGCGATTCACTGCTGTTCACCGCGGGCCTGCTGTGCACCACCGGTTCGGGCAGCGGGCCCCACCTCGACCTCGCCCAGGTGCTCGCCGCGGCCGCCGTCGGCGCCCTCGCCGGCGCCCAGGTCGGCTACCTCCTCGGCCGCCGGGGCGGCCGGGCACTGCTCGCCCGCTCCCGCAACAAGCACCTCCACGAGGGCGCCGTGCGCGCCGAGGAGCTGCTGGACCGCTACGGGCACGGCAAGGCCGTCGTGCTGGCCCGCTTCGTGCCCGTCGTACGGACCGTCCTGAACCCGCTGGCCGGGGCGCTCGGTGTGGGCGCGCGGACCTTCACCCTCTGGCAGGTCGTCGGCGGCCTCGTCTGGACCTTCGGCCTGGTCCTCGCCGGCTTCGGGCTCGGCTCCTCGGTGCCGAACGTGGACCGGTACCTGCTGCCGATCGTCGCCCTGGTCGTCGCGGTGTCGCTGCTGCCGCTGGCGCTGGAGCTGCTGCGCTCCCGCCGTCGGGCGAGGGCGCGATGACGGCCGGCCCGGTCCGCCTCGCCTTCGACGGCCGCGGCGTCGACGGCGGCCTGTACCTGACCGTGGACCACTGGGCGCAGCACCTGCCGCCCGTGCTGCGGAGCGCGGTCGCGGCGTTCTCCGCCTACGGCCTGGGCCTGCTGGCGGTGCTGATGCTCGCGGCGTGGTGGCGCGCCCGCCGCGGCGACGGGACGGCGATGGCCCGGGCGCTGGCCGTGCCGCTCTGCGTGGTCGCGGCGTTCGCGGCCGACACCCTGCTCAAGGAAGTCCTGCGGGAGCCCCGGCCCTGCCAGGTACTGCCTGCCGCGCCGACCCTGGAGGCCTGTCCGGTGCCGGGCGACTGGTCGCTGCCGAGCAACCACACCGTCATCGTGTTCGCCGGCGCGGCCGCGCTGTGGCTGGTGGACCGCCGCATCGGGGCACTGGCCCTCGTCCTGGCCGCGGCCATGGGCGTCTCCCGGGTGCTGGTCGGCGTGCACTACCCGCACGACGTGGCGCTGGGCGCGGTGGTCGGCGTCGCCGCCGGCTACGGCCTCGGCCGGCTGGCCGGGTACGGCGGGGGCCTGGTGGACCGCGTCCGCTCGGGCCCGCTGCACCGGTGGCTGGCCACCTGACACCCGTCGCGGTCGCCGACGCCGACGGCCGTCGGCCGTCGGCCGTCGGCCGTCGGCTGCGCCAGGCGGCCCCGGCGTTCACGCAGAGGCCCGTCGGCCGGCGCCCCACGCCCGGCCGACGTAGCGCCGAAGTCCCGCACTTTCCCCGGAGTGCGGGACTTCGGTCGTACCCGGCCGGGCCGCAGGCGTCGGAGCCGTCGTGCGGCTTCCTTGCCCCGAGCCGCTCAGCCGGGCGGGCTCGGCCGGGTCAGCCCCAGGTCGTAGGCGAAGATCACGGCCTGTACGCGGTCCCTGGCCCCGATCTTCGCCAGCACCCGGCCGACGTGGGTCTTCACCGTCGACTCGGACAGCACCAGGCGCCGGGCGATCTCGCCGTTGGTCCAGCCCCGCCCGACGGCGACCAGGATCTCCCGCTCACGGTCGGTCAGGGCGGCGATCCGCGGGTCCTCGGCGGCGCCGCCGGGCGGCTGCCCGGGCAGGTGGCGGGCATAGGCGTCGAGCAGCCGCCGGGTCACCGCGGGGGCCACCACGGCGTCCCCCTCCGCCACCGCGCGGATCCCCGCCAGCAGTTCCTCGGGGCGGGCGTCCTTGAGCAGGAATCCGCTGGCTCCGGCGCGCAGCGCGGCATGGGCGTACTCGTCGAGGTCGAAGGTGGTCAGCACGAGGACGCGCGAGCGCCCGCCGGCGGCGACGATCAGCCGGGTGGCCTCGATGCCGTCCATCCCGGGCATCCGGATGTCCATCAGCACCACGTCGGGCCGCAGGTGCGCGGCGAGCCGCACCGCCTCGGCCCCGTGCCCGGCCTCGCCGACCACGGCGGTGCCCGGCTGGCTCTCCAGCAGCATCCGGAAGCCGTACCGCTGCAAGGGCTGGTCGTCCACGATCAGGACCGTGGTCACGCCGGACCACCCACCGCGTCGAGGCCGGGCGAGAGATCGGGACCGGGCACGAGGTCGGGATCGGGCGAGAGGCCGAGATCGGGCACGAGGTCGGGACCGGGCACGAGGTCGGAATCGGGCGAGAGGTCGGAATCGGGCGAGAGGTCGAGATCGGGCGAGAGGTCGAGATCGGCCAGCACGGACCATCCCCGGCCCGGTCCGGGGCCGGCGGCGACGCTGCCGCCGTACAGCGCGGCGCGCTCACGCATCCCGGCGAGCCCGTGCCCTTCGCCGGGCGAACCGGGTCCGGCGGATCCGCCGGGCGGCCCGCTGTCGTCCACCCGGACCCTGAGCCGGGCGCCGTCGGCCGCCACCGTGACGCGCGCCCGGGTCGCCGGGCCCGCGTGCTTGAGCGAGTTGGTGAGTGCCTCCTGCACGATCCGGTAGGCCATCAGCTGCACCCCGCGGTCGAGCCCGTCCAGGTCACCCTCGGAACTGTAGACGACCTCCGGTCCGGCGGCCCGGATCCGCGCGCACAGCCCGTCGAGGTCGGCGACGCCCGGCTGCGGGTTCAGCTCCGGGCCGCCGTCGCCGCGCACCCGCAGCAGGCCGAGCATCCGCCGCAGCTCGCCCAGGGCCTGGCGCCCGGCGTCGCCGATCAGCACCAGCGCCTCCCGGCCCCGTTCCGGCGAGGCCTCGGCGGCGTACGCGCCACCGTCCGCGAGGGTGATGATCACGGACAGGTTGTGGCCGATGATGTCGTGCATCTCCCGGGCCACCCGGGTGCGCTCGGTCGCGGCGGCCAGCCGGCTGCGCTGGTCCCGCTCGATCTCCAACCGGGCCGCACGCTCCCGCAACCCGGCGAGCTGCGCCCGGCGGACCCGGACCGCGATGCCCAGGGCGACGGCCGCCGTCGCCGCACTGAACAGGAAGAACAGGGCGTCCCAGACGGACACCGCGGCGGAGAGCCGGACGGCCACCACGCCCATGGCGCCGGCCACCGCCGCGCACGCCCAGGCCAGGTGCCGCAGCCGTCCGTGCAGGGCCAGGCTGTACAGGGCGACGAGCAGCGCCACGTCCGCGCGGAGCGCCGTGCCGGCGGCCCACTGCAGCGTGAACACCGCGATGACCGCCGCACACGCCGCGGTCGGCCGGCGGCGCCGCCACAGCAGTGGCAGCAGCAGGCCCACCTGGAGGGTGATCATCACCGCCGGGGGGAGCCGGGTGAAGGCGATCCGGTGCTCGCGCGGGCCCTCGCCGCCGTGCACCAGGTCGGGGAGGCAGAACACCAGGAAGATCACGGCGACCACCGCGGCGTCGAGGATCCACGGGTGGGCGCGGTCCAGTTGCCGTAGGCGCTGGCCCGCGCGCGCCAGGTGGACGAGGAACGGGTGCCCCGAGAGCGGGTCGCCGCCCCCGGCCGGTTCGGCGGCCGTTCCGGGAGCGGGGGCCGGCGCGGTGGCCGTGGCGAGGGCGGCGGCCGGCGCGGTGGCCGTTCCGGGAGCGGGGGCCGGCGCGGGGCCGGGGCCGGCGGTGTCCTGGTGGTGCACGGGTCTCACCTGTCCGTCGTGGTCGGGGGAACGGCCGTCGCGGCGCCCACCGAAACGGGGCGCCGCGAGGCAGGGAGAGGCTGGCGGAAAGGGTGGGGCCGGCAGGAAAGGTGGAGCGGGAGGGACGGGCGGCTGCGGCTCAGGCGTCGGTGCGCACCAGGCGGACGGCCGCACCGGCCAGCACGGCCACCGTCCACAGGGCGAAGACCAGCAGACCCGCCGTCGGGGACAGTGTGGTCGCGTCGTGCTGCAGGGCGAACATCGCCTCACCGGCGTGGCTCGGCAGGTAGGGGCTGATGCCGTCCTGCCAGGAACTCGGCAGCAGCGAGACCAGGCCGGGGACGAGCATCAACGACGCCACCAGCACCGAGATGCCGCCAGCCACCGACCGCATCAGGGCACCCAGCGCGACGCCGATCACCCCGACCAGCCCCAGGTAGAGGCCGGCCCCCAGCAGGCTGCGGACCACGCCCGCGTCGGAGATCGTCATCGCGGCCCGGGTCCCGGCGAGGATGCGGCTGTCGGCGAGGAAGGCGACGAACACCCCGACCGTACCGAGCACCAGCGCGACCGCACCGTACACGGCGGCCTTCGACCAGAGCACCGGCAGCCGGCGCGGCACCGCGGCCAGGGTCGAGCGGATCATGCCGGTCGAGTACTCGCCGGCGGCGACCAGGACACCGAGGACGCCCAGCGCCAGCTGCGCGAAGTTGGTGCCGAACAGCGAGAGGCCGAGGGTGGTGGCGGCGGCGAAATCGCGCTCCATCGGCCGGCCGGAGGTGACCCGCGACTTGAACTGGTAGGCCGCGATCAGGCCGAACGCGACCAGGAAGAGCAGGCCCAGGCCGAGGGTGATCCAGGTGGATCGCAGCGACCACATCTTGGCCCACTCGGAGTGCAGCACGCGCACTCCGGTCACCTTGTAGACCGGGCGGGCCGGCCGCTCGGTGGTGGGCCCGGGCGCCTGGCTCGGTGCGACGGTGCTCATGCGGCACGCTCCTGGGATTCGATGCCGGTGGTGGAGCCGTGGTACTCCACGGCGTCCCGGGTCAGGTCCATGAACGCCTCCTCCAGGGAGACCGTACGGGTGGCCAGCTCGAACAGGGCGATCCCGTGCTCGGCGGCCGTGAGACCGATCGCCCGCGCCGTCAGGCCGGTGACCAGGAGCTCCTCGGAGCTGGCCTGGCCGGTGACCTCCACGCCCGGTCCGGCCAGGGCCTCGCGCAGGCGGGCCGGGTCGGCCGTGGCCACCTTCACCACGTCGCCGCCGGCCTGGCGGACCAGCTCCCGCACGGTGGTGTCGGCCAGCAGGCGGCCGCGCCCGACCACGATCAGGTGGTCCGCGACCAGCGCGACCTCACTCATCAGGTGCGAGGAGACGAAGACCGTCCGGCCGTCGGCGGCGAGCCCGGTCAGCAGGTTGCGGATCCACCGGACGCCCTCCGGGTCGAGCCCGTTGACCGGCTCGTCCAGCATCACGGTGGCCGGGTCGCCCAGCAGCGCCGCCGCGATGCCCAGCCGCTGGCCCATGCCCAGCGAGAACGCGCCGGCGCGCTTGCCCGCGACGGACTGCAGGCCGGTGAGCTCGACGACCTCGTCGACGCGGCGGCGCGGGATGCCGTGGGTGTGCGCCAGTGCCATCAGATGGTTGAAGGCCGACCGGCCGGGGTGGATCGACTTGGCCTCCAGCAGCGCCCCGACCTCCTGGAGCGGCGCGGCGTGCCCGGCGTAGCGGCGGCCGTTGACCCGCACCGAGCCACTGGTGGGCGCGTCCAGACCGACGATCATCCGCATGGTGGTGGACTTGCCGGCGCCGTTCGGCCCCAGGAAGCCGGTGACCGTCCCCGGCCGGACGGTGAAGTCCAGGCCGTCGACCGCGGTCTTCTCGCCGTACCGCTTCGTCAGCTGGTGTGCCTCGATCATCGGTCACCCCTACGTCCTCGGGGGCCGGACCGTCCCGACCGCCTCACCGGCAACGCTAGGTCCGACGGCGGCCCGAACCGTGGTACCCCGGGCTGATCATCGCGCGGCGCGTGGTACCGCGGTACCACCGGCGGGCCGGGGCCGGGGGCATGCATGCCCGGGGGCGATCCCGCGCACGGGTCGGCCGACTGCCGCACACCGTGCCGGACGGCGGCGCGGCCCGCGCGTGGTCACCACACGGTGGGACTGCGGCGTTCGACCAGGAGGACGTCGCGCCACCGGCCGTGGTGCCTGCCGATCCGCTCGCGGGTGCCGATCACCCGGAACCCGGCCCGGGTGTGCAGGGCAAGGCTGGCGGTGTTCTCGGGAAAGATCCCGGACTGGATGGTCCAGATCCCCGCGGCCTCCGTGGACGCGACCAGCGCGGCGAGGAGGGCGGCGACGACCCCTCGGCCCCGGGCACCGGGGTGGACGTGGACCGAGTGCTCGACGACGCCGGCGTACGCGCACCGGTCCGCGACCCGGGTGACGGCGGCCCAGCCGAGGACCCGCCCGGTTGCGTCGAGGGCGACCGGCCCGACGAACTCGACAGCGTCCGGCGACCCAGGGGGTGTGCCGGGACGGGGGTCGACGCCGGAGCAGGATCCGTCACCGGGAGCCTCCCGCCCGGGCGGGGGCGTCCAGCAGCGAGGAGAGCCTGGCCAGCGCGGCCGGCAGCACCCAGTAGTAGACCCAGGTCCCGCGCCGCTCGGAGCCGACCAGGCCGGCCTGGCGCAGCACCTTCAGGTGGTGGGAGATCGTCGGCTGGGACACGTCGAAGGGACCGGTCAGGTCGCAGACGCAGGCCTCGCCGCCTTCGTGGGAGGCGATCAGGGACAGCAGCCGGAGCCGCACCGGGTCGGACAGCGCCTTGAACATCTTCGCCATGTCGACGGCGGCTTCCTCGCCCAGCGGCTGGCGCACCATCGGCGAGCAGCACGCCGCCGGGTCGTCCTGGCCGAGTACCGGCAGTTCCAAATTCGACATGCGTCTATGTTGACAGTCATCTATGTGGGTGACAACCTCGGCCATATCGACAGCCGTCGATATAAGCCCGGATCAACCGGATCAAGGGGAGACCGCCATGTCCCGTGTTCAGCTCGCCCTCCGCGTCGCGGACCTCGAAGGCTCCGTCGCCTTCTACTCCAAGCTCTTCGGCACCGAGCCCGCCAAGCGCCGCCCCGGCTACGCGAACTTCGCCGTCGCCGAGCCGCCGCTCAAGCTCGTCCTGATCGAGGGCCCGGCGGGCGAGGACACCCGCCTGGACCACCTCGGCGTCGAGGTCGAGTCCACCGAGCAGGTCACCGCCGCCACCGACCGCCTCAAGGAGGCCGGGCTCGCGACCTTCGCGGAGAACGACACCTCCTGCTGCTACGCCTTGCAGGACAAGGTCTGGGTCACCGGCCCCGGCCAGGAGCCCTGGGAGGTCTACGTGGTCAAGGCGGACGCCGACCGGCTCGGCCGGAGCGCCACCGGCGCCGAAGCCGGCGAGACCTGCTGCAGCGGCGGCGACCTGGAGGCCGCCCCGGCCGGGGCCGAGGCCGGCTGCGCCTGCGGCAGCTGAGCCGCCCCCGGCGGAGCGTCCGCCGGCCGCCCCTACAGCTGGGCCATCGGCTCTGATCTGCTTGGATACCCGGGTGACCGACCTGCCCGAGGCTTCCCCCTGCCCCTGTGTGCTCTGCGATCCGGCCGCCGCCGCGACCTTTCGTGCGCGGCGGCTGCGGCGCAAGCACTGGGGCCCGACGATGGCGCGCGTCCGCGAACAGGGCTGGCAGGTGGTCGGCGTGGGCGGCGGCGGGGAGCTCCCCGACTGGGCGTTCACGGTGGGCCTCTGGCACTCCTACCGGATCCCGGAGGTCGCCATGTTCGGCCTGGAACTGCACGGGCTGATGCACTGGGTCGGTGACGTCGCCGCCCTGCTGCGTGACGGGGCGTCGACCGAGCCCGGCACCCTGCTCCCCGATGTCGTCGAGGGATACCGGCTCCGGCTCCAGCCGGTGGAGGCTTGCTGGCACCGACCGCTGTTCGGCACGGCCGTCGGCTTCTACCGGCGGGTGCCGGTCCCCGTGGTCCAACTGCTCTGGCCCGACCGGGAGCACCGCTGGCCGTCGGACCCGCTGGCCGGCCCGGGCTGCCGCGCCCAGCCCGACCTGTCGCTCCCGGTCGACGAGCACCCGAAGGGGCTCTGGACCGACGAGGCCGCCGCCGTGTGAAGCCGGGGCGCCGGCCCGTCCTTCCCCTCGGTCCGGGTCCGGGTCCGGCCGGGCCCGCCCTACGGAGCGGGGCGGGTGCTCTCCGCCACCACGATCCGCCCCACCCGGTCGGCGGCCGCCTCCGACTCGGGCACGGCCCGGTCGGTGATCAGGTAGTCCAGTTCGTCCAGCGTGGCGAAGGTGGACAGGCCCACCACGTTCCACTTGGTGTGGTCGACCACGGCCACCACCTGGCCGGCGGACCGGACGAAGGCCCGGTTGGTCGCCGCCTCGCCCAGGTTGGGGGAGGTGAGGCCGGCATCCGCGGTGAGGCCGTGGCAGCCGAGGAAGAGGATGTCCACGTGCAGTGCCCGGATCGCCTGGTCCGCGAGGGGCCCGACCAGGGCGTCCGACGGGGTCCGGATCCCGCCGGTCAGCATCACGGTCGGCGCGCGCCGCTGCTGGTCACCGACCTGCTCGAACACCTCGGCGATCCGGATCGAGTTGGTGACGATGGTCAGCCGCTCCACCTTGACCAGTGCCTTGGCGACCGCGTACGTGGTGGTGCCGGCCCCCAGGGCCACCACCGCGCCGGGGCGCACCAGGTCGGCGGCGGCACCCGCGATGGCCTCCTTGGCCGCGAGCTCCCAGGCGAGTTTGGCCTCGAAGCCGGGTTCGAGGATCCGGGTCTCCTCGGCGGACACGGCACCGCCGTGGACCTTGTCCACCAGTCCCTGCCCGGCCAGCGCGTCCAGGTCGCGGCGGATGGTCATGTCGGAGACACCGAACTCCCGGGTGAGCTCGTTCACCCGCACCCCGCCGTGCTGGCGGACCCGTTCCAGGATCAGTGCCCGCCGCTGCGGTGCCAGCAGCTGGGAATTCTCGGTCATCCGGCGTCCTCCGGCTGTACGTGGCCCGCTCGCGACTGCTCCCGCGAACCTTCATCATGGCAGCCGGCCTGCCGTACGGCGGGGCGGCGCCCGGGGCCGGCCGGCGGGGCGGACGCGGGTGCGGTGGCGCCGCGACGACCCCGCGCACGTCGGAACCCGTCCACTATCATGATAGTCAGTGTGCGGTTGTGTTGAGGCTGTGAGCCCGGCGCCGCACAGGGCCCTCCCGGCGCAGCGCATCGGCGGCCCGGCACAAGGGAGGTGCCCCGGTGCAGAAGACGGTGACCAAGCTCGCGGACGGCCGGGAACTGATCTACTACGACCCGGACGGCGACGTGCTCCGCGACGCCACCGACCTGCGCACCCTGGGGCCGGTAGCCGTCCGGTCGGAGATCCGCCTCGACCCCGTGTTGGGCGACCGGGTGACGGTGGCCGCGCACCGGCAGGGACGGCCCTACCAGCCGCCGGCCGGCGACTGCCCCCTCTGCCCCTCCCGGGCCGGGCGGTCCACCGAGATCCCGGCCGCCGACTACAAGGTCGTGGTGTTCGAGAACCGCTTCCCCTCGCTGTCCGCGGACCGGGCCGGCCGCGTACCGGACTCCGGGTCACCGCTCTTCCGGTCCGAACCGGGTACCGGCCGCTGCGAGGTGGTCTGCTTCACCTCCGACCACGACGCCTCCTTCGCCGACCTCTCGGAGTCGCGGGCCGCGCTGGTGCTGGACGCCTGGATCGACCGTACGAGGGAGCTGACCGCCCTGCCCGCCGTCCGGCAGGTGTACTGCTTCGAGAACCGGGGCACCGAGATCGGCGTCACGCTGCCGCACCCGCACGGCCAGATCTACGCCTACCCCTTCACCACGCCGCGGACCGACAAGATGATCGCCCGCGCCGCCGAGTACCGCCGCCGGACCGGCCGCAACCTGTCCGAGGACCTGCTCGCCGCCGAACGCCTGGACCGCCGGCGCCTGGTGCTCACCGGCGAGCACTGGACGGCATTCGTCCCCTTCGCGGCGCGCTGGCCGTACGAGGTGCACCTGTACCCCGTCCGGCGGGTCCCGGACCTGCCCGCCCTCGGGCCGGCCGAGCGGGCCGAGTTCCCGCGGATCTACCTCGAACTGCTGCGCCGCTTCGACCGCCTCTTCGACACCCCCGCAGACGGCGAGGACGCCGCGGAGCCCGGACCCTCCTCGCCGACCCCGTACATCGCGGCCTGGCACCAGGCACCCCGCGACGGCGGCGAGGAGCTTTCGCTCCATCTGGAGCTCTTCACAATTCGACGCGCGGCAAACAAATTCAAATTCCTCGCCGGTGTCGAATCCGGCCAGGACGCATTCGTCAACGACGTACTGCCCGAGGCCGCCGCCCGCCGCCTGCGCGAGGTCGCCTCATGAGCGCCTGGGCAGGCCCGGACCGGGCCGCCCGGCAGCCGCGACCTCCGGAAGGCCCGCCGAAACCCGGCCCCGCGACCACTCCCCCGGTGATCGCGGCACCACTCTCCGACACGGCTTTCCCGGCTTTTTCGGCACACCCCGGGCGGACCGGCGCACAATCGAACATTTCCCTCAGGTAGGCCCTTGACGCCCGCGCGGAATAGGCGTTTTATGTTGCTTATGAACGTTTGAACATGTTGAAACGCGAGGAAGCCGCCCCGCATCATCCGCCGAATTCCCGGCACCGCAGGTCGGCCGCACGATTCAAGGCCACCCGCAGGTCGGCCGCCCCGCCCGGCGGCATCCACCGGCGAAGCCACCCACCGGTCCACGCACCCCACCGGTCCGCACGCCCCTCGGCCCGTCGGCGCAAGCCGGACGGCCCCGAAGCTCGGAGGTTCCCCCGTGAGAACCGAGCCGCTCCAACGGGACCACCCGTCGACGCACCCCGACCCACCGACCCGGACCGTCGTCCGCGAGAGTCCCCAAGCCCCCGCACCGGTATCGGCACCGGCCCCCGTCCCAGCCCCGTCCCAGCAGCACCGGCCCGAAAGGCCGCTCGGCGACGGCACCCGCCACCCGGAAGGCAGCACTGCTTCCGCGGGCACGTCACACCCGGAGAGAGCCATGTACACGTCCGCCTTCGCCCTGTCCCCGGAGTCCGCCCCGGCGCCCGCGCTCGGCGCCGCCCCGGGCACGAGCCCGGTCGCCAACTGGACCAGGCGGATCAGCAGTCCCTGGTACGTCACCGTCCCGGTGACCCTCCCCGACGGCCGGCCCGGCACCCAGACCTTCGTCGAGTGGGCCGACAGTCGCAGCCAGGCCCGGGAGGAGGCCATCCGCAAGGCAGGCACCCCGGACGCCCTGCGGCACCGCCGGAACGCCGTGATCGTGCTCGCCGACCAGGTGACCGTGGAGCCCTGGCGACGCCCGTCCTGGTGGTAGCCCCGGGCCGGCCGGCCTGTCGAGGGCCGCTTCGACGCCAGGCGGCGCCGGTCGCGCCACCTCGTAACCAGGTGCCCCCTCAGTGCGGACCCGGCCCTGAAGGATCCGACAGCCCCGGATCCGACGCCGGGGGCAGCCGGATCGGCCGCAGCCTCGCCCAGCCGGCGAAGGCCGCCGCCCCGAGCAGCATGCCGACACCCACCCAGAGGTTCACGTTCACCCCGCCCGCCCGGTCCAGGTCGGCCTGTGAGGTGACGGTGGCACCCATCACCGTCAGCACGGTGCCGTAGACGCCGAACAGCAGGGCGAGGATCCGGCGCAGGTCGAAAAGCCCCGCCCGCGCGCCCGCCGGTTCGTCCCCGGCCGGCCGGTCCGTCATGTCCTCGCCCCTCTCACCAGAAGATCACGTTCAGAACGGTGGCCAGCAGCAGGGCTCCGCCCCCGAGGATCACCGGGTTGCGGTACCAGCCCGCGTCCTCGGCGGTGTCGTCCGCCTTGATCCGGTCCCTCGGCGTCAAGGACCAGACCAGACCCACGAGTTCGCTGTCCGGCTTGGGCCGGGTGGCCAACGAGACCCCCACGCTGACCAGGATGTCCAGGACGAAGGCCGCACTCGCCGCGACGAAGCTGGGCCCCTGGCCCGCCAGGTGCAGGACGTGGTGCCGGACGAGCTGATCCACCGTCACGGCGGCCGCCGTCCCCACGATCAGCCCGATCCCGCCCGCCAGCGGCGTCGTCCGCTTCCAGAACATCCCAAGGATGAAGGTGGCGAACAGCGGGGCGTTGAAGAAGGAGAACAGCGTCTGCAGGTAGTCCATGATGTTGTTGTAGCCACTGGCGATGAACGCGGTGCCGACCGCGATCACGCAGCCGAGGACCGTGACGGCGCGGCCCACCCGAAGGTAGTACGCGTCCGGCCGGCCCTTCACCACGTACGCCTGCCAGAGGTCGTAGGTGAAGACCGTGTTGAACGAGCTGACGTTGGCCGCCATGCCCGCCATGAAAGCGGCCAGCAGCCCGGTGATCGCCACCCCCAGCATGCCGTTCGGCAGCAGGTCGCGGATGAGCAGTTCGATCGCGTTGTTGTACGTCACACCTTCGGTCGACGTGCCGCCGGCGGCCTTGTACGCCGCCAGCTCCGGCGAGAGGACCGCGGCCAGCATCCCGGGAATCACGATGACCAGGGCGATCAGCGCCTTCGGGTACGCGCCGATCAGCGGCGTGCGCCGGGCCGCCGACATGTTCCTCGCGGCGAGGGCGCGCTGCACCTCGGCGAAGTTGGTCGTCCAGTAGCCGAAGGAGAGCACGAACCCGAGGCCGAACACGATGCCCAGCACCGAGAGGGTGGCGTTGGCGATCCCGGTGAGGTTGCTGGCCGGCCAGGCGTTCAACTGCTCCGCCGCGTCGGGGTTCACCGCCCGGATCCGGTCGCTCAGCCCGTTCCAACCGCCGACCCTGTGCAGCCCGACCAGGGTGATCGGCACCAGCATGGCGACGATCAGGAAGAACTGCATCACCTCGTTGTACACCGCGGCTGACAGCCCGCCGAGCGTCGTGTACGCCAGCACGATCAGCGCCGCGACCAGCACGGAGGACCAGAGCGGCCAGCCGAGCAGCGCGTTGACCACCGTACTGAGCGCGTAGAGGTTGACCCCGGCGATCAGCACCTGGGCCAGCGCGAAGCTGAGCGCGTTCACCAGGTGGGCGAAACGGCCGAACCGCAGCCGCAGGAACTCCGGGACGCTGCGCACCTTGGACCCGTAGTAGAACGGCATCATCACCAGGCCGAGGAACACCATGGCCGGGATCGCGCCGATCCAGTAGTAGTGCACGGTCGGGATGCCGAACTGGGCACCGTTGGCGGTCATCCCGAAGATCTCCACCGCACCGAGGTTGGCCGAGATGAACGCCAGCCCGGTGACCCAGGCGGGCAGCGACCGCCCGGCCAGGAAGAAGTCCAGGCTGGAGGAGACCGACTTCCGGGCGAGCGAGCCGATCCCGAGCACCAGGGCGAAGTAGACGGCGAGCAGGGCGTAGTCGACCGGCCCGGCGTCCAGTCGCAGGTTGGCCTCGGCAAGGGCGTTCACTGCGGCCTCGATCCGTTCCGTGTCGTTCCTCCGCTGCCAGACTTCTAGCAGGACGGCGCCCTCAGGTGCCTCCACGTCACCCGTCCGTGGGCGGGCCGCTCGGCCAACCGGGGCCACCGGGGTCGGGCCGGGCAGCCAGGGCGGCGAGATGGGCCGTCACCTGGCCGGGCCCGCATCCCAGATCGGCCACCGGCCGCCGGCCCGGACCGCGGACGCCCTCGGCGAAGGCCGTCGGCATCGCACGAACCGCCGGGCTCAGCTGCTCCGGCGCGGAACGCGGCGCAGGTAGGTGTCGGCGACCTCGTCGTACGAAGTCCTGATCGCGGCAAGGCAATCGGGCCTCTCCACCTCGGCGATCCTACGGATCCCGGTGGGGTGGCGCGGGCTCGTCCGCCCGACCGGGCCGGCCCGGAGCGGGGCGCCCGCCCGCTGTTGGCGTGCTTCCGTCATGGCGCGTTCCTGCAGATCCGATTCATTGAACCGCAACCAGCGGGTTGCTTCACTTGACTGTGTCCAACCACTGATCATTGGAGGCGGGCCACCGCATGACAGCATCAGACGCCCACGCGGCCTTCCCCTTGACGGAGATCCAGTACGCGTACTGGGTAGGCCGTGGGCCCAACTTCGTCCTCGGGAACGTCGCCCCGCACGCCTACTTCGAGATGGAGGGCCGGCGGCTCGACCACGCGCTGCTCACCCGCGGCTGGCGCCGCCTGCTGGAGCGGCACGGCATGCTCCGGGCCGTGGTCCACAAGGACGGCCGGCAGCAGGTGCTGCCCGAGGCGCCGCCCTTCGAGGTCGGCTTCGAGGACCTCTCGGACGCCGATCCGGCCACGATGGCGGAGCGGCTCGCCGAGATCCGGGCCGACATGTCCGAACGGGTCTACGACCCCGCCGTCTGGCCGCTCTTCGACATCCGGATCAGCCGGCTCCCGGACCACGACCGCCTGCACGTCAGCCTCGACCTGCTGATGGTCGACCTGGCCAGCATCACCCTGCTGTTCACCGAGTGGAGTGCGCTGTGCCAGGACGAGACGGTCGAACTGCCGCCGATCGACGTGACCTTCCGTGACTACGTGACGGCCCTCGAGGCGGGCACCGACGCACCCCGCTACAAGAGGTCCCTGGACTACTGGGCCTCACGCGCCGAGACCCTGGCCCCGCCCCCCGAACTCCCGCTCGCCCGCCCGCCGGTGCAGATCCACAAACCCCGGTTCACCCACCGCGAGTTCCACCTGCCGCCCGACGAGTGGCAGCGCTTCCAGCAGCTCGCCGAGGAGCGCGGCCTGACACCGACCGCGGTGCTGGCCACCGTCTTCGCCGAGGTGCTGGCGGCCTGGAGCGGCACCCCGCGCTTCAGCCTCAACCTCACCATCTTCAACCGGCTGCCGCTGCTGCTGGCCGAGAACGAACGCGGGCACCGCACGGTCCACCCCCATCTGCGGCGCGTGGTCGGCGACTTCACCTCGATCTGCCTGTTGGAGATGGACACCACCGGTGACCTCCCCGTCGCCGACCTGGCCGCCCGGACCCAGACCCAGCTCCAGCACGACCTGCGCCACCGCTACGTGAGCGCCCTGCACACCCTGCGCGAGCGCCGCCGGCGCGGCCTGCAGACCGGCTTCGAGGGCATGCCGGTGGTCTTCACCAGCGGCCTCGGCACCGTCTCGGACGCCTCCGGCCCGATGGCCTACTTCGGCGACATCACCTACCGCCTCAGCCAGACCCCGCAGATCTGGCTCGACCACCAGGTGCTGGACGTCACCGGCTCGCTCGACCTCACCTGGGACGCCGTCGAGGAGCTGTTCCCCGAGGGCGTCCTGGACGACATGTTCGCCGCCTACTGCGGCACCGTCCAGCGGCTCACCCGGGCCGCCGCCTGGGACGACCGGCTCGACATCCCGCTGCCGGAACACCAGCTCGCGCTGCGCGAGGCCGCCAACACCACCGCCGGCCCCGCCCCCGAGGGCCTGCTGCACGAGGCCCTCTTCCAGGGTGCGCTGGCCCACCCCGACCGGCCCGCCGTCCTGCACGGCGCCGGCACCGTCAGCTACCGCGAACTCGCCGACCGGGCGGCCGCCGTCGCCGAGGGCATCGGCCGGCTGACCGACGAGCCGCTGCGCGACCGGCTGGTCGCCATCACCCTGCCCAAGGGCCCCGGCCAGGTGGCGGCCGCGCACGGCGTGCTGCTCGCCTCGGCCGCCTACCTCCCGGTGGGCCCGGCCCTGCCGACCCGCCGCCGGGCGGAGCTGTTCGAGAGCGGCGAGGCGCTGGCCGTGGTCACCGACCGGGAGCACGACGACCGGCTGGAGTGGCCGGCCGGGCTCCCCCGGATCCGCTCCGCCGCCGGGGACGGCCCCCTGGCCGCCCCGCTCCCCGGGGTGCGGGCCGCCGCCGACCCCGCCGACCTCGCCTACGTGCTGTACACCTCCGGCTCGACCGGCCGCCCCAAGGGCGTGATGATCGAGCACCGGGCCGCGCTCAACACCGTCGCCGACATCAACGAGCGATTCGGCGTCGGCCCGGACGACCGGCTCTTCGGGCTGGCCGACCTCGGCTTCGACCTGTCGGTGTACGACGTCTTCGGCAGCATGGCAGCCGGCGCCGCGCTCGTCCTCCCCGACGAGGACAAGCGCCGCGAGCCATCCCACTGGGCCGAGTTGATGGCCCGACACGGCGTGACCGTCTGGAACTCGGTGCCGGCGCAGATGCAGATGCTCGTCGAGCACCTGGAGGACGCCCCCGCCGACAGCGTGCCCGCCGAGCTGCGGCTGGTGCTGCTCAGCGGCGACTGGATCCCCCTCGACCTGCCCGACCGGATCCTCGCGCTCTGGCCGGACGCCGAGGTGATCAGCCTGGGCGGCGCCACCGAGGCCTCGATCTGGTCCAACTGGCACCCGGCCGACGACGTGGCCCCGGACGCGCCGAGCATCCCGTACGGCAAGCCACTGCGGAACCAGGCCTTCCACGTCCTGGACGCCGCGATGCGGCCCTGCCCGGTCTGGGTGGCCGGCGAGCTGTACATCGAGGGCGCCGGGCTGGCCCGCGGCTACTGGCGTGACCCCGAGCGCACCGCCGCGAGTTTCGTCCAGCACCCCGTCAGCGGCGAACGGCTCTACCGCACCGGCGACTTCGGCCGCTACCTGCCGGACGGCGCGCTGCAGTTCCTCGGCCGCCGGGACGGCCAGGTCAAGATCGGCGGGCACCGGATCGAGTGCGGCGAGGTGGAGGCGGTGCTCGCCAGGCACCCCGGCGTGGAATCCGCCGTGGTCGTGAAGTCCGTTGAGGAGGGGGCCGGCGCCAAGCTGCTCGGCTTCGTCGTCCCCGACCGCTCCGACGGCTCGCTGCTGGACACCGAAGTCGCCGACCCGGCCGAGACCGCCCGATGTCGCCAGGCGCTGCTGGACGCCGCCGGGGTGCCGGCGCCCGGCCCCGGCAGTGCGGAACTGCGCACCGCCTGGGCCGCCATGGACGACGTGTACGTCGCCGCCGCCGCGACCGCCTTCCGGGCGCTGGGCCTGCCGCACACGCCCGGCGCGCGTTTCGACCCGGCCGCCGCGCTGGCCGCCGGGGTCGCCCCGCGCTACGAGCGGTGGGTGGCCCGCGCCGTCGGGGTGCTCTGCGACCGGGGCCTGCTGCGCCGTTCGCCGCAGGGGCTGGAGGTGGCCCGGAGCTTCCCCGCGCTGATCTCCGACCCGGTCGCCGAGAGCGCCCGGCAGGCCCTGCGCAGCACCCTCGGCGTCCCGGACGACCTGATCGACTGGATGCTGTCGCTGGCCGGCGGCCTCGCCGACATCCTCACCCAGTCGATGCACTCGGCGGAGCTGTACGCCTCCGACCGCACCCCGGAGGTCTACGCCCGGCTGTTCGGGCCCGCCTACCACGTCGCCACCGAGGCCGTGCGCCGCTTCGTGGCCGACTGGCCCGCGGACCGCCCGCTGCGGATCCTGGAGGTCGGCGGCGGCTACGGCACCCTCACCCGGCACCTGCTGCCGCTGCTGCCGGCCGACCGCACGGACTACCTCTTCACCGACATCTCGCCCTACTTCACCGACCGGGCCCGGGAGGTGTTCGGCGAGTACGGGTTCCTCCGGCCGGGCCTGTTCAACCTCGACCAGTCGCCGGAACTCCAGGGCCACGAGGGCCTGTCCGCCGACCTGGTTATCGCGGCCAGCGTGCTGCACGACATCCGCCGGATCGGCCCCGGGCTGGACACCCTGCGCTCGGCGCTGGCCCCCGGCGGCACCCTGCTGATGGTCGAACAGACCGCCTTCCACCCGTGGTTCGACCTCACCATGGGCCTGCAGCAGGGCTTCGACGGCTACGAGGACACCGAACTGCGCGGCTGGGGGCACCCGTTGCTCGACCGGTCGCAGTGGGCGGACCTGCTCGACGCGACCGGCTTCGCCGGCAGCGCCGTCCTGACCCGGGACGAGGACGGCCCGGCCTCGGTCGGCTTCGACGTGATCACCGCCGAAGGACCGCTGACCAGGCGCCGGTTCGACCGGGAGGCGCTGCGGGAGTACGCGGCCGAGCGGCTGCCCAAGCACATGGTCCCGACCCGGCTGCTCGCCCTGGACCGGCTCCCGCTGAGCCGCACCGGCAAGGTCGACCGCGGCACCCTCGCCAAGGCCGGGGCGCGCCGGGTCGGACGCAGCCGAGCCGTTCAACCACCCCAGACCGACCGCCAGTTGAAGCTGGTCGAGATCTACCGCGCGGTGCTCGGCCTGAGCCAGGTCGACCTCGCCGACGACTTCCTGGAGGCCGGCGGCGACTCACTGCTCGCCGCACGCATCTCGGCCGCGCTGCAGCGGGCCTTCGGCACCGAGGTACCGGTGGGGATCATCCTGCAGCACCCCACGGTGGCAGCCCTGGACAGCTGGCTGGAGCCGATCCTCGGCCCGGCCACCGCACTGGACGACCAGCCGGCGACCGGCACCGTCGAAAGCGAGGGAAACGCATGACCCGGCAGCAACTGACCGACTGGTTGCGGGAGTACCTGGCGGACCTGCTCGACATCACGCCCGAGGAGGTGGGGACCGACATCCCGCTGGAGTACCTCGGGGTCGACTCGGCCACCACCCTGGTGCTCAGCGCGGACCTGAGCACGGAGACCGGCCGGGAGACCCGGCCGGGCGAGATCCTCGACCACCCCACCATCGAGCGGCTCGCCGCCCATCTCAGCGGCTCCGACGAGCCGGCCCGGGTCGGGTGAGCCCGGTGGACGCCCTCTCCACTCCCCCGGCCCCGCCCCGCTGGACGATCCGCGCGCCCGGCGCGGACGGCGCCACCCGGACGCTCTACTGCCTTCCGCACGGCGGGGGTTCCGCCGCGGAGTACGTCCGGTGGGCCCGGGACCTGCGCAAGGTCTCGGTCTGCGCGGTCCAGCTGCCGGGCCGCGGCTCCCGGTACGAGGAGCCGCCGCACACCGGCATGGCCGAGCTCGTCGGCACGCTGGTCGACGAGCTGGAACTCGCCCCGCCGTACGTGCTGTTCGGGCACAGCTTCGGGGCGCTGCTGGCCTACGAGCTGACCCAGGCCCTGCACGCGGCGGGCCGGACGCTGCCCGAGCGGCTGATCCTCTCCAGCTACCCGGCGCCGCACCTGCCGCGGGAGCGGAGCAGGCTGCACCGGCTGCCCGACGACGAGCTGCTGGCGGAGGTCGCCCGCCTGCACGGGGGCATCCCGGAGGAGGTGCTGGGCAATCCCGAGCTGTGCCGGCTCACGGCGGTCTGCGTCCGGTCCGACTACCGGGTCCTGGAGACCTACAGCTGGCTCCCCCGGCCACCGCTGCCGGTGCCGATGACGGTACTGCGCGGCCGGCAGGACGTGGTGTCCGAGGAGCAGTCGGCGGCCTGGGCCGCGCACACCACGCGCGGCCCGATCCAGCAGCGCACCTTCGCCGGGGGCCACTTCTACTTCCGTGAGCGGCAGCGCGCGGCGGTGCTGCGGACGGTGGAGGCGGCCGCATGCTGACCTTCGCGGCGGCGGCCCTGCTGCTGATCATGATCCCCGGCCCCGACCAGGCCCTGATCACCCGCAACGCTCTGGTCGGCGGCCGGTCCGCCGGGCTCTTCACCATGGTGGGCGGCATGCTCGGCCTGAGCGTGCACGTGAGCGCGGCCTCGCTGGGGGTCTCGGCCCTGCTGGTGGCCTCCGCGACGGCCTTCACCGCGCTCAAGGTGATCGGCACGCTGTACCTGGTGTGGATGGGCATCTCGACGCTGCGCAGCGCCCGGCAGCGGGCGCAGCAGGGCGGGGGCACGGATCCCGCCCGATCGCTCTCCTGGGGGCAGTGCCTGCGGCAGGGGTTCCTGTCGAACGCCCTGAATCCCAAGGTGGCGCTGTTCTTCGTCACCTTCCTCCCGCAGTTCCTGCCCGAGACGGGTCGGACGCTGGGCAGCGCGCTGAAGTTCTCCGTCGTCTTCGTGCTGCTCTACCTGATGTGGTTCAGCCTCTACACCGTCACGGTGGACCGCTTCGGGGCCTTCCTGCGCCGTCCGGTGGTGCGGCAGCGGATCGAACGCTCCACCGGGGCGCTGCTGATCGCGTTCGGCATCCGGCTCGCTCTGCAGCACTGAGCAGCCGGCCCGGGGTGTCTCGGCGCCTTCGGGGCGACCCGGCGGGGGCCGGCTCAGACCAGGCCCCGGGCGCAGGCCAGCACGCCGGCCTGGAAGCGACTGTGCGCCCCGAGGTGCCGGGCCACCTCGGACACCAGCCGGCTGACGGTACGGACGGACACGCCCATCGAGCGGGCGATCCGTTCGTCCGTCAGCCCGTTGGCGAGCAGCCGCAGCGAGGTGCGGTGCTGTTCGGTGAGCCAGTCGGTCTCGGCGTCGCCGGCCTCGGACACGGGCCCCTGGTACGGGAAGGAGCGCAGCCAGTAGTCCTCGTACAGGGCGACGTAGGTGCGGACGAGGGAGGCGCCGCGGATCACGATCAGCGCGTCGTCCGGCTGGTCGGAGTAGGGCGGCAGCAGCGCGACGTCGTGGTCGCCGACGATGAGGCTGAACGGGACCTGCGGGGCGAGCCTCAGCTCGACCCCGACCCGCTGCACCTCGGCGAGGTACTTGCACTGCCAGCGTGCGGAGTTGAAGCCCTGCGGGTAGATGGCGCGGACGGTCACCCCGCGCCGGACCATCCGGCTCTTCTCGGTGAGGAAGCTGTTCAGGGCCTGGCTGACCGTCCGGGACGGCACCCGGTCGGCGTGCAGGGTCAGGCTCTCGGTCCGGGGGACGTCGGAGAAGTCCCGGATCACCCGCCGCTGGTTGCGGGCGCCGACGATCACCTCCACCTGGACCTGCTCGGTGGGCCGGGCGACGGCGGGCCGGTAGCGGTCCAGCAGGGACTCGGTGGCGGCGACGATGGTGGTCAGTTCCTCGCACTGCGCGCGGAGCATCTCCTGTTTGTGGCGCAGCAGGTTCAGCAGGGCCGTGTCCGGGTCCACCAGGTCGCTCTCGCCGGTCGAGGTGCCGGGCCGGACGAGCCGGAGCGCGCGTAACTCGGCCCAGGCCGCCGCGGCTTCACGCGGGTCGAGTCCGAGCGCGGTGGTGGCCTGGGTGAGGCTGCCCGCCTCGTTCGCCCGTAACCACTGGTAGAGGACTGGCCCGGCACTGTCGTTGGCTGCTGGATCCTCCATGTTGGTCACAGGCCGACCTCCCGTTGTCCGCCGCACAGTTTCGGATTCCGGACCGCGCATGCGCGTGGTGTGATTTTGTGCTCGCATCCAACCACGGAGCGGCGCCGGCCAGGTGGGGCCCGGGCCAACTGGCCGAAATCTGATCCGTGCGGAGGCCTCGGCCCGCCGGGGCCGACGTGGGTTCGGCGGCCGGGACGCGGTGACCGGGCGGACGGGAGCGGGTCACCCGGCCGGCGGCGCCTCTCGATCGGTGATCGGCAGCAGGACCCGGAAGCGGGTGTCGCCGGGCACCGACTCGACCCGGAGGTCGCCGTGGTGCCGGTTGACCACGATGCGCCAGGAGATGTCGAGGCCGAGGCCCGTCCCCTCGCCCACCGGTTTGGTGGTGAAGAACGGCTCGAAGATCCGGCTGCGGATCTCCTCCGGCACGCCCGGCCCGGTGTCGCCGAACTCCACCAGCACATGGTCGTGGTCGACGGCGGTGCGGACGGTGAGCCGGCCGGAACCGGCCATCGCCGACAGCGCGTTGTCGATCAGGTTGGTCCAGACCTGGTTCAGTTCGCCCGGGTAGGCGGGCACGCTGGGCAGCTCCCGGTCGTAGTCGCGGACCACGGTCACCTCCGGCGGGATCTTGCCGGAGAGCATCATCAGGGTGCTGTCCAGCAGCTCGTGGACGTCGACCACCCGGTGCGGGGCCCGGTCGAGCTGCGAGTACTGCTTCGCCGCGCCCACCAGGTCCGAGATCCTGGTGGTGGAGTCCTCGACCTCGTTCATCAGCAGCTCGGTCTCGACCGTGTAGTGCAGCCACCGCAGGGCGCCCTCCAGGCTCTGCGGGCCGACGGTCTCCTCGACCCGGCGCAGCCAGTCCAGGTCGAGGCCCGCCTGGACGAAGGCCGGTCCGAGCTCCCAGCCCTCGGCGATGCCCTTCTCCTCCAGCCACTCGTCCACGGCGTCCTCGCGGTCGGCGGCCTCCAGCGGGCCGAGCGAGACGGCCTTGGTGGCCGCCACCTGCTCCACGGCGGCGTCCTGCAGGGTGATCAGGGTGTCCAGGCCCTCCTGCGGGTAGGGGCCGGCCGCGATCTTGCCCAGTTTGTGCCGCATGCCGGCGACCCGCTCGCGCAGGGCGGCGGTGGCCCGCAGCGCGGCGGCGGCCGGGTTGTTGAGCTCGTGGGTGAGGCCGGCGGACAGCGATCCCAGGGCGAGCAGCCGCTCCCGCTGGCCGATCGCCTCCTTGGCGACCTGCGCGCCGAGGAAGAGCCCTTCGAGCAGGTGCACCGCCATCGGGAACCAGTCCCGCATCAGCCCCGCGAAGTTGTCCGCCGACAGGACGAAGAACCGCGAGGGCTCGACCGCGCGCAGCGAGCTGTTGTACACCTGCGGCACCCGGTCCCCCAGGTAGGCCTGGAAGGCGCCGGAGTACACGCCGCGCTGCGAGGTCCGGTTCACCTCCACGTCGTCGACGCCGACCCGCCGGGAGAGCACGATGGTGCCGTCGAGCAGCACGTAGAAGCAGGTCGCCGGGTCCCCCTCGGCGTACACCGGGCCGGGATCGTAGCGCTCGACCCGGCCCTCGCGGCAGAGCCAGCCGAGCTGCTCGGGAGTCAGCCGCTCGAAGAGGAAGAGCGTACGGAGCTCGTCCGGGCTGCAGAGGACCACCGGTCGGGTCATGGCGTCACAGCCTCTCCAGGTAGCGGTGCACCAGCATCACGGCCATCGCCCCCTCGCCGACCGCCGAGGCGACCCGTTTGGCGGACTCGGACCGCGCGTCGCCGGCCACGAACACGCCGGGGACGCTGGTCTCCAGGTGGTAGGGGACCCGGTCCAGCGGCCAGCCCTTCGGCGGTTCGCCGCCCGGTGCCAGGTCGGGCCCGGCGACCACGAAGCCGCGGTCGTCGCGGATCACCACGCCCTCCAGCCAGTCCGTGAGGGGCGCGGCGCCGATGAAGACGAACAGCCACTGGGCGTCCACCTCCTCGGTGGCGCCGGTTTCGGTGTCCCGGAGGGTGAGCCGCTCCAGGTGGTCGCTCCCGTGCGCCCGCGCCACCTCGGTGCGGGCCCGGACGGTGACCGACGGCAGCTCGGCGATCTGCTGGACGAGGTAGTGGGACATCGACCGGGTCAGATCGGCGGCGCGCACCAGGATGGTCACCGAGCGGGCGCCCTTGGCCAGGTACACCGCGGCCTGGCCGGCCGAGTTCGCGCCGCCGACGATGTACACGTCCTTGCCCGCGCAGCCGGCCGCCTCGGTCAGCGCCGCGCCGTAGAAGACACCGCGCCCGGTCAGGTCGGCGACGCCCGGTGCGTCCAGTTGCCGGTAGGTGACGCCGGTCGCCAGGATCACCGTGTGCGCGGCGATCGCCGAGCCGTCGGCGAAGCGCACCGTCCGGGACGGACCGTTCACCTCCAGGCCGACCACCTCGCGGGCGGTCAGCATCTCGGCGCCGAACCGGGCCGCCTGGCGCCTGGCCCGGTCGGTCAGCTGCGCGCCGGAGACGCCGTCGGGGAAGCCCAGGTAGTTCTCGATCCGGGAGCTCTGGCCGGCCTGGCCGCCGGTCGCGGTGCGTTCGACCAGGACGGTCCGCAGGCCCTCGGAGGCGCCGTAGACGGCCGCGCCGAGGCCGGCGGGACCGCCGCCGACCACGATCAGGTCGTAGAAGTCGGCGGACGGCGCGGTGGCCAGCCCCACCCGCGCGGCCAGCTCCCGGGCGTCCGGCTCGACCAGCACCTGGCCGTCCGGGGTGATCACCAGCGGCAGCCGCAGCCCGTCCTCGCCGGCGGCGGCCAGCAGACGCTGCCCCTCGGGCTCGTCCGACGGGTACCAGCGGTAGGGCACCTGGTTGCGGGCGAGGAACTCGCGGACCTCGGAGGAGTGGGCGGACCACCGGTGCCCGACCACCTTGGTCTCCGGCACCGGGCGGTGGTCGGAGGCCAGCCAGCTGTCCAGCAGGTCGTCGACCACGGGGTAGAGCTTCTCCTCCGGCGGGTCCCACGGCTTGAGCAGGTAGTGGTCGAGGTCCACCAGGTTGATCGCGTCGATCGCGGCGCCGGTGTCGGCGTAGGCCGTGAGCAGCACCCGGCGGGCGCCGGGGAAGACGTCCATCGCGCGTTCCAGGAACTCGATGCCGTTCATCTGCGGCATCCGGTAGTCGGCGACGATCACGGCGACCAGGTCGCCGCGGAGCTTCATCTCCTGCAGCGCCTCCAGGGCGGCGCTCGCCGTCTCGGCCCGGACCACCCGGTGCGAGCCCCCGTAGCGGCGGCGCAGGTCCCGGGCGACGGCCCGCGACACCCCGGGGTCGTCGTCGACGGTGAGGATCACCGTTCGCGGCGCCTCGCCGTTCTCCGCCATCACTGTCCCCTGCCTGTTCCGGACGCCGCTCACGTCGGCGGTGCCCCGGACTGCGCTCCACCTCTCGCTCACCACCGATTCTCTGCCCGCGGGGCCGGGTACCGCCTCCCGGGCGGGGCCGGCGCCCGGACCGCCCGACCGGGCAGGTGGCCCGGGCGGGGCGTCGGCGGGCCGGCCGGAGCGGGCGGGGCCGGGCGGGGCCGGCGTCGTCAGGGCGGGGGCGGGGCGGCCTCGCCGGGCACCTCGTGGCGGACGAGTCCGGTCACATGGTCGGTGATCATGTCGAGGATCTCCGCCGCGGCCGCCTGGTCACCGAGGACCAGGAAGTTCAGCGTCAGCCCGTCCGTCATGGCGGCCAGGTGGCGGGCCAGCACCGGGACGGGGACGCGCAGCTCGAAACCCATGGCGCGGCGGAGCTGTTCCAGGAGTTCGGCGTAGGTGGCGGAGTACCGCTCGTACTGCTGTCTCGCCAGCGGCTCGAATCCCGGCTGGCGCAGGGCGTACTGGGTGAGCTCGTAGGTGAGCATGTGCTCGCCGGGGTTGGCCGCCACGTGGTCCCAGTACGCCTGGAAGCCGGCCCGGACGGTCTCCCGGAGGGTGTCCCTGGGCCGGATCGCCTCCCTGACCACCCCCACGTAGTGCTCGGTGAGCGTGGCGATGACGGACTCCAGCAGCACCTGCTTGGAGTCGAAGCAGTAGTGGAAGACGCTCAGCGACACGCCCGCCTCGGCGGCGATCGACCGGGTCGTGGTCCGGGCGACGCCGTCACGGGTCATCGCGCGGATCGCGGCCTCGGTCAGCTGTCTGCGTCGCTCGGCCGACGGCATCCGTGCCATGGGTGATCCCTTCCCTCCGGTCGGTGCGGTGCCCGCACCGGCTCCCCCGGGTCGATGGGAGCAGCGGGACGGCCGGGGCGGACGGCCGGCGAACCGGTCCGCCCGCCCCGGCCGGGGTCGAAGCCGGCACCGTCAGGTGCTGTAGATGCCCACCTCGCGCAGCGAGTACCCCCATTGGGTGCCGCGTTGCAGCCCGTGGACGCGCAGGAAGCGGGCCGGCGTCCCGGCGAACCGGACGGTGTCCAGTCCGCCGTCACCCGCGTCGGTGGACCAGGCGGTCGTCCAGTTCACACCGTCGGCGGAGAGTTCGACCCGGTACGCCTTGCCGTACGCGCGCTCCCAGTCGAGGGTGACCCGGCGCACCAGCTGGGAGGAGCCGAGGTCGATCCGGAGCCACTGGTCGTCGCTCCACTCGCTCGCCCAGCGGCTGCCCGGGTCGCCGTCCACGGCCTTGCCCGGCGCGAAGCTCACGAACGGGTTCCACCACTCCGCGGAGGACGCCGAGGCGGAGGCCCCCGCCGCGAGGTTGACGCCGGCCCGATGGTTCTCGGAGGCCCCCCAGGTGTGCAGGTAGGACTCGGCGCCGCGGAACAGGTCGTCCACCACGTCCTGGCCGCCGACCTGTCGGATGTCCTCGATCCAGTCCGGGACCAGGCCGTAGTGCGCGGCGCCGTCGGTGTTGAGGTCCCAGGTCCGCTGCCCGGCGGTCTGCCGGTCGATCAGCGAGCCGCCGTCGGTGCTGCGGAAGGGGTACTTCACCGGGTTCGGGGTGTCCGCGCCACGGGGCCCGGGCCAGCCGCCGACGCCGTTCATGTCGGTGCCGTAGCCGTAGCCGACCTGGTACTTGTCGCGCAGCGCGTCCGTGCGCCGGGCCTCGGCGCTGAACGCCTCCGCCCCGCTCATGTACTGGGCGGCGAACCCGCCGAGCTTGTAGAGCCGCTCGGTCCACGCGCTGTCCATCCAGCTGTGCGAGGAGAGCACACCGGGGTACGACGCGGACTCCAGGATGTCGAAGGCCCGCCCGGCGGCCTTCACGCTCATGTGGTCGACCTCCAGCATCATCTTGCGCTGCATCATGCCGCGCACCGCGTACTCGCCGAGATCGGTGAGACCGCGGGTGTTGCACTGCGCGCCCCCGCCGTACGCGGGCACCGCCACGCCCTTCGGGAGCTGTTGCTCCGCCGTGGGCGCCGCCGCCAGGCCGATGGGGTTGTCGTGCTGCGGGCCGGCGCACGTCTCCGTCTGCCAGAAGGTGCCCGTCGACAGGAACTGGCCCACGTTGATCGCGGTGCCGAGCGCCCCCTCGTCGAACCGGACCCCGCACAGGGCGTTGTCGAACTTGTGGCAGAGGAACATGCTGCGCACGCCCAGCCCGTACAGCTCGTCCAGGCCGCGGTCGATGTCGGCCTTGCTGCACTGCGCGACGTCCAGGATCTGCTTGCAGCCGAACGGCTCGGAGGTCTCGACACCGAGCACCACCGCCAGCTTGCCCTGCTGGATCACCTCGCGGGCCTGCCCGGAGTCGGTGACGATCCTGAACCAGCCCTTGCCCGGCCCGCCGTACATCCGGTCGATGTAGGCCTGCATGTCGTAGGTCTTCTGCGCCTCCAGGCGGATCGCGGTCATCTCGTCGCAGCCGCGGTCCTTGAAGAAGTAGACCGAGCAGATCACACCGTTGGTGACGAGGTCGTTGACCAGCACCCGCTCCCCGCCGCGCCAGGCCCGCTCGACCCAGGCGTAGTAGTTCTGCTGGTGGGTCAGCGAGTCATGGGCGGGCCAGTCCTGGAAGGTCGGCCAGCCGACCGGGTCGTGCTTGCCGTCGCCGCCCTTGGTGATGAAGTCGAAGATCGCCAGCGTGCCGTCCGGGTAGTGCTCGGGACAGTCCTTGAGCGCGTCGGCGACGCCGAGTTCGGAGAACGGCTTGCCGCAGATCAGCCGGCCGCCGAAGCCCTCGTCGGCCATCAGGTGGTCGTGCGCGTCGACGAAGCCGCGCACGTGCCCCTGGGCGTCCGTCCCCTTGAAGGGCTCCCCGGTGACGTTGATCCCGGAGTCGGGCGCCGGCCGGGCGGAGGGGATCCACCAGCCGGATTCGGCCGAGGCGCGGGGCGCGGGGGCGAGCGCCATCGCCACCAGGGCGAGCAGTAAGGACAGCACCGCGATGAGCCTGCGCCTGCTGTGCGAGGGTCGGGCCATGGTCACCACTCACGTCTCCCGTCGACGGACGACGCGGTCGAGGAGGCAGACCGCCCGGGCGGCAGCACCGCCGCCCGGCCGCCTGTCATGTCCCGCGTCCACGATGTGACGAGAATCCCGACTGTTGTAATCCGAGTCAATAGTCCGGGACAAATGACCTGATGCCCCGTCGGAAACGCGGGACGGCCGGGGCGGGAGAGTGATCAGGGAACTCTCCCGCCCCGGCCGTCGGTCCGGCGGTGTCCGGCTGTCGGCTCGGGCTACGCGGCTACCGGCTACCGGCTACCGGCTACCGGGTCAGGCTGTCGCCCCCGCGCACTGCGGGTGCCCCCAGCTGCTGCCGACCTTGGTGATCTTGTCGCCCTTGGCGTACGGACGGGAGCACGGGCAGGTGCCGGCGAACCGCGCGGACAGCGTCCGCCCGCCACCGCCGGAGGAGGACGTGGAGGTCTTCCGTGCCGCACCGGACGCGGCCGCCGGGCGGCCGCTGCGCGACGCCGAGGCCGACACCGGGTCCGGCACGGGGAGGTCGGCGGCGGTGCCGGCGGCGGCCTCCTGGGTACGGGCCGCGTCACTGGCGGCCTTGTCGGCGATCGCGTTCAGCGGATCGCCGTCCACCTGGTGGGCGGGAACGTACACGAAGGTGACCTCGCGGCCCTCCAGCAGCGCGTCGATGCGCTGGATCAGCTCGCGGTTGGCCACCGGCTTGCCCGCGGCGGTCTTCCAGCCGTTGCGCTTCCACCCCGCCAGCCACTTCGTCGCCGCGTCCCGGGTGTACGTGCTGTCCAGCCGGACCTCCAGCGGCACCGCGGGATCCGTCGCGGTCAGCAGCCGCTCCAGCGCGGTCAGCTCCCCGATGTTGTTGGTGCTGTGCCCCAGCGGGCCGGCCTCCCAACGGGCGGGGACCCCGGCGCTGTCGGCGACCACATAGGCCCATGCCGCTGGACCGGGATTCCCCTTGGCAGCTCCGTCACAGGCTGCGATGACTCGTTCGACCATGCATCGATCATGCCAGGCCCGGCGACGGCTCCCGCCCACCCGCGACCCGGCCGGCACCCTCGACGACCCCCGGGACGGTCCGCCGGCGCGCGGTCGGCACGGACCGGGTCAGGGGCGCGGCCAGGGGCGGGCGGGCCAGGCGCGGGCGGGCCAGGGGCGGGCGGGCCAGGCGCGCGGTCGGCACGGACCGGGTCAGGGGCGCGGCCAGGGGCGGCCGCCCAGCCGCTCGATGCCCGCGTTGAAGCGCCGCAGGCAGGCGGCGAAGACGGCGATGTCCTCGTCCGTCCAGTCGGCCATCACCCGGTCCAGCGCCCGGATTGTCCCGGCTCGCTCCTCGTCGAGCATCCGGACGCCCTCCTCGGTGATCCGGAACTTGCGGGCCATCCCGCCCGCCGGGTCGGGGATGCGCTCCACCAGACCGGCCCGCCGGGCGGCGGTGGTCTGGCGGTTGAGGGTGGAGACGTCGAGGTCGAAGGCCTCGCTCAGTTCGCCGATCGACATCGGCCCCTGCACCCGGATGCGGCTCAGCAGGATGTAGGCGCTGCGCTCCAGCAGGCCGTCCCGGCGGCGGCCGCCGCCCTGCCCGGGCAGGCCGTGGCGACCGAGGAGCATTTGCTCGTACTCGACCTCATGGGTGGGTCTGTCCATCGTGCTGCCGCCTCCAAACGCCGGTGGCCGGCGTGCACCGCGCTGGTTCCGCCATGCCCGCTGCCTCCCTCCACCATTATGCATCAGGCATGCCATATGCATGATGCATGTCGCATGTATGCTGCACTCCTCTGCCCCCCGACCAACCATCAGGAGTGCCCCATGGCCGCCCCTCAACGACCAGCATCATCAGGCGGTGTCGTCGCCACTCTGGCCTTCGCCGGCACCGTGGCCGCGATCATGCAGACCCTGGTCACCCCGCTCATCGCGGAACTTCCGCAGATCCTGGACACCAAGCCCTCGAACGCCGCCTGGGTGATCACCGTCACCCTGCTCGTCTCGGCGGTCTGCGTGCCGGTCTCCGGACGGCTCGGCGACATGCTGGGCAAGCGCCGGATGCTGCTGGTCTGCTCGGTGCCGCTGGTGGCCGGCTCGGTGGTGTGCGCGCTCGCCTCCTCCGTCGTCCCGATGATCGTCGGACGCGGACTGCAGGGCGTCGGCATGGGCATGGTGCCGCTCGGCATCGCCCTGCTGCGGGACGTCGTTCCGCAGGAGAAGCTCAGCTCCTCGATCGCACTGGTCAGCGCCTCGATGGGAATCGGCGGCGGCCTCGGCCTGCCGATCGCCGCGGCCGTCGCCCAGTACGCGAACTGGCGGGTGCTCTTCTGGGGCGCGGCCGTCCTGGCGATGGCGGTGTCCGCCCTGATCTGGTTCCTGGTCCCCGAGGTCCCGGCCACCGCCAAGGGCCAGCGTTTCGACCTGCCCGGCGCGATCGGCCTCGGCGTCGGCCTGGTCAGCCTGCTGCTCGCGGTGTCCAAGGGCGCCGACTGGGGCTGGGCCTCCGCGACCACGATCGGCCTGTTCGCCACCGCCGTCGTCGTACTGCTCGGCTGGGGCGTGTGGGAGGTGCGCACCAAGGACCCGCTGGTCGACCTGCGCACCACGGCCCGCCCACGGGTGCTGTTCACCAACCTGGCGTCCGTCTTCGTCGGCTTCGGCATGTACGCCAGCATGCTGATCGTTCCCCAGCTGCTGCAGTTCCCGGCGGCCACCGGGTACGGCCTGGGCCAGTCGATGCTCGCGGCGGGCCTGTGGATGGCGCCCGGCGGCATCATGATGATGATCGTCTCCCCCTTCGGCGGGAAGCTCACCAACGCCCGCGGCCCGAAGTTCACCCTGATCAGCGGCGTACTGGTGATCGCCGCCGGCTACGGACTGTCGCAGGCGCTGATGGGCTCGGCCTGGGGCCTGATGGTGGTCACCATGGTCACCAGCAGCGGTGTGGGCCTCGCCTACGGCGCGATGCCCGCCCTGATCATGAGCTCGATCCCGCCCGCCGAGACCGCCGCCGCCAACGGCTTCAACACGCTGATGCGCGCACTGGGCACCTCGGTCGGCGCCGCCGTCATCGGCACCGTCCTCTCCCAGATGACCACCACCATGGGCGGCCACACCTTCGCCTCCGAGAGCGGATTCCGCACCGGCCTGCTCGTCGGGCTCGGCGTGGCCCTGGTGGCCGCGGCGGTCGCGGCCGTCATCCCCGCGGTCCGGGCCGACGCGGCCCCGGGCGGGCCGAAGGACGCCCCCGGCGCCCCGGCCGGCGAGCGCGCCGCGGCCGCGGTCGAGGGCTGACCGGTTCGGCCCCGCCGGCCCGGAGCCGGCGGGGCCGGCAGCGGCGGGGCCAGGGTAAACGGAACCGGAATCGGAGCCGACGGGCCCCGGGACAGCGACTGTGATGGCATGTCAGATCGGTTTCCGGTCAAGTTCATTGATCATTCCAGCCGCGCCGACCATCCACGGAGCGTCCGGTCTAGGGTGCGATTCGTCCCGCTGTTTCGTACCCGCCGGCCGTCGGAACGTGCCGACGGGACCTACCGATCGGACCGGTGTGCAATGACCAGCGACCTCCGCCCCGGGTGGACCCGGGTGAAGACGAACCCCCTCCACCGAAGGCTCGCCCGCGCGGCCGGCGTGGTGGCCCTGCTCGCGGCCGCCCTCACCGGTACGGCCACCGCGACGGCCACCGCCGCGCCCGTGCCCGCGCGCGTGTCGGCAGCCCCGTCGGTACAGGTGGCGGCTGACCCGCCGGCACCCGCCGCGCTCTCGGCCGCCGTCGGCGGGTGGACCTGCCCGGGCGTGGCCGTCCCGGCGGGGTACGTCATCACCATGTTCGACATCTCCGGCTGCAACGGGTACGGCGCCTGGTTGCAGCAGCCCGTCCGGGACGGCATCTGGACCTGTTCGGGTTCACCGATCGTCTCCGGGTACGTCCTGACCAACTACGACCCCAGGGGCTGCAGCGGCGTCGGCGCCTGGTACCACCAGCTCGTCCGCAACGGCATCTGGACCTGCCCCTACTCGCCCGTCCCGGCCGGCTACCGGAGCACCAGCTACGACGCGCGCGGGTGCAGCGGCCTCGGGGCGTGGCTGACCGTACGGGCCTGAGCCGGGCGGCGCGGCCGCGTCGAGCCGGGGCGCCGCCCGTCCCCGAGGGGACTGCTACGCCGTGGCGTGGGCGCCCCTCGGGGACGGACGTGCGGTCAGAGACTGCGGAGCACGGCCACGACCTTGCCGAGAATGGTGGCGCCGTCGGCCGGGATCGGCTCGTACGCGGGGTTGTGCGGGGCGAGCCAGCTGCGGCCGTCACTGTTCCTGAGCCGCTTGACGGTGGCCTCGCCGTCGATCATGGCGGCGACGATGTCGCCGTTCTCGGCGACCGGCTGCCGGCGGACGGCCACGATGTCGCCGTCGCAGATGGCGGCCCCGATCATCGAGTCGCCGTGCACGGTGAGCGCGAACAGGTCCCCTCCACCGACCAGCAGACGCGGCAGCGACAGCATGTCCTCGCTGGTCTGCTCGGCGGTGATCGGGGCCCCGGCGGCGATGCGGCCGACCAGCGGCACCTGCACGCCGGCGCCGGAGGTCCGGGCCGGAGCGGGCGCCGGGAGCTCGTCCTCCCACAGGCGGTAGGCGCGCGGGCGGTGCGGGTCCTGGTAGAGCACGCCCTTCTTCTCCAGGGTCCGGATCTGGTGGGCCACCGAGGAGGTGCTGGTCAGACCGACCGCAGCGCCGATCTCACGCATGCTCGGCGGGTACCCCTGGCGCGTGACCGCCGATCGGATCGCCAGCACGATCGCCCGCTGGCGGTCGGTGAGCCCGTCGTCCCCGACCCGCACTCCGCGCGGCCGGCCAGGCCCTGTGCCCGCCGGGTTGCCGTTGTCGGCCATGGCCCCTCCTGATGATCTTCCCTGCTTTCGGACTGTAACCCGCCGGACTGACAAAGGGAATGCCTCAGCCCCGTTCGACGATCAGCAGAGTGCCGTGACTGCCGGCCCGGACGGCGTGCGGGGTGTCCGCCGGCAGCACGTACAGCTGGCCGGCCGGCACGGGGACAAGGCAGCCGGCGACCTCCAGTTCGAGCCGGCCGTCGAGGACCAGCAGGGCCTCGGCCGTCGGATGGCTCTCCGCCGGCAGCCCGGTCCCGTCCATCCGCAGCACCTTCACCTGCGTGTCGCCCACCTCGCCGAGCACCCGGGAGGACCAGGGGCCGGGGAGGGCGGCGGCGACCGCCGCCAGGTCGACGAGCGTCACGGCATACCTCGTTCCGGCGGCCCGGCGGGCGCACCGGACCACCTTGTTCGCGTCGGGATGGATGTCCCTGACGCTAGCCGCGGGCGACCTCGCGTTGGTCGACCGTTCGGCAAAATCTTCGGACGGGCGGGGACGACGGCCGGGGGGCCGACGGCGGCCAGGCGCGCTGCTGCTGCCGGCCGGGCTGCTGCGGTTCGGCCCGGCGGGCTGCTGCGGTTCGGCCCGGCGGAGCGGGAACCGGACCTACTTCCGGGCCGCCTGACGGGCAGCGGCACCGACGCCCTGACGGTCCGTGATCCGCTGGATCACCAGGATCGCCAGCACCGCGGCGATGACGCCGACCACCTCGTCATAGACCGAGTATCCGGCGGGCCGCACCCCGAACCGGCCTACCGCCACACTGCCGACCGTCTTGGCCAGCCACGCCACCCACCACGCCTCGATCAGCCAGGTCCCGCCGGCGGGGTTGCCGGCGCGCCAGATGTCCAACGCGATCCGACGCGGGATCCACCACATCGCCAGCGGGACGAACCACGCACCGACGGCGAGTCCCGCCGAGTGGTGTTGCGTCCCGGGGGCGATGCACTGGGCGTTGAGCCGGCAGCGGCGGAACCAGCAGAGGAACACCACGACGGTGACGACGAACAGCGGCCCCAGGACCGGCACGCTCCGGGCGAAGAGCTCGGACCCTGTGCCCCCGGCGACCGCGAGGGCCAGCTGAAGGGCGGTCAGCGCGGCGATGAGCAGCTGCGCGGCCACGGCGAGGCGCCTGGGGACGACGACCGGCCCGCTGTAGGCCATGGCCTGCGGACGCAGCGCCTTGAGACTTGCTTCGGACTTCACTGCGCCCCCGCCGACATGCCTGCGGTGCTGGTCACACGCAGAGATCGCGTGCAGAATACGGCCGCATTCTCGGGAATGTCCACCAGCGGCCCCGGTCGCTCCGACCCCTCACGCCTCGGCCCGGAGTCGAACCGCGGGCCGGCCCCGATCCTGGCCAGGGATCGGGACCGGCCCGGCGCCCGCGCACCGCCCGGGGCGCGGCGACGTCGCACCGTCCGCCGGGGAGGTCACCGGCCCGGGAGGTCCGTCCGTAGCCCCCCGGTGACGCCGACCATTCATCCCCGCAAGGGACTTCGCGCCCCGCCGGCCTGCGGGCGAGCGGTCACCAGATCGCCTCGACCCACTCCGGGTGGTCGACGAACGGGTTGCGGTTGTGCTGGTAGGTGTCGTAGATGACCTGGTTGCGTCGCTCCTCGAAGGCGCTCGGCGGGTCCTGCTCGTTCCACTGCTTCAGGACGGAGAGCTTGCCGATGTACGGGTTGCTGCCGTTGTTGACACTCTCGTTGGGCTCCAGGTCGGCGAAGCCGTCACCGCCGTCGTAGCGGACGGCCATGTAGAGGATCATGCGGGCCACGTCGCCCTTGTCGGCGTCGCGCGGCTCGAACGAGTCGGAGTCCGTGTAGCTGCCGGGCGCTCCGCCGACCGCGCTGCCGCCCTTGTCGAAGTCCTTGTTGCCGCGGATGCTGTTGACCTGGACGTCCGCCGCACGCAGGTGGTGCAGGTCGGTGCCGGGGCCGGTCACCTCACCGAAGTTGCCGTGGGACTTGGCCCATACGTGCTCACGGTTCCAGTCGCCCAGGTCGCCGCCGTTGAGGGACTTCGCGCGCGAGGTGCCGCTGTACAGCAGGATCACGTTGTTGGTGTTGCTCGGGTCCTGGTCGGTGACCTTCAGGGCGTTCCAGACCGCGTCGTACGAGATCTTGCTCTGGCTGCTGATGATCGTGTGCAGCGAGGTCTTCAGGCTCGTACCGGTCTTGCCTATCGCGTTCTTGTAGTACGTACTGTCGTACGCGGTGGTGGTGGCGCTCGCGGGGGTCGCGACTGCCGTCGGGAGGGCGAGGCCGACCAGGACGGCGGACACGGTCGCCGCCAGGATCTTCCATCTGCTTGTCTGTGCAACGGACATGGGGGTGCCCCTTCCCGGGGGACGAGCACGCGCCGGAACCCGGCCGGGTGCTCGACAGGGCCGTGATCTACGCGTGTTGACCAGTGGTTACCGGGAGCATGACATGCGTGCGGAGTCGGCCGTGTAACCGGGAGGAGGACTTTCCGTGACGTTCTCGCATACGGCACGCCCCCTCAACTCCACCGTCGGGGCGGCCCCTTGCGGGCGGATGGGCGTTCAGCGGTGGAGACGGGCGACGGCCCTGAGCCAGGGTCAGCCGCGCGACCGATGACGTGCGGTCCGTACGCCCGCCGGGCGGGCCGATACCGCCGGCGGCCCTGTGCGCCGCGTCCGAGGGACTTCCGTACCAGGGCGTGTCACCGGTCGTCCCGGGGAAGCGGTCCGCTGGTCGCTGCCCCCGGGCGCGGAGCCGGGACGGGAGTCGGGCTCAACGCAGCACAAGCAGGTCCAGCGACGACGTCAGGTCCGCCGCCGGGTCCTGAGCTCCCACGGCCGCGCGCAGCCGCTCCTTGCCGCGGGTGAACTCCTCCTCGGAGAGGCTGCGCATCAGCGTGTCGGCGTCCCGGAGAGCATCCGCACGCTCCAGGAGTTCGGCCAGGCTCGCGATGTCGGCCTGCGGGACGGGTTCCAGGGCGGCCGGTGCGAAGCCGGCCTGCGCGAAGGCGGCACAGGTCTCCTCGACGGACGGGTAGGTGTCGAGCACCCTGGCCGTCTCGGGGAACCAGCGCACGATGCGCAGACGCTCGTAGCGGCCCGCGAACGCGTTGCGGACGAGTACCGGTGCTCCCGGCCGCAGCACGCGGCGGATCTCGCGGGCGGCCGCCGGCAGGTCGGGGACGTGATGGGTCACCGTGGACAGCCAGGCCGCGTCGGCGCCCGCGTCCGGCAGGGGCAGGGACGCCGCGTGTCCCGCGCGGACCTGGATGTCCGGGCGGCCCGGGATCAGGGCCCGCATCGCCTCCGAGGGCTCGACCGCGACCACGCGCGCGCCGAACCAGTCGCAGAAGGCCGCGGCGAAGGCTCCGGTGCCCGCGCCGATGTCCACGACGGTCATGCCCGGGGACGGGTCCAGATGCCGTCGCACGGCGTCCTCCCAGGCCGCCAGCCCGTCGCGTGGGATCTCGCGAACGGCTCGGAAGGAAGTCGCTGTCGTGGCGTCATAGGTGATTCTGGCCATGCCCGTCCCGTCCGTAGGCCGCCCCCGGTGGGGCGCCCGGGCGAGGACAGCCGCTGTCCGTGACCGACGGGAGCTCGCCGCTTCGGCCGGCCCTGCGCCTCCCCGGCCGGTGCGGTCAGGCCCGCCCCCGGCCGGGCGCGCGGCCGAAGTGGGGCGCCCGCCCCGGCCGGTGCGGGCCCGGGCCGGCCAGCGCGGCGGGCCGGACGGCGCCGGTGCCGAAGCGCAGGTCGGCCTTGTCGAGGACGGGCTCCAGACGGCGGCGGTCCTCGGTGGCGGCGTCGAAGGTGAGCTGGACGTAGCCCCGCTCGGCGGCGGCGAGGGCGCCGACGCGGGCGGTGAGCGCGCGGATCCGGGCCCGCTGCAGGCCCAATGAGGCGAACATCGCGTACAGGACCTCCGTGATCGCCGGGGTGTGCGCGGTGGGTTCCCGCAGGGTCCGTGAGCGGGAGGTGTGGGAGCGGTCGGCGTAGGTGACCTGCAGCTCGACGCCGCGGGCGATCTTGCCGCCGGCCCGCAGCCTGGCGCCCAGGTCGACCGCGAGGGCGAGCAGCGCCCGGCGGGCCTCGTCGGGATCCAGGACGTCCTGCTCGAAGCGGCGGGTGGCCGCGATCCCGGCCGGTGGGCCGCCGGCGGCGACGGGGCGCGGGTCGCGCCCCTGTGCCCGGTCGTGCAGGAGCCGTCCGGTGCCGGCCCCGGCGATCCGCTGCACGGTGGCGAGCGGCAGATCGGCCAGGTCGCCGACACTGCGGACCCCGTAGCGCTGCAGGCCGCGGGCGAGCGCCGGGCCGACGCCGGGCAGCGCCTCGACCGGGCGCGAGCGCAGGAAGGCCCGGGCGGCGTGGGCGTCCTGCGGGTCGAGGATGCGGGTCTCCCCCGGCCGGCAGGTGTCGCAGGCCATCGCGGCGAGCTGGCGGGTCCCGCCGCCGCCGATCGCGGCCTGGACGCCGTACCGGGCGGCGAGCCGTGTCTGCAGCAGATCGGCCAGGCCTTCCGGGGTGCGCCGGAAGAACTTCAGCGCGCCGGTGACGTCCAGCAGCGCGCCGTCCGGCGGCAGGGCCTGCACGACGGGGGTGATGTCGGCGAGGACGGCGAACAGCTCCTGGTAGCGCTCGAAGGACGCCCCCGCGACGCGCACCTGCAGGATCGCCCGGGGGGCGGCACCGGTCATCCTGCGCTCCCGGGGGTGGCGGCAGGGCCCGGGGGGACCTGCGGACGTGTGAACAACGGTGGTCGCCTCCCAGCTCCACGACCCCCATGTCCTGATCTCCGGCGCCCCCACCTGTCACCCACCCTAGAGCCTGTTCGAACATTTGAGCTAATAGAAATCGATCGAACATCCCAGCTTTCACCTGCAAGGACGCACCGCCTTGATTCGAACACTGCCGGTGATCCTCGCGCCCGGGCCCCGAATTCCGAGCCCCGGCGGCACGGGCCACGGTCCGACCCGGGCGGTGCGGCCCCGTCGCCTTTCGGAGGCCGGCCGAACCATCGGAGCGACCGGTCGGACCGGCGTGCTATTTTTTGGGAGCAATCGTTCAACTACGGGAGTGCCGATGGGACGCAAGCAGCTCTGGGACCAGTCGGAGGTCCTCACCTCCGCCATGCGACTGTTCCGTCGCCGCGGTTACCTCGGGGCCTCCCTGCGGGACATCGAGGAGGCGACCGGGCTGCATCCGGGCAGCCTGTACCGGGTCTTCCGGAGCAAGGACGGCCTGTTCCGCGCGGCGCTGGACGCCTACAACGACCAGGTGGTGCAGGGCCGCGTCCAGGCCCATCTCCGGGAGCCGGCGGACCCGGTGGCAGGCATCCGGTCGTTCTTCACCTCGACCTTCGAGACCGGCCTCGACCCCGATCCGGGATGCCTGCTCACCAACACCGCCGTGGAGTCCTTCACCGTTCCGCAGGCCGCCGACGGGGTCCGCCGGGGCCTGGAGACGATCGAGTCCGGCTTCACCGAAGCCCTGACACGCGCCCGCACCCTGGGCCTGCTCCCCGCGGATCTGGACGTCGAGGTTTCGGCGGCCCACCTGCTGGCGCTCTACCAGGGCCTGCTGGTGCTGGTCCGGGCCGGCACCCCCGCCAGCAAACTGCACATGATCACCGACGGCGCGATGGCGTCGATCGACTCCGAGAAAGAGGGACAGCGATGAGCGACTCACAGCAGCTCTGGGAGAACTACGCGGCCTGCTGGTCGGCCGACCCCGGCGAGCGGCCTGCCGCGCTCGGCGCGGTCGCGGTCGAGGACGTCACCTACCGGGACCCGGGCACGGAGGTCGGCGGGCTGACCGAGCTGGCCGCCTACATGGCCGGCTTCGCCGGGGCCTTCCCCGGTCACCGGTTCCGCATCGACGAGGTGCTCGAACACCACGACCGGTCGCTCGCCCGGTGGACCCAGCTCGGCGAGCAGGGCGAGCCCGCCATGGCGGGCGTGAGCACCGCGCTCCACCGCGACGGCCGGCTCGCCGACATCACCGGGTTCTTCCTCCCCGCCTGAGCGGATCCCGCAGCCTCGCCGAGCACCTGGCCGATCAGCCGGCGCCGCTCGGCGAGGTCACCGTCCACCGCTGTTTCGGCTGCCGGGAACTGCGCAACCACGGCGTCCGGTTCGCGATGGCGATGGACACCCTCCACCTCCGCGTCGACGGCGCGGCCCGCCCCTCCTCCGCGAAGGCCGGGTCCACACCGTTACCTGTCACGCCGCAGGCCGCGAGGTGGTGGTGCGTACGTACTGCAGCGTCCCGGCAGAGGTGATCCACGACCGGCCGGGCCGCGCGCGCCGGCCGCACGGCCCTGGCCCGACGGGCCGATCCCCCCTCACGGCCGAGCGGTTCGGGCGGATGCTCATGGCCGAAGATCGGCCCAGCCGACGCCGTCAAGGGCGCCCCGGCCTTGCGGTTCGCCGCCTCGGCACCAGCCCGGTGGGGCTCCGGCGGGTGCGGCATGCCCGGCCGGACGGTTCACGCGGTGACCTTGGCGATGAACGCGGCGAGGTTCGCGGACGTCCGCCGGATCTTCTCCTCCAAGGTGAGCGACTCCGGGATCCGCGCGCCGACGCCCACGTCACCCTTGCCCCGTACGTACAGCGGGCAGGCAAGGTCGCTGCACATGTAGGCGCCCACGGAGTTGCCGTGCTGCCCGGCCTTGCCGGCCCTCGCGGCAACCATCAGCGAGACACCGCCGGTGTGGGTGGTCAGGCACAGCGAGCACATGCTGCGCCGCAGCTGCCAGGAGGCGGCGCCGGGGCAGCGCAGGGCGAGCGCCACCGTGCGGCCGTCCAGCTCGGTGGCGAGATAGGCCCGACCGGGGGCCTGAGGGTCCCGCCAGCCCAGGAAGTCCAGGTCGTCCCAGGGCCGATCGGCCAGGTCCCGGGGGACGGACAGGCGCTTCGCCTCACCTTTGGTGCAGTTCACGAACGCGGTGCGGATCTCTTGCTCGGTCAGCGGCTTCATGACCACTACGCTAATTTGCCTATAGGCTTTAGGCAAATGCATAATTGTTCTCGCCGAATGAGGTGAAGGCTATGGAAGGAAGGTCATGGTTCGAGCAGGACTGACACCGGAGCGCCTGACCCGGGCCGGGGCGGAACTGGCGGACGAGGTCGGCTTCGACCAGGTGACCGTCTCGGCGCTCGCCCGGCGGTTCGACGTCAAGGTCGCGAGCCTGTACTCGCACCTCAAGAGCTCCCAGGAGCTCAAGACCCGGATCGCCCTGTTCGCGCTGGAGGAACTCGCCGACCGGGTCACCGCCTCCCTGGCCGGGCGGGCCGGCAAGGACGCGCTGGCCGCCTTCGCGGACGCCTACCGCGACTACGCCCGGGAGCACCCCGGCCGCTACGCCGCCGCCCGGCTCAGGCTCGACCCCGAGACGGCGGCCGCCAGTGCCGGCGTCCGGCACGCACAGATGACCCGGGCGATCCTGCGCGGCTACGACCTGGCGGAGCCGGACCAGACGCACGCCGTCCGGATGCTCGGCAGCGTCTTCCACGGCTACGTCAGCCTGGAGAGCGCCGGGGGCTTCAGCCACACCGCCGTCGACCCCCAGGAGTCCTGGGAGTGGATCCTGGATTCCCTCGACGCCCTGCTGCGGAACCGGGCAGCGCACTGACCGGCGGCGACGCCGACCAGCTGGAACGCCCCCGCCCCGGCAAGGGGACGGGGGCGCCTGCCCGGTGGGCCGGGCCGGTCAGTTCCAGCCGGTCAGACCGGCTCCGTACGGGTAGAGCGGATTGCCGTAGGTCGTCGGCACCGGCTGACCGGCATCGATCCTGGCCCGGATGTCCGCCCGCTCCGCGGCGGTGGCCCCCAGGTCGTACGGCAGGTCCCAGCTCTCGTTGGCGTCGGCCAGTACATCGGTGCCGCCCGGCTTGAGCACCTGGTCCAGGCTCCGTGGCAGCTGCCACGGCAGTTTGCCCGACGGCGTGAAGTCGCCGAACAGCAGGCCCGCGGTGGCCGGACCGACCTCCTCACCGCCCCGGTAGGTCACCACGACGGCGTCGGCCAGGTTGTTCCACTCGCTGATCACGATCGGCCGCGGCAGGGTCAGCACCACGACCACCGGGATGCCCTGCTGCTTGAACTTCTGGATGAGCGCCAGCTGGTCGGCCGGCAGGTAGGGCTGCTCCTTCGTCCACGCGGTGGCGTGGGTGTAGGTGGGCTCACCCACCGCCACCACGGCCAGCTTCGGCGCCGGGCCGGTGTCCTGGTACACGTTGACCCCGGCCTTGGCCGCCCGCGCCTTCACCGCGTCCAACAGCGTCTGCGAACCGTAGTTCTCGTGGAAGTAGCTGGTCCAGATGCAGCAGGCCGAGCCGTCGGTGGCCCGCGGGCCGGCGACCACGATGTTGTCCCCGGCGTTCAGCCGGACCGGCAGCACCCCGTTGTTCTTCAGCAGCGTGTCGGACTCCCGCGCCGCCTTGTTGGCGAGCTCCACATAACTGGGCTGGTGGAACCGGTAGGGGCCGTTCACCGGGTCGCCGTACGGGTGCTCGAAGACACCCAGCTGGAACTTGAGCCGCAGGATCCGGGTCACCGCGTCGTTGATCCGGGCGAGCGGCACCTGCGACTCGAAGGTCGCCATGCTGTAGCCGGGCGCGCCCGGGTCGGCGCCGCCCATCACGTCCGACCCGGCGTTGGCCGCGTTCACCCACGCCGAGGAGGGCAGCCAGTCGGTGGTGATCAGGCCGGTGTAGCCGAGGTTCTGCCGCAGGTACGCCAGGATCTTGGCACTGTCGCCCGCGCCCGGGCCACCCGGGTCCAGGTACGAACTGCCCGCGTAGCCTGGCATGATGTTCACCGCGCCGGCCTGCATCGCCGCCCGGAACGGGATCATGTGGTACTTGATGGTGACCCCGTCGTAGGTGATCCCGGCCTCGCCGCCGGCGCCTTCGCCGGGCCAGTGCTTGACCGTCGCCAGCACCGAGCCGGGGTTGAGCTCCGGGCCGCCCTGGAGGCCGGCCACCAGCGCCCGCAGCTGCGCCGCCGCGACCTCGGCGTTCTCACCGCCGCCCTCCTGGATCCGGGGGTACAGCACCTTGGTGCCGACCTCCGCGAGCGGCGACAGCGTGCCGCGCGCCCCGACCTCCAGCTCCTCCAGCCGCTGCATGTTGCCCAGTTGGTAGTCCAGCGCGTAGTCCTTGCCGGCCGCCAGGGTGCTCTGCAGCGGATAGGTCGTCTGGTACCCGGCCGTGGTGTCGCCCGCCGAGACCGGCGGGATGCCGAGACGGGTGGCCGCCGTGGAGAGCAGCACGTTGTGCAGGTCCCCCGGTTGCGCCGGGCCGAAGTGCCAGCCGGACATGGGGTACGACTGGACGTTGTAGAACATCTGGAAGGCCTTCTCCTCCAGCGTCATCCGGCCCAGGAGGTCGGCGACCCTGGTCTCGACAGGCTGCCGCCAGTCCTCGTACGGCTCGATCGTCCCGTTCTTGTCGAGGTCGCGGGCGCCGTTGACGACACCGATGCCGTCATCGGTGCTCTCGATGTCGGGCACGTAGAGGCTGAAGGTCCGGATGTTCGAGGTGGTGCGGGCCCCGGAGGCGCTCACCGCGACCACGTACCACCGGTAGGTCCAGCGGTCGGAGATGTCCCAACTCGGCGTATAGGTCGTGCCGGTGGGCTCGGCGACCTTGGTGTAGAGGTCGATCAGATCGACGTTCTGGGTGAAGTCGTAGTCGGTGCGGCTGAGGTTCAGCCACACTTCGTAGCGCGCGGTGCCCGGCACCGCGGCCCAGGAGAAGGCCGGCCGCCGGGTGCTGGTGACCATGGCCCGGTCCGCCGGAGCGGCCAGTGCGAACTGGCCCGTGGTGGCCGGCGCCCTGGTGGGCCCGGAGAGCAGCGGCGGCGTGGCGGCCGAGGAGTCGACCGTGCCGTAGACCTGGAACTCCCACAGCGAGTAGCCGTAGCCGGTGGCCCGCGCCGTACCGTAGAACCGCACGTAGCGGCCCTTGCCGCTGATCGCCAGCCGCTCGGTGCCGCCGGTGCCCGCGGCGGTGGTGTGGATCGGCGTCCACGCGGCGCCGTCGTCGGACACCTCGATGCGGTAGCCCGTGGCGTAGGCGGCTTCCCAGGTGAGTACGACACCGGTGACGGTGGCGGCGCCGCCGAGGTCCACCCGCAGCCACTGGGTGTCGCCGGGCTGACTGGACCAGCGGGTGGTGCTGCGGCCGTCGAGCGCCGCCGCCGGGGCGTTGCCGCCCTCGTACGACGAGGCGGTGACCTGCTGGTAGGCGGAGATCACCGAACCGGAGAAGTCGCCGCCACCGCCACCGCCGGAGCCGGTGAAGACCTGGAACTCCCAGAGCGAGTAGCCCCAGGCGCTGCCGCGGGCGGTGCCGTACAGGCGGATGTAGCGGCCGCTGCCGGACACGGCGAGGTCCTGGACGCCGCCGGCACCGCTCGTGGTGGTGTGGATCGGCGTCCAGGCGGTCGCGTTGTCGGACACCTCGATCCGGAAGCCGCTCGCGAAGGCGGCCTCCCAGTTCAGCGCCACCCGGCAGACCGAGGTCGTGGCACCGAGGTCGACCTGCAGCCACTGGGGGTCGGCGGCGGCGCTGGACCAGCGGGTACCGGCATTGCCGTCGACCGCCGCCGAAGCCGGGGTCCCGGCGTTCTCCACGGACGAGGCCGTCGCCGGCCTGCCCTGCGCGGCGTTCACGGTGCCGCAGCCCGAGCCGGTCCCGCTCGTGCCGTAGACCTGGAACTCCCAGAGCGAGTAGCCCCAGCCGCTGCCGCGGGCGGTGCCGTAGAGGCGGATGTAGCGGCCGCTCCCGGACACGGCGAGGTCCTGGACGCCGCCGGTGCCGGTGGCCGTGGTGTAGATCGGGGTCCAGGCGGTCGCGTTGGCCGAGACCTCGATCCGGAAGCCGCTGGCGAAGGCGGCCTCCCAGTTCAGCACCACCCGGTCGACGGTGGCGGAGGCGCCGAGGTCGATCTGCAGCCACTGGGGGTCGGCGGCGGCGCTGGACCAGCGGGTACCGGCATTGCCGTCGACCGCCGCCGAAGCCGGGGTCCCGGCGTTCTCCACGGACGAGGCCGTCGCCGGCCTGCCCTGGGACAGCAGGCCCGAGGCGGCGCTCGCGGTGCCGGCCGTTACACCGACCGCTCCGCCGGCCGCCAGGGCGAGCGCGACCAGGACGGCCACCAGCGGGCGTCGTCGTCGCGACGCCCGGACCCGGGGCCGTAAGAGCAGGGGCAGGAATCGCATGTGCATCTCCCTGGGGGTGGGATGCCGCGGCCCGGCCCGGGCCGTCGCGCGGTACGGCGGCTGCCGAGCGGGGTACGGCGGCTGCCTGGCGGGTACGGCAGCTGTCCGACGGGGGCGGAACGCACTGGGACAGGTCGCGGATCGCGCCTGGGGGAGCGCTCTCCGGGAGTCTCGAGGTACGACTGACCACTGTCAACCCCTGTGCGGCAACGGGCAGATGCAGCACGGGACGCACCACGGAGGCGGCGTGGACGGCTCGCGCACCGTGACGGCGGGGGGACGGCCTGCCGACCGGACGGCCGACCGGGCGACTGGTCGACGGCCCCGCCGGTCCGGCCGGTGACGTCCTAGCGACGACGGTCGACGCGCCCCGCGGTGCGAGGAGCCCTGGTCCGGGCCGTGAGCCGTGGGCTTTGAGCCTTGAGCAGGTACCCGGGGTCACGTCACGCACCCGCCGCCGCTCGACGCGGGTGGCGGCCGACCCCGCGGCACCGCCCGCGTGGCCGGCGTCGGCGGGCCGGCCCGCGCCCCTCCCCCGGCTCCGGCGAGGGCCGCGCCAACCGCACCCATGGTCGACCCGACCGGCACCGGAGCGCCGGCCGGGACGGCCGAACCGCCGCCGCGCCGGGCGGTGCACCCGTCGCGGGTGCCGGGCGGCCCCGGAACGGCGGGAGGCGCCGCTGGCATGCCGGGACGGTAGCAGCGCCGGCGGCGTGCCGGGACGGCAGGAGAGCCGGCCGCACACCGCGGCGGAGCGGGCGGTGACGACAGTCGCGGGGCGGCGGCGGCCGGGACGGCTCCGCCTGCTCCCGGCGCCACAGGGTCACGGCGGCCCGCGACCGGCGGGTGCGTCCGTTCCGGCCACCGGCCTCGGGGCGGGGCCTGCGCGCTGCCCCGGCACGCGGCTCTACAACGTGGGGATCGCCAGCAGGAGCCCGCCGTCCAGTCGTTCCTGCATGTGCCGTCCGTGCGCGGCGCAGACGATGACCGTTCCGCCCTGGGCGTCCATCGCCAGGAAGGTCGCCGCCTCGCCGCAGGGGCCCTGAGCGCGGTCGTAGCCCCATCCGGTACCGCACTCCTGGCACCAGGAGCGGCCGTCCTCCGTGCGCAGCGTCGGCCCGCAGTGCGGGCAGATCCCCCACCACGCGGTGCACGACCCGGGCTGCTGGGCGGCGCGCACCCGCGCCAGCTTCTCGGCGGCGCCCCCGATCCGCCGGGCCACCTGCGTGAGAGCGTCGTCCACCGACCCCGGCAGCGCTCCCCGCACCCCGCGGGGCAGGTCGGGCTGCTGTCTCAGCCGCTCCCGCATCGCTGCGACATCCCCCGCCAGCGCGTCCGCGCGCGCCTGAAGATCCCGCAGCTCCGCCGGCGTCGGCTCACCACCCCCGCCGACCGGATCAGCATCCGCGAACAAGTCCTCCACCCCCACCCCGACAAGACCGCCACGCACGGACCCGCCGGCCCACGATGGTCCGGCGCCCCGTCGGCGGCCACCCACAGAAGCATCGTGATCAAACCATGACAGACCCGTCCGGACAAGAGACGTAGGTCACGCGTCCCAGCCGGCCGATCACCACCGGCGGCGAGCGCCGCCGAGGCCTCGGCCGCCCTCGGCGGTCCGGCCCGAACGCCGACATCGGCCAGGGCACGAGATGGCCGGCGGGGGGCCTCGGCCAGGGCAGGGCCGAGGCCCCTCGCCGGCCATGTCTCGGCGGACGCCGTTCCGGCCGCGCGGCCGGTCCTCCCACCCGACTCCGGCGAGGCGCTCGTCGTGCACGCCGGCCGCGGTCTCGGAGGCCGGCTCGATGCCGACCGCCCCCGGGCGGCGCGGCGGCCGGCTCGCCCGCCCGCCGTCCGGATCGGCCGGACCTCGACCGTGCACCCACAACCGCGACGCCAGGGCTTGGAGCATGCTCGAAGTCGAACGGACACGTCTCCGGACCGGCGCCTCGGCACCGGCCCGCCGCGGCGGACCGCCCCGCCCCCACGCCGGAGGCGCAGCCGGGCGGACGGGCGCCCCTACCGATCACCGGACGTGACACTCCGTCCAGCAGCCGACCCCAACCCGACTCCCGGATCCGACTCCCGGATCCGACTCCCGGTCCGGCTCCCGGTCCGACGAGCGACACCGGCTCCCGGCGGGCCCGCGCAGCGGACGGGGCTCCACGAAGCAGCTCCAGGCTTGCCCTGCGGCCGTGTTCGTGCCAGCGTCCTGTGCGGCCGGCCCGCCGCACATCCCGGGGGGAGGGACCTGGCGGGTATGGGTGCTGAATTCGTCGCTCTGGTCGGTGTCGTGGTCGGCGCCGGTGCCTCATACCTGACCACCGCGCTGTCGGAGCGGGCTCGCTGGCGCCGACAGCTCGAAGTGCGCTGGGACGAGAGGCGATTGGTCGCCTACTCCGACTACGTCGGCGCCGTCAAGGACATCGTCGCCGTCGCGAACAGACTGGCCGCCCACCGTGGTCTGACGCCTCATGCCACTCCGCTGGAACCCACCGAACGCAACCTGGCCGACCTGGACGACGCGGAAGTGCGACGCATCGCACTGGTCGAGACGGTACGGCTGCTCACCGACACGGACACGATGACAGCTGTCACCGAGTTGAACCGGTGCGTGTGGCACCTCAGTTCGATGAGCAGCGGCCGGTCCCCGGCCGACCCGGCGCAGTGGCAGGCCGGCTTCGCCGCCTACCGGTCGGCGCGCGACGAGTTCCACCGCTGCGCCAGGGCGACCCTCGGCATAGCGGGGGTGGCGATCTCCCACGACCAGAGCTGGCCGCCCCGGTGGGCGATCCGCAACGACGGCCCGCCGACCGGTCCGGACGAGCCGCCCGCGGCGGCAGGCTGACGGCGCCGCGCGCGTGGCGCCGCGAGGGTGGGCCGCCGGCACCGTCGGGCGAGGGCGGCCCACCGGGCACCACCGACGGCAAGGTCACGGACGGCCCGGCGACCGGCCGCCGCTCCCGCCGGGAGTCCGCGAGGTCCAGCCGTCCGCGGTGGACACCGACCGAGGTCCGGTCGGTGTCCACCGGGCGGCGGCCGTCAGGTCGGAAAGCGACGGCCGTCCGATCAGAAGACGACGATTCCCTCGCCGCCGACGGCGCCGGGGACGATGTGGGAGCCGAGGGCGGTCAGCGAGCCGTCCTGGTTGACCCTGAACTCGTCGAGGATGCCGTTGATGCCGGTCTGGACGTAGAGGTACCGGCCGTCCTCGGAGGCGGCGGAATCGACGGTGCCCGGGTCGTGGTGGTGTTGCCGAGCGCGGTGAGGGCGCCGTTCCGGCCGACCCGGAAGCCGCTGACGGAGGCGCTGCCGGTGTTGGACGCGTAGAGGAAGTCGCCGGCGGCGGTGATCCAGCAGGTCGCGATCTGGCTGGTCGGGGCGGCGGCGCTCTGCATCACCGTGCCGTCGTCGTGGACGTGGACGGTGGCGACGGCGTTGGGGCCAGCCTGGGTGAGGAAGAGACCGCGGTCGCCGCGGGTGACGAAGCTGAACGGGACCGCGCCGCCGGGTGACGCCCGGCGCTGAGATGCGGCCGGGGAGGAGCAGAAGCGTCCTGACGTGTCGGCGGAAGGACCGGAAGGGGCCGGGTCAGGTGCTGGACGGCGAGGTTGTTGGTGCGGAGGCGTTCCAGCTTGCAAGGAGGTCGAGGGTTTCGGCGTCTCGGCTGCCGGGTGGGACGGCGCACAGGATGAGGTAGAGACCGTCGTCGGCGGTCAGTTGAGTGGTCTCGTAGGTGAAGGTGAGGTCGCCGACGAGGGGGTGGTGGATACGCTTGGCGCCGGCGCGGTGGTGGCGTACGTCGTGGCGGGCCCAGCGACCGCGGAAGGCGTCGCCGCCGCGGGTGGAGAGTTCGCCGATCAGGTCGGAGAGCGCCTTGTCGTAGGGGTTGCGGCCGACTTCGGCGCGCAGCGTGGCGACGTTCTGCTCGGCGACGGTCTCCCAGTCGGGGTAGAACGCTGCGGCGGCCGGGTCGAGGAAGGTGAAGCGGGCGGCATTCGCCGGGCGGGCGGGGCTGTCGAAGATGGGGGCGAACAGGGCGCGGGCGAGGGGGTTGCCGGCGAGAAGGTCGAGCCGGGCGTTGCGGAGGTAGGCGGGGACGTCGCTGATCGTCTCGACGAGGTTGCGCAGGCCGGGGCGGACGGGTTGGCGGGCGGGCCGGGCCGCTCCTGCCGGGCCGGTGGCGTTGGCGGCGCGGACGAGGTCGAAGAGGTGCGCGCGCTCGGCGTCGTCCAGCAGGAGGGCGCGGGCGATGGCGTCGAGGACGGCGTCGGTGGCGCCGCGGGCGTCGCCTCGCTCCAGGCGGGTGTAGTAGGGGACGCTGACGCCGGCGAGTTGGGCGACTTCCTCGCGGCGCAGGCCGGGGACGCGGCGGGTGCCGGAGAGCGGGGAGAGGGTGCGGCCGGCCTGCTCGGGGGTGACCCGGGCGCGGCGGGTGGTGAGGAAGTCGCGGATCTCGGTGCGGCGGTCCATGTCTTCGACACTACGGCGGTCCGCCTCGCGGGAGCACGGGCGTGGGGGTCCTTGTCAGGGTCTGCTTGAGTGCCCCGCCGGGGTGCGGGACGCGGTTGTCTGGAGGGCATGACCGCTCGTCCCTCGCCTGGAGGCTCCTCGATGCCCGCCACTGTCCCCGTCGCCGACCGCCCGGCCCCGTCCGGCACCGGCCCCGGTTCAGCCGCGGTGCCGGTGGCGGGTTCGGGGTTCGCGCTGGGGGCGGCGCTGCTGGGGTTCTTCGTGATCACGCTGGACGCGCTGATCGTCAGCGTCGCGCTGCCCGCGATCGGCTCCGATCTGGGTGGCGGGATCAGCGGGCTGCAGTGGGTGGTGGACGGCTACACCCTGATGCTGGCGGCGCTGCTGCTGTCGGCGGGGTCGGTCTCGGACCGGATCGGCGCGAAGCGCGCGTTCGGTCTTGGGCTGGGGCTGTTCCTGGTGGCGTCGGCGGCTTGCGCCCTCGCCCCGGGGCTGGGGGTGCTGGTGGGTGCGCGGCTGGTGCAGGGAGCGGGGGCAGCGGTGATGATGCCGGCGACGCTGGCGCTGATCCGCGAGGCGTTCCCGGACGCGGACCGGCGCACTCGGGCGCTGGGGCTGTGGGCGGTGGGCGGGTCGGTGGGCTCGGCTGCGGGCCCTTTGGTGGGTGGGGCGCTGGCAGGGTGGGACTGGCGGTGGATCTTCTTCATCAACCTGCCCGTTGGCGCGCTGGCGCTGGGGCTGCTGGGCCGCGCACCCTCCTCGCCGCGGCGGGCGGTGCCGTTCGACGTGGTCGGCCAGGTCGCCGCGGTGGCGGCGCTGGGCGCGCTCACCTACGCGTTGATCGAGGGCGGCCAGGCCGGCTTCGCCAGCGTTCGGATCGTGGCGGCGCTGGTGCTCGCGGTGGCGTCGGCAGGGGTGTTCCTGGTCCGCCAGGCGCGGGGGCGGGCACCGATGATGCCGCTGGATCTGTTCCGCTCCCGCCCGGTGGTGGCCGCGTTGGTGGCCGGGTTCGCTCTGAACGTCGGCTTCTACGGGGTGACGTTCCTGTTCAGCCTGTACTTCCAGACCTTCCGCGGCATGTCGGCGGCGCTCACGGGCCTGCTGTTCCTGCCGATGACGCTGCAGAGCGTGGGCGTGTCCTTCGTCTCCGCGGCGGCGACCCGCCGGTTCGGTGCCAGGGCGACGATGGTGGCCGGGCAGGTGGTGATGGGTGCCGGGCTGCTGGTGCTGTGCCTGCTGCCGGCCACGGTGCCGGTGGGGGTGGTCGCGGTGTTGCTGATGCCGGTGTCGTTCGGCGGCACGCTGGCGGTCCCGGCGATGACCGGCCTGATGCTGGTCTCCGTCCCGGCCGAGCGGGCCGGGCTGGCCTCCGGCGTGCTGAACACCTTTCGCCAGGTGGGCGGGGCCGTGGCCGTCGCTGTCTACGGCGCCCTCGTCACCGGGGCCTCCTTCACCCGCGGCATGCGTACCGGCCTGATCGCCGCCGCCGTCCTGCTCGCCGCCACCGCGGCCCTGGCCGCCCTGCGCGCCCGCACCCCCCGGTACCTGAAACCCTGCCCCGCCCGGCGGCGGAGCGGATGCCGCCGGTGACCAGCCCAAGGAGATTGGACCTGCACAGAGCCCCGAACACCCCCTTCACCTCGACCGGGCCCCGTCCCGGCACCGGCGGCCCAGCCGCCACCCGACCCGCACCCGAACAGCGAAAGAAGAACACCGTGCAGACCGTCACCCTGAACAACGGCGTCCAGATGCCGATCCTCGGCTTCGGCGTCTACCAGATCCCCGCGGACCGGACCGAGCGTGCCGTCGCCCAGGCCCTGGAGGCCGGCTACCGCCTGCTGGACACCGCCGCCGCCTACGGCAACGAGGAAGCCGTCGGCCACGCCATCAAGAACAGCGGCATCCGGCGCGAGGAGCTGTTCGTCACCACCAAGCTGTGGGTGCAGAACGCCCCCGCCCAGGACAACACCCGCCGTGCCCTGGAAACCTCCCTCGCCACGCTGGGCCTGGACCACGTCGACCTGTACCTGATGCACCAGCCCTACGGCGATGTCTACGGCCAGTGGCGCGCCATGGAGAGGGCCCAACGCGAGGGCCTGACCCGAGCCATCGGCGTCGCCAACTTCTACCCCGACCGGCTGCTGGACCTGATCCTCAACAACGAGACCGCCCCGCAGGTCGACCAGATCGAGACCCACCCCTTCTTCCAGCGTGACCCCGACCACGCCCTGATGCGCGAGCACCGTGTGCGACACCAGGCGTGGGGCGGCTTCGCCGAAGGCAAGAACGACCTGTTCACCCACCCCGTCCTCAGCAAGATCGGCGAGGCGCACGGCAAGTCGGTCGCGCAGGTCGTACTGCGCTGGCTCATCCAGCGCGACATCGTTACCATCCCCAAGTCCGTCAACCCCGACCGGATGGCGCAGAACATCGACGTCTTCGACTTCGCCCTCACCGACGATCAGATGGCTGCCATCGCCGCCCTCGACACCGGCAAGACCCTGTTCTTCGACCACCACGACCCCGAGATGGTCGCCTGGCTCAGCAAGCGCCGTATCGAGGGGTGAACACACCGCCGCGGGCCCCGGCGCGGTGCACCGGCCGTGCCGGCGAGTGGGCGTGCCGCGTGCTCAGCCCACCTCGGCCCGGTCCGGGTCGCGCAGCGGGCCGCAGGCCGCCGGGTATTTCGGGGAGCAGGAAGCTGTACCGGCCGAGCATGTTGACGTGGTGCCGCACGAGGAGTTCGCCGCCGTCTGCAGCAGCCCGCCGACTCGCGCCGTGCGGACCGCCGAACTTGCGGGGCTGAGCGGAGCGGAGCCCGACACCGACCTGATCGAGTGGGACTACGGCCGCTACGAGGGGCTGACCGCCGAGCAGATCCAGGAGCTCAAGCCCGGCTGGGAGCTGTGGCGCGACGGCGTCGACGCCGGCGAGGACCTCGGGCACGTGACGGTGCGGGTCGAGGGTGGCGCCGAGCCGCACCAGGCCGAGGGGGTGGTTGGACGGGGCGATCGCGGCCACCCCCACCAGGCCGTTCCCGACGCGCTCGGGGGCGTGGTGGGCGGCGAACAGCGCGGCTTGGCCGCCCTGCGGGTGCCCGACGATCGCGTACGCGTCTCCGATCACACCCCGGAACAGGCGCCGGGCCGCCAGGACGATGTCCAGTACCCCGTTCGCCTCCGAGGCTCCGAGGAGGTAGGGGTGGAGGTGCTCCTCCGTACCCGTCCCCAGGGCCTCGTAGTCCGTCATCGCCACCGCCCAGCCGCGGCGCAGGAAGCCGTTCAGCAAGCCGTGCGGCGAGGCGTTCATCGGCGAGGCCCCGGTGTCGCCCCGGTCCCTGGACGGCGCGACGAAGTTGGCGATCCCCACCGTGCCGTGGGCCCAGGTGACGAGCGGGTAGCCGCTGCCGTCCGCGGGCAGGGGGTGCTCGTCGCGGTCCGGCAGCACGATGATCCCGGACGTCGCCACCGCCTCGCCGCGCACGTCCTGCGAGCGGTGGAGGACCAGCCAGTTCTCCCCCGCCTCCAGCGCGGCCGCGGGGTTGTCCAGGCGCCGCGCGTGGATCGGATCGCCCGGGACGCCGTCGGGCAGCGGGGACGGCGGGATGTAGAACGCGTCCCCCTCGGGGCCGTTCTCCTCCGGGTCGATGACCGGCGTGGCGTCGCTCACGAGCTTCCTTCCGTCGGGCCGGCTGCACGTCTCCGGCGCCCTCGGCCCGCATCGGCCCGGTGCCGGCGGCCCCGGGCGCCCGGCAGCGTTGCGGGAGCCACCCACGGTCAGCAGCACCCACCCGCCCCACGCCGTCCACTCACTCGAACGAGTGAGGCGGCGGTGAAGTGACCAGGCCCCCGGGACGCCGTTCCCCGGGAGGCACGACAGGAGAACCGGCGTGGCCCCCGACTTGCAAGACTGGGGCGCGCGACCATGACGGAACAGGCGCGGTCACATCCACCGCTCCACCGGCACAGATGGGGACTACCGTGGACCACTCGAAGATCGTGCACCTGGTGAACACCGACCCGGTGATCCGAACCCTCCTGGAGGCGCCGATCCCGATGCGGCTCGGGTACGTCGGACTGGACGGGCACCCGCGCACCGTCCCGGTCGCCTACCTGTGGAACGGCCAGGCCTTCGTCTTCGCCACTCCGACGAGCGCCTACAAGGTCAGGGCGATCACGGCGCACCCCCAGGTGTCCTTCACCGTCGACACCACCGACTTCACGCCACTGATCATGATGGTCCGCGGCACGGCCTCGGTCGAGATCCGGCAGGGAGTCCCCCAGGAGCACATCGACGCCTCCCGCCGCAGCGTGGGAGAGGCCGGAATGGAGGAGTGGGAGCGCGTCAAGCGCGCGAACACCACCGAGATGGCGCTGATCTCCATCGATCCGACCCATGTCACCGTCTGCGACTTCGCCACCCGCTTCCCTCCGCCGGCCGCCGTCAACTCCCGTACTCACGGCGCGGGGTAGGGCGCTCCCGGCAGCCCCCTCAGTCGCGGTCCGGCCCGGCAGCCCCCAAGCCGGGTTCCGGCCCGGCCCGGGCGGTGGGGCCGGAACCCGGCTCCTCATCGGCCATCTAGCGCAGCAGGGCCTCCACTTCGGCGAACTCGACTGCGGGCAGCGGGCCGTGGGCGAGGGTACCGAGGTTCTCCTCGACCTGGGCGACGGTCCGGCAGCCGGGGATGGGGATGACGGCGTCGGTGCGGGCCAGCAGCCAGGCCAGAGCGCCCTGCGCGAGGGTGCGGCCGTTGCCGGTCAGCACCTCGCGGACGGCGTCGATGCGGGACAGCCACTCCGGATCGCCCGCGCCGTCCTGGCCGAAGTAGGGGATCCACCGGTGGCCCTGGGCGCGGACGTCGTCGGAGGCCACCCGGCGGCCGCCGTGGTACTTGCCGGAGAGCAGGCCCATGGCCAGCGGGCCGCGCGCGACGGAGGCCAGGCCCGACGCCTCCACCACCGCCACCATCTCCGGCGCCGGGTTGAGCACCGAGCAGTCGTGCTGGATCGCCGCGCAACTCGGGGCCGCCTCGGCGAAACCGGCGGCGTTGGCGGCGTCGTCGGTGGACCAGGCGTAGGCGCGGATCTTGCCCGCCGTCACCAACTCCTCAAGGGTGTCGACCAGGTCGAGGGCGGTGGCCAACGGGGCGTCGGAGATGTGGAACTGGTAGAGGTCGAGGTAGTCGGTGCCGAGGCGGCGCAGGCTGCCCTCGACAGCGGTGCGCAGGTAGGCCGGGGTGGCGTCCTGGCCGGTGGCCTCGCCGGTGGTCTCGTCGAAGGTGTTGCCCCACTTGGTGGCGATCACCACCTGGTCGCGACGGCCGGCGAAGGCCCGGCCGAGGACCTTCTCGCTGTGTCCCGCCCCGTAGTTGGAGGCGGTGTCGAAGAAGGTCGCGCCCAGGTCGAAGGCTCGGTGGAGGGCTGCGGTCGACTCGTCGTCGTCCACCGCGCCCCAGCCGAACTGCTCCGCGCCGGCGTGCAGCGGGCCGCCGATGGCCCAGCAGCCCACGCCTATCGCGCTGACCTCGATGCCGGTGCTGCCCAGAGTGCGGTTCATGGTCATTCTCCCGGTCGGATGTGGATCTGCGCCTGGTACCAGGCGATCTTCTCTGCCAAGTGCTGCTGCTGGCGCCGAAGTTCGGCGATGGTCTGCTCCACGCGGGCGGCGTGCTCGGTGAGCAGCTCCAGCCGCTCGGCGAGCGTGGCGTCGCCCTCGCGGGCGGAGTCGGCGTACCGCTGCATCTCGGCGATGGGCATGCCGGTGTCCCGCAGGCAGCGCAGCACGCCCAGCCAGTCGAGGTGGTTCTCGTTGAACTGCCGCCTGCCGCCCACGGTTCGGTCGATCCGGTCGAGCAGGCCGATGCGCTCGTAGTAGCGCAGGGTGTCGATGCTGAAGCCGGACCGTTCCACGACCTCAGCGGGGGAGAGTGTGTCCGCCATGCGACCACCGTCGCAGCTGGAGTGCGCTCCAGGTCAAGCCCGGATCGGGAAGCGGCGCCCGGTCGGATCGCGGTGGCCGGTCTGGCCGCGGTGCCCTGCCTGGCAGCGGTGCCCCGCCTGGTCGCGGCGGCCGTTCGCACGCGGATGTGGACGAGGCGGCGGGTGCACCGGATCGCCGTTCCGGCGCACCCGCTCTCACAGCCGCCGGGGCCCGGCGCCGTCCTCGGCGAGCGCATCGCCGGGGTTCAGCAACGCGCATGCCTTCATCGAGAGACATCCGCAGCCGTAGAACCGCAGCGCGGAGACCGCTGCCCCGGTCCGCGCGCTCATCTCGCCGATGCTCAGCCAGTCGTCCGGGGTGGCCCGGGCGCCGCCAGGGTGATAGCTCGTCATGCGGGGCCTCCTTGTTGACCTCAAGCTTACTTGAGGCCCTACGGTCGGCTGCGTCGGAACGGCAAGCAGCAACGACCCGAACAGGACGGTAGCCCGATGACTTTTGTGATCGCCCTGCCCTGCGTGGACGTCAAGGACAAGGCATGCATCGACGAGTGCCCCCTCGACTGCATCTACGAGGGAGAGCGCATGCTCTACATCAACCCGGACGAATGCATCGACTGCGGCGCCTGCGAACCGGCGTGCCCCGTCGAGGCGATCCTCTTCGAGGACGACACCCCGGAGGAATGGAAGCACTTCACCGCCGTGAACGCCGAGTTCTTCGCCGACCTCGGCTCCCCCGGCAGCAGCGCGAAGCTCGGCCCGATCGGCAAGGACCATCCGATCGTGGCAGCGCTGCCGCCCCAGGGCGCCGGATGAGCCAGGGGTCGCCACTGGCGGGTAGTCGTACCGAACAGGCCTGCTGAACAGCTTTCTTGATCGGACGTCAGTTCATCTGCCCAAACAGGTCGGCGACTTCCGCGAACGCCCTCTCCCCCGCCGCGGCGGCAGCGGGAGAGAGGGTGTCGAGGGTGAGGAATCCGTGGACCATGTCGGCCTCGCAACGGTGGCCGACCCGAACGTCCGCGGCGGCCAGCCGGGCGGCGTACGCGTCGCCCTCGTCCCGAAGCGGATCGTGCTCAGCGGTGATCACGACGGCGGGCGCAACCTCATCAGGAACCTTCACACTCCTACGGCGTCGGCGGTGCCGGGCGGCTCCGGAACTGGCGACGGTACGTCGAGGGGCTGACGCCCATCGCCTCCCGGAAGTGGTGGCGGAAGCCCGCGACGGTCAGGCCCACCCGGCCGGCCACCGCTTCGATCGGCGTGTCCGCGGACTCCAGCAGGACGGCACCGGCCCGGATCCTCTGCTGGGTGACCCAGCGCCCCGGCGGCAGACCGGCCACGTCGGCGAATCGGCGTTCGAACTGCCGCACCGACAGGTGCGCGACCTCGGCCAGTTCGTCGACGGCGAGACGCCGGTGCAGGTTCTCCGACGCGTACCGGATGACCTTGCCGATCGGGTCGTCCGACGGCGCCCTGTCCACCGGGTGCTCCGCGAACTGTGCCTGGCCGCCCTCGCGGTGGGCGGCCACGACCATCCGGCGGGCCACGCGAGCGGCGACATCGGCGCCGTGGTCGGTGCGGACGAGGTGCAGGCAGACGTCGATGCCGGCGGCGGTTCCGGCCGCGGTGACGACCGATCCGTGGTCGACGTAGAGCACCGACGCGTCGACCTTCACCGCCGGGTGGCGTTCCTGGAGCAGCCGGGCGTACCGCCAGTGCGTGGTCGCCTCCTTCCCGTCCAGCAGCCCCGCGGCGGCCAGGGCGAACGCGCCGCTGCAGATGGACACCACCCGCGCCCCTCGTCCGTGCGCATCCCGCAGCGCGTCCAGGACCTTCGGCGAGACGTCGCGGCGCACGTCCGCGACCCCGGGGACGATGACGGTGTCGGCGTACCGGAGCCGGTCCAGACCGTGGTGCACCACGATGTCGAAGCCGCCCACGACGCGGTGCGGCCCGGGTGTCTCGGCGCACAGCTCGAACCCGTACCACCAGTCCACGTCCAGCTCCGGCCGGGGGACCGCGAAGACCTCCGCGACCGTGGAGAGCTCGAAGGGGGCCATCCCGTCGAAGGCCAGGCAGGCGATCCGGTGGCGACGCATGACGGAATCCTAGCGGTGCGCGTCGTTTCCGACGCTCCCGGGCGGGGGCCGCGAGGCCCGACCCTGATGGCATGCACCCTGACCGCACCGTTCCCCTCACCTTCGGCATGCTCGTCTTCGACGAGGTCGAGGTTCTCGACATGGGAGGCCCGTTCGAGGTCTTCAGCACCGCCGGCCGGCTGGCCCGTACCGCCGACGACCAGCCCCTGCTGCGCGTCCTCACGGTCGCGGCGACCCGCCGCCCGGTCCGCGCCCGCGGAGGACTCAGGATCGTGGCGGACCACACCCTGGACGAGGATCCGCCCTTCGACGTGCTGGTGGTCCCCGGCGGAGTCACCACGGCGGTCGAGGCGGACGCGGACGTCGTCGCCTGGCTGGCCCGGCGCCGGCGGACCGCCGCCCTGACCTTCAGCATCTGCACCGGCGCCTTCCTACTCGCCGCCACCGGAGCTCTGGACGGCCGCCCGGCCACGACGCACTGGGAGGACCAGGAGGAGCTGGCCCGGCGCCATTCCGAGGTCCGGGTGCGCACCGACGTCCGCTGGGTCGACGACGGCGACATCGTCACCTCCGCCGGGATCAGCGCAGGCATGGACGCCGCGCTGCACATCGTCGGCCGGCTCTTCGGCGAAGAACTCGCCCGCCGCACCGCCCGCCAGATGGAGTACACCTGGGCAGGTGACGTCCCCGCGGAGGCCGGCCTGACCTGGCAGAGGTGACCTACGCGCAGGGGTCGTGCGGCGCTTCCCCGGGGCGGCGGGGCGGGCCGGCGGGGTCGGCGCCCCGGTCGTCCGAGCTCAGGTTCCCCGGCGGAAATCGTCCGCGTGCTCCTCCACCCACGAACGGAACGTCCGCGCCGGCCGGCCAAGCAGCCGTTCCACCGTGTCGGTGACCCGTTCCGGCGAGTCGACGAACGACGCCCACGCCTTCAGCCTGGCTTCCACGAACGGTGCGTTCCTCCAGGCCGCCGTCAGCTGTTCGCGCGCCGCGTCCGGCGGTAGGTCCTCCCAGCGAACCTCTCGGCCGAGGACCTCGCCGATGATCCTCACCTGCTCGGCATGGGTGATCGACTCGGGCCCCGTGATCAGGTACTTGGCTCCGTCGTGCCCGTCCGAGGTGAGTACGTGCGCGGCGACGTCGGCGATGTCCCGCTCGTGGATCAGCGACCTGGACGCCTCCCCGTAGGGCCAGCGCACCAGCCCCCGCCGGACCTGGTCGGCCCACCCGAGCGTGTTGGTGGCGAAGTCGATGGCCCGCACGAACGTCCAGCTCACCCCGGACGCCCTGATCTGCCGCTCGATCTCCTGATGGTAGGACGTCGCCTGCTCGCCTTCCGCGAGATCGGCCACGTCGGTCGACAGGTACACCACGCGGGCCGCGAGCGCGGAGATCGTCTCCACCACGCGTGCTTCCACCGGGATGCCCGGCCACATCAGGTACACGCTGTCCACGCCGCGCACTGCGGGCTCCAGCGTCCGCGGCGACGCGAGGTCGCCCCGCACGACCTCCACCCCGTCCGGCAGCGACACCTGCTCCGGACGGCGCACCAACGCCCGTACGTGGTGTCCCCCTGCGGTCAACGCGGAGACGATGTGCTTGCCCACCTTGCCGGTCGCGCCGGTCACCAGAATCTTGGCCACGGGCAGGCCAACCCGAGTCGGGTACGAAATATGCCGCCGGGCCTGGGGCTGCCGCGCCCCAACAGGGGGTCAGGTCGCCCGGGCCGCAGGGCGGTCAGGATCATCGCGCCTTTCCGGGCAGCGGCCGACGACGCCGGTGCGGCGAGCAGGCCGAGGCAGCGGCGGTGACATTGGTTCTTTCGTGAAGCTCGGCTCGACGGTCCGGTCTTCGTCGTCCTTCACGCCGTCCCCGCCGGGATCGCTCCGCCCGGCTGGGGCCCCGCCCGCCCCCGCCTCGGACCCGCCCGCCAGCCCGCCTGCCACCGCTCGCGCCGCACCGCCTTCCGAACCCCGCTCCCCCTGTCACCCCAACGTGGCGACGTGGGCGAGCACAGCGCCGGCGCCGTCCTCGGAGACGATCCGGCGGGCGAGTTCGGCCGCGCGGCGGCGGGGGGCCGGGTCGGTCACGCAGGCCGTGATCGCGACGGCGAGGTTCTCGGCGTCGAGGTCCTGGAACGGCACCGGTCGGGGGGCGACCTGGAGCCGGTGGAGCCGGTCCGCCCAGAAGGGCTGGTCGGCCATGACGGGGACCGGCACGGCGGGCACGCCGGCGCGCAGCGCGGCTCCGGTCGTTCCCGCGCCGGCGTGGTGGACGACGGCGGCCGTGCGAGGGAAGAGCCAGTCGTGCGGGACGTCGCCGATCGCCAGGAGGTCGTCACCGCCGCCGCTCAGCTCGGCCCACCCCGCCTGCACCACCGCGCGCACGCCCGCCCGCTTCGCCGCAGCGGCCACCAGCTCGCTGAGGCGTTCCCCCTCGCCCGGTGCCATGCTGCCGAACCCGATGAACACCGGCGGCGGGCCGGCCCGGAGGAAGTCGGCCAGCTCGGCCAGGGGGCTCCAGCCGTCCGGCCGAGGAGGCCACCAGTAGCCCGTCACCTCGACCCGGGACGGCCAGTCCGCAGGTCGCGGCGCCACCGTCGGGCTGAAGCCGGCGAAGACCGGCCGGGCGTCGTCCCCCTGCTGCGCCGGTCCGCCCGCGGTCAGCCCGAGGCGGTCGCCGGACCGGCCTGAGGGTGGGTCACTTCCGCCAGAACAGGTGGTGCGTCACACCGCTCGGGCTGGGCACGACCTCCAGGTGGAAGCGGTCGAGCAGCTCGTCGGGGGACTGCCAGAGGTGCAGTCCGGACCCGAGCTTCACCGGCGAGACCGCCACGTGCATGGTGTCGACGAGGTCCGCGTCGAGGAACTCCCGGACGGTGGTCACTCCGCCGCCGAGCCGGACGTCCTTGCCCTCCGCGGCCTCGCGCGCCCGTTCGAGAACCGTGGCAGGGTCCCCGTCGACGAAGTGGAAGGTGGTGTCGGAGAGGGTGAAGGAGGGACGCCAGTGGTGGGTCATCACGAACACCGGGGTGCGGAACGGCGGCTCGTCGCCCCACCAGCCGCGCCACTCGTGGTCCTGCCAGGGCCCGCGCTGGAACCCGAACTTGTTGCGGCCCATGATCTCGGCACCGATGTTGCGGGCGAAGTCGCGGGTGAAGTAGTCGTCGAGACCCCGGCTCCCCCCGGGCTCCGTGCGATTGGGCCAGCTCGCCGTCGCGCCGGCCCAGGCGAAGAGCTTCTCGGGATGGTCGTAGCCGAACGGCCGCTCGAAGCTCTGGTCCTCACCGGCAGCGATGCCGTCACTCGAGACGATGAAGTTCTGGACCCTCAACAGTTGAGCCACGTGTTCCTCCGGTGTGCTCGGACAACGTTGGTGAGAAGGCCGCAGGAACTCGTCGCTGCGCCCCTGACCGGTCAGCCGACCGGGCTGACGGTGTCCTGACCCATGATGCTGCGGGGGTCTGACAATCCGCCGCCGCGAGCGGAGGCCTGCCCTTCCGACGGGCTCCGCCACGAACTCGATCACCGACGAGACTGCCACATCCGACGCCCTGCCCCGGGCAGCGACGTCGTTCCTCGTGCATGTTCCCCGACGCGGAGCCGGCCGGCGCCGGGGCGGCACCGCCGCCCGCCGGCAGGCTCGGGGCGGCGGTGGCCGGTCGCCCCCGGTCACCGTGGCCCCGGCAGGGCCCGGCCCAGACGGGCGAGCGGGGACAGCGCCATCACCAGCGGGGACAGCAGCATGCCCGCGGCCGTCACCAGGAGGCTGGTGCGCAGCCCCCACCCCTGCGCGAGAAGCGCGCCGAGCAGGGAGCCGAGCGGGGCCGTCCCCATGCCGACGAAGGTGATCGTCGCGGCCGCGCGGCCCTGCATCCCGTCCGGGGTCGCGGCCTGCCGCACCGCCATGACCGCGACGTTCACCACCTGTCCGGCGGCCCCGAACACGAAGTTGACCGCCAGGAGCAGGGCGACCGTGGCGACGGAGGAGCTGTGCAGCGCGGGCACGCACAGGAACACGCCGTCGCCGAGGGCCGCCGCGGACACCAGCACGGTGCCGTGGCCGAACCGGCCCGGCAGCCGGGCGGCCAGCACCGAGCCCAGGAGCGCGCCCGGTCCGGTCGCCGCCAGCGCCAGGCCGACGGCGGTGCCCGACAGGTGCAGTTCCCGCGGCAGGAAGAGCAGATAGACGGTCATCATGGCCGCGAAGGAGAACTGGAAGGCGGCCGAGGCGAGGCACACCGTCCGCAGCGGGATGTCGCCGGCGACGAACCGGAGGCACTGGTGGATCCGCCGCCGGACCCGAGGGGGACGCCCGGAGTGTCCCGGGACCGCTTCGGTCCGGCGGATCCGGCGGACCGACAGGACCGACAGCGCGAAGAACGACGCGCCGCAGGCGGCGGCGACCGGCGCCGACAGCAGTGTCACCAGCGCGCCGCCGAGGGCGGGACCGCCGACCTGGGCCGCGGAACGGCTGCCTTCCAGCGCGCTGTTGCCCTGCAGCAGCTGATCGCGGGTCACCAGCCGCACGAGCGAGGCCTGGTAGGCCACGTCGAAGAACACGGACAGGGCCCCGGCGGCGAAGGCGGCCAGGAGCAGCGCGGGCAGGCCGAGCCGGCCGAGGAGACCGGCTGCCGCCGCGGCGCCCAGGACCAGGGCCCGGCCGGCGTCCGCCAGCACCATGACCGTGCGGGTCCGCCACCTGTCCACCCAGGCGCCGGCGAGGAGCGCGAGCAACAGGACCGGCGCCTGCCCGACCGCGCGGAGAACACCCAACTCGCCGGCGCCGGCGCCGAGCGTCAGGACGGCGAAGAGCGGAAGAACGATCAGCGTGCTGTGTTCGCCGAGCTGGGAGGCCGTCTGGCCCGCCCAGAGCCGGCGGAAGTCGCGGTCCCGCCACAGGTTCGGCGGGACGGTTCGACCGGGTTCGGACACGCGGGAGGAGACAAACGGCACGGGGCTCCCTCGGACTGCCGACGACGAGGCCCGTCAGCCGGCGCACACCAGGGGCGCCTGCGTCGCGGGCAGGGGAAGGCTCGCTCTGCCGGACCGTCAAGGGCGGCACGCGATGACAGGCCGGTCACGGCCTACGACGTCAACGCGCGCTCGGACTACCGGGCATCTCTCAGCTCCTCGTGGGCCACTCGCCGCACCCGAACAGTAGCCCTTGACCGCTCGGTACGAAAGGCGGTTTCCGTGCACGGAGGACCGGCCCGGCCGAGCACCCCGCCGGACGGTGCCCCGCCACCGGGCCCCGGACGCACCCTCACCGCGGTCGTACCTGACGGACACCCGGCGCAACCGCTCCACCCAGCGGCGGCCGCCTTGCGGCCGGACTCCGGGCGGCTTCACCGAAGGGCTGCCCGGCCCGGCGACCTCCCGCACCCGCGGGAGCTGGATCTGGGCGCGAGCGCGACCCAGCTCCGTGCGCAGGCGGTCCCTGGAGGCGGTCATCTCCTCCAGCCGGCGGGCCAGCCGTTCGGTGAGCGCGCCCGCCAACAGCGCCTCCTCCCGGCGGGCTTCCCGCTCGACGCGGGCGCGTTCAACGGCCGCCCGGGCCTGCCCCTGGGCCTGCCCGAGGCGCACGGACAGGGCGGCGCCGTCCCCCGCCAACCGCTCCAGTTCCTCGCGCAGCGCGACAGGCTCGTTCCCTGCGCCGTCCACGCGATCCGGTGAGCCGCCTCCAACTGCGCCCTCAGGTCGGCCTGGAGAGCCGTCAGCCCGTGCCCTTCCCGCCGCTGGGCCTCAGGCCATCCGCCAACTCCGCCGCGACGACGCCCGGGGCCGCCTCAGCGACCGCACCGGCCCCGGCAACCCCACCCGCCCGGCTCCCGGCAACACCCCGGGCGGCGGCGAACCGGCGCCCACCCTCACCGCTGCCGCCGCTCGCGGGGCCGCCGCCGGCGCCACCAACGCCCTTTTCGGCTGGCTCCTCCACCGGTGGAGCGACAACTGAACCCGCCGACCGGGCGCACCGAAGGTGTGACCCACGTCATAGCCCGGAGGTGCATAGCGGAGCGAGGTCCAGCGCCTTAACAGGGGTACAGGAACGCGTCCGTGATCGTGGGGCGGCGCACGTCGTCCGCGACACGTGCGCCGCACCGCTCCCCACGGGACGGCAGCAGGGGTCGGCGTGCTCGGCGGGGAAGCAAGGGGTCGAGGGTGACGGGGCAGGCGCGGGTCGACGCGTTCGACCGCTTCGTGGCGGCTCGCTGGCCGGCGCTGCTCCACCTGGCGCGGCTGCTCACCGGCGGGGACCGGCACCGGGCGGAGGACCTGCTGCAGGAGGCGCTCGTCAAGCTCTGGTTCGCCTGGCCGAGGGTGGCCGAGCAGGCGCCCGAGGCGTACGTACGGAAGGTCCTGGCCCGTGCGGCGGCCCGCTCGGCGCGGCGGCGCTGGTGGGGCGAGCAGCCCATCGGCCGGCTGCCCGACCCGCCCGGAGCGGCGGACGAGGCCGCGGCCGTGGACGAGCGGACCAGGTTGGAGGCCGTGCTGGCGTTGCTGCCGGCGCGGCAGCGGGCCGCGGTGGTGCTGCGCTACTACCAGGACCTGCCCGAGGGCCAGGTCGCGGAGGTGCTCGGGTGCCCGGTGGGTACCGCCCGGTCGCTGACGGCCCGTGGCGTCGCGCGGCTGCGGCAGTTGCTGGCGGAGGCGGTCAGCCCGGTCGAGTGAGGAACCTGTCCGGCCGGGAGGGCCGCGGGTGCGGGCCGCGGGTGCGGGCCGCACGAGGTGGACCGCGCGAGGCGACTCGTGCGGGATGAGTCGTGCGGGATGAGTCGTATGAGGAGGGTCGGGTGACCAGGGGAGCCATGGATCGCTTCGAGCAGGAGCTGGTACGGATGATGCGCGAGGGACAGGAGGGGACGCCGTACGAGGACCGCCACCGCGACCGCCTGCACGCCGGCGTGCGGGCCCGGAAGCGGGTCCGGACGGCGTGGAAGGCCGCCGGATCGGTACTGACCGCCGCCGGGCTCTGCGTCGCGCTGCTGGTCGTCGCGAGTTCCTTCTCCCGGGGCGGGCCGGCCGGCCCCCGGCCCCTTCCCCTGGTCTCCGCCGGGTCGGTGACCATGACGTCGCCGGGCCGCCCGGCCTCCACCGCCGAAGGGGCGCCGGCACCGTACCGCCTGTCGACGCCGAGGCCGGCGACGGGGCCGGACCGGATCTCGGCCACCCGGCCGGCGCCCCGGCCGGGCGCGGGCGGCCCCGTCGGGTGAGGACCGCCCCGACGGCGGGCGACCCGCCCCCGCTCGTCCCACCCTCCCCGAGGAGAAGGCCCACCACGTGATCCCCGAGAACGCGACCGCCCCGGCCGACCCACAGCGGCAGCCGGCCGACCGCCGGCCGACCCCGTGGGAGCGGCAGCTGCACCGCGCCGGGTACGCCGCCCGACCACAGCTCTCCGTGCACGACCACCTGGTGACGCCGTTCCCCGAGCCCGGGTCGCGGATGCGGCGCCCGCCCCGGCCGGCCCCGGCGGCGCTGCGCCGCCTGGCGCGCTGGTCCGGCTGGGGCGGGCCGCTGCTGGTGACCCTCCTCGCCGGACTGGCCCGCTTCTGGCGGCTGGACAGCCCGCGGGCGGTCGTGTTCGACGAGACGTACTACGCCAAGGACGCCTGGTCCCTGCTGCGGCTCGGCTACGAGGGCAGCTGGCCGGACCGCCTGGTCGCCGACCCGCAGATCCTGGGCCGCCCCCAGGTGATCCCGCTCTCCGACGCCGGGGCCTTCGTCGCGCACCCACCGGCGGGCAAGTGGGTGATCGCCCTCGGCGAGTGGATGTTCGGCCTCGGCCCGTTCGGCTGGCGCTTCATGACGGCGGCCCTGGGCACGCTCTCGGTGCTGATGCTGTGCCGCATCGGCCGCCGCCTGTTCCGCTCCACCCTGCTGGGCTGCCTGGCCGGGGCACTGATGGCGGTGGACGGCCTGCACTACGTGATGAGCCGCACCGCGCTGCTCGACCTCGTCGTGATGGTCTTCGCCCTGGCGGCGTTCGGCTGCCTGCTGATCGACCGGGACCGTACCCGGGACCGGCTCGCCGCCGCCCTGCCGGTCGACGGGGACGGGCGCGGGGACGGGCGCGGGGACGGGGGCGGCCGGGCACACCTGGACGGGCACACCGCCGCCCGCGCCGGGACGGGCCCGCGCCCCTGGCGGCTCGCGGCCGGCCTCTTCCTCGGCCTGTCGGCCTCGGTCAAGTGGAACGGCCTGTACTTCCTCGCCTTCTTCCTCGTCCTCACCCTGCTGTGGGACGCCGGCGCCCGCCGCACCGCGGGAGCGCACCACCCCTACCGCGCGGTGCTGCGCAAGGACCTCTGGTCGGCACTGTCCCTCGTCCTGGTCACCGCCCTGACCTACCTGGCGACCTGGACCGGCTGGCTCCGCTCCGACCACGGGTACGGGCGGCACTGGGCGGACGGCCGCGGCGGCACCTGGTCCTGGATCCCGGCCCCGCTCCGCAGCCTGTGGCACTACGAGTACGACGTCTACCAGTTCAACGTGGGGCTGCACACGCCCCACCCGTACGAATCGAACCCCTGGAGCTGGCTGGTCCTCGGGCGCCCCGTCCTGTTCCACCACACCCAGGCGGAGCCCGGCACGGCCGGCTGCCCCGCGGCGACCGCCTGCTCGCAGACCATCCTCGCCCTGGGAACACCGCTCCTGTGGTGGTCGGCCTGCTGCGCGCTGGTGTACCTCCTCTTCCGGTGGGCGCTGCGACGCGACTGGCGCGCCGGCGCCGTCCTGTGCGGGGTGGGGGCCGGCTACCTGCCCTGGTTCCTGTACCAGGACCGCACGATCTTCTCCTTCTACGCGGTCGCCTTCGTGCCCTACCTGAGCCTGGCCGTGACGATGATGCTGGGAGCCCTGCCGGGGCCGCCGGGGGCGAGCGACCGGCGCCGTGTGCGGGGCGTGCTGGTGGCCGGGGTGCTCGTCCTGCTGATCGGCTGGAACTTCGTCCACTTCGTCCCGCTCTACACGGGGCAGAGCATCCCGTACGCCGACTGGCGCGCCAGGTTGTGGCTCGACAGCTGGTTCTGAGCCGAGCGTGCGGCGAGCCGTGATCGACGTGACAGCACGCCGGCTCACCGGCAGACGGACGAGCTCACCGCGCGCCTGTACGACGACCGGTCGGTCCGGGAGTCCTCACCGAGACCGAACCGGGCCATGTCGTCCGAGCAGGTACCGGACCGCGACCGGTCCTGACCGGCGTACCGGAGCAGGGCCCGGACGGGCGCTCAGCCGCCAGGCCGGCCGTCCTCCACCGCGGCGACCACGAACCACTGGGCCGGCAGGGCCATCCGGGTACCGTCCGGGTGGCGCTCGCTCATCGCGAGGTCGGTCCCGCCCTGGTCGAGGATCTCCAACCCGGCGCCGCGCAGCAGCTCGGGCGTCCCAGAACGGCTCGCCCGGCTCGCCCGTGTTCTCCGCCCAGAAGCCCTCCCACGCGCGTACGTAGCGCTCCGAAGTACTCATGCCAGGGTCTCCCGTGTGTCGTGGCGGCGCGTACCAGCCTCCGTACCGACGCGCGGGCCGGCGGAAACCGCAAGGCCGGATCCTTCACACCACGTTCGACCCCGCGCCGGAGAACCATCCGAACGGTGGCCCGGCCGGGCCGGCGGCGGGTGCTTCAGGCGGCGTCGCCCCGCCCGGGATCCGACGGCACCGCGGCGGGCGCGTCGCGCAGCGCCGCCCGGGAGGTGACGCCCAGATCGGGGAACACCCGGTAGCAGCCGGAGCCGACGGTGCGCGGCGACAGGTGCGTCCGTTCCCCGATCTCATTGTTGGCACGGTGAAACTCGCGGGGCAGGTCGCTCCCTTGACAGACTGTCGTCATGGCAGCTGACGATCTTGAGGCGATACGGTGTGAACTCTCGGCGGTTCGCGCGGAGCGCGACGCACTGCGGCGGGACCTTGGTGATCTGAGGACACGACTCTGCATCAGACTCGGCATCCTCCGGAAGGAGGCGGGCCCGCAGGGGACCACGATCGTCAGCGTGGCCACCGACCCTGAGATCGTCGAGGAGGTCCAACGCCTCCAGGACGAGCTTGCCACCGACCGGGAGGCCGACCGACGATGGTCGGCCATCGACGCCCTGATCCTGGAGAACCGCAGGATCCATGCGATCCAGAGCATCCGTTCCGAGTTCGGAACGAGCCTTCGCCTGGCAGTGGATCTGCTCGACGAGCGGTACATCCGCCTGCGGCGGCGGCAGCCCGACGGCTTCAGTGAAATCCCTGACACCTACCGGACCAGCTTCGATTCCTGACAGCCGACGGCCGTCACGCATCGGCTGACGAGTCGCCTCATGGCCATCGAGCGCGATACCGCGATCGCCTGCGTCACCTTTGGATGCCTTTCGGCTTCGGAGGGGTACCCGGTGGTCCAGGGGTCAATCGGCGGGCGGCGGGCGGCGGGCGGCGGGCGGCGGGCGGCGAGCGGCGAGCGGCGAGCGGCGAGCGGCACCAATGGTACGGCGCCGGAGTCCCCGGGGTGGAGCCGCCCGAGGGGCAGGCGCCCGGCGCGCGGCCGCGGGCCACCGGAGCGCCGAGAACTCCTGACGAACTGCGACGGCGCCGTCGAAGCCTGTCCGCCGTTCCTTCCGGACCGACGGACAGGCTCGATCGCGACGGCTCGGGCCGTGCGGGCCTCCTACCGGCTCCACCGCTGACGCGGGTCGCTGCGTTCGCAGTGCGAGATGGTCAGCTGGGTCCCGGCAGGGATCGCGTAGTCGGCGTCGCCGGGCTTCGTGCTGGTCGGCACGTGCAGGCAGCGGCCGGAGACCGGGTTGTACAGGGTGCCGACCTGGGCGATCCATTCCTGGTTCGAGCCGCCGTGGCAGTCCCACAGCACCACCTTGGAGCCGTCGGCGGCTCCTCCACGGTAGACGTCCAGGCACTTGCCGTTGACGCGGACCGTGCCGTCGGTGCCGACGGTCCATCGCTGGGCGGCGCTGCCGTCGCAGCCCCAGGTGCGGACCACGGTCCCTTCGGGGCCGGTGGGTCCGTTGCCGTCCAGGCAGCCCACCACCTCGTTGCCCCAGTTCGTGTTCCTGACGGGTCCGGTGGTGGCGGCGGCGGGCGGGCCGACCGGGGTGACCGACAGGTTGTCGAACTGGTCGTTGCGGTAGCCGTCGCCGCCCAGGCCGACCATCCCGGTGGTGAGGGCGGTGTCGGTGGCCGAGCCGACGGTGACGTTGTCCACGGCGGCGGTGAGGGTCGGACCGTCGGCGGTCAGTGCCAGGTGGTGCCAGGTGCCGGTGCCGAGGGCGGGGACCTGGCCGCTCTTCAGGACGGTGGTGTTGCCGTCTTCGGCCGTGCCGTCGTCCTCCCTGCTGGAGCGGACGATGGACCAGGCGCCGGTGTCGGACACCTCCAGGTAGTAGGCGTCGAACAGGGACGGGTGCCAGCCCTGGACACCGGTGCGGGCCATCAGCTGCACGGCTCCGGGCTGCTGGAGCAGGGCGTCGGCGGCGACGGTGTAGTTGGTCCAGCCGAGGTCGCCGCCCATGGTGTAGGGGTGGTCGACATCGTGGCGGTCGTCCCAGGGGATGGGCGGGGCCGGTGCCCGCTGGGTGAGGCAGCGCCCGGTGCGGCCGCCGGCGCAGGCGGTGGCCTCGAAGGCACCCTGCTGCTGCGCGAGGTAGCGGGGCTGCTGGTCGATCGGGGTGCTGTCGAAGTCGTCGGCGTACGGCAGCGGGACGGCGCCCGGCTTCGGGCCGGTGGCGGTGCCCTTGCCCTGGCCCGTGGTGGTGGTCAGCGAGTAGATGTGGCCGGGCTGGACCGTCAGGGCGTAGGAACCGTTCACGGGGGTGATGTCGGTCTGGCGGGAGAGGCTGGTGGCGGAGTTCGAGTCGTTGACGTCGGTGGCCCACACATGGACGGGACCGGAGGACAGGCCGTTCGAGACGTCGATCCTGACCGTCCGGGCGGTGGTGGCCGTGGTCGTCTCGATGATCGTGGAGTAGTCGGCGTCGTTCGGCGACTTGAGCGTCACGTAGGTGCCGTTGCTCTCGGCGCCGCCCAGGTAGCCGGAGCCCTTGTCCAGGAACTTCCAGCCGGGCGAGACGAACTGGGTGATCTGCGCGGTCGCCCAGGCGCTCTTGCCGACGGTGTAGGTTCCCGACGCCGGCTGGTTGGCCAGCACCAGGCCGACCGTGTTGTACGGCTGGTTGGGGTAGACGGCCGCCACCGCCGGCCAGTTCAGGTGAGCGGTGAGCCTGCCGTCGACGTACCCGCGGGTGAAGGTGCGGATCAGCGGGGCCGCACCGGAGAAGAGGTCCTGCGATCCGTTCTCGCCCGCCCACATGGCCTTGCCCGTCGCCCGGGCCGTCGCGTCGGTGGGGCAGTTGAGGGCCGTGCCGCCGTTGCCGCCCTCGCAGGGGTAGTGGGCGCTGATGACCGAGACGGCCTTCGCGAACCCGGGATCGCCGGCGACGTCGGTGGCGACCTTCCAGGCGCCCGCCCCCCAGTCGTCCGACACCACGGTCTGCACCTTGTCGTAGCCGGCCGTGTCCAGGGCGGTGCGCAGCTGCTTGAACCAGCCTACGTTGTAGGCGTTCTCGTTCCAGCCGCCGATGTAGTCGACGGCCAGTCCGTGCTGCCTGGCGCAGCCGAGCCAGCTCGTCAGGTAGTCGATCATGTCGGTGGTCCAGAAGTTGCCGCCGCCGACCCAGCCGGGCGCTCCCCAGCTGAGGGCGGCGAGCTTGACGGCGGGATTGCGGGCCTTGGCCTGCTCCATCAGCCACCACTCGTACCCGGTGTTGCAGTTGACGGTGGTGGGGGTGCGCATGTGGCTGGACTCGGAGCCGTCGGTGGAGTTGGTGTCGCCGCCGGCCTCGACCTTGAGGATCTGCAGGTTCGCACCGTAGCCGGGCTTGAACAGGTAGTCCAGGATCTGCTGTTGCTGGGCGGCGGGGTAGTCGGTCAGCAGGCGGGTGTTGCCGCCACCGCCGCTGAGGGCGCCGATGCCGTCGAAGGTCCGCCCGGGGCTGTGGCCGTCGGCGGCGACGATGGTGGGCGCGGGCGCGCTGTCCACGGCGGCGGCCGGTTGGGGGGAGAGCGCGGCAAGGGGGCCGATGGCCAGCGCGAAGGCGGCGGCCAGCGCGCCGGCCGTTCTGCGGGGGACTTGCGCGAAGGGCTGCCTGCCGGCGTGGGGCATGTGAGGTCCTTGGGGGGGTGGGTTCGCGGGTGGATTCGCGGGTGGGCTGCTCTCTCGCCGGCCTTGCGGTGGGCCGTTGCCTGAGGGTGCGGCGGCGACAGGCGGCGGGTCGTGATCCGAGCGCGAGGGGTGGGCGCGGTGGGTGGTCTCTCGCCGAGGGGCTCCACACCGGCGGAGAATGAACCAGTCGGCCCAGAATCCAACAAATGTGAAACCCTTGGGTCACATAGAACAGCGGTCCTGTCGAACAGTCAACATGTCGATCCCAGGTATTCGCCGTGTTACCGGACCGACACGTTCAGCGGGTAGGGCGGGTCGCCAACTCCGCTCCACGCCTTGTACCAGCGCATGTGTGCGGGACCAGTGCGAGGAGTCGCGCACGCCCGGGCCGGCGCACCGGGGCGCGGGCCCGCCCCTCACGTCCGGGACTGTCGCCGGAGCGACGGAAAACATCAGAAGTAAACAGATTTCCTGTGCGACGCCCCGTACCGCACAGGAAACCCCGGAGCACCGTCGCCCACCCGCGGCCCCGCCCCTCAGCGGTACTCGCGCAGTCGTGGCCGGACACCCAGCACGGTGAGGGCGAGCACCGCCGTCAGCGCCAGGCCGCCGGCCGCGGCGGCTCCCGCCCCGAGTGCGTCGTCGGCATCGGTGACCGCCCGGTCGAGGGCCCGCTGGTTGACGGCCAGGACGTCGCCCAGGGCCGTGCTGAGGAGTTCGAAGTCGGCATTGGACTGACCGGGCGAGGCGCCGGTGTTGAAGGTGACCGCGTCCTTCAATCGTCCCTGGTTCCGCAGGTCGCGGATCTTCCGGTCGTCCAACTGGTACTGCTGGAACGCCGTCAGGACCCGTTCGGCCGCCTCCTGCTCGCCGGCGAAGGTGATGTTGCGCAGCTCGGTGCCGAGGAAGCCGTCGAACCGGACGACCGTGTGGTCGGCCCGGTGGGCGTCGGCCGCCGCGGCCAGCCGGGCGTTGTAGGTGCTCAGGGTGGCGCCGTCCACGCGGGCGACGGCCTGGGTCTTGTCGAGGAAGGCCTGCTCGTAGGCGGCGGCGTGGGCCGGGTCGGTGAGGTAGCGGCTCTCGTCGGCGTTGAGGTCGTACGCCACGGCGCGGGCGCGGCTGATGGCGATCACCGAGTCGTAGGCGTTGCTCTTGGCGAGGACCAGGTGGTGGCCGGCGCCGGTGGTCAGGATCAGCGCGGACGTCAGGCCCAGGGCGGTGACCAGGGTGGCGGCCGCCAGCGGCGGGTTGACCAGGCGGCGGAAGCGCACGGTGAGGGTGCGTTGGAGCGCGGCCAGGGCGGCCAGGGCCGGCAGACCTGTGGCGAGCAGCCACCACCAGCCGGCGGCGAGGTCGCGGCGCTGGGCGGCATAGGTCCGGTCCACGGTGGCGGCGTTGCCGGCGGTGACCTCGTCGGCGGCCGGCAGGATCTTCTGCCGGAGCAGGTCGCTGGCCTGCCGGTAGGTCTCCAGGGCCTCCGGCGCGGGCTTGCCCGCCGGGGCGTGCGCCTGGTCCTCCAGCAGTTGGGATCGGGCCACCAGCGCTTCGTACCGGCCGAGTTCGCTCATCACGCTCTGGACGGCGCGCTGCCCGGCGGGGTCGGCGGCGGAGGCCTCGGGCGCGCGTTGGAGGTCGGTTCCGGCCTGGTTGCGGCGCTGCTCGTAGGTGTCCAGGGTCTGCTTGCGCAGAGCGGCGAAGTCGGTGTCGGCGCCGATCAGCAGGAGGTTGGCGGCCTGGGCGTCCATGTCGCTGAGCGCGAAGTAGAGGTCGGCAGCGCGGACGGCCTGCGGGGCCGACCGGTGGCCGATGGTGTCGATGCCGCCCCGGGCGCCGGCCAGCACCAAGGCGGTCGCGGCGGCGAAGGAGAGCAGCGCGACGAGGCAGAGTGCGGTGAGGCCGCGGACGAGGCGGGGTGTGTTCCACCGGTTGCCGGTGAGTACCCGCCGGCGGCCGAGCCGTCCCGGGGTCGGGCGCGGGGCCGAGGTGTTCGCGCCCGGCCCCGGAGCTTCCTGTCCCCCTGCGGTGGCGGTGCGGGGAGCGCGCGGCGCGGGTACCCGGCCGGTCGTACCCGAGCCCTCCGTCCCTGGCGGGCTCGTCTTCCCCGGTACGACCGTTCTGCCCGATGCACCCGATGGCATGGCCGCGCGTCCCCTCCCCTTTTCACCTGGCCGCCGGATCGGTCGCCCATGGCGGTTTCCACCGGCGTGGTCACGACCCGCGTCCCCCACGGAGCGGGCCGTTCCCTCGTCTGCGACGCTATGCCGCCGGAGATCGTCTGCCGGCTTTCCTGACGCTTTCCTGGCGCCGCGGGGACCGGTCTTGACGCTTCCTTTGCGCCCGGGCGTTCATGGTTGGTACCGGTAGCCGATCCCGGGCTCGGTGATCAGGTGCCGGGGGCGGGCCGGGTCGGGTTCGAGTTTGCGCCGCAGGCCGGCCAGGTAGACCCGCAGGTAGTTGCCGCTCTCCTCCTGCTCGGGGCCCCAGATCTCGCGCAGGATCTGCCGGCCGGGCACCAGCCGGCCGGGGCTGGCCACCAGGATCGCGAGGATCCTCCACTCGGTCGGGGTGAGGCGTACAGGCCCGTCGGGGCCGGTCACGGTGGCTGCCGCGACGTCGATCTCGTACCCGCCGATCACGGCCCGGGTGGGCGCCGGCTCTCCCGGGGGGCGGCGCAGCACCGCCCGGAGGCGGGCCATCAGTTCCTCCATGACGAAGGGTTTGGTCAGGTAGTCGTCGGCGCCGGCGTCGAGGGCCTTGATCTTCTCGGCGGGGTTGTCGCGCCCGGAGACGACGATGATCGGCACGGCGCTCCAGGCGCGCAGGCCGCGGATGATGTCCATGCCGTCGAGGTCGGGCAGGCCGAGGTCGAGCAGGACCGCACCGGGCAGGTCGTGACCCGCGAGGTCGAGCGCCTGGGCACCGGTGGCGGCTGTGAGGACGGAGTAGTGCCGGGCATGGAGGTTGATCTTCAGGGCCCGCAGGAGCTGGGGTTCGTCGTCGACGACGAGGATGTAGTTCACACCGTCACCTCGTCATGGTCCCCGGGTGCGGGCCCGGGCCCGGCGGCGGGCAGGGTGAGCAGCATGGTGGTACCTCCGCCAGGGGTGTCCTCGACGTCGAGGGTGCCGCCCATGGCTTCGGCGAGGCCACGGGAGAGGGCGAGGCCGAGGCCGACGCCGGTGGTGTTGTCTGTGTCGCCGAGGCGTTGGAAGGGCAGGAAGACCCGGTCCCGGTCCTCGGGTGCGATGCCCGGGCCGCGGTCGACCACCCGGATCTCCACCCGGCCCGCGTGGTGGCTCGCGGCGACCAGGACGGGCGCGCCCGGGGCGTTGTGGCGCAGGGCGTTGGTGATGACGTTGGCCAGGACGCGTTCCAGCAGCGGCGGGTCGGCGAGGACGGGTGGGGCGGTGTCGAGGTCGAGCGGCTGGACGGGCGCGTCGGGGTCGGAGAGCGAGTCCATGGCGCGGGGCAGCACCTCGTCCAGGTGGGTGGGTGTCAGGTGCAGGGTGAGGGCGCCGGCCTGGAGGCGGCTCATGTCGAGCAGGTTGTCGACCAGTCGGGTGAGTTTGACCAGGGCTTCGTCGGCGAGGTCGAGGAGTTCGGTCTGGTCCTCCGGGGAGAACTCGACGTCGGGGCTGCGCAGTGAGCCGATGGAGGCGAGGGCGGCGGCGAGCGGGGTGCGCAGGTCGTGGCTGACGGCGGCGAGCAGGGCGGTGCGCATCCGGTCGGCGGCCTTGATGGGTTCGACCTCGGCGGCGGCGGTGGCGAGCCGGTCGCGTTCCAGCGCGGCGGCGACGTGCGCGGCGAACGCGGTCAGCACCCGTTGGTCGGCCGCGGGCAGCCGGTGTCCGGCCAGGATGAGCAACGCGTCTGCTCCGACCGGGACTTCGGTGATCTCGCGGTCGGACCCCGGGTCGCCGGCCGCGTCTCCCCCGGACTCCGTCCGGGGGGACCCCCATCGCGCCAGCACGTCGCCGCCGGTGCGGTCCAGGAGGGCGACGGCGTCCATGCCGAAGGCGGTGCCGGACTTCTCCAGCAGGGCGGGCAGGGCGTCGGCGCCGCGCAGCACGCTGCCGGCGAGGGTGGAGAGGGTCTCGGCCTCGGCGGTCGCGCGGGCGGCGCGGCTGGTGAGCCTGGAGGCGTGGTCGACGACGGTGGAGACGGTCAGGGCGACGGCGGCGAAGACGGCCAGCGCGATGACGTTGTTGGTCTCGGCGATGGTGAAGGTGTGGACGGGCGGGATGAAGTAGTAGTTGAGCAGCAGCGAGGCGACCAGGGAGGCCATCAGCGCGGAGGTGGCGCCGCCGAGCAACGCGACCGCGACCACGCCAAGTTGGAAGATCAGCGCGACGGTCGTGAGGTTCAGGCCGTGCACCTGCGAGAGGACGGCTGTCAGTAGGGCGGGCAGCACCAGGCCGGCGGTGTAGCCGGCGACGGTGCGCCGCTTGGAGTGGCGGCGCCCCAGCGACGGCAGGCGTCCTCGTCCGGTGAACTCGTGGGTGACCATGTGGACGTCGATGTCCTCGGAGCCGTCCACGGTGGTCTCGCCGATGCCGGGGCCGGTGAGGAAGCGGCTGATCCGGCCGCGCCGGCTGGTGCCGAGCACCAGTTGGGTGGCGTCGTGCGCGCGGGCGAAGGTGAGCAGGGAGTCCGGGATGTCGTCGCCCACCACCACGTGGTAGCTGCCGCCCAGCGATTCGACGAGCTGCCGCTGTTCGGCGAGGTTGCCGGGGGAGGCGCCGGCCAGGCCGTCGCTGCGGGTGATGTGCACGGCGAGCAGGTCTCCGCCGGCGGTGCGGTCGGCGATGCGGGCGGCGCGGCGGATCAGCGTCTCGCCCTCGGGGCCGCCGGTGAGGGCGACCACGACGCGTTCGCGCGTCTCCCAGACCCGGTCGATGTTGTGGCTGGCGCGGTAGTCGCGCAGACCCTCGTCGACGCGTCCGGCGACCCAGAGCAGGGCGAGTTCGCGCAGGGCGGTGAGGTTCCCGACCCGGAAGTAGTTGGAGAGCGCGGCGTCCACCTTCTCCGCCTTGTAGACGTTGCCGTGGGCCATCCGGCGGCGCAGCGCCTGCGGGGCCATGTCGACGAGTTCGATCTGGTCCGCGCGACGGACCACCTCGTCGGGGACGGTCTCGCGCTGCGGGATCCCGGTGATCTTCTGCACGACGTCGTTGAGGGATTCGAGGTGCTGGATGTTGACGGTGGTGACGACGTCGATGCCGGCGGCCAGCAGCTCCTCGACGTCCTGCCAGCGCTTGGCGTTGCGCCCACCGGGGATGTTGGTGTGGGCGAGTTCGTCCACGAGTGCCACCGAGGGCCTGCGGGCGAGGATCGCGTCGGTGTCCATCTCGGTGAACTCGGCGTCCCGGTAGGTGCGGGTCAGCCGCGGGACGACGTCCAGGCCCTGGAGCATGTTCTCGGTGTGCCGGCGGCCGTGGCACTCGATGTAGCCGACCACCACGTCGGCCCCGCGTTCCTGTCTGCGGCGGGCCTCGTCCAGCATCCGGTACGTCTTGCCGACTCCGGGCGCCGAACCGAGGTAGACCCTCAGCCGGCCTCGCCGGGGGAGGGCACCGGGGGTGAGGTCGCGAGGCATGGGCGCTGCTCTTTCCTACGAGGGCGGCGTTGGGACGATGTGTACTGGCAGCACCGTGGCGGTGCAGACTGTTCCGCTGAGCGGAACACACATGCGGGCGCCCGGTCTGGGCATGGAGTGCTCCCCCATGCCCAGACCGGCCTACCTAATCGACCATCAGATGTGACATCAGTTCTGCTCGCTGATGGCCCTGTTGAGGAGGACGACGTTGACGCCGTCCTGGCCGAGGAAGCCGAGCGAGCGGCCCTCGGTGTACTTCTCGACCAGCCCGTTCAGCTTGTCCGCGGGCAGGTTGCGGGCCTTGGCGACCCGGGCGACCTGCTCCTTGGCGTAGGCGACGGAGATGTGCGGGTCGAGACTCGATCCGGAGGCGGTGAGCGCGTCCACCGGGACGGTGGCCGGATCCACGCCGTCGAAGGTGGCGACGGCGGCCCGGCGGTCCTCGACGGCCTTCAGCAGGTCCTCGCTGTTGGGGCCGAGGTTGGAGGCGCCGGAGCTCTTCGGGTCGTAGGCGTAGGCGGCGGGCCGGGGCTGGAACCACTTGGGGTCCGGAACCGGCGCCTCCTTCGGGTCGTCGGGGTTCTGCTTGGGCAGGTTGTAGTTCTGGCCGAGCAGGCTGGAGCCGATCTCCTTGCCCTGGGAGCTGACGATCGAGCCGTTGGCCTTGTCGCTGAAGGCGACCTGGCTGATGCCGGTGACCAGCAGCGGGTAGGCGAGACCGAGGATGACGGTCATCACCAGCAGCATCCGCAGGGCGGTGAAGTGGGTGCGGACGGAGGTGGGCAGTGGCTTGGGCATGATTGCTGTTTCCTCCGTTTCAGCTCAGGCCGGGGATGAACTGGACAATGAGGTCGATCGCCTTGATGCCGACGAACGGTACGACCAGACCGCCGAAGCCGTAGATCCCGAGGTTGCGGCGCAGGAGGGATCCGGCGTCGGACGGCCGGTACTTGACGCCGCGCAGGGCGAGCGGGATCAGGCCGATGATGACCAGTGCGTTGAAGACGATCGCCGAGGTGATGGCGGAGGTGGGGCTGTGCAGGCCCATGATGTTCAGGTGCCGCAGGCCCGGGTACACGCCGGCGAACATCGCCGGGATGATCGCGAAGTACTTGGCGACGTCGTTGGCGATCGAGAAGGTTGTCAACGCCCCTCGGGTGATAAGGAGTTGCTTGCCGATCTCGACGATCTCGATCAGCTTGGTGGGGTTGGAGTCCAGGTCCACCATGTTGCCGGCCTCCTTGGCCGCCATGGTGCCGGTGTTCATCGCCACGCCGACGTCGGCCTGGGCGAGGGCCGGGGCGTCGTTGGTGCCGTCGCCGGTCATCGCGACCAGCTTGCCGCCCTCCTGCTCCTTCTTGATCAGGGCCATCTTGTCCTCAGGGGTGGCCTCGGCGAGGAAGTCGTCCACGCCGGCCTCCTCCGCGATCGCCTTGGCGGTCAGCGGGTTGTCTCCCGTGATCATGACGGTGCGGATGCCCATCCGGCGGAGCTCGTCGAACCGCTCCTTCATGCCCTCCTTGACGACGTCCTTGAGGTGGATGACGCCCAGGGCACGCGGGGCGCCGCCGCCGATCCGCGATGCCACCAGCAGCGGCGTGCCGCCGGCCGCGGAGATCCCGTCGACCAGCTCCGCCACATCGCTCCCGACGGTGCCGCCCTGCTCGGTGACCCAGTTGGTGACCGAGCCGGCCGCGCCCTTGCGAACCGACTGCACCACCCCGTCCTCGTCCAGGTCGACACCCGACATCCGGGTCTGCGCGGTGAACGGCACCCAGGTGGCGTGTTCCAACTCGCCCTGGGCGCGGGCCCGCAGACCGTACCCGGTCTTGGCGAGCACCACGATCGAGCGTCCTTCGGGCGTCTCGTCGGCCAGCGAGGAGAGCTGTGCCGCGTCGGCCAGTTCCTCGACGGTGACCCCGGCGGCCGGCTGGAACTCGGCGGCCTGCCGGTTGCCGAGGGTGATGGTGCCGGTCTTGTCGAGCAGCAGGGTGTTGACGTCCCCGGCGGCCTCGACGGCGCGACCGGACATCGCGAGGACGTTGCGCTGCACCAGCCGGTCCATGCCCGCGATGCCGATCGCGGAGAGCAGTGCGCCGATGGTGGTCGGGATGAGCGCCACGATGAGGGCGACCAGGACGACCATGGGCTGCGGGGCGCCGGCGTAGGTCGCCATCGGCTGCAGGGTGACGACCGCGATCAGGAACACGATCGTGAGCGAGGCCAGCAGGATGTTGAGCGCGATCTCGTTCGGCGTCTTCTGCCGGGCGGCGCCCTCGACCAGGGCGATCATCCGGTCGATGAAGGACTTGCCGGGCTCGGAGGCGATCTTCACCACGATCCGGTCGGACAGCACCTTGGTGCCGCCGGTCACGGCCGAGCGGTCGCCGCCCGACTCGCGGATCACGGGGGCGGACTCGCCGGTGATCGCCGACTCGTCCACCGAGGCGACGCCCTCGACGACGTCGCCGTCGCCGGGGATGGTCTGCCCGGCCTCGACCACCACGTGGTCACCGAGCCGCAGGGCCGTTCCCGCCACCTCCTCCTCGGCCTGCGAGGCGGGCCAGTCGACGAGCCGGCGGGCCATCGCCTCGGTCTTCGCCCGGCGCAGCGTCTCCGCCTGCGCCTTGCCACGCCCCTCGGCCACGGCCTCGGCCAGGTTGGCGAAGATCGTGGTCAGCCAGAGCCACACGGTGATCGCCCAGGCGAACACGCTCGGGTCGGCGACGGCGGAGACGGTGGTGACCACCGAGCCGACCTCGACCACGAACATGACCGGGTTCTTGTACATGACGCGCGGGTCGAGCTTCTTCACCGCGTCGGGGAGCGCGGCGACGAGCAGTTTCGGGTCGAGGAGACCGCTGGCGACTCTGTGGGGCGCCTGGGCCTCGGTCGTGTCAGCCGGTACTGGGGTGAGAGTGGACGACATCAGTGCAGACCTTCCGCGATCGGCCCGAGAGCCAGGGCCGGGAAGTAGGTGAGGCCGACGACGATCAGGACGACGCCCGACAGCAGGCCCACGAACAGCGGCTTGTGGGTGGGCAGGGTGCCCGGAGTGGCGGGAACCGGCTGCTGCTGGGCGAGCGAACCCGCCAGCGCGAGCACGAACACCATCGGCAGGAACCGGCCGAACACCATCGCCAGACCCAGCGCGGTGTCGTACCAGTCGGTGTTGACGGTGATGCCGGCGAACGCCGAACCGTTGTTGTTGGCGGCCGAGGTGAAGGCGTACAGCACCTCGGAGAAGCCGTGCGGACCGGAGTTCAGCATCCCGGCCCGCTCGCCGGGCAGCGCCATCGCGACGCCCGCGCCGATCAGCACGATGCTCGGGGTGGTGAGGATGTAGAGGGAGGCGAACTTCATCTCCCGGCCGCCGAGCTTCTTGCCGAGGTACTCGGGGGTGCGGCCGACCATCAGACCGGCCACGAAGACCGCGACGATCGCCAGGATCAGCATCCCGTACAGGCCGGAGCCGGTACCGCCGGGCGCGATCTCGCCGAGCATCATGTTGAAGATCGTCAGGCCACCGCCGAACGGCGTGAACGAGTCGTGGAAGGAGTTCACCGCGCCGGTGGAGGTCAACGTCGTCGACGCCGCGAAGAGGCCGGAGGCCGCGATGCCGAATCGCTGCTCCTTGCCCTCCATCGCCGCGCCCGCCGCGTTCAGGGCCGTGCCGCCGTGCTGCGCCTCGGCGAAGGTGATCAGCGCCGCGGAGGCGACCCAGAACAGGCCCATCACGGCGACGATCGCATAACCCTGGCGGTTGTCGCCGACCATCCGGCCGAAGGCCCGGGGCAGTGCGAACGGGATCACCAGCAGCAGGAAGATCTCCAGCACGTTGGTGAAGCCGGTCGGGTTCTCGAACGGGTGCGCGGAGTTGGCGTTGTAGAAGCCGCCGCCGTTGGTGCCCAGCTCCTTGATGACCTCCTGCGAGGCCACCGGGCCGCCCGGGATCGACTGCGGGTCGCCGGCGAGCGTCGCCACCTCGTGGAAGCCGTGGAAGTTCTGCACCACGCCGTTCGCCACCAGGACGAGGGCGAAGACGATGGCGAGCGGCAGCAGCAGGCGCAGCACGATCCGGGTCAGGTCGACCCAGAAGTTGCCGACCCGGTCGGTGCGGTTGCGGGTGAAGCCCCGGATCAGAGCCGCCACGACGGCGATGCCGACGGCGGCGGAGACGAAGTTCTGCACCGCCAGGCCGGCCATCTGCACCAGGTGGCCCATCGCGGACTCGCCGCTGTAGGACTGCCAGTTGGTGTTGGTGACGAAGGAGATCGCGGTGTTCCAGGCCTGGTGGCCGGGCATCTGCGGGACGCCCAGGTTCAGCAGCAGGAAGGTCTGGAGGCGGATCAAGCCGTAGAGGAAGAGGATCGAGACGGCCGAGAAGGCCAGGACCGAGCGGAGGTAGACCGGCCAGCGCTGGTCGGCGTCACCGTCGACGCCTATGAGGCGGTAGATGCCGCGCTCGGCCTTGAGGTGCTTGGCGGTGGTGAGGAGTCCGGCGATGTAGTCGCCGAGAGGGCGGTAGCACAGGGCCAGCGCGCCGACGAGGGCGAGAGCTTGCAGCCAGCCCGCGAGTGTGGAGCTCATAATCAGAACTTCTCCGGGTGGATCAGCGCCAGAACGAGGTAGCCGACGAGCGCGGCGGCGACGAGGAGACCTGCGATGTTCTCGGCGCTCACAGCTTCTCCACCCCTCGCGCGATCAGGGCGATGACGGCGAACACGGCGACCGTGACACCGACGAAGATGAGATCGGACATGGGCTCCACCCAAGGGTTCAGGGGCCTGGCCGTATCGGTCCGAAGGCCGGCAACGGCGCCGGCGGCAGACCGGCAAGAGCAGCAAATCAGCCGGTCAGGCCGCCGAGGGCCGTCCTGACGAGCTCCATACGGGCACCCCCGCGACATTGACGCGTCCTTGATGCCGGCGTCACACACCGGAGACCTGAGGTGCCCGGAAAGCGTCGGGCCCCGGGCAGCGGAGGAGCTGCCCGGGGCCCGTGCACAAGGAGCGTCAGACCTTCTCGGACTCCGGGACGGCCTTCGTCCGCACCGGCTCGCCACGGCGCACCGCGCCCGGGGCCCGGCGGGCCGGACGGTCGGCCCTGGGGGCCGAGGAGAGCTGCCAGGGCACGCTGATGACCATGACCCCGGGGGTGAACAGCAAGCGGCTCTTCAGCCAGAGCGCCGACTGGTTGTGCAGCAGGTTCTCCCACCAGTGGCCGACCACGTACTCCGGGATGAACACGGCGACGGCGTCACGGGGGTTGCCCTGTCGGACGCCGCGAACATACCCGACGACCGGCTTGGTGATCTCGCGGAACGGCGAGTCCAGCACCTTCAGCGGCACGCGAATTCCGAACTCGTCCCACTGAGCCCTCAGCTCGTCGGTGGAGTCCTTCTCGACCGCGACCGTGACGGCCTCCAGGGTGTCCGGGCGGAACGCCTCGGCGTAGCCGATCGCCCGCAGGGTGGGCTTGTGCAGCTTGGAGACCAGCACGATGCCGTGCACCCGGGACGGCCGGGCCGACTCGGCCTGCGGGTCCTCGACGGCCAGTTCCTCGGCGACGGTGTCGTAGTGCCGGCGGATGCCGCGCATCATCAGCCAGAGCACGACCGCGGCGACCACCGCCAGCCAGGCGCCCTGGGTGAACTTGGTCAGCAGCACGATCACCAGCACCAGGGCGGTGGTCACCGCGCCCAGGCCGTTGATGATCCGCGAGCGCTGCGCGGCGCCCCGCACCTGGGCGTCGGTCTCGGTGGCCAGCGCCCGGTTCCAGTGCCGGACCATGCCGATCTGGGACAGCGTGAAGGAGGTGAAGACGCCGAGGATGTAGAGGTGGATCAGGCTGGTGACGTCCGCCTGGTAGAGCCAGAGCAGGCCGCCGGCCACCACCGCGAGGGCGATGATGCCGTTGGAGAAGGCCAGCCGGTCGCCGCGGGTGTGCAGTTGCCGGGGCAGGTAGCGGTGCTCGGCGAGGATCGAGGACAGCAGCGGGAACCCGTTGAAGGCGGTGTTGGCGGCCAGGATCAGCACCAGCGCGGTGGCTGCCTGGATCAGGTAGAAGAGGATGCTGTCGCTGCCGCCGAAGACGGAGGCCGCCAGCTGCGCGATCACGGTCTGCTGGGTGTACGTCGAGCAGTCGCCGGCGAGGCCGGTGAGCTGGCAGGCGTCGTCGACGTAGTGCACCTTCGCGACCAGGGCGAGCGCGGTGACCCCGACGAACATCACCACCGCGGTGATGCCCATGACGGCCATCGTGCTGGCGGCGTTGCGCGACTTGGGCGCCCGGAAGGCGGGCACGCCGTTGGATATCGCCTCCACGCCGGTCAGCGCCGTACAGCCGGAGGCGAAGGCCCGCAGGCCGAGCAGCAGCAGGCCGAGACCGGCCAGGGCGTCCTTGCCGTGCTCCGGTTCGACCCCGAAAGCCGCGCTCTCGGCGACCGGCGCATCCCCGAACACCACCCGGACCAGACCGGTGGCGATCATCAGCAGCATGGCCCCGATGAACAGGTACGTCGGCGCGGCGAACGCGTTGCCCGACTCCCGGACACCCCGCAGGTTCATCGCGGCCAGGACAGCCACGAACCCCACGGCAAGCAGGACCCGGTAGTCGGCCAGACCGTTGAAGGCCGAGATGATGTTGTCGACGCCGGACGCCACCGACACCGCGACGGTCATCACGTAGTCGACCAGCAACGAGGCCGCCACCACCAGGCCCGAGTTCGCACCCAGGTTCTTGGAGACCACCTCGTAGGAGCCGCCCCCGCTCGGGTAGGCGTGCACCACCTGGCGGTAGGACATCACCACGACGGCCATCAGCGCGACGACGCCCGCCGCGACCCAGGGGGTCAGATAGAGGAAGGCGGTGCCGCCGACGGTGAGCACCAGCAGGATCTCCTGGGTGGCGTAGGCCACCGAGGAGAGCGGGTCGGACGCGAAGATCGGCAGCGCCAGTCGCTTCGGGAGCAGGGTCTCGCCCAGTTCCTCGCTGCGCATGGCTCTACCGATCACGAGGCGCTTCAGCGCCTGGGGCAGATTGAACACATGGGCGAGCGTAGGCGGCTCCGGCGTTAGGACAATGGGACCGAAATCGGCGCACCGAGCCGCCGACGACCTCGACGACCTGACTGTTTCCGCAGGTCAGATAGGTCAACCATCGCCGAAGTGCGAGCCTCCCGGGAGCGTTGAAGGGTGCCGTTAAGGGATCGTCAAGATATGACGATGGAATCGGACATACCGCCCAAATCGGCTGATCCGCCAGGTCTGCCTGCCTACATCCGCATCCGCAGTCGGCACACCACCGCGTCCGTGTGGCGGCGCAGTGCGCGGTCGATGACGGCGCCGCGCTGGTTCTGCAGGGCGCGCTGCCAGAGCCGGGCAGGCTCGACCTCGGGGATCAGGACGGTGATCCGGTCGTAGACGTGCTCGGCGGCGAGTTCGTTGACGAACGCCGCCAGCGGCGGGCCGAGTCGCCGGTGCCCGTCGGGCACCTCGATCAGCGGGACTCCGGGCCGCCACAGTTCCCAGTCGCGACGCAGGGTCTCGGCCGCCTGCTGGTCCTCGGCGTCGGGGGCGGTGTGGACGACGGTGACCGCGAGGACTTCGTCGCCGAGCGAGACGGCGGCGCTCAGGGCGTCCCGGGTGAGCCGGGTGATCACGGTGACCGGGACGACGACCAGCGAGCGCTGGCGGGTGACCGGTCCGGGCACCCGACCGAGTTCCAGCCGGTCGCCGATCCTGGCGTACGCACGGTGGACGGCCTCGAACAGCAGGACGAGCAGGGGGAGCGCCAGGCAGACACCCCAGGCGCCCTCGGTGAACTTGGTACCGGTGACGACCAGGGCCGCCACGCCGGTGAGCAGTGCGCCGAAGCCGTTGAGCAGTGCCTTGCCCTGCCAGCCGCGGCCACGCTCCCCGTTCCAGTGCCTGACCATGCCCACCTGGCAGATCGTGAAGCCGACGAAGACACCGATCGCGAAGAGCGGGACCAGGCTGTTCACGTCGCCGCCGGAGCCGACCAGCAGGGCGGCCGAGGCCAGCGAGAGGAAGAGCACGCCGTGGCGGTGCACCTGGTGGTCGGCGCGCAGCGCGAAGACGTGCGGCAGGTGGTTGTCGCGGGCCAGCAGGCGCAGCAGGACGGGCAGGCCGCCGAAGGAGGTGTTGGCCGCCAGCCCGAGCAGGATCACGGTGGCGAACTGCACCAGGTAGAAGCCGAAGCCGTGGCCGAGCGAGGCGTCCGCCAGTTGCGCGAGGACGGTGACCCCCTCCACCGGCTGGAGGTGGAAGCGGCCGATCAGGACGGCCAGGCCGATCAGCATCACGCCGAGCAGGCCGCCGAGCGCGACCTCGGTGTGCTGCGCGCGCTTCACGCGAGGCGTCCGGAAGGACGGGACGGCGTTCGCGACGGCCTCCACGCCGGTGAGCGCCGAGCAGCCGGCGGCGAACGCCTTGAGCAGCAGCAGCGCGCCGACCGCGGTGGCGTTGCCTGCCAGCGCCGAGGCGTGACCGGCGGCGGCCTCGGTGGAGGCGGGCGCGTCCCGGAACAGGCCGATGACGATGATCGCCAGGATCGAGAGGACGAAGACGGCCGTCGGTGCCATGAACCAGCGCGCGGACTCCGCGATCCCCCGCAGGTTGACGGCGGTGACCACGGCGAGAACCGCCAGGCAGAGCCAGACCCGCTGCTCGTAGAGGCCGGGAAACGCCGAGGTCAGGGCGGCGACCCCGGCCGTGACGGACACCGCCACGTTCAGGATGTAGTCGATCACCAGGGAGGCGGCGGCCGTCAGCGCCGTCCGTCTGCCGAGGTGGGCCTTGGCGACGGCGTAGGACCCGCCGCCGTCCGGGAAGGCCGCGATCACCTGCCGGTAGGAGGCGACCAGGACGGCCAGCAGCACGGCGATCGAGACGGTGACCGGCAGGGTGAACCCCAGTCCGTACGAGCCGGCCGCCGCCAGTACCAGGACGATCGACTCGGGTCCGTACGCCACCGACGCCATCGCGTCCAACGAGAGGGCCGCCAGGCCGCCGAGCGCGGTCAGCCGGTCGCGCTGCCGCTCCGGCGGTATGCCGGTATCGGGGGGATCCGCCTCGCCGGCGGGGTGGGTGGACCGCTGCGCGTCGGTGGCACCGAACATCGAATGACCTCCGTGGATGGAATGCGCTGCCTGGATGTTGTCCCCTGTTCGGGGTGGCTTCCGGCAGCCCATACGGAACCCTGACGTCCGCGCCCGGAGCCCTGACGCAGCCTTGATGTCCGAAGGAATGCCGCTGCCCCGGGGCGCCGTCGGCCTTACGGCCGTAAACGGACAGCACCTCGGGGCGGCGGTTGTGGACACCCGGCGCCGGTGGCACACGGCGCCGGGTGGATCAGGGGCCTACCGGCAGGCCCTGCGGCCGTGGTTGGCCTTCTTCTTGCGGCGGGTCCGCTTCCTGCGTGCGCGCTTGGACATGGTGCTCCGTTCCCTGCCCTCAGGCCTGGGTGACCAGCTGGTCGGCGAGCCTGGTGAGGCGGCGCAGTGAGCGCTCCTCGTGGACGACCTGGGCGCTCCGGGCGATGTCGCCGCCGTCGTAGTACTCGCCGTGGGTGAGGCGGAAGTCCGGCAGGCAGAGCTTCACGACGGCCGCCGCTCCGTCCGCCGGCGGCGCGCCGACCCGCCCGTACAGCGGGAGCAGGGCGGTGTCGCAGAGACCGGGATTGACGCTGACGGCGGTGATGCCCGAGTCCTCGGGGGCCATGTCGCGGGTGGCCATGGTGAGCGCGAGCTGGGACTGGGCGTACGCGGCGACCCGGGAGTACCTCCTGGCCCGGTTGGGGTCGCTCCAGTTCATCGACGCGGTGCGGTGCAGCGAGGAGGAGACGTTGACGATCCGGGCGTCCCCGGCCGCCGCGAGAGGTTCCCGGAGCAGCCTGGCCAGCAGGTGGGCAGCGAGGAAGTTCACCTGGAGCGAGACCTCGTTGCCGTCCTCCGACAGCGTGCACCGCTCCGGTGCCATGATCGCCGCGTTGTTGACCAGCAGATCGAGAGCTGGGAAGGCCGCGGCGACCGTGCCGGCCAGTACGGCGACCTCGACGAGACGCGTGAAGTCGGCCGCGACCAGGTGGAGCCGGTCCCGGGACGCTCCTGCGGCGACCAGCCGCTCGACGGCGTCCTCACCCTCATGAGCGGTGCGGGCGTGCACGATGACGGTGACACCGTGCCCGGCGAGCAGGCGGGCGGTCTCCCAGCCGATCCCTGAAGAGGCACCGGTGACCAGGGCCGAGCGGGCGGACGACACGTGGGAGGAAAGGACTGCGGACATGACCCATCCAAGGGTTTGCGAGGCACCCCGGGAGGACCGGCGTGCTGACATGCGCGCCGGGGCCGGGAGGTGCGGGAGGTGTACTGCTAACGATGCGCCGGCCGGTGGGGCGATCGGAGCCCGGGCCGGAGATGGCGCGGGCGGCCGTTGCGGCCCGCCCGCGGTGCGACCGGGACAGCCTCGGGGAGGACGCTCTACCGGACGGCGGGTATCACCGCGACCGTCCCCCGGCCTGCGGCCGCGAGGTGCCCCCTGCCGAGCACCCGCGGATGAGGCGGGCGGTCGTGGTGGCGGGTCGAGCGGTTCATGACGTTCATTGAAGTACGCCGGCGCTGCCCGAGCAAGGCCCGTTCACCTGCCCTGATGAATCCTTGACGTCATGTCAGTCCCGGATTGCGGGCACGGTCCGGTGCAGGGAGTACCTGTACCCGGACAGTCCGTCGGGGCAGCGCGGCGGGGAGCGACAGCAGGAGCGCGGCAGCGGTGAAGAGCCCGAGGCGGGTGAATTCGACGCCCGCGCCGCCCCACTCCAGGGTGGCGTAGCGGTGCACCACGAAGCCGTTGAAGAACAGCCAGCCGGCCCCCGCGATGAGGGGCGCCGCCGTCGGACGGGAGAGGGCGCCGAGGAGGACGCAGAGGACTGTGAAGCCGCTCAGCGCGAACCAGGTGGCGTGCAACTCACCGACCACCGCCAGGGTGGGTGCGAGGACGGCGAAGCCGCCCAGCGCGACCGCGCCCGACATGCTGACCGGAAGACGTTGCACCAGCGGCCGGAAGCTGCGTCGGCCGGGGCGAGCACGGTAGAGCCTCATGGGCGTCCACCCCCTTCTCAGCGGCTCGGGGCCGGAGTGGTCGGCAGGTGCCAGACGGTGCGCCGATGGATGGCCGCCAGTTCACGGTGGAGCGGAGGCCTCGGCACGGCGAGCACCGGGCAGGCCGCGTGTTTGACGCAGTGCGCCGTCACGGAAGGCCGAAGCCCGCGGCGCAGCAGGCTGCCGCCGCCGGCTCCGACCACCAGCAGGTCGGCCGCGCGGTCCGCGGTGTGCACCAAGGCGGGGCCGCTGTCCCCGCGGATGACCTGGGCGGAGAGACGCACGTCCGCGGGCGCTCCGCCGAACGCCTCGCCGAGGGCCTCCTTCAGACGCACCGCCGCGGCCTCCTCCCAGGTCGCCAGCAGGGGCGGGCAGGGCGCCAGCCGGTAGCCGTGCTCACCGCCCGGCGGGATCCAGGCGAGCACCGCCATTACCTCGGAGCCGGTGCGGCGACTCTCGGCGACAGCCCGGTGCAGCGCTGCCAGGCTGCCGAGCGATCCACTCACACCGACCACGATCCGCCCGGGCCGCTGCTCGCCGCGGCCGACCCCGTCCAGGTCCGTCATTTCCGTTCCTCAGTTCACTCGACTGCCTCCAGCCAAGCCCACCGGCATGGGGGGAGACCGTTCCCTGACGCTTTCCTGACGACCGCGGTGACGATCCGAACGCGTCTCTGACGGGAGACGTCAGAGACCGGGGACGAACTGCACCAGCAGGTCGATCAGCTTGATGCCGACGAACGGCAGGACCAGTCCCCCGAGGCCGTAGACCCGCAGGTTTCGGCCGAGCAGGTCGGAGGCCGATGCCGGCCGGTAGCGGACACCGCGCAGGGCGAGCGGGATCAGCGCGACGATGATCAGTGCGTTGAAGATGATCGCCGAAGTGATCGCCGAAGCAGGACTGTGCAGATCCATGACGTTCAGGTGTCGCAGGCCCGGGTAGGCGCCGGCGAACATCGCAGGGATGATCGCGAAGTACTTGGCGACGTCGTTGGCGATCGAGAACGTCGTCAACGCGCCCCGGGTGATGAGCAGTTGCTTGCCGATCTCGACGATGTCGATCAGCTTGGTGGGGTTGGAGTCCAGGTCCACCATGTTCCCGGCCTCCTTGGCGGCCGAGGTGCCGGTGTTCATCGCCACGCCGACATCGGCCTGGGCGAGGGCCGGCGCGTCGTTCGTGCCGTCACCGGTCATCGCGACCAGCTTCCCGCCCTCCTGCTCCTGCCTGATCAGCGCCAGCTTGTCCTCCGGGGTGGCCTCGGCGAGGAAGTGGTCGACCCCTGCCTCCGCCGCGATCGCCCGGGCCGTCAGCGGGTTGTCGCCCGTGACCATGACGGTCCTGATGCCCATCCGGCGCAGCTCGGCGAACCGCTCGCCGATGCCGTCCTTGACGACGTCCTTGAGCTGGATCACGCCCAGCGGGCGGGCACCGTGCCGGTCGTGGACGGCGACCATCAACGGGGTGCCGCCACCCGCCGCGATCACGTCGACGATCTCGAACGCCTGCGGCGGGACCTGTCCGCCGCGCTCGTGCACCCAGGCCGCGACCGCCGCGGCGGCGCCCTTACGGACCAGGACGGGTGGCGCGTCGGTCCAGTTCAGGTCGACGCCGCTCATCCTGGTCTGCGCGCTGAACGGGACGAACTCCATCCGGCCCAGCTCGCCCGCGGCGCGGGCCCGCAGGCCGTACCTCTCCTTGGCGAGCACGATGATCGAGCGGCCCTCGGGGGTCTCGTCAGCGAGGCTGGACAGCTGGGCGGCCTCGGCGAGCTGGCTGTCCGACACCCCGGCGAGCCGGACGAAGCGGACCGCCTGCCGGTTGCCCAAGGTGATCGTTCCGGTCTTGTCGAGGAGGAGCACGTCCACGTCACCGGCCGCCTCCACCGCCCGGCCGGACATCGCCAGCACGTTGCGCTGGACGAGGCGGTCCATCCCGGCGATACCGATCGCCGAGAGCAGCGCGCCGATCGTGGTCGGGATCAACGCCACCAGCAGGGCGACCAGGACGGTGGTGCTCTGCTCGGCGCCGGCGAAGACGGCCATCGGCTGGAGCGTGACGACGCTGAGGATGAAGACGACCGTGAGGGAGGCGAGCAGCAGGTTGAGGGCGATCTCGTTCGGGGTCTTCTTACGCTCGGCGCCCTCGACCAGGGCGATCATACGGTCGATGAAGGTCAGCCCGGGCTTGGACGTGATCCGGACGACGATCCGGTCCGAGAGCACCTTGGTACCGCCGGTGACGGCACTGCGGTCACCGCCGGCCTCGCGGATGACGGGGGCCGACTCGCCGGTGATCGCGGACTCGTCGACGGCCGCGACGCCTTCCACCACGTCGCCGTCACCCGGGACGGTCTCCCCCGCCTCGACGACCACGAAGTCGTACAGCAGCAGCTCCTCCGCAGGCACCCGCTCCTCGGGGCAGCGCTCCAGACCGACGCGCCATCGGAGGAGCCGCCGCGCCACCGTGCCCGTCCTGGCCCTTCGCAGGGACGCGGCCTGGGCCTTGCCGCGGCCCTCGGCCACGGCCTCCGCGAGGTTGGCGAAGACGACGGTCAGCCAGAGCCACAGGCTGATCAGCCAGGCGAAGACGCTCGGCGACACCAGGGCGGAGAGCGTGGTGAGGGCCGAGCCGACCTCGACGACGAACATCACCGGGTTCTTCACCATCACCCGCGGATGAAGCTTGTGCAGCGCCTCCGGCAGGGAGGTGAGCAGCTGTTTCGGGTCGAAGAGACCGCTGGCGGCACGGTGGCGGCGGACCGGTGGCGGTTGCGGTGCCGGGGAGGTGGTGGGGTCCTTCTCAGGAGCCGGTGCAAGCATGCGTCGAACCTTCTGCGGGCGGGCCGGTCACGGGGGCAGTGGGACGGGGCCCAAGCCAACCGTCCCCGGGGCTGCCGCCCGGCTTTGCTGACGCCTTTCTGACGGATCGACAGGGAAGATTGGCGCGGCCTTGACGCCTGGGTGCGTCCCCCGGCGTCCCGGAACCGCTCCGGTATCGGGTGATCCGGCCCGACCGCTCCGGAGCCGCTCCGCGTGGCCCTCTCCTGCACCTCCCCGGGCTCCGCGCAACCCCCGTTGCGCCGAACGGATGAGCCACGTCAAGGCTTCGTCAGGGCAGGCCCCCGGGCAGTCAACGAGTCGTCAGGATCACCCGCTTCCCGCGTGGGCCCACCTAGCGTCGGAGATGTTCTCCTCGGGTCGACGAGGACCCGCCCCATCTCCACCAGTCTTCCGGAGCACCCGCCATGACCAACACCACCCCGGCCCCTACGGAGCCCGAAGAACCCCGGCCCGTACTGCACGTCCCGGTCCGAGCCGTGGGAGCCGCGTACGCACTGCGGCTCTTCAAGCAGCGCGACGGCAGCCGCTGCGCCGTCGCGTTCACCTCGGCCACCGCGCTGACGACGCTGCTCGGGCCCACCCAGCGCTCCGTCCGACTCGCCGAACCCGCCCTGCGCGCCCTGGCGACACCGCTCGGCACCACCACGCTGGTCATCGACCCCCAGCTGGTCGCCCCGCCCGTCGCCCCGCACACCGCGGCGCGGACCTCCCGCACCGCCGGGCACGCGGCGCCCCGTTTCCCCGCCCTGCAGCCCCAGCGATGACCGCCGACCGACCGGCCGACCCGGCCGACGAGGTGGAGCTTCAGCCGCTGAGCGCGCCCCTGGGCATCGGCCCGGCCCACGCCGGCGCCCCCGCCCTGCGGCTGTGCCCCAACGAGGTCACTACCGCTGCCCCAAGGCAGCGGCCGACCCGCAGCGGATCCCCGCTCGGCGCCCCCGACGGGTTCGACCCGCGCACCCCGGGGCGGCCGCTGCGGGCCGTCGCCCGTGTCACCCACGGGCCGGTGCCGCTGGACTTCCAGCGGCTGGCAGCACGGATTCCCGCCGTACGGGGAGGACTCGTGCTGGCCGGGGAGGCCGACCTGGAACTGCATCCGGCCTGCGTCGACCAGTGCGAGCTGCGCGCCGTCGTCGCGGACCTGCGCCGGGCCGGCGCCGCCCGGGTACAGGTCGAGCTGGTCCTGCGCCGCCTCGTCCCGTCGGTGGACACGGCAACCCGCCCGGCGTCCGTAGTAACCCTCGCAAGGAGCGCCGCCTCATGACCCTCACCCCCGTCCGCGGCTGCCTGTACGCCGACGAACCCGACACCACCCCCGGTACCCCCATCGGCACCCCCTGGCCGGCCTCGGCCCAGGACGGCCCCGCCGGGCTCACCGTCGCCGGGGTCGCCCTCGCCGACGCCGCCGACCGCTTCGGAACACCGCTCTACGTCCTCGACGAGGACGAGGTCCGCTCCCGCTGCCGCGCCTACCGCACCGCCCTGCCGGGCGCAGAGGTGCTGTACGCCGCGAAGGCGTTCCTGTGCAGCGCCCTCGCCGACTGGATCGCCGAGGAGGGCCTCGGGCTCGACGTCTGCTCCGAGGGCGAACTGCGCCTGGCCGCCGCGGCCGGCTTCCCGCCCGAGCGGATCCTGCTGCACGGCAACGCCAAGAGCCCCGAGGAGCTGCGGCTCGCCCGGCGCCTGCGGGTCGGGCGGATCGTCGTCGACAGCCTCGCCGAGATCCCCCGGCTCGCGGCCCTGAGCAGTTCGGACACGCCCCAGCGCGTTCTCGTCCGGGTCGTCCCGGGCGTGGCCGCAGGCCACCACGAGGCCGTCCGCACCGGCGTGGCGGGGCAGAAGTTCGGCTTCGCCCTCGAAGGCGGCGACGCTCTGGAAGCCGTCCGGCGCATCCTGGCCCAACCCGGCCTGGTCCTGGCCGGACTGCACTGCCACCTCGGCTCCCAGATCCCCTCCGTCGAGCCGTACCTCACCGCCGTCGACCGCCTCGTCGAACTCCTCGCGGCGATCCGCGACGAGCACGGCGTCCAGCTGCCGGAGCTCGACCTCGGCGGTGGGCACGCGGTGACCTACCTCCCCGGGGAGGCCGCGCTGGACCTCGACGAGTTCGCCGCGCTCGTCCCCGTCCGACTGGCCGATGCCTGCAAACGCCGCCGCCTGGACGTCCCCCGCCTGGTCGTCGAGCCCGGCCGGGCGGTCATCGCGCCAGCCGCGGTCGCGGTCTACCGGGTGCTGACGGTCAAGCACACCGCCGACGGCCGGGTGTACGCCGCGGTCGACGGCGGCATGAGCGACAACCCCCGGCCCGCCCTGTACGGGGCCCGGTACGCGGTGCGCCTGGTCGGCCGCACCTCCACCGCCGCCGTACGGGAGGTCGACGTGGTCGGCCGCCACTGCGAGGCCGGCGACGTCCTGGTCCGGGCTGCCCGCCTGCCTGCCGACCTGCGCCCGGGCGACCTGCTGGCGGTCCCCGCCGCCGGCGCCTACCAGCTCTCGATGGCCTCCGGCTACAACCTGGTCGGCCGCCCCGCACTCGCCGCCGTCCGCAGCGGTCGGGCCCGGCTGCTGATCCGGCGTGAGAGCGTCGAGGACTTCCGCGCCCGCGAGGTCGGCCGCTGAGCCGTCCTCGCCGCAACCTGCCGACAACCCGCACCTGCTGACGCCTCGTGAAGGTGGTGTCCACATGACCGTTCCCGGTACCTTCCACCTCCGCACGCCCGTCCGCTCCACCCGGGCGCACGGACCCTCGCGCGTGTTCCTGACCGCCCTACTTCGACGGCTGGCCGACAGCCCCCTCGACAACACGGTGCTGCAGGCCCTCGGCGGCCCCTCGCCCGCAGGGGGTGACAGCCCGCGCCGTCCTCCCGTCCCCCTTCAGGCCAGCTGGCGGCCGGTCGTGAGCGCCGACGGCCGGCGGCGGCTCGAAGCCCGCTGGGATTCGGAGCACTGAACACGCCGCCCAGCGACTCCGGCCGCTGACGCATTCACAAGGGGAAAGCATGTCCCTGCACTACCCGCGGGTCTCCCGCATCCACGCGGTCCACCCGGCCGCCGTACAGGCAACCGCTCTGCTCGTCGCGGCCCGGCGCCGGCCGGACCGGTCCCGGGTCGAGGCCGGTGGAATAGCGGTCGACGGCGAAGGTCGCACCGCCACCGTCGGCGGCCGCGCGCTCCGGCTCACGTTCATGGAGTTCGAGCTCCTCGCCCACCTGGTGGCACACCCGCTGCGGGTCTACACCCGCCGCCAGCTGCTGCACCTCGTGTGGACCCAGGAACCGTTCGGCGACTCGCGGACCGTCGATGTCCACATCGCCCGGTTGCGCCGCAAGCTCGGCCCTGAGCACCGGGACCGGATCTCCACCGTCCGCCAGGTCGGATACCGCTTCGACCCTCGGGGCACCGCGACAGCGAGCGGCTGACCCCACGCCGGACCGGATGCCGCACCCGGTCCAGCATGTCAAGGCCGCATCAAAGAAGCGCCGGGACGCGTACGACGTGCGTCAAGGCCGGTGCCGCAGGGTCAGCGAGGGCGTCGAATGGAGGGGCAGGGCCGGCCGGAATCCTCCGGGGAGCACAGGTCCGTCCCGACCGGCAGGCGCCGACCGGGACACGGAAGGGAAGCGAGCAGCCATGGTCGAGAACAGTCGGGTCGTCGTCGGGGTCAACGGCTCGTTGAGCAGTCTCGCGGCCCTGTACCGGGCGGTGGAGGAGGCCGGCAGACGCGACGCGATGCTCGTCCCGGTGATCGCGTGGACCGCCGCGGACAAGACGCTACGGCCGCTCTCGGAGCTGGAGCACGTCGCCCGCAGGTGCCTGGACACCGCGTTCGAGCAGGCCTTCGGCGGGTACCCCGGCGACATCGTCATCCGCCCGCTGGTGGTCCGCTCCCAACCCGGCCGTGCTCTGGTGGCCGCTGCGAGTGGCCCGGGTGACCTGCTGGTACTCGGCAGCGGCCACCACGGCAGGGTCCAGCGGGCACTGCACGGCTCGGTCGTCCGCCACTGCCGCGCCCACGCACGCTGCGAGGTGGTCGTGGTCTCCCCGTCCGCGCTCCTGGAGAGCCTGGAGCTCACCGCGCGCAGTGGGGCGCCCATGCCGTTCGCCGCCGGAAACGCCCGAGTCTCGCACCGTCCCGCCGCAGCACGGTGAACCACGGACCGCGACCCGCACCGAAGCGTCGGCGCCCCGTCAGACGGCGAGCAGGAACAGGGCCAACGACAGGAACACGGCCACGGCGCCGAGAACGATGAACGCTCCGTCCAGCCAGACGCGTTCGCGCCCCCGGACCGCGATCTCGCGGGGGGCCGCGGGGTCGTAGCTGATCCACACCTGCCCGCCGTCGGCCAGCGGCTGCGCACGGCCCGCGGGCACCGGCGAGGAGACCTCCATCACGGCATCGTCCACGGTCACGAACTGCAGCAGCGGCCGCCCAGCCCCGGTGCGGTCTCCCGCATCGGCCGGGCGGTATCTGACCAGCGCCTGCACGGGCACTCCCACCCGTCGCAGCCTGCGGGTCCGGTTCAGCCCCATTGCACCGGCGAGGTAGGCGACCGCCCCGCCCATGCCGACGAGGAGAGCGAGCGGCAGCAGCCGACCGGCATCCATCGGAGTCCTCCTCCCTGCGACGGTGCGGGCAGGCCCGCCCGTTCCAGTCTGCGCCGACGGACCGGTGCACGGCAGTCCCACGAGCGGTTCAGGGTGCTGCTGCTCGGCGAAGACCGAACACGAAGGTGGTACCGCCGCCGGGGGTGTCCTCGACGGTGAGTTCGCCGTTCATCGCCTCGGTGAAGCCCTTGGCGACCGCAAGGCCGAGTCCGAGGCCTGCGGGCAGCCGGCGGTCCCGGCCGGTGCCGTGGTGGAACGGCTCGAAGAGCCTGTCCCGCTCATCGGCGGCGATCCCGGGCCCGCGGTCGACGACCCGCAGATGAACCCGGTCGGCCACCGCGCCGGCGTCCACCCGCACCGGAGTGCCCGGCGGCGACCAGGTCCGCGCGTTCGCAAGCACGTTGGCGAGCGCCCGCTCCAACAGCCCCGCATCCGCCTCGACCTCGGGAAGGTCCTCGGCGACGTCGATCTCGACCGGGGAACCCACGCCTGCCAGGCCGGCCAGCGCTACGCGAAGGACCTCGCCGAGATCGGTCGGTCCGAGCGTCACAGGAACCTTCCCGGCCTGAAGGCGGCTGAGGTCGAGCAGGATGGCGATCAGATGCGCCAGCCTGTCCGACTCGGTGTCGATGACGTCGCAGCACCGGTGGACAGCATCCGGCCGCCGGTCGATCCCGGGCGACAACAGACTGGCGGCCGAGACCTTGATCGCGGCCAGCGGTGCTCGCAGATCGTGCGCGACTGCTTCCAGCAGGGTGGTGTGCAGTGCGTCGGTGTGTGCCAGGGCCGAGGCGGTCGCGGCCGCCTCGGTGAGGCGCTCGCGCTCCTGCGCGAGCCGCAGTTGCGTGACGAACGGGCCGAGCAGCCGGGTGTTCTCCTGGGTGAGCGACGGGCCGGACAGGACGAGTACGGCGCCCTGGTCGAGGTCGGCGGCGAACGGTGCGTCCTCGGGCCGTTCGGGCGGCGGGGCGCCGGAGGACGCCGCGACCCGCCAGGCGTTCCCTTCGGGGACCAGGATTCCCGCCGCTTCCAGAGCGAAGGTCCGCCGTAGTTCCACCAGCAGCCGCGGCAGGGCCCGCGCACCCGTACGGACGGTCTCCCCGGCGAGGCGGGCGAGCGCCTGCGCCTCAGCCCGGGCCCGGGCGGCCTGCACGGAACGACGGGCCAACCCGTCGATCAGGTGGCTGATGATCCCGGCAACGGCCAGGAACACCACCAGTGCCGCGGTGTCCGCCGAGCGCTCGACAGTGAGGCTGTACCAGGGGGAGGTGAAGAAGTAGTCGGCCGACAGGGCCGCTACCAGGGTCGTTACGGCTGCCGGGGCAAGGCCGCCGAGACGGGCGACTCCCGCGACCACGAGCAGCAGGCACAGCAGCGCGCCGGACAGGCCGAGCGAGCCGCGCAGCGGCGACAGCAGCACCGCGAGCGCGAGGGCACCCGCCGGCCCGAGCAGCCAGGCCGACCAGAGCCTGCGCCGCGCGACGACCACGGGTCGGCGACTTCTCGGCGACTTCGGAAGCTCCAGCATCCCGGGGCCCGGTGGTGGCAGCACCCGGACGTCGATCGGGCCGGCCATGCGGATCGCCCGGTTGATCACAGAACCGCTGACCAGCTCGCGCAGCCGTGAGCGGCCGGTCGGGCCGAGCAGGATCTGGGTGGCGCTCTCGGTCCGCGCGAAGTCCACCAGGGCTCGGGCGATGTCCGTGCCGTCGACCTCGACATAGCTGGCGTGCAGTTCCCGCAGGAGGCGGCGCTGCCCCTCCAGTGCGGACGGCTCGGACCGCACGGTGCCGTCGTCGATCCGCACGTGGACCCCGATGAGGTCACCGTGGACCCGTCTGGCCGTCCGCGCGCCCCGCCGGATCAGGTGCTCGCCCTGCGGGGCGCCGTTCAGCGCGACGACGATCCGCTCCTTCGTCTCCCATGGTGCCTTGATGCCGTGCCGGGCCCGGTAGTCGGCGAGCTCCTCCTCGACCCGGTCGGCCAGCCACAGCAGCGCCAGCTCCCGCAGCGCGCCCAGGTTCCCGGCCCGGAAGTAGTTGTCCAACGCGATGTCGATCTTGTCGGGCCCGTAGACGTGCCCCTCGGCCAGCCGCCGCCGAAGAGCCTCCGGGCTGAGGTCCACCAGCTCGATCCGGTCCGCGCCACGCACCACAGCGTCCGGGATCTGCTCGTGCTGGACGACCCCGGTGATCTGCTCGACCACGTCGTTGAGGCTCTCCAGGTGCTGGATGTTCAACGTCGTGGACACGTCGATGCCGGCGCTCAACAGCTCCTGCACATCCTGCCAGCGCTTGGAGTTGCGCCGGCCCGGCGCATTGCTGTGCGCCAGCTCGTCCACCAGGGCCAGCCCCGGGCGACGCGCGAGCACCGCCTCCACGTCCAGCTCGGTCAGCTCCACTCCGCGGTAGCGGACCGCACTCCGCGCGACGAACGGCAGGTCGCCCAACTGCTCCTCGGTACCCCGGCGCCCGTACGTCTCCACCAGGCCGACGACCACATCCAGCCCGCCCTGGCGAAGCCGCCGCCCCTCGGCAAGCATCGCGTACGTCTTCCCCACGCCCGGGGCCGCGCCCAGGTACACCCGTAGCTTCCCGACTCTGCTCACCGGGGCCTCCACTTCGACGCCTCGGCCGGTCCTACGGCGCCTGTCTCCATCGTCGCGCCGACCGGCCGGTCAGCCGACGTGGACCCGGGGGCGGCGGGTGCGGTCCCGCTCGGCCTCCCGCAGGACTTCGCGGGTGACCGGGGCGACCTCGCCCTGTCCGAACAGGAAGAACCGCAGGAACTGCGCGAACGGGTTGCCCTCGGTCCACTCGAAGTAGATGTGCGGCTGCTGCCCGGTGGCGTCCCGCACGTGCAGCAGCAGCGCGGCGAGCGCGTTCGGGATGCTGGAGTGCTCCAGGGTCAGGACGCGGTAGCGCCCGTGCAGCACCTCGCCGCGGACTGTCAGCTCCGCCTCGAAGTCCGACGGGTCCCGGACGGTGACCTCCACGAACACCAGGTCGTCCTCGACCGGGATGTCGTTGTCCGTCCGGATCTGCTGGAGCTTCTCCCGGTACTCGGCGAGGTCCCGGTTGTCGGGCTCGTTGGCGATCAGCCGGATGGTCCGGTTCGAGCAGTCCCGGACGAAGCGCTCGGCCACCTGGTCGAGGACGACGTCCGTGACCCGCAGTTCGAAGGCGCGGGCCAGCCGGGAGGCGAGTGAGACCAGCACGATCGCGGCGATGAAGCAGGCACCGATCTTCACGCCGTCGGGCCGCTCGGCGATGTTGTCGCCGGTGGTGTAGACGAACACCGCCGCGATGATCGCGAAGCCGACGGTCCAGCCGCGCTGGCCGGCCTTGTGCGCGGCGATGGTCACGGCGATGGCGGCCGAGGTGATCAGGACCAGGACACCGGTGGCGTAGGCGCCGCCCTGCTCGTCGACGCTGGCGTCGAAGATCCAGGTGATCAGGAAGGCGACCCCGGTGAGCACCAGCACCATCGGCCGCACGGCCCGCGCCCAGTGCGGCGCCATGCCGTAGCGCGGCAGGTAGCGGGGCAACAGGTTGAGCAGGCCGGCCATCGCGGACGCCCCGGCGAACCACAGGATCGCGATGGTGGAGACGTCGTAGACGGTGCCGAACGCGCTGCCGAGGTACTCGTGGGCCAGGTAGGCCAGGGCGCGGCCGTTGGCCGCGCCGCCCGGCTCGAAGGCGGCGGGCGGGATCAGCAGGGTCGTGATGAAGCTGGTGGTGATCAGGAACACGCTCATGATCACGGCGGCGGTGGTGAGGAGCTTGCGGGTGCCGCGGATCCGCCCGACCGGCTTCTCCTCGGTGTCGCCCTCCTCGCCCTCGATGTGCGGCATCACCGCGACCCCGGTCTCGAACCCGGACAGGCCCAGGGCCAGTTTCGGGAAGACCAGCACGGCCACCCCGACCATCGCCACCACGTTGCCGTGCTCGACGGTCAGCGCGTGCGTCCAGTCCGTGACCAGGTCGGGATCCGACAGCACGTGCCACAGCCCGACCGCGACCACCACCACGTTCAGCGCGAGGTAGACCGCCACCAGCACCACGGCGACGCCGATCGCCTCGCCGAAGCCCTTGAGGAACACCGCCCCGAGCAGGGCCACCAGGATCATCGTGATCAGCACCTGGCGGCCGTGCAGTGCGCCGGTGAGGTGCGGGTTCTCCACCAGGTGCGCGGTGGCGTCGGCGGCGGACAGGGTGATGGTGATCACGAAGTCGGTCGCGGCGAAGCCGAGCAGCGCCAGCACGAACAGCTTGCCCTGCCAGAACGACAGCAGGCGCTCCAGCATGGCGATCGAGCCCTGCCCGTGCGGGCTCTCCTGGGCCACCCGCCGGTACACCGGCAGCGCCCCGCACAGGGTGACGATCACCAGCACGACGGTCGCCACCGGCGACAGCAGTCCGGCCGCCAGCGCCGCGATGCCGGGCTGGTAGCCCAGGGTGGAGAAGTAGTCCAGACCGGTCAGGCACATCACCCGCCACCAACGCTGCCGATGCTCCGCAGGAGCTTCGGCGTGCGGGCCCGGGTGCTGCTTGACCCGGTCCGCCGCGCCCTCCAGCAGCCACGCCCGCAACCGCTGCCGCGCCGACGGCGAAGAACCGCGAGCACCCGAAGCTGAGGTCACCACCCTGCACTCCCGTCGGCCGCCACAAATCCCCCGGCCGCCAGGCGAGCGGCGTCGCCAGGCTATGCGAGCCGGCCTCCCCACCCCCGCAGGACGCCGACCGGCGCACACACCGTCACCCCAACAGCGGCTGCCCCGCACCACCGGCCGAGGCTGGCATTGAGGACCGGACCGGCCGGCAGACGGGCGGGCGGACACCTGCTCCCGGGGTTCCTCTACCTGTTCATGGGATCGGAGCTCGCCGACATCGTCGCGGTCGGCCCCGTTCGTCGAGGCTTTCGCGTTCCTGATCGTCATCCCGCTCGCCCTCGCCTGGGCCCTGCAGGCATGGGCCGCCCGCCGGACGGCCGGACGGAAGGTCTCGGACGCGGCGACCACCACGATGGCCCGCTGATGGCCACGACCCTGCTGACCGTGGTGGCCGCCCAGGTGCCCGAGCTCGGGGACAGCCGGGGCGACGTCGTCGGCGTCGTCCCGTTCTACGTGCTGTTCCTCGTCGTGATGGCGTTCGCCGGCAAGGCCGTGGCCCGGCCGCTCCGCCTCGACACGGCTGCCGGGCGGGCGATCGTGTTCACCGGCGCGACCCGCAACTCGCCGGTCGTCCTGCCACTCGCGCCGGCGCTGCCCGGCGAGCCGGCGATCGGCTCGGTCGTCGTGGTCACCCAGACCCTGGTCGAGGTCCTCGGCATGCTCGCCTGCGTCCGCCTCGTAGCGCACCTGGTGCCCGCCGACGCCCCGGCGCCCATGACCGCCACTGACGACGCGCCGGGCCCCGTCCAGCCTGCCACTGGGCAGCTTCGCGGTGTGCTCCGGGCAGGCCGCACCATCATGAGCCGCGTCCGGACGTGGTGGGAGCGGCGGGCCGGGGGCCAACCGTCAAATGCCCGTCAAGAAAGCACTCGGAACCGCCCCGGACGGTCCGTGCGTCGATCTCCCGTCGGTAGGGTTCCGACCGGGATCCGACGTACGGGGGAGTACTTCAGTGGGACAGACCTTCAAGGTGGAGGCGGACGAGCTCGGGCAGCTCTCCAAGGAGTTGGGCGAGGCGACGCAGAGCATGGGAGGGGCCGTGCACGCGTTGGAGCAGACCAATCCCAAGGTCACCGGTGAAGCCGGGCCGGACATGGCCTGCGAGGGGTTCGGACACGACTGGTCGTACGGGCTGAAGCAGCTGACCGAGGCTCTGCAGGCCATCGGCAAGGGCCTGGACGCCACCGCGCGCGGCTACCGGCGCACCGACGACGTGATCCGCCGAACCATGTCCGGCCAGGTCGCGCAGGCCGCCTCGTGAGCGGGTCGTTCGGCGGGTACCCGTGGGGCAGCCCGGACCGGGACGGCTTCGAGGCCCTCGGCTTCGATCCGGCGCCCGGCAGCCTGCCCGGCATCGAGAGCATGGTGCGCGACCTCCAGCGGGCCGCCAAGGAACTGCAGGACGCGCACACCAGCGTGCTGCGGGCCTCGAACAACGGTCAGGCCTGGCAGGGCGAGGCGGCCGACGCGTTCTCGGCCCGGATCGCCAAGCTGCCGCAGCAACTCGCCACCGCCCAGGACTCCTTCACCTCGGCCTACCGCACGATGGACAGCTGGCACGGCCGGCTGGCCGACCTCCAACGCCGGGCGGACGAGGAGGAGCGGCAGGCGAAGGACGCCCGCGGCCGCCGGGACCGCGCCGCCGGGAATCCCGACCTCAAGCTGGCCGGCCTGTCCTTCGGCGACGACCAGCAGTTGGCCGACGCCGAGGCCCGCTACAAGGCCGCCAACGCCGAACTGGCCACCGCCGACGCCGAACTGTCGGCGATCGTCGCCCAGGCGAAGCACCTGCGCGGGGATCACGACAGGCTCGCTCAGGAGGCGGCCGCCGCCATCGCCCGGGCCGCCTCCCGGGCGCCGGACGGGCCGGGCTGGTTCGCCAAGCTGGTCGACGGCATCGAGGGCTTCGTCGCGGCCAACCTCGAACTGGCCGACGCCGCCCTGAAATGGGTCCAGGACCACGCCAACGCCATCGCCGCCATCGGCGACCTGCTGAGCAACGCCAGTACGGCGGTCGGCCTGGCCGGGCTGGCGCTGCACTGCATACCGACACCGTGGACGGAGGCCGCAGCCGTCGCCCTCGACGGGGTGTCGGTGGGCCTGGCGGGCGGTGCGCTCGCCGCGCACGGCGTCGCCGCGCTCGCGGGCGCCGACGTTCCGCCGATGAGCTTCGCCACCGACATCATGGGCACCGTCCCGGTGGTCGGCTCGCCGGGCAAGCTGGGCAAGGCGGGGGCCGCCCTGGCCAAGGCCGGTGACGAGGCCAACGTGGTCGGAGCCGCGGGGACCTCACTGTCGGTCACCGGCTGGCTGATGGACTCCTCCGGTCTGAAGGTGTTCCTCCCCCGCAACGACCGGCAGTCCATCGAGACGGCCACCGGCGGTTCGCTGCTGGTGGGCATCGAGAACTCCTGGCACGACGGGTACGAGAAGGACCGGGCAGCCAGGCGGGAGAAGGCCGGGGCCGCCAGGTGAACATGCTGCGCCCGGAGCAGATCGCCGCCGCCCTGGACGGCCGTCCGCGGGTGGAACTGTCCGGGGTTCCCACACGGCAGGATCTCGGCCACGAGCTCTGGGTGGCCCGCCTGTACGGGTACCGCTTCGAGTCGTACCGTCCGTCCGCACCGCGCAGCGGCGTCCCGCCGGTGCTGACCCTGGTGCTGGACCAGGACCCGCTGGCCCGGCGGCGGGCGGCCTGGATGCGCGCCCCTGATCTGCGGCCGGGGGCCGACAGTCCGGTCGAGTGGGCCTGGTTGACAGCCGGCCAGTGGCTGCCGAACCTCTGGACCCCGCCGGGCTGGCCGCCCGGGGCGTACCCCGTACCGCCCACCCCCGAGCAACTGCCCGGCGCCCCGGCCGACGTGGTGTCGGACCGGCTCTCACCGTACCCGCTGGTGGCACTGAGCCTGGTGCTCGGGATCTTCTCGGGCACCGCGGCGAGCCAGGAGTCCTCGGTGCTCGCCGCGGTGCTGGGCGCACTCGCGGTGGCCGCCGCGCTCGGGGCCTGGCAGGTGGCCCGGATGCGGGAGCGGGCACTGCGACGCTCCTTCGGACGTCCGGCGCCGGCCCGCCCGCCCGGTGGCACGCAGCCCCCGCCGCCACCACCGACCCTGCGTGCCCAGGGCGGCGACCAGGGCGGCGACCAGTCGTAAGATCCCGAAGGGAAACAGCGTTGAGCACCGCGACCGAGGCAGCCGGCGAGCCCGGCGTCGAATTCGAGGTACCGCCGGACTTCGTCCCGTTCGAGCAGGTGACGGACGCCGACGCGGCGGCCGCCGTGGTCCTGGCGCGGCTCGGAACGTCCGCCGCCGGCCTCGGCGCGGACCACCTGCAAGCGCTCGCCGAGCTGTACCTGGACGGCTCGGCCGCCCTGGAGGCGGCCGGCACCATCTGGTCCGGCACCGCCTTCGGCAGCATCGACGGCGCCCCGTCGACGGCCGTACTGACCGTCGCCGGCGTCGACACCGGCGCGGCGGACCGGCGGACGGCGGCGGCCGGCCTGCTCTCGGTGCTGACCACCGAGGGCGAGGCGGCAGGCGCCGAGGTACGCGAATTCACCGCCCCGGCCGGCCCGGTGGTCGTCACCGTACGGACCACGCCCGGCTGGGAGGTACCGGCCGACGGAGGCAGGACGGCGCGAATCCCGCTGCTCCGCGCACAGGGACACCTCCCGCTGCCGGGGCCCGGCGGCGGCGTGCTGGTCGTCGACCTCACCACCCCGGACCTCGCCCACTGGCAGGACGTGTACGCGCCGCTGTTCACACGGGTGCTGCGCAGCATCGACTTCCCGCTGGAACGGGCGCAGGCCGACGCCCCGCCGGCTCCGACACCGGCACCGGCCGGTGAACAGGCGCCGGACCCGTTCGGCACGGCACTGACCGGGCACCCCGCACCGTTCAGGACCGGCCCCGTGCGGCCGTAGGACAGGAAGGGCGCGACGGCCCGCCGGCGATGCCCGACGGTCATCAGCACGGCGCTGGACATGATGGAGCGAAGCTCGCGGAGTCCGTTCCCGGGCAGTCACCCCGGAGCCGGCGGCGAACCCGCTGTTCCGGGCGAAGGCGCTCTTCGGTGTGCCCACTGCTGGGCGTCAGCTCTCCTGCGGCCCGGCGTCGATCTCGGCGATCAGGCCCTCGATGAGGCGCTTGATCTCGTCGCGGATGGGGCGGACCGCCTCGACACCCTGGCCGGCCGGGTCGTCGAGCTTCCAGTCCAGGTACTTCTTGCCGGGGAAGTACGGGCAGGCGTCGCCGCAGCCCATGGTGATGACGTAGTCGGAGGCCTGGACCGCGTCGGCGGTCAGCACCTTGGGCTTCCGGTCGGAGATGTCGATGCCGAGCTCGGCCATCGCGGCGACCGCCGACGGGTTGATCCGGTCTCCGGGCACGGAGCCGGCGGAGCGGACCTCGATGCGGTCGCCCGCGAGGTGGCGCAGGAAGCCGGCCGCCATCTGGGAGCGGCCCGCGTTGTGGATGCAGACGAACAGCACGGACGCGGAGGCGGTGGTGGGCATGGCTCTTCCTTCGTCGAGACCCGCGGCGGGGTGCGGTGCGTCTGCGGCCCGGGCGGGGCCGTGCGGCTTGGGATTTCCCCCGGCGAGCGCTAACGTATCAGCCCATGGTGATGTCAGTCGACAGTGACGTGATGAAGGCCCTGGCCGACCCGTTGAGGATCCGGATCCTCACGCTGCTCGCCGAGGAGGCACTGTGCACGACCCACCTCGTCGAGGAGACCGGCGCCCGGCAGACGAACCTGTCGAACCACCTCAGGATCCTCCGGGACGCCGGACTGGTCGACACCGAGCCGTGCGGTCGATTCACCTACTACTCGCTCCGCCCCGACGCCCTTGAGGCCGTGGCGGCGGAGTTCGCCGGGCTGGCCGCCACCGCCCGTGAGGCCGCCGCGAACCGTCGCAAGCGGTCCTGCTGAACCACCCACCCCCGCCCGGCGGCCAGCCCGCCCCGTCCGAGGAGAACCCGTTGAGCGCCATGGAGGCCGGACCCGACATCGCGGACCCGTTCACGGTCGAACCTCCCCCGACCTCCGGCCGGGGGCGCCCCCACGCCGTCCCGCTCGCCAACCGCGTCGTGGCCGAGCTGGTCGGCAGCGCGGCGCTGGTCGCCGTCGTGGTCGGCTCCGGCATCCAGGCCACCGAGCTCAGCGAGGACGTCGGCCTGCAACTGCTCGCCAACTCCCTGGCCACCGTCTTCGGCCTCGGCGTGCTGATCCTGCTGCTCGGCCCCGTCTCCGGCGCGCACTTCAATCCGGTCGTCACGCTGGCCGAGTGGTGGACCGGCCGCAAGGCCCCCGAGGGGCTCGGCCCGCGCGAGGTCGCCGCCTACATCCCGGCACAGATCGTCGGTGCGATCGCCGGGGCGATCCTGGCCGACGCGATGTTCGGCAAGGCGCTGGTGCAGTGGTCCACGCACGACCGGTCCGCCGGGCACCTGCTGCTCGGCGAGGTCGTCGCCACGGCGGGCCTGGTCCTGCTGATCTTCGGACTGGCGAAGACCGACCACCTGCGGTTCGCGCCGGTCGCGGTCGCCTCCTACATCGGCGCCGCGTACTGGTTCACGTCGTCCACCTCCTTCGCCAACCCGGCCGTCACCATCGGGCGCGCGTTCACCGACACCTTCGCGGGCATCGCCCCGAGCTCCGTACCGGGCTTCATCGGCCTGCAGTTGGTCGGCGGCGTCGTGGGCCTCACCCTGGTGGCACTGGTCTTCGACCACCGTCGGCGCACCTCGGCCGCGGCCGGTTCGAAGTGAGCGAGGCCCGGCGCACCCAGGTCCTCGTCGCCGGCAGCGGGCAGGCCGGCCGCGCCGTCGGCCACCACCTGCGGCGCGCCGGGCTCGACTTCACGATCCTGGACGCCGCCACCGAGCGCTCCCGCCCCCGGCCGACCAGGCGGGCGCGGTACCGGCACGACGGCGGCAGCGGCAGCAGCGACAGCGACAGCTGATCGTCTCCCGCTCAGTCGACGACCGGGCTTCGGCGTTCGACCAGCACGACGTCGCGCCAGACGCCGTGCTGCCGGCCGATCCGCTCGCGGGTGCCGATGACGCGGAAGCCCGCCCGCCGGTGCAGGGCGAGGCTGGCGGTGTTCCCGGGGAAGATCCCGGACTGGATCGTCCAGATGCCGGCGGCCTGCGTGGAGTGGATCAGGGCGTCCAGCAGGGCCCGGGCGACGCCGCGCCCGCGGGCGCCGGGGTGGACGTAGACGGAATGCTCGACCACGCCGGCGTAGGCGCAGCGGTCGGAGACCCGGCTCGCGGCGACCCAGCCGAGCACTCGGCCTCCCGGCTCAAGGGCGACGTGGCGGTGGGCCGGGAGCTTCCCGGCGTCGAAGGCCTCCCAGGTCGGAGCCGCGGTCTCGAAGGTGGCGTCACCCTCGTCGATCCCGGCCTGGTAGATCGTCAGGACCTGGGTGGCATGGGCGGCGACCATCGGGACGACGGTGAAGTCAGCGGCCACGGTCGGCCCCCTGCCCGGCGGAGTCCTCTCCGAGAATCATCCGCACGGCGGCCGGGAAGACCGCCAGGCAGGTCCGGTTGACCTCGTACCGGGTGGAGGTGCCCTGGCGCTCGGCCTGGACGAAGCGCACCTCGGCGAGGATCTTCAGGTGGTGCGAGACGGTCGACTGACCGACGCTCGCCCGCTCGACGATCTCACCGACGGCCAGCGGCCGACCCTCGACGGCCAGCAGGTGGAGCAGCCGGACGCGGGTCGGGTCGGCCAGCGCCTTGAACCACGCGGCGTACCGCTCGGCGGCTTCCGCGTCGATCAGGGGGAGGGAGCGCATCTCATTCATCGACAATCGACGATAGTCGATGAAAGGCCACGGCAAAAGCCCCGCCGACCGGGGCGGGCCGTCAGCGAGCGGCCGCCAGCAGGCCGGCCATGGCGGCGAGCGCCTCGGGGGCGACCCGGTAGTAGACCCAGGTGCCGCGCCGCTCGCTGGTGAGCAGGCCGGCCTCGCGCAGCTTCTTGAGGTGGTGGGAGACGGTGGGCTGGGAGACGCCGACGTCCTGGATGTCGCACACGCACGCCTCACCGCCCTCGTGGGAGGCGACCCGGGAGAACAGGCGCAGGCGGACCGGGTCCGCGAGCGCCTTGAACATCGCCGCCATCCGCACCGAGTCCGCCTCGGACAGGGCCGCCGAGGTGACGGGCGGGCAGCACGGCGCGGTCTCGGGCTCGACCACCGGCAGCTCCACCAACTTCAGATTCGACATGCGTCTATGTTGACATCCATCGAAGCCAGCGGCAAGCTCGGAGGCACATCGACAAACGTCGAATCAGTGAAGCGGCCGACGGCTTTTCCGGTCCGCCGACCAGTACCTGCCCCTCGCCGAGGAGATCGTCATGAGCGACCGCGCCACCCCCGCCCCGGACACCGCCACCCGGTCCACCGGCTGCTGCGGCCCGATCGCCACCGAACGCCCGGCCGTGCGGGTGACCGTCGCCGTGGCCCCCTGTTGCGGGACCGCCGAGCACGCCGGCTCCGAGGTCTGCTGCGACCCGGCAGCCAAGCGCGAGGCCGTCGCCGCCGCTGCCGGCTGCTGCTGACCCGTCCCCCAACCCCACCGCCCGCACCGCCGCATCCTCCCGGAGACCCTGACATGAGCGAGAACACCCCCACCGATCAGCTGCCCGTCGTCGTGATCGGCGCCGGCCCGGTCGGCCTGGCCGCCGCCGCCCACCTGATCGGGCGGAACATCGAGCCCCTGGTCCTGGAGGCCGGGCCCGGGGCCGGCACGGCGGTGCGCGAGTGGGCCCACGTCCGGCTGTTCTCGCCCTGGGCCGAGGTCGTCGACCCGGCCGCCGAGAAACTCCTCGCCCCCACCGGCTGGGTCCGCCCCGACGGCGCCTCCTACCCGTCCGGCGCCGACTGGGCCGAGCTCTACCTGCAGCCGCTCGCCGACGTCCTCGGCATGGGGGCACCCCCGGCCGAAGGCTGGGGGAGCGTCCGCTACGGCGCCCGGGTCACCGGCGTCGCGCGCGCCGGACGCGACCGGATCGTCGATTCCGGGCGCGCCGAGCAGCCGTTCACCGTCCACGTCACCACGGCCGACGGGAGCGAGGAGCGGATCACCGCCCGCGCCGTCGTCGACGCCTCCGGCACCTGGTCCACCCCCAACCCGCTCGGCGCCGACGGCCTGCCCGCCCTCGGCGAAGGCACCCACGGCGCCCGGATCTCCTACCGCGTCCCCGACCTGAAGGACGCTGCCGTCCGCGCCCGCCACGCGGGCAGGCGCACCGCCGTCGTCGGCACCGGCGCCTCCGCGTTCACCGCCCTCGCCCTCCTCGCCGGCCTCGCGAAGGAGGAGCCCGGCACGCACGCGGTCTGGGTGCTCCGGCGCGGCCTCAGCGGCTCGACCTACGGCGGCGGCGACGCCGACCAGCTCCCCGCCCGCGGTGCGCTCGGCCTCCGCGCCAAGGCGGCCGTCGAGGCAGGTCACGCAAGCGCCCTCACCGGGTTCCGCACCGCCGGCGTCGAACAGGCCGACGGCCGGGTGGTCCTGCTCTCGGAGGACGGGCGGCGCAGCGATCCGCTGGACGAGGTCGTCGTCCTGACGGGCCTGCGCCCGGACCTGTCGTTCCTCTCCGAGGTCCGCCTCGGCCTCGACGAGCGTCTGCAGGCTCCCGTCGCGCTCGCTCCGCTGATCGACCCCAACCAGCACTCCTGCGGCACCGTCTACCCCCACGGCGCCGCCGAGCTCTCCCACCCCGAGAGCGACTTCTACCTGGTCGGCATGAAGTCCTACGGCCGCGCGCCCACGTTCCTGGCCAGGACCGGCTACGAGCAGGTCCGCTCCGTCGCCGCCGCCCTGGCCGGGGACCACGCGGCCGCCGCCCGCGTCGAGCTGACGCTGCCGGAGACCGGCGTGTGCGGCGGCGCCGGCCTGTTCGACCAGCCGGGCACCGAGCAGACCGGCGCCGAGCAGACCGACACCGGTGGCTGCTGCTCGACCCCCGCCGCGCCGCAGCTCGTCACCCTCGGCGCCGCTCCGCAGGACTCCTGCTCCACCACGGGCGGCTGCTGACCGGTCCACCCCGTGTGGGGGCGACGGTCGCCCGGCCCGTTCGCACCGTTCGCCCCGTGGACGGCCCTGGTGGCCAGTGGTCAGGGGCGGGGACGCGCGGCCCCGGCTCTGAGCTGGTCCGCGTGCCGAGATCATGCGACGGAGGCTCTGGCACCTGTGTTCCAATACGCTGTCAAGCCGTCCGCGCACACCCTGCGAGTGCACCTCAGAACCGGGAGCAGTACCGGCCGATGAACGCTGAATGCCCCCGATGCGCCGAGTCCGACCAGACGGTGAGCGTGCCGCACACCTTGACCGATGCCGCCCACCCGCTCGGGGCACCGGAGCACGGCCAGCTCCTGCCGCCACCGCCGCCGGCACCGGCGGCGGTCGCACGCAGCACGCCCGCCGTCGTGCTCTACACGGTGGCGGGCGTGATCACCGTCCTCTGGCTGATGAACGTGGCCAAGGGTGTCCCCGACCCGGAGGTCGCCGACGCTTCCTACCGGATGGGCTACCTCCTCGGCCCGCTGGTCCTCTCCGTGCCCTTGGCGCTGGCCGGGCTGGTCGTGCAGCTGGCGACGCGGCGGCGGCGGGTCCGGGTGGCCGAGGACGCTACCAGGGCGGGGCACGCGGTCTGGGAACGGCACCACCGGGTCTGGCAGGCGGCCTGGCTGTGCCGGCGGTGCCGGGTGGCGTTCTTCCCGAAGGGGTCGGTCAGCCCGGACTACCCCGCCTCCCCTGCTGTCGCGGCGGCGCAGCTTCCGATGTGGGTGACGACGACGGCCGAGCGTGCGTTCGGCGTACCGGAGCCGACCGGTCCGCGCTGAGCCGCACAGCCCTGTTCGCGGCGGCCGGCCGCCCGGGCCGTCCGGGCCGCACGGCCCTCACCGACCCTCCAGCACCCAGCCGGCGTTGTACGGGTCGGACACCGCCAGCAGGGCGCCCGGCCGCACCGGAAGACCGTCGGCCGGGGCGGCCGGCGGCCCGGCCGTCAGCCGGCCGACGCTGCGCAGCTCCTCGGAGAGCACGTCGACGGTGATGGGCAGCGGGTGTCCGGCGAGATGGGTCAGCCGCAGGTCGGCCGCGGGCCCGCTCCAGCGCACCAGGGTGCTGCCCGTGCTCTCCCGCCGCGGGGCGAAGGCGCGCACGGAGTCGAGCGGGGTGACCTGCAGCCGCCACTGCCCCCAGGCGAGGACGCGGATCAGCTCGGGCGCCCTTCCCGCGCCGATCAGGGCGCCGTGACAACTGCGGCCGGGCGTGCCCGTCTTCAGCCGCCAGTCGTAGCGGCCGGGGCCCCAGCCCGTCACCTCGGCGACATTGGACTCCCCGACGTGCGCGACGGACAGCACCGCGGGCGGGCCCTCGTAGCGCAGCACCTCGGCGCCGTTGCCCGCGGCCGCCGACCGCAGCGGCCGGGCGTGCTCGACGTCGGTGAGCCGCAATTCCCACTCCCGGTCAGGCCCGTCCACCCGGATCCGCAGACTGCGCAGGCCCGCCGTCCGCTCGTCGGCCCCGAGGAGGAACCGGTGGTCCTGGCTGAGGCCGAGGCCGGGCAGGTACTCGCGCCGCAGCCCGTCGTCGTCCAGCACCTCCAGGCTGGGGGCCATCTGGCGTCCCCGCCCCTCGTAGTGGAAGTCGAGCAGGACGGGGCCGTCCGCGCGTGGCCGTTCGAAGAGCATCGTCGCGGTGCCGGCCCAGCGCCGCACGGGCGAGTGCGGATCCGGCGCGTCGACGGGCGTGACGCTGATCGACCAGTCCTGCCCCTGCTCCACCGCGAGCAGCGTCGGCCCGTCCAGCGGGACGACGTAGCGCCAGGTCGACTGCGCCCCGGTGTCCGTTACGGGGTGCGGTACCGACTTCAGGTCGACCCGCGCCCGGTCAGGGCCGTCGGGGTGGGCCGCCAGGACGAAGCGCTCGCGGGTGGCGCGGTGGGTGATCGTCGCCCACCCGGCAGGTCCCCGGTAGTCCAGCACCTCCGGGCCCGCTCCCTCCACCTCGCGGGTGAAGGCCCGCGCGGTGGGAACCTCGCGCACCCGCAGCGACCAGTGGCCCTCGGTCTCCACCCACAACTTCTGGTGCCGCCCCTGGCGGTCCCGGGGGAGCAGCACCAGCGCCTCGGAGTCCTCGGCGTCGAACCGTCGGACGAAGTGGCCGCGGCGGCCGGTGGGGCGCACGGTGAAGAGGTCCATCGGCGCCCCGCGCTGCTTGCGGACGGCGAGCAGCACCGCGCGCTCGGGCTTCGGGAACTCCAGCCGTGCCCGCCCCTGGCCCTTTCCCCGGCTGAACACGTGATCCGCCACCGTCCCACCCCTCCCCCGCCGCCGTGGGCACGTCCGCGCCTGCGGCACGTCCGGCACCCACAGCACGGTACGGGCGGGACGGCGCCCGCGTCATCGCCTTGCACCGTCCGGGACCGAGGGCTCTGCACAGCACTCACGTGGACCTCGTCGGAGCGCCGCCGCCCAGCTTCCGGGCAGGCCGCGCCACAGGTCCCGGTCCCACCCGGCACGGCCCGTCGGTCACGACGGCAGCGCCGGCGGGCCGCTCCCCCGAGCGGGGCGCAGCGGTCGGATCTCGTCCAGCCCGACCGGGCGGGGTCGCGGGCCCAGCTCCCGCCGCGATTCCGCACCGGCCGGGCTGGCAGCAGCGCCATGCCGGTGCAGCGCCGAGGCCCGGTCCTGGGGGCCCGCGGGACGGCGTTGCGCACCGCCCCCTCGGCCACGTCGACGCGGGCGGCCGCCCGGCCCTCCGGAGGGCGGAGCAGCGGCCGAGGATGCCCCGAACCGACCGTCCCAGTCCTACCGGCCCACCAGGTCGAGGCAGGCGTACTGGCAGGCGCCGATGCCGGCGGTGCCGAGGTTGACCTTGCCGATCTTGACGGGTGCCGGGTGCTCCCGCCCTCCGACGGCGAAGCGCTCCCGTGGGCCTCGGGAAGCCCTGACCACGGCATCGACCCGCTGCGCTCGGCCGGTCGACGGCCGGCGGACCGGTCGGGGCCGGTGCCGGTGCCGGTCGCAGTCGGCTCCCCTGCTGGGTGAACGGCCCGCCGCCGGGTTGCTGCCGTCCACGATCCAGCCGTGCGGCCGCGGGGAGGCGGGAGCATCATGGGCACCAGGAAGACTGAGGAGGTCCGGGCGATGGACATCGCGTTGGTCACCGAGCGGCTCGTCATTCGGGACTGGTCCGTCGACGATGCCGAGGACGCCCTGGCGATCTACGGTTCGCCGGATGTCGCGCGTTGGCTCACTCCGGCGATGGAACGCGTCGGTGACGTGGCGGCGATGCGCTCGCTGTTGGAGGCGTGGCAGGAGGCGCAGCCGAATCTGCCGGCGCCTCGGGGCCGGTGGGCCGTGCAGCGCCGGGACGACGGCGCGGTGGTGGGTGGCCTCGGCATCCGGCTGCTGCCACCGTACGAGGACGACCTGGAGATGAGCTGGCAGGTGGCCCCCGAGGCCTGGGGGCAGGGTTATGCCACCGAGGGCGGCCGCGCGCTCATCGCCTGGGCCTTCACTCAGGACGCCGAGGAACTCTTCGCGGTCGCGCGGCCGAACAACCTCCGCGCCATCGCCATGACGAGGCGGCTCGGCATGGAGTGGGTCGGCGAGACCACCAAGTACTACGGACTCACTCTGCAGGTCTACCGCATCCGCCCAGGTGACCTGACCGGCTGACCGGCACCGCGACCCTTGCCGACGACACCATCGCGGTACCGAAGCGGCTGCGGGCAACGTGGCGAGAGGCGGCACCGGCCCTGGCCGCACCGGGCCTCAGCGACCCCGAACGCGCTGCCGTTCTGCACAGTGCCGCCCTCGGCCACGACCCGAATCTCGCCGCATTCCTCCGGCCACTGGCCGAACGGCATCATTGGACCACCCGTTGGCGCCGGCCGACCGGGCGAGCCCTCGCCGCAACGATCCTCCGCCCGGGCACCGACCAGCCACCCACTCTGGTGACCGCAGACCTTCTCGGGCGCCTGACCCGGGGAAGCCGACCCCGTTCCCGTGCCGGGCGGCAGCGTGTCAGCAGCGCAAAGAGGGGCAAACGTGCAGTATGTGGCTGTTGAAACCTCCCGGTGTCTACCGCGCGCAGGATGACACCGATCTACTGATATCGAGCCTGGCCCGCGAGCACCTCCGGGAGGGGAACGAGGTTCTGGACATCGGCACCGGCACCGGCGCGGTGGCCCTCGCCGCCGCCGGAACGGGGGCCCGCGTCACCGCGATCGACGTCTCGCGCCGCGCCCTCGCCACGGCCTGGGTCAACGGCGCACTGAACGGCCGGCACATCCACGTGCGGCACGGAAACCTGCTGGAGCCCGTGCGCGGGCGGCTCTTCGACCTGATCGCCTCCAATCCCCCGTACGTGCCGGCGGCGGGCGACGCCCTGCCGACCCACGGCGCGGCACGCGCCTGGGACGCCGGGCCCGACGGGCGCGCACTGATCGACCGCATCTGCCTCGACGCCCCACGAGTGCTGGCTCCGGGCGGTGTCCTGCTCCTGGTGCACTCCTCACTGTCCGGGGTCGAGGCGAGTTGCCGGGCGCTCTCCCGGGCCGGTCTGCGGACCGAGGTGGCCGCCCGGCAGCGGATCCCCTTCGGTCCGGTCATGTCGGCGCGCGCCGAGTGGTTCGAGGAGCAGGGACTGATCGCCGCCGGGGTGCGACACGAGGAACTGGCGGTGATCCGCGGTGTCCGGGCGGCCTGACGCGCAGCGTCCGAGACGTCTGACGATGCCCGCGGAGAGCGGACCCCTGCTGGTGGAGGGGCCTGTCGAGATCGTCCTGCCGGACGGCACCGTGCGGTCGGGTGAGCGCCCGATCGTCGCCCTGTGCGTCTGCAGGCGCAGCAAGCACTACCCCTTCTGCGACACCAGCCACCGCCGCCGCTCGCTGCCACCGACGGAGCGGGCGCGGCAGGAGGGCGAGGACACGTCGGGGGCCGGCCGCTGAACGTGCCGGACGGACCCGGGCGGGTCGAGGCCCGTCCGGCGGGTAGGAGCAAGTCACAACCCCCGACTCTTCCTGGAGGTTCTTCTCGTGGGTGTCACGGCAGCGGGCCCCGGCCCCGCCCTTCCGCAACCGCGGGGGCCCCTGACCCGGGCGCTCGTCACGCTGCTGAGCTCCGCCCCCGGGCCGGGTGCCGCGGTTCCGCTCGCCGATGCGGGCACGGCCGACCCCTGGGGTGAGGACCACCAGCTGGCCCTCTATCTCTGCTACGAACTGCACTACCGCGCCTTCACCGGTGTGGACGCCGCGTGGGAATGGCACCCCGCGGTCCTGGGCCTGCGCCGAGTTCTGGAGGATGCCTTCCTGGACGCCCTGCGCGCGGAAACGGGGACGGTGGCCCCGCTGGCGGGGCAGCTGAGCGAGCTCCTGCTGGAGCCCGTCGACGGTGAGGGTCCCTCCTACTTCCTGCTGCGCGAAGGCGAGCGGTGGCAGGCCCGCGAGTACCTGGTGCTCCGCTCCCTGTACCACCTGAAGGAGGCCGACCCGCAGAGCTGGGTGATCCCCCGCCTCCATGGTGCGGCCCAAGCGGCGCTCGTCGCGGTCCAGTACGACGAATACGGGGCGGGGCACCCCGAGCGGACCCACTCCCGGCTGTTCGCCGAGATGATGGCGGACCTCGGCCTGGACGGATCCTACGGACGCTACCTGGATCTCGTGCCCGCCCCGGCGCTGGCTGTGGTCAACCTGATGTCGCTGTTCGCCCTGCACCGGGCGCACCGCGGCGCCCTGATCGGGCAGTTCGCCGGCGTGGAGATCACGTCCTCGCCCGGATCCGCCCGTCTGGCCGCAGCCCTGGAGCGCCTCGGCGCCGGGCCCGCGGGCACCCGGTTCTACCAGGAGCACGTCGAGGCCGACGCCGTCCACGAACAGCTCATGCGCCACGGTGTCATCGACGCGCTGCTGCAGGACGAACCCGGTCTGGAGGACGACATCGCGTTCGGCCTCGCCGCGAGCGTCCTGCTCGACGAACGCCTCGCCGAGCACGCCCTCACCCGTTGGAGGCGGAACAGCACCGCACTCCTCGCCCCCGTGCCGACCGCCTGACCACCCGCGCCCGCGCCCGCGGCCGGGGCCGGGGCCGGGGCCGGGGGCCGGGGCCGGGGGCCGGGGGCCGGACTTCGACGAGGCGAGCGGCTGCGAGCGGACATGGCCGCTTCGTGACGGGTGCCGAGCGAGGCCCCCCGTCCCGCCCGGGCTCGGCCCGCCCACCGAGCCGGCGCACAGGAGCGCCGCCGAAACGTGCGCCGCCATGGAGCAGGGGCTCCGTCCCTTGGACAGCGGCCGGGGCACGCGCCGCCGGCACCGTCCATCTGGGCGCCGACATGGACGAACTGAGCGACTACGCACTCCAGTTGTCCACCCGTCGACTTCCGCGCCTGCCGTTCGCCCTGCTCGGGCAGATGACCACCGCCGACCCCACCCGCTCCCCGCCCGGCACCGAGTCCGCCTGGGCGTACACCCACGTCCCGCAGACGATCAAGGACGACCTGGGGCCCGACGCGATCACCGGACGCTGGGACGAGCGCGAGGCCCACGCGATGGCGGAGCGCGTCGAGCGGCAGGTCGAGCGCTTCGCGCCGGGTTTCCGGGACAGGATCACCGCCCGGCGCGTCCTCACCCCTCCGGTCCTCCAGTCGATGAACGCCAGCCTGGTCGGGGGCGCGATCAACGGCGGTACCACCGCCCTGCACCAACAGTTCGTCTTCCGGCCGGTGCCGGGCACCGGGCGCCCCGAGACACCCGTCTCCCGGCTCTACCTCGCCTCGTCCTCCGCCCACCCCGGTGGCGGCGTCCACGGCCTTGCGGTGCCAACGCGGCCCGCGCCGCCATCCGCTCGCACCGACTGCTGGCCGGCCGGATCCTCTCCCCCGGCCTCGCCGCCGCCCAGCGGCTGCTCTCCGGACCGCAGGCTCACCACTGACCCGTCACCGCATCACGCCCGCCCGCCCCCGTGGGCCACCCGGCGGGAAGCACCGAGGAGGAGTCGTATGGCACGGCGTCAACAGTTCATCGAATGCCCGCCGGAGCAGGTCTGGGCCGTCCTCGCGGACGGGCACAGCTACGCCGAGTGGGTCGTCGCCACCCGGGACATCGAACACGTCGACCCGGCGTGGCCGGCTGTCGGCGCCGAGTTGCGCTACGCCGTGGGACTGGGCCCGCTCACCTTCCGTGACAGCTGCACCGTGCGGATCTGCGAACCCCGTGCTCGACTGGAACTCGAGGCCGAGGCCAGCCCGTTCGGCGCCGCCCGCATCGCGTTCACCCTCATCCCCTGGGGCGACAACACCCTGGTGCTGCTCGACGAACACCCCCTGACCGGCCCCGGCGCCCGCCTCCAGGGACCGCCGAGCGAACTGGTCCTGAACCTGCGCAACCGCCGCCTGCTACGGCACCTGGCGCAGGTCGCGGTCGGACAGTACCGGCAACGAACCGTCCCACCCGAGCAGCTCCACCGTCCGTGAACAGGCAGCCGAGCCGGCCGGCGCGGCGCACCTGCACCGGGCTGGAGGCGCCCTCGGCGCCGACCGGGCCGAAGGCGCGGGTACCGAAGCACTCGGGCCGGTGGCCGCGCATCCGGACGGCAGCTGGAATGCACAGGGCTGCAAGGGAGTTCAGCACGTCATGACTCAAGGTCCAGCACCTCGCGCCCTCTCCGACGATGCTCTCTCCGAACTGCTGAGCACCCAGCAGTTCGCGATCCTCGCCACCAACAAGAGCAGTGGCCACCCCCATCTCACCACCATGCTCTACAGCTGGGACGCCGCAGCACGCATCGTCCGGTTCTCCACGACTGCCGACCGCATCAAGGTCGGACAGCTCCGGCGCGACCCACGCGCGGCCGTGCATGTGCAAGGTGGCGATGTGTGGTCGTTCGCGGTGGCCGAGGGCGAGGCCGATGTCTCCGCCGTCACCACCACGCCGGGGGACGCGGTCGGGCGGGAGCTGCTCGCCATGGTGCCGGCGGCCGCGAGGCCGCAGGACGAGGATGCGTTCCTGGCGCAGCTGGTCGCCGAGCATCGGGTGGTCATCCGTCTGAAGGTGTCCCGGCTGTACGGGACGGCACTCGACGTCAACGGCTGAGACCGCCTCCCGGCCGGTACTTCCGGCCGCGTCGACGGAGGTCGGCGCGGCTGTGCCGGGAGCCGCTGCCCGGTCGCCGGACGGTGGGTCCTCGCGGGTGCCGACCGGGTCGACCGCGCGACCGTGACCGACGACGCGGACGGCCGGCTGCTGACCGCCTCCGGCTTGACGGCCGCCCCGGCCCCTCTCGTGGCGTGAGCGTACCGTCGCCGGTCCCGTCACGCCGTCCGGTCTGCCGGGGATCCGCCCTCGTCGTCCTCCGGTTCACCGGCGGGCTCCTCCGAGGTGGCGCGGGCCCGGTCGATGTGTTCGGTGTTCTTGCGGTCCACCTCGTCCTTGAGGTGCGACAGATCGGTGGCGTTGCGGTGGGCGAGTTCGCGGTCGAACTCCTTCATGACTGCCTCCCAGGCCGCTGATGGCGGCCGTCAGCGGTTCACCGACGCGGGTGCGGCCTCAGTCGGGCCAGGTGCCGGTCAGGCGGCGGGTGCCGACCGCGCCGCCGCGGTCGATCGCGGCCTTCACCAGAGCGAACACCGCACCTTGCAGAGCGGCGGCGGTCAGCACCTCCTTCCAGGTCCTGTCCCGGTCGGTGGCCCGGGGCGCGTCGTCCTCATGACCGAGAAGGGCCCACAGGCGCCTGAAAACGGCGCCCGCGACGATCCCGCCGAGGGCGCCGATCAGCAGCCCGAGGGGCTTGTACAGGATCCTGACCATGGTGACCTCCCTTGTGGGCCAGGGCCGCCCGCGCCGAGCGGCTGCTGCGCGTCTGTCCGCAATCCGGCCGGCCCAATCGGCCGGGAGCCGCCTGCCGGGGTCAGACGGCGAGGAGGTCGGTGAGGTCGTCGGCGTGCTCTTCCTCCTCCTCGAGGATGGATTCGATGAGGCGGCGGGTGGTCGGGTCGTGGTCCCCCAGCCAGCGGGCGATCTCCTGGTAGGTGGAGATCACGATGCGTTCGGCCAGCAGATTGTGCTCCAGCATGGCCTTGAGGTCCTTCTCGTCCGGCGTGGTGTAGTCGGTGTGGGCGCGCTGGGCGAGGGTCGCGGGGTCGAAGTCGGGCTCGCCGCCGAGCTGGGCGATCCGCTCGGCCGCCCGCAGGGCGTGCTGCATCTCCTCGGCCGCGTGCTCGGTGAACTCCGCCACCACCTGGGCGCGGTCGATGCCCACGGCGGAGATGGCGTGCCGGGTGTAGCGGAGCCAGCAGACCACCTCGGTGGCGACCACGTCGTTGAGGACGGCGATCACCTTCCCGGTGTCGAGGCCGTAGGTGCTGGTCACGGCGCCGTCGGCCATCTTCTGCCGGGCCTCGTCCCGGATCCGGCTCACGTCGATCACGAAGTCGTCTGCCACGGTGTGCTCCCGAAAGGTTGGGGGAAGCACGGTCCGGGCACGCCTTCCCCGAACCCTGGGACGGCACACCAGGCCGTTCCGGAGGCCACCGGTTCGCAGTAGCACCGACAGGAACGGTCGGCAGGTTCAGCCCGCGCCCGGCAGGCGCGCCTGCAGGTTGCCGTTCAGGTCCGTGCGGGTGGCGAAGCGCGGCCGCGGGGCGGTGGCGGAACCGCCGACGTTCCAGCCGTCGGACAGCCGGAAGACACTGCCGTGCCAGGGGCAGGTCACGCAGCCGTCCGCGACCTCGCCCTGCGAGAGGGGGCCGGACGGAGCCGGACGGCGCCGCAGGTACCGGCTCGGACACCGGCCGGGAAAGCGCCCCCGGTGATCAACCCGCCAGGGTGTCGAGGCCCAGGAGGAAGTCGCCGAATCCTCCGCGAGCGCGGGGATCGCGCCGCGCGGAGGTGGTGACCGGGTTCCGGGTGGTGCGCTTCACCGGGTGGCCGGCGGCCTCCAGGGCGGCCACCAGGTTGCGGTCCTCACCGACGGTCAGCGGGTCGAAGCCGCCGGCCGCGTGGTAGGCGTCGGCCCGCACGGCCAGGTTGGCCCCGTGGACGTGCGGATGCCCGGCAGGGAGGCCGCGCCGCCGGTAGCGCCGGCGGAAGGCGTCGGCGGTTCCGTCCGGGTGGCCGCTCCAGTCGGCCACCCGGACGGTTCCCACCACCGCGTGCCAGCCGGCGGCCGCGTGGGCCAGCTGCTGCGCGAGCCAGCCCGGCGGGACCAGGGAGTCCGCGTCGGTGTGGGCCAGCCAGATCTGGCGGCTCGTCAGGCCGGGCCGCGCCGCCAGGGCTAGGCCGACTGCGTGGCGGCTGCCGGCCGCGCGGGCCGCGCCCACGCTGCCGGCGCTCAGCTCCAGGAGATCCGTACCGTGCCGACGGGCGACGGCAGCGGTGCCGTCCACGCAGGCGTCGGCGACGACGACCACCCGGACCGGCAGGGCTCGGACGCATGGATGCGCGGCGGCCCGGTGCAGGGCGTCGAGGCAGTCCCCGAGCAGCTCCTCCTCGTCCCGGGCCGGCACCACCACGGCCAGGGACCGGATCACGTCAGCCCCTCGCGGGCGGCCACCGAGAGGCGCCGGGCGGGTGTGCCGGCCCGCTCGGGGCGGATGAACACGTCGAGGAGGAAGTCCGGTTCGGTGTGGCCGGCGATCCGCACCAGGGCCGGGTGGGCGCGGGCCTGCCGGTGGACGACGTCGGCGCTCGACGCGTGCTCGGTCACCTCGTGGCGCCAGTGGACGAGCAGCAGGGTTCCGCCCGGGTCGAGTGACCGCACCGCGAGGTCGAGGAGGGCGGCCACCTCGGCGGCGGTGAAGTAGTACAGCAGCTCGGACAGGACGACGAGGTCGAAGCGCTCGCCGGGCGCGGGCCAGTCAGCGGGCAGCACGCGGTGCTCGATGCGCACGTGCGGCAGGCGCGCGAGCCGTGGGCGGGCCTGGGCGAGGGCGCGTTCCTCCCGGTCGCAGGAGAGCATGGCCCGGCAACGGCCGGCGAGCAGGGCAGACAGGACGCCGACCGAGCAGCCGGGCTCGAAGGCGCTGCGGTAGTCCGGGGCGGGAAGGGCCGCGAGGGTGAGGGCGTACTTGCGTTGTTCGTACCAGCGGTCGGCGAGCCGCCACGGGTCGGGCCGGTCCGCGTACATCCGGGCGAAGTACTCCCCCGGTGTGCTCCCGGCCCCGCCGCCGTCCGCCGCCCTGATCCCGGGCGCGGTCATCGCCAGACCACCTCGAAGTCGCGTCGGAAGTGCGCGAGTTCCGCCGGCGGCAGGATCGGCGCGTCCTCGGGCCGGTCGCCGAGCGGCTGGGTCTGACTGCGGAAGCACTCCAAGGCTTCCTGCTTGCGGGCCCGGGCGTCGGGCGGCAGCGCGATGCGGGCCGCGCGGTGCCAGGGCAGGCGGACGTCGCCGGGTACGGCCCAGTGCCAGGCCCACACCGGGTACTCCCACACCGGCACGCCCGCGGCGGCGCCTGCGCGCAGCGCGGCGCGGCCGGCGGCCTCGTGGTCGGGGTGCAGGTCCCGGCTGAACGGTGCCACGCACAGGTCGCAGTCGCGCAGCAGTCCTGCCAGCCGACCGGTGAGGTCCCGCTCGTGGCGGGCGACCGCCCCGTCCGGCACGCCGAGGCTCACACTCTGCACGTCGGCGCCCAACCGGCCCAGGGCCTGATGCAGTTCCCGGGGGCGGACAGCAGCGAGGTCACGGGCCGACGGTGCCCGGCTGCGGGGGTGGGAGGCCTCCCCGGCGGTGACGGACACCAGTCGCAGGCGGACGCCGGCCGCCGCCAGCAGGGCTGTCGTGCCGCCGAAGCCGAGGACCTCGTCGTCGGGATGGGCCGCCATGATCAGCACCCGGGGCGAGCGGGCCGCCCCGGTGGGCAGCGCGTCGAGCGGGTCGACCGCGGTCAGGCCCGTCAGCCCGGGCCAGGCGAGCCACTCCTCCTCCCGGGTGCCGGGTGCCTGGATCGGGTCGGCGGGTGGGAGCGGCGGCTCGGGGACCGACAGGGAGGGCGCCGGACGGCCGGTCATTCGTCCTCCCAGGACAGCCGGGTGGCGGAGGCGGCCTTGCCGAGGGCCGCGAGGTCGCGTTCGGCATGGTGCTGGCGCAGGTAGACGGTCAGGTCCGCCACGGTGCGCGAATGGACGGCGTCGTGACCGAGAGGGGTGGCGCCCAGGGCCCGGCCGACCCGGGTCAGGACCTCGCCCCCGGCCTGCTCGACGGCGGCGCGCACCCGCATCGTCCGCAGGCCGGCGGCGCCGTCGAGGTCGTGCGGGTCGGCGTCCACGGCCGCGGCGGCGCTGTCGAGCAAGGCCTCGACGGTGGCCAGGCGGGCGTCGACGGCGCCCAGGTGCGCCAGGGCGTGCGGGTCCAGCTCCCACGTCCGGGAGGCGGCCAGCAGCGTGCGGGCCACCGCGCGGGCGCCGCCGTACCAGCACGCGGCGACGCCGATACCGCCGTGGTGGAACCCCGGGCGCTCCAGGTAGGCTCCCGGGCCGCCGGCCGGCGTTGCCCGGACGTCGTCGAAGGTCACGTCCAGGGTGTCGCTGCCCGCCATGCCGGCTCCGGGCCAGCTGTCCGGCAGCGGTTCGACGCCGCGCTGCCGGACCTCCACGGCGAACAGGCGTCGCCGCTCCCCTTCGCGCGCGGTCACCAGAGCGTGCGTGCAGACCCGGGCGCCCGAGCAGAACGGCTTCACCCCGGACAGCCGCCACCCGCCCGGCACCTGCCGCGCCTCCAGCCTGTGGCCGGGGGGCTCCGCCGCCCACACGCCCCAGCGAGCCCCCTCCCCGCCCGAGGGCAGATCCTCCGCACCCTGGACGCGCAGCGCCCGGAGTTCCGCGAGGATCGCCGCGGCGTCCGCGTGTCCCTCGGCGAGCCGGGCCAACGAGAGATCGGCCTGCGCCCAGCGGGTGAGTGCCTCCCACCGGGTGCGGGTCAGGCCGCCGCCGGGCAGCGGGAGATCCAGCTCCCCGCAGGCCGCCATCCGGGTGAACGCCCGGGCCACGGATCGACGGTGCTCCGCGGCGTCGGCTCCGGTGCTCACGGACCCGGCCTGGTCGGTCAGCGGACGGGCCGACACGGCGCCGGTGCTCACCGGGTGCTCTCCCGACGGGGATCGGGCTGGCGGGGCAGCCGCACCGGCCAGGGCGGCAGGGTGGACGGTCGGAAGGACGACCCAGCGGTCACGAAGGACGACCCAGCGGTCACGGCGGACTCCTCGGCAACGGCCGGGACGGGTGCCCGGCCTTCGAACGACTCTGCACCTCGCGCAGGCCGCCCGCATGCCCAGCATTCACCCTCAGGTGCGGGGCCGGCCTTCGGAAGGGGGTGATCGGCGCCGGGCTCCAGGGTGACGCCACGACCGCACGTCATTCCCCTTCGTTGCGGCGGAGGGGTGGCTTGTGCTGTCCAGGACAGCAGCGTGGGCGCAACCGCTTCGGGCCGGCCGGAGGGCACCGTCCTCGGTGATGCCTGCGTCCGTCCGCGCATGGTCCGCGAGGGCTTCCTCACCGACACCCGCACCCTGGGGGCCGTCGAGAACTTCCGCGCCTCCTGATCCGGCCCGCTGATCGACCAGCGGTCCGCTGCGGCCGCACCGGGCCCGGTGCGGCCGGGTCACGTCGCCATGACCCGGCCACCCGACCGCAGGCCAGGGCGGAGCTTCCTCGTCGTCGCTCAGGCACCCGTGGTCTGGTCGGCGATCATGCCGACGAGCCCTTCACGGCCGCCGCGGCGCAGTTCGCGCAACTGACGCGCCGCCCCGTTGCCCTCACGCAGGATCCGCTCCAGGACGGGCGTGATGTGCCGCCCGTCCTTCCCGGCCGCGGAGGCGGTGAACTCCTGGAGGGCCGCCACCGCGTCCCCCGGCGCACGCAGCCCGCCGTGGAGCGGGTCGAACACCTCACCGCTGCAGCCGTGCCTCGCGCCGTACCACACGGCCGCGTCAAGCGTCTCGGGCCGGATCACGGGCACCGGACGCCCGGCGGCCGCGTCGCCGAGCAGGCGGGTGGCGAGGGCACGGACGGTGCCGGCGAGCATCACCGCCTCGTCCGGGCGCAGTTGCACGTCCAGCGCGCGGATCTCGACGGTGGGGAACCGCTCGGACAGCCTGATGTGCCAGTAGATCTGGCCGAGGTCGGGGATCAACCTGTCCTCCACCAGGGCCCCGGTCCGGTGGTCGTAGTCGTCGGCGCCCTCGAACGAGGGCGGCGGACCGCTGACGGGCCAGCGATCGAAGAGCAGCGTGCGCCAGCTGGCGAATCCGGTGTCGGTGCCCTGCGACAGCGGCGAGTTCGCGGCCAGCGCCACCAGCAGCGGGAGCCAGGGCCGAAGCCCGTTCAGCAGCGCGATGCCGGTCGCACGGTCGGGGATGCCGAGGTGGACGTGCATGCCGCAGATCAGCTGTTCGTCGGTGAGCCGGGGAGCGTCACTGTGCATGGCCCGGTAGCGCACGGTTTCCGTCACGGGAACGGGGAGGTGATCGGTGAACGGCGCGCTGGCACAGGCGGCGAGCAGGCAGCCGTCCTGGGCCGCGGCCCGGCCCAGTGCGTGGCGCATCCGCAGGAGGTGGCCGCCGACCTCCTCCAGCTCGTGGCAGACCGGAGTCGCGATCTCCAGCTGCGCCTGGAGGAGTTCGCGCTGGACCTCACCCTGGTCCATCGCCGGCTGGAGATCCGCTGCTCGGCGCACCTGCGCCGCCCGGGCAACCGGCGTACCGGTCGCCGGGTCCAGCAGGAGGTACTCCTCCTCCACGCCGAGGGTGAGCATGCCTCGGACATACCCCGCAGAGGACGGCTTCACCCCCGCAGCTCGCTCCGGTGGTGCCGGCCGGCGGATGGTCGGCGAGCCGCCGGCCCCGGACACCGGCGAACGGTTCACCGCCGGCGTCGCGGGCAGACGCCCGGTATGGCATCACCGCACCACCGCAAGCACACGGCCGAAGGCCAGGAGCACACCGACGGCCCCGGGCCCGGTCGGCAGGTCGAGGCAGCCGCCCCGGACGCCCCCGGGGACCTGCCCCCGCGCTCCTGGTGGGCGGTACTGCGCCGCACCGGCCAGGAGTTCCTGGAGGACGAGCTGCCCGACCGGGCCGCCGCCCTCACCTACTACAGCGTCCTGGCGATCTTCCCCACCCTGCTCGTGCTGGTGTCCGTGCTCGGTGTGATCGGGCGCACCGCGACCGACTCGGTCCTGGACAACCTGCAGAGCCTCGCACCCGGCGCCGCCCGCGACATCCTGCGCGACGCCGTCCACCAGCTGCAGAACAACGGCGGCACCAGCACCGTCCTGATGATCGTGGGCCTGGCGGGCGCCCTCTGGTCGGCCTCCGGCTACGTCGCGGCCTTCATCCGCTCCTCCAACGCGGTCTACGACATCCGCGAGGGCCGCCCCGTCTGGAAGACCACCCCGCTGCGCCTGGGGCTGACGCTGCTGCTCATGGTGCTGCTGGCGGCGAGCGCGGTGATCGTCGTGTTCACCGGCCCGCTCGCGGACCGGGTGGGCCGGGCCCTGGGCGTGGGCGGCAGCGCCCTGACGGCCTGGTCGATCGCCAAGTGGCCGGTTCTGGTGCTCCTCGTCGCACTGATGATCGCCCTGCTGTACTGGGCCGCGCCCAACGTGCGCGACCGCGGGTTCCGCTGGATCTCACCCGGCAGCCTGCTCGCCGTCGCGCTCTGGATGGCGGCCTCCGCCGGATTCGCCCTGTACGTCGCGAACTTCTCCTCCTACAACAAGACCTACGGCACCCTCGCCGGCGTCATCGTCTTCCTCGTCTGGCTGTGGATCTCCAACCTCGCCATCCTCCTCGGCCTGGAGTTCGACGCCGAGCTCTCCCGCGAACGCGCCACCGAAGGCGGACTGCCCAAGGGGGAGGAGCCGTACGTCCGGCCCCGCGACACCCGGACGTGGCCGGACGACGAACAGCCCTGACGCGGTCACGGGAGGAGAATGCCCATCAGGCCCAGGCCAATTGCGCCGAACACGACCGCGAGAAGGACACCCGCGGTACGCCCCCTGGCATCCGGTTCGCGCTGACAAGGTCCGCGCCTGCGGTTCGGGTGTGGCGTCGCCCGCACTCGACCGCCGACTTCCTACAGTGGGAACATGATCGCCGAAGACGCCCAGCAATCGACTCACGGACAGGAGTACCGGCCCCACCGGGACGCGAACCTCGCCGCCCCCGCGGCCGATCCACCTGCCGGCACGACCGGCCGGCCGAAGGCTGGACAGGCGACCGTCCTGGCGGGCGAGGTGGGGCCTGCGGCCGCGGCGCTGAAGCCGAGGATGCGCGGCTGGCTGCACGCCGGCACATTCCCGCTCGCACTGGCGGGCGGCATCGTCCTGGTCGGCCGTTCGCGCCCGGGTGCGGCAGCGGCGGCCTGCTCGGTGTACGCGCTGTCGGCCTGCCTGCTGTTCGCCACCAGCGCGGTCTTCCACCGCGGGACCTGGGGCCCGCGCGGGGAGGCGGTCCTGCGGCGGCTGGACCACGCGAACATCTTCCTGATCATCGCCGGCACCTACACCCCGCTGGCGGTACTGCTGCTGCCCACCCGCAGGCAGCAGGTGCTGCTGACCGTGGTGTGGACGGGTGCCCTGGCCGGCATCGCCTTCCGCACCCTGTGGTTGGGGGCTCCCCGATGGCTGTACACGCCGTGCTACATCGCCCTGGGCTGGGTGGCCGTCTTCTACCTGCCCGACTTCGCGCGCACCGGCGGCACCGCGGTCGTCGCACTCGTCATCGCCGGCGGACTGCTCTACACGGCGGGCGGCATCGTCTACGGACTCAAGCGCCCCGACCCGTCACCGCACTGGTTCGGCTTCCACGAGGTCTTCCACACCCTCACCGTCGCCGCCTTCACCGCGCACTACACGGCCGTCCTCCTGGCAGCCACCTGACCGGCGTTCCCGGCCGTGCCGGAACGCAGGAGCCCCGGAACCCTGGCCGTACCTTGTCCAGGAGGACCGGTGTGCGCCGACCGGCTGCGAGGCCGGGGATCCCGTAGCCGCGTCCAGTGCGTCCCGGGCGGTCCCCTCCCCGTCCGGGACGGAGTCCGAGCGTCATCGAGCATTGAGGAGTCGCAGTGAGCGCAGGAGAGCCCGACGGCGACGGCGGCCACCCCTCTCCTCCCGTCGGCGGGTGTGCCCGGGGCAGTGCGATGACTCTCGCGGGGACGCTGGAGGCCGCGGAGGCCGCGCCGCCCGTGGAATCGCTCGACGTGGTCGCGCGCATGCTCAGGGACCACCTGGGGGCAGCGTCCGTCTCGTTCCTGATCACTGACTTCACCGGTGGCTCGGTCGTGCGACTGGGCACTGCCGGCAGCGTCGAGACCGACGAGCCGGCCCGGCGCATCCCGCTGCGGGGCACCCTGTACGACGACGTGATCCGCACCCAGCAGCCGAAGGTGCAGGACGGCACCGGGAACGGGCTCGTGCGGGTCCTCGCCCCGGTGACCAACCGCGGGGACGCCATCGGGCTCCTCGAACTGTTCCTCCCCGCAGCGCCGAGCGCGCAGGTGATGCGGGAGATCAGCGAGACGGCGCACGCGCTGGCGTACATCGTCATCGCGAACCGGTCCTTCACCGACGTGTACCAGTGGGGCCGGCGCACCACCCCGCTGAGCCTTGCCGCGGAGATCCAGCACCGGCTGCTCCCGGCGTCGCTGGCCTGCGAGGCGGCACAGTTCGCGGTCGCCGGGGCGCTGGAGCCCGCCGACCACGTCGGGGGCGACACCTTCGACTACGTGATCGACCGGGACACCGTCCAACTCTCCGTGACGGACGCCATGGGCCACGACGTCGACGCCGCGCTGCTGGCCACCCTCCTGGTGGGAGCACTGCGGCGGGCCCGCCGGGCGGGGGCCGGACTCGACGAACAGGCCCGCCAGGCCGACCAGGCGGTACGGGACCACGGCCGCCGGAGCTACGCCACCGGCCAGCTGCTGCGCATCAGCCTCCTCGACGGCCGGACCGAGTTCGTCAACGCCGGACACCCCTGGCCGCTGAGGATGCGGGACGGGCAGGTGCGGGAGATCGTCCCGGAGATCGACCTGCCGTTCGGCCTCGGCGTCCACGCCAACACCTACCAGGTCCAGTCGCTGGATCTGCGGCCCGGGGACCGGCTGGTGATGCTCACCGACGGCATGCTGGAGCGCAACGCCCAGAGCCTCGACCTGCCGGACCTGATCGTCCGCACCCGGGCCCTGCATCCCCGCGAGGCCGCCCGCACCCTCATCGGAGCGATCCTCGACGCCGGCCACGGCCACCTGCACGACGACGCGACCATCATGTGCCTGGACTGGCACGGCCCCGGCACCACCCGGCGCGACGCCGCCACCGGCGCCGACCTCACCGACGCCTCACGACCCTCGGGCACCGGAGCGCCCGCACCCGGGCGATGACACCGGGCCCCGGTGGGTCTCACCCCTTATGGGGCATCCGCCGCCACCCGGGTGGTCGCGCCAGGGTTCGGACTCACGCGCAGCACCTGGGCCACGCCGGTGAGATGCAGCAGGAACGCGACGGGGGTGGTCGGGTTCATCAGGTGCAGTTCGGTGCCCGCCTCGCGGGCGTGGTGGTGGGCGCGGACGAGGGCGTTGAGGCCGCCGGAGTCGCAGAACCTGAGTTCGGACAGGTCCATCACCAGTTCCCTCGGGGAGGGGTGTGTGTCGAGGGCGCCCGAGACGGCGGCGTGCAGCAGCGGGCCGGTGCCCTGGACGAGGTCGCCGGCCACGTCCAGCACGAGGGCGTCCCCTCCCGGCCGAAGGCGGACGTCGAGGCCGGGCGGGTCGAGCTCTGGCGAAGCGGCCACTGGGTGCTCCTTGCGTCGGCGGGTCCTGGCGGTCGGGGTGCGCCCGCGAAACGGAAGGCCGGCCCGACGGCCCGACGGCGGGGCTGGTACCCACCGTAGCGACCGCAGGCCCGGCGCACCACGGACCGGTACCGCCGGGCAGCCGGGTCAGGTGTCGGCGGGCGGCGGCGCGTCGGCCGGCGGACGGCGCAGTTGCTCGTTGAGGCGCAGGGCCTCTTCGAGTTGGTCCTCGAGGATGACGATGCGGCAGGCGGCCTCGACGGGAGTGCCCTGGTCGACCAGGTCGCGGGCGCGCATCGCGATCCGTAGCTGGTAGCGGGAGTAGCGGCGGTGACCGCCGTCGGAGCGCAGGGGGGTGATGAGGCGGTGCTCGCCGAGGGCGCGGAGGAAGGCGGCGGTGGTGCCGGTCATCTCGGCGGCGCGGCCCATGGTGTAGGCGGGGTAGTCGTCGTCGTCCAGGGAGCTGGGGCCGGGGTCGGGGTTGGAGCCGGGGTTGTGGGGCCGGATGGTTGCCGTGGTCACTGCACCTCTTCCGTGTGGGGTCGGGGACGCGTCGAGGGGCCCCGAAGCCGTGGCGGCTCCGGGGCCCCGAAGGGTTACATCACCATCTGCCGGCCGGAGCCGGCTTCCTCAGGTCCGCACTGCCCCGGGGGAGGGGGCGTGCGGGGATCGCGTATGCGTGACCGGAAACCACCGTCCTTCGCAACTGGGGGGTCTGCGGTGTCCGCCCGGACGAACATGCCTCACGGGCCGGGCGATCCTGATGGTGCTCTGTCCCCTCCGTTCATCCTCTGTCTGTACTGTCCGGACTTCGAACTGCTGGGCGCTGCTGGTTCTTCTCAACACGGGTACCGCTGAACTGCAACTTCCTGGTACCGCTGCGGCGACCCGCAGGGGTCACCCCGTCCGGCAGCCAGCCCCGTCGCCCGTCCTGCACTTTCCCTGGCTTTGGAACCCCACTGCCCGGACCTCCCGGCACGCGCGCCCGCAGCCTGGGCGCCTTCACCGGGATACCGCGTCCCGCGACTGCTGATATCGCTCGACTCGGCTTCACCTGCTGGTACCGCACCTGCGTTCACCGCGGTACCGCCGAGATGGCGACCCCTGATCACTGCGGGCCACCGGGCCCGGCCGCCGGTCCTGTCGCCGTCCTGCACCTGCCTGGCTTCAGAACCCCACAACCGTGCCGATGTGCGGTCTTCGGTAACCACGCCCGCCGGTTCGTCTCCGGCGAGCACCGCTGGACCGCGTCTACGAGAGAAACACTAACCACGACACGGTGCAGTGTCTACTCTCGCCAGCACAGATTTTTCGGTGCCTGTGGGCGAGGTATTCTCCGGCTCCTGCCGGGCCGGGTCGGCGGCACCGCAAGCGGACGGAGGCCGGCAGCGGAGCGCTCACGGGACCGCCCCGTGAGTCCCCCTCGCCCACCCGGCACCCGGGGCGGGAGGCGATCGGCAGGTCAGCGGCGGACCACACCCTCGGGCTCGCCCCGGCCGGCACCACCAACACCCCGGTGATGCGGGGAAGCCGACCGCCACGGCAGCCGTCCCTGTGTGACCGCGAGTACGGCCCCCGTCAGCAGCACCAGGGCGCCCGCTCCCTGCAGCACGCCGAAGGACTCGCCGAGCAGGATCGTCGCGCAGAGCGTGTTGATGATCGGTACGGCGAACATCATCAGGGAGGCCGACGCGGGGCCGACGGCCGCCACACCCCGGTAGTAGAAAAGGTTGGCGACGGCGGCGGGGCCCACGGCCAGATAGGCCGTGTTCAGCCATACCCCCGCCGGGAATCTTCGGTGGCTCAGCGCCGGCCCCGAGCCTCGAAGTCCGCGAGGGCGGCCTCGGCCGCCTCCAGAACCGCCTCGGGGCCGGCGGCGGCGTCGACCGTCAGCCCCGGTTCCCCGGGCCGCAGCGGCTCCAGCGCCTCGAACTGGGAGCCCAGGAGGGCCGCCGGCATGAAGTGCCCGGTCCTCCGGTCGATCCTGGCCTGCGCGACCTCGGGGTCCAGGTCGAGGTGGAGGAACCACACACCGGACCCGGCCTCGCGAAAGAGCTGCCGGTACGCGTACCTGAGGGCGGAACACGAGATCACCGCGCCCGTCCCGTCCTGCGTCGCGGTGCGGATCCGGGCGGCGAGGGCCTGGAGCCAGGGCCTGCGGTCCTCGTCGTCGAGCGACTCGCCGCGCGCCATCCGCGCGACGTTCTCCGCCGGATGAAGCTCGTCGCCCTCCACGAACGGCACTCCCCGGCGGCGCGCGAGCAGGCGCCCCACGGTGCTCTTGCCGGAGGCGGCGACACCCATCACCACCACGACCGTCGGCGCCGGCACCGATGTCCCCATCCTGCTCCTCGTGGTCCTCACCCGGGGGGGCGGCTCCCCCTCAGCACCCTCCCGCACCGCGGGCGGAACCGGACCGTCCGCCACCGCGCGGGCGGACCGGAACCGCCCGGACGGCCCAGGGGCGAACCGTCCGAACCGGAGCTGCGGGGCCGCGCCGCCGAAGGAGGGAGGACGGGCGCTGCGGCGGCCCGGGTGATTGCGGCGGCGCCCGACAGCTGTTGGGATCGCCCCATGAGCAGCCCCTCCGCGGTACCCGCCGGGCCACCGGCCGTCCTCCTCCCGTATCCGGCCGAGCAGGTCGGCGCGGCCGGCCTCGCGGCGGCCCTCTGGGACGGCCGGGGCGCTCCGCCTCCCGAAGGTGTGCTCCGGTCGGTGGAGTTCTTCGTCGTCCCGTACACCCGGACCGCCGCCGCGCTGCCGCTGCTGGAGCGGATGCCCCGGCTGCGGGTCGTCCAGAGCCTGTCGGCCGGCGTCGACGACCTGCTGCCCTTCGTTCCCCCCGGGGTGACGCTCTGCAACGCCCGCGGTGTCCATGACGCGAGCACCGCCGAGCTGGCGGTAACGCTGATCCTCGCCGCGCTGCGCGGCGTGCCCGGCTTCGTCCGGGCCCAGGACCGCGAGGTGTGGCAGGGCGGCCATGCCACCGCGCTCGCCGACCGCACCGTCCTGCTCGTCGGCCACGGGTCCATCGGCGCCGCCGTCGAGGAGCGGCTCGTCCCCTTCGAATGCGACATCCTGCGGGTCGCGCGCACCGCCCGCGCCCATGCGCGAGGCCCGGTCCGGCCGCTGGCCGACCTGATGGACCTGGTACCGCGCGCGGACGTGGTGGTGCTGACCCTCCCGCTGACGGCGCAGACGAGGGGGCTGGTGGACGCCCGGTTCCTGGCCGCGATGAAGGACGACGCGCTGCTGGTCAACGTCGCCAGGGGGCCGGTGGTGGACACCACCGCCCTGCTCGCGGAGCTGGAGCGCGGACGCCTCTCCGCCGCCCTGGACGTCACCGACCCGGAGCCACTTCCCCCCGGCCACCCGCTCTGGCACGCCCCCCGCACCCTGATCAGCCCCCACGTGGGCGGCAACAGCACCGCCTTCCTGCCACGCGCCCTGCGCCTGATCCACAGCCAACTGGAGCGCCACCGCACGGGCGCGCCGCTGGCCAACGTGGTCACCGGGCCCGGTCACTGAGGCCGCGGCCGCGACGTCGGCCGGGCGACGGCGGCAGCGTGGCGCCGCACCGAACGGGAGCCGACGAACGCGGTCAACCGTCGCAACAGGCGCGTCCGCCTCCCCTGGCCGATAGTGAAATCAAAGGATCGCTCCGACCTTGGGACGCTCATGGATCGCTACCCGCCCATCGCCGAGCACGGCCTCATAGGCGACCTGCAGACCGCCGCACTGGTGACTTCGCGGGGCGTCGTCGACTGGTTCGCCGCGCCCCGCTTCGACTCCCCGAGCATCTTCGCCGCCCTGCTCGACCACGACCGGGGCGGCTACTTCCGGATCGCGTCGGCGGACCCTGAGGCCAGCTGCAAGCAGCTGTACTACCCCGACACCGCCCTGCTGGTCACCCGCTTCATGTCACCCGACGGGGTGGGCGAGGTCATCGACTGGATGCCGCCCGACACCAGCCGCACCCCGACCGACCGGCACACCCTGCTCCGGACGGTCCGCACCGTTCGCGGCACCGTCCGCTTCGACCTGGAGTGCCGGCCCCGGTTCGACTACGGCCGGGCGACCCACACACTCGACCTGCGCCCCGATGTCGCCGTCTTCCAGGCGCCGGGTGTCCGCGCGTACCTCAGGAGCACCTTCCCGGTCGAGCGTGACGGCGACGACCTGCGCGGCTCCGTCACGCTGAACATCGGGGAAGAGGCGGCGGTCGTCCTCACCGTCTGCGACCCCGACGGCGAGGCTCCTCCGCCGCCCACCGTCGACGGCATCACCCGACAGCTCTGGGAGGCCGCCGACTTCTGGCAGAAGTGGGTCCGCGGCTCCAACTACCGCGGCCGCTGGCCCGACATGGTCAACCGCTCCGCCATCACCCTCAAGCTCCTCACCTACGCCCCCACCGGCGCGCCGGTGGCCGCGGCGACCATGGGCCTGCCCGAGCAGGTCGGCGGCGAGCGGAACTGGGACTACCGCTACACCTGGGTGCGCGACGGCTCGCTCTCCGTCCGCGCCCTGCTCGACCTCGGTTTCGTCGAGGAGGCGACCGACTTCACCCACTGGCTCGGGGACCGGCTGCGCGATTCCGCCGGCAAGGACGGCGAACCCCTGCAGATCATGTACCGGGTCGACGGCGAACCGCTGTTGACCGAGGAGATCCTCGGCCACCTGGAGGGGTACCGGGGTTCCGCGCCCGTGCGGCTGGGCAACGCGGCCGCCGACCAGCTGCAGCTGGACATCTACGGCGAGGCCCTCTACGCGCTGTCCGAGGGTCACGAGATCGCCAGCCAGGCCGGCTACCGGGGGTGGAAGGTGCTCTCCCGGACCCTGGACTGGCTGGCCGACTCCTGGGACCGCCCCGACGAGGGCATCTGGGAGACCCGCGGCGGCCGCCAGGACTTCACCTACAGCCGGGTCATGTGCTGGGCCGCCTTCGACCGCGGCCTGAGGCTGGCCGAGGACTTCCGCCGGCCCGCCGACACCGACCGCTGGAAGAAGGCCCGCGACGCCGTCCTGCTGCAGGTCATGGACCGCGGATGGAGCGAGGACAAGCAGGCCTACGTCCAGCACTACGGCGGGGACCCGGTCCTGGACGCCTCGCTGCTGCTGATGCCCCGGGTCGGCTTCGTCGCCCCCCGGGACCCGTCCTGGCTGTCCACCCTGGACGCCATGGACCGCACCCTGGTCTCCGACAGCCTGGTCTACCGGTACGACCCGGCCGCCTCCCCCGACGGACTGCGCGGCTCCGAGGGCACGTTCAGCCTCTGCACCTTCCTCTACGTCGACGCCCTCGCCCGCGCCGGGCGTCTGCGCCCGGCGCGGTACACCTTCGAGAAGATGCACACCTACGCCAACCACGTCGGCCTCTTCGCCGAGGAGGTCGGCCCGAGCGGCGAGCAACTGGGCAACTTCCCACAGGCGTTCACCCACCTGTCGCTCATCATGGCCGCCAGCACCCTGGACGAGGCGCTGGACCGGCAGTCCGGCTGACCCGGCCCGAGGAGTTGTTCATGCGAGCGCAGCATCAGCGGAGCCGCCCCTTACGCCAGAGCCATGACGAGTTCACGGCCCTGTACCGGCGGTTGCGGCAGGCCTCCGTCGGCGGCGCCCGGGGCGCGTTGGACAGCATCACCCCGGAGCACGTCCGGGCCGCGGCGCGCGAAGTGCGCCTCGGCCTGACGGTGACGATGGCCGCGGCGGTCGAGACCGAGCCCGCTCCCGACAATCCGCAGCCCGCCGGCCACACGCTGACCGGGCCGCCCGAGGACGAGGAGCACGCCCACGGGCTGCACTTCGCCACCGACCGCTTCGGCATGAACGTGCACGGCGACGCCGACAGCCACCTGGACGCCCTGTGCCACGTGGTCTACGACGGCACCCTGTACGGCGGCGTCCCCGCCACCACCGTCACCCCGGAAGGCGCCACCGCGCTCTCGGTGGAGGTGGCGCGCAACGGGATCGTGGGCCGGGGCGTCCTGCTCGACGTCCCGCGCCTGCGCGGCGTGCCCTGGCTGGAGCCCGGTGACCACGTGACCGCCGACGACCTGCTCGCCGCCGAGGCGGCCCAGGACGTCCGGGCCGGTGAGGGCGACCTGCTGTTCGTCCGGGTCGGCCACCGGCGCAGGCGGATCGAGAAGGGCCCGTGGGACGCGGCGCACAGCAGGGCCGGCCTGCACCCGACCGCCCTGGAGTTGCTCGCCGAGCGCCGGGTCGCGGTCCTCGGCAGCGACGGCAACAACGACACGGCCCCCAGCGTCACGGACGGCGTGGATTTCCCGGTTCACGTGCTGGCGATCCACGCGCTCGGCCTCCACCTGCTCGACTACCTCCAGTTCGAGGACCTGGCACCGGTCTGCGCGCGGGAGGGCCGGTGGTCGTTCCTGTGCGTGATCGCCCCGCTGCGCCTCCCCCACGCGACCGGATCGCCCGTCAACCCCGTCGCGGTCCTCTGACCCGACGATCCACCGCCAGACCCCCTTCCGACGACATCTCCGACGACATCGAGGTGGCCGACATGGCCGACGACCAGCACTACGACGTCATCATCATCGGCACCGGCGCGGGCGGCGGTACTCTCGCGCACCGGCTCGCGCCCACCGGCAAGCGGATCCTCATCCTGGAACGCGGCGGCTACCTCCCCCGCGAGCGCGACAACTGGGAGTCCACCGCGGTCTTCGTCAAGGGCAAGTACCGCGCCCCCGAGTTCTGGTACGATAAACACGGCGACCGGTTCCCGCCCGAGGTCAACTACTACGTCGGCGGGAACACCAAGTTCTACGGAGCCGCGCTCTTCCGCCTGCGCCCCGAGGACTTCGGCGAGATCCGCCACCACGGCGGTCTCTCCCCCGCCTGGCCGATCCGCTACGAGGACCTGGAGCCCTACTACACCCAGGCCGAGCACCTCTACCTCGTCCACGGACACCACGGCGAGGACCCGGGCGAGGGCCCGGTCAGCGCCCAGTACGCGTACCCGCCCGTCCAGCACGAGCCACGGATCCAACAGCTCAGCGACGACCTGGAGAAGCACGGCCTGCACCCCTTCCACCTGCCGATCGGCGTCAATCTCACCCAGGACGCCAAGGGCGGTGCGACCCACGAGAGCGTCTGCATCCGCTGCAACAGGGTCGACGGATTCCCCTGTCTCGTCCGTGCGAAGTCCGACTCCGAGGTGATCTGCGTCGAGCCGGCGTTGGAGCACGACAACGTCAGCATGGTCACCGGCGCCAACGTCCGGAAGCTGGAGACGGACGACGGTGGCCGCACCGTGACCGCGGTGGTCGCCGAGCTGGAGGACGGCTCCGAGGCACGCTTCCGCGGCGATGTCGTCGTGGTCGCCTGCGGTGCGGTCAACTCCGCCGCACTGCTGCTGCGTTCGGCGAACGAGCAGCACCCCCGCGGGCTGGCCAACAGCTCCGACACGGTCGGCCGCAACTACATGCGGCACAACAACCTGGCGCTGATGGCGGTCTCCGAGGAGCCGAACGACACCCAGTTCCAGAAGACCCTTGCGCTGAACGACTGGTACCTCGGGGCGGACGACTGGGAGTTCCCGCTCGGCGGCATCCAGATGCTCGGCAAGTCGGACTCCGACCAGATCAAGGGCGAGGCACCCCGCTGGGCCGGACTCGCCTCCCCCGACATGCCGTTCGAGGTCCTCGCCCACCACGCCGTCGACTTCTGGCTCTGCGGTGAGGACCTCCCCCAGCCGGGCAACCGCGTCACGCTCGACGACAACGGCGACATCCACCTGGCGCTCGACGAGAAGAACAACATCGAGGGGCTGAAGCGGCTGCAGCACAAGCTGCGGGGCATGCTCGGCAAGCTCGGCATGCACCCGCACCACCTGCTGCCGCACAGCCTCTACCTGCACAAGGGCATGCCGATCGGCGCCACCGCCCACCAGGCCGGCACCGTCCGGTTCGGCACCGACCCGGCGAACTCGGCCCTCGACGTCCACTGCAAGGCCCACGACCTCGACAACCTCTACGTCGTGGACACCAGCTTCTTCCCGAGCATCGGCGCCGTGAACCCGTCCCTCACCGCGATCGCCAACGCCCTGCGCGTCGGCGACCACATCGCCGAACGCCTCCGCTGAGCGGTTCCGGCCGAGCCGCCCGCACGTCGGCAGGATCGTCCCGGACCTCCGGCGCGATCCTGCCGACGCGCGCGCCCGCGGGGCTACTTCAAGGAACCGGCCGAGGGTGTCAGCAGGATGGCGGTGTCGCCGGCGCCGGCCGTCGGCGCGCCGGTCTCGGTGGCCGCGGTGAGCTTTCCGTCCGGCCGCACCACGAACAGCACCTCGTGTCCGGCCGGGATGTCCCCCTCGACCCGGTGGGTGACGATGCGGGCACCGTCCGCGTACCGATGGGCCAGTTCGGGCCGGTTGAGACCGTGGCCGAACAGCGCCTCGCTGCCCGTGTAGGGGGCGACCACGCCATGGCTTCGGGTGGGCGGCGCCAGGCGGTGGACGGGCCCCTCGACCGTCTCCTTGAGCGTCATGAAGGCGAGGGCGTTGAAATCGTCCTCGTCCGTGAGCAGCAGGACATCCGTGATGCCCTCCAACTCGGCGCCCGCACCGCTGGCGGCGGCGAGCAGTTCGCCGGGGGCCAGGTCCAGACCGGCGTCGGTGATGCTGCGTCGCTGGCGGTCGAGGCCCGCCCACATGAGCACGTCCAGGCCCGCCGAGCGCAGGGCGCGGCCCAGCTCGACCACCCAGGGGTCGCCGCCGACCAGCAGCGGGCGCGAGCGCGCCGAGCGGCGCACGCCCAGCCGCCGGGCGACCGGGAGCGCCGTCAGGCCGTACACCATCACGGTCGCGACGATCACCACGAAGGTGGCCGGAAGGATCTTCTCCGCGCCGCCGATGCCGGCTTGAACGAGTGCGACGGAGAAGGTGGAGGCGGTGGCCGCGGCGACGATGCCGCGCGGCGCCATCCAGCCGATGAACCAGCGTTCCCGGAAGGTGACGTCGGTCCGGGCGGTGGCGAGCAGCGCCACCAGGGGTCTGACCACCACGACGAGGACGGCGACCAGGCCGAGGGCGGGCAGTGCCACGTGGCGCAGGGACTGCGGGGTGACGGTGGCCGAGATGGAGATGAACAGCAGGCCGATGATCAGCGAGACCAGCGTCTCGAAGAAGGGCCGGCGGGCCGGGATGTCCAGCCCCGGCAGATTGGCCAGGGCCATCCCCATGACGACGGCGGCGATCAGCCCGGTGTCGTCCCGGAAGGCGTCGCAGACTCCTGCCACCGCGACCACGGCGCCGAGTTGGACCGTGGTGCCGAGGACCTCGTCGAGGGTGAGGCGGCGCAGCAGCAGCCAGAGCAGTGCGGCCCCGACGGCGCCGCCGGCCAGCCCGACGGCCGCGCTGCCGCAGAACTTGCCGATCTGGCTGGCGAGGCCGTGTTGTCCGCCGGCCAGGACGCCGTGGAAGACGAGGGCCCCGAGGATGCCGCCGAGCGGGTCGATCAGGGAGCCCTCCCAGACGAGGACGCGCTGCAGCCGTTCGGTCGGGCGGACGAAGTTGAGCAGCGGCCCGACGACGGTCGGGCCGCTGACGACGAGGATCGCGCCCAGCATCACGGCGGCGCTCAGCGACATGCCGATGACGGGGACGGCGAGCAGGGCCGCCGACACCCAGGTGACCAGCGCCCCGATCCAGATCAGCCGGACCACGACCCTGCGGTTGTGGCCCTTGAGGTGGCGAAGGTCGAGTCCGAGTCCCGCGTCGTAGAGGATCACCGCGACGGCGAGGGAGACCAGGGGGGAGAACGCGGGGCCCAGCAGATTCTCGGGATTGACGACGTCGGTCAGCGTGCCCGCGACGAATCCGGCCGGCAGCAGGAGGAGGATCGCCGGGACCCGCAGCAGGCTCGCCACCAGCTGGGACCCGACGGCCAGGGCCACGATCAGCGAGGTGCCGAGCAGGATCTGACTTGTTGTCATCGCCGTCCTTCCTTCGAGGCCGTCCCACGTGACGAGTTGGTGGATGCTCGACCTCGGGCGAGAGGGTGGCGCAGACCCGCATCGCCGGCAGGCCGGCGCCGGCGAGCAGGCGGAAGGCCGAGCCGTGGAAGGTCGGGAACCATGCTCACCGCTCGCCGCGGTCAGCGGTCATTCGGCCACGTCCTCGTCGGTGAGGGGCTCCAGCACGCCATGGGTGTCGAGGCGGTAGAGGACGACGAGGGCCGGGCCGATGAACACGAGGGCGACGGCGGCGACGACGAGCATCCACTGGAGCGGTGCGTCAGCCCCCGCGCCCTGCTGGACGGTCAGCGAGGTGGGTACCAGGTAGGGCCGTTGGGCGAAGCCCCAGGCGGCGACCAGCAGTGCCACGACGGCCACCGAGCTGTACCGCGCCCAGCCGGCGGCCTGGCCGGCGACCAGCCACACCGAAAGCGCGAGGGCCACCACGGCGGCGATGACGAGAGCCAGTCCGGCGCCGTGGGTGAGCCCGTGGTGGACGTAGCTCGCGTGCGGGTCGGTCACCACCAGGCCGATCACCCCCAGGGCCAGCAGCACTGCGGCGGCGATCCGGGCGCGGAGCCGGAAGTAGCCGACGAGGTCGTGGGCCTCGAAACGGCGGGCGTCCACCGTGAGGAAGACCGCGCCCAGGAAGGCGGTGGCGGCGACGGTGATCAGGCCGGCCATGATCGACGTGGTGTTGGCCCAGGCGTCGGCCGAGGCGGTGGTGCCGGGCGAGACCCGTCCGGAGGCCACCCCGCCGATGACCGTGCCCAGGAAGAACGGGGTGAGCAGCGACGAGACGGCGAACACGGCGCCGTAGATCCGGCGGGCCGCGAGGCGCCTGGTGGGTTTGCGCAGGGCGAAACCGGCGCCGCGCAGCACCATGCCGACGGCCGCGAGCGCGAGCGGCAGCCACAGCGCGGTGAAGACGGTCTGGAAGAAGACCGGGAAGCCGGTCCACATGACGACCAGGGTGAAGATCAGCCAGACGTTGTTGACCTCCCAGACGGGGGCCATGGCGTGGTCGACCAGCCAGCGCGGGCGCTTTCCGCGCTCGGCGCCGCCGGCGAGGAGATCCCAGAACCCGGCGCCGTAGTCGACGCCGCCGCCGCAGGCGTAGGCGGCGACCGCGAGCAGCAGGATCCAGGCGACGACGGTGGCGGTCACAGGTCGCTCCCGGGTGCTCGGTTCTCGCCCGGGCCGGTGGTGGTGGCCGGTTCCGGGCGTGGGCCGTAGGGGGTGTCCGTCTCCGGGCCCTCCGCGTGGGCCCGGGCGGAGCCCGCGTCGGCGAGGCGCCAGCGGGTGCGCATCTTGAGCAGCACGGCGAGGAAGGAACCGAGGACGAGCACGTAGACCGTGACGACGATGCCGAACATCGTCCACAGGGAGGCGGCGCCGGTGGGGGTGACGGCCTCGGAGACGCGCATGTTCTGGTAGACGATCCAGGGCTGGCGGCCGACCTCGGTGGTGATCCAGCCGCATTCCACGGTGATCACGCTGGCGACGCCGGCGGCGGCGGCGCAGCGGAAGAACCACCGGGACTTCGGCAGGTCGCGGCGTCGCCACCAGCACCAGGCGTACCAGAGCGCCAGCAGGATCAGGACGCTGCCGATGGTCGCCATGATGTCGAAGGCCCAGTGGGTGATGGTCGCCTGGGTGGCCGTGGGGCGGTCGTCGGCGGCCACCGAGCTGAGCCCGGTGACCTGCGTGTCCGGCGTGAACCCGGCGAGGATGGAGTCGAGTTGGGGGATCTTGAGGCCGCCCTTGACAGTGCCGTCCTCCTGGAGGCGCCCGAACAGGTACTCCGGCACGTGGGTGTCGGTGTCCCAGACCAGCTCGGCGGCCGCGAACTTGATCGGCTGCTTGTGGAAGATCTGCCGCGCGATGTTGTCCCCGAGGAAGAACTGCAGGGGGGTGAGGATCGCGGCGACGGTGAACGGCACGGTGAAGCCGAGCCGGTGGTAGCGGTCACGGCGGCCGCGCAGCCAGCCGACCGCGTACACCCCGGCCACCACGTATCCGGCGGTGAGGAACATCGCCACCACGAAGTGCCAGTACTCCGGGCCGAACATGGGGGTGAAGATCGCCTGTTGGACGCTGACGTTCACCGGTCTGCCGGAGGAGTCGAGGGTGAAGCCCTGCGGGGTGTTCATCCAGGAGTTGGCGGCGATGATGCCGAACGCGCCCATCAGCGCCGTGAGCGGAAGCGGCACGCCCAGCCAGAAGTGCGTCCAGGGCTTCAGCCGGCGCCAGCCGTACAGGTAGATGGCGATCAGGATCGCCTCCAGGAAGAACGCCCACCCCTCGACGCCGAAGCCGAGGCCGAAGACATCACCCCAGCGGCCCATCATGCCGGGCCACAGCAGGCCGAACTCCAACGAGAGCACCGTGCCGGTGACGATGCCGACGGCGAACTGCACGGCCATCACGGCCGACCACCGACGGGCCAGCAGCATGGCGGTCGGGTCGGCCTTCCGCAGACCGCGGTGGTGCATGAGCAGCGTGATGAACGGCAGTGCCACACCGAACGGCACCAGCATGATGTGGGAGGCCAGGGTGAACGCCATCAGCTCCCGGGCGGGGAGCAGCTGCGCGGGGGTTTCGGCCAACAGGTGTGCTGTGGTGCTCATACGGGCCTCGATGGCTCGGATCGGGTGACGGGAAGGGCCGGCGAACCGCGCTGCCCGGGTGTGCGCAGCGGTCGACCGGCGTGACCGCGACCGGGGCGCTGCGCGGGGCCCGAACCGCGAGGAGGCCGGCGAAGCCCCCGCCGGGAGTCACCACCCGGCGGGGTGTCACGTGGTCTTCCACGGTGCGGTCAGCCTCCGGTGGCGAAGCCGGGGAAGAGGGTCATCCCGCCGTCGACGTAGAGGGTGGTGCCGACGACGTAGTCCATCAGGTCGGAGGCCAGCACGGTCACCGCGTTGGCGATGTCCACGGGGTCGCCGACCCGGCGGTACGGGATCAGCCGCAGCAGGTCCGCCTCGGCCTCGGGGGTGTCCCAGGCGGACTTGTTGATCGGGGTGCGGATGGCACCGGGCGCCACCGCGTTGACCCGGATCCCCTGCGGGGCCAGCTCCTGCGCCAGCGTCTGCATCATCATCAGGACACCGCCCTTGGAGGAGGCGTAGTTCACGTGGCCCGACCAGGGGATGATCTGGTGCACCGAGCTCATGCAGACGATCTTCCCGGCCGAGCGGGACACCTCCGGCACGACGCCCCGGCGGACGAACTCCTTCGCCGCCTCCCGGGCGCACAGGAACTGACCGGTGAGGTTGACGTCCAGCACCTTCTGCCACTGGGCGACGGTCATCTCGGTGACGGCGGCGTCCCGCTGCAGGCCTGCGTTGGCCACCATGATGTCGATGGTGCCGAACTCCTGGACCATCCGGTCGACCATCGCGACGACCTGGTCCTCCTGGGAGACGTCCGCCTCGTGGGCGTAGGCCCGCACACCGAAGGACTTGATCTCCTCGACCACCTCCTCGGCGGCCTCCGGCCCGAAGACGTAGTTCACCACCACGTCGGCGCCGGCCCGGCCGAGACCGATCGCGGTCGCCTTCCCGATGCCGGAGTTCGCCCCCGTCACCAGGGCCTTCTGCCCCCGCAGGATCGGCGGCACGGGCCACCGGCCCTGATCCACTGCTGAGCTCACTGATCTCTCCCGTCATCGGCCGCACGCCGGCACCGACGGACAACACTCCTCGACCACAGCCCGTCCTGGGACCCACGGCTCGCACCACTCGTCCGTTCGAGCAGGCGGCGCCCCTCGAACGGCCCAGCGGAGCGGCGCGCCGCCTGGTCCCGACCCGCTCCACACGCGGGTGAGCAGCGCGGCCGAGGCGGCGGCCCGGCGAGGCAGGCCTTGAGCAACGGCGATCCGCCTCGGGATTTCGACGAGCGCCAACTCGACGGGACGGCGCGGGCTCGCGGCCGGAGCGGGATGCGGATGGCAGTATGCGGATGTCCCGGATGCCTTGCCGCAGGGCACATCGGATGGTCACGGGCGCACAGCCGGAAAGCAACACGGAGGAGCGATGGCAAGGCTCGTGGTGGAGGGCGACGAGCTCGTCGTCGCCCTGTCGTGGTGGGAAAGGCCGGCGGCGCATCGCCGTGACGTCCGGGTACCGGTGTCCGCGATCCGTCAGGTGACCGTGGAACCCGACTGGTGGCGTGCCCTGCGCGGCATGCGTGGACGCGGCACGTGGATTCCCGGCGTCCTGTCCATCGGCACCCGTACGTATCCCGGGGGGACGGACTTCGCCGCCGTCCGAGCCCGAGGTCGCCGGCCGGTCGTCTGCGTCGATCTGGAAGGTCCCTCGCCCTGCGCCCGCCTGGCCGTCACCGACCCGGATCCCGCCGCCACCGCACGGGCCGTCCGCGCAGCCGCCGGCCTCTGAGCGACACCCGACCGATCTCCGGAGACCGTGTCGTCCCGTTGACGGTCAGGTGGTCAGGCCCTGGTTCCGGGTGCTGCCTGCCCTTCCGGGAGGGGTGTGCCGCGGCCGTCGTCCCAGGAGGCCGTGGCGAGGTGGTCGGCGCTACCGCCGCGCCACTCGACCAGGAAGAGCGTCGCGTCGTCACTGGTGACTCCGCCGCGCTCCCGCTTCAGGGTGTGTGACAGTTCCCGCACCGTCGACCGCAGGCCGACCTGCGCACGCCCCACCCGGGCAACGATCTCGATCAGCTGCTCCTCGCCGAACTGCTCACCGCCGGCCAGGTGCTCCTCCACGAGACCGTCGGTGAAGAACAGCACCCGGTCACCACGCCGCAGCTGCTGTTCGCTGATCCGCGGCTGCTCCCCGCCGAAGCCGACCGGCAAGGTCGTGGGGCCCTTCAGCTGCTGGACCACGTCGTGGTCGCGGATCAGCAGCGGCGCCGGATGACCGGCGTTGACCCACTGCAGGCGACCCGAGGCGACGTTGAGCTGCATCATGTGCGCGGTGACGAACTGCTCGGGCCCGAACTGCTCGGCGATCGCCGCGTCCATGAAGGCGTAGGTCTCCGCGAGCCCGATGCCCGAGCGCCGGGAGTGCCGGTAGGCCCCGATGGCGACCGTCGCCATCACCGCCGCGTCCAGCCCGTGGCCCATCGCGTCGATCACGGCCACATGCAGGACCTCGCCGTTCAGCGCGTAGTCGAAGCTGTCCCCGGCCACCTGGTAGGCGGGCTCCAGGATCCCGGCGACCTCGACCTGCGGGGTGGACATCGTCAACGGCGGCAGCAACGACCACTGGATCTCCGCGGCGGTCGTCATCGGAGCGAGCCGACGCGCCCTGAAGAACTCGTCGGTGTACCCGTTCTTGGTGACCAGCATGTCGGCCACCAGACCGGCCAGCCGCCGCAGCAGCCGCCGGTCGTCGTCGTCCACGGTGTCCAGCGTCAGGGCGAGAATCCCCACCTGGTCACTGCCGTCCAGCAACGGAAGGTACATCCGCACCCCGTCGGGCTGCGCCACCTCGACCGCCGTCGCGCGCAGAAAAGCCGTGCCGGCGGGGGAGGCGTCGATCGGCTGGGGCTCCCCCACCCTCAACCGGCGCCCGGGCAGCGGGACCAGCATCAGCTGCTCGTAGTCCTGCAACAGGATCGAGACCTCCCGGCCCCCGACGATGCCGACCTCCTCGGCGATCAACGGGGCGATCAGCTGCGGCGGCATCTCGTGCGCCCGGTCCAGCAGCACCCCGAGCAGCCGCTCACCGAACCCCTCCGACCGGTCCACCACGACCCTGTCGGGCCGCCCATCAGCCTCTGCCATAGTCGCCCACTCCACCACACCCACGACCGGTCCCCCGCCCAACACGCAGGTGGCGGGCCATCGATGTGGCCGCAGGGCCCGCTTTCCGGTCCTCACCGCGGCGGGGCCGCAGCCGCTCGTCGGCCGGCCCCGGGGAGTTTGGTGGGCCCCGGGACGCATGGTGGGCCCGGGAAGCACGGTGGGCCCCGGGAGGCACGGTGGGCCCAGGAGGCATGGTGGGTCGGGCGCCGCACCGGAGTATCCTGGGAGTCACCGAAGGCACATCGCAGGCCGGACCCCGATCCGGCTTCGTCTCCGGAGACCGACAATGCCGGGCCCATGTGAATGGACCCGGGGACAGGTCCGGGACATGACCGTGACCTTCGACCGTGTGAACACCCCACGGACGCCCGCAGCACCACTACGTCTGACGCTCACGCCCGACGGCGCCGCGGCAGGTCGGCTGGACGGTGCCTGGTGGCCCCGGTCTGACGACCTTCTCGCCGAACTCCCGTCCCTCGCGAAGGAACTGGACGGGCGCTGGGGCCGGGTGACCCGGGTCACCCTCAATCCCGCGCACTGGCCCGTCATTCCCCCGCGGATCCCGGTGGCCGGACACGTCGTCCATGCCGGCTGGTTCCAGCAGGAACAGGATCCCAACGAGATCATGGTTCGCTCCTACGCACCGCTTCGCCTGGACCTGCTGGTGATCCCGCCGCGCACCGACGAAGCCGCGGCCGCCGAGCTGATGGCCAGCGCAGCCGACCCCGCGAACACCCTCACCGCCAGCGACCTGCTGGCGGCCGGGCCGCCGGCGCACATCGTGCGAGGAGCGGACTGATGACCGACTACCAGCCGTTCCCGGTGAAACCCTTCAGCCCGGGGCAGCACGTGCCCGGCCACGGCACCGCGGTGGCCGGCACTGCCGTCGGCGAGCACCGCGCCACGGTCCAGGACCGGATGAACCTGCCGGATCTGCAGATCAGTGACGACGTTCTGATCGACACGGCGATCGACATCCTCCGCAGCGCCCACGTGGGCCACATGCTGGTCCGCGGGCACGACGGCCGCTGCGCGGGGCTGCTGACCAGCGCTCAGCTCGGCCCCTACCGCCGGGGCGACCACCCCTACCGCCGGGGCAACGACATCTGCAGCACCTCGGTGGACGACATCGTCCACGACCGCGGCCCGTTCGCGCACGCGTCCATGGCCGCCGACACCGCCGCGACCGCCATGCGCATCCGAGACCTGGAAGCATGGCCGGTCGTCGACGACGACGGCTACACCGTCGGGCTCCTCCCCCGGACTCGGGCCTGACACCGCCGACCCGACGGACGTTCCAGGAGCAGCATCCCGGAACGTCCGTCGGCGGACGACCTGCGCCGCCCTGTCCCCCTCCGGCATCCGCAGCCCGGCGGTGCGGACCACCGGGCGGGTCCGCCGGACCCGACGACGACCCACCTCGGCGCGGCGAACGTAACGAGCCGCCGGATGCGGTCCCCACCAGTGGAGCGCACGGCCCGCGGCGCGCCCGGGCGATCCCCCGGACCTCCGCAGCGCTGTTCCGCACCGTCCGCTCGCAGGGACCGGCACTGGACGCGACGGTCCTGGAAACTCACCGACCCCGTGTCCTGCCGGAGGCCGTCGCACAAGCGGCCAACCTCACCGACGGCGGCCCGCACGCACTGGGCCGGTCGGGCCCAGTGCCTGGGACCGTTCGGCACCTGACGGGTCCCCTCACCGGGTGGTGCCATGGAAGTACGGAGAACCGGGCAACGTCCCCGCACTGCGCCGAACCAGGGAGGACGGCATGAGAGCCGCCGTGGGAGACCGCATCATCGTCCAAGGCACGAGGCCGGGCGCGGCCCGTAGGGACGGCGAGATCGTCGCCCTGCACCATCCGGACGGGAGCCCCCCGTATGACGTCCGCTGGTCGGAGGACGGCCGGGTGACCGAGTACTTCCCAGGGCCGGACGCCCGAATCCACCAGTTCGACCAAGAGCGCAAGGGTCCCGAGTCCGTAGTGCCCCAGCCGCACCTGTTCGCCGACTGACCTGTCCGCCGGCTGAGCGGTGGCCCCACGGCCCGGGAGTTCTGCCACCGGGACAGTTCTCCTCGGCCTGCCGCGCCGCGCGGAGCTGTCCTCGGCCCGGTCACGCGCGCAGTGATCCACCACGGGTGCTGCCCGGTCGCGATTCACCACGTGCCGCCGGCGTGCCAGTCCGGCGGCCGACCCGAGCCGAACAGCCACCCGCACACAGAAGTTCCAGAGCGAACCTGACGGTAACGAAAGGCTGCAACGATGCACACCGTGATCGTGTACGAGAGCATGTACGGCAACACCCGGGAGATCGCCGAGGCGATCGCCGAAGGCGTCCACCAGGCCGACCCCGCAGCGGCCGTTGACTGCATCCCGGTGGCTGAGGCCACCACCGACGCCACCCGCTCAGCAGACCTGTTGGTGGTGGGCGGACCGACCCACATGCACGGCATGTCCTCCGGCCTCAGCCGCCGGATGGCCGCTTCGGCCGAGGGGCACAAGGAGGGCCGCGAAGAGGCCGCCGCCGAAGCGCGGGAGACCGTCGAGGGACCGGGCCTGCGGGCCTGGTTCCATGACCTCCCTACGACCGAGCCCGGGACCTACGCCGCCGCCTTCGACACCCGCGTCGCCATGCCCCGGTCCGGCGGCGCGGCCAATGGCATCGCCCACCGGCTCTCCCACCACCACTACGACGTGGTCGCCGAACCGGAGGGTTTCATCGTGGAGGGCAACGACGGTCCCCTGCGCGCCGGCGAGCTCGACCGCGCCCGGGCCTGGGGCGCCGGACTGGTCTGAGCCCGACCGTCCGGCGCGGACCGACCGGGTCGGATCGTCCGGTGCCGGCCCGGGCCTCCGGTGCCGGCGAGGCCGAGGCACGGCCCGCACGAGCCTCGGCGAAACCGCGACCACCGTCACCTGGAGCGTCGCGGACCGGAGCTGCCCGGAACGTCCCCGGACGCGACGGACCCGGCGTGACGGACCCGGCGTGGCCGAGGCGGCCCGGCAGCGATGGAGCGAAACTGGTCCAGGGGCTGGAGGACGGGAGTGAACAGATGGCTGACGGCGGGGACGACGGGTACCGCGCGCTGGTCCGCGAGCTCGCCGGTCTGGTGCGGCTGGCACACACCGCGCTGGCCGGCGCGTCGGCCGTGCTCACGGACCCGGCCGACATCCGGGACGGGATCCCGGCCGCGGAGAAGGCCCTGGAAGAACTCCTGACCCGGATCGAGGAGGACGCCGCCCTGGCGCCCGGCGGCAGGGCCGGGGTCGTCGTGGGCGTACACGTGGGGTGCGAGGTGGAGGCACTCGGAGGGCTGGCCCAGCGGCTGCTGGAGGCGGCCTGGTCCCGTCAGGAGCGGGCACGTATCGGCGCACGGCTGCGTGCTCCCCTGCGCGGGCTCGCCGAGGCGACCCTGGGTCTGGTCGCGCGCTCCGCCGACGTCCTGGAGTCCGGGGCACCCGAGGAGGTCGCCGACACTCTGAGCGGACTGCACGACGTGGGGCAACGGCAGCGGCTGCTGTACGAGCTGCTGCTCCGCGAGGCGGCGACCGATCCGGTCGATGTCACCGACCTCGTGATGCTGTGCTGCTGCTACCAGCAGTGCGCCGACCGGGCCGGCTCGATCGCCCGACACGCCGTGCTGTTCTCCCAGGTCGGCGGATGAGGGTCTACGGAAGGCCTGCGGCCGCCAGAACCTCCGCCAGCAGCAGGCCGGTGGGCCCGTGGCGAACGGCGCCGCGGTCGGTCACCAGCATCGGGCCGAATACCGGGTCACCCGCGAGCGAACGGGTGTGCGACAGGCGGTCGACCAGTGCCAACGCGTTGTGGGCATAGGCATGCGAAGCGGTCTCGGGTACCTGCGCCGCAAACTCACCGGCTCCGATCACCGTGACCCCGTCACCGACCAGCGTCGTGGTGTCCGGCAGGCTGCCCTCGATGTTTCCGCCCTCCGGACCGGACGCCAGGTCCACCAGCACCGAGCCCGGCCGCAGCCGCGCCACCGTTACCGTGCGGAACAGGACAGGGGGCCGCACTCCTGGCATGACCAGGGCCGTCACCACGATGTCGCACCGAGCGGCGGCCTCAGCCACCCCCGCAGCCCATGCCGGACGTTTGGAGTCGACGGCCTCCAGCTGCGCCCGGTCGTCCACAACCGGGCGCAGCTCTGGCAGGTCCACCAGGTGGGCTCCCAGTGCGGCGGCGGCCACACGCTCGCGTTGACGCGGTTCGACCACGTCGACCGGCGCGCCCAGCCGACGGGCGGTGTCGATCGCCTGGAGGCCCGCGTGTCCAGCCCCGACCACCAGTACCCGGACCGGGTCGAAGAACCCGTCCGCCGTACCCCAGGGCGGCAGGCAGCGGCTCAGCCGCCCTGCGGCCACGAGTACGGCCCGGTAGCCGGCCACCCTGGCCTGCGAGGCCTCGGCGTCCAGCGGGTACGCCGCGGGCAGGTCGGGCGCCAGGTCGAGGCCGATCGCCGTCACGCCCCGGTCCGCCCACTGCCGGACCAGGTACGGGATCCGGAGGGGTCGCAGCATCGCCGCCAGTACCTGACCGGGGCGCAGCGCACGCACCGGGTCGACGTTCGGCGGGTGAACACCGAGCAGCACGTCCGCGTGGCGCAGCACCTCGGTCCGCCCCACCACCGTGGCCCCTGCGGCGCGGTAGTCGGCATCGTGGTAGCCGACGAGGGCGCCGGCGCCGGGCTCCACCAGGACCCTCATGCCCAGGCGGCCCACGGCCGGCACCAGTTCGGGCACGAGGGCCACTCTGCGCTCGCCAGGCGTGGTCTCGCGGAGCACTCCCACCGCCGTGATCGTCATCGCTGCCTCCCGGGCCGGCCGACAGAACCAGTATGTTCCCGTTTGCCCGGTCGGATCGCCGGGTCGGATACTCGTTCGCAGACCCCCCACGCACGGAGCGCCGTACGGCACGACGAAGGGAGCCGGTCATGGTGTCCAGGGGCTGGCGGTTCTGGGTGGACCGAGGCGGAACCTTCACCGACGTGGTCGCGCTGGCACCGGACGGCCGCCTGCTGACCCACAAGCTGCTCTCCCACAACCCGGCGCGCTATCGCGATCCGGCGGTCGCGGGGATCCGGGCCCTGCTGCCGCCCGGCGCGGCCGTCGACTCGGTCAGGATGGGCACGACCGTGGCCACCAACGCGCTGCTGGAACGCACCGGCGAACCGACCGTCCTGGTCGTCACACGCGGCTTCGCGGACGCCCTGCGGATCGGCTACCAGAACCGACCGCAGATCTTCGCCCGCGAGATCAGGCTGCCCGAACCGCTGTACGCCAGGGTGGTCGAGGTGGAGGAACGGATCACCGCCGACGGTGAGGTGCTGCGCCCGCCCGACCTCGACCAGCTTGCCGAGGACCTGCGCGACTGTCTGCGCCACGGCATCCGGTCCGTCGCCGTGGTCTGCCTGCACAGCTACCTGCACCCCGCCCATGAGCGGGAGATCGGCCGACTCGCCGAGCAACTCGGTTTCGACCAGGTGTCGTTGTCCAGCGAGACGAGCCCGTTGATGAAACTCGTGCCACGTGGGGACACCACCGTGGTCGATGCATACCTCAATCCCGGTCTGCGCCGCTACGTCCGACAGGTGTCGGACGAACTGGCCGGTGTCCGGCTGATGTTCATGCAGTCCAACGGCGGCCTGGCCAAAGCGGGGCACTTCCGGGGCAAGGACGCGATCCTCTCCGGCCCGGCCGGCGGCATCGTGGGCATGGTGAGGATGTCCCGACTGGCGGGCTACGAGCGAGTGATCGGCTTCGACATGGGCGGCACGTCCACGGACGTGTCGCACTTCGCAGGCGAGTACGAGCGGGTGGTGACCACCCAGGTCGCCGGCGTGCGACTGCGGGCGCCGATGCTGGACATCCGTACCGTCGCGGCGGGCGGCGGCTCGGTGCTGCGCTTCGACGGCGAACGCCTGCGGGTCGGTCCGGACTCGGCCGGCGCCGACCCGGGACCCGCCTGCTACCGCAACGGCGGACCGCTCACCCTCACCGACGCCAACCTGCTGCTCGGCCGCATCGACGCGGAGCACTTCCCGCAGGTCTTCGGAACGGACGGCGATCAGCCACTCGACCTGGATCTGACGCGGCGTCGATTCAGCGAACTTTCCGGCGAGATAGGCGACATGTCCGCGGCGGAGGTGGCGGAGGGCTTCCTGCGGATCGCGGTGGTCAACATCGCCAACGCGATCAAGCGCATCTCCGTCCAGCAGGGCCACGACGTCACCCGCTACGCGCTCACCACCTTCGGCGGCGCGGGAGGCCAGGTCGCATGCCAGGTGGCGGAGGCGCTCGGCATCCGCACGGTACTCGTCCCGCCGATGGCCGGGGTGCTGTCCGCGCTCGGCATCGGGCTGGCCGACACCACCGTCCTACGCGAGCACGCCGTCGAACGTCCTTTGGCCGAAGCGGAGATGGGCGCCGTGCGGGCTCTCGCTGACGAGTTGGCGGGGGTCGCCACAGGCGAGCTGCTCGACCAGGGTGTTCCACGGGATCGAATCCGGCTGACGTACCGGGCCCGACTGCGCTACCAGGGAACCGACACCGCGATCGCCGTCGAACTGGGCGAACCAGTCCGCATGGAGGCCGAGTTCGAAGAGCGACACCGGTCCACCTACTCCTTCCTGATGGACCGTCCACTCGTGATCGAGGCTCTCGCCGTCGAGGGTCTCGGTCTCACCGAACAGCCTGGACTCGACGTAATCGCCCCCGTGCCCGAGGACCCCGCGCCACCCGCCACGGTGTCCCTCCACACCGGCGGCCGGTGGCGCCCGGTCCCCTTGCTGGAACGTGAGTCATTGCGGCCGGACGACACCGTGACCGGCCCGGCCGTGATCGCCGAGGCCAACGCCACGACCGTGGTGGACGACGGATGGGAGGCCACGGTCACCTCCGCGGGCCACCTGCTGGTCGAACAGATCAGGGACCACGCAGGGGAGGCCGTCCCGACCACCGCCGACCCGGTCCTGCTGGAGGTCTTCAACAACCTCTTCATGGCGATCGCCCAACAGATGGGCGCCAGGCTGGAGTCCACCGCCCAGTCGGTCAACATCAAGGAGCGGCTGGACTTCTCCTGCGCGCTCTTCGACCCGGAGGGCAACCTCGTCGCCAACGCCCCACACATCCCCGTCCACCTCGGCTCGATGGGCACCACCGTCAAGGAGGTGCTGCGCCGACGCGGCCGGAACCTTCGCCCAGGTCGTACCTACGCCGTCAACGACCCCTACCACGGCGGCACCCACCTGCCGGACATCACCGTGGTGACGCCGGTCTTCGACCCGGACGGCACCGAAGTCCTGTTCTTCGTCGCCTCCCGTGGCCACCACGCCGAGATCGGCGGTACCGTCCCCGGCTCGATGCCCGCCGACAGCCACGAGATCCACGAGGAGGGCGTGCTCTTCGACAACTGGCCACTCGTGGTGAACGGGCAGCTGCGTGAGGAGGAAACCCTCCGGCTGCTCACCGAGGGGCCCTACCCGTCCCGCGCCCCCGACACCAACCTTGCCGACCTGCGTGCCCAGATCGCGGCCAACCGCAAAGGTGTCGACGAGGTCAACGCGATGATCGACCATTTCGGCCTCGATGTCGTCCAGGCCTACATGCGGCACGTCCAGGACAACGCCGAGCAGGCGGTCCGCCGCGCCGTCGACGGCCTGTCCGACGGGTCGTACCGCTACGAGACCGACTCGGGCGCCGTGATCGCCGTCTCGGTCCGCGTGGATCGCCACAACCACTGCGCCACGATCGACTTCACGGGCACCTCACCCCAGCTGGGCAGCAACTTCAACGCCCCCTCCGCGGTCGTCACCGCCGCCGTCCTGTACGTCTTTCGCACCCTCGTCGCCGACGACATCCCGCTCAACGACGGCTGCCTGCGCCCGCTGCGGATCGTCGTCCCGCCCCGCTCGATGCTCGCCCCGGAGCACCCGGCCGCCGTCGCCGCCGGCAACGTCGAGACCTCGCAGGCCATCGTCGGCGCGCTCTACGCCGCGCTCGGCGTGCAGGCCGAGGGCTCCGGCACGATGAACAACGTGACCTTCGGCAACGCGGAGCACCAGTACTACGAGACCATCGCCTCGGGTTCCGGTGCCGGCCCGGACTTCGACGGGGCGGACGCCGTCCAGACCCACATGACCAACTCCCGCCTCACCGACCCCGAGGTCCTGGAATGGCGCCTACCCGTTCTCGTCGAGGAGTTCTCCATCCGTCCCGGCAGCGGGGGTGCCGGCCGCCGGCACGGCGGCAACGGCACGCTCCGACGGCTGCGCTTCCGCGAGCCGATGACCGTCAGCATCCTGTCCAGCCACCGCCGTGTCCCCCCGTACGGACTCGACGGCGGCTCCGGCGGCGCCCTGGGCGCCAACCGGGTCCTGCGCGCGGACGGCACCGTCGACGATTTGCCCGGCTGCGGCACCGTCGAAGTCGGAGCGGGGGACGCTTTGGAGATCCGTACACCGGGCGGGGGCGGCTGGGGAGCGGCGTGAGGGAGAGCCGCCGGCCTTCACCTGAAGGTGACCGGGCGAGGAACGGTCACGAGCCCCGAACCACTCGTCGTGGCTGCCCTGCGCCGAGGCAGCCGGAGTCTTGGTGCCCCATTGCGAGCACCGGCGGGTCCACGGCAGCGTCGTCGGCGCGGCCATGGAGCCGACTTCGCCGAGGCCCCACGCTGGCGCGGGCCGAGGAGCCCGAGATCCGGCCCGCCGCTTCCTGGCCCCCGCCGCGTCGTTATCCCTCGCCGGGGGGCTCGGCAGCCCCGGGTGCCCGTGGCAGTCGGCCCTCCCGCGACGGGGACCGGGCCGGGGGTACGGGCCGACCGGCCCTGCTCGTGCCGTCGGTACCCGTCCTACGGTGATGCGGAGGGGCCGGTCCGCTCCCGGACGGCCGCGCCCTGCCGTTCTCATGGCTCGACCGACGATGCCCCGGCTCCGTCCGACCGGTACCGGCGACGCGCCGCGGGAATCGGAGCAGCGGCACGGCCCTCACTGCCATCAGGAGACCCGGCCGCCACCTGGCCCGGCGGGCGCTGCGCGTCACTGATCGCCTCGTCACCGGTCACGGTAGGAGGTTACCGGAAGGAGCCCGACTGGCCGCAGTGCCACCGGATCCCCCGACTCCCGCGGCCAGGCCGTTGTCCGAGTCGACGTGCCCGCGGCAGGGCGCGGGTGAAGCCTGACCGGCACCATGGGAACGGGGACCCACTCACCCTGAGCACGAACCCGGCACCGGAGGCACGCAGTGGGCACAATGATGATCGTCGGATTCGACGGATCGGGCCCGAGCCGGGCGGCCGTGGAATGGGCCGCCGGCGAGGCCACCCGCCGCGAGCTTCCGTTGGAGATCCTCCAGGCACGGCCGTGGGAGCCGAGCGGATCCCAGGTCACCGGACAGGCCGAGCGCCGAGGGCGTGAGCAACTGGCTGTACAGGCGGACGACGTCCGATCCCGCTTCCCCGGCCTGGAGGTACGCGCACAGCACCTGCCGGACGACGCGGTCGGTGTGCTGAAGGCCGCCTCGCACCGGGCTTCGGTCCTGGTCCTCGGCTCGCGCGGGCTCGGCGCGCTGCGCGGCTTCCTGGTCGGATCGGTGAGCCAGCAGGTCCTCGGTCACGCCGCCTGCCCGGTCGTCCTGGTGCGTCCGCCGTCCGACCTGACGGACGGGCCGGGTCCGGACAACCTGACGCAACGGGGCCTGGTCGTGGGTTTGGACCTCGCACACCCGTGCCCGCAGGTCCTGGCCTTCGCCTTCGAGACAGCCGCCCTGCGCGGAGTTCCGCTGACCGTGCTGCACGCCTGGGGACCGCCCGCCGGTACGGAGTACATGCACTTCGGCGCGATCGGCGGCCTGGAGGACGAACTGGCGGGCCCGGAACGGGAGGCGCTGGAGGATGCAGTGAAACCCTGGCTGGCCGCGTTCCCCGACCTGCCGGCAGCAACGGAGCTGCTCCGCAGCCACGCCGGACTCGCCCTGGTCGACGCCGCGGCGACGGCCGAGCTGCTGGTGATCGGGGCCCGCCACCGCCGCAGGACGGGTGGAACACACCTCGGCCCGGTGGCACATGCGGTGATCCACCATGTACGCTGCCCGGTCGCGGTGGTGCCCTACCACTGAGCCTGACCGGGTGCGGGAGGATCGACAGTCACCCAGTTGCTGGACGGCGGCTCCGACCTCCCACCCGGTCGTGCGAGCGCTGCGGCGCGCCCACCGGCCGCGAGTCGTCGCCGATCGCCGGCACCGCCGGGCCGTCGAGCACTGGAGGCGGCGGTGTGCCATTCCGGTGTGTTGCCACCGGTGTCGAGTCCATCGGTCGGTCTGGGGCGCGGCCGCCGCAGGCCCGGAGCGAACGAGGGTCGACCGCGGCGGTCGCGTCAGCGGCAGGGCACCACGGCGACCGTGCACACCGCATGGTGGACGGCCGCGTGGGCGACGGGACCGAGGTGCGGCCCGAGCGGCGAAGGCCGGCTGCGACGGCCCAGCACCAGGAGCCCGGCCTGTGCGGAGGTGTCCAGAAGTGCAGGCGCCGTGCTCCCGAGTACCGACCGGGGGAGCAGCACGACCTGCGGGTACCGTTCGCGCCAGGGCCACAACACGCTTGAGAGCGCCTCCTTCTCGGCCTTCTCGACGCGCGCCGCCAAGCCCGCCGTGGCACCCAGGGCCATGTATTCGCCCACGAGAGAAGTGCCCCAGGCGTGAATCACCCGCAGCGGCGCCGCACGCAGCGCGGCGGCTTCGAAGGCGAAGGCGATGGCGGCGTCGCACGGGTGGCGCAGGTCCAGACCCAGGGCGACATCCCGGTACGGCCTGTCGACCGGCTCTCGGCCTTCGGCGGTCGGCACGTGCTCGTCCGCGGCCGTCCTGCCGGCCCGGACCAGCACCACGGGGCAGTCGGCCAGCCGGAGGGCCTCCTGGCTCACCGAACCGGCCAGGAAGCCGTGCAGGGTACCCATCCCGCGTGAACCGAGCACCAGTACGGCGGCGTTGCGCCCGGCCGCCTGCAGCACCGCGTTCGGGGCTCCCGGCAGGTGTTCGGAGCTCACCTCCACGCTGGGAAACCGCGTGCGGATATCGGCCTCCTTGCTCGTGAGCCGCGCTCGGCCCCACCGCACGGCGTCCTCGCTTCCCAGCACGTCGTTCCGGGGCCAGGGCCATGCCTGGACGAGTTGCAGCGGTAGGCGGCGGCGGACTGCCTCACGGGCGGCCCAGTCGGCGGCGGCGGCGCTCTCGGGCGATCCGTCGAATCCGACCACGATCGGTCCTCGCACACGTCCTCCTGCTGTTGGCGCCGGTGCCGCGCGCAAGCGGCTCCGGGGCCGCAACAACGGGCGGCGCCTCGACCAGCTGTGCGCTGACGCCGACATTGCCACAGGTGGCGGCGGCTCGCGCCCGCACGCAGGTGTGCCCCCGGCTGCACCGGTCGAGCGGCGGACCGGGAGGGCGAACGATGAGCGCCCGGAGCGGGTGGGCACCCGGGTCGCGCCCCCGTCCACAAGCACGTCGCCGATCCATCGGAACCAGGGATCGGCGACGGTGGCCGCAGGGGACAAGCGCAGCGCACCGCCGCCCCTGCGGGCTCCGCCCTCGGATCCGGCGGCTCACGACAGCGCGTCAAGTGCCCCTGAGCACATCGGGACGGTGAGCGGCATAGCAACGACGTCCGGCCTCACCCCGCGGAACCGCCCGCGATCTCGATCCGGCGGGCCTGCTTCTCGACCTCGCCCATCGGGGCCTTCACCGTCAGCACGCCCTTGTCGAAGGTGGCGGTGATGTCCTGCTCCTGCACGCCTTCAGGAAGCCGCACGCTGCGGGTGAAGGAACCGTGGACATGGTCACTCATGGTCGGCCCAGCCTCCACCTTGTGCTCGCGACCGGCCCCCATCATCCACGGGCGACCCCGGGCAGGGAAGCGCCGGCCAGGAGGCGTCCGCCTCGTGAGACCCGCGTGGGTCACGAACGGGGCGGGTCAGGTGGTCAGCCGGTGGGCGGAAGCCTCCACCGTGCCGGCCCGGCGGCTGACGGTACGGAAGGAGCGAGGTGCCGTGGCAGGCCGGAGGTCCACCGTCGGGTGCCGTCGGCCAGAACGGCGAGGGCTTCGGTCCCCGGGCGCCGTTCGACCCGGTCGAGGGCGCGCCCGGGGCCCATCGCGAACGCGGCGGTGGCCCAGGCGTCCGTGCGGGCCAGGTGACGGCCCACCAGGGTGAGGGAGAGCATGCCCTCGGCCGGGCGGCCGGTGTGCGGGTCGATGATGTGGGCGCCGCGCTCCGCCACGCCGGAGGTGGCGACCGCGAGGTCGTGGCCGGTCACGACCGCGGCGAGGCCGCCCGGGCTCAGCGGGTCGGCGACACCGATCCGCCACGGGCCTCCGCAGGTCTGGACGTCACCGCCGCCGCCCACGCTGTGCCGGGCGGAACCGGCCGCTCGCAGGGACCGGGAGGCCTCCTCGACGGCCCAGCCCTTCACCCACCCGCTCGGGTCGAGCCGGCCCCCCGGGTGGTCGGTGAACCAGCCGTCGGTCTCGTCCGCGGTCTCGCGGCACCGCTCCAGCACCTCGGCGACCTCCGGATCGCACTGAACGAGTGTCAGTTCGCCGCGCCCCAGCCTGCTGATGTCGGACGTGGGCCGGTAGGTGGAGAACACCTCGTCGATCCGGTGCAACCGCCGGACGATCCGGCGCAGCGCAGGGCCCGTCTCGGCGGTGGGGTCGTGGACGGTGAAGGAGAACACCGTCCCCATGACGTGTTCGGCGTGCCTCAGGACGGCCGGCCGGGCCGGCGGGAGGACGGGGGCGTCGGCGCCCACCGTCACAGTCCGGCCTGGTCGAGGGCGCTCTGCAGGGACCGGGTGTATCCGTCGCTGGTGTACGTCGCGCCCGAGACCACGTCGATGTGCGCGCTCTGGGCGGTGATCGCCTCCTGGTTGAGCTGCGGCAGCGCGAAACCGTTGATCTCCTGGTCGCGGCGGTCGCGGTTGGGGTACCGGATCACGTCGATCTTCGAGATCCTGCTGCCGTCCAGGGTGACCTTGACCTGGACGGCTCCGTAGCGTGTGTTGGCCGCGTCGCCGGTCACCGAGCGCGAGGCACCGGTGGTGGCCTGGGCGGACGGCGCCGACGGAGCCGGTGCGGAGGGCGCGGAGGCCGCGGGCGCGGACGTGGCCGCCGGGGCCGGCGCGGCCGAGCCGCCGGAACTGATGACACCGCCGCCCGTGGCCGTGTCGTGCGGTTTGAGCGAGAGCAGCAGGATCACCCCTGCCACGGTGGCACTGCTGGTGATGACTGCTCTGCGCACGGGGTTCTCCTCAGCGGTCGGGTGGTTCGGGACTGGTGGCGGGTCGGAGCCGGCGGCTCAGAGTTCGAAGGATTCGACGTGGATGCGCGAGCGCCGCACCCCGGCGGTCCGCAGCACTCGTACGGCTTCCTCGGCGAAGGCCGGCGGTCCGCAGAGGTAGACCTCGTGCGCCGCGAGGTCCGGGACCAGCCTGCGCAGCGCGGTACCGAGGTCGCCGATCTCGGCCCGGGTGCCGAGCAGTTCGTGCGCCCGGGCGCCGCGGGTGGCGGCGACGCCCGCCAGTTCGTCCCGGAAGAGGACGTCCTGCGGCCGGCGGGCGCGCTGGACGAGGGTGACCCGGCCGGGCAGGGTCTCGAACAGGGCGCGCAGCGGGGTGATCCCGACCCCGGCCCCGAGCAGCAGCACCTTGCGTCCCCGGCGCTGCCCGGCGGTGAACGCTCCGTACGGGCCCTCGGCGTGCACGCGGGTGCCGGGCTTCAGCCGGGCGACGGCGGCACTGTGACCACCGAGGTCCTTGACGGTGAAGCGCAGGTACCGCGGGTGCGGCGGCGCGGAGAGCGAGTACGGGTTGGCCGCCCAGCGCAGACCGGGGGCCTGGAACTGGAGACGGAAGAACTGGCCTGCCTCGGCGCCGAGTTGGTCGAGGCGCTCGCCGGTGACGAACAGTGAGACCACGCCCGGGCCTTCCGGACGGACTTCGGCCACACGCATCCGGTGGCGGCGGTCGCGCAGGAACGGGACGGCGAGGCGGTACCAGCCGAGCAGGGCGGCGGTGCCCAGGTACAGGGCGTACCAGGCGGCGCGTTCGGGGCCGCCGCCGAGGTCGGCGCCGTCGGCCAGTTGGTGGCCGAAGCCGAGTGCGACGGCCAGGTACGTCGCCAGGTGCAGGTAGTACCAGACCTCGTAGCTCATCCGGCGGCGGGCGGCCCGCGCGCTCACCAGGCCGGTGCCGAACATGATCAGGGTGGCCAGCGCCGCCTTGATCATCTCGGGGTAGTGGAACACCAGCCGCACGCCCTCACCGACCAGCCCGCGACCGTCGGTCAGCGCGTAGCCCCAGGTGATGGTCAGGACGTGCACGGCGACCAGGCCGACCAGGTAGCGCCCGCCAGCCGCGTGCCAGCGGGCCAGGCGGTCCGCGCCCACCTCGCGTTCCAGCAGGGGTATGCGGGCCATCAGGAGCAGCAGGACCGGTGCGGCGTACCCGGCCAGCAGGCCGGTGATGCGTCCGGCACCGGTGAGCCAGTCGGCGGCACCGCTCACTCCGGCGGTGCCCTGCCACCAGATCGCCAGGACTCCGGCGGCCCCCAGGGCGATCGCTGCCTGTACTAGCCGTGCCACCGCCCCCGGCGGGAGGCTCCGCCCGGCCGAGCCGTGGCGGGCCGTCCTCGTGGGCCCGGCGCCACCCGCCTGTGTCAGTGCACCCATCGCGACCTCCTCTCCGTCCGGTATCGCTGCAGGCCACCCTGGCACCGCAAGCTCTCAGTTCCCTCTGAACGCGATGCGGCCGATCCCCGCCGGTCAGCGCGTTCGCGCAGGTCAGGGACGTTGGACCAGGCATTCGGACGGAAGTGGATCTCATCGGCTTCTCATCGGGGAGCGAGAATGGATCCAGCCGCCGCCCCCGAGCCCTTGGACCCGCATGGACACCGCCCCCACCGCCGACCCGTCACCCTGGCGGATCCTGGTCGTCGACGACGAGCCCGACCTGGTCGAGGTGCTCTGCGGCGCGCTCAGGTACGAGGGCTGGCAGGCACGCGGAGCCGAGGACGGGCCGAGCGCCGTGGCGCTCGCCGCGAAGTGGAACCCGCACGCCGTGGTGCTCGACATGATGCTCCCCGACCTCGACGGCATGGAGGTACTGGAGCGGATCCACGCTGCCAGGCCCGAGGTGCGCGTCCTGTTCCTCACCGCCAGGGACGCCGTGGAGGACCGGATCGCCGCGCTGGCGGCCGGGGGGGACGACTACGTCACCAAGCCCTTCAGTCTCGCCGAGGTGGTGGTGCGCCTTCGCGGCCTGCTTCGCCGGGCCACCCCGGTGCAGCCGGAGCGCGTCGAACCCCCGGCGCACGCCCTGGTCCTGGGGGATCTGGTGCTGGACGAGCAGGCCCGGGAGGTCACCCGCGCCGGTGACACCGTCGACCTGAGCCCCACCGAGTTCGCCCTGCTCCGCCTTCTGATGCGCCACCCCCGGCAGGTGTTGAGCAAGGCACAGATCCTGGACGCCGTCTGGTCGTACGACTTCGGCGGCCAGGCCCACGTCGTCGAGCTCTACATCAGCTATCTGCGCAAGAAGATCGACGCCGGCCGGCCACCGATGATCCACACCGTCCGCGGGGCCGGCTACCTGCTCAAGGCACCGCAGTGATCGGCCCGGCGGCCCGCCGCGCCGCCGCGCGCCTGCCCGTGCCGCGCACCCTGCGGGCCCGCCTGGTCGCCGGACTGCTGGCGCTGCTCCTGCTCACCTGTGGCGGTGTCGCCCTCGCCACCACCGACGCGCTGCGCCACTTCCTGGTCGACCGCCTCGACCAGCAGCTCGCCGACACCTCCGGCCGCTATGCCGCGAGCCTGGAGCACCGCGACACCCGGGCCCCGGGAACCACGGGGAACCGCAGTGACACCCGGGCCCAGGCGCCGGGCACCTTCGGCGCCAGGCTGCTGGACGGCAGGGTGACCAACGCCGGGGTGGTCGACGGCGACGCCGACGACGCCGAGGTCGCCGCCGGGAACACCCCGGCCGACACCGACGACCTGGTGCAGCTGACCCCCGCCGACCAGCGGGCACTGGCCGCGCTGCCGGTCGACGGTGGGGCCCGGAGCGTGCACCTGTCCGGACTCGGCGGCTACCGGCTGCGCGCCATCGCCGGCCAGGACGGCGACGTCCTGGTCACCGGCCTGCCGCTGCACCCTCTGGAGGCCACGACCCATCAACTGATCACCGTGGAACTCGTGGTGTTCGCCATCGCGCTGGCAGCCGCCACCGCGGCCGGCGCGTTCTGGATCGGCCTCTCACTGCGCCCGCTCGGGCGCGTCGTGGCAGCGGCCGAGCGTGTCGGGGCCCTGCCGCTGGCCAGTGGGGAGGTCGAACTCAGCGTCCGGGTGAGGGACGACGACCCTCGGACCGAGGTCGGCAGAGTCGGAGCGGCGCTCAACCGGATGCTGGGACACATCGAGGACGCCCTCGCCCAGCGGCAGGCCGTGGAGGCGCGGCTACGTGCGTTCGCCGCGGACGCCAGTCACGAACTGCGCACCCCGGTCGCCACCGTCCGGGGCCACGCCGAACTGGCGCTACGGCACCAGGGCCCGATGGCCGAGCCGGTACGCCACTCGCTCACCCGCATCGACGCCGAGTCCCGGCGGATGGGCGCCATCGTCGAGGACCTGCTCCTGCTCGCCCGGCTCGACGCCGGCCGGCCACTGGCACACGGCAGTGTCGACCTGACCCGGCTGGCCCTGGACTGCACCGACGACGCCCGCGCCGCCGGGCCGCACCACCGCTGGCGGCTCGTCCTGCCCGAGGAGCCGGTCGTGGTCCCCGGGGACGGTGACCGGCTGCGCCAGGTGGTGGCCAACCTGCTCACCAACGCCCGCACCCACACCCCCGACGGCACCGAGGTGACGCTGGCGCTCGAACGCGGCGAGGACCGGGTGCTGCTGACCGTCACCGACACCGGCCCCGGCATCGACCCCGAGGTCGCACCCCGGGTCTTCGAGCGCTTCGTACGCGGCGACCGGGCCCGAGCCCGGACCCATGGGAGCACCGGCCTCGGGCTGGCGATCGTCCAAGCCGTCGTGTCCGCCCACGGCGGCGCCGTGACGCTCGCCAGCCACCCCGGGAAGACCGCCTTCACCGTGGCGCTCCCTTCGGGGGCGCCCTCCGTCACGGCCTGAACCGGGCCGTACCGAGGTTCGCGAGCGAGGCTCTGCCGGTCGGGCGGCCCGCGGCGCGGACGGGTACGGGTGGTCCGGTCAGGTGCTCCCGATCAACCGGCCGGTGATCCGGGTCGGGGTGATCCTGATCCACAGGTCACGGATCCCGGCTGCCCAGGGCTGCGCACCCGGCTGAGCTGCGAGCCGTCTCTCGGTGTCCTCGTCGATCCCTTCGGCCTTGCCGACCACGAGCACGCTCCAGCCCTTGCTGTCGGTCTCGTCCAGGTGGTCCGTCTCGAAGGCGACCTCGCTGCCCTCGGCAGCGGCCGCGGCGCCCCCTCGGGAGGTCCGGTAGACGACCGAATGCGCATCGACCAGGTAGTTGACCGGGAGGATGGCGGGGCCGGACTCCGAGGACAGGGCCACCCGCCCGATGCCGTGGTCCGACAGCCGGTCCCAGCATTCGTCCGGGGTCAGCTTCATCAACGTGGGGTGCGGTCCCGGGGGAGGCTGACCCGGCGGGAGGTCGGTACGCCCGTGCAGGAGTTCGTCGTAGGTCATCTGCAGAACAGCGGCCAGCCGCACGACGGCGGCCGGGTCGAAGGCCTCGCCGAGTTCCTCCAGGTGCTGGAGGTACCGGAGTGACATGCCTGCTCCATTCGCCAGCTCTTCGCGCGTGATTCCGAGCTGTCGGGAGCGCAAGGCGATGCGTTCGGCGACACCCCCCGGAGCGGGCGGGGCCCCACGAGGCTTCTCGGGCAGGGGGCTGCTTCCGGTCATGGCCATCCACCTCCTGCGGTCCAGCATGTCATCGGTGGCGAGGTAAGGGCCTGCCGACCGCGCCGGTCCGGGCAGGGCGAGGGGCGGGCACTCACTGGTCGCCCGACCCCTGGTGACGGGGACGGCCGGACCACTCGGGTTCCACGCCCTCCCACTCCTTCGCCCAGGCCGCCGTGGTGCGTCGGTCGATCCTGCGGTTCCCGAGCCAGTAGGCCGCGAAGACGGCGCCCGACACCAGCGTCATGGTTCCCGTCCCGGTCAGGACGGCCGTCGTGGCGACTTCCGTCCCCGGTCGGGGCGCGGAGGCCTTCCGCCCGTGGTCGTCGACCCAGATCGTGCGCTCCGTTCCTGCGGGAGCGACCGAACCGACCTCGATCGGGCCGCTGCCGCGCACGCCGGCCGGGAAGTGCCAGACCGCCTGCGCGTGGAAACCACCGACCCCGGATCGTGAACCCGTCCTGTCCGCCACGGCCGCCGACACGGTGGTCGCGGTGACCCGGTGGCGGTGCTGTCCTTCGGACCGTGCCTCCCACTGGCCGGCACGCAGGACGGCCAGCGCCGTCAGCAGCGCGAGAGCGAAGGAGACGAGCAGGGCAAAGGTGAGGGCGAGGACGAGCCGGCTGCGCTGTACGTCACTGCGACGGCCGAGGGGGTTCGACTCCCGGCCGGCCGCCCTCATGACATGCATGCGGAGGGTGGTCCTGATGGCACGGCCGGCGGCCCTGGGACGTGCGGGTGCCATGGCGCTCCTCCTCTCCGGGGAACGGGCCCGGCCCTCGTTCCGGGGGCCGGGACCGGCGTGTGCCCAAGTGGCGCCGGTGAGGTCAGGATCCGAACCGTCGGCCGGTGACCAGCTCCGACTGGATGCTCAGGTATCCCCTGGTCGGTCGGTGTCCCCACTGGAGCGGACCCCGGTGGTCCAGGTCCGCGATCGTCACGGGGTCGGTCACCAGGCGGGACCGGCCGACGATGAGGACGGTCCAGCCCTGAAGCGTCTGCTCGTCGAAGCGGTCCGCTTGGAACCCGACCACCTCCCCGTCCATCAGTTCCGCCCGCCAGCTCGCCGGCAGGGGGATGACCACCTCGCCGAGGCCGTCCAGGGTGAAGCAGGACGGAGTTACGGCGGGCATCGCGTCGTCGGTGTGGATGAGTCGCCCGATCACCGTCTGGCTGAGCAGGTCCAGGCTCTGTTCCCGGGTGCACTCCTCGGTTCCATGCCCCTCTGCCGATCGTACGTTCGAGTGATCGCCGTTCGGGGTGTCAGCGTTCGGGGTGTCAGAGCGAACCACCGGGCTCACCTCCGGGTACTGCAGCTGCCGGTCCGGGTACGGCGGCCTCCCTGCCGCGCAGGGGCTCAGGCAGTCGGGACTCTCGGGCAGTCCTCCCGGCAGCCGGGCACCCCCTCACCGCGGGTGTGACCGGTCTCGTCGGCATCGCGAGCGGGTGGCGGGTGAAAGTCCTGCACATGACGCCAGCCTCTCCGACAGGTCCATAGGTGGAGTTCCCCGCCCAATCACCAGCGTGCGCGTCCCTGGCGCCTCCTCCCGGGGGCCGCTCGGGCCGCCGGGTGCGCCGAACGGCCCTATTCCCGCTTCTCCTGCCCTTTGCTCCGGGAGCGGGCCACACGCCCGCCCGTGAGCTGCGGCCCGATTCGCGCCGGAGCAGCAGGGAGCGGCGGGAACGGGCACGACAGCACAGCCGGCGTGGAGGGGCCGGCCGCCGTCCAGGCGCCCGCGTTCGCCTCCGGTCGGGTTCTGGGTCAGGGTCAGGTTCTGAACAGGGCGACCTCGAGGGCGCCGTTGTCCCCTGCGTCGGCGAAGACGTCGCAGGCGTCCTGCATCTCGTCCAGACCGAACCTGTGCGTCACCGGTCGTACGAGGTGGGCAGGATGTCGGCGAGCAGGAGTGCGGTCTCGTCGGTGGCCCAGCGTGCATCGCCGCTGTCCCACCCTTCGCCCACCGGGGCACCCGCCGTCAGGGCCGGTCGGTCCGGACATCGGAACACCCGGGCTGCTGCGGTGGTCGGGGATCAGTCAGGCGGAAGGGACGACGGCCACCGGGCAGTGGGCGTGCTGGACGACGGCCTGGCTGACCGACCCGAGCCGGCTGACGGGGCCCTCCGGCTTCCCGTGCCGGCCCACCACGACGAGCTGGTGCGTCTTCGACAGGGCCACCAGGTGTTTCGCCGGGCCGGACCGTACGGCATCCTCCTCGACCGGCACCTCCGGATACTTCTCCTGCCATCCGGCCATGACCTCGGCGAGCAACCGCTGCTCCTCGGCTTCCACGTGGCCGGACTCGTACACGGGCGGCAGGGCGTGGCCCGGCCCGAGGACGAGCGGGAAGCTCCAGGCATGGACCGCGCGCAACGGCAGGCCGCGCCTGCGGGCGCTGTCGAAGGCGAAATCGAGCAGGGATCCGGACGGGCCGCGTCCCTCCACCCCGACTGCGACACCGTCCGTGGCCCCGGCGCCGGTCGCCCGGACCACGACGACCGGGCAGGCGGCATGAGCGGCGACGTGCAGGCTGGTGGAACCGACGAGCAGGCCCTGGAATCCGCCGGACCCCCGCGATCCCAGGACGAGCAGGCCGGCTGCGGCGCTGAGAGCGACCAGTGCCTCGCGCGGCCTCGAATCCACCACCCCGCTGGTGACCTCGACGTCGCGGTGCCGCGCGGCGGCCCGCTCCGCGAGGACCCGCAGCGACTCCTCGCCCGACCGCCTGGCCGCCTGCGCGTCCAGCGACTCCGGTGCCTGATCCGGCTCCCAGAGCCACGCGTGGACGAGGTGCAGGCGCGTCCCCCGGGACCAGGCCTCGTCCACGGCCCAGACGACGGCCTCACCTGCGCTCGCGGGATCGTCGACCCCGACGATCACTGGATGTGCCATGACATGCTCCCTCGTTCCGGACGGACCTGCAGGGCGCCGCCCGGCTCCCGCTCGTCCGGGCCCGGCCGGCGCTCCTGAAACCGGTCATCGGAATGGTGATCCCCCGACCGTCGGTCGGTGGCGGCTGCCCGCCCCGGGTGATCGGTGTGCTCGAAGTGGTGGACTTGGGCACCGGGCACCGGGCCCCGGAGCCTGCTGCCGATTTCATCGTCGCCTTCTTCTCCTCCAGGCGCCTGGTGGCGCCGGCCCGGGGTGCGGGCCCGGCTCGTGACGGATCGGGCCGGATCCGCCTCGGCTTCCGGCAGGTCGCGGCCGCCCGGGCCGGCGGAGAGAAGCCCGAGTGGTTCCACTCTCACTCGTGCCGTCCTTGCCGGCACCGCCGGCACCGGGGCCTTCAGGGCGGATCGGGGGCCGTTCGACCCCGACCCGTCGAGGTCCGAGGCGGTGGACGATGGAGGGGCGAGTCCGTTCCGGGCCGTCCGCCGGAGCCGGGCGCCGGAGAGTCCGCGGGAAGGGAGCCGATGATGCCGACAACCGACAGCGGCCCGATCCACACGACGGCGTGGGTGGTGGATCACCCGGGCCCGATCTCGTCGGCTCCGCTGGAACGTGCGGAGCGAACCGTCTGTCGGCAACGGCTGAAAGCGGGCCGCTCTGATCGGTTTAGCTTGAATTTAAAGGTTGCCCCTCGGCGTTCCGGTCGAGGGGTTGTCCTTTTTGCTCTGGTTTTTTCCGACGGGATGGCGGGGTGCGGGGGCTGAGGTGCTGCCGGTGGGGCGGCCTGGGCCGGGGCGGGTGGCTTTCGGCGGGTTCGCGGGAGTGCCGACAATCCGGCGGATCCGGTGATAGCCGCGGCGGACCCTGGCCGGGGTGAGGCGGCCGGGGTCGAGGGGTTTCTCCCAGGGGCGGCGGAGGTCCTCGGCGAGGGGACGGGCGAGGCGGAGTTGCGTGTGGGCGGCCACGAGGAGCCAGGCCCACCGGTCGGCCTGTTCGGGGTGGCGGAGGCGGGGCCGGGTGAGGCCGAGAGTCTGCTTGAGGAAGCGGAACGTGTGCTCGAGGTCGAATCGCCGCAGGAAGATACGCCACAGCCGGTCGACATCGTGGGCAGTCGCGTCGGGGACCGAATGCCACAGCCACAACGGTTTCGGGTCCCGGTTGCCTGGCAGGTGCTCGACCACCAGGTGAACCAACGTGCCTTCGACGATGGGAAGTTCGCCCTCGTGGCCGGTCCAGCCGCCCTGGCGGCGTTCCAGCTTCGGGTGCAGGCGCCCCCAGCAGCGGGCGGTCACGGCGCCGAACCGGTCATGGCGGGTGGCCGACTCCTGGACCGGATCCGGATGCGTGGCCGAGTGGGCGAGGCGGAACTCCTCCCCGTGGCGGGGCTGCCGGCCGGGCCACGGTCCCTTGCGGCGGCCGGCCGGGTGGTGCATCACGCGATCGGAGCGGATCCGGCCGAGCAGCCGCACCGGCTCCTCGCGCAGCAACCAGGTCAGGCGCACGATGTCGTAGCCGGAGTCCAGGACGAACAGCACCTCGGGGTCGCCGTCGCGCCACTGCCCGGCCTCACGAAGCCGTTCCAGCAGGTCGCGGATCTGGGCGGCGGTGACCGCCGTAGGATCGTCGCCAGGCCCGATACGGACCGCGTCGAGCACCCCGGTCCAGGACGAGCGGCCGCCGCCCAGCGCGGCGGCGACCTGGTACGGCCAGCCTGGAATCGTCTGCCGGACGCCGTCGCACCGGCACGGCCGGTAGCAGTGCAGGCGGGCCGGCGAGCACTCCGCGTCAGGCCTCGGCCAGGGCGTCACGTCCACCGCGATCGACAGTTGCCGATCCGCCCCGCGCGGCAACTCAAGCGCGGCCAGAGCCAGCCGCAGTCGTCCGACATCGATCCGGCCGTTCGCCAGAGCGTCGTACATCGCCCCGTGGCCGCGCCGGTGCACCGACTCCAGGCTCAACTCCGGCAGCGACACCACCGGCCCGTCCGCACACAGCACCGCGTCCACCAGCTCGAACAACGCGTCCGCGCGGCGCGGCAACGCACCGAACAACTCCATCCGAAAGGAGGACAGTTCGACCAAACCCGACATCTGCACAGCCGCATGGACCACACTGGACACCGACGACCTCCGACCCGTTGTGAGACTCGACATCACACAGCGTGAACCAGAGGTCGTCGCCATTTCCGGCGAATCCCCATGTGGGTGAACAGATCGGGCATCAGGCGATCACGGAAGGTTAAAACTCAAGTTTAGACCGACCGGCAATAGGCAGTCGCTGTCGCACGTAAGGCGGGGTGGATGCAGTACGGGCACGGGTCCACGTGATCATGGAGTTCTCTACGCTCAGTGATCACGAAGGACGGCCGTGCCCGCGCTGCCATCTTGCCTGCTCGAACCCCTCTGGGACCAGTTCGCTGCACTCTTGCCTGCCCGGGAAGCGTTCGTCGCGAACCATCCGCTGGGCTGCCACCGCCGCCGGATCGCTGACCGGACGGTCTTCGAGCACATCGTGCTCGCGCTGGTCCACGGCTCCGGCTACGAGCGCGTCTCCACCCCTGGATGCTCCGACCGCACGATCAGGCGGCGTGTCAAAGAGTGGGCCGAGCAAGGGATTTCCGAATCTGTGCACGCTCTCGCGCTCGAGGCCTACGACCGGATGATCGGCCTCGGTCTGGGCGAGATCTCGGTGGATGGCTGTATCACCAAGGCCCCGTCCGGCGGTGACAAGGCCGGGCGCTCGCCGGTCGACCGGGGCAAGCAGGGTCTGAAGCGCTCCGTCGCCACCGACGCCTGCGGCGTCCCGCTCGGGATCGTCTCCGACGGGGCCAACCGGCACGACTCGCCCCTGCTCGGCCCGACCCTGGACGCCGCCAAGGACCAGGTCGGCGCGCTGCCGGAAGCCGTCAACGTCAACCTCGACCGCGGCTACGACAGCGCCAAGTCCCGTTCGCTGATAGCCCAGTTGGGCTTCACCGCGGAGATCGCCCGCAAGGGCGTGCCCGCCCCGATCCAGGCCGGCAAGCGCTGGGTGGTCGAGCGCACGCACTCGTGGATGAACGACTACGGCAAGCTCCGGCGCTGCACCGAGAGGAGCGGCAGCGTCGTGGACTTCTACCTCTACCTCGCCGCCGCCCTCGTCACGCTCCGCATGCTGATCCGCCGGGCAACGAGCCGCTACCGCTGGGACGGCCGGCCCACCACCCGACGCCTCAAGTGATCCATTTGCCGGTCGGTCTTAATCGGGAGCCGTTGTGCAGTCTTGTTCAGTCGTTGTTGGTGGTCGGGGTGCGGCCGAGTTCGCGGCCGCGCATGCGGTAGGACTCTCCTTTGAGGGAGTGGACCTCGGCGTGGTGGACGAGTCGGTCGATCATGGCGGCTGCGACGGTCTCGTCGCCGAAGGTCTCTCCCCAGCGTCCGAAGGGCTTGTTCGAGGTGACGATCACGCTGGCCCTCTCGTATCGGTTCGAGATCAGCTGGAAGAACAGGTTCGCTGCCTCGGCCTCGAAGGGGATGTAGCCGACCTCGTCGATCACGATCAGCGGGTAGCGGCTGAGCTTGACGAGTTCGTCCTGGAGGCGGCCGGTGTGGTGGGCGGCGGCGAGGCGGTCGACCCACTGGGTAGCGGTGGCGAAGGCGACGCGGTGCCCGGCCTGGCAGGCCCGGACCGCGAGGCCGGTGGCCAGGTGCGTCTTGCCGGTGCCCGGCGGCCCCAGAAAAACGGCGTTCTCCTTGGCCGCTATGAAGTCCAATGTTCCCAGATGGGAGAGTTGTTGGCGCGTCATGCCCCGCAGATGGGCGAGGTCGAGTTCCTCGATGGTCTTGACCGCGGGGAAGCGGGCGGCGCGGATGCGGCCCTCGCCGCCGTGGCTGTCGCGGGCGGAGACCTCGCGCTGCAGGCAGGCGACCAGGTACTCGGTGTGGGTCCAGGACTCGGCCTGAGCGCGCTCGGCCAGGCGTTCGGCGGCGTCCAGCAGTGCGGGGGCCTTCATGGCGCGGGCGAGGAAGGCCAGGTCGGCGGCGGTCTGCCGGCCCGTGCGGGCCGTGGGGCTGTCTGCCTTCGCCGCGTCGGCAGTGGCCTTCGCGGTGCGGGTCATCAGGTGTCCTCCTTGCCGGCGCCGCCCTCGATGAGGGTGAACATGCGGTCGTAGGTGCCCAGTTCGCGTTGCTCGACCTCGATGCCGAGGCTGTCCGGGGCCAGCAGGGCGGCCCGGGCGGTGGCCGCTCGGGCGGCGTGCTGGTGGATCACCTCGCCGCGCATGACGTCGGCCGCGGCGGCGTGCTCGGGGTCGGTGAGGGTCTGGTGTCTGGCCCAGCAGCGGGTGTGCCGGGCCACGATGTCGTTGTCGCAGATGACGGTGACCTCCTCGGTGTCCGTGCGGACCATGACCGTCCTGCCGATGGCGCGGGGATGGACGGAGTAGTCGTTCGTGTCGACGCGGATGTAGTGGTCGCGGCCGATGCGGGTGTGGAAGCGCCACCAGTTGGGCGGGCCGACGGGCGGGACGGTGAGCATCGCGGCGCGGTCGGCCTCCCAGCGGTCGACCGGCCGGGCGGCGATGGAGCGGTGCTGTCTGCGGTTGGCGATCTGCAGCCAGGCGCTCAGCTGGGTGTTGAAGTCGTCGGGGCCGGTGAAGGTGCGTCCGGGCAGGAAGCTGGTCTCCAGGTAGCCGCTGGCGCGCTCGACCAGGCCCTTCGCCTCCGGGTCGCGGGGCCGGCAGAGGTGGACCTTGACCGCCAGAAGTCCGGCGAACGCGGCGAACTCGCTGGTCAGCCTGCCTTTGCCGACGCCCGCCTCGTTGTCCCAGACCAACATCTTCGGGACGGCGCCCCAGGCGGTGAGCAGGCGCCAGTGGCCGTCGATCAGGTCGCCGCTCTGCCGGGAGGGCAGCATCCGGGCCGTGATGACCCGCGAGTAGCCGGAGACGAGGACCAGCACGGGTGGGCGCCCGGCCTGGCCGTAGCCGAGTGGGATGTCGACCGGCGGGAACCACAGGTCGCATTGTGCGAGCTCGCCGGGCCGGTAGACGGTCCGCGAGACCGGGTCGACGGGCAGGTAGGCCGGCCGCAGCTCGCGGACCCGCTCGCGCAGGATCGTCAGCCCGCGCTCCCAGCCGATGCGCTCCGCGATCACCGTGACCGGCATCGTCGGCGTCTGCTTCAGCAGCTCACGGATCGCCGGCTCCACCGCATCGACCGCCGAGCCCTTCAGCGGCCGCTGGTACTTCGGTGGCCGGTCCGAGGCCAGCGCGCGCAACACGGTGCCACGGGAGATCCCCAGCTGTCGGGCCACGGCTCGGGCGGACAGTCCCTCCGCCCGGTGCAATCGACGAATCTCGGCCCAGTCCTCCACGCGGATCACCCTCTCTTCCTCCTGACCTCAGATCATTGAAGTCAGGATGATCAAGAGATCGCAGAGCGGCCCGCTTTTGATCCGCCGTTCGTGGTCCTCGTTTCACCCGTTGCCGACACCGTCCCGGCGCCCGGTCCGTGGGAGCTGCAGATCGAGGTGGCCGCCTGTGGTGTGTGCCGGACGGACCTCCACCTCGCCGAGGGCGACCTCCCGCCGCGCACGCCGCGGTGCACCCCGGGCCACGAGGTCGTGGGTCGTGTTCTTCGCTGCGGTCCGGGGGTTCAGGACTTCTCTCCCGGCGACCGGGTCGGCGTGGCCTGGCTGGCGGGCACCTGCGGCCGGTGCCGGTACTGCCTGGCGGGCCGGGAGAATCTCTGCCCGGCCTCCCGGTACACGGGCTGGGACCTGCACGGCGGCTACGCCGGGTACACGGTGGCCGACGCCCGCTTCGCCTACCGGCTGCCCGAAGGGCTTCCGGACGAGGAACTGGCTCCGCTCCTGTGCGCCGGGATCATCGGCTACCGGGCCCTGGAGCGGGCCGAACTGCCTCCCGGCGGCAGGCTGGGGATCTACGGGTTCGGGGCGTCCGCCCATCTGACCGCACAGCTCGCCCTCGCCCGGGGCGCAACCGTGCACGTCCTCACCCGGGCCGAGGAGGCCCGGCGGCTGGCGCTGGAGCTGGGAGCGGCATCCGCCGGCGACGCCTACGGCGTCCCGCCGGCGCCGCTCGACGCCGCGATCCTGTTCGCGCCGGTCGGTGAGCTGGTGCCGGTGGCACTGTCCGCCTTGGACCGCGGCGGCACACTGGCGGTGGCCGGAATCCATCTCACGGACATTCCCGGGCTCGACTACCAACGGCACCTCTTCCAGGAGCGGACGCTGCGCAGCGTCACCGCCAACACCCGGGAGGACGGCCGCGCCTACCTCGCCGAGGCCGCCCTGCACCGCCCGGCGGTCCACGTCCAGCGGTACTCCATGGACCGGGCCGACCGGGCACTGGCGGACCTGGCGGCCGACCGGGTCACCGGTGTCGCCGTCCTGATCGCGGACTGACGCCGGGTGAACCGGCGGCGGACCCGGCACGCCGTGCGGTTCAGCCCGGGGGCGTCCCTCGTTCCGGCCCGGGGAGCGGTACCCGCCATTCCAGCCGGGTCCCGCCGTCGGGGCCCGCACCGGCCTGGAAGCTCCCGTCGAGGCGTAGTGCCCGCTCCTCGAGGTTGGCCAGCCCGCTTCGGGGGCCGCCTGGTGGGAGGCCGATCCCGTCGTCGGTGACCGTGAGCTTCAGCTCGCCGTCCGCGCTCAGGTCCACCTGGACGTTGTGGGCGCGCGCGTGGCGGACGGCGTTCGACAGGGCTTCCTCCAGGACCGCGACGAGCGCGTCCCCCACCGGCGGGGGCACCCGGAGGTCCAGCAGGCCCTCCATCCTCAGTGCGGGGGCGAAGCCGAGGCCGGCGGCCGCCCGGTCGACGGTGGCGACCACCCTTCCCCGCAGCCCGTGCGCGACCGGTCCACGGTCCTTGGCCCGCAGCCCGAAGATGCTGGAGCGGATCGTCCGCACGGTCTCGTCGAGGTCGTCGATGGCCCGCAGCACCCGCTCGGACGCCTCGGGGTGCTCGATGAAGCGGGTGGCGCCCTGCAGGGTCATCCCGGTGGCGAACAGGCGTTGGATCGCCAGGTCGTGCAGGTCCCGGGCGATCCGGTCGCGCTCTTCGAGGAGCGCGACCTGCTCGGAGTCGCGGCGGCGCTCGGCCAGTTCCATCGCCACCGCGGCCTGCCCCGCGAAACCCGCCAGCGGGGTGGACTCCTCCGGTCCGAACACGGGCTTTCCCTCCGCCCGGGCCAGCATCAGCACACCGCGCACCCCTCCCGCCGCCGTGCCGATCGGCACGGCCACGGCCGGCCCGAGCCCGGCCCACCGCGGCGGCGGCCCGACGGTGATCCTCGGGTCCTTGCGCACGTCGGCGGTGGTGACCAGCCCGCCGGTCCGGACGGCGGCACCGACGAAGGATCCCTCCGTCGGCAGGACGAGCCCCCGGTGCACTTCCGCGTCCAGTCCGACAGCGACTCTCACCTCCAGGCTCCGGCCGTCCGAGGAGGGCAGCGCCACCACCGTCAGGTCCGCGCCGGCGATGTCGGCCGCCCGCGCGATCAGAAGGTCGAGAACCTCCCGCTGGGAGCTGCCCGACAGCAGGACGTTGGTGACCTCGGCGGTCGCTGCCAGCCAGCGCTCGCTCAGCCGCGCCTGCGCGTACAGCCGGGCGTGGTCGACGGCCACCCCGGCCGCCGCCGCCAGGGTCTCCAGGACGGCTTCGTCATCGGCGTCGAACTCCGCGCCACCGCGCTTCCCGGTCAGGTAGAGGTTGCCGTAGACCCTGTCGCGGACCCGGATCGGCACGCCCAGGAAGCTGTGCATCGGCGGATGGTGCTCCGGGAAGCCGTACGAGGCCGGGTGCTCGGAGATCTCCGCCAGGCGGAGCGGCCCGGGGTGGCGGATCAGCTCGCCCAGGAGGCCGTGCCCGCTCGGGAGCGGGCCGATGCGCTCGATCCGCTCCTGGTCGATTCCGACGGGGACGAACCGGGACAGCCCCTGCTCCTCGCCGATGACACCGAGCGCTCCGTACTCCGCGTCCACGAGGGTGACCGCGGCCTCCACGATGTGCCGGAGCGCCTGGCCGAGGTCGAGGTCACGGCCGACCACGAGCACCGCCTCCAGGAGGTCCTGGATCCGCCGCGCGGTGGCCTGCGCGGTGCCCGGACCGGACCGCAGCGTCCGCAGGAGGTCGTCGAGGCCCGGCCGCGCCGAGTCGGTGGGGCCTGGCTGCGAGGGTGAGCCCACCGCAGTGCTCCGTTCGGAGATGTCACAACTTCCACGGCCCCCGGATCCCAGACTAGGGCGGGCGACCTGGGCTGTCCCTCCGGTCTGCTTCCGCCGGGTGGTGAATCGCGGAGAACGTCTCAGCCGGTGGGGTGTCCTGCGCCACGGCCGGATCGTGAGCTCAGCCGGGCCGCCACGAACCCGATGGACCCCGCGACGGTGGCCGCCGCGAGGCCGGGCCACGCCGAGAGATCAGTCTCCAGGACCGTACGGAGGACCGGAAGACAGAGCCCTCCGGTCCAGACCGGTGCGGTGCCCGGCCGTCACCGCGGTCCTGCCGTGCCAGGGATGCCGCCGGGTTCGGAGCCCCCCTGGTCCAGGCGGAACGGCGGGTAGGCGTCGGTCATCAGTGCGGCGTACGCCGCGACCCTCAGCACCCAGCGGTCGAGGCCGACGACGAGATCGAAGATCCCGAGCGGGTAGCGGCCGGTCACGGCCAGGGCGACCCCGGCGAACAGCACCAGCAGGCCTACGAGGCCCCCGCCGGTCCAGTTCTCCCGGCCTCCGCCCGCGAAGACCGCCACGAGGGCGTACTGCGGGATCGCCAGCAGCCACCACTTGACCAGCACGAGGCCCCGGGAGAGCTGCTCGGGGTAGGCGATGTCCAGGTGCGCGGGGTAGTCGGGCTCCTCGCCCAGGGTGAACGGCGGGTACCGGTCGGTGCCCAGGGCTCCGTAGGCGTAGTAGGACACCCGCCAGGACCATCGCAGCACGCCGAGGTTGAAGTCGAAGATCGGGCGCGGGTAGCGGCCGGTGAAGAGGATCGCGAAGAAGGCGACCACGGTGAGGAGGACGAAGAGGATCCAGAGGAAGAACAGCGCGATCCAGTGCGGTATCGCCAGGAGCCACTTCACCAGCCACAACCAGCGTGACAGTGGCAGGTCGAGCCGCGCGTCGACGCGTACCGGATGCCCGGTCGCCGAGAAGGCCATGCGGATCATCTCCCTCGGGTGCAGCCGGATTCTTCGGTGTCACGGCTGTCGGTCTCCCGGCGCCCTTCGGCGGCCGGGGACGGCTGGACGGCTCCCTGCGTGGAGCCGGGGCCGGTCGCCTCCCGGAGCGAGGGCGGCCGGGGCACGGTCACGGCCGGTCGGGACCGTGGTCATCGGGGTCGAGGACGTCCGGGACGGCGAGCCGGGGCGTCGGCGGGCCTTCCGGCCCGTAACCGAGGCGGATGAGCACCTGCGCGTAGCCCGGGCCGTGCCGGGGGTCGCCGGCGGCGCGGCGCAGTTCAGGCCATTCCATGGCCTGGTGCAGGAGCGAGGCCCGGATCTGGTGCGTGGTCGCGACCAGCAGCACGTGTTCCAGGGCGATGCCGGCGTGCAGCCAGTCCACCGGCGCGTCGTCCCGGGTGGCGAGGACGGCGATGCAGGGCTCCGTCTCGAACGGGACCGGCGAGGGGGGCTTCGCGGGGCTGATCACCGGGAAGCCCCGCATCGGCATCCGACCGGCACTGTCCTGCGGACCGAGCGCGGTGGGGGGAATGCCGTACGCGAAAGCGTCGGGCCCCTGGACCCAGCCGCGGCTCTCCCGGCTGCGTACGGGGTCCGTGGTGTTGCGCCACTCGGCTTCCGCGGTCAGCTGCAGCAGCCGGCTTCGCTCCTCACCGACCGGGAAGCGCAGCAGTGCCTCCTCCGCCAGCGCGGTCTCGGCGAGCTGGTCGAGCACGGCGGCAGGGACCGGCTGCCCGGTGAACGGGGTCCGGACGCTGTGGCGTCGCCAGATCGCGCCGTACAGCTCGGCCGTACTGGCGAGCCGGGCGCGGGACATCTCGTCCAGCTCGACGGCGGCCAGCAGGTCGGGTTCGGTGGAGTCGGGCAGCAGTCGGACCAGCGGCGCCCAGCCCATCCGGCGGGCGGCGACGCGGAGGTTGAGGACCGCGGCCCCCACGGAGATGTGCAGCGCCCGCTCGTCCGGATCGGTGACCGGCAGCGCGCGTTCCCGAAGGGCCCGCACCTGAATCGTCGAGGTGGCCGGGTCCAGCCGGAAGTGCCACGGCTGACTGTTGTGGACGGACGGCGCGGCGACCGCGGCGGCGAGCAGTGTCCCCAGCGCCGCATCGTCGAGAGCCAAGGTGTCCATGGCGTCCTCCCTGCGTCGGCGGGGTCAGCCGGATACCGGCCCGGTGGGACCGGATCTCAGGGTGTCGAGACGGTGGCGGTACTCGTCGGCGTCGATCTCGCCCCGGGCGAAACGCTCCGCGAGCAGTTGTTCCGGCGACGTCGGCGGGGTGGCCTGCCCGTCGGGTGGGCGCTGCGGGGGCAGCCGGCCGAGGTGGCGGGTCAGGAGGACGGTGGCGACGACCAGCAGTCCCAGGATCAGCAGGATGCCGATGGCCATGAAGCCGTAGCCCCAACCACCCATGTCGTGGTCGTTCCAGTACCTCATCGCAGGCTCCCGGTCGTGGAGGGAAGCTGTCGCCTCACTTCCCACGGTGCACCCGGTCGCCAGGTCCTGGCTTGGGCCGACCGGCTCAAACCACCGGGCCGATCAGGGTCGGTGCGGCCGGGTCTGCTGTTGCACGTCGTCGGCGTGGGCGGCGATCACGGCCGCCTGGAGCCTGCGTTCGACACCGAGCTTGGCGAGCAGCCGCGACACGTGGTTCTTCACGGTCTTCTCGGCGAGGTAGAGCTCCTGGCCGATCTCCCGGTTGGTCTTCCCCTCCCCCACCAGCACCAGGATCTCCCGCTCGCGCGGGGTCAGCAGGGTCAGGGCGGCCTCCGCGTCGGACTCGTCGTGGTGGCGCAGGCTCTCCATCAGCCTGCTGGTGGTGGCCGGGTCGAGCATCGACTGCCCGGACGCCACCGTGCGCACCGCGCTGACCAGATCGGCGCCCTTGACCTGCTTCAGGACGTAGCCGGCGGCGCCGGCCATGATCGCGTCCAGCAAGGCCTCGTCGTCGTCGAAGGAGGTCAGCATCAGGCACGCCAGCCCGGGCACCCGGTCACGGAGCTCCCGGCAGACGGACACCCCGTCGCCGTCCGGCAGCCGTACGTCCAGCACTGCGACCCGAGGGCGAAGGGCGGGCACGCGAGCCAGTGCCTGCGCACATGTTGCGCCCTCACCGACGACCTCGATGTCGGGTTCGGCCTCCAGCAGGTCCCGCACCCCCCGCCGCACCACCTCGTGATCGTCCAGCAGGAACACGCGCAGGGGCTGCCCCGCCTCGCGGGCCTCGGTCACGTCCATCGATCGTCTCCTGAACCGGACGGCGGACACCTGCCTCGATTGTGCCCGTGCCCCGGCCCCGCCGCAGGACGCGGGACGCCCGGCGGCCCGATCGGCGCACGGCGCATCGCGGAGCGACAACCGGGGGAGGCCCGGCGGGACGGGTGACCCGCGGACCGGCGGTCCGGATGGCGACGGCTGAGCCCCGAAGACGTGGGAGCGTTCCGGGGCCGGCCGGCGCCGGGGTTCCGCCGGCACCGGCGAGGACGGCGGCCGCCCAGGAGCGTCAGGCCGGGGCGAGGGCCCGCACGTCGACATCCACCACCCCGGGGACCGCCCGGACCAGCCGCTCCAGGACGGGGACGGTCGAGGCCTCCGGCAGGGTGCCGGTCAGAATGATCCTGCCCTCCTCGGCCCGGACGTCGACCGCCACCGTCTGCTCCGGGGGAAGGGCCGCGAGCAGCTCGACCTTCACCTGGCCGGCAAGGTCCTCGTCGTCCCGGAGGTGGATCTTGAGGAGGTCGCCGCGGCTCACGATCCCGACCAGATAGCCCTCGTCGTCCACCACCGGGAGCCGTTTGAGGTGGCCGCGCGCCATGGCCCGGCCGGCTTCCGCAATCGGGCTCTCCGCATGCACCGTGACGGCCGGCTCCGACATCATCTCACCGGCGGTGAACGCCTCCGCGCGGTCCGGTTCCCGGTCCTGGGTGGTCAGCATGTCGGCCTCGGAGACGACGCCGATCACCCGGCCGTCACCGGCGAGGACGGGAACGGCGCTGACCTTCCACCGCTGGAGCGTGTCCAGGATCTCTCGGAAGGTCGCATCGCGGCCCACGGCGACGACGGCGTGGGTCATGACCTCACCGACGGTGTTCCACTGGCGTGTCATGGCGTGCTCCTGAGGGGATGGGGGGCGTGCTGCGGGGCCGGGGCCGGCGCTGCCTTCCCGCAGCACGCTGAACGACAGTGGCCCGAGCAGGTCGGAAAGGCGTTGCAGGACGTCGAGGAAGAGGTCGTCGATGGCGAGGAGACCTACCAGCCGGTGCCCGTCGAGTACCGGCAGCCGCCGTACCCCGGTCCGGCGGAAGGCCCGGTAGGCGGCCTCCAGGTCGTCGGCCACGTCCACCGTGACGGCGGGGGCGGACATGAACTCGGACACCGGTGTCTCCAGGTCGGCCTGCGGGGCCAGCGCCCGGACGACCAGGTCGCGGTCGGTGAGGATGCCGTGGAGGACGCCGCGCTCGGCCACGAGCACGCAGCCGACGGCCTCTTCGTCCATGCGGCGGGCCGCCTGTCGCGCGGTGGCGTGCGGCAGCACGGCAATCGGTGGGGTGATCATCAGATCGGCGACTCGCATCGCTCCTGCTCCAGGGGGATCGAGATCTCGGGTGCGCGGGGTGCGGATCCGGAACTGCTCGTGAGCGGCCATGACGGCCGGCTGGGTACGTCCTCCCTCGGACCACCTCCTAGCCTCCAGGAGACTGTGCGGCGCCGGGGTGGGGCCAGGGCTGCCCGGTACCGAGCGGGTGGGCCGGTCGGCCCTGGCGGGCGGGAGGCGCCGGTGATGTGCTGAAGACGGCGGGCGACGCACGAGTCAGGGATCCGGAGTTGCCCGGGCGGTGCCGTCCGGGCTCAGCGCCCTGTCGCACTCCGGTCCGGCCGTCCGCCTCCGTACCGACCCCGTGGGAGCAGCGATGCGCCGTCTGATCTGGTTCGCCGGCCTTCGGCGTGAGGACGTGGGCGTGGTCGGCGGTAAGAACTCCTCCCTGGGCGAGCTGATCGGACACCTCGCGCCGGAGGGCGTCCGGGTGCCGGACGGCTTCGCCACCACCGCCGACGCCTACTGGGAGTTCCTCGACACCGGGGGGCTTCGCGGGCGGATCCGTGAACTCCTCGACCGGCTGCACGCGGACGGGGAGCTCGCCGAGGTCGGTGCCGCCGTGCGCGCCGCCGTGCTGGCCACCAGCCTGCCGGCGGAGCTGGAGCGCGAGCTGGCCGCCGGCTACGAGCAACTGGCACACCGGTCCGGGCGGGCCGACCCCGATGTGGCGGTGCGCAGCAGTGCGACGGCGGAGGATCTGCCCGAGGCGAGCTTCGCCGGGCAGCAGGAGACGTTCCTGAACGTCCGGGGCCGCGACGCCTTGCTCGACACCTGCCGGCGCTGCTTCGCCTCGCTGTTCACCGACCGTGCGATCGACTACCGGGAGCGCCTCGGCTTCGATCATCTCTCGGTCGCGTTGTCGGTGGGGGTCCAGCTGATGGTCCGCTCCGACCTGGGCGGGGCAGGGGTGATGTTCACCCTGGACCCCGAGACCGGCTTCCCGGACGTCGTGGTGGTGAGCGCGGCCTGGGGGCTCGGGGAGACGGTGGTCAGCGGGCAGGTCGAGCCGGACGAGTACACGGTGTTCAAGCCGCTGCTCAAGGACGACGTGCTGAACCCCGTCGTCCAGGCCGTGGTCGGTGCCAAGCGCAGCAAGGCGGTCTACGCCGACGAAGGACTCACCCGCACCGTGGAGACGTCGGGCGAGGAGCGGGCCGGCCGGGTACTGGACGACGCCGAGGTCCGCAGGCTCGCCGGGTGGGCGGTGGCGGTGGAGCGGCACTACGGGTGTGGGATGGATCTGGAGTGGGCCAAGGACGGCCGGACCGGGGAGCTGTTCATCGTGCAGGCCCGGCCGGAGACGGTGCAGTCCCGGCGGCACGGGACGGTGCTCCGGCGCTACCGGCTGTCCGGCGGCGGCGAGCGGCTGATCGACGGGATCGCCGTCGGGGAGGCTGTGGGGGTGGGTCCGGTGTGCAGCCTCGACAGTCCGGTCGACCTCGACCGCTTCCCCGCGGGGTCGGTGCTGGTCACGGCGATCACCGACCCGGACTGGGAGCCGCTGATGAAACGGGCGGCGGCCATCGTGACCGACCACGGCGGCCGGACCTCGCACGCGGCGATCGTCAGCCGGGAACTCGGCGTGCCCGCACTGGTGGGCACCGGCCGGGCCACCACGGTCCTGGCCGGCCGTCAGGAGGTCACGGTCTCCTGTGCGGAGGGTGCCCAGGGGCATGTGTACGCCGGGCGCGTCGACTACGAGGAGTCCGAGATCGATCTGGGCTCACTCCCGCCGACCCGGACGAAGGTGATGCTCAACCTGGCCGATCCCGCCGCCGCGTTCCGGTGGTGGCGCCTGCCGGCCGACGGGGTCGGGCTGGCCAGGACGGAGTTCGTGGTCGCCCACCAGGTGCGGGTGCACCCGATGGCGCTGGTGCACCCCGAGCGGCTGTCCCCCGAGGACCGCCGCCGGGTCGACGAACTCAGCTGCGGATACACCGACCGCACGGAGTACTTCGTCGACGGGCTGGCCCAGGGGGTCGCCCGGATCGCCGCCTCGCGCTGGCCGGACCCGGTGGTGGTGCGCACCAGCGACTTCAAGACGAACGAGTACGCCCGCCTGGCCGGGGGCGGTCCGTTCGAACCGGTCGAGGCGAACCCGATGATCGGCTGGCGGGGCGCGAGTCGTTACTACGACGAACGCTACCGGGAGGGTTTCGCCCTCGAATGCCGGGCCCTGCTGAGGGTGCGGGACGAGATGGGGCTCACCAACGTCGTGGTGATGATCCCGTTCTGCCGGACCCCGCAGGAGGCCGACCGGGTGCTCGCCGTGATGGCCGACAACGGGTTGAGTCGCGGCCGGAACGGGCTGCGGGTCTACGTGATGGCGGAGATCCCGGCCAACGTCCTGCTGGCCGAGCAGTTCGCGGAGCGTTTCGACGGGTTCTCGATCGGCAGCAACGACCTCACCCAGCTCACTCTGGGCGTCGACCGCGACTCCGACCTGCTGGCCCACCTCTTCGACGAGCGGAACCCGGCCGTCACCCGCAGCATCGAGGCGCTGATAGCCACCGCCCACGCGGCCGGGCGCACCGTCGGTCTGTGCGGTCAGCGCCCGAGCAACGACCCGGAGTTCACGAGGTTCCTGGTCGACGCCGGGATCGACTCGGTCTCGGTGGTACCGGACAGCTTCGCCGCCGTGAAGCAGCACGTCGCGGCCGCCGAGGACGGTGCCCGATGACCGTACCCCGCGGCCTCCCGCCGGCCGCTGCAGGTTCCGGTACACCGCTTGGACGACGTACCGGTTCCCGGTGCCTGCCCGCAGGTCATCTCCCCGCGCGGTAGGCGCGAGGGTGCTCCACCGGGACGTCGGTGTCGTCCTCGGTCCAGTCGAGCGTCTGGTGGACGGCGACGACACCGTCGACCGCCCGGCACAGTTGCTCGGCGATCGGGATCAGGCTCCGGCGCGGCAACCGCCCGGTGAGCGTCACGATCCCGTCCTGCACCCTCACCTCGACATCGGCGGGGGCCAGCCAGAGGGTCTGGCCGAGGACGTCGTGCCTGATCTCCTCGCGGATCGCGGCGTCATGGCGCAGGAAGACCTGGAGCAGGTCTCGCCGGCTGACGATGCCGACCAGCCGGCCTGCCTCGTCGACCACCGGGAGCCGCTTCACCTTGCGGCGGTCCATCGCACGGGCCGCCTCGGGGATCGACCAGCCCGCGCGGGCGGTGACGGCCGGGCTGGTCATCAGCCCGCCGGCGGTCTCCGCCTCCGCCCGCGCGCGGTCGTGCGCGTCCAGCCAGCGACCGGGAGCACGTCCCTCGGGGTCGGGCAGCACGGCCTCCTTGCGAATCAGGTCGGCTTCCGAAACCATGCCGATCGGGCGCCGCTGGTCGTCGACGACCGGGATCGCGGTGATGTCGTTGCGGTGGAAGAGCCCCGCGATCTCCTTGAACGACGTGTCAGGCCCGGCGGTGACGACCTCCTGGGTCATCACGTCACGGACGCTGCGGTGCTGCATGGTCCTCACCCCTTCGCGGGTAGTGCCTTCCGTCCTCCCACTGTCCGCCCGCCCGCGGCGGCCCGCACAGGGCCGTTCGGTCCAGCCGCCCGGGCCGGAGCGGCCCAGGACACCGGGCCGCTCCGGGGTCACGATGGGAATCCGGGCCGCTTATCAGGGAGGCATCAGGGAGGCAGACATGACGGCAGACGGCGGCACCGCCGCAGTGGGCCCCACCCCGGTCTGCTGACCTTCTTCCGCCTGGGCACACCTGACCCTGGAGGACGGGCACACCTTGGCCGCCAGCGGCGACCGCGGCCGCCCCCCTGCTGCGCCCGGCCGAGCCGTTCGGCGGCGCCGACGTGCTGCTGATGGAGTCCACCCACAGCAACCGCGACCACGAGGAGACCGCCGCCCGCGAGTGGTTCGCCCGTGCCATCGAGCGGACCCTCACCTGCGGCGGCACAGTCGTGATCCCGTCGTTCGCCGTCGACCGTACCGAGGTCGTGCTGCACCAGCTCGCCGAGCTGCGCCGGGCCGGGCGGCTGCCCGCCGGGGCGCCGCGCGACCGGATCGACCGCGAACTCGGCTGGACCGCGGTGGTCCCGCGCTCCGGTGAACGGGTCCTCGTGCGGTGCGCGGCGGCCCGCCGTCGTCCGGGCAGGTGGCCGATCGTGGGCTCAGGCGTCGCCGGCCGGGGCGTCGCCGGCCGGGCTGCCGCCAACGGTGTCGTCGATGTCCCAGGTGAGACGGTGGGTGAGACCGGCGACTCCTTCGACGGCGGCGATCCCCAGGCACAGGGCGGCGGCGTCGGCCCGGCCACGGATACGTCCGGTCACGGCGACGTGGCCCCGTTCGCACCGCACCCGCAGTGAACTCGGCACCACTCCCGAACCGGGTGTGAGGGCCAGGCCCAGTACCTCGGTGCGGATCGCCTCGTCGTCCGCGCGCAGCGAGTCGAGCAGGTCGTGCGGCGACAGTATCCCCACCAGCCGTCCGCCGTCGTCCACCACCGGCAGGTGGTGCACGGACGCCTGCCGGGCGATGCGGACGGCCTCGCCGACCGTCCGGTCCTGGGTCACGGTGACAGCGGGGGAGGTCATCAGGTCGCCCGCGGTGCTCCCGGCCCCGTGCCCGGCACCGGCCTCCTCGCGGGCGTAGGCGGCGAGCAGGTCCGAGGCGGCCACCACACCGACCGGTGCGCCGTCCGACGAGACCACGGGCAGCACCCCCCGCCGGGACGCGGTGATCGCCGTGACCATGCTGGCGAAGTCGGAGCGCGGGACGACGGCCACGGCGGGCCGGCTCATCCAGTCGCGGACCAGGGCCGTGCCGAGCGCCCGCGCGGTGCCGAGGTGGGCGAAGGACTCGGTCGGCGCGCCGTCGAGCATGCTGTGGTTCATCGTTCCTCCGGGGCGTCCGTGTCCGGCGGCCGGCGCAGTCGACGCAGGTACGGGTCGAAGACCGGCAGCGGTTCCAGGCGGATTCTGGCGTCGACGCAGACGAGTCCGTCCGGCCCGGCCATCAGCGGGTTGAGGTCGGCCTCGGCGAGCTGGGGGAGATCGGTGGCCAGCCGGGACAGGGCGGCGAGCGCCCGCCGCACGGCTGCCAGGTCGACCGGCGGCATTCCCGGGCGGCCCAGCAGCATCGGAGCGCTGCGCAGTTCCGTCACCATCGTGGTGAGGTCGTGTTCGGTCAGCGGGGCGAGCCGGGTCGAGCGGTCGTCGAGCACGTCGGTGGCGGTGCCGCCGAGCCCGAGGACGACCAGGGGGCCGAACACGCGGTCCTGCACGATGCCGGCGAGCAGTTCCAGACCGGGTCCGGCCATCGGCTGCACGACGACGCCGGCCATCCGGTCGCCGAAGCGCTCGGTGAACTCGCGGTAGGCCGACCGGACTTCGCTCTCCCTCGCCAGCCCGGTGCGGACGGCGCCGGCCGCGCTCTTGTGGACCTGCTCAGGCCAGTAGGCCTTCACCGCCACCTTGCCGTCGTGGCCGACCTGGCGCAGCGACCGCGCGGCGACGACGGCGGCGTGTTCGTCATGGGCCCAGAGGGACGTGGTGAGCGGGAGCCCGTAGGACTCCAGGAGCTGGGCGGTCTCGGACGGGTCGAGCCAGCCGCCGTCCGGGTGGGCGGTGAGGAAGGCGTCGGCGAGCCTTCGGGCCGCCTCGGGGTCGGCGCCGGCGGCCTCGGCCTCCGGGCTGGCCGGCTCCGCCAGCCACCGGGCCCGGTCGCGGGCGTGGGCGAAGGCCCGGGCGGCGGCGACGGCGTCGGCGTAGACGGGGAGGAGCCCGCCGTCGGCGCAGGTGAGGTACTGGACCGGGACCTCCTGGCTGATCCGGACGGCGGCGACCGGGATCCGGCGTCGGGCGGGTGCGTCCAGCAGGGCCCGGACGGGGTCCTGGTGCGCGTCAACTGTCAGAGCGGTCGGCACCAGGCAGACCAGCAGGGCGTCCACGGCCTTGCTGTGGACCAGCGTGTCCACGCAGGCGCGCAGTTCGGCGGGGTCGGCGGCCGCGGTGGTGTCCACGGGATTGGTGGCGCTCGCGCCGTCGGGGAGACGGGCCAGCAGACCGGCCGCCAGGTCCGCGGGAAGCGTCGGCAGGTCCAGCCCGGCCTCGACGCAGGCGTCCGCGGCCAGGATGCCGACGCCCCCGGCGTTGGAGACCACGGCGACGGTGCCGCGGGTGCCGGGCAGCGGCTGGCTGTGCAGGAGGGCCGCGGTCTCCACCAGCTCCGCTATGCCCCGGGCCGCGGTGATGCCCGCCAGGCGGAACAGCGTCTCCCGGGTCACCGTCGGAGTGGCGGCGGCGGCCGTGTGCGAGGCGGCGCCGCGGCGTCCGGCGGCGGAGCGCCCGGCGTCGACGGTCAGCACGGGGAACCTACGGGTGACGCGGCGGGCGGTGCGGGCGAAGGCCCGCGGACTGCCGAAGGATTCAAGGTGCAGCAGGGCCAGGTCGGTACGGCCGTCGCTCTCCCACCACTGCAGCAGGTCGTTGCCGCTGACGTCGTACTTGTCCCCGAGGGAGACGAAGCTGGAGACGCCGATGCCGAGCCAGGTGAGCCGCTCGATCAGGGCGATGCCGACGCCGCCCGACTGGGCGGCCACCCCGGCGGTGCCGGGCAGCGGGAAGGCACCGCCGAACTCGGCGTCCAGCGCGACCGCCCGGTCGGTCTGCGCGACACCGAGGCTGTTCGGGCCGACCAGGCGCATGCTGTGACGGCGGCAGGCGTGCATCAGCTGCCGGGCGGTCGCGGCGTCCAGACCGGAGGTGAGCACCACCAGGGCCCGGACCCCGGCCCGGCCGCACTCCTGCGCGACGCTCGCCACCGCGGCCGGCGGCACGGCCAGCACGGCGAGGTCGGGCACTGCGGGGAGGTCGGTGACCGAGGGATGCGCAGGCTCACCGGCGACCGTGCCGGCGTGCGGGTTGACGGCCCACACCGGGCCGGCGAACCCACCCTGGCGGATCTTGAGCAGCACCGCCCGGCCGACCGAACCGGGCCGCCGCGAGGCGCCGACCACCGCGACCGAGCGGGGCCGCAGCAGCGCCGTGAGACTGGCCACGCCGGCGGCCCGGCCGCGTTCGTCGACAGCCTCGCGGTAGTGCTCGTCGGCCTCGTCCAGCGCGACTTGCACGCGGATCCCGCCCTGCTCGAAGCGGCGGTGGACGGGGAGTCCGAGGTCGGAGAAGACCCGGTGGACCGCGCGGTTGCCGGCGAGGGTGTCGGCCTCGATCGAGTGGATGCCGCGCTCGCGCGCCGCCTGGATCAGGTGCTCGATCAGCAGCGTCCCGACGCCCCGGTGCTGCCAGGCGTCGGCGACGGCCAACGCCAGCTCGGCGGTGTCCTCGTGCCCCTCCTCGGTCTCGTAGTCGGCCTCGCCGACCAGCTCGCCGCCCGCCCAGGCGCCCAGCGCCAGAAAGCCGGGACGGGGCGGCCCGCACAGCCGGTCGGCGGCGAGCCGCGGTGCCAGGCGGCTGGCGCCGAAGAACCGCATCCGGCGGCTCGCGTCGGACATCCGCACGGCGTGCAGGTCGAACGCGGCCGCCCGGTCCGCCTGGACGAGTGGCCGGATGATCGCGGTGGTGCCGTCGGCCAGCAGGGCCTCGGCGGCGGACGGCGAACGCTGGACGGTGGACATCTGCGGCTCCCTGGGTGCGGCCCGGCCGCGGCAGGCGCCCGGTGGTGGGCCGACTCCAGCGTCCGCCCGTACCGCGGGCCAAGGCCAGGGCCGGTCGGTCCTCCGGCCACCCCCGTCAGGCCCGTTCGCGTCGTCCTGGGGACCCGAACGGCCCTGGTACAGGTGACCGGGCCCGGCGAAGGATGGGGGTCGGGGAGGTGACAGCTGTCGGCAGGCGACGGATGCCTATGACTGGAGAGGGATGATGTTCGTGAGTACAACGGATCGCGGTCGCACCCGGGGAGACCCCGCCCACCCCGGCGATGTCGGCCGCCGCGTCGCACACCGCCGTGAGCAACTGGGCCTCACTCGCGAGCAGGTGGCGGTGCGGGCCAGGATGGACGTCAGCTACCTCGAGTACCTGGAGTCGCAGCCGGCCGCCGTCGACCTGGAGACGATCACAGGGCTGGCCGGCGCGCTCGGCACCTCGGTCCGGTATCTGCTCGGCGGCGGACTCGACTCGCCGCCCGGACAGGCCACGCCGCTCCTCCGCCCGGTGGTGGAGGAGCTGCAGCCCTGGGAGTGCTGGGCCAAGATGGAACCGGGTGGCGTCGGCCGGGTCGCCCGGTCCACGCCCGAGGGTCCACAGGTCCTGCCGGTCAACTACCGCATCCTGGACGGCACCGTGCTCTACCGCACCACCGCGGAGAGCGCCGCCGCCGCCGCGGTGGGCGAGCGGGTCGCCTTCGAGGTCGACCAGCTCGACGGGGCGTTCGGCGTCGGCTGGAGCGTCCTCGTCACCGGCCGGGCCCATCAGGTCACGGAGGCGGATGCCATGGAATGGTTCGGGGAGCACGCCGACCCTCGGCCCTGGGTGGGCGGCCGGCGCGACACCTGGGTGCGGATCCGCCCCGACAGGATCACCGGACGCGTCATCCGCACCGCCGGGACGACGCCCTCCGACGACACACCGTGAGCGACCGGCACGGACGCTCACGGGGCTCCGCACCCGCCGATCCCTGGCGACTCGGCTACGAGGGCTTCGACCCGGCCGACGAGGGCGTCCGCGAGGTCCTCTGCGCGGTCGGCAACGGCTACCTGGTCAGCCGCGCCGCCGCGCCGGAGAGTCACGCCGACGGCGTCCACTACCCCGGGACGTACCTGGCCGGCTGCTACGACCGGACGATCTCCGTGATCGGCGGCCGCACCGTCGAGAACGAGGACCTGGTCAACTGCCCGAACTGGCTGCCCCTCACCTTCCGGCCGGAGGGGGGTGCCTGGTTCACCGGACCCGCCGCGTCCGAGAGCCTGGAACTCGATCTGCGCGCCGGCGTACTGACCCGGCGGGCGCTGGTCGTGGACGGGCACGGCCGCCGGACCCGGCTGACGCAGCGCCGGATCGCCAGCCAGGCCCAGCCGCATCTGCTCGTGCTGGAGACGGAGCTGGTCCCCGAGAACTGGTCCGGCCGGCTGGAGGTCCGCTCAGCGCTCGACGGCGAGGTGTCCAACAGCGGCGTCGCACGCTACCGGGGCCTGAACGGCCGCCACCTCGTACCGGACGGGCAGGGCGTGGACGCCGACGGCACCCTGTGGCTCCAGGCGGCCGCCACCGGATCACCGCTGCGCATCGCGCTGGCCGCCCGGACACGCCTGCACCGGGCCGGCGTCCCCCTCCCGGCAGCCCGCACGGACGAGGTCAGAGCGGGCTGGGCGGCCCAGGTCCTCGTGCTGGAGGCGGTGCGGGGATCACCGGTCACCGTGGAGAAGACGGTCTCGGTGTACACCTCCCGTGACCCGGCGATCGGCGCCCCTCTGCGCGCCGCCCGGGCACTGGTGCGGCAGGCACCCGGCTTCGGCGACCTCGCCCGTGACCACGCCCTGCGCTGGACGGAGCTGTGGCGCCGCTGCCGGATCGACGCGGACTTCGACGGCATCGGCACGGTGCGCCTGCACCTGTTCCACCTGCTGCAGACCTACTCCGAGCACTCCGTCGACCTGGACGTCGGCATCCCGGCGCGCGGCCTGCACGGCGAGGCCTACCGCGGGCACGTCTTCTGGGACGAACTGTTCGTCCTCCAACTGCTCAACCTGCGGTTCCCCGAACTGGCCGGGGCGGTGCTGCGCTACCGCCACCGCCGGCTCGACGCCGCCCGGCAGGCCGCCCGTGCCGTGGGCCTGCGCGGCGCGATGTACCCCTGGCAGAGCGCCTCCGACGGCCGGGAGGAGTCCCAGCAGCTGCACCTCAACCCGCTCTCCGGGCGCTGGTTGCCCGACCACAGCCACCTCCAGCGCCACGTCGGCTCCGCCGTCGCCTACAACGTCTGGCAGCACTACCAGGCCACCGGCGACCTGGACTTCCTCGCCGGCACCGGCGCCGAGATGCTGTTGGAGATCGCCCGGTTCTGGTCCTCCTCGGCCGTGTACGACCCGCACCGCGAGCGGTACTCGATCAGGGGCGTCCTCGGGCCGGACGAGTACCACGACGCCTATCCCTGGTCCGGCCGGCCGGGGCTGGACGACAACACCTACACCAACGTGCTGGCCTCCTGGGTGCTGGCCCGCGCCCTCGACGCCGTGGGAATCCTGCCCGACTACCGACGCGACGAACTGCTGGAGCGGCTCGGGCTCGACCAGGGTGAACTCGACCGCTGGCAGGAGGTGAGCCGCCGCCTGCACGTACCCTTCCACGACGGCTTGCTCAGCCAGTTCGACGGCTACGAGCGCCTGGCCGAACTCGACTGGGCGGCCTACCGCCGGCGCTACCCCGACCTGCGCCGGCTCGACCGGATCCTGGAGGCCGAGGGAGACACGGTGAACCGCTACAAGGCGTCGAAGCAGGCCGACGTCCTGATGCTGTTCTACCTGTTCTCCGCGCACGAGGTGCGCGGCCTTCTGCGCCGCCTCGGATATCCGGCCGGCCACGAGCTGCTGCGCCGCACGACCGACCACTACCTGCGGCGCACCGTCCACGGCTCGACGCTCAGCGCGGTGGTGCACGCCTGGGTCCTGACCCGCAGCGACCGCCGCGCCTCCTGGAGGTTCTTCCGCGACGCCCTCGACGGCGACCTCACGGACGGGCAGGGCGGGACCACGGCCGAGGGCATCCACCTCGGCGCCATGGCCGGCACCGTCGACCTCCTGCAGCGCTGCTACACAGGTCTGGAGATCCGCCAGGACACGATCTGGCTCGACCCCCGGCTGCCGTCGGCGATCGGCCGGGTGGACCTGGACCTCCGCTACCGCGGCCACTGGGGCATCGCCCTCTCCGTCGACCGCCGCACCGTCGAGGTCAGCCTTCGCGAGAGCCGCCAGGCCCCCGTCCGGGTCGGCTTCCGGGGCTCGTCGACGACCGTCCGGCCGGGCGGGAGCCACCGGTTCTCACTCTGAGCCCGGCCGCCCGCCACGCGCGGCCACGGCCACGGCCACGACCGCTGCCGGCCGGCGCCGACGACACCCGGCGGGTCACGGGGCGAGGTCCCGACGGGCCAGGAGCCCGAACGCCGCCGCCACCCCGGCCAGACCCACGGCGGCGAGCACGCCCGCGGAGAACCACGGCACGGCGCCGTGGGCGAGCGCGTCGCCCGGCGTGTAGTAGTGGAACGGGCTGAGGAAGCGCAGCGGCGCCGCCTTCGACCAGGCGAGCGCGACGAAGTTCAGGGCGAACCCGACCGCGCCGAACGCGATCGTGGCCCCGACCACCTGGGAGCGGCGGCGGCCCGCCGCGGACACCGCCAGCGCCGGTCCGGTGAGGCACAGGGTGAAGGCGCAGCCCAGCAGCCCGGCCGCGAACACACCGCTGATCGGCACGGCCCGGTGCAGCTGCGGTGACAGGGCGACCCCGATCGCCACGGTGGACGTCGCCGCGAGGTTGAGCACCACCGAGGTGATCGCCACGGCCGCGGTGCGTTCGGCCAGCAGCCGGTTGCGGGAGACGGGCCGGGCCATCAGGAGCTCGATCGTCCCCGACTCCACGTCGGCCGCGACGGCTGCCGCCGTCAGCGCGCCGACCGCGGTCAGCTGGATCGCGATCCAGAACGGGTGGGTGAGCCCGGCGCCGAGCAGCCCGGGGTAGCTGGCGATCGACACGTCGCCGCTGGACCCGCTGAACGCCCGGAACGCGCTGGGCGGTGTGCGCCCGCCGCCGGCGAAGAGCTGGGCCGGCGAGAGCGTGTCGGCGATGACCACGATGAGGGTCTCGAAGACCACCATGCCCAGGACAAGGGCGACCAGCATCCGCCGGCGCCGGTACAGGGCCAGCCCGAGCAGCGGGAAGCGGCTGCTCACGGCGGTGACCCCGGGTCGGCGTGCCGGTAGAGGTCGAGGAACGCCTCCTCCAGGCCGGCCTCCTCCACCGCCAGGTCGGCCACGGGGAGGGCCAGCAGGCCGCGCAGCGCGTCCACCACCTGGCGGGGCGGCACCAGGAGTTCGACCTGGTCACCGTTCCAACGCGGCGACCAGCGCTCCGCCCCGCCGAGCGGGCGGGGCCCGCGGCCGTCGGTGAAGGTCAACCGGATCTTCCTCGCCCGCGCTTCACGCAGGGCCGCGACGCTCTCCACCGTCACCAGCCTGCCGTCCCGGATGATCGCCACCCGGCCGCAGGTCCGCTGCACCTCGGGCAGGACGTGGCTGGAGAGCAGGACGGTACGACCGGCCGCCCGCGCCTCGGCCAGCAGTTCGAAGAAGGTCTCCTGGACCAGCGGGTCAAGGCCCTCGGTCGGCTCGTCCAGCACCACGAGGTCGGGGTCGTGCTGGAGAGCCTGCACCAGGCCGAGCTTCTGCTTCATGCCGCGCGAGTACTCCTGGACGGTGCGGCGCAGGTCGGAATCCGGCAGGGCGAGGCGCTCACACAGCTCCGCGCGGCGGGGTGTCGGGGCGCCCTGCAGATCGGCGAGCAGCCGGAGGGATCGGTGGCCGGTCAGTTCCGGGTAGAGGCGCAGCTCGCCGGGCAGGTAGCCGAGCGCGGGGGCGAGTCGGCGGTGGTCGGTGACGGGGTCCAGGCCCAGTGCCCGGACCCGCCCCTCGGTGGGCCGCAGCAGGCCGATCAGGCAGCGCAGCGTGGTGGTCTTGCCGGCCCCGTTCGGTCCGAGGAAGCCGAAGACCTCGCCGGCGGCCACGGTGAGGTCGAGCTGCTCGACGCCGACCGTCGGTCCGTAGCGCTTGGTCAGCGAACTGATCTCGATCGCGGGCACCGGGGTGGGCACGGGACGCACGCTCCCCCGGACCTATTCCGGGCCCTGGGAGCGCAGCTCGTTCCCGATCTCGTGGGCCCAGGTCCGGATGCGTTCCGGATTCCGGAAGTCGCCGCCCTTGCCGTGCTTGACCATGGTGCGGGCGATCCAGCCGGGGGTCTCGGAGGTGAGGCTGCCGCCGAAGGTGGCATGCCCGCGGGCGTGCAGGTGTTCCATCGTCCTGGCCGCGCCGGGCACCGGCGGGATGTCGTGCTGCTCGGCGGAACTGTCCACCGGGCCGCTGCTGAACAGCCAGACCGGGCGGTGGGCGAGGGCGTCGGCGTTGCGGTCGGCGCACCGCAGGGCGTCACGCTGCCAGTGGCCCGCGTAGAGCGAGCTGCCCAGGACGACGGCGTCGAACCCCGTCACGTCCTGGACCTCCGAGGCGGGGCGGACCTCCGCGTCGAACCCGTCCTGCTCCAGCGTGCGACCGATCTCGTCGGCGATGCCGCCGGTGGCGCCGTGCTTGCTTCCGTAGGCCACGAGGATCCTCTGCTTCTTCATGGCGGCCCTCCTGCGGGTGGCGGACGCGGTTTGTGGCCGTTCGGCCGACAGGTCCAGGGTGGACCTGCACAGGAGTCCTGGCCAGGGCCGCCCGCCCTGCACCCGGGGCCGGTCGGCCCTGCCCCTCGGCGCCGGCCGCGCCTACGGTACGAGCAGGGCCCGGATTCGGCGGGCCGCCCCGCGATCCCCGGTGGAGGAGCCATGGCACCCGGCAGCGCACGGCGCCCGATCGTCCTCGGCGTGGACGCGGGAGGCCCCGGTCTGCTCGCCACCTCATGGGCCGCCGACGAGGCGGACCGCCGTCGACTGCCCCTGCTGATGGTCCATGCCGTGCCGCAACCGGGCTCCGACCGGCGCGGCTTCGAGAAGCGATACCACGAGGAGCTTCGCGCCGACGGACGGGCGGCGCTGGACAAGGCCGCGGCCCTCGCGGGCGAACGGCATCCGCGGCTGGAGCTGGCCACCACCCTGGTGGACGGCAATCCGGGCCAGGTTCTCTGTCAGAAGTCGGCAGGGGCCGAACTCGTCGTACTCGGCTCGCGCCGGCTCACCCGCGCCGAGGAGTTCCTCAGCACCTCTTCGGTGGCCGTCCCGGTCAGCGCGCAGGCCACCTGCCCGGTGGTGGTCGTACGCGAGCCCGAGCACGTCACCCAGGACCCGCCCTACCTCGTGGTCGGCGTGGACGGCAGCCCGTCGTCGGCCGCGGCCGTCGAGGTCGCCTTCGACCTGGCGGCCCGGCGCGGAGCCGCCCTGCGTGCCGTCTGGGTACGGCAGTCCCGGCCCTTCGACCGGGCCGACGGACTCCAAGCCGACCAGGAGCCCAGGCGGCTGCTGACCGAGACCACCGCCGGCCGCTCCGCCAGGTACCCCGACGTGAGACTGACCCACGAAGTGATCCACGGCCACCCCGTCGAGGAGCTGGCCAAGGCCTCGCAGCACGCGCTGGCCGTCGTGGTGGGGCGCCGGGGACGCGGCGGATTCACCGGCATGCGCCTCGGCTCCGTGCCGCACGGCCTCCTGCACCACGCCCGCTGCCCGATCGTCACGGTGCCCCGGCCGACGGGCGAACCGGGCAGATGAGGACCGCCGGCCCCGGCACCCTGCGGCAGGCCACGGACCGGCCGCCGGACGGCGGGGACACGCCGGACCCACGTGAGCCGGTCGCCCTGCTCTTCCGGGACCTGCGCACCTCGGCGCGGGGCCTGGCGGATCGCGAGGCGGCCCGCCGCCAGGCCGTGTACGGCCCCAACACCCTGACCGCGCGCGGCGGACGGCGCTGGCCCCGGGAACTCGCACAGCAGTTCACCCACCCGCTCGCCCTGCTGCTGGCGCTCGCGGCGGTCCTCGCCGCCGTCAGCGGGGCGCCGGCCCTCGCGGTGGCGATCGTTGCCGTGATCCTGCTGAACGCCGCGCTCGCCTTCGCGCAGGAGCAGCAGGCCGAGAAGGCCGTGGAGGCTCTGGCCGCCTTCCTCCCGGAGCAGGCGAGCGTGATCCGCGACGGCGTGCGACGGGACGTGGCGGCCACCTCGCTGGTCCCCGGGGACGTGCTGGTGGTCGAGGAGGGCGAGCGGATCTCCGCCGACGCCCGGCTGCTGTCCGGCGGTGTGGAGGTGGACCTCTCGGCGTTGACGGGTGAGTCGGTGCCGGTGTTCCGCTCGGCGGAGCCGGTGGACGTCGAGGGTTCCCTGCTGGACGCCCGTGACCTGCTCTTCTCCGGGACGGCCTGCACCGGTGGCCAGGCGCAGGCGGTGGTCACCGCCACCGGGATGCACACCGAGCTGGGCAGGATCGCGGCGCTGAGCCAGCGCACCCGGCGTGAGGAGAGCCCGCTGGAGCGCCAGGTCAAGCGGGCCGCCCGGCTGATCGCGCTGGTGGCGATCGGGGTGGGGCTCGCCTTCCTGCCGATCGGCCTCGCCGCCGGCCTGTCACTCGCCGCCGCGGTGAGTTTCGCGATCGGCCTGCTGGTCGCCAACGTGCCCGAGGGACTACTGCCGACGATCACCCTGTCGCTGGCCTCCGGTGTGCGGGACCTGGCCCGGCGCGGGGCCGTGGTCAAGCGCCTCTCCGCCGTCGAGACCCTGGGTTCCACGACGGTCGTCTGCACCGACAAGACGGGGACGCTGACCGAGAACCGGATGCTGGCCACGGCCGTCTGGACGCCGGGCGGAGAGTGCGCCGTCGATGTCCCGGCGGCCGCGCCGCCGGAGGTCCGGCTGCTGGCCGCCGCGGCGGCGGCCTGCACGACTGCCCACCCGGAGGCCGGTCACGGCGACCCCACCGAGCTTGCCCTGCTCGACCTGGCCGACCGGCTCGCGACCGCGCGACCGCCCGCGCAGCGTGACCTCGACCGGCGGGCACTCTTCCGGTTCGATCCCCGGATCAAGCTGATGACGACGGCGGACTTCGAGGACGGCACGGTCGTCCTGCACACCAAGGGCGCGCCCGAGGAGGTCCTCGCCCACGCCGACCGCCTCCTCGACCGGGATTCGCAACGGCCGCTCACGCCCGCCGACCGGACCGAGGTGGTCCGCGCCGTCGGCACCCTGGCGGCCCGGGGGCTGCGGGTGATCGGCGTGGCCCGGCGGCCGCTGCCACCCGGTGAGGCGCCCCCCGACCGGCGCGAGGACGCCGAGCGGAACCTGTGCCTGGTGGGCCTGATCGCGATGGCCGACCCGGCCCGGCCCGAGGTCGCGGGCGCGATCACCCTCGCCCACCGCGCCGGGATCACCGTCCACGTGGTCACCGGCGACAACGGCCTGACCGCCGCCGCCATCGCCGGCCAGGTGGGCATCGGCCGTCTCGGCTCCCGCATCGTCACCGGAACCGAGCTGGCGGCCATGGGCGAGCGGGAGCTGGACACGCTGCTCGCCCGCGGCGAGGAGGTGATCTTCGCCCGCACCTCCCCCGAGGCCAAACTGCGGATCGCGGACGCGCTGCGCGCCGAAGGCCACACGGTCGCGATGACCGGCGACGGGGTGAACGACGCACCCGCCCTGCGGCGGGCCGACATCGGCGTCGCCATGGGACGCTCCGGCACGGATGTCGCCCGTGAGTCCGCCACCATGGTGCTCACCGACGACAACTTCGCCACCATCGTCGCGGCCGTCGAGGCCGGCCGGCGGACGTACGACAACATCCGCAAGTTCATCGTCTACATCTTCGCCCACGCCGTCCCCGAGGTGGTGCCCTTCCTCGTCTTCGCCCTCGCGGGCGGCACGATTCCGCTGCCCCTCACGGTGATGCAGATCCTGGCCGTCGACCTGGGCACCGACACCCTCCCCGCGCTCGCGCTGGGCCGTGAACGCGCCGAACCCGGCCTGATGGACCGCCCGCCGCGCCCGCGGGGCGAGAAGGTGATCCAGCGCGCCATGCTGGTCCGGGCCTGGGGCTTGCTCGGTCTGGTCTCGGCCTGCCTGGTGATGGGCGGCTTCCTGCTCACCCTGACCCTGGGCGGCTGGCACCCCGGCGACCCGACCGGCCCCGGCACGGCCCTGCACCTGACGTACCGGCAGGCCACCACGGTCACCTGGCTCGGTATCGTCGCCTGCCAGATCGGCACCGCCTTCGCCGCTCGCACCGAGCGCGCCTCGCTGCGTTCCATCGGTGTCCTGAGCAACCGGCAGTTGCTCGTCGGCATCGGGTTCTCGCTCGCCTTCGCCGCGACGATCGTCTACGTCCCCCTGCTGCACCACGTGTTCGGCACGGAGGCGCTCAGCCCCGCTCAACTGGCGATCGTGGCACCGTTCCCGTTCGTCGTCTGGGGCGCGGACGAGCTGCGCAGGGCTCTGGTGCGCCGTCGCACGGCCGCTCCCGCGAGGCCGGCGGCCGTCGCACCCGCTCCGGCGCACGCCGCCGTCGCGGCTTCGGGGCACCACCCGGTCGCCGTCCTGCTGGCCCGCCACGGCTGGAGCGCCCACCGGCTCCACCACGCGCTCGGGGTCAGCGAGCAGGCCGCGGAGGAGATCGTCTCCCATGCCCGTCAGGTGGCCGCCGAACACGGTCGCCCGCCGCCCTGACCGGGCGGGCGGGCTTCGGGCGCGGGACGGTCAGTGGCCGCCCCCGGCCCGGTCGACGGTGAGGTCGAGGAAGTGGGTCGAGCAGGAGATGCACGGATCGTGGTTGCGGACGGCCCGTTCGCACAGCGCGGTCAGCTCGGCGTCGGTGGGATCCCCCGACCGCAGGTGTTCCTGCACGGTGCGGCGGAGGTCCTCCTCGATCGCGTCCTGGTTCTGCGCGGTCGGCGGCACCAGGACGGCGTCGGTGACGGTTCCCTCGGCGTCGAGGGTGTAGCTGTGGTGGAGCAGGCCGCGTGGCGCCTCGGTCGCCCCGTGGCCGGTGCCGGCGCGTGGCGGTACGTCGACGTACGGGCGTGGCGGGGGTTCGTAGGCGTCGATGAGGCGCAGCGCCTCGTCGACGGCGTGCAGCACCTCGACCGCCCGGACGACGATGCTGCGGTAGGGGTTGCGGCAGACGACACCCTGCCGGGGGTCGCCGAGCCCGGCGTCCTGGGCGGCCTGGAGGGCGATCGGGGACAGCAGGCGTCCGCTGATCGCGTACCGGGCGAGCGGGCCGGTCAGGTGGCGGCGGCCGTCGAGCCGGGCATGCAGGGCGGTGGAGTGCGGGACCTGGCGCTCGACGACGTGGTCTCCGAACTCGCGGACGCCGAAGGTGCGGGTGGGCAGGGCTCGCCGGCTGGTGGCGGGCAGTCCGGCGGTGTGCGGAGCGGGCATGACGGTGGGTGTGCCCGATTCGATGGCGTAGCGGTCGGGCTCGGCCAGGGCCAGCAGGTCGTGGTCGCACCCGGCCTCGGGGAATTCGAAGCCGGCCACCCAGCGCACGGTGAGCGCGGCGTCCTCCCGGGCCCGGCGCAACTGTTCCTCCAACGGCCGCAGTTCGGATCTGCTGGGCACCCGGTGAAAGCCGCCGAGGCGGACGTTGACCGGGTGGACGGCCCGGCCGCCGAGCAGCTCGATGATCGCGTTCCCCGCCTGTTTGAGCCGCAGTCCCCGCTCGACGTCGGCCCGCCTGGACCGGGCCAGTTCGACGACGTTCGCGCAGCCGTGGAAGTCGGGTGCGTGGAGCAGGTGGACGTGCAGGGTGTGACTCTCGATCCATTCGCCGCAGTAGATCAGGCGGCGCAGCGCGGCAAGTTGGCCGTCCACGGTGACACCGCAGGCGTCCTCGATCGCGCGGCAGGCACTCAACTGGTAGGCGACCGGGCAGATCCCGCAGATACGGGAGGTGATGTCGGGCGGTTCGGTGTAGGAGCGTCCGCGCAGGAAGGCCTCGAAGAACCGCGGGGGTTCGTAGATGGCGAGCCGCGCCTCGGCGACCTCCTCGCCCCGGATCCGCAGGTGGAGGGAGCCCTCGCCCTCGACCCGGGACAGCGATCCGACGTGCAGCACCCTGGAGCCCCGATGGGTCACCGTTCCAGCTCCTTGCGGGAGGCCGCGTCGAACTCGGGCGCGGCGGTGTTGAAGGTGCGCAGGACCCGCACCACGTCGAGGGTGTCCATCCCGTCGCGGCGCAGCAGCGGGACGAAGGCGGGGAAGTTGGTGGAGTCGCTCGGGCCGAAGCAGCCGTAGCAGCCGCGCCCGAAGGTGGGGCAGATCGCGCCGCAGCCGGCGTGGGTGACCGGGCCGAGGCAGGGGGTGCCGTGGGCGACCGTCACACAGACCGTCCCGCGCTGCTTGCACTCGAAGCAGACGCTGTGCGCGGGGACGGCCGGTCGGCGCCCGGCCAGGTGGGCGGTGATGACCTCCAGCAGCTGGCGGCGGTCGACGGGGCAGCCGCGCAGTTCGAAGTCGACGGGGACGTGGGCGCTGATCGGGGTGGAGGTGGCGAGTGTCGCGACGTAGTCGGGGCGGGCGTAGACGGCGGCCTGGAACTCGGCGACGTCGGCGTAGTTGCGCAGCGCCTGGACGCCGCCGGCGGTGGCGCAGGCGCCGATGGTCACCAGGCGCCGGGAGACGGCGCGGATGTGGTGGATCCGGTCGACGTCCTGTGCGGTGGTCACCGAGCCCTCGACGAGGGACAGGTCGTACGGGCCCGGCGCGCTGGCGCTGGAGGCCTCCAGGAAGTGCGCGATCTCCACCTGCTCGGCGAGGCCGAGCAGTTCGTCCTCGCAGTCGAGCAGGGTGAGCTGGCAGCCGTCGCAGGAGGCGAACTTCCAGACCGCGAGCCTGGGACGCCGACGGGGCTCGGCAGTCATCTCACAACTCCCTTACCAGTAGGAGTGGTTCGGCGGTCGTCCAACTGACCACGGGGCCGTCGCGGCACAGCAGGAGCGGCCCGAGCTGGCAGTGCCCGCAGTGGCCGGTGGCGCAGTGCATGGTCCGCTCCAGCGAGACCATGATCCGGCCGGGGTCGGCGCCGAGACGCACCAGCTCGGCCGCGGTGGCGCGGATCATCGGCTCGGGGCCGCAGACGAAGGCCGCCGCCGTCCCCGGGTCGAAGCCGGCGCGGTCGAGCAGGGCGGTGACGACACCGACCTCCCCGCGCCACCGCCCGTCGGGACGGTCGACGGTGACCAGCACGCGGGCCCGCGGCGCCCATGCACGGGTCTCCTGGGCGTAGAGCAGGTCCTGCGGCGTGCGGGAGCCGATCAGGACGTTCAGCCGGCCGTACTCCCCCGGTGCGGCGAGGGCGGCGCGTACCAGCGGGCGCAGTGGTGCCAGGCCGATGCCGCCCGCGACCACCAGCAGGTCGCGCCCGGCGGCGGCGGGGAGCCCCCAGTCCGTGCCGAACGGGCCGCGCACACCGACCGTGGCGCCGGCCTCCAGCCCGTGCAGGGCGGCCGAGACCGGGCCGACGCTGCGGACGGTGTGCGTCAGCCGGTCGCCGTCGATCCCGCTCACCGACAGCGGGATGTCGCCGACGCCGAACGCGTACACCATCGCGAACTGCCCGGGCGTGAAAGGTGGCAGGGCCGATCGGACGGGCTCCAGCACGATCGTGGCGGTGCCGGGCGCCCCGGCCGCGCGGGCGGCGACCCGGTAGGGGACGGGAAGCGCGGCGGAGCGCCCCACCGCACCGGGCGCCGTCATCCGTCACCTCCGCCGGCCCCGGCGCCGGGTGGCGCGTAGAGGTCGAGCAGGCGGGTGCGGGTGGCTTTCAGCCGACGGGCGATCACCGCTGCGACGGCGCCGGTCACCGCCAGGCCGAACGCGGGGTCCTGCCCGCACGCGGTACGGACGCGCCCGGCGTCGAACTCGGCGGCCCGCAGCCTGCCACGGGCCTGGGCACCCAGGTGCCACCGGTAGGGCTCGAACAGCCAGGACCAGCCGAGAAGATCGCCTTCGCCGAGGGTCTCCACGACGGGTGGCGGCCGGCCCGGGACGTGGACGTCCAGTGCCGCGCCCCCCGAGCGGATGATCCAGAACCGGTCGGCGGCCCCGCCCTCCTCGAAGATCCGGGCGCCCGCGGGGATCTCGACCTCGTGGGCGAATTCGGCCAGCCTGTCCCGGTGGGCGGGCGGCAGGGCGCCGAGGAAGCCGTGCTGCGAGGTGGTCATGACGGGCTCTCCGGGCCCGGCGGGCGGCCGGCCCGGCTCTCCCGCTCCCGGTGGAGTGCGTGAGCCTCCTCGGTGATGTCGATGCCGACCGGGCACCACACGATGCAGCGCCCGCAACCGACACAACCCGAGCTGCCGAACTGGTCGAACCAGGTGCCGAGTTTGTGGGTGGCCCACTGGCGGTAGCGGCTGCGCGGCGACTCCCGGACGGGGCCGCCCGGGAGATGGGAGAAGTCGAGGTCGAAGCACGACTCCCAGTGCCGCCACCGCTCGGCGTGGTCACCGGTCAGGTCCGTGACGTCCTCGGTGCTGGTGCAGAAGCAGGTCGGGCAGACCATGGTGCAGTTGCCGCAGGTCAGGCAGCGGGCCGCGACGTCGTCCCAGCGTTCGGCCGTGAGGGTCTCGCGCATCAGGGTCCGCAGGTCCACCGGCGGCATGCTGCGGCCCATCCGGTCCGCCGCCTCGGCCACGCGCTCGCGGGCCGCCTCCCGGGTCGCGGGATCGGCCGGACTCCGGGGAAGCCCGGCCAGCACCGACTCACCCTCCTCGCTCCCCGCGCGCACCAGGAAGCGGTGGCCCTCGGCGTCCAGCACCTCGGTCAGCGCCAGGTCGAACCCGGGCCCCGCGGCGGGGCCGGTTCCCATCGACACGCAGAAGCAGGTGGCGCCCGGCTCCGTGCACTCCACCGCCACCAGGAAGGCCCGCTCGCGGCGCCCGCGGTAGGCCTGGTCGGTGTGCCTGCCCCCGGTCAGCACCCGGTCCTGGATCGCGATGGCCCGCAGGTCACAGGGGCGTACCCCGAGAAAGGCGTAGGAAGGAGGTGTGCCGGTGTCCTCGGTGACGACGAGGTCGCCGTCGGCGCCGCGGTCGGCGCTCCATTCGCGTACCCGGGGCGGATGCAGGAAGTTCTTCCAGGACTGCGGCCCCGCGCTGTGCGCGAAGGCGGCGCCGTCCTCGCGGGCCCGCAGCCGGTACGTTCCGGCCTCCAGTTCGACCCCCCACCCGTAGGGCAGGTCCGACCCCGAGCCGAGTTCCGCCAGCACGATCGCCCCGTCCCGCACGGTCGGTCCGATGACCGTGCGGCCACGGCCGGCCAGGAGCGCGACCAACGCGTCCAGGCCGTCCTTGTCGATCACCGCCGAGCCGCCGGTGTCCGTCGCCACCCAACCTCCCAGGCCGATGCCCCCGCTGCCAGTATGGGGAAGGAAGCGCGCCCGGGCAGGGGAAGACAGGTCCGGTGTGCTCCAGGTGGCTCTCCGGCGACCTCGTGCGGGCCTCGCCGGGGCCCGCCGCGGCTCGGGGCCACCACGGGCGGGAAGACCAGGTGGGTGAACACCCCCGCCCGCGTCACCGTCATCGGTGTCGGCAACGAGTACCGCCGTGACGACGGTGTCGGCTGGGCCGTCGTCGCCAGGCTGGCGGACCGTACCCGCACGCGCCCGTTGCCGGGCCGGACCTCGCTCGTGGTGTGCGACGGCGACCCCGCCAGGCTGATCTCCCACTGGGACGGGGCGGACCTCGCGATCGTCGTGGACGCCGCCCACACCCACCCCGGGCAGCCCGGCCGGGTGCACCGCCTCGTGATGGACGACGGGCGGATCGCGGCGGCCGACCGCGCGACCAGCTCCCACGGGCTCGGCCTCGGCGACGCCGTGGAACTGGCCCGCGAACTGGACCGCCTGCCGCGCCGCCTGGTCGTCCACGCCGTGGAGGGGGCCGACTGCTCCCCGGGAACGGGGCTGTCGGCTCCGGTCGAGGCCGCCGCGGCACACCTCGCCGAACAGATCGCGACAGAGGTCTCGCGCTACCACGCCGGCGTCGGCGACCCCTGAGCGCCGTCCGACCCGGACAGGCCGTCCAGTACCCGCCGGCCCGCCGGACAGGGCCCGAACGGCCCTGTCCGGGGCGGCGCGACAGGCGGACAGTGTGAGAGCAGGAGGACCCCGGCGAAGGAGTGAGGACCATGCAGCACCGCACCGTCCGCGACGTGATGACCCCCGGGGTCGTCACCGCACGGCCCGGCACCCCCTTCAAGGAGATCGCCGGGCTCTTCGAGCGCAACGGCGTCGCCGCCGTCCCGGTCGTCGACGACCGGGACCGCCCGCTCGGCGTCGTCTCGGAGGCGGACCTGCTCCGCACGCAGGCACGCCTCCCCGACCCGCAGGGCCACTCGGTCAGCCTCCCGGCGGGCTCCCGCGACAGCGCCGCCACCGTGGCCGAGACCGCGGAGGGCCTGATGACCAGCCCTGCGGTGTGCGCGCGCCCCGAGTGGAGCATCGTCGAGGCCGCCCGGACCATGGACCGCGAGGGGATCAAACGCCTCCCGGTCGTCGACGAGGCCGGGCGGCTCAACGGCATCGTCAGCCGCTCCGACCTCCTGCGGCTCTTCCTCCGGCACGACACGGCCATCCGTGAGGAGATCGCCCGCGACATCCTCGACCGGACCCTGCACCTCGCTCCCGGCGCCGTACGGGTCACCGTCCGGGACGGTGTCGTCACCCTGGCCGGGCGAATGGAGGAGGCCGGCCTGATCCCCGTCGTCGAGCGCCTCTGCGCGTCGGTCGACGGCGTGGTCTCCGTGCACCAGGCCATCGAGCATCCCTCGGCGGCATCGCAGGCCGGGGCCACCGCGGCGACCGCCTGAAGTCCCCGGACCGCCACGCCGGCCGGGCGGCCGGGCGGCCCTCCCCCAAGGCACGGCGGCCGGTCCGCCGCGGCCGGGAACGAGGAAACGCGATGCACAGGGTGACCCCGGCGGGACAGCGGATCGTGGTCGGCGTGGACGGCTCGCCCTCGTCCCAACAGGCCCTGCGGTGGGCCGTCACCCAGGCACGCCTGACCGGCGGTCCGGTGGACGCGGTGATCTGCTGGACCTTGCCGACGGTGTACGGGCGGGCACCGGTGTCGGTGGACCGGGAGCTCGGCCGTGCCGCCGCGAAGGTGCTGGACCAGGTGGTCACCCGTACCTTCGGCGGGGTCCGGCCGGAGGAGGTCCGCACGACGGCCGTGCCGGGGAACGCCGCCGAGGTGCTGGTCGAGCGCTCACGGGGCGCCGACCTGCTCGTGGTGGGCAACCGGGGCCGCGGCGGGTTCGGCGCCGCCCTGCTGGGGTCGGTGAGCCAGTACTGCGTGCAGCACGCGCCGTGCCCGGTCGTCGTGCTCCGCGAAGGCGCCGGATGACCAGCGGATCTCCTCCGGACCCGGCCGCGTCCCGTCCGGGCCGTCCGGCGGGTGGTTGGGGCCGGAGGGCCCATGTCCGCGATCCGGACGCGGAGCAGGATGGAAGCGGGACCGGCGCAGGAGACGGGTGCCGACACCCGCAGCAGCCCGGAAGACCGACCGGAAGGACGTCCCGGCCATGACCGCCACCGGCAGCATCGCGCAGCAGCGCACCAAGCAGTGGACGCTGCACCTGCAGTTGTTCGAGGAGGGCGACCTCACCACCGTGCACGCCGTCCTCGACACCGGCGACAACACCCTCCGCAGCCGCGCCACCGCACGGCGCAGCCCGGACGACCCGGACGTCCCCGAGATCGGTGACGAGTTCGCGGCCGGGCGCGCCCTGGTCGACCTCGGTCACCAGCTGCTGCGCGCGGGCGAGAGCGACACCGCGGCCTTCGACCCCGGCCCCCGCTGATGACGAAAGGCCGGCCGCCCACCGTTGACGAAGTGAGTCGCACCAGGGAGCGGTCCACCATGAACGAGCCTTCACTGACCCTGACCCAGCTGCGCTTCCTGGCCTCCGCCGCCGGCGCGGCGCCCTCGCTGCACAACAGCCAGCCGTGGCGCTTCACCCCCACGACCGACTCGTCCGGCCTGCGGGTGTACCTCGACCGCGAACGAGCCGTGCCGCTGACCGACCCGGACGGCCGGGCACTGCACATCTCGGTGGGCGCGGCGCTGTTCAACCTGCGGCTCTCCGCACTGCGGCTCGGACGGGACCCGCGGGTGCGGATGCTCCCCGATCCGGCCGAAGCGGACCTGGCAGCCGAGATCGGTCTCTCCCACCCTGCGCCGTCGGCGCCGCCGTCCGGGCCGGACCTCTACGACGCGATCCGGCACCGCCACTCCAGCCGCCGGCCGTTCATCAACCGGGACGTGCCCGAGGCCGTCCTCGGCGAGCTGACGGCGGCCGCCCTCGGCGAAGGCGCGGTGCTGTCCCCCCTGGAGGAGGACGGGGTGCGCCGTGTGCTCGCCCTGACCCGCGACGCCGAGCGCCGCACCGGCGCCGACCTGGCGCGGACGGCCGAGACCCGCAGCTGGTTGCGGCTGGAGGAACCCGCCGCGGACGGGATACCCGCGGCGGCGCTGGGCCCGCAGGACCACGACGCCCGGGTGCCCATGCGCGGCTTCACCGGCCGGACGCTGCCCACGACGCCGCCCGAACGCTTCGAAGCGCTGCCCCAGCTGGCCCTCCTCACCACTCACGGCGACACACCCGCCGACTGGCTGCGCGCCGGCCAGGCCATGCAGCGCGTCTGGCTGCTGGCTACGGCCCACGGAGTGCGCGCCTCCGTCCTGCACCAGGCCGTCGAGTGGCCCGACACCCGCTGGGGCCTGCGGGACCCGGCCGAAGGAGTCGGCCACGTCCAGCTCGTGCTGCGTCTCGGCTACGGCCCGCCCGGACCCGCCACGCCACGCCGCCCGGTCGACGAGACCCTCGACCTGACGGACCACCGGGGCGCCGCTGCCGCCGGGGAGTCGTCGTGCTGACGCACCGCACCGTCCGGGACGTGATGACCCGCGATGTCGTCCGGGTCGCACCGGCGACGGGATTCCGCGCGATCGTCGAGCTGCTCCACGAGTACGGCATCACCGCCGTACCCGTCGTCGACGAGGACGACCGGCCGGTCGGCATCGTCTCGGAGGCCGATCTCCTGCGCACCCAGTCGGCCCAGGAGGACCCCACCGGCCTGCAACCGCCGCCGGCCGGCGGGCCGGACACGGCCGGGGCCGCCACCGCGCGGCAGCTGATGACCAGTCCCGCCGTGTGCGTCGCGCCCGGTGCCACCGTGGTGGCCGCGGCCCGCCTGATGGCCGGCCGGCACGTCAAGAGGCTGCCGGTGGTGGACGAGGAGGGCCGGCTCACCGGCCTGGTGAGCCGCGGCGACCTCCTCAAGGTGTTCCTCCGGGACGACCGGGCCATCAGGCGGGACATCGTCGAGGAGGTGCTCAGCCACGTGGCGGGGGTGAGCCCGGCAGCCGTCGGTGTGGAGGTCGCGCAGGGCCGGGTCGTGCTGAGCGGCACGATCGAGCCCCCGTACCTCGTAACGGTCGTGCTGCGCCTGTGCCGGTCCGTGGACGGCGTCGTGTCGGTCACCGACCGGACGGGCCGGGCACCGGAGCAGACGTACGTCACCACACACCGCGAGCAACACCGGAAACCGGAGGTCCGTCATGGGAACCACGCCTGAGAGTGCACAGCGCGTCATCGTCGTCGGCGTCGACGGATCGCCCTCCTCGCGGGCGGCGCTCCGCTGGGCCCGGCGACAGGCACGGCTGGAGGACGCATCGGTCGAAGCGGTCGCCGCCTGGGACTTCCCCCCGCTGAGTGGCTGGGGCCTGTCGATCCCGGGGCCGGAGATCGAGGAGGCGGCCCGGCTGGCTCTCGCCGACACGGTGAAGCAGGAACACGACGCCACCCATCCACCGGTCCCGGTGCGGCAGCGCACCGAGTACGGCCACCCGGCGGACGTCCTGCTGCGGTTCGCGCGCGGGGCGCACCTCCTGGTGGTCGGGAGCAGGGGGCTGGGCGGCTTCACGGGGACCCTGCTCGGTTCGGTGAGCCGGCACTGCGTGGAGCACGCCCCGTGTCCCGTCGTCGTGGTGCGCGCGACCGGCACCTGACCGACGGAGGACATCGTGGACGGACCGGTCGTCGTCGGTTTCGACGGATCACCCGAGAGCCTGGCCGCCACCGGCTGGGCGGCCCGCGAGGCCCTGGGGTGGCGCCTGCCCCTGGAACTGGTCCAGGCCTGGCCGTGGAGGCGGCCCCACGTCCTCGGGAGCGATGACGCGGAGCGCTGGGGCGGGCGACGGCCGGCCGGGCAGGAGGCCCTGTTCATGGCCTTCACGGCGGCCGGCTCCATGGCGGGTGTGGCCGCGGTCGAGCACCGGGCGCTCGCGGACGCGTTGGGGCCGGGTCGGGAGCGCTACCCGCAGGTGGACGTGGTCGAACAGCTGACGCCGGGAAGCGCGGCCCGCACGCTCGTGGAGGCGGCCGCACAGGCCGGGCTGCTGGTGGTCGGGCGCCGCACCCGGCGCCCGGCGATGGGCCCCTCCCTCGGACCGGTGGCGCAGGCCGCGACCCAGCACGCCTCCTGCCCCGTCGTCGTGGTCCCCCACCACTGACGCCACCGCCGCGACGGCTGCGCGCGGCGGTCGACGTTGCGAACCGACTTCCGGAGGTGAGCGGTCGTGCAGGCAGTGATCGTGTACGAGAGTGTGTACGGCAACACCCGGATCGTCGCCGAGGCGATCGCCGAAGGCCTGCGGGGCGCCCGGCCCGACGCCGTGGTGCGCTGCGTCCCGGTGGCCGGCGCGGGACCGGAGGTGACCGGCAGTGCGGACCTCCTGGTGGCCGGCGGGCCCACCCACGTGTACGGGATGAGCTCCGGGACGACCCGCAGGATGGCTCGGCTCGCCGCCGCCGGGACACCCGCGGGGAACGAGCCGGGGACGCGCGGCCCGGGATCCGACCCCGGCCCCGGGCTGCGGACCTGGTTCCGATCGCTCCCCGAGCCCCGGCCGGGCGCCCGCGGTGCCGCCTTCGACACCCGTGCGGACATGCTGATCAGCGGCGGAGCCGCGCACGGGATCGCCCGCAGGCTGACCCACCACCACTACGACCTGGTGACCGCCCCCGAAGGATTCGTGGTGGAGAGCACCGGTGGCCCGCTGCGCACGGGCGAGCGCGAGCGGGCCGTGGCGTGGGGAGCGTCACTGGCCTGAGCACCCGCCGGGGCCGCACGGCCCCCGGCCGGACGCGCGCTCGGGCCGCGGGAGCGGCGGGGCTCGGAGGACGGTGCGCGGCGCCCTCGCGTCACACCGCGTGCAGGCCGTGGCCGGCGAACACCGAGCGGGCTGCTTCCAGTTGTTCGGCGTTCGGCGCCGGGGTGCCTTGGAGCGGGAACCGCCTCCCCCGGGCCCGGTACTTGGCGGAGCCCAGGTTGTGGAAGGGCAGGACGTCCACCCGTGAGACGTTGCCGAGCGAGGCGGCGAACCCCGCGACGCCCTCGACGTTCGCCGGCCCGTCGGTCAGCCCGGGGACGAGCACGAACCGGACCCACACCTCCTTGCCGAGGTCGGCCAGCCGGCGGGCGAAGTCCAGTGTGGGTTCCAGGTGTTGTCCGGTGAGGCACAGGTGGAGGTCGCGGTCCCAGGACTTGATGTCGAGCAGGACGAGGTCGACGTCGGCCAGCAGCCGGGCGTCCGCCCGGGCGCCGAGGAAGCCGGAGGTGTCCAGTGCGGTGTGCAGCCCGAGTTCGTGCTTGAAGCGGTGGAACAGCTCGGTGCAGAAGGCGGGTTGGAGCAGCGGTTCGCCGCCGGTGAGGGTCGCGCCGCCGCCGGCCGCGTGGATGAAGGCGGCGTGCCCGGCGGCCTCGGCGACCACGGCGTCGACGCCGGTGCGGGTGCCGTCCGACATCCGCCAGGTGTCCGGGTTGTGGCAGTAGAGGCAGGTCAGCGGGCACCCGGCCAGGAAGACCACGAACCGGGTGCCCGGGCCGTCCACGCCGGTGGACACGTCCCAGGAGTGCACCGACCCGCTGAGCGCCGGGGGCGGCCCGACCGGGATGGCGGTGCCGAGCGTGACAGCCATGGGAATCCTCCTGGACCGGCTACAGCGAGCCGTGGAAGGTCCGGTTGACCACGTCGAGCTGCTGCTCGCGGGTCAGCCGGACGAAGTTGACGGCGTAGCCGCTGACCCGGATGGTCAGCTGCGGGTAGTCCTCCGGGTGCTCCATGGCGTCCAGCAGGGTGGCGCGGTCGAGCACGTTGACGTTCATGTGGAACCCGCCCACCGCCGTGAAGCCGTCCAGGACCCCGGCCAGGTTGGCGATCCGCTCCTGCGGGGTGCGGCCGAGGGCGTCGGGGGTGACGGTGTTGGTCAGCGAGATGCCGTCCTGGGCGTGCTCGTACGGCAATTTGGCGACCGACAGCGCGCTGCTCACGTAGCCGTGCCGGTCGCGCCCGTTCATCGGGTTGGCACCGGGCGAGAAGGGTTCGCCGGCCCGGCGGCCGTCGGGGGTGTTGCCGGTCTTCCTCCCGTAGACGACGTTGGAGGTGATGGTCAGCACGGACTGGGTGTGCTCGGCGCCCCGGTAGGTGGGGTGTTTGCGCACCTTCGCCATGAACCGCTCGACCAGGTCGACCGCGATCGAGTCCGCGCGGTCGTCGTTGTTTCCGTAGGCGGGGTATTCGCCGTCGATCCGGTAGTCGGTGGCCAGGCCGGTCGCGTCCCGCACCGGGGCGACCCTCGCGTACCGGATGGCGGCGAGGGAGTCGGCCGCGACGGAGAGACCGGCGATCCCGCAGGCCATCGTCCTGCGCACGTCGCGGTCGTGCAGCGCCATCTCCAGGCGCTCGTAGGCGTACCTGTCGTGCATGTAGTGGATCACGTTGAGGGCATGGACGTAGGTCTCGGCCAGCCAGTCCATCTGCCGGTCGAGCTTCTCCAGCACCTCCTCGTAGTCGAGGACCTCCGAGGTGAGCGCGCCGCTGTCCGGGCCGACCTGGGCGCCGGAGATCTCGTCCCGGCCGCCGTTGACCGCGTAGAGCAGGGTCTTGGCGAGGTTCACCCGGGCGCCGAAGAACTGCATCTGCCGGCCGACGGCCATCGCCGACACGCAGCAGGCGATGGCGGTGTCGTCGCCGGACCGCGGGCGCATCAGCTCGTCCGACTCGTACTGGATGCTGGAGGTGTCGATCGATGCCTTGGCGCAGAACTCCTTGAATCCACGAGGGAGTCGCGGCGACCAGAAGACCGTCATGTTCGGCTCGGGCGCCGGGCCGAGGTTGTACAGGGTCTGCAGGTAGCGGAAGCTGGTCCGGGTGACCAGCGGGCGGCCGTCCTCGCCGATGCCGCCGATCGACTCGGTGACCCAGGTCGGGTCGCCGGAGAACAGCTGGTCGTACTCGGGGGTGCGCAGGAAGCGGACGATCCGCAGCTTGATCACGAAGTCGTCGACCAACTCCTGGGCTCCGCTCTCGGTCAGCCGGCCCTCGGCGATGTCCCGCTGGAGGTAGACGTCGAGGAAGGTGGAGGTGCGGCCGAGCGACATGGCCGCGCCGTTCTGCTCCTTCACCGCCGCCAGATAGGCGAAGTACAGCCACTGGACGGCCTCCCGGCCGGTCCGCGCCGGGCCGGAGACGTCGTGGCCGTAGGCGGAGGCCATCTCCTTGAGCTCGTTCAGGGCCCTGATCTGCTCGGCGAGTTCCTCCCGGGAACGGATCACCTCCTCCAGGCGCCCCGGGTCCGCCGGTGCGGTGTCCAGGGCGGCCTTCTCCTCCCGCTTCGCCGCGATCAGCCGGTCCACCCCGTACAGCGCGACCCGGCGGTAGTCGCCGATGATCCGGCCGCGGCCGTAGGCGTCCGGCAGGCCGGTGATGATCCCGGCCCGGCGGGCGGCCAGGATCTCGGGGGTGTAGGCGTCGAACACGCCCGCGTTGTGGGTCTTGCGGTACGTGGTGAAGACCGTCGCCAGTTCGGCGGAGACCGGGTAGCCGTAGGTCTCCAGGGCACCGGCCACCATCCGCCAGCCGCCGTTCGGCATGATCGCGCGCTTCAGCGGGGCGTCGGTCTGCAGGCCCACGATCAGTTCCCGGTCGCGGTCGATCCAGCCGGGGGCGTGCGCGGTGATGGTGGAGGGGATGTCGTGGGCGACGTCGTACACGCCCTTGGCCCGCTCCTCCGGGAAGCGGTCGGTGATCTTCCGCCAGACCGCCGTGGTGCGCTCGGTCGGGCCGGCCAGGAAGCCGCCGTCGCCCTCGTACGGGGTGTAGTTGTGCTGGATGAAGTCGCGGACGTCGATCGCGTCGCGCCACAGGCCGCCCTTGAACCCGGCCCAGGCACTGCCGGTGGTCGTCTCCGCCTGCTCGGTGGTCATGGTCGCCGTTCCCCTTTCGGTGCCCTCGGCACCTCGCTGTGCCGGCCGGCGGTTCGCCCGGCCGGTGCGGCGGCCCCGGGTACGGGGCCGCCGGTGCTCAGATCCGGTGGCCGTAGTAGGCCTGACGCATCAGCTGCCGCATGTCGTCGAGCATCGGCATCCGGGGGTTGGCCGGGGCGCACTGGTCCTCGTAGGCGTTCATCGCCTGCTGCGGGAGGGCCGCCAGGAAGGCCGCCTCGTCCACTCCCGCCTCCTTGAACGAGCGGGGGATGCCGACCCGGTCGCGGAGCGCCTCGACGGCGGACGCCAGCGACTCGACGCCCTGCTCGGGGGTGTCGGCGGGCAGTGCGAGCGTCCGGGCGACGTCCTGGTAGCGCTCGGGGGCGACGTAGCTCCGGTACTTGGGCCAGCCGGTGACCTTCGCCGGCGCCCCGCCGTTGTAGCGGATCACGTGCGGCAGGAGCAGCGCGTTGGTGCGGCCGTGGGCGATGTGGAAGGTGCCGCCCAGGGTGTGCGCCATGGCGTGGACGACGCCCAGGAAGGCGGAGCCGAAGGCCATCCCCGCGATGGTGCCGGCGTTGTGCATCTTCTCCCGGGCGACCGGGTCGTTCGGCCCGTCGGTGACGGCCCGTTCCAGGTTCTCGAAGATCAGCCGGATGCCCTGGAGCGCCAGCCCGTCGGTGAAGTCGTTGGCGTAGACCGAGACATAGGTCTCGATGCAGTGGGTGAGGGCGTCGAAGCCGGTGTCCGCGGTGACCGCGGCCGGCAGGTGGGTGGTGAGCGCCGGGTCGCAGATGGCGACGCTCGGGGTGAGGGCGTAGTCGGCGAGCGGGTACTTCTGTCCGGTGGCGGTGTCGGTGATGACCGCGAACGGGGTGACCTCGCTGCCGGTGCCCGAGGTGGTCGGGACGCAGACCAGCTTGGCCTTCTCGCCGAGGTCGGGAAAGGTGAACGCGCGCTTGCGGATGTCGAAGAACTTCTCCTTCAGGTCGGCGAAGTCCACCTCCGGGTGCTCGTACATCAGCCACATCACCTTGGCGGCGTCCATCGGCGAGCCCCCGCCCAGGGCGATGATGGTGTCGGGCCGGAAGTCGCGCATCAACTCGGCGCCCCTGCGCACGGTGTCGATGCTCGGGTTCGGCTCGACGAAGTCGACCACCCGGACCTCGACCGGCTCGCGCCGCCGGTCCAGGATCCCGCGGATCCGCTCCAGGTGGCCGACCTCCACCATGGTCCGGTCGGTGACGACGACGATCCGGTGGGCGTTCGGCATGCTCGCCAGGTACTTCACGGAGTTGCGCTCGAAGTAGATCTTCGGCGGGACCTTGAACCACTGCATGTTGGTGTTGCGCCGCCCGATCCGCTTGATGTTGACGAGGTTCAGCGCCGAGACGTTGCCCGCCACCGAGTTGTGGCCGTAGGAACCGCAGCCGAGCGTCAGCGAGGGCATGAAGGCGTTGTAGACGTCGCCGATCCCGCCCTGGGAGCTGGGCGCGTTCCAGATGATCCGGCAGGCCTTGACCGCGTGCCCGAACTCCTCGGCGAACGCCTCGTCCTCGGTGTGCACCGCCGCGGAGTGCCCGAGACCGTTGAACTCCACCATGGCGGCGGCGAGTTCCACTCCGCTTCGGCGTGATTCCGCGGTCAGCAGGGCCAGCACCGGGCAGAGCTTCTCGCGCGTCAGCGGCTCGGACGGTCCGACCCGCTCCGCCTCCACCAGGATGACGGAGGTGTCGGCGGGCACGGTGAAGCCGGCGGCCGCGGCGATCTGTACGGCGGAGCGGCCCACCACCGCGGCGTTCAGCCGCTCGCCGGCGCACGAGGCCCCCTCGCCGACGCCGAACAGGTGCCGCTCCAGCAGGGCCTTCTCCTCCGCCGTGGCGAGGTGGGCCTTCAGCCTGCGGAACTCGGCGATCGCCGCGTCACGGATCTCCGCGTCCAGGATGACGGCCTGCTCGGAGGCGCAGATCATGCCGTTGTCGAAGGACTTGGACAGCACGATGTCGTTGACCGCCCGCCTGAGGTCCGCGGTCCGCTCGACGTAGGCGGGCACATTGCCCGCACCGACACCGAGGGCGGGCTTGCCGCACGAGTACGCGGCGCGGACCATCGCGTTCCCGCCGGTGGCGAGAATCGTGGCGACGTCCGGATGATTCATCAGGGCTTCGGTGGCCGGCATCGAAGGACGCTCGATCCACTGGATGCAGTGCGTCGGAGCCCCCGCCGCCACCGCCGCGTCCCGCACGATCCGGGCCGCTTCCGCGGAACAGCGCTGCGCCGCGGGGTGGAAGGCGAAGACGATCGGGTTGCGGGTCTTGAGGGCCAGCAGGCACTTGAAGATCGTGGTGGAGGTCGGGTTCGTCACCGGCGTGAGGCCGGCGACCACCCCGACCGGTTCGGCGATCTCCACGATCCCGTCGATCTCGTCCCGCCGCACCACCCCGACCGTCTTCACCCGGGCCATCACGTGGGTGACGTTCTCGCAGGCGAAGACGTTCTTGACCGCCTTGTCCTCGAACACCCCGCGCCCGGTCTCCTCCACCGCCAGCACCGCGAGGCCGGTGTGCCGGGCGAGCGCCGCCAGGGACGCCTTCCTGACGATGTGGTCGACCTGCTCCTGGGTGAACGATCCGTACTCCTGAAGGGCGGTCACCGCTCCGGCGACCAGCCGGTCCACCTCGGCGGCGGCCGGTGCCTGGACCGGCCGGTCGGCGGCGGCCGCCGCCGCCGCGGGCGGGACGACCGGGGCGGGGACGGGGATCCGCGCGGGCTCGGCACTCTTCGCGTGCTCGGCGCTCTTCGCGGTCAGCGGGCTGCGGGGCATGGTGGACCACCTTTCGGTTCGTCGTCCGGGTGGGGCGTTTCCGGTCGTCCGGCGCCTCGTCACACAGCCTTCCGTGGCGGCCGCGGCGGCGGCCCCTGCCGGACGGGGCAGGCCTTCGGGCCGAAGGTCCCTTGTCCGCCGGGCGGTTGGTCCCGCCGGCCCGGCCGCGCACCGTGGCCGTGTCCCGGCCGGCACCAGGCCGGCCTGGTCCGCCCCGGCCGCGCCGTCGCCCGGCCGCGGCCACCGGCGGCCGGCCTCAGTCGTGCGGTACGACGGCGACCGGGACGTGGGCGCGGTGGAGGACGACATGGGTCACCGGTCCCAGGCGGGGTGCGGCCACGGGGTGCCCGGGCGCCCGCCGTCCCAGCACGACCAGGGCCGCACTGTGCGAGGCTTCCAGCAGCGCCTCGGCCGCGCCGTCGTCCACCACTTCGGCCCGCGTGAGGACGTCGGGGAACCTCTCCCGCCAGCGGCTCAGAGCGTCCTGGAGGTGCACCAGCCGATCCGCCGTCAGCGAACGCGTGATCGCCTGCTGGTCCAGCGGAGCCTGAGTCCGGTACGGGCCGGCGGGGGTCGTCCGGGCCTCCACCGCGCGCAGGACGGCCCCGCGACGAGCCGCCTGGTCGAAGGCGAACGCAAGCACCGCGTCGCAGGGCCGGTCGCCCTGCACTCCCACCAGGACTTCGCTCCCCTCTCCGGCCGTTCCGCCGGCGCCGTCCCGGACCAGGACGACGGGGCACCTGGCGTGGGCCGCCGTCCGAAGTCCGACGGAGCCGACCAGCAGGCCTGCGACGCCCCCGAGCCCTCGGGAGCCGAGGACGAGCAGGCCGTCCCGCTCCCCCGCGGCGGCCAGCGCGTACGAAGGGGTCCCGGGGACCTGCTCGCAGGTGGTCCGCAGTTCGGGCAGCAACGCCGAGATCCGGTCGCGGATCTCGGCCACGGACCGGGGCAGCCTGTCCGCCGGCCGCCAGGCCCGGGCGAGGTCGCCGCCCTCCGCGCGCACCACGTGGACCATGCGCAGGCTTCGTCCGGTTCGACGAGCCTCCTCGGCCGCCCAGTCGGCGGCCGCCGCACTCTGCGCCGATCCGTCGATCCCCACCACTACGGCGTGCTTCATGGCCGTGTCCTCCCTCGCCTCGACCGGCCGGGCGCGGATTCGCGCGGCCGTTGTCCATTCGGCACTCTCCTGCCGCGTCCCCGGCCCGGCCCAGGTGCCGGCCGGCCCCGCCGCAGGCCCGAAGGTCCCGGTGTCCGGGCTCAGACGCCCGGCACCACCGCGACCGGGCAGGCCGCGTGGTGCAGGACGGCATGGGCGACGGGGCCCAGGCGCCCGTCCGTGGCGCCGGGCCGTCGCCCGAGGATCAGCAACCGGGCCTTGGCCGAGGCCTCGACCAGCACCAGCCCCACGCCGCCGGGCTCGGCGTCCCAGGCGACCTCGACATCCGGATGGGCAACCTTCCACGGGACGAGGGCGGAGGCGAGCAGCGCGGCCTCGGCCTCGCGTGCGGTGGCGGGTCCGGCCGGCCCCGCCGCCGGAAAGACGTGCAGGACCCGGAGCGGCAAACCGTGTCTGCGCGCGGCCTCGAAGGCGAAGTCGAGCGCCGGGCCGTGCGGACGGCGGGCGTCGACGGCGACGGCGAGGTGATCGCGCAGGCCCGCGTCCGCCGCCTCCGTCGGCAGCAGCACCGCCGGGCAGGAGGCCCTCGCGACCACGTGGAGGGCGGTGGATCCGACCCGGAGCCCGGGGAAGCCGCCGTCCCCGCGTGCCGCCAGGACCAGGAGTTCGGCGGCCTCCGCGGCAGCCACCAGGGCTGCGGTGGCCACGTCGTGGACCTCTTCGGTGTGCGCGCGCACCTGCGGGTGCCGCACCGCGAGGACGTGTTGGACCTCGTGGAGCAGACGGCTGCCGCCCAGCTGCGACCGGCGCGCTCCACCCGGCAGCAGGTGCGGCATCAGGGGCAGCGCGTGCAGAACACGCAGCGGGCGATCGCGGACGGCCGCCTCGGCCGCGGCCCAGTCGGCCGCCGCCAGGCTTGCCGTGGAGGTGTCCACCCCGACGGCTACGGGCAGGTCCATGGTGCTCAGCTCCTTGTGGTCGGATCGATCCGGGTCGAGCTCCCCGGGTGCGGCCGGTGGCCTCGGGCGGGCCGGCGCCGTGCCTGCCGCCCGGGCGCGACGTCGGCGCCTGGAGCCCGCTCCAGCGTCACGCTCCCACCCGAGTCGTGACAGGGCCGGCCGGGCCCAACGCGCGGGCGGAGCCCGGGACCTACGGCCCTGAGCCGGAGGCCGGCCGGCCCCTGCCCGCCGCTGCCCCGGCCGGCGGAAGCTGGCGGGGCACACCGACCGGTGCAGGTGCGCCGCACGGCGCGGGCCCCGGATCTCACCACCACCGCCCTTCCACCCCAGCCCCACCACAGCGCAGGAGACCAGTTCCCATGACCCAGTACCTGCTTGCCGGCGTCGACGGCTCACCGCAGAGCACCGCAGCAGCCCGATGGGCAGCCGGCGAGGCCTTCCGCCGGGGGATCCCCCTGCGGCTGGTCCACGCGCGGACCTGGCTCGACGACATCCACGCGGACCCGTCCCGTCCGACGGACGTGCGCGCCCTCACGTTGCGGATGCTCTCCGACGCGCAGACGGAGGTCCGGCGCTCCCACCCGGAGTTGGAGGTGCACACCGAGCTGATCGGCGGCGGCGACCCGGTCGACGAGCTGGCCGAGGCCGCCACCGCAGCCGAGATGCTGGTCCTCGGCTCGCGGGGCCTCGGGGGATTCGCGGGGCTGTTGGTCGGCTCGGCCGGCCTCGCCCTCGCCGCCCGCTGCGAGGTGCCGACCGTGCTGGTCCGCGCCTTCGAGGACGAACGCCCCGGCGATCCGGACGCACGGGAGGTCGTCCTCGGCGTCGACTCCCGCTCCCCCTCCCCCGACGTCGTCGACTTCGCCTTCCACCAGGCCGCCCGGCTCGGGGCCGTGCTGCGTGCCGTCCACGGCTGGGCGCCGCCGGCCGTCTGGGGGTACGCCGGGTGGGTGCCCCCGCAGGCCGAGGCGGACCAGTTCCGCGCGATCGAGGCGGAGTTGCTCGCGGAGGCGTTGACCGGCTGGCGGGAGAAGTACCCGGACGTCGTCCTGGTCGAGGACTGCCGCATCGGCACCGGCTCCTCGGCCCTGGTGGACCTGTCCGCCGACGCCGCCCTCGTGGTGGTCGGCCGGCGGCGCCGCCCGCACCACGCGGGGATGCGGATCGGGCCGGTCGCCCACGCCGTCCTCCACCACGCACAGGCACCGGTCGCCGTCGTCCCGCACGACTGAGCAAAGGCGGGTCGGGCGCACCGCACCGGGTCCACCCGGCGCGGTGGCGCGACCGCCCGTTGCGGCCGCCGCCACGCGTCCCGCGCGCCGGCGGCCGCAACGGGCGCGGCGCCGTACAGGAAGGCGGTGGGTCCCGGTTGAGCCCCGGGACCCACCGCCTTCTGCGCTCCTGCGCTCTTGCGTTCCTGCGCTCCCGCGCTACGGCGTTCCTGCGGCGAAGCGCCCTGTCGGCTGCTTCGCTTCGAGCCGGTGCCATCCTCGGTGTCCGGGCGGCCACGGCCCTCGGCGGCGCCCGCTTCAGCTCCATGGCGCCCCGGGAACACCCGCTGCGCGCAGGGTCGTCGGGCACCGCGTCGAGGGGCCGGCCGCAGCGGAGAGGCCACCGGGCGTGCGGGTGTCCGGTTCGCGCCTCCGTCAGGGCACGCGCAATGGGCGCGGGACCGCAGACGGCCCCACCCGTCTCCGGTCCCGCGCCCCTGGCCGGGCGTACCCCCACAGCCGCCCGGCCGGTCCGGTGGCCGCTACCTCGCCGGGGTGATCAGCCCGTAGTGCCCGTCGTGGCGGTGGTACAGGACGTTGCCACGGCCAGTGGCGACGTCGGTGAAGAAGAGGAACGACAGGCCGGTGAGGTCGATGCGCGCGACGGCCTCGGCCACCGCAAGCTCCGGGACCCTGGCCGTACTCACGCTCAGCCCCCGCTCGGGCCGGGGTTCCGCCGGTCCGGCGCTGGCGAGGCGGAGGCCGCCAGTGCCCTCGTCCCGGTAGACCACGCTGTCACGTCCGGCCCCGGCCTCGGTGAACAGGTGGAAGTCGTAGTCCATCGCCTCCATCTCCAGCACCGCGGCCCAGACTGCCTGCCGGGACAGACTGTAGGTCTTGTGCCGGACGATCCGCCGGTCCTCCGGCGCGCGGACGCGGTGGTGCGGGCGGTGCCCGCGGCGCTCGGCGCCGTCCCGGGCCCCCGGCCCGGCCGGCGGAACCGCGGGCCGGCGGCGGGGGTCCGCGTGCTGCCGGATCCTGGCCAGCCTGGCGACGAGACGTTCCTGCACCAGGTCGACGGCCTCGCGCATGGTCGCGGCCGCGACGTGGGCCCGGACCGGACGGCCGTCGAGATCGATCACGACCTGGGCCAGGGCCGGCTTGAGGATCGCGTGGTTGGCCTCCTGGGTGAGCTTCACCCGGGCCGCGAGGACGGGCTCGTCGAGCCGCTCGACCACGGCCAGTACCTTGGCCTTCGCGTAGTCAGGCGCGCCCAGCGACACCTCCCCCCTGGTCTCCAGCCGGATGTCGACGGGCTTGGTCTGCAGACGGATCATCAGAGATTCCTTCCTTCGTAGGTTCAGACTGCCGCGCGACCGGTGGGTGCGCCGAGGGCCGAACGTCCCCGCGTCCGGGCCCTGTGGCCCGTAGTCCCGTCGCCCGGGCCGACGGAACGCTGCCGGGGCCGGGCGCCGCGCGCCCGGCGGCCTTGCCGATGGCGGCGAGGCCGCCGGCGCGACCGAACCACCGGCGGGCGTGGCCCCGCCCCGGTCCGCCGACGCCCCGTCAGCGGGTGCAGGGGCGCCCGGCCCCAGCCCCGCCGGCCGGCCGGCTATAGGGCCGTCCGGCCCTACCGACGCCGCTGCGGCTGCGCCAGAATCTCCCCAGGTTTCCTCCCCCGTCGTGCCGGCGGGCCCACGAGTGCGGAGATGTGATGGCGGACAGTGCGGCGGGCAACGCGGGCGCCCCGGTGAGGGTGTTCCTCCTCGACGATCACGAGGTCGTCCGCCGCGGCGTGCACGACCTCCTGGACACCGAGCCGGACCTCACCGTGGTCGGCGAGGCTGCGACCGCCGAGCAGGCGATCGCCCGCGTTCCCGCGCTGCGTCCGGACGTGGCCGTGCTGGACATGCGGCTGCCGGACGGCGACGGCGTGACGGTCTGCCGGGAACTGCGCTCGCGGATGCCCGGCCTCGCCTGTCTGATGCTCACCTCCTTCGACGACGAGGAGGCTCTGCTCGACTCGATCATGGCAGGCGCCGCCGGCTACGTGCTCAAGCAGATCAGCGGCACCGACCTGGTCTCCGCCGTCCGCACGGTCGCCTCCGGGCAGTCCATGCTGGACCCCGGTGCGACCACCCGTCTGATGGCGCGGCTACGCGGCGACACCGGGCCGCAGGCCCCCTCGGCGTTCCCGGATCTCACCGACCGGGAACGGGAGATCCTCGCCCTGGTCGGCGAAGGCCTGACGAACCGGCAGATCGGCCAGCGGCTCTATCTCGCCGAAAAGACCGTCAAGAACCACATCTCGCGACTGCTGGCCAAGCTCGGGGTCGAGCGGCGCGTACAGGCCGCCGTCATCGCCACCCAGGCCACGGCAGCCCGCGACCACGCGACCGGGCACCACGCACGATGAGCGGGCCGGACCGGTGAGCACGACCGATTCGTCCCCCGGGCCTCCCGGCGGCCCACGGGGGACCATCGGCCCCTCACCAGCGAGCCGTTCCGAGGCGACCATCGATGCCATGAAGCCCGATCAGATCCCCTCGGCCGACACCTCACCGCTCGACGAGCGGCAGTGCCTGCGACTCCTGGCCGCGACCCGGGTGGGCCGTGTCGTCTACACGGTCGGAGCCCTGCCGGCCGTCCTGCCCACCCGCTACCGCCTGGACGCCGACGGCAGTGTGCTGATCTCCGCCGCCCCCGGGTCCGAACTGGTCAGGGCCGTGTCCGGCGCGCTGGTGGCCTTCGAGGCGGGCGAGGTCAGCGAGTCGGACGGCAGCGGCTGGAGCGTCACCGTGCTCGGCCGGGCGGACGTCACCGAGGCGCAGCCGCCGCACGAACCCATCCCCCTGCGCCGCCCCGGCCAGGTGTCCATCCGGATCCGCGCCGAACTGGTGACGGGGCGCGTCCTGCCGGACGTCGGCGCCGGCCGGCCGTAACGGGTCGTCGACCCGGTCGGGTGATCGGCGGGGCACGTCCTCATGGACGTGCCCCGCCGTCGGCACAGGACGGCCCGGCTACCAGTGGTCGTGGCGCTCGCAGCGCTCGTCGTGCTCGTGGCGCTTGATCTGGGTGGGGTCGGTGGCGGTGTGGCTGGTGGTGTCGCCCCCTCCGAGAGCGGTGGCGCGGTTGGTCACCTCGGCGTGGGCCCAGCAGGAAACGTCGACCTTCAGGGTGATGGGAGGGTAGTTGCTCCCGGCGGGGAGGATGTCGCTACGGGTGCAGGTGAGGATGTTCAGGGTGCAGGTCCATCCCGTGCCACTGATGCTGCCGGCGCTGAGCCCGGCGGGCAGGGTGTCGTACACGGTGGCCGTGGTGCCGTCGGTCGGGGCTGCCCCGACGGCGTTGCCCACGGTGATGGTGTAGGTGCCGTCCCGACCCGGCGTGAAGTCACCGGTGTGGGTCTTGGTGATGGTCAGGGACGGGAGCGTGTAGGAGATGGTCACCTGGCCGTCGTGGTTCGCCGTCCCGAGTGTCGAAGGCGCATAGCTCGTGCCGGTACCCGTGGGGGTGGCGAAGCTGCTGCCCCCACCACCTCCGCCCCCACCCGCCGCGGTGCCCGTGTTGTTGACGGCGCCGCTGCCGCCACCCCCACCGGCGAAGTACCCGCCCCCGCCGCCACCACCGGCACTGACGGCAGTGGCTGCGCAGCCGCCGTCGAAGCTGCCCCCGGTGCCACCGGTACCGACGGTGGCACCGGAGAACCCGCTCCCCGACCCGGCGTTGGTGACCGCACAGAAGGGAACGGTGCCTGCGGCCCCGCCGGCACCACCCGTACTGGTACTGGTGCTGCCGCCGCCCCCGCCCTGCCCCGGCGAAGCCCCGGGGCCGGTGGCAGTGCCTGCGGTACCGCCGGTGGCATCCGGCGTAGTCCCGCCGTTGCCTCCGTTGCCCCCCGTGGAACCTGCCCCGGTGCCGCCGGCGGCACCGCCGCCCCCGGCGACCACCAGCAGGGAGCCGCCCGTGCTGATGCTGGAGGCCCCGCCCCCGCCCGGACCTTCGAACTGGAAACCACTGGCCGGATAACTCCCGCCCGGGGCACCACCGTTGAACCCGCCGGCACCCGGCGTCCCGGTGCCGTTGCAGCCTTTGCCGCCGGTGCCGCCGACATTGACGGTGAAGGTCGTCGGGGCGACGCTCTGCGGCAGGGTGCTCACCACCCGCGCCCCCGCCCCGCCGGCCCCCGTGACGGAACAGGCGGTGCCGGTGTTGTCGGCGCCACCCGCGCCGTCCGCGGTGATCGTCACCACCGCCGCCGCCGGAACCGTCAAGGTCTGCGGAGCGCCGGTGAAGACGAAGGTCTGCGACGGATCCGCCCGCTGCGCCTGCACCGGCACGGCCTCCACCTGCGCGGCGGCCACCGGTGGGGCCGTGGCCGCCAGCAGCGCCATGCCGGACAGCAGCGCGCACCCCAGCGAAGCCAGCCCCGCACCGCGCTCCCCACGTTGTCCACCCGAGTCAACCGGATCGGACGCGACGACGGCGGGAACCGGGGTCGTCCCACCGTCCGTGACCCTGTTGAACACGGCCACGGGCCACTGGCGGCTGATCCGGTACCACGGCAGGTCGCCCTGTCCACGAGCACGAGCACTCATCCGCGGGTTCACCTCTCCTCACAACAGAGCGCCCCGCCCCCGAGCGACAAGTCACCAGCATGACAGGACACCTGATGGACAATTCATGACAAATCACCATTAGATACCCCGATCCGATCACTTCGAGGTAGCGAGGTCATGAGACCTCGTGTGTCGCAGCGCTGCACCGTGCGGCACCCGGCACACCGGCGGCCCCGGCGAGGCGCTCGGTGTCGTTCCTGGCGACCTTCTCCGGCAGGAACCTGACCCGGGTGTTCAGGTGCACCCACTCCAGGGCGTGGCCGGCCAGGCCGTCACGGTGCCCGGCCGGACCCGGGTGCTCGGCGAACGCCAGGGCGGCACCAAGCGCCTCCTCGGCGACCGCGGTGTCGGGTCGCCGAGGAACGGGGCGACAGCCTGGGACAGCACGGGCCTCAGGTGCCCAGCGGGACCGACCACACCAGCCGCGCCCCGCCGCCGGGCGGGCTCGCCAGCTCCAGCGATCCGCCCAGGCCCTCGGCCCGCTCGGCGAGGTTGCGCAGGCCGCTACGCCGGCCCTGCGCCGGAATCCCCACACCGTCGTCCTGCACCGTCAGCACGACCTGCGTCCCCGTCGCCTGCAGCGCCACCTCGACCCGCCGGGCCCTGGCGTGCCGGGCCGCGTTGCTCAACGCCTCGCCCAGGACGGCCACCACGTGGTCCGCGACCGCCGTGGGAACGTCGGTGTCCAGCAGGCCTTCCATACTCAGCCGGGGCGCGAAACCCAGGGCCGCCTGCGCCGCCTCGACCGTCTTCACCGCCCGGGCCCGTAGACCGTTGCCCGACGCCTCGTCCCGGGCGCGCAGCCCGAAGATGGTCGATCGGATGATCTTGATGGTCTCGTCCAGGTCCCCCACCGCCCGCAGCACCCGGTCCGACGCCCCCGGGTGCTCGATGAACCGCGCGGCACTCTGCAGCGTCATCCCGGTGGCGAAGAGCCGCTGGATCGCCAGGTCGTGGAGGTCCCGGGCGATCCGGTCCCGGTCCTCCAACATCGCCAGCTGTTCGGCGTCCCGGCGCCGTGAGGCCAGTTCCAGGCCCAGCGCGGCCTGGTCCGCGAACCCGAGCAGCGGTCCGATCTCCCGGTCGGTGAACACGGCCTCCCCCGGCCCGCGGGCCAGCAGCAGCACGGCATCGATGTGCCCGGCGCTGCGCCCCAGTGGCACCGCCACCGCCGGGCCCAGCCGCTCCCGCCGTCGCGGATCGCCCGTCAGGCGCGGGTCGGTGGCCAGATCCGTCGTGGTCACGGGCGTGCCCTGGGTGCACGCCGCCCCGGAGAGCGTGCCCTCCCGCGACACCACCAGGCCCGCCCTGCCGGCGGCGTCCCCACCGAGGGCGAGCTCAAGGCGCAGCATGTCACCGGCTTCCGGCACGACCACGTCCGCCAGCTCCGCGCCGGTGATCTCGCGTGCCCGCTGCGCGATCAGCTCCACCACCTGGGCCCGCGAACTCCCCGACAGCAGGGCGCGGGTGATCTCCCCGCTCGCACGCAGCCAGCGCTGCTGGCGCTGCGCCTCCTCGTACAACCGCGCGTTGTCGATCGCCACCCCGGCCGCCACCGCCAGTGTCGCGATCACCGACTCGTCGTCGGCGTCGAACTCCTCACCGCCGCGCTTGTCGGTCAGGTACAGGTTGCCGAACACCTCCTCCCGCACCCGTACGGGCACACCGAGGAAGGTACGCATCGGCGGATGGTTGGCCGGGAACCCGTAGGACGACTGATGCTGCGACAGATCCTCCAGCCGGAGCGCCTTCGGGTGGCTGATCAGCTCACCCAGCAGGCCCTTGCCCGTCGGGTAGGGACCGATCCGGGCGATCTCCTCCTCCGACAGCCCGACCGTCAGGAACTGCGACAGCGACTCACCGTCCGGACCGATCACCCCGAGCGCCGCGTAGCGGGCGTCCACCAGGACGGCGGCGGACTCCACGATCCGTCGCAACGCCTGCGTGAGGTCCAGTTCACGCCCGACCGACAGCACCGCCTCCAGCAGGCTGTGCACCCGGTCCCTGGTCCCGCGGGCGGCGTCGATCCGCGCCTGCAGTTCCTCCAGCAGTTCGTCGAGCCGCAGCTGCGGAATCCGCGAGCGCGTCACTTCGTCCTCCCCGCCCACGGCGGCCTCCTCCGGTCCTGATGCCCGGGACCGATTCTCGCAGAGCGTCGGTCGGGCCCGCCGGGGCGCAGGATCATCCGTTCGGATCTGCCTGCGGCTGCCGGCGCAGGCACGTGCCCGCCGGACGCTTGCTACCGGGTCGGCGAGGGCCTTGGGGCACCCGACGTGCGGCCACCGGGAAATGGAGAGCCCGAGTGGTGGCGCCGCGTCGGGCGGCCGGTCGGGTGCGGGCTCGCCGGCAGCATCGTCCTGGAGGACGCGGACGCCACCCTGGCCGTCCGGCACGGCGATGACCGACGGCTGATCATCAAAGGCCCCGCGGCGGCAATCCTCGTGACCGGCTGGAGCCCCGGCTCCACCGAACTGCGCATCCGGCGCAACGGCCACGAGCCGCCGTCCCCGTGCTGCAACGGTGCGTACCGTGACGGTTGCTGGGTTCGCTCGTTGGGCTGTTCATGGGTGGGGACATATCCGAGATCGATGCTCGTCGCCGGTCGGACGGGTTGGCCGGCGGCGGCCGGCCCCGCCGGGACCGTCCCGGACGGGCCCGGGGCTGCGGGCGGCTCAGCTGGAGCGGGTCCCGCTCCAGGCCGCGCGCAGCTCGTCCCGGTGGGCCGCCAGCCAGGTGGCGAAGGTCTGGAGTTCCGGGTTGAGCTCCCGCACCGCCGCCAGGTCCCGCGCGGCGGTGAACCGCTCCTCGCAGTCGGCGTAGTACTGGAACATGTTGCCGCCCTCGTCCGCGCCGGGGAAGCCGAGTGCGCGGAAGGCGTCCGGGGTCGGGGGAAGGTACTTCACCGGCTCGCCGACGGCCTCGGTGAGGGCCTCGGCCATGTCGGCGAGCCGCAGGTGCTCGCCGGCGATGCTGACGGTCGCGCCGATGAGGTCGGTGCCGCGCTTGAAGACGGCAAGGGCCGTCTTGCCGATGTCGTCGACGGCGATCCCCGACAGCCGGTGGGTACCCATCGGGAAGATGATCCGGAGGGTGCCGTCCTCCCCACGCTGCGGCGCGAAGGCGCCGAGCAGGTTCTCCCAGTAGAAGGTGGTCCGCAGGAAGGTCGTCGGCGCGCCGGCATCGGTGAAGTAGTGGTCGGCCTCCGCCTTGCCGTCGAAGTGCGGCACCTTGTAGGAGCCCTGCAGGGTGGGCATCCGGCCGTCGTCCAGCGGGATGCACTCGCGGGTGTCCTCCAGGGTGGACCAGACGGCGTGCTGCAGACCCGCGTGCCCCGTGGCCGTGGCGAGGGCCGCGGCCTGGGCCTTCTCCCGCTCGGCGGACATGTGCTCCCAGAAGTTGGTGACGAGGTACACGCCGTACGCTCCCTCCAGGGCGGGGCCGAGCGTGTCAGGATCGTCCATGTCGGCCCGGACCACCTCCGCTCCCAGCCGCTCCAGGGCCTTCGCCCGGTCCGCGTCCGGATCGCGGGTCACCGCGCGGACGGCGAACTCGCCGCTCGGGTCCGCCAGGATCGCCCGCGCCAGCCCTCCACCCTGGGAGCCGGTCGCACCGAACACCGTGATGATCTTCTTCTCGGCCATGGCCGCCGTCTCCTCGCTACGCTCCGTGTCCCGGTCAGCACCTCAAGCGCACCCCATCCGGCGGTTCCCGGCAAGCCGGGCGGGGCCGGGCCGAGGTGCAGCATCGCTCGAGCCGGGCACCTCTCACCCCGTGACCTCGTAGCCCTCGCCCTGCAAGCATGCACGGGCGCCGACCCACCCCCGCCGGCCGCTCCGCGATGCCGCCGAGGCCGGCGCAAGCCATCCTGAAGGTGCCGGGCGGCCGTATCGGCTGCGAGTTCGTGCGTCCTCCCGGACAGTCGGCGCATCCGGGCCGATCTGCGGGCCAGGAGAGATTGGGTCGTCTTGCCCTCCAACGAGTACGTGATGGTCCACCTGAACGGCGGCACGAAGGAGACGGCGCTCGATGTCCACCGGGCCCTGGGCGGCGCCTTCGTCCCCCAGCCGAACACCGACGTCTTCCTCGCCCCCGGGAATGCGACCGCCTCGACGGATCCCCCGCACGCCTGGGTCCGGGGCTTTCGCGTGGACGGCCCCGGGCGCCGGATCGGGGCGCACCACCACCTGCTCGGCGAGATCACCGCCGAGATCGTCGGCCCGCGCGAGCGCGTCGAGCACGTCGTGGCGGCCCTCCGGGTCTTCGCCGCCGTGGGTGAGCCGCACACCGAGGTCCGGGGCGCGGAGGTCAGGACGGTGGTCCATCTGCGGCCGGCATGAGCGGGAACCGACCACGGCGCTCCTCCGGTTCCGCACCCGCACCCGCGCCGGCTACCCGGAGGATGTCGAGCCCACCGTGACGGCGACGCTGCGGCGGGTCGGTGCGCCGCCCGGAACCAGGCGGTGGGTCACGCCCGCGCCCTGCAGATCGTCCTGGCCGGCGATGCCCTTGGGGCCGGCGAGCGGGAGCACCGCGGTGGTGCGGCGTCCCGACGTGGTCAGCACCCGCACCCGTAAGGAACTGTGAGACGTGAGCAAGCGAGCCATACGCCCCAGGCGTGCCAGGATCGTGGCCCTGGGCAGCGCGGCGGCCCTGGCGGCGGCAGGCGTGGCCGGAGGCATCTGGGCGAGCGCGAACGCCGCCGCGCCGACCCCCGCCCCGGGCACATGCACCCTGGCCAGCACCGCCGGTGGGCTGTGCCTGGACGTGCCGGGAGCCAGCACTGCCACTGCCACTGCCACTGCCACTGCCACTGCCACTGCCACTGCCAAGCCGACCGTGACGCCGGCGCCCACGTCGAGCGCCACGGCCACAGTCACGGCCCCGCGGCGCGGTCGCCAACCTGGCGCGCGTACGGATCCGCGGCGCGGTCCGCGAGAAGCGTCGTGTCCTGCTCTTCTGGTCCCGCCACCCGGAACGCACCGAAGACCCGGACGTGGCGGCCGTCCTGGACGTCCGGGCCGCACTCGCCCGGCTGCCGTTCCGCAAGCGCTCCTGCGTGGTGCTCCGGCACGCCTTCGACCTGTCGGAGAAGGAGACCGCCCAGGTCCTCGGGATATCGGTCGGTACGGTGATGAGCCAGACCTCCAAGGGCATGGCGGAACTTCAACGGCTGCTGGGCACCCGTGGGCCGCCGGCCGTCTCATGGGGAGCAGGAGCCGGTGACCGACGAACTGCGCGACCGGCTGCGCACGAGTGCCGAGGCCCATCGGCCCGACCGGGCCCGCATGCTGGCCCGGGTGGAGCGCGGCATGACCGGCCCCGGGCCGGCCGTCCGGGGGCGTCACCGTGAGCGCGGCAGGGCTCTGTCCTGGCCCCGGGTCGTTCTTGCGACCCTGGCCACCGCCGGCGCGGTAGCGGTGGGCAGTATGGCGGTGGCCGCCATAGTCCATGCCCCCGATCCACCGCGGCAGTCATCACCTGGGCGGCCGAGCTGCCCTTGAGGGTGGCCGCGTCCTCGCCGACGTTCTCCCACCAGACGTTCTTCAGGGTGCAGCTTCCGTTGCAGTGCACACCGTCGGCGGCCGGGTCACCGAGCACCACGTTCTGGAGCACGGCGCCGTCGGCGAGTTCGAACATGGCCGGCTGGCTCTCGGACTGACCACCCGAGCCGAGCGCGCCCTTGCCGACGAAGCGTCGGCCCCCGCCGTCGAAGAACGCGCTGATCTGCTGAGTGGCCGTCAGTGGAACGTCGACCGTCGGCGTCGGCCACACGGGGATCGTGCCGCTCCCGCCGCCGGTGGGCGACGCGGTAGCCGAGCGGGTGGTCGGCGTCGCGGACCTTGTCCCAGCGGTGCCACAGGGCGACCATGGCGTCCGCGGCGAGATCGTCGGCGGCGTCCGCCTCTCCGGTCAGCAGACGGGCGAGGCGGGCCAGCTCGGCATGGTGGCGTTCGAAGAATGCGTGGAACTCCGCGGAGGCCTCATCGGCGGCCATGCCCTCGGTAAGGCCTCTCGGTGCATTGTTAGCGCTCACATTCAGGTGTGGCAGCCTAGCAGCCCGCTCTCCGGCCGCCGTGCGACCGCCTCCCGCCACGGCCGGTCGGCGGCTCCCATCAGCCTGCCGGGTTCCAGCCGTCACTGCCCGCCAGGTAGGCACGGGCCGTGTACTTCGCGGCCTGGGCGTCGGTCAGCTGCGGCCGGTTCGCACCCGTGCCGGCGCCGGGGCCGGTGTTGGCGTACTCGGCGAAGCGGGCGGACTTCCAGGAGAAGCCGCCCATGTCGGTCCACGGTGCGGCGCTCTTGACGGCGGCCGGCAGGCTGGTGTCGCGGATGACCAACTGGCCGACCGCGTCGGACCCGGTGTGCCAGGGACGCCCCAGGTAGAAGGTGTCCGCCTTGGCCGGGCTGTTGATCGCACTGTCGGTGATGAGGATGCCGTACGGCTTCGCCGAGGCGGTGTTGGGCGCGGACAGGTAGCCGTTGTTCCCGCCGGCGGCCGCGCCGCGGTCCCGGAGCGTGATGTTCACGTGCTCGTACACGGCGGTGGCGTTGCCGAAGACGAAGTCGACGTCACCGGCGACGAAGGAGTTGCGGAAGTACTGCCGGTACTGCCCGGTCGCGGAGGGCGCCCAGTTCAGCACGGTGTCCTGGTGGCCGATGAAGCGCGAGTTGACGTAACTCTGGCGGTCCCCGCGAGCGGCGAGGGCCACCCCCTGGGTGTCCGTGATCTCCGGGTGGGCCGATCGCTCGAAGGTGTTCTGCACCGTGACGCCGGTGAGCGTGGTGTCGTTCGCCGAGACGGTGAGGGTCGCACTGCCCTCGGTACCGTACCTGGAGCCGTCGGGCCTGCGGGTGCCGGCCGCGTTGTCGTACGTGATGACCACGTCCTCGGCGTTACCGGTGGCGCCCTTGACGGTCAGTCCCGTCTTGGCCACCGGGACGTTCACCACCTCGCGGTACGTGCCCTTGGCGACCAGGACGGTGTCGCCGGGCGCGGACGCGTCCACCGCCGACTGCACCGTCCGGTACGCCGCCGAGCCGTCGGCGGCCACGGCGAGCATCCTGCGCGCGGACACCGTGGCGGCGGCGTCGGCGTGCACGACCAGCGGCATGGCGCCCAGGCCGGCCGCGGCCACCACCGCCGCCCCGAACAGGGCGAGCCGGCGGCGGCCGGCCGGGCGGCGACGAGCGTGTGCGGGCATAGGGGTCACTCCTTGCGGCGAGGGTCCGTTCGTCCTTCAGTTGCCGCCGGGAGAAGGAAGGTTGCCGCCGATCCAGGACAGTCTTCGCCGTGCCGTGCCGCCGCACCCGTCACGGTGCCCACGAAACCGCGCGGCGCAGCAACGAACGTGCCGGTCGACCCGCGCCCGGCCTGGCCTGCCCCGCAGTCGCCAGCCGCCTCGGCGCAGGCTGCGGCCAGACCGTCGGCGAGCCTCGCCGCCCGGGTGGTGCCCAGCAGCTCCGAGTGCTCTGCCAGGCCGACGGTCGCCGCAGCCCCCGAGGCGCTGCGGCGTGCCCGGGTAAGGGGCGGGCCCGTGCCGGAACCGATCGTGATGCCGCCCCCGAATTCGCCGCGGGCCGGCGTCGACCGTCGGTACCAAAGGACGGGCGCCCTGGTGCGCGCGACCGCCAGGGACGAGCCCGGGGCGCTCGTGGATCGTCGGACACCTGCGGGTCGCACGTCCCGTCGGAGCCGGCCCCACGCTCTCGCGATTCCGACGGGGCCGCCCTCGAACGAGCGCGCCTACGCTTCGTGGTCGCCCTCGCCGCGGTGTTATCAATGACACATGGTCGAACAGCCCGACCGAGTCCGAACCGTATCGAAGCGGTCGCTGGCGGCGAAGAAACCTCTCGGGAAGAGTCCTCGGAGCGTTGCCGGCCAGGTCTTCGTGCTGCAGGTCGTGGTCGTGGTGCTGCTCGTCCTCGGGGCGATCCTGGCGCTGGTCCTGGAGTCGCGGCACGCCAGCGACGCGGAGGCCCGAAATCGTTCGGTGGCCGTCGCGGAGACGTTCGCGCACTCCCCCGGCCTGCGCGAAGCACTGAAGTCCCCCTCTCCGACGGCGGTGCTCCAGCCGTTGACGGAGGAGACGCGCCAGCAGGCGGGTGTGGACTTCATCGTGGTCATGGACACCCACGGGATCCGGTACACGCACCCGTTGCCCGACCGGATCGGCAAGCAGTTCGTCGGAACGATCGGCCCCTCGCTGGCCGGCCGGATCTACACCGAGAGCGTGCACGGCCCGCTCGGCCACGAGGTGCAGGCGGTCGTTCCCGTCAAGGCCCCCGACGGGTCGGTCGTGGGGCTGGTGTCGGCCGGGCTCAAGGTCAAGAACGTCGCCTCGGCCGGCAACCGGCAGCTGCCCGTCATTCTGGGCACGGGCGCAGCCGCACTCGCGGTGGCCACGACCGGGACCGCCCTGGTCGCCAGGCGGCTCAAGCGCCAGACCCGCGGACTGGGCCCGGCCGAGATGACCCGCATGTACGAGCACCACAACGCCGTCCTGCACGCCGTGCGGGAGGGCGTGGTCATCGTCGGGGAGGACAAGCGGTTGCTCCTCGCGAACGACGAGGCGAGGGAGCTGCTCGGACTCCCGGCCGACGCGGAGGGCCGGTACCTGGGCGGGCTGGGGGGCCTCAACCCCGACACCGAGGAGCTGCTGCTCTCGGGCCGGGTGGCCACGGACGAGGTGCACCGGGCCACCGGCCGGTTGCTCGTGGTGAACCAGCGGCCGACCGACCGGCACGGCGGTTCCATGGGAACGGTCGCGACAATCCGTGACTCCACGGAACTCCTCGCGCTGGCCGGCAAGGCCGAGGTGACCGGCAACCGCCTCGCCCTCCTCTACGAGGCCGGGATCGGCATCGGTACGTCGCTCGATGTCGTGCGCACTGCCGAGGAGCTGGCAGGGCTCGCTGTTCCCGGCTTCGCGGACTTCGTCACCGTCGACCTCGCCGACCCCGTGCTGCATGGCGACGAGCCGACCGGCACCCGGCTGGACCTGCGCCGGGTCGCCGTCAACGGGATCCAGGAGGACCATCCCTTCTACCCGCGCGGCAAGCTGATCGACTTCGTCCCTTCCACCCCTCAGGCCCAGGGCTTCGGCAGCGGCCGGTCGCAGGTGGTGCCCGACCTGTCGGTCGCCCACGGCTGGCAGGCCCAGGACCCGGAATGGACGCGGCGGATCGTCGACCACGGTGTCCACTCGCTCCTCACCATTCCGGTGACGGCGCGCGGCATCATCCTGGGCGTCGCCAACTTCTGGCGGTCGCGGAAACCCGGGCCCTTCGACGACGGGGACCGCTCGCTGGGCGAGGAACTGGTCGCACGGGCCGCGGTCAGCATCGACAACGCCCGCCGCTACACCCGCGAGCACGCGATGGCCGTGACCCTGCAACGCAGCCTGCTGCCGCGCGCCCTGCCGGAGCAGAGTGCCCTCGACGTCGCGCACCGCTACCTGCCCGCACAGTCCGGAGTCAGCGGCGACTGGTTCGACGTGATACCGCTGCCCGGCAGTCGGGTCGCCCTCGTCGTGGGCGACGTCGTCGGTCACGGCCTGCACGCCGCGGCCACCATGGGCCGCCTGCGCACCGCCGTGCACAACTTCTCCACCCTCGACCTTCCACCGGACGAGCTGCTCGGTCACCTGGACGAGCTGGTGAACCGCATCGACCAGGAGGAGAGCGACGGCGGTACCGGGACAGGCGTCACCGGGGCCACGTGCCTGTACGCGATCTACGACCCGGTCTCCCAGCTCTGCACCGTCGCGACGGCGGGACACCCCGCGCCCGCGCTGGTCGGGCCCGACGGCAGCGTCTTCTTCCCGGAGCTCCCGGTGGGCCCACCGCTGGGAGTGGGCGGCATGCCGTTCGAGACAGCACAGCTGCACCTGGCCGAAGGCACCCAGATCGTCCTCTACACGGACGGACTGATCGAGGAGCGCACCCGCGACTTCGACGTCGGCATGGAGCTGCTGCGCGAGGCGCTCTCCCACCGCGACCGGCAACCCGAGGAGAACTGCCGGGCCGTCCTCGACGCCCTGCTGCCCGACCGTCCGCAGGACGACGTCGCCCTGCTGATCGCGAAGACCCGGGTGCTCGACGCCGACCGGATCGCCGAGCGCGAGGTACCGTCCGATCCGGCCGCCGTCGCCGACGTGCGTGCGTGGATCAGCGCGACGCTGGACGAGTGGGGCCTGGCCGATCTGACGTTCGGCACGGAACTGGTACTCAGCGAACTGGTCACCAACGCCATCCGCTACGGCTCCCCGCCGGTGCGGGTGAGGCTGCTGCGCGACCGCAGCCTGATCTGCGAGGTCACCGACGGCAGCAGCACCTCCCCGCACCTGAAGTACGCGGCGACGACGGACGAGGGCGGCCGCGGGCTCTTCCTGGTGGCCCAGCTCACCGAGCGCTGGGGCACCAGGTACACCTCGCAGGGCAAGATCATCTGGGCGGAGCAGCCACTCCCCGCCCCTGCCGAAGCCCGGGTGTGAAGAGGAGGGCCCCGAACCCCCGGCGGCACTTCCGGTAGCGTCTCCCCCGCCCGCATGAACCCGGCATACGGCCACGGCCCCGGCTTCGTCGACAGGGCTGGGACCGGGGCCGCTCCGGTTCAGCGGCCCGAGGCCGCCGCGAGCACCACGTCCACCAGGCGCTCCGCCGCGTCCGGGCGGCCGTGTTCCCGGGAGCGCGCCGCCATGGCCTCGCGCCGCACCGGGTCCGCCAGCAGCGGGGCCAGCGCCTCCCGCAGGCCGCCCGCCGTGACGTCGCCGAGCAGCGCAACGGCGGCACCCGCCCGCTGGAGGTGGGAGGCGTTGTGAGCCTGCTCGTCGCCGGCCGACGACGCGAGCGGGACGAACACCGCCGCCTTCCCGAGCGCCGTAAGCTCCGCAAGCGTGCCCGCGCCGCTGCGGCTGACCACCACGTCCGCCAGCGCCAGAACGTCCGGGAGTTCCGCACCCATGTAGCCGGTCAGCAGATAGCGGCCCGCCAGGTGCGGCGCCAGCACCTCGGCCTGCCCCCGCAGACCTGCCTCGTTCGCCGGACCGCACTGGTGGACGACGTTGGCGTGTTCCAGGAGCCACGGCAGCAGCTTCGCCACCAGGGTGTTGATCTGTACCGAGCCCTGCGCCCCACCCGTGACGTACACCGTCGGCAGCGAGCGTTCGAACCCGTACAGGCCCAGCGCCGACACGGCCTTTTCAGCCTGCCCGGTCAGCACCGCCGGCCGCACCGGATTGCCCGTCACCACCGCGGTGCGCCGTGCGGACTCCGGCAGCAGCGGCAGCGTGGACTCCGAGGAGACTGCGACTCGGGTTGCGGCACGGGCGAGGACCTTGTTCGCCAGGCCGAGCCGCACCGTCTGCTCGTGCACCACCAGCGGCACCCCGCACGAGCGCGCCGCCAGCCCGACCGGCACCGCCACGTACCCGCCCGTCGCCAGCACCACGTCCGGTGCGAACTCCGAAATCAGCGAACGCGCCTGGACCGCGCCCAGCGGTACCCGGCCCATGTCCCGGACGTTCGCCGGGGAGATCATCTTCAGCGGGTTCGACGAACGCCGGACCTTGCCCGTCGCGACGGGCGCGAACCTGATGCCCTCCGCGGGCGCGACCCGGGCCTCCAACCCCTCTGCGGTACCCACCCACAGCACCTCCACCGAGCGTCCCTCGGCGGCCAGCCGCGCCTGCAACGTCCGTACCGCAGTCAACGCCGGGTAGGTGTGACCGCCAGTGCCGCCGCCCGTCACTACCAGTCGCATCGGTCCGCCCTGACCCATGAGTCCCACGCTCGTCTCCAATCGACCATCGGGTCGTGCAACCCGGCTGAGGATCCCGCAGCCTACGACCGAATGGACACTGTCCGTCGCGGCCCGGTTCCCGGGCCCACCGCCCCGTCGGACCCCCGGCGCCCGCTGGTTCTCCGCCGCCCGAAGCGTCCGGGCCTCACCCTCGACCGACTGCGCGATCTCCTCGACGCTTCCAACCACCTCGACACCGGTGACCGGTTCCACCCTGACGAGCGGGAGAAGCCGATCCGCCCGCCCGGCTCCACCGTCGGCTCCACCACGCGGGAAGCCTGCGACGGGCTGCGTAGGAGGGCCGTCCGGCTCTGGCCTGCCGGCATCCCCTGCGGGATGCTGGCAGTCGACGGGTTCTCCGGGACGGCACCGACCGATCTCGGCCGCCCCGAAAGGAGGCCGACGTGAGCACCACCACCGCGTCGGACGAGCGGTCCACGGCCGCCGCCCCGCCGTCACCACTGCTGGAGCGCATCCGCGCGGGCATCATCGGCGAAGGCGAAGTCCTGGACGGCCCCTACGGACCACGCCGGGTCACCTACGCCGACTACACCGCCTCCGGCCGCTCCCTCGACTTCATCGAGGACTTCATCCGCGACGCCGTCCTCCCCCGCTACGCCAACACCCACACCGAGAGCTCCGGCACCGGCCTGCAGACGACCCGGCTGCGCGAGGACGCCCGCCGGATGATCCGCGACTGCGTCGGCGGCACCGACGACCACCTGGTGATCTTCTGCGGGTCCGGCGCCACGGCCGCCGTCAACAAGCTCGTCGGCATCCTGGAACTCCGTCGGCCGACCGGCCCCGCCGAACGCCACCGGCCGGACGGGCCTCTCCCTCCCGCCGAACGGCCGGTGGTCTTCGTCGGACCGTACGAGCACCACTCCAACGAACTGCCCTGGCGCGAGACCATCGCCGACGTGGTGCCCATCGGCGAGGACGCCGACGGACACCTCGACCTCACCGACCTCACGGCGCAGCTCGTCCGCTTCGCCGACCGGCCACTGCGGATCGGCAGCTTCTCCGCCGCCTCCAACGTCACCGGCATCCTCACCGACACCGACCGCACGGCCCGCCTCCTGCACGAACACGGGGCGCTGTCCTTCTGGGACTACGCCGCGGCCGCGCCGTACGTGCCCATCCGCGCAGCCGACAGCGCCCCGGGCCGGGGCGACGGCAAGGACGCGCTGTTCATCTCCCCGCACAAGTTCCCGGGCGGCCCCCAGACCCCCGGCGTGCTGGTCGTCCGCCGGGAACTGGTCCGCAACCCGGTGCCCACCGCGCCCGGCGGCGGCACGGTGCTGTTCGTGGACCCCACCAGCCACCGGTACCTCGACGACCCGGTCGCCCGCGAGGAGGGCGGCACACCCGCCATCGTCGAATCCATCCGCGCCGGGCTGGTCTTCGGCCTGAAACAGGCCGTCGGCACCGACCTGATCCAGGCCCGCGAGGAACGGATGTGGCACGCCGCCCTCGACCGATGGGAATGCAACCCGCGCATCGACGTCCTCGGCAGCCACCGCGCCCGCAGGCTGTCCATCGTCTCCTTCCGGATCCGGCACGGGCACCGGTTCCTGCACCACAACTTCGTGGTCGCCGTACTCAACGACCTCTTCGGCATCCAGTCACGCGGCGGCTGCTCCTGCGCGGGGCCGTACGGCCACCGCCTGCTCGCGATCGACGCGCCGCACTCACACGCCTTCCGTGACGAGATCGTCGGGCACCGGTGCGAGGGGATCAAGCCGGGCTGGACCCGGATCAACTTCCACTATTTCCTGTCCGACACCGTCCGGGACTACCTCATCGACGCCGTCGACCTGCTCGCCGACAACGGACACCGGCTGCTGCCCGACTACCGCTTCGACCCGCGCACCGGACTGTGGCGCCACCGCGACGCCGCGGCCGGACCGCCCCTGCGGCTCACCGACGCCCGCTACGACGAACACGGCCACCTGCACTGGCCGCACGGACGCGCGCGGACGGGCGAGGAGGCGCTCGCCGGGCAGCTCGACGAGGCCCGCAGGCTGCTCGACGGCCGGCCCGACCCGGTCGACTCCGGCCCCTGCGCCCTCCCTGCAGACTTCGAAGCCTTGCGCTGGTTCCCGCTGCCACCGCAGTGCCTGGCACCGTGACGGCGAACGGGCCGGCCACCACCCGCATCACCGTCCGTACCGGCACCCGCAGCGCCCCCGGCTTCGGCCCACCCTGCCGGCTCCGCTCGCGGCCGACGACCCGCCGCGGGTCCGCCATGCTCTGCCCTTCGGGCGCCCGCTCCGCCCCCGCCCCCGAGGCACCACCCGGCGGATTACGACGGCACCAAGACCGAGCGCCTACCCAGTCGTCCTGGTCACCTACGAGGTCGTCCGCAACAAGGGCAACAAGGCCGACAGCCTCGACACCCTCAAGTCCTTCCTGACCTACGCGATCAGCGACAGCGCCCGGAAGGCCATCGCCGACAAGGGCTGCGTCCCCATGCCCGCCGCCATCGGCGACGAGGTCAAGGCCGCCATCACCACCCTCGGTTGACCCGGGCCAGCTCCCTCACCCAGCGCCCCGCCACGATCCGCACCGCGGTGGGCCGCCCGCCCCGGCCAACCCGCCCGGCCGCCACATGCCCCCAGACCTCGCCGCGCCGCTCACACTCAACGCTTCGCGCCCACCCGCGTCACTGCCTCCTGGCTGACGGGCCCGCCCACCCGAGCGCATGCCCTGCCCGTCGACGCAGTCGTCCCGCAACCGAACTGACCATCCGGCAGGGGCCCGCTTCAGATCCCGGCACCCGCCCGCGTGACCCCCACCGTCCGGCACGTGAGCTCCGCGATGTCCCCCGCGGTGGGCACGTCCTCGCGTCAGGTGGTCGGCGGCTCCGGTAGCGTTCCGGCACCGACCAACGCCAGCAGCCGGAACGGCAGCTCGGGGTCGGCCTGGCCCACGGTCAGGCCCAGCCACCGGTCAACGGACGGCTGCCACACCCGCAGCTCGGAGGCGACGTCGGCCAGAAACCCCAGTGGGCCCGGTGCGGCGGGGTCCGGCAGGTCGGTCTCGCGATAGAGCCACAGCTCGACGGTGGTCGGGGCGCCCCAGGCGTTGGTGAGAGCGGCCGAAAGGGTGTCAAGGGCCGTCTCCACCCTGCGCTCCTCCGCGTCGACCACATCCGGGTCGTGGACCTCCCAGAAGTCCCGGGACTCCATCAGCGCGGCCAGCCGGAAACCCGGACCGCTCCACTCCGCACCGTCCCGGTCCTCGATCTCGGCGAACGGAGTGGCCAACAGGCGATCGGCGGCGGCTCGATGGGACGCAACATCGGTGATCAACATGCTGCGAGCCTAGTCCCGCCCACGGACAGCCGGCCGACCGCCAGGGCGTGGGCAGGAGGACGAGCGAGGCGTTGTGGCCGCCGAGCACGAAGGAGTCGGTGAGGGCGCCGGGCAGGGCTCGCGGCGAGCCCGACAGGCCTCCCCTATTTCAGGCTTCCGGTGTCTCGCGGCCGAGGCGTTGCAGTTGCCCGACGGTTGCGCCGGGTGCACGGCCCTGGCCACCTCCGAGACACAGCACCCGCACGCAAGGCCCGGGTCCGTGCGCGCGGCTCCAGCGGTCACGCCTCCCGGCGCGAGAACCTGACACCGCGGCGAAAGGAAGCGGTATGAACTGGCTGGTGACCGTGTCGGGGGCGCTCGTGGTGCTCCTCGTCCTGCGGGACGTGTTCCACACACTGTGGCACCCCACCCGCCACGGCGGACTCAGCAGACTCGTCATGACAGCCGCATGGCGGCTGACCTCGCACCTCAGCACGCACCGCCGAGCGGCCGGGCTGGCGGGCCCGCTCGCCATGGTCTCGGTCGTGGCCCTGTGGGCGTTCACCGCAGCGATCGGCTGGGCACTCGTCTACTGGCCGCACATGCCGGTCTCCTTCACCTACGCCACCGGCCTCGATCCCGCCGACCACGCCGGCTTCGTGGACGCGCTGTACGTCTCCCTCGTCAACCTCACCACCCTCGGCCTCGGGGACATCGCGCCGACCGCGGGATGGCTACGCATCGTCGCCCCCATCGAAGCCCTCGTCGGCTTCGCCCTCCTGAGCGCCACCGTCTCCTGGATCATCGGCATCTACCCCGCCCTCGCCCGCCGGCGCGCCCTGGCCCTACGACTGTCCCATCTGCGCCGCAGCCGCCCCACGACAGGACTGAGCAGGGCAATCGCCGGGGCCACTCTGCTCGACAGCCTCTCCAGGGAAGTCGCCGTGGTCTCCGTCGACTTCATGCAGTACGCCGAGTCCTACTACTTCTACGACGGCGACGACCGCACCTCACTGCCCGCCCAGATCGGCGACGCCGTCGAACAAGCCGACCAAGCCGCAGCCGCCGCTCATCCGGAGGTCCGGCACTCCGGTTCGGCGCTCAAAGCAGCCCTCGAAGATCTCGCCGCCATCCTCGACGAACGCTTCCTCCACACACACGGCACACCGAAGCAGACATTCGAAGCCTACGCACGCGACCACGGCCGCCAATCCGGATCGGCAGGCTGAAGTACTACCCAGACGAGCGAGAGCGCCAAGACGGTCATGAGGCGGCACGCAAGGTGAAGTCGCACACCGCCGTCCACCCGGGACCCGGCGGCCGCTCCGCAGCCCCTCGTCACTGGTCGCGACTCGTACCAATGTCCTGCGGGCAGACGGAAACCTGCAAGCTGGGCTCCCTTCGCCGGCATTGTCCGGATCAGGTGATGGAGGTCGCCTTCCGGTCTCACAGACCTTCCAGCCTCTCAGCCCCACCGTCGACAAACGCCCCGCGCGGAGCCTCCGCCCGTCGCCCGGGGCCGTCCGGTCGAACTCCCTCGCTCGCCCTGCAGGCCGATGTTCACGCTACTCCCGCCCCCGCCCGGCACCAGGGCCGAACGGCCCCATCGCTGCCCGGATGACCGGGCCGGCCGACCGAACCGGACAGTGCCTCGGTGAATCCGCCGTGCCTCCGTCCAGCGGCGTGCTGGGGCTCCGCGACGGAAGGAGATCCATGGGTTCGTGACGGCGACGGCACAGGCCGTCCCGGCACCGCCTCGTGCCCGCATCGCCGGGTCCGGCCGTGCTCAGGGGCTGCCGGCGGGTTCGGCTGCGTGGCGACGTGGTGGCCGCCCTGACGGTCGCGGCGCACCCTCTGTGGGTCACCGGCCGAAGGTGGCAGCGTCGGGACCGGTGCGCCCACGTCACGCGATCTGTTCAATCCGAGGTCAGCGCCTCGGAGCTTCCCCGGTTGCGCGGAACTCGCCGGCGATCTCGGCGGCCCAGGCGTCGATGGCGTCCCAGTCACGGTAGTCGCCTGCGCGTCCGCCCAGAAGACGGAGTGCGAGCGCGCCCACCCGGCCGAGTTGTTCGCGGGTGACGACACCGGAGAAGAGACGATGCCCGCGCAGGTAGGGCAGCGGTCCCAGCGCGTCGAGGACGATCGCCCCCTCGCGGGGGGCGAGCCTGCGCCACGGCCCCCGCAGCGCGGCGGGCATACCGACGCTGAAGGCCCATACCCGACCCTGCGCGAGCGTGTCACGGTGGCGTTCCAGGTAGGCAGCCGCTTCCGGCAGCCACCGCCGGTTGTGGACCGCGCTGCCCAAGACGAAGGCGGAATACCCGGCCGCCGGCGTCCTGTCGTCGAGCGGCCGGACATCGGCGGAGACGCCGGACTCGGTCAGCCGGCTGCCGATGCGCTCGGCGATCTCCCGAGTGGAACCGTGCGCACTCGCGTAGCCGACCAGAACCGTCATCATGCCTCCTCCTCCGAAGAGGCCGGCCCACGCTTCGGGTCGGCCGGGTTCGGTGCCTACCCGGCGTCAGCCCTCCGGAGACGGTCGGGTTTCAGGTGCTCGGTGAACCAGGACGTGGCCAGGTCTGCGGCCGCCCGGAGAGAGGGGCTGCAGTTCCTGTGCTGGCGGAAGTAGCCGACCGCGGGCCCCGTCCCGGCCACGCAGCCAGTGCGCGGCGCCGGTCAGGCGGCGAGTGAGCAGGGCGGCGTCGACGACGTTCGCCCGGTCCATCTCCTCCTCGGCGGTGAGCAGGTCGAACAGCAACGTGGCCAGTCCGGCCCGGTTCAAAGCGCTCGCGGCGAACCGGTTGCGCGGGCTGTGCCTGTACCTGCCACTGCCACTGCCACGCGCGAACGGCACGATGCCCGCCGCCCGATGGGGCACGGCCAGTCGGCCACCGAGCCGTACACCACCCGCCTCATTCAGGATCCTCCCCGTGCCGAGGACATGCGAGCGGCAGCATCCCGGCTGGCAGCCACCCGCCGATCCGGCCCTGTCCTGCTCCCAACGGGAACGGACGTGCCACAGCGACGCAGCCGGAGGACCATGACAGTGGGCCGAGCGGAGGACGGGGCACTCCCTCGGACTCGTCCACCACGCCCACCTCCCCGCCGTCGTGCCGCGCGCACCCCTGCCGTGTCCGCGTGATCGGGGCACCCGAAGCCGCGCGGGAGGAGAGGCCATGAAGCCCTGAGGAGAGGCCATGCAGCACAGCACCGTCCAGGACGTGATGACCCAGGACGTCGTCGTCGCCCACCGCGAGGCCACGTTCAAGGAGATCGCCGGTCTGTTCCACCGCAACGACATCACCGCCGTGCCGGTAGTCGACAGCGATAACCACCCGGTCGGCATCGTGTCCGAGGCCGACCTGATCCGCAAGGAAGCCAGCCTGCTGGAGGAGGGTCGCTCGGTCACCCGCTGGCTCCACCCGCACGAGCGGTACCGCGCCGAGGCGGAGATCGCCGAAGAGATGATGACCAGCCCGGTCGTCACCGCGCGAGCCGACTGGACCCTGGTGGAGGCCGCCCGGGCGATGCACCGCAAGAAACTGAAGCGGCTGCCCGTGGTCGACGACGAAGGCCGGCTGACCGGCATCGTAAGCCGCAGCGACCTGCTCCAGCCGTTCCTCCGCGACGACGCCTCGATCCGCGCCGAGATCACCCACGACGTCCTGCTCAACACACTGTGGCTCCCGGCCGACGCCGTCCAGGTCTCGGTCGACGATGGCGTCGTCACCCTGACCGGCACAATCGAACGCAAGAGCCTCATCCCCATCATCGAGGGAATGTGCCGCTCACTGGACGGCGTGGTCGCCGTCCGCCAAACCCTTGGCCACGAATTCGACGACAGCCACGTCGACCCCGGGCTGTCGGCGATGCCCGGCGTTATCGGCCCGCACTCGGCGCCCCATCACTGAGCGACGGCCAACCGGATGGGCGGGCGCGGCCGCCTTCACCTCCGCCCTGGAACTCGCCCGCGACGGAGTCCGGGTCTGCTCCATCCACCTGGGGCCGATCAGCAAACCGATGACCGCCGGGATGGTGGCCCTGTTCGTGGCCGCTGACGCCACCTACTCGACCGGAGGCGAGTTCGTCGTCGACAGTGGCGCGACGACCGGCAGCATGATCCTCACCGACCTGAAACGTAACCCGGCGTCGAGTGAAGATCCACGTCGTCCGCTCGGCACGACACCACGCTCCACCCCCAAAGATCCTCTCGGGAGGCCGCGACGAGAGCCACCATAGGAGACCGGGTCATCGTGGAAGGCGCCCGCCCCGGCGTGCCGCGGCGCGACGGAAAGGTGATCGCGGTGCACCGGCCGGACAGCGAACCGCCCTGGGAAGTCCTGTGGTCGGACACCGGGCACTCCACCCTGTTCTTCCCCGGTCCGGATAGTCGACTGCACCACTTCACCCGCCAAGACCCGAGCGGGCAGGCGCCCCGACCGTCCGACCGACCGCACACCTCCTCGGAGACTGAGCGGAGCGAGCCGGCCGGGCCCGGCGAACCCACCGGCGGTCCGGAACAGGCCATGCCGGGGAACGCCGGCGACCTCGGCCGACGAGTCGCGCTACGTCGTGAGCAGCTGGGACTCGGCCGGGAACAAGCGGCGGTCCGGGCCGGCATGGCGGTGCCGTACCTGGACTACCTGGACACCTCGCCCACCGACGTCGAGAGCGGAGCACTGGCCAGGCTGGCCGCCGTTCTGGGCACGTCGGTCACCCAGTTGCTGGGCGGCGAACTCGACCTGCCGCCCGACCGCGCGAGCACCGCGGCGCACCCGGTGCTGGAGGAGCTGGCTCGTTCCGAGTGCTGGGAGCGACTGTCCACCGACGGAGTCGGCCGGGTGGCCCTGGGCGCCGCAAGGCGTCCCATCGTCCTCCCGGCCAACTACTGGGTGCTGGACGGCACACTGATCTTCCGCACGGCTGCCGACGGCCCGCTTGCCGCCACCGTCAGCCGGCGCGTCGCCTTCGAGGTCGACCGGATCGACGAGGTGCTGCGCACCGGCTGGAGCGTGCTGGCCACCGGTGACGCCCGTCCGACGACGTGGTGGCCCCCATCCGTCACCGGCACGGTCGGGCCCCGGTGGCCTCCGCGCCCGAGTGGGCCCGCCCGGCCCGCAGTGGCTGCCGCCCGGGGTGGACCGGGGCCCGGCCGGCCGCGCTCGTCGCCGATCTCCGGTACCGGCGGAGCGTCGGGGTTCCGAAGTGAGCGGTGTCAGAGCGAGCGGCACCGCCAGCTCACTGCTCGTGCTCGACGCCCTCACAGGCGCCTGACGGGTGGCCTCCTGGAAGTCACGGCCCAGGACAGGCAGCCGCATCCGCTCATTGGCGCATACTCCGGATTCGATCACCGCGGCCACCCCCTCCATCCGAGCCTGCCGCGCGACCCGCCGCAGCGCCCTGCCGACGACGCGGGGCCATCGACCCGACCACGTCGGTCGAGCCCTTCGCGGGTCGGGCGGTGATGGCATGGCATGGCATGGCATGGCACCCTGATCGTCGCCCGGCCGGTCCTCCCGCTGCGTCCACTCGGTGACCGACACCCGTCAACGGCGCCGCACAGGCGCAGCACGACCGCTCCCCGGACTCACCCCTTCTCCTTCGACTTGGCTGAGCACCTGCCGCGCCCCTGTCCTCGCACCGGGCGCGGGCCGGGCGCAGCATGGAGGTGTGAAGTGGTCGCCGTGCCGAGTCCGGGCGGCCCCTGGCGGAAGGACGATCGATCGATCCTGGTCGAGCAGGTCCTCAGCCTCGGTCGGCTGCCCTGCCCGGCTGTGCACCGACCCCGCGGGCGCAGCACCGTCGGTGCACGGCAGAGCGCTCTGCGACCCAGCCCGGACGCGCACTGGATACGCGTCTTCGGAGACCCGCAGCCGGCTGCGCCGGGAGGTTCCTGCCGCCGCGAGGCCCAAGCCCGGACACCTCACCCGGTGCAGGTTCAAGGCATGGCGCTCGATCCCGGCCGGCGGGCGCTCGGCTCGTCACGGAAACTCGGACTTCGGAGGAGCAGGCTATGAGATACCCGGTCATCGTGGGAATCGACGGTACGGATGCCAGTCACGACGCCCTCGACTGGGCCTCGGAGGAGGCCGGTCTGCGGCGTGTCCCGCTGCTCATCCTGCACGCCTGGCTCGGCGAGACGCTGAAGGCACCGGCGGGGCAGGAGACCAGGCTCACCCGGGACGCCGGTGAGGAGGCGCTCGGAGCGGCGCGCGAACAGGCCCTGATGCACCGTCCAGGCCTCGCGGTCACCACTCAGCTGGCGGACGACTATGCCCGCGACGCCCTGCTCGCGGTGTCCGAGGAGGCGGACCTGCTCGTACTCGGAGCGCGCGGCTCGGGCGGATTCTCGCGTCTGCTGGTCGGCTCGACAAGCCTGTATGTCTCTGCGCACGCCATGTGCCCTGTCGTCGTGGTCCACTCCCCCGACATCCGGTCGACGGCCGGCGGCGTACTGGTGGGCGTGGACGGGGAGAACGGCGGCGACGACGTACTCACATTCGCGTTCGAGGCCGCAAGCAGGAGGCACCTGTCACTGCAGGCTGTCCATGCCTGGAGCTATCCCCTGGTCAGCGGGCCGGGTCACGCGTTCCCGGCCGTGTATGAGGAGGAGCACGTCGCCGCCGAGCGGGAGCGGCTGCTGGTCGAGGCGCTCGGGGGCAGGCGCCAGCAGTACCCCGATGTCGAGGTGGCCGAAGTCGCGGTGCGCTCCGGCGCGGCACGGCTGCTGGTGACTCTCTCCGAAGCCCATCAGCTGGTGGTGGTCGGGCGCCACGGCGCAGTGCGCGGGCCCATGCGGCGGCTCGGCTCGGTGAGCCAGGCCGTCGTGCAGCACGCGCACTGCCCGGTTGCGGTTGTACCGGTGGGTTGAGTCGGGCCGGTGGTTTGAGGCCGGGGCCTCCCGGTCTCGAAGGAGCGGGGCATGGGCCGGGCGCCTTCGTCGGAGAACCAGGCCGCCACGCCGGCTCCGCTCTCCACCGTGACGTCCAGGCCAAGGCCGCCGGTGACACGGCTACCGGCGCCGTGGCCCGGTCGGCCGACCGGCTGGTGCTCACCCCGACCGGCTGTCGGGCTCGGGCGGGTGCTCGTCGGGCGGGCCCAGCTCGTCGCTGCCCTGGGCCGCGTGGGTGGCCTCGGTGCTGGGACGGCCGCGCAGGACCCAGGCCAGCGGCACTGCGAGGGCCGCGCCGACCAGCGGCCCGAGCAGGTAGATCCACAGGGGGCCGCCGTGCCCGCCGACCAGCACCGGTGCCAGACTCCTGGCCGGGTTCATGGACGCTCCGCTGGCGGGGCCCGCCCACAGCCCGGCCAGGGCGATGTAACCGCCGATCGCGATGGCCGCGTTGTGGCCGATGTTCCGGGCTCCGGAGGACGTGCCGAGGATGACCGTCATCAGTCCGAGGCTCAGCAGGATTTCCAGCCCGAACACCGTACCGGTACCGATACCTGCCCCGGGCCGGCTGGCCCCCACCTGCCCGGCGGTCCCGAACAGCGCGCGCAGCACACCGGCCGCCGCGACCGCCCCCGCCAGCTGCGCGGCTGCGTACCCCGGGACGCGCCGCCAGGGGAAGTGCCCGCGGGCGGCGAAGGCCATGGTCACCGCGGGATTGAGGTGGGCCCCGGAGACCTCGCCCAGTGTGTAGATCAGGGCCAGCACCATCAGTCCCGGGGCTACCACGGCGGCGGGTCGGCCCACTTGGCCACCGGTGACGCTGTCGACCACGCCCGCGCCGGCGGCGACCAGGACCAGGAAGAACGTTCCCACGCCCTCTGCGCCCAGCCGCCGCCACCCGGAGCGCCGGCTCGGGGTCATCCGTCCCACCTCCCCGGTAGTTCTTCCACGGTGCGCCGTACGGGCATCGGTCGGCCAGGGCCTATCGGGCCACCTCGGTGATCACCCGGGTCCGCACGGTCCCGGTGTCCGCGCGGCAACGCCTTCCTCGCCTGCCGTCCCGGCGTCCCGGCGTCCCGGCGTTCCGGCGTTCCGGCGTTCCGGCGTCCCGAGGTTCCGCGAGTCGGCACTTGGGCGGCAGGCACCGCCGCGGTCACGGTACCGGCCGAGTCCTGGGTGTTCGGCGACGAGGCCGAGGTGTTCCGCGCCTTCGTCCGAGCCCACCCCGGCCAGGTGACCCCTACTGGTGGACACCTACGACACTGAGGCCGACGTCGCGGTCGCCGCCTGCGTGCTGCGCGAACTCGGACTGCACGAGGGCTGCGCACTACGCCTCGGCAGCGGGGACCTCGGCGCGCTCGCCGTCCTTGCCCGGAGAGGCGCTGATGACCGTGGTCGGCGGACGACCGGGCCTCCCGGAAGCTGCCGCAGTCGGCACTCAGCCACTCGCCGCGTCCGCACGGGTGCGTCAGGTCCGCTCAGTGAGGAAGACGGCGGCGCTGTTCAGGGTGGTCAGGCGGGGGTAGTCGTCGACCAGCCGGCCGCGAAGGAGGCCTCGTAGCGCTCCTCGGCGTTCAGATAACCGCGGAACATCGACGGCCAGCCCGGCCGCAGCGCCAGCTCGCCCTCGCGCCCGGGCACCTCGATCTCGCTCACCTGACCATCCGTCATCAGGACTCTTCCGTCCGGCCCTCGCTCCAGCAGGCCCGCCTCCACCTCGGGCAGCGGGCGGCCCATCGAGCCGGGCCTGATCTCGGTGGCCTCGAAGTTCACGATCATGATCGCGCCGGTCTCCGTCTGCCACCAGTTGTCGTGGATCGGCAGGCCCAAGATCTCCTGCCCCCAGCGGACCGCCTCCGGGTTGAGCGGTTCACCGACGCTGGCGATGAACCGCAGCGCCGACAGGTCGAAGGAGCGCGGAAGGTCGGGCGGGCTGCCGCGGGGGCTGGCCCGCATCAGCATCCGGATCGCGGTCGGCGCGGTGTACCAGACGCTCACCCGCTCCTCGGCGAGGATGCCGTACCACCGGCGGGCCTCGTACTCCCCCGCGTCGACCACCATCGTCACCCCGTGGGTGAGCGGCGCGATGACCCCGTACGAGGTGCCCGTGACCCAACCCGGGTCGGCGGTGCACCAGAACACGTCGTCGGGATGCAGGTCCAGGGCGAAGGCCGCAGTGGCGTAGTGGGCCACCACCGCCTCGTGCACGTGGATCGCACCCTTGGGAGTACCCGCGGTGCCGCTGGTGAAGTGCAGCAGCGCCGTCTCCTGCGGGTCGGTGTCCGGGATCGTGAAGTCCTCGGACGCCTGTGCCAGCAGCGCGTCGAACGAACGGGTACCCGGCAGCGGCTCGGGGCACGGGCCGACGATCAGTACCTGTTCCAGCTGCGGCAACTGCTCGCGCCGGGCCGCCACCTTGCGCCGGTAGAGGTCCTCGGTCGTCACCAGTACCCGTACGCCGCCCAGCCGCAGGCGCTCCTCCACCGGGACCGGACCGAAGGCGGGAAAGAGCGGGCAGAACACCGAGGTGTTCTTCAGGGTCCCGAGCACGGACACGTACAGCTCCGGGCAGCGAGTCAGCAGCGAGGCGAACCGGTCGCCGCGGCCTGCGCCCAGTGAGCGCAGCACGTTCGCGAAGCGGTTCGTCCAGCGGGCCAGCTCGTCGTAGGTCACCGTACTGACCCGCCGGTCCACGGCGACGCAGCGCAGCGCGTTCGCCGCGTCCGGCGGCGACGTGCCGGTCGACCGCCTCGTACGCGACGTCGAGCCCCCGACCGCCCGGCAGCCCGTCGAGCGCCTCCCGCGCCGACTCCCACGAGAATTCGCGCCGGGCCCGCTCGTAGTCGGCGAGATTTGGCGCGGCTCCCGGCACCGGCCGAACACGAATGGCCTCGGATTCCATGGCCGCTCCCTTCCGGGTCGCCGACAGGGCCTCCTCCAGCCTGACAGACAGGGGACCGCCCGGGCTGGGGGCGCGGCGTGGACGTGGGACGCACGCACCCTGCCGAGCCGAGGAGGCCTGCATCAGGCCGTCGAACGGCCCGAGGCCCGGTGGCGCCGGCGCGCCCCCGAAAACCCCCCTGAGCACCTCCGACCCACGAGCCGGGTAGGGGCCGTGCTGGCCGCCCCCGCTCCGGTGCCGGCGTTCGGGCGACGGATGCCGCTCCCGGGGACGCCTTCGGTGACCCGCCGGCGCAGGAGGTCCTGCACCTGGGTGGGCCGGTCACGACGGGAGCGGACCCGTTCGGCCCTGTCGCCGGCACCGGATGCGGGGCAGGCTCACGGTAGGACCGAAGACCGGTCCCGCGCCTCCCGGTCGCTCTGCTCGCGGCGACGCGTTCCCGGACCTGGCTGTCGAGGCAGGCCCGCAACCGAAGGGAGCCGACATGACCGCCCTGATAGCGGTCCTGGTGGTGCTCGTCATCCTGGTCCTGATCGCGCTCGCGATGTCGATCCGCATCGTCCGGCAGTACGAAAAGGGGGTCGTCTTCCGGTTCGGCCGGATCACCGGAGCACGCGACCCGGGACTGCGCCTGATCATCCCGTTCGCCGACGTCATGCACCACATCTCACTGCGGATCGTCACCATGCCGATCCAGTCCCAGGGCATCATCACCCGCGACAACGTCAGCGTCGACGTCTCCGCCGTCGCCTACTTCCGCGTCGTGGACGCCATCAAGTCGGTCGTCGCCATCGAGAACGTGAACTCCGCGATCAACCAGATCGCCCAGACGACCCTGCGCAAGGTCGTCGGCCGGCACACCCTGGACGAGACCCTGTCCGAGACCGACCGCATCAACCTGGACATCCGCCAGATCCTGGACGTCACCACGACCGAATGGGGCGTGGACGTCACCCTGGTCGAACTCAAGGACATCCAACTGCCCGACACCATGAAGCGCGCGATGGCCAAGCAGGCCGAAGCCGAGCGGGAGAAGCGCGCCAAGATCATCAGTGCGCAGGGAGAGGCCCTGGCCGCCTCCGCACTCGGCGAAGCCTCCGACACGATGATGGCCCACCCGCTCGCCCTCCAACTGCGCAACCTGCAGAGCCTCGTCGAGATCGCCGTCGACAAGAACAGCACCGTCGTCTTCCCTGCACCCCTGATGAGCACCATCGGCGAACTCGGCTCCTTCCTCTCCCGCGAGGCGACCGCCGCCGCCGCTCCCGCACCACACCCACGCCCGGACACCCCGGACACCCAACTCGCGACCAAGTCCGTTCACCTACCTGCTCCCGACCCCGTTCACGTACCGGCGCCCAACGGGGCGACCAGGACCCCGTAGCCGTCACCGTCCCCTTCCGGCCGAGGCCGAGGGGACACGGCCTTCGCCGGAGACCGGTGCAGGGCATCGCACGGAGGGCCCACGAGAAGATGACGCAGCCGTTCCACACACCGCACCACGGGCCTCACCGCCTTGCCGAGCGCTGGAAAGCCGCGGCGGCCGACCGCCGCGCCCGGGCCGCCGCCCGGCGGTGGCGGCACTTCGGCACCGAGCCGCGCTGGGCACGCAGCGATCTGCCGGCCCGACGGCTACTCGGACGGATCTTCGTCCCGTTCTTCCTGCTCGGGGCCATCGTCTTCACGTTGCTTGCGGCGAACGCACTGCCCGCACCGCGCGCCGACCGTGCGTTCTTCACGGGCCTCGCCGTGCTGTGCGCCGTGTCCACCGTCGTCGCGGTGATCGACCTGATCGTCATCCGGCGCCGGTCGGCAGAGCAACGACGGTGGCACCGCTGACGACGGGGCCGAGCGGAGGGCACGGTCGCACGTGACCGGGCGGGCACGGCCACCGCCGGGCGCAACGAAGTCCGTGCAGGCTTCCCGATCATCCACCGGGGCCACCCAGGTCCAGGGATGCGGGCAACACCACGGCGGGTGACCCGTCCGAGTGCTACCGCGGCAGCTGAGGACGCGGCTGCGCCGGTCACGGTCGCGGTCGGCGACGGACCTACCTACGGTTGAAAGCAGGACGCGCCGCTGCGTCCGGCGTCCGGTTGCGCGACGCGTCGAAGGTACGGTCGTCCAGCACGGGAATCGAAGGTGGGCCGGGTGGATCCGGAGGGTGGATCCGGGTGGGCGGACGTTCCCGACCGCAGCCGCCGAATCGATGACGAGATGGACCGGATCGTCGGCCGTCTACGGGACCTGGCCCACACCCAGCGCCGGTTCCAGGACCTGCTGGACGCGGTGATGGCGGTGGGCCGGGACCTGGACCTGCCCGTCGTGCTCCGCCGGGTGATCACCACCGCGATGAGCCTCGTCGACGCCCGCTACGGCGCGCTCGGCGTGCTCAGCGAAGACGGCGAACACCTGGAGGAGTTCATCCCCGTAGGGCTGAGCGAACGCGAGGTGCAGGCCCTGGCCGGGGTCGCCCTCCCCCACGGGCGCGGCCTCCTGGGACACCTCATCGACCACCCCGGACCGCTTCGCGTCGCGGACATCGGCGCCCACCCGGACGCCGTCGGCTTCCCACCGGGCCACCCGCCGATGCGGACACTGCTCGGGGTGGCGCTCACCGGCCGCGGACGCGTCTTCGGCAACCTCTATCTTTGCGGGCGGCGCGACGGACAGCCCTTCGACGAGCACGACCAGGACATCCTCGTGGCGCTCGCCGGCGCGGCCGGCCTCGCCATCGAGAACGCCCGCCTCTACCGGAAGGTCCGCGCCAGCGCCGAGTACTTCCAGCGCCTCCTCCTTCCCAGCCTGCCCGATGTGGCGCCCTTCTCCGTCGCGGCGATCTACCGGCCCGCCGCCACCCCGGACCACGTCGGAGGCGACTGGTACGACGCCCTGATGCTCCCCGACGGCGCCTGCGCCCTGGTCATCGGCGACGTCGCCGGACACGACCTGAAGTCCGCCGCCACCATGGCCCAGACCCGCAACATGCTGCGCGCCCTCCTCTACGACCGCCGCACCCCGCCCAGCCGCGTCCTGACGCAGCTCGACCGCACCCTCCAAGCGATCACCGACAACCCGATCACCACCACCTGCCTCGCCCGCATCGAACCCGCCGAGGACGGCTGGACGATCCACTGGAGCAACGCCGGACACCCGCCACCGCTCCTGATCGGCCCCGACGGCACCGCCCGCTACCTGCACGCCGACCCCGGCCTGCCGCTCGGCGTCGACCCCGACGTGCCCCGCCCCGACCACAAATGCCCGCTGCCCGGCAACGCCACCCTCGTACTCTTCACGGACGGCCTGGTCGAACACCCCCACCGCCCCCTGGACGCCGGCCTCACCGCCCTCGCCCAGGTCGCCGCCGCCCACGCCGCTCTGCCCCTCGAAGACCTGTGCCGGACCCTGGCCGACGCCCACCTCACCGATGGACGCGACGACCTCGCCGTCCTCGCCCTGCGCACCCCACCCACCGCGCCGACCCCCGGGACACCGGCGACACACTCCCGGGCCCGGGAACAGGACGTACCCCGCCCCTGGTAGGCCCGCAGCTCGGTCTCGGCGCTGGTCCTTCAGCACCTGATCCGAGCCGCCTTCACTCGTGTCCATGACCTCTGCTGGTCCGTGGTCCGGAGAGCTCAGCCGCAGGGGAGGCCAACCCTCCGACGCGAGGGCCTCCGTCTCCGTTCCGCAGCCTCGAAACCCGGAATGCGCCACCACGGCACCGCCACTGCCGCGTCCGACCTGTCCACCCTCGCCCGCCAAGAGTTCTGCGCCGGCCCACTCCGCCGTGACACTCGCCCAGATCATGAGCGAACACGCTGTCAGCCCCTGCGGCACCGTCCGTTGGGACGTCGCCGTTCAGCTCGTCGACGCCGTAGCGGCGACCGCCGGCGGCCACGGACGGCTGGGGCAGTTCGGTCATGAACCGGCTTGCCGTCTTATCCGCACCGCGGGGTAGAGGGACTCAGCCAGCTCCCGATCGAACGGTTCGGTGTCGGGGGTGAGCACCGATGCGGCGGCCACGGCCACGCCGAGGGCACAGGCCTCGACCGGATCGTCGCCCGCAGCCAGCCGCAAGGTGAGTGCGGCCACCATTGCGTCTCCGGCCCCGGCGTCGCTGAGTGGCTCGCCGGGCAACGGCGGGACTCTCAACTCGGTGTGACCGTGCCTGGTCGAACAGAGTGCGCCGAGTTCCCCGAGGGTGGTGACGGCGATCTCAGTCGCTCCTGCGGCAAGCAGGGACTCGTTGACGGTGCGGGCGTCGTCGAAGCTCCGGACCGCCCGGCCGGCGAGGCTGGCGGCCTCGTGATTGTTGCACCTCCGCAGAAAGACGCCCTCGTGCAGTGACTCGCGCAGGGCCCGCCCCGAGGTGTCCAGCACCAGCCGGGCCCCGGCCTCCTTGACCCGGCGGGCGACAGCCGCGTAGAAGGCGTCGGGAAGCCCGCTGGACAGGCTGCCGCTGGCCACGACGTACTGATGGCCGCTGGCCGCCCGGGCCAGCGCGTCCAGGAGACGCCCTCCCTCCGAGTCGTCCAGTCGCGGGCCCGGCGGCACGATGTGATAGCTGCGGCGTGACTCGGTCTCGAACAACACGAACGCTTCGCGGGTCTCACCCGCGATCCCGAGAGCGAGGTGGTCGACCCCCTCCTCGTCCAGCAGGCGGTTGAGGCGCTGGCCGACCTCGCGGCCGGCGGTGTGGACGGCGGTCGCCCGTCCTCCGAGCCGTGACACGTCCCGGGCGACGTTGATCCCTCCGCCACCGGCGGCCACGAACCTGACCCGGGCACGGGTCTTGCCGATGTCCGCCAGGCGGTCGACCTCGCAGCAGATGTCGATGGTGGGGTTCACCGTCAGGGTGAGGATCGGAGGCGTGCTCCCCGGCATTGGGCTCCTCCTGCCGCTACCCGCCGCAAGCGGACCAGACACTTCAGGGCCGCTCATCGCGGTGACACGGCGGTTGAGGTCCCGATCGTCCGTGGCTGCCCTCCCGGGCCCTCCGGTGAGACAGAACTCCGTGGGAAGGTGCCCGACCAGGCCCGGGCGAGAAGGCCACCAGTACCCACGTCCATGAGCAGACCACCCGCCATCTCGACCTCCGCACTCGGTCACTCCTTCCATCCTGCTGCGCGGGTACGGGAGGCGCAACGAACTGCGCCGACGTTGCGGCCGACGCCGGGCGGGGAGCCGGTGACCACGTTCCGCCCGGCCACGATCCTGGACGTGGACGTTCCCGCGGCGCCCGGCCGACCCGGTCAAGGTCACGGTCGGGCGGATCGCAGCCACCTGCAACAACGCCCGTATCGAACCCCGTGAGGAGCCCAGCCGGGATCCCGCCGAGATCGCCGTCCTGCTCGCCGCACACGAGCTGCTCACGTCACCGATCGTCGCATCCGCGAGAGCGTGACCGGCCAAGCACGCAACGGCCAAGTGCCGGGCGAGCGCCGGGCAGGACCACAGACTCGGCGAACACCACAGCGGGCCGGATTCTCCGGGTTCGACTCGGCCACCCGCGTCGCCGGATGTCACGGACGAGGAGCACCATCGAAGGGGGCCGGGCCACACTCGGCCCACGGGTACGGGTCCCTTGGAGTTACCGACAACCGCCGACGAACCTTCGGAACGCATCGATCCGTCTCCTGTCGAAGCGCCCCTGGAAACGGTCACGTCAGACCCGTCGGTCATCGAACGAAAGCTGCTGACCATGCGCTGGTCCCAGACGCACATCCCGACCCTTCGCGAGAACCCTGCCGAGGCCGACGCGCCGAGCCATCAGCTCCTGCTTCGCGCCGGATTCATCCGGCAGCTCATGGCAGGCCACTACTCGCTGCTGCCGCTCGCCGTCCGGGTACGGTCGAAGATCGTCAGCATCATCCGGGAGGAGATGACCGTCATCGGGGCGCAGGAGTTCTCCCTACCGGCGATGCACCCGGCGGAGGTGTGGCGGCGCAGTGGCCGGTGGGACGCCATGGGGGAAGAGATGTTCCGCCTGACGGACCGTAAGGGCTCCGAACTGACGCTGGGCATGACCCACGAGGAGATCTTCACGTCGCTCGCCACCGAGCTGAAGTCGTACCGTGAACTGCCGCAGACGTGGTACCAGTTCCAGACCAAGTTCCGCGATGAACCCCGCGCCAAGGGCGGCTTGCTACGGACCCGGGAGTTCACGATGAAGGACTCCTACAGCTTCGACCTGACACAGGAGGGCCTGGACCGGTCGTTCGACCTGCACCGTGAGGCCGAGCATGCCACCAGCCGTCGTCGGCCGTCTGCCCGGCCTCGTTGAACATGGTCACGCCGTGGTCGTCCACGACGGCGACGCTGCGGCGGGTCGGTGCGCCGCCCAGGACCAGGCAGTGAGTCACGCCCGCGCGCTGCAGATCGTCCTGGACGGCGATGCCGTTGGGGCCGGCGAGCGGGAGCACAGCGGTGGTGCGGCGTCCCAGCGAGGTCAGCACGCGGGAGACGTTGACGCCCTTTCCGCCGGCCTGTTCGTGCGCCTCGACGACACGGTGCGTGGGGTGGGCGCCGAGGCCCCTCACGTCGTACGTGATGTCGAGTGCGGGGTCGGCGGTGACGGTGACGATCATCGGAGGTGTCCTCCCACGTCGGCGCGGACGGTGATCAGGTCGAGCGCCGCCAGACCCGCGCCGAGGCAGCCGGCCCGGTCGCCGAGTTCGGCCAGGGCCAGGGCCGGAACGACGGTGACGACGGCCTTGGACGCCATCGCCGCTCGAAGGGGCGACAGGAGGAGTTCGCCGGACGCGGCGACTGCTCCGCCCAGCACGATGAGCGGGGGGTCGAGAACCGTCGCGGTCTGGAGCAGCGTGTCGGCGAGTACGTCGACGGCCTGCTCCCAGACGCGGCGGGCGGCCTCTTCGCCGTCGGCGGCGAGGAAGGCGACCTCGGAGGCGTCGGCGGAGTACCCGGTGGCCATGGCGTAGCGGCGGGAGATGGCGGAGGCCGAGGCGTAGGTCTCGGCGCATCCGCGGGCTCCGCAGGCGCAGCGGTCGCCGCGGGGGCGGATGGTGAGGTGGCCTATTTCGCCGGCGCGGTGGTGGGCGCCGGGTTCGGGGGTGGCGTCGGTCATGATGGCGGCGGCGATGCCGGTGCCGATGGGGACGAAGAGGAACCTGCGGTGGCCGCGGCCGGCGCCGAGGCGGGCTTCGGCGATGCCGCCGGCTCTGACGTCGTGGGTGATGGCGGTGGGTAAGCCGGTGGCCTGGGTGATGAGGTCGCCGAAGGGGACGTCGCGCCAGCCGATGGTGGCCGAGTACAGAGCGGTGCCGGTCGCTTCGTCGACGATTCCGGGGAGGGCCAGGCCGATGACGTGGGCGGGTGCTGCGGCGCGGCGGGCGGCATCGGCCAGTTCGGCTGCGAGGGCGGTGACGGTGCGGACGACCGATCCTGGGCCGCGCTCGCGTGCGGTGGGTCGCCAGGTCTGGTCGTGCACCTTGGCGTGGGCGTCGATGAGCGCGGTCCTGATACCGGTGCCGCCGACGTCGATGGCGATGACCCTGGGGGCTGCGGCGCTCATGCGGCGGTCAGGACGACGGAGCGGGTGAGGTCGCGGGGTTGGTCCGGACCGAGGCCGCTGGCCTTGGCGAGGGCTACGGCCGCGGGAACGCTGCCCGTGTCGCCGGGGGCCGTGGCGGCGGCGCGCGCCCAGCAGGGGGGTCGGCTCGCGGTCTCGGCGTCTAAGCTTGAGTTTTAACCTTCCGTGATCGCCTGATGCCCGATCTGTTCACCCACATGGGGATTCGCCGGAAATGGCGACGACCTCTGGTTCACGCTGTGTGATGTCGAGTCTCACAACGGGTCGGAGGTCGTCGGTGTCCAGTGTGGTCCATGCGGCTGTGCAGATGTCGGGTTTGGTCGAACTGTCCTCCTTTCGGATGGAGTTGTTCGGTGCGTTGCCGCGCCGCGCGGACGCGTTGTTCGAGCTGGTGGACGCGGTGCTGTGTGCGGACGGGCCGGTGGTGTCGCTGCCGGAGTTGAGCCTGGAGTCGGTGCACCGGCGCGGCCACGGGGCGATGTACGACGCTCTGGCGAACGGCCGGATCGATGTCGGACGACTGCGGCTGGCTCTGGCCGCGCTTGAGTTGCCGCGCGGGGCGGATCGGCAACTGTCGATCGCGGTGGACGTGACGCCCTGGCCGAGGCCTGACGCGGAGTGCTCGCCGGCCCGCCTGCACTGCTACCGGCCGTGCCGGTGCGACGGCGTCCGGCAGACGATTCCAGGCTGGCCGTACCAGGTCGCCGCCGCGCTGGGCGGCGGCCGCTCGTCCTGGACCGGGGTGCTCGACGCGGTCCGTATCGGGCCTGGCGACGATCCTACGGCGGTCACCGCCGCCCAGATCCGCGACCTGCTGGAACGGCTTCGTGAGGCCGGGCAGTGGCGCGACGGCGACCCCGAGGTGCTGTTCGTCCTGGACTCCGGCTACGACATCGTGCGCCTGACCTGGTTGCTGCGCGAGGAGCCGGTGCGGCTGCTCGGCCGGATCCGCTCCGATCGCGTGATGCACCACCCGGCCGGCCGCCGCAAGGGACCGTGGCCCGGCCGGCAGCCCCGCCACGGGGAGGAGTTCCGCCTCGCCCACTCGGCCACGCATCCGGATCCGGTCCAGGAGTCGGCCACCCGCCATGACCGGTTCGGCGCCGTGACCGCCCGCTGCTGGGGGCGCCTGCACCCGAAGCTGGAACGCCGCCAGGGCGGCTGGACCGGCCACGAGGGCGAACTTCCCATCGTCGAAGGCACGTTGGTTCACCTGGTGGTCGAGCACCTGCCAGGCAACCGGGACCCGAAACCGTTGTGGCTGTGGCATTCGGTCCCCGACGCGACTGCCCACGATGTCGACCGGCTGTGGCGTATCTTCCTGCGGCGATTCGACCTCGAGCACACGTTCCGCTTCCTCAAGCAGACTCTCGGCCTCACCCGGCCCCGCCTCCGCCACCCCGAACAGGCCGACCGGTGGGCCTGGCTCCTCGTGGCCGCCCACACGCAACTCCGCCTCGCCCGTCCCCTCGCCGAGGACCTCCGCCGCCCCTGGGAGAAACCCCTCGACCCCGGCCGCCTCACCCCGGCCAGGGTCCGCCGCGGCTATCACCGGATCCGCCGGATTGTCGGCACTCCCGCGAACCCGCCGAAAGCCACCCGCCCCGGCCCAGGCCGCCCCACCGGCAGCACCTCAGCCCCCGCACCCCGCCATCCCGTCGGAAAAAACCAGAGCAAAAAGGACAACCCCTCGACCGGAACGCCGAGGGGCAACCTTTAAATTCAAGCTAAGACCGACCGGCAATAGGCAGTCGCTGTCGCACGTAAGGCGGGGTGGATGCAGTACGGGCACGGGTCCACGTGATCATGGAGTTCTCTACGCTCAGTGATCACGAAGGACGGCCGTGCCCGCGCTGCCATCTTGCCTGCTCGAACCCCTCTGGGACCAGTTCGCTGCACTCTTGCCTGCCCGGGAAGCGTTCGTCGCGAACCATCCGCTGGGCTGCCACCGCCGCCGGATCGCTGACCGGACGGTCTTCGAGCACATCGTGCTCGCGCTGGTCCACGGCTCCGGCTACGAGCGCGTCTCCACCCCTGGATGCTCCGACCGCACGATCAGGCGGCGTGTCAAAGAGTGGGCCGAGCAAGGGATTTCCGAATCTGTGCACGCTCTCGCGCTCGAGGCCTACGACCGGATGATCGGCCTCGGTCTGGGCGAGATCTCGGTGGATGGCTGTATCACCAAGGCCCCGTCCGGCGGTGACAAGGCCGGGCGCTCGCCGGTCGACCGGGGCAAGCAGGGTCTGAAGCGCTCCGTCGCCACCGACGCCTGCGGCGTCCCGCTCGGGATCGTCTCCGACGGGGCCAACCGGCACGACTCGCCCCTGCTCGGCCCGACCCTGGACGCCGCCAAGGACCAGGTCGGCGCGCTGCCGGAAGCCGTCAACGTCAACCTCGACCGCGGCTACGACAGCGCCAAGTCCCGTTCGCTGATAGCCCAGTTGGGCTTCACCGCGGAGATCGCCCGCAAGGGCGTGCCCGCCCCGATCCAGGCCGGCAAGCGCTGGGTGGTCGAGCGCACGCACTCGTGGATGAACGACTACGGCAAGCTCCGGCGCTGCACCGAGAGGAGCGGCAGCGTCGTGGACTTCTACCTCTACCTCGCCGCCGCCCTCGTCACGCTCCGCATGCTGATCCGCCGGGCAACGAGCCGCTACCGCTGGGACGGCCGGCCCACCACCCGACGCCTCAAGTGATCCATTTGCCGGTCGGTCTAAGTGGGACAAGGATTCTCCTGGATGGCGGGTGAGGGCACGGGTGTTACTTGACGGATCCGGCGGTGAGGCCGGAGACGACCTTCCCTTCGATGAGGCCGAAGAGGACGACGACGGGGAGGATGGCGACGACGGATCCGGCGAAGAGGTAGTTCCACTGGACGGTGTAGTTGCCGATGAAGTTGTTGATGCCGACGGTGAGGGGCTGGCTGTCCGGGACGGTGGTCAGGCGCAGGCCCATCACGAATTCGTTCCAGGCGGAGATGAAGGTGAAGATGAGGGCGGTGACGATGCCGGGCATGGCGAGGGGGACGGTGACGCGGCGCAGGGCGCCGAGTCGGCCGAGGCCGTCGATCTGGGCGGCTTCCTCGAGTTCGACGGGGATGGAGGAGATGTAGGCGGTGAGGATCCAGATGGCGAACGCGAGGTTGAAGGCGGCGTTGCAGAGGATCAGGGTCCAGACGGAGTTGAGCATCCCGAACTGGTAGAACTCGCGGTAGAGGCCGACCAGCAGGGAGGTGGGCTGGAACATCTGGGTGACCAGGACGAGCAGCAGGAAGACGTTGCGGCCGCGGTATCTGACCCGCGCGGTGTAGTAGGCGGCCGGCAGGGCGACGAGCAGGACGAGCAGGGTGGAGCCGGCGGCCACCAGCAGGGTGACGCGCAGGTTGGTGCCCAGGGTCGATTCGCGCCATACGTCGATGAGGTTGGACCAGGCGAAGTGACCGGGCAGGTAGGTGGCGTCGCGCAGTTCGTCGGCGGGCCGCAGCGCGGTGATGACCATCTCGGCGTACGGGAGCAGGAACAGCAGCGCGAGGGACCAGGCCGTGACGGCGATCAGGGCGGTGCGACGGCCGATGGCCGGCAGCTTCTTGACGGCGCGGCGCCGGGCCATCGGTATGTGAGTGGTCATCAGTTCTCCTCGTTCCAGCGGCTGACCTTGAGGAAGGCCAGCACCATGACCACGATCAGGCCGAAGTTGACGACGGACATGGCGGCGGATTCGCCGATGTCGGTGTTCATCAGCTGGAAGGCGAAGACGGTGGTGGTCGCGGTGTCGCTGTCCGGGCCGCCCTGGGTCATGCCCCAGATGACGGGGAAGGAGTTGAAGACGTTGATCAGGTTGATGACCAGTGCGACGAGCAGGGCCGGGCGCAGCATGGGCAGGGTGATGAGGCGGTAGGTCTGCCAGGTGCTGGTGCCGTCGACCTTGGCTGCTTCGTAGACCTCGCCGGGGACGGTCTGGAGGCCGGCGAGGATGGTGTAGGTGGTGAAGGGGAGGGAGACGAAGACGGCGACCAGGGCCATCCAGGGTTTGGCGGAGGCGGGGTCGCCGAGCCAGTCCTGCGGGCCGTCGACGATGCCGAGGTCGGTGAGGGCGGTGTTGAGGACTCCGGCGGTCTGGTTGAGCATCCACTTGAAGCCGATGGCGGTCATCAGGACGGATGCGGCCCAGGGGGCGATGAGTGCCCAGCGGGTGAGGCGGCGGCCGGGGAAGTTCTGGTTGAACAGCTGGGCCAGGGCGAGCGAGAGGACGATGGTGGCGGCGACGACCGCGACGGTCCACAGGGCGGTCCAGAGGAGGACCGGGAGGAAGCCGGGTTCGTCGAAGAGTTTGCGGTATTTGTCGAGGCCGGCGCTGCCGCGGACGAAGCCGCTGGTGCTGATCCTCAGGAACGAGGTGCGGACCATCTCGACGACGGGCCACAGGACGACGAGCAGGATCAGGGCGACGGCCGGACCGATCCACGGCAGCGGGCCGGCACCGCGACGGCGGCGGGCTTTCGCGTCCGGGCGAGGAGGGCAGGGGCCCTTGGCGCCCTTGGGTGGAGTGTGTGATGACACGGGGTTGGTGCCCTTCGGGGGGTGCGGGTCGAGCCGGGCGCCGGCCGAAGGTGTCGGGGACGGCGGCGCCCGGGCTCGGTGCGGCGCTCGGCCGCGGGCTGCTACTTGTCGGCAGCTGCCGCTTCGGCCTTCTTCTGCAGGTCTCCGAGGACCTTGGCGGGGTCGCCGGAGACGGCGGTGCCGCCGCTCTTCTTGATCTCGGCGGAGACCGCGTCCCAGCTGGTGTCACCCAGCGGGTAGAACTTCGCCTGCGGGAGCAGCGCGAAGAACGGCGCCAGGTCGGCGTGCTTGCCGCTGCTGGTCATGTCGGCGAGGGTGTCCTTGGTGACCGGCATGAGGTTGTACAGCTCGTCGAACTTGAGCGTGTTCTCCTTGTTGAAGGCGAAGTCGAGGAACGACTTCACCTGCTCCTGGTGGCCGTTCTTCTTGAACGCCATCACCCAGTCGGCGACACCGAGGGTGGAGGCCAGCGGGCCGTCCTTGCCGGGGATCGGGGCCACCGCGTAGTCGACCTTGCCGTCCTTGGACATCTGGATCAGCGAGGGGTGGCCGTTGAGCATCGCGGCCTTGCCGGCGCCGAAGTCCGCGAAGGCGGTCTTGCGGTCGGTGGTGGCCGGGTTGGGGTAGGTCAGGCCGCCGTCGACGAGGTCGGCCTTCAGCCAGCGGAACGTCTCGATGTTGGCTGCGGAGTTGATGGCGTACTTGCCGGAGGCGTCGGTGACGCCGCCGCCGTTGCCGAGCTCCCACATCATGCTCTCGCCCTGGGCCTCCTCGGGACCGAGCGGCAGCGCGTAGGGGGTGACGCCGGGGACCTTCGCCTTGATCAGCTGGGCGTCCTTCCGGACGTCGTCCCAGGTCTTGGGGGCCTCGGTGATGCCGGCCTGTGCGAAGAGGGCCTTGTTGTAGAAGAAGGCACGCGCCGAGGAGACGAACGGGATGCCGTACTGGGTGCCCTGGACCTGGCCGGCCTTGGAGAAGGTGTCGATGAAGTTGGCCTGCGTCGCGGGTGAGAGGACGTCAGTCGCCTTGTACAGCAGGTCGTCGGCGACCTTGTCGGCGTAGCCGCCTGTCTGCAGCACGTCGGGAACGTTGCCGGACTGGATCATCGTCTTGACCTGCTTGTCGATGTCGTTCCAGTTGACCACCTGGACGTCGACCGTGATGGCGGGGTTGGCCGCGGTGAACGCGGAGGCGACGGCGTCCCAGTAGGCCTTGGAGCTGTTGGACTCCTTGTCGCCGTAGTCGGCCGCCACAAGCTTGATCGTGGTCTTCGAGGGACCGGCGACCGGGGAGTTCGAGCCGCCGGAGGAGCACGCCGAGAGCGCGAGGGCGCCGGTGACACCGATGGCCGAGAGGCACAGCAGACGTCGCTTCATGACATTTCGCCTTTGTGCGCGGACCGTGCGTTGCGCGGCCCGGAGGGATGGGTGGGGACGACGACTTCGTCGGAGGAGATGGATCCGGGGTGCGGCGAACGGAGGGCACGGTCGTGCTGTCCGGCCGGCTGCCGTTGTGGGGCGTCGTCCCGAGATGAGCGCAAGTCTTAACGGGTTCCGACAACGATCTCCAGCTCGGTTATCGAATCGTTGCGGCGCTTCCCGGCAAGTCGGACATACAGCCCGAACATCTGCTGATTTTGCTTGTTCTTGCATTCTTAAGCGCCAGATGAAGCATAATGCGTCACCAGATGGATCGGGAACGTGACGCTGGCGCACCTGGCGCCATCGCCGTCCCGGCCGCTCCGGTCGTCCGGGTCACCCACGGCCGACGATCGAATTCGGCTCGTGACAGGACGCCGTAGTGACGGCTGACCAGAACCACGGAGGCACCCCTGACCTGGCACAGGAACCCGCAGGCTGCGCGCGTCCACCACACCGGCGCACCCCCGAACAGCCTCTGTCAGGCTCGCCGAACGGCCGGGCGGCGCAAGCCCGCACAGGCCGTACCGCCTTCGCCCGCTCCCCCGCACACCGCCCGCCCGGCCGTCTGTCGGCGCGCCCCGCTGCCGCACGCCGCGGTAACCGCTCTCGACGCATCTCCGCTCGGACGACCAGGACCCGCTCGTCATGAGCGCGTGCCCGCTGCCGCACCCGGGCACCGATGGCACGTGCGCTGCCACGGCCCTGATCGGGTCACGCACCGTGAGGAACCCCGCTACGGGTGTCACCAGACCTACCGGCTGCCGCGCGCCGGCCCAGCCACCGGCGGCGACGTGGACGTGGCCCTGTACGCGCCGGTCGCACGGCGCCGACCGGAGCGCGCCGTCGTGGTCGGCGACGAGGGGTACGTCCACCAAATGGCGATGTCGCCGCGGGAGTCACGCGCGAACGATGGACTCAACTGCTGGAGGTACTCGGTGAAACCGGCCACCTGTCGGTGGCGGAGCATCCGAGGAACTGGGCGCCCGGCCTGAGGTCCTGGGGGCCAGGACGCTACGCCGCACCTGTTCGTTTCGGCGGGAGTTCACGGGGAGTAGTTTGAAGGAGGGGTCATGGACGGAATTTACCGAGCCCATGGAGGTCGGTGGTGGCAGTGAATCATGCGGCTTCGGGGCGCGGTTTCACTTGCGTCGGCCGGGGCCGGGAGCTGGACCTGCTGGTCGCGGCGCTGGAGTTCCCGCCGGCCGTGGTGCTGGTGGAGGGCGAGCCCGGAGTGGGCAAGTCACGCCTCGTGCAGGAGGCGACCGGGGCGCTGACCGACCGCGGGATACGCATGGTGACCGGCATGTGCCACCCGCTGCGAGAACCCCTGCCGTTCGGCCCGGTCCTGGACGCCCTGGGCGGCACCGGCGAGTGGCTGCCCCCTCCCGAGCGCCTCAACCCGCAGGCCGGTGCACTGGCGCCGCTGCTGCCCGCTCTCGCCCACCGGCTGCCCCCGCCCCCCGCTCTCCCGGACGACACCCGGGCCGGACGCTTCCAGCTGATGGGTGCGGTGCGCTCCGTGCTCGACGCCGTGGGCCCCCTGGTCCTGGTGGTGGAGGACCTGCACTGGGCGGACGAAGCCACCCGCGAGCTGCTCCTGCTCCTCGCCCGGGACCTGCCCAGACGGCTCGGGCTGGTGCTCACCTACCGCCGCGAGGACCTGCCCACCGATGTCCCCGTCCTCGGAGTCCCCTACCGCCGCCCACCGGGAACCGGCGGCGCGGAGATCCACCTCGAACCCCTCACCGAACACGACGTGCACGACCTCGCCACCGCCGTCCTCGGCCCACGCGCCACCACAGCCCTGAGGCGAACCCTGTTCGAACGCAGCGCCGGCCTGCCCCTCATCGTGGAGGAGGACCTGCTCACCCTCACCGCCCAGCCACGCCCGGGCCACACGATAGGTGTCGCCACTGCCACGGACGACGTGTCGGTACTGAGGGAAGCAGAGGTCCCACGGAGCCTGCGCGAAGCAGTGAACCAGCGCATGGCGACCCTGTCGGAGCCGGCAGTCGCGTTGGTGGAGGCCGCCGCCGTCCTCGCCGTACCCGCCGACCAGCACCTGCTCACCGAAGTCGCCAGGCTCGACCCGAAGCAGGTCGACCAAGCACTGACCGAAGCCCTGCAGGCCACCGTCCTGCACGAAGCCGCCCCCGGCCGCTACACCTTCCGCCACGCCCTCGCCCAGCAGACCGTCCACCAGGACATCCCCGGCCCCCACCGGCAGAACCTCCACCGCCAGGCCGTCCGCGCCCTCACGGCCTCCCCCTCCCCGCCCCTGGTCCAGATCGCCCACCACACCCGCACCCTCGGCGACGTCCCCACCTGGCTGCGCCAGGCGGAAGCCGCCGCCGACCAGGCCATCTCCCTCGGCGACGAAGGCACCGCGTCCACGCTCATCCACGAGATCCTCGCCGAACCCCGGCTGGAGGGCGACCTGCGCACCCGCGCCGCCCTGGCCCTGTCCCGGATCGCCGTCAACGGCGTCGACCACACGACCAGCGCCACCGCCCTGCGCCGCATCGTCTCCGCCCCCCGTCTGACGGAGGCCGCCCGCAGCGAGATCCGCCTCGCCCTCGGTCTCCTCATGGTCAACCAGGGAGGAGACGCGGCGGGCGGCGAACGCGAACTGGAGCGGGCGATCGAGGAACTGGCCACCCGGCCCGACGTCGCCGCCCGGGCCATGGTCGCCCTCGCCGTGCACCCGAACCGGACCCCGCAGGAAGTGCGGACATGGATGCGGCGCGCGGAGGACGCCGTCCACGACAGCCCCAACCGCGGCGCTCGCGCCGCCGTCCACGCCACCCGCCTCACCTTGATGGCCAGGGCCAACGACCCGGCCGTCTAGGACCTCGTGGAGCGGCTGCCCCGCGACGACGCCGATCCCGAAGTCCTGCGCCAGAGCGCCCGCGCACTGTTCAACGTCGCGTACTACGGTCTGGCGGTCGGGCACGACCGACGCGCCGAGGCACTGCTCCGGGAGAGCCTCGACCTCGCCCGACGCCTGGGCACGGCCGCACTCATCGAGGTCTACAGCGCCAGCCAACTCCTGCGGCTGGACTGGCAGGCAGGCCGCTGGGAGCACCTGGAGGCGGACCACACAGCCCTGCTCACGCAGTACCCCGACACCGCCGACATCCTGATGGAGGCCTACCTGGGCCGCGGATACCTGGCCGCGGTCCGCGGGCAGTGGACCCTCGCCCTGGAGCAACTGCGCCACGCCGCCCGCCTCGCGGAGACGGCCCTGGAGCCGGACTGCGCCCTGCGCGCGGCGGCCGGCATCGCCCACGTTCTCCTCATCCGCGGTGAGGCCCAGGACGCCTGGGCCGTCATCCGTACCGCCCTCGACAGGCGGCGCAGCGAGTCCACCTGGGCCAGGGCCGCCCTTCTGCTGGCGGTCGCCGTTCAGGCCGCCCTTGCCAGCGGCCGCCCGCAGGCCGCGCGGGAGATCACCGCCGAGGCCGAACAGGACCTGGAAGGTGAGGACGCTCCCGCCACCCGCTCCGCACTCGCCTTCACCCGCGGTCTCCTCCTGCGGTACGACGGCGACAGCGCCGGCGCCGCCGCGTGCTTCGACAGGCACCGCCGCATCATCGCCTTCATCGGCCGCCCCTACTACGCGGCCCGCGGCCTCGAAGAGACCGCCCGAGACCTGGCCGGCGCGGACCCCAACACCGCCGCCCGCCACCTCACCGACGCCGCCACCACCTTCGCCGCCCTCGGAGCCACCGCCGACACCGCCCGCTGCCAACGCACCTTGCGCGATCTCGGCCTCGACCGTCCCACCCCTCGCGGTCGGCGCAGCTACGGCAACGAACTCTCCCCCCGCGAGAAGCAGGTTGCCGGCCTCCTCGCCACCGGCGCCACCAACAAGGACATCGCGCAAGCCCTCGCGCTCTCCCCCCGCACCGTCGAACATCACGTCGCCAACACACTCAGGAAACTCCACACCACCCGCGAGAACTTCACCGATCCCCGCAGCACCATCGACACCTCCTGATCACGCAGCCGGGACGGGGCCGGGCACGTGACGTGCAGGTCGGGCGGTCAGGAACGGCTCTGCCGTGGAACCGGTCGGAGCCCACGCGATCGACGGCCGTCGGCCCGCGCGGGCTCCGACCTCGTGCGAGGGGGCAACGGGCCTCGGTCAGGTCCCGCAGCCGGCGCCCACTGGTCAGCCCCGGAGCAGCCCACGAACCGCGCCGGGATGTAGCGTTGTACCACGCCCTTTCGCAGCATGCGGACGACACCAGCGAGCGCGACGCGATCCGCCACCGGCAGCCGCCCGGGACGGCGGCGACGCCGAGCAGGCCGGGCGGGGAGCAAGGGGGCTGTGCGCTCTCCCGAGGTGCATCAGGGCAGGGTCGGCAGACCATCCCGCCGACCCTGCCCTGATGCGCCGTCATACTTCAACCGACGCACCGATCTCGTGCGAACCGACCAGGTGCGGGACGAGGTCGCTCCAGGTAGCGACCCGGTGCGTGATTGCGGCGACGATGTGACCACCGGCGTTGTGGGCGGCATGACCTTCACCGGCAGCGGCTCGGCCGGCGTCGCCCCCCGCCCTGGCACTCCCTCACACCTGTTGACCTGCGTCGGCCCGGCGGCGCCAGATGGTCGCGAGCGGCGTGGGCAGGGTCAGGATGCGGCGGCACCCGGCGGCCGTGAGTACCTGGTGGGCGAGGCGGGCGCGGTACTCGTCGCTGGAGAAGACCCAGGATCCCGGTATCAGCAGCACATGGTGGGAGCCGTCCTTCATGGCATGGACGAGGGCTTCGAACTGAGGCCGAGGCCGCCGGCTGTCGGCTGGTGGAAGGTTGTCGAGGTAGAGCGCCGGAGCGGGCATCCCGAGGCAGGCGGCAAAGCGGCGCAAGGTATCGCGCTGGGTCTCCAGCGAGGTCGGGCCATGGAGAGGACGGCGTAGGTAGGCGGCAGGCTGCAGAGGGGCGAAGGGGTCGGAGGTGTGCATGTGTCTGCTCCCCGGAGGGTTCGGAGAAGCGCCCCTGCCGGACCTGTCGGACAGGGTCGTTCGGTGTGCAGCTGGTGTTCCGGTCACCCGCCCGGGTGGCGGGGCGCAGTCGTCCACGCCATGCGCAGGGTGGCGTGACCCATGGTGGGTGGGGTGGTCGAGGTGGAGGGCGATCGGCGGCGGGGTGTGCTCGACGGGGGTGGTGGTGAAGGGGAAATCGACCTGCAGGGCTTGTTCGGTGGTGTCCTCGTCCACGCCCGGCCGCCGGCGGCGGCGTGGGTGATACGACGTACGGCGTCGGCTGATGTGGTGTTCAGCAGTCCGGATGACTTCTCGGGATCCACGATTCCAGACCTCCGCGGAGGTTCCCACACCCGCCGGCCCCGCTGCGATAACGGTCCGCTCCGATCATTGCGGGAAAGGTGCGTAGAAGGCCGCCTCGCGGTTGCCGGCTGGTAGTTGGCGGCGTCGGACAGGTCGAGAGCCGACGACTTGCGCGCCGCGGGCGCTCACGCATACATGGTTCGCCCAGTTCGTGGGGCCCGGAGGCCGCCTGTTGATCCCGGGCTCGTTGGTGCCGGCCACCTGTGGGGCCAGGCGTGCGAGTGGCGCACACCAGGCGCGCACCCCGCTTGGCGAGGACACGTCGAACTTTGCTCGAAGCTGAAACTCAATGCTCATTGCTGTTGACTTGGCCATTCAAATGAGCAGATCATTTGACTGATCCACCCCGCCCAGTACAGGAGGCCGATCCCCCCTGGCCTTCAGGGCAGTCGGGGGCCGCACAGCCAACCGTCACGCGCAGAGCCACACGACCGCGGCCCAGACAGGACCGGGCAAAGGCTCCGAGCCGACGACGCGCCCGGGCCCTGCACCGGGGCATGTAGGGCGCGAAGACCCCGACGGATCGAATTCGCCCTTTGCTGTCGTACCGGCTTGAAGAACATGCCCGCCAAGGGTCGCCACCCCCGGCCCACCGACACCCTCCGCCCCGCCGACCAGCAGCTTCTACCCGCCCCGGCCTGGCGCACAAATATCACCCTCGCCGCGAGCGGCACACGGGGCCGAGAAATCACCCTCACCGGGAACCTTGATCCAGAGGGCGAGCCAATTTCGACCCGCATAGGGGTGATATTTCTTCCCACTGGAAACTACTCTCGCATGAACTATTTGGTCGCATACGATGCACCTTCTCATTGGCCGCGCCTAATTCTTCTGACGTTTCCCCTTCGACTCCTTATGCAGAGAAGGATCATCGCCAAAGATGGAAAACATCACCCAATTCTGCGAGGAGTTCGCGTTGCGTATCACCCGTCCGGTCACCCACCTCACCGCCCTGGGCCTGCTCGGTGGCCTGGCCTCCATCACCACCGCCTTGCCCGCCGCCGCCACCACCGGCGTGCCGCGCCCCGACCACGTGGTGGTCGTGGTCTTCGAGAACACTGCCGAGAGCTCCGTCATAGGCAGCCCCGATGCCCCGTACTTCAACCAACTCGCGAGCACCGGCGCCAACTTCACCAACTCCTTCGCGATCACGCACCCCAGCCAGCCGAACTACCTGGACCTGTTCTCCGGTTCCAGCCAGGGCGTCACGAACGACTCCTGCCCGCACACCTTCCCCACCGACAACCAGGCCGCCCAGCTGTTCGCCAAGGGCCTCACCTTCGCCGGCTACTCCGAGGACCTTCCCTCGACCGGCTCCACCGTCTGCAGCAGCGGCAAGTACGCCCGCAAGCACAACCCCTGGGTCAACTTCACCAACGTCCCGGCCACCGCCAACAGGCCGCTCACCGCCTTCCCCACCGACTTCACCCAACTTCCCACCGTTTCCTGGGTGGTCCCCAACCTCTGCAACGACATGCACGACTGCTCCACCGCCACCGGCGACACCTGGCTCAAGAACCACCTGGACGCCTACGTGCAGTGGGCCAGAACCCACAACAGCCTCCTCATCACCACCTTCGACGAGGACGACAGCGCCGGGAACAACCAGATCGCCACCCTGATCAACGGCCAGCCCGTCAAGCCCGGCACCTACGGCGAACACATCGACCACTTCAGCGTCCTGCGCACCATCGAGGACATGTACGGTCTGCCCTACGCCGGCGCCGCCGCCCAGGCGACCCCGATCACCGACGCCTGGACCACCGGCACCGCCGGAAGCGTCACGGTGACCGCGCCGGGTGACCAGGCGGGCACGGCCGGGACTGCGACCACGTTGCAGCTGCGGGCGACGGACACGGCTACGGGGAGCTTGAGTTGGACTGCAACGGGCCTTCCGCCCGGGCTGTCGGTCAACCCTTCGTCCGGTCTCGTCAGTGGTACGCCGACGACCTCCGGTACGTACAGCGTCAAGGTGACCGCCACGGACAGCACGGGTCCGTCGGGCAGTGCCTCGGTCAACTGGTCCGTCAGCCCGGCACTGAACGGCACCCGCACCGTCCGGACCTCGGGCAAGGCACTCGACGACCCGAACAGCTCGCCCAACACCGGCACCCAGCTCATCACCTGGGCTCCCAACGGCGCGAGCAATCAGAATTGGGTCTTCACCCAGCAGGCGGACGGCAGCTACCAGATCGCCAACGGCTCCTCGAAGCTGTGTCTGGACGTCAACGGCGGTTCCGTCGCGGCCGGAGCCCAGGTGATCCAGTGGACCTGCCACGGCGGAAGCAACCAGCGCTGGGTGGTCGCCGCCACCACCGGCGGCTACAAGATCACCTCGCAGAACAGCGGGCTCTCCGTCACCACCGCTTCGACCTCCAACGGCGCCCTCGTCACCCAGGAGACGGACACCGCCTCCACCCTGCAGCGCTGGAACATCAACTGACCGTGCGCCCGCCAGGGCGGACCTCACCCGGCCGGGTTCATCTGCAGCGAGCGTGAGCCCATGGGACGGGCAGGTGTCCGCTGCTCGAACGGCCCGCATCCCGTCGGGTCGAGGGCCGGCCGCCGGGTCGCGGGTGCCCTGCCAGGGGCCTGGGGTGGCTCATGCACCTCAGGTCTGATTGCCGAAGTTCTGCCGCTGTCTTCTCGCGGCCGGATGGTGCGCGGTGTTGGGGTTCTGGGCGACCCAGATGGCGATCTGGGTGCGGGAGGTGAAACCGAGCTTGCTGAGGACGTGCTCGATGTGGCCTTCGGCGGTGCGCTGGGCGATGACCAGGTCGGCCGCTATCTGCTTGTTCGACAAGCCCTCGGCCACGAGGACCGCCACCTGCTGTTCGCGTCTGGTCAGCGGACTGTCACCCGGGCCGGTCCGCTCCGGGGTCTCACTGTGGGCGCCGTGCGCGAACCCGATGACCTGGTCGAGGTCGAGCCCGGCGCCGTAGGCCACCGCGTTCAGGAATTCGGTTTCGCCGAGTGCCGCACTGGTCGCAGCTTCGAGTGGCTTCATCGTCGGGCTGAAGACGGCCGCGACGCCGAGGGACATGCCGGCCTGCTGCCAGATGCCATGGCAAACCCCCGTGAGCACGGCGCCGCGTCGGTGATCTCCGGTCGCCATCGCGGTACCGGCCAGGCACATCAGCGCCAGACCGACGGTCGTGGGGTCGTCGAAGTCATGCCCGATGTCCATGGCCTGTATGGCGTACGCGGCGGCCGCAGCCGGGTTGTTCCGGCCGAACTCGGCGTATCCCAAGTCGAGGAGGGCGGCGGCCAGGTACCAGCGGTCGCCGGACCGACTGCTGAGCCGGCCGGCCTCCTGGGCCGCGGCGGCCGCCTCGTCGAATGCGCCGAGCAGGAGCTTCGCCAGGGCGATGAGGATGGGGACGTAGAGGTGCTGCTCCGGTGGGTGCTGCAGCCGGCGCAGGCTCTCGGCCGCCTCCCGCAGGAAGGGAAGAGCCGCTTCGGGGTCTCCCGCGGTGATGGCGGCCTGCCCGAGCATGGCCACGGCCTCCGCGTCCAGGACACCGTCGCCCAGTCGCTGGGCGATGGCCCGGCACTCCTCCAGCGCCGGGACGGCCGCGGCGGCGTCGCCCTGTCTCCCGGCGAGCGAGCCGAGCCGGCGCAGCGCCCTTGCCCGTTCCGGGGTGGGTTCGGGGTTGAGGGCGAGTGCCCGCTCGAGCCAGTGCCGGCCCTCGGTGATGTGCCCGCACCCCACCCAGTAGTGGATGAGGTCGGTGGCCATGACCAAACCGGCCTGGCGCTCCCCGGGGGCCGTGAGGCACTCGTCGAGTGCGGCTCGGAGGTTGGCGTGCTCCGCCCGCATCCGCCGGGCCTGCTCGACCTGCCCGGGGCCGAACCACTCGGTGGAGAACCGTGTGGACATGGCGGCGTAGAAGCGCTGGTGGCGCCGGCGGACGGCGTCCTCCTCACCGGCTTCGCGGAGCCGGTCCCGGCCGTAGCGGGCGAGGGTGTTCAGGAGGCGGTAGTGGATTTCGCCGAGGTGCCGTTCGGGGGTCAGGACGGACTTGTCGACCAGGCCGGTGACCAGGTGGAGGACGGTGTCGGGGGGAATGGTCTCGTCACCGCAGACCTGCTCGGCGGCGTGCAGGGTGAAGCCGTGGGCGAAGACGGAAACGCGGGACCACAGGAGCCGCTCCTGCGGTGAGCACGATCCGTAGCTCCCGTCCACGACCGCGTCCAGGGTGCGGTGGCGGGAGGGTGCACCACGGTCGGTGGAGGCGAGGATGCGGACCCTGCCGTCGAGCCGCTCCAGGATGTCGCCGGGGAGCAGGACCCTGGTGCCTGCCGCGGCCAGTTCGATCGCCAGCGGCAGGCCGTCCATCCTGCGGCACAGCCGCGCCACCTCGGGCCAGTTGTCCTCGGTGAGGACGAAGTCGCTCACCAACGCGGCCCGCGCGGCGAACAGGGTCAGCCCTTCGGACTCAGGGACGGCGGCGGGCCGACCGGTTCGGTCCGGATCCGGTACGGTCAGCGGCGGCACCTGCCACAGGCGTTCCCCCGTGACCCCGAGGCGCTGCCGGCTCGTGGCCAGCACCCGCACGTCGGGGGCGGCGCGGAGCACGATGTTGACCAGATCCGCGCAGGCGTCCGTCAGGTGTTCGCAGTTGTCGAACACCAGCAGCGTCTGCCGGTCCCGCAGGAACTCCGTGATGACGTCCACCGGGTCGTGCGGACGACGGCTCGCGATTCTCAGCGCATCGCTGACCGTGTAGGCGAGCAGGTCCGCGTCCTGGAGCGGCGCGAGGTCGACGAACGTGACCCCCTCCGTGAACGCCCTACGAACCTGGTCGGCGACCCGCAGTGCCAGCCGGGTCTTGCCGATACCGCCCGGGCCGAGCAGGGTCACCGCGCGGGCGGTGGACAGCAGGCTCCTCGCCTCGGCGATCTCCCGCCTGCGCCCGACGAAGCTGGTCAGCTCGGCGGGAAGACCGGCCTTGGCCGCGCCCCGGCTCCGCCGCTCGGACTCACCCATACCCGCAGGCTAGACCGCCTGCCCGAGGGCGGGCAACGGAAGCAGGCCGGAGAGGCCGAACCGGTGCCGGCCGGCGAATCGCTGAACCCGTCGAGGACCCACGGCCCGGCGATCGCGACGTCGACGGTCATGTCGCCGACCGTGTCGAAGGTCGGCCGCCGAGCGAGAGGGGTTGTCCGATCCGGCCGTCGAGGCGGAGAGCTCCGCGTCGCCGCGGGACGCGTGGAGATCGTGGCCGAGGTCGAAGCAGGCGGCGGCCGGCCAAGTCGTGGGCGTCCATGCCACCGCGCACGACCACACCGGCCCGGGCAAGCCCCGTACCGCCTGGAACGACGCCCGGGCAGGGCCTGGCGGACGCCCTGGGCGTCGGCGGCCAGGCCCTGCTCGTCACGAGCACACGCCCGCTGCCAGGCTCACGCACCGAGCAAGCACCCGCGGTCACCACTCCGGCTCCACCGCGTCGACCACCGATCCAACAAGATCAACACAAGACGCGAGGGGCAGAACTCAACGGACGAGAAAGGGTCACGGTTCAACGCCGCCGACAGGCAACGGCCCCACAGGCAACGGCCGGCTCACTCCCCCTGGCACTGGGCCTTGGTCCAGGCCATCCGTACGCGAGCCAATAGGGTGGGAGAAAGGCGGGAACACGCACGACACGTCGGGCACCGGGCAGATGCCATGCATGGCACACGCACACAGGATGGACGACCATGGGCGCGCACGAGCGGTGGACTCAGCTGCTGGAGGTACTCGGCGAGGCCGGCCACCTGTCGGTGACGGAGGCGTCCGAGAGGCTCGGCGTCTCCGCGGCGACGGTCCGGCGTGACATGGACGAGCTGGCCCGCCAGCAGATGCTGACCAGGACCCGCGGCGGGGCCGTACTGAGCTCGGTCTCCTACGACCTTCCCCTGCGCTACAAGACCGCACGCCGGGCCAACGAGAAACACCGTATCGCCGAGGCGGCCGCCGCCCTCGTACCGGCCGGTGGGATCGTCGGCCTCAACGGCGGCACCACCACCTCCGAGGTCGCCCGCGCACTGGCAACCCGGGCCGACCTCAACGACAACGGCCCCGGCGGGTCCCTCACCGTCGTCACCAACGCCATCAACATCGCCAACGAACTCGCCGTACGACCGCAGATCAAAGTCGTCGTCACCGGCGGCGTCGCCCGTCCCAACTCCTACGAACTCACAGGCCCGTTGGCAACCCACGTCCTCCAGTCCCTCGCCCTGGACGTGGCCGTCCTCGGCGTCAACGCCGTCGACGCCCACTTCGGCGCCGCCACCCACGACGAAGGCGAGGCCGACGTCAACCGCGCCATCGCCGAACGCGCCGAAAAGATCATCATCGTCGCGGATTCCAGCAAGCTCGGACGACGGGCCTTCGCCCAGGTCTGCCAGATGACCAGCGGATCAGTCCTGGTCACCGATAAGGACGCCGACCACGACCTGGTCCAGCAGTTCGCCAGCCAGGGCATCGAGGTCGTCCAGGTCTGATCAGGGCGCAGCCCGGGCCGGGCGTATGCCCAGTGCTCGGGGCAGGACGCCGAGGTCGCGGGGACGCTGGAGGGCCTGCCGGGCCGAGGCTGCGACGGGGAACACGCGATAGCCGTGTGGCCGGTACGCCCTCGGACCGACGTCGGGACGCTCGCGTCCCGCGGCAGGGGCGGCTCGTCGAGGCTCCTGTGCACTTGACCGCCACACGTTCCTCAAGGGGTGGTTGCCTGCGCGCAGCTTCGGAGGACGGGGTGGCTCTGAACAGCCGTCACACCGAGCTTCCTTTCATCACCGGGGTTGATCACCGACCGTGCGAGTGGGGCACCCCCCTGCGGCTGGGAGGCGGCTGCGGAGGTTGCGTTCGTTCAACAGGAAGCTCCATTGGTGACTCATCATGCTTTATTCAAGCCATCTTGATGCATGACCAAGCAAACTTTGGGCGTTTTAACATGATTTGTTCGATTCAACGGGCGAATCTCTGCAACGAATTGGTAACCGGGCTGGAGGTCGCAGTTCCCAGGGGTCAACACTTACGCCCATCGCAGCGTGGCGCCGCACAACGGCAGCCGGCTCGGACAGCGCACCCACCACGCTCTCCGCCCCCAGCGCGGAACCAGCCCGCCTCCGACGAAGTCACCACCCCATCCCCACCCCCGGATCGCGCTCTTCCGTGTGAGGCTCGCACATCCAGGGCGGGGCTCCGCAGGCCGCAACCCACGGACGGTGTCATGTGATTCGGCTGACCGGGCCCCGTGCCCTCCCGTCAGATGTCGGGGTCCGCGTCCGGTTCGTCCCAGCGCCGGATCATCGGCGGCCCACCCTGCACCTGCCCATTCGACGTCGCTCCTGCGCCGCTCCGCTCAGACGGCCGCAAGCTCGAAGTTGCATCATCGAGCGGCCAAAGGTGCACGTCAGACCACTTCTTGAGAGAGGCTCCCCCACAGTGATCCCTCCCGCACACCGCCCGCGCAAGGCAGCGACCCTGCTGCTGAGCGTCACCCTCATCATGACCGGCGCGGTCCTGAACGCCGCCCCGGTGTTCGCGAACGACGGCGTCTCGCAGTCCGTCGCCAACTACTCGACCGCAGCCACCCCGCAGGGCCCGATCGCCGCCCTGCCGCCCATGGGCTTCAACAACTGGGCCCGTACCGAGTGCCGGCCCCAGGCCCCGCTCGACGGCTCCGCACAGCTCAACTACTCGTTCCAGCAGTACATGAAGGACAACGCCAAGGGCCTGTCCGACGCCGGGCTGATCGCCAACGGCTACAAGACCATCACCGTCGACGACTGCTGGATGTACCGCAACAGCTCCGGCTACCTGCACGGCGGCCTGAACTGGGGCGGCAAGACCGACGTCCGCGACACCACCAAGCAGCCGGGCTTCGACTACGAGCTGACCGCGTACGGGGACTACCTGCACAGCCTGGGGGCCAAGTTCGGCATCTACGAGACCTCCGGCACCCACACCTGTACCACCATCACACCGACCGCGCCCAACCTGCCCAACGGCAGCGAGTACCACGAGCAGGCCGACGCCAACTCCTTCGTCTTCTGGGGCGTCGACGCGCTCAAGTACGACAACTGCGGCAACGAGGAGGGCCACTACGTCACCGCCCCGAGGATGGCGGGCGCCCTCAAGACCGCGGTCACCAACAAGAACAACAGCGGCACCGCCAGGCCGAACGTCATGTTCAACATCTCCGCCCCGGCCGGGTACGGCAACAGTTCGACCAAGTCCGCCCTCATGAACATGGTCCGTTCGAACGGCCAGCTCTGGCGCGTCGGGCCGGACATCTTCAACGACCGGGACAACGGCGCCACCGACCCGTGGAACCAGCCGCTCGGCGTGCAGTCCTCGTACAACTTCGGCGCCTACCAGAGCTTCGACGCCGTTCAGGAGCTCGCCCGCTACCAGGGGCCGGGCAACTGGAACGACGCCGACCTGCTGCTGATCGGCGACAACGGCATGACCACCGCCGAGGAGCGCAGCCAGATGTCGCTGTTCTCCGCGATGGCGGCCCCCCTGGTGATCTCCACCGACGCCCGCAAGTTCTCCCCGTCCTACATCGCCGCCCATCCGGCGGAGGCGGCCCACCTCAACGCCTCGATCGACATCCTCAAGAACCCCGAGGTCATCGCGGTCGACCAGGACACCCTCGGCGCCGGCGGCCAGCGGATTTCCGGCGGCGCAGCCAACACGGACGGCACCCCCGCCGCGAGCAGCGGCATCGACGTCGTGGTCAAGCCGCTCGCCGACGGCGGCAAGGCCGTGGTCGTCCTCAACAAGGGCGCCGCGTCCGCCAACTACACCCTCGACCTGAACGCCATCGGCTTCAACACCACCGGCGGCAGCTACACCGTCCGCGACCTGTGGGCACACACCACCAGCACGTCGGCCGGAACGGTGGCGCTCACCGTCGCCTCGCACGACAGCGCCATGCTGAAGATCACCCCGCCCACCGGCAGCACCTCCACCCCGCGCGGCCAGATCACCGCCTCCCGCAACAGCTGGGGCAAGGCCGCGCTCTGCCTTGAGAACTACCAGTCCCGCACCACCAACACCGCCATCGACCTCGCCTCCTGCGGCGGTGCCTCCAACCAGCAGTGGCAGATGAACAGCGACGGCTCCGTCAAGCTGCTCCAGACCGGGGCCTCCAACCTCTGCCTGACCGCGCAGGCCACCACGACCACCGGGGTGGTCAACGGCGCATCGGGCCAGTGGGCCGGTGTGGCGACCTGCGGCTCCGCCCCCGGCTACCAGACCTGGACCTACAACCGCGACGGCAACCTGAAGCTCGCCGGCACCACCAAGTGCCTGGACGTCTACGGCACCACAACGACGACCCCGGGCACGCCCGTCGACCTCTGGACCTGCGGCGCCGCACCCGACAACATCCAGGCCAACCAGACCTGGGCCGCCCCCTTCAACACCCCGCCGACCCCCTGACCCGCCGGGCCCGCAACGGGCCCGGCACCCCACCACCGGGCACTCCGGGGCAGCGCGGGACGCCGCCTCGGAGTGCTTCACACGGTCAGCTGAGATCCCGGGGCGGCGCAGGCACGGCGGCTGGGCGGAGGGGTCAGATGTTGAACAGCCCCTGCCGAGCCTGACGCCGACCTCCTTGGCCGGAACTGGCTCCGGCAGCAAAGTCACGATCTTCATGATCGCCTGGTAGTCAGCGGGCAGCGCGCTGGTGTCCATGCCGTCCCCGCGGTGCGGGACCAGCAGCACCCTGCCCGCCCCCGGCGAGGTCGTCACCCGCTCGAACCCCTCCGCCATGGCCGGGTCATCAGCGGTCCCGGCCCGCTGGGCGTCGGCGAACTGCCCGAACGCCACCTCCCCGGCCACCAACCGAGCGACCTCGGCATCGATCCCGGCGAGCTCCTTGCGCAGCCGCTCGGCCGGGCCGGCCAGCACCACCCGCCGCTGCATCACCCACACCAGCACATCCACAACCAACAGGCCCCTTCCCGCGTCCCTCCATGGAGCGTCCGAGGCGGCCCCGGCCCGGCAGAGCGATTCCGGCGAAGCGGCCATGCGGCAGACGATCACCTGCTACCGATCACGCCACCGACCAGCCCGAGCACCCCACCCCCACCCCACACCAGACCTCGTGACCTGCAACTTTGAGGATGAGAATCTCTCAGCGGCCCCGCGCGGGGTGACGCAGTTCGCGGGCTTCACCCGCCCTCTCCCCTGCACCGTCGGACGCCCTTCCGCCCGTCTTGTCGATGGCGCCGCTCCGCGCATCGCCCGGAGGCCCCGTACTCCCGATGGGATCTGCACGATTCGCGCCGGGTGATGCGCCCGGGCGGTGCGGCGGCCTCGCCGAATCCTGATCAGCCATCAGCGCTGGCACCTTCCGGCCGTCGCAGGGCGGGCGGCCGCCGCGTGGGGGAAGGCAGTTCCAGCACCTGGCAGCCGGCCGCGTTGAGCTGCCGGACGATGGAGCGGGCCTCGATGGCGTGCAGGGAGAAGACGAACGGTCCGGGCACCAGCAGCACGCGGCAGAAGCCGGCCGTCACAGTCGGCAGCCGGGCCCGGCAGGAGCGCTCGGCGACGCGGGATCGACGGTCGCCCTGCCGGCGGCGCAGTCGCCTGCCGCGCGCGACCGGCCGCCCGACCTGCTGGACATCATGTGACCGGCGCGATCACCAGGTCGCAGGGCTTCGCAACGGCCCTTCCGCCCGACCGGCGACGAGGATGGCGTCCCGCTGTGTGGTGTAGCCGATCATCGATGAGGTGTGCGCGGGCTCGCTCCCGGGGCGCACACCCACGAGGGCCTCACACCCCCTGAACATAGGTCAGCCACCGTGCAACTCTCCCAAGTGAACGGCCAGTTCAACGAAGGAGACGCACGGTGGCCCTGTCCCAGTCTGACCTACTACGCCTGTTGGAGTCACTACGTTCGGCAGACGGGCTCGAACTCGTCCGCGGGGTGGCCGAGCGGATGCTCCAGGAGCTGATCGAGGCCGAGGCCACCGCGAGGATCGGCGCCCAGTGGAACGAGCACACCGACACCCGCACCGCGTTTCGCAACGGGCACCGCGACAAGACAGTGACCACCGCGGCCGGCGACCTGGATCTGGCGATTCCCAAGCTGCGGGCGGGCAGCTTCTTCCCGGCGCTGCTGGAGCGGCGCCGCCGCATCGACCAGGCACTCTACGCGGTCATCATGGAGGCCTACGTCCACGGCGTGTCCACCCGCTCCGTCGACGACCTGGTCAAGGCCCTGGGCGCTGACACCGGCATCTCCAAGAGCGAGGTCTCCAGGATCTGCGCCGACCTGGACGGTCAGCTGACCGCCTTCCGCAGCCGACCCCTGGACCACGTCCGCTTCCCCTACGTCTACCTGGACGCGACCTACTGCAAGGCCAGGGTCGAGCACCAGATCGTCTCCCGGGCCGTGGTCGTGGCCACCGGAATCACCGAAGACGGCGGCCGCGAGGTGCTGGGAGTGATGGTCGGCGACAGCGAGACCGAGGCGTTCTGGACGGAGTTCCTCCGCTCCCTGCGTCAACGCGGCCTCGTCGGGGTCCGACTCGTGATCGGCGACCACCACCTGGGGCTGGTCAAGGCCATCCGCAAGGTCATGATCGGCGCCGCCTACCAACGATGCAGGGTCCACTTCCTGCGCAACGTGTTCAGCGCGATCAACAAGGAGGCGGCCGAGATGGTCGCCGCGACGATCCGCACGATCTTCGCCCAGCCCACGGCCGAGGCGGTCCGCACCCAGCTCGACACCGTCGCCGGCATGCTCGGCACGCAGTTCCCGAAGGTCAAGGCGATGCTGCTGGAAGCAAAAGACGACCTGACCGCCTTCGCACCCTTCCCGGAACGACATTGGAAGAAGATCCAGTCCACCAACCCGCTGGAACGGATCAACCGCGAGATCAAACGCCGAACCGACGTCGTCCAGGTCTTCCCGAACGACAACGTGCTCCTGCGACTGGTCACCGCCGTGCTCTTCGAACTCCACGACGAGTGGATCGCCTTCCCCCGCCGCTACCTGCCCGAAGGCAGCATGGACCAGCTCTACCCGGCCAAGCTCCCCGAAAGCGCCCCCGCACTACCCAACACCACCAACACGCCCACCGAATGATCGGCTACACCACCAAGCGGGACACGACCGCGACGAGTATCCGCCTTGCACATTTCTTCGTCAACGAACCACCTGGCAAGCGAACCGGAAAGCCGTTGCAGCGGGCACCGTTGCAGCATCAGGAGAACAGCTCGGACCAGGCTCCGCCGGCGTACGGCTTGATGCCACCGCCGTTGTATCCGACACCGATCCGCGTGTAATCGCAGTTGACGATGTTCCGGTAGTGACCGCCACTCGGTCCTTCCGAGTACCAGCCCTGGAACGTGGCGTCCGGTGAGTTGGAACCGGCCGCCAGGTTTTCACCGACCGACCCGGTGGAACCGAGCCTCTTGGCACGGTCGCCGACCGTTTCGCCGGAAGGAGAGGTGTGGCCGAAATACTGCTTGGCCACCTCTTCGTTCACGTGATCGCGAGCTATCAGTACCAAGGTGCTGTCGGCCTTCAGACGGCTCTTGCAGCCGGCCTTGTCCCGAGCGTCGTTCGTGAGGTCCACGATCCGTTGCTCCAGCGGTGTCAGGAGAGCGGCGTTCGGAGGGGCGGCGGGTTCGCCGCTGCCACTACCGTTGGCGCGCGACGCTGAACCCGAGGACGTCGGCTTCAGGGACGGTGCACCACTCGACATGTTCCCTGCCTCCGCGACTCCCGGGGAAGGAAGGACGGACGGCGCCGAAACCGGCGGAGGCGTGGCCGGCCCGGACGTGGCCGACCGAGCCTCTGCCGGCGTTTGCGTGGACCCGGGGACGCCCTGCCCGTCTGCGGCAGAAGTGCTGACTCTGTCCGAAGCCCTGCTCTCCTGGCCGGTCATGCTTCTGCCCGCAACCACGGTCAGCCCTGCGATCGCGCAGGTGGCAGAGGCTGCCAACACCACGTTGCGAAGGGTCTTGCCACGACGGCGGGAGGGGGACGCGTATGTCACCTTGATGGTCCTGTCCTGATGAACGGTGTGGGAGGTTTCCGCCGCTGTGGCGGAGGAGTCGCGTCCGGTGGGGAAGGACGTCGATACGGAGAGTTCGGAAGGCGTCATTGGCTGTGGTGAGGGCGGGACCGCAGACGGGCCGTACCCCGTGGCGAGGCCCGTCGGAACCACCTGCCTGTCGGCCAGGGCCGCGAGCAACCCGGCTGGAACGCCGACAAGCATGAAGTCGGCCAACAGCCGTTCGGTACGCACGAGGCGGTCCGAAAGACCCCCGCAGGCGGCGCAGCGGCGCAGATGTCGCGCGGCGCGCTTGCGCCACAAGGGGCAGGGCACGTTGTCCCAGGCGGTGATGGTGGCCTGCAGTCCCGCACACCTGGGCCGGGCGTTCAACGCCTCCACCAGGGTGCGCGAGATCTGCAGCTGCGCGTGCATACGCTGGATGCGGACTGCTGCATGTGCGGGTGACAGACCGAGAGCGGCGGCGACGTCGCAGCGGCTCATCTCACCGATGACCTCCAGCCACCACAGTGACAACAGGTCCTGGTTGACGGGGTCGAGCCAGCGGGCGGCCTCGACGGTGCGGCGGCGTTGTTCCGACAGATCCAGCTTCAGGGCCGACAGCTTGGTGAAGCCCGCCCCTGCGCCGCTGGTCCGGACGGCAGCCTCATCGATCATCACTGTGCGTTCGGAGGCCCTGCGCTGCTGCTGCCGGCGGTCGTCGACCTGATGGAGGGCAATGGCCGACAACCAGCCCTTGAAACGCTCCGGGTCGCGAAGCGCCCGTATGTCTCTTATCGCACGAAGCATTGTCTCCTGTACGACATCGTCGATATCGGCCTGCCCGGTGAGACCTCGCTCGACAATTGCGTACGCCATCGGCAGGCAGGAGCCCAACAGGTCCTGCATAGCAGCCCGGTCTCCTCCTTGAGCTGCGACGACCAGGGCAGCCAGCGACTGCTGCCCGTCGTCCGGGTGGCCCATCGACATATCCTCTCCTGCTGTTGTTCCTCGAACGAGTGGGACGTTATCCGGACTTGAAGCTTTGAAACAATGACGAACGGCACCAAGAAATTTGGTTATGGGTAAGGCCCCTTCGGCGCCTGACCGGGGCTCGACTCAGAAGGGAAGCTCCAGCTGCGAACCCGCCCGGCAGCAGGTCGGTCAAGAGCAGGAGGATTGTCATCCGATCGAATACCGGTGAAAAAAGGAACAAGAAAAAGGATATTGCCGCGGATTCGACTCTGCCGAGGACTCCCGCCTCACCACGCTCACGTCGTTGCCGACGCCGCCGCTCCCCTGGTCGCCCCCGGCCGGACAAGCCGAGCAGCCGAGCAGCCGCGTTCGAGCCGGTCAAGAGCTCCCCTGGTCCCCTTCAGCAATCCTTTTCAGCTTCCCGCCGGCCGGAAAGTCCGCACAGCCGCCGGGCCGGTCGCCGCCGGCGATTGACTGGGCGAGGGAGCGGCGGCGGCATTGGAAGTCCGTGCCCGTGCCCCAGGCACCGAGGACGGTACGGGCGAGGCGGCGGGCGGTCCCGGCAGATGCGGAGTGATGGGCAAGCTCCCAGACCGCTGGTGTTCTGCCCGGTGGTGCGTTGCCGGGCGGCTCCGGAGGGGGGACGGCGGTCGTGGAACCCGCCGTGCCGTCGGCGAGGCCGGCCGGCGTTCCGGTGGGGATGGTGACGGTGGCGTCCATGGAAGGGCTCCTCTGTATGTCTTCCACCACGAGCGGGTTGCTACGGGACCGGTCATCCGAAGTCGCGTCTGCGAAAACCATGTCCTCCACCCTCACCCGGCCGGCCGACACACACACCGGGGGTACTACGCGGAAACTACCTATACCTGCCGATGCGGGTATGGGGTCGGCAGCGCCGGGCCGACCCGTACGTGATCCCGGGCACCTGCCCTGCGGCGTCCACCGGCCGGGCCGCCCAGGGCTGTGTCTTGTCACGGTCGGCGGTGTTGCCGCCCAAGGCGACTCGGCCCTGCGGCCGGAGTCGCAGGGCGCCTGACACACCGCCTCGTTCGACGCCGCACGGGCGCGGCAGGCGCTGGAGCTGGTCGGCGGTGATGACCTCGAACATGCGGAGGCGGGGTCAGTCCGGGAATTGACGGCTCAGTTGGTCCGCGGACTCGCCGTTCGCGTCGCGTTGGCCCCACCCTGTTGACTCTGCACGCCGCTGGATGTTTCATGTGCACACCCCTGTTGGACTTTGTTTGTTTCCGTCTCGACAGGTTTCCCTCTGAGGCTGCGTACCCCGGTGCACTCACCCTTCGTACCCGGGCCGCTTCCATCCGCACATTGCTCAACCGATGGGCCCCATGGCCCGCTGCGTGCCTGCCCTCAGTCGTGCATCCCGCACTTCTGCGTCAGCCCCTCGGCAACAGGTCCCTTCGAGTCGGCCGAATCTTCGAGAGGGGCCCGGTCTCCCCGCAGTCCGGTCTCCCAGTCCCTGATCGCCACCGCAGGAACGAAGTGGCCTTCGCCCCGTCAACGCCTATGTGGCATTTCCCTGACCAACCGTCAGTGATTTGTCAGGCGCGCCCCGCTGACCACAGAGCAACCCCACCCCTGCTCACCAGCCCCATCGATCGGACCGAAAATGACCAACCCCCGCTCCACCGTCCGGCGGCGCCTGGCCGCCACCGCCTCCGCCGTCCTCGTGGCCACCAGTGCGCTCGTGGCCACCTCCGCCCTCCAGGTCATGTCCGCCCCGCCCGCGGCCGCGCTCGACAACCACCTCGGGCGTACCCCGCAGATGGGGTGGAACAGCTGGAACAAGTTCCGCTGTGCCGTCACGGCTACCGACATCAAGAATGCCGCGGATGCCATCGTCGCCAAGGGCCTGGACAAGGCCGGCTACAAGTACGTCAACATCGACGACTGCTGGCAGGCCGCGACCCGCGCAGCGGACGGCACCCTGCAGCCCAATCCGACGACGTTCCCCTCTGACCCCGCGTACCCCGGCGTCAACCCGATCAAGCTGCTCGCCGACTACATGCACGGCAAGGGCCTCAAGCTCGGCATCTACGCCACACCGGGCACCAAGACCTGTGCCAACATCTGGGACAACTATCCGGGCGCGAACGGCAGCAAGGACCACGAGGCGCAAGACGCGCAGACCTTCGCCTCCTGGGGCGTCGACTACCTCAAGTACGACTGGTGCCGTGCCGATCAGGACAATGTCGACGCCCAGACGGCGTTCACGAAGATGCGCGACGCCCTGAAGGACGCGACCGCGGCCGTCGTGGCCTCGGGCAAGCCCGAACGGCCGATCTTCTACAGTATCCACCGCGAGCCCCAGCAGCCCGTCGAATCCTGGCGTCCGGCCGTCGCCAACTCCTGGCGCACCACCCCCGACATCAGCGACAACTGGTCCACCATGATCGACAGGGCGCACGCGAATCAGCCCCTCGCCGCCTTCGCCCGGCCCGGCGCATGGAACGACCCCGACATGCTGGAGGTCGGCAACGGCGGCATGAACCCCGCCGAGTACCGCACCCACATGAGCCTGTGGGCCGCGATGGCCGCCCCCCTTCTGATGGGCAACGACCTCACCACCGCCGACAGCACCACCCTCGGCATCCTGGGGAACACCGACGTCATCGCCGTCGACCAGGACTCCCTCGGCCGCCAGGGCACCGTCGTGTCCAACACCAACGGCCTGGTCGTCATGACCAAGCCCCTCGCCGACGGCTCCCGCGCGGTCACCCTCACCAACGAGGGCACCGCCGCGGCGACGATCTCCACCACCGCGCAGGCGGTCGGTCTCGGCGGCGCGACCGGCTACCAGCTCAGGGACCTGTGGTCCAAGGTCGTCACCTCGACCACCGCAGCCATCAGCGCCAGCGTCGCCTCGCACGACACCGTGATGTTCAAGGTCACACCCAACAGCCCGGTGCCGCCCGCCACCGGCCTCAACCAGCTCTCCGAACTCCCCTGGTCGACCTCGGCCGGCGGCTGGGGCCCGGTGGAACGCAACCTCAGCAACGGCGAGCAGGCCGCCGGCGACGGCAGCACCATGGCCATCGGCGGCACCAGCTACACCAAGGGCCTCGGCACCCACGCGAACTCCGACATCACCTACTACCTCGGCAGCGCCTGCGCCTCCCTGACCGCCACCGTCGGCATCGACGACGAGGTCGGCAACAGGGGCAAGGTGACGTTCCAGGTCCTGCGTGACGGCGTCAAGGTCGCCGACAGCGGCCCGGTCACCGGTACCGACGCACCCAAGCCACTGCAGGCCGACCTCACCGGCGGCCAGCAGGTCACCCTGCGGGTCACCGACGGCGGCGACGGCACCTCCTACGACCACGCCGACTGGGCCGACGCCAAGATCTCCTGCGGTCACGGCCCGGCCGCCGGCGCCAACGCCGTCTCCGACCTGACCTGGACCTCCGCGACCAACGGCTACGGCCCGGTCGAGCGTGACACCAGCAACGGCGGATCGGGCGCGGGCGACGGCCAGCCGATGAAGATCGGCAACACCGGCTACACCAAGGGCCTCGGCACCCACGCCAACTCCGACATCACCTACTACCTCGGCGGCACCTGCACCTCCCTGACCACCACCGTCGGCATCGACGACGAGGTCGGAAACAACGGCTCCGTCGTCTTCCAGGTCCTGCGCGACGGCGTCAAGATCGCCGACAGCGGCACCCTCACCGGCACCGACGCACCCAAGGCCCTGCAGGCCGACCTCACCGACGGCCAGGAACTCACCCTGCACGTCACCGACAACGGCAACGGCAACTCCAACGACCACGCCGACTGGGCACAGCCCGTCATCACCTGCCCCTGACCCCAGGTGCGGCAAACGACCGGGGGCGGGGCCGCATCGGCCCCGCCCCTTCGGGTGCTGCCCGACCGCGTGATCACCTCCGTCCCGCCAGGTTCTGGCACCGCACCACCTACGGCTCGCGACAGGGCTGCCGCCTCGCCCACCTGCCGGGCCTGACCATGCGAAAGATCGTCGGCCTCGCGCCGAGCAAGGCCAAGACCGATGCGCGAAACGCGGCGATCATCGCGGACGCCGAGAGCCTGCGCACGGCTGCCGGGTCATCCAGGTCGGCCGGTCCTCCTACCGGTTCGGTGAGGGCTGGAACGCCGGCACCACTCTCCACCACGCACCCGGCCGGCCGACACAGAGCCGACACAGATCGGAAGCATCCCGCGCGCCCCCGGTCGGGGTCAGGAACGGGAATCCGGCCGAGAGGTCTGACGGCCGAGCCTGCTGATCCCGCACCCGCCAGCAAGCCTCGATGGGCGTCCTTGTCGCCTTCCTCACCGCCCTCCGGGCGTTGATCAAGGATCTGCCATGCTGTCACCGGGGTTCCCCGAGGGTCGGGCGGGCATCCGATCGTCGCCTTGTCGTGTGGTGATCAGCCAAAGGGGGGGCGCGGCCGAGGGGATCGTCCGATCCCTGTCTCGGACGGGCGCGTGTTCGGTCCTTCATGGGGGAGTTGGCAGCTCCGATCGGCCGTCAACGATGCAACTTGACGCACCATCACTTTGAGCATTTCTGTTGACTCGCGCTTAGTTTTGCGCAGAATTACACATGCCTCGTCAACGCCGTCAGTCAATCCGGATATCGGCCGGCTCTGGCGCAACCGCGGCGAGGGTCACCGGCGCGCCCCGGCGCCGCACGGCTTCGGCCGGGCGGTGTCACGGGCGACCGTCCGACTTCCCCCCTGCAAGGCAGGACTTGTCATGACCACCACCGTCAGCTGCGGGCGGCCACCGCCGACGCTCTCACCGCAGCCGCATCGCTGATGCTCCCCAAGAGCCCGGCCCACGCCGATCCGACCGCCACCAGCCCCAACAGCGACGCCCCTCGCCGTGACCCCACCCATGGCGTCCAACACCCGTGCCAGGTACGGATATTCGGTCAACCGCCCGTACGCCGGTGACACCGGCCCGAGCGATGCGCCGATCCTCTCCCCCCGGCGGACGCCCTGGTGGGCCGCCGGCCTCGCGGCCCCCGATCGGCCGGCGCCCCGTCAGTACCACCGCCGCCCGGAAGGCGGAGCGCGGGCGGTGGCACCGGCCCTGACGAACAGAGCGTCGATCCGGCATCGGGTCAGGCAGAGCAGCACCCGGACCCACTGCGCCCACCGCCACCGAGGACCACCGCGAGAGCGCGTCCGAGCAGTCAGCGACGACCACCACCCTGACGAGTTCCCCATCACCTGTCCGCGAAGTCAGGGACGACCGGGAGCAACGTCACCGTGTTTCCGGGCAGGACCCGTAGCCATGTCGATCACCCATCTTCTTTTCAGCAAGTGAGGGCACTATGGACCGCCGCCGTTTCCTGACGATCAGCATTCTGAGCTCCGCCGGTGCGCTGGCCGCATCCTCGGGCCTGGCCGCTGCAGCCGGAGGTGCTCAGCACACCTTCGGATTCGCACCGGACGGAAGCGCCTTCCTCCTGGACGGGCGGGCTTTCCAGATCCGCAGCGGGGAGATGCACCCGGCGCGCATCCCCGTCCAGTACTGGCGCCACCGCATCCAGATGGCCAAGGCCATGGGCCTGAACACGATCGCGGTCTACGTCATGTGGAACCACGTCGAGGAGACCCCCGGCGTCTTCGACTTCCAGACCGACCGGCGCAACATCGAGGCGTTCGTCAACCTCTGCCAGCAGGAGGGCATGTGGGTGCTGCTGCGTCCCGGCCCCTACATCTGCGGCGAGTGGGACCTCGGCGGACTGCCGCCCTACCTGCTGAAGAACCCCGGCGTCAAGCTCCGGGTCAGGGCCGCCGACGACCCGCACTACATGGCAGCCGTGACCCGCTACATCAACGCGCTCGCCCCCAGGGTCGCCCCGCTGCTCGTGGCCAACGGCGGCCCCGTCCTGATGGTCCAGGTCGAGAACGAGTACGGCTCCTACGGGTCCGACTCCGTCTATCTGGAGGAGATCCGCCAACTCTGGATCAAGAACGGCGTCAACGGCCCCTTCTACACCCAGGACGGACTCTCCTACGCCCAGACGAAAGGCACCGTGGTCGCCGGCGGCGCGATCGGCCTCAGCGGGGGCGACGCCTCCGACGTGGCGGCGGCCCGCCAGTCCTTCCCCACGGTCCCCGCGATGTCGGGTGAGCTCTACCCCGGCTGGCTCACCCACTGGGGCGAAAGCACGTTCCAGGGGCAGGGCAGCGACATCTCCGGCGCCCTGAAGGGCCTGATGGACAAGGGCCTGTCCTTCAACATCTACATGGTGCACGGCGGCACCAACTTCGGATTCACCGCCGGGGCGAACGCCAGTGACAGCTCCGGCAGTTACACCCCCGACATCACCAGCTACGACTACAACGCGCCGATCACCGAGCAGGGCGCCCCGACGGCTCGGTACACCAAGTACCGGAACCTCATCGCCGGCTACCTCACCACCCCACCGCCCGCGGTACCGGCCGTCCCCGCCACCGTCGCCCGCTCCGACGGCACGGACCTGCTGCCGGCGCCCTACGCGTCGCTGTGGGACAACCTGCCCGCCCCCCTCCCGGCCGACCGGACCGTCAACCCGCAGCCCATGGAGACCTATGACCAGAACAGTGGGTTCGTCCTCTACACCAAGCAGCTCGGCGGCTACAGCGGTGGTCAGCTGTCCATCCGTTGGGTGCACGACTACGCGACCGTCAGCCTCGCCAAGCGCTACGTGGGCGGTCTCTACCGGTCATCGTTGCCCTCCGCGGTCGCCACCGCTCTCAACGTGGCCGTGAACAACGCCACACTCGCTCTCCCCACCGGCAGTACGACCGGCTCCAACCCCCAACTGGACATCCTTGTCGAAGGTTTGGGTCGCACCAACTTCGGCCACGCTCTCGTCGACCGCAAGGGCATCCTCGAATCCGTGGCCCTGCAGAACGCCGGCAGCCTGACCGGGACCCTGACCGGATGGCAGACCACCCTCCTGCCCATGACCGACGCGTTCGTCGCCAACCTCACGCCCCGGGTGACCGACCCCCAGCGCCCCGGCATCTTCTTCCGCGCCACCGTGAATCTCACCCAGGTCGGCGACACCTACCTCGACATGTCCGGCTGGACCAAGGGCGTGGTCTGGGTCAACGGCCGTAACCTGGGTCGCTATTGGCAGATCGGCCCGCAGCAGCGGATCTACTGCCCGGCCCCCTGGCTGGTACAGGGCGCGAACCAGATCGTCATCTTCGACCTCCACCAGGTCCAGCCCGCGCGGATCTCCCTCCACTCCGTCCTCAGCAGCCCCGTCCTCGCACGCACGGCCTGGAGACTCGTGTACGCGGACAGCCAGGAGCTCGCCAGGGAGAACGGCGCGGCGGTCAACGCCTTCGACGGCAGCAACAGCACGATCTGGCACAGCAAGTGGTCCAGTGGCAGTGACCCGCTGCCCCACGAAATCCAGATCGACCTCGGAGCCCGTTACACCGTCGACGGCCTGGGCTACCTGCCGCGCCAGGACGGCAGTCCCAACGGCCGCATCGGGTCGTACGAAGTCCATGTCTCGGACTCCACCAGCGCCTGGGGCAGCCCCGTTGCCACCGGAGCCTTCACCGACAGTGCCGAACGCAAGACGGTGAACATCAAGGCGGTCAGCGGCCGCTACGTACGCCTGCGGGCTCTCACCGAGGCAGGCAACCGCGGCCCCTGGACCAGCGCGGCGGACATCTCGGTCACCGGCGTACCCGCGCCCTGACCGGCCCGCCAAGTCACGGTGGTCCGCCTGACCGACGCCGCTCGAACGCGGGCGGACCACACCAACGAGGTATGGCGTCCCTCCTCCTGCGCCGCCCCGGAGCAGCTGCCGGTGCCGGGGCGGGTCGTGATCTGGTCCTGGACGTTGATCAGCCGGGCTCGGAGGGCAGGGCCGCCACGAAGGCCAGATCAGCCCCGCTCTCGACCCGGCTGACATCCTGGCCTGCGGATATGACGTCCCCGACGCCGGCGCTGTCCCGGAACCAAACCCACTGCGTATACGCGCACCAGCCGGTGAGCCGCCACGGGAGCAGCAGCCCCGAGAGCGCGACAAGGACCACCCCACCGGCCCGGCGGGGCCCTGGCTCCGCCCCGCTGCTCTTCATGCCGCGCGGTCCGGCAACCCCCCGAACAAGCGCTTTCCCCCGCCGACGCCCGTTCGGGCCCTACCGGCCCACACCCTCCGGGCGACACGACACCCACCAAGGAGAAGACCATGGAGCACCAGCCGGACCCCCGTCCCCAGGACATGGGCCGCCGTGGCGCGTTGAGGCTGCTGGGCGCCGGAGCGGCGGCGGTCGCCGCCGGCCCCGTCCTCGGCAACCTGCTATGGCCCGCCAATGCCCACGCGGCCGACCGCGGGGCAGCGGGTCTGCCCGGCTACCACCTGGACACGGCGGCGACCGAGCTCCGACCGGATACGGCCCTCCCCGGCTTCGGCGGCGTCGGCGGGGGCGTCACCTACGGCGTCACGTACAACGGGTGGACCAGGAACGGACAGGCCTGGTACCCGCTCAGCGGGGAGTTCCACTACGTGCGCTACGCGGCCGACCGCTGGGAGCGGGAGCTGGGCAAGATGCGCGCGGCAGGCCTCGACACCGTGGCCACATACGCGTTCTGGAACCATCACGAGAATCCGGAGGGAACCTGGGACTGGACGGGCCGCCGGGACATTCGCGCGTTCGTGGCCGCGGCCCGGCGACAGGGCCTGCTGGTCTGGCTGCGCGTCGGCCCCTACATCAACTCGGAGACCGACAACGGAGGCATCCCGTCCTTCGCCCTGAGCAACGAACGCACGGACGACCCGGGGTACCTGGCCAAAGTCGGCTCGTACTTCTCACAACTCGCCGACCAACTCCGAGGACAGTTCGTCAAGGACGGCGGCCCGATCGTCGGAATCCAACTGGAGAACGAATTCGCCTCCGGCAGCGCGCCCCACATCACCACGCTGCGCCGGATGTGCGAGGAGCGCGGCATGGTGGTGCCGTACTACACGGTCACCGCCAACTCCAGGTTCGAGAAGAACATCGCGATTCCGCTGCAGGGCAGTTACATCTACCGCGGGTGGGAGACCAGCGGCGGAACCTCCGCCGTGAGCGGTTTCATCTACGGCAGTGACGAGTGGACCGCCAACACCGACATCGGCGGGTCGTTCTACCAGACCCTCGACTACCCGCGCGGATTCTGCGAACTGGGCACCGGAAGCCCGATGCACGGAAACGATCGCTTCCTCGTGGAACCCAGGTACACGGTGGCGAACACGTACGACTGTGTCGGCCGGGGGTCGAACAACCTCGGCTACTACATGTTCCACGGAGGAACCCAGGTACCCGGCATGAGTACGAGCTGGCCGCTCACGTACGACTTCCAGGCCCCACTGGGCGAGTTCGGCCAGACCAGGCAGACCTACCGGTACTACCGGCGACTGCACACCTTCACCGCCACCTACGCCGACGAACTGGTCAGGGCCCGGGTCAGCCGCGACCCCCAGCAGATCATGAACCCGACCCAGACCGGCCGACTGCGGTACATCGGACGCTTCGACGGCGCCGGCCGCGGATTCGTGTTCGTCAACAACACCCAGCGCGGCGTCACCCTGCCCGCCCGCAACGACATGCAGATCAACGTGCACACGGCCGGCGCGACCATCACGCTGCCACAGCAGCCCCTGACCATGCCGGTGGACCGCAGCAACGTGTTCCCCCTCATGACGAACCTGAACGGCGTCGACCTGCGCTGGGCCACCGTCGAACCGCTGGCGAAGATCGCCGGCGACGACATCCCCACCTTCGTCTACTGGGCACCGGACTGGACCGACCGGGCGCTCGCCTTCGACCCGTCCGTCGTCCTCACGGGCGAATCGGGAACCTTCACCCAGGCCGTGACCGGTGCCGAACGCATCGCGAACGTCCCGGCCGGGCAGCGCACCTCCCTGCTGGTGCGCAAGTCCGCCACCCAGAACGCCTCCGCGAGGATCATCGTCCTGACCGAGGCCGAGTCACTCAACGCCGCTGTCGCCCCGCTGAACGGACGCGACCGGCTGATCATCACGGAAGGGGCCCAGCTGTCGGCCCTGGCGCCGACCGTCCGGTTCGCCGGCCGGGCGGGGAACACCATCACCACGGACGTCTTCCCGGCGGGCTCTCTCACACCGGCGGCCGGTTGGAGCCGGACCCAGGCGGCAAGCACCCCCTTCGCGCGCTACACCTTCCAGCTCGCCGCCGCCCCCGCCGCCCCGCAGGTCACGTCGGCCACCGGGAACCGCTGGCGCATCACCAGCACCCCCACCGATCTCGCCGACCTGGCCGAAGCACATCTGGTCCTGGACTACCGGGGCGGCGACGCCAAGCTGATCGGCGCCGGCACCACGATCACGAACGACCTCTACCACGGCGAGGCGTGGACCATCGACCTGAAGAGCCTCACCGACGCCGCCCGCGCCGACCTCCTGGTCGAAGTGTCCGCCTGGAACACCGCCATCCACGGCGTCCCCCGTCCCGCCGACCCCACACCGGCCCTGACCGGGTGGACGTGGAACCCGATGCGCGAGGCGGCCTGGAACGGCCCGGTGGTAACGGTGCCGACGGGGTACCACGCCGTGACCGTCACCGGGACCGGCGACGTCATCGACGTCAGCGGGAGCAGCACCGCAAACGTCGCCACGATCATCCGCTACCCGAACCACAACGGCGCGAACCAGCGCTTCGAGTTCAGGCCGCTCGGGGACGGCTACGTGCGCATCGTCAACCAGAACAGCGGCAAGGACCTGGTCGTGCTGAACGCGTCCCAGGCCGCCGGAGCGAAGATCATCCAGTACGCCTACGTGCTCGGCCCCACCACCAACGACGAATGGCGCCTGGAGGACGCCGGGAACGGCAACGTCCGCATCGCCAACCGCTACAGCAACCTCTACCTCACCGCGGGTACCGCCCAGGGCGCCCAGTTCGAACAGCGCCCCTACGACGCCGGCAGCCCCCAGACGTTCACCGTCACCTGACATCCGATCGATGTACACGCGGCCGGTCGCCAAGTCCGGGCAGGCGCAGCGCTCCGGGCACGGCCTCCACCGGTGGCGGCCGGCCGGTCCGGGCGGCACAGGGTGACGGGCCGAGGGGCTGGGGCTGAGTACGGCCGGGGTCGCCCGCCCCCGGCCGGCAGCACCGGAGCGGGCCTGCCAAGCGGGGCAGGGCCACGTGCCGGGCGGGCGGGCGGGGAGTGGACACGGCGTTGCCGCCCGGCGCGGGCGCGCCGGGCGGCAAGGTCAGAGGTGTGTGCCGTCAGAGGGTGACGGTGGAGATGGAGGCGGCCCAGCCGTTGGGGTTGCCGAACTTGACGGTGTTGTTTCCGGCTTGGAGGGTGACGGTGACGGTCTTGTTCTGCAGGACGGTCCAGCTGCCGTTGGTGGGGAAGCTGACGGGGGTCGCGGTGCCGCCGTTGACGGTGATGTTGCCGGTGCGGGCGGTGGGGTCGCCGTTGATGTAGGCGATCTGCAGCTGGTAGGTGCCGGCGGTCTCGGCGGTGACGTTGAGCGTCAGGGTGCCGGTGTTGGTGGTGCCGCCGATGAAGCCGACCAGCTTGCCGTCGAGGCAGGTCGAGCAGGCGGCCACCTGGGCGCCGCCGCCGAGGGTGCCGGCGGTGTCGGCGTAGTACAGCCGGCCGGTGGGGACGGTGGGGACGGAGAGGCTGGCGATGGAGGCGGCCCAGCCGTTGGGGTTGCTGAACCTGACGGTGTTGGTGCCGGCCTTCAGGCCGACGGTGACCAGCTTCGACCCGACCGTGGTCCAGTTGCCGTTGGTGGGGAAGCCGACGGGGGTCGCGGTGCCGCCGTTCACGGTGATGTTGCCGGTGCGGGCACCGGCGTCGCCGTTGATGTAGTCGATCTGCAGCTGGTAGGTACCGGAGGTGGCGACCTTGACGTTGGCGAACGTCAGGGTGCCGCTGTTGGTGGTGCCGCCGATGAAGCCGACGAGCTTGCCGTCGGGGCAGGTGCCGCAGGAGGAGACCTGCGCCTGGCCGCCGAGGGTGCCGGCGCGGTCGGCCTGATAGGTGGTGGCGCCGACCGGTGCCGCCCAGACCTGGGCCGCCTTCAGCGCGTCCGGCGCCGCCGCGCAGGCGGTGAGGTCGACCGGAGTGCCGGAGGTGCCGGTGGCTGCGCCGTAGACGTCTGCGCACCGGCCCGCGTTGGCGGTGGATCCGGCCAGAACCAGGTTGCCGTCGCGGCCGTAGGTCCAGTTCTGGTAGCCGGCGTCCGCCGCCGCACCGCAGGTGTCGACCCGCAACCACATGCCGGACTGGCCGTTGACAGCACTGGTCGTGGTGGCGGACGGGGCGGTCAGGCACTGGGCGGTTCCGCCTGCGCCGGGCTCGACCAGGCGGACGGTACCGTCGGCCTTCATCTGCCACTGCTGCTTTGTCGCACCGGTGCAGGTGGCGATGTCCACCTCAGTGGTGGATCCGTACCGCTCCTGGCACAGCGGGGCGCTGCTGATGCCACGGGGGCTGGAGGAAATCTGGCCCGTGGGGGTGTGGGCGGCGCAGCTGCTGTTCGGGGTGATCTTCAGCATGGCGTTGTCGTGGCCGGCGATGTTCGTCAGTGCCACCGATCCGGTGGAGGCGGTGGAGGTGTTGCTGCTCCAGCCCTGGTTGCCCCACAGGTCCTTGACGGTGTAGGTGCAGCCGCTGGTGGCCGTGTCCAGGCCGAGCGCGGACAGGCTCAGGCTGTAGCCGGCCTGGGTGGCGGAGCCCTTGTTCAGCACGACGGCGGCCAGGCTGCCGTCGGACAGCGGCTTGGCGACGAGCTCGGTGCCGCTGCTGGAGTTGGCCGGTCCGTCGCTCATCCGCACGGCGCCGGCGCCCAGGGCGTCCTGGTCGACGGCGATGACGTCGGAGTTGTTCAGGGCGCTCAGGGCTGCCGCGGACAGGTTGGTGACGTCGGTGCTCAGGATCAGCGGCGACGACGTCACCGAGTACAGCGCGATCTGGCTGCGGGTCTCGGCGTCGGTCAGCTGATCGGGGATCAGGAAGTCCGGGTCGTTCCAGTTTCCGGGGCCGGAGTAGCGGGCCAGTTCGGTGTTGTAGCCGTACTGGGTCAGCACGCCGGCCTGGTTGCCGGTCTTGGTCCAGGCGCTTCCGCCGGCGTGGGCCATCTTCACGTCGTAGCCGCTGCGCCAGAGCTGGCTGGCGCTGGAGGAGGCATCGACGATCGAGTACCAGTTGCCCAGGTCGCTCGGACCGATGGAGAAGTAGGCGGGGGCCGAGTTGGAGAAGACCATGTCGCGGTGGCTGGCGTTGTTCTTCAGCGCGGCGGCGAAGGCAGCGTAGTCCTTGGCGTAGCCGGCGAGGTTGTTGTCGGCCGAGGGCATGTTGCAGCCGTCCAGCTTGACGTAGTCCACACCCCAGGAGGCGAACAGGTCGGCGTCCTGCTGGAACTGGCCGTAGTCGCCGGGGAAGCCACCGCACGTCCAGTTGCCGATGTCCTCGTAGATGCCGAACTTGAGGCCCTTGTCGTGGAGCTGCTGGCCGATGTAGGCCATGCCGTTCGGGAACTTTGCGGAGTCGACCACCAGGTTGCCGTCCGCGCCGCGGGAGTGGGTCATCCAGCAGTCGTCGATGGTGACCGTCTGGTAGCCCTTGGCTGCCAGACCTGAACTGACCAGGGATGCCGCCTGGTTCAGGATGAGGGTCTCGGACGGTCCGACGTCGCCGGCGTTCGGGTTGTTGGTCGAACAGCCGGTGCTGGCCCAGTTGTTGTAGCCCATAGGGGGGGTGACGGCCAGCGCGCTGCCCGAGGCACTGGTCGCGGTGGTCGAGGCCTGTGCGGCCGGCGGGGCCAGCACCAGGCCGGCCAGCACGATTGCGCACGTGGCGGCCGGCCAGAATCGGAGAGAACGTTTCATTCCATGGTCCTTCAGTAGGCGGACGGGGCGCCGACAGGCCCCTCGTCGGTGCGAGCCCGCCCGGATCGGTCCAGGTCGTCAGCGGCCTTGCCGGCGCAACGCCGGTCGAAGGATGTCCGGGACGTTGCCGCTCCGGATCACCGTCCCTGTCTGCTCGCTGATGTCGTTCGTCAGTCTTGTTTTCACTGCCGCTAGCACCTCTGCGCCTTCGGATCCATCTTGGAGACAGGTACGCGCAGAATGTGCAGGGCCTTCGGATGGAAAGCTGTGATCCGCGAAAAGATCAATGCTTCAACATGCGCAATGCTGGCTCATATCAAGCAACTTTGAGCATCGATCCCTCCGCACCGAAGGATCCGCCAGTGGGGTCAGGGAATTCAAACCCCGTTGCGAGATCGTTACAGCCCCTTGCCGGGCCGACCGGGGCGACCCGGTGCCTGCCGCACCCGAGGGGATCCAGCGCTCGTGACAGTGCGGCCCGTGGGCCGCCGCCTTCCGACCCTCCCGCCGAAGCGCCGCTGCCGGATGCCCCGAGCCGCGAGCAAGCCGTCGGCCGACGCATCCACAGGTGCGGCCTGCGGAACCCCGCGACGGCGCCGCCCTGGGCAACTGGTCACCGCGCCCGCTCCGGGTGAGCGCTACCTGGAATCCCGGCGTGCTGTCCTACGGCGTCCGCCCGCATCCCCTGGGAGAGGACTCTTCGGCCGTGCGGGTCCGGCCCGCCGGCCCGCCGTCTGCGTCGACCTGTCGCGCGCCTCGCCGTCCGCCCGCTTGGCCGCCACCGACACACCTGGATCCCGACGGCACCGTACGAGCCATCCACACCGCCGCCGGCATCTGAGCCCACGCGAATCCCCCGATGTCTCGACAGCGGCTGTCTGAGGTGGAAGGCGTGCCCGCGGGCGCCGATGCCGGCGGTGCCGAGGTTGAACCTGCCGATTTCGAGGGTGCTGGGTGATCCCGCCCCCTGACAGCGAAGCACTCCCGCCGGCCTCGGGAAGCCCCTGCCCACGGCATCGACCCGCTGCGCGTGGCTGCTCGACGGCCGGCGGACCGGTCGGGGCCGGTGCCGGTGCCGGTCGCAGTCGGCTCCCCTGCTGGGTGAACGGCCCGCCGCCGGGTTGCCCCCGCCCACGATCCAGCCGTGCAGCCGCAAGGAGGCGGGAGCATCATGGGCACCAGGAAGACTGAGGAGGTCCGGGCGATGGACATCGCGTTGGTCACCGAGCGGCTCGTCATTCGGGACTGGTCCGTCGACGATGCCGAGGACGCCCTGGCGATCTACGGATCCCCCGAAGTCGCGCGTTGGCTCACTCCGGCGATGGAACGCGTCGGTGACGTGGCGGCGATGCGCTCGGTGCTGCAGGCGTGGCAGGAGGCGCAGCCGAATCTGCCGGCGCCTCGGGGCCGGTGGGCCGTGCAGCGCCGGGACGACGGCGCGGTGGTGGGTGGCCTCGGCATCCGGCTGCTGCCACCGTACGAGGACGACCTGGAGATGAGCTGGCAGGTCGCCCCCGGGGCATGGGGGCAGGGCTATGCCACCGAGGGCGGCCGCGCACTCATCGCCTGGGCCTTCACACAGGACGCCGAAGAACTCTTCGCGGTCGCCCGGCCGAACAACGTCCGCGCCATCGCCATGACGAGGCGGCTCGGCATGGAGTGGGTCGGCGAGACCACCAAGTACTACGGACTGAGCCTGCAGGTCTACCGCATCCGCCCCGGCGACCTGACCAGCTGACCAGGAGCCGCCGGGATTCACCACGAGTGGGCCAGGAACCCCGGCCGGTGGGCTACTTGACGCTGCCGGAGGTGAGTCCGGCCTTCCAGTAGCGCTGCAGCAGGAGGAACATCACGACGATGGGGACGACGGAGAGCAGTGCGCCGGTGATGATGAGGTTGTAGGGGACGGTCTGGCCGCGTTGTTCCTTCCAGGCGACCAGGCCGACGGTGACCGGCTGAAGGCGGTCGCTGGCGAGCATCAGGGAGGGCAGCAGGTAGTTGGTCCAGATCGTCACGAACTGGAACAGGAAGATGGTGACGAGTGAGGGCTGGAGGACCCGCAGGGCGATGGAGCGGAAGATCCTGAACTCGCCGGCGCCGTCGATGCGTCCGGCCTCCAGCAGTTCGTCGGGGACGGCGGCGGCGGCGTAGATGCGGGAGAGGTAGACGCCGAAGGGGCTGACGATGCTGGGGATGAACACCGCCCAGAAGGTGTTCACCAGGTGGGTGGCGGAGAACATCAGGTAGAGCGGCAGCGCGAACAGCGGGGCGGGGATGAGGATCGCGCCGAGCACGGTGTTGAAGACCGCCTCGCGGCCGCGGAAGGTGTACTTCGCCAGCACGTAGCCGGCCATCGCGGACAGCAGCGTCGCCGCGGCGGCGCCGCCGACCGCGTAGAGGAGGCTGTTGAGCAGCCAGCGTCCGTAGATGCCGTCCTGGACGCCGAGCAGGGTGGAGATGTTGTGCACGATCTCGATCCGGCCGGCGAACCAGAAGCCGTTGCTGGAGAAGAGGTCGCTGCTGCCCTTGGTCGCGGAGACCACCAGCCACCACACCGGCAGCAGGGAATAGGCCGCGGCGAGCACCAGGACGGCGAGCACCCCGATGCGGCCGGCCGGATTGGCGGCCCGCACCGGGCCGCCGGGACGTGTGGTCCTCATAGTGCCGCTCCGCGCTTGTTGACGAACCGCATGAATCCGAAGGAGAGGACGAAGATCACCAGTGCGAGGAGGACCGACCGGGTCGCCGCCGCGTGGTAGTTGTTCGCCGCGACCTCGTTCTGGGCGGCCATGATCGGCGTCCAGTTGCTGGAGAGGTTCGGGGCGACGGCCTTCATGACGACCGGTTCGTTGTAGAGCTGGGCGGTACCGATGATGGAGAACACCGTGGTCATCAGGAGGGCGGGCCGCACCAGCGGGATCTTGACGTGCCAGGCCAGGCGCCAGCCGGTGCAGCCGTCCAGGGCGGCGGCCTCGGTCAGCTCGCCCGGGATGGCCTTGAGCGCGGAGTGGATGACGATCATGTTGTAGCCGGTCCAGCCCCAGGTGAGGATGTTGCCGACCGACCATGGCAGCAAGCCGTCCGAGGTGAAGTCGACGTGCAGGCCGACGCCGGCCAGCGCGTCGGCGATCGGGCTGACGTCCGGCTGGTAGAGGAAGGACCACATCAGCCCGCCGATCACACCCGGGATCGCGTACGGCAGGAAGAACGCCAGGCGGAAGAACCTCTTGCCGGGCGTGCGACGCGCATCCAGCAGCAGCGCCAGCACCAGCGCCAGACCCAGCATCAACGGCACCTGGACGGCGCCGATCAGCACCACCCGCACCACCGAGGACGTGAACGCGTCATCGGCGAGCGCGTCGGTGTAGTTGGAGAATCCGGTGAAGACCGTGGCCGGGGGCGTGAGCCCCAGGCCGGAGCGGTGCAGCCTGAACAGGCTCTGGTGGACGGCGTAGCAGATCGGCGCGACGAAGGTGATCAGGAACAGGGCCCCGAACGGGAGCAGGAAACCCAGCGGGGTCCAGCGACGCCAGTCGACGCCCCGCCCCCGCGGGACGGGGGCTGCCGCCGGGCCGGACGGCTCCGGGGCGGCCCCGGCGGGCCCGGTGGGCCGCGCCGGAGCCGTCGTGGTGGTGGTGGGTGCGGGGTGCATGGTCAGCCGATCCCCATGCCCTGGGTCTTCATCTCCGCGACCGTCTGGGCCTGGGTGTCGGCCAGCGCCGCCTCCAGGGTGGTGCTGCCGGCGCCGGCCTTGCCCAGGCCGTCACCGAGCGCACCGGAGGTCTTGGTCATCACCGGCCCCCACTGGAAACCGGCATCGACCTGGGCTGCGCTCGCCCTGAACACGTCGAAGATCTTCTGGCCGCCGTAGAACGGGTTGGGCTCGGCCAGCGCCGGGTTGTCCAGGCCGGAGAGCGCCGCCGGGTAGATACCGGTCTCCTTGATCAGGTTGCTGACGCTGGCCTGGTCCGTGCCGAACCAGTGCGCGAACTCCACCGCCTCCTTCACGTGCGCGCAGCCCTTCAGGATCGCGTTGGGGGTGCCGCCGGCGTTCCCGGAGGCGGGCTTGGCCGCGTCCCAGACCGGCATCGGCGCCACCGCCCAGTTGCCGGAGGTCTGCTTGACGCTGTCGGCCAGGATCGGGGTGTCCCACACCGCGTTGACGTCGGAGAGGATCGTGCCCTCGCCCATGCCCTTGTAGAGGGCGGTGTCGAAGCTCGGCACCACCTTCACCAGCTTCTTGTCGATCAGGCCCTGCCAGAACGCGGCGACCTTCCTCGTCGCCGCATCGTTCACCTCCACCGACCACTTCTCACCGCCGGTGGCGAACCACTTCGCGCCCGCCTGCTGCGCGAGACCCGCGAAGTTGTAGGCGTCGTTGCCGAAATAGCCGATGTAGGCGTTCGGGTCCGCCGCGTGGATCGTCGCGGCGTCGGCCGCGTACTCCTCCCACGTCCTCGGCGCCTCGTGGATCCCGAACTTCGCGAACAGGTCCTTGCGGTAGATCAGACCCATCGGCGCGATGTCCACCGGCAGGCCGTAGGTGTGCCCGGCCACCCCGGACTGCGCGAACGCCGACGCCCCGTACTCCTTCGCAAACGGCGCGGCAGCGGCCGTCGCGTCCTGCAGGGCGCCGGCCGCGGCGAAGGTGGGGAGGGTCTCGAACCCGACCGACCCCACACACGGGGCGTTGCCCGCCTTCACCGCACTCAGCATCTTCGTGTAACCACCCTTGGAACCGGGCGAGATCTTGCTGTAGGTCACCTGGATGCCCGGGTGCGTGGAGTTGAACAACTCCACCGACTTCTCGTAGCCCGGGGCCCAACCCCAGAACTCGATGGTCACCGGCCCGGACGCCTTGTCTGCGGACCCGCCCGATCCACCAGAGCCGCAAGCGGCGGTGCCGGCCAGCGAGGCGATCGCCACGGCGAGGGTGACGGTTCTGAGGGCGCGGTTCTTCATGGGAGGTCCTCTTCTGCTGCCTACCCGCGGGGCGGGGCTCGGCCCGGGCGCGGTGGTGGGGACCCGCCGAATGCTGCGGGTTGTTAGTTCCGCTAGTGTGTTAATTAAGAATGGGCGCTGTCAAGGGGTTCCACGAACCGTTCGCGAGACACGACGACCCAACACCGGGAGGGCAACTCGCCTCCACCAAAGGCACTTTGGCCTCACACTCGGCCCCCAGTCGTCATTCGGTACGCTTCCGTTACCCAACCGACACCGATGATCGACGATCGGCCGCCCTGGTTATTTCGATTAATGCATCAACTAACATGTCTAGAGCCGACACCGACCTGTGGGCAGAGCGCGGAACGAGGAGACCACGTGAGGCAAGAGCAGCGCGACACCACCGGTACGGGCCACGGCAGTACCGGCACGGCCTTCCTCGGAGCAGGCGGCATCATGGCGGGCTACCCCGAAGCTGCCGACAAGGCCTCGCTGCGCCGCACCAACCTTGGCGTTGTCCTGCGCCACCTGCGCGAGAGCGGTGCGCAGTCGCGCACCCATCTCGCGGCCGCGACCGGCCTGCCCAAGGCGACGGTCTCGGTCCTGGTCGGGGACCTGATCCAGCGCGGACTGGTCCGCGAGGGCGAGCTGGACCGCGCCGGCGCCGTCGGCCGCCCGCACCGGATGGTCGACCTCGACGGCCGCTGGATCTGCGGCGTCGGCGCCGAGATCGGCCCCGACCACATCACCGTCCTCGCCCTCGACCTGCGCGGCACCGTCGTCCACGAGGACCGCCGCGCCCTCAACGTGCCCGCCCTCACCCCGCAGGCCGCCCTGCGCGAGGTCGCCGACCTGGTCGCCGACTGCCTCAGCGCGGTGACCGACCTCGGCATGCACCCCATCGGGGTCACCCTCGTCACCCAGGGGTCGGTGGACGCCGCCTCCGGCACGGTCGCCGTGGCCACCAACTTCGGCTGGCGCGACGTACGGGCGGTCCACGAACTGCGCGCACGGCTCGGACGGCACGCACCGCCCGTCCTCGTCGAGAACGACGCCGAGTCCGGCGCCCTCGCCGAATACCTGGCCGCCCCCGGCGCCGACGTCCGCGAACTCGTCTACGTCACCGGCGGAATCGGCGTCGGCGGCGCCAGCATCTCCGGCGGCAAACTGATCCGCGGCTCCGAGATCGGCCACATGAGGCTCGACCGCCTCGACCGGCCCTGCGCCTGCGGGCGGACCGGATGCTGGGAGGTCGCCGTCGGACTGCAGGCCTTCCTCGACGCCGCCGCGGACCCCTCCGACCAGGTGCACGACCTCTCCGTCGACCTCGCCGACCGACTAGACGACCTGCTCGGCCGAGCCGACGCCCGCGAGCCCCGCACACTCGCCGCCCTCGCCGCCCTCGCCGACGACCTGGCCCTCGGACTCGGCATCCTGGTCGACGTACTCAACCCACCCAGAATCGTCCTCGGCGGCTACTTCGCCGTCTTCGGCCGCTACCTGGTGGACGCGGCGCAGCGGGTCCTCGACAACCGCAGGATCACACCCGCCCCCGGGCGGGTCCTCGTGACCGCCTCCACCCTCGGCCTCTCCAACGCCGCCCGGGGCGGCGCCCAGCTCGCACTCGAAGGCATCTTCCAAGACCCTTCCGACATCCCCCTCAGGCCGGAGCCCGGGACAAAGGCGCCCGGACCCGCTGACCTCCGACCGGCACGTCCCCTCCCCCGTACGGGCGCCGGCGCGTAGGGAGTCGGTGCCCACATCCCCCGGCCGACCGCTGATCCTCCCCTCTCCGTCGGCCCACACCGGCCGCTCCGGCCACGGCTTCGGGGTGGGCCTCCGGAGCTCCGCAGCGGCGGCTGCGGTCGGCGTGACGGCGGCGGGCCCCGCCCCGTCCGCCCCGCGCCCCGGCGCGATCGTCCGAACAGCGACTGCCGCTCGGCGCCCGCCGCGGACAGCCGGGACGCACCCGCCCACCAAGCCGCCCGGCCGTCCAGTGCCACGGTCCGACGGAGAGCGGCCGCGGCGCTGGCCCCGGGGGTGCGGGGTGGCCTCCAGTGCGCTCGGGCTTGGGCGATGTCTGCGGCGGGGTGGTGGGCGATCCGGGCGTGGGGCTGGGGAGAGTTGGCCGGTAGTGGCGCATGGTGGGGGCGAGGCCGGTCCTGCGGGGCTGGCAGGGGGCGGCGCCGGAGCCGAGCGCCCTCGCGGCCCACCGGCCCACTTGCACGGGAGGGCCCTCATGGCATTCCACATGATCATTTGCATTAATCTGCTTGATCATGCATTGATTCGATCATGATCACGCATTTTGAGCCCAGAATTTCTGTGCAACTTTTTGGTCGACTCTGTTGACATCTGTGCGTCGCCGGGGCGGATACTGCATGTCATTGCAGCGATCGACCCCCCGTCGTCCGGCTGCACCAGCCCCACAGCGCCTCAACGGCTCCACCCCCAAGGGGCAGTGAACCGTTCACGGAGAGCTCCAAACCGGTTCGGTCCCAGCCGCCGCCGCTCCCGAACGACCGTCCGTTCGGCACTGCGAGCATCCTGGCACCCGATCCGTGATCCTCACCCCGCCCCAGCCCGGGGGCCCGGCACGCGATGCCGAGCCCCCGGCACCACACCCTCACGGTACCCCGCGCGAAGGACCCATCGATGCGTACGCCATCCGCCCCCCGCCGGATGCTCGCCGCTCTCGCGGCGCTCTCCGCCTTCGCCTGCGTGGCGTCCTGCGGATCCACCGTCCCCCAAGGGGGACAGCCTGCCACCATCACGTTCTGGGGCTGGGCCCCCGGCTATCAGGAGGCCGTGGCGCAGTTCAACGCCACCCATCCCGGTGTGCACGTCGAGTTCCAGAAGATCGCACCGGGAAGCCGGGGCGGCTACGCCGCAGTCCTGACGGCCGTCAAGGACGGCACGGCCCCGTGCCTCGTCCAGATGGGTTATGAATCCCTGCCGAGCTTCGCCGCCGAAGGCGCCCTCCTGCCGATCGGCCAGAAAGTCCTCGCTGAGCGCGTCAACTACAGCGAGACCGCCTGGAAGCAGAGTTCCGTCGCGGGTGAGGTCTACGGGTTCCCTCTCGACCTCGGCCCGATGGCCCTCTACTACCGAAGGGACGTGTACGCCCGGTACGGCCTGAAACCGGAGGCCACCTGGCAGGAGTTCGCGGCAGACGCCGCCAGGCTGCGACAGGCCGCGCCGGGGCACCACCTGACCGCGTTCACACCCGACGACCCCTGGTGGTTCGCCGCCCTCACCGCCCAGGCCGGCGGCAGCTGGTTCGACGTCAAGGGCTCCACCTGGAAGGTGAACACCACCAGCCCGAACAGCACGAAGGTCACCGCCTTCTGGCAGGACCTCCTCGACAAGGACCTGGCCAAGACCGAGAAGGCCTACAGCGACGAACTGTTCGCCGACCTGCGGAACGGAACGGTCGCGGCCCTACCGGCACCCGTCTGGTTCTCCGGCCTGCTCACCCAGAACGCGGCGAGCGCCGCGGGCCAGTGGGCGGTGGCACCCATGCCCCGCTGGGACGCAGACGACGCGTCCGGGTTCGACGGCGGCTCGGCCACCGCGATCATCAAGGGCTGCAACGCCGCAGGACCCGCCCTGGAGTTCGCCAACTGGCTCGGCAGTGACCGCAGATCCCTGGAGATCCTGGTGGACAAGGCCGGCATCTACCCCGCGGCGGTCACCGCGGACACCCTGCCCGCACTCAACCGACCGGACCCGTACTTCGGCAACCAGGTGATCTTCGACGTCTTCCGCAAAGCGCAGGGAAGCACCAACTGGACCTGGGGTCCGGTGATGAACGAGACGTCCGCCGCCCTGAGCGCCGAACTGACCAAGGCCGCAACCGACCGGACGCCACTACGAACAGCGCTCCAGGCCGCGCGCGAGCGCACCATCGACGCGATGCGAGGCAAGGGAATTGACGTCACCGCCGACTGACACACCGTCCGGGGGCGGACCCGGCACGGCCACACCCCGCAGCAGGGCGCCTCCCGTCCCCGCGGAAACGCCCCCGACACGACCCACCTCCAGCCCGCCCCACGGCGAACCGCCCGCACGACGGCCCACACCGTCAGCACCGGCACCCCCTTGCGCGGCGGCTTCCCTCCCCCACATGCCCACCCATGGAGCCCCTGTGTTCTCTCCGTCCCGCAGAACCACGGCCGCCGCCCTGACCGCGGCCCTCCTCGGACTGGCCGTCGGCGCGGTGTCCCCCGCCTCGGCGGCCCCGCCCACCGGCACCTACACGGTCGGCGTCGGGTCCCCCGTCCCGTACGCCTACCCGAACGACACCCCGTCCGCCCCGTACGTCGACAAGGACGGCACCTTCTACTTCCAGCAGTCCAACGCCCAGTACGAGGCTACCGGGCCGCGCTACTGGAGCTTCTTCACCGGGACCGATTTCGACACCGCCACCCGGTCCAGCGCGATCAGCGACTTCGTCAACCCGGCCAACCCGAACGACAAGAACAACGACACTACCTGGCGGTGCAACAACAGCCCCACCGGCCTTGAGGCCAGCTACGCGCCCGCCGGCTCCAGATACGCCCAGAAGAACTACTGCGACCTCGCCGGGGTGTGGGTCGACCCGGACACCGGCGACTGGTACGGCCTGGTGCACAACGAGTTCACCCCGCAGCCCTTCGGCGACGGCCTGCACTACGACGCGATCGACTACACGGTGTCCAAGGACCAGGGCAAGACCTGGGACATCAAGAGCCACGTGATCACCTCCCCGTACAGCACCACCCGGGACGACAACACCGCGTTCCCCCAGGACACCTTCGACTACGGCGACGGCGACCAGCGCCTGTACGTGGACACCGCCTCGGGCTACTTCTACGTCTACTACGGCTCGCGGATCCTCAACAAGGGCGGCGGCTGGGTAGCCTTCCACGAGCACGTGGCCCGCGCCCCGATCTCCTCGAAGATGGCGCCCGGCTCCTGGCAGAAGTGGTACAACGGCGCCTGGACCCAGCCCGGCGTGGGCGGCCAGGAGAGCAACATGGTCCCGGTCGGCTCCGGCAGCACCACCGGCTACACCCCGGTGTCCGGCGAGTACGACCCGAGGAACACCGGCACCGCGGCCCAGCAGATCGCGGCCGGCACGATGCCCGCGACGTCGCCGCTGTTCGTCATGGACATCACGTACAACGCCTACCTGGGGCTGTACATCGGTGAACCGCAAGCCGTGACCCAGGACGGCACGTCGCCGCAGTACCTCTACGCGACCGACGACCTCTCCACCCAGAAGTGGTACCCGATCGGCGACACCGGCAGCTACCACACCGCATCCTGGTACCGCTGGTTCCTCGACAGCGCGAACAAGACGAACAACACGATCGTCGGCAAGTCCTTCCGCTCCTACTGCTCCTTCGAGTGCTCGAAGAAGGCCGACGGCAAGACCTCCGGCGGCGAGTACGTCGACCTCACCATCAACCCCTCCTCCCCCGCCGCGGCGCCGGTCGACCCGACCAAGACCTACCGGATCGCCAACGGCAACAGCCGGCTCCTCGCCCAGGTCTCCGGCGGCTCCGCGACCACCTCGCTGGCCACGGCCACCGGCTCCGCCCTGGAGTCCTGGATCTTCAGCGCCAACGGCGACGGCTCCTACCGGATCACCAACTCCTCCACCAGCCAGCTGCTCGGCGTCAACACCACCACCACCGGCCGCGGCTGGGGCACCCAGCCGACCGTCACCGCCGCCGCACCGAGCGGTCCCAGCGTCGGACAGCAGTGGTGGGTCATCCCCGGCACCACCACCTCCGGAGCAGCCACCGGGACCTTCAAGCTGGTCAACCGCCACAGCGGCCTGGTGATCGGCCTCTCCTCCGACTCCACCCGGCTCACCGAGACCACCCCCACCCGCAGCTGGACCAACACCACCGGCAACACGGTCGGCGGGACCCGCACCGCGAGCGAGCAGACCCTCACCCTCACCCAGACCGGCCCGGCCCCCGAAGTCGTCACGGTCACCAACCCCGGCAACCGGTCCGGCAACGTCAACACGGCCGTGTCGCTGCAGCTCAGCTCCAACGACTCCGCCGGCAGGCCCCTCACCCTCTCCGCGACCGGCCTGCCCGCCGGCCTGTCGATCAGCTCCGCCGGCCTGATCACCGGCACCCCGACCACCGCCGGGTCCTCGACGGTCACGGTCACCGCCTCCTCCGGCACCGCCACCGGCACGACCTCCTTCACCTGGACCGTCAACTCGGTGCTCAGCGGCACCCACACGCTGACAACCGGAGGCAGGGCACTCGACGACCCCAACCACTCCCTGAGCCAGAACACCCAGCTCATCACCTGGAGCACCAACGGCGGCACCAACCAGAACTGGGTCCTCACCCAGCAGCCGGACGGCAGCTACCAGCTCGTCAACGGCCTCTCCAACCTCTGCATGGACGTCAGCGGCAACTCCACCTCCGCCGGCGCCCAGATCATCCAGTGGCCCTGCAACGGCGGCAACAACCAGCACTGGGTGATCACCCCGATCACCGGCGGCTACACCGTCACCTCCAAGAGCAGCGGGCTGCTGCTCACCACCGCCTCGACCTCCGACGGCGCCCTGGTCACCCAGCAGACCGACACCGGCTCCACCCTCCAGCACTGGACCATCAACTGACCCTCCACCCGCAAGGGCGGACCTGACCCCACCCGACCGACGGGGCCCTGCGGACACCCACCGCAGGGCCCCCTTCCCTTCCGGGACCTGGCCGGGCGCAGATTCCGGCCTCCCGGTCCAGCGCGCCCTGGACACGAGCCGGACAAGCGGTCACGAGGGTGACCGGCATCATCAGCTCGCCGCCGGCCTGCCGGTGGAGCACCAGCGGGAACCGGTCGTCGTCCTTTACGAACAGCGCTCCAGGCCGCGCGCGACCGCACCATCGACGCGATGCGAGGCAACGGAATTGACATCACCGCCGACTGACACACCGTCCAGGACCCGACCCGGCACGGCCACACCCCGCAGCAGGGGGCCTCCCGTCCCTGCAGAAGCGCCCCCGACCCGACCCACCGCCAGCCGCCCCGCAGCGGACCGCCCGCACGACGGCCCACACCGTCAGCACCGGCACCCCCGCGCGGCGGCTTCCCAACCCACATGCCCATCCATGGAGCCCCTGTGTTCTCTCCGTCCCGCAGAACCACGGCCGCCGCCCTGACCGCGGCCCTCCTCGGACTGGCCGTCGGCGCGGTGTCCCCCGCATCGGCGACCCCGCCCACCGCCACCTACACCGTCACCGTCGGCGCACCGGTTTCGCACTCGTACTTCGACGACTCCCCGGCCGGCGCCTACATCGACAAGGACGGCACGTTCTACTTCCAGGAATCCCACTCCTTCTACCCGGCGGGCTCAGGCCGTCCGTGGACCTTCTACACGGGCGCGAACTTCGACAACGCCGGCAGATCCAGCACGATCAGTGATGCGGTGAACCCCGCCAACCCCAACGACAAGAACAACGACACCACCTGGCGGTGCAACAACAGCCCCACCGGCCTCCAGGCCACGATCGCGCCGGTACCTCCGACAGTGTCCAGCGAGAAGAGCTACTGCGACCTGGTCGGCCTGTGGGTCGACCCGGACACCGGGGACTGGTACGGCCTGGTACACAACGAGTTCACCAACCAGCCGTTCGGCGATGGCATCCACTACGACGGCATCGACTACGCGGTCTCCACCGACCAGGGCAAGACGTGGACCATCAAGGACCACGCGATCACCTCCCCGTACAGCACCACCCGGGGCGACACCACCGCGTTCCCGAACCAGACCTATTCCTACGGCGACGGCGATCCGCGCCTGTTCGTCGACACCGCCTCCGGGTACTTCTACGTGCACTACGGCTCCCGGATCGTCGAGAAGGGCGGCAGCTGGACGACCTTCTACGAGCACGTGGCCCGCGCCCCGATCTCCGGCAAGATGGCGCCCAGCTCCTGGCAGAAGTGGTACAACGGCGCCTGGACCCAGCCCGGCGTGGGCGGCCTGGAGAGCAACGTCGTGCCCGTCAACGCCTCCAGCACCACGGGCTACACCCCGCCGGCCGGCGAGTACAACCCCGCCAACACCGGCACCTCCGCCCAGCAGATCGCGGCCGGCAAGATGCCTCCCACCTCGCCCCTGTTCGTCATGGACATCACCTACAACGCGTACCTGGGCCTGTACATCGGCGAGCCGCAGGCGGTCGACCAGAGCGGCAACGCCCCGCAGCAGTTCTACGTCACCGACGACCTCTCCACCCAGAAGTGGTACCTGGCCGGCGACACCGGCAGCTACCACACGTCGTCCTGGTACCGGTGGTTCGTCGACGGCGTCAACCGGACCAGTTCGACGATCGTCGGGAAGTCCTTCAGGTCGTACTGCTCGGGCAACTGCGCCGGCGGCAACCTCGCCGAGTACGTGAACGTCACCCTCGGCTCCTCCGCCGCCCCGGCCACACCGATCGACGTGACCAAGACCTACCGGATCGCCAACGGCGGTGGACGGATCCTCGCCCAGGCCTCCGGCAGCTCCGCCACCACCTCCCTGCCCGCCGCGACCGGCTCGGCCCTGGAGTCCTGGATCTTCGCCACCAACAGAGACGGCTCGTACAGGATCATCAACGCCTCCACCGGGCAGCTGCTCGGCGTCGACTCCACCGCCACCGCCGGCCGCGCCTGGGGCGCCCAGCCCACCGCCACCACGGCCGGCACCGGCGGCCCCACCACCGGCCAGCAGTGGTTCGTCCTCCCCTCCGCCGGCACCTACCACCTGGTCAACCGATACAGCGGCCTGGACCTGGCCATGTCCGCGACCACCGGCCGCCTGAGCGAGACCACCCCCACCCGCACCTGGACCAACACCACGGGCAACCCGGTGGGCGGAAGCCGGACCGCAAATGAGCAGACCCTGAGCCTGACCGCGACCGGACCGGCACCCGAGATCGTCTCCGTCACCAATCCCGGCAACCAGTCCACGAACGTCAACACGGCGGTCTCGCTGCAGATCAGCGGCAACGACTCGAACGGCAAAACGCTGACCTACTCGGCGACAGGCCTGCCGGCCGGCCTGTCGATCAGCTCCTCCGGCCTGATCTCGGGCACACCCACCACCACCGGCACCACCACCGTCACGGTCACCGCCTCCTCGGGCACCGCCAGCAACTCGACCCCCTTCACCTGGACCGTCGGACCGGGCGGCCTCAGCGGCAGCCACACCCTGATCGCCTCGGGCAAGGCCCTCGACGACCCCAACCACTCCACCGCCCAGGGCACCCAGCTCATCACCTGGTCCCCCAGCGGCGGAGCCAACCAGAACTGGATCTTCACCAGGCAGACCGACGGCAGCTACCGCATCGCCAACGGCGAGTCCAACCTCTGCATGGACGTCAGCGGCGGCTCCACCTCCCCCGGAGCCCAGATAATCCAGTGGGCCTGCACCAACGGCGCGAACCAGCGATGGCTGGTCAATGCGATCCCCGGCGGCGGATACACCGTCACCTCGCAGAACAGCGGCCTGCTCCTGACCACCGCCTCCACCACGAACGGCGCCCTGGCCACCCAACAGCCCGACACCGGCTCCGCCCTCCAGCACTGGACCATCAGCTGACCGTCCACCGCGAGGCGAACCCAAGCTCGTTGTCCAACATCGTTGGTTACTTGACCTGCTGATCTACGGCTCTTTCCGGGTCGGCAGGGGCGGCCGTTCTCCACGCTTCGAGATGTCGGGTCACGAAGCACGAGAGAACGGCCGCTGCCCATGAGTCTTCCCGTCGACGCGCCCGTAGGTGACGCGTCAACGAAGTTGCACGATCTTCCGGACACGCTCCCACCGATTATGGGGCTCTGTCCCGTAATCGGTGGTAGCGCTGTGTAGTGGTCACTGGAGGAGGATGCGGTGGCGGAGGAGGGGGAACCCGGCCCGGCCGTGCATCTGCCTCATGATCCGCTTGGTTCGGGTGTTGACGCCCTCGGTGCGGCCGTTGTGGTACGGGAGGGTGAGGCCGGCGTCGACGGCGGCCCGGTCGAGTTCGAGGCCGTTGCAGAAGCTGTGCAGGTGGGGCAGGTCGGTGGCGCGCACGATGGTGATCCAGTCGGTGAGCTTGGCGTCATTGCCTTCGGCCGGGGTCAGCAGCTTTGCGAACTCTCCGGTCAGACGGGCGAGTTCGTTCATCTCCGGGCAGGCTTCGGTGAGTTCCCGCAGCAGTACGGCGTCCTTGTCGCGCAGGTTCTCCGGGCGGGTGAGCAGGAGGCGGGCGAAACGCTGCGGGGTGGTGACCGGCCTGTCGCCCTCGGCGCGGCCCTGGGTGAGGTAGCGGACCAGGAGGTTCGCGCTGCCGGTGTAGCCCAGCTCCTTGATCTCGCGCAGGAGGTGGGTGACGGGCACCGCGGGGTCCTCGCTTCGGCGCCGACGCAGGTGGTCGCGGTAGGGGTCGACGAGGGTGGGCTTGTAGCGGGGTGCGCGGCGCTCTGCGGTGGGCTCCTTCATGCGGGCGTACCGTTTGACGGTGTTCAGGGCGACGTCGAGGCGGCGGGCGCATTCGAGCAGGCCGACGCCCTGGCCGAGCAGGGTGTGGACCTGCTGCCAACGCTCGCGGGTGGTCTGCTCGCGGACGCCCCCGGGACGTGCGGGGTTCACGGTGCTGGCCCAGCAGACGGCGTGGGAGCGGACCTCGGCCAGGACCTTGCCGCACAGGTTGGACCAGAGGTGCCACCTGTCGCTGACCTGCACCGCGTCGGGCAGGGCCTGGCGGATCGCCTCGCCGTAGGAGGCGGAGCCGTCGCGGCAGACGTACTCGGCTCCGGGATGCGCACGCAGCCACGCCACCAGGGTCCGGGTGGTGCGGTCGGGCAGGACGTCGATCCGCTCGCCGGTCTCGGCGTCGATGATCACGGTCGCGTAGCGGGACCGGCGCTTGAGGGCGAAGTCGTCGATACCGAGCACACGCGGGACGCGCAGCAGCGGCACCGCCCGGCACATGAGCATGCGCAGGGCGGTCGAGCGGGAGACCGCGCAGGCCAGTACACGGGAGAGGCGGGCGCCCGCCCGGCCCGCTAACTCCTTCACCACGGAAGCGAGTTGATCAGCCAGGCGACCAGTCCGCCGCTGGTAGCGCTCCACGACGCCGGGAACCTGCTCACGGAACGTCTGCCGCCGGCAGCCGAGCACCGGGCAGACCAAGCGCCGCAACCTCACCGAGACGACGACCCGCCGTCCGTCCACCGGCACGTCCGAGACCCTCCGCCCGTGGAAACCGTGCACCCGCCCTGTCGGCGTCCCGCACGCGGGACACGGCACCGGATCGTCCCGGGTCCGCGCCGACACCCGAATGACCTCGCCCTCGTCCGTCACACCCTCGACGACCAGCGCAGAGAGCCCAGAAAACACCACACGCACAAGCTCGTTGACATCACGCACACCATGCCAACGACAGTCGTCACCGTTGGTTACCACCGATTACGGGACAGAGCCGATTATGGGACAGACCCCTGGATGGGCGACAGGCAGCAGGCCATCGTCCTTGACCGGCAGCCCACCACGGTGACGTGGAAGGCCGAGCCGGCGAACTACACCGTCCCCAAGGGGCACCGGATCGGCGTGGTCCTCATGTCCACCGACGAGGAGCAGGTCGCGATCTACACCGGCACCGGAATCACCTACACGCCCCACCACACGGGGGCCGACAACGACCCCACCACCCTCACCGCCCTCACCAGGTTCAGCTCCACCACCACGTACTACGTGAGCCCCTCGGGATCGGACGACAACGCGGGCACCTCGCCCGGCTCCCCGCTGAGGACACTGCAGAAGGCCGCCGACCGCACCCTCCCGGGTGACACCGTGTCGATCATGGGCGGCACGTACAACGAAGCGGCCGAGGGCCGCAGCCTGCTGCTCATCACCCGGTCCGGAACGGCCGCGCAGCCGATCACCTACCAGGCGTACCCCGGCAGCAAGCCGGTGCTGCACCCGGTCACCAGCTGGGACGGCATCAACGTCCTCGGTGCCTCGTACATCAAGGTCACCGGGCTGGAGATCGCCGGCAACGCACCCCGGCTGACCCTGGACGCGGCCGAGCACCACGCCCTGTCCGACGACGCCCGCTACAACACCAACTGCCTGACCGTCCGCCGGGACAAGCAGGACGGGCCGATACCGCACGACGTCGAGATCGCCGGGAACGACTTCCACGGCTTCCCCGGCGGCGGCATCAGCGCGATCGACGCGGACGGCGTGACCATCCGCGACAACCGGGTGCACGACAACTCCTGGTACACCCACTACGCCACCAGCGGCATCTCCGTCCTGCGCGCGCTGGACGCGAGCCCCGGAGATCCACAGACCTACAAGATCCGCATCACCGGCAACACCGTGTACGGGAATCAGACCAAGGTGAAATGGAGCCAGTGCGACTGCTATTCGGACGGCAACGGCATCATCATCGACACGAACAAGGAAAAACCGGCCGGGACCGGGGACGACTACCGGGGACGCACCCTGGTGGCCGACAACGTCGTGTTCGACAACGGCGGATCCGGCATCCACGCCTTCAAGTCCCAGCACGTCGACATCGTCAACAACACGGCTTACCAGAACTCCGCCTCCCCGCACCTGAAGTACGCCAACGTCTTCGGGGCCCACAGCCGTGACGTGCGCATCCTCAACAACATCGCCGCGGCCCGCCCCGGCCTGCCGGTCAACAGCAACTCCCAGAACCAGGACGTGACCTACGACTACAACCTCTACTTCGACGGAACCGCCCCACAGACGACCGGGCCGCACGACCTGGTGGCCGACCCCAAGTTCCTGAACCCCACGACGGATCCGGCCGCCGCCGACTTCCGGCTGCGCCCGGGATCACCCGCACTGGGCACCGGCACCCCGTTCGCGGCCGTCCCGCGCGACATCACCGGAGCCACGCGCACGCCAGGGCAGGCGTACGACCGCGGCGCGTACGCGAGCACCGCCGGCACCACCGCCGAAACGCCTTCCGGATCGGCCTCCGGGCCCGCCCCAAGGCCTGCCGCCTCCACCACCACGACCCCTGCGGGCACCAACCGCGACGCCGGAGCCGTACCAGGCATCTCCTCCTCACCCACGCCCAACGCGGAGGGCTTGGCCCAGACCGGCTTCACCCCGGCCCCTGTCATCGGAGCAGCCGCCACCCTCGCCGGAGGCATCGCCGTCCTCGTGGTCTTCCGCCGTCGCCGGCCGGCCGGCAGTCACGGCCGCACCCGCCGCTGAGCACAGCGGCCGCGGACCACGGGCTGTGGCACAACACCCTCCAGGCGGCCGCACGAACGTCACCGAACGCATGGCGGACCTCCGGGGCCCAGCAGGGCAAGGCCACCACCCGAAAGGCCGTCACCGAACTCGGCGACCAGGGTGGCCCGCTCATCGCCAGGGGGTAGCTCGACCTCACCGCCGGCCGCCAAGGCGCGGCGCAGCCGGTGCACCGAGAGGCCGGCCAGCCGCTTGATGTTCCAGTCGGCCTTTTCGTGGCCGTTGAGAGTCATGGCGCTCCCGGCCTGTCCTCGGAATTCTTGCCTCGGCATGCCGCGCCGACGGCGAGCGCCGGACCGAGATGAGTCCGTGGTACCCGGCGCGGTGGGAAGGTGCCGGTCGTCATCTCAACTCCTCCAAGCCGTGGATATCAGGTTGCCGCGGGCGGCCCGGTGGCCCGCGCGGCCTTGGTGTGTCGGGGCCGCGCGGGCGAACTCGGTTACCTTTCAGGCGTTGATCGCCTCGCGCCGGGAGTCGGTGCCGAGCGGCCCGGGCTCCCGCGGGGGTCGCGCGGCGGCAGGGGTTTCGGGCTGCGTGCGGCCGGTGATCCGGATCTTGCGGGGCTTGGCCTTCTCCGTCACCGGGATCCGCACGGTGAGCACGCCCTGGTCGTAGTCGGCCTCGATGCGGTCGGTGTCCAAGGCGTCGCCCAGGAGCACCTGCCGGGTGAACGTCCCCAGGGTGCGCTCGTCGGCCAGCACCTGCGCTCCCTCCGGCAGCGCGCCCTGGCGCTGGGCACGGACGGTCAGCACGTTGCGCTCGATGTCCAGGTCGATGGAAGCCGGGTCGATGCCCGGCAGGTCCAGACGCAGGACGAGGCTCTGGCCGTCGCGGAAGGCGGTCAGCGGCATGCCGGCCGGCTTCGCCGGGGTACCGAGCAGCTGCTGCGCGAGACGGTCGAGGTCGCGGAAGGGGTCGGTACGCATCAGCACGGTGATTCAGCTCCTCACAATCGCAGCGGAACAAGTGCCCGACAACGGCAGGACAGCCACCGCCCCACCAGTTATTCTGTCGGTCTCATCGACAAGAAAGTTATAGCGTCAACACAGCTTACTTGACAAGCATCGGCTCAACTTCGAGTGTTCCAAGGACGCGCGAGGACGGCCGGCCCGCGGTGAGGGCCAGGGAGCCCACCAACCGGACCACGGGCGCGAGGACGGCGACCCACCACAGGGCCCTGGCACTGTGCGACGCCGGCGCCGGCGCCGAACAGGAGCGCAAGCAGCGGAACGAGAAGAAGGAAGACCGTCGAACAGTGAGTGCCGGAGAACCCGCGGCACACCTCACCATCACCGCGCGGGCCTACCAGTGCTGGAAACGGCATGCCGTTGTCGTCAGCGACGGGCCGGACGCACTTGCCGCCACGCATCGCCGCCGACGTCAAGCCACCTGATCAGCCTCACCGGCAGCCGCACGCCGCACGGCCCGCACGGTGCGCCGGCCGACGAGCGCCCCGTTCCTCGGCACGTCGCGCACCCGGGATCACTTGCCGCCACCATGTCCCCACCGACCACCCTCACCACGATGCTTCTCCTCTCGTCACGCCTGCGCCACCGGCCACTGCCCGGCCCCCTAGGAGGCGAACGGCACACGCATATCGGATGCCGTCCCCGGCCCTCGTCGAAGCGCCGCCGGACCATGACACTAGGTGGCCTACGGACGATCGCCCAGTCGCAGCGCTAGCGCACCGCTTCTCATACGCGGCGCCGACGCCGGTAGCAGCAACCCGCTCCTGAGGCTGACAACACCTCGGCCCCGGCCGGGCCGACAACCACTTCGCGTCCACCGGCTCCAGAGCCGCCCGTTCGCGCAGAACAACACCGTGTCGGTCGTCCCCCGCACGAGCGCACGCACCACCGTCGAGTAGTGGCACACCGCCCGGACGGCACGTCGGGGCCACGCGAAGCTCGGCGAGGCGCTCGCGTTACTTGGGCTCCCACCTGCCGCGGACGTCAGGCTGCTCGGGGACGGGGCACTGCTCGGCGCAGGGCCTCGCCCCGGCGACGTAGACGTTCAGGTCGCCCCGGCCGCGGCTCGACACCACCCCGAGGCACCGGCCGCAACGCGCACGGGCTCGCGCAGATGCAAGCCGATGGGGAAGGTGCCGTGGCGGCCGCGGGTGTGAGCGCGTTCCTGCCGCGGCTCGGCGGTGGTCCGCCCGGCCTGCTCCGGGCCGGGCGGGCGGTCTTCTGCGGGCGGGTCAGGTGTCGGCGGTCGGCTTGGGGTCGCCGGCGTCGTGGCGTAGTTGTTCGTTGATGCGCAGGGCTTCTTCGAGTTGGTCTTCGAGGATGACGATGCGGCAGGCGGCCTCGACGGGGGTGCCCTGGTCGACGAGGTCGCGGGCGCGCATCGCGATCCGCAGTTGGTAGCGGGAGAAGCGGCGGTGGCCCCCCTCCGAGCGCAGGGGGGTGATGAGGCCCTGGTCGCCGAGGGCGCGCAGGAAGGCGGCGGTGGTGCCGGTCATCTCGGCGGCGCGGCCCATCGTGTAGGCGGGGTAGTCGTCGTCGTCGAAGGAGCTGGGGCCCGGGGTGTTGGAGCCGGGGCTGGGGGTGTGGGGCCGGATGGTTGCCGTGGTCACTGCACCTCTTCTGTGTGGGGCCGGGGACGCGTGGAGGGGCCCCGGCGCCGTGGCGGCTCCGGGGCCCCGAAGGGATACATCACCATCTGCCGGCCTCGAGCCGGCGTTTTTCAGTTCCGCACTGCCCCGGGGGAGGGGGCGTGCGGGGATCGCGTATGCGTGACCGGAAACCACCGTCCTTCGTAGCTGGGGGGTCTGCGGTGTCCGCCCGGACGAACCTGCCTCACGGGCCGGGCGATCCTGATGGCGCTCTGTTCCCTCCGTTCATCCTCTGCGTGCGTACTGACTGGTACTGCCAACTTCCTGGTACTGCTGGTTCTTCTCAACACGGGTACTACTGCGGCGGCCTCGAAGGGTCACCGTGTCCGGCAGCCAGCCCCGTCGCCCGTCCTGCACTTTCCCTGGCTCGGAACCCCACTGCCCGGACCTCCCGGCACGCGCGCCCGCAGCCCGGGCGCCTTCACCGGGATACCGCGTACTGCGACTGCCGGTACTGCACCTGCCGAACTGCGGTACCGCTGGGTGGCGGCCCCTGATCACTGCGGGCCACCGGGTCCGGCCGCCGGTCCCGTCGCCGTCCTGCAACCGCTCTGGCTCCGAAACCCTGCCGCCGCACCTCTTTCACGCCCACCTGCCCGGCGTGTGTCCTGCGTACTGCTCACCCGCGAACTGCGTCCTGCCGCGGCACCGCTGGGTGGCGGCCCCTGATACCTGCGGGCCACCCGACCCGGCCGCCGGTCCCGTCGCCGAACTGCACCAACCCTGGCTTCAGAACCCCACAACCGCGCCGACCTGCGAACTTCTGCCCTGCTGCCCGCCAGTTCATGTCTGGCGGGTACCGCTCGACTGCTTCCTACGGGAGAAACACTAACCACGACACCGAGCGATGTCTACTTCGGCCAGCACAGATTTTTCGCTGTTCGAGGGGAAGGTAGTCTTCGGCCCGAACAGCGACGGGCCGGCACGGCAACACTGACGAACGGGAGGACCGACAGGTGGAAGGACAACAGCCGGCACCAGCAGCGTGCGCGCCCGCCCCGCATCCCCCGCACACCCGGGCGTCACTGCTGGCCGCCCTCACCGAAGCCGTCCACGACCGCGACGAACACGTCCTGCGCCGGCTCCTCGCCCGCTTCGCCGAACAAGCCACTCTCACCGACCTGCCCGCCCTGCGCCACGCCCTCAACCCCCCGCATCAGCTCGGCCGGCCACCGTCGACCCGATAGCCGCGCCGCGACCCCGGCGGGGGAGCACACGTCAGACACGTCTCCGCCCGCCCGCAGCCACGGCGCGACGCGCGCCCGGGTGGCGGCCGGCGGCGGGCGGTGCAGGCCGCTTCGAGACCAGTTCGGACCCGCCAGTCCGCGGCCCGCGCCCGCCTCGGTCCCTCCGCACCCGCGAGCAGGCGAACGTGAAGGCAGCCGCGGCTCGGGACCAGGGAATTGGGGCGGAGAGGCAGCAGCACCGGGCGCTCCGGGCGAGGCCGCCGGTCAGCCGCTCACCCGTCGCGAAGCAGCGGGGACACAGGACCGGCTGGCCGCCGCCGGCCTCGGCGCGGGCGGCCCAGGCGGCGGTGATCAGCGCGCACAGGTTCGCCCAGCCGACGCCGTCGCGGGACAGCAGGGTGACCTTGAGGGCGGACTCGTCGACGAACGCTCCCCCGCGCGCCGGGGTCCTGCGGCGGGTGGCCGTCGCGGTGGCGGGCGGCTCCAGCAGGGGGACGGCGAGGTTCGCGCCGAACACCGGCCGCACCCCCGCCCTGGCACAGGCCCGTGCGAAGCGCACGGCCCCGGCGACCGTGTCGCGGTCGGTCAGGGCCACCGCCGGCAGGTCCAGCTCGGCCGCCCGGGCGGCCGACTCGTCCGGCACGGAGCCTCCGTAGCGCACCGAATAGCCCGAGGCGACGTGCAGATGCGTGAACAACGGCGGTCGCCTCCTCGCTCCACGACCCCCTGCGTCTCCTCCGGCGCCCCCACTTCTCCATCCACCCTGGAGCTATTCGAACAGAGAATCGAACGTTACTGGTGCGACACGCCCACGCTTCACCTGCACGGACGCACAACCGCCCGCCACAGAGCCCGGAGAAGGGGGGTCCGTGGCGGGCAGGACGGTGGCGTAGGGTGCCCGGATACCGGCCGCCGAGAACGACGCCCGGCGGGACCCAGCAGGCGGTGAGCAGATGGACGACGGGGCGATCCGCACCTGGCGCTCGGGCTACCCGCTCGACCTGGCCGCTGTCCTCGGCACGCTGCGCCGCGGCGCCGGGGACCCGGCGACCCGGCGACCAGGATCGGGCCCGACGGCGCGTTCTGGCGTGCCTCGCGCACCCCCGCCGGAATCGGCATCCTGCGCATCACCGCCATCCCCGGGGAGGCGACCGTCCAGGCGACGGCCTGGGGCCCGGGCGCCGACTGGCTCCTGGAGCTCGACCTTGTGCTCGTCGGCCAGCGACACGGTCATGAGCCAGCTGCGGGTCGGCGCGTACCACTGGCCCTTGGGGTCGCGGAAGGCGTGGGAGCCGATGTCGAGCACCGGGTTGCCGGTGTACTTGGTCCAGGTGCGGCCACGGTCGGTGCTGTAGGCCAGCGACTGGGCCTGCTTCCCGTCGGGGTAGGAGCTGGTGTAGACGGCGACCATGGCGGGGTCCTTGCGGGTGCCGAAGCCGGTGGTGTTGTCGACGTCGATCACGGCGCTGCCGGAGAAGACCATCTCGTTGCTGTCGTGCGGGATGGCCAGCGGCATTTCCTTCCAGTGCACGAGGTCGGTGCTGACGGCGTGGCCCCAGGACATGTTGCCCCAGGAGTTGCCGTCGGGGTTGTACTGATAGAAGAGGTGGTACTCGCCCTTGTAGTACACGAGCCCGTTGGGGTCGTTCATCCAGTTCTGCGCCGGGGTGTAGTGCACCTGGGGGCGGTACTGCTCCTGGAGGGGCGCGGTGTCCGCCACCGCGGGGGATCCTGCGGTCAGGCCGAGACACAGACGGCGGTGGCCAGGATGGCCAGCGAGGAACCGCGGGTACGTCGGGACACAGGCATGGAGAGCTCCTTCGCAGAGCTTTGGGTGGGGGGTGAGCGCGGTCGCGGCTCATCGGGGCATGGCTGCGCCGAGGCACGGCAGCAGGACGGCGGTCGCGGTGACATGGCGGGCCGTTGGTGGGGCGGCGGTGCGGTACTGCTAGGCGGAGGGCGGCAGTTCGCCGGATCCGCGGGGGATGAGACGGGTGGGGACGGTGACGGTGCGGGCCCGGGTGCGGTCGCCGTCGAGGCGGGCGAGGGCGATCTCGGCTGCGGCTGTGCCGATGGCGGCCGGATCCTGGGCGACCGTGGTGATGGCGGGTTCCAGCACCTCCGCGAACGGCAGGTCGTCGAAGGAGACGAGGGCGATGTCGCGCCGGCCGGCGCGGACCATGCCGCGTACGGTGCCCATGGCGGCGAAGTTGTTGGCCGCGAGGATCGCGGTCGGCGGGTGGGGACTGTGCAGCACTCGCAGGACGGCCTCGGCGGCCTCGGCCTCGGTGTGGCCGTCGAGTACGAGCGAGCGGTCGTAGGGCAGGTGGGCGGTTTCGAGTGCTTCGCGGTACCCGGCGAGCCGCTCGCGGCGGGTGTAGAGGGTCGCCGGCCGGTCGCCGATGAAGGCGATGCGCCGGTGCCCGCCGGTGATGAGGTGGGTGGTGCCTTCACGGGTGCCGTCCCGGTTGGAGCTGACCACGCTGTCGGCGGTGAGGCCGGTCCCGGGGCGGTCGAGGAAGACCACCGGCATCCCTGCGGTCCGGGCCGCCCGCAGGTGGCCGTGGTCGGCCGCTGCTGCGGGCACCACCATCAGTGCGCTGACCCGGCGGCCGAGGAAGGTGGTGATCAGCGCCCGTTCCCGGTCGGGGTCGTCGGCGCTGGAGCCCATCAGCAGGGTCAGCCCGCGCTCGCGCACCGCGCTTTCGATGCCGCCGGCGACGGTGCCGAAGAACGGGTTGCCCATGTCGGGGATGATCAGGCCGACGGTGCTGTCCGGGCCGCCGACGCGCATGTTGCGGGCCATGAGGTTGGGTTGGAAGCCGAGCTTCTCGACTGCCGCCATGACCTTTGCCCGGGTTGCCTCGGAGGTGGGTCCGTCGCCGTTCAGGACCCGGGAGACGGTCTTGGCGCTGACGCCGACCTCCTGGGCCACATCGTGCAGCGTCGTGCGACGGGGCGAGGCCATGTACCCACCGTTCGGCTTCGCCGGGCGCGGGCTCCGGTGGTGTGCGGGGCCCGCGCCCGGGGTGTCTGGTCAGTTCGGACGGACTCCGGCGGCCTTGACGGCCTGGGCGTCCGCCACGACAGTACCGCCGTGCTCCTGGTCGACGGTGAGGGCGCCCGTCATGATGGCGACGACCTCGGACATGGTGTAGTCGGACGGCTTGATCAGGGCCTCGCGCCGGCCCATCCGATGCACGTGGATGCGGTCGGCGATCTCGAAGACGTGCGGCATGTTGTGGCTGATCAGGACGACCGGCAGCCCCTTGTCGCGGACCCGCCGGATCAGGTCGAGGACCTGACCGGACTCCTTGACGCCGAGCGCCGCGGTGGGTTCGTCCATGACGACGACGCTCCGTGCCCACGCGACCGAGCGGGCGACGGCGACGGCCTGACGCTGGCCGCCGGAGAGCGTCTCCACCGGCTGGGTGAGCGAGCGCAGGCCGATCTTGAGGTCGGCCATGTGCGCGGCGGCCTCCTCGCGCATCCGCTTCTTGTCGATCATGCGCAGGACGCTGCCGAGCGGGCCCGGCCGGCGCAGTTCGCGGCCGAGGAACATGTTGGAGGCTATGTCCATGGAGGCCGCGACCGCGAGGTCCTGGTAGACGGTCTCGATTCCGTGGGCCCGGGCGTCCTGCGGTCCGTTGAAGCGGATGACCTCGCCGTTCAGACGGATCTCGCCCTCGTCGGGGGTGACGGCGCCGGTGAGGGCCTTGATGAGACTGGACTTGCCGGCGCCGTTGTCGCCGATGACGGCCAGGACCTCGCCGGGCAGCAGGTCGAAGTCGGCTCCGTCGATGGCGGTGACGTGACCGTAGCGCTTGACCAGACCCCTGGCCTGGATCACGGGGGTGGGAGTGGGAGCGCTCATCAGCGGGTCCTCTTCCGGGAGATCTGGTCGACGGTGACGGCGAGGATGACCAGGACGCCGGTGATGAGCGTCTGGTAGATGGAGGCGACGCCCATCAGCTGGAGGCCGTTGCGGAACACCCCGACGATGAGGGCGCCGACCAAGGAGCCGAGCACGCTGCCGCGGCCGCCGAAGAGGCTGGTGCCGCCGAGGACCACCGCGGTGATGCTGTCGAGGTTGTCGGTCTGCCCTGCCTGTGGGTCTCCGACGCCGGTGCGGGAGATCAGCAGGAGTGCGGCGAGGCCGTAGACCAGTCCGGCGAGTGCGTAGAGGCCGATGGTCAGGCGCCCGGTGCGGATGCCGTTGAGGCGGGCGGCCTCGGGGCTGTTGCCCAGCGCGTAGACGTGCCGGCCCCAGGAGGTGCTGCTCAGCAGGTAGGCGAACACGCCGAACAGTGCCAGGGCGACGAGTGAGCCGTAGGTGACGTCGGTGCCGCCGAGTGGGAAGGTGGTGCCGAGGAACGTGAGCGCGCCGGGCAGGTCGGTGACGGTCTGCTCGTTGGAGTAGATGTGGGTGAGCGCGAAGGCCACGTTCAGCATGCCGAGCGTCACGATGAACGGCGGCAGCGGGATCAGCTTCACCAGCAGACCGTTGACCAGGCCGAAGCCGGCACACACCGCCAGGCCCAGCAGGATCGCCACCAGGGGCGGAACGGTCCCCTGGGCGGCCATCCTGGCGATCAGTATCGACCCGAAGGCCATCACCGCGCCGCAGGACAGGTCAATGCCGGCCGTCAGGATGATCAGAGTCTGCCCCACGGCCAGCGCCCCGACCACCATCACCTGCTGGATGATCAGCGAGAAGTTGCCGCCGGAGAGGAACTGGTCTGTCGTCAGGGAGAAGAAGGCGCAGGCCAGCACGAGGGCGGCGAGCGGGCCGGCCGTCGGGGCCGTCACGAGCCGGCGCAGCGCTGTCGGCCCGGTGAGGTTCCCGTACGGGGCGGTGGATGTGGTCATGAGAGGTCCTTGCCGGTGAAGCGGATCGGGAGCGCCCGGCGGGCGGCGTCGCGATGGGTGGAAGCGGTCCGGACCAGGTCGGGGCAGGAGAGCCGGACCGGACCGCTGGTTCGGGGAGGGGCAGGTCAGCCCCAGCAGTTCGCCAGGCCGTAGGTGGTGTCGTGGGCGTTGATGCCGGCCTGCGGCTTGTCGGTGATCAGGTTGACGCCCGTGTCGGTGTAGCCGCTCGCCTTGGTACCGGACTTGGCGTAGGAGACGATGGCGTTGAGGCCCTGGGAGGCCATCACCAGCGGGTACTGCTGGGAGGTCGCGGCGATCTTGCCGTCCTTGACGGCCTGGGTGCCGGTGCAGCCGCCGTCGACCGAGACGATCAGGACGTCCTTCTCCCGGCCCTTGGCCTTCAGCGCGGTGTAGGCGCCCAGCGCGGCGGGCTCGTTGATGGTGTAGACGACGTTGATGTCGGGGGACTTCTGCAGGCAGTTCTCCATCGCGGTCTGGCCCTTGGCCTGATCACCGCCGGTGTCCTGGGAGCAGACCACCGACGGGTCGCCCTCCGCGATGCCGAAGCCCTCCAGGAATCCGTCGTGGCGCAGCTGGCCCACCGCGACGCCCGGCGCGAGGTCGAGGGTCGCGATCTTCGCGCTCTTGCCCGCCATGGCGGTCTTGGCGTACTGGCCGATCAGCACGCCCGCCTTCTTGTTGTCGGTGGCGAACAGCGCGTCGGTGCCGTCCTCGGGGTCGGTCGGGCTGTCGAGGGCGATGACCAGGACGCCCTTGTCGCGGGCCTTCTTGATGGCGGGCAGGATCGCCTTGGAGTCGCTGGGGGTGATCAGGATGCCCTTGACGCCGGCGGCCACCATGTTCTCGATCGCGGCGATCTGTCCCGCGTTGTCGCCGTCGAACTTGCCGGCGGCCGTGCTCAGCGTGGCACCGCTCTCCTGGGCGGCCTTCTGGGCGCCTTCCTTCATCTTCACGAAGAACGGGTTGGTGTCGGTCTTGGTGATCAGGCCGACCTTGACAGCGCCGGAGGAGCCGTTGTCGGCGGAGCTCTTCGAGCCGGTGCCGCATGCGGTGAGCGTGAGCGCCATGCCACCGGCCAGGAGGGCTGCTCCGGCTCTGATCAGGGTCGGGCGGGTGACGAGGGACATCATGGCTCCTGGGGGTGCGGCCCGGGTGGTCAGGGCGTGATCGGCGGTCCAAGGAATGTCATCGTTGACTTATGTCAGCGTTGACATCCGCTTGGGAGAGATGATGAAGTCTGCGAGACCCGGGTCACAAGCCCCACAGGCGTAACAACTGGGTAACGCAGCCGCAATCACCCCCGCTGACCAGCGACGACAGCCCTGCAAAGTCAGCAGCCCAGATCTGGGACCGTTCGGTCCCCCACCCCCAGACCCCACTCCCCCGAAAGGCGCACCGATGGTCCAGCGCCCGATTGCTGTCCTCGGCGAGTGCGTCGCCGACGCTTTCGCCGACACTGCCCAGCCACGCCCCGGCGAGCTCGCTCTGCGTGTCCTGCCGGGCGGCGGGCCGGCCAACACCGCCGCGGCGCTGGCCCGGCTCGGCACCCCCACCCGCTTCCTCGGCCGGATATCCTCCGACGCCTTCGGCGCGCTCTTCCGCGCCCACCTGGCATCGTCCGGCGTCGACCTCACCGGCGTCGTCGCGGCTCGCGAACCCAGCACCATGGCCATCGCGACCCTCGACGAGCACGGCCAGGCCCAGTACTCCTTCCACGCCGAGGCCACCGCCGACTGGCAGTGGACCGATGCCGAACTCGCAGCGGCTTTTCCCCAGGACGCCGCCTGCCTTCACACCGGCTCCCTCGCGCTGGTGCGCGCCCCCGGCGGCGAGCGCATCGAGGAACTCCTCACCGGCGCGCGCAGCAGTGCGACCGTCTCGATCGACCCCAACGTCCGCCCGCTGCTGGTCGATCCGGCCGTCTACCAGGCGCGCCTGGCGCGTTGGTGCGCACTCGCCGACATCCTGCGCCTCAGCTCCGACGACCTGGAACTGTTGATGCCGGGCGTGACGCCCGAGCGTGCCTGTGACGCCTGGCACCTGGCCGGCGTCCGGCTGGTGGTGATCACCCTGGGCGGTCGCGGCGCGGTCGCGTCCCTCGACGGTGTCCGGGTGTTCGCTCCCGCACCGCGGGTCGAGGTCGTGGACACCATCGGCGCCGGCGACTCGTTCACCGCCGGCCTGCTCCACCGGTTGTCCCGGGCCGGCCGCCTGGGTGGACGACTTGACGACCTGACCGTCGATGAGGTCTCCGACGCCTGCGAATACGCAGCCCGGGTCGCAGCTCTCACCTGCTCGGTCGCCGGCCCCAACCCGCCGTGGGCGCATCAGATGGAGTCCGCACCTGCGGCCACCGCCCGCTGACGGCGGGCACTTCCGAGGCCGAACGCCCGGACCTGCCCGAGGGAAGCACCGCACCGCGCCGAACGGGTCGCGGCTTCTCGGCGGCCCACTCCGCCCGATCTCACCATCCGGCGCGTGCCCGCCACCACCCCGGTGGGCGCGCCTGCCGTGCCCCGGGCCGCGCCCGGCCCCGCCAGCTAACAAAGGCGGCTGGAGACCACCCGGTCTCCGGCCCCGACATTTCTGCGCAGGCGCAGCCCCCACTGACGCCCAGACGAAGAGGAACCGGCATGAAGAAGACCCTGCTGGCCGAGTTCACGGTCAGGCCCGGATTCGAGGAGCGGGTCGCCGCCCTGGTGGCGGATTTCGCCAGGACGGTCCGGTCGGAGCCCGGCAACCTCGTCTTCGACGTGTACACCAAGGAATCGGATCCCCGCGCGTACTGGATCTTCGAGGTGTACCGGAGCGAGGCCGCCTTCGCGGAGCACATCACCGCTCCCCATGGGGGCCCGTTCAACACCGAGCTGGTAGGGATGATCGAGGAGGACGGGTCCGTCCTGACCTTCCTGACCCCACCAGCCGAGACGGGCACTCACCACCGACCCGTACCCCCTTGCCCCTGGAGCGAGCCGTCCTGCCTCGCCCCAGGAGGGTGCGACCCGCGCGCGTCGTAAGGGCCGCGCAAGGGCCATGCTCTTGGGGGCGCGAGCGAAGCCTGGGGACGGCCTTCGGAACGGCGCTGCCCGTCCTCGGCGTGCACCGAGCAGCGTGTTGCTTCAGCCGTCCTTAACGTCTGCTACAGAATTGCCTGACGGTGTTTCTGATGTCAGGCCTCCGGTCCGGCAAGAACGAAGTCGTCCTGGGTCAGTTCTGCACGCAGCCGCTGGTCGGCGATCTCGGCGTAGTGCGGTGAGAGTTCGACCCCCACAAAGCGCCGGCCTTCGCGCAGGGCGGCGACGCCGGTCGAGCCGCTGCCGGTGAAGGCGTCGAGGACGACGCCGTCGTCGGGGCAGATCCGGACGAGCTGCTGCATGATCTCCAGCGGCTTCTGGGTGATGTGTACCCGGTCCTTGCGGGGCTGGGAGGCGATGAAGTGACCCGGCGGGTAAAGGCTCCGGCTGCTGTCGATGGTGCCCTTGACGCCCCAGGTGATGAACTCCGCTGACTGCTTGAAGCCGCCCTTGCGCGGCCGGCTTGCGGGCTTGATCCACGGAATGGTGCCCTGCCACGTCCAGCCGGCCATCTGCAGCGCGTCGCTCGTAGTCGGTTCCTGCCGCCAATCCGAGAAGACCGTGGCGACCGAGTGCTGGGTGCTCACCTGGTATGCCTCGGTGAGCAGTTCGGTCAGCCAGGACCGGTAGGAGCGCTGGTCGCGGTTCTCGCCAGGGAAGGTCTTCAAGTCGTGGGCGGACTTGGACGTCACGTACTTCGCGCGGGCGTCCCGACCGGTGCGTTCGGAGCTGGGCCGCCCGCCGGAGTTGCACGGCGGGTCGGTGACGACCGCATTGACGGACTCGTCGGGGAGGGTCTTCAGGACGGTGAGGGCGTCGCCTCGGTAGAAGGTGAAGCTGCTCATGGGGCCTCCCTCGGCAGGGTGGGCCGCCTCCGGGCGGTGCGCTGCGGCAGCCTCCGGAAGCGGGATGCAGGGGGAGGTAGCCGCGATCGGCAGCCGTACCAAACGGACGGCTGAGGAGTATCGAAGCTGGTCGCGGACGGTTTGGTGCGGCCGGACTTCGCGTCTAGTGTCTCGCCGTGCCAAGCGGGCAACAGGCCAGATCGGCCCGGCCCGGCGCGTGTCAGCCCGTGTTCGTCCCGCCCAGGCGAGAGCGCACGGCGGAGCCCGCGAACCTTTCCCTGCGTCACCGAGGAGCGCCCAGTGTTTCGGCTGAGATGACGAGCGCGGCCGGCTGCCGCGCACGGACCAGAAACCAGCGTCCGGGAGCCGCCAACCCCCAGGGCTCAGGCCCGCCATGGGCAGGCCGCCCCACTGGTCACAGCCCCACTCGTCGCACCCGTCACGGCAGCGGTGGCAGCGACGACGGCCCGTTCCTCCGACCGGGCGGGCCCGTCAGATCTCGTCCCAGGGCGCCTCGCGGTGCAGCCGCCGGGCGGTCGCCAGCAGTGGTGCGTCCAGCAGCAGGTCGACGGTGTCGATCCGGCCGACCGCCGCGAAGCCGCGCGAGTTGGTGAGGAAGGCACCTTCGAACGAGGCCACGTCGCTGAGGAAGACCGGGCGGCGCTTGGACTCCACGCCGGCGGCGGCCAGTTCACGCGCGAGGACCTGCATCGCGATGCCCTGGAGCACGGGGGCGTCCGGCCAGACCACGGTGTCGCCCTCGACGAAACCGACATTGGTGATCGAGCCCTCGGCGATCACGCCGCCCTGCCCCACCAGCAGCGCCTCGTCGTAGCCCTCGTCCACCGCGACCTGGCGGTAGTAGGTCTGGGCGAACCCCCCGCTGTGCTCGATGTGCGCGACAGCCCGTCGAACAGGCTGTCCTTAGAGGACGTTAAGTCCCTATTATCTCGGTTCGTGATCGCTCGTTCGTGTGAACGTCGGCCGTACTGGCGTGCCAGTCGGGGTTCGGGTGATGTTCTGCGGCGCATGAACAGACGGGCGTATCCGAGCGACTTATCGGACGAGCAGTGGGCGTTGATCGAGCCGATGATCACGGCCTGGAAGCAGGACCGGGTGGCGCGATCGGCTACTGGGGATCCGGGGTCCTGTGAACTGCGGGAGATCGTGAATGCGATCTTTTACCAGAATCGGACGGGCTGTCAGTGGCGCTATCTGCCCCATGACCTGCCGTCCTGGTCGGCGGTGTTCTACTACTTCGGTCTGTGGCGCCAGGACGGGCTCGACCAGCGGATCCAGGAACTCCTGCGCTGCCAGGTACGGGAGAGGGCCCGCCGATTAGAGGACCCGTCCCTCGTGATCATTGACACCCAGTCCGTCCGCGCGGCCGCCGGTGTCCCGAAGACCACGACGGGGCTGGACGCGAACAAGAAGGTGTCGGGGCGTAAGCGGGGACTGGCCGTGGACGTCATGGGGCTGATCATCGGCGTCGTCGTCCTGGCCGCCTCGGCCCACGACAACGCCGCCGGCACCGCCCTGCTCGACCAGGTCGCCGAGCGATGCGGGATGCGTCTGGAGAAGGCCCTGGTGGACCAGGGCTTCAAGGACGAGGTCGTCATCCACGGCGCTTTGCTGGACATCGACGTCGAGGTCGTCCGCCGCAACCCGGCTGACCAGGGCAAGGGCTTCGTCCCGCAGCCGAAACGGTGGGTGGTGGAACAGACGAACGGCACCTTGATGCTGCACCGGCGCCTCGCCCGCGAGTACGACCACCGGCCCGACACCTCCGCCTCACGCGTCTACTGGGCCTCCACCGCGAACATGACCCGCCGCCTCACCACACCAGCCCCGGCCTGGCGCGACATCCTCGGACTGGCCGCGTGAACGTCGCCGAACTCCTGGCAGACCTCCAGAGCCGGCAGGACGAGGCCACCGCCCGGGCCGCAGAACTACGCGCCCGGATCGAAGAGCTCGCCGCCGACCCGACCGAGACCGAAGCACGGCTCACGGACCTGGCCACCACCCGAAAGATCATCACGGAGGTCACCCCGGCAGGAACCGAATCCGAACCACCCGAGACCAACACCACCTACCAGGCCATCGTGAACGCCTTCAACCAGCACCCCGACCAGGCATTCCGGGCACGCGAGCTGCACGAACACCTCGGCATGCCCACCGACGAGGCGTCCGTCAACATCACCCGCAGCCGCCTCGGACGCCTCACTCGCCAAGGCTTCCTCACCCAACCCGGACGAGGCCGCTACCAGAAACGGACTTAGACCGACCGGCAAATGGATCACTTGAGGCGTCGGGTGGTGGGCCGGCCGTCCCAGCGGTAGCGGCTCGTTGCCCGGCGGATCAGCATGCGGAGCGTGACGAGGGCGGCGGCGAGGTAGAGGTAGAAGTCCACGACGCTGCCGCTCCTCTCGGTGCAGCGCCGGAGCTTGCCGTAGTCGTTCATCCACGAGTGCGTGCGCTCGACCACCCAGCGCTTGCCGGCCTGGATCGGGGCGGGCACGCCCTTGCGGGCGATCTCCGCGGTGAAGCCCAACTGGGCTATCAGCGAACGGGACTTGGCGCTGTCGTAGCCGCGGTCGAGGTTGACGTTGACGGCTTCCGGCAGCGCGCCGACCTGGTCCTTGGCGGCGTCCAGGGTCGGGCCGAGCAGGGGCGAGTCGTGCCGGTTGGCCCCGTCGGAGACGATCCCGAGCGGGACGCCGCAGGCGTCGGTGGCGACGGAGCGCTTCAGACCCTGCTTGCCCCGGTCGACCGGCGAGCGCCCGGCCTTGTCACCGCCGGACGGGGCCTTGGTGATACAGCCATCCACCGAGATCTCGCCCAGACCGAGGCCGATCATCCGGTCGTAGGCCTCGAGCGCGAGAGCGTGCACAGATTCGGAAATCCCTTGCTCGGCCCACTCTTTGACACGCCGCCTGATCGTGCGGTCGGAGCATCCAGGGGTGGAGACGCGCTCGTAGCCGGAGCCGTGGACCAGCGCGAGCACGATGTGCTCGAAGACCGTCCGGTCAGCGATCCGGCGGCGGTGGCAGCCCAGCGGATGGTTCGCGACGAACGCTTCCCGGGCAGGCAAGAGTGCAGCGAACTGGTCCCAGAGGGGTTCGAGCAGGCAAGATGGCAGCGCGGGCACGGCCGTCCTTCGTGATCACTGAGCGTAGAGAACTCCATGATCACGTGGACCCGTGCCCGTACTGCATCCACCCCGCCTTACGTGCGACAGCGACTGCCTATTGCCGGTCGGTCTTAACGTCCTCTTATAGGGAAGCCTTGACTCCAGGTGGGCTCTGACTCCGCTCGGCGACCACGCGTTCCGCTCGACCTCCCAGTTCGACGGGGTATGGGGACGGGTCTGCCGTGACGCTCGGAGCGAGCCTCCGTTCGAACCGGTGCGGTTCATCAGTCGCTGCGCGATTCCGTCAGCCACACGGCGATTTGAGCACGCTTGGTGAAACCGAGCTTGGCGAGCACACGCTCCACGTGCCCCTCTGCAGTGCGCGGCGAGACCACCAGGCTGGCCGCGATTTCTTTGTTGGACATACCCTGCCCCACAAGTTCCGCGACCTGTTGCTCACGCTTCGTCAGTGGGCTGTCCGCCTGGGCGGCCTTCGGGGCAACAATCGGGACAGGAGCCGCCTCGCCATTTCCCAGTGCGTACTCAGTGGCCCGGTCGAGATCCAGTCCGGCGCCGCGGTCGACAGCGGCTCGGAAGTCTCTGTCGCCGAGCGCGTCCCGGGCCTTGGCTTCGAGCGGAGCAGTCGTGGGATCGAACACCTGGGAGTTACCGGTGAGCACACCGGACACCTGCCAGATACCTCGGCATGCCCCCAGGAGCTGGGCGCCGCGCTGATAGTCACCGGTTGCCATGGCGGCCCACATAAGAATCATGATGGCCAGCCCCATGGTCGGAGTGTCGTCGAACTCGCGCCCGATCTCCAGTGCGTCGTGAGCGTTCCTGGCAGCCGCTGCCGGATCGCCTTGGCCGAACTGGGCGAGGCCCAGGGTAAGTTGCGCCTTCGCCAGGAACCAGCGCTCGCCGAGCCGGGCACTGATGTCCCGTAGCTCCTCGGCGACCGCTACCGCCTCGTCGAACTCGCCGAGCGCGAACCTGGCCACGCCGAGCAGGGTCAGTATGTAGATATGCCGCTTTCGCGGATGATTCAGCTCCAGCAGGCGCTTGTCCGCCTCCTGCAGATACGCGAGAGCCGCCTTCGCGTCACGATCAGCCAGGGCGACCTGTCCCACCATGGCCAAGGCGTTCGCGTCCAGGATGTCGTCACCGAGACTCTGGGCGATGTCACGGCATTCCAACAGGGCCGGGGCAGCCGCCGAGGAGTCTCCCTGCATGCCCGCCAGCACCCCGAGGCTGCGCAGGGCTCTGGCGCGGGGGATGGTCCGTTCCGTGTTCATGGGGAGCGCGCGCTCAAGCCAGTACCGACCCTCGGTGACGTGTCCGCAGGAAACCCAGTAGTGGATGAGCGCAGTGAGCATCACGAGGCCGCTCTGGCCTTCCCCGGGCGTGTTCAGGCAGAAGGCGAGAGCGGCGCGGAGATTGTCGTGCTCCTCGCGCATCTGCCGGGACTGCCGCACCTGGTCGGGGCCGAACCACTCGGCGTCGAAGCGCTGGGCCAGGCGTAGGTACCAATCCCGGTGACGCCGCTCCAGTTCCTCTTCCTCCCCCGCCTCGCGCAGCTTGGTGCGTCCGTAGTGGGCGATGGCGTCCAGCAGTCGGTACTTCACTCCGCCGGCATGTTCCTCCCGGACCAGGACCGACTTGTCCACGAGGCCTGAGAGGACGTCCAGGACCTGCTCGGGCGGAAGGTCCTCGTCACCGCACACGTTCTCCGCCGCATCGAGGCCGAACCGCCGGGCGAAGACGCATGCCCGCGCCCACAACAGGCGCTCCTGCGGCGAGCAGAGATCGTAGCTCCCGTCGACCGCCGCCCGGAGGGTGCGGTGCCGGGCGGGAGCGGCACGGTCGTCGGAGGTGAGCAGGCGGAACTGGTCGTCGAGTCGCTTGAGGATGTCGCCCGGGGACAGGACCCGGGTGCGCGCGGCAGCCAGCTCGATCGCCAGCGGCAGGCCGTCCAATCGCTTGCACAGCCGTGCCGCATCGAGCCAGTTCTGCTCGGTCAGCGTGAACTCCGCGACCCGCGCGGCCCGCTCCGCGAACAGGGCGAGCCCCGGATAGTCGGAAACGGCGCCGACGTTTCCCGCCCCGTCGGGATCTGGTACGGCCAACGGCGGTACCGACCAGATATATTCGCCGGTGACACCGAGCGATTGCCTGCTCGTCGCCAGAACCCGTGCGTGGAGACCTGAGCGGAGCATGGTGTTGATGAGCCGCGCGCATTCCGGCGTCACATGTTCGCAATTGTCGAACACCAGTAGCATCTGCCGTTCACGCAGATGGTCCGTGATGAGGTTCACCCTGTCGCGCGAACTCTGGCTGTCTATCCCCAACGCCTCCACCACCGTGTAGGCGAGCAGGTCGCCGTCCTGAAGTGGCGCGAGATCGAGGAAACAGATTCCGTCCTTGTACAGCCTGCGAGCCTGGGCTGCCGCCTGGACTGCCAATCGGGTCTTCCCCACGCCCCCCGGGCCCACCAGGGTTACGACGCGAGTGGCGGAAAGCAGCTCTCTGACCTCTCGGATCTCCTGCTTCCGCCCGACGAAGCTGGTCAGCTCAAGCGGAAGCCCGGTTACGGCAGCACCCCGAGGTGGCTGCTCGGTGAAGCCCATACCCGCAGGTTAGGCAGGCCTCGGTGGGAGTGGCAACCGTCAGATCGCACCCGTCCAGGTACTGTGTGTGAAAGCGGCACCGGAGCAAGCCCGTCGTATTCCGGCCACCAGGACTGCACCGTCATTCTGGCCGGCAGGACTGCACCCTCGACAGCCGGCGGCAACCAGCCGGCAACGTACGAGGAAGGAGATCGGCCCATGGTGCGCAAGCGGGCAACCATCACTCTCGGTTTGCTTGTCAGCACGCTCCTGATCGTGAGCGCATGCGGTTCGCCCCCCGCCTCGAATGGCGGAAATTCCGGAACGACAGCCGCGACAGCGACTTCGGCTGCCGGTTTCGGCGGTATGGACCAGCTGGTGGCCGCAGCCCAGAAGGAAGGCCGTCTCAACGTCATCGCGTTGCCTCCCGAATGGGCGAACTACGGCCGTACGATCGACGAGTTCTCCCAGAAATTCGGTATCAAGGTCGTGTCCAGCCAGCCTGACGCCTCCAGCCAGGAGGAGATCAATGCGGCGAAACAACTGGCCGGCACGGACCGCGTACCGGACGTCTTCGATCTCGGACAGAACGTCGTGCTCGCCAACACCGGCCTCTTCGCCCCCTACCAGGTGCAGACCTGGAAGGACATCCCGGCCCCGCTGAAGCAGCCGGACGGCCTGTGGGCCAGCGACTACGGCGGCTTCATGTCCGTGGGATACGACGCCTCGAAGGTTCCCGCACCCACCTCCATCCAGGATCTGCTGAAACCGGAGTACAAGGGCAAGGTCGCCCTTGAGGGCGACCCGACCCAGGCGGCCTCCGCGTTCTACGGCGTCGTCGCGGCCTCTCTGAGCAACGGCGGCTCTCCCGACGACATCGCCCCCGGAGTCGACTTCTTCGCTCAACTGAAGAAGATCGGAAACTTCCTTCCGATCACCCCGACCCCGGCCACCATCGCGAGCGGCCAGACCCCGGTCGTCCTCGACTGGGACTACCTGCACACCGCTGCGACGGCGAAGCTCGTGGGCCAGATCGACTGGAAGGTCGTCGTCCCCGAGAACACGGCCGTAGGCTCCTACTACGCCCAGGCGATCAACAAGGACGCGGTTCACCCGGCCGCTGCCCGGTTGTGGGAGGAGTTCCTCTACTCCGATCAGGGCCAGAACAACTTCCTGGCCGGCTTCGCCCACCCCGTCCGCGCCGAGGCGATGAAGAGGGCTGGCACCATCGACCAGAAGGCCCTCGACAACCTTCCGCCAGTCGAAGGCACACCGGTCTACCTCACCCCGCAGCAGGTGGACGCAGCCAAGCAGTATCTGTCGGAGCACTGGGCAAGTGCGGTCGGCTGACACGGGACGTCCCTCACCGCGCCACCGCTGGAAGGGACGTCCCACGGCCGCATGGCCCGGTCTCCGCACCCTGACCCCGTATCTCGGAGTCCTCCCTTTCCTGGCCTACGTCGGGGTCTTCCTGATCTACCCCACCCTCGTCGTCGTCGTGGGCGCCTTCCAGGGAGACGACGGGCACCTCTCGACCGCCAACGTCCGTGTCCTGAGCAGAGGCGTCTATCTGGAGGCGTTCGTCCGCAGCATCGAACTCTCCGCGACCGCTGCGATGGTCGGCGCCGTACTGGGATCGCTGCTCGCCTGGGCGGTCACCACGGCGAGGCCGGACGGGACCCTGCGCCGGACGGTCCTCGCGGGGTGCGGGGTTCTGGCCCAATTCGGCGGCGTCACCCTGGCGTTCGCGTTCATCGCCACGTTCGGCCTCACCGGACTGGTCACGGTGTACCTCAAGGACCACCTGGGCATCGACATCTTCGCCAACGGCGTGTGGCTGTACGACATGCCGGGTCTGATCCTCGTCTACTCGTATTTCCAGATCCCGCTCATGGTGATCGTGTTCCTGCCTGCCCTGGACGGCCTGCGGCCGCAGTGGCGCGAGGCGGTGCAGAGTCTCGGGGGCTCGACCTGGCGGTACTGGCGGCACGTGGCGGGGCCGGTCCTCGGGCCGTCCTTTCTCGGCGCGAGCCTACTGCTGTTCGCCAACGCCTTCTCGGCGTACGCGACCGCGGCCGCCCTGGTGTCACAAGGCAGCCCGATCGTTCCGCTGGAGATCCGGAACTACTTCACCAGCGAGGTGCTGCTGGGCCGGCAGAACATCGGCAAGGCCCTCGGATTCAGCATGATCGTAGTCGTCGCGGTCGTCATGGTGCTGTACGCGCTGCTCCTGCGCCGTGCCGCGAGGTGGCTGCGTTGAGCGCCTCGGCCCCGCCCCCGGCCCCCTCTCCCCTGGCCGCCGCAGCGTCCAACCGTTCGACCCCTCCCCCGTGGACCCGCGGGCGACGCCGGTCAGCGCTGCTCCGCGGGGCGGTCCTGGTGCCACTGGGCATCTTCTTCCTGCTTCCGCTGGCGGCCATGCTGGAGTTCAGCACTCGGGAAGGCGGGGGACGCCGCGGCTTCCGGGCCTGGGCGGCGATCGGCGACACCCCGGCACTGGTCTCCGCGGTCACGACCTCCCTGACGCTGGCCGGGCTCACCGTCTCGGCGATGCTGCTCCTCCTGGTACCGACCCTCGCCTGGGTGCGGCTGAGGCTGCCGAGGGCTCGTCGGCCGGTGGAGTTCCTCTGCCTCCTACCGCTGATGATCCCCGCAATCGTTCTGGTGGTCGGTATCGCCCCGCTCTATGCCTGGGTGGCTTACCTGCTTGGCGACTCGCCTCTCACACTGACGTTCGTCTACGTGGTGCTGGTGCTGCCCTTCGGCTACCGGGCCATCGACGCCGGCCTGGCCGCGATCGACCTGCGGACACTTGCCGAGGCCGCCAGGGGACTCGGGGCCTCCTGGCCGACCGTGTTGCTGCGGGTGGTGGTACCGAACATCCGCAGTGCTCTGGTCGGGGCGTCGTTCCTGGCTGTGGCACTGGTGCTGGGTGAGTTCACCGTGGCCTCACTGCTGAACTTCGACAATTTCCAGGTCACGATCAACCTGCTCGGCAAGGGCGACGCCGAGTTGTCGGTCGCGGTGTCCCTTGCGGCCATCCTGACCGCCTTCGCACTGCTGCTGGCGATCTCGTTCGTGGGCCGCCGCGGGCGGTCGTCACCGTGACACTTCACTACGGCCCGGGCCGGCGACCGGAGATCGGAAGCCGAAGATCGGAAGAAGGCGAGCGATGGCGCACCTGGAGCTGCAGACGGTCCGCAAGTCCTTCGGCCGCACCACGGCGCTGGAGGGGCTCGACCTCACTCTCGCGGCCGGTGAGTTCGTCAGCCTGCTGGGTCCGAGCGGATGCGGCAAGACCACCACTCTGCGGATCATCGCCGGTTTCGAGACCCCGGACGGTGGACGGGTCGTGGTAAACGGCAGAGACATCACCCGGGTACCGCCGGACAAGCGGGACATGGGCATGGTCTTCCAGAGCTACAGCCTCTTCCCCAACATGACAGCCATCGTCAACGTCGGGTTCGGCCTGCGGGTACGGAAGGAGCCCACCGCCCGCCGACGTGCCCGGGCCGCGGAGCTCCTGGACCTGGTCGGGCTGACCGCCCACGCCGAACGCTACCCACACGAACTTTCCGGCGGGCAGCAGCAGAGAGTGGCACTGGCCCGCGCCCTGGCCATCTCACCGAAAGTCCTCCTGCTGGACGAACCGTTGTCCGCGCTCGACGCCAACGTCCGGGTTAACCTGCGCGAGGAGATCCGCCGGATCCAGAGGGAACTGGGCACCACCACTCTCTTCGTCACCCACAACCAGGAAGAAGCACTCGCGATCTCCGACCGGGTGGGAGTGATGTCCGACGGCAGGTTGGAGCAACTGGCCGCGCCGTCCAGGATCTACCACGAGCCGGCAACCGCTTTCGTGGCCCGGTTCGTCGGTGTCAGCAACCTGCTGCCCGGTGTCGCCGAGGGCGGCCATGTGAGGGTGCACGGACGGCGGATCGCGGCGGCCGCTGCGGCCGAGCAGCCTCGGGGCACAGGAGTTAAGCTGATCGTCCGGCCGGAGGAGATCCGGATCAGGGCCCTCGACGGCTCGCCCGCGCCGGACGAACTCACCGGTGTCGTGGTCACCCGGTCCTTCCTCGGACCGGTGACCCGGCTGAGTGTGCGGCTGGAGCACGGCGACGGGCAGGTCATCCGGGTGGACACCCCGTCCCGCCCGTTCGACGAGCACGCCGTGGGCGCCCGGGTGGCCTTGCGACTGGAGCCGGCCGCACCCCGGGTCGTGCGGTCCTGAACGAGGCACCGCGCCGGCGGACCACCGTGTGAGGAGTTCAGGCGCGGAACGCGGCTGTCGCCGGAGCGAGGTCCACGGAAGGCAGGCTCATGGGCGGATCGCACCACACCACGCTGCACCGGACCATCGGGCGCGGCCGGGTCCTCCGGAAAGGCACCGTAGGCCCCTACCGGGAGCTGGAGTTCCAGGACGGCGAGCCGCATGTGATCCGCGACGACCTGCTCGGGGAGGGCCGGCGGCGGCCCCCGGTCGGCGACCGGCGCACGCTGCTGTGCATCGGCCATGTGACGGACTTCCAGATCGGGGACGTGCAGTCACCGGCGCGCTTCGAGTTCTTCAACCGCGAGGGCGACGACCCACGGTTCGCCGCCCTGCTACCGGTGCAGCGTCCCCAGGAGGCGCTGACGGCGCACGCGGTGGACGCCGTGGTGCGCACGCTGAACGGGCTGGACGGCAGTCCCGTGACCGGCGCGCCGCTGAGCCTGGTGGTGACCACCGGCGACGTGATCGACAACGCCCAGTGGAACGAGATGCAGATGTTCCTCGCCCTGTTGGAGGGCGGGCGGGTCCGGCCCGACTCGGGTGGGCCGGGGTACCAGGGCGTGCAGAGCCGGGACTGGCCCGACCGGATCTACTGGCAGCCGGAGGGGGACGGCACGCACGGCCCGGACCTCTGGTGCGAGTGGTACGGCTTCCCGCACCACCCGGGGCTACTACGCGCGGCGACCGCCGAGTTCGACGCGCCCGGACTGGAACTGCCGTGGCTGGCCTGTTTCGGCAACCACGAAGCGCTCACCCAGGGAGTCGGCGCCCTGACCCGTTCGGTGCTGGAGTACCTGGTCGGCGGGCGCAAGCCGGTCGACCTGCCCCCCGGGGTCGAGCGGGACCACGCGCTCGACCTGTTCACCGAGCACCCCGAGGCCTTCCTCTCCGGCCACCAACTGCCGGTCACCCCCGATGTGGAGCGGCGCGGCATCACCCGCGCGGAGTTCGTGGCCGAGCACTTCCGGACAGGCGGACGCCCGTACGGTCACGGCTTCACCCGGGACAACCTGCGCGAAGGTACCGCCTACTACACGTACGACGACCCGGAGTCCGGCGTGCGCATGATCGCCCTCGACACCAACTGCCTGGCGGGCGGCGCCGACGGCTGCCTGGATGCCGAGCAGGGACGCTGGCTCGAACAACGGCTGATCGAGGCACACTCACGCTACCGCCGCGCCGACGGCGACGAGGCGCGCACCCCGCACGAGGACCACCCCGTCATCATCCTCTCGCACCACGGCCCCGACACTCTGGTCAACCGTCGGGGCCTGGCCGGGGACTCCTCCGGGCCGCTGCCGCTGGTGGAGCCGCAGGCCCTGCTCGCGTTGCTGCACCGGTTCCCCAACGTGGTGCTCTGGCTCAACGGCCATCGGCACTTCAACATGGTGCGGCCACGTCCGGACCCGACCGGGTTCGGCCACGGGTTCTGGGAGGTCACCACGTGCGCGGTGATGGACTGGCCGTGCCAGGCGCGGCTGGTCGAACTGGTCGACAACCGCGACGGAGCGCTGTCCGTCCTGTGCACCATGGTCGACCACGACACCCCGGCCCGGCCCGATCCCGCCGACGGGCGGACCTGGCTGCCCTCGCTGCACCGCGAGATCGCCGCCAACGTGCCCTGGGGCGTGCCGCTCGCCGGTACGCCCGGCGACCGCAACGTGGATCTGCTGCTGCCGTTCCCGGGGACGAAAGGGCGTTCGGCGCGCAACGACAGCTGAGGCACGCCAGAGGGCGGCGACGTTCTCCCGGAGGCCGCCGCTGCCGGGCTCCCAGTCAGTGGGACTGCCCATGCACGTGCAGCTCGGCCCCCACCGAGGCCACCTCGGGGCGGTACCCGTCGCATCCCTGGCGGGCAGGGCTCGCCCGCCCCGTCAGGCAGGACCGCCCGGGCGTTCTGCCGGCTCGTCCAGGGCGTAGGTGACGGCCTGGTCCAGGGTCAGCACGGCGCCGCGTCGGAAAGCTTCGTCGAACCTGTTCCGGCCGAGGATCTGCTGCAGTTCCCTGGCGGCTTGCTCGCGTCCGCCTACCAGGTGTCTCGGCCGTGCGCTGCCGACCGCGTGCCACATGGTGTCGGCCGCGCCGAGCAGCTTGGCGCCCCGTTCCGCCTGACCTCTCGATGCGGCCGTCCAGGCCAGGACCTCGATGCTCAGGGTTACGCCCCAGCGATCGTTCATCGGCCACCTGAGCCGAAGACCGGCCTGGACCAGTTCGCCTGCCTGTTGCGGGTCGCCCCGTCGCAGGGTGTCGAGTCCCATCGCCCACAGGGCGTACGACCTCGACAAGGGGGCACCATGCGCGTCGCACAGGCCGAGGCACTCCTCGCCGAAGTCAGCGGCCCGCGGGTCGTGGAGGACGGAGCACGCCGTGGCAAGTCCGTAGAGGGCCAGCATCTCCCCGATGCGCAGACCGCCGGCCCGGTAGCCGTCCAGTGCGTGGCGCAGCAGCGGCACGGCTTGCAGCGGCTCGCCGCCGAGCAGGGCGGACAGTGCCCAGCCATGCGCCACCCGTGCCGCCAGGAGCTGATCGTCCAGCTTGCCGGCCAGGGCTTCGGATGCCTGCAGCAACGGGATCGCCTCGTCGACGGATCCCTGCAGCAGGTGGAACAGAGAGCACAACCACAGCGCCTCGGCCCTGGCCGCAGAAGGCTCGGACACCAGCGCGAGCAATCGGCCGAGCCAGTGACGGCCCTCGTTCAGGGAGCCGCTGCAGATCCAGTGGATCCACAACGCCGACATGAATTCCATCCCCGCCTGTGCCTGTCCGGGCTCGGTGACGCAGAACTCCAGGGCCGCGCGTATGTTGGCGTGCTCGGCCTGCAGGCGGGACAGCCACGCCGCCTCCTCGGGGCCCACCCACTGGCCCTCCGCCTCGACGGCCATGGCGTAGTACCAGTCCCGGTGCCGGCGGCGAAGGCCCGCCTCCTGTTCGGACGTGGCGAAGCGCGCCCGCCCGTACCGCCGGAGGGTGTCCAACAGGCGGTAGCGCACCTGGGATCCCGTGTCCTGCCGTATCAGTACCGACTTGTCCAGCAGGCCCGCCATCAGGTCGACCACTTGCGACGGGGCGATACCGTCTCCGGAGCAGACCGCCTCGGCAGCATCCATGTCGAACGACCCGGCGAAGACCGACACCCGCGACCAGAGCGCCTGCTCCGCCGGGGAACACAGGTCGAAACTCCAGTCGATGGACGCCCGCAGGGTCTGGTGGCGCGGGGCTGAGGATCCGTCCGCCCCGCCGAGCGGCTCAAGATGGTCCTCCAGCTTGCGCAGGAGCGTTTCGGGGGAATCCCAGCGTAGTTGCACCGCGGCGAGTTCGATGGCCAACGGGAGGCCCTCCAGGCGTTGGCACAACCGGCTCACCGTCTCGTGGTTGGCCGCGTCGAGGGCGAAGTCCGGTGCGACGGCCGCCGCTCGTGCCGAGAAGAGTTTGACCGCCTCGTAGCGGCCCGTCGCGGCCACCCGGCGGGGCCGGTACGGCTCCGGAACGGCAAGCGGCGGTACCGACATGATCGTCTCACCGTACATGCCCAGAGTCTGGCGGCTGGTCGCCAGGATACGAAGGCCGGGGGCCGCCTGCAGCAGGCAGCCGACGAGATCCGCACAGGCCGGGCGGAGGTGCTCGCAGCCGTCCAGGACGATCAGCGCTCGCGCGGTCTTCAGGTATGCGCAGAGAAGCTCGACCGGCGGCTGATCGGAGAGGCTGCGGATCCCGACGGTGACCGAGGCGGTTTCCGCCACCAGTTCGCCGTCCTCCACCGCGCTCAGATCCACGAACCACACACCGTCCGCGAAGCGCGGGCCGAGGTCGGCGGCGACCTGCATCGCGAGACGGGTCTTGCCTACTCCCCCGGATCCCGTCAGGGTCAGCAGCCGGGCCTTCCGCAACAACCGCTTGGCCTGGGACACCTCACGCCGACGGCCGATCAGTGCGGCTTGGACGGGTGAGGGGTCCTTCCGTGAGCCTGGCGCGGTTGCCCTCATGTCCCTTTTGACGCTATCCGGCTGCCCGTGGGCGGTCAATCCTGGCCGGTCCGGTGGTGCGCGATCCAGGCGGCGATATGGGCGCGGGAGGTCAGACCGAGCTTGGCGAGGATGTGCTCGACGTGTCCTTCGACCGTGCGCGGCGAGAGCACCAGGTCCGCGGCGATCTGCTTGTTCGACATTCCCTGCGACACCAGCTCCGCGACCTGCTGTTCGCGGGCGGTCAGCGGACTGTGCTCGGCCGCTTTGGTGCTCGCTTCGACGGCCCCTGCGGGCTCGGCCTCGGTGCCGAGTGCGTAGTCGATCGCCTCGTCGAGGTCGAGGGCGAAACCACGGGCCACTGCTGCTTCGAAGGACCTCTCGCCGAGTTCCTTCCTGATCTGCGACGTGGTGGCATTGATCAGGACCGTCTCTGCGTCGTTGGCCAATCCGGAAACGCCGAGCGCGTGGCAGATCCGCCGTTGCACTCCGAGGAGCACGGCGCCGCGCGTGAAATCGCCGTCGGCCGCCGTGGAGCAGAACAGGAGGGTGGGAGCCTTGGATATGCAGAGCGCGTTGTGGAAGTCGCGCGCGATCACCATGGCCTCCCGCGCGAACCTGATCACCGCTCTGTTCTCACCCGCGAAGAGCGCCGCGATGGCCCGGCCGACCAGTGCCCAGGACAGGTCGAAACGCGCCCCGGACTCCGCACTGCACCGTTGCGCCTCCTCGAAGGCGGAGGCAGCCCCGTCGTAGTCGCCGAGCAGCGCGCACGCGATGGCCAGCGTGGGGAGCAGCGCCGCGCGCTCCGGCCGTACGGCGTAACCGGGGAACGCCAGCGCCGCCGTCGCGCGATCGAGCGCCGTGGCATAGTCGCTGCGGATCACCGCCAGGTGAGCCTCGGTGGCCGCCGTCTGTGCGGCCACCAGTGGGTCGTGCAGGTGATCGGCCAGAGCCCGGCACTCCCGGAGGGCCCCCTCGGCCACGGGGAAGTCCCGCAGGATCGCGCAGATCGAGGCCAGGTTCCGCAGGGACATGGCGCGGGCGAGGGTCGGCTCCCGGTCCGAGGCCAGGGCTCGCTCCAGCCACACCCGTCCCTCACTCAGCTGGCAGCCTCCGTACCAGTACGGCATCAGTGCGGCAGTGAACCTCAGCCCCACCCGTCCTTCTCCGAGCGGCGGCGCCAGGGAGTACTCCATGGCGGCGCGCAGGTTCAGGTACTCACGCTGCAGCCGTCGCGCCCACTCCAACTGGTCCGGGCCGAACCACTCTGCGGCCATCTGCTCCGCCAGCCGGAGGTACCAGTCACGGTGGCGCCGGGTGAGGGTCTTCTCGTCACCCGCTTCGCGCAGCCGGGCGCGCCCGTACCGGGCCAGGGTCTCCAGCAGCCGGTACCGCACCTCCCCCAGATGTTCCTCCGGGACGAGGACCGACTTGTCCACCAACCCGGCGATCGTGTCGATGACCTTCTCCCGTGGCAGGCCCTCGCCCGAGCACACACCTTCGACCGCGTCCAGGCCGAACCACCCCGCGAAGACCGAGGCCCGTGCCCACAGCAGCCGCTCCGCGGGCGAGCACAGCTCGTGGCTCCAGTCGATCGCCGCTTCCAGCGTGCGGTGCCGGGGTGGCGCCGCACGGTCCAGCCCGCGGAGGGAGCCGAGCCGCTCGTCGAACCGCCGCACGAGCTGAGCCGGCGAGAACATCCGGGTCTGGGCCGCGGCCAGCTCGATGGCCAGCGGCAGGCCGTCCAGCATGCGGCACAGCTCGGCCACGTCGGGCCAGTCCTCCCTGTCCGGAGAGGTCCCGCCGACCATGGCGGCCCGCTCCGCGAACAGCGCCAGCGACGGGTACTCCGCCGGCGCCGTCGAAGTACGCGCACCGTCCGCCTCACCCTCCTTGTCCGGGACGGACAGTGAGGGCACCCGCCACACGTACTCGCCGGTGACCCACAGCCGCTCGCGGCTCGTCGCCAGGATCCGTATCCGCGGGGACCGGCGGATCAAGGCGTTGACCAGGGACGCGCAGTCACCGGCGATCTGCTCGCAGTTGTCGAGGACGAGCAGCATCTGCCGGTCGCGCAGGAAGTCCGCGATGACGTCCGTACTGTCACGGGTCGACTGGTCGTGGATTCCCAGCGCATCCACCACCGAGGACCTCATCGCCGCAGGGTCCGTCGCGGTGGACAGGTCGACGAAACGCACACCGTCAGCGAACGCCCGCCGCAGCTCCGTGGCCACTCGCATCGCCAGCCGGGTCTTGCCGACGCCACCGGCACCCGTCAGCGTCACCACCCGGGCCTCGGACAGGGCTCCCTTGACCGCACCGATGTCCTGCCGACGTCCCACGAAGCTCGTCAACTCGACCGGCAGGCCCGCATCACCCCAGCGCGTCCGCACGGGAGTGGTCATACCTCGCACGCTAAACACGGCCGGGCAGGCTGTCAACGCGGCGCTCCCGACGGCTTGGTCCGACGTTGCCGACGGGTGGCCGACCACCGCCGTCGGGTCCGGCTGGACCGCCCGAATTCGGCCCCCGCCGGACGACGAGGTGGTCGCGCGTCGTGTCCGATCCGTTCCGGCGCCGCCCCGTGCGTGCAGTCCCTGCCGGCGTCTACTCGGTCGATGCATGACCGAGTGATACTAATTGCTCCGGGACAGCGCACCGTCGCCTCCGTGCGTCGGGTGGGAGAAGGGAAGCCATGACCATCACCGCGGAGGAACGGCGGGCCGGCATCCTCGATGTCGTCCGCGAACTGGGCACGGTCCGGGTGATGGATCTGGCAGCCCGGATCGGCGCCGCCCCGATCACGGTGCGCCGAGACGTGGCGGCCCTCGCAGACCAGGGCCTGCTGCTCCGCTCGCATGGCGCCGTCTCGCTCCCGCACGCGACCACGACCGGCCCGGCAGGGCAGGACCGGGTGATCGGCATGCTCGTGCCGACGATCGGCTCCTACTTCGACGAGGTGATCGACGGGGCCCGCAAGGCGGCCACGGCCGCCGGGGCAAGGCTGGCGCTGGGAATCGCCTCCTACGAGTCCACGGACGACCGCGCCCAGGCGGACCAGCTGCTGGACTCCGGTGTCGACGGCCTACTGCTCACTCCCAACTGGCCGGGTGCCACGCCCGGCGACACGTCCTGGGTCCGCGACCTGCCGGTACCGGCCCTGCTGGTCGAGCGTCTCGCCCCACCGGACAGCGCCGCCGCCGAGCTGGACTCGGTCGGCTCCGACCACCATCACGGTGCCTTGCTGGCCCTGCACCACCTGGTCCGGCTGGGACACAAGTCGGTGCTGCTGGCCGCCCGCGAGGACACCTGGACGGCGCACCAGGTCCGGGCCGGTTACGCGGAAGGCGTCCGGCTGCTCGGGCTTGAGCCGCAAGCAGTGATCGACATCCACCGCCCCGGGCTCGACTCGGAGGCCCTCGCCGCACAGGTCGCCGAGGCCGTGACGAACGGCGTACGGGCGGTCCTGATCCACAACGACCAGGAAGCCATCCAACTGGCACCCCTGTTGCACGCCCGCGGGCTGCGCATGCCCGAGGACGTTGCGCTGATCTCGTACGACGACGTCTTCGCGGCGCTGGCCACGCCATCATTGACCGCTGTCGCCCCACCCAAGCGGGCGGTGGGCACCGAGGCGGTCGAACTCATGCTGCGCCGCATCGCCGGCGGGTCCGAGCTGCCCGTCCACCACGTCCGGCTGCTGCCCGAGTTGAAGGTGCGGGCCTCCTGCGGCGGGGAGCCCGGCAGGTAGTGCCGCCGAGCGCGCCCACCTGCCCAGCGGCTCGGTCGGTCGAGGAAGCGCGCCGCGGGCCCGGGCAGCGCGTCGAGCCTGGTACCCCCTGGAAAACCCCCAGCCGCACCAGGATCAATCGCCCGGGCGGACGGTTGCGACGGTGACCCCTCCCACGCGGAGTTCGGCCTCGTGTTCGCCGCCTCCGGGCCAGGAGACGCGGATCCTGGCCCCCTGCACGTGCACACGAGGACCGGGGAAGCCTCCGGACCCGGACCGGTCGAGCCTCGCGGCGCTGACGAACATCGTGGTCCCGGCGTGTGTGGTGCCGACCAGCACCGGTACCGCGCCGATCGCCCCGAGGGCGGTGCCACGGGACAGCCACCGCGCGTCGGCGGCCGTGAAGCCCTCGATGTTCGTCAGTGCCGAGGCCAGTCGCGCTCCCTGCGGATCGGTGACGGCGACACTGGCGAGCAACCCGTCCGTCGCCGTCTCGGCCGTTCTTCCCGCCACGGCCCAACCGCCGTGCCGTACCGCGGTACCGGGCTCGGCGCCGCCGACCAGGTGGGCGTGGACCTCGTCGGCGCCGCGGGCGAGGACCAGCGAGGTGACCGTGACGCCGGGCAGTTCGCGGCCTCCGATCCGCGGCCGGTGCGCGGAGGCGGCCCAGCCGTCGCCGGCACCGAGCGGGCGGATCCGGCCGCGTTCGCTGACCTCACCGTCGATCACCAGTCCGAAGTGGTTGTCGGGAGGGCCGTCGAAGACCGGCCCGGTGGCCGTGGAGTGGGCGAGCCGCGAATAGAGCGGGTTGTCCGGCAGCACCTGGTCGGCCGGCTGGTCGTCGCTGCCGTGGTTGTGCAGGCGGACCAGGCCGTCGGCGGCCGTGGACTGGATCAGCCACCCGGGCTGCGGCAGTGCGAGGACCCTGTCGGCGCTCTCGGCCGGGCCCGGCTCCTCGACGGCCGTCCAGACGGGGTGGTCGGCCGGGAGCAGCAGGCCCAGGAAGCCCTTGCTCGCCCAGTAAGGCGAGGCGGGCCCCGAGTAGGTCTGGACCATCGGCTCGTACTCGCCGAACCAGCCGAGCGGGAGGAGGCCGTTCGCGTCGACGGCACCGCGGTCGACGAAGTACCGCAGGGCGCCGGAGGCGAGGCGGCGGGTGGTGCCCGGCGCCAGTGGACTGTGACCGGTGAGTGCTCCTGCCCAGAGCGGCGCGGCGGCGGCGAAGCGGTAGATGAGCGAGCGGCCCTGGTGCATGGGGGCGCCGTCGGCACCGAAGGTGCCGGCGTATCCGTCGAGGTGAGCGGCGAGGCGGGGGCCGTACCTCTTGAGCAGGTCGCCGTCGGCACTCAAGTGGGCGTGCAGGAGGGGGTAGAGGTGAAAGGCCCAGCCGTTGTAGTGGTCGAAGGCGCGCGGGCGGCCGTCGGTGTACCAGCCGTCGCCGAGGTACCACTGTTCGATCCTCGTCAGTCCCCGGTCCACGGCGTGCTGCGCGGAGCCGTCGTGGTCGAGGCCGGCGTCGACCAGGAACGCGCCCACCATGGCGGGGAAGAGCCACCAGTTGTTGTCGACCGGGGAGGGCCGCACGCCCGGGGCCAGCCAGGCGCGGACCTGTTCGCGGGTCTGCTCGCCGAGGGTGTCCCAGAGCCACGGGCGGGTGAGTCGGAGGGCGACGGCGATGGAGGCGGCCTCCACCAGTGCCTGGGGACGCTCGTCGATGCACGGCCAGGAGACCTGATCGCCGTCGGCGAGGTCGCGTTCGGTCGTCGGGGTCCGGGTGCCCGCGGCCAGTCCCCGGGCATAGCTCCGCATCAGCCCCGTCGGGTCCGCGCCGCCGGATCCGGCCACGCGGAAGGCCGCGAGCAGAAAGGTCCTGGCATAGCCTTCCAAGCTGTCCGAGCGTCGCCCGGACAGGCTCGGCCGGCCACCGGGAAGGTCGATGAGCGCGTGTTCCGGGCCCGCGTAACGCCTGACGGCGGCCAGCAGGCGGTCCGCGACGGCCTCCCAGTGAGCCCTGGTCCAACCGGTGTACGGGCTGAGCGCCCAGTCCTCGGGCGGAAGCTCGGTCGACGGCATGGCGAACTCCTTGGTCGGAAGTGGCTGATCGAATATAGAAAAGTGCCGATCAATCGTCAAGATTTACGACCATATGATCATCCAGATCCAGGGTCAGCCGTCCACATCGGGGACAACCCCGACCCCAGGGCGCATGGGGGGCAATATGGATCCAGGTCACTTGAAATCATGCGATCTCCAGCCCGGCCATGTGAACCACCGACAACCTGTTGGGGACTCCTTCGGCCGGCTCGCCACCGGCGGCAGGCTGATTCGGGCCGGGAAAAACGGCAGGGCGGATTCAGCGCTCGCCGCCGCACGAACCCCGGACCTTCAGGCCCGGTAGCAGCCGGATCCGACGGGCGGGCCGGGCCCGATCGCAGTCGAGGCGTTTCAACAGGAGCTCCGCGGCAGCGTCGCCGACAGCACGCTTGGGCGGAGCGACGGCCGTCAGAGCCGGAACCGCGAGCGCGGCGTACACATCGTCGTAGGAGATCAGGGCGAGTCCCCCGGGAAGGGTCAGGCCACGGGCGCGCAGCAACGGCAGCAACTGGATGGCGTCGTGGTCGTTGTGGACAAGCACGGCTCGCACACCCGAGGCGACCGAACCCGCGATCCGGTCCGCCAGGGTCTCGATGTCCGTGCGGCCCGAGCCCGGAAGCGAAGCCTCCATGTCGATGACCGGCTGCGGTTCGAACCCGAGCAGCCGCACGGCCTCGGTGTAGCCGGCTCGCACCTGGTGCGAGGTCCAGGTGTCGTCGCGGGCAGCCAGCGTCACGGACCGGTGCCCGAGCGAAGCGAGATGGCTCAGCGCGAGCAGGACGCCGTGGTGATGGTCCGATCCGACGGCGTCCAACGCCGCGCCGGGACCGCCCGGGGAGGCCCAGCGTTCGACCAGGACGGCGGGAACGGGGAGTTCGTCGAGCCAGCCGTACTCGTCGTGACGCCCGCCCGGGAGCCAGTTGGGGGCCACCAGCAGCCCGTCGACACCCGACTCCAGCAGCCGCTCGGCCTGCGCGTGGTCGTCCCGGGCCTCGTACGGGGAAATGCCGAGGACCAGTCGCACACCGGCGGCGGCGGTGGCGGCACGGGCGCCGGCGATCACCTCGTCGAAGTAGGAGCCGACGGTGGGTACCAGCATCCCGACCACGTACTCACGGCCGGCGCCGGTTTCCGCTCCGGCGTCCCCGGGAATCGAGACCACTCCGTGCGAACGCCGCAGCGTCCCCTCAGCCGCCAGGGCCGCGATGTCGCGCCGGACAGTGACCGCCGGGATCCGGAGGCGGCCGGCCAGATCCGCCACGCGCACGCTGCCCAGCTCTCGTACGACGTTGACGATCCAGGCGCGCCGGACTTCCGCTGAGATGGACATGTGCTCCCTCCCGATGACTGCGATGCGATCCGGTGGATCACTTGCTATCATTCGATCATATATGGATCACAAGAGCAATCATGTGGCCGTCTTGGCACTCACACGGCAGGACGAGCCCGCTCCCGTGGCCGAGCCGGCGCGCAGCACCCACGACACCCCGAGCATCGGTCGCCGCTGAACCGCTGCGGGTTTTACCGAGACTCCTTCCCTTGGAAGGATCGAGTCCGTTACGAGGAAGCCATACCCCAGTGAGGTCCGGGAGCGGGCGGTGCGCCTGGTGCTGGAGACCCGCGATCAGTACGAGACCGTGTACCAGTGCATCCGGTCGATCGGCGCCAAGCTCGACGTGGGCCCGGAAAGCCTGCGCAAGTGGGTGCGCCAGGCCCGGACCGACGCCGGCACCCGGCCCGGCACCACGACCGAGGAATCCGCGGCGATGAAGGCGCTCAAGCGGGAGAACGCCGAGCTGAAGCGCGCCAACGAGATCCTCAAGGCCGCGGCGTCCTTCTTCGCGGCCGAGCTCGACCGGCCACACACACGCTCGTAGCGTTCATCGACGAGCACCGGGACCGCTTCGGCGGAGTCGAGCCGATCTGCAGGACGCTCACCGCGAACGACTGCAGCATCCACTCCAGCACCTACTACGCCCACAAGAGCGGCACCACCTCCGCCCGCGCCCGCCGCGACGCCGAACTCGTCCCGCTCATCAAGGAGATCCACGAGAGCAACTACGGCGTCTACGGCTACCGCAAGGTCTGGGCCGAACTCAACCGGCGCGGCCACACCGTCGCACAGTGCACGGTCTCCCGTCTCATGAAGGCAGAAGGACTGTCGGGAGCGGTGCGAGGCAAGAAGATCGTCACCACCGTCTCGGACAAGAGCGTGGACCGCGCACCCGACCTGCTGCAGCGCAACTTCGTCGCGAGCGCACCGAACCGCGTCTGGGTGGCGGACTTCACGCACGTGGCGGCCTGGGCCGGCACCGTCTACGTCGCGTTCGTCGTCGACACCTTCTCGCGGCGGATCGTCGGCTGGTCGGCGGCCACCAACAAGCAGACCCCACTGATCCTGTCCGCGCTCGAGATGGGCCTGTGGCAGCGAGACCGCGGCGGATTCCCGGTCATGCCAAGGGAGTTGATACACCACTCCGATGCCGGCTCGCAGTACACGTCGTTCCGCCTGGCCACGCACCTGGCCAAGGAGAAGATGGCCGCGTCCATCGGGTCGGTCGGAGACGCCCTGGACAACGCCCTGATGGAATCGGCCATCGGCCTGTACAAAACCGAGCTCATCAAGCGCCAAGGCCCCTGGCGCACCCTCACCGACGTCGAGATCGCCACCGCCGAGTACGTCGACTGGTTCAACTCCACCCGGCTCCACAGTGAACTCGGCCACACCCCACCCGCCGAATACGAAGCCAAGTACTACAGCCAACAGCCAAACCTGCAGGTCACAGTCACAATCTAGAGTCTCTGAAGAACCCGCAGCGGTTCACCTCCGGTCAAACGCGGTGACGGCAGACATGCAGGACGCTCGCCCGGGGATTCCCGGCCGAGCGTCCTGCATGTGTGCCGTCGGCCCGGACCAGCCGACCACGTGCTGCGACAACCCCTGGAAAACCGCCCCGTGGGACGGGCCCCCGAGCAGAAGGGTCGCGGCCGGTGGTGGTCAACTGGATGCGAGTGCTTCGGCGGGGGAGGTGCGGGCAGCGCGGGTTGCCGGGTAGAGGCCGGCGAGGGCTCCGATGGTGACGGCGGCGGCTACACCGGCGAGGACGGCTTGGGCGGGGATGGTGACAGGCCAGTTCTGGTTGCGTGCCCAGCCGACGCAGACGGCCAGACCGATGACCACGCCGCTGAGGCCGCCGAGGGCGGAGAGGGCCACGGATTCGGTGAGGAACTGCAGCTTGATCTGGCCGCGGCCGGCTCCGATGGCCCGGCGCAGGCCGATCTCGGCTCGTCGTTCGAGTACGGAGATGACCATGGTGTTGGCGACTCCGATGCCTCCGACCAGCAGGGCAATCGCTCCCAGCCCGAGGAACATCAGCTTGAAGGTGTTCTTGACGGCGAGCGCGGTGGTGAGGGCGTCGGAGGGGCGGCTGATGTTCACCTGGTCGGGGTGCTGCGGGTTGACCGTCTGTGCGAGAACGTCGTGCACGTCGTTGACCGCCTCGTCGGCGGAGCGTACGTAGATGGTGGTCGGGTGTCCGTCGAAGCCGATCTTGGCGGCGGCGTCCCAGCCGATCAGGGCGGAGCGGTCGATCTCGGGGGCGAGGGTGACGGGGCTCAGGATGCCAGCGACGGTGAACCACTGGCCGCCCAGGTAGACGGGGGTGCCGGGGCTGTGGACACCGAGCCGGTCGGCGGCGACGGAGCCGAGGACGACTGCGGGGTATTGCTCGGTGGCCGCGTTGAGCCAGGTGCCCTTGGCGATCGTGGCGCCGATCGTGGTGGGCAGGTCGAGCCGGGTGCCCTGGACGGCGATGCCGGCGGTGTCGCGCTGGTCGGTCTTGTCGTTGCGGTGCACGGTGGCGTTGGAAACCGTGCCCACGGCGGAGACCTGGCGCACGGGTGCGATCCGGCTCACCATGGTCGCGGATTCCGTGGGCAGTTCGGACTTGGTTCCGAACAGGTCATGTCCGGTGGTGGCGGTGAGCAGGTTGGTGCCGACCTTGGCGATCTGGGCCTCGATCTGGGCCTGACTGCCGGCGGTGATGCCGAGGATGGCGACCATCGCGGCGATGCCGATCGCGATGCCGAGGGCGGACAGGCACGCGCGCAGCGGGCGCCCGCGGACGCCTACCAGTCCGACACGGATGACGTCGCCGGGGCTGAGGCGGCCGGACGCCGGTAGTGGGGCGGGTGCCCCGGTCCGGGACGGTGCGGTGTTCACGTCGCCTCCCTGGCCTCGTAGCGCGGCGGGGGCAGTGCCGCCGGGGCTGTCATCGGGTCGAGTGGTTCGCTGTCGTAGCGAATGCGGCCGTCGAGGATCTCGACCCGGCGGGGCATCGATCGGGCGATGGACTGGTCGTGGGTGATGACGGCGATGGTGGTGCCGTCGGCGTTGAGCTCGTGCAGCAGCCGCATCACCTGGGTGCCGGAGGCGGAGTCCAGCGCTCCGGTGGGCTCGTCGGCGAGTACGATCGCGGGCCGCCCCACCAGGGCGCGGGCGATGGCCACGCGCTGGCGTTCACCGCCGGAGAGTTCGTGGGGCCGGTGGGCGAGCCGGTGGCCCAGGCCCACGCGTCCCAGCGCCTCGGCAGCGAGGGAGCGGCGGCGGCGTCGTGGCACGCCGTGGTAGAGCAGCCCGGTGGCGACGTTCTCCACCGCGCTCAGGTGCGGGGTGAGGAAGAACTGCTGGAAGACGAAGCCGATCCAGCGGGAGCGCACGGCTGACAGCTGACGGTCGGTCAGGCGGGCGGCGTTGTGGCCCATCACCCTGACGTGTCCCGCGGTTGGCCGGTCCAGGGTTCCCATGAGCTGCAGCATCGTCGACTTGCCGGACCCGGAGGGGCCGACGACGGCCAGCAGCTCGCCGGGCCATACCCGCAAGGAGACCTCGCGCAGTGCGTGTACGCCCCCGGGGTAGGACTTGCCGACGCCGTCGAGTTCGATGACGGGGATCATGAGGAGGGGACCTCCACTTTCATGCCTTCGTGCAGGTCCGGGCTGATGACCTCCACGTTGCCACCGGCGAAGATGCCGAGCGTGACGGGCACCAGGCGGGTGGTGCCGTCGTCGGCTACGACCTGGACGGCGTAGGTGCCCTGCACGGTGGCCAGCAGCGACGTCACCGGTACGGCCAGCACGTTCTTGTGCTCGTCGCTGGTGAACAGCACCGTGACCGGTGCCCCGTCGAGTCTGCCCGCGTCCGCGGGTTGGTCGAGCGTGACCTTCACCTTGATGGTGGCGTTGTCGGTGCCGGAGCCGGCCCGGTTGTTGCCTGCCGGGCCCGCGCTGCCGGCGTTGTCGGGGGCTGTGGCGACGGTGCCGACGTCGCTGATCTGACCTGAGGTCGTCGTGCCGCCGGGCAGCTGTACCTGCACGGCCGCTCCCTGCTTGGCCAAGGCCACCTTGCCGGTCGCCAGGTTCACGCTGACCACCCGGTCCGTACCGGTGGCGCTCAGCACCGCGCCGGAAGCGGGGGCGCCGACCGTCCCGGTGACGGAGGCGACCCGGATCGCGGTGGGCTCCACCACGACATCCCCGAGCGCGACCGTGCCGGTCTGCGACCGCCCCTGAGCTTTCTGCCAGCTCTTGACCGCCTGGGCGGTGGCATCGCTGAAGTGCTTGTCGTCGGCCAGGTCGCTGCCGTAGCCGAGGGCCTTGAGATTCTCCTTCAGCTCCTGCACGTCCGCACCGTCGGACACGCCCACGTTCAGGTCGCGCCAGGACGGGACCGACCCGTACAGCAGCGGAACCGGCTTGTCATCCACGCGGTAGACCTGCTGGCCGCGCTCGATGGTCTGTCCCTGAGCGGGCAGCCACGTCAGCACGTTGGCACCCGCGTTCGACGCACCAGGCGTCCTGGACGGGCCGCCACCCGCCGTGCCGGGACCGGAACCGGAGCCCGCGGTGATCGTGTAGGAGCCGTCGAAGCCGAGCGTCCCGTCGTCCTTGTCCTGCACCACCAGGTCGGTTCTGGTGACCGCTGCTGTCGTCGGCCGGGCCGTGCCGGCCACCTGCTTGTCTCCCGTGGGGTGGACCGCGAGGTACGCTGCGGCGCAGCCTGCCACCAAGACCAGCGCCGTGCAGACGACCAGCCAGCGACGTCTCTGCCGGCCAGGGCGCGCCGCCTCGGAGGCAGGTGCGCCGGGTACCGGGCGGGCAGCGGTGATCGGGTCGGGGTCGGGTGGGGCGGTGACCGTGCCGGGGCCGGCCGCTGCGCCGTGGTCAGGGTTCATTGGCACGTCATCCTGTTCTTGTCGGTGGATCATCCCGCACCGCTCCCGGGCGCAGAGCCGGCCGGCTTCGACATGACCGACTGGCACGCCTTGTTCGCCGCGTCCATCTTCTGCGGGTCCACATTTCCTTCGACGCGCAGCGAGCCGCTTCCGTCCGGGTCCTGCATGTTCACGCCGTGCTCGCGCATGCACTGGGCCATCTTGGTGAGCATGTCCTTGGCCTTCGGGTCGTCCATGCTCGGACCGCCGGCGCTGAGGAAGTGCTGGCACTCCTGCAGGGCCGCCTGCACCTTGGCCGGGTCCTGGCCCGGACCGCCGATCCTGATGGAACCGCCCGCCTGCGCGTCCGGCACGTCCACGCCCTTGTCGCGCATGCAGCGGGCGAACTGCAACTGTGCGTCCTCGGGGTTCGCCGCCCCCGGAGACGGACTCGCCGAACTCCCGGCTTGCGAGCCGTTACCGAGGCTGGCCACCTTCGGGCCGCCGTCCTGGCCGCCGCCGCAGCCGGCCAGCACCAGTGCCGCCACTCCCACCCCCACACCGGCCAGCCCCCGCCGGAGCCTGGAAGGCGTGCGCAGCGTGGGAGCAGGGCGGATCAGTGTGCTGATCTTCATCTTCTCGTACCCTTCGTCCTAGGCCGGATTCGGCCGTCGGCACCAAGGAATACGCGGCTCGGCATTTCATGGGCGTTCCAGTTTTCTGTTATGCCGCAGAAACATTCGCCGCGATACCACTTGGCGTAGGGAAGGCCGGCGCCCGATATATGCCCGGCGGCGACCCGCGGACAGGAAGAAGGGAACGAGCGATGCGCGTACTTGTGGCCGAGGACGAGCACGTGCTCGCCGACCTGGTGGCAGCGGGTCTGCGTGCGTACGCGATGGCCGTCGATATCGCCTACGACGGCCCCAGCGCCCAGCAGCGGCTGGCGGTCAACGACTACGACGTGCTCGTGCTGGACCGCGACCTGCCCGGCGTCCACGGTGACCAGATCTGCCGGGAGCTGACCGGGATAGGCGCCCGCACCCGCATCCTCATGCTCACCGCAGCCGGCACGGTGGCCGACCGGGTCCAGGGACTGCGGCTGGGCGCCGACGACTATCTGCCCAAGCCCTTCGAATACGACGAACTGGTCGCCCGAGTCCAGGCGCTCGGCCGCCGCACCCAGACTGCTCTGCCACCCATCCTGGAAAAGGGCGGCCTCGTGCTCGACGCCGCGAACCGCCAGGTCCACCGGAACGGCCGCTATCTGGCGTTGTCCCGCAAGGAGTTCGCCGTCCTCGAAGTACTGCTGCGGGCCAGGGGGGCGGCGGTCAGCACGGAGGAGCTGCTGGAACGCGCCTGGGACGAGAATGCCGACCCGTTCACCAACGCCGTCCGCGTCACCCTCTCCAGGCTCCGCAGCAAACTCGGACAGCCCCCGATGATCGAGACCCTGCCAGGCATCGGCTACCGGATATGAAGGCGGCGCCCGTGCACCCCGACCCCGTGCACCCCGACCCCGTCCACCCGCCCGTCCAGGCCGACCACCCCAGGAAGGTACGCCGCCTGCTGCCGACCGTACGGGTCCGCCTGACCGCCCTGTACGGCGGACTGTTCTTCCTCGCCGGCACGCTACTGATCACCGTCATCTACCTGTGGTTCCAGCAGCGCACGGCCATTGCTAGGACCGTGTCCGTCGGAACCGAAGCAGGCACACCGCTCGGCTCCCGACCCCCCGTCGTCGGACCGCTCCCCTCGCTGCCCGGGGAATGGCGGCAGTCGGCCGTGCAGCCGCCGAACATCGTGCCGGAGGCGGTGACCGACGCCATCGCGCGATACAGGCACGAAATGCTGCAGGAGCTACTGACCGTCTCCGGCATCGCACTCGCCCTGCTGGTGCTCCTCGCTATGCTGCTGGGCTGGTGGATGGCCGGGCACGTCCTGCGACCGGTCCACGCGATCACCACGACCGCCCGGCGGCTGTCCTGGGAGAACCTGCACGAACGGATCGCCCTCACCGGCCCCCGCGACGAGTTCAAGGAACTCGCCGACACCTTCGACGACCTCCTTGACCGGCTGCACAACGCCTTCTCCAGTCAGCGGCGCTTCATCGCCAACGCCTCCCACGAACTACGCACCCCCCTGACCATCCAACGCGCCGCCATCCAGATCGGTCTCGCCGACACCTCCCCCTCACCCGACAGCCTCAACACGGTCAGGCAGCAGCTCCTCGACGCCAACCGCCGTGCCGAACGCCTCATCGACGGACTGCTGCTCCTCGCCCAGGGCGAACAAGGGCTCACCCACCGCGAACCCGTCGCGCTGGACGAAGTGGCCGCCGAGGTGGCCCGCCAACATGAGTCCGCCGCGACCGCCTCCGGCGTCACGGTCGACCTGGACCTGCACCCGGTCAGTGTCCTGGGCAACCCGGTCCTGCTCACCCACCTCGTGACCAACCTGGTCCAGAACGCGATCCGACACAACCACCGCGGCGGCGCGCTGCAGATCCGCACATCCCCGCACGGTGGACTGGTCGTCCACAACAGCGGACCCTACGTGCCCGCAGACACCCTCCCCGAGCTGTTCGAGCCCTTCCGGCGAGGCGTCACCGCGCGCACCGGCTCCACCCAGGGCGCCGGACTGGGCCTGTCCATCGTCCGCTCCATCGCCCAGATCCATGCCGGGACCGTCACCGCCCGCCCGAACCCCGACGGGGGCCTGGAGGTCCACGTCACCCTGCCTCTACTGCCCACCGAAGCAACGGCCGGTACGCGCAGCCCGACCAGGAGCACCACGCGGCCCGGAACTTCACGTGGTGGACCGGCCAACGATGAACGGAACAGCTCCGGACGGCACATTCCGGAAGACCCGCCCCCTTGTGGCACACGCTGCCAACTGGCCATTCGCCCGGATCGAGAGCGTGTCCGAAACTTCGTGTAAGTCCGTGATGTGGAAGTCTGGCCGGGGCTCGGTGTCCGGGCCCTGACCAGGCGGAACGGACGAGTGATGACGGACAAGATTGAACCGGTTGTTGCACCGGCCGGGGACGCGCTGGTCGACGAGGTCGTCGAGCGGCTGATGGACAGTGCTGACGCCTCCGGGGCGGCCCTGCTCGGCGACGGCGGGCTGCTCACCGAGATCACCAGGGCGGTGTTGGAACGCGCTCTGGAGGCGGAGATGACCGAGCACCTGGGCTACGAGAAGCACGACCCGGCGGGCCGGGGCTCGGGCAACTCCCGCAACGGAACCTCGCCCAAGACCGTGCTGACGGACGTCGGCGCGGTGACGGTGGCGGTGCCCCGGGACCGCAACGGGGACTTCGAGCCCCGTCTCGTGCCCCGGAACACCCGTCGGCTGGCAGGGTTCAACGAGCGGATCCTGTCGCTGTACGCGCGCGGGATGAGCGTGCGCGACATCCGCTCGCACCTGGCTCAGATCTACGGGGTCGAGGTCAGCGCGGACCTGATCAGCAAGGTCACCGACGCTGTGGTCGACGAGCTGGCCGCCTGGCAGAGCCGACCGCTGGACGCGGTCTGGCCGATCATCTACATCGACGCGCTGTGGGTGAAGATCCGCTCCGGGTCGGTGACGTCGAAGCCGGTCTACGTGGCCGTCGGCGTGGACATGGACGGCCGCAAAGACGTCCTGGGCCTGTGGGTGGGAGCCGAGGGCGAAGGTGCCACCACGTGGATGGCCGTGCTGTCCGAACTGCGCAACCGCGGCGTCGAGGACGTGTGCATCGTGGCCTGCGACGGCCTGAAGGGCCTGCCCGACGCGGTCACCGCGACCTGGCCCAAGGCCACGGTCCAAACATGCGTGATCCACCTGATCCGCGCATCCCTGCGGCTCACCTCGGGCAAGGACCACCCCGCACTGGTGCCGGCCCTGCGGGCGATCTACACCGCACCCACCGAGCAGGCGGCCGAACTGGCCCTGGCCGAGTTCGCGGACTCCGAGCTCGCGGCCCGCTACCCGGCCGTGGTCCGCACCTGGCGGGCGGCCTGGAGCGAGTTCACGCCCTACCTGGCCTTCCCACCCGCCATAAGGAAGGTCGTCTACTCCACGAACATGGTGGAGTCGATCAACTCCCGGCTTCGGAAGGCCACCCGCAACCGTGGCCATTTCCCGTCGGAGCAGGCTGCCCTGAAGGTGCTCTACCTCGCCGTCAGGGAACAGATCAACCCCAAAGCACGCGACGCCAATCACGTCGCCGCACACTGGAAGGAAGCGCTGAACCAGTTCTCACTGTTCTTCGAGGACCGGCTCAGCATCCGATGACACCAACCGACTTACACAAAGACACTGGCTCTGTCCCGTAATCGGTGGTAGCGCTGTGTAGTGGTCACTGGAGGAGGATGCGGTGGCGGAGGAGGGGGAACCCGGCCCGGCCGTGCATCTGCCTCATGATCCGCTTGGTTCGGGTGTTGACGCCCTCGGTGCGGCCGTTGTGGTACGGGAGGGTGAGGCCGGCGTCGACGGCGGCCCGGTCGAGTTCGAGGCCGTTGCAGAAGCTGTGCAGGTGGGGCAGGTCGGTGGCGCGCACGATGGTGATCCAGTCGGTGAGCTTGGCGTCATTGCCTTCGGCCGGGGTCAGCAGCTTTGCGAACTCTCCGGTCAGACGGGCGAGTTCGTTCATCTCCGGGCAGGCTTCGGTGAGTTCCCGCAGCAGTACGGCGTCCTTGTCGCGCAGGTTCTCCGGGCGGGTGAGCAGGAGGCGGGCGAAACGCTGCGGGGTGGTGACCGGCCTGTCGCCCTCGGCGCGGCCCTGGGTGAGGTAGCGGACCAGGAGGTTCGCGCTGCCGGTGTAGCCCAGCTCCTTGATCTCGCGCAGGAGGTGGGTGACGGGCACCGCGGGGTCCTCGCTTCGGCGCCGACGCAGGTGGTCGCGGTAGGGGTCGACGAGGGTGGGCTTGTAGCGGGGTGCGCGGCGCTCTGCGGTGGGCTCCTTCATGCGGGCGTACCGTTTGACGGTGTTCAGGGCGACGTCGAGGCGGCGGGCGCATTCGAGCAGGCCGACGCCCTGGCCGAGCAGGGTGTGGACCTGCTGCCAACGCTCGCGGGTGGTCTGCTCGCGGACGCCCCCGGGACGTGCGGGGTTCACGGTGCTGGCCCAGCAGACGGCGTGGGAGCGGACCTCGGCCAGGACCTTGCCGCACAGGTTGGACCAGAGGTGCCACCTGTCGCTGACCTGCACCGCGTCGGGCAGGGCCTGGCGGATCGCCTCGCCGTAGGAGGCGGAGCCGTCGCGGCAGACGTACTCGGCTCCGGGATGCGCACGCAGCCACGCCACCAGGGTCCGGGTGGTGCGGTCGGGCAGGACGTCGATCCGCTCGCCGGTCTCGGCGTCGATGATCACGGTCGCGTAGCGGGACCGGCGCTTGAGGGCGAAGTCGTCGATACCGAGCACACGCGGGACGCGCAGCAGCGGCACCGCCCGGCACATGAGCATGCGCAGGGCGGTCGAGCGGGAGACCGCGCAGGCCAGTACACGGGAGAGGCGGGCGCCCGCCCGGCCCGCTAACTCCTTCACCACGGAAGCGAGTTGATCAGCCAGGCGACCAGTCCGCCGCTGGTAGCGCTCCACGACGCCGGGAACCTGCTCACGGAACGTCTGCCGCCGGCAGCCGAGCACCGGGCAGACCAAGCGCCGCAACCTCACCGAGACGACGACCCGCCGTCCGTCCACCGGCACGTCCGAGACCCTCCGCCCGTGGAAACCGTGCACCCGCCCTGTCGGCGTCCCGCACGCGGGACACGGCACCGGATCGTCCCGGGTCCGCGCCGACACCCGAATGACCTCGCCCTCGTCCGTCACACCCTCGACGACCAGCGCAGAGAGCCCAGAAAACACCACACGCACAAGCTCGTTGACATCACGCACACCATGCCAACGACAGTCGTCACCGTTGGTTACCACCGATTACGGGACAGAGCCAAGACACTGACACGCCCCGGATCGATGACGCCCTCGGCGAAGCACACAGGGCCTTCGTGGCCGCTCTTCCCGACAACATGAGGTCTGGAGCCGGGCACGGGGGCGTGAGGCCGCGATCGGTCAGTCGCGATCGTCAGCACGGTGCACGGCACGGTGAAGGCACGGCGCAGCGGGCACGCACGACGGGCGGGGGCGGCCCGTCGGCTGGGACGGGCCGCTCCCGGAGAAGCATCTGATGTCAGCTGGCGTTGACGGAGAAGATGTGGAGTGCCGGCTTGTCGGGCAGGGTGAAGGACTTGATGGTCTTGCCCGCCGTGACGGTGATCGGGCAATAGGAGACCACGTAGTGGGTGCTGGGCTGGTCGGGACCGGTGGGGGCGTTGCGGCCGGTCGTGTCGACGGCCGTGGAGCAGCCGAAGGCGGTCGGGTTCGAGGTGACCCAGTTGGGGAAGCCCAGGGTGGCGGTGCTGCTCGTGCCGTCGGTGTAGTTGATCGTCAGCGTGCCGGAGGTGTCACCGCCGCTGGAGGAGCCGAGGAAAGCCAGCTTGTTGCCGACCACGTGGGTGATGGTCTGGCCCTTGGCGACGATGCTGTCGGGCTCGCCGGAGCCGACGCCGGGCCACTGGAAGGCGCTGCCGCCGAAGCTGAGGACGTCACCGCGGTGGGCGCCGGCGGCGGCGAGCCGGTCTGCGGAGTAGCTGTCGCACACCCGGTCGAAGCAGCCGGCGGTCACCGCGTCCTCGTCGCTGATCGCGGTGGCGTTGCGGGCCTTGGTCCAGCCGGTGAAGGTGCTGCCCGGGGTCACCCGGTAGATCACGGCGCTGCCGGCGGGAACGGTCGCGGAGATGGTTCCGGTGCTGGAGGTGGTCGCCTTCGTCCACAGGTCCTTGAGGGTGAGGCCGGTGGCCGAGGTGCCGATCGCGGAGCCGGTGGTGCTGATGGTCCGGGCGGTGGTGGTGTTCTTGTTCAGCAGGGTGACGGCGAAGTCGCCGTTGGCCAGCGGCTTGACGTAGACGTCCGCGTCGGCGCTGGTGGAGATGCGCCGGCCCTGGACGCCGAGGCGGTCCTGGCTGACCGCGATGACGTCGGTGTTGCCGGCGTCGGCCACGATGTTCGCGGTGAAGGCGGCGGTGCCCTTGAGCTTCATGTTCAGCGGTGAGTCGACCATCGCCCACATGGTGAACTGCGCCTGCTCCTGCGCCCTGGTCATGGTGCCCTTGCCGAAGCTGAGCTGGTCCAGGTCGTTGAAGTGCCCGGCCTTCGCGAACTGGCGGGCGCCCTCACCCTGGTCGAGTTGGCTGAGGCTGGCACTCCACGTACCACCGGTGTCCACGCCGGCGCGCCAGGCCTGCGCGCTGGTCTGCATGCCGGCCACGACCTTCTTGTAGGCGTCGGTGCCGGTGGCGTCGCTGTGCCAGTTGAAGTAGGCCGGTGCGGAGGCGTTGAGCACCATGTGGGTGCCGTACGAGGCGTTCGCCGCCTTGATCGCCCGGGCGAATTCCTGGTAGGCCGCCACCGCGATGTCGGCGTCGTGGTCCGTCGTCAGCGGCCAGCCGTTGGAGGTGTTGTCGTAGTTGTAGCAGTAGTCCGACTTGATGTAGTCGACGCCCAGGCTGGCGAAGTAGTTCGCATCCTGCGCGAAGTGGCCGTAGCTACCGGCGCCGCCGTCGCAGGTCAGGGTCCCGGCGTCGTTGTAGATGCCGAACTTGAGGCCCTTGCTGTGGACGTAGTCGATGACCGACTTGATGCCGCTCGGGTACTTGCTGGGCGCGGTGATGATGTTGCCGTCGAGGTCACGGCCCTTCTGGGCGGAGGACACGATCTGGGTGCCGTCCCAGTCCTGGCCGTTGGACTTGATCATCCAGTCGTCGTCGACGGCGACGACGTTCCAGCCCTTCGCGGCCAGTCCGGTGGACACCAGCGCGTCGGCGTCCTGCTTCACCAGGGTCTCGTTGGTCTCCCGCCAGGATCCCGGGCGGACGACCATCGGCGGAGTGGCCTGCAGCGTGTGGTCGGCGATGTTGCCCGGCACCGTCACGGCCACTGCCGGCGACGTCCCTACGGTGGCGATCACCGTCGAAGCGGCCACCATCACGGTGGCGAGTGATGCGGTGAGCCTGGAGGAGCGCACGCGGATCTCCTTGTCGATCGTCGTGAGGGGGATCCGGGCACGGCGGCCGGAGGAATCTGCCCGCAGCCCGGACACGGAAGAGGAGGTCACACTGCCGCGGGGCAGCCCGGGGGTGAACTGGTCTGGGACGGGGGGTGGTTGGGGCTCCGACGCGGTTGCCTCTGGTTCAGTGTGCCGTCATCCTGTGGCACGGCCAGATCATAGTCAAGACTTTAGTATCGAATGAGCAATTCTATGCCTACTTGCTCTTATGATCCGCCATTGCCCATGGATCGATCAGAGGCCTCCGGGCCGCGCGGCGCACCTTCCCCGTCCCGACCCCGGCCTGCCGGCCGGGGTCGGGACGGCTTCGTACGCCCCAGCCTCGTGATGTGTGCAGACGCTCTCGTTGACCGCCCTCAGTGAACTGCCACGTCGCCCGACCAGCACGACGGGAACGGGGTCTTCCGTGGTTCACCCGACCGTCAATGTGCTGAGCCCCTGAACCGCTGCTGAATTCATCCGCCTGGTCATTCGCTCTCACGCCGTTGACCCGCCGGACCTCGCTGCCTACCGTTCTGGCCATCCGGATTCCGGTCCGTCGGACACGTCGGTCGGGGGAGCAACGAAGCTCGCCCAGGGGTGTCGACGGTGTCTGTCGCCAGTGCTGGACGGCCCGGCCACGCCTCCAGCACACCTCCCACTGCGCGCCACGAGGCGGCGAGTGGCGAGCGGGCGACGGTGGTCGCCGCGGCGGCGGTCGTGGGGGACCGTCGCCGCGGGGCCGTCTGATGCGCGCTCCTGCCGGAGCCGGCGCGCCGGGGTCGCAGCCACCGATCGAACCCAAGGAGACACCCATGCCCACCCGCCGAGAGCGCCGTCCCGCTCTCCCAGCAGCGACTGTCGGTGCGGTACTCGCCGCACTCGCCACGATGATCGGTCTGGTCCTGCCGACCGCCGCGCAGGCGGCCACCACGACGTCGATCACGCTAGACGGCAGCAAGCCGGGGCTGACCTTCGACGGCGTCGGGGCGATTTCCGGCGGCGGTGGCAACTCCCGCCTGCTGATCGACTACCCCGAGCCGCAGCGCAGTGAGCTGCTCGACTACCTGTTCAAGCCCGGCTACGGTGCGTCGCTCCAGGTCCTGAAGATCGAGATCGGTGGTGACACCAACTCGACCGACGGCGCCGAGGCCAGCTTCCAGCACACCCGTGGGGCCGTGGACTGCAACCAGGGCTACGAGTGGTGGCTCGCCGAGCAGGCCAAGGCACGCAACCCCGACATCAAGCTCGCCGCCCTCGCCTGGGGCGCGCCGGGCTGGATCGGCGGCGGGAACTTCTGGTCCCAGGACATGATCGACTACCTGATGTCCTGGTTCGGCTGCGCCGCGCAGCACGACCTGTCGATCGACTACGTCGGCGGCTGGAACGAGCGCGGCTACGACAAGGCCTGGTACGAGAACTTCCGGTCCGCGCTGAACACGAACGGCCACGCCGCCACCAAGGTGGTCGCGGCCGACGGCGACTGGGGCATCGCCGACGACATGGCGAAGGATCCCGCGTTCAAGGCGGCGGTCGACATCGTCGGGGCCCACTACGTCTGCGGGTACCTCAGCAGCGGCGCCACGTGCAACAGCACCCCCGCCGCGCAGGCCCTCGGCAAGCCGCTGTGGGCCAGCGAGAACGGCTCCCAGGACGCCAACACCGGAGCGGCCGCGGCCGCCCGCGCGATCAACCGCGGTTACATCGACGGCAGGATGACCTCCTACATCAACTGGCCGGTCATTGCCGCCCTGTACCCGAACCAGTACTTCTCCACCGACGGCATGTCCATCGCCGCCCAGCCCTGGTCGGGGAACTACCAGATCGGCAGGACCACCTGGGCCACCGCACACACCACCCAGTTCACCAAGCCCGGCTGGCACTACATCGACTCGGCGAGCGGCTACCTCGGCGGCGACCGGGTGAACGGCAGCTACGTCACGCTGAAGTCGACCAACAACACCGACTACAGCACCGTCATCGAGACGATGGACGCCACCGCCGCGCAGAGCGCGACGTTCACCGTCAGCGGCGGCCTGTCCACCGGCAAGGTGCACCTCTGGGCGACGAACCTGAAGTCCTCGAACACCGCCGACCACTTCGTCCAGGCCCCCGACGTCACCCCGGTCAACGGCACCTACACGCTGACCCTGCAGCCCGGCTACCTCTACACGGTCACGACGACCACCGGCCAGGGCAAGGGCAACACGACTCCCCCGGCGGCGTCCGCGCTCGCGCTGCCGTACTCCGACACCTTCGAGACCGCGACCGCCAGCACCTCGCCCAAGTACTTCGCCGACATGAACGGCGCCTTCGCGAAGACCGCCTGCGGCGGCGGGCGCACGGGCACCTGCCTGCGCCAGATGGCGCCCACCCAGCCGATCAACTGGACCCACGAGAACTACCACGCGCCCTACACCTTCATGGGCGACGGCAGCTGGAGCAACTACACGGTCGGCACGGACGCCCTGTTCGAACAGGCCGGAACGGTCGAGGTACTGGGCCGCATCGGCCAGCAGGCCAAGAACAACCAGGGCCTGAACGCCTACCACCTGCAGCTTTCGAACACCGGTGCGTGGTCCATCCAGCGCAGCGACACCGTCCCCAGGGCACCGGAGGGCACCCAGTGGGCCTGGACGTCCCTGGCCTCCGGGACGGTGACGGCACCGGGGACCAACACCTGGCACAGCCTCGCCCTGAAGATGGAGGGCTCCACGCTCACCGCGGCCATCGACGGTACGACCGTGGGCACCGCCACCGACACCACCTACACCAGCGGCCGGGCCGGCCTCGGCGTCACCGGCTACCAGACCGAGCAGTTCGACAAGTTCGCGCTCACCGCCGGCACGGCGTCCTCCCACACCGGCCCGATCACCTCGGGCGTGGCCGGCAAGTGCGTCGACGACGACAAGAGCTCGACCGTGAACGGCACCAAGATCCAGATCTGGGACTGCAACGGAACCAACGCCCAGAAGTGGACCTTCACCAACGGCACCCTGCAGGTCAACGGCAAGTGCCTGGACGTCACCGGCCGCGGCACCGCGAACGGGACCCTCGTCGACCTGTGGGACTGCAACGGCGGCGCCAACCAGCAGTGGACCCCGCAGCCCGACGGCACCCTGAAGGGCACGCAGTCCGGACGCTGCCTCGACGATCCCCGTGGCACCGCCACCAACGGGACCCAGCTGGACATCTGGGACTGCAACGGCGGGTTCAACCAGAAGTGGACCCTGCCGTAGGGATGCTCCGCGCATCCGCCTGACAACGCTCTGACACCGCCTCGTGAAGGCGGCGTCCCGAAGGGGCGGGCCCCCGCCCGCCCCTTCATCCGGCGTTGTCCGGCCCGAGGGCGGCGCCAGGAACGTGGATAACGTCGGTCTGGAGCCGCTGTGGCCGTTCGGAGTGATCAACGGCAGCAGCGGAGCCGACTTCCAGGCCGAGCGGCGGGAGGGCACTACGTACTCCCCGGACGGCATACGGGTAGCCGAACAGGTAGTACCACGGCTGTGCCCGGCGCCCGGAGCGGCGAGGGTGAAGACATCACCCGACAGATCCGACCGCGGGAGTCCCGATGACCAGCACAGCCGTACTGCCCCGGCCCACCGCGACCTGCCCCTCCCGGTCGGACCTGACCCTCAGCACCCACCACCTCGCCGGCATCCGCACCCTGCGCTGCCGCCTCACCGAGGCACTGGAGTCCTGCGGCTGCACCGAGGACCTGATCGACTCGGCGGCGCTGCTGGCCACCGAACTGCTCAGCAACGCCCTGCGGCACACCACCGCCGCGGACACCCCCCGCGGCGCCCGCCTGGACATGAACTGGGACGGCCACGACCTGACCATCGCCGTCAGCGACCCCGACCCCCTGCCCCCGACCCCCAGGACCGCCGACCCCGACGACGAAGGCGGACGCGGCACCGAACTCCTGGACGCACTCGCCACCCTCTGGGGAGCCCGCCCCACCACCACCGGCAAGACCGTCTGGTGCGTTCTCACCTGAATCCACCACCACGCACACCCGACGGCCCGTGCCCGACCGCTCCCGCCCGAGACCGCCCCCACATCCCGGAAGGGGTGTGGGGGCACTGGCCCGCCCGCTGCTCGATCGCCTGGCGGGCGGCCGCAACGGTCGACCCGCCGGAATCCATGGTCCGGGACGAGGAACCCGCGCACAGCGGCTGAAGCACGCGATCGCGCCCCGGGAGCCCGCCGGGGAGGCCCTGAGTCCTATTCCTGCCGGTAGGCGCGGGCGGCCGGAGCCGCGGCCTGGGCGGGCACCCGGAGCACGGACCCGTCCTGCCCGCCGGGCTGGCTGAGGCCGTACCGGGCGGTGGTGACGAAGAGGCTCCCGCCGGACGGGGTCAGGCAGACGGAGGTGGGCTGGGGAGTGGGCAGGCGCACGGTACCCAGCAGGGCACCGCCGGGATGGTAGCGGTGGACGGCTCCGTGTCCCCAGATCGCCACCCACAGGCAGCCGTCGGTGTCCACGGTCATTCCGTCCGGAGCACCACCGGCGCCCACGCGGGCGAACTCCTCGCGACCGTCCGGGTTGCCGTCGGGGTCGAGGGTGCATCGGTGGATCACGCCCGCCGCACTGTCGGCGACGTAGAGGACGTCACCGCTGGGGTCGAAGGCCGGGCCGTTGACGATGGTCAGGCCGTCGAGGACCCGGTGGACGGAGCCGTCGGGGTCGGTCCGGTAGAGGGATCCGGCGCCCGGGGTGCCGTCGTAGGCCATGCTGCCGGCCCAGAAGCGACCGTGCGGGTCGCAGACACCGTCGTTCATCCTGGTCCGGACCGGCGACCGGTCCTCGGGGCGGGCGAGCCAGTCCAGGCTTCCGTCCGGGCCGAGCAGGGCGATACCGGTGCCGGCCGCGGCGATCCAGTGTCCCGGGCGTCCGCTGACCGGAGCCACCGCGCCCAGGGGAACGTCGACGCGGGCGATCTCACGTGGGGTTCGCGGGCCGGGCAGATCGGGGACTTCGAGGAGGCGGCCGGCGAGGATGTCGACGTACACGAGCCGCCCGTCGATCCAGCGGGCGCCTTCGCCGAGTTCGTGGTCGCTGTCGGCCCAGACATCGGCGTACGACTGGTTGGAGAAGGACATCGGGACCTCCGGGGGCTAGCGCAGGGTGGTGCCGGCGGGCGCGTCGAGGAGGGCCAGCTCGCGGCGGGTGGGCAGGCCTTCCCAGTCCCCCCGGCTGGTGACGGCGAAGGCGCCGGTGGCGGTGGCCCGGTGGAGGCGGCCTTCGATGTCGAGTCCGTCGAGCAGGCCGGAGAGGTAGCCGGCGACGAACGCGTCGCCGGCGCCGACCACATCGACCACGGGTACCCTGCGTGCCGGCGTGCTGACGGTGCCGTCGGCGCTGCCGACGCTCGCGCCGTCGCCGCCGCGGGTGAGCACCACCTCGCGGCGCCCCTGGGCGAGCAGCGCGGCGACAGCCTCCCGCTCGGGCAGGTCCGGGTCGTCGGACACCAGGTGCAGTTCGTCGGCGGAGGCGACCAGCACGTCGGCCGTCCGGGCCAGCGGCAGCAGGACCCTCCTCGCCTCGGCCGGCGACCACAGGCGGGCCCGGTAGTTGACGTCGAGGCAGACGGTGATGCCGAGTTCGCCGGCCCGGGTGGCGGCCGCGCGGACGGCGTCGGCGGCGGTGGCGCTCAGGGCGGGCGTGATACCGGTCAGGTGGAGAATCCGGACGGCGGGGTCCAGCGCCGGCAGGACGTCCTCGGCCCGCAGGGCGGATCCGGCCGATCCCGCGCGGTAGTAGGCGACGCTCACCAGATCGGCGATCCGGTCCTCCCGGGCCAGCAGCCCGGTCGGCCGGCCGTCCGCGTCGACCCGCGCGTGGCCGACGTCGACCTGCTCCGCCCGGAGCGTGCGCAGGACGAGGGCGCCGAACTCGTCGTCGCCGACGTTGCCGACCCAACCCACCCGGTGGCCGAGTCTGGCCAGGCCGATCGCGACGTTGGCCTCGGCGCCGGCGACGGAGAGCTCCATCGGTGCGCCGAGCCGGACCGGGCCGGTGGCGCGCAGGGCGGCCATGGTCTCGCCGACCGTGACGACCGCAGGTCCTGTCGTGCTTGTCATCCCGCGATCTCCTCGGTCAGGGCGGTGCGCCAGTGGGCGACACGCTCGCGCAGTGCGTTCAGGCTGCCACCGTCGGCGGCGTCGCCGACCAGGGGCGAGCCGACGCCCACGGCCACCGCGCCGGCGGCGAGGTAGCGGAGCGCGGACTCGGTGTCGACACCACCGACGGGCACGAACGGCACGGCGGGGAAGGGGTCCCGCAGTGCTTTCAGGTAGGCCGGGCCGCCCAGGGAGGCGGGGAAGAGCTTGACGGCGAGGGCTCCGTACTCGGTCGCGGCGATCACCTCGCTGGGTGTCAGCGCTCCGACCAGTACCGGGATCCCGGGCAACGGACCGCTGCGCAGGTCTTCGCCGAGACCGGGAGTGACGAGGAAGTTCGCACCCGCGTCGGCCGCGCGGGCGGCGTCCACGGCGGTCAGGACCGTCCCGGCGCCGAGGGTGGCGAGGGAGCCGAGTTCACGGCGGGCCTGTTCGATCACCCAGAGGGCGCCGGGGGTGGTCAGGGACACCTCCGATGCGGTGATGCCCTCCTCCGCGAGGGTGAGGACGGTGCGCAGCGCCGCTTCACGGTCGGTGCCGCGCACGATGGCCAGCGTCCGGTGCGGCAGTTCGGTCAGGTTCATGGTGGGCCTCGTCGGTCAGGTCGGGTCGGTCGGGGTGCGGGTGCTCGTCGCGGTCATTTCGAGCGTCCAGCGCAGGGTGCCGCCGGCCGGCACCGTCGCCGCGTCGCCGGGCCCTGCCTCGGCGAGGTCGAAGACAGATCCGAGCATGGGCTCGACGCCGATGCTCCGGTACGGTGTCGGGGCCGGGAAGCCGCGCAGGTTGCGCCAGAGGGCGACGGAGACGGGGACGTCGGCGTCGGTGTGCAGGGACATGGAGAGCGTGTCGGGGCCGTCCAGGACCGTCACGCTCGCACAGCCGGTGAGTACGGACCCGACGGCGGTGCCGTCGTCCGGTCCGAGGCGGTCCAGGCGCAGGCCGTGAGGTGCGGGCCATGGTCCGGTGATGTGGTGGGCGCCAGCGGGCCAGGGCTGTGCCAGCAGTTCTGCCGCTTCGGGGAAGAGCCGGGTCGTGGTGGCCTCGGGGGCGGCCAGGCGGGCGTCCGGTGTGACGTCGAGCAGTGCGTGGGCCGCCCAGAGGAACCGGTATCCCGGTTCGGCGTGCAGCTCGTACACGGCGCGCAGCGCGGCGGGGCCGCCGACCACGCGTCGGCGCAGTTCGAAATCCGGGCACTGCACGATGTCGGTGTCGCCCTCGCGTCGCCAGGGCCGGGACCAGGCGTCTCCGTGGTCGGGGGTGCCGCGCACCGTCGGGATGCACTCCTCCAGGCCGCCGGCGTCGACGAAGGCGTCGCCGGGGAGGACGCCGGTACGGGCAGGATCCGGGCGGTGCCAGAGCCATTCGCGCTCGCCGGCGCGCAGGGAGGTCCACCGGCCGCCTTGCGACAGATCGGTGCGGGCGGCGACGGGCAGGTCGGTCACCATTCCGCGAACGACCCGTCCTGGTGGAACCAGACGGGATTGCGCCAGCGGTGGCCGGTCTCGGCGGCGCGGCGCACCGCCTCCTCGTCGATCTCGATGCCGAGGCCCGGGCCGGTGGGCCGGGCGGCGTGACCGTCGGTGAAGCGGAAGGGCTCGGGGTCGACCAAGTAGTCCAGGAGGTCGTTCCCCTGGTTGTAGTGGATCCCGAGGCTCTGTTCCTGGATGAGGAAGTTCGGTATCGCGAAGGCAAGTTGGAGGTTGGCGGCAAGGGCGATCGGGCCGAGGGGGCAGTGTGGCGCCATCGCGACATCGTGGACCTCGGCGAGTGCGGCGATGCGCCGGACCTCGGAGATGCCGCCGGCGTGCGAGGGGTCGGGCTGGGCGACGGCGATGCCGGTCGCGAGCACGTCGCGGAAGTCCGAGCGGGAGTAGAGCCGTTCGCCCACGGCCAGCGGGATGGAGGTCGAGTCGACGAGGCGGCGCAGGTCGCGGGAGTGCTCCGGGAGTACCGGCTCCTCGACGAACATCGGGTGCAACGGCTCCAGCAGGGGCAGCAGCCGCCTGGACATGGCGGTGGACATCCGGCCGTGGAAGTCGACGGCCACGTCGCGTTCGTCGCCGAGCACCTCGCGGACCGCGGCGACCCGGTCGACGACGGCCCGGGTCTGGGCCGGGGTGTCGATGGGGCCCATCTGTGCCGACCCGTTCATCTTGACGGCGGTGAAGCCGGCGTCGATCTGGGCCTGGGCGAGTTCGGCGACCTCGGAGGGGCTGTCGCCACCGATCCACGCGTACACCCGCACGCGATCACGGACGTGGCCGCCCAGCAACTGGTGGACGGGAACGCCGTGCACCTTGCCCGCGATGTCCCACAGCGCCTGGTCGATGCCTGCGACCGCGCTGGAGAGCACCGGGCCGCCCCGGTAAAAGCCGCCCTTGGTCAGGATCTGCCAGTGGTGCTCGATGCGGAGCGGATCTTCACCGACCAGATAGTCGGCGAGTTCACGGACCGCGGCCTGCACCGTCTCGGCGCGGCCCTCGACGACGGGCTCGCCCCAGCCGGTGATCCCCTCGTCGGTGGCGACGCGCAGGAACAGCCAGCGCGGGCCGACAAGAAATGTCTCCAGCGATGTGATCTTCATTGGGTCTCTCTCCGAGCGGCATCGTCTATCAGGTGGTGGAGGTCGGCGGTGGCCTGGGCGAGCAGGTCGTGGACGGCGCGGGCGGCCGCCTCCGGCTCCCGTGCCCGGACCGCGTCGAGCACGGCCCGGTGGGCGGGGACGGCGTCGGCACTGTGGTCCGAGCCGTGCACGATGTGGTCCCGCACCCGCAGGCCGGCCTCGATCACCACCTCCATCCGGGTGAGGAGTTCGTTGTGGGCGGCGGCCAGCAGTACGCGGTGGAATGCGAGGTCGGCCTCGACCGCGGCATGGGCGTCGCTGCCCGCGGCGGCCATCCGCTCCAGTGCGTCCTCCAGCGCGGCGAGGTCGGCCTCGTCACGGCGCTCGGCGGCCAGCCGGGCACCGGCCGGCTCGACGATGGATCGGACCTCGCCGAGGTTGTCGAGGAAGGTCGCGTCGGGGATGCCGAGACCCTGCCAGCGCAGCAGATCACTGTCCAGCAGGTTCCAGTCGGAGCGCGGCCTGACGAAGGTGCCGCGCTTCTGGCGGGATCCGATCAGCCCCTTGGACGCCAGTACTCGCAGCGCCTCGCGCACGACAGTCTTGCTGACACCGAGTTCCTGCTCGATCTGGTCGGGGTAGATCGAGGCGCCCGGGGCGTAGGTACCGCGGATGATCCGTTCACCGATGATCTCGACGGCCTGTCCGTGCAGTCCTCGTGCCGGCTGGTTCATGGGGGCTCTCCCTCGGTCGCTCTGCGCGGGGCGGTCGCGCGCACGTCTGTATATCGCATGTTCACGAGGAAGCTTTGACCACGGACCAGCCACCGTCGACCACCAGGTTCACGCCGGTGACGTAGGAAGCGTCCGAGGAGGCGAGGAACGCCACGGCGGCCGCGACCTCCTCGGGCCGCCCGAAGCGCTTGGCGACGGTCTCGGCGACGCTGCCGGCCCGCCCCGCCTCGTCCACCCGGTCCCACGCCGCGGTCATGATCGGCCCGGGCACGACGGTGTTGACCCGCACCTGCGGGCCGTACTCGACGGCGAGCTGGCGCCCCATCGCGCAGAGCGCGCCCTTGGCGGCGGCGTACGCGGGATGTCCCGGCAGGCCGACCAGTGCGTGGACGGACGAGGTGAGCACCACCGAACCCTCGCTGTCCCGCAGGGCACCGGCGAGGGCCCGGACCCCCAACCAGGACGCCTTGAGCGTCACGGCGAGCTGGAGGTCCCACTCGGCCTCGGTCAGCTCGTGGGCGGGCTTGACCACCACGGCGTAGGCGTTGCTGTGCAGTACGTCCAGCCGCCCGTACCGGTTGTGCACATGCGCGGCCAGCTCGTCCCACATCGCGGCGGAGGTCACGTCGCCGTGCCGGTACTCGGCCTGGCCACCTCCTCTCCGGATCGTCTCGACGACGGCCTGACCGGCCGTGTCGGCGATGTCGACGGCGACGACGGAGGCGCCTTCGGCGGCCAGCCGCTGCGCGGTCGCGGCACCGATGCCGCTGGCGGCACCGGTGATCAGGGCGACACGGCCCGGGAATCTTCGACAGGTCTTCTCAGTCACGTCACCACCGTAGCGCTTGTGATTAATTATGCAAATATATTGACAGCGATGGTTCCCCGGTCCCAGGATTCGAGCCCAGGACGACAGGCGAGAAGGCAGCTCGCGGCCGAAGCCGCAGCAGTTCCGGGCCACGGACCCGCCGGCCGGTCGGCTTCCTGAAGAACCCCACCCTCCCCTTGGAGCTCCAAATGATCACCGTACGCAGCCGCGGTATCGCCGCTGTCCTCGGCGCAGCCGTCGTTCTCGGTCTGAGCGCGTGTTCGACCGGTCAGACCTCCGGCGGCGCCGGCGATGCCTCGGTCGCCCCGGTCAGCGGGAAGATCTCCCTGACCTACCTGCAGAAGCAGGGCGACCAGCAGTACTTCATCGACGAGGCCAACGGCGCCAAGGCCAAGGCCGCCGAGCTGGGCGTCGACCTCAAGGTCGTCAACCTCGGCAACGACGCCAACAAGACCGTCAGCGAGGTCCAGTCCGCGATCGCGCAGAAGAGCAACGGCCTGATCATCGTCGTGCCGGACCCGGCCGTCGGCCCGCAGGTCGTACAGACCGCCAAGGACGCCAAGGTCGCACTGCTCACCTCCGACGACCAGATCTGCACCACCGGTCCCGACCCGGCCGGATGCGACAAGGCCAACCTCGTCCCGCGGATCGGCTTCTCCGGCCAGCAGATGGGCGCCGAAGTCGGCAAGCGCGCCGCCGCGGAGTACCAGAAGGCCGGCTGGAGCGTCGCCGACACCCGGGTCATCTCCGCCTGGAAGCAGGACGTCACCGTCTGCGGCGACCGTGTGCAGGCCGCCAAGGACGCCTTCAACACAGCCATCCCCGGTGTCCAGAACATCGACGTGGCCACCGACAACACCCCCACCGGCGCCCAGGACAAGATCGCCGCGACCATCACCGCCAACCACGGCGTCAAGCACTGGGTCCTCTGGGGCTGCAACGACGAGAACGTCCAGGGCGGCGTCACCGCCCTGCAGAACGCGGGCGTCAGCCCGAACGACATCGCCGGCGTGGGCCTCGGAGCCTACCTCGCCTGCAAGGACTGGGGCACCGACAAGCCCTCCGGCATGAAGGCCTCCCTGTTCATCAGCGGCAAGGAGGTCGGCGCACTCGCCGTACAGACGATCTTCGACCAGCTCAAGAACGGCAAGCCCCTCCCCCAGGAGGCGTTCGCCTCCACCACCATGGTGGATCCCTCGAACTGGCAGTCCGCCGGCCTGAAGTGCAGCTGAGCCGGATGAGCATCCCCAGCACGCGGGCACACGCGTTCGGGGCCGGGCTGGCAGCCGAAGGGCTCACCAAGCGGTTCGGCCCCGTCCAGGCTCTGCGCGACGTCACCCTGCACTTCCCGCCCGGGCAGGTCACCGCCCTGATGGGCGAGAACGGCGCCGGAAAATCCACCCTCCTGCGGATCCTCACCGGCGACCACCAGCCCACCGACGGCCGGGTCCGCCTGGACGGCGGGGTCCTGAACCTCGACTCGCCGACCGACGCGCGGCGCGCCGGGATCCGGATCATCCCGCAGGAACCGGAGATCATCCCGCACGTCTCGGTCGCCGAGAACGTCTACGCCGGGTCGCTGCCCCGACGCGCGGGCCGCCGCCTCGACCGGGCCGAGCTCCACCGCCGGATCACCACTGACCTGAGACGCCTGGGCTTCGACAAGGTCCTCGACCCCGACCTGCTCGGCTCCCAGCTCACCGCCGCACAACGGCAACTGGTGGAGATCCTGCGCGCCCTCACCGGGGACACCCCGCCCCGGGCGATCGCCTTCGACGAACCGACCTCCTCCCTGTCCGACCACGAGGTCGACGCACTGTTCGCCCTGATCCGGCGCCTGCGCGACGAGGGTATCGCCGTCATCTACGTCTCCCACCGCATGAAGGAGATCTTCCAACTCGCAGACCGGATCGCCGTCCTGCGCGACGGCGCCCTCGCCGGCACCGTGGACGCCAGGACGACCAGTGAGGGCGAACTCGTACGCCTCATGGTCGGCCGCGACCTGTCCGCGCTCTTCGCCCGCCAGCACGTCGCCGGCGACCGCGTCGTCCTGGAGGTCGACAACCTCACCACCGAGGACGTGCACAACGTCAGCCTCCAGGTGAAGGCGGGCGAGGTCGTCGCCCTGGCGGGACTGATCGGCGCGGGGCGCTCCCAACTGGCTCTGGCCCTCGCCGGTGACACCCCGATACGATCCGGAACCGTCCACGTCGACGGCAAACGGCTCCGACTGCGGGGACCACGCGACGCGATTCGCGCGGGCATCGGCCTCGCCCCCGAGGAACGCAAGGCCCAAGCGCTCTTCCTGCACCGGACGATCCGGGACAACACCTCCCTCGTCAGCCTCGGCAGACTACGCCGCTGGCGATTCGTTAGCCGCCTCCAGGAGAAGGCACTCGCCCAGGAATACGCCGACCGCCTGCGCGTACGCGCCCCCTCCATCGAGGCCGAGGTCCGCACCCTCTCCGGCGGCAACCAGCAGAAGGTCGTCCTCGCCCGCTGGCTCGCCCGCCGACCCGCCCTGCTGATCCTGGACGAACCCACCCGCGGCGTCGACATCGGCGCCAAGGCCGAGATCTACCAGATCATCGCCGACCTGGCCCGCAAAGGCACCGCCATCCTGGTCATCTCCTCCGAACTCCCCGAAGTCCTCGGCCTCGCCGACCGCGTCATCGTCATGCAGAACGGCCGCATCACCGGCCACCTCGACCACACCCAGGCCACCGAGGAAGCCATCCTCAGCCTCGCCATGGCCGACGACCTCGCACCCACCCTTCCGCACGAGACCACCACGGCACCTCGCACCGGAACCCACCCGGCCCCCGGAGGCACCCGATGACGACCGCCCTTTCCGTCGAGCGAGAGCCCGACAAGAACGGAAACCGGCCGACACCGGCAACCACCGCACGCACCTGGCTCACCTCCGTCGGTGGCCAGAACCTGAGCCTGATCGGCGCCCTGGTGCTGGTCCTGGGCCTGTTCGGGATCCTCAACGACAACTACCTCAGCGTCTCCAACATGCAGGTCATCGCCGAGGCCGCCACCATCACCGGCCTGCTCGCCGTCGTCCAGACCGCCGTCATCATCTGCGGCGGCCTCGACATCTCGGTGGGCTCCCAGGCCGGCGTCGCCTCCGTCGTCTCCGCCATGGCCTTCACCTCCACCGGCTCCAACGCCCTCGCCGGCATCGCCGCCGCCGTCGGGGTGGGCCTGCTCGTCGGCATCCTCAACGGCGTGATCATCGTCTACGGCCGCGTCAACCCCACCATCGCCACCCTCGCCGGCCTCGCCGCCTACAAGGGCCTCGCCCAGCTCATCTCCGACGGCCGCGCCCAGGGCTACGTCCTCAACAACGACATCTTCGTCTTCCTCGGCCGCGGCAAGATCGCCGGCCTCCCCGTCATGGTCTGGATCCTCATCGTCGTCGCCCTCGCCGTGCACCTGCTCCTCAAGTACACCGACATCGGCCGCAACGTCTACGCCATCGGCGGCAACGACACCGCCGCCCGCCTCGCCGGCATCAACATCAACAAGTACCTCGTCGCCGTCTACGCCCTCATCGGCGTCGTCGCCGCCGTAGCCGGCATCCTCCTCACCGCCCGCACCGGCTCCGGCCAGCCCACCTCCGGCAGCGAAGGCCTCGAACTCAAGGCCATCACCGCAGCGGCCCTGGGCGGCGCAGCCCTCAAGGGCGGCAAGGGCGGCATCGGCGGCACCCTCCTCGCCGTCGCCCTCCTCGGCTGCCTCGAGAACGGCCTCACCGTCCAAGGCATCAACGCCTTCTGGCAGAACGTCGCCCAGGGCGCCCTCCTCGTCGTCGCCGTCGTCATCCAGCAGCGCCGCAACGGCGAACGCCGCATCGGCCTCCCCGCCTAGGAGCGACCGATCCGTGCCCACCCCTGGATCGAAGGGGTGGGCACGGCACCCGCCCAACCTCCCCCACCCGCGTGATCTCCACCACCTAGGAGCTCCCGATGTCCCTTGCCTCTGCCCCCTCGAACCGTCCTGACCCGGCGACAGCCGGCTTCCCCGCGCCGCCCGCACGGACGGCCCGCCCGGTCCGCCGCATCGCCAGCCTGGCGCTGAGCGCCGCGATCCTCGTCACCGGTTCGCTGGCGGTCACGGCCGTCAGTGCGCCCACCCCCGCCGAGGCGATGGTTCCGCCCGGTGCCATCGGTGCGACGACCCCGCCCATGGGCTGGAACTCCTGGTACTTCTTCAACAACAACATCACCGCCAAGGCCATCGCCGACCAGGCGGCCGGACTCGCCACGCCGAACGCGAACCTCGCGCTCACCGGCACGGGTACCCACAAGAGTCTTGCCGACCTCGGCTACCGCGACGTCAGCATCGACGGAGGATGGTGGACCGGCAGCGGCAGCGGACGCGACGCCAGCGGCACCATCGTCCCCAACGCCGGCTTCCTTCCCAGCGGCGCCATGAGCAAGGCCGTGACGCTGTCCAACGGCACCACCGTTCCCGCACACGCGCTGAACACGATGAAGGACCTCACCGACTACGTCCACGCCCTCGGCCTGAAGGCCGGCATGTACACCGACACTGGCACCACCGGCTGCGGCGGCCAGCGCGGCAGTGGCAACAACGAGGCCAAGGACGTCACCACGTTCGCGGACTGGGGGTACGACTGGGTGAAGGTGGACCACTGCGGCGGAACCCCGACCAAGTACGGCACGGTCATGGCGGACTACAAGGACTGGGGCAGCCTGACGGCCAATGCCAAGTCCTCCGCCGGCGTCGCGCACCCGCTGGCGCTGGAGATCTGCGAGTGGGGCACGGGCGCCCCGGACGGCCCCTGGGTGTGGGGCGGTGCAGCCAGCCGGACCTGGCGCACCGGGCGCGACATCACCGGGGCCGCCGGTTACGGGACGACGTCCAACGGCGGCTCGACCTGGATCAACTGGAGCCAGGTCCAGGGCAACTTCAACCTGAACGACCACCCCAGCAACGAAGGTCCCGGCCAGTACAACGACCCGGACTACCTGCTGATCGGGCCCGGCTTCGGCGACAACCCGGCCACCGGGCAGCAGCAGACCCACGGCACGGACACCACTCTCTGGGGCCTCACCCCGGACGAGCAGCAGTCCTACTTCGGGATGTGGGCCATCCAGGGCGCGCCGCTGGTGCTGGCGACCGACACCCCCAACCTCACTGCGGCGTCCGCGGCCATCGTCGGCAACGAGTCCGTGATCGCCGTCGACCAGGACAGCGCCGTCCACCAGGGGCAGAAGGTCATCGACAACGGCAACGTCCAGGTCTGGTCCAAGCAGCTGGCAACCGCCGGCACCCGCGCCGTGCTGCTGCTCAACACCAGCAGCACCTCGCAGACCTACTCCTTCACCACCCAGAACCTCGGCCTGAACGGCACCGCCACGGTGCAGAACCTCTACACCGGCGCGGGCCTGGGCACCCTCAGCTCCACCGGATCGAAGTCCTTCACCCTGGCCCCGCACCAGTCCGTGATGCTCAAGCTCACCGGCGCCACCGAACAGAAGCCCGAAACCGTCTTCGCTCCGACCGCGACCGGCATCAGTCAGAAGAGTTGGAACGGCAGCACCTGGTCCGGCTGGCAGACCCTGGCCCTGGGCACCGCCGGCTCCACCGGCCCCGGTTCGATCCAGGGCGAGCCCGCCGTCGTCTCCTCCGCGGGTGGCGTTGATGTCTTCGTCCGCGGTACGGACAACGCCCTGTGGGCGAACACCTACAAGAACGGCGCCTGGGGCAGTTGGGTGAACCTCGGCGGGACGCTCTCGGCGAGCCCCACCGCCGCGAGCCTCGGCCGCGACCGCATCGACGTGTTCGTCCGCAGCACCGACGGCAAGGTGTACCAGAAGACCTTCCAGCAGACGCCCGGTGCTAGCGACTTGCCCGCGTACTGGTACGACGTCAAGTGGACGACCAGTTGGGTGGGCCAGGACGCACCCAACGCGACCACCATCGTCGGCGCCCCCACCGCGGTGGCCTCCCTCAACCGCATCGACCTCTTCGCCCGCGGCACCGACAACGCCCTGTGGCAGAAGAGCTACGTCAGCGGCGAATGGACCGGCTGGACCAAGCGCGGCGGCACCCTCTCCTCCTCGCCGACCGCGGTCAGCGGCCACCCCGGACAGATCGAGGTGTTCGCCGCCCTCTCCCCCACCGGCAACATCGGCCAGCTCAGCTGGACCGCCACCGGCGGCTGGTCCTCCACCTGGTACGACCTCGGCCGCGCCGGCACCGGCGCACCGACCGCCTCCCAGGTCGGTGACCGCATCAACGTCTACATCCGCGCCACCGACAACACCCTGTGGCAGTGGTACCGCATCGGCACCGGCCCCACCGGCACCTGGCAGCAGCTCGACAGCACCACGAAGCTGACCGGCAACCCCGCCGCGGCCGCCCACCCCTGATCGGCGCAACCCCCTTACAGCGCAGCCGCAATGAGACGGCCCGCCACCTTCCCCGGAAGGTGGCGGGCCGCCCACGTTCGCATCGAGCCGGCAGCTGGGGCGGCCGCAGGGACCCGGCCCGCGGTATCAGGTAACACCACGGTAACCACTCACCATTAATCATTGATAAATCTTGACGTCATCCATCGGCCTGCGGCATGCTCTTGCCAACGGGCCGGACGGCGTGGCGCAGCCTTCGGCCGGCCCGCCAACTCCGCCCGAAGAGACGGTCCTTGCTCCCGGGCGGCCGGGGAACACCGGGCGTTCGAGCAACCCCCTGGACGACCTCAGCACATCGGGTGTCCGTCGGGCCGATCGACGTCCTCATCGCCGGCCACCGGACAGGCCGATGCGGCGACTCCCCTTCATCATCTCCTCGGTCCCGCCACCACCCTTGGCGTCTGCGGACTCGGACGAGGTCGGTTTCGCGGCGGCACCCTCGTCATCGCCGTCGTCGTCCAGGAGCGCCGCACGGACCGACTCGTCGTCGACCCCGTAGGACCACCCGCCGCCCATTCAGGCCAAGGGCAGTTCTCCGTGTCGCAGAACTTGCCCGATCCGCATGATCTCCACCACTAGGAGCTCGCGATTTCTCCCGCTTCCGCACCTTCGTCCCGTCCCGACCCGGCGACGGCGGATTTCTCCCCGCCGCCCGCGGACCGGACGGCCCGCCCGGTCCGCCGCATCGCCGGCGTGGCGTTGAGCGCCGCGATCCTCGTCGCCGGGTCGCTGACCGTGAATGCCTTCAGCAACCCGACGCCGGCCCAGGCCATGGTCCCGCCCGGTGGGTACGGTGCGACGGCCCCGCCGATGGGTTGGAACTCCTGGTTCTTCTACGGTGCCAACATCTCCGCCAAGAACATCGCCGACCAGGCGGCCGGCATGGCGACACCGAACAGCAACCTCCCGGTCAACGCCTCGGGCACCCACAAGAGCCTGGCCGACCTCGGATACCGCGACGTCGGCATCGACGACGGCTGGGGTCCCAACAACGGCGCCGGACGCGACGCCAACGGCACCTTCACCACCAAGACCGGCTTCCTGACCGGTGCCCAGACCAAGGCGGTCACCCTCTCCAACGGCACCGTCGTCGCGGCGCGTGCGTTGAACTCCATGAAGGACCTCACCGACTACATCCACGAGCTCGGCCTGAAGGCCGGGATGTACACCGACACCGGTGCCCGCGGCTGCGGCGGCATGAGTGGCAGCGGTGACCACGAGGCCAAGGACCTGACCACGTTCGCGGACTGGGGCTTCGACTATCTGAAGCTGGACCACTGCGGCGGAACGCCGACCAAGTACAGCACGGTCATGGCGGACTACAAGGACTGGGGCAGTCTGGCGGCCAACGCCAAGACCTCCGCCGGCGTGGCGCACCCGATCGCCCTGGACATGTGCCAGTGGGGGGCAGGCTCCCCGGACGGCCCGTGGGTGTGGGGCGGTGCAGCGGGTCGCACCTGGCGGACCGGGCACGACCTCTCGGGCAACGTCGGCTGGGGCACGACGTCCAACGGCGGCTCGACCTGGGTCAACTTCGCCCAGGTCACGGGCAACTTCGACCTGAACGACCACCCCAGCAACCAGGCGACGGGCCAGTACAACGACCCGGACTACCTGATGATCGGGCCCGGCTTCGGCAACGACCCGGCGACCGGCAAGCAGCAGACCCACGGCACGGACACCACCACGCTCTGGGGGCTCACTCCGGACGAGCAGCAGTCCTACTTCGGGATGTGGGCCGTCCAGGGCGCGCCGCTGGTGCTGGCGAGCGACCTCACCAACCTCACCGCGGCGTCCGCGGGCATCGTCGGCAATCAGTCCGTGATCGCCGTCGCCCAGGACAGTGCCAACCACCAGGGGCAGAAGGTCCTCGACAACGGCAAGGTCCAGGTCTGGTCCAAGCAGCTGGCGACCGCCGGCACCCGGGCCGTCCTGCTCCTGAACCGCAGCACCACCTCGCAGACCTACTCCTTCACCACCCAGAGCCTCGGCCTGAACGGCACCGCCACGGTGCAGAACCTCTACACCGGCGCGGGCCTGGGCACCCTCAGCTCCACCGGATCGAAGTCCTTCACCCTGGCCCCGCACCAGTCCGTGCTGCTCAAGCTCACCGGCGCCACCGAACAGAAGCCGGACACGGTCATCGTCCCCACCGCCACGGGTCTCAGCGAGAAGATCTGGAACAGCAGCACCTGGTCGGCGTGGCAGAACGTGTCCCTGGGCACCGCCGGCTCCACCGGCCCCGGCTCCATCAAGGGCGAGCCCGCCGTCGTCTCCTCCGCAGGCGGCGTTGACGTCTTCGTCCGCGGCGCCGACGACGGGCTGTGGACCAACACCTACAAGAACGGCGCCTGGGGCAGTTGGCTCAATCTCCCCGGGATGGTTCTGACCGCGAGCCCGACCGCGGCAAGCATGGGACGCGACCGCATCGACGTGTTCGTGCGAGGCACCAACGGGCAGGTCTACCAGCGGACCTTCCAGCAGACGCCCGGCGCGGACGACAAGCCGGCGTACTGGTACGACGTCAAGTGGACGACCAGCTCGGTGGCGCTCGGCGGCCCCAGCACGCCCACCGGCAGCGGCACCATCGTCGGCGCCCCCACCGCGGTGGCCTCCCTCAACCGCATCGACCTCTTCGCCCGCGGCACCGACAACGCCCTGTGGCAGAAGAGCTACGTCAGCGGCGAATGGACCGGCTGGACCAAGCGCGGCGGCACCCTCTCCTCCTCGCCGACCGCGGTCAGCGGCCACCCCGGACAGATCGAGGTGTTCGCCGCCCTCTCCCCCACCGGCAACATCGGCCAGCTCAGCTGGACCGCCACCGGCGGCTGGTCCTCCACCTGGTACGACCTCGGCCGCGCCGGCACCGGCGCACCGACCGCCTCCCAGGTCGGTGACCGCATCAACGTCTACATCCGCGCCACCGACAACACCCTGTGGCAGTGGTACCGCATCGGCACCGGCCCCACCGGCACCTGGCAGCAGCTCGACAGCACCACGAAGCTGACCGGCAACCCCGCCGCGGCCGCCCACCCCTGATCGGCGCAACCCCCTTACAGCGCAGCCGCAATGAGACGGCCCGCCACCTTCCCCGGAAGGTGGCGGGCCGCCTGCGCAGCGGGCCGACCGCCCGTGCGCACGACAAAAGGAGCCCGCCTTCGGTGGGCGCGGTCGCCCAGGGCGTGAACGTCCACCGGGTCCCGGCCGGCCGCTACGCCCAAGCCCTCATGATCGGCAACGCCAAACACGACGACCAGGCCGCCACCGGCTCCTTCACCACCGCTGGCACCCCACTCGTCGACACCGCGGCGCACCTGTCGATCAGCGTCGTCCGGTCCGATGCCGCCGGCGCCGACGGCCACATCCAGTTCGGCGCCGAGGGCACCACCTCGCCGGCGGGCAGGCCCGCCGCCGCCGCGCAGCCCGACGCGCCCACGGCAGCTGCCCCGCCCTCCCCCGACAGTCCCGACGGTCCCGACGACGACACCGTGATCGGATCCACCAGCACCCCCGGCAGCACTCCGGCCACCGCGCCGACGGACCGCGGATCTCTCGCCGTCACCGGAGCGACCGGGCTCTGGGCAGGCGGCATGGACGCCCTGCTCACCGTCGGAGGCGGCGCCGCCGTGCTCCTCCTGCGCAGGCCGTCGCACCCGGCCCGCACACCGCAGGCCGTAGTGCCGCACCAAGGCTCACCGGACGAGGCTCCAGCTCCTGGGCGTGGGCTCGTCCGGTGCAGTGGCCGCTGCTCCCGAGTGCCTGCGACGGCTGCGACCGCGAGAGCCGTGCAGCGCGTGGAGCCGGTGGGTAGTGTTGCGGTGGACCGATCCGGTCGGTGGCAAACCGGCCCGGTCGGTCGAAACGGCCCGTCGGACGAGGAGAATTCGACGGGCCGTCACGTGACGTCGATGCCGGCGCCGGCGAACACCGTGTCGTAGACCTTCTGAAGGTACGCCGAGTCCCGGGTGTACGCGTAGGGCTCGAACAGCGAGTTGCACAGCCGGGCGATGCCGGCCGGGTACCGTTCCCAGACCAGGCCGCCGAAGGTGTTCGCCGAGATGGTGTGGTCCGGTCGGCGACCTTGCCCGCCGATGGCGCCTGCTTCGACTACCGCCCAGCCTCCTCCGACATCCCGGACCGCACCCGCCGACTGGCCGTCATCTGTCGCGGCCAGGATTCGACATTGCCCCACGCGGCCATGAATCTTCCGTCGCGGCCCCCGCACTGTCGCCGGCGTCGTAGCCGGAGTCCGCTGGGCTGCACAGGCGCAGGACGGCTGCGGCTGGATGACCACCGAGGTCCCCCGCCGCTGCGGGAGCGTTTGGAGGCACAGGTCGGCGCCCGGGCTGGGCTTCCCGCCGGCCCCTCGTCACGGCCGGTGCCACGGGCAACGGACCACCGCCGAGCCATCGTGGTTACACCGCCAGGCGGGTTGCCCGGGGTGGGGTCGCCCAGGGAGGCCGTCGGAGCTGGCGGCCTTCCCGACTGGCGCTACTTTCCCCGCGAACCGGCATACAGGTACGCAACAGGTAGTTCCACGGCTGTGCGCGCGACCCGGACCGGCGACGGTGGAGACATCACCCGATTTGCCCGACATGGGAGTCCCGATGGCCACCGTATCCACCCCGCACCCGCCCTCCGTGGCAAGCGCCTCCCAGCCGGGCCTGACCCTCACCACCCACAACAACGCCGGCATCAGCGCAGTGCGCCGGCACCTCAGCGACGCACTGCAAGCACGCAACTGCGCAGAGCACCTGATCGACGCGGCCACGCTGGTGGCCACGGAACTGATCAGCAACGCATTGCAGCACACCGCTGCCGCCGGCACCCCTACCGGCGCCCGCCTGGACGTCCACTGGGACGGCCGGCGTCTCCTCCTGGCAGTGACCGACCCCGATCCGCGACCCCCGGCCCCCTGCACCTCCGACGCGGGCGCGGAACACGGACGCGGCCTGGCACTCCTGGACGCACTCGCCACCGACTGGGGCACCCGCCCGGTCGCCACCGGCAAAACGGTCTGGTGCCATCTCGCCTGAAGCCGCGTCCGCGCCGAACCACCCCGCCGCCGTCCCGGAGTTCAAGAGCTCGGCCCAGCACAGAACTGTAACCAATTGACATTAATCATGGAAATATCTTGACGATTTCCATGATCCTCCTGCAAGCTCCTAGCCGAAGGACAGGCGCCTCGGGCGGCCCGCCCTCTCCGCCCGACGAAGCGTCCGCGCTCGCGGGAGCGGCCAAGCGCCGGGGAATCGAACCCTCTCTCCCCGGAGGCCACGCAGATCCGGATCCCCCTGTGAGCCCGTCAGCCGGACCGACGCGGACCTCACAGGCGTCCGCACCCCCGTGCGGGCCGCTGCCGCCCAGCCACGCTCCGCACCGGTCGAGGCCGCCCAAACTCCTTCTCGTTTCCTCGAACGAACGACCTCCCGCTCACTTACTCGAAGGCGTCACACCATATGATCACCACCCGCACCCGAGTCGCCGCCGCTGTCATCGGCGCGACCGTCGTGCTCACCCTGACGGCGTGTTCGACCGGTCAGACCTCCGGCGGAGCCGGCGATGCCTCGGTCGCCCCGGTCAGCGGGAAGATCTCCCTGACCTACCTGCAGAAGCAGGGCGACCAGCAGTACTTCATCGACGAGGCCAACGGCGCCAAGGCCAAGGCCGCCGAGCTGGGCGTCGACCTCAAGGTCGTCAACCTCGGCAACGACGCCAACAAGACCGTCAGCGAGGTCCAGTCCGCGATCGCGCAGAAGAGCAACGGCCTGATCATCGTCGTGCCGGACCCGGCCGTCGGCCCGCAGGTCGTACAGACCGCCAAGGACGCCAAGGTCGCACTGCTCACCTCCGACGACCAGATCTGCACCACCGGTCCCGACCCGGCCGGATGCGACAAGGCCAACCTCGTCCCGCGGATCGGCTTCTCCGGCCAGCAGATGGGCGCCGAAGTCGGCAAGCGCGCCGCCGCGGAGTACCAGAAGGCCGGCTGGAGCGTCGCCGACACCCGGGTCATCTCCGCCTGGAAGCAGGACGTCACCGTCTGCGGCGACCGTGTGCAGGCCGCCAAGGACGCCTTCAACACAGCCATCCCCGGTGTCCAGAACATCGACGTGGCCACCGACAACACCCCCACCGGCGCCCAGGACAAGATCGCCGCGACCATCACCGCCAACCACGGCGTCAAGCACTGGGTCCTCTGGGGCTGCAACGACGAGAACGTCCAGGGCGGCGTCACCGCCCTGCAGAACGCGGGCGTCAGCCCGAACGACATCGCCGGCGTGGGCCTCGGAGCCTACCTCGCCTGCAAGGACTGGGGCACCGACAAGCCCTCCGGCATGAAGGCCTCCCTGTTCATCAGCGGCAAGGAGGTCGGCGCACTCGCCGTACAGACGATCTTCGACCAGCTCAAGAACGGCAAGCCCCTCCCCCAGGAGGCGTTCGCCTCCACCACCATGGTGGATCCCTCGAACTGGCAGTCCGCCGGCGTGTCCTGCAACTGACCGATCAGCAGCCGGCGCGGCGCCAACGCCCTGACCGCCGCGCCGGCCTCCACAGCAACCTCCCCCGTCCACCGCCCGTGAGAAGACGATGACCGCCCTCGACCGTACGCTCGCCCCGCCGTCCGGCCTCGTCGCCGAGAGCGTCGCCAAGCACTCCGGTGCCGTCAAGGCACTCCAGGGTGCCACGCTCGGCTTTCCAGCCGGCCAGGTCACCGCCCTCATGAGAGAGAGCGTGCAGGCAAGTCCCCGCTGTTGCGGATCCTCACGGGCGACCACCGTCCGACCGAAGGACGAGTGCTGCTCGACGGGTCACCGCTCGCCCACATGCCGCCGACCTACGCGCGGCGGTCCGGCATCCGCGTCATCCCTCAGGGACACGCGATCATCCCGCACGTCTCGCCGGCGGAGAACGTCCACGTCGCCGCGCTGCCCCGTGCGGCGGCATGTCGCTTCGACCGCACCGAACTCAACCGCCGGATCACCACCGACCTGAGGTGCCTCGGCTTCAGCATCCTCAACGGCGCCGTCATCATCCACGGTCGGGTCAGGCCCACCATTGCCACCCTCGCCGCCTTCTGGCAGAACGTCACCCAAGGCACTCTCCTCGTCGCCGGCGTCGTCATCCGACAACGCCGCACCCGCGAACGCCCCGTCGGCCCCCCAAGCCCATGCCGGTTACTTTGGTCTGCTTGTCGCGTCGCTGTGGTGTGGCGAGGGTGGAGCGTTGAGTCGCCTGCGGGTGAGCGGTTGTCGGACCGGATCGCGATCGGGGTGCTGACCCGGGCCTTCCCGCCGGGTCTGGTCGATGAGGTGATCGCCGAGGCCGGGCGGGCCGAGCAGCGTAGTCGGCTGCTGCCGGCGCGGGGCGTCGTGCACTTCGTGCTCGCGACGTGCCTGTTCTTCGACCAGGAGTACGAGGAGGTCGCGCGGCTGCTGGGTGAGGGGGTCGGGGACAGGCGGCGGGCGTGGCAGGTGCCGACAACCGCCGCGATCGGCCGGGCCCTCCGCCGGCTGCGCCCGGACCCGTTGCGGCTGCTCTTCCAACGGGGTGTGCCGCGTGTGAGATGCCCGACCTGAAGTCACCGCCTTGCGCCCCAGCCCACTCCACCCCCGCCCTCGTCCGGCGGCCGAGGGCCACCTGCGGCGCGGCCGCCGTGCGAGGACGAACCCCCCGCCGAGCCGCGACCTGCGCACCACGTCGGCACTCCCACCAGAAGGACGTCATGACCTCACCCGCCCTCGGGCACTCCCTACGCACTGCCGGCCTGATCACCCTCGCCCTGGCCGTCACCGGCTGCGCTCTGGTCTCTTCCCCGCATGATGCCGCCGGTCCCACCGGCAGGCTCTCTCTGACCTACCTCCAGAAGCAGGCAGATCAGCCGTATTTCATGGACGAGGCCGCCGGAGCGAGAGCGAAGGCCGCCGAACTCGGCGTCGACCTCGACGTGATCAACCTGGGCAACCGCGGCGACACCACTCGCAGTGAGCTGCAAAAAGCAATCGAGCGGAAGACCAACGGGTTGATCGCCGTGCTTCCCGATCCGGCGGAGGGGCCGGACTTCGCCCGGACCGCCAAGGAAGCCGGGATCCCCCTGCTCACCTCGGACGACCAGATCTGCACCAACTATCCCGATCCCGGCGCCTGCTTCCCCAACGACCTCGTGCCGCGTGTCGGGTTCAGCGGCACCGGCATGGGCAAGGAGGTCGGCACAAGGGCCGCAGCGGAGTTCGCCCGCACCGGCTGGAACTCCGCCGACACCCGCATCCTGTCGGTGTACGGCCACGACATTCCGGTCTGCGGGGAGCGCGTCCACGGGGCGCTGGACGCCTTCCATGGGAAGGTCCCCGGCAGCACCAAGGACCTGGAAATCTGGACCGACAACACCGCCGCCAACGCCCGCCTGAAGGTCGCCCTGGCCGTCACCGCCAACGCCGGCGTCAAACACTGGGTCGTCTGGGGCTGCAACGACGAGAACGTCCAGGGCGCCGCGCAAGCCCTGAGAGACGCCGGCTTCGGCCCCGACAACGTCATCGGCATCGGCATCGGCGCCGGCCTTGCCTGCCGGGAATGGCTGACCGGCAAGCCCAGCGCGATGCGAGCCGCGCTCTACATCAAGGGCAAGGACGTCGGAGCTCTCGCCGTGGAGAAGCTGGTCACCCACATACGCCGCAAGCAAGCCCTCCCGGCAGAGACCCTGGCGCCCACCACCATGGTCGATCCCACCAACTGGCAGGCCTCAGGCCTCAGCTGCACCTGAGTCGCGGCTTCGACGAACGACACCGACGGGTGTCGGGGCGCTTCCGCAACCGGCTCCGCCCCGACACCCCGACCAGCGCGGAGCGTGTAGCGGTAGGCGGCGTAGTCGGCGCACCACTTCTGCTGGTCGGTCGGGCCGGTCCGCCAGGCGAGGGTGGTGAACAGGTCGAAGGCGGCCGGGTTGCCGCCTGTGCCCTGGGGCAGGTGGGCGATGCCCCCGAGGGCCCTGCCCGGCTTGGTGCGCCACTGCATGAAGCAGGCGGTACGGACGGCGGTGCCGGCGCCGATCGTGGTGTGGCCTCCAGGTCGCGGCGGGGGACGCGGTGGGCGCCGCGCGGGACGAATCCGGCACGGGCCCGCCGGGGTGCCGATCGGTGCGGTCGCTCAGGCCTGCGTGGCGCCCCGGGCTCGGGCGATCAGGGCCTACCGGACCTCCATCGGCCTCTTCGACGCCGAACAGCTCGCCCACCTCGGTGAGTACATCACCGGGCGCCACTGAACTGGCCCGGGCTCATCGGGAACTTCGTCAAGAACCCGGGCGCCAGGGGGGCTCGTCGGCCGCGGCGGCAGTCAGAGCCCGGCGAACCCCTGTCCGTGCTGATGACGTGGCGCGCGATCGCCGGGGCCCGGTGGTCGAACGGGCTGCCCGGTGCGCGCTCAGCGGGCAGCGCCCGGGGCCGGCTGTCGCAGGAGGGCGAGGCGGCTGGCGGTGCGATCGAGGTCGCGCATGAGGGTGGAGTCGGCGGGGAGGCCGGCGAGCGGGTCGGCGCCGATCAGGGTCAGGGGCACGTCGCGGTCGCAGCAGACGTCGACCAGGTTGGCGAAGCGTCGACGGGCGTCGGGGGAGGCCTCGGTGAGCGGTGGGACGCCGTCGAGGAGGATGGCCGGGAAGCGGTCGACGAGTGCGAGGTAGTCCGCGACGGCGGTGAGACCTTCGCAGAGCTCCTCGAAACCGAACCAGACCAGGTCGGTGCGGGCCGCCCGGGCCGACAGCTCACGATGGTGGGCGGGTACCCGGCCCGCTTCCTCGGGCTGCAGCGGAGTGAGGCCGGCCGCGTCCACGTCGCCGGGGCTCAGACGGGCGCCGAGGGCGAACCCGTGAGCACCGTCCGGCCGGGGCTGCCGCCGGAGGTCGACCGGCCCCGAGACGTCGAGCACGTCCATCCGCTCCTCGATCAGCCTGATCGTCGGCTCGAAGAGGTGGTGGTAGAGCGGGTCGGGCATCGGCCCGGCGGGCGGGTAGTTGGAGGTGGTGACGAGCGTGATCCGCCGGTCCAGCAGGGAGCGGAAGAGCCGGGCGACCAGCATCGCGTCACCGGCGTCATGGGCGTGGAACTCATCGAAGACCAGAATCCGGCAGTCGCCGAGCAGCTCGTCCACGGCCCGGTCCACCGCCGAGCCGTCCGCATTCCGGCCCTCGGCGTGGTGGGCGACGCCCTCGTGCAGTCGGCGGAAGAAGCTGTGGAAGTGCAGCCGCCGCTTGCGCGGCGTCGGCAGACCTTCGAGAAAGGTGTTCACCAGCCAGCTCTTGCCACGGCCGACCGGGCCCCAGAGGTAGAGATGGCGCGGCGGGCGGCGCAACCGTCAGGCCGGGTGGGCCAGCTCGCCGGCCAGCCGGCTGAGCAGCTCGACCGGCCGTTCCTGAGTGGGGACGAGCGCGAATCCGCGCTCCCGGGCGGTCTGGTGGAAGTGGCCGCGCATCGCCTCGTACTGCCTCTGCGCCCTGTCCGTCACGGGTCTCGACCCTGGCAGGGCGTCAGAAGCACTAATATCGCGGAGAGTTGTCCGGATCCTGGTGCCTCTGCGGGTCACCCGCGGCGGCCCAGGCCTCGGAGGGCACTCCCGGCCGCCCGCGACCAGCGGGCTGACCCCCTCACCTCGCGGTCGGATGCGGGGGTTCGGACACCCGCCGGGACGAGAGCACCCAGCCGGCGAAGGCCTCGACGCCGTCCACCACCGCCTCGAAGCGCAGCGAGTGAAAGAGATCGAAGGCGTGCTGGGCGCCCGGGAGTTCGGCGTAGACCACGGTGGCGACGGAGCCGCCACGCAGGTCGGCGGCGAAGTACCGGGCGATGTCGACGGGCACGACGGTGTCCCGGTCGCCGTGCACCAGGAGAAAGGGCGGCGCGTCCGCGGTGATGTGTGCCGAGGGTGAGGACTCGGGTCCTTGGCCGTAGTAGGGGCCGTAGTAGCCGTTCAGTCCGATCACGGCGGTGACCGAGGTGTCGGCGGCCTCGAAGCCGGGTTGGAGGGCCGGGTCGCCGGGCGTGAGGGCGGCCAGCGCCGCGAGGTGCCCGCCGGCCGAGCTGCCTGCCATGAGCAGTGCCGCGGGATCGGCTCCGTACGCGTCACCGTGCTCGCGGACCCACGCGATCACCCGCTTGGCGTCGATCAGGTGCTCGGGATGCCGGACCTCCGGCAGGAGGCGGTAGTTGGCGCTGACGCAGACCCAGCCCCGGCTCGCCAGGCGGTGCAGCAGCGGCAGGGACTGGCTGTTCTTGCGGCCGCCGCGATAGCTGCCGCCGTGCAGATGGATCAGGACGGGGGCGCCGGCAGGCCGCGAGCGGTGGTGGTAGACGTCGAGCCGTTGCCGCCGGCCGCCGGCGCCGTACTGCAGGTTCGCCACCCGCACCACGTCGTACGGGCGGCCGGCGAAAGGCCGGAGCAGGATGCGGGCGAGCGGCCGGCGGTGGCGCAATCCGGCAGCCCTGTCCTGGGCGATGGCCTCCCGCCAGCCCGTACCCAGGCCCTCGGCCAGGGCACGGTCGACCGCTGCCCGACCGCGCAACCCGCGCCGGACGACGACCGCGAGCCATGCTGCGGTGACCGCCGCCAGGGCGACGACCGCCCGGCCGGCGAGCGTGTCGATGTCTCCCTGGGCGATGGCCACGGCTGTCCAGAGCAGGAGCCAGGCCAGGGCGACGAACGGCAGCTCGCCGATGACCAGACCGAGGCGGAAGCTCAGGTCGGCGAGCAGCCGCGGCCGGCGCACCGGCGCGAGCGCGAACAACGTGCCCGTGGCGATGAACACCACGGTCCACAGGTAACCGACAGGCACGAGACCATCCTCCGAATCGCAGCTCGGCCACGGCGTCACCCCATCCGTGGTACCCCATCCGTGGTACCACGGATGGGGTAGAATTGCCAAGGTGAACAGGAACCGGCGCGACAGCTTGCGCGATGCGGCCATCGAGGTGCTGGCAGAGGCGGGTGGGCGCGGCCTCACCCACCGGGCCGTCGACGCAACCGCCGAGGTCCCCGCGGGCACCACCAAGAACTACTTCCCCACCCGGGACGCCCTGCTCGCAGCCGTCGCCGATCGGTGCGTCGAGCTGTACCGCGACGTGCCTCGGCCGGCACCCGCCGACCGCGCGGGTCTGGCCGCCATGCTGCGCGCACTTCTGGAGAACGTCGCCGGCCCGGGCCGCGCCCGCATGCTCGCCTACCTTGAGCTGCGCGCGGAAGCCACCCGCCGCCCCCACCTGGCAGCTCTCCTCGACACTGTGGCCATCGCCGACTTCACCGCCTTCGAGGACGCCCAGAGCGCCGCGGGCCTGCCGGTGACCCCACCGCGCGCCGCCGCCGTCACGCTCGCCCTGCACGCCGCCGTCCCCCACCTTCTGACCGGCGGCCAGGGGGTCCTCGCAGCCGCCGGCCTGGACGACCTCGACCGTTTCGCGCACGGGCTGCTGGACACCGTCTACGGCCCGGCCCATGACTCCGCCGCGCAGAGCCGCCGTCACTGAGGCTCAAGGGTGGGCCGGCCCGCTCCCGACGCGGCCGGGGGAGCTCACTGCAGGGCGGCCCACGCGGGTGTGAGCCTCCCCGGTGACAGGGGTCGACGACTTCGCTCCGCGCCGTCGGCGCCGCTACACGACCATCATCAACGCCGAAACCCGCCGACGGGTCGAAGTGCTCCCGGGCCGTGAGGCCTCCACCCTTACGGCCTGGCTGCGTGCTCATCCCGGGGTCGGGATTCCGCCGGGACGGCTCTGCCACCTGTGCCGAGGAGATTCGGCAGGCTCTGCCCGATGCGGTGCAGGTCGACGACCGATGGCACCTGTGGCGGAATCTGCGTGACAAGTCCCGGCCGAATTGCGTGCCCACGTGCCCTGCTGTGCCGCCGTCGACCGCACCGCCCCGGCGGCGTCCACGAGCAGACCACCCGCGAACGCCGGATCAAGGTCCACGGCCTCCTCGGTCAGGGCGTCGGCCTGCTGGAATGCTCCCGCCGCCTGGACCTGACCCTGAACACCGTCAAGCACCTGGGGACGAGTGCCGCCGGCGGCTACCTCCGACGCCGCAAGTGCCCTCGCCCGCAACGCCGTTGCAGGCGAGGTGGCGCGTCTGCTGCAGCTCCTGGCGGAGGTCTGACGGATGGCTGCCGGGCCCGACCGCCGGGCCGGCCGCGCCGGCGGGAACTGCGCCGACGCGGCCGGGAACGGTCAGAACCGGGTGTCGTAGCGGTAGTACCGCAGGTGGTTGAACATATCTGCCGGGGTGGTGTCGTTCCACGGCTTCATCACGTCGCCGAACGCGACCACGTTGGGGGTCGCAGTGGCCGGCAGGTAGCCGTGGTCGGCGTGTCGGAGCGACCACTCGGCCCATATCTTGTCGATGAAGCAGTGGTGCAGCCAGAAGGCCGGGTCGTTGGGCGACATGCCGGTACCCATCGACCCTCCCACCCAGACGTGCACCCGGTTGTGCAGGTTGACCCCGTGCCAACCCTCGATCTGGTTGCGGAAGCCGCTGGTCGAGCTGCTGTTCCAGGGCGCGGCGTCGTACGGCTGGACCGCGAGTACGGACTCCACCTCGGCCCGGGTCGGCAGCTCGCCGACGTCCTTGCCGAGCGATCGCTGCAGGAAGTTGCGGCTGTCGGGGCTGACCGTGAGCGGCCAGTTCCCGCCGCTGTAGGCGAACGGGCCGGTGGTGACCTGGCCGTCGCTGGCCCGGCCGTCGCCGCCGAGGAGATCGGAGCCCCAGAGGCTGGCGTCGACGGTCCGGTCGACGGTCCAGTCCCAATACGGCAGAGTCACGTTGGGGTTGATCAACTGCAGGTCCCGTTCGAACCGCAGCAGGAAGCTGCGGTGCCAGGGCAGGAAGGACGGCGCGCGGTGGGCGGTCCGCTCGCCGTTGTCGTTGTCGTTCATGATGAAGGTGTTGTGGGTGGTGACATACGGGTCGAAGCGGCCGCGGCGCTTGAGTTCGAGGAGGGCGGCGACGAAGGCGCTCTTCTCCTGGGGAGTGAGGGAGGCCTGGTTCTTGCGGACTGCCATGCGCGGGTGCTCCTGGTCGATGCTGAGGGCGGGCAGGGTGCGGGAGGGGGCTCAGGTGAGCGGCTACGGAAGCCGCGGGCTCAGCTGGGCGGGAGCAGCGTCGCGCCCTGGAGTTTGGTGGCGGCGGCGCGGGCGAGGGCGCGCGGTGTGCGGTGCGTCCGGTAGTGGTCGATGACGCTGACCCAGGTGCCATCGGCATTCTGCATCGCGTGCAACTCCTGACCGTCGATCAGGACTGCGTGACTGCTGTGGTGTTGGTGTCCATTGGCGGGCCGGCTCTGGATCCGGCGGCCGAGATAGGTCTCGTCGAAGTCGGTCTCAGGATCGCTGCCTGCGGTGACGGCCGCGCCGGCCGGTGCGGCGGCTGGGCCGGTAAGGCCGATCGCGGTGAAGGCGGCGGCGGCGGTCAAGGCGATACCCGCACTCTGCAGCATCCGGCGTCGGGTAAGTTCGGTGCTGTTTTCGGGCATGAGAGTTCCCCTGGGGTGGGCGACGGTCTTGGTGGCGGGCGCCGGCCATGGAGGCAAGGGCGAAGGCGCAAATTTCTGACGATGGATCAGTTGACTACTGACCGACACCGGTTGGGCGCTCGTGATCACGGCGGCGCGGCACTCATGCTCGCAAGCCGTCCATCGCTCCGCAATGGCGAACCGGCGATGGCACGTCGATGAGCCAGAATCCGGATGCCTCTTGGGAGTCACGGCATCCTGATCCAGTTGCAATTGTCCGGCCTGGGCCCCCCAGTCGCGAGCGATCCTCAGTCGACGCGGCCTCCGGGGGCGGAATTCTTGCCGTGACCACAGGCGATTGTGTCAGTCCTCACATCTCCCGAGTGGCTTGAAGTCGACCCCCCGTAAATGCCCCGGGGGTTGGCGACTTGACTGAATGCCCTCATGTTCTCTTCAAACAGCACCCCACGTGCGCATGTTCAACAAGTCATATGTACATTGTTGTTGACTAATGGTCAGTTATGAGCAGAATATGACAGTGCGGCTCTTGGCTTGGCCGGCGCTCGATCCTCTCGTCACCCCCCGGACCGGCTCATGGGGAAATCAGGCTGCCCTTTACCACCCTCAGGCACAGCGGGGCAACCTCACATACCGATCAGGCCGATCTGAACAGCCGTTGTGGCCTGCTCCTCCCCCTGCCGGCTACGGCGCGGCCCCGGGGTGCGCACCGTGGCCGTCCCCGGGCCGCCCCACAGTCCTCGGCGACGCGGGGTGTGGTGTCTGCGGACAACACTGTCCACACCCCTGCCTGGACGGTGACGAGCCCACTCGCCGCCGCTGGGTCCTGGCCCGCCGCAGCATCAGCCGCCGCCACGAGCTCGCCCACCACCTCGACGGGCGTTCAGTATTCCTGCATGATTGACACGAGATCACTGACGCGTCCGATGACACCGCCGGTGGCGTCCTGTCAGGTGGACGCCACCGGCGGCGTTGGCGAGGCGGCCGACCCTCAGCGGCCGCTCGCCGTTCCGCTGGACGGTGCCCTGTCCGCCCTGACCCCATGACAGGGCGGACAGGTACCAGCGGAGACTGTGGTGTGGTGCCGTGTTCCGCTCGCTGTCAGACACCCCATGCCGTCCCGGTGTCAAGCTGCGGCTGGGAGGGCTGCGTGGTGTGACCAGGCAGTGGCCTCGTCGTAGAGGGTGCGGGCCTTGAGGCATCCGTGGAGGAAACCGACGAGGCGGTTGCCGAGCTGGCGCAGGGCGGAGTTGGAGTCCAGGTCCCGTGCTCGCTGCACGTCGTAGTAGCGGCGGGCGCCGGGCGAGATCTGCAGCGAACAGAACGCCTGACGGTGCAGGGCGTCCGCGAGCCGGTTGTTACGGACGAAGCGGGCCTGAACGCTGTGCGTCCTGCCGGAGGCCCGGGTGACGGGGCTGGTGCCGGCGAAGTTCTTGCGCTCCTTCGCGGACGTGTAGCGGGTGGGGTCGTCGCCGAACTCGGCCAGCACCCGGGCGCCGGTGATCTCGCCGATGCCGGGCATCGACAGGTAGATCTCAGCGTCCGGGTGCGCGAGAAAATGCGCCCTCACCTGCTCTTCCAGTGCCTGTACCTGCTCATTCAGTGCGATCAGTACCCTCGCGTGGGCTGTCACTGCCGCGCCGTAGGCGGTGGTGACCGGCGCGGGCAGGCCAACCCGGGGCTCGCGGAGTGCGGCCTGGATCGCGCCGGCCCACTGCTCCCGGTTGCGGCGGCGGTGTCCGGCCAGGACGGCGGTGATCTGCGGCGTCGTCAATCTGGCCGCTTCTTCGGGCGTGGGGGCCTTGATCAATAGTTCCAACGCCTCGGAACTGACCAGCTCCAGGCACGCGTAGACGGTCAGCGCGCCGGGGAAGTACTCCCGCAGCGAGCTCCGCAGCCGCTGGAAGGTGCGGGTGCGCTCCCAGATCAGGGTCTGGTGGGCGCGGGCGACCACGCGGACGGCCTGGGCCAGGTCGCTGTCCCCGGCGACCCGCCGCAGCTGGTCGCGGTTGATGCGGACCATGTCCGCCAGCGCGTGCGCGCCACCCTCGTCGCTCCTGGCCCCCGGAGTGGCGTACCGCTCCTTGAACCGGTCAGTCTGCTTGGGGTTGACCGCGTAGACCCGGTAGCCGGCCGCGATCAGGGCCTGGACCCATGGGCCGCGGTCGGTCTCGATCCCCACTACGACGTGCCCGGGCTCCAGCTCGTCGTAGCCGTGCCGGGCGATCAAGGCGTGCAGCTTCGCGATGCCTTCAACACCTTCGGGCAGTCGCGCAGTTGCGAGCCTGCGGCCTGTCCCGTCCTGCACCTCGACATCATGATGATCTTCGGCCCGGTCGTCGCCGATGAACACCACCAGCATCCCAGCCTTTCGCTCTCGTACGGACCTTGTGCAGCCGGCGGAAGGCACGGCTCGCGCCCTAATGGATCCAGTGCTCACACCCAACTGCCCGGGGCACACCATCCCATGAGCAGTCAGGCCTCCCCGCCGTCCAACAGGGCACGGTCTGACAGCAGAGCTCGGACGGGCTCCGGCGGACGAAGTGCTCTCCTACTGGCGGCTACGGACCGCTCCCTCACCTTCCGACCAGCCCCATCACGCGGGGAGGCCGATGCGGCGTTCGCCGTTGCGGCGCTGCTGGATGACGACGGCGACGACGAGGAGGGCGCCCTGGGCGACGTTCTGCCAGAAGGCGTTGATGCCTTGGACGGTGAGGCCGTTCTCGAGGCAGCCGAGGAGGGCGACGGCGAGGAGGGTGCCGCCGATGCCGCCCTTGCCGCCCTTGAGGCCGGCGCCGCCCAGGGCTGCTGCGGTGATGGCCTTGAGTTCGAGGCCTTCGCTGCCGGAGGTGGGCTGGCCGGAGCCGGTGCGGGCGGTGAGGAGGATGCCGGCTACGGCGGCGACGACGCCGATGAGGGCGTAGACGGCGACGAGGTACTTGTTGATGTTGATGCCGGCGAGGCGGGCTGCGGTGTCGTTGCCGCCGATGGCGTAGACGTTGCGTCCGATGTCGGTGTACTTGAGGAGCAGGTGCACGGCGAGGGCGACGACGATGAGGATCCAGACCATGACGGGGAGGCCGGCGATCTTGCCGCGGCCGAGGAAGACGAAGACGTCGTTGTTGAGGACGTAGCCCTGGGCGCGGCCGTCGGAGATGAGCTGGGCGAGGCCCTTGTAGGCGGCGAGGCCGGCGAGGGTGGCGATGGTGGGGTTGACCCGGCCGTAGACGATGATCACGCCGTTGAGGATGCCGACGAGCAGGCCCACCCCGACGGCGGCGGCGATGCCGGCGAGGGCGTTGGAGCCGGCGGAGGTGAAGGCCATGGCGGAGACGACGGAGGCGACGCCGGCCTGGGAGCCCACCGAGATGTCGAGGCCGCCGCAGATGATGACGGCGGTCTGGACGACGGCGAGCAGGCCGGTGATGGTGGCGGCCTCGGCGATGACCTGCATGTTGGAGACGCTGAGGTAGTTGTCGTTGAGGATCCCGAACAGGCCCAGGACCAGCACCAGGGCACCGATCAGGCTCAGGTTCTGGCCACCGACGGAGGTGAGGACCGCGCCGACGCCCGCGCCCCTGCGCGGCTCCGGGGTGCTGGTCGTGTCCGGCGGGGTCTTGGTCATGGTGCTCATGCGGAGGCTCCAGTGATGCGGGCAGGTGCGATGTCGTCGGCCATGGCAAGGTTGAGGATGGCTTCCTCGGTGGCCTGTTCGCGGTCGAGTTCGCCGGTGATGCGGCCGTTCTGCATGACGACGATGCGGTCGGCGAGGCCGAGGACCTCGGGGAGTTCGGAGGAGATGACCAGGATGGCGACGCCCTCCTTCGCCAGGTCGGCGATGATCTGGTAGATCTCCGCCTTGGCGCCGACGTCGATGCCACGGGTGGGCTCGTCGAGGATGAGGACCTTCGGCTTGCGGGCGAGCCAGCGCGCGAGGACGACCTTCTGCTGGTTGCCGCCGGAGAGCTTGCGGACCTCGTGCTCGATGGACGGGGTACGCACCCGCAGCCGGTTCGCGTACTGCTGGGCGAGCTCGCGCTCGGCCGCCCGCCGGACGAAGCGGAAGCGGCGAAGGCGTTCGAGGACGACGGTGGTGATGTTGTCGCGGATCGAGCGGTGCAGGAACAGGGCCTGGGCCTTCCTTTCCTCGGGGGCGAGTCCGAGGCCGGCGCGGATGACGGCGCCGGGCCTGCCGGAGGCCAGGTGGACACCGTCGAGGATGACGGTGCCGGCACGGATGGGCCGGTCGCCGGCCAGGGCCAGGGCGAGTTCGGAGCGACCCGCCCCGATCAGACCGGCCAGGCCGACCACCTCGCCGGCGTGGATCTGCAGGTCGATGTCGCGCACGTCGTCGGTACTGACGCCCCGGACGTCCAGCACCAGACGCTCGGTGGCGACGTGGGCGCGGGAGAACATCGTGGAGAGGTCGCGGCCGACCATGAGGCGGACGAGTTCGCCCTCGGTGGTGGCGGCGGCGTTCTGGATTCCGGCGAGTGTGCCGTCGCGCAGGACCGCGATGCGGTCGGCGAGCTGGAAGATCTCCTGCATGCGGTGGGAGACGTAGACGACGGCCACGCCCTGGTCGCGCAGCCGGCGGATGAGGGCGAAGAGCGCGTCGACCTCGTGCTCGGACAGGGAGGAGGTCGGTTCGTCGAAGGCGATGACCTTGGCCTCGCCGGTCAGCGCGCGCAGGATCTCGACAAGCTGGCGCTGGGCGGGGGTGAGCTGGGAGCCGAGCAGGTCCGGGTCGAGGACCTTGTCGAAGCCGAACCGGTTCAGGTCGGCGGTGATGCGGCGGCGCAGCTCGGCGCGGTCCAGCAGGCGGCCGGCCGCGCGGGGCAGGGAGCCGGCGTAGACGTTCTCGGCGACCGAGACGTGCGGAATGATCTCGGGTTCCTGCGGGATGATCCGGATGCCGGCGCGGCGGGCATCGGTCGGGGTGGCGAGCCGGACGGGCTCGCCGTCGAGGACGACGCTGCCCTCGGTGGGCTGGTGGTCGCCGGTGAGGATCTTGAGGAGGGTGGACTTGCCTGCGCCGTTCTCTCCCATGAGGGCGGTGACCTGGCCGGCCGGGAAGTCCAGGGTGACGGCGTCGAGAGCCCGCACTGCACCGAACCGCTTGGAGACGTCTCGCACACCCGTGCTGCCGGAGGGCTCGGCGGTCGGCGGCCCGGGATTCGGGTTCGTGTCGAGGGCTCTGCTCAAGGTGGTCACCTTCAAGTCGTGCGGGGACGGTAGGACGCTGGCCACGCACCGTCGGGGTTGGCGCGGTCACGCAGTTCTGAGCGGGGGAGCCGCCCCGGCCCCTCAGGGAAGAGGGCCGGGGCGGCAGGGGCCGGCCCACGGGGACCAGGACCGGACGGTTCGGCTGCGTCAGCTGCAGGAGATGCCGGCGGACTTCCACGTGGTCGCGTCGACCATGGTGGTCGGCGCGAAGGCCTCCTTCGGGAAGTCCTTGCTGTTCTTGAGCTTGTCGTACATGGTCTGGACGGCGAGCGCGCCGACGTCCTTGCCGTTGATGAACAGGGCGGCCTTCATGCCGGAGGGCTTGCTGCCGCTCCAGTCCTTGCACGCCAGGTAGGCGCCGAGGCCGACACCGATCACGTTGTCGGTGCTCACGCCGGCGTTCTCCATGGCCGTGACGCCGCCCTGGACGTTCTCGTCGTTGCAACCCCAGACGACCCAGTGCTTGACGCCCGCGTTGGCCGTGACGGTGGCGGCGATCTTGTCCTGGGCACCCGTGGGGGTGTTGTCGGTGGCGACGTCGAGGTTCTTCACCTCGACGCCGGAGCCGGCGGCGAACGCCTCCTTGGCGGCGTTCACACGGTCGCCGCAGACGGTGACATCCTGCTTCCAGGCGGAGACGATCCGGGTGTCGGCCGGGTTCCATCCGGCCTTCTTGAACTCCTCGGCGGCACGCTTGCCCACCTCCGCGCCCATCTGCTGACCGGAGAAGCCGATCCGGGCGACGAGGTCGTCCTTGGGGCAGGAGGACGGGTCCGGGCCGGTCGCGCAGATCTGGTCGTCGGAGGTCAGCAGCGCGACCTTGCCCTCCTTGGCGGTCTGGACGACCTGCGGGCCGACCGCCGGGTCCGGCACCACGATGATGACGCCGTTGGCCTTCTGCGCGGCGGCCGACTGCACCTCGCTGACCGTCTTGTTCGCGTCGTTGCCCAGGTTGACGACCTTCAGGTCGATGCCGAGCTCGGCCGCCTTCGCCTTCGCGCCGGCCGCCTCGCCGACGAAGTACTCCTGGTCACCCTGCTTCTGCAGGTAGGTGATCGAGATCTTGCCGCTCACCGGCGCCGCCGCGGGAGCGTCGGACTTCACCGCCTCCTGCCCGGTGGAACAGGCCGAGGTCAGACCTAGGGCGAGCAGCAGGCCGGTCGCGGCGGCAGCACGGCTGTAGGCCACACGGAACATTGACAGATCCTTCGAGCATGCGCCAACGCCGGCGCGGAGGAGAGGGAAGGTGGCGGCCATCAGGTGCGACGACCAACTGCCACACGCTCCAGCACCTGGCGACCGGTCCCCGTCGCCCCCGTACGGAGCTGCGCTGCGCCCTGGACCAGTGTTGTCCGAGAGCCCGAAAGTGCGTGTACCGGAACGCTAGGCAGCATGATCCAGCCGGTCAACGGTCGGCGAGCGAATGACCGGGCAGATGAATTCACGGGCGGCTCATGGGGCGCACCACGTGGATGGAGGAGTGAGGCTGCGGCACAGACCGGCCCGGTTCACGTTTGCGCGGTTGGCCGATTTCGTGATCGCAGCACGCCGCCCAGAGCCAGGACCCGCTCGCCGACCTGATCCATGCCCAGCGCCTGGCGGTCGCGGTCGCCAAGTCCCGCAGCTACGACCCGGAGCGCCCGCGCACGTACACGGGGACGGCGACCGAGGTTGCCGAACGCCACGCTTGCTGACGATGTCGTGAAGTCCGCCGTTGCGGAGGAGCTGTCGCCCCGTGGCCCGTGGACGGTCAGAGCATGCCGACCAACCGATGCTCCGCGGTGTCCAGCGCCACCCGGATCGCGCCGAGTACGACGCCGTGTTCGCGGAGTTCGGAGGTACGGAGCTCGACCGGAACCAGCAGCATCTGCGCGAGTTCCGTGCGGACCGCGGCGAACAGCACCTCGCCCGCGCCCGACACGCCGCCGCCCACGACCACGCACCCGGGGTCGAACGCCAGCAGGTGCGTCGCCAGACCGCGGGCGAACCGGCGGGCCACGGTGCGCACCACCGCGACCGCCTGCTCGTCGCCGTTCGCCGCGGCCTCGAAGAGGACGGCCACGTCCCCGCCGGAGCGGATGGCTTCGTGCTGCGGCCCGGTGCAGCGTTCCGCGGCCAGTTCCAGGATCGCCCGGGCGCCGACCAGCCGCTCGAAAGGGCCCAGCCCTTCGACGAGAGGTGGCGGCTCGTCGTCCAACGGCGTGGCGAGGTCCACGAACCCGAGCTCACCCGCCGCCGAGGACGCCCCGCGATAGGGCTTGCCGTCAATGAGGCTGCCCGATCCGATGCGCTCCCCCCAGTGAACGTAAAGCAGGTTGTCCTCGGCCCGGCCACGCCAGCGCTCCGCCGCCACGGCCAGGTTGACGTCGTTGTCGATGAGCACCGAGCAGCGTAGCCAGTCCCGCAATTCGGCCAGCAGTGGCAGACCAGCCCAGCCGGGGATGCTCGGCGCGAGCACGACTTCACCGCGTTCGGCGTCGACCACGCCGGGCGTGCCCACGGTGACGGCCCACAGCGCGGTCGGCTCCACGCCGGCGTCCGCAGCGACGGCGGTCAGGGTCGTCCGGAGCAGGCCGGCCACCTGGGGGCCGGTCGCCCCAGGCGGGGTGGCCACACGCCGCTCGGCACACACGGTGCCCGCCAGGTCGGCGACCGTCACCAGGAGCTTGTGGGGGCCGATGTCGATGCCCGCCACGTGCCCGCATTCTGCGCGGAACCGAGCGCGCTGCGCGGGGCGGCCGACGCCGCTTTCCTCGGTGACCAGGAACTCCACCACTCCGGCGTCGGCCAGCGCAGCGAGCGCTCGGGACACCGCGGGCCTGGACAGGCGCGTGGTGGCGACGAGTGCCGACACCCGCGCGATCATTCCGTCGGCGGACCGCAGGGCATCGAGTACCGCGGTGGCGTTCATCCGCCGCAATACGTGCGGCCCCGTCGCCGTGGGCGCGATCGTCACTTCTCTGCCTGACCTATTGACATGTGGCCTAGACCACTCCACCCTATGCCCTACAAGTATCGAACGGTTCGATACTAATCGAATTCTTTGTCGCCGTGACGTCTCGACACCGGCACCGCAGATCCCCGCCGCGTCCGCCCGGTGAGCGCTCGCCCCGTTGGTCGACGAGCGCAGCAGAGTGCCGTCGCCCCGCCAGAGTAGGTCCCCCGCCGGCACGACGTCAGACACGTGCGCACTTGGAGCGTCCAATGAAGATCACAAAGCCTGTTCGGCATGTCGCCGCGCTCGTGACCAGCACCGTGATGGCAGCAGCGCTGCAGATCTCCACGGCGCATGGCGCCACCCCCGCGGACCAGGTCCAGCCGATCGCCTGGAGCACGTTCGGCACCTACTCGGCTGGCGATGCGGCAGGCCAGCGGGTCAAGAAGGTCCTGGCCGACGAATCCCGCTACCTGATCGGCCCGAACTACGCGGGCAAGTACACGTCCTACATGCCCGACGGCTACCTGAACCTCGGTGGAACCGATGAGGCGGCCGTCCGCTACCCCGCCATGACCGCGCTCTCGGTCTCCGCGGCGCTGAAGCTGGGCGCCTACAACCCGGTCGATCTGAGTGCGGCCAACGCCACCATCCGCGACGTGAACCTGATCCGCACCATCTCCGCCCGCCACAAGGCCAACAACACCGACAGCACCAGCGCCTGGGGGTACGGATGGCAGACCTCGCTGTGGGCCTACTACGACGGCATGGCCGCCTGGCTGATGTGGGACAAACTGTCGGCCACCGACCGCGACAGAGTCGTGAACATGCTGGTCGCCGAAGCCAACCGGTTCACCACCGGTAACGACGTCTACCTGATCGGCACCAGCGGCAGCCAGCTCTACATGACCCGCAAGGACGGGACCGTGGTCAGCGCCGGCGACAGCAAGGTCGAGGAGAACCAGTGGAGCGCCGCTCTGCTGGGCCTCACCACGGCCATAATGCCCAACCACCCTCAAGCCGCCGGCTGGAAGGCCCGCCACGCGCAACTCCTGGTGGCCGCCACCGCCGGTCCGGCCGACCTGACCGACACATCCACCGTCGACGGCATCAAGCTGTCCACCTGGCTGCAGGGCAGCAACATCGGCGATGACGGCACCGTCATCAACCACGGCATCGTGCACCCGATCTACATGATCCTGGACCAGGGCCTCGACGAGGCCGCCTCGGCGGGACTGGCGAACACCTGCGCACCCGTCGCCGCCAAGCGCAACATCGACTCCGTCTACGACGCCCTCGTCGACAAGAAGTACCCGACCTCCAGCGGTGGCACGAAGACCATCTACCAGCCCGGGTCCGCCAACATCTTCTACCCCCAGGGCAACGACTGGGGCACCACCTTCGCCGGATACTTCGGCGGCTTCGACAACCTGGTCTCCCTCTACGGCGTCGACAACCTGGCCACCACCAAGGCCGCGACCTGGGCTGAGCTGCACGACAACGCCCAGATCGCCCTGCAGGCCAGGTACACCGACGGCCACACCTATGCCTCCAGCGCCGAAAACAGCTACGGCGGGAGGGAACAGCGCATCGGCGTCATCTACGGCCTCAGCTACCTCAGCCTCTGGCTGAACAAGAACAGCGTCGGGAACAAGACCTGCTGGTCGTGAGCTTGGACGCCCTACGCCACCACCAACTCGGGCACCGAACATCGGACCTACACCTGCAGGGTCGGTACCGCGCGCCTGACGGACGGGCTCGTGGCAGGCCCAGGGCTGGAGGACAACGCGAGCAGGCGGGCGGATGCCGCGGACGATCTGCGGAGGCCGGAAAGCAAAGGGACGCGGATCGCGGCAGCTGCCCAACGGCTGCGGAGCTGGCGGGGGGCGGTGTCAGCGAGCCGGACGACACCGCCCCCCGCCAGCGCGGTACGGACAATGTCGGCAACGGCTGACAACGGGCCGCTCTGATCGGTTCAATCGGGAGCCGTTGTGCAGTCTTGTTCAGTCGTTGTTGGTGGTCGGGGTGCGGCCGAGTTCGCGGCCGCGCATGCGGTAGGACTCGGCTTTGAGGGAGTGGACCTCGGCGTGGTGGACGAGTCGGTCGATCAGGGCGGCTGCGACGGTCTCGTCGCCGAAGGACTCCCGTGCGAGCTGCCGGAGGTCTCCCGGGCCGCCTTCCACGCCCGCCGAACCCGCCGCTCCAGGCCCTCGCACGGTCCGCGACGCGGAACTGACCGGGAAGATCACCGAGGTCCACGAGACCTCGCGGGGCGGCTACGGCGCCCCGCGCGTCCATGCCCTACTCGGGCGCGGCGGCGACCGGTGCGCGCGAGGCCGCACGGCACGGCTCTTGCGCCAGGCCGGCCTGCAGGGCCGACACCGCAGACGAGCACAGCGCACCACGATCCCCGACCCGCGCGCAGCCGCCCGTCCGGACCTGGTCGAGCGGGACTTCCGGCCCGACCCGGCGGCCGTCGACACACGCTGGTTCGGCAACATCACCTGCATCCGACCGACCGGGGCCGGCTCTACCTGGCCGCCGTCATCGACGTCGCCTCGCGCCGCGTCGCCGGCCGGGCCACCGCAGCCACCTGCGGACTGAACTCGTGGCCGACGTCCTGCGGGCCGCCTGCCGCACCGGAAGACCCTCCGGTCCGGTGGTGTTCCATTCGGATCGCGGGCGCCCAGTACATCAGTCCCGCGATATTCGAGTGGACCGAAGCCCGGTACAACAGACGCATACTGCACAGCAGCCTCGGCTGCCGCACTCCCGCCGAGTAGGAGACCGCACTCGCAGCCTGACCACCACACCGAAGGTGTCCGTCAAAGCGGATCAAGCTCACCTCGGACTCCTTCGCGCCACACCATGAACCTCAGTGGGCCCCAACTTCTCGCTGAAATACGTGTCGAACGAGTTCATGAACGAAGGACCTGTGGCAACCGCCGTGGGGCCGGCCGCCGGCGGATCAGCGATGCGATGCGTCACGGTCACTCCGTGGCGGAGAGTTCCAGAATTACGCAGCCAGCCGCCCTGATCTCCTCGACGACCGCACGGGCCTCTCGCCCGGCGTCGGCGAAGACGAAGGATCCGGGGACGAGCAGGGTCCGGAAAATCCCTGCGGAGATGAGGTGGAGAAGGCCGGACAGCGCCGGCTTCTCGTCCCGCCCCAGGTGGTCGTCATCCTCGAAGAATGTCGGCCGGGGCAGTCCGTGCCGCTCTGCGAGTCGGGCCAGATCACTCCGACAGGTCAGCATCAGCTCCGGGTCAGCCGGGCACAGGCGTAGGTAGGCAGCGACGGGACGCGGCGAGGGCCGCACATTGGCGTAGGAGGACATGCGCTTTTCTCCACGGGCCGGGACCACCTCGGGTCCACGGGCGCTTTCCTGGTGACGCTCGGCAAGCGGTCTGCGCGGTCGCGCGCGAGGTACGACTGATTGCCGCGGTCGGTCGGTCGTGCAGGATACCGATTGAACACGATCGTCCAATGACAATCAACCATCCAGCGATTCGATCAGATGTGATCGTCGTTGCCGCTTGGCACCACCGGCGGCCGGAACACCGCACCCGAGTGATTGACATCCTCTCTCGCATCCAGGTTTGGCAACGACCCTCAGCAGCCGCGCCAGGCCACCGCCCTGCCGCTCACCCGGCTCCTGCACGGACAAGTACGCCGTCGGCGCCATTCCTCACCGGGACCGACGGCCAAGCACCGAGGCCCGCACTCAGATTCGTGCGGGCCTCAGGCTGCTTCAGCTACGAGGGGTCAGGTCGCCTTGATGGCGAAGACCCGCACGTTGGGCGCGTTCGGCAGGGTGATCGACGCCAGGGTCTTTCCTGCCGTGATCGGTACCGACCTGGTGTAGAGGCAGTATCCGGTGCCCGTGTTCTCCAGGCCGCTGGTGCCGTTGCGTCCGAACACCTTGAACGCGACCGTCGCGGGGTAGGTCGGCGCGCTCGCGCAGCTCCAGCTGGGGAAACCCCAGGTCGCTGTGGAGGACGTGCCGTCGGTGTAGTTGAGGCGGATCGTTCCACCGGCTTCGCCGATGCCCGAGGCGCCGAGGAAGTTGACCGCCGATCCGGTGTAGCTGTAGTCGATCGTCTGGCCGACCGGCTTGACGGAGTCGAACTGGCCGGAGGTGGTGTTCGGCCAGGTGTAGTTGACGCCGCCGGCCGTGACGGCCTGTCCGGCCTTGACGCCGATCGCGGTTCCGTCGGGCAGCTGGGAGTAGTTGGCCAGCCGGTCCGAGGACAGGGTGCTGCCGCTCGCGTCCCAGCTTCCCGCGGTCGGTGCGTCGCCGTCGGTGATCGCCGTGGCGTTGCGGGCGGTCGAGCCGTTGAGGCCGAAGTTCCAGCCGCTGTACGCGGCGGTGTTGGCGGCCTTCAAGCGGTACATGACCGCTGTCCCCGCCGGTACGGTGACGCTGAAGTTGCCGCTCGCGTCGACGGAGGTGATGTCGGGTCCGACGATGGACGTGAGCGTGAACGCCTTCGCGGCAGTCCCGACCACCGATCCGCTCGTCGTCGCGGTGACCGGCGCGGTGGCCGAACGGTTCATGATCGCGACCGCGTAGTCGCCGTTGCTCAACGGCCTGGCGAACACGTCGTACCCGCTGCCCTGGGCGACCCGCTTCGCCGGCGTGGCCAGCGAGTCCTGCCCCACCGCGATGAGGTCGGGCTTGTTCATGAGGGCGGCCTGCGTGGACGAGATGGCGCCGCTGAAATTGGAGTTGTTGCGGATCATCGCGACCATGTGGCTGTTCTGCATGGCCCACATCACGTAGCCGCCGAGCTTGTTGTCGGTCGTGAGGGTCGTGTCGTCGAAGTACAGCCGGTCGGCGTCGAGGAAGTGGCCCTGCTTGCCGTACGGGCGCAGCTGCTCGACCATGTCGACGAGCGAGACGGCACCCGCCCAGCTCGTCCCGCCGACATCGCCGCCGATGCGGTAGGCCTGGCCGGCAGGCACGATGCTGTTCAGCATGCGCTGGAACAGCGGTGTGTTGTAGGTGTCGTTCTTCCAGTTCGCGTAGGCCGGCGCGGAGAGGTTCATCACGATGGACCGGCGCTTGCTGGGGTCGGCGTCGGTCTTGATCGCGTTGATCGCGGTCGCCGCCCGGCGCGCCGACTCGATGGCGGTGTCGATCTCGGCGTCGGTGTCGAGGATGGTGTAGCCGGACTTGTTGGTGGTGTTCGGCTCGCCGCAGTAGTCGACCTTGACGTAGTCGGCACCGACGCTCGCGAAGAACCGGAAGTCCTGGTCGAAGTGGTCGTAGCTTCCGGGCGAGGCCGTGCTGCGCCCCCCGGAGTCGCACATGTACTTGCCGCCGCTGGTGTAGACGCCGAAGAACAGTCCCTTGCTGTGCAGGTAGTCGCCGACGTCCTTCAGGCCGTTGGGGTACTTGATCGGCGACGGGATGAGGTTGCCGGTGGTGGTGTCGCGTCCGTTCGTACAGTTCGGCACGACCGTGGCGTTGGCGTCCCAGTCGGTGCAGTCGGCCCGCACGGCCCAGGTGTCGTCGAACGAGACGGTGTTCCAGCCCGCGCCGGCGAGGCCGGTGGCGGCGGCGTCGTCGGCCGTCTTCTTCATGCTGGCGGCCGTCGTCCTGTTCCACGACTCCGAGCGGAGGATCATCCGCGGCGTCTTGGCGTAGGAGTGGTCGACGTTGACCGTGTCGCTCGGGACGGTTCGCGACAGTGCGCCGGCCGGTTGCGCGGTGGTCGTCACGGCGATGGTGGTGAGAGTCGCCGTCATGGCGAGGAAGGCGGCGGCTCTGCGGTGGGCACGGTGACCCGGGCGGGAGAGGTCCATGCGGAACTCCTTGATTTCTCCAGGGGAGATGCCATACGCACTCCCCTGAATGGGGTTCGTGGGAGATCGGCCGGCTGATGCGACATACCGCGCATCTCGGCGGCCTGGAAGGACGGGTGCTGGCTCCCCCCGACAGACCTCGACTCGAGCCGATTCCTACCGCCAGTCCGATGCGCAGAACTCTAGGATCGGCCGTTACCGTGGGCAACACGCACGGTGCACATGAATTCCATATGACCGGCGCACGTCTCGACGGCAACGGAGTCGTGGCAGTGTTCTTCCGGCGTGACGGAATGGCCTTCCGGCGCGCGCCGGAGGGCCCTGCTCGTGCCCGTAAGCGGAGGGTAATCGCTCATTGAGCCTTCGGCCCTTCTCGCGGACCGGTGACGGCATTCGGCCGGGCATTCCGGTAGCGGGCCCGGTGAGCGAGATCGTGCCCGGCATTCCGGCTGGGTGGTCTCGATCGAGCTGCCCGTGTGCGCGACCGGTTGCCCGGTGTGGAACCGTCAGAGCGTGGCCTGTGTGCGGTCTGCGGTGCCTGGTGCGGCGTGGTGGGCGACGCCCTCCCCACTCAGTACGGCGGGACCGCCGTCGTGGGGGAGGAAGGCGGCGAGGCCCGGGGTGAGGGTGGTCACGGCGTCGCCCCTGCGTACGGTGATGGTGCCCTCGGTGCAGAGGACGACGCCGGGTCCGGGCCGCCGGAGGACGGCCGGCCCGCGAGATGGCGGCCGCAGCCGGGTGAGGCGGAACTCCGGTGCGGGGGCGATGTAGGTCTCGCCATGGTCGCCGATGGGCGTGGGACGGATCGGCTCCGGCCGGGTGGCGTTGAAGTCGGTGACGGAGAGCAGTTCGGGCACGTTGACGTTCTTGGGGGTGAGGCCGCCGCGCAGGACGTTGTCGGACGCGGCCATGATCTCGACACCGGTGCCGTACAGGTAGGCGTGCAAGGTGCGGCCTGGGAGGTAGAGGGCCTGGCCGGGTGCCAGCTCCACCAGGTTGAGCAGCATCGAGGTGATGACACCCGTGTCGTCCGGGTATGCGCGGGCGAGCCTCGCGGTCCAGGTGGCGCGAAGGTCGGTACGGTCCGTACACGCGGCGAGGACCTCGGAGACCAGGGTGGCCCGTTCGTCCTCTGGCCAGGTCAGCAGGGCGGTGACGGTGCTGCGGAGGTCGCCGGCTCGCAGGTGGTCGACCACGTCGTGGAGAGCGCCGATGCCGAGTGAGTCGAGCAGCGCGGCGGACTGAGCCGGGTCGGCGAACCCGCACAGGGCGGTGAACGGCGTGAGCGCGCAGATCAGCTCCGGCTTGGGTTGGTCGTCATGGTAGGAGCGGTTCGGGTCGTCGGGTGCGAGGCCGGCGGCCTGCTCGGCCGCGTATCCGGTGGCGGCCTGTTCGGCGTCCGGATGCACCTGCAGGGAGAGGGGCTGCTCGACCGCCAGGAGCTTGAGGAGGAAGGGCAGGCGTCGCCAGCCGGGGCCAAGCACTGTGACCGGGTCGGAGTCGATGAGGTCGAGGAGCGTCATACCGGCACCGTCCCCGATGAGGGAGGGGGCGGTGGGGTGGGCGCCGATCCAGAGCTCGGCCTCCGGTTCCGCGCTGGGGGCGGGGCGGCCCTGGAGTTCGGCAAGTGTGGTGCGTGATCCCCAGGCGTAGGTACGGATGGGGTTCTGGAGGTGGTAGAGCGTCATGGGCGCTTCCCTGGGGTGCGGGGAGGCTCGCGAAGCCGTTCGAGGCGGCCGGAGCGGAGGAAACGGAAGCCGCGTGCGGTGGTCCTGCGATCGGCAGGGCCCGGAGAGCGCCGTTGCTCGTCCTTCGGCTCGTGGGGTGTGCGGGTGGGCCCGGTCGGTCAGGGCGTCATGGCGTGGCGGGCGGCGCCGATGAGGCCCGAGTGACGCCCGAGTTCGGCGCGGACGATCCGCAGCTCGCGGATGTCGGCGCTGTCGTCGCGGATGACTGCCGCGCGGAGGGGGCCGAGGAGGACCTCGCCGGCCGCGGAGACACCTCCGGCGATGACGACGCGGTCGAGGTCGAGGAGGATCGCGCTGGTGATGATGCCGCCGGCGAGGAACTCGGCGCCGCGGCGGAAGGCCGCGACGGCGGTGGCGTCGCCGGTTGCGGCGGCGGCGGCGAGTTCCGGGGTGCTGTGGCCGGTCCAGCCGTTGGCGCGGGCCCAGCGGAGCATGGCCGGCCCGCTGGCCCCGGTCTCGATGCAGCCGGTCCGGCCGCAGGCGCAGTGTTCGCCCACCGGGTCGGCGGTGATGTGGCCGATGAACCCCGCGTTGCCGGCAGCGCCGGAGACCGGCCGGCCGTCGAGGACGAGGCCGCCGCCGATGCCGGTGGAGACGACGATGCCCAGCAGTGCACTGCTGCCTGCTCCCGCGCCGCGCCAGTGTTCGCCGAGTGCGGCGGCGGTGGAGTCGTGGATCAGACGCGGTGGCGGTCCGCCGACCGCCTCGGCGATGGCGTCGACGACGGGGAACTCGCGCCAGGCCGGGATGTTGACCGGGCTGATGGTGCCGCGGGCGGTGTCGATCGGGCCGGCCGAGGCGACGCCGATCCCGGCCGGCGGCGTTGTCGCGCAGACGTCGGCGACCAGTTCGGTGAGCGCGCGGGTGACGAGGTGTTCGGGCTCGGACGAGGGGGTGGGGACCTCACGTTGGCGGACCACCTGGCCGCTGCCGGTGACGATCGCGGCGGCGAGTTTGGTGCCGCCGATGTCGACAGCGAGGTAGTGGTCGTCTGAGGCCATGGTCAGCTTCCTTGTGCGTAGGGCCCGGGGATCTCGCCGGAACCGCGCGGGATCAGAGTGGTGGGCATGACGATGGTGCGGGGCGGGGAGGTGTCCCCGTGGATGCGGCCGAACAGCAGGTGGGCGGCGGTCGTGCCGATGGCGACCGGGTCCTGGGCGATGACGGTGACCGGTGGGGTCATCCTCGCGGCGAGGGTGAAGTCGTCGAAGCTGATGAACGCGATGTGCGGGGGCAGCACCGCGAGGACGCCGATGGCGACGATGTCGTTGCTGGCCAGGACCGCCGTGGGGGGTTCGGAGGCGGAGAGGATCTCGGTGACGGCGGCGCCGGCGTCGGGGCCGGACCGCAGCCCGTGCCGGACGAGGGCCGGGTCGGCTTCGATGCCGGCGGCCTCCAGCGCGGCCAGGTAGCCCCGGTAGCGCTCGGCGACCGCCCAGATCTCCTGCCGGTCACCCAGGTAGCCGATCCGCCGGTGGCCGTTGGCGACGAGCTGCCGGACGGCGTTCTGCACGGCCTCGAAGTTGTCGACCACGACCGTGTCCACATCCAGGCCGGGAGCGGCGCGGTCCACGCAGACGACCTTCGTGCCCTGCTCGATCGTGGAGCGCAGGAACCGGTGGCTGCCCGCGACCGGGGTGAGGATCAGACCGTCGATCCGGCGGGCTGTGAAGGCCGCGACGACCTCGTGTTCCCGCCGCAGGTCATCGCGGCTGGATCCGATGAGGACCACACTGTCGCGCTGCCGGGCGACATCCTCGGCGGCTGACGCGATGGCCGCCATGAAGGGGTCGGCCACGTGATCGACCATCAGGCCGATGGTCTGGCTGAGCTGGTCGGTGCGGCGTAGCTGGCGGGCCACGTCGTCGCGGTGGTAGCCGAGCCTGCGGACGGCTTCCTCGACACGCGCGGCGGTTGCGGGGGCGACGCCGGGGTCGCCGTTGACGACCCGGGAGACCGTCATCACTCCGACGCCAGCCTCGGCGGCGACGTCCTTCATCGTGGGCCGGCTGGCCATGCTACTGACCTCCCCTTCGTTTCTCTTCACTGTTTCGATAACGTTACCATCTCGATTATTTCGGCAACGTTACCAAGTCCACAGCGGAAGGCCTGGCAACCCCACGCCCGCCTGCCGAATGCGCCAACTGTGCAGCAAGAGCCCCTGGTGGTCAATGTGAACAGATCCGGACCGGACCTCTTGACAGTCGCTTCCAAGCCGTCTCAGAATCATCGGGCTGGTAACGATACCAAGAAGAAGGCGCAACATGGCCTCTATAAACGAACCGCTGCTCGAAGCGCGGGGCGTGGTCAAGCAATTCGGCCACGTGCAGGCGCTCCAGGGCGCCGATTTCAAGGCGTACGCCGGTGAGGTGGTCGCCCTGATCGGCGACAACGGAGCCGGCAAGTCCACTCTGGTCAACGTCCTGTCGGGGGTGATCGCCCCGGACGCCGGCGAGGTCCTGCTGGAGGGCAGGCCGGTGCAGTTCGCCGGTCCGGCCGACGCACAGCGCCGGGGTGTGGAGACGGTCTACCAGGACCTGTCGATGGCACCGGACCTGGACGCGGCCGCCAACCTCTACCTCGGCCGGGAGATCGTCCGCGGTGGGCTGCTGGGCCGGTTGGGGGTGCTGGACCGGGCCGCGATGCGGCGTGAGGCGGTCGGTGCGTTCGCCGAGCTCGGGGTGACGCTGAAGGACGTCAGCGCGCCGGTGGCGACGCTCTCGGGCGGGCAGCGGCAGTCGGTGGCGGTGGCCCGCGCGGTGGCCTTCGCCGACAAGGTCATCTTCATGGACGAGCCGACGGCCGCCTTGGGCGTGGTCCAGCGGGCGAAGGTCCTGGAGACCGTCCGCCGGGTCGCGGACCGCGGCATCTGCGTGGTGCTGATCAGCCACAACATGCCGGAGGTGCTGGCGGTGTCCGACCGGATCGAGGTGCTCAGGCTGGGCCGGCGGGTCGCGTCGCTCAAGGCGACCGACACCAGCATCGAGGGGCTGGTCGGTGCCATGACCGGCTCGCTGGACCGCGACCTGGAGACGTTCGCGGCCACCGGCGCCACCGGCGCACGGAACACGGAGGAAGACCGATGACCGCCACCGCACAGCAGACCGGGCAGCCGTCCGCCGAAGCCCCGGAGCGGGTCCGACCGAGCGGGGTGCCGCCCTGGCTGCGCCGGCTGGCCGCGGTCAACGAACTGTGGACGTTCCTGATCCTGGTGGCCCTGGTCGCGTTCTTCACCATCGCTGCACCGGGCACGTTCTTCACGGCCTACGACCTCACCCAGATCGCCGTCAACGCAGCCATCTACCTGGTGCTCGGCGTCGGCATGACCTACGTGATCATCACCGCGGGCATCGACCTGTCGATCGGCTCCGTCCTGGTGCTGGCCGCCGTGGCGGCCGGGGAGTACAACATCCACCACGGCGGCCCGGACGCGGACTGGACGACGGTCGGGATCTGCGTCCTGATCGCGGTCGCGGTCGGTACCGCCTGGGGCGCCCTGCAGGGGGCGCTGATCGCGACCGGCAAGGTCCCGCCGCTCATCGTCACCCTGGGCGGTCTGGGCGCCGCGCTCGGCTTGGCCGAGCTCGCCACCGGAGGGCAGGACCCGGCCGGCGCCGCCGCGTCGAACCTGCAGAACAGCCTCGGCTACGGCAAGGTCCTCGGCATCCCGTGGCTGGTGATCCTCGCCGCCGCCGTCACCCTCGTCTTCGGCCTGGTCCTGGCCGGCACCCGCTTCGGCAACCACACCCTGGCGATCGGCTCCAACCCGGCCGCCGTCCAGCGCGCGGGCATCCGGGTCGGTCGGCACCTGGTCAAGGTGTACGCGCTGATGGGCCTGCTGGCCGGCCTCGGCGCGGTGATGTGGCTGGCCTCCTACGGCACCACCTCCATCGCCGGCCACTCCACCGACAACCTCAAGGTGATCACCGCGGTGGTGCTCGGCGGCACCAGCCTCTTCGGAGGCCGCGGCTCCGTCCTCGGCACCGTGATCGGTGTGTTCATCCCCGCCGTGCTCACCACCGGCCTGATCGTGATCGGCGTCCAGCAGTACTGGCAGGACGTGGCTGTCGGCGTCGTCCTGGTCGCCGCCGTCTTCATCGACCAGATGCGCCGCAAGACCCGCGACCGCAAGTAACCCACCACCACCGCGCAGAGCGCGAGAAGAACGGCGGCCTTCGGGCCGGCGGCCCCGCTGTCAGGGCGGGGATCCCCCACGGCGCCCCGCGCGCACGACCTAGGAGAACACCCACCATGTCCATCATCCGTAGCAAGCGCGCACTGTTCGTAGCCGCCGGCGCCGCCCTCGCCCTCACCACCACTGCCGCCTGCAGCTCCACCGGTTCCGGCGGCGGAGCCTCCACCGCGGCCGGCGGCCCCAAGAAGGTCACCCTGATCACCGGTGTGAAGAGCGACCCCTTCTACATCACCATGGCCTGCGCCGCGCAGGCCGAGGCCAAGGCCAAGGGCCTGGACTTCACCGCCGACGGCTCCGCCCAGTGGGACGTCTCCGTCCAACGCCCCCTGATCGACTCGGTCGCCGCCTCACGCCCCGACGGCCTCCTGGTCTCGCCGGTCGACGTCAGCGCCCTCACCCCCTCGCTCAAGCAGATCCAGTCCTCCGGCACCAAGATCGGCCTGGTCGACACCTCCGTCACCGACCCGTCGATCGGCATCACCCGAATCTCCTCCGACAACGAGGAGGGCGGCAAGGTCGCCGCCAAGGCCCTGGCCAAGGAGATGGGCGAGAAAGGCTCGGCCATCGTGATCAGCGTCAAGCCGGGCATCTCCACCACCGACGCCCGGATCAAGGGCTTCACCGAAGAGATGGCCAACCACCCCGCAATCACCCTCCTGCCCACCCTCTACGACAACGACCAGCCGGCCACCGCCGCCTCACAGATCCAGTCGACCCTGGCCGCCCACCCCGACCTCGGCGGCGTCTTCGCCGGCAACACCAACACCGGCCAGGGCATCGCCGCCGGCCTCCAGCAGGCCGGCAAGCAGGGCACCGTGAAGGTCGCCGCCTTCGACGCCGAACCCGACGAGATCGCCGCACTCAAAGCCGGCACCCTCCAGGTCCTGGTCGCCCAGGACCCCGCATCGATCGGCACCCAGGCCATCGACCAGCTCGCCGCCGCCTTCGACGGCAAGCCCGTCCAGAAGCAGATCGGCACCACCATGGTCGCCATCACCAAGGACAACATGGACGACCCCCAGGTCATCAAGTACGCCTACAAGTCCGACTGCTGACCCGTCCCCACAGCGTCCGGGTGGGCCCGTCCTCCCCTGCCCCGAGCGCCCGGACACCCCTCCCGTGACCGCGGCTCTCGATCAAAAGGGCAGCTCGCGGCCGCAGCTGTGAACCCGGACGTGGCCGCTTCGCACTCCGGGTACGCGGCTCCCCGGCTCCGTCGGCAAGCCGCGTACCCGGAACCTCGGTCTCTTCTCCCCCCGGAAGGTCCACGATGAACAGGATCCGTACTGCCGCCGTCGCGCTCGTGACGGCCTTCTCCGCGCTGGCTCTGCCGGCCGGCGCCGCGACCCCGGCCTTCGCGGCGAGCACCGCCGTGACGCCGATCAACATGGCGAGCTTCACCACCACCCACCCGAACGACGGCGACTCCGTGCGCCTGCGCGCCATCCTGCGCAACACCAACCGCTACGCGCTGACCACCTGGTACGACACCGTCAAGAACTACGACGCCCAGAGCGGCGCCTACCTCGACTTCGGCGGCACCGGCGAGAACAACATCCGCCCCTCCGCCGCGGAGACCGTCGGCCTGGCCGTCTCCCTCAAGCTCGGCGTCTACCAGACCGGCAACAACAGCAACCCCAGCCCCACGACCGCCGACGCCAAGGCCAAGACCATTCGCCTGATCAGCTCGCTGGCCGAGCGGCACCTCGCCAACACCGCCGGCGGCTGGGGCAACGGCTGGCAGACCGCGCACTGGGCCGCCATGGCCGGACTCGCCGGCTGGCTCATGTGGGACGACCTCTCCACGACCGACCGGGAACTGGTCCGCAAGATGGTCGAGTCCGAGGCCAACCGTTTCAACAACTACACCGTGCCCTACTACCGCACCGCGACCGGCACGTTCGTCACCCCCGGCGACACCAAGGCCGAGGAGAACGCCTGGAACGCCCAGATCCTCCAGGTCGCCACCGCCATGATGCCCGACCACGCCAACTACGCCACCTGGATGCGCAAGAGCATCGAACTCGAAGTCTCCGCGTCCGCCCGGCCGCAGGACCTCACCAACAGCACCGTCGTCAACGGCAAGGCGGTGTCCTCCTGGATCAAGGGCTCCAACGTCAACAGCGACGGCACGGTGGTCAACCACAGCATCGTCCACCCGGACTACATGGAGTCCATCGCCTTCAACGCCACCTCCGGACTCACCTACTCGCTCGCCCGCAAGGCCACCCCCCAGGCCGCGCTGTTCAACGCGGACGTCGTCTACGACGGCCTGGTCGACCTGAACTTCACCGCCGGCCAGAACCCCTACAGCGCAGACCCCACCATGACCCACACCAACGCCACGCCCGGCGGCACCATCTACAAGACCGGCAGCAGCGACGTCTACTACCCCAACGGCAACGACTGGGGACTGCAGCGGCGCATGCAGTTCGCCACCCTCGACGTCTTCGCCGACGCCTTCGGCTTCGACGACCTCGCCAGCCGGAAGGGCGCCTACTGGGAGGGCTACCACGAGCAGAAGGTCCTCGACATGCAGAACCGCTACACCGACGGACACACCTACGCCGGCAACTACAACGACGCCAACTCCGAGGACACTTACGCCGGCCGCGAGGAATGGGTCGCCCACCACGCCGGCTGGGCCTACCTCGCCCGCTGGCTCAAGTTCCAGGGCGCCATCACGATGACCAACCAGGCCTACTGACCAGGTCGCGGACGCGGGGATAAGGTCGCGGGGCCTGATCCTCGCTCGCAGGACCACCAGAATCCTGCCCGGAGCCGCTGAGGGTCGGCTCCGGGCAGGTACGTCCCAGGTCGGTCGGCGAGCGGTCGCCCCGGCGCCGGTCGCCCGCCCGAGCCCACTCCGCGCTATCGAGCTCCATGACCCCGCAACCGGCGGTCCTGATCCTGCCGAACATCACATGGACCTCGCTCCGGCCGTTCGCGAAGACGCAGGTCCCCGGGATGAGTACCGCCTGGAAGATGCCCCACCGCGACGAGGTCGAGGAGACCGGTAGGCCGTCGACCGTCGGCGCCACCGCTCCCACCCACCTGCCAGCCAGAGAGGCGACCGAGTGCACGACAAGCGAGGAGAACACGCCATGTGGAGCCTTCGGAGCAGACGCAGGCTGATCGCCGCCGTCGGCGCCGTACTGGCCTTGGCCCCCACCGCCTGCTCGGCGGCGACCGGTGGGGGCAGGCCGACGCTGAACATCGGCAATGCGGCCCACAAGAGGATCGCGCTGATCACCGGTGTGAAGAGCGATCCCTTCTACATCACCATGGCATGTGCCGCCGAGGCCGAGGCCAGAACACTGGACATGAACCTCTCCGTGTACGGCTCCGAACAGTGGGACGCGTCCGCGCAGCGCGCGGTGATCGACTCGGTCGGTGCGTCCCGGCCGGACGGCCTGCTGATCTCGCCGGTCGACGGCGACGCGCTCACCCCGTCGCTCAGGCAGCTCCAGGCCGCCGGGACCAAGATCGGTCTGGTCGACACCACGGTCAACGACCCCTCCGTCGGAATCACCCGCGCTTCCTCCGACAACGAGGCCGGCGGGGTCCTCGCGGCCCTGGCGGTGGCCAAGCAGATGGGCGACCAGGGCTCGGTCCTGGTGATCAGCGTCAAGCCGGGCGTCACCACCACCGATGCCCGGATCAAGGGCTTCAACGAGGAGATGGCTGCCCACCACCCCCGCATCACGGTCCTGCCCACGCTGTACGACAACGACCAGCCGGCCACCGCTGCCGCACAGGTGCAGTCGACGCTGGCCGCCCACCCCGACCTGCGCGGCGTGTTCGCCGGCAACACCAACACCGGCCGGGGCATCGCCACCGGCCTGAAGCAGGTCGGTAAGCAGGGCGTCGTCAAGGTTGTGGGCTTCGACGCAGAGCCCGACGAGATCGCCGCGCTCAGGGCCGGCACCATCCAGGTCCTGGTCGCCCAGGACCCGGCCGCGATCGGCACCCAGGCCGTCGACCAGCTCGCCGCCGCGTTCGAGGGAAGACCGGTGCTCAAGGAGATCGACACCGCCATGGCCGCCATCGCCAAGGACGACCTCGACAACCCCAGGTTCGCCAAGTACCTCTATCGGACCGGTTGCTGATCCCTTGACCGGCGCGGGCGGTTACGCCGGTCCCCAGCCGAGGACTTGGCCTCCGTAGCCGCGGCGGCCGGGACCCGCAGCCGGGTGAGGCCGAGTTCGTGCTGGGCGTGCCGGCAACGGGCGAGGTCGGCGGTGGCACCGCGGCCGGTGCAGATGTCGATGGCCTCGGGGAGCCCGCCGCCGACAGCTGGCACCTCCTCCGGGCCCCTCGCTCGAGGTCACCCGGTGCTCACACGATGTCGAAGACCCGTGATCGGACCTGCGGTCACCGCGCGCCTCCCGGTCAGTACAGCCCTGGTGCGGGCCGTTCCCGGGCGGCGCCGCAGGAGTCGCGGACGGTGATCGCGGGCCGCAGCAGTACCTGCCGCCGGGATTCCTCGGGATGTTCCAGCCGGTTCAGCAGCAGCGCGGCCGCCGTGCGGCCCAGGAGGTGCTTGGGCGGCGCCACGGCGGTCAGCGGGATCTCCGCGATGTCGGCGATCTCGTCGTCGTAGGCGACCAGGGCCAGATCGTCGGGAACACGCATCCCGTGCCGCCGGGCGGCGGCCGCCAACAGAGCCGCCTGGCGGTCGCCGAAGCAGACGGCGGCGGTGGCACCGGCACGGCGCAACCCCGCCAGGCAGCGGTCCGCCGCCGCTGGGCTCCACTCCTCCAGCGCGGCCTGGAACTCGGTACTCGGGAGCCCGAGTTCGTGGATGGCCTGGTGGAAGCCGCGCCCGACCGGTTCCGCGGTGGGGCTGGGGATACGCAGCACCAAGCCGATCATCCGGTGGCCGAGCCGCACCAGGTGCCGGACAGCGTCGTAGCCTCCCGCCTCGTGGTGGGTACAGACACTCTCGGTGGTGTCGCCGAGGCTCGTCCCGCGGCGCTCGACCAGGACCGCCGGAACCGGGATGCCGGCGATCCGCGCCAGGTAGGCCTCGGGGGGCTCCGGCCCGATCAGGGTGGGGGCGATGAGGAGACCGTCGGCGCCGATGTCGAGCATCTCGGCGACGGCTCCGATCTCCCGCACCTGGTCGTAGCCGGAACAGGCCACCACCGAGCGCGCACCCGCCGCCGTGAGTTCCTCCTCGATGCCCTGCAGGACACGGGGGTAGTAGAAGGCGGCGTTGGGCACGACCACGCCGACCAGCGCCGAGCAGCCGCTGGCCGGCTTCGGCGGGAGGACATAGGTACCGGAGCCTTGGCGGCGTACGACCAGTTCCTCGGCCACCAGTTCGGCGACGGCACGGCGGACGGTGCTCACCGAGGCCTGGTGCGCCCGGGCGAGCTCCGGCTCGGTCGGCAGTCGGCTTCCCGCAGGCCAGACGCCCCGGCCGATCTCGCGGCGCAGGCGGTCGGCGAGCATGCGGAACTTCAACCCCGGGACCTCGGGAGCCGTGGCCTCCGAGGTCCGCCGAGCCGAGCCGGTCATGCGAACTCCCTGGTCCAACACCTGACAGAGCCTGTCCGGCCGCGGCTACTGCTCCTGCCAGGATTGCACAGGACGCCGCTCCGGCCGACAGCCGACTCGGGCTCATCAATACCCAATGATTGCGCAAATGGCCACCGGGCTCGCGCGACAGCAGGTTTCGCGACCACCCGCGTCACGTCGGGCTCGCACTACCGCGCGCATCCGGCCGGCTACGCGCTCACCCGCGGCAGGCCATCCGGCCATTCGTTCGGCGCGGAGGCCGTGCGCCCCTGTCCCCGGTCCTTCATCATCTCCGCAGTCCGTGCGCGGTGGTCCAGGCCGAGCAGCGGGATGACGTCCGGGGGCTGCCGCCGGCCTGCTGCGCGTCCTCCGCGACGTACTCCCACGGCAGGTGGTCGAGCCGACGGACATCCGCAGACGTAGGGGGCTCCTTCGTCGGAATTATTTGATCAACTTCAGGGACCTCCGGATCGAACAGCGATGTCACAAACAGTCGGCTCATCACCGATCAAGCGGTCACCTGCAATTCATATGCTGTCGGCCGGTTGCCCGGGCGCGCCGCCGATCCTAGGTTGCTGGACGTCGGGCGGGCGCAGGGACTCGGTCCGCCCCAACGGTCCGTCGAGGGACGCGGCACCGGCACCTCACGCCTGCCGCCGTGCGCAGCGGCACGTCATGACATCAGCCGACAGCTCCCTCGCCTCCCCCACCATGAGGATGCACATGCCATCTCGAACCAAGCGACGGTTCCGGGCCGTGCTGGCGGCGCTCGTGCCGCTGGCTCTCGCGGTCGCCACCCTCGGCCCCGAGGCCGTGTCGCCCGCCTTCGCGGCGACGCCGACGTACACCATCACGACCGGTGCGACCGGTACCTACGCCTACGCCGACGACACGGCGGCGTACCCCTTCATCGACAGCGACGGCAAGTTCTACTTCCAGTCCTCGCACTCACTGTACGGGGGCAAGGACAGCCGCGCCTGGCAGTTCTGGACCGGGACGGACATCGACACGGGCGTCACCAAGGCCTCGATCTCCTCGACCCCGGACAACGCCAACACCACGGTGCGCTGCAACAACAGCCCGACCGGCCTGATGTCCAGCTACGACCCGCGTGGCTCCCAGACCACCGGGTACTCCGAGCGGAACTACTGCGATCTGGTCGGCGTGTGGGTCGACCCGGACACCGGTGACTGGTACGGGGCCGTGCACAACGAGTTCACCCCGTCGCCGTTCGGCGACGGCCTGCACTACGACTCGATCGACTACGCACAGTCCACCGACCACGGCGCCACGTGGACGATCAAGGACCACATCCTCACCTCGCCGTTCACCACCTGGCGGGCGAACGACCAGCTGTTCACCACGGCCCCCGACGGCAGCGTCCGCACCGGCGGCGGTCAGTGTCTGGACATCACCGGCGCCGGCACCACCGCCGGCACGGCCGTCGGCAGGTACGGCTGCACGGGCAACGCCAACCAGAAGTGGACCGTCACCGGCGGCACCCTGGTCAACCCCGCCTCGGGTCTGTGTCTGACCGCCTCCGGCACCGGCGCCGGCGCCACCTTCACGATCCAGGCCTGCTCGGGCTCGGCGACCCAGCGCTTCACCACGCCCGCCGCCGGGGCCAAGGGGCAGATCAGCCTCACCGGGGCGCCCGCCAGCTGTGTCGACGCCACCGTCGCGGTCAAGCTGGCCGTCTGCAACGACCCGGCCAAGGACGGCCGCGACCAGTTCCCGAACCAGACCTACTACTACGGCGACGGCGACCCGAAACTGTTCGTCGACAACGCCTCCGGCTACTTCTACATCTACTACGACACCCAGGTCCTGAACACCGCCGGCGGCGGCCGGGTCGACCTCGGACACGTCGCGCGTGCCCCGATCTCCGGCAAGTTTGCTCCGTCGTCGTGGAAGAAGTGGTACGGCGGCACCTGGACGCAGCCCGGCGTCGGCGGCAAGGAGACCGACCTGATCCCGTCCGACGGGACCAGCGCCGGCTACCTCGACGACGCCTACAACCCGCTCAACACCGGGACCACCGCACAGCAGCTCAGCGCCGGGCAGCTGCCCAGCGCCCCGCCGCTCGCCCGGATGAACGTCACCTTCGACGCCTACCTGGGCAAGTACGTCGGGATGCCGCGGCCGGAGAACCCCACCACATCCACTCCGCTGCGCATCTACACCACGTCCGACCTCGCCACGCAGAAGTGGACGGACATCGGGACGGTCACCAACCCCAGCGGTGCCGCCTGGTACCGCTCCGTGCTCGACTCGACCACCAAGACCTCCAACTACCTGATCGGCAAGACCTTCCGCAACTACTGCATGTACAGCTGCACCGCCACGAGTGGCACCGAGTGGGTCAGCACCACGATCGACACCGACCCGAGCAACCTGCCCGTCCCACCGGTCAGCCCCGGCGCGCCCTACCAGATCGCCGCCGGCAACGGCCGGTACCTGGACCAGTCCGGGACCGCTCTGACCACCACGGCCGCCGGCAGCACCTCCACCTCGCAGTCCTGGACGTTCGCCCCCACCGGCGACGGCTTCCTCACCATCACCAACGCCGCCTCCGGCCAGAACCTCGGCGTCAACGACGGCACCAACGCCGGACGGGCCTGGGGTGCCCCGCTCACCGTGGGCACCGGCACCGGTGTCGGGCGGCAGTGGTTCCTGCAGACCGTCAGGGACGCCAAGCTGCCGGCCGGCAGCTACCGCCTGATCAACCGGTACAGCGGCCAGGCGCTCAGCCTGACCGCCGGCACCGGCGGCGTCGCCATCGCCGCGCAGCGGGACTGGACCAACCCGGGGACCTCCGGCGACACCCACGCGGTCAACGCCCAGACGCTCACCTTCCCGGCCGGCTCAGGATCGGCCAACCTCATCCCCACCGGGAACTTCGAGTCCGGCAACCTGACCGGCTGGACCGTCCACAACGCCAGCGTCGTCACGGACACCGCGGCCCACAGCCCGACCCACGACCTGAAGCTGCAGTCGGCGGCCGGTGACTACGCGACCATGGAGTACACCGTCACCGGGCTGTCGCCCTACACCACCTACACCTTCTCCGGCTGGGTCCGCGCCGACTCGGGCAGCTCCACCAGCTTCGGCGTGAAGAACTACGGCGGCACCCAGGTCACCGCCCACACCTCGGCCACCGGCTGGGCCCCGCAGTCGACCACTTTCACCACCGGTCCGACCAACACCTCGGCCACGGTCTTCTGCTACCTGCCGGTCGCCTCCGCCACATCCACCTGCGACGACCTCAGCCTGACCGTCGGCTGATCCCACCCACCCACCGAGTCCTGAGGTCTGCACGGTACTTCCGTGCAGGCCTCGGGCACGTTCCGGGCCCGGCATCAGGCCGACGCGCGCACCGGTCGGGGGTTCCCGCAGGAGCCTCGGCAACACCGCCAATCCCCCCGAGGCTGGGGATCGTCACCAGCTGAGTACTCTGGGCTTACGACGGATCGAATGATACAAATTGATCCGTCCCAGACCGCAAGTTCACCCAGAGGAGTGACGCCATGACCATCACGGCCGAGCAGCGCCGGGCCCGCATCCTCTACCTCGTCCGCGAACTCGGGACGGTCCGCGTGGTGGATCTGGCCGAGCGCATCGGCCTGGCGGCCGTCACCGTCCGCCGGGACGTGGCGGCCCTCGCGGACGCCGGGCTGCTGCACCGCTCGCACGGTGCGGTGTCGCTCCCCCGCAGGGAGTCCGTGGCCGGCCGGGTGACGGGCCAGGACCGGGTGGTGGGCATGCTGGTGCCCACGGTCGGGTCGTACTTCGACGAGATCATCGAGGGCGCCCGGTCCGCCGCCGCGGCGGCGGGCGCGCGGCTGGTGCTCGGCATCTCCGCCTACGAGTCCTCGGACGACCGCGCCCAGGCGGAGCAGCTGCTCGACGCCGGCGTCGACGGCCTGCTGCTCACCCCGAACTGGAAGCCGGGAGGACAACCGGAGAACAGCGCGTGGCTCGCCGGGCTGCGGGTGCCCGCCGTGCTGGTCGAGCGCCGCGCCGCGCCGGAGAGCCCGTTCGCCGAACTCGACTCGGTCGGCTCCGACCACCACCACGGGGTGCTGGTGGCGCTGCAGCACCTGTCCTCGCTGGGCCACCGCGCGGTCCAGTTGGCCGCGCGCGACGACACCTGGACGGCGTACCACGTCCGGACGGGCTACCAGGAGGCCGTGGGACTTCTGGGCCTCGAGCCCCGCCCGGTCGTCGGCATCCACCAGCCCGGCGGCGACATGGAGGAGGTCGCCGTCCGGATCGCCGCGGGCGTCGCGGACGGCGCGCGGGCGGTCCTGGTCCACAACGACCAGGACGCCATCCACCTGGTGCCGCTGCTGCGCGGCCGCGGTCTGCGGGTGCCGGACGACGTGGCACTGATCTCCTACGACGACGTCTTCGCGGCCCTCGCCGCCCCGCCCCTCACGGCGGTGGCGCCGCCGAAGCGGGCCGTGGGCTCGGCGGCGCTGGAGCTGCTGCTGCGCCGTCTGGAGAGCGGCCCCGAACTGCCGGTCCACCACGTGGAGCTGCTGCCGGAGCTGAAGGTCCGCACCTCGTGCGGCGGCGTCGGCCCAAGCGGCGCCGCCCGCTGAACCACGGCCGTCAGGACCGCAGCGCGGCGAGGTACTGCGCCCCTGGGCCGAGCAGCGCGCCGAACGGCGCGGCGTCCGGGTACCAGGGCGCCTCGTACTCCCAGGACACCCAGCAGTCGGGCGGCAGCAGGCGGACGCACTCGCCGACCGGGAGGCTGCCCGCGCCGAGCGCCACCGGGGTGAGGTCGGAGCGGTCGACGATGTCCTTGACCTGGACGTAGCCGAGGTGGGGCCGCAGTGCTCCCCAGGTCGCGGACGGGGTCTCGCCGGCCAGCCGGGTGTGCAGCAGGTCCCACAGCGCGCCGATCGCCGGGTGGGCGACCAGTTCGAGTACCCGGGCGACGTCGCGCCCGCCGCGGTGGGAGTCGTGGGTCTCCAGCAGGATGCTGACGCCCAGCTCTGCGGCCCGGTCGGCGACCTCGGCGAGGCGCCGGGCGGCGCGCTGGTCGGCATCGTCGATCCACCCCTCACCACCCTGCGGGAACACCCGGACGTAGGCGGCGCGGAGGTCGGCCGCCAGCCGGAGCTGGTCGAGCAGCTCGGCGACCACCGGGCCGTCCTCGCCGGGGGCGGCGACGCCGACGTAACCGGCCACGGCGAGCGGGATCAGGCCCGCCCGGTCGAGGGCGTGGCGGGCGCGGGCGCGCGCGGCGGCGGTCATGTCGGGGTGGACGGGTTCGCCGGGGGCGCAGCGCAGTTCGAGCCCGGCCCAGCCGTGGTCGGTGGCGAGCCGGATCACCTCGGCGAGCGGCAGGCCGGGCAGTCCGAGGGTGGAGAACGCGAGTCGCACGGTGGGTCAGTCCTTCCGACGGACGCTGGGGCCGTCCAGGTCGAGCGAGGCCTCGTGGGAGCTGCCGTCGGACCAGACCACCCGGATCAGCGCTCCCTCGGTGGACACGGAGGGGCCGTCGAGGGGGCGGGCGGCCGAGCGGGAGAGCCGGGCGACGGAGACGAAGAGCGACGGTCCGGCACCGGTGCGCCCGGAGAGTACCGGCAGCGCGCAGATCGGGCCGAACGCCGTGCCGGCCGGAACGCGGACGGTCCGGGCGGCGGTGTACCCCTCGACCTGTTGCAGGGCGGAGGTGAGCCGGCCGGCCCCGGTCTCGGTGAGCGGGCCGTCGGTCCAGGTCCCCGCCGCGGCGAGCGGGCCGTCGGTCCAGGTCTCGGCCGCGGTTCCGGCCACCGGCCAGCCGCTGTGCCGGACCTCGGTCCCGGGCGCGGCGCCGGTGACCAGGTGGGCGTGAACCTCGTCGGCGCCGTGGGCGAGGACCAGCGAGGTCACGGTTACGCCGGGGAGTTCGACCGCGCCGATCCGCGGCCGATGGGCCGAGGCGGCCCAGCCGTCCCCGGCGCCGAACGGGCGGATCCGGCCGCGCTCGCTGACCTGCCCGTCGACGACCAGGCCGAAGTGGTTGTCCGGAGGTCCGTCGGGCAGTGGCCCGGTCGCGGTGGAGTAGCCGAGCCGGGCGTACAGCGGTTCGTCGGGCAGCACCTGGTCGGCGGGCTGATCGTCGCTGCCGTGGTTGTGCAGGCGGACCAGGCCGTCGGCGACGGTGGACTGGATCAGCCAGCCGGGCTGCGGCAGCGGGTGGACGGCGTCTGTGCGCTCGACCGGCGCGGCTTCCTCGGGTGCGGTCCAGACCGGGTGGTCCGGCGGCAGCAGCAGGCCGACGAACCCCTTGCTCGCCCAGTACGGCGAGGCGGGGCCGGAGTAGGGCTGGACCAGCGGCGGGTAGGGGCCGTACCAGCCGAGCGAGAGCAGGCCGTCCGGCTCGGTCGCGCCGCGGTCGAGGAAGTGGCGCAGGACGCCGGAGGCCAGGCGGCGGGTGGCGCCCGGGGTGAGCGGGCTGCGGCCGGTCAGGGCTCCGGCCCACAGCGGGGCCGCGGCGGCGAACCGGTAGCTGAGCGAGCGGCCCTGGTGCATGGGGGCGCCGTCGGCACCGAAGGTCCGGGCGTACCCGTCGAGGTGGGCGGCGAGGCGGCCGCCGTAGGTGTCGAGCAGTTCGCGGTCGCCGCTCAGGTGGGCGTGCAGCACGGGGTAGAGGTGGAACGCCCAACCGTTGTAGTGGTCGAAGGCGCGCGGGCGGCCGTCGGTGTACCAGCCGTCGCCGAGGTACCACTGCTCGATCTTGGCGAGTCCGCGCCGCACGGCGGCCTCGGCCGCGCCGTCCTCGTCGAGGCCGGCTTCGGCCAGGAAGCCACCCACGGTGAAGGGGAAGAGCCACCAGTTGTTGTCGACCGGTGTGTGGTGGAGGGCGCCGGCCAGCCAGGTGCGGGCCCGCTCGCGTACCTGCGGGTCGAGCCGGTCCCAGAGCCAGGGCCGGGTGAGTCGCAGCGCCAGGGCGATGGAGGCGGCTTCGACCATCGCTTGGTTGCGGTCGCCGATGGCGAGCCAGGAGATCGGGTCGCGGTCGGTCAGCTCGCGGTCGGTGGTGGGGGCGCGGGTCCCGGCCTCGAGTCCTTGGGCGTACCGGGCGAGCAGGCCCTGCGGGTCGTCACCGCCGGCTCCGGCGATCCGGAAAGCGGCCAGCAGGAAGGTCCTGGCGTAGCCCTCCAGCCCGTCGGAGCGGGTGCCGGAAATGCTGGGGCGGGGGCCCGGGAGCATGATGAGTGCCTGCTCCGGCCCGGCGAACGGCCGGACGGCGGCGAGGAGCGCGTCGGCGGCGGCCTCCCAGTGCGACCTGGTCCAGCCCGTGTAGGGGCTGAGTTTGCGGTCCTCCGGCGGGAGCAGGAGGGAGGCTGCTGAACGTATGACCAAGTGGATCAATCCATCCAGTAATTTTGACCGAATGATCTGATGATGATGGGCGAAGCCCACTCCTCCGCTTCGTGAGCCAGTATTGTTACCAGAAAGTGGCCCGCAGGGAGCCGTATCGATTGAGATCACTTGATCCCAACCTCTTGACTCCGATCCCATGCGGTCGCAAGATGGCCACATCGCCGCGCTGGGCCCCCTTCTTCCTCAGCAAACGGCCATCCACTCGGGCATACCGACCCCCCTCCCTCAGGAGCCGTGCCATGTCTACTCCTCGCACCTCCGGCCGCAGAGCCCTCCGCCTGGCCGCCACGCTCACCGCCTCCGCGCTCTCGATCACCATGCTCGCGGCCTGCGGCAGCTCCGGCAGCTCGGACGCCGCCCCGGCGAGCGACGGCAAGCCGGTCAACATCACCTTCTGGGGCTGGGCCAAGGGCACCAAGGAGGTCGTCGACGCCTTCAACGCCTCGCACAAGGACGTCCAGGTCACTTTCGAGCAGATCCCGTCCGGCGTGGCCGGCGGCTACGCGAAGATCTCCGACGCCTCCAAGGCCGGCAACGCCCCCGACCTGTTCAACGTCGAATACGGTGCGCTGCCGGACTTCGTCAGCCAGGGCGCCGTCCAGGACATCACCAAGCTGGTCTCCGCCGACCTCAAGAAGAAGTACCTGCCGCAGGCCGTCCAGCAGACCACCCTCGCCACGGCCCAGTGGGGCCTGCCGCTCGATGTCGCCCCGCAGGCCTTCTTCTACCGCAAGGACCTGTTCGACAAGGCCGGCATCACCGCCCCGCCCAAGACCTGGGACGAATACCGGGCCGACGCGCTCAAGCTGAAGGCAGCCGACCCGAACGCCCGGATCGGCACCTTCTTCCCGGACGACCCGGGCACCTTCGAGGCCCTGTCCTGGCAGAACGGCGCGCACTGGTTCACGGCCCAGGGGGACACCTGGAGCGTGGACATCGACGAGCCCGAGACCAAGCGGGTCACCGACTACTGGCAGCAGCTGATCTCGGACGACCTGGTCCGCGTCCAGCCTTCGTTCAGCCAGCCGTGGACCGCCTCGCTGCAGAAGGGCGAGACCGCAGGCTACCTCGGCGCGGCCTGGGGCGGCGGCGTGCTGAAGTCCACCCTGGCCACCACCCCCGACGCCTCCGGAAAGTGGGCCGTCGCCCCGGTCCCGACCTGGGACGGCAAGCCCGCCAGCGGCATGCTGGGCGGCACCACCTTCGCCGTCTCCAAGAACAGCAAGAAGGCCAAGGCCGCCGTCGAGTTCGCCACCTGGGCCACCACCACCCCCGAGGGCATCCAGGCCCGCATCGCATCCGGCACCTCCTCGATGTTCCCGGCCGACCCGGACCTGGTCCCGACCGCCAAGGCCGCGTTCAACACCGACTTCTACGGCGGCCAGGACATCTACTCCGTCTTCATCGACGCCTCCAAGTCGATCCGCGACGGCTGGACCTGGGGCCCGACCATGGGCATCACCAACAACGCCATGAAGGACGCCTTCGGCAAGGTCACCCAGGGCGGCACGCTGCAGGCCGGTGTCGAGGCCGCCCAGCAGGGCACCACCGCCGAACTCAAGAACCGCGGACTCAAGGTCGCCCAGTGACGCACCGCACCACCGGCTCCTCCCGCGCCGCCGCCGTCAGGCGGCGCGGGAGGTACGGGGCCCCCGCCGTACTCATCGCCCCGTTCTTCATCCTCTTCACGGCGGCCCTGCTCGTCCCGATCGGCTACGCCGTCTACCTGAGCCTGTTCACCGAGCGCCGCTCGGGTCTCGGCTTCGGCGACGCGAAGACCGTCTTCACCGGCTTCGGCAACTACACCCGGGCTCTCGGCGACGCGGCCTTCCGGGACGGCTTCTGGAACATCGCCCAGTACTGCCTGCTGTACATCCCGGTGATGATCGGCCTCTCGCTGACGGTGGCCCTGCTGCTGGACTCGGCGCTGGCCCGTGCCAAGCGCTTCTTCCAGCTGGCCCTGTTCATGCCGCACGCCGTCCCCGGCATCATCGCGGCCCTGGTCTGGACGTACCTCTACACACCCGGCATCAGCCCGGTACTGGACGCCCTGAACAGCGCCGGCGCGTCGATCGACGTGCTCGGCCACCCGCTGCCCGCCGTGGTCAACATGGCGGTCTGGGAGTGGACCGGCTACAACATGATCATCTTTTTTGCCGCCCTGCAGGCCCTCCCCCGCGAAGTGCTGGAGGCGGCCGTCGTCGACGGCGCCGGAGCCCTGCGGACCGCGCTCAGCATCAAGGTGCCGCTGATCAGGGCGTCGATCACGATGGTCGCGCTGTTCACCGTGATCGGCTCGCTCCAGTTGTTCACCGAACCGATGATCCTGCGCGGCTCGGCCCCGGGCGTCACCACCACCTGGACACCGAACATGTACGCCTACACCGCCGCCTTCGAGCGCAACGACTACGGCTTGGCCGCCGCCGCCTCGGTCCTGCTCGCCCTCGCCGCAGCGCTGCTCTCCTTCATCATCACCCGGGCCACCCGGGCCCGCTCCGAGCGCCGGAAGGAGACCCGCTCATGACCGAGCACGCCAAGAAGCGTCCGTGGTCCCTCTCCAAGGGGGCGGTCAACGCCTCGCTGGTCCTGGTCACCGTCTACACCGTGCTGCCGCTGGTGTGGCTGATCACCGCCTCCGCCAAGAACACCCCCGACCTGCTCGGCGGCAACACCCTGACCCTGAGCAACTTCCACCTGGGCGACAACCTGCACGCCCTGGCCACCGAGTCCGACGGAATCTACTTCCGCTGGTACCTCAACTCCGTGCTGTACGCCGGCGGCGGCGCCCTGCTCTGCGCATTCATCTGCATCTGCGCGGGCTACGCCTTCGAGGTGTACCGGTTCCGCGGCAAGGAGAAACTGTTCGGCCTGGTACTGGTCGGCGTCCTGGTTCCCACCACGGCGACCGCGCTGCCGCTGTACCTGCTCGCGTCCAAGATCGGCATCGTCAACACCTTCTGGGCCGTCTTCATCCCCAGCCTGGTGTTCCCGTTCGGCGTCTACCTCTCACGGATCTTCGTCGCCGGGTACGTGCCCGGCGAGGTCCTGGAGGCCGCCCGGATGGACGGCGCCGGGGAACTGCGCATCTTCTGGTCGATCGGTCTGCGGATGGTGACGCCCGGCTTCGTCACCGTCTTCCTGTTCCAGTTCACCGCGATCTGGAACAACTTCTTCCTGCCGCTGGTGATGCTCTCCAACAACAGGCTGTTCCCGGTCAGCCTCGGCCTGTACGCGTGGAACACCCAGACCCACGCCGAGCCGCACTTCTACCCCATGGTGGTGACCGGCTCACTGCTCGCCGTCATCCCGCTGGTCGTCGCCTTCGTCGCGCTCCAGCGGCACTGGAAGGCCGGCCTCACCGCAGGCAGCGTCAAGTGACCGCCCCCACCGCGCGCCTCGCCGAACCAACGGAGACCCGAGTGCCCCAGCAGTCCACCGCCGCCGGGTCCCCGGACCTGTCCGCCCCCGGCCGGTGCCGCCCACGAGCCCTGCTGGCCATGCATCCGCAGCTCGCCCCGCAGCTGATCGATGCCCAGACCCTGGCCCGGCTCACCGGCCTCGCCGACCTGGACCCGTCGCTGATCGTCGACGACTTCACCACCCCTGAGGCCGCCGCCGCGCTCGCCGACGCCGAGGTCCTCGTCACCAGTTGGGGCTGCCCGCCGATCGACGAGGCGGTGTTGGCGGCCGCACCCCGGCTGCGCGCCGTCATCCACGCGGCCGGCTCGGTCAAGCACCACATCACCGACGCCTGCTGGGAGCGCGGTCTCCAGGTCACCTCCGCCGCCTGGGCCAACGCCCTGCCGGTCGCCGAATACACGGTCGCCGCCATCCTGTTCGCCAACAAGCAGGTCCTGCGGCTGGCCGCCGAGTACCGCGAACTGCGCGCCCGCCACGACTGGCAGGCCGCCCACCCGCGGATCGGCAACTACCGCCGCACCGTCGGCATCGTGGGAGCGTCGCAGATCGGCCGCCGAGTCCTCGAACTCCTCCGGCCGTACGACCTGCACCTGCTGCTGCACGACCCGTACGTCGAGGCCGCCGAGGCCAGCGCCCTCGGCGCCCGCCCGGTCGAGCTCGACGAACTGTGCGAACTCAGCGACGTGGTGAGCATCCACGCGCCCCAGCTGCCCTCCACCCGGCACATGATCGACCGCCGCCGGCTCGCCTTGATGCCCGACGGCGCGACGGTGGTCAACACCTCGCGCGGCTCGCTGATCGACCAGGACGCACTCGTCCCCGAACTGGTCTCCGGCCGCCTGAGCGCCGTACTCGACGTGACCTCGCCCGAGGTGCTGGCCGAGGACTCGCCGCTCTACGACCTGCCCAACGTGCTGCTCACCCCGCACATGGCCGGCTCCATGGGCACCGAACTGCACCGGATGGCCGCCGCCGCGGTGGACGAACTCGCCCGCTACACCGCCGGCCTGCCGTTCTCCCACCCGGTGCTGGCCCAGGAGATCCACCGCACCGCCTGAGGGCCCACCGCTCGGCGCCGACCCGCTTTCGACCGCGGAGCGTCCACCACCATCGCGGTGGTGGACGCTCCGCCGTTCGCGCCCACAGCCCAGCGGGCGGCAGAGCAGCGCATCGGGTGCCCGGCCGGCGCCGCCGCCCTGGTTCCACTGCCAGGTGTGCGCCACACACGTGAGGTATTCGTCGTCGGCACAGCGGCCCCTCGTAAAGGCCCGGCGCCCGGTCGCTCGCCGCCGATCCGCCGACGGCGGGAGAAATTGTCACCCTGGTCGAACCACAGGGTCCGTCCGCCCGTCGGCAGCGGCCCGGCGACCGGTGCGCGCACCGGCGAGAACATCGCGTCGGAGTACACACCGTACCCGGCTACGAAGGGTCTCGTCCCGGCACTGGAGCTCGGTAACCCCGGACGCCCGGTCACTGGCCACATACCGCCCGTCGACGACCTTCACGAACGCTCCGCCACCGGTCGCGGGCTGCCCCGCGTCGGTACACAGGCCGCGGCTGTCGCTGCGGCCGAGGCCCACCACCTGCTGTCCGTCCGGGCGGTTGCGCCCTCGCGATTGCCGACCCTCCAGTCGCCCTGGGCGAGCAAGGCGGCGGAGACGTTCCGGCCGCCGAAGTCGTGGTCGATCGACGTGGGAGTCGCCCCAGCCGCAGTTGGGCCTGTCCCGGACCAGGCTTGCGTCGGCTTTCCGCTGTTCCACCGGTCGTTGCCGTCCAGGCCGCAGCAGAACCGACATCCCACTGCCCTCCCAGGAATTGGGCATCTTCGTCTGTGCGCCGCCAAGGTCTCACCCCACGCCTCGATTCGCGCACACACCGTGGATACTTTCGATCAGACACGATCGAGTGATACTCATTGCGCACGACGCTATCAGCTTCCGCCCCGATGTCCCGGGCGGGGAGAACAGGGGAGCCATGACCATCACCGCCGAGCAGCGGCGCGCCCGGATCCTCCATGTGGTCCGGGAACTGGGCACGGTTCGCGTGATGGACCTGGCGGAGCGGATCGACACCGCCCCGGTGACAGTGCGCCGAGATGTCGCCGCGCTCGCCGAGAGCGGCCTACTGCGCCGCTCGCACGGGGCCGTCTCAATGCCGCTCGGCACCGCCGCCCCCGTCGCCGCCACCGGCCGCGACCGAGTAATCGGCATGCTGGTCCCCACCGTCGGCTCATACTTCGACGAGGTGATCGCCGGGGCCCGCACCGCGGCCGCGGCCGCCGGCGCCCGCCTGGTGCTCGGTATCGCCTCTTACGAGTCCTCGGACGACCGCGCCCAGGTCGACCAGCTGCTGGACGCCGGCCTCGACGGCCTGCTGCTGACCCCCAACTGGCACCCGGGCGGCGACATCGCCGACTCGACCTGGATCCGCGACCTGCCGGTGCCGGCCGTCCTGGTGGAACGGATCGCCGCACCCGGCAGCACCGCGGCCGGGCTTCCCACAGTCGGCTCCGACCACCACTACGGCGTCCTGCTCGCCCTGCGCCACCTGGTCACGCTCGGCCACGAGTCAGTCCTGCTGGCGGCCCGCGAGGACAGCTGGACCGCCCACCAGGTGCGTGCCGGTTATGCCGACGCCACCGGCCGTCTGGGGCTCGAACCCCGGCCGGTGATCGAGATCCACCGCCCCGGACTCGACACCGACGCCGTGGCCGAACGGATCGCCGCAGAGGCGGCCGACGGTGTTCGCGCAGTGCTGGTGCACAACGACCACGAGGCAATCCAACTGACCCCGGCGCTGCGCGCCCGCGGCCTGCGGGCGCCCGAGGATCTGGCGCTGATCTCGTACGACGACGTGTTCGCCGCACTGGCGGCCCAGCCGCTCACCGCGGTCTCCCCGCCCAAACGTGCGGTCGGCACCGCCGCTGTGGAGTTGATGCTCCGGCGCCTGACCGACGGCCCCGGCCTGCCGGTCCACCACGTGCGGCTGCTGCCCCGGCTCAAGGTCCGCACCTCGTGCGGAGGCGATCCCCGCCAGCAGTGATCCGCCGCGCGTGGCCGACGGCCGACCAGACGAGGGGTTGTCCACCGAGCCCGGCTCCGCGTTCTGGCGCAGCAGGCGGGCGTTGGTGGCCAGGTCGATGCCGTTGGCCGCATTCCCGGGCCGACAGAGCGTCGTCTGCGTGGCACTCCCCCGCCCCGCGGCCTGGGCGCGGACGGCAGTCGGGTCAGGTCGGAAGCGCGATCTCCGCCGTGACCTGGGTGCCGCTTGCGGTCGAGAGGACCTCGCAGGTGACCGCGAAGGCGTCCACGAGGTCCAGGCCCCGGCCACCGCACGCCTCGTCGTCCGCCGGACGCGGGTCCCGGGGCCGCCACAGTCCGTAGTCCCGGACGCGTATCGTCAGCCGGCCTTCGGCTGTGGCCATCACGAGAGCGACGTCGGCGCTGCCGCTGTGCCGTACGGCGTTGGTGACCAGCTCCGTCACGACGAGAGTGACGGCCTCCTCGACGGCTTCCGGGAGGCACCAGAGCCTGATCAGCCGACTGGCGAACCGTCGAAGCACGGGAACGGACGCCGCCACCGCGGACAGGACACATCCGGCGCTCTCGGTCCGCGGCCTCGACCAAGCCTCAGATGCCGTTCGGGCAGGAGGGGTGGTCTTCTCGGCACTGATCATGGGGAGCTCCTTCACGCTCCGGCGGCTCACCGGCCGGACTGCGGAAAGCTGAGATGAGCTGGAGCCGAGCGCACCGGGTGGTGTCACCCCAGGCGCGGTCGAACTCACAGACGACCCCGGCGATGCTGCGGGAGGTGCGAACTCCTCAACAGCGCTGCCGACGGGCGAACGAGCACAGAGTCCAGGCTGACGAGCCCGGACCTACCGGAACCGGTAGGCATTCCCTTACGGTAGGCCGACCATCTGATCAAGTCAACGCACTACGCCCACATACGCAGTAAATAGATCGAATGATCTAATCTGATCTACCGAACAGCATGCGACGGGCCGGGCGTGCGGACACTCGGGCCGGAGTCCAGCCGTCCCCGCCCTCGGCGAAGCGTCCGAAGGCGGGGACCGGCGGGCCACACGTGGCCCCGACTGCGTCAGACCAGGAGGCACCAGACGGTCTTGGCGCGCGGTGAGGGTCAGGTCCGGACGGGAAGCACCCGTCACGAAGGGCCGGGGTTGCGCGGCTGTTGTGGTCATCGGGGGCTCCCGGCAGTCGAAGGAATCGGGTGATATCTCCACATTCCTCGACCCGAACCGTGCGCACAGCCGTAGTACTACCTGTTCCCGCCCGTACCCCCGGAACCGCGGCGCCGACACCGCCGCACTCAGGTGTCCACGCGCCCGGCGACCCAGGCGACGACCTGCGTGCGGGAGGTGAACCCGAGCTTGACGAGGATCTTCTGGACGTGCCCCTCGGCAGTGCGCTGGGAGATGACCAGCGCTGCGGCGATCTCCTTGTTCGACATCCCCTCCGCGACCAGCGTGGCCACATCCCACTCGCGGCTGCTCAGCAGCTCCCTGCCAGGTGCGACCGACTCGGCCGGCCCTGTGGGCTCGGTCGGCTCGGCCGGTGTCCGCACATCGTCACCGCCGGTCGTGTCGAGCGCGTAGTCGACCGCCCGGTCGACGCCGAAGTCGCGCCCGCGGGCCATGGCGGCCTCGAACGCGACCTCGCCCAGGGCTTTGCGAGCCATCGCCCCGAAGAGCTTCGTCGTGCTGTCGTAGAAGGTGATGGCCCTCAGCAGTGTCGCCTTCTCGCCCAGCCGCTCGGTGACACCGAGAAGTACGGCGCCCCGCTCGTTCTCACCGATGACGACGCTCGCCCCCGCCATCAGCAAGGTCGCCAGCCCGGTGCCCGTGAGATCGCTGAAGGACTGCGCGATCCGGAGGACTTCACGACCGCAATCGGTCGCTGCGGTCGGATCGAGGCGGCCGAGTTCGGCGAAGCCGAGTGCGATGAGCGCCCAGGAGAGGTACCACTGATCACCGTGCTTCATGCAGTGGCTCCGTGCATCCCTCCCGGCTGAGGCCGCTTGGTCGAACTCTCCGATCTGGTCTCTGGCCAAGGCCAGCAGGACGCGGACTGCAGCAGAGGAATAGAATCCACGGAAATGCCCGGCGCATTGTTCCGCTGACAGTGGTCCACATAGCCGACCGAACCGCCGCTTTCCACGGAATGTCTCGTGGTGACGGTGGTCACAAGGGTCGGTCACACGAAGGCCTTCGACTTCGCCGTCCGCACCCTGGAGGTATCCGAGGCTTCACTCTCCGAGTCCGTACCTGACGACGTCACCCGCGTCAGGACGCCGCGACCGTCAGAGCCGTCCGGCCGGCCGGGTTCAAACATCCCGGACGCGCGCATGCAGATGCATGTCGTGCCGACCATCGTCATGCACCCCGGCGCTGCGCTTGGTCCCCTCCAGCACATAGCCGGACTTTGTGGCGACCCTGCAGGAGGCGTGGTTTCGCGTCGAGTGGTCCAGGCACAGGCGGGGAAAACCGATCTCATTCATGGCCCAGACGCTGAGCGCTGAAAGGGCGCGTGGGGCGACACCGGCTCCGCGGGCTGCCGGGAGGACCCAGTAGCCGATGTCGGCGATGCCTTCGTCGAAGTTCACGTTGCCCAGCTTGATGCGGCCGAGCACTTCACCACCGTCACGGGTAACCGCCCAGTGGCCGCCCTTCTCCTGTTCCCAGTCCTGGCGATAGCGGTCGAACCATTCCCGGACACGGGTCTCGGACCACGGGCGGCGTGTGTGCCACCGGCGGATGTCTTCATCCTGGTATGCGAACAGGAATGCCGCTGCGTCAGCCGGTTCCCAAGGACGCAGCAACAGACCCTGCGCGGCGGGCAGGACGGGTTGAGGGGAGCCGGCGAGCGAACCGGGCAGAATGACGGGAGGCGTCGACAGATCGCGAGTCACGAGCCATGATCACCCGATGGCCACCACAGCTGTCAAGGTCCCACACGCAGCTCATCGCGAGGCTCCCTGGGGACCCACCAAACTCGCCCCTTCCTGTCACTCCCTTTCGAACAGGCAGACTTGAAGGGGAATCAAGTGCTCACGGCGTAGCAGCCGCGACCACGACAACTGGTCGGGCCCCTGCCACTGCGCCGGCATCCCCTCGGCCAGTTGCAGGTACCGGTCACGGTGGCGCCGGACCAGTTCCTTCTCCCGGCCCGCTTCATGCATCCGGGCACGCCCGTACCGGGCCAGAGTCTCCAGAAACCGGACCTGCACCTCCCCGGGCTCCTCCTCGGGAAGGTGCAGGACATACTCGCCCGTGACCCCCCGGCTGGCGGCCGCTCGTCGCCAGTGCCCGCACCGCACACCGTCCCGCCAAGGCCCGGCGCAGTTCTGCGGAGACCCGCAGTGCCGGCCGCGTCCTGCCGATGCCGCCGACTCCCGTCGGCTTCACCTCTCGGGCCCCTGACGGGGCAGCCTTGACGGCGCCGACCTCGTGTCGCCGTCCCACGAAGCTTGTCGACTCGACCGGCAGGTCGGCATCACCCCGGCGTGTCCGCACGGGAGCAGCAATACCTGCACGTAAGACCGACCGGCAATTGGGGGGGTGGGTGAAGGAGCGGTGTTCGGGCCGAGTCTGGCAAGGCGGAGGAGGGAGCAGCAGCGGAGCTGCGGCGACTGACGACAACGCAGTCCAGGCGACAGCCCGGGCGCCGCGACGCCGCCCCCCAATTGCCGGTCGGTCTAAGCTTGAGTTTTAACCTTCCGTGATCGCCTGATGCCCGATCTGTTCACCCACATGGGGATTCGCCGGAAATGGCGACGACCTCTGGTTCACGCTGTGTGATGTCGAGTCTCACAACGGGTCGGAGGTCGTCGGTGTCCAGTGTGGTCCATGCGGCTGTGCAGATGTCGGGTTTGGTCGAACTGTCCTCCTTTCGGATGGAGTTGTTCGGTGCGTTGCCGCGCCGCGCGGACGCGTTGTTCGAGCTGGTGGACGCGGTGCTGTGTGCGGACGGGCCGGTGGTGTCGCTGCCGGAGTTGAGCCTGGAGTCGGTGCACCGGCGCGGCCACGGGGCGATGTACGACGCTCTGGCGAACGGCCGGATCGATGTCGGACGACTGCGGCTGGCTCTGGCCGCGCTTGAGTTGCCGCGCGGGGCGGATCGGCAACTGTCGATCGCGGTGGACGTGACGCCCTGGCCGAGGCCTGACGCGGAGTGCTCGCCGGCCCGCCTGCACTGCTACCGGCCGTGCCGGTGCGACGGCGTCCGGCAGACGATTCCAGGCTGGCCGTACCAGGTCGCCGCCGCGCTGGGCGGCGGCCGCTCGTCCTGGACCGGGGTGCTCGACGCGGTCCGTATCGGGCCTGGCGACGATCCTACGGCGGTCACCGCCGCCCAGATCCGCGACCTGCTGGAACGGCTTCGTGAGGCCGGGCAGTGGCGCGACGGCGACCCCGAGGTGCTGTTCGTCCTGGACTCCGGCTACGACATCGTGCGCCTGACCTGGTTGCTGCGCGAGGAGCCGGTGCGGCTGCTCGGCCGGATCCGCTCCGATCGCGTGATGCACCACCCGGCCGGCCGCCGCAAGGGACCGTGGCCCGGCCGGCAGCCCCGCCACGGGGAGGAGTTCCGCCTCGCCCACTCGGCCACGCATCCGGATCCGGTCCAGGAGTCGGCCACCCGCCATGACCGGTTCGGCGCCGTGACCGCCCGCTGCTGGGGGCGCCTGCACCCGAAGCTGGAACGCCGCCAGGGCGGCTGGACCGGCCACGAGGGCGAACTTCCCATCGTCGAAGGCACGTTGGTTCACCTGGTGGTCGAGCACCTGCCAGGCAACCGGGACCCGAAACCGTTGTGGCTGTGGCATTCGGTCCCCGACGCGACTGCCCACGATGTCGACCGGCTGTGGCGTATCTTCCTGCGGCGATTCGACCTCGAGCACACGTTCCGCTTCCTCAAGCAGACTCTCGGCCTCACCCGGCCCCGCCTCCGCCACCCCGAACAGGCCGACCGGTGGGCCTGGCTCCTCGTGGCCGCCCACACGCAACTCCGCCTCGCCCGTCCCCTCGCCGAGGACCTCCGCCGCCCCTGGGAGAAACCCCTCGACCCCGGCCGCCTCACCCCGGCCAGGGTCCGCCGCGGCTATCACCGGATCCGCCGGATTGTCGGCACTCCCGCGAACCCGCCGAAAGCCACCCGCCCCGGCCCAGGCCGCCCCACCGGCAGCACCTCAGCCCCCGCACCCCGCCATCCCGTCGGAAAAAACCAGAGCAAAAAGGACAACCCCTCGACCGGAACGCCGAGGGGCAACCTTTAAATTCAAGCTAAGACCGACCGGCAATAGGCAGTCGCTGTCGCACGTAAGGCGGGGTGGATGCAGTACGGGCACGGGTCCACGTGATCATGGAGTTCTCTACGCTCAGTGATCACGAAGGACGGCCGTGCCCGCGCTGCCATCTTGCCTGCTCGAACCCCTCTGGGACCAGTTCGCTGCACTCTTGCCTGCCCGGGAAGCGTTCGTCGCGAACCATCCGCTGGGCTGCCACCGCCGCCGGATCGCTGACCGGACGGTCTTCGAGCACATCGTGCTCGCGCTGGTCCACGGCTCCGGCTACGAGCGCGTCTCCACCCCTGGATGCTCCGACCGCACGATCAGGCGGCGTGTCAAAGAGTGGGCCGAGCAAGGGATTTCCGAATCTGTGCACGCTCTCGCGCTCGAGGCCTACGACCGGATGATCGGCCTCGGTCTGGGCGAGATCTCGGTGGATGGCTGTATCACCAAGGCCCCGTCCGGCGGTGACAAGGCCGGGCGCTCGCCGGTCGACCGGGGCAAGCAGGGTCTGAAGCGCTCCGTCGCCACCGACGCCTGCGGCGTCCCGCTCGGGATCGTCTCCGACGGGGCCAACCGGCACGACTCGCCCCTGCTCGGCCCGACCCTGGACGCCGCCAAGGACCAGGTCGGCGCGCTGCCGGAAGCCGTCAACGTCAACCTCGACCGCGGCTACGACAGCGCCAAGTCCCGTTCGCTGATAGCCCAGTTGGGCTTCACCGCGGAGATCGCCCGCAAGGGCGTGCCCGCCCCGATCCAGGCCGGCAAGCGCTGGGTGGTCGAGCGCACGCACTCGTGGATGAACGACTACGGCAAGCTCCGGCGCTGCACCGAGAGGAGCGGCAGCGTCGTGGACTTCTACCTCTACCTCGCCGCCGCCCTCGTCACGCTCCGCATGCTGATCCGCCGGGCAACGAGCCGCTACCGCTGGGACGGCCGGCCCACCACCCGACGCCTCAAGTGATCCATTTGCCGGTCGGTCTAAGCCAGGTCCGTACGTTCGTCAGCGCGCGGGGACTACCGCACGAACAACACCTCCGACGCCTGGACCGGCCTACTCAGGCAGGGAAACTCGATGATCCGGCAGTCGGCGGCAGCGATCATGTCGACGAAGTCGGTCGTCGTCATGCCGTCCGGCACCAGGACGGCCGATCGGGAAACCAGCACAGCCTGGAAGACGCCGGCCTCCACGAGATCCAGCAGAGATGCCAGTGCCGGCGGCGTCTCCCCCGGAAGCGGTCCCGTGTCCTCGAAGAACGACGGCCCCGGCAGCCCGAGCAGAGCGGCGAACCTGCCCAGCTCGTATCGGTACCAATCGATCTGCGAGGCGCCGGAGGGATTGCATCGCAGGTAGGCGGCGGCGGGGCGCTCCCCGTGCTGAATCGTGGCTGTGACATCCATGGCGTTCTCTCCTGGGGTTCCCGACAGCTCAGTGGGCGAAATGGGCGATGACCCGAGTGCCGGCGGCGGTGGTGGTCCTCGTCCATGCCGTCGCGTATGCGCCGACCAGTTGCAGACCTCGTCCGAACAGGGCGTCGGCGTCCGCTTCGACGGCGCGGCGGCCGGCGCGAGCCCTCCACCGGCCGGTGTCCCGGACCTCGGCCGTGACGCCGGCGCGGCCCCGGCCGAGGACCAGCGTCACCTCCGGGCTCCCGCTGTGCAGCACCACGTTGGTGACCAGCTCGGTGACCACCAGGCAGAGCGCCTCCTCGACCTCGTCGGGCAGCAGCCAGCGCCGGGCCACATCCCTGGCGAAACTCCGCAGCGCGGTCACGGACTGCGGAACCGCAGCCACTGCGCACACTGCCGGGTCCGACGGGGAGGAGCTCGCCACGAAGGACGGGGGCTGGACGGCTTGGGTGGTCATCGGGACTCCCAGAGGCAGACAAATCGGGCGATGTCTCAACGTTCGCTCGGCCGAGCGCCTCACACAGCCGTAGAACTACCTGTTCCCCGTGTTCCTCTACCCAGGGGACCGTGCCGGCGTCACGCATCGGACGGTGGCGGACGTGCCGGTGGACGGCCGGCAGGTCGTCGTCCCGGCGAGGCTGCAGCGGCTGGTGTGCCCGGTGCTCGGCTGCTCACGGCAGACGTTCCGCGAGCAGGTTCCCGGCGTCGCGGAGCGCCACCAGCGCCGCACGCTCCGTCTCGACGACCAGCTCGGATCCGTGGTGAAGGAGTTGTCGGGCCGGGCGGTGCCCGCCTCCGGAGTCCGGGCTGGAGATGTTGCGGGAGGCGGAGGTGCAGGCGGAGGCGGCCCGGCAGCGGCTGGAGCACACGCGCGGATCGCCCGCGAGGAGGTGGCACCTGTTCGCCGAAGGGCCGACTGCGGGCCGGGTGGGTGACGAGGCGTCACCAGCGCCGGACGTGGTGGAGCGCGCGGCTGGCCCCTGCGTGAGCGGGTCCTGTTCAGTCCGGCCCGCCCTGGCCCGGTGGCATCTCCGCTTTCAGCTCGGACCTTGGACCGGCCATTGACCGGTGGATTCGGGCTGAGGGCTCAGCTGGAACGCCTCGCGCAACCATTCGCTGGTTCGAGCACTGCAGGCCTCACCGGCAAACGCTGCCTCTTGATTGAAGTGGAAGAAGCCAACCCGCAGCTGTTCGTCCCCACCTTGACGACGCCAGCTCAATTGGCCGATTGATGTGCTCCATCACCTCTTGACCGGGGCCGGCCACAGCGCGAGCCTTGTGGGCACCGCTCTTCCGAGGCGTCGTCCCCGGCCCACCGAGACGGGCCTCCCACTCGCACTTCCTGGAGACTGCCGCCGATCGGCGAAGCCACTTCCCGGCCCTTTCTCGCACATCCCGCGACATCCCCGGCCGTTGGAACGCGCCAACGAGGCGACCAGAAGGCTCGTGGGAACCAGAAGGCTGATGGATCCGATCCTGGCCGATCGTCGCCGACCCGACTCATCGGCACCCGATCGTGAGATTCCCCCGTTCCTCTGCGGGACACCCGAGGACCGAGATCCTTCCAGAGGTGGACATTCCGCAGACTCCGCGAACTCCTTCCCTATATCAACTGAACGGATGAAACACATGTCAAAGCGTGCGAAGGGCCGCTTCGCCGGGACCGCGATCGCCGCAGCCGGGCTTCTGCTGTGTGTGTCGGACCCGGCCGCCGCGGTGACCGGTGGAGGCAATGTGTCAATCGGCTGGTCGATCCCGAACGCCCCTTCCTCGGGGTTGACCAACATCACCTTCCCTATCACCGTCAACAGCGCCACCGCGCACCAGGGCGGCATCTATTTCGCGCAACAGTTCAGTTTCGGCAGCAACGTTGGCTACATCGGTCTGCAGCCGAGACTCAACCAGGACGGGAAGGAGCGCCTGCACGGCGTCTTTTCCGTCTTCGGTGACGGGACCTCCAGCGCCGACGCCAACTGCAAGCCTGGTGCCGACAGCGGCTCGGGGGTCAGTTGTGGCGTGGACTTCGACGCCGTATACGGCCACAAGTACAACCTCAAGGTCGCCCGCACAGGCACGGACACCTGGACCGGGACGGCCACCGACAGCGCCACCGGCACGTCGATCCACATCGGCACCTACACGCTGGCACCCATCAGCGGCAATCTCGGCCGTTACCAGGCCGGCTTCGTCGAGTACTACCTGCAGGTCCCCGACTGCGCCATGATGCCCCGGTCCGACGCGGTCTTCGGCGGCCCCACCTCCACCGACGCTGGCGGCCTGACCGGGAAGAGCACTGCCAACTCCGAGTACGGTGGCGATTGCCTTGGCCAGGCGAACTACCAAGCTGCACAGAGCGGCAACGACGCCCATGTGACCCGCGGGTTCACAGGAACCAGCGCGTCAACGCTGATCTCGAAGGCGTCCGGCAAGTGCCTGGACGATTTCAATGCCAGTACCGACGGCAACCCGGTCGGCATCTGGTCATGCACCCACGGGGACAGCCAGACGTGGACGACCTATCCTGGCGGTCGGCTCGCCGGCCAGGCTCGCTGTCTCGATGCCACGCGCCAGGGCACTACCGCGGGCACAAATCTCATCACATGGCAATGCAACGGCGGCACCAACCAGCAATGGTCACTCGAGTCCGACGGCACCATCCGCGGCGTCGCGTCCGGGCTTTGCGTGGGTGTCGTCAACGCGTCGACCTCCAACGGGGCGAATGTCGAGCTCCAGAACTGCAACGGAAGTTCCGGCCAGCAATGGACGCGCGGCTGATCCTGTCGTCGTCATTCCTGTCCCACAAGATCAGGTGCGACAACGACGACGGGGGCAGGGCTGTTCCAAAGTCCTGGTGAGCACGTGAGTCCGCAGGTCACGGTGGTGCGGGGTTTCCGGGTCGGACCGTCACGCATGCAACGAAGCTCCGGTTGAACGGGGTGACCTTCCCAAGTCGCCCTGAACCACCGGGGCTTCGCTGCGCCGCCAGTCTGCCACCGTCTGCCGCCACGATCCGCCAGGTCATCGGACCGGACTCGGTCGCCGTGGACGGCAGAGCCGCCCGCGGCTCCCGTCACGACACCTCGACCGCCGCCCACCTGCTGGCCGCGATGACCGCAGACGGCCGGACCGTCACCCAACTGCGGTTGCCCGACACGACCAACGAGACAACCTGCTTCACCGCGCTGCTGGTGAACCGCACCGGCTTGGCCGGAGACCCCGTGGTGTGACTGTGACCAGCGGTTTCGTGGCTGTCAGGTAGTAGTTGGCTCCGTATTCGACAGGCGGGACGTGGCCTGTCCCACCGTGGAGTCGGCGGTGGTTGTACCAGTTCACCCACTCGGCGGTGGCGGGCTCGACCTCGGCGGTGCCCACGCTGATCCGGAGGCCGGCCGCGACCTGGGCCAGGGTGTCGTGCTTGCGCAGGTACACCACTGCAACCAGTGCCCGCTGGGAGGGGCGGAGCTTGCACCGGCGGTCACCCTCCCGGGTGACGACGAGGGCTCCCCGGTGGATGAGCGAGGTGTCAGGCACCTCCCTCGACCACCTGGGAGCCCTGTCCGTTGCTCCCACGTCCACGGCCGGCCGGCCGTCACCCGATCGCTGGCCGCCCAGAAAAGGCTCAGTTCTGCGAAGTGGCCGAGTCGGCGACCGAGCCGTCAGACCGACCGGACTATCGGCCGCTCACCGCCGACCTGCGCCGCGAGAGCGCGTCGACACCGGCGGCGAGGACGAGTACCAGTCCGGTCACCACGAACTTGACCCCCGAGCTGTAGCCGAGCAGGCCCATGCCGTTGTCGATGACGGCGACGACCGCGCCGCCGACGACCGCGTCGACCACGCGTCCCCGGCCCCCGAAGAGGCTGGTGCCCCCGATGACCGCCGCGCCCACCGCGTAGAGCAGCGTGTTGCTGCCGCCGGCGTTGGGGTCGACCGAGTTCGCCCGGGACGCGGCGAGGACACCTGCCAACGCGGCCATCGTGGACCCGATCACGAACACCGAGGTACGGATCCTGGCGACCTTGATGCCCGCCCGGTGAGCAGCCTCGGCATTGCCGCCGACCGCATAGATGTGCAGGCCGTAGCGGGTGTACCCGAGGACGAACGTCAGCACCGCCAGCAGGGCCACCAGGATGGGCACCACGATGGGCACGCCCTTGAGGCTCACCACCAGGACGTTGCGGCTGCGCTCCTGGTTGAGGATCGCCACGGCGGCGGCGGAGACGAGCGCCACGCCGGCGGTCTTCGCCACGGCCACCGCGACCGGCTCTGCCGCCAGCCCCTTTCGGCGGCGGGATCGGGCGGTGAGCGCCTTGAGAGCCGCGTATCCGCCGGCGACGAGGACGAACAGGACCCAACCGAGGGACGGCGTCAGGTTCTTGTTCTGGATGGCGACGATCGTCGGGTCGGTGACCGGGATGTTCCCGCCCTGCCCGATGATGATGAGCACCACGCCCTGGAAGGCGAGGAAGCCGCCCAGGGTCACGACGAAGGACGGGATGCCGACGCGGGCGACGAGCGTTCCGAGCAGCAGTCCGACGACCGCTCCGGTGGCGATCGTCGCAGCCAGCGCGGCAGGCAGGGGCCAGCCGTGCTTGGTGAGGGTGACCGCGAGGACGGCGCCTGCGACACCGCTCACGAAACCGGCCGAGAGGTCGATCTCACCGAGCAGCAGGATGAACACCAGGCCCATGGCGATGGTGGTGATCACCGCGCCCTGGGTGAAGAGGTTCGCGAGGTTTCCCTCCGTCAGGAAGGTGGGGCGCAGGGCGCCGAAGACGGCGCAGAGCACCACCAGTCCGAGGACGGCCGGCAGCGAGCCCATCTCCCCGCCGCGCAGCCGCGCACCGTATGCGGCGAGGTGGGACGCCAGGTCCGATCTCGGCACTCGGCCCCGGTCGCCCTGCTGGGTGGTCGGGTTCCGGCTGCCCGTGGACTCGGTCACGGAGGTCATTCCTGGGCTCCGTCCGTCGTTTGGGTGATCTCTCCGGTCTGTTCGGGCGTCAGCCCGAGATCCCCGGAGCGCCCGGCCGTGATCAGCTGGACGATCCGGGTGTGGTCGACGTCCTCCCGCTTGACCTCGGCCGCCATTCGCCCGAGGTAGAGCACGGAGATCCGGTCGGCGACGCTGAGCACGTCGTTCATGTTGTGGGAGATGAGGATGACGGCGAGACCGGCGTCCGCCAGCCGCCTCACCAGGTCGAGGACCTGGCTGGTCTGGGCGACGCCCAGGGCGGCGGTGGGCTCGTCCAGGATGACGACTCTGCTGTTCCACAGCACGGCCCGGGCGATGGCCACCGTCTGCCGCTGCCCGCCCGACAGGCTTGCCACGCGCTGCCGCACGGAGCTGACCGTGCGGACGGAGAGTCCCGCCAGCGTCTTGACGGCCTTCTCCTCCATCGCCGTCCGATCGAGAACCAGGCCGGAACGCTCTTCCCGTCCCAGGAACATGTTCTCGACGATGTCGAGGTTGTCGCAGAGGGCGAGGTCCTGATAGACGATCTCGATGCCGAGGGCCGAGGCGTCGCGTGGCCCGTTCACCTTCACGGAGCGGCCGTCGAACCGGAAGGTGCCGGAGTCGATGGGATGGATCCCACCGATGCACTTGGTGAGCGTCGACTTTCCGGCTCCGTTGTCGCCGACCAGCGCCATGACCTCGCCCGGGTAGGCGTTGAAGTCCAGGTTCCGCAGGACGTGGGCGGGGCCGAAGCTCTTGTTCACCTGTCGCAATGACAGGATTGGTTCAGTCATGTCTTCTTCCTCGTCGCGCAGGCCGTCGCGTCAGCGAGCCGCTGTGCGACGGACCTTGGTCGCTCTAGCTGATTCCGGCCTGCGAGCACTTGGCGGCGTACTCGCCGGCGCACAGCTCGTCCTTGCTCACGAAGCCGTCGGCGACGACCGTCTTGATGGTCTCCTTGGTGACCGCGACCGGCGTCAGGAGCACCGAGGGGACGTCCCGGTTCCCGACCGGGTCGTGCGCGGTCGCGGTGGTGGCGCCCTCCTTGCCCTGGGCGAGGGAGACGGCGAGATCGGCGGCGGCGTCCGCCTCCTGCTTGACCGCCTTGTACACGGTCATGCACTGGTCGCCGTTGAGGATGTTCTGCAGGCCCTGAACGGTCGCGTCCTGGCCGGTCACGGGGATCCTGCCGTTCACGCCGTTCTTCTTCAGCACCGCGATCGCGGCGTTTCCGAGGCCGTCGTTGGCCGCCAGCACGCCGTCGATCTTCCCGCCCTGCTGGGTGAACATCTGCTCGAAGACGGTGCCGGCCTGCTGGTTGTCCCAGTCCGGAACGGACTGGTCGGCGACCGTGGTGTAGCCGGCCACCTTCGACAGCACACCGTCGTAACCCTGCTTGAAGAGCGCGGCGTTGTTGTCCGTGGGCGAGCCGTTGAGGTAGGCGATGTCGGCGCTCGACCTGCCTTCCGCGGCGAGGCACTTCTGCAGGCCCTCGCCCTGGAGCCTGCCGACCGCCACGTTGTCGAAGCTCACGTGGTACTTCGCGCTGCCGCCGAGGGTGAGCCGGTCGTAGTCGATGGTGGCCACGCCCTGCTGCTTGGCCTTGTCCAGGACGGCCTTTCCGGTGCCGCTGTCCAGGTTGACGATGACCAGCACCGTCACACCGTCGGTCAGCATCTGGTCGGCGATGGTCTGGAACTGCGCTTTGTCGCCCTGCGCGTTCTGGATCTCGTAGGGGAGGCCTGCGGCCTTGAATGCGGTCTCCAGGTACTTCCGGTCGGCGGACTCCCAACGGGCCGAGGACTTCGTGTCGGGGAGGATCACTCCGATCTTGCCCTTCACCGCGTTCCCGGTTCCGGCGCCGGCCGGCGAGGCCGAACCGCCGGAGCCGCAGGCCGCCAGGGCCAGGAGCAGCGGAAGCCCGGCGGACAGGCACGTCGAAGCGGATCTCTTGATCATGGAATTCGTCTCTCTCAGGGTGATGACGCGTCACGCGGAGAACTGCGGTGGCCGCCCGCCATGGGTCCGCGGGGCCAATTTGTCAGTCCGCAAAACTTATATGTGCGCGAAGCCCGGACTGTCGATGCCCGGCTCGGTAACGATTGCGAAACGCCGTCCACACAGCGCGGCGCACGACGACAGAGAGGCGTCCGGGTCATCCCCCTACGGGACGGCCCGGACGCCTTGCTCTGTGGTCAGCCGACCTTGGTGAAGGTGTAGCTCTGTGCTGCTGCGCCGGTATAGGGCTGCTGGGTCAGCAGAGCGCCGTTGCTCGCACTCGCCTCGGTGACCACCAGGCCGCTGCTGGCCGATTTCAGGGCGTAGCCACCGCCGTGGGAGTCGATGCTCCAGCGCTGGTTGGTCGCTCCGGTACAGGTCCACTGGATGACGGCGGCGCCTGCGCTGCCCGAGGCGTGCCGTACGTCCATGCACAGTCCGGAGGCGCCGTTCTTCAACTGCCAGGTGCCGTCGCTGTTCTGCGTGGCGGTCCACTGCTGGTTGGTGCCGCCGTTCGACGCCCAGCCGTCCAGCTGGGTGTCGGGGGTGGTAGTGGCCCTCGGATCGTCGATGGCCTGCCCCGCGGCCGTGATCTCGTAGACGCCGCCGTTCACCAGCGGGTCGGTGACGACGATCGGGACCGACCCGTTGACGCCGTTGACCGTGACGGTGATGGTCGCGGTGCCGGCACCGACCGTGGTGACCTTGCCCGCGCTGCTGACGGTGGCCACGGAGGTGTCACTGCTGCTGTACGAGACGGTCGCGCCGCTCAGGTTGACGAACGACTGGTCGCTGTTGACGGCCTCGACGACGTGGTCGGCGGTCACGCCCAGGTTGCGGTCCTGGGTCGTGCTGCCGGTGGTGTCGTCCTTGATCCAGCGGTTCTTCCCGGTCAGGTCGATCGTGTCACCGATGTTGTACACGACGCTTTCCGGCTGCACTGTGACGTACTGCACCCTCGGGGTGAGGGCGCCGGAGACGGTGACGTCCGCCGTGGAGGCGATGGCCGCCGAGCTGGAGCCGACCTGGAACCGGTAGGTCCCGTCGTAGACCACCGACTTCATCGCCGAGGAGTCCCAGAACGCCAGGTCCGCGATCTTGACCGGCAGCGTGATCTTCTGCGCGGCGCCGGGGGCCAGCACCTGGGTCTTCTGGAACCCGGCCAGACGCTTGGCCGGCAACGGAACGGCGGTCGTTCCGGCAGGGGCCGTCACATTGGGAGTGGCCGCGTACAGCTGGGCGACGGCCGCACCGGACACGGAACCCTGGTTGGTGACCGTGAAGGTCACGTTGACCGTGCCGTCGGCCGTGACGGAGCTCTTGTCCACCGTGGCCGCCGAGTAGGCGAAGTTGGTGTAGCTGAGGCCGTGGCCGAACGGATAGGTCGGAGCGCCGGTGAAGTACTGGTACGTACGGCCGAGCCCGCCGGTGGCTGCCGGGGCGAGCCCGTAGTTGCTCATCGCGGGCAGCTGGGAGGCGTCCTTGTACCAGGTGAAGTTCAGGTGGCCGGACGGGTTCTGCTTGCCGAGCATCACGTTGGCCAGCGCCGTGCCCTGGCTCTGGCCGTTGTAGCCGCTGAAGAGGATCGACGGGATCGGCGCCTGGATGTCGTCGATCTTCACCGGGCTGTTGGACTGGATGACCATGGCGGTGTTGGGGTTGCCCAGCGCCGTCGTCTGGGTGATCAGCGAACGGTAGTTGCCCGGCATGTCCAGGTTCGAGCGGTCGACGTTCTCGGTGGCGTTGCTCATGCTCGTGCCGACGAAGAGCACCACCAGGTCGGCGTTCTTGATCGCGGTCTGCGTGGAGGCGCTCAGCGTGGCGGCCGAGGTGGAGGTGCTGGAGGTGCCGGCCGCGTCGAACAGGATGTTCGCGCCCGGGTTGGCCGCCTTGATCGCGCTGGTCAGCCCCTGCACCGCGTTGACCTGGGTGGTCGGGGTTCCGGAGTAGCCCCCGAGCGTGACCTTGTTGGCCATGTCGCCCAGGATCACCACGTTGTTCAGCTTCGCGGCGTTCAGCGGCAGCAGCGGGGCCGTGGCCAAGGCCGGCTTGTCGTTCTTCAGCAGCACCAGGTCGTTGGTGGCCACCTTCTCGGCCAGCGCCTGGTGCGCCGGGCTCTCGATGTTCGCCTTGGTGATCGAGGTGTAGGGCACGCTGCTCGCCGGGTCGAACTCACCGGTCGCCATGCGCATGGCGAAGACCCGCGTCAGCGCGGTGTCGATGACGCCGTCGCTGAGGATCCCGACGTTGATGGCCGCCTGCAGGTTGGCCACCGTGTTCTCGCCGCCGTCGCAGTTCAGGTAGGTGCCGGCCCGCAGCGCGTACGCCTGGGCCCCGGCCTTGGCCGAGATCTTGGCCCCGGTGGCGGTGTTGGTCCAGGTCGAGTTGTCACCCAGGCCGTCGGTCGTCCAGCCCGGCGGGGCCCAGTTGTGCCCGGCGACGGACGAACTCGCGGTGGGCAGGTCGTAGACGGTGGCGATGGCACCACAGTCGCTGGTGGTGTACCCGCCGAAGCCGTAGGTGCGCTGCGCGATCTGGTTGTTCGTGTAGGTGTCGACCACCGCCGGGGTCCCGTTGATCGCGTTGTACGACGTCATCAGACCCGAGACGTGGGAGTCCTCGATCAGGCTCTTGAACTGCGCGGTGTAGTAGTTGCGGATGTCGGCGTCGGTGGCCACCGAGTCGGCGGCCTTGCGCATCTTCTCGACGTCGTTCAGCGCGAAGTGCTTCGCGGTGGCGGCGACCTTCAGATAGCCGTTCGTGGACTGCCCGGTCGTGGTGTTCCCCTGGTAGCCGTTGACGAACGCCCCCGCCATCTGACCGACCAGGTACGGGTCCTCACCGAAGCCCTCGTCATTGCGGCCCCAGCGCGGGTCGCGGTCCATGTTGACCGTCGGCGCCCAGAACGTCAGCGAGCCGTAGTCGCTCTTCGACCTGCCGATGTTGTTGGGGGCGACACCGAAGAGGCTCTTGTCGAGGTATCCGCGGGCCTCGTCGGAGATCGCGGTGGTCTCCTGGTACATCAAGTCCTTGTCCCAGGACATCGACGAGGCGAAGTTCACCGGGAAGCTGGTCGCCGGGGGGTGGTCCGATCCCCCGGCGACGTTGGTCCCCGCGCCCAGGTAGTTGATCCCGTGCGCGCCCTCACTCCAGTACATGTAGTCCTGCACCCCCAATCGGGGGATCGCCGGCGCGATCTGGACGTTCAGCTGCGCCGCCTTCTCGGCGAACGTCATTCGCGACACGAGGTCGGCCGCGCGTGCCGCGAACGAGTACGAAGTGTTCAGGTAGACCGGAGTGCCGACCGCGGCGGTCGCGGCCGGCGCCGCCGTGGCAGAGGTCTGCACCTGGAGGCCCGTCCAGGCCAGCATGATCGCGCACGCCGTCCCGGCAAGGACCCGCCTGCGCCTGGGTACGAGACTGGTGGGCACGACGGGCCCGAGCTTGGAATTACGCATGCTCCCTTTTCCTTTCTGCGGAGAGGTCGGACGGAGGGGCGGGCGGGGGTGCCCGCCCCTCCGGGACGCCGCCTTCACGAGGCGGTGTCAGAGCGTTGTCAGGCGGATGCGCGGAGCATCCCTACGGCAGGGTCCACTTCTGATTGAACCCGCCGTTGCAGTCCCAGATGTCCAGCTGGGTCCCGTTGGTGGCGGTGCCACGGGGATCGTCGAGGCAGCGTCCGGACTGCGTGCCCTTCAGCGTGCCGTCGGGCTGCGGGGTCCACTGCTGGTTGGCACCGCCGTTGCAGTCCCACAGGTCGACGAGGGTCCCGTTCGCGGTGCCGCGGCCGGTGACGTCCAGGCACTTGCCGTTGACCTGCAGGGTGCCGTTGGTGAAGGTCCACTTCTGGGCGTTGGTCCCGTTGCAGTCCCAGATCTGGACGTGGGTGCCGTTGACGTTGGAGTTCGCGTTGTCGTCGACGCACTTGCCCGGCACACCGGAGGTGATCGGGCCGGTGTGGGAGGAGACGGTGCCGGCAGTGAGGGCGAAGTTGTCGAACTGCTCGGTCTGGTAGCCGGTGACGCCGAGGCCGGCCGGGCCGCTGGTGTAGGTCGCGTCCGTGGCCGTGCCCACGGTCGTACCGTCGATGACCACGGTGAGCGTCGAGCCCTCCATCTTCAGCGCGATGGTGTGCCAGGTGTTCGTGCCCAGGGCCGCCACGGTCCCGCTCGCCAGCTGGGTCCAGGCCCACGTGGTGCTGCCCGCGTTGTTCGGGTCCGGGACGGTGTCGCTTCGCTTGATGGTCCACGCGCCGGTGTCCGAAAGCTGCAGGTGGTAGGCGTTCAGGCCCTGGTTGTTCTTGCCCTGCGTGCCGATGCGGCCCAGTACCTCGACCGTTCCGGCCTGTTCGAACAGGGCGTCCGTGCCGACCGTGTAGTTGCTCCACGAGCCGTCGCCCATGAAGGTGTAGGGCGCGTGGTAGCTCTCGTGGGTCCAGTTGATCGGCTGGGTGGGCGCCATCTGGCGCAGGCAGGTGCCGGCGCGGGAGGCACCGCAGGTGTGCGTGGCGAAGGCGCCGTTCATGTCGGCGAAGTACTTGGGCGAGGTGCTGGCGGCCGCGGTCTCGAAGTTGTCCGAGTACGGCAGCGCGAGCGGGGTGGCGGCGGGGGGTGTGGCGGTGCCCTTGCCCTGACCGGTGGTCGTCGTGACCGTGTAGACGTAGCCGGGCTGCAGGGTCAGCGTGTAGGTGCCGTTGACGGGCGTGACGTCCGGGGCCTGGACGAAGTGGTCGGCGGAGTTCGACGACTTCAGGTTCGTCGCCCAGACGTGCACCTTGCCGGTGGACAGGCCGCCGCTGACGGTGAACGTCGCACTCTGCAAAGCGGTGGCGTCCATCGTCTCGATGACGGTGCTGTAGTCGGTGTTGTTGGTCGACTTCAGCGTGACGTAGCTGCCGTTCGCCTTGGCTCCGCCGAGGTAGCCGCCGGCCGAGTCGATGTAGTGCCAGCCGGGCTTGGTGAACTGCGTGGTGTGCGCGGTGGCCCAGGTGGTCCTGCCGATCCGGTAGTTGCCCGACCAGGGCTGGGCCGCGACCGACATGCCGTCCGTGGAGAACGTCTCGTTCGGGTACAGGGCGGCGATCACCGGCCAGTTCATGAACGAGGTCATCCTGCCGTCGATGTAACCGCGGTTGATCGCCCGCGCCACGGCAGCGGCTCCGGTGTCGGTGTCCTGGGAGCCGTTCTCGCTGGCCCACAGCGGCTTGCCGAGGGCCTGCGCGGTGGCGGTGCTGTTGCACGTGGCGCCGCTGCTGAGGTACCCGCAGACGTAGTGGGACCCGACGACGTCGACCGCCGCCTTGAACGCCGGATCCTTCGCCATGTCGTCGGCGACGCCCCAGCCGAAGCCGTCGTCCGCGACCACCTTGGTCGAGGTGTAGCCCTTCGTGTTCAGCGTGCTCCGGAGGTTCTCGTACCAGGTCTTGTCGTAACCGCGCTCGTTCCAGCCCCCGATGTAGTCGATCGACAGGTCGTGCTGCGCGGCGCAGCCGAACCAGGACATCAGGTAGTCGATCATGTCCTGGGACCAGAAGTTCCCGCCGCCGATCCAACCCGGCGCGCCCCATGCGAGGCCGTAGAGCTTGATGCCGGGGTTGCGCGCCTTGGCCTGCTCGGCGACCCACCACTCGTAGCCCTGGTTGCAGTCGACGGCACCCTTGGTGTGTTCGATGGAGGCCTCGGCGCCGTCGGTCGAGTTGGTGTCGCCGCCGATCTCGATCTTCAGGCTCTGGAGCGAGGCGCCGTAGCCGGGCTTGAACAGGTAGTCGAGCAGCTGGCTGCGCTGCGGCTCGGGGTAGTCGATCAGCAGGCGGGAGTTGCCGCCGCCGCCGGACGCAGCCCCGATACCGTCGAACGTCAGGCCCGGCTTGGTGCCGTCGATCGTGATGGACGTCAATGTCGCGGCATGGGCGATGGTCGGCACACAGACGCCGATCATCGCGGTGAGGACCGCGAGGACCGCGCCCACCGCTCCGCTGGGTAAAAAGCGTGGGCGTCCTCGGTGTATGGACATATCAACTCTCTTGATTGGGACGACTGTTGATCATGGCGTGATCGATGGCGACACAAGCAGAGGAGGGCGACCGGACCACCGGCGGCACCGATGGTCCGAGCTTCCGAGAGCGTTTTCCGAGCGCGTGCGATCACCGCGCTGTGCTCCAGGAGGCCGACGGATCCGTTGAACGGCCAGAACGGTAGGCAGCGAGGTCCGGGCGGTCAACGGCCGGCGACCGGATGACCGGGCGGTTGAATTCATGCGCAGTTCATTGGGCGAACACCCCGTTGACTTCCGGGTCACCGCGGCAAATCATGGGCTGACCCGCAGGCGCCTCCTCGGCGGCCGCTGAGCAGTACCCACAAGGAAGTGGTGATGGTGGAGGGGCCCGCCGAGTTGAAGTTCCTGGCACTCGCCGACCGGCTGCGCCGGGAGATCCTCGACGGCATCCGGCAGCCGGGCACCCGCCTGCCGACCGAGAAGGAGTTGGCCGCGGACACTGCGGTCTCGATCAGTACGGTCCGGCGCGCTGTGGACAACCTGGTCGCCGAGGGGCTGGTGGACCGGCGCCAGGGCTCGGGGACGTATGTCCGGACACCGCAGGTCACCAAGGCGCGTAGGCTCCTGATGGGTGTCGTCGTACCGTCGACGACGTTCTACTACCCACACGTGCTCAGGGGCATCGAGGAGGTGCGCGCGGAGGCCGACGCGCGCGTCGAGCTCGTCTGCTCCGGGTACGACCAGCGACTCGAGTGCAAGCTTCTGCACGAGATGCTCGACGCCGGCGTCGACGGGCTGTTGCTGACACCCACGCTCACCGGCCCCGAACCCACCGACACGTACCTCAGCCGACTGGCCCAACTCCCCGTGCCCGCAGTGCTGATCGAGCGACGCGACACCTCCCTGAGGGCCGCCAACGACAGCGTGTGCACACACCACGAAGCCGGGGCGTACGAGGCGGTCGGGCATCTGGCCCAGCTCGGGCACCGCACCATCGGCCTGGTCCTGCGATCCCCCAGCCCCACCGCCGATCCGGTCGCGGCAGGCTATCGCCAGGCGATCGCCGAACTGGGCGCCGTCCCGATCCGGTTCCAGGCATCGCTTGAGGAGTGGGGTCCGGCCACCGCCGACCGTGCCCTCGCCCACCTCCGCTCCGCCGGATGCACCGCCGCCCTGTGCTTCGGCGACCGCCAGGCCGCCCTCCTGGTGTCCGCGGCGCGCCGCGCCGATCTCTCCGTCCCCGGGGACCTCGCCCTCGTCGCCTACGACGACGAGATCGCCGACATCCCGGACGTGCCCCTCACCGCCGTCGCCCCGCCCAAGTACCTCGTCGGACGCACCGCGGCCGAACTGCTGCTCCACCGCCTCCGCCACCCCGACCACCCGCCCCGCAGCATCCTGCTGCGGCCCGGCCTCACCATCCGGCAGTCCTGCGGAGCGGTCGTTCCAGCAGAACGGTGAAGACGGTCGGCCGCACCCCCGCGCGCCGGGTGCCCGCGACCGTGTCCCGAGTCCCGAGTCGCGCCGGCAGTTCGGCACGCGCACTGCCCACCGGCAAGGAGCCTGCACCTGGACACACCCTTTCCGCCGCCCTGCACCGCTGCCGGCTCCTGCGGACCGATCTTCCCTACGGCTCGGTTTCCGCGACGGACGGGTACATCGGCGCGAACCCGCCCGCACCCAAGCGCTGGTGAACGATGCCACGGTCGTGGCCGGTGTCGAGCCGCCCGGCGCGACGGTCTTCCACGGCATGGACCGCGCGATGGTCCGCCGGCCCGGCTGGGCTGCCCCACTGAGCCTGTGCTCCGCGCGCACCACTTTCTACGAGACCGGCAACGGCGACAACCTCCGCGGCTGGCACACCAACAACGGCGTGGTCACGTGGTGGGGCTCCGACTTCGGCAACGGGCACTGTTCCGAAGCTCTCTGACCTACCGTCAATCCGTAATGGCTGTCCGGTGCCACCAAGCAGCTCGCCGACGCGGCGCGCGGGGCGCGGGCCACCTCCAGCCCCGCCATGCCCTGGGCCGGCGGCACCACCCAGCGCTGGACACTGGCCGGCGCCGGCGGCGGCTACGTGAAGATCTTCTGCGTCCGGTCCGGGAAGCTCCTTGCGGTGCAAGGCGATGCCGTCGCCGACCTGGCCGCCATCGTGCAGCAGAGCGACTCGGGCGACCCGAGCCAGCAGTGGCAGCGGATCGCCGTGTGACCAACGGTCGGCGCCGCACGCACCTCATCTCGCGGTCGGCAGGCCGGCTTGCTGTCGCCGCAGCAAGCGGGCAGCGCGCCCGCGGCACCGGCACCGGCACCGGCACCGGGTGCAGTACGCCCAGCCCGCCGCACTCGCCACCGAGCACCCCATGAATGCACGTTTCTGATCGAAAAGGCGAATCTCTTGCCAATAATGAACATCTGGCGATAGAAAACAACCGCCAGCCCCCGCCTCCCCACCTCCGGCTTCACCCCTACCGAGGTGACGGTTAATCAGCTCTGGACGAGACGGGCCCTTCTGACATCCGCAAGCGCCGCCTTCCTCACTCCGGTCAGGAGACCAACCCCATGGCAAACCCCCGCCGCGCCATATCCCTGAGCTCAGCCGTAGCGATGGCCTGCGCCGTCGTCGGCATGTCGAGCGCACTGCTCGTCCCGAACGCAGCCGCGTCGCCGACCGCGACCAGCCCGAACGGCAACTCGCTGGCCGTAACGCCGCCGATGGGCTTCAACAACTGGGCGCGGTTCGGCTGCACGCCCAACAACCCCAACACCGGCGACGCCGGCGTCGGTGAGACCCTGATCCTCGCCCAGGCCCATGCGCTGGTGGACAAGGGGCTGAAGGCCAAGGGCTTCACCACGGTCACCGTCGACGACTGCTGGATGGGCAACAGCCGCGACGCCGCCGGCAACCTGGTCGCGGACTCGACCAGGTTCCCGCGCGGAATGGCCTACATCGGCCAGCAACTGCACGCACTGGGACTGAAGTTCGGCCTCTACGAGGACATCGGCACCTATACCTGCGGCGGCTACCCCGGCAGCTGGAACCACTTCCAGCAGGACGCCGACTCCTTCGCCTCCTGGGGCGTCGACTACATCAAGCTCGACGGCTGCAACATGCCCTCGGCCTCGAACAACGCCGCAGGCTACAGCCAGGCCTACAAGGACTTCGGCGCGGCGATGAAGGCCAACAGCAGCAAGCGCGACATGGTGTTCTCCGAATCCTCCCCCGCCTACTTCTACATCGGCAAGTCCGACCTCGCGGACTGGTACAGCGTGATCGACGCCGCCAGCAAGAGCGGCCAGCTGTGGCGCGAGGGCTACGACGTGAAGATGTACAACGCGGCGGGATCCGCCTGGTCCAAGACCGGCAACCAGGCCGGCGTGCTCACCCAGTACGGCTACAACGCGCCCCTGGCCCGCTACTCGGCCCCCGGCAGCTGGAACGACCCGGACTTCCTCATCACCGGCGACCACCTGACGGACGACGAATCCCGCAGCCAGCTCGCCCTCTGGTCGATGATGGCCTCGCCGCTGATCCTCAGCACCGACGTCTCCGCGCTCTCGACGGCGTCGCTCACGACGCTCACCAACAGCGACGTCCTCGCCATCGATCAGGACACGCTCGGCAAGCAGGCCGGCATCGTCTCCCAGAACGGCACAATCGACGTCCTCGCCCGACCCCTGTCCAACGGCGACCGCGCCGTCGCACTGCTCAACCGCAGCTCCACCCCGACCACCGCCGGTACCACCCTCAACGGAATCGGCTTCGCCGGCGCGAGCTGCTCGGCGACAGTCAAGGACCTCTGGTCGGGCACCACGTCCACGACCAGCGGTGCGATCAGCGCGACCGTCCCCGCCCACGGCACCGCCATCTACCGCATCACCCCCGGCACCGGCTGCACCGGCCAGCAGCCCACCGGCCAGCTCACCGGCATCGGCGGCACCTGCGTCGACGACGCGTACGCCGCCACGGGCCCCGACAACCCGGTCACCCTGTACCAGTGCACGGGTGGCACCAATCAGCGATGGGCCCTGCCCGGCGACGGCACCGTCCGCACCCTCGGCAAGTGCCTCGACGCGGTCTACCAGAGCACCGACAGCCGCTACGTCGGATACTGGGCGAAGCTGAACACCTGCGACGGACGGGCCACCGAGCAGTGGGCCTACCAGCGCAACGGCTTCCTCAAGAACACCGGCCTGAACCTCTGCCTGGACGACTACTACTCCCTCACCACGAACGGCAACCCACTCATCGTCGACGGCTGCGGCATCTCCAAGGCCAACCAGCAGAACCAGATCTGGGCCCTGCCCCAGTAGCGGCGACCCACCGCAGGTCTGTGCGAGACCGGGAAGTCGCACAGACCTGCGGTGTCACGCCCGGGCGCAGCCCCGCCACAACCAGCCGCAACCCGCAGGGTGGAGATCTGCGGTGGCGAGCGAACCGACCGCCGTGCCGTCGTTCAGCGCGAACACCGCCGGGAGGTCCGACCGGCGGGCAACGAGCTCGCGGGTGGCGGCCCGCCCGCCGGCCGCGGTGAGATCCGGCTGGGCCGGCCCTGCTGATCGTCCAGGGCGCCACCAGCCAGGACACCGCCACGTCGCTGCTGCCGCTATATTCCGCAGTCCGGCAAGAGGCCGCTGTCCTCCGGACCCGGCACGACTGCGTCCCCCTGTCGAAGATTGACCTAAGGGGGTGGTGTCACCGGGCCCGGTGCTGTGGTCGGAGACGCTGACGAGAGGTCCGACCACCGCCTGGTCCGACGTAATGCCGGACGGTCCGCGGGCGGCAGGTCTGCTCTCTGCCAGGGCCGTCCGGATACCGACTGGTGATCATCTGTCCCTCCAGGGGCGACCAGCACCACGTCCCGCGCGAGCGAGGACCTGCGGGGCAACAGCGCCGCAGGATTTTCGTGGGGGCGATTGCGCAGTTCAGCAACGGACTCGGCAGGCGGGGCCCGAGTCGGTCGGGCCCGTCGCAACAAGCCATGACGGGCGGCAGCGCGAGGCCGCGACCGCGTTCCGGATCAAGGTGAACGAGGGACCGGCGCTGGGCGTTCAATTCTGTCGGTTCTCGCCCTCCCCTCAAGACCCTCCACGGAAGAGGCAGTTCGATGAACCGACGAACGTTGCTTGGTATGACAGGCACGCTCGGCGCCGCGGTCGCCCTCGGCGTGGTGGACCAGGCGCCCGCCGCGGCGGCGACGGCTGCGGACCAGTTGCCGAGCCGGGCCGACGTCATCTCGGCCATGACGCTGGTGAACGACTACTGGATCAAGGGAAACACGAACCCCGGCACCAATCAGTGGGCCCCGGCCACCTACCACTGCGGCAACATGGCGCACTACCGGCTCACCCGGACCCAGAAGTACCTCAACTACACGGTGGCGTGGGGAAAGCAGAACAACCACGGCATCGACGGCGGCACCACGACGCGAAACGCGGACAGCCAGTGTGCCGGACAGGTCTACCTGGACCTGTACCAGGAACACGGACGACTCGAACCCCGCTCCGGCACCTTCGCCACGAGCAGCAAGAGCTACTGGACGACTGGTTCACCGCCGCGCCGACCACCGGCGACACGGCTGCGGCCACGACGCAGGCCGCCGGTGGTGCACCGCTGGCGGGGAGCCCGAGTGACACGACCGTCTTGGCGCTGGTGATCGGGATGTCGGCCCGCCGCCCGGTGGCGGTGTGGGCCAGCGTTCCGGTCGGTGTGTTGACGCGCAGTCAGCGGGGCCGTTCGCGTGAAGAACGAGAGATCGCGGACAGAAATCTCTGTTATCCGAGCCGGCCTCGCGGATCTCCTGAAGCGGGAGACGAACGCAGCTCCCCGCGCCCGGGCTACCGACACCCCCGCGGCCCTCTCCACAGCGCGAAGCCTCATGATCTCCAGTCCTCGCCACGAACCGAGGCTGGTGACACCCGAGGCCCGCCGATCTGAAGCAAATGAGGAGAAACGCACATGGCAAGCAGCCGTTCCACGAGGAGCCGGACCGGAGCCTCAGCATCCGCCGGCCGCGCCGGGGCCGCCCGGACACCCGCCGACGGTCCGGCACTGGTCCGCGCCGCACACCGCGGGGCCGTCCGGATCGCGGCGGCCAGCACGGCCGCCACCGCACTCGCGCTCTGTGGGCCGGTGGTCGGCACTGCGGCGGCGGCCGATCCCGCCCCGCAGACCACCGACCGGCACGTGGTGGTGCTGGTCAACTTCCGCAACAGCGCACTGTCGGACCCCGGCGCGGATCGCACCAAGGCCGTCAGCAACTTCTTCGGGCCCACCGGTTCCCTTGCCGCGTACTACGCGGCCAACTCGGACAACCGCATGACGGTGGTGCCGGCGAAGGGGGACGGTGTGTTCGGGCCGTTCACCCTGGACGTGGACAGCTCGGGGTGGGACAAGTCCGGGTGTGACAGCGGCAAGGTCGCCGAGCTCGCCCGGAGGGCCATCCCCGACCTGACCTACGACCACCTGTCGATCGTCATGCCCAGCACGAAGGCGTGTGCCTGGTGGGGACTCGGGAGCCAGCCGGGGCCCACGACCTGGTTCCAGGAAGGAGCCGTCAACGACCTGGCCGCCATCGTCCACGAGGCCGGGCACAATCTCGGGTTCGCCCATGAGGAACGCCAGGTCTGCACGGCCGGCAGCTTCAGCGTGTGCACGGCCGACGAGTACAGCCGGCGGACCCCCATGGGCGCCGGCGGTTCGAAGAAGGGCCTGTCCGCACCCGAGCTCCTGGCGCAGAAGTGGCTGACCGCCCAGCAGGTCAGCACACCCCGGACGACCACCACCGTCCACCTCGCGCCCCTGCACGCCCCGGCGAATGCTTCGGGGACCCGGGCGATCGATCTGCCGCTGGGCACCAAGGGCGACCGGATCGTCGTCGAGTACCGTACTCCCGACTCCGGTCTGGACGGCGACGTTCCGCGGGGCGTCGACGTCTTCCGAGTCCCTCAGGGGAAGTACGACCACGCGGTCATGATCGGCAACACCAAGCAGGAGGACAAGACCACCGCGGGCTCGTTCACTGCGGACACGCCACTGGCCGACACCTCGGCCCACATCTCCCTCAGCGTCGTCCGGATGACCGACCAGGGCGCCGACGTCCGGGTGGACCTCGGCGCCGACCAGGCCCCCAACGTGTCCGCCACCACCCCCACGCCGGCGCCCGTCCAATCGACGCAGCAGGCTGACGACACCCGCCTCATCGGCTCGACCACCACCGCGACGCCGTCCCCCGCCGCCGCAGCCGACGGCCCCGCCCTCGCGTCCACCGGCGCGAAGGTCCTCACCCCCACGCTGATCGGCGGCACGCTCCTCGCTGTCGGAGGCGCCGCTGTACTGCTGGGCAAGCGCCGGACCCGGCGCCGGCGGCACTGACCTCCTCCGCGCAGCCCGCGCGGGCCGTGCGCCGGCTCGATTGGAAGCCGGTGCACGGCCCGGCGCTTGCCCGGTGACGATGGACAAGTGCCGGCGGTCGTCGAGCGGTGATCGCGCAGCCGGTGCCCGTGAACACCGCGACGGACGGATGCCCGCCGGTCCCCCCGGGCGATTCTTCGCCGGTTCCGTCATCGCCGTCCTGCCCGCGGTCGCCCGATCGCGTTCATCGAACGCCAGGTCGCCTCCGGGCCGACGGCCGGATCAGTGAAGCACCCAGACGTTGAGGCACCACCGCGGCCGGGGCCTTCGGGCACCCCTCCCGCAGCGCTCGGCGTTGCCGGCCCCGACCTGCCTGCCGCCTCTTCTGCGCAGGCCCACAGCACCCTCTTGCTCATTTCTGCTTAAACCTGCTACTAATCGAGCATTAGCGAGCATCGATTCTTGCCTGATCCCCCGAAGGAGCCTCGGCATGGCTACCACCTCCTCGTCCCGCACCACGGTCGAGATCGCCTCGCAGCCGACCTGTTGGAGGCAGGCTGCCGAGTCCCTCGCCCAGCACAGCGCGGCCCTGCCCCGTCGCGGCGAGCGCGTCGCCGTCGTCGGCTGTGGCACCTCCTGGTTCATGGCCCAGTCCTACGCCGTCCTGCGCGAGAGCGGCGGACACGGCGTGACGGACGCCTTCGCCGCTTCCGAGTTCCCGCAGGGACGCGGCGGTTACGACCGGATCCTGGCGATCAGTCGCTCGGGCACCACCACCGAGGTGCTGGACCTGCTCGACCGGGCCCGCGAGGCGGGCGTGGCCACAGCCGCGATCACCGCCGATCCCGCGACGCCGATCATGACCGCCGCCGACGCCGTGGCCGTTCTGGACTTCGCCGACGAGGAGTCGGTGGTGCAGACCCGCTTCGCCACCACCGTGCTCGCGCTGCTGCGCGCGCACCTGGAAGCCGAGGGCGCCCTGCCGGCCGGCGTGCGGACCGTCATCCGGGCGGCCGACGATGCCCAGCGGGCCGTCGAGGCGCCGCTCGCCGCCGAGCTGATCGGCGCCGAGCAGTTCACCTTCCTCGGCACCGGCTGGAGCTACGGGCTCGCTCTGGAGGCCGGCCTGAAGATGCGCGAGGCGGCCGGCGCCTGGACCGAGGCCTACCCCGCGATGGAGTACCGGCACGGGCCGATCAGCATCACCGGCCCCGGCCGGGCGGCCTGGATGTTCGGCGCCCTGCCGGCCGGGCTGGCCGAGGACATCGCCCGGGTCGGTGGCACCCTGGTCGCCGACTCCCAGGACGCGCCCGAGCAGCTCGACCCGCTGGCCGACCTGGTCCGGGCCCAGCGCCTCGCCGTCGCGCTGGCCGAGGCCGCCGGCCTCGACCCGGACCGCCCGCGCAACCTCACCCGCTCGGTGGTACTGGAGAACACTGGTGCGTGACGACATCGACCGCGGTGCCTGCGTCATCGCCTTGGACGTCGGCGGGACGGGCATGAAGGGCGCGCTGCTCGACCACGCGCTGCGCCCGGTGCTGACGCTGCGCCGGCCGACCCCGCGCGCGGCCGGCCCCGACGCCGTGCTGGACGAGATCGTCGCCGCCCTGGCCGCCCTGGCCGAGCGGGCCGCCGAGCACGGCCTGCCGGTCCGGCAGGCCGGCGTGGTGGTGCCCGGCATCGTCGACGAGGAGCTCGGCCGCGCCGTCTACTCGGCCAACCTCGGCTGGCGCGACCTGCCACTCGCCGAGCTGCTGGCGCGGCGCACCGGGCTGCCGGTGGTACTCGGCCACGACGTCCGGGCCGGCGGGCTCGCCGAAGCCTCCCTCGGCGCCGCCCGCGGCAAGCGGGACGTGCTCTTCGTCGCGATCGGGACCGGCATAGCCGCCGCCCTGCTCACCGACGGCCGACCTGTCCGAGGTGGCGGCTACGCGGGCGAACTGGGCCACCTTGTGGTCGACCTCGACGGCGCGCCGTGCGGCTGCGGCGGCCGGGGCTGCCTGGAGACGGTGGCCTCCGCGAGCGCCGTCGCCGCCGCCTACACCGCCCGCTCGGGCCGCTCGGTGCAGGGGGCCGAACAGGTGGCGGTGCTGCTCGCCCAGGGCGACGCCGACGCCGCCGCGGTCTGGGCGCGCACCGCCGATGCGCTCGCCACGGCCCTGGCCAGCGGCGTAACGCTGCTCGCCCCCGAGCTGATCGTGCTCGGCGGCGGTCTCGCCGAGGCCGGCACGCTCCTGCTGGAGCCGGTGCGCTCCGCCCTCGCCCAGCGGCTCACCTTCCAACGGCGCCCGGAGTTGGTCCGCGCCGGACTGGGCGACGAGGCCGGTTGCCTCGGCGCCGGGCTGTACGCGTGGCAGGCGGTGGGTCAGCCGGTCTCGTCCCGGCAGACACCGGCGGTGTCATGATGATCCTCACCGTCACGCTCAACGCCGCCCTGGACGTCACCTACTTCGTCGACGGCCTGGTCCCGCTCAGCTCGCACCGCGTCGACGAGGTGCACCAGCGCGCCGGCGGCAAGGGCGTCAACGTCGCCCGGGTGCTCGCGGCCCTCCGGCATCCGGTCACCGTGACCGGCCTCGTGGGCGGTCCCACCGGGGCCCTGCTCCGCCGGGAACTGCGCACGGCCGGTCTGCACGACAACCTGGTGCCGGTCACGGGCGACTCGCGGCGCACCCTCACCGTGGTCTCCCGCCAGGACGGCGACGCCACCGTGTTCAACGAGACCGGGCCGGTCGTTCAGCCGGAGGAGTGGCGCGCCTTCACCACCCGGTACGCGCTGCTGGTACGCGACGCCGACGTCGTCGTGCTCGCCGGCAGCCTGCCCCCCGGGCCTGCCCGAGGACTCCTACGCGCAGCTCATCACGACGGCCGCGGCGGCCGGAGCCGTCACCGTGCTGGACACCAGCGGGCCCCCGCTGCTGGCCGCGCTCGGTGCCGGACCGCACGTGGTCAAACCCAACGCCGCCGAGCTCGCAGCCGTCACCGGACAGACGGACACGGCCGTGGCGGCAGCCGGCCTGCGCGCGCTGGGCGCCCGCGCGGTGGTGGCCTCCAGCGGTCCGGACGGGCTGCACGCGATCACCGCGGACGGCAGCTGGCAGGCCAGGCCGCCCGCACTGCTCAGTGGGAACCCCACCGGCGCGGGCGACGCCTGTGTCGCCGCGCTCGCCGCGGGGCTCGCCACCGGCGCGCCGTGGCCCGAGGTCCTGCGCGAGGCGGTGGCCCTGTCCGCCGCAGCCGTCCCCTGCCCGGTCGCCGGCGACTTCGACGCCGAGATCTACCGCCGCCTGCGCACCACCGTTCCCGTGGAGGAAACCCATGCCCCTCGCACCCACCGATGAGATAGTCCGGGCCGCCGCGCAGCGGGCAGGCGTCGGCGCGTTCAACGTCGTACAGACCGAGCACGCCGAAGCGATCGTGGCCGGCGCCGAGGCGGCCGGGCTGCCGGTGATCCTGCAGATCAGCGAGAACACCGCCCGCTACCACGGCGCGCTGGAACCGATCGGACTCGCCTCACTCGCCATGGCCAGGGCGGCCGGCGTGCCCGTTGCCGTCCACCTCGACCACGCCGAGTCGACCGACCTGGTCCGCGAGGCCGTCGGACTGGGCTTCACCTCGGTCATGTTCGATGCCGCGAAGCTCCCCTACGAGGAGAACCTCGCCGCCACCCGCGAGATCACCGCGTTCTGCCACAGCCACGGAGTCTGGGTGGAAGCCGAACTCGGCGAGGTCGGCGGCAAGGACGGCGCCCACGCCCCGGGGGTGCGCACCGACCCCGGTGAGGCCCGTGACTTCGTCGCCGCGACGGGAGTGGACGCTCTCGCGGTGGCGGTGGGCAGTTCCCACACCATGCTCACCCGCGACGCCGTCCTCGACTTCGCCCTCATCTCCCACCTGCGCGAGGCCGTGCCGGTCCCGCTCGTCCTGCACGGATCCTCCGGCGTCAGCGACGCAGACCTCGCCACGGCCGTCCAGGCGGGCATGACGAAGGTCAACATCTCCACCCACCTGAACAAGATCTTCACCCAGGCCGTCCGCGAACAGCTGGACGGCCAAGCCGGGGTCGCCGACCCCCGCAAGTACCTCGGCCCCGCCCGTGCTGCCGTCACGGCCGAGGTCGCCCGGCTGCTGTCGGTCCTGAACGGGTCCTGACCATGGCCAAGAACTCGATGAGGAGCACGCGTTGAGCAACGAGAGCCCCGGCGGTGTCCTGTGACGACCCGTCCGCAGGAGCCGGTGCTGCGCCCCGAGCGGAATCTGGCACTCGAACTCGTCCGAGTGGCCGAAGCAGCGGCCATGGCAGCCGGCCGCTGGGTCGACCAGGGCGACAAGAACGGCGCCGACGGCGCCGCCGTCACGGCCATGCGGTCGATGTTCGCCACCGTCTCGATGCGCGGCGTCGTCGTCATCGGTGAAGGGGAGAAGGACGAGGCCCCGATGCTCTACAACGGCGAGCGGGTCGGCGACGGCACCGGCGCCGAGTGCGACGTCGCGGTGGACCCGGTGGACGGCACCACGCTGACCGCCAAGGGCATGAACAACGCGGTCGCCGTGCTGGCGGTCGCCGACCGCGGCACCATGTTCGACCCGAGCGCCGTGTTCTACATGGACAAGCTGGTGACCGGCCCCGAGGCCGCCGAGTTCGTCGACATCGCCGCCCCGCCGGCGGTGAACATCCGCCGGGTCGCCAAGGCCAAGGGCATCGCCGTCGAGGACGTCACCGTGGTCCTGGTGGACCGGCCGCGGCACGAGAAGCTGGTCCGCGAGGTCCGCGAGGCGGGCGCGCGCATCAAGTACATCTCCGACGGCGACGTGGCCGGCGCCATCATGGCCGCCCGCGAGGGCACCGGCGTCGACCTGCTGCTCGGCATCGGCGGCACCCCCGAGGGCATCATCGCGGCCTGCGCGATGAAGTGCATGGGCGGCGCGATCCAGGGCCGACTGTGGCCGAAGGACGAGGCCGAGCGGCAGAAGGCACTGGACGCCGGGCACGACCTGGACCACGTGCTCACCACCGACGACCTGGTCAGCGGCGAGAACGTGTTCTTCGTGGCCACCGGCATCACCGACGGCGAGCTGCTGCGCGGCGTGCACTACCGCCAGGAGACCGCCACCACCAGCTCGCTGGTGATGCGCTCCAAGAGCGGCACCATCCGGGAGATCCACTCCACCCACAAGCTGCCCAGGCCGTGAGCACTCCGCCGGTCCCGGAAGCCGGCCCCCATGACGTCGTCCAGCTGCGGACGGGTGTGACGTCCGGTCAGCACCCGTTCCCGGTGACTTGATCGGCCGACCGCCCCTGGCCGTCCTCACCACGGACGGCACCGCCGCCGAGGCGACGGGCCGCGGACACAGCACTGCACGCAGTGCTGTGTCCGCGTCGGGCCTGCGGCGCGACAACGGTTTCCGCCGACGCGCCGCAGGCTCACCGGCTTGTGCTCACAGGGTGAGGTCCGCCGAGCCGTAGACGCTGAACCGCCAGAGCGAGTAGCCGTAGCTGGTGCCGCGTCTCTCTCCGAGCATTCGGATGTAGCGTCCGACGCCGCCGAGGCCGGTCAGCGTCTCCAGGCCGCCCTGCCCCGTTGTCGTGGTGTGCACATCGGTCCAGGTGGTGGCATTGCCCGACACCTGGATGCGGTACTGCTTGCCGTAGGCGGCTTCCCAGTGCAGGTCGACCCTGGTGACCCGCCACACGGCTCCGAGGTCGATCTGGATCCACTGCGGGTCGGCGTACTTGCTGGCCCAGCGGGTCGTCGTCGAGCCGTCCACCGCGAGAGACGGTTCGCGGCCCGTTGTGAGCGCCGTGCTCGACGCCGTCGCCGCCTTCCCGAGGGCGAGGTCCACCGGGGTGAGGGCGAGCCGTACCGACACGTTCTTGCTGACGCCGGAGGAGCCGACGCGCATGGCGCAGAACAGGGCGATCGGTGTGTCGGTGTCGGGGTCGAAGAGCAATTGGGGCCGTTCGAGGTTGGCGAGTGCGAGAGTCGATCCGTCGGTCAGCCTCAACTGTTTGAGCGATACCAGTGGGTGCTCCGACCGGTCCCACACGATGCCGTCCCGCGAGGTGACCAGGGCGAGGGCGCCGTACTGCGGGGTCAGGGCGTTGGTACGGTCGGCGCCACTGTAGAAGTCCTTGACGATGGCGTAGTAACGCGCGCGCTGGTGGTCGTACCAGAGGTACGGGTCCTCGGCTTGAGTCGTCGTGGTGGCGAGTGCTTTCGCGGCGTAGGTGAACGGTCCTTCCGGCGAGTCGGAGGTGCCGACGACCGTGATGTACTGACTGCGGTTGTCCCAGCACTTGTAGGTCATCAGGAAGGTGCCTGCGGGTGTCCTGTCGACCGACGGGTTTACTGCCATCTGGAAGGTGTTGACGTAGTCGGGTCCGGCGATCGGGTTGGCGCTGCGTCGTCCTCGTCCGTTGACGAGGTCGTCGAAGGTGTCGGCGACGACCACGCCGATCCGTTGTCCCTTGTGGTAGTTCAGCCACATGGTGCTCTGGCCGGTGGTCGGCCTGGTGGCGATGTAGTACAGGTACCACTTGCCGTCGAACTCGCGGACGTGCGGGTTGTGGGCGTTGTACTGGTCCCACCGGTTGGGGTCGTCGGTGCTGGAGAGGATCGTTCTGACGTGGGTGTAGGGCCCGTGCGGGTGGTCGGCGACGGCCAGCGCTATTTCGGAGTACTTCATCCAGCCGCTGAAGCCGTAGAAGATGCTCTCCGAGGGGTCGCTGCCGCGTCCGGTGGAGCCGGTGGGCCAGCGGGAGTAGAACGTGTAGTAGCGGCCCTGGTGGTAGGCGGGTGTGCCGCACCACACGTACCAGTTGTCGATGCCGAAGGCGTCGACGCTCAGGTCGACCGGCTGGACGGCGGCCGGGAAGTCCGGGTCGCGCGGGGGCGGTGGGGTGGCAGCCGCGGCCGGTGGCGCGAGTTCGAGCGCGGAGTAGCCGCTCAGTGCGACGGCGGCGAGTGCCACTCCTCCGGTCAGGACGCTCCGCCGGGTCGGTGGGGTGGCATTGTGCCGGGGGTGTTCCATCGCGGGTCACCTCTCGTGACGTGCGGCAGTCGGAAGCTTCTGGCCTTGAACGCGTGATGTCGTCCTGGGTCGGTGGCGGTTCAGCGGCCGTAGACGTTGACGTCCCAGAGCGAGTACCCCCAGGCGTTGTTGACCCGCTTGGTGAAGGAGAGCCGGACGTAGCGTCCGCTCCCGTTGAGCCCGGTCAGGTCGACCACCCCGCCGGTGCCGGCCGTGGTGGACCACAGAGTGGTCCAGGTGGTGCCGTCGGTGGACACCTGGACCTGGTAGGCCGTGGCGTAGGCCGCCTCCCAGTTCAACCGCACGCCGGTGACCTGGCGGACCGTGCCGAGGTCGATCCGCAACCACTGCGGGTCGGCGTAGGCGCTGGTCCAGCGGGTGCTGGAATCGCCGTCCACCGCGTAGGCGAGGGCGCGGGCGCTGTTGAGGGTGCTGGAGGCGGTGATCGGCGCCCGCAGCGCCAGGTCGGGGACGGCAACCGCGGACGCCTTGGCCAGGAAGGTGTCGGCCACCCCGGTGGCGACCTTCTGGCGGATCGCCGCGATGTCGGTGCGCTGGGTGCCGAGGGTGGACTGCAGGCTCGCGGCCTTGCTGCCGTCACCGCTCGCCGCCGCCTGCACCAGCCGGACGGCCGTCTGCCCGGCCAGCCCGTAGCGGGTGTGCTTGTTCAGCCAGGGCTCTGCCTGGCTGAGGAACTCGGCGTTGCCGAGCCTGGCCGTGAGCACCGACTGCGCCGATGCCATCTGCCCGAACCAGTCGTACAGCGCCTGCCCGGAGTTGGTGAGGCTCCTGCCCGCGGAGTAGTCCGACCAGAAGGTCGCCGCGAGGGCGGTCAGGGTCGGCGACTCGGTGGTGGTGAGGATGGAGGAGTAGTTGTTCTCGGCGAACACCCGCAGCGCCCGGTAGGCCTGGGTGTCACCGTGCGCGAACTCCAGCAGCGAGTTGTTCCAGGAGGCGCCGGCACTGTAGGCGGCGGGATTCCAGGTGTAGTCGGCGATGGTGTACAGCGGGATCAACGAGGCCTGGTACTGGATGGCCTGATTGGCCGTCAAGCCGACGGTGGCGGTGTCGAGGTCCTTGCTGCGGCCCTGCAGCGGGCCGAGCAGCAGCCGGTCGGTGACGTAGTCGTTGACCGGGTAGTTGTCGAAGATCAGCAGCGGACGTCCGCCGAACTGGGCCTTCACGGTGGTCGCCTGCGCGGTGGTGATGGTGCCGGAGTCCACGTCGGTGCCGGTCCAGTAGACGGTGGTCCCGGACGGGATCAGGGCGCTCAGGCGGGTGCGGTAGGTGCTGGCGGCGGTGCCCCAGTAGCCGGTGGGGATGGTGATCAGGTCGGCACCGCTGTGGGTGGCGATGAAGTTCTTCTGGACGTAGTTGAGGACGTGGGCCTGCGCGGCGGCGAGCGGACTGGCGTCGGAGCCGAAGGCATCGTTGTCGGATGAGCAGGTGAATGTCTGGCTGACGTCGTCCCAGCCGATGATGAAGGTGCGTACGCCCTGGTCGTAGACCTGCTGGAGCCGGTCGGTGAGCGCGTCCAGATCGGACTGCAGGCCGTGGCAGATTCCGGCGGAGGGGGTCAGCGGGGCCTCGGGGTTGATCCGGTACATCACGTCCACGTGCTGTCGCCGGCCCCGGGCCACGACTTCCGCGATGTGGGGCAGCTCGGCGGTCGGGTAGAGGACGCGCCAGGTCGAGCCGGAGATCCTCGGGTCGTTGGCGGGCATGAAGGAGAAGGCGTTCATCTTGTGGGCGGCGAGGAAGTCCACCTCGGCGTCCTCGTCCGCGGCGGACCAGGGGGTGCCGTGGAAGATCTCCTTGCCACCGCGGTGGGCGAACCCGGGCCAGTCGCGGACGGTCACTCCGGGCAGGGTGTGCGTGGTGGCGGCCCCGGTCAGTAGTTGGCGCAGGGTCTGCGCGGCGTAGAAGGTCCCGGCCTCGTCCACGCCGGACAGTACGGCGACCTGGCCGATGCCGGCGGTGCCGGTCGCCAGCCGGTAGCCGCCGGACGCCAGTCCGGACGGACCGGAGGCCCCGATCTCGGTGAGGAGTCCGGCGCTGTAGGAGTTCTCGGCCGGTCCGCCGACGGAGACGGTCAGGGCGGCGCTGCTCGGGGTGGCTTCGGTGGTCACCTTCGCCCCGGCGGAGCGCAGGGCAGCGGTGACCACGTCCACCGCCGCCGGGTCGGCCCCGCTCGGGGCGAGCAGTTTGACCTCGGCCGGAATCGCCAGATCGGAGCCGGTGGCCTGGATGGACTGCGGGGTCGGTGAGACCACCGGCAGAACGGTGGCCGCCTCGGCACGGGGCGGTGGCCCGGCGAAGGCCAGGCCGACGGCAAGACTTGCGGCCAGCGCGACTGCGCTCAACGGACGGGCGATGGACATGGCGGAATCCTCACTTCCCACTGTTCTGAAGAGGTGACCGTTCATCAAGGGAGGCGTGGCACGCCTCGGCGAGCGTGCCCTGCTCACGCACACCGAGTTCGGACAGCAGGCGGCGGCGCAGCCCGGCGAAGGCCGGGGTGCCACGGGTGCGGTCGGGATCCAGGCCCTCCTGGTGCAGGTCCAGGTCCAACGAGATCCGGCCGGCCGTCAGCACCAGTACCCGGTCGGCGAGGACCAGTGCCTCGTCCACGTCATGGGTGACCAGGAGGACGGCGGGGCGGTGTCGCGCGCACAGCCGGACCAGCAGGGCGTGCATCCGGATCCGGGTCAGCGCGTCCAGGGCCCCGAAGGGCTCGTCCAGCAGCAGCAGGCCCGGCTCGCGGATCAACGCCCGTGCCAAGGCGGCGCGTTGGGCCTCGCCGCCGGACAGGGTGCCGGGCCAGGCCCGTTCCTTGTCTGCCAGGCCAACCTCGCCGAGCAGGGTGCGCCCGGCGGCCCGGGCTTCGCGTCCGGGCAGGCCCAGCAGCACGTTGTCGAGCACCCGGGCCCAGGGCAGCAGCCGGGCGTCCTGGAACACCACCGCGTGCTGCCCGGGCACGTCGATGCTGCCGGAGCCGGCCACCCCGTGGTCGAGTCGGCCCACCGCGCGCAGCAGGGTGGACTTGCCGGAGCCGCTGTGCCCGAGCAGGGCGGTGAACTGCCCGGCCGGGAGGTCGAAGTCGATGCCGTCGAGGACGGTCCGACCGGCGAAGGACCGGGTCAGCCCGCGCAGTCGGACCGCGGGGCCGTCGGTCGCGGGGCCGTCCGTCAGGCCAGGGTGGTCCGCCATCGCAGTGCCTTTCGTTCCAGGAGTCTGACCAGGGTGTCGGAGACCAGGCCGAGCAGTCCGTAGACCACCAGGCCGACGACGATCACGTCCGTCTGGCCGAAGGTCCTGGCCTCGGTCATGAGGTAGCCGATGCCGCTGGAGGCGTTGATCTGCTCGCTGACCACCAGCACGAGCCAGGAGACCGTGACCGAGAGTCGCAGTCCGGTGAAGAACCCGGGCGCGGCCCCGGGAAGGGCGATCCGCAGCAGGAACTGACGGCGGTTCAGCCGGACGGCCTGCGCCAGTTCGACCCACTTGAGGTCGAGCCCGGCCAGGACCGCCTGGGTGTTGACGTAGACGGGGAAGAAGACGCCCAGCGCCACCAGGATGATCTTCACCTCCTCGCCGATGCCGAACCACAGGATGGCCAGCGGTACCAGGGCCAGGATCGGGAGGGCCCGCAGCAGTTGGGCGGTGCCGTCGATCACGGCCTCGCCGATCCGGGTCAGTCCGGCGGCCAGGGCCAGCAGCACCGCCGCCGCCACCCCGAAGACGAGGCCGATGCCGGCCCGTTGCAGGGAGACCCACAGGTGGTGCTCCAGTTGCCCGCTGCGGGCCAGGTCCCATCCTGTTGCGGCGACCGTGCCGGGCGGAGCCAGGGTCTCCGGGGCCAGCCAGCCGACGGCGGAGGCGGTCTGCCACACCGCCAGCAGCAGCAGCGGCCCCACGGCGCGGGCGAAGGGAACCCGCCGGGCGCGCGGGCCCAGCGGCCGGGGCGGCCGCCGGCCTGCGGCGGCGGGTACGGGGGTGGCGGCGAGGGGTTCGGTGCCCCGCACGGCGGCAGTCACGGCCCTCAGCCCGCCGACTTCGCGGCGGCCTGCTGCACGGCGTCGAAGCGCTGGTCGAAGGCGGCGGCGGCATCGACCTTGGCGGGCAGCGCCTGGTAGTCAGCCAGCAGGTCGGCGACCTTCTGCAGCGCGGCCGTGGCGGCGGCGTAGGTGGGAATGGTGGCGGTGCCGCTGTCGGCGACCACGGCGTCCCCGATGGCCTTGGGGAGCTTCTGGGTCTCCACGTAGTACTTCTGCACCCAGACGTCCTTGTGCGCGGTCAGCCACAGCTCGGCCCTGGTGAAGCGGGCGGACAGGTCGGCCACTGCGGCACTCCTGGCCGGGTCCGCGGTGACCGCGTCGGGGGCGATCAGGAACTGCAGTCCGCTGGTGAGGTTCTTGTCGTCGTCGAGCTCGTGCGCGCCCTTGCCGCTGTAGGCGGCGTCGTACTTGGAGACCAGGGGCTCGGTCAGGGCGCCGACGTCCACCTGGTTCGCGCCGAGTGCCGGCGGAGTGTCCACCGGCGAGAGCTTGGCCAGGGTGACGTCCGAGGACTTGAGGCCCGCGTTCTTCAGGGCCTGCAGAACGGCCACCTGGAGGGTGGTGCCCTCGGTGACGGCGACCTTCGCTCCCTTGAGGTCGGCCAGGGTCCTGGCCTTGCTGGTGGGCGAGGTCCACAGGTGGGTGGAGCTGGTGCTGCCCTGCACCGCTCCGACGATCCTCACCTTCTGGCCGGCGGCCCGGGCCACCAGTACCGGGGCGTCGGCGACGAAACCGACGTCGACGGCCTTGGCCCGGAAGGCCTCCAGGATCGCCGGGCCGCCCTGGAAGGCGGACCAGCTGATGTCGTAGGGAAGGTTGCTGTCCTGACCCGAGGCCGACAGCAGGGTCTGCAGCAGCAGGTTCTGGTCGGCCACCCGGAGCGTGGTTCCGCCGGGGACGGTGCTGGGCAGCGCGACTGCCGCCGCATCGACCGCGGAGGTCTTGGCGCCGGCGCTGGAGGCGCAGCCGGTGAGGGTGACAGCGGTCAGAGTGAGCAGCGCGCCGAGAGCGGGTACGGCGGACCCGGGCGAACGGGGCATGGCGGTCTCCTTGGAACTGCCCGCAACGGTCCGGGCAGGGATGGCACGGCAGGGCGACGTGGCGTCAACGAGAGATGAGCGGGGAAGCGGCGGGGTAATCAGCCGCAACAGCGGACGCCCGGGAGGAGCGGACGGCGGACGACGATACGCACCGTGCTCTCCTTCCCGCAGTGGTTTCCGACTGGGCCCATCGTGCTGGCGAGCCCGCGATCCAGTCAATAATTTCCGCAAATATCTTTCATACTGAGAAGTAATATTGCGTCATATTGCCGCAAGTGAACTGAAAACCCAGGCCAGGCGGGCGGATTGACAGGCAGTCCCGCTCTCTGAAGAAAATAAGTTTCACACTGAAGGGATCGCCACCCGTGCCAGTCGATCTGCTCAACCACATCCGCTCCCTCCACGACAGCCTCCCCAGGGCCGAGCGCGGCATCGCCGATCTGGTCCTCCAGGACCCGGGCACCGCCGCCGAGCGCACCATCTCCGAGCTCGCCCGAGCCTGCGGCACCTCGGAGGCGACCGTCCACCGGTTCTGCCGGAGCCTGGACCTGCGCGGCTACGCCCAACTGCGGATCGGCCTGGCCGCCGAGGCCGAACGGTTGCGGGCCGACGGCCGGGCCGTGCTGGACCTCGGAACCGACATCGGCCCCGACGAGCCGCTGGACCAGGTGGTCCGCAAGATCGGCTTCGCCAACGCCCGCGCGGCCGAGGAGACCGCCGCCCAGCTCGACCTGACCGCCCTCGCCGCCGTCGCCGACGCCGCGCAGGCAGCCCGCAGGATCGACTTCTTCGGCGTCGGCTCCAGCGCGCTGGCCGCCGAGGACGGCGCCCGCAAACTGCTCAGGCTCGGCCACGCCGCCGCATGGTGGAGCGATGTGCACGCCGCGCTGATGAGCGCCGCCGTGCTGCGCCCGGGCGACCTGGTGATCGCCGTCAGCCACTCGGGACGGTCCAGGGAGGTGGTGGACGTGCTCACCGAGGCTCGCCGCTCGGGGGCGGTCACGGCCGTGATCACCAGCAGCCCCCGCTCCCCCGCCGCCGAGAAGGCCGACCTGATGCTGACCACCTCCGCCAGGGAGACCACTTTCCGCAGCGGCGGCACCGCCGCCCGCAGCGCCCAACTCACCGCCCTCGACTGCCTGTACGTGACCCTCGCGCAGCGCTCGCACCCGCGCGCCGTGGACGATCTGGAGCGGGCCCACGACGCGGTTCGCAGCCGCACCCTGGGTCGCACCCGAAGCTGAAGGCTCTCCTACCCGACAGGACCTCCCATGCCCGCAGAAGCACACCTGGACCACCTGCCGCCCACCGAGCTGCGCAACGGCGCCAGCATGGGCCTGGACCGCCTCAACACCATGGAGATCCTCACCCTGATCAACGAGGCCGACGCCACCGTGCCGGCCGCGGTGGCCGCCGCCCTGCCCGGTCTCGGCGACCTGGTCGAGGCCGGGCTCGCGGCGCTGGAGAGGGGTGGCCGCATCCACTACTTCGGCGCGGGAGCCGGCGGGCGGATCGCCCTGGGGGACGCGCTGGAGCTGGAACCCACCTACGGGGTCGGCCCCGAAACCCTCTGCCCGCACCTGGCCGGAGGGCCCGACGCCGCGTACCGGGCCAGAGAGGACGCCGAGGACCACGGTGCCGACACCGACCTCGCCGCCTCCCACCTGGCCTCGGCGGACCTGGTCATCGGCGTCACCGCCAGCGGCCGCACTCCCTACGTGGCCGGCGCGCTGACCGCCGCCCGCACGGTCGGCACCAGCACCGCCCTGATCAGCTGCGACCCCTCGGCCCCGCTCGCCGGCCTCGCCGACCTGCACGTCGTGCTGGCGACCGGACCGGAGGTGGTCACCGGATCGACCCGAATGAAGGCCGGCACCGCCCAGAAGCTCGCCCTCAACGCCTTCTCCACCACCCTGATGGTCCGCAGCGGCCACACCTGGTCCAACCTGATGGTGTCCGCCTCGGCCGGCAACGCCAAGCTGCGCGAACGGGCGGCCCGCACCCTTGCCACCGCATGCCGGGCGACCCCCGCGGAGGCGCTGGCCGCACTCGACTCCTGCGACGGTGAGACCCCGACCGCGCTGGTGGTCCTGGCCGCCGGGGCCACCCCAATGACGGCGCGTCAGGCACTGGCCACGTGCGGCGGCCGCCCGTGGGCCGCCGTCCGGGCTCTGGCCGGACCGGGGCCCGCCGCGGAGTACCGGTGAGCGCCCTCACCCGCCCCGGCATCGGCCTCGGCCTCGACGTGGGCGGAACCACCACCAGGGCCGTCGCACTGGACGAGCACGGTCAGGTGCTCGGACGGGGCACGGCCCCCGGCGGCAACCCCGCTTCCCATGGCGTCGCCACCGCACTGGCCCGGCTGGCCGACGCCGTCCGGCAGGCCCTGGACGGAGCGGACCCCGGACGGGTGACGCACTGCCTGATCGGCCTCTCCGGCTACCGCGCCCTCGGCGACCCCGCCGCCGTGGACGCCTTCGCCGCCGACGCCCGAAGGGCCTTCGCCCTGCAGCCCGGGACCCCTCTCCAGCTGACCTCGGACGCGGTCATCGCCTTCGCCGCCGGGACCAGCGACCCCGACGGCACGGTGCTGATCGCCGGCACCGGCTCGATCGCCTGCAGGGTCGAACACGGAGTGGTGACCCGGACGAGCGGCGGCCTCGGCTGGCTGCTCGGCGACGAGGGCGGTGGCCAGTGGCTCGGCCGCGAGGCCGTGCGCCGGGCCCTGGCCGGACTGCGGGACAACGCCTCCACCGGCCCGCTGGTCGGCGCCGTCCTCGCCCGCACCGGCTGCCACGACCACGGCAGCCTGCTCCGCTGGTCCTACCGGGGCACACCACAACACCTGTCCACACTGGCGCCATTGCTCGGTCCGGCGGCCGAACAGGGCGACCCGGAAGCAGTCGCGGCAATCGACCTGGCGGCACATCACCTGTGCCGGATCGCCCGCGACGTGAATGACGACCACCTGCACGGACCCGTCGTCCTCGCCGGCTCCGTGGCGACCGGCCCCGGGCCACTGCAACACCGGCTGCGGCAGCTGCTCAGCCGCGCCGGGGCCACCGCCGTCCTGCTCGCCGACGACCCCGCACTCGCCGCCGCCGGCAGCGCCCATGACGCGGCATCAGGTCGTCGTACCGGCAGGCTCCGGTAACCCGTGATCTCCGGTGGTCCACCGCACCCGCACCGACACCGGCGTTCCGTGTCGCCGCAGCTGCGGAGCGCCACCGCCCTGGTCCGCCCGTGCTTCACCACGGTGACTTCACCGGCCGTAGCAATCTGATCGACAGGACGGACACCTGGGTGGTCCGGCGGAAGGATCACACCTGCCCATACCGCCGGACCTACGCGGCCACCGCGCTCGGAGATGCGGCCTGGCCCCTGTCACCGGCCTCCGTAGTCGGTACGACCAGCGCTGCGGACCGGCGCGAGGAGTCGAAGAGCCTTCCTCGTCCACGTCTCCGGCGTCCCCCACCTGCCGGGTCTTCAGCTCGCCGAATTGACCGCGATCCGCTGCGCCACCGCAGCCCGCCTGACGAGGAGTCATCCGCCGAAGGCAGGCCCTGCACTTCATGCTCGCCCCGAAGCGCGACGGGCTCGGCATGGCACTCGTCGCGAAGGCCGGGTACGGCACGACGCCAACCACTCGGACTCCAGATGCTCAAGTAGTCATCTGCCCGCTCATACGGTACCGATCTCTTGACTTCGATCTAGCCTGATCACAGGATGGCGCCTCGGGCTATTCCCGCGCAACCGCGTGATCCCCTCCCCGGACAGTGACCGCCTCGCGACCCCCGAGCAGCGGCGCCGCTCCGCCCTTTCCACCCCAGGCCACGGCCCCCTCCCTCGCGCCGCGCCGACCCCGCGGTGAAAGATCGACAAGGAGATCCACATGCGTTCCCCCAAGCTCCTCGCGTCCCTCACCGCGGGGGTGATGGCTGCCACGGCCGCCGTCACGGCCGTGGCGGCGAGCCCGGCGGTCGCGGTGTCCGCGCCCGGCAACATCGCCGACCACACTCTGGCCGGGGTGCCCACGATGATCATCCGGCCGGGCACGTGGAAGCACACGAACGACACCCTGATGCGGCAGGACGCGGACGCCGCCGTCTCCTCGGGACTGGCCGCCAAGGGCTGGAACATCATCGCGGTCGACGACGACTGGATGATCCAGGACAACGGGAAGGACTGGGACGGCACCCAGATCGTGCCCGCGAGCCAGCACGGCCGCGATCTGAACGGCAACTTCATCACCTCGCCGAGCAAGTACCCCAACGGGATCAAGTCGACGATCGACTACGTGCACAGCAAGGGCCTGAGGTTCGGCATCTACATCGACGGCGGCACCTACACCTGCGACGGCGCCGCGGGCAGCTGGGGCCACTTCACCCAGGACGCGAACTACTTCGCGTCCATGGGCGTGGACTACATCAAGATGGACTACTGCAACGCCTACCAGAAGACCTCCCCCGGGCTGCTGCTGGAGACGCAGCACGACGCCGACACAGCGGTCACCGCCAACAAAGGCGCTGCCGACGCGATCGCGGCGGCGAACAAGACGTACGGCACCCGCATGATCCTCAACTCGGTGGTGCCGACCTACTTCAACTCGGACGACAACCACACCAGCAGCACGTACTACAAGCAGGCGGTGGCCGGGTCGGCACTGTCCGCCCAGGCCTGGCGGGTCAGCGCCGACACCAACGGCGGCACCTGGGAGACGATGAAGACCACGCTGGCCCAAGGGGTGGCTACGGCCTCCTTCGCCCGCGCCGGCCACTTCAACGACTTCGACCAGCTGGCGATCGGCAAGACCTCGATGACCCAAACCCAGCAGCAGGCGCAGTTCAGCGCGTGGGCGGTGATGGCCTCGCCGCTGAACGTCAACCTGGAGGGCACCGCCGCCTTCACCCCGGAGAGGGTCGCCGACGCGGGCAACACCGACGTCATCGCCGTCGACCAGGACCGCCTCGGCGTCCAGGGCAAGCAGATCTCCACCGACGCCAACACCGACGTCTACTCCAAGCCGCTGGCCAACGGCGACTACGCGGTACTGCTCCTCAACAAGTCGACGACAGCCCAAACCATCTCGACCACCGCAGCGGCGATCGGCACCTCCTCCACCGACTTCACCCTCAAGGACCTGTGGAGCAAGCAGACCACCTCCAGCACCGGCGCCATCTCGGCGACAGTCCCGGCCACCAGCGCCGTCCTGTACCGCCTGCACCCCAACCAGTCCGGCCACTTCTCCACCTGGCGCACCGCGCTCAACGCGACAGTGATCAGTGACGACGACGCCCCCACGGCAGGCTGCTTCGACCGGGTCTGCGACAGCTTCTCCTCCGACGCGCTCGCCGCCGGCGGTGCGGTCGCAGGCGGGCATGTGTCGGTCAACGGCCAGACCTTCGACTGGCTGAACAACGGCTCGGGCCGGTTCGACAGCATCACGGCCACCGGCCAGACCATCGACTACTTCGGCAGCGGCACCACCCTGGGCTTCCTCGGAGCTTCAAGCGGCGGCGACACCTCCGGCACCATCACCCTGAACTACAGCGACGGAACCAGCAGCACCGCCACCCTCGGCTTCCCCAACTGGCAGACAAGCAACCCGACCGCCTTCGGCGACAGCACCGCCGTCACCGCACTGCACCGCAACACCCCGACCGGTCCCGACAGGTACGACACCAACTGGTTGGTATCCTACGCGCCGATCGCCATCACCGCCGGCAAGAGCCTGACCTCGATCACCCTGCCGAACACCTCGGCCCTGCACATCTTCTCCATCACCAAATCCTGACAGCACCGTCCCCGGAACCGCTCCGAGGACCTTTCGCGACAGCTGGGCGGCACGGACGGCGGCACCGATATGGACCCTCTGATCGGTGCCCTCGTCAGGCCACTCCGCGAAGCAGTAGTACACCGCGCCGCGCGGCGGAAGGTAGTCCCGCCGGCAGTCGATCCACTCCGGTACAGGAGGGCGTTCACGAGCTCCCGCATCTCGTACCGGCCCCGTTCCGGGGGTTTCGTCCGGTGATGGGTGTCGCCTGAGAACCCGGAGAAGGCCGGGAAGTCGGCGTCTTCGCAGGTCATGGAAGCCCGTTGCCCGTTGCCTACCGCCTGCGACAATGCCGCTATCGCAGCCTCGCCAAGACACACGTCCAGCTCGTCGGACGCACCTGGACAGCCCGCACACCCGTACGCGTAGGAGCCGGCCCCCGTTCTTCGCCGCATGTCAGCGACTCACCCCGTGAGGATCGCCAACAGCATCCGTTCTGTGGTGGGTCGCCCTCGTGGTGCTGGGGCTCTGGCTGTTCGGCGTCGTTGCCCGCGGCGCGGGCACGGGCGGCGTTCGCTCACGACGGTACCGCTGGCGGCACAGCACCACTTTCCGCGCATCACTCGTCCGGCCGTATCGCTGACCCTCCGTGGCCGGGCTGACGGTCTCGGCTCTCAGCCTCCGACGACGATGAGCGGGACCCGTTTGCCGGATCTCCTGGGTCGACCTATCGTCCGGAATATGGCTACTCGCGTGCAGACCCGCACGGATGATGCCGACTTGCCGGTCGAGCTGACGAGCCTTGTGGGACGGCGGCAGGAGGTCAACGCGGTCAAGGTCGCACTGTCCGAGGCCCGGATGGTGACGCTGGCGGGTGTCGGTGGCGTCGGCAAGACCAGGCTGGCGGTTCGGGTGGCCACGGAGCTGCGCCGGGCGTTCGCGGACGGTGTGTGGTTCATCGACCTGTCCACCGTGCTGGACCGGGCGGCGCTCGGATCCTCGGTGCTGAGGGCCCTGCGAATCGGCGACCAGTCGGACCGTGATCCGACGGAGGTCATTTCGGAATTCCTGCGTGAGCGGCAGATGCTGCTCGTCCTCGACAACTGTGAGCAGATCGTCGACGCGTGCGCGGCCCTGATCGACGCCGTGATCCGGCGGGCTCCGCTCGTACGGGTTCTGGCGACCAGCCGCGAGCGGCTGTGGGTCACTGGTGAGTACGTCTGGCAAGTACCCCCGCTCTTCGTCTCGGGCCCGGACCTCGACACGGACCTCGCACGGAGTTCGCCGGCACCTGCGCGGTATCCGGCGCTGGTGCTGTTCGCGGAGCGTGCCGCCGCGGTCGGTGGAGGCTCCGCGGTCAGGGAGGACTGGCCCGACGTGGCCCGGCTGTGCCGCAGGTTGGACGGCCTCCCGCTGGCCATCGAACTGGCGGCGGTCCAGACACGGGTGTTCACCCCGGGACAGCTCGTGCGGCGATTCGACGAGCGGCTCGGCTCCGTCGGCACGCTCGACCGCGCAATACCCGCCCGCCACCGCACCCTGGAGGCGGCGATCGACTGGAGCCACGACCTGTGCTCACCGCAGGAAAGGCTGCTGTGGGCCCGGTCCTCGGTGTTCGCCGGCTGGTTCGGCCTGGACGCGGCCGAGGGCGTGTGCTCCAGCGAGGACCTGCCACGCGAGAGGGTCCTGGACCTGGTCGCCGGACTCGTGGACAAGTCGATCCTCGTTCACGAGGAACACCTGGGAGAAGTGCAGTACCGGCTCCTGGAGACCCTCGCCCAGTACGGACGCGACCGACTGCGCGCAGCGGGCCAGGAGGGCGAACTGCTCCGCCGCCACCGCGACTGGCACCTCCACCTGGCCGAGCAGATGGCAACGCAGTGGCACAGCGCCGAACAACTGTCATGGTCGCGGCGCCTGCGCCGCGACTACCCGAACCTGCGCGCCGCCATGGAGTACTGCCTGTCCACCCCCGGCGAGGAGCACGCCGGAATGAGGTTCACCGCAGCGCTGCTCCCGTACTGGCACGGGAGCGGCCAGCTGATCGAGGGGCGGCTGTGGCTGGAGCGGGCCCTGGCCACAGACAGCGAACCGACCCTGGCCCGCTTCATGACCCAGCGGACCCTGTCCTCGATCTGCTCCACCCAACGGGACTTCGCCGCCGCCGAGGCGGCCCTGCAGGGATGCCGGACTCTGGCACGCCACCTGCACGACCCACTGATTGACGCTCGTACCCTCGCCACCGAGGCACAGTTGGCGGTGCTCCGCGACGACTACGCCGCCGGGGTCGCCCACACGCAGGCGGCGCTGGCGATCCCCGAGTACGGCGGAATACCGGAACGCGCGGAGGCCCTCTGCACGCTGACCATCGCACACGCGATGCTCGGGCACTACGACGAGGCGGTCACCGCCCATGAGGAGGCGGAGCGCTGCAGCGCGAAGTGCGGTGAGCGCTACTTCCTGTGCTGGTCGCTGGTGGGTCGGTCCATCGCCGAGTTCGGCGCGGGTGAGCACAGCTCGGTCATCAGGTACACGCGGAAGGCCGTAGCGATCGCGCGCGAGTTCACCAATTCGATCGGCATGGTCACGGCGCTCATCCTCCTGGTGTGCTCGACGGTGGCCGCCGACGACTCCGCACGCGGTGCCGTACTGCTCGGCGCGCGTCAGCGGATCTGTCGAGCGTTCGGCATCGCCGACGCCGCCCAGGGTGCGGAGCGCGACCTCCTCGACGCTGCCACCGCGCAGATCAGAGCGGAACTCGGGGAGGCGCTCTACGAGGCGGGCGTGACACGTGGCCTTTCCTTCGACTTCGACGAGGCCGTCGACTACGCGCTCACCAGCGACGAGCCCGCACCGCCCCCAGCTGCGGGCACCGCGCAGGCCGAGTCCAGTCCATTGACCGCACGTGAGGAACAGGTCGCGGAGTTGGTGGCGCAGGGACTGTCCAACAAGGAGATCGCAGCGGCGCTGGTCATCTCACAGCGCACGGCCGAGGGACACGTTCAGAAGATCCTCGTCAAGCTCGGCTTCACCTCCCGTGCCCATATCGCCACCTGGGCCGCCCACCAGGGACACTGACGACGAGAACGACGGCGCGAGCGCGCGTCGACCATCCGGATGTGCGGCTTGCTGAGCGACCACCCTCCGCGTACGAGGCAACCCAGCCCGCCAACAGGTGACCGCACTGGAACGACTGCGCGTCAACTGCCGACTCGAAGAACCTTCCTCGTCCACGTCTCCGGCGTCCCCCACCTGCCGGGTCTTCAGCTCGCCGAATTGACCGCGATCCGCTGCGCCACCGCAGCCCGCCTGACGAGGAGTCATCCGCCGAAGGCAGGCCCTGCACTTCATGCTCGCCCCGAAGCGCGACGGGCTCGGCATGGCACTCGTCGCGAAGGCCGGGTACGGCACGACGCCAACCACTCGGACTCCAGATGCTCAAGTAGTCATCTGCCCGCTCATACGGTACCGATCTCTTGACTTCGATCTAGCCTGATCACAGGATGGCGCCTCGGGCTATTCCCGCGCAACCGCGTGATCCCTCCCCGGACAGCGACCGCCTCGCGACCCCCGAGCAGCGGCGCCGCTCCGCCCTTTCCACCCCAGGCCACGGCCCCCTCCCTCGCGCCGCGCCGACCCCGCGGTGAAAGATCGACAAGGAGATCCACATGCGTTCCCCCAAGCTCCTCGCGTCCCTCACCGCGGGGGTGATGGCTGCCACGGCCGCCGTCACGGCCGTGGCGGCGAGCCCGGCGGTCGCGGTGTCCGCGCCCGGCAACATCGCCGACCACACTCTGGCCGGGGTGCCCACGATGATCATCCGGCCGGGCACGTGGAAGCACACGAACGACACCCTGATGCGGCAGGACGCGGACGCCGCCGTCTCCTCGGGACTGGCCGCCAAGGGCTGGAACATCATCGCGGTCGACGACGACTGGATGATCCAGGACAACGGGAAGGACTGGGACGGCACCCAGATCGTGCCCGCGAGCCAGCACGGCCGCGATCTGAACGGCAACTTCATCACCTCGCCGAGCAAGTACCCCAACGGGATCAAGTCGACGATCGACTACGTGCACAGCAAGGGCCTGAGGTTCGGCATCTACATCGACGGCGGCACCTACACCTGCGACCGCGGCGCGGGCAGCTGGGGCCACTTCACCCAGGACGCGAACTACTTCGCGTCCATGGGCGTGGACTACATCAAGATGGACTACTGCAACGCCTACCAGCAGACCTCCCCCGGGCTGCTGCTGGAGACGCAGCACGACGCCGACACAGCGGTCACCGCCTCCAAGGACGCTGCCGACGCGATCGCAGCCGCGAACAAGACGTACGGCACCCGCATGATCCTCAGCAATTCGGCACCGACGTACTTCAACTCGGACGACAAGCACACCGACAGTCCGTTGTACAAGCAGGTGGTGGCCGGGGCGGGTCTGACGTCCCAGGCATGGCGGATCGGCTCCGACACCAACGGCGGCAACTGGGCGTCCGTGTCGACCATGATGGCCCAGTCCGTGGCCTCCGCATCCTTCGCCCGCGCCGGCCACTTCAACGACATCGACCAGCTGGCGATCGGCAAGACCTCGATGACCCGGACCCAGCAGCAGGCGCAGTTCAGCGCGTGGGCGGTGATGGCCTCGCCGCTGAACGTCAACCTGGAGGGCACCGCCGCCTTCACCCCGGAGAGGGTCGCCGACGCGGGCAACACCGACGTCATCGCCGTCGACCAGGACCGCCTCGGCGCCCAGGGCAAGCAGATCTCCACCGACGCCAACACCGACGTCTACTCCAAGCCGCTGGCCAACGGCGACTACGCGGTACTGCTCCTCAACAAGTCGACGACAGCCCAAACCATCTCGACCACCGCAGCGGCGATCGGCACCTCCTCCACCGACTTCACCCTCAAGGACCTGTGGAGCAAGCAGACCACCTCCAGCACCGGCGCCATCTCGGCGACAGTCCCGGCCACCAGCGCCGTCCTGTACCGCCTGCACCCCAACCAGTCCGGCCACTTCTCCACCTGGCGCACCGCGCTCAACGCGACAGTGATCAGTGACGACGACGCCCCCACGGCAGGCTGCTTCGACCGGGTCTGCGACAGCTTCTCCTCCGACGCGCTCGCCGCCGGCGGTGCGGTCGCAGGCGGGCATGTGTCGGTCAACGGCCAGACCTTCGACTGGCTGAACAACGGCTCGGGCCGGTTCGACAGCATCACGGCCACCGGCCAGACCATCGACTACTTCGGCAGCGGCACCACCCTGGGCTTCCTCGGAGCTTCAAGCGGCGGCGACATCTCCGGCACCATCACCCTGAACTACAGCGACGGAACCAGCAGCACCGCCACCCTCGGCTTCCCCAACTGGCAGACAAGCAACCCGACCGCCTTCGGCGACAGCACCGCCGTCACCGCACTGCACCGCAACACCCCCGAGGGACCCGACCAGTTCGGCACCCCCTACGTCGTCTCCTACGCGCCGATCACCATCACCGCCGGCAAGAGCCTGACCTCGATCACCCTGCCGAACACCTCGGCCCTGCACATCTTCTCCATCACCAAATCCTGACAGCACCCTCCCCGGAACCGCTCCGAGGACCTTTCGCGACAACTGGGCGGCACGGACCGAAGTTCGCGCCGCCCAGCACCCGCCACGACTGACGGCAACGACGCGGCTCACTGCTCGCCCGCCGAACTCCTCTTCCCGGCGTCATCCATGATCTGGGCAGTTCCGTCGTCGCCCACTTGGCGGCTGCGGATTGCTGGCTTTGGCCGTTCAAGCCGGCGACCATCGACCTGCACACGACCGAGGGCCGCTCCTGGCGCCTGACCCTCGACGCCTACGGCAGCCGCTGCGACGACCTCGCCGCCGACGCGGAGCCGGGCGACCTGGCGATGCGAGGCGCAGCGAGCGAACTGGTCCTCCACTTCTACGACCGCGTCCCGCTCGACGGCCTGGAGGGGTCTGTAAAAAGTTCGGCTCTGTCCCGTAATCGGTGGTAACCAACGGTGACGACTGTCGTTGGCATGGTGTGCGTGATGTCAACGAGCTTGTGCGTGTGGTGTTTTCTGGGCTCTCTGCGCTGGTCGTCGAGGGTGTGACGGACGAGGGCGAGGTCATTCGGGTGTCGGCGCGGACCCGGGACGATCCGGTGCCGTGTCCCGCGTGCGGGACGCCGACAGGGCGGGTGCACGGTTTCCACGGGCGGAGGGTCTCGGACGTGCCGGTGGACGGACGGCGGGTCGTCGTCTCGGTGAGGTTGCGGCGCTTGGTCTGCCCGGTGCTCGGCTGCCGGCGGCAGACGTTCCGTGAGCAGGTTCCCGGCGTCGTGGAGCGCTACCAGCGGCGGACTGGTCGCCTGGCTGATCAACTCGCTTCCGTGGTGAAGGAGTTAGCGGGCCGGGCGGGCGCCCGCCTCTCCCGTGTACTGGCCTGCGCGGTCTCCCGCTCGACCGCCCTGCGCATGCTCATGTGCCGGGCGGTGCCGCTGCTGCGCGTCCCGCGTGTGCTCGGTATCGACGACTTCGCCCTCAAGCGCCGGTCCCGCTACGCGACCGTGATCATCGACGCCGAGACCGGCGAGCGGATCGACGTCCTGCCCGACCGCACCACCCGGACCCTGGTGGCGTGGCTGCGTGCGCATCCCGGAGCCGAGTACGTCTGCCGCGACGGCTCCGCCTCCTACGGCGAGGCGATCCGCCAGGCCCTGCCCGACGCGGTGCAGGTCAGCGACAGGTGGCACCTCTGGTCCAACCTGTGCGGCAAGGTCCTGGCCGAGGTCCGCTCCCACGCCGTCTGCTGGGCCAGCACCGTGAACCCCGCACGTCCCGGGGGCGTCCGCGAGCAGACCACCCGCGAGCGTTGGCAGCAGGTCCACACCCTGCTCGGCCAGGGCGTCGGCCTGCTCGAATGCGCCCGCCGCCTCGACGTCGCCCTGAACACCGTCAAACGGTACGCCCGCATGAAGGAGCCCACCGCAGAGCGCCGCGCACCCCGCTACAAGCCCACCCTCGTCGACCCCTACCGCGACCACCTGCGTCGGCGCCGAAGCGAGGACCCCGCGGTGCCCGTCACCCACCTCCTGCGCGAGATCAAGGAGCTGGGCTACACCGGCAGCGCGAACCTCCTAATCCGCTACCTCACCCAGGGCCGCGCCGAGGGCGACAGGCCGGTCACCACCCCGCAGCGTTTCGCCCGCCTCCTGCTCACCCGCCCGGAGAACCTGCGCGACAAGGACGCCGTACTGCTGCGGGAACTCACCGAAGCCTGCCCGGAGATGAACGAACTCGCCCGTCTGACCGGAGAGTTCGCAAAGCTGCTGACCCCGGCCGAAGGCAATGACGCCAAGCTCACCGACTGGATCACCATCGTGCGCGCCACCGACCTGCCCCACCTGCACAGCTTCTGCAACGGCCTCGAACTCGACCGGGCCGCCGTCGACGCCGGCCTCACCCTCCCGTACCACAACGGCCGCACCGAGGGCGTCAACACCCGAACCAAGCGGATCATGAGGCAGATGCACGGCCGGGCCGGGTTCCCCCTCCTCCGCCACCGCATCCTCCTCCAGTGACCACTACACAGCGCTACCACCGATTACGGGACAGAGCCAAAAGTTCAAGACCCAGGCCTGGGCGCTGAACCCCACCAGCTAACCTGCGTGTTTCATCCGGGGTCGCGTCCGGATCGTGGCCGGAAGCGCGAAAGTGCCTTCTGAGCTGGGACGATGAGACTTGTCCAAGGTCTCCGTCGTACCAGCGGGAAGGCACTTTCTGCGTGCACACTGCCCGGTCACGCCCCAAGCTCGTCGTCAGCGCCGACGGGCACGGGGTGGTCAGCCACGCCGGCTCGCGTCTGCTGGCGGATCTGGCCGACGCCACCTCGCCGACCAGCGCCTTCAGCGACGCTCCGCACGGGCTGCGACCGCGCGGGACCGGGCACGACCCCGGCCGCGTCGCGGTGGACCTGGCGGTGATGCTCGCCGACGGAGGCGAGGCAATCCGGGACCTGGCCGTGCTCCGCGACCAGCGTGACGTGTTCGGCCCCGTCGCCTCCACCCCCACCGCCTGGCGCGTCCTGGCGGGCATCGACACCAACAACCTGAACGCACTGCGGGCAGCCCGGGCCGCCGCCCGCGAAGTCGCCTGGCTGCAGACCGCCGAGACCACGGACGGGATACCGCCGGCCCGCGCCGGAGGACGTCAACTGCCCGGCCTGGTACTGGACATCGACGCCACCCTGGTCACCTGCCACTCCGAGAAGGAAGAGGCGGCTGCCACCTGCAAACGCGGCTTCGGCAGCCACCCGATGCTCTGCTTCCTGGACATCACCGGCGAGGCCCTGGCCGGCATCCTGCGACCCGGCAACGCCGAAGCGAACACCGCAGCCGACCACATCACGGTCGTCGACGCGGCCCTCGCGCAGATTCCCGACGCCCACCGCCACGGCACCCCGGTCCTCTCATCCGCACCGACAGCGCGGGCAGCGCCAAGACCTTCCTCGCCCACCTACGCGCCCTCAGGCAGCGAGGCATCCAGACCACCTACTCCGTCGGACACGCCGTCACCGAAAAGATCCGCAAGGGCATCCGGGTTCAGGCTGGGCCCGGCGTTGTCCTCTACATTGACCCGACCCTCGGTCTGGCCTGGACGTTTCCGCAGGTCAGACCACCCTTGGGAGCGAGCGGACAATCCGACAACCCCTGGTCCCTTCTGGGTTGCGGTGGTCGGTTCGGTTGGTCGGGGTTTGGCCCTGCCGGTGGCTGCTGGTCGGTGGGGGCATCCGGCAGGTGCCGGCCGCCTCGCCGGCCAGGCCGTACTGACGGCCCTTGCCGCCGCACGCTTCGGCCCCGGCCGCTGGTGCGGTCCGGGGCGGAGGGGAGTGCAGCGTGTCAGGCGTTCTGGGGCTTGCGCCTGGCGGCCTTCGCGCCGGCTGTGGTTCGGCTCCGCCGGGGTCTGCGCCGGGCGCCGATCGCGATCTCCGCAGGTTGAGCCGAGCTCTGCTCACGTCCTTGCGGAAGCCCTTCGCACTGCTGGACGTGGGCGTCGGTGACGTTGTGGTAACGCGGCTGGCAAGTCCGTGCGGACCCGTTGACTCCCCGGTGAACCCAGGGTTTCATGTGCGTCACATCGTTGGAATTCGTTTGAATCTGTGTAAGCAGGTTTGTTTTCTGTTTGATTTGGAAGTGCAGGGCCTGTCGGTGAACCCGCCCACCGGCCTTCCGGATCCGCAGCCGACTCCACCGGCCCAGCTACGCCCGACCTTGCACGGGCAGCTTCCCCCATCCGCCGTCACCCCTGCCTGGCTCCCCCACCCGTTCGCAAGCACCACCGATCGGACCGAACATGACCGACTCCCGCTCCACCGTCCGGCGGCGCTTGGCCGCCACCGCCTCCGCCGTCCTCGTGGCCGCCAGTGCGCTCGTGGCCACCACAGCCCTCCAGGTCGCGTCCGCCCCGCCCGCGGCCGCGCTCGACAACCACCTCGGGCGCACCCCTCAGATGGGGTGGAACAGCTGGAACGCCTACGGATGCGGCATCGACGAGAACAAGATCAAGGCCGCGGCCGACGCCATCGTGTCCAAGGACCTTCAGACGGCCGGCTACCAGTACGTCAACATCGACGACTGCTGGCAGGCCGCGACCCGCGGCACCGACGGCGCCCTGCAGGCCGACCCCGTCCGTTTCCCCTCCGGCATCAAGGCACTCGCCGACTATGTGCACGGCAAGGGCCTCAAGCTCGGCATCTACACCACCCCCGGCAGCCGCTCCTGCGCCAACATCTACAACGGCTACCCCGGTCAACTGGGCAGCCTCGGCCACGAGACCCAGGACGCGAATGCCTTCGCCTCCTGGGGCGTCGACTACCTCAAGTACGACTGGTGCAAGGCCGATGAGGACGGCGTCGACGCCGAACAGGCGTTCACCGCGATGGGCGACGCCCTCAACGCCACCGGCCGGCCGATCTTTTACAGCATCCACCGCGAACCCCAGACGCCCGTCGACCCCTGGCGGCCCACCGTCGCCAACTCCTGGCGCACCACCATGGACATCCACGACAACTGGAACAGCATGATCGGCAAGGCGAAGGCCAACCAGCCGCTCGCCGCCTTCGCCCGGCCCGGTGCCTGGAACGACCCCGACATGCTGGAGGTCGGCAACGGGGGCATGACCACCACCGAGTACCGCACCCACATGAGCCTGTGGGCCGAGATGGCCGCCCCACTGCTCATGGGAACCGACCTCACCGATCCAACAAAAGCCACCACCGCCAACCTCGACATCCTCGGGAACACGGATGTCATCGCCGTCGACCAGGACCCGCTCGGCCGCCAGGGCACCGTCGTCTCCCGCAGCAGCGGCCTGGTCGTCATGACCAAGGCCCTCGCCGACGGCTCCCGGGCCGTCACCCTCACCAACGAGAACACCACCGCCGCGACGATCTCCACCACCACTGACGCGATCGGCGCCGGCGGCGCCGCCACCTACCAGCTCAAGGACCTGTGGTCCAAGGCCGTCACCTCGACCACCGGCGTCATCAGTGCCGCCGTCGCGCCGCACGAAACGGTGATGTACAAGGTCACACCCGCCACCAGGGTGGCACCCCCCACCGGCCTCCACCAACTCTCCGAACTCCCCTGGTCCTCCGCGGCCGGCGGCTGGGGCCCGGTGGAACGCAACCTCAGCAACGGCGGCCAGAGCGCCGCCGACGGCCGCACCCTGGCCATCGGCGGCACCAGCTACACCAAGGGCCTCGGCACCCACGCCGCCTCCGACATCACCTACTTCCTCGGCGGCACCTGCACCTCGCTCACCACCACCGTGGGGGTGGACGACGAGGTCGGCAACAGGGGCAAGGTGACGTTCCAGGTCCTGCGCGACGGCGTCAAGATCGCCGACAGCGGCACCCTCACCGGCACCGACGCACCCAAGCCCCTGCAGGCCGACCTCACCGGCGGCCAGGAGGTCACCCTGCGCGTCACCGACGGCGGTGACGGCCTCTACTACGACCACGCCGACTGGGCCGACGCCAAGATCTCCTGCCCGCCGTCATCCGGCACCCATGCCCTCTCCGACCTGACCTGGACCTCCGCCCCCACCAACGGCTACGGCCCGGTGGAGCGTGACACCAGCAACGGCGGATCGGGCGCGGGCGACGGCAAGCCGATGAAGATCGGCGGCACCGGCTACACCAAGGGCCTCGGCACCCACGCCAATTCCGACATCACCTACTACCTCGGCGGCACCTGCACCTCCCTGACCACCACCGTCGGCATCGACGACGAGGTCGGCAACAACGGATCCGTCGTCTTCCAGGTCCTGCGCGACGGCGTCAAGATCGCCGACAGCGGAATCCTCACCGGCACCGACGCACCCAAGGCACTGCAGGCCGACCTCACCGGCGGCCAGGAAGTCACCCTGCACGTCACCGACAACGGCGACGGCAACTCCAACGACCACGCCGACTGGGCACAGCCCGTCATCACCTGCACCTGACCCCTACCAGTGGGAGGATCGTTGCCGCACCGCCCACCACCCCCGGGCGGTGCGGCTGCCAAGCACGCCGGCCCTTACAACCTCAGCTGATGATCGGCGTTTGGTCTTCAGTGGCTCGGCGTGGCCGTTCACTGGGGCGGTCGGGGATCTTTTCCCTGGTCACGGGTGTTCGTGGTCGGGGATGATGAACGGTGGAGCCGGGTGCCCAGTGAAGTGTCCCGCCGTATCGCGGTGAAGAGCCGACGCCGATCGTTATCGCCAGCCCCCGGGCGTGGCTTGTGGTGGCCGTGGCCGTGGAGCGGGAGCTGAGGAGGCTCCAGAGCCTTCTATGGAGTGCTCTGTCTCTCGGAGCCCTGCGAACCGAAGACCCGGGCCACACAGCGATCGAGAAGATCACCGAAGGCTTGGGCTGAACCAACGTCAGGGGCCGGCAGCACCCCCGCGTTGTCGATGGCCGCCATGAGGTCGATGTCGGCCCAACCGCCACGGAAACGGTCAGTAGGAGGCCCAGCGCGTCTTGACGGCGGTCCGGTCCGCGATGTGGGTGAAGCGGTACGGCGCGGCGGTCAGCGGGCGAGGGTGACGGAGAGCGGCTCGTCCGTGCAGTCTGCGGCGAGCCGGTGCAGGGCGTCGGCTTCACGCTGGTCGACGGTCAGGCCCCAGCGGGTCTTCACCGCGGTCCGGTCCGCGAGGTAGGTGCAGCGGTACCCGGTGTTGGTCGGCAGCCAGTCGGCGGGGGCCTTGTCGGCCTTGCTGCGGTTGGACTTCGCGGTGACGGCGATCAGCGCGCGCGGCTCGTCGAGGTCGTTGGCGTAGGCCTACCGCTCGGACGCACTCCAGTTCGAGGCCCCGACTGGCGGGGAACGTCTTTCCAGGCACGCGATATTCGGAGGGCGTCGGCGTCAGCGAACCGCACGGTGAGTGCGCCAAGAGAAGCGTGCGGTCCGAGGACCATGCGGGGTGGGAGCGGGACTGCGCGATCCGGTATCTCCTGGTACGGGAGGACATCGATGGTGAGGAGGAACGGCGGGCCGCTCCCCCGATCAGGCGCGCCGGTCAGATCTCGTCCCAGGGCGCCTCGCGGTGCAGCCGCCGGGCGGTCGCCAGCAGCGGCGCGTCCAACGGCAGGCCGACGGTGTCGATCCGGCCGGCCACCGCGAAACCGCGCGAGTCGGTGAGGAAGGCGCCGTCGAAGGACGCCACGTCGCTGAGGAAGACCGGCCGGAACCGGCCGCGGAGAACCCCTGCCCCGAACGCCTCCGCGTGCCACGGCTGCTGCCCGACACCGGGTGGCTCCGAACGAGTGGACTCGCCGGACAGCGGACCGGGCAGGGGGCCTCCGCCCGGGGCCGGATGGTGACGTTGCCATCCGAGTCCCCCACCTGAAAGAAGCGCCCCGACGTGAGACGTACCCCTTCCCGCCGTGTGCTCGCCGCGGCACTGCTCGTCGCGACCGCGCTGGCACCAGTGGCAGCGACCCCCGCCACGGCCGTCCGCACCGTCGCGGCCGACCGGTACACGAAGGACGACTGCCCTCCGTACGGGCTGGGCCCCGAGCTGACCGCCCGGCTGGACCAGGCCATCGAGGACGTCCGCCGGCAGGCCGGCATCCCCGGCGTGATCGCCGGACTCTGGCTGCCCGGCAGGGGGAGCTACGTCCGCGCCACCGGTGTCGCCGACACCGCCACCGGCGAGCCGATGACCACCGATCTCTTCATGCGGATCGGCAGCGAGACCAAGACCTTCACGGTCACCGCACTGCTCGAACTCGTCGACGACCACCGGATCGGGCTGGACGACCCGATCTCCGACTACGTCGACGGCGTGCCCGGCGGGGAGGGAATCACGCTGCGTCAGCTCGCCGAGATGCGCAGCGGCCTCTTCCCCTACACGTCCGACCCGGACTTCATCCAGGCGCTGGAGGGCGATCCGAATCGTACCTTCACCCCGCAGGAACTGCTCGCGTACGGTTTCCGGCACGACAACACCTCCGCGCCGGGCGAGGTGTTCCAGTACTCCAACTCCAACCTCGTCCTGCTCGGCCTGATGGTCGAGAAGGTCAGCGGCCTGCGCCTGGCCGACTTCGTCCGCCGGCAGGTGCTCCGCCCGGCCCACCTGCGCCACACGCTGTTCCCCAGGGGCACGGAGTTCCCGAATCCTCACGCTCACGGCTACAGCGACGAGACGCCGAGCGGCGAGATCACCGACGCGACGGACTGGAACCCCAGTTGGGCCTGGGCGGCCGGAGCGATGATCTCGGACCTGCCCGACCTGCGCCGCTGGGCCGAGATCGTCGCCACCGGAACGCTGCTCAGCCCGGAGACCCAGGCGGAGCGGCTCAAGACCCTGCCGACCGGGTTCCCGGGCACGAGCTACGGCCTCGGGATCTTCGAGACCGGCGGATGGATCGGACACAACGGCTCGCTGCCGGGCTACGAGAGCGTGACCGTCCATCTGCCCGCGCAGAAGGCCACCCTGGTGCTCCTGATCAACACGGACGTCCGGGCCCAGGGACAGGAGCCGAGCACGCTGCTCGCCCGGGCGATCACCGAGATCGTCACCCCGGACAACGTCTACGACCGCCCCATCCCGCCGCGTTAGCACCGCCCTCGGCCCGGTGGCGGGCCCCGGACCGGCCGGCGGTGCGGCGGGCCGGCGGGCGTGAGTGCCTGATCGTTTCAGCATGAGGACGGTGAGTCCGGGGCGCGCGGCCCGGCCGCGCGCCCCCGCGGCTGCTGGGGAAATCACTGTCCGGATACCGGAACACAGTGACAGATAGTCCCTGTGACCACGCCACTTGAGTTCGCCGGCCTGCTACGACTGATCGACGAACGGTCGTCCGCCTTCCGCGCCGCGGTCGCCTCCGCGCCCAGCCTCGACGTCTACTGGCTACGATGCGCCACATGGACATCGTGATCCCGCTCTTCGACCGCTTCGAGCCGCTCGACGCGATCGGACCGTACGAGATCCTGGCTCATGTGCCCGGCGCCACCGTGCGCTTCGTCACCCCTGAGCCCGGTCTGGTGCAGGACGTGCTGGGCGCACTGCCGGTGCACGTCCCGACCAGGTACTCCGAGGTGGAACACTGCGACGTCCTGCTGATCCCCGGGGGGAGGGGCGCCCGGACCGTGGCAGGCGACCCCGACTTCCTCGACTGGGTGCGCCGCGTCCACGCCGGTACCCGCTTCACCACCTCGGTCTGCACCGGCGCCCTGGTGCTCGGGGCGGCCGGTCTGCTGAACGGTCTGAGCGCCACCACCCACTGGGGCGCGGTCGCCGAACTGGAGGCGTACGGCGCCGTCTACACCCCCGAACGGGTCGTCCGCCGGGACCGGATCATCACCTCGGCCGGGGTGTCCTCGGGTATCGACATGGCGATCCGGCTGGCCGGCCTGCTCAGCGACGAGACCACCGCCCGGGCGATCCAGCTCTACACCGAGTACGACCCGCAGCCCCCGTTCGACACCGGCTCGGTGGCCAAGGCCCCGGCCGAGGTGGTCGAACGGGCTCGCACCCTGGGGTAGGGCCTGCTGCGGCTGGTGTGGGGTACCCCGCCCCAGGATCAGGAAGTGCTGGAAGACCGGGTGGGCGGCCTGGGCGGGGGTGTCGTCGGCATGGGTGAGGCCGACCTGCCCGCTCTGACTGCCGTCGTCCGGCGGGACGACGCTCGTGCGGGCGGCCCGAGCGCACCGGCGGAGTTCGGATCGCTCGCCGCCTGCGGTTCGTCCTGTCGGCCGTCCCGCTATCGGCGTTCACCCCAGACCGAGGCGGCGATGCCGACCCGGTTCCGTACGCCGAGCTTGCGTTGGATGGTGGCCAGGTGGTTCTTGACCGTGCCGGCCGAGATGAACAACCGCGCGGCGATCTCCGCATTGGTCGCCCCGCCCGAGACCAGTTCGGCGATCTCGCTCTCCCTGGGGGTCAGCGGCTCGGCCGGCCCGGCGGGCGACGAGACCGCTGCGGGGGTGGCGAGTTGGCGCAGCAGCCGGACGGTGATCTGCGGGCTGATCAGGGTGTCGCCGGCCACCGCCGCTCGGACCGCCTCGACCAGCAGGGCGGGGCTGGAGCGTTTGAGCAGGAAGCCGGCGGCCCCGTGCCGGAGCGCGGCGTGCACGTAATCGTCCAGGTCGAAGGTGGTCACCACGACCACCCGCAGCGGGTCGGCCGCTTCGGGCCCGGCCAGTTGCCTGGTCAGCTCCAGGCCGTCCAGTTTCGGCATCCGGATGTCCGCCAGTACGACGTCGGGTCGCAGCAGGCGGGCCTGTTCGAGTGCGGCGAGGCCGTCGGCGGCCTCCGCGATCACGGTCAGGTCGGGCTGTGCGTCCAGGATCATCCGGTAGGCGGCGCGGATGTCGTCGTGGTCGTCGGCCAGCAGGATGCGGATGGTCACGAGGCCCCCTCGGGCGGCAGCGGAAATGTCGCGGTGACCAGCCAGCCCTGCCCGGTGCGCCCGGCGTCGAGCGTACCGCCGAGGGCCTCGACCCGGGCCGCCAGGGCGCTCAGGCCGTGTCCGCCCCGGCGTCGGGTCGGGCTCTCGGCCGCCCTGCCGTCGTCGGCGACGGTCAACTCCAGCCGTTGCCCGTCGAGCCGGCGTACGGACACCGTGACCGCCCGGGCGGTGGGGGCGTGCCGTCGGACATTGGTCAGCGCCTCGACCACGATCCGATGGACGGTGGCCCCGGCCTCACGAGCGAGCGGCTGCTCGGGCAGGTCGAGCCGGACCTGGGCGGCGCCGGAGGCGGTGAACCGCTCGGCCAGCGCCGGGAGTTCGGCCAGGCCGGGCTGCGGGGACCGGCGAGCGGCGTCGTCCTGGTCCGGGGTGTGCAGCAGGGCGACCGTGCGGTCCAGCGAGGAGAGCGCCTGCCGGCCGGACTGCTCGATCCGCCGGAACACCTCGGCCAGCTCGGGATGGGGCCCTGCCAGGAAGCCGCCCGCCTGGGCCAGGGCGAGCATGCCGCTCACGTCGTGCGCCACGAAATCGTGCAGGTCGTGGGCGAGTTCCAGCTGTTCGGCGCGGCGCGCGGCCGCCACCTCGCGGCGGCGCAGCCCGTCCAGCGACCAGAGGTAGAAGCCGACCAGCGCCGCCCCCAGGGCCCCGACCGCGCCGAAGCCGAGCAGTCCGACCTGCTGCCAGCCCTCGACCGGCGCGCCGAAGCGCAGCGGCCAGCAGAGCAGCGCCACCGTCAGGAGCCCGACGGCCGTCCGGCCCCGGCCGGTGCGCACCGTGACCGTCACCAGGGCCAGCAGACCGACCAGTTCGACCACTCCGACCAACCCTGCCGGGCCGTCCTCGCCGAAGCCACCCGATGCCGCCCCGACGGCGGTCAGCGCGAGCGAGAGCGCCCCGGCCGTCGCCGTCGGTCGTGGCTTCCTGATCCATACCGCGGCCGTCACCGCGAGCACCGGCACGATGCTCCCCCATTGCCCGATCATGCGGCCAGCCTATGCACCGAGAGGTGTATCCGCCTGTGCCGAACGGCACATACCGGGGCGTCGGGGTGCCCGCAGACCTGCCGATCGGCATCTGCCGCCGGTACCCGGCCCGCCGCGAGTCTGGAGGCACACCGAACGACGAGAGGAACTCCGATGCTCGACACCGCTGTCACCCCCACCACCCGTGCCGGTTCCACCGCCCTCCCGTACCGGCCCGCCGCACCGTGGGCGGTCCGGGTGGCCAAGGTCGCGGCGTTGACCGCCGTCCCGTCCGGGCTCTGGCGGATCGCCCTGGGCGTCGGCGTCCCGGTCGGCTTCTCCGGCGCGACGGAACAGCAGATGACGGCTCACATGCCGGGCTGGGGCACCCTCTACGTGCTCGCCCTGAGCGCGCTCGCCGAGACGCTGGCCTTCCTCTCGCTGGGCCTCGTCCGCCCCTGGGGCCGGGTCACCCCCCGCTGGCTGCCGCTGATCGGCGGCCGCCGAGTCCATCCACGCGCCGCCGTGATCCCGGCCGGACTCGGCGCACTCGCCGTCACCGCCATCACCTTCGCCGCCGGCTTCGGCGGATGGTACGGCCCGGACGCCATGGGCAGCCCGGAGGCACCACACGGCCTGGCCGGCCTGACCATGACCCTCTGCTACGCCCCGCTGCTGCTCTGGGGCCCGCTGCTGGCGGTCGTCACGGTGGACTACCACCGCCGGTCCAGGGCCGGCTCGCACTGACCCCGTCGCCGCCGGAGCGAGCCGGGGCACGTCGCGAAGGCCTGACCGCCAGGACGTGGCGGGACTGGAGCTCACGTCGGAGAGGAAGTTGGCGTTGAGCGGGTAGTCCTGGAGATCCCGCCTTGCGGGGCGTCGATCGCGCGGCTGCCGAGGTCGCTGCGGTAGCCGGCCAGTGCCGACGGCGGGACCTGGTCCAGCACGTCCAGGTTGTCGGACTGCAGGTCGGCATAGGCGGCCTCGGCGGTGCTGTACATCTTGCAGACCACACCGCCGTTCTTCCAGTTCCAGGCGTTGACGAAGCTGTTGGACGTGACCGCGGTACCGTCGTGGAAGGTCTGCCAGGGACTGGTGGAGTTGACCCGCCAGGGGTCGGGGAACGCGGATGTCCCCGCCGCGTACGTGCAGCACAGCGCCCTGGGCCTACGTTCGGGCTGGTAGGTCACGCCGCCTGTCGGTCTGCCGGGCCGCCGCCCGTCCTGCCGGGTCCCGGGCGGCTCCCTGGTCCCGTCGGCCGCGAGCTGGAGGTCCGGCGCCGACACCTGGCCCACCCGACAAGCGCCGAGTCAGCCCGCGGAGCCGGGAGAGGCGTGCCAGAGGCGGCCGGGGCCGGCGCCCGGGCGGCGGCGGGCCGGGCGCTCGCCCTCGGGGTCCGGGCTGTCCGGTCCCGCCGGCGGGGTCGCGGCGAGGAGGGCGCGGACGGCGGCGGTGCCGCCGCTCGCGTGGGCGTCGGCGATGTCCTGGAGGTTCCAGGCGTGGGTGCCGATGACGGTGACCGACCGGCCGCGGCGCGAGACGGTGCCCCGGCCCAGGATCAGGAAGTGGTGGAACAGCGGGTGGGCGGCCTGGGCGTGGGTGTCGTCGAAGTAGGTGAGGTCGACCTGCCCGCCCTGGCTGCCGTCGTCCAGCGAGACGAAGATGGTACGGCGGCCGGAGCGCATCGGCGGGGTCTGGATGGCGACCTTCGCCCCGGCCACCAGGACGGTCTCCCCCGCCGTCCGCTCCCCCAGCTGGTGGGAGGGGGTGACGCCGAGCTCGGCGAGCAGCGGGTGGAAGGGCTCCATCAGGTGGCGGGAGGCGTCCATGCCGATCACCTCCAGTTCGGCCTGCAGTTCCTCGTCCGGGGTCATCGCGGGCAGGCCGGTGCTGCCGGCCGCCGGGGCGGCGGGCGGGGCGAGGACGAGTTGGGCGGGGATCTGGGCGGTGCGGTGCTGGCGGTGGAGTTCGTCGAGCTGGAGCAGGAGTTCGCGGCGGTGGGCGCCGGGGGCGAGGGCGTCGAGGGCGCCGATGCGGACCAGGCGGTCGGCGACCGGCTGGCTGGGGCGGGCCCGGGCCCAGAAGTCGGGGATGTCGGTGTAGGGGCGCTCCGCCGCGATCCTGGCGGCCTCCTCGTCGGTGATGCCGCGTACGTCGGCGAGCGGGATGCGCAGGCCCAGGCGGCCGTCGGGGAGTTGCTCGGTGCGGTAGTCGGTGCCGGAGTGCTGGACGTCGACGGGCAGCACCGGCACGCCGCGCCGGCGCGCGTCCGCGAGCACCAGGCGCTTCGGGTACATGCCGGGGTCGTGCTCCAGCAGTCCGGCGTAGAACGGCGCCGGGTAGTGCGCCTTCAGCCAGGCCGACTGCAGGGTGGGCAGGGCGAACGCCACCCCGTGCGAGCGGGCGAAGCCGTAGGCGCCCATGTTCTTGAGCATCGTCCAGACCCGGTCGATCACCTCGGGACGGCGGCCGGCCGAAGCACTGGCCTTGCGGTACCAGGACTCCAGGGCGGCGATCCGCTCCGGCTCGGCGAGCGCGCGGCGGGCCTCCTCCCCCATGGCCAGGTCGGTGCGGGTCATGGTCGCGAAGACCCCGGCCACCTGCTCGTTGAAGATGACCACGCCGTACGTGCTGCGCAGCCACGGCTCCAGATCGGGGTGCGGGTAGCTGACCGGCTTCTTGCCGTGCCGGCCGAGCAGGAACGGTTTGATCATGTCGGCCTGGACCGGGCCGGGCCGGAACAGGCTGATCTCGGCGACCAGGTCCTCGAAGGTCTCCGGCTGCAGGCGGCCGAGCAGGTCCTTCTGCCCGGGCGATTCGAGCTGGAAGACGCCGAGGCTCTCGCCCTCGCGGAGCAGCCGGTAGGCCTCGGGGTCGGTGAGGGGCACCTGGGTGCGGTCGTCGAGGTCGATCCGTTCGCCGGTGGTGCGTTCGATCTCCTGGACGGCGTAGGCCATGGAGGACTGCATCCGGACCCCGAGGACGTCGAGTTTGAGCAGGCCCAGGTCCTCGACGTCCTCCTTGTCGAACTGGGAGGCCGGGAAGCCCTCGCCGGCCGTGGGGAAGACGGGGGTGCGCCGCAGGAGGGTGTCGTCGGAGAGGATGACGCCGCAGGGGTGCATGGCGGTGCCGCGGGGCAGCGCGTCCAGGCCCTCGACGAGGTCCCAGAGCCGGCCGTAGCGGTGGGCGTGCTCGGCGAGCTGCCGCAGCTCGGGGAGTTCGGCGAGGGCGGTCTTCGCGGAGCGGGCGGTGAGGTGCGGGAAGGCCTTCGCCAGGGTCCCGGTCTCGTCGGGGGGCAGGCCGAGCGCGAGGCCGGCGTCGCGGATCGCCCAGCGGACCCGGTAGGTCTCGGGCATGGAGAGGGTGCAGACCCGGTCGGTGCCGAAGCGGTCCATGATCCGCCGGTAGACGTCCAGGCGGCGGGCCGACTCGACGTCGATGTCGATGTCCGGCAGCGACTTACGGCGCAGGTTCAGGAAGCGCTCCATGATCAGTTCGTGGTCCAGCGGGTTCGCGAACGAGATGCCGAGCAGGTGGACGACCAGGGAGCCGGCGCCCGAACCGCGAGCCTGCACCCGGATGCCCATCTCCCGTACGTCGTCGACGACCTGGGCGACGGTCAGGAAGTAGGTCGGCCAGCCGAGGGTCTGGATCACCCGCAGCTCCTCCTCCAGGCGGGTGCGCATGGTGGCGGAGCGGTCGTAGCCGTGGCGGACCATCGCGGCCTCGCAGCGCCGGCGCAGCGTGCGCGCCGAGGTACCCGGCGCCGCGCCGATCACGTGCTCCTCCGGGAAGTGCACCCGGCCGATGCCGAGGTCGGACTCCGGGTCGAGGCGGCAGTCGCCGGCGGTGCGCTCGGTGGTGGCGAGCAGGTGGGCCGCGCCGCCGTTCTCCTGGCCGGCCGCCCGGGCGACCTCCTCCGCCAGCGCGGCCATCTCCGGCTTGTCCTTCAGCAAGCGCTCGCCGTTGCAGGTCCGCCCGGCCCGGACGGGGACGAGCAGCCGGGCGGCGTCCAGCACGTCCGCGACCGGCGCCTGCGCGCGGTCGGCGTAGCGGACGGCGTTGGTGAGGACGGCGAGCAGGTCGAGGTCGGCGGCCAGGCCGACGGTGCGGGCGGCGAGGCGCAGCGAGCCCGGTCCGGTGCCGGTGCGGCGGTGGTGGACGGCCTCCAGGCGCAGGTGCGGGCCGTAGGCCTCGCGCCAGGGGGCGAGGAGTTCGGTGGCCCGGTCGGGGCGGCCGGCGGCGAGGGCCCGGACGGGTTCGGAGGCGGGGCCGAGCAGGGCGGTGAGGCCTTCGGTGTGCTGCTGGAGGGCGGTCCAGGGGACGATCGGCTGGCCGCCGCCGGACTCGGCGCGGGCGGCCCAGGCAGCGGTGATCAGCGCGCACAGGTTGGCCCAGCCGGTGCGGTCGCGGGCCAGCAGGGTGATCCGCGGGGCGGACTCGTCGACGAACGCTCCCCCGCGCGCCGGGGTCTTCCGGCGGGCGGCCGTCGCGGTGGTGGCGGCCGGCTCCAGCAGGGGGACGGCGAGGTCGGCGCCGAACACCGGCCGCACCCCGGCCCGGAGGCAGGCCTTGGCGAAGCGCACCGCCCCGGCGACCGTGTCGCGGTCGGTGAGCGCCAGCGCACCCATCCGCTGCTCGGCGGCCCGCTCGGCCAGGCGGTCGGGCAGGGAGGCCCCGTAGCGGACGGAGTACCCCGAGGCGACGTGCAGATGCGTGAACAACGGTGGTCGCCTCCTAGCTCCACGACCCCCATGTCCTGATCTCCGGCGCCCCCACCTGACACCCACCCTAGAGCCTGTTCGAACATTTGAGCTAATAGAAATCGATCAAACGTCTCCGCTTTCACCTGCAAGGACGCACCGCTCCGGTGCGAACACCTTCGGTGACCCTCGCGCCCCGGGCCACCGAACCCGCGAACCCTCCACCGGCCACCGGCCACCGGGATGGTGCCGCACCCCGGCGGCGACCGTGGCGCCGCGCTCCGGGCGGACGGCGCACTCGGCCGCAGTGGCCGGACGAGGGTGACGCAGGGGGTGCGCGGGGGCGGCACAGGGGGTGCGCGGGGGCCGCGCGAGGGCCCGAGGGGGCCGCCCGGGACCGGACCTGCCTGCCGAGCCCGACCGGCGGGCCCTGCGCTCCGCGTCCGGCCCTTCGGCGATGTCCGACCCATCGGCGACGCAGTGTCAGACATGCCGTCTACGATGTGCGTTCACATGGAGGCTCCCCGCGCTGGTCGCGGGCGAGGTGAGGGGGACGGTATGGCCGGCTGGATCTTTTTCGCCACCCTACTGATGGCGCCGATCGCCTATGGACTGACCCGGGAGATCCGCGCCTCCGGCCGGCTGAGGGCCGCCGAGCGGCTGCTACGGGCCCTCGGCCGCCGCCCCGGCTGGCGCGTGCTGGAGCGCACCGAGTCCTGGCACGACCACCTACCGCACTACCCCTGGCTGGATGCCCCGCGCGGCACCACCGTCACCGGCCCGGGCCAGGACGGGCAGACGATCACCGTCGCCTGGTTCACGCGGCTTGAACAGCGACGCGGCCTGCACTGGCTGCTGTTCTGCTACGAGATCCCGGAGAGCGTGCCGCCGATCCGGCTCGAACGGGAATGGGGCGCCGCCGCCCTTCGGATCCCGGTCACCCGGCCGGGCCTCTACATCCCGATGGCATCGCCCAGCTCGCAGAAGCTCACCGAGGCCCTCATGGCCGGCGACCTGACCGATCGCCTCGCCGCACTGGGAGCCCCCGCGGTCAGCGTCCGGGGGAACAGGATCTGCTTCCTCTACCATCCGCTGCCCGACCGCGCCGAGGTCGGGCGGTACGCCGCGGGCCTTCCCGCCCTGCTCCCCGACCTGCGCCGGCTCGCCCGCAGCAGCGAGGAATCGCAGGCCGCCGAGGACACCGAGGACACCGAGGACACCGACAGCGTCGAGGAAGACCGCGGCCCCCAGGACGCCCGCTGACAACTTGGTGCGCGATTGCCTGGGGCATCGCGTTCGGGCGGAGCGGGACTACAGGGCCGCACGCACAGGGCCGCGTGGCACCGGGTGCCGGCGCCGCCGGCCCGACAGGTCGGGCCGGCGGTCACCCTGAACGGCCCGGGGTCCGCCTCGCCCCAGGTCAGCGGGCGGCGAGGAGACCGACCGTGTCGATCACCCGGTTCGAGAAGCCCCACTCGTTGTCGTACCAGGCGACGACCTTGATGTGCCGGCCCTCGACCCGGGTCAGGGCCGAGTCGAAGATCGACGAGGCCGGGTTGCCGGTGATGTCCGAGGAGACCAGCGGGTCCTCCGAGTACTCCAGGATGCCGGCGAGCGGTCCCTCCGCCGCGGTGCGGTAGGCCGCCAGCACCTCGGCGCGGGTCACCTCGCGGGCCACCGTGGTGTTGAGCTCGACGATCGAGCCCACCGGGACCGGCACCCGGATCGAGTCACCCGACAGCTTGCCGTCGAGACCGGGCAGCACCAGGCCGATCGCCTTCGCGGCGCCGGTCGTGGTGGGCACGATGTTGACGGCGGCGGCGCGGGCCCGGCGCGGGTCGCGGTGCGGACCGTCCTGCAGGTTCTGCTCCTGCGTGTAGGCGTGCACGGTGGTCATGAACCCGTGCTCGATGCCGGCCAGGTCGTCGAGCACCGAGGCCAGCGGCGCGAGCGCGTTGGTCGTGCAGGAGGCGTTCGAGACGATGGTGTGCAGGGCGGGGTCGTAGGCATGGGTGTTCACGCCGAAGGCGAGCGTGACGTCCGCACCGTCCGAGGGCGCGCAGACGAGCACCTTCCGCGCGCCGGCGGCGAGGTGGGCGCCGGCGGCCGAGGCCGAGGTGAACCGACCGGTCGCCTCCAGCACGATGTCGACCTCGAGCTCGGCCCACGGCAGCTGCGCCGGTTCCCGCTCGGCGAGCACCTTGATGCGGCGTCCGTCGACGACGAGGGTGTCCCCGTCGACGGTCACCGGGCGGCCCAGCCGGCCGGCCGTGGTGTCGTAGGCGAGCAGCCGGGCAAGAGTGGCGGGCTCGGAGAGGTCGTTGACGGCGACCACGTCCAGCTTGCTGTCGCGCTCCAGCAGAGCACGCAGCACGTTGCGCCCGATGCGGCCGAATCCGTTGATAGCGATACGAGTCATGAGTGGTGTCCCTTCCACCGATCACCAGATCTGTCGACACCAGACTCGCGCGCGGCGCTCGCCCGTGGCAGCGGCGTGAGTGCCATGGTTCGTAAGGATCGCGCCAACCGGCGCACGCGCCTTCCGGTGAGGCCCGTGCACCCCGCCGGCCGCCCGGCGACAGGCCGCGCCACCGTGCGCCACCGCACTCCTACGGCCCGGACCACTCGTAGGGCCCGGGCTACTCGCCCTGGGCGAAGGTGCGCCGGTACTCGCTCGGCGTGGTGCCCAGGATGCTCTGGAAGTGCAGCCGCAGGTTGGCCCCGGTGCCGAGGCCGGTGTCGGCTGCGATCTGCTCGACGCCCCGCTCCGAGCGCTCCAGCAGCTCCCGGGCCATGTCGACGCGGGCGCGCATGACCCACTGCATCGGCGTGTAGCCGGTGTCCTCGACGAAGCGCCGGGAGAACGTGCGCGGCGACACCGCCGCGTGCCGGGCGAGCATCTCCAGGGTCAGGGGCTCGCCCAACCGGTGCAGCGCCCACTCGCGGGTGGCGGCGAACCGCTCGCCGATCGGCTCCGGCACGCTGCGCGGCACGTACTGCGCCTGGCCGCCGCTCCGGTAGGGGGCGGCGACCAGGCGCCGGGCCGCGTGGTTCGAGGCGGCCACGCCGAGGTCGCCGCGCAGGACGTGCAGACACAGGTCGATGCCCGAAGCGGCGCCGGCCGAGGTCAGTACGCTGCCCTCGTCGACGAAGAGGACGTTCTCGTCGACGCGGACCAGCGGGTACTTCGCGGCGAGCGCCTTGGTGTAGTGCCAGTGCGTGGTGGCGCGCCGGCCGTCGAGCAGGCCCGTGGCGGCCAGCGCGAACGCACCCGTGGAGATCGCGGCGAGCCGCGCGCCCCGGTCGTGGGCGGCCACCAGCGCGTCCAGCACGGCCGGCGAGGGAGCGTCCCGGTCGGGAATCCGGTAGCCGGGGACGAAGACGATGTCCGCCCAGCCGAGCGCGTCGAGACCATGGGCGACGTGGTACGACAGGCCGTCACCACCGGCCACCAGCCCCGGCGCCGCGCCGCAGACCCGTACCTCGTACGGCATGCTCGCGCGGGTGGTGAACACCTGCGCGGGGATGCCGACGTCGAGCGGCTTCGCGCCGTCGAGCACCAGGACGGCTACGCGGTTCAGTCGGGAGGCGGGCACGGGGACAGGGTACGGAACGAGCTCCCTGCGCAGCCGGTCCGGGCGGCGGGCGGACCGGCGGCCCGGCGTCAGGACCGTCCGGGCGCAAGGGCTGTCCCGGAATCAGGGCTGCCAGGGATCAGGGCTGCCCGGGCGTCCCGGTCGGGCTCGGCCCGGCCCCCGGCCCGAAGGAGACCACGTCGGGCTGGGAGGCGCCGAAGCAGCCCGCGTCGAAGCCGTCGTGGTCCAGGCTCGCCTGCTTCTCCGGCGGAAGCTCGTTCCACTGCGCAGCGCAGGTCTCGGCCGACGGCTTCCCCCCGCGGTGCAGGATGTTCATCACCGCGGCGGCACCGGCCACGGCGGACTGAGCCCGGCTCGCCACCACAGGCTGCGCCGACACGGAGAGCGATGGTGCTGCCGTCCCGGGCACCGAGGCGGCGGGGCGCGCGGTACTGGAGACGGCCGGAGGCTGCGCGGAGGAACAGCCAGCGAGCAGCGCGAACGCGCTGCCGATGGCGGCAACCCCGAACACCTGTGTGATCTTCTGCATGGTTGCAGACAGTAGCCGACCCGGATGGGCGACCGTTCACCCGGGTGCCCGTCGACGCCGCCTCCCGGCCCGACAGGTCGCCGACGCCCGGTCCGACGCACGATCACCGTCGCCCGGTCCGGCGGGCGGGCACCGTCGCCCGGTCCGGCGGGCCCGCGGCCGGCCCGCCGGAGCGGCTGTCGAAAACGGGCCCGGAGCCGTGAGCCTGCCGCCGCCCGGGAGGCGACGCGCCACCGGTCGTGTGGCCGGGTTCGGACCCCCTAACCAAGGTATGCCTTAGCTTGCAAGGGGTGACCCTCGCCCCGCACGACGCCCGCGCGGGGGCCCTGTTCCGGTCGAGGGAGACCCATGCCCGCCGCCTGCCGTACCCGTCCGCTGCTACCCTTCGGCGCCCTCGTGGCCGCCACCGCCGCCTCGGCCCTGACCGGCTGTTCGAGTTCCGGGGGCGGCTCGTCCGGCTCCGGGACGGTCCAGGTGGACGCCTCCGACACCGCCTGCCAGGTGTCCGTGAACACCCTGCCCGCAGGGCCGGTGAGCATCGCGGTCAGCAACACCGGCTCGAAGGTCACCGAGGTGTACGTGTACGCGCCGGGGGACCGGATCGTCACCGAGCGGGAGAACATCGGCCCCGGCACCAGGGCGACCGTCACCGCCGAGCTCAGGCCCGGCTCCTACGAGATCGCCTGCAAACCCGGCATGACCGGGGACGGCATCCGCCAGAAGATCACCGTAGTACCAGCTTCAGCAGCGGCTTCGGCTTCGGCTTCGGCTTCGGCGTCAGCACCGTCAGTGCCGGCGTCACCGGCGTCACCGGCGTCGACCTGAGCGGGGAGTGACCGGTCATGGACGAGCCCGCCCCGCCGCCGGACCCCGATGCGCCCCCAGGCACTCAGCCCGACCGACGGCGGCCGAGCCGGCGCGTGCTGCTGAGCTGGGCCGGAGCCGGGGCTGCCCCGGGAGCCGCCGGCACCGCCTCGGCCGCCCTGGTCGCCGGGGACGAGCCCTCGGCGGCGAACGCCCCGGGCGGGCGGCTCGTCCCCTTCCACGGCGAGCACCAGGCGGGCATCGCCACGCCCGTCCAGGACCGGCGGCACTTCGCCGCCTTCGACGTCACCACCACCGACCGGGCCGCCTTGGCCGACCTGCTGCGGGAGTGGACGGCGGCGGCCGCCGCGATGACCGCCGGCCACGAGGTCGGTGACGGGGCGACCGGGCCGCCCGCGCGACCGCCCGACGACACCGGTGAAGCGCTCGGCCTGCCCGCCTCCCGGCTGACCCTGACACCGGGCTTCGGCCCGACCCTGTTCACCAGGGGCGGTCCGGACCGCTTCGGCCTCGCCGCGCGGCGCCCGGCCGCGCTGGTCGACCTGCCGCCGTTCCCCGGCGAGCGGCTCGATCCGGAGCCCTCCGGCGGTGACCTGTGCGTCCAGGCCTGCGCCGACGACCCGCAGGTGGCCGTGCACGCCATCCGCAACCTGGCCCGGATCGGGTTCGGCCGGGTCGCCCTGCGCTGGTCCCAGCTGGGGTTCGGCAGGACGTCCTCCACCACGCCCGAGGCGCAGACCCCGCGCAACCTGATGGGCTTCAAGGACGGCACCCGGAACATCGCCGGGACGGACGCCCGGGCGCCGGCGCGCCATGTGTGGGTGGCCGCCGGCGACGGCCCGGAATGGATGACCGGCGGGTCCTACCTGGTGGCGCGGCGGATCCGGATGCACATCGAGACCTGGGACCGGACCTCGCTCAAGGAGCAGCAGGACGTCTTCGGCCGGACCAAGGCGGAGGGCGCGCCGTTCGGCCGGCAGCACGAGCGTGACAGCCCCGTCCTGGCGGCGATGCCGGACGGCGCCCACGTCCGGCTGGCCCACCCCGGCTCCGACGCCGGGGCGGCGATCCTGCGGCGGGGCTTCTCGTTCACCGACGGCACGGACGGTCTGGGCCGCCTGGACGCCGGACTGTTCTTCCTCGCCTACCAGCGCGACACCCGGTCGGCGTTCGTCCCGTTGCAGCACCACCTCGCCTCGGACGACGCCCTGAACGAGTACGTCCAGCACGTCGGCTCCGCCCACTTCGCCTGCCCGCCCGGGGTCCGCGGGCCGGGCGACTCCTGGGGCCGCTCCCTGTTCCGGTAGGGCTGCCCCGGCCGGACCACCATCCGAGGAGAACGTGTGTTCGCCAACTACCTGATCGGCCTCCGCGAGGGCCTCGAGGCAAGCCTGATCGTCTGCATCCTGATCGCCTACCTGGTCAAGACCGAGCGCCGGGACAAGCTCCTTCCGGTGTGGGCCGGGATCACCGCCGCCGTCGTCCTCAGCATGGCTTTCGGGGCGCTGCTGCAGTACGGCTCCGCCCAGCTGAGCTTCGAGGCCCAGGAGGCGCTGGGCGGAACCTTGTCGATCGCCGCCGTCGGCCTGGTGACCTGGATGGTCTTCTGGATGCGCCGCACGGCCCGCCATCTCAAGGCCGATCTGCACGGCAAGCTGGACGAGGCCATCGCGCTCGGCACCGTCGCCCTGGTCACGACCGCCTTCCTGGCCGTCGGGCGGGAGGGGCTGGAGACGGCCCTGTTCATCTGGTCGGCCGTCCAGGCCACCGGGGACGGCGTCCGCCCGCTCGTCGGCGCCGCGCTCGGCCTGCTGACCGCCGTCCTGCTCGGCTGGCTGTTCTACCGTGGCGCCCTGCGGATCAACCTCGCCAAGTTCTTCACCTGGACCGGCGCCCTGCTGATCGTCGTCGCGGCGGGCGTCCTCGCCTACGGCGTCCACGACCTGCAGGAGGCCGGCTGGCTCCCCGGCCTGCACAACCTGGCCTTCGACATCACCGCCACCATCCCGAAGGACAGCTGGTACGGCACCCTGCTCAAGGGCATCCTGAACTTCCAGCCCGACCCCACCGTGCTGCAGGTCGTCGTCTGGGTGGCCTATCTCGTCCCCACGCTCTACTTCTTCCTGCGCCGGCCCGCGACGAGGCCGGCCCGCCCGGTGGCCGGGGCCGAGGCCGGCGCAGGAACCGGCACCGACCACCGCCGGCCGTCCTGACGCCCGCCTCGCCCCGCACCGCCCGCCTCGCCCCGCACTGCGGCCACCCGCCTCGCCCCGCACAGCCCCGCACCGCCCCGCACCGCCCGCCTCGCCCCGCACCGCCCCGCACCGCCCCGCACCGCCCCGCGGCCACCCGTTCGGCCCACGGTGGCCGCCCGGGTCGACCTGCGCTGCAATGGTGAAGGGCCCTCCTACGGCGCGGCGGGCCCACCCCGCGGAGCCGGACGGCCGGGCCCGGCCCGGCCCGACAGCAAGGCACTTCATGCTCGAACTGCGCCACCTGCACGTGCTGCGCGCGATCGCCCGCGAGGGCTCGCTCGCCGCGGCCGCCCGAGCACTGCAGCACAGCCAGCCCACGATCACGCACCATCTCGCCACCCTGGAGGCGCACTTCCGGACCAGACTGGTCGAGCGCGGCCCGCGCGGCGCGGTCCTCACCGAGGCCGGGGAGACGCTGCTGACGCACGCCGAGGCCGTGCTGGCCCGGATCGGGCTGGCCGAGCGGGAGGTCCGCGGCCTGGTCGAACAGGGCTCGGTCGCGCTGCGGGTCGGCACCTTCCCGACCGCGGGGGCGCTGCTGCTGCCGCCGGCCGTCCGGCAGGTGCACGGGCACGGGGTGCGGGTGTCGCTGACCGAGGGCGAACTGCCCGACCTGCTGGCCGGCCTGCGCAGCCGGGAACTCCACCTCGCCCTGGTCTTCTCGCAGCCCGGCGACCGGCTCGGGCTGGACGAGGACTTCGCCGTCCATCCGCTGATGGAGGACCCGCTGCTGCTCGTCCTGCCCGCCGACCACCCCCAGGCCGGGGTGGAACGCGTCCCGCTGGCCGCGCTGCGCGAGGAGGCCTGGATCGTCGGCACCACCGACGCCGACCCGTGCGACCGGCTGCTCGGCCGGGCCTGCGCACGGGAGGGGTTCGAGCCGGTGCACGCGCTACGGACCGACGACTACGGCGTGATGCAGGGCTTCGTCGCGGCCGGCATCGGGGTGGCGCTGGTGCCCCGGCTCGGCCTCGGCCGACCCCGGGAGGACATCGTGGTCCGGGAACTGGCGGGCCTGGTGCTGGCACGCCAGATCGGGGTCGCGATGCCCCGGTCCGGCGTGTCGCCCGCCGCGCTGGACCTGCTGGCCGCCCTTCGCCGGCAGGCACGGGTACTGGCCGGACCGGACTGAACGCCGGCCTGGCTCCCCGCCTGTTCCCGCACCCCGCTACTCCCCCTCGTCGACCACCCGCAGGGTGTTGACGGCGAGATCGGCCGCGCCCCGGACGTGACCGCCCGGAGTGGCGGCGGTGCGCCGGAAGAAGTCGACCAGCTCCTGGGTGATCACCTCACCGGGGAGGACGTTGGGGATGCCCGGCGGGTAGGCGGCCAGCGTGTCGGCGGACACCCGGCCGACGGCCTGCTCGGCGGGCACCACCGTGCTCGGCGCGAGGAACGCCGCACGGGCCGTCAGCCGGACCGGCCCCGGGGCCGGCAACGGGATCCGGACCGGCGCCGCCCGCCCGCTCGGCGGCACGGGCAGCGCGTGCAGGGCCTCGGTGAAGCGCATCGGGTCCGGGGCCGCGCCGGCGCCGACCACCGCGACGATCGCGGAGTCGGTGGCGACCTCGACCATGATCCGGTGCTCGTTCAGCAGGCGCCGTCGGGCCTCGTGACCGGAGAGGCCCCCGGCCCGGGTGTCGATCGCCACCCTCAGCGGATCGGCGGCCACGATGTCGGCGAACCGGCCGAAGCCGTCGCTGACGACACCGAACCGGCCTCCCGCCCGGACGGCGGCGCGCATCGCGTCGGCCACCGCCAGGGAGAAGCCGATCGCCTCCCGCCCGGTGACCAGGGTGCGGCGGGCGAGATCGAGCGAGGCCAGCAGCAGAGCGCTCGCACTGGTCGACTGGGTCAGATGGAAGATCCGCTGGAGCTGCGGTTCCAGCACGTCCGCGTACGGCCCCTCCCCCAGGTGCAGCATCGCCGACTGGGTCAGGCTGCCGCCCAGCTTGTGCGTGCTGGAGACCACCACGTCGGCGCCGTGGGCGAGAGCCCCGCCGGGCAGACCCGGGTGGAAGCCGAAGTGCGAGCCCCAGGCCTCGTCCACGATCAGCGGCACCCCGGCGCGGTGCGCGACCTCCGCCAGGCCCCGGACGTCCGCCACCGCACCGAAGTAACTGGGTGTCACCACGTAGGCGGCCGCCGCGCCCGGGGCCGCCGAGAGCGCCGCCGCGAGATCCGCGGGGGTCACGCCGTGGGCGATCCCGAGCTCCAGATCCACCGACGGATGGACGAAGGCGGCCCGCAGGCCGGAGAGCACCAGCCCGTCGATGACACTGGAGTGGACGCTGCGCTGCACCACGAGGGTCTCGCCGAGGGCCTGGGCCGCCAGGACGGCGATGCGGTTGCCCTGGGACGCGCCGTTGGTGAGGAACCAGGTGCGGCGCGCGCCCCAGGCCTCGGCGGCGAGGCCCAGCGCCTGGTCCAGCGGGCTGCTGGCGCCGAGGTCGATCCCCTCCAGCAGCGGCGGTACGTCCAGCCGCAGCGGGGCGTCGCCGAACAGCCCGGCCAGGTCGGTCGACGGGTGGCTGCCGGCCGCGTGGCCGGGGACGTTGAGGCGCAGCCAGTCCTGGCCGGCGGTGCGAAGGACGGCGTCCGCGTACGGCGCGGCGTGCTGCGAGGCCGCGGTGCCGACGGGGTCACCGCCGCCAGGCGTGCTGCTCGTGGCGGTGGGGACGGAGACGGGGGCGAGGGCGGGGATTCGGGAAGGGCTCACTCCTGGAGGCTCGCAGCGGGCGGGGCGACCGCGGAATGCCGCAGTTCTCTGCCAGGGTCCAGCTTTCGTCTATACCCCCCGCCCCGGTGCCCCCAGCTGAGGCCGCCGGCGGCCGGCGACGGCCTCCCCGCACGGTGCGGATCGTCGCGGGGGCGGGGGTCAGAGAGTGCGGGCCTTGAGGTGGGCCCGTTCTCCCTGGGTGCCGAACAGGATGAGGAGTTCCACGGTGCGCTCGTCGTCGGGGCCGAGCCAGTGCGGCACGTGGGTGTCGAACTCGGCGGCTTCGCCGGGCTTGAGGATCACGGTCTTGTCGCCGAGCAGCAGGCGCAGGCGGCCGGCCAGGACGTAGACCCATTCGAAGCCCTCATGCGTGCGCAGGTGTGGTTCGGTGTCGGGCCGGGGCGGGATGAGCAGTTTGTGGGCCTGGACGCCGCCGGGCCGGCTCAGCGGTACGAAGGTCATGCCGTTGCGGGTGACCGGCTCGAGGTGGATGCGCGGGTCCCCGGTGCGGGGCGCGCCGACGAGCTCGTCCAGGGGCACGGCGTAGACCTCGGCGAGTGGCAGGAGCATCTCCAGGGTCGGTTTGCGGGTGCCGCCCTCAAGGCGGGAGAGCGTGCTCTCGTTGATCCCGGTCTGTTCGGCGAGGCCGGCCAGCGTCAGCCCGTGACGTCGGCGGAGCTCTCGCAGTCGCGGCCCGACCGCGGCCAGCCGGTCCTTCTTCTCGACGTCCCGTGCGGCGCTCATGTCCACCAGCATGCTGAAACGGCATGAGGGCTTGCAACTCCGGCAGCCGTCGCCGCAGTGTCGTGGCAGCGGGCCCGCCCAGTACCTGCCGATCCGCCCTCGAACTCAGCTCCCGCCGCCGCCGGCCTGATCGTCCGAAGCCGCCGCACCCGGCACCGCCACCTCATGACCTCCCGCACCGAAAGGCACCGCGCATGAACAGCGTCGACGAGTCCGCAGACTTCTGGGAGCAGCACTACGCCGGTATGGACGCGCACTGGGGCACCAGGCCCAACGCCGTCCTGACCTCGCTGCTCGCCGGCCTGGACCCGAGCCCCGGCATCGCCCTGGACCTGGGGTGCGGCCACGGCGGCGACGCCCTCTGGCTTGCCGGCCAGGGCTGGGACGTCACCGCGGTCGACGTGTCACAGACCGCCCTCGACCGCGTGTCGGCGGGCGCCGCGGCCGAGGGCGTCACCGACCGGGTTCGCACCCGGCGGCACGACCTCGCCCGGTCGTTCCCCGACGGCACCTACGACCTGGTCACCGCCACCTACTTCCACACCCCGGTCGCCATCTCCCGCGAACACGTCCTGCGCCGCGCCACCCGGGCGGTCGCCCCCGGCGGGCTGCTGATCGTGATCGAACACGCCTCCACCGCCCCCTGGTCCTGGCAGGCCGGCCAGGACATCCACCACCCCGCACCGGAGGACGTCGTCGCTTCGCTGCAGCTCGACGACGCCTGGCAGGTCGTAGGTGCCGACGCACCCCGGCGCACCGCCACCGGCCCCGTCGGCGAAACCGCGACCGTCACGGACAACGTCATCGCCGTCCGACGCGCCCGCTGACCCGTGCACCACGGCCCGCGCCACGCGCTGCGCAGTACGGTCCTGTCATGGCAGCCAAAATCGACCTGACCCTCGACTGCACGGACGCACAGCTCCTCGCCGTTTTCTGGAAGACGGCGCTGGGCTATATCGACGAACCGCCGCCGGCCCCCTTCCGGACGCGGGAGGAGTGGCTCGCGCAGTTCGACCTGGCGGATGACGAGTCCGCCGACGACGGCGCCTGGCTCTGCGACCCCGCCGGCGACGGCCCCAGGCTCGCCATCCTCAAGGTCCCGGAGCCCAAAAGGGCGAAGAACCGGCTGCACCTCGACATCCGGGTGCCCGGGCACGGCGGCCCCGACGAGCGGTGGGCGCGGATCAGGGCGGAGGCCGACCGGCTGGTGCGGGCGGGCGGGACCGTCCTGGAGGAGTTCACCGGACACCACGTGATGATGGCCGACCCGGAGGCCAACGAGTTCTGCGTCGCCGCAGCTTCGGCCTGAGGCCGGCAGGACGACGAGCCACGTCCCGCAGGCACTCACCCGGGTGCGTTCCCGCAGGATCCGTTTGCCCCCGGTCAGCGTCTGCCCACAGGGGTACCGGCGTCCGGAGAGCGGCGCGGCCCGGCCGCGACGAGGAGAAGCGGCCGGGCCGGGAAGCAGGGCGCAGCAACGCCCGCCCTTGGACGGTAACCGGGCCGGCCGGCGAACCCGTGGGGCGCGCCGTGGTCCGGGCGGATCTCACCCGTCGGTCGGAATGTGGCGTGGGGCGGGGGCGGGGCAGATGTACCGGACGCGCCCCGTTCCCTCCGTGCCGGCCTCACCCCAGGAGGCCCGGTCCCGGGGCCGGTCGCCGGCTGCTCCCCACCGTCGTCATCCTGGACGTCCGGGGCGGGAACGGCGGACCCCGGCTCGTCCTCAGGGAGCCCAGGGAAGCCGGATCGCCTCGATCTCGGGGTCGTCCAGCAGAGCTTCGACGAGATCCGGGGGCCCGGCGACCTTGGTGGCCCACAGGTCGTAGTCGGTGCACAGGACCCATGACCGGTCCTCGGCCCAGAGGTTGGACGGACTGAAGTGGACCTCAGGGTTGTCGTACAGCATCGGGGCATCGCCGAGGCGACCCGCCCGCACATGGAGGTTGTCGAAGTCGAAGGTCTGGAGCATCAGCGGGTTGTAGTAGGCCAGGCAGGGGGTGTCCGGGCCGGCGGGGCTGTGCTCGGTGAGGACGGTGACCAGTCGGTTCCAGGTCGGCCGGTCCAGGCTTCCTTCGGTGGGCGGAACGATGCCGAGCGGCCAACTGCCCTCCTTCCTGGCCGAGGGAAAGGCTCGGTAGGAGGGCAGGAGTCCGTCGGGGACGACGGGGTCACCGGTGCGTCGCGCGAGCTCGGCCCAGCGCAGCCGCCGCCAACCAGGGCCGGGGTGCTCGGCGCGGCCCAGGCCGCCTCCGGTGGAGACACCCACTTCGAGGTCGATGCCCGCGATGCTGCGGGGCTGAGCGCTCCCGTCCGCCAGACGCGCCTGGCGGTACTCGTGGTACGAGGTCTCGGCGGGCCCCCGCTCGTGCTCGTACATGGCGTTGAGCACCCAGGCCGCGTCGGGCATCACCGGTGGCATGAAGCCGGTCGTACCGTCATGGCACAGCTCCACCAGCCAGTCGGTGGTACCGGACGGGGCGGGTGGCCACAGGCCTGACAACGGGTTCGATTCCTCGGGCATGCGTGCATGATCCCAGCCGCGCCGCCGGCCCCACGAGGGGGCGCCATCGTCCCGCCGCCGGCTGCCTGCGCACCCTGGTCATCTTCCCCCACCCGGGGCACGACGACGCCGGGGTGCCGTGACGGCACCCCGGCGCGATGTCGAGGGCGAGGAAAGCGAAGGGACTAACGTTGGAGGTGTGAGAAGGAAGCCCCTTCATGGCCTCGCCGGGGCCAACGGTAGCAGTCAGCCGGGGATCAGGTCGCGCAGATTTTCCGGGGTGACGACGACGGAGGCGGGGTGCAGCCCCGCCGGGCGTTCCAGCCCGATGTAGGTGACCGGTCCGTCCGGGACGGCCCCGCCGTCCCAGCGGGTGACGACGGTGCCGGCGCCGGCCATCAGGTCCGCGAGGTACCGGACCGTCAGGTATTCCCGCTCGACGACGCCGCGCAGCAGCGTGGCGACCGACACCCGGTTCCCCTCGACCCGGTTGGAGCTGGGGGTGCCCTTGAGGTGGAGGTGCAGCCACTTCGCCCGCCAGCCGCCGTCCGGGCCGCGCAGGAACGCCAGCGGCAGGGCCACCCGGCCCTGCCCGCGCAGCTCCGACTTCATCCGGACGGTGCGCGCCTCGAAGGGACGCCCCTGCTGGTCGCCGTCGCGCAGCATGAACCCGAAGAACGACTCCTCGACCTCCTCGAAGCCCTCGCCCGAGAAGATGTTGACCTGGGGGACGATGAAGTCGCCGCGCACCGCCCCCAGCCGCAGGTTGATGAACTCCGAGGCTCCCTCGGGCGCGTCGGTGATGTCCCCCGAATGCTCGCCCTCTACCTGGGTGAGCGAGGTGTAGGACAGCCAGCCGAGCGTCCCGTACGAGGCGTCCAGGAGCAGCGCGGACAGGTCGAAGTCGGTGGTGCGGGCGGTCTGCTTCCAGTGGACGAAGAACCGGAGCAGTTCCCCCTCGACCGGGGAGAGCGAGCCGCGCGGCAGCACGCCGAGTCCGGCGGCCGTCGCCTTGCCGCTGAGCGGGAGCGCGACGTCGAGGATGTCGGGGTCGATCAGCAGGCGCCCCGACGCCGGGAGGCGGCGGCGCGTCTCGGCGTCCAGGGCGGTGATCAGGCGCTTGCGCTCGTCCGGTGGCACGGCCGGGCGGGTGTCGGTGGTGACCCAGGCCCGGCCGAGGCGGTTGACGAAGACACGGGTCCCGCCGGACTCGTCGGTGCGGTTGTGGAGATGCTCGCGGACGGACAGCAGCACCCGGCCGGCGACCTGCGGGGCGGCGTGCTCGGCCGCGGCCACCACGGCGTCGCGCTCCTGCTGGGTCGGGCAGGCGCGGAGCAGGCGGTCCAGGGCACGGAACAGCTTGCCCGGGGCGCCGGTCAGCAGCCCGGCCGCCCCGCTGACGTCACCGGCTCCCAGCAGCTCCTCGACCCGGCTGTCGAACGTGCGCGCCGTCAACTCGCCGCGGGCGACGGCGAAGACCTCGGCGGCGTGCGGCCAGCGCGGGTACTCGTGCGGGTGGAGTCGCTCGCCGAGGCGCTTGAAGGCCTCGCGGTGCGCGGTGACATCGGCGAGCTTGGCGGGGGCCGCGGCGACCACCGCGTCGAGGCCGGCGAGCAGGGCGCGCCGGACGGGGCGCGACAGCGACCGGAACCGGGTCGGCTCCACCAGGGTCACATCGCCGCCGGACAGAGCGCAGGCCAGCCGCAGCACGTCGGTGACGGTGTCCAGCAGGAGGTCCGCGCCGGCGTCGAGGCGGGCGAGGTTGACGAGCGCACGGTTCTCCCGGATCGGGATCGCCTCGGGCTGCGGACCGTCGGCGCAGTGCTCCGCGAGGACCCGCAGGTCCCGCAGGCCCTCCTCGCCGAGCGGGGTCGTGCTGCCCGCCAGCGCCAGGTAGAGGGCGGTCACCTCCGCGTCCAGGGTGCCGCCCAGGTGCAGGACCGTCATGCGGTCGCCCGCGGCGGCGATCAGCTCGTCGTGTGCGGCCAGCAGGTCGGCGTACGTGTGCTGGTAGCTGCCGTAGGTCGGGAGGGTCAGCAGGTCGAGCACGCCGGTGCGCAGCTGGTCGAGGGTACTCGGGCGGGACGCCTCGTCGGCGAGTGCCTCGGCGAGGCAGCGCGTCCAGAAGTCGAAGGTGTCCGGGACGTTCGCCGGGAAGTCCACGAAGTAGGCGTTGTGCCGGACGTGGTCGCCGACGACCTCGCGCACGGTCGCCAGCGTACGCGCGGCCGTCTCGACGACCGTCTGCTCGGCCAGCTCCGACAGCTGCTCCAGCAGCTCCGCCGAGAGCTTGAAGCCCACGGACAGCAGCGCGGCGTCGAACTGCCGTGCCGCGGTGGCTCCTTGACCACTTGGCCCGGCAGGTCGGGCGGTCCCGGCGGTTCCGACGAGGACGGCCGGCCCGGCGGGGGCGGGGAGGCGGCGGGTGTGCCGGACGACCATGGATTCGAGGCGCTGGAGCATCCGGCGATGATCCCAGACCCCGGCGGATCGGCGCATGCGGGTTTTCTCCCAGGCCCGGCACCGACCGCGCGAGGGCGCGGCCGGCCGGGGCCGGTGTCGTCCTACTTGCGGTCCGGCGCGTCGGGCCCGGTGATCCCGGCAGCCGCGGTCGGTGTGCGGAGCGTCCGGCGGACGGCGTCGCGGAGCCAGCGGTGGGCTCCGTCGGAGGTGTGCCGGGGGTGCCAGGCCATGCCGATGGTCAGTGGCGGCAGGGTCAGCGGGATGTCGAGGAGCCGCAGTCCGAGGGCGTCGGCGTCGTGGGTGAGGGGTGAGGGGGCCGCGCCGGGGAGCGCGGCGGGTACCAGGCAGACGACGTCGGTGCGGGCGGCGAGGGTCATCGCGGCCAGGTGACCGGGGAGGACGACGCCGACCCGCCGCCGGAGGTTCTGCTCGGCCAGGGCGGTGTCGAGGGGGCCGGTGAACCGGCCGCGGCGGCTGACCGCGACGTGCTGGGCGGCGGCGAGCCGGGCCGGGGTCAGCGGCCCCTCGGTGAGCGGATGGCCGGGCCGGACGGCGGCCACCATACGGAGGCTGACCAGCTCCTCGACCCGGGTCTCGGGGTCCACGTGGTCGATGGAGCCGATCTCCAGGTCGATCCGGCCGTCGCGCAGGGCGGGCCCGGCCTCCAGTTCTTCGGCCCGGATCCGGAACGAGACCCCCGGCGCCTCCCGCTGGGCCAGTCGCAGCAGGCCGGGGGCCAGTGCCGCGCCGACCAGGTCGGCGGCCTGCAGGGTGAAGGTGCTGCTGAGGCCGGCGGGGTCCACGCTCGCGCCGGGGCTGAGCAGCGCTCCGAGGCTGCGTACCACCGCGGCGGCTTCCTCGCGCAGGGCCTGGGCGCGTGGAGTGGGAACCATGGCCTGGCCGGCCCGGACCAGGAGTGGGTCCTGGAGGATGCGGCGCAGCCGGGCGAGGGTGCGGCTCATGGCGGCGGGCGAGGTGTGCAGCCGGGCGGCGGCGCGGGTCACGCTGTGCTCGGTCAGCAGAGCGTCCAGCGCGATGGCGAGATTGGCGTCGATGACCGGATCAGGGCTGCTCACCAGCATTATTCCATTTCAGTCAATGATTCCGTGCCGATGTTCCCATTGTGGCAGCACGGCGGTCCTCAGCAGGATGAGGGACGTACCGAACCGGCACGACCCAAGAGGTTTTCATGATCGTCATCACTGCTCCCACCGGGAACATCGGCCGTCACCTGCTCTCCCTGCTCCTGGAGTCCGCCCCCGCCGCGGGCGAGGAACTGCGGGTGATCGTGCGCGATCCCGCCCGGCTTCCGGACGCGGTGCGCGGCCGCGCCGAGGTGGTCACCGGCTCGCACGGCGACGCCGAGGTCCTCGACCGGGCCTTCGACGGTGCGGACGCCGTCTTCTGGCTCGTCCCCCCGGACGCCTCGCTCACCCCGCACGACGCCTGGACCGGTTTCACCCGCCCCGCCGTCCAGGCCCTCGCCGCCCACGGTGTCGGCCATGTCGTCGGCGTCTCCGCGCTCGGCCGCGGCACCCCGCTCGCCGACCGGGCCGGCCTGGTCACCGCCTCCCTCGCCATGGACGAACTCGTCGCCGGCGCCGGCGTCGCCTACCGGGCCCTGGCCAACCCGTCCTTCTTCGAGAACCTGCTCGAGGAGGTCGACTCGATCCGCGAGAAGGGCGTCTTCGCCGACGTCGTCGACGCCGACCGCAAGGCCCCCATGGTCGCCGTCGCCGACATCGCGGCCGCCGCGGCCGGCCTGCTGCTGGACCGCTCCTGGACCGGCGCCGACGACGTCCCGGTCCTCGGGCCGCAGGACCTCTCCCCCGACGACCTGGCCCGCATCATGACCGAACAGTTCGGCCGCCCCGTCCGCTACGAACGCCAGCCCCTCGACGAGATGTACCGCACCCTGGTCGGCTACGGCCTCAACAAGGAATTCGTCCAGGGCATCGTCGACATGAAGCGCGCCAAGGACGAAGGTCTCGACGCCGGCGTCGCCCGCACCCCGGGCACCAGCTCCCCCACCACCTTCGAGCAGTGGTGCGCCCGGACCCTCAAGCCCGCCGTCCTCTCCTGAAGCCCGCCACCCGGCGCCGGAGCACATCGGCCCCGCCGACCCCGCCGAACCCGGCGAACCCGGCGAACCAAGACCACCTGCCACCTTGGAGGCACCCTGATGCCCGCTGAAACGACCGAACCGACGCCCGCCGAACGGACCGAACCCCCGGTCACGGCGTTCATGCTGGTCAAGACCACACCCGAGTGGCTCGCCCTGACCGTCCCGGAACGCGTGCACGCCTTCACCACCCAGGTCCTGCCGGCCATCGAGGCCAGGACCACCGGCGTCCGGTCACGCTTCTACGACACGGAGTTCTACTCCGCGCGCGTCACCGACGTCTGGATGTGGGAGGCCGAGGACCACCACGCCTACCAGCTCCTCATCGACGCCCTGCGCGAAACCCCCTTCTGGGACCGCTACTTCGAGGTCGTCGACCTGCTCGTCGGCACCGAGAACGGCTACGCCCGAACCTACGGCCTCGAACCCGTCGCCACCATCACCACCTGACGCGCCGCCCGGCCGCGCAACCGCGCCGATGCCCTCGCTGCCCTCCGGCCGGTCACGGCCGGAGGGCAGCGGCACGGGTGCTACAGGCCCCGGTCGGCCTCCTTGGCCACCTGCTCCAACTGGTCCCGGTATTTCTCCCACCAGGCCGGGTCGTCGGACGCCAGGCCGATGTTGGTCCTGCTCATCCCGGCGGAGCCGTCGATGAGTTCACGCACGATGTCGGCATGGCCGGCGTGCCGGTGGGTGTCGCCGATCACCCGGACCAGGGCGTGGAACAGGGTCACGTCGTCCTGCCCGGGCGGCCACCAGGGGACCTGGCCGACCGCGTCCAGCTCCAGGGCGTCGAAGGTCGTGTCCGCGTGCTCCCACGCCCGGCGGTACCCCTCGATGATCTGCGCCCGCGACTCGTCGGCGGTGGCCCACATGTCCGCGTTGGGCTCGGCGGCATTCGACGCCGAGGGCAGGGGCCCGGCGGCCGGACGTCCGAACGTGGCACCGAAGTAACCGAGTTCCACCCCGGTCGCGTGCTTGACCAGGCCGAGGAGGTTGGTGCCGGTCGGTGTCAGCGGCCGCCGGATGTCGTACTCCGAGAGACCTTCGAGCTTCCACAACAGGGCATCGCGGGCGAACTGCAGGTAGAGGCGGAGGACAACCTTGGGATCGGACTCAGTCATGTCGTCATTCTGCCGCTCGCCGCCGGGCCGATCACCGGCATTTCCCCACGGGCTGCCGGTCGACCGCACGGGCGGGCGGGCGACCGGCAGCAGAGGCGTGCGGGTGTCCAGGCTCAGCTGCCCAGGGGCCGGAACGCCGAGTCGAGCCCGTCGAGCGACCAACCACCGCCACCGGGGTGGCAGCTCAGGGCGGTGTCGGCGGCGTTGGACACGTTGGTGCCGGTGTTGAAGTTGACGTTCGGCGTGTTCGGCAGCAGCCCCATGTAGTACATCCCGGCCGAGGTCCACACGCACTGGTGCAGGTTGAGGAAGCGATTGGCGGCCAGGTCGAAGGGCCTGACGGCGGAATTGGCCGGCAGCAGGGTCCAACCACCAGCACCGGGGCCGCAGTTCAGCCGGGTGTCGGGCGTGTCGGAGACGTTGGTGCCGGTGTTGAAGTTGACGTTCGGCGTGTTCGGCAGGATCGCGGTGTAGTGCTGCCCGGCCGAGAAGTACACGCACTGGTGCAGGTTCAGGTACCGGCCGGCGGTGAGGTCAAAGGCCTTCACGGCGGAGTTGGCGGGCGCCTGCCGCCAACCACCGCTCCCCGGGCCGCAGGAGAGCGTCGCGTCCGGCACCCCGGAGAGGTTCGTGCCCGTATTGAAGGCCGCGTTCGCCGTGTTCGGCAGCACGTTCGTATAGTGCCCGCCACTGCCGACATAGACGCACTGATGCACATTCAGGTACCGGCCAGCGAGCCGTGCCCCCGGCGGCCCCGCCATGGCGGTACTGCCGAAGACCAGAGCGACGACCCCCACAACCACGGCCACCACAGCGGAAAACCTACGCACGGCGCACTCCTCCCGGACTGACGCCCACCAATAGGACGTCTACGCACAAAGCTATCGAAGCGGGGACGGTGGGGGTACGCCAGCGCCCGAAGACCCTTCGTTCGGATCAATTGACGGACGATATGCCAAGCCCCGGCAGACGGCGGAGCCCCACTCGCCCGGGGCGCCCTGAAAAGAACCCCTCGGCACGGGGAACGGTGGTCCCGGCAGGGCTTCGGCAAAGTCACGGGATGTCCGGTTCGTGATCATGTGAGCCCGAGGAGGGCAAGCGGTCGCCTCGGTTCTCTCGCGTTGTGTCGGAGGGCGGTGGCGATGTTGCGGACTCCTGCGAGTCGGAGGGCGCCGATGGCGAGGTTGCGCCAGGTGGCCATGGTTCGGGGGGCGTTGCCGGTGCGGAGCTGGGAGGCGTCCTCGGCGAAGGTGACGTCACGGATGTGGTGGAGGGCTTCGATGGTCCAGTGGCCGCGGATGAGGGCGGCGAGCTGGGCGGGGGTGGCCCGGTCAGCGGTCAGGCTGGTGACCGCGTAGATCGTCTTGATGGTGACCTTGCCGGTCTTGCGGTTCAGTTCCGTTCCAATAGGTTCGCATCTCTCATCTTAGCGAGAAGTGCGTTGAAATCAGCCTTCAGCTGAGCAATATCCGTTGCTCTCGAGTCAGCCTGTCCTGTCACGCCATGAGGAAGTGGTTCAATGATCCCTGGGTTTGCATCCAGGTCATAGATCGTCTGCCATTGAAGGTGATTGTCGGAAGTCAGGCCTCCGACACTCCGCCCCGGCCCCGGTTGTTGCCAGGGCGGCGGCTCCTTCACACCGGAGACCTTGAGCAGCTGGTTCGACGGGCCGCCTATGTAGGCGATCAGTCGATATACGAATCCATTGGCGCTCGCCGGCTTGACGGTTTGCCCTATCTTGTAGTGCTTTCCGTCACTCCAGGCAAGAGCCGCCGACCGCCTTCCACACGGGGCGTTCACCGCCCACCCGATCGGGCCTTGGCGCGCCGTTGCTCCGGTGGCATTGAGAAGCAGATCACCCGGACCGTAGAAGTTGCAGCTACCGGCAGACGTATTCCACGGAGTTCCATTATGAACAATAGCGATTCGCCGCTCACCGAAGAGGTAGTTTCCAATCCAGGCTTCCGGAAGCATCAGCGCGCCGGGAACCGGACCGTTTTCGTACGCGGTTTGATAGTAAGTGTGGTGATTCGCCGGGCTCACAAGGGATGTTTCGATCCGGCCCTTGACCGCGTCGGGAGCTGTCTGGACTTGGATACGGAAGAGGGCGCTCCACTGGTCGTCCGGCGCGAGGGAGCCGTAATCCTGAATGATCGTGGAATCCGAAGCATCCCCGAGTTTGTTGACCGTTGAGAACTCAATCCTATATTTGCCCTCACATCTCCACAGCAAATGATCGAGCTCTTCAAGCGTCTGCCCGACCTCCTTCGGGAAGTCAGGCATACCATCGGGGGGCTTACCATTCTTTCCGAATGTATGCCCGGCATGGACTGCTCGATAATAGTATCCATTCCCGGGCGTCTGCAGCTCATCTTCCTCGATATCGACCCCCGCCCCATTCGCGGAGATAAAATACTCGGGATATTTGGAATACTTGTTCGTCACTTTCAGAGTAGAGGGCCCTTTTTTGACGGCGCCATAGCCCCAGTATATTGAGTCCGAGGTGATAATCATATCCCCTCCGACTACAGCGATATTCCCGCCCTTGAACACCGACGGGGCATCCCCTTCGCCGTAGCAGCCGATGTACACGGCGAACTGTGGAGCTTCGTGATCACAGTTGTACTGTCGGTGACGGTTGTGCGCCGCGTGACACGAAACAAAGGTGCAGCCCAAGAATGAATTGTCATGAATTCCATCCCTTGGTCGGGATCCGACTTGAGGGTGAACTGGCGAAGCACAGCATAGTCTGCACGATCATTCGAGGGATCTGGAGCAGGCGGTCCGGAGGTCCAAGATCCCACCAGGGCAATCGCACAATAAACAGTCTCTCCTGCAACTGGACCGATACCGGTCGCAGTAGACAGGTTGAAATCTCCTGTTTTCACATCGGCGAGTATGCGAGTATTTTCAGTGACACCAAGACCAGTTCCCCCAGCTCCCTCCAGAATGCAATGGTGCCTGACGACAATAGGCTTCGTAATCCGGTAGTCTCCCGGAGGAAGGTAGACGACTTTGCCATGAGTAGTGCCGAGTCGCATCGCGCAGTCGAGGGCGCTTTGGATCGCGCCTGTGTCGTCGTCTTTGTTGTTTCCCATCGCTCCGAAGTAGAGCACGCTCAGCCGCGTGTCGCGGCGGGGCCGGACTGTCACCGTGCCCGATTCATCGCAGTCGCCAATCCAGTTCGGAGCGCTCACGCATTTGTCAATTTCATCCGCAGCGCGGACGATCTGTCCCGAACTGTTGACGCCAACCGCGCCGAACTTACCGCGGCCCAGGCGGCCGCTGAAAGCACCGCCTATTTGGACTTTGACGTCATCTCCAGCCCTTTTTGCCGGCTCCAGCGCAACCCCAAAGAACGGAATGGTATGTAACTCCTCGACAGCAGGGACAGTTACGGTGATCGGTTTGACAGCAGGGGGAGTGGGGGTGACCGATGATCCTGTGGTGCGGACCACCTGGCCAGCCTTGATCGGTTGTGCGGCTCGCACAATTACGATGTCCATCAGAACGTCCCTTTCGTCGAGGCCACATCGGTCGGAAAGGCTGGGCGTGAGCGCGGCCGAAGCGCGCGAGCACACCCGACCTCGGTGCCGAAGGCCGGAACCCTTCGGCAGTACTGCGCTCGCACCTTTTGCCTAGCCCCATATACCTCCAGGCTAGGTGTGGGCAGCAGCCTGCGCAGATCGGCAAGGCCCGATGGCCATCCAACCGCGGTCACTATCCGCAATCACGCGCTGAAGGCAGTGACGGATCGTCCGATTGGTCACGGTCTGCGGCGGGTGGACCAATTCGGACGTGAAGCAGGCATGGACTTCCAAGATCATGGAGTTCTCGACGCCCCGTGATCCCGATGGAAAACCGTGCCTGCCGCCACATCATCACCGATCCCGCCTGCTCTTGAGCAACTCCGCGACCAGCTGTCGGCCGGACTCGACGAACTCCCCGGCCTGCTGGAACGCCTCGCCGAAGTCCCCGACCCGCGCGACCCCCCGCGGGGTCCGGCACGCCCTGGTCCACGTGCTCGCCCTGGCCGCAGCCGCTGTACTGGCCGGCGCGACCTCGCTGTTGGCGATCAGCGAGTGGGCCGCCGACGCCCCGCGCGACGTACTCCTCGCGCTGGGAGCCCGGCACGATCCGCTGATCACACGTCACAAGGTGCCCGGCGAGGCGACCATCCGCCGGGTCCTGGTCCGGATCGACGCTGATGCGCTCGATCGCGCCGTAGGCGGCTGGCTCACCGACCGTCAACCAAACACGCAGGCCACAGCCCTGCGGGCGATCGCAGTGGACGGCAAGAGCCTGCGCGGCGCCGCCCGCGCACACGGCCGGAAGATCCACCTGCTCGCCGCCCTCGACCACACCGCCGGCAATGTCCTCGCCCAACTCGACGTCGGCGAGAAGACGAACGAGATCACCTGCTTCCAGCCGCTCCTGGACACCGTCGCCGGCCTCGCCGGCGCCGTGGTGACCAGCGACGCGATGCACACCCAGCGCGAGCACGCCGACTACCTGGTCACCGGCCGGTCCGCGCACTACATCGTGATCGTCAAGGGCAACCAGAAGAAGCTCCGCAAACAGCTCAAATCCCTTCCCTGGAAAGCGATCCCGCTCCAGGACGCACTCGGGAGACAGGACACGGCCGCAGCGAGATCCGCCGCATCAAGGCGGCCACCGTGAGCAACCTGCTCTTCCCGCACGCGGCACAGGCAGTCCAGCTCAAGCGCCGCCGAACGAACCGCAAGACCGGCAAGGTCACCATCAAGACGATCTACGCGGTCACCAGCCTGACCGCCGACCGGGCCACCCCCGCCCAGCTCGCCGCCCTCATCCGCGGCCACTGGACCATCGAAGCCCTCCACCACATCCGTGACGTCACCTTCGCCGAGGACGCCTCCCAGCTCCGCACCGGCAACGCCCCCCGAACCATGGCCACCTGGCGCAACCTCGCCATCGGCGCCCTCCGACTCGCAGGAGTCCGCAACATCGCCACCGCCCTCCGACACAACGCGAGAGAACCGAGGCGACCGCTTGCCCTCCTCGGGCTCACATGATCACGAACCGGACATCCCGTGACTTTGCCGAAGCCCTGGTGGTCCCGGCTCGGGCGCCGGGGCGCATGTGGATCGCCGGTGGCTTACGGGGGGCGCACGCGCCCGTCAGGTCGCGGCGGGAATGTGGCGCGAGGCCGCCAGGCCGGCCATCCTTCGGAGTCTCGCAAAGTAGGAGGCGCAGTACTCCTCGTTGATCAGCGGCATGATCTTGTCGAGGCCCGCTATGCACGACCAGAGGAGGGCGATGCCGTCGTCGTCGAGTCCGCCGGCCAGCTCTTGCCGGACCAGGACAGCGACGTCCGCGTCCAGGAGGACCAGTTCCACGCTGGCGAGGTCCACACCGACGAAGCCGACGGGGAACGGCGCCCGGCAGTGGTCCTCCCGGAGCCGGGCAAGGAGCTCGTCGGCCTGTGTCGCGGTCGTACCGGCGGCGGCCGGCCCGGCCGTCGACGCCGGGCGAAGCAGGAGAGCGACCGCGGCGAAGACGTTCTCCAGCATCTTGACGGCCCTGACCGGGTTGAGGGCGGCACTTGACGCGGCCCCGTGCGCGAGCCGGTCTCGCACCACCCGGCCGCGGTCCAGCTCGGCGGCGAGCTCGACCGCGAGCAGCCCCGCGTCGGCCGCCCGCTCGATCAGGCCTTCGAGCGGCTCGGCGACATCCAGCCGTTCGGCCAGGACGTGCTCCAGCGCGTAGAGCGAGTGCGTGACGGCGACGGTCGCGAACTCGTACCGGTGGTAGGAGTGCCGGACAAGTTCGCGGGAGGTCTCCAACGCGCTCATGACCTGCATGGACGCCCGGGCCGGCAGGACGAGTGCGCGCACCAGCGCTTCCATACCCGCGTAGTCGGGAGCGATGGTGCGGGACCGCGGGTCCGGGATCGGCACGGGGAACGGGCGGGGCGATGCGGGCAGGGTGTCCACCGGCGCCATCCTGTCGTCCACGTTCTTCCGCCGCCACCGGTTTTGCCCGGGGCCGCGACCACGGGCAGGCGACCGCACCGGGAACGGCGGGCCCCGTGACCGGGCCTTCGAGCGGCTCACCGTACGGGGCCCCGTGCCCGAACCCACGGACCGACAGGCCCCGTTGTCGGACCGGCACTCCAGCCTCCACCCCATGACCACCCACCAGTTGGGACCTCGCGGCTCCGGACCGGACCGTCCGGCGAATCGCGGAGGACTCGCTGATCTCACTCGGTACGACGGCCTTCCCCGCGCCCGGAGGACCTCTCGATCACCGGCTTCGACGACATCTACCTGAGCAGCAGCACCGTGCCGATGCTCACCACCGTCCGCCAGCCGCTGGAGGAGCTCGGCCGGATGGCCGTCAGCCTGCTGACCCGCCTGATGGAGGGCCACACCGTGGAGGCTCTGCACGTCGAACTCGCCACCGAACTCGTCGTCCGCGGCTCCACCGGCCCGGCGCCGACGCGCTGACGGCCGGCCCGGACGCGACGGCGCACCGGCCCGGACGCAGCGGCGCACCGGCCCGGACGGGCGGACGTCCACGGTCGGACGAACACCGGCCGCCGGCTGATGCCGGCCGTGCGCCGGCCGGCGGCGCTCCGGTGCGCCGCCGGCCGGCCCCGCGGTCAGCTGCCGGTCGCCTGCTTCCAGGCGCCGACGTAGGACTTGAGGTTGGCGTCGATGTCGTTCCAGTCCGGCGTGAAGAGCTCCACCCCGTCCAGCAGCCCGCTCAGCTTGGCGGCGTTGTCGCCACCGGGGGTGACGTCGGCGCGGGCCGGGAAGCCGCCGGCGAGGGTGGTGGCCTGTTGCTGGACCTCCTGGGTGAGCAGGTGGTCCAGCAGCTTCCTGGCGTTCTCCCGGTGCGGCGCGTTCTTCACCACGCCCGCGGCGTAGGGCAGGGAGAAGGTACTGGGCCGGCCGTCCTTCGCCGCCGGGAACCAGATGGCCTGGTTGGGCATCGCCGACCGGTTGGCGAAGTTCATCTGCACATCGCCGTTGGCGACCAGCAGTTCGCCCTTGTTGACCTTGGGGGCGAGCTGGCCGGTGGAGGAGGACGGCCCGACGTTGTTCTTCTGCAGCTTCCCCAGGAAGTCGGTGGCGCCCTGGATGCCGCCGAAGTCGTGCATGGCCTTGATCAGCACGGCGGTGCCGTCGCCGGCCACGCCCGGGGTGGAGTACTGCAGCTTGTTCTTGTACTTGCCGTCGAGCAGGTCGTCCCAGGTCTTCGGCGGCGCGGCGACCTCCTTGCTGTTGTAGATGAAGCACAGGTAGTTCTTCACCACGGAGGTCCACGCGCCGGCCGGGTCCTTGTCGCCGTCGGCCACCTGGTCCGATCCTGCGGGCCGGTAGTTCTCCAGCAGGCCCTGGCTCGCCGCGGACTGAATGAACGGCGGCAGGGTGACGACCAGGTCGGCCTTGGTGTTGGACTTCTCCCGCAGCAGGCGCTGGACCATCTCGCCGGAGCCGCCCTCCACGTAGTTCACCTTGATGCCGGTGGCGGCGGTGAAGTCCTTGAAGGCCTTGTCGTAGAAGCCGTTGCCGTCCTCGGCCTTGAGGCCGTCGGCACTGTAGACGGTGATCTCCTTGGCGTCGCCGCCGGACTGCGCGGAGGATCCGGAGCAGGCGGCGAGCGGTCCGCCGAGGGCGAGGGCGGCGAGGGCGGCGGTGAGCGATCTGAGGCGTGCGTGCATGGCGGGGTGTCTTTTCTCGAGGCGTTCGGCGACCGGGCACCGAACGGGGAGCGGGAGACCCGGAGCGGGCCGGGTTGCAGCGGGGCCGACCTTCGAGCGGGGCCAGGGTTCGGGCGGGCCGACGTTCGAACGGGCCCGGGGTTCAGCGGTAGGAGGCCCGGGTGCGCAGGCGGGCGGTGGCGGCGAGGACCACCAGGGTGCTGGCGATCAGCGCCACGGCCAGCGCCGCCCCGGTGAACAGGGCGCCACGGTCGGTGGCGGCGAAGATGCGCACCGGCAGCGGCAGCCAGTCCGGCGGGTACAGCATCATGGTGGCGCTCAACTCGCCCATGGAGAGGGCGAAGCAGAGGCCGAAGGCGGCCGTGAGCGACGGCAGCAGCAGCGGCAGGGTGACGCGCCGGAGCACCTGCGCGGGCGGGGCTCCGAGGCCGGCGGCGCTCTGTTCCAGCGCCGGGTCGAGCCGGCCGATCGCGGCCCGCACCGACTGGTACGCGAAGGAGGTGACCAGCACGGTGTGCGCCAGCAGGACGATGGTGGTGGTGCCGTTGAGCAGCAGCGGCGGCTTGGAGAAGGCGACCAGCAGGGCCAGGCCGACCACCACCGAGGGCACCGCCAGCGGGAGCATGAACAGCCCGTCCAGCAGTTGCCGGAAGCGCCGGCCGGTGCCGCGGGCGGCGAGGGCCGCCCAGCCGCCGACGACCAGGGCGGCGAGGCCAGCGACCAGGGCGGTGGTGAGGCTGGTGGTCAGGGCGTCCAGCGACTGGCCGCGGCCGAGGTCGGCGTAGTGGGCGGCGGTGAAGGCGGAGGGCAGGGCGCCGTCCCACCGGTCGGCGAAGGAGGCACCGACCACCATCAGCAGGGGCAGGGCGAAGATCGGCACCACCAGCAGCAGGAACAAGGTCCAGTGGGCGAGCCGGGCGGCCCGGCTATGCACCAGCACGGTTGCCTCCTTCCTTGCCGGCCCGGGGCAGGCAGAGCCGGTAGAGCGAGTGGAGCGCGACCGAGAGGACGACGTTGACGACCGCGATCACGCAGGCGGCGGGGTAGTCGGACTCCAGCACCGCGCGGCTGTAGACCAGCAGGGTGAGGGTGGTGACGTCCTTGGCACCGGTGAACAGGACGATGCCGAACTGGTTGAGGGACATCACCAGCACCAGGCTGCCGCCGGCCGCCAGGGCGGGCAGCGTCTCGGGCAGGATCACCTGGCGGACGATCCGCCCGGGCCGGGCGCCCAGCGAGGCGGCCGCTTCGATCTGCGCGGTGTCGACCTGGGAGAAGGCGGCCAGCAGCGGCCGCATGACGAACGGGGTGAAGTAGGTGATCTCGGCCAGCAGGACGCCCCAGGGCGAGGTGAGGAAGGCGAAGAGCGGGTGGTGGCTGCCGGTGAGCCCGGTCCAGGCGCCGTTGGCGAGGCCGGCGCTGCCGTAGATGAAGGCGAGCGACAGGGTGATCAGGAAGGACGGCAGGGCGACGAAGAGGTCGATGAACCGGCCGACCAGCCGGGCGCCGGGGAACGGCACGAAGGCGATCACCCAGGCCAGGTAGAAGCCCAGCAGCAGGCAGCCGACGGTGGAGCCGGCCGCGATCCACACGGTGGTCCGCAGCGCCCGGTGGAAGGCGGTCGAGCCCAGCACGTCCGACCAGGCCGCCAGCGAGTGCCCGCCGGTGTCGGGCGTGACGGACTGCCAGCCGACCAGCACCAGGGGGTAGAGGAAGACCAGGCCGAGTCCGACCAGCGGCGGCAGCGCCCACAGCCATCCGGGGACGGACCGCGGGCGGCGGCCCGGCCGGACGGCGGCCGGCGCGGGTACCTCGACGGGTGCCTCGTACAGGGCGCTAGCCATCCCTGCGGTCCTCTCCGCCGGCGGGGAGCACCACGGCGTCCTCGGGGTCGAAGCAGAGCGTGACCCGCTCGCCCGGGGCGGGCGGAACGCGCAGCTCGCCGAGGTCGGCGGTGAGGCGGGGGCCGGCGTCCAGGTCGACCAGCAGCCGGTGGCCGGCTCCGCGCCACTGGATGTCGCCGACGGTGCCGGCCAGCGCGTTGAAGTCGCCCTCGGCGCCGAGCCGCACCAGGTGCGGACGGACGCAGAGCACGGCGTCGTCGCCCGGGGCCAGGCCCGCGGTCGGGGTGCCGCGCAGCGCGGTGCCCGCCAGCGAGACGCCGCCGTCGTGCCACTCGACGGTCACCGGCAGCAGGTTGGCCTGGCCCACGAAGGCGGCGGTGAAGGTGTCGCCGGGCCGCCGGTAGAGGCGCCGCGGGGTGTCGCAGTCCACCAGCCGGGCGTCCTTCATCACCGCGATCCGGTCGGCCAGGGTGAGCGCCTCCAGCTGGTCGTGGGTCACGTAGAGGATGGAGACGTGCGGCAACTCCCGGTGCAATCTGGCCAGTTCGGCGAGCATCCCGGAGCGCAGCTGCGCGTCGAGCGCGGACAGCGGCTCGTCGAGCAGCAGGACGTCCGGCCGGATGGCCAGTGCCCGGGCGATGGCGACCCGCTGCTGCTGGCCGCCGGAGAGCTCGCGCGGGTACCGGCGGGCGTAGCCGCCCATCCCGGTCATCTCCAGGGCGCGGGCCACCCGGCCGGCGATCTCGGCCCGGGGTGTCTTGTGCGCCTTGAGGCCGAAGGCCACGTTCTGCTCGACCCGCAGGTGCGGGAAGAGGGCGTACTGCTGCACCACCATGCCGATCCCGCGCCGGTACGGTGGCAGGTCGGTGACGTCGCGGCCGCCGATGTGCACCCGGCCGCGCAGCGGCGTGGTGAAGCCGGCGGCGGTGCGCAGGGCGGTGGTCTTGCCGGATCCGCTGGGACCGAGCAGGGCCACCACCTCGCCGGGGGCCACCTCCAGGGTGAAGCCGTCGAGCACGGTGGTGCCGTGGTAGGCGACGGTGACGTCCTGGAAGCGCAGGCCGGACCGGGCGGTCCCGGTGGCGTCCGGGGCGCCGCCGGGGGCGGGTACGACCGGGGGCGCCGAGGTGAGGACGGGGCTCCCGCCGGCGGCGGTCACCGCTCCCCCTCGAACAGGAGGGCGGTCAGCTCGGCGACCGAGGGCAGCAGGTGGGTGGCGCCGCCGGCCCGCAGCCGCTCCTCGCGGTGGGCGCCGGTGAGGACGCCGGCGACCACGGCTGCGCCGGCGCTGCGGCCGCTGAGCATGTCGTACCCGGTGTCGCCGACGACCGCGACCTGCTGGACGGCGTCCGTCCCGGTGCGCAGCAGGGCGGTGAGCACCATGTCCGGGTAGGGACGGCCGCGGCCGGCGTCGGCGGGGCAGAGGGTGAGGTCCGCGAGGTCCTGCCAGCCGAGGGCGGCGAGGATGCGGTCCTGGGTGGCCCGGGAGAAGCCTGTGGTGAGAGCCACCTTGATGCCTGCTCCGCGGAGCTTGTCCACGGTTTCGGCGGCGCCGGGCAGCGGGCGGCAGCGGCCGTCGTCGACCAGGTCGTGGTAGGCGGCCTCGAAGGCCCGGTTGGCGGCCTGGGCGCGGTCCTCGTCGCCGAAGAGGTGGCGGAACACGGTGATCTTGCTTTCGCCCATGGTGGCGCGGACGTGGGCGAGCATGCGCTCGTGTTCGGCGCTCCCCGCCGTCACACCCTGGCTGCCGGCGGCCTGTTCGAAGGCCTGCTCCACCAGGCCGCCGTCGGCGACGGTGGTGCCGGCCATGTCGAGGACCGCGAGTCGTATGTCGTGCATGGTTGAGCTCCTGTGCTTGGGTCAGAGGCCGAGGACGTCGGCGGTGGTCTCGGCGATCGCCGGGGAGCAGGTCATGCCGCGTCCGCCGGGGCCGGTGACCAGCCAGATCCCGTCACCGACCTGCTGGCGGTGGACGACCCGGGTGGTGTCGGTGCACTGGGCGTAGACGCCCGCCCAGCGGTGGCGGATACGGGGCAACGGGCGTCCGAGCAGATCCTCGACGACGGTGTCGAGGTGCTCGTAGGGCTCCTCCACCACGTCGAAGCCGAAGGGCTGCTCGTACTCGTGGGTGTCGCCGATGGTCAGGCCGCCGTCGGCGCGCTGCACCATCAGCAGCTGCATCTTGTGCTCGGCGGCGGTGGGCTCCTGCGGCTGGACGGCGGCGAGGGTGTCCAGCGCGCTGCCGGCGTAGGCGGGGTAGTAGCGGAAGCTGTCGCCGTCGGCGACGGAGGTGGTCAGCCGCTCGCCGAGCGGGTCGGTCTGCATCATCTGCAGGCGCACCCGGCGGACCGGCAGGTCGGGGGCCAGTTCGCGGACCAGGCCGCCGAGCCAGGCGCCGGTGCAGAGCACCACCGCGTCGCCGGTGTGGATCCGGCCCCGGTCGTCGCGGACGGCCGCGGGGCCGACCACCTCGCGCACCTCCCGGCCGGGCAGGAAGGTGTAGCGGCCGGAGCGCTCCAGCTCGGCCCGCAGGGCGGGCTGCGCGACCCTGGGCTCGACCGCGCCGTCGCGACCGCACCACAGGGCGCCGAGCAGCCGGCCGCGCAGGGCGGGGTTGGCGGCCCGGGTCTCCTCGGCGTCCAGCAGCCGTAGCCCGCGGGCTTCGGCGTCGGGGAGTTTCAGGGCCTGTTCGGCAACGGCGAGTTCGGCGTCGGTACGGACGACGGTCAGCGATCCGTTGCCGCGGAAGCCCAGCGCGGGGACGCGGGCGCCGATCTCCTCCCACAGCTCGCGGGCCCGCAGCGCGGTCGCCAGCTCCTCCCCGCCCGCCCGGCCGCCGACCCAGACCAGGCCGAAGTTGCGTACGGATGCGCCGCGAGCCTCCGACTCGCGCTCGATGTGGACGACCTCGTGGCCGCGTTCGACTGCGTGCCAGGCATGCATGCTGCCCAGGACGCCTGCTCCAACAATGATGATTCTCACGGGGAACAGAGTTGGTCCGGAAGATGTATGGCAGGCAAGCGTGCTGTGACGGGGCTGTTAACTTTGGACCAGACCGGTTATCGTTCCGTGACCTTCGGGGCGCCGCCGACACGCGGTCCATGGGGCGCCGGGGGGCCACCGGCACCGATGCTCGACGCAGTGACTCAACGGCATATGCTCAATCTGCATACGGACATGGCTGTTTGACGGAGCATCAAATGATGCTCCGTCAAACAGCCGCAAGCCGTGCAGGTCAGGTCAGGTCAGGTGATCGTCCAGTGCTGCAGTGCAGAGTTGGTGTTGGTCTGCTGAGTGACCAGCGCGCCGTTGGTCGTCGAGGCGGTGGTCAGCAGCAGTCCGCTCTTGGCCGAGGTCAGGGTGTAGCCGCCGCCGGTGAGCGGGGTGACCTGCCAGCGCTGGTTGAGGGCGCCGCCGCAGGTGTACTGGATGGCGGCCGCCCCGGCGGTCATCGAGCCGCCGTTCACGTCGAGGCAGAGCCCGGAGGCGCCGTTGACGAGGGTGTAGGAGCCGTCGGACTGCTGGGTGAAGGTCCACTTCTGGTTGCTGCCGCCGTGCAGGGCCCAGGTGTCCATCTGGAGGCCGGTGCTCGTGGAGCTGCCCGGGTCGTCCAGGGCCTGGCTGCCGGTGGTGACGGTGTGGACGCCGTTCAGGGTGCCGGAACCACCGGTCGGCCAGGAGATGTCCGGGGCGGCGTAGTAGTTGATGCCCGCAGCGGTCCAGCGCGGACCCTGCGCGGCGAGACGCTGGCTGAAGGAGGTCCAGTCGTGGGTGGACTGGGGCGACCAGCCGATCTCGGCGATCGCCGGCAGCCGCGGGAAGCTCATGTGGTCGGCGTAGACGGACGGTTCGGGGAACTGGCTGGTGGAGGTCGGCAGGTTGTTGCTGCCGGAGTAGGCGCGGTCCGCCCACAGTGCGGCCTCGACGCCGGTGATCTGCGCGGCCGGGACGACCGGCGAGTTGCCGTTGGTCTTGGCCGTGACGGTGGTCGGGTCCCAGTCGTAGGCCTTCTGGGCCGAGACGTAGCCCTCCCAGGACAGGCCGTAGGGGGTGCTGGAGTCGTACTTCATGTCCAGGTAGGCGTGGTCCGAGGGGGACATGATGAAGCCGGCGCCCTGCGCCACGCCCGAACGGACCTGCTGGATGGTCACGGACTCCTGCGAGGTGCCCACCGTGGAGCGGTCGCCGGCGTCACCCCAGAACTGCAGGAGGCTGTTGGCCGGGAGGGTGCCCTGGCCGAGCTGGTGCCAGCCGATCACCTTCTTGCCCTGCGCGGTGGTCGCCGAGGCGGCCGCCGACACGTACGAGGCGTACTGGGAGGCGGTGGCCTGCGGGGTCTCGTCGCCACCGACGTGGATGTAGGGGCCGGGGGTGAGCGCCGCCACCGTGCTGATCACGGTGTTCAGGAAGCTGCTGACGTTGCTGACGTGCTGCGAGTCGCTCAGGCAGTACAGGCTGATGCCCACGGAGAAGCCCGAGTACGGCGCGATCGCCTGGTTGTTGCAGTTCAGGTTGGCCACCGAGGCCAGCGCCGCGCTGGTGTGGCCCGGGCCGTCGATCTCCGGGACGACCGTCATGAACCGCGAGCTCGCGTAGGCGACCAGGTCCTGGTACTCGGCCGCCGTGTAGTACCAGGAGGTGCCGCCGGTGAACCCGCTCTGGGTGCTGGCGCCCACCGTGATCAGGTTCGGCAGCGCGCCGATCGCGATCCGCCAGCCCTGGTCGTCGGTCAGGTGCAGGTGAAGGGTGTTGATCTTGTAGGTGGCGGCCTCGTCGATGTAGCGCTTGACCTGCGCGACCGGGTAGAAGCGGCGCGCCACGTCGAGCATCACACCGCGGTAGGAGTACCGGGGCGAGTCGGAGATCTGCACGGGCGCGACCGTCCACGGCCCCGGCTTCACCGTGGGCGACTCCACGGCGGCGGGCAGCAGTTGGCGCAGGGTCTGGACACCGCGGAACAGGCCCTCCGCGCCGTGCGCCGTCACGGTGACGCCGCCGCTGTTCGAGGTGAGGGTGTAGCCCTCGGCCCCGAGCGTGGCCGAGCCGTTGGGGTCGAGGACGAGAGCGCCGCTCTGCGGCTGGGTGGAGCTGACCACCGGGAGGGTGAACCCGGTCGCGGGCGCCAGGAGTCCCGCCAGGTAGCTGCCGACGCCGACCGCGGCCGGGGCGGTGGACAGCACGTCGACCTGCGTCCCGGCGGCCAGGGTGAACCCGCTGCCGGTACCGGCCGACTCGGAGACCGGCTGGGGCACGATCGCCGGCACCGCGGGCACCGCGTGTGCGGCGGTCACCGCCGTGGTGCCCGACAACAGCGGCACCACAACGGCGACGGCGCCCAGAACGGCGAGGGCAGGGCCTCGCCGGGGAAACAACCGCATCGATGACTCCTTCTTGTGAGCGGGACCGCACCGCCCTTGGGCAGGGTGCGGTACCGCACTGGACCAGGGAAAGACGGAAATGCTTATGCGAAAGGGAACGCGGACCTGACGACAGGCCCGCGCCGTAGGACAGCTGTTGGCGGGAGGAAGCGCACAACATGACGCGGCAGGAAAGGACCAGCCCTTCGGCCGGGCATGGCTCGATCGTGACGCGCACGTGTACTGCGGGAGAAATTCCGGACCACTGAAGGACGGGGTCGGAAGCAATTCGGAGAACATACGGGCGTGGGACGACACACGTGATTTCCCGGCTTCCTCCCCGCATCCTACGGCCACCCCGGGGCTTCCCCGGGGCACCTCGGTCACGGCGGGCCGGGCGTTCTCCCGACTGGCTGGTGCTGCTTGATTGTGCATGCTAGTGCTCGGATTAGAGCATGTGCAAGCAGCGGGTGCCGGTCGCGGTCCGACCAGGACCAGCGCGCCGACCGGATCAACCTCGGCGACACCCTGGGGAGTTCGGCACCGCGCCGACGGAGGGGCGAGGCCGATCACCCTCGGACGCCTGCCGATCGCCCCGCAATCGCGGACCCGGCACCCCACCGGCCGACCGAAGGCCGGGGACGCGCCCTCAGGGCCGCGGGCCGGAATACTCCGCAGCTACCGCGAGATGATCCCCGACCGACGTTCGCCCCCTTTTCACCTGCGGGAAACCGTCGCGGGCAACTGGTTCGCGAAATTTCACACCGCGGACCTCGACGCGCCACCGGAAGCCAGGTATTCGACCCCGCCACGACGGCCGCCGTTCCGCCCGCCCGGGTCCGTCCGACCCGACCCACCCGACAAACCGAAAGTCAGCGGCCGGCCCACCCCGAACGACTTCGAGCAACAAACTCCGCATGACCGTCGACCCCGACCCACGGTTGCGCGATTCTGATCCTTCGCGTGGAACTCCGAGTTTTTGTCAGGTCACTATGGGAGACAGTGATGCGATATGTCGCTTTTCCCTTGGTAACGATTGGATAACCGGTCTGGAGTCAGTGACCGGAGTCCGTGGAGACTTGCGCCCGTCGAACGACGGCCGCCCCCGACGGCGGCCCGCCCCGACGACCCGGCCCACCGGGCCGGCCCCGCGAACCCGAGCCATACCCATGGCCGACGCCGCCGATCGCCTGTGCAGCAGGATCCGTTCGCCCGTCAACTTCCTTTCGAACAAGCAGTGGTGGCCGATGGGCCCGCGGTGAGCCGCGGGCCGCCCAGGACACCTGCGGCAGCCGGATCCTCACCGACCCCGGCCGGCCCCGCCCGACGCGTCGGCGGCCCCTCCCCGTCAACTCCCCAGGAGTCCCCCTTGAAGATGACCAGGCCCGCATCCACCCTCCTCGCGGTACTCACCGCCACCGCCGCGACCGTCCCACTGGCCCTGGCCGCCGGCCCGGCCCAGGCCGCCCCCAAACCCGGCACGTACAAGAACCTCCCGAACGGCACCAAGACCGCGAAGACCCTGGTGATCGGCATCGACGGCACCAGATACGACAGACTGCTCGCCGCCGACGCCCCCCGGATCAAGGCGCTGATGGCCGACGGTCTCACCGCCCCGAGCAACCTCTACGCCGACCCGCTCTCCCCCACCGTCTCCGGACCGGGCTGGTCGACCATCGCCACCGGCGTCTGGCCGGACAAGCACGGCGTGAAGGAGAACACCTTCACCGGCTCGCACTTCAACCTCTACCCCAGCCTGGGCAAGCGACTGGAGACCGCCTCCTCGGCCACCTCCACCCTGGTCGTCGCCTCCTGGAACCCGGTCGCCGACACCATCTTCAACGGCGGTGCCGACCTGCGGATCGCGGAGAGCGAGAACGACACCAAGACGGCCTCCGACGCGGCCGACTACCTCGCCCACGGCAACCCCGACGCCACCTTCCTGCACTTCGACCAGGTCGACGAGGCCGGCCACAGCTACGGCGGGACGAGCTCGCAGTACCTGGCCGCCATCCACAGCGTGGACGGGTTGGTCGGCCAGGTCGTCGACGCCGTCAAGTCCCGTCCCACGTACGCGTCCGAGGACTGGCTGATCATGGTCACCACCGACCACGGCCACACCGACGCGGGTGGCCACGGCGGCAACTCCGCGGTCGAGCGGCAGACCTTCGTGGTGGCCGACGGCGCCGGCTACACCCCCGGCTCCGTCCGGCGGGACGTGAAGGTCGTGGACGTCGCCCCGACCGTGCTCCAGCACGAGGGTGTCGCGGTGAACCCGGCCTGGAACCTGGACGGCACCCCCATCCCCAGCCTGGTCCCCGACGCCTTCGACGCCCTGCGCGGCTCCCTGCAGACCCGGGTGGACGAGACCGGTATCGACGCCGGCCTCACCGGCTTCACCCACACCCCGCCGGCGGGCTGGAGCATCGACAACTCGGCGATGCCCACCGGCGGTGTCACCGAATGGCGCGGCTGGTCGTTCGCCACCGACGAGTTCTGGACGGCGGCCGAGCGCGGCCAGGGCCGGGAGACCAACGTCCGCTCCCGCAACGTCTTCGCGGTGGCCGACTCCGACGAGTGGGACGACGCCTCGCACGGCGCCGGCCAGTTCGACTCCACCCTGGTCAGCCCGGTCTACCAGGTGGGCGGCGCCACCAGCGCGGTCGTCGGCTATGCCACCGACTACCTGGTGGACGGCCCGCAGACCGGTGACGTCTACGTCTCCTTCGACGGCGGCGCCCCGCAACTGGTGAAGTCCTACCGGGCGAACACCAACACCTTCGAGTCCGTCACCGTCAACGTCCCGGCCGGCGCCACCACGGCCCAGCTGAAGTTCCGCTACACCGGCACCAACAGCGCCTTCTGGACCGTCGACCAGGTCACCCTCACCCCGCAGAGCTGACCGCTCCCGGCCCGGGCACCGCACACCGTCCGTGCGGTGCCCGGGACCGCGGTGGTCCGGGCATCACGATGACTTCGGCCGGGCCGCACCTCCGCCCGGGTCGGCCGCATCGTACGCCGGCCTCCGACAGTCCTGGCCCGGCCCGGTCACCCGCGGGACGCAGGTCGTCCGACGGCATGCGTGCCTCTCCCGTAGCGGGGCGGGGCGGCCCGCCAGGAGCGCCGGGGCAGGCCGGTGGGCTGGTCCGGCGCCGCAGGTGGCAGGCCGCTCCGCCCCGGCCGGGCCGCTCGCCCGGGGCACGGTCGGTCACCCGCGGTGGAACGGGGGTGCCCTGCCGTGCGTTTGTCCGCGACACCGGCGGCCAAGCATGCCGGCGGGGTCCGGTTCCGTCCCCCGCGCGGGCGGACGGCCGCTCGCGGGTGCCCGGCTGTTTCGCGTCGGCGGACCTGGGCAGACGCGCAGCGCGCGTGAAGCAGCGCGCGTGAAGCAGCGCACGCGAAGCAGCGCACGCGAAGCAGCGCGCGTGAAGCAGCGCACGCGAAGCAGCGCACGCGAAGGGCGAGCGAGCCATGGACGACACCCTCCAAGGGCGGTTCCGGCGGCGTGCCGGACCAGCAGGACCACGGCAACGACGACCGGTCCGGGACGTCCGAGCCGGACCGCGACGTGCCGACCGGGACAGGCCGGACCGCCCCGAGGCCGATCAGGACGAGGGCGCGGCGCGTCCGGCCGACGAATGACGCCCGGACACCCCGACGAAATGGACACCCCGGACGACGCGCGGCCCCGGGCCGGCCCGCTGCACGCACCTGGAGGGACCGTGGAAAACCAGTTCGGCACCTTCACCGCCCTGTTGGACCATCCGGTCTACGTGGTCACCGCGGCGGCCGGTGGTGATCTCGCCGGATGCCTGGCGGGCTTCGCCGGGCAGTGCTCGATCGACCCGGCCCGGTTCGTGGTGTGGATCTCCAAGGCGAACCATACCTACGGGGTCGCGGCACGCAGCGACGCCCTCGCCGTCCACCTGATCCCACGCGACAAGCATGAGCTGGCCGAACGCTTCGGCGGCCGGAGCGGCGACAGCGTCGACAAGTTCGAGGACGTCGTCTGGGCGCCGGGCCCGGCCGGGGTCCCCCTCCTGGCGGAGGCGGAGGCCTGGTTCGTCGGCCGGGTGCTCGACCGCGCCGACTGGGGCGACCATGTCGGCTTCCTCCTCGCCCCGGTCAGCACCCGCGCACCGGAGGCCACCGCCAGCCTGGCCCTGCACGACGTCAAGGACATCGACGCCGGCCACCCGGCCTGACGCCCTCCGGGGCCGCCCGCCGGCGCACCCTCGGTGGCCGGTAGGGCGCAGGTGGCCGCAGGATGGAAGGCAATGCCCGTTGATCGGAGGCCGCACATGATCCAGACCGCCGACATCCGCGAATGGCGTGATCACGACGTCGTCGACCAGGACGGCAAGAAGATCGGAATCCTGGAGTCGGTGTACGTGAACACGTCCACCGACGCTCCGTCGTTCGCCACCGTCACCGTCGGCCTGCCGACCCGGCACCGTCTGGTGTTCGTTCCGCTGGACGGGGCGCTCGTCGGTCCCGGCTACGTCAAGGTCGCGTTCGGGAAGGGCGTCGTGAAGGACGCGCCCTCGATCGACATGGACGGGGTGCTCACCGCCGAGCAGGAGCCCGAGGTGTTCGCCCACTACAAGCTGGAGTACGCGCCGGGCGCGGGCGGCGAACGCCAACTCGCCCGCCGCTGAACGCCGCTGAATTCCGGAGGTGGACCGCCGTGGCCTGGCTGCTGTTCCTGGTCCTCGCCGCCGTCGTGCTCGGGATTCTCGGCGCGACGGTCAAGGGCCTGTTCTATCTGCTCGTCGTCGGCATCCTGGTCTTCGCCTGTGCCCTGCTGTTCGGCGCCGCGCGCCTGCGCCGAACCGGACGGCGCCCCACCCGTTGAGGCCCCGGCCTTCGCCGGCCGCGCCGACCGGGGCGCGAACCACGTCGCGAGGTGCCGCCCAAGGTCGACGGGGGAAGGGCGGAGGGCGGGTGACGGCCGCCGACACCCGGCGCCGTGAACCGTCACGGGAGGCAGCCGGGCGGCTCGTCGCCGCCGAGGCACCAGCCGCCCGGGCGCCACGGGACTGGAGAGGAGGAGAGTCGGCGATGGCCGAGCGCATGGTCGGGACGGACGGCATCGAGCTGTGCACCGAGTCCTTCGGCGACCGGTCGGCCCCGCCCGTCCTGCTCGTCATGGGCCTGGGGGCCTCGATGCTCTGGTGGGAGGAGGGCTTCTGCCGGATGCTCGCCGAGGGCGGGCGCTTCGTGATCCGCTACGACCACCGCGACACCGGCCGATCGACCACCTACGAGCCGGGCCGCCCCGGGTACACCGCGGCGGACCTGGCCCGGGACGCCGTCGGGGTGCTCGACGCGTACGGGATCCCGTCGGCGCACATCGTGGGTGTCTCGGCCGGCGGGGCGCTGGCGCAACTGCTCGCGCTCGACCACGCCGGCCGGGTCCGCTCACTCGTTCTGATCAGCACCTCCGCCGCCGTACCCGGTGACCGCGAACTGCCCCCACCGACCGGGGAGTTCGTCCGGTTGGTCGCGGCCACGCCGGCCGATCCCCCGGGCGCCGACCCGGTGCTCGAACAGCAGGTGGCCTACGCACGCCTGCTCGCGGGAGGCAGGCGGCAGTTCGACGAGGCCGCCGCCCGCAGCCTGGTCCGGCGCGACATCGAGCGCGCCTACGACTTCGGCGCGGCCCGCAACCACGACTCGCTCCCGGACGGCGGGCTCCCCCGAGCGCCCCTGTGCTCGATCACCGTGCCCACGCTGGTGATCCACGGGACGGCCGATCCGATGTTCCCGCTCCCCCACGGCGAGGCCCTCGCGGAGCAGATCCCCGGGGCGAAGCTGCTGGCTCTGCGGGACGCCGGCCACGGGGTCGACCGGGCCGACTGGGCGACGATCGTCCCCGCGATCCTCCGACACAGCGCCGGCGACAGCACCCCGGGCAGCTCGGACGTCCGGCCTTCACCGGCCGCGGACTGATCCAGGCCGTGCCCGGCGGTGATCGCCGAAGGCCTGTGCCACGGCCACGGGGGCCGAAGGGCTGCGCCGGTACCGCCACGGGGGCCGAGGGGCGCACCGCCGACTCACGGGGTGGGCGCTCGCGGTCACTCAGTCGAGGCAGAACTCGTTGCCCTCGACGTCCTCCATCAGCAGGCACGACTCGTTGACGCCGTCGGCCAGCAGAATGCGCACGCGGTTCGCTCCGAGCACGACCAGCCGTGCGCATTCGGCCTCAAGTGCGGCCACCCGCTCGTCGCCCACCAGACCGACGCCGACCCGCACGTCGAGATGCACCCGGTTCTTGACGACCTTGCCCTCGGGAACGCGCTGGAAGTACAGCCGGGGTCCCCCTCCTGAGGGATCGGCGCACGAGGCGGAGGCCGGCCCCTGATGATCGGGCGGCGCCGCGCGGTCGAAGTCCTCCCAGCCGGCGAACCCGTCCGGCGGCGGCGGTACGACATACCCCAGCACCTGGGACCAGAAACGGGCCACGCGCAGGGGTTCCGCGCAGTCGAAGGTGATTTGGACCTGCTTGATCGACGCCATCGGTCCATCCTATTGGCGGGGTCTTCGTCGCCCCCACGGGCCCACCTGGTGGCCGATCGAGGCGCATGCGGCCGACTCCTGGCGGCCACGCGGGCGTTGGCGGGCAATCCACCCCTGCCCGACCTGCTCGGGAGCGATGCCGGCATCGTCCGGGTCATGGGTCCAGTGGGAACGACCCGGAACCGGAAAGCCCGACGCAGAGCGCACTCATGACGCCGGAGCGCGGCAGGGTAGCAACCCGGACGGCCGGCGGTGGGCCATTTCGCCGAGATGGCAAGGGCTTCGTCGCCCTTCTGCCAGCGTGGTCGTCTCCCCGGGGCGTCGACGCCGCGCCCCCTCGGCCGTGGAAGGGTCCCTTGAAGTACTGCCCGACATGCCGACGCCACGTCAACGGTGCCATCTCCTGCCCCGGTTGCGGGATCGCGTCCAACGCCCTGCCGGACGCCGCCCCGGAGCCCGTCCCCACGGTGACGGTCCGGCTGCTGCCACCGCGCTCCCCCGCCCGGCCGTCCCGCGCCGGCGGCCACCGCCCGCTCGGCCTCCCGGCGCCCGCCGGTACGACGGCCGGGCCCGGTCGGCGATCGGCGCGCGAACCCGGCCTGCTGCCGGCCCTGCTGGCCACCTGCGTCGGCGCCGTGGTCCTGCTGGTGATCACGGGTGCGGGCTCGGGATCCGCGCCGCCCCGCTCGTCCGTCCTGAGCGCGCCGATCGGCGGCGACGCGATCCGGACCGAGCCACCGGGCCCAGGTGCACGGCTACCGCTCCAGGCGCTCGTCGCGGAGCCGCTGCCGGACGAGGGTGACGCGGCCCGGACGAACACCACCACGGCGTACCCCGGTCCGGCCGCGCGGCCCGGTGGCGTCACCGGCCCGGCCGAGGTCCCCGCAGCCGGCGGCCCGGCCCACCCGGGCCCGTCGCAGCTGCCCGGCGCGGCGCCCGCCGATCCGCCGCGGCCGCCCGCGCCTTCGGCGGGGGTGGAGCGGTCCGAGCCGACTGCTCCCCCGTCCGCACCCTCCTCGCGGCCGCCGGCGCCGGCCCCCGCTCCGGTCGAGCCCTCGACCCCGGGCGCGACCCCGCCTGCCGGGACCGGCGCGTCCCCCACCGCCGCGCCGAGCTGCCTGGTCCGCGTCCTGTTCGTCTGCCTGTCCTGAGTCCTCCGGCGGGGGCAGCAGCCGTGTGCCCGGGTGCCTCGGAGCCGGGACGGAGCGGTGCCCGGTCAGGCCAGGGCGAGGCAGCTGACCGCGACGGCGGCGGTGGCCAGGCCGATGAGCTGGCCGCGGTGGACGCGCTCGCCGAGGACGGCGCGGGCGAGCAGGACCGTCCCGGCGGGGTAGAGGGCGGTGATCACGGCGACCACGGTGAGGTCCCCGCTGCGGGAGGCGAGCAGGAACAGCAGGTTGGCCACCGAGTCCAGGGCGCCGGCGGCCGCCGACATCGCGTACGCGGGCCGCTCGGAGCCCAGCCTGCGGTACATCAGCCCCGCCGCGGCCAGGGTGACGGCCGAGGAGACCGCCCGGCCGACGATCAGCGGAGCCACGCCGCTGTCCGCGGGTGCCTGGTGCAGGAAGATCAGCTGGAGGGCGATGGCGGCGCCCGCGCCGAGGGCCAGCAGCAGCGCGGTACGGGTGGGGCGAGCGGAGCCGGCTCCCGCGCCGGCGCTGATCAGCACCACCGCGACGAGGGCGAGCGGCAGGCCGACCAGTCCGGCGGCGCCCAGGTGCTCGCCCTGCAGCAGCCCCACACCGACGGGGAGGGCGGCGGACACCAGGGCGGTCACCGGCGACAGCACGTTCATCGGGCCCATCGCCAGCGTGCTGTAGAGCAGGGCGAAGGCCGCGGCCGAGGCGGCGCCCCAGCCGACGGCCCCCGCGCTGAACGTGGCGCCGAGGAAGGGCCACAGCAGCAGTTCGACCGCGAGGCTGGCCGGGGCCGCGATCAGCACGGTCCGCAGCACATGGGCCTTCCGGGCCCCGAGGCCGCCGAGGAAGTCGGCGCACCCGTAGGCGAGTGAGCTGCCCAGGGCCAGCAGAAGAGCGATCACGGGTCATCCCTTACTATTCAACGGAACGACCAGTAGGTACAACAGATCGACCGAATGACCCAATGGAACGACCGCACGGTGCATTCAAATGGTCCATGGGAAGGGAAGGTGATCAGGTGACCGAGACAGCCGCGACCCTGCGGACGGTCGCGCAGAACGTCCGGGCGGCCCGCATCCGGGCGGGCCTGTCCCTGGAGGAGCTCGGCCGGCGCGCCCAGGTCAGCAAGGACGCCCTGGTCGGGCTGGAGAAGGCCCAGGGCAATCCCAACCTGGCCACCCTGGTCCGCCTCGCCGACACCCTCGGGATCTCGGTGTCGGCGCTGATGCAGGGACGCCCCGAGGGCCGGGTCCGCGTCGTGGCCGCCGACTCCGTGGCCCCCCTGTGGACCGGGGAGCACGGCGGCGAGGCGCGGCTCATGCTGACGACCTCGGGCCCGGCCCCCGTCGAGGTCTGGCGCTGGCAACTGGCGCCCGGCGACGAGTACTCCAGCCACCCCCACCAGGCCGGCGTGGTGGAAACCGTCAGCGTCACCGCCGGCCGGATGACCCTGGTCGTCGACGGCACCGAGCACACGGTCGAAGCCGGGCGGACCGCCACCTTCGACGGCGACGCCCCCCACACCTATCGCGGCTCGGGCACGGAGACCTGCCACCTGACCATGACCGTCCACCTGCCGCCCGGCCCCGGCATCGCGCCCTGACCCGCACGGCACCCAGCACAGGAGCACCCCGTCCGGGGTGACCTCGGAACTCGGCGGCGCACGCCGATCGGTCCGTCGCCCCGCCGGCCCCTGCCGGGGGGAACGGCCGGCATCCGAGCACGGCCGCACCTCCCCACTCCCGCGGCCCTACACGTCGGCCGCGCCCGGCGCGTCGGGAGCGGCGATCTCCCAGATGTGGCCGCCCGGATCGCGGAAGCTCGCCGTGCGGACACCCCACGCCCGGTCCACCGGTCCGTTGAGCAGGCCGACGCCTCGCTCGACCAGGCGCCGGCACACCTGGTCCACGTCCGTGACCCCCAGGGTGAACTGCGCGCGCACGCCGCGGTCCGGGGAGGCGACGGGGGCGGGAGCCACGAGCTCGGGGGCCGAGGCGACCGCCAGCAGGTTGACCATGGTCCCGCCGAACAGGAAGACGGCCGAGTTCTCGTCCTCGAAGTGGACGGGGAGTTCGAACACGTCCCGATAGAACTCCTTGGCCTTCGCCAGATCCTCCACGAACAGGGTGACGGCTTGGATCTCTCCGGGCCACGCAACCATGGCGGGGCTTCCTTCCACGACGAGGACAACGACTTCGGTCACGCCGATGCTCACACAAGGGACTGACATCCCGGCCGCAGGGTCGTCGGTGCCCTGGCGGTCGTCGGTGCCCTGGCGGCCGACGGACAGCAGGAAGACCCTGTTCTTCGCCTCCCGGCGCACCCGCTGACGGACCTTCGGCTGCCCACCACTCGCGGATCAACCGTTCGACCCTGGCGGCGTCGGGCCCGGGGACGGGAGCGTCGACGCGCGGTCCGCCCACGGCCACGGGGCCTCAGGGCCACGGGGCTTCAGGGCCTCGGGGCTTCACGGCCTCGGCCCGGCGCCGGACGGTGCGCGCAGGGATCGCCTCGCTGTCAGCCGTCCCGTACCCGCACCCGCACCGCTCGCGTGCTCACCGCATCGCTGTGCTCACGGGAAGTACAGTGACGCCTTTTCCAGGACGTGCCCCGTGAACATCCCGCCCCACGCGACGCCACCCCGGTACATGATGGTCCGGGCGGCCCCGGGCGGCACCGTCTCCACGGTGATCGGTCGGCCGAGCAGGGTGGTCCCCAGGAGCCGGGCGTCCGCCGCGGCCCACTGCGCCGCGGACGGCTGGACGCTGCCGCTGACCAGGGCCGGCAGGACGGTCGCCGCGTTGCGGGCGCCGGGCAGACCACTGCGGATGCTCTTGGCGAAGTCCATCGCCCACCCCGTGAAGTCCCTCAGCGAGGCCGCGTCGATCTCGGGGACGGCGGCGGCGAGGACGAACAGCTCGGTCTTGGTGCCGAACCAGCGTGCCTTACGGTCCGATCGGCTGCCGACCACCACGGGACGGCCACGCCAGCCGGCCGTGCTGACGTGGCAGCCGTCGACCCTCAGCCGCTCGCCGAGCCCCTCCAGATACCTGCCGGCCGCGTCGATCGGCGATGACCCGTTCGTCTGCTGCTGTGTCATGCCGTAGATCCTGCAACGCCGGTACGACATCGCGAAAGGCCGACGGAGCATCAGGCCGCGGCACGAGGGCGTCCCGCGGGCGACGCATCCCGTCCGCCGCTGCCCGATGTCGCTGCGTCGCCCCTTCGGCGGGCGTCAGTTCAACCGCAGGCCGACGACACAGGTGTCGTCCCGAGGGTTCGGCGCCTTGAGCCTGCGCAGCACGTGGTCCAGGCAGCCGTCGATGCCCGGCACCCGGTAGTCCTCCACGGCCCGGGCGAGGCGGTCGAGACCGAGCGCCAGATCCTCGCCGCGCCGCTCGATCAGGCCGTCGGTGAAAAGCAGCACCAGGTCCTGCGGTTCCAGCCGCAGGACCGTGCTGCGGTACACGCCGTGCGGGACGGCGCCGAGCACCGGGCCCGGCAGCAGCTCCAGGTAGCGGGCCGCGCCCTCGTGCGCCAGCAGCGGCGGCAGGTGCCCGGCCCGGGCCCAGGTCAGGGTGCGGGCCGCCGGGTCGAGCAGGCCGCAGACGGCGGTGGCGATGAAGCCGCCGCCGAGGTGGCAGAGCATCTGGTTGAGCCGCTCCAGCAGCCGCGCCGGCTCGGCGCCGGTGAAGGCCATGCCGCGCAGCGCGTCCCGGACCTGGGCCATGCCGGCGGCCGCCCGCAGGCCGTGCCCGGAGACGTCGCCGACGACGATCAGTACCGTGCCGTCGGGCAGCGTCAGGGCGTCGTACCAGTCACCGCCGATCTTGGCCTCGGTCTCGGCCGGCAGGTAGCGGGCGGCGACCTCCAGGCCGGGCGTGGGCGGGCCGGCCGCCGCGTCCATCAGCGCGTGCTGCAGCGCCAGGACGGCCCGGTGCTCGTCGGCGGTCCGGCGGACCTGCTCGGCGAGCCGCGACCGGGTGGCGACCAGCGCCTCCTCGGTGCGCCGCCAGGCGGTGACGTCCTGGACCACGCCGCGCACCGCCAGCACCGGGCTCCCGGGAATCGGTCCGGGCACGGCCTCGGCCATCGCCCGGACCCTGCGGCCGACGCCGTCGGGGCGGACGATCCGGAACTCCAGCGCGGCGGCCCGCTCCCCGTCCAGCAACTGCCGCGCCGCCCGGCGCACCGCCTGCCGGTCACCGGGCGCGACCGCCGACTCGGCCTCGGCCGCGGTGAGGCAGCCGCGCCGGGCCGGGCGGGGCAGCCCGAGCAGGCGGAACACCTCGGGCGAGCAGTCGAACCGGTCGTCGGCCACCCGCCACTGCCAGGTGCCGAGGCCGGCCAGCCGCTGGGCCTGCACGAGCTGGGTCTCCCGGCGCTCCTGCTCGTCGTGGGTGCGCCAGCTGACCAGCACGCCGTCCAGGAACGGTGTGGCCCGCAAGGTCATGGTGGAGCCGTGCACGGCCCCACCGACCACCTCGACGAACTGTTCGGCCGCGCCGAGGTACGGCTCCCTGGTGACGGCGACCTCGATCAGCTGCCGGACGGTGCCGGAGGCCACCATCCCGGGGTACAGCTCGCCGAGCAGCCGGCCGGTGAGGGCCGCTCCGGTGCGGCCGGCGAGGTCGACGGTGGCGGCGTTGGCGTGCACCACCCGCAGGTCGGTCACCGTCCCGCCGGTCGCCGTGCCGTCGGCCCCCCGGACGGCGTGCAGGATGAGCACCGGGTCGAGCAGCGCGTCCAGCACGGCCTGGAACCACGGCTCGCCGGCGGGGAACGGCGCTCCGCCGCCCTCCGGGCTCAGCGCGAGCACCCGCAGCAGCTCGCCGGCGCAGAGCCGGGCCAGGGCGGAGAGGTGCCGTCGGAGGTGGGCGGTCGGGGTGCAGGTACCCGGCCAGCCCAGTTTGATCGCGCCGATCAGTTGCTCACCGGTGCGCAGCGGCAGCGCGCAGACGGTGTCGCCGGGGACGAGGTCCTGGCCGGTCAGGTCGGGGTACCGCCGGGTGAACTCGCCCCGGCCGTGCACCCAGACGGTGGCGCCGCGGCGTGCCGCGTCGGTCAGCGGCAGGGACATCTGCGGGGGGATCCGCTGCCACTGGCTGAGCTGGTGGGCGGGCACCCCGTTACTGGCCACCAGTCGCAGGGCGCCGTCGGGTTCCAGCCGGGTGACGGCGAGCGCGCCGACGCCGAGCGGGGCCAGCGCCGTCTCCATGAGGAGGGCGGCGAGTTCGTCGGGGGATTCGGCGGAGGACAGCGCCGAGGCGGCCACGTGGTAGCGGGCGGCGAACTCACCTGCCGAGGGGTCGCCCCGCCCGGGTGGGGCCGGGACGAGGACGTGGTCCTCCACCCGGCGGACCCGGGCCCTCGGGGCGGTCGGCGGCCCGACCACCGCAGGAGGTTCGTCGGCCGCCGGGGGACGTTCGTCCGCCTCCGGCGGTGCGACCGAACCCACCAGGTCGGCGGCGAGGTCGACCAGTTTGCGGTTGGCGTCCTGGGACAGTCGGGTGAGGTGCTCGAACGCCTGGTCGGGCGAGCAGCCGAGCCGCTCCACCAGGATGCCCTTGGCCTGCTCGATCACCGCGCGGGTACGCATCGCCCGGCGCTGGCCCTCCACCTCGGCGCGCAGCCGGTCGATGGTGGCCTGCAAGGCGCTCTCCGGGCCCGTCTCCGGCATGCTCCCCCTCTTCGGCCGCTCGTCCGCCAGGGTCTGGGTCCAGGGTAGGCCGGGAACACGCCGCCGTCCGGACGACCATGGTCCGGAGCAGCCGCCGGGACCGCCGCAGGCACGGGACGCGGCCGCCACGGACGCGCACGGCGCACCGGGACGACCGCGGCGGAGCAGTCGGAGGGGGAATCCCCCGGCCGAGGTCTCGCCGGGCGGCATCCGCGCCAGCACTAGCCTGTGGGCATGACCCGCCACACGCCCTCGCGCCCTGTCGACGTCGAGAAGCTCTTCCCCGAGGTGCTGCCCTTCCGCAGGGAGAGCGTACGGCTGCACCCCTGTGCGGGCGAGCCCACGTACCGGGACAGCTCGGTGGGCGGTCCGCTGCTGTGGCCGGCCGACGAGGAGTGGCCGCTGTGCCCCGAACACGAAGGCTCCCCGATGGTGCCGGTCGTGCAGATCCACCGCGGCGACGTTCCCGACCTGGTGCCGTTCCCCGTCGGGTGCGACCTCCTCCAGGTCCTGTGGTGCCCACGGACCCACCGCGACCACGGCTGGGTGGTTCCGCACGTCCGTTGGCGCCGGGCGGGCGCGGTCGGGACGCGGCTGGGGACGCCGCCGGGCCCGGCCGAGCAGGAGGCCGACTACGTCCCGCGTCCGTGCGTGGTCCATCCCGAGCGGGTGACGGAGTACCCCTCCTGGGACCTCCGGGAGGACATCTGGGACGCGTTGGAGGACCGGTTCCTGGCACTGGACGAGGAGAGGGGCTGGGACTACCAGCGGCACCTCTCCACCGCGCCGGGCACCAAACTCGTCGGCTACCCCGGCTGGAGCCAGGACCCGGACTGGCCGGACTGCGCCGGCTGCGGGAAGCGGATGGAGCATCTGCTGACGGTGCGGAGCACCGAGGCCGACGCGATCTCCCGGCATGCCTGGACCCCGGTCGAGGAGGACGCCGGAACGCCCTACCAGGGTCCGGGCCTGGTGCTGGGCGACCTCGGCGGTGTGTACCTCTTCGAGTGCCACGACTGCCCCGGGCGTCCCTTCGCCCACCGCTACGACTGCTCGTGACCGGGGCCGCGCGGCGACGACGCCACGGCCGCCCCCGGGATCCGGGGGGGCGGCAGCGGCCCCGCCCCCGGGGCATAGGTTGAGGTTCCATGGCACCGAGCACCGCTCTGTGGTCCTTCGCCCTGGTGGTGGGACTGCTGACCCTGACACCCGGCCTCGACACCGCGCTGGTCCTGCGCACCTCGGCCCTCGGCCATCGCCGCCGGGCCTGGGGTGTCGTCCTCGGCATCCAGACCGGAACCCTGCTCTGGGGCGCCCTGACCTCGGTGGGCGTGACGGCGCTGCTGACGGCCTCGCAGGTCGCCTACACGGCTCTGCGCTGGGCCGGCGCCGCCTACCTGGTGTGGACGGGGGTCCGGATGCTGCGCGCCACCTTCGGGAACGGGCCCGCGCCCGAGGCGGCCGCGCCCGACTCCCGTCCCGCACCGGACACGGCGCGCGGCGGCTGGCGTCAGGGGACGCTGACCAACCTGCTCAACCCCAAGATGGGCGCGTTCTACGTGGCCCTGCTGCCGCAGTTCATCCCGCCGGGGACGAACCACGTCGCGATGGGCCTGCTGCTCACCTCGGTCCACATCGCGCTGGGCCTGGTCTGGTCGAGTGTGCTCATCGCCTGCGCCCGGGCCCTGCGCGGCCGGCTGAGCAGGCCGAGCGCGCGCCGGCTGCTGGACCGCGTCACCGGCACGGTCGTCGCCGCCTTCGGCATCCGCCTCGCCTTCGGCGACTGACCGGCGTCGCCGGACGGCCGCGGCCGCCCGTCCGCGGCGACGGCCGCGCCCGTGACGCCGGGTGTCAGTGCCCGAGGACCTCGGCGAGCTGCTTCTTGTTCATCTTCGAGCGGCCCTTGACGTTGCGCTGCCGTGCCTCGTTGTAGAGCTGGTCGAAGGTCGGGCCCTGGGAGCCGGAGTGGGAGCGCAGCCCGCCACGGCGACCGGAGGAGATGTCCTCGACGGACGAGCGGCTGGCCGTCCTGGACTCGCCGTGCCGGGCCCGCTCCTTGTTCACGGTCCGGGCGGCGATCTCCTTCGCACGTTCGGGGCTCTCGCCGCGCTCCTCGGCGCTCTCCTTGATGTGCTCGTACTGTCGTTCCCGCTTCGGGCTCGATCCACGTGGCATCGCGGGCCTCCTGGGTCGTCGGTCGGTTCGGCGGACGTCTGCCCGCCCCGGGCCGCTCGACCCGCGACGGGCCGGGCGGTGGCTGATGTCACGATCCTCGACCTCGCCGGACCGGCGCGCCGGTGGGCCGCGCCCACCTGGCGCAGACACGGTGCCCAGCACGAGGGCGACGGCTGCGGCGGCGGGCGGACGGGGCCACTGCAAACACGTCGGCCGCGGTGACCGGTGCTGTTCCTGCACCTCGCAGCAGCTCCACGAGCTCGGAGCAGGCCCGGTCACCGGCCTCGTCCGAGGGGCGGCGAGGCGTCCGGGCGGGTCAGCCGTGCCGCATGTCGTCCGGGTCCGCGGGCGGCGGTGCGCCCTCCCCGGTCATCCGGCTCCCGGGTCGCTCGCGGACCGGCGCGTCTCCGGCGCCCACGGTGCCGCCGGCCGATGCGGCCGGGCTGCCGTCAGGCGCCAGGCGTCCGCGCCAGCCGCCGCTCTCATGGCCCCGCTGCTCGATGAAGCCCTTGAACCGCTTGAGGTCGCCCTTGACCTGCCGGTCCAGGACGCCGAGCAGGTCGCCCGCCTTCTCGGCCAGGCTGTGCGGCTCGAAGTCCATAGCCAGGCTCACCCTCGTCCGGGCGTCGTCCAGGCGCTGGAAGGTCACGATGCCCAGCTGCCGGACGTCACCGCCCACCGTGCGCCAGGAGATCCGCTCGTCGGGGAGCTGGTCGACGATCTCGGTGTAGAACTCGCGGCGCGCGCCGGCGACCTTGGTCGTCCACCGGGCGTGCCGGTCGTCCGTCTGGTGGACCGCCTCCACCCCCTCCATGAAGCTCGGAAAGTCCTCGAACTGCGTCCACTGGTTGTAGACGCTGTGCAGCGGGACGTCCACGTCGATGGACTCCTTCACCCTGCTCACCACAGTCTCCTTCCGGATCGACAGGCTCGGACTTCGCTGTCAAGGGCGCGCCTGCCCCGCTTCGGTGCGGCCAATCACCCGGCCTCGCAGGAGCGGTCCCCGGACGGACCCGGCGACCACGGCGCGGCGGTCACGCCGCCCGCGCGGCGCGGGCACGGCCCAGCAGAGCGGCCCGTTCGCCCTCGGACAGTCCGCCCCACACCCCGTACGGCTCCCGCACCGCCAGGGCGTGCCGGAGGCACTGCGTACGGACGGGGCAGCCCTGGCAGATCTTCTTCGCCTCCTCCTCGCGGTCGTCGTGGGCCTGGCCGCGCTCGCCGAAGGGATGGAAGAACAGGCTGGTGTCGACGGCCCGGCAGGCCGCGGCGAGCTGCCAGTTCCAGTGGTGGTCGAAGGCGCCCGGCAGGCGCTTGAGGTCGGTCATGGGGTTCTCACCTCGGCTGGACGGAGACGGGAGGGCGGGGCCGCCCGGGGCCGGTGGGGAACACCCGAAGGGGCCCGCGGGTGGGGGCAGTCGGCCGCCCGTCCTGCGAGGAGGGTCCGCCCGGCGGCTCCCGAACCGGCTCCCCGGCCGCCTGCCCGCTTTCCCCCGACCCACTCGCGCCCGTCCGCCCGTTCTCCCCCGTCGGCTCACGACGGCGGCACGTCCGACGGAGGACCGGCCCCGCGCCCCATGACCGCGCGTCCGGCGAGCGCCCCGCCGTAGATGGTGTAGCCCACGCCGATCAGCCAGGACTGGACGACGAGGACGGCGCCGACGGTGCCGTAGGAGACGGCGTTGGAGACCAGCAGCGGCGCGAGCACCAGGCGTGAGAAGTACCGCAGTCCGGCCAGCGCGGCCATGGTGGCCACCGCTCCGGGCAGCAGCCGCAGCCACGGCACCCGCGAGCCGAGCAGCAGGTGCTGCAGCCACCAGAACAGCAGCAGGCCGCCGAGCAGGGTGGCGGTGAGGCGCAGCGCGGGCTGGGCGGGACTGTGCCGCCACGGGCTGCCGCTCCAGGCGGCGACGAGGATGTAGGCGGTCAGCCCGGCGAGGCCGAGCGCCTGGCGCCAGACCGAGTGCCAGGGGCTGCGGTCGAGCTGCCAGATGCGCTCGTAGACGGTCTGGACGGAGGCCATCAGGGAGATGCCGAAGACCGTCAGGGCGGCGATGCCGAAGCCGGTGGTGGTGCTGAGGATCTGGCCCCGGGAGGCGAACAGGCCGCGGGTCGCCTCGGCGCCGCGCCCGGTCAGCCCCAGGCCGTCGGTGATCCACTGGCTGATGCCGCTGCCATGGGTGGGCGAGGCGGCGGCGATGACGATCAGCAGGGGCACCAGGGTGACGAAGAACAGGGCCGCGAAGGCCATCGAACGCTGCAGCAGCTCCACCGTGCAGCCCTGCTTCCAGACCTCCCGGACGACGGCGGTCGCGCTGCGCCGCCCGGGCGCGGCGGCCGGCCCGGCCGTGTCCGGTTCGTGCTCGCGCTCCGCAGTCACCGTAGCCTCCACACCTCGGCCCCGTCCTCGCTGCTACCCCGGCCAGGCCGACGCAGTCGGCGGGAGCCTCTCCCCCGGGCGGGCGGCGGCGGTCCACGGCTACCGGTGGGCGTGGCCGCCCGCCGCACGGGCCGGCGACTCGTCCTGGTCCGTGGCGAGTTCGGGTTCCAGACCCTCCGGGAGCGCCGGCACCCGCAGCCCGCTCTCCCGGCGCCAGGTGTCGAACGCCCAGGCGGTGGCGGCGACCAGGGCGAGCCCGAGCAGCCAGCCGCCGAGGACGTCGCTGACCCAGTGCACACCGAGGGCGATCCGGGTCAGCCCCGTCCCGAGGACGGTCACCGCTGCCAGCGTCCAGGCCGCCGGGCGGGCCCGCCGGGGCACCACCGGCAGCAGGACGAGCAGCAGGATCGCGCACGAGGTCATGGCGGTCATGGCGTGCCCCGACGGGAACGAGAAGCCGGGTGCGTGGGCGACCGGGTCGGGCAGTCGGGGCCGGACCCGGCCCACCGCCTCCTTGACCAGCAGGCCGGTCAGGCCGGCGGCCAGCTCGGTGAGGGCCGCCCACAGGGCCAGCCGCCAGGCCCGCCGCAGGAGCAGCCAGCCCACGGCGGCGGCGACCAGCAGGCGCATGGTGACCGGGTCCCACGGCCCGTCGGTCAGGGTCCGCGCCGCCTCCAGCAGGAGCGGGTGCTGGCGGACGCTCTCGTTCAGGCGCGCAGCTGCGCCGGCGTCCAGCTCGCGCAGCGGCTCCCAGCCGGCCTCGATCAGCACCAGCAGGACGGCGGTCGGCACGGCCGCCACCGCGAAGGCGACGACGGCGGCGAGGAGGCGGCTGCCGAAGCGCCGGTCGGCGCGGCGCGGGGAGAACCGGCGCCGGTGGAGGCCGCGGATCGGCGCGGGACTTCCGGGCGGCGCCGGACTGCCGGGCGGCGCCGGACTGCCGGGCGGCGCCGGACTGCGGACGCGGTGGAGGCCCTGGTGCGGCTCCTGGTCGGGTGTCATCGGCCCCGCCTACCCGCGACCTGCCGGGTCATCCCCGGGGTCGTCCGGTCCTGCCGACGCCTCGGGGTCGGGTCGTACGGGCTCCTGGACGCCCGTCCGGTCGGCCTCCAGCTGCGCGGCGAAGGCGATCCCGAGCAGCAGGGCGATCGCGGTCAGGTACGCCCACATCAGCAGGGAGACGATCACACTGAGCGGTCCGTACACCGCGTCGACGGAGTTGCTGACCCGCAGGTACAGGCTGAACAGTCCGGTCAGTCCGACCCACAGCACCAGGTACACGGCGGCGCCGAAGGCGAGCCAGCTGTGGCCCGGCTGCTCCCGGCGCGGCGCCCGGTGGAAGATCACGCTCGCGGACAGCAGCGCGAGGACGATGCCCACCGGCCAGCGCAGCACCGCCCAGGCCAGGGCGGCCCGGTGACCGCCCGGGCCGCCCGCCTCGGCGACCGAGGCGGCGATCTCCCCGCCCGCCACCAGCAGGACGAACCCGAGGCCGAGCGGCAGGCCGGCCAGCACGGCCATCAGCAGCCCGCGCGCGTACTTGCGGTGGAAGGGCCGGTCGCGCTCGATGCCGTAGATCCGGTTGGCGCCGCGCTCGATCTGGCACATCGCGGTGGCCACGTTGACCAGCGAGAACAGCGCGCCGCCCCACAGGGCGACGCTGCCGCCGTCCCCCGCGCGCTCGCGGCTGCGCCGCAGCACCTCGCCGACCAGTTCGGAGCTGGGGCCCGCGGTGAGCCGGGCGATGGTCAGCTCGGTGACCCGGCCGAGCCACTGGGTGTGCAGCACCGAGGACAGGCCGACCACGGCGATCGCGAACGGCACGAGGGCCAGCACGGTCTGGAAGGCGAGGGCCCGCGCGTGGCTGAAGCCGTCGGCGTAGCGGAAACGCAGGAAGGCGTCCCTGAGCAGCTGCCACCGTCCGTACGCGCGCAGGGTCGTGACGGCCTCGTCGGCGGAGAGCTCCCCCCGGGGGCCGCCCTTGCGCCCGACCCGGGTGGCCGTCCCCATCAGTTGCCCCCTTCGGCCCGGACCGTCCCGCTGCCGACCCGGTGCCGCTCGGCGGCCGGCGGTACGTGGACCAGCAGCGCGGCGGGCCGCACGTCCAGCCTCAGCGTCCGGCCCGCGGGCAGGGACTCCCCGTCGAGCTCACGGGGTTGGTCCCGGTCGGCGGTGATCAGGATCCGGCGGGCCCGGAAGTGCTCGAACGGCGCCTCCTGGTCGGCGGACCCGCCGCGGACCCGTCCGGTGAGCAGCCGCGCCGCCGCTTCCGGCCAGCCGGTCAGGCCGCGGGGATGGACGAGGACGAGGTCGAGCACGCCGTCGTCCGGCCGGGCGTCGGGCAGCAGCCGGATCCCGCCCTGGAGCGCACCGACGTTGCCGACCACCGCCATCGCGGCCCGCCGGTGGACGGGCGGCGCCTCGTCCAGCGTGACGGTGAGCCGCATCCGCCGGTCTCGCAGGTGGCGGACCAGCGGAGGCAGGTAGGCGGGCCACCCGTAGCGGTCCTTGGCACTGCGGTGGGTGTCCGCCATCGTGGCGGCGTCCAGGCCGATGCCGGCCATCGCGCTGACCGTCGTGGGGCTGATGCCGTCCCCGTCGGCCAGGGCGAGGTCGATCCACCGGGGCTCGCCGCCGAGGGCCTCCGCCAGGGCCCGCGCGGGGTCCGAGGGCAGGCCCAGATTGCGGGCCAGCAGGTTCCCGGTGCCGCAGGGGACGATCGCGAGCGCGACGCCCGTCCCCGCGAGGGCGTGCGCGCAGGCCGTCACGGTGCCGTCGCCGCCGCAGGCCACCACCAGGTCCGCCCCGGCCTCGACGGCGCGCGCGGCGGCGCCCCGGCCGGGGTCCTCCGCGCTGGTGGCGGCGTGGACCGGCGCCGGGCAGCCGTGCTCGGCGAGGACGCGGCCGATCCGGTCGAGGGTGTCGACGTCGACCAGCAAGGGGTTGAACACCACCACGACCGACCGTCCGCCCGGCGGTCGGCGGGGGCCGGCGGCGGCCGTGGACCGCCCGCGGTCGCCGAGGAAGGCCCGCCACATCACCAGGAGCACGACGACGCCGTTCACCAGCCCCGCCAGGACGTCGGACGGGTGGTGCATCCCGCGGTACAGCCGGCCGGCCGCGACCAGCACGGGCAGCACCGCCGCCAGGGCGCACAGCGGCAGTCGGAGCGGGCCTCGCAGCCGCAGGGCGGCGAGGACGGCCAGCGCGCCGTACAGCGCGACGGCCGCGCCCACGTGGCCGGACGGGAAGCTGGAGGTCGGCGGCGCGGCGTCGAGCTGCGGAGCGGTCGGCCGGGGCCGGTCCACACCCATGGTGACCAGCAGGAACACCGCGGACTGGGCGGCCACCGCGCCACCGAGGAAGGCCGCTTCCCGCCACCCTGCCCGCAGCAGCAGCGCGAGCACCGCGACCGCCGCGACGGTCACCACGGCCCCGGTGCCGGCCAGCACCGAGAGCCAGGAGGTGACGGTGTCCAGCACGGGGACGCGGTTCGCGGCCAGCCGGTCGGTCACCGCGTTCTCCCCCGGACGCCAGAGGTGCAGCGGCGGGTGGGTGATGGTGAGGCCGACCAGCACCATGAGGAGCGTCTGGAGCAGCAGCGGCGGCGCGATCCGGCGGAGCAGGTGGTTGACCCCTGTTGTCATGCGCCTCGTGTGCCCGGGCGCGGGCACTTCATCCGCCCGGCCGACGACGGGGTGGGGGAATCAGGCAGCTTGCGACCGGCCCGGCCCTCGGTGTTGGAGTACGACTCGAAGGAGCAGCGGGTGTCCCGCCCCCACTCCTCGCCGGTGATCCGCTCGAACGCGTGGTCCGGTGTGCAGAGCGTCGGGCGGTCGGCAGCGCGGCGTGACGTCCAGCCGTCGGCGGCCCGACCGACCCGCATCCGGCAGCGGCGGTCAGGAGCTGCGCCCGTACCCGATCGATCCCTTTCAGGACTGCTGGTCGGGACATTCGATCGGGAAGTGGGGGCAGGCGGACCGGGACACGAACTCTCGTCCCAGGAGTCTTCTCATGATCGTGTTCGCTCTGCTGACACCTCCGGCGCTGCTCGCCGCGGTGGTCCTGCTGGCCCGCTTCGAGGAGCGGGTGTTCACCCGGCCCCGAACGTCGCAGCCGCCCCGGCTGAAGCTGGTCGTCGAGGAACCCGGGACGCCCGGCGTGGAACTCCCGGCCCGGCGGGCGGCCTGACCACCGCGCCACGCCTGGTCGAGGCGGTCGCCGGCGCCGCGCGCTGTCGAGGCGCTCGTCGGCCCCCGCCGCTGCGTCGCGTCGAGCAGGCCGGCCCCGAAGGCGCTCCGGTGCCGCCCGCCGCCGCGCCCGGCGGGAGGAGCTCCTGCTCCCGGCGGGAGGAGCTCCTGCGCGACGACGAAGCCGTCCTGGTGCAGCCCGCCCGCCCGGGCCCGGCGGGCGGGCAGGGAGCAGCACGGTCACGCCCGCCCGGCGTTCGTCAGCCCCGGTGCAGCCGGTGCCGGGCGCGCCAGGCCAGCGACGGCTCCGCCCCGGAGTCGGCGGCCGCGATGAGCAGCCCGCCGAACAGGGAGAGGTTCTTCAGGAAGTGGATGCGCTGCTCGGCGCGCCGCGCCTCGTCCTTCTCCTCCCAGAAGCGGTGGCCCGCCCAGGTGACCGGCACCAGGGTGGCGGCCAGGGCGAGGGCGGCCGGGCGTGGGAGGCGACCGGTGGCGAGCAGCGCGCCGGCGGCCACCTGGACGGCGGCGTTGACCCGGATCGCGGTGTCGGTCTGCTGCGGGGCGGCGGGTACGTGGTCGGCCAGGGTGTCGACGACCGGCTCGGCCAGGGGCTCCAGGGGGCGGGGGTTCAGCAGGGCGTCGGCGCCGCTGTGGAGGAACACCGAGGCGAGCATCGGTCGGGCACAGGCTCTCAGGATGGACATGTCCCGCGTCTTTCCGGATCGCCGGCGGCCAATCAGCGGCGGCGCCCCCCGGGCCGGCCGACCGCGCGGGGGGCGCCGACGGCGGACGGGTTGCTGCCCCGGGGGTCAACGGCCCCGGGGCTTCGGCCCGGTCGCGAGGTCGCGCCCGGGCCGGCCCTTCCGAGGGGGTGTCCGGCCCGTTCGGCTCACTCCTTGCCGTTTCCCGGCAGGAACTCCTGGATCTTCGCCTTGAGGCCCTGCTTCAGCATCGAAGCGCGGTCGCTGTCGCCGTGCACGACCGCCGAGGCGGCGGCGGTGATCTGGTCGAGCGTGGCGTGCGGCGGGATCGGCGGCACCGCCGGGTCGGTCCGGAAGTCGATGACGTACGGCCGGTCCGAGGCGAGGGCCTGCCGCCACACCGGCTCCACCTCCGCCGGGTCCTCCACCCGGGTTCCGTAGAGCCCGAGTTGGACGGCGAAGTTGGCGTAGCGGACGTCCGGGAGGCGCTGTGAGGGCTCGAACTGCGGGGCGCCCTGCATGGCCCGCATCTCCCAGGTGACCTGGTTGAGGTCCCGGTTGTTCAGGACGGCGACGATCAGGCGTGGGTCGGTCCACTGCCGGTAGTACTTGGCGACGGTGATCAGTTCGGCGAGGCCGTTCATCTGCATCGCGCCGTCCCCGACGATCGCGACGGCGGGGCGGTCCGGATGGGCGAACTTGGCCCCGATCAGGTACGGGACGCCGGGGCCCATGGTGGCCAGGGTGCCCGACAGGGAGCCGCGCATGGTGCCGCGCATCCGCAGGTGCCGGGCGTACCAGTTGGCGGCGGAGCCGGAGTCCGCGGCGATCATGACGTTCTCGGGCAGCAGGGCATCGAGGGCGTGCACCACCTGCTCGGGGTTGAGCGGGTCGGCGGTGACGGCGGCGCGGCGCTCCATCACCTCCCACCACCGGGCGGTGTTCTCCTCGACGGTCTCCCGCCAGCTCCGGTCCTCCTTTCGGTCCAGCAGGGGCAGCAGCCGCTTCAGGGTCTCGGCGGCGTCCCCCACCACGTTCAGCTCGAAGGGGTACCGCAGCCCGACCATCGACGGGTCGACGTCGATCTGCACCGCCCTGGCCCTGCCGAACTCGGGCAGGAACTGCGAGTAGGGGAAGCTGGAGCCGATCACCAGCAGGGTGTCGCAGTCCCGCATCAGCTCGTACGAAGCACGGGTGCCGAGCAGGCCGATCGCACCCGTGACGTACGGGAGCGTGTCCGGCAGCACGTCCTTGCCGAGCAGCGCCTTCGCCACTCCGGCCCCGAGGGTCTCGGCGAGCTGCTCGACCTCGGGGCGGGCGTGCCGCGCGCCCTGGCCGACGAGGACGGCCACCTTCTCACCGGAGTTGAGGATCTCGGCGCAGCGTACGAGGTCCCCGTCGGAGGGCACGGGCGCGTAGCGGCCCACACCGAGGCTGGAGGGCACCATTTTGAAGGCATGGGCCGGCGGCCGGTGTTCCAGTTCCTGGACGTCCGCGGGGACGATCACCGCTGTCACCGTCCGGCTCGTCGCGGCGATGCGCATCGCGCGGTCGAGCACGTTCGGCAGCTGCTCGGGGACGGTGACCATTTCGCAGTAGGCCGAGGCGACGTCCTTGTACAGCGACAGCAGGTCGACCTCCTGCTGGTAGGAGCCGCCCATCGCACTGCGGTCGGTCTGCCCGACGATCGCGACCACCGGTACATGGTCGAGCTTGGCGTCGTACAGGCCGTTCAACAGGTGGATCGCCCCCGGGCCGGAGGTCGCCGCGCACACCCCCGTCCGGCCGGAGAACTTCGCGTAGCCGACCGCCTGGAAGGCGGCCGTCTCCTCGTGCCGCGCCTGCACGAACTGCGGCTTGTCGTCGGCCCGGCCCCAGGCTGCGAGCAGGCCGTTGATGCCGTCGCCCGGATAGGCGAAGACCTGCTCGACGTCCCACTGCCGCAGGCGTTCCAGGATGTAGTCCGAGACCTTCATCTGCGCGGCTCCGTTCGCGAATGCGGCTCGTCCACGGGCCGCGGCGGCTCTTCGCCCCTCCGTCTGACCCGTCCGCGCGGCCCGAAACACAGGCCTCGGCGGGCTGCCGCCGCGCGGGCGTGCCGGTGGTGGTTCGAGGAGACGGGTGGGCTCGGCGTTGCCACTTCGGCGACGACCGGGAGGGGCCGGCCCGTGGTGGTGCTCCCGGGACACCGGGCCGCGGAGGGCGTGCACCCGACGCCGGCCGGTCACGCCGCACCTGCGGCGGCCTGGCTGCGCCTCGCCGGGTGACCGGACCGGGAACGGCGATCCGGCGCCACCCGGCCCCGGAGGCACCTGCGGCCGGGCGCGGCCGACACGGCTACGTCGGGAGGGCGTCCGGCCAGCCGACGCGGACCTGCGGGAGCCCGACGGACACCTCGGCGTCGACGGCGAAGACCCGGTCGATGCCGGTGATCTCCAACAGCCGGGCCACGGGCCGCGACAGCCCGGCGAGCCGGACCACCGTCCCCTGGTGCCCGGCCTCGCTCCGGGCGCGCAGCAAGGTGGTGAGGCCGGAGGAGTCGCAGAAGGTGACGGCGGCGAGGTCGAGGTCCAGCGTCGAGGGGGCCGGCCGGCCGGCCAGGACGCGGCGTACCGCGGCGGCCAGCCGGGGTGCGCCGTCGTGGTCGAGCTCGCCGGCCACTTCCAGGACGGCCCCGGCCGGGGTCGTGCGAGCGGTGACGGCGAGGACGGGCTCGGTCGTGGTCATCGGCTGCTCCCCCAGTCTCATGTTGTGGACATGACCATTATGCGGCGGTGCGCCAAGGCTACACACCGCCGCACACCCCCTGGCGCGGCCGTCCGCGGGACGGACGGGAGGCCCCCTACGGGCCTGCGGCCCTCGCCTCGGACCGGACGTACGGCCGCGATCGCGGCCGAGGCCCCGGCCTGTCGGGGTAGGGGCCGCTCGAATTGCGATGCCCTGCCCGATCGACTCGCGGGCCTTGTTCGAGCGAATGCCGGTGATGTCGTCGACGAGTTCGGCGGTCATCAGCGACTCCATCAGGCCGACCAGCGCCATCGCGAGCGCATAGGGCGCGACGGTCGTCAGGGTCTCCAGGGTGAACGGCACGTCCGGCAGCCCGGGCACCGGGAGCGAGGACGGCAGCGCACCCTTGTCCCCGACGGTCGGCACCGCGATGCCCGCGGCAAGCGTGATCACGGTCAGGACGACGATGGAGACCAGCGGCGCCGGGACCACCCGGGTGACCTTCGGGAAGAACACCATCAGCGCCAGACCGGCGGCGACCAGCGGATGGACGGCCCACGGCACGTGCGTCCTCTCGGGGACCTGCGCCATGAAGATCAGGATCGCCAGCGAGTTGACGAACCCGACCGTCACCGACCGGGGCACGAAGCACATCAGCTTCGCCACCCCGAGCGCGCCGAGCACGATCTGGAAGACGCCCGCGAGGATGACCGCGGCGACCAGGTGGCCGAAGCCGTGCTCACGGTTCAGCGGCCCGATCACCAGCGCCACCGCACCGGTCGCTGCGGAGATCATCGCCCGCCGCCCGCCGACGACCGAGATCGTCACGGCCATGGTGAAGGAGGCGAACAGGCCGATCCTGGGGTCGACCCCGGCGATGATCGAGAACGAGATCGCCTCCGGGATCAGCGCGAGCGCCACGACCAGGCCGGCCAGCACCTCGGTGCGCCAGACCTTCGGATCGGAGAGCCGGTCAGGCCTGGGAGCGCGCAGGCGCGCGGCCGGGAACGCGGCGGGAGAGGACAAGGCAGGAACCTGTCGTGCTCGGAGCACGCCGGCTGTGGGCCGGGCGCACTGGAGAAAGGCGGGGGCGCCGGGCGGCACCCGCGCAGCGGCCCCGCGAGACGCCGGGGCGAAGGCACACCTGGGACGGGGCGGAGCCCGCGCGAGCGCGCCCGCTTCAGCCTCGGGGGCGAAGCGTCACGGCGGGCAGGCGGCGGCGGGGGGCGTCAGAAGCTCGCGCACGCATCTCTCCCGCAGAAAGTCGGATCTTCGCCGGGGGCGGCATCGGCCCCGACACGGCGAACGGCAGGGGCACGACAGGGCGCCACCGGCACGGCAACTCGACCCGAACGACAGGGGGAGACCGGCGGCGCCCGGGAGGGCCGATGTGATCGTCGCCGGGCGGCCCGGGCGGGTCCGCCGGTATTCTCAGGGCGCGCAGGCACCACCGTGGGAGGGCCGGGATGAGCGAAGGATCGACCCGCAGGATCGTTCTGCTGCGGCATGCGAAGGCGGACCCGAAACACCTGACCGAGCACCCGGACCACGAACGGCCGCTGACCGCACGCGGCAGGTCGGACGCACCCCGTACCGGCCGGTGGCTGGCCCGATCGGGCCTGGCCCTGGACCAGGTCCTGGTCTCGACCTCGGTACGCACCCGGGAGACCTGGGAGCTGACGGCCGCCGAACTGACCGGCCCGCCGCCCGCCGACTTCGAGCCGCGCCTCTACCGGGCCGGCGCCGACGAACTCCGCGCCCTGCTCGAACAGCTCCCGGCCGACGCCGCCACGGTGCTGGTGGTCGGCCACAACCCGGGAATCCGGGACCTGGCGGGCAGTCTCGCCGGCCACGGGCCCGAGGAGGTGCGAAAGCGCCTGGACGACTCCGGCTTCCACACCGCCGGCATCGCCGTCCTGAGCTTCGCCGGCTCCTGGGCGGACCTCGGGGCCGGCCCGGCGCGCCTCGACGCCTACTGGTCCCCGCGCCTCTGACGGCCGGTGAGTCAGGGGGCGGCGCGAACGGCAGGTGTGGGACCCGAGGTCCAGGGCAGGCGCAGCGACGAGAACGCGTCGCACCCGGGAGCAGCCCGAGCGGCGCCGCAACGCGAAGGAGACGCGATGAGCAGCATCGAGATCTGGGAGTTCCGCACCACGTCCGGCCACGTCTCCGGTACGGATCTGGTCGGCTTCCATGTGGAGGCGACGGACGGCGCCATCGGGAAGGTCGACAAGCTGTCCGAGGAGGTCGGCGCCCAGTACCTGGTGGTGGACACCGGTCCGTGGATCTTCGGCCGGCACGTGTTGATCCCGGCGGGCACGGTGCTGCGGGTCGACCAGGCCGACCAGAAGGTCTACCTCGACCGGACCAAGGACGAGGTCAAGGGCAGCCCTGAGTTCGACCGGGCCGGGCACGACAGCGACGCCGGCTACCAGGAGAGGTACGCGGGCTACTACGGCCCGTTCTACGGCGGCCCCGTCATCTGACCCCGCCGTCCCGGGACCCGCTGCGGGCCGCCACCGACTCCGGTGGCGGCCCGCACGGTCGTACGACCCGGCCGGGGGCCTCATCCGGCCCGGAGCCGGCCGTTCGTAGCAGCCGGGCTCGGGCCGGCCCGTCAGGTCGGGGCCGGCCGGCCCTAACCGAAGGTCATCACCGCCGCCGAGCCGGAGGCGGCCGCCGAGTCCAGGAACCCCACCAGCGATTCGTAGGACCCCCGCAGGTGGTCGAGCTCCTCCTCGGGCCGGAACTCCCAGACGTTGGGGTACACCCCCTCCGCCGCCATCCGGGCCGGGTCGTAGTGGGCGGCCAGCCGCTCGAACGGCACCGCTCGCAGTTCCTTCGCCAGCTCCCGCACGTCCTCGGCGCTCCACCCGAACAGGGTGCCGTCGTCGCGGATCGGGAACCCGTCCATCAGGAACTCGACCGGCACCTCGGCGGCGTCCAGCAGGAACTGGAGGCCGGCCCAGGCCTTGTCGAGACCCCCGGACAGGTCGCACGGGCCGCCGTCGCCGTAGTAGGCGTCGAGGTACTCCGCGGCCCAGTCGGGATCATGCGCGGCCTGCTCCAGCTGCGCCGGCGTCATCCGGGTGAACGAGACGTACATGCCCATGGCAACCCCCTCCGTCGATACCGATCCCGTCATCGGCCTATCGCACACATGTTCCATAGCATGATGGCCTGTTCCGGCCCGCCGCGCCAAGCCCGGGGCCGCGTCGGAGGGGGACCGTGCGGATCGGCGCGGGCCCGATCGCGGCCGATCGCCCGGGGTGTCGAACGGCGCAGGCCGGGTAGGCGCGGACCGTGGACGTGCGGTGTGCCGCACGGGCGGCTCCCGGGCGGCCGGGCCCGCCCCGTCCCGCGGCGGGTGGTCCGCCCGGTACGGCGGCCGTCCTCCCGCGGACGGTCGCGGCCGCACCCCCGACCTACGGCTCCGAACTCCGGGCCGGCCACGCGAAGTGGCCGCTTCCCAGGGCCGCCCGAGGACGAGCCCGGCCGGCGAACGCGCCGGGCGACGAGGCAGGTGAGCGTCATGACCGTTCCAGTTCCGCCCGATCCGGACACCCGTCCGCCGATGCCCGGGCCGCAGCCGCCGGTGCCCGACCCCTGGCCCGGTCCCGACCCGCAGGAGCCGCAGCCGACGCCGCCGCTGCCCGATCCGGACCCGGTGCCGCCGCCGATGCCGGCGCCGCACTCGGCCCGCTGACCGGAGCCGGCACCGTCCTCCGGGACGGACCGGCTCCTCCCGACCGCGTTGCCGCGAGCCCTGGCGGACGAGAGCCGGCACCGGGCCGAACCACGGAAGCGACTCCGGACAGCCGGCGGGCTCAGCGGCGGCGCCGCAACTCGGCTCAGCGGCGGCGCCGCAACTCGGCCGGTGGGGCCGCGATCTCGGACCAGACGGTCTTGCCGTGCTCGTGCACGCGACTGCCCCAGGACCAGGACAACAGGTCGACCACGCGCAGCCCGTGGCCGCCCGGCAGCACGGGATCAGCGCCGCGGCGCAGCACCGGGGGTTCGGGACTGCAGTCGGCGACCTCCACCCGCAGCCCGGTGGTGGAGCGGGTGAGGCTCAGTTCGATGGGGCCGTCGGCGTGCTGGGCCGCGTTGGTGACGAGTTCGCTGACGATCAGCAGGACGTCCCGGGCGACTTCGCCGCGCTCACCGTCGGCGGCCGGCGCCCAGTCCCAGCGGGTCAGCGCCTCCCGGGCGAACTCACGGCACCGGCCCACCGCTCCCCCGCCGGAGGCGAGGACCAGCCGTCGGGTGTCGGTGTCCTGGAGCATCAGACGTCCGGTGCGGCGAGCGCCTCGGCGACGGACGGGTAGATGTGGAAGACCGCCCGGACACCCGTGACGTCCAGCATTCTCGAGACCATCGGGCCCGGGTCGGCGAGCGCCAGCAGCAGGCCCGCGTCCTCGGCGTCGAGCCTGGTGTGCAGCAGCAGGTTCAGTCCGGTGGAGTCGCAGAAGTCGAGCCCGGCGCAGTCGATCACGACCCGGCCGAGGCCGTCGCCGACGGCGCTCTCCAATGCGTCGCGGAGCGGCCCGGCGGTGTCGTGGTCGAGCTCGCCCTCGGGCCGCACGACCACGCCCCGTGCGGAGGTCCGCACGGCCACCGTCAGCTCGGACGCGGTGCTTTCGGGCTCCATCGCCTCTGTTCCTCCCGCTTCGACGGGCTCGACGTGCTCCCCGGCTTCCACCATAGGCCCGGTCAGGGTGCGTCCGCCGCCGGCTCCTCCAGCCGGGCGCGGAGCGAGCCGAGGGTGGCGGCGAGCAGCCGGGAGACCTGCATCTGGGAGCAGTCGATCCGTTCGGCGATCTCGGACTGGGTGCAGCCTCCCCAGAACCGCAGCAGCAGGAGGGTGCGCTCGCGGGGGGTGAGGTCCGCCAGGAGGGGCCGGACGGATTCGCGGAACTCGACCAGGGTGAGGTTGCCGTCGTCCTCGCCGAGCCGGTCGAGCAGGGTACTGCCCGTCTCGGCCTCGCGGTCCTCGCGCAGGGCGTCGAGCGAACCGGCCCGGTAGGCGCAGCCGACGCGCAGGGCGGCGTCGACGTCCGCGACGTCGAGGTCGAGGTCGGCGGCGATCTCCTCGGGCGCCGGCGACCGCCCGAGCTGCTGCTCCAGCCGGTCGGAGCAGCGGACCACCCGCAGGTAGAGCTCCTGGAGGCTGCGCGGCACCCGGACGGGCCAGGAGGTGTCCCGGAAGAACCGCTTGATCTCGCCGGTGATGGTGGGGATCGCGTAGGTCAGGAACTCCACCCCGCGGCGGTGGTCGTAGCCGTCCACAGCCTTGATCAGGCCGACGGTCCCGACCTGCATGATGTCGTCCAGTTCGGCGGCGCGGTGGCGGAAGCCGGCGGCGACGAAGCGGACCAGCGGCATGTTGAGTTCGATGACGGTGCCGCGGACGTAGCTGTAGGCCGCGGATCCGCGTTCCAGACCGGCCAGCCGTTCGAAGAGCGCGTCGCTCAGCTCACGGGCCTCGGTCTTGCCCATGGCCCGCATCTCCTGGCGGGTCGGCAGGCGGAATTCGGTGGGGCGCGGCGCGGTCTCGGGCAGCGCCGGGGTGCTGGGGGCGGACACGGAGGTCATCTCCCTGGCTCGTCCCCGCGTCGTCCGCGCAGGGCGGGCAGGCGGGGATCGGGGTGGGAGGCCTTGGCGCCCGGCTTCTTCAGGCAGCGGCGTCCCGGTGTGATGCGCGTGTCTTTGGCCCGGCGGTGAGCCGGGCAGGAGCGGGGGCGGCCGGCCCCGAACGCTCGTCCGGTGGTGATACCCCGCCTGCGCCGGGGCAATCCTTCGACCCGCGAAATTGTTTCCCGTCCCGCAGGACGGACCACTGCGCGTGGCCGGCTGAATCACGGCAGGCGGCGACGCGGGGTGACGGGGCGAGTCCGGACGCGAGCGCGACCCGGCCCGGGTCGAGCGGCCGGTGCCGCCGCCCGGCCCAGGGTGACGATGTCGTTGCCGACCGGTTCGGTGATCACCTCGGCACTGTCCGCCACCGCGGTCTCCTGACGTCCGCAGCCAGGTCGTGATCGCCGGTCCGCAGCAGGCCTTCGAGCTGTCCGGGACGGCCGCCTTCATCCGGACGCAGATCGACGGCGTGCACACCGTCGGCCGGATCGGTGCCGCGAAGTCGCCCTGGTAGAAGCGGATCTGCCGGCGGCCGGCGGTTGTCGCCCAGTAGCGTTGCCCGGGTGACCGAGACGACGCGCAACCGATTCAGGGCCATTGCGGTGTTCGAAGGCTTGGACCCGAAGGGCTTCACCACCGCGGACCTGGCCGCCAACCCGCTGGAAGCCGTGCAGGAGTGGATCCTCGCCGCGGCCGGCGCGGGTCAGGCCGAGCCGCACGCGATGACCCTCTGCACGGTCGGCGCCGACGGCACTCCCTCCAGCCGGGTGCTGCTCTGCAAGGACATCGACGGGGAGCGGCTCTACTTCGCCTCGCACTCCGACAGCCGCAAGGGCGTGGAACTGGCCGACAACCCGCGCGTCGCCGTGCAGTTCCACTGGCCCGTGGTCGGACGCCAACTGCGCCTTACGGGAACCGCGACGGCCACCGACCGGGCCGCCTCCGAGGCGGACTTCGCCGAGCGCGGCCGGGGCTCGCGGCTCTCCGCCCACCTCCACCGGGCCACGGCACCCGGCGACCGCGAGGAGGTGCTGGCCGAGTGCCGCCGCCTGTCGGACGCCCACCCGCAGGACATCCCCTGCCCGCCCAGCTGGACCTTGTACGGCATCGTCCCGAGCGAGGTGGAGTTCTGGGAGGCCGGCACCGACCGCGTCCACACCCGGGTCCGCTGTCTGCGCGCCGCCGAAACCCTGACGGGCAACGGGACTTCGGACGATGCGACGCCCGGTGACTGGTACAGGGAGTACCTCTGGCCGTGACCGCCCCGCCCGCGCCGGCGCGCCGGAACATCCTGCTCTTCGTCGCCGACCAGCCCCGGGCCGACGCACCGGGCTGCTACGGTGCGGGGCGCCCCGCACCCACCCTCCACCTGGACCAACTCGCCGCCGAGGAGCCCCGGTTCGACCTGCGCCACTCGGTCACCCCGCCGTGCGGCCCGGCCCGCACCTCGCTGCGTCACCTGCTCCGGCTCGCCGCGCACCGGCCCGCCGGGCTGCTTCACACCCGCGTCGTCGGCGGCCGGCAGCGACCGTCCGGACCTCCCGCCTCCGGCGAGCACCCCGCCTCCGTCGTCGCCGGGCCGCAGGCGTCCGTCCGACCGGTCCGACGGTGTGGTCGACCGCCACGAGGGCGTCGCCCTCCAAGACCACGTCCGGGTCCTGGAGGCCGAGGTCACCTGCGGCCCGGGTCGGCCGACGGGTCCGTGGGTCCGGTCCGTCGGCCTTCTCCGGTGCGAGTGTGTCAGGCGGGCCCGAGCGTCCACTGCTGATCCGGTCGCACCTCGGCCTGCCGAGCGGCGGGGCCGCAACACCCGCGCTACGAACCGGTCTCCGTGATCTCCGGGTGACGATGGCCCGGACGGCCGGGCGGGTGGAAGCAGGCCGTCACCGTCTTGCCCCGCTCACCGGTCCGGGTCTGCCAGTCGTCGGCGAGCGCGTCCACCAGCGCCATCCCACGGCCGGAGACGGCGTCGGCGTCGGCCTCCCGGGGGCGGGGCGCCTCCGACGAGGAGTCGTGGACACTGACGTACAGGCAGGTGCCGTCCCAGGTCAGCACCAGATCGGCACTGCTGCCGGCATGCACGTGCGCGTTGGTGACGAGCTCCGAGACGATCAGCACCACCGCGTCGGCGGTCTCCGGGGCCGTCGACGTCCACCCCAGCTCGTCCAGGTGCCGCCGGGCCCACTGCCGTCCGGCCCGCACCCCACTGCCGATCGGCAGCTTCCGGGCCCAGCCCGTCGCCCTGATCGAATGGTGCTTCCCGGTCATCCTCGCCACCTCCACCCGTCGGTCCCTCCCCGCGACTGCCCCCGTCCGGCCGAAACACGCGCCCCCATGGGGCTCGGCCACTCCTCGCCACCGGCGCGACCAACCGGGACATCGCCCATGCCCTGGCCCTGTCCGTCCGTACCGCCGAGCACCATGTCGCCAGCACCCTCAAGAAGCTCGGCGTGGATCGACGAGGCCCTCACCCCGCCCTGACCGTGGGGCGACGGGTGGCGCCGTCCGGTGGCGGTCCCGCCGTCGACCGCCCCGCGCACCAGGTGGACGCGCCCGGTGGACGCATCCGCCCACCGGATGCGTGCTACCGATCCGACACCTGATGGGCCATCGCTTATCGGCCGGCACCGGGCCGGGCGCGGCCGCGGTTCTCCCTCCTCGCCCGCCCCGCCGTCGCCGGGGGCCGGCGCCGAAGGAGACCGCCCCCGGCGACGGCCGGGCGAAGCCGCGTCCGGCCGGCGCACCGGATTGCTCCGCCCCGGTGCCGTCCGCCCGGGCGAACCCGGGACACCTCCGGGCGGGGCGGCGCCGCCGTTCCCCGGCACCCGCTTCGGATGCGCGCCGCGCCCCGCCCGCGCCGCCGGGCAGACGGCGTCGCCCCGTGCTCTGCTGGGAAGGTCGCCGGACGCAACGCCTCGTCAGCCGGCGCCCCTTCAGCTAGGAGAACCCGTGCCCCGCATTCCCCGTCCGGCCGGCGCCGTCGCCGTCGCGGCCGCCGTGCTGGCGCTGCTCGCCGCCTCGCCCGCCACCGCGGTCGCGCCGCCCCTGTCGGATGCCAGGATTCTGGTCCATCTGGTTCTGGCGGCCGGTCAGATGCCGGAGAACAGCGCGCCGGAGCCGGACGGCTCCCTGGACGTGACCTTCCTCTCGGCCCATCAGATCGCCCGGATCGCCCCCGACGGCGGGGTGCGGATCCTGGCGACCATGCCGGCGGAGGAGCACCCGAACACCCCACTGGTCGGCTTCGCCGCGGCCACCGGCCTCGCCCGGGCACACGACGGCACCCTCTACGCCGCGTACGCCACCGGGACCGAACTGACCGGCATCTACCGTCTCGACTGCGACGGCACGCTGCGGCGGATCGCCCAGCTGCCGCCGGAGGGCCTGCCGAACGGGCTGGCCCTCGACGAGAAGGCCGGTGTCCTCTACTCCGCCGACTCGGTCCTGGGTGTGGTCCGGCGCATCCCGCTGGACGGTGGTGAGCCGACCGTCTGGGCCGCCGGACCGCCGCTGCAGCCGACCGGCTTCATCGGCGCCAACGGCATCAAGGTCCATCAGGGCGCGGTCTGGGTCGGCAACACCGACCTCGGCACCCTGCTGCGCATCCCGGTCCGGCAGGACGGCACCGCCGGCCCGATCGGGACGAGGGCGGACGGGCTCGCCGGCATCGACGACTTCACCTTCACCGACGCCCACCAGGACACCGTCCTGGCCGCGGTGAACACCGCCGACCAGGTGGTGCGGCTGGCCCCGGACGGGTCCCGATCCGTCGTGCTCACCGCCGCCGACGGCCTGACCAGCCCCACCTCCGTGGCCGTCCACCGGAACACCGTCTTCGTCACCAGCGCCGCCTTCGGCCCGCCGCCGGACCCCAACGTGCTGACCGCCCGTCTGCACCGCTGAGCCCGGACGGCCCGTCCCGTCGGTCGCCCCTGGTGCGGAAGGGGCGACCGACGGGACGGGCCGGAGGCGGAGGGACGTCGGAAGTGCTCAGGGCCCCGGCCGCTGCCGCCCCCGAGGCCCACGGGAGACGGGTCGGCCACGGGGCCTGCGCTCACCCGGATCCGGTCGGCTTCCGACCGGAGCGGGCCCGCCCCCAGGCCCAGGCACCCGTCCCCACCAGCAGCGCCGTCCCCAGTGCGTACACCGGCAGCCAGCGCGTCGTGGTCGCCGCGAGGCAGTCGACGACGACCTGGTGGCTCTGCTCCTGCTGGGTGTGGGCCAGCGCTTCGGCGTCCTGGCTCGCCAGGTCCCCCAGGGCGGCCTGGGTACGCAGGCTCTCGTACCGGCCCGACTCCACGCACCCCTGCCGGGTGGCGGGCATCGGGAACAGCCAGTCCCAGCGCTGCAGGGCGGGAGCCAGCGCCAGTGCCACGCAGAGACCCACCACCAGCGAGTAGGCGGCGAGACTCCACACGTAGGCGGGCCGCCCGCCCGGCGTCCATAGCGGCACCTGGCCGAACGACAGGATCACGGCGAGCAGGGTCAACCCGAGATAGGTGGAGAACCACTCCCACGAGCCCTCGGCGAGCGAGAACGCCAGCACCACGGCCAGGGCGGTCCCCAGCACACCCGGGTCCCCGGCCACCCGCGCCCGGGCGGAGTCCTCAGCACCGGTACCGCCTGCGAGGCCCTGGAAATCTCGACGGCTGCGCCCAGTCACACGCTCTCTCCTGCCTGCCTCCGGAGCACCAGCCTCCCGCCATCGCCTCGCCGCTCTCCGGCACCACACCGGTGGGCCACCGATACGCCCCCGGCCCCACCCGACCGGCCCAGCCACGGCCCCACGGACACCGCCCGGTCCGGGAGACAACCTGGTCCGGGGGTTCCACCTGGTCCGGGGGTTCAGCCGGATGTCTCCGGAGGCATCGGCAGCTCCCAGGCCTTCGGACGGGACTGGGCCTCCCACTCGGGGCGCAGCAGGGAGAGCACGGCCACGTCGTGGCGCCGCCCCCGGTGGATGCAGACGGAGCGGCGGACGCCTTCGCGGGCGAACCCGGCCGCGGCGAGTGTGGCGAGTGCGGCGTCGTTGGTGGCGTGGGTGTCCGCCTGCAGGCGGTGCAGGGGAAGTTCGCCGAACGTGAGGTCGGTCAGGGCGTTCAGGGCGTCCAGGGCGAGGCCCCGGCCACGGTGCTCCGGGGCGAGCACCAGTTCCAGCTCGGCGGTGGCGTCGCCGTAGTCCTGGTTGAAGACCGCGGTGTGTCCGACCGGGGTTCCGTCGGGCAGCAGGATGAGGAAGTCGTCGCGGCCGTTGCTCCCGATGTCGCGTTCGAGGCGCTCACGCAGGGCGGTGAGCGGGCGCGGCCAGCTCCCGAGCGCGTGCGCGGCGACCGGGTCCGAACGCCAGCGCTGGAGGAGCTCGGCGTCGTCGACGTCCAGCGGGGTGAGGACGACGCCCCGCCCTCGTACGGAGGCCGGACGATCGCTCAGATCGGCCTCGGTGTCCGGCTCCTGCGCCGTGGTGGTCATGTCGGTCTTCCGTTCCTCGCCCGCCGTCGGTCGGATGCTACGAGGGCGGCGGCGCGCCGGCCAGCGGTTTTCCGCCGGGACGAGCGGGCTCGGGCGGGTGCTTGCGCGCCCGCCCGACCGTCACTGCGGCCGGGGACCTGCGGGGCCTGCTCCGTCCCGCCGGTGGCGACGGGGCCTGCTCCGTCCCGCCGGTGGCGACGGGTCAGTTCTGCCCCGACTCGGTCCAGGGGCGGAGCTTCTCCGGGTTGCGCACCGCCCAGATGCGGGTGACGCGATCGCCGGCGAGGCCGAAGGCCGCCACGGTCACGGTGACGCCGCCGTGCTGGGCGACCAGGCCGGGCCGGCCGTTGACGGTCCGTTCCAGGAGCGTCAGACCGGGGGCCTTGTCCGCGATGTGGATCAGGTACTGGGCGATGCGCTCGCTGCCCTCGACCGGCCGCAGGACGGCGCCGACCAGTCCCCCGCCGTCGGCGATCATCGTGGCGTCGGGGTCGAGCAGACCGACGAGGGCCTTGATGTCCCTGGCCTCCCACGCCTCCTTGAAATGCCGGACCAGACCGGCCTGACCGGCCTTGGGGAGCACCGGGGCCTGCACGGCGCGCGTCCGTCGCCGGGCCGAGGACGCCAGTTGCCGGCAGGCCGCCGGCGTCCGGCCGACGATCTCGGCTATCTCGGTGAAGGGGTACCGGAAGACGTCGTGCAGGATGAACGCCACCCGCTCGGCCGGGGTCATCGACTCCAGTACGACGAGAAAGGCCATGTTCACCGACTCGTCCAGGGTGACCCGGTCGGCGGGATCGGCCGGCTCGGCCCTGCCGCCGCCCGCCGGGCCGCCGATCCACTCGGTACGGTCGGGCAGCGGCTCGGGGATCCATTCGCCGACGTAGCGCTCGCGCCGGGCCCGCGCCGAACCGAGCTGGTCCAGACAGATCCGGCCGGCCACCGTCGTCAGCCAGGCGCCGGGCGATGCGATGGCCTCCTGCTGCGGCGGCGACATCGCGTACCAGCGGGCGTAGGTCTCCTGCACCGCGTCCTCGGCCTCGGCCAGCGAGCCGAGCAGCCGGTACGCGATGTTGATCAGCCGGCTCCGCTCGCCGACGATCGCGCCCGGCCCCGGCTCGGACCGGTCGTGACCTGGCGCCGACGAGGTGCTCATGGTGGCGACCGCTCCCTGCTTCTTCTCGTCCGCTTCCGCTCCCGCCGGGTCGGCGAAACACCCGCATCGGACTGTCGGACCGGCGATGCGCCTCACATTTCGCAGGCCTGCGTCGTCGATCAACCGAGACACTACCGATCCACCGCCGCGAGGCAGAACAGGGGACCCACCATGGCCATTCGGACCACCACGGCCAGCCGGACCAGCACGGAACACAGCGGCCGCGCGTTCCTGCAGACCGCGATCGCCCTGCAGACCGTGGCCATCTTCTTCCAGGCGGCCACCGCCGGACTGCTGCTGTCCTCGTCCCACGGCGAGGTGCTGCACAGCGTCGGAGCGCGCGTGATGTACGGCGCCTCGATGCTGTACCTGCTCGCCGCGGTCCTGGCGTGGCGGCCGGGCGGCGGGAGCCCCCGCCCCGTCCTGCACGCCTTCGGCTTCCTGCTGCTCGCCTCGGTGCAGGTGGTGCTGGGGGTCACGCACCGTCCGTCGCTCCACGTCCCCCTGGGCGTTCTGATGTTCGGTCTGAGCGTGCTGGCGCTGGGCCAGGTGCTGACCGGCCGGCTGCCGGCGTACTCCGGCAGGCGGTCCTGACCGCCGCCCGAAGCGCTGCCGTCACCGTACGGCCGGCCGGACGACCGCCGGTCCGCCGGGCCCGGGCGCCGGGCCCGGACGTCTGACGTCCCGGGCCCAGGCGCGCCGGTCAGTCGGGGACGGCCGTCGGCCAGTTCGTCCGGACGGTCTCGTGCGCCTTGGCGAGCTGGGCCTCGGTCGGGAAGGTGGGGGTGCCCTCGACGGTCGGCAGCCGCTCGGCGAGTGCGGTGTCGAGGGTGCCGTTCTTCGCCATCACGTCCATCAGCACCGGTCGGGCGAATTCCACCAACCGCAGGTTCTGGCCCTCCGGAGCGGCGAGGTACTCCTCCCACAGCCGGGCCGCGGCAGGGTGGGGGGCGTCCTTGTTGACGGCCTGCGCGTAGTACTGCGAGAAGCTGCCGTCGAACGGGATGGACACCTTCCAGTCCACGCCCGACGGCTTGAGTTCGTCGGTGTGCTGGAGGTTGAGGAAGTCCCACTCGATGACGATCGGTGTCTGGCCGGCGGCGATCGCGCTCACCGAGGCGTTGGCACGGTTGTAGTTGCCGACCTTGTCGAGCTGGGCGAAGAAGTCGATGCCCGGCTGGATGTCGTCGAACGAGCCCCCGTTGGCGAGCGCCGCCGCGTACACGGCCGCGAAGGCCGACCCGGCGGTCACCGGCTTGCCGGTGAGCGCGACCATGCCCTTGTACTCGGGCTTCAGCAGATCGTTGAACGACACGGGGCAGGTGGCGACGCGGTTGGCGTCGCAGCCGATGGCGACGTAGCCGCCGTAGCTGTTGACCCAGCGGGCCTTGCTGTCCTTCTGGGAGGACGGGATCTGGTTGTACGGGACGGTCCGGTACGGGGCCAGCAGGTCCTCCCGCGCCGCGGACTGGGCGAAGGAGTCACCGAGGTCGAGCACGTCGGGCGAGTTCGCCTGCCCCCGGAGGCGCTTGATGTCGTCGATCTCCTGCTGGCTGGAGCCGTCCGGGTTGTCGTTGACGACCTTGATCCCGTACTTCTTCGCGAACCCGTCCATCAGGGCCCCGTAGCTCGCCCAGTGCGGCAGCAGGGTGCTCGTGTTGAGCTGGCCCTCGGCCTGTGCCTCCTTGATCAGCGTCTCCATCCCGCCCACGTCCTCGGCGGACGCGGCCTGGGCGGGAGCCACCGGCTTCCCCGACCCCTCCGAGCCGCAGCCACCGAGCCCGAGGGCCACGGCGCACAGGCAGGCGGCGAGGGTGTACGCGCCCCGACGGGATACAGCCACGATGCCGCCTCCAAAAGAGCAGAAAATCACCGGACGCCCGCCACTCCGAGGCGGCGGCACGGACATCCACGGGGGGCTCGGCGCCGTCGCGCGGCCCGCCCGGCGCGAGTGCCGTGGGCCCGCCGTCCACGTCACGCGCAACCCCCCGGCGCGTCGGCGACGGCATCTCCCCGAACAAGCCGCCGACCCCCCGAACGTAGTGACGCTCCGTTCCAGCATACTCGGCCGACCTGCGGTTCTTCCTGTTCAACCGTCGCGGACCGTAGCCCGCGCCAACGTTCGTCACCGTGTCCGTTCCCAGCCGTGCAGGCGCCGTGACCGGCCACGGAGCGACCCGGGACGGCGCCCTGCCACTGTTCCGAAGGTACGGCGGCCCGAAGGCCTGCGACCGCCCGTGAAGAGCGGGCGCCGACACCGTCCGGAAGCATCCGGATGCCTGGCCCGGCGCCGTCCCGGTGGAGGCCGGCGACAGCCCGGCACCTCGTCGTACCGGTCGGACGAGGTGCCGGGCGCAGCGGCCGGGCAGCCGGGGCACGGCCCGGTGGAGCCGCGGATCTCGGCCGGATCAGGACGGCCGCCACGGGCGGAGCTTGTCCGGGTTGCGCACCGCCCAGATGTGCGTGATGCGGTCGTCGCGCGCGACCTCGAACGCGAACACCGTCTCGATCAGGCCCTCGGACTCGACCGCCAGGCCCGGCAGCCCGTTGACCGTGCGCTCGAGGATCGTCCGGGGCGGCGCGAGGCGGGCGATGGTCAGATAGAGCCGGGCGATCTGCTCGGCGCCCTCGATCGGCAGCAGGCGGGCGACGGCGCGGCCGCCGCCGTCGGCGATCGCGACGGCGCCCGGGTCGAGCAGGCCGATCAGGGCCTCGATGTCCTGCGCCTCCCAGGCCACCTTGAACCGCCGGACGACGCTCGCCCGCAGGGCCGCGTCCGGGCTCGCCCCGGCCCGCGCGGCGGCGATGCGGCGGCGACCCGAGGACGCCAGCTGGCGGCAGGCCGCCGGGCTGCGGCCGACGATCTCGGCCACCTCGGCGAACGGGTAGCGGAAGACGTCGTGCAGCACGAAAGCGACCCGCTCGGCCGGCGTCATCGATTCGAACACCACCAGGAAGGCCATGGTCACCGACTCGTCCAGGGTGATCCGGTCGGCCGGGTCCGCGCCGACGCCGCCGGCCGCCCCGGCGATCCGCCCGGCCTGGGCGGGCAGCGGCTCCGGGATCCACGCGCCGACGTAGGACTCCCGCCGGGCGCGCGCCGAGCCGAGCAGGTTCAGGCAGATGCGGCCGGCCACCGTCGTCAGCCAGGCGCCCGGCGACGCGATGGACTCCTGCTCCGCCCGGGACATCACGTACCAGCGGGCGTACGTCTCCTGGACGACGTCCTCCGCGTCGGCCAGGGAGCCGAGCAGCCGGTAGGCGAGATTCAGCAGGTGCCGCCGCTCGCTCATGATCGCGCTCAGGCCGGCGTCCCGCTGCTCGTCCGCCTGCCGCTGCACCTGTTCCGACGGGGTGGTCATGCGCTCTCCGGCTCCCTCGTTCCGTGTCCTCTTCAGTACGACACATCGGAGCGGTGGAATGTGAGGTCGGCGGCTCCCCTCACATTCGGCGGGGCTGCGTTGTCGGAGTGGTGCAGACGAACACACCATCCACCGGACAGGACCCTCCGCATGAACGACTTCCAGGAAATCGCCGACCGCGTCGAGATCGAGGCGCTGCGCGGCGAGTTCACCGACGCGGCCATGATGCGCGACCGCGCCCGCCTCGCCGCGCTGTTCACCCCCGACGGCGCTCTGCGCATGCCCGACATCCCGGTCGAGCTGATCGGCCGGGAGGAGATCCGGACCGGCGGCGAACGCCTGCAGAGCCAGTGGGACTACTTCGTGCAGAACTCCCACCCGGGCACGATCCGGATCGACGGCGACACCGCCACCGGTCGCACCTACATGCAGGAGCTCGCGCGTCTGCTGGACGGCCGCTCGGGCCTGAACTTCGCCGTCTACCACGACACGTACCGGCGCACCCCGGACGGATGGAGGTTCGCCGAGCGGGTCTACGAAGTCCGGTACATCGACACCACCCCGCTGGCGGGTTCGGCGCCCACCCCCGACGCCCGGGCACACGGCTCCGGCAAGGCCGGGGACGGCGGTCGGACATCGGGTGCCGGTCGGACATCAGATGCCGGTCGGGCATCGGATGCCGGTGCGGCGGACGGGTCGGCGGCGGAGACGTCCGAAACGGCCGACGACTTCGCGGCACCGGCGTCCGCCGAGCGGCTCGACCGGACGATCGCGGCGCTGCGGGCGAACGGCTTCACCGCCGAACTCCTCGACGACGCCGCAGCGGCCCGCGCCCGCGTCAAGGATCTGATCCCGGAGGGCGCGAGCGTGTTCACCGGGGCCAGCGAGACGCTTCGGCTCTCCGACATCGCGCAGGACATCGAGACGGACGACCGCTACCAGGCCGTCCGGCCACAGGTGCTGACGATGGACCGCACCACCGAGTCCGACCGGATCCGGCTACTGACGGCGACCCCCGACGTCCTCGTCGCCAGTGTCTCGGCCGTCACCGAAACCGGCTCGCTCGTCATCGCCTCGGGCAGCGGCAGCCAGCTGCCCGCCTCCGCCGGCGGCGCCGCGAGGACGATCTGGGTGGTCGGCGCGCAGAAGGTGGTGCCCAACCTGAGCACCGCACTGCGCCGGGTCCAGGAGCACGCCCTCCCGCTGGAGACGGTGCGCGCCCAGGCGATCTACGGGCGGCCCAGCGCGGTCAACCGCCTGCTCGTCCTCAACGCCGAACCGCAGCCCGGGCGTGGCACCGTCCTGCTGCTGCGCGAGGCCGTCGGATTCTGACCTCCGGTGCGGTGGAGCCTGAGGGCCGGGGCCTGAGGGCCGGGGAGGCGCACTGCCCACGTCCGGACCGCCTTCGCTCACGTCCCACCCCGGCCACCCGGCCACGGACCTTACGGCCCGGCCGCACGGGTGGCCGGCCGGCAGCGAGCCGGCCCGACCCGGGATGCCCGGCCGCGGGCGGGCATCCTCCGCAGCGCGCCGGGGCACGGGCCGGTGATCGGCGGTGAGCGACCTGCCGGGCGGGCGGTCGCCGCGGGCCCGAGGATCGTCCGTGCGCGCCCGGCGATCGTCCGTGCGGGCCCGACGGGTGATGTTCGTGCGGGTCTCCGGCCGCCGGGCCGGTGCCCGGACGCTCCCCGCCGATACTGCGGGCATGAGACGCACCCGCCCCACCTCACTGCTGTGCCTCGCCGCGGTCACCGCGCTCGTCGCCCTCAGCGCCCCGGTCACGAGCGCCACCGGCGTGGCGGGCGACGGCGGCCGGCGCCGACCCTGCGTCAGTTCCCGGCTGCCCGACAGCGGCCCGGCCCGCGACATCCTGCGGATCGCCGAGCAGGCCCAGGCGGAGCTGGACCTCAAGTCCGTGATCCTGCGGGTCACCGTCGACGGTCACGAGGTGGTCACCGCCGCGCTCGGCGAGTCGATGACCGGGGTGCCGGCCGAGCCCGCCATGCACTTCCGGAACGGCAACATCGCGATCGCCTACCTGGGCACGGCGCTGCTGCGCCTGGTGGACGAGGGCCGGGTCGGCCTCGACGACCCGGTCGGGCGCTGGCTGCCCGGCCTTCCGGACCACCTGGGCGACCGGATCACCCTGCGCATGCTCGGCGACTCCACCTCCGGCCTCGTCGACTACGTCACCGCCCCCGGGTTCGGCGACACCGTCTACGCGAACCCGTTCCGCGCGTGGACGGCGGAGGAGCTGGTGGCCGTCTCGACCGGTAGGCCGCTGTGGTACGACCCGGGGACCAACTGGAGCTACTCGCACGCCAACTTCGTCCTCCTCGGTGCCGCCCTGGAGAAGATCACCGGGACGCGGCTGGACATCCTGCTCCAGCAGAAGGTCATGGGCCCGCTCGGACTGGACGAGACCCGCAACAGCTTCACGCCCGACATCCCGACGCCCGTCCTGCACGCCTTCACCTCCGATCGCGGGACGTACGAGGAGTCCACCTTCTGGAATCCCTCGTGGACGACCGCCCCCGGCGCCGTCCAGACCACCGACATCTGCGACCTGGCCCGCTCGGCCGCCGGTATCGGCTCCGGCGAGCTGCTCTCACCGGCCGGCTACCAGGAGATGCTGAACCCGGGGACGGTGGGCCTGGGCCACCCGACCTCCACCTGCTCGGAGCAGATCTGCCTCGCGAACACCGAAGCCACCCATTACGGGATGGGCCTGCTCGTCCTCAACGACTGGGTGGTCCAGCACCCGCTGTTCTTCGGCTACGCCGCCGCCCAGGCCTACCTGCCGTGCGAGCACCTCGCCATCGCGGTCTCGACCACCAACGGCCCGACCAGCCCGGGCGGCCACACCGCCCAGCAGATCAGCCAGCGGATCGCGGCCGCCCTCGCCCCGGACCACCCGATCCCCGACTTCGGCTGAGCCCCCGCCCGTACCGCCGCCGCTCCCCCGCCCTGCCCGACCCGGCCGGGCCCTCTCGTCAGGTCGTCAGGTCATCAGGTCGTCACGCGGTCACGCGGTCACGCGGTCACGCGGTCACCTTGTCACCTCGTCACCTCGTCACCTCGTCACCTCGTCACCTCGTCACCGGAAGCGGGGCGGATCCTGGAGCCGCTGCCTCCAGCGGCTCCAGGCCGCCGCGCATCGTCCTCCGCGCTACGGGCCCGGGCCCTGCCGGACCGGTACTCCCCCGTCGCAACCGCCCGGGTCCTCCCCGAGGGGCGAAGCCGCGCTCCGAACGGGTCGGACCCGAGCGGTGCCGCCCCGCGCCGGCGTGTCCGGCCGGCTGCCGGGCCGAGCCGCCGGGCTCAGCAGGACGGCACCGCCTCGGGGCGGGCGGCCTCCGGCGACGCGGCCTCCAGGTGGCGGTTGGCCCGGCGGAAGTCCTCGGCCACCCGCCCGCAGCGGGGGCACTCCCCCAGGTGGCGGGCCAGCTCCCGGCCTCGACGCCGGCCGGGGCGGCGGGCGGTTCCGGTGAGCAGCGAGGTGAAGTAGCGACACTCCGGGGCGGTGTCCTCGTCCACGTGCGCGCGCAGGTACGCCTCGCGCAGGCCCGCGCGGGCCCGGGCCGCGAGGGAGCGCACCCCGCTCGGTGTCATGCTCATCCGTTGGGCGACGGTGGCGGCCGACTCGCCCTCCACCACGAAGAACCAGAGCAGCACCTGCCACCGTTCCGGGAGGGCGCGGTAGGCCCTGGCGACCAGCGCCGTCTCCTCGGCGGCGAGCACCGCGCCCTCGGTCTCCGCGTCGTCGGCCAGGCGCTCGGCCCACGTGGTGAAGTCCTCCGGCAGCAGGACCCGGTCCTTGCTCTGGGCGCTCCACTCCATCGCGGTGCGGCGCACGACGGCCATCAGGTAGGGCCGCCAGGCGTGCCGCGGGCCGCGGCCGCGGGCGACGGACAGGTACGTGCTGGCGTAGGCCTCGGCGGCGAGGTCCTGGGCGGTCTGCGGGTCGCGGCAGTAGCCGCGGGCGTAGGCGAGCACGGCGCCGTGGTGGCGGGTGAACACCTCGGCCATCACCTCCCGGATGCGGGAGCCGCCGGTCGTGGTCGAGGTGGCGAGTGCCGCCGAGAGTTCGGCGTCGCTCAGCGCGCTCAATCCCGATTCACGGGTACTGGTACGAAGAGTCAACTTGTTCCTCCTCAGCTCTGGCCTTCTCACGGTGGGAAGTTCGCGGGCCTGACCGGCGTGACGGCCGCACGGGCCGGGACGTGAACTGCCCGGACGAAGGGCATCGACGGCGGTCTGCTGCTGCGGCCGTCGGGACGGTGTGGCAGGAAGGGCCACAGCACACCAGTCCCACGGGTTTCAGGGCAACAGTTCCGGGAACGGCAGGCCGCCCGGTGATTCCGGATCCGAATGTGAGGAATCTGCACGCACGGCCTCGCAGTGCCGTGCGGGTGTCGCCGCGGGCCCACTGGTGGGACGCGGACGCGCGCGCCGACACCGTGGCGAAGCCCCGTCAAGTGCGGCAGCCCTTGAATAACAGAAAAGTGCATACGGCATTCGCATGGTTGGACGTCCTTGCCAGGGAGCGTTCATGACGCTGTGACGGATCGCCGAGCGGTTCTCGGACACCGGGCGGGCGGCGCGGGGGCAACAGGGCGAGGGTCCCCGCCGGCGGCTGCCGGTGGGGACCCTCGCCCTGTTGTCGCTGTCGTCACTGTTCTCGCGGTTCACCCGCCGTCGGCTGGTGCGTGCGCGCCGGTGTGCTCGGCCCCGCTGACGATCGTCCCGCCGAGCAGCCCGTGCAGGACGCCCGCCGTGGCGTCGGACAGCACGACCACCCATCCGTCGCCGACCAGGTACGACCCGCCGTAGGCCTGTGCCTCCGTGGTCCAGGCGTCCTGGGCGCGCCGTGTCGGGAAGCTGGCGATCCAGACCTCCTCCCCGCCCGAGGTGCACATGCCCTGCCGGAGGTCGGCCGCGTCGGTGGTGATCTCGGCCGTGCAGCCGATCCGGCGGGCCAGTTCCTCCACCGAACTCGGTCCGGGGCGCTGGGCCGCCTGCGAGGTCCCGACCAATCCGCCGGGTCCCCACAGGAGTTCGACGACCCCGAGGAGGAACAGCAGGATCAGCGCGGCCCACCGGACCGCGGTGCGGTCGATACCGGACGGGGCGAGGACGGTGCCCCGGGCCTTCACTTGCCGGCCGGCTTGCCCTGCGGGTTGATGGCCGACCACTGGTTGTCGATCCCGTTCCCGAGAGCGTCACCGAAGCCCTGGTCGCCCGAGTAGTAGTACACGGGCGTGCAGTTGATGCTGAGCTGCCAGGTGCCGTCCGGGCGCTGCATCTTGCCGATCAGCTTCGGGTCCACGCCCTTGACCTTGTCGGCGTCCACCGGCGGGGCCGGCGGCCAGGTCTTGAGGCACTGCCCCTCGCAGTTGGAGCGCATCGGCCAGGCGGTGTCCTTGCCGAAGTGGTACAGGGTCCGGCCGTGGCCGTCCACCATGATCTGGCCGAGCTGGGGGTTGACGACCACGGATATCTGCACCTTCACCGGGGCCTGCTGGGACGGCTGCGGCATCGTGGTGGCAGGGGCCTGGGCCGTGGGTGCGGCGGAGGCGGAGGCGTCGGCCGCGGCGGCCTTGGCCTTCGTCCCGTCGGGCGCCAGGGCGAACCAGGTGCCGCCCACGCCTTGGCCCTTGGTGTCACCGGCCGCGGTGTCCTGCGCGTAGCGGTAGGCCGGCCATCCGCCCACCGTCAGCTGGTGCGTGCCGTCGGCCCGGATGACCTCGCCGATCTTGCCCGGGTCGATGCCGGTGCCCGGCTGGGTGCTGCTGTCGTTGATCACGGGCGGCCAGGTGGTGGCGCAGGCGCCGGAGCAGTTGGACATCGGCGGCTTGGCGGTGTCCTTGTCGAAGCGGTACAGGGTGAAGCCCTGACCGTCCGTCATGACGGGGCCGAGCTGGTCGTCCACCCGGATCGCCAGCGCCCCGCCGGGACGCCCGGCGGCGGCCGTCCCCGAGGCCGAGGGCGAGGAGGAGGCGTCGCCGTAGGAGCCGTACGCGCCGTACGCACCCGCCGGGGACGGCGTCGCGCCGGCCAACTGGGTCGAATCGGACGCCCCGGAGGACGGGCTGGCGCTGCTGCTGACGCTCCCGAGGGCCGCCATGAACACGAGGCCGGCCAGCAGGAGGCAGACCGCCACGAGCCCGTATCGTTTCGTTGTCAAGATCTTCCGTGCCTTTCCATCGGTGGAGCCTGGGGTTTCGAGGGATTCGTGGGTCGAGGTGGGATGATCGGACAGTCCGATCGAGGGGCCGATCGGTGGCACGGCCGGGTGGGACGGCCGGGTGTGGTGAGGGGGCAGGGGTGAGGGGGCAGGGGTGAGGGGTCAGGGGTGAGGTGCGCGGCGGTGATCGCCACCGGGGTACGCCGTCCGCGGTCGCCGGGTGCCGGGCGGCACTCACTGGATCCGCAGCGCCAGCGCGGGGCATCGGTCGACCGCCCGGGCCGCCTGCTGGAGCAGTCGCGGCGGGACCGGCATGACGCCGGCGGCGGGGAAGCCGTCCGCGCCCAGGCCGATGACCTCGGGCAGGACACTGGTGCACAGCCCGTGCGCCTCGCAGAGCGTCCAGTCCACGATGATGCTCCCGGCGCTCTCCATGACCGGCATCGGGAGGACGCCCTGCACGGACCGGCCGCAACCGTACTGGTAGGAGTGCAGCTGCAGGTCTTCGTCGAAGACCTGCAGCGCCGAGGCCACGAACCGGGAGGCGGCGTCGGGGTGGCTGCAGGCACCCCGTCCGGTGACCGCCTTCATCCGGGTCTCGACGACGTCCAGGGCGGCTCGACCGCCGCCCCGCACCACCTCCTCCAACGCTTTGACCAGGGCGGGCAGTCCGAGGTAGCAGGGGCCGCACTGGCCGGCCGTCTCGTCCGCCATCCAGCGGGCGACCCGGAGCGCCTCGCCCAGCGGGCAGGTGCTGTCCGGCAGCGGCAGGATCGCGCCGGCTCCGAGCGCCCCGCCGAGGCTCTGGAAGGACTCGCGGGACACCACGGCCATGGCGGCCGCCGCGGGGGTCAGCCACTTGCCGTGGTAGCCGCCGACCAGGACGCCCTGCCCGATCTCCATGCCGAACATCGCCAGCAGTTCGCCGAGCGGGACGCCGGTGGGCGTCTCCACCACCTGGGAGCCGCCCAGGGTCAGCAGGACCGTCCCGGGCTCGGACGGAAGGCCGACCTCGCGGTAGGGCAGCGCCCCCAGCCGGGCCGCGACGGCGAGTTGCGCGTACGTCTCGGCGTTGGACAACAGGGTCGGCATGCCCCCGACCCCGCTGTCGCTGGTCCGCACGCCGCCGCCGCGCGGGAGGGCGATCCCGCTGGTGATGCCGCGGGCCAGCGCGCTCCCTTCGCCGGAGACGAACCGCTCGGGCAGCCGGGTGACGGTGACCGCCGGCCTGGTGGTCCTCCGTTCGGTCAGCGCCCGGCGCAGGGACTGCTCGACGTCCGCCCGGGTGACGCCGAGCACCACCTGCTCGGCGTCCAGCGCGGCGGCCGCCAGCAGCGCGCCGTCCAGCACCAGGTGCGGGGTGCGCAGCAGCAGCGCGGCGTCCTTCAGGCAACTGGGTTCTCCTTCCGTTCCGTTGACGACCACGACCGGGCGGCCCTTGCGCCGGGCGGCCGCCTTGACGACGGCCCGGATCTTCCTGGCGAACGGGAAGCCGGCCCCGCCCCGGCCGCGCAGGTTGACGTTCTCGGCCAGGTCGGCCAGTTCGTCGGCCGGCATCGCCGTCGGCCGGTCGTGGACCAGCAGGTGCGAGCGGTAGTCCAGCCGCTCCTCGTGCTCCAGGCCCGCGAACAGGACCGGCCGGCCGAGCCAGGCGATGGGTGCGCCGGTCATCCGTCCAGCCACCGCCGAGCGGATCCGGCGCCGACCGCCGGCCGGCCGTCGGGCTCCGGCCGGACCGGGACGGCGCTGCGGCGCAGCGAACCGCGGTCCTGGAAGGCCAGCCGCAGCCCGAGCGCGACGACCACACCGGCCACCGCGACCGCGTACAGCACGGACACCCACGGGGCGGGCAGCCGGCCGGCGTTGAGCCCGTGGACCAGCGCGGCGCCCCACGCGGGGTAGGCGCAGATGTGGACGATCCGCCACCGGCTGGCCTCGCCGGTCCTGGCCAGCGCCCCGCGGGCCGCCCCGGCGAGGGCGACCGCCAGCAGCAGGTAGCCGGCCAGGACCCCGAGGCCCAGGATTACCGGTCGGTGCGGGTCGGCGAACGGCACGAAGGCCGACAGTGCGCCGATCCGGTCCTGGAACAGGTTGATCCAGACGTGCAGGACGAGGAAGACCACACCCGCGACGCCCATCGTCCGGTGGACCGCCTGCGCGGCCAGCCGGTGCACCGGATGAAGGAGCAGCCGGTCGGTCGCCGCGAGGCCCCACAGGACGGCCGCGGAGAACGACACCAGGGCGAGCACCCCGGCGGCCACCCCGAGGAAGGCCTGCAGAGCGCCGTTGACAACCACGGCCGTCAGGCCCAGCCCCACGGCCAGCAGCGGAAGCAGCGACCACGCCGTGGGTGCGGTCCGGCCGCCGGCCTCGGGCCGGTCTCCGGTGGCCCGGTCCGGCGCCTGGTCACCGCGGCGGGCCCGCCCCGGGTCCTCGGCCGAACGCCGGGACCGGCGTCCTTGCCCTGTCGACATCGTTGTGCCCTCCGGCCTTGTCCGTACTGCGGTCGATTGGGGGCGCCGCCCTGGTCGGGCGGGGCGCCGGGCGGGCCGCGCGGGGAGTCGCGGCCCGGGCCGCCCGGGTCCGTCCCGGCGGCGGCCCGTGGGGGTCATTCGCAGCGGCGCCCCTCGTTGACGCAACTCGCCATCTGGTCAAGCAGGTTCTGGTTCATCACGTTGATGAAGTCCCCGTGGTCGGTGATCGGGTTGTGGAGCTGCTCGGGGAAGCTGTCGACGGCGAAGCGCACCCCGGACGGCACCTCGTAGGTGACCCGCTCCACCAGCTGGGCGATCGCCCGGAAGTTCTTCGGGCAGCTGCCGTTCGCGTTGGAGAAGGCGGTGTGGGAGCGGTGGTTGGCGCTGTCGATGTTCTTGCCGTCCCAGCAGTCCGGGAACTTCAGGGTCCGCACCACCCGGCTGCCGCCCGGGCAGACCGGGTACTTGTCGGCGAGCTGGCGGTCCTCGAACCCGGTGCAGCTCCACGAGGCGTGGGCGTTGACCGGCCCGTTGGTGAGGGCCTTGGCGTCGCCGGTGATGATCCGCAGGAAGCGCTTCATCGGCTGGACCTTGTTCCCGGTGGGGGAGCTGTACGTGATCCCGACCTCGGCCGGCTGCAGGATCCGGCCGCGGTTGCGGTCCTTGCCGCCGCCGGGCGCCTGGAAGTCGCTCTCCTGGGTGCGGTCGAGCAGCCGCAGCACCGGCCAGTAGTACGCCGACTGGTCCCCGTTGGAACAGGTGGTGCCGGCGGCGGCGAGCTTGTCGTTGCTGGAGAACGCGCTGGTGACGCGGTTGCCGACGTAGTCGTGCATGTGGTGGGCGCCGTTGCTCACCCCGGGGGCCACGATCACGTTGTCGGGGTTGAGGTGGCGGTTGCCGTTGCGCCCGCAGCTCGAGGTGAAGGTGCCGGTGGCCGGCCCTTTCCGGGCGGGCTTGACGACGTTCGGGGAGACGGACTTGATGTCGACGAAACCGCGGCCCAGGGCGGACTGCCCCCCGCCCGAACCCTTGCTCCTGTCGGCCGTCCCGCTCTGGTTCTCCGGGGCGTAGTCCCGGGTCGAGGCGTCGACGACCAGGTCGCGCCGGATCGAGCAGTTCGCCAGTCCGGTGAGGTCCTTGGGCAGCCCGGAGTCCGGTCCGGCCTTCTCGGTGATTTTGCGCAGGGTGGTCGAGCGCTTCTCGGCCAGCGCGCCCATGACGTTCTTCTCGCCGCCCCCGGAGCCGGGCTCGGAGAGGCTGCGGTAGGCGTCCGCCACCTGCACGTCGAGATCGGCGAGGTCCTGGTCGACGTCCGGCTGGGCGGCCTCCGGCACCGCGTCCAGGCTCGCACCGACGTCGCCGCAGGCGACCGTACCGATCTGGGCGGCGGCCGGCTGGGACCGCCAGGGGCGCTGCCCGGCGAACGCCGCGGCGGCGAGCACGGACGCGCCGCTGACGGCCAGCACCCCGGCCAGCAGCAGGGCCATGACCCTGCGCCTTGACCTGCCACGTTTGTGAACCTTCATCATCGCACCCTCGAAACGGGATCGGGCCTGTCGGACAGGCCGTGGACAGCCTCTTCTGCTGCAGGTGTCTAACGCTGGGTCCCGCCAGGGGCCGGGACCGGACTCGCGGTCGGCGACGAGGTGCTCGCCGGCGGGCCGGAAAGGTCGCCGAATTTCACCAGTCGGGTGTCCTCCAGGACCGTCATATGGTCCAGCACCGTGGAATTGGCCATGGTCGCCAGATCACGGACCGTGGAATTCTGGGTACTGGCGCGCACCTGGGCGACGACGGCGAAGACCTGACCGTGGGCATTGCGCAGAATATTCGCAAACAGCCGGTCGAATTCCGCCCCCTGGGCGTCGTCCAGCTGTTTCAGCCAGGCCTTCTGCTGGACGGAGGGCTCGCCGGGCACCTCCAGGCCCAGCGTCTGGGCGGTGTCCAGGGTGGCCCGGTCGAGCTCCGTGTGCCCGTCCACCAAGTGCTGGCCGGCGGTCCTGACCTCGGTACTGCCGCCCTTGGCCAGGGCCATCCGACCTGCCGGGATCTCCCACAACCCGGCCAGTCTGACCCGTTTGACGAAGTCCCGGTCGAGGGGTGTCAGCGGCCCGGTCGGCGTCTGCACCGTCCCCGGCACCTGGTCCGCCTGCGGACTGCGGTACGAACCCGCCGAGCGCACGATGGGGACCACCAGGGCCGCCGCCGTGGAAATCATGGCCACGATCACGAGAAGAGTGGCGAACGATCGCGGAAGGCGACTCACCTTGGGAATACCGAAGGGAGTCTTTCCGGGTCCGCGCTTCTTCCTCGAAGATGACATCGGTTTCCTCATCATGCCGGAATGAGCGGTCAGGCCGGCCCGCCACCGGAATCGGCTGAGGACAGCCCGGTGGGCGCGGTGAACACTCGACGAAACGCGGTCCCGCCCGTGGGAGAACTCATCGACGACGGACGGATTTTCGCGATCGCAGGTCCCGGTCGAACGTCACGGAATCTGGACTGGAGGGGTCAGGAGCGGGTACCGCTCACCGACTGCCGGGCCGGGCGTCCTGCCCGGGCTCGAACGTGTCGTGCACGGGCAGTTCGTCGGCTCTGCGGCGCAGCCGGGCGCACTCGGCGGCCATGCCGTGGATCTTCAGCGCGAGCAGGATCTCGAACCGCGCCTGCGAGGTGCGCAGGCTGCTGCCGAAGAGCCGCTCCAGCATCCGGAGCCGGTACCGGACGGTCTGGGGGTGGATGCGCAGCAGCAGTGCCGCCCGGGCCGCGCCGCCGCCCTCCAGCCAGGCGAGCAGGGTCTGCTCCGTCCGCTCACGCTGACGAGGCGTCATGTCCCGTAGTCTGCCGAGCCATTTCACCGACAGGTGGCCGGCCAGCAAGGGGTCCTGGAAGAGCATCACCTTGGCCAGATGGTCCTCCACGAAGAGGAGCTCCCCCGCGGCGCCCGGCCACTGCGGCGCCATTGCCAGCAGCGTACGGGCCCAGCGGAGCGAGGCACCCGCGTCGGCGCGCGGCACCACCGGGCCCACCGCCGCCGACCGGCCCTCCAGCCAGCGCAGAAGCGTCCGGTGCATCCCCGGCGCGGGGTCGGGGATCAGCAGGTAGGGCTCGGGTCCGTGCAGGTAGGCGACGACCCGCACGGCGGACAGTCCCGGCGGGGGTGGTCCCGGCGCCACGGAGAGCGCCACCGCCTGGACCGTCCCCGGGTCGTCCCGCCGCCCGGCCCCGGCGTCGGACTCGGGCGGCCGGTGTCGGACCGGTTCGCCGCGGCCGTCACCGGGCAGGGCCGGCGCGTGCATGGGGGCTCCTTCCGTACTGTGCCTGGACGGCGCCGCCGGGGACGGGCGCCGGGCCGCGAAGGGGCGGCGGCCGGGTAGGGCGGGTGTCCGCCGTGTGGGAGCGTCGGACGGAGAATGCACGGCCGGCCGACCATTGAGGCTTGGGTGCACCGGATCTCCTCCCGGGAACTGCCGGCCACAGGCGGGCCGGTCACCAGGGAAAGAGGCTCAAATCGAGGTTTCGTCCCGTCGCTTTGCTCATTCTTTACCTACTGGCAGCGACCCGCCCCTGACGTGCGGGCATCGGGCGGACCTCGCCCGACCGACCGTCAGTACAGGTCAGGGCATGCGGGACGGACGCACACCCGACCCCGGCCCGGCGGAACAGAAGGTGGACCTCCGCTGTGGCGCGGGCCCGGCGCACGGTACATTGCCCTACCGGCCAGGCCCGCGAGGCGCCGCGCCGCCCCTGTGTCCCTTACCCTCCGGACGCGAGCGAGGCCACGATGCGACTCAACCTCAATCAACTGGCGATCTTCGTACAGGTCATCGAGTGTGAGGGATTCTCGGCCGCGAGCCAGGTCCTGTTCCTGAGCCAGTCGTCCGTCTCGAAACAGGTGCAGAACCTCGAGATAGCCCTGCGGACCCAGCTGGTCGACCGCTCGGGGCCGAAGATCCGCCCCACCCTGGCCGGCAAGGTCCTGCTGGCGCAGACCAAGGAGGTGCTCGCGCTGGCGGACCAGGCCGTCCAAGCGGTGCACGCGGCGGCACTGCTGGGCGAAGAGCCCCTGACGATCGGCAGCACGAGCACCATCGGCGGGCACTTCCTGCCGTCGGTGCTGCTGGAACTGCGGCGCCGGGAGCCCGCCCTGCAGTTCAGTGTCGCCGTCAGCACGGCCGACCAGCTCGCCGAGGCCCTCGAGGAGGGGCGGACCGGCATCGGACTGAGCGGGAACCCGCTGCCTCCCGGCGGGTACCGCTCCGAGCGGCTCCTCGCCGAGGACATGCTGCTGGTCTGCCCGGCCGACCATCCGCTGGCGGGACGCAACCTCACCCCCGCCGACCTGGCGGATGAGACCTTCCTGCTCCGCGAGTGCGGATCGCAGACCCGCCGTCAGCTCACCGACCTGCTGCACGGCTGGGAGCTGGACGACGCCCGGACCCTCGACCTGTGGGGCACCGAGGGCATCAAGGAGGGGATCCGGATCGGCCTGGGGGTGGGACTGGTGCCGCGCCGGTCCGTCCGGCTCGAACTCCGGCACGGACTGCTGGCCGAGCTGAGGATCCGCCCGGCGCCCGAAGGTCGCACGATCACGGTCAGCTGGACCCTGGCCCGCCCGCTGACGGCGTACGAGCAGATGCTGCTCCCGCTCCTCCGGGAGACCACCCGGGCGCCGGGCCAGGACATCCCGGCGCCGCGCCGGCCGCCGGCGTAGGGCGCGGCGGCCCCGCGGGGGCGCGCGCGGGCCCGGGGTGCGGGCCTCCGGTCCACGGTCGCCGCGCCCCGCCGAGAGCCCTCTCCGCACTTCAAGCCAGGCTTAAGGGAATGTTAAGCGCCGATCCCTGCCGCATATCCGCAGGTCAGAGCCTCGCGCGGACAATGGCCTGACATTGCCATGACGAAATTCCCTCCGTAGTGTTCAGGGCCACGGACGACGCCGCGTCAGATGTGAGAGCGCTCTCACCTCACCCCCACCCTCGTGACGCACGCCCGGCCGGACGCCCCCGCCCCTCCTCCCAGACAAGGGAGCATGCCCATGGCTGCTGCTCGTCGCGTGCGCCGTTGGTCCTTCGGCAAGCTCGTACTCATCATCACCACCGCCCTCATAGCGGCCGTGCTCGTCTCGACGACCGGCTCCGGCGCCGCACCGGCGGACGCCGCCATCCTCGCCCAGAACTGGTCCGACGACTTCAACGGCGCCGCCGGCACCGCCCCCGACGCCGCCAAGTGGACCCAGGAGAGCGGCGGTTCGGGGTACGGCAACCACGAGTTGCAGTACTACACCGGCGGCACCGGCAACGCCGCCCTCGACGGCCAGGGCCATCTGGTCATCACCGCCCGGAAGAACACCGACCCCGGCCTGAGCTGCTGGTACGGGCAGTGCCAGTACACCTCGGCACGCCTGAACACCGCGAGGAGCTTCACCCAGGCCTACGGACACTTCGAGTCCCGCATCAAGATCCCGCGCGGCCAGGGCGTCTGGCCGGCGTTCTGGATGCTCGGCAACGACCTCGGCACCGTCGGGTGGCCGAACAACGGCGAGATCGACGTCATGGAGAACGTCGGCGCCGAGGCCGGCACCGTCCACGGCACCATCCACGGCCCCGGCTACTCCGGAGGTGCCGGGATCGGCGCCGGATACACCCTGCCGAACGGCCAGGTCTTCGCGGACGACTTCCACGTGTTCGCCGTCGACTGGAGCCCGACCGCCATCACCTGGTCCGTGGACGGCCACGCCTACCAGACCCGCACCCCAGCCGACGTGGGCGGCAACCGGTGGGTCTTCGACCACCCGTTCTTCGTCATCCTCAACCTGGCCATCGGCGGTGACTGGCCCGGCAGCCCGAACGGCGCCACGTCCTTCCCGCAGACCATGACCGTCGACTACGTCCGCACCACGGCCTGGAACAGCACCGGCCGCACCGGCCCGATCACCGGCATCGGTGGCATGTGCGTGGACGTCGCCGGCGGCTCCAACGCCGACAGCACCCCCATCCAGCTGCACAACTGCACCGGCACCCCGGCCCAGCAGTGGACCGTCGGCAGCGACGGCACCGTACGCGCGCTCGGCAAGTGCCTGGACGTCGCGGGCGGCTCCACCGCGGACGGGGCGGTCGTCCAGCTGTACACCTGCAACGGCACCAAGGCGCAGCAGTGGACGTCCACCGCCGCTCGCGACCTCACCAACACCGGCGCCAACAAATGCCTGGACGCCAAGGGCAACTCCTCCGCCGACGGCACCAGGCTCCAGACCTGGACGTGCGGCGGCGGCGCCAACCAGAAGTGGACGATCGGCTGACCCACGGCGCGCACTCTGCGGGCCCGTCCTCCCCTGACCGTTCCGGGGAGGACGGGCCCGCCCCGCTCCATGAACGCCGGGTCATCGACCAACGGCCGCGGCGAAGGCTCCCCGTGACGGCGGCGGCATGGCACCGACCGCGCGGTGCTCGCCGTCCACCCGCGCGGGGACCTCACCCGCCCGGAGACCGGCGTCTTCGCCACCCGGTCGCCGGACCGCCCCAACCCCATCGGCCTGCACCGGGTCACCGTCCTGGCCGTCGACGGCCTGCGCGTCCAGGTCAGTGACCTCGAAGCCGTGAACGGCACCCCGGTACTGGACGTCAAGCCGGTGCTGGCTCGGGGTGGCGAACGGTAGGGCGCGTCCGAGCCCCCGCGGCTGGCCTGACCATCGATCAGAACAGCTCCGGCGCAACGAGAAGGACCTTGCCCCGAAGGCGCTCACCGCGAAATGATCTGCTGTTGTGACGACGACCGGAGAAGAACACGGACCTGGCGGTCCCCGCCCCCTGGCACTGGTGACCGGGGTCGGCCGCACGATCGGGATCGGCGCCGGCATCGCCTCCCAACTGGCGGCGTCGGGTTGGGACATCGCCTTCACGTACTGGAACCCCTACGACCGGCGGATGGCATGGGGCGTCGAGCAGGGAGGAACCGATGCGATCATCCGCGAGCTGACCGAGCACGGGGCGGCCACCGTCGCCGTCGAGGCCGACCTCGCGGACCCGGACACACCCGCCCGCGTCTTCGACGAGGCCGAGCGCCACCTGGGCGGGATCACGGCCCTCGTGATGTGTCATTGCGAATCGGTCGACTCCGGCCTGCTCGACACGACCGTCGAGAGCTTCGACCGCCACTTCGCCGTCAACGCCCGCGCCGCCTGGCTTCTGATCCGCGAATTCGGCCGACGCTTCACCGGCGCTCCCGGCACCGGGCGCGTCGTCAGCCTCACCAGCGACCACACCGTGGGCAACCTCCCCTACGGGGCGAGCAAGGGGGCCCTGGACCGGATCACCCTGGCCGCGGCCCATGAACTCGCGCACCTCGGCGTCACCGCCAACGTCATCAATCCGGGTCCGGTGGACACCGGTTGGATGTCCGACGAGGGACGCGCGGAGGTTGTTCGCCAGACCCCCCTCAACCGCCTCGGCGTCCCGCAGGACACCGCGCACCTGGTGGACTTCCTCTGCTCGCCGAAGGGCCAGTGGATCAACGGGCAGCTGCTGATGAGCAACGGCGGACTCGCGTAGGACCCGGCGGGACGAACGCGGAGGAGGTCGCCCGCGAAGGGGGTCGCTCTCGGAGACAGCGGGGAATGGCTCCCGTGGCAAGGAGCGACCGCACCGGCCGGTGGGAGATGCCGGTCCGTCGCTGTCCTCCTGCCCGCCCGCCCGGCAACGGCCGCGCTTGTGGTGCCCGGCCCCCGAGGTCAGATGACGGCGTAGCGATGCAGCGCGAATCTCAAGGCGTCGGGCTCCACGTGGATCCCGCCGCTGAAGGGGTGGTTCATGGCTGACAGCAAGATCATCACGCCGGACAGCAGCAGTGCCAGCCCGCCGATTCCCACGATTCCCGGCCACCTGAGATCCTGGATCTGGAGCGCCGACGCCGCCACCAGGAGCACCGCGGACAGGATCAGCCCGAACCAGAGGTAGTCGGGGACTTCGTGGGAGACCGCCAGGATCCGCGCCCGCCTGGCGTCACCCACCTCCCGGAGGGCGAGCAGTGAGTCCCGGGCGAAAGTCTGTTCCTGCTTGGAGTCACCCGAAGAGTCCTGCAGCAACCGCCTCAGCGCGTCGTACTGTTCCTGGGCCCGGGCGCTGCTTCCACCCTCGGCCATCGCCGGCCATTCCTCGTTGATCACGGTGACCGTGTACTCGCGAGTCAATTCGCGGACCTGATCCCGGGCGGATTGAGACAGCGGCCGCGTCGCCCAGTAGAGATTGACAAGGCTCGCGCCCTCATTGCTGACCTCATCGGCGGCTTTGCTCAGACTCGTGCCGGCAGTGACGATCGAGAGCGCCAGGATAAAGCTGAACAGTGTCCTGTTGAGCGTCGAAAAATGTTCGATGCCGTCCTTCAGGGTGGACCCTTCCCGCCAATGCTGCGGAACGTAGCGAACCATGAGGACCAGGAGGAGGATCGAGGCGCCGACGCAGCCGGCAGCCAGGGCGATTGCAGCCATGCTCATAGGTCCATTTGACCGCACTCGTGTACGCCGACTGAAACGCGCACGGCTAAATCCATCCCATTGAGTGCACAGGATGACCGAAGTTCACCGATCCAGCATATTGACTGGAAATGACCGCCCTCTGTGAGCACTTGGTATTCCAGCAGCCGTTAGCTGTTCGAGCCGGTCGAAAGCCATCTGTTGAGCACAGTCGACCGCGCGCCGTCAGGGGTGGCCGGGTTGCGGGACCAGCTGACCACTTCTGCCGCAGTGAGGTTCGCAAGGTCGCTGACACCGCTTCTGCGGCCCCTTTGTTCCGGGACAGCGGACCTCACGCCGGTCCGAGCCGCACTCGTCCTCGCGTGGGAAGGGCGAGGCAACCACCGGGCCGAAGGGCGTCAGAGTCCGGTGGCCCGTTCGTGCCTGGGCTCGTACATGCCCACGTCTCCACCGCCGGGCAGACGGAGCCTGGTCAGCCGTCCCCAACGCTCCTCGGTGACCGGTTGCGTGAACTCCACCCCCTTCGCGGTCAGATCCTCCATCGTGGCTTCGACGTCGTCGCACATCAGGAAGAGCTCCTGAGTCTCCGGCCCCGTCGTGGGATGGACCGCGACCTCGGCCGGCGGAAGCTTGAAGATCAGCCAGCCGCCTCCGGCATCGACATGTGGATACTCCAGCACGTCCCTGAAGAAGTCGCGGTCCGCTTCCGCGTCACGGCTGTAAATGACGATGTGAGCACCGTTGATCATGACGCCAGGGTAGAGGCTACCGGCCATGCCGGCTCAGGACACACCGGCCCAGGACACACCGGCCCAGCACGCACCGGCTGCGGGCCGGTTCAGGGCGTACCGGACGGCAGCCATCTCGGCACCACGGCGCCTGACCCGCTCGGCGGAGAAGGCGATTGCGGCGCCTCCACGGGCCACCCTTCGGTCCGGCACGGCGCCCGGGGTGTCACCCGGACGCGGGAAGCTGTCCTCGGACCCATGCCGGATCCGGGTTGACGTACGCCTGTCCTGCCACCACCACGGTCGGTACGGTCTCGTCGCCGTCGTTGGCCGCTCTCACCGCCGCCGCCCCGGCCGGATCGCTCCAGATGTCGACCCAGTGCAGATGGCGGGCGCTGCGGCCCAGCCGGATCCGCAGGCGCAGACAGTACTTGCAGCCAGCCCGCCAGTAGACGACCGGTCGACCGTCGACCGCGCTTCGGTCCTGCGCCTCGGCCGCCCCGATCGATCGGGGGAAGGCCAGCGGTGAGTGCAGCCCCGCGAGCAGGACGAACAGCAGCAGCAAGGCGACGGCGACTACGGACGAGCCTCTGACGAACTGCACGGTCGCCAGGAGTGCGCCGCCGGTCATGAACAGTACGGGCAAGGTCCAGGCGCGCGTCATAGTCGTACAGACTATCGGTCGTGCGGTTCGGCGCGGACCCATGCCGGCGCCCCATCGTCAACTGCCTTCCCTGGCGGCCCGATCGGCCGGGTCACGCGGCCTGGCCCCGGGGCAGCTCCCCGTAATCGGCCGGCCGCGCATGAACCTGGATCCACTCTTCAGGCCCCCTTGGAGTCGATCGTCCAGGGAACCGGAAAGCGCCCTACCGGCGGACCGCCGAGATCAGTCCGCCGGGCCGCTCCTCGCGCTGCGGCGGGCTGCTGATCGGGCGACCGTAGGCGGCAGCGCGCTCCCGCAGGGTGTGGCTGTCGGCCTCCCAGCCGTGCCCGGCCAGCCAGCCCACCGGGTCGTCGGGCATCTCCGAGACCCACATGGCCGCCGCCGATCCCGGCGCGGCATCCGCAGCGAAACGCTCGATCACGCCGCGCGAGCCCAAGGTCAGCCCCAACCGACTGCCTGCCGCCGACTGTGCGCCGATCCGGGCCAGCAGCAGTTCCACGGCGTCCTCGGGCAGATAGATCAGCAGCCCTTCGGCGATCCACACGGTCGGCACCGCAGGGTCGTGCCCTGCGGCGGCCAGCGCGCCCGGCCAGTCCTCACGCAGGTCCACCGCGACGGTGATCCGCTCGCAACGCGCGACGGCCCGCTCCTGGCGCAGCACCGAATCCTTGAAGTCCAACGGCGCGGCGGTGTCGACCTCGAACAGCCGGGTGCCCTCGGGCCAGTCCATCCGGAAGGCCCGGCTGTCCATCCCGGCGCCGAGCAGCACGACCTGCCGGACCCCGGACGCCGAGGCTTCCCGCAACAGATCGTCGAGGAACTTCGTCCTGATCACGATGGAGAACGACACGGCCAGTCGGCGGCGTCGCGCGGCCTCGTCGTCGGGCAGCGGCGGCGAGGAGGGCCACAGCCCGCCGGCGGCGGCGAAGGCCTGTGCCAGCGGGTCGTGGAACAGCGCGTTCTCCCGCTCGCTCTCCAGCGCCCGCACCCTGGCCACCCCCACCGCCGTGGCCCACACTCCCGACGGCTGCACCCGCTCCTGCTCATCAGTCACCGCGCCAGCCTAGATGCAATACCGGTGATTCAGGTTGTCTTCCGGCGGGCCGGTCCGATGTCGGTCGGTGCGGCAAGGGTGACAGTCGGGGCGTCCGGCGGGGGAGGGCTGGGGTGCTGGGTGCGTCCTCCAACCCGCCCCGCTCAGAACGCCGTTCGCGCGCATGCGAGGATGAGGCCATGTGGTCACGACTGCCGTTCGGCGACACGTTGCGGGCCGAACTGGGCACACCCCGTCGGGCTCGGCGGCTGGGCAGCAGTCCGCGATCGCGGGTATGGCGGGCCGAGCTGTCCGGAACACCCGTGGTGGTCAAGCAACTGATCGACGCCCCGGAGGCCACCGAGAGGTACGCCCGCGAGGTGGCCGCGCTGAAGCTCTCGTCCCGGGTCGATCCGCCCGTCGTGCCGACGCTCCTCGGCACCGACCCGCAGGAGCGGGTCCTGGTCCTGGAGTACCTGGAGCATCAGCAGCCGCGCGAGGACTGGGTGGTCGACTACGCCGCGGCGCTGGCCCGGCTCCATGCGGCTACCAGCGCCGACGACGCAGGCACTCTCCCCGTCTGGTCCGGCCCGACCCGGGATGACGCCGCCTCCTTCCTCGGACTTGCCCACACGCTCGGCGTTGCAGCGCCCTCCGGAGTACGGACAGAGCTGGACGGCCTCGTGGACCGCCTGGCCCAGGCGCCGGGCCATGCTCTGCTGCACGGCGACCCCTGTCCCGGCAACGACATGCATACCCGCAGCGGCGTCAGGTTCATCGACTTCGAACAGGCCGCGCTGGGCAACGGGCTGGTGGAACTCGCCTACCTGCGCATCGGTTTCCCGACCTGCTGGTGTGTCACTGCCCCGACTCAGCCCCTGCTGGATGCGGCGGAGGCCGCCTACCGCGCCGCCTGGCGCCGGGCGACGAGCACCGATGTCCAGGACGATCTCACCGACGCATGTGCCGGCTGGCTGCTACGCGGTGATGCGCTGGTCCAGCGGGCTCAGCGCGGCACCACTGACCATCTGGTCAGGATCCCGAACCAGGACTGGCGCTGGGGGACGGTGACGGCCCGACAGCGGCTCGTCCATCGTCTCGGAGTCATCAGCCGGATGACCGCCGACGGCGGCGACCTGCCAGGTCTCGGACAGCTGGCCGCAGCCATGCGCAACAGCATGCTCACCCGCTGGCCCACCCTTCAACCGCCGCCCACACAACGACCGTGAGGACGCTGTCACCCCGCAACCCGGACGATCGCCGGGCCACAGGTCTTGACTATTTCTCCGCCATCGCCTCCAAGGAGCCGTTCGGCAAAGCACGCATGTTCAGCCGAACCCGTCGGGCGCTGCACAGCTATCGTGTCGAAGCAGGCTTGACAGCTTGAACCGGAGGGAAATGAACCACTACTGGACTGGCGAGGCCCCCTGGGTGCACCACCTGGAGGAGGACGCCCAGCACTCTTCGTTCCTCTTGCCGCCTTCAGGGACCAGCTACGTAGCCTGGCTGGATGGTGCCAAGATGGGCGACGAGCAAGGGCTCTTCGAACAGATGAGTGCCCGCCTCCGGTTTCCGGTCTACTTCGGCTGGAACTGGAATGCCCTCTCGGACTGCCTCGGCGACATGAAGTGGGCGCCCGCTGACCACTACCTGATCGTCATCGAGCGATCAGCACTCATGTTGCAGGCGTGTGCCGAGGACCGCGAGATCCTTCTCAGGATTCTCAATGCTGCTGGTCGCCGCTGGGGGCTCGGGATGGATCACCCTGGCAAGACATTCAATTCGCTTCTGCTGTAGGCGCTGTGGCACCAGCTACGACTCCTGGCCGTCTACTGCTGGGCGGGGACAGGTCCTCGAACACGCCGCAAGCGGACGTGTCTGGACATACACCATGGCTTCGTGGTTCGACGGCTGCGACCTCGCTGCAGCCGGCCTGTAGCAGTTCCTCGACCAGCTCGGCCACCGGCTCTCCTCATAGGCCTGTTGCGGAAGCCGGACTGAACCGGGGCAGTTCCGGTGCAAGCGGGTGCGGCCGTGCCCGCCCCCGCGGGACGGCGGGGGCGGGCACGGTGGCCGGGGTGCGGCTGCGGGGTGCGACTGCGGGGGCGCTGCCGGGGGCAGGTCAGCGGACGACGTCGAGGATCTGCTTCTGGAGGCCGTTCGAGTAGGCCTCGTGCTCGACGAGCTTCAGCTTCTGGGTGTCCTTGTCCGTGGCGCTGAACAGCCGCTTGCCGGCACCCAGCAGCAGCGGGAAGACCAGCAGGTGGTAGCGGTCGATCAGGCCCGCGTCCGAGAGGCCCTGGTTCAGGGTGGCGCTGCCGTGGACGATGATCGGGCCGCCGTCGGTCTGCTTGAGTGCGGCGACCTCGTCGAGGGAGCGCAGGATGGTGGTGTCACCCCAGTTCGCGACGAGCTTGTCGTCGGTGAGGGTGGTGGAGACGACGTACTTGGGCATCGTCCGGTACTGGGCGAACTCCACCATGTCCGGCCAGACGGGGCTGAAGGCCTCGTAACTGGTGCGGCCGAGGAGGACGGCGGCGGACTCCCGCTGCTCGCGCTCCTTGATCTCGAAGGCGTCGGGGACGAACTCGATGTCCTTGAAGGTCCATCCGGAGTTGCGGTAGCCGGGCTCGCCGCCGGGGGCCTCCACGACGCCGTCGAGGGAGATGAAGGCGGTGCTGATGAGGGTGCGCATCGGGTATGTCCTTTGCTCTCTTGTGTCGTGCTGACGATTGCGGGCCTCCGCCGGGAGGGCGGGGCGGGGTGCGGCCCGGTGCGGATGCGGTCGCGGGACGCATCGGGCAGCGGCGCCCGGGGGTCGGGCGGGGAGATCGGTCAGTCGAGGAGTCCGGTCAGCCACCGCTGCCAGGCGTCCTCGGCCCCGTCGGTGTCCGCTGCGAACAGGTGGTGGAACATCAGGGCGATGCCGGGGCCCTGGTGGAAGGTGTAGATGCCGTCGGCGGTGCGGATCTCGAACCGCTCGTCGTCGGCCCAGACCACCTCGCCGTCCAGCGCCGGCAGGCCCGCCGGTCGGGCCTGCGCCCGCGCGCCGACGGCCACCGGGAGTGGCAGGGACAGTCCGCCGGCGAGCAGCAGCCGGACGTCCGACCCCGACCTGCGGCCGGTCGGCGCGGCGGCGAAGACCGGGACGGCGATCCGCCCCGCGAAGTGGGCCAGGTACTGCTGCAGCGTGTGCAGGTGGAAGGGCCAGCCGCGGCGCAGCGCGTCGTACTCGTCCTGCCAGTCGTCGCCGAGCATGCCCCTGTGGACGACGCGCAGGACGGTGGTGCCGCCTTCCCGTCCTTCGATGAGGTATTCGAAGGCCATGAAGCGGCCGTCCTCGGCCGGGGAGGTACGGCTGGCGAAGCGCTTGCCCGGTTCGTAGGCGGTGATCAGCGCCTTCTCCCGGTGGCCGCCGGTCTCCATCGCGGCGCTGCCGCCCTCGCGCGGCTCCACCTCGTTGCGGCCCATGAACCAGGAGTCGATCCCGGGCCCGGTGGCGATCGCCTCCCAGACCTGTTCCGGGGTCGCCGGCAGGGCCGTCTCCAGCTCGATCTCGAACGGGTGCGTCATCGTTGGTCCTCCTGTCCCGCTTCGGGCTGCGGTGTCGTCCGTGTGCTCCCGGTGGTGCCTGCGGCGGGCCCCCGGGGATCGGTGGGGGCGGGAATCTGGTGCAGTCCGACGACCAGCCGGTGGCTGCGGCCGGCCGGGGCGGACTCGTCGTGGTAGCGGCCGACAAGGGCTGCCACGGCCTGGGCCAAGTCCTCGGCGAAGGCGGCCCGGTCGGAGGCGGAGGCGAACCGCACCTCCGCGTCGATGCCGAAGGAGGCGACCCGCTGCCCGGCCCGCGCGGCGCCGGTCAGCAGCTGCCCGACCTCCTGCACCAGCCGCGAACCCAGGGCGAGCAGCCAGCGGGCCGAGAGCTGGTCGGGGGAGCGGGACGGGTCCGGGCTGACGGCGGCCAGCACGATCGGGGAGATCACGTAGGAGGCGGCGGTGGCGCGGTACACCCGCTCGGTGACGTTGCCCTTGCGCCGTTCCTCGGCGAGCTCGACCAGCCCGTGCCGCTCCAGCTCCTTCAGGTGGTAGTTGACCTTCTGCCGGGGCAGGCCCAGGCGGGCGGCCAGTATGGTGGCCGAGCCGGGCTCGGCCAGGGCGGCGAGGATCCCGGACCGTATCGGGTCCAGGGACGCCTCGGCCGCGGCGGGTTCTTCGATCACAGCGACGTCCAGCACTGTTCCAGGATGACCCCGACAATATTTTTTGTCAAGAATAGGAAAGTTGTCGGTGCCGCAAGGACGGACCGCGCCGGCAAGCACGGCCCGGCGCCGACCGGCATCGGGCGCGCGACGGACCCACCGCCCCGGTCCCGGGTGCGGCCGTTCGGCTGGCGCGGACGGCGTGCCTTCCCGGCGCGCGGGACATGAAGGCGCGGAAGGCGGGCAGGCTGGGTGCCATGCCTCATCGACGCAACCGCCGCCGCAGCCGTGATCGTGCCCTCACCCCGGCGCTGGACAGCAGCCGGCGCAGCGGCGCCGACCGCGCCACCGGCGCCGCCGTGGCCCGCGCCCCGCTCCCGGCGCCGCGCGAACCCTCTCCCCCGCTGCCCGTCCGCCCGACCGTCCCACTCCCCGGCCCGGAGCCGCTTCGAGCCGGGGTCTGCTGCTCCGTCAGCAGCCGGCGCCAGACCCTGCAGGGCGGCGCCGTCGTCGTCCTGCACCGGCACACCGCCACCTGCCCGGTGTGGACGGCCCGCTGAGACACGCGCGCGCCGGAGTTCGTTCGCCCGGGGAACCGGCCGCGGGCGCCGACCCCGGGCGCCGACCACGTAGCCGGACCCCGCGGGCGGTCCCCGTGGGCAGAGCTCGGGTGCGCAGGTGGTCCGGTGGGTGAGCGGCGCGGCCGCACCGCTCACCTGCCGGTACGGCCCCGGGGCCTGTTTGAAGCGCCCCGGAGCCGCCCCCTGGACTACTACGAACGCACCGTCCGGACGGCCGCCCCGGCCGCCCCGGCCCCCTGGCCGGCGCCCGCCCCCGGATCCGCCCGCCCGAAAGCCCGCTCGTCGGCGTCCGCGAGCCAGAAGTAGATCGGCGGCAGGCCCAGCTCGAGGCTCGCGAGCACGATCTGGAACCACTGCGGCCAACCGTTCAGCGCCAGCGAGAGCAGGCGCCCGAGGCCGCCCAGCAGGAACACGCCGGCGAGCAGGCGTACCGCCGCGGCGGGGACGGGCCGCTGCCGAGCCGCCCAGAGCCAGGCCAGCCCGTAGCCGGCGAAGGCCGCGCCCATGAAGCGTCCCCAGCTGTCGATCGTCACCCCCGCGTGCGCGGCGCCGGGGATCGCCGCGTTGCCGAGCGCGAGATGGAACAGTCCGATCGCCACGCAGGACCATCCCATGAGCTGCACGAGCACTCGGAGAGTTCTGGCCATGGCCCACCACCACCCCGTCTTCCGTCGTCCATGCCGAAGGCACACTAGTAGACACACGTCTACCAGCCCTGGGAGCAGGGTAGGCCCTGGAAGTAGACGCGTGTCAAGTAAGCTGACCGGGTGCCACCGCCCCGCCGCCGCCTCAGCCCCGCCGAACGACGAGCCCAGCTCCTCTCCGTCGGAGCGCGGCTCTTCGCCGAGCAGCCCTACGAGTACGTGCTGATGGAGGACGTCGCCCGGCAGGCCGGCGTCTCCCGGGCGCTGCTCTACCGCCACTTCCCCAGCAAGCAGGCGCTCTTCGCCGCGGTCTACCAGGAAGCGGCGGACCGGCTGCTCACGGAGACCCGTCTCGACCCGGCCGATTCACTGCTGGACCAGCTCGTCCAGGGCATGGACGTCCACCTCGACTACTTCATCGCCAACCGCAACGCCGTGATCGCCGCCAACCGCGTCCTGGCCGGCGACCCCGTCGTCCAGACGATCATCACCGGCGAGCTCGACGCCCTCCGCGCCCGCCTCCTCGCCGTCCTCCCCCTGGCCGACGACAACAGCCGCGAGGCGGTCTCCGCCGTGCTGCGCAGCTGGCTGGTCTTCGTCCAGGTCCTCGTCGTCGACTGGCTCGGCAACGAAACGTGCACCCGCACCCAACTGCGGGACGTCTGCGTCGGCGCCGTACTCGGCGCCCTCCGCCCGCTGCTCCCCGCAGGGACCGGGCCCGCGTAGCAGGGCGGCGCAAGCCGGCCGGTGACGGTACGCGCGGCGCGAAGGCCTGTCCCGGTTCCTCAGCGCAGGCCCGGGACGGCGCCGCACCGTACCGTGGTGAGCGGGGCCGGCCGCCGTGGCGGCCGGCCCCGGGCCGCGAGCGGACGAGCACCGGTCCGGCCCGTGGCGTCCGTGCAGAACCTGGCGCGCGGGTACCGGCCGGCATCCGGTTCCGGAGTGGTCGGCAACGCTCTCCGCCCGCGCCCTCGGCGAGGGCACCGGGCGCTGCCGGCGGAACGTCCCGTCGACCGCCGTCGACCGCCGTCGACCGCCGACGACCGACCACGGACGGCCCGGCACGGACGGCGGACCACCGATCACCGACCACCCGACGCCCGGCGAGCGGGGACGGCAGGAGGGAGCGAGGTGCCGATGGGCCGCTTTCCCGCCGCCCCCGGGTGGTTGCGCCGCCGGGATCCCCACCTGGTGGCCGTGCACCGTGCACTCCGGGTCACCCTGGTGGCCTGCGCGAGCTTCTACGTCTGCCGGTACGGCCTGCACAACGCCACGACGGCCACCTACGCGCTGTTCGGCGCCGTGGCCACCGGCGCCCTCTCCCAGCTCGGCGGCGGCCCCCGGGAACGGTCCCGGACGCTGCTGGCGGTGCTGCCCGCCGCGTACGCCCTGGTCGCCACCGGAACCCTGCTGGCGGTCCACGCCTGGTCGGCGGCGCTCGGCATGCTGGTCGTCGGGTTCGCCGTCGCCTACGGGTCGGTCGGCGGGCCACGGCTGGTCGGACTCGCCAACGGGCTCCAGCTGTTCTACATCCTGCCGTGCTTCCCGCCCTACCAGCCCGAGGCGCTCCTGGCCCGGCTCGCCGGGGTCACCGTCGGGGTGGTCCTGCTGGCCGGCGCCGAGCTGGTGCTCTGGCCGGAACGGACACCCGTGCGGTACCAGGACCGACTCGCCCGCGCCGCGGACGTGGTGGCGCGGCTGGCCGACACCGCGGCCGACGCGTGCACGGCGCCCAGGGCGAGTGCCGGTGCCACCGACATCGGCGACGCCGTCGACCCCGCCGACGCCGCGTACGCCGACGCCGCCCGCCGGACTGCCGGCGCGGACGGGCCGCTGGCGGCGAGCCGGGTCGCCGTCGACAGCCTCCGCCCCTCCCGGGTGCCCGTACTGGAACGCCCCGCGTCGGCGAGCGCGGTGGACCGGGCGCTCACCCACTCGGCCGCCGCGCTGCGCTACACCCGGACCCAGCTGGCCCGGGTGGTGACCCTCGGAGTGGGCGCCCCGACCCCGGAGACCGCCGTCCTGCTCCGGGCCACGGCCCGGGCACTGCGCGCGGCCGCACCCGGCGTCTGCGCCCGGGCTCCGGCGCCCGACCCGGCCCGCGTGGAGGAGGCGATCGCCGGCTTCGAGACGGCCCGCGCCGAGCCGGCCCAGGAGCCCTGGCCGTCCTCGCCCGAGGCCGCCGAGGCCAAGCTGCGGCTGGGCTGCATCGCCCTGGACGCCGCCGAGGGCGCGCGGTTCCTGCTGCTCGCCGTCCGGATCAGCCGGCGCGCGCCCGTACCACCGGACCCGCACCCGCAGGACCGCTGGCGCAGCCCGTTCTGGTACGCCCACATGTCCACCCCGAAGCTCTGGTGGCACCGGTTCCGCGGGCACCTCACCCCCCGGTCGGTGTACTTCCAGAACGCGTTGCGGACCGCCTCGGCCCTGGCCGTCGCGCGGCTGGTCGCGGGCGCCCTCGACCTGTCCCACGGCTTCTGGGCGCTGCTCGCCACCCTCACCCTGATGCGTACCTGCGCCGCCGACACCCGGATGACGCTGCGGCCCGCCCTCACCGGCACGCTGCTCGGCGCGCTCGCCACCGCGCCGTTGCTCTTCGCCATCGGTGAGCGGCCTGCCGTCTACGCGGCCGTCCTTCCGGTGGCCATGCTGCTCGCCTTCACCGCCGGGCCGCTGCTGGGGGTGGCCTGGGGCCAGGGGCTTTTCACCGTGGTGGTCGCGATGATCTTCACTCAGCTGGCCCCGGCCGACTGGCGCCTGGCCGAGACCCGGCTGATCGACGTGCTGATCGGCGCCGCCGTGGGCACCCTGGCCGGCCTCTGCGCCTGGCCGCGCGGCGGGGGCAGCGAGCTACGGCGCTCGATCTCCGATCTGCTCTCCGACAGCGCGCTGGCCCTCCAGGAGACCGTGGCGGTGGTGGCGGGCCGCGCCGCCGGGACGGGCGCCCTGCAGCGCGCGCAGCACACGCTGACCTTCGCCGAGGCGTCCTACGCCCAGTTCCAGGCGGAACGGCACGACCCGGTGATGGACGGCCCGAACTGGCAGGCCGCGCTGCTCGCCTGCCAGCACACGACCAGGGGCGCCGAACAGCTCCTCACCCGCTGCCCGCCCGGCTCACTGGCCCCCTGGCCCCGGACGGTCGAGCGGCTGGAGCGGGACGCCGACCGGGTGGCGGGCGCCTTTCGGCGGCAGAGTCACGGATTGCGGCAGCGAAGGCGGCCCGACCGGGCCGAGCTGCGCCTCGCCGAGACCGAGGAAGTCCTGCTCGGCGAACGCACCCTCGCCGCCCACCCGCCCGCGGACCCGCTGCTGCTCACCGCCACCGATCTCAGCGTCTGGCTCAGCGGACTGCTCGACGACCTCGCCGCCGTCTCACCCCCCGCACCCGAACCGGCCCGGACCGCCGACCGCACACCGTGACCCGGGACCCTCCGACCGCCGGACGGGCCGCCCGGCCGCCTCCCCCGTCGGGTGGCCGATCCGGGGCGGGTGCCTATCCCCTAGGCTGGCCGCCATGTCAGGCGAGCGACGCACCTTCAGGTACTCGGACGGCGAGCGCGTTCCCGGCCTGTGGCGGCCGGTCTTCGCCCATCACGGTGGTGTCCACAGCCTCACCGAACTGACCGTGTACGCCGACGGTCTGGTCGACTGCTGGGGCCTGTCCACCGTGGAGGAGTTCGCCGAGCGGGTCGGGTACGGCCAGGTGGCCGCCCGGATCGCCGAGGGCTCCCGCGGCTCCGCCGCCGGGCTCGCCACCTGGCGGTTCGCCTCGGCGCACACGTTTCTCACCCCGGAACGCCTGATGGCCGAGATCCGGGCGGACATCGAGCGGCTGAACGCACCGCCCGAACGCACCGGGCCGCCGGCCGACCGCGCGGTGCTGGTGGACGAATTCTCCCTCCCCGAACTGCACAACGACCACCCGATGCCGGTCACCGTCGACGAAGTACGCCACTCGTGCGCCGCCGAGGCCTTCCAGGCCCTGGACGGCCCGGGCGGCGCGCAGGCCCGCCCGGCGGTGATGGCCCGCGTGCTGCGCGCCAAGTTCGCCCAGCACCCTGGAGCGGCGGAGATCCTCCTGGCCACCGGCGACACCACCATCCGCTACCACGACCCCGGTTCCACGTACTGGGGCGAGCAGACCCGCTCGGGACGGAACTGGATGGGCCGGCTCCTCGAACTGGTCCGGGCCGAACTGGCCCTCGCGGACCAGGCGCACTGAGCCGGCGGCCCGGTCGTCCCGGGCCTCGCAACCCTCGACTTCCGTGCGCGCCGTCCACCGAGTGGCAGGCCCGGTGCCGGACGGCGGCCCGTCCCCCGCCGAGCCGGGGACGGGCCTCCCGGGTCAGGCGCGGCAGCGCAGCATCGTCAACGGGGGGTTGGCGGCCAGGTCGTCCCAGAACTCCTTGCCGTACTCGCGCACGCCCGCGGCGGAGACCTCCAGAGGCACCCAGGTGACCTCGCTGAATCCGGCCGCCCGCAGGCACTTCTCGTAGACCTCGCGGCTGGGCGGGTTCGCGACGAAGGAGATCGGCGGGTCGAGGAGCGCGGTGATCCGCACGCGCGGACCGATCTCGGTCTCCTCGCCGAGCGACTCGCACAGGAAGCCGTACTTGGCGAGGGACGGCCCGTCGAAACGGAAGTCCGGGTGCTGCACGAAGGCGAAGAACTCGGCCCCCTCCGTGATGCTGCGGTGGATGGACCGACACATCCGCTCGATGGTGGCGACGTCCTCGGCGTAGTTGAACAGCTGCACCGCGACCGCGATGTCGAACCGCTGCTCGAAGGACCGCAGTTCGGCGACGTCGCCGACCTCGTAGTGCACACCCAGCGGGTCGACGTCCTCCTGGGCCCGGGCCGCGTCGACCATCACGGAGGAGATGTCGACGCCGAGGACGTGGGAGGCGCCGCGGCGCTTGAACTCCCGGCTGTAGAAGCCGGTTCCGGAGGCTAGGTCGAGGATCGACCGACCCTTCACGTCGCCGACGAGGGCGAGGAAGCCCGGAACCTCCCCGTAGCGCGCGAGCGGGAGGTTCTTGAAGCCCTCGAAAGCCTCGCCGATCTCGTCGTACAGCTGACCACTCATCGTACTGTTCCCCCTCTGTTCCCGGCGTTCGGCCTTCGGAACGGGCCGCCGCCCCTGCCGGGCAGTCTCCCTCGCGACGACCGGGGCGTCGTACTGGCGGAAGCTCCAAATATGCCGTACCGGAGGCCCGTTGCCGTCTTGGTGTTTCGCTCGGACGCCCGGTGGGACCGTCGGCCCGACACCGATGCCGGCGCGGAGGAGGGTTCGGCGGCGACATGTGCACGAGTACAGCCACTCGACCACTCGCTCTGCTCCGACGGCTCGTCAGTCGACCGGACCGGCGAACCACGCCGGCGCCTCACCTGATCACTGCAAGGGCCCGTGGCCGCGCCCGGCCGGTCACGGCGACCCGCGGGAGGCGGGACGATCGCCGGCCGGCCGGCGATCCGAGGTGATCGGTCGGCGGGGAGACGGCTAACGTCCTGCGGCCGGGATCTCAGCCGGCTGGTCGTACATCCGCACGTCGCGTGCGATCGCCAGCGGCATCAGCCGGGCTAGAGCACGTCTTCAAAGGTTGATCCAGAGCAGGGTTGAGGCGAGAGTGACGGCGGCCTGGTAGGACTCGCGGGTCTGGTCGTAGCGGGTTGCTATGCCGCGGTACTGCTTGAGCCGGTTGAAGCAGCGTTCGACTGTGTTCCGGTGGGTGTACTTCTCCCTGTCGAAACCGGGCGGCCGTCCGCCGTGTCGTCCCCTTCGGCGGCGGCCGGCTGCCTGGTCAGCGCGTTCCGGGATGGTGTGGGCGATGCCGCGCCGACGGAGGTAGGTACGGATGGCGCGGGAGCTGTAGCCCTTGTCGCCCAGGACGTGGTCGGGGCGGGTGCGCGGGCGGCCCGCCCCGAGGCGGGGCACGCGGATGTCGGCCATGACCTGTTCGAAGCGCGTGCAGTCGTTGACGTTCCCGCCGGTGACCACCAGGCCCAGTGGGCGTCCCCGCCCGTCGCAGGCGAGGTGGAGCTTCGTGGTCAGTCCGCCCCGGGATCGACCGAGGGCGTGATCATCCGCTTTGTCCCAGTCGGGAGCCCCCCTTTGCGGCCGCCGGCCGCGTGCTGGTGGGCACGGGCGATCGTGGAGTCGACCGACACCAGCCAGTCGATGTCTCCGGCCGCGTCCTTCTCCGCCTGGATCGAGCGCAGCATCCGGGTGAAGGTCCCGTCCAAGGCCCACCTGCGGAAACGCGTGTACAGGCTCTGCCACGAGCCGTACCGCTCCGGCACGTCCCGCCACGCCGAGCCGGTCCGCAGCTTCCACACGATCCCGTTCAGCACCATCCGGTCGTCCGCCCGAGGCCGTCCCGTCCCCGCTCGCGGCAGGAGACGGGACAGCACCTCCCACTCCACGTCCGACAGCTCATGACGACGAATCACGACCAACATGATCGCTCATCAGCCCATCGCCTTTGAAGACGCGCTCTAGGCCGATCTCACGGAAGTGGTCGGAGTCGCGGTGAGCCGCGAAGGCGGCGGCGTCGGCGTACTTCTCGATGCTCACGTAGCGCTGGGGCGACTCCTCGGAGCGGAACACCTCGTAGGAGAGACAGCCGGGTTCCTCGCGACAGGCCCCGGCGAACTCGTGCAGGATCCGGCCGAACTCGACCGCGTTCTCCGGGCTGCAGGACACATCGGCAACGACCAGCACATGCGATTCCATGACGCACACCCTATGTCCGACGTGGCCGAAGGACCCTCGACTTCTGCATCCGCCCGCTGGGTGCCCGATCGGATGACGCGCGTCCAGAAGGCGGCACCGGCGCTGCCGGCGCGCCGGCGTTCGATATCAAGGCGGACCGGGGCCACGCCCGCGGCGCCGGAGCGGTACGACTGGACCGCGACGCGCTGGCCCGGCTGCACGAGAACCACCTACGCTGCGAGGTCCGGGAGCGCGACGACACCGCGTACATGCAGCGCTTCGACCCTGCGTACCGGCGGAGGCGGCCACGCTGGTGAGCCCGGGGCCGCCGGGCAGTGCGTGCCCGCCCGTACAGCCCGAGGTACGAGTGGGCACACGCCGTCCGCGGGCCCGGCCGCCGTCCGGCGGCCGGGCCCGCGGGTTCGGTTCGGCCCTGTCGTTACGGGCAGCCGGTGACGGTGTCGCCGGGGTCGACGGTGCAGCTGTCGAAGCCGTTGCCGCCGTGGGCCGCGTCGTTGCCGGCCACGCCGTCGACGGCGTTCAGCTGGTCGTTGTCGTTGCCGCCCATCAGGGTGTCGTTGCCCGGGCCGCCGTTGAGCGTGTCGGCGCCGGTGGAGCCGTTCAGGGTGTCGTTGCCGGTCCCGCCGTAGAGGGTGTCGTTCCCGCTGCCGCCGTCGACCGTGTCGTTCCCGGAGCCGGCGTAGACGATGTCGTTGCCCCCGCCCGCGCTGACCATGTCGTTGCCGCCGAGCGAGCAGATCACGTTGTTGCCGCTGGTGCCGAACAGGTTGTCGGCCCCGCTGGTGCCGATGATCGTGCAGCCGTGGGCGTTGTTCACCGTGGTGGTAGCCGTGGCGCTGTTGTCGGCCGGCACCGGGTCGGGCTGGGCCGCCCCGACCGTGGCGCGGTCGGAGAGCGTCCCGATGACCGTGGGTTCGACCACGACGGTGACGGTGACGCTCGCCCCCGGGGCGAGGGTGCCGAGCGCGCAACTTGCCCCGGCGGCGGAGGTGGTGCAGGTCCCGGTGCCGGGTGTGGCCGAGAGCAGGACGGCGGGCCCGGTGAGGGTGTCCGCCAGGGTGACGGCGGTGGCCGACAGGGTGCTGCTGGTGTTGCTCACCCTCACGGTGTAGGTGGCCAGGTCGCCGAGACTGACGGTGGCCGGCCCCGACTTGGTGACCGACAGGTTCACGTCGGTGGGCACGGGCGCGCCGCCCCCGCCCTCGTAGCGGGCCAGCGCGAAGTCGTTGTCGGTCAGGCCGGCCGCGACGATCCGGCCGTCGGCCTGCACCGCGACCCCGTGGGCCTGGTCGAAGCCGCCGAAGTCGGTGGTCACCCGGCCGCCGGTGCCGAACCCGGTGTCGAGCCCGCCGACGGTGTTGTACCGGGCCAGGGCGAAGTTGTTGCTGCCGCCCGCGGTGCCGAACCCGGCCGCGACGATCCGGCCGTCACCCTGCAGCGCCACCGCCTGGGCGTTCTCGGACCCGCCGAAGTCGGTGGTCACCCGGCCGCCGGTGCCGAACCCGGTGTCGGGCGCCCCGGCGGCGGTGTAGCGGGCCAGCGCGAAGTCGTTGCCGGTCACGCCGGCCGCGACGATCCGGCCGTCCGCCTGCACCGCCACGCCGTTGGCGGACTCGAAGGCCCCGAAGTCGCTGGTCACCCGCCCGCCGGTGCCGAACCCGGTGTCCAGAGCGCCGGTGCTGGTGTAACGGGCCAGCGCGAAGTCGTAGTTGCCGACGTTGTTCCCGGTGTAGCCGGCCGCGACGATCCGGCCGTCGGCCTGCACCGCCACGCCGTGGACGGCGTCGGCGCCACCGCCGAAGTCGGTGAGCACCATGCCCCCCGTGCCGAAGCCGGCATCCGGGCTGCCGTCCGTGTTGTACCGGGCCAGCGCGAAGTCGCCGCCGTTCAGGCCGGCGGCGACGATCCGGCCGTCGGCCTGCACCGCCACCGCGAAGGCCTCGTCGATGCCGCCGCCGCCGAAGTCCGTGACCACCTTGCCGCCGGCGCCGAACCCGGTGTCCAGGCTGCCGTCGGTGTTGTAGCGCACCAAGCTGAAGAAGTTGCCGCCGGCGCTCGACTCGCTGACGCCCACGGCGACGATCCGGCCGTCGGCCTGCACCGCCACCCCGTTGGCCGCGTCCCCGCCACCGTCGAAGTCCGTCGTCACCCTGCCCCCGGTGCCGAAACCGGCATCCGGACTGCCGTCGGTGTTGTACCGGGCCAGCGCGAAGTCACCGTCCTTCACGCCCGCGGCGACGATCCGGCCGTCCGCCTGCACCGCCACCGCGGTGGCCGCGTCCCCACTGCCGCCGAAGTCCGTCGTCACCTTGCCGCCCGTACCGAACCCGGGGTCCAGGTCACCCGGAGCGGCCCACGCGACGCCGGGCAGCGCCAGCAGCAGCGCCACACTCGCGGCGCCCGCCACCCCGGCCCGGCCGAGGCCGGAACGGCCTCGGCCGCCGGCGGCGCGCACGGACTCCGGTCTTGGATCAGCACTGAACAGGGACATTCGGCCCACTCTGCCTCTCGTCGTCATGGCTCCGGTCGGCGCACCGGGTGACCACCGACGACGCCGGCACCCCGTCGCCGGGGCACCCGCCCGCCGCCCGGGCCATCGGGCGTCCAGCCACAGCTTCCGGGCACGACGCGGCGAAGCCCCGACGCCCTGCGCGCACTCCGCCCACCGGCGGCCGGGATCCACTCGCACGGGTGAGGCAACCGGCGGGCCTTGGCAGGCCCGCCGGCGGCGGCTTCCGGCGGCTCGGCCGGCGGTGTCGCGCCCCGCGGGGAGGCGACCCGCTCGATGGCGGCCCGTCTGCGCCGGGAAGGGTTAGCCGCCCGGGCGGCGGGGCGGTCGGCGGGCGGATGAGCGCCCACCGGCTCGCCTACAGGAAGTCCCAGCCGACCGTGGCCGGCGCTGCGGCGGGTCAGGCGCGGCGGACAACGAGGCCGCCGCCAGCACTACGGGGTCATCCCCGCGCCGGCGGGAGCAGCAGGCCGAACACGGTGTCGGCGATCACCGCGAAGTCGCCGCGCTCCAGCACCTTCCGGTCTTCGTAGGCGGTCCGCAGGGCACAGACCGTCCCGGCGGTTTCGGCCTTGTCCGCCGTGTCGGGGCCGTCGGCCGATGACGGGGAGAGGTCAGTCACGGCCTGCTCCTTCGGCCGTGCGGTCCTCGGCGGGGTGGGCCGCGCCGGCGGGCGCGCTCCACTCGGCGAGCTGGACGTCGATGCCGTTGGGGTCGACGAGCCCCAGCGTCCACCCGCCCCAGGGCTGCAGGGCCAGCGGCGAGGTCACCGTGACCCCCTCCGCGACGAGTCGGGCCGCCGCCTCGGCGATTCCGGTGACCGTGAAGGACACGAACCCGGTGAGCGGCGGTCCGGGGGCCACCGCGGTGTCCGAGGTGACCAGCAGGATGTCGGCGGCGCCGTCGTCCCGTTCGAGCTGGATGAGGTCGTCCGTGCGGAGGAGTTCCCGGAACCCGAGGTGCTCGGTGAAGAAGCGACTGGAGGCGGCCGGGTCGCCGACCTCCAAAGCCACCGTGGTGGAGGTGATGTTCATGCCGTTCAGCCTGACCCTGGCGGCCGGCGCGAACAACGACGGTTCTCGCAACGTTCGTTAACCCAGGTGTTCACGATGCCGCAGGCCGTCCGGGGGGTGCGGTCAGAAGCGGAACGCGCCGAGGTCGCGGACGGTGGCGGCGAGGGCGCGGACGAGGTCGTTCTCGGCCTCGGTCCGCCACACCAGGACGAAGGAGAGGGGGGAGAGGCCCTGGATCGGCAGCCAGCGGACGCCTGGCATGCCCCAGTACCGGGTGACGTGGCTCGGGAAGGGCTGGATGATCTCGCCCATGGTGACCATGTCGATCAGTTCGGAGGAGTCCGCCACCTGGTGCGCGCGCTCGATCGGACGGCCTCGCGGTGTGCTGAAGGGCATGTAGCCCTCCTCCCAGTAGTCCAGTCCGATCCGGCCGGTGGCGTTCGGGAAGTCGGCGAGGTTCTCCAGCGGGACGGAGGACCGCCCGGCCAGGGGGTGGTCGGCCGAGACGGCGAGGATGCGGGGATCGGTGAACAGGGTCGGGCCGACGGTCAGGTCGGGCTCCTCGACGGGCAGCCAGGCGACGAAGACGTCGCACTCGCCGTCGCGCAGCTTGCCGAACGGGTCCTCCAGACTCGACAGTCGGACCTGCAGCTCCCACTGCGGGTGCCGTTTGCGGAAGGTCTTCCAGTAGATGTGCAGGTCCCCGACGTTGAACGGCATCATCAGGACGCGCAGCCGCCCGCTCACTCCCTGGGCGGCCATCCGCGCGCGCTCCAGCGACTCCTGCAGCCCCAGGTAGCACGGCCGCAGGTCGTCCCTCAGTTGCCGGCCGACCTCGGTCAGCCGCACGGTGCGGCTGGTGCGCTCGAACAGCATCGCCCCGACGCTGCGTTCCTGCTTCCTGATGGCCATGCTGACCCGGGCCGGGGTGACGCGCAGCCGTTCGGCGGTCCGGCCGAAGTGCAGTTCCTCGGCCAGCGCCAAGAAGATCTCGATGTCCCGAAGTTCCATCAGCATCCCCCGATGTATCAGTGATGATCTTCCGATCATCCGAACGCGGCGCATTCTACGGTGCCCTTCGCTCCACAAGATCATCGACGGCAGGACGGATAATGGCCGCTCCGGGGGCAGCCGACGCCCGGTGCGAGATCTGCGGGCCGCCGATGGTGGCTGCCTGAACCACTTGGAGTCCCGAGCCCATGAACGAGCCGACCGGCGATCGAAACCCGCGCGACCCATACGCCGGCTACGCCGCCTACGCCGACATCCGCACGGCGGGCCCGGTCCAGCCCTTCCCCACCGGCCCCGGCGGGCACAGCAGCTACCTGGTCACCGGGTACGCCGAAGCCCGGCAGGCATTCGCCGACCCGCGGCTCTCCAAGGACACCGCCGCCTTCTTCGCCGGCAGGGAATCGCGACGGCGCCTGCACCCCGCGGTGGCGCACACCATGCTGGCGACCGACCCGCCCCACCACACCCGGCTGCGCAAACTGGTGGCCAAGGCCTTCACCACGGGCGCGGTGGCAGCCCTGCGTCCGTTCATCCAGGAGACCACCGACAAGCTGCTGGACCGCTGGCCCGTCGGCGGCGAGGCCGACTTCGTGACCGATCTGGCGGCGCCCCTGCCGGTCGCGGTCATCTGTGAGCTGCTCGGGGTGCCGCAGGCCGACCGGGCCCAGGTACGGCACTGGTCGGACGAGTTGTTCGCCGCCGGGGCCCCCGACCGGGTCGACGCCGCCTCGCACGCCGTGGCCGGCTACCTGACCGACCTCGTCGCCGACCGGCGGCGACGGCCGGGGAACGCCCTGCTGGACCGCCTGATCGCGGCCCGCGACGGCGGGGACAGCCTCGGCGAGGAGGAACTGGTGTCCCTGGCCGCGCTCCTGCTCGTCGCCGGACACGAGACCACCACCAACCACCTCGGCAACGCCGTCCTGGCGCTCCTCCAGCACCCCACCGAGCTGGAGCGCCTGCGCAGCGACCCGGACGGCATCGCGACCGCACTGGACGAGCTGCTGCGCTTCGACTCCCCCGTCAGCACCTCCACCTTCCGGTTCAGCACGGAGCCCGTCACCCTGGGGGACGTCGAGATCCCGGCCGGCCTGCCCGTGCTGGTCGCGATCGGCGCCGCCAACCGGGATCCGGGCCGGTTCCCGTCGCCCGACCTGCTCGACCTCGACCGGGCGGCCGCGGGGCACCTCGCCTTCGGCCACGGCATCCACCGCTGCCTCGGCGCCCCGCTGGCGCAGGCCGAGGCCGAGATCGCCCTCCGCGCCGTCCTCACGCGCTTCCCCCGGCTGCGGCTGGCCGTGCCGGCGGATCAACTCCGCTGGCGGCGGACGCGCCTGGTCCGGGGGCCTGCTTCGCTGCCCGTGCTGACCTGAGCGGCCCCGGGCGGGCGCCGGCGGCCGGGACGGGACGGGGCCGGTGCGGGGTCGGGGCCGGACGACGCGTCAGCCCCGGTGGGCGGCCACGATCTCCTCGACCACCGGTCGGGCGCGCTCGGCGTCGGCCGGGACGAGTCCGATCCGGGTGCGGCGGTCCAGGACGTCGGCCGCGTCCAGCGCGCCCTCGTGGGTCAGCGCGAACTCCACCTCGGCGCGGGTGACCTCGATCCCGGGGGCGACCGGCTCCAGCGGGCGGGCGACCGTCGCGGCGTCCAGCACCGCCCGTGACGCCCCGCCGTGACGCGCGGTCAGCGAAGCCGGTACGTCCTCGCCCGGCAGCGGAGCGCTGTCCCGGTGCCGCGGGGCCCCGACCAGCGGGAGGTCCGCCGTCCGGCACGGCCCGGCGGCCAGGCCGCGCGCCCGCAGGACGGCGTCCACCGCGTCCTGGGCCATCCTGCGGTACGTGGTCAGCTTGCCGCCGACGACGGTGAGCACCCCGGAGGGCGACTCCAGTACGGCGTGCTTGCGGGAGATGTCGGCCGTGCTGCCGCCGCCGGTGTCGATCAGCGGACGCAGCCCGGCGAAGGCGCCGCGCACCTCGTCGCGGGTCAACTGCCGTCGCAGGGCCGTGTTGACGGTGTCCAGCAGGAAGGAGATCTCGCCCTCGGTCGGCTCCGGCTCGTCCGGGACGGGGCCGGGCGCGTCCTCGTCGGTCAGGCCGACCACCACCCGTCCGAGCTGCTGCGGCAGCGCGAAGACGAAACGGCTGGTCGATCCGGGCACCGGCACGGTCAGCGCCGCCGAGGGGTGCCCGAAAGCCGCCGCGTCGAAGACCAGATGGGTGCCGCGGCTGGGCCGCAGCCGGATCGAGGGGTCGACCTCGCCGGCCCACACGCCCGTGGCGTTGACGACGGCCCGGGCCGACACCCGCAGCGTCTGCCCGGTGAGCGTGTCGGTGAGCAGCGCCGAGGTGCCGGTGACCTCGTCCGCCCGTACCCGGGTCAGTACCGCGGCGCCGTGCTGCGCCGCCGTCCGGGCGATCGCGACGACCAGCCGGGCGTCGTCGATCAGCTGGCCGTCGTGGGCGACCAGCGCGCCGGTCAGCCCCTCCCGGCGCACGGCCGGCACCAGCTCCGCGGTCTCGGCCACGCCGACCCGGCGGAGGCGCGGCAGCACCCGGGCCGGCGTGCCGGCGCTCAGCCGCAGGACGTCGCCCGCCAGGAAGCCCGCGCGGACGAGCGCGGCCCGGCCGCGTCCCGTCGAGGGCAGCAGCGGCACCAGCTGGGGCAGGGCGCGCACCAGGTGCGGGGCGGTGCGGGTCATCAGGATGCCGCGTTCCACGGCGCTCTCCCGGGCCACCCCGATCCGGCCGGAGGCCAGGTACCGCAGGCCGCCGTGGACGAGCTTGGAGCTCCACCGGCTGGTGCCGAACGCCAGGTCGCGGGATTCGACCAGCACCGTGCGCAGCCCGCGCGAGGCGGCGTCCAGGGCCGTGCCGGCGCCGGTGACCCCGCCGCCGATCACCAGGACGTCGATCCGGCCGCCGCCGGCGGCGAGTTCGTCGAGGTCGCGGGCGCGGCGGCGGCCGTCGAGTGCGGTCGAGCCGGTGGCTGGGGTCATGGCGCGAGGTATCCGTTCAGGGCTCTGGCCAGTTCGCGCCGCCATGCTTCCTCGGGAAGCAGCTGGGCGACCATGCGGTACGACTGGACGGTGGACTGGGCGATGAGCAGCACCATCGCGGCCAGCTCGGTCGGCTCCCCGGCGCGCACCGAGCCGTGCCGCTGGCCGAGCACCAGCGCGCCGCACAGGGCGTCGAGCAGGCCGCGCTGGCTGGTGCCGAGCCGCTCGGTGACGTACTCGAAGAGGACCTCGGGGTCGGAGTGCAGCAGCGCGCCGAGCACCGGGTGGTCGCGGATCCGCAACGCGACCTCGACGATCCAGGCGACCACGGACTCGCGGTCGTCGCCGGCCCGGACGACCTGTGCCTGGGTGGTGGCGATCTCGCGGGTCAGCAGGGCGCCGACGACCGCGCGGACGTCCGGCCAGCGGCGGTAGACGGTCGGCCGGCTGACCCCCGCCCGGCGGGCGATCTCGGCCAGCTGGGTGCGGCGGGCGCCGAGGTGGGTGATCAGCTCGGCGGCCGCGTCGAGGATGGCGTCGTCGACGCTCTGCGGGTCAGCATTACTACTTGACATGATGTGTAAAACTGTAACGCATGACACCCGATGCGCCAACCGGACCGGACCGGACGCCCGCCACCCTGCCGCTGCCCCCGATGAAGTGGGACGCCTGGGGCGACCCCGACCTCGCCAAGCCGCTCTCCGAGGACATCAGGGGGTTGCTGGAGCAGGCGCTCGGGGTGACGCCGGCCGACCACCCCGCGCCCACCGCCGAGGAGGTCGTCCTGCGGCCGTCCGCCCTGCCGCAGGAGGACCTGGACGCCCTCGCCGCGATCGTCGGCGCCGCGCACGTCAGCAGCCACGACGCCGACCGGCTGCCCCGCGCGGGCGGCAAGTCGACCCCCGACCTGCTGCGCCGCCGCAGCCGCGAGGTCCAGGACGCCCCGGACGCCGTCGTGCTCCCGGGCGGCGAGGACGAGATCACCGCGCTCCTGGCGCTCTGCGCCGAGCGGCGGATCGCGATCGTGCCGTTCGGCGGCGGCACCAGCGTGGTCGGCGGCGTCGACCCGGTCCGCGGCGGCTTCACCGCCGTCATCTCGCTCGACCTGCGGCGCTTCGACCGCCTGGAGTCGCTGGACGAGGTCTCCGGCGAGGCCGTCCTCGGCGCGGGCCTGACCGGGCCGCAGGCGGAGGCGCTGCTCGCCGCCCGGGGGTACGAGCTCGGCCACTACCCGCAGAGCTTCCGGTACGCGACCGTCGGCGGCTTCGCGGCCACCCGGTCCTCCGGCCAGAACTCGGCGGGCCACGGCCGCTTCGACGACATGGTCCGCGGGCTGCGGGTGCTCACGCCGTCCGGCGCGATCGACCTCGGACGCGCCCCGGCCTCGGCCGCCGGCCCCGACCTGCGCCAGCTGTTCCTCGGCTCCGAGGGCACGCTGGGCGTCATCACCGCCGTCCGGCTGCGGGTCCACCCCACTCCCGCCGTGAAGATCCACGAGGCCTGGAGCTTCCCCGACTTCGCGACCGGCGCCGCCGCGCTGCGCGAGGTCGAGCAGCAGGGCACCGGCCCGACCGTGATCCGGATCTCCGACGAGACCGAGACCGCGATCAACCTGGCGATGACCGACCGGATCGGCGGCGCCCAGGTCACCGGCGGCTGCCTGGCGGTGACCGTCTTCGAGGGCACCCCCGAGCAGGCGGCCGCCCGCCACCTGCGGACCAGGGAGGTCCTGCTGGCCGCGGGCGGCACCTCGCTCGGCGAGGAGGCCGCCAAGGCCTGGGAGCACGGCCGCTTCAACGCGCCGTACCTGCGCGACTCGCTGCTCACCGCCGGCGCGCTCTGCGAGACCCTGGAGACCGCCACCAGCTGGGCCGGCCTGGCCGCGCTGAAGGCCGCCGTGACCTCGGCCCTGGAGGGCGCGCTGCGCGAGAGCGGTTCGTCCTCCCTGGTGATGTGCCACATCTCGCACGTCTACCCGACCGGCGCTTCGCTCTACTTCACCGTCGTGGCGGCCCAGCAGGGCGACCCGCTCAAGGAGTGGGGCCGGGCGAAGCAGGCGGCGGGCGACGCCATCCTGGCGCACGGCGGCACCATCACCCACCACCACGCGGTCGGCACCGACCACCTGCCGTGGATGACCCGGGAGATCGGCGACCTCGGGGTGAAGATCCTCCGGGCCGTCAAGGACGCCGTCGACCCGGCCGGGATCCTCAACCCCGGCAAGCTCATCCCGTGAGCGGGCCGGCGGCCGCCGGGCCGATCCGCAAGGTCACCCTGCTGACCAACCCGGCCGCGGGCGGCGGCCGGGCCGAGCAGGCCGCCCGGCGGGCGGCCGACCGGCTGCGCGAGCGCGGCGTCGAGGTCCTCGCCACCGCCGGCGCCGACGCCGCGGACTCCCTTCGACTGGCCCGCGAGGCGGTCGCCCGCGGCACCGACGCCCTGGTGGTCGCGGGCGGCGACGGCATGATCAGCCTGGCCCTGCAGGCCCTCGCCGGCAGCGGTGTGCCGCTCGGCGTGATCCCGGCCGGCACCGGCAACGACCACGCCCGCGAGTTCGGGATCCCGCTGAAGGACCCCGAGGCAGCGGCGGACGTGATCGTCGACGGGCGGGTGGAGACCGTCGACCTCGGCCGGATCGAGGCCGCCGACGGCACCGTCCGGATCTTCGGCTCGGTGCTGGCCACCGGCTTCGACTCGCTGGTCAGCGACCGGACCAACCGGCTCCGCTGGCCGCACGGCCGGATGCGCTACAACCTGGCCATCCTGGTCGAGTTCGCCAACCTGCGGCCGCTGCCGTTTCGGCTGGTGCTGGCGGACGGCACGGTCGTCGACCGCCCGCTCACCCTGGCGGCGATCGGCAACACCCGCAGCTACGGCGGCGGGATGGTGATCTGCCCGGGGGCGGACCGCAGCGACGGCCTGTTCGACGTCACCCTCGTGCACGCCATGCCCCGCCTGCGGGTGGCGCGCTTCTTCCCGACCGTGTTCAAGGGCACCCACGTGCGGCGCTCCGAGGTGGAGACCTACCGTACGGCCTCGCTGCGCATCGAGTCCCCGGGGATCAACGCGTACGCGGACGGCGAGTACGTCGGCCCGCTGCCGGCCGAGGTCCGGATCCTGCCGAAGTCGCTCGACGTCATCGTCCCCGGCGCGACCGCGCGCTGAGGCCCCGGCCCTGCCGGTCGCGGCAGGGCCGGGGGTCGGGGTTCGGGGTTCGGTCAGGGGAACTGCACGCCGACCAGCGTCCACTGCTGGGTGGTGGCGCCGGCCGAGGGGGCGGCCTGGACGATCTGGGCACCCTTGGCGAGGGAGCCGTCGGCGGTGTCGAGGGCCTTGCTGCTGGGCGCCGATCGGCGTGGCGGCGATCAGCGGCCAGTTGAAGGTGGCGGTGATCCTCCCGTCCACGTAGCCGCGGGTGATGGTGCGGATCTGCGGGGCGGCGCCGCCGTTCAGGTCCAGGGAGCCGTTCTCGCTGGCCCGGATCGGCTTGTCGAGGGCGGTCGCGCCGGCGGGCGTCGGACGGTTGCAGGCGGTTCCCGTGTCGCCGGTGCCGCCGTTGGTGCCCTCGCAGGGGTAGTGGTGCCCGATGACGTCCACCACGGCGGCGTAGGAGGGGTCGGCCTGCAGCGTGGTCAGTCGCCGGCCGGCCGGGTGTCGACCGGGTACCAGGCGGCGTTCCCCGGCGCCGGGTTGAAGTCGTAGCGGACCGCGCCGCGGCCGAGCCCGACCAGGGCGAGCGAGGTGGTCGCCCAGATCCGGCCCTCGCCGAAGTCGCGGCGCTGGACGAGGGCGGCCGGATCCGTGCGGTCCAGCCCGTCGCCGTCCGCGATCGGCGCCCAGTCGCCCCACACGTCGGCGGTCGGGGCGACGGCCCCGGGGGCGGAAGCGGCCGGCGGCTCCGGCCGGTGGACGGCCGCCAGCCGGGGCCGGAAGTACGCGAGCCGGGCGGCCATCATCCGCGAGGCGCGCTGCGAGGACGTACGGTGCTCGGCGAGGCCCTCCATCCCGTCGTTGATCACGGCGTGCAGCCCCGGCTCCAGCGCCCGGCGGGTGAGCTCGGTGCCGCTCCAGCCCAGCATGGACACCGCGTCCGGCCCGGCGGTGATCAGGTGGAATGGGTCGTAGCGCGCCCAGTCGCGGTCGGTGAGGTCGTCGCCCTGCGCCGCCAACAGGGGCAGTTCTCCGCGCGAGAGACGGCCGGCCGGCTCGGCGGGAACCCCGAACCCGTTCAGGATGCAGGAGAGACGGGGCACCCGGCCCGCGCCGCCCGGGTCGACGGCCAGCCAGGTGCCGCCCGCCAGCAGATCGAGGCCGCCCAGCAGCCGCGGCCGGTCCGGCCAGTGCCGGGCCGGCGGCAGCCACGCCCGGTCGGCGTACTCGTCCCGAGCGGCGAGAACCAGGATCGGCACCGGCGAGCCGGGATCGAAACTCACGAACACGGTGCACACGGCGCATCCCCTCACCTCGGCCGTCCCCTGCCTGTGATCCTCCCACGGGACCCCGGCCCGGTGGCCGGGTTCACCGACTCGCGCCGAGCGCCTGGCGGGAGCAGCCCTGCCGCCCCGGACCATCACCCGCTCCCGCTCCGGGGCGACGGTTGCCCGCCCGGATCCCAGGCAGCCGGCACACGGTACGGGGACCGACGGGGACCGACGGGGACCGACGGGGACCGACGGGGACCGACGGGACGGCGCGGCAGGGGGAGGCCGCGAGCGCGACTGCGGCCCGGCGGTGGCCGGGCCGCAGCTCGTACGGGGAGGGTCAGCCCATGCTCTTGGCGCCGTCCAGGGCCTCGCGGATGATGTCGGCGTGACCGGCGTGCTGGGCGGTCTCGGCGATGATGTGGAGCAGGACGCGGCGGGCCGACCACCGGACGTCGCCGTCGAACCAGGGCGCCTTCGGCAGCGGATGGGACGCATCCAGGTCGGGCAGGGTGGCGACCAGCTCGTCCGTCCGGCGGGCAGCCTCGGCGTAGTCGGCGAGCACCCCCGCCAGCGTCTCACCGGGCAGCAGCTTGAAGCTGTCCCGGCGGTCGGCCAGGTCCTGCTCGGTCATGGCGGTGAAGTCGGGCATCGCGGACGGGCCTTCGAGGATGAACGCGAGCCAGCTCTGCTCCACGCCGGTGACGTGCTTGACCAGCCCGCCCACGCAGAGCTCGCTCACGGTGGAGCGCTCGGCGGCCTGCGCGTCGGACAGCTCGTTCGCGGTGAAGCGCAGGAAGAACCGCGCCTTGCCGAGCTGCTCCAGCAGATCCGCGCGCTCGCCGGTGAGGGCCGGGGTGAGGGTGGTGGTCTCGGTCATGATTCTCCGCCTTCGTGAGGTGCTGTTCCGTCTGTTCCGTCTGTTCCGTCGACAAGAGAAACGATAGGAGGGATCTAGGCCAGTTCATGGCCTAGATCGAATCCCCGGGCCGACAGGGACGGACGGCGGTCATGGCCCGACGGTCCGGGGATGCGGCGGAGTCCAGGGCCGTCAGCCGATGAGGGTCTCCTTCGGCCGGACCACGCAGAACTCGTTCCCCTCCGGATCGGCCAGCACGGTCCACGACTCGTTGCCGCGCTGCCCGACGTCCGCCCGACGGGCGCCGAGGGCGAGGATGCGCTCGATCTCGTCCTCGCGGTCCTCCGCGGCGGAGGTGAGATCGAGATGCAGACGGTTCTTGGTGGCCTTGCGGTCCGTCACCGGCATGAAGCAGATGCCCACCGGCGACGTGGCGTCCGGCCCGATCACGACCTCCCGCTCCCGCTCGGACAGGATCTGCCAGCCCAGCGCGGCGGCCCAGAACCGGGCCAGGGCGGGCAGGTCGTGGGCGTCGATGACGATGTGATGCAGCGAGAGAGGCATGTCGGCCAGTGTGCCTTCGATCGCGGGGACGAAACCTGGTGGACCGGCCTGTCCCCTGCCCTGGATGCGGAGGGGAGCCGGCCGCCGGGCGTACGGCGCCCATCTCCGGTGGTGCCGCCCGCTCCCCTCGGCGAGGGGAGCGGGCGGGTTGTCACACCCGGGTGCCGCCGACCACCAGGGCCACGTCGATGTTGCCCCGGGTGGCACCGGAGTACGGGCAGACCTGGTGGGCCGTCCTGACCAGGTCGACCGCCTGCTCGGCGGTGACCGAGGGCAACTCGATCCGCAGCTCGACGGCCAGCTGAAGGCGTCCCCCGTCGGCCGGGACCAGTGAGACCGACGAGTCGATCTCCACGTCGTCCGCCTTGAGCCCGCCGCGCTGCCCGACCAGTGCGAGCGTCGTGCCGAAGCAGGCCGCGAAGCCGATCGCGAGCAGCTGCTCGGGGTTGACGCCCTCGCCGTCCCCGCCCAGCTCCTCGGGCTGCCGCAGCTCCAGATCCAGCCGGCCGTCGTGCGTGCGGCCGTGGCCGTTCCTGCCACCGGTGACGTGCGCCTGCGCCGTGTACCGCGCCTTGGTCATCCTGAACTCCCCTCATTGCTACCTGATTCAGAATCTGGCACTTCAAAATCAAGAAGTCAATGACGTACCATCAGATCCACGCACCGGCAGTCGGCCTGACAGCCGATTCGGAGAACGCCCCGCCGGGCCACCGACCAAGAAGCCGCCGCCCCGGCGGAATCCGCCGACCGGGTGCAGCCCCCACTCGTCCGGAGGATCCCCGACGACCACGTTCGTTCTCGTCCACGGCGCCTGGCACGGCCCCTGGGCCTGGGACACCGGATACTCCTCCACGCCCGTCCTTCCACGGACAGGTGACGCGAAGTCGGTTTCCCTCGTGTGGAAGCCGAAGCACTTCCCCGGTGTCGCCGGACGGCCTGTCCGGGACGACCCCCGGTTGGGCCGACGTCGCCCCCGTCGACCCCTACCACCGGAAGAAGGAGTGCTGACGGGTCGGACGGCCGGCCGAGCCGGCACTGTCGGACCTGGCACCTATCCTCGGGCTCATGACCATTCAGCGCATGGACAACGTCGGCATCGTCGTCGACGACCTCGACGCCGCCGTCGCCTTCTTCACCGAACTCGGCATGGAGCTGGAAGGCAGGATGCCGATCGAGGGACGCTGGGCGGGAGAGGTCGTCGGGCTCGACGACATGCGGAGCGAGATCGCGATGATGCGGATCCCGGACGCCCCGGGCCGGCTCGAACTGGCGACGTACCACTCCCCGAAGGCGATCACGCCGGAGCCGGCGGTCACCCCGGCGAACACCCGGGGCCTGCACCGCGTCATGTTCGCCGTCGACGACCTCGAGGACACCCTCGCCCGCCTCCGGCCGCACGGCGCCGAACTCGTCGGCGAGGTGACGCGCTTCGAGGACAGCTACCTGCTCTGCTACCTCCGCGGGCCGAGCGGAATCATCCTCGCGCTGGCCGAGCAACTGGGCTGAGAGAAGGGAGTCCGCTGTCGACGCCGGCCGCCGGTACCGATCGGATTGCTCGCGCAGGACCCTAGAATGACGAAGTGGAACAGCGAACGTACAACCAGTACTGCGCGACCGCGCGTACCCTCGACCTCGTCGGGGAGCGCTGGACGCTGCTCCTGATCCGCGAACTTCTGACCGGCCCCAAGCGGTACGGCGACCTGCAGGCCAGCCTGCGCGGCCTCGGCACCGGACTGCTCGCCGCCCGCCTGAAGCACCTGGAACGCGAGGGGCTCGCGCACCGGATCGTGCTCCCCCCGCCCGCGCGAACCCCCGCGTACGCCCTCACCCAGGCGGGCGAGGAACTCGGGCCGGCGATCCTGCAGCTCGCCCGGTGGGGCCTGAAGTGGGCGATGGGCGAACGGCGCCAGGACGAGACCTTCCACCCCGGCTGGGCCGTACTCGGCCTGCGGGCCTGCTTCGACGCCGAGGCCGCCGCCGGGCTCCACGCGGTCTACGAGTTCCGCATCGACGACGAACTGTTCCATGCCCGGATCGCCGACGGGTCCGTCGAGGCGCTGCACGGCCCGGCCCAGCACCCGGACGCGACCGTCACGATCGGCCGGGAGGCGTTCCTCCGGCTGACCGACCAGACCCTCACCATGGCGGAGGCGATGGAGACGGGCGCGGCGACCGCCGCCGGCGACCGGGAGGCGCTCCGCAGGCTGAGAGGCCTGTTCCGCCTCCCGTCTCCGCGCACCCGGACGGCGGACCGGACGAGCTGATCCGAGTCGCCCGGGCGCGCGACGGCCGCCGCCGACCCGGCGACGGCCCGACGACGGCCCGACGACGGCCCGACGTGCGTCCGACCGAGCCCCCGGCGATGCCGGCGCGTCGCGTGGTGACCGCGCGTCGCGTGGTGACCGCGCGTCGCGTGGTGACCGCGCGCGCCTGGCGTTCCGGTGGCCAGCAGGTGGCATTCAGCCGCAGTACACGCCGGTTCCATGTTGCGCCGTCAGAGTTCGGCCTCGTGCCTACCTCACACTCGCGTACCGGCGTCGCCTCCGTCTGCGCCGCGGCTTTGACGTTCTCAGGATTCCTCGTCACCGGGATACTCGCCGCGCAGCCCGCGGCCGCCGCGGACCCGGCCGGCTACCAGAACATCCGGATCAACGAGGTCACCTCGTCGAACAACGACACGGTGGAGCTGTACAACTCCGGCTCGACCGCAGTGAGCATCAGCGGCTGGAAGATGTCCGACGACGGCTTCTCGCCGCAGTCGTTCAGCCCGACCGCCACCACGATCCCGGCCGGCGGCTTCGTCACCTTCAACTCGCCCAAGGGGCTGGGTGACTCGGACAAGCTGGTGATCTACACGGCCGACGGCACGGTGGTCGACCGCGTCGAGTGGGCGACCAACGCCGCGAAGCCGGCGATGGCCCGTTGCGGCGGCGACGGCGCCGGGGCGTGGGTGACCACGACCGTGGCGACGACGTTCGGCGCCGCCAACGCCGCGGGCTGCCCGTCCTCGCTCCCGGCGGCGAGCCGGGTGCGGATCAACGAGGTCACCTCGGACGGCGCGGACACCGTGGAGCTGTACAACGGCGGCACCGGCGCGGTCAGCATCGGGTCGTGGAAGTACGTCGACAACGACACCACGCACTCCCCGGTGTCGATCTCGTCCTCCTCGCCGAGTGCGACGAGCATCCCCGCAGGCGGCTACGTCACCTTCAACTCCACCCTCGGGCTGGGCGACAACGACTCGGTCTTCCTGATCGACGGCAACGGCAGCACCATCGACTCGGTGACCTGGGCGACCAACGGCGCCAAGCCGTCGGACGAGCGCTGCGCGAACGGCACCGGCTGGTTCCGGACCGCCGCGACCGCCACGCTCGGCGGCGTGAACTCCTGTTCGGGCAGCGGCGGTGGCGGCGGCCAGACCGGGCAGCTGCTCGGTGGCGGCGGTGCGCTGACCAGCGGCTGCACCCCCGAGGCGCCCAGCGGTACGGGTTCCACCCCGACGGGCACCCTGGCGTGGCCGGGCGGGCTGGACGTCACCATCGCCGACAACGTCTGCGCGTTCACCACGTCCACCGGCCCCGAGGGCCGTGACGTGAGCGGCCTGGCGTTCGACCCGGCGAACCCGTCGGTGCTGTGGGCCGCCAAGAACAAGAACTGGCTGTACAAGCTGGTGAAGAGCGGCGGCAAGTGGATCCCGGACGCGACCTGGAGCGCGACCGGCAAGCAGATCCACTTCGCGGGCGGCTCCGGCCAGCCGGACTCCGAGGGCCTGACGGTCGGCGGCAACGGCCACATCTACGTGACCTCCGAGCGCGACAACTCCAACAACACGGTCCCCAAGGACACGATCATGGAGTTCGATCCGGCCGCGACCGGCTCGACGCTCACGCCGATCCACCAGTGGGACATGACCTCGCAGTTCCCGCAGCTGAACACCGGCAGCAAGGACGACGCCAACCTCGGCTTCGAAGGCGTCGGCCACGTCCCGGACAGCTGGCTGACCGCCAACGGCTGGGTCGACCCGCTCACCGGCGCCGCCTACAACCCGGCGAACTACCCGCTGCACGGCTCGGGCCTGTTCTTCGCCGGTCTGGAGTGGGACGGCAGCCTGCACGTGTACGGCCTGAACTCCGACGGCACGTTCATCACCTTCGGCACGATCGCGACCGGCAAGGCCTCCGTGATGGACGTGACCTTCGACGCCGGGACCCAGCGCATCATCGCGACCTGCGACAACACCTGCGGCGAGACGCACACCCTGATGAAGGTCAACGCCACCGGCGCGATCGTCCCCGACGTCACCTACACCAACCCGGCCGTCATGCCGGCCGACAACCTGGAGGGCTTCGCGATCGCGCCGACCTCCACCTGCGTCAGCGGCTTCCGCGAGGCGGTCTGGAGCGACGACGGCGTCTACGGCTTCGGCTCCGGCAGCTCCTCCTACGGACACGCCCTCTACAGCGGCACCTTCCCCTGCTGATCCCTCCCCCCGCGCCCGGGAGGCGGCTCACCCGCGGAGCCTCCTCCTGGGTGCCGCCGGACGGGGGCCACTGAGGCACCCGGGCCGTACCGCACGACGAAGCTCCCGGCAGACGGGGTCACGAACCGTGACCACCCGATGACTGCCGGGAGCTTCGTCGTGCCCGCCCACGGACCGCCGCCGAGAACGTCGTGGGGCCGTCCCGGGTGCGGGACAGAGCCCGCCGCAGGCGCGGGAGGAGCCCCCTCCGAGCCCATGGTGCATAGTGCAGCATGGCGCGACGAGCAATCGCGTCGTGCCCGTTCACGGGGCCGTCCCGTCGGCGACCACGGGCCTCTGGTCTCATCGAGGAGGATCGAACCATGGGAGACCGCCTTCCCACCGAGCACGTCGACGTGCTCATCGTCGGAGCCGGCATCTCCGGCATCGGCGCGGGGCGCTATCTCCAGCAGCACGGCAGCAAGTCCTTCGCCGTCCTCGAAGCCCGGGCGGCCGCCGGCGGGACCTGGGACCTGTTCCGCTACCCGGGCGTCCGCTCCGACTCCGACCTGCAGACCTTCGGCTACGAGTTCAAGCCCTGGCGGGACCAGGAGGCGATCGCCGCGGCCCCACGGATCCTGACCTACCTGCGGGAGACCGTCGCGGAGAACGTCCTGGAGCCCCACATCCGCTACCAGCAGAAGGTGCTGGCGGCCGCCTGGTCCTCGCGGACGGCCCGCTGGACCGTCGAGGTGCTGCACACCGGCACCGGCGAGCGCACGCGGCTGACGGCCGGCTGGATCTTCTGCGCGGGCGGCTACTTCCGCTACGACCAGGGCTTCACCCCGGTGTTCGAGGGCCGCGAACGCTTCTCCGGGGACATCGTCCACCCGCAGCACTGGCCGCAGGACCTCGACCACGCCGGGAAGCGGGTGGTGGTGATCGGCAGCGGCGCCACCGCGGTCACCCTGGTGCCCGCCATGGCCGAGACCGCGGAGCACGTGACGATGCTCCAGCGCACGCCGAGCTACATCATGGCCCTGCCGCGCCGCGACGCCCTCGCGAACCGCCTGCAGAAGGTGTTCGGCCCGGAACGGGGCTACGCGCTGACCCGGCGCAGGAACATCGCGGTCCAGCGGCTGATCTGGCGGCTCCTGCGACGGTTCCCGAACGCCGGCCGCAGGTACATCCGCTCCGCCAACGCCAGGCTGCTGCCCGAGGACTATCCCGTCGACGAGCACTTCAACCCGCCGTACAACCCCTGGGACCAGCGGCTGTGCCTGGCACCCGACGGGGATCTGTTCACCGCGATCCGGGACGGCAGGGCCTCGGTCGTGACCGAGGCGATCGCCGGCTTCACCGAGACCGGCGTCCTGCTCGCGAGCGGACGCGAACTGCGGGCCGACGTCGTGGTCACCGCCACCGGCCTCAACCTGCAGCTCTTCGGCGGCATGGACCTCACCGTCGACGGACGGGAAATCTCCTTCCCCGAGACCGTCGCCTACCGCGGCATGATGCTCGGCGACCTGCCCAACTTCGCCTTCGCCATCGGCTACACCAACAGCTCCTGGACCCTCAAGGTCGGCCTGGTCTGCGAGTACTTCTGCCGCCTGCTCCGACACATGGACGAGCACGGGTACGACACCGCCCGGGCGGTCCCCGAGCCCGACATGCCCACCCGCCCCCTCCTGGACTTCGACGCCGGCTACGTCAGGCGCTCGCTCGCGGACCTCCCCCGGCAGGGGACGGCGTCGCCGTGGCTGATGTCCATGAGCTACCAGGACGACCGCAAACTGCTGCGGGCCGGAGCGGTCACCGACGAGTTCCTGCACTTCACCGGCCCGCACACCCGCAGCACCCGCAGCACCGTCCGACCGTCCGCGCACGCGCGGGCCTGAGCGCCCGGTCCCACCCGATGCCGGCGGTGCTGGGGTCGGCCCCGGCCACGCACCCCGGGCCCAGCCTGCCGCCGGAACACCTGGCGGCTGCGCCCGCCGGTCAGCCCCGGCGGGGGCGGCGGCGGCGCTGGGTGCCGTACGCGCGGAGGAAGGCGTCCACCCCGGTGCGGACGGCGGCGTCGAGGTCGGCGCGGTCGACGGGGCGGGTGCCGAGCGCGGACAGGCCGGGGAGGTTGCCCGAGACCAGGGCGATGAACTGGGTGGCCGCCACGGCGGGGTCGTCGAGATCGAGGTGACCGCGGTTGGCCAGGCCGGCGAGCCGGCCGCAGAGGACGTCCAGCACCGGTTGGGAGCCCCGGGCCACCACCTGGTCGTAGAGATCGGGGAGCCGGGCGGCCTCCGCGTAGAGCAGCCGCTGGAGCCCCCATCCCTCGTCGCCGAGCTGACACTCGATCACCCGGTGGGCGACGCGTTCCAGCTCGCCCTCCAGGTCCTGACCGTCGTCAGGGAGGCTCGCGAGGGCGGCGATGATGCGGTTGGAGGTGCGCTCGGCGCCGTCCCGCATCACGATCCGGAACAGGTTCTCCTTGTCCCCGAAGTGGTTGTAGACCGTGGGCTTGGCCACGCCGGCCACCGCCGCGATGGTGTCGATGCCGGCCTGGGCGTAGCCCTCCCGGGTGAACACCTTGACGGCGGCTTCGAGGATGGCGCTGCGCTTGTCGATCCGGCCGCGCCCAGCAGTCGAGCGTCCACTTTCGGTCACATACCTACGGTAGCGCACAGATAACTGCTACAACTCACTTGAACTCATGAGTTCAATTTTGTATGCCGTCGATCATCCGACCGCCGCCGCAGGAAGAAGGCCAGAACCCATGCAGGACATCACTCGCCGACTGGACCCGGAGCTGCTGGGAGGCTTCGTCTCCCCCGTTTCCGGCATGGCAGCGCTGCGGCCCGGCGCGGCCGCGCCCGAGCGGGAGGACCTGGTGGTGCGCGACCCGCTCGACCCGGGCGCGCCGCCGGTGCCCGTCCGGATCTACCGGCCGACCACCCCCGCCCCGGAGCGGCCCGCGGTGCTGTTCGTGCACGGCGGCGGATTCACCGCCGGCGAGCGGTTGGAGTGGTTCGACCCGCTGTGCGACCTGTACGCCGAGGGTTCCGGGGCGGTGGTGGTCTCGGTCGGCTACCGGCTGGCACCCCGGCACCCCTACCCGGCCGCGCGGCAGGACTGCCTGACGGCCCTGAACTGGCTGCGCCTGAACGGAGAGCGGCTGGCCGTGGACGGCTTGCGGGTGGCGGTGGCGGGCAGCAGCTCCGGGGCGGCGATCGCCGCCGGACTGACGCTGGCGCTGCGCGACCGCGGCGGCCCGCTGCCGAGCCTGCTGCTGTTGCACGCCCCCGTGCTGGACGACCGGCACACCACTGCGTCCAGCCGGCTCGCGCTGGACCCGCGCACCTGGAACCGGACTGCCTCGCTGGCCGGTTGGGGCGCCTATCTGCACCCGCTGCCGCCCGGCCACCCCGACGTGCCCGCCCACGCCGCGCCGGCCAGGGCGGAGGACCTGAGCGGGCTGCCCCCGGTCTACCTGTCGGTCGGGGACCTGGAACTGTCCCGGGACGAGGTGATCGAATTCGGCCTCCGGCTGGCCCGCGCCGGGGTGCCGTTGGAACTGCACGTGTTCCCCGGGGCCTACCACGGCTTCGACATCAAGGACCCGCAGGCGGCGGCGAGCCGGCACTCGCTGGCCACCCAGGTCGACGCGCTGCGCCGCGCCCTGCATCCCGGTGCCCGGACAAAGATTGAACAAGCGAGTTCAGTCTGATTAACTGTCAAGGTCAGCAGGCCGGGGATGCAGATGGCTCACCGCAACCGCTGACGGTTCATCGACGCTCCGGTTCCGGAGCCGCAGTCCGAGGAGTACGGAGTGTCCGCCAGCCGTGGCCTGCCAGGCATGCGCCTGCTGCTTACAGCCACCCGCCGGGCGATCGACCTCTCCCGTACCGACAGCGCGCTGTGTCCTTCGCCGCGTTGAGCCACCGCACCGCCCCGCGCTGACCGAGGGGCGGGTGCGGCGGCCCTCGCGGCGATCCCGACACGTCAACCCGGCGGCCCAGGCCGCCGATCCCGCGCCTCGGAAAGAAGCCCTGCCATGCCCACGCCCGACACTGCCACGCCCGGCACCGCCACCACCAGCACCGGTACCGCCGGCACCGCCACCACCAGCACCGGTACCGCCGGAACCGCCACCGCTGCTGCCGCCACCGCCGAGCGGCTGCGAACCGCCCCCCGCACCCGGCGGTTCACGTCCAGACCCGGTGTCGCCGTCGCCGCCCTCACCGCCCTCCTGCCGCTGGCCGCCGCCTGCTCCAGGACCGCGAAGGGCGCCGCCGACCCGGCGGCCGCCGGTCCGCCGAAGGCCGGGGGCACGCTCACCCTGGCCGTCCCCTACGGCCCGACCTGCCTCGACCCGCACCAGGGGCAGGCGGACGCGCTCTTCTCCCGCGCGGTGCTGGACTCGCTGGTCTGGCAGGACGAGAAGGGTGCCGTCCACCCCTGGCTCGCGAAGTCCTGGAAGATATCCGACGACCAACGGACCTACACGTTCGTCCTGCGCCCCGGCGTCACCTTCAGCGACGGCACGCCCTTCGACGCCGCCGCCGTGAAGGCCAACCTGGACCACGTGGTGGCCCCGACCACCAAGTCCGCGGGTGCCGCGCAGCTGATCGAGAACTACCGCTCGACCACCGTGGTCGACGACCACACGGTGGAGGTCACGCTCGCCGCCCCCGCCTCCTCCTTCCTCTCCGGGCTCGCCTCCCCGGGTCTGGGCATCGAGTCCCCCGCCACGCTGACCGGTGACCCCAAGGCACTCTGCTCGAAGATCGTCGGCACCGGGCCGTTCGCCAGCGCCGCCGGGTTCACTCCGCAGCAGGGCATCTCCTACCAGCGCCGCGACGGCTACGCCTGGGCGCCCGAGGGCGCGGCCAACCAGGGCCCGGCCCACCTCGACGGCCTGACCGTCCGCGTCGTCCCCGAGAACTCCTCGCGCCTGGGCGCCCTGACGAGCGGCCAGGCGGACGCCGCCTCGGCGATCGCGCCGGTCAACGTCGCCAAGCTGAAGGCCGACCCCGGGTTCGCCGTGCAGAGCGCCGTCGCCCCCGGAGTCCCGTTCAGCTACAACCCGAACACCGAGAAGGGCGCGCTCAGCGACGTCCGGCTGCGCAAGGCGCTGCGGGCGGGCATCGACTGGCCGCTGATCGTCGAGAAGCTCTACTTCGGGGTGTACCCGGCCGCCCAGGGCCCGCTCTCCCCCACCACACCCGGCTGGAGCAAGGCCGTCGCAGACCAGTACACGTACGACCCGGCGGCCTCCGCCGCGCTGCTCGACGAGGCCGGCTGGACGGCCCGGGACGCGGAGAACTACCGCACCAAGGACGGCAAGCGCCTGACCCTCGACTTCCTCTACGTCGGGGACTACTTCGGACCGCACGTCGCCCTGGCCACCCAGATCCAGGCCGCCGCCAAGCAGCTCGGCATCGAGCTGCGCAACCAGAACCTGGACGCCGGCAGCTACGTCAAGCGCGTCCTCGCGGGCGACTACGACCTGCTGAACAGCAGCAACAACAACTTCTCGCCGGACGGCCTGCGGCTGATCTTCGGCAGCGCGCACATCCCCACCACCAAGATCGACAACAACGCGGCCCGCTACCACGACGCCGGCGTCGACGCGAAGCTCGCCGAGGCGCTGGCCGCGGGCGACCCGCAGAAGCAGAACAGCCTCTACGCCGAGGTCCAGCAGAAGGTCACCGACGACGTCGCCATCCTGCCCCTGTTCAACAACGCCTACGTGCTGGGCACCTCCGCGAAGGTCCACGGCGTCGTCTTCGAGCAGCAGAGCTTCCCCAACTTCGCCGACGCCTGGCTGTCGCGGTGATCGGCGCCGTCGCCCGCCGACTGGGCGGCTCCGTCCTGGTGCTGTGGGGCGCGGTGACCGTCGCGTTCCTCGCCCTCCACCTCACCTCCGGCGACCCGGTCGACCTGCTCACCGGCCTGCGGGCCAGCAGCGACGGGCTGCGGGCCGAGATCGTCCGGGAGTACGGCCTGGACCGCCCGCTGGCACTCCAGTACCTCACCTTCCTGCTCCACATCCTCCAGGGCGACCTCGGCGACTCGTACGTGCTGCACCTGCCGGTGCGCACCGCGATCGGCCAGCAGCTCGGCTCCACCCTCCAACTCCTCGCCGCCACCGTGGTGGTGACCGTAGTGATCGCCGTGCCGGCGGCCCTGCTCGGCGCGGGCCGCCGGCCCTGGGTCCGCACCCCGGTCTCCCTGCTGGAGGGCCTGGGCGTGGCGGTGCCCGCCTTCTGGCTCGGCACCCTGCTGCTCGGGGTGTTCTCGTTCAAGCTCCGCTGGTTCCCCGCCCTCGGCGCACCCGGCATCGACGGCCTCGTGCTGCCCGCGCTCGCCCTCGCCGCCGCACCCGCCGCGGTGATCGCCCGGGTGCTCCGCCGAGGGCTGGAACAGACCCTGGACGAGCCCTTCGTCACCACCGCCCGCACCCGCGGCGTCGGTGAGGCGGCCGTCCGGCTGCGGCACGGACTGAGGCACGGACTGCTGCCGGTGGCGACGCTGGTCGGCTGGCTCACCGGCTCGCTGATCGGCGGGGCGGTGGTCGTCGAGTCGGTCTTCTCCCGGCAGGGCCTGGGCACGCTGGCGGTCACCGCCGTCCGCAACAAGGACCTGCCGCTGGTCATCGGCATCGTGCTGGTGGCCGGCCTGGTCTACACCGTCGTCAACACCGCCGTCGACCTGTCGTACCGCCTGATCGACCCACGGCTGCGCACCCGAGAGGCCTGAGGAGGAAACCGTGACTGTCGCAATCACCCGTTGGCGCCCCGGCGTCGTCCTGGCGTTCGTGGCCTGCGCCCTGCTCCTGCTGGCCGCGCTGGCGCCCGGCCTGTTCACCGGCACCGGGCCGGACGCGGCCGACCCGGCGAACACCCTGCTGCCGCCCGGCTCCGGCCACTGGCTGGGCACCGACGAGAACGGGCGCGACATCTGGTCCCGCGTGGTGCACGGCGCCCGGCCGTCGTTGCTGATCGGTCTCTGCGCCTCCGTCCTGGCGCTCGCCGCCGGCACGGTGGTCGGCGTCGTCGCCGCCCAGGGCGGCCGGGCGGCCGACCAGGTGGTGGGCCGGGTGCTGGACGTCCTGATGTCCATCCCCGGCGTGCTGCTGGTGCTGCTGGTCGTCGCGGTGCTCGGCACCGGCACCGGCAACCTGGTGGCCGGCCTGGCACTGGTCACCCTGCCCGGGTACGCCCGGCTGGTGCGCGCCGAGGTGCTGCGGATCCGCGGCGCCCAGTTCGTCGAGGCCGCGACCGTCCTCGGCTGGTCCAGGCTGCAGGTCGTCGTCCGGCACATCGTCCCCAACGCGGTCGGTCCGCTGCTGGCCCTCGCCACGGTGGGCGTCGGCGGCATGATCGTCACCGGATCGGCGCTCAGCTTCCTGGGCCTGGGCCCACAGCCGCCGACCGCCGAATGGGGCGCGATGCTCGCCGGCAGCGGCGACTACTTCGAGGTCGCCTGGTGGACCGCGGTCTTCCCCGGTGCGGCGATCACCGTCGCCGTGCTGGCCGTCTCCGCCCTCGGGCAGTGGCTGCAGGACCGGGCCGAAGGGCGGGTGGCCCGATGATCGGCGACCCCGGGACCGGCACCCGGCCGCGACACGGCACCGCGACCGGCGCGCAGGCCCCCGACGACGGCGCGCAGCCGCTGGTGGAACTGCGCGGGCTCACCGTCTCCTTCCCCGGCCACCGGGCTTCGGTCAGGGCGGTGCGCGGGCTGTCGCTCACCGTGCGGGCCGGCGAGAGCGTCGCCCTGGTCGGGGAGTCCGGCTCCGGCAAGAGTGTGACCGCGCGCAGCCTGGTCGGCCTGGCCGGCCCCGGCGCGCGGGTGACCGCCGACACCTTCCGGATCGACGGCCGCGAGGTGGGCGCGCTGACCGGCCGTCAGTGGCGGCCGCTGCGCGGGCGCCGGATCGGCTTCGTCCTGCAGGACGCCCTGGTCTCCCTCGACCCGCTGCGCCGGGTGGGGGACGAGATCGCCGAGGCCCTGCACGCCCACCGCAGTGTCCCGCGCGCCGAGGTGCCCGGGCGGGTGCTGCGGCTGCTCGCGGACGCGGGCGTGCCCGACCCGGAGCTACGGGCCCGGCAGTATCCGCACGAGCTCTCCGGCGGCCTGCGCCAGCGGGCCCTGATCGCCTCGGCGATCGCGGCCGGTCCGGCCCTGCTGATCGCCGACGAGCCGACCACCGCCCTGGACGTCACGGTGCAGGCTCAGATCCTCGACCTGCTGGCGGAGCGGCGGCGGGCCGGCATGGCGCTGCTGCTGATCAGCCACGACCTGGCGGTGGTGGCGAAGGTCGCCGACCGGGTGCTGGTGATGAAGGACGGCGAGGTCGTCGAGGAGGGCCCCACCGCCGAGGTCCTGGCGAACCCCGGTCATCCGTACACCCGGCAGCTCCTGGACGCGGTCCCGCACGCGCACGCCCGCGGCACCCGGCTGTCCGGGCCGCGCGCCGGGATCCCGCTGCCGCGGCACGCCGACCCGGCGGGGGCGCCGGTGGTGCTCGCCGCCCGGGGCATCGGCAAGTCCTTCGCCGTGGCCGGGCGCGGCAGGCTGACCGCGGTGGAGGACGTCTCGTTCACCCTGCGGGCCGGCCGCACGCTGGGCATCGTCGGCGAGTCCGGCTCGGGCAAGAGCACCACCGGGCGCCTCCTGCTCGGGCTCGCCCCGCCGGACACCGGCTCCGTCGAGGTGGAGGGGACGTCCTGGCTCGGCCTGTCCGCCCGGGAGCGGCGCGCGCTGCACCGGCGGGTCCAGGTCGTCCACCAGGATCCGCTCAGCAGCTTCGACCCCCGCTACACGGTGGCCCGGATCCTCGCCGAACCGCTGGCCGCCACCGGCCTGCCGCGCGGCGAACACGCCTGCCGGGTCGACGAGTTGATGGACCAGGTCGGGCTCGGCCGGGACCTGCTGCGGCGCCGGCCGCGCCAGTTGTCCGGCGGGCAGCGCCAACGGGTGGCGATCGCCCGGGCGCTGGCCCCGCACCCACGGATCATCGTCCTGGACGAGCCGGTGGCCGCACTCGACGTCTCCATCCAGGCGCAGGTGCTGGACCTCCTCCTGGATCTCCAGGCCGAACTCGGCGTCGCGTACGTCTTCATCTCCCACGACCTCGGGGTCGTCCACCACATCGCCGACGAGGTCCTGGTGATGAAGGACGGCCGGACGGTGGAGGCCGGCGACGTCGGCGAGGTCTTCGCCGCACCGCGGCACCCGTACACCCGCGCACTGCTCGACGCCGTCCCGCAACTGGACGGCCCGTCCCCCAGGAAGGCCCATGAGCACCGGACGTGAGCTCCACCTCAACCTGCACATGGTCGGCGGCGCCATGGGCGTCCACCCCGCCGCATGGCGTGAACCCGGCTCCGACCCGCACGGCTTCGCCAAGGTGGAGACCTGGGTGGAAGCCGCGCGCCTCGCCGAACGCGGCCGGATGGACGCGGTCTTCCTCTCCGACACGCCCGGCGTCTTCGGCGACATCGACCGGAGCCCGCACGGCGCCTACTACCTGGAGCCGACCCTCATCCTGACCGCGGTCGCCGCGGCCACCGAGCGGATCGGGCTGATCGCCACCGCCTCCACCACCTCCAACGAGCCCTACAACATCGCCCGCCGGTTCAAGTCGCTGGACGTCCTCAGCGGCGGCCGCGCCGGCTGGAACGCCGTCACCACGTACATCCCGCAGGTGGCCGCCAACTTCGGCGGCAGCGGCCTGCCGCCGCGGACCGACCGCTACGCGCGCGCCGAGGAGTTCGTCGACATCGTCAAGGGACTGTGGCGCAGCTGGGAGCCGGACGCGCTGCTGGCGGACGCGGCGAGCGGGCGCTTCACCGACCCTCGTCGGCTGCGGCCGATCGACCACCGCGGGCAGCACTTCCAGGTCCGCGGGCCGCTGCCGCTGCCGCCGTCCGCGCAGGGCCACCCGCTGGTCGTGCAGGCCGGGGCCTCCGAACCGGGCCGTGAACTGGCCGGGCGCACCGCCGACGTGGTGTTCTCCGGCGCCAAGACGCCGGACGTGGCGCTGGCCTACGCCGACGACGTGCGGGCCCGGGCGGAGCGGCACGGTCGTGACCCCCGGTCGGTCAAGATCCTGCCCGGGCTGATGACCACCATCGCCGACAGCCGCGGCGAGGCGCTCCGACGGCTGGAGCGGCTGGACGAGGTCGCCGGGCACGCACCGTGGCGGGGGGCGCACATCGAGGCCGTCGGCACGCCCGAGCACGTCGCGGACGTCGCCGAGGAGTGGTTCGCCTCGGGGGCGGCCGACGGCTTCACCCTGATGCCGGACGTCTTCGCCGACGGGCTGCAGGCCTTCGTGGAGCTGGTGGTGCCGATCCTGCAGAAGCGCGGCGTCTACCGGTCCGACTACCGGGGGACGACGCTGCGCGAGCACTTCGGCGTCGCGCACCCCTACCCGGCCGCGGCGGGCGTGTGAACCGCCCGGCCCGGCCCGCCGGCCCGCGGGCCGGCCGGCACCCGGACGGCGCAGCCGCGCGCCCGGGTGCCACCACCGATCCACGCCCCCGGCACGCCGGGGGCCGAACCGTCAGGAAGTGGGCATGACCGCGTTCTCCGTCCTCGACCAGGGCCCCCGCCGGGCCGGCGTGAGCAGCGGCGAGCTGCTGGGTGAAGCCGTCCGGCTCGCCCGGCACGTCGAGGAGCTCGGCTTCAGCCGGTACTGGGTGGCCGAGCACCACGCGCAGGCGGCGGTGGGCATCTCGGCGCCCGAGATCGTCATCGCCCACCTCGCGGCCCGGACCACCCGGCTGCGGATCGGCGCCGGCGGGATGCTGCTGCCCAACCACGCGCCGCTGCACGTGGCCGAGCAGTTCCGGACCCTGGAGGCCCTGCACCCGGGCCGGATCGACCTCGGCATCGGCCGCTCCAGCGGCACCGAGCACGGGCCCACCGCGGCGGCGCTGCGCCGCTCCTCGCCCGCCCCCGAGGTCTTCACCGGGCAGCTCCTCCAGCTACTGGCGTTCGGCGGACGGGGTTCGCTGCCCGCCGGGCACGAGCTGGGCTCCGTCCGGGCGGTGCCGGACGACGCGCCGCTGCCCGGCGTGTTCCTGCTGGGCGGCAGCCCCTCCTCGGCCGTCGTGGCCGGCCGGCTCGGCCTGGGCTACGCCTATCTGGCGGCCTACCAGGACCCGGCCAACGCCTTCCTCGCGCTGCGCCGCTACCGGGAGGAGTTCGTGCCCGCGTACGAGGGGGCGCGGCCGTGGGCGATCCTCACCCTGACGGTGGTGGTGGGCCGGGACGACGCGCACGCCGACGCGCTCGCCACGCCGTGGCGGCTCGCGCTGGCGCAGCACGCGGCGGGCAACTCCTCGGCGCTGCTGCCCGTGGAGGAGGCGCTGGCGTACCGGCCGACGCCGGCTGAGGCGGCCGCGCGGTCCTCCGCCCCGCTGAACGACCTGCGCGCGGAGGTCGTCGGCGGCCCCGCGACGGTGGCGGCGAAGCTGAAGTCCTTCGTGGCCGAGTCCGGGGCCGACGAGGTGATGGTGGTGGCGAACACCTACGACCCGGCCGACCGCCGGGAGTCCTACACCCGGCTGGCCGAGCTGGTGGGGCTCGTCGGCGCCTGACGCGCCCGCACGCGGGACGGTGGGGGCGGGACACCGTGGGTGTCCGGCCCCCGCCGTCCGTGCCGGGATCGGCGGGTGGCGGGCAACTCGGCAGCGGCGGGGGTCACGCCGGAGGCCGACTTTCCCGGCCGGCGCGGGTCAACCGGCCGACGGCGCGCCGCTGCTGGCCGGGCGGGCACCGTGCTTCGGTGAAAGCCCCGGCCTGCGGGCGGACGGAACGGGACTGTAGGGGCCGGCGGAACGGGGCGCCGTGCGACGGCGGGAGGGCCGGGGCCGGCCATCACAGGTCGGGGTCGGGGCCCGTCACGCTGTGGCGGCCCTTCAGACGCCCGGCCCGCCGCACGCGGCGCAGCAGGATCCGTTCCCCGATGCCCAGAAGCTGGTCCGCGACGGCGATCGCGAACAGGGTCCCGGTGACGACATGGCGGAAGAGGGAACCCGGGGTGAAGGCCATGCATCCGGCCCCGACGGTGAGGAACAGGCCGCAGAGTGGCGAATCCGTCCAGTGACCGGACCGCTTTCGTCGGAACACGCCGCACTCCTCTGCCCGTCGGCCGCAGCCCTGCTCCGTCAGCAGCTGACCCGATACCGCGCGTTCGCCCTCGCCCACGACTTCCCCTTCGACGTCGCCTACGACCGGGACGACCGACAGGGGTGAGCTGTCCGGGACTCGGTACCGCTGCGGACGCACGACCGACAGGGGTGAGCTGTCCGGGACTCGGTACAGCTGCGGACGCAGACCGCAGCGAACGCGTCGGAACCGATGCGGTGCACCGCAGTGTCCTGCTCCACGAAACCGATGTATCAACGGGGGGGAACCACTATGGCCGAGAACCCCGCACGGACTGCGGCGATGCGCACCACTTGCGTCTTCCTGCTGGTGGGCACAGCCGCGTGTACGTCCGGCGTGCCAAGCCTCACGGGTCCGGTGCAGTCGGCCGGTCCCACCGCCTCGGCGGCTCCCGCCGTGCCGACGCCACCCGGGTTTCCGCAGGAGGCGCAGCGGCTGGTCCTGGAGTCGGCCGAGCGTGACGGCCGGCCTGCCGTCGAAGGTTCGGTGGTGCTCGTCAGGTGGAACGACGTGGAGGTGCCGCAACTGCTGTGGCTGGCCGAGGGGGACGGCGGCATCTGCAAGGCCCAGTCCTACGGCGACGCCGGCTATTCGGTCGGCTGCGCGAAGGAGTCGGACATCATCGCGGCGCCCTCTCCCGGGTTGCAGATGATCATTTCGTCGAGCCTGAACGACCGTATGAACAGCTGGAACGGCGTGCTGCTGGCCAGCGACGAGACGCTGGAGGAGATCTCCTGCGGGCCGCAGCACTTCCCCACCCACAAGGTCCTGACAACGAGGATCGGCGGTGTCATCCGTACCGTCTACTCCGTGACCTATCCCTGGGGGCTGGGGGGCAGCTACCGTGCCACCGTCGAACGGGCCGGCCAGCAGATGCCGGACACGGTCCAGGTCCTCGCCGAGGGCCAGGCGCAGTGCTGACGGACCGTTCGAGGTGAGTTTCCCGGCGCTGTGTCCGGTCGGCACGCTGAGGACGCTGCTGCCGGGGACGAACGGGAAAGCCGAGCGGGAGAGCCGCAGCAGGCCGTGACGCTGCCGGCTCCCGCGCTGTCACGGTCCTGCGCTTCGGCGTGTCAGGAAGATTGACACAGTCGGCGCACCCTCCCATCATGGGAGCGCTCCCACACTCCACCCGTCGCACGCGTCCTGCACCGCTGGCGCGGCGCCGCACACCGCACAGTTCCCCGTCCATCGTCCGGCTCCGCGGCGTGGCCACGGACCGGCGTTCCACCCGGGAGGAACTCCCCCATGCTGTTCCGCAGGAGACCGGACCGGCTCCGTCGCCCCCTCGCCGTGACGGCCGCGGCCGCCCTGGCCGTGGTGGCCACGGCCCTGCCGCTGTCCACCCCCGCCGTCGCGGCCGACCCGGCCGCCACCGGCGACACCTCGGTCACGGTCAACGCGAGCGCGGGCCTGGGCACCGTCAGCTCCACCGCGCTCGGCGCCAACACCGCCATCTGGGACTCGTCCATGAACGACCCCGAGGTGACCGCCCTGTACAAGGCCGCCGGGATCGGCGCGCTGCGCTACCCGGGCGGCTCCTACTCCGACAACTACCACTGGGTCGACAACACCGCACCCGGCGGCTACGTCGCCCCGGGCACCGGCTTCGACGCCTTCATGGGCACCGTGCAGGCCTCCGGGGCCCAGCCGATCCTGATCGCCAACTACGGCTCCGGCACGGCCCAGGAGGCAGCGGACTGGGTCCGCTACGCCAACATCACCAAGGGCTACGGGGCGAAGTACTGGGAGATCGGCAACGAGATCTACGGCAACGGCGTCTACGGCAACGGCTGGGAGAACGACACCCACGCCGACAGGACGCCGGACCAGTACGCCAGGGAGGTCAAGGCGTACGCCACGGCCATGAAGGCCGTCGACCCCACCGTCAGGATCGGCGCGGTGCTCACCATGCCCGGCAACTGGCCGGACGGGATCGTGGCCGCCGGCGACACCGCCGACTGGAACCACACGGTGCTCGCCGCCGTCGCCCACGACATCGACTTCGTCAGCGTCCACTGGTACCCCAACGCCGGCGACGGCGACCAGTCGCTGGCCGCCGTGCAGCAACTGCCCGGTGAGCTGCGCGAGGTGCGCAACCTGGTGAACCAGTACGCGGGGGCCGACTCCGCGAGCATCGGCATCGCGATGACCGAGGTGAACTCCAACTCCGGCAGCGGCCCCTTCACCAGCCGCCCCAACGGCCTGTTCGCCGCGGAGGCCATGAGCACGGCGCTGGAGAACGGCGTCTTCAGCGTGGACTGGTGGGACACCCACAACGGCGCGGGCGCCATCACCACCGTGGGCGGCGAGACCGACTACGGCGACATGGGCATGCTGTCGAACGGCAGTTGCACCGGTGGCGTCTGCGAGCCGGCGGTGAACACCCCGTTCGCGCCGTACTACGGCATCAAGGCGCTGGGCGCCCTCAGCGACCCGGGCGACAGCATGGTGGCCTCCGGCACCTCCGGTTCCGAGGTCTCGTCGCACGCGGTGCTCCGGGCCGACGGCGACCTCAGCGTCCTGCTGCTGAACAAGAGTTCCACCGCCCCGCACACCGTGGACCTGCGGTACCTGGGCTTCACCCCCTCCTCTGCGGCCCCCTCGGTCCAGCGATGGGCGCCCGGCGACGACGGCCTGGTGGACGCGACCGGTACCGCCACCTCCTCCTCGGCGACCCTGGCCCCGTACTCCATCACCGTGCTGACCATCCACCCGCAGCCCGGCACCGGCTCGACCGCCGCCACCGTCGGCACCCCGGGAGCACCGCGGACCACCTCGGTGGGCGCCGGCACCGTCACCCTGGGCTGGCCGGCCGCCGCCGGCCCGGTGGACAAGTACGAGGTCTACGAGCAGCTCGGCACCACCGTCCAGTTGCTCAGCACCGCCACCGGTACCTCCGCCACGCTCCACAACCTGCCGCCGGGCACCCGGCACACGGTCAACGTGCTGGCCAGGGACCAGGCGGGGCGCCTCTCCCGGCCCTCCGTACCGCTGACCTTCACCACCGGCACGCCGAACGACAGCACCTGCACCGTCTCGTACCAGGTGACCGCCGGCTGGGGCAACGGCTTCGTGGCCGGCGTCGTGGTGAGCAACCTCGGCCCGGCGGACATCAACGGCTGGACGCTGGACTTCGACTGGCCGTCGACCGGGCAGTCCGTCGGCTCGTGGTGGAACGCGAGCGTCACCGGCTCGGGGCAGCACGTCCGGGTGACCAACGGCGAGTACAACGCGCGGCTCGCGCCGAACGGCGGCACCTCCGCCGACTTCGGCTTCGTCGGCGGCAACAACGGCGCCAACCCGTCCCCGACGGTCTTCAGGCTGAACGGGACGGTCTGCCGGACCATCACCTGATCAACCCGCCACCCCGGGTCGGGCCCCGCCCGACCCGGGGTGGCGGCGAGGGTCGGAGTTGCGGAGACGAGCCCATCAGGGCGGTGTCAGGCCGCTTCCCGGCCCGTCAAGGGCTGACCGCGAGCACCAGGTACGCCGCGAGGACCGACAGGTGGACGGCCCCTTGGAGCGGTGTCGCCCGGCGCGGGATGACCGTCAGCGTGCCGATCGCCACCGTCAGCGCCAGCAGCACCATGTGCGTCGGGCCCAGCCCCAGGACGAGCGGGCCGCTGAGCCACACGGAGGCCACCGCCACCGCGGGTACGGTCAGTCCGATGCTCGCCAGCGCGGAGCCGAGCGCCAGGTTGAGGCTGGTCTGCACCCGGTTGCCGACGGCCGCCCGCAGCGCCGCGATCGTCTCCGGCAGCAGGACGAGCAGGGCGATCACCACACCCACCACCGAGGCCGGCAGGCCCGCGTCGGCGACGGCCGACTCGATGGTCGGCGAGACGACCTTCGCCAGGCCCACCACGGCGACCAGGGCGACCCCGAGCAGGCCGAGGCTCGTCAGAGCCTCCCGTGAGGTGGGCAGTTCGCCGTGGTCCTCCTCGTCCAACAGCTCTCCCTCGGCGGTGACCTGAAGGAAGTAGTCGCGGTGGCGCAGCGTCTGGGTGGCGACGAAGAGCCCGTACAGCCCGAGGGAGGCCACGGCGGCGAAGGTGAGCTGGGCGGTGTTGAACTGCGGGCCGGGCGTGCTGGTGGTGAACGTCGGCAGCACCAGGCTCAGGGTGGCGAGCGTCGCGATGGTGGCGAAGGCCGCGCCGGTGCCCTCCGCGTTGAAGACGGCGACACGGTGCCGGAGCGCCGCCAGCAGGATCGACAGGCCGAGGATGCCGTTGCAGGTGATCATGACGGCGGCGAAGACGGTGTCGCGGGCGAGCGTCGCATTCTTCACCGGCGCACCGGCCATGAGGGTCACGATCAACGCCACCTCGATGATCGTCACCGCCACGGCCAGCACCAGCGACCCGAAGGGCTCGCCCACCCGGTGCGCGATCACCTCGGCATGGTGCACCGCCGCGAGCACGGCGCCGGCCAGGAACACCGCCACCACGGCCACCACCGCACCCGGCAGCGACCGCCCCCACGTCAGCGCCAGCGTCACCAGTGCCAGCAGCGGCACGGTGACGGTCCATCGGGTGAGGCCTGCGCGGATACGGTCGATCATCCGTCGAGCTTCGCACCCCGACCCCGCACCCGGCACGGTACGGCGCAGCCCGGGGTGTCGCGGTCGCTCCCACAGCCAGGTCGCGAGCTCGGAGCGTGCCCGCCCCGCCGCGACGGACTTCCGAACGGCGTCGTGTACCGGCAGTACTCCCGGAGAGCCGATCGGGTGGTAGGAGCCGTGTCCGACCGTGATGGGCGACCGCGGGGCTCCCCGACGGGGTTGAATCCCACGGGCCCCCAAAACTCGGACGGAGGACGACCGCTATGACCGGCGAAGAGATCCTCCTCGGTATGGCCCTCACCGTCGCCCTCGCCACAGGGTCGCAGGTCCTGGCGAACAGACTGCACGTACCCGCGCTGATCATCCTCCTGCCGGTCGGCTTCACCGTGGGCGCCCTGACGGACGTCATCCACCCCGGACGGCTCATCGGCCCGGACTTCCCGGCGCTGGTCTCGCTGTCCGTCGCGGTGATCCTCTACGACGCCGGCCTCGGACTGAACCTGCGCAACCTCAAAGGTGTGACCCGCGGGATCGTCGGACGGCTGCTGATCATCGGCATCCTGGTCACCTTCTTCGCCGTCTGCGCCGTCGGCCCGGCGCTCTTCGACATCCCGCTGCGCGTGGCGGCGATGATCGGCGTGATCCTGGTCGTGTCGGGCCCCACCGTCGTAGGTCCGCTGCTCGAATACGTCCGGCCGACGGACAAGGTACGACGCATCCTGATCTGGGAGGGGACGCTCACCGACCCGATCGGCGGCATCCTCGGCGCCATCGTGTTCCACGCCGTCGCGACCAGCGGGCAGATCGACATCGGCCGCGGCTACCAGATCGGGCAGTTTCTGATCAGCATGGGCGTCGGCCTGGCGGGGGGCGCGGTCGGCACCGGCCTGCTCTGGCTGGCGCTGCGCAAACTGCGGCTGGGCGAGACGCTCGGCACGCTGGCCCAGCTCGCGACGGTGATCCTGGTCTCCGCAGGCTGCGACATCGCCCGCGACGACACCGGCCTGATCGCCGCGATCGTCACCGGACTCGCCGTCACCAACCTGCCCGGTCTGGACATGCCGGCCCGCAGGCCCTTCCTCGAAACGCTCGTACAGCTGATCATCGGACTGCTGTTCATCTCCATCTCCTCCGCCGTCACGCCCGCGTCGGTCACGCCCGTGCTCGTGCCCTCCCTGATCCTGATCGCGGTCCTCGTCCTCCTCGTCCGGCCGATCATCGCCTACGCCTCCTCCCGCGGTTCGGACCTGACGGTGGGCGAATGGGGCTTCATCGGGTGGATGGCGCCCCGCGGCATCGTCGCCGCCTCGACCGCGTCCGCCTTCGCCGCCACCCTGGTGGAGAAGGGACTGCCCGGCGCCTCCAAGATCCTGCCGATCACCTTCCTCGTGATCGTGGGCACGGTACTGCTCTACGCGCTCACCGCCGCACCCGTGGCCCGCCGGCTCGGCGTCGTCCGGCCGAGCCGGACCCGGCCGCTCCTCGTCGGCGGCGACCCGTGGGTGATCGGCCTGGGCAAGGCCCTGGAGTCGGCGGGGCTCGACGTCCTGATGTGGGCCGGACTCGACGAGGAGCGCGCGCGGATCAGGGCGGCCGGCATCGAACTCGCGCGGGGGGAGATGCTGGCGACCGCGACCAACCCCCGGGCCCGTCTGGAAGGCGTGACGGCCGTGTTCCTGCTCACCGACGACGACGACTTCAACGCCCTCGCCTCGGTCGTCGTCAAGGACAACGTCCAGGGTCCGGTCTACCGGGTGGGGCCGCCGCAGGGCAGCCACGGCGTGGTCGCCCCGTACACCGGGGGCGACATCCTCTTCGGCCGGTCGCTGGTCCGCCACATCGTCGCGGCCCGTTACCGGCAGGGGGCCCGATTCCTGCTTCACCCCGGCTCCGCACCGCTCCCGCCGGACCACGACGTCCTTTTCGTCATCCGCCCCGACGGCCGGCTCGACCCGGTCACCGAGTCACGCCCCGCCACCCCGCTCCCGGACGACACTGCCGTCCTGCTGGGTCCCGCATGATGTCCTGGGCAGCCCGGTTCCGGCTGCGGCAGTACGCCAAGGCGAGCCTGTGGATCGTCCCCCTGTTCGGGCTCGTCCTCGGCGTCGCCCTCGCCGAGGCGGCCACCGCAGCGGACGGCGCGTCCTGGCTGCCGAAGACCTGGGACTACTCCGCGACGACGGCCAGCACCGTCCTCAGCTCGGTCGTTGGCTCGATGATCGCGCTGCTCGGGTTCGTCGTCACCATCGGCGTCCTGGTCATCCAGCAGGCCACCGGCACGCTCTCCCCCCGCTACATGCGGCTCTGGTACCGCGACCGGCTGCAGAAGGCCGTGCTCGCCACCTTCACCGGCACCTTCGCCTTCGCGTACACGCTGCTGCGCAGCATCGAGACCGACTCCGTGCCCAACCTCGGCGTGACGCTTGCCGGGGTCGCCGTCTCCGTGAGCCTCCTGTTGCTGCTGATCTACCTCAACCGGTTCACCCACAACCTGCGACCGGTGGCCATCGCCGACATCGTCGGCCGCCAGGGCGAACAGGTCCTCGGCCACGCGGCGGCGCACGTGCGGAGCGCCGCGGCGCCCGGCGGGGCGCCGCTGCCGGGCGATCCGGTTGCCTTGGTGCGGACGGAACGAGGAGGTGTCATCCAGGCGTTCGACGCGCCCGGCATGCTCTCGCTCGCGACCCGGCACGACTGCGTCCTCGTCCTGGCGGCATCCGTCGGCGACTTCGTGCCGCCCGGCGGCACGATCGTCGAGGTCCACGGCGGTCCCACCGCGCCCGCCCGTGACCGGGTGGCCGGCCTGCTCGCCCTGGGCGCGGAGCGGACGATCGAGCAGGACCCGGCCTTCGCCCTGCGCATCCTCGTCGACATCGCCATCAGGGCCCTCTCCCCCGCCGTCAACGACCCCACCACCGCCGTCCAGGTGCTGAACCACATCGAGACGTTCCTGCACGTCGTCGGCCGCGTCGGCCTCCGCGACCACTACGTCCTCGCCGACGGCCACGGGAGGCCGCGCCTCGTGGTGCCCGGCCGGTCTTGGGAGGAGTACCTGGAACTCGCCGTCACCGAGATCCGCGACTACGGCGCGACGTCCGTCCAGGTGTGCAGGCGCCTGCGGGCCCTCCTCAAGGGTCTTCTCGTGGCCTTGCCGGACGAGTGCGGGCCCGCTCTGCGCGCCGAACTCGTCCTGCTCGACGACGCGGTGGAAAGGGGGTTCGGTGACGCCCCCCGCCGCGCCGACGCCCGGACGGCCGACCCCCAGGGCATCGGGGGACGACGCTCCCGGGGCACCACACGCGAACCCCCGGCGCCGGACGAGACCGCCCCCTGAGCGTGCGCGGGTCCCCTGCGTCGCCGTACGGATCCGCATGGCACCCGCCTGGAGCCAGGGCCCGCGGCCTCGTCGTCGAGCGCCTCGCCGGCCGACATCCGCGCGACGGTCCCGGCCGGGTGGAGATCGTAGCCCGCCACGAACGGCTGTTCCGGCGGGTCTCCGCCCCCCCGGGCCCCTGCTCAGACCCGTAGTCCCTCGACGTGATGCGGCTCGGCGAGCAGCCCGTAGATCACCAGCACGGACATGAGCATGGTGAACAGGGACCAGTAGGGGAAGGCCGAGATGAACATCATCTGACCCACCAGGCAGAAGGAGGCCAGCACGATGCCGGTGATCCGGGCCGCCCTGACACCCAGCAGCACACCCAGGCTGGCCAGCACCTGCGCGATGCCCACGACCACCCAGATCCAGCCCCACGCGGTGTAGTTGAAGATCAGCAGACGATTGCCGTGGTTGGCCGTCGTCTCGTAGTAGCCGTGGTCGAGGATCGCGACGAACCCGTTGATGATGTCGAACAGTCCGCTCAGCATCAGGAGGATTCCGGCGAAGGCCACCCAGTGCGAACGCTCCAGCGGTGGCACATTTGTCTGGGAATTCGGAGGAGATGACTGCATGGATCCATCAGAGGCCGCTCGCGTACCGAGGTGCAAGGCATCGTGAGCCGTTGGTGTCACACACCCGGCGCCGTCGCTCCGCGGGCGCCCGCTCGCGGCATGCAGGACGCCGAGATGGTCACCGCAGGCCGCCCGTGCCCGGGAAGCGGCAGCGGCAACCGTTCGACGGCGCGGCTCAGGACCGCGCGCGCAGCTTGTCGATGGCCTCGTCCAGGGTCGACGCCGCCATGATGAGCGACAGGTGCGTGAACGCCTGCGGGAAGTTGCCGAGCTGCTCGCCGCTCGGGCCGATCTCCTCGGCGAACAGGCCGACGTGGTTGGCGTAGGTGTGCATCTTCTCGAAGGTGTACCGCGCCGGGCGGACGCGCCCCGCCCGCGCCAGGGCGTCGACGTAGAGGTAGGTGCAGAGGCTGAAGGTTCCTTCCGAGCCGCGCAGCCCGTCCGGGGAGGCGGCCGGGTCGTAGCGGTAGACGAGACTGTCCGAGACGAGCTTGCGCTCCATCGCGTCCAGGGTGGAGAGCCACCCGGGGCTTTTCGCGGCGAGGAACCCCACCCGCGGGACCAGCAGCAGCGAGGCGTCCAGGACGTCGCCGCCGTAGTGCTGCACCAGGGCCTGCTCGGCCTGGCTCCAGCCCTTGTCCATCACCTGTTCGAGGATGCTGTCGCGGGCGATGCGCCAGCGCGGGATGTCGGCCGGCCGGCTGAGTTCGGTCGCCAGGCGCATGCCCCGGTCGAAGGCCACCCAGCACATCACCCGGCTGTAGGTGAAGTCGTTGCGCCCGCCGCGGGTCTCCCAGATGCCCTCGTCCGGCCGGTCCCAGTTGTCGCAGAGCCAGTCCAGGGTCCGGGCGAGGCCCTTCCAGCCGTGGTAGCCCAGCTCCGTGCCGACGTCCAGGCCCTCGGCCATGGCGTAGAGGGCCTCGCCGTAGATGTCGAGCTGGAGCTGGTCGGCGGCGGCGTTGCCCGCCCGCACCGGACGCGAGCCCCGGTAGCCCTCCCAGTGGTCCAGGGTCTCCTCGGTGAGGTGCGGGTCGCCGTCCACCCGGTACATGATCTGCAGCCGCTCGCCGGGCAGGTCGGCCCGGTCGCGCATCCGGTCGCCCAGCCACTTCGTGAACGAGGTCGCCTCCTCGACGAACCCGAGGTCGAGCAGCGCCCGGACCGAGAGCGACCCGTCCCGGATCCACGAGTAGCGGTAGTCCCAGTTCCGCTCACCCCCGACCTGCTCGGGCAGACCCATGGTGGCGGCGGCGACCGGGGCACCGGAGGGGTGGTAGGTGAGGAGCTTCAGCGTGATGGCCGAACGGTTGACCATCTCGGCCCAGCGGCCCCGGTAGCGGGAGGTGTGCAGCCAGTTCTGCCAGAAGTCCACCTCGCCCCACAGCTTCGCCGTGATGTCCTCCACGGTGAGCGGGGGCGGCGGCCCGCCGTCGGGTGCGCAGGTGGTGAACACGGCGGCGGCGGACTCCCCGATGTCCAGGGTGACGGCGCCGCGGACGTCCTGCCCGTCCCGCTCCAGCGGAAAGCTGGCCTGGAGGTGTCCGGTGATCCCGGGCGCGCGGAAGACCGCGTCCTGCCCACCCAGCTCCAGCTCGTGCCCGGCCCGGCCGTAGTCGAAGCGGGGCCGGCACTCCAGGACGAAGCGCACGGTGCCGCGCACCGCCCGGATCACCCGCATCAGGCTGTGGCGGTCGGTCGGGGTGCGGCTCGTGTTCGCCGGCATCCAGTCGACGACCTCGCCGACCCCGTCCGGCGACATGAACCGCGTCACCAGCACACCGGTGTCCGGGTAGTAGAGCTGCTTGCACGACATGTCCGAGTGCTCCGGCGCCAGCCGGAAGTGCCCGCCCCGATCGTGATCGAGCAGCGAGGCGAAGACGCTCGGGGAATCGAACCTCGGCGAGCAGAACCAGTTCACCACGCCCTGCGAGGACACCAGGGCGGCGGTCTGCAGGTCGCCCACCAGGCCGTGATCGGCGATCGGAGGATAGCGGTCCATCAGCGTCCAATCCAGATGGCTACGATGTGCCCACCGTCCGACATGCCGGGTGGGAGGACGGCAACTCGGCCCGTCAGTAGCCGGTGCCGCGCTTGACCTGGGCCCGCTCGACGTCGTGGGCCGCCCCCTTGCGGTCCAAGGTGGCACACGCATCGGCGATGTCCTGTGTCAGGCGGTCGATCTGGCCTCGGCTCAGGGTCTCCTTGACCAGGGCCCGCAGGATCTTCACCCGCTCCGCGTTGGGCGGGAGCGTGTACGCCGGCACCATCCAGCCACGCTCGGCCGAGAGCTGCCAGGCGATGTCGGACTCGTCGTAGGCATGCCTGCCGGCAAGGCGGAAGGCGACCAGCGGCAGCTGCTCAAGACCGCTCCCGATCACTTCGAAGCGGCCGCTGTCACGCAGATTGTCCGCCAGCGCGCGGGCGTTCGTCTGCATCGTCTCCATGACGTAGGTGTAGCCCTCGCGACCCAGCCGGACGAAGTTGTAGTACTGCGCGAGCACCATCGACGCGCCGGTCGAGAAGTTCAGCGTGAACGTCGCATCGGTCTTGCCCAGATAGTTCTCGTAGAACACGAGGTCCTTGGCCAGGTCCGACTCCTCACGGAAGACCAGCCAGCCGATGCCGGGGTACACCAGACCGTACTTGTGTCCCGAGACGTTGATCGACCGGACCTGCTCCAGCCGGAAGTCCCACTTCGAGTCCGGATAGAGGAAGGGCCACACGAAGCCGCCACTGGCACCGTCGACGTGGATCGGGATGTCGAGGTCCCGCTCCTTGCGGATTCCCCGCAGGAGCTTGTCGATCCCGACGACGTCGTCCATGTGGCCGGTGAACGTGGTGCCGACGACGGCGACCACGCCGATCGTGTTCTCGTCGAGGTGGGGCTCCACGTCCTCCGGGCCGATCGTGTACTTGTTCTCGGCGAGCGGCACGATGCGCGGCTCGACGTCGAAGTACCGGCAGAACTTCTCCCAGACGACATGGACGTCACCGCCGAACACCAGGTTGGGCCGCTCGACCGACAGGTTCGCCGCCTTGCGACGCTCCCGCCACTTCCACTTCAGCGAGAGCGCGCCGAGCATGATCGCCTCGGAGGAGCCCTGGGTCCGGCATCCGGTGGTACTGCCCGGCGCGTGGAAGAGATCGGCGAGCATCCGCACACAGCGCTGCTCGATCTCCGCGGAGATCGGGTACTCGGCGTGATCGATGAAGTTCCGGTGGAGGTTCTCGGCGATGATCCGCTGCGCCTCCGGTTCCATCCACGTGGTGACGAACGTGGCGAGGTTGCGCTGCGGGTCGCCCTCCATGACGAGGTCCTCGCCCACCAGCCGCATGGCGTCCGTCGCGGTCATGCCCTTCTCGGGAAAGGTCTCCGAAGGCGCGGGCACGGTCAGGAAGCGGTTGCCGAACAGGGCGGCGGGGTCACTCTTGCTCATGCAGGCGACTCAACCACCGCGAGCCGGGAGCTGAGCCCAGGACTCGTGCTCCCGGCTCGAACGTCACCCGAACGGCCCACCTGTCCAGGCAGGATGTGACTTGGCCCTGAGTGCGAAGCGGCAGAGACCGTCCTTCTCTACAGGGTGGGGCCGAAGCCGACGGTGACGGTCGGCCGGGAGGCGGCCGGACGCCGGCGCGGCACTGCGGAGCAGGCAGGTGGTCCCGCCGACGGCCTGTGCCCGGGGCCCGACCGGATCAGGTCAGGCAGCCCACATGCGCGAGGGCCCGCTTGAGCAGGACACCCTGTCCGCCGGGCATCTCCAGCTGGACCACGGACGATGCGGCCTCCTCCGGGCTGAACCAGACCAGGTCGAGGGCGTCCTGCCGCGGCCGGCAGTCGCCGGCCACCGGAATGATGTAGGCGAGGGACACCGCGTGCTGCCGGGGGTCGTGGAATTCGGTGACGCCCGGGGTCGGGAAGTACTCGGCAACCGTGAACGGCTGGAGCGAGGCCGGGACCCGCGGCAGCGCCACCGGACCGAGGTCCTTCTCCAGGTGCCGCAGCAGTGCGTCGCGGATCCGCTCGTGGTGCAGCACCCGGCCGGAGACCAGCGTCCGGCTGACCGTCCCGTCCGGAGCCATCCGCAGCAGGAGCCCGACCCGGGTGACCTCGCCGGCTTCGTCGACGCGGACCGGCACCGCCTCGACGTACAGGATCGGCATCCTGGCCCGTGTGCTCTCGAGTTCCTCGGGAGCAAGCCAGCCGGGCGTGGTTTCCGTCGTGTCAGACATTGACCGATCATACGGTTCCCGGCGCACCGCCGTGCTGAGGACGGGGCTGCGGCCTCATTTCCTGCCCCGGCGACGACTCCCGCGGCCACCGGGACCGGGGGCCGGGTCGGGGGCGGGAGCAGCGCGGCGCGACGGTGAACGGCGGGCCGGCTTCGGCCGTCGGGGCGGCCGCCCGGAGCGAGGCCCGGAGGCGGCGTCCCGGGCCGCGACGGCTCGTTCCTCCTGGCGGAGGTCAGAGACACCGAGCCTGGGCCCGCCAGGCCTGGCTCCTGACGCGAACCCCGAAACCGCCCCGGAGCCGAAACACGGGAAACCCCGTACGGAGAAGAGACATGTTGACACGTCAGTTCCGATCGGGACCTCTGCCCGGGACGTGTCGTCAGGCCCGGCCGGGCGGCCGCAGTTCGCGTTCGAGGGCGGACAGGGCGAACGAGTGCGCGGAGGCGTGCTGCCAGCGCGAGCGTCCGAACATCACGTCGCCGGAGAGCCCGTTGAGCATGGCCACGGCCCGGATGACGAACTCGGGAGGGTCCACATCGGCGAACTGCCCCAGGGCCTGTCCCTCCCGGAGGATGACTTCCAGGCGCTCCTCCCAGGCGTCGGACAGCGCGGTGAGGAGGTGCCGGCCGGCGTCGTCGTGGCGCTGGGCCAGCACCTGCGTCCACAGGGCGTAGCGCTCGTCGCCCTGGTGGCGGGGCAGGTAGAAGCGGACGAACAGCGCCAGCTTCTCGGCGGGGGACGCGGCCTCGTCCGCGGCCTGCTGGAACCGGACGCCGAGGTCCGCCTCGCTCCAGGCGAGGACTTCGAGCAGGAGGCGGTCCTTCTTGCCGAAGTGGTAGAGGATGTGCCCGGTGCTCATACCGGCCCGCGCCGCGATGTCCGACATACGCACGGCTGCGGTGCCCTTCTCCGCGATGGCACTGATGGCGGCCCGCATCGCCCGCCCCCGCGCCTCGTCGCCGCTGGGCTGACGCTTCCTGTCGGCCGGGGCCCGAAGGGGCTGGGCGGCCGTACCCGGCCCGGTGGCCGTCGCGGGCCCGGTCACGCCTTGCGGTGCGGGGAGGCGCCGCGGCCGTGCGGGCTCGGACTCTGGCGTCGGCATGGACTCATCTCGATTCTGGGAGCTAGATCTGTAGTCTAGACTGAAAATCTAGTCAGTGCAGTGGGAGCACGGCGACCGCGCGCGATCGGTTCGACGCCCAGCGGCTCGGCCGGTCCGACCCGACCCTCAGGAGACACCCGTATGACGCGCCGATTCGACGTTGTGGAGACCGGTATCGCCGACCTGCGCGCGGCGCTGGAGAAAGGCGAGACCACCGCGGTCGGCCTGCTCGACGCCTACCTCGCGCGGATCGACGCGTACGACCGGCCCGGCACCGGCACCGCCCTCAACGCGATGGTGGTGATGAACCCGGACGCCCGCGCCGAGGCGGAGGCCTCCGACGCACGCCGCGCGCGCGGCGAGACGCTCGGCCCGCTGGACGGCATCCCGTACACCGCGAAGGACAGCTACCTCGCGAAGGGACTGACCGCCGCGGCCGGCTCGCCCGCGTTCGAGCACCTCGTCGCCCAGCGCGACGCCTTCGCCGTCGAGCGGCTGCGCGCGGGCGGGGCCGTCCTCATAGGGCTCACCAACATGCCGCCGATGGCGAACGGCGGCATGCAGCGCGGCGTGTACGGCCGCGCGGAGAGCCCGTACAGCACCGACTGGCTCACCAGCGCCTACGGCTCCGGCTCCTCCAACGGCTCCGGCACCGCGACGGCGGCGTCGTTCGGCGCGTTCGGCCTCGGCGAGGAGACCTGGTCGTCGGGCCGGGCGCCCGCCTCGAACAACGCGCTGTGCGCCTACACGCCCAGCCGCGGCGTGATCTCGGTGCGCGGCAACTGGCCGCTGGTACCGACCATGGACGTCGTGGTCCCGCACACCCGCACCATGGCCGACCTGTTCGAACTGCTCGACGTCATCGTCGCCGACGACCCGGAGCCGCGCGGCGACCTGTGGCGCGCACAGCCGTGGGTGCCGCTGCCCTCGGCGTCGCAGGTGCGCCCCGCCTCGTACCCGGCCCTCGCACCCACCGACGCCCGGACGGCGCACGCCGCACTCGCCGGCAAGCGCGTCGGCGTACCCAGGATGTACATCAACGCCGACCCCGGCGCCGGCACCAACCCCGACGGCGGCATCGGCGGCCAGACCGGGCAGCGGATCGACACGCGCCCCTCGGTGATCGCCCTGTGGGAAGCCGCGCGCCGCGACCTGGAGGCCGCCGGCGCCGAGGTGGTCGAGGTCGACTTCCCCGTCGTGTCCAACTACGAGTCCGACCGCCCCGGGGCGCCCTCGCTGCACACCCGCGGCCTGGTCGGCCGCGACTTTCTCACCGTCGAGATCGAGGACCTGTCCGCCTGGGCGTGGGACGACTTCCTGCGGGCCAACGGCGACCCGGCGCTCGCCACCTTGGCCGAGGTCGACCCCGACCGCATCTGGCCCAGGCAGCAGGGCGAACTCCCCGACCGCTACACCGGCTTCGACGACACCATCGGCGACTACCCGCGCCTGGTGCGCGAGCGCCCGTACGCGTCCTTCACCGACATGCCGCACCTCGAAGAGGGGCTGCGCGGGCTTGAGGAGACCCGCCGGGTCGACCTGGAGCTGTGGATGGACGACCTGCGCCTGGACGCGGTGGTGTTCCCCGCGGTCGCCGACGTGGGGCCCGCGGACATGGACGTCTCCGAGGCGTCCGCCGAGCTCGGCTGGCGCAACGGTGTCTGGGTCGCGAACGGCAACCTGGTGCCCCGTCACCTCGGCATCCCCACGGTGACCGTGCCGATGGGCGCCATGGCGGACACCGGCATGCCCGTCGGGCTGACCTTCGCCGGCCGTGCCTACGACGACAACGCGCTGCTGGCCCTCGGCGCGGCCTTCGAGGCGACGGGCAGTCGGCGCACGGTGCCGCCGCGCACGCCGCGCCTGACGGCGGAGTGACCTGACGGGTGTCGCGTCGCGTCGGACGCGGTCGGACGCGGACGTCCGGCGGCTCGGCGCGCGGTCAGGGGGTGGTGGGCGGCGGCGGTGCCGGCCTGCCCTCCCCCTCCCCCGCCGCCGGTCCGGGTCGGTGGGCAGGCCGGCACCGCCCGAGGAGACCGGGTCCGCCGGGGGCCCGGTTCTGGTCCTGGCCGCCGAAGGCCTCGACGGCACCGGGCCCGTTAATGATTCCAAGGTGCAGGTCACTTCCGCCGTCGCAGCACCGGACGCGTGGAGTCCTTCCCGTGCGCCCGGGGCGGGCCGGCCGGACCACGAACCGGAGAATCCCGGCCGACTCCCGTGCCTCCGGCCGGGTACGTCCTAGCCTTCCGGGTCGACACGGACGGCGTCCGGGACGAAGGTGCTGCTGTGTTCGTCGACGGCCAGCGTCCGGCCGATCGCCGGGGCGGAGCGCTGGGCGCAGGCGGGACGCTCGCAGATCGTGCAGCCGAGGCCGATCGGTGTGGCGGCGGCCTTGTCACCGAGGAAGGCCGGTACGAAAGAACGGAGGGGTTCAGTGGGCGACGGGCTGCTCCGCCAGGGCCGGGATCACGTCGGAGGCGAACAGCCGCATCGACGCGAACGCGGTCTCGGCGGGCAGGGTCCCGTACTCGAAGGCGGCGTTGACCTGGGTGACGCCGGCGGCGGCGAGCTCCCGGAGCTGCTCGACGATCTGCTCGGGCGAGCCGGCGAGCAGCCGCTGGTAGGCGAGCTCCTCGTCGGCCGGATCGATGGCGGCGGGGATCGGCGGGACGCCACCGGTCGGGTACGCGCCCTGGGCGAGCGCCCGGGAGGTCTGGATCTGCCGGGCGACCTCGCGGGCGGCCGCCCGCCGCCCGGCCGGGTCCGTGCCGACGTGCACGAAGCGGTTGACGGCGTACTGGCGGCCCTGCGCCGCCACACCCTCCTCGGCCGCGAGTGCGGCCACCGTCCGCCACTGTTCGGCGACTTCCTCCGGCGTCGAAAGGGCCAGGCCCAGCAGGTGGAAGCCGCGGCGGACGGCGTGGCGGGTCGACTCCGGGCTCACGGCGGCCGCCCAGACCGGTGGGTGCGGGGCTTGGAAGGACGGCGGCAGCACCGAGACCGGGGCGTCGATCCGGTGGAACTCCCCCTTGTGGGTGACCTCGGTCTCGGTGAGCAGCCGGAGCACCAGATCGACGGACTCCTCGTAGGCGGCCCGGCTGCCGTCCAGGTCGCGGCCGAAGCCGAGGAACTCGTGCGGCTGGTAGCCGCGCCCGATGCCGAGGTCCAGCCGGCCGCCCGAGAGCTGGTCGAGCGTGTTGACGTCGGCGACGAGCCGGACCGGGTCCCAGAGCGGCAGTACCAGGATGCCGGTGCCGATCCGCAGGTCGGGGGCGAGCGAGGCGGCGTGTCCGAGCAGCAGCAGCGGCGAGGAGCTGAGGCTGTAGCCGGAGAAGTGGTGCTCGGTGACCCAGATCCCGGCGAAGCCCTTGTCGTTGGCCCATTCGACCTGGCGGCCGAACTCCAGGTACTTCTGCCGTGCGGACGCGCGGTCCACCGAGGGCGAGATGCTCAGATAGGTGATTCCAAGGCGCATGACCGGGACTCTCTCCTCGACGACGGGTACGGGTACGGGTGACGTGCGGAACTGCGGATCCGACGGACGATCAGGTGACGGGCGCGGCGGAGGCGGCGAGCAGCCCGTGCAGGTGCGCGGCGAGTTCGGCCGGGGTCGGATGGTCGAAGGCCACCACCGGGCGCAGCTCCAGGCCGGTCGCCGTGGCCAGCCGGTTGCGCAGGTCCAGGACGCTGAAGGAGGAGAAGCCGACGTCCTGGAAGCGGTCCTGGTCGCCGATCTCCGCCGGGTCCTCGTGGCCGAGGGCGGCCGCGGCCTGCTCCCGGACCAGCGCCAGCAGCAGCTCGGTGCGCTGCTCCTCGGCCGCCTCCTCCCACTGGCGCTTCAGCGCGCCGGGGTCGTCGGCGGGCAGTCCGCCGGGTGCCTTGGCGGGATGTCCGCCCTCCACCCGGACCGAGGGACCGGCCCCGGTCGGGAAGGGCGTGGCCAGCCAGTGGCGGTCCGCGGCGAACGGATGCCCGGGGACGGTGTCGGGCGCGCTGCGGGGCCCGGGGCCGGGCGCCGGGACCGGGCGGTTCACCAGCAGGCCGTGCATCTCGGCCCCGGCGAGCACCGCCGCGAACGCCCGCGGCTGCGGCAGCTCGCGCCGCTGCGCCGCCAGGTGCACCGCCTCCGGATGGATGACGGCGGTGAGCGCGCTGAGCGTGGCGGTCGGGCCGAGCTCCACGTACGCGGTGATGCCGAGCTGGTCGCGCAGGCTGCGCACGCCGTGCTCGAAGCGGACGGTGGCGCGGATGTGCTCGGTCCAGTGGTCGGGGCCGGCGATCCGCTCCGGGTCGGCGGGCTCGCCGGTGAGGTTGCTGATCACCGGCACCTGCGGCGGCCGGTAGGTGATCCGGGCCGCCTCCGCGCGGAACCGCTCCAGGACCGGGTCGAGGTGCGCGGAGTGGAAGGCGTGCGAGACCGTCAGCCTGCGGGTGCGCAGCCCCAGCCCGGCGCAGGTCCGTTCCAGGGCGGCCACCGCCTCGGTGTCACCGGACACCACGGTGGACGCCGGGCCGTTGACCGCGGCGAGGCCGAGCGCGTCCCCGTAGGGTTCGAGCAGCTCCACGACCTGCTGCTCGGCTGCCAGGACGGAGAGCATCGCCCCGGCGCCCGAGGGGAGTTCGTCCATCAGCCGGGCCCGGGCCGCGACCAGGGCGGCCGCCGGCTCCAGGTCGAACACGCCGGCCAGGTGGGCGGCGGAGATCTCGCCGATCGAGTGGCCGAGGACGGCGGCCGGCGGCGCCAGTCGGGTGCCGAGCAGCCGGGCCAGCGCACTCTGGTGGGCGAAGAGCGCGGGCTGGGTGTAGCGGGTGCGGTCCAGCAGGACGGCGTCCGGGGTGCCCGGTTCGGCGAACAGGACGTCCCGCAGCGGGCGTTCGAGATGCGGGTCGAGCGCGTCGCAGGCCTCGTCCAGGGCTTTGGCGAACTCCCGGTACTCCGCGTACAGTTCGCGCCCCATGCCGGCCCGCTGGGAGCCCTGGCCGGAGAAGGTCCAGGCCGTCCGGCCGGGGAGTCCCACGGTGCCGCGCACCAGTGCGGGGTGGGCGCGGCCGGCCGCGAGGGCGTGCAGGGCGGGGGCGATCTCCTCCGGGTGGTCGGTCAGCACAGCCGCGCGGTGCGGGAAGCGCGCCCGGCCGTGGGCGAGCCAGTGGGCGGTGTCGCCCGGCGCCCGGTGGGCGCCGGCCGCCGCGTGCGCGGCGAGGGCCAGCGCGTGGGTGCGCAGGGCGTCGGGGGTACGGGCGCTGAGCAGCCAGGGCAGTTCGGCGTCGGCACGCGGGTCGGCGGCCTCCTCCGCGGGCAGGGCGTCGTCGTCGGCCTCGGGTCCGGGTGCCTCCTCCAGCACGACGTGGGCGTTGGTGCCGCTGATCCCGAAGGAGGAGACGGCGGCCCGGCGCGGCCGGCCGGTGCGGGGCCAGGGCGCGGCCTCGGTGAGCAGTTCGACGGCTCCGGCGGACCAGTCGACGTGTGGGGTGGGCGCATCGACGTGCAAGGTGGCGGGCAGGGTGTCGTGCCGCAGGGCGAGGATCATCTTGATCACGCCGGCCACCCCGGCGGCGGCCTGGGTGTGGCCGATGTTGGACTTCAACGATCCCAGCCGCAGCGGCCGTTCGCGCTCGCCCTGCCCGTAGACGGCGAGGACGGCGCCGGCCTCGATGGGGTCGCCGAGGGTGGTGCCGGTGCCGTGCGCCTCGACGGCGTCGACCTGTTCCGGGGTGAGCCGGGCGTCGGCCAGGGCCTGCCGGATCACCTCCTCCTGGGCGGGACCGCTCGGGGCGGTGAGCCCGTTGCTGGGCCCGTCCTGGTTGACGGCGGAGCCGCGGAGCACGGCCAGCACCCGGCGGCCGTTGGCCCGGGCGTCGGAGAGCCGCTCCAGCAGCAGCAGGCCGACGCCCTCGGCGAGTCCGGTGCCGTCGGCGGCGGCGGCGAACGGCTTGCAGCGCCCGTCCGGGGCCAGGCCGCGCTGGCGGCTGAACTCCAGGAAGACCCGGGGGTGGGCCAGCACGCAGGCGCCGCCGGCCAGCGCGAGATCGCTCTCGCCGGACCGCAGGGAGCGGGCGGCGAGGTGCATGGCCACCAGCGAGGAGGAGCAGGCGGTGTCGACGGTGAGGGCGGGCCCGAGCAGGCCGAAGTGGTAGGCGAGCCGGCCGGAGGCGATGCTGCCGGCGTTTCCGGTCATGAAGTGGCCGTCCAGCTCGCCGTCGACCTCGTGCGGACGGGGCGCGTAGTCCTGCGCGATCATGCCGACGTAGGCCCCGGTCCGGCTGCCGCGCAGCGCGGCCGGGTCGACGGCGGCGGACTCGAAGGTCCGCCAGGCGGTTTCCAGCAGCAGTCGCTGCTGCGGGTCCATGGCCAGCGCCTCGCGCGGCCCGAGGCCGAAGAAGGAGGCGTCGAACTCCCCCGCGCCCTCGATGAATCCGCCCTCCCGGGCGTAGGAGGTGCCGGGGTGGGCCGGGTCCGGGTCGAACAGCGTGCCGAGGTCCCAGCCCCGGTCGTCGGGGAACCCGCCGACCGCGTCACGGCCGTCGGCGAGCAGCCGCCACAGCTCCTCGGGGGTGCGTACCCCGCCGGGCAGCCGGCAGGCCATCCCGACGACGGCGATCGGCTCGTGCGCGCGGTCCTCCAGGCTCTGGATGCGGCGCCGGGCCTGGCGCAGGTCGGCCGTGGCGCGCCGGAGGTAGTCGCGCAGCTTGTCCTCGGCGACGGCGGCGCCGGGCGTGGTCGGTGCGGGCGTGGTCGGTGCGGTCGTGGTCGGTGCGGTCGTGGTCGGTGCGGTCGTGGTCGCTGCGGTCGTCCCGGCCATCTCAGAACTCCGTTCCGGGTCGTTCGAACTCGTCGTCCAGGGCGGCGAACAGTTCCTCGTCGGTGGCCGTCGCCAGGTCGGTCGCCGACTGCGCGGCGGCCTCGGCCGGGCCGTCGTCGAAGCGCCAGAGCAGTTCCCGCAGCCGCCGGCCGACCGCGCCGCGGGTGCCCTCGGCGGCGGCCAGCGCCGGCAGCAGGGCCTCCAGCCGGTCGAGTTCGCGCAGCAGCGGGTCGGGGCCGTCGTCCTCGGGGGCGAGGGTCCGGTGCAGATGACCGGCCAGGGCCTGCGGGGTGGGATGGTCGAACACGGTGGTGGGAGGCAGCCGCAGTCCGGTCGCCGCGCCGAGCCGGTTGCGCAGCTCGACGGCGGTCAGCGAGTCGAAGCCGATCTCCTTGAACGCCCGGTCGTCGGCGACCTCGTCGACGGTGCCGTGTCCGAGGACGGCCGCGGCCTGCGAGCGCACCAGCTGCAGCAGGGCCTCGGCCCGGCCGGCCGCGTCCAGTGCGGCCAGCCGCGTCGCCAGCGAGCCGGGTGCCCCGGCGGCGGGCCCGGCGGCGGCGCTGCGCCGGGCCGGGGTACGGACCAGGGACCGCAGCAGCGCCGGGACGTCGTCCGGACCGGCGTCGGCCCGCAGGTCGAACCGGGCCGTGACGACGGCCGGCCGCCCCGTCCGCCGGGCCGCGTCCAGCAGCGCCAGGCCCTCGTGGTCGCCCAGCGGCACCAGGCCGCCGCGGGCCAGCCGCGCCCGGTCGGTGCCGTCCAGGTGACCGGTCAGACCGCTCGCCCGCTGCCACAGGCCCCAGGCGAGCGAGGTCGCGGGGAGGCCGTCGGCGGCGCGGCGCTGGGCGAGGGCGTCCAGGTAGGCGTTGGCGGCCGCGTAGTTGGCCTGCCCGCCGCCGCCGAGCACACCGGAGACGGAGGAGAACAACACCAGGTCGGCGAGGTCCGCCTGCCGGGTCAGCTCGTCCAGGTGTCCGGCGGCGCGGGCCTTCGGGCCGAGGACGGCCTCCAGCCGCTCCGCGTCGAGGGTCTCCAGCACACCGTCGGCCAGGGCGCCGGCGGCGTGCACCACCAGGGTCAGCGGGTGCTCGGCGGGGACACCGGCGAGCAGTTCCGCGACAGTGTCGCGGTCGGAGACGTCGCAGGCGGCGACGGTGACCTGCGCGCCCAGGCCGGTCAGCTCGGCCGCCAGCTCGGCCGCGCCGGGTGCCTGCGGTCCCTGCCGGCCGACCAGCAGCAGGTGCCGGGCGCCGTGCTCCCGGACGAGGTGGCGGGCGGTCAGCGCGCCGAGGGTGCCGGTGCCTCCGGTGACCAGGACGGTGCCCGCCGGGTCGAGCGGCGCGGGGACGGTGACGACCACCTTGCCGGTGTGCCGGGCCTGGCCGAGATGGCGGATCGCCTCACCGGCCCGGCCGACCGGCCAGACGGTGACCGGGGGCAGGCTCAGCGCCCCGCTCCCGAACAGCGCCAGCAGTTCGGTGAGCAGTTCGCCGATGCGCTGCGGCCCGGCCTCCAGCAGGTCGAAGGAGCGGTACGTCACGCCGGGGTGCAGCCCGGCCACGGTGGCCGGGTCCCGCAGGTCGGCCTTGCCCATCTCGACGAAACGGCCGCCGCGCGGGAGCAGTCGCAGGGAGGCGTCGACGAAGTCGTCGGTGAAGGAGTTCAGCACCACGTCCAGGCCCTCCCCCGCCGTGGTCGCCAGGAACTGCCGCTCGAAGTCCAGCGTCCGCGAGGAGGCGGTGCGGGCCGGGTCGATGCCGAGCGCCGCGAGCACCTCCCACTTGCCGGGCCCGGCGGTGCCGAACACCTCGGCCCCGAGGTGGGTGGCGAGCTGGACGGCGGCGATGCCGACCCCGCCGGCCGCCGAGTGCACCAGCAGCCGTTCGCCGGGGCGCAGGGCGGCCAGGTCGACCAGCGCGTAGTAGGCGGTGAGGTAGGCCGCGGGCACGGCGGCGGCCTGGGCGAAGGTCCAGCCGGCGGGGATCCTCGCGAGGAGCCGGTGGTCGGTGACCGCGACCGGCCCGATCCCGCCGTTCACCAGTCCGGTGACCCGGTCGCCGGGGGCGAGCGTGCTGACGCCCTCCCCGACGGCGGTGACCACCCCGGCCGCCTCGGTGCCGAGCTGTGCCTGGTCCGGGTAGACGCCGAGGGTGATGAGCACGTCGCGGAAGTTCAGCCCGGCGGCGCGGACGGCGATGCGCACCTCCCCGGGGAGGAGCGGGCGCTCGGCGTCCGGTGCGGGCAGCAGGGCGAGGGCGTCGAGGGTGTCGCCGGTCGGGGTGAGCCGCCACGCACCGCCCTCGGCGGGCGCGGTGAGGTCCGGTCCGGCGGGCAGCGGGACCACCGCCGGGTTGAGGACCTCACCCCCGCGTAGGGCGAGCTGCGGCTCGTCCAGCGCGAGGGCGGCGCCCAGGACGTCGGACGAGCCGGGCCGGTCGTCGGTGTCGAGCAGGGCGAAGCGGCCGGGGTGCTCGGTCGCGGCGCTCCGCAGCAGGCCCCAGAGGGCCGCGGCGACGGGCTCGACCCGGCCGTCGGCGGGGCCGGTGGTGACGGCGTGCCGGGTCAGCACGGTCAGCCGGGTGCCGGCCAGGTGCTCCTGGGCGGGCCAGCTGCGGACCAGGCCGAGCAGTTCGGCGGTGGCCGCGACGACGTCGGTGCCGGGCGGGACGGTGAGCGGCAGGACGGCGCCGGCGGGTGCCTTCGCGTCACCCTCGGTGAAGAGCGTGGCCGCGTCGGGCAGGGCCGCGCCGGCCCCCAGGACTTGCTCGGGCAGCCGGACCCAGTCGGCGCGGTCCGCGGGGAGGGCCCCGGAGGGCTTCCAGGCCAGGTGGTGCAGCCCGTCCTGGTGGCGGCGGGGCGGGCGGACCGCGGCCAGCGCGCCGGGGGCCAGCGGTCGTAGGGCGATCCGCTCGACGGCCGCGACCGGGCCGCCCGCCGGGTCGGTGGCGGTCAGGGCGACCGAGTCGGGGCCCGTCCGCTCCAGGCGGACCCGGATCGTGCCGGCGCCGGTCGCGGCCAGGGTGACGCCCGTCCAGGCGAAGGGCAGGGCGGTGGCCGGGGCGTCGCCGTCCGGTGTGCCGTCGGCGAGCAGGCCCGCGGCCAGTGGGTGCAGGGCGGCGTCGAGCAGGGCGGGGTGGATGCCGTAGCGGGCGGCCTCCGCCGCGTGGTCCTCGGGCAGGGCGATCTCCGCGTGGACGACGCCGTCGAGCCGCCAGACGGCGCGGACCCCCTGGAAGGCCGGACCGTAGTCGTAGCCGTGCCCGGCCAGCGTGTCGTACAGCGCCGTGGTGTCGACGGCGACGGCGCCGGGCGGCGGCCAGGCACCGGCCGGCTCCGGCCCGGCGGGCAGGCCGGACTGCGGCACGAGGAGGGCCGTGGCGTGCCGGGTCCACGGCTCATCCGGGCCCGCGGTGGCGGGCCGGGAGTGGACGGCCAGCGCCCGGGCGCCGGAGTCGTCGGCGGGCTGCACGGTGGTCTGGACGTGCACGGCGCCGTCGCCGAGCAGCAGGGCCGCCTCCAGGGTGAGTTCGGCCAGCTGCGGGACGGCGCCCCGGTGGCCGGCGTGCAGGGCCAGCTCCACGAAGGCGGTGGCGGGCAGCAGCGGGGTGCCGGTGACGGCGTGGTCGAGCAGCCACGGGTGGGTGCTCCCCGAGATCCGGCTGGTCCAGAGGGTGGTGCCGTCCGGCAGGTCGGTGGTGGCGTCCAGCAGCGGGTGGCCGGCGGTGTGCAGGCCGAGGTGCCCGGGGTCGCTGATGTCGGGGGCGGCGTCGAGCCAGTAGTGGCGGTGCTGGAAGGGATACGTGGGCAGGCCCGGCGGGAGCGCCGGCACCTCCACCGGCCACGACAACCGGTGACCCTGCAACTCCACCGCCGCCAACGCCGACAGCAACGGACGATGATCCTCCCGCCCACGCCGCAACGTCCCCGTCACCAACACGTCCTCACGCCCGGCCAGCGTCTCCTGCACCCCCACCGTCAACACCGGATGCGCACTCACCTCCACGAACGTCGTGAACCCGTCCCCCGCCAACACCCGCACCGTGTCCTCGAACAACACCCGGGACCGCAGATTCCGGAACCAGTACTCCGCGTCCAACGACCCACCGTCCACCACCCCACCCGACACCGTCGAATAGAACGGCACCGAAGACGCCCGCGGACGAACCCCCCTCAACACCTCCGACAACTCACCACGCAACGACTCCACCCGCACCGAATGCGACGCGTAGTCCACCGGCACCCGACGCACCCGCACCCCCGCACCCTCACCCCACTCCACCAAACCCGAGATCGCACCAACCGAACCCGACACCACTGTCGACGACGGCCCGTTCACCGCCGCCACCTCCAACTCCCCACCCCACCCCGACAACAGACCCTCGACCTCACCCACCGACAACGGCACCGACGCCATCCCACCCCCACCCGCCAACGCCCGGATCGCCCGCGACCGCAACGCCACCACCGCCGCCGCATCCTCCAGACTCAACGCCCCCGACACCGCAGCAGCAGCAATCTCCCCCTGCGAATGCCCCACCACCCCATCCACCCGCAACCCCGACGAACGCCACAACTCCGCCAACGACACCATCACCGCCCACAACACCGGCTGCACCACATCAACCCGCTCCAACAACACCGGATCAACCAACGCCTCCTCCAACGACCAATCCGTGAACGGCGCCAACGCCCGCCCCGCCTCCGCAAGACGCCCCGCGAACACCGGCGACACACCCGCCAACGCCACACCCATCCCCACCCACTGCGAACCCTGACCCGGGAACACCAACACCACCCGACCAGGCGACCCCAAAGCACGCCCCGACACCACCGCCGGATGCGCCACCCCCGACGCCAACGCCCGCAACCCCGCAATCACCTCACCACGATCACCCGACACCACCGCCCCACCGAACCCATGCCGCACCCCACGCACCACCGACCACCCAGCAACCTCCGACAACCCCACACCCGAACCCGCACCCTCCAACCAACCCGCCAACCGACCAGCCGCCACACCCAACGCCACCTCCGACCGACCCGACACCACCACCGGAACGGGCAGCGGATTCGCGGGCTCCTCGGCGGGGGCGGGGGCCACGGGGACGGCGGGCACCGGGACGGCCGGCGCCTCCTCGATCAGGACGTGCGCGTTGGTGCCGCTCATGCCGAAGGCGGAGACCCCGGCCCGGCGCGGCCGGTCGCCCCTGGCCCAGGGGACGGGCTCGCGGAGCAGCTCGACGGCGCCCGCCTCCCAGTCGACCTGGGCGGTGGGCTCGCCGACGTGCAGGGTGGCGGGCAGCACCTCGTGCCGCAGCGCCTGCACCACCTTGATCACCCCGGCCACACCGGCCGCCGCCTGCGCGTGCCCGATGTTCGACTTGATCGAGCCCAGTCGCAGCGGGCGGTCCTCGGGGCGGTCCTGTCCGTAGGCGGCGAGCAGGGCCTGCGCCTCGATCGGGTCGCCCAGCCGGGTGCCCGTCCCGTGCGCCTCCACCGCGTCCACGTCCGCCGCGCTCAACCCGGCCGACGCCAGCGCCGCCCGGATCACCCGCTCCTGCGAAGGACCGTGCGGAGCGGTCAGTCCGTTGCTGGCGCCGTCCTGGTTGACGGCCGAACCGCGCACCACCGCGAGCACGGGGTGCCCGTTGGCCTGCGCGTCCGACAGCCGCTCCACCAGCAGCAGGCCCACGCCTTCGGCGAATCCGGTGCCGTCCGCGTCGGCGGAGAACGCCCGGCAGCGGCCGTCCGGGGAGAGACCGCGCTGACGGCTGAACTCGATCAGCGTGTCCGGGGTCGACATCACCGTCGCGCCGCCGACCAGGGCGAGCGTGCACTCGCCGGAGCGCAGCGCTTGGCCCGCGAGGTGCAGGGCGACCAGCGAGGACGAGCAGGCGGTGTCGACCGTCACCGCCGGGCCCTCGAACCCGTAGGTGTAGGCGATCCGGCCGGAGGCGACGCTGCCCGCGCTGCCGGTGCCGAGGTAGCCCTCGGCCTCAGGGGCGGAACCGCGCACCCGGCCCCCGTACTCGGTGTAGATCAGCCCGGTGAAGACGCCGACCGGGGTGGCGCGGAGCGCCGCCGGGTCCAGGCCGGCGCTCTCCATCGCCTCCCAGGAAGCCTCCAGCAGCAGCCGCTGCTGCGGGTCCATCGCGAGGGCCTCGCGCGGGTTGATGCCGAAGAACCCCGGGTCGAAGTCGGCGGCGCCGGCCAGGAATCCGCCGTGCCGGGTGTACGAGGTGCCGGGCCGGTCCGGGTCCGGGTCGTAGAGCCCGTCGAGGTCCCAGCCCCGGTCCGTCGGGAACTCCGACAGCGCCTCCCGCCCCTCGGCCACCAGCCGCCACAGATCGTCCGGCGAGGCCACACCCCCCGGGTAACGGCACGCCATACCGATGATGGCCAGCGGTTCGTCGGCGGCGGCCCGCGTCCGGACCGGGGCCCGGTCGGCCGCGGCCGGGGTGTCGCCCTGGTGCAGCAGGCCGTGCAGGTGCGCGGCGAGCGCCCGGGGGCTGGGGTGGTTGAACACCAGCGTGGGCGGCAGCCGCAGGCCGGTGGCGGCGGCGATCCGGTCACGCAGCTGGACGGCGGTCAGCGATTCGAAGCCGAGGTCGCGGAAGGCCCGGTCCAGGTCGAGTTCCTCGGGGGTGGCGTAGCCGAGCACCGCGGCGACCTCGGCGCGGACGAGGGAGCTCAGCTCCCGCTCCAACTCGGCGGCGGGCAGCCGCTGCAGGCGGTCGGCGGTGGAGCCGCCGGCCGTGCGGCCGGCGGCGCGGCGGGCCGGGGCGCGGGTGGGCACGGCCGGTCCGCGCGGGGCGGCCACCGGGGAGGTCAGCCGCTCGGGGTCCACCGGGCGCAGGGCGAGGGCCTCGACGGTGAGCACGGGCTCGCCCTCGGGGTCGACGGCCACGACGCGGAGCGTGTCCGGGGCCGGCCGGTCGAGGCGTACCCGCAGCAGGGTGGCGCCGACGGCGTGCAGGGTGAGGCCGGTCCAGGCGAACGGCAGCCGCAGCGCGGGGGCGCCGCCGTCCTCGCCCGGCCGGCCGGTCAGCACGTCGGCCTGGAGGGCGGCGTCGAGCAGGGCGGGGTGGATGCCGTAGCGGGCGGCGTCCGGGTGGGCGCCCTCCGGCAGCTCGACCTCGGCGTAGACGGTTTCCCCGTGCTGCCAGGCGGCCCGCAGGCCCTGGTAGGTGGGGCCGTAGGTGACCTGGACGGCTTCGAAGCGGTCGGCGGCGACCGCGAGGTCGAGCGCGACGGCCCCCGGCGGCGGCCACTGCTCGGGAAAGTCCGGTGCGCTGTCGAGGGGTTCGCCGGCGAGGGTGCCGGTCGCGTGGTGGGTCCAGTCCTGCGGTCCGCCCTGCTCAGGGCGGGAGTAGACGTCGAAGGTGCGGCGGCCGTCGCTGTCCGCGGCCGGCAGGGTGACCTGGAGGTCGAGCACGCCGTCGGCCAGGGTCAGCGGCGCCGACAGGACGAGTTCGCCGACGGTGCCGAGGCCGGCCGTTCCGGCGGCGGAGGCGGCGAGTTCGGCGAAGGCCGTGCCCGGGAAGAGCGTGGTGCCGCCGACCGCGTGCTCGGCCAGCCATGGGTGGCTGCGGGTGGAGATCCGGCCGGTGAGGACGAGGCCCTCGTCGTCGGCCCGTTCGACGACGGTGTCCAGGAAGGGGTGTGCGGAGGCGTCACCGCGACCGGAGTGGGTGGGGGCGTCGAGCCAGTAGTGGCGGTGCTGGAAGGGATACGTGGGCAGGCCCGGCGGGAGCGCCGGCACCTCCACCGGCCACGACAACCGGTGACCCCGCAACTCCACCGCCGCCAACGCCGACAGCAACGGACGATGATCCTCCCGCCCACGCCGCAACGTCCCCGTCACCAACACGTCCTCACGCCCGGCCAGCGTCTCCTGCACCCCCACCGTCAACACCGGATGCGCACTCACCTCCACAAACGTCGTGAACCCGTCCCCCGCCAACACCCGCACCGTGTCCTCGAACAACACCCGGGACCGCAGATTCCGGAACCAGTACTCCGCGTCCAACGACCCACCGTCCACCACCCCACCCGACACCGTCGAATAGAACGGCACCGAAGACGCCCGCGGACGAACCCCCTTCAACACCTCCGACAACTCACCACGCAACGACTCCACCCGCACCGAATGCGACGCGTAGTCCACCGGCACCCGACGCACCCGCACCCCCGCACCCTCACCCCACTCCACCAAACCCGAGATCGCACCAACCGAACCCGACACCACTGTCGACGACGGCCCGTTCACCGCCGCCACCTCCAACTCCCCACCCCACCCCGACAACAGACCCTCAACCTCACCCACCGACAACGGCACCGACGCCATCCCACCCCCACCCGCCAACGCCCGGATCGCCCGCGACCGCAACGCCACCACCGCCGCCGCATCCTCCAGACTCAACGCCCCCGACACCGCAGCAGCAGCAATCTCCCCCTGCGAATGCCCCACCACCCCATCCACCCGCAACCCCGACGAACGCCACAACTCCGCCAACGACACCATCACCGCCCACAACACCGGCTGCACCACATCAACCCGCTCCAACAACACCGGATCAACCAACGCCTCCTCCAACGACCAATCCGTGAACGGCGCCAACGCCCGCCCCGCCTCCGCAAGACGCCCCGCGAACACCGGCGACACCCCCGCCAACGCCACACCCATCCCCACCCACTGCGAACCCTGACCCGGGAACACCAACACCACCCGACCAGGCGACCCCGACGACCCACCCGACACCACCGCCGGATGCGCCACCCCCGACGCCAACGCCCGCAACCCCGCAATCACCTCACCACGATCACCCGACACCACCGCGGCACCCAACCCATGCCGCACCCCACGCACCACCGACCACCCAGCAACCTCCGACAACCCCACACCCGAACCCGCACCCTCCAACCAACCCGCCAACCGCCCAGCCGCCACACCCAACGCCACCTCCGACCGACCCGACACCACCACCGGGGCGACAAGCTCACCCAGCACCGGCGCCGGCTTCTCGGTCGACGTCTCGGTCGACGTCTCGGTCGGCTCGGCGTCGTTCGGCTCGGCGGCGGCCGGCTCGGCGGCGGCCGGCCGCACGGTCGCGGGGGCCTGTTCGAGGATCACGTGGGCGTTGGTGCCGCTGATGCCGAAGGCGGAGACCCCGGCCCGGCGCGGCCTGCCGGCGGTGGCCGACCACTCCACCGGCTCACGCAGCAGCTCCACCGCGCCCGCCTCCCAGTCCACCTCGCCGGTCGGCTCACCGACGTGCAGGGTGGCCGGCAGCACCTCGTGCCGCAGCGCCTGCACCACCTTGATCACCCCGGCCACACCGGCCGCCGCCTGCGCGTGCCCGATGTTCGACTTGACCGAGCCCAGCCACAACGGCCGCCCGGCCGGCCGCCCCTGTCCGTACGTCGACAGCAGCGCCCGCGCCTCGATCGGGTCACCCAGCCGGGTGCCCGTCCCGTGCGCCTCCACCGCGTCCACGTCCGCCGCGCTCAGCCCGGCCGACGCCAGCGCCGCCCGGATCACCCGCTCCTGCGAAGGACCGTGCGGGGCCGAGAGCTGGCTGCTGGTGCCGTCCTGGTTGACGGCCGAACCGCGCACCACCGCGAGGACGGGGTGCCCGTTGGCCTGCGCGTCCGACAGCCGCTCCACCAGCAGCAGCGCCGCGCCCTCGCCCCAGCCGGTGCCGTCCGCGTCGGCGGAGAACGCCTTGCAGCGACCGTCCGGGGAGAGACCGCGCTGACGGCTGAACTCCACGAAGGTGTTGGGGGTGGACATCACGGTGGCACCGCCCGCCAGGGCGAGCGTGCACTCGCCGGAGCGCAGCGCCTGCGCGGCCAGGTGCAGGGCGACCAGCGAGGACGAGCAGGCGGTGTCGACCGTCACCGCCGGGCCCTCGAACCCGTAGGTGTAGGCGATCCGGCCGGAGGCGATGCTCGGCGCGCTGCCGATGCCGATCTGCCCCTCGACCGCCGCGGGCAGCGGGTTGAGGCGGGAGCCGTAGTCGTTGTACATGATTCCGGTGAAGACGCCGACCGGGGTGGCGCGCAGCGCCGCCGGGTCCAGGCCGGCGCTCTCCATCGCCTCCCAGGCCGTCTCCAGCAGGAGGCGCTGCTGCGGGTCGATGGTGCTGCTCTCGCGGGGGCTGATGCCGAAGAAGTCGGCGTCGAAGTCGGCGGCGCCGGTGAGGAATCCGCCGTGCCGGGTGTACGCGGTGCCGGTGTGGTCCGGGTCCGGGTCGTAGAGCCCGTCCAGGTCCCAGCCCCGGTCCGACGGGAACTCCGACAGCGCCTCACGCCCCTCCGCCACCAGCCGCCACAGATCGTCCGGCGAGGCGACACCCCCCGGATAACGGCACGCCATACCGATGATCGCGATCGGCTCCGTGTACCTGGCCTCGGCCTCCTCAAGGCGCAGGCGGGTGTCCTGCAGGTTGGCCGTGACGCGCTTCAGGTAGTCGCGGAGCTTCTCGTCGTTCGACATGCGTGCTCTGCCCTTCGGGAGTTCGCGGTGACGGAGGTGCGGGGCTGTGGGGGTGACGGCGGTGCGCAGGCGACGGCGATGCGGCGGCGACGGGCCCGGGGGCCGGTGGCAGGGCCCGGTTGTGGGGGCCGGGCATGGGACGTCGGGCCGCCGCCGGCGGGGCCAGGGTCGCCCGGGTGGTGCGGGTCGGACCGGTCGGACGGTCAGACGTGTTCCAGGGCGAACCCGGACTTGATCCACTTGCTGGACTCGACCGCGATGGCGGCCACCCGGTCGCCGGGGGCGAGCCGGGGCAGCAGCTGGTCCAGCTGGAAGAAGACCAGGGCGTTGCCGGTGTTGGCGGTGTCGCCGACGCAGCTGATCTCCTCGGCGCCGCTCAGCGCCAGCCGTTCGACGATCCGTTTCGTCATCTGGGTGGAGAGCTGCGGCGGCAGCAGGTGGGTCAGCTCGGTGCCCTTCCAGCCGAGGTCGTCGAGCAACCGGTGCAGGATCTCCTCGGACAGCACCGGCACGGACTCCTCGATCGCCTTGTAGTCCTCCTTGGCCGACGGCCGGTCACTGTGCCGGTCGACCGGCCCGAACCACTCCAGGACCTGCCCCGGCGGCCGCCCCAGCCCGACGAGTTGGACGAAGGAGGTCCGCACGGCGGTCCGGCCGGCAGCCGGGTCGCCGCTGAGCACCGCGGCCCCCGCCGCGTCGCCGAAGAGCACGTAGTTGACCAGTTCGGCCGGCGGGACGGTGCGCAGGTCGACCGAGAGGTCGTAGTGCTTGGCGATGACGTCCCCGCCCAGCACCAGGGCCGTGCGGTGCCGGCCGGTGGAGAGCAGCTGCCGGGCCAGGTCGAGCGCCTGCACCGCGCCGGAGCAGCCGGACTGCAGCTGGTAGGTGGCCACCCCGTCGATGCCGAGCCGGTCGGCGATCTGGTTCACCGTGGCGGGCATGAGGGAGTCGGGGGTGGCGGTGCCGAGGATGACGAGGTCGATCTCGGCGGGGTCGGTGCCGGCCGCGGCCAGGGCCCGGCGGCCGGCCCGCTCCCCCAGGTCGGCGAGGGTGTCACGCTGCTCGCCGGTCTCCAGATCGAGGGCGAGGTGGCGGGAGCGGGTGCCGATGAAGACGTCCACCCACTGCTCCCAGAGCGCGTCCATCCCGAACCGGCGCCCCAGGGTGGCGTTGTCGATGGGCGGGCCGGGCAGTGCGGTGCCGGCCGCCAGGATGCGGATCTCTGCGGGGTCCATACGGTCTGCTCCCGGTGTCGTGGCTCGGTCGTGCGGGTGGCCCGGCGGGCCGGCTCGCGGCCGGCGCCGGCTCAGCGGCGGTAGAGGACGATCGCGGAGGCGTACGACTTGTGGGTCTCCACCGGGCGGAACTGCCGGAAGCCGATGGCGCCCCGCAGCGGCCCCGCCACCGCGACGGCCTTGATGGTCTGCTGCTCGCCGGCGGTGAGCCGGGCGTCGTCGACGACGCCGCCGGTGCGGATGACGGTGCCGTCCAGCAGCCGGATCTCCTCCGAGAAGTAGGCCAGGAAGTTGCCCTCCGGGCCCTTGCGCAGCATCTGGCCGATGCCCTTCGTGGCCCCGAGCAGGACGCCCTTCTGGTCGCGCAGCTCGTAGCGGACGTGGGCGAGGTCGTCCAGGGTGGGCGAGGCGCCCTCGAAGTCCTCGTTGTTGGAGTCGTAGCTGACCAGCGTCTCGACCAGGTCGGTGAGGTAGAGCAGGTTCTCGGGCTCGCCGACGGCGGGGTTGGGGCCCTTCGGGCCGAACGGCGGCACCGTCAGCCGGGCGAGCAGCCAGCCCCGCAGGGTGTCGGCGGCGGTGCCCAGCGGGCCGGGAAGGGTGATCGATGCCATGCCACAACTCCGTTCGCGGATATTCCTGAGGCGCCGGAAAGCAGCGCGATGATCACCCTAGGCAGCGCCTCTAAACCGGTCCGGCATCCCCTCTAAATCGCCCCGGCGCCGGTTCTGAACCACCCGCTAAAGCGGTGACAATGCGCCGGTTAATGCCGACCGGAAGGGACGTGGACCCTTTCCCCGCAACAGAACTAGCATGCGCCGGAGATACCCGACTTCTTCCCGGTGGTCATTCCGGGAACGTCCGCTCGGAGGCCGCGTTGTCCGTCAGTTCCGTCGAAGCACCGTCGTTCCCGGTGCGCCGTACTTGCCCTTACCAGCCCCCGGACGTGTACCGCGAGATCAGCGAACGCGGCCCGATCAACAAGGTCACCCTGTGGGACGGCCGCCAGGTGTGGCTGATCACCGGCTACGAGGAGGGCCGCCGCCTGTTGGCGGACGAACGCCTGTCGTCCGACCGCAGTTACGACGAGTACCCCACGATGGCCCCGCACCTGGGTGCCCCGGCGGCCCGCAAGCTGGTCCTGGTGGGCGAGGACCCGCCGCTGCACAACCACCACCGCCGGCTGCTCAACCCGGAGTTCAGCCTGAAGCACGCCCGGGCCCTGCGTCCGGACATCGAGCGGATCGTGAACGGTCTGATCGACGGCATCGAGGAGATCGGTGCGCCCGCCGACCTGGTGGAGCACTTCGCGGCCCCGATCCCGTCCCTGGTGATGTCGGCGCTGCTGGGGATCCCGTACGAGGACCACGCGTTCTTCCAGTCCGCCACCGCCGGCATCATGCAGGGCAAGGACCAGGCCGGCACCGAGGCCGCCGCGGCCGAACTGGTGCGCTACCTCGACCGGCTGGTGACCGCGCAGGAGGAGGAGCGCGGCGAGAGCCTGGTGGGCCGGCTGGTGGAGCACGTCGACACCGGCGAGCTCTCGCACGACGAGGTCGTGCAGCTGACCATGGTGCTGCTGATCGCCGGCCTGGAGACCACCTCCTCGATGATCCCGCTCGGCGTGCTGGCCCTGCTGGACCACCCCGAGCAGTTGGCGGCGCTGCGCTCGGGCGAGGTGCCGGCGGTCACGGCGATCGAGGAACTGCTGCGGATCACCGCGGTGACCGACTTCGCCGGGGTGCGCTGGATCACGGCCGACATCGAGATCGACGGCCATGTGCTCAAGGCCGGCGACGGCCTGGTGATCTCCTCGACCATGGTCAACCGGGACGAGCGGGTGCACGAGGACCCGTACGCCTTCGACATCTCCCGGGGCAGCCGCCAGCATGTGACCTTCGGCTACGGGATCCACCAGTGCCTCGGCCAGAACCTCGCCCGGCTCCAGCTGGAGGTCGCCTTCGAGACGCTCGTTCGACGGCTGCCGGGGCTGCGGCTGGCGGTGCCGGCCGAGGAGCTGCGGATGCGCCGGACCGGCACGATGCAGAGCGTGGAACGCCTGCCGGTGGCCTGGTGAGGGGGCGGACATGCTGATCACCGCCGACCGCGACCGCTGCATCGGCGCGGGCCTGTGCGTCCTGACCGCGCCGGACGTCTTCGAGCACGACGACGACGGCCTGGTCCACGTGCTGGAGCAGGAGCCCGACGCCCGTCTGGAAGGGGACGTGCGGCTGGCCCAGCAGCTCTGCCCGGCCCGTGCCCTGGCACTGGACACCGCGGCACCACAGTCGACCTGATGCCCCTGAAAACCCCTCCGGGCCGGGCCCCTCGGGGGACATCGCAGATCATGGGCGCCTGACTGCCCGGCAGGCGCCTTGCGAGGGCCGCCGATCCGACACTCGGGTCGGCGGCCCTGAGCGTGCCCGAGTTTCCCTTCCTCCTGCCCCGAGGATGGAAATGAGCAGATCGGCCGAAGACCGACCCGACGGCCCGCCCGTTCGAGCCGATCCGTCCTGAGCGGTCGTCACCCGGCCCGGACCGAAGCGGCCGCACCCCGAGGGGTACGACCGTCCGGCCCTGGCCGGGCCCATGGGTGACGGCACCCGCGCCGAGCGGTCCGCCCGGCGGCCGGTCAGGCGGCCGGTCAGGCGGCCGGTCAGGTGGTCAGCTCGGCGTCGAGGTCCCGGCCAAGCCGCCGACGCACACCGGCTCCGGCCCTCCCGGACGCACCGCCGGGTCGCTCCACCGGCGTACGGCCGGAAGCTCCACGAACCGGTACGACAGCCAGGACATCCCGATCGTCGCCACCAGCAGCACCGCACCCAGCCCGACCACCGCCGGGACGCTCCACACCCGGGTTTCGCCCAGAGCCACCCGGACGTAGTGCAGTACCAGATGGTGCGTCATGTAGAAGGCGAAGGAGATCTCGCCCAGCCGGACGGCGGTACGGCTGCGGAACGGTGACGCCTTGCCGAGGACATCGGCCTGCGCGGCCGCGGCGACCAGCAGCGCGAGCGGCAGGGCGACGGTCGCGGTGAACCCGTACACAGTCGGCACCAGGGCGAGCTGGAGGGCCGTGCCGGCCGCCACCAGGACCGCCGCCGCGGGCAGCCCGAGCGGGATCCAGCGGCCCGCCAGCACGATCCTCGCCAGCAGGACGCCGAGCACGAAGTCCAGCGCCCGCACGGCGGGCAGGGCCACCAGGAACCAGTTCTGCAGCAGGGACATCTCCAGCCCGGGCAGCCGCGGGCTCCCCGGGACGAACGCGTCGTCCGCGAACGGCAGCAGCACGATCACGGCCGTCACACCCAGCACCCAGGCCCAGAGCCGGTCCGCGCGGATCCGGTCGGTCAGCGCCCGCAGCCAGGGGAACGCCAGGTAGAAGGCCAGCTCGCAACTGAGCGACCAGCTGGGCAGGTTGACGGCCCGCATGACGTCCAGCTCGGGCACCCAGGCGTGCACCAGGAAGAGACTCGGCAACAGGCGGCCGCCCGTCAGCGTCTCGCCGGCCCAGAGCGCCAGCAGCAGCGCGGCCAGCCAGGTCAGCAGGTGGGTCGGGAAGATCTTCACCAGCCTGCGCCGCCAGAACCGGGATCTGCTGTCGTCCTGCCGGGCCGACCAGGTCAGCACGAACCCGCTGAGGATGAAGAAGAACTCCACCCCGACCCAGCCCAGGCCGAAGGCGTAGCGGAACACCGTGGAGGCCGGGCCGGGAGCCAGGTAGCCCTCCACGGACAGATGGGTGAAGAAGACCAGCAGAGCCGCGACGAACCGCAGCCCGGTGAGGGACGGCAGGCGGGAGAACGCGGCCGATGGAGCAGTGCGCTCGGACATGGCGAATCCTTTGCGTGCGAGGTGGACGGGACGATGGACGACCGGTGGACGGTCGTCGGCCAGCCTCTGCCGCCCGTCTAAAGCACCCCTGCCCAGCCCCTAAACGCCGCCGGGCCCCGGGAAGCCGCCGTCCTCGCCGCCCGTACCTCCGCCCCGGGGCCTCCCCGCTCCGGGCATGCAGCAGCACCGGCGGGGCCCGAGGCCCTGCCGGTGCGCCGTCTGCTCCGTTCCGCCGCGCCTTCCCGGGGTCGCCGCCACCCGCCGGAGCCGGCGCCGGCCTCCCGGGGCCGGCGTCAGAGGTCGACGAACTGCAGGCTGAAGTCGGTCAGTCGGGCGCCCGCGACCTCGCCGGCGGGGACGGCCGCCTCGACGGCGGCCAGCTCCTCAGGGCCCAGCGAGAGGGTGGCGGCCGCCAGGTTCTCCTCCAGGTGGTCGATCCGGCGGGTGCCCGGGATGGGGACGACGTCCTCCCCCTGGTGCTGCACCCATGCCAGGGCGAGCTGGCCGACCGACACCCCCAGCTCGATCGCCAGCGGCTCCAGCCGGTCGACCAGGCCGAGGTTGCCGGGGAAGTTCTCGGGGGTGAAGCGCGGCTGCGCCACGGTACGGAAGTCGGTGGGCCCGAAGGCCTCGGTGGAGCGGTAGCGCCCGGTGAGCAGGCCCCGCCCGAGCGGCGCGTTGGGGACGATGCCGATACCCAACTCGCGGGCGGTCGGCGCCACTTCGTCCTCCAGCTGGCGGGAGAACAGCGACCACTCGGTCTGCACGGCGGCCAGCGGGTGGACGGCGTGCGCGCGGCGGATCGTCTCCGGAGCGGCCTCGGAGAGCCCGATGTACCGGACCTTGCCGGCCTGCACCAACTCGGCCAGCGCACCCACCGTCTCCTCGATGGGCACGGAAGGGTCCACCCTGGCCTGGAAGTAGAGGTCGATGTGGTCCAGCCCGAGGCGCTTGAGCGACGCCTCGGCGGCCTGCTTCACGTAGGCGGCGTCGCCCCGGACGGCCTGTCCGATGCCGTCGCCGGTCCGCAGCACGCCGAACTTCGTGGCCACCACGGCCTCGTCACGGCGGCCGGCGACGGCGCGGCCGACCAACTCCTCGCTCAACCCGTGGCCGTAGACGTCGGCCGTGTCGATCAGCGTGACGCCGAGGTCCAGGGCGCGGCGGATGGTGGCCACTGCCTGATCGGGGTCGGTCGGGCCGTAGAACTCGCTCAGGCCGAGCGCGCCGAGCCCTTGGGCGCCTACTTCGAGCCCTCCCAGCCGGCGGGTGGGAAAATCGTTCACGAGGTCGCTCCGTCTCACATCGATGGGCCTGCCGGCTCCAGCGTGGTGACTAGGGCTAAACCGCATCCAAACCGTGCCCGGACCCGGGTGGTCGGGTCCGGACCTCCGGGACGCTGCGCCGCAGGTTGCGCGGCCGGCCGGGAGCCGGGGGCGCGCCGAACACCGGAGCACGCCGTGTACCGGGACACGCTGTGTACCGGGGCACGCCGAGTACCGGGGGCGGGCCGGCCGCTCCTCACCCCACGGCCCCGTCCCCGGCGGCGGGCGGCGCCGTGCCGGACGCCTCGGCAGGCGGCCCCGTGCCGGACGCCTCCACCGGCGGCCGGGCGGCGAACGGGACCAACGCGACCGTGGCCAGGGTGTAGAGCAGGACGACGACGAAGGCGGAGCCGAACCCGCCGACGGCCACCAGCACGGCCAGCCCGACCGTTCCGCCGAGCCGCTGGGAGACGTTCAGCAGCCCGGCCGCCGCTCCGGTGAGCTCCGGCGGCGCGACCAGACCGGCCCGGGTGACGGCGGCGAAGGCCAGGCCGATGCCCAGGCCGAAGAGGCAGAGCGCGGGCAGCAGGCCCTCGGCGTAACCGCCGGGGGTGCGGCCGGCCAGCAGGGCGGCGCCCGCGACCGTGGCCGCGCTGCCCGCCAGCAACGCGGAGCGCGGCCCGGCGCGGGCCTCCAGCGGGGCGGCCAGCCGGGCGCCGGCGAAGACCAGCACGCTCCACGGCAGGAAGGCCAGCCCGGTCGCCGCCGGGCCGAGGCCGAGGCCGCGCTGCAGATACTGGGTCAGCAGGTAGCCGGAGCCGAAACTGGTCGCGGAGAGCAGGGCCAGCAGGGCGTTGGCCGCGGCCCGGCGGCGGTCCGCCACCAGGGCGCGCGGCACCAGCGGCTGCGGGGCCCGGCGCTCGGCCACCACGAAGGCCGCCAGCAGCAGCGGCGCGGCGGCGGCCGGCGCCAGGGTGCCGGCGGACGTCCAGCCGCGCTCGGAGCCGTGCACGACGGCGTAGGTGAGCGCGAAGCAGCCGAGGGTGGCCAGCACCGCGCCCGGCACGTCGAAGCGGCCCGCTGTGCGCGGCGACTCGGGGATGTGCCGCCGGGCCAGCAGGGCCGCGGTGGCGCCCGGCAGCACGGTCAGGAACATCACCGCCCGCCAGGACAGCGCGTCGGTGAGCACCCCGCCCAGCACCAGGCCGATCGCCCCGCCCACGCCGGACACCGCGCCGTACACGCCGACCGCCCGGGCCCGGGCCGGGCCGTCGAACAGGGTGCCGATCAGGGCGAGCGCGGTCGGGGAGGCGATGGCCCCGCCGACGCCCTGGACGGCGCGGGCGGCGATCAGGACGGTGCCGTCGGGGGCGGCGCCGGCGAGCAGGGAGGCCGCGGTGAAGGTCCACATCCCGGCGAGGAACATCCGCCGCCGGCCCAGGACGTCCCCTGAGCGGCCGCCGAGCAGGAGCAGGCCGCCGTAGGTGAGCACGTAGGCGTTCACCACCCAGGACAGCCCCGCGTCGGTGAACCCGAGGTCCTCCCGGAGCCGGGGCAGCGCGACGTTGACGGCGCTGGCGTCCAGCACCACCATCAGCTGGCAGGCGGCCAGCGCCGCGAGCGCCGGTCCGGGGCGGGGCGCCGCGGGACCGCGGCCCGCCGGGCGGGGCCGGTGCTCGCGGGGCGGCGCGGTCACCGGACGGCGCCGGGCTGCCGGGCACTCAGGCCGAGGTTCTCCCGCAGGGTGGCCCCCTCGGGGTAGGCCGTGCGCAGCACCCCGCGTTCCTGGAGGTGCGGCACCACCCGGTCGGTGAACTCGTCGAAGCCGACCGGGTTGAGGTGGCCGGCCAGGACATAGCCGTCGGCGGCGCCGGTCTGGACGTTCTCGTCGATCCGGGCGGCGACCTCGGTGGGGGTGCCGACGAAGGTGTGCCGGAGCAGGCTGCGGATGGCGAGTTCGCGGATCGACAGCCCTTCGGCGGCGGCCCGGGCGTACATCGCCGCCGCAGGTGAGCCGGGCGGCCCGGCGGGCGGTGGCGGCGGGTCGTCGGGGTCGCGGCCGGACAGGTCGGCGCCCCATTGCTGCCCGATCCGGGTGAGGGCGACCGCCGGGGTCACCTGGCGCAGGGCCACCTCGCGGGAGCGCTCGGCGGCGTCCCGGGCGGTGTCGCCGAGGACGAACCCCGCGCCGGGCATCACCTTGAGCGAGTCCGGGTCGCGGCCCAGGGCCCGGGCCCGGGCGCGGATCGCGGTGCGGAACCGGCGCCCGTCGGCGGGCCGGTCGTGCAGCGAGAAGACGATGTCGGCGTGCCGCACCGCGAAGGCCTGTCCGTCGGCCGAGTCGCCGGCCTGTACGAGGACGGGGCGGCCCTGCGGCCCGGGCGGCAGGGTGAACGTCCCCTCCAGGTCGATGTGGGTGCCCCGGTGCCGCTGCGGGGTGCTGGTGCCCCCGGCCCAGAGCGCGGTGGCCGCGCGGACGAACTCCTCGGCCCGGGCGTAGCGGTCGGCATGGGCGAGGTGGGCGCCGCGGCGGAAGTTCGCGCCGGCCTCGGGGTCGGCGGTGGTGACGATGTTCCAGCCCGCGCGGCCGGCCGAGAGGTGGTCGAGGGTGGCGATCTGGCGGGCGAGTTCGTACGGCTCGTTGTAGGTGCTGCTCATGGTCGGCACCAGGCCGATGTGCCGGGTGACGGCGGCCAGGGCGGACATCACGGTCGGACTGTGCGGCCGGCCGGCCACCTCCAGGTCGTCCAGCCGTCCGGCGTGCTCGCGCAGCCGCAGCGTCTCGGCGATCAGGAAGAAGTCGAAGCGGCCGCGCTCGGCGGTCCGCACGGCGTGCCGGAACGAGGCGAAGTCGATCTGGCTGCCGGAGCGGGGGTCGTCCCAGATGACCCAGACGCTGTGCGGGAAGGTGGCGGCGAGCAGGACCTGACGGCGGGCGCCGGGCGGTGGTACGGGCATCGGGGGCTCCTGTGGGCCGGGCGGCGGACGCGGTCGGTGGGCAGGATCAGCGGCCGGGGCGGGCGGCGGGGCGGGGCAGGCCGAGGCGGGCGCGGAGGGTGTCGGCGTCGCGGCGGCGGCGGAAGGCGCCGCGTGCCTGGAGGGCGGGCACCACACCCCGGGTGACGGCGGGCAGGTCCTGGTCGACGGAGGCGGGCAGCAACCGGACGCCGTCCAGCCCGGCGGCCCGCCAGCGGAGCAGTGCGGCGGCCAGCGCCTCGGGCGTGCCGGCGAACGCGCCGGGGCCGTCCGGGCGGCGGGCGGCGGCCCGGCGCGGGTCCCCGTCGAGGGCGACCGGCAGGTCGGCGAAGACCAGCAGGGGCGGGCCGGGCCGGGCGGCGGCGGCCTCGGCGGCGCGCAGCAGGGCGGCCTGTTCGCGGGCGTCGTCCGGGTCGGCGGCCGTCAGCAGCGCCAGATCCGCGCTGCGGACGGCGAGCCGGCGGGAGCCCTCGTCCCGGACGGCGACCAGCACGGGCGGCTGCCCCTGCGGCGGACGCGGGGTGACGGACGGGCCGCGGACGGCGAAGCGCGGGCCCCGGTGGGCGACGGGCCTGATCCGGGCGCGGTCCAGGAACAGGCCCCGGGCGGTGTCGCGGATCTCGGCGCCGTCCTCCCAGGAGTCCCAGAGCGCGCGGATCACCTCGACGGCCTCCGCGGTCTCGTCGAGCCGCTCCTCGGCGGTGCCTCCGGTGCGGCCCACCGTCCCGTCCTCGGCCCGGTCCAGGCCGGCCCTGACCAGGCAGCCGGCCCGGCCGGTGGTGACGAAGTCCAAAGTCGCGACGGCGGTCGAGAGGTGGAACGGTTCGCTGTGCGTCGGGGTGACGGTCGGCACGATCCCGATCCACCGGGTCAGCGCCCCGAGCGCGGCGCCGAGTTGGACGGCTTCCGGGCGGGCACCGCCACCGGGCGGGGGCGCGTGGGCGTCGTCCAGGGTCAGCAGGTCGAGCAGTCCCCGCTCGGCCTCGGCCGCCCGGCCCGCCCAGACCGCCGCCGGCGCGGGCACGGCGGGTGGCGGCTCGCCACCGGGTGCCCCGTCCAGAGCGACCGCCAGGTGCAGCGCAGTACCGACGTCCACGAAACCCACCGTGCTCTCCCCCGGCCGCGCAGCGACGGGATGCTCCTTGCCGCCCGTCCCCGGCGGGCGGGGGCAGCGCAGCACGGGACGCTAGCCGGGGAGCGGGAGCGCGGACAATCACCGTTCAGAGCCGCTTCAGCGGGACTTCAGCAGGGCCTGGGCACAGGTCCGGCCGGGCCGGGGCGGCCCGGGGAGCCGGCGGTGGTGACCGGCGTCCCGGGCCGCCCGTCAGGCCGCCGACTGCACGACCATCCGGACCAGGGCGGCCCGGGAGCCGATGCCCAGCTTCCGGTAGGTGCGGGCGAGGTGGACCTCGACGGTGCGGGCACTGAGGCCGAGCCGGTCGGCGATCTCGCGGGTCCGCAGGCCGGTGCCGACCAGCTCCGCGATCTCGCGTTCGCGGCCGGTGAGCGCGGAGAGCGCCGCGTCGCCGGCGGGTTCCGAGCGGGCCGCGGGCAGCGCCCGGACGGCCCGGCGGCCGGTGCCGCCGGCCGGGCGGGGCCGCGCGGCGGCCTCGCCGGTCGCCGGGGCGTCCGCCCGCACCTCACGGTCCGCCCGGGCCGGGCGGCCCCGGCGCTCCACGTGGCCGAGCCGGGCCGCCGTCTCGGCGAGCAGGGCGCGTGAGCCGGTCCGGGCGGCCACCTCGGCCGCCGTGTCCAGCAGTTCGCGGGCGACCCGGTGGCCGGGATCGGTCGCCTGGCCGGCCCGGTCGACGGCCGCCAGGGCCGTGGAGAGCCAGTGGCCGGCCAGCGCGAGGTCGCCGCCGCGCAGGGCGGCCCGCGCCGCGGCGGTGAGGACCGCCGCGTCCTGCGGGTCCCGGCCGGGGGTGGCCCGTTCGGTGTGCAGGGCGCGCCGTTCGACCGGGGCGCCGCGCGCGGCGAGCACGGCGATGGCCCTGCGGTGCGCGGCCTCCCGCCAGCAGGCGTCGGTGCCGTCGTACACCAGCCAGCGCACCAGCGGATGCCGGAAAACGCTGCGCGTGGTGCCGAACAGCGGGCGCAGCAGGTCGACCCGGCGCAGCCCGTCGAGCAGGCGGCAGACCTCCGGCTCGGGGAGTCCGGCGACAGCGGCGACCGCGCCGGCGTCGATGTCGTCGCCGAGCACGGAGGCCGCGGCGAGGACGGTCTGCTGCTGCGGGTCGAGGACGCTGAGCTCGGTCACCAGGTGGCGGGCGAGCACATCGGGAAGGCCCGCGTCGGCCGGGAGTCCGCGCAGGTCGGCGAGCAGGCCGTCGGGGCGGCCCACCTGCCGGCCGGGGCAGATCCGGGCGAGCGCCTGCAGGTAGAGCGGGTTGCCGTGGGCGTCCCGGTGCAGGAGGCGCAGCCGCGGATCGGTGGCGTTCAGGTCGAGCAGGTCGGCGGCCTGGGTGAGGCCGAGCGGGGCGAGTTCGGTCCGCCGGACGGTGCCGAGCTGGCTGCCGCGGGCGAGGGTGGCGCGCAGCCGTTCCGGGGCCTGCCGGGGCCGGTAGGAGACGACCAGGGCGAGCGGCGCGCTCACCGGCCAGCGCACCAGCCGGTCGAGCAGCGCGAGTGACGCCGGGTCGGCGGCGTGCACGTCGTCCAGCACGATCAACAGTCCGCGACAGGTGTGCTGTTCGAGGAGTGCGCGTAACCGCTCCGGCGTGGGGCACCCGGTGCCGTCGTCCACGGAGGTGGCGATGCGGCGGATCACCGCGAGCAGTTCCTCGCGCAGCCCGGCACGGTCGGCGAGGCCGAGCCAGCCGCGCAGCACCTGGATGAAGAGGCTTCCCGGCAGGTCCTGTTCGGCCGGGTCGGCGAGGCCTCTCAGGACGGTGAAGCCGCGTCCCGCGGCGGTCTCGGCGAGCCCGGCGAGCAGCCTGGTCTTGCCGCTGCCCGGGTCGCCGGCGAGTTCGACGGCGGACGCCCGTCCGTCGGCCACGTCGTCGAGGACGGCGAGGAGTTGACGGTTCTCGGTCTGCCGGACGGTTTCGGTTCGGATGCAGATGTCTCGGACTGCGATCACGGCTGGGTCATCCCTCCCCCGGTGCCCGGCGGAGCTGGCGGGTCCGCCCGAGGCTGCTTTCGATCGTAGCCACGCCCAGCGGCCACCCGGACGGATGACACAAGGATTTCACAGTCGCCGGTCTCGGACCGGCCACCGGGATTCAGTCACCGATTAGCCCGTTGCGTCAGGCTCGGCACCTCTGCCGGTACGACGGAGGGATCATCCCATGGGCAGTCCGACCGGGCGCGCACCCCAGCTCGCGCCGCCACCGCGGGAGCGGCGGCACACCTTGTTCTTCCTGGAGGCGATCCGGGACTTCTCCCCGGTGTTTCTGGACACCGAGATCGACGCGACCAGGCTGCTGGCCGACCGGGAACGGGCGCGGGCCGACGGGCTGCGGCGATCGGTGGCCGGCTACGTGCTGGTGGCCGCCGGCGGTGTGCTGGCCCGTCACCCGGAGGCCAACGCGGCCTACCGGGGCGGGCTGCGCCCCAGGCTGGCCAGGTTCTCCACGGTGGCCGGGAAGATCACCCTGGACCGCACCCTGGACGGCACCCGGGTGGTGCTCTCCACCGTGGTGCCCGAACCCCACACGGCGGGGCTCGCCGAGGTGCAGCGCCGGCTGGACCGGGTCCGGGACGGCGATCCGGCCGAACTGCCGGAGTTCGCCGGGATCCGGGCCCTGCACTCGCTGCCCTGGCTGCGCGGCCGGTGGCGGTTCGCCCGCGCGGCCCGTGACCTGACCCTGCGTCCGCTGATCACCGGCACCTTCGCGGTGACCTCGCTGGGCCACCGGCCGGTGGACGGCTTCCACTCGGTGGGCGGCACCACGATCACCCTCGGCGTCGGCCGGATCGTCGAGCGGCCGGTGGTTCGCGACGGCGCGATCGTCGCCGCTCCGGTGCTGCGGCTCAGCCTGGCCTTCGACCACCGGGTGATCGACGGCGCGGAGGCCGCCGACGTGCTGGCCGAGATCCGCGAGGCGCTTCAGGAGTGGCCGGCCCCGGCGGGCGCACCGGACCGGCCGCAGGCCGACGCCCGGTCCGCCCGGTGAGCGGGGCGGGGCAGGGGGCCGGCGGCACGGGCGGACGGCGCAGGCAGGGACGGGAATGACGAGCGGAGTGCACAGGGTGACCAGCAAGGCGCCGGCGAACGACCTCGCCGAGCTCAAGCAGTTCGTGGTGGCACAGGCCACCTCGCAGGGCATCACCCCCGAGCAGTACGGGGCGGTGCTGGACGGCGTGGTCGACGACGGCGACGGCGGCCCCGGCTCCTGGGTGCGGGGCTGGACGGAGGCCGGGGAGCGGCTGGAGAAGGAGGGCAGGCTGCTGGAGGCCGGTCGCTTCTACACCATGGCGCGCTTCCCGTACCCGTCCGGCTCCGCGCGCCGGGAGGCCGAGGAGCGGGCCCGCGCCGTGTTCTCCCGCTGGGCGTCGGGCTTCCCCGGCATCGAGCGGCTGGAGGTGCCGACGCCCGCGGGCCCGGTGGCCGCCTGGGCGGGCGGGTTGTCGGCGGAGGACCCCAAGCCGCTGCTGCTGATGTCCGGCGGGATCATCAGCCTCAAGGAGCAGTGGGCGCCGGTGCTGCTCCAACTGGCCGAGTTCGGCCTGGCCGGGGTGGTCACCGAGATGCCGGGGGTGGGTGAGAACCCGCTCCCGTACGACCTGTCGGCGCCCGCGCTGCTGCCCGCCGTCCTGGACGCGGTCGCCGGACGGGCCGACACCTCGCGGACGTACGCGCTGGCGCTGAGCTTCAGCGGCAACCTGGCCCTGCACGCCGCGCTGGGCGACCGCCGGATCCGCGGCATCGTCGGCGCGGGCCTGCCGGTGCACGACTTCTTCACCGACCGGGCCTGGCGCGCCACCGTCCCCCGGGTCACCGTGGACACCCTGGCGCACCTCGCCCGCACCCACCCCGACCGGGTTTTCGAGGAACTGGGCCCGCTGGCCCTGGACCACCGGCGGCTGAGCGCGGTGGACATCCCCGTCGCGCTGGTCGCCAGCGCCCGCGACGAGATCATCCCGCCGTCGGACACCGAGCGTCTGCGGCGCTCGGTGCGCAGCCTGCGGCTGCGGGTGCACGACGACGTCCACGGCTCCCCCGGGTACTTCCCGCAGACCCGGCTGTGGACCTTGCTGACCGTCCTGCGGATGACCGGGGACCGGCTCCCGCAACGCCTCGCACTCGCCGAACAGTTGCGAACCCTCGACCGGGGGTGATCCTGGTCACGTGCCCCGTACGTACCCCCGGTACGCACGGGGCCCGGGTCGCTACGTATACGTGAATACGCTGATGCGCCATGCCGTCCGGCGCGACAACCTGAGGTGGCCGACACACACTCAGGGAGTCCGCATTGAGATACGAAATTCTCGGAAGCCTGCGCGTCGACACCGGGAGCAGCACCTCGACCGTCAACGCCCGGAACATGGAGGTCGTCCTGGCGACCCTGCTGGTCAGGGCGGAGGAAGTGGTCCCGATACCGCAGCTCGGCCACGAGATCTGGGGTGATGCCCCACCCCGCCGCCATCTGGCCGCCATCCACGTCTACATCTCGCAACTGCGCAAGCTGCTGGCCGACGCCGACCGGCCGGAGAGTGTCATCGCCACCCGCTCCCCCGGGTACGTCCTGCGGCTGGGCCCGAGCGACCGGCTGGACTCCGAGGAGTTCCAGCAGTTGATGCAGAGCGGGCGGAAGGCCGCCCGGGCCGGGCGGCCGGAGGAGGCCGCCGTCGCCTTCGAGGCGGCGCTGGAACTGTGGCGCGGACCCGCGCTCGGCGACCTGCGGGCCGGCCCGATCCTGGAGGGCTTCACCACCTGGGCCGAGGAGGCCCGGCTGGAGTGCGTCGGCATGCACATCGACGCCGGGCTGGCCTCCGGGCGGCACCGTGAACTGATCGGCCGGCTCTACTCGCTGGTCGCCGAGCACCCGCTGCACGAGGCTTTCCACCGTCAGCTGATGATCGCGCTGTACCGCTCGGAGCGGCAGGCGGACGCGCTGCGGGTGTACCGCTCGGCGCACCGCATCCTCACCGCCGAGCTGGGCATCGAACCCGGCCGGGCGCTGCGTGAGGTGCAGCGCGCGATCCTGGCCGGCGACCACCGCCTCGACCTGGCCGGCCCCCCGCGGGCCGACCGGGCGGAGCAGCCTGCGGACCTCGACGACCGGGCCGACCTCATCGAACGAACCGTCGCCCGCCGCACGGCCGGCGACGCCCGCACCGGACGCCGGGAGGCGGCATGAGCACCACGGGAACCGCGCACCACTCGTGGCCGAACGGCACCGCCACGACCGGGACATCGGACGGAATCGCGAGCGGAACCGCGGCCGGGACGTCGACCGTGGCCGGGGCCGGGCGGGAGGAGACCTCGCTGTGGGTCCGGCACTTCCACCGCCGCCCCGACGCGCCCGTCCGGCTGGTCTGCCTGCCGCACGCCGGCGGCTCCGCCTCGATCTTCCGGCCCTGGGCGACCGCGGCCGGCCCCGGACTGGAGGTGCTCGCGCTCCAGTACCCGGGCCGTCAGGACCGCTACCGCGAAAGGGCCGTGGAGGACATCGCCGAACTCGCCGACCAGGCCGCACCCGCGATCCGTGCGGCGGTCGGCGACCGGCCGTACGGCCTGTTCGGCCACAGCATGGGCGCCCTGCTCGCCTTCGAGCTCACCCGCCGGCTGGAACGCACCGGCCACGGCCCCGACCTGCTCGCGGTCTCCGGCCGCAGGCCGCCCTCCGACGTCCGCACCGAGGAGTACGCCCACCTGGTGGACGACGCCGCGCTCACCGCGCACCTGCGGGAGCTCAGCGGCACGGACCCGCGCCTGCTGGCCGACGAGGAGGCCCTGCAGATGATCCTGCCCGCCGTCCGCGCCGACCTCACCGCGGTGGACCGCCACCAGGTCGCCACGGGCGCCACGGTCGACGCGCCCGTCCTCGCGATCACCGGGGACGCCGACCCGTGGGTCACCCCCGGCGAGGCCGCGGCGTGGCACCGCCGCACGACGGCCTCCTTCGACCTGCGGGTGTACTCCGGCGGCCACTTCTACCTGGAGAACCTCCAGGACGAGCTGCTGGATCTGCTCGGCGGCCGCCTCGCGCCCGCCGGCGCCCGCTGATCCCGGTCGCGTCCGAGCACGAAGCCGGGGTGGCAGGTCGGTTCCTCCGACCTGCCACCCCGGCTTCGGTGTGTTCGCCCGACCACCCCGGCTTCGGCGTGTTCCCCCCCGCCGGCCGAGCGCGGCGTGGCCGCCCCGCCGGCCCGGGGGCCGGCGGGGCGATGCCTCACTGGCGGCCGAGCTCCCCGTCGATCAGGTCGAACAGCTCGTCGTCGTCGGCGCCGTCCAGCTGGTCGGCGAACCCGGTGACGTTCCCTCCGCGGGCGGCCCGGATCCGGTCCAGGACCGACTGGAGACGGTCCGCCAGCAGGTCGAGCTCGGCGCCGTCGGCAGCCGGCGCGGCCGGGTCGGCGAGCACCGACTCCAGCTCCGCCATCCCGGCGAGCACCGGCGCCACGACGCCCGCCCGCTCGGCCGGCGGGGCCAGCAGGCCCTCCAGATGCCGGGCCAGGGCGCCGGCGGTCGGGTGGTCGAACAGGAGGGTGCTGGGCAACCGCAGGCCCAGCGCGCCTCCCAGCCGGCCCCGCAGTTCGACGGCGGTCAGCGAGTCCAGGCCGAGGTCCAGCAGACCCCGGTCGACCGGCACGGCCCCGAGGTCGGCGTGGCCCAGCACCTCGCCGACGTAGCGGCGCACCAGGTCCAGCACGGCGCGTCCGCGCTCGGCCGGGTCCAGCCCGGTGAGCCGGGCCGCCTGGTCCTGGCCCGCGGCGGCGCCGGCGGTGGCCGGACGGCCGACGGGGGCGCCCGTGACGGGGAGCAGGGCGCGCAGCGCCGCGGCCGGACCGGAGCCGGGCCCGCCGGCTCCGGGCGCGGCCAGCCGGACGGCGACCGCCACCGGCCGACCCGCGGTCAGCGCCGCGTCCAGCTGCGCGAGCGCGCCGATGGGCGACAGCGGGGCGATGCCCACCCGGGCGATCCGCGCCCGGTCGGCGGCGCCCAGCGCGCTGCCCATGCCCTCGCCCTCCCAGAGTCCCCAGGGCAGGGACAGCGCGGGGAGCCCCTCGGCGTGCCGGTGCAGGGCCAGCGCGTCGAGGAAGGAGTTGGCGGCCGCGTAGGCACCCTGCCCGGCGGTGCCCAGCACGCCGGCGACCGAGGAGAACAGCACGAAGGCGGCGAGCGGCAGGCCCTTGGTGGCCTCGTGCAGCGCCCAGGCGCCACCGACCTTGGGCCGCAGCACGCCGTCCACCCGCTCCGCGGTCAGCCCCTGGACGAGCCCGTCGTCCAGCACGCCCGCCGCGTGCAGCACCCCGGTGACCGGCGGACCGGCCGGCAGCAGGGCGAGGACACGCGCGAGGGCGGCCGGGTCGGCCACGTCGCAGGCGGCGGCGAGCACCTGTACGCCCTGCCCGGCCAGTTCCTCGGCCAGCCCCGGGGCCACCGTGCCGCCGCGGCTGAGCAGCAGCAGGGAGCGCACCCCGTGGACGGCGGCCAGGTGGCGCACGACGGTCGCGGCGAGGGCCCCGGACGCGCCGGTGACGATCACGGTGCCGTCGCCGAAGCCGCCGGACGCGGGCCGGGCGGGCTCGGAGGTCCCCGGGCCGGAGCGGCCGAGCCGGGGGGCGAGCAGCCGGCCCTCGCGGAGCAGCACGTGCGGTTCGTCGTCGGGCCAGCGGACGGCCGGCAGCCGCCCGAGGTCGTCGGCGGGCAGGTCCGTGTCGACCAGCAGGACCCGGCCGGGGTGCTCGGTGGCCGCCGAGCGCACCAGCCCGCCCACCGCGGCGGCGGCGAGGGCCTGCGGTGTGCCCGGCTCGGTGCCCGGCAGCAGTACGGCCAGCCGGCCGGACTCGAACCGCTCCTCGGCCAGCCACTCCTGGAGCGCCGTCAGCGCCCATGCGGTGGCGGCCCCGACCCGGTCGGGCACGGCGGCGTCCGCCGGTCCGGCCGGGAGCGGCAGCAGCACCGTGGGCGGCACCGGGTGGCCCGCGTCGGCGGCCAGCTCCCGCAGCGCCGGGTACGGCCGGGCCGGGCGCCCCGACGCGGCGAGCGCCTCGGCGAGCCCGGGCGCGCCGACGACGGCGACCGGTTCGTCCGTGGCCGGCAGGGCCAGCACGGCGGTGCCCGGCACCAGCAGCGGGTCTCCGCCGCCCGCCGCGACGAAGCGCTCGGCCGGGACTTCGGCGAGTTCCAGCGCCCCGGCGTGCAGCAGCGGGGTGCCCGTCCCGTCGTAAAGCGTCACGGCCGCGCGGTGCGCGTCCTCGGGGACCACCCGTGCCCGCAGCGGCCCGGTGGCCGTGCCCGGGTGCAGCCTGACGTCGCGCCAGGCGGACGGCAGCAGCAGGGTCGGCCGGCCGTCCTCGGGGAGGCCGGCGTGGGCCCAGGGGTGCAGGGCGGCGTCCAGCAGGGCGGGCGGCACGGCGAAGCGGCGGTCGGCGGCGCGTCCGCCCTCGTCGGGGGCGGCGAGTTCGGCCGACAGGCTGCCGTCGGGATGACGCCACGCCGCGGTGACGGCGCGGAAGGCACCCGCGTACCCGAGGCCGTGGGCCGCGAGCGCCGGGTAGAGCGTGTCCGGGCCGACCGGCTCCGCACCGGGTGGGGGCCAGCTGCCGGCCGCGACGGACGGTTCGGTGCCGTCGGCCGGGGCGAGGACCCCGGAGGCGTACAGCACCCAGGGCGCCTCGGCCGCCGTGTCGGGGCGGGCGTGGACGCGGATCTCCCGCTCGCCGTCGGCGCCGGCCGGGCCGACCGTGATCTGGAGCCGGACGGCCTCCTCGGGGTGCGGCAGCAGCGGCGCGTGCAGGTCCAGGGCGGCGACGACCGGCACGCCCGTGGTCAGCCCGACGTGCAGGGCCAGGTCGAGCAGGGCGGTGGCGGGCAGCACGGTCGCACCGGCGACGGTGTGCCCGGTGAGCCACGGGTGCTCCCGCAGGGCGAGCCGCCCGGTGAAGAGGGTGCCCGCGCCGTCGGCGAGTTCCACGGCGGCGCCGAGGAAGGGGTGATCGGCGGTGGTGAGGCCGGCAGCGGTCACGTCACCGGCCGGCGCGGGGGCGTCGAGCCAGTGCCGGGTGCGCTGGAAGGCGTAGGTCGGCAGCTGGGCCGCCGGGTCGGCGCCGGGCCTCGGCGTACCGAGCAGGGCGCTCCAGTCGACGCGGCCGCCCGCCGTGTGCACGGCGGCCAGTGCGCCCACCAGGGCGGCCGGTTCGGGCCGGCCGCGTCGCAGCAGCGCCGCCGTGACGGCGGGGGGCTGCTGCGGGTCGACGGCCCGGTCGGCGGCGAGGATGTCCGGGACGAGCGTGGTGAGGACGGTGTCCGGGCCGATCTCCAGGTACCGCGTGGTGCCGAGCCCGCGCAGGGTCCGGACGCCGTCGGCGAACCGGACCGCCCCACGCACGTGCCGGGCCCAGTAGTCGGGTGCCGCGGTCTCGTCGGGGTCCGTGCTGCGGCCGGTCAGGTCGGAGACGAAGGGGACGGCCGGCGGGGCGAAGGAGAGCCCGGCGAGCGCCGTCCGGAAGTCGTCCAGCATCGGTTCCATCAGCGGGGAGTGGAAGGCGTGACTGACCTTCAGCCGCTTGGCCTTCACCCCCTGGGCGGAGAGCCGGGCGGCGACGGCCAGCACGGCGTCCTCCTCGCCCGACACGACCGTCGCGAGCGGGCCGTTGACGGCGGCCACCGCGGCCTGTGCCTCGTATCCGTCGAGCGCGGCGGCGACCTGGGCCTCATCGGCGCGGAAGGAGAGCATGGCCCCTTCGGCCGGCAGCGCGTCCATCAGCCGGCTGCGGGCCGCCACCAGGGCGACCGCGTCGGTCAGGGTGAGCACCCCGGCGGCGTGGGCCGCGGCGACCGCGCCGATCGAGTGGCCGAGGACGGCGTCGGGCCGCACGCCGAACCCGGCGAGCAGCCGGACGAGTGCCGTTCCGACGGCGAACAGGGCGGGCTGGGTGTAGGCGGTGCGGTCCAGCAGACCGGTCTCCTCGAACACCACCTCCCGCAGCGAACGCTCCAGATGGGGATCGAACGCGGCGCAGACCTCGTCGAAGGCCGCCGCGTACACCGGGAACGCCGCGTACAACTCACGCCCCATACCGACCCGCTGACTGCCCTGACCGGTGAACACGAACGCCGTCCGCCCACCGAGCGCCCCGCCCTGGACCACCCCGGCCGACTCCGCCCCCGACGCCAACGCCGCAAGCCCCGCCACCAACTCGGCCCGGTCCGACCCCAGCACCACCGCCCGACGCTCGAACGCCGACCGCGACGACACCAACGCCCGCCCCACCGCAACAGGTTCGACATCCCCCCGCTCCGCCACCCACGCCAGCAGACGCCCCGCCTGCTCCCGCAACGCCTCGTCCGTGCGTGCCGACACCGGCCAGACGGTGACCGGAGCCGCGACGGACTCCAACTCCGGTGCAGGCTCCACGGGCGGCTGCTCCAGGATCACATGCGCGTTCGTCCCGCTGATCCCGAACGACGACACCGCCGCCCGCCGCGGACGCCCCACCTCCGGCCACTCCCGCGACCGCGACAACAACTCCACCCCACCCGACGACCAATCGACGTGCGGACTCGGGGCGTCCACGTGCAGGGTCGCGGGCAGGAGCCCGTGCCGGATCGCCTCGATCATCTTGATCACGCCGGCCGCGCCCGCGGCCGCCTGGGTGTGACCGATGTTGGACTTGATCGACCCCAGCCACAGCGGCTGGGCCTCGGGCCGTTCCCGGCCGTAGGTGGCCAGCAACGCCTGCGCCTCGATCGGGTCGCCCAACCGCGTCCCCGTGCCGTGCGCCTCGACCGCGTCGACATCCTCCGCGGACAGGCCGGCCGACGCCAGCGCCGCCCGGATCACCCGCTGCTGGGCAGGTCCGTTGGGCGCGGTGAGGCCGTTGCTGGCGCCGTCCTGGTTCACGGCGGAACCCCGGACCAGCGCGAGCACGGGGTGTCCGTTGCGCCGGGCGTCGGAGAGCCGCTCCAGGACGAGCAGGCCCGCTCCTTCCGCCCAGCCGGTGCCGTCCGCGGCAGCCGCGAAGGGCTTGCAGCGACCGTCGGGGGCGAGGCCGCGCTGCCGGCTGAACTCCACGAAGGTGGCCGGCGTCGCCATCACGGTGACACCGCCCGCGAGGGCGAGCGAGCACTCGCCGGAGCGCAGCGCCTGGCTCGCGAGATGCAGGGCCACCAGCGAGGACGAGCAGGCCGTGTCGACCGTCACCGCCGGACCCTCCAGACCGAGCGCGTACGCCACCCGGCCGGACGCGACGCTCCCGGCGCTTCCGCTGACCAGGTAGCCCTCGTAGCCGTCCGGGGCCACCGGGGCCTGGCTGAGCCGGGAGCCGTAGTCGTCGTACATGACCCCGGCGAACACGCCGGTCAGGGTGCCACGCAGGGCGGCCGGGTCGATCCCGGCCCGCTCCACGGCCTCCCAGGCGGTCTCCAGCAGCAGCCGCTGCTGCGGGTCCGTGGCCAGCGCCTCGCGCGGGCTCATGCCGAAGAAGGCGGGGTCGAAGTCGGCGGCGTCGTACAGGAATCCGCCCTCCCGGGCGGCCGACGTGCCGGGCCGTTCGGGATCGGGGTGGTACAGCCGCTCCAGGCTCCAGCCGCGGTCCTCGGGGAAGGGACCGACGGCGTCGACCCCGCCCTCGACCAGCCGCCAGAGGTCCTCCGGTGAGCGCACCCCACCGGGGTAGCGGCAGCCGATGCCGACGATCGCGATCGGGTCCTCGTCCGGTGCGCCCGCTCCGGCGGCCGGCCCCGACGGTGCCTCGGCGCCTTGCGGGCCTTTCCCGAGCGGTTCCTCCGGCAGCAGTTCGGCCAGCAGGTGCGCGGCGAGCGCCGCGGGGCTCGGATGGTCGAAGACGAGGGTGCTGGACAGCCTGAGGCCGGTCGCGGCGTTGACGCGGTTGCGCAGCTCGACCGCGGCCAGCGAGTCGAAGCCCTGCTCGGTGAACGAGCGGTCCTCCTCCACCGCGTGCGGCCCGCTGTGGCCGAGGACGGCGGCGGTGGCGCCGCGCACCAGGTCGCGCAGGAGGACGCCCCGCTCGGCGGCGGGAAGGGCCGCCAGTCGCGCGGCCAGGCTGGCGGCGCCGGTCGGGGCGGCCGGCGCGGCGGCCGCGGCGCGCCGGGCGGCGGGTCGGACCAGTGCCCGCAGCGGCGCGGGCAACGTGGCGGCCACGCCGCCGGTCAGGTCGAGCCGGACGGGTGCCAGCAGCGGCTCCGGCGCGGCCAGCGAGGCGTCCAGCAGGGCGAGCGCCTCGGCCGGTGGCAGCGGGGCGATGCCCGTCCTGGCGAGGCGGGCCAGGTCGGCGGCGGCCAGCCGGCTGCCCATGCCGTCACCGTCCCACAGGCCCCACGCCAGCGAGAGCGCGGGCAGGCCGAGCCGTCGCCGGTGCACGGCGAGCGCGTCCAGGAAGGAGTTGGCGGCGGCGTACGGGCCCTGGCCGGCGGTGCCGAGCAGACCGGCGACCGAGGAGAACAGGACGAAGGCGGCGAGCGGTAGGTCCCTGGTGGCCTCGTGCAGCGCCCAGGCGCCGTCGGCCTTGGGCCGCAGCACGCCGGCGATCCGGTCGGCGGTCAGCCCCTCGGTGACGCCGTCGTCGACCACTCCGGCAGCGTGCAGCACGGCCGTGACCGGCAGGCCCTCGGGGGCCTGGGCCAGCGCGGCACGCACGGCGTCCGGGTCGGCGACGTCGCAGGCGGCGGCCACCAAGGTCGCCCCGGCCGCCGTCAACTCCTCGGCCAGGCCCGGTTCGACGGTGCCCCGGCGGCTCAGCAGCAGCAGACCGCGGACGCCGTGGCGGTGCACCAGGTGCCGGGCGACCAGGCCGCCGAGCGCGCCCGAGGCGCCGGTGAGCACCACCGTCCCTTCTCCCAACGCGGGTGTGTCCTCGCCGGTTTGCTCCGCCGGCGCCTCGGCCCCGGCCAGCCGCGGCACCAGCAGGTCGTGCCCGCGCACCGTCACCTCGGGCTCGCGGTCGGGGTGCCAGGCCGCGGGCGGTACCGGCACGCCGGGCTCGGCGTCCAGCAGGGCGACCCGGCCGGGGTGTTCGGCGGCCGCCGAGCGGAACAGGCCGCGCACCGCGGCGGCGGCGAGGTCCGGCTCGTGCCCGCCGTCGGCGGTGCCGACCGCGCCCCGGGTGAGCAGCACCAGCCGGGAGCCGGTGAAGCGCTCCTCGGCCAGCCACTCCTGGAGCACCGGCAGCAGCTGCCGCACGGCCTCCCGGGCGGCCGCGGCCGGGTCGGCCGCGCCGGCCGGAGTGCTGTAGGGCAGCAGGACGGCCGGCGGCAGGGCGCCCGCTCCGGCGCTGGCGCGCAGGGCGGCCAGGCCGGTGACGGCGACCGTCCGCGGCAGCAGCGCGAGGTCCGGCGGCTCCCCGGTCACGGCCAGCACGGCGGCCTCGCCGGCCGGCGCTGCGGACGATTCAGGGGTGAGTGGTCCCATGGACTCCGGCTGCCAGACCAGGGTGTACAGCGAGCGCTCCGGCGAGCGGTCGGCGGTGCTCCGCAGGGCCCGGGTCAGGGCCCACGGCTCGACCGGGCGCAGGTCCAGCCGCCGTACCGAGGCGAGGGGGGCGCCCGCGGCGTCGGCGAGGGTCAGCGCGTACCCGCCGTCGACGGGGCGCAGCCGGACCCTGGCGGCGGCGGCGCCGACCGCGTGCACGGCGACGCCGCTCCACGCGAAGGGCAGCACCAGCGCGGGGGCGCCGTCCGGTACGACCGCGCGGCCGTACCGGGCGACCAGGTGGAGGGCGGCGTCCAGCAGCGCCGGGTGCAGGCCGTAGGCGGGGGCCGTACCGGCCTGTTCCTCGGGCAGCGCGACCTCGGCGTAGAGGGTGCCGTCCTCGGCCCGCCAGCCGGCCCGCAGCCCCTGGAAGGCCGGGCCGTAGTGGTACCCGTCGTCGGCGAGCCGGTGGTAGACGTCGTCGAGCGGCAGGGCGGCCGCCTCGGCGGGCGGCCAGGACGGCAGGCTCTCGTCGTCGGCCGGGCCGGCGGTGGCGAGCACCCCGGAGGCGTGCCGGGTCCAGGGGGCCTCGTCCTCCCCGGCGGGGCGGGAGTGCACCGCGAGCGCCCGGCGGCCGTCGGCGGGGGCGGCCACCGAGAGCTGGATCTGGACTGCGCCTTCGGCCGGCAGGCCGAGCGGTGCTTCCAGGGTCAGCTCCTCCAGGTAGGGGGCGTCGGCCCGCTCGCCCGCGCGCAGGGCCAGTTCGACCAGGGCGGCGCCGGGCAGCAGCACACCGCCGGTGACGGCGTGGTCGGCGAGCCAGGGCAGGGCGGCGAGCGAGAGCCGGCCGGTGAGCAGCAGGCCTCCGCTCTCGGGCAGGTGGAGTTCGGCGCCGAGCAGCGGATGGCCGGCGGCGTCGAGGCCGACGCCGTGCGGGTCGGCGGGAACGGCGTCGGGGTCGAGCCAGAAGCGACGGTGCTCGAAGGCGTAGGTCGGCAGGTCGGGGGCGTCGGCGATCCGGCCGGACACGCCGGTCAGGGCCGCCCAGTCGACGTCCGCGCCGTCGGCGGCGTGCCGGGCCAGCGCGGTGGCCAGTGTCTGCGGCTCGGGACGGTCGCGGCGCAGGGCGGCCGCCGTGCCGACCGGGACCGCGTCGCCGAGGGTGGCCTGCACGAAGGCGGTGAGGACGGCGTCGGGGCCCAGTTCCAGGAACCGGGTGGCGCCCTGGGTGTGGAGGGTGCGGACAACGTCGTGGAAGCGGACGGCGGAGCGGATGTGCCCGGCCCAGTAGCCGGGGTCGGCCAGTTCGGCGGCCGTGGCGAGGGTTCCGGTCACGTCCGAGACGACGGGGATCAGCGGCTCCCCGAACCCGGTCTTCTCGGCGGCCGCCCGGAACTCCGCCAGCACCGGCTCCATGTGCGGCGAGTGGAAGGCATGACTGACCGTCAGCTTCCGCACCCGGCGCCCGCGTTCGCGCCACACCTCGGCAAGCTGCAGGACGGCGTCCTCGTCGCCCGAGAGCACCACCGAGCGCGGCCCGTTCACCGCCGCGAGCGACAACACACCCTCCCGGCCGGCCAGTTCGGCCAGCACCTCCTCCTCGGCGGCCTCGATCGCCACCATCGCCCCACCGGCACGGGCCGACTCCATCAACCGGCCACGACCGGCCACCAGCGCCGCCGCGTCCGCCAGCGAGAAGACCCCCGCCACGTACGCCGCCACCACCCCGCCGATCGAATGCCCCGCCACCAGGTCGGGCAGCACCCCGGCGGAGGTCACCAGCCGGTGCAGCGCGACCTCGACGGCAAACAGGGCGGGCTGGGTGTAGGCGGTGCGGTCCAGCAGACCGGTCTCCTCGAACACCACCTCCCGCAGCGAACGCTCCAGATGGGGATCGAACGCGGCGCAGACCTCGTCGAAGGCCGCCGCGTACACCGGGAACGCCGCGTACAACTCACGCCCCATACCGACCCGCTGACTGCCCTGGCCGGTGAAGAGGAAGGCGGTGCGCCCAGGGGCGGTACGGCCGCGCAGCACACTCGGGTTGTCCTCGCCGGCGGCCAGCGCGCGCAGCCCGTCGAGCAGGTCGGGCCGGGCCGAGCCCACCAGGACGGCGCGGTGCTCCAGCGCGCCGCGGGTGGCGGCGAGGGCGTGGCCGACCCGGCCGGCGTCGACTCCGGGCCGCTCGGCGAGGTGCTCGTGCAGCCGTCCGGCCTGCGCGCGCAGCGCGCTCTCCGTGCGCGCCGACACCGGCCACACCGTCACCGGAGCCGCGACGGACTCCCGCTCCGGCACGGGCTCGACGGGCGGCTGCTCCAGGATCACATGCGCGTTCGTCCCGCTGATCCCGAACGACGACACCGCCGCCCGCCGCGGACGCCCCACCTCCGGCCACTCCCGCGACCGCGACAACAACTCCACCCCACCCGACGACCAATCGATCAACGGCGAGGGCTCATCCGCGTGCAACGACGCCGGCAACACCCCCTCCGACAACGCCCGCACCATCTTGATCACACCACCGACACCCGCAGCCGCCTGCGCATGCCCGATGTTCGACTTCAACGACCCCAACCACAACGGCCGGCCCTCGGGGCGACCCCGGCCGTACGTGGCCAGCAGCGCCTGCGCCTCGATCGGGTCACCCAACCGCGTCCCCGTCCCGTGCGCCTCCACCGCATCCACATCACCGGCCGACAGACCCGCCGACGCCAACGCCGACCGGATCACCCGCTCCTGCGAAGGACCGTTCGGCGCCGTCAGACCATTACTCGCACCGTCCTGATTCACCGCCGACCCACGCACCACCGCCAACACCCGATGCCCCCTCGCCCGAGCATCGGAAAGCCGCTCAAGAACGAGAACACCCACCCCCTCGCTCCACCCCGTCCCGTCCGCACCCGCCGCGAACGACTTGCACCGACCGTCCGCCGACAGACCCCGCTGCCGACTGAACTCCACGAAGGTGTCCGGCCGCGCCATCACGGTGACACCGCCCGCCAGCGCGAGCGAGCACTCACCCGAGCGCAGCGCCTGGCTCGCGAGATGCAGGGCCACCAGCGAGGACGAGCAGGCCGTGTCGACCGTCACCGCCGGCCCCTCCAGGCCGAAGGTGTAGGCGATCCGGCCGGAGATCACGCTGGAGGTGTTGCCGGTCAGCAGGTACCCCTCGTACCCCTCGGGGGCACGCTGGAGCCTGGATCCGTAGTCGTTGTACATCACGCCGGCGAAGACGCCGGCCGGGGTTCCGCGCAGGGTGGCCGGGTCGATCCCGGCGCGCTCCAGCGCCTCCCAGGACGACTCCAGCAGCAGCCGCTGCTGCGGATCCATCGCCGCCGCCTCCCGCGGCGAGATCCCGAAGAACTCCGCGTCGAAGTCGGCCGCGCGGTGCAGGAATCCGCCCTCACGGGAATAGGACGTGCCCTGGTGGTCGGGGTCGGGGTGGTACAGGTTGTCGAGGTCCCAGCCACGGTCGGTCGGGAACCCGGAGATCGCGTCCCGCCCCTCCGCCACCAGCCGCCACAGATCCTCCGGCGAACCCACCCCACCCGGATAGCGGCACGCCATCCCCACGATCGCGATCGGCTCGTCCACCGCCACCGCACGCTGAACGGCCTGCGGCCGCACGGCCGTCCGGGCGCTGCCGAGTTCGTCGAGCAGCCTGGCGGTGAGGGCGGCCGGCGAGGGCTGGTCGAAGACGACGGTGCTGGGCAGGCGCAGGCCGGTCACGGCGTTCAGGCGGTTGCGGAGTTCGACCGCGGTCAGCGAATCGACCCCGAGGTCCTTGAAGGGCCGGCCGGCCTCCACCACACCGGAGCCGTCGTGCCCGAGGACGGCGCCCACCACGGACAGGACCAGGTCGCCCGCCACCCTCGCCCGTTCCGCCTCGGGCAGCGCGGCGGTGCGTTCGGCCCACCCGCCGGCCGCGGCGCCGGCGCCCCGGGCGGCGGCGCTGCGGCGGGCCTGACCGGGAACGAGGCCGCGCAGCGGGGCGGGCAGCGGACCCTCGGCGGCGCGGGCACGCAACGCCGCACGATCGATCCTGGCCGGTACCAGCAGCGGTGCGGGGTCGGCGAGGGCGGCGTCGAAGAGCTCCAGGCCGCGCGCGACGTCCAGCGGCGGCAGGCCGCTCCGCTCCCAGCGGCGGATGCCCGCCGCGTCCAGCGCGCCGGCCATGCCCTCCTCCTGCGCCCAGAGCGACCAGGCGAGCGAGGTGGCGGGCAGGCCGCGGGCCGCGCGGTGCTGGGCGAGGGCGTCGAGCAGCGTGTTGGCGGCCGCGTAGCCTGCCTGCCCGGCGGTGCCGGTGATGCCGGAGACGGAGGAGAAGAGGACGAAGGCCTTCAGGTCCGTCCCGGCGGTCAGGTCGTGCAGGTGCCAGGCGCCGTCGGCCTTCGGGCGGAGCACGCGGTCGAGCCGCTCGCCGTCGAGGGTGGCGAGCGTGCCGTCGTCCAGCACGCCCGCCAGGTGCAGGACGGCGGTGAGCGGCCGGTCGGCGGGCACCGCCGCGAGGGCGGCGGCCAGGGCCTCGCGGTCGCCGGTGTCCGCCGCGGCGAACCGGACCTCGGCGCCCTGCCGGGACAGCTCGTCGGCGAGCGCTTCGGCGCCCTCGGCCGCACCGCCGCGGCGGCCCGCCAGCAGCAGGTGCCGCACCCCGTGCCGGGTGACCAGGTGGCGGGCGAGCAGTACGCCGAGCCCTCCGGTACCACCGGTGATCAGGACCGTGCCGGCGGTGAGGTCGGGGAGACCGGCATCGGGCGACGGGTCCGCCGGAGCGGGGGCGGCCGGTACCAGGACCGGCAGGAGTGCGACTCCCCGGCGCAGGGCGAGTTGGGGCAGCCCGGTGGCCAGGGACGCCGGCAGGGCCGCCGCCGAGGACGGCTCGTCGTCGAGGTCGGCGAGCTGCAGTCGGCCCGGGTTCTCGGTCTGCGCACTGCGGACCAGCCCCCACACGCCGGCGGCGGCGGGTGCGGCCACGGTGTCCCCGGGCAGCGCGCCGACCGCCCCACGGGTCACGAAGGCCAGCCGGCTGCCCGTCAGCCGGTCCTCGGCCAGCCAGCGCTGGGCGAGGAGCAGGGCCGCGCGGGCCAGGCCGCGAGCGGCCCGGGGGACGTCCGGGCCGGCGGTCTCCCCGTCGGGCACGTCCGGGCCGGGCTGCTCCGAGCCGGGTGCGTCCGGGCCGGCGTCGGACAGGGCGGCGTCGGACAGGACGGCGAGGACGGCGTCGGGTGCGGGCTCGCCCGCCTCCAGGGCGGACAGCAGCGTCTCCAGGTCGGGTACGGCGGGCAGCTCCGTCAGACCCTCCGGTGCCCGGCCCAGGACCAGCACCCGGCCGACGGCGGCGTCGCGGACGGGGGCGCCGCCGGGCAGCGGCTGCCAGTCGACGCGGTGCAGGGCGCCCCGGCTGTCGGTCGCCGACGCGGCCACACGTGGTGCACTGCGCAGGGCCAGTGCCCCGACCGACAGCACGGGCCGGCCCTCGGCGTCAGCGGCGGTCAGCGTGGAGCCGCCCTCGGCGGCGGGCGCCCAGTGGATGCGCAGGACGTCCGGGCCTTGGGCGTGCAGCCGGACCGCACCGAACGAGAACGGCAGCGGCAGGCCCGTCGCGCCGACGTCCTGCCCGGCCGCCTCGGCGTCGACGAGCGGGTGCAGGGCGGCGTCCAGCAGGGCGGGGTGGACGCCGTAGTCGGCGGCGTCCCGGGCCTGTTGGTCGTCGAGCGCGAGTTCGGCGAACAGCTCCGGGCCGCACCGCCAGGCCGCGCGGACGCCCTGGAAGGCCGGGCCGTACGCGTAGCCGTGGCCGAGCAGCCGGCCGTACAGCGCGTCGACGTCCAGCGGTTCGGCGTCGGACGGGGGCCAGGCGGTCGGCGTCGGCGCCTGCGCAACGGCCTGGGGGGCGCCGAGCAGACCGTCGGCGTGCCGGGTCCAGCCTTCGCTGTCGTCCTGGGCTCCCTGGCCCGACCGGTGCGGGCGGCCATGGATCGCCAGCGTCCGGCGGCCCTGCTCGTCCGGCGGGCCGACCGCGATCTGGAGCTGGACCGAGCCGCCGGCGGGCAGCGGCAGCGGGGCGTGCAGGGTCAACTCGTCGACCGCGTCCGTGCCGAGGCGCCCGGCGGCGGCGAGGGCGAGTTCGAGGAACGCCGTGCCCGGCAGCAGCGGGGTGCCGAGGATGTCGTGGTCGGCGAGCCAGGTCCGGTCGGCGAGCGAGATCCGGCCGGTGAGCAGCAGCCCCCCGTCGTCGGCGAGTCCGACGGCCGCCGCGAGCAGGGGGTGATCCGCCTCGGACAGGCCGAGGGCGGCGGCGTCGGCGGCCGGCCGGGGCGACACCCAGTAGTGGGTGTGCTGGAAGGCATAGGTGGGGAGGTCGAGGGCCGGCGTCGGCCCGGGAAGCAGCGGGAGCAGCACGTCGGCCGGGGCGCCGGCGGTGTGCAGCCGGGCGAGTGCGAGGGCCAGGCCGTGCGCCTCCGGCCGGTTGCGGCGGAGCAGCGGGACGGCTGCCGTGCCGGTGTCGTCGTCCAGCGTGTCCCGGACGAAGGCGGTGAGGACGGCGTCGGGGCCGATCTCGACGATCGTGCTGGCGCCCTGTTCGCGGAGGGCGCGGACGGCGTCGTGGAAGCGGACGGCGGAGCGGATGTGCCCGGCCCAGTAGCCGGGGTCGGCCAGTTCGGCGGCCGTGGCGAGGGTTCCGGTCACGTCCGAGACGACGGGGATCAGCGGCTCCCGGTACTCGACCGTCTCGGCGACCGCCCGGAACTCCGCCAGCACCGAGTCCATGTGCGGCGAATGAAAGGCATGACTGACCGTCAGCCTCCTTACCCGACGCCCGCGTTCGCGCCACACCTCGGCAAGATGCAGGACGGCGTCCTCGTCGCCCGAGACCACCACCGAGCGCGGGCCGTTCACCGCCGCGAGCGACAACACACCCTCGCGGCGGGCCAGTTCGGCCAGCACCTCCTCCTCGGCGGCCTCGATCGCCAGCATCGCACCACCGGCCCGCGCCGACTCCATCAACCGGCCACGACCGGCCACCAGCGCCGCCGCGTCGGCCAGCGAGAACACCCCCGCCACATGGGCCGCCACCACCCCGCCGATCGAATGGCCCGCGACGAGATCCGGGGTGATGCCGTGCGACTCCAGCAGCCGGACGAGTGCGGCCTCGACGGCGAACAGGGCGGGCTGGGTGTAGGCGGTGCGGTCCAGCAGACCCGTCTCCTCGAACACCACCTCCCGCAGCGAACGCTCCAGATGCGGCTCGAACGCCGCGCAGACCTCGTCGAAGGCCGCCGCGTACACCGGGAACGCCTCGTACAACTCACGCCCCATACCGACCCGCTGACTGCCCTGACCGGTGAACACGAACGCCGTCCGCCCACCGAGCGCCCCGCCCTGGACCACCCCGGCCGACTCCGCCCCCGACGCCAACGCCGCAAGCCCCGCCACCAACTCGGCCCGGTCCGACCCCAGCACCACCGCCCGACGCTCGAACGCCGACCGCGACGACACCAACGCCCGCCCCACACCGGAAGCTTCGAGCTCCGGCCGCTCCGCCACCCACGCCAGCAGACGCCCCGCCTGCTCCCGCAACGCACCCTCCGTGCGCGCCGACACCGGCCACACCGTCACCGGAGCCGCGACCGACTCCAACTCCGTTGCAGGCTCCACGGGCGGCTGCTCCAGGATCACATGCGCGTTCGTCCCGCTGATCCCGAACGACGACACCGCCGCCCGCCGCGGACGCCCCACCTCCGGCCACTCCCGCGACCGCGACAACAACTCCACCCCGCCCGACGACCAGTCGATCAACGGCGAGGGCTCATCCGCGTACAACGACGCCGGCAACACCCCCTCCGACATCGCCCGCACCATCTTGATCACACCACCGACACCCGCAGCCGCCTGCGCATGCCCGATGTTCGACTTCAACGACCCCAACCACAACGGCCGATCCTCCGCGCGGCCCCGGCCGTACGTGGCCAGCAGCGCCTGCGCCTCGATCGGGTCACCCAACCGCGTCCCCGTCCCGTGCGCCTCCACCGCATCCACATCACCGGCCGACAGACCCGCCGACGCCAACGCCGACCGGATCACCCGCTCCTGCGAAGGACCGTTCGGCGCCGTCAGACCATTACTCGCACCGTCCTGATTCACCGCCGACCCACGCACCACCGCCAACACCCGATGCCCCCTCGCCCGAGCATCGGAAAGCCGCTCAAGAACGAGAACACCCACCCCCTCGCTCCACCCCGTCCCGTCCGCACCCGCCGCGAACGACTTGCACCGACCGTCCGCCGACAGACCCCGCTGCCGACTGAACTCCACGAACATGCCAGGGGTGGCCATCACGGTGACACCGCCCGCCAGCGCGAGCGAGCACTCACCCGAGCGCAGCGCCTGGCCCGCGAGATGCAGGGCCACCAGCGAGGACGAGCAGGCCGTGTCGACCGTCACCGCCGGCCCCTCCAGACCGAGCGCGTACGCCACCCGGCCGGAGATCACGCTGGTGGTGCTGCCGGTCAGCACATAGCCGTCCCCGCCGTCCGCACCTTCGTAGAGGCGGGGGCCGTACTCCATCGCGGTCGCGCCGACGTAGACGCCGGCCGGGGTGCCGCGCAGGGCGGCCGGGTCGATCCCGGCGCGCTCCAGCGCCTCCCAGGACGACTCCAGCAGCAACCGCTGCTGCGGATCCATCGCCGCCGCCTCCCGCGGCGAGATCCCGAAGAACTCCGCGTCGAAGCCGCCGGCGGCGTCCAGGAATCCGCCGTGCCGGGTGTACGTGGTGCCGGGCCGGTCGGGGTCCGGGTCGTAGAGGCCGTCGAGGTCCCAGCCGCGATCGGTCGGGAACCCGGAGATCGCGTCCCGCCCCTCCGCCACCAGCCGCCACAGATCCTCCGGCGAACCCACCCCACCCGGATAACGGCAGGCCATCCCCACGATCGCGATCGGCTCGTCCACCGCCACAGGCGCAACCGCCACCCCGGCCAGGCCGTCGGCGCGGTCGTCGCCGCGCAGGTGCTCGGCCAGCGCCTCGGGTGTCGGGTGGTCGTAGACGACGGACGCGGCCAGGTCCCGCCCGGTGGCCGCCGCCAGGCGGTCGCGGAGTTCGACGGCGCCGAGCGAGTCCAGGCCGAGGTCCTTGAAGGTCCTGCCCCCGCCGAGGGTGTGCGGGGTGACGTGGCCGAGCACGACGGCCGCCTGGGCGCGGACCAGCTCCAGCAGGTCGCGCCCGGGCCGCCGGCGCGGCTCCGGACCGGCGGCGGGTACGGGCTCGGCCACCGGTCCGGGCCCGGCCGTGGCCGTGTCAGGACCGGTGTCCGGTGCGGCGGTGGGGAGTTCGGGCCCGGCGGTCAGCCAGTGCCGCTCCCGCTGGAACGCATAGGTGGGAAGCCCCGTCGGCCGGGCCGCCGCAGGGCCGGTCCCCGTCCCGAAGTAGGCCGGCCAGTCGACCCGGCCGCCCCGCACGTGCAGCAGTCCGAGCGCGCCGAGCGCGGTGGCCTCCTCCGGCCGTCCGGAGCGCAGCAGGGCAGCCCCGACCACCTCCGTCCCGAGCCCGTCGGCCACGGCGGTGTTCCGGGCCAGGGCGCTGAGGACGGCGTCCGGCCCGAGTTCGAGGTGGGTGCGCACGCCGAGGCCGTGCAGGCTGCGGACGCCGTCGGCGAAGCGTACGGCCTGCCGGGCGTGCCGGACCCAGTGCTCGGGGTCGGCCAGGGTGTCCGGACCGACCGGCAGGCCGGTGAGGGTGGAGACCAGCGGCACCCCGGGCGGGGCGTACGTCAGCCCGGCGGCGACGGTACGGAACTCGGCGAGAGCGGGCGTCATCAGGGGCGAGTGGAACGCGTGGCTCACCCGCAGGCGACGGGTCCGGCGGCCGAGGGCGGCGAGCCGCTCCGCGACCTGGGAGACCGCCTGCTCGGTGCCGGAGAGCACCACGGCGCGCGGGCCGTTGACGGCGGCGACGCCCACTTCCTCCTCCCGCCCGGAGAGCAGCGGGAGCACTTCCTCCTCGGCCGCCTCGACGGCGACCATCGCGCCGCCGCGGGGCAGCCGGGACATCAGCCGGCCCCGTGCGGTGATCAGCACGGCGGCGTCGGCGAGGGTCAGCACCCCGGCGGCGTGCGCGGCGGCGATCTCCCCGATCGAGTGCCCGGCGACGGCGTCCGGCACCACCCCCCAGGAGCGCAGCAAGGCGTGCAGGGCGGTGCCGAGGGCGAACAGGGCCGGCTGGGTGTACGCGGTGTCGTCCAGCAAGCCGGCTTCGGGGCTGCCGGGTTCGGCGAGGAGCAGCGGGCCGAGCGGGCGGTCGAGGTGCGGGTCCAGGGCGGCCACGGTCTCGTCCAGCGCATCGGCGAACGCCGGGAAACGGCGGTGCAGTTGGCGCCCGGCGCCGGGTCGCTGGCTGCCCTGGCCGGGGAACAGGAAGGCCGTCCCGCCGACGGTCCCGGCGCTGCCGACGGTCAGGCCGGGCGCGTCCTCGCCCTCGGCGAGGGCGTCCAGGGCGGCGAGCAGGCCGGAGCGGTCCCCGGCGACGACGGCGGCCCGGTCCTCGAAGGCGGTGCGGGCGGTGGCCAGCGGGGCGGCGATCTCGGCGGGGCCGAGCGCGGGGTGGGCGTCCAGGTGGGCGCGGAGGGCGGCGGCCTGCCCGCGCAGGGCGCGCGGTCCGCGGCCGGAGAGCAGCACGGGCGCGGGCAGCGCGGCGGGCGCGGGCGCGACGGGCGCCGGCGGGGCGGACGTCAGCACCACGTGGACATCGGTGCCGCCCATGCCGAAGGAGCTCACCCCGGCCAGCAGGGCGCCGTCCCCGCCCTCCCCGGCGTCGGCCGGCGGGGCCGGCCACGGGACGAGGTCGGTCGCCACGCGCAGCCGCAGACCCGCCAGGTCGATGGCCGGATCGGCGTTCTCGTGGTGGAGGGTGGGCGGCAGCTCGCGGTGGTGCAGGGAGAGGACGGTCTTCAGCAGGCCGACCAGCCCGGCGGCACCCTCCAGGTGTCCGACGTTGCTCTTCGCGGAGCCCACCAGCAGCGGCGCTCCGGGATCGCGCCCCGCACCGAGCACCCGGCCGAGGGCGGCCGCCTCGACCGGGTCGCCGACGGCGGTTCCGGTGCCGTGGAGTTCGACGTACTGGACGCGCGCCGGGTCCACCCCGGCCTGCCGGTAGGCGGCCTCCAGCACCAGGGCCTGGCCGTCGGCGCCGGGAACGGTGAGTCCGTCGGTGGCGCCGTCGTTGCCGGTGGCGCTGGCGAGGACGACGCCGTACACCGGGTCGCCGTCGGCGAGCGCCGCCGCCAGCGGCTTCAGCAGGACGGCGACCCCGCCCTCGCCCCGCGCGTAGCCGTCGGCCGCGGCGTCGAAGGGCCGGCTGCGGCCGTGCGGTGACAGGCCGCCGAAGCGGGCGGCCCCGAGCGTGCTGTCGGGCCCGGCGATCAGGTTCACGCCGAGGGCGACGGCGAGGTCCGACTCGCCGCTGCGCAGGCTCTCGCAGGCCAGGTGCACCGCGACCAGCGAGGAGGACTGGGCGGTGTCCACGGTCAGGCTGGGCCCGCGCAGGCCCAGCTGGTAGGAGAGCCGGTTGGCGAGCATGCCCCGGTTGAGACCGGTCAGCGTGTGGCGGTCCACCGCGTCGGGGCCGCGCCGGTGCACCAGCGCGGCGTAGTCGTCCAGGAAGGCGCCGACGAAGACGCCGGTGCGGCTGTCGCGCAGCCGTGCGGGCACGGTGCCGGCGTCCTCCAGCACCTCCCAGCCGAGTTCGAGCGCCAGCCGCTGCTGCGGGTCCATGGCGGCGGCCTCGCGCGGCGAGATCCCGAAGAAGCCGGCGTCGAAGGTGTCGATCCGGTCCAGGAACGCACCGGCCCCCGGCACGCCCGGGGTGTCCTGCGGCCACCGGTCGGCGGGCGGCTCCCCGACGGCGTCCCGGCCCTCGCGCAGCAGTGTCCAGAACGCCTGCGGCCCGCAGGCCCCGGGCAGACGGGCGGCGAGGCCGACCACGGCGACGGCGAGGGGCGGCGACGGGACCGCGCGCGGGCCGGTGGCTTCGGCGCCGGACGCGGCGGGGCGGGCAGGGACGGGGGCGGCTGCGGAGTGCTCGGGCTTGGCGGTCATCGCGGGGTGCGTGCTCCTCGTCGAGGCTCTGGGGGGCACGGGCGGCGCCGGTGGGCCCCGCCCGTGCGGTCATGGTCGGCGGGCCGGCTAAACCGCCCCTGAACGTCGGTCTGCGTCCGCTCCGGGTCAGGAGAGCCTGGCGAGCCGCTCCCACAGGTCCCGTTCGACGGGGGTGGGCGGTACGCCGGGCACCAGCCGCTCGGGGTGCCCGGCCGGCGGGCCGGCGCCGGCGGACGTCTGCGGGTCGGACGTCTGCGGATCGGAGGTCTGCGGATCGCACTGCTCGGTACCGTCGAAGAGCGGTACCGGCACCCCCCAGCCTGCGGCGTACCACCGCATCGGCAGCAGAAGGTGATCCAGCGCCCACCGTCCGGCTCTTCGCCGGCGCGGCGGCCGCACGGGTTCCAGCGGGTCCAACCGGTGCCTCCCGGTCTCTTGTGATGGTCCTGAAGTGCGGCGGCGCGCGCACCGGACCACCTTCCGGGGGTCCGCCAAACCACCCCTCAACCGCGGCCAAAGAGCTTCGCCGCGCCCGGGCCGGGTCCGCCCGCCCCCGCCCCCACGGGTGGGCCCCCGCGATTCAGACTCGCTTCAGCCGGCCCGCCCACGATGGGCCCTGCGGCCCCCGGCGTGCTCCCGACGCCGCGCCCCGCACCGGCCCCCGCCGGGGCAACCCGTCCCGGGCGGCCCGGCCCCGACGCACCCAGGAGAGGACCCGATGGAGACGCCCGTGGCCGCCGATCCGGCGCGCACCCTGCTCGACCTCCGCCGCGGCGGACGGCTCGCCGCCGAGTACCCGGCCGTCCGCGCGCTGCTCGCCGAGGCGGACGCCCGGCAGACGGCGCACGCGGGCCGGGTGCTGGGCGGACTCGACCCCGACGAGGTGCTGGCCGCCCACCCGGGCACCCCCGCACTCACCGTGGCCGTCGTCGGCCACGGCACGGTCGGCCCGCTGCTCGGTCCACTGACCGGCGAGCTGGCCCGGCACGGACTACTGCTGCGCCCCTACCAAGGCGTCTTCGACAGCTGGGTGTTCGAGCTGTCGGACCCGGGCAGCGCGCTCTACGCGGCCTCCCCCGACCTGGCGCTCTGCCTGCTGGACCCGACCGTGGTCTTCGACGAGGTGCCGCTGCCCTGGCGGCCGGCCGACGTGGCCCGGGTGCTCGCCGAGAAGACCGCCCTGGTCGAGAAGCTGGCGGCCCGCTTCGCGGACACCGCGCGCGGCACCCTGGTGCTCAACACCCTGCCCCTGCCCCGCCGGTACACCGCCCAGCTGATCGACCACCGCTCCCGCGCCGAGCTGGGCGCGCTCTGGCGGGAGGCGAACGCCCGGCTGCTGCGCCTCGGCGCGGACAACGCCTCGGTGGTCGTGATCGACCTCGACCCGCTGCTCGCCGAGGGCGTCCCCGCCGCCGATCCCCGGCTGGACGTCTATGCCAAGGTGCACCTGTCCGAGCCCCTGCTGGCCGCCTACGCCCGCGAGATCGGCCACCTGGCCCGCCATGTCGCCGGCCTCACCAGCAAGGTGCTCGTCCTCGACCTGGACCAGACCGTCTGGGGCGGGATCCTGGGCGACGACGGCCCGGAGGGCATCGAAGTCGCCGGCGGCCACCGGGGCGAGGCGTTCCGGGCGTTCCAGCGGGTGGCCAAGCAGATCGGCTCGCAGGGCGTGCTGCTGGCCGCCGTCAGCAAGAACGACCGCGAGCCGGTGCTCGACGTGCTGCGCGACCACCCCGACATGACGCTGCGCCATGAGGACTTCGTCCGGGTGACCGCCGACTGGCGGCCCAAGTCGGAGAGCATCACCGCCCTCGCCAAGGCGCTCAATCTCGCCACCGGCGGCTTCGTCTTCGTCGACGACTCCACCTTCGAACGCGGGCTGGTCCGACATGAGTTGCCCGAGGTGGCCGTGGTGGCCGTCGACGACGAGCCCGCCCTCCACGTCGAACGGCTGCTGCGGGACGGCTGGTTCGACGTCCGGCGGCTGACCGGCGAGGACCGCACCCGGGCCGAGCTCTACCGGGGCGAGGTGGCCCGCAGCGACTTCCTGCAGGGCTTCGCCTCGGTCGCGGACTATCTGGACGAACTCGGTGTCAAGGTCCGGCTGCGGCCGGTGACCTCCGAGGAGCTGCCCAGGGTCTCCCAACTCACCCTTCGGACGAACCAGTTCAACCTGACCACCCGGAGACTGCAACCCGCCGAAGTCGCCGCGTACGCCGCGGCGGAGGGCTCCGGGATCCTGACGGTGCGCTCCGCCGACCGGTTCGGCGACAACGGCCTGGTGGGCGCCGTCTTCCTGGAGCGCAGGGACGGCGAACTGCGGATCGACAACTTCCTGCTCAGCTGCCGGGTGTTCTCCCGCGGCATCGAACAGGGCGTGCTCTCCGCCGTCCTGGGCCTCGCCGACGGCGCCGGCCTGCACGCGGTCACCGGACACTACCGGCCGACCCCGCGCAACCACGTCGTCAAGGACCTCTTCCCCCGCTACGGGTTCACCCCCGTGCAGAACGGCACCGACACCTCCGTGAGCGAGGGCCTCGCCTTCCGCCACGACCTGAGCACCGCACTGCACCCGCCCGGCCACCTGCGGCTCGACGCCGACCCGGCCGGCCTTCTGGAAGGAGCGCACGCATGAGCGACACCGACGGGCTGCGGGAGCTGATCACCGTGGCCGGGGACGAACTGGGCCTGGACATCGCACCGCAGGACGCCACCGTGGACTTCGACGAACTCCCCGGCTGGGACTCCCTGCACCTGCTGACCCTGCTCACCGCCCTGGAGCGGGTCACCGGCCGCAGGCTCTCGCTCCCCGACCTGCTGGAGGCCCGGACCATCGCCGAGGTCTTCGAGATCGCCTCCGCCCAGCCTGCCGCCTGACACCCCGCGGCGCACGCCCCGCCATCGACATCCACCCCGCCGCGCCCCACTCCCCCGAGGTTCCCATGGCCCGTGTCCTGACCCTCTCCGGCAGCCCGTCCGCCGTGTCCAGAACGACCCGACTGCTCGGCGAGGCCGCCCGCCGCCTCGACGCACAGCACCACCAGGTCACCGCGGTCGAGGTCCGCAGGCTGCCCGCCGACGTTCTCACCGGCTCCGACGTCCACCACCCGGCGGTCGCCGAGATCGCCGAACTCATCCGCGAGGCCGACGGCGTGGTGGTCGGCACCCCCATCTACAAGGCCGCCTACTCCGGCCTGCTGAAGTGCCTGCTCGACCTCCTGCCGCAGTACGCGCTGGCCGGGAAGACCGTCCTGCCGCTGGCCACCGGGGGCTCCCCGGCGCACGTCCTGGCGGTGGACTACGCGCTGCGCCCGGTCCTGTCCTCGATGGGGGCCGCGCACGTCACCCAGGGCTGGTTCGTCCTGGACAGCCACATCCTCGCCACGCCGGACGGCGCCACCGACCTGGCACCGGCCGCCGCCACCGCCCTCGACGAGCTGGTGGACCGCTTCTCCGCCGCCCTCGGCACCTCCGTCGGCTGAACCACGGGCCACCCCTGATTCCCGCGTCGACCGAAAGGCTCAGCATGATCGACAAGCATCCCAACGTGATCCTGCTCGGCGGCCCCGCCGGTGAACTCCCCGACGACCACCGGATCCACCACGTCACGGACCTCGACACCACCCTGAAGCTGTTCCGCGGAAACCGCTACGAGCACTACCGCCCGACCCCCGAGACCCTGCGGTCCGGGGCCGACCGCCTGCGGGTCTTCACCTGGAGCCACAGCACGTTCGTCGCCGAATAGCGGCGGGCCTCCGGCCCGGCGCCCGGCGCCCGGCGCCCGGGCCCGGGCTCGCCCGCTCGCCCGCTCGCCCGCTCGCCCGCTCGCCCGCGAAGCCCAACCACCGCGGACGGCACCGGTGTCGACCGCCCGGACCGTCCCTCCCCGACGCCTGCGGACCGTCGTTTCCCGACGCCTGCGGACCGTCGTTTCCCGACTCCCGCGGACCGTCCCGCACGCCCACGGGCCGCATGGCCAGGCGCAGGCGGCCCCCGTGTCGCCGCCCGCGATCGCGTCGGTGCCGAGTCCGGCCAGGATCTGGCGCCCGTACCTGTACGGCCCCTCCCGGATCGGCCGATGACGTCCCGCCACCTGACAGGCGGGAAGTCGTCCGCGGCCGGGTCGGTGCCGAGGGGTGCGGCCACCCCGCGCCCCGGATGTGACCCACGCCACAGGTGCGGGGTGCATAGCGGCGTGGGGCCCAGTGTCTTATCAGGTGTACAGGAGCGCGTCCGCGGTCCTGCGGCGGCGCGCGTGGGCGACGACGCGCGCGGCCCTCGGCTCGGCGGGAGCGCGGCAGGGGTCGGCGCGCTCGGCGGGGAAGCAAGGGGTCGAGGGTGACGGGGCAGGCGCGGGTCGACGCGTTCGACCGCTTCGTGGCGGCTCGCTGGCCGGCGCTGCTCCACCTGGCGCGGCTGCTCACCGGCGGGGACCGGCACCGGGCGGAGGACCTGCTGCAGGAGGCGCTCGTCAAGCTCTGGTTCGCCTGGCCGAGGGTGGCCGAGCAGGCGCCCGAGGCGTACGTACGGAAGGTGCTGGCCCGTGCGGCGGCCCGCTCGGCGCGGCGGCGCTGGTGGGGTGAGCAGCCCGTCGGCCGGCTGCCCGACCCGCCCGGAGCGGCGGACGAGGCGGCGGCCGTGGACGAGCGGACCAGGTTGGAGGCCGTGCTGGCGTTGCTGCCGGCCCGGCAGCGGGCCGCGGTGGTGCTGCGCTACTACCAGGACCTGCCCGAGGGTCAGGTCGCGGAGGTGCTCGGGTGCCCGGTGGGTACCGCCCGGTCGCTGACGGCCCGTGGCGTCGCGCGGTTGCGGCAGTTGCTGGCGGAGGCGGTCAGCCCGGTCGAGTGAGGAACGTGTCCGGTGCTGAAGGCCGTGCGCCGAGGGCCGTGCGCCGAGGGCCGGACGAGGTGGGTCGTGTGAGGGGGGTCGTGTGAGGAGGGGAGCCATGGATCGCTTCGAGCAGGAGCTGGTACGGATGATGCGCGAGGAGCAGGAGGTTGAGCCGTACGAGGACCGCCACCGGCATCGCCTGCACGCCGGCGTGCAGGCGCGGAAGCGGGCCCGGACGGCGTGGACGGCCGCCGGGTCGGTACTGACCGCCGCCGGGCTCTGCGTCGCGCTGCTGGTCCTCGCGGGTTCCTTCTCCCGGGGCGGGCCGGCCGGCCCCCGACCCCGGCCCCTGGTCTCCGCCGAGTCGGTGACGATGACGTCACCCGGCCGCCCGGCCTCCACCGCCGAAGGGGCGCCGGCACCGTACCGCCTGTCGACGCCGAGGCCGGCGACGGGGCCGGACCGGATCTCGGCCACCCGGCCGGCGCCCCGGCCGGGTGCGGGCGGTCCCGTCGGGTGAGGAACGCCCCGGCCCGTGAGTGAACCGCCGGCCGCCGGGCACCCCGTCCCCGCTCGTCCAAGCCTCCCCGAGGAGAAGGCCCACCACGTGATCCCCGAGAACGCGACCGCCCCGGCCGGCCCACAGCGGCAGCCGGCCGACCGCCGGCCGACCCCGTGGGAGCGGCAGCTGCACCGCGCCGGGTACGCCGCGCGCCCGCAGCTCTCCGTGCGCGACCGCCTGGTGACGCCGTTCCCCGAGCCCGGGTCGCGGATGCGGCGCCCGCCCCGGCTGTCCCCGGCGGCGCTGCGCCGCCTGGCGCGCTGGTCCGGCTGGGGCGGGCCGCTGCTGGTGACCCTCCTCGCCGGGCTGGCGCGCTTCTGGCGGCTGGACAGCCCGCGGGCGGTCGTGTTCGACGAGACGTACTACGCCAAGGACGCCTGGTCCCTGCTGCGGCTCGGCTACGAGGGCAGCTGGCCGGACCGCCTGGTCGCCGACCCGCAGATCCTGGGCCGCCCCCAGGTGATCCCGCTCTCCGACGCCGGGGCCTTCGTCGCGCACCCACCGGCGGGCAAGTGGGTGATCGCCCTCGGCGAGTGGATGTTCGGCCTCGGCCCGTTCGGCTGGCGCTTCATGACGGCGGCCCTGGGCACGCTCTCGGTGCTGATGCTGTGCCGCATCGGGCGCCGCCTGTTCCGCTCCACCCTGCTGGGCTGCCTGGCCGGGGCACTGATGGCGGTGGACGGCCTGCACTACGTGATGAGCCGCACCGCGCTGCTCGACCTCGTCGTGATGGTCTTCGCCCTGGCGGCGTTCGGCTGCCTGCTGGTCGACCGGGACCGCACGCGGGACCGGCTCGCCGCCGCCCTGCCGGTCGGCGGGGCCGGGCGCGGGGACGGGGACGACCGGGCACACCCGGACGGGCACACCGCCGCCCGCGCCGGGACGGGCCCGCGCCCCTGGCGGCTCGCGGCCGGCCTCTTCCTCGGACTGTCGGCCTCGGTCAAGTGGAACGGCCTGTACTTCCTCGCCTTCTTCCTCGTCCTCACCCTGCTGTGGGACGCCGGCGCCCGCCGCACCGCGGGAGCGCACCACCCCTACCGCGCGGTGCTGCGCAAGGACCTCTGGTCGGCACTGTCCCTCGTCCTGGTCACCGCCCTGACCTACCTGGCGACCTGGACCGGCTGGCTCCGCTCCGACCACGGGTACGGGCGGCACTGGGCGGACGGCCGCGGCGGCACCTGGTCCTGGATCCCGGCCCCGCTCCGCAGCCTGTGGCACTACGAGTACGACGTCTACCAGTTCAACGTGGGGCTGCACACGCCCCACCCGTACGAATCGAACCCCTGGAGCTGGCTGGTCCTCGGGCGCCCCGTCCTGTTCCACCACACCCAGGCGGAGCCCGGCACGGCCGGCTGCCCCGCGGCGACCGCCTGCTCGCAGACCATCCTCGCCCTGGGAACACCGCTGCTGTGGTGGTCGGCCTGCTGCGCGCTGGTGTACCTCCTCTTCCGGTGGGCGCTGCGACGCGACTGGCGCGCCGGCGCCGTCCTGTGCGGGGTGGGGGCCGGCTACCTGCCCTGGTTCCTCTACCAGGACCGCACGATCTTCTCCTTCTACGCGGTCGCCTTCGTGCCCTACCTGAGCCTGGCCGTGACGATGATGCTGGGAGCCCTGCCCGGGCCGCCGGGGGCGAGCGACCGGCGCCGTGTGCGGGGCGTGCTGGTGGCCGGGGTGCTCGTCCTGCTGATCGGCTGGAACTTCGTCCACTTCGTCCCGCTCTACACGGGGCAGAGCATCCCGTACGCCGACTGGCGCGCCAGACTGTGGCTCGACAGCTGGTTCTGAGCAGCCGTAGCGCCGGTGCACGAGTCCGGCCGGCACTCGAAGCTCCACCAAAATCGAAATGTTCACGGCCCCGGGCACCGTGGGCCCCTGCCGAACTGGCAGGAGCCCACGATGCGGAGAGCCGCCGAGGAGAGCCGGGTGCCCTCGACGAGCATCATCCCGGCCGGTCCGGCCTACCGTCTGCTGCCGGCCCGACGGCGGGGGTGGTGGGCGGCTAGCTCAGATGCCGGGTGAAGAATCGGGCCGCCGCGTCCCCCGCGAACTGCGGGACGCCGGTGTGCCCACCCATGTTGGCGTGCAGCGTCTTCTCCTTGGAGCCGAAGGCGTCGAACAGATCCAGGGCCGCCTGCCGGTCGTTCCCCTCGTCGTCCCACTGCAGCAGGACGTGCAGCGGAATGGTGACCCGGCGGGCCTCCTCGAACATCGCGCGAGGAACGAAACTCCCGGCGAACAGAACGGCGGCCGAGATGCGCGGCTCGACCACCGCCAGCCTGGTCCCGATGGAGATCACTCCCCCCGAGTACCCCACCGGACCGCCGATCTCGGGCAGCGCGAGGAGCGCGTCCAAGGCGGCCTGCCATTCCGGGACCGCCCTTTCGACCAGCGGGAGGACGAGGGCGTCGATGATCTCGTCACCGATCGGTTCGCCGGCCTCCATGGCCCGGCGCAGCTCGGCGCGAGCCTGCTCGGCGGCGGCCCAACGGGGCCGGTCACCGCTCCCCGGGAGCTCGATGGTGGCGGCGGCGAAGCCGTCCGCCGCGGCCTGCCGGGCCCGATCCACCAGCCGGGGGTACATCCCGCGCAGCCCGAGCGGGGGGTGGCCGAGCAGGATCAGCGGCACCGGCGCGGACGCGGATGCCGCCCCGGGCGTCCACAGGATGCCGGGGATCTCGCCGAGGGTGAATTCGCGCTCGAGGACGCCGTCGTCGAGGCGCTGCTCAGAAGTGAATTGCATGGTCGTGCCTTTCGGGAGTGCTTGTGAACGGCGCTCCCGGACGACCTATCGCCCGACCGTGACCCCGGAGGAGAGCACCCACGTCAATACGTTCACGGGTACCACCTCCTCGCTCTCTCTCGTACGGCCTCCGGCAGGTTAGCAATGCTCCCCGTGACTCGCCAACGGGTTTTTGAGTGCACGGCCCGAGAGGGGCGTGCACGATACGTCCCGCGCCCCGGAGGGGACTGCCCGTCCGACCCGGACCGACCGTCAGAACAGGGCCGCCCGGCCCGGCGCGGCGGGCTCCGACCCGTTGAAACCGGCGCGCGAGAGCTCACCCGCAGACTCCACGCAACACCGGGCACCCCTCGTCCGGTCTTGGCAGAGATCACCGCGACCACAGAAGCTCTGTGCACGGCCGATCGCCGACCGGCCTCATCCACCAGCCCTGGAGGACCCTCCATGTCGTTCTCGCGCACCCGCCTCGCCGTCGCCGCCGTGCTCGTCGCCGGCACCACCGCACTGGCTGCCCCGGCCCAGGCCGCCGGCGGCCACCGCGCTCTCAGCCACTTCGACGACGGCAGCTTCGAGACGCCCAAGGCCCCGGCGAACGCCTTCACCGGCCTGACCGCCGGCCAGGCCATCGGCCCGTGGCAGGTCACCGCCGGCAGTGTGGACCTGATCGGCGCCGGCTTCTGGCAGGCCGCCGAGGGCGACCAGTCGCTGGACCTCAACGGCTCCGGCAGCGGTACCGTCGCCCAGAGCTTCACCACCGTCCCGGGCGCCACCTACTCCGTCACCTACGCGCTCGCCGGCAACCCGGAGGGCGGGGTGGCCCTGCGAACCGGCCGGGCGCTGATCGACGGCCAGAACTTCCAGGACTTCACCTTCGACATCACCGGCCGGACGAGGACCGCCATGGGCTACGTCGGGCACCAGTTCAGCTTCGTCGCGCAGGGCGCGTCCACCACGCTGAGCTTCACCAGCACCGTCGCCGGGGCGTACGGCCCGGTCATCGACAACGTCCAGGTGAAGGAGTGCAAGCCCTGCTGCGGGTGACCGACCGGCTGCGCCGGGCCCGGACGTCCGGGCCCGGCAGGTGAGAGCGGGGAAGGCTGCCGTGGGTGGGGAGCGCGGCCTCCGCCCGGCGCCCCCTGCCCCGGGGACGGGCCGACGCCCCACCGGTCGGCGATGCTCGTGACCGTCAGCAGGCCACGGCCGCACCGAGCTCGGCGTCCTGGTCAACGGCGCCGGCGCGAGCCCGGTCGCGCCCCGTGTCGGTCACCTCGATCAGCAGCCGGTCTCCCCGGGCCAGACGCGGCGCGGCATGGGCGGTGTCGGGCGGGACGTGCTGGACGGGGTCGGCGAGCGGCGGGGTGGCTGTGACAGTGGCGGGGACACGCCCGCCACCCGGCCGCAGGCCGACACCCGCGCCGTCGCCCGTCTCCTGCGCCGCTTCGTCGACCAGGGACCCTTCACCGCCGACCACGACGGACCGTCACGGGCCGGGCGGCGCCGGCAGGGTGCGCGGTGAAGGCCCCTCCCGCCGCAAGCACCCGGTGCGGCGATCGCCCGTCCGGTTCGTCACGAGCGGTACGGACGGGTGGGTGGGTCTACCAGTTCGCCCAGGGGAGGTTCCAGCCGCCGAGTCCGTTGTCGGGGGCGACGATCTTCTCCTTCGAGTTCACGACCTTGACCACGTCGCCGATAAGCGAGCTGTTGAAGAACGCGCCCGCGACGGAGGTGTCGCTGCCGCCCTCCACGTCCTTGAGCGAGACGCAGCCGTGGCTGGTGTTCGCCTTGCCGAAGGGGTCGCCCTTGTACCAGTAGTTGCCGTGGAGGTAGGTGCCGCTCCCGGTCAGCCGCATCGCGTGCGGGACGGCGGGGATGTCGTACTCGTCGCCGAGGCCGACGGTCCGGGAGTTCATGTGGGTGACCTTCTCCTTGGACATGATCACCATGGTGCCGCCCCACGACGGGTGCTTCTCGTCGCCGAGGGTGGCGGGCACGGTGGTGGTCTTGCCGTCCCGGACGATCGTGAGCTGGTGCGCGGCGGCGTCCGCGGTGGACACCTGCGACCGGCCGATGCTGAACGGCTCGTCCTTGTCCACGTCGCCGTAGACGCCCGGCGAGACCTCGACGTTCTTCAGCCGGTAGTGGATGGTGACCTTGGTGCCGGGCTTCCAGTACTCGGCCGGGCGGAAGTCCAGCCGGCCGTCGCCGAACCAGTGGCCCTTCACCTCGGTGCCGTTGTCGGTCTCGAAGGTGATGCCCTTGGCGACGGCGTCCTTGTTCGCGATCTTCGTGCTGAACTCGACCTTGACGATCATGCCCACGCCGTAGGTCCCACCGTCGGCGATGTTGTCGTTGGTGGAGACCTGCTTGTCGGGCGTGCGCGTGGTGAACGCGGTGGTGGAAGCCGCCGCAAGGCCGTCGACGTCCGTCGCCTGGGCGTTCACCGTGTACGCCGTGCCGGGTGCGAGCGCGGCGGCGGGCTTCCAACCGGTGCCGTCCGGGGTGATCGAGCCGGGGACGGGCTTGCCGTTCTTGTCGGTCACGTCGACGGTGGTGAGCTTGCCGTGGGCGACGGACACCTGAAGCGCGTCGGGGGCGACCCCCTGGGCGCCGTCCTTCGGCTCGACGTTCAGCACCGCGGCCGACGCCTTCGGCGCGGCCGCGGCCGCCGTCGTGTCCGCAGTCGGGGCCGCCGGGCCGCCGACGGCAGCGCTGCCCGTTGCCCGGGGGGCCTCGCCCCCTTCGCCTTGGCCGTCCCCGCAGGCCGCGGTCATCAGCAGGATGCCGCCCATCGTCAGCGCCACCGCGCCGCGGTTGAAACGGTCGCCGGTGCGTATCGCGGTCCGGGTCGCCTGAACAATGCTCACTGTTGCTCCTTCTCGGTGTTCGCCGAAAGCTTGTCGGCCGGTTCGTCCCAGTAGCAACGGCCGGCGCCCGATCTGGGACGCTGGGACGCCTTTACCTCCTTTGAGCTGGGAAGACGTACCCTTCCTGGGACGCGTCCCTGGGACGGCGAAACGGCCTGGCCGGCAGCGGGAACCGCGGGAGCGTGAGCGGCGTGCTTCTGTCCCGACGATCACTTCACGTGGTCCGGCCCGCAGGGGACGCGACAGCGCCGAGCCCGACCGCCGGTGGCGGCCGGGGACTGTGAGGCGCGATCACCACGGGATGCAGGAGCGGGATGCAGGAGCGGGGCGGAGGAACGGTGTCAGAGGGGGTCCGGGAGTTGAGGGAGCGGGACGAGACAGCGCGGCTGCTCGGGGAGCTGAAGAGCAGGTCGGGGCTCAGTTACGGCGCGCTGGCGAAGAGACTGCATCTGAGCACCTCGACGCTCCACCGCTACTGCAACGGCGACGTGGTGCCGACGGAGTTCGCCCCGCTGGACCACCTCGCGCGGCTGTGCGGGGCGACGCCGGACGAACTGGTCGAGCTGTACCGACTGTGGGTCGTCGTCCACGCGACCCGGGGGAGCAGAACGTCACCCGTAGCCGAACCGACGGGTCCGAACGGGACCGAGGCGGAGGCGACGCCCGACAGGAGCGGTGGCGTCGAGGCCGGACCGGCCGTCTCCTCCCGCCCCGAACCGGACCTTGTCCCCGGCGCGACGCGGCCGCGGTGGCGGGCCCGCCACCGCGGGATCCTGGCCGCAGGGGCGGTCGCCGTGGTGCTGGCCACCATCGGGGCCGTCGCCACGGGGCTGAACTCGGCCACGGGTGGTGACACCGATTCCGCGCGGGCCGCGGACCGCGGGTCGCCCGCCGGATCTGCGGCCCCGGGCAGCACCGACTCGCCGTCCTCCCCCGCCCTCGCCTCCACCGAAGCAGGCGCGGGCGCGGGCGCGGGCTCGCAGGGGCCGACCGGCGGGACGGACACCAGCGCTCCTGTCAAAGTGTCGGTCCGGCCGTCCGGGTGGGACACCCCGTGCGATCAGTACGTGGTCAACCGCCCGCCGTCCGAGGTCCCTCGACCGCCCGCGGTCGCGGACGTGGCGGGCTGGGTCTCCCGGCTCGGCGCGGTTCCCGCCCGCTACCAGTCGATCGAGCTCATCGTGCAGGGCACCGGCGGGGACACCGTGGTGCTGTCCGGCCTCAACGTCCGGGTCACCCGGATCGCGGCTCCCCTCGCCTGGAACGCCTACTCCATGGGCGAGGGCTGCGGCGGAGGAGTCGACCGCCACTCCTACGACCTCGATCTGGACGCGGCCCGCCCGCGGCCGGTGGTCACCGAGGGCAGCACCGGCCTGCCGCTCAAGGTGAGCGAGCACGACCCGGAGGTCATCGAGGTCACCGCACGGACCAACTCCCACGACGTGTCCTGGTACCTGGAGCTGGAGTGGTCCAGCGGCGACCGGAAGGGGACGCTCCTCGTCGACCTCGGCCACGGCACGCCGTTCCGCGCCAGTGCGGTGAAGGGCCGGCCGCTGTACGTCCACCCGATCGGCGGACAAGGCTGGGAACCGAGCCCGTTCCAGCAGTGACGGCGGCGCGGGGCCCGGTGCACCGTGCGCGCGCCCGGCCGTAGGCCGCCGCCGCAACTCCCCTGCGCGGGCACGCGGGAAGTGCCTTCCTGCTGGAACGACGGGAGCTTGGTCAAGCCCTGTCGCTCCAGCCCGGAAGGCACTTCCGTCGTCCGCCCCGAGCGGGACGCCGCCCGGGGCAGGCCCGGAGGCCAGCGTCCTACGCGGGCGAAGGGCACCCGGAAGGTGTCATGGTCGTCCTTCTCGTGGGAGGTGGAGGGGTCCGCGCTGTACGGCGCGGTCGCCGCGTCCAGCACGGTCGGGTCCTGGGGCAGGGAGCCGATGGCCGACTGCCCGAAGGTGGGGATCAGCATGATGCCCAGGCCCCGGCTCTCCAGGGTGGCCCGGTCGATGCCCAGGGCCTGCAGCGGGATGTTCATCTCGTAGGTGGTGTCCTGGGCCGGGCTGTGCCCTGCCGCTAGCAGGTTCTGGTACCGGGCGGCGTCGGCCAGGTCGGCGGGCAGGTATCCGGGCAGCGTTGTGCCAGCCGACCATGTCGGCGATGCCCCGGTCGCGGTCGGTGCAGGTCCAGGTGTTGTCGGCGCAGTTGACGTCGGTGACGTAGCCGTCTCCGTCGGCGGGCGACGAGTCGTCCTTGTCGGCGAAGCGGAAGCCGGAGTAGACCTGCGGGGTGCCGTGGTTCCAGGCCAGTTCGAAGATGTGCGCCAGCTGTCACTTGGAGCCGCTGTTGCAGGTGAGTGTGGTCCGGTCGCGCTCCAGGTCGTGGTTGGTCACCATGACCGCGGACTTGTCCCTCGGTTCGAAGCCCCAGCTCCGGCCGAAGGTGCTCAGGTTGGCGATGTTGCCGTTGAACTGGTCCTTCAGCTTGTAGGCGTAGGTGAACTCCAGCACGCTGCCGTTGCCCTCGAACGCGGCCGGCGCGAGCTGACCGCCGCTGCCGGGGAAGATCTCCTGGTAGACGTAGGGCCGCCCGCCCCAGGTGGTGTCGCGCACCCGGGAGAGGATGTTCGCCATGTCGGCCTGGGCGACATGCTTGGCCGCGTCCACCCGGAAGCCGTCCACCCCCGCGTCGACCATGCCGTTCAGGTAGCCGGCGATCCTGCCCCGGACGGTGTCCGACTCGGTGTTCAGGTCCGACAGGAGACCAGCTGGCACTCCTGGACCTGGGTGACGTTGTTCCAGTCGTTGATGCCCAGGTCCGCGTTCGGGCACGGCGGCGAGCCGTGGAAGTCCGCACGGCTGTAGGGGATGTCGTTGTACGTGTACGTCGCCGTGTTGAAGCTCGCGCCGCCGTAGGAGCTGGTGCTGCTCCGGTTCACGCCGCCGGTGTGGTTGATCACCGCGTCGGCGTAGACCTTCACCCCGGCGTTGTGACAGGCCGTCACCATGGCCTTGAACTGCGCCTCGGTACCCATCCGGCTGCTCAGGCCGTACGAGACGGGCTGGTAGAGCTCCCACCAGGGGTGGGCCCCGCTCAGCTTGATCGAGTCGGCGGGCGGGGCGACCTGGACGGCGCCGTAGCCCTTCGGGCCGAGCACGGTGGCGGTTCGACCGGCCGTCTAGGCGGGGCTCGTCGGCGGCGGAACGGACGGCCGATCAGCCCTGTGGCTGCGGCCGGGGAATGTCCTGCTCGCACCAGATGACCTTGCCGGTGCTGGTGTAGCGGGTGCCCCAGCGCGCACTGAGCTGGGCGACCAGGAAGAGCCCCCGGCCGCCTTCGTCGTTGGCCGCGGCGTACCGCAGGTGCGGGGCGGTGCTGCTGGCGTCGGAGACCTCGCAGATCAGCCGGCGGTCGTGGAGCAGTCGCACGCCGATCGGGCCGGCGGCATGGCGCACCGCGTTGGTGACCAGTTCGCTCAGCATCAGCTCGGTGCCGAAGACCAGTGCGTCCAGGCCCCACCGTTCCAACTGGCGGGTGGCGGCGGCGCGGGCCTCGGCGACGGCGGCCGGGTCGGAGCGCACCTCCCACTCGACGATCCGGTCCGGTGGCAGGGCCCGGGTGGTGGCGACGAGCAGGGCGACGTCGTCCTCGTGACGGGCCGGCAGCATCGCCTCCAGGACGGCCTGGCAGGTCTCCTCCGGGGTCCGGCCGGGTGGGGCCAGCGCCTCGCTGAGCAGTCGCAGCCCGATGTCGATGTCCCGGGTGCGGGCCTCCACCAGGCCGTCGGTGTAGAGGACGAGCCGGCTGCCCTCGGGAAGTTCCACCTCGGCGGTGGTGAACGGCAGGCCGCGGAAGCCCAGCGGGGGGCCGACGGGCGTGTCGGGGATCTCGACCGTGCCGTCCGGGTGGACCAGGACGGCGGGCAGATGGCCGGCCCGGGCGATCTGGCACCGCCGGGAGGTCGGGTCGTAGATGGCGTACAGGCAGGTGGCGCCCACCACGACGTCGGTGCCGCTGGCCGTCTCCTCCTCGTCGATGCGGCTGACGACGTCGTCGAGGTGGGTGAGGAGCTCGTCGGGCGGCAGGTCCAGCGCCGAGAAGTTGTGCACGGCGGTGCGCAGCCGGCCCATCGTGGCCGCGGCGTGCACGCCGTGCCCGACCACGTCGCCGACCACCAGGGCGACCCGGGCGCCCGACAGCGGGATGACGTCGAACCAGTCGCCGCCCACACCCGCGTGGGCCGGCAGGTAGCGGAAGGCGGCGTCCACGGCGTTCTGCGCGGGCAGGCCCCGCGGCAGCAGGCTGCGCTGGAGGGTCATCGCCATGGCCTGACTGCCGGTGATCGCCGCGGCCAGCTGTTCCTGGGTGGTGTAACGGGCCTCGAAGACACCGTTGTTGCGCCCGAGGCGGAGGACCGCGACGCGATCGGAGACCGCCTGCACGTCGTCGAGGTTGTGGCTGACGAGGATCACGGCGTGACCGCGGTCGCGCAGTCGGCGGATCAGTTCCAGGGTCTGGGCGGTCTGTTCCAGTCCGAGCGCGGCGGTCGGCTCGTCGAGGATCACCAGATCGGGCCGGCCGATCAGGGAGCGGGCGATCGCCACAGCCTGCCGCTGGCCGCCGGAGAGGGAGGCGACCGGGATCCGGAGGCTGGGCAGGCGGATGGACAGGCTGTCGAACACCTCCTGGGCCCGGCGCTCCATCTCGACCTCGCGCAGCAGCCCGAACCTGCGCAGTTCGTGGCCGAGGAAGAGGTTGGCGACGGCGTCCAGACCGTCGCAGAGCGCGAGGTCCTGGTAGACCGTCGCGATGCCCAACTCCTGGGCGTCGAGCGGCCGGCGGACATCGACCGGCCGGCCGCGCCACTCGATCACGCCGCTGTCCGGCTGATGGACGCCGGAGACCGTCTTGACGAGAGTGGACTTGCCGGCCCCGTTGTCGCCCACCAGGGCGACGATCTCGCCGGGGCCGATGTCGAGGTGGACGGAGTTGAGCGCCTGCAGGGAGGCGAACCGCTTGGAGATCCCGCGCAGCGACAACAGGGGAACCCTGCCCACCTGCCCACCTCCGCTCGTCCGCGATCCGCCGGTCTCCTGCCGTGAGTCTGCCCGTCGGGAGGGCCGAAGCGCGGCACAACGCGCCGCGCCATGGCCGGTCGGCCCCTGCGCAGGACCCTGCGGGGCGGCCCCATGGGGCCGTGCGGAGTACCGCCCTTCCTGACCGGTGGCCATCCCTGCGGGCGGGGAGGCAAGCACGCGAAAGGGACTCCTTCTATACATACAGACTGCATGTATGTATGGTCGAGCCTTGAGCGCCCCGACAAGAAGCAGCGGAGCAAAGGGAGTTGACGACATGACAGAGATCGGCAAGGCACACGTGACCGAGGGCCTCGCCACCGAGTACGCGGCGTTCGCCGAGCTGGTGGCGCAACTGGATGCGGCCGCGTGGTCGGCACCGACCCGCTGCACGGGCTGGCAGGTCCGCGATGTCGTCGGGCACGTGACCGGCACGGCGATCGACTCGGCCGACGGCACCATCGGCGCGCGCACCCCGGACCAGCAGGCCCGGGCACTGCGCGACAGCACGCCCCAGGAGCTCGCCGCCGCACTGGGGGCGGCGGCGGCCCGCCTCGGCACGGCGTTCGACGGGTTCGACGACGCGCGCTGGGCCACGGTGCTCCCCCGCACCGGCCGGACGGTCCTCAACGGCGTCCTGACCCTGTGGTACGACACCTTCGTGCACGCGGACGACATCCGCGCCGCCCTCGGGCAGCCCTCCGGCCGCGGCCCCGGCCTCGCCGCGGGCGTGCACTGGCTGAGGTCCGAACTGGACCGGCTGGAGCGCGGGCCAGCCACCCTCAAGCTCACCGGCCTGGAAACCTTGGAGATCGGCAGCGGCGGCCCGGTCGTCGGCGGGGACCCGCTGCAGTTCCTCCTCGTCGCCACCGGACGTCTCGACCCCGCGCTGCTCGGCCTCGACGAAAGCTTCAACGTGTACTCCGTACGATGAGGCCATGACGAAGAAGGCGGAACAGGGCGACGCGACGCGCCGGCAGCTCGTCGGGGCCGCGATCGCCCTGTTCACCGCGCACGGCTACGCGGACACCTCCACCACCAGGATCGTCGAGGCCGCCGGCGTCACCCGGGGCGCGCTGTACCACCACTTCCCCGACAAGGAGCACCTCTTCGAGGCCGCCTACCTGGCACTCCAGGCGGACGTCCACGCCCGTTGCGCGGCGGCCGCGGAAGCCGCGGACGGCGACCGGGTCACCCGGATGATGGCCGGCATGGATGCCTTCCTGACGGCGTGCCTGGAGAAGCCCGTCCAGCGCATCCTGCTGCTGGAGGGCCCCCTCGTCCTCGGCTGGGAGCGGTCGGTGCGCTTCGACGACCCTTACTGTGCACGCCAGTTGCTCCGCGCGGGGCTCGCTGCCGCCGCGCGGTCCGGGATCCTGCCGGCCGAACAGGCCGAGCCCCTCACCCACCTGCTCTACGGCGCGCTCCACCAGGCCGGTGTGTCCATCGCCGCCGCCGCCGACCCGACCGCACAGCGGTCCGTCATGAGCAAGGTGGTCGGCGACCTCGTGACCGCCCGCCTCCGGGGAAACGGCGACGACGGGACCGGCCACCGCGCCACCCCCTGACGGCGCACCGACGCTCCGCACGACAGCCCGCCACCCACCGCCGCCCACCGCGTCGGACCGACGGCCGCCGCACTCCTCCCAGCGTTCTCGTGAACCGGACGACCTCCTCGCCGGATCGGCCGATGAAGTCCCACCACACGGCGGGCGGCGACGGACAAGGCGGGCGGAGGCGAACCGAAGCGCGCTCAGCGGTGCTCGGGGTTCTCGAAGTCGAAGCGGCAGCCCGCGTCCCACTCGGAGCGCTGGTTACCGGTGCGCCGGGATGCCGCCGGCGTCCTTGAGCATCCGGGCCAGGTGCAGCGGGTTCCAGGTCATGAAGGTGGTGTTGCGGTTGGTGAAATCGTTCTCCGGACCGCCCGACCCCTCATCCACCGCCCCGGTCACCCAGCCAGACGATCTTCACTGGGGACACAGTGACGAACAGCGGGACCGTGCCGGGGACGAGGAGACCGATGAGCGCGGCGGAGTCAGACGTCCGCCGGGTGCGGAGAGGAGGAAGTGCGGCAGTCCACCGATTCCGAGCATGAGCAGGACACCGAGGCGTTCGCCACGGAGCGCGCGGACCGTGCGCCCAGGCTGGACGACCCGATCCCCCTGACCGTCAGGGCGAACGAGGTCCACAGCTTGGTCAGTGGGTGGCGAACCGTGGGGTGTTGTCGGTCAGGCCTTGGAAGCTGCGGTCGCAGTGGACGAGCGGTGCGCCGTCGCCGGTGTACGTCGCCTCGACGCGTCCGATGAGGATGGAGTGGTCGCCGCCGTCGACGACCTGGTGCAGTGAACAGGCCACCCGGACCAGGGCTTCGGGTATGCCGGGCAGTCCGAGTTCCAGCGGCGCTGTGACGCCGTCGGCGAACCGGTCCACTCCCGACGTGGCGAAGCGACGGGCGATGTCCGACTGGTCCCCGCGCAAAACATTGATCATGAAGCGGTCGGTGGAGGTGAAGGCCTCATGGGTGCTGGCCGCCTTGTCCAGGCAGATCAGCACCAGAGGCGGGTCCAGGGACAGTGAGCGGAACGAGCTCGCCGTGAAGCCCCAGCGCTGTCCCGTGGCGTCGACCGTGGTGGCCACCGTGACCGGACCGGGGACACGAGCCATGGCCCGGGTGAACTCTGAAGGTGCGAAGGCCATCGGTTTTCTCGCCTTTCGGGGTGTACCGGAGCAGGGAAAGCGGCAGGTGGACGCTCAGGACGGCACCTCCTGACGCACGAAGGTTCTGAGGCAGGAGGTGGATCCGGTTCGTATACCGCCGCGAGTCCTCGCTCAACCGGACGACGCGATTTCACACGCCGGCACGGGGCAGCAACGTCGTGCCGATGGGAGTCGGCCCGTCCCCGGCGTCGGTCAGGCCGGCCGCGACGGCCTGACCAACCAGGCACGGGGCGGCCGGCCTGTCGACGACCGGGGGCATCACTGCGGCATCCCGCGGCCCGCGGGAACATCCCGCGCCACCTTGGAACGCCGTGGCCACGAGCTGCGGAACTCGGGCGTAGAGGTCGGCGGACGGGCCGACCGGGGAAGCCCGTCGGGAGTCACCGTCGTCGGCGTCCCCTACTCGGTCGCCGTCTTCGTCGTGGCGGGGGTTCCCACCTCCCAGTCGACGGGCGGCGGATTGCCGTTGAGAAGCCAGTCTCCGATGGCCCGCTGTTTGAAGATCACGGGGTTGTGGCTGGCGACCGTCCTCGAGTTGCGCCAGTGCCGGTCGAGATCGCGGCCGACACTCGTTGCCGAGGCGCCGAGCGCGTTGAACAGCAGGGTCGCCGAGCGCGGTACCAACTCGGAGAGCATCACTTGCGCCTGCTCGGAGCGGATTTCCGCCACGATGTTCGCCTCACGGTCCTCCTCCGAATCACGCCCGGCGACGCCCGTCTCCGAGGCCCGCTGCAAGGCCTCCCCCACTCCTCGGACCAGCGCCCGCGCCGTAAAGGCTATGGACGAGATCTCCCCCACGACGGATTGGATATTAGGGTCGTCCTTGGCGAGATCGGCGGAGCTGTGTGAATAGTTGCGCCCGCGACTTCGCACCGCTTCGGTGATGTCTCGCTCAACGGCAACCGCAATGCCCGCTTGCACGACGAGCAATATCCACTGGTAGAGCGCCGCTTGATAGCGGATGCGCTCCCCGAGGGGGGCGAGACCGCTAGCGTCGACGCTCGCCTCGTTGAGGAACAACGTGCCCGTGCCCGTGGTGCGCTGGCCGAATCCGTCCCAATTGTCCTGGACCGTGACGCCCGTTTGATGCAGCGCGACGAATCCGGCCACGTTCTGCCCCTGGTGGACTCCTGAGACGTCCGCCCAGTCCGCAAAGATGGAACCGGTCGTGTACTGCTTCCGACCGGAGACCGTCAGCTCATCGTCCTTGCAGGTGAAGGACGTCTTCTTCTGCCCCATCGTGATCGGCCCCGCCTCTGCCCAGGCGTTGCCCACCATGTCTCCGTCGAGAAGCCGGCCCAGCCACAGCTTTCGATAATCCTCGTCGGGGTGGTGCACTATGTCCTCGACGAACGCGATGTGGGCTCGAAAGATCTGCGGAATGTTGGAATCGGCCGCAGCCAGCTCGATGAGCACGTCTCCCCACTCGGGGATCGTGAGCCCGTCGCCGCCGAATTCCTTCGGTATGCGCAGCCGGCTGAAACCCGCTTCAGCGACGGCACGCACCTGCTCCCGCGGCAGCTCTCGGGCAAGGTCACGCGCGATCGCGCCCTCAGCCAGGCTGTTCACCACCGCCAGCACACTCGTCTTGGCCGATACGGTGCCCGGGTTTTCGGGTGTCATCTACCTAGCCCTTCTTCGGCTTCCGAACTACCTGCAGAGTCGAGTTGCCGAAGGCTTCCGTGTCGGTGTCCAGGCGGGCGAACTCCTCAAAGCCCGCGGCGGTCAGCTCGGAAAGCAGCGATTCCCCGGAACGCTCGGCGTAGTTCAACACCTCGAGGTCGATGGGCTTACGCTCGCCATCGATCTCGACGTAGCGCGTGATGGTGCGTCCCGGCACCAGATCGGCAGCGACGGCGTCGTAGTCCTTGATGGTGTGGAAGCCACGGCCCCATTCCGAGGCACAGTGGTCGACTACGAAGTAGCCGCCAGGACGAAGCACTTCGAAGACGCGGGCGATGTGACGCGCCCGGTCCTCCGCCCGGTCGAGCATGTGCAGTGCACCCATGTTGAGGGCCACGTCGAAGGACTCCGCCGCCACATCGCGCAGGAAGATGATGTCCTTCTCGATGAATCCATCGGCGGGAAGCCCCTCCTCCCGCGCCCGTCCACGCGCCCTTTCCAGGGCGCTGTGCGAGACGTCGAAAGAGGTCACGCTGCGACCGATACGGCCGCGCAGCAGAAAGAGGCTGTCGCGCCCTTCACCTGTGCCCAGGTCCAGAATGTCACCCTGAATTACCTCCGGATGACGTACCAGGATCTCCCGCAGGCTCGCGTTCTCGGAAAGGGCCTCCCAGGACACCGCACCATGCTCGTAGACCTTTGCATAGCGGTCTTCGTAGCCGAAGTAGTAGCCCTTTTCCGCAACGTACTTGTGCATCGCGGAGAAAATCGGATAGTCCGCCGGGACCGTACATCGCTGCGGCTCCACCGTGGCGTCGCTGATGTACTCCGTATCCGGATGCACGGCCGTCAGCAAGAGCTTCTCTCCGGCCGCGATGCTGATCTTTTCGCCGACACCGACGACCGTCACGCCCTCGCGCAACTCATCCTCAGAATAACCGTCGTCAGGCAGCCGGTAGAAACCGATCCTGCCCCGCCTAACCGTCAGCGACGCCGGCTCCGGATAGTCGAGCTGCACCAATTCCTGCGTGTCCATGAGAACCGTGAGTTTCTGAGTCATTATTCGTTTCCCCGATCGTTCGTGTGTGAGTGTTGAGGAGGTCGCGGGGGGTGCTGCCACGGAGATAGGCGTCGGCCGCATCCCGGGTCCGGTGGAAGATGTTTTGCTGCACCTTGCTGCCGCCGATGCGCAACTGCTGCCGCTCCAGAGCGGATCGCATCATCCGCGCGGACGTCGCGTAGTCGCGCCGCGCGAAGGCTGCGATTCCGTCGAAGAGCGGCCGGCACACCAGGTCGAAGAACTCCGGAGACTCACGATCGCGACAGGAGTTCACGATCCTGTCGAAGAGGCGGTAGTCCTCGGCCTTCGCGAACGCCATCGCAGCGTGCAGGTCGTTGAAGATGTAATTGGGGTCTGCCGCATAGGCGGCCCAGGCCTCCGCGAGCTTCTGCCAATGGGGCACCAGCATCTCGGAGAGATCCGGCCCTCCCAGCATCTCCAGCCGCCACAGCAGTGCGACCGCATCGAGGTCTTCCCAGGCTCCCGCCCTCGTCTTGCGGCGGACCTCCAGCTGGTAGCAGCGCAGAGCCTCGTCCAACTCGCCTTCGCCGAGCAGCCCTATGGCGAAGTGCCACCACATGTGGATGCGCATCGGCTCCGCCGCGCCCCACCCGTTGGAGTAGCGGGAGATGGATTCTTTCGCCGCCTCGTACTCGCGCAGCCTCTGCAACACGTGCACCTTGGCATGCAGCGCGTAGACGTCGTCGTGATTGATGCTCATTGCGCGCTCCGCGGCGGAGATCGCGTCGGAATAGTGCCCGCATTCCTCCAGGGCGAAGGCGAAGAGACCGTCGCTCAGGCCGGTGGCGCGGCGGGACATCGTGGGGCGCAGATCATTGAGAACCCGGCCCGTCTCAAGAAGTCCCTCGTTGTCCCCCAGAGAGAAATCGACCATGTGGGCGAGGAAGCCGGTGAGCAGCGCAGGTACTCCTCTGGAGTTGCGCAGGCTGCTCGCCAGCATCTCGCGAGCGCTCAGCAGGTCCCCACGTGCCCAGCTCAGCACCGCGTCGCGAATGGTGCGGAACTCGGGGTCGAGAGTGGAAGGCGCAATGGCTTCGAGGATTTCGATTGCCTCACGACATCGCTCCGCCTCCATGTTGGTGACGCCTTCGGCGGCGACAACGAGGCCGTGGAACGGGTCGGATCTTCGCAGGGTGCGGGGATCGAGGCGGAGGGCTACGAGGTCTTCAACAATGTTTTCCATGTCCGGATCCCTTGGAACGAGTAGGACATAACGATGACGAGTAGGAACGGCGCAACCCACACCAGCGGTTGCGCAACACCGAAGACGAGGAAGACGACGGCCAGAATGGGAATCGCCGTGGCATTGCCGAGAGCGACCGCCTGACTGGTGACGGCAGCGTCGTAGTGGGTGGCGGTGTACTCCCGCAGCGCGATGCGCAGCGCGCCGAAGCCGACCCCCAGCGCGAAGGTGGAGAGCGCCATCGCGACCACGGAGGCTCCACCCGCCGGCAGCGCCCACAACACCCCGCCGACGAGGGTGCAGGCGATCACCAGCGTCGAGAGCATCGTGGAAGACAGCTTCGCCCGGGCCGAAACCACCCCTGCGACGATGACGCCGATGCCCAAGCAGGCGTCGACGACACCGACCGCGACCAGGCCGGCGCCACGGTCACTGACCTGGAGCGGAAGCATCAGATTGAACGCGCCGAGCACGGGCCAGACGAGCGCGAACGTGGCGATCAGACGCAGCGGAGCCACAGGTTTCGCGGCGACACCGGCCTCGGCCTCGACAGCTGTGTCGGCGACCGCAGCGGCACGTGCGCCGCCCGCCCAACTGAGCGCGGCAACCAGCACGAAACCTGCCGTCAGCGTCCGCACAATGCCGTGAATGCCCACCACTTGGATGATCACGGGGGCGAACAGCGGCCCGATCATCAGCGCCGCCTGATTGCCCGACATGGTGACGGAGCTGGCCCACGACACGTCCTGCCGCCGCTTCTCCTCATTGAACCAGCTTTCCCAGCTCGCCTCCAGCGAGAAGAAACCGACCCACATGAAGAAGTTCGCGACCACCAGCACGGTGGTGTTCTCCACGAAGAAACTGACCACGAGCGAAACCACGGCCACGTAGAGCAGGGAAAACACGGTCAGACGCTGCCCCGACATCGTTATGCGGCGGATCACGAGGGGCACCGCCAGCGCCGGCCCGTACGACAGGAGCGTCGAAATGACCAGCCGCCAATAACCGCCGGCCTCAGCAGTCGCGATCTGCCAGTTGATCACCACGAGGAAGGTGCCGGCAAAGAAGCGGTACAGGGTTGAAACAATAGTATATCGAATCATAAACGCCCCGCCGAGACCTTCCTCATGTGCCCGATTTCTGATCACCCAAAGATTTCGGCGGAGAGCTTCTCCGCCAGCTCAACAGGCATCGTGGTGCGCTCGGTGAAGATTTCGTCCCACACCATTTCGACCACGCCGTCCCGGGTGCTCCAGTCCGCGACGGGCTTCACGACATCGCCGGGCTTCTTGGACACGGAGACGGAGACCACGCTCTCGGGAAGGTCCTCGGGAATCCCCACCGAGGCGATCACCCCCGGCTGTGCCTTCAGGAACGCCACGGCACTGCTTCGGACGGGATCGCGCTGCACCAGCGGGAAGGGATCGATCCCCAGGTAGGACGCCACGTGCAGGGCGTAGGGGTTGTACCCGTAGGCACGCTCCACCTGATCCATGATGCCGTCGCCGCCGGGACGAGCTGCCGCCTCGATGAGCCACGGAGCGCCCTTGCTGTCGAATTTGATCTCGACGTGCGCGACCCCGCGATCGATTCCGAGGGCCTCGCACGCCTTCTCCGCCAAGGTCGTCAACGCCGTGTCACCCGTACGGTGGCTGGGCACGAGGTGGCCCACCTCGGCGAAGACAGGGGGTGGCGAAAGATACTTCTCGGTGACCGCGAGCGTTGTGCGCCGATCACCGTGGCACAGCACCTCGACGGAGACCTCCTCCTGGGAGTCCACGTACTGCTCCACCAAGTAGCGGGTGCCGTCGATGGGGAAATCGTCGCGGTAGCGCTCGATGTGCTCCACCGAGGCCGCGAAGGCGGTAATCGCCTCGGCACGTGTACGGGCGAGGCTGACTCCGCCGCTGCCGCTGAAGTCGACGGGCTTCAGGACGACCGGGAACCCGATCTCCTCGGTCGCCGCCAGCATCTCCGCCTCGGAGGCGACGGAGATGGAGCGCGGGGTCGGCAGGCCCGCCGCCTCGAAACGCGCCTTCATCGCGTACTTGTCACGTGTGACATGTGCCGAATCGGCCGAGAGTCCGGGCAGTCCGTACTCCTTCGCGACGGCACTCCCCGACGGCACGCCCCAGTCGTTGATGGGCACGACTGCCGCAAGGTCCCAGCCGCGCTGCTTCCACTCGGCCACCGCCGCGAGCACGGAATCGGCGTAGCCGTCATCCGCCGCTATCACGCGGTCGAAGAAGCGCTGGGGGAATCGCAACGGATCGAGCGCTGTGATCCACACGGGCATGGAACTCGCGTCCTTGGCACCCGAGAAGGAGCGCTCGCGCAGGAAGTAGCTCGTGCCGAGCCCCAAGAGAAGGACATACGACCGATTCGTATCCATATGATCAACTCTCCGTCGGTTCTGTTACGGGACGTGCGGAGGCGACGGTCGCCGTCGCTGCTGGGGGTGTCTTCGAGGAGGGCGACCGGTTCGCGCCGGCTCGGACGCCGGGCCTGAGTGGCCCGCTGGAGGGACCTCAGACGGCGGTGGCTGAGGCAGGAGAGTCATTGGCGTCGCTGCACCATCACGCATGTACGTGGCCACCCATCGGATGGGGGTGGACACGGAGAGCCGTCCCAAGTGAGCTTCGTTGCGGAATCGCAGCGTCCAGAATGGCCAACGTGACATGTCCCGCTGACGTTTGGTCACGATAGACACTCTCCTGCAACAGGATCAAGTCACGACCCCAGAGTGTCCCGGGATGTCTGGTTTGATCTGATGATCTTGGTGGGCGCCTGGACGCAGAACGAGCACGGCGCTTGTGGATCACGGAGTTCTCTACGCTGCCACGATCTGCAAGGGCCGTGCTCGTCGCTCCAACCTTCCCTCTGGCGCCGCCGGATGGGCCTTGCCCGACCGCGCTGCCGGCGTCCTGGGAGTCGGTTGTCCCCGAGGGGCTGCTGGACGTTCTCGCTCAGGCCCCTGATCCGCGAGGTCCGCGCGGGGTGCACTACCGGCCGGCCACCCTGCTCTCGATCGGTGACTGCGCGATTGACCACGGCGTACCACAACTCCACTCTCTCCATGGGTGAATGGGCGCATCGCTGTGACCAGCCGGTCCTGTCCGCCCTGGGCTGTGCCGTAGGCGTCACGCAGGGTCTTCTCGTCCGGGCAACGGACTTGGCCGGTCAGTGGATGGTAGGGAACGGTGATCACCCCGGACGCGCTGGACGCCCGGCGCGAACACGCCCGCCACCTGGTCGAGGAGCGCGGGGCGCACTACCTGCTCAGTCCCAAGGACAATCAGAAGAACCTCGCCTGCCAGCTCAAGTCCCCTCCCTGGGAACGGATTCCGGTCCTGCGCCGCAGCGCCGCGCGCGCACTGGATCAGAGACGTCACCTTCGGAGAGACGCCCGCACCCCATCCGCACCCGCAACGCCCCGCCGTCGTGGCCACCTTGAGCGACATCGTGCGCGGCACCCTCCGAGCAGCCGGCCGGACCAACACCGCCGGCCTGCGAGGGAAGGCGGGGCCCACGCGGAGGAGAGGCGCAAATCGCCTCTGAGCTGCTCGAGTTGCCAGCCAGGCCCGCTCCGGCCGCAACCCGGCGAACGCCTCCGCTCCGAGGGCGTAGCCCCTCAACACGTCTGCAATACAGCCGAAATACCCCGTTCGCGTCCTGATCACCGTCTCGCATCTCGAGATATCGCTATGGACGGCTGGTGGGTGCACCGCTACGATCCATTTCCACGGTCCCGGGGGGGACGGTCAGATCCGGTTGTCCGCCCCTGGCTGGGAAGTTCTCACGTCAATGGCGCCGTGAGCTGAAGAGCTCAGAGACAGCAGCCATGGACGAACGGGGCGTGGTCAATGCGCATGAGAAGTTTCCCTGCATCCTGAGCCACCCTCAGTGCGCATGGTCCGGCTCATGGCCCGCCCCCACGCACCCCGGCGCCCGCTTCTCGCTCGCGCCGACTCCACTCGGAGCAGTCCACCGACGTGTTCGTCGTCCACCACCCCGAGTCCACGTACGTCAACGCCCGCCGAGCACCGGTGAGGCGCTGATTTCTCCGGCTGTACTCACGGTTGGGGATGTCCAGGAGTTCAGTCAACGAAAGATTGGTGGAGAGAATGAATCAGGAAACGATTCTGGCCGAGTTCGACGTGACCGAGTTCAACAACTCGTCGATCAACAACATGATGCGGTTCACCGACTTCGCGCCGCTGACGCAGTCGGAAGAGGCGTCGGCCGAGCAGGCCATCGCCATCGGCTGAATCTGAATCACTTGTGTACGCCGTCCGGGGCGGGCCCACAGGGTCCGCCCCGGTGGTCCGGGGAGTGGGAGCGGAGGTATGCGGAATGCGTAGCGCGTTCTATTCGATGAACGGGCCCGATATGGCGCCGAACCCGGACGGAGGGGTTTTCAGCGTCAGGATGCCGGACTCCGACATCGTGGGCATGGACAGGGCTTCCGTCGTCCGCCGCGTGGAGCGGCTGACGCGGGCGGCGACGGGTGAACGTCTCGACGTGCAACGGGTGGCAGTCGATCTGCCGGTTGAGTTCGAGATGGCCGAAGGCGAGTGGATCGCCCTGGTCAACAGGGGTGAAACTGCTGCGGGTTGGGTGGTGCTCAACGCGCCGGGTTCGGCGCTGGTCCGCCTCTCTCCAGGCCGCACGGTTCTCTGCGACCGCGCTCATGCCGGCGTGTCGTACGTGCCTCCGGGCAAGCCGGGGCTCCTGCCGGACTCGCCTGAACCGCAGTGGGGCGCACGGACGGAAGGTGCTGGGGCATGAGCGGCGGAGACCGAATCATCGTCGTGGACCACTTCTACGCCGACCCTGACAAGACCCGTGACTTCGCCCTTTCCCACAAATACCGAAGCGCCGCCGCCTTCAACTATCCGGGCTGGCAGAGCGAGAAGATGGTGCAGAGCCCCGCACTCGTCGAGGCCTTTTCGGAACTCATCGGCGCGGCCGCGGTGGTGGATTTCGACTCGTTCACCTTCGGCGGGTTCAGACTGGCCACGGAGGAGACCGGGCGGCTCGCGAACGTCCACGCGGACCAGGCCGCCGACTGGGCCGGAATGGTCTACCTGACGCCGAATGCGCCGGACAATGCGGGCACCGGCTTCTTCCGGCACCGGGCGACCGGACTCGAACGTCCGCCGACCGATGCGGAGGCGCGGGCCGCGGGATACGGGGACGCCTTCTCGTTCGAGGAACGGGCCATCATCCCCGACTACGCGAACGTGACTGCCTGGGAACTCGTCGAGTGGGTGGCTCCGGTCTACAACAGGCTGATTCTCTTTCGAGGCAGCGAGCTGTATCACGCCTCCCTGGGAGGCTGCGGGAACTCCCCTGAAACGGCCCGGCTCACACACAACTTCTTCTTCAACGAGGTGTCGTCGCAGGGACCTGTCTCCCTCCATGACGGCCGAATCGGAAAGTAGGTGGCCGCAGTGCGCTCGTTGGTGTCGGTCGCGAGGGGATGTCGTCCCGAAGTTCCGGACGCAGAGGTACCGAGCCTCGCGCTGATCCCCTTGTCCGGGGCGCTGCTCACCTGCGAGGGCGAGGACGTGGTGACGCCCGGGCTGCAGAACACCGCGTTCCGTCCGACTCTTCCTCTTGTCACCGGCAGGAGCGCGGGAGAGCTGAGCGGAACAGGGCTGGGGCTGCGGACACTTGCCCTGGTCTCGGAGGAATTCGACGGCGCGGACCAGCAGACCCTGGTGCTGCACACCGTCGTCGACGGCTGGAACCTGATACGCCGTGACGGCCCGGGCATGGATCTGCGACGGGCCGATCTGCGGGGTGCCGGCCTCGCCCATGCCGATCTGCGCGGCGCCGATCTCCGGGGCGCCGATCTGCGGGGTGCCGACCTCGAACGCGCCGACCTGCGGGGTGCGTTGCTTCAGGGTGCCGATCTGCGTGGCGCCGTACTGAAGCGGACGAACCTCATCGATGCCGACCTGCGGGAAGCGGATCTGCGGCGGGTCGACCTGAGCCACAGCGACTTCCGCGGCGCCGAGTTCGCTCGCTCGGCACTCCGGGGCGCCGAGGTGTGGTCGGCGTTCGTGGGCGACGCGTCGATGGAGGACGCCTACCTCGACGGTGTGGAGATGTCCCGTGCCGATGAGAGGGGGCGGCGTCGCCGGGAACCTCGGGACGCCAACCCGCCTGCAGCCGCCGCGGCATCCTCACGAAGTGACAGCTGAGCCGTAAGTGACCACCGACGAGACCAGTACGCTCGAGCTCCCCGAGGCAGAGGCAACCGGCAAGTCCCCCGTACCCGCTGCCACCGTCCGTCGCCTGCTCCTCGCCCTGTTCCTCAACTTCGGCATCACCAGCATCGCCTGCTACTCACTGCTCCCGATGCTGCCCGTCCTCATGGAGGGCTGGCATTCGGGGCCGGTCACCGTGGGCGGTGTGCTCTTCGTCTTCAGCGCCCTGAGGTTCTGCGGATTCATCGTGGTCGACCGGCTGGATCTCAGCCGGGTCAGGCTGACCCTCACCATGTCGTTGGCTGTGGCGGCCGGGCTGATGGGCACAGCGGTGCTGCTCAGGGGCGTACGGACCGCCGTCGTGCTGCTCATCTTCGGCGTGGCCGTCTGCATGAGTATCAACTCGGTGACCGTGCGCACCTGCATCGGTGATTTCGTGGAGGCCGCGGAGGAACGCGTGGGCGCGTTCTCACGCCTGCAGGTGGTGACCAATCTCTGCTCGGCCGGCGGTCCCATGCTGGGCGCGTTGCTGTACTTCCGGTCGGCCGGGTCGTGGATGCTGGTCACCGCCCTGATCTTCGGTGTCTCCGCCGCGATGACTCTTCTGGCAGTGCCCAAGGGGCTGACGCTGTCGACTCACCGCAGCCCCAAGGACCGGAGCTGGTGGCGGGGCGCACTGCGCAACCGCGACCTGCGCCGGGTCGCGCTTGCCTCGTTCACGTGTTTCATCCTGTACTCCCAGCTCTTCTCGGCGATGCCGCTGTACCTCTTCGACATCGCCCAACCTGCCGTGGCCGGTTCGGTGTTCCTCGTCAACGCGCTGCTCGTGGTGCTGTTGCAGATGCCGGTCGGGAGGTGGGCCGGACGGAGGATGGCGCGCAGTGGCGGTGGATTGCGGATGTTCGCGGCGGTGTCCGCCTGCATGGCGGCCTCCCTTCTCCTGACGGGGCTCTCCCATCTGGCAATCGCTTGGCTCGTACTGGCGATTCTGATCTTCACCGTCGGCGAGACGATCCTCGGTGCGGTGAACGACCAGTCGTTCATGGCGGTGAAGGGGGACCTGGACACTCTTTCCTCGGTGAAGAGCCGAATGGCGGTCACGGCGCTGGGGTCGTCGGTCGGATCCTTCATAGGCGGCAGCTGCTCACTCGCGGTGGCTCACGCCTGGCGCTTCGACGCCTACTGGTATCTGATCGCGGGCCTCGGGGTGTGTGCGGCCGGTGCGTTCTGGAAGCGAGGCAGAGGCTGACAAGGGTGCTCCGCCCGCCCTCGCGGAGACCGGGCCGGCTCGCGTTTCTCCGTCCCGCGGGGTCAGAACGCGAGGTGCGTCAGTGCACCAGGGACAGCGCGCGGTTGCGCGGTTCGCGTTCGGTCTGCTCACCGCCGCCCTCGACCATGGTGACGGTCAGAGCAAAGTGAACCGCCTCGGGTTCGGTGGGACTCGATTTCGTGCAAGGATTCGAGTCATGGCACGTCCTTCTTCCTACCCACCTGGGCTGACGGCGCAGTGGTAGCGCCCGGCGTCCGGCTCGCGGGCCCGAAGCTGTGCGGGCGGGGGCTCGGCGTACTCGGAGCTGTTCATCAACTCCACGACAGATTACCGCTCTTCGGGCTTGAGGGCCGTCCTCGACGCTGGTGAACGCCTCGTCGACGGCGGGATCGGTGGCGTGCTTCAGTCCGCGCTCTCGGAGATCATTTCCAAGAGCGCCGAAGCTTCTCCCGGGATCTCCGACGCGGCCCTGTTCCGCGCCAGCTCCTTCTCCATTCGCTCCACCTGGCGGCGCAGCCTCTCGTTCTCCGCATCGGCGGCGGACTTCTTCGGGCGGGCCGGGCTCGTTCGCCGGTCGACCAGCTTTTCCAGGGCTCCGGCATCGCGCGCGGCCCGCCACTCGGTGACATGCGAGTGGTACAGGCGCTCACGGCACAGGACCGCACCCTTCTCGTTCTTGGGTGCGGCGTCGTACCAGGCCACGATCCGCAGCTTGTACGCGGGGCTGAAGGAACAGTGCCTCGGCCCAGGGACCGGGACGGACGCGGACGGCTTGAGGCTGGTCACCAGGGTGGAGCTCCTACTCGGGCCCTCTCACGCTAACCCGACAAGGCGGGAAGTCTCACCCAAGGCTGACGGTGAGGGTCACCGCCATCGCTCGGTCTCCGCCGTCGCAGCGAAGAACGCGAACTCCAGCTTGCCGGGGCCGGTGAGGCCGTAGATACCGGGGGTCAGGAAATGAGGTGGTGCTGCAAGTGATGACCGCAGGTGTCGCGAGTGCAAGTTAGCCCGGATCCCTTGAAGGAAGGGCAGGGATAGTCAGGATCAAAGCATTTCACGCAGGCCCCATCGGCCAGCTCGAACAGCTCACGTGCCTTCTTGTTCACGTCCTGATATCGAGCCTCGGCCTCATCCAGATCGGTGAGAATTCTTCTCTGAGCGTCAGTCAGGTTGGAGTCAGCAGGCACTGGTATCACGCTCTTCCAGCCAGGCGTCGCGGCCTTACGGACCGCTTTCTCGCGCGATGTCTTACCTTTCCACCATTACACCGGTCAGCTGCTGACGCACCCCCTGGCTGCCGATGCAACCGCAGTAGCGCAGTAGATGCTGTTTCCCCGCTGGTGCACCGGCCAGGCTGACCGCCACCGACGAGACCTCCGCACGACGGCCGCCGGAGAGGGAGGCGTTCAACCGCGACATGCGCGGGATCGGTACCTCGGGACCGCCCACCGGGAGGTTCGGATCGCGACGGCGGCCATCCTGGAGAAGTCGGTGCCACCGCGCCGGCGGGGAGTCCATGACTGCTGAGAGACAGACGAGGGTGGCTGGAGCATGATGCTCCAGCCACCCTGCTGCTCATCAGCGTAGTCACAGACGACACACCCGGACAGAACACAGGCGCCGGCGGGCGGGGGGCCGCGCCCCGGGGTCCGCGCGGGTGATGATCTAGAAAGGCGGATCCAGCACCGATCCCCAGGCGTGGGAGCCATTCGGAACCAGTCGAGCACGTCACCGCCGTCCCCTTCACCTGTGGCGCGCTCGGCGCAGCCGACTACTCCCCGATGAGCTTCCAGCGGGCCAGCCCCGACAGCGACGGCGCCGAACTCGCCCTCGGCGTCCTGTACGAGAGCGCCCTGATGCTGCCCGGGGCCAAGGTCTCCGACTACCGGGCCCGGCCCGAGGCCCAGCGCTGGCTGCGGCAGCTCCCCACCGTCTGGGACGAGACCCGGTTCGTCCAGGGCGATCCCGTCGGCGGCGCGGTGATCGCCCGCCGCGACGGCGACCGCTGGTTCGTCGGCGCCGTCACCGGTGGCGACGCCGGCACCATCGCCTACCCGACCTCCTTCCTCGGCAGCGGCAGCTGGGTCGCCGAGATCACCACCGACGGCACCGACGGCCTGGTCCGCACCGCACGGGTGATCCGGGCCGGCGACACCCTGAGCGTTCCGGCCGTCACGCGCGGCGGCCACGTGGTCAACCTCACCCGGGTCGCCGTGCTGCCCACGGGCAACCACACCCTCACGGTCGCGGGGAGCACCGACGCCGCCGCCGTCGGCGGCCCCGCCGGCTGCGGCGTACCGGTCGTCCGGGCGACGGCAGCGACGCCCGGAACTTCGAGCTGCGGCCCCTCGGCGACGGCTACGTCCGGATCGTCAACAAGGGCAGCGGCGAGGACCTGGTCGTCCTCGGTGCCTCCCGCGACGCCGGCGCCGGGATCCTCCAGTGCGTCTACGCAAGCGGGGCGAAGACCAACGACGAGTGGCTGGTGGAGGACGCCGGTGACGGGAGGATCCGCTTCGCCAACCGCTACAGCGCCCTCTACCTGACGGCTGCCACGGCCCAGGGAGGCCGGTTCGAACAGCGACCGTTCGACGGCTCCTCCCGACAGCTGTTCACCGTGTCCTGAGCCCCGCTCGCCACACGGCCGGGGCAAGGCGGAGGAGGTCGCCGGACCGGCCCCGCTCAGCCGGCGGAGGCCGGGACGGCGCCGTCCAGGATCCAGTGCGGGGAGGGCTGCTGTATCAGTGTTGGGGCAGCCCGCAACTGCAAGCGCCAGGCTCGCTCGCCTTCGCAGCAGTGGCCTTCCAGAAAGGCGACCGGCCCCGTTCAAGCCGCGCCCCAGGGTCCACCGCCTCCGGGCGACGTCCGCTGTCCCGCGATCTCGCAGAACCTCCTCGATGATCTATGCCTGCGCATTCGTAGCAGGTGTAGCGGGCGCACCCGGCACACGCCTGGAGATTCTCCACCCGCCAGGAGACGCCACAGCCCGGGCGTTCGAGGCGTTCACACAGCATCGTGGCCCATCCACGGGCGTCGCCGATGGCGGTCCTGCACGCCGCGACATTGTCCAAGGCGCCTCCGTCGGGCTGTACCGCTGTCCTGGACGTTGTCGTTGCTCGAGCTGCCCCGTCCCCTTGTGCGGCGGCGGCCCCTCGGCCGCGGGCCCGAGCGAGAGCGGCCCCGCGGCGGGCCCCGCCAACCGCGTGGAAGATCACTCCGGTGACATCACCGCTCCGGGCGTCCGTCGCGGCCAGGAGCGCGTCGGCGACCGGCTCGGCCCGTATGCAGGGGTCATCGACCGTCCCGCACTCGACGCGAGCGAAGGGTCGATCACCCAGGCCGGGAACCAGGGGCGCCGATGGCTCAGATGTACGCGAAGTCGCCCGGACCATCGCTCTTCCGGACGCTCGGCGGTGACGTCCCGTCCGATCAGGCCGGCTGCCGGTGGAGCAGTGTCGATTCAGTGGGGCCCGGGGCGGCGCAGCTGTTCCAGCCGAGTCGGTACCCAGGTCCAGTGTTCGCCATCGGTGTGCCAGCGGAGCGCGGTGCGGCGCCAGGCGTCCCGGACGCCGTACCGGTGCAACCGCATCCCGGCCGGCCAGAGTACGCCGCCGCGTGAGTTCGGGCGCAGCGAGACGAACAGTGCCGGAACGTCGCCTCCGTCGAGGGTCGCCAGGATGCGGGCGCGGTGGGGCAGCCACATCCGTAGGAGTGCGGCCGTGGTGTCGTCCACCGGTTGTTCCTCCTGGAAGGCCGGTCCGCGGCCGGCCGGGTCACGGAGCAGGGTGACGGTGGAGCGCCGTCGGTGCCAGTCGGCCAGGTCGATCGTCGAGACCTCCCCGGACCGGGCGCCGGTCGTGATCGCGAGCGTCACCATCGCGGCGTTCCGGACGTGCAGGGACTCACGCCAATCTCCGTGGCGGCGGGCGTCGGACGCGGTGGCCTCGGCAACCAGGCGCCGGACGACCTGCAGTCGCTGCTCCGACGGGACCACCGGCAACGGATAGCGGGCAACGGCCATGTCGTACCTCCCCTCCGACTCCCCTGTCCCACCTGTGCGAATGGGATGCTTGGACTCGTTTTATCACGCCCGTATGAGCCCCCGTGTTCGTCGGAGTGCCCATGGGTGGAGGTGGGCCGGCCCGACAGGACCTGTCCGGGGTTGACGGGGCTGAGCTGTACCAGCAGGCCACCGAACTCGGCCTCCACCATGCCCCGCGGTCAACCCCAGGCCTCCCCGACCAGATCCGGCCACGGCCGGCACCCGTGCTCCGCCTCCTGCCCCCGCCGCCCCGCAGGCAGACCACGTGGCCTCGGGTGGTGAGCCGTAGCACCGACATCGTCGGGGTCCAGGGTGGCGACCGCAGACCGTTGGCCACCGGGTCAGTTACCCGATCGGGGGGAGTCCGGCGGGGTCCCGGTACGGGAGGTCACGGTGAGCGTGCGGGTCGATCCGTCCGGGCCGAGCTCGACGATCGGGATCGCCTTGTTCGCCGGAACACCGGCGGAATCCGGCGAGATCATGCCGCTGGCGCCCGCAACCGCTCGAACCCCATGGAGCAGGGACAGCGCTGCCGCCACGGTGGGGCCCATGGCTGTGAGGTCGCCCCCCGCCACCGGCCACACCACGCTGACGGCAGCCGTCGCGATCCGCATGGCGTCGTAACCCATGACCGCCCGGCCGTCTTCGAGCCGCTCCTGGGGAAAGGCGGTCATGAACGCGCCTCCGGCTGCGAACGCGGCGATGGCGGTCCTGTCAAAGGCTTGCGGCCGCGCCGACCAGGCGCCCGGATGTGCCAGAGCGGTGTAGAGCAGTCGCAGGTTGCCCTGCCGCAAAGCGGCCGTGATGTCGCCCATGGCCCAGTCCTGCACAGTCTGCGAGGCGTCGTCGCCCGTCATCACGGTAAGCGGCCTGAGGGTGCACGGGCGGCGTGAGAGCGTATCCAAGAGCCTCGGCAGGTCGGTGCTGCGGCCGGCGAAGAACACCGCGTCCGGGGCGGAGTCGCAGGCGTCCACCTGCTGGAGGTAGCCGTTCTGATCGGAGGCCGACGAGTCGTAAAGGATCACCCGGTCCAGGAATCGGCTGGACGGGTAGATGTTGCGGAACGCGTCCCCGAGGGCGTTGCTGTACAGATCGTCGTGGTTCCGGTCCTGGATCAGGAGCACCTTCGCGTCCGGGGCAGTCTGTCGCAGGTAGCCCGCAGCCGCGGCCGCCTCGTCGGAAACGGAGGGCGCCACGTGCACGAGGCCGCTGACACCGGTGATGGCATCCGAAGTGATCACCGTTGCCACGAGGCCCATCGCCTGACGGGGCAGCAGGCCGATCATCGTCCGAGTGGTCTCGGTGCCGGCGCCGAGACCCGCGACGGCGACGATGTGCTCCACGGCCCGCCGGGACTCGATCTGCCGCAGGGTGTAGTCGCGTTGGGCAGTGGTTGCGCCGGTGTGCGCGAGCAGGATCCGGATCCGGGGGCGGGTGTCGCCCGCCTCGCGATTGGCCTCCCGTTGGGCGACGGCCGCGCCCTCGAGTTCGTGGCGCACCGACTCGCCGGTGTCATCGCGTTTCCCGGGAGCCATGTTCAGTAGGTACACCACGGTGACCCAGGGCTTGCCGGTTGAGGCCGTGCTCAGATTTTCCCCGTGAATGGCTTTGGACACTGCTGCCAGATCCGTGGAGAAGGCGACGCTGCCGTCGGTCAGGCCGACGCAGGCGCGCTCGCCGGCGTCGTGGGTGCAGCGCGTGCTGGCGGGCTGCTCGAACCAGCCGACCAGGCCGGCGGTCAGCATCAACGCGGCGACCAGGGCCGTGGGGCGGAGTCTGCCGCGCGTCCACCGAAGCGGCCCCTCCCGGTGCCACCAAGGGCCCGATGCCTTCTCGATCGCCGGAGTCGCGGCCGAGGCCGTGGTCGTGGCGGATGCGCTGGTCGTGGCGTCCAGAGCCCGCCGCCCGGCCTCGATGCGGTCGAGGACCTCGCCGTCGGTCTCCAGACGCCGGTCCACCCGCTGAAGTGCCTGGTCGATGTCGTCAGCCACGGGGTCGTGCTCATCGGCCTGCGGCTCGCCGGCAGGCGGGGCGGTGGCGGTGGTGGCCGGGAGCCGGAACGCGCTCAGCTGGGTGGTCAATCGCTCGACGTCCGCACGGGCATACGCCGCGAGCCGCTCGGCGCGCCGACGGCGGCCCTCGGCGACGCGCAGGCGCCGTTCCGTCTCCTCCCGCTGCTCCACGGCGCGGCTCAATCGTCGGCCGATCTCCTCCGGATCGTCCGGCTGCCGGCCCGGTGGATGCTCCGACGTCCGAGCCGGCAGGGTTTCGCGCAGGTGGTCCCGTTCGGCCTCCAACTGCTCCACCGTGCGGTGAAGGTGCTGCAGCATCCCCAGCAGCGTGACGATCAGGAGCTGGGACGCACCACGAATCTGGGCCAGCTCGTTCACCTGGTCCTTGGCGTCGACGAGCTGCTGGACCAGGTCGCGAGGGACGAGGTCACCGCCGCTCGTCCCGCTGCCCGCCAGGCCGGGGACGCCGGTGCGGCCCCGAGGGTGGCGGGCCTTCTCCAGGAGGTTCAGTGCCTCCACCAGCAGGTGCCGGCGCAGTTGCGGCTCGGGCGCGGTCGCTCGCAGCAGCTGGCGGACGAACCGCTCGGTCGGGACGGAGCCGTTGACGCCGACGCTGATCTGGGAGCTGCTCATGTGGATCAGCTCGCCCACCTTGGCCAGCGGGAGACCCCGCCGGTCGATCTGCCGGCGCAGGAACTCGGCGAGTTCACGGGCCTCCGGCGTCTCGGCACGGACAGGTCCCCACGGTCTGCCACGCCGTGGCGGTCCGTCCCATTCCTCGACCATTGTTCAGCCCCACCCCCGAACAACCCGCCATTGTCCGAACCCTATCTGCAGAAAGCGCCCGGCCCGGGCCGAACAACCAAGAACAAAAGGATGGTTGACAGGGCCGGCCGCTACCGGCCGACTCGTCGACCGAAAGGCAGTACGCCATGCTCCACGCCTCCCCCGCCGCGCTGACGCGCCTGCAGCGAGTGCTCCTCGTCGCCCTGGCGATCCTCCCGCTCCTGCTCGTCACGGCGGCCACCGTTCCGGCACTGACGGTGCTGCCCTTCAGTAGGCAAGGAGCCGAACGCGCCCTTCTGCTGATGACATCCATCCGCGAGCACACCCGGACCCTGCTGGCCGGAAGCCGATGACGGGGGCCAACGGGGCCGGCACGGGGGACCGGAGAGCAGCACGCAGCCCGGACCGGCAGTCGAACGCCCCCTCGCCTCCGGCTCCGCCGCGCCGCTCCCGGGCTGCCCGCACCACTTCGGCCACGGGCCTCCTGCCGGCGGCATCGGGGCCAAGCGTCCGGGCAGCCCGGGAGCGGGGTCCCCGCCGCACTGCGGCGCGCCTTCGAACACCTCACCGAGGAGCCGGGTCGGCGGCGCCGGAGTAAGTCCCACCAGCGTCGCCTACGCCTTCGGTTTCTCCTCCTCCCAGCCCCTCGCGCGAGTCTTCCGCCGCTACCAGCACGAAGCCCGTCCTCGATGCGGGCGCAGAAGGAGATTCCGCCGGAGGAAGCGACGCCCCGAGCCTTCCCAGCCGGTGACCAGACCTCCGCAGCCCGGGTTCGGGCCCCTTCTGGTCGACCAGCACACCCATGGTGCCAGCCAATCCAGTTCGCGCCCCTCCGCTGCCTGCAACTCGATGATGCTTGCCCGCCAAGCACCTATCCACCGGCGCTCGATTCAAGCTACTCCTCGCCGCTCCTGTCGCCCCAGGCCCACCCCGACGCTCTACGGAGTGCCGTATTCGTTCTTGATGACGAAGAACGAACCGCGGATCGTCCCGGCGAGCTTCGACTTCTGCCGGGCGAACTTGAACCGCTCGGCGAGCTCCTCCGGGACCTCCATCCCGTCCGAGAGCTTGAACCCGACCGCCCGCTTCCCGTCGCCGAGGGTGTACATCACGTTGATCGACAACCCGCTCTCGTAGAAGACGTAGGCCATCCTGATGTTCTCGACCTGGAAGGCGCTGGCTTCGAGCGGCCGGGACGCGATGACGATCTCGCGCTCCTCCCGGAGGATCCGGTGCACCCAGTCGACGACCTCGCCGGCCTCCTCCGCGGGCTCCACTGTGAAGGTGTGGTCGTACTTGGTTCTAAAATAACGGGCCTCATTGGCCCGCAGCCCGGCGAGCGCGTCCGCCACGGGCGACGACTCCAGCCCGATGGTCGAGACGGTTTTGAAATCCACGATGTACGACACGATCAATTCCTCCTAGTGAACCTGGACGGGCCAGCGGCTGGCACCGACACGCCGGGCACCCAGAGCCCGGCCAAAAAGCGCTGGGCCGTAGCCTCGTCCCCCACGACGACGAGCACCAATGCGGAACCGCTGCCAAGTGTGCAGCGATCCTGTGCCGCGACCACTTGCGACACGGCCACCAGCGCTGTGAGCCTGAACGGGAGAGCAAGCGTCGACGCCCGGAAATGCGACGACCGTCTGGGGTAGCGCGCCCCGCCTGCCCCGACCGACGGCGCAACCCGTCTCGCGGACGTCGTAGCCCAGCAAGACGTCTCCGCCCGCTTCACGATCGCCGCACCCCAAGACCGGTCAGCGCTCCACCGCGGACCAGGCTCCCGGCAAACGGAGACCAAGCCCTCCACCTGAGATTTGCCCTGCCGCTCCTGCGACGCACGCTCGGGTCTGGAAGATCGCCCGCACCGGGAACCAGTCGCTCGTTCGGTAGTCCGTCGAAGGCGTCTGCCTCGCCCTCATCATGGCGACAAGGGACGACCACTCCCGGCGACTGCGGAGCGGGCGCGCAGTGTTGGTGGCCGAGCCTTGCTGCCGCCGATCCCCTCACAACCGACTGCTCGTCAGATCGGGTCAGCAAAAGTCAGCATCAACTCGAGGCCACCCTCACAGACATGCAAGTACCTGACGAATCAACCCTTGGCGCCCTGCACACGTTCGGACCCCTCAAGGAGGTCCACTCGCTCTCACCAACACGCGACATGTCCCCCTCTACTCGTGCGTTCTATCCCTACAACATCCGATTACCGGATTGGTGGCATCATGCTCTGTAGCAGAGGTGGACCACAGAGTGACCGACCTGACGCAACGGCAGACATTCGTGACGCCCACCGCCTTGCAGCCCGCTACAGGCAGGTGTACTAGTTCCTGAAGTAACGCGCCTCGTTCGCCCGCAGACCCGCGAGCGCGTCCGCGACGGGCGAGACTCCAGACCGACGGTAGAGACAGTCACAAAATCCACGGTGTAGGTCACGGCAGGTACCTTCTCCTCGGCGCGGGTGGACAACGGGTACCTCCGCCGAACGGGCGCCGACCCCGGTGCCGCACTCAGCGGTGCTCGGGGTTCTCGAAGTCGAAGCGGCAACCCGCGTCCCACTCCGAGCGCTGGTTGCCGTGCGCCGGGATACCGCCGGCGTCCTTCAGCATCCGCGCCATGTGCAGCAGGTTCCACGTCATGAAGGTGGTGTTCCGGTTGGTGAAGTCGTTCTCCGGACCGCCCGACCCCTCGTCCAGGTACGACGGCCCCGGCCCCGCCTCCCCCACCCAGCCCGCGTCCGCCTGCGGCGGGATCACGTACCCCAGGTGCTGCAGGCTGTACAGCACGTTCATCGCACAGTGCTTCGCACCGTCCTCGTTACCCGTGATCAGACAGCCACCCGTCCGACCGTAGTACGCGTACTGACCCTCGGAGTTGAGGATCGACGAGCAGGCGTACAGCCGCTCGATCACCTGCTTCATCACCGAGGAGTTGTCTCCCAACCAGACCGGTCCAGCCAGGACAAGAATGTCAGCAGCCATCACCTTCGAATAGATGACCGGCCACTCGTCCGTGTCCCACCCGTGCTCGGTCATGTCCGGCCAGACACCGGTCGCAATGTCGAGATCCACCGCCCGCAACACCTCGACCTCCACACCCTGGCGCTCAAGGATGCCGGTGCTGACGTCGATGAGCCCCTGGGTGTGGCTGCGCTCCGGCGACCGCTTGAGGGTGCAGTTGATCACCATTGCGCGGAGATCCCGGTAGGACGTCGGTGCTTCCGGCATGAGCGCATCTCCTTCACCGCGGCCGGGCGCACCGGTCCCTGCTACCAGTTGCCGCAGCCGTTCCACTGCTTTCGCCTCCCACTCCACCAGCTCATGGGCCGCTCTGCCCGCCACGTTCGGCCACCCGCCTGATGCCTCGACCCTCAGCTCCTTCGTGTCCCACCACGATCGACCGGCAGCTGACATCGAGGCCGTCAGGCGTCAGCAACCTGGCCGGCTCGATCTTCAACTGGCACCTGAACGACGGATCGGCCTGGCGCAGGTCCTTGGCAATCACGGGGACGACCTCAGCCAGTGCCCACGAGGAGGACGCGAAAGTAGAACGACCGGCGTCGGGAGCATGCGCAAGGCGGGAAACGATCCTGATGTCAGGCTTCGGGCCGGCACCCGTCGTTTGGCCGCTGATCATGGCGAAGACCTCCGGTGTGGTGGTGCAGTGGAGGTGCCAGGCTCCACACCGCACGCCAAGGGCTCCCACTCTTGATCTTCGATACGTCCGATCCGCCGTAGCCGGTCCCACCGCCCCCGGCACGGCCGGGAGCCATCGGCCTCCTCTACGCTGAACTCCGTGATCGCGAACCCTGCCCCCACCTGCTCGTGCTGCGGTGCCCCGGTGCCCGACGAGGAGCGGATCGATGCCCGCTTCGGGCTGCCAGACGCCGCGCTCGACGTCCCGGAGGAGACCCGACACGAGGTCGGAGTCGGCGCCCTGCTGCGAGTCGACGGTGTGGGAAGCTTCATCCGTTGCCTGCTGCCGGTCCGGCTCACCGGCGGGACCGAGCTCGTGGTGGGCACCTGGCTGCGGATCAGCGATGACGACCTGGACCACGCCCACCGGATCTGGGAGGACCCGGCTTACCGGGAACTCGTCCTCCGAGGCACAATGGCCAACGCGATCAAGCCCTGGGGAGACGAGCTCCGTGACGCCCCGGCCACCATCGTGGTGCGCAACCCCGACGAGATCCCGTACGTCGAGGACAGCGATGACGATCTGCTCCGCCGTATCCTTACCACCACATGGGGACGCGACGACGTCCTCTGCTGCCTGGCTCACCCCCTGCCGGTACCTGTCCGCACCCCGCTGAACGAGCACTGGTCCATCGAACGCGCCAGCGGCTTGTCCGCCCGGGTCGTCGATGGCACGCACCGCTTCCTGGCGCCCGGCCGCACCGTGCACGCCGACGTGTTCGCCGACCAGAGCCGTCGCAGCCCCAAGGAGTTCCTGGCTGCCCTGTTGAGCGGCGCACCCATGGTGCCGCTGGAGCAGCAGATCACCGAGGACACCCCGGACGGGATCCGATACGCCTTCTGGACCGTCTCCACGCCGGGCGGTCGCACCCAGTACGAGCTGTACGGCTTCACGGTCCACCACAGCGGCACCGCGGCCGGGGTCGTCTGCATGTGGGACGAGCGGGACGACCTCGCCTGGGCTCTGCACGTCTGGCGGTCGGTCCGCAGTGAGGATCCGGTGACCGATTAGCGGTCCTCGCCGACGTGCTTGGCGAGCCCGTACGCGTCGAGTTCGGTACGCAGATCCTGGTTGACGCGCCATCGCGAATCGCGATGGCCCGGGTTCGGGCTGCATGGGTGGGCTACGCGGCCTGGAGAAGGTTGTGCAGGCGGACGATGCCGAGCATGGCCGTGTGGACGCCGTTACCTTCAGGCGGCAGTCGCGGAGGAACTGACACCCGCGGGCGAGGTCGCGTGCACGCCCGACCCCGCCGACCCGCCGACCACCACAACCGCACCCCACCCGCACGGAGTCGATCCCCAGATGGCCTCGCACTGGACACCCGCCCGTACCGCCCGGAGGCCGGCCGCGCGGCAAGCGCGCCGTCCGTCTGACGTACCTGCTGCTGGCCCTTGCGGCGCTCCTCCTGGCGGGTCAGCGGCTGAACCACCGGCCCCGCCGCCGGCACCGGGACGCCCGCACCGCCAGGGGGATCGTCGACCGGGATGGCCGCAGGCGCCGGGCGGGGAGCGGCACCGCGGCCGACAAGGGCATCGGCGGGGGCACGACTCGGCCATGCCCGGTTCCGTTCGTCCACCCCATACCTGGCCTGCTCCTCCGCCGCCGGCTTCCGGCGAACGCCCGTGCGTCGCCCGTTCCCTCTCCCCGCGGCCGGCTCACCCCGCCCCGACCCCAGGTCACCGGTCCTCCCGCATCCGCGGGCACCGGTCACCAGGTTTGTCGACCGCCGGCGTACTTTCCTTGAGTGCCGGCGCCTGGAGGTCCCGGCCCTGAACCGGGCGCGGGTGCTCGGGCCGGTACACAGCCGGCGGTGGGGTCGGGCCCGGATCTCACCGGACGCCCGCCCGCGGGCCGCCGCCCCCGCACTCGCGAGACCCTGACAGATCGGCTCTCCTCGCGGCGGGGACACCCGGCTGTCGATGCGCTGGACGGGTGCAGTTCAGCACCCGCCCCCGGCGGCCTCCGCCTGGAGCGGCGCGCCGCCGGGTTACATAGGCCTGCGTCTCGGCGTGGGGCGTGCCGGCGTCCTTGGCGGCTCCGGACCCGACGAACGAAAGAGCACCATGGCAGAGCGTGACCCTCAACATCCCGCCGGCCGCAGGCCTCTGCTGCGCGGGCTCGCCGCTGCCGCGCTCGCAGCCGCCATGCTGGTGGCCTCGGCGGGATCCGGACACGGGACCAGCGCGGCCGCCCTGGCGCCGGGCACCCAGTTCACGCCGTTGACGGCGGCGGTGATGACCGAACCCACGCCGTTCGAAGCCACGGACGGCAGGACGCACCTCTCGTACGAACTGCTCACCACGAGCGCACTGTCCAGCAGCACGCCGGTGCGGCTCGACCGTGTGGACATCCAGGACGCCCGTAGCCACCAGGTCATCGGCTCGCTGAGCGGGCAGGCGCTGGCCGAGGCCGCCAATCCGGTGGGCGACCCCCTGCCGGGCGCGGACGGCTACACCCCGCCGCCCCCGGCGCCGACACCGACCGTCATCCAGGGCTCCCAGCAGTGGATCATCTGGATCGACCTGACCCTCGACCCGGGCCAGCGGGCGCCCGAAGTCCTCGACCACCACCTCGTGGGTGCCGTCCTGACCCCCTCCGGCCCCTCCCCGTTCGAGGAGACGGTGCAGACCACCCCGACCAGCCGCACCGCACCGCTGAACCTGGCCCCGCCGGTGCGCCCCGGCACCTGGTACTCCAGCGAGTCGTGCTGCGGCAACACCCACCACCGGCGCGGCCTCGGCCCGATCAACGGCCGGTTCTACGTGCCGCAGCGCTTCGCGATCGACTGGTACCGGGTCGGCGAGCAAGGGCAGACCTGGGAGGGCGATCCCACCCAGCTCACCAGCTACCTGAGCTACCGTCAGCCGGTCGTGGCCGCGGCCGGCGGCAGGGTGGTGGAGGTCCAGGACGGCGTCCCGGACAACCAGCCGCCCGTCACTCCGCCCGTCCCGCCGATCCAGGACACGGTCGGCAACCACATCACCCTGGAGGTCGCGCCGGGCCGCTACCTGCTCTACGCCCACCTGGAACCCGGCTCGCTCAACGTCCGGGAGGGCGAATGCGTCGAACCCGGCCAGGTCCTCGGGCTGATCGGCAACAGCGGCAACTCCACCACCCCGCACCTGCACTTCCAGGTGATGACCACGGCCGAGTTCTTCCCGACCGACAGCCCGCCGTTCACCTTCCAGAGGTTCCGCGTCGTCGGACACGTCGACCCCCGGCTCTGGGACGACAACCTGGGCCTGCAGCCGACCGGCGTCCTGCCGATCACACCCTCGCCGTACCAGGGCCCGCACCGTGCGCAGTATCCGCTCGACCGCGAGGTGCTGGACTTCTGACCGGACTCCGGCCGGGCCCGGCCCACCGCCGGCCCACTGCAGCGTCGGGCTCTCACACTCCGATCCGAGGGGGCCCAGGGGTGCGATCCCCTGGGCCACCGGGCCGGAGTCCGCCGTCGGTTCCCTGACGCCCCGCCACGGGCCGGAGGCTGTGTACGACGCCGTGCTGCGCACCGGTGGCGCGGTCACCCTGACGGCTTCGGTACTCGTGCTGCTCGTCCGCCGGTGGCCGGCCGCCCGGGGCCCGGTCCCGGCCCGGTCCGTCCGGAGGCGCCGCTGACCCGCCGAAGCCGCACGTCGAAGGCCGGACTGTCGCACAACAGGACATACGGACCGGCGGACGGCCGGGTTACCCGCGGCGGCCGGGTGTGATCGCCACCGGGCGGGGTACGGAGCGTCACACAGCGTGTGACGAGACGAGGAGAAGCCGGTGAAGACGGATCAGGACGGCAGAACGCTCGCACAGGCACTGAAGGACCGGGCCGGGGCTTTCGTCAACAGCCATGTCGACCTCTGGGTCGGGGTGGAGCCCGATGCCACCCTGGTCCTGGCCGGGAACGACGCCCGGGCCCTGTTCCAGGCCGCCGCCGACTGGCTGGCGGACGACCCGCACGATGTGGTGGACGTCGGCTGGGAGCGCCAGCAGGCCGAGCCGACCCAGGCGCTGCGCATCCGGTTGGCGCCGCGCGGCACCGCCGGAGCCACCATCCCGTCGCCCGCCGGCGGCTGAGCGGGGCCCACGCCCCACGGGCGGAGGCCGGCCGCAACGGGTCGGCCCCCGCCCGCTGTACGTCCCGGCGCGCGAGCCCGGGCGCCGGGATGTACGGACGCCGGGACGTACGTCGAGACCTACGGCGGGCGAAGCCGCCGACGAGCGGTCAGGGGCGTTCCGCGTAGCCGGCGATCGCGGCCAGCACGGCCCGGCGCAGCGCGGGGCTGCCGGTGTGGCCGGAGTCGTCGATCACCTGGAGTCGGGCGTCCGGCCAGGCCTGGGCCAGCTCCCACGCGGTCCGCAGCGGGGAGCCCAGGTCGAGGCGGCCGTGGATCAGGGTGCCGGGGATACCGGCCAGCCGGGGTGCGTCGCGGAGCAGCCGGCCGTCCTCCAGCCAGGCGTCGTGGGCGAAGTAGTGGGCGGTGATCCGGGCGAAGGCCTGGAGCGCGTCGCTCGGACGGTCGCTGTACTGACCGGGCTTGCCGAGCACCTCGTGGGCGATGACGGCGTCCTCCCAGGCGCACCAGTCGCGGGCCGCCGCGCTCCGCGTCGCGGCGTCCGGGCTGTTCAGCCGGCGGCTGTAGGCGGCCACCAGGTTGCCGTGGCGCTCCGGTTCGGGCAGGGCGTCCCGGAAGGCCTCCCAGGGGCCGGGCAGGAATCGGCCCACACCGTGGTAGAGCCAGTCGGTCTCCTCCGGGCGGGTCATGGTGACACCGTTGATGACGATCTCGGAGACCCGATCGGGGTGGCGCTCGGCGTAGGCGAGGATCAGGGTGGAGCCCCAGGAGCCGCCGAACAGCAGCCACCGGTCGATGCCGAGGTGCTCGCGCAGGAGTTCCATGTCGGCGATCAGGTGCTCGGTGGTGTTGTGCTCCAGGCCGGTGGCCGGGTCGGAGGCGTGCGGCAGACTGCGGCCGCAGCCGCGCTGGTCGAACAGGACCGTCCGGTAGCGCGCCGGGTCGAAGAGCCGGCGGCTCCCCGGGTGGCAGCCGGAACCCGGGCCGCCGTGCACCACCAGGGCGGGCTTGCCGTCCGGGTTGCCGCACGCCTCCCAGTAGACCTGCTGGCCGTCGCCGGCCGCCAGCAGCCCGTGCGCGTAGGGCTCGATCGGGGGGAAGGGCTCGGTGGGCAGCGCGCGGGCGGGGGCGGGCGGGTGCTGGGCCACGGCGGTGGACCTCCGGATCGGTGGGGACGGTCTCGCGAGGCTACCCCCGGGTGGCCACGGCCCGCGCGGGCTTTCCCGGGCGTCCCGGTCGTGCCGGAGGCGGCGGCAGAGGCGGAGTGGGAGTCGGAGCCGGAGTCGGCGGACGGACGGTCAGGCGCGGTCGCCCGTCCCGGACTCTCCGGACCGGCCGGAACCTGACCCCCCGGAGCCGACACCACCGTTGTCCCGCCCGCCGGCGTCGGCCCTGCCGTTGCCGGGCCCGCCGTTGCCGGGCCCGCCGGTGCCGGGCCCGCCGGTGGCGAGGCGGCCGGTCGCCGGGCCTCCCGTCCCCCGGAGCACGGAGATGATGCCCAGCACCGCGGCGCTGATCGGGACGGCCAGCAGGGCCCCGATCACCCCCGCGACACCTCCGCCCGCGATCACCACGACCATGATGGTGGCCGGGTGCAGCTGGACGGTCCGGCTCTGGATCAGCGGCTGCAGGATGTACCCCTCGAGGGCCTGTACGGCCAGCACCACGCCGAGCGCCCAGAGCGCCGTGGCCACCCCGCCGTCCGCCAGGGCGACCAGCACGGCGACGGTGCCCGACAGGAAGGCGCCGACGTAGGGGATGTAGGCGCCCATGAAGACCAGGGCCCCGAGGCCCGGAGCGCCCGGTACCCCCAGGATCACCAGGCCGACGGTGATGAAGAAGGCGTCGATCAGCGCGATCACGGTGGTGCCGCGCATGAAGCCCGCCGTCGCGGCGAACGCCTCCTGTCCGCAGGCGATGACGGTCTCGGCGCGGTCCGCGGGCAGGAAGGACCGGATGCTGTCGCCGGCGCGGTGGCCGTCCCGGAGGAAGAAGAAGACCAGCGCCAGTGAGAGGATCGCGCCGGTCAGCAGCTGGACGGCGACCCCGAGCCCGGAGAGCAGCCCGCCGGCCAGCGAACTCACCAGCGAGCTGCCCTCGCCCGGGGCGCTCTTCAGGGCCTGCTCGATCTTCTGACCGCTCGGGCCCAGCCAGTCCGCGAGCCGGCTGCCGGCGTCCTGCAGCGCCGCGCCGATCTGCGCGGCGCTGTGGGACAGCGAGTTGACCAGCAGCGCCAGCGCTGCGCCGACCGCCAGCACGAGCACCACGCAGGTCAGGGCGGCGGCCCCGCTGCGGCCGAGCCCGCGCCGGGCCAGCCAGGGCATGACGGGGTACAGCAGCGCGGTGCCGAGCAGCGCCAGGATCAGCGGGACGGTCGCGGCGCGCAGTTCGACGACGGCGAAGACGAACAGGACGGCGACGGTGATGAAGAGGATGACCGCCGCCGACCAGGCCGCGGCGGTGCGGACGGACCGGGGCAGCAGCGCATACGGGGGGCGGCCGTCGTCCGGCGCGTACGGTCCGGTGCCGCCGGGGGCGGCGCCAGGGGTGTCGGTGCCTGCTGCGGAGCGGCGGACGGCGGCCTCGGCGCGGGCCGGCTCCGGGGTTTCCCCGGGCGGCGTGCCGTGGTCCGGTGTGCCCTCTGCCGCCATCCCGCCTCCGCCGCCGTCCGGTATGCCCTGGCTGCCCCCACAGGCACATACCAGCACATAATCTGACGGAAAGCCCGGTCCGACGTCGCCCCGGCGTGGCCGCCCGCCGCCGGGGCGGGGCGGTGGCAGGAACGGCGACCGGGACGATGGCCCGCCACCGTCCCGGGAGGCACGGCTACAACAGATCCGGCGACTCGATCCGCAATTCCCCGGTACCGCCGGCGAACTCCAGCAGTCGCCCGGCCTCCTCCTCGACGGCCGCCGCGTCCCGCCGGCTCAGCGCGGTGAACGGCCGGACCCGGACCACCCAGGTGCCGGCAGCCGCGGCACCCTGACCGGCCGCGGCCGCACCGGTCTCGGCCTCGGCCCGACCGGAGCGCCGGGACCGCTCGGAACGGGCCTCCGACAGCTCCCAGCTGCCCGCCACCAGGCCGTCCACCAGCAGGCTGCCGGGGATCAGGCCGTTCACGGTCATCACCCGGGAGCGGTACTCCTCCGGCAGGATCCGGCTGCGGTCGGCGTGCGCGAGCAGCAGGTTGTCGAAGGGGGCGACCAGCCGGACGGGCGCCGGGGTGGCGCCGTCCGGGCGCGGGGCGTCGGGCAGGTCGTACAGGATCCGGCCCTGCTCGTCCCGGAAGGTCGTCAGCTGCGGGGCCAGCGCGGCCAGCACCTTGCCGAGCCGGGTCAGGCCGCACCACTTCTGCACGTCGGTGGCGGTCGCCGGGCCGAAGGCCGCGAGGTAGCGCAGCACCATCACGTCCAGCGACGGTTTCGCGTCCGGCAGGCGGCCGAGCCAGTGCTCGGCCGTGGTGTGCGCGGCCGGGCCGCTACGGCCCCAGATCCCGCGCGGCGGGACCTGCACCAGCGGCAGCCGGCAGCGGACGGCCTGGGCCAGCGCGGTCGGGTCGTGGCCGGGCAGGCCCTCCGCGAGCAGGACGCCGAGCTGCTGGAAGGTCCGGGGCTCCTGCTCGACCAGCGCCCGGCCCGCCTCGGCGAGCTTCTCGAGGTCGACGCCGGTCAGCCGCTTGCCGTAGGTGTTGCGCAGGCCTTGGTCGAGGACGGGCTGCAGCAGTGGGCGCAGCGTCAGGCAGTCGTCGGCGGTGACCAGGTGGATGGTCCCGCGCTGCAGGGCGATCCGGACCACCTCGCGGCGCTCCATCAGCTCGGTCAGCTGCCCCGGGGTGAAGCCGTCCAGGCGGGACCAGAGCCCCAGGTACGGCGGCTGCGAGACGGCCTGCGCCTGCAGACCGAGCAGGTGCCCGACCATCTCGGCGGGCGTCGTCGAGGAACGCTCCAGCAGGTGCTGACGGGCCAGCAGGGCGCGGCCCAGCTCCCGGGTGCCGAGGGTCGCGGCGGCCGCGTTCCGGGCGGTCACCGGGCGCCGCCCAGGACCGACCTGAGCACCGCGATCCGGTTGCTGGTGATCGAGTCGACGCCGGCCCTCCGCAGCCTGCGCATGGTGCGGCGCAGGTCGGCCGTCCAGGTGCTGACGGCCAGTCCGGCCTCGTGGGCGCCCGCCACGAACTCCGGGTCGACCAGGCCGAACGGCGGGTTCACGTAGTGCGGCCGCAGGTCGGCCAGCAGGGCGGCGGCGGGCAGCCGGGGCTGGGTCCAGGTCAGGGCGATCTCGGCTCCCGGGTCCAGCTCACGGACGGCGAGCATGGCGGCCACGGGCCCGCACCAGGCCACCCGGTCCGCCAGACCGAGGCCGACCACGGCGGCGCGGGCGGCGGCCGCCGGAGCGGCGTCGTCCAGGTCGATCAGCAGCCGGGCGGCCGGGGTGTCGGCCACCGCCTTGAGGGCGGCGGTCAGGGTCGGCACCCGGAGGTCGCCGGCGCCGACGGCGTCCAGCTGGTCGAGGGTGACCGAGCCGACCCGCCGCGGGTCGCCCCAGAGGCGTTCCAGAGTGGCGTCGTGCAGCAGGACGGGCACCCCGTCGCGGGTCAGCCGGACGTCCACCTCGACCGCGTCGGCGCCTGCGGCGAGCGCCGAGGCGACCGAGCGCAGGGTGTTCTCGCGGTGGCGGTACGGGTCGCCGCGGTGGGCCACGGCGAGCACCCGCGGCCCGGCCCCGGCGGAGCCGGCGGCGCTCATCGGACCAGCTCGGCGAGCCGGGGGGTCAGGTCGGCCGCGCCGACCGCCTCGCGGTACTCCGCCTCGCCGGGGACGGCGACCACCAGGGTGCACGACGGCGGGAAGGTCCGCCGGCGGACCTCCGCGCCCGACAGGTCGTCGGTCGCGGGCTGCGGGTCGGCCAGGCCTGCGAAGGTCCGGTCCCGACCGATGTCGTGGACGGTGTGCACGGCGCGGCCGTACCGGGCGGCGAGGGCCTCCACGGCGGACACCGCGCTCCGCGTGGAGGGCAGGGACGGGTGGGCGGGCATGGGTGCGGCGACCTCTTCCGGTTCCTGGGCGGACGTTCCTGGGCGGTTCTTCCTGGGCGGAGGCTCCCGGGCGCTGTGCGGTCCGGGGCGCTGCCGGGGCCCCATCTCGGGGCGGGTCGCCGGACGGGCGGCCGGTCCGGCTCGTCCGGCCGGCGGACAGCTGGACGCCTACCCCTTCTCGGCCGGGTCAGCCGCGCTCGACCATCACATTGGTCGACTTGATGACGGCGGTCGCGGCGGCGCCGGGTACCAGGCCCAGCTCCTCGGCCGACTCCCGGCTGATCAGCGAGACCACCCGGAACGGGCCGGCCTGGATCTCCACCTGCGCCGCCACGTCCCCCAGCACCACGTGCGTGACGATCCCGGGGAAGCGGTTGCGGGCCGAGGAGGGGCGCCCCTCGGCCTCGGGGTTGTCGCTCCGGGCCAGTTCGCGCGCGAAGGCCGCGAGCTGGGCGCCGGGGATGATCCGGTGGCCGTGCTCGTCCCGCTCGGCGGCGACCCGCCCGGCGTCCACCCACCGCCGCATGGTGTCGGCACTGACGCCGAGCATCGCGGCGGCCTCGCCGATGCGGTACGGGTTGACCGGCGCGGGCAGGCCCATGTGCGACTCCTGGCGGTGTGTCGGCAGATCCACTGTCGCCGCCATCCTGCCGTACGGCACCGGCCGATCGCGAAGCGGAGCGCCGCCCGTCCGCCGCGCTCGGGCCCGGCCGGTGGTGGATATTCAGCCACGATTCGCCCGTAAACTGCACCAATCGGACAGATGTTTCCGCCCGCTCATGGTCGGATCGACTGTCGGCCCCGGACAAAAGGCAGCGATGTACGGGTCATCGAGGCGCGGCTTACCGGATCGCGGCACCGCACGGATCGGCCGGGCCCGGATCGGCCCCGGAGGGAGCGGCGCCGGAGGGATCGGACGAGTACGCGCGCCCGGCGGTCGGTCGGGCGCCCGGGCCGCCGGACCGGTGCCGTTCGCGTTCGCCGCCCAGGCGCGGCAACACGACGGGCCCGACCGGGGGTACGCGAGCAACGTGGCACCACCGGCCCCCGAGCGGGTGTCCCTGCGGACGGCCTGCGGACGGGCGGCGGTCGGCCTGCTGCTGGTGGCGGGCCTGGTGGCGGCGGTGATCCTGGGCACCCCCGCCCTGTCGGCCCCGGGCACCGGCCCGGCTGCCCCTCCCGGCGCGCAGCCCGCACCGGCCCGCGGCCACCACTGAGATCCCGGGCCCAGGAGCGGCCGCACGCCCGGCAGCGGTACTACCGCACCCCCGAGGCGGCGCAGCAGTACGGCCGGCCACGCCCAGGAGGCCGCCGAAGGCTCAGGGCCCGCCGAAGAGGTCCCGGCGGGCGGCGTCGCAGGCGAGGAGGACGGCGCCGCCGAGCACCCCGCCGCCGCCGACCGCGCCGACCCGCACCTCGGTGCGCAGCGGCGAGAGTTCGGCCAGCTTCCGGCCGACCCGGCCGGCCAGCTCGGCGCCGCCGGCCCGGCCGACCTCCCCGCCGAGCACCACGCAGCCGGGGTCGAGCACCACGCAGAGCGCGGCGGCGCCGACGGCCACCCGATCGGCGAAGGCGTCCAGGAAGGGCGCGCCGGCGGGGCCCGCCGCGACCGCCGCGTGGACCACCGCTTCGGCGGCGGCCGCGTCGCCGGCCTCGTCGGCGGGCAGGCCGAGAGCGCGGGCCATCGCACAGACGGCGCCGCTGCCGACCAGGGTGTGGAAGCCGCCCTCGCAGTCGGAGGCGGTGGGCAGCCGGTCCGTCCCGGGGACGGGCAGGAAGCCGATCTCGCCGGTGCCGCCGGAGGCGCCGCGCCGCAGCCTGCCGTCCAGCACCACGCCGGCGCCGGTGCCGTGGCCGAGCCAGAGCAGCACGAAGGTGTCGCGGTCGCGGGCGGCGCCGGTGCGGTGCTCGGTGATGGCGGCCAGGTTGACCTCGTTCTCCAGGATCAGCCCGGTGCCGGGAAGTTCCCGCAGTTCGGCGATCAGATCGGTGTGCCAGCCCGGGAGGCCGCCGGTGTTGTCGAGCCGCCCGGTGGCGGGGTCGACCAGGCCCGGGATGCCGACGGCCACGGTGTGCAGTTGCTCGACGCCGGCCTGGTGGGCGGTGTCCAGCAGGGTGCTGACCGTCCGCTCGGCGAGTCCTTCGGTGCCGTCAGCCGGCTCGGGGCCGGCCGGGATCTCGGCGGTGGCGAGCGTGTGGCCGGCCAGGTCGGCGATGACGAGGCTGACGCCGACGGAGCGGACGTCGATGGCCGCGATGTGCGCGCGGGAGGCGACCAGGGCGTAGAGCCGGGCGTTCGGGCCGCGGCGCTGCTCGCCGCGCTCGCCGGCCAGCGCGACCAGGCCGCTGCGTTGCAGCCGGTCCAGCAGATCGGAGACGGTCGGCCGGGAGAGGCCGGTGAGTTCCCGCAGCTCGGTCGCGGTGAGCGGGCCCTGTTCGAGCAGCAGGTTGAGCGCCAGCCGGTCGTTGATGGCCCGGGCGGTGCTCGGTGTCGCCGTTCGAACGGTGGTCATGAGGCTGCATCCTTCCAGACTGCGTAGCTGCAACTGTTTCTATCAGGGTCCCTTCCTGATAATTTATCGGACCGGGCGCCCATCCGGGTTCCCCGACCATGGACGGCACCGTCGCGCCTGCCCCGCGACTCGGAGGGACCCTGGAATGCCCGAGATCCTCAAGGACCCACGCCGGGCCCGGGTGAGCATCGCCCTGGTGTTCGCCCTGCACGGCTCGGTCACCGGCACCTTCGCCACCCGGATCCCCTGGATCCAGCACCACCTCGACCTCGGGCCCGGCCAGCTCGGCCTGGCCCTGGTGATGCCGGCGATCGGCTCCTCGCTGGCCATGCCGCTGGCCGGGCGGATCGTCCACCGGTTCGGCGGCCGGGCCGCCACCGGCGCGCTGATCACCCTGTGGTGCCTGTCGCTGGCCCTGCCGGCGCTGGCCCCCTCACTGCTCTTCCTCTGCCTGTCGCTGCTGGTCTACGGCGCCACCGCCGGCATGGCCGACGTGGCGATGAACGCCCAGGGCGTGGAGATCGAGGAGCGGCTCGGTCGCTCGATCATGTCCGGCCTGCACGGCATGTGGAGCGTCGGCACCCTGCTCGCCTCCGCCGTCGGCGTCCTGGCCGCCCACCAGAACCTGGACGCCCGGCTCCAGCTCGCGATCACCGCCGGCGTGCTCGCCGTCCTCGCCCAGCTGGTCTCCCGGCAGCTGCCGGACATCCGGTCCAAGCCCGGCGAGGAGGCGCCGCCGCACTTCGCCCTGCCGCCGCGCAGCGCGCTGGCGATCGGACTGGTCGGCTTCTGCGCGGTCTTCGCCGAGGGCGCCTCGATGGACTGGAGCGGTGTCTACCTGCGGGACGTCACCGGGGCCTCGGCCACCGTCGCGGCCGCCGCGTACACCGCCTTCGCGCTCACCATGGCGGTCAGCCGGCTGGCCGGCGACGCGGCGATCCACCGGCTCGGGGCGGTGCCCGCGACCCGGATCAGCGGCGCGATCGCCACCGTGGGCGGCCTGCTGGTGGTGTTCGCCGACACGCCCTACCTGGCGATTCCCGGCTTCGCCCTGATCGGGATCGGGATCGCGGTCGTGGTGCCGCTCGCCTTCGCGGCGGCCGGGCGGACCGGGGGCAACCCCAGCCAGGCGATCGCCGGCGTCGCGACCGTCACCTACACCTCCAGCCTGATCGCACCCGCCGTGATCGGCGTCCTCGCCGAGGCGACCTCGCTCAGCGTGTCCTTCGCCCTGGTCACCCTGCTCGCCGCGGCGCTCATCCTCAGCGCCGGGGCCCTGCGCCGCCCGACCGCGGCCGCCGACCCCGTGCAGCCGCCGGCGGCCGGCCCGGTGGACTCCGTCGGCAGCGTTCCCAGCGACGCCCGGCGCTGACCTGCTCCCCTGCGGCGCGCTCGGCCGCCGCCTCCGGCCGGCTTTCCGCCCGGCCGGTGGCGGCGGCTAAGCTCGCCCGGTGCTCGCTCCCCCGCCCTCCCCGCCGGCCCGGCCCTGGCCGCACCGGGTGGCACTGTCGCCCTGGACCAGGCTCGCCCTGCTGGTCGTGATCCTCGGCGCGGCCGCCGGCTCGCTGCTCCTCTGGGACCCGTCCGCCCTGCTGTCCGGCGGTCTGGCCTCGACCGTGCCGGGGATCTGGCAGGCGCCCGCCTTCCTCGCGGTGTACGCGGTGGGCACCTTGGCCTTCGTCCCGCGACCCGCCCTGAACGCCGCCGCCGGTCTGCTGCTCGGCATCGAGCAGGGGCTGCTGCTCGCCGTCCTCGGCACCACGCTGGGCGCCGCGCTGGCCTTCGGGCTCGGCCGGCTGCTCGGCCGGGACGCGCTGCGCCCGCTGCTGCGGGGCCGGGCGCTCACCGCGCTCGACCGCCGCTTCACCGAGCAGGGGTTCCGCAGCGTGCTGCTGCTGCGACTGTTCCCGGGGCTGCCGTTCCAGGCCGGCAACTTCGCCGCCGCGTTCTCCGGGGTACGGTTCGCCCCCTTCCTGGCCGCCACCGCGATCGGCGTGGTCCCGGCCACCGCCGCGTACGTGGTCGCCGCCGCGAGCGCGCGGACGCCGGGCTCGGCGGCCTTCGTGGTCTCGGCCGGGGCCATCGCGCTGATGGTGCTGATCAGCCTGGCCTCGGTGTGGCGGGCCGCCCGGCGCCGGCCGCGCGCCGAGGCCGCCTGAGAGCGCGCCCGGTCCGACGGCGCCGGCCCCGGGAGCATCCGGCCCGAGCGCACCCCACCGCGCACGACCCCACCCGCGCATGATCCCGCCGGGCGCCGGCCGCCCTGCCGGTACCCGGGCGCGCCGTCCGACTATTCGGTCGCCTCTGTCGGTGCTCTGCGCCAGGATGGCCGCCATGACCACCACCACGAGCGGCACCGACCGCATCGAGCCCCCGTTCGCCGCCGACGAGAGCGCCATGCTGGCCTCTTGGCTCGACTTCCACCGGGCCACCCTCGCCGTGAAGTGCGAGGGTCTGACGGACGAGCAGCTGCGACTGCGCTCCGTCCCGCCGTCCACACTGTCGCTGCTCGGGCTGGTCCGGCACATGGCCGAGGTCGAGCGGCACTGGTACCAGGGCATCCTGCTCGGCGAGGAGCTGGGCGAGGGGCTCTACTGGACGGCCGAGGACGAGGACGGCGACTTCAACGGTGTGGACACCGCGGACGCCGCCGAGGCCTTCGCCACCTGGCAGGCACAGATCGAACTCGCCCGCCGGGCCTCCGAAGGGCTGCCGCCGGAGACGGTCGGCCGGCGCAAGCGCCGGGGCGCGGACGTGACCCTGCGCTGGATCCAGGTGCACATGATCGAGGAGTACGCACGGCACAACGGGCACGCGGATCTGCTCCGGGAGCTTGTGGACGGCACCACGGGGGAATGAATCCCCTTCACCGAGGTTGACGGACGGTCAATTCGGGGCTGACCCGTACCGGTATGGTCCACGCGCGCAACCATACGGCGAGCTGGGGCGTCGCATCTGTTGTCCGGGTCGGCCCGGATCGGCGGCGCGCCACGACCCTTACAGCGGTCGCGAGCGGGCACCGGACCGGTGATCAGTGCGATACTCGGACAGTTCCGACGAGTGGATGACGTGTCAAAAGGGCACGCGCACCCGGGGGGACGCGTTCGGGACGAGACAGGGAGGCGCGGCATGGGAGCACTTCGCGACGAGCACCACAACGGGTGGCTGATGCCCTCCGGAAACTACCCCGCCGCGGCGTACGACGATTCGTGGGCGGACCAGGAGACGATGCCGGCCGCCCCGGCTCCCACGAAGATCGTCTCCCTGCGGCCCACCGGATTCGAGGCGGCCCGCACGGTCGGCGAGCACATCCGGGCCAGCACGCCCGTGGTGATGGACCTGACCGAGATGGACGACGCCGAGGCCAAGCGCATGGTCGACTTCGCCTCCGGCCTGATCTTCGGCACCGGCGGCGGGATCGAGCGGATCGCCCGCCGGGTCTTCCTGCTCACGCCGGCCGATGTCGAGGTCATGGTGATCGACCGGCCGCTGGACGAGACCGGCTTCTACAACCAGAGCTGAGCGACGCTTCTCGGCGATCGCACGAGGCAGGACACCCCACCGGGGACGGCAGAGCGGGAGCCGTCCCCGGTTCTTGCGCTCCGGGCGCCCCGCAGACCGCCGACCTGGCGCGATCCGCCGGCCGCAACCTCAATACCGGGCCAGGTCCGCCACAAGAGATCCCTCTGCCGGGCGGCCCGGCACCGCCCCGCCCGCCCGGCACAGCCCCGCCCGCCCGCCCGGCACTGCCCCGGGGTCGGCCTGGCCCGGCCCCGGCAATCGACCCGGTCCGGGCACCCCGCACTCGGCGCCAAGCGCTCGAGTGAGGCACTCGGCCATAACTTGAGACATGAATGTCTCATCTGATCTACACTTGTCCCATGGCCACCGACCGTGACTCCGTGCTCGAAGCCGCCGTCGGCGTGCTCTCCCGCCGCCCCACCGCGCACCTGGACGAGATCGCCCGCGCGGCCGGCATCAGCCGCGCCACCCTGCACCGGATCTTCCCGGGCCGGGAGGCACTGATCCGCGAGGTGGGCGCGCACAGCCTGCGCAAGGTCGCCACCGCGCTGGACACCGCCGCCGTCGAGCAGGGCGACGCGCAGTCCGCACTGCGCCGCCTGGTCGACGCGGTCGTCCCGGACGCGGCGCTCTGCGCCTTCATCGCCGGTGAGAGCCAGCTCTACGACGATCCCGAGATCAACGAGCTCTGGGAGATCCAGGACGCCCGGGTCCGCGCGCTGTTCCTGCGCGGGCAGCAGGAGGGCGTCTTCCGGATCGAGCTCTCGGCCGGCTGGCTCAGCGAAGCCTTCTTCGATCTTGTGGCCGGCGTCGGCTGGGCCGTCCAGGACGGACGCCTGGCCCCCCGCGACAGCGCATTCTCGCTCGCCGAGCTCTTCCTCGGCGGCGCACTCAGGAGAACTGAAACACCATGAGCACCACCATGCTCCTCACCGCCCCGTCCACGAACCCCAGGCAGCGCTGGGTCGGCCTGGCCGTCCTCGTCGTGGCCGTCACCCTGGTCGCGGTCGACGCCACCGTGCTGTCGCTGGCCATCCCCTCGATCAGCGAGACCCTGCGGCCCAGCGGCACCCAGCTGCTCTGGATCGGCGACGCCTACTCCTTCGTCCTGGCCGGCCTGCTGGTCAGCATGGGCGCGCTCGGCGACCGCGTCGGGCGCAAGAAGCTGCTGCTGACCGGCTCCGCCGCGTTCGGCGTGGCCTCCCTGCTGGCCGCCTACGCGCCCGGCCCGGGCTGGCTGATCCTGGCCCGCGCCCTGCTCGGCGTGGCGGGCGCGACCATCATGCCCGCCACCCTCTCGCTGATCCGCGCGCTGTTCCCGGACGCCCGCGAGCGGGCCAGGGCGATCGGCATCTGGGGGGCGGGCGCCGCGGCCGGCGCCGCGCTCGGCCCGGTGGTCGGCGGGGTGCTGCTGGAGCACTTCTGGTGGGGCTCGGTCTTCCTGCTCAACATCCCCGTCGTGGTCCTCCTGCTGGTCCTGGGCAGCTGGCTGCTGCCGGAGTCCAAGGACCCGAACCCGGGCCGCTGGGACGTCTCCAGCGTGCTGCTCTCGATGACCGGGGTGATCGGCGTCGTCTACGCCGTCAAGGAGGCCGCCGCGCACGGCCTGCTCCGCTGGGACGTACCGCTGACGGCGATCCTCGGCGCGGCGGCGCTGACCGGCTTCGTGCGCCGCCAGCTGCGGCTGAGGACCCCGCTGCTGGACGTCCGGCTCTTCACCGACCGCCGGTTCACCGCCGCCGTGCTGGCCTCGCTGACCGCACTGGTCGGGCTGTCCGGTGTGGTGTTCGTGATGTCGCAGTACCTGCAGCTGGTGCGCGGGTACGAGCCGCTGCGGGCCGGGCTGGCCGAGCTGCCGGCCTTCGCCGGCGCGGTGGCGGGCGGGCTGCTGACCGCCCGGCTGGCCAGGCGTGCCGGGGTCCGGACCGCCCTGACCGGCGGACTGCTCGCGATGGGGACCGGTCTGGCCATGCTCGGCTGGGTGAGCGAGGACAGCACATACCTGGTCATCGCCGTCGCCTTCCTGATCGTCGGCGTCGCCGAGGGCGTGGTCTACGCCCTCTCCGCCGACATGGCGCTCGGTGCCGCACCGGCCGAGAAGTCCGGCGCCGCCTCCGCGGTCTCCGAGACCGCCTACGAGCTGGGCACGGCGCTCGGCATCGCGCTGGTCGGCTCGGTGGTCGGCGCCGTCTACGCCGGGGCGCTGGTCGTCCCGGCCGGCACCGACGCGGCCACGGCCGCGCAGGCGAGCGAGTCGCTCGGTGGCGCGGTGGAGGCCGCCGGGCACCTGCCCGCGCAGCTCGGCGGGCCGCTGCTGGCCGGCGCGAACGGCGCCTTCGTCCAGGGCCTGAACCTGGCCGCCCTGCTCGGGGCCGGACTGCTGCTGGCCTCCGCCGGGCTGACCTGGGTCCTGCTGCGGGGCGTCGCGGCGAACCGCCGGAGCGCCGGCGGCCACGCTGCGGAGCACCAGGTCACGGGGGCACCGGACGAGCCGGTGGCGGACGGCGGCACCCCGGCCGAGGTGCACACCGCGGCCTGACCCGGCCCGCCCGACCGTGCCCGCCCGCGCCGCACCGGGGCGGGCGGGCACCGGCACGAGCGGGAACCGGCACGAGCGGGCACCGCGGCAGGCGGGCACCGGCACGAGCGGGCACCGCGGCAGGTACGGCCGCGAGGCGCCAGGGGCTCAGCCCCCGCTGCCGAGCGGCAGCTCCAGCTCGGCCCACACCACCTTGCCCTCCTTGGTCAGCCGGCTCCCCCAGCGGTGGGCCAGCTCGCCCACCAGGTACATCCCGCGCCCGCCCTCGTCCTGCTCGCCGAAGTCCCGCAGCCGCGGGGTCTGGCCGCCGGCGTCGGCGACCTCGACGGTCAGCACCCGGTCGCGGAACAGCCGGAGCCGGCGCGGGGCGTCCGCGTGCAGCAGGGCGTTCGTGACCAGCTCGCTGACCAGCAGTTCGGCGTAGTCGGACAGCGCCGACAGGCCCCACCGGCGGAGGGTGTCGCGGGTGAACCGGCGGGCGTGCCCGGGCAGCCGGCCGTTGCCGTTCAGGTGCAGGGTGGCGATCCGGTCGGCGGGGACGGGCAGCACCCGGCCCATGATCATCGCGATGTCGTCCTCGGTGCCGTCGGTCACCAGTGCGGCCAGCACCGCGTCGCAGCTCTCCTCCAGCGTCCGGCCCTGCTGGGCCAAGGTCCGGGCCAGCCGCTCGATGCCGACGTCGAGATCCTCCCCCCGCCGCTCGACCAGGCCGTCCGTGTAGAGCGCGACGACGCCGCCCTCGGCGACCGTGAACTCGGTGCTCTCGAAGGCCACCCCGCCGACGCCCAGCGGCACCCCGGGCGGCAGGTCGATCCGGCGCGCGCTGCCGTCCGGCGCCACCCAGACCGGTGGCAGGTGACCGGCCGAGGCCACCTTGACCGTGCGGTCCACCGGGTCGAAGACCGCGCAGATGCAGGTGGCGAACTGGCCGTCGCCGATTCCCGTCGCGGTTTCGTCCAAGCGGGTGAGGACCTGCTCCGGCGGCATGTCCAGGGTCGCCAGGGTCCGGGCCACCGTGCGCAGCTGGCCCATGGTGGCGGCGGCCCTGATGCCGTGGCCCATCACGTCGCCCACCACCAGCGCGACCCGTCCGCAGGACAGCGGCACCACGTCGAACCAGTCGCCGCCGACCTCGCTGACCACGCTGCTCGGCAGGTAGCGGTAGGCGATCTCCAGACCGAGGGTGCGGTGGATCTCCTGCGGCAGCAGGCTGCGCTGCAGGGTCAGCGCGGTCTCCCGCTCGCGCCGGTACAGCCGCGCGTTGTCGATCGCGATGGCGGCCCGGGCGACCAGCTCCTCGGCGAGCGCGACGTCCGCCGGGGTGAACGGCTCGGGGTTGCGCATCCGGATGAACTCCGAGCCGCCCAGCACCATGCCCCGGGCCAGCAGCGGCACCATCAGGTACGAGTGGATGCCCGCCTCCATGCCCGGCCCCACCCGGTCGGGCGAGGCCACCAGGCTGGCCAGCACCGCCTCGTCCACGTGGGAGCGCAGCAGCGGCCGGCCGCTGCGCAGGCACTGGGTGTAGACCCGCTGGGCGTCGTACTCGGAGGTCTCCCCGACGGTGTCCACGGCGTGCGCCATCCCGGACTCGTAGGCCTCGCCGACGGCCACCGCGTTCAGCCGCACGGTGCGGTCCGGGGCGAGGTGGACGGGCTCCTCCCCCAGCAGGACGGGCTCCAGCAGGTCGACGGTGGCGAAGTCCGCGAACCGCGGGACGACCGCTTCCACCAGCTCCTCGGCGGTGCGCTGGAGGTCGAGGGTGGTGCCGATCCGGGCGGTGGCCTCGGCGATCATCGCGAGCCGCTCCTGGGCCCGGGCGGCCCGGGCCTCGGCCTGGAAGCGCTCGGTGACGTCGATGATGGAGGAGCTGACGCCGAGCACCCGCCCGGTGGAGTCCTCGAGCCGGAAGTACGAGGCCGACCAGGCGCGGTCCCGGCGCGGGTCGCCCGGGGTGCGGCCGTGCGAGCGGGCGTCCACCACCGGACGGCCGGTGGTGAGCACCCGGCGCATCACCTGCTCGATCTCGGCGCTGTTTATCCCGGGCAGGATGCCGCTGATCCGGCGGCCGAGGTGGTCCTCGACGGGCATCCCGTTGATCCGGGCGAGCGCCGCGTTCAGCCGTACGAAGCGCAGGTCGGGGTCGTAGACGGCCATCCCGATCGGGGACTGGCTGAAGAAGCCGTTCAGGATCGCCAGGTCCGACTCCACCTCGCGCAGGGAGCTGACGTCGGAGGCGGTGGCGAGCAGCAGCAGCGAACCGCCGGGGCCGACGATCGGGTAGGTGCGGAACTCCAGCTCGACCACATGGCCGTCACGGTGGCGCAGCGGGAACACCCCGGACCACCCGCGGCTCTCCATGATCTGGCCGAACAGCTCCGCCACCCGGGGCCATTCCTCCTCGCCGACCAGCAGCCGGGCGGCGTAGCTGCCGACGGCCTCCTCGGCGCTGTAGCCCAGCAGGGCCTCGGCGTCCTCGCTCCAGTGCAGGATCAGGCCGTCGCCCTGCAGCAGCGCGGTGGCGAGGGGAACGAGCCGGTGGCCGTCCAGACGCGCCGGATCGCCGCCCGGGCGTTCCCGGCGGGCGTCGTCAGGCGTGTCCCACTCGAATCCGCGCAATGTCAGGAACCACCCAGTCGGCATGTGCCCGGGACGGGTGTGGCACGCCCGTCCGGGTTTCTCTCAAGGGTGCACGGTGATCGGCCCGGTGGCGACCCCTTCGGCGCCATCGGCGTGCCCCGAGGGCGCTACAGACCCGGCAGGGCGTCCTGCTCGCCCGCGACCACCTGGACCGGATCGGCCGGGCCGCGGCACTCCCGGCCCAGTCGCAGCATCCTGGCCTCCGGATCGTGCAGGGGCCGGCCGCAGCGGCGGCAGCGCACCGTCGGCGGCAGCAGCCGGGGGACGGGTGGGGTGAGGGCCGGTGGGTCCTGCTCGGGCGCTGCCATCCGTCCAGTCTGCCGGGCGCCGTCCGCGCGGGCCGGGCGGGTGCCCGGTCGGCCGGCGAGGCGTGCCGGACGGCCCGGCCGGGTAGGCGCCGGGCGGGTGGCCGGTTCGACGGACGCCCGGCGCAGGCGGTGGTGCGCGGGCCCGGACCGGGGCCTACCCTGCGGGCAGGATCTGTGACGATCGGTGAAGGAGATCGCGATGGTGCACGCACGAGCCGGTTCCCCGGCGGAGCCCGGGGACCTGGTGGACGTGGCCAAGCTGGTCACGGCGTACTACACGTTGCACCCGGACCCGGCCGAGCCGGGCCAGCGGGTCGCGTTCGGCACCTCGGGCCACCGCGGGTCCTCCCTGGACACGGCCTTCAACGAGGACCACATCGCGGCGACCACCCAGGCGATCTGCGAGTACCGCGCCGTCCAGGGCACCGACGGGCCGCTGTTCCTCGGGGCGGACACCCACGCCCTGTCCGAGCCGGCCACCGCGACGGCCCTGGAGGTGCTGGCCGCCAACGGGGTCGCCGTGCTCGTCGACAGCGACGGCGGCTGGACCCCGACGCCCGCCGTCTCGCACGCGATCGTCACGCACAACCGGGCCCACCCGCACGGCGGTGCGGACGGGATCGTGGTGACCCCCTCGCACAACCCGCCGCGCGACGGCGGGTTCAAGTACAACCCGCCGCACGGCGGGCCGGCCGGCTCGGACGCCACCGGGTGGATCCAGGACCGTGCCAACGAGCTGATCCGCGGCGGGCTCGCCGGGGTGCGCCGGATCCCGTACGCGCGGGCGCTGGCGGCCGCCACGACCGGCCGGTACGACTTCCTCACCCGCTACGTCGACGACCTCCCCGCCGTCCTGGACCTCGACGCCGTCCGCGCGGCGGGCGTGCGGATCGGCGCGGACCCGCTGGGCGGCGCCTCGGTCGCCTACTGGGGCCGGATCGCCGAGACCCACCGCCTCGACCTCACGGTGGTGAACCCGCTCACCGACCCGGCCTGGCGGTTCATGACCCTGGACTGGGACGGCAGGATCCGGATGGACTGCTCCTCGCCGTACGCGATGGCCTCGCTCATCGGGCGCCGCGACGAGTACAACGTCGCCACCGGGAACGACGCGGACGCCGACCGGCACGGCATCGTCACGCCCGACGGCGGGCTGATGAACCCCAACCACTACCTCGCGGTGGCGATCGACTACCTCTACCGGCACCGCCTGGACTGGTCCCTCACCGCCGGGATCGGCAAGACGCTGGTGTCGTCCTCGATGATCGACCGGGTGGCGGAGGAACTGAAGCGCACCCTGGTCGAGGTGCCGGTGGGCTTCAAGTGGTTCGTCGACGGGCTGACCGACGGCTCGGTCGCGTTCGGCGGCGAGGAGTCCGCCGGGGCCTCGTTCCTGCGCCGCGACGGCGGGGTGTGGACCACGGACAAGGACGGCATCCTGCTCGCCCTGCTCGCGGCCGAGATCACCGCCGTCACCGGCCGCAGCCCCTCCGAGCGGTACGCGGACCTCACCGCCCGTTTCGGCGACCCGGCGTACGCGCGGGTGGACGCCCCCGCCGACCGCGAGCAGAAGGCCCTGCTGGGGCGGCTCAGCGCCGAGCAGGTCAAGGCCGACCGTCTGGCCGGGGAGCCGATCACCCGGATCCTCACCGAGGCGCCGGGCAACGGCGCGGCGATCGGCGGGCTCAAGGTCTGCACCGACAACGCCTGGTTCGCCGCCCGGCCGTCCGGCACCGAGGACGTCTACAAGATCTACGCCGAGAGCTTCCAGGGGCCCGAGCACCTCGCGCAGGTGCAGGAGGAGGCCCGCGCACTGGTGGGCGAGGTGCTCGGCTCCTGACGGGCACAAGGCCGCCGCCCGCCCCGGTGTCCGGGGCGGGCGGCGGCCTTGTCGTACGGCGGCGAGCGGGTCAGGCCAGCCGGCGGGCGCCCTGGGCGGCGAGGGCGGTGAAGACCCGCGGGGCGGTGTACCCGGCCGCGGCGAAGGCCGCGGTGACGGCCCCGGCGACCCGGTCCGCGTCGGCGTCGGCGACCAGGGCGATCACCGAGCCGCCGAAGCCGCCGCCGGTCATCCGGGCGCCCAGCGCCCCGGCCGCGTTCGCCGTCGCGACGACCAGGTCGGTCTCGGCGCAGGAGACCAGGAAGTCGTCCCGCAGTGAGGCGTGGCCGGCCGTGAGGATCGGGCCGAGCGCGGCCGGCTCGCCGGCGAGCAGGGCCTCGACGGCGGCCTCGACCCGGGCGTTCTCGGTCACCACGTGCCGGGTCAGGGAGCGCAGCCCCTCGTCGGGGAGGGTCTCGAGGGCGGCGGGCAGGCCGGCCGGGTCGAGGTCGCGCAGGGCGGCCAGGCCGAGCAGTCCGGCGGCCTTCTCGCAGCCGGAGCGGCGCTCGGCGTAGGCGCCGTCCGCCAGGTCGTGCTTGACCTGGGTGTCGATCACCAGCAGGCGCAGCCCGGCGGCGGCCAGGTCGACCGGCAGCTGGCGGGCCGTCAGCGTCCGGGTGTCCAGGAACAGGGCCCGGCCCGCCTCGCAGCAGGTGGAGGCCAGCTGGTCCATCGCACCGCAGGGCACGCCGACGAAGACGTTCTCGGCGCGCTGGGCCAGCAGGCCCAGCTCCACCGGGCCGAGACCGAGGTCCCAGAGGTCGTTGTAGGCGACGGCGACCACGCACTCCAGCGCGGCCGAGGAGGAGAGACCGGCGCCGGTGGGCACGTCGCTGTCCAGGTGGATGTCGGCGCCGCCGACCGGGTGGCCGGCGTCCCGCAGGGCCCAGACGACTCCCGCCGCGTACCGGGCCCAGCCGGGTACCGTGCCGGGCCGCAGCTCCTCGGCGGTCAGCTCGACCACCGCGCCGTCGGCCTGGGCGCTGTGCAGGCGCAGCAGGTCGTCCTCGCGGCGGCGGACGGCCGCCCGGGCGGCGTGCGGCAGGGCGATGGGGAGCACGAAGCCGTCGTTGTAGTCGGTGTGCTCGCCGATCAGGTTCACCCGGCCGGGCGCGGCCCAGATCCCGTCGGCGACGCCGCCGTGGACGGCGGTGAAGGCATCGGTCAGCTGGTTGTCGGTCATCGGGCCACCTCCCGCAGGCGCCGGGCCGCGGCCTCGGGCGAAACATCGTTGACGAACGCGTCCATGCCGGACTCGACGCCGGCCAGGTACTTCAGTTTGCCCGCCGTCCGGCGGACGGTGAAGAGCTCCAGGTGCAGGGCCAGCTCGTCCAGCCCGGGGCGGTCGTCGCCGGACGGGGCCTGGTGCCAGGCCGCGATGTACGGGGTGGGCGACGCCTGGGCGGTCTGTCCGGGCTCGACGAACAGGCGGTCGAAGCGGCCCAGCAGGTCCAGGTAGAGGCTGGGGAACTCGGCGCGTTCGGCCTCGGTGAGGGCGGTCAGGTCGGGCACCCGGCGGTTGGGGTAGAGGTGCACCTCGTACGGCCAGCGGGCGGCGAACGGGACGAAGGCCGTCCAGTACTCGCCGGCCAGCACCACCCGGTCGTGGTCCAGGTCGCCGGCCTCGACCGCCTGGGCGTGCTGGTCGAGCTCGGCGGCCAGCAGGTCCTCGAAGAGGTTGCGGCCGGTGCTCTCGCGGTGGGCGGCGGCCTGCCGGGCCATCCGGGCGGTGCGCGGGGTGACGAAGGGCAGGGCGTAGATCTGGCCGTGCGAGTGGGCCAGGGTGACGCCGATCTCCGCGCCGCGGTTCTCGAAGCAGTAGACCTGGCGGACGTCCGGCAGCTTGGCGAGCTCGGCGGTGCGGTCCGTCCAGGCGTCCAGGACGAGGGCGACCCGCTCGGGGCCGAGGTCGGCGAAGGAGGCCTCGTGGTCCGGGGTGAAGCAGACCACCTCGCAGCGTCCGGTGCCGGCGGCGGCGGTGCGCAGCGGGTCCTCGGCCTGGCCGCCGGGGGCGTCCGCGCCGAGGGAGGGGAACCGGTTCTCGAAGACCACGACCTCGTAGTCGGTGTCCGGGACCTCGCTGGTGCGCCCGCCCCGGGAGGGGCAGAGCGGGCACTGGTCGGCCGGCGGGTGGTAGGTGCGGCCCTGGCGGTGGGCGGCGACGGTCACCCAGTCACCGGTCACCGGGTCACGGCGGACCTCGGAGAGGCTGGCGACCGGCTCCAGCGCGCGGGAGTCGACGGCGGTGCGCACCGTACCGGGCCGCGCATCGTAGTAGATCAGCTCGCGGCCGTCCGCCAGCTTGGTGATGGTCTTGTTCACGGCTTCCGCTTTCTGGCTGCGCTCCATCTCGGCCCGTAGGGGCGAGCGTTGCCAACATAATCGAACCCGATGCGACAAAAGTCAACATCGAGGGGATATATGTTTTCCCAGCCACCGAATGACGCCCTCCGAAGGCCTCCCCGGCCGGCCGCAGGCCGGTCAGCCGGCGGCCGCCGCGCTCTCCCGGAAGCGGCGGAGCAGCTCACGGGCGGGCGCGCTGGTGGGGTCGAAGGGCTGGCCGGCGACGCCCGGGGTGACGGCCGCACCGAGGAAGCGGGCCCACCGGCAGCTGAAGCAGAAGGCGATCTCGAACAGGACCTGGCCCGCGAAGAGCCCCCCGGACGCGGCGTGCGCCCGGATCCCGAAGCCAGGGAGGAAGCAGCGCATCGCGCTGCCCCCGGGCAGGGCGGAGACCAGGGCGAGCACCTCCTGGGCGTCGTCCCAGCGGTCGACGGTCTCGCCGGCCACGGTGCCGGCCTCGGTGCGCCAGGCGGACGGGTCGGTGATGCGGACGGCCTCGACGAGCCCGGTCATGGCGGAGGTGGTGGGAAGCAGCATCCGGACAGTCTTCCGGAGGCGCGCGGCGGCGGCCGGCGGAATGTCCACCCGGGTCGAGGGCCGACGCCCGAGGCCCGGCCGCCGCCGGACAGGCTGCCGGCCCGGGCCGCGGGGCAGAGCTGCTGGGCCCGGGCCGGTGGCGCGAGCCCTATTCGGCGGCGCCGAGGGTGGCGTCCAGGACCCGGGCCCACTGGCGGACCACACCGCCGCGCCGGGCGCTGTCGTCGGTGAGCAGGTTGGCCAGGCCCAGGCCCCGGGCCATGTCCAGGGTGGCCTGCACCGTCTCGCGGACGCCCGGTGTGCTCTCGTCGGCGCCCAGGAAGTCGACCGCCGCCCGGTGCGACTCCCGGCCGACGTGGTTCTCCAGCGCCACGATCCGCTCCCGCAACGGCTCCTCGGTGGCGGCGGCCACCCACAGGTGCAACGCGGCCCGGAACAGCGGGCCGGTGTAGAGCCGCACGATCATGTCGACCACGGCCTCGGTCCGCCGCGGGCCGGGCGCCGGCAGCTCGTCCGCATGGGCGCGGACGGCTGCCAGGCGCTCGGCCGTGACGTGCTCGACGGCCGCGGTGAACAGGTCCTCCCGGGTCGGGAAGTGGTGCTGCGCCGCCCCCCGGGAGACGCCGGCCCGCTCCGCCACCACCGAGACCGTGCTGCCGTTCCACCCCAGCTCGGCCAGGCACTCCACGGCCGCCTCCAGCAGCCTGCGGCGGGTGGCACGGCTGCGGTCCTGCTGGGGCGCGCGGGCGGCGGCCTGGCCTACCTGCGGCGGGGTGGTGGTCGGCGGGGTGGTCATCGGCAGTCGGCGTCCCTGTGGGTGCGGGCGGAAGTACGGGCGGGTCCCGGGCGGGCGCCCCGATCCTTTCAGATCACCCGGCCGCCGCCCGTTCGCGGTCCCGCAGTTCGCGCCGGAGGATCTTGCCGCTCGCCGACTTCGGCACCGCCTCCAGGAACTCCACCGCCCGGACCTTCTTGTAGGGCGCCACCTGCCCGGCGACGAAGTCCGAGACCTGCTGCTCGGTCAGCCCGCTGCCGGGCGCGCGCACCACGAAGGCCTTCGGCCGCTCCACCCCGTCCGTGCCCTGGACGCCGATCACCGCCGCGTCGGCGATCTGCGGGTGGGTCAGCAGCAGCGCCTCCAGCTCGGCGGGCGCCACCTGGTAGCCCTTGTACTTGATCAGTTCCTTCACCCGGTCCACCACGAACAGGTAGCCGCGCTCGTCCACGTACCCGACGTCACCGGTGTGCAGCCAGCCGTCCGCGTCGATGGTGGCGGCCGTGTCGGAGGGGCGGGCGAAGTAGCCCTTCATCACCTGCGGACCACGGACCAGGATCTCACCCGGCTCGCCCGCCCCCAGATCCGCGCCGCTCCCGTCCTCGCCGTCCAGCGCGGCTATCCGCAGCTCCGTGGAGGGCACCAGCCGGCCCACCGAGCCGCGCGCCGGATCCGGGTCGTGCGGGGAGACCAGATGGGTGGCGGGCGACAGCTCGGTCATGCCGTAACCCTGGAGGATGCGGGGCAGGCCGAGCCGGCGGGCGCAGGCCTCGGCGAGGTCGGCGTCCAGCGGTGCGGCGGCGCTCAGCACGTAGCGCAGCGAGGACAGGTCGTACCGGCCGACCAGCGGGTGCTTGGCCAGCGCCAGGACCATCGGCGGAGCGACGATCAGCGCCTCCACCCGCTGCTCCTGGATGGTCCGCAGGAACTGCTCGAGGTCGAAGCGGGGCAGCACGACCACGGTCGCGCCGCAGCGCAGCGGCTGGTTGAGCAGCGCCGCCAGCCCGTAGATGTGGAAGAACGGCAGCACCGCCAGCACGCGCTCGCCGACCGCCGGGCGGTAGAGCGCGTCGGTCTGGGCCAGGTTGGTGGCGATCGAGCGGTGGGTGAGCATCACGCCCTTGGGCAGGCCGGTGGTGCCGCTGGAATAGGGCAGCACCGCGATGTCGGCGGCCGGGTCTATCACCGGCGTGGGCGCGGGCGCGGTGGAGGCCAGCAGGTCGGCCAGCGAACGGTGCCCCTCGGCGCCGTCGCAGACGATGATCTCGGCGATCGGCTCGTCCTCGGCGGCCAGCGCGTCGGCGGCGGCCCGGGCGACCGGCAGGAACGGTGAGACGGTGATGATCCAGCGGGCCCGGCTGTCGCGGAGCTGGGTGGCGAGCTCCCCCGCCGTGGTGAGCGAGCTGACCGTGGTGACGGTCGCCCCGGCGGCCGTCGCGCCGTAGTAGACCACCGGGTACACGATCGTGTTGGGGCTGTACAGGGCCACCACGTCGCCGGGCCGCACGCCCGCCTCCGCCAGCCCCGCGCTCGCCCGCCGGACGGCCGCGGCCAGTCGGCCGTAGCTCACCGACTCGCCCGTGACGCCGTCGATCAGGGCCGGCACGTCCGGGTGGTCGTCGGCCGTGCCGAGCACGGCCAGGTGGACGGGCAGGTCGACGGGCTCGACGTCGGGGTACTCGCTGCGGAACACCATGCATGCCTCCTGGATGGATCCTGACGACTGCTCACAGGGTGGCGTCGATCCGGCCCGGGGGACAGACGCCCGCCGATGATCCGAACTGACGAAATATCGGGGCGGTACGCGCGGCGCGCTTGCCCGGCCACGGAGCGCGACTGACGGTGAGAGCTCCCCGCGCCCGTCCCACCGCACCCCAGGAGCTCCCGACGTGACACCCTGCCACCGCCCGGAAACCCCAGCCGGCCCCGCCGCCGGACGCGCCCTCACCGTGGGCGCGGTCGCCGCCCTCCTCGCTCTCGGCGCCGCCCCCGTGGCCTTCGCCGCGCCCGGCGACAACGGCGACATCAAGGTGCACGAGAGCACCACGCCCGTCACGGACCAGCGCGACGAGCCGCAGGTCTGCCGGTTCTACCTGGACGCGTTCAACTTCGACGACCTGCAGCTGGTCAACTGGACGATCGAGCAGCAGCCGCCGACCGGCAACACGCAGGTGAGCTCCGGGGTGCTGGCCCTGCTCAACGGCACCGGCCAGACCCAGATCATGTCCCTCCCGGACGGCCACTACCGGGTCAACTGGACCTTCGTCGGCCAGAACGGCACCGCCAAGCACAAGGTGTTCATGGTCTCCTGCCCGCCGGCCGGCACCCCCAGCGGCACCGCCGCCCCCGTACCGCCGCCCGGCCCCGGCGGGCCCAGCGCCGTCGCCGCCCCCAGCACCTCGCCGGTGCCCGGCGGCCCGAGCAACATCGCGGCTCCCGGTACGTCGCCCCGCCCGTCCGCCAGTCCCTCCAGCGGCGGCGGCCGGCCGCCGGGCACCGGCGGACCGCACGGCGGCCTCGAAGCCGGCGGCGGCGGCACGGCGCACGGCCCGCACGCGGTCGAGGTCGGCGCCGGGTCGGCGCTGCTGGCGCTCGTGGCGGTGCTGGGCATCCGGGCCGTCCGCCGCCGCTCCGGCCGCAATGCCGCATCCTGACGCCAGGAACCAGGAGCCGGGGCGCCGTGCCCGGGCGCGGCTGACCGCCGCGGTCGTCGCGCTCGCCCTGGCCCTCGGCATCTGGCTGGTGCACGACGGCGCGGCCGGGAGCGGCCCGCCCGCTCCCGGGCCGGCCGCCGCCCCGGGCCCGGACCTTGCCGGCACGCCGGTCGGCGCCTCCTCTCCCGGGGCGGGCGCCCAGCCGGGCAAACCGCCGCCCGCGCCGCTGCCGCCCTCGGCGCCGACCGTCGTCAGAATCCCCTCGATCAAGGTCACCGCTCCCCTCCTCGGGCTGGGCCTGGACGGCGCCGGGCACCTGGAAACACCTCCGCTGACCGCCCCCGGCCAGGCCGGCTGGTACCGGGACGGCCCCTCCCCCGGCGCACCCGGCAACGCGATCGTCGCGGGCCACGCGGACACCCGCTCCGGGCCGGCCGTCTTCTACCGGCTGGGACTGCTGCGCCCGGGCGACACGGTGGAGATCACCCGGCAGGACCGCCGGACGGCCGTCTTCAGCATCGACGCCGTCCGGACCTACCCCCGCACGGCCGTGCCGGACACCACCGTCTACGGCCCCACCGGGCGACCCGAACTGCGCCTGATCACCTGCGGGGGCAGGTACGACAAGAAGGCCGGCTACTCGGACAACGTGGTGGTCTTCGCCCACCTGACCGCGACCCGCTGAACGGCCCGGGCCTCCCGTGACGGGCCGCCTCCGCGGGCCGCCCGGCGCAGGCCGTCCGGCGCGAGTCGCTCCGAGTCGCGCGGCTCGCGCCGGACGGTGCCTCAGTACGATCGGGGCAGGCCCAGGGTGTGCTGCGCCACGTAGTTGAGGATCATCTCGCGGCTCACCGGCGCCACCCGGCCCACCCGGGTCGCCGCCAGCAGCGCACCGAGCCCGTACTCCTGGGTCAGGCCGTTGCCGCCGAGGGTCTGCACGGCCTGGTCGACGGTCCGGGCGGCGGCCTCGCCCGCCGCGTACTTGGCCATGTTGGCGGCCTCGCCTGCGGCCAGGTCGTCCCCGGCGTCGTAGAGATGGCCGGCCTTCTGGGTCATCAGCCGGGCGAGTTCGATCTCGATCGCACAGACCGCCAGCGGGTGGGCCAGGCCCTGGTGCGCGCCGATCGGAGTGTCCCAGACGGTACGGGACCTGGCGTAGTCGACGGCCTTGGCCAGCGCCTGGCGGGCCAGGCCCAGCGAGAAGGCGGCCGTCATGATCCGCTCGGGGTTGAGCCCGGCGAACAGCTGGAGCAGACCGGCGTTCTCGTCGCCCACCAGGGCGTCGGCCGGCAGCCGGACGTCGTCCAGGAACACCTGGAACTGCTTCTCCGGGGCGACCAGTTCCATCGGGATCGGCCGGTACTCGAAGCCGGGGGTGTCGCGCGGGACGACGAACAGGGCGGGCCTGAGCTTGCCCGTCCGGGCGTCCTCGGTGCGGGCGACGAACAGCACCGCGTCGGCGTGGTCGATACCGGAGACGAAGACCTTGCGGCCGGTCAGCAGCCAGTCCTCGCCGTCGCGGCGGGCGATCGTCGAGATCCGGTGGGAGTTGGAGCCGGCGTCGGGCTCGGTGATGCCGAAGGCCATCCGGCTGGTGCCGTCGGCCAGCCCGGGCAGCCAGCGCTGCTTCTGCTGGTCGGTGCCGTAGCGGGCGATGACCGTGCCGCAGATCGCGGGCGAGACGATCAGCAGCAGCAACGGGCAGCCGGCGGTGCCGAGTTCCTCCAGCACGACGGCCAGGTCGGTGATCCCGCCGCCCCCGCCGCCGTACTCGGTGGGCAGGTTGACGCCGAGGTATCCCGCCTTGCCTGCTTCCGCCCAGAGTTCGTCGGCAGGCAGGCCCTGGCGGGCCTTGTCGAGGTAGTAGGCGGAGCCGTAGCGGCGGCCGAGGTCGCCCACCGCGCGGCGCAGGGCCTGGCGTTCGGGGGTCTCGATCAGCGGGCTGGTGGTCGTGGTGTGCGGTGCGGACATCCTGGGGTCCTTCCGGGCGGGTGGCGGGTGCCGGGCGGCGGAGCGGGTGCCGGGTGCGATGGTCAGGGTGCCGGGTGGGACGGTCAGGGTGCCGGGTCGGCGGCGGGCTTCACCACGGCCAGCAGCGCGCCGAGTTCGACCTGTCGGCCGGGGGCGGCGTGCAGTTCGGTGAGGATGCCGTCGGCGGGGGCGGTGACGCGGTGCTCCATCTTCATCGCCTCCAGCCAGAGCAGGGGCTGGCCCGCCGTCACGGTGTCCCCCGGGCCGGCGGTGACGCGCACCACGATGCCCGGCATCGGCGCGAGCAGGGCGCCGGGATCGGTGTGGACGGCGGGGGCGGGGAAGCGGTCGAGGGCGGTGAAGGCGGTGGATCCGGCCGGCTCGTCGACGTGGACGCGGTCCCCGTACCGGGCGACGTCGAAGCTGCGGCGCAGCCCGGCGACGGCGAGCACGACCTGCTCGGAGGTGGCCGAGACCAGGGTGGTGCCGGGATACGCCTCGGCGTCCAACTCGCCGCCGCGGCCAAGCCGGTAGCGCACCTGGTGTTCGCTGCCGTCCGGCGCCAGGTAGCGCTTGACCTGCGGCTGGGACGGCAGGTTGCGCCAGCCGGAGGGCAGTGCGGTGCGGCGGGCGGCGGCGTCCGCGAGGGCGGCGGCCAGCGCCCGCAGCGGGTCGCTCTTCGGGTCGGCGGGCAGCAGCGCGGCGGCGTGCTCGGTGAGGAAGGCGGTGTGCACCCGCCCCTCCAGGAATGCCGGGTGGCGCAGCGCCGTGACCAGCAACTCCCGGTTGGTGGTGAGTCCGTGGACCCGGGCGCGGGCCAGGGCGGTGGCGAGCCGGCGGGCGGCGGCGGCCCGGGTGGGGGCCCAGGCGATGACCTTGGCGAGCATCGGGTCGTAGTGGATGCCGACGGTGCTGCCGGCTTCGGCGCCGGCGTCCAGCCGCAGGCCGGTGTCGCCCGGCGCGGTGCCGAAGGCGACCTGGACGGACGGCAGTTCGAGCGCGTGCAGGGTGCCGGTCTGCGGGGCCCAGCCGGCCGCCGGGTCCTCGGCGTAGAGCCGGGCCTCGATCGCGTGGCCCCGGGTCGGCGGGGGCTCGGCGGGCAGTGCTTCGCCCTCGGCGACGCGGAGTTGGAGGGCGACCAGGTCGAGGCCGGTGACGCATTCGGTGACCGGGTGCTCGACCTGCAGGCGGGTGTTCATCTCCAGGAACCAGAACCGGCCGTCGGGGCCGAGCAGGAACTCGGCGGTGCCGGCGCCGGTGTAGCCGATGGCGCGGGCGGCGGCGGTGGCCGCGGCGTACAGTTCGGCGCGGTCCGCCTCGGCCAGGCCGGGGGCCGGCGCCTCCTCGATCACCTTCTGGTGGCGGCGCTGCAGCGAGCAGTCCCGCTCGCCGACCGTCCAGACGGTGCCGTGGGCGTCCGCCATCAGCTGGACCTCGATGTGCCGGCCGGTGGGCAGGTACGGCTCGCAGAACACCTCGTCCGAGCCGAAGGCCTTCGCCGACTCGGCCCGGGCGGCAGCGAGTTGAGCGGCCAACTCGTCCGGCGAACGCACCACCCGCATGCCGCGTCCGCCGCCGCCGGCCGCCGCCTTGACCAACAACGGGTAGTCCGAGGGGGAGGGATCCTCGACCGCGCCGAGGACCGGCACACCGGCGGCCGCCATCAGCCGCTTGGCCTCGGTCTTGGAGCCCATCGCGGCGATCGCGGCGGGCGGCGGGCCGACCCAGACCAGGCCGGCGTCCAGGACGGCCCGGGCGAAGTCGGCGTTCTCGGAGAGGAAGCCGTAGCCGGGGTGGACTGCGTCGGCGCCCGCGTCCAGGGCGGCCCGGACGATCAGGTCGGCGCGCAGGTAGGTGTCGGCGGCGGTGGCTCCGGGCAGCCGGACGGCGGTGTCGGCCTCGCGGGTGTGCGGGGCGTCGGCGTCGGGGTCGGAGTGCACGGCGACGGTGGCGATGCCCAGGTCGCGGCAGGTGCGGAAGACCCGACGGGCGATCTCGCCGCGGTTGGCGACCAGCAGAGACGTGATCATGTTCGGTGAGTCCCTCACATCCGGAAGACGCCGTAGCCGCGCGCGCCCTCGACGGGCGCGTTGTGGATCGCGGAGAGGCAGAGGCCGAGCACGGTTCGGGTGTCGCGCGGGTCGATGACGCCGTCGTCGTAGAGGCGTCCGGAAAGGAAGACCGGCAGCGACTCGGCCTCGATCTGCTGCTCGACCATCGCGCGGATCGCGGTGTCCGCGTCCTCGTCGTAGGGCTGCCCCTTGGCGGCGGCCGACTGCCGGGCGACGATCGACAGCACGCCCGCGAGCTGCTGCGGGCCCATCACGGCGGACTTGGCGCTGGGCCAGGCGAACAGGAAGCGCGGGTCGTAGGCCCGGCCGCACATCCCGTAGTGCCCGGCGCCGTAGGAGGCGCCCATCAGCACCGAGATGTGCGGGACCTTGGAGTTGGCGACCGCGTTGATCATCATCGCGCCGTGCTTGATGATGCCGCCCTGCTCGTAGTCCTTGCCGACCATGTAGCCGGTGGTGTTGTGCAGGAAGATCAGCGGGATGTCGCGCTGGTTGGCGAGCTGGATGAACTGGGCGGCCTTCTGCGACTCCGGGCTGAACAGCACGCCCTGGGCGTTGGCCAGGATCCCGACCGGGTAGCCGTGCACGCTCGCCCAGCCGGTGGCCAGGCTGGCGCCGTACAGCGGCTTGAACTCGTCGAAGTCGGAGCCGTCCACCACCCGGGCGATCACCTCGCGCGGGTCGAAGGGCACCTTGAGGTCGCCCGGGACGATGCCGAGCAGCTCCTCCTCGTCGAACTTCGGCGGGGCGGCGAGCCGGTCCGGTCCTGGGCCGGCCTTGCGGTGGTTCAGCCGGGCGACGATCCGCCGGGCGAGGCGCAGCGCGTCGGGCTCGTCGAGGGCGAAGTGGTCCGCCAGGCCCGAGACCCTCGCGTGCATCCCCGCGCCGCCGAGCGACTCGTCGTCGGACTCCTCACCGGTGGCCATCTTCACGAGCGGAGGCCCGCCGAGAAAGACCTTGGCGCGCTCCTTCACCATCACGGTGTGGTCGGACATGCCGGGGACGTACGCCCCGCCGGCGGTCGAGTTGCCGAACACCACGGCCACCGTGGGAACGCCCGCGGCGGAGAGCCGGGTGAGGTCCCGGAAGAGCGCGCCGCCCGGGATGAAGATCTCCTTCTGGCTGGGCAGGTCGGCGCCCCCGGACTCGACCAGGTTGACCAGCGGCAGCCGGTTCTCCAGCGCGATCGCGTTGGCCCGCAGGGCCTTGCGCAGCGTCCAGGGGTTGCTGGCGCCGCCGCGTACGGTCGGGTCGTTCGCGGTGATCACGCACTCCACGCCCTCGATCACACCGATGCCGGTGACCAGCGCGGCGCCGACCGGGTAGTCGCTGCCCCAGGCGGCGAGCGGGGACAGTTCGAGGAACGGCGAGTCCGGGTCCATGAGCAGTTCGATGCGTTCGCGGGGCAGCAGCTTGCCCCGGGCGCGGTGGCGCTCGACGTACTTGGGGCCGCCGCCGGCCAGGGCCTTGGTGTGCTCGGCGGCCAGCGCGTCGAGCCGCTCCCGCATCGCGTCGCGGTGCTCGGCGAACTCGGGGCCCGCCGGGTCGAGACGGGTGGGCAGGACGGTCACAGCAGCGCCTCCGGGATGTCGAGGTGGCGGGAGCGGAGCCACTCCCCCAGGGCCTTGGCCTGCGGGTCGAAGCGCACCTGCGCGGCCACGCCCTCGCCGAGCAGTCCCCGGACGGTGAAGTTGACCGCCCACAGGTTCGGCAGCAGGTGCCGGGTGACCGGCAACTCGGCCACCTCCGGCAGCAGTTCGCGCAGCCGCTGGACGGTGAGGGTGTGCGCGAGCCAGCGCCAGCCCTCCTCGTCCCGGGCCCAGACGCCGAGGTTGGCGTCCCCGCCCTTGTCGCCGCTGCGGGCGCCGGCCACCCGGCCGAGCGGCGCGCGGCGGGTCGGGCCGGCCGCGGGCGGCGGCGGCAACGGCGGTACGGCGAGCGGCTCCAGGGCACGGGTCACCGGCGCGGGCGGGACGACGGCGCGGGTGCCGTCGGGGTGCACGGCCGTGTGCTCGACGGTGGCAGGGTCGACGTACGCGGCCTCGAAGACGCCGTAGGGGGCGCCCGGGCCGGGCGGCGCCGTGAGGTGGAAGCCCGGGTAGCCGGCCAGCGCGAGTCCGACGGCGGCGGAGCCGACCCGGCGGCCGACCTTCTCCCGGTCACGGTCCCGGACGGTCAGCCGTAGCAGGGCGCTCGCCTCCTCCTCGCCCGGGGCGTCCGGGTGGTCGGTGCGGGCGAGGGTCCAGCGCAGTTCGGTCGGCCGGGCCGCTTCCAACTCCTGCTCCAACTGGCTCCGGGTGAGGGCGGCCTTGGCCTCGATGTCCAACCCGGTGAGGACGAACACCACCTCGTTGCGCCAGCCGCCGAGCCGGTTCAGGCCGGCCTTCAGGGTGGGCGGCGGGGCCTCTCCGCGGACCCCGCTGATCCGGACCCGGTCCGGCCCGTCCCCGGTGAGCCGCAGGGTGTCCAGCCTGGCCGTCACGTCGGGGCCGGCGTAGCGGGCGCCGGCCGTCTCGTACAGCAGCTGCGCGGTGACCGTCCCGGTGGTGACGGCGCCGCCGGTGCCGGGGTGCTTGGTGATCACGCTGCTGCCGTCGGCCTCCAGCTCGGCGATCGGGAAGCCCGGCCGGCGCAGGTCGTGCTCGAGGAAGAAGGCGTAGTTGCCACCGGTCGCCTGCGCCCCGCACTCCAGCACATGGCCGGCCACCACCGCCCCGGCGAGCGCGTCCAAGTCTCCCGGCCCCCAGCCGAAGTGGGCGGCCGCCGGGCCGGCGACCAGCGCGGCGTCGGTGACCCGGCCGGTGACCACCACGTCGGCACCGGCCCGCAGGCACTCGGCGATGCCGAAGGCGCCGAGGTAGGCGTTGGCCGCGAGCAGCCCTCCGGGGAGGCCCAATTCCGCCGCCCTGGGCAGCAGATCGTCCCCCTCGACGTGCCCGACCCGGACGGTGAGCCCCTGGTCGGCGGCGAGTTCGCGCAGCGCCCCGGCGAGCCGGGCGGGATTGAGTCCGCCGGCGTTGACCACGATCTTCACACCCCGGTCGAGGGCCAGCGCGAGGGACTTCTCCATCTGCCGCAGGAAGGTCTTGGCGTACCCCAGAGCCGGATCCTTGGCGCGGTCGCGGGCCAGGATCAGCATGGTGAGCTCGGCGAGGTAGTCGCCGGTCAGGACGTCCAACGGGCCGTCGCCGAGCATCTCGTGGACGGCCTCGAAGCGGTCGCCGTAGAAGCCCGAAGCATTGCCGATCCGCAGCACCGTGACGCCTCCCCTGCCGTGCCGGTTGCCTTCGGGCAGCAGCGTGGCACCGGCCCTCGGAAAAAGCAAGCATGCATGCTTGTTTCGTCGTCGATGATCGTTCGGCAACGGTCAGCTGCTGCGACCAGGCGGTGCTGGAAGAGCAGGGCCAGGGCCTGCCGGTCGAAGCTGTGTCCGTTGCGGGTGGCCGATGTGGCAATCCAGCTGACGCAGGCACCCGCACGACCTGCAGACAAGCCCGCCGACTACGGCTCCAAGTCACAGCTGCCGGCCGGTGTTCTGCGATCACGGACGCCGTACGCCGCTCCTTCGGGACAGCCACCCACTGCGCCGATCTCGATACACACCGGCAGCCGGACTGCTACTGGACCGGTCCGGCCAGCATCTCGATCGGGCCCAGGTCCGGATCGGGCTTGCGGGTGAGGCTCGCCAGCTCCTCGGGCGGTTCACTCCCGTCCCTGACGATCGTCACGTAGCCCTTGGCCTCCTGCACGCTCATCCGCGGGGCCTGCCTGCGCAGGTGCTGCATGGCGGCAGCCGTCCCGACGGAGTTCGCGAGGTGCCGGACGGCTGCGGCGAGGGGGTCGGGCACCCTGATGCTCTTGACCTGCCAGAGGTAGTCCTCCTCCCAGTCATCGGTCCAGCGGCTGCCGGGAACGAAGTGGATGCTCCCGTCCTCTCGGTCGACCAGGAGAGGGCCACCGAGGAGGTTCCCGCGCAGAGCCGGGTTACGGGCCCCCTCCGCCGAGGTCCAGTGGCAGAGCCAACCGACCGACCGCTCCTCGACGGCGTAGACGGCCAGCTCAGGAATCAACCTGGCCCATCCCCAGGTCGGCCGCTCCCGCGCCAGCAGGGATTCGACCAGCTCGACCGCTCGTTCCTCGGAGATCACGGTCCCATCCTTCACCCCGGATCAACCGGATTTCGGCGCAACCGGTCGTCGATCCGGTGCCGCCCGGCGCACGGCGCAGGGAGGCCAACCATCGCTGCCGAGACCCGGCGGCGGTGTCGGATCGGGGCGGCGGCGTTCGTAGTAGGGGTGAAGGGCGGCCCGAGGGCGGTCGCAGAAACGACAGGAGGGAGATGGTCCCGATGGCGCAGTACCTGGTTTTCCACTCTCGCCGACTCGTCCCGACTCGCCACCGAGCAGGCGATGGCCGCGATCGGGGTGTTCACCGGTAGCTCAAGGCCGATGGTCACTGGGTCTTCGCCGCCGGCCTGGCCGGCCCCGACGCGGCCACCGTCGTCGACGGCCGGGACGGGGCGGCGCCGTTCACCGACGGCCCCTTCCTTGAGTCGAAGGAGTACATCATCGGCTTCTGGATCATCGAGGCCGCCGACCTCGACGTGGCGCTGCGGCTCGCCCGCCCGGGTCGAAGCACTGCGACCGGAGGGTCGAGGTCCGGCCGGTCCTGGGCGCATGAACGATGTCGACGATGCTCGTCGCCCTCGGCGAGCAGGACCGCGGCGCCTGGGACCGCACGCTGATCGCCGAGGGCCACGCCCTGGTCCGCGCCCGGCCGGCCTCCGGCCAGGCCCCGGGGCGCGACCAGATCCTGGCCGCGATCAACGCCGTGCACACCGACGCCCCCGACGTCCGCGGCACCGACCGGTCACAGGTCCTCGCGCTCTACGACCAGCTGGTCCGCCTCGACCCCTCGCCGATCGTCCGGCTCAACCGGGCGGTCGCCGTCGCCGAACTCGACGGCCCGCAGGTCGCGCTGGCCCAGCTGGACGGCCTGCCGCCGGAGGGCTACCGCCCCTTCCACGCCACCCGCGCCGAACTGCTGCGCAGACTGGGCCGGAGCGAGGAATCGCGGGCGGCGTACGACCGGGCCGTCGCCCTGGCCGGCAACACCGCAGAGGCGGCGTACCTGGAGCGCCGGCGCGACCAACCGGCCGGCGGATGAACCACGCGACCCCCACCGATGCCCCGTCCCCCGCACCGGTCCGTGCCGCTCGCCGGGGTCGCCGGGTCACCCTGGTCACCCTGGAATTAATCACTTGCCTGCCGGGCCGCCGCTCAGAATCATGCGCAGGATGAGCGACCTACCCGAGCGTTGGAGCCAGGCAAGCGTCTACCCCGACATGTGGGCGGACCCGGACAAGGACCCTCGCAACAACGAAGGACCCAGCCCGGACGGCGAGTTGGCCACGCTGCAGGACTACCTGACGAGCTATCGGCTGACCCTGCGGATGAAGTGCGAGGGGCTGACGCCGGAGCAACTCGCGCGGCGGTCGGTGCCGCCGTCGACCATGTCCCTGCTGGGGCTGGTCCGTCATCTCGCCGAGGTGGAGCGGGACTGGCGCAACTGGATCACGCCCGGTGACCCGGAGCCCAAGCTGTACGGAGCACGGGACGGCGACTTCGAGGGAGCCGCCGCGGAGCAGGGGCTGGTCGACGACGCGTTCGCCGACCTCGTCCGCGAACAGGCGGCCACCGACGCGGTGCTGGCCGAGTACCCGGATCCGGCCGTGCGGGTGGGGCGCCACGGCGACTCCGTCCGGGGGCTGCTGGTCCACCGGATCGAGGAGTACGCGCGCCACTGCGGGCACGCCGATCTGCTCCGCGAGTGCGTCGACGGCCGGGTGGGGCAATAGCGCCCTCGGCCCGTCCTCGGCCCGCTGACGGCGAGGTCCGCGCGGCACTCCCGTAGCGGAAACGGCACCATTGACGACCGGCACGGCGCTCGGCGACGGTCGCCAATGGTGCCGTTTGCGTGCCGGCACGTAGGCCGGGCCGGGGTCAGGTCGTCCGCCTGATCCCGCGGCGCGCAGCGCGGCCCCCGTCCGGCCCCGCCCCCGTCCGGCCCCGGACCCCGCCCGGCGGCCGGATCCGGTCCGGCGGCCTCCCGCGCCCCGCGCCGGTCCGGCGACAGGGACCGCATGTGCGTGTTCACGCGAACATGCGGAGGGTGACGGTTCTGGTCGGGCCACCCGGCGATCCCCGGCCGCCCGAGCGCCCCCGGCGTGACCGGACCGCTGGATCGACGGCCGTCCGAACGCCCCGACGACGGGTGGGCGGCCGCGCCGGGCAGGCCACCGGCGATGCCCGGGGGCGCGTACATGCTGGGCGTTCACCGAGGGCGGAGGCCACGGCGGGACGACTCGGGAGTCTCGCCGGCGGGCCGGACAAACCGCGGGCGGGGCACTGCTCCAGGACGACGCCGCTCGGCGCCGGATGACGAACACTCAGTTGATGATCCTTCAGATTGCCAACTTCCGATGTTCGCGTAACCACTTGACATGATGCCGTACCGGCGATGAGATTTGTTCCATCCCGTTCGGTAGCTCAATATCACATGTTGTTTCCTGTCGGCTTCGTGGCTGCACTGCCCTCCCCTGCCCTTCCCCCGACCCCCTTGTGCAGGTTCCCCCCAGCCCTGTTCAGACCGGACGGCCCGTCGGAGCACCCCGTGAGCCCGTTCCCGCACCGACGCGGCTCCGGCGCCACGCCACGCCACGCCACGCCACGACCCCTGCCGCCCGCCGGGCTGTCCGTGGCATCCCCGTTCGCGCCGACCACCCGTTCCACCGACGTCCGCGTGGTCCCCCACGCGTCCCCCACGCGTCCCCGAACCTCAGCACCGCCACTTCGAGAGGTGAACCCCATGCACATCCACCCGGGCCCGGGTCGGCCGCACGACAGCCCGTTCGACCTGTCACCGGCCGGCGACGGGCCGAGCTCTCGTGAGCCCGCCGTCCGCTCGGTGCAGGGCGGCTTCGCCGAAGCCTTCGGCGGCGCCCCCGACGGGGTGTGGGCGGCGCCCGGCCGGGTCAACCTGATCGGCGAACACACCGACTACAGCGAGGGGTTCGCCCTGCCGATCGCGATCCCGCAGGCCACCTTTCTGGCGGCCGCCGCCCGCGACGACGGCCTGCTGCGCCTGCACAGCACCCAGGGCGACGGCCGGACCACCGTGCTTCGGACGGAGGAGCTGAAGCCCGGGGCGGTCACCACCTGGGCCGCCTACCCGGCCGGGGTGGTCTGGGCGCTGAACGAGTCCGGGTACCCGGTCGGCGGCGCGGACCTGTACTTCGACAGCCACGTGCCGGCCGGTGCCGGGCTGTCCTCCTCCGCCGCGCTCGAGTGCGTCGTGGCCACGGCCTACAACGACCTGTACGACCTGGGCCTGGGCCCGGTGGAGCTGGCCCTGGTCGCCCAGCACGCCGAGAACGCCTTCGCGGGCGTCCCGTGCGGGGCGATGGACCAACTGGCCTCGGCCTGCTCCACCGCCGGCAGGGCGCTGCACCTCGACACCCGCACGATGACCGCCACCAGCATCCCGTTCGACCCGGAGCAGGCCGGTCTGCGCCTGCTGGTCGTCGACACCCGGGTCAAACACGATCTGGGTGACGGCGCGTACGCCGCGCTGCGGCTGGGGTGCGAGCAGGCCGCCGATCTCCTGGGGCTCGGCGCCCTGCGCGACCTGCCGGCGGGCCGGTTGTCCGCGGCCGTGCGGTCGCTGCCGGATGACCTCGGGCGGCTGGTCCGGCACGTGGTGACCGAGAACGCCCGGGTCGGGGCGGCCGTGGCCCTTCTGAACAGCGGGGACCTCGCCGGTCTCGGGCCGGTCCTCACCGCCGGCCACGCCTCGCTGCGCGACGACTACCGGATCTCCTGCCCCGAGACGGACCTGGCGGTCGACACCGCCCTCGGGGCCGGCGCTCTGGGTGCGCGGATGACCGGCGGCGGCTTCGGCGGCTCCGTGATCGCCCTGGTCCCCGACGGGCGGGTGGCGCCGGTCACCGAGGCCGTGACCACGGCCTTCCGGAGCGCCGGGTACGCGGCGCCGGGGATCTTCCCGGTCGTACCGTCCGCCGGGGCCCGCCGCCTGCTCTGACGCCGGCGCCCACCACTCCGCGGCAGGTCCGCAGCTCCACAGCCGGTCCACCACTCCACGGCTGGTCCACCGCACCAGGGCCGGACCACAGCTGACGTACTCCCAGAACGTGAAGGCCCACACCGCCGAACCAGAAGGAGAACCATGGACGACTCGGTCCAGCTGCGGCTGCGCGTGGAACTGCACTCCGGCGAGACGGCGGTGATCGGCCCGCTGCCGCTCGGCGCCGAGGCCCGGGTGGCCGAGGCGGGCATGTCGGTGCTCGTCGGCCCGACCTCGCCCCATCGGATCACCGTCACTCCCCCGCCGGGCACCGCGATCGCCTCGGTCGAGTACGCGGTCCGCGCGCCGCTGGGCAACTTCGAGGAGGTGATCGGGCCGGACAGCGGCCGGTGGTTCATGAACCTGCAGCACGTCACCGCCTTCTGGAAGTACGGCCGGGAGGCCCGCTCGCGGATCGACGACATCAAGGTGCCGCTCTACCTGTTCACCGGCCGTGACCGTGGTGTGGAGCTGGCGGCCGGCATCGTCGGGCCGCTGGCGGAGACCGACCTGCGCCTGCTCGAACCGGTGTCCAACCGCGCCCTGAACGTCCACACCGGCGGGGTCGAGGTGGCGATCCGGCGCGGGACGGCCGACTATCCGCTCGATCCGCTGAACGCCGCCGTGGACGGCTCGGTGACCGAGCACCTCTACCTGCTCACCCGTGGGCGGCAGGAGGCCGGGCAGTCCTGGGCGGACGTCCTGCGGGACTTCTCCGACCACACCCGCCGCCTGCACGGCAGGCCCGACCAGATCACCCCCGGCGCTCTGGAGCCCTACTGGTGCAGCTGGACGGACTGGTCCAGCGACGAACTCGACGAGGACCTGGTACTGCGGAACGTGCGGGCCGGCCTGGACGCGGGCATCCGCAACTTCATCATCGACGACGGCTGGTTCGGCCCCGGCCTGGACTCCCCCTACGGCACCCCGCTGAACATCGGCGACTGGACCCCGGACCGGGCCAGGTTCCCGGACCTGCCCGCCCTGGTCCGCGCCGTCGGCGACCTCGGCGGCCGGGCCCTGATCTGGTGCGCCCCGCACGCCGTCGGCCCGGCCGCCGCGTGCTTCGCCGAACGCCGCCCGCTGCTGATCGCCCCGGCCTCCGGCGAACCCGTGCGCAGCGAGACGCAGTTCTACTCGCTGTGCTTCATGTCGCCCGAGGCACGGGAGGTGATGGCCGGCGTCTGCGTCCGGCTGGCCCGGGAGTACGGGTTCCACGGCGCCAAGTACGACCTGTTCAACTGGGTGCCGGACATCCGGTGCCGGAGTCCGTTCCACGAGCACGACGTGACCTCCATGATCAACGGTCTGGAGCTGCTGCTGGCCGAGATCGACCGCCGCACCCGGGAGATCGCGCCCGACCACATCGTCGAGCTGAAGCAGAACTACGGCACCGCGCTGCTCACGCCGTACGGGAGCTGCATGCGGGCGGGTGACGCCCCGTTCGACCCGCGCAGCAACTTCCTGCGCACGCTGCACATCCAGGCGTACACCCCGTTCGCGCTCAACGACTACCAGACCTTCGCCCCCGGCGACACGCCCGAGGACGTCGCCGTCGCGGTGCTCACCATGCTCGCCGTCGGTATCCCCGCCTACGGCGCCGACCTGGTCCGGCTGCCGGAGCCGAGCCGGCAGGTGCTGCGCCACCTCCACGCCCTGTACGCGGAGAACCTGAGCGGCTTCCGCCGGCACCGCACCGGCGACGACAACGCGCACCGTGTGCTGCGCGCCCGCGCCGACGAACGGGACCTCGTCTTCCTGCTGGCACCGGCCACCGCCTGCCGGATCGACCGCCCCGCCGTCGTGCTCAACGCCGGCTACGCCACCCGGCTGACCGTGGACGCGGCGGCGGGCCCGATGCGGTTCCGGACCTTCGACCCGGCCGGCGCTCCCGTCGGGCACGGCGAGCACCCCGGGGGCCCGCTGAGCCTCGCGGTACCACCGGGCGGAAGCATCGTCCTCACCCGGCCGGGCGGCGCCCCCGAGGAGTCCAGGTGACGGCCGGCCAGGTCACCACGTCCGCCCGGGAGGCCTCGATCGCCGGGGCCCGGCGGCTGCTGCGCCAGGCCGACGCCGCCGGGCCGGCGCCCGCCGGGGACCTCTCCCGGATCTCCCGCCTGGTGGCGGTGGTCGCCTCCTCGCGCGGCGGCAGCAGCCTGCTCCACCAGCTGCTCGCGGATCACCCCGACGCGCTGTCCGTCGCGGGCGAGCACACCGCCCTGTACCGGCTCAACCGCCTCGACCGGGGGCCGGACGGATCGGACGTCCTGCCGGCCGACGTCGGCTTCGACCACGCGCAGTTCGCCGCCGACTTCCTCGGACTGCTGCGCGGCTCCCGCCCCGACGACCCGCACCCCGGCCCGGCCGGCGTCGAGGCGTACGCCGTCGCGGTGGCGCGCCGGCTGGCCCTGCAGTGGCCGCTGGAGGCGATCGAGTACTCCGCCGTCCGGGAGGCCACCGCGTACGCCCTCGCCGGCTGCGCCGATCCCACCGACCCGGCCGCGGTCTTCGGCCGCCTGCTCGGACGGCTGCGGCACCGGCACCCGCGCCTGGACCCGGACGTCTACGACCTCCCCGCCGCGCTGCGCCGCCGGCCGTCGCCGGCCGCCTTCGGGCCGCCCACCGACGGGTACTGCATCGAGGAGCCGCCGTTCGTCGTCCCCCGGCCGCGCGCCCTGCCCGACGCGGCGGACCTCGGCCGCCGGGTGGTGGTGGTCAAGTCCTCGGTGGACGCCTACCGGCTGCCCCTGCTGCGCCGGCTGATGCCCGGCGCGCGGCTGCGGATCATCCACCTGACCCGCAACCCGGCCGCCGCCGTGAACGGCCTCTACGACGGCTGGCGGGACCGCGGCTTCTTCTCCTACGACGTCTCCGACGAGGTGGAGCTGTCGATCGCCGGCTACCGCGAACTCGGCCCGGCCGCCCGGCGCTGGTGGAACTTCGACCTCCCGCCCGGCTGGCGCGCGCTGGCGGACAGCCCGCTGGAGGCCGTCTGCGCGGCGCAGTGGGCGGGCGCGCACCGGGCGATCCTGGAGGGGCTCGACCTGGCGGGCGCCGAAGCGGTCATGCGCCTGCCCTTCGAGCGGCTGATCGACCCGGCGACCCGGAACCGGACCCTCGACGCCGTCTTCGCGTTCGCCGGCCTGCGGAGCCTGCCCCACCGGCAGCAGCTGCCCGTGGTGATGGCGACGGCCCGGCCGGGGCCGGCCCGGTGGCGGCGGCGGGTCGACCTGCTCGCGCCCGCCGTCAGGCAGCCCGCGGTGGCCGAGGTCGCGGCGGAGCTCGGCTACCGGTGGAAGGAGAACGCCCGGTGGACCTGACCGCCTCCGCCGCGTACCACGGCCCCGGCTGGCGGCCCCGCGCGGGCAGCCTGGCCGAGGAGATCGCCGACGGCGGCCTCTGGGCCCCGATGTCGGTGCGCTGCGACGCCGACCGGCTGCGCGACGTCGTCCTGCACTGCCCGCCCGCCGAACGCCTGACCAGCGGCCGGCCGGACCAGCTGCAGCACCTGCGGCCCCTGCGGTACGCCCGGCTGCGCCGCGACCTCGACGCGCTCGCCGCCGCGTACGGCCGGCTCGGGATCACCGTCCACGAGTTCGCGGCCCCCGCCCCGCGGCCCGCCAACCCGTACTGCGGGGCCAACGCCATGTACGCCCGGGACCTGCTGTGGATGACCGGCGCCGGCGCGGTGATCCCCCGGATGGCCAGCGCGGTGCGGGCCGGCGAGGAGCACCAGACCCTCGGGCTGTGCGCCCGGCTGGGCATCCCGGTGGCCCGCTCCGTCGGCGCCGACGGCCGGTTCGAGGGCGCCGACGCCCTCTGGCTGCGGCCGGGGCTGGTCGCCGTCGGGATCGGGGTGCGTACCGACAGCTCGGGCGCCCGTCAGGTGGCCGAGGAGGCCGAGCGGCAGGGCGCGAGCGTGCTGACCCTCACCGTTCCCCGCGACGTGCAGCACCTGCTGGGCGTCCTGCAGGTGCTGGACACCGACCTGCTGGCCGCCCGGACCTCGCGGCTGGAATCGGCGGAGGTCCGCCGGCTGCGCGAGCTGGGCTTCGACGTGGTCGAGGTGCCCGAGGACGAGGAGGTGGTGCGCGGCTTCGCCTTCAACTTCGTCACCGTGGCCCCCCGCGCCGTGCTGATGTCCGAAGGCTCCGCCCGGACGGCCGCCCTGCTGGGCCGGCACGGGGTGGAGTGCGTGGCCCGCGTACCGGTGCCGGAGCTCTTCGGGGGCGCCGGCGGGATCGGCTGCGCGACCGGAATTCTCCGCCGTCTAGCGAAGGACTGAACCTCCCCGATGTCTCCTCTTCTCAGCGTCGTCGTGCCGTTCCACAACGTCGCACCGTACTTCGAGGCCTGCCTGGCCTCACTCGCCGAACAGGAACTGGGCGACGCCGAGTTCGTGCTCGTCGACGACGGCTCCACGGACGACGGACCGCTGATCGCCCAGGTCCGGGCCGACAAGGACCCCCGGTTCACGGTCGTCACCCAGCGCCGGCGCGGGCTGAGCGCCGCCCGCAACGCCGGTACCGCCGTCACCACCGGCAGGTACCTGGCCTTCGCCGACGCGGACGACGTCGTCCCCGCCACCGCCTACCGGTCGCTGGTGAACTGCCTGGAGCGCTCCGGCTCGGACTTCGCCTCCGGCGACGTCCGCCGCCTGACCTCGGCCGGCGTCCACCGCCACCCGCGCTACACCGACGTCTTCGACACCCCGCGGACCAGGACCCACATCACCCGCGACCACCGGCTGATCCTCGACCGGATGATCTGGAACAAGGTGTTCCGCCGCTCGTTCTGGGACGACCACGGCTTCGCCTTCTCGCTGGCCGAGTACGAGGACGCGCCCGTCACCGTCACCGCCCACATCCTGGCCGAGGCCGTCGACGTCCTCGCCGAGGTGGTCTACCACTGGCGGATCCGGGACACCGGCGAGCCCTCCATCACGCAGCGCCTGCACGAGCCCGCCAACCTGGAGGCCCGGATGCGGATGATGGTGGAGACCGGGCGGATCGTCCGCCGGCTCGCCCCCGACCTGCTGGACGCCTACGAGCGGGACATGTGCATGGGCGACCTGCGGGTCGCCATCACCTCCCTGCGGTGGAACAGCGACCAGGCGCTGGCCGCCGCGCTGGGCCTCGGCGTGGGCTTCCTCGCCGGCGTCGACCCCCGCATCCTCGCCGTGCTGCCGGAGCGCGACCGCCTGCACCTCGACCTGCTGGCCCGGGGACGGACCGACGAGCTGCGCAAGGTCCTGCGTGCCGAACAGAAGTGACGTGCCGAGCGGACGTGAGGTGCGGAGCGGACGTGAGGTGCGGAGCGCCGCGGCGGGGGCGGGGGCCGGCCCGTCCCGCTGGCGGGGAGTCGCCCTGCTGCGCCGGGAGGCGGACTTCCGGCGGGTCTACCTCTCCCAGCTGATCAGCCTCGGCGGCGACTGGTTCGCGATGATCCCGCTGCTGACCCTGCTGGAACGGCTGACCGGTGACGCGCTGTGGGGCGCCTTGGTGCTGGCCGCCGACACCCTGCTGATAGCCGCACTGTCCCCTTGGGCGGGCGTGCTGGTCGACCGGGTGGACCGCCGCCGCCTGATGATCGTCTGCGACCTGGTGTCGGCCGGGTTCGTGGCGCTGCTGTTCCTGGTCCGGTCAGGGTCGACGGCCTGGATCGCGGTGGTCGCGCTGGGCGGGGTCGCCGCGGTGAAGGCCTTCTACGGCCCGGCGGTGAACGCGGCCACCCCGAACCTCGTCCCGGCCGGGGACCTGCTGACCGCCAACGCCCTGAGCGGCGCGGTGTGGGGCGTGATGCTGGCGGTCGGCGCGTCGCTCGGCGCGCTCGCCGCCGCGCTGGTGGGCACCGGCGGCTGCTTCGCGATCGACGTCCTCTCCTACCTCGGCTCGGCAGCCCTGGCCCACCGGATCCGCGGCGACTGCGGGGGCGGGGGCGGCCGGCCCGGCGGGGGTGTCCGGGCGGACCTCCGGGAGACGCTCGCCTTCGCCCGCCGGGAGCGGCGGATCCCCGCCCTCCTCGCCTGCAAGCCCGCGACCGGGCTGGGCAACGGCGTGCTGGCGCTCTTCCCCGTCCTGGGGCCGGCCGTCCTCCACGTCGGGCCCACCGGGGTCAGCCTGCTGTTCGCGGCCCGCGGCGCGGGCGCGCTGCTCGGCCCGCTGGCGGGCCGGGCCCTGCTCGCCGGCCACCCCGAGCGCCTGCGCGGGGCCGTCCTGTCGGCGGCCCTCACCTTCGCGGGCGGCTACGCGCTGTTCGCCGTCACCTCGTGGTTCCCGCTGGCGGTGCTGCTGGTGGTGACCGCCCATGTCGGCGGCAGCATGAACGCGAGCCTGTCGTCGTACGGGCTGCAGTCGGTGACCACGGACGCGGTCCGCGGCCGGGTGTTCAGCATCGACTTCATGCTGTTCTCACTCGCCCTGGGCGCCAGCCAGCTGGCGGCTGCCGGCCTGAGCAGTGTGCTGGAGCCGTCGACCGCGGTGCTCTGCCTCAGCGGCGCCGTGCTGGGGTACAGCGCGCTCTGGTGGGCCCGCTCGGGCGCGCTGCGCGGGCCGGGGCGGCACGGGCCGGCCCGACGCGGGCCGGAACGACGCGGGACGGAACGACGCGGGACGGCCGTGGCCGGCACGGCGGGGGCGGCGGGCGAGCCGTGACGGGCGCGGCCGCCGCCCGGCCCCACGCGCGGGGGTCAGGGGTCAGGGGTCAGAGCAGGGTGAGGATGCGGGGGCCGTCCTCGGTGATGGCGACGGTGTGCTCGATGTGGGCGGCCCGGCTGCCGTCGACCGTCCGCAAGGTCCAACCGTCGGGGTCGGTGCGGTATTCGTCGCGCCCGCCGGCCGTCAGCATGGGTTCGATCGCGAGGGCGAGACCGTGGCGCAGCGGATAACCGCGGCCGGGCCGCCCCCGGTTGGGGACGTGCGGGTCCTCGTGCATCCGGCGGCCGATGCCGTGGCCGCCGAAGCCGTCGAGCAGGCCGTAGTCCGCCTTGCGGGCGACCGCGCCGACGGCGTGCGAGATGTCGCCGATACGACGGCCGACCGTGGCGGCGGCGATGCCGGCGTCCAGGGCCTGCTGGGTGGCGGCGATCAGCGCCAGGTCGGCGGGGCGCGGGGTGCCGACGGTGAAGCTGATCGCGGCGTCGCCCGTCCAGCCGTCCAGCTCGGCCCCGCAGTCGATGCTGACGAGGTCCCCGTCGCCCAGGCGGTAGTCGTCGGGGATGCCGTGCACGACGGCGTCGTTGACGGAGGCGCAGATCACCGCGGGGAAGGGGACGGGGGCGAAGGACGGCTGGTAGCCCAGGAAGGGGGAGCGTGCCCCGGCCTCGTCCAGGACGGTGCGGGCCGCTTCGTCCAGCTCCCGCAGGCGGACTCCCACGGCGGCCGCTTCGCGGACGGTCGCGAGTGCGCGGGCCACGACGCGTCCGGCTTCGCGCATCGCCTCCAGCGCCCTGTCGGTCTTGATCTCCACCATGTGTGCTGACACTCCCCTGCGATGCGAACCAATACTTATACCGGTATTAGTATCACGGACATGGTGAGAGTTCCTTTGAGTCCGCAGGAGCGGCAACGCGGCGAGCGCTTCGGAGCCCTGCTCCGGCAGGCCCGCGGCGAACGCAGCATGGTGGACGTGGCGGCCGCGGCCGGGGTGTCCGCGGAGACCCTCCGCAAGATCGAGACCGGCCGGGCCCCGACCCCGGCCTTCTTCACCGTCGCCGCGCTGGCCCACGCACTGGGCCTGTCGCTGGACGTCCTGGCGGCGGCCTGCGCGGAGGACGCCGACCAGGGCGGGGAGGCCCTGTCCGCGTGACGGGCGCCGGCCGCCGCACGCTCAGGCCCGGCGGGCCGGCTCCGACCGACCCGCACCCTCCGCCGTGACCGGGCGCCCCCGGCGGGGAAGGGGGCGGACGGCGAGTGCGACGGCGAGCGCCACGACGATCAGGGCCGTCGCCACCGCGAAGGTGACCCGCATGCCGGTGGCCACGGCGTCCGGACGCGCCGTCGTGACGTCGGCCGTCGCCGAGGCGAGGGAGAACACCGCGCCCAGCACGGACGCACCGGTGACCAGCCCGAGGTTGCGCGACAGGTTGAGCATGCCGGAGACGACACCCCGCCGGTCGGGGCCGACGTCCGCCATCACGGCGGTGTTGTTGGCCGTCTGGAACACCGCGTAGCCGACCGTGACGACGACGATGGGCGCGAGGTAGCCGGCGACGCCGAGCCGTGCCGGCAGCAGGGCGAGCGCCAGGCACCCGGCCGCGACGGCGGCCAGCCCGAGGGCGGTCATCCGGGCCGGACCGAAGCGGTCCGCGACCCGCCCGGCCGGCACGCCGGTCAGGGCGGCGACCAGCGGTCCGACGGACAGCACCAGGCCGACCGGCGCCTCGCCGAGGCCGAGCCCGCGGGACAGGTAGAACGGCCCGACCACCAGCGTCGCCATCATCACCGTGGAGACCAGCGCGCTCATGGCGAGGCTGGAACTCAGGCCCGGGTCACGGAACATGGCGGGCCGGATCAGCGGCGATGCCGCTCTCGCCTCGACCCGCAGGAAGAGACCGGCGCCGAGGGCGGCGGCCAGCAGCAGAGCGACGGTGAGCGCGCCGAGACTGCCGCGCCCCAGCGTCATGGCGAGTGCGTACGCGCCGAGGGTCAGGGCGAGCAGCACCGTACCCAGGTGGTCGAAGCGCGCCCGGCCGGTCGTCGGCCGCGGCCGGTCGGCAGGCAGGTGGCGCCGGGTGAGCAGCAGGGCCAGGATGCCCAGCGGCGCGTTGACCAGGAAGATCGCCCGCCAGCCGAGGCCGGAGATCAGCACGCCGCCGAGCGAGGGGCCGAGGGCGGTGCCGATCGCCGACATCGTCCCGAGCAGCCCCATCGCGCTGCCGGTCCGCTCCTTGGGGACGGTCTCCCCGACGAAGGCCATGGTGAGGGCCATCATGACGGCCGCCCCGACGCCCTGCGCGGCGCGGGCCGCGATCAGCAGCCAGAGCGCGGGGGCGAGGCCGCAGAGCACCGAAGCGGCGGTGAAGAGGGCGATGCCGGCCAGCAGCAGCCGGCGGCGGCCGGTGAGGTCACCGAGCCGTCCGACGCTGACGATCAGGGTGGTGATGGCGAGCAGGTAGGCGAGGACGATCCACTGGACCGCCTGGAACGGGGCGCCGAACGCGTGCGCCATGGTCGGCAGGCCGACGTTGGCGATGCTGGTGCCGAGCGAGGGGAGCAGCACGGACAGCGAGAGGCCGGCGAGCACCCACCGGACGGACGGTGTCCGTCCGGCCCCTGGGGCCGTTGCCTCGTGCCGCCCCGGGTGAACCTGGGTCACGGTGAACTCCGATTTTTGTGGCGGCTCCTGGAGCCCGGCCGCCGGTCGGCGGCGGGGCGGGCGGGCGCTGCACGGGGTGGTCCCGGCAGGTGCGCCGCTGGACGGAGCGGGGCCAGGGGCTGGACGGACACGCCCCCGCCGTCAGCGCTCCCGCGACCGGTCAGGCGGCCGGGCGTACGCCGGTGAAGACCGTGGTGGCGGCGAGCACGAAGGCGTCCGGCCGGCGGAGGATGCCCGCCGGGGAGGACGGGTCGAGCAGCAGGTCGACGGTCCCGCGGTCCTCCTCGTCCAGGAACTCGCCCATCACCTCCCGCAGCCGGGTGAGATGGGCGTGCAGGAAGTCCCGGGCCGTCCCGTCCAGCGGGGCCGGCAGGTCGAGGAGGACGGTGAAGCTGCCGGCCCCGGCGAGGCCCGCGCGGCCGAACATGCCGCGCCAGTCCTCCACGACGGCGGTACTGCCGGGCAGTTCGGCCCGCATGGCCTCGAACCAGTCCTCCTGGACGGCGTCGAGCCGGGCCTGCAGACCCGGCCGGCCGACGCCGATGTCACGCGGGAGGAAGCGCATCGGCAGCCCGCCCTCCGCGACGGCGAGCAGACCGCCGGGCCTGAGGACGGCGGCGAGCGCGTCCAGCGCGCCCTGCTGGTCGCCGAGGTCGTGCACGGCCCGGCTGCTCCAGACCAGGTCGGCGGTGCCGGGACCGCCCTCCTCGGCCCGGCCGGTCAGACCCTCGGGCAGCTCGGCGTGCCGGACGGCCACCCGGCCGGCCAGGCCGAGCCGCTCGGCGCGGGCCAGGGCCCGGTCCAGCAGCCCGGGCGCGCCGTCCACGGCGACGGCCTCGGCCGCCGGGAAGGTCTCGGCCAGCAGGCAGGCCATCACGCCCGGTCCGCTGCCGACGTCGAGGATGCGGCGAACCTCGCGCTCCGGGCCGAGCAGGTCCTTCAGGTGGGCGGCTGCCCGGCGCAGCGCCGGGAATTGGATCTCGCCGTTGTTCTCCAGGTGGGTGGCCATCACCTCCCAGTCGATGTCGGTGCTGCCGTGGGCGTGACCGTGGCCGTTTCCGTGACCGTGGCTGGTGCCGTGGGCGTGACCGTGGCCGTTTCCGTGACCGTGGCTGGTGCCGTGACCAGGTGCGGGGTTCTGGTGTGCGGGGTTCTGGTGTGCGCTCATGGGGGAAGCGTGCCGCCGGGTTGTGGGGGCGGCAATTATTGTTGCCAATACCGGGACAGCGGGTTGAAATGGGCCGCATGGAAGACGCACCGACGTACCAGGCGGTCCTCGACGAGGTCGGCCCGCGGCTGAGGCGGCTGCGGGCGAAACGCGGTCTCACCCTGGCCGCGCTCGCCGAGACGACCGGCATCTCCAAGAGCACCCTGTCCCGTTTGGAGTCCGGGCAGCGCCGGCCCAGCCTGGAGCTGCTGCTGCCGCTCGCCGGCGCCTACAACGTGCCGCTGGACGACCTGGTCGGCGCCCCCGAGGTGGGGGATCCCCGGGTGCGGCTGACGCCCCGTCCGCTGGCGCACGGCGGTTCCTTCGTCCCGCTGTCCCGGGGGCCGGGGCCGCTCCAGGCGTACAAGATGGTCATCGCCGACCGGGGGACCGAGCCCAACCTCCGCAGCCACGAGGGGTACGAGTGGCTGTACGTGCTGGAGGGGCGGCTGAGGCTCGTCCTCGGCGAGCACGACATCGTCCTCGGCCCGGGCGAGGTCGCCGAGTTCGACACCCGGGTGCCGCACTGGTTCAGCGGCGCGGAGGGCCGGCCGGTCGAGGTGCTGAGCCTGTTCGGGCGGCAGGGCGAGCGGATGCACGTCCGGGCGAAGCCCCGCTCCTGACGGTGCGGCGGCTCGGCGGCGCCGGTTCCTCCCACCGAAGCCGGACGGCGGGAGTTTCCCGCGACGGGCCGGTGGTCGGCGCCTGCGAAGCATTGATCAGGAGGGGGACGCGACGGGGGCGGGACCAGCATCCGGGGGACGGTCGCACCGGGTTTCGAAGCGGTGCGCGAGGAGTTCGCCGCCACCGTGGCGGAGAAACCGAACGAGCGGGGGCGCAGCTCCTGGCGTACCTGGACGGACGGCAGGTGGGCTCTGGCAAGATCTTCGTAGGCGGAGATCATGTCGTCCCGGCGGCGGGCAGGAGAGCGGCCGGACCCAGTACCCGTGGGAGCTCCCACCGGCGGCGGTCGAGCGGGCCTGGGCTGCGCCACGGCGTGACACCCCTGGCAGCAGCTCACCCCACGTATAGTGCAGGCGTTTTGGGGAACTGATGACCACGTCGCCGAGGAGGCCGCTGCATGGAGCCCGTCACGCTGATCACCGGTGGATCGACCGGAATCGGTGCCGCCACCGCCCGCACCCTCCTCGAGCAGGGCCACCGTGTGGCGGTCACCGGACGTGACGCGGGCAAGCTGGCCGCCTTCGCCGCTTCGGCCGGAGCGGGTGAGCAGCTGCTGACGATCACCGGCGACGCCGCCGAGGCGGAGGACGTCGCCGCCGCCGTGCGCCGCGTGGTTCAGACGTGGGGCCGACTGGACAACGTCATTGCCAACGCCGGTTTCTCGCTTCCCGGCAACCTGGAGAGCCACGCCCCCGAGGACATGCGCGCCATGGTCCTCACCAACGTCCTGGGCCCGGCCCTGCTGGTGCGCGAGACCCTGCCGCAGTTGAGGGCGTCCAGGGGCCGGATCGTGTTCATCGGTTCCGTCGCCGGGGTGCGCAACACGCCCGGCAACCTGTACTCGGTCACCAAGTGGGCTGCGCACGCGCTGGCCGAGAACACCCGGCTGCTGGTCGGCAAGGACCGGGTCGGCGTGACCGTCGTCGCCCCCGGAGTGGTGGACACCGCGTTCTGGGCCGAGCGCGGCGGCACCCCTGAGGAGGCGATGACCCCCGAGCAGATCGCGGCCACGATCGCCTTCGCGCTCAACCAGCCTGCGGGCGTGGACATCAATCAGATCACCATGCGGCCGACCGGGCAGCTCGGCTGACGCGATCCCGCCTGTCGGCCCTCGGTCGCCGACGCCGGCCGAACCGGATCACTTCACGCCCGGGGGCCGGGTCCGCACCCCCCGGGCCCCGACCTGCTGACCGGCGAGGCCCACCACTTCGGGCTCGGCTTCGAGGCGGAGAGCACGCGCTACCCCTTCCTGGGGCCGGACGGCTTCGGGCACTGCGGCGCGGCCGGCTCCGAGGCCTTCGCCGACCCGCGCGGCGGCGGCTCCTACGGCTGCACCCGGCGGCGCTTCGCCTTGCCCGGCGGGGTGGCCGTCGAGAACGTCCGGCCGGCGGCGGTGTTGCGGGCCACCGCCGGCCGGTAGCGGCCGGGCCCCGGGCCCGAGCCGGGCCCCGGCGGCGTGGCCCGACCGCGGGCCTGCCCTCAGACCGGACCGGCCACCGCCCCCTCCGGCGGGGTGGCGGCCGGCGCCGGTCGCCGGTGCACCGCGCGGCCCGCCCGCCGGCCGAGCAGCAGGTAGCCGATCAGCGCGCCGGTGGTGTTCAGGATGACGTCGTCGATGTCGAAAGCCCGGCCGGTGATCAGCGCGCCCTGGACCAGTTCGACCAGCAGCATCACCGCGGCCGTCCGGAGCAGCACCCCGAGCAGCCCGCGCGCCTTGGGCACCAGCACCGGCAGCAGCAGCCCGAACGGCAGGCCGAGCAGGATGTTGCCACCGACCTGCCGGGCCGCGTCCACGGTGGTGGCGTGCAGCAGGTAGTGGCGCAGCGAGTCGCCGGGCCGGACGTTGCTGTGCACCTGGCCGACCGCGCCGGGGACCGAGACCAGGGTGAGGCGGGCCAGCACCACGGCGAAGGCCACCATGCCCACGAAGGCCGTCAGCAGCGCGAGCGCCTTGACCAGGACCGCCCGCCAGGACCGCCCGGGCGCTTTGGCCGCCCCTCCCCGTCCCCGGCCCCGTCCTTCAGCTGTCCGCCCGGCGGCTTCGGCCGCCTGCCCGGGTGCCTCGGCCGCCTGCCCCGGTGCCTCGGCCGACCGCTCGGGTGCGGTGGAGCGCCGGCGCCACCGCGTCCGCCCCGCCGGGGCCGGCCGGCCCGCGTCCGTCCGTGCTCTGCCCGATTCCGCCCCGGCCACCTGCTTGATCATGACACCCCTCCGGTCACCCCGCTCCAGGACCGGCCGTCTACCCGCGCTCGGCCGTGCCACGCCCCCGGTCTGCCCTGCACGGCCGGCCCCCGCGCGGTCCGGGCCGTACGGTCCGGGCCGGGAGCTCCCGGCCGTGCCGGCCCGGCCGCGCGGCGGAAATCCGGCCGCGACGGGGTGCACGGGGCGTGATCCGGGGCACACCCGGAGCGGGCGACCGTCGCGGCCGACGCGCCGGCGGCCCGCTGTGACGGATACTGGCCGGTCGGGGGACCGCGGAGCGGATCGGACGAGAGGAGGCCCACGTGGACGGTTGGGACGTGTTCTGGCTGGTGGCCGCCGGGGTGGTCATCGCGGCCACCCTCGCGGTGGCGGTCACGCTGCTGGTCAAATTGGTGCGGGCGCGACGGCTGCTCGGGGCGTCGGGGATCCCGATGTCGAGCAAGGTGCTGTTCTGGGCGTCCATCGTCTATCTGGTCAGCCCGGTCGACCTGCTGCCCGACCCGGTACTGCTGGACGACATCGGCTTCCTGCTGGTGGCCCTGCGGTCGCTGCACAAGGCGGCGCAGAGCGCGGGCCTGAGCGGGCGGGTCCGAGCGGAGGGCGGTCCGGACGCCGTGGACGGCCCGACGGGGTGAGGCCGGCAGGTACGTCCGACGCGTAGGCCGGGGCGTGCCCCGGGGGCCCGCCCCACCGGCGGTCCGGCGGTGGGGCGGGCCGGCCCCCGGGCGCGGTCTCAGCGGGCCTGGGCCTGCGCCTCGATGTCGAGGACGATCCGCTCGCACAGTTCGTGGGTGCGCAGTGCGTCCCGGCCCGAGATCGTCTTGCCGGTCCGGACGGCCTCCAGGAAGGTGAGGACCACCTGCTCGATGCCGCGCTGGCGGGCCACGGAGACCCAGTCGCCCCGGCGGCGGACGGTCGGCTGACCGCGGTGGTCGATCACCTCGGCGAGGTTGATCACCTCGCGCTTGGAGTCGCCGCCGGAGACCTGCAGCACCTCCTCGGTGGAGCCGCTGACCCGGTTCATGATGCCGAGCGCCGTGAACCCGTCACCCGCCAGCGTCAGGACCAGGTGCTCCATCAGCCCGGCCCGGCTGCGGGAGCGCACGTCGACGTGCTCGATCTCGCCGGGGACGAGGAAGCGCAGGGTGTCGACGACGTGGATGAAGTCGTCGAAGATCGCGCTGCGGGCCGCCTCGGGCAGGCCCTCGCGGTTCTTCTGCAGGACGATCAGGTCGCGCGGACGCTCCTTGGCCTGCACGTAGCCGGGGGCGTGGCGACGGTTGAAGCCGACCATCAGGGACCGGCCGGTCTGCTCGGCCAGGTCGACCAGTCGGCGGGCGCCGGCCAGGTGGTGGTCGAGCGGCTTGTCGACGTACACGTCGACGCCCGCGTTCAGCAGCTTCTCGGTGATCGGCACGTGCTGCTCGGTGACGGCGTGCACGAAGGCGGCCCGTACGCCACTGTCGATCAGGGCGTCCAGGTCGGTGTACCGGTGGTCGATCCGGTAGGCGTCGCCGATCCGGTCGAGCTTGGCGCGGTCACGCGTCATCAGCCGGAGGTCCAGACCGGGCTGCGTGGCGAGGACCGGGAGGTAGGCCTTCTGCGCGATGTCGCCGAGGCCGATCACGGCCACGGGGAGCTTCTGATCGTCGGTCACCGGGAGGTCGAGGTCGTCGAATTCGGTGTCGGTCATCGGGGGGCTGCTCCTGCGAGGGTGGTGGTGGCCGCCCGCTCCGTCACGGGCGCCGAGCCTCCGGCAGCATATGCCAGAACGCCCCGTGAGCAGTCGGAACGCCCGGATCGGCCGCCCCCGGGGACCGGGCGAGCCCGGCCGGGGCGGTGGGCGGCACTGCCCCGGCCGGCCCTCCCGGGCCCTCCCGGCCCTGCCTGCCGGGCGGTCCTGCTGCGGGGCGGTCCTGATCCGCGGTCACGGTCCGGTTGCGGGGCGCTTCAGCAAGTAGTGCCTCCGGCCTCAGTAGTAGTGCTTCCGGCCGGCGACGGCGTGGCCCAGCGCTCCCATCACCCACAGGACCAGGCCGATGGCCACCAGGATGACCCCGATGGTCCACAGGATTCCGATCCCGGCGACGAGGCCGATGACGAGGAGAATCACTCCGAGCACGATCATTGACGTCTCCCTACGATGCCCCCGGTACGGCTGTGCCGTTCCGGACTGTCCCGGCCGGCCGGCGCGGGCTCCCGTGGCGCGACAGTCACCGTTCGACTGCCTTCTCGGGTTCGGCGGGATCCCACGTCAGGCGTGTGCCCGGATTGTCCGATTCAAACCGCCTGGGCCGCAGAGAGCGCCGTCAGGACGGCACCCCGGCGAGCGCCCTGACCTCCGACGAGGGGAACGGGCTGGAGCCGTGCCACTGCAGGAGCAGGACGGTGGCGTCGTCGTTGAGGCGGCCCTGATGGTGCTCCAGGATGCTTCGGACCAGGCGGCGCAAGGTCTCCGGCACGGGGCGGTGGTCGGCGTGGGCGCGGATGAGGACGTCGATGAAGCGGGCCAGGCCGAACTCCGGGACGCCTGGGCGGTGGGCCTCGGTGATGCCGTCGGTGTACAGGACCAGCCGGTCCCCCGGCTCCAGCTGCTCGTGGCACACCTGGCTCGGCAGGCCCAGCGCAGTGCCCATGGGGTGGGCCGGCGGGCAGTGCAGCTGGGTCTCCCAGCGCCCGGCGCGGATCACGACCGGCGGGTGATGTCCGCGGTTGACCCAGGACAGCACGCCCGTCCGCAGATCAAGTTCGCCCAGGATGCCGGTGACGAACCGGCTCCGGCCGAACTGTTCCAGCACCGCCTCCTCGATGGCCTCACCGATCTCGGCCAGGCCCCGGCCCTTGCGGCGGTGGTTGCGGCAGGCCGCCACCGCGAGGTTGGCCGTCAGGGCGGCGGCGGTGTCGTGGCCCATCGCGTCGAACACCGACAGGTACACGGTGTCACCGGCGGTCGCGAAGTCGAACGCGTCGCCGCCGACCAGGTAGGCGGGCTCCATGACACCGCCGATCACCACCCGCTCGTCGGCGTAGATGCGCGGCGGCATGAGGTTCCACTGCATCTCGGCGGCCACGTTCATCCGCTCGGTGCGGCGCAGCCGGGCGTAGGCGTCGCTGGTGCCACGCTTGCTGACGATCAGCAGCCCGATCAGCGCGGCGAGGCCCAGCAGGTCGTGGCGGGTCTGCGGGTCGTCGTACGCGGTGTCCACCCGCAGTACGCCCAGTCGCTCGGTGCCGTCGAGCAGCGGCACCCACCAGCGGTGGCCGCTCCCGTCGGCTCGTCCGGCGGCGACCGTCCGCCCCTCCTGGAAGGCCCGGCCGGGCAGCGTGCCCTCGACCCTCAGATCGGCCTCGTCGGCCGCCGCCCCGGTGCCCGGGGCCTGTCCCCGGTGGGCGTCCGGGCCGATCCCGGTCAGCAGCCGCAGCACGCTCTCCCGCAGGTCGCACAGGTAGATCGCGGTGTTGCGCAGCCCCGCGGGCGCCGCGTGCTCCGCCACCCGGTCCGGCACCTGTTCCAGCGGCATCAGATGGCTGGCGTCGAGCAGCCCGACCAGCATCCGCCGGCTGTCCCTCTCGCGGTCCGTCACAGTCGCACTCCTCGCCCGGGCCGCCGGCCCGACGGCAGGCCCGGCACCCCCAGTGTCCTCCCCGGGCCGCCCGGGCGGGCGGAGCACCGCGCGGCCCGGGCCCCTCTCGATGCCGCCGGCCGGTGCGGCCCGCGGCTCAGCCGGCCTCGGCCGCCGCCGTGGCGAGCGCCCGCAGCACCGGCCGCAGCAGCGGGTGGCTCTCCGCCCCGGTGCGGACGGCGGCGAACACCTTGCGGGTCGCCAGGGCGCTGTCCACCGGGCGGACGGCCACCCGGGCGAGGTCGGCGCCGCGCAGCGCGGAGCGGGGTACCAGGGCAACCCCGGCGCCGGCCGAGGCGAGCGCGACCACGGCGTTGAAGTCGTCCGAGGAGTGCACCAGGCGGGGCTGGAACCCGGCGTGCTCGCAGGCGAGCAGCACCACGTCGTGGCAGGGGTTGCCGGGGTAGGGGCCGATCCAGGGCTCGGCGGCGAGGTCCGCGAGGTCGACCACCTCGCTCGCGCGGTCGGGCGCGGCGAGCCGGTGGCCGAGCGGCAGGACCGCTTCGAAGGGCTCGGCGTACAGCGGGACGCGGGTCAGCCGGGCGTCGTCCGCCCGGGGCGCGCCGCGGTACTCGACCGCGACCGCGAGGTCGGCGCGGCCGTCCAGCAGCATCGGCAGGCTGGCGTCGCCCTCGGTGTCCAGCACCTTCAGCCGCAGGCCGGGGGCATCGGTGGCGAGGGCGCGGATCGCCGGCACCAGGACGAGCGCGATCCCGGTGGCGAAGGAGGCGACGGTGATCTCGCCCGCGACGCCGCCGCTGTAGGCCGCGAGGTCGGCCTCGGCGCGCTCCAGCTGGGCGAGCACGGCGTCGGCGTGCCGGAGCAGGATCTCCCCCGCGGCGGTCAGCCGCACGCCCCGTCCGTCCCTGGCCAGCAGGTGGTGGCCGGTCTCCTGTTCGAGCGCGGCCAGCTGCTGGGAGACCGCCGAGGGGGTCAGGTAGAGGGCGGCGGCGGCTGCCGTCACGGTGCGGTGGTCGGCCACGGCCCGCAGGGTCCGCAGCCGTCGGGCGTCGATCACACCGCAATTCTGCCAGCGCCGCGGCCGGCCCGGTCACGGCCGGGCCGGGCCGGCGGGCCTGGAGGTACGGACCGGGCGGTGCGGACCGGGCCGGTGCCGTCCGGGCCGGCCGGGCGACCGGAGGTGGCGTGCCGACGGCGGGCCAGGACGGCGTACCCGGAGGCGGCCCGCCGGCGGGTCAGGACGGCGTACCCGGAGGCGGCCCGCCGGCGGGTCAGCGCAGCCGCTCCCGGACCGCGCGGGCCCGGACCTGCTCCGGGTACCAGCGGGTGACCTTGACCCCGACCACCAGCAGCACGACCGGCAGGACCCAGTTGAGCCAGTCCGTCCCCGAGGAGACGTGCAGGGCCAGCAGCCCGAGCAGGGCGATCACCGCGAAGATCCCGCCCCACATCGCGGTCAGCACCCGGTTGGTCCGTTTGAAGGCCGCGGTCCGCCAGATCTCCGGCGGGGTGGACTCGCGGGCGTACTGCTCGGTGAACGGGACGAAGGCCAGCGATCCGAGCGCGGCCACCGCCACCACCCCGTTGGCGATCACCTGGGCGTAGGTCTCCAGCCAGATCAGATCGTCCCGGTCCAGCACCAGCGCGAGCAGGCAGATGACGGCGAAGAACAGGATGCCGACGATCTCCAGGAGCTTCGGGCGGCCTCGCAGCACGTCCGGTCCGTTCAGCAGCAGCGAGGTGACCAGACCGGCGACGGCGGCGAGCTTCCAGGTGCTCGGGCCGGCCACCGCGGCGAAGACGATCCAGGGCGCGAAGGCCCAGAGCACATTGCCGCCGGCCGGCCCCAGGGAGGAGGCGGACGGGGCACGGGCCGGCTGCCAGGCGCCGCCGGTCGCCGGACCGCCGCTCGCGACCTCGCCGCCGCTCGTGAGGCCGCCGCCCGCGGCGGGGCGGCCCGCGTTCGGCCGGCTGCCGTTCACGTTGTGCGCGGGCGGGCCGCCCGGCGGGGCTTGCGGGAGCGGATCGTCGGAGTACGGGCTCGTCATCGGACACCTCCGCGGCGGGTAGCACCGTGCGGGCGGGGCGCCGTCTCGGTCGGAGGGGCGCCGGGGGTCGAGAAGTCCCTCCCCCATCGTGCGCGGGGTCCTGCCCCGCCGCATCCCTGCCCGCCGGCCCTCGGCACACGAACCGGAGCACGGCGTACCGCTCCCGCCACCCGCTCCGACCTGCACGGCGTCCCGGCAGTGCGCCCCCTGTGCGCCGGTCGCACCCCGCGCGCCGCCGTCCGCTCCCGCGCCGGGCGGGTCACCGCCTCCCTATCGTGGGGCCCTTACTCCTCGGCGAAGGGCTGGACATGACGAGACGTTGGCTGGTGACGGGCTGCTCGTCCGGACTGGGACTGGCACTCGCCGAGGCGGTGGCGCGGGCCGGGGACACGGTGCTGGCGACCACCCGGCGGCCCGGTGCGCTGGACCAGCTGGCGAAGGCCTTTCCCGGCCGGATCGTCGAGGCGGTGCTGGACGTCCGGGACGCCGAGCAGTGCCGGGCCGCGGTGGAGCTCGCCGTGCAGCGCATGGGCGGGATCGACGTGCTGGTGAACAACGCCGGCTGCGGGGTGTTCGGCGCGGTCGAGGAGATCTCCGACGAGGAGCTGCGCGACCAGCTGGAGGTGCTGGTGGTGGGCCCCTGGCGGCTCACCCGCGAGGTCCTGCCGCTGATGCGGGCCCAGGGCGCCGGGCACGTCGTCAACGTCTCCTCGCTCGCCGGCCGGACGGTCTTCCCCGGGCTGGGGGCCTACAGCGCCGGCAAGTACGCCCTGGAGGCGATGAGCCAGGCGCTCGCCGCCGAGGCGGCGGCCTTCGGGGTCAGGGTGACGGTGCTGGAGCCCGGTGGCTACGACACCCGCTACGGGACCTCCGTCGTCCCGGCGGCCGCGGCCGTCCCGGCCTACCGGCCGGTGACCGACCCGATGCTGGACGGGCTGCGCGGGATGGCGGGCAACGCGGAGCTCGGACGGCCGGCGGAGTTCGCGGCGCTGGTGCGGCGGGTCGTGTCGGACGCCTCCGCGCCGCTGCGGCTGCCGGTCGGCGAGGACGCCTTCGGCTACCTCGGCATGCTCGCGGAGGGGGCCGCGGCCGAGCTGGCCACCGCCCGGGCCTTCGTGGCCGGGAGCGGCCCGCTGGACGGCGGGGACCCGGCCGGGTCGGTGCCCGGGGCCCGGGCCGCCGCCGTGGAACACCCGGCCTGACAGGCGCGCCGGGCCGGGCCCACGGCCTGGCCCGGCCGGCCGGTCCGGTCGTGCGGACGGTACGGGCCGGGTGGAGTGCCTCGTGGCCCGGCCGGTTCCGGGCGGGCCACGAGGCGGTTCAGGGTGCGGGACCAGCCTGCTCCCGCCGGGCGGGCCTACTCCCCCAGGGCCGCGCGGGCGTCGACGAACGCCGCGACGGCGCGCTCGACGTCCTCGGTGGAGTGCGCGGCGGAGAGCTGGACGCGGATCCGGGCGGCGCCGTGCGGGACGACGGGGAACGAGAACCCGATCACGTACACACCGCGCTCCAGCAGCAGCTCGGCGAGGCGGCCGGCCTTGGCGGCGTCGCCGATCATGACCGGGGCGATCGGGTGGTCGCCCGGCAGGATCTCGAAGCCGGCCTCGGTCATCTTCGAGCGGAACAGCGCGGTGTTGGCGGCCAGCCGCTCGCGCAGCTCGTTCGACTCCTCGACCAGGTCCAGCACCTTGAGCGAGGCGGCGGCGATCACCGGCGCGAGCGAGTTGGAGAACAGGTAGGGGCGCGAGCGCTGGCGCAGCAGGGCGACGATCTCCCGGCGGGCCGCGACGTAGCCGCCGGAGGCGCCGCCGAGGGCCTTGCCGAGGGTGCCGGTGATGATGTCGACCCGGTCCATCACGCCGTGCAGCTCGGGCGTGCCGCGGCCGCCGGCACCGACGAAGCCGACCGCGTGCGAGTCGTCGACCATGACCATGGCGTCGTAGCGGTCGGCCAGGTCGCAGATCTCGCGCAGCGGGGCGACGTAGCCGTCCATCGAGAAGACGCCGTCGGTGACGATCAGGCGGCGGCGGGCGTCCTGGGTGTCCTGGAGCTGCTTCTCCAGGTCGGCCAGGTCGCGGTTGGCGTAGCGGTGGCGGCGGGCCTTGCTGAGGCGGATGCCGTCGATGATGCTCGCGTGGTTGAGCGCGTCGGAGATGACGGCGTCGCGGTCGTCCAGCAGGGTCTCGAAGACACCGCCGTTGGCGTCGAAGCAGGAGGAGTACAGGATGGTGTCCTCCTGGCCGAGGAAGGCGGAGAGCCGGTCCTCCAGCTGCTTGTGGACGTCCTGGGTGCCGCAGATGAAGCGCACCGAGGCCATGCCGTAGCCCCAGCGGTCCAGCGCGTCCTTGGCGGCGGCGAGGATCTCGGGGTGGTCGGCGAGGCCCAGGTAGTTGTTGGCGCAGAAGTTCAGCACCTCTCCGGGACGGCCGCCGCCGGTGACGGTGACGGCCGCGCTCTGCGGGGTGCCGATCACCCGCTCGGGCTTGAAGAGGCCGGCCTCGCGGATCTCGTCGAGGGTGGTGGCGATGTCGTCGCGCACGGAGTCGAACATGGTGACAGGCTCCCGGGAGTGGGTTCGGACGGTGCGGGGCGCGGAGCGGCCGGGACTCGGGGGACGGGCGCGGGCGCGGCGTCCGGGCCGGGTCCGGCGGGCGGGGGCGGGTGGCCTCCCGACCGGCGCGGGGGCGCGTGGCGCGCGCCCCCGGGTGCCGGTCGCTCCTAGACGGTCCAGTCGAGGATGATCTTGCCGCAGCGTCCGCTCGCGGCGTCGTCGAAGGCGGCCTCGAAGTCGGCGGCGGGGTAGCGGCCGGTGATCACGGGGCTGAGGTCCAGGCCGCCCTCCAGCAGCACCGACATCGCGTACCAGGTCTCGAACATCTCCCGGCCGTAGATGCCCTTGATGGTGATCATCGAGGTGACGATCCGCGCCCAGTCGACCGGGAAGTCCTCGGCCGGCAGGCCCAGCATGGCGATCTTGCCGCCGTGCGTCAGGTTGGCGATCATCTGCTGCATCGCCTCGGGGCGGCCGGACATCTCCAGACCCACGTCGAAGCCCTCGCGCAGGCCCAGCTGCTGCTGGCCCTCCTCGATGGTGTGCTCGGCGACGTTCAGCGCCAGCGTCACACCGACCTTGCGGGCCAGGTCCAGGCGGTACGGGCTGACGTCGGTGATCATCACGTTGCGGGCGCCGGCGTGCTTGGCGACGGCGGCCGCCATGATGCCGATCGGGCCGGCGCCGGTGATCAGCACGTCCTCACCGACCAGCGGGAAGGACAGCGCGGTGTGCACGGCGTTGCCGAACGGGTCGAAGATCGCGGCCACGTCCAGGTCGACCGGCACCCGGTGCACCCAGACGTTGGAGGCGGGCAGCGCCACGTACTCGGCGAAGGCACCGTCGCGGCCGACACCCAGGCCGATCGTGTTGCGGCACAGGTGGCGGCGGCCGGCCAGACAGTTGCGGCACTTGCCGCAGACCAGGTGGCCCTCGCCGCTGACCAGGTCGCCGACGCTGACATCGGTGACGGCCGCGCCGGTCTCGGCGACCTCGCCGACGAACTCGTGACCGAGCGTCAGCGGCGTGCGGATGGTCTGCTGCGCCCAGCCGTCCCAGTTGCGGATGTGCAGGTCGGTGCCGCAGATACCGGTGCGGAGCACCTTGATCAGCACCTCGCCGGGGCCGATGGCGGGCTTCGGGACGTCCATCAGCCAGAGTCCCGGCTCGGCCTTCTGCTTGACGAGTGCCTTCACTGCGGCGGCTCCTGACGCACGATGGGGCGGCCTGGTGTGGGCAGGCCGGCGGGGCCCGGCGGGCGGCGGCTGCGCGTACTGCTGCTGGGCACCGCACCGGGCAATGTGCAATCTGCCTGGTGGGGGCCGGTCCGGTCCATCGAGGAATTCTTAAGGGCCGCCACAGCTGGGCTTCACGATGGTGCCCGAGCGGCACCCGGCCGACCCGGCGCCGTGCCGCGCGCCACCCGTACGGAGGATGCGGTGCGGTGCGTCGCCCGTCCCCGGGCGAGGCCGCCGGCGCCCTCAGCGGGCCGCCGGGGCCGCGGCGGCGGGAGTGGCAGGAGCGACGGGCGCCGCAGGGGCGACCACGCCGGCCGGGCCGTCCAGCAGGGCCCAGAGCCGGTCCTCGTCGGCGCCGGTCATGTCGAAGGCCGCGACGAACAGGCGCAGCGTCGCTGCGGAGAGCGCCCGGCCGCCGAGCGCGCGGGAGACCCGGTCCCGCAGGGCGCGCGGCAGCACGTCGCCCTCGGAGGCCTCGCCGCCCAGCCAGAGCCACTCGGCGAGCACCCGGGTGACGGCCGCCTGGTTGATCCGGCCCGGCGTGGCCCGGGCGACGTGCCGGAGCCAGCGGGTGCGGTAGCGGCCGGGCGCGGCGAGCAGCGCGGCCAGCTGGCGGCCGGCCGCGGACGGTCCGCCCTGCTCGCCGCCCGGGCCGTCGGTGGCGGGTCCGGAGCCGGTGGCGGCGCGCAGGACGGGGCCGGTGGCGGGTCCGGAGCCGGTGGCGGCGCGCAGGACGGGGCCGGTGGCGGGTCCGGAGCCGGTGGCGGCGCGCAGGACGGGGCCGGTGGCGGTGACGGCGTCGGGGCCGGCGGTGGACGCGAGGGCGGGGCTGGTCGGCAAGGTCGGTCGTCCCCCTTCACGGCAGACGTGTCACGGCAGACGTGCGGAAGATGTGCCCGAATGGAATGCACGACAGGTACATGATGTGTGGAAATCGTGCGACAGAACCGCGACACAGGCGCGCTATCATCCCCCCGGCACGTATTGGTCCAGACCATATCCGAGTCGGGCCGACCGGCGCCACATGTCGTCAGACCGCCCGCACCGGGCGGGAGTTCCGTAGGGCTGGTCCGACCCGTCGCGCCGCAGGAGCGCGCGGCGGGGTTCGTCGGCCGGCCCCAGCGGGACGGCACCCCGGACGAGCCCGTCCGTCCGCCGCCGGACCGTCACCACACCTGGAGTCGTCATCGATCCCGCCCAGAGCCCGCTGACCCTGCCCGACCTGCTGGACCACCGCGCCGGCACCCACCCCGAGCGGATCGCGCTGCTGGTCCGGGGCGGTGGCAGCGTGACGTACGGGCAGTGGCGGGCGAGCGCAGTCCGCGCGGCACACGGGCTGGCCCGCGCCGGCGTGCGTCCCGGCGACCGGGTGGCCCTGCTCTTCACCAACCAGGAGTGGGAGCGGTACGCGATCGCCTTCATGGCCGTCCAGTACGCGGGCGCCGTCGCGCTGGCCGTCCGGGAGGACCACTCCGCCACCGACACCGCCCGCCTGGTCGAGCTCGCCGACGCCCGGACGGCGCTGCGCGGCGCGGCCCGCCCGGCCGTCCCCGGCATCGCCGACCTGCTGCTCGACCACCTGACCGACGCCGCCGGGGCGGCCGGCGGGGACGTCCCGGCGGAGCCGCCGCACCGGCCCGCTCCCGAGGACCCGGCACAGATCATCGGCACCTCCGGCACCACCGGCACACCCAAGGGCGTCCTCGCCGCCCATGCCAGCCTCACTGCCGGCCTGGCACTGAACCCCCGCCCACGCCCCTACGCCCACTCCGGCCACGCCCTGCACGCCTTCCCCATCGGCACCAACGCCGCCCAGGTCGTCCTGGTCAGCGCCCTGACCGGCCACCCCACCACCGTCTGCCTGCCTCGCTTCGACGCCGAGAACTTCGCCCGTACCGTCGAGGAACTCGCCGTCGGCACCGTCTTCCTGGTGCCCTCGATGGCCGTCGAACTGGTCAACAGCAAGGTCGCCGAGCGGTACGACCTCACCGGGATCCTGCTGGTCAGCTGCTCCGCCGCGGCCCTGCCCGCCCCGGTCGCCGCCGCCCTGGCAGGCGCCCTGCCCAAGGCCACCGTGGTCAACACCTACACCTCCGCCGAGGCCTCCCCCGCACAGATCTCCACCATCGTCGACGCCACCAGGCCCGGCTCGGTCGGCCGCCCCGCCGACCCCGCCGACCTGCGGATCCTCGACCCCGACGGCCACCCCGTGCCGCCCGGCGGGACGGGTGACATCTGGCTGCGCCAGCCCGGCCCGCCGCGCCGCTACATCGGCGCCGGCGCCCCCGGCGGCGCGGTGTTCCAGGACGGCTGGGTGCGGATGGGCGACCTCGGGCGCCTCGACCCGGAGGGCCACCTGTACCTGGTCGACCGGGAGAGCGACGTCATCAAGTCCGGCGCCCTCAAGGTCTCCACCCTGCGGATCGAGGAGGTGCTGCACGAACACCCGCAGGTCGCCGACGCTGCCGCCCTCGGCGTCCCGCACCCCGTGATGGGCAGCGTGCCGGTCGCCGCCGTCGTCCCCGCCACCGACGGCCTCGACCTGGACGACCTGCGGCTCTTCCTGGCCGCCCGGCTCAGCCGCCCCGAACTGCCGGTGCGGATCCTGCTCGCCGACACCCTGCCGCGCAACCCCAGCGGCAAGGTCGTCAAGCACCTGCTCCGCGCCCGGTTCGACACCCCGCAGGAGGCTCCCGCCGCCGCCGGCCCCGCCCCCGCCACCCCCACCGAGCTGGCCCTGGCCGCCCTCTGGCGCCGGGTGCTCGGCCGTCCGGTGCGCACCGTGGAGGAGGAGTTCTTCGCCGCCGGCGGGGACTCCTTCCGCGCCGTCCAGCTGGCCGCCGCCATCTCCGCCGAGTTCGGCGCCGCCGCCGGTACGGCGCTGGTCTTCGAACGCCCCTCGCTGCGCGCCCAGGCCGCCTGGCTCGACGCCCCCGGCCGCGCAGCCGGGACGAGCAGCGGGACGAGCAGCGGGACGGCGGGGCAGCCGGCGGCCGGCCCGGACACCGAGGTCTCCCCCTTCCTCGCCGAACTGCGCGCCCAGGCCCACGACCTGCCGCTCACCTCCCAGCAGGAGAACTTTCTCCGCTGGTCGGCCGAGGCCCCCGGCCGGGACGCCGGCACCGTCACCGTCCAGTTCCGGGTCACCTCCGCCCTGCGGCCCGACCTGCTCGGCCGCGCCCTCCTGGAGGTGGTCCGCCGCCACCCCGCGCTGCGCACCTCCTTCGAACCGGTGGCCGGCCGGCCCGGCATCGTCCGCGCCGTCCTGCACCCGGAACCCCGCGCGGACATCACCCTCGTCGACCTGGACGGCGAGGACGACGCCCGGCTCAGCACCCGGCTGATCGCCGAACGGGACCGGCTCACCGACCTCGCCCACGAGCCGCTGACCCGGCTGCTGGTGGCCAGCCGGGGCCCATCCGACCACGTCGTCATGCTGGGTGTGCACCACATGGTCAGCGACGGCTGGTCGCTCGGCGTCGTCCTGCAGGACCTGGGCGTCGCCTACTCCGCCCTCCGCCGCGAACGGCCCGTATCGGCCCCCCGCCCCAGGGCGGGCTACCGGGAACTCGTCGAGGACGCCAACGCCCGCTGGCCCGCGAGCCGGGCGCACTTCGCCCGCGCGCTGGCCGGCGCACCCGCCGCCCTGGATCCCTTCCCCGGCCGCCTTCCTGCCCGCACCGTCCTCACCGACGCCCAGGAGTTCACCGTCCCGGCGGCCCGGGCCCAGGCGCTGCGCGAGCGTGCTGCCGAGCTGGGCGCCACCCCCTTCCTCGCCGTCGCCGCCGTCTGGAGCGCCGTCCTCGCCGAGCACGGCGACCGCCCCGACCTGGTGCTGATGACCCCCGTCCCCGGCCGCACCACCCCCGAGTCCGAACACACCGTCGGCTGCTTCGTCCAGTCCCTGCTACTCCGGGTGGACACCTCCGGCGCCCCCGGCCACGCCGAACTGATCGACCGGCTGCGTCGCACGTACAGCGCCGCCCTCGACCACCAGCTGCACCCCTTCGCCGAGTTCAGCCCACAGGCCCCGTTCGCCGCCTGGGTCCGCTACGAGAGCTGGAACGCCCCCGCCCAGCTCCCCGGCCTTCCCTGCGCCCCCTGGGACCTGCCGCGCAGCAACACCGTCCCGCTGCCGATGCCCGAGGGCGACCTGCACGTGCCCGAGCTGATGGCAGCCGAACAGCCCGACGGCAGCCTCCGCTGCTGGCTCCGCTACAACACCCACGCCTTCGCCCCCGAGACGGTCAGCACGCTCCGCGAGGCCTTCGAGGCCGGGCTGGCCGCCGTGACGGGCGGCTGAGGCGAGGGCCGGCGCCGGGCCAACTCCCCCACCCTGCCTCAGCCGTGCGCCGGACCTGGCGGCCACGGGCCTGCCAGGATGTCCCCATGAAGCGGACGCTGAGCGGACCGGAAGCCTCGGACGCGCTGAACGACACCGGCTGGTGCTACCTGCTGGAGAGCCTGCGGACGAGCGTCCCGGCCGGGTCGCTGGCCGAGGGGATCGAGCTGGCCACGCGCGCCGTGGCGGCCTGCGGCGAGCATGCCGACGGGCACCTCCAGGCCGATGTCCGGCGCGGGCTGGTGCTGCTCACCCTGCGGTCACCGGACCGGGCGGCGGTCACCACCCGGGACGTCGATCTCGCGCACCGGATCTCCGCCGCCGTCCGGGCGGCCGGCTCGCGCACCGAACCCGGCGGCGGTCCTGAGGCTCCGCGGACGGTCCAGCTCCTGGAGCTCGCGATCGACGCGTTGGACCCGGCGGCGCTCCGGCCGTTCTGGAAGGCCGTCCTGGGATACGCCGACGAGGCCGGGGCGAGCGGTCCGGCCGCCCCGCTGGTCGACCCGCTCGGCCAGGGCCCGGCGATCTGGTTCCAGCAGATGGACCGGGCCCGCCCGCAGCGCAACCGCCTCCACCTCGACATCTGCGTCCCGCACGACGAGGCACCCCGGCGGATCGAGGCCGCCCTGGCTGCCGGCGGCCGACTGCTCTCCGCCACCCGGGCCCCGGCCTTCTGGGTGCTCGCCGACGCCGAGGGCAACGAGGCCTGCGTCACCACCTGGCAGGGGCGGGACTGACGAAGCGTACGGGCGCCGGCGCCGCCGCTCGGCCGCGGTGTCGGAGTGGGGGGTGACGCAGACCCGGCGATGGACACGCCGAGCGGCCGGGCCGGGGTTCAGGGAGGCTCCGTCGATCGGCGGGCGTCCGGGCTCACGGTTCGGCGGTTCCGACGCTGCTGACCCGGACCAGCAGGGGCGGGCCCTCCCGTTCCGTGTCCGTGTCAGCGCCACGGACACGGAGCGTTCGGATCACCATCGGGTAGGACCAGGGCGCGTTTCAAAAGCGCTTGCCAGTCACCGGTGTTGCCGTCCGCCAGGAGGCCACCGCGTGCCCTGCCGCGCCGATATGCACCAGTGCTATGTTCCGATCGCGGATCGCACGGTAGTTGCTGGGCACGGGGGCTGGAGTGGCTTTGCTGGAAGCGCTGATCACGACCGCTACGGGAGCGGCCTCGGCGACCGTCGGAGTGCTGGTAGGCGGGATCGTCACCAGACGAGGCCAAGATCATCAGTGGTCGCGGGACCAACAGCTGGTTGCTTACCAGGAACTACTCAGTCACTACGCCAAGTTCACGATGGTGATCAAGCGCGCACACGCCGACCGTTGCGGCTGGGACTACGACTGGGCCGAGTGGAGCGCCGTTCTGACGCGGGTCAGCTTGATCGCTCCCGCCGAGGTTGCGGCCGAGGTCGACCGGTTCGGTCAGTCAGTCGACCGCTTCTTGGACCGCGTCGCCCGAAACGTCGATCCGGCCCGTACGCCACTCAGCGAAGAGGAGTTCCGGGAGGTCGGCGCAGAGGTGGCTCAGTCACAGATGAGCCTGGTCAACGCGATGCGGCGGTCGCTGGGAGGTAGACGGAAGGCGCTGACCTTCTGGATAGGAGGGTCACACGCCGGCCGAGAGATTCGCGGGTCGTCGTAGGAGTCACAGCCACTCGTTGATGACGGCGTTGGTGACGGTGGCCTCGTAGCGGACAGCAAGTTTGTCGTAGCGGGTCACAACGGCCCGGTGCCGTTTGAGGCGGTTGATCCCGCACTCGACGACATGGCGTTCGCGGTAGTCGGCCTTCAGACGCTCTCCCACTCGCCATGCCTGAGCGGCACGTCTCGCCAGGGCGCACCGGTCCGCGTCCGCCGGCGTATGCCGTTGATCGCCTGCCGCTTGGGCCAGACCGGAGGCCGCCCCGACTTCTTGCCCATCGGCAACAACGGTTCCAGCCTGGCCCATTGCTCGCTCGTCAGATCTCCACGCCCCACAGGTGGATCATGACAGACCTTGATCCACTTCTTGAACGGACCCTAGCTGGGGAACGGCCAGACCGGGCACCACGGCGGGATGTACTGGCCGGGGTAGGGCGGGCCCCACGGCGGGCACGGGTAGGGGTTCGGGTTCGGGGCGGGCGGGGCGGAGGTCCAGAGGATCTTGCCGTTCAGCTCGACCGCGATGGCGCCCTCGTTGTAGACGGTCAGTTCGGCGCCGGGGTGGCCGCCGGTCCCGCTCCACCACAGCGGGGTGCTGTCGGCGGCGTACACGACGAGGTTCCCGTCGCCCTGCATGGCGAGGATGTTGCCGTTGGGCATGGCGCCGCGGGCCACCCAGATCGGGGTGGTGTCGCGGTACAGGACGACATTGCCGTCGCCCTGCATGGCCAGCTGGACGTGGCCGTTCGGCGAGTACCAGGCCTGGTTCCTGGCGAGCACGCTGTTCATCGGGATGCGGGTGGGCGCGGACGGCGCGGCTGACACGGCAGGGGTGGCCTCGGCGACCGAGGCGACCGAAGGCACGGGGGCGGCGTACGCGGTGCCGGTACTGAGGGCACCGAGCCCGATCGCGGCGACGACAGCCAGCGCGGCGGCCCGTGAGCGGATGCTTGACATGGGTGGGCGTCGGATCCTTCCGGTGACAGTGACCTTGTAAGGTCGCTTGTATGACGACGCGTCAAACATTCTTGCGCGTCGACCGTCAGGCTACGCAGCCGCGGTGGAGGCCTACGGCAGATCCACCGGCAGCTTTGGGATCCTCCCACGGGTGATCAGCGGGCCGGGAAGGAGTCCAGGGCAAGATCCCACTGGTCGGCCTCGCGAAGCGGCGTTGCGGCGTCCACCCGCAGCTCCACGAAGTACTGGTAGATGTCCGCCCTGTCATCGCCCTTCTGCCACGGGGGCGTCGCCTCGAGCGAGAGGTGGACACGAATCACTGCCTCGGTGTCGTTCCGATCAACGAGGCTTACGGCCAGGACCGGTTCGACGAACCACGTGTCCGGGGAGAACCAGCCTTCGGCATCGGGCCCGGTCGCAGCCATTCTCCCGGCGGCCACCGCCCGCAGCCAGGCGGACACCTGCCGGGCTTCATGGACCAGCAGACATGGATCGGCGAAGGACCAACTGCCCCGGTTGGTGGCCACCGATCCACCGATGACCAGCCAGTTGTCGTCGTAGGAGTCGCCTCTGACCGTGGAGAACTGCTAGCGCAGCGGACGGAGCCCGACACTGCTCGCGTGATCACTCAACAGCACGGCCACAGGATGCCATGGCTCCCGCGGCCCGGGGCGACTCATTTTATTCGTCATCGCCTCGGCGGCGGGCCGCCGTCCGGCACCCCGGACCGGCGGCCGGACGGCGTCGACGCCGGCCGGGAACGGTCCCGGACGGCGTCGAGGCTGCGCAGGGCCGGTCAGTCGGTGAGCCGACCGGCGGCCTCGTCCTCGGACAGGGCGTCGATCTCGGCGATCAGCAGCGCCTCGATCCGGGCGGCCAGGGTGGCCGGGGTGGCGCTCTCGAAGACGTCGCGGATCGGGACGTCCAGGCCGATGGTGGCGCGGATCCGGGCCACCACCCTGGTCACCAGCAGGGAGTCGCCGCCGAGTTGGAAGAAGTCGTCGAGGGCGCCGACCTTGGCGACCCCCAGCACCTCCTGCCAGAGCTCCGCGACCAGGACCTCGGCGTCGGTCCGCGGCGCCAGGTACTCGCCGCCGAAGCCGGCCGCCGGGTCGGGCTCCGGCAGGGCGGCCAGGTCGGGCTTGCCGTTCGCGGTCAGCGGCAGCGCGTCGACCAGGACCAGCGAGTCCGGGACCATGAAGACGGGCAGCCGGGCGGCCAGGTGCTCGCGCAGCGCCGCCGGGGCGGGATCGGCGCCCTGCCGGGGCACGGCGTAGCCGATCAGCCGGCGCCCGTCGCGGACCACGACCACCGCACGGGCCACCGCCGGGTGGGTGGTCAGGGCGTTCTCGATCTCGGCGGGCTCGATCCGGTAGCCGCGGATCTTCACCTGGTCGTCGGCGCGGCCGAGGTAGTCCAGGCGGCCGTCGGTGCGCCAGCGGGCCCGGTCGCCGGTGCGGTACATCCGGGCGCCGGGGCCGGCGAACGGGTCGGGCCGGAAGTGCTCGGCGGTCAGCTCCGGGCGGGCCAGGTAGCCGCGTGCCAACCCGCTGCCGCCGAGATGGAGTTCGCCCTCCGAGCCAGGGGCGAGCAGGTTCCCGCGCCGGTCCAGGACGTAGCAGCGGACGCCGGGCAGCGGGCGGCCCAGCGGCGGTCGGCCGACGGTGTCGGCGGCGCCCAGGTCGGCGCTGGTGACGATGACGGTGGCCTCGGTGGGGCCGTAGGTGTTGACCAGACGCACCCGGTCGCCGTGCCGCTCGCGCCAGCGGGCGACGGCCTGCGCGGAGGCCTCCGAGCCGCCGAGGATCACCAGCCGCAGGGCGGCCGGCCAGGGCGTCTGCTCACCGAGGGAGACCAGTTCGTGCCAGTAGGCGGTGGGCAGGTCCAGCACGGTGACGGTGCTGCCGCGCGGTGAGCGCAGCAGGTCGGGGAGCATCCGGCCGCCGCCCGGCAGCAGGACGCAGCACGCGCCGGCGGTCAGCGCGGGCCAGATCTCCTCGGCGTGGGTGTCGAAGCCGATGGAGGCGAACTGGACGACCCGGTCGGTGGGTTGGAGGTGGTAGCCGTCGCCGGCCATCCACGCGACCCGCTCGGCGAGTGCGCCGTGCTCGACCACGACGCCCTTGGGGGTGCCGGTGGAGCCGGAGGTGTAGAGGATGTACGCGACGCCGTCCGGCCCGGTGCCGGGGTGGGCGGCGGGCGTGGGTCCGTCCGCCGGCCACTCGGTGGGGACGGTGAGGACGGGCAGGCCGAGGTCGGGGGCACCGCCGCCGGTGAGCAGCAGGCTCGCGTCGGCCTCCGTGGTCATCAGCCGCTGGCGCTCCTCGGGGTGCGCCGGGTCGAGCGGGAGGTAGCCGGCGCCGGCCTTCCAGATCGCCAGCAGGGCGATCACCAGGGCGAAGGAAGGCTCGATCCGGACGGCGATCGCGCGCCCCTGTTGATTGCCGAGCCGGTGGGCCAGCAGGGTGGAGCGGCGGTCGAGTTCGGCGTAGTCGAGGGTCTCCCCGTCGTACTCCAGGGCGGGTGCGCCGGGCCGGGCGGCGACCTGGGCGGCGAAGCGTTCCAGGATCGGGCGGGCGGGGGCCGCGGCGGGGCCGGCGCCCTGGGCGAGCAGCGCCGCCCGCTCGTCCGGTCCGATGAACCAGTCGCTGTGCAAGGGGAGTTCGGGGTCGTCGACGACCTTGGCCAGCAGGGAGGTGAAGCGGTCGGCCAGGGCCTGGACGGTGGAGTGCTCGAAGACGTCCAGGTCGTAGCAGAAGGAGAGGGTCAGGCCGCCGCCCGCGGTGCGCCAGCTGTCCAGCAGGAGTTCGGTCTTGGCGCGGGCGAAGCCGGAGTTCATCGGGGCCAGCCGGACGCCGTCGGGCTCGGGGCCGGCGCCGGCGGCGGCCAGGTCGTGCTGGCTCTGGTGCACGAACATGGTCTGGTAGAGCGCCGAGTGGCCGGGCAGACCGGGCAGTTCGAGCGCGGTGGCGAGCCGCTCCTCGGGGATGTCCTGGTGGCTGAGGGCCGCCATGGTGGCGGAGCGGACCCGGCGCAGCACCGTCCGGAAGTCGGGCTCGCCGGTGAGGTCGGCGCGGACGACGGCGGTGCGGCTGAAGTAGCCGAGCAAAGCCTCGTGGGCGACCTCGTTGCGGCCGGCCAGCGGGGTGCCGACGGCGAAGTCCTCCTGGCCGGTCCAGCGGGCCAGCACGCTCTGGTGGACGGCGAGCAGCACCATGAACGGGGTGCAGCGCTGTTCGCGGGCGAGCCGGTCCAGGCCGGCGGTGAGTTCCGGCCCGAGGTCGACGTCGTGGAAGGCGGCGGCGTGGGTGCCGTCGGCGGGCCGGGGTCGGTCGGTGGGCAGGGTGAGCGCGGAGATGCCGTTCAGCCGCTCGTACCAGTAGCGGTAGGCCTCGTCGGGGTCGGCGGCGGCCGCCCTGGCCTGCTCGGCGCGTGCGAAGTCGCCGTACTGGAGGGTGAGTTCCGGCAGGTCGGCCGGCGCCTCGTCGAGCTGGTCGCGGTAGAGGGCGAGCAGTTCGCGCCACATCGTGCCGGCCGACCAGCCGTCCGAGACGATGTGGTGCAGGACGACGACCACGGCGTGCTCGCGACTGTCCTGGTCGGTGAACAGGAGGGCGCGCAGCGGCGGGGCGGCGGCCAGGTCGAAGGGCGTGTTGACGTGCGGGGCGGCGGCCGCGGTGAAGCGGCGTTCGCGGTCCTCGGCGGACTCCCCCGGCACGGTGGGCAGTTCGAGGACGGCGAGGTCCACGGTGGCGGGCGGGCCGACCACCTGGACGGGCTCCTCACCGCGCAGTTCGAACCGGGTGCGCAGGATGTCGTGCCGGGCGGTGAGCCGGGCCAGCGCGGCGCGCAGGGCGTCCTGGTCGAGCGGCCCGCTCCAGCGGTGCGCCAGGTACATGTTGAAGCCGGCGTCGTCCGGGTCCAGTTGCAGGAGGAACCAGAGCCGGCGCTGTTCGGCGGTCAGCGGGTGGATCGCGGCGGGGCCGGAGGCCGGGTCAGGACCGGTCACGGGTCACCTCGTTCTTCGGGTCGGCGGTCACGGCGGCGGTCACGCGGGCCACCGCGTCGGCGGTCACGGTGGCGGCCGTGTCGGCGGTCACGGCGGCGGTCGCGGCGTCACGCTTGGCGCGGGCTTGCAGGGTCTCCAGGCCGACCAGGTCGTCGGACTGGGCGTCGGGCACCTCGCGGTCGAACCGCGCCAGGACGGGGATGCAGAGGCAGACCAGCACGAGCACGGCCATGGCGAGGCCGAACAGCAGGTAGATCAGGCCGATGCCACGGCCCTCGCCGGTGCCGATCACCCGGCCGACGGTGGAGGCGAGGGCGCCGCCGTCGTCCATCAGCGGCTGGGCGAGCCGGGGGCCGAAGGGCGCGACCACGGCGAAGCCGATCGGCAGGGTCGACCAGGCGACCATGGTGTTGACGGCGATCACCCGGCCGTGGAACCGCAGCGGCACCTTGGTCTGGATGATGGTGGCGTAGACGCCGTTCACCAGGGCCAGTCCGAAGGCCATGCCGAAGGCGCCGATCGCGACCACCGGCAGGCTCGGGCCGAGGCCGGTGACGAAGCAAGCCGCCGCCAGGCCGAGGGTGGCGAGCAGCACGCCGCGCAGCCGGTGGTGCCGGGGGCCGCCCCAGACGAGCAGGGTGAGGCCGCCGAGCACGGCGCCGAGGCCGCCGCCGGTGGCGACCCAGCCGGTGTCGTGCAGTTCGCCGAAGGAGAGCACCAGCGGAGTGGTGAGCAGGAACAGCGGGGAGAGGAAGATGTTGAGGACGGCGAAGTAGAGCAGCATCGAACGGAAGTGGCGGCTGCCGAGGGAGCGTCGGAAGCCGGCCCGGATCTCGGCCGTCACCGACTCGCGGCGGGTCCAGGCCATCGCCTTGGGGAAGCGGACGGCGAGGGTGACGGCGGTGGCGGCGGTGTAGCTGAGCACGTCGATGCTGAGGATGCCGCCGAGGCCGATGCCGGCGAGCAGGCCGACGGCGAACAGGGGTACCAGGAACTGCGCGAAGCCGAAGGCCATCTGGACCACGCCGTTGGCCCGCCCGAGGAAGCGCTTGGGCACCAGCTGCGGGACAGCGGAGCCCCAGGCGAGGCGCTGGAAGGTGAGGGCGGTGGAGAGTACGCCGATCAGGACGTAGGCGTGCCAGACCTCCAGGCTCCCGGCCAGGTACAGGACGAGCATCAGGGCCTGGGTGAGGCCGGCCGCGATGTCACCGCCGATCATGATCCGGCGGCGGTCGCCCCGGTCGATCACGGCGCCGGCCACGGGTGCGGCCAGGATGCCGGGGACGAGTCCGCAGGCGGCGAGGAGTCCGAACTGGACCAGCGAGCCGGTCTGCAGGTAGATCCAGACCGGCAGGGCGAACTCGGTGAGCGCCGAGCCGATCATCGAGATCTGCTGGCCGGTGGCGACCGTGAGGAAGCGCCGCATGCTGGGGCGGATCACCTCGGCGCTCTGCTGCGGGGCGGAGTGCGGCGAGCGGGAGACGTCCTGCAGCCACCAGGTGTCGTCCTCGCCGCGGCGGTGCTCGTCCTCGGTGCCGGCCGCGATCGAGCGGTGCACGGCGGTCAGGACGGTGGCCAGCTCCTCGGCCCGGTACTTGAGGTAGAAGTGCCCGGCCTCGTCCAGCACCACCACGGCGGTGGTGCCGGTGATCCGGTGCCACTCGCGGAACCGCTCCTGGTAGAACTCGGTGGCCGGGTCCCGCTCACCGACCACGGAGATCACCGGGGCGCGCAGCCTGCCGCCGCCCTCCTCGGCGAAGAGCCGGGTGAAGTACCGCTCGGCCTCCTTGGTGCCGACCCGGCGGTTGCGGACGATCAGCCGCAGCTGCTCGGGGTCCACCTCGTCCACGTCGAGGCCGGCGGCGGCGAGCGCATTGACCATGCCCTGGTCGCTGCGCAGCTTCTCGGCCACCTCGGCGAAGCGCTCGGCGAGCGCGGAGCCGCGGCCCTTGGGGCGGGCGAACGGGTAGATGCCGCCCAGGTGCACGGCCTCCACCTCGCGGCCGGCCGCCTCCAGCCGGCGGGCGATCTCGACGGTGAGCATCACTCCGAGGCCGCAGTGCCCGTAGAGCACGATCCGGCCCTCGACGCCGTCCAGGATCTCCTGGGCGGTGTGCTCGGCGACCTCCTCGATCGGCATCGCCTCCTCGCCCAGTTCGTGGCCGGGTACCGCGATGGAGTGCAGCGCCCAGTCCTCGGGCAGCGCGTCGGCGAGCGGCTTGTAGATCAGCGCGCTGCCGCCGCCGTAGGGGGCGCAGACGATGCTGGCGGTGGTGCGGCGCTGCGGGGTGAGGCGGTGCAGCATCCTGCGCGGGCCGCGGTCGGTCTGCGGGGAGGAGACCAGGGCGGCCAGGGCCCGTACGGTGGAGTGCTGGAAGAGGTCCATCACCCCGATCGGGGTGGGGAGTTCGGGGTAGGCGCGGCGCATCCGGGCGACCACCTGGGTGGCCAGCAGCGAGTGGCCGCCGAGTTCGAAGAAGTCGTCCAGGGCGCCGACCCGGGGGGCTTCGAGCAGCTCCGCCCACATCGCGGCGACGAACTCCTCGACCTCCCCGGCGGGCTCCTGCCACGCGGCGGAGGAGGCGCCGGCCCCCTCCTCGGGCGCGGGCAGCGCCTTGCGGTCGACCTTGCCGTGGGCCTGCAGGGGCAGGCGCTCCAGGACGACGAACCGGGCCGGGATCATGTAGTCCGGCAGGACGTCCAGCAGTCCGGAGCGCAGTTCGCCGGTGCTGGGCGCGCCGCTCGGCCCCGGGTGCTCCAGGTAGGCGACGAGGGTCTGCTTGACGCCCTCGCCCCGGGCGACCACCACGGCCTGGGTGACGCCGGGCAGCGCGGTCAGCGCCGCCTCGATCTCGCCGGGTTCGACCCGGTACCCGCGGACCTTGATCTGGTGGTCGCTGCGGCCGAGGAAGTCCAGCGTTCCGTCGGCGCGCCAGCGGGCCAGGTCGCCGGTGCGGTACATCCGGGCGCCGGGGGCGGCGAACGGGTCCTCCAGGAAGCGCTCGGCGGTGAGGTCGGCCCGGCCGAGGTAGCCCCGGGCCAGCCGCTCGCCGCCGAGGTACAGCTCACCCGTCACGCCGGGCGGGACGGGTCTGCGGTGGTCGTCCAGCACGTAGCAGCGCGCGCCGGCCAGCGGGCGCCCGATCGGGGTGCTGCCGGTGACCTCGGTGCCGTCGGCGGGCGGCACCTCGTGCACGGTCACCCCGACGGTGGCCTCGGTGGGCCCGTAGTGGTTGAACACGGCGCAGCGGCCCAGCGCGGCCAGTTCGCGGGCCCAGGCGTACGCGCTGGCCTCGCCGCCCAGCACCAGGGCGCGGCGCGGCAGCAGCTGCCTCGGCTCGACGTCGGCCGTCAGCGCGGCCAGGTGCGAGGGGGTCATCTTGAGGTAGTCGATGCCGAGCGTCTCGATCCGCTCGGCGAGTTCGACCCCGGCGATCCGGCGCGGCAGCAGGTGTACCCGTCCGCCGGAGGCCAGCGCCAGGTAGAGCATGGTGATGCTGAAGTCGAAGGAGAGCGACTGCAGCAGCCCGTAGCTCGCGCCGGGCACGATGCCGAGCCGCTCGCCGGCGCCCGCGAGGTAGTTGAGGATCTCGCGGTGCTGGACGGCGACACCCTTCGGGGTGCCGGTCGAGCCGGAGGTGTAGATCACGTACGCGAGGTCGTCCGGTCCGGAGAGCTCCGGCAGCGGTGAGCCGTCGCTCTCCTCGGGTTCGACGTCCACCAGCACCGCGGCGCCCGCGAAGCGCGGCAGCCTGCCGCGCAGGCCGCTGTCGGTGATGAGTACCGGCGCGCCCGCGTCGGCCACCAGGGCGTCCAACCGGGCGGACGGGGCCTCCGGGTCCAGCGGCAGGTAGCACCCGCCGGCCTTGAGCGCCGCCACCAGGGCGACCGCCAGCTCCGGCGACTGCTCCAGGCAGACCGCCACCCGGGTGTCCGGCCCGACGCCGAGCCGGCGCAGCCGGCGGGCCAGCCGGTTGGCGCGCAGGTCGAGTTCGCCGTAGGAGAGGGTGCGGCCGTCGAAGTCCAGCGCGGGGGCGTCCGGGGTGGCCGCCACGCTGCGGGCGATCAGTTCGGTGAGGGTGGCGGGGCCGTCGGCGGGCAGCTCCGGGCCGGTGGCCCAGGTGCCCAGGACGGCGGCCGACTCCTCCTCGGTGAGCAGCGGCAGGCGGGAGACCGGCCGGTCGGGATCGGCCAGCGCCGCCGTGAGCAGTACCTCGAAGCGGTCGGCGAGCCGCGCGACGGTGTCCGCGTCGAAGAGGTCCGTGCGGTAGGTGAGGACGCCGAGCAGGCCGTCCTCCAGCTCGTTCATGTAGAGCGCGAGGTCGAAGTGGGTGGTGGTGCTCTCGTAGCCGAAGCCCTCGTTGCCGAGCGCCATGGCGGGGCTGCCGGGGGCGGCGCGGTCGCCGTAGTTCTGGAAGGCGAAGGTGGTCTGGAAGACGGCGGAGCGGCTGACGTCCCGCTCGACGGCCAGGTCGGTGACCATCTGCTCGAACGGCACTTCCTGGTGGGAGTACGCGTCCAGGGTGGTCTCGCGGACCCGGCTGACCAGCCGGCCGAAGGTCAGGTCCGGGTCGAGCTTGGCGCGGATCGGCAGCATGTTGACGAACGGGCCGACCACGTCCTCGAGTTCGCGGTGCAGCCGGCCGGCCACCGGCGAGCCGATCGCGAAGTCCGACTGCCCGCTGTGCCGGGACAGCAGTGCCTGGAAGGCCGCCATCACCACCATGTACCGGGAGGCGCCATAGGCGCGCGACAACTCCCCTATTCGGTCGGAGAGTTCCGCGCTCCAGCGGAAGCGGTGCACGGCGCCCTCGAAGGTCAGCACCGGCGGGCGCGGCCGGTCGGCGGGCAGCTCCAGCGCCGGGACGGCATCCAGCTCGCCGCGCCAGTACTCGCGGGAGGCGGTCAGCGAGCCGTCCGCCAGCCGGGCCCGCTGCCAGCGGGCGTAGTCGCCGAACTGGACCTCGGGCTCGGCGAGGGCCTCGCCCGTGCCGTCCGCATGGCGGGCGTAGAGCGCGGACAGCTCGCGGTTGAGGATGTCCACCGACCAGCCGTCGCAGGCGATGTGGTGCATCACCAGGGCGAGTACGTGGTCCTCGTCGGCGATCCGGACCAGCAGGGCGCGCAGCAGCGGGCCGGTGGCGAGGTCGAAGGGCTCGGCGACGGCGCGCTGGACGGCGGCGGCGGCCCGGCGCTCCGGGTCCGGTTCCGGCTCGCCGGCCTCGGCCCGGGAGACGTCGACGAAGCGGGCCGGGAACGGCCCCGGCTCGGCGACGGTGACCTGGGCGATGCCGTCGTCGTCGGTGGGGAAGGCCATCCGCAGACCCTCGTGCCGGGCCACCAGGTCGGCCAGCGCGGCGTCCAGCGCGGCCCGGTCCAGCGGACCGCGCAGCCGGCGGGCCGGGGCCAGCGCGTACGCCGTGCTGCCGGGCGCGAACTGCTCCATGAACCAGAGCCGTTCCTGGCCGCTGGAGAGCGGCGGCGTGGCGCCGACCGGGCGGCGCCCGACGGTCCGCGCCGGGGCGGCCGCGCCCTTCAGTCGCTGGGCGAGCAGGGCCCGCTTGGTGGCGGACCAGTCTGCCGGAAGGTCCTGCGTATCACTCATCGGTTTCCTGTTCGGGACGCGCGGAGGGGGAAGCTGGCGGGGTGCGCGGAGAAGGGCGCTCGGGGGCTGGTGGGTGCGGGGAGGCCGGGGTGCGGGGAGGCCGGGGTGCGGGCGGCGGGACGGTCGCCGGGCGCTCGCGGGCCGGGGGGCGGCGGCCCGGGCCACGTGGAGCCGGGGCCGCCGGGGCCGGCCGCCGAGGGGCCGGGCCCGGCTGCGGCCGGCGGGTGGGTCAGCGCCGCTCGCGGACGGCGTCGGCGATCCCGGCCACCGTCGGGCTGTCGAAGAAGACGTCGAAGTCGACCTCGACCCCGAGGGCCTGCCGGATCCGGGCGCTGATCTGAATGATCGTCAGCGAGTGCCCGCCGAGGTCGAACAGGTCGTCCTCCAGGCCGACTTCGGGCAGGCCCAGGACCTCGGCCCAGATCCCGCACAGCTGCTCCTGGAGCTCGTCCGCCGGGGCCGGCCGGCCCTGCGGGGCGGCCACCTCGGCGGGTGGTTCGGGCAGCGCCCGGCGGTCGAGCTTGCCGTTCGGGGTGAGCGGCATGGCGGGCAGCGGCACGTACACCTGCGGCACCATGGCGGCCGGCAGGGTGCCCAGCAGGTGCTCGCGCAGTTCGGCGGCGCTCGGGCCGGGGGTGGCGGTGGTCACCAGGTAGCCGGCCAGCCGGGGTTCGCCCACCGCGTCCTGGTGGACGGCGACGGCTGCCTCGGCGACGGCCGGGTGCTCCAGCAACCGGGCTTCGATCTCGCCGAGTTCGATCCGGTGACCGCGGATCTTGACCTGGTTGTCGGCGCGGCCGAGGAAGTCCAGCTCGCCGTCGACCGTCCAGGCCGCGAGGTCGCCGGTGCGGTAGCGGCGGGCGCCGGGCGGGCCGTACGGGTCCTCGACGAAACGCTCGGCGGTCAGCTCCGGGCGGCCCAGGTAGCCCTCGGCGACGCCGTCCCCGCCGAGCAGCAGCTCGCCGGGCACCCCGATGGGTACCGGCCGCAGGGCGGAATCCACCACCTGGGCGCGGGTGTTGGCGATCGGACGACCGATGGTGACGGCGGTCGGGCCGGCCGGGATCTCCGCGCAGGTGGACCAGATGGTGGTCTCGGTCGGGCCGTAGACGTTGAACAGCCGGCCGACCGCCGACCGCAGCTCCCTGGCCAGCGGCAGCGGCAGCGCCTCGCCGCCCGCCAGGGCGACCAGTCGGGTGCGCCCCGGGCCGGCCGACAGCAGGACCCGCCAGCCGGACGGGGTGGCCTGCACGTGGGTGACCCCCTCGCGCCGGATCAGGTCGAGCAGCCCGGCGCCGTCCACCGCCAGGCCGTCGGGGGCCAGCACGAGCCGGCCGCCGGTGATCAGCGGGAGGTAGATCTCCAGCGCGGAGATGTCGAAGGAGAGCGAGGTCAGGCCGAGCCAGACGTCCTGCGGGCCGGATTCCAGCCGGCCCGCGAAGGAGTGGAGCAGGTTGGCCAGCGCCCGGTGCCCGACCGCGACGCCCTTGGGCCGGCCGGTGGAGCCGGAGGTGTACAGCACGTACGCGGTGTCCGTCGCCGCCGGGGCGGCCGGGTCGGCGGTCGCCGTGCCGGCGCCGGCGGCCGGGCAGGCGTCCAGGCGGAGCACGGCGGGGGCGACGGCCACCAGGGCGGGCGCCGGGTCGCGGTCGGCGAGCAGCAGTGCGGCGCCGGAGTCCGCCAGGATCGCGGCCAGCCGCGGCTGCGGGTAGCCCGGGTCGAGCGGCAGGTAGGCGGCGCCGGTGGCGAGCACGGCGAGCAGAGCGGCGGGCAGGTCGGCGGTGCGGTGCAGGTGCAGCGCGACCAGAGTGCCGGGGCCGGCCCCGGCGGCGCGCAGGCCCGCGGCCAGCTGATCGGCGCGGCGGATGAGTTCGCGGTAGCCGACCCGGTCGGGGCCGGCGCTGACGGCGACGGCGTCGGGGGTGGCGGCGGCCTGTTCGCGGACCAGGTCCAGCACGGTGCGATCGGCGGGGTAGGCCCGCTCGGTGGCGTTGAAGGCCTCGGTGACCAGGCGGTGTTCCTCGGCGTCCAGCAGGGGCAGGTCGCCGAGCGGGGTGCGCGGGGCGGCGACGGCGCCGGCCAGCAGGGTGGCGTAGTGGCGGGCGATCCGGCGGGCGGCGTCCGGGGCGAGCACCGCCGGGTCGTGCTGGAGGGCGAAGCCGGTGCCGTCGGGCGCGTCGACGACCTGGAGGTTCAGGGTGTTGCGGGCGGTGCCGTTGAACACCGCCCAGTCCACCCGGGCCGAGGTCCCCGCGAACTCGGGCTGCGGGCCGCGCAGGCGGTAGCCGAAGGAGACCGGGGCCAGCCCGACCCGCGGGCCGAGCGCGGCCACCGCCGCACCGAACGGCACGGTACGGAAGGGGTATCCGCCGCGCAGCTCGGCCCGGACGGCCTGGGCCCAGCGGTCGAACCCGGTACTGCCGACGGGGTCGGCGACGCCGTCGACATCGGCGATGGTGGGGGCGTGGACGGGCAGCTCGTTGACGAACAGGCCGATCTCGCCGGCCTGCCCGGCCGTCCGGGTCGACAGCGGGACGGAGACGGGGACGGCCTCGCCGCCGTAGCGGTGCAGCAGCCCGTGCAGGGCGGCGAGCAGGAACTCGAAGACCGTCACACCGCTCTGCGCGGCCGCGCCGGCCAGGGCCTCGCGGGCGGGCGCGTCCAGCGTCCAGCCGACACTCTCGCCCGGTCCGGCACCGGTGGTGGCGCGGGCGCCGCCGGGCAGCACCGGCTCGGTGGCGGCCGCCCAGCGCGGCCCGAACCACTGCGCCGCCCGGCGGACCGTCTCGGGGTCGGGGCCCGGGGCGGCCGGCCGGACGGCCGGGGCCTCGGCCTGGGCCTGGGCGCGGGCCGCGCCCGGCAGTGCGGCGGCGTAGCCGGCGGCCAGGTCGTTGACCAGGACCTCCTTCGAGGCACCGTCGAACACCGCGTGGTGGGCCACGGCGAGGAGTTCGGCCTGCCCGTCGGGCCGCCGGTAGAGCGTGAACCGGGCCGCCGGGCCGGTGCCGAGGGTGAACGGACGCGCGGCGTCCTGTCCCACCCGCTTCTCGAAGTCGGCCGCGGAGTCCTGCTCGGCGTCGACCCGCTGCAGCGCCGGCCGCTGCCCGGCGGGCACCAGCAGTACGTCGCCCTCCCGCTCCACCAGGGCCGTGGCGAGCAGCGGATGCCGGGCGACCAGTGCGTCGACGGCGTGCTCCAGGGCGTCCGGGTCGACCGCGGCGAAGGCGATCCGCACCGGCAGGTGGTAGGCCTCGTGGGTGACGAGCAGCCGCTCGGTCAACCAGACGCCCTGCTGGGCCGGGCCGGCCGGGATCGCGCTGCGGTCAGGGAGCTGTTCGGGCATGAGCGACTCACTTTGACGGTCGGGCTGCGGGAGCGCGTGCCCGATGACGGTTCGGGCCGGGGTCCTGGGCGTTGAAGGGGGCGATCGGACGAAGTCCGCCCGGCCCACAGGGGTGGCCGTTGGCCCGGCGGCCCGGGGCAGCGCCGTGGCGGCGCACCCCCCTGCTGAGCCCCCGACGGACCCGGGCACCTTCTGCGGAAGACCTCTGGTCCAGACCTTCCGAGAGATTGGCATAGACCAAATGGCTCGTCAAGGACCGTCCGCCATCTCTTGACGACACGTCATTCACTTTGCTGTACAGCAACAATGACTCCAGGCCACCGCGCCGCCGGACCCACCGATGGATCGCCCCCGAACACCCTTGGCCGGAAAGCACCGTGACGCGGCGTCGGACCGGCCGGCAGCGCGGTTGCGGAAACCGCCCCGCGCGGGCCCGGCCCCGGTCGGCTCCGGCCCCGCCACGGCGTACCCACGGACCGCACACGAGGCGTCCACCGACCGCCCACTGCCCGTCCACCCGCGACGATCCCGGCTACGCCCCCAGCACCCGCGCCAGGTCGTACGAGACCGGCTCCTCCAGCTGCTCGTACGTACAGCTCTCCGGGGTCCGGTCCGGGCGCCAGCGGCGGAACTGCGCGGTGTGCCGGAACCGGGTGCCCTCCATGTGGTCGTACGCCACCTCGCAGACCCGCTCGGGGCGCAGCGCCACCCAGGAGAGGTCCTTGCCGCCCGTCCAGCGGCTCTGCGCGCCGGGCAGCCGCCCGCTCGCCTGGGCCTCCTCGTCGGCCCAGGCGCCCCAGGGGTGGCCGGCCGAGGCGTCCATCCGCAGCGGGGCCAGCTCCTCCACCAGCTCGCGGCGGCGGGCCGCGGTGAAGGCGGCGCAGACACCCACGTGCTGCAGCCGCCCGTCGGCGTCGTGCAGGCCGAGCAGCAGCGAGCCGACCACCGGACCGCTCTTGTGCTCGCGGTAGCCCGCCACCACGCAGTCGGCGGTCCGCCCGTGCTTGACCTTGAACATCGTCCGGTCACCGGGCCGGTAGGGCTGGTCCAGCGGCTTGGCCACCACGCCGTCCAGCCCCGCGCCCTCGAACTGCGCGAACCAGATGCCGGCCAGCTCGCGATCGGTGGTGGCCGGGGCGGTGAAGACCGGGTCGGCGGCCGGCCGCAGCGCCTCCTCCAGGGCCGGACGGCGCGACGACAGCGGCTCGTCCAGCAACGAGCGGTCCCCCAGCGCCAGCAGGTCGAAGCCGACGAAGGAGGCCGGGGTGCGCTCCGCGAGGGTGCGTACCCGGGAGGCCGCCGGGTGGATCCGCTCCAGCAGTTCCTCGAACCGCAGCCGCCCCTCGCGCGCGATCACGATCTCGCCGTCCACCACGCAGCGCGGCGGCAGCGCCTCCCGGAAGGCGGCCACCAGCTCGGGGAAGTACCGGGTCAGCGGCTTGCCGGTGCGGCTGCCGATCTCCACCTCGTCGCCGTCCCGGAAGACGATCGCGCGGAAGCCGTCCCACTTGGCCTCGTAACTCATCCCCGGCGGGATCTCGGGCACCGCCTTGGCGAGCATCGGCGCGACCGGCGGCATCACAGGCAGGTCCATGTCTTCGATGGTGCCGCCGCCCGGCCCGGCCCGCACGGGGACGGCCGCGCTCCGGGCGCGCGCCCCGGCCCCTCCGCCTAGCGTGGACGGTATGGCTGGAGCTGTGGAGCTGGACGTCGCCGGGCGCACCGTACGGCTGTCGAACCCGGACAAGGTGTACTTCCCCGAGCGCGGGTACACCAAGCTGGACGTGGCGCAGTACTACGTCGCGGTCGCCGAAGGGGTGCTGCGGGGCCTGCGGGAGCGGCCGACCACGCTGCAGCGGTTCCCGGACGGGGTGGACGGCGAGTTCTTCTACCAGAAGCGCGCGCCCAAGGGCCTGCCCGAGTGGCTGCCGACCGCGACGATCAACTTCCCCAGCGGCCGTTCGGCGGACGAGATCTGCCCCACCGAGCCGGCCGCCGTGCTCTGGGCCGCCAACCTGGGCTGCCTGACCTTCCACCCCTGGCCGGTGCGGCGGGCCGACACCGAGCACCCCGACGAGCTGCGGATCGACCTCGACCCGCAGCCCGGCACCGACTTCCACGACGCCGTTCGGGCCGCCCACGAGCTGCGCGGACTGCTGGCCGAGCACGGGCTCCAGGGCTGGCCGAAGACCTCCGGCGGGCGCGGCCTGCACGTCTACGTCCCGGTGGAGCCGCGTTGGACCTTCACCGACTGCCGGCACGCCGTGATCGCGCTCGGCCGGGCGCTGGAGCAGCGGATGCCCGGGCAGGTCACCACCGCCTGGTGGAAGGAGGAACGCGGCGAGAAGATCTTCGTCGACTACAACCAGATGGCGCGCGACCGCACCATCGCCTCGGCGTACTCGCTGCGCGCCCGCCCGGGCGCCACCGCCTCCATACCGCTGCACTGGGAGGAGCTGGACGACGCCTCGCCCGAGGACTTCGACCTGCGGACGGTGCCGGCCCGGTTCGCCGAGGTCGGCGACCTGCAGGCCGGGATGGACGGCCAGGCCTTCGGGCTGGAGCCGCTGCTGGAGCTGTACGAGCGGCAGGCGAAGGACGAGGGGCTCGGCGAGCTGCCGTACCCGCCGGACCACCCCAAGGTGGCCGGCGAGCCGACCCGGGTCCAGCCCAGCCGGGCCCGCAAGCACTGACGGGCCCCGGTCCCGGCCGCGCCCGGAAAAGCACCGCCGGCCCCGGGCGACCCGCGCTACCTTGCTCCCATGACTCCAGGCTCCCCCGACGACGTCCGCTCCCGCGCCGAACTTGCCACGTTCGTCCGGGCCCTTCGTCAGGACCTCGGCCGGCCGGAGCAGCCCTGGGAGAACGCAACCCTGGAGGACTTCCTGACCGCCCTGGCCTCCTGGATCGAGGACTCCGGCGGCCGGTACCGGCGCTTCGGCGAAACGCTCCCGGCCGACGGCGACTGGACGTTCTTCGCCCGGGCCCTGGACGCCGCCACCGCGTACGAGTGACCCGACCGGACCGGCGGGGTGCCCGTAGGCCGGTGGGGGCGGAGACGCAGCTGGTGCTCGGGCGGCCCTGAGCCCGGCCGGCAGCACCTCGCCGGACGCCCGCCCTGCGGTCCGTCCCGCTGTCGGTCCCGCTGTCCGTCCCAGGGCCCGGCCGGACCAGGCAGGCAGGCCTCAGGTCTCAGGCCGTCAGACCCTGGCGCCCGCCGGCGCGGTCCGGCCGATGATGCGGACGGCGTCGGCGATCTGCCGGTCGGTCAGGTCCCCGCGGGCGGTCAGCCGGAGCCGGGAGACGCCGTCCGGCACGGACGGCGGGCGGAAGCAGCCCACCGCGAGGCCGGCCGTCCGGCAGTCCGCCGCCCAGGCCACCGCGGCCTCGGGGCCGGGCGCGCGGACCGAGACCACGGCGGCGTCCGGCGCACTCGCCGACAGGCCCGCGGCGGTGAGCTGCGCGGCCAGCGTCCGGGCCACCTCGCGGGCGCGCTCGGCGCGGTGCGGCTCGGCCCGCAGCAGGCGCAGCGCGCCCAGGGCGGCGCCCGCCGCGGCCGGGGCCAGGCCGGTGTCGAAGATGAAGGTGCGGGCGGTCTCGGTGAGGTGCCAGACCACCCGGCGCGGGCCGAGGACGGCGCCGCCCTGCGAGCCGAGCGACTTGGAGAGCGTCACGGTGGCGACGGTGTCCGGCTGCCCGGCCAGGCCGGCCGCGGCCAGCGCGCCCGCGCCGCCGGGGCCCAGCACGCCGAGCCCGTGCGCGTCGTCCACCAGCAGGGCGGCGCCGTGGGCGCGGGCGGCGGCGGACAGCTCCGGGAGGCGGGCGGCGTTGCCGTCCACCGAGAAGACCGAGTCGGTGACCACCAGGGCGCGCCGGTGCGTGCGCGCCGCCAGGGCGGCGGCGACGGCCGCGGGATCGCTGTGCGGCGCCCGGTGGACGTCGCTGCGCGACAGCCGGCACCCGTCGATCAGCGAGGCGTGGTTGTTGGCGTCCGAGACGATCAGGGTGTCCGGGTCGGTGAGCGCGGTGAGCGCGGCCAGGTTGGCGGTGTAGCCGGAGGAGAACACCAGCGCCGCCTCGACCCCGCAGAACGCGGCCAGCTCCTCCTCCAGCTCGGTGTGCAGCGCGGTGGTGCCGGTGACCAGCCGGGAGCCGGTGGAGCCGCCGCCCCAGCGCAGGGCGGCCTCGGCTGCGGCGCCGGTCACGGCGGGGTGGTGGACCAGCCCGAGGTAGTCGTTGCTCGCCAGGTCCAGCACCGGGTCGTCGGCGGGGCGGCTGCGCAGGGTCCGGGTGAGGCCGGCCCTGGCCCGCAGCTCGGCGGCCTCGTCGAGCCAGTCGAAGACTGCGGCCGGGGTGAGGGTCTGCTGCTCGGGCGCGGTGGGGTGGGCCATGGGCCGCACTCTGGCACGAGGGACGCGGCCCGGGCAATGTGCGCCTGCGCACACGGCCCGGGCCGGCGGCCCGTCGCCCCGTCAGCTCCCTCGCCACGAGCGGATCCCTCAGCGCGACCAGTACGGATCGTCGACGGACGGCGTGCGGTCCGGGGAGCCGTCCGCCCGCCGCGGTACGTCCGCGGGCGCCGCCGGGGGCTTCCCGTACACCGACGCCCCGCCGTACTCGACGTCGGACACCGTCGCGTCGACGACCACCGTGACGTACGGGGCCGCGCCGCTCTGCCCCGCCTTGAGGTCGGAGCGGCGGCCGTCCAGCGTGGCCGTGACGAACACGCCGTCCGATGTGGTCGCCGACCGGGTGACGTAGTCCTGGCTCCCGTCGTAGGGCTGCCCGGCCGGGCCGAAGGGCGGGCCGACCTGGTAGCCCCGCTGCCGCCAGGAGGCGGTCACCGCCGCCAGGAACTCGTCCCGCCGACCGGGCGCCAGCCGCACCCGCACCCGCCAGCTGCGGCGCACCACCGAGTAGCGGCTCGCCTCGCCGTCCCAGTGGTCCTCGTACCGGCCGACGTCGTACCAGCCGTCCAGGTACGGGACGGCCGGGGCCACGCCGTCCAGGCTCCCGTGCAGCGTGTGGTCGATCCGGTCGCGGGCCTGCTCCGCGGTCATCACCGGCCGGTCGAAGCGGGGCAACCACCCGCCGGTCGCCCACATGTACCCGCCGAGGGCGAGGAGCAGCACGAGGACGCCAGCGGCCACCGCCGCGCAGGACCGCAGCGCACGCCGGTTCACCGGCCCGCCACCAGCTGGGCGCGGTCGCCGTGGCCGGCCACGACGGCACCGATGTTGTCGAGGGAGGGCCCGCCGTTCTGCGGCGTCAGGTACTCCAGGTGGGTGTCCTGCGGGTGGGCGACGCTGCCGTCGGCGACCGAGAAGCGCTTGCCGCCGAAGTCCGCGTCGGCGGGGTCGCTGCCCAGCCAGAGCTCGTCCGAGTCGGTGGCGTGGCCGATGCCGGCGCCGACCACGGTGCCGACCGGGCCGAAGATGCTGCCGACGAGGCCGCCCGCAACCTCGTTCTTGGACGGCAGGTTGGTGACGCCGTCGTAGGCCGCGGCGCCCACCCAGACCCGGCCGGGCAGCCCGAGGTCGGCGGCCTTGGCGGCGCCGGTGCCGGGACTGCCGACGATGATCACGTCGTCCGGCGGGAGGTAGGTGTCGCGGTGCCGGGTGGCGAGCATGGTGGCCTGGCCCACCAGGTAGGAGCCGTAGCTGTGGCCGATCGAGGTGATGTGCGGCGGCCGGCCGCCCTCGTGGCTGGCCCGGATTCCGGTCAGGAAGTTCGCGTACGCGGGTGCGCCGGCCTTGCCGCGGTCCCCGGAGGCCGCGTCCGACATGCCCGGCGGGGCGTCGTAGCCCAGCCAGACGATCGAGGCGGCCGAGCCGCCGGGGCCCTGCTGGGCGCGGGTGGCGCGCCAGACGTTCAGCGCGTTGTCGCCCTCGTTGGCGCCGACGTCGTTGCGGCCGAAGGTGCCCAGGGAGCCCAGCGTCGTGGTCATCCCGGGTACGTAGGCCGAGACGTCCGTCGCCGTGTCGGGATTGCCGAAGGAGATGATGGCACGGCCCTGCCCCTCGGTACCGATCCCCAGCAGGTAGTCCCGGGGATGGTCGGCCGCGGGGTCGGCCGCCAGCTTGTCGTCGGCTGCCAGCCGGTCCCTGACGGACTCGTAGCGGCGCAGCCGGGCCCGCTCCTCGTCACTGGGGTGCGGCTGGGCCTGCAGCTGCTCGATCAGCTTCCCCAGGGCCTGCTGGTTCACCCGGTCGCGGACGGCCGCCGGGATGCCGTCGCGGTTGCCGAGCTGCTCCGGGTGCGCGGCGATCAGACGCTGCTGCTCGTCGGGGGTCAGGCCCCGCCACCAGGAGTTCACCTGGGTCGGGGTGGCGCCCTCGGGCGGCAGGCCCTTGGCGTAGAGCCGGCCCGGGCCGGCGAGGGCGGCCGCCGCGCTGTCGCCGCTCGCCGTGGCGAGGTCGAGCCCGGCCTGCGAGGTCGCGTTGGCGGTGTAGCGCCGCAGCCGCTCGGCGGTCGTCCGGTCGGCCTCGGCGGCCTCCCGCAGGGCGAGGCCGATGCGGTCGCCGATGTCCCGGGCGGCCGCCTGCTGCGTGCGCTCGTAGTCGGCGGCGTCGGGGTCGTGCCTGCTGCGCGGGTCCAGCGGCTCCCAGCTGACGTCGCCGCGCTCGCTGACGCCGAGATCCTTGGCGTGCGCGTCGGCGAGGGCCTGCAGCAGTTTGGCCCGGGCGAGCTCGAAGGCCTCGGCGCCGTCGCGCAGCACGGCGCCGATCAGGGCGAGTTCGATGCCGGCGGCCTGCAGTTTGCCGGTGGTGCCGTCGATGGAGGCCATGGCGCCGGTGGCGGCCTGCCCGGTCCACTGCGACTGGTGCACCCGGTCGGCGGTGCCGCGCTTCCAGGTGGAGGTGTGCTCCTGGAAAGCCGTGTGCAGCCGGTCGTAGGCGTCGGCGGCGCCGTACAGGTCGCCCGGCCTCGCGTCGCGCAGGGCGGCGATGTCCATCCGCTCAGCACCCGCCCCGCGGGCCGGTGACGTGCACAGGTGTGTGGTTCATGAGCTCCCCCGAGTCGGTGCCCGGAGCGCTCCCGCCCCGTGGCGGCGATCACCCTAGCGCGTTGTCGATCATGCCGCCTGAGTACGGGTACTCAGGCGGCACGGTCGGTCGGGCATCGACGTCGGTCGGGCATCGACGCCGGTCAGGAAGCGACGCCGGTCAGGAAGCGACGCCGGTCAGGAAGCGCGGTCGATCAGGAGGCGATGTCGGTCAGCCGGCGCAACTGCAGTGGTTCGGCCAGCACTTCGGCCAGGGTTTCGGCCACCTGCCTGAAGTGGTCGGTGCCGAAGTGGAACTGGAGAGCCGCCTCGTCCGTCCACTCCTCGACGATGGCCATCTGCTCGGGCCGGTTCGGGTCGGCGTAGAGCTGGTAGGCGAGGCAGCCGGGCTCCTCCAGGGAGGGCTCGATCATCGCCTCCAGCGCGGTGCGCAGCCGGTCGCTCCGGCCGGCGGCGGCCACCAAGGTCGCGATCACGATCACGGGGTCACTCCTTCTTCGACGGTGGGATGTTTCGACGCTGGGAATGTCGACGGTGGGGAATTGCGACGGACGGGATCCTCCGCGGGACCGGCGGGCGGGCGGGCCGGGGCCCTGTGGCGGGTCCCCGGTCAGGAGGGCGCCGGCGACCGCTCACGGGCGCAGCGGTCCCGAGCCCGCCCCGGTGCGGGCCAGTGCCTCGGCGATCTCGCCGAGATCGGCGGCGCCGAGCTCCAGCCGGACGGCGCCGGCCCAGTCCTCGATCTGTTCGGGCCGGCGGGCGCCCACGATGGCGCCGCTCACTCCCGGCCAGGCGAGGGTCCAGGCGACGGCCACCGCCGCGACGGTGCTGCCGTGGCGTTCGGCCACCGGGCGCAGGGCGTGCACCAGGGCGAGGTTGCGCGGGAGTTCGGTGGTGAAGTCCGGGAATCCGCGCCGCCAGTCCTCCGGGTCCAGTGCGGCCACCCGTTCGGCCGTGAAGGCGCCGGTGAGCAGGCCGGAGGCGAGCGGCTGGTAGACCACGGCGGCCGCGTCGTTGGCCGCGGCCCAGGCCAGCTCCCCCGCGGCGGACCTGCTGAGCAGCGAGAACTGCGGCTGGATCGCGTCCACCCGGGCGACCTTCGCGGCCGTCGCCAGCTGCTCGGGGCCGTGGTTGGAGAGGCCGATCGCCCTGACCTTGCCCTCGGTCCGCAGGTCGGCCATCACCTGCCAGTACTCCTCCAGCGGGGTGCCCTGGGCCGCCTCGGCCGGCTCTTCGGTGCCCCACTCCAGCGGCCGGCCGTCGCCGGGCCAGTGCACCTGGTAGAGGTCGATCCGGTCGACCCCGAGCCGGCGCAGCGAGGCCTCCAGCTCGCGGCGGACACTGGCGGGCTCCATCACCTTGCGCGGTGCGCCGAGCGGGTCGCGGTCGTCCCAGACCAGGCCGCACTTGGTGAAGACGTACGGGCGCCGGGAGGCCGGCAGCCGGGCCAGGGCCTGCCCGACGACCTCCTCGGAGTGGCCGAGGCCGTAGACGGCGGCGGTGTCGATCCAGTTGACGCCCAGCTCGACGGCGCGGTGGACGGCGGCGATCGAGTCGCGGTCGTCCTGGGCGCCCCAGCTGTAGCGCCAGCCGGCGCCGCCGATCGCCCAGGCGCCGAAGCCGATCCGGCTGATCATCAGGTCGGTGCCGCCGAGCGGCACGGTGGGTACGTCGGTCATGTCGGTGCCTTCCGAAGGGGTGCGGTTGCTGCCGGACACGATCATTCGCCGGCCGCGCTGCCCCCGGCAGGGCTCCGTCCTACCCTGGGTCCGGCAGGACCAGGTTCGGCGGCGGCCGGTGCGCGATGATCTGCGGTATGGACAGACGAAGCGAGCTGGGGCAGTTCCTCCGGTCGCGCCGTGCGCGCCTTAAGCCCGAGGAGACCGGGCTGCCCGTGTACGGCGGGCGGCGGCGGGTGCCGGGGTTGCGGCGCGAGGAGCTGGCCCAGCTGGCCGGGGTGAGCGTCGACTACTACGTACGGCTGGAGCAGGGCCGGAGCGACCACGTCTCGCAGGCGGTGCTGGACGCGGTGGCGCGGGCGCTGCGACTCGGCCCGGACGAGCGCCGACACCTGGGCAATCTGGCCCGCCCCCGGCCACAGGCCCGGGAGCCCCGGCCGGCGCAGCGGGTGCTGCCGGGCCTGCGGCGGCTGCTGGACGCGATGACCGACGTCCCCGCGTACGTGCTGGGGCCGGACACCGAGGTGCTGGCCTGGAACCGCCCGGCGGCGGCGCTGATCACCGACTTCGGGACGCAGGAGCCCGGGCGGCGGCAGAAGGCCCGGATGATCTTCCTGGACGATACCTCCCGCGAGCTGTACGCCGACTGGGAGCAGAAGGCCGCCGACGTGGTCGCGTACCTGCGCCTCGGTGCGGGCCGCCACCCGCACGACCCGGGACTGTCCGCCCTGATCGGTGAACTCTGCATGGGCAGCCGCGACTTCGCCCGGCTCTGGGCCGACCAGGAGGTCCGCGACAAGACCCGGGGCTCGTACCGGTTCCGGCACCCGGTGGTCGGCCCGCTGGAGCTGGCCTTCGAGACGCTGCGGCTGCCCGACGACCCGGACCAGGCGCTGGTCGCGTACACCGTGGAGCCGGGCAGCCCGAGCGAGGAGGCGCTGCGGCTGCTGCTCTCCCTGGAGGCGTCCGACCGGCCCGGCGGGGCGACCGCCGCGGAGCCGGACGCCGCCCCGGACGGCCCCGGTGTCCCGGCCTTTGCCCGCGGGCGCCGCGAGCAGGCAAGATAGCCGGGTGACCCTCCTTGACCTGATGCCGAGCCCCGCCACCCCCGACGCGCTGTACGAGACCTTCGCCGCCTGGGCGGAGGAGCGCGGCATCACGCTGTACCCCGCCCAGGAGGAGGCGCTGATCGAGCTGGTCTCCGGGAACAACGTGATCCTGGCGACCCCGACCGGCTCGGGAAAGAGCCTGGTCGCGGCGGGTGCGCACTTCGCGGCGCTGGCCGAGGGCAAGCGGACCTTCTACACCGCGCCGATCAAGGCGCTGGTGTCGGAGAAGTTCTTCGACCTGTGCAAGATGTTCGGCACCGAGCAGGTCGGCATGATGACCGGCGACGCGAGCGTGAACCCGACCGCGCCGATCATCTGCTGCACGGCCGAGGTGCTGGCGAACATCGCACTGCGGGACGGGGCCCAGGCCGACGTCGGCCAGGTCGTGATGGACGAGTTCCACTTCTACGCCGAGCCGGACCGCGGCTGGGCCTGGCAGATCCCGATCCTGGAGCTGCCGCACGCGCAGTTCCTGCTGATGTCGGCCACCCTCGGCGACGTCCGCCGCTTCGAGGAGGACCTGGCCCGCCGCACCGGCCGCCCGACCACCGTGGTCCGGTCGGCGACCCGGCCCGTCCCGCTGTTCTACGAGTACCGCCGCACCACCATGCACGACACCCTGGAGGAGCTGCTGACGACCGGTCAGGCACCGGTGTACGTCGTGCACTTCACCCAGAAGGAGGCGGTGGAGCGGGCGCAGTCGCTGATGAGCATCAACATGTGCTCGAAGGCGGAGAAGGACGCGATCGCCGACCTGATCGGCAACTTCCGCTTCACCACCAAGTTCGGCCGCAACCTCTCCCGGTTCGTCCGGCACGGCATCGGCGTGCACCACGCCGGCATGCTGCCCAAGTACCGCCGACTGGTCGAACGCCTCGCCCAGGCGGGCCTGTTGAAGGTCATCTGCGGCACGGACACGCTGGGCGTCGGCGTCAACGTGCCGATCCGTACGGTGCTGTTCACCGCGCTCTCCAAGTACGACGGCATCCGGGTGCGCACCCTGCGGGCCCGGGAGTTCCACCAGATCGCGGGCCGGGCCGGGCGGGCCGGCTTCGACACCGTCGGGCAGGTGGCGGCGCAGGCGCCGGAGCACGTGGTGGAGAACGACAAGGCGCTCTCCAAGGCCGGTGACGACCCGAAGAAGCGCCGCAAGGTGGTCCGCAAGAAGGCCCCCGAGGGCTTCGTCGGCTGGACGGAGGAGGGCTTCGAGAAGCTCATCGCCGCCGACCCGGAGCCGCTGGTCTCCCGCTTCAAGGTCACCCACGCGATGCTGCTCTCGGTGATCGGCCGGCCCGGCAACGCCTTCGAGGCGATGCGGCACCTGCTCACCGACAACCACGAGGAGCGCTCCGCCCAGCGCCGGCACATCCGCAACGCCATCGCCATCTACCGCTCGCTGCTGGACGGCGGCGTGGTCGAGCGGCTGCCGGAGCCGGACGCCGAGGGCCGGATCGTGCGCCTGACCGTCGACCTCCAGGAGAACTTCGCGCTCAACCAGCCGCTCTCCACCTTCGCGCTGGCCGCCTTCGAGCTGCTCGACCCGGCCTCGCCCTCGTACGCGATGGACGTGGTCTCGGTGGTCGAGGCGACCCTCGACGACCCGCGCCAGATCCTCGCCTCGCAGCAGAACAAGGCGCGCGGCGAGGCCATCGGCGAGATGAAGCGCGACGGCGTCGAGTACGAGGAGCGGATGGAGCGGCTCCAGGACATCACGTACCCGAAGCCGCTGGAGGAACTGCTCAGCCACGCCTACGACGTCTACCGGCGCGCGCACCCGTGGATCGGCGACCACCCGCTGCAGCCCAAGTCGGTCGTCCGTGACCTGTACGAGCGGGCGATGACCTTCAGCGACTACGTCGGCCACTACGACCTGGCCCGTACCGAGGGCATCGTGCTGCGCTACCTGGCGGGCGCGTTCAAGGCGCTGGAGCAGACCGTCCCGGAGGACATCAAGACCGACGACCTCAAGGACGTGATCGCCTGGCTGGGCGAGCTGGTCCGCCAGGTCGACTCCAGCCTGCTCGATGAGTGGGAGCAACTGGCCAACCCCACTGACCCGTTGGCCCCCGAGGTGACGCTGGACGACCGGCCCGCGCCGGTCACCGCGAACGAGCGGGCGTTCCGGGTGCTGGTCCGCAACGAGATGTTCCGCCGGGTGGAGCTGGCCGCGCTGGAGAACTACCACGCGCTCGGCGAGCTGGACGGCGAGTACGGCTGGGACGCCGACCGCTGGGCGGACGCGATGGACCTGTACTGGGAGGAGCACGACGACCTCTCCACCGGCCCGGACGCGCGCGGCCCGAAGATGCTGCTGATCGAGCAGGAGGAGGACGCCTGGCAGGTCCGGCAGATCTTCGACGACCCGGCGGGCCACCACGACTGGGGCATCAGCGCCGAGGTCGACCTGCACGGCTCGAACGAGGAGGGCCGCGCGGTGCTGCGCGTCACCGCCGTCGACCGGATGGGCGGCTGACCCCGAGCGGGCCGCGCCGGGAGCCCTACGGGGCTGCCGGCGCGACGGCGGGCCGCCGGACGGCTCGGCGCGCTCACTGCCGGGCCCGGCCGACCCGGCCTGCGGGGCCGGCCCGTCAGCCCCGCAGGTAGGACAAATCCTTTTCGCCGAGCACGAGTTCGTCCACCGCGAGGTTCTCCGCCCGGTGGTCGGGCGAACCGGGGCCCGGGATCGCCGGGACCGGCGGTGCGGCCGCCCGCAGCGAGGCGCTCACGACTGCGCAGGGGTGGCCCCGGACCGGCCGCCACCGCGCCGCTCGCTCGCGCGCCCCGAACGAACCGCCGCCCCCGCCGAGCTGGACGTACGGCAGCTACCCGACCGAGCTCGGAGCCGGCTCCCGCTTCCCGGCCGGGCCGCGGTCGGGCGAGCTCGGGCCGGCGCGCGGCCGCCGAGCACGAACAGGGCCGGGCCGGACCGCCCGTCGAGCGGCGGGCCTGGTGGAGATGCAGCGGCCCGGGACGGTCAGGGCGACCGTCGCAGCCCCGCGACGAGGAGCGCGACCAGGCGGCGCGCGTCGTAGCGGGGGTCGCTCTCGGCGCCGATGCAGAGGTTTCCGATGCCGCGCATGAGGTGGTACGCGGTGATGTCCGAGCGGATCTCACCGGATGCCGCGGCTTCGTCGAGGAGCTGGGAGCAGACCGGCAGCAGGCGGTCGAGGAAGTAGGCGTGCAGCGTCTCGAAGCCGGCGTTGTCGGCCTGCATCGCGGCGGCCAGGCCGTGCTTGGTGACCAGGAAGTCCACGAAGAGGTCGACCCACCGCCCGAACGCCGCGCCGGGCGTGGGGCTGCTCGCCAGCAGGGCCGGGCCGGCGTCGGCGCAGGCGTCGACCTGGTGGCGGTAGACGGCGACGACGAGGTCGGCCCGGGTGGGGAAGTGACGGTAGACCGTGCCCGTCCCGACGCCGGCTCTGGCCGCGATGTCGCGCACCGGCGCCTCCACTCCGGCGGCGACGAAGACCTCGGCGGCCGCGTCCAGCAGGGCCTGCTGGTTACGGCGGACGTCCTTGCGCCTGGCCCCGGCCGCGCCCTCCGCGCCCTGGCTGCTGTCGCTCACGTCCGACACTCCTCCCCTTGCGGGTTTACAAACCGGAACAAGGTTCCATATCGTTGGCGGAACGAGGTTCCGTTTTGGCCATGATGCCAGAACGGGGACGACGCGACCAAGCCGCGCGCCGTCGCCTCCCCATGCCCCCACGCGCCCCGGCAGGCGGTTCCGCCCGAACCGCCGGGCCCGGCGCGTGGCGCGGACCGAACGGAAAGCCCTGCCATGCCTGACTTGAACACCACCGACACGCACCAGCCCGCGGACGCGCCCCGCACGGTGATCTCCGCGAAGCCCGTCGTCCTGCCCGCCCCGGCCGACCGCGCTGCGGACCTCCAGGTCCGGGTGTCCGCCCCCGCGAGGGGCACCGGCCTGCCCGTCGTCGTCTTCTCCCACGGCTTCGGTTGGTCGATGAACGGCTACGCCCCGCTGGCGGACCACTGGGCCGCCCACGGTTTCGTGGTCGTGCAGCCCACCCACCTCGACTCCCGCACCCTCGCCGTCCCGGCCGAGGACCCCCGCACGCCGCGGATCTGGCGCCACCGGATCGAGGACCTCACGCTCGTCCTTGACAGCCTCGACGTCCTGGCGCAGGCCGTGCCGGGCCTCGCCGGACGCGTCGACCGCGACCGCGTCGCGGTGGCCGGCCACTCCTGGGGCGCCCAGAGCGCGAGCGTGCTGCTGGGCGCGCGCGTCCTGGACGCCGACGGAGGTCCCGGCGAGGACATGTCCGACCCGCGCGTCAAGGCCGGCGTACTGCTCGCCCTGACCGGCCTGGGCGACGACCTGACCCCGTTCGCCGCCGAGCACCTGCCCTTCCTGAGGCCCTCCTTCGGCGCCATGACCACCCCGGCACTGATCGTCGCCGGCGACGACGACCGCTCCCACCTGTCGACCCGCGGCCCGGACTGGTTCACCGACCCCTACACCCACAGCCCGGGACCCAAGAGCCTGCTCACCCTGTTCGGCGCACAGCACTCACTCGGCGGCATCCCCGGGTACGAGGTCGCCGAGACCACCGACGAGAGCCCCGCGCGCGTCGCCCTGATCCAGCGGCTCAGCACCGCCTTCCTGCACAGCGCCCTCCGCCCCGATGACACCGGCTGGCCGGCGGCGGTCGCCGCCCTGGAGGGCGACCCCGACCCGCTCGGGAAGCTGCGGAGCAAGTAGGCGGGACTCCGCTGCCGGCCGGGAGCGGGCATGGACGGGCCGCTCACCGTGTGCCGCCCGGGCTCTCCCCCCGACGCGGCGTCAGGTCGGCACGGCCCGGCTCAGGTCCAGATGAACTGCGCGCCGGCCGCGTAGGAGACCGCCCGGGTCGCCGCGTCCAGCAGCTGCGCCTGGCTCGGCCCGGCCGGGGTGGTCGGGGCGGTGGGCGGCGTGGCACTCACCGAGGCGGCGGCGGACGGCGTCTCCGGCGTGGGGGCGGTGCCGGTCGCCGTGGGGCTCGACGAGGCGGCCCGGGGCTCCGTGAACCGCGAGACGGTGACGGTCAGGAAGTGGCCGACGGCCTCCACCCGGCCGGGGTCGGCGGGCTTCGCGGGATCGGCGGGCTTGCCCCCGGCCGTGAGCGGCGCGGCCGCCGCGGAGGCGTCCGGCAGGATGAAGACCAGCGTCTCGGCCGGCCCGTGCCCGGACCGCAGGGCCTGTGCGGCCTTCGCCGCGGAGGCGTCGTCGGGGAAGCGCAGCACCGTCACGCTGCTCAGCAGGGCGGGCTGGTCGACGGCGCTGAAGCTGACGGTCACATAGCCCTGGCAGCCGCTGCCCTGCAGCAGGTCCGGCTCGCGGGTCTGCAGGGTCTCGGCGCAGTCCTGGCCCTGCCGGGCGCCGTTGCGCCGGCCCTTGTAGACGCCCATCTCGACGGCGCGCTGGGCGGGGAAGTACCGGTCCGCGGTGAGGCCTTCAGGGTCCGTGCCGCTCGGCGGCAGCGGGTTGCCGACCACCGGCGGGGTCTTCGCGGCGTCCGCGCTGGACGGGCCGAGCCCGGGTATCCAGTCCCCCGGGTGCGGCCGGCTGACTATCCATCCGCCACTCGCGACCACCGCGACGACGACGCACCACCCCAGCGCCCTGGCCGGGAGGCCGCGGGTCGCGTGGCGCGCCCGCGCGGCGCGCCCTTCAGGTGTCCGGTCTGCCGGTTGCGGGTCGCGTTGCCCCTGCGTGGTCATGGCGCAGATTCTAGGTGGTGGGTCCGCGCCGCTGATCAAGGGGTGGGCCCCCGGGGCCGGGCGCGACCCCGACCCGTCGTCCGAGGGGTGGCCGGCGGAGCACGGGTGACCTGCGCCACTACTGTGAGCGGCGACACTGTGACAACTCGCACATCCGCCGGGGGATCTTCTGGCGGGTTCCCTCTGGCGCGGGCGCCCGGCGAGCGGGCAGGATCAGGCGCATGGATCTGCTCGACACCCTCACCGCCAAGGGCCTGCGCCGGGAAATTCCCACCCGCGAGGAAGCCCTTGCCGTCCTCGCCACCACCGACGACGAACTCCTCGACGTGGTCGCGGCCGCCGGACGGGTGCGCCGGCAGTGGTTCGGCCGCCGGGTCAAGCTCAACTATCTGGTGAACCTCAAGAGCGGGCTCTGCCCTGAGGACTGCTCGTACTGTTCGCAGCGGCTCGGCTCCAAGGCGGAGATCCTCAAGTACACCTGGCTGAAGCCGGAGCAGGCCGCCGAGGCGGCCGCCGCGGGCCTCGCCGGCGGTGCGAAGCGCGTCTGCCTGGTCGCCAGCGGGCGCGGTCCGACGGACCGTGACATCGACCGGGTCGCGGACACCATCGCCGCGATCAAGGACGCCAACGAGGCCGTCGAGGTGTGCGCCTGCCTCGGCCTGCTCTCCGACAACCAGGCCGAGCGGCTGAAGGCGGCCGGCGCCGACGCCTACAACCACAACCTGAACACCTCCGAGGGCACCTACGGGGACATCACCACCACCCACACGTACGCGGACCGGGTGGACACCGTGAACAAGGCGCACGGCGCGGGCCTGTCCGCCTGCTCCGGCCTGATCGCGGGCATGGGCGAGAGCGACGAGGACCTGGTCGACGTGGTCTTCGCGCTGCGCGAGCTGGACTCGGACTCGGTGCCGGTCAACTTCCTGATCCCGTTCGAGGGCACCCCGCTCGCCAAGGAGTGGAACCTCACCCCGCAGCGCTGCCTGCGGATCCTGGCGATGGTCCGGTTCGTCTGCCCGGACGTCGAGGTACGGATCGCCGGCGGCCGCGAGGTGCACCTGCGCTCGATGCAGCCGCTGGGCCTGCACATCGCCAACTCGATCTTCCTCGGCGACTACCTGACCAGCGAGGGCCAGGCCGGCCAGACCGACCTGGACATGATCGCGGACGCCGGCTTCGAGGTCGAGGGCGCCGGCCAGGTGACCCTCCCGCGCCACCGCGTGGACGCCGCCGAGGCGGCCGGGCACGCCTGCGCCCCGGCCGGCGGCGCGTGCGGTTCGGGCGGTGGCTGCGGCCCCTGCGGCGGCCACGGCGAGGCGGCCCCGGCCGGCGAGCCGGCCATCGTCGCGGCGGCCGGCCAGGACGCCGCCGCGGGCTCCGCCGACGACGAGGTGCGCAGCGACCTGGTCCGGGTGCGCCGGCGCGGCGCCGGGACCGAGCTGGCCCCGAACGCCTGACCCGGCCCCACCGCACGACCCGGACCGAACCGGCGCCGGCCGCCCCACAAGGGCCCGGCGCCGGAACACCGTGACGACCGAGGAACTCACCACCGTGGCACAGCTGTCCCCGCAGTCCCTGCTGGCGCTCGACCGGGCGCACGTCTGGCACCCGTACGGGCCGATGCCCGGCACCGCGACCCCGTACGTGGTGGAGTCCGCGTCCGGGGTCCGGCTCCGGCTGGCCGAGCCGGTCGCCGGGCACCGGGAACTGGTCGACGGGATGTCGTCCTGGTGGGCCGCGATCCACGGCTACCGCCACCCGGTGCTGGACGAGGCGGTGCGCGACCAGCTCGGGCGGATGAGCCATGTGATGTTCGGCGGGCTCACCCACGAGCCCGCCGTCCGGCTGGCGGCCACGCTGGTGGAGATCACGCCGGAGCCGCTGCGGCACGTCTTCCTGGCCGACTCCGGCTCGGTGGCCGTCGAGGTCGCGATGAAGATGTGCCTGCAGTACTGGCAGTCGGTGGGGCGCCCGGCCAAGCAGCGCCTGCTGACCTGGCGCGGCGGCTACCACGGTGACACCTTCCACCCGATGTCGGTCTGCGACCCCGAGGGCGGGATGCACCAGCTCTGGGGCGGCGTGCTGCCGCGCCAGCTGTTCGCGGGCGAGCCTCCGGCCGGCTTCGACGCGCCGGTGGACGAGGCGTACGCGGCCGAGCTGGCCGGCCTGATCGAGCGGCACGCCGACGAGCTGGCGGCGGTCGTCGTCGAGCCGGTCGTCCAGGGCGCGGGCGGGATGCGCTTCCACTCCCCCGACTACCTGCGGCTGCTGCACCAACTCTGCGACGAGCACGGCGTCCTGCTGGTCTTCGACGAGATCGCCACCGGCTTCGGCCGGACCGGCGAACTGTTCGCCGCCGACCACGCCGGCGTCTCGCCGGACGTGATGTGCCTGGGCAAGGCGCTGACCGGCGGCTACCTGACGATGGCCGCCACGCTCTGCACGAGCGAGATCGCGGACGGGATCAGCAAGGGCGAGGTGCCGGTGCTGGCGCACGGCCCGACCTTCATGGGCAACCCGCTCGCGGCCGCGGTCGCCAACGCCTCGATCGGGCTGCTGCTCGACCAGGACTGGCAGGTCGGGGTGAAGCGGGTGGAGGCCGCCCTGACCGCGGGCCTGGCGGCCGCCGCCGAGGTGCCGGGCGTCGCGGACGTCCGGGTGCTCGGCGGGATCGGCGTCGTCCAGCTCGACCACCCGGTGGACATGGCCGCCGCCACCGACGCGGCCGCCCGCGAGGGCGTCTGGCTCCGGCCGTTCCGGGACCTGATCTACACCATGCCGCCGTACGTCACCGACGACGAGGACCTGGCCCGGATCGCCGCGGCGGTCACGGCGGCGGCGGTGGCCGGATGACCGCCGAGGTCCTCTTCGTCACCGGCACCAACACGGACGTCGGCAAGACCGTGGCGACGGCGGCGATCGCCGCGGCCGCGCTGACCGCCGGACGCCGGGTGGCCGTGCTCAAGCCGGGGCAGACCGGCGTCGCGCCGGGCGAGCCCGGGGACGCCGCCGAGGTGGTCCGCCTCGCCGGGCCGCTGACCACCCGTGAACTCGCGCGCTACCCGGAGCCGTTGGCCCCCGACACGGCCGCCCGGCGGTGCGGGCTGCCGACCATCGGTCCGGAGCAGGTGGCCGAGGCGGTGGCCGAACTCGCCGACGGGCACGACCTGGTCCTGGTCGAGGGCGCCGGCGGGCTGCTGGTGCGCTACGACGAACAGGGCCGCACCCTGGCCGACATGGCCCGGGCGAGCGCCGATCTCGGGCTGGCCCCCGAGGTGCTGGTGGTCGCGGCGGCGGCCCTCGGCACGCTCAACATCACCACGCTGACGGCCGAGGCGCTGGACGCCCGGGGCCTGGCACCGCTGGGTGTGCTGGTCGGTGCCTGGCCGCGGCAGGCCGGTCTGGCCGAGCGCTGCAACCTGGCCGATCTGCCCGTCGCGGCCGGGGCCCCGCTGCTCGGTGTCCTGCCCGAGGGCGCGGGGCGGGAGCCCGACGGCTTCGCCGGGCTGGCGCTGGCGGCGCTGGCCCCCCGACTGGGCGGGCACTGGGACGCGGCCGCGTTCACGGCCGCGCACCAGGTGCCGCCGCTCCCGCTGCCGCTTCCCTGACGGCCTGACGGTCCGATGACGTGCCTCACCTGCTGACCTGCGTGACCTGCGTGACTTACGTGACCTGCGTGACCTGCTGACCTGCTGACGCGACGGACCCACCTCGGCCTCACCGGCTCGGCGGCCCGCCCCGTGGTCGGGCCGCCGAGCGGTGGTCGGGTGCAGCGGTGGGTCAACCGTGGGTCAGCCGTGGGTCAGCCGTGCCCGGCGGGCGTGCTCAGGCGGAGCGGCCGCGCAGTCCCGCGGTGTCGAAGACCACGGTGGACTCCACCACCAGGCCGTCCACCAGCCGCATCCGGTCGGCCCCCTCCCAGGCGGCGGCGGTGCCGTCGACCGTGGCGGTGGCCCGCCAGCCGATGAAGGCGACGTCCTCGTTGAGGGCATGGGCGAGCACGGCCAGCCGCAGGTCCGGGAACCGCTGCAGGGTGCCGGCCACCTGGGCCGTCCACCGGTCCAGGCCGACGATCGGCTCGGGGCGCCCCGGCCAGTGCAGCACGATCTCCGGGTGGCTCAGGGTGCCGAGGCGGGCCGGGTCGGGCGCTGCCCAGAAGGCGGCCCACCGGTCGGCGAAGTCGCCCGCGTGGTGGGCCCGGTGCGGGGTGTCCTGGGTGTCCGGCCGGGTGCCGGGTCGGGTGTCCGTCATGAGCTGTCCTCTCCCCAAGGGAAGCCAGGTGCCTGCCAATGTTACGTACCGACAGTACGTACTTGCGGTATGGAACTTACGTACCGTTAGTATGTGATGTCAAGAGGAGGCAGTCATGGCCAGAAGGACCCAGGCGGACCGCTCGGAGAGCACCACCGGTGAGATCGTGGACGCCGCGATCACGCTCTTCGGCCGGGACGGCTACCCGGCCGTGTCGATCGACGGGATCGCCCGGGCGGCCGGCGTCACCAAGGGCGCCGTCTACCACCACTTCGACGGCAAGACCGCCCTCCTGCGCGCCGCCTTCCTGGACCAGGAGCAGCGCCGGGCCCGGCTGCTCGGCGAGGCCGCGGCCGGCTCGCCGGACGCGCTGGCCGCGGTGAGGGCCGGGTGCGCGGCCTTCCTGCGCAGCTGCCTGGACCCGGCGGTCCGGCGGATCCTGCTGCTGGACGGGCCGGCCGTGCTCGGCTGGGAGGCGGTGCGGGCGATCGAGGCGGAGCACAGCGTCGCCCTGCTGCGCCGAGGCCTCGGGGCGGCCGTCGCCGAGGGACGGCTGCGCCCGGGCGATCTCGACATCCGCACCCATCTGCTGCTGGGCGCCCTCTGCGAGGCGGGCATGCTGCTCGCCCGGGCCGCCGACCCCTCGGCCGCGCTGGCCGGCGTGACCCGCGAGGTCGACGCGCTGCTCGACGCCTTCGCGACCCCGGCGGGGGCGTGACCGCCGGCGGGCACCCGACACCCCCAGGGGCCGGGCCGCCGGGCCGGCGGTGGAACGTTCAGCCGCCGAGCGGCTTGACCCAACGGGTCCACTGCGGCTGGGGGCCGTAGCCGGCGCGCTCCCAGGTGCGCTGCCCCAGCTCGTTGTGGTTGAGCACCATGGCGTCCGCCCGGCGACCGCCGAGCGCCTCGAAGCGCTGCTCGGCGGCGGCGAGCAGGGCCGCGCCGATCCCCCGCCGGCGGCGCTCCGGGTCGACCGCGAGCCGGTAGAGGTGGCAGCGCCAGCCGTCCCAGCCCGCGATCACCGTGCCCGCCACCGTGCCGTCGAGTTCGGCGACGATCAGGGCCTCCGGGTCCCTCGCGATCAACCGGGCCAGGCCGTCGGCGTCGTCGGTGATGCTGGTGCCCTCGGCCGCCCGGGTCCAGAACTCCAGCAGGTCCGGCACCTCGTGGACACCGGCGGTACGAATGATCAGATCGGTCATGCCGACTGTCTAGCAGTCCTCCCGGGGCGCCACGAAGGGATTTCCCCGGCGGCGGCCCCAGGCCGCTGCCGCCGGGGCGGGCCCGACCGTTCGCGTCGGATCGGCCCGCGGCGTCGAAGACGGCCCGGCTGTACGGCCCCGCTGGGCGGCGTCGGGTCGGGTCATCAGCGGTGACCGCACAGGCAGCTCCAGGCTGGGGCCGGTCAGCGGCAGGGTGCTCCATGTCGCCGCCGCGCTCCCCGCCTCGGCGTCGACGACCAGCCGGACCCGGTGCGGGGTGGTGATGACGACGGATCGAGCTCGAGCCGGTCCAGCAGCGCGGCGATCGAACGGGACGACATCCCCGTCGCGGCCGGTGCCGAACGTGGGAGCAAGGTGCCTGGAAGCGGGGGGAGCGGTTCGGGCACTCTGCCTTTCTCGCAGAACCAACCATCCCCGCAACCCAGTTGGAGCTGTACTCCGGTGCGGTTGGACCGGCCGCACGAGGTGACGGGACCAGCGGGAACGGCGGTAGGCCTAGAGCACGTCTTCAAAGGTTGATCCAGAGCAGGGTTGAGGCGAGAGTGACGGCGGCCTGGTAGGACTCGCGGGTCTGGTCGTAGCGGGTTGCTATGCCGCGGTACTGCTTGAGCCGGTTGAAGCAGCGTTCGACTGTGTTCCGGTGGGTGTACTTCTCCCTGTCGAAACCGGGCGGCCGTCCGCCGTGTCGTCCCCTTCGGCGGCGGCCGGCTGCCTGGTCAGCGCGTTCCGGGATGGTGTGGGCGATGCCGCGCCGACGGAGGTAGGTACGGATGGCGCGGGAGCTGTAGCCCTTGTCGCCCAGGACGTGGTCGGGGCGGGTGCGCGGGCGGCCCGCCCCGAGGCGGGGCACGCGGATGTCGGCCATGACCTGTTCGAAGCGCGTGCAGTCGTTGACGTTCCCGCCGGTGACCACCAGGCCCAGTGGGCGTCCCCGCCCGTCGCAGGCGAGGTGGAGCTTCGTGGTCAGTCCGCCCCGGGATCGACCGAGGGCGTGATCATCCGCTTTGTCCCAGTCGGGAGCCCCCCTTTGCGGCCGCCGGCCGCGTGCTGGTGGGCACGGGCGATCGTGGAGTCGACCGACACCAGCCAGTCGATGTCTCCGGCCGCGTCCTTCTCCGCCTGGATCGAGCGCAGCATCCGGGTGAAGGTCCCGTCCAAGGCCCACCTGCGGAAACGCGTGTACAGGCTCTGCCACGAGCCGTACCGCTCCGGCACGTCCCGCCACGCCGAGCCGGTCCGCAGCTTCCACACGATCCCGTTCAGCACCATCCGGTCGTCCGCCCGAGGCCGTCCCGTCCCCGCTCGCGGCAGGAGACGGGACAGCACCTCCCACTCCACGTCCGACAGCTCATGACGACGAATCACGACCAACATGATCGCTCATCAGCCCATCGCCTTTGAAGACGCGCTCTAGGCCGGTGGGGAGGCCGCGCTGAGACGCCAGACGGTGGTCCGCTTCAGGGCGGCGTCCTCCAGGTCGGCGACCACCGGCACCTCGTAGGAGGCCAGCGCGGTGAACCGCTCCCGGGGCAGGTAGGCCCGGCCCGGGTCGCCGACCAGCACCACGGCGCCCCGGGCCTGCGCACGCTCCAGGAACGGCAGGAACCGGGCGGCCATCGTCCGCTCGTAGAACACGTCCCCGGCGAGCACCACCTCGGCCGGGGCGCCGTCGCCGTCGAGCAGGTCCTCGACCGCCGCCTCGACCCGGGCTCCGTTCGCCTCGGCGTTGATCTCGATCGCGGCGACGGCGTAGGCGTCGATCTCCGCCGCCCGGACGGAGGCCGCGCCGCGCAGCGCGGCCGCGATCCCGACCAGCCCCGAGCCGGCCGCGAGATCGAGCACCGTGCGCCCGGCCACCAGGTCCGGGTGGTCGAGCACGTACCGGGCGACGGCCACGCCGCCGGCCCAGGCGAACGCCCAGAACGGGGGCGGCAGTCCGATCTCGCCGCGGGCCTCCTCGGTCGACTCCCAGAGCGTGATGGCGTCGTCCGCCATGTGCAGGCGGACCTCGGGAACGAAGGGAACGAGCGTCAGCCGGGTCTTCTCCCGGACGAAGGCCGGATCCGACAGCGTGGTGGTGCCAGGATGAAGCGTACGGAGCTCGTTCGGCATGCCCGCAGCATAGAGGCCGCCCGGCACTCCCGATGACCGCCCGACGACCGTCCGCGACCGTCCGCGACCGCCCGACGGACGGCCCGACGGCCCGGGTACCCGCCGATGCCGGTTGCGGCCACCGCCACCGCCACCGCCACCGCCACCGGCACCGGCACCGGCACCGCCATTGGCACCGGCCGCCGACCGGTGCGACCCGTCCGTGTGAAAAGCCGGGGCGTCGGCGCCACCGCCGGCGGCGGGCCCGCTACCTTCGCAGCCGAAGGACAGTGCGACCACGGAGGATCCCCATGCCCGCACCGCCCGCGGACCCGACCGAGCCCTCGGGGCCCGCCGCACGCTACGAGGTGCTGGTCGCCGGCGGCGGGCCGGCCGGCTGCGCCGCCGCGCTGACCCTGGCCCGGGCCGGCCGGAGCGTCCTGCTGGCGGACGCCGGGACCGGCCCCGCCAAGACCGGCGAGTCGCTGGCCTCGGTCGCCGCGGTGCTGCTGGACGACCTCGGGATCGGGCAGCAGGTGCTCGGCTCCGGGCACCTGCCCTGCTACGGCAGACTCTCCGCCTGGGGCTCGCCCGAACTCCGCTCGGTGCACTCGATCCGCGACCCGTACGGCCCCGGCCGGCTCCTCGACCGGGCCCTGTTCGACCGCCGGCTGCGCGCCGCCGCCGGAGCCGCCGGGGCGGACCTCGCCGAACACACCGCCGTCCGGCCGCCGCTGCGCGCCCCGGCGGGCGGCTGGAGCGTGGAGCTGCGCGGGCCCGCCGGCCGCCGGACCGTCCGGTGCGACTGGCTGGTCGACGCCACCGGACGCGCCGCCGCCCTCGCGACCCGCTGCGGCGCCCGGCGCCGCACCCTCGACCGCCTGACGGCCACCCACCTCACCCTGGGACCCGCCCCGGACGCCGTCGACGGCTGCTCGCTGGTCGAGTCCGACCCGGACGGCTGGTGGTACACCGCACTGCTGCCCTCCCGGCACCGCCTGGTCGCCTGGTTCACCGACGCCGACCTGCCCGCCGCGGCGCCGTCGGACGCCGGGCGGTTCCGGCAGCGGATACTGCGGACCCGTCACATCCGTGCCCGGGTCGAGCCGCACCCCGCCGACCCGGGCCTCGCCCCGCGCCGCGCGCCGGCGCACAGCGCACATCTCGACCGGCCCTGGGGCGACGGCTGGGTCGCCGCCGGTGACGCGGCCGCCGCCTTCGACCCGCTCTCCGCCCAGGGCGTCCTCACCGCCCTGGTCACCGGTCTGAATGCCGGTGAGGCACTCGACGCCCGGCTGCGCGGCCACCGCTCGGCCCTCGAGGAGTACGGGCACGGGGTGCGGGCCGTCTGGGCGGGCTACCTGCGCGAGCACCGCAGCGTCCACCGGCAGGAGGACCGTTGGGCCGGCCACCCGTTCTGGGACCGCCGGACCGCCGGGCCCCCGCCGGACCAGGCCCCGCACCCGCACCCGCACCCGCACCCGTCCGGCGCCTTCACCGGCACCACCCGCTGAACCCCGCCGGGCCCGGCCCGTCGCTGCCACGGCGACCGGCGACCGGCGACCGGCGACCGGGCTCGAGGCCGGACGCGGGGCCGGACGCGGGGCCGGACGCGGCCGGACGCGGCCGGACGTTTCAGCCCCTCCCGGCCCTGTCCCGCCCGTCCCGTCCACGACGGACCGCCGCAGGAGCGCCGGGCCGCGCCCCCGCCGGAGCCACCGTCCGCACGGCGGTGGGCGCCACCGGCGGGCACCACCGGCGGGCACCGCGAGCGGCAGGCGGCCGCCAGCGCCACCGCGGCGGCCGGCCGGCGGCCGTCCGAACACCCGGGGCAGGTACCCACAGATCCGTACCATTTAGATACCGAAGCCGTTATGAGCTGCGGAAATGCTCGCCCGCCGACAGGGGTCACCGGTAGCATCCGGCTCACGCCCTCCGGTCACCGCCGCACTGTCGCACGCGCTCCGGGCGGGTGTGTCCCGCGGTGCGTCAGAAGCCACCGCGCACTCGAACTCGGCACCGCGCGCCAGAGTTGTCGCGCGAACGCGGAAGGGTAGCGCTTTGTCGGATCGGCTCACCGGAGGAGACTCCTCGCTGCTGCGGCGGATCAACGCCGCCGTCACGCTGCGCGCACTGCGATCCGGTCAGTCGGTGACCCTCACTCAGCTGGTCGGAGACACCGGCCTGTCCCGCCCCACCGTCGAAGGCGTCATCGAGAGCCTGGTGGAGTCGGGCCTGGTCGCCGAGGTCGAGCACGACGCCGGCGCGGCACAGCCCGGCGGCGGCCGCCAGCGCGGTCGCCCCGCCCGCTGGTTCCGGTTCCGGGCCGAGGCCGGGCACATCCTCGGGATCGAGATCGGCGTCCATGACATCCGGGTGATCCTGGCCGACCTGGCCGGCGAGGTGGTCGGCAGCCACTTCAAGCCGGTGGACGAGGCGTTGGACGCCGAGGAGCGGCTCAGCGCCGTCCGCACCACCGTCGCCGAGGTGCTGCGCAAGGCGGGCATCTCCCGGGACAACCTGTGGGCGGTCGGCGTCGGCAGCCCCGGCATCGTCGACCGGGACGGCACCGTGCAGCTCGGCACCGCGATGCCCGGCTGGACCGGGCTCGACCTCGGCGGCCGGCTGCGCCGCTCGTTCCGCTGTCCGGTGCTGATCGAGAACGACGCCAACCTGGCCGCCATCGCCGAACACTGGCAGGGCTCCGCGGTCGGCATGGGCGACGTGGTGTTCGTGATGGCCGGGCTCAGCCCGGGCGCCGGCTCGCTGATCAACGGGAAGCTGCACCGCGGCTTCGGCGGCGCGGCCGGCGAGATCGGCGCCCTGCACCTGCTCGGTCGGGAGGCCACCCCCGAGCGGCTGCTCTCCACCTCCGGCAAGCCGCTGGACCCGCTGGACGAGGCGGCGGTGGCCCGGGTGCTGCGGCTGGCCCGCGAGGGCGACGAGGTCGCGCAGGTCGCGATGGACCGCTTCCTCGGCCGGCTGGTGCACGACGTCGCCGCGCTGGTGCTGGCGATAGACCCGCAGCTGGTGGTGGTCGGCGGCTGGGCGGCCGGTCTCGACGGTGTGCTGGAGCCGCTGCGCAAGCAGCTGGCGCTCTACACCCTGCGGGCGCCGGAGGTGGCGCTCGCCGCCCTGGGCTCCGAGGTGGTGGCGATGGGGGCGCTGCGGGTGGCCCTGGACCACGTCGAGGAGCAGCTCTTCGCAGTCGACCCGCCGACGAACGGCAGCGGCGGCGTCCGGGCCTGATCTGTCCGCGAGGGGTGGCGGGGATGCTCCCCGCCACCCCTCGCTGCCTTACCACGGCCCGACAGCTGCAAGCGGCGGCAGCACGCACCGGTCCGTCCGCCTTCGCCCGAACCCGGCCCCAGCGAAGCGCCGCTGACAACACGAAGGGCCCGTTCACCGGATCCGGTGAACGGGCCTTCGCGGGTCGGGTCGGCGCCAGGTATGTCCGCCGTACGCCGTCCTCGGGCTCAGGAGGCGGTGGCGACCACGGCGCCGGCGGCGACCGGGGTGACCTCGACCAGGCCGGTCTCGCCGAAGGTGAGCTTGCAGGTGTCGGCCCGGTAGGTGGAGACGGCCAGCGCGACCAGTCGGCCACCGGCCGCGTACTGGCTGGTGACCACGAGGACCGGGGTGCCCGGCGGACGCTCCAGCAGGGCGGCCTCCTTCGCCTCCGCGACGCCGAGCTCGACCGAGCGGGACTCGCCGTCGACCTCCAGCCGCTCCAGGTGGCGCAGCACCGAGCGGGCGCGGTCGTTCTCGGCCCGGAAGCCGGGCAGGTGCGGCAGCGCGGACGAGGGGACGTGCAGCGACTCGCCGGCCACGTTCTGGCCCTGCACCATCCGGACCCGGCGGACGGTGTGGACGATCTCGCTCTCCGGGATGCCGAGGCTCTGCGCGAGCTGCGCGCCGGCCGGGGCGCTGGTGCAGTCGACCGTGCGCCAGGCCTGGCTGCGGGCGGTGCCGGGCCAGCCCTCCTCGCGGCGGCTGACCGGGACGCCGACCCGGGGGGCGGCGATCAGGGTGCCGATGCCGCGGCGGCGGACCAGGCGGCCCTCCAGCTCCAGCTGGTCGAGGGCCTGGCGCAGGGTGGCACGGGCGACCCCGAAGCGGGCCGAGAGCTCCCGCTCGTTCGGGAGTACCTGACCGGTCGAGAACTCCGCGTCAATGGTGCGAAGAAGCACGGTGCGCAGGTGCCAGTACTTCGGCTCCGGCACCGCCTCAAGCTGTCCTGTCGTGGCCACCATGTCCTCCACCCGGCCCGAAGGAAGGTCGGCCAGCCCGTGCCCGGTGTTGCGGCAGGTAGGAGAGCGGGCTTTATCCGTCCTTCTTTATTAAAGGTCTTTGCAGTAAGTGACACTAGGGGGTCTGTCCGGAGATGGTCAAGACCAATGCACGGGCTTGCACAGGACGAATCGTGGATTCATGCCGTGTTCATGAAGTGAACGCGCATGACAGGGCCGACACCGCCGCCCCGGCCGGTACCACCGGGCGCCCCCGACCCTCGGTAGGCTGCCCGGGTGATCGTGGTGACGAGTGTGAATGTGAACGGGATCCGGGCCGCTGCCAAGAAGGGCTTCGTCGAGTGGCTGAGCGCCACCGAGGCGGACGTCGTCTGCCTTCAGGAGGTGCGGGCGGAGGCCGACCAGCTGCCGCCCGAGCTGAGGGATCTACCCGGCTGGCACGCGGCCTGGGCACCTGCGGCGGCGAAGGGCCGGGCCGGGGTGGCCGTGCTCTCGCGGTCGGAACCTGAACGCACGACCATCGGCTTCGAATCGCCCGAATTCGACAATTCGGGCAGATACCTCGAAATCGATCTGCCGGGCCTGACGGTCGCCAGTCTCTACCTCCCGTCCGGCGAGGTCGGCACCGAGCGCCAGGAGGAAAAGGAACGCTTCATGGCCGGGTTCCTGGTCCACCTCGTCAAGCTGCGCGAGCGCGCCGCCGCGGCCGGCCGCGAGGTGGTGGTGTGCGGCGACTGGAACATCGCGCACCGCCCCGAGGACCTCAAGAACTGGAAGGCCAACCAGAAGGCCGCCGGCTTCCTCCCCGAGGAGCGCGCCTGGCTCGACCAGGTCCTCGGCGAGGCCGGCTACGTCGACGTGGTCCGCGCCCTCCACCCGGACCGCACCGGCCCCTACACCTGGTGGTCCTACCGCGGCCGCGCCTTCGACAACGACTCGGGCTGGCGGATCGACTACCAGATCGCCTCCCCGGGCCTCGCCGCCCGCGCCACCACGGCCGTCGTGGAGCGCGCGGCCACCCACGCCGAGCGGTGGAGCGACCACGCCCCCGTCACCGTGGTCTACGACGGGGGATTCTGACGCTCCTTCTCGGGCCGGGGCCCCGGCCCGAGCCGGGCCTCCGTCGCGGGGAGTCGTGGTGTCCGTCCCCGTGGAGCACCTTTGCCATGTGAGCAGGCGCTCGACGACTTCACCTGGGGCACGGTGCGCGTGCCGGGCGCCCCGGCCGCGCGTCATGGAACCGTCGAACCGGACGCCACCCCTGCCCGCGGACTGTCGCCGGCGGCCGCGAGCACGAAGCGGGACCGCCTGCTGAACGGATGCGGGAGGCCTCGCACTGGCAGACCCTGGAAGAGGAGCTGACCTCGGAGGAGAGATGACCAGTACCAGTGGCTCACGGGAACCGAGCGGCATGGTGCACATGTCGATCTCCGGCGCACCGCCGGTGGCGAACGTGGTCGCCGACACGGTGGGGCAGTCGTTCAAGCTGATCGTTGTCCCTGGTCCTGGCGCAGCGGGGGACTACGTCTCACCCGCCGATCAGGTGGTCCGCACCCGCTGGCAGGTGGACACGTCGGCCCCCCTCGAACAAGGCGCCGCACGGCCGGTTGCCTTCGCAGATGCCGCTGCCGGACCGGTGAAGGTGGAGCTCAGCGGTCGAAAGGACGCCGCGGTCAAGGTCGATGCGCTGATCCGCGGGCGTTTCCGCGCCGGACCGCCGGCGGGCATCTCGCAGGCGTTCGAAGTGTGGCCGGGGAGTCCGCCGCAGGCCGAAGGCCGGCCCTGACCGCAGTGCACGGGCCGGCGAGAGGTCATGCCCCGCCGCACCGCATGGGCAGACCGGGGCCGTCACCCCGAGCGGCATGCCGCCTGGCCTGCGGGCCATGACCGCACAGACGGGCGGCACCCGCGGCGGTCCGGCCGGCGCACGACCATGGCTGGTGTGATCACCGCGTCGGATGCCCCCTTGGCAGCCCCGCTCCAGGCGGGAGGACCGGGCCGGCGAGCAGGGCGGCATGGTTCCGTACCGGCCCGGCTGCAGCCCTGACGGCGGTCGACGGCCGCCTCGTGGAGGGCAGCTCCTGGGTGCCTGTGGCTGTAACTACGGCTCCGTGCCCGACTACTTGGTTTTCCCCTATGAACCCCGTACGACCGATGCCGCCCGTCATCTCGCTGTGACCTTCGAGACCACCCCGCGCGCCGCCCTCCGCGCCTGGAACGTCAACGAGGAGACCACCGACCGGGCGCTGCTCGTCGTCTCCGAACTCGTCAGCAACGCAATCGAACACGCCCTCCCCCCGATCGCCCTCCGCCTCGGCCACCCCACCCCCGGCGACCCGCTGCACATCGCGGTCGACGACGGCGGCCCCGCCGCCCGGGAAGGCACCTGGACCGCCGGCCGCGCACCCGAGGAGCACGGCCGCGGCCGCGCCATCATCGCCCGTCAGACCACGGCACCACGTTCTGGGCCGACCTGTGACCCCCACCGGCGACTGCGGGCCCTTCGACCAACCCGTCCCACTTCGACGAGTGCCGGCAGGCGGTGCTTCGCCGAGTCCTCCGGAGGCCACCCAGATGCACATGCACATGTCTGACACCCGACGATCTCCCACTCCTTCGAGACCGCGTGGCGCGTCGCCGACTCCGCCTGGACCAGGTGCGAGACCTTGCCCTCGTTCCCGTGCGTGTCCGAGACACGCGAACCCACCACCGCCCGAACCGGCGCCGAAGCCGTCATGATGCTCACAGGAGGTCCCCTACCGCCCAGGCCAGCGGACACCCTCGAACAGCCCACACTCGAACGAGTGGGCTCTTTTAGAAAGGGCGTCCATCCGCTGGCGGATCGACTGCCAGATCGCCTTGGCCGGCCTCGCCACCCGCGCCACCGAGGCCGTCGTGGAGCGCGCCGCCACCCACGCCGAGCGCTGGTCCGGCCACGCGCCCGTCACCGTGACTTACGACCACGGATTGAAGGCGTGAGCCTGAAGGCGTGAGCCTGAAGGCGTGAGCTTGAAGGTGGCGGCCGGCTGTGCGTGACTGGAGAGAGCAACAGTGGCCCGGCCGACATCGAGGTGCCCGGATGGGATTCATCGGCACGGTGGGGCTGGTACTCCACCCGGAGCGCACCTGCGCGCCCACCGTGGACGCCGTGGTCCGTTGGAGCCGGGCCCGGGGGACGAAGGTCCTGGGGCTGGCGGCGGAGGTGGCCAGGATCGGCTGCGAGGCCATTCCGGTGGAGGCCGAGGAGATGGCCACGAGCGCCGACCTGATGATCAGCCTCGGCGGGGACGGCACCATGCTGCGCGCCATGCGGCTCGCCACCGGGGGCCACGCCCCGGTGCTGGGCGTCAACGTCGGACGGCTGGGCTTCCTCGCCGAGGTCGACATACCGGAACTCCCAGACGCGCTGGACGCCATCGACGCCCACCGCTTCACCGTGGAAGCCCGCTCCGCCGTCCACGCCCGCTTCGGCGACTCCCGGGAGACGGCACTCAACGACGTCGTGCTCCTGCGCAGCCCGGGACACAAGTCCGCTGCGGTCGCCGTACGGGTCCAGGGCGAGCCCTTCGTGGCCTACACCGCCGACGCGGTCGTCGTCGCCACGCCGACCGGCTCCACCGCCTACAGCTTCTCCGCCGGCGGCCCGATCGTCTCCCCCAACGCGGAGGGGCTGCTGATCACCCCCGTGGCTCCGCACGCCGCGTTCAACCGCTCGGTGTTCCTCTCCAGCGGCGAGCGGCTCGACCTGGAGGTCCTGCCGCACAGCGGCGGCCTCGCCGTCGAGGCCGACGGCCTCCTGGCCGGCCACGTCGCACCGGGCGACAGCGTCGAGGTCACCATGCTGCCCGCCGCCGCACGCGTCGTCCGACTCGGCCGCACCACGTTCTACCAGCGGGCCCAGCGCAAACTCCGGCTCACCGGCTCGGCAGAACACGGCTGACTCTCCCGTCCGCGCAGGGTGCAGGGACTTGGGACCCGGGCGAGGGCGGCGTACGGGGCGAGGGCGTACGGGCCGGTGTGCCAGCGCGGGGCGCGGTCCGGTCAGCCCAGGGCGCGGTCGAGATTGAAGGCGGCGCTGATCAGCGAGAGATGGGTGAACGCCTGGGGGAAGTTGCCGAGTTGTTCGCCGGTGCGGCCGATCTCCTCGGCGAACAGGCCGACGTGGTTGGCGTAGGTGAGCATCTTCTCGAAGGCCAGCCGGGCCTCCTCCAGCCGACCCGCCCGGGCCAGCGCCTCGACGTACCAGAAGGAGCAGATCGAGAAGGTGCCCTCGGAGCCCCGGAGCCCGTCCGGGCTGGCCGCCGGGTCGTAGCGGTAGACCAAGGAGTCGGAGACCAGGTCGGAGGTGAGCACGTCCAGGGTGGAGAGCCATTTGGGGTCGGTGGGCGAGATGAACTTGGTCATCGGCATCATCAGCAGGGAAGCGTCGAGGACTGTGTCGTCGAGCCCCTGGACGAACGCGCCGCGGTCGTCCGACCAGCCGCGGGCCATGATCTGCCGGTAGATCGCATCACGGGACTGCTGCCACCGGGGCAGGTCGGCGGGTAGCCCCCGCCGGTTCGCCATCCGGATCGCCCGTTCCAGCGCGACCCAGCACATCAGCCGCGAGTACACGAAGTCGCGCCGGCCCGCCCGGGTCTCCCAGACCCCCTCGTCGGGCTGGTCCCAGTGCCGGCAGAGCCAGTCCACCACGGCGCCGACCTCGTCCCAGTGACCGCTGCTGATCGGCTGCCCCCACTTGTCGTAGAGGTACACGGAGTCGATCAGCGCGCCGTAGATGTCCAGTTGGAGCTGCCCGGTGGCGGCGTTCCCGACCCGCACCGGTGCGGACCCGAGATGACCTTCCAGATGGGACAGCTCGTACTCGGGCAGGTCGCAGCGGCCGTCGATGCCGTACATGATCTGCAGCGGGCCGCTCTCCTTGGTGCCCCGCATGATCCCGTGCTCGGAGATGAAGCCCATGAACGCCTCGGCCTCCGAGGTGAAGCCCAGGCGGAGCATGGCGTAGATGCAGAAGGCCGCGTCGCGGACCCACACGTAGCGGTAGTCCCAGTTGCGTTCGCCGCCGATCTGCTCGGGCAGGCTGGTGGTCGGCGCGGCGACGATCGCACCGGTGGGCGCGTAGGTGAGCAGCTTCAGGAGCAACGCCGAGCGATGCACCATCTCCCGCCACCGTCCGTGGTACCGCGACCGGGACAGCCAGCGGCGCCAGAACCGGACGGTCGCCTCGGCCTGCTCCTGCGCCTCGGCGCGCGGACACGACCGGGCCGGGACGTCGTCGCCGATCCGGTCGAGAGCGAACACCTGGGACTCGCCCTCAAGGAGCTTGAAGTGCGACCACACGTCCAAGCCGTCGCTCTCCAGGGGTGCGGTGGAGGTCAGCGCGAGCGTCAGTGACGGGGAGCGGAACACGGCCTCGTGGCTTTCGAGGCGCACGGTGTGCGACTCGGCGCCGTAGCCGAAACGCGGGGCGACCTTCGCCTTGAACGGGAGCACGCCGCGAACACAGATCACCCGCCGGATCAGCCGGTGGCGGTCCGCCTCGCGGGACTCGTCGACGACGGGCATGAAGTCCTGGATCTCCGCCACCCCGTCCGCGGCGAAGAACCGCGTGATCAGGACGTTGGTGTCGGGGAAGTAGAACTGCCGGGTACGGGCCGGCACGTCCGCGGACAGTTCGAAGCTGCCTCCCCGGTCGGCGTCGAGTATCGACGCGAACACGCTCGGCGCGTCGAAGCGCGGGCAGCAGTACCAGTCGATCGTGCCGTCGGTGGCGACGAGCGCGGCGGTACGGAGATCACCGATCAGGCCGTGCTCGGAGATCGGCAGATACCGGGAACCACCGGGTTGCCCGAACCCGCCGCTGCCGTACTCCGCCATGGCGGCCTCCTCACCTGGTGGCGCGGGGCATCCAGCCGAACCTCATGTTTCATGCTAGACCGCGGCCTGCAGGAGCGCCGGAGCGAACCGGTGCGGCCGCAGGAGCACGGCCCACTCACCGACAGCCGAACGACCGCTGTCACGCGGGAGCGACGGAACCGGCCGGTCAGGCCCGGGACGCCCCCAGGAACCGCAGCACGGCGAGCACCCGGCGGTGGTCCGCCTCGGCCACGGGCAGGTCCAGCTTGGCGAAGATGTTGTTGATGTGCTTGGCCACCGCGCTTTCGCCCACCACCAGCTCCGCCGCGATCCCGGCGTTGGAACGCCCCTCCGCCATCAGTCCGAGCACCTCCCGTTCGCGCGGGGTCAGCCGCTTCAGCGGGTCGCCGCCGCGCCTCAGCAGCAGCTGGGCCACGACCTGCGGGTCCAACGCCGTGCCCCCGGCCGCCACCCGCCGGGCCGCCGCCACGAAGTCCGCGACATCGGCGACCCGCTGCTTGAGCAGGTAGCCCACCCCGCCGGTGTGGGCGGACAGCAGGTCGGCCGCGTACCGCTCCTCCACGTACTGCGACAGCAGCAGCACCGCCGTCCGCGGCCACCGCCGGCGGATCTCCGCCGCGGCCCGCACCCCCTCGTCGGTGAAGCCGGGCGGCATCCGGACGTCGATCAGGGCGAGTTCCGGCCGGTGCTCCGCCACCGCCGCCACCAGCGCCTCCCCGTCGCCGACCTCCGCGGCGACCCGGAAGCCGCCCGTCTCCAGCACCTTGACCAGGCCGACCCGGAGCAGCACCGAATCCTCGGCGATCACCGCGCGCACGGCAGCTCCGCGGTGATGGTGGTGGGCCCGCCGACGGGGCTGCTGACGTGGAAGGCCCCATCGAGCGAGCCGACCCGCTTGGCCAGCCCGCTCAGCCCCGTGCCGGCGGCGGCGTCGGCACCACCCAGCCCGTCATCGGTAACGCGCACTCGCAGCACCGTCCCGACCCGCCTGACGGTCACCTGGGCCCGCGTCGCGCGAGCGTGCTTGGTGACGTTGGCCAGCGCCTCGGAGATCCCGTCGTGCAGGTCGCGCTCGATGCGCCGGCGCTCGGCATCGACGGCCTCCACCAGCTCGGTGCGGCTGCCGGCCAGGTGCTCCACCCGCGCCTGGAGCCGCTCGGCGCGCCTGGGCCCGAGCAGCGACCGCGCCGGGCGCGATTCGATCCGGGCCGCCGCGCCTGCCGACCAGGGCGCGGCGCAGAGCAGGACGAGTCCACCCACCGTGCAGCAGGACAGCTGCTTCGGGTGGCCGGACCAGCCCTGCCGGACCTTCTCCGGCAGCGCCCACACCCAGCCGTGGACGGTGGCGCCCGCCGGACCCGCGATCAGCGTCGCGAGCACCAGCAGCTCCGACGCGGCTACCAGCGGGCCCACCAGGAGGTGGTACCCGACCTGGCGCGAGGTGGACGTCGCGGAGAGCCACCGAGCGGTCGACGCCCACGACCGGTGCTCCGGCACGGGCGCCGGCGCGGGGATGTCCACCCCGAGCAGCGCCCGGTGCCGGTACCGCTGAGGGACCGTCAGCACCGGTACGCCGAGCAGGATGGGGGCGACCGACGCGGGAAGCGCCGTGGCCCAGTTCCCGGTCTTGACGGCGAAGGTCACGCCCCAGACCCACACCGGCGCCAGGGCCAGGTGCGGCAGCACACCGGCGGCCAGGAAGCCGGTGTCCCGCCGCGCCCGGAGCGCCGAGCGTCTCAGCACGGGTGGAATCGTCACGGCTCGACCCTAGGGCACCTCGAAGGGGGGCTGCCATGATCCCTGTACCCGGTTCCATGGTGAAGCCAGTGCCACCTCCGGTGCCGCAACGCGTCGGCCGGGCGGCGCCGTCGGCCGTCCCATGACGACCAGGTGATCCCCCGCCTCCGCGTCGCGAACCCACCGCGGCAGGGAGACACCCGGCGCCCGAAGGACGACATCCGGCCAAGCAACCCGCACACCGCGGCCGGGCCGGCCCTCCTGCGGCGCTGCCCCAGGCCGGGGCATCGATCCTGCTGGGCCCCGACGAGGACGGCACCCGTGCCGGGGACCTCGCCGGCCCCGGCATCCGCCAGGCCGCTCCGCGCTGGTGCGCGGGCCAACATGAGGGGGGCTTGTTTTCACCTCTGGCACCGTTGGCAAGACCCGGCCAAGTAGAATTCCGTCGCGGGGGTGACGGTGTGGAAGAGTCGGCTGTGCCATCTGATGTGACGCGTCGTGATGACGACGGTTCTGCTGGTGAGAGGCTCGACGCGGCGGTGACGCGGCGGGACGGCGGTGGTGGTCCCGCGGCTCTGCTGCGACTGCCGTCGGCGTTGGCCGGACGCTTCGTGGTGGTCGGGGAGCTGCCGCACCAGGGGCGCGAGGCGGATGTGCTGCTGGTCCGCGACGCGGCGGGGGTCGAGTTCGTCGCGAAGGTGTACCGCAGCGGGATCCGGGTCATGCCCGAGGTCTGGGAGCGCCTGCGGGGTCTGGACACCAGCCATGTGGTGGAAGTGGTCGAGACGGGCTTCTCGGACGGGCGTGACTTCGAGGTGTCGGAGTACCTCGCCTCGGGATCGCTGGAGAGCCTGGTCGGGGCCGTGGTGTCGCCGGCCGTCCTGTCCGAGGTGGTTTCCCAGCTGACGGAGGCGGTGGCGCATCTGCACGAAGCGGGGATCGTGCACGGCGACCTGAAACCCTCGAACGTGCTCGTACGCCGGCGGGACCCGCTGGAGCTGGCGTTGGCGGACTTCGGCGTGAGCAAATCGCTGGACGCGACGTCCCGGTTCACGCAGCGCGTGTTCGGGACGCTGGCGTACTCGGCGCCGGAGTACCTGTTCAGCGCGGAGGTGTCCGGTTCGCAGGACTGGTGGGCCGTGGGTGTGATCGCCCGGCAACTGGCCACCGGCCGTGCGCCGTTCGAGGGGCTGTCGGAGCAGGCGGTCCGGCATCATCTGGCGACCCGGCCGGTCGATGTGTCGGAGGTGACGGATCCGCGGGTACGGCTGCTGTGCCGCGGGCTGCTGGTCAGGGATCCGGGTCGTCGGTGGGGGGCGGCCGAGGTCCGCAGCTGGCTCGACGGCGGCGCCCCGGAGGTGGCGGAGGACTTACCCGTCCCGGACATCGGGCCGCCGCGCGCCGCCGGCCGACGGCCCCTGCAGTTCAACGGGGTGAAGTACACCGGGAAGGCGGCACTGGCACGGGCCCTGGCAGCGAACTGGGAGACCGCCGCCCGGCGCTTCTTCGAGGCCATGGGCGAACGCGACGACCCCAGCCAGGGCTGGCGTCAACTGCGCACCTGGCTGGCCCAGTTCGACGATCCCGAGCACGACGCCGCCGAAGAGCTGGTGGACCTGATCGACATCCACCTCCCCGGGACCGACGCCCCGGACACCAAGCTGCTGCGGCTTCTGCACTGGCTCGACCCGACGCTGCCGCCCGTCTACCGCGGCAGGCGCATGCTGCCCGAGGATCTCCTCGCACTCGCCGAACTCGCCTCGTCCCCCCGCGACGACGAAGGACGCCGGACCGCGCGAGGGCTCGTCGACGAGTTGTACACCGGCGACCTGCTCACCGTCCTCGCGACCTTCGGCGAAGGCGCTCACCGGCTCGCCGGCGTGAACCACCGTTGGCGCGACCTGAACGCCCGGTGGGACGGGCTTCAGGAGTCGTCGGCGCTGCCGCCCAGGATCCGGCAGGAACTCGTCGGCACCGAGATCCGGGTGGAGGCGCTGGCCATCGCGGTGGCCCCGGAATGGGCCCGGGCGCTCCGACAACGGATCGAATCCTCCGCGACGTCCGTCCAGGGCAGCATCGGCTGGTTCGACGCGCTGCTGGCCGACGGCGGGGATCCCGTTCGTCACCTGGCCGCCACCCGCACCCTTTCGACCGCTGTCGCCGAAGCGCGCCGGCTGGCGGAGGTGCTCCGCGCCACCGAGGCCGCGACGGCGACCCAGCGGCGCGAGTGGCAGGAGACCGAGGAACGCAGGCAGTCCGGTACCGGCGAGGCGATCCTCACCGCCCTCGGCGGGATCGCCCTGCTGTTCGCCCTGCCGGTCGGTGTGCCGCTTGTGGTGGGGACCCTGGTCGGCGAAGGAGAGTTCCTGCAGCGGTTCCTTCCTGCCTCGTCGGTGCTCTGCGGGGTCCCGCTCGTCTGCGAGCTGGTCCTGGCGGCGAGGCTCGGACAGCTCTACCACCCGCGATGGTCCCTGCTCTCCCGCCTCGCCGACATCGGTCATCGCCTGCCCGGCGGGCGCAGAGCCCTGGCGACGCAACTGCGGCCCATGCGGAAGAGAACGATCGCCCTCGGCGGGGGCTGCCTCCTCCACGTGGCACTCGGCCCCTTGGTCTGGCTGATCGTCACACTGCGGGTCTGGTCGCCGATCCCCCTCGCGGTCGCGGCGGGGTACGGATTCTGGTCGTTCACCCGGTACCGGGTGTGGCGCTCGACGCACGAGGCACAGCAGACGCAGGTTCTGGGGGAACGATGAGCGGGCCCAAATGCACGACGTACCGGCTTGACGAGGAACTCACCGCCGCGCAGTTGCGCGCGGCGGCGCAGGACGCCGCGGTGCGCGAGGCCGTCCGGCTCCGTGCGGAGGCCGACCGCCGGGCGGCCCTGCTGGCCGCGGCCGCCCGGGACGCCGCCGTCCGCGCGGTGGAGACGCGCAACGCGCGGATCACGGCTCTCACCGTGTCCGCCGAGGACTTGCGGCAGCGGTACGGCGCCGAGCTCACCGTGCGGCCTCCGGAGCCGCTTCGGATCGGCACCCGGTCCACCTCCGAGCTGGAGGCCTGGTGCGCCGAGGCCGACCGCGAGCTGGCCGCCGTGGAACGGGAACTGCGGGAACTGACCGCTCGCGCCTTCGCGGCGGACCTGTTCGCCGACCTGAACGGCCGGGCCGCCGAGCGCCGTCCGGTCGAGGCCGCCGAGTTGTTCGCGGGCCGCTCGGAGCCCGCCGACGTCGCCGCCGGGTCCGGCTCCCCGTCCGTGGAAGGGGCCGCGGAAGGGGACGAGGACGGGAACGAGGAGGAGGCCGCGCGCCAGGACGTCGGACAGACGCTGGTCCGGGTCCTGTCGCGCCTCCTCCCGGACTGCGGCGAGGCCCACCGGGCGGACGTTCGGCAGGCCGCGGCGCGGGTGGCCGAGGCGTCCACTCCCGACGAAGCACGCAGCTGGCTGACCGAGACGAGGCTCCGGGTCCAACGTGCCAACGCGGCCGCGGAGGCGGTGCGGCGCGACGCCGACGAGGCGATCGGGTTCCTCCAGGACCTCGGACACGCCCGGGTGGCGGACGTGGAGCCGGTGCGGGCCCTGCTCGCGGAGGTCGTGGCCGGCCACCGCGCCCTCGACGAGCCACTGCGCCGACGGGTGGCCGGCTGCCGGGCCGCGGCCGAGGCGCAGGCCGAGCAGCAGTACGTGGTCAACACGGTGACGGACGCCCTCGCCGACCTCGGCTACCAGGTCAGCCAGGGGTTCGAGACGCTCACCGTCACCGACGGCGCCCTGCGCCTGTCCCGGCGCGAATGGCCCGAGCACGCGGTCAACCTGGTCGTCGACCAGCAGGGCGGTCAGCTGCGTACCGCGGTGGTGCGCACCGCCGCCGGGGACGGCGACGACGACGCGCACCTCGACGTCGAGCGCGAGGAGCAGTGGTGCGAGGACTTCCATGCACTGCGCGGCCGCCTCGCCCAGGCGGGGCTGAGCACGGACGTCCAGGTCGCGGTCCCGCCCGGACAGGTGCCCGTTCCCCTGGTCGTCGCCCCGCCCGCCCCGCCCGCCCCGGGCACCCGGGCCCGGCCCGGGTACCGGGAACGCGATCGCTGATCCGCCCGACGGACTGACAGGTTCCGGACCGAGAGCCGGCGACATGGGGAGAGGGATCCTTGTCCACCGAGGACATGCGCGCACCTGAGGGCATTCCGACGACGGCGGGGCCGCCGTTCGTGCGGGAATTCGAGGCGACCCTGCCCGTCCATTCGCAGTTCGTGCTGTGGGGGAACCGCCATGACAGCTTCCTGGTCCGGGAGTCCGACAGCGCCCGCCCCCGGCTGCTGTCCCTGCCGGACCTGCTCTGGGAGACGCTCCGCGGGAGCGGCTACGCGTTCCTGCTCGTGCACGACCCGGTGGACGGTCTCCGGGTGCACCTGCCGGCCGGTGCCACAGCCGAGGAGTCCGATCGGGCCGAGGAGGCCGCCTCCCGGCTGCTTCCCCGGCGGCCACGCCCGGGAAGCCTTCCCTCGCTGGAGACCCTGCGTGCGCTGATGGCCGAGCTGGCCCGTCCCGCGCAGCCGGTCCGGGCGGCGCTGGCGATCGACGACGCCTCCCGCATCGCGCGCAGCGCGGGCGAACTGGAGCCGAGCGAGCGGGACTTCTTCAGGTTCTGTGCCAGGCTCTCCCGGACGGCGGTCCCGGTGGGTGCGCAGAGCGGCCGGACGACCCCGCTGTACAACCCGGTGATCTGGCTGGCGGACCGCGAGGGCGACCTGCCGGCCTGGCTCACCTCGTCCAACGACCAGATCCGGTCCATCGGGCTCCCGGTTCCGGATCTGGGCGACCGGCAGGCCACCGCGCGCCTGCTGATGAAGCTCTTCGGCGTGACGGACCTCGACTCGGACCTGCCGGCGACCGAGGCGTGCGAGGCGTTCGCGGCCCAGACGGACGGACTCACCCTGCAGGCGATGATCGAGATCACCCGGCTGGCCCGGGACCGCCGCCTGACGATGACGGAGCTTCCGGACGCGATCCGCATCTACAAACTCGGCGTCATGGACAACCCCTGGAAGCGGGAGTACCTCCGCAAACGGATCACGGACGGCCAGCACTCGATCCCGCAGCGCGTCGTCGGGCAGCCGCAGGCCGTCACCAAGACCCTCGACATCCTGAAGCGGGCGGCCCTGGGGCTGTCCGGCGCGCAGCAGTCCCGGTCCTCGGACCGGCCGCGCGGAGTGCTGTTCTTCGCCGGGCCCACCGGCGTGGGCAAGACCGAACTGGCCAAGGCCGTCTCGTCGTTGATCTTCGCGGACGAGTCCGCCTATCTGCGGTTCGACATGAGCGAGTTCTCCGCGGAGCACGCCGGGGACCGCCTGATCGGGGCGCCACCGGGGTACGTCGGCTTCGAGGCGGGCGGCGAACTGACCAACGCGGTGCGGCAACAGCCCTTCAGGGTGATCCTCTTCGACGAGATCGAGAAGGCCCACCCGCGGATTCTGGACAAGTTCCTGCAGATCCTCGAGGACGGCCGGCTGACGGACGGGCGCGGCTCGACGGTGCACTTCTCCGAGTCCGTCCTGGTGTTCACCTCCAACCTCGGCACCGAGGTGGAGGACGACGGCGGGCGGCCGGTGACCAACGTTCACCCCGACATGCCGTACGAGGAGATCGAGGCGCGCATGAAAGCGGCGATCGGCGACCACTTCACCAGGGTCCTCGGGCGGCCGGAGCTGCTCAACCGCTTCGGGGACAACATCGTGGTGTTCAACTTCATCGACCGTGCGGCGGCCGCCCGCATCTTCGGCCTCCAGCTCGACAACATCGTCTCCCGGGTCCACGAGGAGCAGGGCATCGTCCTCGAGGTGGAACCCGAGGTCCGGGCCGCGTTGCAGAAGAGCTGCACCGACAACCCGCGGATGGGTGGCCGGGGCATCGGCATGGCCCTGGAGTCGCAGTTCGTCAATCCCCTCGCCCGGGCGCTGTTCGACCGGGACCCGGCCGCAGGCGCGCACGTCCGGGTGACCGCTCTGCGGCGCGAGGGCGACATCGTCTCGGTGGAGCTGGCATGACGGCCTCCAACGCCTCCCCCCGCCCGGTCGAGCTGATGCTGAACAAGGCGCACTACCCGGTGACGTCGCTGGGCCCCGGAACCCGGGCCGGCATCTGGACGCAGGGCTGCACGATCGGCTGCGCCGGGTGCGTCTCGCAGGACACCTGGACGGCGGATCCCGGCACACTCGTGGACATCGCGGCCCTCCGGAGCTGGCTCGCCGGCCTGCCCGATCCGCTCGACGGGATCACCGTCTCGGGCGGGGAGCCGTTCCAGCAGCCGGAGGCGCTCGCCGCGCTCCTGGAGTGGGTCCATGTCTGGCGCCGCGGGCGGCCCGCGCCGCTGGACGTGCTCGTCTACAGCGGGTACTCCCTCGACCGGCTGCGGCGGGAGCACTCCGCGCTCCTCGACCGGTGCGACGCGGTGATCACCGGCCCTTACATCGATCGCCTCAACAGCCCCGGACTGCGCTGGAGCGGCTCGAGCAACCAGCGTCTGACCGCACTGACCGATCTCGGACGCGAGCGGTACGAGGGGGCCGGCCCCGTCGACGCACCGCCCATGCAGGTCGCCGTCGACGACGGCCGGGTCTGGTTCATCGGGGTTCCCCGCCGGGGCGACATGGAACGCCTGAGCACCCGGCTCCGGTCGGCCGGCATCACCATGGAAGAGGTGTCATGGCGCAGCTGATCTGCTCGTCCTGCGGCCTGGCGGCGGAGGACGGCGATCTCGTCTGCGGGGGTTGCTCCGGGAACCTCAGCCGCCCCGCCGTCGCCCGGTACCCGCTGCCCGGGCCGCCGCCCCCGCCCGCGCACCCGCCCGCGATCGGGGCGGTGGCCTCGCAGGCGGTGGCCTCGAAGGCGGTGGGCGACATCGATCCGGCCGCGGCCGGGCCTCAGGAGGAGCCCCGGGTCTGCCCGCACTGCGGAGCCGCCGTCCCGGTGCCGACCAACCAGGTGTGCGTGGCCTGCCAGCGGATGCTGGGCGAGGTGCGCCCGTCCCGTGCCGCCGGCTCCGGCGAGCGGGCCGCGGACGTGCAGGCGACCCGCCGCGACGCCCCCACCGTGGTCCTGCGGATCCGGTTCGGTGCGGTGGAGCGCACCGTGACGCCGGGCAGCACCCTGCTCCTCGGCCGCGCCCCGGCCGCCCGCACGACGTCCGGTCTGCTGGAGCGCTACGACAACGTCTCCCGTCAGCACGCGACCGTCGGCCTGGAACCGGACGGGACGGCCTGGGTACGGGACGAGCACTCCACCAACGGCACCTTCGTGAACGGCCGCCCGGCCGACGCCGGTGCGCGGACTCCCCTCCGGGACGGGGACGAGCTGCGGCTGGCCGCCGACTGCACGCTCGGGATCAGCGTCGATCGACCGGGTGACGGGGGCCGGCGGTGACCGGCTCCCGGGACGCGGTCGAGGTGACCGTCACCGCGATGACCCACCGCGGCGCCGTCCGCGACGGCAACGAGGACGCGTTCGTCATCGGTGGTCTGACCGCGGCGGGGGTGGACACCCTCGATCCTGTCGTGGTGCGCCTGCTGGTCGAGGAACCGGCCGTCGTCGCCGTCGCCGACGGACTCGGCGGCCACAACGCCGGCGAGATCGCCGCGGCCCTCACCGTCCGCAGGCTGGCGGAGCACGCCCGGGACGCCGGCGTCGACGAGCTGCTCCGGGAGATCAACGCCGAACTGTACGCGCTGGCCGAGGCGGACCCCGGCTGCGCCGGCGCGGGAACCACGACGGTGGGGCTGTGGCTGACCCCGCGCCGGATGTCCTGGTTCAACGTGGGCGACTCCCGGCTCTACCGCGAGGACGGCGGCCGGCTGGGACAGGTGTCGGTGGACGACTCGCCCGTGGCCGGCCGGGGCGGGCCGGGACGAACGCCCGAGGTGACGAACCTCGTCCTGCAGACCCTCGGCGGCGCCCAGCGCTTCGAGCCCGTCCACCCGCACACCGGCACCGAGCGGTACGTCCCGGGCAGCCGGTGGCTGATCTGCAGTGACGGGCTGTCGGACCTGGTGGACGTGGCCGCGATGGAACTGATCCTCGCCGAGAACGCCGGCGACGACGTCCGGGCGGTGAAGGCCCTGTGGGTCGCCGCCATGAACGCCGGCGGCCGGGACAACATCACCGCCCTGCTGGTGCGCTGCTGAGACCGGCGCGCGCGGGGCGCCCGGCCGGCTGCCGTCGGGGACACGGCAGCCGGCCGGGCGGGTCTTCTCCGCTGCAGGCTCAGTCGCATCCCTTGATGCTGTCGGCCGTGATCGCCTCGGCGGTGTAAGGGCACTGGAAGCCGATCCAGCGCAGCTGCTCCCACAGTTGCGACCAGGGCTTCAGCGGTCCACGGCACACCATGAGCTTCTGGCCGTCGTCGGAGACCGGCAGGTCGTTGCTGTACTCGCCGCGCTCCTCGCAGGACCGGAAGAGCTGGCCGAACTGCTTGGGGTCGGCGCCGATGGTGATCACGGTCGTCTTGTCCTCGCCGGGCCGGCCGAAGTCGGCGTACGAGTTGTGGCCGCTGTACGCCTTCGGCAGCCCGTACGTCGGCCCCCACTTGTCGATCGCTCCGGCCTGACCGTAGTGGTTGCCGTAGATGACGGTGTGCGCCTGCTCCTCCGGCGGCAGCGACTGGTAGACGGCGCCCACCTGCCGGGTCATCTCGGGCCAGCCGACCTGGTCGAACTGGACGATGGCCAGGTCCTTGAGGACGGGCGTGTTCGCGTACGTGCCGATCGGGAGCACCGGCAGCAGCAGGATCGCGCAGCTCAGCGCGTTGAGCCCGGTCAGTGCGCCGATCACCGACAGCCGCGGGACGCTGCGCGCCCACCGGTCGACGACCACGGCTCCGGCGGCGAGCAGGACGTACTGCAGCGCGGTCGTGTAGGCACCCTGCCCGCCGATGACCAGCAGCACGACCACCATCAGCGGGTACGACCAGCCGACGAACCGGTAGGCGCGCCACTCGGGCCGGCGCAGCAGCGCGACCAGCCCCGCGATCCACACCGGGTTCAGGAAGAAGCCGATGAGCAGGAGCTGCATCGGGATGAAGGTGCTGCGGGACAGGCTCTCCAGCGCCTTGGACAGCGCGGCGCTCATCTCCAGCTGCGGCATCCCGTGCGTCACCTGCCAGATCAGCACCGGTGAGGCGATCACCGCGGCCACGCCGACCGCGGCCGGGAAGCGCCAGGTCCGGAACACCGCCCGCGGTCCGAAGGCGAGCAGACCGGCCCCCAGGCAGAGGAGCAGGAGAACCAGCAGGTACTTCGCGGTGAGGCCGACGCCGACCACCACGCCGATCGCCCACCACAGGCGGGTGTCGCCGGTGCGCACCATCCGGATCAGCAGCCAGGTCGCCGTGATCCAGGACAGCTCGTCCCAGTTGTTGGTGCCCATGATGTGGCCGGTGTACATGACCAGGCCCGAGGCGAACGCCATCAACCCCGCGAGCACCTGCGCCCGGGAGTTGGCGCCCAGCTCCCGGGCGATCAGCGGGGCGAGCAGCACCGCGACGGAGGCCAGCAGCGCCGGCACCACGCGGAAGCCGAAGAGGTTGTCCCCGAAGATCGCGATCTCGACCTTGGCGACGAGCGCGACGAGCGGTGGCTGGTCGATGTAGCCCCACGCGAGGTGGCTGCTCGCCACCCGGGTGTAGAGCTCGTCTATGTGGTATCCGTGCCGGGTGGCCAGCACCAGCAGGCACACCGTCATCGCGGCCGCGGTGAGCGAGACCGGCCGCCATGGCACGGGGGTCAACCCTTCAGGCGGCGTGGGCGCCTCTTGTTCCGAGGAAGCGGTCGCTGTCGCGAAGGCCATAAGGGACTCCCTGCCGTCGTGGCTCGCTGCCGTGCCGGATGCGTGACACGACCCAGCGCTCAAATATCGACGCAAGCACCGCTGTCCTCAACGAACTTGACCCGTGCCGACATTGCGCAGGCCGTGGCCCGCGCCAGGGGCGGCGACGCGGCTGGCCTCGGAGTTTCGTCCACGGGTCAACTTCGTGGCGACGCCCGCCCGGTCGCCGCAAGACTCGGTGGCCTCCACCGCCGTCACACCGGGAAGCCACGGCATGACCACTCCCCTGCTGAGCAACCGCAACTACCGCATCCTCTGGTCCGGCATGTTCCTGTCCGAGATGGCCGCCGAGATCGCGTACATCGCCTTCCCCCTGCTCCTGCTCGCCCACGGGGGCTCGGCGGCCGCGGTCTCCGGCGCCGCCGCGGTGCTCGCCGGTGCCCGGGCCCTGGTCAGCCTGCCCGCCGGGGCGCTGGCCGACCGGACGGACCGCAAGCGGGTGATGGTGGTGGCCCAGGGCGTCCGTACGGTGGCGATGCTCGGCGTCGCCGGCGCCGTCCTGCTGGGCCGCTGCCCGCTGTGGCTGGTCCTGCTGGTGGCGGCGGTCGAGGGCGCGGCCGCCGGCATCTTCGTACCGGCCGAGAACGCGGCCCTGCCCCAGGTCGTGCCGGAGAGCCTGCTGCCGCAGGCGTTGGCGCGCAACGCGGCCCGGCCGTTCGCCGCGCTGCTGATCGGTCCGGCGCTGGCCGGCTTCACGTTCGGGCTGCACGAGGTGCTGCCGTTCACGCTGAACACGTCGGTGCTGGCGGTGTCGTTCGTGGCGCTGGCGGCGCTGCAGCTGCCGAGCATCGCCGCCGGGCCCGGCGGCGGCGAGGAGAGCGCGGCTGCCGGCGCACCGCGGGCCGGCGGGTTCGGGCAGCTGCTGCGGATGCGGACCATCCGGGCGACGATGGCCTGGATCGTCGGCGTGAACCTCGCCTTCCACACCTTGGTGGTGCTCGTCCTGATCGTGTCGGGCGAGGACCACGTCGCGCCCGGCCAGATGGGCCTGATGATGACCTGCTTCGGCGCGGGCGGCCTGATCGGCGCCCTGGTCGCCGAGCGTCTGCACGCGGCGGCGCTGTCGCCGGCGGTGCTGGTCATCGGCTCGACCTGGGTCTTCGCCGCCGTCGCCGGTGCCATGGCGTACGCCCCGCGCGGCGTGCCGCTCGGAATCCTGCTGGGCGTGGCGGCGATGGCCATGCCGGTCGCCAACACGACCGTGATCACCTGCCAGCTGTCGGCCGTGCCCGACGGCCTGCGCGGACGCCTGTCCGGCCTGGTCGGCCTCGGCGCCGAACTGGCGGCCACGGCCGGTCCCGTCGTCGCCGGCGTGCTGGCCACCGGCACCCGGAGCGGCGCCGCCAGCATTCTCGGCGCGGCCGCGCTGCTGGTGGTGGTCGCCGCCGGCGCCACCCTGAGCCCGACCCTGCGCCGCCTCGCGCTGCCCCACCTGTCGGCCGCACCACAGCCGGCCCACTCCTGACCACCGACCACGGAGGAAGAAGATGCTGAAGCTGCAGTTGCGCGACGAGGACATCGTCGCGATCGAGAAGATCACCACGGAGGTCGCGGGGCGCTTCTCGTCCATCGAGGATCCCGCCCTGCACCGGGCCGCCCAGGTCCACGCACACGAATTGCCCCGCGAACTGCGGACGGCGCTGGTCGACTTCAAGCTGACCGAGCCGTCGGGCGTCCTGGTGGTGTCCGGACTGCCGGTCGACGACGCGGCGCTCGGGCCGACCCCGCCGGACTGGCGCGACAAGGCCGCGCCCGACGCGACGCTGCGCCTCGACATCCCGTTCCTGCTCATCAGCTGCCTGCTCGGCGAGCCGATCGGCTGGGCCACCCAGCAGGACGGGCGGGTCATGCACGACATCTTCCCGATCCGTGCCCACGAGCACGGCCAGATCGGCTGGGGAAGCGCGGAGACGCTCTCCTGGCACACCGAGGACGCCTTCCACCCCCTGCGCACCGACTACCTGGGCCTGATGTGCCTGCGCAACCCCGACGACGTGGAGACCACCTTCGCCGACATCGCCGACGTGCGGCTCGACGACGCGACGCGCGCGGCCCTGGCCCAGGAGCGTTTCAAGATCCTGCCGGACGACTCGCACCGTCCGCAGAACCAGGTCGCGGGCGGCCCGGAGGATCCCGAGGTGGCCGAGCTCAAGAGGCGCAGCGCCGAGCGGGTGGACGGCGCCCTGGCGTCCCCCGAGCCGGTCGCGGTTCTCTTCGGCTCGCCGAAGGATCCGTACCTGCGGCTGGACCCGTACTACATGCAGGGGGTGCAGGGTGAGGACGAGCAGCGGGCGCTGGATGTGATCGGCCAGGCCCTGGACGCGGCGATGGGCGGCGTTTCCCTGGCTCCCGGCGATATTGTTTTCATCGACAATTATCGTGTTGTTCACGGCCGTAAGCCTTTTCAGGCACGTTTCGACGGAACGGACCGCTGGCTGCGCCGCCTGAATATCACCCGCGATCTGCGAAAGTCCCGCCACACCCGCCTGTCGGCGGAGTCGCGGGTCGTCTACTGAAGATCATTCCCGGGCTTTCATGAAAACTGCGTGAACCGGGTCGAGCTTGCAGATGGAACTGATATGGATCCCGCGCGGGTCCGCGCCGGCGCTCGAGGACGACAAAGGTGATTCCTCTCCCGGTATTGATCTCCGAACGGATCGGAACAGGCCTCGCCCGACCGTCACCCCTCCGGTCGCGACACCTGGACCGGGCCGTGCGGGCGGGCGGCGCCGGACGCGGCATGACGGGCACGGCGGCCCTCGGGGCCGCCGTCGCCCAGGACGCTCCGGACGGTCGCCACAGGCCGATGTGACCGACGACACAGTCGGCCGCCGACATGGACACGCCGAACAGTAGCGCGATCTGTCGCAGCGTCAAATTTGTTTCCCGGTAAGCCAGAAGAGCGGAGCGAGGCGCTCCGCCGGGAGGCTCCACGACAGGCCGGACGCCCCTCGTCGCCGCCCCCGCGACGAGGTGGCGCGACCGGTCCGCACACGCGGCACCGCCCCGTCCCGACGGCGAGGACCCTCCGGGGCGGACCGGCCGTGATCACTCCGGCCGCACGGCAGAGCACCCCGGTCGCCGGCAGCGCCGGCACCGTCCCCCCACCCGATGCCCGGCGCGCCAGGGCGTCCCGGCAGCCCGAAGGTCGCCCGACAAGAGATCACGAAGCCCCACGCCACCCGGAATGACACGGTCCGGTCAAGATCGTAAGCCCCCGATCTTGCCATGGCTGGCAATGCGCGCTTAGGCTTCGGCGTGCAAAAGCGCATCAGATGTAACACGGGGGGTCGCAGTGTTGCGCATTCACGTAACCAGCGAAGACATTCAACGGTTAAGAATGGTGCATACCTTGGGACCGATGTCCGAAGCGGTCTTCGCGCTCCACCGCTTCGGGCGCGACCGGGCTCGCGGTGGCGTCGGTTGGCACAGGTTGGTACGTGAGCGTCTCGGCGACGATCTGCCCGCGGTGGACAAGGTCGTGTCCGAGTACCGGGTGGTTCCCGACCTCCTGTGGCTGCTGGGGCGGGACGGCGCCGACACGGCCTCGGTGCCCTCGGCCGTGCGCGCCCGGGCCCGAAGACTCGCCCAGGTGGTCCTGCTGTTCTGCTGCGCGGGCATCCTGCCCTACTGGTCGCGGATGCAGGCCCGGCTGGAGGTCGAGCGTGACGTGCGCGGGCGGATGGCCATCACCAACGGCATCGAGTTCCTGCTCGCCGGCCTGCACCCCAAGGTGACGTGGGAGTCCCCGGAGCTGCACATCGCCTCCGACCTCGACCTCGACATCAAGCTCGACGGGCGCGGCCTGATCCTGAGCCCCTCGCTCTTCCTCCCCGCGAAGACCTGCGTGTTCGTCCCCTCCGAGCGGCAGTCCGGCGTGCCCGCCCTCGTCTTCTCCGTGCCCCTGGACCTCAACGATCTGGAGTCGGCTCCCGAGGAGTCCGAGGTCGAGGGCGACCGGGCGCTGTCCGCGCTCGTCGGGGCCACCCGTGCGGCCGCCCTGCGCGCGCTGTCCGAGAGCGGCACCACCGGCGATCTGTCCGGCCGGCTCGGCATCTCCCTCTCCGGCGCGAGCAAGCAGGCCACCGTGCTGCGCGAGGCGGGTCTGATCACCACCTTGCGCAACCGCACCACCGCCATGCACACCCTGACCCCGCTCGGCCTGGCGCTCCTGCAGCGGGAGTTGCCCGCCGAGGTCGCCGACATCCTGGGCAGCCCCGGCAGCACTCGCGCGGGCGAGGGGCGGGGCGGGGCGGGGCCCCGCAGCCTCAGGGCATGACCCGGGTCTCGACCACGCGGCCCTCGGCCAGCAGCACCACCACGTCGGCCCGCTCCAGCGAGGCCAGATCGGCCGCCGAGGCCAGGACGCAGAGCCCCTGCCGGTCCACCAGATCGCGCAGCAGGTCCAGGACGGCCGCCGCGGCGGCGGGCGGAAGTCCGCCGGTGAGGTCGTCGGCGAGCAGCACGTCGGGGCCGTCGGCGATCGCGACCGCGACGGCGGCCGCGCGCTGCCGACCCTCCGTCAGGTCGAGTACCGGGGTGTCCAGTTCCTCCCACAGGCCGAGCCGATGCAGGGCCTCGCGCAGCTGTTCGGCCGCCTCGGTCGGCAGCCGGCCGAGCACCGAGGCGAGCGTGCCGACCGCCGCCAGCTGCTCCGTCAGCGGCCGGAGCCCGACATGCGCGAGCCGCAGGCCCTCGGCCAGCCGGACCTCGCCCGTCGTCAGCGGATCCAGCCCCGCGGCGCACCGCAGGACACAGGTCCGGCCCGAGGCGGCCGGCCCGGCCAGCGCCGTCCAGGTGCCGGCCTCGCAGGCGAACGTCACATTCTCGATGACGACTTCGGGCTCGACGCCATCGGCTCCGGTCAAGCCAACACGGGACAGCTGCAGAGCCGGACAACGGTCTGTCATGGTGATCTCTTTCAACGTTCGGGAGGTAGGTTGTGCAACCAGTCCGCCGTCCCCGTTCCACACCGGCGGAGGTGGGCCGATACTCTCCACCTCCGGTTCCTGACACTCGGTCTCAGTGGAATGGTAGGGCCCCCGGCGCTGCTGAGCCCATACCCTCAGCCGCAGGGAAAGAACTACAGCCTGCTGTAGTGCGCACCACAACCCGGTGTGCTCCGCCGGTCCGTGTCTGGGTGTCGCCGCTGCGGGCCACGGTCTACCTCCTCGGGGAGCTCGGCACCGCGGCCATGAGCCTCCTGTCGATCCTGCTGCTCTGCCACCCGAGTATGCGTCAGGCCTGGGCCGAGTGGCACCGGCAGCGGGCCGGTCGCCTGCTGGGGCGCCCGGTCCGCACGCAGAGCATCGCCCTGCCCCGGCTTCTGTACTGGCTCGGCCTGCACGTCACGCTCGGCCTCACCGGTGGGCTCGCCACGCTCCTCTGCCTCGGCAACGCGCTGCTGGTCGTGGTGACGCTGCCGCTGTCGTGGGCGTTCCCGGACCAGGGCGGCCCGACGACGGTGCTGGACGTCCCGGTCGCCGGCTGGCACGACGTGTTCGCCGGCCCGTCGCTGGGGACGATCGTGTTCACCGCCGGCTGCCTGGCGCTGCCGCCGCTCGCCACGGGCTACGCCCGGCTGACCCTCGCCGCGCTCTCCTCGTCGCGTGCCCAGCGACTCGCCGATCGCGTGGCCACGCTCACCCGCACCCGCAGTGACGCGCTGGAGGCGCACGGCGCCGAGCTGCGGCGGATCGAGCGGGACCTGCACGACGGCACCCAGGCACGGTTGGTGGCCGTGGCCATGCGGCTCGCGGTGGCCCGGCGGTGCCTCGACCACGACCCGGCCACCGTCGCCCGGATGCTCCACGAGGCGACCGACGTCACCGAGGAGGCGATGGTGGAGCTCCGCGAGGTGCTCCGCGGCATCTACCCGCCCATCCTCGCCGACCGCGGGCTGCAGGGGGCCCTGCGCACCGTCGCCGCCCGGGGCGGCGTGCCGGTCTCGCTCGACATCGGCGAGCTGCACCGGATCCCGGCGGCCATCGAGGCGGTCGCCTACTTCGTGGTCACCGAGGCGCTGACGAACGTGGCCAAGCACAGCCGGGCCACCGAGGCGGGGCTGAGGGTGTGGCACGCCGAGGACGTGCTCACCGTCGTGGTCACCGACAACGGCGTGGGCGGCGCGCGGGAGAACGGCGGCAGCGGGCTGGCCGGTCTCCGGGGCCGCGCGCAGGCTCTCGACGGCTACGTCACGGTCGTCAGCCCGGCGGGCGGCCCCACCACCATCACCGTGGAGCTGCCGTGCGGATAGTCATCGCGGAGGACAACGTCCTGCTCGCCACCGGCCTGGAGCTGCTGCTCACCAGTTACGGCCACGAGGTGGCCGAGGTCGCCACCGACGCCGAGGGGTTCCTGGCCGCGGTCGAGCGGCACCGCCCGGCCGTCACCCTCGTCGACGTGCGGCTGCCGCCGCGGTTCCGGGACGAAGGGATCCGGGCCGCGATCGAGGCCCGGCGGGTCCGTCCCGGGCTGCCGGTCCTGGTCCTGTCCCAGTACGTGGAGCAGACGTACGCGTCCGAGCTGCTCTCCGACAGCGGGGGCGGCGTCGGCTACCTGCTGAAGGACCGCATCAGCCGGGTCGACGAATTCCTGGAGGCGCTCGGCCGGGTGGCCGCCGGCGGCACGGCGCTCGACCCCGACGTGGTGAGCCAGTTGCTCGCCAGGCGGACCCGGCCGCTGTCCACCCTCACCCGACGGGAGCGGGAGGTCCTGGCGCTCATGGCGGAGGGGCACGACAACGCCACGCTGGCCACCAAGTTGTCCATCAGCGACAACGCCGTGCACAAGCACATCGGCAACATCTTCGCGAAGTTCGAGCTCACCGAGACCGATGCCGGCCATCGGCGGGTCCGGGCCGTGCTGACCTACCTGGATGCGTCCTGACGGCTTCGCAGGCACGACAGAGCGGCGGACCCGGTCGTCGACCGGGCCCGCCGCTCCGGGGGCGTGCTACTGCTGCCGGACGCAGAGCCTCCCGGTGATCTGCACCCGGTCGACGTCACCGGTCGCCGGGTCCCGCAGGAACCGCCCGAGGTAGGGCATCGCCGCCCGCGAACCGCCGTCCGACGGCGTCCGGAAGGAGAGGTCCGGGCCGACGACGAGCCGGACCGGCGCCGCTCCGGCGACCGAGAGCAGGAGTTCACCGTCGCCGGCGGCCTGGGCCCGGCACGACCAGTCGCCGTTCACGTAGAGGCCCGCGCACCCCGTGGGCGCCGGCACGGACTCGCCGGCGCCCGGGTCCCGCGGATGGTCGCCGACCTCCAGGCCGGTTTCGCCGAGCCGCCCGAGCAGCGACTCCCACAGCCGCGCGCCGGTGCTGCCGTTGGCGGTCAGCGCCACCACCGTCCCCGTCGACGGGTTGGCGCGCAGGTGGCTCCACGCGCCGTCGCCGGTGCCGTCGTGGCCGAACCAGGGCCCGTACCACGACCATCCGGCGCCCCAGCCGCCCGCCAGCCCGTAGGCGTCCACGGCGAGCCCCGCCGTGACGTCCTCGCGCATCGATCGCGCCGTCGCGGCGTCCAGCAGGGCCGCGCCCGGACCGAGGCCCAGGTGCGCGGCCCCGAACACCGCGAGGTCGCGGGCGGAGGCCCGCAGACCGGCGGCCGGGTCCTCCAGGGGCGGGACGGACTGCTCCTGGATGGGCCGGGGCGCGGCGTCCGGGCGGACCAGATGGCCCGAGGCGGTCGGCGCCGCGGCGTCGTGCCCCAGGGGGCGCAGCAGCATCGAGTGCGCGGCCTCCGTCCAGTCCAGCCCGGTGATCTCCTCGACCAGGCGGCCGGCGATCAGGTAGCCCGGGTTGGAGTAGGAGAAGGCCGCCCCCGGCTCGTGCACGGCCAGTTCGGCCGCGTGGCGGGCGAGCCAGCGGGCGCGGGTGGTCCCGGGGGGCAGCTCGGCGGTGTTGGCCGCCAGGCCCGCGGTGTGGCTGAGCACCTGCCGCAGGGTGAACTGCGGGCCCGCGCGCAGCTCGCCCAGCTGCTCCGACAGGGGCTCGTCCAGGTCGGCGTCGCCGTCGGCGACCAGCAGGGCCGCGAGGGTCGCGGTGAACGGCTTGGTGAGCGAGCCGAGCGGGAACGCGGTCGCGTCCGTCACCGGCCGCCCCGATCCGGCCTCCTCCTCACCGGTCTCCGCGGTGAGGAGGAGGCCGTCGCGCCAGATCGCCAGCTGGGCGCCGGGCACGCCGTGCCGGAGCGCGAGCTCCGTCAGCAACTCGTTCACCGGGCGTCCTCCGCCCCGAGAGCCGGGTCGCACAGGCGGGCGATCGACCGCAGCGCCGCCACGAGTTCGGCGCCGACCCGCGCGATCGTCTCGGGCTCGTGCAGGTTGACCGAGTAGTGCAGGTCGAAGCCGAGCCGGCCGCCCTCGACCGCGCCGACCACCTCCAGCGCCTGCACGACCCGCTCGCGCTCGTCCTGTTCCTGGCCGATCGAATCGTGGAAGGCGTGGAACAGCGAGCGGTCGGCCGTCTGCGTGATCTCCTCGGTCTGGCTGTGGTAGTTGAACAGCACCGCCGGCGGCGTGTGTTCCACGGGCGGCGTGCCGCCCCCGCCGAGGTGGCGCAACGGGCCGTAGCCGAGCCCGTTGCCGGGAACGGCGCGCAGGCAGCGGCGCACCGACCGCACGACGGCGGGCCAGTCGGCCTCGCCGTCCGTCCGTCCGGGCACCTCCAGCGCGACGGGGTAGGAGCTGGTGAACCACCCGACGGTGCGGGAGAGGTCGATGTCGTCGAAGATCTCCTCACGCCCGTGGCCCTCCATCTCGATCACCAGCCGGTCGTCACCGGACCAGCGGCACATCGTCCGGGCCAGCGCGGCGAGCAGCACGTCGCTGACCCGGGCCCGGAACCTGCCCGGCGCCACGTGCAGCAGCACCGCGGTCTCGTCCTGCTCCAGCCGTACCGGCAGGATCCGCCGCGAGGACACCACGTTCGGTCCTGGGCCGTCGGTCGGCAGCGGCTCGGCCTCGGGCACCGCGTCCCAGTGGGCGCTCTGGTCGGCGAAGCCGCCGCCGGCCGCGTGCGCCGCGAGCCGGGTGGCCCACTGCCGGAACGAGGTGGTCTTGGCACCCAGATCGATCACCTCGCCGCCGAGGGCCTGCCGGTACGCGAGGTCCAGGTCGTGGTTGAGGATCCGCCACGACACCGCGTCGATCACGAGGTGGTGCACGGTCAGGTGCAGGTGCGCCCGCCGGCCCGGGCCGAGGTCGAACAGGACCGCCCGCAGCAGCGGCCCGGCCGCCAGGTCGAAGCCCCCGTCGGCCGCCACGGCGAGCCGGTTCATGACCGGGGGCAGCTCCTCGTCGGGCAGCCCCGAGAGGTCGTGGCGCTCGAACAGCTCGCCGGTCTCGGCCGCGGCGTTCCGCGGCGACCGGCGGCCCCGCTCGTCGCTCGGGTACCGCGTCCGCAGCGCGTCGTGGTGCGCGACGACCGCCGTGATCGCGGCCCGCAGCGCCGCCTCGTCGGTGTCCGCCGCCAGCTCGACGTGGATCGACTGGGCGAAGTGCTGCGGGGCGACCGTGTTGCGCGCGAAGAACTCGTGCTGGATCGCGGTGAGCGGCAGCTCGCCGGCCTCGGCCTCCTGGGTCGCGACGACCTGGCGGTCCTGGCCGGCGGCGGCGACGAGCTGCTCGACGGTCGAGTGGCGGAACAGGTCGCTGGAGGAGACCTGCAGGCCCGCCCGGCGGCTCTTGAACACGACCTGGATGCTGAGGATCGAGTCGCCGCCGAGGTCGAAGAAGTCGTCGGTCACCCCGACCCGCTCCACGCCGAGCACCTCCGCCCAGATCGCGGCCATCGTGCGCTCGTCGTCGGTGCGCGGCTCCACCGAGGCCCGGCCGGCGGCCGAGGCCGCGGGCTCCGGCAGGGCGCGGCGGTCGACCTTGCCGTGCGCGGTGAGCGGTAGCCCGTCCATCCGGACGAACGCTGCCGGAACCATGAACTCGGGCAGGCGGGCGGCGAGGTACGCGGTCAGTTCGGCCGGGTCCTGCTCGGAGACGACGTACCCGACCAGGCGCCGGCGGCCCGGCTGGTCCTCGCGGACGACGACGGCCGCCCCTGCCACGTCCGGGTGCCGGGCGAGCGCCTGCTCGATCTCCCCGAGCTCGATGCGGTAGCCGCGCAGCTTCACCTGGTCGTCGCTGCGGCCGACGAATTCGAGCGTGCCGTCCGGGCGCCAGCGCATCAGGTCACCGGACCGGTACATCCGGGCACCCGGCGCCCCGAAGGGGTCCGGCAGGAAGCGTTCGGCGGTCAGCCCGGGCCGGTCCCGGTAGCCCCGGCACACGCCGTCCCCGGCGAGGTAGGCCTCCCCCGTCACCCCCACCGGCACCACCTGCAGGTCCTGGTCGAGCAGGTAGACCCGGGCGTCCGCGGTCGGCCGGCCGATCGAGACGGTCCGTCCGGGCGGCCCGCCGCGCTCGACCGGGAAGCAGGTCGTGGTCACCGAGCACTCGGTGGGCCCGTACTCGTTGATGATCTCCAGGTCGGGCAGCCGGTCGAGGACGCGTGCGCAGTGCGCCGCGGACAGCGCCTCGCCGCCGACCACGACCCTTCGCAGCCCCGCGAGGATCCCCGGGTCCGTGTCGGCGACGGCGTGGAAGAAGCCCGCCGCGAACGAGATGGCCTCCACCTCGTTCTCGCCCAGGAACTTGTCGAGTTCGTCGACCGAGTGGAAGTCGCCGGGCGGCACGGCCAGGCACGCGCCGCTCAGCAGCGCCTGCCACAGCTCGTTCTGCGCGGCGTCGAACGAGATCGAGTGGTGCTGGGCGAGCCTGGTGGCCTCGCCGAAGGTGTGGTCGCCCGCGGCGTGCACGAGGCGGACCAGGCCGCGGTGGGTGACCATGCTGGCCTTGGGCGTGCCGGTCGAGCCCGAGGTGTAGACGAGCACCGCGATGTTGTCCGGCGCGGCGCTCGAGGGCGGCGGCCCGACGACGGGCCCCGGCCGCAGATCGTCGACCAGCAGCGTCTCGGCGCCGCTCGGCGGCAGGACGGGCGCGAGCGCGGCGCTGGTCAGCATCACCGGCACGGCCGCGTCACGGATCAGGAAGGCGAGGCGCTCCGCCGGGTACCCCGGGTCGATCGGCACGTACGCGCCGCCGGCCTTGAGGACGGCGATCATGGCGGTGACCCGCTCGGCGCCACCCGGCAGGCAGATGCCCACCGCGACCTCCGGGCCGACGCCCCGGCCGACCAGCTCGTGGGCCAGCCGGTCGGCGCGGGCGTCCAGTTCGGCGTAGCTGAGCCGGACGTCGCCGGCGACGACCGCGGGCCGGTCCGGGTGCTCGCGCGCGACGTCCGCGAAGAGCTCGTGCAGGCACCGCTCGGGGTAACCGGACGGGGTGCCGTTGAACTCCTCGATCAGCTGGTCGTGTTCGGCGCCACGGACCAACGGCAGGTCCCGCAGGGTGGTGCCGGGCGGCGCCACCATCGCGTCGAGGATGCCGAGCAGATGACCGGCGAAGCGGTCCGCGGTGGCGTCGTCGAACAGGCGCGGGTCGTAGCCGAGCCGCATGTGGAGCCCGTCCACCAGGTGCGCCACGCAGGTGAGCGGGAAGTTCGACGTCTCCAGGCCCGCCAGCGACCGCACCCCCAGCCCGTGGCGCTCGGCGGCGTGCTCGTCGTACGGGAAGTTCTCGAAGACCACGCAGCTGTCGAAGAGGTCGGTGCCGGCCGGGATCCCGGCCCAGTGCCGCACCTGGGCGAGCGAGACGTACTCGTACTGGCGGCCGTCGACCTGCTGCTCCTGGATCTCGCGCAGCCAGGCGCGCAGGTCGCTGCCGGGCGAGACGGTCAGCCGGGCGGGCAGGGTGTTGATGAAGAGGCCGACCATCTCGTCCGACCCCGGCAGGTCGGCGGGCCGACCGCCCACCGTCGTGCCGAAGCAGACCTGCCGGTCGCCGCTGTAACGGGACAGCAGCAGGGCCCAGGCCCCCTGGATCAGGGTGTTGACGGTGACCCGGGCCTCCCGGGCGAAGCCCTCCAGCCGCCCGGTCTCCTCCGCCGTGAGCACGAGGTCGAGGTGGCCGGTGTCGCGGGACTGGTGCGAGCGCATCGGCACCCGGTCGAACGGCAGCGCGGTGGGCCCGGAGAACCCGGCGAGCAGATCGGTCCAGTACTTCTGCGCCGATGCGGTGTCCTGCTCGCCGAGCCAGCGCACGTACTCGCGGAACGGACGGCGCGGGCGCGGCGCCGCGACCTGGCGGCCACCGAGCGCGGCGTGCTCCGCGAAGACCTCGCCGAGCACGTCGGCCATGCTCCAGCCGTCGAGCAGCAGGTGGTGCGAGGAGCAGCGCAGGTGGACGGTGGACGCGCCGAGCCGGGCCAGGTGCAGCCGCAGCAGCGGCGGCCGCGACAGGTCGAGCGGTTCGCCCGGGGTCTCGGCCAGCAGGCGGATGCGCTCCTGCTGCCGGGCCTCGGTCAGCTCCGACCAGTCCTCGACGACGACGGGCACGGTCACGTCCCGGTGGACCACCTGCAGGGGGCGGCCGCTCTCGGCCTCGGCGATCGCCGTGCGCAGCACGGGCGTGCGGTCGACGACCCGCTGCCACGCCTCGGCCAGCAGGGCGGGGTCGGTGACGCCGTCGAGGACCAGCCCGAGGTGGGTGAAGTAGATGTCGTCCTCGTGCGCGTCGAGCGAGTGGAACAGCAGGCCGCTCTGCATCGGCGTGAGCGGGTAGACGTCCTCGACCGTGCGGCCGTCCCCGGCGATCCGGTCGACGCCGGCCTGGTCGAGCCCGGCGAGCGGGAAGTCGGACGGGGTGCAGCCGCCGGCCCGGGCGCAATGCGCCACGATCTCGGCGAGCGCGGCGGTGAACCGCGCCGCGAGGCCGGCGATCGTCGTCTCGTCGTGCAGCGCGGCCGAGTACTCCCAGGAGAACTCGAGCCGGCCGTCGCGGACCATCCCGGTGACCTCCAGGAGGTTCGGGCGGGCCAGGTCCGGGCTGCGGTCGGGTGCCGGGCTGGGCCGCCAGCCGCGCAGCAGGCCGTCGCCGGTGGCCACGTCGAAGTGGCCGTGGTAGTTGAAGCCGATCCGGCAGCGGCCGCCGCCCAGCCCGGCGCCGTCGGTCAGGTAGCGCAGGGCGCCGTACCCGATTCCGGCTTCGGGGACGGCGCGCAGGGTCTCCTTGACGGCCTTGAGCCGGGTGCCCCAGTCGTCGCCCGGCACCGGCAGCACGACCGGGAAGAGCGTGGTGAACCAGCCCGCCGTGCGGGACAGGTCGACGTCGTCGAAGAGGTTCTCGCGGCCGTGGCCCTCCAGCTCGACCGCGACGGCCTCGCCGCCGGTCCAGTCGGCCAGCACCGCCGCGAGCGCCGTCAGCAGCACGTCGTTGATCTGGGTGCGGTACGCCGCCGGCACGTCCCGCAGCAGCGCCCGGGTCAGCTCGGCGTCGAGACCGGCCTCGACCGTGCGGGCGTCCGCGAGGGTGTCCGGCGCCGTGCGGTCGACCGGCAGCGGCGGGCACGCGGCGGACGCCGCCTCGACGGCCTGCCAGTACGGCCGCTCACGGTCGAAGCGGCCGGAGCCGGCCGCCTCGGTCAGCCGCTGCGACCACTCCCGGAACCCGGTGGACTTCTCCGGCAGGCCGACCCGCAGGCCCTGCGCCGCCTGCCCGTAGGCGAGCTCCAGGTCGGAGAGCAGCACCCGCCAGGTGACCCCGTCGACGACGAGGTGGTGCACCGTGACGAACAGCCGGTCGGGCTCGGGCGCACCGGTGAGGAGCACCGCGCCGAGCAGCGGCCCGGCGTCGAGCCGGAAGCCGGTCTGGGCCGCCGTGACCGCCTCGCGGACCGCCTGCTCGCGGGCGGTCCGGTCGAGGCCGGACAGGTCGACCCGGCGGAACGGCTCGCCCGCCTCGGCGCTCGCGCAGTGCTGCCGCCAGCCGCCGTCGGTGCGGACGGCGCGCAGCCGCAGCGCGTCGTGGTGGTCGAGCAGCGCCGTCACCGCCGTGCGCAGGGCGGCCGGATCGGTGCCGGGCGCGAGCTCGACGAACATCGACTGGTTGAAGTGGCGGGCGCCCTCGGGGTACTGCTCGAAGTACCAGCGCTGCACCGGGGTGAGCGGCACCTCCCCGACCGCGCTGGTGGCCGCCTGCGGCGCGGCCGCGCGGTCCACCTCCTGGACGACGGCGGCCAGGTCGGCGACGGTCTGGTGCAGGAAGATCTGCTTGGCGGTCAGCCGCAGGCCGGCCCGCCGTGCCTTGGACACGACCTGCAGCCCGACGATCGAGTCGCCGCCGAGCTCGAAGAAGTTGTCGTCGACACCGACCGCGCCGGGCGGCAGGCCCAGCACCTCGGCCCAGATCGCGGCGAGTGCGGATTCGGTGGGGTTGCGCGGCGCCACGTGCGTCCCGGTGGCGTGGTCGGTGGTCGCCGGCGCGGGCAGCTCCTTGCGGTCGAGGGTGCCGCTCGGTGTCATCGGAAGCTCGTCCAGGACGACCAGGGCGGAGGGGACGGCCGGGTCGGGCACGATCCCGGCGAGGAAGGCGCGCAGCTCGGTGAGGGTGGGCGCGGCGCCGTCCGCGACCAGGTAGCCGACGAGCCGGTCGCGGCCCACCGGGTCGGGCCGCACCGCGGCGGCGGCGGCCGTGACGCCGGGGTGGCGCAGCAGGGCCGCCTCGACCTCGCCGAGCTCCACCCGGAAGCCGCGGATCTTGACCTGGTCGTCCGCGCGGCCGAGGTACTCCAGGTTGCCGTCGGGCCGCCAGCGCCCGATGTCGCCGGTGTGGTAGAGCCGCCCGCCGGTGAACGGGTCGTCGGTGAAGCGCTGGGCGGTGAGCTCGGGCCGGTTCCAGTAGCCCTGCGCGACGCCGTCGCCGCCGATGCAGATCTCGCCGGGCACGCCGACGGGGACGGGGCGCAGCCGGTCGTCGAGCACGTAGGTGCGGGTGTTGCTCAGCGGCCGGCCGATCGGCACCACCGCCGTGCCGATCGGCTCACCGGCCCGCAGCTGGTACGTGGTGGAGTCCACGGTGGTCTCGGTGGCGCCGTAGTTGTTGGTGACGACGGCCTCGGGCGGGAGCACCGCCAGGGTCGCGGCGGCGTCGTCGGCCAGCCATGCCTCCGAACCGACCGCGAGGACCCGCAGCGAGTCCGCACGGCTGCCGGTCCAGGACAGTTCCTGGGCGACGGCCTTGGCCAGCGACGGGGTGGTCACCAGCAGCTGCGGCCGGGTCTCGGTGATCAGCGCGGCCAATGCGGGCGGGTCGGCGATCACCTCCGCCGGGCAGATCACCATCTCGCCGCCGTACATCGCGGACATCAGGAAGTCGCCGAGGAACAGGTCGACGGCGAGGCTGGACACCGACAGGGAGCGGCCCCGCAGCGCGGTCAGGCCGTAGCGGGCGTCCCAGGCGCGCATCATGTGGCTCGCGTTGCGGTGGCTGACCATCACGCCCTTGGGGCGGCCGGTCGAGCCGGAGGTGTAGACGACGTACGCGAGGTCGTCCGGCCCGGCGGCCGTGGTGGGCGGCGTGGCGGGGTGGCGGAGAATCGCGTCCTGGTCGGTGTCGAGCCGGATGGTGATCCGGTCGCCGTCGCCCGCCGTCGCCGAGTCGGTGATCAGCACCGGGGCGGCGGCGTCGCCGAGCAGCATGGCCAGCCGCTGCTCGGGGTGCTCGGGGTCGAGCGGCACGAAGGCGCCACCGGCCTTCAGCACGGCCAGCAGTGCGACCATCGCGTCCACGCCGCGCTCGAGGCGGACGCCGGTCAGCACGCCCGGCCGGACGCCGGCCGCGACCAGGTGGTGCGCGAGCCGGTTGGAGCGCACGGCCAGTTCGGCGAAGGTGAGCCGCCGGCTGCTGTCGCTCACCGCGACGGAGTCGGGCGTCCGGGCCGCCTGCTCGTCGAAGATCTGGTGCAGGGTCCGCTCGGCCGGTGCCGGGGCGGCCGGGGCCTGCCAGTCGACGGTGAGGGTGCGCAGCTCGTCGGGCGGCAGCATGGACAGACCGGCGAACGGCGCCTCGGGCCGGTCGGTCACCGCGCGCAGCAGGGTGACGAGGTGACCGCCGAGCCGCTCGACGGTCGCCCGGTCGAAGAGGTCGGTGCTGTACTCCAGGTAGCAGACGAGCGAGGAGGCGTCCTCGTAGAAGTCGAAGGTGAGGTCCAGCTTCGCGACGTCGACCGCCGGCTGGATCTCGGTGACCTCCAGGCCCCGGAAGGCCGGCAGCGTGTCGGCCATGTTCTGCAGGTTGACCATCACCTGCACCAGCGGCGGCCGGGACGCGTCCCGGTCCGGCCGCAGCGTGTCGACCAGGCGCTGGAAGGGGACCTCGTCGTGGGCGAAGGCCTCCAGCAGGCCCGTGCGCACCCGGCCGAGCAGCTCCGTGAACGACAGCGACTCCTCCACCTGGGAGCGCAGCACCACCGTGTTGATGAAGGAGCCGATCAGGTTCTCCAGCTCGGGCCGGTTCCGGCCCAGGGTGACGGTACCGACCGACACGTCGGGTTCGCCGCTGTACCGGGCCAGCAGCACCTTCGTGACGGTGACCAGGGCCATGAACAGGGTCGCGTCACGCCCACGGCTCAGCTCCCGCAGCCGGCCCAGCACGTCGGCGGGGATCTCCACCGGCAGGGTCGCGCCCGCGGGGGTGCGGACGGGTGGCCGCGGCCGGTCGGTGGGCAGGTCGGCCGTGCGCATCCCGGTGAGCCGGTCGCGCCAGTAGCCGAGCTGGTCGTCGAGGTCGGCGGAGCGCTCGCGTTCCCAGTGGGCGAAGTCGGCGTACTGCACGGGCAGCGGCGGCAGGGCGGCGGGGACGCCGCCGACCGCCGCGTCGTAGGCGGCGGCCAGCTCGCCGAGCAGCGGCCCGGTCGACCAGCCGTCGCAGACGATGTGGTGCATGGCCAGGACGAGCACGTGCTCGCGGGCGTCCACGCGCAGCAGGGTGGCCCGCAGCAGGGGGCCCCGGCGCAGGTCGAACGGGGTGTTGAGCTCCGCCGCGAGGAAGCGCTCGACGGTGCGCCCGGCGTCGGGGCCCGAGACGTCGACGGTCGGCAGCGGCCGGTCGGCGTACTCGTGCACGACCTGGACGCCGCGCCCGTCGAGCGCGTCGAACGTGGTGCGCAGCGTCTCGTGCCGGCGCACGACCTGGTCGAGTGCGGCGCCGAGCGCCGCGGCGTCGAGCTCGCCGCGCAGCCGCAGCGCGCGCAGCGCGTTGTACTCGGCGCTGTCCGGTTCCAGTTCGGCCTGGAACCAGAGCCGTTCCTGCGCCGAGGACATCGGCGGCGGGGCGTCGCGGGGGGCGGTGGGGATCGGCCGGTCCACGGGTGCGGACTCGCCGGCGAGGCGGCGCAGCAGCTCCGCCCGCAGGTGCGCCGGTACGGACGCGAACTTCTCGTCGGACTGGGTCATCAGGGTTCCTTCCTGGGTCAGATCCGGCCGGGCGCTTCGGCGTCGGAGGCGGCGATCAGGCTCGCGAAGATCCGTTCCTGGACGACCTCGGCGAGGTCGCTCACGTGCCGGTGCTCGAAGAGGTCCCGCGGGGAGACCGGCACGCCGAACGCGGTGCGCATCCGGACGGCCAGGCGGATCGCGTTGATGGAGTCGCCGCCGAGGTCGAAGAAGCTGTCGCGCGCACCCACCCGGGGCACGTCCAGCACCTCGCCCCAGATCCGGCAGAGGGCCTCCTCGGTGGGGTTGCCCGGCGCCACGTACGACTCCTGCTCCGGGCGGGTGTTCGCCGCCGGCAGCGCCGCCCGGTCGAGCTTGCCGTTGCGGTTGATCGGCAGCGCCGTCAGCGAGACCACGGCGGCCGGCACCATGTACGCGGGCACGTGCCGGGCGACGTGCGCGCGCAACTCGTCGGCGGTCGGCTCGCCGGCGCTCGGCACCACGTACGCGACGAGCCGCTTGCCGGCCCCGTCGGCCTGGACGACGACGGCGGCCTCGGCCACCGCCTCGTGCCGCAGCAGCACGTTCTCGACCTCGCGCGGCTCCACCCGGAAGCCGCGGATCTTGACCTGGTCGTCCACCCGGCCGGCGAACTCCAGCATGCCGTCCTGCCGCCAGCGGACCAGGTCGCCGGTGCGGTACAGCCGGGCGCCCGGCCGGCCGAACGGGTCGGCCACGAAGCGCTCCGCCGTCAGCTCCGGCCGCCCGACGTAGCCGCGGCCCACCCCGGCGCCGCCGAGGTAGAGCTCCCCCGTGACGCCGGGCGGCACGGGGCGCAGCCGGTCGTCCAGGACCCGGACGCTGGTGTTGGCGATCGGCCGGCCGATCGGGACGTTGTCGTACCGGACGCCGGGCTCCACGGCGAACAGCGTCGCGGCGACCGCGCATTCGCTGGGGCCGTACCCGTTGAGCAGGCGGCGGCCGGGTGACCACGCGGCGGCCACGTCGGGGGTGAGTACCTCGCCGCCGCACAGGATGGACTCGAGGTGCGGCAGCGCCGCCGGGTCGAGCACCGGCAGCACGGTCGGCGCCCCGGTGACCGCGGTGACGTCGGCCTCGCGCAGCTGCTCGATCAGTTCGGCGCCGCCGTACGTCCCGGCGGTCACCGGGGCGACCAGCGTGGCGCCGCCCGCGAGGGTGCTCAGCAGGACGAGCGAGGCGGCGTCGAAGCTCATCGGGGCGAGCTGGTAGATCCGGGCGCCGGGGCGCACGTGCAGCGGGACGACCGCCTCGACGGTGTTGACCATCGAGCGGTGCTCGACCATGGCGCCCTTGGGCTTCCCGGTCGAGCCCGAGGTGTAGACGGTGAACACCAGGTCGCGGGGGCTGCCGTGGTCGGGCGGAGCCGTCGCCGGCCGGGCGGCGACGGCGGGCCAGTCCTCGTCGAGCAGGACGAGCGGGGTGCTCGTGCCCGCGAAGAGGTCGCGGTGGCGGCTGTGGGTGAGCACCACCGCGGGGCGTGCCTCGGCCAGGATCGCGGCGGCGCGCCCGGCGGGGTAGTCCGGGTCGATGGGCACGTAGGCCCCGCCGGCCTTCAGCGTGCCGAGGACGCCGACGACCAGGTCCGGGCCGCGCTCGACGGACACGCCGACGAGCACGTCCGGGCCGACGCCGAGGGCGACCAGGTGGTGGGCGAGCCGGTTGGAGCGCTCCTCGACCTCCGCGTAGGTGAGCCGGTGGTCGCCCCGCTCGACCGCGACGGTGTCCGGCCAGCGGGCGGCGCGCTCGCTGATGAGTTGGTGCACGCGCCGCTCGACGGAGTACTCGGAGGGAGCGGCCACGCCCCACCCGCCGAGGATCAGATCCCGCTCGGCGCCGGTCAGCGCGGTCACGTCGCCGACGCTCGGCGCGGACCCGTCGACCAGCTCGTCCAGCACCGTGACCAGCCGGGCGGCGACCCGCTCCACGGTCTCCGGGTCGAAGATCGTCTCGTCGTAGAGCAGCCGCATGACCAGCGACTCGTCGGGGAAGACGCTCAGTGCCAGGGGGTAGTTGGTGGCGAACTCGACGTCGAACGCGCGGACCACCGCCCGGTCGAACGGGTAGTTCTGGAAGACCACCGCGGTGTGGACCAGCGCGGCCCCGGGCGCCACGTCGGCGAAGGACTGCACACGGTTCAGCGGCGCGTACCCGAACTCCCGGGCCGCGGCCTGCTCGCGCTGCAACTCCGCGAGCCAGGGCAGGGTCTGCTCCTCGTCACCCACCCGGACCCGGACGGGCTGGGTGTTGATCATCATGCCGACCATCGACTCGATACCGGGCAGCTCCGCCGGCCGCACCGACATGCTCGTACCGAAGCAGACGTCGCGCTCACCGCTCAGGCGCGCCAGCAGGATCGCCCACGCTCCCTGGACGAGGGTGTTGGTGGTCAGCCCGGTGCGCCGCGCGTACGCCGACAGCCGGGCGGCCGCCTCCGCCGGGACGGTCAGCTGCACCGACCGCGTGGCCGTGGGCCGGTGGCCCTCGGCCGGCTGCCGGTCGCCGGGCACGGACACCGGGGTCGTGAAGCCGGCCATCCGGGCACGCCAGTACTGGTCGGCGGAGGTCAGGTCCTGGTCCGCCAGCCAGTGGACGAAGTCCTGGAACGGCGGCCGCTCCTGCACCGGCGCGCCGCGGTATCCGTCGATCACGTCCTGCAGCAGCTCCGCGGAGCTCCACCCGTCGGTGAGCACGTGGTGCATCGTCCAGACCAGCTCGACGGTGTCCGGGCCGAGCCGCACGACCGTGACCCGGCTGAGCGGCGCCCGGGTGAGGTCGATGCCGGCGGCGCGGTCGGCGTCGAGCAGCTCCCGCAACCGCACGACGCGCTCCGCCTCCGGCAGGGCGCTCCAGTCGAGCTGGGTCACCGGCAGCACGACCTCGTCCCGGACGACCTGCACGGGCTCCTCGATGTCGGCCCAGCGCAGCTCGGTCCGGAGCACCGCGTGCCGCCGGGTGGCCTCCTGCCAGGCCCGGCCGAGGCGGCCGGGGTCGGTGACGTCGCCGAGCCGGACGACGAACTGCACCAGGTGCAGCGCCGGGTCGTCGAGCATCAGGCTGTCGAAGAGCATCCCGCTCTGCATGGAGGTCAACGGGTAACTGCCTGCCTGCGGCGCCGCGGACCGGGCCGCCGGGCCCTCGTCGAGCCGCGTCGCCGTGCCGGCCAGCGCCTCGACCGTCGGGTGGGCGAAGACGTCGGCCGTGCTCAGCAGCAGCCGTCCGGCCCGCGCCCGCGCGACGATCTTCATGGTCAGCACGGAGTCGCCGCCGAGGGCGAAGAAGTTGTCCCTGGTGCCGACCCGTTCGACCCCGAGGGTCTCGGCCCAGATCGCGGCGAGCTCACGCTCGGTGTCCGTGCGCGGCTCGCGGTACGCCTCCTCGTCGGCCGGGGGCTCGGGCAGCGCGGGCCGGTCCACCTTGCCGTTCGCGTTGATCGGCAGCCGGTCCATCCAGACGATCCGCGCGGGCACCATGTAGGCCGGCAGGTGTGCGGCCAGCTGGTCGAGGAGCTCACGCTCCGCGAGCGGGTGCGGCCCGGTCGGGTACGCGACGATGCTGCGCGTCGGGCCGCTCTCGCGGACCAGCACGACGACGTCGGTGACGCCGGGGCAGCCGCGCAGCGCGGCCTCGATCTCGCCGAGCTCGATCCGGAACCCCCGGATCTTGACCTGGTGGTCGGTGCGGCCGAGGAACTCGATCAGCCCGTCCTCGGTCAGCCGCACCCGGTCGCCGGTGCGGTAGAGGCGGTCGCCGGGCGTGAACGGGTTGGCCACGAAACGCTCGGCGGTCAGCGCGGGGCGTTCGAAGTAGCCGCGGCCCGTACCCTCGCCGGCCAGGTACAGCTCGCCGACACCGCCCGGGGCGACGGCCCGCAGCCGCTCGTCGAGCACGTACGCCGCGGTGTCCTCCAGGGCCGTACCGATCACCGCCGACCGGGTGCGCGCGTCCTGCGGCGTCATCCGGTGCGCGGTGGCCAGCACCGTGCACTCGGTCGGGCCGTACACGTTGATGAAGGTGATGTCCGGGCAGGCCCGCTGCATCAGCTCGATGGCGGTCGCCGACAGGACCTCGCCGCCGGCCCAGACCTCGCGCACCCCCGCGAAACAGCCGGGGCTCTCCTCCGCGAAGAGCCGGAACAGCGCCGAGGTCAGGAAGACCGCGTCGAAGCGGTGCTCGGCGATGAGCCCGGCCAGCCCCGACGCGGTCAGCTCCGCGGGCCCGATGACGACCTTGCCGCCGTTGAGCAGCGGCAGCCAGATCTCGAACGTGGAGGCGTCGAACGCGATCGGCGCGTTGAACAGCGCACCCCGGCCGAAGGCGGCGCGGACCTGGCGCTCCCCGGCCAGCGCCACGATGTTGGCGTGGGTGATGGAGACGCCCTTGGGCCGGCCGGTCGAGCCCGAGGTGTGAATGATGTAGGCGAGCTGCTCCTCGTCGACGTCCAGCTTCGGGGCGTCGGGGCGTCGGCCCGGGTCCGCGCCGTCCACGACGAGCACGGGCGGCCCGGCGGTCGCCGCCCGGTCGGCGGTCGACCGGTCGGCGATCAGCACGACCGCGTCGGTATCGGTCAGCATCCGGCGGATCCGGTCCTCGGGGTAGCTCTCGTGCAGCGGCACGTAGACCCCGCCCGCCTTGAGTACCGCGAGCATGGCGACGACGGTCTGCGGCGAGTGGCCCGAGCGGCCCATCAGCATGCCGACCCGCGACTCGGTGGTCACCCCCGCGGCGACCAGGCGGTGGGCCAGGTGGTTGGCGCGCTCGTCCAACTCGCCGTACGTGACGGTCTGGTCGGCGTCGACGAGCGCGGGCGCGTCAGGGGCCCGCCGGGCGTGCGCGGCGACGACGTGGTGGACGGCCCGGCTCCCCGGGTCGGCGGCTGTGGTGTCAGAACGGTGGGACATGCTCGGCCCTCCACTGGAGACGCATGTGGCGCGCGGATCTGTCGACGGTCGAGCTTCGCCTGCGAGGGCACACCGGCTCCACGTTCTTGAGCGGTGAGGAAAGCGGTGAGGAAACCGGTGCCGGGACCGCCCGTTCGCAGCGGTGCCCATGGGGGTGCGCACAACAGGTGAGGCGTGGCCGAAGCCACGCCTCACCTGCGAAATCGGTGGTACGTCACCACCCGTGCGTCACTGGGCCCGTGAGATCGCCTCCACGGCCGGCGGACGCAGCGCGAGCCGGGCCGGCACCATCACGGCGGGCCAGGCGATCACCGCGGCCGCGACCACGATGCCGAGGTAGGTCAGGGGCGGGACGGAGGGGAACACCGTGTGCCGGATCGCGTAGCTCATCCCGATCAGCGACGGCACCGCGGCGATCGTGCCGACGACGATCGCGCAGAGCACGATGATGCCCGCCTCCTGGCGCATCATCGACCGGACCTGGCCGGTACGGGTGCCGACCAGGCGAAGCAGGGCGAACTCGCCCCGTCTGGAGACCGTCGCCATGACCAGCGTGTTGACGACGGCGATGCCGAGATAGCCCAGAAGTACGGCGTTCAGCACGAGGCTGATCCCGTTGTCGGCCCCGTCGGTCGGTGCGACGGTGACGGCCTCGGCGTCCTGCACGCCCACCGTCGGGTACGGCGCCAGCGCCGCGGCCAGGTCCGCCTTCGGGTCGGAGTTCACCATCAGCCACTGGTCGAGGTGGTCGGTGGTGTGGGCGATGACCACGTCGTGCGGCAGCGTGACGTCGCCGAAGCCGAGCCCGTTCTCGTAGACCGCGACCACCTTGGCCTTCTCGATCGTGCCGTCGCCGAGGTGCACGTCGACGCTGCCGCCCACGTCGGCGCCGACCGTGCCGGAGACGAGCCGGCTGAGTGCGACCGTGGACCCGGTGAGGGCTCCCAGGTCGCCGCGCAGCACGTCCAGTCTCATGGTGTCCGCAACGGCCGCGGGGTCGATGCCCTGCGCCGTGGAGATCCGGTACTGGACGGCGTCACCGTCGGGCCAGGTGAGGATCGTCGAGGTCCGGGCGACCGGGCCGACCGTGCGGACGCCGGGGACGGCGCGCAGCACGTCGGCCAGCCCGGGTGAGATCCCCGCGCTGTCGGAGGTCACCACGTGGTCGGCGATCACGCCGTCGACGACCTGGTCGTGCGCGGTCGCGGCGAGCGTCGTGGCACTGAAGAGCTGGGCCGAGGCCATGGTCACGCCCATGATCAGCGGCGTCGTCGCGGCGGCGAGCCGGCGCGCCCGGGCCCGGGAGTTGGCGACGGCCAGGAACCAGGTGACACCGCCCGCGCGACGACGGCCGAGCAGTGCCGCGACGCCGCCGAACAGTTTCGGTCCGAGCAGGCCGACGGCGATCACCAGCACCAGGGCGGAGCTCGCGGCACCGTCGATGGCCGACTCCCCGGGCAGCGCGATCGGCAGCACGACCGCGACGGCCAGGCCCCCGAGCACGAGCAGCACACCGAACGTGAGCCGGACCCAGCCGAGCTTCTTCGGTTCCACGGCCACATCGCCGAGCGCCTCGACCGGACTGACCTTGGCGGCACGCCGGGCCGCGAGCCAGCCGCCGATCCGGGCGGCGAGGACGCAGACCAGCACGGCGAACAGCACCGGCAGCGGCGTCGTCACCAGGGAGAACCCGGGCGGCAGCGCACCGACCGCCGTGAACACGCTGTGCAGCAGCATCGCGAGCAGGACGCCGGGGACGGCGCCGAGCACCGCCCCGATCCCGCCGACGATCACGGCCTCACCGCCGATCATGCGCAGCACCTGCCGGGGGGTGGCTCCGACGGCCCGGAGCAGCGCCAACTCGCGGCGGCGCTGCTGCACCGACAGGGCCAGCGTGCCGGAGACCACGATGATCACGAGCAGGATCATGGTGGCGCCGAAGGCACTGGCCACCTCGATGACGAACGACCGCATCTTCCCGACGTCGAGCGTCTCGACGTCGCTGCGGTCGTCGCCGGTGTAGGCGGCCACGCCGGGCACGGCCTTCTTGATCCGGTCGGCGAGGTCGCCCGCGTCGGTCCCCTTCGCGGCCAGCACACCGACCGCGTCGATCTCGCCGGACCCGCCGTACAGCCGCGCCGCCTGGTCGTCGGTGAAGAAGACCGCGGACTGCCGCTCGAGCGGGTCCGCGGGTTCGGCGACGCCGCTGACCCGGTACGACACCGGGGTCGACCCGATCACCAGGGTGATCTTGTCCCCCGGGGCGACGCCGGCCCGCCGGGCGAGGTCGGTGTCCAGCACGACGTCGTCCGCCGCCTCCGGCCGGGTGCCCGAGCGCAGCGTGAACGGCGCCAGCACCGAGGCGGCCCAGCCGTGCCCGTACACGGGCGGGCCGTCGAGGACGGCGTCCTTCTTGAGGACGGTCGTCCGGACGCTGACGTCCGCGACCGCGGACTCGACGCCCTTGACCGCGGCGACCTTCCCGACCGTGTCGGCGGGCAGCCTGACCCGCTCGGCGAGCTGCGGGTCCTGGTCGCCCTCGACGGGCATGGCCTGGTAGCCGCCGACGACCACGGCCGCCCGCTGGTACCGCTCGGGCGGCACTCCCGAGCTGATCCCGGTCTCCAGCAGCACACCGCAGGCGGTGATCACGGCGGAGCCGACCGCGACGGCGATCAGCACCGCCGCGAAGCCGCCCTTGCGGCCGCGGATCGTGCTCCAGGCCAGGGCAAGGTTCTGGCGCGAGAGCGTGCGGACCTTTCTCCTGGCCTTGGCGGCCTTCTTCGCCTCCTTGGCGGCCTTGGCCACCGCCTTGGCCTCGCTCCGGCGGCTCACCACTCACCCAGCCTGGTGATCCGCTCGGCCACCATCTCGGGCGTCGGCCCGACCAGCTCGCCGGCCAGCCGGCCGTCGGCCAGGAAGGTCACCGAGTCCGCGTGCGAGGCGGCGACCGGGTCGTGGGTCACCATCACCACGGTCTGGCCGGTCCGGTCGACGACTCCTCGTAACAGCTGCAGGACCTGCTTGCCGGTCCGGGTGTCGAGCGCGCCCGTCGGCTCGTCGGCGAAGATCACGTCGGGTCGGGTGATGAGCGCGCGGGCGATGGCCACCCGCTGCCGCTGACCGCCGGACAGCTGCCCGGGGTAGCGGTCGCCCATGTCGCCGAGCCCGACGTTCGCCAGCTCGGTCTGCACCCGGTCGGTGGGGACCGGGACGCCGCCCAGCCGGAACGGCAGGCCCACGTTGTCGGCGATGGTGAGCGAGTCGAGCAGGTTGTAGGCCTGGAAGACGAACCCGACCCGCTCCCGGCGGATCTCGGTGAGCTGCTCCTCGTCCAGCCCGGCCAGACGGGTGTCGCCGAGGACCACGCCGCCCTTCGTGGGTTGGTCGAGCCCCGCCGAACAGTGCAGGAACGTGCTCTTGCCGGAGCCGGAGGGCCCCATGATCGCGACGAATGTTCCGCGCGGCACACCTATCGTCACGTCATCCAAGGCTGTGACCATATTACGACCCGACCCGTAAGTTTTGGTCACGGATTCCAACAAGAGAGCATACCTACCAGTCACTGCGCACCCCTTTCCCCCATTTCATACCCATTCCCCCTTTGCCTGCACGGTACCGTCTGACGCCCTCGTCGATCAACCTGCTCCGGACGAAGAAAAGGCGAATTTTGGCCGCGCCCCGAACGTTCGCGAATAACGGCTCCCACCTGCGCTCCTTCTTTCGACCGGGGCCTGCCCGCCTCGGCCGCCCGACCGGATCTTGCCGCCCGATGCGCAACTTTTGACCGTACTCGACCGAATTGACCCGCATCCAGGTGCGCCGGCCGAACGGCAGGCCGGACGGCCTCCGTCCGGCCCGGCCGCCGCCGGTGACGGCGCGGCAGGTCGGTCGGTCGCCTGCCGCCGGCCCGGCCCGGCCCGGCCGAAGAGCAACTGGACTCGGAAGCAAGAGTGTTCACCACGGAGGGTCACCCTCCCCGTCCTTCGACCGGCCGGTTGTCGTCACCGGCGGGCCCGGCAGCCCCGGCTGCGGCGCGAGCCCGCCCGGCGGCCCCGGCGGCCGGGGTCCACGCCCGGACCGGAGCGAGCAGCACGGCCGGCGGACCGACGGCGCCGGCGAGGACTGCGCCGACCCACCGGCCAGCCGATGGTCATGGCCCATAGGCAAGTTGACGGTGGACCAGTTGCGGACCGGTGCGTCCCGCCACCGGAGTCGGTGCGGGTTGGGGGCGCGGTGTCCGCGTCGGCCCTCCGTCGGGACCGGACCAGGACCGGGTGGCGGCGGCCCGGTCGACGGCGCTGCTGCCGGCCACGTCCCCCCGGCCGCGGCGCCCCCGCCGCAGCGGCGGCCCGGAAAGCGGCTCCGAACTGCGGGTTTCACTCTGCGGTCAACAAGATGGCCGACCCGTCGCGCCCGCCGAAATACTTCTCGACGACGGGGAGGCTTTCCACCGCCGGGGGCCGCAGGCGCACCACGTCGGAAATCTCGGTGGCCGCGCCGAATGTGCCGCACCGACAGCGTCTGACTTTTCCCTTACATCGATGGGCAGCGAAAGCAATGATTCCTGCGAATCTGGAACGCGCCGTCTACGGAATGTACGCAACACACGCCCTGCACGTCGCGGCCCGGCACGGCGCCCTCGAGCACCTGACACGACACGGCGGCGACAGCGCCGCGACGACGGCGGCCGCCCCGGCTGTCGACGAGGACACCCTGGAACGGCTCCTGCTGGCGCTGTCCTCCGTCGGAGTCCTCGACGCGGCGGACGGGCGTCACGCACTCGCGGCCCCAGGACCGGCGCCGTACCGGGTACCCGGACCCGCCGCGCCGGGCGGGCTTCGCGGACAGCGCCGTCCGGCGCTCCGGCGGCGGCAGGCACCTGATCGCCGGTCGGCGCCCGGAGAGCGGGTCCGGACGGCGAGTACCGTACCGGCCGTCGCGCCGACCCGCTCGCACGAACCGGCCGCGACCCCCGCCGGGCCGGACGCCGGGCCGGACGCCACACCCCTCGCCGAGCCGCCCGCGGCGACGAGAGCCTGCGGCTGTCCGAGCGCAACGACGCGGCCGCGGCCGCGGCCGGACCGGACACCGACCAGAACGAGATCCCGCGGCCGGTGACCCGGCCGTCGGTCCGCCGGACCGCGCGACCGACGCCCGCGACCCGCGCCGGCCACCTCAGACGCTTCGTCGAGAAGACCGGACTCACCTCCGGTGACCGCCCCGACGATGCCGAACAACTGCTCAACCGATTCGCCTTCTGCTGACAGCAGATCACCCAATTCCTATCCCGGCGCCCGCCAGGGCGCCGGTGAGTCCCGGCAACCGCCGTGGCTCCAAGCACACTTCGCCCGACACTCACTTGAGAGGTGCTTGTGAACAGAATTCCGTCGTCGGTCTCCGCGGAGAACCTGACCCAATTCGAGACCCTTGCCCTGAACAGTTCGATGAACCTCGCCGACGGGCACGCCCGCCAGCAACTCACGGCCGCGCAGAGCAAGATCGTCGCCGAACTCCCGAGCATGTGGGACGAGGCCGTCCTGCGCCCGGTGGCCGAGATCGAGGAAGAGGCCGCCAACTCCTTCTTCGGCATGCTCGGCCAGCACAGCCACCCGTTCGCCGCCGGGCGGACACTGAGCTGCTACTCGTCCTCGCTGGCCATGGAGATCCTCGCCCGCTCGCTGGTCACCACCTCCGACGCGGTGGCGCTGCTGCACCCCACCTTCGACAACATCCCCGACATCCTGCGCGGTGTCGGACTGCGGCTCGTGCCGGTCGAGGAGGAGCAGGCCCACGACGAGGACCTGCCGGCGGAGCTGCTGGAGCAGGTCGGCTGCGTCTTCATCACCACGCCGAACAACCCCACCGGGCGGGTGATGACCGAGGCCCGCCTGCGCAGGCTCGCCGAGCAGTGCGCCGAGTACGGCGTGGTGCTGGCCCTGGACACGTCGTTCCGGGGGTTCGACCCCGCCGCGCAGTTCGACCACTACGCCGTGCTGGAGGCGAGCGGCTGCCGCTGGGTGGTCATCGAGGACACCGGCAAGCTGTGGCCCACGCTCGAACTCAAGATCGGCTGGCTGGTCCGCTCGGCCAACGTGGACCTGCCGATCGAGAAGATCCACTCGGACATCCTGCTCGGCACCTCGCCGCTGATCCTGCTGATGGTCAAGCGGTTCTCCGACGACGGGGCGGACGGCGGCCTGACCGAGCTGCAGCGCACGATCGCCGACCACCGGGCCCTGGTGCGCGCCGAGCTCGCGGGCGTGCCCGACATCAGCTTCGTCGACGAGCACGCCCGGGTCAGCGTGGAGCGCCTGCACGTCGGCTCGCGGCTGGGCATGGACGTCTGGTCGGCCGTCCGCTCGAAGAACCTCTACGTGCTGCCCTGCCAGAAGTTCCACTGGGCGAGGCCGCAGGAGGGCGAGCGGATGCTGCGCCTGGCCCTGTCCCGCAACCCCTCCACCCTGCTCGCGAGCGCGGAGGTCCTGCGCTCGGCCCTGCTGGACACGCCGGGGCTGCAGAGCTGATGGTTTCACCGGAAACGACGGTCGCCCCGCCCCCGCACGCCCGCTGGTGGCGTGCGGGGGTGGTGCAGGCCGTCTCCCCGCCCGGCGTCATCGACCTCGGACCCGGCTACCTGGAGCCGGACCTGCTGCCGGTCGACGCGGTGCTCCCGCTCTACGCGGAGGCCCTCACCGAGTTCGGCCCGGCGGCGCTGAGTTACGGCGCCAACGCCGGGGCCGAGCCGCTGCGCGCCCTGCTGGCCGCCCGGCACGGCTGCCCGGCCGAGGAGGTCATGGTCACCGCCGGCACCTCGCAGGCGCTGACCCTGCTGTGCACCGTCCTGGGCCGGCCCGGCCGTTCCGTCCTGGTCGAGCGTACGTGCTACGACCTGGGCCGGAGCATCATGACCGACCACGGCCTGCGCCTGCGCGAGGTGGACGCCGACCATGAGGGCGTACGGCCGCAGGCCCTGGACCGGGCCCTGTCCCACGGCGACGACGTGGCCTTCGTCTACCTGACGCCGACCTTCCACAACCCGACCGGCACGGTCGCGGGCGAGACGCGCCGCCGCGAGCTGCTCGCCGTCGCCGCCCGGCACGGCGTGCCGATCGTGGAGGACGACGCGTACGCGGAACTGAGCCTGGACCGCACCGCCCCACCGCCCTCGCTCGCCGCGCTGGCCGGACGGCGGGGCGTGATCCGGCTCGGGTCCTTCGCCAAGACCCTCGGACCGGGCCTTCGGCTGGGCTGGCTGGAGGCCGAACCGGACCTGATCAGGACACTGACCGAGCGCGGACAGCTGGTCAGCGGCGGCGCCCTCAACCACCTGACCTCACTGGCCGTCACCATGCTGATGGGGGACGGCCGCTACGACCTGCGCCTGACCTGGCTGCGGGAGCAACTCCGGCTGCGGAGCGAGGCCCTGGTGGCCGCGCTGCGGGCCGGCCTGGGCGAATCGGTGACCGTCGACCGGCCGGCCGGCGGCTTCTTCGTCTGGCTGACCTTCGACCCGCGGCGCAGCGAGGCGTCGCTGCTGGCCGCCGCCGACCGGGCCGGCGTCGTGGTGGCGCCGGGCTCCCGCTTCGGCAGCGCGCCCGGCACCCACCTGCGGCTCGCGTACAGCCTCAACCCACCCGACCGACTGGCGGAGGCGGCCGCGCGGCTCGCCGCCGCCTGGAGAAACGAGGACCCGCTCCGATGACCACTTCCGTGACCAGTACCGTCGCCGGCGGCCTGCGCGGCTACAGCCTTCCGCTCTCCCCGTCCGGCACCTCGGCCACCCTGACTCCCCCGCCGTGGCACTTCTCCGGCGAGGTCGTCATGGTCGACTACCGGGTGGATCCGGCGGCGGCGGCGCGGTTCCTCCCGCCCGAGCTCGACCCCGGCGCCGACCCCGGGCAGGCCGCCGCCGTCTTCGCGCACTGGCAGTGGTGCTCGGAGCCGGGCGCCGAGCTGGCCGATCCGGGTACCAGCCAGTTCAGCGAGTTCCTGATCCTGCTCGGCTGCGAGTACCGCGGCCGCCGCCTGGCCCGGTGCCCGTACGCCTGGGTCGACCAGCCCGTGCCGCTGCTGCGCGGCTGGCTGCAGGGAATGCCGAAGCAGTTCGGCGAAGTGCATCAGACCCGGCCGATGCGCGTCGGCAAGGCGGGGCCCCTGGGCTCCGCCGCGGGCACCTACCACGGCACCGCCGCCACCGGCGGCCGCCGGCTCGCCCAGGCCTCGGTGAACGTGACCGGCCCCGCCGCCGGACCGCCGGAGCTGCACACCGTGCCACTGGTGCACAGCCGGGTGCAGCCGCCCTGGATCGACGGCGAGCAGCCGGCCGTCGGGCTGGTGACCTCGACCGTCACGGGGGTCGAGTTCTCCGAGGTGTGGTCGGGCGACGCGCACCTGGAGATGTTCGACGTGCTCGACGCGGACTTCGCCTCGCTGCGGCCGATCTCGGTCGGGCGCGGCCATGTCTTCGGATACGCGGAGACGCTCGTCTCCGGCCAGGCACTCGCCTGAAACCCCGTCCCCCGAAGGAGCAGACGATGACCAATCCGTTCGACGACCCCGACGCCACCTTCAAGGTGCTGACCAACCTCGAAGGTCAGCATTCGCTCTGGCCCTCCTTCGCGGCCGTCCCCGAAGGGTGGTCGGTCTCGCTGGCCGACACGGACCGCGCGGCCTGCCTCGCGTACGTCGAGGAGCACTGGACCGACATGCGCCCGAAGAGCCTGGCCGACCGCATGGCCGCACGCTGATGAGCATCGCGACCGTCGGCGGGACGCGGCTGCACTACGACGACAGTCCGCCCGGCGGCCGGGCGGACGGCGAGCCGGTCGTGCTGGTCATGGGCGCGGGCGGTCGCGGCCGGGCGTGGCACCTGCACCAGGTACCGGCGCTCACCGCGGCCGGCTATCGGGTGATCACGTACGACTCCCGGGGCGTACCCCCGAGCGACCCCGGCGAAGCCGGTCTGACGGTCGGCGATCTCGCAGCCGACCTGGCGGGACTCATCGAGCACCTGGACGCCGGGCCGTGCCGCCTGGTGGGGACGTCGCTCGGCGCGCACGTGGTGCAGGAACTGCTGCTGACCCGGCCCGACCTCGCCACCGCCGCCGTCCTGATGGCCACCCGCGGCCGCGACGACGAGCTGCGCGCGGCGGCCGTCCGGGCCGAGATCGAGCTGATGGACTCCGGCATCACGCTGCCGCCCCGGTACCACGCGGCCCTGCAGGCGCTCCAGAACCTGTCCCCGCACACCCTCAACGACGACCTGGAGGTGTCGGACTGGCTGTCGGTGTTCGAGCAGTCGCTGTCCGCCGGCCCCGGACTGCGCCACCAGACCGCCATCACACCGGACCCCGGCCGCCTCGCGGCGTACGCCAGGATCACCACCCCGTGCCTGGTCATCGGCTTCGCCGACGACCTGGTCACGCCCCCGCACCTGGTCGCCGAGGTGGCCCGGGCCATCCCCGGCGCCGCCCACCGGCTGGTCCACCACGCGGGTCACTACGGGTACCTCGAACAACCGGAGGAGGTGAACCGGCAGATCCTCGCGTTCTTCGCCGGCGTCCCGGACCGCCCGCTCGTGCGGACCGGCCACGCGGCGCCCCAAGGCCACCTGGTCCCCAGCCCCTGAACCGCTTCCCGGCCGAGGAGTTGCCCATGGCCGCCGTACCCCCGAAGACCGTTGTCGTCGTGCCGACCTACAACGAACGGGACAACCTGCCCGTACTGGCCGCTCTGCTCGCGGACCTGCCGGTGCCGAACCTGCATCTGCTCGTGGTCGACGACAACTCGCCCGACGGCACCGGCGAGGTCGCCGACAAACTCGCCGCCGATGCGCCGGAGAGCGTGGGTGTGCTGCACCGCGACGCCAAGGACGGACTGGGCCGCGCCTACATCGCCGGAATGACCCGCGCGCTGGCGGAGGATGCCGACATCGTGGTCCAGATGGACGCCGATCTCTCGCATCCTGCCTCGGTGATCCCGGCCATGATCGAGGCGCTGCTGACGACGAAGGCCGGCGCCGTGATCGGCTCGCGCTACGTGGCCGGCGGTTCGACCGCCGCCGACTGGCCCTGGTCCCGCCGGATGCTGTCGGCCTGGGCCAACGGCTACGTCAACGCGATCCTGCGGTTGCGCCTGAAGGACGCCACCGCCGGGTTCAAGGCCTGGCGGGCCGACACCTTGCGCGCGATCGACCTGGACTCCGTGCGCAGCAACGGGTACTCCTTCCAGGTCGAGATGAACCATCGCGCCGTCCGGCGAGGGTTCACCGTGCTCGAAGTGCCCATTCGCTTCGAGGAACGCGAGCAAGGCGTGTCGAAGATGAGCCTGGCGGTTCAGCTCGAATCCGCCCTCACCCCGTGGAAGCTGCTTTTCGCTGGAAAGCGCGGGTGAAACTCACGGGACCGACGTGATGCCGTCGCGCTGTACCGGGCCTCGGTCGGCCGGCGTACCTTCGCGACGGTCCGGGCGGCCCGGGAGGAAGCCGTCGGAAATCTCACCCTGGAACGGGTCGGCTCCATTCGCATGCGGTCGGTCCCGCCGACGGAGCGACCCTCGGATCGCCTCTCCCGCACGGCCCGACGGCTCGCCCCTTCTCGGACGGCGGGCCGTCGGGCCGTGCGGGAGAGTGGGTCTTATGACGTACTGGGTCATATGACGTACGACGAAGGGCTGGCCCAACGGATCAGGGAGCGGCTCGGCGAGCGGGCAGGCCTCGGCGAGAAGCGGATGTTCGGCGGCCTGGCCTTCCTGCTGGGCGGGCACATGACCGTGGGTGTGGTCGGCGACGAACTCATCGCCCGGGTCGGCCCCGCGCATCACGAGGAGGCCTTGGTCCGCCCGGAGGCCCGCCCGACGGACTTCACCGGCAAGCCGATGCGCGGTTGGGTGACCGTCGGTGGCCCGGCGCTCGCGGAGGACCCGGTCCTGGACCACTGGATCACCACGGCCGTGGATTTCGCGAGCACGCTCCCGCCCAAGTGACGGCACGCGAGGCGAGGTTCCCGGATTCGTGCCACATGACGGGCGGCGACCGGGCCCGCCGGGGGCCGCGGCACCAACAGCATCCCGGCGAAGTCGTCCGGGCCGTAGCGGGCTTCGAGGTCGGTGAGGTCCCGGTCAAGGCTTCGAGGTCGGGAAGGTCCAGGTCAGGGCTTCGGCCTCGGGTCCGAGCGCGCCGACGCGCCGCGGCCCGCCCCTCCTGACGGCTGCTCCGGGATGCGGAAAATGTTGAACCGACGTGTTCCGTTCAAGCTCCCATTACCCGAACATGACACCGTGTGGCCCGCGCCTACGCGCGTAGCGCGCATCCTCTGTCACCCCACGCACGAGGAGTGTTGTCACGTGATCAGAGCCACGAACACCACCCGCCCCCTGGCCCTCGCCGCCGCCGCACTGGTGCTGCTGGCCGGCGCGAGCGCCGTACCGCACCAGGCTTCGGCAGCCACCACCGAGACCGCGGCAAGCGCCCCGAAGCGGGTGCTCTTCGACGACAGCAAGGGGGAGACCGCGGGCAACGCCGACTGGATCATCTCCAGTGCCCAGCCCGACCCGCTCGCCCAGAACGCCGACCCGACCACCGAGACGTCCTGGACCGGCGCCATCTCCGCCTGGGGCGTGGCCCTCCAGAAGACCGGCCGTTACAGCCTGAAGACGCTGCCCGCCGGCTCCACCATCACCTACGGCACCGGCGGCGCACTCGACCTCGCCAACTTCGACGAATTCGTCCTGCCCGAGCCCAACATCAGGCTCGGCGACGCCGAGAAGACCGCCGTGATGAAGTTCGTGCAGAACGGCGGCGGCCTGTTCCTGATCTCCGACCACACCGTCAGCGACCGCAACAACGACGGCTGGGACTCCCCCGCGATCATCAACGACCTGATGACCACCAACAGCGTGGACAACACCGACCCGTTCGGCTTCTCCGTCGACCTGCTGAACATCGCCAACGAGAACCCGCGCGCGGTCACCGACCCGGGCGACCCGGTGCTCAACGGCCCCTTCGGCCAGGTGACCGGCTCCATCATCCGCAACGGCACCACCTTCACCCTCAAGCCGGCCGACAACCCCGCGGTCAAAGGCCTCCTGTACCGGAGCGGCTACAGCGGCACCACCGGCGCCTTCGTCGCCACCTCCGCCTTCGGCAGCGGCCGGGTCGCCATCTGGGGCGACAGCTCCCCGATCGACGACGGCACCGGCCAGTCCGGCAACACCCTCTACGACGGCTGGAACGACCCGGCCGGCACCGACGCCGCCCTGGCGCTGAACGCCACCGACTGGCTCGCCCAGGGCAGCGGCAGCGGCAGCGGCACCGTCACCCTCACCGACCCGGGCACCCGGACCGCCACCGTCGGCACCGCCACCACCCTCCAGCTCACCGCAACCGACACCGCCGGGGGCTCCCTGAGCTACTCGGCGACCGGCCTGCCGACCGGCCTGAGCGTCAGCTCCGCCACCGGCCTGATCAGCGGCACGCCCACCACCGCCGGCAGCTTCGCGGTGACGGCCACCGCGACCGACTCCACCGGCCCGTCCTCCTCGGCCTCCTTCACCTGGACCGTCAGCCCCACCGGCGGCACCAGCTGCACCGCCGCCCAGCTTCTCGCCAACCCCGGCTTCGAGACCGGCTCCGCCTCGTCCTGGACCGAGACCAACAGCGGCGGCACCAGCGCCGTCAGCAACAGCTCCGGCGAGCCGCCGCACTCCGGCAGCTACGACGCCTGGCTGGACGGCTACGGCGTCACCAACACCGACACCCTCGCCCAGACGGTGACCCTGCCGACCGGCTGCGCCGCGTACACCTTCAGCTTCTGGCTGCACATCGACAGCGCCTCGTCGACGACCACCGCGTACGACAAGCTCACCGTGACCGCCAACGGCACCACCCTGGCCACCTACTCCAACCTCAACGCCGCCGGCGGCTACCAGCAGCGCACCTTCAACCTGGCCGCCTACGCCGGCCGGAGCGTCACCCTGAAGTTCACCGGCACCGAGGACTACACCAAGCAGACCTCGTTCGTCCTCGACGACATCGCCGTCAACGTCTCCTGAGGCACCGCCCCGTAAGCACCGCCCCGCCCGCCCCCGACCACCGGGGGCGGGCGTCGTGGTACCGGCCCGCCCCACCCGCGAACCGTCGGACGCCGCAAGCGTGAGTCGTCCGACGCCGCGACCGCGCGCACAGCCCGCACCGGATCCGAGCCGCGCCGCGCTCGGCCCCGGACCCGACCTCGGCCCCGCACCCTCGACCCCGCCCCCGGGCCGACCCTTCGGGTCCGGAGCATCACGGCTCGACCGGAACCCTTGACAGGGCCGGGCGCGGATCCGAAACTCTGACTCGGCCGCTTGTTTGCGCCAACATGACTCACCCCCCGAAGGTGCGTCAAGCAGCCACCGAGCCCTGCCGACTCCACGGGAAGGAGAAGGCGGGCATCGGGCCGACCACGATCCCGCCGCCCAGCCGGCGCGCCTCGCCACCCGAGTGCGCGTCCGCGGTCAACGCCCTCGCAGGGCAAGGCCGGCACGCTCGTCCGTCCCCGGCCCGGATCACCCCCACCCATCACGTGCACGCGAAGGACCGCCCACTCCCCGCCCCGGTCGCCACGGGGCCGTCGGGGGTGCCGGTCCGGACCTCGCACGACCCTAGGACCTCGCACCCCCATGCCTGGCATGTCTGCGCTGCCACGCCGTGGGGCCCTCGGGCCGGCACGACAGAGCAAAGGTATTCGGACCCATGCCGCACAAGAGATCGTCCGTCCTCCTCACCGCCGCCCTCACCCTGTCCCTCAGCCTCCTCGGGGGCGCCGGCGCCGCGCACGCCGCCCCGGTGACCGTCACCAGCGGGACGCAGTTCACCGACACCACCGGCAACCCGGTGCAGGCCCACGGCGGCGGCGTCATCAAGGTCGGCCAGTACTACTACTGGTTCGGCGAGGACCGGAACGCCGACAACACCTTCCACTACGTCTCGGCGTACCGCTCGACCGACCTGAAGACGTGGGAGTTCCGCAACCACGTCCTGACCGTGGCCAGCGGCGCCGAACTCGCCGCCGGTGCCAACATCGAGCGGCCCAAGGTGATCTTCAACAGCACCACCAACCAGTTCGTGATGTGGATGCACAAGGAGGGCAGCAGCACCGACTACAGCGAGGGCCGCGTGGCGGTCGCGACCTCCAGCACCGTCGACGGCGACTACAGCTACCAGGGCAGCTTCCGCCCGCTCGGCTACGACTCGCGCGACATGACGCTGTACAAGGACGACGACGGCACGGCCTACCTGATCTCGTCCTCCAGCGGCAACGCCGACCTGCACATCTACCGCCTGAGCGCCGACTACCTCACGGCGGAGGCCCTGATCGCGAGCCCGTCCAACGGACAGTGGCGCGAGGCCCCCGCCCTGTTCAAGCGAGGCGGCGTCTACTTCCTGCTCACCTCCAGTGCCACCGGCTGGTCCCCCAACCAGCAGCGGTACCAGACGGCGACCAGCCTGACGGGCTCCTGGAGCGGCCTCCAGGACGCCGGCGACCCGACCACGTACCGCAGCCAGACCGCCTACGTCCTGCCGGTGCAGGGCACGGCCGGCACCAGCTACCTGTACATGGGCGACCGGTGGGGCAACTCCATGGGCGGCATGGTGAACGACTCCCAGTACGTGTGGTCGTCCCTCAAGTTCCCGACCGCCACCACCATGACCATGGACTACTCCCCGCAGGTCACGGTCGACACCGCCGCCGGTACGGTCGCCAGCGTGGGCGGACCGTGGGAGAGGTTCGCCGCCCGCAACAGCGGCAAGTGCGCCGACGTCGGGAACTACGACTTCTCCCAGTCGGCGCAGGTCATCCAGTGGGGCTGCGGCGCCGGGGCCAACCAGAACTTCTGGTTCAAGGACCTCGGGACCGGCTACGTGCAGATCATGGCGCGACACAGCGGCAAGTGCCTCGACGTCGCCGGCGCGTCGACCGCGGACGGTGCGGCCGTCGTCCAGAACACCTGCAACGGCGCGACCTCCCAGCAGTGGAAGGTCCAGAAGGTCACCGGCACCACGTACGTCAAGCTGCTCGCCCGGCACAGCAACAAGTGCCTCGACGTCACCAACCAGTCGACCTCCGACGGCACGGCGCTGGAGCAGTGGACCTGCAACACCGGCACCAACCAGCAGTGGCAGCGCAGCACCGTCTGACCGCAGCACCGTCCGACCGCTCAACGCACTCCCGGCCGGCTCGCTCCTGTCCCCCGCGGGGACACCGGGGCGAGCCGGCCCGCTGCCCGGCCGGGCAGTGCGGGAGCAGCAGCCCGACGCCCCGCGGCCTGCGGGAACGCCGCACACCTGATCACCCATGACCGGATCCGCAGCGTCCGCGCACCTGAACGGACATAAGCGTCCTGCTGAGGACGTGTACGGGCAATCGACGCGTCCGCCGGACGGCCGGCCGATAGCCTCGAACGGACGATGCACGCGGCACGGTGCCACCTGGCCGGGCCGGGCGACGGTACGGCGGCGGAAAGGCGCGACACTACAGACGAGCGGCGGGGCACGGCACCCCTCCCGTCCCGGCTCCTCACCCTCGACTCCGACCTGAACCGGCTCAGCGAGCAGCTCAAGGAACTCGCCCCGCTCTCCGCCTGGCCGTCTACCAGCCGGCCGCGGAACCCGCCCTGCTCGGGGGTGACTGGTACGACGCGCTGGTCCAGCCCGACGGCGGCCGCGCGATGGTCGTCGGCGATGACGTGGCCGCGAAGAGCCCGCCGCCGGGGTCCGGATCACGATTGCGGTGGCCGCCGACATCACCGTCGACTACTGGTACACCTACGGCCTGACCCCCCCCAGCAGCTCGTCACCGCCGGCCACCGGGTGCAGAACGGCTCGTGGACCCCGACCTACTACGTGCTCGGCGGAGCGAAGCCCGACACGGCCTACATGTACCAGACCGAGAACCAGATCGCGGGCGGCATCATGGACCCGCTGCGCGCCCTGGCCCCAGCAGACCTGGGGATCCCCCAAGCCGGTCTCGACGTTCAGCGCCTTCCAAACGGTCATCGCCGCGATCGGACACGCCCCCGGCTGGCCCGCCGACGTGGCCGGCGGCGATCTGGCCCTGAACCGGCCGACCACCGCGTCCTCCACGGAGACCGCCGACTTCCCCGCCAGCAACGCCACCGACGGCAGCTACGGCAGGCGCTGGTCCAGCCAGTACGCCGACCCGCAGTGGCTGCAGGTCGACCTCGGCGCCACGACCGGCATCGGCGAGGTGAAGCTGACCTGGGAGAACGCCTACGCCAAGGCCTACCAGATCCAGACCTCCAACGACGGGGCCACCTGGACCACCATCTACTCCACCACCACCGGCACCGGCGGCGTCAACGACCTGACCGGGCTCAGCGGCTCGGGCCGGTACATCCGGATGAACGCGACCCAGCGCGCCACCACCTACGGCTACTCCCTGTGGGAGTTCGAGGTCCACGGCGCGTAGCACCCGGCACCGCTGATCCACTGTGCCCGGCCCGGCCCTTCCTCGAACGGCGGTCGCCACGACCGACCTTCCGGGGAGGGCTCCGGCGCGCCCGGCCCTGCCCAGCGGGCCCTGCGCAGCGGGGGAAGGCCATGCGGGGCGCCTCCGACGGCATTCTCGCCGAGGAGCCGTGCAGGACCAGCGGAATTCTCACGGTGTCGCGCGGCCGCTGACCAGGGCGCGCCCGGTCCGGACCGGGCGCGCACCGGGGGCGTGGGCACCGTCCTTGCCGCCGACCTCCCCCGCCTCGGCGCCAGGGTGCTCCCCTCACGCCACCGGTCTGCTGATGCCGGGTCCCACCCGCGCGGGAAGATCGCAGACGTCAGTCATCGGCGGCGAGTTTACACAGAAGCAAACATGTTCTAACACCACAGGCCCTCTGGCGACACTCTCGCAACATCGTCGCCGACGCGCGGATCCGCAGGCCGGGAAGCGTTCACGACTCTCCGAGGCGGCGCAGCGGGGGCCGCCTCGCCCGCCTCTCCACAAAAGCGGGCGAGGCCGCAGAGGCGCTGGCCGACGACTCCCGCCATGCTCAACAGGCCTGCCAGGAAAGGCCTGCCGCACGATCCGAACGCGCCGGGGCGGGGCCCCCGCGGCCTGCGATCCACATCACGGGGTCGTCTCAAGTCGAGGCAGATCACCGAAAGCTCTTGACGGCGAGGTGAACAGGACGTTTCCTGTAACGCACCAGTTCGATCCTGGTGATTTAGAAGCGATTCTGTCGCTTCTTGTTGGAACTGCAGCGCAGTCGACGGACGAGCGCAGTCAGTCCCGACAAGACGCCCGCTGGCGACCCACCTGCGGGCAGCTGTCCACCACACGAAGGTCCGCCGGCACCACACGGCCCTCCTCCGGACCCGGCCCGGCTCTCCCGACCCCTGCAGGGCTTCTCCTCCACCGGCAGCGAACCCCAAGTCGCTGCCTCTGGAAGCCGCAGCCGCCCGACAGAGCACAACCCCACCCCCCACCCACAGCACCCCTAGGACCCCCATGTCCACCATGAATTCCCCCACCTCCTCGTCCCGTTCCCGCAGGTCGGTGGCGCTGCTGGCCACCGCCCTGGTGCTGGCCGCCGGCCCGCTCACGACAATCGGCGCCCAGCCCGCGTCCGCCCTGGACAACGGCGTGGCCACCACCCCGCCGATGGGCTGGAACACCTGGAACTCGTTCGGCTGCTCCATCAACGAGCAGCTGATTCGCACCTCCGCCGACCTCCTGGTCAGCTCCGGCATGAAGGACGCGGGCTACGACACCGTCATCGTCGACGACTGCTGGTTCGACCCCCAGCGTGACGCCCAGGGCAACATCCACGGGGATCCCGTGCGCTTCCCCGGCGGGATGAAGGCCCTCGGCGACTACATCCACTCCAAGGGCCTGAAGTTCGGCATCTACGAGGTGCCCACCGACCTGACCTGCGCCCAGCGCCTCGGCAACTACCCGGGGGCGACCGGCAGCCAGGGGCACGAGCAGCAGGACGCGGACAGCTTCGCCGCCTGGGGTGTCGACTACCTCAAGTACGACTGGTGCTCCCAGGTCGGTACCCTCGACGAGCAGGTCGCCGCCTTCAGCACGATGCGCAACGCGCTGCACAACACCGGCCGCCCCATCGTGTACAGCATCAACCCCAACAGCTACCACGCGGACAAGACCGGAGCCACCTACGACTGGTCCGCCGTCGCCAACATGTGGCGGACCACCGAGGACATCAGCGCGACCTGGGACAAGCACAAGACGGCCAACTCCTGGTCCATGGGCGTCATGGACATCGTCCACATCAACGGCCGCCTCGGACGCCAGGCCGGCCCGGGCCACTGGAACGACCCGGACATGATGGAGGTCGGCGTCGGCAGCATGAGCGAGACCGAGTACCGCTCGCACTTCAGCCTCTGGGCCCAGATGGCCTCACCCCTCGTCGCGGGCAACGTACTCACCACCATGACGTCGGCCGTCAAGGGCGTCCTCACCAACCACGACGTGATCGCCGTCGACCAGGACAGCCTCGGACGTCAGGCCCGCATCGTCGCCGACTCCGACACCGAACTGGTGACCGTCCGTGAACTGGCGAACGGCGACCGGTCGGTGACCCTCACCAACTCCGGCGAGAGCGCCGCCACGGTGTCCACCACCGTCGCCGAGCTCGGCATCGCCGGGGCCCCCTCCTACACCGTCAAGAACCTGTGGACCGGGGCCTCCAGCAGCACGACCGGCGCCCTCTCCGCCGCCCTGGCCCCCCACGAGAGCGCCATGTACCGCATCACCCCCGACGGCACGATCAGCACCACCCAGGCACCCCCCGCAAACGCCACCTACGAGATCGACTCCGCCACCACTCCCGGACAGGTGATCGACGACCCCAACAACTCCACCAGCAACAACACCCAGCTGATCACCTGGGACCGCAAGAACGGCAACAACCAGCGCTGGATCCTCACCGCCAACGCCGACGGCAGCTACGCCGTGAAGAACAAGGTCTCCGGCAAGTGCCTGGACATCCGCGGCGGCTCCCCGGACGCCGGCGCGGCCGTCATCCAGTACTCCTGCGACTCGGCCAAGCCCAACCAGAAGTTCGCCCTCACGCCGGCCGGCAACAACGGGTACCAGCTCGTCGCCCGGAGCAGCGGCCTCGCCGTCACCCCGAGCGGCAGCGTCAAGGGCTCCGTCCTCACCCAGCAGCCCGTCGCCACCGGGCAGGCCTGGACCCTCGTCCGGACCAACTGACCTCGTCGGGCAGCCCGGCCCCGTCCTTCGACGGGGCCGGGCTGCCTCCGGCGTGGTGGCGCGGTGCGCAGACGCGCGCGCCGAAGTGGCCGGACCGGTCGAGGACGGTCCGGCTCACCTTGCGGACGGCCGGGACACCCGGACGCCCGGGTCAGAGTTTGAACATCGCGGTGTACGGCTGGAGGATGCGTTCCTGGCGGGATCCGAAGTCGACGAGTACCGCGATGTCCTCCTCGACCCCGATGGCCGTGCCGAGGCCGTACCTGTCGTGGGTGACGCGGTCGCCGACGGCGAAGTACTTGCGCGGAGCTTCGATCCGGGCCTTGAAGGGGCTCGTAGGCAGGGGGCGGCGGAGTGCTGCGGATTTCGTCATCCTCGCCAGTATGCGCCAGAAAGCACGAGCGTGGCCGCTTCAGTCGCATCACCATAGAATTCGGGCGGGACCGGGAGCCACGGGCGCCGACCCCTTCATGGTGCCGCCCTCCCCGGGGCAGCCGGCACCTACGGAGCGTACGGCTAGGCCATCAACATGCCGACTCCCAAGGTGACTTGAGAATCACGATGGCCGCGGGCGGGGCCCAGCGGGAGGCTCCCGCCGAACCGGGGGTGAAATTCTTCACCACGGTGGGCCCGAGACTGCTAGAGTCTTCACAAGTTGCAGTAGTGGTTCCCATGAACTTGTGTGCGCCTGCTGATGTATCGCAGGCGCATTTTTGTTTCCCGGTTTTCCCTGGGTGGGTGCTCATCGCGGCGACTCGAAGGCCGCGTGGTGCGGGCTTCGGACAGCCCCTTGAAGGAGATTTTTTTATGGCTAATGGCACCGTGAAGTGGTTCAACGCGGAAAAGGGCTTCGGCTTCATCGAGCAGGAGGGTGGCGGTCCTGACGTGTTCGCCCACTACTCGAACATCAACGCCAACGGCTTCCGTGAGCTGCTCGAGGGCCAGAAGGTCGAGTTCGACGTCACGCAGGGCCAGAAGGGCCCGCAGGCCGAGAACATTCGTCCGCTGTAGTTTTTCTGCCAAGGCACCCGCCTGGTAGCGAGGGGCCCGCACCGCGTACATGCCCGGTGCGGGCCCCTCGGCTTTGCGCAACGACGCATCCCCCGGCCGTCGAGGCCCCCTGGCTCCGCCACCGGCGGCCGTCCCCACGCGAGACGCACAGCGCCGCGTTCGGATCGGCGCCCTGCCGTGACATCGCACGGTTCGAGGTTCTCCGCTCCCGCTCTGCGCGGTGAGCGCCGGCCCGAAGGTGAGCCGCACGGTTCCACCGTCCACGCTCCGCCCGTCGTACTTCCGGCCCGTTCCCTTGCGGTCTCCGCCCGGCGCCCCGCGCCGCGGAGCCTTCCTCGTGACGTGCCGCCCTGAGGAAGGCTTCCCGCATGAATCGCTCCAGTCGCTCCTCGTACCAGAACGCCAACTCCCGCTCCGGTGCCAACACCCACGGCTCCCGCTCCGGGGGAGGCACGGGCTCCGGCTCCCGCTCCGGTGGCGGCTCCTTCTACGGCGACCGGCCGGCCGGCGGCCGGTACTCCGGGGGCCGCGGTGGCCGTCAGGGATCGGCCCCGCAGGGGGAGTTCGCGATGCCGGTGAGCACCACCCCGGCGCTGCCGGCCGTCGAGTCCTTCGACGAGCTGGACATGCCGAAGGCGCTGCTCTCGACGCTGACCCGCCAGGGCGTCACCGCGCCGTTCCCGATCCAGGCCGCGACGCTGCCGAACTCGCTGGCCGGCCGTGACGTCCTCGGACGCGGCCGGACCGGCTCCGGCAAGACCATCGCGTTCGGCCTCGCCGTGCTGGCCCGCACCGCCGGGCGCAAGGCCGAGCCGCGCCGCCCGCTGGCGCTGGTGCTGGTCCCCACCCGCGAGCTGGCGCAGCAGGTCACCGAGGCCCTCACCCCCTACGCCCACGCGGTCCGCCTGCGGATGGCGACGGTGGTGGGCGGGATGTCGATCGGCCGCCAGGCCCAGGCGCTGAACCGCGGGGCGGAGGTCGTGGTCGCCACCCCCGGCCGGCTCAAGGACCTGATCCAGCGCGGCGACTGCCAGCTGGACGGGGTCGGCGTCACGGTGCTGGACGAGGCCGACCAGATGGCCGACATGGGCTTCCTGCCGCAGGTCACCGAGCTGCTGGAGCAGGTCGAGCAGGACGGGCAGACGATGCTCTTCTCCGCCACCCTGGACCGCAACGTCGACCGCCTGGTGCGGCGCTTCCTCAAGGACCCGGTCACGCACTCGGTGGACCCGTCCGCGGGGGCGGTCAGCACCATGGAGCACCACGTGCTGCACGTGCAGAACTTCGACAAGAACGCCACCATCGCCCACATCGCGTCCCGGGACGGCGGGGTGATCATGTTCATCGACACCAAGCACGGCGCGGACCGCCTGGTGGAGGACCTGCTGGCGAACGGGGTGAAGGCCGCGGCCCTGCACGGCGGCAAGTCCCAGCCGCAGCGCACCCGGACCCTGGAGCAGTTCCGCACCGGCCAGGTCACCGCGCTGATCGCGACCAACGTCGCCGCCCGGGGCATCCACGTCGACGGGCTCGACCTGGTCGTCAACCTGGACCCGCCGAACGACCACAAGGACTACCTCCACCGGGGCGGGCGCACCGCCCGGGCCGGCGAGTCCGGCACCGTCGTCACCCTGGTGCTGCCCAACCAGCGCCGCGAGATGGCCCGCATGATGACCACGGCAGCCATCACCCCCGTCACCACCCGGGTCACCGCCGGCGACGAGGAGCTCGCCCGCATCACCGGCGCCCGGGTGCCCACCGGCATCCCCACCGTGATCGCCCACCCCGTCGTCGAGCGGCCCCGCCGCAGCCCGTCCACCGGCCGCGGCCGCCGCGGCCGCCCCGCCGGCGCCACAGGCGAGACCCGGGCCACCGCCGGCTCCCGCGGCCGGGCGCCCAGGCGCGTCGCGCTCGCCGCGTAGCGGACGGTGCGTGGGCCCGGACCGCCGCGGTCCGGGCCCACGCGACCCACCGCGGTGGGCGGCCGCGGCGACGGCCCGCCCCGGCGGACACCGCCGGACGCACCACCGCCGGACGCACCACCGCCAGGCCACGACCACCGCCGGCCCCGGCGGAAGACACGCGAAGGAGTCCGCCCATGACCCTCACCCTCGAACCCCCCATGACCGCGGCCACGGTCGGCGACCGGATGACCCGCCCCGAGCTGCAGATCAGCGACGACATGATGGTCGACACCGCGATGGACATCCTGCAGAGCTCCGGAGCGGACCACCTGCTGGTCCGCGACGAGGACGGCCACTGCGCCGGGCTGCTGACCCGCCTGCACCTCGCGCCGTTCCAGGCCAGGTCCTGGTACACCGAGCGCACCCCGATCCGCGACGTCGTCCTCGACCGCGCCCCGTTCGCCACCCCCGAGATGCCCGCCGGCGAGGCGGCCGCCGCCATGCGTTCCCGCGGCCTGGAGCTGTGGCCGGTGGTGGACCACGACGGCCACGTCGTCGGCCTGCTCAGCCTCTGACACGGCCACCGACGCACCGGCCAGCACCCCGCGGGGCCGGCCGGGCCCGGGCCCGGCCGGTGGGCGGGATAGCATGGAGATCCGTTTCGCCGGATGCTGATCCGTCCCCATTCGTCCCCAAGGTTGCCATGGCAGATCTGTCGGTCGGCGGGACCGGTTCCGGTCGCCGCGCGGGCTTCGCGTTCGTAGGCCGCGAGCCCGAGCTGCGCTCGCTGGTGGACGGCCTGCGTGAGGGTCCGGCCGTGGTCTTCGTCGAGGGCGAGGCCGGGCTGGGCAAGTCCCGGCTGCTGCGGGAGGCCGCCGCGCGCCTGGAGGAGCAGGGGCTGGCCGTCCTGCGCGGCTGGTGCCATCCGCTGCGCGAACCGCTGCCGTTCGGACCGGTCGTCGACGCGCTCCGCGAGGCGCACGCCCTGTTCGGCCCCGGGACGCGCTTCAGCCCCGCGACGGCCCTCCTCGCACCGCACATCCCGGAACTCGCCGGACGGCTGCCCGCGCCCGGCCCGGAGATCGGCACCCAGGCACGGCAGCAGCAGTTGATGCGGGCGGTGCACGACCTGCTGGGCGCCCTGGGCCCGGTGGTGCTGATGGTGGAGGACCTGCACTGGGCGGACGAGGCGACCAGGGACCTGCTCCTGCTGCTCGCCCGGAACCCGCCCCAGCAGCTGCGGATGGCGCTGACCTACCGCCGCGAGGACCTTCCGGGCGCCCGCAACGTGCTGGGCTCACCGTACCGGCGGCCGGTGGGGGTCGGCGGCACCGAGATCGCCCTGCTCCCGCTGGCCGAGGAGCACGTGCGCGAACTCGCCGCCTCGGCGATCGGCCCGGCCGCCGCCGCCCGGCTCGGCCGGGAGCTGTTCGAGCGCAGCGGCGGGCTGCCGCTCGCCGCCGAGGAGGACCTGCTGGTGCTCGCGGACCAGGTCGCCCTCGGCGGTGGCAAGGGTTCGGCGTTGAAGGACGCGGCGGTGCCGCGCGCGCTGCAGGAGGCGGTGAACAGCCGGGTCGCGGTGCTCGACCCTGGGGCGGTCGCGGTGGTGCAGGCCGCCGCCGTCCTGGCCGTGCCCGCCAGTGAGGAGCAACTGGCGCTGCTGACCGGGCTGGAGGAGGAGCAGGCCGAGCAGGCACTGACGGCGGCCCTGGTGGCCGACGTGCTGGTCGAACGCGGCCCCGGCCGGTACGGGTTCCGCCACGTGCTGGCCCGCCGGGCCGTGTACGAGCGGATTCTCGGCCCGCGGCGCCGACGACTGCACGTACGCGCCATCGAGGCACTCTCCGGGCAGGACACCCCGGCGCTGGTGCAGATCGCCCACCACGCCCGCCAGCTCGGCGACGTCACCGCCTGGCTGCCCAGAGCGCTGGCCGCGGCCGACCACGCGGTCGCCGTCGGCGACGACGGCGTCGCCGCCGAACTCCTGCAGCAACTCCTCGCCGAACCCGCGCTTCCCCCGGAGGACCGCGCCCGGACCGCCCTCACCCTGAGCAATGTCGCGTTCTGGAGCGCCGACTCGGTGGCCAGCACGGCGATCCTGAGCCGCATCATCGCCGACCCGGCCCTGCCCACTCCCGTCCGCGGCGAGATCCGCCTCAACCTCGCCCGCACCCTGATGAACACCAGCACCGACCGGGTCCGGCAGATGGAGGAGCTGGAACGCGCTATCACCGAGCTGGAGAGCAGGCCCGGCCTGGCCGCCGGCGCGATGGCCGCCCTCAGCATGGGCCACCGCGCCGACACCACCCTCACGCAGGACCGCGAGATGATGGACCGGGCCGTACGGATCGTCGCCCGCAGCGACGACCCGCTGGCCCACGCGACCGTGCTGGCCCTGCGGATCAGCCTGCTGGGGATGGCCGGCGACCCGCTGGCCTGGGACCTCCTGGCGGACCTCCCCCGCGACAGCCCGGACCGCGACGTCCTGCGCCAGGTGGCCCGGGCCCTGCACAACCTCTCCTACGCCGCCTTCCTGTTCGGCCAGGACGACCGGGCCCGCACCCCGCTGCACGAGGCCCAGGAGCTGACCCGGTACACCGGCTACAAGCTGATGGCGCACGGCTGCGACGTGGCCCGGCTCAGGCTGGACTTCGGCGCGGGGCGCTGGGAGGGCCTGGACGAGCGGATCGAGTCGATGATCCCCGAGACGTCCGACGGCAGCGGGTTCCAGACCGAGACGGTGATGGTGCGGGCCATGCTGAACGTGGCGCGCGGCCGGTGGGCCCGGGCCCGGGAGGACCTCGCACCGTTCGACACCGGCGACGAGGAGCACAGCTACTGGCAGCTCGGGCAGGAGGGCGTCGCCGTCCTCGCCCGCATCGACCTGCTGGAGGACGAGCCCCGCCGGGCCTGGCAGCGGGTGCAGGGGGCGCTCGCGGTCAGGCGCCACAAGGGCGGCTGGGGGTGGGCGACCGAGCTGGTGCCGACCGCGGTGCAGGCCGCGCTGGCCTGCGGCCTGCCCGAGAAGGCCGCACGGCTGACCGCCGAGGCCGCCGCCGGGATCGAGGGCCGGGACAGCCCCGGGGCCGAGGCCGAGATCCTCTGGTGCAAGGGCCTGCTGGCCGCCGGCTCCGACCCCGAGGCCGCCGCCGCCCTGCTGGAGCAGGCACGGGTGCGCTACGAGGCCATCGGCCGGGTGTACACCGCGGCCCTCGTCGCCGAACAGGGCGGACGCCTCCAGCTCACCCGCAATCCCGGCCAGGGCGCCCGCGGCCTCCAGCACGCCCTCGACGTCTTCACCCGGCTCAACGCCACCGCCGACGCGGCCCGCTGCCGCCAGGCCCTGCGCGCCGGTGGGCAACTGCGTCCCGAACCGCGCGGCCGCCGCACCTACGGCGCGGACCTCTCCCCCCGGGAACGGCAGGTCGCCGCCCTGCTCGCCACCGGCGCCGGCAACCAGGCGATCGCCCGCGCCCTCGGCCTCTCCCCGCGCACCGTCGAGCACCACGTCGCCAACACCCTCAAGAAGCTCGGCGTGACCCGCGCACGGGTCGGCGAGGCGATCCGCGCCGACGGTGACACCGGCCTCTGAGCTCGCCGCGAGGCCTACGTGGAGTGACCGGGAAAGCCGCGGCGCAGAGTAGCGTGGAAGGGTCGGTTCCGCCGGTCGATCAGGTCAAGAGGGTGAGACGTGCCAGGTGAGTGGGTCGGCGGGCCGGGGTCGGGCCGCCGCGCGGGTTTCGCGTTCGTCGGACGCGGCGGCGAGCTGCGTGCGCTCACTGCGACTCTGCGTGAGGGGCCGGCCGTGGTCTTCGTCGAGGGCGAGGCCGGACTGGGCAAGTCCCGGCTGCTGCGGGAGGCCGCCGCGCGGCTGAAGGACGAAGGACTGGTGGTCCTGCGGGGCTGGTGCCATCCGCTGCGCGAACCGCTGCCGTTCGGCCCGGTCGTCGACGCGCTGCGCGACGCACACGCCCTGTTCGGCCCCGGGACGCACCTCAGCCCGGCGACCGCGGCACTCCACCCCTACCTGCCGGAGCTCGCCGGGCGGCTGCCCGAGGAGACGGATGAACCCGGGGCGGGGCCGCAGCAGCAGCTGATGCGGGCGGTGCAGGACCTGCTGGGCGCGCTGGGCCCGGTGGTGCTGATGGTGGAGGACCTGCACTGGGCGGACGACGCGACCAGGGACCTGCTCCTGCTGCTCGCCCGGAACCCGCCCAAGGGCCTGCGCCTGGTGCTCTCCTACCGGGCGCACGACCTGTCGGGCGCCCGCAACGTGCTCGGTGTGCCCTACCGGCGGCCGGTCGGGGTCGGCGGCACCGAGATCACCCTGGCCCCGCTGACCGAGGAGCACGTACGCGAACTCGCCGCCTCGGCGATCGGCCCGGCCGCCGCCGCCCGGCTCGGCCGCAAGCTCTTCGAACGCAGCGGCGGGCTCCCGCTGGCCGCCGAGGAGGACCTGCTGGTGCTCGCCGACCGGGTGGAGGACGGCGCCTGCACCGGCGCCTCCTCGCTGCTGGAGGAGGCCGGGGTGCCGCGCGCCCTGCAGGAGGCGGTGAACAGCCGGGTGGCGGTGCTCGGCCCGGGTGCGGTCGCGGTGGTCGAGGCCGCCGCGGTGCTGGCGGTGCCGACCAGCGAGGAGCAACTCGCGCTGCTGGCCGGGCTGGCGGACGAGCAGGCGGAAGAGGCGCTGACCGCGGCCCTGCTGGCCGACGTCCTGGTCGAACGCGGCCCCGGCCGCTACGGGTTCCGCCACGTACTGGCCCGTCAGGCCGTGTACGAGCGGATACCGGGCCCGCGCCGCCGCCGGCTGCACGTCCGCGCCATCGAGGCGCTTACCGGCCGGCAGACGCCCGCACTGGTCCAGATAGCCCACCACACCCGCCGGCTCGGGGACGTCACCGCCTGGCTGCCCACCGCCCGGGCCGCCGCCGACCACGCGGCCGCGGTGGGTGACGACGGCGTCGCCGCCGAACTCCTGCAGCAACTCCTCGCCGAGGCCGCGCTGCCGTCCGAGGAGCGGGCCCGCACCGCCCTCGAACTCAGCCGGATCGCCATGTACCGCGCCGATTCCTCGACCAGTTCGGCGATCCTGGGCCGGATCATCGCCGACCCGGCCCTGCCCAGCGTGGTCCGCGGCGAGATCCGCTTCAACCTCAGCCGCGCCCTGGTGGACAGCAGCGCCGACCGGAGCCACAGCGTCGCGCAGATGCAGCAGGCGATCACCGAGCTGGCGGACCGGCCCGGACTGGCCGCCGTCGCCATGTCGGCGCTCAGCATGGTCTCCGGCCGGGGCTCGCGGATCAGCACCACCGGGGAGGACCAGGCCCTGATGGCCGAGGCCGTGCGCACCGTCGCCCGGAGCGACGACCCGCTGGCCCGGGCGACCGTCCTGACCAACCGGATCACCCTGATGGGCATGACCGGTGACGCAAAGGCCGGCGAACTCCTGGCGGAGCTGCCGCGCAGCAGCCCCGACCGCGCCGTCCAGCGCGAGTGCGCCCGGGCGCTCTACAACGCCGCGTACGGGGCGATGCTGCGTGGCAACGACCGGGCCCGGGCCCTGCACGACGAGGCCGAGGAGGCGGCCCGCCGCACCGGCTACCAGATCATCGAACAGGGCTGCGCGGTGATCCGGCTCCGTCTCGACCTCGCCGAAGGGCAGTGGGCCGGCCTGGACGACGGGCTCGCGGCCGTCCTGCCGGAGACGGCCGACGGCACCAAGTTCAGGATCGCCGCGCTGATGGTCCGGGCGGCCCTGGAGGTGGCCCGCGGGTACTGGGCCGCCGCCCGGCAGCACCTGGCGACGTTCACCACGACCGACGAGGAGAACGCCAGCTGGGACGTCGGCCAGGCGGGAGTCACCCTGCTGGGCCGGATCGACCTGCTGGAGGGCGACCCGGAGGCGGCCTGGGAGCGGCTGCGGCGGCCGCTGGCGGCCCGCCGGCACAAGGGCGTCTGGGTCCGGGCCCACGACCTGACGCCGACCGCCGTGCAGGCGGCCCTGGCCTGCGGCCTGCCGGCGGAGGCAGAGCGGCTGACCGACGAGGCGGCCACCGGGATCGAGGGCCGCGATGCCCCGGCGGCCGCCGCGGAGGTGCTCTGGTGCCGCGGCATGACCACCGCCGCGACCGACCCCGCGGCCGCCCTCGCCCACCTGGCGCTGGCCCAGGCCCGGTACGAGGCGCTGGGCCGGGTCCACACCGCCGCCCGCGTCGCGGAGCAGGCCGGCTGCCTCCAGCTCCGCCACAACCCCGGCGAAGCCGGCCGCCACATCCAGCACGCCCTCGACGTCTTCACCCGGCTCGGCGCCACCGCCGACGCGGCGCGGTGCCGGCAGGCGCTGCGCGAGACCGGACAGCGGCGCCCCGATCCGGGCCGCCGCCACAGCTACGGCCCCGAACTGTCACCGCGGGAACGGCAGGTCGCCGAACTGCTGGCCACCGGCGCCGGCAACCAGGCGATCGCCCGCGTCCTGGGACTGTCCACCCGCACCGCCGAGCACCACGTCGCCAACACCCTCAAGAAGCTGGGCCTGCGGCGCGACCAGGTCCGGGGCGCGTTCGAGCACAGCGACGGCACCTGACCGGGCGACGGCCCGGGAGCGGCGGGCGCGCGGCCGGACTCGGCGTCCGCACGCCCCCGGCGGCGGGGCCGGCACGGCTCCGGGTAGGCCGCAACGAGGGCTTCGCGGCCACCCGGATCGAGAACAAGATCGCCCTGCGTACGGTCGAGAACGCCGACGTCGTGCTGACCGACTGCCGGGTCCCGGAGCGTGACCGGCTCCAGCTGGCGAACGGCTTCCGGGACACCGCCGACGTGCTGCGCCGCACCCGCAGCGGGGTGGCCTGGGAGGCCATCGGCGTCATGCTCGGCGCGTACCGGATCGCTCTGGACCACACCCTGGAGCGCCAGCAGTTCGGCGGCCCGATCGCCCGGTTCCAGCTCGTCCAGGACCTCCTGGTCAGGATGCTCGGCAACGCCACCTCGTGCCTGGGCATGGTCACCCGGCTGGCCCAGCTGGAGGACGCCGGCACCTTCCGGGACGAGCACTCGGCGCTGGCCAAGGCCTACTGCACGACCCGGATACGGGAGACCGTCGGCTGGGGCCGGGAGCTGCCGGCCGGCAACGGGATCGTGCTGGACCACAGCATCGGGCGCTTCGTCGCAGACGCCGAGGCGCTCTACTCGTACGAGGGCACCCGCGAGATCAACACGTTGATCGTCGGCCGGGCCGTGACCGGGATCGGCGCCTTCGTCCGACGCTCGCCCGGGGCGGCGTCGTCCTGCCGGCGGCCGCCCCGCACGGCTCCAGCCGGGGCTCGCGGAGGAGGCTACCCCAGATCGTGACGGATCGTCATATCGGTGACGAGTTACCGTGACCAGCTGATCGCCGGCGCGCCGCTGTGCCAGCATGTCAGCCGGACGCGGGCCACGACCACTGCCGATCCCGGGCAGTCGGCGGCAGCTCCGCGCCCTGAACGGAGAGACGGTCATGCGAGGCAGTAACGCTGTGCTGGTGGCGCTCGGGCTGTCGGCCGCCCTGGCGGTCACGGCCTGCGGCAGCGGCGGCACGGCAGCCGGACCGACGGGTTCGGGCACGCCGGCGGTGGGGGCGAGCGTACCGGCAGCCGGCGGCCCGGCCGAGGCCACCTCCCCCGCCGCCCGGCCGCCGGCCCCGGCCGGATCCACCCGGGTGCTCGGCAAGGCGGAGCTGCGGACCGCCCTGGTCGGCCCCGGCGACATCAAGGGCTGGACCGGCATGGAGATGCCCATCGAGATCGGGAAGACGCAGCTCAGCACGCGGCCGGCCGACTGCCAGCCGATCGACAACATCCGCACCGGGAAGATCAAGCCCGAATCGGCGGCCTATGCCTTCACCACCGTCGGCCCCGACGGCGGGGGTTCACCCACGGCCCTCACCCAGATCATGCTGGCGAGCTTCGACGGTGGTGGCGCGCAGCAGGTGCTGGCCGATCTGCGGACCGCGCTCACCACCTGCACCCGCTACGAGGGCAGCATCCCCAAGCCGGGCACGGTGGCGGCGCTGCCGGCGCCGAAGCTCGGCGAGGAGGCGCTCTCCTACTCCCTCACCTCGGACGGGAAGACGCAGGAACTGACCGTCGTCCGGCAGGGCAGCGTCGTTGCCGTGTTCTCGCCCGGCGCCGGGTCCGGAGGCACGACGGCGAAGGTACCCCAGGAGGTTCTGGCCGGTCAGATGGCGAAGGTCCGCACGACGGTCGGCTGAGGCCCGGGCCAGGCAGCGGCGCAGGGCCCCCGCCCGTCGGACGGCGGCACCGCTGCGGGAGCCGGCGGAGCGGGCCGGGAGCGCGGCACGACTGCTGATGGTCAGGCGCGGCGGGCGGCCCACACCGTGCGCTCGGTCCGCACGCTCAGGTCGTCGCGCCGCAGGATGCTGTGCGGGCCGTCGGTGTCGAGCAGTCCGTCCAGCGCGGCGAGGTCCGCCGGCGAAAGGACGGATTCGATGCCGTCGCGCATCCGGCGCAGGCCGCTGAGGGCGTAACGGCCGACCGCGTCGGTGCGGGGTGAGGCGATGTCGACGGTGATGGTGCGTTCGCCCTCCACGGTGAAGCCCGCCTTCCTCAGCAAGGTCCCCCAGTCGGCGCCCCGGTGGGGCAACTGCTCGGCATGGTGGCGGTCGAGCGCGGCGTGGCAGCGCTCCTCCAGGCCGGGAGCGTCCTCCGGGGCGTCCGCGGGCAGGAACCGGGGGAAGCCGGCCAGCTCGACGACGGCGAACAGCCCGCCGGGCGCCAGCAGCTCGTGGACCTGCCGCAGGGTGCGGTCGGGGTCGGCCATGTGGTGCATGGAGGCCGAGGCCCAGACCAGCTCCGGCGCGCCGAGGTCGGGCCAGGCCGGCGCGTCCAGGTCGGCCTCGACCAGGCGCACGCGATCGGCCGCGCCGGCCGCCGCCGCCTTCTCCCGCAGCCGGTCCAGGTGGGCGGCCGAGGAGTCGACGGCCGTCAGCTCGGCGGCGGGAAAGCGCTCGGCCAGCGCGAGGGTGCCGGCTCCGGTGCCGCAGCCCAGGTCCACGATCCGGCGGGGGCCGGGCCCGACGGGCAGCCAGGCGATGACGGACGCGGTGTGCTCGGCGAGCACCTCCGCGTCCAGGTCGAGCAGCTCCGTCTGGTCGTGGGCGTCACCCTCCGGACCCTGGCTCTGATGACCGTGGTTCTGGTGACCGTGGTTCTGGTGACCGTGGTTCTGGTGACCGCCGTGCTGGTGACCGCCGTGCTGGCGGCTCTGGTGCTGGTGACCGTCGTGCTGGTGGACGTCGTGCCGGGTGTGCGGCGTGGGGTGGCTCATGGGCCCACGCTAAGCGGGCCGTGCGCCTGAGGCCCGACGTGTCCCGGAATGCGCAAGAAGATGGCCGACCGGGCTGCGGGAGACGCAACGCGGACGGTCAGGGCGCCGGCCGGGTCACCTTCTCGGCGTCCTCGCCGCGCTGGTGGCCGCGGCGGGCGTCGCGGTCGAAGATGCCCAGGATCTCGCAGGGTCCGCCCTCGGCGCCGATGGCGTGCGGGAGCATCGTGGGGAACTCCGCCGCCTGGTTGGTCTCGATCCGCAGGCGCCGGTTGCCCAGGAGCAGGATCGCGGTGCCGGAGAGGACGACCAGCCATTCGCGGCCCGGGTGGGCGCGCATCCGGGCGGGGTTGTCGGGCGGCGGGTCGGTCATCCGCTGGCGGATGACGGTCATGCCGGGATCCGCCTTCAGGGGCCAGCGCATCTGGCCGTGGGCCGCGTCGATCATCGGGTTGGAGACGACGTCGTCGGTGGCGGTCTCGACGAGCTGGTCGAGCGAGGTGTCCAGGGCGCGCGCGAGGGTGACGAGTTGATCCAGTGCCAGGCGGCGCTGGCCGTTCTCGATCCGGCTCAGCGTGGACTGGCTGACCTTGGCACGGGTGGCCAATTCCTCCAGGGACCAGCCCTGGGCCACCCGCAGGGCGCGGATCCTCTTGCGTACCAGGCTGTCCAGCTCGCCACTCTCTTGCGTCATAGGCAACATCGTATGCCTGCCCGGCAAGGAGCGCTTAACGTCGATCGTGTCCGGCCCCGCACCACGGGCCGCGACGGCACAGCGACGACAAGCGACAGACCGACAAAGCTACAGAGCTACAGAGCTACGGCTCCAGAGCGACAAGGGGACGACGACATGACCGGGACGAATGCCGCACGTACGGCCGACCGACTGCCGGGCGGGACCGTGGACGCCGTGGTGATCGGCGGCGGGGCCGCCGGGCTGAACGGGGCGCTGATGCTCGCCCGGTCCCGCCGCTCGGTGGTGGTGATCGACAGCGGCAGCCCGCGCAACGCGCCCGCCGCCGGTGTGCACGGACTGCTCGCCCTGGACGGCACTCCCCCCGCCGAACTGCTGGCCCGGGGCCGCGCTGAAGTCCGCCGTTACGGCGGCACGGTACGGACCGGCGAGGTGGTCCGGGCCGCCGCGTCCGAACCCTCCGCCGACGGTGATCCGCGCTTCACCGTCACCCTGGCCGACGGCGGCGTCCTGCACGCACGCCGCCTGCTGATCGCCACCGGCCTGCGGGACGTGCTGCCGGACGTCCCCGGGTTGGCCGGGCACTGGGGCCACAGCGTGGTGCACTGCCCCTACTGCCACGGCTGGGAGGTCCGCGACGAGCCGCTCGGCGTACTCGCCGTGGGCCCGGCCTCGGTCCACCACGCCCTGCTGTTCCGCCAGTTGACCGAGGACCTGGTCTACTTCACCCGGGGCACCGCGCTCGACGAGGACACCCGGGCCCGCTTCGCCGCCCGCGGCATCCGGATCGTCGACACCACCGTCGACCACGTGGTGGCCACCGAGGACGGCGGGATCGCGGGCGTACGCCTGACGGACGGCCGGCTCGTCCCCCGGCGGGTCCTCGCCGTCGCGACCTCGATGCGGGCGCGCGACGAGGGCCTGGAGACCCTCGGGCTGCCGATGCGGGACCTGCCGGACGGGATGGGACGGCACTTCGTCACCGGCCCGGCCGGCGCCACCGAGGTCGCGGGCGTACGGGTGGCCGGCAACGCCACCGATCCGGCCGCCCAGGTCGGCGCCTCGGCGGCGGCCGGGGCCCTGGCCGGTGCCCACCTGAACGCCGAACTGGTCACCGCCGACACCGACGCGGCCCTCGCCGCCAGCCGGCGCGACACCGTCCACAGCTGACCCGTCCACGGTTGCCCCGGCCACTCCTGACCGGCCGAGGAGGCCGCTCCGTAGCCCCGGAGTTCCGGCAAGGCCCACCCAGGGGCCATGACCTGGACGCGCTCGCGGGTCGGCACATGTCCGCGACGCCCCGACGGCGGATCAGCGTTCGTCGCCCGCCGGTCGGCCGTCGGGCGTGGTCAGGATCTCGGAGATCGGGCGGCGCGGCGTGGCCGTCCCCGGCGACCCGTAGCCGAGGCGCAGCACCAGCTGGACGTGCCCCGGGCCTTCGGAGGCGTCGCGCAGCCGCCAGCGGGTGTCGGGCCACTCGACGGCCTGGTGGAGCACCGAGGCGCACAACCCGTGATCGGTGGCCAGCAGCCACACCCTCTCCATCGCCTGCCCCGCCCGGAGCCAGTCCGGGGGCCGGTCGGTGCGGGTGCTGAGGGTGGCGACCTGCGGCAGTTCCTCGAACCGCTCGGTGTGGACGGCGGGCCCGGGCGGGCTGCCGGTGAAGCTGCGGACGGGCACCCGGGCGTCGTGGTCCAGCGGGCCGAGGACGCTCAGCGGGATCCCGTCGGCGGCCGGGGCCTCGGCCCTCAGCCAGCTCCGGGTCTCGCGCAGGCGGGCCAGGTCGGCGGCCGTGCGCCGCTCGGCCTCGGCCGTCAGCTCCAGGATCCGGCGCACGCCGGCCTCCTCCGGCATCGCCAACGACACGCCTTCCGCCTCGGCCGCCGCCTTCAGCTCGCCGACGACGACCTGGGGCACGGGGCGATCGGTGAACGGCCGGCGACCGGAGTGCCGCAGCGTGACCGCCGGGTAGAGGTCCCGGCCGAACGCCGGCGGGCCCCAGGCGGGCCTGGAGAGGTCGATCTCCGCGGCCAGGTTCGGATCGTCCGGGTCCGGCAGCAGCCGAACCGTCGCCTGCCTGCCGATGCGTCCGGCGGCGACCCGGAGGTTGAGGATCGCCGCTCCGACCGACACGTGCAGCGCCCGACCGTCCGGGTCGGTCGTCGGTACGGCCCTGGTCAGGTCGAGCCGCACGGCCAGACCGCGCAGGTCCGGGGTCGGCCGGAACAGCCACGGCTGACTGTTGTGCAGGGACGGCGCCGCGCCGGCGGCGGCGGCCAGCAGGTGGAAGTCGTCCGAGGTGAGCGCCGACGGGGTCATCGTGGATCCTCCTTGCCCGGAGGCCCGTCGACACGGCGAGGGCGGGCCGACCGCGGCCTGGGGCGGCACCCGAGGTGTCGGTGGGCCAGCACGGACCCGGCGTCGACCTGGGTTTTCTCCCTCCAGCATGAGCCGCGGCGCAGGGGAGCGTCGAGGGTCCGGAGACCCTACCGGGCAGGCCCTACGGCCCCACCCGTTCACGTCCGCGACCCGGCCCAGGTCCCTGCGACGAGTGCCGCTCGGCATCCGGCAGGTCCCCCCGTCGACGAGCAGGCGACCGTGCCGACCGCCCCGACGACCGACCGCGCCCTCGCGCAGTCCGTCACCACGGCCGGCACCCGGCGCCGTCCCTCGCTCGTCCCACCAGGTGGCAGCAGCTCAGTCGATGCCCCGCCAGATGTGCGGCTCGGTGTCGTCCTCGGCCTCGACGCCGGCGAGCAGCGGCACCGGGACCGACGGGACGGGACTGTCCTCACCGATCCGCGCGGGCGCGTGCCCGCCGGATGTGACGACACCAGCTGCTTCCTCCGACATGCCGGGTTCTCCTTCGCTTCGGTGGGCCGTCCGCGGTCCCGTCGTCCTACGAGGGCGGTCCGCGCCGACAGGGTCGTCGGCAGCCGTTCGCCGCACGCGAGGACGGACCGGTTCCTCGCGCCGGGGCCGCGAGGTCAGTGTGCGAGCATCCCTCCCCGGTCGCGAGCGGCCACGCCGCGCAAGCCTCTCCGGAGTCCTCCACCCACGGTGCGGAGCGTCCGCCGACACCCCACGTCCGCAGGCCTGGGGCCCCGGCCGGCCGGCGGTTCCCACGACGGTTCTGCTGGGGCTCGCACCGGCGACACGCCCGCCTCCGGCCCCGGGCGTGTCGGGGCGGGTTACCGTCTCCACCCACTCCGAGTCCTTACATTGGGTAGTCGAATTGTTTCCTGGAGTGAGGAGTCCTGGCGTGCCGTACTCACCGATGCTGGTCAAGCCGATGCGCGACGAACTGACCGAGGCCGGGTTCACCGAGCTGCTCGACCCCGCCGCCGTGGACGCCGCCATGGAGAAGGCGAAGAAGGGCCTGACCCTCATCGCGGTGAACTCCGTCACCGGCGCAGCCGCCGGCATGGCCCGGCCCGGGGTACGGATCGCCTTGGAGGAGGCCGCGAAGCGGCCCGACCAGCTGCTGTCGGTCTTCGACGAGCAGGACATCGAGGCCACCGCCCGGATGCGGTCCTACTTCGCCGACATCCCGCCGTCCCACCCCTCCTTCGCCCTCTTCAAGGACGGCGAGCTCGTCGCGTTCATCCCGCGCCACCGCATCGAGGGCCGGGACGCCCGGTCGGTCGCGGCCGACCTCACCGCCGCGTTCGAGGAGTTCGCCGACTGACGGAGCCTGCGCCCGCCCGGCCACTCCTCGGAGTGGCCGAGCGGTCCGCACCGCACGTGCCGGGGCCCAATCCGGCGGATCCGTCGAGACGAGCACCCCGGCAGGGCAGGAAGTCGGACGCCCCCGGACAGGGCGGCCGGCACCCGTCGGCCCCTCGATGCCGACCGGCACCGGGGGGGCGACCGACCGGGCACACCCGAGGCCGGCCGACCGGTTTCGCCTCCGGCCCGGATCTGCCGGGCGGGAGGAGCCCTCGTACCGGGGTCGTCCAGCTTGACCGACACGACCCCCGTCAGGCCCTCGCCGATCCGGTCGGCGTCGAGGCCGGGGTCGAGGTCGGGGTCCGCCTCCGTCAGCAGCCGCTGCCCGCGCGCGTACGCGTTCACCGCGGCCGCCAGCCCCTCGCGGAATCCCGTCTGGTGCGAGCCGCCCCCTCGGGTGGATCGGCTGTCGGCGAAGCTGCGGACCCGCTCCCTGCCGCTGCCGCGCCACCGCAGGGCCACCTCCAGCGTCCCCGCCATCCGCGGGTCCTCCCGCTCGAAGCCGATGACCGCCCCCTGCACGGCTGCCGCGGCCCGCTCGTCGAGGTGGACGACGAAGTCCCGTGCCCCGCCGGGGAATCGCAGGCGCACCGACCAGGGCTCGTCCGATCGGCGGTGGCCAGCGAGATGTCCAAGCCCCGGTTCAGGAAGGCCAGTTCCCTGAACCGATCCGCCAACCCGTCGAAGGAACACTCCGCCTCCCCGAAGAATGTGGGCGTCGGGCCGGAAGGTGATGGCGACAGAGCCGGCCCGGCCCCATCAGCGCCCCGGATCGAACCTTGCGGCCGTCGGTGGGTTCGCGGCCGCGGCCGCGCCGGCGTGAACCCGGGCCCGCTCCGCCGACCGGGCCCCGGCCCGAAACGCCGGAAGGCCGGAGCGGCCGCCGGTACGACTTGTTCCCCGCCCGGGTGAACGGGCGCCCGCCCCGCTTCCCCGGACCGGCCCGGGAGCGTTAGGAAGAACCGGCCCTGGCACCCGGTACGCGCCTCGCGCACCGGGCCGCCGGCCGGACGTACGCAGGAAGGAATCGGAGCATGGACCTCGACCAGGTGGCCGACGAACTGTACGGGCTGACCCCGGCGGAGTTCACCGAGGCTCGCGACCAGGCTGCCGACCGCGCACGCCGGGACGGCGACCGCCCCCTCGCCAAGCGGATCCGCGCACTGCGCAGGCCCACCACCGCGGCCTGGCTCGCCAACCTCCTCACCCGTACCCACCCCGCCGAGACCGCGGCGCTGCTGGACCTCGGCCAGGCCCTGCGCGCCGCCCAGGACCACCTCGCCGGCGCCGAACTCCGCGACCTCCTCGCCCAGCGCCACCAGGTCGTCCTCGCCCTCGTCGCCCAGGCCCGCGACGAAGCTCGCAAGGCCGGCCAGCAGGTCGGCGACGGACCGGCGGAGGAGTTGGCGCAGACCCTGCAGGCCGCGCTGACCGACCCGGCGGCCGCAGCCGAGTTCGCCGCCGGACGCCTCGGCGCCGCGCTGCGCCCAGGCGCCGAGATCACCCTGCCCCCGGCCACCGGCCCGGTACCCGCAGCGGGCCGCGCGACCGCGCCCCGGCCCGGCGCCGGCCGCACCCGCGGCGGCTCCGTCACCGACGAGTGCCCGTCCGGCGCCGAAGGGGACCAACACGAAGCCGACCGGCTCGAAGCCGAGGCGGCCGAGCTCGCCGGCCGGCTGAAGCAGGCCAGGAAGGAAGCGAAGCAGTCGGAGAAGCGCGCTGCCGCCGCCCAGGGCGAGGCCGATCGGGCCCAGTACGCCGCGGAGGACAGCGACGAAGCGGTGCAGCGGTCCCGTGCCGCCCTGGAGCAGGCCCAGGCCGCGTTCGACACGACCTCCGGGGCCGCCCGGGCCCGGCGGGCGGAGGCGGCCAAGGCCGCGACCTTCGCGCGGGAGGCCGCGGGCCGCGCCGAGGAGCTGACCCGGCAGCTGGAGGCGGTCCGGACGAAGATCACGAGCCGGGGCGGACGGTAGCCGTCCCTGCCCCGCACCGCCCAGGCGGGCGGCCCGGGCCAGGACGAGCACGCAGGTCCGGTCCCGTCGGTCGGCGAACCGGCGGAGCGGGGGCACCCTGCCGTCGCTGCCGGATCGCCCGTGGACCCGGCGGCGACGCCGACGGTCGGAGCGGCCGCCAGGGAGGCCGACCGGGCAGCGCCGACGGTACCGTCAGGCCGTCCGGGCCGACGGGCAGACGCCGGTCGGCCCGATGGCGTCGTTGACCCGGCGGCCGATCTCCCGCAGTTGCTTGTACTGGGCCTTCGTCAGGGGGTCGATGAGCAGGCGGCGGACTTCGGCGACGTGCCCGGGAGCGGTGGCGGTCACCTTGTCCCACCCGGCGTCGGTCAGCACGGCGAGGGTGTAGCGACCGTCGGACGGGTCGGGGGTGCGGGTGAGCCATCCCTTGGCCTCCAACCGCTTGGCGGTGTGGGACAGCCGGGAGAGGGAGCAGGCGGCGAACTCCGCCAGGTCGCTCATCCGCAGGGTGCGCTCCGAGGTCATCGAGAGTCCGGCGAGGACCTGGTACTCGAAGTGGGAGATACCGGCGTCGCGCTGCAGCTGGGCGTCGAGGGCGGCGGGGAACCGTACGAGCATGCCGGCCATGGCCAGCCAGGTCTCCTGCTCCTCGATGTCCAGCCAGCTGGGCTCTTCGGTACTCATACCCACCACTTTAGCGTGACCGTTCCGACCCGCAGCTGACCTTCCATCACTTGAGGATTCAAGGTGGAGAACCTCCATTTTACTTGACACTTCAACTCAATCGCCCGTAGCTTCCGGTTGAAGATTCAAGTCCTTGAGCGGAGAACCATCTGATGAACATCGCCTTGTGGATCATTTCCGGGCTGCTCGCGGCGGCCTTCCTGGCCGCCGGCCTGATGAAGGCCACGCAGCCCCGCGAGAAGCTGGCCGCCTCGGGTATGACCTGGGCCATGGACTTCTCCGCCGGCCAGGTCAAGGCGATCGGCGCCGTCGAGGCCCTCGGCGCCGTCGGCCTGATCCTCCCGGCCGCGCTGGACATCGCCCCGGCGCTGGTCCCCTGGGCGGCCACCGGACTTGCCGTCACCATGGTCGGCGCGGCCGCCGTGCACCTGCGCCGGGGTGAGGCCAAAGCCGTCCCGGCGAGCCTGGTCCTGCTGGTCCTGACCGCCGTCGTCGCCTGGGGCCGCTTCGGCTCGCACGCCTTCTGACCCACCCGCTCCGACGATGCTCCCCGACGGTGGAGGGACCGATGTCGCCGTGCCCGCGACCCGTCGGCGCACGTACCATCCGGACACGTTCACCGCGGACTGTGCGTCCGCGCCGGAGAGGGAGCCCCGCGACCGAGGTACGTGCAGCGAAGAGCCTGGCGGAGGACGCGGTATCGGGAGCCATGGCCCGCGTCCTGCCGCCCGAGCTGTCCGGGCGGGACCTCTGGTCCGGCCCTCCGAGCACGCCGACTTCCAGTCGAACGTCGCGGTCTCCGTGGCGAAGGCCGCCGGGCTCCCTCCCCGGGACCTGGCACTCGCGCTCCAGCGGGAGTTGGACGGCGCCGCGGTGGCGTCCACCCTGTCGGGTCCGGGCTTCCTCAACCTGTCGCTGGACGACGCGCGACTGTGGCGGCAGGTCGACCGGGGCCCCTCCTGCCGCGCGGGCTGGGCCGTTCGCGCGGACGGGCGGTCCGAACGGGTGAGGCCACGGAGCGGTTCGTACGCGGAAAGGGATGGGTGCTGAAGCATGAGTGCCGTCCCATTCCCCGCTCCTGGAGGATTTCCATGCGTTCCACCCTCGCCAAGGCCGCCGCCGTCGCCGCGGTCGCCGGCCTCGCCCTGTTCGGCACCGCCACCGCCGCCTCGGCGCACCACAACCCCCCGCGCAACGCTGTCCAGGCCGACGAGGCCGAGTGGCCGGCCGGCGCCCTGGCGGTCGGCGGCGACGCCTCCGCCGAGGACGGCTGGGCGCTCGCGGTAGGCGGCAACGCGGCCGCCACCGGCGGTATCGCTCTGGCAGTAGGCGGCGACGCGGGCTCGTTCGAGGACGACGAGGCCTGACCTTTCCGGCGACCACGCCGACGCGGCGGCCCCGGCACCCGAGCGGTGCCGGGGTCGCCGCTGTTCGCGCACCGAGAACCGAGCACCGAGCACCCAGTACCGCTCACCGCTCACCCGCGGAAGCGGCGGGCCACTCATGCCGACGTCGCGAGACACCCGCCCCGGCCCGCACACCACCGATCGTCACGGCCCCGCGGCCCGAACCGGAGCACCGGCCCGCCCGCTCGACGGATGATCAGGCCGGCGGACGATCAGGGCGGCAGGGGCCCCGGCGCGTCACCCGGGTCGGACCGCACGCGGGCCATCAGGAGGGCGACGTCGTCGTGGTCGTCCGGGTGCCGGAGGGCGCCGAGGAGGTGGTCACAGGTGTCGTCCAGGGAGCGCCGCGGGCCGTCGAGCAGGCTCAGCAGCAGGTCGAGCCGGGCGTCGATGGACTGGTCCCGGGTTTCGACCAGACCGTCGGTGTACAGGACGAGCAGGTCACCGGCGTCGAGGTCGACGTCCCTGGCCTCGAACTCGACGCCGCCGACGCCGAGCGGCGCCCCCGTGGGCAGGTCGATCAGGCGGGGACGGCCGTGGCGGGGCACCAGGACGGGCGGCAGGTGGCCGGCGTTGCACAGACGGCACCGGGCGCGGCGCAGGTCGTGCACCGCGTAGACGCAGGTGGCCATGGCTTCGCCCAGACCGGCGGTGATGCGGTCCAGGTGCCGGATCACCTGGCTCGGGTCCAGATCGAGGTCGGCGAGGGTCCGGGCGGCCGTCCTCAGCTGCCCCATGGCGGCCGCGGCGTTGATCCCGCTGCCCATCACGTCCCCGATCACCAGGACGGACGTGTCCCCCTCCCCGGGGATGGCGTCGAACCAGTCGCCGCCCACCTCCTGGGTGGCCTGGGCCGGCTGGTAGCGGTAGGCGATCTCCAGCCCGGTCAGGCGGGGCGGGTCCTGCGGGAGCAGGTGACGCTGGAGGGCGAGGGCCGCGCCGCGTTCGCTCTGGTACCAGCGGGCGTTGTCGATGGACACCGCGGCGCGGCCGGCGAGCTCGACGGCCAGCGCGAGGTCGTCCTCGTCGAAGGGCAGCGGGTTGGTGGTGCGCTTGAGGTCCAGTGCGCCGAGCACCTCGCCGCGGGCGATCAGCGGCACCGCCAGGTAGGAGTGCAGGCTGGCGTCGGCGAGCTGGGCGGCGGCGTCCGGGTCGCGGGCGATCCGGCTCAGGTCCCGGGGCCCGACCCGGGGGACGAGGATCGGCCGGCCGGTGGTCACGCACCGGGTGACCAGGCGGTCGGCCTCGTACCTGGCCGGCTCCCCGACCGGGTCGGCGGCGCGGAGCGCCTCGCTGGGCCGGTCCGCCGTGACGGCCAGCGCGCGGAAGGTCGCCGGTCCGGTCGGAGCCTCCGTGCTGGGCCGGCCGCCCAGGGCCGCGTCCAGGACGTCCACCGCGGCGATGTCGGCCAGCTCGGGCACCACCAGGTCCGCGAGCTCGCGCGCGGTCCGCTCCAGGCCGAGGGTGGTGCCGATCCGGACGGAGGCGTCCGCGATCACGGCGAGCCTGCGCCGCGCCCGGGCTGCCTCGTCGGCCGCCCGGAACCGGTCGGTGACGTCCACGACCGTGACCGCCACGCCGATCACCCGTCCGGCGCCGTCCTCCAGCCGGTAGAACGAGCCCGACCAGGCGTGGTCCGTCCCGGGGTCGGCCGGGGTCCGGCCGACGGTGTTCACGTTCAGCATCGGCTCGCCGGTGACCAACACCCGGCGCATCGCGGACTCGATGGCCTCGGCGTCCAGGAAGGGCAGGGCGTCGCGCACGCCCAGCCCGATCACCTGCGCGGCGGGCAGGCCGTTGATCCGCTCCAGAGCCGGGTTGACCAGCACGTACCGCAGGTCGGTGTCGACCACGGCGAACCCGATCGGGGACTGCGAGACCAGCCGGGTCGACAGCGCGAGGTTCCGTTCGACGTTGCCCAGGACGGCCTGGTCGGCGGCGATCCCCAGCGCGAAGCGGTCGCCGTGCTCGTCCAGCAGGCGCATGTTGCGGAACTCCACCGCCCTGCTGCCGCCGTCCTTGTGCCGGATCGGGAAGACCCCGGCCCAGCTGTCGCCGCCGCTCAGCACCCGGGCGAACAACTCGATGACCAGGTCGACGTTCTCCTCGGCGACCATCAGCCGCGCGGCGAATCGGCCGAGCGCCTCCTCGGCGCTCCAGCCGAACAGTTCCTCGGCCTGCGGGCTCCACAACGCGATCCGCCCCTGCGCGTCCAGCACCACCGCGGCGACGCCCAGCACGTCCAACAGGCCACCGGGAGGGGACGGGGAGACCCTGGCCGGGCGGGGGCCGCTCCCGGACGCATCGTCCGCAGTCATCCCTCACCCGCCTTTTCCCGCAGTCCCGCACCGGCCTGCGGGTGATGTGGTGGTCCAGCCCGCCGCTCACCGTCCGGTCCGCCACCTCCTGACCGCTGCACACCCGCCTTGCCCGACCGGCCCGCCGACCGGGGACGCCGCCGGCCTCGCCGTGCGGGGCACGCCGGCCCGGCCGCCGTCGGGGGGATGCGCGGTCCGAGCCGGTGGCGGGCAGCCCGGCGCCCGGCATCCGCCCTCTCATGGTCCCCCTCGGCGCGGACCCGCGCCCGGCGAGCCCGCCGGCGGCCTGCGCCGGCGCGCCTCCGGCTCGTCCTGCGGAGCGTGCCCGGGCGTTGGCGGGGGCGGACGTCCGCTGCCGCTCTGCCCCCGCCGGCACGGATGCGCCGGCGCCCGGAATGCCCGGCCCGGCGGGTTCCCCCGGTGGCGACGATCACGACGCGACAGGGGTGGTCGAGCCCACCGCCGGGCCACCGGTCGGGCCCGGGCCGAGGGTGCGCCCGTGCGCCGGGCCGGTCCGCCGGACGGGCTCGGCGCGGCGCTGGTTCGTCCGGGTGAACCCGGTGTCCGCCCGCTCCTCGGACGCGGACAGCTCCGGCCGCGGTTGGCATCGTGACTCTGACCCGATCGCCACCCCTCCCGGAGGACCCTCCATGCTCGGCACCGACTTCAGTACCGGATCGCCCAACTGGCTCGATCTCGGCAGCCCCGACACCGACGCCGCCACCGCGTTCTACCGTGCGGTCTTCGGCTGGGAGTTCGCCTCGGCCGGCCCGGAAGCGGGCGGGTACGGCTTCTTCCAGGTCGACGGGAAGACCGTCGCCGCACTCGGACCGCTCACCGAGGAAGGGGCGAAGTCCGCCTGGATGGTGCACTTCAAGACCGAGGACGCCCAGGCCACCGTCTCGGCCGTCAGGGCCGGCGGCGGGACCGTCCGGATGGAGCCCATGGATGTGATGGGCGAGGGCTGGCTGGCACAGGCCACCGACCCGCAGGGCGCCGAGTTCGCGCTCTGGCAGCCCGGCAGGACCCCCGGGCTCGGGCTGACCTCGGCCCCGAGCACCATGCTCTGGGCCGAACTGCACGTGCCCGACCCGCTCGCCGACATCACCTTCTACCAGGGCCTCTTCGGCTGGCGCAGCGAGGAGATGCAGGTGCCCGGCATGACGTACCGGGTACTCAGCGTCCGGGACGGCGACCAGCGGGCGGCCTCCTTCGGCGGGGTCGCTCCGCTCGGCGACGGTGCGGGCGGCGGGGTCGAACAGCCCCGCTGGGTGCCGTACTTCCACGCACCGGACGTCGACGCCACCGTCGACGCCGCCCGGGCGAACGGCGGCTCCGTACTGATGCCGGCCGCCGACGTGCCGGACGTCGGCCGGATCTCCTGGCTCGCGGACCCCTTCGGCGCGGTGTTCGCGCTGCTCAAGCCGGACCCTCAGATGTGACGTGACGAGGAAGGTTCGCCGGCCCGGATGCCTCGTCCGGGCCGGCGAACCTTCCCCGGGCCCCACCTCCAGGGCCGCGGCCGCCGGAAACCGAGGGCGGTACTACGATCTCGGTCACGGGCCGTGCGCCTACGTGTTCTTCGAACAGCCGGCATCGCATGGCCCGCGCCCGCTGCGGTTTCATCCGCACGGAATCGACGAAGGCCCAACTCGTCGATTCCAAGCCCGACTTCCGGCAACATGCTGGTGAGGGTTCCGCCCACCGAAGCGGAACGCGCCGCCGTCGACAACGGCTTGAGCGCCCTTGACCGCCTTCTTGACCGCCTTCTTGAGCGCCTTCTTGAGCGCCTTCTTGAGCCCCTCGCCCAGAGGGCAGGACCGGGGCGCCGGGGGCGTTGTACCGCAGGGCGTTGGTGATGACGTTGGCGAGGACCCGCTCCAGCAGCGGCGGGTCGGCGAGCACCGCCGGGGCGTCCGCCAGGTGGAGCGGCTGTACAGGGGCGTCGGGGTCGGACAGGGAGTCGAGGGCGCGGGGCAGGACTTCGTCCAGGTGGCGGCGGCGGTGAGGACGCCGAGATGCGCGGCTTCGGTACCCGTACCGGACCAGCCGGGTTCCCCGTGGCGGTGCTCGGCGAACCCGTTGGGGAACAGCCAGGCCGAGCCGCCGATCAGCGGTGCGGCCGACGGACGGGAGCAGCGGCCCAGCGCGGCGCAGAGCCACCCGAAGGCGGCGAACGCGAACCAGCCTGCGTGCGACTCGCCGACCACGGCCAGGGCGCAGTCCAGCGCGGCGGCGGCCGTCAGGGCCACGGCCCCGGACATCGCGATCGGCAGGCGGTCGACCACCGGTCGGTAGGGGTGGCCGCCCGGGCGGGCGCAATACATCCGCATGACGGTGTCACTCCTCAACGGACCGGCGCCGGTTCGGTCGGCAGGTGCCAGAAGTTGCGGCGGTGCAGGGTCTCCAGCTCACGCTGGAGGGCCGGTCTCGGCACGGCGAGCACCGGACAGGCGGCGTGCCAGACGCAGTACGCCGTCACCGAGGGGCGCAGGCCGCGCCGCAGCCAACTGCCGGTGCCGGTACCGACCACCAGCAGGTCCCCCGGCCGGTCGGCCGTCCCCACCAGGGCATGCCCGGCGTCGCCCCGGATCACCCGGGCGCCGATCGGCACGCCGGGGCCGGCCGGACCTAGGGCCGCGTCGAGCGCCTCGCGGAGCCTGGCGGCGGCCGCGTCCCGGCCGGCGGCAAGCAGCGGCGGGCAGGGCGCCCGGCGGTACCCGAACTCGCCGCCGGGCGGCTCCCAGGCCAGCACGGCCAGCACCTCGGTGTCCCGGCGGCCGGCCTCGGCGACCGCCCGGTGCAGGGCCGCCAGGCTGCCCAGCAACCCGCTGACCCCGACCACGACCCGCTGCGGCGCACCGGCGCCCTGCTGGCTCCCGTCCATCTCCGGCCCTTCTCCCGAGCTTCTGCGGACCGCCAGCAAACCCCGCCGGACGCCGTCGGCCGGCCGGTCCTGACGCGCCCCTGACGCGGCGGGCGGTGATCCGAACGCCACCCTGACGCCCGGCCCGGCCCGGGGCGAAGGCCGGGGTGCGGCCGCTCGGCCGTCCGGGTGAGGCCGGTGTCAACGACCCGTCAGGACCGGGCCGGAGGCAGTCAAGGGAGCGTCAGAGCGCCGTCCCGGCGGAGCCGGCCCGGCTAGCGTCGGCCTGGTTCCCGTACGGGTCGACGAGGACCCGGCTGACCCACTCCACCACCCAGGAGCACCACCATGGTCCGCACCGACACCGCCACTTCGGAGCCTGCCGGTCGTACCGTCCGGCACGTCCCGGTGCGCGCCGCCGGGTCCGTCGTCGTCCTGCGCTTCTTCCGTCGGCGGGACGGCGTCCGCTGCGCCGTCGGTTTCGGCTCCGCCGGGGCGCTCGCCGCGCTGCTCGGCCCCGGACACGCGTCGGTCGTCCTCACCGAGTCGGCCCTGCGCGAGCTGGCCGCCCCGCTGGGCGTCCACACCCTCGTGCTGGAGCCGCAGTTGGTGGCGCCGCCGGTCACCGCGCCGCCCGCCGCCCCCGTGGCCCTCACCCTCGCCCAGCTCCAGCACCAGTCGTGACGGCACCGCCGTACCCGTCCGCAGCCGAAGGCCACCCCGGCCGGCCAGGCGCACCGGCCCGGGCACTGCACCTGGTCACGGGCGCGCGGCCGGGCCCCGCGACGCCTGTCGAGGAACGGCCACTGCGGGCCCTGGCCCGGGTCAGGTCCGGCCCCGTCCCGCTGGACTTCGACCGGCTCGCCGCCCGCCTCCCCGCCGTACAGAGCGGCCTGTCACTGGCCGGCGACGCCGACCTGGAACTCCAGCTCGCCTGCACCGGACCGCAGGAGTTGCGCGGCATCACCGCCGAACTGCTGCGCGCCGGCGCCGCCCAGGTCCGGGTGGAACTCGTCCTGCGTACCCTCACCCGCACCCCCGCCACCCTCGTTCCCGCGGACGGGCCCGCCGTCCCCGTTCCCGCCGTCCCCGTTCCCGCCGCCCCCGTTCCCGCCGTCGTGAGGAGCAGCACCCCATGACCACCGCACTTGCCGCCCCCGGCCCGGCAGCCGTCCCGGCGGGTACGGCCGGCCGGGTGGCTCGGGCGCGGTCGCTCAGCTCCCCGTGCCGCGGTTCCGGCGTCGCCACCACCAGGTGCCGGCGACGGCCACCACGGCGGTGGCCGCCACGGCGATGACGATGGGAACCACCGGGGACGAGGAGTCCCCGCTGCTGGTGGCCGGCGCGGGGGCGGTGGCGGCCGCGGCGCTCGGCGTGGCGGCCGGGCCGGACGCGCTGGCGGAGGCGGAGGCGGAGGCGGAGGCGCTGGGACTGGGGGCGGCGGCGGTCGGGCCGGGCGCGGCCGGGGCGATCGGGGTGGCGCCGGGCGCGGCGGGCGACAGCTTGAGGACGGGTGCGGGGTGCTCGGGCTCGGCGCCGGCCTTGGGGAGTTCGATCCAGCGTTCGATGTGGCCGTCGCTGTACGTCTCCAGGGTCTTGAAGACCAGCTCCTTCGCGTCGGGAAGCTGCCGGACGGTGATCTTGTAGGCCGCGTCCTTGCCCGGGGCCAGGGCGGTGCCGCCGACGGTGTAGCCGTCCGGAGTGGCCGCGAGAGTCCACCCGGCCGGGGCGTCGGCGAGGGTGACGTCCGTCGGGGCGATGCCCTCGGGGAGGACGACCTGGAACTTCGCCAGGCCCGCGGTGGCGGACTCGGCCTCGGCCGTGAAGGCCACCGTGGCGTTGGTGGCGAGGGCCTGCGCGGTCTCGGACTCGACCTCGACGTGCGCGAACGCCGCCGTTCCGGCCAGGGCGACGGCCCCGGCGGTGAGCGCCAGGACGGTGGCGGTGCGGGCGGCGCGGCGGCTCTGCCGGTTGGGCACTTCGGGCTCCCTGCTTCTCCGCCGGCCGGGACCGGTCGGCGACGGGCTGACGACGGCGCCCATCATGCACGACCTGGCCCGGCGGCGGGCCCGAACCCGGCCGATGCAAAGAATTCCGCCGCCCCCGGGAACTCGGTCCGCGACCGGAGCGACTACCTGGACTGCGCGGGCGTCGGGACCACCGGAATCACTGCTCAGGGGGATGCCGAGGGCCCGGCCCCTGCGACGTACGCACCGTCCGGGCGCGGACGCAGGGGTGACCGGCCCGTCGCGCGGCGAAGCACCGCCGCGGCCCCCGGGGGGCTCGCGGCAGTCGTATCCGCCCGCCCCGGCCGTCCGGCAACTCCCGAAAACCGGCCACCCACCCCTGCCCGGGCCAGGACACGGAGTCGCGGGGGGATGTGAAACCGCGTCCGATCTGCGGGCGGACCTGCCCGCGCACGCACTTTTCCGTTATCGGGGCCGGCCGCCCGGGTCTCCTGAGGAAGGCGGCCCGAACGGCCGGACGCACGACGGGCACACCAGGGCGGGCAGAGTGAACACGCGTACCGAGCACGAAGAACCGGCGAGGACCGGACCGGGGACGGCCCCCGGGGCCCTCGCCGCCACGCCCCGTGGCTGCGCGACACCGGGTGCCTCGGCGGAGGGCTGCCCGTGACTCCGGCCGGACACCGTCTCCTGCACCTCTGCTCACTCACCCTGGCGGCCGGCGCCGTCGCCCTGCTCGCGCTCGCCGCCTGCGGTTCGTCCCCGCGCCCGGACCACTCCGCGCACTCCGCCATGCCGGGCATGGACCACACCGGGACGGCCACGCCCGGCTCGCCGCCCTCGGGGATGCCCGGCATGGCGGGCATGACCACCGACGAGGGCCTCGCGGCCGAGCGGGACGGCTACCGTCTGGACTCCCCTGCCACCGAGCTCCCCGCCGGCCGGCCGGTGAGCTACCCGTTCACCATCACCGGGCCGGACGGCCGGCCGATCACCGACTTCGCCGAGGTACAGACCGAGAAGCTGCACTTCTACGCGATCCGCGCGGACCTCACCGGCTATCAGCACCTGCACCCGACGATGGCCGCCGACGGCACCTGGACCGCGGATCCGGCCGCCCTCGACCCGGGCACCTGGCGGCTGTACGCCTCCTTCACCCCGAACACCGGCCCCCGGAAGGGCAAGGAGTTCGTCCTCGGCCGCACCCTGACCGTGCCCGGCACGGCCACCGCGGTACCGCTCCCCGCCGCCGGCGACAGTGCCACCGTCGACGGCTGGACCGCCACCGTCCAGGGCGACCTGACGGCGGGCAAGGCGGGCCCGCTCACCGTCAGCATCAGCCGGGACGGCCGGCCGGTCACCGATCTCCAGCCGTACCTCGACAGCTACGCCCACCTCAGCGCCTTCCACCAGGGGGACCAGGCACTCGCCCACCTCCACCCGATCACTCCCGTGGCCGGGGACCACGGCGGACCGTCCCTGACCTTCTACGCCCTGCTCGGCAGGCCCGGGAACTGGCGGGTCTTCCTGCAGTTCCGGACGGCCGGGCAGGTGCACACCGCCGAACTCACCCTGCACGTGGCCTGACGCGCCGGTAGCCCTTCCGTGGTCGCGCCGCAGTCGCCCGCCGCCGCCCGCCCGCCGGAGGGGCCGACCCGGTGGTGCGGGGCGGCGGCCGGCCGACGGGCACCCGGGGCCGGGCGCTGGGCCGGGCCGGTCGTCCCCGGGCGCGGGCCGGGGCGCGGATCCCGTTGCGGCCCCGGCACCGCGGTACCCCGGTGCGGGCGGACGGCCTCGGCGCCGCCGAGTACCGCGCCACGGGCGTCCGGGGATTAATCAGGTATACCGATGTCCGGGCCCCGCATATTCACCCCGTCGGCCGCGCCCTAGGTTGAAGGTCCGCCGGCCGACCGGATGACCGGCCCGCCCGTGCGGCCCCGGCCCGCCGCGCGAGGCGCCTCCGGGGCTGCCGCCGGCACCGGGCACCCGCGCGACACAGGGAGATGGCGTCATGACCCCGTTCTACTTCCAGGTCAGCGTCCCCACCAGGAACCTCGGCCGACCCGAGCAACGTGGCCTGCACGTCTTCACCGGACCGGCCGAGACCGGGGCGGACGCCGTCCGGATCGCCCGCCGGACCTGCGACGCGGCGCTCGCCGCCCAGGCGGCGGGGGTGGCGATCCCCCGCAGACGGCCGGACGGCTGGGGAGCCCGCGGAGTACGCCCCGGCTGGGCGTTCGACTGGGCGGACGCCACGGTGGCGTCCTGGGAGTGCGACAGCTTCCTCGCCGCGTACGACGTGCGGGACCGCCTCCACCCGGACCAGGCGATCGCCCGCTGACCGGGCCGGGGCACAGCCCCGCCGAGCCACCTGGCGTACCGGACCGGCCGGGCGTACCGGGCGTTCCGGGCGGACCGGCCCGACCGGGCGGGCTCCTGCGGGGACGGGCGACTCCGCCCCCTCGCCGCTACGTGTGACGGGCCAGGTCGTGGCGGGAGAACGCACCCGTCTTCCGCATGGCACGGGCCACGTGCTGTTCCACGGTCCGGGAGGAGAGGTGCAGGGTCGCCGCGATCTCCCGGTTCGTCAGCCCGCTCGCCGCGAGCTGCGCCACTTCGCTCTCCCGGGGCGACAGCTCGTCCGCGTGCGAGGGCCGGCCCGGTGGACGGCCCTTCCTGGCCGGCTGCTGCGTACGCAGCAGGGCTCGGACCCGGGCAGCGTCCCAGGTCGCGCCGAGGTCGCCGAACTGCTGCGTGCAGGAGTCCAGTGCGGCGACCAGCTGCGCCGTCGCGTCGGCCGCCCCGTCGCCGGGACCCTCCGCCTCCGGTGCGCCGGGTGACCGCCCGGACGGGGTGCCAGGGGGCGCTGCCTCCCCGTCTGCGCCGCCCGGACCAGGCGACCGTACCGCCAGCAGGCAGCGCGCCGCTCCCTCCGCGGTCAGGGCACGGGCGTACGGCCGGCGGAGCGTCCCGTAGGCCGCCTCGGCCTGCGCGTACAGGTCCGCGGCCTGCTGCTGCTCGCCCTCCACCTCCGCCAGCACGGCCCGGCTCCAGCTGAGCGAGGCCCGGGCGGCGGGCGCTTCGCGCTCCTCGACGCCTTGGGCGAAGTCCCGCACCATGGCCCGCGCCGCAGGCAGGTCGCCCGCGCGGGCGGTCGCCTCCACGGCCCACGGGGCGAGCTCGGCGGCCCACACCCACACCCCCTTGCCGACCACGCCCGACCACGCCCTGCGGGCCTGCTCGGCGGCGCCGGCCGGATCCTGTCGCGCCAGTGCCAGGCGCACCAGGGCGCCCGACGCGGTCGCGGCCAGCGCCGTGGGCATGTTCTCCGGCGTGATCGCCCCCTGCCCGGACAGCCAGGAGAGCGCTGCCCCCCAGTCGCCCTCGGCGAAGGCCAGCAGGCCCCGCACCACGCGGGCGTCGGAGGCGATGAACGGCATGTCGGCGGTGGTCGCGACGAACCTCTCGCACCGCTCGGCGAGGCCGGCCCACCGGCCCGTCCACCACTCCAGCAGCAGGCGCGTCCCCAGCGCGGTGTGCTCGGTGTACGGGGCGCCGCTGGCGGCGGAGAGGTCGAGGCCCTCGGTCAGCAGGGCCTCGGCCCGCTGGTAGCAGCCGAGCCAGACCGCGGCGTCGGCGGCGTTGCACAGGCCGCGCGCGGCGTGCCGGCGGCAGACCGGGTCCGGGCTGCCGGTGGGCAGCGCCGCCACCAGCTCCCAGGCCTCCCGGTCGCCGCAGCTCATGGCCAGCGAGGCGCGGGCGACGGCGGCCGTGGCGAGCGTGGCCTCGTCCCCGCTCGCGGCGGTGGCCGCCAGGGCCTTGCGCAGCCACTTCCGGTGGACGTCGATCGCCGAGCCCGGCCAGTAGGGCATGGCCAGCGCGGACATCGCCCGGGCCGCGAGGTCGGGCCGGACGTCGCGGAGTTCGGCGGCGGCCGTTTCCAGCTCCTGCCACCCGGCGGCGAACCTGCCGACCTGATTGCACAGCATGAGTCCCAGATCGAGCCGCAGTTCACCGCGGACGGTCGCAGGCAGGGTCGGGTCGCGCACGATCTGCGTCAGCACCTCGACGGTCTGGTCCGACCGCAGGGCGACCACGGCGCTGCGGGCCAGCAGCGGTGCCAGCCGGGCGCGGGTCTGCGGCGGGACGAGGGAGGAGGCGAGGGCCTGCTCCAGCAGCCCGATCGCGTGCTGGTGGCGGCCCGCCTCCGCGGCGGCCCGGGCCGCCCTCTCCACCGCCCGCAGCCAGCCCCGGACCTGGCCGGCGGCCCTGCGGTGCCGGGCCACGGCGGTCCACGGCACCGGCTGCCGGCGGGTCAACACGTCCGCCGCCCGCTCGTGCAGCTCCTGGCGGAGCGGCCCGGGCACGGCTCCGTGCACGGCGGACGCGGCGAGCGGGGCGGGAAACCCGTAGGAGCCTTCGTCCAGCTCCGCCAGCGCCGCCCCGGTCAAGGCCGCCAGCAGAGCGCTCCCGCCCCGCGCCGGTCCGAGCCCCGAGACGCCGATCAGTTCGTCCCGGCCCGCGGGCTCACCCAGCACGGCGGCCGCCCAGATGATCGGCCGGTCGGCCGCGGGCAGGGCGGACATCCGGCCCAGGACCAGCTCGGCCAGTCGGACCGGCACCCCGGCCGCGTCCACGTCGCCGGCCGTGCACTCCTCCGCCGGCCGCCCGCGCACCACCGCCAGCAGGTCGACGACCACCTGCGGCACTCCGCCGGAACGCTCCAGCAGCCGGCCGACCACCTCGGCCGTACAACGGTCACCCAGCGTCTCCGTCGCGGCCCGACGCACGCGCTCCTCGTCCCAGGCCGTCAGCCGGTTCCGCAGCACCGTCAACCCGGACGGATACCTCGGCGTCGGCGTGCCGAGCGGCAGCCCGGGGGTGCGCAGCTCCTCGGGGCGGTAGGTGACCACGGCCGCCAGACCGGGCCAGGACGCCTCCAGCACGCGGCGCAGCCGCTCCCGTTCGTCCTCGTCGGCCCGGTGCACGTCATCCACCAGCAGCAGGACCGGACCCTCCCGCGGCCCTTCCTGCGGTTGGCCGCCGGGGACGCCGCACCGCCATTCCAGCCGGGTCGCGGCCGCCGCCCCCGGCAGGGCGCCCAGTTCGCGGAGAAGGTGACTCTTGCCCGCACCGGCGGTGCCCTCCACCCACACCAGAACGGGCTCGCCGCCGTCGGCGGCGAGGGCGCGCCGCAGCACCGGCTCCCAGCCGAATCCGTGCGCCGCCGTCATGCCACCGCCCTCGCTCCCGGTCTCCGGTCCTCCGCCGCGCACACCGTCCGCGCCTTCGGAGGGCTTCCTGGCAGGCAGCAGGTTCCTTCCGACGTACGGCCTACCGAACCACCCAGTATCGCCACAGGTTCCCCGCCGCCGGTAGGCGTCGGTACGCCCGCGGCAGCGCGCGGATCCCGCCGGGATGCGTTTCCTCCGGTCGTGACGGAGAATGCCGACTTCCGGCTTCCGCCGTCCGCACGGCTGTGGTCCGCCGTCCGCACGGCTGCCACGCGTGGCACCGGGGCCACCGGCCGGGTCCGGTCGGTCGCGGAACACCGGTTCCGGCGAACCCGCTCCCCCTCCTGCTCGAGGTCGGGGGCCGCGGGGTGCCCGGGCATGCGGAGGAGCCTCCGTGTCGCGCGTGCCGCTTGAGCAGCTGCGAACGGCTGCCGAAACGCAGTGTGCCTGCCGGTCGGCCGGGTGGGCCGGAAGTCGGTGGCGCAGCTCGGTCCGCATGCCCGTGCACGATGTCGGCCGACCGCGGCGGCGGTCAGGGATCCCCTGGTTGCTCCTGCACGTCCGGTCGGCCGACAGCCGGAATCTACGGTGCCGGAGCCGGCCTGGACCATCCGTAGGGGCGGAGACCCGGATACGCCATTAATCCACCTCCCGGAGAACTGCTGACCTGCGTACAGACGCGGTGGCGCCGGGGAGCCGGACCGCCCGCGCAACGGCGCCGGCGTGTCCGCCCTCCCTCTGCGCCGTAGGCCGGCTCTCACCTCCACGGGCCCGGCCGGGCCATCCCCCTCAGGTTCGACCCCCTGGTCCGGCTCTCGATCCGGGCCGTCCCCGGACGCCCGGTCAGGGTGCTTCCGGCAGCCGTCGGAAGAGCCGGCCTGCCAGGTCGACGCCCACGATCGCGCCGTCGTCGTCGCGGGTGAAGTACCCGCGCTGCCCGGCCAGACCGCCCTCGATGATGATGTACTCGTCGCCGTCGCCCGGCAGGAAGCCCATGGCGGCCGGCGCGTAGTCCGGGGGCATGTCGGCGTCCGAGGCCGCGCGGATCGCCGGCTTGATCCCGACCGCGAGGGTGAGCCGGGCCCCGTCGGTGGCGATGTCGAGGTTCATGGCGTCGATCTCGTAGCGGCCGGCGGCCTCCCGCGCCCGCTCCTCGGCGTACGGGACGGGCTCCGGGGCCCGCTCGACCACCCCGAGGTGGTGTTCCAGGGCCCACCGCACGAGGGACTGGTTGAAGGAGTAGCCGTCCGGGCCGGCGTTGGCCAGCGAGACGACCGCGAAGTCGTGCTCGGGGACGATGAGCAGCTCGGCGAACTGGCCGTTGCCCGAGCCGCCGTGCCCGATCGTCCGGACGCCGTCCACGTCGCGCAGGAACCAGCAGATGCCGAAGGCGTCGCCGAGCGTGCTGGCGCGCAGCTCGACCGTGGCGTCCTTCATCCGGTGCAGCGCCTCGGCGGGCAGCACGGCGCCGCCGTCACCGAGGTGGAACCGGGCCCAGCGCAGCAGGTCGCTCGCCGAGGAGACGGCGCCCCCGCCGGGGTTGTCGCCGCGCGCGCCCTCCCTGAAGGCCTTCCACGGCCGGGCGGCCCGCAGGTCCCCGTCCTCGCCACGGTTGTACCCGACGGCGAACTTGCGGATCATCACCTCGTCCAGCCCGAAGACGGTGTCCGACAGCCCCACGGGCTCCAGCACCAGTGCGGCCATGGCCTGCTCGAAGGGCAGGCCCGTGACCTTCTCGACGATCCGGCCGGCCAGGTTGAACCCGGCCTGGCTGTACGAGGCGCGGGCACCGGGGGGCGCGATCATCGCCAGCCCGTCCAGCTTCGCCACGAAGGCGGCCAGCGAGCCGTCCCCCTGGTCGGTGTCGATGAGGTTCCAGTCGAGGCCCGCGGTGTGGTTGAGCAGGTTCAGCACGGTGACCTGCTCGGCTGCCTGCTCGTCGGCGAGCCGGAGCTCGGGAACGTAGCGACGGACCGGGGCGTCGAGGTCCACCCTTCCGTCCGCGACCAGACGCATCAGCGCGGTCGCGGTGAAGGTCTTGGTCACCGATGCCACCGGGAACAAGGTTTTCTCGTCGACCGGCAGCGGGTGGCCGAGGCTGGTCACCCCGTGCGAGGCGTAGATCTCCCGGCCACCCGTCAGCACCCCGACGGCGACGCCGGGGATGCCGAACCTCTCGGCCTGCGCCGCGACGAACTCGGCCAGCCTCTGCTGTGACATCGGGATCCCCTCCGTTGACTTGAACTAAGTACAGGACAGAGCGTAGGGCGCCGGTTGAACAAAGTACAAGTACCTGGATGAACTTAGTTCAAGTAGGCTGCCCGGCATGCCGCGAGAGACCCTGACCGCAGACCGGATCATCCGAGCCGCCATCGAACTCCTGGACGAGGAGGGACTTGACGGCCTCAACATGCGCAGCCTCGGCGCCCGCCTCGGCTCGGCGGCCACCGCGATCTACTGGCACGTCAAGACCAAGGACGACCTGGTCAGGCTGGCCGGGGACGCGATCTGGCAGGAGGTGGAGATCTCCGATCTCGAGGCCACCGACTGGCGCACGGCCGCCACCGCCCAGGCCACCGGCATCCACGCCATGCTGACCCGGCACCCCTGGCTCGGGCAGGCCTTCGGCAGCCACCTGCTCTACGGCCCCGGCAAGGCCCGCCACGACGACCACAGCCTCGCCGTCTACGAGACCGCCGGCTTCGCCCCCGCCGACGCGGACCGGGCCGCCACCACGGTGCTCGTCTTCGTGCTCGGCAGCGCCCTCGCACCGGCCGCCCAGGTCTCACTGACCCGACGGCTGGGCCGCAGCGGGGACGCCGAACGACAACTGGCCGACACCGTGGCCCGCAGCATCGAGATCGCCCGCGAGTTCCCCCGGCTGCGCGAACGCCTCGGCACGGACGCCGCCGTCGACTACGCCGCGACACCCGGGAACAGTTTCGAATTCGGCCTCCAGGCGATCCTCGACGGCTTCGAGGCCCGGTTGGCCGCGGTGCACCCGGCCGGCTGAACCCGGCCGCGGTGGCGACGGACGACGGTGATCCGCCGGCGGCGGTCGGCTCCGGTTCGCGGCCGGCGTCCTCACACAGGAGGCCCCTCCTCCGTGCCTCGCTTGCGGCAGGATCACCAGCTGGTGGTTCCCGCCTCGTCCTGTTGCTCAGGCGTTGAGGATGTGTCCGGTCGTCGAGTCCACGTGGGCGGGGATCTCCTCGTGGCGGTCGCCCACGGTCGGCGTCCCGGTCGGCTCGAACATGAGGATCGCGGCACCGGACGGCGCGGCCGGCTTGTGCTCCGTACCTGCGGGAACGGTGAAGACCGCCCCCTGCGACAGCAGGACCGTGCGCTCACCCTCAGACTCGCGCAGGGAGATGTGCAGTTCCCCCTCGAGCACCAGGAAGAACTCGTCGGTGTCGTCGTGGGTGTGCCAGACGTGTTCGCCCTCGACTTTGGCGACCCGGACGTCGTAGTCGTTGACGCGCGTGACGATGCGCGGACTCCACAGCGCGTCGAAGGAGGCCAGGGCCTGGGGAAGGGAGATCGGCTGGTTGCTCATGGCCTCATCCTCGGCTGTCTCGCACCGGCAGGGTGAGTGCTAGGAATTGCATATGGCGAAAGAATCCTCGCACCAGGCTCGAGCGGCGGGCGCACACCGGGTGGTCGTGATCGTGGACGAGAACTCGAACCCGTTCGAGCTCGGCTGCGCCACCGAGATCTTCGGTCTGCGCAGGCCGGAGATCGGCCGCGAGCTCTACGACTTCCGGCTCTGCTCCCCCGATCCCTCCATCGTGATGCGAGACGGATTCTTCACCCTCACCGGGGTCGCAGGCTTGGAGGCGGTCGATGCGGCAGACACCTTGATCGTCCCCAATCGCCCCGATGTCGAGGTTCCACGCCGGCCCGCCGTGTTGGACGCCGTCCGACGGGCGCACGCGGGCGGCGCTCGCCTGATCGGGTTCTGCAGTGGCGCCTTCACCCTGGCCGAGGCCGGCGTCCTCGACGGGCGCCGGGCCACGGCCCACTGGCAGTGGGCGGACTCCTTCCGCTCCCGGTTCCCCGCCGTCCACCTCGAATCGGACGTGCTGTTCGTGGACGACGGTGACATCCTCACCGCCGCGGGAAGCGCGGCCGCACTCGACCTCGGGCTGCATGTGGTCCGTCGCGACCACGGCGCCGAGGTCGCCAACGCCGTCAGCCGGAGACTGGTCTTCGCGGCGCACCGCGACGGCGGGCAGAGGCAGTTCGTCGAGCGTCCCATGCCCGACCTCCCCGACGAGTCCCTGGCACCGGTCCTGGCCTGGGCGCAGGAACGGCTCGACTCGCCGCTCACGATCGCGGACCTCGCCGCGCGGGCGGCGGTCAGTCCGGCGACTCTGCACCGCCGCTTCCGGACGCAGCTGGGAACGACCCCGCTGATGTGGCTCACGGGGGAACGGCTCACCCTGGCCTGCCGACTGATCGAGCGAGGCGAGTCACGCTTCGAGGTGGTCGCCCGGCTGAGCGGGCTGGGCACCGCAACCAATCTGCGCGCGCTGATGCGTCGCGAGACGGGCATCACCCCGACGGCGTACAAGCGACGGTTCGGGCCCGAGGCAACCTGACGACAACCATGCCGTCGGACCAGGGAAGACGGCAGGATTCCCGAGCCCGGGCCACCTGCGCAGGCCCGGCCCCGGTCGTCGAGGCTCCAGCGCCCGCTCAGCCACGCCGAGCAGGCGGCCGGCGAAGAGCGGTTTTGGGCGAGGGCGGTGCTGGACAGCATGAGCCCATGACGTGACGGCACTTGTGGTCACCGGAGGCGCGTGGGCTGCTGACCGGCCGGAGCGGCCCCTCCGCAGGTCGCATCGGGTGGGCCGATCCAGTCCGTACAAGGCAGCTGTCGACGGTTCAGGCCGGATTGCTCAGGCCGGCGTCCATGCCGTCACCGTCCGACCGTCCGACTCCAGGATCCGTCGGGGAGCCGCAGGCCGCCACGGCACCCCCGCCGGGCCGTCCACGCCCCGGTGGACGGGCTACGCGCTGCCCGGGAGCGGGCCCCGGCTTAGCCTGGATCCACGGCCGCGACCGGGGCGGCCGGCAGCACCGCACCGTCCCCGGGATCCGGAGGAGCCGCGATGAATGACCCCGTGGTCGTAGGCGTGGACGCGTCGGAATCGAGCCGGCACGCGCTCGACTGGGCCGCCGACGAGGCCTGGCTGCGGTCCCGGCCCCTGCACGTGATGCACGCCTGGTTCGGCGAGACCTCGCGGGTGCCGGCCGGGCAGGAGCTGCGGGTCGCCCAGCAGGACGGCGAACGGCTGCTCGTCTCGGCGCGCGAGCAGGCCCTCGGGCGTCGTCCCGGCCTGAGCGTGACGACCGAGCTGGTCGACGACCACGCCCGCGAGGCCCTCGCGGCGGCCTCGAAGCGGGCCGCACTCCTGGCGGTCGGCGCCCGGGGGTCCGGCGGTTTCGCCCGGCTCCTGCTGGGCTCCACCACGCTGCACGCGACCGCCTACGCCACCTGCCCGGTGGTCGTGGTCCACCCGCCGGCACAAGGCCCCGGCAAGGGCGGGGTGGTGGTGGGGATCCAGGGCAACGGCCACGACGACCCGGCGCTGACCTTCGCGTTCGAGGCGGCGCAGCGGCGCGACCTCCCGTTGCTGGCCCTGCACACCTGGACCTACCCCCTGGTCAGCGGCCCGGGCCACGAGCTGCCCCTGGTGTACGAGGAGGGGCACATCGAGGCGGACCACGACCGCCTGCTGGCCGAGGTGCTGGCCGACTGGCGCGAGCGCTTCCCCGACACCGTGGTCAGCACCACCTCGCTGCGGGCCACCCCGGCCAAGGAGCTGGTGTCGGCGTCGCGGGAGCACCAGCTGGTCGTGGTGGGGCGCCGGGGCGAGCCGCGTGGCCCGCTGGGCCGCCTCGGGTCCACCAGCCAGGCCGTCGTCCAGCACGCCGAGTGCCCGGTGGCCGTGGTGCCGGCCGACTGAAGCGGCGGGGTCCGGTCGCCCCGTCACACCGGGCGCGCCACGGGCGGAAGCCGAATGCCACGCCGACGGCCCGACCGGTGGCGTCGGGAACCCCGCCGGTACGCCGGATCAGGTCGTCCGGAACCTCATCCGGCGGTACAGCGCCGGATCACGGCCGGCCGGTGACGTATCCGCCGTCAGCCCGCAGCACGTGCCCGGTGGTGAAGGCCGCGCCCGCCAGGTACAGCACCGCGTCGGTGACCTCGGAGACCTCGCCGACCCGGTCGAGCAGCGCGAGGCCCCCGTAGGCGTCCACATCGGCGCCCGTGTGCAGCGGGGTCCGGACGATGCCCGGTGCCACCAGGTTGACCCGGATGCCGTCGGCGGCGAGCTCGGCGGCGAGACTGACCGTCAGGGCGTGCACGCCGCCCTTGCTGACCACCGGCGCCGAGGCCGGGAATCCGCCGACCGCGTGCTCCACCAGGACGGTGCCGATGTTGACGATGCTGCCGCCCTCGCCCTGGCTGCGCAGCCGGCGCACCACGGCCTGGGTGGTCAGGTAGGTGCCCTTGAGGTTGCCGTTCAGGAACCCGTCCAGCTCCTCCTCGGTGACGTCGGTGAACGGCTTGGCGGCGAAGGTGCCGGCGTTGTTGACCAGCACGTCGACCCGGCCGAACCGCTCGACCGCCGTACGGACCAGGGCCTCGCCGGTCGCCGCGGCGCCGATGCCGCCGGTGACCTGGGCGACCCGGTCCGGCTGCCCGAGCAGGGCGGCGGCCTTGGCGAGCCGCTCGGGGTCGCGGCCGTTGAGCACCACGTTGGCGCCCTGCTCCAGGAATCCGCGGGCGATGTCCAGGCCGATGCCGCTGGACGAGCCGGTGACGATGACGGTGGGCGTGGCCTTCGAGGCGCCGGCGGGGGTGGCGGCAGTGGTGCTGGCCGTGGTGCTGGTGGCGGGTGCGGACATGGTCATGGTGGAGCCTCCGTCGATACGTACGTGGGGTGTTGGTGAAACCGTAGGCTCGGCCGACTCATAAGACCACGTCGCATAATGGAGCCTGAGATAACCTGGCATTATGGATGTCGATCTGCGCGACCTCGAACTGCTCGACACGGTGGCCGACACCGGCTCGCTCACCGCCGCCGCCGAACGCCTCTACGTCAGCCAGCCCGCCCTGAGCCAGCGGCTGACCAGGATGGAGGAGCGGCTCGGCGTCCAGCTCTTCGACCGCCAGGGACGCCGGCTGGTACCCAACGCGGCCGGCCGGCGGATGCTGCTGGCGGCCCGTCAGGTCATCGCCGAGCTGGCCTCGGCCACCCGCGACGTACGGGAGATGCGCGACGGCCGGGACCGCCGGGTCCGGCTCGCCGTCCAGTGCAGCACCACCTTCCAGTGGCTGCCGCCCGTCATCCACGGCTTCCGCGACCGGTGCCCCGACGCCGAGGTCCGGATCGAGACGCTGCCCGGCGACACCCTGATCACCGCCCTGCTGGAGGACCGGCTCGACGTCGCCCTGATCACCAAGGCGGACCCCGACATGGACCGGATCGACCTGGTCCGGCTGTTCGAGGACGAGATGGTCGCCGTGGTGCCGGCCGCCCACCCCTGGGCGGCCCTCTCCCACCTCACCGCACGGGACTTCGACGACTCCCGGCTGATCCTCTACGACCTCTACGACCAGAGCCGGGTCCCCGCCACCCCGCTCCCCCTCCCGCACGGCGCCCGGCCCGGCCGGATCACCACCATGCCGGTCATCACCGACCTGGTGATCGAGATGGTGGCCGGCGGCCAGGGCGCCACCGTCCTGCCCGGCTGGGTCGCCGCCCCGTACGTCACCTCGCACGGCCTGGCCCTGGTCCGGATCGGCGCCGAGCCGATGACCAGGACCTGGTACTGCGCCACCCGCCCGGGCCCCCGGCCCGCCCTCGTCCAGGCCCTGGTGGAGGAGCTCACCGACCGGCTGCGCGGACGCCTGACCGTCGACTCCTGAACCGGGCCACGGGCCGGGCCGGGAACACCTGACGGCCGCCCCCGTGCGGAGGCGGCCGTCGGGCAGGTGTGACGGCGGGCTCAGGACGGGTTGCCGACCAGCTGGAGCGGGCCGTTCAGGGTCTTCGGGGTGCAGCCCGGGCCGGTCAGGGTCAGGTGGTCGCGGGTGTTGACCACGCTCAGCGGGCCGTTGAGGACGGTGCCGCAGAGCTGGACGGTGCCCGCGCCGACCGCCTGCACCGGGCCGGTGAGGTCCGAGCCGCGGACCACCAGGCTCGCGCCGGCGCGGACCACGATCGGGCCGGTCTGCCGGGCGGCGGTCAGGCAGGTGGTGCCGGTGGCGACCACCAGCGGGCCGGTGTGACGGCCGGTCACGGTGGTCGTGCAGGCCGGTCCGGTCGGGACCTCGGCGCGGAAGTCCAGGGCGTAGGCGATCTTGCCGGGCTTGGCGTCCGTGATCGGGGCGCTCAGCTTGCCGAACTCGCCGCCGGTGGGCTTCTTCCCGGCGTTCCACGGGGGCAGCCGGCCCAGCTGGTCCGCGGTCCGCCCGTCGGCGATCACCGTGTCGCCGGGCACGGCGGACATGGCCTGCGAGGCCGTCCGGACCGCCGCCAGGTAGGACGCCGGGTCGGCCGGGTCGTACGAGCCGGGCAGGGCGATGCCCTGTCCGCGCAGCCAGTCGTCCCAGAGGAACGCCACGCCCTCCGCCCTGACGCCGCCCGACCTCACGCCCACCGTGACGCCCGACCGAGCGGCAAGCTGAGCAGAGACCTGGTGGCCCGGTCAGAACAGGCCGGCCCCCAGCCAGGCCACCGCGACGGCGGCCAGCAGAAGGGTGATGTTGAGGCCGATCTCCCGCACCTCCCCCCGGGAGAGGTGCAGGGCGGTGCCACCGACCTGCACCAGCGCCAGGCCGATCGCCGCCGCGACGGCGAGCCCGGGGACCGTCCCGGTCAGGGGCGGGAGGACGAGGCCGAGCGCGCCGAGGAGCTCAAGGCCGCCTATGAGCCTGACCAGCGGCATCGGCACGCGATCGACCCAGCCCATCATCGGCCGGAGCCGCTCCTGGTCCTGGAGCAGCTTCTTGCCTCCCGCGTAGACGTAGAACAGGGCAAGGAGACCGGCGACGATCCAGTATGCGACCTGCATGAAAGACCCCTCGTGCGAATGACGGAGCGTGAGTGGCCTCATGATGGGTCACTGTCCGATCGCGTACAAAAGGCACACGGATGTGCGCAAGGCACAAGGAGCTGTCATGTCGCAGTACGAGCACACCTGCATGATCCGCGGGGACGGCGGCCGGACGATCCGCGCCGTCCTGGACCGGATCTGCGACAAGTGGACGCTCCTCGTCGTGGCCACCCTCGACGAGGGACGGATGCGCTTCACCGAGCTGCACCGGCACGTCCCCGGGATCTCGCAGCGGATGCTGACACTCACTCTGCGCAACCTCCAGCGGGACGGGCTGGTCTCCAGGACCGCCTACGCGGAGGTGCCGCCAAGGGTCGAGTACGCGCTCACGCCCAGGGGGAAGAGCCTGATCCCGCCCGCGCTGGCGCTCGCGAGCTGGGCCGTCGAACACAATGCGGGGATCCAGGCCAGCCGGGCCACGTACGGCCCGCAGGCCGAATGAAGCCGACGTCGGGGCAGGCCGGTCGCCCGCTGTTGTGCTCATCCTGAACCCGGACGCCCCACAGCCTCCGCACCCGGGACCGACCCCCTCCGACGATCCCGGACCGTCCTGCGCGGCGCCGCGCTGACCCCGCGCACCACGGACCGGCCGCTGGACGTACCCGTGTGTGCCTGGGCCGACACATGGACCGTCGGCGTCCTCCTGGACCACTCCGCGTCACCGGCGGAGCCGGACGAGGCCGTCCGGTGCGCGTCGGCGCGCCCGGGCCGGAGCGCCCGGGCCGGTTCAGCGCGGCCGGTCGCGGCCGGCCCCGGTCGCCCAGGTGAGACCGATCACCACACAGAGGGCCAGCAGTACCAGGCCGAGGCCGATCGAGGTCCAGCCGCCGCTGGTGAGGCTGTCCAACTGCTCCTGGTAGGTGGCGTCCTGGGGCGTGGGCATGCCGTCGGTGACCGGTCCGGTCGAGTGCGCCACGCAGGTGTCGCCCGGCGCCATCGGCCGGCCGTAGCAGGTGGGCACCTCGGTCTGCAGCTTGCCGACGCCGGTCAGGATCAGACCCGCGCCGGCGCCGAGCAGAACCAGCAGGATCACCACGCCCATGACCGGTACACCCCCTCCCCCAGGGGGCCGCCGAGCCGGCGCACCCCCGTACGCTCCGGCTCGGAACGTACCCCTGGCGGCCCGGTCGAACCCGGCCGCCGCCGTGGCCTCGCCCACACCCGCGGCGCAGGAACTCGGCGAAGGTACCCGTCACTTGAGGTGCCGCCCGCCGGACGGTCTCAGGCGCTGTCCGCCTTGCGGGCCGCTGTGCGGATCGCCTCCGCGTACGGGGTGTCGTAGGCGCGGATCTCGGCGGAGAGCTCCTGGAAGGGGACCAGTGCGCGGTGGGTGGCGTCCACCGACAGCATCCACGCGGACCAGGCGTCGTGGACGTCTTCGTCGGTGACGTGCTCCCCCTTCGCCCGCAACAGGACCGCGTAGATGCGGAACAGGTCGTCGGAGTCGGCCGGCGGTGTGGCGGTCGACGGCAGGCAGGAGCGGATCAGGTCCGCGAGGTGGTCGAGGTAGGTCACCTGACCAGTGTGCCCGCGAGGATGAGCAGATAGACCCCCGCGAAGACCCAGGGAACGAGGCGTTCGGAGGACCCGAGTTCGGCGTAGCGCTTGCGTCCCGCCGGGATCGGGTTCTCCTTGAGGTAGTTCCACTCGTCGGCGAAGATCTTGACGGGCAGGCGGTTCTCCAGCTCGTTGATGACTTTGAACTTCGCGGTGTTGAGGTCCCGGTAACTGCGCAGCTGGAGCCACCAGGCCACCGACAGGGTGAGACCGGCCATGGTGACGGCGGGCGCCGCCCACCAGGCGGACTCCTCCAGCCTCGGGATCCCGAAGCCGACCACGGTGACCAGTGCGGTCTGCACCGAGAGGAAGAAGGCGTTGGCCGTGCCGCGGCGCGCGGAAACCCGGTCGGCCATCTCCACGGCGAGCGTGTACAGCTCCAGCAGTTCGGACGGCCGGACAGGCTCGGGAGCTGGTGCAGGTGCGGGCGCGGGAGCCGGTGCAGGTGCGGGCTCGGGCGCGGGCGCGGGAGCCGGTGCGGGCGCAGGTACGGGTGCCGGTACGGGTGCTGTGGTCACCGAGCACCGCCGGCGAGGTCCCACGCCTGGTTCTGCCATGCGGTCACTCGCCTGACGATCAGTATCAGCAGCACCCCGGCCACCAGGAACAGCAGCGTGAGCAGGACGGACATGTTCGCGTTGGTCAGCAGGTCCCCCTCGGTCTCCCACTCCGCCTCGGCCGCCCGCCACTGGATCGGCTTGACGAATTCGGCGAGCAGGAAGAACGCCCACCAGGCTTTGACCAGGGCGTGCGAGACGGGCCGCCGGGGTGTGCTGACCCGCCAGATGTCCGCGACGATCTGGTAGGGGTACCAGAAACTGACCACGGGGGTGATCCATGACCCGATCACCCAGATCCGGGAGCGGCGGTGCGCGTCGCGGCCGCTGACCGACTCGGCGTTGGTCCGCACCCGCCACAGCCAGACGATGAACGCCACTCCGGCCGCGCCCCAGACCAGGAAGGACAGCAGCGAGGACGTTGTCAGCGCCGTGAGGGCGTCACCGTCGGCGGCCACGAGGTCCGCGTCGGTGGCTGCCCCGTTGAGGTAGTCGTGGACGAGCTGGTAGTTGCGCCAGTTGCCCGCCGAGACCACCACCTCCCGGACGATTGCGAGCGAGACGAGCAGCGTGACCGCGGCGGCCCAGCCGGTGACCGGCCTGCGTCGACCCACCCCCGCACCCGCACCGGTTGCCTTGTCGGGGTTGCTCTGCTGTGTGCTGTCCATGGTTCCCCTCCGTTGAAGTCCGGGTCTCAGAGCTCGTACCGGGGCCCGCGGCCCGCCGACGGCGTCACCGGGCGACGGCGCTACCGAACGCCGACGAGTTCGAGCAATCGGTAGGGCAGGGCCAAGGCCGCGATCGCCAGGTAGCCCTTGCCCAAGGTGCTGAGCATGTTGCTGTCGCTCCGCAGCACGACCATCCGGCGGCGGACCCCCACGGACGCCAGTGCGGCCTTCATCGCGCCGACCGTACGGCGCGCGGGCGAGGGCTCCCAGAAGACGGCCTTGACGGCTTGGTAGGAGCGGCGCACGGGCCCGCCGCGCGGGGCGGCGGTGCCGGGAGCGGGCTCCACCGCCCGCACGTGCGGTGTCCAGTCGGCGCCGAAGGCGACGGCGGCCGAGATCCAGGTGGTGTCCGCCGCCACCTCTTCCAGGTGGAGCGGCTTCGGCAGCTGCCCGTCCAGGCCCTCGACCGCGTCCGCCACTCGGCCCGGCGTCAGCAGGAGCAGCTTGCGGCCGGGCTGGGTGGCGACGGCCTGCTCGATCTCCCACCGCAGTCCCGCGCCCGACCCCACGCGCAGCACGATCAGCTGGGACAGTTCCATCAGCCGCAGGATGGTCGGCTTCCAGTCGTCCAGCGGCAGGTAGAACCGTGCCGCGCCCAGGAGCGGCAGCGGCTCCCCCGGCCGGCCCACCGCGATCACGGGCCCGAAGGCCCCCAGCGCGGCGGCGAGTTGTTCCTCCCGCGAGTGGATGTTGAGAGCTGTCCCGTCGTCGACCTGGGCGGCGGTGTGGTCGTCGGCGAAGCTGCGCAGGTACAGCACGGGCCGGCGGCCGTCGGCCTGCAGGGCCCGGGCCGCGCCGCGCGTCGAGCGGGGACGCGTGTACCGCAGGATCAGGAAACCCGCACCGAGCGCGGCCAAGCCCAACGGCAGCATCAGAATCTGGGTGGCCGGCGGGAGCTCACGGCCGTTGCGTTGGACCATGGAGACGGCCATGAACCCACCGATGAACAGGGTGTAGCCGACGCTGCCGGCGGCCAGGAAGAGCGGGCGACGCCACCTCGGCCGCCGTGCGGCGAAGCGGCCGATCGCCTGCACGACCTCGGCCGAAGCCGCCCTGCGCCGGCGGCGCAGCCACAGGGCCGGTACGGCGAGCGCCCCGGCCGCCGCCGTGAACCACAGGGCGGCCCGGCCCCACGAACCGAGGTCCCGGTCGAGCGCGGTACGGTCCTGTCCGGCCTCCACCACCAGGGTCCGTGCGCGCTCCCGAGCGGCGGATGCCTCGCCCTTCTCCACGAGGCCGGCCGTGGCGGCGACCGAGGTGCGGGCCCGTCCGGCCGGTGCGTTCTCCTCGAACCACCGCTTCGCGGCGGCGATCTCGGTACGTGCGGATTCGTCACCGTTCGCGTAGCGGTCCAGGACGGCGGTGAAGGCGGCGGCCCGGGCCGGGCCGTCCCGGAAACGATCCCGGGCCTGCAGGTCCTGGCCGGCGGTGATCGCCAGGTGCAGGGCGATGTAGGCGGCGACCACCGCCGTCACCGTGATCAGCCGGGCCAACGCCCTTGAACTGGACGACACTTCAACACCCCCAGTGCCGGAACACCCCCCGGTGCGGCCCATCAGTACTACCACGCCGGTTGACAGTGCGCGGCCAGATCCCGGCAGTGACGGGCAACCCTTGACAGAACCGTGCTGAACTGCCGCGGGCGTTCGACCGAGCGACCGCGGAGTGCCCCCGCTCATCGGGACGCTCCGGCGAGGGCGCGGCGGGCCCGGCGAGGGCGCGGCAGCGGAGGACCGGCCCTCGCACGCGTCGCTCGCTGCCGTCATGAGAACCATCGGGTCGTCACGGACAGCACCGGCTAATAGGCTCGACCCAGGTCGATCCAGGGGGAGATATGGGCCAGGTCCGTCACATCAGTCTTGCCATGCTGGGCACAGCGATTCTGCTGGCCACGGGATGCACGGAAGTACCCGAGGAGTCGTCGGACGTGGTGCCCGTCCCGGCGCCGGCCCTGTCGTCCACGCCCCCGGCGCCCGCGGCGACGAGTGCCGGCCGGTCGGGCACGCCCGGACCGACCGCGATCCCCACCATGACGATCTGGCCCTCCCGGGCCGCCCACCCGCCCGTGACACGGGAGCAGGCGGAGCAGCAGATCCGGGAGCTGGCCGAGCAGGGCGGCGACATCCCCGCCGTCGAGCGGCTGATCCCGGTGTTCCAGGACCCGGACGAGGAGGACTACTGGTTCGTGTGGCCGAAGAGCGACGGCGCGCTCTGCTGGGGACGGCACATGTCGCTGGCCCTCTCCCGCAGCTGCTACGCGCAGGCCACCCTGCCGACGGGCAGCGCCCCGACTCTCAGCCCCGTACTCGGCCCGGGGATCGTCACCGGCGGGCAATGGGCGACGGTGTTCCTCGCGGACCAGCAGAAGGTCGGCACACTCACCTGCAACGGCTCGGCCCTCACCCTGACCGAGGCGGGCACCCTGCGCACCTCCACCGGGACCCGGACGTTCTACACGGTGGTAACCCCCTGGTCGGTCTCCGGCACCCTGACCGCCGAAGTCCTGCGCGACGGCGCCCCGGCCACCGACACGCTGACCCTCGGCGCGACCACCGGCGTCAAGGACGACGACCCCCGCTTCCGGCAATGCCGGTAACCGTTCCGACCGCACCACGGTCCGCAACGGCGCCGGCGCCGGGCCGGCGAAGCCGTTCGTGACGGCGGCCCTGAGGGAACACTCGATCGTCGAGGTCCCGCGTTCCCTCGGGGCTCACCGCCGGGGCCGGCGGCCCGCTCGGGAGGGGGTCATTCCCGGGCGAGCATGGCCTGCGCCTCGGTTTCGAGGTCGATGTACGGGTCGCCGCTGACATCGACGGCGACGCGGTGGAGGGTGGCGCCGGTGAATGCCCAGGGGGCCGTACCGGGGTAATGGTCGGTGACGGCTTCGCCGGAGTCGCGGCCGACGACGAGGCCTTCGCCGGCGAGGGTGAATCGGCCGGGCTGGGTCTTGATGCGGTCCTCGCCGACCTTGTGGTCGCCGTGGTAGAGGCTGAGGATGCCGGTGGCGACGCCGGGCGAGGTCTCGCCGTCCTTCTCGAAGCTCGCGGCGAGGATGAGCTTCTCGCCGGTCGGGAGCTCCTCGGTGGCGGTGATCAGCTGGTGGTCGATGCCGAGGAAGTTGTAAACGTAGTGCAGGCGGTTGTCGCGGACGAACAGGGCGTGTCCGCCGAAGCGGCCGCCGTGGGCGAACAGCACGCCCGAGGCACCGGGGCCGGGGATGTCCACGAGGGCGCCCACGGTGTAGGAGCGGTTGCGGATGTTGACCGCGACCGCCTCGGGGACTTCGGAGCCGCCGGGCCGGTAGGTGTAGCGGTTGCGGGGCGGGGTGAGCTGCGGGCGGGGGGTGGACAGGATCTCCAGCGCGGAGCGGTCGTCCAGCGGCAGCGCCTGGTTGACGCCGGCCTCGTAGAACCACAGGCCGATCAGTTCGGTGAGGCGCTGCGGTTCCTGCCCGGCGAGGTCATGGAGCTCGGAACGGTCCTCGTCGGTGTGGTACAGCTCCCAGGTGTCCTGGCTGTAGTGACCCCAACCGCTGATCGCCGGGTGGGTGGTGACGGCCTTCCAGCCCTGGTGCCAGATGCCGCGGGTGCCGAGCATCGAGTAGAACTGCGTCGAGCGCGCGGACGGCACGGTCGGCGCGTCGAAGGAGTAGCGCATGCTGACGCCCTGCAAGGGGGTCTGGACGTGCCCGCGGACGGCCTCGGGCATCTCGACGCCGATGCAGTCCAGGACGGTGGGGACGATGTCGACGGCGTGGTGGTACTGGGTGCGGACCTCGCCCCGGGAGGCGATGCCGGCCGGCCAGGAGACGATGCACGGGTCGCAGGTGCCGCCGTTGAAGGAGTACCGCTTCCACATCTTGAACGGGGTGTTGAAGGCCATCGCCCAGCCGTTGGGGTAGTGGCCGTACGTCTCGGTGCCGCCGATCTTGTCGATCATGGCCATGTTGTCGTCGATGTCGTCGGCGACGTTGTTGAAGAACTTGTTCTCGTTGACCGAGCCGTTCGGGCCGCCCTCGCCGGACGCCCCGTTGTCGGACACCACCACGAAGATCGTGTTGTGGAGCTGGCCGATGTCCTCCAGGTAGGCCATCAGCCGGCCGACCTGGTCGTCGCAGTGCGAGAGGAATCCGGCGTAGGCCTCGGCCATCCGGGCGAACAGGCGGCGCTCGTCCGCGCTCAGCTCCGCCCAGGGGCGGGTGAAGTCCAGTGCGGGGAAGGGCTCCCCGCCCGGCCCGGTGCGGGTGTCCGGGGTGCCGATCGGGTTCAGCGGTGGCAGCTGCGTGTTCGCCGGGACCAGGCCGATCTCCTTCTGCCGGGCCAGGATCTCCTCGCGCATCGCCTCGTAGCCCGCGTCGAAGCGACCGCGGTACCGGTCGATCCACTCCTTCGGTGCCTGGTGCGGGGCGTGCGCGCAGCCGGGTGCGTAGTAGAGGAAGACCGGCCGCTCCGGGGCGACGGCCTTGACGTCGTCGAAGTACTGGATCGCCTTGTCGGTGATGTCGACGCCGAAGTGGTAGCCCTCCGCGGGAGTGGCGGACTGCTCGACGGGGTGGTTGTCGTGGACCAGGTCCGGGTACCACTGGCTGGTCTCGGCGCCGAGGAAGCCGTAGAACCGTTCGAACCCCCGGCCGAGCGGCCAGTCGCGACGGGTGGAGGCGAGGTTCATCTCGTCCTCCGGGCAGAGGTGCCACTTACCGGTGATCGCGGTGCTCCAGCCGCGCTCGACCAGGACCTCGGCGAGGGTCGCGCACTCGGGCGGGATGTGGCTGTTGGCGTTCGGGAAGCCGATCGCGGCCTCGCTGATGCACGCCATGCCGTTGGTGGTGTGGTTGCGGCCGGTCAGCAGCGCGGAGCGGGTCGGGGAGCACAGCGCGGTGGTGTGCCACTGCGAGTAGCGCAGGCCCTCCGCGGCCAGCCGGTCGATGTTGGGGGTCTCGATCGGGCCGCCGTAGCAGCTCATCGCGCCGAAGCCGACGTCGTCCAGCACGACGTACACCACGTTCGGCGCCCCCTCGGGTGCCTTCGGCTGCTCGTAGGCCGACCAGTCCGGCACCGAGTCCCGCACGTCCAGGTTCACCACACCGCGAAACACACCTGCCACCGCACACCGCCCTCCACAACGGGCCCGTGCCACCGGGACGGGCCAGGCCACCAACCCCCCATGCTCACGGTGCGGCCGGCCCGATGCCGTCCGGGCGGGCCGTTCGGGTGAGCGGGCGTCAGCGGATCACACAGCGGAACCCGAGGTGGCAGGTCGCGGTGTCCTCGCTCTGTCCCTGCCGGGCCGCGGGCCGGTAGCGCAGGCAGTAGTTCGGCGCGCACAGGTGCGAACCGCCCTTGATCACCCGCCGCGGGAACCGCTCGGCGGACGCGCTGCCGTCGGTGCCTTCCGCGGGTGGTGCGTCGACCCGGGGGTTGCGCGGCGCGCAGCAGGCGGCGGGCGCGGGGTCGGGATGGCGGGTGGTGTAGTGGTCGGTGGTCCATTCCCAGACGTTGCCGGCCATGTCGTACAGGCCGTAGCCGTTGGGCGGGTAGCAGCCGACCGGCGTGGTGCCGGCGGCGGGGGCGGTCTTCCCCGCGGGCAGGTACTCCCACGGGAAGCGGCCGTGCCAGGTGTTCGCCATCCGGCGGCCCCGGGGCGTGAATTCGTCGCCCCAGGGGAAGACGGCGGCGGCGAGACCGCCCCGGGCGGCGAACTCCCACTCCGCCTCGGTCGGCAGGTCCTTGCCGGCCCAGTGCGCGTAGGCGCGGGCGTCCTCGTGGGCGATCTGGGTGACCGGATGGCGTTCGCGCCCGTTCAGGGTGCTGCCCGTGCCGTGCGGGTGGTGCCAGGACGCCCCCGGGAGGTAGCTCCACCAACGGCGCCAGTCGTCCAGGTCGACGGGGCCGGGGGTCGTCCGGAAGACCAGCGCCCCGGGGACGAGGTCGGCCGGATCCGCGCCCGGGTAGTCGGCCGGATCGAGCGGACGCTCCGCCAGGGTGACGTAGCCGGTCGCCTTCACGAACCGGCGGAACGCGGCCACCGTGACCGGGTGCTCGTCCATCCAGAAGCCGTCCACCGCCACCGGGTGCACCGGCCGCTCCTCCGGGTAGAAGCTCTCCGAGCCCATCAGGAAGGAACCGCCCGGGACCCGCACCATCCCCCGGGCCGGCGCGGCGGACGGGCGCTGTTCAGTCGTCGTCATGACACCGACCGTGCACCGCCCGCACCCCGGGCCGCCCCTCCGACACGCCGGTGACCGCTCCCGCTGCCACCGGGGGCGACCGACCCGCCGCAGCGCCCACGCCGGGTCGGGTGGGGTGGGGCCGCGCGCGCCTTCCCCGTCCGGTGGGGCCCCGGGTGGGGGCCGACGTCCGCCAGACCGGGAGGGCCTCGTGCGGGGCGGCGGGGGTGAGGGCTCCCCCGCCTGTGGTCGGGGTGTCGGGCGGACGGTCAGCGGCGCTGGGGGGTTCGGGTCCTGGCGCCCGGCGAGGCCGGCAGCCCCGGCCGGGTGGCCTCGGCCGGCGCCGCGGGGTGCCGGGTGCGGCCCGGCAGGGCGAGGGCTCCCGCGGCGCCCAGGAGGCAGATACCGGCCGCGGTGAGGCAGGCGACGTGGAAGCCGTGCATGAAGGACTCCTGCACGGCGCTCAGCAGGTCCTGCCCGGCCGGGCCCGGGGTGGTGCGGGCGGTGCCGAGCGCGGCGGCGACCGATCCCTGGGCGGCGCCGGCCGCCTGCGGGGGCAGGGCCGCGAAGGACGTCCCTGCCAGGTGGGTGGCGTAGAGGGAGGTGAAGACGCTGCCGAGGACGGCGACGCCGAGGGTGCCGCCGGCTTCTCGGGTGGCGTCGTTCACGGCCGAACCGACCCCGGCCTTGGCCGGCGGGAGCACGCTGAGGATGGACTCGGTGGCAGGCGCCGTGGTGAGGCCGAGGCCGAGGCCGAGCAGCACCATCTGGCCGACGATCTGGCCGTAGGAGGTGAAGACCGGCGAGACGGCGATCCAGGCGAACGAGGTGCCGAGCAGGAGCAGCCCGGTGGTGACCACGGCACGGGTGCCGGCCCGGGCGACCAGGGCGACGCCGCCGAGCGAGCCGAGCGCGATGGTCAGGGCTACCGGAAGGATTCGCACGCCCGTGGCGAGCGTGCCGTAGCCGCGGATGAACTGGAAGTACTGCGTCACCAGGAAGATGAAGCCGAAGAGGGCGAAGAACGCCACCGTGACCGAGCCGCTCGCCGCGGAGAACGCGGGGGTCCGGAACAGGGTGAGGTCGATCATCGGCTGCCTGCGGCGCCGTTCGACCAGGACGAAGGCGACGGTGAGGACTCCCGCGGCGGCGAAGCCGGCCGTGGTGGCGGGGGCGCTCCAGCCACGGGTCGGGGCCTCGATGACCGTGTAGACCAGGACACCGACGGCACCCGAGGAGGTGAGCAGGCCGGGCGGGTCGAGGCGGGCCTCGGCCGGGGCGCTGGACTCGGGCACCCAGGCCCAGGTCGCCGCCAGGGCGACGAGGGCGACGGGCACCAGGGCGAGGAAGACCGAGGGCCAGCCGAAGCGGGTCAGCAGCAGGCCTCCGACCACCGGGCCGACCGCCACGCCGAGGCCGGTGACCGCGCCCCAGAGCCCGATCGCCTTCGCCCGTTCGCGTCGCTCGGGGAATGCGTTGGTGATGATCGACAGGGTGGTCGGGAAGATGACCGCCGCGCAGGCCCCCATGGCGAAGCGCACGGCGATCAGTACCCCGGGGGATCCTGCCGCGCCGCCGAGCGTGCTGGTGACGGCGAAGCCCGCCAGGCCGAGGAGCAGGGCGGGCCGGCGTCCGAAGCGGTCGCCGAGGGAGCCGGCGGTGAGTACCAGCGCGGCGAACGCCAGGTTGTAGCCGTCGACGATCCACTGCAGGTCGCGGGTGGTCGCGTGCAGCTCGCGGCTCAGGTCCGGCAGTGCGACGTTGACGATCGTCGTGTCGAGGTTGATCGCGAACGCGGACAGGCAGACCGCCGCGAGGACGAGGTACCGCCGGTGTACGGAGAGATGAGGCATGAGGTCCTCCGGCCCGTTTCTTGATGTTGACGGTGACAACATGGCCTTATTGCCACATTTCCACTCAAAGTGGACACTGTCAACATGTCGGCGATACAGGAGCCATCGACGTGACCCGGTCCTACCACCACGGAAATCTCCGCGCGGCCCTGGTGGACGCCGGCGTCGCCCTCGCACGCACCGGGGGCCCCTCCGCCGTCGTGCTGCGGTCCGTCAGCCGCCAGGCCGGCGTCTCGCACAACGCCGCCTACCGCCACTTCACCGACCACCAGGATCTGCTGGCGGCCGTCGCGGCCCGATGCACCGAGCAACTGGGGCAGTTGATGGCCACCCGCACCGCCGCGGCGGCCGCCGGCGAACCCCTGCCCCGCGCATGGTCCAGGCTGGAGGCGATCGGCCGCGCCTACGTCGACTTCGCCCGCACCGAACCCGGCTGGTTCCGCACCGCGTTCTCCGGCGCCGGCGCGCACCGCACACCGGAGCAGGCCGGGCCGACCCCGGCCGTCGATCCCTACCTGCTGCTGGCCGCCCGCCTCGACGAACTGGTCGAGGTCGGCGCCCTCCCCGCGGATCGCCGTCCCGGCGCCGAGTACGCGGCCTGGTCCGCGGTGCACGGGCTGTCGACCCTCCTGCTGGACGGGCCGCTGCGCGACCTGCCCGACGCGGAGATCCACCTCGCGGTGACGACCGTCCTCTCGGTGATCGCCCGGGGGCTGTGACGGCCGCCGCCGGCCCGCGGCCGGGCCGGCGGACCACCTACCCGGGCGTACGGGCCGGTGGTTCGCGGTCGTCCGGGAGTCGGCCTGCCGGCCCGCCCGGGCGGCAACCCCACCCGGGCACTACCTGGTCGCCGGACCCCGGCCCGCACCCCGATACCCAGAGAACCCCCACAGCAGCCTGATCCGTTGCCGAAGAAGGCACCCTTCCGCCCTCGCCCGGAACCGCGGAATTCCCTTTGCCGGAGGAGGGCCGCGGGGAACCGCAGGGACTGCGGCCCCGGCCCGCGGACCGACGCTCCCGCCAGGAGGAAACAGTGCCTACGAACGACGGGGTGACATGCCCCGGCATCGCCGTCCACCTGCACCGCCACCGCCTTCGCCGGCCGGCGGACGACCCGTCACAGGTCTGCGCCGGGCCGCCCCACCTCCCGCCGTACCGAATCCGATCCCCCCGGACGGAGACCTTTCCCGTGGACGACCGAGGACCTTGCCCCGGGCGACGCCGGCAGCCGTCCGCGCCGATCTCGACGCGGTGCTCGGGCCGCTGCTCGACGACTGCGCCGCCGCCGGCGCCACCGTCCTGATGCTCTCCGAGTACGGCATCACCCCGGTCTCCCGCCCCGTCCACCTCAACCGCGCGCTGCGCCGCGCCGGAATGCTGGAGGTCCACGCCCAGGCGGGCATGGAGTACCTCGACCCCTGGACCTCCCGGGCCTTCGCCGTCGCCGACCACCAGCTCGCCCATGTCTACGTACGCCGACCGGAGGACCTGCCCCGGGCCCGGGAGGTGCTGGCGGCCGTACCCGGGGTGGCCGAGGTCCTCGACGACAGGGGCAAGGCGGCGTGCGGGCTGGACCACTCGCGGGCCGGCGAGCTGGTGGCCGTCGCCGAGCCCGACTCCTGGTTCACCTACTGCTACTGGCTGGACGACGCGCGGGCCCCCGACTTCGCCCGGCTGGTCGACATCCACCGCAAGCCCGGCTACGACCCCGCCGAACTCTTCCTCGACCTCGGCGGCCCGCTGGTGCGGCTGCGCGCGGCCACGGCGCTGGCCCGCAGGAAGATCGGCATGCGCTACCGGATGAGCGTGGTGCCGCTCGATCCCGGCTGTGTGCGGGGCAGTCACGGCCGGCTGCCCGACGACCCCGACGACGGACCGCTGGCGATCTGCTCCGACCCACGCGCACTGAGCACGCCGCTCGCCGCCGTCGACGTCAAGGCCGTGCTGCTCCGGCTGGCACAGGCCGATCGAGCCGTCCCGGGCCGGGCAACCCGATCCCGCTGAGGCCCGGCCCGGGACTTCACCCACCCCCGTACGAACCGGCGTCCGCCGGACACCCAGGCCGTCCCGGCCGGCCGAGTGCCGACCGGGACGGCGCCGCGCTGCCGTCCGGCGGACGGGCGGTGGACGGATCGGATCCACCGCCGACTTGGCTGGACAACTGCCGCCGCAGCAAGCTGCTGATTCAGCCAATCCGAACGGAAATCAACAACGAATGCCAAGAATCGGCCCGCGAGACCCCCTTGCCTGAGCGATCCCGATGGGAATACCGTCTCTTCCTGTCGGTATTCGACGGTTAATGTTGACTCTTGCGAGAGGTCTGCGAATGCTTCCAGGGGACGCCGGCCAAGGAGCACTACGAGGCGGGACCAGGACCAGGGCGAGCGCGTCGCCCGGTCGACCCCCGCTCCACCCCAGGCCGTCGACAGCCGTCGCCGCCGGCCGCACCGGCCACACCTGGAAGCCCCGCACGGGCCCCCCGACAACACCGACCGCCACCACCGACGCCTGATGCACCTGCCCCACCACCTCGTTCGTACGCGATGACGGGTCGTCAGCAGCGAGCCCTGCCGGCTTCACCGCGCCTGCCGGAGGCGGACCGCTGGCGTTCCCACCCGCCGTCGGCGGCGGGGCCGCAGGACCTCCGACCCACTTCGGAGCGCCGGGCGCCGGCCGGCGCCGCCGCGGTGACCGATCAGGTGATCGGAGCAAGGCGGCGGAGCAGAGCATCGGCAAGTGCACAGAAAGCAACAGATCAGATCGCGGCCAGGAACGATCCCGGCCGGATCCGCACCCGAGCGGCTGCCACAGGCCCGGCCCCGGTCGCGACGCCTCACCCACGTCCGCCCCCGGGGTCCGGCCACCCCTGGCCCACCAGGCCGCTCGGCCCCCACTAGAGGAGTCCCCATGCGCTTAGTCCGGGCCGACAGATTCCGGGCGGCAGCAGCCGCCGCCGATCCCCACCCGCTCCCGCCGGACCAACCCCGCCCGCCGGTGCCGGCCCGCCGCAGGTGGACCGCCGTCCTCACCTCCGGGGCCATGGCGCTGGCAGCACTCGGCGCCGTCGGCACGCTCCAGGTCGTCCAGTCCCAGTCCGCCGCGGCGGCGGTCCCGGTCAGCTACGCCAAGACACCGCCGATGGGGTTCAACGACTGGAACTCCTTCGGGTGCAAGGTGGACGAGCAGCTCATCAAGCAGACCGCCGACCTGTTCGTCAGCAAGGGCCTCAAGGCCGCCGGCTACACCTACGTCAACATCGACGACTGCTGGATGACGAAGACCCGCGACGCCCAGGGCCACCTCGTGCCCGACCCGGTCAAGTTCCCCGACGGGATCAAGGGCACCGCCGACTACGTGCACGGCCTCGGTCTCAAACTGGGCATCTACGAGTCGGCGGGGACGGAGACCTGCCAGCACTACCCGGGCAGCCTCGGCCACGAGCAGACCGACGCCAACGACTTCGCCGCCTGGGGCGTGGACCTCCTCAAGTACGACAACTGCGGGACCACCAAGGAGAACACCAGCACCCAGGCGCAGCACGTGGCCCGCTACCAGGCGATGGCCGACGCGCTCACCAAGACCGGCCGGAAGATCGTCTACTCGCTGTGCCAGTGGGGTCAGCAGAGCCCCTGGACCTGGGGCAGCTCCATGGCCAGCCTGTGGCGCACCACCGGGGACATCTCCGACAACTGGGCCAGCCTGAAGAAGATCATCGCGGCCAACGCCCCGCTGAGCCAGTACGCACGCCCCGGCGCGTGGAACGACCCTGACATGCTGGAGGTCGGCAACGGCGGGATGACCGACACCGAGTACCGGACCCACTTCGCCATGTGGGCGGTGATGGCGGCACCGCTGCTGATCGGTACCGACCTGCGGACCGCGACCCCCGAGACGATGGCGATCCTCACCAACACAGATCTCATCGCCGTCGACCAGGACAGCCTGGGTGTCCAGGGACAGATCGTGGCCTCCACCAACGGCACCATGGTGCTCAGCAAGCCGCTGGCGAACGGCGACCGCGCGGTGGCCCTCTACAACCCCACCGACGCACCGGCCGGCATCAGCGTCCGGAGCGGCCAGCTCGGGCTGCCGGCCTCGGCGGCCTACCGGGTCAAGGACCTGTGGTCGAAGGGCACCTTCGAGACCGCCGGCACGATCAGCGCCGACGTGCCCGCGCACGGCACCGCCGTCTACCGGGTCAAGGCGATCGGGGACTTCTCCACCGTCCAACCGCTCGTCGTGGTGTCGGCGCAGGCGCCCGCGAACCCCGTCGGGACCGACCTCGCCGTCGCCCCGGGCCAGTCGGCGACCTTCACCAGCGCGGTCACCAACTACGGGAAGGCGACCCTGTCCGACGTCCGCGTCACCGGTGCCCCGTCCGGCGGCTGGGCCGTCAGCTCTTCGAGCGCGTGGTCGAAGGGCACCCTGGGCACCGAGAAGACGCTCAGCACCACCTGGAGCGTGACCGCGCCGGCCGGAGCGGCCGCGGGCGGCTACGTGATCCCGCTCGTCGTCACCTACGCCTGGGGCGACGGGCACACGGTGACCGTGGCCCGGCGTGAGGTCGGCGTCCAGGTGCTCCCCGCCCCGCCGACCGGCACGGTCGGGCTGTCGGCGGTGACCTGGGTGTCGGCCGCCAACGGCTGGGGCCCGGTGGAGAAGGACCGGAGCAACGGCGGGAAGGCCGCCGGCGACGGAAAGCCGCTGAGCATCCGTGGCACGGCCTACGCCAAGGGCCTCGGGACCAACGCCACCAGCGACATCGTGTACTACCTCGGCGGCGCCTGTTCCTCGTTCGCCGGCACCGTCGGTGTCGACGACGAGATGGCCGGCCACCCGGGCGACGTCGTTTTCCAGGTCTACGGGGACGACGCGAAGATCGCCGACAGCGGCGCGGTGACCGGGGCCTCGGCGCCGGTCGCCCTGACCGCGAACCTGACCGGCCTGACCTGGCTCCGCTTGCACGTCGACCCGCACGGGTCGTCCGACTACGACCACGCCGACTGGGCGGCCCCGGTTCTGACCTGCCGCTGAGCGGGCGCGGCCGGCCCGGGTGCGCACCTTCGGCACCCGGGCCGGCCGACGACCACGGCGGTGACCGAGCACGACCACCGTCGGCCCCGGCACGCCCGGGCCGACGAGGTGTGGGGGCACCCGCGGCCGCTCCCCTCCACCCGGCGTCACGACCCGACGCGGCCCGGCCGGCGACCGACCGACGATCAGAAAGTAAGGCAGTGGCAGACCAGGGATTGCTCGCTTATCAACGACGGGCCGTCATCCTCGATCTGGTGTACACCGAGGGCGGCGTGCGGGTGGCCGACCTGGTGGAGCAGCTCGGCGTGTCGGACATGACGGTCCGCCGGGACCTCGACACCCTGGCCCGTACCGGTGCGGTGGAGAAGGTGCACGGCGGCGCGTTGGTCCCCCTCACCGGGAGAGCCCTCGACGAGCCCGGGTTCGAGGTGAAGTCGAGCCGCGAGTCGGCCGCCAAGGCGGCCATCGCCGACGCCGTGGCCCTGCTGGTCGAACCGGGCAGCGTGGTCGCCCTCTCCGCGGGGACGACCACCTTCGCCGTGGCGACCAGGCTGCTGGACCGGCCGGACCTCACGGTGGTGACCAACTCCCTGCCGGTGGCCGGCCTCCTGCGGGCCGCCGACCGGGAGCGGACGCACACCTCTCCCGCGGTGCTGGTGACCGGCGGCGCCCCCACCCGTTCGGCGGCGCTCGCGGGGCCCCTCGCCAACCTGACGATCGAGTCGCTGCACGTCGACCTGCTGATCATGGGCGCCCACGGCGTCTCGGACCGGGCCGGCCTCACCACTCCCAACCTCGCCGAGGCGCAGACCAACCGGGCCCTGCTCGGGTGCGCCCGGCGGGTCGCCGTGGTGGCCGACCACACCAAGTGGGGCGTGGTCGGCCTGAACGGCTTCGCGGAGCTACGAGCCGTCCACCACTTCGTCACCGACGACCGGTTGGACAGTCACGCCCAGTCGGTGCTCGCCGACCGGGTGGGGGAGCTGATCGTGGCGAGCGGCCCACCGGACGGGCACGACCCGGCGTAGGTGCAGCCCCGCGGGGCCGGACCGTCCGGGTCTTCCTTTCCGCGGGATCGCCGTTCGGTCCGCCCGCCGGAATATCGCCTCCGCGTTCTCCGCCGTCATTTCGCATTCCCGGACGGTAATCCACGGCGGCAGTTCGACGGATTTCCGGATTCCGCCCCTCCCGGTGCCGGCACGCGGCTGCCGCCGCCGGGCCGCCCTCGCGGTCGGACCGGCGGCCCGACGCCCGCCGGCCGGGCGCCGGCCGAGCCGGAGCTGCCGCCCACGAGTAACATCGGCCCACGTGGGGGTGGCCGTCCGGCCTGCCGGGGAGCAGCGGTCCAGCCGCGGCTCCGCCTGGCGCGGTGACCGGCCGGCCGGGTTCTGCGGCGGGCCGCCCCCGGGCGGCGCGACTACCTACCCATCCCTGCCGGCGGTACGCACCACTACCTAGGTGCCCCCTATACCTGGCCACAAAATTACCCATCGGACGCCCGCCACCGGCTCGATCTGTTATCCGGACGAGCCTCTTTCCCGTGGCTTTTGACCCGTCCTGTGCCGTTTTCTGGAATCAGAGGACATTGAACTGCCGACGATATGCGGATCAGCGCCTCATCTACACCCTCCAGGAGGCGATCATGGGCCCGATCCCCGGGGCAACCACCACCGTCGACGACCTGCCCCAGGGGCGCGGCCGGGCCCCTGCGGGTGCGCCGCCCGTCGTCCGGGCCCTTCCGCACCACCCCGGGTCGGTGCGCGCGGCACGCCGGATCACCCGTACGGTCCTGCTGGAGTGGGGCGTGGACGAGGACACCACCGACCAGGCGCTGCTGGTCGTCTCCGAACTCGTCACCAACGCCGTCGAACACGCGCTGCCTCCCGTCGCCCTGCACGTGGAACGCCGTACGGGGGACACCCTGCACATCGAGGTCGACGACGGCGGGCCGGCCTCCGTGCAGGGGTCGTGGTGCGCGGGCCGCGCACCGGAGGAGGGCGGCCGCGGCGGCGGCATCATCGACGTCCTCACCTCCGCGCACGGCAGCCGCCCGCTCGCGTCCGGCACCAGCCACTGGGCGGACCTGACCACCGTCTGACTCCCGGGCCGGCCTCCGGCCCGCGCCCCTGCCCGAACGGCGTCGACCACCCCCGGCCGGGCCACCCTACTACCCAGGGACGATTCGCATGGCCACTTCCGACCTGCTCCTGCCCCCGGCCGCGTACCTGCGGTACTACCCGCACAACCGCTCGGCGGTGGACCGCCACCGCGAGGCCCTGGAGCGCTTCGCCCGCCGCCTGGGCCTGCCCTCCCCCGCGGTCTACCTCGACAACGGCCGCCGCTCCACCGGCCCGCGGCCCGGCTTCGAACAGCTGGCCCACGCCCTGCTGGACGGCGTCCACCGGGTGCTCATCGTGCCCGGGCCGTGGGTCTTCTCCGTGGACGACGCGAAGGCGCGGCTGGCGGTTCGCCTGCTCACGGCCGCCGGCTGCCGCCGCATCCTGACGCTGCCCGCACCCGGTGGGGGCGAATCGGCGCCGCCGGCGGGCGACCTGCGCACCGAGCACGGAAGGACGGGGTCATGAACCGGGCGGGCCCGTCGTCGGGGGCCGCGGCCCGGGGCCCGCGTTCGGGGGTCGTCGGACACCCCGGCGGGGCCGTCCACGAGGAGGATCCGGCCGGCGGCCGGTCGCGGGACACCGGACCCGCCGCGATGTACCTGCGGTGCTACCCGTACGACACCTGGCACATGGCCTGCCACCGGGAGGCCCTGCTCCGGCAGGCCGCTCGGCTCGGACTCGGCCTTCCCCACCTGTACCTGGACAACGGGTTCCGTTCGCGAGCGCCGCTGCCGGCACTGGAACACCTGCTGCGCCTGACCGCCGGCGGCGGATACCGCACGGTGCTGGTCCCCGGGCCGTTCGTCTTCTCCCTGTACGACACCGAGGCGCGCGGCCTGCTCCGCCGGTTCACCGCCTCGGGGTGCGAGGTGCTGGAACTGCCGTCGGCGCACGGGCGGGTCGTGGCGGCGCCGCCGGTGACGGGCGGCTCCGTCCCGGCCTGCGCGGCGCGGCGGGACGGCTACGGGGTGCGCCGGGTGGGTGCGAGGGGCTGACGGGTGTCCGGGCGGGCGGGTTCGATGCTGCGACGACGGACGACGAGCACCACGATCAGGACCGCCTGGAGCGCGGCCCGGAGGCTGCTTGCCTCCGGACCGGGCCGTCCGGGGAGTGTGGCGAGCTTCAGCGGCCGTCCGTCACCGGGGTTCTGGTTGCCGTTGCCGCTGTGGCGTTCGACCGGGCCGTAGCCGTTCTTCACGTCGCCGAGGAACGGCAGGGCGCTCAGGTCGGTGTCCGAGGTGGGAGCCTGCGGGCCGGTGGGCGGGTTCCGCACGATCCTGCTGTCGGAGATCCGCTGGTCGGCGTTCTGCCGCTGGTAGGTGGCGGTGGTGCCGAGCTGCCGGAGCGGCGGGAGCGGGCCGCTCGGCACGGTGATGTTCCAGGTGGCGGTCAGCGCGGCGCCGGCGACGAGGTTCGCCGCCGTGGTGGCGCCGGTCGGCGGGACACGGGCGGCGGAGCGGCCGGCCATGCGGTCGATGGGGGCACCCCGGGCCGCCGGCCGCCGGGGAGGTCGGCGGGCGGCCCGGGGCGGTCAGGCCGGCAGGCCGATCGCGCGCTCGCGGTCGCGGCGCTGCTGGATGACGGCGGCTGCCACCAGCAGGACGCCTTGGGCGACGTTCTGCCGGAAACTGTTGATGCCCTGGACGGTGAGGCCGTCCGGCAGGGCGGCGATCGGCGGGCCCAGGGCGAGCGGCGCACCGTCCACCTCGATGGGTCGGTCATCACCGGTCAGGATGGGCAGCAGGGCGGGGACTTGCCGGGCGCGGCCTCCCCCATCAGGGCGACGACCCGCCCGGACGGGAGGTGCAGGGTGACGCCGTGGAACGCCCGGACACTGCCGAAGTGCTCGGTGCCCCCTCGACGGACAGAGAGCGGTACGGGCTACGCCCACAGGGCGTGAGCTGCAGGGCGTGGGCTGCGGCATGCGTGTACCAGGTCTGCGCGTACCAGGTGTGGGCGGGCGGGCCGGTGCGGTGTGTCCGGGAGGTTCTCACCGCACCGGCCCGGTCGAGGGGCAGCGTCAGCTGCAGGTGGCGCCGGCGGCCTGCCAGCTGGTCGCGTCGACCATGGTGGTGGGCGCGAAGGCCTCGGCGGGGAAGTCCTTGCTGTTCTTGAGCTTGTCGTACATGGTCTGGACGGCCAGCGCGCCGACGTCCTTGCCGTTGATGAACAGCGCGGCCTTCATGCCCGAGGGCTTGCCCGAACCCCAGTCCTTGCAGGCCAGGTAGGCGCCCAGGCCGACACCGGCGATGTTGTCCGCGGTGACGCCGGCGTTCTCGAGCGCGGTGACGCCGCCCTGGACGTTCTCGTCGTTGCAGCCCCAGACCACCCAGTGCTTGACGCCCGCGTTCGCGGTGATCGTGGCGGCCACCTTGTCCTGGGCACCGGTCGGGGTGTTGTCGGTGGCGACGTCGATGCTCTTCACGTCCGCGCCGCCGCCCGCGGCGAAGGCGTCCTTCGCGGCCTTGACGCGGTCGCCGCAGACCGTCACGTCCTGCTTCCAGGCCGAGATGATCCGGGTGTCGGCAGCCGACCAGCCGGCCTTCTTGAACTCCTCCAGGGCCCGCTTGCCGACCTCGCCGCCCATCTGGGCACCGCTGAAGCCGATCCGGGCCACCAGGTCCGGCTTGCCGCAGGACTTGGGATCGGGGCCGGTGGTGCAGATCTGGTCGTCCGAGGTCAGCAGCGCCACCTTGGCGTCCTTCGCGATCTGGACCACCTGCGGGCCGACCGCCGGGTCCGGCACCACGATGATCAGGCCGTTGGACTTCTGCGCGACCGCCGACTGCACCTCGCTGATCGTCTTGTTGGCGTCACTTCCCAGGTTGACCACCTTCAGGTCGACCCCCAGCTCCGCGGCCTTCGCCTTCGCCCCGGCCGCCTCGCCGATGAAGTACTCCTGGTCGCCCTGCTTCTGCAGGTAGGTGATCGAGACCTTCCCGTCCACCGGCGCGGCCGGGCCGGCGGCGGCCGAGGACGACTGCTGGCCGGTGGAACAGGCGCTCAGGCCGAGGGTGACGGCCAGGCCGAGCGCGGCGGCCGAGGCGAGGCGGTTGCGGGAGGTGTGCATGGGATGCTCCAGGGACGGGGAGGGCCGACCGACTCCGACATCAGAACCAATCAGAAACCACCGTTTTCCAACGGCGTGGGGCAAGGAAAGCGTCAAGCCGACATCCGAGTCAAGCCGTTCCGGTAAGGCACCCGCTTTCGCAACCTCTCCGTTACAAGCGACGCGCCAAACCCGTATGTTGGGACCGGGCAACGGGCTACGCCATGGGTCGGGCGCAGCTGTGCGACACTCCCGCGGACGGCACGCCCGGCCGCACCAGCCCGCCTCAGGTAGCAACACGCTCGCCAGATCGACTGTTCTACATTGACGCATTGTGTTTACTTTCAGCCACACCGAACTTCTCAGCCACCGCCCCGACCCAGTACCCAATCGGCCGCAACCAGAGCCCTCCCGCTCCGTCGACACTCCGCGGCAGGGTGACGACTCCGCCTCCGGAGCGGGGGGCGACCGAGGACCCGGACCGGAATCCGGGGGGGCGAGAAGCACTGGACGGACGACCGTGGGATGGGATAGAAAGCCCGCACGGAAAATTCGTGCACACACCGCCGTCGGCCGGCTCCCTGCCGCCACCCCTGGCTCGCCGCCCCACGACGACTGCACCCCGTCCGCCGCCCGGAGCGGGCCGGCCCGTCCTCGCGCCGCCCCCACCGCACCGGCCCCCACAGCTGCCCCGATCAGCCATCGGGTCAGACGACGGGTCCTGCCGCCCCGGCCGTCCCTCCGCCGAAGGCACGCCCGAACCTCCGCACGCCGAACCAGCACCACGCCGGGGTGAACCACATGACACTGACCCTCGAAGACATCCGCGCCCAGCAGTTCACGATCGTCCGCCTCCGCGAGGGCTACGCCGTGAAGGAGGTCGACGACTTCCTCGACCACGTGGAGGCCGCACTGACCCGCCTGCGCGGCGAGAACGAAGCCCTGCGGGCCCAACTCGCCGCGGCCACCAGGGAACGCGCGCAACAGCAGAGCCGGCCGGACGTGGCACGGCCCCACCCGGCGGCGCCCCCGGCCGACCGGGCCGCAGCCCCTCCCCCACAGCTCCCGCCCCGGCCGGCCCCGGACGCCGGCAACGCCGCCCGGCTGCTGGAACTGGCCCAGCAGGTCGCCGACGGGGCGACCGAGACGGCCCGCCGGGAGGCCGAAGCGGTCGTCGGCGAGGCCCGCGGCCGGGCCGAGAGCATCGAGCGGGCCGCCCGGGCCAAGGCCGACGCCCTGGACCGGGACGCCCAGGACCGGCACCGGTCGGCGATCGGCGCGCTGGAGGCGGCCCGGTCCGCGCTGCAGGCCAGGATCGACGCCCTGCACAGCTTCGAGCAGGAGTACCGCATCCGCCTGAAGTCCTTCGTCGCACTGCAGCTGAACCAGCTGGAGACGCCCGTGGACGGCCCGCCCGCGCCCGCCGTCCGGCCGGCCACCGCCCCGCCGTCCCCGCCGTCCCCCGTACCGCCGCCCTCCCCCGTACCGCCGACGGTCCCCGTGCCGCTGAAGGTCCCCGTCCCGGCCCAGCTCCGCGGCTTCCACCTGGACGACGACCTCGACTGAGCCGCCGCCGCGCCCGGCCACCGAAGTCACGGGACCCCACCGGCCGGGCGCGGTACCGGCGCGCACGGTCCCCGGGCCGACCGGTCGTCGGCCGCTCCACACAGCTCCGGCCCGGCCCGGGGACGGACGAAAGGCCCTGCCACCATGAACACCCAGGCGAAGCATCGGCGTAACCCCACCCTGAGCCGGAAGCTGTGTGCCGCAGGCGCCGTCGTGGCCGTCACCGCCGCCGGCCTGAGCTGGGCCCTGCAGTCGCCCTCCGGCGGCCCGGCGGCGTTCGGGTCCCCGGCCGCTCCCACCGCGTCCGGCACCTTCCAGGTCCGCGGGACGGACCAGCCCCCGTCGGCCGCTCCCTCGACCTCGTCCCTTTCGGCGAGCGCGAGCGCCGGCGCGCTCTCCCCCGCGTCGACCGCCATCTGGTCGTCGCCCACCGCGACGCCGAGCGCGAGCGCCCCGGCCTCGGTGTCCGCCGCCTCGGCCGCCACGCCCCGAGCGCGGCCCTCCGCCACGTCCCCGAGCCTCCGCGCACCCGTCAGGCCGACGGCGACCCCGGCGCCGACCCCGACCCCGGCCCAAGCCCAAGCCCAAGGATCGAACGGCCCGACGCCCCCGGTGCCGGCCGCCACTCCCGAGCCTCCGTCGCCACCGACCGCCGCCGGCCCGACCGCCGCCGCCCCGACCAGCGCCCCCACATCCGAACCCGCCCGGAAGCAGACCCAGGAACAGGCCCAAGGGCCGGCCGGCACACCGCCCTCCCCCGAGCAGTCCGCCCAAAAGGCCCAAGAGGCCCAAGAGGCCCCGGCACCCGCGGCGCCTGCCGGCCCCCGAGCCGTCGCGGCGCCGCCGAGCGACAGCGCCGCCCCGACCGGAGCACGGGACCGTTCGAAGTCCGCGCCGTCCGGCACCGCACCCGCCGCCCGGACGGCGGTGCCCACCCGCGCCCCGACCGGCAGCCCCTCGCCGGGCCCGACCCCGACGCCGGGCCCGACCTCGACACCGACCCGCACCCCGGCCCTGACTCCCACCCCCGCTCCCACGACGACCACCCGACCGACCCCGTCCGGCCCGCCCGCGCCGACCACGGCCGCATCGCCGTCCCCCACACCGTCCCCGGCCCCGGCCCCGGCCCCGGCCCCGTCGCCGTCGCCGACGGCCGTCCCGTCCACGACGCCCGCCGCCACCACGGTGCCGGTCGCCTCCGCCCCCTCCTGAGACGCCCGTCAGCTCTCCGGGCGACACGGCCCCCGGCGCGGCCGCGCCGTCGAACGGGCACCCCCGGAGAGCAGCCGCACACCCTGAGCGACCGGGGCCGGGGGCCGGGAGAGCACCCTCCGGTCACGGTTTCCGGAACACCTCCGGTCGACCCTTGACAGCCCCACCGGCGACAGCGTCAACTCGCTGATCAGGGCGAAGTTCATCGAACGGTGGGCCACCCGCCCGACACCCGAACGGCAGCCATGCCGCCCTGCGACCAGCTGGAGGCCCGCCACAGCCGACCGTCGCTTCCCGCGAAGCGCGGTCCTTCCGTCCGAGAAGCGCTCCGGACAGCGACCGGAGCACACGGCGACCCAACGACGGTCCCGGAGTTTCCGAGGGACCGAGACCAGCTGCCTGAGGAGACGAGCACATGGACGACCGAGCCTTCATGGCCACCGGATCCGATCGGGAATCCCGGTCCCGCAAGGGCGACCGGCGCTCGTACGTTCTCGACACCAGCGTGCTCCTGGCAGACCCTCTCGCCATGACGCGCTTCGAGGAGCACGAAGTCGTCCTGCCGGTGGTGGTGGTCACCGAGCTGGAGGCCAAGCGCCACCACCCCGAGCTGGGCTACTTCGCCCGCCAGGCACTGCGCCTGCTCGACGACTACCGGATCCGGCACGGCCGCCTCGACGAGCCGATCCCGGTAGGCGAACTCGGCGGCACCATCCGGGTGGAACTCAACCACTCCGACACGTCGATACTGCCCGCCGGCTACCGCATCGGCGGCGGCGAGGCGGACACCCGCATCCTCGCCGTCGCCCGCAACCTCCAGGCCGAGGGCTACGACGTCACCGTCGTCTCCAAAGACCTCCCGCTGCGCATCAAAGCCAGCTCGGTCGGCCTGCTCGCCGAGGAGTACCGCGCCGAACTCGCCTCCACCTCCGGCTGGACCGGCATGTCCGAACTCCACGTCTCCGGCGACCAGGTCGACGCCCTCTTCGGCGCCGGCCACGACCACACCGTCGAGGTCGACGGCGTCGACGAGCTCCCCGTCCACACCGGACTCGTCCTCACCTCCGAGCGCGGCAAGGCCCTGGGCCGCGTCGCCGGCGACGGCCGCGTCCGCCTCGTGCGCGGCGACCGCGAAGCCTTCGGCCTGCGCGGACGCAGCGCCGAACAACGCGTCGCCCTCGACCTGCTCCTCGACCCCGACGTCGGCATCGTCTCCATGGGCGGACGCGCCGGCACCGGCAAATCCGCCCTCGCCCTGTGCGCCGGACTCGAAGCCGTCCTGGAACGCCAGCAGCACCGCAAGGTGATGGTCTTCCGACCGCTCTACGCCGTCGGCGGCCAGGAACTCGGCTACCTCCCCGGCTCCGAGTCCGAGAAGATGAGCCCCTGGGCCCAGGCCGTCTTCGACACCCTCTCCGCCGTCACCACCCCCGACGTCATCGAGGAAGTCATCTCCCGCGGCATGCTGGAGGTCCTCCCCCTCACCCACATCCGCGGCCGCTCCCTGCACGACGCCTTCGTGATCGTCGACGAGGCCCAGTCGCTGGAACGCAACGTGCTGCTCACGGTCCTCTCCCGGATCGGCCAGGGCTCCCGCGTCGTCCTCACCCACGACGTCGCCCAGCGCGACAACCTCAGAGTCGGCCGCCACGACGGCGTCGTCGCCGTCGTCGAGAAGCTGAAGGGCCACCCGCTGTTCGCCCACATCACCCTCACCCGCTCCGAACGCTCCCCGATCGCCGCCCTGGTCACCGAGATGCTGGAGGACATCCAGCACCCCTGAGCGCCACCCGTTCCGCGCGGAGCCGCAGCCCTGAGGCTGCGGCTCCGTCGTCGTGCCGGGGCGGCTCCGGGCGGTGGCCCGTGGTGCGGCACGGTCGCCGGGTGTCCTCGTTCCCCCACCCGGGTGGCACCTGATGGCCCAGCGCCCACCGCCCGGCCGCCGGCGCCACCGGGCGGTGCGTGCGCCGGGATCCGATGCCGCGTCACCCGTACAGCTCGTCAGAGTCGTCACCGCGGGCCGTTGCCGCTGACGATCTCTCCAAGAGCTGGACGCTACCCGGAACGAGGACCGACGCGATGACCCGACCGCTTCACCACCGACGGAACACGACCGCCCACCGAGGCCTGGTCGTGGCTGCGATAGCCATGGCCGGACTGCTCCCGATGGCCGCCACACCGGCGAACGCGGCCGTGCCCGACCTGGTCGGCACGCACGGGCACGAACACCACCACGGCCACGGCCACGGACACGCCCACGGACACCGGCACGGCGAGGCCCGGCACGAGAGCCACCGGGGCGACCACCGCCGGGGCGACCACCGCCGGGGCGAGAACGTCAGCTCCGAGGAGGTGAGCGCCCCGGACACCGCTACCGATGAGGACTGCACGTCGGGCGCACTGAGCCCGGAACTGGTCGCCAAGCTGGACGCGGCCATCCAGCAGACGATGAGCCAGACGGGTGTCCCCGGGGTGAGCGTCGGGATCTGGCTGCCCGGCCAGGGCCGCTACGTCAAGTCCTTCGGTGTCGCCGACAAGAAGACCGGCGCCCCGATGACCGAGGACCTCTACGTCCGGATCGGCAGCGAGACCAAGACCTTCACCGCCACCGCGCTGCTGGAGCTGGTCGACGAGGGCCTGGTCGGGCTGGACGACCCCATCTCGTGGTACGTGAGCGGCGTCCCGAACGGTGACAACATCACCATCCGCAACCTGGCCGAGATGCGCAGCGGCCTGTTCCCCTACTCCGCGGACCCGGACTTCATCACGGCGCTGGAGTCGGACCCGACCAAGCCCTTCACCCCCGAGCAGCTGCTCGCCTACGGGTACAAGCACCCCAACCTCAGCGGGCCGGGGACGCAGTTCGTCTACAACAACAGCAACTACATCCTGCTCGGCCTGGTGGTCGAGAAGGTGAGCGGCACCCCGCTCGCCGAGTTCATCCACGACCGGGTGACGGGGCCGAGCGGCCTGGAGCACACGCTCTTCCCCAAGGGGGCCGAGTTCCCGTCGCCGCACGCGCACGGCTACACCGACCAGACCCCGACCGGCGCGGTCGTGGACGCCACGGACTGGAACCCGAGCTGGGGCTGGGCCGCCGGGGCGATGATCTCCACCCTGGACGACCTCAAGCGCTGGGCCAAGATCGTCGCGACCGGCGAGCTGCTCTCCCCCGAGACGCAGGCGCAGCGCACCAAGTTCCTGCCCACCCCACTTGCCGGCGCGGGCTACGGGCTCGGCCTCTTCGACATCCAGGGGTGGATCGGCCACAACGGCTCGCTGCCCGGCTACGAGAGCCTCACCCTCTACATGCCGGAGACCGGAGCGACCCTCGTGGTCGTCCTCAACACCGACATCCTCACCCAGGGCAGTGAGCCGAGCACCCTCTTCGGCAAGGCCCTGACCAGCCTGGTGACGCCGGACAACGTCTTCTTCATCCCCGCCGTGAAGTAGCCCTCCCCCCGCGCTGTGCGGACGCCGTGGCCGACGACCGGCCGCCCGCGCACATCCCCGCGGTGGCGCGGAGCGCCCCGGGCCCCGGCCCGGGGCGCTCCGCCGTGCGGGGGATGTCACTGCTGGTAGAAGGTGGCGTCGGCCTTGTCGAGGGCGGTGCTCAGGGCCTGGGTCCGGAGCAGGTAGTCGTAGTGCCGGACGTACTGGCCGGCGGCGGCGTAGGACTCGTAGGAGACGCCGGCCGCGTCGGCCAGTCCGGCGCGCTGGTAGAAGCTCGCGCTGTTGGCGAAGGCCGCGGTGCCGTCGTTCTTGTCGACCCAGACCTCGCCGCCCGCGCGGGTGCGCAGGTAGTAGCCGGGGAAGTTGGCGGACTCCAGCGAGACGGTGCCGCTGCCGGCGAGGCCGGTGACGGTCCGGAACTGGGAGTCGGCGAGGTTGGTGACGTTCGACTCCAGCTTCGCCCGGTAGTCGAAGTGCCGGATGTAGAGGCCGGGGAAGTTGTAGGAGGACAGCCGCACGGGTGTGGCGCCGTCGGCGACCGGGATGCCGAAGTTGGGGGTGCCGTCGGCGTTCCAGTACAGCTTCTGCACCCGGGTACGCCGGTTCGGGTCGTTCAACGGGTCGCCGGTGATGTCCTTGTAGGAGCGGTCGTGGTAGACGAGGATGTCGCTCCTACCGTCCTCGGAGACGGTGAACTGGTTGTGGCCGGGCCCGTACTGGCCGGTGGCGGCGTTGCTGGTGAAGACCGGGGTGGGGCTCTTCGTCCAGGACGCGGGGTTGAGCAGGTCGGCGGTCGCGGAGGCGCTGAGCAGGCCCAGGCAGTAGTTGGAGTCCGTCGCGGAGGCGGAGTAGGAGAGGAACACCCTGCCGTCGTGCTGAATCACGGCCGGGCCCTCGTTGACCTTGTAGCCGACCGTCTCCCAGCTCAGCGTGGGCACGGTGAGCCTGACCGGGGTGCCGGAGATCGTCCACGGATTCGCCAGCTTGGCGATGTAGACGTTGGAGTTGGTGGCGATCGCCGGGTCCTGCTGCGCCCAACTGAGGTAGCGGACGCCGCCCACGGTGAAGGTGGTCGCGTCGAGGGTGAAGCTGTCCATCGGGGTGGCGATCTGCCCCTTCTCCGTCCAGGCGGCGGTCAGGGGGTTGGCGCCGGTGCCCTCCAGGACGTAACTGCGGATCCGCCACTGGTCGGTGGAGGACCCTGCGGCGAAGTAGACGTACCACTTGCCGTCGATGAAGTGGATCTCCGGGGCCCAGATGTGATTGGCCATCGGGCCGGTGGCGTGGTGCGTCCAGACGACCGTCTCGGGGGCGGTGGCGAGGCCCTGGATGGTGGTGGTGCGGCGCAGCACGATGCGGTCGTACTCGGGGACGGTGGCGGTGAAGTAGTAGTAGCCGTCGGTGTGCTTGTAGATCTGGGCGTCGGCGCGCTGGGCGGCGATCGTGTTGGTGTAGACGGCTGCGGGCGAGGCCGGGACGGCCGCCAGCGCGGGCGGGGGCAGCAGCAGGGCCGCCAGCACCGCGGTCGCGGCTGCGGCGGAGGTTCGGGACAGGATGCGCGGTGCGGGCATGGGGGGCTCCTCGGAGGGTCCGCGGTGTCGGGGCCACGGGGCGGGTTCGGCGGGTGGGGCGGCCGGCCAGGGGCGTACGGGCGGGTGGTCGGGCGCAGTGGCGCCGGGTGCCGTGACGAGGTGGGGTGGGGCGGCCGGGACCGGTCGGGGCACGTCGCACGGTCCCGGCCGGTGGGCCGGAGGCTCCCCTCCTGGGGCCTCCGGCCCGCTTCGGGGCCGGCTGGACAGGGGTACGGCCGGGCAGGGCGGCCGGACAGGGGTACGGCCGGGCAGGGCGGCCGGACAGGGGTACGGCCGGGCAGGGGTGGGGTACGGCCGGGCAGGGCGGTCAGTTCGCGGTGATCTGCCACTGCTGGCAGGCGTTGTTCAGCCAGGTCCACTGCCGGACGTCGGTGCCGTCCGCGGAGCCGCAGTTGGCGACGTCGGCGACCTTGCCGCTGCCGGCGCCGGCGATCCGCACCCAGCCGCCGGTGTCGCTGGTGATCAGGCGGAACCGCTGGCAGGTGTTGTTCAGCCAGGACCACTGCCGCAGGTCGGCGCCGTCCGCGGCCGAGCAGTTGGCGACGTCCAGCACCTTGCCGCTCGCGACGTTCACCAGGCGGCTGGTGTCGTCCGCCTGGTCCTCGACGCGCCACCTCTGCGCACCTGCGCCGTTGCAGGTCCAGAGCCGGACGTCCGCCCCGTCCGCGGCCGAACCGTCCGCCAGGTCGAGGCACTTGCCGGTGGCCCGGTTGGTGAAGGTGTACGAGACCGGGGTGGCGGCGCTCTCGCCGGCCGGGCCCGCGAGGGAGGTGCCGGTGCCGACGGGGGTGCCGAAGTTCGGGGTGCCGTCGGCGTTCCAGCCGAACTTCTGCGCCCGGGTGGTGCGGCCGTTGCCGCAGCCGCCGGTCGCCGAGTCGTTGGCGTGGTAGACGATCCAGTTCTCGGTGCCGTCCGGGGAGGTGAAGAAGCCGTTGTGGCCCGGCGCGTAGACGCCGGCGGCGTCGTTGCGCTGGAAGACCGGGGTCGGCTTCTTCGTCCAGGACGAGGCCGACAGCGGGTCGGTGCCGGTGAGTTCGAGCAGGCCGAGCTTGTAGTCCGGGGTGCCGCAGAAGCTGGCGGAGAAGGTCAGGAAGGTCCGGCCGTCGTGGTAGAGCGGTTCGGGGCCCTCGTTGACCCCGAGTCCGACCGTCTCCCAGGCCAGGGTGGGCGAGGAGAACACGGTGAAGGCGCCACTGACCGTGTAGGGGTTGGACATCGGCGCGATCACCAGGCTCTGCGGGCTGCCGTTGACGGAGCCGCTGCCGACCACGTAGAGCGAGCTGCCGACGGTGAGCACGCTGGCGTCGATCAGCCAGCCGCCGGGGTTCAACTGCGGCCCGGTAAGCGTGTTCCGGTAGACGTACGGGCCGGTCGGGTCGGTGCCGACGCTCTCCAGCACGTGGGTGCGCTGCGAGTCGCAGCAGCTCGCACCCACCGCGCCGGCCGAGTAGTAGAGGTACCAGTGGCCGTTGAAGAAGTGGATCTCCGGCGCCCAGATGTTGGTGCCGCGCGAGGGGGTGGAGTCCTGCCAGACCTGGACGCTGGGGGCGGCGGCGAGCCCGGCCAGGGTCGGCGACTTGCGCATGGTCAGCGTGTCCGAGAACGAGGTGCTGATCAGGTAGTAGTTCCCGTTCCAGTACTCCAGCCAGGGGTCCGCGCCCTTCTGGGACTTGACCGGGTTGGTGTAGGTGCGGCCGGCGGCCGCGTCGGCCGTGCCGGGCTGGGCGATCAGCGCGCAGAGCAGGGCGAGCAGCGCGATCGCCGCGGCGATCCAGGTGCGCGGGTGGGGGCGGGTCACAGGTGTGCCTTTCGGGCTCTCGGGCGCCGCCCGCGCATGGGGGTGCGGCGCTCCGCTGGGACGCGACGGGGTGTGGTCCGGCGCGGCGGTCGCCTCCGCGCGGGCGCCGGTGGCTGCCCTGCCGGGAGGCGGGAGAGGACGCGAGCCGGACGTGCCCGATCCGGGATTCGCGCCAGGGGCAGCCGTCGGGCTGCCGGTCGGTACGGGACCGCACTCCCGGGTTCATCGCCCGGGCGGCGGCTCTCCACGATTGTTAACGCTCACACTTTGTCGGTCAAGAGAGCGGACCGAAATCCCCCACGGCGAAGCGGTAGACCGTGGTGGAGCGGTAGTGCTCCCCCGGGCGCAGGACGGTGGAGGGGTAATCGGGGCGGTTCGGGGAGTCGGGGAAGTGCTGGGTCTCCAGGGCGACCCCGGCGAAGGCCGGGTAGCGCCGCCCGGACGGGCCGCGCAGCGAGCCGTCGAAGAGATTGCCGGTGTAGACCTGGAGGCCGGGCTCGGTGGTGAGGCACTCCAGCCGGCGGCCGCTCGCCGGGTGCCACAGGGTCGCCACCCGGCGGAGAGCGCCGTCTGCGGGCTCGCGCAGCACCCAGTTGTGGTCGAACCCACCTCCTGCCAAGACCAGTTGGGGATCGGCGGCGGCCAGGATCCGCCCGAGCGTACGAGGCCGGGTGAGGTCGAAGGGGGTTCCCTCGACGGGTGCGGGCGGCCCCAGCGGTACGATTCCGGCGTCCACCGGCAGGTAGTGGTCGGCCTCCACCTGCAGCGCATGGTCCAGGACGGTGCCGTCGCCCTCGCCGGCCAGGTTGAGGTAGGCGTGGTTGGTGAGGTTGACGACGGTCGGCGCGTCGGTGACGGCGGCGTACTCGACGGTGAGAGCGCCGTGGGCGTCGAGGAGGTAGGTCACCTGCGCGGTGAGGGCGCCGGGGAATCCCTGGTCGCCCGCCGGGCTGTGCAGGGTGAGCCGCACCCCGGAGCCGGCCGGGCCGTGGGCCTCGGCGGCCTCCCAGAGCCGGGTCGCGAAGCCGTCCGGGCCGCCGTGCAGGGTGTGGCCGCCGTGACCGCCGGACTGGTCCGGCAGGCTGTGCAGGACTCCGTCCAACGGAAGCCGGCCGTGCGCGATCCGGTTGGCGTACCGGCCGATCGTCGCCCCGAAGTAGGCCGCCCCGCCGAGAAGTTCAGCCATGGTCGGGCCGGCCAGCAGCACGTTGGCGCGCCGCCCGTGGCGGTCCGGCGCGTGCAGGGCCTGCAGCCGGGCCCCGAGGGTGAGCACCTCGGCGGTCACCGCCCCGCCCGCGCCGAGCGTCCAGCGCTCCACGGTCCGTCCGTCGGGGAGGGTGGCCCAGTGCTCGCGGCGAATGGCGGGGATGGTCATGGGGTGGTCGTCCGTCCTCTGTGCGCGGGAGGGGAGGGGCGTACCCGCGCGCGGGGCGCGGGGGCCCGAAAGGCTGCTGGGGCCGGCCCCGGAATCCGAGGGCGGCCCCAGCACGAAGGCGATCGCTCAGAAGCCCTGGGCGAGGCGGTGGTAGGCCTGGTTCCAGCGCAGCTCGCGGGTGAACTGCCGCATGGTGGTGCCGGCGTCGATCACCACCAGCTCGGTGCCGATCATCTCGGCGAGGTCGTCCAGCTCCTCGGTGCCGATCGCGCTGGAGAGCACGGTGTGGTGCGGGCCGCCGGCCGTGAGCCAGGCCTCGGTGGAGGTCCGCAGGTCGGGGCGGGGCTGCCAGACCGCCCGGGCGACGGGGAGGTTGGGCAGCGGCTCGTTCGGCTCGACGACGTCTATCTCGTTGGCGACGAGGCGGAACCGGTCGCCCATGTCGGCCATCCCGACCACCACGGCCGGGCCGGTGGCGGCGTCGAAGACCAGGCGGACCGGGTCCTCGCGGCCGCCGATGCCGAGCGGGTGGATCTCGCAGGACGGGGTGGTGGAGGCGATCGAGGGGCAGACCTCCAGCATGTGCGCGCCGAGGATCAACTCCCGCCCGGGCTCCAGGTGGTAGGTGTAGTCCTCCATGAAGGAGGTGCCGCCGGGCAGGCCCTGCGCCACGGTCTTGAGGGTGCGCAGCAGGACGGAGGTCTTCCAGTCGCCCTCGCCGCCGAAGCCGTAGCCGTCGGCCATCAGGCGCTGGACGGCCAGGCCGGGCAGCTGGCGCAGGCCGCCGAGGTCCTCGAAGTTGGTGGTGAAGGCGCCGAAGCCGCCCTCGGCGAGGAAGCCGCGCAGGCCGAGTTCGATCCGGGCGGCGTAGCGCAGGGAGTCGTGGCGCTCGCCGCCGGCGCGCAGCTGAGGGGCGAGGCGGTAGCTGTCCTCGTACTCCTTGACGAGTTCGGTGACATCGGCGTCGGTGCTCGCGTCGACGGCCGCGACCAGGTCGTTGACGCCGTAGGTGTTGACGGAGACGCCGAGGCGCAGCTGGGCCTCGACCTTGTCGCCCTCGGTGACCGCGACGTCGCGCATGTTGTCGCCGAAGCGGGCGAGCTTGAGGGTGGCCAGTTCGGCGCGGCCGGCAGCGGCGCGGGCCCAGGCGGCGATCCGGCGGGCGGTGGCGGGGTCGGAGGCGTGGCCGGCGACGGTCTTGCGGGCGACGCCGAGGCGGGACTGGATGTAGCCGAACTCGCGGTCGCCGTGGGCGGCCTGGTTCAGGTTCATGAAGTCCATGTCGATGGTGGACCAGGGCAGGTGGACGTTGGCCTGGGTGTGCAGGTGGAGCAGGGGCTTGCGCAGGGCGTCGAGTCCGGCGATCCACATCTTGGCCGGGGAGAAGGTGTGCATCCAGGCGATCAGGCCGACGCAGGTGTCGTCGGCGTTGGCGTCCAGACAGGTGCGGCGGATCGCGGCGGCGTCGGTGAGGACAGGCTTCCAGACGATCCGGACGGGCATGCCGGCGGCGGCGACGGTGTCGGCGACCTCACGGGACTGCTCGGCGACCTGGCGCAGGGTGTCCTCGCCGTAGAGGCCCTGGCTGCCGGTCAGGAACCAGATCTCGCGGGCTTCGGTGCTGTGCGTCATGGGGTGGTTCTCCTTCACCGGGCCGCGGGCTGCTGGCCGTAGACGTGCTGGTAGCGGTGGTTGAGGGCGTCGATGTCGGCCTGCGCGATGGGCAGGGGTTCACCGAGTTGGCGGGAGATGTGGACGGTCCGGGCGACGTCCTCGCACATCACGGCGGCCTTGACGGCGGCCTTGGCGTCCTTGCCGACGGTGAAGACGCCGTGGCTCTTCATCAGGACGGCGGGCGAGCGGTGGTCGCGCAGGGTGTCGACGATGCCGCGGCCGATGGAGTCGTCGCCGATCAGGGCGAACGGGCCGATCGGGATCTCGGCGCCGAACTCGTCGGCCATCGCGGTGAGTACGCAGGGCACGGCCTCGCCGCGGGCGGCCCAGGCGCAGGCGTACGTCGAGTGGGTGTGCACCACTCCCCCGACCTCGGGAAGGTGCCGGTAGACGTAGGCGTGGGCGGCGGTGTCGGAGGACGGGCTGTGCGCGCCGTCCACCACCTTGCCGTCCAGGTCGCAGACGATCATGGCTTCGGGGGTGAGTTCGTCGTAGGAGACGCCGCTGGGCTTGATGACCATCAGGTCCTCGCCGGGGACCCGGGCGGAGACGTTGCCGGCCGTCCAGACGACCAGCTGGTAGCGGACGAGCTCCTGGTGCAGGTCACTGACCTGCCGGCGGATCAGGTCGATGGGGTCGGTCATGCGGGTCGGACCTCGCTGTTCCGGTCGGTGGCGGCGGCGCCGGTCTCGGCCTGGCCGAGGGCGGTGTTGCGGATGGCGCGTAGGCGGTGCAGCTGCTTGTCGGGGCCGGTGCCGAAGTGCTCGTGCAGCAGGCGGTACTCGGCAAAGAGCGCGTCGTAGGCGTCCGCGCGGGCCGGGTCGGGCAGGTAGGCGCCCGGCCGGACCCGGCCCATCGCGGCGGCGGCGGCACGGACGCCCGGATGGGCGCCGGCGGCGACCGCGGCGTGGATCGCGGAGCCCAGCGCCGGCCCCTGCTCGGACTCGGCGAGCGAGACCGGCCGGCGCAGCACGTCCGCGTAGATCTGCATCAGCAGGGCGTTCTTCTTGAGGCCGCCGGTGACGACGAACTCGGTGATGGGGACGCCGGCGCCTTCGAAGGCCTCGACGATGGTGCGGGTGCCGTAGGCGGTGGCCTCCAGCAGCGCCCGGTAGATCTCCTCGGGGCGGGTGGCGAGGGTGAGGCCGACGATGACGCCGCTCAGGTGGTGGTCGACCAGGGTGGAGCGGTTGCCGTTCATCCAGTCGAGGGCGATCAGGCCGTGGCCGCCGACCGGCTGGCCGGCGGCCTTGCGGGTGAGCAGCTGATGCAGGTCCTCACCGGTGCTCGAGGCCTCGTCGCGGTAGTCGGCGGGGACGCCCTGGCGCAGCCACCAGGCGAAGATGTCGCCCACCGCGCTCTGGCCGGCCTCGTAGCCGTAGGCGCCCTCCACGATGCCGCCGTCGACGACGCCGCAGATGCCGGGGACGTCGGCGAGGGCGGCGCCGTTCAGGACGTGGCAGGTGGAGGTGCCCATGATGGCGAGCAGTTGCCCGTTGTCGACTGCGCGGGCGGCGGGGGCGGCGACGTGGGCGTCGACGTTGCCGACGGCGACGGCGATGCCCTCGGGCAGGCCGGTCCAGGCGGCGGCCTGGGCGGTGAGGGAGCCGGCGCGGGCGCCCAGCGGGGAGAGCGGGTGCTCCAGCCGGGTGCGGGCGAAGTCGGCGAAGCCCGGGTTCAGCGCCGCGAGGAAGTCCTCGCTCGGGTACTGGCCGTCCTGGTGGATGCCCTTGTAGCCGGCGGTGCAGGTGTTGCGGGTCTCGGCGCCGGTGAGCTGCCAGACGATCCAGTCGGCGGCCTCGATCCAGCGCTCGCAGGCGGCGTAGACGGCCGGGGCCTCCTCCAGCACCTGGAGGGCCTTGGCGTACTGCCACTCGGCGGAGATCTTCCCGCCGTAGCGGGAGATCCACTTCTCGCCGCGGGCGTGCGCCAGGGCGTTGATCCGGTCGGCCTGGGCCTGCGCGGAGTGGTGCTTCCACAGCTTGGGCCAGGCGTGCGGGTCGGCCGCCCAGGCGGGGGTCTCGGCGAGCGGGGTGCCGTCGGCCCGGACGGGCAGGACGGTGCAGGCGGTGAAGTCGGTGCCGATGCCGATCACCGCGGCGGGGTCGACGCCGGCCGCGGCGAGCGCGGCGGGGACGGCGGTGCGCAGCACCTCGCGCCAGTCCTCGGGGTGCTGCAGCGCCCAGTCGGGCGGCAACGGCCGGCCCGTCCCGGGGAGCCGCTCCTCGATGACGGCGTGCGGGTAGGGGTGGACGGCGCTGGCGATCTCCTCGCCGTCCCGCACGCGCACCACCACGGCGCGGCCGGAGAGCGTACCGAAGTCGACGCCGACGACGTAGGTCTCCGTGTCGGGGGCGGGGGAAGTCTCGGTCACTGTCTCGTCCTTACTGGCGGGTGCGTGGTGCCTGCCGCGGGTGCGGGCGGCGGGCGGTCACGCTGCGGGGGTGTCGGTTGTCGGGGCCGGTGTCCGTGGTGGGCCCGGTTTCGGTTGTCGGCTTGGGTATCGGTTGTCGGGGCCGGTCTCTGTTGTCGGGGCCGGTCTCTGTTGTCGGGGCCGGTCTCTGTTGTCGGGGCCGCCGGACCGGTCCCGCTCCGTTGCGGGGGTCCGGCGGCCGGCCGCCGCCGCGCCGGCCTCACCCTCGGGAGGAGGCGCGGCGGCGGCCGCCGGTGCGGGCGGACCGAAGCGGGGAAGGCCGCCCGTACCGGCGTTCTGGGGGACTTCCGGTGGGGCCCGAAGCAAATTGTTAACGCTAACAACGCTTCGCGCAAGAGCCCCCGGGGAAGTCCGTCGGGTGCACCCCGACACCCTGACCGGCGCGTCCGCCCCGGCGGGCCCGGTGCACCCCGTGCCGGACGGTCAGGAACGCCGACCCAGGGCGATCAGGAACGCCGGCGCAGGGCGATCAGGCGCTGGAGCACGATGAAGACGAACAGCAGCGCCCCGATGAAGATCCTGGTCCACCAGGAGCTCAGCGTGCCCTGGAAACTGATGACCGTCTGGATCAGCCCCAGCACCAGCACACCCAGAACGGTCCCGAGCACATAGCCGGTGCCACCGGTGAGCAGAGTCCCGCCGATGACCACCGCGGCGATCGCGTCCAGCTCCAGGCCCACCGCGTGCAGGCCGTAGCCGGAGAGCATGTAGAAGGTCAGCAGCACACCGCCGAGGGCCGAGCAGAAGCCGCTCACCGCGTAGACCCCGATCTTGGTCCGGGCCACCGGCAGGCCCATCAGCAACGCCGACTGCTCGCTGCCGCCCAGCGCGTGGACGTTGCGCCCGAACCGGGTGTGGTGCAGCAGCACGAAGGCCGCGACCACCACCAGCAGCGCGATCACCGCGCTGGGCGAGACGAACATGCCGCCCGGCAGCGGGATCCGGGCCTGCGCCATCGTGGTGTAGCCGGCGTCGGTGATCGAGATCGACTCCACACTGATCGTGTAGCAGAGGCCGCGGGCCAGGAACATACCGGCAAGCGTGACGATGAACGGCTGGATCTCGAAGGTGTGAATCACCCATCCCATCACCCAGCCCGCCGCGGCGCCGATCGCCAGCACCAGCGGGACGACCGCGACGATCGGCCAGTGGTGGTGCTCCACCAGCGAGGCGGAGACCATCGTGGACAGGGCCACCACCGCACCGACCGACAGGTCGATCCCGCCGGACAGGATCACGAAGGTCATGCCGACGGCGACCACCAGCAGGAAGGCGTTGTCGATCAGCAGATTGAGCAGCACCTGGCCGGAGAAGAAGCCCTCGTAGCTCACCGAGCCCACGCTGAACATGGTGACCAGCAGGAGCGCGGTGACCAGCAGCGGGATGTGCTCACGGAACCGGCGTGTCAGGGTGGCGTTCATCGGCCCACCTCCAGGTTGGCGGGTGCGGCGGACTCGGACCGGCTGCGTCGGCCCCCGGACCGGCGACGGTGGACCAAGGTGGCACGGAACTTGGGTGACTGGACCAGGCAGACGACGATCACGACGACGGCCTTGAAGACCAGCGTGGTCTCCGGCGGGACCCCGATGGTGTAGATGGTCGTGGCCAGGGTCTGGATGACCAGCGCGCCCAGGACCGTCCCGCCGAGGGAGAACCGGCCGCCGACCAGCGAGGTGCCGCCGATCACCACCGCGAGGATGGCGTCCAGCTCGATCCACAGGCCCGCGTTGTTGCCGTCCGCCGCGGAGACGTTGGAGCTGATCATCAGGCCCGCGACCGCGGCGCACACCGCGCTGAACACGTACACCAGGGCGATCAGCCGCTGCGCCCGGATGCCGACCAGGCGGCTGGCGACCGGATTGCCGCCGACCGACTCCAGCAGCATGCCCAGCGCCGTCGACCGGGTCAGCAGCGCGGTCAGCAGCACCATGGCCGCCGCCAGCACGACGGCGAACGGCACGGTGAGCCAGTAGCCGCCGCCGATCAGCTGGAACGGGCCGCTGGTGACGGTGATGATCTGCCCGTCGGTGACCAGCTGGGCTACGCCGCGGCCGGCCACCATCAGGATCAGCGTCGCGATGATCGGCTGCACCCCCACCTTGGAGACCAGGAAGCCGTTGACGCCTCCCAGCACCAGCGCGACCAGCAGGGCGAGGCCCACGGCGGTCAGCACCGTGCCCGCGCTGCCCGGGTCGGCGGACTCGCTGATGTGCAGGCAGGCGAGGGCGCCGGCGATGGCGACGGTGGAGCCGACCGACAGGTCGATCCCGCCGGTGGCGATGACCAGCGTCATGCCGAGCGCGACCAGGATCAGCGGGGCGCCGAAGTGCAGGATGTCGATCAGGCTGCCGTAGAGGTGGCCGTCCTTGATCCGGACGGCGAAGAAGTCCGGGGTGAAGGCCACGTTGGCCAGCAGCAGGGCCACGAGGATCGCGGCCGGCCAGAACAGGCGGTGCTTGGTCATCCCTGTGCTCCGCTCGCGATGGTCTCCATGATCAGCTCCGGGGTGAGGCCGCCGTCGTTGCGCAGCTGGGCGACCATCCGGCGGTCGCGCAGGATACCGACCTTGTGACTGAGGCGCAGCACCTCCTCCAACTCGGCGGAGATGAAGAGCACCGCCATGCCCTCGCCGGCGAGCTTCGCCACCAGCTTCTGGATCTCGGCCTTGGCGCCGATGTCGATGCCCCGGGTGGGCTCGTCGAGGATGAGGAGCTTGGGGTCGGTGATCAGCCAGCGGGCGAGGAGCACCTTCTGCTGGTTGCCGCCGGACAGGTTGCGAACCAGCGCCTCCGTGTCGTTCGGGCGGATGTCCAGGGCCCGGATCCAGCGGATCGCGAGTTCGTCCTGGACACTCCGGCTCAGCGGCCTGGTCCAGCCGCGGGCCGCCTGCAGGGCGAGCACGATGTTCTCACGCACCGTCAGTTCGCCGACCAGGCCCTCGGTCTTGCGGTTCTCCGAGCAGAAGGCGATGCCGTGGCCGATCGCGGTGCGCGGGTTGCGCAGCGCGGTCTCCTCGCCGTCGACCCGGACCGTCCCGGCGTCCGCCTGGTCGGCTCCGAACAGCAGTCGGGCGGCCTCCGTGCGCCCCGACCCGAGCAGGCCGGCGAGGCCGACCACCTCGCCGGGGCGGATGGTGAGGTCGTAGGGCTCGACGGCACCCCGGCGGGCGAGCCCGGTGGCGCGCAGGAAGGGCCCGGCGCTCCCCAGCTCGGCGGGCTGCTTGCGGGCGCTGCCCGAAAGGCCTTCCAGGCCTTGGAGTTCGGCGCCGATCATCCGCGCGACGAGCTGCATCTGGCTCAACTCGGAGGTGAGGTACTCGCCTTCCAGCCGGCCGTTACGCAGGATGGTCATCCGGTCGCAGATCTCGTAGATCTGGTCGAGGAAGTGCGAGACGAACAGGATCGCGACGCCCCGCTCGCGCAGCCGCCGCATCACGGCGAACAGTTGGGCCACCTCGTCACGGTCGAGGCTGGAGGTCGGCTCGTCCAGGATCAGCACCTTGGCGTCGATGTCCACCGCACGGGCGATCGCGACCAGTTGCTGGACGGCGATCGAGCAGTCGGCGAGCGGCATCGTGACGTCCAGGTCGAGGTCGAGCGCCGCCACCGCCTCGGCCGCCCGGCGGCGCACCTGCGCCCAGTGGATCAGGCCCAGCCGGCGCGGTTCGCGGCCGATCAGGATGTTCTCCGCCACCGACAGGTTCGGGCAGAGGTTCACCTCCTGGTAGACCGTCGAGATGCCGGCCTGCTGGGCCTGCAGCGGGCCGGTGATCGTGGTCGGCCCGCCCGCCAGCAGCACCCGGCCGCCGTCCGACTCGTAGACCCCGGTGAGCACCTTGATCAGGGTCGACTTGCCGGCGCCGTTCTCACCCATCAGCGCGTGCACCTCGCCGGGGAAGAGCCGGAAGTCGACCCCGTCCAGCGCCAGCACGCCCGGGAACTCCTTACGGATCCCCTGTACTTCCAGGACCGGTTGCCGGAGCATCGCAGTCCTCCTCTCATGGTGGGTACCGGGGCCCCTGGCGTCGCTCCGCGCAGGGACCCAGGCCACCCGGGGGCCGGTCAGTACTGGCGGGTCGGCAGGGCGGCGGCGGCCTGGTCCTGGGTGAAGACACCCTCCTCGGTCTTGATACGGCGCTCGACGCTCTCGCCCTTCTTGACCTTCTTCGCCAGCTCCATCAGCTGGTCACCGAGGAGCGGGTTGCACTCGACGACGACGTTGATCTTGCCCTGGGTCATCGCGGTGAAGGCGTCCTTGACACCGTCCACCGAGATGATCTTGATGTTCTTGCCGGGCTGCTTGCCGGCCTCCTCGATCGCCTGGATCGCGCCGAGCGCCATGTCGTCGTTGTGCGCGTAGAGCACGTCGATCTTCGGCTGGGACTTCAGGAAGGCCTGCATGACCTCCTTGCCCTTGGCCCGGGTGAAGTCACCGGTCTGCGAGGCCAGGACCTTGAACTTCGGGTCGCCCTTGATGACGTCGGCGAAGCCCGACTTGCGGTCGTTGGCCGGCGCGGAGCCGGTGGTGCCCTCCAGCTGGACGATGTTCACCGGGTCGGTCTTGCCCTGGTACTCCTTGACCAGCCAGTCGCCGGCCTTCTTGCCCTCCTCGACGAAGTCCGAACCGAGGAAGGAGACATAGAGCGACTCGTCCTGGGAGTCGACCGCGCGGTCGGTGAGGATCACCGGGATCTTCGCGGCCTTGGCCTCCTTGAGGACGGTGTCCCAGCCCGACTCGACCACCGGCGAGAAGGCGATGATGTCGACCTTCTGCTGGATGAACGAGCGGATGGCCTTGATCTGGTTCTCCTGCTTCTGCTGGGCGTCCGAGAACTTCAGGGTGACGCCGGCCTTCTTCGCCGCGTCCTGGACCGACTTGGTGTTCGCGGTGCGCCAGCCGCTCTCCGCGCCGACCTGGGCGAAGCCGATCGTGATCTTGTCCGAACCGCCGCCCGCCGCAGCGTCGTTGGCGGCGCCGCCGCTCGAACAGGCGCTGAGGACCACGGCCATCGCGCCGGCCGCCAGGGCCGCCGCAGCTCTCTTGAACATTGTTGTTTCCTCTCGGGTGGCCACCGTCGGCCGCCTGCTCCGGGCCGCTCGACGGGGGCACGGTCGTCCGCGCAGCACGCTTGCGACGACCGGGATGGAATGAGGTTCGGCGGGGCCCTTTGCCGGGTCACGCACCGAGGTCAGGTGGGGTGTCCGTCGGAGGTCCGGCACCAGGCCGGTAAACGGAGGGTTTCGTTGCCGTTCCGCCGATGTGGAGATTGTTAACGCTCACAATTGGCGGGTCAAGAGACCCGGTGGCGTGTTACTCAACCTTTATGAACGTCCGGCCGCCGGCCCTGCGGCGCTCTTCTCGCACTGGAGGGAGGGCAGTTGGCGACCCCCGAGGGAAGACCTCGCAGGTGGACGGCCCACGGCGAGGTCTTGGCCGGCCCGACTCCGGAGCCAAGATGCCGGGTCGCCGCAGCCGCCGGGCCTGCCCGGCGGCTGCGGCGACCCGGGGCTGCGACGGGAGCCGCCGACAGGAAGCGCCGGCAGGACGGCGTCAGCGGCGAGGGGCCGGGCCGGTGCTCCGGCGGACCACCAGCTCGGGCGGGACCAAAACCTGGCCGTGCGCGCGCGGTGCGCCGTCCAGCTCCGCCACCAGCAGTGCCAGGGCGCGCCGGCCCAGCTCCGCGAAGCCCTGCCGGACGGTGGTCAGCGGCGGCGTGAGGTACGCGCCCTCCGGGATGTCGTCGAAGCCGACGACACTCACGTCCTCGGGCACCCGGCGGCCGGCCTCGTGCATGGCGCGAAGCAGACCGAGAGCCATCTGGTCGTTCGCACAGAAAACGGCGCTGACCTGCGGATCCTCGGCGATCCGGCGCCCCGCCTCGTAACCGGACCGGGCACTCCAGTCGCCGATCCACGGCTGCGGGACGGGGGCGCCGGCCGCCTCCAGCTCGGCCCGCCACCCGTCGCACCGGAAGGCGCTCTCCAGCCAGTCCCGCGGGCCGGCCACGTGCTGGACGGTCCGGTGCCCGAGGTCCAGCAGGTGCCGGGTGGCCGCCGCCGCTCCCGCCCGGTTGTCCACCGCGACGATCGGCATCCTGGACCGGGCCGCGGAGCAGACCGACACCACCGGCACCGCGCAGGAAAGCGTGGAGATCGCCCGCACCGCCAACAGCTGCGGCGCGATCACGACGATCCCCTCGACGCCCTGGTCACGCAGCCGGTCGGCCGCGTCCTGGACGGAGCGGGCGTCGAGCGATCGCAGGGTGGCGACGCTGACGAAGTACCCGGCGTCCCTGGCCGCCTGCTCGATGCTGTCGAGCATCAGGGCCGGACCGTAGAGCGTGCCGCCGAAACTGACGACCCCCAGCAGCTGCGAACGGCGGGTGACCAGGGCGCGGGCGGCCGAGTTGGGCCGGTAGTCGAGCTCCTGGATGGCCGCGAGGACCTTGTCCCGGGTGCCCGGCCGGACATGGGGGGCACTGTTCAGGACCCGCGAGACCGTCTGGTGCGACACTCCTGCCACCTTGGCCACGTCCGCCATCACGGCCTGGCGCACTGCCTGCTTGGCGCTTCCGTCCGTCACTGCCGGCTCCCTCGTCTCGGCACCAGGATAGCCACATGATCTGTTTGCGCTCACAACACGGGTGCGAGCAGGCGTGCACCCCCGGCCCGGTCTCGGGTCAGGGGTGCTCCTGGGTGCGCTGCGGATGGGGCCCGGAGTACGTCGGGGCGGGCCGGGGCGGTCGGGGCGGGCCGGGGTCGACGGGCGCCCGGACCGGGTGCGTGGACGGAGTACGCGCAGTCGCGGGTGAGGTGGCCGGGACCGGTCGGGGCACGTCGCCCGGTCCCGGCCGTGGGCCGGGGGCTGCCGTCCCGGGGCGGCCTCAGGCCCCGCCTACGGGGCGGCCGGACCGGGGCACGGCCGGAGCAGGTGATCGGTGCACGGTGCTCCGCCGCCGACGATCATGCGGCTCGGGCAGCCCGGCGCGCCGGGGGGACCCTGGGCACGGGCGGGGGACACGGCGTCCGGGGACACGGGCCGGGGTGCGGGCCGGGGTGCGGGGTCCCGGGCCCCGGTCCCGGCCCCGGTCCCGGTCCCGGTCCCGGGTCAGCTGGTCACCAGGAAGGTGGCGTCCGCACGGTCGGTGGCCGACGAGGCGGCCGAGAGCGGGTCGATGCGCAGTTGGAAGTTCGCGTGGCGCAGGTAGCGGTCGGGGTAGTTGTAGGACCGGTAGGACGTGGCGGCGGAGTCGGCCAGCCCGGCCGTCCGGTAGAAGGTGGCGTCGGAGGCGAACTGGGCCGTTCCGTCGGCCGGGTCCAGGACGACGGCGAACCCGCTGTGCCGCAGGTACCGCCCGGGGAAGTTGACCGACTCGAAGGACACCCCGGCACCGTCCGCGAGGCCCGGGACGATCTTCCACTCGGCATCGGGGTAGGGGTCGAACGGGAAGGCGTCGATCCGGCCGGCGAAGGCGCTGTGCCGGACGAACCGGGCGGGGTAGTTGTACGACTTCAGCCGGCTCCACCCCGGCGTGCCCCAGGTGGCCTTGAGATTGTTCATCTCGGCCGCGGTCAGCGGGGTGACGGTGCCGTGCTTGGAGTTGATCGGCTGGGTGTAGGTCCGCTGGTCCGCGGCGGTCCAGGTGCCCGAGTCGACGGCGGAGGTCTGCCAGGCGTAGAACACGCCGTTGGGGGTGTAGGTGTCCCCCCAGAGCGTCCAGCCGTTGCCGGTCAAGGACTTGACGAGGATCGGGGCCTCGGTGCCGCCGTGCGCCAGCGGGCCCGTGTAGGTGGTGGAGTTGAAGGCGCCGGCGGCCAGCGAGGTGGCCTTCGCGCCGTACAGCGACTGGTCCGACTCCTTCTTGTAGTAGAGGTAGTTGGTGCCGCTGCCGCCCACCACGACGTCGGCGTCGATGACGTCGAAGCCGGGGTCGAAGTACGTCACCGGCTGGCTGAAGGTGGTGAAGTCGTTGGTGTAGTCGGCCATGATGACGTTGCGGGTGCCGTTGTTCGCGGAGTACAGCAGGGCGTACCGGCCCCGGCTCGCGTCCCAGAACGCCTCCGGCGCCCGGGCGTGCGTGGTGGTCATCGAATGGACCTGCACCCGGCGGTAGTTGGTGAAGCTCCGTAGGTCCGGCGAGTCCCAGACATGGATGTACATGTTCGGCTGGGAGAAGTCCGTGCCGGCGAGATCGGTGGCCAGAACGGTGAAGGTGCCGTCCTGCTTGCGCAGGATGAACGGGTCGCGCAGGCCCTTGGTGCCGGCCGTCGGCGTGACCACCGGCGCGTTCTGGTTCAGCGGGGTCCACTCCAGGCCGTCGGCACTGACGGCGAGGTGGAGCCCGTAGTTGTTGCCGATCCCCTGGTTGGACTCGGTGAAGTACCCCATGACGTAACCGCCGTAGGCGGTCGCCGCACGGGCGGTGGTGGCGGGAACTGAGGCCAGCGGGGCCGCCAGCAGGGCGGCGGCGAATGCCGGGGCGAGCCCGCCGAGCCGGCCGGTGCCGGTGGATCGAAGATGGCGCATGGATGAGGTCCTCGCTGCATCTGCCGGTGGGCGGCAGGCCGGAGGCGCCGGCTCTGCCGTCGGTGGGGTGGGCCGGGGTTGCTGTGCGGTGCGGCCAACTGGGACGGGGACGCCCCGGGTCGGGCATCAAGGGTCGGGCATCAAGGGGGTGCGGCGAATCGGTCCGCGCCGTCCTGTTCACATTCCCCACGGGTTTCCGTATTGTTAACGCTCACAATGTCGTCGTCAAGACATCCGGCAGAGGTACTCCGCGGGCCCCACCCACATCCGTAGGAACACTCCGCGAACCGGGTCGCCCGGCCACAGGGCCACCCGGCCCGCCACCGGCCGAGCGTCCGGCCCGGCAGCGAACACATCGACTCCCTTCGCCACATTTTCTTTTCCTACAATGACTTTGACGCCTCATCAGCAACGAACGCACAGGGAGAGCGGAGACCCGATGCGGTTCACCCGGCGAGCCGGGTCGGACGCCGGAACCCCGGCCGCACCCTTGACGCCACCCTGTCTTCGCAGCACACTCACCCGTCAACAGCAGTGTGAGCGTGAACAATTAGCCTTCCCCATCCCGCGATCACCGCCCCCACAGCTAGGACCCCACAGCTAGGAACAGCATGAGCTCCCACTCCCCCTCACGCCGGACCCTCCTCCGCGCGATGAGCGCCCTGCCCGCCTCGGTACTCCTGGCCGGCGAGCTCCCCGCGCTGCTCGGCACCGCCCGGGCCGCCGCGCCCGCGGCCGGGACGGCCGACCGGTACACGATCGTCGCGTTCACCAACACCGGCGACACCACCGTGAACGTCTACCAGGCCGACGACGCCACCGACTTCCGCCTGCTCAGGGCCGCCGCGTACACCCCGCCCGCCGACCGCATCCGCGACGCCAGCCTGTTCCGGCACACCGACGGCTACTACTACCTCACCTACACCACCCACGCCTGGCAGGACACCAGCACCACCATCGGCTTCGCCCGCAGCAGCGACCGGCTGACCTGGACCCACCTGTACGACCACGCCGTACCCCTCGCCGGCCTCTCCCGGGCCTGGGCGCCCGAGTGGTTCGTCGACCCGGACGGGTCCGTGCACGTCATCGTCTCGTGCTCGCCCACCAGCGACGAGTGGGACTTCACGCCGTACCTCCTGACCGCGGCCGACAGCGCGCTCACCGCCTGGAGCGCACCTGTGCCCCTGGCGGGAATCGGCCCCAACCACATCGACACCTTCGTGGTGAAGATCGGCTCCACCTACCACGCCTTCACCAAGAACGAGACGACGAAGTACATCGAGTACGCCACCGCCACGTCGCTCGCCGGGCCCTGGACCCTCAGGAGGACCGGTGACTGGGCCGGCTGGGGCAGCTACCGCGAGGGGCCCGCCCTGGTCCGGCTCGACAACGGCGGCTGGCGGCTGTTCTTCGACGGCTACGGGGCCGGCCAGTACCTTTTCAGTGACAGCTACGACACCTTCGCCAGCTGGACGGCACCGCAGGCCCTGCCGGGAATCTCCGGCACGGCACGCCACTTCACCATCCTCAAGGAGCAGGTCACCGCGTCACCGCTGCTCACTCCCGGCACCACCCGTTCGCTGCGGTCGGCCAACTTCCCCACCCGGTACTGGCAGACCCGGTCGAACCTGCTCAATCTCGCGGTGGTCGGCGCCACCGGCAGTGCCGCCGAGCGGCAGGCGGCGACCTTCTCGGTCCTCCCCGGCCTCGCCGACGCCAACGCCTTCTCCTTCCGGGACTCCGCCGGCAACCACCTTCGCCACTACGGCTTCCGGGCCCGCTTCGACCCCGACGCCGGCACCGCGCAGTTCGCCGGTGACGCCACCTTCGTGGCCCGCCCCGGCGCCACGGCGGGCAGCGTCCGACTGGAGTCCTGGAACTATCCGGGCCGCTACCTCCGCCACGCCGACTACCAGCTCCGGGTGGACCTCGCCGACGGCAGCGACCTGTTCAGGAGCGACAGCACCTTCACCCCCGTCACCCCGCTCGCCTGACCCGACCGACCCCGGCACCCGACGGGGGCACCGGCTGAAACCCGAGGGGACGCGCGCCGCGGCCCGCCGGACCGACCGGCGGTGCAAGGCGGTCCGGTCACCGGGACCCGCCCGGACCCGCGCGCAGGCGCCCCCGGCACGCCCGTCACCCGTCCGGATCCATGCCCCGCCCAGCAAGCCGTGCCATCCGGTCCCCGCCACGAAGGGATGTCCTCGGCCCATGTCCGAGCTCAATCGCAGGCACTTCCTCACCGCCGCCGCCGGCGCCGCGCTCGCCACCGCCGCACCGGCCACCGCCTCGGCGGTCCCGCTCCCGGCCCCGGCCGCACCCGCCGCCGCACCCTTGGCCGCACCGACCGCCCCGGCCGCACCGCTGCCGCCCGTGCGCGCCGACTTCGGCGCTCTGGTCCGGCCGTTCGACCTGGGGCAGGTCCAACTCCCAGCCGGCCGGTGGCGTGACAACATGAACCGCACGCTGGCCTACCTGCGGTTCGTCGACGCCGACCGCCTGCTCTACAACTTCCGGCTCAACCACGGGCTCTCGACCCAGGGAGCCGAGCAGTGCTACGGCTGGGAGGCGCCGGACTTCGAGTTCCGCTCGCACAGTCAGGGGCACTTCCTCAGCGGCCTCGCGCAGGCGTACGCGGTGACCGGGGAGGCCGCGTTCCGTGACAAGGCCGGATACCTGGTGGCGGAGCTGGCCAAGTGCCAGGCCGCCCCGCACGGCTACAACCCGGGGTACCTCTCGGGCTTCCCGGAGTCCGACTTCGACACCGTGGAGACGGGCAACCGCAAGGGTGTGCCGTACTACTGCGTCCACAAGACCCTGGCCGGCCTGCTCGACGTGTGGCGACTGACCGGCCTCACCCAGGCCCGGGACGTGCTGCTGGGGCTGGCGGCCTGGACCGATTGGCGTACCGGCCGGCTCGGGTATCCACAGATGCAGACGACGCTGCGCACCGAGTTCGGCGGTATGAACGCCGTGCTGACCGACCTCTACCAGTACACCGGGGACGCCCGGTGGCTGGCCGTGGCCCAGCGCTTCGACCACGCCGCAGTGATCGACCCGCTGGCGGGCGACGCCGACCAGCTCTCGGGCCTGCACGCCAACACGCAGATCCCGAAGATCGTCGGTGCGGCCCGCGAGTACAAGGCGACGGGCACCACGCGCTACTGCGACATCGCGGTCAACTTCTGGGACATCGTCACCGACCGCCACAGCTACGTGTTCGGTGGCAACAGTGTCGGCGAGTTCTTCCAACCACCGGACGCCATCGCACGGTTCCTCACCGACAACACCTGCGAGAGCTGCAACACCTACAACATGCTCAAGCTCGGCCGGGAGCTCTTCGAGCTCGATCCGACGCGGGTCGCCTACGTGGACCACTACGAGAACGCTCTGCTGAACCAGCTGCTCGCCCAGCAGGATCCGGCCGACCCGCACGGCCACGTCTGCTACTTCACGCCGACCAAGCCCGGTGGACAGCGCTTCTACAGCCGCGACTACGACACCTTCACCTGCTGCCAGGGCACCGGCCTGGAGACCCAGACCAAGCTGATGGACTCGATCTACTTCTGGGACGCCACCTCGCTGTACGTCAACCTGTTCATCGGCTCGACGCTCACCTGGGCGGCCCGCGGGGTGACCGTCACCCAGACCACGGCCTTCCCGGCGTCCGACACCACCACGCTGACGGTGACCGGAGCCACGGGCGCCTGGGCCATGCGGGTCCGGATCCCCGGCTGGACCGCCGGGGCCACCCTGACCGTCAACGGCGCGCCGCAGAACGTCGCTTCCACGCCCGGCAGTTACGCGGTCCTCGACCGTACCTGGACGCCCGGCGACACCGTCACCGTTCGGCTGCCGATGTCGGTGGCCCTGCGGGCGGCCAACGACGACGCGGGCGTCCAGGCCGTCACCTACGGGCCGGTGGTGCTGAGCGGCGCGTACGGCGCCCGGGACCTCGGCGGCCGGCTGCCCGTGCTCAGCACGGCCTCGATCGCCGCCACCGCGACCCCGTTGAAGTTCACCGCCGCGGCGGACGGCTCGACCGTCGACCTGATCCCGTTCTACGACAACCACCATCAGAACTACACGGTGTACTGGAACGCGGACGGCCGGGCCGGCACCGCGAGCTTCCGGCTCGTCAACGCCACCAGCGGACTGCTGCTCGGCGTCCAGGACATGGCGACGACGGACGGCGGCCAGGCCCTGCAGTGGGAGGACAGTGGCACCGCCGACCACAACTGGCAGCTGGCGGTGACCGGTTCGGCGCTCAAACTGCGCAACGTCAACAGCGGCAAGGTGCTCGGCGTGCGGGACATGTCGACCGCGGACGACGCGGACGCCCTGCAGTGGAGCGACAACGGCACCGCCGACCACCTCTGGACGGTGCTCGACACCGGCGGCGGCCGGCACCGGCTGCGCAACGGCAACAGCGGCAAGGTCCTCGCCGTACTGGGCGCATCGGCCGCCCGCGGCGCCAAGGTCGTCCAGCACTCCGACGACGGCGGCCCGGGCCACGAGTGGTGGTTCGTGCCCGACGGCGATCGGCGGATCCAGAACCTCGGCAGCGGTCTGCTGCTCGGCGTGAACGGCATGTCGACGGCGGCCGGCGGCCTCGCCGTCCAGTGGGGCGACAACGGCACCGCCGACCACCTGTGGCTCGCGGTGCGTGACGCGGACGGCGCCTTCCGACTCCGTAACCTCAACAGCGCCAAGGTGCTCGGGGTGGAGGGGGCCTCGACGGCCGCCGGGGCCCGGGTGCTCCAGTGGGACGACAACGGGACCCGCGACCACCTCTGGCGGCTGCGCCACGGCGGCGAGGGTGCGTTCCGGATCGAGAACCTGAACAGCGGCAAGGTGCTCGGTGTCACGGGCGCCTCCACGGCGGCCGGCGCGCAGATCGTGCAGGCGGACGACAACGGCGCCCGCGACCACCTCTGGCGGTTCGTCTGACCGGGTCCGGACACCGCTGGGCGTCCGGGCCCGGACGGCGGCGAGGCCCGCCCCTGGTGGGGGCGGACCTCGCCTGAACTACCGGACCGCCGCCCGGCCAGGTGCCGGCCCGGGGTTCGTCGGACCTGATCGACGGAGCGTCAGACTGTCTGCTTCAAAGCTCAGTTGCCGAGCATGAACTGGGTGTCGTCGATCAGGAAGGTGGTCCGGGCCGCGAGGTCTTCCTTCCCCACGAACTGGACGTTGACGTACTGCCCGGCGTACGCGGACAGGTCGACCGTCTTCTGGACGTAGCCGGTGGTCGCGTTCAGGTTGGAGTACGTCGCCAGGACGGTCTCACCGGCCTGGACGGTCAGCTTGTCGTACGGGACGGTCTTGGTGCCTTCGTCGGTGGTGATGAACACCCAGAAGGTGAGGGTGGCCTTGCAGCCCCAGGGGACGTACACCGTCTGGGAGAGCGTGTCGGTGTGGGTGCTGCCGTAGCCGTCGAGGAACGCCTTCCACGAGCCGCTGCGCGGGAGGGTGTAGGGATTGGTGGAGTCGATCACCCTCGGTCCCGACGCGTACCAGGCGGTGGTGCCGGACTCGAAGCCGGGGTTGGCGAGCTGCTGGGACACCGTGCACTGGCCGACGGTGTAGGTGGTCCAGCCGAACGACACCACGTCCAGGGCGCCGGTGGTGTCCTTCACGGTGAGCGTGACGGTGCTCAGGGCCTGGGTGGTGGGCGTACCGGTGATCTTGCCGGTGGAGGCGTTCAGGGTCAGGCCGGCCGGCAGGCCGGTGGCGGTGTAGGTCAGTGCGCCGGGGTTGCTGCTGACGGCCTTCGTCTGCAGGCTCACCGCCGTGCCGGTCCTGGTGACCTGGTCACCGGGGTTGGTCACCGTCACGCCCTGGGTGATGCGGGCTCCGACGTTGACCGCGGCCCAGGCGTTGGCGGTGTTCTTGTAGGCGGGGGTGCCCGTCCCGTAGAGGTCGGCGGCCGCCTGGAGGGTGGCGGTGCGGGCACCGGCGTAGTTGGTGTTGGAGGTCATGTAGGTGCTGAGCGCCCGGTACCAGATCCTGCTGGCGGCGTCGCGACCGATCGGGTTCACCGGCAGGCCGTCGTAGGTCGGGGAGTTGTAGTTCACGCCGTTGACCAGCTTGGCGCCGCTGCCCTCCGAGGCCAGGTAGAACCAGTGGTTGGCCACACCGGAGGAGAAGTGGACGTCGTTGGAGCCCACGGAGGAGGACCAGTAGTCCGCGGACCACCCGTCCTTGGAGGGCTGGTCCATGTAGCGCAGCGGCTTGCCGTCACCGTCGATATTGATCTTCTCGCCGATCAGGTAGTCACCCGGGTCGGCGGCGTTGTTGGCCCAGAACTCCACGGCGGTGGCCATGATGTCGGAGGTGGCCTCGTTCAGACCGCCGGACTCGTTGCTGTAGTTCAGGTTGGCGGTGGCGGACGTGACGCCGTGCGTCATCTCGTGGGCGGCGACGTCGATCGAGGTGAGCGGGTTGGCGTTGCCGTCACCGTCGCCGTAGGTCATGCAGAAGCAGCCGTCCCACCAGTACGCGTTCACGTAGTAGTCGCCGTAGTGCACGCGGCTGTGGGCGGCGACACCGTTGTTCTGGATGCCGTTGCGGCCCAGCACGTTCTTGTAGAAGTCCCAGGTCAGCTGGGCGCCGTACTGGGCGTCCACGCCGGCGGTCTGCGCGCTCGCGGTGGTGCTGTTGCCCCACACGTCGTCCGTGTCGGTGAACAGCGTGCCCGGGACGTCGTCGGTCTCGACGTGGTTCAGGTCGTAGGTCTTGTGACCGCCACGGGTGTTGTCGGTCATGCTGTACGAACTGCCGGACCCCGCGGTGCCGATGGTGACCTGGCCGGAGTACTGGCTGTTGCCGATGCCGTTCTTGACGTCCTGGTACTCGAACAGCTTGGCGCCGGTCCTCGCGTCGGTGACGACGTGCAGCTCGGACGGGGTGCCGTCGTGCTGCAGGCCGCCGACGACGCTCTCCCAGGCCAGCACCGGGGTGCCGGAGGCCGCCCAGACGACCTTGCGGACCGAGTCCGCCTTGGCGTCCTTCGCACCCTCGGACCTGGCGCGGCCCACCGCGAACTCCTCGGCCGAGCCGGCCGTCGCGGTTTCGGCGGTGGAGGCGACCGCGATGGTCTCCCGGGTGGCCTTGTCGACGCCCTTGGTGGTTCCGTCCGGGGCCGTGTGGACGACCAGGTCGCCGCCGAGGACGGGCAGCCCGGCGAAGGTCCGGTCGTAGCGGGTGTGCAGGGTGCCGTCCGCGTCCTTCAGCACGGACTTCGCCTGCAGGTCCTCCTGCGCTCCGAGGCCCAGGGCCTTGGCGGTGGTGGCGCGCCGGCTCTGTGCGTCGGCCAGCAGGGCCGACCGCTCGCCCGGGGCCAGCGCCACCGCGAGGGCTCCCGCCCTGGGCGCGGGGGAGGTACCGGCGGTGGCACCCTGGGCGGCCGGCCCGTGCTCGGGGGTGGGGTCGGCGGTGGCGATGCCGGCCGGTAATGCGACGGCGACCATCGCGGCCGCGGCTACCAACGCGCTCGCGGTGACAGCCTTGTGGGGGGAACGCCTCAACGGAACTCCTCATCGGGGGCGGCCGACTACGACGTCGGCCGGTGCAGTCCCGGACGCGCGGAGCCGCAGCGTCCGGGTGGAGCGGGAGACTCGATGACCCTGCATCAACTGTGCGGAAACGCCATCCTGTTGGGCGTGTCCGAGCAAGCGGAAGCGTTCCATGTTTGCGCGGCCATGTCATCTGGGCCGCAGCGACTTGGCCGAAACGCGCGTACCTCCCGAGTCAACTCCCGCACCGGGCAGCCGTCTCATGAGGAGCGCCGGCAAGGCATCCTCGAACATTTACCTGACGTTTCGTCAAAGTTCTTGTCCACCAACGGATCCTGACGGGACAGCCCAGCGCGGCCCACGCCACCCCGGCGCCGATCGACCCCAGGGTCGGGGAGCCGTACGGCCGACCACCGAACTCGGCTGCGGACCGGATGATTTCAAGCCGTCCGGGCCCACCGGACGAGCACGTGGCCAACGTCATGACGGCCGGATGCGGTGCGTAAGGGGTGCCCCGCCACACGCCTCACGGCTCGCGGCTCACGGCTCACGGCTCACGGCTCACGAGCGGTGGACGGACGAGCGGACGAACGAGCGGACGGACGAGCGGACGGGCGGACGGGCGAATGTCACCCTCGACGTCGACCCGAGCGCGGAGCATCGTCCGGGGCATGCACATTTCAAGCCATCGGGACAGCCCGAAGGCGCCACTCGGCGAGCAGCAACCCGATCGAATCTGGATCCCCGTGTTGGATTCTTTGAGGTTTCTCCGGAGATCCGCCGTCAATCCTGTCGATAATTGATGACATGAGCTTCGACGACGTTTCCCCCCTCCTCTCCCGATGGGACCCCGCCCCGGCCTCCTGGCAGTTGACCGACGGCGTTCTGTCCGTCCAGGCCGACGCCCGGACGGACATCTTCACCAACCCGATGAGCGGTGAGGTGAAGCGCAACGCCGCCATGGCGCTGGTCGACCCGCCGGAGGGCGACTGGCAGTTCTCGGCGCGGGTCCGGGTCGGGTTCAAGGCTCCGTGGGACGCGGGCGCCCTGATCGTCCGGTCGGACGAGGAGCACTGGGCCAAGCTCAACTTCGAGCAGGCGCCGGACGGGGCACCGAGCGTCTTCTCGGTCGTCACCCGCGGGCGGTCGGACGACGCGGTGGCGGGGCCCGTCGCGGGCGACGCGCTGTGGCTGCGGATCAGCCGGATCGACGAGGCCTTCGCCTTCCATGTCTCGGACGACGGCTCCTCCTGGCGCCTGGTCCGCCAGTTCGCCCTCACCGGCCAGGGCGTGACCCGGGTCGGTGTCGAGGTCCAGTCGCCGGTCGGCGAGGGCTGCCAGGTCGAGTTCGACGACATCCGCCTCGGCCCCACCCGGCTGGCCCACCTCTTCGACGGACGCTAGGTCCAGCAGGGCGGGCACCGCCCCGTCCGACGCCCTGGCCATGGGTCCGGGTCGTGGGACGGGGCAGGACCCGCCCGCCGAAGGGTGGGCGCGGACGAAGCCCCGTCGCCGGAGAGCGCCGGTCGTGGCCCCCGGTACGCAGGTGAACGTCAGGCGGTCGAGGGGCTGTTGCCGTACGCGGCGGGGGTGGTCCGAACGCGCCCAGGGGCTCCACCCGGCGAGGCCCTGCCGCGCAACCGCACCCCCAGGCCCCCGTGGCCGGGCAACCCCGGCACCGGAGCGGCGGCCCACCCAGCGACGGCGACCAGGGGATCCGGGCCCGCCGCTCCGAGGTGCGGCGTTCAGAGGGGCCGTGTTCAGGGGCGCGGCGTCAAGGGGTACGGCATTCAGAGGTGCAGGGTTCAGCAGTGGGCGATCGGCCCGACCGTGCCCCGCGTGCTCCGTACCGCGCCCGGCTCCCCGGGTGCCCCCTTACCACCGGGGCCCCCGGGCTCCGCCCAGGAACCGGCCCGGGCGTAGAGGGCGTACACGTTCGCGCCCCCCGCCCAGTACCGCCGGGGGTCGCCGTGGTCCCGCGCTGCCCCGCCGACGGCGGCCGGGCGGGGGTGGGGGAGGCCGCCCTGCACGGCGGCGCAGGGTTCGGCGGGGTGGGCGGGTGAGCGGAAGTCCTGCCAGAACTCGGCCACCGCCGTGGCGCCCGCCTCGACCACCGCGTCCCGGCGGTGCCGGCGGGCGGCCGGGGTCGAGGCCCGCCGCAGTGCGGAGGCGATCGCCTGCGGTGAGGTCAGCGCCCACTCGACGAAGCTGTGGGTGCCGGCGCGGCCGTCGCTGTGCCGGATGTGCAGGGTGACGATCCACGGCGAGCAACCGTCGGGGCTGGCCCGTCGGGTCGGCCGGTCCGCGTAGGCGGTGCCGGGGAGCGACAGGTGGTGCTCCGCTCGCGGGACGAACGGGCCGGACGAGAAGGACATGGTGTGCTCCGACGGTGCTGGGGAACTGCGACCGGTCGGGCGATTCACCAGAAGCGAACATATTCAAACCCGATTGCACAATGACACTCGCTATCCAGTCTCGGCGTCAAGCCCCGCAACGGCGCCGATATCCCTACGTAACCTTCCGGCTGCCCCCTGGCCCACAATCCGTGGCTGATTGCGTCGGCCTGGTCACGCGCCGCGCACACCGACGGGTAGTACTGCCGGACTTTGTCCAAGTTTGACGAATCTCTTGACATCGCGGGGGCGCGCTTCGAGACTCTCGGTCGACCACTTGTTTGCGCCAACATGGCGGGACGGCCGTACGGACGCAGCAAGGGGCCACTCACCCCGGTCATCCCCCGCCTCAGCGGGCGGTGGATGACCGGGGGCTGCCAGGAAGTGGGCCCGGACCCGACCGGTTCGGCAAGCGCGGCCTCCCCACGAGGGCGTCCGCCCTCCCTAGCGCCGTACCAGAAGGTCCGCCCCACGCCCCCGACTTGAGCAGTGAACCCCACCCCCACCCACGTTGCATGCACGGAGCGCGCCCCACCTCGTTCCCTGGCCCGGGAGACAGGGATTCGGGCAGCACTCCCCCACGCCGCGGAGCAGTTCCACCGCCCTGTCATGTTTGCGATGCCACGGCCAGGAGCTCGTCCGGCGCATGCACCGGAGAACGAAGGTATGAGAACGTGCCGAGATTGCGAACGATCCTGTTCAGCGCCGTGCTGGCGCTGGTCCTTCCGCTCCTTCAGGGAGTGGGCACCGCCCACGCGGCCACGGTGACGATCACCAACGGCACCCAGTTCAGCGACACCGCCGGCAATCCGGTCCAGGCGCACGGCGGCGGTGTCATCAAGGTCGGCCAGTACTACTACTGGTTCGGCGAGGACCGGAACGCCGACAACACCTTCCACTACGTCTCGGTCTACCGGTCCAAGGACCTGAAGACCTGGGAGTTCCGCAACCACGCCCTGACCCAGGCGGCGGACCCGGAGCTGGGCTACGCCATCATCGAGCGCCCCAAGGTCATGTACAACGCCACGACGCACCAGTTCGTGATGTGGATGCACAAGGAGAACGGCTCGGACTACGGGCAGGCCCGCGCCGCGGTGGCCGTCTCCAGCACGGTCGACGGCAACTACAGCTACAAGGGCAGCTTCCGGCCGCTGGACGAGATGTCCCGTGACATCACCACCTTCGTGGACGACGACGGCACCGGCTACATGATCTCCGCCGCCAACGAGAACCGGGACCTGCACGTCTACAAGTTGACGGCCGACTACACCGGCATCGACTCCCTGGTGCAGAACCTCTGGGCGGGCCAGTCCCGCGAGGCGCCGGCGATGTTCAAGCGCAACGGCGTGTACTTCCTGCTCAGCTCCACCACCAGCAACTGGGACCCCAACCAGCAGCGGTACGGCACCGCCACCAGTATCACCGGCACCTGGAGCGGCCTGACGGACATCGGCGACGGCGTCACCTACGGCACCCAGACCGCGTACGTGCTGCCCGTGCAGGGCACCGGAGCCACCAGCTACCTGTACATGGGCGACCGCTGGGGCGGCTCCTTCGGCAAGACGGTCAACGACTCCCAGTACGTCTGGCTGCCGCTGTCCTTCCCCACCGACACCACCATGACCATGGGTGCCTCGCCGCAGATCAACGTGAACGCCGCCACCGGCGTCATCACCCCGATGAAGGCCACCTGGGAGAGCCTGACGGGCCGCCAGAGCGGAAAGTGCGCCGACGTGGGCAACTACTCCTACGGCCCGAACGCCCAGGTCCTGCAGTGGGGTTGCGGCAACGGTGCCAACCAGAACTTCTGGCTGAAGAACCTCGGCACCGGCTACGTGCAGATCATGGCCCGGCACAGCGGCCTCTGCCTGGACGTCAGCGACGCCTCGACCGCCGACGGCGCGCTCGCCGTGCAGAACACCTGCAACGGCCAGACCTCCCAGCAGTGGCAGGTCCAGAAGGTCACCGGCACCAACTACGTCCGCCTGATCGCCCGGCACAGCAACAAGTGCCTGGACGTCACCAACCAGTCCACCTCCAACGGCACGGCCCTGGAGCAGTGGACCTGCGGCACCGGCACCAACCAGCAGTGGCTGCGCACCGTCACCCCCTGACCCGCGTCACCCCCTGACCGGCCGCCCCGCCCCCACCGACGCCCCTCCACCCCCCGTACGGCGGAGGGGCGTCGTCGTACCCGCCCGCCCCCAGCCCAGGAGGACCTGTGTCCCCACGCAAGCAGTCGCCCGCCCGTAGCCGCAGGAGCCGAGCCGCAGTCGGCGCCGCCGCCGTCGCGATCGCCGCCCTCACGGCCGGCACCCTGGGTGCTCCGCCCGCCACCGCCGCCGAGGCGGCCGCACACGTCACCGTCCGCCTCGACCCCAGTTACCAGCAGCAGCCCTTCCAGGGTTGGGGGACGGCGCTGGCCTGGTTCGCCAACGTCACCGGCGGCTGGCCGGACGCCAAGCGCAACGAACTGGCCGACGCCCTGTACGGCGCCGACGGCCTCGGCTTCACCCTCGCCCGGTACAACATCGGCGGCGGCGACAGCCCCGAGACCCAGCCGTACCTGCGCACGGGCGCCGCAGTGCCGGGGTACTGGAACCGCCCCGCCGCCGACGCCCCGCCGCCCGGCGGCACCGAGCCCGCCAACTGGTGGGACCCGGCCGACCCGACGAACTGGAACGCCAACCCCGACCCGAACCAGCTCTGGTGGCTGAAGGCCGCCAAGACCCGCGGCGCCGACACCTTCGAGGCGTTCTCCAACTCCGCCCCGTACTTCATGACCAACAGCGGCCTGGTCTCCGGTGCGACCAACAGCTGGCAGGACAACCTCCGCCCCGACCAGTACGACCGCTTCGCCGCCTACCTGACCGGGGCCGTGCAGCGCGCGCAGGCCGCCACCGGCGTGACCTTCAACGCCCTCTCCCCGGTGAACGAGCCGGGGACGTCCTACTGGGGCGCCGGCGGCGGGCAGGAGGGCTCCCACTGGGACGCGGCCTCCCAGGAGCACATCATCACCAGCGTCCGCACCGCGCTGACCGGTGCCGGGCTCAGCACACCGGTGTCGGCGATGGACGAGACCAACTCGAACCTGTTCCGGGACGACTGGGACGCCTACAGCGCCCCGGCCCGCGCCGCCGTCGGCAAGCTGAACACCCACACGTACAGCACCGGTGGCAGAACCGGGGCACGCGACATCGCCAAGGGCACCGGCAAGCCGCTGTGGATGTCCGAGGTCGACCTGGGCGGCGGCGTCCCGCAGAGCTTCACCGACATGTCGCCGGCCCTCACCTTCGCCCAGCACATCAACGACGACATCAGGGAGCTGGAGCCCAGCGCCTGGGTGATGTGGCAGGCCGTCGAAGACTACACCAACATGACGCCCGGTCACGAAGACTCCAACTGGGGCCTGATCCAGACCGACCTCAAGTCCACCGATCCGGCCGCCGAGCCCCTGCGCCTGAACAAGAAGTACTGGGCGATGGCCAACTACAGCCGGTTCATCCGGCCGGGCGCCAACGTGATCGGGAGCGACTCCACGAACACGCTCGCGGCACTGCGGCCCGGCGGCGCGGGCGCGGTGGCCGTCTACACCAACTCCACCGGCGCCGACCAGACCGTCACCCTCGACCTGGGGGCCTTCCAGACCGTCGACACCGCCACCCCGGTGCAGCGGTGGACCACCGACGCCGGCAAGAACCTGCAGCGGGACGGCGACCTGACGGCCACCGCCGCCAAGACGCTCACCGCGACGGTGAGCCCCGGCTCGGTGACCACCTTCGTCATCCCGGGCGCCACCGGCGTCGACAGCTCGGTCTCGACGGATCCGACCACCCAGGTCCGGCAGTTGCTGAACGACAACGGCGGCCTGGCCCTGTCGGCCGGCGCGACCGCGACCGCCGCGCCCGTCCAGCACCCCTCCAACCCCACCGACACCGCCCAGCAGTGGAAGTTCACCAAGGTCTCGGGCACCTGGGAGAGCACGACCGCCTACCGTGTCACCAACGTCAAGACCGGCAAGGCGCTCAACGTCAACGCGGGCACGCTCGGCTTCGCCACCTCCGGCACGTCCACCCAGCAGCGCTGGATGCTCTCCACCACCGGTAACGGCCACAGCACGCTGATCAACAGCGCGACGGGCTCCCTGCTGGACGTCTCGGGTGCCTCCACGGCCGACGGCGCGACGGTCGGCGTGTACAAGGCGACCACCGGCAGCAACCAGTCCTGGAACGTGCGCAGCGCCGCCCCCGACGCCTGGAAGGCTCTGCGGGTGCGCAGCAGCAACAAGTGCGTCGACGTCCAGGGTTCCTCCACCGCGGACGGCGCGCCGACCCTGCAGTACAACTGCGCCGGCGCCTCGAACCAGAAGTGGTCCCTGCGGGCCGCGAGCCCCGGCTACGTGAACCTGGTGGGCCTGCAGAGCGGCAAGTGCCTGGACGTCTCGGGTGCCTCCACCGCCGACAACGCCGCCGTACTCCTCTACGGCTGCAACGGGGGCACCAACCAGGAGTGGTCGGTGCGCACCACCGCCACCGGCTACGTGACCCTGCTGGCCCGGCACAGCGGCAAGTGCCTGGACGTCTCCGGCGGCTCCCTGAACAACAACGCCCCGCTCGTCCAGAGCCCGTGCAGCGGGAGCACCAGCCAGCAGATCAAGGTCGGCTGACGGCGACGGCCGGGCCGCGGACGGAGTCCCCGTCCCCGGCCCGGCCGTCCCGGACTGCGGCGTACCCCCCGAGGGGGGTGCGCCGCAGTTATGCGTTCGCCTCCCGCGGGGCGCGGGCGGAGCTGGCCCGGACGACCAGCTCCGGGGTGACGGAGATCAGCCGGGTGGCGGGGCGCTCGCCGGCCGGCGCCTCGATCTGGTCCAGGAGGAGCGCGACGCAACTCCGGCCGACCTCCTCGAAGTCCTGCCGGACGGTGCTCAGCGGAGGGGCGAAGAACGCGGATTCGGGCACGTCGTCGAAGCCGACGACGCTGACGTCCTCGGGCACCCTGCGGCCGGCGTCGCGCAGGGCCAGCATCAGGCCGAGCGCCATGTGGTCGTTGGCGGCGAAGACCGCGGTGACGTCCGGGCGGGCGGCCAGGTCCTTGCCGATCTCGTAGCCGGACGCGGCGGTCCAGTCACCCATCGCGAGCGGCGGGACGGGCGCGCCGGCGTCCTTCAGGGTGGCGTGCCAGGCGGCGGCGCGGCGGCGGGCGGCGTAGGAGTCCTGCGGGCCGCCGATGTGCCAGACGGTGCGGTGGCCGAGGCCGAGGAGGTGCCGGGTCGCCGCCGTCGCGCCGGCCGCCTGGTCGGTGTCCACCGAGTGGAAGCGGCGCTCGGGGTCGCCGTCCGCGACGACCACCGGGACCCCGCCGGAGACGGTGAACCCCCGCCGGTCGAGGATCTGCGCCTCGACGACGATCAGGCCGTCCACGGCCTGCTCGGTCAGCTGGCGGACGGCCTGCTGCACCGCGTCCTCGGTCTGGGCCTCCGCGCAGACCACGTTCACCGAGTAGCCGGCGGCCTGGGCCGCGTGCGAGATGGCCGCCAGCGTGCGGGCGTTGCCCTGGGCGGCGAGGTCGAAGGTGACCACGCCGAGCACGTGGAAGCGGCCGAGCGTGAGCGCCCGGGCGGCGCTGTTGCGCTGGTAGCCGAGCATCCGCATCGCCGACAGGACCCGCTCCCGGGTTTCCGGCTCCACGTTGGAGCGGGCGTTGGCGACCCGCGAGACGGTCTGCGAGGAGACACCGGCGAGGGCGGCGACATCGGCCTGGGATGGAGGGCGCTGCCTGCCTCGGGTGCCGTCGCCGGGCGTCGTCGCTCTTCGTTCCATGCCGGTCCTTCCTCGCGTGTCTGCGTGAACATCGTAGCGGTGGGATGCGAAGGACCACGATGCGGGTGGGCGGGCCAAAAGGGAAGGCTGCCGGCCTCCCCGTCTGTGCGGACGGGAAAACCGGCAGCCTGTGGCGGTACGGCCGACCCTCGGCGGCCTACCGCCGATCCGTCCCCCCGCCGGCCGGGACCACCACGACTACGGGGTGGCCCCTGGACGGCTCGGCGGGGAACGGAAGCGCGGGGTGGGGGGTCAGGCGGGGAGGCCGATGCGGCGTTCGCCGTTGCGGCGCTGCTGGATGACGACGGCGACGACGAGGAGCGCGCCCTGGGCGACGTTCTGCCAGAAGGCGTTGATGCCCTGGACGGTGAGGCCGTTCTCCAGGCAGCCGAGGAGGGCGACGGCGAGGAGGGTGCCGCCGATGCCGCCCTTGCCGCCCTTGAGGGCTGCGCCGCCCAGCGCCGCGGCGGTGATGGCCTTCAGTTCGAGGCCCTCGCTGCCGGAGGTGGGCTGGCCGGAGCCGGTGCGGGCGGTGAGGAGGATGCCGGCTACGGCGGCGACGACGCCGATGAGGGCGTAGACGGCGACGAGGTACTTGTTGATGTTGATGCCGGCGAGGCGGGCTGCGGTGTCGTTGCCGCCGATGGCGTAGACGTTGCGGCCGATGTCGGTGTACTTGAGGAGCAGGTGCACGGCGAGGGCGACCACGATGAGGATCCACACCATGACGGGGAGGCCGGCGATCTTGCCGCGGCCGAGGAAGACGAAGACGTCGTTGTTGAGGACGTAGCCCTGGGCCCGGCCGTCGGAGATGAGCTGGGCGAGGCCCTTGTAGGCGGCGAGGCCGGCGAGGGTGGCGATGGTGGGATTGACCCGGCCGTAGACGATGATGACGCCGTTGAGGATGCCGACGAGCAGGCCCACCCCGACGGCGGCGGCGATGCCGGCGAGGGCGTTGGAGCCGGCGGAGGTGAAGGCCATGGCGGAGACGACGGAGGCGACGCCGGCCTGGGAGCCCACGGAGATGTCGAGGCCGCCGCAGATGATGACGGCGGTCTGGACGACGGCGAGCAGGCCGGTGATGGTGGCGGCCTCGGCGATGACCTGCATGTTGGAGACGCTGAGGTAGTTGTCGTTCAGCACGCCGAACAGGCCCAGGACCAGCACCAGGGCACCGATCAGGCTGAGGTTCTGACCGCCCAGGGAGGCCAGCGGGGAACGCTTGCGGGCCGGCTTGGCCGCGGGCGTGTCCTTCACGGCCTGGGAGGGGGTGATGGTGCTCATGAGGATGCTCCAGGGAGGGTGGTGGTCACGGCGGGGGTGGTGGCGGCGAGGTCGTCGGCCATGGCGAGGGCGAGGATGGCCTCCTCGGAGGCCTCGGCGCGACCCAGTTCGCCGGTGATCCGGCCGTTCTGCATGACGACGACGCGGTCGGCCAGGCCGAGGACCTCGGGCAGTTCGGAGGAGATCACCAGCAGGGCGACGCCCTCCTTGGCGAGGTCGGCGATGATCTGGTAGATCTCCGCCTTGGCGCCGACGTCGATGCCGCGGGTCGGCTCGTCGAGGATCAGCACCTTGGGCTTGCGGGCGAGCCAGCGGGCGAGGACGACCTTCTGCTGGTTGCCGCCGGAGAGCTTGCGGACCTCGTGCTCGATGGAGGGGGTGCGCACCCGCAGCCGGTCGGTGTACTCCTGCGCGAGGGCGCGCTCGGCGCCGCGGCGCACGAACCGCAGCCGGCGCAGCCGCTCCAGGACGACCAGGGAGGTGTTGTCGCGGATGGTGCGGTGCAGGAGCAGGGCCTGGGCCTTGCGCTCCTCGGGGGCCAGGCCCAGACCGGCGCGGATGACCTCGCCCGGGCGTCCGGAGCGCAGTTTCACGCCGTCCAGGGTGACGGTGCCGTGGTGGATGGGGAGGTCGCCGGCGAGTGCGAGGGCGAGTTCGGAGCGTCCGGCGCCGATCAGGCCGGCCAGGCCGACGACCTCGCCGGCGCGGATCTGCAGGTCGATGCCGTGGACGGCGTCGGTGGTGACGCCTCGGACGTCGAGGACGACGCGGTCGGTGGCGACGTCCTGGCGGACGAACATGGCGGAGAGGTCGCGGCCGACCATCAGGCGCACCAGGGCGCCCTCGGTGGTGGCGTGGGCGTCCTGGACGCCGGCCAGGGCGCCGTCGCGCAGGACCGCGATGCGGTCGGCGAGCTGGAAGATCTCCTTCATCCGGTGGGAGACGTAGATGATGGCGATGCCCTGGTCGCGCAGCCGCCGGATGAGGGAGAAGAGGGCGTCGACCTCGTGCTCGGAGAGTGAGGAGGTGGGTTCGTCGAAGGCGATCACCCGGGCCTCGCCGGTGACGGCCCGCATGATCTCCACCAGCTGGCGCTGGGCGGGGGTCAGCTCGGAGCCGAGCAGGTCCGGGTCGAGGACGCCGGCGAAGCCGAGGCGCTCCAGGTCGGCGGTGACGCGGCGGCGCAGTTCGGCGCGGTCCAGGCGGCGGCCGGCCTTGCGGGGCAGGGCGCCGGCGTAGACGTTCTCGGCGACCGAGACGTGCGGGATGATCTCGGGTTCCTGCGGGATGATCCGGATGCCGGCGGCCCGCGCCTCGGCGGGCGAGCCCAGCGCGAGGCGGGCGCCGTCCAGGGCGACGTGGCCCTCGGTCGGCTGGTGGTCACCGGTGAGGATCTTCAGCAGGGTCGACTTGCCGGCGCCGTTCTCGCCCATCAGGGCGGTGACCTGCCCGGCCGGGAACTCCAGGGACACGCCACGCAGGGCCTGCACGGCGCCGAAGCTCTTGGTGACCCCCACGACGGCGGCCGCTCCGGTCGGTGGCCGGGACCCCGGACTGGATGGGCCGTGCGCTGCGGTCATGACAGATCACCTCGATGACAAGTGGTACGGGACGGAATGCCGGAGGACGGGGGTGCCGCCTCCGACCCCGGACGGGGGGCCGTGGGTCGGAGGCGACGGGAGCCGGCCCCGCATGGGGGGCGTCGGGGCCGGCTGGTCTCAGCTGCAGGTGACTCCGGCGCTCTTCCAGGTGGAGGCGTCGACCATGGTGGTGGGCGCGAAGGCCTCGGCCGGGAAGTCCTTGCTGTTCTTGAGCTTGTCGTACATGGTCTGGACGGCCAGCGCGCCGACGTCCTTGCCGTTGATGAACAGCGCGGCCTTCATGCCCGAGGGCTTGTCACCGCTCCAGTTCTTGCACGCCAGGTAGGCACCGAGGCCGACACCGATCACGTTGTCCGCCGAGACGCCCGCGTTCTGCAGGGCCGTCACACCGCCCTGGACGTTCTCGTCGTTGCAGCCCCACACCACCCAGTGCTTCACACCCTGGTTGGCGGTCACCGTCGCGGCGATCTTGTCCTGCGCACCGGTCGGCGTGTTGTCCGTCGCCACGTCGATGTTCTGCACACCCGGGACGGCCCCGTTGAAGGCGTCCTTCGCGGCCTTCACGCGGTCCCCGCAGACCGTCACGTCCTGCTTCCAGGCCGAGACGATCCGGGTGTCGGCGGCCGACCAGCCGGCCTTCTTGTACTCCTCGGCCGCGCGCTTGCCGACCTCGCCGCCCATCTGGGCACCGCTGAAGCCGATCCGCGGCACCAGGCTCTCCTTCGCACAGGAGGACGGGTCCGGGCCGGTCGCACAGATCTGGTCGTCGGAGGTCAGCAGCGCGACCTTGGCGTCCTTGGCGGTCTGCACGACCTGCGGGCCGACGGCCGGGTCCGGCACCACGATGATCACGCCGTTGGACTTCTGCGCGACCGCCGACTGCACCTCGCTGATCGTCTTGTTCGCGTCGTTGCCGAGGTTCACGACCTTCAGGTCCACCCCCAGCTCCGCGGCCTTCGCCTTCGCACCGGCCGCCTCGCCGACGAAGTACTCCTGGTCGCCCTGCTTCTGCAGGTAAGTGATCGAGATCTTGCCGCTCACCGGCGCCACCGACGCGTCCGAACCGGACTTCGTCTCCTGACCGGTGGAGCAGGCGGTGGCCAGGCCCAGCGTCAGAAGGAGGGCGGCGGCGCCGGCAGCCCGGCTGCCATACGTACGGAACATGGGGACACTCCTAGCGCGCACACCGGATGTGGTGCTTGCACGGTGAAGGGGAAGGCGGGGACGAGCCCCGGAGGGCCGGGCGACCGGACTGGCCGAACATCGGGGAGCCAGCTAGGGAGCCAAAATAACGATCAGAACTAAACACATTCCAACGCGTTGGAACAATGACACTCGCCCCGCGCTCGTGCGTCAAGCCGGTAAACGGACTGATATCCGCTCGTAACCTTCGACTTGGCCGCTCCGGACCCCCGCCGGTCACCCGGACGCGGGCGGCCCTCACGGTCAGCGACCGCACCACCCGGCAGGAGCGTCCACGAAGGACTCGTCCACCGCCGCCCACAACCTCCCCCGGGCCGCTCACCAGCGCGAACCCCCGCACGCGGGCGCCGGGCCACCCCTCCTCCGAGCCGGCCGCCGTGGGTCGTTGGTGATTGCACTGAGCTACCGGCGGGTTTCATCACGAAGGCGCATCACGCCGTGACGAGCACTTGACTCCCCCGCCGTCGGCGGTCAAGACTCAACGCCAGCTTCATGTTGGCGTAAACATCAGCCGTGAAGGGCACCCCCGTGAGCACGACGCATCCCCCCGCCCAGTCCACCCCGGCCCGGCCGACAAGCCGGTCCCGGCCGGCACCGCGATCCGGTCGGCTCGGTCACGGGTCCTTCGGCTATGTCTTCTTCGCCCCGTTCCTGGTCGTCTTCGTGATCGGCATCGCCGCCCCCCTCGGCTACGCCGCCTACCTGAGCTTCTTCCAGGACCGGCTGGTCGGCGGGAACGTCTTCGTCGGGTTCGACAACTACACCCGCGCCCTGGGGGACGAACTCTTCCGGGCCGGCCTGTGGCGGGTCACCCTCTTCCTGCTCGTGCAGGTCCCGGTGATGCTGGCCCTCGCCCTGCTGGCCGCACTGGCCATCGACAGCGGGCGGCTCCGCTGGCCCGCCCTGTTCCGCATCGGCATCTTCGTCCCGTACGCCGTCCCGGCCGTCGTGGCGTCCCTGATGTGGGGTTACCTCTACGGCGACCGCTTCGGACTGATCCGCCAGGTCGGTGACGCCCTGCACGTCGACGTACCCCGGCTGCTCAGCGAGAACTGGATGCTGGCCTCCATCGGCAACGTCGTGACCTGGGAATTCATGGGCTACAACATGCTCATCCTGTACGCGGCGCTGCGCACCGTCCCGCAGGAGCTGTACGAGGCGGCCGAGGTCGACGGCGCCGGCGAACTCCGCAAGGCCTGGAGCATCAAACTCCCCGCCCTGCGGCCCGCGCTGGCCCTGGCCACGGTGTTCTCGATCATCGGCACCTTCCAGCTCTTCAACGAGCCCAACGTGATGCAGTCGCTGGCGCCCGACGTGATCTCGACCAGCTACACGCCCAACATGTACGCCTTCAACCTGGCCTTCAACGGTCAGCAGTTCAACTATTCGGCAGCCGTCGCCGTGGTCCTGGGCGGGGTGACCGCAGTGGTCGCCTACGCCGTACAGGCCAGGTCGATGCGGAAGGAACAGAGCCTGTGAGCGTCAAAACCCCTGCGGCCGGCCGAGGGCGCGCCCGGCGATCCAGCACGGCGCTCACCGTGGCCATGGGTCTCATGCTCCTCTACGCGCTGCTGCCGCTGGTCTGGCTGCTGCTCTCGAGCACCAAGGACTCCAACTCCCTGAGCACCAGCTTCGGACTGTGGTTCGGCCACGGGTTCCACCTCTTCGACAACGTGTGGAACGTCCTCACCTACGACCACGGCATCTACCTGCGCTGGTTCGCCAACACCCTGCTCTACGCGGTGGTCGGCGCCGGCGGTGCCGCCTTCATCTCCACCGCCGCCGGGTACGCACTGGCGAAGTACCGGTTCCGCGGCCGCAACGTGCTGGCCGCCGTGGTCCTCGGCGCCATCGCCATCCCCGGCACCGCCCTGGCCGTACCCACCTACCTGCTCTTCAGCAAGATGGGTATCGTCGACACCCCCTGGGCGGTCCTGCTGCCCTCGCTGGTCAGCCCCTTCGGCGTCTACCTGATGCGCGTCTACGCCATCGGCGCCGTCCCGGACTCCATGCTCGAAGCGGCCCGCATCGACGGGTCCGGGGAGATCAGGACCTTCTTCACCATCTCGCTGCGCCTGCTGGCCCCCGGTTTCGTCACGGTCCTGCTGTTCTCGCTGGTCGCCACCTGGAACAACTACTTCCTGCCGCTGATCGTCCTGAGCGACCCGAAGTGGTTCCCCCTCACCGTGGGCCTCAACCAGTGGAACGCCCTGGCCACCGGGGCGGCCGGCAGTGGCGCCACCACCACCGGGTTCTACCCCCTCGTGGTCACCGGCAGTGTGCTGGCGATCATCCCGCTCGTCGTCGCGTTCCTCTTCCTCCAGCGCTTCTGGCAGTCCGGTCTGGCCGCCGGAAGCGTCAAGGAGTGACGCGCTCCACCCTCAGCTCCGGCCCTCCCCACCACCTCAGCAAGGAAGTCCTGCCATGACCCGTGCAAGCATCCCCTCGCGCCGCAGACTCCTGGCACTCGTGCCGGCGGCAGCGCTCGCCTTCACGCTGACCGCCTGCGGCTCGGACGCCGCCCCCGTGGTCTCCGCCGACCCGAGTGCCGCACTCGACACGGAGACCACCCTGACCTTCTGGACCTGGGCCCCGAACATGGAGAAGACGGTCGCCCTGTTCGAGAAGAAGTACCCGAAGGTCAAGGTGAACATCGTCAACGCCGGCCAGTCGGCGGCCGAGTACACCAAGCTGCAGACCGCCGTGAAGGCCGGCAGCGGCGGCCCGGACGTCGCCCAGGTCGAGTACTTCGCCCTGCCCGAGCTGGCGATGTCCAAGCGCCTGGTCAACCTGAAGGACTTCGGCGCGGCCGCCCTGGAGCCCAAGTTCGCCGCCTCCGCCTGGTCGCAGGTCGCGGTCGCCGACGGCGTCTACGCCATCCCGCAGGACACCGGGCCGATGGCGATGTTCTACAACAAGAAGATCCTCGACGAGCTGAAGATCGAGCCGCCGAAGACCTGGGCCGAGTTCGAGGCCGCAGCCGTCAAGATCAAGGAATCGGACCCGAAGCGGTTCATCACCTCCATCGACCCCGGTGACGCCGGCGGCGTGGACAGCCTGATCTGGCAGGCCGGCGGCCGTCCCTTCCAGCAGAAGGACGCCTCCTCCGTCTCGGTGAACCTGCAGGACGCCGGCGCCAAGAAGGCCGCCGACTTCTGGACCTCCCTGATCAACCGCAAGCTCGTCGACACCGCCCCCGGGTGGACCAACGAGTGGTGGCAGTCGATGGGCAGCGGCCAGTACGCCATGTGGATCATCGGCGCCTGGGCCCCCGGCAACATCGGCTCCACCATCCCGGACACCTCCAAGGACTGGCGCGCCGCGCCCATCCCGCAGTGGAACGCGGGCGACACGGTCTCCTCCGAGAACGGCGGCTCCGCCGTCGCGGTGCCCACCACCAGCAAGAACAAGGCCGCCGCCGCGGCCTTCGCGATCTGGCTGGACTCCGACCCCGAGGCCGTCCGCTCGCTCTCGGCCAACGGCCTCTTCCCGGCCACCAGCGAACTGCTGAAGGACCCGGCGTTCCTCGACCAGCCGGTCGCGGGCCTCGGCGGCCAGAAGGCCAACCAGGTCTTCGCCGACTCCTCCGCGGGCGTCGGCAAGGGCTGGCAGTACCTGCCCTACCAGCTCTACGCCAACTCGGTCTTCAAGGACACCGTCGGCCCGAACATCTCGACCGACATCAGCACCGGCCTGACCGCCTGGCAGAAGCGCATCACCGACTACGGCAACCAGCAGGGCTTCAAGGTCACCTCGCCGTGACCCGACGCCGGCGCCGGCGCGGGGTACGACCCACCCCGCGCCGGCGCCGGCCGGAGCCCGCCCCGCGAGCGCCCGCGGGAACGGTCCCGCCGAGCACCCACTTCCCCCAGGAGCACCAGCACCATGCCCGTCCTGCAGATCACCGACGAGGGATTCCGCCTCGACGACCAGCCCTTCCGGATCATCTCCGGCGGCCTGCACTACTTCCGCGTCCACCCCGATCTCTGGGCCGACCGCCTGCGCAAGGCCCGCCTGATGGGCCTGAACACGGTGGAGACGTACGTCCCCTGGAACCTCCACCAGCCGCGGCCCGACGAGTTCCGCCTCGACGGCGAGCTGGACCTGCCGGCGTTCCTGGACCTCGCCGCCGCCGAAGGGCTGCACGTCCTGCTGCGTCCCGGCCCCTACATCTGCGCGGAATGGGAGGGCGGCGGCCTGCCCTCGTGGCTCCTGGCCGATCCCGACATCCTGCTCCGCAGCCAGGACCCCCGCTACCTGGCCGCGGTGGACGGCTTCTTCGGACGGTTGCTGCCGCCGCTGCGCCGCCACCTGTCGACCAACGGCGGCCCGGTGCTGGCCGTACAGATCGAGAACGAGTACGGCGCCTACGACGACGACACCGCGCACCTGGCCCACCTCGCCCAGCTGCTGCGCCGCTACGGCGTCGACGTCCCGCTGTTCACCTGCGACCAGCCCACCGACCTGGCCCGTGGCTCGCTGCCCGGCTTCCTCGCCACGGCCAACTTCGGCAGCCGCTCCGAGCAGGGCCTCGCCGCCCTGCGCGCGCACCAGCCGGCCGGCCCGCTGATGTGCACCGAGTTCTGGATCGGCTGGTTCGACCGCTGGGGCGGCCACCACGTGGTGCGCGACCCCGCCCAGGCCGCGCAGGAGCTCGACACCCTGCTCGCCACCGGTGCCTCGGTGAACCTCTACATGTTCCACGGCGGGACCAGCTTCGGCTTCACCAACGGCGCCAACGACAAGCACACCTACCGGCCGACCGTCGGCTCCTACGACTACGACTCCCCGCTCGACGAGGCCGGCGACCCCACCGAGAAGTACGAGGCCTTCCGCCAGGTCATCGCCAAGTACGCGCCCGTCCCGGCCGAACCGGTGCCCGCCCCGGGCCCGAAGACCGCGGCCGCCGGCATCCGGCTGGACTCCAGCGCGCCGCTCTTCGCCAACCTGCCGGCGCTCGGCACCGCCGTCGTCTCCGAGCGGCCGCTCACCATGGAGCAGCTGGGCCAGGACTTCGGCTTCGTCCTCTACGAGAGCACCCTGCCGGCCGCCGGCCCCGTCCTGCTGGAGCTGGGGACGGTCCACGACCGCGCCCAGGTCTTCGTGGACGGCCAGCCGGTGGGCGTGCTGGAGCGCGAGAACCACGAGCGCGCCATCGCCTTCACCGTGCCGGGCGAGGGCAGCCTGCTGAGCCTGCTGGTGGAGAACCAGGGCCGGGTCAACTACGGCAGCGGGATCCACGACCGCAAGGGGCTGCTGGGCCGGGTCCTGCTGGACGGCGTCGAGCTGACCGGCTGGACCAGCCGGCCGCTGCCGCTCGGCGACCTCGACGGGCTCTCCTTCACCGAGGACGGCCCCGCCCAGGTCGGCCCGACGTTCCACCGCGGCACCGTGCAGCTCGACGAGGTCGCCGACACCTTCCTCCACCTGCCCGGGTGGACCAAGGGCAACGTCTGGGTCAACGGCTTCCACCTCGGACGCCACTGGTCCCGCGGCCCCCAGCGCTCGCTCTACGTCCCCGGCCCCGTCCTGCGCCAGGGGTCGAACGAGATCGTCGTGCTGGAGCTGCACGCCGCCCACCGCGCCCTCACCGTCGAACTGCGCGAGGCCCCCGACCTCGGGCCGACCGAGGAGTAGCCGGACGCACTCCCCGGCCCACTCCCCGGGCCCGCTCCCCGGCCCCATTTCCCGGAACCTCGGTCCGGGAGCCCGGATGCCGGCCCCAGGGCCCGGGTTCCGGTACCGGTTCGGAGCACCGGAACACCCCCGTCCGGAGACCGCGGTCACGCAACGTACCCGCGGTCTCCGGCATTGCGCTGCCCGAGGAATCCGCCGGCCGCGGCCCGGCCGCGCAAGCGCGCTCGCCGCCACCGGCGCCGGCCCGCACCGGCGCATCGTGCCTGGTGACAGCCCTGCCGGCCGAGCCGGGCCGGCCGGCGGCCGCGTCGAGGACCCACCCGCCGGTGCATCAATGAACCCGATCGCGCGGTCCCGGCGACCGGGCCGCTCCTTGCCAGCACCCCACCAAAGCGGGATAAATGGGGAGTATGAGCCAGTATTCGGGCACTCTCCGGAGTTGGCTGATCCGCCGTTCCGGCAAAGCCGGCACGGTGGACCCGCCCCCTCCCGAAGCCGGCGACCCCCCGCAGCCGGACGACATCACCGTGCTGGCGCCCCCGGGCGGGCCCCGCCCACGGGCCCGGCAGACCCCGCGCAGCTTCGCCCGGGAGGTCTTCCTCCTCCAGCTGATGCTGGTGATCCTGCTCGTCGCGGCCGCGCTGGTGGCCGTCGTCGTCCAGACCCGGCGCGACACCATGGCCGATGCCCGGCACCGCACCCTCGCCGCCGCCGAGTCCTTCGCGCACGCCCCCGGACTGGTGAGCGCCCTGGACGGCCCGGACCCGAGCGCCACACTGCAGCCGCTCGCCGAGGACGCCCGCAAGGCCGCCGGCATCGACGCCCTCATCGTGTACAAGCTCGACGGGATCACCCTGACCCACAGCGACGTCTCGCAGCTCGGCAAGCACGTCATCGGCCCGTACGCCCAGGCCGCCGAGGGCAAGGCCTTCACCAGGACCTTCAACGGCGCGCTCGGCCCGTCCGTGATCTCGGCCGCCCCCGTGAAGGACGCCTCGGGCCAGGTGGTCGGCATCGTCTCCGCCCCGGTCACCGTGGAGTCGGTGCAGAACACCGTCAACCGGCAGCTGCCGGTCTTCCTGGTCAGCGCGGGCGCGGCCGTCGCCCTCGCCGCGGTCGGCGCGGGCCTGGTGAGCCACCGGCTGCGCCGCCAGACCCACGGCCTGGGCCCGGCCGAGATGACCCGGATGTACGAGCACCACGACGCCGTCCTGCACGCGGTGCGCGAGGGCGTGCTCATCACCGGCGACGACGGCCGGCTGCTGCTGGCCAACGACGAGGCCCGGCGGCTGCTGGACCTGCCCGCCGACGCGGAGGGACGCCCCGTCGAATCCCTGGGCCTGGACGCGGGCACCGCCGAACTGCTGGCCTCCGACCGGATCGCCACCGACGAGGTCCACCTGGCGGCGGACCGGCTGCTCTCCCTCAACAAGCGGTCCACCACGCCCTTCGGCGTGCACCGGACGAGCGTGGTGACGCTGCGGGACACCACCGAGCTGCGCGAGCTCTCGGGCCGGGCCGAGGTGGCCCGCGGGCGGCTGCGGCTGCTCTACGACGCCGGCATGCGGATCGGGTCCACCCTGGACGTGTCGCGCACCGCCGAGGAACTCGCGGAGGTGGCCGTCCCCGGGTTCGCCGACGTGGTCACCGTGGAGCTGCAGGACCTGGTCCTGCGCGGCGAGGAGCCGAGCGGGGCCAGCACCGAGCTGCGCCGCAGCGCCGTCGCCGGCCTGGCGGCCGACCACCCCCTCTACCCCGTCGGCCAGCTGATCCACTTCGTGCCGGGCACCCCCATGGCGACCAGCGTGGCCGACGGCCGGTCCGTGGTGGCGCCGGACCTGGCCGGCTCCCCCGGCTGGCAGGGCCAGGACCGCGCCCGGGCCCAGGAGATCCTCGACTACGGGATCCACTCCCTCGCGGTGGTGCCGCTGCAGGCCCGCGGCGTGGTGCTGGGCCTGGTGAACTTCTGGCGCGCGGGCGACTCCCCGCCGTTCGACCAGGAGGACCTCGCCTTCGCCGAGGAGGTCGCCGGCCGGGCCGCGGTGTCGATCGACAACGCCAGGCGCTACACCCGCGAGCACGCCACCGCGGTGACCCTGCAACGCAGTCTGATGCCCCGCGGCCTCCCGGCCCAGGAGGCCCTGGACGTGGCCCACCGCTACCTGCCCGCGCAGGCCGGCGTGGGCGGCGACTGGTTCGACGTGATCCCGCTGCCCGGCGCCCGGGTCGCGCTGGTGGTCGGCGACGTGGTCGGACACGGCCTGCACGCGGCGGCCACCATGGGCCGGCTGCGGGTCGCCGTCCACAACTTCTCGACCCTGGACCTCCCCCCGGACGAACTGCTGGGCCACCTCGACGAACTGGTGGCGCGCATCGACGTCCAGGACGAGGACACCGAGGACGACGCGCAGCCGGCGATCACCGGCGCCACCTGTCTGTACGTCATCTACGACGCCGTCTCCGGGGTGGTCACCGCGGCCACGGCCGGCCATCCCCCGCCGGCGCTGGTCCACCCTGACGGGACGGTCGACTTCCTCTGCCCGCCGGTCTCCCCGCCGCTGGGCCTGGGCGCCGGCCTGCCCGTGGAGACCGCCGAGGCGACCCTGCCCGAGGGCTCCCGGCTGGTCCTCTACACCGACGGGCTGCTGCAGAACCGCACCCGCGACCTGGACGCGGCCCTGGAGGCGCTCCGGCAGGCCGTCGGCGGGCCGGAGCGCCGACCGGAGGAGGTCTGCGCGGGCGTGATGGAGTCGATGCTGCCCACCCGGCCCGACGACGACGTGGCGCTGCTGGTGGCGCAGACCCGGCTGCTCGCACCGGACCGGGTCGCCGAGTGGGACGTGGAACCCGACCCGGCGGCGGTCAGCCCGGTCCGCAACGCCTGCGCCCGCAAGCTGGAGGAGTGGGGCCTGGAGCACATCTCCTTCGGCACCGAGCTCATCCTCAGCGAACTGATCACCAACGCCGTCCGCTACGGCAAGGTGCCGATCCGGGTGCGGCTGCTGCTCACCGAGACCCTGGTCTGCGAGGTCTCGGACGGGAGCAGCACCGCCCCGCACATCCGCCGTGCCAAGGACACCGACGAAGGCGGCCGAGGGCTCTTCCTGGTCGCCCGGTACGCCGAGCACTGGGGGACTCGCTACTCCAGCCGGGGGAAGACCATCTGGGCCTCCCAGACGCTGGACAGCAGCGGGACGCCGGACGAGGAGGCACTGGGCGACATGCTCCTCGGTGAGTGGGACGACCTGGAACTCTGACCGCCCGCCCGGCCCGCCCGGCCCGGAATCCCCGGCCTCCGCCGGAGATTCCGGGCGTCCGCCGAAGCTCCCGGCTCCCGTGCGGGACCGCCCCCGGGGGGCGCCTGGGCCGAGGCCGTACCGGGCTGACGACCGCCTGCTTGCCCCCGTGTCCGCCGGCCGGCCGTCCGCCGGCCCGCGTGCCCGTCCGCCGGCCTGACCGGCTGCCGCGCACCCGCTGTTACCCATCCGTGCCCGCGGCGCCCGCACCGTGCATCGCGAGGCGCAATCCGGCCGAAACCGGACGAACACCGGCGCAGCGCCCCTACCCCAAGGGATTCGGAGGGCCGCCCGGGTGCGGCGGCCGCGACGGCCCGGGTGCGCGGCGGGCGTCCGCCGGGGGTCCCTTGACAGACTCCCGCGCTGCTCCCAGAATCTCCTCAACCCGCCGTGTTAACGCAGACATCAAAGTCCGCGGATCCGGCGCACCACCACGGTTCACCGCCCCCGGCCCACCCCCTCAGCCGGCGCGACGGCGCACCGAGCGGCCGGCCACCACCGGTACGCCCGTCCCTCCTCGGGACCGCGATCGCCCACCCGCCCGGCACCGCCGGCCGGCCATCGCCTCCGCCCCTGCGCATGACACACGTGTCCACCCCCACGTTCGCTTCCGGCTCGTCCGGAGCACGGACCGGTCATGCCTGAAGTGAAGAGCAAGAGGTACCCCATGTCTCTCCGCAGCAAGGCCTCCGCGACACTGTTCGCCGCGCTGGCCGCCCTCCCCCTCTCCCTGGTCGGCGCGGTCGCCCCCGCTCAGGCCGCGCCGGTCACCATCGACAACGCCACCCAGTTCACCGACCCGAGCGGCAACCCGGTGCACGCCCACGGCGGCGGCGTGATCAAGGTGGACCAGTACTACTACTGGTTCGGTGAGGACCGGAACGCCGACAACACCTTCCACTACGTCTCGGTCTACCGCTCCACCGACCTCAAGACCTGGGAGTTCCGCAACCACGCGCTGACGCAGGCCACCGACCCGGAGCTGGGGTCCGCCAACATCGAGCGACCCAAGGTCATGTACAACGCCTCGACGCACCAGTTCGTGATGTGGATGCACAAGGAGAACAACGCGGACTACGGGGAGGCCCGGGCCGCGGTGGCCGTCTCCAGCACGGTCGACGGCGACTACAGCTACAAGGGCAGCTTCCGGCCGCTGGGCGAGATGTCCCGTGACATCACCACCTTCGTCGACACCGACGGCACCGGCTACATGATCTCCGCCGCCAACGAGAACCGGGACCTGCACGTCTACAAGCTGACGGCCGACTACACCGGCATCCAGTCCCAGGTGCAGAACCTCTGGGCGGGCAGCTCGCGGGAGGCCCCCGCGATGTTCAAGCGCAACGGCGTGTACTTCCTGCTCACCTCGGGCGCCACCGGCTGGGCGCCCAACCAGCAGAAGTACGCCACCGCCACCAGCATCACCGGGGCCTGGACCGGCCTGAAGGACGTCGGCGACTCCACCACCTTCCGCAGCCAGACCGCGTACGTGCTGCCCGTGCAGGGCACCGGGGCCACCAGCTACCTGTACATGGGCGACCGCTGGGGCAACTCGATGGGCAAGTCGGTCAACGACTCCCAGTACGTGTGGCTGCCGATCAAGTTCCCGACCAAGACGACGATGAGCCTGGAGTACTCCCCGCAGCTCACCGTCGACGCGGCGGCCGGCACCGTCAAGGGCATGAACGTCACCTGGGAGACCCTGACGGCCCAGCACAGCGGCAAGTGCGCCGACGTGGCCAACTACGACACCGGGGACGCGGCGCCGCTGGTCCAGTGGGGCTGCGGCGCCGGCGCCAACGACCAGTTCTGGATCAAGAAGCTCGGCAACGGCTACGTCCAGATCATGGCCAGGCACAGCGGCAAGTGCCTGGACGTCGCGGGCGCGTCCACCGCGGACGGCGCGTCGGCCGTGCAGAACACCTGCAACGGCCAGCCGTCCCAGCAGTGGAAGCTCCGGACCACCAGCACGGCCGGCTACGTCGAGATCGTCGCCAAGCACAGCAACAAGTGCCTGGACGTGGTGAACACCTCGACCGCCGACGGCACCGCGCTCGACCAGTGGGCCTGCTCCGGCGGCACCAACCAGCACTGGCAGCGCACCATAGCCTGAGGGTGACGGCCTTCAGGGCCCGGTCGTGGGTGGCGGGATCCCCCCACGGCCGGGCCGGCCGTCGTCGCGGCCCGGCATCCGGGCCAGGACGACGGACCCGGCGTCCGGGGCGGGCCGACGGGCCCGCCCCGGACGACCGCACCACCTTCGGTCAACGATCCACAAAATGCGTTGTTGGTATATGTGACTTCTGGTTGAATCATGAGGGCCGGGCCGGGTGTTCCACGGCCGACGGCGCCGGATCGCCGGGGGCACACCCGTTCCGGGGCATCCGACACCGCCGCCGGACCGGCCCCGCCGTGGCTTCGCCGAGAAGCACGGCTCCCGCCCGACCCCCGCCCCCGGGTCCGGAAGCTCGATCCGACGATTCCTGGGGGAGACACACCGATGCCGACCGTCGCCTTGACCGCCCCGCCCACGGGGCCCCCGTCCGTCCCGCCCACGGACAGCGGATGGTCGGCGACCCCGGCCGCCCCCCGCACCGGCCGGCCTGCCGTACGGTCGGTCCGGGTGTCCTGGTGACCGCCGGGCCGACCGTACGGCGGGCCGCCGCGGCCGCACCGGCGCAGGTCGCACTCTTCAGCCCCGCCGCGGTGGTCGCCTCCTGCGTCGGCTTCGTCCTCATCGGCGCGCTCCAGGCGCTGTACGGCCCGGCGATCCCGGCCCTGCGGGAGGAGTTCGGGCTCTCCCCCTCCGCCGCGGGGCTGGGCCTGAGCGCCCACTTCGCCGGCGGCGTGGCCGGCGTGCTGCTCTTCGACCGGCTCCACGGCAGGCTGGGCAACCAGCAGATCCTGGGCAGCTCGTACCTGCTGATGGCCGTCGGTGCGGCCGGCTTCGCCCTGGCGCCGGACTGGCCGCTCGCCCTGGCGGCGGCGCTGCTGGCCGGGCTCGGCTTCGGCGGCATCGACTACGGCCTCAACCAGCTCTTCGCGGTGGGCTTCGGACACCGCTCGGCCGCGATGCTCAACATCCTCAACGCCCACTTCGGGGTCGGCGCGATCCTCGGGCCGGTGCTCATCGGCGCGGTGGGCCCCGAGCACTACCCCGCGGTCTTCCTCGGCTTCGCGCTCGCCAACCTGCCGCTGCTGCTGTTCCTTCGGGGCGTGCGCCAGCAAGGCGCGCCGACGGCGGACGACGACGCCACCGCGGCCGGCGCCCCCGGCGGGGCCAGGAACCGCAGCCTGCTCACCGTGCTGGCCGTCTTCGTCGTGCTCTACGTCCTGCACGTCGGGATCGAGGCGGGCGTGGGCGGCTGGGAGCCCACCCACCTGGAGACGGTCGGCTACGGCGCGGGCGTCGCCGCCACCGCGACGTCCGTCTTCTGGCTGATGCTGACCGCCGGCCGCTTCCTGGTCGCGCCGATGGCCCTGCGCTTCAGTGCCCGGGCCATCATCACGGCCTCCTGCACAGGTATGACGGCCTGCCTGCTGCTGGCCTCCGTCCCCGGACTCGCCCCGTACGCGTACGCCGGCGTCGGCCTGTTCATCGCGCCGATCTTCCCGACCGGACTGCCCTGGCTGAACCGGGCCGCGCCGCGGGCCAGGCGGGCGGGTGCCCTGGTCATCGCCGCATCGATGCTCGGCGGGGTCGCCGCGGGGCCGGCGCTCGGCAAGGCGATCGAGTGGTCCGGGGTGCGTGCCGTGCCGCTGCTGCTCGGCGGGCTCTCGGTCCTGTGCCTGGTGGCCGTGCTCTGGCTGGGCCGCGCCGCCGACGCACCGGCGCACCGCAGCGGCTGAGGCGCCCGGGTGAGCGGCCGGAGATACGCGGCCGGAGATGCCCGGCCGGCGGGCCACCGGCCTCCGGCTGCTCGGAGGACTTCTTCTGGCTGACCGTCGGGCCCGGATCCGAAGCGGTGTCAGGCCGTGGCCCCCCTGCCGCGCCGCAGGTGTCGGCCCCTCGTGGTAGAAGCCTTCGGTTCGGCCGAGAAGACGCTGCACGCCAACCCCGGCCGGCACGGGGAGCTGCCGCGGTTCGAGACGGACGGCTCGCTGCGGTTCTTCACCCGGCATCTGCGCCGACCCGGCGTCCGCCCGGCCGGTCCGCTCCGTCCGTCCGTCCGTCCATCCATCCGCTCCACCGGTCGGCCCCGCTCGTCGGCCCCGGCGCGCCGGTCGTGATCCCTTCACGGCCGGCGCGGCCGCGTGCCGCAGTCGACCCGGGTGCCGCGACCGGCGGCCACCGACCGCCCTGCGGGCAGCAGTGACCGGAATCCGGTGCCGCGGCCAGTAGGGTGGATCTCGTGGGCATACGACTGCTGGGGCCGATCGAACTGCGGACCGCGGCGGGCGTCCCCGCCATCGTGGCCGGGCCCAAACAGCGGTCCGTACTGGCCCTGCTGGCCGTCGAGTTCGACCGGGTCGTCCCGCTCGACCGGTTCTTCGCGCTGCTGTGGGGCGACCAACCGCCGGCCCGGGCCAGGGCCGCCCTGCAAGGCCATGTCGCGGCCCTGCGCAAGGCCTTGGCCGGAACCGCCTTCGAACTCCGCACCCGGGCGCCGGGCTACCTCCTCACCGGTGACCCGACCCGGATCGACCTCTGCCGGTTCGAGACGCTGGCCGCGCGCGCCGAGGCCGTCCAGGATGACGACCACTCGGCGGCGGACCTGCTGAAGCAGGCCCTGGACCTCTGGTACGGGCTGCCGCTCGCCGACCTCGCCGACACCCCGCTGTGCCGGGACCTGGCGGACCGGCTCGGCGAGGCCCGGGCCCGGGTGCTGGTCGCCTGGGCGGAGCGGCAACTGCGCCTGGGGCTCGGCGCTGCGGCCGTGGCGGAGTTGGAGAGTTACGTCCGGGCCGACGGGCTGCGCGAGCCGGCGGTCGCGCTGCTGATGCGCTGCCTGCTGCAGGACGGCCGCGCCCCCGACGCGCTGGCCGCCTACCACCACGCCCGGACCCGGCTGGACGACGAGCTGGGCATCGCGCCGGGCCCCGCCCTGCAGGACGCACTGCGCGCCGTCCTGGGCACGGACGGCGCGCGCCCGGCGCTGCCGGCCCGGCGCGACACCGGGGCGGCTCCCGGACAGCGCCCTCCCGCGGCGGAGCAGCCGGCCGCACATGAGCGGCCCGCGGTGGCGGCCACCGGCTTCGCGCTGCCCCGACTGCCGGACCATCTGGTCGGCCGCGCCGAGGAGTACCGCCGGCTGGACCACCTGTGCGGGCCGCAGCCGGCCGGCGGCGGGATCGCCGTCGTCACCGGCCCCGCCGGGGTGGGCAAGACCGCCACCGCGGTGAGCTGGGCCCGCCAGGCCCCGGGGTTCCCGGACGGCCGGCTCTTCGTACCGCTGCGCGGCTTCGACCCGGCCGGACCCGCCGCGCCCGCGGAGGTCCTGGGCGCACTGCTGCGCGCGCTGGGTGTCCCGGAGGCCGCGCTCCCGGACGAACCGGCGGCCCGCGCCGCGCTCTACCAGCAGGAGGCCGGCCGGCGCCGGCTGCTGGTGGTGCTGGACGACGCCCGGGACGCGGCGCAGGTCGCCGGACTGCTCCCGGCCGGGCCGCACTGCGTCACCGTCATCACCGCCCGCGCCACCCTCGAGGAGCTGACGGTCACCCAGGGCGCGACCCTGCTGCAGCTCGGCCCGCTGCCGGAGGCCGACGCGGCCGCCCTGCTGGACAGGCTGCTGCCGCCCGGCCGGGCGCAGGCCGGCCCGGATGCCCGGGCGGGTGCCGGTGCTCGTACGGGTATGGGTGCGGGCGCCGGTGCGGGCGCGGGTTCAGGTGCGGGTTCAGGTGCGGGCGCGGGCGCCGGTGCGGGTGCGGGTTCAGGTGCGGGCGCCGGTGCGGGCGCGGGTTCAGGTGCGGGTTCAGGTGCGGGCGCCGGTGCGGGCGCGGGTGCGGGCGCGGGTTCAGGTGCGGGCGCCGGTGCCGTGCGGCGGCTCGCCGCACTCTGCGACGGGCTGCCGCTCGCCCTGCGGACCGCCGCCGCCCGGCTCTGCGCCCGCCCGACCTGGAGCGCGGCCACCCTGGCAGCCGCGCTGGAGGACGAACGCACCCGGCTGCAGACGCTGGACACCCCCGGCCCCGCCGGCCTGCGCAGCCGGCTGATCATGACGTACCGCCACCTGCCGTGGGACGGCGCGCACCTGCTCGCCCTGCTGACCGTGCACCCCGACCTCCCGGTGGACAGCGGCGCGGCGGCGGCGCTGCTCGGCAGCGACCGGCCCCGGGCCCGGCGGGCCCTGGCCGCACTGGCGGACCACCACCTCCTCGCCGAGGTGTCTCCCGGCCGCCACGCGCAGTCCGGGCTGGTCCGCAGCTTCGGCGCGGAGCTGCTGGCCGAGCAGGGCGACGCCGTCGGACGCGCCGCCGCCGGCCGGCTGTTCGACCACTACCGGGAGGCGCGGGGTCACCGCGCGGCACTCCCCGGGACCGACCGCCCGTCGTTCACGCCCCGGGCGGCGGCGCCGGCACTGACCTCGGCCGGGGCCCCGGCCGCGCCGGATCCGGTGTCGACGACGGCACCGGCCCGGCCGGACGACGGGGGCCCGGGCCCGGCCGAGGGTCCCGCCCGGACCCGGACCGGGCGGGAACGACCCTGACGGGACCGGGACCGGAACCAGGACCGGGCCTGATCCCGGAACCGGGTGCCGTGCCCGGCTGTCGCAGCCGGGTGTCGTCAGGTTCGCCTGATCGGCGTCAGCGCCTTCGGGCCGGTCACCGGTGGGCCCTCCCGGTAGAAGATGTCGATGTCGACCTCCTCGCCGCCGACCGTCAGGGTGTCCCAGGCCCCGCTCGCGAGCAGGGTCCGGACGGTCTCGCCCTTCAGCTGCGCCAGGCGCTCGCGCAGGGCCGCGTCGTCGGGCATGCCCGCGATCCGCGGCGCCAGCCGGTCCCTGATCTGCCGTAGTTGGACCAGCAGGGCCTCGCGGTCCGCCGAACCGTCCTCGCCCTCCGGCAGGCCCTCCTCGATGCTCCGGGCGATCCGGTCCTTGATGGCGCAGGCGACGCCCTGCTGGTCGGTGGTCACCATGGCGTTCCAGGCGCGGCTCTTGTGCCGGTACTGGAGCATCGACATCGCCGCCTCGTGCCGGACGAAGTCGGCGTCCCGGAAGGACCGGCCGCGCCAGGCGTTGTTCAGCGAGCGGGCGAGCGAGATGGCCGAGGCCAGCCCGCTGTTGAGGCCGCGACCCGGCCAGAAGTGGATCGCGTTGGCGGCGTCGCCGAGCAGGAACCCGTACGTCCCGGGGGTGTTGGCGGTGGCGGAGTACAGGTGGGCGGTGAACCGCGGCCGCTGCACCATGTCCAGCCGGAACCCGGTGACGGCGCTGAGGTTGTCCTCGGTGACGCCGAACAGCGCCAACCCCTCCAGGACCCGCTTCCACAGCGCGGAGCCCTTGACCAGGGCGGGCAGGAACAGCGTGCCGTGGGTCGAGCAGCGGAAGTCGCCCTCCTCGTCCCGGCCCATCAGGCACGGCCGGGAGGCCACGCACTGCTCGAAGACCTGCCGGACGGGGTCGACCCCGATCACCTCACGGGCCTCCGCGTCGGTCAGCCGCATGTTCAGGAAGCCCTCGCCGCGCAGCGAGTTGAGCAGGAACCGGTTCTGGGCGACGGTCAGCAGGACGGCCGTCGGATCGGGCAGGTCGGACTTCACCCGCAGGCCGAGCACGACGTCCTGGACGTGCTGCCCCGCCAGCGAGTAGATCGAGGTGTCGGGGGTGCCGAACTTGTCGGTGAAGAACTCCCGCGTCCGGGAGCGGCCGCCCTCGCAGATGGCGAGCACATGGCCCTTGGCGACCTCCTCGCGCTGCTCGGCCGGGTCGAAGTTGGCCGGCACCAGCCGGATCCGGTCCGCCTTCTCGTTCGCCAACTCCAGCAGGACGTCCTCCACATGGGCGATCCGGATGTTCCGCGGGCCGAAGCCGCGGATGGAGTCCGGCCCGGCCGGCCACATCTCGGAGAACGCCTCGGCGGTGAACAGCCGCGCCTGGACCTCCTCGGGGAGGTTCAGGAACTGCCGGCTCTGGACGGTCACCACCTGCTGGCGCCGGACGTTGCCCTGCGACTCGTTCTTCCAGACGACGCGCGGTCCGTCCTGGATCCAGCGCCCGTCGTGGACCGTGACGGACACCCGGCGCCCCAGGTGGTGCTCCAGCAGCAGGGCGAAGGCGAGGCCCACCGGGCCGCCGCCCGAGACCGTGACGTGCAGGACGGGCTCCGCCACGGCGGGCGCCAGGTGGAAGACCTCGGTGATGGTCTCCATCGAATCGGCGACCTCGAAGGCGAAGACCTCCCCGCCGATCGTGATCAGGTCACCGGAGGTGAGCACCCGCGAGGTCACCGGGGCGCCGTTCACCAGCGTCCCGTTGCGGCTCCCCCGGTCGTGCAGGATGTAGCGGTCACCGTCGCGGACCACCTCCGCGTGCAGCCGCGAGGCGCTCCCGCTCGCGATCACCACGCCGCTGTCGCCGCTGCGGCCGAAGGTGACCGGTTTGTTGCCGATCGGGAACCGCCGTCCGGCCAGGGGCCCCTCACGCCCGATGATCGCAGCTGGCATCGTCACTCCGCTCCTTGAGTCTCTGGGTGCTCGGCCGTGTCCGGGCCTGGACCGGCGGCCCGCGCGGGCCGCCGAACGCATCTCGCCAACATCGTTGTGGTGGACGGTCTTCGGTAGGCTCGCGCGGCCGGCCGACCGGCCGTCGGGACGCGAGACTGCTGGTGAATGCGCTTGCGGGGGAAGCGGTTCGGCGTGAGGAACGCCGGGCGCCGATTCGGCGTCCGGTCCAAGAGTTGTGGCAATGGGCAGCCGCGCGCAAGGTCATGACGCCGGAAGTTGCAGACCAGTTGCACGATGGTTGCAAGCCGGCGTCGATCACTGCTTCGGATGGGACGCCAGAGCAGCGGGGTGCAGCGGGGACGTCCGAGCGGACTGTCACCGGCCACGCCGGTTCGCGTACAGTCCGTGCTGTCGACGCTCCGTCAGGGACGATCCCTCCGCGGCCGAACAGGAGAAGACCGGTGGCCACCCAAGCCAGTCCCGTACCCGTCCCCCCGAACGCCTCCGGAGCGCCGCCCGTCCCCGAGGTGGAGCCCGCCCTGGTGGAGCGGTGGCGCTCCTCGGGCGCCGACCTGGTCGACCTGCTGGCCCAGGCGCGCGAGCTGCTCGGCGGTGTCGCCGCAGTCCGGCTGGGGCCGGACCCGACCGTCCTGGTCACCGACCCCTCGGCGGTCCTCCGGGTGCTGGCGCAGCGGCCGGACCAGTACGTCAAGCGCTCCCACCGCGCCCGGCTGCTGATCGGTGACGGCGTGCTGGCCGCAACCGGCGAGGCCTGGAAGCAGCAACGACGGGTGCTGCAGGCCCAGTTCACCGGAACCGGGATGCGCCGCTACGAGCAGCGGATCACCGCGGCCGCCCGGCGGACCGCCGAACGCTGGGCCGGCCACGCCCGCTCCGGGCAGGCTGTCGACGTCGGCCTGGAGATGCGGACCTTCGCCCTCGACACCATCTGGCGCTCCCTCACCGGGCATCCGCTCGACGCCGGCACCGAGGACGAACTGGACGCCGTCGGCTCGGTGGTGGCGGCCCTGCCGACGCTGACCGACGGCCCGCCCGGTGCCCAGCAGGCCGTCGCCGCCGACCTGGCCAGGATCGACGCCGTCGCCGCCCGGGCGATCGAGGCGGCCCGCGACGGCTCGGCCGGCCCCGACGGCCCGGGCCTGCTGCACGTCCTGCTGGACGCGGCCGTCGAGCGCCCCGAGTACACCGACCGGCTGATCCGCGACGAACTGGTCACCCTGCTGGTGGCCGGCCACGAGACCACCGCCACCACCCTGACCTGGCTGTACCTGCTCCTGGACCGCCACCCGGAGGCGCGCGAGCGGGCACTCGCCGCCGGCGGCGAAGGCTCGCCGGAGCGCCGCGAAGCCGTCCAGGCCCTGGTCAGCGAGACCCTGCGGCTCTACCCGTCGGCCTGGGTCCTGCCCCGGTACGCCACCGCGGACGACGTGCTGGCCGGCCACCGCGTCGAGGCGGGCACCGATCTGCTGGTCTGCCCGTACCTCACGCACCGGGACCCGGCCCTGTGGCCGGAGCCGGAGCGGTTCGACCCCCGCCGGTTCACCGTCCCGGGGCTCCGGCCGGCCGTGCCGGGCAGCTATCTGCCGTTCGGCCTGGGGCCTCGGGCCTGTCTGGGGCTGCAGTTCGCGCTGCGCGAGTCGACCGTGCTGCTCGAACACCTGCTGCCCGCCTACACCCTGGCCTTCCACTCCGTGCCCGCAGGGGCCGCGTACAGCATCACCGTCCGCCCGGACGGCCCGACGCCGGCGACCCTCACGGCGGTCCCCGTCCGGGGCTGACGCCCGGGGCCGGGCCCTGCGGCACGGGGCGCCGCGGGGGGGTCGTCGGGCGCGGACCTGGCGGCCCGGGGCGGGGCCCTGGCCGGCGTCTCAGCCGGCGGCCAGGGTGTCCGGGTCCTGGACGACGGTGTTCTGGGCGGCGGCGATGCGCCAGACGCCGTCGTCCTTGGCCAGGAACCAGGTCGGGGTACCGGGGAGAGCACCCGGGTGGTCGACGGCGAGGGCGGCCGGGTCGGGGTGGCCGCGGAAGATCTCGTCGAGGTGCACCCCGTCGCGGGTGACGGGGCGCTGGCGGACCTTGACGGCGGCGATGTCCGGACGGATGAAGAGGATGTGGACGGGCCGGTAGCCGGCTGTGGTGGGCGAGTCCGCGGTGGGCGGCAGCACCTTGCGGGTGAAGGCGGCGATCTCGTCCAGGCCGGTGAGCAGCCTGCCGTGCCCGGTGGTCCAGATCGCGTCCTCCCGGAAGTGCCGCAGGAAGTTCTCCGGCGACGCGTTCTGCTGGGCCCGTTCGACGTCGGCGACCAGCGCCACCACGGCGTCCACGTCCTCCCGTGGAACGGCGACTCCTGCGAGCTGCGGACTCATGGCGGATCCCCTCCAGGCTGTCGGGCGGCTCCCTCCCGATCGGGGGAGCTACCTACCCAGCCTCCAAGGTGAAGCGCACTTCAAGTCAAGGGATCCGCGGCGTCCGCGAAGCCCCGCCTCCGTGATCCGCCACGGGGCTCCCGACCGCCGGTCCGGGGCCTGACCGTTCCGCCGGGTTCGGACGGGCGCCCCGCCTTCACTGCCCCGCCGCCTCCCGGGTGATCCGGTCGAACTGCGCGCCCATCGCCTCGGCCAGGGCCTGGGCGGCCGAGAGCGGCCGGACCATGACCATGAACTCGTCGATCTTCCCGGCCTCGTCGAAGTGCAGGAAGTCGCAGCCCTGGATCTGCTTCCCGCCCACGGTCGCGGTGAAGACCAGGGCGTGGTCGCGGCCGTCCGGGTCAGCGATCTCACGGACGTAGGTGAAGTCCTCGAAGACCCGCATCGCGCCCCGGAGGATCGCCGCGGTGATCGCCTTGCCCGGGTAGGGCTTGAAGACGACCGGGCTGGTGAAGACGACGTTCTCGGCCAGGAGGGCCGCGACGGCCTCCTCGTCGCGGGTCTCGACGGCCTTGCGGAAGGGGTGCACGGGCCAACCTCTCGATAGTCAACAAATTGAGTAGGTGCTTCAGTGAGTATCCGCGCGGGCCCGCCCGGTGTCCAGAGCCCGCGCGAAGGCCGCTCGCGCCACCTGGCCGACCGCCGGAACGAGCACCGGTCCGAGCACCGGAGCAGCCGCCCGACCGGCCGCCGCGCACCCCGTCACGGGCCCCGGGCGGCCCGTCCACCTGGTGCTAGGTTGACGGGATGGCATTGCGCAACGCGGTGATGGCCGCCCTGCTGGACGGTGAGGCGTCCGGGTACGACCTCGCCAAGGCCTTCGACGCCTCGGTCGCCAACTTCTGGATGGCCACACCGCAGCAGCTCTACCGGGAGCTGGAGCGGATGGAGGGCGACGGGCTGATCACCGCGCGCGTGGTGGAGCAGGAACGGCGTCCCACCAAGCGGCTCTTCTCACTCACCGAGGCCGGGCTGGCGGCCGTACACGCCTACACCGCCGAGCCGGCGGCCAGGCCCACCGCCGTCCGCGACGAACTGATGGTCAAGGTCCGGTGCGCTGACGTCGGCGACCTCGGGGCGGTCCGGATCGCCGTGGCGCAGCGGATCGAGTGGGCGACGGCCAAACTGGCCCGCTACGAACGCCTCCAGGTCCGGTTGCTGAACGGCCGGAGCGAGGAGCAGTACTTCGCCGGGGCCGAGCGCGTCGGCCCCTATCTGACCCTGCTGCGCGGGATGGCCTTCGAGCAGGAGAACATCCGCTGGGGCGAGCTGGCGCTACGGGTGCTCGAACAACGGGCCGCCGTCCGCGGCTGAACCCGCCCGTGATGGGACCGGCCCGTGATGGGACCGGCCCGAGGCTGAGTCGGTCCGAGGCTGAGTCGGTCCGCCACCGGCGCGGCGGCCCCCCGACCACGGGCGGGGCGCAGGGCCCGACGGCGAGGACGCGGCGGGCCGCCACGGCGCCCGTGGGCCGGGCGCCGTGGCGGTCGGCGGGACGACCCGTACCGGGAGGCTAGGCCAGCAGGGACCTGACCGCGCGGCAGGTCACCGCCGACGGCCGGTGGATGCCGATCCGGCTCGCGACGGAGCGGATACGACGGTTGGTGGCCTGTTGCGGGAGGTAGTTGCCGGAGTCGAGCAGGACGATGGCCAGGCGCATCGCCTTGAGGCGGCGGTTGTGGTCCTCGTACCAGGCCCGGGGCAGCCCGGGCGGCAGGGGCTGCGGGGCGGGCGGTCCGAGACGGCGACGTGGGCGGGCGGGTGCTGCCGCCTTGCGCTTGGGCATGGAACGGCTGACGGTGGCAGCGGACATCGGCGACCTCCTGGTGCGGCGGTGGGGTGCTCACTGACAACACCTATGATATGAGGCGGGTCTGACAATCGACCCGGTCCGGCGTAGGCCGACCGCCCCTGATCCGGCGCGCGGGCCGGAGCGGACTCAGCGGGCCCGGCGGCCGGTGACGGTGACCCAGCCGGCCGGTGTGCGGGTCCCGCCGAGGGTGAGCCCGCCTCCGCCGACGCGGTCGACCGCGACGGCCCGCCCCGGGCAGTGCGCGAGCAGCCAGCCGGCCAGTTCGGCGGCGGCCAGCGGGGCGGCGAGCCCGTCCACCGTCCAGGCCGCCGGCCCGCCGAGGACCGCCCGGCCGACCCGCTCCAGCCAGGCCGTGAGCCGGCGCGGGGAGCCGGCCGGGGCCTCCTCGTGGACGGCCGGCTCCAGCAGTGGGAGGGCCCAGCGGGAGACCTCGGACGCGGGCCCCCGGGCCCACAGTTCGGGACGCCCGTGCCGTCGGAACATCAGCTCGGCCTCGCCGTCCTCGATCCTCCGCACGCTCGCACGGGTGGCACGCGGCAGCGGCGCGGCGCCCGCCAGCAGGCCCGGCCGCGGCACCGGCCCGCTCCCCCACCCGGCCGCCAGTTCGCCGAGCCATCGCGCGAGATCGCGCACGGTGGACGGCGCCCGCTCCTCCAGCACGGCGGGCGAGCCCAGCAACCCGGCGTGCCCCGCCAGGGCGTCGGCGCGGGAGCCGAGGATCAGCCGGAAGGCAGCGTCCGTCCCGCTGCGCTCGGCGGCCGCCAGCGGTTGCAGCGACAGCAGGACGGTGTCCCGGCGGCGCAGCAGGGTCACGCCGAGCGGCTCGGCGAGGGCCGTGCCAGGCCACTCGAACCCGGGCATCCCGCCCGGCAGCAGTGGCGACAACCGGCCCAGCCAGCCGGCCAGTTCGGCGGGCGCCTTGATCCGGCCGACCAGGGGCACGGTGCCGGCCGGCACCCCGGCCGGCGTGACGTGGAGGATCCGCACGCCGGGGCCGTCAGGGCCGAGGTCGGGTTCGGTCGTGGGTGCGATCTCCAGGTGCGGCTCGGCGAACCGCCGGCCGCCGGAGGTGCGGACGTACAGGCCGTCCACGCCCTCCGCGGTGAGCAGTTCGGCCACCGCGGCCGGCGCCAGACCGCCGGCGAGCACCACGCCGTAGGGCTGGTCGGGCCATCGGACGTCGCCCCGGACGACGTACCCGTCCGGTTGCGGGCCGGCCAGCCGCTCCCCGACCAGCTCCAGCCAGGCGGCCAACGGCCCGTCCCCGGCCCGCCACTCCAACGGATCGCGCACGCTTCCTCCTCGTCGCCGGGCCGTCGGCCCGGTCCTTCGGCTCACGCCGCCGGCGGCCCGGTCGGGCTGCCGGCCACCCCGCCCGACCCGCTGGCGACCTCGCTTCCACCACCGGCCGCGGCTCCGTCCCCGGCCTCGACTCCGTTCCCGCCCCCGCCCCCGGCCCCGGTTCCGGTTCCGGCTCCGGCTCCGGCCAGGACGCAGAGGCGGACCAGCTCGTCGAGGCGGTACCCGGGGCCGGGCCGGTCCGAGGGCTCCAACAGCCCTTCCGTGAGCAGCCGTTCCATTATCCCGGACCGCTCCGGCGGCGTCCCGGGAGCAGCCGGTCCGGCAGCCGACGGTCCGGCAGCCGACGGTCCGAGGGCGGGCACGGCGTCCCCGGCGGGCCGGGCGGCCCCCGCCGCCGGCGCGGCCCGGGCGAGGTCGCCGAGGGCGGCCGCCAGCTCGGCCGGCAGGCGGTGGTGCGCCCGCCGGAAGTCCGCCTCGACGCACAGCTCGCCGACCCGCAGCTCGGCCAGGCGGCGGCCCTCGTCCCGCAGTCGGGCCGCGAAGGCGGCGAGGCTCCAACCGGGCCGCGCCGAGATCCTGGTGGCGGCGATCCGCAGCGCCAGCGGCAGGTGCCCGCAGGCGGCCGCGACCGCCTCGGCGGCCGCCGGTTCGGCGGCGATCCGGGCCGTCCCGGCGACGGCGGCGAGCAGGCCGGCCGACTCCTGCGGGGTGAGCCTGCCGAGCCGCAGGCCGGCCGAGAGGGTGAGGCCCGGCAGCGGCCCGCGCGCGGTGACCAGCACGGCGCAGCGGGGGCCGGCGGGCAGCAGCGGGCGGACGTGTGCCTCGTCCGCGGCCTCGTCCAGGACGACCAGGAGCCGGCGGTCCGCCGTCACCGCGCGGTAGAGCGCGGCCCGCGCGGCGGTGCCGGCCGGGATCTCCGCCGCCGGGACGCCGAGCGCCCGCAGGAAGCCGCCGAGCACGGTGGCCGGGTCGGCGACGTCGCCGCGGGCGCCGCCGAGGCCGGCGAAGAGCTGGCCGTCGGCGAACTCGGCCCGGACGGTCCGGGCGGCCCGTACGGCCAGGGTGCTCTTGCCCGTCCCCCAGCCTCCGTGGACCAGCACCACGGCGGGGCCGCCGGCCTCCGCCCGGTGGGCGGCGAGGGCCGCAGCGACCGCACCCACCTCAGCCACCCGGCCGGTGAAGTCACCAACATCGGAAGGCAGTTGAGCAGGTGCGGCGCCGAGGGCGGCACACCGGGCCGCCGGGCCGGGGCCGGTCGCCGTCACACCGGCGGGCGGAGCCGCAGACGCCGGTGGCAGGTCCGCGCACAGGATCCGCTGCCGCAGCTCCCGCAGCTCGGGGCCGGGGCGGACGCCCAGCTCGGCGGCCAGCGTCCGCGCCGTGGTGTCGAAGACCTCCAACGCCTCCGCCTGCCGGCCGCCGCGGTAGAGGGCGGTCATCAGCAGCGCCGTCAGCGGCTCGCGCAGCGGGTGTTCGGCGCACAGCGCGGTCAGTTCCGCCACCAGGCCGGCCGGGCGGCCGAGTTCGAGTTCCAGTGCGAGGCGGTCCCGCAGGACGGCCAGCCGCTGTTCGGTCAGCCGCGCGCGCTCCTGCTCGGCCCACGGACCGGGGAGGCCGGCCAGGGCCGCGCCCTGCCACAGGGCCAGGGCCCGCCGGTACAGCCCGACGGCGGCCGCCGCGTCGCCGGCGTCGCGGCGCCGGGCCGCGTCCGCGGCCAGCGACGCGAAGGCCACCGCGTCGAGGCTCCGCCCGGGGACCTCCAGGGCGTAGCCGCCGTCCCGGGAGAGCAGGGTACGGGTGCCGGCGCCGGGCGGATCGATCACCGCTCGGAGCCGGGAGATGTGGTTGCGCAGCACGGCGGCGGCGGAGGCGGGTTCGTCCTCCCCCCAGAGCCCGTGGGCGAGTTCACGGGCCGGGACGGCGCGGCCGGCGCGCTCGGCGAGCATCCCGAGGACGGCCTGGCGCTGCCCGGAGCCGGTCGGCAGCTCCTGGCCGGCGCGCCGGATCCGCATCGGACCCAGCACCGCGATCGTCAGCTCCGCCACGACTCCACCCCCGTGCCTCTCCCCGTGCCCCGCGACCGCGGGCGGCGGACCACGACCGGGCCCGCGGGGCGGGCCCGGGGCGTCGGCCGGGTCGCGGGCGGACCAGGGCGAAGGGGACAGTGTGCCACGACATCCGAGGTCACCGGCCCGGGCGGAGCCGCACCGGGCCGGCCGCGGGTACGGTCCGCGCCCGATCACACCGGCCTGCCACCGGGCCGGCCGGGCCGTGGGGCCGGGCCGCCCGTGTCCCGCGCGGGACGATGTGCGGGCCGGGCCGCCCGCTGGGTAGGTTGGGCCCTCGTAGCAGCCGTACGCGCCCCGGTTCCCCCTCGAACCCGGCCGGCGCACGCCCGACCCGTCACGGGTCCGGGCCCGGCGGACAGGCCCGGCCGAGGCGGCGGCCGGAAGACGAATGGAACAGGGTGACCGACATACGAATCTCGCTGCTCGGGCCGGTGCGGGCCTGGGTGGCCGGCCGGGAGGTCGGGCTCGGCCCGGCCCAGCGGCACGCCGTGCTGGCCGCGCTCGCCGTCTCCCCGGGGTGCGCCGTCACCACCGAGGAGCTGGTGGACGGCCTGTGGGGCGATCGTGCCCCGGCCCGCCCGGTGGCCGCGGTGCGCAACCACGTCTCGGGGCTGCGGGCCGTGCTGGAGCAGGACCGGTCCACCCCACGGGTTCTGGTCTCGGCCGGCGGCGGGTACCTGCTGCGGCTGCCCGCCGACGCTGTCGACCTCGCGGTGTTCGGGCGCCTGGTCGGGGAGGCGGCCGCGCTCCGGGCGGCGGGCGATCTCCCGGCGGCGGCCGAACGCCTGGCACAGGCCCTGGACCTGCCGGACGGCGAGCCCTTCGCCGGTGTGCCCGGGGTGCTGGCGGGGCGCGAGCGCGAGCGCTTCGCGGGGCGGCACCTGGACGTCCGGCAGGAGCACCTGGACGTCCGGCTGGCGCTTGGCCTGCACCGCCAGGTGGTGGACGAACTCTCCTTGCTGGCCGCGCAGTTCCCGCTGCACGAGGGGATCAGGGCGCTGCTGATGACGGCCCTGTACCGGTGCGGCCGGCCGGCCGAGGCGCTGGCCGCCTTCGCCGAGGCCCGGCGGCTGCTGGACGCGGAACTCGGGGTGGAGCCGACCGCCCCGCTGCGGGACCTGCGGCGGCGGATCCGCGCCGGCGACCCCGGCCTGGCGACCCCGCCCGCCCCCGCCGGCGGGCCGCCGCCCCGGCCCACGCCGTCCCGGCTCCCGCCCCGCGCGGAGCACTTCACCGGCCGGGCGGAGCTGGTCGGCTCGCTGGCCGGGCTGCTGACGGCGACGGAGCCGGCCGCGCCGACCGTCGCGGTGGTGGCCGGGATGGGCGGCGTCGGCAAGAGCGCGCTGGCCGCCGAGGTCGCCGACCAGGTCCGGCGGCACTTCCCCGACGGGCAGCTGTACGTCAACCTGCGCGGTGCCCGGCCGGACCCGGCGGATCCCGGCAGCGTCCTGGCGCGCTTCCTCCGCTCGCTGGGCGTGACCGGCAGCGCCGTCCCCGAGCGGCTGGACGAACGCGCCGCGCTCTACCGCTCGTTGCTCGCCGGGCGGCGGATCCTGCTGGTCCTGGACGACGCACGCGACGTCGCCCAGGTGCGGCCGCTGCTGCCCGGCTCCGAGGGTTGCGCCGTCCTGGTGACCGCCCGCACCCGCCTGCCGGGCCTCGCCCCCACCCGCCAGGTCGACCTGGACGTGCTGGAGCCCGAGGAGGCGGCCGAGCTGTTCGCCCGGATGGTCGGCCGCACCCGGGTGGACGCCGAGCCGGCCGCGGCCCGGGAGGTGCTGGCCGCCTGCTGCCACCTCCCGCTCGCCATCCGGATCATCGGCGCGCGCACCGCGGCCAGCCCGGACTGGACGCTGCACCACGTCGTCCGCCGGCTGGCCGACCGCCGTGGCCGACTGGCCGAGTTGAGCACCCGCGACCTGGCCGTCGAGGCGTGCTTCCGGCTCAGCTACGAACAGCTCTCCGCGTCCGACGCCCGGGCCTTCCGGCTGCTCGCCGTCCCCGAGACGCCCGACCTCTCGCTGCCGGCCGCGGCGGCGGGCCTCGCCCTCGGTCCGTCACCGGCACTGGACGTCCTGGACGGCCTGGTGCACGCCGGACTGCTGGAAGCCCCCGCCCCCGACCGGTACGGCTACCACGACCTGCTGCGCCTGTTCGCCCAGGCCCGCGCGGAGGAACTGGACCCGGCCGCGGAGCGGCACGCCCTCGTCCGCCGGATCCTCGACCAGGCCCTCGCCACCGCGGGCAACGCCTACCGGACCGTCCGGCCGGGCCACCGGATCCCGGACCGGCTCACCCCCGTGGCGGTCGCCGGACTACCGGTGCCCGGGCGCGCCGACGGGCAGCGCTGGCTGGCCGAGGAGGGCGGCGGCCTGCTGAGCCTGGCCGGGCAGGCCCTGGGCATCGCCGACTGCCACGCGGCGGTGGCCGACCTCCTGCTCACCCTGGACCCGCATCTGGAGGCCGGGTTCCTGTGGCGTGAGCTGATCGACGTCTGCCGCCGCACGATGCGGTCGGCCGCCGAGCACGGGGACGCCCGGGCCGAGGGCCGGGCCGGCTACATGCTGGGCGGCGGTCTCATGCAGCTGGGGCAGTTGGACGAGGCCGAGCAGGTCTCGGCCCGGGCGGCCGAGCAGGCCGCGGCCTGCCAGGACCTGCCGGTGCTGGCGGAGATCCTCAACGTCCGCGCCATGCTCGCCCACCAGACCGGGCGGGTTCCGGAGGCGGTCGCCCTGCACCGGGAGTCGATGCGCCTCGCGGACGACTGCGGCAGCGCCTGGACCAGGGCGAACACGGTGACGTCCAGTGTGATCGCCCACCTCGCCGACGACCGGCCCGGGTTGGCCGTCGAGGCCGCCGAGCAGGGCCTGGCGGCCTTCCGCGCCCTGGACGACCCCTTCGGGGAGGTGTACGCCCTGCACTGCGCCGGCCGGGCGGTGCGCCGCCTGGGCGACACCGACCGGGCGATCTCGCTGCACGAACGAGGTCTCGCCCAGGCCGGCGCGCACGGCTTCGCGGTCTTCAAGCCGCTGGCGCTGCTGCACGTCGCCGAGTGCCACCTGGACGCCGGCCGCCCGGCCGACGCGGCCGGCTGGGCGACCCGGGCCGTCACCGCCGCCCGGGAGCTGCACCGTCCCGCCGCGGAGGCGCTGGCCCGCGACACCCTCGCCCGCAGCCTCGCCGCCCAGGAGCGGGCGGCGGACGCACCGGTGGCGCCGAGCCCGGCGAAGGGCCCCGCACCGGCGGGGTGAGCGCGGTGGCGCCGGGCGGTCCGTACGCGGGCGGCGGCACGGGTGCGGGCCACCGTCCGGCCGTACGCGCCGGTCGGGCCCGGGCCGCCGCCCGCCCGACCCGCCGTCAGGCCCGGGCCGCCGCCGTCGGGCCGGAGCGCCGTCAGGCCCCGACCGGCGGGGTGAGCGCGGCGGCGAGGCCCGGCCGGCCGTCGATGCCGAGCTTGCCGTAGGTGTTCGTCAGATGCACCTCCACGGTGCGCAGTCCGACGAAGAGGTGCTGGGCGATCTCGCGATTGGTCATCCCCTCGGCGGCCAGGCCCGCGACCCGCTGCTCGGTGGGGGTGAGCGCGGCCACCCCGTGGAAGGTGCGGGAGCGCGGCCGGTCGCCGCAGGCGCGGAGCTCCTCCAGGGCGCGCTCGGCCACGGCCGACGCGCCGGTCGCGTGGGCCGCGCTGGCCGCCTGCTGGAGGTGCTCGCGGGCCTCCGGCACGCGGCCGGCCCGGCGCAGTGCGGCGCCGAGGTCGCCGAGCGCCTGCGCGTGCCGGTACCGGGACGGCGACCGCGCCAGCAGTCCGACCGCCTCCCGCAGCAGGTCGAGCCCGTCCGGTCCGCCGGTGGCCAGGGCCAGCGCGCGCAGGGCGGCGCCGACCGTCTCGGGGCTGCCCCAGCGCCGGGCGATCGCCAGCTCCTCCTCGGCGAGCCGGACGGCCTGCGGCCGCTCGCCGAGGGCGGCGTGCACCAGGGCCGCCTCGGAGCGCCACGGGTAGATCCAGGTGCACTCGATGCCGCGGGCCGCGATCCGCCCGCCGCAGCCCCGGAAGTCGGCCAAGGCCTCCGCGGGGCGTCCCTGGGCCACCCGCAGCTGCCCGCGGGCCAGCTGGAGGTAGTCGTTGATCCAGTGGCCGGTCAGGTCGCCGCCCAGGCCGGCCCGCTCCAGCAAGGCCTCCGCCTCCGCCACCCGGCCCTGTTTGAGGAGCGAGTCGAGCAGGGTGCTGACCGCCAGCGCGCCGTGGCTGTGCCGCTCGTCGACGCCGATCTCGCGGAGCGTGCGCAGCGCCGCCCGGGCGTCCGCCTCGCAGTCCAGGACGCGGCCCAACTGGCCCTGCACGCAGGCGCGGACGACGACGCTGTGCGCCAGGGCGAAGGCGGAGCCCGGTGCGCCGGCCCGGGTCACCGCCTCGTCGGCGTGGCGCAGCGCGAGTTCGGTCTCCCCGGTGGCGCCGAGGAAGAGCACCGCGCCGGCGTAGACGAAGGACTCGTCGTCGGCCGGGTTCATCCCGTCGGCCAGCGCCTGCCGGGCGAGGACGGCGGCCTCCTGCGGCGAGTCGCCCTCGACGAGGATCCGGCGCAGCGCGAGCAGGGCGGCCAGCGGCCGCTCGGCCGCCGTTCCGGTGGCGTCGTGCGCCCGCAGCCCGGCCAGCCGCGCGAGCACCGCGGGGGCCGAGTCCAGCCCGTGCAGGCCGGCGTAGACGTGGTCGACCTCGAGGCGCAGCGCCTGGCCGGGGTCGACGGCCCGGAGCGCGGCGGCGGTCCGCCCCAGCACCGCGATCCCCTCGGGGTAGCGGTCCAGCGCGAACAGCGCGCCCGCCAGCCGGCGGGCGGCGGCGGTGCGCTCGACCGGGTCCTCGGACAGGTCGAGGCTGCGCCGGAGGTGGTCGGCGGCCTCGGGCAGGTCGGAGGCCAGTTCGGCCTCGCCGAGCGCGATCAGCAGGCTCGCCCGGGCGTCGTCGTCGAGGGGTTCGCGCAGGGCGCGGCGGAGCCAGCCGACGGCGTCCTGCGGCCGGCCCCGGCGGGCGGCGTCGGCGGCCGCCCGGCGCAGCAGGCCGGGGACCCACGGCAGGCCCGGCGGCGCCAGCTGCGCGTGCGCGGCCACCCGGGCCGGCGGGAGGTCCTGGGTGAGCATCAGGTGGGCGGCGCGGCCGTGCAGGTCCCGCCGGACGCTGGGCAGCACCTCGTCGGCCACCGCGACGCCGATCACCGGGCAGACGAAGGCGGCGGTGCGCTCCGACCGGACGGTCAGCCCGGCCCGCGCGAGGGTGTGCAGGGCGTCCTGCACGGCCGTCTCGGCGAGCCCGGTGACGGCGGCGATCAGGTCGACGGTGGGTGCGTGGGCGGCGTCCTCCCCGGGTACGGCGGCTGCCTGCTCGGAGGGTTCGCCCAGCACGGCGGGTGCGTGGGCGGAGACCTCGCCGAGCACGGCGACGGCCCTGGCCACCGCCACCGCGTCCGGGCCGGCTGTCCGGATCAGTTCCTGCAGGGCCCGTCCCACCTCGGCCGGGACGAGGTGGGTGAGCCGTGCGGCGGTCCGCGCGTCCGGAGGCAGCGCCGCCGACCGGACCGACCGCAACAGGGCCCGGAGCAGGAAGAGGTTGCCGCCCGTCGCGACCTGGCAGGCCTCGGTGAAGGCTTCCTCGCCGGCCTCGCCGAGCACCTCGGCGACGACCGACGTGACCGCCGCCCGGTCGAGCGGGGTGAGCGCGAGCCGGTGCCGGAACAGGGGCAGCACGCCGGCCAGGGTCTGCGCCTCGCGGGAGGGCTCGCCCGGGCTGACCGTGGCGATCACCACCACGGGCAGCTCGGCCGTGCGGCGGAGCAGGCAGCGCAGCCACAGCATCGAGGCTCGGTCGGCCCACTGAAGGTCGTCGACGACAAGGACCAGCCGGGCGCTGCGGGCCGCGAGTTCGACGACCAGCCGGTGCAGGCCCGTCGTGGCGGCCGCCTGCGCGGCGTCGGGCACCGCCGCCGCGCCGCCCCCGCCGCCGTCCGGAGCGGGGGTCGCGCCGGGAGCCGGCCCGCTCATGTCCGCCGGTGTCTCGACCGGGTGGTCCGGCGCAAGCGCCGGTGCGAGCACCCGCAGGGCGGGGGCGGCCGGTCCGTCCAGCACTTCGGCCGCCCCGTCGTCGGCCCCGCCGCGGACCAGGTGCCCGAAGAGCTGGCGGACGACGCCGAACTCCGCCCCGCTCTCGGACGGATCGGCCCAGGCGGCGACGACGTCGGCGCCGTCCGCCTGCGCCCGCCGGAGCACCTCGCGCAGCAGCGCGCTCTTGCCGCTGCCCGCCTCGCCCTGGACGAGCACGCAGACACCCTGCTCCGTCGGCCGGGCGAGCAGGGCGGCCAGCGCGGCCAGCTCACGCTCCCGGCCGGCCGGCGCCGTCCCGTCGGGCCGGGGCTCCGGGGCGGGTACGGGCCGGCCGGCGGCGAGGGCGTCGGGCGCGGGGGCGGCCGGGCCCGGGGTGACGGGATCAGGGGCGGCGGGGACGGCGGCGGCCGTGCGGCCGGCGACCCGCGCCGCACGGGCCGCGGCGCGGGCGGCGACGGCGGATGCGGTGGCCTGAGGTGCGGTGGCCTGGGGTGCGGCGGGACCGCGGCCGCCGGTGGTGGGGACGGCGGGGCGGCGGACGGCGAAGGTGCGGACGGGCGGGGGCGAGGAGGGCATGGCGGCTCGATCGGGTGGTGGGTCGGCGGTCCGGCCGGGCGTGCGCCGGCCGGGGAACGGCTGGCCGCCCGGGGCGGACCTCCGCCCGTACGGCCACTGCTCGGCGGCGGCCCCGGAAGCACCGGAGCCCCGCACCGCGCCCCCGGCGTACCGGGGGCGCGGTGCGGGGCCGCCGGTCCCGGCTCCGGCCGGCCGGTCGCGCCGATCCGGAGCCGGTCCGTGGACACCGCTCTGCTCCTCGTCATCCTGCGCGCCCGGCGTAACCGTCCGATAAGTCCGCCGTCCGGAGCCGTGAGTGGTGCGCGCCGGCTCAGTCCTGGGTGGGGAGTTGGGACTGGATGAGGTTCATGACGGTGGGGTCGGCGAGGGTGGTGGTGTCGCCGACCTCGCGGCCTTCGGCGATGTCGCGCAGCAGGCGGCGCATGATCTTGCCGGAGCGGGTCTTGGGGAGTTCGGCGACGACCTTGACCTGCTTGGGTTTGGCGATGGGGCCGAGGGTGCGGCCGACGTGGGCGCGCAGTTCCTCGACGAGTTCGGGGCTGTCGGTGGCGGTTGCGCGCAGGATGACGAACGCGACGATGGCCTGGCCGGTGGTGGGGTCGGTGGCGCCGACGACGGCGGACTCGGCGACGGCGGGGTGGCCGACGAGGGCGGACTCGACCTCGGTGGTGGAGATGTTGTGGCCGGAGACGAGCATGACGTCGTCGACGCGGCCGAGCAGCCAGATGTCGCCGTCCTCGTCCTTCTTGGCGCCGTCGCCGGCGAAGTAGCGCCCTTCGAAGCGGGACCAGTAGGTGTCGATGTAGCGCTGGTCGTCGCCCCAGATGGTGCGGAGCATGGACGGCCAGGGTTCGGTGAGGACGAGGTAGCCGCCGGCGCCGTCGGGCACCTCACGGGCCTCGTCGTCGACGACGGTGGCGGCGATGCCGGGCAGCGCGCGCTGGGCGGAGCCGGGTTTGGTGGTGGTGACGCCCGGCAGCGGGCTGATCATCATCGCGCCGGTCTCGGTCTGCCACCAGGTGTCGACGACGGGGACCTTGCCGGCGCCGATGTGCTCCCGGTACCAGACCCACGCCTCGGGGTTGATCGGCTCCCCGACCGATCCCAGCACCCGCAGGGTGGAGAGGTCGAACTTGGCGGGGATGTCGTCGCCCCACTTCATGAAGGTGCGGATCGCGGTGGGCGCGGTGTAGAGGATGGTGACGCCGTACTTCTGGACGATCTCCCAGAAGCGGCCCTGGTGCGGGGTGTCGGGGGTGCCCTCGTAGATGACCTGGGTGGCGCCGTTGGCGAGCGGCCCGTAGACGATGTAGGAGTGGCCGGTGACCCAGCCGATGTCGGCGGTGCACCAGTACACGTCCGACTCGGGCTTGAGGTCGAAGACGGCGTGGTGGGTCCAGGCGGCCTGGGTGAGGTAGCCGCCGGTGGTGTGCAGGATGCCCTTGGGCTTTCCGGTGGTGCCGGAGGTGTAGAGGATGAACAGCGGGTGCTCGGCGTCGTGCGGCTGCGCGGTGTGCTCCGCGGACTGGCGCTCCACGATGTCGTGCCACCACACGTCGCGGCCCTCGGTGAAGGCGGTGTCCTGGCCGGTGCGGCGCACCACCAGGACGTGCTCGACCTGCGGGCACTTCGCCAGGGCCTCGTCGATGGCGGGCTTGAGGGCGGTCGGCTTGCCGCGGCGGTGGCCGCCGTCGGCGGTGATGACGAGCTTGGCGTCGGCGTCCTGGATGCGGGAGGCGACGGCGTCGGCGGAGAAGCCGCCGAAGACCACGGAGTGGGTGGCGCCGATGCGGGCGCAGGCGAGCATCGCGACGACGGCCTCGGGGATCATCGGCAGGTAGACCGCGACGCGGTCGCCCTTGGCGACACCGAGCTCCAGCAGGGCGTTGGCGGCCCGGGAGACCTCGTCCTTGAGCTGGGCGTAGGTGATGGCGCGGCTGTCGCCGGGCTCGCCCTCGAAGTGGATGGCGACGCGGTCGCCGTGGCCGGCGTCCACGTGCCGGTCCACGCAGTTGTGGGCGACGTTGAGGGTGCCGTCGGCGAACCACCTGGCGAACGGCGGGTTCGACCAGTCGAGGGTCTCGGTGGGCTCGGTGGCCCAGTCGAGACGGCGCGCCTGCTCCGCCCAGAAGGCCAGCCGGTCCTCGGAGGCCTGCGCGTAGGCGGCCGCCGTGACGTTGGCCGCGGCGGCGAGCTCCGCGGGCGGGGCGAACCGCCGCTCCTCCTTGAGCAGGTTGGCCAGGCTCTCGTTGCTCAACGCGCACTCCTTGTACAAGGTCCTCGGGTCGGGAGGGTGTCCTCCCGGGGGTCAGCTCCGATCATGCGCCATGCCGGGCCGCCCGAATCCCCGGATCCCGCAGAACTCTCGGTGCACCGGGGAAAACCTCTCGGTCCGTCCTGGTGCCGGCACGGTCCGGTCCTGCTCCCCGCCGCGCTGTCGGCGCACCGGCTGTCAGCGCACCACGTACAGCCGGCGCCGACCGCCCGGCTCCGGCGCGGCCCACGGGGTGGAGCAGGTACGGAGTTCCCACTTCGCCGGTCCGCCGTCGCCGCCCTCCTCGTCGGCGCCGTCCCGGTCGCGGTACCAGATCCAGCCCTCGGTGCCGCTCCGGGCGCCCACCGTGCCCAGGATGCGCAGGCTCGACAGGTCGTGGCGGGTGGCGAGTTCGTCGCCCCAGAGCATCAGCGTCCGGATGTCCTCGGGGGTGGTGTAGAGCACGCTCACGCGGTACTTCCGGACGGTCTCCCAGAGCTCCTCCTCGCGGAGGTCCTCCGGGCCGGTGGTGTGGATCACCTGCGTGGCACCCGCTGCCAGCGGGCCGCGGACGCCCTCCGGCAGGCCGCTCCCCCACCCGTCGGTGAACCGGCTCCAGTAGACGTCGACGTCCGGCTCGGGCTCGGGGACGACGTGCCGGGCGGGCACGGGGGCGCCGGGACGGCGGCGGCCGGGCGCGGGCGGGCCCGGATGCACCCGCGCGGTGCGGCCGGACTCGGGGCCGCAGCAGCGCGGTTGACCGGCCCTCGGCGGCCGGCCCGGCGAGGCACCGACGCAACCGCCACCCGCCGTCGGCTCCTCCGCGCCGGGCCCGGCCTCGGCCGGCCGGGCACAGCCGCAGCCCGCGTCCGGGGTGCCGGCGGCCCGCCCCGCCCGCTCACGTCTCCGGACGGCCAGCGCGTCGCCGCCCGCGCCGCCGCCGGCCGTCTCGGACGGGCCGGCCGACGGGACGGGCAGCGCGCCGAGCCGGGCGCAGGCGAGGACCGCGACGACGGTTTCGGGGGTGGCCGCGGCCCGTACCGGCACCTGGTCGCCCGCGGTGGTCCCCAGCTCCGCCAGCGCCTCGGCGGCCCGGGCGACCTCCTGCTGGAGACGGGCGTAACTGAGCGAGCGGCCGCCCCCGGGGCCGCCCTCGAAGTGGATCGCGACGCGGTCGCCGAGGCCTGCCTCCACGTGCCGGTCCACGCAGCGGTACACCAGAGCGGAACCGTTCCCGTACATGTCATCCCCGTACATGCTGCAAGACTCCTCGTTCGAACAGGCGGAACAGTGCGGTTCACGGACACCGCCGACGGCGTGACGGGCGGGCCGCCGGCGCGGCCCGCCCGCCCGACCCCACGCAGTGGACGGTCGGAACTCCCGGGTGGTGGGCCCGGCGTCCTCGGACGCGTCTGCCCCGCCGCGCCCGGAGTACACCCGGACACCTCTGCCATACCCATCCCAGCACCGGCCCGACCCGCCGGGCAAGGCCGGCAGGCCGCGCCGACACGACCTTTCGGTGCCCCGCGCCCGCCCTTTCGGTACCCCGTCCGAACGGTGCACCAACACCCTTACGTCTCGCTCGAGCTGCTCGGGTACCCGTAGCAACTACCGAAGCCCCCAGGGGGTTCCGCTGTAGAACCCCTGGGCGGTCCACCAGGCCCGCAGGTCCTCGCACGGCCCCAGCTCCGGACTCCGGCCGGCGCCCCCGTCGAGCAGGCAACCGCCTTGGTGCGCACGGATCCTGAAGGCGGTCGCCCGCAGGCCGGTGAACGGATCGGCCCGGAGGGCGATCACCGAACGATCGACGAATCTCCACAACTGGGAGGTCTCGTCCTGGCCGGCCGGCGACCGGTCGTACCGGAGCCCGACCGTGCCGTCCGCCTCCACGGTGAGGACCATGGGCTCCTGGGAGCCGCTCGACGGCAGGGACTGCACGACGACCTCCCCGCCCGGTGCGGGCCACAGGATCCACTGCTGGGCGTCCCCGGCGGCCGCGGCGCGGGTGACCACGCCCTGGCCCGGGTCCGCCTCGGCACCGGTCCCGCCCCCGGCCCGCGCCTGCATCTGCGACTGCGACTGCGACTGCGCCGAGGGCTGCCGCTGGGCCGGGCCGGACTCCAGCCGGCGGCCCGAGCGCTGCGCGATCAGCATCCCCAGGCCCTGGTAGGAGGGGGCGGCCGCCCGGGCGGCGAACGGCAGCTCGACCGCGCCCACCCGGCCCGAGGGATCACCGCTGTCGCCGCCCGGCGCCCCGCCCGCCGGATCGGTGTACGGGCCGGCCGCGCGGTGGGCCGGCCGGGGCTCGGCGGGCGGCGCACCAGGCTCCTGACCGCCCGGCCGGCCGGCGCCGGTCAGCGGCACAGCCAGCACCAGCGCGAGGCAGGCGACGGCCTTGGCCGCCGTCGCGGCCGGCCCCGGTGGGCCGGCGGCCACCTCGCCGGGGCCCGGAATCAGCGGCCCGTCCGAGCCGTGCGACCTGCCGGGCCCGTCCGACCCGTCCGGTCCGCCCTCCAGGAGCCCGAGGTCGTGGCAGAGCACGCTCCGCCCGGTCACGACGGACGCCGGCCCGTCCCGGCGACAGCCGGGTGGGCCGGTCGCCTCGCCGTCCGGCGTACGGCGGTCGCTGCGCACCGGACCATCCGTCATCTCCTTGCTCGGGCTGGACCGGACGACGGGCGGGCCGCCGGGCGGGGGCCGGGAGGACCCCCGCCCGGCCCAGACGCTAGGCGCCGCACGGCGCCCCCCGGATGCCGGTACGGACCGAAGGGTTCGCCGCCCGCGACCGGGGCCCGACCGCCGAACACCGACCGCCGACCCCACCGACCGCACCGACCGCACCGACCGCACCGCGAGGGCGGGCAGCCCGAGCGGGCTCCCGGTGACCCCGGGCGGGCGGCCCCGGCCGGGATCAGGCCTTCGACGGGACGTAGTACGGCCGGTTGTGGGCGGCCACCGGCGCTGACTGGTACGTCCAGACCCCCGCCGCCGGGGCGCCGCCGACCAGCTCGGCGAGGTGCCGGCCGACGGCGCCGGCCCGGTCCGCGACGGTGAGGCCGACCCGGCTCGCGGTAGAGCCGTCCAGCTCGTGGTAGCGGTAGGGCTGGTAGACGTTCATCGGCCCGGCCAGCAGGCCCGCCACCGGGTCGGTGCCGTAGCCGGTGACGGGCGCGCTGTTCACCGGCTCGGGGGCGAGGCCGGCCAGATCGGCCGAGAAGGAGAACAGCTCCCGGCCGCCGGGACCGACCGTGCCGTCCGCTCCGAGCTCCGCCTGCCGGCAGACGACCGACCAGGCCAGGCCGTCGGCGGGGCCGTTGAGCGAGGGCATGGTGGTCTCGAAGCGGCCCGGGTACTTGGGCTCGGCGTACAGCCGGCGGCCGGCGTCGATGGCGAGCGGATTGTCGCACAGGACGTGGATCCGGGCGATGCCGAGCAGTTTGGTCCCGTCGACCCCGCGCGCGTACTCGCCGTACCCGATCGCCGCCGGCCGGGCGGCCGCGGGATGGGCGATGATGTTGACCTCCACCTCCTGGGTGATCCCGCCGCCGGTCGGGTACTGGGCGAAGTACAGCTGGTAGTTGAGGGAGACACAGGCCCGGCCGTCGAAGTCGGCCGCGGCGAGTCCGGGGTGGTGCTCGGCGAGCACGTCGCGGACCGGCCCCGGGGCCACCAGGAAGTCCAGTCCGACGGTGTGCAGTGCGCCGTAGTGGAAGGGGAGTTGGTAGGGATCGGGTACCGGCGGCAGCGGCGGACGCCGCTCCGGGCCGGCGAGGGGGGTGGCGAGGGGGGTGGCGCGCGGGGAGCGGCTCACGGGCGAGGACGGGCTCACGGGCGGGAACGGGCTCACGGGCGGTCGGCTCCTTCGAGTTCGGCGGGGCCCCGGAGCGGCACCGGCCGGTGACGGGCCAGCAGGTCCCGGTGGATTCGCCCGGCGCTGCGCAGGGCGAGGGCCGCCATGGTCAGCGAGGGGTTGGAGGTGGCGACGCTCGGCATGCTGCCGCAGCCGACGGCGTACAGGTTGGGGTGGTCCCAGCAGCGCTGCCACTGGTCGACCACCGAGGTCCGCGGGGAGTCGCCCATGATGTGGGTCCCCGCGCCGTGGCCGGCCGCCCGGTAGGCGTAGGCCCGGCCCTCGTGCTCGAACCGACCGGGCCACCCCGGCCCGGGCGCGAAGCTGGTCCGGTCCTCGGCCCCGAGCAGCGCGAAGAGCTGGTCGGAGACCGCCTTGGCGGCGGCGATCCCCCGCTTGACCCAGTCCGAGAGGTCGTAGTGCAGCACCGGGCGCGGAATTCCCAGCGGGTCACGGACGGCCCGGTCGAGGGTGATCCGGTTCGCCGGGTCGGCGTCCTGTTCCAGCTCGAACTGGAAGGCGAACTCGCGGCCGATCCGGTCGCCGGCCGCCCGCCGCAGCTGCGGGCCGAACAGACCGCGCCCGTCCGGCCCGCCGGTGCGCAGGAGTTCGGCCACGCGCGCGTCCGGCGGGCCGAGCGCCCAGGTCCACCCCCAGTTCCCGATCTCGATCCGGAACGGCGCCCGGCGGGCCCGGGCCGGGCCGAAGCGGAATCCCTCCAGCCCCGACGTCGAGCCCGGGCCCCGGTAGGGTCCGACCTGCCCCGGCATCAGCCCCCAGGTGAGCAGCACCGGATGGTCCATCAGGTTGCGGCCTACCTGGCCGCTGCCCGCCGCTGCCCCGGAGAGCAGCAGGATTTTGGCGTTCTCGATCGCGTGCGCGGCCAGCACCACCAGGTCGGCCTCGGCCGTGCAGGGGGCGGCTCCCGTCGCGCCGCCGTCCGCCGGGTGGCGCAGGTACTCGACACCGGTGACGCGGCCGCTCCCGTCGATCCGAAGGCGGCTGACCACGGCCCGGGTGACCAGGCTGACGGAGGGGCTCCATCGGGCCTGGGTGCGCAGCGGGGTGTACTTGGCGCCGGACGGGCAGATCGGCACGCAGCTGGCGTGCCCGCGGCACACCTCGCCCTCGGCGGCGGGCCGCGGCCCGTCGTCCGGGCCGCGCTCCGGGTGCGGGCGGCCGTTCCTGGCGTGCGGGGTGGTGACGACCCGCAGAGTGGTCGGCGCCTGCTCGGCCGGGTCACGCGCCTGGCGGCCGTCGAGCGCGCCGGCGATCACCGTGTCCAGGTGGCTGCGCGGGATCGCCCGGGTCGGGAACCGGTAGCCCGCCGGGAAGGGCAGGCCGACGGCCTCGCGCTGCTCGTCGGCGTCGGCGGCCACCCCCAGCTCGCGTTCGGCGGCGCGGTAGAACGGCTCCAGGTCCTGGTACCCGATCGGCCAGTTGCGGCCGTGGCCGAAGTCGCCGGCGCGGAAGTCCTCGGGGTGCATGCGCGGTGCCAGGCCCGTCCAGGCCAGCCCGGTGCCGCCGTTGGCCCTCAGGTATCCGCTGGCGTAGGGCAGCGGGCCGCGCTGCACGAAGTAGCCGTCCGCCTCGAAGCCGCCGTCCGGGCGGCCGGTGAGGTCGAGGATGTCCGGCGAGGGTGCGGCGGTGCTCACCGGGTAGGGCGAGTTGGGCACCTTGGCGAGGGCCGTACGGAAGCTCTCCAGCGCGTCGGCCCGCTCCCGGCCGGGGTCGTCGGGCGTCCCCGCACCGGCTTCCAGCACCAGGACGCGCCAGCCCCGGGCGCCCAGGTCCCGGGCGACCAGGGAGCCGGCGAACCCGGCGCCGACCACGATCACGTCCCACCGGCCGGCGGTCGGCGCGCTCATCGCTGCCCCGCCGGGGCGGTCGCGGCGCCGCGGCGGGGCCCCGGCGGCCCGCCGGCCGGTTCCTCCACGGACGGCGGGAGGCTCCAACTGCCGTGCTCCTGGGGTATGGTGCCCGGCGCCCGGGCACCGAAGGTGCGCCAGACCAGGCCCTCGGCATAGGCCCGCGACGAGACCACGAAGGGGCCGTCCGCCGACCTGTCCACCCGCTCGTCCGTCGGCGCGCCCGCCGTCCCGTCCGCCGTCCTGTCCGCGTCGGCCGGCGCTAGCCCGGGCCAGGTGCCCAGGTACCAGAGGTGGACGACCGCCCGCGCCAGCTCCCGTACCGATTCGTCGGGGAAGGCGGGCGGACGGCCGGCGCCGGCGGCCACCGCGGCCCGCAGGCGATCGAGCCGGTTCGGCCCGGCGCGCTCCAGCACCAGGCTGCGATAGGTGTCGGCCAGCCCGGTCGCGGACAACTGTCCGACCCCGAACCCCGTCAACTCCGCGGACAGGAACAGGAACTCCTCGGTACCGGTCATGACCCACCTTCCGGGGCGTGCGCCATGGGCATGACGCCGACGCCGCCGAGGATCATTCCTCCGCACCCCCGCGGTCATGCGTGTACGTGCGGTCGGACCGGAGCGCACGGCGGCCGCCCCCAGCGCGCGGAGACCGCCGCACGCCCGCGCACGACCGGCCCTCCCGCGCAGCGCCCGGCGCAGGGGGCGCACGCGGCCGGGCGGACGACCACGACAGCACGCCCCGCCCGGGAACCGGTACGAGCCGTGCCCCGGCCGGGCGCTGACCCGGCCCCGGCCCCTGGCCGGCCCTGGCCACCGGGACCGACCCGGTGACCCGGTGCCGTGCCCGGCGGACCCTCCCGGCCCGCGCCCGCCGGGCGCTGACCCGGCCCCGGGGCCCGGGCCCCACGGGTCGCAGCGCGGCCGGCCCGTCAACGCTGCAGGTAGACCACGACGGAGACCACCAGTGCGCCGATGCCGGTCAGCGCGGCCAGCGACGGCAGCGGCCAGCGCGAGCGCTGCACCGCCTCCATCTCCTCGCGCAGGGTCGCGACCTCGTCCTCCAACTGGGCGATCCGGGTGGAGACCACGTCCAGACGGCCGTTGAGCCGGGCGAACCCGGTCTCCATGATGCCGCGGATGTGCTCCAGCTTGACCGCCACCTCCACCCCCAGACCCGGCTGACCGTCCGGGTCCCCGTGGTTCACGGCTGCTCCGGCGGCACGTCGTCCGGCGGTGGCGGGGCGGTCGGCAGCGCCTTCGGCGGTTCGGCGGTCCGCAGCCAGGGCGGTAGCGCGCGGTCGACGGCCGGCAGGGCCATCAGCCGGGTCAGCACGGTCGCGACGGTGAGGGCGACACCCACCCCGGGCAGCGCCCGGGACAGGCCGGCCGTGTCTATCAGCAGGGGCAGTCCGGCGGCCAGGGCCAGGGTGGACTGCAGCACCGTGCGGGCGGTGCGGCGAGCGGCGTCCGACATGCGGATTCTCCGTTCCGGTGGGGCGGGCGGGGGTACGCGGGCACGGCGGTGCCACGGCGCGGGGGGGGATTGACGACACGTCCGGCCGGAGCGCGGAGCGTCAGGGGCCGGCGGCAGACCGGCAGCCGCACCGGGCTCGGCCCGGCGCGGGCGACTGTGCTGGGAGGGACTGGGAACGTACGAGCGAAGCGGCGGGACCGGACCCGGCGGGTACGGGGCACTCGGACCGTCCGCGCCGAGGCGGTGGGGCCCGCCGTCCCCCTGTTGGTACCCCAACCATCGCCCGCCCAACACTCACGGACGCACACTCACCTCGACCGCCCCGCCGCGGCGGCGCCGCGACCGCCCCACGGGCCCGGGCTCCGGGGTGCCGCGAATACCGCTGGTGGGGGCCGGAACACCCCGGGCCGGCATCCACGATGACGACGCCGGCGGACGAAGCCTCAACGACGCGCCGCGCCGACCGGGTCGGCGCGGCCGAAGCCCTGGAGCAGGAGGGTGCCCGGCACCGACCGTGGGCGGCGGGGCCGTTCCTGGACGCGACCCCACCATCCACGGCCTGCGTGGACGACCCCGGCGGCGGCCCGGGTCCGCGAGACCGGGCCGTGGTCGGGCCGGCGCCGCCGACCCGCGCGGTCACGGCACCGGGCGCCCTGTGTCCCCTTCGGCGGCCCAGGGTTCCGCCTCGGTGGTCACGGGGGGACGGCTTCGGGCCGCGGCGTGCAGGCCGAGCGGCCACCGGCCCCGACGGAGACGTCCCGGCACCGCCGCCCACCGAATCCGCCGGCTCCTGCACCAACTCAGACACGGCCACGGCCACGGCCACAGCCACCTGGCCGGACAGCCCGCACTTCACCGGCCCGACGCCCTGCTCTCCCTGCGTACTTCGCGTCGGCCTTCCGGAGTGCGGGGCCGCGGCAGGCCGCGGTCAGGCGATGACGCAGAGCCCCAGGGAGTCGGTGCCGGCGGCCAGCCAGTCCTCGACGGCGGCGACGTGCACGGTGCTGGCGCTGGCGGCGAGCCCGGCGTCGCGGCTGACCAGGGCCCGCCAGATGGCCTCGTGTTCGCGGTGGGCCAGTTCGCGGGCGGGGGCGGTGGGGGCGCCGCCGGCCGAAGTCTGGGGAATGGTGCCACGGACGATGCGCAGACGCTGGGTGTGGGTGGAGAGAATACTCAGCAGGGTGGACAGCACGGGGTTGCCGACGGCGTCGGCGATGGTGCGGTGGAACTCGATGTCCAGCTCGATGAACTCCTCGATGCCGGCGGCCGAGGCGCTGCGGTCGAGGACGGCCCGCAGCGCCTGGAGGTCGGCGTCGGTGAGCAGGCCCGCAGCGAGTGCGGTGGCCTGGGGTTCCAGGAGGCGTCGTACCTGGAGGAGTTGGCGGGCGGTGTGACCGTGCGAGACATCGGCGGCGAACGCCATGGCTTCCAGGAGGAGGTGCGGCTCCAGACCGGAGACGTAAGTGCCGTCGCCTTGCTTGGGGACCAGGATGCGCATCGCGGTGAGTGCGCGGACGGCCTCGCGCAGGGAGTTGCGGGACAGGCCGAGCTGGTCGGCGAGGTCGGCCTCGTTGGGGAGGCGGGCACCGGGTTGCAGGACGCCGGAGACGATCATTTCCTTGATCTTCTCGATGGCTTCGTCGGTCACCGCCATGGTGCGGTCCCCTCCTGTGTGGCATGCGCGGGCAGGTGCGGTGGAGGCCTACGGGGGCAGCGGGTACCGAAGCGGCGCGGCCAGATCCCCGTCCGGACCGGCCGCGCCGCTCGGGCCGGCTACTCCTGCTTCTCGCCTGAGGCGAAGCGGGAGATGACCAGCGCGACGATGATGATCGCGCCGTTGAGGAACTGGTTCCACAGCGGCGGAACGCCCGCCAGGGTCATGACGTTGACCACGAGCTGGAGGGTGAGAACGCCGGTGAGGGCGCCGAAGAGGGTGCCGCGGCCGCCGTTGAGGCTGACGCCGCCGATGACGGTGGCGGCGAAGACCTGGAAGATCCAGCCGTTGCCCTGGTCGGCGGAGATGGAGCCGTAGTGACCGGTGTAGAGGACACCGGCGAAGGCGGCCAGCAGGCCGCCGAGGATCAGGACGATCCAGGTGATCCGGTCGACCCGGATGCCGGCGGCGCGGGCGGCCTCGGAGTTGCCGCCGATCGCGTAGAGGGCGCGGCCGTGGCGCAGCCAGGCGAGGGCGCTGCCGCCCGCGAGGAAGAGCAGGGCGCAGACCCAGATCGCGGCGGGGGCGCCGAGCCAGGTGCTCCGGCCGAGATAGGTGAAGGAGCCGGGCAGGTTGACGATCGACTGGCCTTGGGAGATGGCGACCTGGAGGCCACGGAGCAGGGTGAGCGCGCCGAGGGTGACGATGAAGCCGTTCAGGCGCAGCTTGAGGATGAGGAAGCCGTTGACCGCGCCGATGGCCGCGCCGACCAGAAGGCACAGCGGGACGGCCGTCCAGGAGGGGAGGAGTCCGAGGCCGTTGAAGCGCGCGCCGTGGTCGGGCAGGACCAGCCAGACGGCGATGACCGGGGCGACGCCGATCGTGGACTCCAGCGAAAGGTCCATCCGGCCGGCGATCAGGATCAGCGCCTCGGCCAGCACCAGCAGGCTCAGTTCGGTGGCCTGCTGGCCGACGCCCAGGAGGTTGTCGGAGGTGAGGAAGGCGGGCGAGACGGCGAAGCCGATGACGCACAGGACGAGCAGAACCGGGACGAGCGACAGGTCGCGGAAGCGGGCGAGCTGGAAGCGCCGCCCGGCGGGCACGCGGACGGCGGTGGCCGAGTGCGGGCGGACGTCAGTGGTGGGAGACATGGCTTTCCTTCGAGTCGGCCGGGCCGGACATGCCCTCCATGGCTGAGACCAGTTGTTCGTCGCTCCAGTTGTGGGCGAACTCGGCGACGACGCGGCCGTGGAACATGGCCAGGACGCGGTCGCAGACCCGCAGGTCGTCGAGTTCGTCGGACACGATCAGGGCGCTCTTCCCGGCGTCGGCAACCGCGCGGACGGTGCCGAGCAGGGATTCCTTCGACTTGACGTCGACGCCGTTGGTGGGCCGGATGGCGACCAGGACGTGCGGTTCGGTGGCCAGGGCCCGGGCGATGACGACCTTCTGCTGGTTGCCGCCGGACAGGGCGGACACCGGGGCGGTGGGCCCGGGCGTCTTGATGTCGAGTTCGGCGATCATCCGCTGGGCGAAGGCCCGGGTGCGCGAGGGCAGCACCGTGCCGAACGGACCGAGCTGGTCGGTCACGGTCAGGGTGGCGTTCTCGGCGACGCTGCGCTGCGGGACGAGGCCCTGGATGTGGCGGTCCTCGGGGACGAAGCCGATGCCTGCGGCGAGGGCGGCGGGGACTTTGCCGGTGCGCACCGGGCGGCCGTTGACGGTGATCGTGCCGCCCTGGGGGCGGTGCAGGCCGGCGATGGTCTCGCCGAGCTCGACGTTGCCACTGGCGGCGGCTCCGGCCAGGCCGACGACCTCGCCGGGGCGCGCGGTGAGCGCGACGTCCTGGTAGGCGCCGGCCAGGCTGAGCCCGGCGACCTCCAGCAGCGGCTTGCCGTCGGACAGTGCCCGGCCGGTCACCGACCAGGCGGGTTCGCCGCCGCGGGTGCTCTCGCCGGTCATCGCCTCCACCAGGGCCTGCTGGTCGAGGTCGGCGACAGGGGCGGTGACGATGTGCCGGGCGTCGCGGTAGACCGTGACGGTGGCGCAGAGGTCGTAGACCTCACGCAGGTGGTGGGAGATGAACAGGAACGCGACGCCCTGCCGCTGGAGCGAGCGCAGCTTGTCGAAGAGCTTCTCGATGCCGCGCGCGTCCAGCCTGGCGGTGGGCTCGTCCAGGATGATGAAGCGGGCGCCGAAGGACAGGGCCCGGGCGATCTCCACGAACTGCCGCTGCTCCACCGTCAGATCCCCGGCGCGCGCGGCCGGGTCGACGTCCACGCCGTACTCGGCGAGCAGCCCGGTGGCGCGCAGTCGCAGGTGCTTCCAGCTGATCGGGCGCAGCGCGCCGGCGCTCTGCCGGTCGAGGAAGAGATTCTCGGCGACGGTCAGTGCCGGGATGATGGTGGAGCGCTGGTAGACGCAGGCGACCTTGGAGCGCCAGGCGTCGGTGTCGCCGGGGGCCGGAGCGGGCTCGCCGCTGAAGCGCAGGGTTCCCGTGTCGGGGTTCTGCAGGCCGGTGAGGATCGAGACGAGGGTGGACTTGCCCGCGCCGTTGCGGCCGACCAGGGCGTGCGATTCGCCGGGGGCCACGGAGATACGGGCGTCGCTGAGGGCGACGGTGGCGCCGAAGCGCTTGCTGATCCCGTCGGCCTCGACGACGGGGCCCCGGACGGGGGTGGGGTCCGCCATGGCGGGGGGTGTCCTTTCCGAGGGTGGACTCGGGGGCGGCGGCCCGGTCAGGGGGTGCGGGCCGCCGCCCACGAGGCTCGTGGTGGTCACTTGCTGATGTTGTTGCCCCAGAGGGTCTTGTCGTCGACGTTGTCCTTGGTGACCAGGGGCGCGGGGAGCTGGTCCTCCAGGCCGTTGGGCAGCTGGATGATGACGGAGTCGTGGTCGGTGGGGCCGGGCTGGAAGGTCTTCCCCGCTGCGCCGGCCTGCGCGTAGAAGAGGGCGTACTTGGCGTACAGGTCGGCGGGCTGGGAGACGGTGGCGTCGATGTCGCCCTTGCGGATCGCGTCGAACTCCTGCGGGATGCCGTCGTTGGAGATGATGGCGATGTGTCCGGGCTGGCCGGCGGGCTTCAGCATGCCCTTCTGCTCGAGCAGGGCGAGGGTCGGCTGCAGGAAGACGCCGCCGGCCTGCATGTAGACGCCGCCGAGATCCGGGTTGGCGGCCAGGGTGGACTGGAGCTTGGCGGAGGCGACGTCGCCCTTCCAGTCGGTGGCCAGTTCGATCACCTGGACACCGGGGAACTTCTCCTTCATGCAGGCGGCGAAGGCCTCCGAGCGGTCGCGTCCGTTGATGGAGCTGAGCGCGCCCTGGAGCTCGGCGACCTTGCCCTTGCCGCCGAGCCGGCCGCCCAGGAACTCGCAGGCCTTGGTGCCGTACGCCTTGTTGTCGGCGCGCACCACCATGTAGACGTCGCCCTTGTCGGGGCGGGTGTCGACGCTGACGACCGGGATCTTCCTGGCGGACAGCTGGTCAAGGGTGGAGGCGATCGCGCCGGTGTCCTGCGGGGCCATGACGACGGCCTTGGCGCCGGTGTTCTGGAAGACCTGGGCGTTGGCCACCAGCTTGGTGACGTCGTTCTGCGAGTTGCTCACCGGCAGGGTGTTCAGGCTCTGGGCGGAGGCGTCCTGCTTGATGTACTGGGCGTAGGAGTTCCAGAAGTCGGAGTCCGCACGCGGCAGGTCGACGCCGATCGCCGGCTTGCCGCCGGAAGCGGACGAGTTCGAGTCGCTGCCGCGGTTGCAGGCCGTGGCGAACCCCGCCAGGACGACCACGGCGGCGGCGGTGGCCGCGATTCTGGAGGAGCGAAGCTTCATGGTGCTGATCTCCTTGGCTGGGATGAACCGGTGCCACTGCCGGGAACGGAGGGAGCCGGCACGGTCCGGCAGGTGTGAAGGCCGTGGGCGAAGCGGGAACCGGGCTCCGTGTCGGCCCTCGGTCCAAGGGGAGGCCGGTTCCCGCCGGTACCGGTTCGGGCCAGATGCCGTGGACTGCACTCCCCCGCAGTCATCGGATGGCTTGCGGTACCGAGGAGATTACGAGCCGGACACTTGGCTGACAAGAGGAAACCTCGGACGAATCTCAACCGTGACGTCCAGGTTTCCGTTCCGCGCCGCAGGGAGCTGGCACCCCCGTCCTGAACTGCCTCTATGAGCGGCGGACGTTGACAGCGACAACAAACGTCGGAGGACTCCTTGCGGTGATGCGACTGCCGCTCGTATGGTCAGGGCACTACGGATTCATCCGATGTGTTGGCCAGGGAATCTCAGTCTCTGGAGCGACGACAGGAGATCAGCCATGAAGCTACTGCGCATCGGGGCACCCGGAGAAGAGATTCCGGCAGTCCTCGACGACAACGGCGCCACCTTCGCTCTCACCGGCCTCACCGCCGACATCGACGGAGCGTTCCTTGCCTCCGGGGGGATCGAGCGAGTCGGGCGGGCCCTGGCCGAGGGGGGCCTGCCGACCATCGACACGGCCGGTCGGCGGACCGGCGCGCCCGTCGCCCGCCCGGGCAAGGTGGTGTGCATCGGCCTCAACTACCGTGACCACGCGCAGGAGACCGGGGCCGCCGTTCCCGAGCGGCCGGTGGTGTTCATGAAGGACCCGTCCACCGTGGTCGGCCCCTACGACCGGGTGCTGATCCCGCGCGGCTCGGTGAAGACGGACTGGGAGGTGGAGCTCGCCGTCGTGATCGGCCGCGAGGCCCGTTACCTGGCGAGCCCGGCCGAAGCCGCCGGCCACGTCGCCGGTTACGCGATCAGCAACGACGTCTCGGAGCGCGAGTTCCAACTCGAGTACTCGGCCCAGTGGGACCTGGGCAAGTCCTGCGAGACCTTCAACCCGCTCGGACCCTGGCTGGTGACCCCGGACGAAGCCGGTGACGTGCAGTCGCTGGGCCTGCACCTGACCGTCAACGGCGTCCGGCGCCAGGACGGCGACACCAAGAACATGATCTTCGATGTGCCGTACCTGATCTGGTACCTCAGCCAGTACATGGTGCTCAACCCCGGCGACGTCATCAACACCGGAACCCCGGCCGGCGTGGCCCTGGGGCTGCCCGGCACCCCCTACCTGCGCGCGGGCGACACCGTCGAGCTGTCCGTCGACGGCCTCGGCACCCAGCGCCAGACCTTCACAGACGCGTGAAAGGCACCGAGTTGTCCGCAACCACCGCGCGGATCACCGCCGTCGACACCTACGACGTCCGCTTCCCCACCTCACGGGAGCTGGACGGGTCCGACGCGATGAATCCCGACCCCGACTACTCCGCCGCCTACGTCATCCTGCGCACCTCGGCGGACGGCCACGAGGGCCACGGCTTCACCTTCACCATCGGCCGCGGCAACGACGTCCAGGTCGCCGCCGTCGACGCCCTGCGCCCGCACATCGTCGGACGTCCCGTCGCCGACCTGTGCGCCGACCCCGGCGCGCTGTACCGCGACCTGATCGGCGACAGCCAGCTGCGCTGGCTCGGCCCCGAGAAGGGCGTGATGCACATGGCCATCGGCGCCGTCGTCAACGCCGTCTGGGACCTGGCCGCCAAGCGTGCGGACAAGCCGCTGTGGCAGCTGCTGGCCGACGCGGACCCCGCCTGGCTCGTCTCCCAGATCGACTTCCGCTACATCTCCGACGCCCTCACCCCCGACGAGGCGCTGGAACTGCTGCGCAAGGGCAAGCAGGGTGCGGCCGACCGCGCGGCAGGCCTGCTGCGCCGCGGCTACCCCGCCTACACCACCTCGCCCGGCTGGCTCGGCTACAGCGACGAGAAGCTCACCCGCCTCGCCGAGCAGGCCGTCGCCGACGGCTTCACCCAGATCAAGCTGAAGGTCGGCGCCGACCTGGCGGACGACATCCGCCGCTGCCGCGCCGCCCGCGAAGCCGTCGGCCCGGACATCCGGATGGCCATCGACGCCAACCAGCGCTGGAACGTCGCCGAGGCGATCGAATGGACCAACGCGCTCGCCGAGTTCGACCCGTACTGGATCGAGGAGCCCACCAGCCCCGACGACATCCTCGGCCACGCCGCCGTCCGACGCGGCGTCCACCCCATCAAGGTCGCCACCGGCGAGCACGTGCAGAACCGGATCGTCTTCAAGCAACTGCTCCAGGCCGGCGCCATCGACGTCCTCCAGCTCGACTCGGCCCGTGTGGCCGGCGTCAACGAGAATCTCGCCATCCTGCTGCTGGCCGCCAAGTTCGGCGTCCCGGTCTGCCCGCACGCGGGTGGCGTGGGCCTGTGCGAGCTGGTCCAGCACCTGTCGATGTTCGACTACATCGCCGTGTCCGGCACGGTCGAGGACCGCGTCATCGAGTACGTCGACCACCTCCACCAGCACTTCCTCGACCCGGTGGTGATCAACGGTGGCCACTACCGGGCGCCCACCATGCCCGGATTCTCCGCCACCATGCACCAGGCCACCATCGACACGTACACCTACCCCGGCGGAGCGTTCTGGGCGGCCGACCTGGCCGGTGCGGACGCGGAGGAGCGCGCATGACGACCGACCTCGACGGGCTCACCGCCCTGGTCACCGGCGGCGCCTCCGGCATCGGCCTGGCCACCGCGCACCTGCTCAGTGAGCGCGGAGCGGACGTCGCCGTCCTCGACCTCGACCCGGGCGGCGTCCGCCTCCCGCTGCGCGGCTTCACCGCCGACGTCTCCGACGACCACTCCGTGCGCGCGGCCGTCTCCGCGGCGGCCGGCGCACTCGGCGGGATCGACATCCTGGTCAACAACGCCGGCATCGGCGCCGCCGGGACGGTGGAGGACAACCCGGACGAGCAGTGGCACCGGGTCCTGGACGTCAACGTGCTCGGCATCGTCCGCACCACCCGCGCCGCCCTTCCCCATCTGCGCCGCTCGGCCGCCGCCTCCGTGGTCAACACCTGCTCCATCGCCGCCACCGCGGGGCTTCCCGAACGCGCGCTGTACTCGGCGAGCAAGGGCGCCGTCCTCTCCCTCACCCTGGCGATGGCCGCCGACCACGTCCGCGAGGGCATCCGGGTCAACTGCGTCAACCCCGGCACCGTCGACACCCCCTGGGTCTCACGGCTGCTGGACGCAGCCGACGACCCGTCCGCCGAGCGGGCCGCCCTGAGCGGCCGCCAGCCGACCGGCCGGCTGGTGACCTCCGACGAGGTGGCCGCCGCGATCGCCTACCTCGCCTCCCCGGCGGCCGGCAGCACCACCGGCACCGCCCTGGCGGTCGACGGCGGCATGGCGGGCCTGCGCCTGCGCCCGGAGGTGAAGCGGTGACGCTGCCACGGCACGCGCTCGGACACAGTGCGGTCCGGGTCAGCGAGCTCGCCTTCGGCGCCGCCGGCATCGGCAACCTGTTCGCCCCGGTGAGCGACCCCCAGGCCGAGCAGGCCGTCGCCGCCGCCTGGGAGTCGGGCGTCCGGTACTTCGACACCGCCCCGCACTACGGGCTCGGCCTGTCCGAGCGCAGGCTCGGCGCAGCTCTGCGGGGCCTGCCGAGGGACGAGTACGTTCTGTCCACCAAGGTCGGCCGGCTGCTGGAGCCGGCCGACCTTGGCGGCGGGGACGACCTTGCCAGCGGCTTCGCCGTGCCCGCCACCCACCGCCGCGTCTGGGACTTCAGCGCCGAAGGAGTCCGCCGCTCCATCGAGGACAGCCTCGGTCGGCTCGGCCTCGACCGGATCGACATCGCCTACCTGCACGACCCCGACGAACACGCCGGCCAGGCCCTCGACCAGGCTTATCCGGAGCTGGAACGCCTGCGCGCCGAAGGCGTGCTCGGCGCGATCGGGGTCGGCATGAACCAGGCCGAACTCCCCGCCCGGTTCATCCGCGAGACCGACATCGACGCCGTGCTGCTGGCCGGCCGCTACAGCCTGCTCGACCAGCGCGGCCTCGACGAACTCCTGCCCCTCGCCGAGCGTCACGACGTCGGTGTCGTCATCGGCGGCGTCTTCAACTCCGGCCTGCTCGCCGACCCGCACCCGGGCGCCACCTTCGACTACCGCGCCGCGCCCAGCGACCTGCTGGCACGGGCGCTCGACCTCAAGACCGTCTGCGAACAGCACGGCGTTCCGCTGCGCGCCGCCGCCCTGCGCTTCCCGTTCGGACACCCGGCGGTGGCGAGCGTCCTGGTCGGCACCCGCAGCGCCGCCGAGGCCCGGGACGCCGCCGCGATGCTGCGGCGCCCCGTCCCGGCCACCCTGTGGAGCGTGCTCAAGGAACGCGGACTGCTGCCCACCGCCGTGCCGACCCCCCGGGAGGCGGACTGATGCGCATCGCCCTCTTCATCACCTGCTTCAACGACACTCTCTACCCCGACACCGGCCGGGCCGTGGTCACCGTCCTGGAGCGCCTCGGCCACACGGTGGAGTTCCCCCAGGAACAGACCTGCTGCGGGCAGATGCACTTCAACACCGGCTACCGCCCCGACGCCGTCCCCCTGGTCGCCCGCTTCGCGCGGACCTTCGCCGGATTCGACGCCGTGGTCACCCCCTCCGCCTCCTGCGCCGGCATGGTCCGCGAGAACCACCCCGTACTGGCCGCCCGGTACGGGCACGCCGGACTCCAGCGGCAGGTCGCCGACCTGGTGCCGCGGGTGTACGAGTTCACCGAGTTCCTCACCGACGTCCTCGGCGCCACCGACGTCGGCGCCCGCTTCCCGCATCGCGTCGCCTACCACCCCACCTGCCACTCCCTGCGCGGACTGCGCCTGGGCGACCGGCCGCTGCGGCTGCTGCGCGGGGTCCGGGACCTTGACCTGGTCGACCTCCCCGCGGCCGACTCCTGCTGCGGCTTCGGCGGCACCTTCGCCGTCAAGAACGCCGACACCTCGGCCGCCATGCTCGCCGACAAGGCGGACGGCGTCCTGGCCACCGGGGCCGAGGTACTGTGCGCCGCGGACAACTCGTGCCTGATGCACATCGGCGGAGGCCTGTCGCGGCAGGGCGCCGCCGTGCGGACCATGCACCTGGCCGAGATCCTCGCCGCCACGGAAGGGACCCCGTGATGACCGCCCGCGACCCCGCACCCGCCCCCGGCAGCCGCGGCGTGGTCTGGCTCGGCGCACCGTCCTTCCCCGACGCCGCCCGCATCGCCCTCGGCGACACCCGGCTGCGCGCCAACCTGAAGCGGGCCACCGCCACCATCCGCGACAAGCGGGTCGCCGTAGCCTCCGAGCTGGACGACTGGGAGGACCTGCGCGACGCCGCCGCCGCGATCAAGAACCGCACGGCACGCCATCTCGACCACTACCTCGTGCGCCTGGAGGAGTCCGTCACCGCGGCCGGCGGCACCGTGCACTGGGCCTGCGACGCCGCCGAGGCCAACCGCATCGTCACCGCGCTCGTCCAGGCCACCGGCGAGCGCGAGGTCGTGAAGGTCAAGTCGATGGCGACCCAGGAGATCGGCCTCAACGAACACCTGGCCGACGCCGGGATCACCGCCTACGAGACGGACCTCGCCGAGCTCATCGTCCAGCTCGGCGACGACCGTCCGTCCCACATCCTCGTCCCGGCGATCCACAAGAACCGCACCGAGATCCGCGACCTGTTCACCGCCGAGATGGGCCGCTGGGGGCAGCCCGCCCCGGAGAACCTCGGCGACGACCCCCGCGAACTCGCCGAGGCCGCCCGCCGTCACCTGCGGGAGAAGTTCCTCACCGCCAAGGTGGCCGTCTCCGGCGCCAACTTCGCCGTCGCCGACACCGGGACCGTCGTCGTGGTGGAGTCCGAGGGCAACGGGCGGATGTGCCTGACCCTGCCCGAGACCCTGATCACCGTCATGGGTATCGAGAAGGTGATCCCCACCTGGTCGGACCTGGAGGTCTTCCTGCAGTTGCTGCCCCGCTCCTCCACCGGCGAGCGGATGAACCCCTACACCTCCACCTGGACCGGCACCACCGACGGCGACGGCCCCACCGAGTTCCACCTGGTACTGCTCGACAACGGCCGCACCGACACCCTCGCCGACGAGGTCGGCCGCCAGGCCCTCGCCTGCATCCGCTGCTCGGCCTGCCTCAACGTCTGCCCCGTCTTCGAACGCACCGGCGGCCACGCCTACGGCTCCGTCTACCCCGGGCCGATCGGTGCCGTGCTCACCCCCCAGCTGGTCGGCATCGAGCAGGCCGCCTCGCTGCCGTTCGCCTCCACCCTGTGCGGCGCCTGCTACGACGCCTGCCCCGTGAAGATCAACATCCCGGAGGTGCTCGCCCACCTGCGGGCCGAGGCCGTCGAAGCCAAGCGCACGGCCAACCGCCTGCCCACAGCGGAGGCGGTGGCGATGAAGGCCGCCGGCAAGGTCCTCGACTCCCCGCGTCTGCTCGCCGCGGCGCAGAAGGCCGCCGCGCTCGGCGGCCGCGCGGTTGCCAGGGACGGACGGATCGGCCGGCTTCCCGGCCCGCTGCGCGGCTGGTCCGACACCCGCGACACGCCGGCGCCACCGGTCGAGTCCTTCCGCACCTGGTGGCGCAAGAACAAGGAGGGGGAACGATGAACAGCCGAGACGCCATCCTCGGGCGCATCCGCACCGCCCTCGCCGACGTCCCGGCCGGCGAGCAGCCGCACGACGTACCCGTGCCGAGGCACTACCGCCGGAGCCACGCGGAACCGGGCGAGGACACCGTCGCCCTGTTCGCCGAACGGGTCGCCGACTACCGCGCCACCGTCACCCGCACCGACCGGGCCGGCCTGAGCGCCGCCATCGCCGCAGCGCTCACTCTGCGCGGCGTCGAACAGCTGGCCCTGCCCGGTGGCTTCCCCGTCGAACTGCTGCCGGCCGGCCGGTGGCAGTGGCACACGGAACCACTCGACATCCCCGGCCTGGACGCTCTGGACGGCGCGCTCACCCTCGCCGCCGCGGGCATCGCCGTCACCGGCACCCTCGTGCTCGACACCGGCCCGGGCCAAGGCCGGCGCGCCCTGACCCTCGTCCCGGACTACCATCTGTGCGTCGTCCGTGCCGACCGGATCGCCGCCGACGTCCCCGAAGCCCTCGCCCGCCTCGACCCCACCCTGCCGCTGACCTTCGTCTCGGGGCCGTCCGCGACCAGCGACATCGAACTCGACCGGGTCGAGGGCGTACACGGCCCCCGCACCCTGGACGTCATCATCGTCGACCCCGCCCTTCCGGAGCAGCCATGAGGATCGCCCTGCACACCCGCGTCCGGGAGGACCGGATCGAGGAGTACGAGGCCGCCCACCGCGCGGTGCCGGCCGAACTGGCCGCCGCCATCGGGGCCGCCGGCGTCACCTCCTGGACCATCTGGCGCAGCGGCTGCGAGCTCTTCCATCTCCTGGAGTGCGAGGACTACGCCCGCCTGCTCGCAGAGCTGGAACACCTTCCGGTCAACATCACCTGGCAGGCCAGGATGGACGGACTCCTCGACGTCGTCCACGACTACTCCCAGGCGGGCGCCTCGGCGGGGCTTCCGGTGGTGTGGCAGCTGTGACCGACCGGCTGATCATCGACTCGCACCACCACCTCTGGGACCTCGCGGTGCGCCCGCAGCCATGGATCACCGGCGAGGCCCTCGCACCGCTGGCCCGCTCCTTCTCCGCCGCCGACCTCGCCCCCGAGGCGGGCGCGGCCGGCGTGGTCGGTACCGTCGCCGTCCAGACCGTCTGCCTTCCGGAGGAAACACCCGAGCTGTTGGCCCTCGCAGCCGGCAGTGACCTCGTCGCCGGGGTCGTCGGCTGGACCGACCTCACCGCGCCGGACGTCCGTGACGCCATCGCCGCGCTGCGTGGACAACCGGGCGGAAACCGGCTGGTGGGCATCCGGCACCAGGTCCAGGAAGAGCCCGACCCCGAGTGGCTGCTCCGTGCCGACGTACGCCGCGGGCTGCTCGCGGTGGCCGAGGCCGGCCTCGCCTACGATCTCGTCGTCCAGCCGCACCAGTTGCCCGCCGCCACGCTCGCCGCCGCCGGGCTCACGGGACTGACCTTCGTCCTCGACCACCTCGGCAAACCTCCGATCGCCACCGGCGCGCTCGAACCCTGGGCCGCCGACCTGCGCCGTCTCGCCGCCCTGCCCAACACCGTCTGCAAGCTCTCCGGCCTCGTCACCGAAGCCGCCCCCGGCACCTGGCGCACGCAGGACCTCAAGCCCTACGCCGACACGGTCCTCGATGCTTTCGGCCCGCGACGGCTGCTGTTCGGCTCCGACTGGCCGGTCTGCACGCTGGAGGCCGGCTACGGGGAGGTCGTCCGGATCGCCGACCACCTGACGGAGGGGCTGAGCCCCGCCGAGAAGCGGGCGCTCTTCCACCGCAACGCGATCCGCGTCTACGGACTGGAGGAGACCGAACAGGCCGCCGGTACGGCGCTGATGCCCGCCGCCGGAGCGCGCGAGGCCGCCCCCGCCGGCGGAGGGGGATGACACCTCCGAGCGAGCCAGGCGCGGGCTATGCTGAAGAGATCGGATCAATGAAGGGTGGAGCATTGCCAGTCACCGACGAGGCGATCGAGAAGATCAAGGCCATGATCGTCAGCGGTGAGCTCCGACCCGGCTCAAGGCTTCCCAAGGAGTCCGACCTCGCGGAGCGGCTCGGCCTGTCGCGCAACTCCCTGCGCGAGGCGGTGAAGGCACTCTCGATCATCCGGGTCCTGGACGTCCGCCAGGGCGACGGCACCTATGTGACCAGCCTGGAACCGAACCTGCTCCTGGACGCGCTGGCCTTCGTGGTCGACTTCCACCAGGACAACACCGTCCTGGAGTTCTTGGAGGTTCGCCGCATCATGGAGCCCGCTGCGGCGGCCATGGCCGCGCGCGCCATGTCCGACGAGGACATCGCCGCCCTGCGACAGGTGCTCGACAGTCTCAGCGACGACCCTTCCCTGGAAGAGCTGATCGACAACGATCTCGTGTTCCACCGGGGGATCGCCGCCGGCTCGGGCAACACCGTGCTCTGCTCGCTGATCGAGGGACTCTCCGGCCCGACCGCACGAGCCCGTATCTGGCGCGGGCTCACCGAGGAGGGCGCCGTCGAGCGGACCCGGCTGCAGCACCGCGCCATCTTCGAGGCCATCGCCGGCCGCAACCCCCAGCTCGCGCACGCGTGGGCGACCGTCCATGTGGCAGGGGTCGAGCAGTGGCTGCGCAACACCCTCGGGGCCGCTGGGCCCCTGCCGGCCGACGGTTTCCAGAGCCGCTGGACCACCGCCGCTCCGTGAGCAGGATCGGCAGCACCGGGACGACGCCGACCCGGGCGACAGAGCTCGGTGAGCTCGCTGCCGCCGAACCCGACCGCCGCCCTCGGCCCACCGACCTGGTGGTCCTCGCCGAGGACGGGTGCGGCGCGGGGGCCGAGGGCCGCGGAGGGCCACGGCACTCGACCGCCGTCGCTGCCGCACGTCGGTCAGCAGACTCACGGCATGCGGTGGGTACCGCGGTCAGCGCCAGGTGGCTTCGCGCTGCGGGTTCCAGGTCGATGCGGTCAGGCCGGGGGTGGTGCCGGACGGCGGTGTGACGCCGTGGATCGCGGCGTCCCAGGCGGAGACTTGCAGGATCAGGTCGGCGCGTGCGGCGTCGTCGAGGTACTTCAGGTCGATCGTCCAGGTTTCACCGTGGTAGAGGTCGTTGGTGATCGGTGTTCCCGCACCGATCAGTGCCGCTTCGCCGCCTCGGTAGTCGAGCACCAGGCGGGCCTCGGCCAGACCGGCGACCGCCGTGGCGTTGCTGGTGATGCGCCACCGGCCCGAGCCGAGCGACGTGATCTGCGGAGCGGCCGGGGCGGCCGCGAGCTGGTAGGTGTAGCGAGTGAAGGGCCTGGCGGCCTGGGCCCCCTTCCATCCGGTGGCCGGTGCCAGGCCGGCCGCGGGGAAGATGTCGGCAGTGATCTTGCTGCCTGCCGCGGCGCTGAAGCGGACGGTCGGCCTGACTCCGGTCAGGTTGGCCGTGCCGGTGAGCACCAGGCGGTCGCGGCCGTTGAGCGGGGTGACCACCGCCCCCAGCGACTCGGTCTCGGTCAGCACGATGATCCTGGCGGACGGGGTCGTGGCACCGGCCTTGCGCACGAGCAGCGAGGTGCGCTGCCCGGCCGGCAGGGTCGCGATGCGTTCGGAGCCGGTCACCGTCTGGGTGACACTGCCCAGTTCGCTCGTGACCACGGTGGCGCTGTCGAAGGCGAGCGCGCGGTCCGTCCAGTCCGGGGCCCAGTAGACCCAGGTGGGGACGTCGTCACCGGCGAGCTTCGCCAGCGGTTCGACGGTGGCCCAGCGCAGGTCGACGCCGTTCAGGTCGGTCATGACGGGGAACACGTTGCAGCGGTCCGCCGGCATGGTCAGCGGAGCGGCGGGCAGGGTGACGGTGCCGCCGGCCGTGCTGACACGGATCTGGACGTCGGACCGGGTGGGCAGGGCCACGTTGCGCTGGGTGTTGTTGACGAAGGCGAAGCCGCGTCCGGCGGCGTCGAAGCGGCCGATGTAGCGCAGCCGGCGGGTCTGCGTGGGGTCGAGGATCTGTCCGGGATCACGGCTGATCCGCGTCCTGACCAGTTCGGCGGCGCAGGTGGTGACGAAGGTGTGCAGGCGCCGGTAGTGCCGGTAGGAGTCCCTGGTGTGCCCGAACTCGCCCAGCGGGGCCTGGAAGTCGTAGGTGAGCGGCCAGTTCCCGTTCAGGCCCGGCATCTGGGTGCCACCGTGGAACATGTAGTAGCCCAGGTAGTTCGCGCCGCGCCCGACGCTGTCGTAGGCGTGCGCCGCCACGTACCTGCGCTCGACGAGGAAGCGGTCGTTGCCGCGCATCGGACTGCCCGTGCCGAGCTCGCAGAACCCGCGCGGGTAGTCGAGCGTGTCGTAGGTCGCTCCGCCGATGTCGGTGTTCGCGGTCCACTCGTCGGTGCCGTAGATGAACCCGGACGTGGGATAGTCACCCGCTCCGGACTCCCAGCCGTGGTAGGTGTAGGCACCCTGGAGGGGGATCGCGGTGTCCTTGTCGAACCGGGAGTTGGCGGTGACCGTGTAGTACGGCACCACCATCCCGTGGGCGGTGCACATCTGCCGCAGGGTGGTGATGTGCGCGGGGTCGCCGGAGGCGAACTCGTTCTCCAGCTGGATGCCCACGATCGGCCCGCCGTCCTTGACCCACATTCCGCTGAGCTGGGCGGCGATCTGGGCGAAGTAGGCGTCGACCTTGGCCAGGTAGCCGGCGTCGTCGGAGCGTGCCCCGGACAGCGCGAAGGCGGGGATCCCGCCGTCGGTGGCCTCGGCGTTGACGTACGGTCCCACCCGCAGCCAGACCAGCAGTCCCTGCCGCTGCGCGGCGGCCACGAAGGCCCGCAGGTCCTTGCGTCCCGTCCAGTCGAAGGTGCCCTCGGTCTGCTCGATGTGGTTCCAGAACACGTAGGTGGCCACGGTGTCCAGGCCCGCGGCGCGCATCTTGCCCAGCTCGCGCTCCCAGCGGCCGGCCGGATGGCGGACGGAGTGGAACTCACCGCTCACCGGGTACCAGGGTTTCCCGTCGCGGGACCAGCCGTTGCGAGTGACGCCGTAGGCGGTGCCGCCCGCGACGCCGCCGGCGTTGGCCAGGGGCGTGTCGGGCCGCGCCTCGACGGCCGTGGCGTCCAGCCGGTACGGCTTCACCGCGAGCGTCCACAACTGGTCGGGGCCGCCGGTGTCGGAGCGGATCTCCATCGCGGCTCCGGGGGTGGTGGAGGAGCCCACGGCCGACAGCAGTTTGCCGCTGGCCCGGCCGACGATCTTCACCCGGCCCTGCCCGGCGTCGACCAGCTGCCACTGCTGGTTGGTGGCGCCGGTGGCGGGCCACTGGACCACCCGGGCACCGTCGGAGGTCTGGCCGCCGGTCACGTCGAGCACCTTGCCCGACCCCATCGACATGATCGTCACCCAGCCGTCGGCCCCCTGGACGAGGACCCACTCCTGGTTGACGGCGCCGGTCGCCGTCCACTGGATGATCTCCGCACCATCACTGCCGGAGCCGCCGTAGACATCGAGCAGGTAGCCGCTGTTGGTGTTCGTGAGGTTCACCGGCACTCCCGTACCGTTGGTCGCCGCGTAGGCCCGCGAAGGCCAGGCCAGACCGCCGAGTGCGGGACCGGCGGCGAGCGCCACCGCCCCCGCGCCCAGCAGCCGGATCACGCTGCGCCGCGGGACACCGGCGGGCCCGTTGCTCGTCTTGCTGTTCATGTCGACTCCTGGGTGCTGGGTGCTGGGTGCTGGGGTATTGGGGTGTACTGGGGTACTGGGTGCTGTTCGCGTACGTGGTGGACACGCCATGTCTGCTGTCCCGGCTCCCGACGGCTGCCCGACCGGGGCAGATCCCGTGCCGACCCCTCAGGGGGCCAAGGAGTCCGTTATGTGGCAGACCAAGGCGGCAGGGCGCTGCCGACCGTGAATGCGTCGTCCTCGGGGAAGACGTGCGCCCTTCAGGGGAATCTGCGCGGGGCAGGACCTGCATGCGGCACGGTGGCGCCGTCGTCAGGGGTCGCGCAGGAGGATCGGCGCGATGGCGGCGAGGAGCACGATCGCCAGGAGAGATCCGAGCACCCGATTGCGGAGTTCACGAAGGTGACCGGCGAAGGGCATGTTGCCTCGGGGCGTCCGGGGGCGCTTGGGAAGAGCTGTTCAACCTCCGTCCTCCAGTTCGCTCTTCGGGAACGGATGTCACGGGTCGACCAACGGTGCCCGGCACTGACACCCCACGGGATCCCGCGGAGCCCGCGGGCACGGCCGGGGTCAGGGTGCGTCGGCGGATCGACTGTTCTCGCGGAGCGCGGTGATGTTCGAGGCCGTCACGGGGGCCGGCCGCGGTCGCCCGGCGGGCGGGGCGGGCGCATCCTCCGCAACCGAACCCTCGGCGGGTACGTCGTCCTCGCGCAGGGCCTTCGTCTCCGCCTTCAGAATGCGCATCGACTTGCCCAGACCGCGGGCCATCTCAGGCAGCTTCTTCGAGCCGAAGAGCAGAATGATGACAGCGAGCACCACCAACAGGTGCCAGGGTTCCAGACCGTTTCGCAGCATATGCTTCCACGCTTCCTTCCATGCATTTCGCGGGTACGGGGAATTCCCCGGGCAGTCGGGCCGCGGGTCCGCGCTTGGGTCGACGCCGAGCCGACGAGCCGACGAGCCGACGGCGATGGTCGTCGGCACCGGTGGGGACCGTCCCCGGCGACCGCGTCGGGCGGGCACCGGGGACAGCCGTAGGGAGCGGATGTTTCAGGCGCACGACGCCGTGTGGGCGACGAGGCGCAGGGCACTCACGTCCTCGCCGGCCTACCTGTTGACGCGGCGCCATTGCTGCTGGGTGCTGCCGTCGGGGGTCTGCTGTTCGAGGGTGGCGCCGTCGGAGGCGGACCGGTCGGTGATGCCGAGCACCTTGCCGCTGCGGGCACAGGTGAGGGTGACGTAGCCGTCGCCGGTGTCGGTCACCTTCCAGTGCTGGTTGTCCGCGTAGGTCGGGTTCCACTGGACCAGTCTCGCGCCGTCGGCGGTGCCGCCGCCGCTGACGTCCCAGGACAGGGCGGTGCCGCCGTGGGTGGTGCGGATCTCGTGGAGGCCGCCACCCACCGGGATGAAGCGGAACTGCTGGTTGGGCGCTTCGCTCGGCGTGTACTGGATGAGCTCGGTGCCGGGGCCGGTGGAGGCGCCGGGGACGTCGACGGCCTTTCCGCTGAGGCGGTTGACCAGCTGGAACACGGTGTACCGGGCAGGCGGCGTGACGGTGACCGACCCGCTGGAGGGGATGGTGACCGGCTGGCTCCAGTCGCCGAAGACGACGGTGGTCGACCGTCCCGCCGGGCCCCGGAGGGTGGCGCTCGTGACCTGTCCGGACGACCAGCCGAGGTCGACGGTGAGACCGCCTCGTACGCCGATGCCGGTGACCGATCCGGAGGCGGCCCACGCGTCGGGCAGGGCGGGCAGGAGCTCGACGCGTCCGGGGCGGGACTGCACCAGCATGTCGAGCATCGCGACGGGCGTGCCGAAGTTGGCGTCGATCTGGAAGACCGTCCGGCCGCCGAGGCTGTACATGTCGAAAAGGTTGACGGCGGAGCCGTTGGCGGCGCCGACGGAGGGCTTCAGCACGTTCATGACGCACAGGTACGCCTTGTCGGCGTGCTTGAGGTGGGCCCAGCAGAGCGCTCGCCATGCGGTGGCCCAGCCGAAGCTCTCCGTCCCGCGTGCTTCGAGGAGCTTGGTGGCGCCGGCGACGAGGGCGGCGGGCGACTCCTGGAGGTTGACGCGATCGCCGGGGAACATCCCGATGAGCGGGGAGAGGTGGCGGTGGGCGGACTCGCCGAGATTGCCGTCGCTCATCCATTCCTCCAGCCAGCCGCTGCTGGCGCTGACCTCGGGCAGGTAGAGCTTGTTCTGGAGCTGGGCGACGGTGGAAGCGTAGGAGGCGTCCTTGCCGAGCTTCGCCGCCGCGGCCCGGTAGTTCTTGAACAACTGCCAGACCAGCTCCTGGGCGTAGGTGATGCCCCGGGCGTCTTCGGGACCGTGCTCCGGCGACCAGTCGTGGTCGTCGACCAGGACCTGGCGGGCTGTCCCGGTCGCGGGGTCGGTCACGGTCGTCGTGATCAGCCGTGCCTGCCAGAACTGGCAGGCGCCCTTGAGCAGCGGGTAGATCTTGGCGAGGTGGGCGGTGTCCTGGGTGTACTCGTAGTGCTCGTACAGCGAGTTGCACATCCAGGCGTTGCCGGCCGGGTGCCACCACCAACCGTTGCCGCCCCAGACGTTGGTGGAGATGGCCAGGGTCCAGCCCGCCACCTTGCCCGAGGTGTTGCGGAACCGGTTGCGGGAGTCCTGGAAGAGGTTCGTCGTCCTGGCCTGCCAGCCGGGCAGCTGCGCGACGCAGTAGTCGGTGAACGCGTCGAAGCACTCCGGAAGGCCCGCCCGGTCGGGCAGCCAGTAGTTCATCTGGACGTTGATGTCGGTGTGGTAGTCGCTCATCCAGTCGGGAGTGTTGCTGTCGATCCACAGCCCCTGCAGATTGGTCGGGAGGCTGCCCCGGGAGCCGGTGATCGTCAGATAGCGGCCGAACTGAAGGTAGGCGGCCTCCAGCTCCGGGTCGGACGCGGACCCGGCGGCGCGCGCCGCCAGCCGGGAAGGGGTGTCCAGCGCTCGCTGCGCGTCGGTGGAGACTCCCAGGTTCACCGACATCCGCTGCTGCAGCCGTTGGAAGTCGGCGACGTGCGTCGCCAGCAGCGCCGTGCCGCTCGCCGCCGCCGCGGCCGTCGCCCTGCTGCGGGCCGCGGTCAGCGGAACCAGCGTGGCGTTCTTGTAGGCGACGGAGGAGTCGGCCTTGTAGTTGGTGCCGCCGGAGAGGATCAGCACCACCTCGGTGCAGCCCGTGAACGTCACCTTCGACCCGGTCGCCGAGACGCTGCCGCCCGTACCGACCGCCTTGGCCAGGGCTGCGTACTTCAGCGTGTTGGGCAGTACCGCCGCGAACGAGGCCTCCGCCGCGCCGGCGTTGGACGTCACCGTCTCGCCACGCGTACCGGCGAGCGTCAACGAGCCCGTGTAGGAGCCGCCGCCGCTCTGCGACAGGCGCACGACGAGGACGTCGTCGGGGAAGCTGGAGAACACCTCGCGCCGGTACGTCACGCCACCCAGCTGGTAGGAGGCGGTGGCCAGGCCGTTGCTCAGGTCGAGCGAGCGGCGGTAGCCGCTGATCGCGGAGCCGGTGTGGGCGGGGATCTCCAGGAAGGCCTTGGCCAGCATGCCGAAGGTGCCGAAGTCGTCCGTGCCGTAGGCGAACTGTCCGTCGGCCTGGAGCGTGGCGTTGGCGGTCCCCGTCCACAACGTCGCGTCCGTGAGGACGAGCACGTCCCGGGACGGGTCGCCGGACACCAGGGCCCCGAGCCGCCCGTTGCCGACGGGCAGGCCCTCCTGCATGATCGTGCTCTCCTGGCCCGGGGAGGGGTACCAGAGCGACAACGCCGCGCTTTCCGGCACGAGCGACAGCGTGGCCGGCCGGGTGACGGCTGCGGCGGATGTGGTGAACTCGGGCAGCGCCGACATCGCGAACAACGTCCCGAGAGCGGCGGCCGCTCTCAGAACACCACGGCGGGAGACCTCGGGCCCGCCGCCGACCGCCGGCCGTTGAGGGGTGGAATCGGACATCATGGTGCTGCTCCTACGGTCGACACGGGACGGAGATGGCGGCGGACGGCCTCGCGGGCGCCGGTCGCCCGAGACATGGGCGGTACCGGGTCACCACTCGGAGGTGAAGGGGACGGGGGCGCCGTTGACGGTGAACTTGCTGAACAGGAAGGGGGTGTCGGTGGTGGAGGGGTTCTCCACCTCGGCCAGCACGCCGAAGCGGGCACCGGTGAGCCAGGAGGCGTCGATCGGCGCGCCGACCGGAGTGAAGGTGGTGCCGTTCAGCGAGTACGAGGCGGTGACGGTGGCGCCGTTGCGCTGCAGCCGCAGCCAGATGTCCTGCTGGCCGGGGTCGGGGACGCGGGCGGGTTCGGTGGCCCAGCCGTTGGTCTCCGAGGAGAGGGTGACGGTGGGGCTGCCGTTGTTGTTCTTGCGCTGGATGGCGATGTAGTCGTCGTCGCCGCGGTGGAGGAGGAGTCCGGCCTCCATGTAGCCGCGTTGGGTGCGGCCGCTCATCCTGACCGTCGCGGTGCCGGTGCCGTTTCCGGTGCCGGTGAGCAGGAGATTGTGGGCGCTGTTGGCGCCGGCCCACAGGAATCCGCTGCCGGTGGGGGTGAGCTGCAGGGTGTCGCCGGGCAGGACGGCGCGGTGGTCCGGCTGATCGCGGACCACGGACCAGGCGTCGGTGTTCAGATTGAGCGGCTTGGTGCAGGCGGGCGAGGCCGGGTCCCCGCCGACCGTCAGCGTGACCGGCACGCCTGTGGTGTCCCCGAGCTGGCTGTGGGTGACGGGCGTGATGACGGCCGTGCCGGCGGACCTGGCCGTGACCTTGCCGGTCGAGTCGACCTTGGCGACCGTCCCGTTGCTGGTGGTGTAGCTCACCGTCGGCAGCAGCGGAAGGACGCGGTCACCGCCGTTGACGACCTCGTCGCTGGTGACCTGGGCCGGGTCGGTGGCATCGAGGTCGGCGCGCAGGTTCAGGCCGTTGTCGAAGGCGTTGCCGTTGATGACGGCCCCGGAGGAGCCGTGGTAGGAGAACAGCGAGGTGGAGGACGGCGAGGCGGTGGTGACGGTGCGCACGGAGGTGGTGGTGTTCCGTGCGGGGCAGAGGTTCTTCGCCTGGGCGGTGAAGGCGGTGTTGCGGTCGAGGCGGGAGACCGTGTTCGAGTTGAACGTGATGCCGCCGACGCTCTTGGCGTCGAGCAGCCGCACGTCACCGGCCTTGAAGGTGTTGGACTCGACGCGGATGTTGCGGTGCACCGGCTGGGCCGGGTCGAGGACCTGGTTGGTCGGCTCCACGAAGATCACGGGGCTCGCGGGCCGCAGGAAGGTGTTGCCGCGGATCAGGACGTCGCGCACCGGCCCCGACTCGTACCACTGGTAGGCGTCGGAGGAGATGAAGACGCTGGCCATCGACATGCCGTCGAAGACGTTGTTCTCGATGACCACCGGCTTGCGGGTCGTCACCAGGACGCCCCGGGTGGGGATGTCGCGGAAGGTGTTGCCGCTGATCAGGACGGTCGGCGTGTAGGTGGTGTTCTCCACCACGAAGTCCCAGGGCCTGACCGAGTCCGGGAGCGGCTGGTCGAAGGTGACCGTCATGCTCGTCAGGGACTTGTCGTGGTCCTGGCCCGAGGGGCCGTCGACCGACACGACCTTCGCCGTCACCCCGGGCACCGCCACCATGGTGCGCTTGTCCACGATCTCCACCTCGTCACCGGGGTGGTACTGCGGGAATCCGGCCGTCTCGTTGTGCCGGTACTCCAGGGTGAGGGTGTTCGGCGTGGGCCGCCCGGTCACCTCCAGGTAGGTGCCGTGGATGTTGATCGCGTCGTCGTGCGCACCGTCGAACACGTTGCCCGTGATCTTCACGGTGCCCTTGACGCCGGACATCTGGACGAAGTCCGCGAACCCGGCCGTGCTGCGCCCCGTGGCGGGGTCGGTGCGGAACTCGTTGCCGTCGAGCGTGATGTTCTCGCTGAGCTGGCCGACGAAGCCGAAGCCGTGCAGGTAGCCGGCCTTCAGGCCCTGGACGGTGACGTTCTTCGACTCCCAGAAGAGGGCGGAGGGGGTGTCCCGTGTGGTCTGCCGCATCTCGTAGACCAGCCCGCGGTCGCTCGGCGCGGTGCCGCTGCCGTAGTCGATGCGCAGCTTCTGGCCGCCGAGGTCCGTCATCGAGGCCACGTCGTCGAACAGCGGATTGGGTCCGCGCCAGGTGCGCTGCGCCACCGGGTCGTGGATCTGGGTGTACTCCATGCCGTTGACCCCGGACCAGTACGGCTGCCCGGTGGCCGGGCTCGTCTCCCCCCGCCAGGTGACCCATCTGTCCCAGACCGAGAAGCCGTTGCCCGAGGGGATCGTCAGGACCCGGTAGGCGTGGCCGTTGGAAACCCCCGATTCACCGACGGTGGCGTCGACGACCTTGGGGGCGGTGTAGTCGAAGCTGAAGTTCCTGACGGAGACGTTGGTGGAGCGGATGGCCGCGAAGGTGCTCATCAGCCCGTGGAACTGCAGGTGCGATCCGCCTCCGTCGATCGTGACGTCGTGCATGTCCTCGACGAGGATGCCGATCCGCTTGTCCTTGTAGGCCTGGTCGGCGCCGACGGTGTTGGACACGTACAGCTCACGGCTCTCGGCCTGCTCGGGGTAGATCTGGTAGGTACCGTGCGGGAACAGGATCCGCACCGGGCCGGTGACCGTCTTGGCGTACCGGACGGCCTGGGCCACGGCGGCGGCGCTGTCGCGCAGGCCGGTCGGGTCGGCGCCGAACGTGGTCACGTCGACCACGGTCTCGGTGGCTGCCCGGGCCGATCCCACGGGCACGGGCAGGACCAGTGCGGCGACCACGAGCGCGGCCGACATGCCCGCGACGGGCAACCCCCGCCGGCGAAGGAAGGGCTGCATGGCGTAACTCCTACGGTGGTGGGGGAAAGTGCCAGTCGGTCGGATCCGCTCGCACGGACCGAGCCGGTTCGCGTATCTGCGCGGCGTCCCGGCCACGCGATTGCGCTCTGTGGGTAGATCGGACAGTGCGCGCGCGGTCAGGGGTCCGGGCCGGCCCGGCTCGGGCCAAGCGCACTGTGCGGCGAGTGTTTTCGTAAACATCGGCTGTGTCAATGGTCCTCGCACGGCTGGCCGCGACCGGTGGACAGAGCGCGCCGACCCAGCCGGGGGCACGGCAGGAGCAGCGTCTCACCGACCCTGCATCGCCTGGCGTACGAACGGCCGGGCTCGCGTCCCGCAGCGACAGTGGACACCGCAACGCCTTTCCGCAGGTGGCGTCGGTATCGCTACCGGCAGCGGCGACGAAGTACGTCGCGCCGGCCGCGAAGGCGGCGCGGGTAGCGGTTGGACCCGCCTCCGCAAGCCGGCGGGATCCCCCGGGCAAAAGGCTCGAATCGACAAGTGGTACCGGGCGGGCCCCACGACCCGGAGACCCAGAATCGGGACGATAGATCGGATGTTTCGGCGGCAGGGATCCACCCCTCGGGCCGGTGAAGGCCGGTCGGAACACCGCCCGGCCTTCCTGCCGGGCGGATGACCGTCGGCCGCCGGCGGGGCCGTGCGCGGGCCACCCGTCACGACTCCCGCACCGCCGTCCGGAGCGCGCCCGCCACTCCGGCGCATGACCCTCGACGCGTTCTGCCCGTCACCCCCCGCAGAAGCCGGCGGCACGGGACCGGGAGCCACCGGCCGACCCGGCATGACCCGGGGCACCCGGCCGAAGTCCCGGTGATCGCGTCAGCCGGTGGCACGACCCGTACCTCCCGCGCGGGCAAGGTTCGTACGACGACCACATCAGGCTCGCGCATTGCTTGACTCCCGCCCGTCGGCGGTGGAAGCTGTCCGCCAGCCTCCTGTTGGCGCAAACATGAGCAGAGTGCACGAGCCCTCAAGTCCATGGCGTGCCTTGCCGAACGGCGAAGCAGGACAACGGACCCCGGTGGCCCGGTGGGGCCGTCCCCACCGGGCGGCCCCACCGGTCTCCGTCGAGGCGGGCGACGGCGCGCGCTCCTCAGCCGCGCTCCTCAGCCGCGGCCCGCAGCCCCGAAGGAAGTACCCCCACGTGCGGCCCGCACCGCCGTGACACCGACCCCGTCCCGCCCCTCTTCGACGCGTGGAACACCGCCCGCAGCCCGGGCGTCGGGATGGGCTACTTCACCCGCCCGGACCTGGACTTCTACTACCAGCTCGCGGACAGCTTCACCTCTTCTGCATCGACATGGCCAACAGCGGCACCGCCGGACTGTGCGTCTACCTCTACCCCAACGCGTACCGTACGGACGGCCCCTGGCGGCACACCGTCGAAGCCGGGAAGACCCTGACCGACTACTTCGTCAGCGGCAGTCCGGACGGCGGCTACGACCTCTCCCTCTACGGCCCGAACGGCCTGCACCGGCGCTTCCGCGGCAACCGGGTCACCGCCACCACCGCCGGGCAGGCCAACCCCGAGGTCACCGCACGGGCCGACGGCGCGAACGGCCGCCTCATGGTCGCCGACCCCGGCGACCCTGCCGCACGAGATCCAGCTCGACACGGGCGGCCCCCACGCGGTGACCCGGCTGTGCTACCTGCCGAGGCAGAGCGGCGGAGCGAACGGCCGCATCGGCCGGTACGAGGTCTACGTCAGCAACGACGCCACCAATCGGGGCACCCCGGTCGCCACCGGCACCTTCGCCGACGCCGCCCAGCCCAAAGCCGTCGCCTTCGCTACGGTCAACGGCCGGTACGTTGCGACTGCGCGCCCTCACGGAGGCGGGCAACCGCGGGCCGTGGACCTCCGCCGCGGAGATCGTCGTCACCGGCACCTGATCCTGGCAGCGTGCGTGGCGGGTACGGGAGGCAGGCGCGTGGGTCGCCGGCCGCGGGCGCCGGCGGAGCACGGCACCGGACGGCGCCCCGGAGGGCCGGCTCCACCCGCCCGAGCGGTGTCACCGGGGTGCCGGTCCGGGTACGTACTGGTCGTCCGCCGGCGCAGGTGCCCGCGGAGCAGCGGCTACAGATCGGAGTTCAGGTGAGCCAGGACGGGATTCCGCCCGCGGTGCGCCGGGTCTACGGACCGGAGGACCTCAGCACCGCGGCGCCCTTCGCCGGCGGGTACATCAACTTCGGGGACTGGAGCGGGGTGGCCCCGGCCGGCCCGCCCACCCGGGCGGACCGGGTGCGCAGTCAGCAGGCGCTCTACCGCCGGGTGCTGGGCGAGTTCCCGCGCCCGGGGGCCGGCCGGCTGGCGGAGGTGGGGTGCGGGCGCGGGCTCGGGTGCGCGCTGGCGGTCGAGGAGCTGGGGTTCGCGGCGGTCACGGGGGTGGACATCCACCCCGAGCAGGTGGCCCGGGCGACGGCCGCCAACGCCGGCCCGCTGGCCGCCCACCCGGACCGGCTCGCGTACACCACCGGCGCCGCCGACCGGCTGCCGTTCGAGGCCGGCACGCTCGACGGCGTGTACTCGGTGGAGGCGGCCCAGCACTTTCCCGAACTGCCGGGCTTCGCCCGGGAGGCGGCCCGGGTGCTGCGCCCCGGCGGGCGGCTGGTGGTGACCACCTTCTTCACCAGCGGCCCGGCGGCGGCGGGGCCGCTGCGCGAGTTGCTGGAGAGCTTCGCGGACGGGCTGGACGTGCCGCATCCGATCGACGGCTTCGCCGAGGCCCTGGACGCCGCCGGGTTCGCGCGCCCGGCCGTGCGGTCGATCGGGCCGGCGGTCTGGCCCGGCTTCGACCGCTTCCTGGCGGGCGGGGTGGTGCCGCCCGGGCACTGGTCACGCAACTTCCTGCCCGCCTGGCGGGACGGGCTGCTCGACTACTACCTGGTGACGGCGGACCGGCCCGGCACGCCCTGACCGGCGTCGCCACGCCGCCGGCGGCGGCGCCGCGACCGGCCCCGGGCGGCGCGCCCGGGACCGGTCACGGCGGCGACGGCTACGGGCGGGGGTGCCGCTCCGTGTGGTCGTGGACGCCGTCGGTGGCCCGGATCTGCTTCCACGAGCGCGGTTCCGGCACCGCGTCGGCCGAGGGCCGGGCCGCTGCCGCGAAGGACGCCCCTCCGGCCTGCGGCGCCACCGGCCCGGCGGCCGGGCGTCCCGCCGTGTAGAGCCAGGTGTTCAGCAGGTCGCCGAGCGGCTTCCCGGAGACCCGCTCGGCGAACTGCTGGAACTGCGTGATCGTCGCGTTGCCGTACCGGTGTTCGGCCGGCCACTCCTTGAGGATGCGGAAGAAGGCCTCCTCACCGACGGTGTTGCGCAGCGCCTGGATCGTGAGCGCGCCCCGGTCGTAGACGGCGGCGTCGAACTGCCGCTCCGGGCCCGGGTCGCCGGGCTTGACGTTCCAGAAGGTGTCGCCGGCCGGGTGCAGGGCGTAGACGTAGTCGGCGATCTCCTGGGCCGTGCCCTCGTTCTCGTGCTCGGACCAGAGCCACTGGGCGTAGCGGGCGAACCCCTCGTTCAGCCAGATGTCGCTCCAGCGCTGCAACGAGACGCTGTCGCCGTACCACTGGTGCGCCAGCTCGTGGACGACCACGGAGGTGTTGGAGCCGGCGGCGAACTGCCGGGGGCTGTAGAAGACCCGGCCCTGGGTCTCCAGCGCGTACCCGGTGGTCACGTTGGGGACGTAGCCGCCGGCCGAGCCGAAGGGGTACGGGCCGAACCAGCCGCTGAGCCAGTCGATCACCTCACCGGTGCGCTGGACGCTGGCGCGGGCGGCGCCGGCGTTGTCGCCGAGGTCCTTGCTGTAGGCGGTGAGCACCGGCAGCCCGCCGGGCGTGGTGTCGGTGCTGATCTCGAACCTGCCGAGGGCGAGGGTGGTGAGGTAGGTCGCCTGGGGTTTGTTCTGGCGCCAGTTGTAGCGGGTCCAGCCGAGCCTGGAGGTCTGCGAGACGAGGGTGCCGTTGCTGATCGCCTGGGTGCCGTCGGGCACCTGGACGGAGACGTCGAAGGTGGCCTTGTCGGCGGGGTGGTCGTTGCTGGGGAACCACCACCAGGCCGATTCGGGCTCGCCGGCCGCGATCCCGCCGTCGGGGGTGCGCAGCCAGGCGGTGAACCCGTAGCGGGAGACCTTGGACGGGGTGCCGGCGTAGCGGACCACCACGGTGGCCCCGGCGCCCTTGGCCAGCGGGACGGCCGGGGTGATCTCCAGCTCCTGCTCGCCGGTGGCGGCGTAGGCGGCCGGGCGGCCGTTGACCAGCACCTGGCTGACGTCCAGGGCGAAGTCGAGGTTGAAGCGGGTGAGGTCCTGGGTGGCGGTGGCCAGGATGGTCGTGGTGCCCTCCAGCCGGTCGGTGGCGGGCTGGTAGGTCAGGCGGATGTCGTAGTGCGACACGTCGTAGCCGCCGTTGCCGTACGTCGGGTAGTACGGGTCGCCGATGCCGGGTGCGCCGGCTCCGGCCGGGGCGGCGGCGGCGGGGACGGCCAGAAGCAGGGCGGCGGCGCCCGCGGCAGAGACGATCAGCCTCTTGCGCACGTGTTTCCTCCAGGATCGCTGGGGCGGTGGGGACCTGACGTCAGGTCTGCCCTCCGTCCTGTCCCGGCGGGCGGCGGTCCACTCCCTTGTTATGAAATGTTCATGATATGTAACGCATCGTCATATCAGTGCCATCACGCCGTGCCACGCGGGAGACGCTCCCCGCACGCCGTGCAACCCGGAGCGTCCGGCCCCCGTCGCACCGGACGTGTCCGGTGCGACGGGGGCCGGGTGGGCGACGCTCAGCGCCGTGCCACGTAGTAGACGTTCAGCACGTCGCCCTCCACCTGGTGGGTCTCCACCTGGGTGAACCCCGCCTCGGCCAGCATCCGCCGCGCGGTCTGCTCGCCCCAGACCGTCCCCAGCGCCTCGCCGCCCTGGGCCAGCGAGACGCTCATGCAGTAGAAGACCGAGAAGGTGTACAGGGCCGGTGCGAACGGGTTCCCGACGTTCTCCTCCAGCTTGCTGGAGGCCGCGATGTCGCCCATCAGGAACACCCCGCCCGGCCGCAGCGCCGAGGCGACGGCGGCCAGTGTGGCGGTCGGCCGGGCCAGGTCGTGGATCACGTCGAACGCCGTGACCAGGTCGTACTCGCCGGTCAGCTCCGCACAGTCGCCCACCTCGAAGGTGGCGTTGCCGAGCCCCAGCGCGGCCGCCTCCGCCCGCCCGGCCGCGACACCCTCCTCGGAGATGTCCAGGCCGTGGAACCGGCCGGCCGGGAAGGCCCGTGCCAGGACGTTCACCGCGTGCCCCTGACCGGTGCCGATGTCGATCGCGTCGGCCCCCGCCGTCAGCCGTTCGGCCAGCCCGGGAACGACCGGGACGATGCTCCCGACCAGCGCCGCGTCGTAGACCCGGTTCGTCTCCTCCGCCTGCAGCTCCTGGAACCTCGGGTAGGCGGAGTACGGCACCCCGCCGCCCGTCCGGAAGGCCTCCAGCACCCGCTGCTCGACCTCGCCCATCATCGCGAAGTCCTGCATCAGGCCGGCCAGGTTGTCCGGTCCGGCCGCCCGCGTCAGCGAGGCCGCGTGCTCGGCCGGAAGCCGGTACGTCCGGTCGCCGGGCTCGTACTCGACGACGCCGCCGACCACCATCGCTCCCAGCCACTCGCGGACGTAGCGCTCGGTCAGCCCGGTGGCGGCCGCGATCTCCTGCGAGGTGGACGGCGGCAGGTCCGCCATGGCGTCGAACAGGCCGCCCTGGTGCCCCAGGCTGGTCATCAACGCCAGGCAGCCGTCGTTCAGCATCTGCACCATCCGGCCGCCGAACGCCTCCTGCTTCGCCTGGTCGAGCTCCCGAACAGTCATCGCTCCTCCTACGGCATCGGGCCGCGGCGGGGAGGCGGGTTCGGCCGCCCGGACACGGCTCGGCGGGCGGATGATCCGGACATACTCTCTCCTGGCAACGCTACGCTCCCGCCGGCCGGAACGGCACGCGGAAGCGGGCCGGCCCGGGGCAGGAGCGTGGGCCCCCGGGCGTGAGCGCGGGTTCCGGGGCGGGCCGCTACGGCCGGCGGCTGTCCCCGGGCCGCTACGGCCAGGGGATCTCCGGGCGCCGGGCGAAGCCGAAACCGGCCGCCTCCCAGCGCGGACCCTGCGCGGCCAGCCGGAGCCGGAAGCCGTTCCAGTCGCGGGCGGACTGCGCGGACCAACCGACCTCGGCCAGCGCGGGCAGCCGGGGCAGCGCCATCTGGTCGACCTCGGCGAGGCCTGGCAGGGTCTCCGTCCACAGCGGCGCCTCGATCCCGGCGACCGCGCCGGCCGGCAGCTCCAGCTCGGTGTCCGGGTTCCAGGAGTAGGCGTTGCTCACGCTCACCGTGCCCGCCCACCGGACCCCGAGCGCGGTACCGGCGTCGTACTTCATGTCCAGGTAGGCCCGGCCGGCCGGCGCCATGACCACCCGCGCGCCGCGCCCGACGGCCGCCGACATGTCGCGCGCGCTCGCGCCGTCCGTGCTCCAGAACTCCAGCATCCCGACGCCGTCCCCGCCCGCGACCGGGGCCGTCTGGTTCCAGCCGAACGGGATCTTGCCGGCCGCCCGGACCTGCCCGGCGACCCGGCGGACGAACTCCTGGTAGCCGGCCGGCGCCAGGGTCTTCACCTCGTCCCCGCCGATGTGCAGGTACGGCCCGGGGGTGAGCGAGGCCAGCTGGGCGATCACGTCGCCGGTGAAGGCGTACGTCCGCTCGTCGGTGGGGCAGATCAGGCTGAAGCCGACCGCGTTGCCGAAGTAGGGCTGCGCCGCGGGCCCGCCCGAGCAGTCGAGTTCGGGGTAGGCGGTGAGCACGGCGTTGGTGTGGCCGGGCAGGTCGATCTCGGGGACGACGGTCAGGTAGCGCTCCTGCGCGTAGCGGACGATCTCGCGGTAGTCCGCCTCGGTGTAGAAGCCGCCCGGGGTGCCCCCGATCTCGGTGGCCGCACCGATCCCGGTGAGCCCCGGGCGGCCCGGCACGGCCAGCCGCCAGCCCTGGTCGTCGGTCAGGTGCAGGTGCAGGTGGTTGAACTTGTACAGGGACAGCCGGTCCACGTAGGCCTTGACCTCGTCCACCGTGAAGAAGTGCCGGGCGACGTCGAGCATCGCCCCGCGATAGGCGTAGCGCGGCCGGTCGGTGATGCCGACCGGGGCGACCGTCCAGTCGGCGGAGGCCTGGGTGCGGCTCTCCACCTCCGCCGGAAGGAGCTGACGAAGGGTCTGGGTGCCCCGGTAGAGCCCTTCCTCGGTCCGGGCGGCGATCCGGACGCCGTTCGCGTCCGCCTGGAGCCGGTAGCCCTCGGGGCCGGTCTCCTCGGACAGGGTCCGGTCCAGGGCCAGGTCGATGCCGTCCCGGGCGCCGTGGCCGTCGGTCACCGGCAGGGGCAGGCCGGTGGAGCGGCGCAGTCCGGCCGCGAGCTGTTCGGCGATCTGCCGGGCCGCCGGGTTGCCGTCGGGCGTGCTGATCGCGGTCCGCGCGGTGAGGGTGTACCCGGCGCCGGTGCCGTCGGTCGCGGCCAGCGGGGCGGGGACGACCCGGTGGGAGCCGGTCGGCGCGGTCGACGCGCCGTCGGCGGCCGCGCCACCCGGATCGTCACCCAGCGCCCGCTGGATGCCGAGACCGGCCGCGACCAGGGCCAACAGCGCGACGAGGAGCACGATCCGGCCGCTCCGGGAGGTGAGCTCCGCCCGCCCGATCCGCACAGCCGCTCCCCCTGTCCTGACCCCCGGGGCCGCCCCGGGTGCCGACAGTGTCGCAGCCGGAGCGGCGGGCGTCCCGGGGTTGGTGGGAAATGTGCGGGAGATGTGCAGGGGAGGGCCGCCCCGCAGGCACGGGACGCCCATCGACTCCGCGGCCGGGCCGCTCGGCCGTACGCCCGGTACGGGCGCCGCGCACTCAGGAGAAGACCACCGAACGCACCGCCGCCCCCTCGGGGGCGACGAAACCGGGCCGCAGCAGGTACGAGCCGTCCCCCGCGCAGTCCGGGCCGGGGAAGACCGTCGCGGTCGCACCGGTCCGGTTCTTCGGTGTGCGGGCCGGCTCCTCCCGGGTGGCCTCGGCCAGGTTGACGCATGCTCCGCTCGGCGGCCCGACCAGCCGTCCGGTCCGCTCGCCGCCGGCGTCTCGGTAGGTGTAGCGGAACTCGCCGAAGCTGGCGGTCGCCGAGCCCGGGACGGCCAGCACGAGGGTGACGGCGCTGGCGGCGGCGATCGCGGCGTTGCGGAGACGCATGAGAGGTGATCCTTTTCCAAGTGGTGCGGTGCAGAATCACCCTAGGTGCCGGAAAAGTGGCGAAACGGTTCTTCAGATTCACCCTTTTCGGTGGTTTTGGCCGTGAACCCCTTACCTGTCGAGCGCGGTGACGTAGCCGGCGATCGGGCTGCCCGCACAAGGATCGAGCGGCAGCACGCCCGCACCAGGACGGCCGTCGGCGGACTCCCGCGGCGGATGCTTGGGCCGAACGCAGCACTCCCGGCCAGCGCCCGGCCCGGGCGCCTCCGACGGCGGACGCCCGGGACGCGGGCGCCCACGGACGGATGGGACGTCAGGCCCCTTACGACGTACGGGCGGAGCGTCAGGCGCCTGGCCCGGAGGGCCGTCCGCCGTCCGCGACCGACGGGCCGAGGCCCAGCAGGACACCCAGGCGGCGGACCTCGTGGTCGAAGTAGGCCTGCGGGTCGGCGACGACGTTGGCGCGGTGCCCGAAGGCCTCGAAGGAGACCGCCCCGAAGAGGTACGTCCAGGCCGTCAGGCCGGCGACCACCAGGTCGTCGGGAATGCCCTCGGGCAGCCGGCCGAGCAGCGGGACCAGCGCCCGGTGGGCGTCCGCCGGGACGGGCAGGCGGTCGAGCGGGCGGTAGGCGCCGTCCTGCGCGGCCCGGGCGAAGAGGGCGCCGATCAGGAAGGGGACCCGGGTACCCGGCTCGACGGTGTCCTCGGGCGCGGTGTAGCCGGGGACGGGCGAGCCGTGGATCAGCGCGTACTCGTGCGGGTGGGCGAGAGCCCAGTCGCGGACGGCGTGGCAGACGGCCACCCACCGGCCGAGGTGGTCCCCGCCGGCCGGGGGCTCGGCGTCCAGGGCCGCCGCGGCGTCCGCCGCGTTGCCCAGGGACGTGTAGCTGTCCGCGATCAGCGCGGTGAGCAGGGCGTCGCGCCCGGGGAAGTACCGGTAGAGCGCCGAGGCGGAGACCAAGCCGATGTCGCGGGCGACCCCGCGCAGGGAGATCCCGGCGGCCCCGTGCTCGGCCAGCTGGCGACGCGCCGCTTCCTTGATGTCCCGGGTGAACTCGATGCGGGCCCGCTCACGGGCGGTGAGCGGTCTGGGCGCGGTGGACATGCGCCCATCCTGGCAGCAGGCGAGAACACCCGCAACATCGGAGAACGCCTCATGCGAACGAGAACGGTGTTGAGAAACGAGCACGGTGTTCTTGACACGTCGGCCCGCCGTCCGCCACTCTCGTGATCGAGCGAGAACGGTGTTCTCGCCGAATCCCGCCGAAGCCGCCGACGGTCACCCGCCGGCCGTAGTCCACCGGCCGTCCGGCCGCCACCACCCGAGGAGTCCACCGTGAGCAAGCACCTGATCGTCGGCGCCGGCCCTGTCGGCACCGCCACCGCCCGCCTGCTGGCCGCCCGCGGCGAGGAGGTCACGGTGGCCACCCGCTCGGGCGCGAGCGCCGCACCGCTGCCGGGTGTCCGCCACATACGGCTGGACGCCACCGACGCGGCCGCGCTCACCGAGGCCGCCGCGGGCGCGGCCGTGCTGTACAACTGCGCCGGTCCCGCCTACCACCGGTGGGCCACCGACTGGCCGCCGCTGGCCGCCGCCCTGCTGGTCGCCGCGGAGCGCTCGGGCGCCGTGCTGGCCTCGGTGGGCAACCTCTACGCCTACGGCGCGGTCACCGCCCCGATCACCGAGGAGACCCCGCTGAACCCGAACTCGGTGAAGGGCCAGGTGCGCGCCCGGATGTGGCAGGACGCCCACGCCCTGCACCTGGCGGGACGCGTCCGGGCCACCGAGATCCGCAGCTCCGACTACCTCGGCCCGGGCGCCCTCAGCGCCATCGACTCCCGGGTCTTCGACAAGGCCCTGACCGGGCGGGCCGTGCAGGTGATGCGCAACCCCGACGCCGCCCACAGCTGGACGTACACCGAGGACGCCGCCCGGCTGCTGGTGACCGTCGGCGGCGACGAGCGGGCCTGGGGCCGGCCGTGGCACGTGCCGACCAACGAGCCCCGGACCCAGCGCGAGGTGGTCGCCGACTTCTGCCGGGCCGCCGGGGTGCCGCAGGTGAAGGTGACCGGCCTCCCGGACGCCGTGCTCGCCGCGGTCGGCCTGTTCAACCCGACCGTCCGGGCCCTCAAGGAGACCGCCTACCAGCTGCGGGACCCGTTCGTGATGGACTCCACCGCCGCCCGGAAGACCTTCGGCCTGGAGCCGACCCCGTGGACGGAGCTCCTCGGCGCCATCGCCGCGGCCTCCCGCTGAGCCGGGGCCGCACCGGGCGGCGGACCGAACCCGGACGTGGGGCCGGCGGGCCCGCGCCGCGCGCGAGGTCCGAACATCAGGAGGGCACGCCGGGGCGGCGGGTCAGGGCGGCGCGGTGAACGCGTACCCCTTGTCGATCAAGGCCGGCAGGTAGGTCCGCAGGGCCGCGACCGTCTGCGAGCGGTCGCCCCCGCCGTCGTGGTTGAGGACGATCGCGCCGGGCCGCACCCCGCCCAGCACCCGGGAGGTGATCGCCGCCGTGCCGGGACGCGCCCAGTCCTGCGGGTCCACCGACCAGCCCATCGGACGCAGCCCCAGCTCCGAGCAGACCTTGATCGCCACCGGGGACCAGTCCCCGCCCGGCGCCCGGAACCAGGTCGTCGCCCGGCCGGTGGCCTTCTCCAGCAGCTCCGAGGTGCGCTGCAGCTCGGTCCGTACCGCGGCCTCGGGGAGCCCCCGGAGCTCGGGATGGGACCATGTGTGGTTGGCCAGGTGGTGGCCGCCGTCGGCGATGGCCCGGACCAGCGAGGGGTACTGGGCGGCGTTCTGCCCGATCACGAAGAAGGTGGCCCTGATCCCGTACTGCCGCAGCAGGGCGAGCACCGCCGGGGTGTAGCGGGGGTCGGGCCCGTCGTCCACGGTGATCGCCACCAAGCGTCGGGCCGCCGACAGCTCGCTGACCGGCCGGTTCTGCGCCTGGTCCAGGGCCCGCGGAGCCGGGGCCGGGGCGGGTGCGGAAGGCGACGGGGCAGCGGCCGCGCCGGTAACCGTACCGGCACTCGCACTCGCACTCGCACTCTGGGCAGGCTGTGCGCTTCTCCCCTGCCCCGTCCCCGGGAGCGGGCTCGCGGTCGGGCCCGCGGTCGGGCTCGGGCCGGCCGCCGGAGCCGGCTCGGGCCCGGCGGCGGGCGCGGACGCGGGGCTCCGTCCCGGATCCGGGACCGGCGCCGCGGCGCGGGCCGGCGGGGGGCCGTCGCCGCCGCCGTCCGGGACGGCACCGGCGTCCAGCCCGGCGCCGAACGCCCCGGAGCCGGGCCACAGGGCGCTCTCACCCTGCTCGAACGACGGGCGACCGCACCCGCTCACCGACAGCAGGGCCGCACCGGCGGCGACCAACAGCACTCTTCGCGAGTAAGTCTGACGATCGGACAACATTCCGAATCTCTGCCCCGTTGCCACCCCTCCCTCCCGACATCCGGATCGCGGCAGGCATTTCACCACCTGGACGGCGTAAGCAACCCCTCCGTCGAGCTGCGACCGCTACCCTGACCCGCAGTGTGATGATCTGCCTCCAGAGGAAGTAGTAATGACGACAAGTCAGGCTTTCGCGCAGCAGGACGACGGCGACCGCAGCGAGGTGGGCGACTGGGAGCGCTTCGGCGTCGACACCAGCAAGCCGCACTCCGCGCGGATCTACGACTACTGGCTGGGCGGCAAGACCAACTTCGCCCCCGACCGGGCCATGGGCGAGGCCATCGAGCAGGCGATCCCCGGCATCCGGACGATGGCCAAGGAGAACCGCGCCTTCCAGGGCCGCGCGGTGCGGCACCTGGTGCGGGAGCACGGCATCCGCCAGTTCCTCGACCTCGGGACGGGCATCCCCACCTCCCCCAACACCCACGACATCGCGCAGGCCATCGCCCCCGAGGCCCGGGTCGTCTACGTGGACAACGACCCGATCGTGCTGGCCCACGCCCGGGCGCTGATGATCGGCGACCCGTCGGGCCGCACCAGCTACATCCACGCCGACCTGGGCCGGGCCGAGGAGCTCCTGGCGGACCCGGCGCTGACCTCCACGCTGGACCTCGAGCAGCCGGTCGGCCTGCTGCTGATCGCCGTCCTGATGCTGATCGCCGACGAGGACGACCCCTGGAGCAAGGTCGCCGCCCTGCGCGACGCCCTCCCCTCCGGCAGCTGCATCGCGCTGACCCACCCGACCCAGGACTTCGACCCCGAGGCGGTCCGGCAGGTCGAGGAGTCCGCCCGGCAGGGCGGCATGACCCTCGTCCCGCGGACCCGCGAGGAGGTGGCCCGGTTCTTCGACGGCTGGGAGCTGCTGGAGCCCGGGGTCTCGCCCGTGATGGCCTGGCTCCCCGACGGCGAGCTGACCGCCGACCCGGAGACCGCCTACTACTGGTCCGGCGTCGCCCGCAAGAAGTAGCCGCCGCCCGCCGCACCCCGCCGGCGCGCACGGGGTGCGGCGGCCCGCGACCGGCGGCCGCTACTTCAGCAGCCTGGACATCCTGCGGTCGGCGAGCGGCTTGCCGCCGGTCTGACAGGTCGGGCAGTACTGCAGCGCCGAATCGCTGAACGACACCTCGCGGATGGTGTCGCCGCACACCGGGCAGGGCTGCCCGGTGCGCCCGTGCACCCGCAGTCCGCTCTTCTTCTCCGCCTTGAGCAGCCCGGCGGCCAGCCCCCGCGAGCGCTCCACCGCCTCCCGCAGGGTGCTGCCGAGCGCCTCGTACAGGCGGGCCGTCTCCTCCTCGTCGAGGCTCGCCGCCAGCTTGTACGGCGACATCCGGGCCGCGTGCAGCACCTCGTCCGAGTACGCGTTGCCCACCCCCGCCAGCACACCCTGGTCACGCAGGACGCCCTTCAGCCGGCGCCGCTCGCCGCTCAGCAGGCGGGCGAAGACCTCCGGGGTGAAGGACGGGTCCAGCGGGTCGGGGCCCAGCCGGGCGATGCCGGGCACCTCGGCGGGGTCGTGCACGCAGTACACCGCGAGGCGCTTCTGGGTGCCGGCCTCGGTGAGGTCGAAACCGGCCCCGGCCGGCTCGGCCAGCAGGACGCGCAGGGCCAGCGGCCCCTTGCCGGGGTGCGGCGGCTCGGGCGGGAGGTTCTCGCGCCAGCGCAGCCAGCCGGCCCGCGCCAGGTGGACGACCAGGTGCAGTCCGCCCCCCGTGACGTCGAGGAACTTGCCGTGCCTGGTCACCGCGTCGACGGTGCGGCCCTCCAGGTCGGAGAGCGGCGGCGCGTACGTCTTCAGCGCACTCACCGCGACGGGGTGGACCTTAGCCATGGTGTGCCCGACCAGGTGCTCACCCAGGAAGGCGCTGAGGGCCTCGACCTCCGGCAGTTCCGGCATGGGGAAAGTCTCCCGCAGCCGCCCCGCCGCCGCAGCCCGCCGGCCGCCCACCGGGCCCGCGGCGGCGCCGTGCGGCTCTTCACAGGGCCATCGTGAGGCTCTTCACAGGGCCGAACAGCGCCGCCGTCCGTGGACACACCTGTGGCAGACTCGGACAAATGGACAGCAAGCAGGCCACCAGGACGCTCCGCGCGGCGATTTTCGCCGCGCTGGTCGTGCTGCTCGCCGCGCTCGGCCAGGTGCTGGTCACCGGCCGGCCGCTGCCCGTCGCGGTGCTGGCCCTCGCGGGCGGCGCCGTCTTCGCCCTCGCCCTGGCCCTGGCGGGCCGCGGGCGCGGGTTCGTCCGGATCGCGGCCGTGTTCCTGCCGCTGCAGCTGGCCCTGTCCGCCCTCTTCGACCTCGCGCAGACGACCTGCGGCCCGGGCTCCGGCACCGGACCGCACGTCTTCGAGCCGCTGGTCTGCCGCGGCGGTTCGGTCGGCGCCTTCCTGGTCGGGAACAGCAGCCTGGCCGGGAACAGCGGGCTCGCCGGTGACGGCGGCCTGCTGGGCCACGGCGCCGCGTCGGCCGGCGTGCCGACCGCCGCCGGCGGGGTCCTGCTCCTGCTGGTGCACACCCTGATCGCGCTGTTCGCCGCGTTCTGGCTGCGGCGCGCCGACGCCGCCCTGACCGGCCTTGCCGAGGCGCTGCGCACCCTGCGCGACTTCCTGCACAGCCGGGCGACGGCCGCCGTCCGACGGCTGCTGCGGCTGCTCACCGCACCGGTCCCGGCCCGCCCGGTGGTCCGGGTGCCCCTCCCGCCGTCCAGCCGGGAGCACCTCCCGGTCGAGGACGTCCTGCTCGGCCCGGCCGTCCGGCGAGGTCCGCCGGTGCTCGCGCCGGCCTGCTGAGAACACCTCCGCTCTCAGCGGTCGCCCCGCCGCGCCAGGCCTCCCGCTCCCCGCGGGCCGCCGGCGCCAGCCGACCTCCGATCGAGCACAGGACGACCTCCCCATGAGCAAGAACAGCACCAACGGCACCCCCGACGACAACGGCACCGGCAGCCGCAAGCCCGGCGGCCGGGCCGCCACCGAGCGGCTGCACGCGGAGCGCCGGCGGGCCGAGCGGTCCGCGAAGATCCGCCGCCGCACCGTGGTCGGCGCCGCCTCGGCGGCCGTCCTGGCCCTGGCCGCGGGCGTCGCGTTCGCCGTCGGCGGCTCCGGCGGCGGGGCGCAGAGCGGACCGCTGGTGGTCCCCGCGAACGCGAGCGGCCCCGACGGCACCGTGGTGACGTACGGCAAGGCCGACGCCGCGCACACCCTGGAGGTCTACGAGGACTTCCGCTGCCCGTACTGCGAGCAGCTGGAGACCACCGACGGGCCGGCCATGCAAGCACTCGCCGACAACGGCACGTACAAGATCGAGTACCACCTGGCCACCTTCCTCGACAAGGGCCTCGGCGGCAAGGGCTCACGCACCGCGCTCGCCGCCGCCGGCGCGGCGCTGAACGAGGGCGTGGACAAGTTCAAGCAGTTCCACGACATGCTCTACGCCAACCAGCCCGACGAGCGCGACGACGCCTTCGCCGACACCAACCACCTGCTGGACCTGGCCGGGAAGGTGCCGGGCCTGAAGACCGACGCCTTCGTCAAGGCCGTCCAGGAGGGCACCTACGCCCCTTGGGCCGCCGAGGTCTCCAAGGCCTTCGACAACAGCGGCGTCACCGGCACCCCGACGGTGAACCTGGACGGCAAGAAGCTGGAGGTCTTCGGCAACGGCGCCGCGGTCACCCCGGACCAGTTCACCGCGATGGTCAAGCAGGCCGTCGGATGACCCCCGCCGGCCCGGAGAGCACCGGCACCACCGTGGCGGGCGGCGGACCGATCGGCGCGAGCCGGGCCTTCGCCTGGCTGCTGGTGGTCACCGGCGCGCTCGGCCTGACCGCGTCGGTCGTCCTGACCATCGACAAGATCCGCCTGTTGCAGGACCCCTCGTACGTCCCCAACTGCAACATCAACCCGATCATCAGCTGCGGCTCGGTGATGGGCAGCGACCAGGCGGAGGCCTTCGGCTTCCCCAACTCGCTGATCGGCCTGATCGGGTTCTCGGTGGTGGTCGCGATCGGCGTCGGGCTGCTCGCCGGGGCCCGCTACCGGCGGTGGTTCTGGCTCGGCCTCCAGGCCGGCACCGTGTTCGGGGTCGGCTTCGTGACCTGGCTGATGATCCAGACGCTCTACCGGATCGGGGCACTCTGCCCGTACTGCATGCTGGTCTGGGCGGCGATGATCCCGCTGTTCTGGTACACCACCCTGCACAGCCTGCGCAGCGGCGTGATCCCGGTGTCCGCACGGCTGCGCCCGGCCGTCCGGGAGGCCCTGCGCTACCACTGGGTGGTGCCCGCGCTCTGGTACGCGGTGATCGCCCTGCTGATCCTCAGCCGGTTCTGGTACTACTGGCGCACCCTGATCTGAGCGCCGTGCCCCCGCACCCTGCGGGAGCGATGTCGTCGACGGCCGGCCCGGGAGTCCTGCTCCCGGGCCGGCCGCGGCGTTTCCCGGCCCGGCCGACGGGAACGGCCCCGGACCCCCGGACCGGCCGCGGCGTTTCCCTGCCCGGCCGACGGGAAGGGCCCCGGACCCCCGGACCCCCGGACCGGCCGGGGCGCCGACCAGTAGGGTGGCCCCATGTCCCGTGCCCGCCGAGTCCCCCGGATGAGCGAGGAGCAGATCGCGGCCCTCGCGGACGCGGCCCTCGCCGACCTCGCCGCACGGCTGGCGCAGCGGGCCTTCCGGCCGCTGCCGCCCGCGACCGGTCCTGACGTGCCGCCGGCTCCCGACGAGGGGCCGGACCCCCAGGGCGACGCCCTGGCCAGGCTGCACACCCTGGTGCATCTGCGGCGGGCGGCGGAACGGCTGACCGACCAGGTCGCCCGGGACGCGGTCGAGGCCGGCGCCGGGTACCCCCAGCTCGGGGAGGCCCTGGAGATGAGCCGCCAGGGCGCCCGGAAGCGCTGGCCCGGCCTGGTGCCCGCCGCCCCGAGCCGTCCCCCGACCGAGCGGAGCCCCCGATGACCGTCCCCGGCCCGATCCGTTCGCTCGGCGTTCTCCTGGTGGAGGACGACGCCGCCGACGCGATGCTGATCGAGGAGGCCCTGCTCGACCGCGGCTCCGCCCGGACGATCACCCGCGCCGTGGACGGCGTGGCGGCCCTGGAGTACCTGCGCGACAGCCTGCGCCGACTGCCCGACCTGATCATCCTCGACCTCAACATGCCGCGCCTGAACGGCCGTGAGCTGCTCCACGTCCTGAAGAACGACCCGGAACTCCAGCAGATCCCCGTCGTGGTGCTCACCACGTCCGCGGCTCCCGAGGACATCACCAGCTCGTACCGGCACCACGCGAACGCCTATGTCACGAAGCCGGTCAACCTCGACGACTTCATCCGCGCCGCCCGGAGCATCGACGCCTTCTACCTCGACACGGTCGCCCTGCCGCCGCACGAGGGGCGCTGACGCCCGACCGCCCCGGCGGCGGCGCCGTCAGTCGAGCCGGGCGGCCAGCAGCGCTATGTCGTCCTGCTTGCCCTCGGCGAACAGGTCGAGCAGACGGTCGCAGAGCCGGCCGAGCTCCTGCGGGCCCTCGGTGATCCGCCGTCGCAGGGTCTCCAGGCCCCGGTCGAGGTGCTCGCCGGGGACCTCGACCAGGCCGTCGGTGAACAGCAGCAGCGTGGCCCCGACCGGCGTCGGGTGACGGACCGCCGGCGCGTGGGCGGTGCCGAGTCCGAGGATGACGCCGTGTTCGGTGAGGTAGCGGGTCGATCCGTCCGGGTCGCGTAGCACCGGCGGAACGTGGCCCGCGTTGGCGATCCGCACGCTCCGCCGGCCCGGGTCGACCAGGACCAGGCAGGCGGTCACGGTGACCCCGGGGTGGAACTGGGCCAGGAAGGCGTCCAGGCGGTCGAGGACGACGTGCGGCTCGTGCCCCTCGATGGCGTAGGCCCGCAGGGCCTGCCGGAGTTCACCCATCACCACCACCGCGGCGAGCGAGTGCCCGGCGACGTCGCCGATGGCCAGCAGCAGTCCGGCGGGCGTCTCGACCGCCTCGTAGAAGTCGCCGCCGATCTCCGTCCTGGAGCCGGCCGGGACGTACCGGACGGTCAGTTCGACCCCGGGGGGCGAGGGCAGCCGGCTCGGCAGGAAGGTGCGCTGCAGCGCGAGCGCGAGGCCCTGCTCCTCCCGCAGGCTGCGCTGGGCCTCCAGCGCCAGCGCGCAGGTCCGGGCGAGCTGGGCGAACAGGTCACGGTCGCCGTCGCCGAGCGCCCGGGCGGGCACCGCCAGGGCCACCGGTGGACGGCCGGGGGAGGTCCGGGCCAGGATCACCGCCACCTCGCCCTCACCCTCGAACGCCTGGCAGTCGGTGAGGCCGCCCCACTGCTCGGCGGTCAGCACCGCCGTCCGCGTCCCCGTCCCCTCCTGCGGGGCGGAGGCGTCCACCAGCACCCCCAGCACGGCCGCCGCCCCGCCGAACCGCTGCGGGTCGGCGCCGGGTCCGCCGGCGGCGGCGCCCACCGCCCGCCCGTCGAGGTCCAGTGCCAGGACGGCGGCCGGCGCGGACATCAGGGTGGCCGCGCCGGCCGCCGCCAGGGCCGCGAAGGAGCGGCCGTCGCGCGCGCCGTACACGTCGAGGGTGACCTGGTTGAGGACGGCGATCCGGCCGGCCAGCCGCTCGGCCCGGCGGCGGGCCCGGGCGTAGCGCAGGGCGGCGGTGACGGTGGCCAGGAACTCGGTGGGGGCGATCGGCTCGGTGAGGTAGGCGTCGGCGCCGCGGTAGAGGCCCTGGGCGCGGTCGTTGACCTCGATCGCGGTCGCCGAGACGTGGATGACCGGCAGGTGGGCGGTGAGCGGGTCGGCCTTGATGCTCTCGCAGACCTGGAAGCCGCTCATGTCGGGCAGGTTGACGTCGACGACGGCGAGTTCGGGCCGGTCCGGACCGGTCGTGGCGGCGAGCAGCGCCAGCCCCTGGGCGCCGTCCGCCGCCTCGGACACCCGGTGGCCGTCCCGGCGCAGCCAACTGGCCAGGATGTAGCGGCTGGTGTCGTCGTCGTCGACCACCAGGACGGTGGCGGCCGCGCTGTCGGGGTTGGCCTGCTCGGTCATGGCGCGGTTCCCTCTCGGTGCGGGCCCGGCGCAGCCGCGGGGGCGCCGGCCGGGGAGTCCGGCTCCGCGCCGGTGGCGGCGCCGGCGAGGGCCGCGGCGAGCTCCCGCAGGGCCAGCGCCCGGGTCAGCCGCGCCGCGTCGAGGCCGGTCTTCTCGACCACCGCCCGGGCGTGGACGAGACGTTCGTGGTCCAGGTCCGCGCTCCGGGCCGAGGTGAGGATCAGGGCGGGGATGTCCCGCAGCACCGGGTCGGCGGCGAGCTCCGCCAACAGCTGGTAGCCGTCGGGGGCGGGCATGTGGATGTCGAGCAGCACGGCGTCGGGGCGTTCGCGCCGGACGGCGGCCAGCGCGTCCGCGCTCCGGGGGACCTCGACCACCCGCTCGGCGATCTCGCCGAGGACCGGGCGGGCCCCGATGCGGAAGGCCGGGTCGTCGTCGACGGTCACCAGGACGGCCAGCTTGGCGGGCGCGGCCGCGGGCGGGCGGCGGACGGCGGGCGGCACGGCGGGCAGCCGCAGGGTCACGGTGGTACCCCGGCCCGGTGTACTCACCAGGGTGATCCCCCCGCCGAGCAGTTCGGCCACCCGGCGGGCGTAGGGCAGGCCGAGCCCGGTGCCGGAGCGGCCCCGCTGGTGCGGGCCGCGCACCTGGTAGAACTCCTCGAAGATCCGCTCCTGCTCCTCCGCCGGGATGCCGACGCCGGTGTCGGTGACGGTCAGCACGACCAGCTCGGATCCGTCGGGGGCCCGGTCGGTGGCGGCGTCCAGCCGGACCTCGCCCTGTTCGGTGAACTTCAGGGCGTTGGAGAGCAGGTTGCGCAGGATCCGGGTCAGCATGACCTCGTCGCCGATCAGCTCCGGCGGCCGGAGCGGATCGGGGATGACCAGGGTGACGCCGGGGTGCTGGACGAGGCCGCGCATGGTGCCGCGGAGCTGCCCCAGCAGGATCCGCAGGTCGACGGAGCTCCAGTGCGGCTCCAGCCGGCCGGACTCGGCCTTGGCCACGTCGAGGAGTTCGTCCACCAGCGCGAGCAGTGTGCTCCCGGAGGCGCCGATCAGGGCCAGCTGGTGCCTGCGCTCCTCGGCCGGCTGGTCCTCGTCGGCGTCCAGCAGCAGTCGGGCCAGCCCGATCACCGAGTTGGCAGGGCTGCGCAGTTCATGGCTGACGTTGGCCCAGAACCGGGTCCTGGCGTCGCCGGCCTCGTGCAACCGGCGTGACTTGTCGTCGAGTTCGGCATACAGCGCGACGACGCCGCGGTTGGTGTCCTCGAGTTCCTGCGACAGCTCCGAGTAGAGCGCCACCACTCCCTGGTTGGTGGTCTCCAACTCCTCGTTGAGCCTTTGGAGTTCCTCGCGCTGGGCGCGGGAGTCCTCCAGTGCGGCGATCAGGTCGCGGTTCTGCGCCCGGAGTTCCTCCATCGGGTTGGCCGCCGGCTGCGCGCTCAGCACCCGCAGGGTCCGCACGGCGAGCTCGGCCGGCGACGGCGAGCTGCCGGGCAGGGGCTGCTCGACCACCAGGCGGCCCGGCACGGCGGGCCGGCGGACCGCACCGGGCAGCAGCCGTCCGACCGCTTCGAGGGTCTCCTCGCCGGGCTCACGCCGCCGGTCCTCCCAGACGAGGGTGACCAGCAGGGCCGGCTCCTCGCCCGCGGCGAGGGTGAAGGAGGCGCTCAGGCCGCGGACGCCCAGCAGGTCGCGGCCGAGCTCGCTGAGGGCGGTCGCGAGCCGTACCTGGGCCTGGTTGTCCAGGCCCAGGGCCTGCGCGACGACCCGCCCGCTGCGCCGCAGCGCGAAGATCTCCTGCTCGGAGCCGACCGCGGTGGTCAGCAGCGGCAGGGCCGCCCGGGCTGTCACCAGCTTCCCTTGACGACGACGACCCCGGCGTCGTCGCGGCGCACTCCCGCCTCCCGCAGCAGGATGCCGGCCGTCACCAGCGGGATGTGCCGCAGCAGTCCGGGCATCGCGGAGAGCTGCCAGCGCTCGGTGAGCCCGTCGGAGTGCAGGACGACGGCGCCGCCCCGGGGCAGCGCCTGCTCGTGGGTGCGCAGGGTCGGCAGCTGGTGGCCGACGATCCCGGGCGAGGACAGCAGGGCGTGCCGCTTCTGCTCGTCGACGGCGAACCCGCTGACGTTGCCGACCCCGCAGAACAGCACCCGGCCGGCGGCGGGCTCGATCCGGGCCACGGCCGCGGCGCCGCCCCGGGTGCCGTTCAGGGCGCGGTGGAGCTGGGCGAGGACGTCGGCGGGCCGGTCGGCCTTGGAGCTCCGGAAGGCCGCGACGGCCTGCTGGGAGGCGACGGCGGCCAGCGGGCCGTGCCCGAGCCCGTCGAAGAACATCACCAGCAGCGGGCCGTCCGGGTCGGCCGCGGTGGCCGATCGGACCGCCCAGGCGTCCCCGCAGGACTCCTCGCCGCTGATCGGGCGGGTGAGACCGCCGACGAGCGTGGCGCCGGCCGGCACCCTCGGTACGGCGCCCGGCCCCCAGAAGCGGGCGGCCAGGACGGTGCCGGCCCCGGGGAGGGAGTGCACGTCGAAGGTGTCCGCGAGACGGGCGATCGCGCCCAGTCCGATGCCGAGGGTGCCCGCGGAGGAGGTGCCGTCGGTCATCGCGTACGGCACGTCGGGCATGCCCGGGCCGCTGTCCAGGGTGAGGAACTCCACCGCGGCGTCGTGCTCGGTCCGCAGCACCCGCAGCAGCAGCGAACCGTCGACGGCGTGCCGGCGCAGGTTGGTGGCGGCCTCCGTGACGGCCAGGCCCACCTCGGCGGCCCGCTGGTCGCCCAGCCCGATCCGGCGGGCCAGCGCGGTGGCGGCGCCGCGCGCCGCCGTCGGCAGCGACTCCGAGTCCCGGAACCACGCGATGTCCTGTGTCTTGAGCAGCATCGGGGGATTCACCTGGTCCACTTGACGACGGTGACGACGGTGCCGCGGCCGACCTCCGTGTCGATGGCGAACTCGTCGGTCAGCCGCCGGGCCCCGCTCAGGCCCAGGCCCATGCCGCCGCCGGAGGTCCAGCCGTCGGTCAGCGCCAGGTCCAGGTCGGGGATGCCCGGCCCGGTGTCCTGGAAGACCGCGCTGACCCCCCGTCGGCCGCCCTTGTCGACCAGGCCGACCCGCATGGTCCCGCCGTTGCCGTGGACGAGCGTGTTGCGGGCCAGCTCGCTGGCGGCCGTCACCAGTTTGGTCTGGTCGACCAGCGAGAGCTTGCACTGCTGGGCGAGCGTGCGGACCAGTTGCCGGGCCCGCACCACGTCGTCGTTCGAGGCGATCGGCAGGGTCTGCTGCTCGCCCTCCGGTCCGGCGTGGGCCGCGATCACGCGCGCCCCGCGCCGACGCCGCCGGACCGGCCGAGCATCGCCAGGCCGCGCTCCAGGCTGAGCGCGGTGCGGACTCCGCCGAGCGACAGTCCGAGCTCGACGAGGGTGATGGCCACCGCGGGCCGCATGCCGACCAGCACGGTCTCCGCGTCCAGGATCCGGGAGATGGCGGCCGTGGTGGCGAGCATCCGCCCGACGAAGGAGTCGACGATCTCCAGCGCGGTGATGTCGATCACCACCCCGTGTGCGCCGGTGTCCACGATCCGGGCGGCCAGGTCCTCCTGGAGGTCGAGGACGGACTGGTCCTCCAGATCGGTCTGGATGGAGACCAGCAGGACGTCGCCGATCCGCAGGACGGGGATACGTTCGCTCACCGGGCGCTCCGCACGGTGGCGGCGACCGCCTCGGTCGAGGTGCCGAGCCGGCGCAGGGCGTGCTTGAGGGCGTCGGCCAGCGTCGCCTTGGTCACGATGTCGCCGAACTGGATCCCCAGGGCGACGATGGTCTGGGCGATCTGCGGGCGGATGCCGGAGATGGTGCACTCGGCCCCCATCAGACGGGCCGCCACGACGGTCTTCAACAGGTGCTGGGCGACCTCGGTGTCGACCGCCGGAACGCCGGTGATGTCGATGATCGCCTGCTCGGAGCCGGTGTCGACCAGCGTCTGCAGCAGCTTCTCCATCACCACCTGGGTCCGGGCCGAGTCGAGCGTGCCGACGAGCGGCACCGCCACCACGCCGTCCCACAGCTTCACCACCGGGGTGGACAGCTCCAGCAGTTGCTCGGCCTGGGCGCCGATGATCTCCTCGCGGGTCTTCGAGTACGTCTCCACGGTGAACAGGCCGATCGCGTCGACCAGCCGGTTCAGCTCCAGGTAGGCCGCGATGTCCTGCTGCGAGGTGTCGGTGTCGGGGACCAGCAGCTCCTTCAGGGCGAAGACGGCGGTGGCCGTCTCGGTCGGGGTGAACCCCTGCCGGGCGCGGTTGCGGGACAGCTCGGTGAGCAGCGCCCGCACCTCCGACCAGCCCTCGGCCCGCCAGTCCGGCCCACCGGCCCGCAGGCCCTCGACCAACGCGCTGTACAGCTCCCGCAGCTCCCGGTCCAGCTCCAGCACGCTCAGTCGCCCGCGCAGCGTGTGGGAGACTCCCTCGATCCACCGGCCGACGAGGACGTCGCCCTGCTGCGAGAGCAGCTTCACCAGTCGCTCGGATTCCTGACGTTCCGCCACCAAAAACTCCCTCATCACAACGGCATCCGGCCGTCCAAACCAACGTTTTCGCGGGCCGTGACCGGCCCTCGTCATGCTACGGCCGAGTAGGTACGGACCACGAACGACCCCTCAGCGCCTGCCCCGCTCCCCGGGCCCACACACCCGCTCAGCCGGACTCCACCCGGATCATGGCGGGGGTCGGGCCCGGCTCCACCGGCCGTGCCCGGTCCGGGGCAGAGGTCCAGGCGAGGTGCAGGATCGCCAGGTCGTCCGCGTGCCGGCCCGCGTTCAGCCGCCGGACGGTGTCGACCAGGTGGTCGAGGAAGGCCGGGGTACCGGTGGGCGGCGCCGCCGCGATCAGCTCCAGCAGGCCCTCCGTACCGAGCCGCTCGGCGCCCGGGCCGCAGTGGCCCTCGGTGAGGCCGTCGGTGTAGAGGAGGAGGGCGCCGGCGGGCGGCAGCGACAGTTCGGTGGCGGGCCAGTGCCGGAGCCCGGGCGCGATGCCGAGTGCCACGCCGTGCGCGGCGGCCACCTCGGTCGTGCCGGGCGGCCGGCCGGCGCCCTCCGGGCGGGCGGGGGTGAGCAGCGGCTCGTGGTGCCCGGCCAGGTGCAGGGTCGCCGTGCGGCGGTCGGCGGCGACGGACACGATGCTGCAGGTGGCGAACATGTCGGTGCGGTCGCGTTCGGCGACCAGGATCTGCTCCAGCAGGTCCAGCAGCTCGGGGCCGCGGTGACCGGCCAGGACGAGCGCGCGCCAGCCGATCCGCAGGCAGACACCGAGCGCCGCCTCGTCCGGTCCGTGCCCGCTGACGTCGCCGATGACGGCGTGCACCGCGCCGTCCGCCGTCTCCACCACGTCGAGGAAGTCCCCGCCGAGCAGGGCGCGTTCGCGCCCGGGCAGATAGCGGGTGGTGACGGTGGCGGTTTCGCCGCGCAGCAGCGGGGTCGGCAGCAGGCCGCGTTCCAGCCGGGCGTTCTCCCGGGCCCTGATGCGGTCCTCGCGCAGTTCGGCGCCGGCCAGCTCGGCCTGTTTGCGGTTGACCGCGTAGCGCAGGGCGCGCTGCAGCAGCTGCTCGTCGACCTGCCCCTTGACCAGGTAGTCCTGGGCGCCGACCGCGACGGCCTGCGCACCGGCCCCGGAGTCCGCCAGGCCGGTCAGGACGATCACCGCGGCCCGGGGGCAGGCCTGCTGGACGGCGGCGACCAGGCCCACGCCCGAGCCGTCGGGCAGGTGGAGGTCGACCAGGACGCAGTCCGCGGGCTCGCGCTCCAGCTCGGCGACGGCCCCGGCCAGGGTCGGCGTCCACCGCAGGGTGTGGCCCAGGTCGGTGTCGGCGAGCAGTTCCTCGACCAGCAGGGCGTCCCCCGCGTCGTCCTCCACCAGCAGGACGCGTACGTCGGAGGCCTCCGCGCCGGGCTGCGTGAGTGCGTACGCCGGCGGTTCGGGCCGGTGCTTCTGACCGGGGATCACGAGCGCCCCGCTTCCGCCCGGGGGGCCACCAGGAGACCCTCGGTCCGGCCGTCCGCCGGGGCCCCGGCGGCGTCCTGCGGCTCCGTGGGCGCCTCGGTGGGCACCTCTGCGGGCAGGGTGAAGGCCAGGCGGGTGCCCGGGGTGTGGGCGAGGTCGACCTCGATGGTGCCGCCGTGGAACTCGACGATCTTCTTGCACATGGCCAGGCCGATGCCGTTGCCGGGGTAGGCGTCCCGGGTGTGCAGACGCTGGAAGATGACGAAGACCTTGTCCACGAAGTCGCCGTCGATGCCGATCCCGTTGTCGGTGACCGCGCACCGCCACAGGTCGCCGTCGCGCACCGCCTCCAGGTGGATCCGCGGCGCGCGGTCCGGACTGCGGAACTTGACGGCGTTGCTGAGCAGGTTCTGCAGCAGCATGCCGAGCTGGGTGGCGTCGCCGCTGATCCGGGGCAGCGGGTCGTGGGTGATCACGGCCTCGTTGTCCGCTATCGCGATGCTCAGCGAGTCGACGGTCCGGGCGAACACCTCTTCCAGGTCCACCGGCGTCCAGCTCGCGTGCAGCCGGCCGACCCGGGAGAACGCGAGCAGGTCGTTGATGAGCGTCTGCATCCGGTTCGCGCCGTCCACGGCGAACTCGATGTACTGGTCGGCCCTGGCGTCGAGGCTGCCGCCGTAGCGGCGCTGGAGCAGCTGGCAGAAGCTGGCCACCTTGCGCAGCGGCTCCTGGAGGTCGTGCGAGGCCACGTAGGCGAACTGCTCCAGTTCGGCGTTGGAGCGCCGCAGGTCACCGGCCTGGGAGTCGAGCGCCTGCCGGGCCTGCTCCTTGGCGAGGAGTTCGTGGGCCAGCCGGCCGCGCATCGCCTCGACCACGGCGGCGAGCTGCCGCAGGTCGGCGGGGCCGGTGGGGGTGATCGGGTGGCTGAAGTCGCCCCGCGCGACCCGCTCGGCGTCGGCCGACAGGTGCTCCAGCGGGCGGGTGACGCCGCGGCGCAGGCCCTCGAAGACCAGGGCGGCGAGCAGCAGGATGATCAGCGCGATCGCGCTGAACACCACGTTGCGCAGGGTGCGGACCGACCGCAGGGCCGCCCGGCCGTCCGCCCGGTCGGCCTGCAGGTGCTCCTGCTGCAGCGTCATCGCCTCGCGCAGCGCGTCGAAGGCCGCCTTTCCCTCGGCGGTCTGCCGGCCGGCGGTCGGCGTGGCACTGCCCGGCGAGGCCTCGGCCACCGGCCGGGCCACCTGGGCCTGCCAGGTCTCCGCGCGGGCGACGACCCGGTCGAGGTCGGCCCGGCCCTGGTCGCCGGTGACCAGCTGCCGGAGCGTGGCGACGGCCTCGCGCTGCTGGGTGACGCCCTGCTCGTAGGGGGCGAGGAACTCGGACTGCCCGGTGAGGCCGTAGCCGCGGATGCCGGTCTCCTGGTCGACCAGGCCGGATTCCAGCCGGACGGCCGCGATCAGGGCCGGCGAGCTGACGTCGACCAGACGATTGTTCACCGCCGAGGAGTGGGCGAACACCCAGAATCCCAGGGCTCCGAGCAGGACGAGGACCGCCAGCGAGGCGCTCACCCCGACGCGCAGCCAGCGGCGGGTGGTCCAGCCGGTGCCCGCCCCGGCGCCTCGTTCCGAAGGGGACCGCCCCTGGGTGTCGGCGGCGGGGCGGTGCGCCGCCGGGGTCTGGCTGGCCATGTCGGGTCCTTCATCCGGCATCCGTCGCCGGATGCGCCTTCGTCCGTGCCCGCCTGCGGCAGGTCGCGCGCGGCAGCCACACCCTACACGCCGTCCGACAAGTTTGGTTGTCGCCCGACGAACGGTCACCTATGGTGGCAGGCATGCCAGCCGACCGCTTCGCCGCCCTCCTGGGCGAGGACCAACTCGCGTCCCTCGCGGACGCGACGCTCGGAGAACTCGCCGGCCGCCTCGCCGCCCGGGCGTTCCGTCCGCTGCCCGCCGCGGACCCGGGTGCCCCCGCGCCCGGTGAGCCCTGGGAGGCCGACGCGCAGCACGACGCGCTGACCCGGCTGCACGCCCTGATGCACCTGCGGAAGGCCGCCGAGCGCCTCGCCGACCAGGCGGCCCGCGACGCGGCCAGGGCCGGGGCCGGCTACCCGCAGCTCGGGCAGGCCTGCGACATCAGCCGCCAGGCCGCCCGACTGCGCTGGCCCGGGCTGGTCCCCCCGGCTCCGCACCGCAACGCCCATTCCTGAGAACCGGAGCACCTGATGGCCGCCCGCCCGCAAGCCGGCTCGTACAGCGTCCTGCTCGTCGAGGACGACGCAGCCGACGCCATGCTGATCGAGGAGGCCCTGTTCGAGCAGGGCATGGCCCGCACCATCGTCAAGGCGGAGGACGGCGTCGTCGCCCTCGAACACCTCCGGGAGAACGCCGCCCGGTACCCCGACCTGATCATCCTCGACCTCAACATGCCCCGGATGAACGGCCGTGAGCTGCTGGAGGTCCTCAAGGCGGACGAGCAGCTCAAGCTGATCCCGATCGTGGTCCTCACCACCTCCGCCGCCCCCGAGGACGTCAGCGGTGCCTACCACCGGCACGCCAACGCGTACGTCACCAAGCCCGTCAATCTCGACGACTTCACCCGGGCCGTCCAGAGCATCGACAACTTCTACCTGGAGACGGCCGCCGTCCTCGCCCGGCCCTGACCTGCGGCAGAAGCCGGGAGGCGCCCCGCCGGGGGCGCGTCCCCGGCCCCGCCTCCCGGTCGCCGGCCACCGGTCCGACGGCCGGTGCATGACCTCGCGGAACCGGGGTAGGCGGTGGCGCATGCCCGGCCGCGAGCGCACCGGGCCACGAACGGGGACGGTGCCTGGTGCCGGAGGCGGGAACACTGACGGAACAGACCTGGACGGACTTCATCTTCCGGGCCGGTGCCGCCTACGACGGCACGCCGGGCACCGCCTCGGCGGCACGGCGCTTCGCCGACGACTTCCTCGCCGAGGCCCAGACGGTCCACGGGGTCCCGGTGACCGAGGCGCTGGCCGGCACGGTTCGGCTGGTCGTCAGCGAACTCGTCACCAACGCCGCGAAGTACGCACCGGGCCCCTGCCTGCTCGACCTGGAACTCACCGTCGACGACATCCGGGTGACGGTCTGGGACACCGAGGCGCGTCTTCCGGCCCCCCGGTCCCCGGATCCGGCACGGGTCGGCCAGCACGGCCTGGAGATCGTCCTCGCGGTCTGCCGCCGCTACGACATCGAGCGGCACGCGGGCGGCAAGCGCGTCCGGGCGCACCTCCCCCTGGACTGAGCCGGCTCCGCCGGTCACCCCTCGTGCCCGGCCCCGGGAGGCCCTTCCGCCCGTCCCGGCGCCGGGGCGCTCCGGCGGAGCGGCCCGTGGGCGCCGCCGGCCCCGGCCCGTGCACGGCGCGGCCCGGGCGGAGGGCACCCGGCCCGCGCCGGCTCAGCCGCCGCCCAGCCGGGCCGCGAAGACCACGGTGTCGTCCTCCTGGCGGGTGCCGAAGCCTTCCAGCAGGTGGTCGCAGAGCGCCTCCGGCTCGCCCGGTCCGGCCTCGGCCGCCAGGCGCAACCGCTCCAGCGAACGGTCCAGGTCCACCCCCCGGCGCTCGACCAGCCCGTCGGTGACCATCACCAGCCTGCTGCCGGGGGCCACCTCGTGCCGGGTCGCCGGCGGCTGCGGCAGGCCCAGGCCCAGCAGCGGGCCGTGCTCGTGGACGTACCGGGCCCGGCCGTCCGGGCCGACCAGCAGCGGCGGCAGGTGCCCGGCGTTCGCCAGGTGCAGCAGGCCCGTGCCGGACTCCAGCAGCGCGACACAGAGCGTGGCCGTCCAGCCCGGCCGGTGCCGGCCCAGCAGCGCGTCCAGGCGCTCCAGCAGCACATCGGCCGGATGCCCCTCGTTGGCGTACGCCCGCAGCGCGTGCCGCAGCTCCCCCATCACCATGGCGGCCTGCAGGTTGTGGCCGGCGACGTCGCCGACCGCCATCAGCAGGCCCCCGGGAGTGGCGACGGCCTCGTAGAAGTCCCCGCCGATCTCGTTCTCGGTCGCCGCCGGGAGGTAGCGCACCGCCAGGCCGACGCCCGGCCAGTCGGGGAGGGTCGCCGGCAGGAACGTACGCTGGAGTGTCAGGGCGAACTGGTGTTCCTCGCTGTAGAGCGCCACCACACCGCGGTTGGTCTCCTCCAGCTCCGCCGACAGCACCGAGTACCGCGCCACCGCCTCCCGGTGCTTCTCCCGCAACGCGGCGAGACTGCGCTCCGATTCGCGGCACCGGGCCCGGGAGGCCGCCAGGGCGGCCAGCAGTTCGCGCTCACGGGCCGAGGGCCCGCCGGCGGCCGGCGAGACGGCTCCGGACTCCCCCGGCAGCTCCCGTGCGCTAACCATGCGCACCCCGCAGGACCGACGGGCCGGCGGCGAGCGGACGGGCGACCGCCGCCGGCGGGACCATCGCCGAGGCGGCCGGGAGGCCCGGGGTCCGGCCGTCCGCGGCCGGACCCGCCTCGGCGGGGAACAGGGACATGTGATGATTCATCGGACCTCGGGCGGACTCGGGACGCGCCGGTCAAGGCGCGCGACTCGGGAGCGGCGGGACGGCTCCGGAAGGACTCGCCGTTCCGGACGCGGGGGGCGAACCGCCCCGCCGTACGTCCCGCCTGCCCGCCCCGGCCACTCCCATGCCCCTCGGTTCGCTCGGTACGGGGCACCGCCCGCTCCCCGCAGCCGACCGGCCGCTCGCACCGCCGGGCCACCCGCACCCACGGCCGTCCGTACCGACAACCGCTTGCACCCACGGCCGCTCGTACCCACAGCCGGCCGCACCACCGGTCGTTCACACCGCCGTCCGCACCGCCGGTCGTTCACACCGCCGGCGCGGAGTCCCGTCCGGCCGGACGGCCCGTGAAGCCGGGACCGGCCGGTTCGCGACTGCGCAGGCGGGCCGCGCCGAGCTCCGCCCAGACGCTCTTGCCGCCCGGATGCGGGTCGGCGCCCCAGCGCTCCGACAGCCGCGCCACGATGTGCAGCCCGTGGCCGCCCGGGGCGGTGGTGAGGTGCGGCGGACGCGGACCGGGCAGCGTCGTCTCGTGGTCCAGCACCTCGACCCGCAGCCCCTCCGGGGAGGCGGTGAGGACGAGTTCGCGCGGGCCACCGCCGTGGATGCAGGCGTTGGCGAGCAGCTCCGAGACGATCAGCAGGATGTCGTCGGTGAGGGTGTCGGCGTCGGCCCACCCCCAGTCCTCCAGGGCCTGCCGGGCGAAGTGCCGGCCGCGGCCGACGGGCCCGGGCACGGCCAGCAGGGCGAGGCGCCGGCGCTGGCCGGCCTTCGGCACACCTGCCCGCTGCGGCACGCCCGCCCCTGGGTCGATGGATGTCACTACGTTCTCACCCCGCGGTTCGGCGCTGTCGGTGGATCGGGAGGTCACGGATCCGGTGGTACCCGGCGCGGTCCGCCGGCCCGGCGGCTCGCACGCCGTTCCGTACCGTGTCACGCCTGCCCGCTGAGACCCGGGGAACACCAGCTGCCCTGTTTCTGCACATCTCCCCGGGCGGCGGGCAGGCCGGGCCGAGCCGCCAGGCCGGACGGCGGGCAGCGGCGGCCGCCGGCACGGCCGGAGGGTCCAGGCCGACGGCCGCGACCGTCCCGGGCCCGGTCACCGTGCGGCGAGCGCGTGCTCAAGCGTGGGTTCGAGTGCGAACACCCGGTCCGCGCCGGTGATCTCCAGCAGCCGCAGCAGCTGGTCGGGGGCCCCCGCCAGCCGCAGGGCCGTACCGGCACTGTCGGCGTCGGTACGCGTGCGCAGCAGCAGGTTGAGGCCCGAGGAGTCGCAGAACCCGACCCGGGACAGGTCGACGACCATCAGCGGCGCGCCGGAGCGGACCGCCTCCTCCAGGGCCGGCCCGACCGCGAGCACGCCGTCCAGATCCAGTTCGCCCTCCAGGGAGCAGACCAGCGCACCGTCGTCGGTACGCCGGAACTCCGCCCCCGGCCCGTCGGGGGCCGGCATCGCGGCGGCGTTCGCCGGATCGTTCATCTCCACCTCGGTTCTTCGTCGTCGGCACCGCACCGACCTTCACATCTGACCCTACAAAAAATCGCCCGGCCGCCCGCGGGCAGGCCGGTCGCCGCCGGACCGGGGCGCCCCGTGCGGGAGCCGTCAGCCGCCCCGGGCACCGCGCGGACCGGGGCCGAACCCGGCGGGGACGCCGGCCCGGCCCCGGTCCGGGGCGGACACGCCGGCCTAGCTCTCCGCGAGCAGGGCCGTGCGCAGATGGCCGAGGATGCGGGTGAGGAGGCGGGAGATGTGCATCTGGGACAGGCCCAGCTCCTGGCCGATCTGGCCCTGGGTCATCTCGGCGCCGAACCGCATCGCGAGGATCGCGCGGTCCCGTTCGGGCAGCGCGGCGATCAGCGGCTTGAGGGTCTCCAGGTGCAGGACCGCCTCGAAGCCGGCCTCCTCCACCGCGAACCGGGCGCCCAGCCCGGCGCCGGAGCCCGACCCGGCGTCGTCGTGCTCGGAGGGGGCGTCCAGCGAGTGCGCGGTGTAGGCGTTGGCGGCCTTCATCCCCTCGATCACCTCACGCTCGGTCAGCGAGAGGTGCTCGGCGAGCTCGGCCGTGGTCGGCAGCCGGTCCAGGACCTGCTCCAGCTCGTCGGAGCCCTTGGCCAGGGCCAGCCGCAGCTCCTGCATCCCCCGGGGCACGTGGACCATCCAGCTGGTGTCGCGGAAGAACCGCTTCATCTCGCCGGTGATGGTGGGCAGGGCGAAGGTGACGAACTCGAACTCTCGCGTCGGGTCGAACCGGTCGATGGCCTTGATCAGGCCGATCGTGCCGACCTGGATGATGTCGTCCATCGGTTCGCTGCGGTTGCTGAAACGCCGGGCGGCGAACTTCACCAGCGCCATGTTCAGCTCGATCAGGGTGCCGCGGACGTACGAGTACTCGCGGGTGCCCTCCTCCAGGTCCCGCAGCCGCAGGAAGAGGTCCTTGGACAGCACCCGGGCGTCCGCCGGCGCGATCGCACCCGCGTCCTCGATCCGTGGCGCAGGCCCGTCCGAAGCCGCCGGAGCGGCCTCGGGTCGCGCGGTGGCCGGGGCCGAAGTCACGCCGAGGTCCGAAGCGACGGTTGACGCTGTGTCCTGAAGGACTGCCATGGATATCCCTCTCCCTGGTCACGAACGCGGGCCACGGATCGGCGCAACGCTCCTGGGCCGCGGCTACCCCGCGATCACCCGCGCATGCGCCGCGGCGCGAAACTGACCGTACATGCGGCATGTATGACGCTTGTACGGGTTTGCGCCCTCAGGTGGACCGGAGTGCCGACCCGCGCGGTACGGGCAGTCGGCCTGACCGTTCCCGGGGAGGACGAACTTGGCGGAGTGTCAGCCGGAGGCGGGATCAGCCGCACCGGAGGGCGCGGACCGTGCGGACGACGAAATCACGATGCCCACGGCGCCCCATTCGGCGTAGGGGGATTTCCTCCGGTATTCCGACGGCGCGTCCGGTGGTCGCACGTCCGCCGTCGTGATTTCCGGCCCGTTTCGCCATCCGTACCGTCCGACTGCCCGTCACTCCCCGGCCGGACGGAAGCGGCCGGACCGACGCGGCGGACACGCGCGGCCGGACACGCGCGGCCGGGCACGCGGGCGGGGCGCACCCTTGGGGTGCGCCCCGCCCGAACTGCCCTACGACCAGCGCGCCTTACCGGCGCGGTGTGTCACCAGCGGTACCACCGGTGGCGACTGCCGGAGGGGTGCGTCCCCCGGGCGACGAATCCGAGCAGCCAGACCACCAGGACGAAGACGGCTATCCACCACAGTGCCTTGAGGGCGAAACCGGCGCCGAAGAGCAGAAGCGCGAGAAGAAGTACCAGAAGCAGCGGACCCATTTCGAAGACCTCCCAGTCGGTGTCGAAAACCGCATGCCCGGGTCGGTCGGGGCTATTCCTGGGAATCTTCCGCGAGAAAGCGGGCATACGGCCGGGCCGTCCACCCGGCGGCACGCGGTGGACCGCCCGGCGCGCGCGGCCGTTCCCCTCATGGCGCACCGGTCCTGTCGGTCCGAGGTGTCAGGGTGGTGACAGGACCACGGCCGGGACCCCACGGGGGCGGACGCGCGCGAGGCCCGACCCCCGCACGACCGCATCCCGCACCCGCATCGAGACCGACACCGACACCGACACCGCTACGAACGGAGTACCCCGATGAGCCGCCAGTTCCAGGTCACCTTCGACGCCCACGACCCGCGAGCGCTGTCGTCCTTCTGGCGCGACGCGCTGGGCTACGTCCACCCCGGACCGCCCGGGGTCGCCCTGCCCGAGGGCGCCGACCCGCTGGCCGCGTGGGACGACTTCCTCGCCCGGATCGGCGTGCCGGAGGACCAGCGCAACACGAGGTCGGCCATCCAGGATCCGGACGGGAACGGCCCGCGGGTGTTCTTCCAGCAGGTGCCGGAGGACAAGGTCGCCAAGAACCGCGTCCATCTTGACGTCCGTGCGGCTCCCGGGCTGCAGGGGGAGAAGCGGATGGCGGCACTGGAGGCCGAGTGCGAGCGGCTGGTCGCCCTCGGCGCCACCCGGCTGCGCCGCTACGAGCCCGCTCCCCCGATGAGCGCCGGCTTCATCGTGCTGACCGATCCCGAGGGCAACGAGTTCTGCCTGGACTGAGGCCGCCGGGTCCGGCGCCGGTCGACCGCCGTCCCCGGGCGGGGCCGGGCGGGGCCGGGCGGGAGCGGCCCCGGTGGCATGGCGCGCCGGCCACGGGGCGAGGGACAAAAGGGACCACCGGCCGCATGCGCCCCACCCCTTCGGGTAGGCGGGTCGTGAGCCGGAGAGCGGCCCGCTCCCCGGCCCCGACCGCACCGACGCAGCCCGAACCAGGGAGGGGCAGTGGACATGGCACAGCCGGAGAACGACACACGGACGGCCCGGGGCCGGCCCCGGGCCGACGGAAACCGCTCGGACGGCCCGGCCCGGAGGAGGCTCCGCCCGATGACTGAGAGCACCCCGGACACCGCCGTGCTGCCGCTGGCGCCCGGCTCCCCGCACGTCGCGGGCCTCCCGCACGTCCCGGGCCTCCCATCCGTCGCCGACCTCCCGGAAGCACCCGGCCGGGGCTGGCGGATCCCGCCCGGGAGCGGCACCCTCGCCCGCGCCCGCGAGCTCGCCCGGAACACCCTGCGGGAATGGGACCACCCGGGCGAGGAGTACGCCCACGCCGTCCTGCTGGTGTCCGAGCTGGTCACCAACGCCCACCGGCACGCCGGCGGCCCGGCCGACCTGGAACTGAGTCCGGTGCCGGGCGGGGTGCTGCTCCGGGTCAGCGACTCCTCGCCACGGCTGCCGGTCCGGCGGGAGCCGGGCGCCGACGGCGGCTTCGGCCTGCACCTGCTCGCCCGGCTCAGCGAATCCTGGGGCGTGGAGCCCGTCCCCGGCGGCAAGTCGGTCTGGGCCCGGCTCGCTCCCCACCCGGACGCCTGACAACCCGGCCGAGGGCCTGGCCGTCCGGTCGGGCGGGAGCCCGGAGAGCCCGCTCAGTCGGTGAACTCGTACGCGGCCACCTCGGCGAGCAGCGCGCGGCGCCGGGGTTCGTCCAGGAAGGCGGCCTTGAAGGAGTTGGCGGCCAGCGTGCGCAGGGTCTCCCGGTCCAGGCCGAGGGCGTCCCGCAGGGCGGTGAAGTTGTCCTCCACGTAGCCGCCGAAGTAGGCCGGGTCGTCGGAGTTGACGGTGACCAGGAGTCCGGCGTCCAGCATCCGGCGCAGCGGGTGGTCGGCGAGGGTGTCGACGCAGCGCAGCCGGACGTTCGACAGCGGGCAGAGGGTCAGCGGGATCTGCTCGCGGACCAGCCGGGCGACCAGGTCCTGGTCCTCCAGGCAGCGCAGCCCGTGGTCGATCCGCTCCACGCCGAGCACGTCCAGCGCCTCGCGGATGTACTCGGCGGGGCCCTCCTCCCCGGCGTGCGCGACCCGGCGCAGGCCGGCGGCGGCGGCCAGCTCGTACACCTCGCGGAACTTCGCCGGCGGGTTGCCGACCTCGGCGGAGTCCAGGCCGACGCCGGAGATCAGGTGCAGGTGGGGCTTGGCGGCCTCGAAGGTCTCCAGCGCGGAGGCGGCCGACTCGTCCCGCAGGAAGCACATGATCAGGCGGGTGCTGATGCCGTACCGCTCCTCGCTGCGCCGCAGGGCCCGCGAGAGGCCCTCGACGACCGTGCCGATCTCCACGCCGCGGGCGGTGTGCGCCTGCGGGTCGAAGAAGATCTCCGCGTGCCGCACGCCCTGCTCGGCGGCGCGGGCCAGGTAGGCGTCGGCGAGGTCGGCGAAGTCGTCCTCGGTGCGCAGCACCGCCATCAGGGCGTAGTAGAGGTCGAGGAAGGACTGCAGGTCGCTGAAGGAGTAGGCGTGCCGCAGCTCCTCGGTGTCCGCGAAGGGCAGGGTGACACCGTTGCGGGCGGCGAGGGCGAAGGCGAGTTCAGGCTCCAGCGTGCCTTCGATGTGCAGGTGGAGTTCGGCCTTGGGCAGCGACATAAGGGATCGATTCGGTACTCGGGGGTGGAACTATCAGGAAAGGGACCATCCTACGACCCGCCGCCGCGCACCCCGTCCGCCGCCGGGGCGGGCTTCGGCGCGGCCGGCGGCGCGGGCCGCCACCAGGGGTAGGGGATGCCCGCGAGGCGGTTCACCACGAGGCCCTGGGCGACCAGCAGGACGACCGCGATCATCACCACGGTCAGCTGCAGCGGGGTGCGCAGCAGGCCGAGCGCGACGATCAGCGTGGTGGCGGCGGCCGGCGGGTGGGCGACGCCGAACAGCGGCATCAGCCCGCAGGTCAGGCCCAGCGCGACGGCTGACGCCCCGAGCCGGGCCCAGGTGATGTCGTCGAGGTTCGGCGGGGTGTCCAGCATGCCGGTGACGGCGAGCGCGAAGTAGCCGGACAGCACGCCGATCAGGTGCCCGTACACCGTGCTGCGGGGCGAGGCGCTCGGCAGGGTCGGCGTGTAGAAGAGCAGGAAGGCGGTCGGCCCGAGCGAGGGGAAGAGGAAGGGCGCGTTGCTGAAGTGCGCCAGCGCGGCCATCACCGCGAGCGAGATGCCGGCGTTGACGGCGGAGTAGGAGGCCAGCACCCGACTGGGGTCGTGCCGCTCCTGCACCGCCGACAGTTCGAACCGGGCGAGGAATCTTCGGATCATTGCCACCGTCCGGCGCCGGGCGCGGGCCCGCGATCGAGGGGTCGGCGAGGAGGAGAACGATGCGCCGACAGGCATGGCGATACCCGGGGGCCGCGCCTGCCGGGCCGCTCAGGCCCGATCGCACCCGATCGGCCCATCGCGCCGCCCGGTCAGCGGCGGCGGAGTGACGGCCCCGGGTAGAAGGTAGAAGGAGGTTCAACCGCCGAGGAGGTACGGACATGCGGCACCCGGACGGCCCCCGCAGCAAGCCGGAGGGGATCTCCCCGCACGCCCTGGACAACGGGGTGCTGCTGCACGAGCTGGAACAGCTCCACCGCACCAGGCACGAGACCTTCCTCTACGGCTCGGACGACGCGCTGGCGCACCACAGCACGCGCACCGCCCAGCTGGAGGCGGAGTACCTGCACCGGTTCCCGAACCGGCAGGTCACCGCCGCTCGCACCCGCTCGGGTGCCCGCACCCGGGAGGCCGCCGCCCGGGCCGAGGCCACACCCGAGTGAAGGCCCGGGTGCCCCGGCCGTCCGCAGCCCCCACCCCCGTCCGGCCACCCGTCCGCACGGTCCCTCCCCCACCCGACCGCCCACCACCCCCGTCAGGGAGCCCGCCATGCCCATCGCCAGCGTGAACCCCGCGACCGGCGAAATCCTGCAGACCTTCGAAGCCCTGGACGACGCGGCGATCGAGCTGTGTCTGTCCCGGGCCGAGTCGGCCTTCCGGCAGTACCGCACCACGGACTTCGAGCAACGCGCCGCGCTGGTGCACCGCGCGGCCGACCTGCTGGAGGCCGACCAGGAGGCCGTCGCCCGCACCATGACCGAGGAGATGGGCAAGCCGCTGGCGGCCGCCCGGGCCGAGGCCGCGAAGTGCGTCAAGGCGCTGCGCTGGTACGCCGACCAGGCGCCCGGCCTGCTCGCGGACGAGGTCCCACGCCGGGAGGACGTCGCGGACGCCGGGGCCTCGGACGCCTACGTGCGCTACCGCCCGATCGGCGCGGTGCTGGCCGTGATGCCGTGGAACTTCCCGTTCTGGCAGGTGATCCGCTTCGCCGCGCCGGCGCTGATGGCGGGCAACGTCTGCCTGCTCAAGCACGCCTCGAACGTGCCCCGGACGGCGGTCGCACTGGAGGACCTGTTCCGGCGGGCCGGGTTCCCCGAGGGCTGCTTCCAGACCCTGCTGATCGGATCGGCCGCCGTGGAGGCCGTGATCCGCGACCGCCGGGTCGCGGCCGTGACGCTGACCGGCAGCGAGCCGGCCGGGCGCGCCGTCGCGGCGACGGCGGCGGACGAGGTCAAGAAGGCGGTGCTGGAGCTGGGCGGCAGCGACCCGTACGTGGTGATGCCGAGCGCCGACCTGCCGGCCGCCGTGGCGACCGCGGTGCGGGCACGGGTCCAGAACAACGGGCAGTCGTGCATCGCCGCCAAGCGGTTCATCGTGCACGAGGAGGTGTACGAGCCCTTCCTGGCCGCGTTCACCGAGGCGATGCGGGCGTTGAAGGTCGGCGATCCGATGGCCGAGGGCACCGAGGTGGGCCCGCTGGCGAGCGAGCAGGGCCGCACCGACCTGGAGGAGCTGGTCGAGGACGCCCGCGCGCACGGCGCCCGGGTGGAGTGCGGCGGCCGCCGCCCGTCGGGTCTGGACCCGGCGTTGGCGGCCGGCTGGTTCTACGAGCCGACGGTGCTCTCGGGCATCACACCGCAGATGCGCGTCCACCTGGAGGAGACCTTCGGCCCGGTGGCGACGGTCTACCGGGTGGCGGACCTGGACGAGGCGGTCGAGCGGGCCAACGACTCGCCGTTCGGCCTCAGCTCCAACGTGTGGACAACGGACGGCGCGGAGCAGCAGCGCTTCGTCCGGGACATCGAGGCGGGCGGCGTCTTCTTCAACGGGATGACCGCCTCGCACCCGGCGCTGCCGTTCGGCGGGGTCAAGCGCTCCGGCTTCGGCCGGGAGCTGTCCGGCCACGGCATCAAGGAGTTCTGCAACATCACCACGGTGTGGATGGGGCCGCCCGCCTCCTGAGGCGGTCCGCCTTCCGTCGGCCCGCGGTCCCGGGAAGGGGCCGCGGGCCGACGGGCTGCACGGACCCGCTCGGGCCCGGGTCCGACCCGCTCGGGCGCGTTCGGACGTGCTCGGGCGCGTTCGGAGGTCCTCAGCGTTCGGACGTGCTCAAGGGGCCGTGCGAACGAGGACGGGTCGGTCGGGACGGGACGTCAGTGCCCGGTGGCCATCCTCCGGTGCCGCGCGGGGCCCTGGCTCTTGCTGATCCAGCGGGACACCACCCCGAAAAGGACGATCACGGTCACGCCCCACACAACGGCGAACACCACCAGCAGCGGCGTGTACGACATCTGGACGGCCACCAGGACCAGGCCCAGGGAGAGTGCCACCAGGAACACCACCGCCGTCGGGGTCAGCCCGACAGCCGCCTTCCAGGCCCGCTTCAGCCAGTGGCCGTGCGGCCGCTGCGGGGGGCCCGCGGTGATGCCCCCGGTTGTCTGCGGATCCATCTCGTTCGCCTCCAGACCCCGGCGTACGCGCCAGGTCGGTCCGGGTCCGTTCGACGCCCGCCACCTCCGGATCATGCCGGTGCCGGGCCCTACAGGCGTGCTGCCCGGTCCCGGAGGGGTCTACACCGGCGGCCGCAGGACTTCTGCGCAGGCGGCGGCGCCGGTCGCCGGCGCGCGCAGGACAGCGCGAGCCGGCGCGACGAGAATGTCCGCAGGGGGTCCCGGGGGCTGCTCACGAGGAGGCCGGCGCACATGATCGAGTACGCGCCGGGCACATCCGCCCCGCCACCGGAGCGCACCACCTACCGGGTCACGTACGCCGTGGCGGGCCGGGCCGGGATCCGCCGGGCGGACGTGACCGTACTGCCCGGGCACTCCCAGGAGAGCGACATCCCCGGGATCATCGCCGCCCGCCTCACCGGGCGGCCCGCCGACCGGCGGCTGATCACCCTGCTCGGGCTGCGCCCGCTGTGAGAGCGGCCGACCGCTCCGGCGACCGGCCGCTCTCACGTGGGGTTCCGCGCCCGCAGCCCGGCGGAGTTCCGTACCCGCTTGCCCGCTGCCGGGCCGGCGGGGTCCGCACCCGCAGCCCGGCGGAGTTCCGTACCCTCAGGCCCGCAGCGAGGCCAGCGTGACGATGGTGATGTCCGAGGGCGCGCCGACCCGCACCGGCGGGCCCCAGGCGCCGGCGCCACGGGTGACGTAGAGCTGGGTGTCGCCGTAGCGCTCCAGCCCGGCCACCGTCGGGTTGGCGAGCTCGGCCAGGTAGTTGCCGGGCCAGAGCTGGCCCCCGTGGGTGAGGCCGGAGAGCTGCAGGTCCACGCCGTGGCGGACGGCGTCGTGGACGGTCACCGGCTGGTGGGAGAGCAGCACCGAGGTTCGGGAGCGGTCGCGGTCGCCGAGGGCCTTGTCGAAGTCGGGCCCGTCGCCCTCGGAGGTGCCGGCCAGGTCGTTGACGCCGGCCAGGTCGAAGCCGGGGAGCTCCACCCGGGCGTTCTGCAGCGGGTGGACGCCGAGCGAGCGGACGAACTCGACCCAGGGCGCCGCCCCGGAGAAGTATTCGTGGTTTCCGGTGACGAAGAAGGCGCCGTCCTTGGCCCGGAGCTGGGCCAGCGGCTCGGCGTCCCGGCCGAGTTCGGGCACCGTGCCGTCGACCAGGTCGCCGACGACGGCGATCAGGTCGGGCCGGGCCCCGTTGATGGTGTCGACGATCCGCTGGGTGTGGGCGCGGCCGAGGATCGGGCCGAGGTGGATGTCGCTGACCACCGCGATCCGGTAGCCGTCCGCCCGGGCGGGCAGTTTGGCCAGCGGGACGGTCACCTGCTTGAGGCGCGGGCCGCGCAGCACACCGTAGGTGCCGTTGCCGACCACCGCCGCCGCGGCGCCGGCGGCGCCGATCGCGACCGTGCGGGCGATGAACAGCCGCCGCTGCGGCGAGGCGGGGCCGCCGGGTGCGGGCGCCGCGGCGTCGACGGTCGGCGGGCCGGGGTCGGCGGGCGACGGAACCGCGTCGGGGGCGGGGCCGGCGACCGGCCCGGAGGCGGCACCGGCCGGAGCCGCGCCCCCCGCCGCGCCCCGTCCCGGGTCTCCCGCGTCCGCTGCGGCGCCCCCTGCCGCCTCCCGTGCCGCGTCCCGGCGGGCCGCCAGCCGGGTCAGCAGCGGGCGGACCAGTTCGCCGGCCAGCAGAAAGAGCAGCAGGTAGAGCAGCACCGCCAGCCAGAGGAACCCGGGCCAGGCGATCCAGCGCTCGGCCGCCATCGGCAGGGCCCGCCCGCCGACCACGGCGCCGATGCCGAGGACGGGGAGCAGGAACGCCAGCACGGTGCCGGTCCGCCGCCAGAGCCCGCCGGGCACGCTGACGTCCCGGACCAGGCGGCGCCAGAGGTACCAGTGGGCGAGGCCGACGACGGCCAGGGCCAGCAGGAGGGCGAGCACCACGACCACGATCACGCCGCCATCAACTCCGGGACCGTTCCACTGATCTTCACCCCCACAGTATGAGCACCCCGGTGGCCCTCCCCCGACCGGCCCCCGACCCCCGCCGGGTAACGCCCGGGTCACGCCGGGATCGGGTCGAAGCACCTGACGTCGGGTCAGATTTGAGCTTTCCCCGACAACTCGAAAAGGGGCTCTGGCCAGGCCTTACGCGTCCGCTGAGCGGACAGATCGCGATGCGCTGTTCCGATACTCGGAAGTAGAAGTTAGGTTGCGTCGCATTGCGCGGATCCGTCCCCCCACCCTCCGGCACCACAGGCCGAAGGGGTCGACCGCGCGGGAAGGCACAGGCACCCTGCAGATGAGTGCGGAAACCACCACCACCCGGACCGCGTCACCCCCGGACGCCCCCGGCGACGGCGGCCAGGACGGCAACCTCAAGGCCGGACTGAAGAACCGGCACCTGTCGATGATCGCCATCGGCGGCGTGATCGGCGCCGGCCTGTTCGTGGGCTCCGGCGCGGGCATCGCCTCCACCGGCCCCGGCATCCTGCTCTCGTACACCCTGGCCGGTGTGCTGGTCGTGATGGTGATGCGGATGCTCGGAGAGATGGCCGCCGCCGACCCGCAGAGCGGCTCGTTCTCGGCGTACGCGGACCGGGCGCTCGGCCGCTGGGCCGGGTTCAGCATCGGCTGGCTGTACTGGTTCTTCTGGGTCGTGGTGCTGGCCGTGGAGGCGACCGCGGGGGCCAAGATCCTCAACACCTGGGTCCCCGGTGTGCCGCAGTGGGCGTTCGCCCTGCTGGTGATGGCCGTGCTGACGGCCACCAACCTGTTCTCGGTGGCCTCCTACGGGGAGTTCGAGTTCTGGTTCGCCGGGATCAAGGTGGTGGCCATCATCGCCTTCATCGTGATCGGCGCCCTGGCCGTCTTCGGCCTGCTGCCCGGCACCAGCGCGGTCGGCACGGCCAACCTGACCGGCAACGGCGGTTTCCTGCCGCACGGGGTCGGCGCCGTCTTCACCGGCATGCTGACCGTGGTGTTCGCCTTCATGGGCAGCGAGATCGTCACGCTCGCCGCCGGCGAGTCCGCCGACCCGGAGAAGGCGGTCAGCCGGGCCACCAACAGCGTGATCTGGCGGATCGGGGTCTTCTACCTGGGCTCGATCGCGATCGTGGTGACCCTGCTGCCGTGGAACGACGCCTCGGTCAAGGGCAGCCCGTACGTCGCGGTGCTGGAGCACGTCGGCATCCCCGGCGCCGCCCGGGTGATGGACGTGATCGTGCTGACCGCCGTCCTGTCCTGCCTCAACTCCGGCCTCTACACCGCCTCCCGGATGGCCTTCTCGCTCGGGCAGCGCGGCGACGCCCCGAAGGCCTTCGCCCGGGTGAGCCGGCGCGGCGTGCCCCGGGTCGCGATCCTGTCCTCGGTGGTCTTCGGCTTCCTCGCGGTGTTCTTCAACTACACCTCGCCGAACACCGTCTTCAAGTTCCTGATCAACTCCTCGGGCGCGGTGGCCCTCTTCGTCTGGCTGGTGATCTGCTTCTCGCAGCTGCGGATGCGCAAGATCATCGAGCGGGAGACGCCCGAGCGCCTCACCGTCCGGATGTGGCTCTACCCGTACCTCACCTGGGCCACCATCGGCCTGATCGGGTTCGTGATGATCTACATGTTCACCGACCACGACGGCCGGACCCAGATGTACCTCTCGCTGGTCGCGGCAGCCGTCGTCCTGGTGGCGGCGGCCGTGGTGGACCGGCGCCGCAAGGCCGCCGCCCTCGCGGCCGCGGCCGGATAGCCGGCACCGGCGGCGCACCCCCTCCGGCCGTCCGGCCGCCCTCACCGGGCGGGCGGACGGCCGGACGCGTCGTCAGGCCGACCGTCCGGCGGGCCGGGCCGTGGGCCCCGGACCAGAGGTGACCGGTCCGACGGCGTCCCCTACCCTTCCCTCTATGCGAGATCTTGTGGCGGGGACGGTGTACCTGGCCAAGGGCCAGAAGTGGGTGGCGCGACACGGCCGCTGGTGGGGGTTCGGGATGATTCCCGCGCTGATCACCCTGGTCGGATACATCGTGGCGCTGGTGCTGCTCAGCACCCGGGCCGACGACCTGGCCGCCTGGGCCACCCCGTTCGCCGACGGCTGGGGCTCCCCCTGGCAGGGCCTGCTGCGCGGCGCGCTCGCGGCCATCACCTTCGGCGGCGGCCTGCTGATCGCCCTGATCACCTTCACCGCCGTGACCCTGCTGGTCGGCCAGCCCTTCTACGAGTCGCTCTGCGAGAAGGTCGACGAGACCGAGGGCGGCGCGCCCGCCAAGCCGGAGATCCCGCTCTGGCGCGAGCTGCTGATCTCCGCCCGGGACAGCCTGTACGTCCTGGTCCGGGTGCTCGCCTTCGGGATCCTGCTGTTCGCCTGCGGGTTCATCCCGGTGGTCGGCCAGACCGTGGTGCCGGTCCTCGGCTTCTGCGTCTCCGGCTTCTTCCTGGTGGTCGAGCTCTCCGCGGTGGCGCTGCAACGGCGCGGGGTGCCGCAGGCCGAGCGGATCCGGCTGCTGCGCCGCCGGCTGCCGCTGGCGCTCGGGTTCGGCGTACCGCTGATCCTGCTGTTCCTGGTCCCGCTGCTGACCGTGCTGGCGATGCCGGGCGCGGTCGCGGGCGCGACCCTGCTGGCCCGGGATCTCGTCCCGGTCGAGGCGGACGGGGACGGCGAGGACGGCGAGGACGGCACGGACGGCGCGCAGGCGGCCCGGGAGTCCGGGGAGCACCCGGAGGGGAACCCGTACGGCGGCCCCTCCACGACGGGCGCCTACCCCGAGAACCCGTACGCGGAGCCCCCGCAGGCGCACAACCCGTACCGCGGCGGCGTCGAGGCCAATCCCTACCGGTCCGCTCCGTAACCCCGGACACGAGCGCGTGCGGCCACCGAAGGCGAGCGGGTGGTGACACCGCGCCACAGCGGCGTGCACCGCCTGTGAGGCCGGACACAGGCTCTCCCGTCACTACTACCGCTGATAGTTGCCGGCTGTCGGGCGCGCCCCGCCCTCCGTCCTCGGCCCGTGGGCCGAGGGCGCCGACGGCGGGGCGCCCCGGCCCGGAACAGGGGCCACCAGGTGACTTCCAGCCCTGGACGCGGCGGCGGCCGCCCCCGCCCGGCGCGGAATTCCCCTACTCCGGGTAACCAGATTCGTCGCACCCGGCTACGGCCGGGTACCACCGTGTCCACTACCGTCCGTAGTAGCCGGGGCTTTTGCTCCCCGCTCGGGGCTCTGCGAAGAATGTGCAGGCCGCCAGGCCGCGAGGCGTCCCACCGCCGCGCAACCTGCCCGCCCCGTCCCCACAGCCGGGGTGCCACCGCCGTCCCGCGGAGCGGCGCCGGACCTTCTCCCCCGAGCGGGTCCGGCCGCCCCGCGCTCCGGCGCGGTCCCACGCCCGACGGAAGAGGACACCCGCCCCATGCAGCTCAGCCATGCCCGCCGCAACTCCCTGATCACCGGTGTGACCACCATCGCGCTGGCCGGGGCCGCCACCCTCTCGCTGGCCCTCCCGCAGGACAGCGCCACCGCCGAGGCCGTGACCACCGTGACCACCGCCTCCGTCGACGGGCTCCCCGCGACGCCGACGGCGGAGGAACCGCAGGCACAGACGGACGCGGCGCAGGCGGCGGACGCCGCCGCGAAGCTCAAGGCCGAGGCGGACGCGGCCGCCGCGGCCCAGGCCCGGACGGACGCGGAAGCCAAGGCGCAGTCCGACGCGGCCGCCGCACAGGCCCAGGCCAAGGCGCAGGCCGACGCCAAGGCGAAGGCGGACGCCGCCGCGGCCGCCTCCCGCTCGCAGCAGCGCTCCGCACTGAACAGCGCCGCCGCGTTCACCGGCACCCCGCAGCAGATCGCCGCGCAGATCGTGCCCGCCGGACAGCTCCAGTGCTTCAACAACATCATCGAGCGCGAGAGCAACTGGAAGGTGACGGCCACCAACCCCAGCTCCGGCGCGTACGGCCTGGTGCAGGCCCTGCCCGGCTCCAAGATGGCCGCGGCCGGCGCGGACTGGCGGACCAACCCCGCCACCCAGATCAAGTGGGGCCTGAGCTACATGAACGCCACCTACGGCAGCCCGTGCGGGGCGTGGAAGTTCTGGCAGGTCCACCACGCGTACTGAGCCGGACGCCCACCACCCGCACACGGACGGTCCGGGGACGGACGGTCCGGGGACGGCCCGGATTCGCGCTGGTCACACGCCTGGCAAGGTCGCCCGGGGGCGCACACCGACATGTCGGTGTGCGCCGTTCCGTGCGCCCGGCGCGCGGCCCAGGTGGACGCCCTCGGCGCGCGCGGTGAAGATATGGCGCACGCCGTTCCTTTTGACAGGGAATGGTCAGTTTCGGGAGGCGGCCGGCCGTTGCCTGCGAAGGCGGCCGCTCCTACCCTCCACGGCATGCCCTCACCCCTGATCAGCGTCGTACTCCCCGCCTACGACCAGCAGAAACAGCTGACGGACTGCCTCGAATCGCTCCTCGCCCAGTCCCTCCGCGACTTCGAGGTCATCCTGGTCGCCGACCGATCCCCGGACGTCTCCGCGGACCTGGCCGTCGCCTACGCCGCCCAGCACCCCAACGTCTCCGTCCTGCACCTCAACGCCGCCGTCGGCGTCGGCCGGGCCCGCAACGCCGGCGCCGCCCAGGCCCGCGGCGAGTACCTGCTCTTCCTGGACAGCGACCACGTCCTGCCGCCGGACGCCTTCGACTCGCTGGCCGAACGGCTGGCGGAGACCGGCGCGGTCGACGTCCTGCTGTTCGGCCACACCCGCCGGCACGGCGGCCGCGACTGGCCCGGCGGCGCGCAGCAGCAGCTGGCCGCCGCGGGCGGCGCCGTCCTCGGGCCGGCGGCGCGCCCCGAGCTGTTCGGCGCCCCGCCGCTCAGCTGGGACCGGTTGCTCGACCGCGCCCGGTGGAACGACCTGGCCCTGGCCTTCCCCGACGGCCGCTACGAGGAGGTGCCCGTCGTCCACCAGGCGCTGATGGACGCCCGGCGGATCGCCGTCCTCCCCCGCGAGTGCGTCCAGCTGCGCCGCCGGCACACCCTGCACCCCAGCGGCTCGCCCGGCAGCAGCCACTTCGACCTCTTCGGCCAGTACGAGCGCAGCTTCGAGCTGCTCGACGCCCGGCCGGACCTGGAAGCCGTCCGCCCGCACCTGTTCGACCGGATGATCCGGCACTACCTGTTCGTCTTCGAGCTGGCCGGGTGCGTGGCCAGGGCCGAGCGCCCGCAGTTCTTCCAGCGTGCCGCCGAGCACCACCGGCGCTTCCTGCCGGCCGGACACCGGCGGCCCGCCGGGCGGGACGGGTTGAAGTTCTCCCTGCTGGCGGGCGGCTCGTACCCGGCCTTCGAGGTCGCCAAGCTCTCGCACATCGCCCGGGGCGCCGTCACCGCCCGCGCCGGCCGCCGCCGGACCCCGGAGCCGGCCGGCTGACGGTCCGCCGTTGCCGGGCCGGCCCTCACCGACAGCGGCAGCGGAAGCAGCAGCAGGCTGGGGCGCCGGACCGGGCCGGCGCCGCCGTCAGACCTGCGCGGTACCGCCCCCGGCCGCCATCGCGGCCGCGATCAGCCGCCCGGTCCGGGCCCACTCCTCGGCCGGCACCCGGGGCAGCGCGTCGTTCCAGAGCGGCAGGCAGGCGCCGCGCAGCTGCGCCATGCCCTCCGGGCGGGCGATCAGCCAGAAGTGCAGGTGCGCCGCGCCGTCACCCCACTTGTCGATGTGCACCCGCGCGATCCCGCCGAGCGACAGCACGGCCCGCTCGGTCCGCTGGAGCATCGCGCCGAGTTCGGCGGCCCGGGCGGGCGGCAGGTCGGTCAGGTCGTGGTGGTCGCGAGGCTGGAGCAGCACCATGGCGGGCAGCCCGGCCGGCTGGTCGGGCCCGCTCAGCCGCCAGTGCTCGTCCGTCCAGAGGAAGTCGGAGTCCGGCCGGGCGCACTGGTCGCACTCCTCGGCGCCGGCCTCGCCCTGCCGGGGCGGTTCGGGCAGCAGCGGCTCGTCCAGGACCTTGACCCGCAGCTCCCCCTCGAAGGGGAAGATGTCCCAGGACTGGACGCCGTCCGCCCGCAGCTGCGGACGCCGGCCGATCGGGAGCCGCTCCAGGTACGAACCGGGCCCGTCGCCCCGTGCCTGGTAGCTGTTGTCGGTGATCATGGCAGCCGAGCCTGCCATATGACACCCCGTCGCCTCCGCCCGGGGTGGCCGCCCCGCGCCCCGGCGCCCCGGCTGGGATCATCGGCGGTATGACCGCCGCGCCCACCCCGGGAGGCACGCCGTGACCCAGCACTCCGCCGCAGGCGCCGAACTGGCCCGGGCGCTCGCCGCCGCGCTGCGCGGCGAGGTCCGCTTCGGCGCGGCCGAACGCACGGTGTACAGCCACGACGCCTCCAACTACCGGCAGTTGCCGCTCGGCGTGGTCAAACCCGCCGACTCCGACGACGTCCGCGCGGCGCTGGCGCTCTGCCGGGAGCACGGCGTGCCGGTGGTCGCCCGGGGCGCCGGCACCAGTATCGGCGGCCAGGCCGTGGGGCCCGGCGCGGTGGTGCTCGACTTCCGCCGGCACCTCGGCCGGGTGCTGTCCGTGGACCCGGAGCGCCGGCTGGCCCGGGTCGAGCCCGGCACGGTGCTGGACGATCTGCAGGCCGCCGCCCGGCCGTACGGGCTGCGCTTCGGACCGGACCCGTCGACGCACAGCCGCTGCACCCTCGGCGGCATGATCGGCAACGACTCCTGCGGCGCGCACTCGGTGGCCTGGGGGCGGACCGCCGACAACGTCGAGTCGCTGGACCTGCTGCTCGCCGACGGCACCGAGCTGACCGTCGGCGGCCCGCTCTCCCCCGTCGCGCGCGGGCGGCTGCGCGAACTGCCCGGCCGGCCCGGCGAACTCCACCGCGCCCTCCAGGACCTGGCCGACCAGAACCTGGCCGCGCTGCGCCAGGGCATGCCCCACCTGCCGCGCCGCACCTCCGGCTACGCCCTCGACGCGCTGCTGCCCGAGCACGGCCACGACCTGGCCCGCGCGCTCACCGGCACCGAGGGCACCTGCGCGCTGCTGCTCGGCGCCACCGTGCAGCTGGTCGAGCAGCCGGCCGTCCGGGTGCTGGTGGTGGCCGGCTACCCGGACGAGACGGCCGCCGCGGACGCCGTGCCGGCCCTGCTGCCGCTGGGCCCGCTCACCGTGGAGGGGATGGCCGGCGACCTGATCGCCGCCCTGCTCGCCGCCGGCCCCCGGCCGCCCGCGCTGGACCGGCTGCCGGACGGCGACTGCTGGCTGTTCATGGAGGCCGGCGGGGCGACCGAGGCGCAGGCGCTGGACGCCGCCCGCGCCCTGGTCGACGCCGTCCGCCGCGAGCGTACCGCCACCGCCTCGGTGGTCACCGACCCGGCGGAGCAGCGCCAGCTCTGGGGCGTCCGGGAGGCCGGCGCGGGGATCGTCACCCGACTGCCCGACGGTGGGGAGGCCTGGCCCGGCTGGGAGGACTCCGCGGTGCCGCCGGAGCGGCTCGGCGATTACCTGCGGGACCTGCGCGGGCTGCTGCGCCGGTCAGGGCTGCGCGGCGTCCCGTACGGGCACTTCGGCGAGGGGTGCGTGCACCTGCGGATCGACTTCCCGCTGACGGCGCCGCGCGGCGGCCGGGTGTTCCGGGAGTTCCTGGAGCAGGCGGCCGACCTGGTGGTGTCGTACGGGGGTTCGCTCTCCGGCGAGCACGGCGACGGGCAGGCCAGGGCCGAACTGCTGCCCCGGATGTACCCGCCGGAGATCATCGCCCTGTTCGGCCGGTTCAAGCGGATCTGGGACCCGGAGAACCTGCTCAACCCGGGCAACCTGGTCGACCCGCGCCCACTCGACGCGGACCTGCGCTTCGACGGGCCGGTGCGCGACCTGCCGCTGGCGCTGCCGTACGAGCAGGACGGGGGCAGCCTGCTCAAGGCCGTGCACCGCTGTGTCGGCGTGGCCAAGTGCGTGGACACCAGTACGGGGGTGATGTGCCCGAGCTACATGGCCACCGGCGAGGAGCGGCACTCCACCCGGGGCCGGGCCCGGCTGTTGGCGGAGATGCTGCGCGGCGAGGCGGTGCCGGACGGCTGGCGGTCGGCGGAGGTGCGGGAGGCGCTCGACCTCTGCCTTGGCTGCAAGGGCTGTGCGAGCGACTGCCCGGTCCATGTCGACATGGCGACCTACAAGGCCGAATTCCTGTACCAGCACCACCGCCGCCGCCTGCGCCCCGCCTCGCACCTCTCGATGGGCTGGCTGCCGCTCTGGCTGCGCGGCGCCGCGCTCGCGCCCGGCCTCGCCAACCGGGTGGCCCGCTCGGCCGCGGCCGGCCCGCTGAAGCGGCTCGCGGGTGTGGACGGGCGCCGGGCGATCCCCGTCCTGCCGCCGGAGACCTTCAGCCGCTGGTTCCGCCGGCACCGGGCCGCGCACCCGGCCCCGGCCGGCGGGCAACGCGTCGTGCTCTGGCCGGACACCTTCGCCGAGCACCTCCAGCCGGAGGTGCTGCGGGCCGCCGTGGAGGTGCTGGAGCACCTCGGTTTCGCGGTCGAGCTCCCGACCGGGCCGGTCTGCTGCGGCCTCACCTGGGTCTCCACCGGGCAGCTGGACACCGCCCGCCGGGTGATGCGGCGCAGCCTGCGGGCCCTGCCCGACGGTGTCCCGGTGGTCGGCCTGGACCCGAGCTGCACGGCGGCCCTGCGTGAGGAGGTGCCCAAGCTGCTCGGCCCGGCCGGCCGCCCGGCCGCGGCCCGGGTGCGGACCTTCGCCGAGTTCCTGGACGAGTCCGCCGCCGGGCTGGAGCTGCCGCAGGTCGGCGGGGAGGCGATCACCCAGACCCACTGCCACCAGCACGCCGTGCTGGGCACCGGGGCCGACCGCCGGATCGACGCCAGGATCGGGCTGGCGAACCGGGTGCTCGACTCGGGGTGCTGCGGTCTGGCCGGGAACTTCGGTTTCGAGCGGGGCCACTACGAGGTGTCGGTCGCGGTGGCGGAGCGGGTGCTGCTGCCGGAGGTCCGGGCCGCGGAGGCCGGCACGGTGGTGCTGGCGGACGGGTTCAGCTGCCGGACGCAGATCGCCCAGCTCGCGGACGGCCGGCGCGCGCTGCACCTGGCGGAGCTGCTGCAACGCGCGCTGCGGGCCGGGGTGGGGGAGCCGCGCGAACGGGCGTGAGCACACCCGTTTCCCAACAGCCCCACAGATTTCACGACTTTTCAACTTCAATCATTAAACGACAATCCATCCAACGTTCTGACCCGGCGTCAGGACACCTCCTACGCTGTGCACCGGCTCCGGCGGCGCACAACGGCGTCCACCGGAACCACTCCTACCGAATGTGATGAGCCCCGGAGGCTTCTGTGAGGACACGTCGTTCTTTCCGCACACCCTGGACGGCCCTGCTGGCGACAGGTCTGACCGTGGGAGCGCTGGTGACGTGCCCGGCCGGCGCGGCGTTCGCGGACGCGCCGCCCACCGTGACCAGCACCATCCAAGTAGGCCCCTACCCCGCCGGGGTGGCGGTGCTGCCCGACGGCTCCCAGGCCTACGTCACCAGCCAGAGCACCGGCGCGGTGAAGGTCATCGACACCGCCGCCGGGACCGTCGCCGCCACCGTCGAGACCGGCTCCGGCTCCTACGCGGTCGCGATCGCGCCCGACGGCAGGCACGCCTACCTGACGCACTCCGCGGAGAACACCGTCAGCGTGATCGACACCGCCGGGCGGACGGTCGGCGCGACCGTCCCGGTCGGCGCCGGGCCCTTCGACGTGGCGGTCGCCCCGGACGGCGGGCACGTCTACGTCAGCAACGCCGACGCCAACACCGTCAGCGTGATCGAGACCGCCGGCAACACGGTGAGCGCCACCGTCCCGGTCGGCACCGAGCCGCACGGGCTGGCGCTCTCCCCCGACGGCCACAAGCTCTACGTCGCCGTCCCCGGTGACAAGGCCGTGCAGGTCGTCGACACCGCCACCAACACGGTGAGCAGCACCATCACCGTCCCGAGCACCCCGTTCGACCTGGCGGTCACGCCGAACGGCGCCCGGATCTACACCGCCAACTGGGAGGACCACAGCGTCGGGGTGATCGACACCGCCACCGGGGCCGCCGCCGGATCGATCGTCGTGGGCGCCAACCCGCTGGCCGTCACCGTCGCCCCCGACGGCCGGCAGGCGTTCGTCAGCAACTACGACGACAACACGGTGAGCGTCATCACGACCGCCGACAACACGGTGAGCGCCACCCTCCCGGTCGGCAGCAACCCGTACGGGCTGGCGATCACCCCCAACGGCAAGCGCGGCTACCTGGCCGACTTCGGCGCCGGCGCGGTGAGCGTGCTGGACATCCCGCGGCCCACCCCGACCGTCACCGCGGTCAGCCCCGCGAGCGGCCCGGTCGCCGGCGGCACCGCCGTCACCGTCACCGGCACCAACCTGGCCACGGCCACCGCGGTGACCTTCGGCTCCGCCGCCGCGACCGCCGTCTCCTGCACCGCGACCAGCTGCACCGCCACCGCGCCGGCCGGCGCCGCCGGGACGGTCGACATCCGGGTCACCACCCCGGAGGGGGTCAGCCCCGCCGTCCAGGGCGACCGCTACACCTACACCGAGCAGGCGGACCTCGCCGTCGCCCTCACCGCGACGCCGGTGACCGCCCTGTTCGGCGGCCGCGTCGACTACACCCTGACCGTCACCAACCGCGGTCCCTCGAAGCTCACCTCCGGCACCGTCTCGGTGCCGCTGACCTCCCCGACCACCGCGACCTCGACCGACTGCACCGCGGCCGCCGGCAAGGTCACCTGCACCCTGCCGGCCCTGGCCAACGGCGCCGCCGTCACCCGGCACTTCTCCGTCCCGGTCGGCCTGCTCACCTACCGGACCTGGGCCGTCACCGCGACCCGCACCGCCAGCGTGCCCGCCGACCCGGCGGCGGCCAACGACAGCGCCACCCGCACCTGCAAGGCCAACAGCTCGCTGAGCATCACCTGCAGCTGACCGCACCGCTCCACCGGCGGGCGGCCCCACACCCGGGGCCGCCCGCCGGCGCGCTCCCGGCTCGCCCGCGCCGCCGGGTCCGCCGGGTCCGCCGAAGGTGCGGGGGCCTCGGCCGATGGCGCTCGGCGTCAGCAGAAGGTGCGGGGCGTCAGGTAGTCCGGCACCACCACGCGGGTCTGCGGGGAGGCCTGCGCCACCTGCGCGGTGAACGCGGCCAGGTCCATGTGCGGGTCCGGCCGGACGGGGTTCACCAGCGCGCTCTCGAAGGTGTCCCAGTGCACCGGCACGACCGTCCGCGGGTTGCCCAGCGCCCGCATCAGCCGTGGCACGTACCCGTGGGTGGCCGCGCTGCCGGGTACGGCGATCATCGCCAGATCGGGCCGCAACCCGGCCGCCTCCCGCTCGGCGAAGTCGCTCGCGCCCGTCAGGAAGGCCGTCGGGCCGCCCTCGAAGCCGACCTGGAAGGCCAGCGTGTCGCCCTCGGGCAGATCGCCGACGGTGGCCGGCCGCCGCGGCGGAAGCGCGTTCAGCGTCCCGGGCGCGAAGTACCGGCGCTGCTCGTTGCGGCTGTGCCGGCTCGCCACCACCTCCACGGTCAGCCCGCCGCCGAAGTCCAGCACCTCGCCGCCCTTCACCACGATCAGCTGCCCGGCGGGCACGTCGAGGGCGCGCAGCAGGTGGTAGGTGGTCTCGGTGCCGACCACCGGCGCGCCGGTCCTGGCCGCGATGTACGGGACGTCGTTGATGTGGTCCCAGTGACTGTGGCTGACCAGGAGCAGCTCCGGGGTACCGATGTGCGGGTCCACCAGCGCCGGGTCGGTGACCAGCGGCGTGGCGGGGTCGAAGGCCTTGCCGCCGTCGACGTGGAGGCCGGTGCTGAAGCGGGTCAGGTAGGGGTCGAACAGGACGGTGCGGCCGCCGTGGTCGATCCGCCAGCCCGCCGTGCCGAGCCAGCGGTAGACGGTGCCGGACGGCCTCCCGGCCTGCTCCTGCCCGTCCGGCTGTTCCCGCTGTTCCCGCTGTTCCCGCTGTTCCCGCTGTTCCTGCTGTTCCTGCGGCTGCGTGTCGGCCCGGCCCGGCCAGTCCCGTGGCGCGGCCTCGGCGGGTAACGCGGCGGCCGCCACGGGCAGGCCGGCTCCGGCGGCGGCCGCCGCGCGCAGGAAGGTACGGCGGTCGAGTGCGGGGTTCCGCATCGGGTGGTGTCCTCTCCGGGTGCCTGCGGCGGCCGCGGGCCGCGCACCGCCACCCGAGAACACGCGCCGGGCGACGGTTTCGGACCGCACCGCCACCCCCGGACCGCCGGACGCCGGAAGAACGAGGACGGAGGTACCCAGGGCGGGTACCTCCGTCGGTCACCGCCCGGCGCTACCGGGCGCAGATCACCGACACGAACTCGGCGACCCGGGCCTGCGGCATGCCGCGGGCGATGTCCGCCTCGCTGATCATCCCGACCAGCTCGTGCTCCGGATGGTTGATCACCGGCAGCCGCCGCACCCGGTACTGCTCCATGACCCGGAGCACCTGCTCGGTGTCCTCGTCGTCCTCCACCACCATCGGGCGGCCCTGGGCGAGTTCACCGGCCTCGACCTGGCTGGGGTCACGCCCTTCGGCGACGCACTTCAGCACGATGTCGCGGTCGGTGAGAATGCCCAGCAGCTTCTGCTTGTCGCCGCAGATGGGGAGCGCCCCGACGTCCCGCTCCCGCATGATCCTGGCCGCGTCGGCGAGTGTGTCGTGCTCGCCGACACACTCCGCCCCCGCGTGCATGATGTCGCCGGCTCTGGTCATGGTCAGGCCTCCTGCCGTAACTGCCCACTCCCCCGCTCCCACTCGTGGCCCCCGCTCCCACTCGCGGCCCCTTGCTCCCATCGTGGTCCGGCCCCGGCCGGGGCGCCACCGGGCGTCACTGTTCGCGGGCGTGGTCCGGCCCGGAGCCGTCCCCGCCGTCCACCCGCGGGACGTCGACAGCCGTCCGCTCCTCCTTCGGGACCCGCGCCAACAGCTCCTCCAGCGGGGGCAGTTCCAGCTGCTCGACGCCCCGGCGGGCCGCCTCGACGGCTTCGACCGCCTCCACCACCCCCGGCTGCCCGTCGCCTTCGGCCTCGCCCGCCGGCGCCGCCCGGACGTTGGCGGCCGTCGCGCTGTCGAGGAAGCGCAGCAGCTCTACCGGGAACGGCAGCACCAGGGTCGAGTTCTTCTCCGCCGCGACCTCCACCACCGTCTGCAGCAGACGCAGTTGGAGGGCCGCCGGGGTCGCGCTCATCACCGCGGCCGCCTCCGACAGCCGGGCCGAGGCCTGGAACTCGCCGTCCGCCGTGATGATCCGGGCCCGCCGCTCCCGCTCGGCCTCCGCCTGCCTGGACATCGAGCGCTTCATCGACTCCGGCAGCGCCACGTCCTTGATCTCCACCCGGTCGATCTCGACGCCCCAGCCCAGGGCCGGGGTGTCCAGCATCAGCTCCAGGCCCTGGTTGATCGGCTCGCGGTTGGCCAGCAGGTCGTCCAGCTCGCTCTTGCCGATGATCGAACGCAGCGAGGTCTGGGCGACCTGGGAGATCGCGAAGCCGTAGTCCTGGACGTTGACGACCGCGCGGACGGGGTCGAGCACCCTGAAGTACACCACCGCGTCCACCCGTACGGTCACGTTGTCGCGGGTGATGCCCTCCTGGGCCGGGATCGGCATCGTGACGATCTGCACGTTCACCTTGTGCAGGCGGTCGGCGACCGGCATCAGCATCACCAGCCCCGGATCGCGCACCTGTGCGCGCACCCGCCCGAACCGGAACACCACGCCGCGCTGGAACTGCTGGACCACCCGGAAGCTCAGCCCGGCCCACAGACCCGCTGCCGCCACCGCCCCCAGCACCACATCGATAATCAGCATCGCCGCCACCTCAGGCACCCGACCGCCCCGGCCCGATCGGGGTGGGACCGGGCTGACGATCGCCGGAACAGCCGCCTTCCACGCTACGCCTGCGCGGGCACCGCCGGAACGGGCGCCGGCCGCGCTCCCCCGGGCGGGGCGACGATCCCCGGCGGCCGGCGCGCCCGCCTAGGATCGAGGGCATGCCGGACCAGCCCCAGCCCGCGCGCCGCACCACCGCCGCCGGCCCGTCGCGGCCGGCCCGCCCGGCGCACCGCCCGGCGGCGGACCGGACAGGCCGACCGGACGCCCCGGAGCACCTCGCACATCCGGAACACCCCGAGCACCCCGAGCACCCCGAGCACCCCGCACATCCCGAGGTCACCGCGGCCGCCGCCACGAACCTGGCCGTCCTGGACGCCGCCGTCACGGACTGCCGGGCCTGCCCCCGGCTGGTCTCCTGGCGCGAGGAGGCGGCCCGCACCAAGCGGAAGTCCTACCTGGACTGGGACTACTGGGCCCGGCCGATCCCCGGGTTCGGCCCGGCCGACGCCCCGCTCGTCCTGGTCGGCCTCGCGCCCGCCGCCCACGGCGCCAACCGCACCGGCCGGATCTTCACCGGGGACCCCTCCGGAGACCTGCTCTACGCCGAGCTGCACCGCCTGGGCCTGGCCTCCCGCCCCGAGTCCGTCCGGCTCGGCGACGGCCTGGAACTGTACGGCGTACGGATCACCGACCCCGTCCGCTGCGCCCCGCCCGACAACCGGCCCACCCCGGCCGAACGCGACACCTGCCGGCCGTGGATCGCCCGCGAGCTGACGCTGCTGCGCCCGCACGTCCGGGCCGTGGTCGCACTCGGCGGGTTCGCCTGGCAGGCGCTGCTCCCGGCGCTGGCCGCGGCCGGCTGGCAGCTGCCCCGGCCCCGCCCGGTGTTCGGCCACGGCGCGCACGTCAGCCTGCCGGCCGCCGACGGCGGGCCGCCACTGGAGCTGCACGGCTGCTACCACGTCAGCCCACGCAACACCTTCACCGGCCGGCTGACGCCCGCGATGCTCCGCGACGTCCTGCGCACGGCGGCCCGAGGGGCCGGCCTGGACCCGTCCCCGGAGCCGTAGGAGCCCCTTCCCGGGGCGTCGGGCAGGTCAGCCGAAGCGGGGCAGGCGCCGCCCGGCCGCGCGGGCCCAGACCTCCGGCAGCCGCTCCCGGGCGGCCGCCGCCGCGGCCAGCTGCCGGGCGTACAGGACGCCGTACGCGAAGGCATCGGCGCACCCCTGGTCCCCGCCCGTACCCGTGTCCGCACCCGTCACCGTTCCCGGGTCCGTGCCCGCGGCCAGGTCGCGCAGGGCGGCGGCGGCCACCACCGCGTCCTGGTGCTCGCCGAGCAGCTCCTGGACGGCCTTCATCCGCTGCGCGTACCGGCGGGCGGCCTCACCGGCCACCGGCTCGGCGGTCTCCGCCGCGTACCGGGCCCGCTTCGCCGCCTTGCGGGCCTCGTGCAGCGCGGTATCGCCGTCCGGCCCGGGCCCGGCCGCCAGGGCGGTCCGGACCCGATCGGCCGTCCGGCGCTGCTCGCGGGCGGCGATCCGGGAGAACTCGGGCACGGCGGCCCGCCCGGCCCGGCCGCGCAGCGGCGGATCGGCCAGCAGCGCGGCCAGGTCCGCCCCCAGGGCCCGGCGCCGGGTGCTGTCCAGGGCCGCGACGACCTCCGGCCGGAGGCGATCCCCCTCCCGCCGGAACCACGCGGCGAGCCGGCCGGCCGTCCGCTCCGGGCGGCAGTCCGGCGGCAGTGCGCGGGCGTCGGCCAGCAGCCGCTCGCCCAGCACCTCGCGGTCGCGGGCCTGCCCCAGCACCGCGCCGAGCCACTTCAGCTCGGTGGCCAGCTCCCGTGCCGGGCCCTCGGCGAACAGCCGCCGGTAGGTCTGCAGCGCGCTGCGCAGCCGTCGGCAGGCGACCCGCATCCGGTGCACGGCGTCCGGTTCGTCCGCCCGCACCGCCGGTTCGAGCGCGGCGAGCACCTCGGCCTGGGCGGCCAACCGGGCCAGCACGACGGCGCCGATCGTGGTCGCCGGTGCGGTGGTCGCGGGTGCCGGCACCTGGTCACCCCCTCGCGGGTCGACCGGACCGGCCGGCGACCCGGCCGGTCCGAAGCTCTGGCCTCCAGCCTAGAACCCACCCGGCGACGGTGGCGGACCGACGGCCGGGAGCAGGGCGGCGGGAGCCGCCCGGCCGGGGCTCAGGGCCGCAGCTGGATCGCCAGCGACAGGGTGTAGCCGACGAGCATGCCGAACAGGCCGACCGCCGTGGCGTGCCGCGCGCTGAACGGCAGACCCGCCAGGGACGGGTAGACCAGGACGGCGCAGCCGGCCGCCAGGTCGGCCGCGTACAGGCCGACCGGCGGCACCACCTGGGTGCTGTGGGCGGCCCAGCCGGTGGCCACCAGGAACCCGGTCAGCAGCACGAAGCCGGACAGCAGGCCGCCGCCGATGGTGGACAGCACCGGGTGCGGGCCGTCCGCCTCCTCGCCCTCGGGAAGGGCGGGGCGCAGCCGCTGGGCGACGGCCAGGCTGATCAGGGCCACGGTCGCTGCCGCGAGGGCTCCGACGATCGGGGCGGGGTTCATCTGCGACTCCTGGTGACGGGTTGGAAGATCGCGGCGAGTGCCGCGGGTACGAGGACGGTGACGAGCAGGACGACGGACAGCACCACCGGGTCCAGCACGGGTTCCGGCGCCACGGCGAGCGGCGGCGGGGGCGCCGGGACGGCGGTGCCCGCGATCGGTGTGGCCACCGGCGGGGGCGGGAGCAGGGTCGGTGCGGGCGGGGCGGCCACCACGACGGCCTTGGCCTTGGCGGGCTTCACCGGGACGGGCGCGGCCGGCGTCGGCGCGGCCTTGACCGGCTCCGGCGCCGCCGCCTTCACCGGTGGTGGCGGTGGCGGTGGCGGAGGTGACGGCGGGTCGGGCGGTGGCGGAGGCGGCGGCACGGGCGGGTCCGGCGGATGGACCACCGGTGGCAGCGGGGGATCGGGCTTGGGCGGCGGGCAGGGTGGTGGTGGCGGGCAGGGCGGCGGGGGCGGCGGCGGCTTGCAGGGGGGCGCCGGCACGTGCGGAGGATGTGGGAGGTGCGGCGGGTGGCCGTCGTGCGGGGGGCTGCCGTCGTGCGAGGGGTGACCGTCGTGCGGCGGGTTCGGGTTCTCCGGGTGCGGGTCCGGCGGGTGGTGCTGGTCGTGGGACGGGTGGCCGTCCTGCGGCGGGTGGTGGTCGTCCGGGTGGTCGTCCTGATGCTCCGCGGGGTGCTCCGTGGCGTGCGGTCCGGAAGGCCCCTGGGGGCCGTGCGGAGCACCGGTCGGGTGGGTCGGGTGCGCGGGCGCGGAGTGCTCCGAAGAGTGGGCGGGCTGCGGCAGTTGGGGGGCCTGGGAGGCCTGCGGCGAGTGAGCGGCGTTGTCCATCGGCTGATTCTGCAACCGCCCTGAGAGCGGCCCGGTGTCGATCACCCGGATTCGCGGCCGAAACCGCCCCAGGAGTGAAGCCGCGGCACCCCGGTGACGAACGGGTACCCGAGACTGCGACACCCGTACGTCCCAGGGCGGCCGTTGCGCGGGACGGCCTCGTGCCGCCGGCCGGTCGCATGGCATACTCCCGAACATGACGACCAGCCACGCGACGAGGGCCCTGCGGGCAGCGGTGTTCACCGCGCTCGCCGTGCCGCTCTCCGCGGCCGGCCAGGTCGTCGTCACCGGCCGCCCGCTGCCGCTGGGCCTGCTGGCCGGCGCGACCGTGGTGGTCTTCCTGGCCGCCGCCGCACTGGCCGGCGCCGAGCGGGGGCTGCTGCACATCTCGGCGGTGCTGGTCCCCGTCGAGCTGCTGCTGAACACCACCTTCAACCTCGGCCAGACGACCTGTGCGCCGGCCTTCGGCGCCGGCCACGGCCCGGTCCACGGGATGAACCTGCTGGTCTGCGGCGGCGGTTCGCTGGACGGCTCGTTCCTCCCCGGCCCGCTCGGCCGCACCGGCCCGGTCGCCCCCGCCGCCGCCCAGCTGTTCCTGCTGCTGGTCCACCTGCTGGTGGCCGTCGTCGCGGCCGTCTGGCTCCGGCTGGGCGACGCCGCGCTGAGCGGTCTGGCGAGCGCGCTGCGCGCCCTGCGCGAGTCGCTCGGCGGTCCGCTCCGGCGGCTGCTGCTGCTCGCGCCGGTGCCGGCCCGCCCCGTCCGGCTGGTCCCGCTGCCGGTCCCGGACCTTCCGCGACCGCGCCACCAGGACGTTCTGCGCGGCCCGGCCCCCCGACGCGGCCCGCCGGCCTTCGCGCCCGCCGCCTGAGACCGTCCGCCGTCCCTGCCCGGCTCCCCCGGGCACGCCCGGACGACGGTGCCCCGGCGACGCGCCCACCCCGGCCGTCCAGAGCATCCACCGCCCGGCCCCCGCGCCGCCCGCCCGCACCCGCCCTCCGGCGGTGCGCCCCGGGCCGCGGCCGCCCGCGCCGCATCCGTCCAGGAGTCGACCCGATGTCCAAGAGCCCGATGCCCCAGAGCCCGATGTCCAGCAGCCCGATGTCCGACAGCCCGATCCGGCCCGCCGCCGGCGACCCGGCCGAGCAGCGGAGCACCGCGCCGGGCAGCGCCCAGCAGCTCCCGCCGCAGAACCCGCACCGCGCCTCCCTGCCGACGGCCCGCGAGCGCATCCAGGAGGCCCACCGCCTGGAGGCCAGGTCCGCCCGGACCCGCCGGCGGATCGTGACGGGCGCCGCGATCGTCGCGGTGCTGGCCCTGGCCGGCGGCACCGCCCTGGCGATCGGCACCGCGGGCGGCGGCGCCAAGGCCGTCCCGGCCGCCGCCGGCGACCCGGCCAGGACCGCCGGCCCGGCCGGCCCGCTGGTGGTGCCGGCCAACACCTCCGGCCCGGACGGCACCGTGATCACCTACGGGAAGCCGGACGCCGCGCACACGCTGCAGGTGTTCGAGGACTTCCGCTGCCCCGTCTGCAAGACCTTCGAGAAGGCGCACGGCAAGGCCGTCCAGCAGCTCGCGGACGACGGTACCTACAAGATCGAGTACCACCTGGCCGCCTTCCTGGACGTCAATCTCGGCGGCCGGGGCTCGCGCACCGCGCTGGCCGCCGCCGGGGCCGCGGCCAACGAAGGCGTGGACAAGTTCAAGCAGTTCCACGACGTGCTCTACGCCAACCAGCCCGAGGAGCGCGAGGACGGCTTCGGGGACGTCAACCGGATCCTCGCGCTGGCCGAGCAGGTCCCGGGGCTGAAGACCGAGGCCTTCACCAAGGCCGTCACCGAGGGCACCTACGCGCCGTGGGCGGCCAAGGTGGCCGAGGCGTTCAACTCCAGCGGGGTGACCGGCACGCCGACCGTCAAGCTCGACGGCAGGCCGGTCAAGCTGGCCGACAGCAGCGGCCGGCCCCTGACGGCCGAGCAGCTCACCGCCCAGCTGCGGCAGGCCGCCGGCGCCCGGTGAGCCGGCGGGCGGTCACCGCCCGCCCGTCGCGTACGGCCCGCCGTCGGCCGGGCGACCGCTGACCGCCGACGCGGACGCGTACCGCACCACCGGTACCGGCCCGGCCTCTCCCGGCCGGGCCGGACCGGTCCCCGCCGTGCCCACCGGAGTTCCACACCCACTGGAGTCCGTCCCGATGACCGTCCTGTCCGCACACCCCGCCCACCCCGCGCGTCCTGAGCGCCCCGCCGCCCCGGCCCGGGGCCCGGTGCCGGCCGGCCGGGCCCTCGCCCTGCTGCTGACGCTGGCCGGCCTCGTCGGCCTGGTCGCCTCGGCCGTCCTGACCTTCGACAAGATCCGCCTGCTGTCGGACCCTTCGTACATTCCGAGCTGCAACATCAACCCGGTCGTCAGCTGCGGTTCGGTGATGCGCACCGCGCAGGCCGAGGTCTTCGGGTTCCCCAACCCGCTGCTGGGCATCGCCGCCTTCGCGGTGCTCCTCGCCGTCGGCGCCGGGTCGCTGGCCGGAGCCGCGTTCCGGCGCTGGTTCTGGCTCGGGCTGCAGCTGGGCTCGGTGCTCGGCCTGGCCTTCACCCACTGGCTGATCGTCCAGGCGCTCTACCGGATCGGCGCCCTGTGCCCGTACTGCATGGTCGTCTGGGCCGTCACGATCGCCCTGTTCTGGTACCTCACCCTGCACAACCTGCGGACCGGTACCGTCCCCCTCCCCGCCCGCCTGCACCCGGTCGTCCGGGAGGCCGTCCGCTACCACTGGGTGGTGCCCGCCCTCTGGTACGCGGTGATCGCGCTGATGATCCTCAACCGGTTCTGGTACTACTGGCGAACGTTGGTGTAGGACGCTCCAGCGCCAGGCGTCCGGGGCCGGTCACCGGTCCACCGGGCGCTCGGCGGACCGGGCGGGCCGGCCAGGTCGGCGGGCCGGTCACCGGGCGGGTCCCGTGCTGCCGGCCCGCGTATGGCGGTTGGCGGGGCGGGGCAGGCCGAGCAGTCCGCGCAGGGTGTCGGCCTCGTAGGCGGTACGGAACGCCCGGCGTCGCCGGAGCTCGGGCACCAGGCCGCCGGTGATGGCGGCGAGGTCGTGCGGCAGCACGCCCGGCCGCAGCCGGAACCCGTCCAGTCCGGCCTCCTGCCACTCCAGCAGCAGGTCGGCCAACTCGCCGGGGGTACCGGTGAAGACCGCCGCGTCCGAGCCGAACACGCTGCCGTCCACCTCGTCCAGCCGGCGCTTGCGCTCGGCGGCCCGGCCCGGTTCCGCGTCCAGGAGGACCACCAGGTCGGCGAAGGCCTTGATCCGCTCCCCCGCCGGCCGGCCGGACCGCTGCCGCGCCCGGCCGAACCCGCCGAGCCTGGTGACGGCGTCCGCGCGGGACTGCGGCGTGATGATCACGACGTCGGCCCCGGCGGCGGCCAGCTCGTACGGCGTGCTCGCGTGGGCGAGGACGGCCACCACCGGCTGGCCCTGCGGCGGGCGCGGGGTGATCGACGGGCCCCGGACGCGGAAGTGCCGGCCCTCGAAGTCGATGTGGTGCACCTTGTCACGGTCGATGAAGCGCCCTGTCGGGGCGTCCCGGATCTCCGCGTCGTCCTCCCAGCTGTCCCAGAGCCGGCGGACCACCTCGACCACCTCGCCCGCCTCGCCGAACAGTTCACGCAGTCGCGCGGCGATCAGCTCGGAGTCGAGGACGTCCTCAGGGGTCAGCTGGGGGGTGGTCCGCCGCCCGAAGTGGGCCGCATCGGCCGCTCGCGAGGTGATCTGCGGACGCCAGCCGGCCCGGCCCCGGCTCGCGTGGTCCAGGGAGGCGATGCCGACGGCCAGGTGGAACGGCTCGGTGTGGGTGACGTTGGTGGTCGGGACCAGGCCGATGTGCGAGGTCAGCGGGGCCAGCGCGGCCGCCAGCAGGACGGCGTCCAGCCGGCCCCTGACGTGGTCGGTCCGGTCGTCCGGCAGGTGGAAGGCCGAGGTCTGCAGGCCGAGGGTGTCCTCGAAGGTGACGAAGTCGAGCAGGCCGCGCTCGGCCTCGGTGACCAGGTCGGCCCAGTACCGGGCGGTCAGGATCTCGGCGGGCCGGGCCCCCGGTTCCCGCCAGGACGCCGGGTGCCAGCCGGTGCCGTCCAGCGCGACCGCGAGGTGGAGCCGTGTCACGATGCCTCCTTCTCGGTGCGTCCGGCCGTGCCGTCGTGGCCGGCCGCCGTGCTGCGGTGCGGTCGCAGACCCAGGTGGTCGCGGAGCGTGCCGCCGGTGTACTCGGTGCGGTGGACGCCCATCTCCTGGAGCAGCGGGACGACCTGGTCGACCAGGTCGTCCAGCCCGTCGGGCACCAGGTGCGGGGCGAGGATGAAGCCGTCGGCGGCGTCGGTCTGCACGAACTCGTTCATGGCGTCGGCCACTTGGCGCGGTGTCCCGACGAAGGTCGGCCGCGCGGTGACCTCGGTGACCAGGCCCCGGATGCTCAGCCCGCGCGCCTGCGCGATCCTCCGCCAGCGGCGGACGGTCTCCTCGCGCCCCTTGCGGAACTGCGTGTGCCCCTCGGTGACGCCGTCGGGCAGCGGGTCGACGTCCGGCAGCGGCCCGTCCGGGTCGTACCCCGACAGGTCCCGGCCCCAGGCCGCCTCCAGCAGCATCAGCGCCGTCTGCGGGCCGACCTGGGCCCGGGCGGTCTCGGCGGCGTGCTCGGCGGCCTCCGCGGCGGTGTCGCCCAGGACGTAGGAGACCGAGGGGATGATCTTCAAGTCCTCGTGGGTACGGCCGTACCTGGCGAGCCGCCGCTTGACGTCCCGGTAGAAGGCCCGGCCGCCGGCGAGGTCGCCGTGCCGGCTGAAGACGACGTCGGCGTCCGAGGCCGCGAACTCCCGGCCCTCGGCGGAGTCCCCGGCCTGGATGATCACCGGGTGGCCCTGCGGCCCGGGGGGCGTGCTGAACCGCCCGGAGATGTCGAAGTGCCGGCCCCGGTGCTCGAACCCGCCGGCCCCGGCCCCGATGAACTCGCCGGAGGCCGCGTCCGCCCGGAAGTCGCCCGGCCGCCAGCTGTCCCACAGCACCCGCGTGGCCTGCAGGAACTCGGCGGCCCGGGTGTAGCGGTCGGCCTCGTCGAGGAAGCCGCCGCGCCGGAAGTTCTCGCCGGTGAACGCGTCATGGCTGGTGACCACGTTCCAGCCGGCCCGGCCCCGGCTCAGGTGGTCCAGGGTGGCCAGCCGCCGGGCCACCTCGTACGGCTCGTTGAAGGTGGAGTTGACCGTCGCGGCCAGCCCGAGATGTGTGGTGACGGCGGAGAGCGCGCTCAGCACGGTGAGCGACTCGGGCCGGCCCACCACGTCCAGGTCGTGCACCCGCCCCTTGTGCTCGCGCAGCCGCAGGCCCTCGGAGAGGAAGAAGAAGTCGAACCTGCCGCGCTCGGCGGTCCGGGCCAGCCGGGCGAACGAGTCGAAGGCGATCTGGCTGCCCGCGCGGGGGTCCGACCAGATCACGGTGTTCTGGACGCCGGGGAGTTGAGCGGCGAGATGGATCTGTTTCAACGGCACGGCGGACGGTCTCCCGAGTCGGTGCGGTCAGCGGTCAACGGAACGGGTGCGGTCAACGGAACGAATGCGGCGGCGCCGAGAACTCGCCGGCCGGTGCGCCTGATCGGCGGGCGGCGCTCACCCGCGCCGGAGGGGGAACCCGTGCTTCCGGGCGGCGACCACCACGGCCACCACCGGGACCATCAGGATCAGCACGCTCCACGGGAAGGACCCGGCGCCGAGGACGCCCAGCAGCACGCCGCCGAGGACCCCGCCGGCGGCCATCGCCACGTTCCACAGGGTGACCAGCATCGCCTGGGCGGCGTCCGCCTGTTCACCGCCCGCGTCGCCCACCGCGGTCTGCAGCAGGGTCGGAACGCCTCCCCAGCCGAGGCCCCAGAGCGCCGCCGCCAGGTAGACCGCCGGGTGGCTGCCGGACCACAGGCCCAGCCCGGCCGCCGCCACCGCGACCAGCAGCGAGCTGCCGATCGTCAGGGCCCGCAGCCGGTGGTGGATCCGGGCCCCCACGATCCAGATGCTCACCATCGAGGCGAGGCCGAAGGCCAGCAGCACCAGGTCGGTGGAGCGGCCCATGCCGAGGTGGTCGAGGTAGGACGCGATGTAGGCGTACAGGACGGTGTGGGCCAGCACGAAGACCAGGGTCACGAACAGCACCGGCGTCACCCCGGGGACGGCGAGCGCCCCCAGGATGCGGGCCCTGCCTTCGGGCCGCTGTCCCGGGTGGTCCGGCACGGTCGCCGTGATCCACCCGATCACGATCAGGGCCAGCGCCGACATCACCACGAACGCCACCCCCCAGCCGAGCTCCCTGCCCAGGAAGGTGCCGGCGGGTACGCCCAGCGACAGCGCGACCGGGATGCCGGTCATGACGATCGCGATCGCCCTGCCCTGCAGATGGACCGGCGCCATCCGGCGGGCGTACCCGGCCAGCAGCGCCCACGCCAGCCCGGCGGCCACCCCGGCGACGAACCGGCCCGCCATGGTCAGCGGGTAGTCGGTCGACACCGCCGTGACGGTGTTGGCGACGGCGAAGGCCGCCATCGCCGTCAGCAGCAGCCGCTTGCGCCGCCACCCGGCGGTGGCCACGGTCAGCGGGATCGCCGTGAGCGCGGTCCCGATCGCGTAGATCGTCACCGACTGCCCCATGGCCGAATCGCTGACCCGGAGGTCGGCGCTCATCGCGGGCAGCACGCCCGCCGGCAGCGTCTCGGTCAGGCAGGTGACGAAAACGGCGGTGGCCAGCGCCAGCAGCGCCAGGACGGGGAGTTTCCGTTGCTCCGCTCGGTTGTCGGCATCGGGTCCGGCCTCGATGTCCACTGGTGACTGTGTGCTCATGGCGGCTATGGTTGAACCCTCACATATATGTGAGGGTCAACCCGGGACCGAGTGTGAGGCCAGTCACATGCGCATCGGAGAGCTGTCGGTACGCACCGACACGTCCCGCCGGCTGCTCCGCTACTACGAGGAGCAGCAGCTGATCGTCTCCGCCCGCTCGCCCAACGGCTACCGCGAGTACGACGAGCGCTTCGTGGACCGGGTGATGCAGATCCGGGGACTGCTGGACGCCGGGCTCCCGACCAGGATCATCAAGCAGATCCTTCCCTGCCTCGACAAGCCCCGAACCATCCACTTCCCCGACGCCACACCCGAGATGCTCGCCACTCTCACCCTTGAACGCGACCGGATGACCGAACGCATCAACTGCCTGATCCGCAACCGGGACTCGGTCGCCGAGTACCTGGACGCGGTCAGCGGGGGCCCCGCCGCCGACACCCGCCCGGGCGCCGCCGCGGCAGGCACCGGGGCCTGACACCGGCCCGCCGCCGGCCTGGACCACAGCCCGGACGGGCGGACCGCTGGGCGGACCGGTGGGCGGCCGGACGGCTTCGGGTCGTGTGCCGGGGGTGGGCCCGAACCGCCTCGACGGACACCGGGGAGCGGACGGACACCGGGGCTCAGGGGTGGCGCCTGGCCGGACGAGGCCCGCCACCCCTTGCCTGGCGCCGCCGAACGCCGGGGGCGACCATGAGGAGTGGGCAGGCGTCCCGCCGGGTCACGCAGTGCCGCGACCGCAGCTCGGGCGGCCCACCGCCCACGAAGCGCCGTCCGCGCCCTCTTGATCGGTCGCCGCCGTGAGAATCTTCGACAGAGGCCCGGAACCGGCGGGCGAGCCCGCGAAGCGTTGGGAGCCGGCCCTCACCCTTCCCGGCTGCTGGGGCGCCCTCGTCGCCTCCTGCCTGTCGTTCACGCCGTCGCTGCTGCCCCGCGGCGGCATCGTCCAGGGCCTGGTGTGGGGCATCGGCGCCGCGATCGGGTACGGGCTCGGCGTCCTCCTCGCGTCCGTCTGGCGCGCCTTCGCCGACCGCGAGGCCCGGCCCGCCAGGCCGTGGGCCCGGCGGTGCCTGCTGATCGGTGCGGCCGTGCTGCTCCCGGTCTTCTTCGGGCTCGGCCAGTACTGGCAGTACCTGATCCGCGGGCTGATGGGGGTGAGCGACTACACCATCTGGTTCGTGGTGCTCTCGCCCGTGGTCGCGGTGGTGGTGTTCGGGCTCCTCCTGCTGGCGGGACGCGGCGTCCGGGCGGTGTACCGCTGGACGGCGGGGCTGCTGAGCCGCCGGATCGGGCGGCGGGCGGCCCACACGGTCGGCTGGCTGCTGACCGCCGGCGTGGCCTACCTGGTGGTCAGCGGACTGCTGCTGAACGGCTTCGTCGGCGTCGCCAACGAGGTGTTCTCGGTCCGCGACGACGCCACGCCCGAGGGCGCGCAGCAGCCGGCGACCCCCCTGCGGTCGGGCGGGCCGGGCTCGGTCGTGGCGTGGGACTCGCTGGGCCGGCAGGGGCGCGGCTTCGTCGGTACCGGCCCGTCCGAGGGCGACATATCCTCGTTCACCCACCGGCCGGCCCAGGAACCGATCCGGTCCTACGCCGGGCTCGGGTCGGCGGACGACACGGAGGACCGGGCCGCGCTGGCGGTGCGGGACCTGCAGCGGGCGGGCGGCTTCCAGCGGGCGAACCTGCTGGTGGTGACCACCACCGGGAGCGGCTGGGTGGACCCGGCCTCGGTCGACTCCTTCGAGTACCTGGGCGGCGGCGACACGGCCACCGTCGCGATGCAGTACTCCTACCTGCCGTCCTGGATCTCCTACCTGGTGGACCAGTCCAAGGCCAGGGCCGCGGGCCGCGACCTGTTCGACGCCGTCTACGAGGTCTGGTCGAAGCTGCCCCAGACCACCCGGCCGCGGCTGTACGTCGCCGGCGAGAGCCTCGGCTCCTTCGGCGCGGAGACGGCGTTCAGCGGGGAGGCGGACCTGCGCAACCGCACCGCGGGCACCCTGTTCGCCGGGCCGCCCAACTTCAACACGCTGTTCCGCGAGTTCACCGACCACCGGGACCCGGGCAGCCCCGAGGTCCAGCCGGTCTACCAGGACGGACGCACCGTCCGCTTCAGCAACGACCCGGCCGCCGGGATCCCGCCGACCGACCGGACGTGGGAGGGCACCAGGGTCCTCTACCTGATGCATCCCTCGGACCCGATCGTCTGGTGGAGTCCGAACCTGATCCTGGGCAAGCCCGACTGGATCAGCCAGCCGCCCGGCCGGGACGTGCTCGGGGGCATGTTCTGGATCCCGTTCGTCACCTTCTGGCAGGTCACAGCGGACCTCCCGTTCTCCACGGGAGTGCCGCCGGGCCACGGCCACTCGTACAAGGCCGAGTACGTCGACGGCTGGAACACCGTCCTGCAGCCGTCCGGCTTCTCCGGCCAGGACCTGGACCACCTCAGGAGCATCATCGCGGCCGAGAACTGACCTCCGGCCCGGACGGCGGTGGCGCGCGGTTCACCCGGTCGGCCCACGCCGCGAGGTGCGGGCCGACCGGCCGGGAGCACAGTGGAACGCGAGAGTGGTCCCGCCGAGGCGCTCGCAGGAGTCGCACGGGGCCCTTCACCGGCCGCGCCCTTTCCGGGGGCGGCCGCCCAGGCAGGAGGCACCATGGACGACTATCCGTTGCTCAACATCTTCTGGACCATGATGTGGCTGTTCCTCTGGATCCTCTGGTTCTTCCTGCTCTTCCGGATCTTCGGCGACCTCTTCCGGGACGACTCGGTCGGCGGCTGGGGCAAGGCGGGCTGGGCCATCTTCGTGATCCTGCTGCCGTTCCTGGGCGTGCTGGTCTACCTCATCGCCCGCGGCAAGGGCATGGGCGAACGGGAGATGCAGATGCGGGCGGACGCCGAGAAGGACTTCCGCTCCTACGTCCAGAAGACCGCGGCCGGAGCCGGACCCACCCGCAGCCATGCGGACGAGCTGGCCAAGCTCGCCGAGCTGAAGAGCAGCGGCGCCATCAACGAGGCGGAGTACGAGAAGGCCAAGGCCAAGGTCCTCGCCTGAGGTGACACCCCTGCGGCGGGCCGCCGCCGCGCCCCTCGGCGCGGCGGCGGCCCGGGTTTCCGGCGCCCCCGCCGTTTCGGCCCCGCTCTCCCGGGGCTCAGCCGAAGACCTCGCGACGGAAGGCGTTCCGCAGGTCGGTGAGCGGCTGCAGCTCGCGGTTGAGGTGGACCTTGTTGGTGAGCAGGACCGCCCAGCGCCCCTGCCGGCGGGAGAGCCACATCGCGGTGCCGGTGAAGCCGTAGTGGACGAAGGTCCCCGCCGCGGGGTCCGTCCCGGGGGCGCAGAGCCAGGACAGGCCGCGGGCCGGGGCCAGCCCGCCGGTCTGCTCGCACAGGGATTCGGCGACCCAGCGGGCCGCGGCGCCGGAGCCGAGCAGCGAGGTCAGGAAGAGGCCGAGGTCGGGGGCGGTGGAGAAGGCGCCGGCGCTGCCGCAGGCGCCGCCCAGCAGCCGGGCGGAGGGGTCGTGCACCACCCCCGTGAAGTAGTCGCCGGTGGCCGCGTCGAACTCGGTCGGCGCGGTACGGGCCCGCTCGTCGGGGCCGAGGGGGCCGAAGGCGGTGTCGGTCATGCCGAGCGGCCGCCACACCTGCTCGGCGGCGAGCCCGGCCAGCGGGGCGCCGCCGAGGGCCTCGACCAGGTACCCGAGGATGATCGCGGCCCGGTCGGTGTACTGCACGGCCTGCCCGGGCGGGCGGTGCAGCGGCGCGGCCAGCACCCCGGCCCGGACGGCCGCCGGGTCGGTGCCGTAGAGCCGGGCGAAGTTGGTCCGCGGGGGCAGGCCGGCGGTGTGGGTCAGCAGGTGGCGGGCGGTGAGCCCGCCGACGGGGCGGCCGGCCACCTCGGGCCAGTAGCCGCCGAGCGGGTCGTCCAGCGGGAGCCGCCCGTCCGACCACAGGGCGCCCGCGCACGGCCAGAGCGCGACGATCTTGGTCAGGCTGGCCAGGTCGAACAGGGTGTCCCGGGCCATCTCCGGTCCGCCCGGGTAGCGCCCCAGCGGACCGTGCCGGCCCTCCTGGCGTACGCCGGCCGCGTCGCCCACCGCCCAGACCGCGCCGGTGCCGACCCCCCGGAGGCCGTCGGTCACCAGTGCCACCAGTGGCTCGCTGCTGCTGGTCATACCCCCGCCTCCGTCGCCGTCGGCCGGGAGCCTACCCAGCGGGGCGACCGGGCGACCGCCCCGGACGGGTCCGGCCGGAGCGGTGGCGACCGGGGCCCCGGTGCGGGCGATCGGGGCGGCGCGGCCGGCCGGACCGGTCGACGGCCGCCCCGGCGGCCGGTCTCAGGCGCCCGCGGCGGCCGGGGGGAACTCCTTGCCCATGCAGACGCTCTGCGGGTGCTCGCGGTAGAGGCCGAACTTCTGGATGTCGGCGTACCCCTCGGAGGCGTACAGGGCGATGGCCTCGGGCTGCAGGGTGCCGGTCTCGAGCACCACCCGGGTGTGGCCGGCCTCGGCGGCGGTCTCCTCCAGCCGGCGGAGCAGCGCCCGGGCCAGGCCCCGGCCGCGCGCGGTCGGCGCCACGAACATCCGCTTGAGTTCGGCGTCGCCGTCCCGCAGGCCGTGCGGGCCGGCCTTCTTCGCGCGCCAGCCGCCGGAGGCGACCGGCTCGCCGTCCAGGTAGGCGATCAGGAAGAGGCCGGCGGGCGGCTCGAAGTGGTCCGGGTGCATGTCGGTGAGATCGCCCTCGCCGTAGCGGCGGACGTACTCCTCCTGGACCTCCGCCGAAAGGCGCTGGGCGTCGGGGTGCCCGTAGCCGGTGACGCGGATCTCGACGGCGCTCTGCGTGGTGCTCTCCATGGTCGTCCAGCCTACGTGGGGCCCGCCCGACGGCCGGGAGCCGGGTCGGCCGCCCACCGGGCGGGGACACCGGGCCGCCGGCGGTGCCGTACGCCCCGTACGGCTCTCGGGTCAGCGCGTGGTGAAGCGGGCGACCAGGTCGTCCTTGCCGAACATCCGGGCGGTGTCGACGGCGGACGGGGTGCCGGCCCCGGGGTCGGCGCCGCCGGCCAGCAGGACGGTGAGGACCTCGTCGGCGCCCTTGAAGACGGCACCGGCCAGCGGTGTCTGGCCGCGGTCGTTGGCCCGGTCGGGGTCGGCGCCGCGCTCCAGCAGGGCCTGCACCGCGTCGGCGTGGCCGTGGTAGGCGGCCAGCATCAGCAGGGTGTCGCCGCGGTCGTTGGCGAGGTTGGCGGGGGCGCCGGCGTCGACGTACGCGGCGAGAGTGGCCGAGTCGCCGGTGCGGGCGGCGTCGAAGAGCCGGCCGGCCAGCTCGATCACGTCGGCGTCGGGGGCCTGCGGCGCGGCGGCCTCGGCGGCGTCGGCGGGACCGGTGGATTCGACGGAGTCGGCCATGGGGGGACCTTTCAGCGGGATGACGTGACGTACGGCACCGTAGCGGCCGGGCGTACCGGCGATCCAGCAGGTGTCCGGTATGTGGAGCACACCGTGCGCGGCCGCGCGACATGTCGACACGTCGATCTGTCGGTTACGCGTCCGTTCGGGCGAACTTCCGCCCGTCGGCTGCACCCCGGGGGTGGCGGGCCGGGAATGGCTCGGGACGGCGGAACAGAGCCCTTGAGCGGCCCCGGCCGCGCGGTTCGCATACACCCGTCATCGAATTTCCCGCATCGAACCACCCATTTGCGTCGTTCCATCATCTATTACTTTTTGTCACGATTAGGGCACTTTCCGTGACACTGTCCCTGTCACCCCTCCCCGAGGAGCAGACGCGTGATCCTCTCCATTTCAGGCATCGTCCTGTTCGGCACCATCGCCTTTCTCTTCTTCCGCCGGGACGGTCTGAAGATCTCCCATGCCGTGGTCTGCGCCCTCCTCGGCTTCTACGTGGCGGGCTCGTCCATCGCTCCGAGCATCACGGCCGGCGGCGCGAGCCTGGCCGGCCTGCTGGGTGGCATCAAGTTCTGAGCCGCCACTCCCCCGCACAGGCCCGGGCGCGGATCCCACCGCCCCGGGCCTGCCCGTTCAACCTCCGGCCGCGGCGCGACACCGCACCGGCCGGCCCCACCGGCCAGGACCGTACCGACCCGCACCGGCCCGCCCGCACCGCAGCACCCCGCACCGCAGCACCCCGCACCGACCGGCTCCGCCCCGTCCCCCACCGACCCGTCCCACTCGCCCGGGGAGTCCCAGGAATGTCCCTGAACCGCCACCTCAGCAAGGGCCGCACGCTCGCCCGCACGGCCGGCGACCACGCCGCAGACATGTTCGCGCCGATCACCCTCATCGGCCGTGGGCTCAGGCGCCACGCCGAGTGGGCGAAGGGCCGCTGGCAGGCCACCCCGAAGGACCGGCGAGGACCGACGCTCTTCCTCTGCGCGGCGATGGTGCTCGGCATCTTCCTGCTGCCGCACGGGCCGCTGTTCACCCTGATCGGCCTGATGGCCAGCGCCGCCTGGGTCGGCCGGGGGCCCAGGACGCCGGCCGCCCCGCCCGAGCCCGACGTCGCCGAGGTCAAGCTGACCGCGCTCTACGCGGCGCTCACCCCGTACCTGGCCCTGCCCGACGACCTGAGCCCGCTCTACGGCAACGAGAACGGGTTCCGGACGGCCTTCGGCTCTTGGGAGTTCGACGGCGACGGCCGGCTGACCGAGCTGGAGCTCGCCTACCCGGCGTACTTCACCGACACCGAGCCGGCCGCCCGGGCCCGGATCGAGCAGGTCGTCCAGGGCAAGGCGGGCCGGGCCCGCGAGTACCGCTTCGACTGGGACGAGGAGTCCAACCGGCTGCGGGTCAGCGCGCTCGCACCGCTGGCCACCGACATCGCCGCCCAGCGCTTCGTGACCGCCCCCGGCGAGATCGTGCTCGGCTTCACCGACGAGGCCGGCAGCCGCCGGATGATCCCGGTGACCCAGGCCGGGGTGAGCACCCAGCAGCCGCCGGTGATCTGGCGTACCGGCCCGCGCTCCTCCGAGCCGCACCTGCTGGCCCTCGGCACCACCGGCCACGGCACCTCCACCCTGATCCGCTCGATCGCCCTGCAGGCCCTGCCGTTCGCCGACCTGGTGCTGATCGACGGCGCCGGCACCGGGGAGCACGCCTGCCTGGTGAACCGGCCCGGCGTGCACACCGTCGAGACCAGCCTGCACGGCACCCTCGCCGCACTGGAGTGGGCCGCTCAGGAGACCGCGCGGCGGCTGACGGCGCTGAACGCCGCCCGGCACGCCGGCACCACCCCGCCGGAGGACGTCACCCGGCCGCTGTGGCTGCTGCTCGACCACCCGACCGAACTGAGCGAGCTGGCCCACGCCGAGGGCCGCCCGGACCCGCAGGACCTGCTGGAGACCCCGCTGCGGCACGGCCGCGCGGCCCGGGTCACGGTGGTGATCGCCGACGACATCGAGGCCCGCGACCGGATCACCCCCACCCTGCGCGCCACCACCCGGGCCCGGGTGGTGCTCGGCCCCACCACGCCCGAGGAGGGGCACGCCGCACTCGGCGCTCCGCTCGACATCGTGCCGGCCGCGCACGCCCCCGCCGGGCGCGGCTACGCCCGGATCGGCACCGCCGCCCCCGTCCGGCTGCAGGTGCCGGCGACCGTGGACCCGCTGGACGACGAGGCACCCGCCCAGCTGCGCGACGCGGTGATCGCGCTGCTGCCGCACCGGGACACCCGGACCGAGGCGGCGGCGCCGGCCGCACCCCCGGCCGAGCCGGTGCGGCGGGCCGGGGAGCAGCCGGCGGGCGGCCCGGACGGCCCGGCGGAGGAGGTCCACGTCGAGCGTCCGGTCGAGCTGGGCGTCGAACTGGGCAAGGAGCACGCGCCGGTGCGTCCGCGCCCGGTCTGGTGAGCCCGGCGCGGCCGGGACCCCCGCGGACGCGCGGCGGCGCCGGGTGCGGCGCGGGCCGCCGCCGGGGCCCGGCCGCGCCGGGAAAGCGGCGAACCGCTACGCTCATGGTTGAAACCCGAACTGATCACCAGTTGTGAAATTAGTGACACCTAGGGTGATATCACCGGCCAGATGTGACAAATCGGGCGCTGATGGGTACAAACAGGGGCGGCACGCCAAACGACGCATGTCCCCGGACGGGAATCTTCGTCGACAGCCGGGCGTTGACCGAACTGACGAAGAACAGCGACCAACTAGTCCTGTGGGCCATAAGCCCGGGAGGCACGATTCATGAGCGAGCGAGCTCTTCGCGGCACGCGACTCGGGGCCACTAGCTACGAGACCGACCGCGGTATCGATCTGGCTCCGCGCCAGACTGTCGAGTATGCATGTCAGAACGGACACCGATTCGAGGTTCCCTTCTCCGTGGAAGCGGAGATTCCCTCGGCCTGGGAATGCCGATTCTGCGGCCAGGAAGCAGTACTTCTCGACGGCGACGAGCCGGAGGAGAAGAAGACCAAGCCCACGCGTACCCATTGGGACATGTTGATGGAGCGCCGGACGCGCGAGGAGTTGGAGGAGGTGCTGGCCGAGCGGCTGGCCGTGCTCCGCTCCGGTGGGATGAATCTCGCGGTGCACCCGCGCGACACCCGCAAGAGCGCCTGACCTCGCTCCCGCCCTGTGCGGGAGGCAGTCGAAAAGGGACCCTGGAATTGTTCAGGGTCCCTTTCGTGTGTCCGGAGACCGTGTGTCCGGAGACCGTGTGTCCGGAGCTGGCCGTGTCCGCAGGCGGGTCCCCGTGGGCGCGGGCGCGTCGGCCCGGATGCCCGGCCGGGGCCGCCCGGCGCCTTCGGTCCCTTTGGCGCCCGACCCGGGGCCCCTCCGTCCACCCCTCTCCGCGCTGCCCCCGGTCATGCCCGTGGGGGCGACGGTCATGCCCGTGGGGGCGACCCGCCGGGGTGCGGCGGGCCGCCCCCACGGGGAACGGCGGTGCAGATCGGGTCCGTCCGGTGGCCGGCCGGACCGGGGCCCGGTGGCTCAGCCGGTGATCGGCGGGCGGTAACCGGTCTCCGGGCCACGCGGGCCCTGGGCCGGGTCGACCACCTCGCCCTGGACGATCTTGCCGTCCGGGCGGTGGATCCTCAGCTGCTCCTGCAGCCGGACCGCGTCCGCGAACGGATCGGTGCCGGCCACCGGGGAGCGGCGCAGCGCGGCGCCGGCCGCCTTGCGCCCGGCCGCCCGCCAGAGCGCCCGGGTGGGCGGCAGCAGCAGGGTCACGGCCAGCAGGTCGGAGAGGAACCCCGGAAGGATCAGCAGCAGCCCGGCCAGCACGGTCAGGCTGGTGCCGGTCTGGGCCTGCTGGGGCTTGGGGTCACGGCTCTGCTCGAAGGCCGCCGAGAGGGCCTTCAGGCCGGCCCGCTTGATCAGCCAGCCGCCGAGCAGCACACCGGCGAGCAGCAGCAGCACGACGGCGAACCCGCCGATCGCGGAGCCGACCTGGACCAGCAGCCAGATCTCCAGGACCAGCCAGATGGTCATCAGCAGCGGCAGCACCCGCCGGATTCTGCCCCGAGGGGCCGGGCGGGCGGGGGTAGCTTGCTGGGTCACGGTACGGATCCACTCCATCGCGGTGCTCTTCGCGCCGCCCGGCGGAGTCCGGGGCGGTTACGGCACCACCGGGTTCAACGCATCGTCGCCGGCGGGTGTTCCGTCGGTGGGCCGCCCGCCACGGCGGCGGCGCACGCCGGCGCCGACCGCGACGCCGCAGGCCAGCAGTCCGGCGACGGCGACGATCCACTCGGGGGCGGCGCCGAGCCGGTCGGCCACCGTCCGCCCGTCGCGCAGCGGCACGGTCGCGGCGATCTCGGCCGCGGTCAGCTCGTCGGTGCGGGTGACCACCGAACCGTCGGGGGCGATCACGGCACTGATGCCGCTGGTCGCGGCGATCAGCACGGCCCGGCCGTGCTCGACGGCCCGCAGGCGGGACATCGCCAACTGCTGGTCGGGCTGGCCACTGAGGGCGTAGGTCGCGTTGTTGGTCTGCACGACCAGCACCCGCGCGCCCTGGTCCACGGTGTCGCGGACGATCTCGTCGTAGGCGACCTCGAAGCAGATCACGTCGCCGATCCGGGCCGGGCCGAGCTGCATCACACCGGTCGAGGTGCCGGGCCAGAAGTCGCGGGAGACCCGGTCCAGCCGGGTGATGATCTTCGAGAGTTCGGCGCGGAAGGGCACGTACTCGCCGAACGGCACCGGGTGCTGCTTGGTGTAGGAGGCGCCGGGGCCGGTCTTCGGGTCCCAGACGATGCCCTCGTTCTGGACGTGCTGCGGGTCCGGGCCGTCGACCAGGGTGCCGATCAGGGTGGGGACGCCGACGGCCTTCACCGCCTGGTCGATCCGCCGGTAGGCCAGCGGGTCGCTGAACGGGTCCAGGTCGGAGGCGTTCTCCGGCCAGATCACCACGTCGGGGCGCTCGCGGCGGCCGGCCGCGATGTCGGCGGCCAGCTTCTCGGTGGCCTCCGCGTGGTTGTTGAGCACCTGCATCGGGCGGCCGAGGAAGTCCATCCCGGGGTTGGGCACGTTGCCCTGGATGATGGCGACCTTCAGGGTGTCGGCGGCCGCGGTCGGCACCGGAACGGCGTACCCGGCGAGGACGGCCGCGACGGCTCCCAGCGCCGCCAGCGCGGCGGCGCGCGGGGCCCGGCGCGGACCGCGCAGGCGCAGCGCCGCCCAGGCCAGCAGGGCTCCGCAGAGGGCGACCGCGAAGGTCACCAGCGGGGCGCCGCCGAGCGCGGCGAGCGGGGTGAAGGGAGTCGCGGTGTTGGCGAAGGCCAGCCGGCCCCAGGGGAACCCGCCGAGCGGGAGCCGGTCGCGGGCCCATTCCTGGGTGACCCAGAGGCAGGCCGTCCAGAGCGGCCAGCCGGGCAGCCGGGAGGTGACGGCGAGGCCGGCGCCGAGCGCGGCGACGAACAGCGCCTCGACCACCGACAGGCCGATCATGGCGTCCGTCCCGATCACCGTCAGCCACTTGAGCAGCAGCACGAAGAACGGCAGGCCGAAGGCGAAGCCGGTCCAGGCGCCCTGCCGGGCGGTCCGGCCCCGGGTCAGCAGACAGAGCCCGGCCACCGCCACGATCGAGAGCGGCCAGAGGTCGTACGGGGGGAACGCCGCGCCGAGCAGCAGGCCGAGGAGGACGGCCAGCCCCGTGCGGGGCAGGCCGGCGCGGACCTTGGCGAGGGCGCGGGCGCCCCGGCCGGCCGCGGGTGCCGAGGCGGGCTCCTCGGGCGCGGGCCCGGATGCCGACCGCTCCTGCGTGACGGGCAGTGCCACCTGCGCACCATCTCTCTGGTCGTACGTGTTCGCGCGTTCTTCGCCGTCCGTTGTCCGAACGCCGTGCGAAGACGGTACCCCGGATCCGGAGGTGTACGGATAACGGGGTGGCCACGCCCCGGGTGGCCGACGAGCGGACCCGGGACGCGGCGGCGCGGCGGGGATCAGGCCACGTGGACGGTCCGGCCCCGGACGACGGTGCGCCGGCAGACCGGCAGCGGCGCGCCGGGGGTCAGGTCGGGCAGGCCGGGGGTGCCGGAGCGGGGGTCGGTGGACCAGCCGGCCACCCGGGAGTCGGGGGTCTGCACCACCAGCTCGCCGGCGGACCACACCGCGTAGCTGGCGACCGCGCCGGGCACCAGCACACCGTCCTGGTCGCGGCCCAGCGCGCGCCAGCCGCCCCGGGTGTGGGCGGTGAACGCGGCCCGGACCGAGATCCGGTGCTCGGGCGTGCGGTGGAAGGCCGCGGCGCGCACCGTCCCCCACGGGTCCAGGGCGGTGACCGGGGCGTCCGAACCGAAGGCCAGCGGGACGCCGGCCCGCAGCAGCGCGGCGAAGGGGTTCAGCCCGGCCGCCCGCTCGGCGCCGAGCCGCTGGGCGTACATGCCCTCGGGCCCGCCCCAGGCGGCGTCGAAGGCGGGCTGGACGGAGGCGACCAGGCCCAGCTCGACGAAGGCGGCGACCGCCTTGTCGTCCAGCGCCTCGGCGTGCTCGACCCGGTGGCGCAGCGCCTTCACCCGGGCCGGGCCGACCCGGTCGGCGGCGGCCCGGACACCGTCCAGGACGGCGGTCAGCGCGGCGTCGCCGATCGCGTGGAAGCCCGCCTGCAGGCCGGCCTCGGTGCAGGCGGCGACATGGTCGGCGACCTGCTCGGCGGTCAGATAGGCAGTGCCGGTGTGCGGCGCGTCCTGGTACGGCGTGTGCAGGCAGGCGGTGTGCGAGCCGAGCGCGCCGTCCACGAAGAGGTCGCCGCCCGCGCCGACGGCGCCCAGGCGACGGGCGGCCTCGACGCCGCCCAGCTCGCCCCAGTAGCCGAAGACCTCGGGGGTGTCGCCCTGCCCGGCCAACGCGAGCAGGTCGGTGAGGTCCTGCTCGGAGGAGATGTCGGGGCCCGCGCACTCGTGCAGGGAGCCGATGCCGAGCGCGGCGGCCCGGGCCAGGGCGGCCCGCTGGGCGGCCCGGCGCTGCTCCGGCGTCAGGTGGGCGAGGGCGGCCCGGCGCACCGCGTGGTGGGCGTCCCGGGTCAGCGGTCCGTCGGCGCTGTACCCGGGCAGGGCGGCCAGGCCGGGGGTGAGCACGCGCAGCGCGGTCGAGGCGAGCCCGGAGTGGACATCGGTGCGGGAGAGGTAGAGGGCGGCGCCGCCGGCGGCCGCGTCCAACTCGGCCTGGGTGGGCGGGCGGCCGTCGGCCCAGCCGGTCTCGTCCCAGCCGTGCCCGATCAGCACGCCGGCCGCTCCGCCCGCCTGCTCGGCGGCGGCCCGGACGAAGCCGGCGATCCGCGCCAGCGCCTCGCCGAGCGAGGGACAGCCGGTCAGGTCCAGGCCGGTGAGCGCCAGGCCGGCCGAGGTGGCGTGCACGTGGGCGTCCACGAAGGCGGGGGTGACCAGCGCACCGTCCAGCTCGACGATCTCGTCCGCGACGTCCGCGTAGGCCTCGGCGGCACCGTCGCTGCCGACCCAGGCGACGTGCTCGCCCTCGACGAGCATCGCGGTGGCGAACGGGTCGGCGGGGCTGTAGACGGATCCGCCGCGCAGCAGCACGGTCCGGGAGGTGCGTTCGGTCATGGGCCCAAGTCTGCACCCGCACCGTCCGGCCGAACGCCCCGGGGGGGCGCGTCTCAGAGCTTCGGGGGGCGCGCTTCGTACGGGGTGGAGAGGACGACGGTCGTCCGGGTCGAGACACCCGCCGCGCTGCGGATCCGGGCGAGCAGGTCCTCCAGGTCGCCGGGGGCACCGACCCGCACCTTGAGGATGTAGTTCTCGTCCCCCGCCACGCTGTGGCAGGCCTCGATCTCGGGAAGCCCGGCCAGGCGGTCCGGGGTGTCGTCCGGGGCGCTCGGGTCGAACGGTTTGACCGAGATGAACGCGGTCAGCGCGAGGTCGACGGCGTCGGGGTCGATGATCGCCGTGTACCCGCGGATCACCCCGCGCTGCTCCAGGCGACGCACCCGTTGGTGCACCGCCGAGGTGGACAGGCCGGTGGCCTTGCCCAGGTCCGTGTAGCTCATCCGGCCGTCCTCAAGGAGCAGCTGAACGATGCGCTGGTCGAGATCCTCCACAAGGCGCAAACCTACTCTGCTTTTTTGCGGCGGCTCGCCGCCGGGTTCGTCGGGTGTGCCGTCACGGCTCGGCAGGTCGGGCCGTGCGCCAGGATCGGACCTCCCTGACCCGCCGTTGGCGGCCGGGCGCGGGTGCGCCCCAGCGCCCGGCCCGGCTGCGAGCCACCCCGTACAAGGACGACGAGCCACCCCCGCGGTAACCCCCGCCCATACCCACCTGGCCTCGAGCCACCCCCGTAGTGACCCCCGCCCACCACCCACCACCCACCCGGCGGCGAGCCAAAGGAGCGCGCCGGTGGCGAAAGCGAGGAGCGAGGAAGGGAGCGAAGCGACCGCGGGAGCGACGACCGTCGCCGCCGGACCAAAGCGCTCCGGCGGCGAGCCGCCGCATATAGGATGTGTCATGTGCCGGACGAATGTGGCGAAGGACACACCCCGTGCATCACCGTGCCACCCACCGCAGGATTATGAGCCCCCGTCGGCGGGAAGTGCTGGTTGTGGCCCTGGCCGACCAGGCCGGCCCGATCCGAGGGGGATCACCATGTCTGCCGTTGACGAGCGCTCGCTGAGCGCGGACGACACCCACGATACGAACGACCGCGACACCTTCGCGGTCTCGTACGGCCCGACCCCGGGGACGGACCCCGGCGAGGCCGACACCTGGGAGATCATCCGGGTGCACTGCCCCGAGTGCGACCGCCCGATCGCCCTGGTGGGCGACGAGGAGCGGCTCCCGCAGCACGCGGTCCTGCCGACCGCCTGGCACCCCTTCTCCCCCGCGCTGTGCCCCGGTTCGGGCGTGCCCGCGGACGACCTGGCGGAGATCGACGCTCCCGAGGACACGGTCGCGGCCGGCCTGGAGGGGCTGCTGGCCCTGCCCGCAGCCCTGGACTGGCGCACCCAGCCGTTCTCGCACGCCGTGGCGCACAGCCCGGTGAAGGCCGCCGGCGCGCAGCCCGTGGCACCGGCCCCGGACGCGGTGCCGGCCCAGCGCACGGCCTCCCGCCCGGCGGCGGGCCGCTCCGTGCAGGCCGGTCGCCGCCCGGCGGCGCAGCTCGCCCGCCGCTGACCGCACGGGACGCGTACGGAACTCGTACGGTCCGGCGCCCACCGTCGGGACAGGGCGGCCGCCGGACCGGACGGGTCTTCGGTTGACGGATCGTCAACCTTCCTGCTGTCAGCTACCGGTGAGGTGGCGACCGATCACCAGTCGCTGGATCTGGTTGGTGCCTTCGACGATCTGCAGCACCTTGGCCTCGCGCATGTACCGCTCGGCCGGGAAGTCCTGGGTGTACCCGTACCCGCCGAGCACCTGGACGGCGTCGGTGGTGACCCGCATCGCCGCGTCGGTGCAGAACAGCTTGGCCATCGCGGCCTCCTTGGAGAAGGAGAGCCCGGCGTCGCGGCGGCGGGCGGCGGCGAGGTAGAGCGAGCGGCCGGCCTCGAGCTGGGTGGCCATGTCGGCGAGCATGAACGACAGGCCCTGGAAGTCGGCGATCCGGCGGCCGAACTGGCGGCGGCTGCCCGCGTAGTCGACGGCGAGGTCGAGGGCGGCCTGGCCGACGCCGATCGCGCAGGCGGCGATGCCGAGGCGTCCGGAGTCCAGGGCCGAGAGGGCGATCTGGAAGCCCTGGCCCTCGGTGCCGATCAGCCGCTCGCGGGCGACCCGCACACCGTCGAAGTGCACCTGGGCGGTCGGTGAGGAGCGCATGCCCATCTTGTGCTCCGGCGGCGCCGCCGACAGGCCCGCACTGCCGGCCGGGACGAGCAGGCAGCTTATGCCGCGCGGGCCGTCCTCGCCGGTGCGCACCAGGGTGCTGTAGAAGTCGGCCTGGCCGCCGTGGGTGATCCAGGCCTTGGTGCCGCTGATCACGTACTGCTCGCCGTCGAGCTCGGCACGGGTGCGCAGGGCGGCGGCGTCGGAGCCGGACTGCGGCTCGGAGAGGCAGTAGGCGCCGAGCTGGTCGCCGCCGAGCATCGCGGGCAGCCAGGCTGCGCGCTGCTCGTCGCTGCCGAAGGTGGCGAGGGCGTGGCAGGAGAGGGTGTGGACGCTGACCCCGAGGCCCACGGCCAGCCAGCCGGCCGCGAGCTCCTCCAGGACCTGCAGGTAGACCTCGTACGGCTGGTCGCCGCCGCCGTGCTCCTCGCCGTACGGGAGGGAGAGCAGCCCCGCCTCGCCGAGCGTGCGGAAGACCTCGCGGGGGAAGCGGTCGGCCGCCTCGTCCCCGGCTGCGCGCGGTGCGAGCTCGCGCTGGACCAGGTCGCGGGTGAGGCTCAGGAGTTCTCGGGCCTCGTCGCTGGGGAGCTGGCGGTCCACAGGTTTCGCGGGTGCGGGGCTCATGGCGGTTGGTCGCCTCCTCGATCGGGCGCCGGGCCCAGAGGTGGCGGGCACGGCACGGGTGTGGCAGGTCGGCCCGACCGTCACCGGGTCGCGGTGAACGGTCGTTCACATGTCTGGCGATGTGAGTATGCCCGATCCGGGCCCGGCCGTCACGGCCGGCGGCCGATCACCGTCGCCGCCGCCGGGTGGGCGCCCGTACAGTGATCGCTGTGACGGACTGTGCTGGTCGGGACGGTGACCCGGGGCTGAGCGCGCTGGCGGCGCGGCTCGCCGCGGCGGCGCCGTCCTGCGGGCCGGTCCGCCTGATCGGGGTGGACGGCCACGCCGGGTCGGGCAAGACCACCTTCGCCGGCCGGCTGGCCGCGGCGCTCGGCGGTGCGCCGGTGGTCCATCTGGACGACCTGGCGACGCACGCGGAGCCGTTCGGGTGGACGGGGCGGCTGCGGGGCGAGGTCCTGGAGCCGCTGGCCGCCGGCCGGGCGGCCCGGCACCGGGTGTACGACTGGACGCTGCACCGGTTCCAGGGCACCCGGACGGTACCGGCGGCCCCGGTGGTACTGGTGGAGGGCGTGGGCGCCGGCCGGCGGGCGGTGCGGCCCTGGCTGGCCGGGCTGGTCTGGATGGAGCTGGACGCGCCGGCCGCACGCCGGCGCGGGGAGCTTCGGGACGGCCCGGAACTGGCCGAATTCTGGGCCGGCTGGGCGCGGGCCGAGCGGGAACATTTCGCCGCCGACCCGAGCCGTCCGTATGCCGACAGCCGGGTGGACGGAGTAACCGGACGGATCGCCTCCGGCACCCTCGGTGAGCTGCCGAACCTCCCTTGACCTGGGCCGTCGCAGGGAACTAGGTTTTCCCTCGTCGCGAGATTGTTGATCGCGCAACCACAGACACGGCATCTCCGGCTTGTTCCCCCGTGAGCCGGAGATGCCGTTCTCCTTGCCCCGTACCCCAACGAGCCGGGCGCCGTTTGGATTTGACCTGGCGCGGCACCCTTCCGGATCAGCTCCGCGCCGGTACGATTCCTGGCAGGCGCATATGCGCCCCGGGGGCTCTCTCCACCGGCGAACCATGCAGCCGGCCGAGCTCCGATGCACACCGCGGGGGGCGTGAGTGACGACGGTGGAGAGTTCCGACAGCAACAACGCGGGCGGGGGCCCCGGCAGGCTCGCCGACCGCGCCTGGCTGCGGGCGATGGACGCCTACACGGCCGGCGCGTACGCGCGCGCGGAGGAGGAGTTCCGGGCGGCGGTGCGCCTCGACCCGGGAATGGCCGACGCCTGGCTCGGCCTGCACGCCCTGCGCTGCGACACCTCGGGCGCCCTGCTGGCGATGCACCGGCACCGCAAACGCTTCGGCGAACAGCGCAGCCGGCACCGACGCCCGCTCAGTTCCTGGTACTGGCTGGGCTGGTGGGTCCAGCCCGTGCTGGAGGACGCCCGCGACCTGGCCCTCGCGCACGCCTCGCACTGGCTCGACGGGCGCCACCTCACCGAACTCGACATCGCCCTCGCCCAGTGCCCGCCGCCCGGCGAGGACCCCTCGGTGCGCTTCCTGCACGCCTGCCGCTCCTACCTGTTGAAGGACTGGGAGCAGCTCATCCGGGACACCGACCGGCTGCTGGACGACCCGCTGCTCGGCATCGAGGCCGGCCTCTTCGGCGGAATGGCGCGGGTACGGCTGGACATGTGCGCACAGGCCCAGGGCCCGCTGGCGGCCTCGCTGGCCCGCTGCCGGTCCGAGCAGCCGCAGCGCAAAGAGCTGCGCTACTGGCTCGCCCGGGCCTACGAGGGCGCCGGACGCAGCGCCGCCGCCCTGCCGCTGTACCGCGCGGTGCACCGGGCCGACCCCGCGTTCATGGACACCGCCGCCCGGCTGACGGCGATCTCCGCCGAGGACGGGCTGGTGGACGCGCTGCTGGAGGGCGTCACCGGCAGCGGGCCGGCGGGCGGCGGACAAGGCGCCGGCGGGGGGCGCGAGGCCGGGCCGGTGGCCGGCTTCGGCACCGACGAGGCGTACGACCCGGCGGAGGAGCTGGGGGCGGCCGAGGCCTTCGGGGCCGCCGCGGGCTACGGCGCGGACTACGAGACCCAGGACGACCTGCCGGTGGGGTACACCGCGGGCCCCGAGGCCGGCCGCCCGACCGAGCCCGGGACGGGCTTCGGCACGGACTACCCGGGTGAACCGCCCGCCGGCCTCCCGGCGGACTTCCCGGCCGGTTTCCGCGGCGACTTCGCCGGCGGCCTGCCGGCCGGCTACACCGTGGACGAGGGCTTCGGCCCACGCGAGGCCTTCGAGGACGTCCCGGGGGCGGGCCAGGGCGTCGGCGAGGCCGTCGGGCCGCAGGCGGAGACCGGCCCGTCGGCGGGCAGCCCCTCGGCAGGCGGTCCGAGACCGGGGGCCGAGGGCGGCGCCGGCCCCGAACCACGCTCCGGGCCAGGGGCGTTCGAGGGGCCGGGCGCGTTCGAGGGGCCCGCGCCGCAGGGCGCGGGCGCCCGCAGCGGCTCCGGGACCGGCGCACCGGCCGAGCCCGGTCCGGCGGCCACCCTGTTCCTCCCCGGCCGCGCCGTCGGCTCGCAGGCGGTGCCGGCCCACCGCGCCTCCCCCGGCCGCTCGGGCAGCCGGCAGGAGCTGGACGCCGCCCTGGACGCGCTGGAGCGGATGGTCGGACTGGACCCGGTGAAGCGCCAGGTCCGGGCGCTGTCAGCGCAGTTGCGGATGTCCAGGTTGCGGGCCGGCGAGGGGCTGCCGGTGCAACCGCCGAAACGTCACTTCGTCTTCTCCGGCCCCTCCGGCACCGGCAAGACCACCGTGGCCCGGATCCTGGGCCGGGTGTTCCACTCCCTCGGGCTGCTCTCCGGCGACCACCTGGTGGAGGCCCAACGGGCCGACCTGGTCGGCGAGTTCCTCGGCCAGACCGCCGTCAAGGCGAACGAGCTGATCGACTCCGCACTGGACGGCGTGCTCTTCATCGACGAGGCCTACAGCCTCTCCAACTCCGGCTACAGCAAGGGCGACGCCTACGGCGACGAGGCCCTGCAGGTACTGCTGAAGCGGGCCGAGGACAACCGGGACCGACTGGTCGTCATCCTGGCCGGCTACCCCGAGGGGATGAACCGGCTGCTCGCCACCAACCCCGGCCTCAACTCCCGCTTCACCACCCGGGTGGACTTCCCCAGCTACCGGCCCGGCGAGCTCACCGCGATCGGCTCCGCGCTGGCCGGCCGGGACGGCGACGGCTGGGACGAGGACGCCACCGAGGAGCTCGCCAGCATCTGCGCGCACGTGGTCCGCGAGGGCTGGATCGACGACCTCGGCAACGGCCGGTTCATCCGCACCCTCTACGAGAAGTCCTGCGCCTACCGCGATCTGCGACTCTCCCTCACCGGCGGTCAACCGAGCCGGGAGGACCTGGCCACCCTGCGGCTGCCCGACCTGGTCCAGGCGTACGGCGAGCTGATCGACGGCCGCGGCGGGCCGGCGGAGGCCCGGTGACCTGAGTGTCACACGCCGCCCGGAGGACCCTCCAGGCAGCGCGCGAACGCCAGGCCCCGCGGGTGGCGGCGCGAGCCGTGACACCACGCACCCGCGTCGGCGCCCCGCCGTCCGCCCCCGCCCCGCAGGACGGGGCGAACGCCGCCCGACCCGGCACCAGGATCCGCGCCGGGCCGGGGCCGTCCGCCGTACGAGGCCGGGCCGGCCGGGGACGGATCACGCTGGCCCCCCGACCGGACCGGCCCGCGGCCCGGTGGCCGCCCGCCCGCCGCTACGCCGCGGCGGGGCGGTGGTCCGGGTCGTGCACCTCGCCGACCAGCTCCTCGACCACGTCCTCCAGGGCGATCAGGCCCAGGGTGCGGCCCTCGGTGTCGACCACGGCGGCCAGGTGCGAGGCGGCCCGGCGCATCGCGCCGAGCGCGTCGTCCAGCGGCAGGCTGCCGCGCACCACGGTGATCGGGCGCCAGAGCCGGGCCGGCACGGGCGCGGACGGGTCCTCGACGTCCAGGATGTCCTTGAGGTGCAGGTAGCCGAGGAAGCCGTTGCCGGCGACGTCGCCGTCGACCACGGGGAAGCGCGAGAAGCCGGTGCGTACGGCCAGTTCCTCGATCTCGGCGGCGGTCACCTTGGTGCCGACGGTGACCAGCTGCTCCGGCGGCAGCACCACGTCGGTGACCGGGCGGTGGCCCAGCTCCAGCGCGTCCTCCAGCCGCTCCTGGCGGTCGACGTCGAGCAGGCCGGCGTCCCGGGAGTCGAGCAGCAGGTACATCAGCTGCTCGGTGGTGAAGACCGACGCGACCTCGTCCTTGGCCTCCACCTTGAACAGCTTCAGGATGCCGTTGGCGAAGGCGTTCAGGAAGCTGATCACCGGGGCCAGCAGCCGGGCCAGCCGGTCCAGCGGCGGGCCGAGCACCAGCGCTGCCTTCTCGGGGCCGGCCAGCGCCAGGTTCTTGGGCACCATCTCGCCCATCACCATGTGCAGGAAGACCACCACGGCCAGCGACAATCCGTAGGAGAGCGGGTGCATCAGGCCGTCGGGGACGCCCATCGCGTGGAACGGGCCCTCCACCAGGTGCGCGATGGTGGGCTCGGCGAGCGCACCGAGGCCCAGCGAGCAGACGGTGATGCCGAGCTGGGCCGCGGCCAGCATCGCGGAGACGTTGGACAGCGCGTGCAGCACGGTGCGGGCCCGCTTGTTGCCCGCCTCGGCGAGCGGTTCGATCTGGCTGCGCCGGACGGAGATGACGGCGAACTCGGCGCCGACGAAGAAGGCGTTGCCCAGCAGCAGCAGGAGTGCGGCGGCCAGTTGGAGCGCGGTCATCGGGTCTCGTCCTCGTCGTGGCGGTGCGCGGCGGTGCGCTCGACCCGGACCTTGGTCGTCCGGTGCCGGTCGACGTTCTCCACGGTCAGCCGCCAGCCGGGCAGCTCGGCCTGCTCACCGGGAGCCGGCAGCTTGCCGAGCAGGTCGGCCACCAGGCCGGCCAGGGTCTCGTACGGGCCTTCGGGGGCGTGCAGCCCGATGCCCTCCAGCTGGTCGATCCGGGCCTTGCCGTCGGCCGCCCAGACGGGCAGCCCGTCGACGGGCGGCAGCGGTACCAGCTCGGGGGTGTCCTCGGGGTCGTGCTCGTCCTGGACCTCACCGACGATCTCCTCGACGATGTCCTCGATGGTGACCACGCCGGCGGTGCCGCCGTACTCGTCCACCACGATGGCCATCGGCTGCTGGCGGCGCAGCCGGTCGAGCAGTGCCTCGGCGGGCAGCGTCTCGGGCACCAGCAGCGGCGCCGTGGCGAGGTCGGCGACCCGGACGCCGCCGCGGTGCTCGTGCGGGACGGCCAGCGCGTCCTTGAGCGTCACGGTGCCGGTGACCTCGTCCAGGCTGTCGGCGTAGACGGGGAACCGGGACAGGCCGGTGGCCCGGGTCAGGTTGAGGACGTCCGCGGCGCTGGCGTCGCGCTGGAGGGCGGCGACGTCGACGCGCGGGGTCATCACGCTCTGGGCGGTGAGCTCGCCGAGGCCGAGGGTCTTCACGAACAGCGTCGCCGACTCCTCGTCCAGGACGCCGGCCTTGGCCGAGTGACGGGCCAGCGAGACGAGTTCGGCGGGAGTGCGGGCGTGGCCCAGCTCCTCCTGCGGTTCGACGCCCAGCGCCCGGACCGTCCGGTCGGCGGCGCCGTTCAGCAGGCTGATCAGCGGGCGGCAGACGGCGGAGAAGGCCATGTGCGGGGCGGCGACCGCGCGGGCCACCTGCATCGGGTGGGAGATCGCCCAGTTCTTCGGGACGAGCTCGCCGATCACCATCTGCAGCACGGTGGCCAGCACCATGCCGATGATCACGGCGACGCCGCGGGCGGCGGACTCCGGCACACCCAGCGCGACCAGCGGCGGGCTGAGCAGGACGGACAGGGCCGGCTCGGCGAGCATGCCGACCACCAGCGAGGTGACGGTGATGCCGAGCTGGGCGCCGGAGAGCTGGAAGGAGAGGTGCCGCAGGCCGTGGCCGATCCGGCGGGCCTTCGGGTCCCCGGCCTCGGCGGCGCGGTCGACCGCGCCGCGCTCGACCGTCACGAAGGCGAACTCGGCGGCCACGAACAGGCCGTTGGCGAGGATGAGCAGCAGGGCCGCGAGCAGCAGCAGCCAGGCGGTGATCACAGTGCCGCCTGCCTTCCGAGGGTCGGAAGTGGGGCGGCGTCGGTACTACCGGACGGATCGTCCATCGAGGGGAGGTGTCACTCCTCAGGTCGCGGGCGGACAAGACAGGGCTTTGCCCTGCTTTTACCAGCGTAGACGATACCCGTACGAGGATAAGGATCTTGTTCGATCAGGCGGCGTGCCCGCGCCCCGCCGGCCCGGCCGGTGACGGCGGTCGAGCGGGCCCGGCCGGGGCCGGCGGTCAGGCCTCGGCGCGCGAGCGGCTGTGGCCCTCGACCAGGTCACGCAGGGCGCGGGCGGCGCTGACGGCCTGCTCGTGCCCGACGCCCGCCTGGATGCCGACGGCGGCCAGCGAGGTGCCGTCGGCCAGGTCGAGGCTGGCCCAGGGGTCGCCCTGGCGGAAGTTCACCCGGACGATCTCGGCCCAGGCGAGCCGGCGGCTGCGGACGAAGTTCACCACGGTGACCCCCTCGGCGTCGGCCGACACCTTCGGGCGGGCCAGCATCAGGCCGGCCCCGGCGAAGACCAGCCCGCTGACCACCATCGCCACCCGGTCGTTCAGCTGCCAGTTGGCCGGCAGCGCGACGGCGATCACGCTGAACATGACCACCAGCAGGGCGCTGACCGGCAGCAGTACCGCGCGGGTGCGGCGCGGGAACCAGGTGACGGGGAGCTGGACGGGGGCGCTCACGGGGTCTCCAGACGGAGCTCGGGGTCTCCAGAGAGAACGGGCGGGGACTCGCGTCCCCACCCGTGTTCGATCGGTCGAGCGGGGCGCTCTCAGAGCCGGCAGGCGTGGATGTTGGTCACCAGGATGGCCCGGGCGCCGATGCTCCAGAGATCGTCCATGATCCGCTGGGCCTCCTTGCGGAGCACCATCGAGCGGACGGCCACCCAGCCCTCGGTGTGCAGCGGCGAGACGGTCGGCGACTCCAGGCCCGGGGTGAGCGCCACGGCGGCGCTGACGGACTCGGCGCGGATGTCGTAGTCCATCAGCACGTAGCGGCGGGCCACCAGGACGCCCTGCAGGCGGCGCAGGAACTGCTCCACGCGGCTGTCGTCACCGGCGCCCTTGGGGCGGATCACCACGGCGTCCGAGACCAGGATCGGGTCGCCGAAGACCTCCAGGCCGGCGTTGCGCAGGCTGGTGCCGGTCTCCACGACGTCCGCGATCACGTCGGCGACGCCCAGCTGGACCGCGGTCTCCACCGCTCCGTCGAGCTTGGTGACGGTCGCCTTCACCCCGTGGTCGGCGAGGTGCTGCTGCACCAGGCCGGTGTAGGAGGTGGCGATCCGCAGGCCCTCCAGGCCCTTCACGTTCTCGACGTCCAGGCCCTCGGGGCGGGCGAAGCGGAAGGTCGAGCCGCCGAAGCCGAGCGCGAGCACCTCCTCCGCGTTGGAGGCGGAGTCCAGCAGCAGGTCGCGGCCGGTGATGCCGACGTCCAGGCGGCCGGAGCCGACGTAGACGGCGATGTCGCGCGGGCGCAGGAAGAAGAACTCGACCTCGTTGTTCGGGTCGACCAGGACGAGTTCCTTCGGGTCCTTGCGCTGGCGGTAGCCCGCCTCATGGAGCATCTCCGCCGCGGGACCCGAGAGCGAACCCTTGTTGGGGACGGCGATGCGCAGCATGAGTGGTGAATCCTTCGCTGAGGTAGCGGGTGAGGGGTGGTGCAGGTGGTGGCAGGTGGTGCAGGTGGTGCAGGTGTCACGGGTGGTGCGGTTGGTGCGGGGCACTCGGTCGGTACAGCGGTACGGGCCGCACAGCGGCGGCCCGTACCCGGAGTTCTCCGGCCGGGTCAGAGATGGGCGTACACGTCGTCGAGCGTCAAACCCTTGGCGACCATCATCACCTGAAGGTGGTAGAGGAGCTGCGAGATCTCCTCCGCGGTCTCCTGGTCGGACTGGTACTCGGCGGCCATCCAGACCTCGGCGGCCTCCTCGACGACCTTCTTGCCGATCGCATGGACGCCCTGGTGGACGAGCTGCGCGGTGCGGGAGGACGAGGGGTCGCCGGTGGCGGCCTTCTGCTGGAGCTCGGTGAAGAGCTCCTCGAATGTCTTCGAAGCCATGATGGACTCACCTTACGGCTTGCGGGCATACGGACGGTAAACGGTCCCGGACCGTGGACACCGCCTTGGACGACGCTCCGCCCCCGGCCGGCGCGGAGGGGGCGGAGCGCGGGGGCGCAGGGGCGGAGCGCGGGGGCGCAGGGGCGGAGCCAGGGCGCCCCCGCCCGGCACCGGCCGGTCACGGGAGCGCCGCGGGACCTACCGCCAGGGCTCGGACACCGAGCGCAGCACCGCGGCGGTGGCCACCGCCGCGGTGACGGCCTCGTGGCCCTTGTCCTCGGCGGAGCCGGGCAGGCCGGCGCGGTCCAGCGCCTGCTCCTCGTTGTCGCAGGTCAGCACGCCGAACCCGACCGGCACGCCGGTGTTCACACTGACCTGGGTGAGCCCGAGGGTGGCCGCCTCGCAGACGTAGTCGAAATGCGGGGTGCCGCCCCGGATGACCACACCGAGGGCGACCACGGCGTCGTACCCGCGCTCGGCGAGCTGCTTGGCGGCGACCGGCAGCTCGAAGGTGCCGGGCACCCGCAGCACGGTCGGCTCCTCGATGCCGAGCTCCTTGAGGGCCCGGTGGGCGCCGTCCAGCAGCCCGTTCATCACCTGCTCGTGCCACTGGGCGGCGATCACCGCGACCCGCAGGTCGGCGCAGTTCTTCAGGGTCAGCTCGGGGGCTCCGTGGCCGCTCACGTTCGTACTTCCTGTCCGGTGGTGGTGGGTGGTGGTGCTACGGGTACGGGTGCTGTCAGGAGTCCTGGCCGAGCCAGGGCAGCTCGTGGCCCATCCGGTCGCGCTTGGTGCGCAGGTAGGCCAGGTTGTGCTCGCCCGGCACGGTGGGGACGGGCTCGCGGCCCTTCACCTTGAGGCCGTGCTCGGTGAGCGCGGCGACCTTGTCCGGGTTGTTGGTCAGCAGGGTCAGCGAGCGCACCCCGAGGTCGGTGAGCATCTGGGCGCCGATGCTGTAGTCCCGGCCGTCGGCGGGCAGGCCGAGGTCCAGGTTGGCGTCCACGGTGTCGCGGCCCTGCTCCTGCAGCTCGTACGCGCGCAGCTTGTGGGCCAGGCCGATGCCCCGGCCCTCGTGGCCGCGCAGGTAGAGCACGACGCCGCGGCCGGCCGCCGCGACCTTCTCCAGCGATGCCTGCAGCTGCGGGCCGCAGTCGCAGCGCAGCGAGCCGAACACGTCGCCGGTGAGGCACTCGGAGTGGACCCGGACCAGCAGGTCCTCGCCGTCGGGCACCTTGCCGTCGGCGTCCAGGCCGCCCGCGACCAGGGCGATGTGCTCGATGCCGTCCAGGGTGCCGCGGTAGCCCACGGCGGTGAACTCGCCGTAGGCCGTCGGCAGCGCGGTGACCGCCGCGCGGTCCACGTGCAGTTCGGTGCGGCGGCGGTAGGCGATCAGGTCCTCGATGGAGATGATCGCGAGGCCGTGCTCGCGGGCGAAGGCGACCAGCTCGGGCAGCCGGGCCATGGTGCCGTCGTCGTTGACCACCTCGGCGATCGCCCCGGCCGGGGTCAGCCCGGCCAGCCGGGCCAGGTCGACGGACGCCTCGGTGTGCCCGGGACGCACCAGGACGCCGCCCTCGACGGCGCGCAGCGGGAAGACGTGCCCGGGGCGGGTCAGGTCACCCGGCTCGGTGCCGGCGGAGGCCAGCAGCCGGACGGTCCGCGCCCGGTCTGCCGCCGAGATGCCGGTGTCCACGCCGTCGCGGGCGTCGACCGAGACGGCGTAGGCGGTGCCCTTGCGGTCCTCGTTGACCTGGGTCATCGGCGGCAGCTTCAGGCGGTCGAGCTCCTCGCCGGTCATCGGGACGCAGATGACGCCGGAGCTGTAGCGGATGGTGAAGGCCAGCAGCTCGGGGGTGGCGGCGGAGGCGGCGAAGACGATGTCGCCCTCGTTCTCCCGGTCCTCGTCGTCCACCACGATCACCGGGCGGCCGAGGGCGATGTCCGCGACAGCGCGCTCGACGGGGTCGAGGGCGAGGTCGTCGGTGGCGGGCTGGGTGCTCATGCGGATGCTCCCTGCAGGACGGTGTCGGTGGCGGGACGGGTGTCACGGGTGCGCAGCCACCAGGCGCGCAGGCCCAGCAGGACCAGCACGAAGTAGATGCTGAAGGTCAGACCGGTGAAGGCGAAGCCGCTGTTGAAGGCCAGCGGGACACCGACCACGTCGACGGCGATCCAGGCGAGCCAGAACTCCACCCAGCCCCTGGCCTGCGCGTACATCGCCGCGAGGGTGCCGGCGAAGATGTAGGCCATCGCCCAGGGGTGGTAGACCGTCTCGGTGATGTGCAGGAAGGCCCAGGTGACGGCGGCGGTGCCGAGCGCCGTGGCGCCGACCAGCGCCGCCCGCTCGGTCCAGCTGGCGAAGCGGACCGTGATGTCACCGGTCTCCTGCCGGCCCCGGCGCCAGCGGGTCCAGCCCCAGACCGCCGCGACGACGACGATCAGCTGCTTGCCGATCAGGCCGGGCACGTGGCCGGACCAGTAGGCGGTGATCAGGACCGCGCCGGAGAGCAGTTGCAGCGGCCAGCTCCACACCGAGCGGCGCCAGCCGAAGCCGAGTGCGACCAGGCCGATCAGGTTGCCGGTCATGTCGGCCCACTTCACCGGCTCACCGAAGAGGGTGAAGGCTATGCCGCTCAGCCAGTTCACGAGGCTTCCCCTCCGATGGTGTCGGGCAGGGCCCGGGAGTCGAGCAGCCGCTCGACGTACTTGGCGAGGACGTCGACCTCGAGGTTCACCGGGTCGCCGACCTTCTTGGCGCCGAGCGTGGTGAGCGCGAGGGTGGCCGGGATCAGGCTGACGGTGAAGCTGTCGCGGGCGGCCTCGACCACGGTGAGGCTGACGCCGTCCACCGTGATGGACCCCTTGTCGACCAGGTAGCGCGAGATGCTCTGCGGCAGCGAGAACCGCAGCACCTCCCAGCGGACGGTGCCGTCCGCGTCGAGGTCGCCGGGCTCGCGGCTCAACAGGGCGCCGGTGGCGTCGACATGACCCTGCACCAGGTGACCGCCGAGCCGGGCGCCGAGCGCCATCGCCCGCTCCAGGTTGACCGGGGAGCCGGTGCGCAGCACGCCGAGGCTGGAGCGGTGCAGCGTCTCGGCCATCACGTCGGCGGTGAACTCACCGCTCTCGGTGGCCAGTTGCTCGGGGGTGTCGACAACGGTCAGGCAGACGCCGTTGACCGCGATGGAGTCGCCGTGGTGCGCACCCTGACAGACCACGGGGCCACGCAGGCGGATCCGCGACGAGTCGCCGATCTCCTCGATGGAGACGACCTCGCCGAGCTCTTCGATGATGCCGGTGAACACCCGGGTTCTCCTCGCGCATTAGGGCGCGGACTCCGGGGCGGCATGGGGAGATGACACGGAACGGCACAGGGACGGGCGTACGCCGGCGGGAGCCGCTCCGTCGGCGCCGTCGCCGTGGAGAGCTCTGCCTCTGCACACCACCCGCGGTCCACCGGGGGACCACGGCACTGCTCGAACCGTCGCGCACGCCTCCCATCCGGACTTTAACCGTCGGTCCAGGAATCTCACCTGGTCAACCGCCCGCTGGCTGCGGACGGGTCGCGGACTGTAACCGCCGGTTCGGATTTTCACCGACCCCGGAGTGCGCTGAACGTCACTACTACTACTGCCGTCATTGTGCCATGATCCGCGAGTCCTCAGGGAGAGGCGTTCACTGTGGGCTGTTTCACTCCCCCTCCGGGAATGCGCCGGAACGTGCGCCGGGCGCTCGGAGCTGCCCCCGGACGGGCCTACACGCCGCCGGGCGCCTCCGCCGTGCCACCGGCGGCCGCGGGCAGCACGGCCGGGGTCGGCGCCGGCCCGGGCACGGGCACCCGGACGGCGTGCAGCTTGCCCGCGTCGGGCGCGAACCGCCCGTGCTCGTCCGGGCGGTGGGCTGTGGTGATGTACAGGGTGCGGAGGTCCTCGCCGCCGAACGCGCAACTGGTCGGGCAGGCCGCGCCGATCGGCAGGACGGTGTCCAGCCTCCCGTCCGGCGTGTAGCGGTGCAGGGCCGAACCGCCCCACAGGGCCACCCACAACGCGCCCTCGGCGTCCACCGCGAGGCCGTCCGGCCAGCCCGCGTCCGCGTCCACGCTCACGAAGGGGCGACGGCCGCGGACGCTGCCGTCGGCGAGGTCGTAGTCCAGGACGTCGATCCGCCGGGTCGGGGTGTCGATCCAGTACATCCGGCGGGCGTCCGGGCTCCAGCCCAGGCCGTTGGCGATGGTCGCCCCGGCGATCACCTCGGTGGCGACCGCGCCGTCCAGGCGCAGCAGGGCCGCCCGGCCCGGCCGCTCGTCGCCGGACATGGTGCCGACCCAGACCCGGCCGGCCGGGTCGGCCTTGGCGTCGTTGCAGCGCTCGGCGGCGCCGAGCGGCACCGCCGCCACCGCCGGCCCGTCCAGCTCGACCACGCGGTCGCGCAGCACGGCCGCCCAGCCGTCGACGGTCGGCAGGATCGCCGAGGCCGGCGGCGGCAGTTGGCGCGAGCTGCCGTCGGAGTGGTGCACCACACCGGCCGGGATGTCCACCCAGCGCAGCGAGTTGGTGCGGACGTCCCAGACCGGACCCTCGCCGAGTCCGCTGACCCGGTCGTCGACGGGTGCGGGGGCGGGGATGCCTGCGGGATTGCTCATCGGGTGTCGACCTCCGGGCGGACGGCGCGGGCATCGCCGTCGACGGCAGGCGCCGCTCGCGTCCGAGGCGCCGGGCCCGACCGGGACGGGCGGGACTACGGAGGCCTCCCCGGGCACGCGGAACCTGCCGAGCGGGTGGGCGGCGGGGATCCGGGCCCGTTCGGCGCCATCCTGCCAGTGATGGGCCTCGCGGTCGACAGCCGCGGGACCCGGGACGGGGCGGACCTGCGGGTTCGGGCCCGTCGGGTTCGGGCCCGGCCCGCCCGGGCCAGGCCAGGCCCGCGTGAGGTCAGGCCCGCGTGAGGTCAGGCCCGCGTGAGGTCAGGGCCCGCATGAGGTCAGGGCCTGAGCAGTGCCACCTCCTGTCGGTGCCGGCGCTGCTGCTCGGCGTCCCAGTCGCCCGTGCAGTAGACGGAGATCCGGGCGATCCTGCCGTCCTCGACGTCGGCCCGCATCAACTCCCGGCAGTACCAGGACTGCCCGTCCTGCTGCCAGCGCTCCTCCACTTCGATCACGAACCCCGTCGGGGTCGGGTCGACCCGGCGGCGCGGGACCACGCCGGGGGCCGGGTGGCCGGCCTTGCGCAGGGCGACCAGGCCCGGCACGCCCTCGGCCTGCAGCCGCCACTGCGGCACCGTGAGGTCGCAGAAGACATCGGGGTGGAAGAGTCCCGCGGGCGGGATGCCGGTCTCCAGGAAGGTGACCAGCAGGTCCGCCAGGGCCGCCAGGTCCGCCGGGGCCTCCTTGCCCCGTGCGCCGGTCGAGGTTCCTGCCACGGCCGGTGCGGTGGGTTCCATGGTTCGCGTCATCGCTCAGCTCCCGACGTGCGCGCCGCTCGCCTTCGCGGCGTCCAGATTGCGCCCGACCACCGCCATGGTCCGCTCCAGCGCCTCGGTCGGGCTGAACTCGATCAGCTCGGTGCCGGCGAAGAGCAGCGGAAGGTGGCCCGGGGTGGCGTGGTAGGCGTCACCGGCCCGGAAGACCTCGTCGTGATCCGGGTAGCGGTAGACCACCTTTCCGGTCACGACCAGACCGTAGTGCGGGCTCTGGCAGCGGTCCTGCGGCAGGCCGGCGAACAGCGGCGCCGGGTCCAGGTCGGCCTTGTGCGTCTCGAACCCGACGGTGTAGCCGTCCAGTTCGGCGTAGCGTCCTTCGATCATCGGCTCGTCCACGGTGAGCGCCGCCTCGGCCTTCGAGATGCGGGGCATGATGGGCCTCCTCGTTCCGTTCCGCCCCCCTCCACCGATGGGGCGTGAGGTCGGGACGCACGATGTGAGGCGGGGTGACCGGGCCGCCCGGAGCCCGCCGGACCGCGCCGTCACAGGTGCCAGGCCACCGGCGACTCGGGCTCGTAGACGCAGAGCGTGCCGGTGCGGACGGCGTTGGCCAGGTGGCGGCCCAGCGGTGGGTGGGCCCGGGCGATCCGGTCGAGCGCGGCGCGGATGCGGGCTGTCACGGTGGTCCTGGCCCGCTCGGCCGCGGAGCCCGTCCGACGCGGCCGGCCGCCGAGCCCGTACGCGGCGGACAGCTGGCCGACCAGGGCCTGCCGCTCGGCGGCGATCCGGGCCGACCGGTCGGCGTCCCCGTCCCGATCGGCCTCGCTCTCCTCGTGCGCCAGCTCCTGGAGCCGGGCCCGGTACGCCCGTCGCGCCGTGGAGTCGATCAACTCCCCGGTGTCGCCAGGCCGGTGGAGACCGTCGGGGTTTGCGCCGGCGGCGGCCGCGCCGCGGCCCGGGCCGGCCGCCGCGGTGGCGAGGTCCAGAGCCGGCACCGGCCGGCCGGGGCTGGCCAGCAGCGCCGCCAGGTCGCGCAGGCCCTTGCTGTCCGCCAGGGTGACCTGCCGGCCGGCGAAGCGCAGCTCCCAGCCCTCCCCCGCGCGCCGGAAGACGTTGTGGCCGTCGGGCGGCGGACGGACACCCGACTCCTGGGCGATCCGCGCGGTCAGCCCGGTCGCGCCGACGGCCCGGGCGGCGGTCAGCGCGGCGGTGAAGTGCCGCTCGGCCGGGGCGGCCTCGCCGAGGGCGGCGGCCAGCAGTCCGAGGTGGCGGTGGACCGGTCCGCGCACGGCGGCGCCGATGCCCTCGACCACGAACAGGTCGGCGTACGGCGCCAGCCGTTCGTACAGCTGCCGGGCCGGCTCCGCCAGCTCCCCGGCGGGGCCGGTCAGGCCGAACACCTCCGCCGCCTGGGCCAGCATCGGCAGCCACTCACTGTCCCTGGGGGCGGTCGCGAGCAGCGGCGCGACCGCCGCCAGCCGCCGCCGGGCCTCCGCCGGCTCGCCCAGCTGGGCGGCGATCAGGGCCTTGGTCACCCGGGGCCAGAGAGCGAGGGACATGTCCAGCAGCGAGAGCCGCTCAGCAAGCACCCGGATGCCCGCCCGGTCGCCGCTCTCGGCGAGCAGGCACCAGCGCTGGGTGGCGGCGAGCAGCTCCGCGTTGTCGCTGCCGGCCCGCCGGCCGAGCGCGGCCACCCGGTCGAGGGCGTCGCGGCAGTCCGCGAACCGGCCCTCCAGCAGCGCGCGCATGCCCTGCCAGAGCGGGACGTACCAGGCGTGCATCGGCTGGCCCAGGGCGGTCGCCGCCACCTCGAAGGCCAGCACCTCCTGCTCCGCGTCCGCGACCCGGCCGAGCTCCAGCAGGGCGACCACCCTCAGCCGCCGGCCCAGGAGCTCGGCGGACGGGTCGGGCAGCCGCCGGCCCAGCCGGACGATCTCCGTGGACCGGTCGAGGCGCTCGGCGCAGTGATCCGGACCGGCCCGGGCGTCGCAGAGCGCGGCCAGCGCGTAGGCCAGGGCCTGGTCGTCACGGCCGGCCCGGGCCGTACGGACCGCCTCCTCGGCGAGGTCGGTCCGGTCCTGCTCCGGCTCGACCAGGGTGGCCGCGACCGAGAGGCGGGCGGCGACGACGGCGAGCAGATCCGCGCGTTCCGGGGGCAGAGCGGCCCTGGCCTCGCCCAGCAGGTCGAGCTGGGTGCGGTCCAGCAGGCCCACCTCGAATCCGGCGGGCCCGGCGCCGAGCCCGAGGGCAGCGCCGGCCAGCAGGTCCGGCCGGCCGTGGCGGCGGGCCAGCGCGGCCGCCCGCAGGAAGTCCTCCCTGGCCTTCGCCCGCTCCCCCGCGCCGATCCGGGCCGTCCCCAGCTCGACCAGCAGCTCCGCGAGTTGCTCCGCCAGCTGCTCGGCCGACCGGTCGGCCGGCTGCTCCGCCGGCGCCGTCCGGGAGGCCGGCTCGAGGGATTCGGCCGGGTCGGCAGGCCCGGCGGACGCGGCAGGCCCGGCGGGATCGGCGGACGCGGCAGGCCCGGCGGACGCGGCGGGCCCGGCCGTTTCGGCAGGCCTGCCAGTCACGGCAGACACCGCCGGGCCCGGTGGGGCGTCGGGCGGCGCCGCCATGGCCAGGGCCGCGACGGCGGCCTCGTACCAGCGCACCGCGTCCTCGTAGGCCAGCAGTCCGGAGGCGCGCGCACCGGCCCGGCGGGCGAAGCGGGCCGCGCTCCGGGCGTGCTCCGGGCCGGCCAGCAGGAGCTGGTGGGCGACCTCGGCGGGGCCCACGTCCCGCCCCCGCCCGGAGAGTGCGGCCAGGACGTCCGCCGCCCGGTGGTGCCACCCGGCCTGCTCCCGGACCGACAGCGCGTCGTGGACGGCCTCCTGCGTCAGTTGGTGCCGGAAGGCCCCGCGGCCGGGCTCGCCCATGGTGAGCAGCCCGGCGCCCACCGCCGGCCCGAGCACCGGGCGCAGCTCCGCCAGCGGCACCGCCGCGACCTCGGCGAGCACGTCCAGGTCGAAGCCGGTGCCGAGGGCGGAAGCCGCGCCCAGGACTCGCGCGCACTCCGGCGCGAGCGCCGCCACCCGCGCCTGGACGGCCGCCCGGACCGACACCGGCACCGGGCCGCCGCCGGGCCGGCGCAGCAGCTCGGTGACGAAGAAGGCGTCCCCGCCGGTACGGGCGAAGAGCTCGCGCTCCGACCCCGGATCGGGCCGGCCACCGCTCGCGGCCCGGGCCAGCGCGTGGACCTCCGCCTCGGCGAGCGGCCCGACCGGCAGGCAACGGGCGGTGTGCAGCAGCGCCGCGAGCGCCGCCGTCCGCCCCTCCCAGGCGGGGTCGTCGTCCCGAGCGGTGGCCAGCAGCAGGACCGGGACGGTGCGGACCGCCGCCGCCAGCTCCAGCAGCAGCGTGACGGAGGAGGTGTCGGCCTCGTGCAGATCGTCGACGACCAGCAGCAGCGGCCGGGCGGCGGCGCCCGCCCGGACCAGCGCGGCCAGGTCGCCGGCCAGGTGCAGTCGGGCGGCCGCCGGCCCGGGAGCGGTGCCCGGGCCGGGAGCGGTGCCCGGGCCGGGAGCGGTGCCCGGGCCGGCGGGTGGTTCGAGGCCGGGTTCGGGATCGCGTACGGGTTGCCGTTCGAGCTCAGGCTCAGTGCGGGGCTCGGCGGACGGAAGGCCGGTGGACGGAAGGCCGGTGGACGGCCCGCGGGACGAAGGCGGACCGGCGGAGGACGAGCCGGCCGGCCCCTGCCCGGCGATCAGCGTCCGCAGCGCGAGTGAGTCGCGGACCAGCCGGCCGCAGGCGGCCCCGTCCGCCGCCAGCTCGCGGGACACCTGGGACCAGGGGCGCAGCGCACTGCCGGCCTCGCCCGGCGGGCACCAGGTCCAGATCACCCGGAAGCCCTTGGCCGCCAGCACGACCTCCTCCGCGAGGCGGGTCTTGCCCGCTCCGGCCGCGCCGGTCAGTGCGACCAGTCCGCCGCGTCCGGATCGGGCGTCGGCGAGCGCGTCGCCGATCTCGGCCAGCAGATCGGCACGTCCGACAAAGGGGAGCCCAGGCATCGGCAGTCCTCCCGTCCCCTCTTCGAGCGTAGCCAGCGCGGCCCCGCCGCGCGGGCGGAGGCCGGCATGGATGACAGCGGGCAGGGGCGAAGCCGGCCGGGCGGGCCGGCGGGCGGGCCGGCGGGCGGCGCGGCGACCGGCACGGTGAGCGGACCGACCGTCGGGCCGGCCCGCCGGCCACCGGATCGACCGCCCGGTCAGCCGGACGCCAGCGGCCGGTAGTGGGTGACCTCGGGCGGGTGCCCCAGATAGCGCAGCTCGCCCTCGGCCCACACCGGCCGGATCCGCCACATCGGCCCCGCGTACCCGCGCAGGGCCGCCTCGTCCCGCCACCGCGTCACCACCAGCACCCGGTGCCCGTCGTCGGTCATCGACCGCAGCACCTCGCCGCCCAGGCACCCCTCCGCCTCGGCCAGTCCGGGGAGCACGTCGGAGACCAGCAGTGCGCAGAACTCGTCCACGTGCCCCGCCAGCACCTGCGCGGCCCAGATCCGGACGATCACGGCTACCTCCTCCCACGGTCCGCGGCACCTCGGCCGCCCCCTCGCGGGGGTGCGGACCGGCCGGCTCGCGGACCCGCCGGGTATGTCATCCATTGTCCGCCCGGCGGGGCCCTCACTGCGGCCGGTGACCGCGTCCAGCGGCCGGTGACCGCGTCCAGCGACCGCGCCCGGGGGCGCGGGGCGGCCGGACGGAACTCCCACCCCGTCGCCGGCCCGCCGCGGACCGGCGGCGCGGCCTGCCGGGGCCGAGCCGTCCGGCGGGGTTCACTGATCGGATGGACTGCGTCTTCTGCGCGATCGTGGCCGGCGGGCTGCCCGCCCACCGGGTGCTGGACGACGAGGTGGCGGTGGCCTTCCTCGACCAGCGGCCGCTGTTCCCCGGGCATGTGCTGGTGGTGCCGCGGGAGCATCTGCGGACCGTGACCGACCTGCCCGCGGCCGACGTCGGGCCGTTCTTCGCCCGGGTGCAACGGGTCACCGCCGCGGTGGAGCGGGGGATGGTGGCGGCCGGCAGCTTCGTGGCGGCCAACAACCGGATCAGCCAGTCGGTGCCGCACCTGCACGTCCATGTGGTGCCCAGGAATCCGAAGGACGGGCTGCGTGGCTTCTTCTGGCCGCGCTCGCACTACCCGGACGAGGCGGCGGCCGCCGAGGTGGCAGCCCGGCTGCGGGCCGCCCTCGACTGAGCCCGGCCGGTACGGGCCAGGGCCGCCAGGTTCAGCCGCGCGCACCGCGCCCAGCACCGGACCACCGTCCGGCCGCGGACCGTACCGGCGCCGGGCCGCGGGCGGGAACGGAACGGCCCGCGGCCCCGCTCCGGCGGCGGCTCAGACCTACGTGCCCAGCTGGGTGGTGAAGCTGAAGCGGTCGCCGCGGTAGAGCGAGCGCACCCGTTCCACCGGCAGGCCCTCGTCGTCCCGGGTGAGCCGGTGGAGCAGCAGCATCGGCAGCGCGGGGGGCGTGCCGATCAGCAGGGCCTCGCGCGGGGTGGCGAGAACGGTCTCGATCCGCTCGTCCGCGCCGCCGAAGCCGATACCGAGCTTCTCCTTCAAGTACGCGTAGAGCGAGGCCCCCGGGTCGAACTCGCGGTCCAGCGCGGGCACCCGGGCGACCGCGAGGTAGGTGCTCTCCAGGCCGACCCGCTCGCCGTCCGCGAGCAGCACGCGCTCCAGGTGCCAGACCGGATCGCCGGGCGCCAGGCCCAGCTGTCCGGCCAGCGCCGGGTCGGCCGCGAAGGTCTCCAGTCCGATCAGGTTGCGGCCCGGGACGCGGCCCTGCCGCCGGACGCCCTCGGTGTAGCTGGCCAGCGACAGCGGCTGCTCCAGCTTCGGGCCGGCCACCACGGTGCTCCGGCCCCGCCGGCGTACCCGCCCCTGGATCAGCAGCTCCCGCAGCGCCTGGCGCAGGGTGTCCCGGGAGACCGCGAAGCGGACCGCGAGGTCGCGTTCGGTCGGTAGCACCCCGCCCTCGCCGAGTTCGTCGAGCAGCTCGTCCAACTCGCCTTTGACGGCGTAGTACTTGGGCACCCGGCCGTGGTCCGGGATGCCCGACCTGATCGGCGCACCGGGGCCGGGGTAGTCGTTCACCCGGCCATCCTCGCAGATCCCGGCAACCGGCAGGGTGCACGAACGGGCGGCCGCCCGGCGGCGGGGGCCGTCAGGACGGGGCACCGCGGCGCGGCCGCCGGGCCGGGGCGGCGGACCGGAGCGGCGGACGGGCACCCCCGCGGGCACTCGTGGAGGTTTGCGGGAGATTTGGTCCATACCTATTGACAGGTATAGACCACTACTGTTGAGTCCCCATCAGTTCCGCCCCGGCCCGCACCCCGGTCGGGGCCCGGCCTCCCCACGGCCGGCCCCCCGCGGGACCGTCCTGTCCTCCAACTCGTGCGGCCCCCACCGCACCGAGGGGTGATGAAATGTCGATCCACAAGCGCGTGATGGCCGTCCTGGCCGCCGTCGCGACAGCGATAGCGCTCGCCGTGCTCCTCCCCGCCTCCGCCTCCGCGGCAGGCTGTGCGACCCCCTGGAACTCGGCCACGGTCTACACCGCCGCCAGCGGCCAGGTCTCGTACAACTCGCACAACTGGTCCGCGAAGTGGTGGACCCAGAACGAGACCCCGGGCGGTTCCTCCGGCGTCTGGGCCGACCAGGGCAGCTGCTCCGGCGGCGGTGGCGGGACCACCCCGTCCCCCACCTCCGGCACCGGCTGCACGTACCCCGCCTGGGTGGCCGGCCAGACCTACGTCACCGGCGCGATCGTCAAGTACACCAACGGCCAGTACTACCAGGCCACGCACGACAACCCGGGCTACGACCCGGTGATCAGCACCTGGTACTGGTCGCCGTACACCTGCACCGGCGGCGGCACCTCGCCGAGCCCGACGCAGACCGCCAACCCGGGCGGATTCCCGGTCAGTGAGGCTCAGTTCAACCAGATGTTCCCGAGCCGCAACTCCTTCTACACCTACGCCGGTCTGACCGCCGCGCTGAGCGCCTACCCCGGCTTCGCCGGCACCGGCAGCGACACCGTCCGCAAGCAGGAGGCCGCGGCCTTCCTCGCGAACGTCAGCCACGAGACCGGCGGGCTCGTCTACGTGGTCGAGCAGAACACCGCCAACTACCCGCACTACTGCGACACCTCGCAGTCGTACGGCTGCCCCGCCGGACAGTCCGCGTACTACGGCCGCGGCCCGATCCAGCTGAGCTGGAACTTCAACTACAAGGCCGCCGGCGATGCCCTGGGCATCGACCTGCTGCACAACCCGAACCTCGTGCAGACCGACGCCTCGGTCGCCTGGAAGACCGGCCTCTGGTACTGGAACACCCAGAACGGGCCGGGCACCATGACCCCGCACAACGCCATGGTCAACGGCTACGGCTTCGGTGAGACCATCCGCAGCATCAACGGCAGCCTGGAGTGCAACGGCGGCAACCCCGCCCAGGTCCAGAGCCGGATCAACTCGTACCAGAGCTTCGTCCAGATCCTCGGCACCACCGCCGGCAGCAACCTGAGCTGCTGACACCGGTCCGCGATCGGCGGGGAGGGTGCGGCCTGCGGGCCGTGCCCTCCCCGGCGTTCCGGCGTTCACTCGGCCGCGCCGGCCTCCCGATCGGCCCCGGACGAGCCGTACACGTCGTACGGTGGTCGGAGCGGGCCCGGGGGCACGGGACGCGGCGGCGCGGGTGGCGGGGAGGTTCGGCCATGCTCGGTGGAACGGTCGCGGTGGTCGGCGGAAGCATCGCGGGCTGCGCGTTCGCGGCGGCCGCCGCGCGCGGGGGCGCGGAACGGGTGGTCGTCCTGGAACGCACCCACGGCGAACTGACGGACCGCGGGGTGGGCCTCTGCGTGCACGACGACCGGTACGCCGAACTCGCGGCGGCCGGCCACCTGGACGAGGGCATCGCCTGGCATCGGCTCACCCGGCGGCACTGGCTGGTCGCCGACGGCTCCGCGCTGGGCCGGCTGCTCTGGGACCAGCCGTTCCCCTTCCGCTCCTACCACTGGGGCCTGCTCTGGCGCGGCCTGCGCGAACGGACCCCGGCCACCGTGGAACACCGCCTCGGCGACCCGGTGGCGGGCGTCGCGAACGGCCTCGGGCCGGCGGGCGGCCGCGCGGGCGCCGTCGTCCGGCTGGCCTCCGGCCGGGAGGAGCGCTTCGACCTGGTGGTCGGCGCGGACGGTTACCGCTCGGTGGTGCGCGCGGCCGTCAGCCCCGAAGCCCGGCCCGGGTACGCCGGGTACGTCTGCTGGCGCGGCAGCTTCCCCGCCGAACGGCTGGCGGCGCTGGACCAGCTGGCCGGCCCGGCCGACCGGGCCTGGCCCGCCGAACACACCGCCACGGTCTGCTTCCCCGGCGGCCAGGTCGTGCTCTACCGGATCCCCGGCCAGGAGCCCGGCCGGCCGATGGTCAACTGGGTCTTCTACGCCCCGCCGCCCGCCGCCGGCCTGCGGTTGGAGGATCCGACCAGCATCCCGCCGGGCGCGGCCACCGAGCAGCTGACCACGCATGTCGCGCTGCTCGCCGAGCGGCACCTCCCGCCCTACTGGGCCGCCCTGATCGCCCTGACCCCGCCCGAGCGGACCTTCCTGCAGCCGATCTACGACCTCGACACCCCGCGCCGCACCTCCGGCCGCCTGCTGCTGGCCGGCGACGCGGCCACCGTGGTACGCCCGCACAACACCAGCGGCGCCGCCAAGGCCCTGCAGGACGCCGTCGCCTTCGAGGACGCCTGGCGGCGGTCCGCCTCCTGGGAGGACCTGGTCGCCGCGTACGAGCGCGAGCGCGGGGAGGCGGGGCGCGCCCTGGTCACCCTCGGCCGCCGCCTCGGCCGGGCCCAGGTCGAGCAGGCCCCCGACTGGACGACGATGGACCCCGCACGGACGGCCGCCTGGTGGGACGCCCAGCTGGCGGGCACGGCCGGCTTCGGCGGGCACGCGCTCCGGAGCCCGGCGGAGCCGGTGGGCAGGCCGCCGACCTCCTGAGCCGGGCGGCCGGCCTCCCGGGCCCGCGCCCTGCTCGCCGCGCCCGTTGTCCGCCCCCTGAGCCCCACGCCTGCCCGCTGGCCCCGCGCCTGGTCCTGCACCCGGACAGGGCGCCTGCTGGGCCCTGACGGGCCGCCTCCTGCACCCGGCGGGCGCTCCGCTCGACCCGAGGTTTCCGAGAAAATAGACCGACCAGTCGGTCCAGTGGCATCTCGGGTGCAACTGGCGGGGGCGGCCAGCCTTGGCGCGCACATGCTCCGAAGTACCAATGCTCCGGCGGCCGGACCGGCCACCGCACGAAAAATGGACCGACCGGTCGGTCCATTCACGCCCCGGACGGGACCGACCGGTCGGTCCATTCGCGCCCCGGCGCGCCCGGCGCGGCCGGCGGGGCCGGCGGGCTTCGGCGTGGGCGGCGGGCTCGGTGGGCACGGCGAGCCTCGGCGGGCGCGCGCTCCAAAGCGCCACCGTTGCGGCGGCCGAACCCGCCGCCCACAGAAATGGACCGACCGATCGGTCCATTCACGTTCGGCGCAGGCCCACCCGACCCCGCGGGCAGGAGTTCCGAACCCCCGCCGAGGACACTCGGGCCCGACCATGGGCAGCCGCCCCCGACGGGCCGCCGACCACCTCCCACCGGCCGCGATTCCCCGCCCCGGGCCCGACCGCCGCCCCACCGAGTCCCCTCCCCCGACCCCCTGAGCACCGGGCGCACCGTCACCAGGTGGACCAGGGAGAGAAGTTCGCCCACCGACGACCCGGGGGGATCACGTGAGATCTCCATCACATCTCGTGACCCACAGTTTCGATCGCGCGACTGTCAGTGCCGCGCTGACCTGCGACAACTCGGCCTGAGATGACACCGCGTCAGAGTCGGCAACGGGGGAAATGCAGAGTTGATCTTGTTTGTCCACCTATTTCTACGGTTGACTCTCGCGGGTGTCTGCGGCGGGATCGGGGGTTACCGTCCTCCTGCGAGATCCACGAAGGCCTGAAGTTGCATTGGCACTTGAGGCCTGACGAGATTGTGAGCACCGTTGCGTAAAAGGATGACGGAGCGCCGGCGCCCCGGCGGGGCGTTGAGCGGCCCGACCGGCGAGGGCACCGCGCGTACCGGGTCGGCGCAGGCCGACGCACCGACGCCCGGCCGCTTCCCACGTCCCCTCGCCTGTTGTCTGGCGGTCCTCTCGCTCTCCGGCTGCGGAGCGGCCGCGGACGGCTCCGCCGTGCCCGCGCTCTGGGGTGCCGGGGCCGCCGTTGTGCTGGCCGGCGGCAGCGCCTACGTCGCCCGGCGGGCGACGGCCCGTCCGCTGCTGCGCGCCCGGGACCAGGCCGAGCGGAACCTCCGCGCCCTGATGGAGGAGCGGCACGGCCTCGCCGCCGAGCGGGAGGCCCAGGACCGCCGGCTGCAGGCCTACGCCGGCGAGCGGCAGCAGCTGCTGCACGAGCGCGAGCAACTGCTCCGCACCCTGGACGAGCTGACCCGGCAGGCGGAGGAGACCGCCGAGCGGCAGAGCGGCACCGACACCCTGGTCGCCGAACTCTCCGCCGAGCGGGACGCCCTGACGGCGGCCCGCGACGCGCTCGTGCGGGAGCGGGACGCGCTGGCCAAGGAGGTCGACGAGCTGGAGGGCAGCGTCGACTCCACCTTCGTCAACCTCGCGATGCGCACCCTGACCCTGGTCGAGCGCCAGCTGGTGCTGATCGAGGCGCTGGAGGGGCGCGAGGCCGACCCGGCCCAGCTGGAGAGCCTGTTCCGGCTCGACCACCTCGCCACCCGGATGCGCCGCAACAGCGAGAACATGCTGCTGCTGGCCGGTCTGGAGAACAGCCACCGCAGCCGCAAGACCGTCACCCTGCTGGATGTCGTCCGGGCCGCCGTGTCCGAGATCGAGCGGTACGAGCGGGTCAAGCTCGGCTTCCTGGCGTCGATCCGGCTCAGCGGCGCGGTCGCCGACGACACCAGCCACCTGGTCGCCGAACTGCTGGAGAACGCCACCGCCTTCTCGCCCCCGCAGGACCAGGTCGAGGTGGGCGGCTGGCTGCTCGACAACGGCGAGCTGATGATCTCCGTGGTGGACCGCGGCATCGGCCTGCCCGGCGAGCGGCTGCGCGCCCTCAACGAGCAGCTGTCCGAGCCGTCCGAGCCCGGCAGCGACCGCCGCGACGCGCTGCTGGCCGGTGCCCTGACCGGGCGGAGCATGGGCCTGTTCGTGGTCGCCCGGCTCGCCCGCCGGCACGGCATCCGCGTCCAGCTGCGGGAGAACGTCCAGGGCGGCGGCGTCACCGCGATGGTGATGCTCCCCCGGGAGGCCCTCCAGCAGGACGCCGTCACCAACACCGACCTGGACGACCAGCGCCGGGCCGAACGCACCGTCACCTCGGCGGCGGAGAGCGCCCGCGCCCAGGCCGAGGCCCTCGCGGCGGAGCAGGCCCGCCCGGCGACCGCGGCGCCCCGCGCCGACGGCCCGGCGGCGGGCGGGGAGCTGCCCGTGCTGCCGCGCCGCAAGCCCGCGGCCCAGGCCGTCCCGGTGCTCCCGGCCCAGGCGGCCGAACCCGGCTCGCAGGACGTCACGGGAGCCGGCCCGGTCGATGCCGGGCCGTCCGCCGAGCAGGTCGTCGAGCAGGTCGTCGAGCCGTCCGCCGAGCAGGCTGCCGAGCCGTCCGCCCGGCAGGCCGCCGAACAGGCCGCCGAACACGGCCGGACGGAGGAGCGGATACCCGAGCAGCACCTGAACGGCACCCGGGCCCCCGAGCGCGGTGCCGTACCCGAAGACGCCCCGGTCACCCCGCTCGGCCTGCCCCGCCGGATTCCCCGCGGCAACGGGCTGCCCGGCACCGGGGAGATGCCCACCTCCGGCCTGCGCCGCCTGGCCGTCGAGGAGAGCGCGCCGGCCCGGACCGCCCCCGCGGCGGCCGACGGTAGCCGCGGTGGCACGGGACAGGGGCTCCCCGGCCGGCCCGTCGCCAACCGGCCCGTCGCCAACCGGCCCGTCTCCGACCACCACGTCCCCGACCAGCACGCCCCCGCCCGGTCGGGGGTCTCGCCCGAGGAGCTCCGCCGCAGACTCGGCGTCTTCCAGGGCGGGCTGCGCCGCGCGGCCCGCGACTCGGCCCCGACCGGCCCCGCGGGCGCCCGGCCGGAGCAGGCCTCCGCCCCCACGCCCGCGGCCGCACCACGACCCACCGGCGACCGGCCCACCGAGGACCGGCCCACCGGCGACCGGCCCACCGAGGACCGGCCCGTCACAGCACCGCCCACCACAGCCCGGCCGTCCGCCGCGCCGCCCACCGACCGGCCGTCCGCGCCGGCGGCGGAGCAGCCGGTGGACGCGGCCGTCGAGGGGGAGAACCGATGAACAGCTCCGGACAGCCGGTACACCCGGGCGGCGGCACGCCCGGCCACGGCACGCCCGGCCACGGCGCGGTCAGCCAGGCCGCCAGCAGCGTGCGGTGGCTGCTCGACGACTTCCTCGGCTCGGTCGCCGGCGTGGTCGACGCCGTGGTGGTCTCCTCGGACGGCCTGCTGCTCGCCGACTCGCGGGACGGCTCCCGCTCGGAGCAGTTGGCGGCGATCGTCTCGGCGCTGACCAGCCTGGCCGCGGGCGCGGCCGGGTCGATGGCCCGCGGCGCCGTGAAACAGACCATGGTGACGATGGACCAGGGACATCTCGTGGTGATGGCGATCAGCGACGGCTCCTGCCTCGGTGTGTACGCCTCCCTCGAATGCGATCTGGGCGTGGTCGCCTACCAGATGGCGCTGCTCGTGGAGCGCGCCGGTCATGCGCTGACGCCGCAGGTGCGTAGCGAACTCCACCGGGCGATGGCCGTCCGATGAGGCCTAGGGAGGTGGGAAGCATGGCCGGCAGCGACAACGGCAGTACGTACGGAGCAGGGCAGGGCCACGCTCTGCGCGCACAACGGACCACGACGGCACGGCCGGGCCAGGGGCGTTCGTCCAGGGTGCGGCCGTACACCATCACCCGGGGCAGAACGCGGTTCACCCGCGTGCTGCTGGTCGAAACGCTGGTGTCGGCGCTCAACCGGCCGACCGACCCGGCGGACCGGGCGCTGCCCGAGCTGGCGGCGATCTGCGAGCTGTGCCGAGGTCAGATGCGTTCGGTCGCGGAGATCTCGGCCCTGCTGCGGATCCCGTTGGGGGTCGTCAAGGTGCTGGTCAGCGATCTCGCCGACCAGGGCCGGATCAGGGTGCACGGCACGGACTCGGCGGGGGCCCCGGGCGGGGCGGGCGAGGCGCACGGCACGTCGAAGCGTGATCTGCTGGAGAAGGTGCTGGGTGGACTTCGCAAGCTCTGAGGCCGCAAGGGAGCGGTCCTCAGTCGTACCAACTGCCCCGGCAGTACCGGGCGCACCGGGTGCGCCCGACCGGGCGGACCTGCCCCCGGGTGTCCCGCTGATCGCGGGGACGGCCACCTCCACCAAGATCGTGGTGGCGGGCGGCTTCGGCGTCGGCAAGACCACCTTCGTCGGCTCGGTGTCCGAGATACCCCCGCTGACCACCGAGGCGGTCATGACCGAGGCCAGCGTGGGCCTCGACGACACCGGCGCCGTCCCGGGCAAGTCCACCACCACGGTGGCGATGGACTTCGGCCGGATCAGTCTGGAGTCCGACCTGGTGCTCTACCTGTTCGGCACCCCGGGGCAGGGCCGCTTCTGGTTCATGTGGGACGACCTGGTGCGCGGCGCGGTCGGCGCGGTGATCCTGGCCGACACCCGCCGGCCGGCCGACTGCTTCCCCGCGCTCGACTACTTCGAGGGCACCGGGTTGCCGTTCGTGGTGGCGGTCAACCAGTTCGACGGGGCCCCGGTCTACTCGACCGAGGCCGTCCGGGACTCCCTCGCCCTGCCGGACCACATCCCGCTGCTGCTCTGCGACGCGCGGCAGCGGGCGTCCTCGGTCGAGGTGCTGACCGCCCTGGTGGTGCACGCGCTGACGCAGGAGTCGGCACAGTCCGGGCGCCTCTGACGGACCGGGCGCCGCCGACACGGCGGCCTTTCGACACACCCCGGGCCGGCCGGGCCCCCGGCCTCGGCCGGTCCGGTCCGGGAGCGGGCATGACCACCACTCGCAATCGAGAAAGCAGACAGCGATGCGCAGAATACTGATCGTCGGAGCCGGCCAGGCCGGGCTCCAGCTCGCGCTGGGGCTCCAGTCCAACGGCTACGACGTCACCGTGATGACCAACCGCACGGCGGACGAGGTCCGCGACGGCCGGGTGATGTCCACCCAGTGCATGTTCGACACCGCGCTCCAGCACGAGCGGGACCTCGGCATCAACTTCTGGGAGCAGGAGGCCCCGCGGATCGAGGGCCTCGGCGTCTCGGTGACCGGCCCCGAGTCGGCCCGGGTGATCGACTGGGTGGGACGGCTGGACGGCTACGCCCAGTCCGTCGACCAGCGGGTCAAGATGTCCGGCTGGCTGGAGACCTTCGCCGAGCGCGGCGGCCAGGTCGTGGTGCACGGCGTCGCCGTCTCCGACCTGGACTACTTCGCCCGGACGTACGACCTGGTGCTGGTCGCGGCCGGCAAGGGCGAGCTGGTCTCGATGTTCGGCCGGGACGCCTCCCGCTCCCCCTACGACACGCCGCAGCGCGCGCTGGCCGTCAGCTACGTGCACGGCCTCGGGCCGCGCCCGGAGCACGACTTCAAGGCGGTGCGCTGCAACCTGGTGCCCGGAGTCGGCGAGCTGTTCATCATGCCGACCCTGACCACCTCGGGGCCCGGCGACATCCTCTTCTGGGAGGGCATCCCCGGCGGCCCGCTGGACGTCTTCGGCGACGTCAAGGACCCGGCCGAGCACCTGCGGCTCACCCTGGACCTGATGAAGACCTTCACCCCGTGGGAGTACGACCGCACCCGGGCCGGCGTCGAACTCACCGACGCGGGCGGCACCCTGGCCGGCCGGTACGCCCCGGTGGTCCGCAACCCGATCGGCGAGCTGCCGGGCGGCGGCCTGGTGCTGGGCGTCGCCGACGTGGTGGTCGCCAACGACCCGATCACCGGCCAGGGTTCGAACAATGCGGCCAAGTGCGCGGCGGTCTACCTGGAGGCGATCCTGGAGCAGGGCGAGAAGCCGTTCGACCGGGACTTCATGCAGGCCGCGTTCGACCGCTACTGGGACGCCGCGCAGCACGTCACCAAGTGGACCAACGCGATGCTCGCCCCGCCGCCGGAGCACGTGCTGAACCTGATCGGCGCGGCCGGCCAGCTGCCGCCGGTGGCGGACCGCTTCGCCAACGGCTTCGACAACGCGGCCGACTTCGAGAACTGGTTCTACGAGCCGGAGAAGGCCGCCGCCTACCTCGGCTCGGTGGCCCCGCAGGGCTGACGGACCCGCCGCACCGGTGCGCCCCTGGTGGCCCCGGTCCCCGCCGCGCGCGGAGACCGGGGCCACGGCCGTGCCGGCACCACCAGGGAGTGCTCCTGATCGCGGGCCCGCCCGGGCGGTTAACCGCCCAGGCGGGTTCCCGCCTCCCGCAGGCGCTGCCCTGAGCACTCGTCAGCCTGTACATCATGTGCATGACCCCGATACGACGACGGGTCCCCCTGCTGGCCGGCGCCACCGCGCTGCTGCTCGGCACCGGGATCCTGCTGCCCCCGACCTCCGCGTACGCCGCACCGGGTGCCACCGCGCCCACCGCCGCGGCGCCGTCCAGCACCTACGACCTCACCCTGGTCACCGGTGACGTCGTGCACTACACCGACGGCCCCGGCAACCAGGACACCGTGACGGTGGACCGCCCCGAGGGTGCCGGGGGCGGGGTGCACGTCCAGCAGTCCGGCGGCGACATCCACGTCCTGCCGGACGAGGCACAGCCGTTGCTCGCCGCCGGCAAGCTGGACCAGCGGCTCTTCGACATCACCGCGCTGGTGCGGATGGGCTACGACGACGCGCGTTCCGGCGGGATGCCGCTGATCGCCACCTACGGCAAGCCGGCCCTGGCCGCCCGTTCGCTGCCGCCTGCGCCGGCCGGCAGCACCGTGGTGCGGCAGTTGCCGAGCATCGGCGGAGCGGCGCTCAAGGCCCGCAGCACGCAGGCCCGGGCGTTCTGGAACGACCTGGCACCGAAGCCCGCCGCCCGGTCGCTGAACGAAGCCAAGGGCATCGAGAAGCTCTGGCTGGACGGCCGGGTCGAGGCGAGCCTCAAGGAGTCGGTGCCGCAGGTCAACGCGCCGCAGGCGTGGGCCGCCGGCTTCGACGGCACGGGCCGCAAGGTGGCCGTGCTGGACACCGGTGTCGACGGCACCCACCCGGACGTCAAGGACCGGATCGCCGGCGAGCAGAGCTTCGTACCGGGGCAGCAGGTGACCGACGGGAACGGCCACGGCACCCACGTCGCCTCCACCGTCGCGGGCAGCGGTGCCGCCTCGGCGGGCGCCTACAAGGGTGTGGCGCCGGGGGCGAGCCTGCTGATCGGCAAGGTGCTGTCGGACGAGGGCTCCGGGCAGGACTCCTGGATCATCGCGGGCATGGAGTGGGCCAAGGCGCAGGGCGCCGACGTGGTCAGCATGAGCCTCGGCTCCTCCGTCCCCGACGACGGCACCGACCCGATGGCGCAGGCCGTGGACGCGCTGTCGGCGGACGGCGGACCGCTGTACGTGATCGCTGCCGGCAACGCGTACGGCGCCGGGACGATCGGCGCCCCCGGTTCGGCGTCCGCCGCGCTGACCGTCGCGGCCGTCGACAAGCAGGACGGCCGGGCCGACTTCTCCAGCATGGGCCCGCTGAGCGGCTCGTACGGGCTCAAGCCGGACCTCTCCGCGCCCGGGGTGGACATCACCGCCGCCCGCTCGCAGGCGCTGTCCTCGGGCAGCGGCATGTACCAGACCATGTCGGGCACCTCGATGGCCACCCCGCACGTGGCGGGCGCCGCCGCGATCCTCAAGCAGCGCCACCCCGAGTGGTCGGGGCAGCAGCTCAAGGAAGCCCTGATGAGTTCCTCCAAGATGCTGGCCGGCTTCACGCCGTACGAGCAGGGCACCGGCCGGCTCGACGTGCTCGCCGCCGTCAACTCGACGGTGGAGGCGACCGGTTCGGTGGAGGCGGCGGTCTACCGCTGGCCGACCGCCGGCGCCGCGCCGGCCACCCGTACGGTCACCTACCGCAACACGGGCGCGACCGCCGTCACACTCGACCTGGCGACGGACAGCGCGGACGCCGCCTACTCCCTCTCGGCGAAGGCGGTCACCGTGCCGGCCGGCGGGAGCGCGGCCGTGACGCTCACCCTGGACCCGGCCGGCGTCCCGAACGCCACCACCTTCTCCGGGCAGGTGCTCGCCACCGACCGGGCTTCCGGCGCGGTGGTCGCGCACACCGGCTTCGCCCTGCAGAAGGAGCGCGAACTCTACGACTACACCGTGAAGTTGACCGGACGGGACGGTAAGCCGGCCGCCGGTGTCGTGGTGCTCGCCGAGAAGGGCGACCCGACCATGTCGCCGATCGCCGTGGACGGACAGCGCACCCTGCGCCTGCCGCCCGGCACCTACGCCACCTGGGCCGCGCTGGACGTGAGCGGCGAGCAGCCCGACTCGCTGGGCATGGCCGTCCTGATCGACCCCGAGACCGTACTCACCGGGCCGGCCACCGTCTCGCTGGACGCGAGCAAGGCCCGCAAGGTCAGCACCGCCCTCCCGCAGCGGGCCCAACAACGCCAGCTGCGCTGGGACTTCGCCCGTACCTTCGACAACGGCAACCTACTGCGCGACGCCTACGTGATGCCGCCCGCCTACGACACCCTGTACGCGAGCCCGACCGAGAAGGTCACCGACGGCAGCTTCAGCTACCTGACCCGCTGGCGCCTCGGTGAGCCTGTCGTCGACCTGCGCACCGACGGCAAGGGCCACCCGGGCCGGCAGGAGGAGGAGCAGAAGCAGCAGGACGGCCACGGCGGCCAGGGCCCGGAGGCCACCGCGCAGGCGGGTGCCACCGTCACCGACGGCTCGGCCGAACTGCGCGCGGTGTACGCCGGGCAGGGCGCGGCGGCCGACTACGCGGGCCTGGACGTGCGCGGAAAGGCGGTCGTCGTCCGGCGCGCCGACGCCGTCCCGCCCGCCGAGCGGGCCGCCGCCGCCCTGGCTGCGGGCGCGAAGCTGCTCGTCGTCGTCAACGACGGCCCCGGCCGGCTGATGGAGTACTACGCCGACGACCAGGGCACCGCCACCCCGCTCACCGTGGTCTCCGTCATGCGCGACGCCGGCGCCGCGCTGATCGCCTCCGCCCAGCGCGGCCGGTTCGACCTGGACGTCACCCTGCGCAAGGACACCCGCTACCTGTACGACCTGCTCGACCAGCACGACGGCGCCATCCCGGACCGCCCGCTCGCCTACACCCCGGACCCGAAGCGCGACCTGGCCAAGGTGGAGGCCACCTACAACGGGTTCCGCACGGTGCCCGGCGGCGGCTACCGCTACGACATCCCGGCCTGGGGCCCGGGCATCGGCTTCGCCGAGCAGGAGACCTACCCGAGCACCCGCACCGAGTGGGTCTCCGAACAGCACGGCAGCGGCTTCTGGTACGAGGACCACGCGGTCTACAGCCCCGGCTACGGGACCGAGTTGGCCGAGATGCGCGGCGGCAGGGACACCTACCGGCCCGGGCGGACCTACCGCACCGACTGGTTCGGCGGCATCCAGCGCCCGCGCCTGGGCACCGGCTACTGGGGTCCCACCCGCAGCGTCTACGACGACATCCAGTTCAACATCAGCATGTGGACGGACAACGGCGCCGGCCACTCCGGCTCGATGCCCGACGACGAGTACGACACCACGACGTACGCCCTCCACCGGGGCGACACCCTGGTGAAGTCCGGTGCCGGGCGGGCCGGTTACGGCTGGGAGCAGCCGGCCGAGGAGCAGCCGTACCGGCTGGTCCTGGACTCCCGCCGGGACGCCGGGGCGTGGAAGACCTCGATCCGGACGCACACCGAGTGGGGCTTCCGCTCCGGCCGGATCCCGCAGGACGGGCCGTTCCAGCAGGACATCAAGCTGCTGCAGCTCGACTACGACGTCGCCACCGACACCGCCGGCGATGTCAAGGCCGGCGGCTCCACCCGGATCGGGCTCGCCGCCGCCACCCAGGAGTGGCTGGACGGCGTGACCAGGGCCGCCTCCGCCACCCTGGCGGTCTCCTTCGACGACGGTGCGACCTGGACCGCCGCCAAGCTCAAGCGCGACGGCGCGGGCGCCTGGGCGGCCGACGTCAAGCTGCCGAGGACGCCGGGCGGGTTCGTCTCGCTGCGGGCCACCGCCTCCGACGGCAAGGGCGGCTCGGTCAGCCAGGAGATCATCCGGGCGTTCGGCCTGCGCTGACCGCCCGCCCCGGAGCCGGGGAACAGGCCGGGGAAAGGCCGGGCCGGACCGCTTCACGCGGTCCGGCCCGGCTTCGCCGTACGCACCGATGCCCTGGGTGCGCCCGGCCGGCGGCCCGGCCCCGTCCCTTGAGCCGCGGGGCCGCCGAGTACAGGTGAGTCGCTGCGCCCGCCTCAGCCGGCCACGGCGGCGGCGCCGGCGGCGGGCTGCTCGGTGGCGGACGCGGCGGACCCGGTGGCGGACCCGTCAGCGGCGGGCCGCTCGGCGGTGGACCCGGTCTTGGGGGTCGCACCGCCGCGCAGCGGGGTCTCCTTGACGAAGAGGATCGCGATCAGCGCCACCAGCGCGATCGGCGCCGCGATCAGGAAGACGCCGCCGGTGGCGTGCCCGTAGGCACCCTCGATCACATGCGCGATCGGTGCGGGCAGGGTCCGGACGTCCGGCAGCGAGCCGTCACCGCCGGCCGAGGTGAGGCCGATCCCGGCCAGGCCCTCGGCGGTGCAGGTCTTCACGTGGGCGGCGAGCACCGCACCGAGCGCGGAGACGCCGATGGTGCCGCCGAGCGTCCGGAAGAAGGCCACCACCGAGCTGGCCGCGCCCAGTTCGTGCATCGGCACGGTGTTCTGGACGGCCAGCACGAGGTTCTGCATGGTCATCCCGAGACCGCAGCCGACCAGGAACATGTAGCCGGAGAGCAGCACCAGGGAGGTGTCCACCCGTACGGTCGCCATCAACGCGAACCCGGTCGTCAGCAGGATGCCGCCGGTCACCAGGTAGCGCTTCCAGCGCCCGGAGGAGGTGATCAGCCGGCCGACGATCGTCGAGGAGAGGGTCAGGCCGAGGATCATCGGCAGCGACATCAGGCCCGACATCGTCGGCGACTTGCCGCGGCTGATCTGGAAGTACTGGCTGAGGAACACCGTCGCGCCGAACATCGCGGTGCCGACCGCGAGGCTGGCGACCACGGACAGGCTCACCGTGCGGTTGCGGAACAGGTGCATGGGGATGATCGGCTCGGCGGTGCGCAGTTCCACCGCCACGAACAGGGCCGCCAGCAGCAGGGCGCCGGCCACCATCGCGGCGGTCTGCCAGGAGCCCCAGGCGAAGCTGTCGCCGGCCAGCGAGACCCAGACCAGCAGCAGGCTGACCGCCGCGCTGACCAGCACGGCACCCGGGTAGTCCACCTTCACCGTGCGCCGGACCACCGGCAGCTTGAGGGTGCGCTGCAGCACGACCAGGGCGAGCACCGCGAACGGGACACCGACGTAGAAGCACCAGCGCCAGCCGAGCCAGGAGGTGTCCACCACGACGCCGCCGAGCAGCGGGCCGCCGATGGTGCCGACCGCCATCACCGCGCCGAGGTAGCCGTTGTACTTGCCCCGCTCGCGCGGCGGGATCATGGTCGCCAGGATGACCTGCGCCAGCGCGGTGAGACCGCCGGCCCCGAGGCCCTGCACCACCCGGCAGGCGATCAGCATGTCGGTGTTCTGCGCGAGCCCGGCCAGGGCCGAGCCGGCGATGTACACCAGCAGCGAGAGCTGGATCAGCAGCTTCTTGCTGGTGAGGTCCGCGAGCTTGCCCCAGATCGGGGTGGAGACGGTGGTGGCCAGCAGGGTCGAGGTGACCACCCAGGTGTACGCCGACTGGCTGCCGTGCAGGTCGGAGACGATGCGCGGCAGGGCGTTGGACACCACGGTGCTGGACAGGATCGCCACGAACAGGCCGAGCAGGAGCCCGGAGAGCGCCTCCATGATCTGCCGGTGCGTCATGGGCTCGGCCGCCTCCGCGGTCCCGGTCACGCCCGGGGGCGACCCGGCGGTTGGCTGGTGCGACACGTCATGACTCCTTGGTCCCGTCACGATCGGGCGGGTGCGGCGGGTGGTGCGGGTACGGCGGGTACGGCGGGCGGTGCGGATACGGCGGGTGCGGCGGGTGGTGCGGGTACGGCGGGTACGGCGGGCGGCGCGGATACGGCCGGTACAGCAGGGGGTGTGGGTGCGGCGGGCGGGAAGCCGTGCTCCAGGTCCTGGTGGAGCCGGTCGAGGAGTCCGGCGAGGGCCCGGAGGTCCGCTCGGTCCCAGGTCCCGGTGGCGTGCGCCAGCCGGCGGGTGCTCTCCAGACGGGTCCGGGCCAGCAGGTCGAGGCCGGCAGCGGTGGGGCCGACCAGGCAGGACCGGCCGTCGGCGGGGTTCGGGCGGCGGCCGGCGAGGCCGTCCTGCTCCAGGTGGGCCAGCTGACGGCTGACCGCCGACATGTCGACCTGGAGATGTTCCGCGAGTTCCACCACCCGCAGCTCACCGTGCCAGCCGAGCACCGCGAGCATGGCCGTCCTCGCCCTGACCTGGGGCGACTGGTGGCGGCGCAGCTCCATGACGGCGCCCAGGGTGTCCAGGACGGAGGCGAGCACCTGCTCGTCGTTCACCGGACCTCCTTTTGGTTGCCTGGGGCAACCATAGACCTTAGTTGCCCCAAGCAACCAAATGCGCGGCCAGTGTTCCGCCTCACACCCGCCTCGCACCCGCCTCCATCCACCTCGCGACCGAACGGGCCTCGGCGGCCGACCCCGCGCCCCGCCGTCCGATCTTGCGCATTCATGCGCGAAACTGCTATCAAATGAGCACTACTAATCACACGCTGTGCCGAGCCTCCCAGGAGTGCCCCATGTCGAGCCCGACGCCCTCCCCCACCTCCCGTACGGCGATCGAGATCGACACCCAGCCGGCGTGCTGGCGCCGCGCCGGGGCCCTCGTCCCGACCGCCGCGGCCGCCCTGCCGCGCCGGGGCGAGCGGGTGGCCGTCGTCGGCTGCGGCACCTCGTGGTTCATGGCCCAGGCCTACGCCGCACTCCGCGAGCAGGGCGGGCACGGACTCACCGACGCCTTCGCCGCCTCGGAGTTCCCGCACGGGCGGAGCTACGACCGGGTGGTCGCCCTCACCCGCTCCGGCACCACCACCGAGGTGCTCGACCTGCTCGCGCGGCTCGACCCCTCGACCCCGTCCACCGCCCTCACCGCCGACCCGGCAACCCCGGTGATGAAGCTCGCCGGCGCCACCGTGGTGCTCGACTTCGCCGACGAGGAGTCGGTCGTCCAGACCCGCTTCGCCACCACCGCGCTCGCCCTGCTCCGCGCCCACCTGGAGAGCGAGGACGCGCTGCCGGCCGGCGTCAGCACCGTCGCGCGGGCCGCGCAGGACGCCGAACGCGCCCTGGCCGAGGAGCTCCCCGCCGGCACGGTGACGGCCGGCCAGATCTCCTTCCTCGGCGCCGGCTGGACGTACGGCCTGGCGCAGGAGGCCGCGCTGAAGATGCGGGAGGCCGCCGGCTCCTGGACCGAGTCCTACCCGGCGATGGAGTACCGGCACGGCCCGATCGCGATCACCGGCCCCGGCCGCGCGGTCTGGATGCTCGGCGCCCTGCCGGACGGCCTCGCCGACGACATCGCCCGGGTCGGCGGCCTGCTGGTGGCCGGTTCCGGCGCGGACGACACCGCCCTCGACCCGATGGCCGACCTGGTCCGGGTGCACCGGCTCGCCGTCGCCGCCGCCGAGGCGGCCGGCCGCAACCCCGACCGGCCGCTCAACCTGACCCGCTCGGTGGTCCTCGGCGAGCAGACCGGCTGAGCCTGCCCGGGCCCCGTCGCACACCGCCCGCCGCGCCGCGTGGGCGGGTGCCCCGGCCGTCGGCGGCCGGGGCACCCGCCCACGGGACATCGGAGAACCCTGAAGCCCCGTACAGCAAGCGGTCGAAGACCACCAGTGGGACCGGAGGCACCGTCAGGGCCGCAGCCCGTGCGGATCGGCGCACCGCCCGGCGCAGCGCGCCGCGACGGGAGTGGCGGGCGTATCCGGGCCGAGCACCGGCAGGGATCCTTCCCCGTGGGCGGCCGAGCGGCCTGCTGGCCCAGGTGGCGGTGCCGCATACTCCGGGAGCGTGGACCGGGCAGCGGCGCCGAAGCGGTCGCCCGCCCCGTCCGACCCAGGGCTGACGCGACGGCAGTTCCCTGGTCGTACCGGCGTGTCGCGGTGCGGTCGGAGCGTCACCGCGAGCCGCTCCCGGCCCTGGCGTCCGCGGCCCGCACCAGGCGCCGAGCCGGTGACGCTCCATATCCTCGGCCCCATGGACATCGACCGCCGCTCAGTGCTGCGCCGCGCGGCGCAGGCCGCCTCGGCGGGGGCAGCAGTGGCGCTGGCGGCAGCCGGGCCACCACGGCACCCGAGGCACTCCGCCGCCCCCCGTCCCGCCGCGGCACCGGCTCTCGCCCCGCCGCCGGGTACGCGCACACCCTTCGCGGCGGCCGCACCGCCGGTGATCGTCCGTCGCTCGACCTGGCAGACGAACTTGCCGGAGACCGAGCGACAGCGCGACCCTGCCGTGCGGGCGGTGTTCATCCACCACACCGACGACCCGAACTCCTACGGCCCTCAGGACGTACCCGACATCCTCCGGGCCATCTACCGGGAGCACCGGGAGAACCAGGGCTGGGACGACATCGGCTACAACTTCCTGGTCGACCGCTTCGGCACCGTCTACGAGGGCCGCCTCGGCAGTACCGAGGAGCCGGTCGTCGGAGCTCACACGATGGGCTTCAACCGGGAGACGGTCGGCATCGCCGCGATCGGGACCTACACCGCCGGCATGCAGGTGCCCGCCCCCGTGGTGGACGCGATGGCCCGGATCGCTGCCTGGAAACTCGGTCAGTACGGCATCGACCCCCAGGGCCGGTCGGAACTGACCTCCGAAAGCAGCGGCAGCCGGTTCCCCTCGGGCACCAGCCATGCGTTCGACGCCGTCTCCGGCCACCGGGACGCGTTCTGCACCCTCTGCCCCGGCGACGCGCTCTACCTGGCCCTGCCCGGCATCATCGAGCGCGCCGCCGAAGTCCTACGAGGCGATCCACCCGTCCGCCCGGGCGCCGCCACTCCCCCGCCGAGGCCTGCCCGGCCGCCTTCCGAACTGGTCCGCGAACTCTCCCCACGGACCTGACCCGCCCTCCCCGGCCCGCCGAAGCCGAGTCGAACCGGAACGGACGCGGGACGGACGCCGGTCAGTCGAGCGCCACCAGGCGGAAGGCGTCCCCGTCCCGGCGGACCAGGCCGCCCGTGGGCTCAGGGAAGTGGCTGCCGAGCAGGATCGTGTCGGTGCCGGCCAGCTCGTCCAGCAGCCGGGTCCTGGTCCGGACGGCGGCGGCCGGGTCGATGTCGACGCAGCTGCACAGGTCCGGACGGGCCAGCTGGACCGGGTGGTGCACGCAGTCCCCGGTGATCACCGCCCGGCGACCCCGGCTGCTGAGCACCACCGCGATCTGGCCCGGCGTGTGGCCGGGGGCGGGCACCAGGGTGACGCCGGGGAGGATCTCGGTGCCGCCGGGCAGCACGTCGACGAGGTCCAGCAGGCCGTGCGCGCGGATTGGCTCGACCGAGTCGTCCAGCATCTGACGGCGGGCCGGCTCGATGTCGGCCGACGCCCAGTACTCGTCCTCCGCGCGGGCGGTGAGGTGGCGGGCGCGGGGGAAGGTGGGCCGCCAACTGCCGTCCGGGGTGGCGCTGGTGTTCCAGCCCACGTGGTCCGCGTGCAGGTGGGTGAGGATCACCCGGTCCACCGTGTCGGGGGTGAAGCCGACGGCGGCGAGCCTGGCCAGGAAGGGCGTGTCGAGCTGGTTCCAGGCGGGGTTGGCCCTGGTCTTGCCGTTGCCGACACCGGTGTCGACGAGGACGCGCAGCCCCCCGACCTCCACCGCGAAGCTGTGCACGGCGAGATTGATCACGTGGTCGGGCCCGGCGAACGACGGTGCGAGCCAGCTGCTGCCGGCGACCACGTCCGGGGTGGCTCCGGGGAGCAGCCAGGGGCCGGTTCCGGCGGGCAGGGTGAGCTCGTCCACGCGGTGGACGGTGATGTCGCCGATCTGCCAACGGGCCATGCGGGGGATCTCCTTGGTACGGGAGGGACTGGGCGTTCCGGGGCGGTCACGGCCGGGACAGGCCGGGCCGGGCCGGGCCGGGCCCCGGAACGCCCGGCCCGGCGGGGAGCCCCCGGTGGGTCAGGCGCGTACGCCGTCCGGCGCTGCGCCCGACCGGACGGCCTCCACCAGCGCGGACAGCTCGGGGACCTCGGCGGCCTCCGCCAGCGCCTCGCGCAGGGCGGTGTCGTTGGTGGGGCGGGCCGCGGCGAGCAGCGCCCGGCCGCTGTCGCTCACCTCGGTGTAGATGCCCCGCCGGTCGGTGGGGCAGAGGTAGCGGGAGAGCAGTCCGCGGTCCTCCAGGCGGGTCACCAGGCGGGTGGTGGCGCTCTGGCTGAGCACGACGGCGTCCGCGACCTGCTTCATCTGCAGGTGCCCGCCGGGGCCGTCGTGCTGTCGGCCGAGTACGTCGAGCAGCGAGAACTCGCGGGCGCTGAGGCCGTGTTCGGCCTGCAGGGCCTTCTCCACCCGGGCCTCGATCCGGCCGTGCAGCAGCGACAGCGCGCACCAGCCCTGGGCGAGGGCGGTGAGTGCGGGGTCCGTGGCGGTCATGTCCGGCTTCCTCCTCCGTGCGGCTCTTCCCCTGCTCGGCGCGGCTGCTCCTGCGGGTGTCCGCGCGGCGGCGCGCCCGAGGAGGTCCGAGCGTTGCGCTCCCCAGGATAGAACACTCGCGCAATAGCCAGCGCTTGCAATTATCCCGCGTCTGCAATTATTGTTGGCGCCTGTAAGGCACGGAAGCAAACATCTGGAAGGTGCACCCCATGCCTCTCGCACTACTGGCCCTGGCCATCGGGGCCTTCGGTATCGGGACCACCGAATTCGTGATCATGGGCCTGCTGCCCGAGGTCGCCGGTGACTTCGGCGTCTCCATCCCCACCGCCGGCTGGCTCGTCACCGGCTACGCCCTCGGCGTGCTGGTCGGCGCCCCGCTGATGACCGCCCTCGGCACCCGGGTCTCCCGCAAGCGGATGCTGATGCTGCTGATGGGCCTGTTCATCGCCGGCAACCTGCTCTCCGCCGTGGCCCCCGTCTTCGGGGTCATGATCGCCGGGCGGCTGGTCGCCTCGCTCGCCCACGGCGCGTTCTTCGGCATCGGCGCCGTCGTCGCGGCCGACCTGGTGGCCCCCTCCAGGAAGGCCGGCGCCATCGCCCTGATGTTCACCGGCCTCACCGTCGCCAACGTGGTCGGCGTCCCGCTCGGCACCTACGTCGGACAGGCCGCCGGCTGGCGGACCACCTTCTTCCTGGTGGCCGCGCTCGGCGTGATCGGCCTGGCCGGCATCGCCCGGCTGGTCCCCGAGATCCCCAGGCCCCAGGGCGTCCGCCTGCGGCACGAGCTGGCCGCGTTCCGCAATGTCCAGGTCCTGCTCGCGATGGGGATGACCGTGCTCGGCTTCGGCGGGGTCTTCGCCGCCATCACCTACATCTCCCCGATGATGACCGAGGTGGCCGGCTTCGCCGACTCCTCCGTCACCTGGCTGCTGGTCCTCTTCGGCCTCGGCATGGTCGGCGGCAACCTGCTCGGCGGCAAGCTCGCCGACCGCGCCCTGATGCCGCTGCTGTACGTCACGCTCGGTTCGCTCGCCCTGGTGCTGGCGCTGTTCACCGTCACCGCCCACAACAGGTTCGCGGCCGCCGTCACCATCACGCTGATCGGGGCGCTCGGCTTCGCCGCCGTCCCCCCGCTGCAGAAGCGGGTGCTCGACCAGGCCGCCGGCGCCCCCACGCTGGCCTCCGCCGTCAACATCGGGGCCTTCAACCTCGGCAACGCGCTGGCCGCCCTGATCGGCGGCATGGTGATCTCGGCCGGCTTCGGCTGGACCGCCCCCAACTGGGTCGGCGCCGCGCTGGCCGCCTCCGCCCTGCTGCTGGCCCTGGTCTCCGGCGCCCTGGAGCGCCGCGGCACCACCCACCCCGTCGCCGACCACCCCGTCGCCGACCACCGCACCGCCGCCGAGGCCGCGCCCGCGCTGCACCACTGAGCGGCACGGCCGCCCACCCACAGCCACCCACAGCCACCCACAGCCACCCACCCGGGGCGTACGGCACCCCGTCCGCACCACACCCACCCTGCCATGCAAGGAAGTTGAGCATCATGAGCACCGCAACCACTGTCACCCCGCTGACCACCCAGGACGCCGAGGCGCTCGTCGCCGCCGCCCGTACCGCCGCCGAGTCGGCCGGTGTCACGGTCAGCATCACCGTCCTCGATGCCGGCGGCCACCTGCTGGCCTTCCGCCGCGACGACCGGGCCGTCCTGATCTCCGGCGAGACCAGCACCCGCAAGGCCTGGACCGCCCTCCAGCTGAACGCCCCGACCGCCGACCTGGTCGACGCCGTCCAGCCCGGCGGGCTCTTCCACACCCTGCCCACCGCCCTGGACCGGCCGCTGCTCTTCATCGCCGGCGGCATCCCGCTGCACCGCGACGGCCGCCTGATCGGCGCCCTCGGCGTCGGCGGCGGCGCCCCCGCGCAGGACCACGCCTTCGCCACCACCGCGGCCGCCGTCCTGGACGCGGCCCCGGCGCAGCGGGCCTGACGGTCCGTACACCGTGCCCCCTCGCCCGCTCGTCGGGCGAGGGGGCACGGCCATGCCCGCGCAGCACCGGGGGGAGCCTCCCCGACCAGCGACCCGGGGGTAATCCCCACCCCCCGGACGCCAGTGGCCTCCATGGCCCGGGACGCCCGCACTTCCTACCGTTGATCTTGTCAACGACCAGCGGAGAGAGGCACACCATGGCACCCCGGCACGAGCGCCCGAGCACCGAGGCGCGGCACGCCGCGCACCCCGCGGTGGAACTGCGGTCGGTGCGGCGCAGCTACGGCCGCGGCGACCGCGCCGTGCACGCCCTGCGCGGCATCGACCTGACCCTGGCCCGCGGGAGCTTCACCGCCGTGATGGGCCCCTCCGGCTCCGGCAAGAGCACCTTCCTGCAGTGCGCGGCCGGGCTGGACCGGCCCACCTCCGGCGAGGTGCTGCTCGGCGGCAAGGAGATCACCCGACTCAGCGAGAACCGGCTGACCCAGCTGCGCCGCAGCCGGATCGGCTTCGTCTTCCAGTCCTTCAACCTGCTGCCCTCGCTCACCGTCCAGCAGAACGTGCTGCTCCCGCAGCGCCTCGCCGGCGAACGCCAGGACCGTGGCCGGGCACGGCAGTTGCTCACCCAGGTCGGCCTCGCCGAGCACGCCGGCCGGCGGCCCGGCCAGCTCTCCGGCGGCCAGCAGCAGCGGGTGGCGATCGCCCGGGCACTGATCACCGGCCCCGAGGTGCTCTTCGCCGACGAGCCGACCGGCGCCCTGGACACCCGCACCGCCGCCGAAGTGCTCACCCTGCTGCGGCAGGCCGTGGACGCCATGGGCGCGACCGTCGTGATGGTCACCCACGACCCCCTCGCCGCCTCGCACGCCGACCGGGTGCTGTTCCTGGCCGACGGCGCGCTCGCCGACGAGATCGTCCGCCCCGACCCGCAGCGCGTCGCCGAGCGGATGATCTCCCTCACCGCCCGCGCCGCCGGCCACCGCACGGAGGCGGCAGCATGACGAACGGCCTCGCCCGCGCCTCGGTGCGCTCGCGCCCCGCGTCCTTCGTCGGCAGCCTGGTCGCCCTGCTGCTCGGCGCCGCGGTCATCACCGCCTGCGGCACCCTGCTGCAGACCGGCCTCACCGCCCACCTGCCCCCCGTACGCCATGCCGGGACGCCGGTGCTGGTCGCCGCCGACCCGCAGGCCCGTGTCACCGTCGGCCGCGGCGAGGACCGCGAGACCGTCAGCACCTCGCTGCCGGAACGCGCCCGGGTCGACACCGCGCTCGCGGCCGAGATCGCGGCCCGGCCCGGCGTGGCCGCCGCCGTGCCGGACATCGCCTTCCCCCTGCAGGAGGTACGCACCGGGCACCCCGACCGGGACGCCGCCCTGCCGCCGCTCACCGGCCGGGGGTACGCGGCCACCGCGATCACCGGCGGGGGCGCGGCCGTCCTCGCCGAGGGCCGGGCGCCCGGCGCCGGCGAGATCGCCCTGGACGCCGCCACCGCGCGGGCCGCGCAGCTGGCCCCCGGGGACCGCCTCACCCTCGCCGCGCCCGGCGGCAGCGGCGGCTACCGGATCTCCGGGCTGACCGCCGCAGGTGCCGGCGCCGCGAGTGCCTGGTTCGCCGACGCCACCGCCGGTGAGCTGTCCGGCCACCCGGGCCGGGCCGACGCCATCGCCGTCCGGCCGCGCGAGGGCGTCGACACCCGGACGCTGGCCGAGCAGGTCCGGCAGGCGGTCGGCGACCGCGCGCAGGTGCTCACCGGCGACGCCCGCGGCGCGGTCGAGCAGCCCGGGCTGATCCAGGCCCGGGAGCTGCTGACCGGCCTGGGCGGCTCCTTCGGCGGCGTCGCCGCGATGACCGCCGTCTTCGTGGTGCTGGGCACCGTCGCGCTGGCCACCGGCCAGCGGGCCCGCGAGTTCGCGCTGCTGCGCGCGATCGGCGCCACCCCCCGGCAGATCCGCCGGACCATCGCCGCCGAGGCGATGCTGCTCGCCCCCGTCGCCGCCGGCCTCGGCATCCTGCCCGGACTCGCCCTGGCCCGCTGGTGGTTCGGGCAACTGGTCGAACGCGGCGCGATACCGCGCGGGGTCCGGCTGGACGTCGGCCCGCTGCCGATGGCGGCGGCCGTGGTCGTCAGCCTGCTGTCCGCGCTCACCGCCGGGTACGTCGCCGCCCGCCGGCCCTCCAAGCTCCGGCCGAGCCAGGCGCTCGGCGAGGCCGCGGTGGAGCGGGCCCGGCCCGGGGTCGTCCGGACCGGCCTGGGCCTGCTCACCCTGGCCGGCGGCATCGTGCTGGCCGCCCTCGCCGCCGGCCACGCCGGGACGGACGCCGCCAACCTGGCGCTCGGCGTGGTGATGTGCCTGCTCACCGCGGTCGCGCTGCTCGGCCCGACGGTCGCCCGGATCGCCGCCACCGTGCTCGGCCTGCCGCTGCGGTCCGGCGGCGCGGGCGCCGCCGGGTCGCTGGCCGCCGACAACACCCGGGCCAACGCCCGCCGGCTGGCCTCCGCGATCACCCCGATCGCGATGGTCACCGCCTTCTGCGGCACCCTGCTGTTCATGCAGAGCACCATCGCGCACGTCTCCGCCGAACACGTCCGGGCCGGGATCGTCGCCGACCACGTGCTCGGCTCCACCGGCGCGGGCCTGCCGCCCGGGACGGCCGCCCGGGCCGCCGAAGTCCCCGGCGCCCGGGCCGCGCTCGGCGTGCTGCGCACCGGCGCCCTCTACGAGACGGGCGACACGCTCGCCACCGCGACCGCGCTCGGCATCTCCGGCGACCCGGCGCAGCTGCCGCGGGTACTCGATCTCGGCGTCAAGGAGGGCTCGTTGGCCGACCTGGGGCGGTCGCCGGACACGGTCGCGCTGGACAGCACGCTGGCCGGCACGCTCGGCGTGAAGATCGGCGAGCGCGTGCCGCTCCGGCTGGGTGACGGTACGAAAGCCACCCCGACCGTCGTCGCGACGTACGAACGTGGCCTGGGGATCGGCCAGTTGCTGCTGCCGCGGGCGGCGGTCGCGGCGCACGTGAGCAACGCCTTCGACAGCCAGGTCCTGGTGGCGGACGCGCCCGGCGCCGACCGCGGCGCGGTCGCGGCGGGGCTGGCCGCGCTCGATCCCTCGGCGGTGACGGTGACCGACGCGGCCGGGTACACCGCCCAGGCCGACCGGGACATGGAGATCAGCTCCTGGGCCAACACCGTGATGGCGGGTGTGCTCGGCGGCTTCGCGGCCGTGGCCGCCGCCAACACCCTGGTGATGACGGTCCTCGACCGGCGCCGCGAGGTCGGGCTGCTGCGGCTGGCCGGCACCACCCGCCGCCAGATCCGCGGCATGATGCGCTGGGAGGCGCTGCTGGTGGCGGCCACCGGGCTGCTGGTCGGCGGGGCGATCGCCTGGATCACGCTCGTCCCGATCGCCCGCGGCGTCACCGGCGCCGGCCCGTACGTCCCCGTGGGCACCGCCCTGCCGTTGGCGGCCGGTGCGGTGGCCCTCAGCCTGGCCGCCACCGGGCTGCCCGCCCGGGCGCTGCTCAGGATCCGACCGATCGAGGCCGGTGCCGGGCGGCATTGAGAGTGCGGCGCAGCTGATTTCGACCTTCCGACCGGCACGCTGACGGTCCGCCCCGCACCTGCGGGGCGGACCATCGGCGTTCCCCCGGACGGGCCGCCGGGCTGCTCAGACCGGCTGGCCGATCGGCCGGATGATGACGTTGTTGACGTCGACGCCGGCCGGCTGCCCGAGCGCCCAGACGATCGAGCCGGCGATCTGGTCGGCCGTCAGCAGCAACCCCTCGGGCAGTCCGCCCGTCCCGTCCCAGAACGGGGTCTCCACCCGGCCCGGCGCGATCAGGGTGACGCCCACCCCGTCGGCGGTGACCATCCGCCGGGTGTTCTCGGCCAGGCCGGTGACCGCCCACTTGGTGGCCCCGTAGATGTTGCCGGGGGTGTGCACGAAGCCGGCGACGCTGCCGACCAGGACGATCCGGCCTCGGCTCGCCAGGAGCGCGGGCAGCGCGGCCCGGATCAGCAGGGCCGGCCCGAGCACGTTGGTGAGCACCATCTCGCGCCAGCCCGCCGGGTCGCCGTCGGCGAGGGTGTCGTGGGTGGCGACCCCGGCGTTGGCGACCACGGCGTCCAGCCGCCCGAACTCCTTCACCGTGGCCTCGACCGCCGCTTCGACGGCATCGTGGTCGGCGGCGTCCCCGGTCAGCGCCAACAGGCTTGCCGGCCGCCCCAGTTCTTCGGCGAAGCGCTCCAGCCGGCCCTGGTCGCGCCCGGTGACGGTCACCCGGTGCCCGAGGTCCAGCAGCTGCCGGGCGGTCGCCGCCCCGATGCCGCTGCCACCGCCGGTGATCAGTGTGACGGGCGAGTCGTTCATCTGTACCCCCAGGGTCCCGCGGCCACGGCCGGACGGCAGTGCGCGGACAGCCGCCGGGCAGCTGCCCGCCAGCCGTCGGCGTGGCCGGTGTCGTGGGACGGATCCCACCACTTGGAGTGCTCTCCAAGTCAACGGCCGCTCCACCGGCTTCAGCCGTTCGGCCTCGGGCGACGGGCCCGGCGGGTACGACCGGGTGTCCCACGAACCGGTCTCACGGCCGGTCGAGGAAGTCCGCGATCCGGCGGTTCGACGCCGGCGCCCCGACGGAGGGGATGCCGTGATGGGTGAGGCCGTCGAGCACGGCGGTCTCGACGCCGGGGAGCCGGCGCCGGGCCGCCTCCTCGACCCGCCGGCTGTCGTGCGCCCGGCTGTCCCCGGCCAGCAGGACCAGGGCCGGCACGGTCGAGGCCCGCAGCCGCTCCGCCGCCGGCCGCCGCCCCAGCACCACCCGCGCACGCGGCAGTTCGGCGCCGAGGCCGTACAACTCCAGCCATCGCCGGTCGAGTTCGGCGCCACCGGTCTCCCAGGCGAGGAAGGACCGGGCCCGCCGGGCGGTCGGCCGGAGCAGCATGGGCAGAGCCCGCAGCAGGTACCGGGGGCGGAATCCGGCGAAGCAGTTGGTGGGGTCGAGGAGGACCAGCCGGCGGACCCGCTCCGGTGCGCGCAGGGCGTACGTGAGGGCGATCCAGCCGCCGTAGGAGTGCCCGCAGAGGTCGGTGCGGCCGAGACCGAGCGCGTCGAGGACGCCGTCCAGCCAGTCGTGCAGGTCCTCGGCCGTCCGGATCGGCCGCTCGCCGGCCACGCTGCGGCCGGGCTCGCCGATCCGGTCGACGGCGTGCACCCGCCTGGTGCGGCTCAGCTCCGCCACGTTGGCGAACCACACCGTCGCGGTGGTCCCGCCGCCGTTCAGCAGCACCAGCGGCTCGCCGTCCTCGGGGCCGCAGAGCAGCACCCGGGTGGTGCCGTGGGCCGAGGGGAGGTCCAGTCGCTCGACGGGCACCGGCCACGCGTCGAGGACCGCGTCGTAGGCCGCGAGGAAGCGGGTCAGGCCGTCGGTCATGGAACGCCCCCAGATTTAGGTCACCCAGCGAGTATCTCGCTCAACGAGATACTATGCACCCCGGACCCGCTGGGGGAAGCACCCGCGACGGAAGGCGAGAACGTGACCGACGAGGCCGAGCCCGACCTGCGGCTGGTGCACCAGCTCCGCGCCTTGACCATCGAACTCAATCTGCTCGGAGGCGAGTTCGCGCAGCGCAACGGCCTGCACCCGACCGACCTGCGGGCCCTGATCTGCCTGCTGGACGCTGCCCGGGCGGGCACCCCCGCGACTCCCGGCCTGGTCGGGGCGCAGCTCGGCCTGAACTCGGCCGGCACCACCGCCCTGCTGGACCGGCTGGAGCGGCTCGGCCACATCCGTCGGGTACGGGACACCCGCGACCGGCGGCGGGTGCTGCTGGAGGTGGAGGACCGGGCGGTCGCACTCGGACAGGCCTTCTTCGGCCCGCTGATCAGCGGCATCGTCGCCATCGGCCAGGACTGCACCGAGCCGGAGCTCGCGACGATCCGGCGCTTCCTGGGCTCCGTGCAGGGGGTCGTCACCGAGCAGCGCGCGGCCACGGCGGGACGACCCCCGGGCACCCCGCCACCGGCAGGCCGCCCGGATCGCTGAGCCCGGATCGCTGAGCCCGGACCGACGCCGGCCGTCCGGCGCGGACACCGGCGCCCCGGCAGGCCACCGCCTCAGACGGCCGGCCGCTCCCGCTCCAGCCGTACCAGGGTGTCGATCGCCTCCGCCCGGCGCCCCTCGGCCGTCACCGCCGGACGGCGCACCTCCTCCGCCCGGACGGTGCGCAGCCCATGATCGGCCAGGTCGGCGACGATGTCCGGCGGGCTGTAGAGCACTCCGGCGTCCTGCGGCCCGCCGACCCCCTCGGTCAGGTTGGCGGTGGCGTGGCCGACCACCAGCAGCGTGCCGCCGGGCGCCAGGGCCCGGGCCGCATGCGCCAGCACCACCCGTCGCTGATCGGCCGGCAGGTGCAGGTACACCACCAGCACCAGCTGGTGGGCGCCCGGCTCGGGTTCGTGGTGGAGCGCGTCGGCGTGGACCCACTCCAGCCGCCCGGCCACCTCGGCCGGCCCGGCGGCAGCCAGCCGGCGGCCGCGCTCCACGGCGACCTCCGAGAAGTCGACGGCCGTCACCCGCCACCCCCGCCCGGCGAGCCAGATGCTGTTGCGTCCCTCCCCCGCCGCGAGGTCCAGCGCCCGCCCGGCGGGCAGGTCGGAGGCCTCGCGGACCACCCACCGGTTGGGCTCGGTGCCCCAGACGAGTTCGGTGGCGCCGTACCGCGCGTCCCAGTCGTGGCTGTCCATCGGGGTCCTCCTCGCTGCGCCCGGCGGGCCGCTGCCCGGACCGGCGCCGGCCGGCCCTTCCGGCAGCGTAGTGCGCGGGCGGCCCCGGGCGGGTGAGCAGGGCGGGACGGCGGGCGGGTGAGCAGGGCGGGACGGCGGCCCGGCGGTCACCGCTGCGGCGCCGGCCCGGTGCTGCCGCGGACCACCAGGGAGACGCCCAGCGGCGGGCGGTCCGCCGGCGTGTCCTCGACGACCAGTTGGACGGCCCGCTCGCCGGCCTCCTCCAGCGGCAGCCGGACGGTGGTCAGGGCCGGCCGCAGGTCCACGGCGAAGGGGACGTCGTCGAACCCGACCACCGAGATGTCACCCGGGACGGCCCGGCCCAGATCGTCCTGCACCGCGGCCAGCACGCCGGCCGCCATCACGTCGTTCAGGGCCAGCACGGCGGTGAGGCCCGGTTCGCGGGCGAGCAGCCCCAGCGCCGCCTCGCGGCCGCCGGCCCGGGTGAAGTCGGCGAACACCACGTGACTGTCGGGCAGTTCACCGCCCAGCTGGGCCAGTGCCCGGCGGGCGCCGGCCAGCCGCTGCTGCACGGTGATCAGCTCCTCGGGGCCTGCCACCACGCCGATCCGCCGGTGGCCGAGCCGCCAGAGTTCGGTCGCCGCCCGGGCGGCTCCCTCGGCGTGGTCCAGCGGGACGGCCGGCCCGGCGCCGCGCTCGCCGATGCAGGCCACCCGGCCGCCGTCCTCGCGGAAGCCGTCCAGTTCGGCCGCCAGCCGGTCGGTGAGCGAGCGGTCGTCCGTACCGCTGCCGGCCAGCAGCAGGGCGCGGGCGCGCTGGGCGCGCAGGCTGCGGACGTACTCGATCTCCAGCTCCGGGTCGCGGAAGGTCGCGGCGATCATGATCATCAGGCGTTGGCGGCGGGCGGCCCGCATCGCGCCCGCCGCGATGGCGGCGAAGTACGGGTCGGCGACGTCGTGCACGATCAGCCCGACCACCGAGGTCGCCGAGCGAGCCAGCGCCTGGGCGGGCGCGTTGGAGACGTAGCCCAGCTCCCGCGCGGCGCTCTCCACCCGCCGGCGCAACTCCTCGCCGACCGTGCGCGAGCCGCCGCCGTGCAGCACCCGGGAGGCGGTGGCAATGGACACCCCGGCGTGCTCCGCGACGCGCTGCAGGGTGACGGCGCCGGTGGACCGGCCGGCGCGAGTGGTTGACCTGGGGTTCGCCATGCTCGTAACGTACCTCTTGGTAAGCGCTTACCGGCCGCACCGTTCCGCACGCCCCAGCGCCCCCGCCCCGCCCACCTCCGCCGGCGCCGTCCGCATCCGCCCCCGCCGGCCACCGCACGAAGGAGCCCGCCATGGCCATCCGGCCGATCGGCATCATCATGAACGGCGTCACCGGACGCATGGGCTACCGCCAGCACCTGGTCCGGTCGATCCTCGCGATCCGCGAGCAGGGCGGGCTCGTACTGCCGGACGGCACGGTCGTCCACCCCGAGCCCGTGCTGGTCGGCCGCAACGAGGACCGGCTGCGGGCCATCGCCGAACGGCACGGCATCGAGCAGTGGACCACCGACCTCGACAAGGCGCTCGCCGACCCGGCCAACGAGATCTACTTCGACGCCCAGCTGACCCAGGTCCGGGAACAGTCGATCCGGGCCGCGATCGCCGCCGGCAAGCACATCTACACCGAGAAGCCCACCGCCGAATCGCTCGACGCGGCCCTGGAGTTGTCGCGGCTGGCGCGGGCCGCCGGGGTCCGCGACGGCGTGGTGCAGGACAAGCTCTTCCTGCCCGGCCTGCGGAAACTGAAGCGGCTGGTGGAAAGCGGCTTCTTCGGCCGGATCCTCTCCGTCCGGGGCGAGTTCGGCTACTGGGTCTTCGAAGGCGACTGGCAGAGCGCCCAGCGCCCGTCCTGGAACTACCGGGCCGAGGACGGCGGCGGCATGGTGCTGGACATGTTCCCGCACTGGCAGTACGTCCTGGAGCAGACCTTCGCCCCGATCACCTCGGTGTACGCGCACACCGCCACCCACATCCCGGAGCGCCGGGACGAGGCGGGCCGCCCCTACCCGGCCACCGCCGACGACGCCGCCTACGGCATCTTCGAGCTGGAGGGCGGCATCGTGGCCCAGATCAACTCCTCCTGGGCGGTGCGGGTCGACCGGGACGAGCTGGTCGAGTTCCAGGTCGACGGCACCGAGGGCAGCGCCGTCGCCGGACTGCGCAACTGCCGCTTCCAGCACCGGGCCGGCACCCCCAAGCCGGTCTGGAACCCGGACCTGCCGGTCACCGAGCCGTTCCGCGAGCAGTGGCAGCAGGTGCCCGACAACGCCGAGTTCGACAACGGCTTCAAGGCCCAGTGGGAGCAGTTCCTGGCCCATGTGGTCGCGGACGCGCCGTTCCCCTACGACCTGCTGGCCGGTGCCAAGGGCGTCCAACTCGCCGAGCTGGCGCAGGAGTCGGCCCGAACCGGCCAGCGGCTGCCGATTCCGCCGCTGGCCCGCTGAGCCACTCCCGGCCGAAGTCCCCGACCTCCCGCCCGCCAGATTCGAGGCCAGTCATGTCCGACGAGATCCTGCTCCCCCGGCCCTCCGGGGAGCTCCTGCGCTACCGGGTCCCCGAGCCGCCGTCCTGGCCCGCGCCGGGCGGCCCGGCCCGCAGCCGCACCGTGTTCGCGGCCGCCCACGTGGTCGCCGACCCCGCCCGGGAGCACCGGCCGGGCGCGCCCGCCGCGCTCGACTGGGAGGCCACCCTGGCCTTCCGCGAGCACCTGTGGTCGCTCGGACTGGGCGTCGCCGACGCGATGGACACCGCACAGCGCGGCATGGGCCTGGACTGGGCCACCACCCGCGAGCTGATCACCCGCTCCGGCGCCGCCGCCCGGGCCTGCGGCGGGCGGCTGGCCTGCGGCGCGGGGACGGACCAACTGACCGTCACGGCACCCGGCTTGAAGGAGATCACCGAGGCCTTCCAGGAGCAGGTGGAGGTGGTCGAGGCAGCCGGGGCCCAGGTGATCCTGATGGCCAGCCGGGCACTGGCCGCCACCGCGACCGGCCCGGAGGACTACGCCGAGGTCTACGGCCGACTGCTGGCCGGGACGGACCGGCCGGCCGTCCTGCACTGGCTCGGCACACCCTTCGACCCGGCCCTGGAGGGCTACTGGGGATCGGCCGACCTGGACGAGGCGGCCGCCCACGTGCTGGAGATCATCCGCGACAACGCGGCCAAGGTGGACGGCATCAAGGTCTCCCTGCTGGACGCCGACCGGGAGATCGCGCTGCGCCGCGCGCTGCCCGAGGGCATCAAGATGTACACCGGCGACGACTTCCACTACCCGGAGCTGATCCTCGGCGACGACCGCGGCTTCAGCCACGCCCTGCTGGGGGTCTTCGACCCGCTCGCCGGCCACGCCGCGGCCGCCCTGGACGCCCTGGACCGGGGCAACACCGCCGCGTACCGGGCGATCCTCGACCCCACCGTGCCGCTGGCCCGGCACATCTTCGGCGCGCCGACCCGCCACTACAAGACCGGCGTGGTCCTGCTGGCCCATCTCGCCGGCCACCAGGACCACTTCACCATGGTCGGCGGCGAGCAGGACAGCCGCGACGTCGTCCACCTCGCCGAGGTGTTCCGCCTGGCCGGGGAGGCCGGGGCGCTGCCCGACCCGGACCTCGCGACCGCGCGGATGCGGGCCTTCCTCGCCTCGAAGGGAGTGGCCGCATGACCGCCGGCACCCTTCCCCGCCCGGCCGGCGGCCCGAACGCCGCCCCCGGGCTCGAACGGCTCTCGCTCAACACCGCCACCACCAAGCGCTGGACCCTCCCCGAGGCCGTCGACGGCTGCGTACGGGCCGGCATCCCCGGCATCGGACTGTGGCGCGACCGGGTCGCCGAGACGGGCGCCGCGAAGGCCGCCCGACTGGTCCGCGACGCCGGGCTGACCGTCACCAGCCTCTGCCGCGGCGGCTTCCTCACCGCGCCGGACGCCGCCGGGCGGGCCGCCGCCCTGGACGACAACCGCCGCGCCGTCGAGGAGGCGGCGACGCTCGGCACCGGCGTGCTGGTCCTGGTCTGCGGCGGACTGCCCGAAGGCAGCCGCGACCTGCCCGGCGCGCGCCGCGCGGTCGCCGACGCGCTCGCCGAACTCGCTCCGTACGCCGGGGAGCACGGCGTCCGGCTGGCGATCGAACCACTGCACCCGATGTTCTGCGCCGACCGGGCCGTGGTCTCCACCCTCGGGCAGGCCCTGGACCTCGCCGAGGCGGTCGGGGCCCGGACGGGCGAGAACGGGGTGGGCGTGGTCGTCGACACCTACCACGTCTGGTGGGACCCTCAGGTGGAGGAGCAGATCGCCCGCGCGGCCGACCGGATCCTGGCCTTCCAGGTCTGCGACTGGACGCTGCCGCTGCCCGCCGACGCGCTGCTCGGCCGCGGCCACGTCGGCGACGGTCTGATCGACATCCCGCGGCTGGCGGCCGCCGTGACCGCCGCCGGATACACCGGGTTCACCGAGGTGGAGATCTTCAACCAGGAGGTCTGGGACACCCCGGGCGACCTGACCCTGCGTACCCTCGTCGAACGCCACCGCACCCACCTCGCCCGGATCTGACACCCGCACCGGGCGCCCCGGCACACCGGCCCGGCCCCACCGCCCACGCGGGACGGGGGCCGGGCCCGCCGCCGGAGCGCCTTCGTCCCGTCCCCGGAGGACTTCGTGAACCCTCGCACCGCCCGTCGCTTCCTGGTCGCCCCCGACAAGTTCAAGGGTTCGCTGACCGCCGCCCGGGCGGCCGACCACCTCGCCGCCGGACTGCGCGACCGGGCCCCGGGGGCGGCCGTGCGCGTGCTGCCCGTCGCCGACGGCGGGGAGGGCACGGTGGACGCCGTGGTGGCGGCCGGGTTCGAGCGCCGCACCCTGCTGGTCGAGGGCCCGCTGGGCAACCCGGTCGAGGCCTCCTTCGCGCTGCGCGACCGGACGGCGGTGGTCGAGCTGGCCCAGGCCTCCGGTCTCGACCGGCTGCCCGGCCGGCGGCCCGACCCGCTACGGGCCGGCACCCGCGGCACCGGGCAACTGATCGCCGCCGCACTCGACGCGGGCGCCGGGACGGTCGTGCTCGGCGTCGGCGGGAGCGCCTCGACGGACGGCGGCACCGGAATGCTCACCGCCCTCGGCGCGCGCTTCACCGACGCCGCCGGCCACCCGCTCGCCCAAGGCGGCGGGGCGCTGGCCGGGTTGGCGCGGGCGGACCTGTCCGGGCTCGACCCCCGGCTGGCCGCGACCAGGATCGTGCTGGCGAGCGACGTGGACAATCCGCTGCTCGGGCCGGACGGCGCCGCCGCCGTGTACGGCCCGCAGAAGGGGGCCTCCACCCAGCAGGTCCGGCAGCTGGAGCAGGGTCTGCGCCGGCTGGTCGAGGTGCTGGCCGGACCGGCCGGGGCGGCGGCCCGGCGGCCCGGGGCCGGCGCGGCAGGCGGCACCGGGTTCGCCGCGCTGGCCTGCCTGGGGGCCGTCCGCCGTCGGGGCATCGACGTCCTGCTGGAGGCCACCGGCTTCGGCCCGGCGCTCGCCGCCACCGACCTGGTGATCACCGGCGAGGGCTCGCTCGACGCGCAGACCCTGCAGGGCAAGGCACCCGCCGGGGTGGCCGCCGCCGCCCGGCGGCAGGGCGTGCCGGTGGTCGCGGTCTGCGGCCGGCTCAGCCTGGACGCGGCGGGCCTGGCGGCCCTCGGCGTCAGCCGCGCGTACCCGCTCAGCGCCCTGGAGCCCGACCCGGCGCGCTCGATGGCCGGGGCCGGCCCGCTGCTGGAGCGGCTCGGTGCCCGGATCGCGGAGGACTTCGGCGCGGGCCCCCGACAGCCGGGCCCCCGCGACCCGGGCAACACCCCCGCGCCGGGTGTCGGACCCGTTGACTAGGCTCCACGGCATGTCCGACGCTCACGACCACACCTGCTCCTGCTGCGCCGAGCCGCAGTCCGGCCCGCCGATGTCCTACGGCGCCCCTGCCCCCGTGGTCTGGAAGGACCGGTACGCCCGGCGCCGGGACAGCGAGCTGACCGCCGACGTCTGCATGATCAAGGGGAAGCACTTCTTCGTGCACGGTCTGGTGGAGATCCCGGTGCTCGACAGCGGCGAGGTCTTCTCCTGGGGTGTGTGGGTCTCCCTCAGCGAGCCGAACTTCGCCCGCACGCACGACCTGTGGGAGGACCCGGCGCGCGAGCAGGAGCCGCCGTACTTCGGCTGGCTCACCACCGAGCTGCCCGTCTACGCCGAATCGACACTGAACCTCAAGACCCACGTCCGCACCCGGGCCGTCGGCCTGCGCCCGCTGATCGAACTCGAACCCACCGACCACCCGCTCGCGGTGGAACAGCGGGAGGGCATCACCATGGCCCGGGTCCACGAGCTGGCCGACCGGCTGCTGCGGGGCTGATCGCGGCTCGGCGTCCCACCCGGGGCCCGCCACAGGTTGCCGCTCCGCAGCGTGAGCCGACCGCCGATCAATCGGGTGTCGCGGCGGCAGTCGGGGCTGGGATGATCTACAGATCATCCGTCCTCCGGGTCGGTTCCGGTCCGACCGTCAGGAGATTTCCTTGACACCGCGTGCTGTGCTTGCGGCGCCGATCGTTCTCGTACTGGCCCTCCTGGGAGCCGGTTGCACGGGCAAGGACACAGCCACCCCGGTCGCCGACCCGGCCGCGAGTCGGACTACCGCTGACTCCGCACCGGCCGCGACCACACCGACCGCCGCCCCTTCCGGCTCCGCGCCCGCATGGCGGGAAGCCGCCGCGCTCTCCGCCGAGCAGCTGACGGCGGCGCTGCTGCCCGGTACCGAGCTGCCGGCGGGCAGCACCACCGAGCCTTACTCGACCGCCCACGACGCCGCGACGACCACGCTGTACGAGACGGCCGCCAAGGCCTACCCGGCCTGCGCGCCGGTCCTGGCCGTGCTCTCGGAGACGCCGTCGGCACGGGCCGGAGTCCTCTACGTCACCGGGAACAACGTGCTGGGCAACCGGACGGCGGTGGACCTCGCCAGCTTCCCGCCCGGCCGGGTGCGGGAGCGTTTCGACGCGCTGAAGGCGGCCGTCCACGGCGGCTGCACACAGTTCAGGGTCAGGAGCGACGGCCCGACCTTCACGGTCCGGTCCGCGGCCGCCGACGTGGCGGGCATCCCTGCCGTGGCCTTCACCTGCACCACCCCCACCGGCGCGGTCACCTCGCCGGGCGGCATCACCCGGACCGTCCTGTACGCCGCCGCCGGTGACAACAGGCTCCTGTTCGCCCTCACCGACGACACCGCGCTGCACCCCGTCCTGCGGGCCGACCTGGTGAACGCGCAGGTGAACCGGTTCCTGGCGGCGACCGGCTCACCGGTTCCCTCGGCCCCCGCGGCCGGCTGACAGGACTCGCTCGTCCTGCCGGCCGTGGGTTCCGTACGCTCCCTGCTCCGCCGGACAGGCCCGACCCGCGGCCCTGGTTACTTGGGCCAGCGCAGGCTGTGCGCGCCCATCCCCAGCAGCCGGCCGGGCCCGCGGACGCCGTCCTCGTGCCACCAGCGGCTCAGTCCCACGACCGCCGCCACACCGCCGCCGAGAAAGAGCGGGACGAGCAGGTCGAGCGGGTTCTCCTGTCCCTCCTCCAGCACGTCACCGCCGAGCGCGAAGGTCTGGAACCCGAAAACGACCGCGGCCACGAGTCCGACGATCGCCACGGTGAGCCAGGCGGCGCGGCGGGCTCTCGTCCCCGCGAGGCTGAGCACGGTGTAGCGCAGCTGCTGCCGGCAGGTTCCGCACCGCAGCCACTCGGCCTTGCGGCCCTTCGCCGGCCGCGCTATCGGCAGGGGGTGGACGGCGAAGGTGTGCATCTTGACGTTGCCGCCGCGCTGGACGTCGATCAGATGCGCGTACAGCAACCCTGGATAGGGCCCCAACTCCCGCTTGCCCATGATGGCGTGCCCCTCCCCTGCCCGGCCGGCCGGGCCCGTCGGTGATCTACCCGGCTTCTCTTCCCCGTCGGGGGCGGTTCGCAACATCGGGCGGGTCGTCCGGACGGACCCGGCGCGGCCGGGCGACGTGCCCCGCCCGGCTCGCGGCGCCGGACCAACCATTTTTGTCAGTACATGTCCTGACGAATGATCAGGCTGACCGGTCGATGTCTCCCGGACCCACCGGGTGGGCGAAGGGGAGCCGAGGGTCCAGCGCTCGAGCTCGTCGGCTGCGGCCGCCGCCATCCGGCAGCTCGCCGCCCAGGGAGCCGGCGACGTGCGGGGTGAGCAGCACGTTCGGCAGGTCGTAGAGCGGGGAGTCGGCCGGCAGCACCTCGGGGACGGTGACGTCCAGCACCGCGTTCAGCCGGCCCGCGGTCAGCTCGGCGACCATGGCGTCCTGGTCGATCAGCGACCCACGGGAGGTTCCGGCGACGATCGCGGCCGGCGGACGTCTGCTGAGCGACGCCGAGGCGCCGTCGAACTACGTGCTGGCCGACCCCGAGGGCAACGAGGCGTGCGTCGGCGCGGCCGGCCCGCCGGAGGCCGGCCGGCGGGTGGCGGGGTGGCGGGTGGCGGGGTGGCGGGGTGGCGGGTGGCGGCCGGCCGGAGGGGCCGGAGGGGCCGGGACACGGCCTCCGCAGGCCGGCGCCGGTCACTCCCCCTGTGCCGGCCCCTCGGCAGGCACCGCGGCGACCTGGGCGCCGCAGGAGCCGCGGACCTTCAGGCCGGCCAGCAGCTCGATGTGGTGGACGGGCAGCGAGGCGCCGCCGCCGAGCCGGCGCAGCAGCAGGTCCAGGGCGGCCCCGCCGACCGCCCGCTTGGGCGGGGCGACGGCCGTCAGCGGCGGCGCCGCCAGGGCCGCGAACACGTCGTCGTAGGAGATCAGCGCCAGGTCGTCCGGGATCCGCAGGCCGCGGGCCCGCATCAGCGGCGCCAGCTGGATGGCGTCCTGGTCGTTGTGGACGAGCGCGGCGCGCACGCCCTGCCCGACCGCCCGGGCGATCTGGTCGGCCACGTACTCCAGGTCCGGCGCGGCGGCGGTCGCCCCGGGCCCGGCCAGCCGGATGTCGGTCACCGGGTACGCCTCCATGCCCAGGTACTGCATGCCCTTGGCGTAGCCGGTCCGGACCCGCTGCGCCGTCCAGGTGTCCTCGCGGGCGGCCAGCAGCACCGACCGGTGGCCGAGCGAGGCGAGGTGGCGCAGGGCCAGCAGCACGCCGTGCTGGTGGTCGGAGGAGACCGCGTCCAGCTCCGCGCCGGCCGTACCCGGCCGGGCCTTGCGCTCCACCAGGACGGTCGGCACCGGGAGTTCGGCCAGCCACTCGCTGTCGGCGGGCCGGCTGCCGGGCCGCCAGTTGGGGGTGAGCAGCAGTCCGTCCACGCCGGACTCCAGCAGGCGCTCCACCTGGGCCCGGTCGTCGCGGGCCTCGTAGGGCGAGATCGCCAGCACGAGCTGGGCGCCGGCGGTGGCCGCGGAGGCGCGGGCGCCGGCGATCACCTCGTTGAAGTACGAGGCCACCGTGGGCACCAGCATGCCGATCACCCGGTCGCGGCCCTCGGGTTTGCCGAACGCCCCGGTGTCGGGGAGCGCGACCGAGCCGTGCACGCGGTGCAGCAGGCCGGCGTCCGCCAGCGCGGCGACGTCGCGGCGGGCCGTGACGGCGGAGATCCCGATCCGGGCGGCCAGGTCCACCACCCGTACGGTCCCGGCGTCGCGCACCACCTCAAGGATCCGCGCGCGGCGTTCCTCGGACGAGAGGGTCATGGCGTTCTTCCCCGATCCCGGGCTCGATTCGACGTGAGTCCAACTGGTCGCATTCGTATCACTCGATCAATATACGATCCAGTGCTCTCAATGTATTGACTCGATCAGCCTACCGACCCTACGGTGCCGTCGACGGCCGCTTCCGGGCTCTGCCCCGGCACGCCGCCGAGCACCCCCGGCCCGGCAACGTCCGGGCCGGGCGCCCGCACCGGGCCGGCCGAACCGGCCAGCGGCCGCCCGTAAAGGTCCGATCGCCCCGCACGATCGCCCCGCACGATCGAATGATCCGGCCGAACCACCGGGCAGACACCACCTGCCCCTTCCCCGGCCCGGCCGCACAACCCCTCCCGCACCCGCCGCGAGTCCACCCGGCGCGGCTGCAGCACCACCGCTCGACTCCCGCGACACCCCACCCACGACTGCGGAGTCCCCTCATGTTCCTGCCCCGCCCCCACCGGCTCAAGGCGTTCGCCGTCGGCGCCGCCCTGACCGCCGCCCTGGGCGCGCTCAGCGCCCCGCCCGCGGCGTCCGCCGCCCCCACCACCTGGTACCTGGACTGCGCCGCGGGCAGCGGCGGCTCCGGCAGCCAGGCCACCCCCTGGAACAGCCTTGCCGCCGCCAACGCCCACCTGTTCGGCCCGGGCGACCAGCTGCTGCTCAAGCGTGGCAGCACCTGCACCGGCACCCTGAAGCCCCAGGGCTCCGGCACCGCCGGCGCTCCCGTCACCCTGGCCGCCTACGGCCCCGGCAGCGCCCGCCCGGTGGTCGCCGGCGACGCCGCCACCGGCGAGAAGGCCGCCGTCCACCTCTACAACGTGGAGCAGTGGGAGATCCGCGACCTGGAGATCACCTTCCAGGACACCGGCGCCGCCAGGAAGGAGCGCAACGGCCTGCTGGTCGAGATCGCCGACCTCCCCGACGGGGTGGGCACCCACTACGTGGTCGACGACGTCCACGTGCACGACGTCAACGGCGACAACGGGAAGTTCAGCAACGGGATCCAGTTCCGGGTCAGCGGTGCCACCACCCCGACCAACTTCGACGACGTCCTGGTGCAGAACTCCCGGATCTCCCGGGTGGACCGCGAAGGCCTCACCAACCGCTCGACCTGGATGTGCCGCCCCTCCTACGGCAGCGGCGACGGCTGCGGCAGCACCGTCAACTGGCGGGCCAGCACCCGGATCGTCTTCCGCGGGAACACCCTGAACGACATCGGCGGCGACGGGATCGTGGTGCGCGCGGCCGACCACGCGCTGGTCGAGCACAACACCGCCTACGACCTGGCGATGCGCCCGATGGGCTCCAACGCCGGTATCTGGACGATCAATTCGGACCGGTCGACGATCCAGTACAACGAGGTGCACCACGTCCGCCGGCTGTCCGACAACAACGACGGCATGGCCTTCGACTCCGACTACGGCAACACCGACGCGCTGTTCCAGTACAACCACAGCCACGACAACGAGGGCGGCTTCATGCTGTTCTGCGGGGCCTGCGGCGCGGGTTCCAGCAGCACGGGGACGGTCGTCCGGTACAACCTGAGCAGCAACGACAGGACGCGCTGGCTCTTCGCGGTCGGCGAGAAGAACGCCCGGATGTACAACAACACCGCCTATCTGCCGCCGGGTTCGACCGCGCCGGTGATCCAGCAGGGCGGCGGCAGCTCGGTCACCCGGCTGAGCGGCAACATCTTCTCCAACCTCGGCACCGGCGGGTACTCCGGCTGGGGCGGCAACGCCTACAAGCCCGCCGACTTCAGCTGGGACTCCAACGTCTTCCACGGCAACCACCCCGCGAACGAACCGGCCGACCCGCGCAAGGTCACGGCCGATCCGGGCCTGCTGAACCCGGGCGGCAGCACCGCCGCCGACTACCGGCTGGGTGTCGGCTCCCCCGCCCGCGGGGCCGGCGCCACCGTCGCGGCCAACGGCGGGCTGGACTGGTTCGGCTCGGCGGTGCCGGCCGTCTGCCGCCCCGACATCGGCTTCCATCAGGCGAGTTCCTTCGACGACGCCGCCTGCTCGGCCGCCGACCTGGTGGGCAACCCCGGCTTCGAGACCGGCGCCCTGGCCCCCTGGACGTGGTACGGCGGCGCGGTCGCCGACCCGGCGGGCGCCCACACCGGCGGCTTCGGCGTCCGGGTCGGCCCCTCGCCGGCCGCCGCCGAGCAGGTCGTCACGGTCGCGCCCAACACCACGTACCGGCTGTCGGGTTGGGGCAGGGTGTCGGCCACCGGCACCGAGGTCTCGCTCGGGGCCAAGCAGTACGACGCCGCCGGCTCCAGCACCAGGGCCGGCTTCACCGCGACCACGTACGCCCTGGGCAGCACGCAGTTCACCACCGGCCCGGGCGCGACGACGGCCAGAATCTACTGCTACGCCCGCAGCGGCACCGGTTACGGGTACTGCGACGACATCACGCTCGTCCCGTCCTGACCGGCCCCGCCCTGACCGACCCCGGGCGGGACGGTTCCCCCTCGGGACCGGACCTCGCCGGGACCGGACCTCGCTGCCCCGTCCACCGGGGCGGCGAGGTCCGGCGCGGGCCGCGCCGGCCCGCACGCTCTTGACCTCCCGACGCGGGGCTCGTACCGTTCCGAGTCGGTAAGCGCTTACCAGCATCGCGCACCAGCCCTGCCTCGCCCAGCCCCGTCCCGGCCCCAGGATCCCCATGCACCAGCCAGCCCCCCGCCTCACCCTCACCGACACCGGCTTCCTGCGCGACGGCCGGCCCCACCGGATCGTCTCCGCCGCCGTCCACTACTTCCGGGTCCACCCCGACCTCTGGCAGGACCGGCTCCTGCGGCTGCGCGCGATGGGGGTGAACACCGTCGAGACGTACGTCGCCTGGAACGTCCACGAACCCGTACGCGGGCGCTACGACTTCAGCGGCGGGCAGGACGTCGTGGCCTTCGTCCGTACCGCCGGCGATCTGGGGCTGGACGTGATCGTCCGGCCGGGGCCGTACATCTGCGCCGAGTGGGAGTTCGGCGGCCTGCCCGGCTGGCTGCTCGCCGAGCCCGGGATGCGGCTGCGCCGGGTCAACACCCCGTACCTGGCCGCCGTGGACGCCTGGTTCGACGTCCTGGTGCCCGTCCTGCTCCCGCTGCTCGCGGGCAACGGGGGCCCGGTGGTCGCGATGGGCGTCGAGAACGAGTACGGCAGCTACGGCAACGAGACGGCGTACCTGGAGCACCTGCGCGCGGGCCTGGTCCGACGCGGCGTCGACTGCCTGCTGTTCACCGCCGACGGCGCAGCCGACGGGTTCCAGCTCGGCGGACGGCTGCCCGGGCTGCTCACCACCGGCACCTTCGGCTCCCGCCCGAAGTCCGCGCTGGACTGCCTCCGCCGGCACCAGCCGACCGGGCCGCTGGTCTGCATGGAGTTCTGGCACGGCTGGTTCGACCACTGGGGCGAGCCGCACCACACCCGGGACGCCCGGGAGGCGGCCGCCGTGCTGGACGAACTCCTCGCAGCAGGCGCCTCGGTGAACATCTACATGGGTCACGGCGGCACCAACTTCGGCTGGTACAACGGCGCCAACCACACCGGGCAGGTCTACCAGCCGACCGTCACCAGCTACGACTACGACGCCCCGGTCGGCGAGGCGGGTGAACTCACCGAGAAGTTCCACCGCTTCCGCGAGGTGATCGAGAAGCACACCGGCCCGGTCGCCCACACTCCCCCGCCGCCGCCCGCCCGACTGACCCCGCGAAGCATCGTCCCGGACGCGCGGGCCGCCCTGCTGCCCGCGCTGGACGCGCTGGCCGAGCCGGCGTACCGCTCCGAGCCCGAGCCGATGGAGTCGCTCGGCCAGTCCCTCGGCCTGATCCACTACCGCACCCGGCTGCGCGGCCCGCTGGAGCACGTGGAGCTGCGGGTCGACGGCCTCGCCGACCGCGCCCAGGTCTTCCTGGACGGGGTGGAGCTGGGCGTGCTCGACCGCAACCGGCCCGGCCAGGCGCTGCCGCTGACCGTCCCGGCCCACGGCGCCGAACTCAACCTCCTGGTGGAGAACTTGGGCCGGATCAACTACGGCCCGCTGCTCGCCGACCGCAAGGGCATCACCGGCGGGGTCCGGCTGGACAGCCAGTACCAGTTCGGCTGGGAGATCCGCCCGCTGCCGCTCACCGACCTCTCCGCGCTGCCGTTCGAGGAAGATCCGGCTCCGTCCGGCATCCGGCCCACCGGCCCGGCCTTCCACCGGGCGGTGCTGGACCTCGACGCGCCCGCCGACGGCTTCCTCGCCCTGCCCGGCTGGGGCCGGGGCACGCTCTGGCTCAACGGCTTCGCGCTCGGCCGCTACCGGGAGGAGGGGCCGCAGCGCACCCTGTACGCGCCCGCGCCGCTGTGGCGGGCCGGGCGGAACGAGATCGTCGTGCTGGAGCTGCACCGCCCGGGCCCCGCCGTCGAACTGCGGGACACCCCCGACCTCGGCCCGGCCGAACCGGCCCCGATCCCGGCCTGGTGACCGCCCGACCGCCCCGACGCCCCCGCCGCCGCCCCCGACGCCCCCTCTGCCGACGCCACCCCCGACGCCCCGGCCCGCCGCTGTCACCCGTACGCCTCGGCGTCGGCGACCGCCCCGGTGCCCACCGGCCTGGACAATCCCGAGGTGAGCCCCCTCCCTCCCCCGGCGCGCCCGCGCCGCGCCCGGAAGGCAGCACCCGATGCCCCTTCGCCCCCGCCGCGGCCGGCCCGAGACCGCCGCCGGACCCGCCGGAGCACCCTCGAATCCGGCGGTGCCGGCGGTCCTGACGTTCCTGACCGCCCTGGCGGCCTGCTGCGCCCTGCTGCCGGCGGCCGTCCCGGCCGGGGCAGCCGCCCTGCCCGGCGGCACGCAGCGGGCCGCCGCCGTGCACCAGGCCGCCGCACCCTTCGACACCGCGCCGGCCGTCGCCGCGCTGGCGCGCCTGCTGCCCACCCGGGCGGCCCAGTTCACCCTGACGGCGGCCCCGCCGGGCGGAGCCGCCGACAGCTATTCCGTCTCCGGCACGGCGGGCGCCGTCGCCGTCCGGGGCACCTCCCCCGCCGCGCTGCTGACCGGCGTCGGCTGGTACCTGGAGAACGTGGCCAAGGTCGACATCGGCCTGCCCGGCGACTCGACGGCGGCCCTGCCCGCCGTCCTGCCGGCCGTCCCGGCCCCGGTCACCCGCGCGGCCGTCGTCCCGCACCGCTACGCGCTCAACGACACCGACGACGGCTACTCGGGCGCCTACCGGGACTTCGCCTCGTACCAGCACGAGATCGACGTCCTGGCACTGCACGGCGTCAACGAGGTCTTCGTCCAGACCGGCGCCGAACACCCCTACTACCGGGCCCTGCAGGAGTTCGGCTACGGCGCGGACGAGCTGCGCGACTGGATCCCGGCGCCGTCGCACCAGAGCTGGTGGCTGCTGCAGAACATGAGCGGCTTCGGCGGGCCGGTCTCCGGGCACCTCCTGGACGCCCGGGCCGCGTTGGGCCGGCGCATCACCGACCAACTGCGCTCACTGGGGATGACCCCCGTGCTGCCGGGGTTCTTCGGCACCGTGCCGCCGGGCTTCGCCGCCCGCAACCCCGGTGCCCGGACCGTCCCGCAGGGCGACTGGGTCGGCTTCACCCGGCCCGACTGGCTGGACCCGACCGGCCCGGTGTTCGGCCGGCTGGCCGCCGCCTACTACCGGGCGCAGAGCGAGGCCTTCGGCGACAGCGCGATGTTCAAGATGGACCTGCTGCACGAGGGTGGCGTGGCCGGCCCGGTGGACGTCACGACGGCCGCGACCGCCGTCCAGCGCGCGTTGCTCACCGCCCACCCCGGAGCGACCTGGGCCATCCTGGGCTGGCAGGACAATCCCTCGGACGCGCTGCTGGCCGGCGTCGACCGGTCCAGGATGCTGATCGTGGACGGCCTGTCCGACCGGTACGAGGGCCTCGACCGGGACGCCGACTGGCACGGCACCCCGTACGCCTTCGGCAGCATCCCCAACTTCGGCGGCCACACCACGATCGGCGCCAACGCGGGGGTCTGGGCGCGACGTTTCCAGGAGTGGCGCAGCCGGCCGGGCAGCGCCCTGAAGGGCATCGCCTACCTGCCGGAGGGGACCGGCACCGATCCGGCCGCGTTCGCCCTGTTCAGCCGGCTGGCCTGGCAGGACGGGCCGATCGACCTGGCGGGCTGGTTCGGCGGCTACGCGGCCCGGCGCTACGGCGGCGCCGACCCGCACGCGGCCGCCGCCTGGGACATGCTCCGTCAGGGTCCGTACGCGATGCCCGCCGACTCGTGGAGCGAGGCGCAGGACGGCCTGTTCGCCGCGCGTCCGAGTCTGACCGCCACCAGCGCGGCCAGCTGGAGCCCGCCGTCGATGCGCTACGACCCCGCCCTGGTGCGCCGGGCGCTGGACGAACTGCTGGCGGTGTCACCGGCGTTGCGGACGAGCGACGCGTACCGCTTCGACCTGGTGAACCTCGCCCGGCAGGCGCTGGCCGATCACGGCCGCGCCCTGCTGCCCCGGATCAGGGCCGCGTACGAGGCGGGCGACCTGGCGGGGTTCCGCTCGACGGCCGCCGAGTGGCAGGACGAACTCGGCCTGCTGGACGAACTGCTGGGATCCGACCGGCGGTTCCTGCTCGGACCGTGGCTGGCGGCGGCCCGGGCCCAGGGCGCCTCGCCGGCCGAGGCGGACCAGCTGGAGTACGACGCCCGCTCCATCCTCACCAGTTGGGGCGGGCGCGGCCCGAGCGACGGCGGCGGGCTGCACGACTACGCCGGCCGGGAGTGGTCCGGGCTGGTCTCGGGGCTGTACGCGGAGCGCTGGGGGGTGTACTTCGACTCGCTGGACGCGGCCCTGGCCACCGACACCCCGCCGGCGCCGGTCGACTGGTTCAGCATCGACGACGACTGGGCCCGGCGGACCGACGGTCACCCTACCGCCGCCACCGGCGACCCGGTCGAGCTGGCCCGGGCAGCGGCGGCGGCGGTCGGGTGACCGGCCGCTCCTGAGCCCCGCCGGGCGGGTCGAAATCCAGGTGCCCGGGCCCGCCCCGTTCCCTACGCTGGGCGCCATGGACGACGGGGGCCGGCTGTGGAACGTGGTGGACGTCGAGGCGACCTGCTGGGACGGGCAGCCGCCGCCGGGTGCGGTCAGCGAGATCATCGAGATCGGGCTGACCGTGCTCGACCTCGGCAGCGGTGAGCGGGTCGGTCGGCACCGGATCCTGGTCCGGCCGTCGCGCTCGGCCGTGAGCGGGTTCTGCACCGAGCTGACCGGGCTGACCCAGGCCGAGGTGGACACCGGTCTCGGCTTCACCGAGGCCTGCCGGCTGCTGGCCGCCGAGCACCGGGCCGGCGTTCGCCCGTGGGCCAGTTGGGGCGACTACGACCGGCACCAGTTCACCCGCCAGTGCGCCGCCACCCGCACCGAGTACCCCTTCGGGCGGGCGCACACCAACGCCAAGGCGGTGTTCACCGAGGCGCACGGGCTGCGCAGGCGGCCCGGCATGGCGCAGGCGCTGGAGATCGCCGGACTGCCGCTGGAGGGGCGCCACCACCGCGGCGAGGACGACGCGTGGAACATCGCCGCGCTGGTCCTCGGCCTGTCCGCCCGGGGCGCCTGGCCGGCCGGACCGGCCGGCGGCCGGCCGCCGACCTGGTGACCGCGGGGCCGACCGGGCCCGGTTCAGGCGCCGACGACCCCGTCGATGCCCTCGCGCAGGAAGTCCGCGTGCCCGTTGTGCCGGGCGTACTCGTGCATCATGTGCAGCATCACCAGGCGCAGCGAGACGTCCTCGCCCCAGCGCGGCTGGTGGCCCGTCACCTCGAGCGACTCGGCGGCCGCTTCGATCCGGCGGGAGTGCTCCACCTCGGCCTGCCAGGCCGCGAAGGCCTCCGACCGGGTGGCGGAGCTCGCGTCGTAGGCGGCCTGGTAGTCGTTCTGGTCCGACCAGACGAGCGGGACGTCCTCGGCCCCGATCACCCGCCGGAACCAGGTCCGCTCGACCTCGGCCATGTGCCGCACCAGCCCGAGCAGGGAGAGCGTCGACGGCGGGCTGGACTGCCGGCGCAGCTCCTCGTCGGAGAGGCCGTCGCACTTCATCGCGAGGGTGGCCCGGTGGAAGTCGAGGAAGGCGCGCAGCATCTCGCGCTCGCCGCCGGTCAGGGGCGGGCCGATCCGTTCGGTGGTCACTGCTGGTCCTTCCGCCCGCGGCGCGCCGCGGCGCCTGTCACCCGTTGGACGGGCGGCCCGAGTTGACATGCCAGGCTACCCCGCGGGGCGGCCGGGCGATCAAGGGGTTTTTCGCTGCCCCGCCGCCTGCCCCGGCCGCCGCTGCCACCGCGCGGCTCGGGGTCGCCGGACGGAGCGGGGTCGCCGGACGGAGCGGGGTCGCCGGACGGAGCGGAGCGGTGCCGGTGCCGGTGCCGGTGCCGATGCTCAGGAGGCTGCCCGCAGGTGCCGGCGGGGTTTGGCGGCCGGGCGGTCGCCGCCCTGCGCGGCCGCGGCTTCCTCCAGCGCGGCCTGGAGCTGGTCGCGGGTCATCGTCGAGCGGTGCGGGATGTCGAGGTCGCCGGCCCGCTTGTAGAGCTCGGCCTTGGTGAGCTGCGAGAGGTCCTCGGCGGCGGCCTTCTTCCCCGTGTTCTTCCCCTTGCTGCTCCCGGCGGCGGGCGCGTTGCGGCTCGCGGCGCCCTTGCCGCCGGCGGGCGCGGTGGCGGTCCGGCCGCGCCGGGCGGGCGCCGCGGGCTCCACCTCCTCGGCCTCGGCCGCCCCGGCCGGCCGGCCCGCGCTCTCCAGGCTGCGGCTGAGGATGTCCATCAGGTCGATGACGTTGCTGGGCTTGGGCGCGGCCTCGGGGGCGGCGTAGTCGGCGCCGGACTGCTTGGCGGCGATCAGCTCGTGCACCTTCTGCTCGAAGGTGTCGTGGTAGTCGTCCGGGTTCCAGTCGACGGCCAGCATCTCGATCAGCTGCTCGGCCATGGTCAGCTCGCGGTCGCTGACCGCGCTGTCGCCGTCCGGGAGGTTGCCGATCTCGTGGTGCGGGTCGCGCACCTCGTCGGCGAAGTGCATGGTGTGGGCGGTGAGGATGCCGTTCTCGGCCCGGACGGCCGTCAGGTACTCCTTGCCGCGCATCGAGAACAGCGCGATCCCGGCCCGGTTGGCCTGTTCCAGCGCCTTCTGCAGCAGGGTGTAGACCTTGCCGTACTCCTTGCCCTTGGGGCCCAGGTAGTAGGTCTTGTCGAAGAAGATCGGCTTCACCTGGTCCAGGTCGACGAAGCCGGTGATCTCGATGGTCTTGGAACGCCCGGGGGAGATCTGTTCCAGCTCCTCGGGCTCGACCACCACGTACTCGCCCTCGGCGGTCTCGAAACCCTTCACGATGTCGCCGAAGGCGACCTCCTCACCGGTGCGCTCGTTCACCCGCAGGTTGCGCACCCGGTCGGAGGTGCCGCGCTGGATCTGCCGGAAGTGCACGGTGTGGTCCTCGGTCGCCGCGTACAGCGACACCGGTACGGACACCAGGCCGAAGCTCAGGATCCCGCTCCAAATCGGTCGGGCCATCACTGGCCTCCTCTCGAACGACCGCCCGGGCGCGCCGCGCGCTGCCGAGGTCCTGCATCCATGGGACCACTTTCGACGTGGTCGGCGCACGTGTCCGTCCGGGCTGGTCCGTCGGTGGCCGCGCCCTTGCGGGCGCCCGGCCGGGTCAGTCGCCGCGCAGCCGGACGAAACGGGCCCGCAGCACCCGTCCGGTGTCGATCCGGACCTCGGCCCGCAGCGGCCCGGCCAGCGGGTGCACCGGGCCGTGCTCGGGGTCGGTGCGCGGCTCGCCGAGCAGGCCGGCGGCCGCCTCGGCCACCCGGCGGGCCTGGACGGGGGTGAGCTGCGGGGAGCTGAGCACCTCGCGGCCGTCCGCCAACCGCAGCAGCAGGGCGCGCGGCCGGGTGGCGGTCCCGGTGAGGGCGGTGACGGTGGCGTCGGTGGTGTCGTGCGGGCGGTACTTCACCCAGACCCGGCCGGCGCCCTTCGCCCGGTACGGGGAGGCCGCGCTCTTGCAGACCAGACCCTCGACGCCGGTCGCGGCGAGCCGCTCGACCCAGCTGAGCGCCTCGGCGCGGTCGGTGGTGGCCATCACCTGCTGGATCGGTGGCGGCACCCCGGCCAGCACCTCGGCGAGCAGGCGGCGCCGGTCGGCGAGCGGCAGCCCGCGGACGTCCTGCCCGCCGGGCAGCGCCAGCACGTCGAAGGCGATCAGGCCGAGCACCACCGCGTCCGCCTCGCGGGCGGCGCGGGTGCGCAGCAGTTCCTCGAAGGCGAAGCGCCCGTCCCGCCAGGCGACCAGTTCGGCGTCCAGGACCAGGCCGGCGGGCAGCCGGGCGACGGCCAGCGCGATCGTGGGGAAGTCGGCGGAGAGGTCGCGCCCGGAGCGGGACTGCAGGTAGGGCGCCTGCTCCCCGCGGGCGAAGGCCAGGCAGCGGAAGCCGTCCAGTTTCAGCTCGTGGACGATGCCGGAGCCGCCGAGGCCGTCCGGCCCCGGCACCTCGTCGACGGCGGCCGGGCGCATCACCTCCAACGGTGGTTGCAGCGGCCGCACCGCGGCGGAGACCTCCACGACCGGCGCCACGGCCAGCGCCACGACCGGCGCCTTGCCAGGACGGGCCGCGGGCGCCGCCCGCCCCGGCGTGGCGGCCTCGGGCAGCGGGCGGGCCCGGGACGGGAGCAGCAGCGGGGCGAGCAGGTCGCCGTCGGCCCGCAGCCGGCCGGGGACGTCGGCGATGGTGAACTCCAGGTCCTCGGCGGACCGGGCCCGGTCGAGTTCGTCCCAGCTGATCGGGGTGGAGACGGTGGGGCGGGCCCGGGCCCGGACGGTGTAGGGCGCGGCCGTGGTCTTCTTCGCGGCGTTCTGGGACCAGTCGACCAGGACCCGGCCGACCCGGCGGGCCTTCGCCATGGTGTGCACGACCAGATCCGGGTGGAGCCGCTCCAGCTCCGCGGCGACGGCCTTGGCGTACCCGGAGACCTCGTCCCCCGGGGTGGGGGTGATCGGCACCAGCAGGTGCAGGCCCTTGGAGCCGGAGGTCTTGACCCAGCTGGTCAGACCGTCGGCGGCGAGCCGCTCGCGCAGCAGCCGGGCGACCGCCCGGCAGGTCAGGATGTCGGCGCCCTCGCCCGGGTCGAGGTCCAGCACCAGCCGGTCGGCCACCGCCGGCTCGGCGCCGTGCCACTGCGGCACGTGGAACTCGACGCAGCCGAGGTTGGCCGCCCAGACCAGCGTGGCGCCGTCCTCCACCACCACCTGGCGGAGCCCGCCGGCGGTGCTCGGCACGGCGACGGTGCGCACCCACCCCGGGGTGCCGGCCGGCGGGCTCTTGGCGAAGAACCGCTCGCCCTCCACACCCTCGGGGCAGCGCAGGAAGGACAGCGGCCGGTCGCGCAGGTGGGGCAGCAGCGCCGACTGCACGGTGGCGTAGTAGGTGATCACCTCGCCCTTGAGGGTCCCGGTCTGCGGGAAGTACACCTTGTCGAGGTGGGACAGGCTGAGCCTGCGCCCCTCCACCACCGTCATCGGCACCGCCGCCACCTCCCGCGCGCCGGCCGCGCGCCGCGGCTGCGGCCGCTCCGACCGGGGGTGCGGCCGCTCCGACCGGGGGTGCGGCCGTTCAGTGGGTGCGGTCCTGGAGGTCGGCCATCGCGACCGCCCAGCGGATGTACTTGTTGCGGCCGAGGTCACCGACGGTCTTGATGCGCAGCGCGCCGAGCGCCTCGCCGTGGGCGTCGGTGAGGCCGGCCAGGGCGGCGACCGGCGCGTCGAGCACCTCCGGCAGGGTCAGGTTCTCGTACTTCTTGTCCAGCACCTTGTCGAGGTCGGCGGTGACGGTCATGACGGGGCTCCTCGGGGGACGGGGATGATGCCCCCAGGCTCCGGCCGGGCCGGGCCGGCTGCCATCCCCGTCGGCCGATCGGGCGATGCCCGGCCCTGGCTGCTACCCGCCGGCCGGCCTGCCCCAGCGGACGTTCCACCGGCCGGACCGTCCGGTCAGCTCGGTGACCGACAGCGGCTGCACGTCGAGCCGCCAGAAGGCCGGCCCGGGTACCCCCAGGGCGTGCAGCGCGGCGGCGCGGACGACGTCCGGCTCGACCACGGCGGTCACCGGGCCGCGTTCCGCGCCGGACGGCGCGTCGGCGGGCAGCGCGTCCAGCCAGCCGGCGACCCGGGCGAACAGGTCGAGCAGGCTCTCGCCACCGTGCGGGGCGGCCGCCGGGTCGCCCAGCCAGCGGGCCACCGCCTCGCCCTCGGCCGCCGCCACCTCGGCGAGGGTCAGGCCGGTCCAACGGCCCATCGCGCACCCGGCGAGGGCCGGCGCCGGCTCGGCCCGCAGTCCGAGCGCGGTGGCGGTGGCGGCGCAGCGCGGCGACGGGGAGGCGTACGACCGGCCGCCGGCCGGCAGGGCCCCGGCGGCCTGCTCGGCCTGCCGGAGTCCGGCCGGCTCCAGCGGCCCGCCGTCGTCGAAGCGGGCCTCCCGCAGTGCGGTGCTCATCGCCGCTGAGACCAAGGTCACGCGGACGGTCATCGCTCGCTCCATCCTGTCCAACTCCTCTGCTGCCGGGGTGAATCACTCCGTGCACCGGGCGCCCGGCGGGGGCGCCCGCGCGGTACTGCCCCAAGAGCGCCGCCCCGCGCCCTTGGCGGACCCGACCGCAGACGGTACCTTCAAGCCCGATACGACGACGGTATGACGGAAGTCCGGTGAGAATCCGGCACGGTCGCGCCACTGTAAGCCCGCAGCACCGGCCCGTACGGGCCGATCTGCCGGGGAGTCAGACCCGATGCCGTCGTTTCTGCACCATCTAGCGGGACGCGAGTTCCCGAGGAGGTTCCAGTCATGGCACAGTCCGCCGCCCCCGCCGCCGTACCGGCCGCACCACTGACCCTGCCGCTCAAGGCGATCGCCCCCTGGGCGGTGTTCTTCGGCATCCTGATGCTGGCCCTGATCTACTTCGTCGGCGCCGAGCAGGGCGCCACGTCCCTCATCTCCGGCGAGAGCGTGCACGAATGGGTGCACGACGGCCGCCACCTGCTCGGTTTCCCCTGCCACTGAAATCCCGGGGGAACCGCTCCATGAACTCCACAGCTGTCAGATCCCTGCTCGTCCGCGGCATGCTCGCGGGTCTCGCCGCAGGGGTGCTCGCCCTGATCGTCGCCTACCTGATGGGTGAGCCGCACATCGACGCGGCGATCGCCTTCGAGGAGGCGCACGCCCACGAGCACGGCGAGGTCGAACTCGTCAGCCGGGCCATGCAGTCGACCGCGGGTCTCGCCACCGGCGTTCTCGTGTACGGCATTTCGCTGGGCGGTTTCGGCGCGCTCGCGTTCTGCTTCGCGCTGGGCCGGGTCGGCCGGTTCGGCGCGCGCGCCACCGCCGCGCTGCTCTCCGGCGCGGCGCTGCTCGCGGTCTACGTCGTCCCGTTCCTCAAGTACCCGGCCAACCCGCCGTCGGTGGGCGACCCGGAGACGATCGGCAAGCGCACCACGCTGTACTTCCTGATGATGGCGCTCAGCATCCTGCTGGCGGTCGCCGCGGTGATCGTCGGCAAGCGGCTGGCGCCGCGTCTGGGCACCTGGTACGCGACGGTGGTCACGGCGGCCGGCTTCGCCCTGGCCGTCGGCCTCGCCTACGTGTTCCTGCCCGCGATCAACGAGGTGCCGGAGGACTTCCCGGCCACGCTGCTCTGGCAGTTCCGGCTCTCGGCCCTCGCCATCCAGGCCACCCTCTGGGTGTCCTTCGGCCTGCTCTTCGGCCACCTGGCCGAGCGGGTCCTCAACCCGAAGCCGGTGACCGCCGCCGAGCGGAGCACCGCGCCGGAGGTCACCGCCCAGGCGGTCTGACCCCCGAAACCCGGCACGGGACGGGGCCGGTGGAGGCGACAGTCGTCGCCGCCACCGGCCCCGTCCGGCTTCTCCGGACGCCGCTCAGGCGAGGGTGAGGAACAGCTTCTCCAGCTCGGCCTCGGACATCGGCGGGGTGTCGCCGTCGGCGGTCGCCAGGCACTGGCGCATCCCGCTGGCCACGATCTTGAATCCGGCCCGGTCCAGGGCCCGTGAGACGGCCGCGAGTTGGGTGACCACGTCCTTGCAGTCGCGCCCGGCCTCGATCATGGCGATCACACCGTTCAGCTGCCCCTGGGCCCGGCGCAGGCGGTTCAGGACGGCGCCGGTGGCTTCCTCGTCGACGGTCACGGACGTCTCCTCCTCGCGATGGTGGCTCCATTGTACCCCCTGGGGTATCCGCAGGAGCGAATAGCGGCCGCCGCGGCCAGGGCGCCGCTCACTCGTGCGAGAAGCGGATGTCCGGCAGCACCCGGCGCAGCCAGGCCGGCGACCACCAGGCGGCCCGGCCGGTCAGCCGCAGCAGGACCGGCAGCAGGACCAGTCGCACCAGCGCCGCGTCCAGCAGCACCGCGAGGCCGAGGACGATGCCCATCTCCTTGGGCGGCAGCGGGCCGGAGAGCGCGAAGGTGAAGAACACCGCCACCATCACGGCGGCCGCGGCGAAGTTCACCCGCCCGGAGTGGGCCAGCGCCCCCACCACGGCCCGCCGCGGGTCCCGCCTCCGCTCGTGGTGCTCCTTGGCGGAGGAGAGCAGGAAGACGGTGTAGTCCATCGCGATCGCGAAGATCATGGCGAAGTAGAACACCGGCGCCCAGCCGTCCAGGAACCCCTGCGGCTCGAATCCGAGCAGTCCCGCGCCGTGGCCGTCCTGGAACACCAGTCGCGCGGCACCGAAGGCGGCGGCGGTGGCCAGCAGGTTGGTGACCGTCCCGAGCAGGGCGACCAGCGGCGCCTGGAGGGCCAGCAGCAGCAGGACGAATCCCATCGCCAGTACCACGCCGATCACCAGCGGGGTCTTCCCGTCCAGCATGCTCTGCAGGTCGAGATTCTCCACCGCCGCGCCGCCGACGAGTGCCTGCTCCGGCAGTCGCTCGCGCAGCTGCTCGACGGTGGCCGCCAGGCCCGGGTCCGACGGGTCGACCGTCGCAACGGCCTGCAGCATCGTCAACCCTGAGCCGTCTGCGGCATGCTGAGCGGGTATCACCGCAGCGATCGAGGGCGATTCGCGCAGCAGGGCGGCGGCGTCGGCCTGCCCCGCGGGCGTCACGATCTGCAGGGCGCCGGGCGCGCCGGGGCCGAAGGCCCGCTGTACGGCGGCATACCCGGTACGGGCCGAGGAGTCCTCGGGAACGACGGTGATGGAGGGCATCGCGGTGCGCAGCCCGACCACGGGCGCGGCCGGGGCGAGCAGCACCAGCAGCGCCGGGACGCCGTACCGCAGCGGGTGCGCCCACAGGCGCTCGCCCCAGGCGGCGAACCGGGCCGAGCCCTCGCTCCGCCCGGCACCCCGGCGGGAGCGGTGCAGCGCACCGGCGTTCACCCGGCGCCCGAGCCGGCCGAGCACGGCGGGCAGCAGGGTGAGCGTGGCGGCGAGCACGAAGGCGACCGCCAGCATGATGCCGAGCGCCATCGAGCGGAACGCCGGTGCGGGCAGCAGCAGGACGGCGGAGAGGCTGACCAGCACGGTGGCCCCGGACAGCGGGCCGTCGGGCTGCTGCTGCCCTGCAACGTGGTGGTCCGCCGCGACGGCGACGAAGTCCTCGTCCAGGCCCTCGACCCGAACACCATGGTCGCGTTCACCGGGCTGCCCGACCTGGAGCCGGTCGCGGCCGAGGCGACGGCGCGACTCGACGCCGCCCTCGCGTCGGTCGCCGGCCCGGGCGCAGCTGGCCCGGGCCAGAAGTGATCCCAGGCTGAGAAGTCATCTCGTTCAGGCGGTCGAGCAGGCCGGCGCAGGCCCGGCCCCGGGCCGCACCTCCCCCGGGGCGACCCGCCGGCCCCGCCCGAGGGCGACTCAGTGCCCCGGCAGGTCGTCCGGACGGACGGCGATGTGGTCGGCGCCCAGATCGACCGCCACCCGGTGCTCCATACCGAGCGCCTCCAGGAACTTCGCCGGCAGCTGCACCCGCCCGGTGCGGTCCAGCATCACGTACTCGCGCTCGCTCATCGACTCCTCGCCGTGCTCGTCGGTGACGGTGCGGCGCAGCACCTCGCTGCTGGTCCGCCCGTCGCGCACGGCGACCGTACGACGCACCTCGCCCGCCACCAGCGGGTCGTGGGTGACGATCACCACCGTGGCGCCGAGCTCGCGGTTGACCGTCCGGAAGGCCTCGAACACGCCCGCGCCGGTCTCCGAGTCGAGTTCCCCGGTGGGCTCGTCGGCGAGCAGCACCGCCGGGTCGTTGGCCATCGCCACCGCGATCGCGGCCCGCTGCTGCTGGCCGCCGGACAGCTCCGCGGGGCGGCGGGCGGCCAGCTCGCCGATGCCCAGCGCCTCCAGCAGCTCGCCCACCCGGGCGGCGCGCGCCGCGGTACGGGCGCGACCGCCCCGCTCGCCGCGCAACTGCATCGGCAGTGCGATGTTCTGAGCGATCGTCAGGAAGGGCAGCAGGTTGCGGGCGGTCTGCTGCCAGATGAAGCCGACCACGTCCCGGCGGTAGGTCAGCCGCTCCTTGGCGGACATGCCCAGCAGGTCCCGGCCGGCCACCGTGGCGGTGCCGGCGGTCGGGACGTCCAGGCCGGCCAGGATGTTGAGCAGGGTGGACTTCCCGCTGCCGGAGGCGCCGACCAGGGCCATCAGGTCGCCCTGCTCGACCTGCAGGTCCAGCCCCTGCAGGGCCTGCACCTCGACACCGTCCGCGCTGAAGATCCGGACCAGCCGCTCGCAGACGATCGCCGCACCGGCGGCGTGCGCGCGCGGCGCCGCGGCCGCCAGCGCCTTCTGCCGCAACTCCTGCAGGGTGGGCGGGCGGTGGGCGGGCGCCTCCTCGACGGCCTGGCCGTGCGGCGCGCTGTTCATCGGCTGTCCCCTGCTCTCAACTCGGTGGTGATCTGTCGCCGCCCGGAGACCGCGGCCTCGGCCAGCACCCCGGCGGACACCAGCGCCGCCAGGCCCAGGGCCTGGGTCAGCACCGGCAGCACGGCCGGCCGCAGCCCGGCCGGTACCGCCGCGCCGACCAGCGAGGTCAGGTCGACGGCGGGCCCGAGCAGGGCCACGGCGGCGATCGCCAGCAGCATCCCGCCGGCCGCCGCCACCAGGGTCTGCGGCAGGGCCTCGGCCAGGATCAGTGACAGCCCCTGCCGCGGTCGCAGGCCCATGGTGCGCAACCTGGCCAGCAGTGCGGCCCGTTCGGGCGCCGCCCGGACGAGGGTGAGCAGCACCGCCAGCAGCGCGAAGCCCCCGGCACCGGCCACCGAGGCCTGGAAGAGCCGGCCGGCGGAGTGCTGCAGCGGGTCGGCGCCGAGCTTCGCCGTCATGGCGGCGCTGGTCAGCACCGTCGGGCCGGTCGCCGGTACCGGTCGCGAACCCGCGGCCGGTACCGGTGCCGGAGCCGCGGTCGTGTCCCGGACCAGGGCCCGCAGCCGCTCGTCCTCGATCGCGCCGAGCGCGTACCAGCGGTTGGGGCGGCCCACCGCGGGGACCTTCAGCGCCGTCGGGCCGGCCGGCAGCACGATCAGGGCCGTGGTCGCTTCCGGCCGGGCCGGTGTGCCGTCGACCACGCCGGCGACCGTGGCCAGGAACTCGGTCCCGCCCGCCAGCCGCAACGGGAAGGCCTCCCGGCCGAGCCGCCCGGCGAGGTCGGCGCTCACCAGCGCGGGCACCGGGGCGCCGGGCCCGGCGCCGGCCAGCAGCGCCGGGTCGAAGCGCCCGCGTCCGACCGTCCGGGCCAGCTCCGCGTACCCGGCCGGGTCGGCGACCACCACGGTGGCCTGGTCCCGGCCGGCGGCGGGGGGCAGCGCGATGTCGTCGTCCGTCCAGAGCGCGGTCGCGGTCCGTACGCCGGGCAGTTCGGCCGCCGCCCGGGTGAAGGCGTCCGAGAGGCTGCCCCGGGCGGGCGCGGTGACGGCGGCGTCGCCGCCGACCGCGAGCCGAGCCACCCGCAGCCGGGAATGGTCCACCGCGTCCAGCACGGTGGCGCCGAAGCCGGCCGTGGTCACGGCGAGCAGCAGGGCCAGCAGCGGCAGCACCGAGACGCCGCGGCGGGCCCCGGTGCCCCGGGCGGCGCGGGCCAGGCCCAGGAAACCGATCGCGCCGGGCCCGCGCCCGGCCGCCCGGGCCAGCGCGCCCACCAGCGCCGGCTGCAGCCGGGCCAGCAGCAGCGCTCCGGACAGGGCCAGCAGCAGGGGGGCGGCGACCAGCAGCGGGTCCAGGCCCTCGCCGGGCGGGGCGACACCCCGGCGGCGGACTTCCGACACGGCGGCCACCGTGGCGGCCAGCACGGCGAGTTCGGCGACCGCCCGGCGCCGTCCGCCGGCCTGCCGCGGGGCGGCGAGCAGCACGGCGGCCCGGACCGGCAGGGCCAGCAGGGCCAGCAGCGTGGTGGCGAGGGCCCCCAGCAGGGCGGCCGTCCAGCGCGGCGTGGGCAGCAGCACGAAGGCGAGCAGGGTGGCGACCGCCGCGGCGGGCAGCACGGTCACCGCGCCCTCGCCGAGCAGCCGGCCGAGGATTCCCGCGCGTGATCCGCCCCGGGCCCGGAGCAGGCGCAGCTCCCCGGCGCGGCGGTCGGCCGTGAGTCCGGCCGCCAGGCAGAGCACCACCAGGGCGACCCCGGCCACGCCGGCCGGGCCGACGGCGGTCAGCGGCGCGGCGGCGAACCGCCGGGTCAGCGCCCGGGCGAAGAGGTCGGGCAGGTCGGAGGCGACCCGAAGTTCGGATCGCCCGGTGGCGGTGGCCAGTTCGGCGGCGTCGGGGCCGGCCACGAAGGAGGCCACCTCGGCCTGCGTCCCGGCCAGCCGGTCGGCCCGCAGCGCGCCGGGGTCCAGCGGCAGCCGCCAGAAGTCCTCCGCCCGGACGCCCCAGTCGAGGAGCCGGCCGACGGATTCCGGCCCGACCAGGCCGGCGGTCGTCCAGAAGGTCTCGGCCGGCAGGACGCTGGTCAGGCTGAGGCAGGCCTCGGTGAGGCAGGACAGGCCGGTCCAGTAGGTCTCCGCCGGGTCGCCGGCCCGGTAGAGGCCGACCACCTGGGCCTGCAGCGGGACACCGACCGAGGACGGGGCCTCCAGAACGGAACCGACCCGTGCGCCGAGGGTCGCGGCGGCCTCGGCGGCGAGCGCGACGGGGATGGGACCGTCGGCGGTGCCGCCGGCCGGCCAGTTCCCCTCGACCAGCTGGACGTGGTCGGCGACGGCGGGCAGGAAGTACAGGCCGAGTTGGGGCGGCACCGTTTCGGGGCGGGCGAGTTCGGGGTTGGAGAGGCTGCGCGGGTGCAGTCCGCGGGCGCCGTGCACCGGGCCGCTCGGGTCGAGCCGGAACGCGGCGCCGACCCGGCTCCGAAGAGTGGCCAGCGCGGTGGCCAGCCGCTCGGGCGAGTCCTGGCCGGACTTCGCCGGGGCGCTGATCAGCAGGCTGGTCGCGGCCGGGCCGGCGTCGCGCAGGTAGGTACGCAGGGCGCTGTCGGCGCCGCGGTCCAGGGCGCGCGGCAGGGCTGCGGCGAGCAGCACCAGGACGAAGGCGAGGGCGGCGCCGAGCAGGACGGCCGGCGGCGCCGCGCGCAGCCGGGTGCGCACCCAGGGCGCGGGCCGCCGGGCACGATCGGCCCGTCCGGCGTGGTCGCGGGTGCTCACATCTCCTCCACGAGTCGCAGCCGGGCGGCCGGGTTCCGGCGGCGGCGGGCGCCGAGGAAGGCCGACAGCAGCGGAAGGGCGCCGATCGCGGCCGCGAGCAGCAGGGTCTGGCCGAGCGGCGGCCCGACCAGGACGTCGGGTACGGGCCGGCGGGCGGCCGGGGTGAGTACCACCAGCGGGACGATCAGACGGACGATCAGGGCGCCCAGTCCGATCCCGACCGTCGTGCCCAGGCCGACCAGGACGGCCTGCTCGGCGGCGACCGTCCGGGTCAGTCGGCGCCGTGGCACCCCGAGGGCCAGCAGGACGGCGAACTCCCCCGCCCGTTCGGCCGAGGCCGCGGCCGCGGCCGCCGCGAACCCGATCGCGGCGAGCACCGCGGTGGCGACGGCCAGTGCGGCCAGCGCGGTCTGCGGGGCGGCGCTCACCGGATCCTCCAGCAGCCCGGCGACGATCTCCTCCCGCAGGTGCAGGAGTTGGCTGCCCGGCGCGGAGCGGAGCACGGCCGCGGCCGCCGCGGGCCGGGGGTCGTGCGCGGAGGCGGCGGGCAGCCACCACTCGTTCGGGACGGGGGTCTCCACCCCGGTGGCGGCCAGCAGCCGCCCGGCGGAGGCCAGGTCGAGGACGAGCGCGGTGCGGCCCGCCACCGGCACCGAGTCGACGGCGGCGGTGATCCGCACCGGCAGGCGGGCGCCGCCGAACGGCACCCGGACGAGGTCGCCGACGGAGGCGCCGACGGCCGTCAGGTAGTCGCGGGTGGCGAGGCCGGGCAGTTCACCGCCGGCGGACGTCAACGGGGCGCCGGCGGCCGGGGCCATCGGGACGCGTACGCCGCGGAAGTCCGCGGGGGTGCTGTGGTAGCGCAGGCGGAACAGCGTTCCGGCTGCCCGCTGGTCCGCCGGAAGGCTCTCCAGGGTCACGGGTGCACCGGCGCCGCCCTGCGCGGGCGTCGGTGACCAGTCGGCCCCGACCGGGGCGGCCACGGCCGGGCCGTCCACGGTGTCGGCCACCGCGATCCGGCCCACCGTCAGCTCGCCGTCGATCCGCTCACCGCCCGGCCAGCCGTAGCCGACCACCAGGCCGGTCAGGGTCAGCGGCGTGGCGACCGAGCCGAGCGGGGCGTCCGTCAGCGCGGCCAGGTCGACGGAGACCTTCGCGTCGCCCTCGGTCGGCAGGCCGGGGACGAGGGTGCGGTAGGTGGTGCCGAAGCGGTCGCGCAGCATCAGCCACAGGCCCGGGCGGACCGGCCCGCCGGCGGACGACGGGTCGGCGGCCCCCGCCACGACCGAGCGTTGCAGCACCCGCACGCCCACCTCCAGGTCGATCCGCGCCGGGTGGCCCGGCAGCGGGACGCCGGCCTCCGGGCCTTGCGGCTCGGGACTCACCAGGGGGGCCAGCAACGCGCCCGTGCCGCGACCGTCGAACAGGTCGGACCGGACTTGCAGGTGCGCGGCCGCGCCCGCCGCGTCCAGCGCCAGCAGCCGGCCGGTGCCACCGCCGGGCAGCGACTGGTCGGCCCGTACGACGGGGATCAGCCGCTCGCCGCCGGGCAGCGCCGCGTAGCGGCCGCCCTGACCCATCGCAGCCAGGCCGGAGCCGGTGATCCGCAGCCCCCCGGCGGTCGCGAAGTCGGCCTGGTCGCGCTGCGAGGCGGACCACGCGCTGTGCTGACCGAGCGCCAGGACACCGGTGGAGACGGCGAGCACCAGGAGCAGGACCGGCCCGGTGGCCCGGCCGGGCCGGCGCGCGAACTGCCAGCCCACCAGGGCCGGTGCCAGGCCCCGGCCGCGAGCCGCCCAGCGGCCGCCCAGCCGGGCGGCGAAGGGCAGCAGGCGCAGGACGAGCAGGGTGCCGGCGCACAGTGCCAGGGTCGGCGCGGCGACCAGCACCGGATCGACGCCCAGCCGCCCGGCGGTCTCCGCCGCGAGGGCGCCCCCGCTCTGGCGGGCCAGTTGCCGGTAGGCCAGGAAGGCGAGGGCGAGCAGGGCGAGGTCGGCGCCGGAGCGGGCCGCGCCGGCCACCGCCGCCTGTCGGCGGCCGGCGCGGCGCAGCGCGGCGACGCCGGCCCCGCGGACCAGCCCGGGCAGCGTGGTGAGCAGTACGCAGGCCAGCGCGCAGGCGGCCGCGACGGGCCAGAGGATCCACGGCAGGGAGGTGTCCAGCGACACCCGGGAGAGCGGTCCGAAGCGGCCCAGCAGGTGCAGCAGCGGCGGGGTCAGCAGGGGTGCGAGCACGGCCGCGGGCAGCGCCAGCAGGACGGATTCGGCGGCGGTGAGCAGGCCGATCCGGCCGCGTGAGGCGCCGCGGGCGGCCAGCAGCGCGTTCTCGCTCTCCTGGCGGCCGGTCAGCAGGGTGACGACCAGCAGCAGGGCCGCCGCACCGAGCACGGCGAGTTGCAGGGCGCCGATCAGTACGGTCGACCGGGCCACCACCGCAGCGGACTTCAACTCACCGAGCAGGTCGGCGAGTTCGGTCTGGACGCGGAGTGCGGCGGTGTGCTGCAGGGCGGCGGAGGCGGGATCGGTCCGCAGCCGCAGGGCCTCCGCCTCGTCGGGTCGGACGGCGCCGAAGTCGGCCCGGACCAGCCAGCTGCGGCCGCTCTGGAGCAGCGGGCCGGAGGTGAACTCGGCGTCGTCCACCAGCATCGGCCCGTAGGTGGTGAAGCTGCTGACCTGCACCTCCGCGCCGCCGAGCGGGTCGAGCCGCCAGTACGGGTCAGTGCGGTCGGCGGCCTGGTAGACGCCGGTGACCAGGACCGCCAGCGGGCCCCCCTGGAACCGGTCGGCCAGGGTCACGGAGGCGGGCAGCGCCGCGGCCGTCAGCCCCAGCCGGGCCAGCGCGGCCGGCGGCACCGCGACCTCCACGGCGGCGCCGGCGACGGCCGATCCGGCGGCCTGGAGGGGCGCTCGGGCGGACGACTGCGGCCAGCGACCGGCCAGCAGGTGGGCCTGCCCGCGGTCCAGGGCCACCAGAACGGTGAGGTCGGGATCCTTGCCGGTGGCGGCCCGGTCGTCGGTGGCCCGGCCCGCGCCGGGTCCGGCGGCCTCGGGCCCGGCGGCGGGCAGACCGTACGAGCGGCTGCGGGCGACGCTCTCGACCCTGGCCGGGAGCGGGCCGAACAACTCGTCGGCGAAGGCCCGTACGGCCGCGTCGTCGGCACTGCGGGCCGGGGCGGCGCGCTCGCCGGTGACCAGGACGGTGGTCCGGTTCCGGCCCGGCCCTTGGAGTGCCTGGCGCAGACCGGCCTCGCCGACGGTGCGGTTGAACGCCACGATCGCGGTGAGCATCGCCGTGGTGATCAGCACCGTGACCAGGACCGCCGCGGCGAGCGGGAGTCGCCCGCGCAGGCGGCGAAGGACGAAGCCGAGCATCCCGTTCCTCCCCCAAGGCCGGTTGCTTGACACCGGATAGCGGACGATCCTGTCAGATTCGATCATCACATGGAAGGGTCTTGCGCAATTCGCGCAAAGGATGAGCAAATTCAAACCCTCACGAACAAAACGACCGGCCTGCGGGCCGACCCCCGGGGGGACTCAGCATGAGCCAGCGAGCGGCAAGCACACCGGCGGCTGCAACGGCAGCCGCACCGGCACCCATGGTGCTGGTGGAGGACCTGCGGCGGAGCTTCGGCAGCGGACCGCAGGCCGTGCACGCCCTGCGCGGGGTCAGCTTCTCCGCCGCCCGCGGCGAACTCACCGCGCTCAAGGGCAGGTCGGGCTCCGGCAAGACCACCCTGCTCAACCTGGTGGGCGGCCTGGACACCCCGACCGGCGGGCGCGTCGAGCTGGAGGGCACCGACCTGGCCGGGCTGGACGAGGACGGCCGGCTCGCGCTGCGCCGGGACCGGATCGGCTTCGTGTTCCAGTCCTTCGGCCTGATCCCCGTGCTCACCGCCGCCGAGAACGTCGGTGTCCCGATGCGCCTGCGCAAGCTGCCCGCCAAGCAGCGCGAGGAGCGGGCCCACACCCTGCTCGCCCTGGTCGGCCTGGCCGACCACGCCGGCCGGCGGCCGGGCGAACTCTCCGGCGGCCAGCAGCAACGCGTCGCCATCGCCCGGGCGTTGGCCAACGAACCGGCCCTGATCATCGCGGACGAGCCGACCGGCCAGCTGGACTCCGAGACCGGCCACTCGGTGATGGAGCTGCTCCGCGCGGTGGTCCGCAGCGAGGGCGTCACCGCCCTGGTCGCCACCCACGACCCCGCCCTGATGGAACTCGCCGACCGGGTGGTGGAACTGCGCGACGGTCGGATCGCCGAGCAGGAGCTGTCCGGTCGATCCTGACGGGAGCCGCCGGGGCGCCGGCTGCTGGTGGTCGCGCCGCCGGCCGAACCGACCGGCGCTCACCGGCCCTTACCGGCCCTTACCGGTAATCGGCGGCGGGAACAGCCGCAGCCGGTCCGCTCGGCGGCCGACGGATCAGCACGTCCGTCCCGTCCCCCGTAACCGGCACGCCCGGGCGGTCAGGGGGTCAGGGGGTCGGGGGGGTCGGGGGGTCAGGGGGCCAGGCGAACGTCAGCCGATCGGCCGGCAACTCCCGTGCACGGCGGGGCCGTGAGCCTCAGCCGAGCTTGCGCAGGCCGTCCAGCAGGGCCTGACCGCCGGGGCTGCCGAAGCCGGTGCAGGCGTCCCATCCGGGCCCGGAGCCGAACGCGCCGTTGGCGCCGAGCGTGATGTCCCGCAGCACGCCGTCCGACAACTCGGTGTAGAGCAACGGGTTCAGGAAGCCCACCGGCGCGCCGAGCCCCTGGTTCACCCGGGCCAGCAGCGCGGACCACTGCGGGGCGGCCGCGCTGGTACCGCCGATCTTGTACAGGGTCCGGCCGTCCACGCTGAGGATCATCACGCCGGTCACCGGGTCGGCGAGGCCGGACACGTCCGGCACGCCGCGGCCGGCGATGTGCGGCAGGTCGGGCGTCAACGGCAGGGTGACCCCCTGCTGCCACGGAGGTACCGGGAACACCCGGCTGATCCCACCACCGGTGGAGCTGTCGGGGCCGTCGTCCCAGACGATCTCCGCGGCGATGGTGTGGTCGTCCTGCGCGAACAGCCGGGTCCCGCCGACACCCAGCACGTGCGGACTGGACGCCGGGAAGTCGGCGTGCGAGCGCGGGCGCAGGTTCAGTTCCCGGACGAGTGCCGTCGGAATGTCGCCGGAGCCGTTGTCGCCGCTGGCGCAGCAGATGCTGACGTTGCCCGCCGCGGCCAGCGTGAAGGCCTCGTCGGCGTGCCTGACCCCCGACGCGGTCCAGGCCAGGCCCGGGGCGTCCTCGGGATTGCCGTAACTGCAGGAGACCACGGACGCCCGGCGGTCGCTGACGATCCGGTTGATGACGTCCACCCAGCCCTGCTCGCTGAACCGGCTGAAGTAGACGACGATCTCCGCTTCGGGAGCCAGCGCGCCGATCACCTGGAGGTCGAGCATGATCTCGATGGTGACGTCGTTCTGGTCGGCCGCGGCGAGGTCACCTCCGGGGTCGTTGCCCGGCCCTTGTACGACCACGTCGGTGATCTGCGGCGGCGGGTCGATGTGCAGGACGTTGTGGAAGTAGGTGTTCAGGGCGGTCTGCGAGTAGCCGCCGGACGGTCCGCTCGCGGTGTCGCCGTTGAACGCCAGCACCGCGATGGTCTGACCGCTGCCGTCCGTGCCGGTGGGGTAGTCGTAGAGCCGGTCCAGGGCGTTCGGCAGGAAGGTGCCCGACGGCAGGCCGATCGCGGCCTCGTCGACCGACAACGCGGTGGCCGCCTGCGGTCGCCGGGTCATCAGACTGTTGCCGATCGGCCGGTTGTCGAGGCCGAACACACCGGTGACCACGTCGCCGAGATCGGCCGGCACGTGGATCGAGCCGACCCGGCCGCGGTAGGTGCGCCAGCGTTCGTTGCGGTCCTGGTACTGGTAGCGGGCCAGCGGCACCTGGAAGGCGTCCGCGAGGTCGCCGACGGTACCCTCCAGCTCGATGCTCCGGGCCAGTTCGTCCACCCGGCCGACGGCCAGGTTCCGCTCGGCGGCGAAGTCACGGACCGCGGTCACGTCGGCGGGGGACGCCCGGTTGACGTCCGCGAGACGGGCCTCGGTCGGCGTCTCGCGCTCGGTCGGCGGGGTCATCGCCAGTTCGAGGACGTCGGGCATCGGTGGGGCGCTCGGGTCGCGCCGCAGATAGACGGTGACGTTGATCTCTTCGTTGGGGTTGACCGGACCGGCCACGGTCGCGCCGCGGCGCGGAACCCGGTGACTGTCCGGAAGGGTCGTGTACTGGGTGTGCGACATGGTGTCTCCAGCGTGAGACCGGGGCGGGAGGGTCGGGCTCCGCCCGGTCGACGGCCGTGGTGCGAAGGCCCGCCCTCTTCGGGATGCCTCCGCCGGGTGCGCCGGACGCCGGGGCGTCGCCTGGCTCGGTCGGGCGTCGCCAGGCGCCTCGCGTACGACACACGCTTCACCGATCCGCGTACTGCCGAAATGTACTTTGTATACTTAGCTTCTCCCTCGGCGAACGAGGGAGTCAAGTGCTCCAGGGATCGGGGCGGCGTGGGGCCACGGCGCCGAAGGAGGCGATCGTGAGCGACGACGAGAGCGGCGAGGCGGTCGGACCTGGTGCTTCCGCGTCCGGGCGCGGCCGGCTCAGCCGGGCGCGGGTGCTGGCGGCGGCGGTCGCCCTGGTGGACCGTGCGGGCATGCCGGCGCTCACCATGCGCCGGCTGGCCACCGACCTGGGCGTGGAGCCGATGGCGCTCTACCGCTACGCCGCCGGCAAGGACGCGCTGTTGATCGGCATGATCGAGGCCTTCTACGCGGAGGTGAACGAGCGGCTCGGCCCGGTGCCGCCGGATGTCGACTGGCGTGCCGAGGTGCACCGGGTCGCCGCGGTGTTCTGCGCGGTGGCCGACAGGCATCCGGCCCTGCTGCCGCTGGTGATCGCCCGGCCGCTCTCCGTCCCGCTGGCCCGGCGGCCGACCTCGATGCTCCGGCTGAACGAGCGCTTCCTCGGCCTGATCGGCCGGGGCGGCTTCGACGGGGCGCAGGCGCTGTGGATCTACCGTGCCCTGGTGGGCTGGATCCTGGGCTACCTGCTGGTCGACAAACGGCAGATCGTCGACAACCCCGACGAGCCGGAACCGCTGCTGCGGCTCGGCCTGCACCGCCTCCCGGCCGCCGAGTACCCGCGGCTGCGCGCGCTGGCCCCGCTGCTGGCCGAGCACGACGCGCCGGCGGAGCTGGCGGCCGGCCTGGACATCCTGCTGGACGCGCTGACCGCCCGGCGCTGACGGCCGCAGGTGGCGGCCGACCGGGTGGTGAGTGCCGGTGGCGCGGGCCGGGTGGCGCGGGCCGTCAGCCGAAGGTGACGACCGAGCGCGCGCTTCCCTGGCCGGCGGCCATCGCGTCCAGTGCGGCCGGCGCCTGGTCGAGGGAGATCGGGGTCACCGCCGGCAGGATGCCGTGCGCGGCCGAGAAGGCCAGCGTGTCCCGCAGATCGTGCGGCGAGCCGGACGGCGAGGCCATCACCCGCAACCGGTCGAGCACCATCGGCTGGGTGGGCAGCACCAGCGGCTCACTGCCGTAGCCGCAGAGCAGCAGGGTGCCGTCGGGCGCCAGGCCGCCGAGGGCGGCGGTCGCGGCGGCGGTCGAGGGCGCCGCGTTGAGCACCAGGTCCGCTCCACCGCCCCAGGCCTTGAGGGCCGCGGCGGGATCGCTCCCGTCGGTGGCGACGAACAGCTCGGCGCCGAGTTCGGCGGCCCGGTCCGCGCCCCGACGGGACCGGCCGACCACCGCCACCCTGGCCCCCATCGCCAGCGCGTAGCGGACCGCCAGCGCGCCGATGCCGCCGGCGCCGATCACCGCGACCCGGGAGCCGGCCCGAGCCCCGCCGAGCCGCAGGCCGTTGAAGGCGGTCAGTCCCGCGCACATCAGCGGCGCGGCCGCGACCGGGTCCAGGCCGGCCGGCAGCGGGGTGACGAAGCCGGCCTTGAGCACGGCGTACTCGGCGTAGCCGCCGTCCACGACCACGCCCGGTGATCCGCTTCGCCGGGCAGAGGATCTGCTCGCCCCGCACGCAGTGGTCGCAGTGGCCGCAGGAGTCCTACAGGAACTGCGCCCCGACGGCGCTGCCGACCTCAAACCGGCTCACGCCGGATCCGAGCGCCACCACCGTGCCGGTGATCTCGTGGCCCGGGACGACCGGGAAGCGGGCGAACGGGTAGTGGCCGCGGAGCAGGTTCAGGTCCGAGAAACACACTCCGCAGGCGGTGATCCTGACCAGGACCTCGCCCGGCCCGGGCTCCGGGGTCTCCCGCCCGGTCAGCGAGAGCGGGGCTCGGGCGGCGGTCGCGACGGCAGCGCGCATGATGCGGACTTCCTTGCCTCGACGGGTGGTTCACCGGCCGGCCCGACTCCCCCGGCCGGTCGGACGCGGGAGTCGTGGGCGGGGCGACCGGCCGGGCCGCCCGGACGGTCAGACGTGGGTGTTCTCCGACCAGCTGTCGACACCCGGGTCGCCGCCCTCGGCGAGGACGACCAGCCGGTCCAGGTAGTGCACCCAGCCCTCGTGGTGCGGGGCGCAGGCCTCCGGCGGCAGGTCGCGGTGGACCAACCGGACCCAGGTGCCGTCACCCTCGGGCTCGAGGGTGATCTCGACCGTGCTGGAGCCGGGCGGCACGGGCATCCCGCCGCTCTCCCAACCCCAGGTGAACACCACCCGCTTCGGCGGGTCGATCTCCACGAAGTGCCCCGACGCGTGGTTGTCGGCGGCCACGTGGGTGCGGTAGGCGCCGCCCGGGGTGAACGCGAAGTCGCCGCCCTTGCCCATCCAGGACAGCCAGCGGTCACGGTCGGCGAAGAAGGAGAACACCGTTTCGGGCCGGGCGGCGATCCGCCGCTCCACGGTCACCACGGGTTCGGTCATGGCTGGGGTCCTTCCGTTCGGCCCGGGCGGGCCGGTTCGGCCTGGCGGTCCGCTAGCGGGCCCGCTCGGCGCGGTCGGTGTCTTCCGTGCCCCCGGCCCGCTCCGCCTGCTCGGCGAGTTCGGCCAGGGCGTCCAGTCTGGTGGCCCACATCGTCCGCAGGTACGCGGCCAACGGGCCCATCGCGTCCTGGTCGGCCCGGTAGTAACGCCGGCGGCCGTCCTGGCGCAGCGTAACCAGCCCGGCGTCGCGGAGCACCTTCAGATGTTGCGAGACAGCGCCGAACGTGACGTCGAACCGCTCGGCTATCTCGCCGGCGGACAGCTCCTCGTCCCAGATCAGCCGCAGGATCTCGCGCCGTCTGGGTTCGGCGACCACGCGCACCGCATCCATACGGACATTTTAGTCATGGCTTCAGCTTGCGGTCGGCGATCCATCGTTTTAGTCTCGACTTAAGCGAATGGGCCCGCAACCCCAGGGCCGCAACCCCTCCCCGCAAGGACCACCGCCATGCGCACCGCACTGAGCGAACTCGCCACCCTGTTCGCCGCCACCGCCGACCGGATCACCCCCGAACAGCTCGACCGCCGCACCCCCTGCCCGGACTGGTCCGTCGGCGACCTGCTCACCCACCTCGGCGGCGTCCTGGCCGACTCCGAGCGGGCCGCCCGCAAGGAGCCCCGCCCCACCGAACCCTCCGCGCCGCCGACCCACCCGGCCGCCGTCGCCCGCGCCGCCGAGCGCGCCGCCGACGCCTGGCTCGCCCCCGAGGCGCTCTCCGGCACCACCGAATTCGGGCCCGGCACACTGCCGGCCGAAGTCGCCGCAGCCATCACCATGCAGGAACTCGCGTTGCACGGATGGGACTTGGCCCAGGCCGCCGGCCTCGACCACCAGGTCGGCGAGCACACCGCGAAGACCGTCCTGGGCGTCGTCGAGCAGCTCGCCGGACAGGCCCGCGCCAACGGCTCGTACGGACCTCCCGTCGACGTCCCGGCCGACGCCGACCCGTTCGACCGCGCCCTCGGCGCCAGCGGACGCACCCCGGGCCGGCGCTCCTGACCGACCGACCGGTGCCGGTGGAGGCTGCGCGGCGGCCTCCACCGGCACCGGACATGCCCCCCGGCCGGCCCGCTCCCGAGTTCCCGGGTAAATACCTTGCCCCACCCGCGGCCCTGTTGCAGAGTGGGCGCATCGCCACCGAACGACGCAGGAAGGAACGCATCATGAACGCCATCGCCAGTGTCCGGTCGTACCAGCGGTCGTATCAGCGCTCCTCAACTTCTCAGCGCAGTTCGGGAGTTCTCCCCGCACGGTGACCGGCCGACGGCCGAGCCGCCCCGGGGATTCCCCGTGCGGGCGGCTTTTTCAGGTCGCCCTCCCATGCCGGATGGTGCAACTGGCAGCACGCCTGACTCTGACTCAGGAGACTCGAGGTTCGAATCCTCGTCCGGCAGCGTTGGAGAGTTGGCCGAGTGGTAAGGCAGCGGCTTGCTAAGCCGTCGTCGGGTGAAAGCCCGCGCGCGTTCGATCCGCGCACTCTCCGCGCAGTGACGTCATGAACCGCAGGCCTGAACCCTTCATCGGGTTCAAGCCTGCGGAACCAGGATTTCGTTGGTCATCACCAGGAATGAAGTGCTCTCCGAAGAAAGGCACTTCGCATGTCCGGAGGACCGGGCCGGCCGCTGCGGCCGCGCCGGGGCCGGGGGCTCCCGGGACGCCGAGGCGTCCGGGGCGGCCCTCGCCTCCTCCATCGAGGGTGAGCTGGGCACCGGTGAGCCCAAGGGCCTGTAAAGCCCCCGCTTCGGCTGTGACGGTTCGACTCCGTCCTCGCCCACCCACGGCCGGCCCCCTCCCTCGGGACGGGCGCCGGCCGCCCGTCAGGCCACCCGGACCGCACCGGCCCGCGGCCGGGCACTCCCGGCGCGCCCGGCCGCCGAAGGCTCCCGGGCCGCGATGTGCTTCGCGACGATCCGGGCGTCCCGGCCCGCTCCGCCCACCAGCATCGAGCTGAAGGCCCGCTGGAAGGACAGGCCGGCGAAGTACAGCCCGGGCGAGGCGGCCACGATGCCGCAGTCCTCCTCCGGCCAGCCGTCCGCCCGGAACACCGGGATGTCGATCCAGCTGAAGTCCTGCCGGAACCCGGTGCACCAGACCACGTTCGCCACGTCCAGGACCCGCCCGCCGTCCAGCAGGGGCCGGCCGTCCCGTACTCCCGCCATCCGGTCGGTGACGCGTTCCACGCCGGCGGCGGCCAGGTCCGCGGACCTGACCCGGAGCAGCGGGCCGCCGTGTGCACGGATCTCGGCGGCGGCCTTGCGCCCGACGGGCGTGCGCACGGTCAGCACGTGTCCGGCGAGCAGCCAGAGCAGCGGAGCGACGGCCCTCATCGGCCGCGAGCCGAGCCGGAACGGGATCTGCCCGGTGTCCCGGCCGCACAGGACGGTCCGATGCCGGCCGGACGCCTCGTAGGCGATGTCCGCCCCGGAGTGCGAGGCCCCGACCACCAGCACCGGCCCGGACCGCAGTTGGGCGTCGTTGCGGTAGGAGGCCGAGTGGAGCTGGCGGATCCCCGCGTCCAACTCCCGGGCGAACGACGGGACGTACGGCTCGCGCCCGAAGGTGCCGGTCGCCACCACGACGTTCTCGGCCCGCAGTTCACCGTCCCCGACGGTGACGCGATAGCCGTCGCCGTCGGGCCGGACCTGCCGGACCCTCGCCCCCGTCCGGACGGGCAGCCGGTACCGCTCGGCGTACGCGGCGAGGAAGTCCCCCATCGCGTCCTTGCCGGGGAAGGACCAGCGCGGCCCGGGGAACTTCATGCCCGGCAGGCCGTCGTAGCGGGCCGGGGTGTAGAGGCGCAGCGAGTCCCAGTGCGCCCGCCAGTTGTCGCCGACCTGCCGGCCGCCGTCCAGGATCACGAACTCCCGTCCCCGCGCGGCCAGATGGTAGCCGACACTGAGGCCGGCCTGGCCACCGCCGATGATCACCGTCTCGAAGCGCTCCTCGTTCATGACTGCTCACTTCTCCGTTCGTGCTCCTGCCACCGGGCGCCGTCCTCGACCAGGGCGAGCACCCGCAGCGACAGCGCCTGCGCCTCGGCGAGGCCGCCACGGGCCGCGCGGATCGCGGCGAGGGCGCGCAGCGGCGGCGCGAGGCGGGGATCGTCCGGTCCGTGGGCGGCCTCGCCGAGGCGGATCGCGCGCCGCAGGACGGCTTCGGCCCCGGCGTAGTCGCCCTGGTCCGCCAGCGTCGCCCCGCGCAGGACGGCGCCGGCCGGCCGTGCCGGCTCGTAGTCCGCCCGCTGCTCGGACGCCGGGCCGGCGAGGCGCGTCCCGTTCGGCGCCCTGGCCGGCCCGTCCGTCGCCCTGGTCGTCCCGTCCGTCGCCATGATCGGCTCCAAGGTCTTGCTGCGGGTCCCCGTCGTCACGCCTCCGACGCTACGGATCGGGGCCCGGCCCGGCATCGGCAGAACCGTGCAACCCGGTGCCGGCGACGTGGGTGGTTCTGCGCACCCGGGCGCCGGTCCCCGCCTGGCGGCCCGGCGGCGGCCGGGTGAGCCCATGCTCGAAGGCGTACGCCGCCGCGGCCGTCCGCGAGCCCACCCCGAGCTTCCGGAAGATGTTGCTGAGGTGCCGGGCGACGGTCTTCTCGCTGAGCACCAGCTCCCGCGCGACGGCCTGGTTGGTGTCCCCCGCCGCGACCAGCCGCAGCACCTCCCTCTCGCGGGCGGTGAGGCCGGCCGGCCGCTCGTCGGCCCGGGCTCCCACCTCGTCACCGGGCCGGGCCCGGGCGAGCACCTCCGTCCGGGCCCGGTCCGGCTCCGCGCCGAGCTCCGCGAACCCGCGCAGCGCGGCCTCGAACTCACCGGCCGCCGAGTCCTCGTCACCCAGCCCCCGACAGGCCAGCCCCACCAGGACCCGCGAGCGGGCCGCCTCGTACGGAACGTCCAGCTCCCGCCAGAGCCGCCAGGCGCTCCGGGCCGCGGTCAGCGCGGCGGCGCTGTCGCCCCCGGTGAGACGGACGGCCGCCCGGGCGTACTCGGTACGTGCCCGCATCGCCGGACGGTCGTACGCCTGCGCGACGGCGGCCAGCTCGGTGACCGCCTCCGCCGCCGCATCCGGCTCGCCCGCGGCCAGCATGATCTCCGCGTAGGCCGGCAGCAGCTTCGCCCTGGCCGGCCGGGTCGCGGCCTCGGCGAGCGCCCGGCGGACACCGCTCACCGCGGGCTCCGGCAGCTGCTGCGCCAGTCGCAGCAGGGCCAGGCCGGGCTGGGCGTCGCAGCCGTAGCGGCCGGCCCGGCGGTACGCCTGCTCGGCGGCGGGCCAGTCCCCGCGCAGCCGGTCGACCTCGCCGAGCTGGTAGAAGGCCGCGCCGGCGAGCATCTCCGCGAAGCCCTGGGTGAGGCGCTCGCACGCCGTCCGCGCCTGCAGTGCCGCCTTCTGCCACTGCCCGAGCAGCCGCATCAGCTCCGAGCGGTGGATCAGGCAGATTCCGGAGTAGCCGCCGACGAACTGCGGGCGGCCGGCCATCCAGGCGTCCAGCGCGGTCGTCCACTCCCTGGCCCGGCGGAGCTCCTGCAGTTCGCCGCAGGCCGCGATCACGCTGCAGTAGACCCACCCGGTGACCCGCGGCGAGGTCTCCCCCGCCGTCACCGCGAGCATCGCCTCGTCCAGCAGCGCCAGTCCCTCCTCGACCCGCTCCTGCCGGATCCGCACCAGGCCCTGGATGTGGGTGGCGGCGACGGCCAGGTCGCGGTCGCCGCAGCGGACGGCCAGCTCCAGCGCCCGCGCGGCGGTCCCGAACGCGGCGTCGGCGTCCTGTGCCAGCTGCCGCTCCGCCTCCGGCAGCAGCAGGTACCCCTCCTCCGCGCACCCGGGCCCGGCCCGCGCCAACCGGGCGGCCCGCGCCAGCCAGCCACCGGCGTGCCCGAACTCGCCGCGCATCGTCAGCGCCTCGTGCAGCCAGAACGCGCACCGGATCGCGTCCCCGACCTCGCCGGCGTCCGCCCGGGTCCGGTACGCGCGCTCCAGCAGCCGGCAGGCCTCCGGGCCACGCCCCAGGATGTGCGCGCTCTCGGCCCACGCCTCCAGGTCCTCGATGCCCAGCGGAGCGCCCCCGTCGGCCCGCGCGAACGCCTCGCAGGCGTCCTGCCACCGCTGCAGTTCGTGCGAGCGGCGGGCGTCCACCAGCGTCGCAGCCGCGTCGGTCACGTCCATCACGCCTCCTGACCCGCAGAAGGCTGCCGGACTCCATTAGACCGCCGACGGGGGCGCGCTGTCAGCCCGCGGCGCACCGGCGGACCACCTGCCCGCCTGCCGCCCCCGTCGGGGCCCGGACCGCCTCAGTGGCCGGCCCCGTCGTCGTACTCGGCGGCGCCGGCGTCCAGGGTGGCGGCCTGCGGGTGCTTCATGTGGGCGGGGGCCGCCAGGCGCAGGCCGTGGTAGCCGAGGACGACGATCAGGGTGCCCAGGGCGATCCCGCCGAGCTCGAAGGTCTCGGTGAATTTGAGGGTCACTCCGCCGATGCCGACGATCACGCCGGCGGCGACCGGGACGAGGTGCAGGGGGTTGGTCAGGTCGACCCGGTTGTGGATCCAGATCTGGGCGCCCAGCAGGCCGATCATGCCGTACAGGACGACGGTGATCCCGCCGAGCACGCCGCCCGGGATCGCCGCCACCACGGCCCCGAACTTGGGGCAGAGGCCGAACAGGATCGCGAAGCCGGCGGCGCACCAGTAGGCGGCCGTGGAGTAGACCCGGGTCGCGGCCATCACGCCGATGTTCTCCGCGTACGTGGTGGTCGCCGGCCCGCCGACGGCGGTGGACATCATGGTGGCGGCGCCGTCGGCCATCACGGCCTGGCCGAGGCGGTCGTCCAGCGGGTCACCGGTCATCTCGCCGACCGCCTTCACATGGCCGGCGTTCTCAGCGATCAGCGCCACCACCACCGGCAGCGCCACCAGGATCGCCGAGGCCGAGAAACTCGGGCCGTGCAGGGTGGGAAACCCGATCCAGTCCGCCCGGCCGACGCCCGACAGGTCGAGGCGCCAGTGGTCGGTCACGGCGCCGGAGCCGTCCGCGGAGTGGATCCGGCCGAAGATCCGGTCGAACAGCCAGGACACCGCGTAGCCGAAGAGCAGGCCGAGGAAGATCGCGATCCGGGACCAGAAGCCCCGCAGCACCACCAGCGCCAACCCGGTGAAGGTCATCGTCAGCAGGGCCGTCCACTGGTCCTGCGGCCAGTAGGTGCCCGCCGCGACCGGGGCGAGGTTGAAGCCGATCAGCATGACCACGGCGCCGGTCACCACCGGGGGCAGCACGGCGTGGATCACCCGGGCGCCCGCGGCCCGCACCACCGCGCCGCAGGCCGTCAGGACGGCGCCGACCACCAGCAGGGCGCCGGTGAGGGTGGCCGAGTCGCCGCCCTGGGCGCGGATCACGGCGGCCACCCCGACGAACGACAGGCTGCTGCCCAGGTAGGAGGGGATCCGGCCGCCGGTCGCCAGCAGGAAGAAGACCGTCGCGACACCGGAGACCAGCACCGCGAGGTTCGGGTCCAGCCCCATCAGGACGGGCGCCACGAAGGTGGCCCCGAACATCGCCACCACGTGCTGCGCGCCGAGGCCGACCGTCCGGCCCCAGGTCAGCCGCTCGTCCGGCTTGACCACCTCCCCCACGGCGGGGTTGCGCCCGTCACCGTGCAGCTTCCACCCGAAGCGGCCCATCGACACTCCTCGCGCTCGGCGTCCGCGGCAGACACAGGTGATCAGGAGCCGATCACAGCTGACGCGAGGTCACCAGCGGGGACGGCCGATCGTGCGCGGACGGGCCCGGGCGCCCCGACCCGGGCGGCGCGGCTGCGTGCCGGCGGGCGGGTAGGGAGGGTGCCGACGGCGGGGCGGGTGCGTACCGGCGGGCGGGACGAGGCGGCCGCGGCCGCCTTCGACGAGCCGTGGCCGGAAGAAATCGATTGCACCCGAAGAGGTCGGCGGAAATGATCGCCGGATGGTCGAGAGCCACTACAAGGACGGTCGTGCCGGGATCGACGCGGAACTGGTGCGGCGGTTGATCCGCGCCCAGTTCCCGCAGTGGGGGGCCCTGCCGGTGCGGCCGGTCGCCGTCGACGGGTGGGACAACCGCACCTACCGCCTCGGGGACACGATGACGGTGCGCCTGCCCACCGCCGCGGGCTACGCCCCTGCCGTCGACAAGGAGAACCGGTGGCTGCCGGTGCTCGCGCCGTCCCTGCCCGTCCCGGTGCCCCGGATCCTCGCGCGGGGCGTGCCGGGCGAGGGGTACCCGTTCACCTGGTCGGTCCGCGGCTGGCTGGAGGGCGAGAGCGCCGACCGCGGCCCGATCGACGACCTACCGCGCTTCGCCGTCTCGGTCGGCGAGTTCCTGCTCGCCCTGCAGCGGATCGAGGCGGCGGACGGGCCGGCGGCGGGGGCGCACAGCTTCCACCGGGGCGCGCCGCCGGCCCACTACGACGAGGAGACCCGGACCGCCCTCGCCGCCCTGACCGGCCGGGTCGACACCGGGCGGGCCGCCGCCGTCTGGCAGGCCGCGCTGGCGGCGGGCTGGCAGGGCTCGCCGGTCTGGTTCCACGGGGACATCGGGGGCGGCAACCTGCTGGTCAGGGACGGGAAGCTGGCCGCGGTGATCGACTTCGGGACGTCCGGGGTGGGCGACCCCGCCTGCGATCTGGTGATCGCCTGGACGATGTTCTCGGGCGACAGCCGGGAGGCCTTCCGGGCCACCGTCGGCCAGGACGGCGCGATGTGGGCGCGGGCCCGCGGGTGGGCGCTGTGGAAGGCCCTGATCTGCCTGGCCGAGTTCCTCGACAGTGACCCGGTGACCGCCGCCGAGCACCGCCGGGTGCTCGATGAAGTCCTGGCCGACCACGACCTGTTCGGCTGATCCGCCACCTGGCTCCGGTCCGGGCGCCGGCTCGGGTCCGAGCACCGGCTCGGTCGGGGGCTGAGGCTCGGGGCATCGGCTCAGGCCCGGCTTCGCATCGGGCCCGGCTTCGGCTCAGTCCGGCAGCAGCAGGTTCACGTCGCCGAACTCGTGCCAGAGGTAACGGTGTTCGATCGCCTCGGCGTAGCAGCGTTCGAGCAGCGCGTGGCCAGCCACCGCCTCCAGCATCAGCAGGTGCGAGGCCTGCGGCTCGTGCCAGCCGGTGAGCAGGCCGTCCACGGCGCGCACACCCCGCTCCGGGGTGATCACCAACTCCGTCCAGCCGTCGGCCTCCCGGACCACGCCGTCCGCACCGCTGGCCGACTCCAGGGCCCGGACCACGGTGGTGCCGACCGCGATCACCCGGCCCCCGGCGGCCCGGACGTGCCCGGTCAGCGCGGCGGTACTGGCGGGGACGGTGAACCGTTCGGCGTACGGCGCCTCGTGGGCCTCCGGCGAGGCGACGCCGGTGTGCAGGGTGACCGGCGCGACCAGGACGCCCCGACCGGCCAGCCGGGCCACCACCTCGGCGGTGAACGGCCTTGCCGCACTGGGCATTTCGCTGCTGCCCGGCACGGTCGCGAAGACCGTCTGGTAGGCCTCGACCGGCCAGTCCCGGTCCACGTAGCCGTACCGCACCGCCCGGCCGTACCGGGCCAGGTAGGCCGGCAGCGCGGCGGGCAGGGTGAGCCGGACGTGCCACAGCCGGGCGGTGAACGCCTCGCCCAGCTCGGCGCCGGCGCCGCCGGGCAGCGCGATCCGCAGCCCCGCCCGGGCCGGGGTGACCTCCGGCGGGTAGTGGCCGGCGGCGCCGCCCGGTACGTCGGGGGCGCGCCGCAGCTCGACCAGGTGGGTCCCGTTCGGGCCGGGCTCGGCGGAGGACAGGTGCAGGGCGAGGGCGGTGCCGTCGGGGAGGCGGCCGTCCAGGGCAGCCGGCAGGGTGGCCGAGTTGTTGACCACCAAGAGGTCACCGGCCCGCAGCACCTGCGGCAGATCGGTGAAGCGGTGGTGCTCGACGGCCCGGCCGCTCCGGTGGCCCACCAGCATCCGGACGCCGTCCCGGCCGATCCCCCGGGCCTCGGCCGGGGCCCGGGCGGAGAGTTCGGGCGGCACGGTGAAGTCGAAGCGGCTGCCGAGGGCTGTGCTCATCGGTGCTCCTCGTCGGTCGTGGGGGCGGCGGACGGACCGGTGTCCGAGCGGGTGCCCGGGCCGGTGTCCGGACGGGTGCCCGGGCCGGTGTCCGGACGGGTGAGCAGGTCGGCGGCGCGGTACCGGCCGGAGGCGGGGCGTTCGCGCAGCAGGGCGAGGAAGGCGGGGACGACGGTGTGCGGCAGCGGCCGGTCCGAGATGTCCTCGCCGGGGAAGGCCTCCTGGTGCATCCGGGTGCGCATGTCGCCCGGGTCGACGGCCCAGACCCGCAGGTCCGGCTCCTCCGCCGCCAGCACCGCCGAGGCGTGGTCGAGCGCGGCCTTGGAGGCGCCGTAGCCGCCCCAGCCCTCGTACGCCTCCACGGCCGCGTCCGAACTGAGGTTGACCACCGCGCCCGTGTGTTCGCGCAGCTGGGGCAGGACGAGCTGGGTGAGGGCGAGCGGCCCGAGGACGTTCACCTCGAAGGTCTCCAGCAGGCCGGGCAGCGGGAAGTCCGCGAGCCTTGGCAGCGCGGCGCCGGCCAGGTCGTAACCGGTCAGTGTGGAGGCGTTGTTGATCAGCAGCTCGGCCCCGCCGAGCGCGGCGGCGGCCTCGGCCAGCCGCTCCCGGTGGTCGTCGTCCACCACCGATCCGGCCAGCGCGACGACCTTGGTGACGGCGGCCAGTTCGGCCTCGGCGGCGGCGAGTTCGGCCCCGTTGCGGGCGGTCAGCACCAGGTGCCGGCCTTCGGCGGCCAGGGCCCGGGCCAGCTCCAGGCCCAGCCCGCGCGAGGCCCCGGTGATCAGGACCACCCGGGGGCCGGACTCGGGAACGGGCCCGGATGCGGGCTCGGAGGCAGGCCCGGGCGCGGCGGACGGGCGGGTTCCGGCGGGGGTCTGCGCGGGCGGCGTCTGCGATGCGTTCATGGCACAACTGTCGCTCCGCGAGGCCCCCCTGCGGATCGGCCGTCGGCCGGTCCGCTGCTTGGTCCCTTGGGCCTAGGCCGGACCTAGGCCGGCGCGGCAGCGGCCCCGCCGCTCCGGCCGGGCCCCGCTCACAGCGCCCGGGCCTGCTCCTGGTCGGCCTCCGGAAGCCAGTCGCGCTCGGGCCGGTACTCCAGCCAGCGCCGGCGGCGGCCGACCTCCGCGCAGGCCCACAGCAGCGCGTCCACGGCGGGGGCCGGCCGGCCCGCCGGCCGGAGCAGCGACCAGGCGTACAGCGGGGTCGGCTCGACCAGCGGCACGGCGACCAGGCCGCAGCCGTCCGGGAGCGGGACCTCGGCGGGGAAGAGCGTGAAGCCGCCGGGTGTCGAGCGGATCCGGGCCAGCAGGTGGTCGAAGCCGAGGTTGGCCTCCCCCGGGAGCATCGGCACGGCGAACTCCTCGGCGAACCGCCGCAGGAAGTCCAGCCGTTCGGCGGCGGCGGGCAGCACCAGCCGGCCCACCCCCAGCTCGGCCGGGCGCAGCGCGGGGCGGTGGGCCAGCGGGTGGTCGGCGGCCATGATCGCGTCGACCGGCTCCAGCCGGACCAGGCGGTGGCTCAGCCCGTCGTCCCGGCCGTCGCCGAACGGGTGGTGCCGGCCGAACCCGGCGTCGCTGTCACCGCGCAGCAGGGCCGCCGCGACGGCCGGCAGGTCCCGGGCCGGGCCGACCTCGGTGTGCACGGCGGCGGACGCCGGATCGTCGAGGACCTCGCGGAGAGTGCGCAGCGGGGCGAAGAGGTGGCCCCAGACGTCCAGCCGGACGGGCCGCTCCTGCTGGTGGACGGCGGCGACGGCGAGCTCGCCGGCGGCGAGCAGGGCCCGCGCCGGGGGGAGGAGCCGGACGCCGGCCGGGGTGAGGGCGACCCCGCCGGGGCCGCGCTCGAACAGCAGGGCGCCGAGGCCCTCCTCCAGCCTGGCGATCCGTTTGGAGAGCGCCTGCTGGGTCAGTGCGAGGTGCTGCGCCGCGCGGCCGAAGTGCAGGTGGTCGGCGGTCGTCACGAAGGCGCGTACCTGGGCGAGGTCGAGATCCACGCCCGTCATCCTGGCCGACAACCGACGGTTGTCACCACCGGCATCCGGTTGTTGGACCGCCCCCGGGGCCGGGCGGTTTGCTGGTGTTCGGCCGGGGAGCACCGGTCGGGACGGCGAGGAGCAGGGCGATGAAGGCGTTTGTGGCGACCGGGGATCCGGCGGCGGCGATCCGGCGTACGGAGGTCGCGGAGCCGGTGCAGCGGCCCGACGAGGTGCTGGTGAAGGTGGACGCGTTCTCGGTGAACCGGGGCGAGATCTTCCAGCTGGAGGGTGCGGCGGGCGGCGCGCGGCCGGGCAAGGACGTCGCCGGCCTGGTGGTCCAGGCGGCACCGGACGGCTCCGGGCCCGCGGTCGGGCAGCGGGTGGTCGGCCACCCTGCGGACGGGGGGTGGGCCGAGTTCGTGGCGGTGCCGGCCGGGTCGCTGGCCGTACTGCCGCGGTCCGTCCCGGCGGTGTCGGCCGCTGCCCTGCCGCTGGCCGGCCTGACGGCGCTGCGACTGCTGCGTACGGCGGGATCGGTGACCGGTCGGCGGATCCTGCTCACGGGGGCGTCCGGCGGGGTCGGGCACTACGTCACGGAGCTGGCCTCGGCGGCCGGCGCCTCGGTCACGGCGGTCACCGCCTCGGCCGAACGCGGCGAGCGGCTGGCCGAGTTGGGCGCGTCCTCGGTGGTCCGCGGGGTCGAGGAGGCGGAGGGCGTCTTCGACCTGGTGCTGGAGTCGACCGGCGGCAAGAACCTCCCCCTCGCGCTGTCCCGGCTGGCGCCGCGCGGCGAGCTGGTCTGGTTCGGCCAGGCCGGCCGCCAGCCGGCCGTGCTGGACTTCTTCGACTTCTTCGCGGGCCCGGTCTCCACCACCGTCCGGCACTTCAGCTACGCCGACCACGACGGGCCGAACGCCCCGGACCTGGCGACCCTGGTCCGCCTGGTCGCGGCGGGCCGGCTGCACCCCGAGATCGGGCTGACCGAGGACTGGCTGCGGACCCCGGAGGTCCTCCTCGACCTGCGGGACCGCCGGATCCGCGGCAACGCCGTCCTCACGCTGTCCTGAACCCGCTCCGCCCGGCCGGACCCGCTGCGACCGTCCCCGGCCGACGACCCGGCGACGACCCCGCTGCGACCCCGTTGCGACCCGCTTCCGATCACCGAACCCGAGGAGTTACGAGATGACCGCCACCGACCCGACCGCGACCGACCCCCGTACCGTCGTCGTGCGCTACGTCAATGCCGTCGCCGAGGGCGACCTCGACACCGTCCGCGCGAGCTTCGCGGCCGACGCCACCTGGACGTACCCGGGCGACGTCCCGCTGACCGGGGTGTACCGCGGCCGCGACACCATCGTCGACGAGTTCCTGCTCGGGGCGGGCGTGCTGTTCGCGCCCGGCGGCGCCCCGGCCGTGACGCTCACCAATGTGATCGCCGACGGCGGGCAGGTGGTGGCCGAGTGGACCTCCAAGGGCCTGGCCGCGACCGGCCACGTCTACGACAACGCCTGCCTGGGGATCTTCACCGTGGTGGACGGCCTGATCACCTCGGTCCGGGAGTACGCCGACACCCAGCATGTGGAGCGGAGCTTGTTCGGCGGCCCGCAGCCGGGCTGAGAGCGGCGCCCACCCGCCCGGCGGGCCCCGGTCACCCGGCCGGCGGGCCCGCGGGCGGCTCGGCCGCGAGCCGGCGACGGCTCTCGAAGCGGCGCCGCTCGCCGGTCACCGGGTCGGTGAACTCCAGCACCGCCGCCAGCAGCTGCAGGGGCCGGCCGAAGTCGTCGGGGGCCGGCTCGGCCAGCAGCACCGGGTACACCGGGTCACCCAGGATCGGGATGCCGAGGCCGCTCATGTGCAGCCGGAGCTGATGGGTGCGCCCGGTGCTCGGGCTGAGCCGGTAGCGGCCGATCCCGTCGGCGTGCCCGGCCAGTTCGATCAGGCTCTCGCTGTTCGGCGGGCCGGCCACCTCCTGCGCGGCGATCACCCCGCGCTCCTTGACGATCCGGCTGCGGACCGTACGCGGGAGCTCCAGGCCGGGTACGTACGGCGCCAGTGCCCGGTACTCCTTGCGGACCAGCCGGTCGCGGAAGAGGTTCTGGTACGCGGCGCGCTCACCGGGCCGGACCACGAACATGGCCAGCCCGGCGGTGAGGCGGTCCAGCCGGTGCGCGGGGCTGAGCGCGGGCAGGCCGAGCTCGTGCCGCAGCCGGGACAGCGCCGTCTGGGTGACGTGCCGGCCCCGGGGCGTGGTGGCCAGGAAGTGCGGCTTGTCGGCGATCACCAGGTGCTCGTCCTGGTGCAGCACGTCCACCGCGAAGGGGACGGGGATCTCCTCGGGCAGGTCCCGGTAGAACCACAGGTGGGCGCCGGGCACGAAGGCGGCGTCCGGGGCGACCGGCCCGTCGGTGCCGTGGATCTCGCCGCCGTCCAGCATCGCGTCGATCCTGGCCGGGTCGACGGCGGGCAGCCGGTGCGCCAGGTACGCGCGCAGCGTGTCCCAGGCGCCGTCGCCGGGCAGCTTCAGCCGTACGGGGTCGACGCCCTGGCGCTGCGGGAGCGGGGCGGGCGGTGTCGCGGTCTTGCGTCTCATCGCCGCTCAGCCTAGACGCACCCGGCCGCCGTCCCGCCCGGGTCGCCGCGACCGCCGGTCCCGGTCCCGCCGGCCGCCGACCCCGCCCGTCCCGCCCGTCCCGCCCGTCCCGCCCGCGCCGGGCCACCGGTGCCGGCCCGGGTGTTCCGTCCGGCGTGGCCGCCCGGGCGCGCGCGGTGGAGAGTGGACGGTGGTGGGAGAGACCCGGTGCCGCTCCCGTGCCCGTCCGCCGTGCCCGGAGGAGTGATGCCTTGACCAGCGGCGCCCGCAAGGACGTGACGCTCCCGCCGGCCCACCTGCCCCGGCGGGCCCGGCGGCTGATCACGGCCGCCTACCTGCTGCTGATCGCCGCGGTCGTCACCGACGCGCTGTCCGGGCCGGGCACCACGGTCTCCCCCGTGCTGGCGGCGGTGCCGGTGCTGGCCGGCGCGAGCACGCGGGCGGCCCGGGTGCCGCTGCTGGCCGGCGTGGCCGCCGTCGTCTCGGTGGGCCTGCTGGCGATCGCCAACCGCGACATCCCCAGTTCGGTGCACGTCACCGCGCTGATCGCGGTGGTGGCCGCGACCCTGGCCAGCGTGGCCAACGTCGTCCTGGTGACGGCCCGCGAACGGGAGCTGCTGCAGGTCAGGACGGTCTCCGAGGCGGCCCAGCGGGCCCTGCTGCGCCCGCCCCCCGAACAGGTGGGGCGGGTGCGGATCGCCGTCCGGTACGCCGCCGCGGCGGCCGAGGCCCGGATCGGCGGCGACCTGTACGACGTGATGGAGACCGCGGACGGCCTGCGGATCATCCTGGGCGACGTGCAGGGCAGCGGCCTGGGCGTGGTGGAGACGGCGGCCGACGTGCTGGGGGTGTTCCGGGACGCCGCCCGGACCGAGCGGGAGCTGACCGGGTTGGCCGGCCGGCTGGACGCCGCGCTGGCCCGGCGCCCGTCCAACGCGCGGTTCGTGACGGCGGTGCTGGCCGGGATCCCGGCCGGCACCGGCCCGGTCGAGCTGGTCAACTGCGGTCACCCGCATCCGCTGCTGCGCCGGGCCGGCGTGGTGTGCGAGCTGGCACCGCCGGAGCACGCCCCGCCGCTGGCCCTGCTGGACCTGGTGGGCGGCCGGTACGGGGTCGGCCTGTTCGACCCGCGCCCGGGCGACCTGCTGCTGCTGTACACCGACGGCGTCTCGGAGGCGCGGGACGCCGGGGGCCGGTTCTACCCGCTGGCCGAGCGGCTGGCCGCGCTGCCCGCCCAGGACCCGGACGAGGTGCTGGAGGCCCTGCTGGCCGATGTCCGGGCCCACACCCGGACCGGGCTGGACGACGACGCGGCGATGTTGGCCGTCCGCTGGACGCACTGAGCCGGACGCCACCGCCCGCCGTACCCCACCCGCCGTACCCCGCCCGCCGTACCCCGCCCGGCAGGCCCACCGGGCGCCGGCGGACGGCCTCAGCCGGCCCCGCCCCGGCGCCGCGGCGGCAGCGGGACGAAGCCGCTGGTCCGGGCCGCGTACTCGGCCCAACCGGGCTTGCTGCCACTCAGCTGCCGCTCCAGCATCGGCTTGCCACTGCCGTTGACCAGCAGGTACGTCATCAGCAGCGGGCTGAGCAGGGTGGCCCACCCGATCGGCGCGTCGGCCGCGAGCAGGAACAGGCCCCACCAGACACAGGCGTCGCCGAAGTAGTTCGGATGCCTGGTGTACCGCCACAGCCCCCGGTCCATCACCCGGCCGCGGTTGGCCGGATCGGACTTGAAGCGGCCCAGCTGGGCGTCCCCGACCGCCTCGAAGAACAGTCCGACGGCCCACAGCCCGGCACCGGCCCAGGCGAGCGGGCCGGGCGGCCGCGGCAGTTGCTGGGCCACCTGCACCGGCAGCGAGACGAACCAGAGGATGCCCGCCTGGAGCAGGTAGACGATTCGCAGCGCGTACATCGTCCGGCGGCCGCCGGGGGCCTTGGCGAGCATCCGCTCGTAGCGCGGGTCCTCCGCCGCGCCGCGCGAGCGCCACCGGATGTGGGCGGACAGCCGCAGGCCCCAGACCAGGACCAGCACGGTGGCCAGCAGCCGGCGCCCCGGGTCGCCGTGCCCGGCGGAGACGGCGTACCCGGTCAGCGCGACGGCCGCGAAGCCCAGCCCCCAGGCCACGTCCACGCCGCGGTGGCGGCCGGTCCGCACGCCGACGGCGAAGGCGGCCAGCATCACGGCCAGTGCCGCGCCGAGAGTGGCCACCAGGCCGGTCAGCAGCGCGCCCACGTCCACCCCGCTCATAGCCGCGCCCGCCCGACCGCCCGCGCCTGCGCCTGCGCCCTCATCGGACCTGCTCCTCGCGGGTGAACAGCAGGTGTTGGACGTCCAGGTAGCCGGTCCGGAAACCGGCCTCGGAGTAGGCCAGGTACAGCTCCCACATCCGGTGGAAGACATGGTCGAAGCCGAGCGCGGCGACCTCGTCGGCCCGCGCGGTGAACCGCTCGCGCCACAGCCGCAGGGTCTGCGCGTAGTGCGGGCCGAACGCCTGCCGGTGGGTCAGCCGCAGCCCGGTGTGCCCGGCGGCGGCCTGCGCGAGGCCCTCGACCGAGGGGATCTGGCCACCGGGGAAGATGTATTTGAGGATCCAGGTGTAGGTGTCCGAACTGGCGAGCATCCGCTCGTGCGGCATGGTGATCGCCTGCAGCACGGCCCGGCCGCCGGGGGCCAGCACTCGGTCCAGGGTGGCGAAGTAGGCGGGCCAGTACGCCCGGCCGACCGCCTCGATCATCTCGACGCTGACCACCGCGTCGTAACTGCCCTGGGCCGTACGGTAGTCGCAGAGCCGGACCTCGACCCGGCGGGCGTGGCCGGCCTCGGCGATCCGGCGTTCGGCGAGCTGCCGCTGCTCCTCGGAGAGGGTCAGCGTGACCACGTCGGCGCCGCGGCCGGCCGCCCGCAGGGCGAGTTCCCCCCAGCCGGTGCCGATCTCCAGCACCCTGCTGCCGGGACCGACCCCGGCCAGGTCGAGCAGATGGTCGATCTTGCGGTGCTGGGCGGGCACCAGGTCGTCCCAACCGGCCCGGGCCGGGTCCGCGACGCCGTCCCGGCCGGGCGGGAAGAGGGCCGCCGAGTACGTCATGGTGGGGTCGAGGAAGAGCGCGAAGAGGTCGTTGGAGAGGTCGTAGTGCCGCTGGATGTTGCGGCGGGTGTTCGCCTGGGTGCCCAGTTCGGCCAGCGGGGGTCGCTGGGCGTGCCAGCGCCGCAGCCCCTGCAACCGGGGCGGCACCAGGGTGCCGGGCGAGGCGGCCAGGGCGGTGAGCAGGGTGACCAGGTCGGGCGAGTCCCAGTCGCCCGCCTGGTAGGACTCGCCGAAGCCGATCAGGCCGTCCGCGCCGATCCGCCGGTGGAAGTCCCGCGGACGGTGCAGGCGCAGCGTCGGCGCCTGCTCGGGGGCGGGCACCAGCAAGCGCCCGCCGGGCAGTTCGACGCGCAACCCGAGCCGGCGGGCGACGCTGCGCAGCAGCTGCCCGGCGACGGCCGCCCGCACCGGAGCGCCCGGCACGCGGGCCACGTCGGGCCAGCGCAGCAGATCGACCTCGGGGGTCTCGAACGGCGGCGTCTGCGGCCGTCCGGGTGCGGGGGTGGGTCGGTAGGTGCTGTAGGTCGTCACGAGGGCGGGGCTTCTTCCTTGACGTCGGACGTGGCCGTGGAGGTGGAGGTGGAGGTGGAGGTGGAGCGAGAGGGTGCGGCGGGGCCGGGTGTGCGGTGGCCGGGTCCTGGTCCGGATCCGCCCGGCGCCGGACCGGCCTTCGCCGGGCACGAGTTCGCCGGGCGCGAGTTCGCCGGGCGCGGGTGGACCGGGCGCGGGTGGACCGGCAGGCCGCGCAGCAGCAGGCGGATGCCCTGGTACCGGATGTGCAGGGAGACCGCCAGGGTGGACAGCGGGTGCCGGACGACCGCCCGGAGCAGCCCGAGCGGGGTCGCCGGCCGCCGGGTGCCGCGCAGGGTGGCGGTGAACACCCGCTGCTCGCCGCGCCGCAGGTGGATGGTGAGGTCCAGCAGGGCGCCCGGCTCCGGCACCCGCATCAGGTACTCGCCGTCCACCGGGAAGAACGGCGAGACGTAGAACTCCTTGCCGGCCGTCGCCCGGCCCTCCTGGTCCGGGCGCAGCAGGTAGCGGTGCCGCTCGCCGTAGGTGTTGTGCACCTCGGCCACCGTGCAGAGCGGCGTGCCGTCGGCGGCGTGGCACCAGTAGACGGTGAGCGGGTTGAAGACGTGTCCGAAGGAGCGGGCGTGGGCCAGCATCAGCACCTGCCCGCCGGCCAGGTCGATGCCGTGACCGGCCAGGAACTCCTCGATGTCCTCGCGCGGCGGGCGCCGTCCGTCGCCGTGGTCGGCCGGCCGGAACCGGGCCAGCGGGCGCAGCGGGGCCGGCAGCCGGGGCAGCTGGTCGAGGTCGACCAGCCACAGGTAGGTGCGGTGGCTGAAGGAGTGCCGGACGGCTTCGGTGCGCACATGGGTCGTCCGGCAGTCGTAGAGGGCCGCGCCCCAGGGTCCGGGGAGCTCCGTCCGGAGCGCCTCGACCGGCGCCGCGGCCGGTTCCCTGACGACGGCGGGCCCGCCGGGCGGCGCAGCGGCGGGCCGGTTCATGGCGCCACGGCCCCGGTGAGGGCCCGGGCCGCCAGCACCCCCGAGCGGCAGCCGTCCTCGTGGAAGCCCCAGCCGTGGTACGCCCCGGCGTAGGCGGTGCGCCCGGTGGTGAGTTCGGGCAGCCGGCGCTGGGCGGCGACGCTCTCCGGGGTGTAGACGGGGTGGCGGTAGACCATCCGGGCCACCACGTGCTCCGGCGGCACCGGCCGGCCGGCGTCCTCGTTGAGGGTGACCAGGTAGTCCTCGGCGGTGTCGAGGCCGAGCAGCCGGTTGAGGTGGTAGCTGACCTCGACCCGGTCGGCGCGGCCGGCGCAGTCGGCCATCCGGTAGTTCCAGGAGGCGCGGGCCCGGGCGGCGGTGGGCAGCAGGCTCGCGTCCCGGTGCAGGACGGTCGGGTTGAGCGAGTACCGGAAGGCGCCGAGCACGTCGCGCTCTGCCTCGGTGGGGTCCGCCAGCAGGCTGAGGGCCTGGTCGGGGTGGGTGGCGAGGACCACCGAGTCGAAGGACGTCCGCTCACCGCCGCCGGTGACGATCTCCACCCCGTCGAGGTGGCGCCGCACCGCGCGCACCGGGGTGCCCCGGTGGACGGCGGTCAGCCGGTCGGCAATCTTCTCCACGTACCCGCGGGAGCCGCCGACCACCGTCCGCCAGGTCGGCGAGCCGGTGACGCCCAGCAGGCCGTGGTTGTCGAGGAAGGCGAAGAGGTAGCGGGCCGGGTAGTCGCCCGCGACGTCCGGCGCGCAGGACCAGACCGCCGAGACCACCGGGGTCATGAAGTGGCTGACGAAGTAGGGCGAGAAGCCTCCGTCGGCGAGGAAGCCGCGCAGGGTCGGGGCGTCCGCCGCGGGGCTCGGGTCGGCCAGCAGCCGGCGGGCCCGGCGGTGGAAGCGCGGCACCTCGGCGAGCATCCTGAGGTAGTCGCCGCGCAGCAGCCGGGACGGCTGGGCGAACAGGCCGCCCGGCCCGCGGGCGCCGGCGTACTGCAGCCCGCAGCCCCGGCAGTGCACCGACATGCTCATCTCGCTCGGCCGGGTGGCCACCCCCAACTCGTCGAACATCTCGATGAGATGGGGGTAGGTCCGCTCGTTGTGCACCAGGAACGCGGTGTCGACGGGCACGCTGCGCCCGTCGGCACCGGTGACGTCCTGGGTGTGGGCGTGGCCGCCCAGCCGGGTGTCGGCCTCGAACAACTCGACCTCCATGCCGGCCAGGTGCAGCCGGTACGCGGCGGTGAGGCCGGCCACCCCGCTGCCGACGACCGCCGTGCGGCGGCCCCCCGCGTGGTGGCGCGCCCGGCGCCGTCCGGCGTCGTCACCCGCGATCCCGGCCGCTTCGGCAAGTTCGGGCACGCTCACGCACGCCCCTCCCGTTCCGTCGGGCCCACCCGTTCCCGGGTGGGCCGCCTTTCCCCTGGACATCAGGTATTCGGAGCGGTCGGGCAGGCGGATTGGCCGGGCGGCAGGTCCACTCGGAGGCGGCCCGCCGGTCAGACGAACGGCATCAGCATCACGGGGGCGCCGGTGGGCGCCGGCGAGCCGCCGGCCGGCTCGACCGTCACACCGACGCCGACGGCGCCGTCGATCCCACCGGTGAGCAGCAACGAGCCGGTGGTGGTGGGCAGCAGGCCGGCGGGCCGCATGGTGCCGGAGTCGTTGAACCAGAGTTCGTAGACCTTGTCCTGCGGCAGGTGCGGCAGGCCGGCGGCGAGGAATCCGGCCTGTCCGCGGCTCTCGGACCAGACCACGGTGCCGACGCCGGAGCCGGCCGTGGCCGTCCTGGTCCGGGCGTCCGGTGCGGTCAGCAGGGAGCTGAACGCGGTTGCCTGCTGCTGCAGTTGGGCCGCGCGCTGGTCGGCCTGCCGGGCCTGCTGGTGTTCACCGACGGCGACGCCGCCGAGGCCGACCGCGATCGCCACCGAGGCGGCCAGCGCGAACTTCGGCCAGGAGCGGGCGAGTCGGCCGGGCCGCTCGCCCGCCGCCGGCTCGTGCTCGTCCAGCGGTCCACCGGGCCCGAGTTGGCGCACCGACCCGATGCCGGCCATCACCCGCAGCTTCAACTCGGGCGGTACCGGCGTCGCTTCGGCGGCGCCGAGCCGGGCCAGCGCGGCCCTGAACTCCTGCACCTCCAGGGCGCAGGCCGGGCACTGGGCCAGGTGGCGCTCGAAGGCGAGGCTCTCCGCCTCCGGTAGTGCGTGCGCCGCGTACGCGCCGGTGAGCGTGTGCAGATCGGCGGCCGTGCTCATGACCCCACCCCCAGGCAGTCGCGCAGCCGGATCAGACCGTCCCGCATGCGTGTCTTGACGGTGCCGAGCGGCACCCCGAGCATCTCGGCGGTCTCCCGGTAGGAACAGCCCCGGTAGTACGCCAGGGTGACCGACTCGCGCTGGAGTTCGGTCAGCATCTTCAGGCAGCGGCGGACCTGCTCGCGCTCCAGCCGGTTCTCGACCTGCTCGGCCACCTCGTCGTAGGCCGGTACGTGGGCCTGGGCCGCGGCCCGCCGGTCCCGGTCGGCGGCGGCCTGGGCGCTGCGCACCCGGTCCACGGCGCGCCGGTGGGCGAGGGTCATCACCCAGGCCATCACCTCGCCGCGCTCGGGCTGGTAGCGGGCGGCGGTGCGCCAGACCTCCAGCATGACCTCCTGGGTGACCTCCTCGGACTGCGCCGGGTCCCTGAGCACCCGCCGGACCAGGCCGAGCACCGGGGCGGCCACCACGTCGTAGAGCCGGCCGAAGGCCTCCTGGTCGCCGAAAGCGACCTTGGTCAGCAGCTCCCGCAGGTCGGGCCCGCGGCGTTGCGGGCCGGACAGATGGACCACCGTGTTCACCGCGCCACCTCCCGACGGCCGGCGCCGGGCGCCGTCGGTCGCTGGGACAGGACCGACGGGCGGTCCTGCGGTGGGGTCGCGGGCATGACTGGCCTCCTGCCGAGGGTGGAACGTCCGGGCCGGCCGCCGAGCGCTGCGCGGGGGGCGGGCACCTGTTGTTCGGACCAGCCTGGCCGGTGGATTGGCCGCGTCCGGGGATTTTTCGCGGATCCGATCACATACTCGATGTGCCGCTGCCGCTGCCGGCGCTGCCGCATCCGACAGCGGTGTCCGGGTCGCCCGCGCGGCCTGGCGACCGCTGCCCCCGTCAGGGTCGGCACGGTGGCGGCCGCCGAACACGACCACGCGGGAACCCGCGGACGCAGCGGCCCCGAAGGTGGCGAGATCCCTAGGGCGTCCGGCCCTGGGCAAGCCCTGACAGGTCCGCCATCACCACGGCGACCAGCTCGCGGCGGCTTCGGACACCGAATTTGTCGAAGACGGCGGTCAGGTGCTCCTGCACGGTGTTGGCGGAGATGTGCAGCTCGTCGACCAGCTGGCGGGTGGAGTACCCCCGGACGACCAGGGCCGCGACCCGGGTCTGGGCGTCGGTGAGTCCATGGGCGCTGAGCAGGACCGCTCCGAGTTCCGCCGGGCGGGCCGGCTCCACCACCACGCCGATCTGCGGGCCCAGGCGGCTGGTGTGCAGGGCGAGCCACCGGCCGGAGCGCCCCCGGACCCGGACGGTCGAGGGCACCGGGCCGGCGGCGGCCGCGAGCACGCTGACCGGGAGCAGCCCGGCGCCCTGCCGGTCGCCGTCGGGGAAGTCGGTCAACCACTGTTCGGCCTCGGGGCTCATGGAGACGGTCCTGAGCGCGGAGTCGAGCAGGATGAGACCCACCCCGTCCGGGCCGATGGTGGCCTCGGGAGGCGGTGCCGCGGTCACCGCCTTGCGCAGACCGGCCGCCAGCACCGGGGCGATGCGTCGGACCAGGGCGATCTCCTCGTCGGTGAAGGCCGAGGAGGAGGCCTCCCGGTGCAGGCAGAGCACTCCCCAGCAGCGGTGGCCGGTGACCAGCGCGGCGCGCAGTTCGTCGCCGAGCCCGAGGGGAGCCATGATCTCCCGGTGGCGAGCGCTTTCCGTCCGGTCGCCTTCGGTGGCCCGGTCCAACGAGCCGACCGGATCCGCCGCCCGGGCGAGGTCGGCGAACTTGTTGACGTCCGCCCGCCCGAACTCGTTGTCCAGGAACAGCGCCGTCGCGGGGCCCAGCGGGTCCTCCGCGGTCGCCGAGGTGAACAGCAGGGTCACCGGATCGACGGTCGCGGAGAAGGCCGCCTCCGCCGGTACCACCCGGCGCAGACGGCCGACGATCTCCGTGCCGAGCGTGGTGGTGTCCAACCCGTCGCGGCACCGTCGTTCGATGTCGGCGAGTCGGCTTTCCACGGCCGCCCCTGCCACATCCACGAGCCTACTCCCGACTACCCCGGGCCCTGGACGAGCCCGAGCTGGCGCAGCAGTCCCAGCTCGTCGAGCCGGCCCCAGCGCTCGACGATGCGGCCCTCCCGGAGCCGGAAGATGTTGATCCCGCGGAGCGTGACGGTACGGCCGTCGGCCGGCGCGCCGAAGATCTCGCCGCGCTGGGTGCCGGTGGCGCTGAAGTGCTCCACGACCAGGTCGTCCTCGGCGACGAGGAAGTCGGGCGTGGCGTGCCAGTCGGGGAAAGCACCGCGGAACAGGGCGGCGGCCCCGCGCATGCCCTCACGGCCGGTGTCGGGGCCGACGGGCGGATCGTGGTCGAGGAAGTCCTCGGCGAGGTACTCGTCGACCGCTGCGAGGTCGCCCTTGGTGAACAGTGCGTCGATGAAGGCACGCACGGTCTCCCGGTTGTCTGCGATTCGGGTCTTCTCGATGGTGTTCATAGCCACAGTCTTCGACGCCGCCCGGGCCCCTGGTACCCCAAAGATCTGGGGTTTCTCACCACGCCGACGGCCCGGAGCCAATCCTCCGGGCCGTCGGCGCCGAATACTTCGCGGCGAAGCCGCCGGGCGCCGGCCCGCGGGCCGGGACGAACACGAGGGAGCACCGCACTGTGACCAGCGGGACAGACGGCGGGACGGACGGCGGGACGGACGGCGGGACGGACGGTAGGGGCCGTACGAACACCGGAACAGGCGCCGCCGGCCCGGAGCGCCGGCTGTTCGACGTCCGCGAGATCTACGCGGAACCCGCAGCGGCCGCCTCCTCGCGCGGACGCCAGGTGCTCGACCGCTTCCCCGACGCGACGGTGATCGCGGTGGCCTCGCACTGGCAGATCCCGCACCTGCACGGCAACGAGGGCAACGTGGCCCGCTGGGCCCGGATCAAGAGCGAGGTGGTGGTGCTCGGGGTGAAGAAGTCGCTCACCACCCGGCCCAACGGCCGCTCGGCGGACTGGATCGCGCCCAGCTCGGCGAACGGCTGCGCGCTGGCCTGCGCGTACTGCTACGTGCCCCGGCGCAAGGGGTACGCCAACCCGGTCACCGTCTTCACCAACATCGACCGGATCGTCGCCCATCTGGGCCGGCACGTCGCCCGGCAGGGCCGCAAGACCGAGCCCAACAGCTGCGACCCGGTGTCCTGGGTGTACGACATCGGGGAGAACAACGACTGCTCGGTCGACGCCCTGATCTGCGACAACACCGCCGATCTGATCCGCGCCTTCCGGCACTGGCCGACCGCCAAGGCCTCGTTCGCCACCAAGTGGGTCAACCGCGAGCTGCTGGCCCTCGACCCGCGCGGCCGCACCAGGATCCGCTTCTCGCTGATGCCGCCCGCCGACGCCCGGCTGCTGGACGTCCGCACCAGCCCCGTCCCGGAGCGGCTGGCCGCCGCCGCGGACTTCCTGGCCGCCGGGTACGAGGTGCACTTCAACTTCTCCCCGGTGGTGCTGCGCGAGGGCTGGGTGCACGACTGGACGGATCTGCTGCGCCGGATGGACGACACCCTGCCGGCCGCCGTGAAGGCGCAGGCCGCCGCGGAGATCATCATGCTGACCCACAACCGCGAGCTGCACGACGTCAACCTGGGCTGGCACCCCAGGGCGGAGGACGTGCTCTGGCGGCCCGGCCTCCAGGAGGCCAAGCGCTCGCAGAACGGCGCCTGGAACGTCCGCTACCGCACCGGCCTGAAGGGCGACGCGGTCCGTACCCTGCGGGGCCTGGTCGAGCGGCACGCACCGTGGCTGCGGATCAGGTACGCGTTCTGAGCGCTCCCCCGAACCATCCCGGAGGCACCCATGACCGACAGCCCGGCCGGCGACAGTGCCGGCGAGACCAGCGGCGGCACCCGCATCCTGGTGACCGGCGCCACCGGTTACATCGGGGGGCGGCTGGTGCCCGAACTGCTCGCGGCCGGCCACCGGGTGCGCTGCCTGGCCCGTGACCCCGGCCGGCTGCGCGACCTGCCCTGGCGGGGGCGGGTGGAGAGCGCCCGGGGCGACGTCACCCGCCCGGAGACGCTGCCGGCGGCCTTCGAGGGCGTCGAGGTGGCCTACTACCTGGTGCACGCGCTGGGCACCGGCCCCTCCTTCGAGCAGCGCGACGCGGACGCGGCCCGGGCCTTCGGGCGGGCCGCCGCCGCGGCCGGGGTCCGGCGGATCGTCTACCTCGGCGGGCTGGTCCCGGCCGGCGTCCCCGAACGGGAGCTCTCCCCGCACCTGCGCTCCCGGGCCGAGGTCGGCCGGATCCTGCGGGAGAGCGGCGTCCCGACGGCGGAGCTGCGGGCCGCCGTGATCATCGGCTCCGGCTCCGCCTCCTTCGAGATGCTGCGCCACCTGACCGAGCGGCTGCCGGTGATGGTCACCCCCAGCTGGGTGCGGACCAGGATCCAGCCGATCGCCGTCCGGGACGTGCTGCGCCACCTGGTCGACTGCGTACGGCTGCCGCCCGAGGTCAACCGCAGCTTCGACGTCGGCGGCCCGGACGTGCTGACGTACCGCGAGATGATGCTGCGCTACGCCCGGGTGGCCGGCCTGCCCCGGCGGGTGATCGTGCCGGTGCCGGTGCTGACGCCGAGCCTGTCCAGCCACTGGGTCGGGCTGGTCACCCCGGTGCCGAACAGTCTGGCCCGGCCGCTGGTCGAGTCGCTGCGGTACGAGGTGGTCTGCGGCGAGCACGACATCCGCCGCTGGTCCCCCGCCCCGGCCGGCGGCCCGACCGGCTTCGACGAGGCCGTCCGGCTCGCCCTCAAGCGGATCCAGGACGCCGACGTGAGCACCCGGTGGTCCTCGGCCTCGCTGCCGGGCGCGCCCAGCGACCCGCTGCCCAGCGACCCGGACTGGGCCGGCGGCAGCCTGTACGAGGACGAGCGGGAGCTGGCGGTGAAGGTGCCGCCGGCCGCGCTGTGGCGGGTGGTGGAGGGGATCGGCGGCGAGAACGGCTGGTACTCCTTCCCCCTCGCCTGGGCGCTGCGCGGCTGGCTGGACCGCGCGGTCGGCGGGGTCGGCCTGCGGCGCGGACGGCGCGACCCGGCCCGGCTGCGGGTCGGCGACTCGCTGGACTTCTGGCGGGTGGAGGAGATCGAGCCGGGCCGGCTGCTGCGGCTGCGCGCCGAGATGCGGCTGCCCGGGCCGGCCTGGCTGGAGCTGCGGGTGGAGCCGGGCGCGGACGGCGGCGCGGTCTACCGCCAGCGGGCCCTGTTCCACCCGCGCGGGCTGGCCGGCCACGCGTACTGGTGGTCCGTCGCGCCCTTCCACAGCGTCGTGTTCGGCGGGATGGCCCGGAACATCGCCGCACGGGCCGAGCAGTACGCGACCGGGGGGCCCGCGGGCTGACCCGCCGGTACCGGCCCGCCGCCCCGCCGACCCGCCGACCCACCGACCCACCGACCCACCGGCCCGCCGACCCACCGACCCGCCGACGCAGCACCGGCGGCACGGCAGGACCCGGCCGGGCGGTACCGGTCGCACCGGCCGTCACCGCCCGCACCGCTGAACTCCCAGGTCAGGACGGGGATTTCACCCGTGGGAGTGAGATCGCAATTCGCACCCATCCGGCGGACCGGCCGCCCCGAATGGTGGGTGTGAGCAGCGAACCCGGCCAGGCGCCGGCACCCCCCGGCGGATCCCGCCCGCAGCGCCTGCGCGCGCCGGCGGCCCGTACCGCCGGCGCCGCGGGGGTCGGGGTGGCCGCGGCCGCCGCGGCGGTCGCGCTGGGCGAACTGGTCTCGGCGTTCACCGGGCCCGCCAGCGCCCCGGCGCTGGCGGTCGGTTCGGCGGCCATCGACCTGACGCCCACTGCGCTGAAGGAGTACGCCGTCCGGACCTTCGGCACCGACGACAAACCGGTGCTGCTGGGCGGGATCTACCTGACCCTCACGGCGCTGGCGGTGCTGGCCGGGCTGATCGCGGTCCGCCGCCCGCGGGCCGGGGCGGCGATGTTCGCCGTCTTCGGCGGGGTCGGGGCCTGGGCGGCGATGTCGCGGAGCACCGCGGGCCTCTCCTACCTGCTGCCCTCGCTGGCGGCCGGCCTGGGCGGAGCCGCGGTGCTGGTCCTGCTGACCGGCCGGTACCGCCGGGCACTGCCAGCCGGGCCCCCGCCCGGACCGGCCGCGGTGGCCGACTCCGCGCCGGCACCGGACGCCGCTGCGGAGCCGGGTGACGCTCCGGCACCGGGTGACGCTCCAGCGCCGGGTGACGCTCCGGCACCGGGTGACGCTCCAGCGCCGGGTGACGCTCCGGCACCGGGTGACGCTCCAGCGCCGGTCCGTCCGGACCGCCGGCAGTTCCTGATCGCCACCGGCGGCACCGTGGCGCTGGCCGCCGCCGTCGGCTGGGCGGGCCGTTCGCTCTCGCAGTCCCGCAACGACATCAGCGCCGCCCGGCTCGCCGTGCGGATACCGCCGCCGGCCCGCGCGGCCACCGCCCTGCCGGCGGCCGTGCACCCGGGCGTCCCGGGCCTGTCGCCCTTCGTCACCCCGAACGCCGACTTCTACCGGGTCGACACCGCGCTGACCCTGCCGAAGATCGACCCGGACCGCTGGTCGCTCCGGATCCACGGCCTGGTCGACCGGCCGCTGCTGATCAGCTTCGACGAGTTGCTGCGGCTGCCGCTGGAGGAGCTGGACCACACCATGTCCTGCGTCTCCAACGAGGTCGGCGGGCCGTACGTCGGCACCACCCGCTGGCTCGGGGCGGCGCTCCCGGCGCTGCTCCGCTCGGCGGGGGTGCGGGCCGGCGCGGACCAGCTGGTCGGACGCTCCCAGGACGGCATGAGCATCGGCACCCCGCTGGAGTCCGTGCTGGACGGGCGGCGGGCGCTGCTGGCGGTGGCGATGAACGGCGAGACGCTGCCGGTCGCGCACGGCTTCCCGTGCCGCACGGTGGTGCCCGGCTTCTACGGCTACACCTCCGCCACCAAGTGGCTGACCGACCTGGAGGTCACCACCTTCGCCCGGTACGACCCGTACTGGGTGCGGCGCGGCTGGGACCGGACCGGGGCGGTGCGCACCGCCTCCCGGATCGAGGTGCCGGCCGGTTTCGCCCGGATCCCGGCCGGCACCGTGACGGTGGCCGGCACCGCCTGGGCCACCCACCGCGGGGTCGCCGCGGTGGAGGTCCGGGTGGACGACGGGCCGTGGGCCGAGGCGACGCCGGCCGCCGACGCCGGGCCCGACCTGTGGCGGCAGTGGAGCCACGAGTGGACGGGCGCCCGGCCCGGCACCCACACCATCCAGGTCCGCGCCACCGACACCAGCGGCGCCGTTCAGCCCGAGGCCCGGGCGGCGCCCTTCCCGAGCGGGTCCACGGGCTGGCACAGCACCGTGGTGACCGTCGTCTGACCCCTCCGGCCCCGAGCCGGCCCGAACTTCTCCCGAACCGTCGACCGCCTACCAGCCCGGTACGCGACACCAACCGCCGTCCCGGTCATGGCACCGCCATGCCCCGAGCCGGCCACTCCACAGGAAGTGACCTCACCATGTCCGTGACCCGCGTCCGCACCACCGCCGCCCTGCTCGCCGCCGGCGCCCTCGCCTTCGGCCTGACCGCCTGTGGAAGCAGCGGCGACTCGTCGTCGTCCTCGGCGAAGAGCGGCTCCGCGGCACCGGCCGCCACCAGCTCGGCCCCCGCCGCCTCGACCCCGTCCGCCGCCGCCATGACCGAGCCGTTCGGCGCCGCCTGCGCCGCCGTGCCGAAGGACGGCGCGGGCAGCTTCAACGGCATGGCGCAGGACCCGGTCGCCACCGCCGCCTCCAACAACCCGCTGCTGTCCACCCTGGTGACGGCGGTCAAGGCGGCCGGCCTGGCGGACACCCTCAACTCGGCCAGGAACGTGACCGTCTTCGCGCCCACCAACGACGCCTTCGCCAAGCTGCCCAAGGAGACGCTGGACAAGGTGCTCGCCGACAAGGCGATGCTCACCAAGATCCTGACCTACCACGTCACGCCCGACAGCCTGGCGCCGGCGGCGCTGGCCGGCAGCCACAAGACCCTGGAGGGCAGTGACCTCATGGTGGCCGGCTCCGGGCAGGACTTCACCGTCAACGGCAACGCCAAGGTGCTCTGCGGCAATGTCCACACCGCCAACGCGACCGTCTACATCGTCGACACCGTCCTGATGCCGACCTCCTGACCCTGCTCCCCGAACGCGCGCGAGCCCGGACCGTCGGACGGTCCGGGCTCGCGCGCGTTCATCGGGTACGCCGGGTGGGGCGTACGGCCGGGCCGGGGCCCGGCGGGTGGGACTACTCGACGACGAGCTCCACCGGGATGTTGCCGCGGGTGGCCTTGGAGTACGGGCAGACCTCGTGCGCCTGCTTGACCAGCAGCTGGCCGGCCTCGCCCTCCAGGCTGTCCGGCAGCTCGACCCGGAGCACCACGGAGAGGCCGAAGCCGGTCTCGTCCTTGCCGATGGAGACCTCGGCGGTGACCGAGACCTCGCTGACGTCGGCCCGGGCCTGGCGGGCGACCAGGCCGAGCGCGCTGGCGAAGCAGGCGGCGTAGCCGGCGGCGAACAGCTGCTCGGGGTTGGTGCCCTGGCCGTTGCCGCCGAGCGCCGGCGGCATCGCCAGCGCGAGGTCCACCTGGCCGTCGGAGCTCACGGTGCGCCCCTCGCGGCCGTTGGCGGTGGCGACGGCGGTGTACAGCGCGTCCATCTGGCTGGTCCCTTCTCTCGTCGGCGACCGGTCCCGGCCGCCCCTCTGCACTCAAGTAGAGCACGCAATTGAATTGCGCACAACTGAAGTGCGCGCGGCCCGGCTATCCTGGAGCCATGACCGACCTGTCCCGGGTGCCCGACGAGGAGCTGCTCCGACTCGACCACCAGATCTGCTTCTCGCTGCACGCCGCCTCGCGGGCCTTCGGCGGCGTCTACCGCACGGTGCTCAAGGACCTCGACCTCACCTACCCCCAGTACCTGGTCATGCTGGTGCTCTGGGAGCACGGCGAGCTGCCGGTCAAGCGGATCGGCGAGTACCTGCGGCTGGACTCCGGCACCCTCTCCCCCCTGCTCAAGCGGCTCGAAGCCACCGGTTACGTCCGGCGCGCCCGCAGCAGTGAGGACGAGCGCTCGGTCACCGTCCGCCCCACCGAGGCCGGCGCCGCGCTGCGCGAGCGGGCGGTCTGCGTCCCACGCCGGATCGTCGAGGCCAGCGACCTGTCGCCCGCCGAGGCGGCCACCCTGCAGTCGCTGCTGGCGCGGGTCACCGGCTCGCTCGACCACGCGGCCCAGGAGTTCGCCGCCGCCCCGCCGGGCCCGGAGCGCGCCACGAACTGACCCGCCCGGCCCCGGCCACGGCGGCCCGGTGGCCGGACCCCGCCCGCGCAGAGCTCGAACCGGAGCCCCCGGCCGCGAAGTTCTCAGTCCCGGAGCCCACAGTCGCGGAGCCCTCAGTCGCGGAACAGGGCGCAGACGAAGTCCTCCTGGAGGCGTACGCGCCGATGAAGGTGCCGAGGTCCTCGGAGGTGGAGACGATGCCGCCGGAGGCCCGGCTCCCGGAGGCACCGAACAGCGTACTGACGTCCTCGGGCGCCTCCGGCGGCTGGACGGCGTAGCCGTGCAGGTAGGGCTCGGGCAGCCGGTAGCCCGGCGGGAGGCTGGTCCGGCGCAGGCCGAGCGGCGGCTGGACGACCGTCCGGAGCAGGTCCTCGTAGCGCTCGCCGGAGGCCGCCTCGGCCATCAGCGCGACGGCGATGTTGTCGGAGTCGGAGTGGCGGTACTCGCTGCCCGGCGTGCAGCGGCCGGTGTCCGCGGCCGGTGTCCGCGGCCGGTGTCCGCGCCCGCCGCGGTTCACCCTTTCGGGCGAGAGCACTGGCGGTGACCGGAGGAGGCTCCGACCATGGGAGCCGACGCCCCCGCACCGCCCCACCCCCCGCCGCCGGCCGGACACGTCGGCGGCGGGGTGCCGGCTCCGGCTGCCGTCGGCCCTGCGGAAGGAGACCGATGACCCAGTCCACCGACCCGGTCGGCGGATTCCGGCGGCGCGTCGCCGGATTCGTCCCGGGCCTCGGTGTGCTGCGGTCGTACCGGCGCGGCTGGCTGCGCGGGGATCTGCTGGCCGGCGTCACCGTCGCGGCCTACCTGGTGCCCCAGGTGATGGCGTACGCGAGTGTGGCGGGGCTGCAACCGGTCGCCGGGCTCTGGGCCATCCTGCCCGCGCTCGCCGTCTACGCCTTCCTCGGCTCGTCCCGGCTGCTGTCGGTCGGCCCGGAGTCGACGACCGCGCTGATGACGGCCGGAGTGGTGGGGCCGCTGGCGGCGGGGGACCCGGACCACTACGCCGTCCTCACGGCGGCCCTCGCCGTCGTGGTCGGGCTGATGTTCCTGCTGGCACGGATCGCCCGGCTGGGGTTCGTCGCGGATCTGCTCTCCCAGCCCGTCCTGATCGGCTACCTGGCCGGGGTCGCCCTGATCATGGCGGTGGACCAGCTGACGAAGATCACCGGCGTCGAGACGGAGGGCTCGGGCTTCTTCCCGAAGCTGATCTCCTTCTTCCGGAACATCTCCGAGGCCGACACCGCGACCGTCCTGCTCAGCGCGGCCACCCTGGTGTTCCTCTTCCTGGCGGCCGCCCTCCTGCCGCGCGGGGTGCCGGTCACCCTGCTCGCGCTGGTCCTGGGCACCGTGGTGGTCGCGGTGTTCGACCTGGAGTCGCAGGGCATCGCGGTGATCGGGGACATCCCGACCGGACTCCCCCGCCCGTCCTGGCCGTCCCTGAGCGACTTCCGGGAGCTGGCGCTGCCCGCCGTCGGGGTGCTCCTGGTGGGGTACACCGACGTGATCCTGACGGCCCGGGCCTTCGAGTCCCGGGGCAGCGGCGAGCGCCTGGACGCCAACCAGGAACTGCTGGCGCTGGGTGTGGTCAACCTCGGCGCCGGGGTGTTCCACGGGTTCCCGGTGAGCAGCAGCGCCAGCCGGACGACACTGGCCAAGTCGGCCGGCGGGCGCACCCAGGCGTACGGGCTGACGGCGGCCGTGCTGGTCGTCGCCGTGCTGCTGTTCCTCGGCCCGGCGCTGTCCCTCACCCCGTCGGCCGTGCTGGGGTGCCTGGTCGTCTACGCCGCGGTGCGGATGATCGACGTCGCGGGATTCCGGCGGCTCTCGTCGTTCCGGCGCCGGGAGCTGCTGCTGGCCGTCGGGTGCCTGATCGGCGTGCTGGCGCTGGACATCCTCTACGGGGTGCTGGTGGCCGTGGGCCTGTCGGTGGCGGAGCTGCTCAGCCGGGTGGCCCGGCCGCACGACGCGGTGCTGGGTCTGGTGCCGGGCGTGGCGGGCATGCACGACATCGACGACTACCCCGAGGCGCGGACCGTCCCCGGGCTGCTGATCTACCGCTACGACTCGCCGCTGTTCTTCGCCAACGCCGAGGACTTCCGCCGGCGGGCGCTGGCGGTGCTGTCCGAACAGCCCGGTCCGGTGCGCTGGTTCGTCCTCAACACCGAGGCCAACGTCGAGGTGGACATCACCGCGCTGGACTCGCTGGAGGCGCTGCGGGACGAACTGGTGGCCGGAGGCTGCGTGTTCGCCCTGGCACGGGTGAAGCAGGACCTGCGCTCGGAGCTGGACGCGTACGGGCTGACCGAGTCCGTCGGCGAGGACCGGATCTTCCCCACCCTGCCCGCGGCCGTGGCCGCCTACCGTGCCTGGAGCGGGGTGGCCGACGATGGGCGGGCGTAGCGGCCCGCGGCCCGGGCCGACCGGCGGCGGGTGTACGACGGCCGCCCCTGACACGGCCGGGCAGAGTACCCGCCCCGTTGCGCACCCCGCGCCCCACCCCACCGCCCGGCGGCTGCCGGGCCCTGGTGCCGGGCCCCACAGGCCGAGTTGCGGCCCCGGGGCCGCGCCCGCAGGCTCGGACCCAGACCCGGGCGCGGGGGCTCCGCCGGACGACGGAGCGGGCCGCGGAGGGCTCCGACCGCCCCGGCCGCGACTCGACCGCGAGGGCGGCGGCGGCCCAGCCCGCGCACACCAGGAAGGCTGGTCCCGGATGGCAGGCAAACAGGCCCGGCGGATCGCGAAGTTCATCGAGCCGCTGCGGGTGGAACCCGGCTCCCGGGTGGACCTCGGCGACTTCGACCCCCGCTACAAGGCCGGGATGAAGAAACGGGAAGGCGTCCGGCTGCTGGAGAGCGGCGTCTCGCTGCTGGCCGAGTACCAGGCCCGGCTGGCCGCCCAGGACACCTACGGCGTCCTGTTCTGCCTGCAGGCGATGGACGCCGGAGGCAAGGACGGCACCATCCGGCACGTCATGAGCGGGGTGAATCCGCAGGGGGTGCACGTCAGCAGCTTCAAGGTGCCCTCCACCGAGGAGCTCGACCACGACTACCTCTGGCGGTACGCGCGCAGGCTCCCCGCCCGCGGGGACATCGCGATCTTCAACCGCTCCCACTACGAGGAGGTCCTCGTGGTGCGGGTCCACCCGGAGGTGCTGGACCGCCAGCGGATCCCGGACGCCGCCCACGGGTCCTCCCTCTGGGACCGCCGCTACCGGGAGATCAACGACTGGGAGCGCCACCTCACCGACAACGGCTTCAAGGTGGTGAAGGTCTTCCTGAACCTCTCCAAGGAGGAGCAGCGCACCCGGTTCCTGAAGCGGATCGACCTCCCGGAGAAGAACTGGAAGTTCTCCGGCGCCGACGTCCGTGAGCGCAAGTACTGGGACGACTACCAGGAGGCCTTCTCCGAGATGCTCTCGGCCACCAGCACCCCGTGGGCGCCCTGGTACGTGGTGCCGGCGGACCGCAAGTGGTTCGCGCGGATCTGCGCCGCGGCCGTCCTCGCCCACACCCTGATCGAGATCGACCCCCGGTACCCGGTCGTCGACGAGGAGGCCCACCGGGATCTGCTCGCCGCCAAGCGCCGGTTGAAGAAGGAAGCCCCCAAGGGCGCGCCCGCCGACCCGTACGCGGCCCGGCACGACCTGCCCGGCTGACGGCGGGGGCGACCGGCGGGCGGTGCACGGCGGGCGATGGACAACGGGCGAACACGGGCGGGGCGGCCCGGGCGGCAGCAGGGAAACCTGGGGAACGGAGACGGCGGAGATGGCAGTCGAAGCAGGCCCGACCGGGCCGCAGCCGGCCGAGCGGCCGGACTGGTACGCACGCTCCCCCGAGGAGGTCGCGCGCCTGCTGGGGGTCGACCCGGAGGCCGGCCTCACGGACACCCGGGTGGCCGAACTGCGGGCGGCCCACGGCCCCAACGCCCTGCCCGAGGAGCGGCCCCGGCCGGCCCTGCTGCGCTTCCTGGACCAGTACCGAAGCTACATGCAGATCATCCTGGTGGCGGCGGCCGTGGTCTCGTTCGCGATCGCGCAGTGGAGCACCGCGATCCTGCTGGTCGCGCTGACGCTGCTGAACGCGGTGGTGGGGCTGCGGCAGGAGGGCAAGGCCGCCAGCGCGATGAACGCGCTGAAGTCGATGATGAAGAACACCGCCCGGATCCGCCGCGACGGCGCGGAGTCGCAGATCCCGGCCGAGGAGCTGGTACCGGGCGACGTCGTGCTCGTCACGGCCGGGGACCAGGTGCCGGCCGACGGGCGGATCGTCCGGGCCAGCGCCCTGCAGATCGACGAGTCCGCGCTCACCGGCGAGAGCACCCCCGCCGCCAAGGACACCGCCGTACCGCCGGGCACGAAGCTCGGGCCGGGCGACCAGAGCGACATGGCGTTCATGAACACCCCGGTCACCCACGGCAGCGGGGTGCTGATCGTCACCGGCACCGGCGCGGACACCGAACTCGGCCGGATCTCCGGCATGCTGTCCGCCACCGCGAAGGAGGAGTCGCCGCTCACCCGGGAGCTGAACAACCTGACCCTGTGGATCGCGGGCGCGGCCGGCCTGACGATGATCGTGATGTTCGCGCTGGGCCGCAGCCGCGGCCAGGCCTGGGACACCCTGTTCATCGCCGCGGTCTCGCTGGCCATCGCGGCGATCCCGGAGGCGCTGCCGACCGTGACCCAGGTGATCCTCTCGGTGGGCAGCCTCAACCTGGCCGAGCGCAACGCGATCGTCAAGGAGCTGCCGTCGGTGGAGACGCTGGGCTTCACCTCGGCGATCAACTCCGACAAGACCGGCACCCTGACGATGAACCAGGTGACGGTCGTCGAGGTGATCAGCCCGACGGACCGGTACACCGTCTCGGGCACCGGCTACGGCCTCGACGGCCGGATCCACCACGCGGCGGGCTCCGCCGCGGGCATCGAGGACGCGATCCTGCCCTTCCTGGTGGCCGGCGACGCCACCCTGGTCGACGGCACGGTGGTGGGCGACCCGACCGAGGGCGCACTGCTCGTGCTGGGCCACAAGGCCGGGCTGGACGTGGAGGCCACCCGCGGGCGGATGCCCAGACTCGCCACCCTGCCCTTCGACCCGGGCTACAAGCTGATGGCCACCTTCCACGCGGCGAAGGACGACTCCGGACGGCCCGTGGTGCGCTGCTTCGTCAAGGGCGCGGCGCCCGCGGTCATGTCCCGCGCCGTCGGCGCGCTCGCCGCCGGCGAGAGCGTCCCCTGGGAGGGTGAGCTGAGCCGTCGGGCCCAGGAGCAGGTCGAGCGGATGGGCGGCGAGGGCCGCCGGGTGATGGCGGCCGCCGCCCGGGACCTCGACCCCGCGGAGTTCGACCCGGAGGGCGACCTGCTCGCGCTGGTCACCGGACTGCGGATGACCGGCCTGGTGGGCATGGTCGACCCGCCCCGGGCCGAGTCCAAGGCCGCCGTGGCCAGTGCCCAGGACGCCCACATCAGGGTGCGCATGGTCACCGGTGACGACGTCACCACCGGCGCCGCCATCGCCCGGCAGCTGGGCATCCCCGGCGAGGCCGTGCTGGGCGCCGACTTCGCCTCCTGGTCGGAGCAGGAGCAGCGGGCCCGGATCGCGGACATCGGCGTGGTGGGGCGGGTCGCGCCGGAGCACAAGGTCCTGCTGGCCGACACGCTGAAGAAGAACGGCGAGGTCGTGGCGATGACCGGGGACGGCGTCAACGACGCGCCGGCCATCAAGGCCGCCGACATCGGCATCGCCATGGGCAGCGGGACCGACGTGGCGAAGAACGCCGCCCGGATGATCCTCTCCGACGACAACTTCGCCACGATCGTGTTCGCGGTGAAGGAGGGCCGCAAGCTCTACGACAACCTCACCAAGTACGTCCGGTTCGTCCTGCTGCTGCTGGTCACCTTCGTGCTGACCTTCCTCGGCGCGACGCTCTTCAACATCGCCGCGGGGGAGCCCTTCCCGCCGCCGCAGGTGCTCTGGATCCACTTCGTGGTGAACGCCCCGTTCGGCTTCGCGCTCGGTTTCGACCAGGAGAGCCCGGGTCTGATGCGCCGTACGCCGCGGCCGCGCGGCGAGTCGGTGCTGACCCGGCCGCTGCTGACCACGGTCGGCCTGGCCGGCCTGGCCCTGACCGTCATGCTGCTGGCGCTGATCAAACTCGGCGAGAACCACTTCGGCAGCGTGCACGTCGGCAGTTCGATGGCGTTCACCGCCTTCTCGCTCTGCCTGATCGTGGCCGCGTTCGAGTGCCGCAGCGAGACGCAGTCGGTGCTGAGCCCGACCACGTTCGACAGCAAGCAGATGAACCTGGCGGCGCTGTCCGAGTTCCTGCTCGCCGTGCTGGTGACCCAGTTGGACGGGTTCCGCCGGATCCTCGGCACCGCGGAGATCGACCTCCGCCAGTTCGGGTGGGCGCTGCTCGCCGCCGTGGCCTTCCTGGCACTGTGGGAGCTCGGCAAGGCGCTGGCCCGCAGGGGCCGGGCGGCCGCGGTCTGAGCCGGCCCGCCCCGGCCGGGGAGCGGTTCCGCGCGGCGGGCCCGCCTCCCCGCCGTACCGGCCTATCATCGGACGATCCGCCCGGTCCGCCGTGAGAGGACGCCCGCCGTGACGATCAGTGACTCCCTGACGGTCGACCAGGCCGTCGACCGGATGCGGGCCCTGCGGGACCTGCTTCCCGCCGCGGACGGCGTCGCCGTCTTCAACCGGATGTACCTGACCGTCACCGAGCTGGTCCGCGACCGCCTCACGGACGGGTACTTCGAGGACCCGCCGGCCGTGGCCGCCCTCGACGCCCTGTTCGCCGGCCGCTACCTGCGGGCGGTCGACGCGGCCGCCGCCGGCACCCGGCCGCCCGCCTGCTGGCGGCCGCTGTTCGAACTGCGTGGGCACCCGGGCATCCACCCGCTGCAGTTCGCCCTGGCCGGGATGAACGCCCACATCGAGCACGACCTCCCGCTCGCCGTGCTGGACACCTGCCGCCAGCTCGGCCGCCGCCCGGCCGAGCTGGCCGCCGACTACCGGCGGATCAACGACCTGCTGGCGCAGGTGGAGGACGAGGTCCGGGACTCGCTGCTGCCCGGCCCGGACGAGCTGCCGCTCGCCGACCCGCTGCTGCACGTGGCCGGCGTCTGGAGCATCGACCGCGCCCGCGAGGCGGCCTGGGCGAGTGTGCTGGCGCTGTGGGAGCTGCGGCCGGTGCCGTTCGCCTACACGGCGGTGAGCACCGCGCTGGACGGCTCGGTCGGCATGGTCTGCCGGGCGCTGCTCACCCCGCTGGACGGGCCGACGCAGGCCGGCCGGCCCCCCGTCGCGGGGAGCCGGCCGGCCGGTTGAGCGGTTCGCCCGTCCCGGTCAGGCCGTCCGCCTGCCGCAGGTCGGGCTGCGCACCCGTGGGGATCAGGCCCAGCTGGAGTGCAGCGGCTTGCCCTCGGCGTAGCCCGCCGCGCTCTGGATGCCGACCACGGCCTTCTGGTGGAACTCCTCCAGGCTGTTGGCGCCCGCGTAGGTGCAGGAGCTGCGCACACCCGCCACGATCGAGTCGATCAGGTCCTCGACGCCCGGGCGGGCCGGGTCGAGGAACATCCGCGAGGTGGAGATGCCCTCCTCGAACAGCGCCTTGCGGGCGCGGTCGTAGGCCGACTCCTCCGAGGTCCGGTTGCGCACGGCACGCGCCGAGGCCATCCCGAAGCTCTCCTTGTACTGGCGGCCGTCGGCGGTGGTCTGCAGGTCGCCGGGCGACTCGTAGGTACCGGCGAACCAGGAGCCGACCATCACGTTGGAGGCGCCGGCGGCCAGTGCCATCGCCACGTCCCGCGGGTGGCGGATGCCGCCGTCGGCCCAGACGTGCTTGCCCAGGCGGCGGGCCTCGGCGGCGCACTCCAGGACGGCGGAGAACTGCGGCCGGCCGACACCGGTCATCATCCGGGTGGTGCACATGGCGCCGGGGCCGACACCCACCTTGAGGATGTCCGCGCCGGCCTCGACCAGGTCGCGGACGCCGGCGGCGGAGACCACGTTGCCGGCCACGATCGGGATCTGCGGGTCCAGCCCGCGCACCGCGCGCAGCGCGCTGATCATCGACTCCTGGTGGCCGTGCGCGGTGTCCACGATCAGGACGTCGGCGCCGGCCTCGATCAGGGCCTTGGCCTTGCCCGCGACGTCGCCGTTGATGCCGACGGTGGCGGCCACCCGCAGCTTGCCGGCGGCGTCCACGGCCGGGGTGTAGAGGGTGGCGCGCAGGGCGTTCTTGCGGGTCAGGATGCCGACCAGCCGGCCGTCGGCGTCGACCACCGGGGCGAGCTTGCGGTGGCCCTCGTTGAGCTTCTCGAACGCGGCGCGGGGGTCGATGCCGTCCTCCAGCAGCAGCAGGTCACGGGACATGACCTCGCTCAGGCTGGTGAAGCGGTCCACGCCGTGGCAGTCGGAGTCGGTGACCACGCCGACCGGCTTGCCGTCCTCGACCACGACCAGCGCGTTGTGGGCGCGCTTGGGCAGCAGGGAGAGCGCGTCGGCGACGGTCGCGCCGGGCTCCAGGGTGATCGCGGTGTCGTGCACCAGGTGGCGCTGCTTGACCCAGCCGATGACGTCGGCGATGACCTCGGTCGGGATGTCCTGCGGGATCGCGACCAGGCCGCCGCGGCGGGCCACCGTCTCGGCCATCCGGCGCCCGGCGATGGCGGTCATGTTGGCGACGACCAGCGGGATGGTGGTGCCCGTCCCGTCGTTCGAGGACAGGTCGACACCCTGCCGGGAGCCCACGGCGGAGCGGCTGGGGACCATGAAGACGTCGTCGTACGTGAGGTCGTACGGCACCGAATTACGGTCGTCGTAGCTGCCGGTCTGGGGGTTCAAGAAGCGCATGAAGAAGGCTCTCTGGCTTTGGGAGGGTACACCTCGGGTGCGGTTAGGGCCGGCCGGCCGAGCGCACTCGGGCGCCCCGCACCCAACCGTCAATAGTTGCCGATACCCCGCACGAACGCCAGTTCACACGTCATTCCTGAAGATCCGCACAAGCCTTCGCCCGGCCTCGCCGTTTCACCTTGTGGGAAGCTACAAATAGGCCGTCGCGAAAATGGCCGGCCACCAGCTCAGGCGCTCTGTTAAGGTCGCCGGGCCGGCCGCGGGACTCCGGCGCGACTTCCGGAATGTGCCTTGTAACGCAATAGTTCGCAGTTCGCGCCCCCATTCCCCGGCCGGCCTCCACACCAACCCGGGGGGACGGTCACCGATGGCCACCGAGGAAACCTCTCGCGACCTCGTCGCCGCCGACGACGTCCTGCTCTTCGTCAACGCCGCCATCACCGCAACCGGGCAGCGCGAATTCCACTCCGAGGCCGGTGAGCAGCGCCTCTCCCTCGACTTCCTGCACTCCTACATCCTGGGCAACTACCGCGACCTCTACGCGGCGGTGCTCGCCCTGGACATCAACGACCACAACGCGGCCCTGATCGTCCACCGCCTGCTCGCCACCGCCGGTGAGGCCACCGCCGCGCAGCGCCGCTCCGAGGGCCGGCTGATCGCACGCCGCCTCGCCCTGCTCCCGCCGCAGCGGGTCTACCGGCTGATCCGCGAACTGCGCCGGGCCAAGGTCAACAACCGGCGCACCCGGGCGATCATCCGGCACTGGCTCACCGCCCGGCCCGACCCCGCCCTGGACGCGGTCAAGTACCGCGCCGGGCTCAAGCTCGCCCTGCGGCACACCCACCTCACCCCGCCCGGCGAAGAGCTCGGCGACTTCCTGTTCCGGCCCGCCCGGCAGCGCGCGTTCGCGACCCCGCTGCTCGACAGCTGGCGCCGCGCCCACTACCAGCAGTCCGCCCTCTACGAGCTGCCCTACAGCGTCGCCGAGGGCTTCGCCGCCAAGCACGGCGTCGCCCGCGGCGACTTCCTGCAGAAGATCGCGCCGCGGATGACCCGGCGGGAGCAGCTCCGCGCGCAGGAGTCCGGCCGGCGGCACGGGGCCGAGGCCGTCCGCGCCGACCTCGGACGGATGCCGCTGACCCGGCTCGCCGCCTACGTGCTCGGCCTGCCGACGGCCGACCGGGTGTCGCGCCGGACCGAACTCACCGAGGCGCTGCGCACCGCCGCCCGCCGGGCCGCCGGGCCGCACCGGGGCAGCTGGGGGCGGGTCGCCGCCGTGCTGGACGACAGCTTCTCCACCACCGGCTCCGGCCAGAAGCGCCGTCGCCCGCTGACGGCCGCGCTGGCCTGCCACTTCCTGCTCGAGGCGCTCGCCGCCGAGTACACCCCGCTGTGGACCTCCGGGCGCACCGACGCCCTGCTCGTCCACCCGCTCGGGCCGACCCCGCTCGGCCTGCGGATCGTGGACGCGCTGGACACCGCGCCGGAGCGGCTGCTGATCGTCTCCGACGGCTGGGACAACGCGCCGCCGGGCCTGGCCGGCGAGGTGCTGCGGGTCTGGCGCACCCGGCTCGACCCCGCGGGCCGCACCAGCATCGTCCACCTCAACCCGGTCTACGACGCCGAGGACTTCGACGTCCGCCGGCTGGCCCCGACGGTGCCCACGGCCGGCCTGCGCGACGCCGAGGACCTGCCCACCCTGGTCGGGCTGGCCCGCTTCGCCGAGGGCCGTACCGGCCTGCCCGAACTGACGGCCTACCTGGACGAACGGACCCGCGCCTTCCTCGACCCGGCCCCGCCCGTCGCCGCAAACCCGCCCGTCGCCGCAACCTCACCCGTCGCCGCAACCACCCCCGCCCAGGAGCCGCTCCCCCGGCCCGTTCCCGAGGACGCCCGATGACGCCCCAGGCGACGACCACGCTGGACCTCACCGGCCTGCGGACCGGCCCCTCCCAGCTCTGGGGCGCCGTCCGGCTGGTCCCGCTGCTGCGGGACGAGCCGGTCGCCGGCCTGCGCCTGCACCGGCGCGCCCTGGACGAGGAGCACGGCGTCGTCCAGCTCGACCGGCGCACCACCTACCACTCCTACCTCCCGCACGCCTTCGTCGCCGACCGGACCGGCGACGGCACCCCGGTGGCCACCTACGGGACCCACCTCACCGACGGCGGCCCCGCCGAACCGCCGCCCGCGAGCATCCCGCTGCGGGTCCACCACCGGCTCGCCAAGCGTGAGAGCCGCACCCGGCTGCGCTTCCTGCCCCAGCACCTCGCCCTCGAGGGCTACCTCAGCCTGCACTTCGGCGGCCCGTCGGTGGTCTGGGAGGAGTGGTCGCAGCGGGCCGTCCGCCAGGGCCTCTCCCCCCGCGCCGAGGAGGCCTGGACCGGCGCGCAGGTCCGCGGCCTGGCGGACGCGCTGCGGCTGTTCGAGATCCACCCCGGCCAGTGCGGCGTGCTGCTGTACCTCGGGGACGCGCTGGCCGCCGCCTTCGCCGTCCCGCACCCCGAGGACTACCGGGCCCTGCACCCCACCCTGGTCCAGGACCTCTACGGCGAACAGGTCCACCACTACGCGACCCTGATGCTGCCGCTGCCCGACTTCCGGGCCCGGATCGCGGGCGCCGGCATCCGCTCGGTCGCCGACCTGCGGGCGGCCGCGCGGCGCCAGGAGGAGGAGTGGGCCGGGTTCCACGACTCCACCATGGCGGCCGGCCTGCTCGGCCCGGCCTACACCTTCCGCACCGTCCGCCGGCTGGGGCACTTCACCCTCAGCCGCTTCCTGCCCGGCTTCCGGCAGCGGGAGGAGAACCACATCGGCGAGACCATCACCGACGAGGCCGGACGCACCGCCTACCTGAAGACCTTCCGGCTGTCGGAGAAGCAGGTCCGCCGCGGCCACCTGCTCGACCGGATGGCCGCGCACGACTGGCACCTGGGCCGGACGGCGGCCGCCCTCGGCATCGGCGAGGCCCAACTCGGCCTGCGGCTGGAGGCGGCGGGCTTCGGCGCCCTGCTGCGCCAGGACGTCCTGGACGGCTACCGCCGGCAGGCCCGGGCGGCCGGAGCGCGCTGAACGCCAGGGCCCGGTCGGACGGACCCGCCCCCTACGATGGCCGGTGATCGAACATCAAAGGGGGACGCACGTGAAGTACCTGCCGTGGGACCAGCTGACGGCCTATCGCGCACGGGTGCGCGGCTGTCTGCTCGGCGGGGCGATCGGGGACGCCCTCGGCTTCCCGATCGAGGGCCTGGCCATGCCGGGGATCGAGGCCCGGTACGGGGAGACCGGCATCACCGGGCTGGTCCCCGACCGCGACGGCGTGATCGGCCGGATCAGCGACGACACCCAGATGACCCTCTTCACCGCCGAGGGCTGGCTGCGCGGCTACGCCCGGGCCATGTCCAGAGGCATCAGCGGGGCGGAGGTCGTCCTCGTCCAGCACGCCTACCTGCGCTGGCAGGAGACCCAGGACCACGAGGACCCGCCGCCCAGGTACGACCTCGTCCACCGGACCGGTCGGCTGCGGGAGGAGCGCTGGTTGTACGCCCGTCGCGCGCCCGGGATGGCCTGCCGCTCCGGCCTGCGCCAGAACCACGTCCCGGACTCACGGAGCGTGATCGACGGCACCCCGGGCCCGGTCAACCCCGACTCGAAGGGGTGCGGCACGGTGATGCGCTCGGCGCCCTTCGGCTTCACCGAGGGCGACCCCCGGGGCTCCTTCGAACTCGCCGCCCGCTGCGCGCAGATCACCCACGGCCACCCGACCGGCTACTACGCCGCCGGCGCCTTCGCCGCGATGATCAGCCATCTGCTGACCGGGGAGGGCCTGGAGTCCGCCGTCCTCAAGAGCATGGAACTGCTCGCCGGCTACCCGGGCCACGAGGAGACGACCGCCGCCCTGCGCAGGGCCGTCGACCTCGCCCGGACCGGCCCGGCGACCCCGCTGACGGTGGAGAGCCTCGGCGGCGGCTGGATCGCCGAGGAGGCCCTGGCCATCGCCGTGTACGCGGCGCTGGCCCGCACCGACCACTGGAAGAACCGCACCCCGATCGAGTCCGCGTTCCTGACCGCCGTCAACCACTCCGGCGACAGCGACTCCACCGGCTCCATCTGCGGCAACCTGCTGGGCGCCCACTACGGGGACGGCCTGCTGCCGGCGCACTGGCTGCAGCAGATCGAGGGCCGGGCCGTGATCGCCGCGCTCGCCGACGACTTCGCCGCCGAGGTCCACCCCGGCGAGCAACGCCCCTGGGAGTACTGACCGGCCGGGCCCGGACCGGTGCGAGCGGCCCGCCCGACCGGCACCGGCGGACGCCGGAGGCCCGAGGTGGAGCGGCGACGGCGTGCGGCGCCCGTAGTGACTGTCGCAGGACCGCCACAAACGCCCCGCCTGCTGGTTCTCCCGTGCACCCCCGCCAGGTGATCGAGTACCTTCTCCCTTCGAAAGAACATCGGGGGGCGAGTGTTGAACGCGGGTCTGACACACCAGGTACGGATGCTGCACGCCGGAGCCGGTGATCCCGGCATCGTGCTGGCCGCGTTCCGTTCCAGCGTCGTGTTCGTGCCGCGGGACGCGGACGGCCGGGTGTGGACCGGGGACGAGGGCGGGATCCGCTGGATCTGGGCCTTCAGCACCGAGGCGGCGATAGTCGGGTTCGCCCGGGCCCGCGGCCACCAGGGCCCGGAGCTGGACTGGTTGACGGTCCGGGGCTCGCGGCTGCTGGACGTCGCGGTGCCCGCGGTCGGCGTCCCCTGCGGAGTGGCACTGGACGTGGGGAGCGCGCAGCCGATGCTGTTCCCGCCGGTACGGGGGATCGTGCCGGACGCGGTCGCGCTCGACGGGGAGGAGAACTGATGGCGGACTTCCAGGTCGATCCGGAGGCCCTGAAGCTGACGGCGAAGGGCATCAACGACGCGATCGGCGAGTTGAAGAAGGTCGGGATCGCCGAGGGCGCGGTGGTGGGCCGGGGCTTCACCGACCTCGAACTGACCGGCGGGCAGATCGGCTCCCCCGGCTGCAAGTCGGCCTTCGACGAGTTCTGCGAGCGCTGGGGGGTGATGGTGCGCGGGCTGGTCCAGCAGGGCAACGAGATCGCCGAGAAGCTCGACCTGTCCGCCGGGATCTACCACGACCACGAGCAGTACGTCTCCGGCGCGCTGAAGGACGCGGTCAGTGCCGCGATGGGCAACCCCAACCTGACACAGGACCAGGTCGAGGGCCGTTCCTGGAGCCAGACGCTGGCGGACAACCAGGTCACCCAGGTCGCCCACGCCGACTACTCGGCGAAGTCCTTCGAGGAGGCGGCGCTGCACTCCGCCGGCACCTGGAAGGGCGTGGAGGCCGACCTGCTGGAGAACAACATCATGCTCGACCAGGTCGGCGACGAGGAGTGGAACAAGGAGCACGCGGCCAAGGCCAAGGCGATGTCGGACGCCCTCAACCAGCGCTTCGAGGCCTACACCCAGCAGCAGGCGGGCGGCCACTGATGGGCGGCCTCCTCGGGAGCGTCAAGAGCTTCGCCGGCGACTTCGTCAACGTGCACGCGCACGCGGTCGGCGGCGCGCTGGACTTCGTCGGCCTGGAGGACGCGGGCCGGGCGGTCGGCAAGTGGGGCGACGGCATCGCCGAGGACCTCGGCGCGGACGTCGGAGAGCTGAACCTCGGTGAGACGGACGACCCGAAGCAGCTCGTCCACGGTGATGTGAAGGCGATCGGCGAGACCGTCCAGCACCTGCAGAAGTTCACGCTCGCCTTCGAGGAGGTCGCCGGCGGGCTGAGCCGGATGGACGCCGACCACTGGCAGGGCCAGGCCGCCGACGCCTTCCGCAAGAAGTTCGCCACCCAGCCCACCGCCTGGCGGGTCACCGCCGACGCCTGCGAGGCCGCGGCGAAGGCGCTGACGGCACTGGCCGGCACCCTCGCCTGGGCCCAGGAACAGGCGCAGCAGGCCATCGACCTGTACAAGAAGGCCGAGCAGGCGACCAAGGACGGCCAGGCCGCGTACAACCACCAGGCGGACGAGTACAACCGGGCCGTCAAGGCGTACAACGCGGCCTCCGACGCGGGGCAGAGCCCCACCGCTCCCACCAGGCCGGCGCCGTTCCAGGACCCGGGCGCGGCCGGGCGCAAGCAGGCCGCGGAGGTGCTGCTGGCGGCCCGCAAGCAGCGGGTCAGCGCCACCGGGACGGCCGAACAGGCGATCAGGGCGGCGACCGGCCACGCCCCCCAGGCGCCCGGGCTGATGGACCGGATCGGCAACGCCCTGGTCGACGCGCCCGACGTCATCGCGGGCAGTGCGCTGCACCTGGAGGGCGGTTTCCTCAAGGGCGGCGCCGACCTGCTGAAGTTCGCGCGCGGCGTGAACCCCTTCGACGTGTACAACATCACCCACCCCGCGCTGTACCTGGACCACCTGAACTCCGTCGCCGGGGGCCTGGCGTACACCGCCAACCACCCCACCGAGCTGGCCAAGGCCCTGGTCGGCTCCGGCTGGGGCTCGGACCCGGCCGAGGCCGGCGGCAAGAGCCTGTTCAACCTGCTCTCGGGCCTCGCCACCGGGGGCGGCAGCGAGGCGGCGGCCGTCACCGAGCGGGTGGCCGTCAACGCCCTGGAGCGGGCGGCCCAGCGCACCGCCGTCGACGCCGCCGAACGCGGCGCCGCGCAGGTGGCCGAGAACGCCGGTCAGCGGGCCGTGGCCGGCCTGGGTGAGCACCCCTTCGTCCCCCGGGTGGAGCCGGTCGTACCGAAGGTGGAGCCGGGCGGACTGCCGGACGGCTGGACGCTCAAGCCGGCCGAGGGCCCCAAGTTGGACGCCACCCCCGTGCACGAGCCGGCGGCGCCGCAGCATCCGCACGTCCCCGTGCAGTCGGCGCCCGAACCCCACCACGTCGAACCGCAGGCCCACCAGCCGGAGCCGCCGGCGCACCGGCCCGAGCCCGGCGCCCACCAGCCGCAGGCTCCGGAGGCCCCCTCCCACCAGCCCGAACCGGCCTCGCACGCCCCCGAGAGCGCGCCCCACCAGCCCGAGCCCGCGTCCCCCTCACCGAACTACCACTCCGAGGACAACGGCCCGCTGGCCGCGATCAAGCACAACCAGGAGATGGCGGATCTGGGGGCCGCCGAGCGGGACATCGCCCAGCAGGGACGGACCTTCGAGGACGACGCGGCCAGGGAGTACGGCGCCAAGACCTGGAACGAGACGGCCGACAATCTCCCGGCGGAGCAGCGCAAGGCCGTGGAGAACTACACCCTGGACTCGGAGACCGCCCCCAAGGGCCAGTCCTACCAGGACATCAACAGGTCCCTCCGGGACGAGATCCCCCGGACCTCGCAGATCGACCAGCAGGTCGCGGACCTCGACAGGGCCCTGCAGGCTCACCCCGTCCCGGAGGACATCGTGGTCACCCGGGGTACCGACCTCGGGCACCTCGACGTCGCCGATCCCGAGGACCTGGTCGGCAAGACCATCACCGAGAAGGGCTACATGTCCACCTCGCTGGGTGATCTGCCGTCGATGTACCAGGGCAAGGAGGCGATCCTGCACCTCAGCGTGCCGGGCGGCACCCCCGGGCTCTGGGTCGAGAACGTCGGCGCGATGGGGGCCGCCGAACGGGAGCTCCTGCTCGGCCGGAACCTCGACTGGAAGGCCACCAAGGTCGTCAAAGTCGGCAATCAGTACCATGTTTTCGGCGAAATCCTGGGATGACGGAATGAGTGACCAGTGATCGACAACGACTGGGCCAACGAGCGCCTCAACCAGGACCTGCAGTTCCTCGTGGTGTCCTCGCCGCCCCGCTACGCGTCCGAGACCGACCACCCGGTGGAGTACGTCGCGGCGGTCGCCCCCGAGGGACACGTGACCGGCTACCTCTGGTGGTGCGACGCCGACGGGGCGGCCGCCTTCGCACGACGGCTGGCCGTCCCGAGCTGGAACGCCGGCTCCTTCTGGTACAGCAAGCTGCTGGAGGCCAAGGCCCGCAACCTGCTCCCGTCCCAGGCCGTGCGGGAGTTCCTGCTGGAACCGGGCACCGGCTCGTCCGGACGGCTCGACCCCGCGTCCAGGGCCGTGACCGGTCTCGCGGCCCTGACCGAACTGGCCGCCGAGGGCTGGCAGCCCCCGGGCGACCGGGTCAAGCCGCTCGGCTGGCGCCCGGACCCGCCGCTGAGCCACGAGCAGTCCGAACTCGCCCAGGCCGCCGGCGGCTGGCTCTACCAGACCGACCCGGGGTACGACCCGGCCGGCCAGGTGCCGCCGCAGGCGGTGACCGGCGCCTGGCAGGTCGGCCCCGCCGGGCGGCTGCTGCGCTTCTGGCACAACCCGGTCTACGGCACGGCCCCCGCCCCCGTCGCGCCGGCCGACGCGGGCGCCCCGGTGCCGCCGCTGCGGGCCGGCCGCCGGCCGGCCGGCGTCGCCCTGCTCGGCTGGCTGGAGGACGGCCGGGCACCCCGGCTGTGCCGGGTCGCCGGCTCGTCCGGCAGCGGCCGCACGCACCTGCTGCACTGGCTGACCGCCGCCGCGCCCCCGGACAACCCGCGGGCCGGCCGCCGCGTGCACGCGGCACTCTCCGCCGAGGGCCTGACCGTCCGTAGCGCCACCTGGCTGCTGGCCGCCCGGCTCGGGCTGGTCGCCGGCACCCCCACCGACCTGATGGAGGCCCTGCAGGACGGCGTTCCCCGGACCCTCGCGATCACCGACCTGGACCGGGCCGGCGGCGAGGGCCTGCCGGACGCGGCGGAGCGGATCGCCGTCGAGCTGCTCACCCCGCTGCTGCGGGTCCCGTGGCTGCGACTGGTGGTGGAGTCCGGCTCCGGCACGCCCGCCGCCCTCGCGCTGGACGCCGCCGCTCCCGGCGGGGCCGTGCTGGACCTGGACGAGCCCCGGTGGACCGAGGTCGAGCGCTTCACCGCCTGGTACGGCGCCCTGGGCGGCGATCCGGTGACCGCCGGTCGGGTCCACCCGAGCCCGGGCCTGGCCCAGCTGGCCGCCCGCACCCCGGCGACCCCCGGCGACCCCGGCGCCGCGCCGGCCGACCGGGCGTCCGCACTGGCCGCGGCCTGGTGGACGGCGCTGCCGGCGGACCTGCGGCCGGCCGTACGCTCGCTCGCGGCCGACGGACCGGCCACCGCCGAGCTGTGGGCCGCCCTGCCGGGCAGCGGTGGGCCGGAGGCCGTCCGCCGAACGACCGAGCTGCTGGCCCCGCCGGCCGACGGCAGGACCTGGCGGCTCCGGCCGGACCAGCTGGCGGCCCGGGTGGTGGCCGAGTCCCCGCCGGTGGACCACGCCGTGCTGGTGCGGAACATCGCGGACGGCGTCCCCCGGCTGGACACCGGCCGGCCGGACCTGGCGAGCGCCGGCCCCGAGCGGCTCGGGGCGCTGCTGCGGCACGCCGTCCCCGCGGGCATCGCCGGCCAGCTGCTGGCCGACCCGGAGTTCCTGGTGCACGCCGACCGGGCCGCGGTCACCGCCGCCTTCGAACGGGCCGAGGCCGCCGGCGACCCACCGGGCGCCCTGGCCGAGGCCTGGCAGCTCGCCGGCCCGGTCTGCGCGGACGGCGCCCCGGCCGCCCGGGCGGCCGCCCTGCACGCCTGGCTGGCGGGCCGCGACCAGCAGGCCGCCGACCGGTGCGCCGCCCTGTCCGGCGTGCCCTGGACGGCACGCTGGTCCTACCGCCGGCCGAACGGGCAGGTGCGCCGGGCGATGCTCGGCCACGGCCGCTACGCCGGCCGGCTCGCGGTGGCCGTCAACGGCATCCTGCGGCACGTCGACCCGGCGACCGGGCAGGACGCCGCGAAGGTCGACCCGATCCGGCTGCCCGGGTTCCCCACCGTCGCGATGCTCTGCGGCGCGGACGGCTCCTACTACCTGCTGCGACCGGACGGTGTCGTCACCGAGCTTCCGCTGCCCGGCAGTTCGCAGAACAGCCTGTCCCGCGCGCTCGACTGGGCCACCCGCAACTTCCCCGACGGGGTGACCGCGCTGGCGACCCACGGCGAGCAGGACGGGCCGGCGACGGTGGCCGTGGGTGACGGCGGCGGCCGGCTGCACCGCTTGCGCACCGACGGCGGCCCGGTGCTCTCCGCCGACGGCGCGCTCCATCGGGGCGCCGTCACCGCCGTGGACGTCGCCGTCCCCGCCGGTGGCGAGGTCGTGGTGAGCGGCGGCCGGGACGGCCGGGTGTGGAGCTGGGCGCACGCGGCCGGACGGGCGCCGGAGCTGGTCGACGAGCGGGACCACCCGGTCACGGCCGTGGCCGTGGCGGGCACCGCCCGGGGCCCGGTGACGGTCGCCGCCTGGTCCGACGGCCTGGTCCGGATCCGTCGACCGGACGCCGTCGGCCCGGCCCTCGACCTGCGCCTCGGCGGGCCCGCCCGCTCGGTCACCGTCGACCCGACCGGCCTGGTCTGCCTGGCGCTCCCCAAGGGCGTCATAGCGCTGAGCATCGACTGACGGCCGCCCGGACACCGCGCCGGGCGGCCGGACGCGTGCTCAGTGGTACAACCACGGACGTGACTCGCCGGGGTGGACCTCGGCGGCGAAGTCGTCGGCGAGCGCGGCGATCACGGCCCGGCCCTCGATCTGCTGCAGCCAGTGCGCCGGCAGCAGGCAGTCCCCGTAATGGGCGCCCAGCAGGTTGCCGCAGACGGAGCCGGTGGAGTCGCTGTCGCCGGAGTGGTTGACGGCGGTCAGCAGGGCGATCTCGACGGGTGTGCGGTCCTCCCGGTACTCGGTGGGGGCGAGCGCCGTGTAGAGGCCGACGGCCAGGGCCTCCTCGGCGATCCAGCCCGCGCCGAGGCTCTCCACCTTCGACGGGGTCGCCGGGCCGGTCCGGGCGAGGTCGACGGCCCTGCGCAGGGCCGCCGTCGTCTCCTCGTGGCCCGGGTAGCCGGCGAGCAGCTCCATGCTCATCAGGACGGCGGCCTCCACCGACCCGCCGTTGACCAAGTGGCTGATCATCGCGGCGAAGGCGCCGGCGGCGTAGTAGCCGGTCGGGTGGCCGTGGGTGATCTGCGCGCAGCGGGCGGCGAGTTCGAAGCACCACTTGGGGTCGCTCCCGGTGAAGCCGAAGGGCGCCGAGCGGACCACCGCGCCGCACCCCTTCGAGTCGGGGTTCACCGGGCCCGGGGTGCCGTCGACCGGGATCCACGGTACGGGGACGTGACTCTCCCGCAGCCCGGCGGCGGTGGCCGGGCCGGGCCCGCGTCGGGCGTACAGCCACCGCTCCTCGCGCAGCCGGCCGCTGCGGTGCCGCAGGCCGTCCCGCGGCGGCGGTTCCGGGTAGGTCTGGGTCTCCTGCCAGGCCTGGTACGCGTCGTGCACCATGGCGGTCTCCGCGCCGCCGAGCCCCCTGGCCATCGCCCGGGCGTAGGCGCTCAGCCAGCCCTCGGCGGTGAAGAGCGTCAGCTGGGTCTCGTCGCTGATCCGCCCGGTCACGCCGTCGAGGTCCGGGACCGGTCCGGTCACGCCGTGCTCCCCGTACCGGGCCCGGATGCCGGGCAGGGACAGGCCCTCGATCGGGTGGCCGAGGGCGTCCCCGATCGCTCCGCCGAGCAGGCAGCCGCGCAGTCGTGCGCGGTACACCGCCAGCTCACGCAACGACAGCTGTTCCACCTGTGTCCCCCTCCAGCGATGATCAACCGCGCGTCAGCCTAGCCGCCCCCTGCGGTGGGGCCGCCGGCCCGGCGGCGCCCCGGTCCGCCGCCGCGTCCCCGCCGCGTCCCCGCCGCGGACGTCCGCGGCGGCGGACCGGACGGGGGGGTCGGACCGGACGGGGGGTCGGACGGGTGGGTCGCCGTGGCGGCCCGGTCCGTGATCCGCGTCACCCGGCGGGCCCGGACGGGCCGGCGCCGCCGGTCGGCGCGGGGAGGGAGGTCGGGCGTCACGCGGGGCCGGGTCGATGTGCCCCGCCCCTCCCGCCGCCCCCTGCCCGGCCCCCTCCGCCGGGCTGATGATCACAGCGGTTTCGCCTCGTCCCGGCCCGGCCCAGTAGACTCCGCCCGGTAACCGGGCGGGGAAAGCGAGCAAGGAAGCAGTGACGGCATGACGGCGGTCGAGGACATCCAGGACACCGGGACGACCCCGGAGACGGTCGAGTACGGTCCGGGCATCGACCCCGAACGGCTGGCGCTCTGCCTCGACGTGCTCGCCGAGCTGGACCAGCTCGACGTGGACCACCCCGACGCGATCACCGTGCGGCAGGCCGTGGGCGGCGTCTTCCGTACCCTCAAGCAGCGCCGCCGCCAGGAGATGCGGGCCCGCAAGACGGCCAACGACCGCGCCGTGACGGCCGCCACGGCCACCGGCGCTCCCGGGCGGATCGACGACGAGACGGCCGGCGCCTTCGGCCTCACCACCGTCACCACCACCGAGATCGCCGGCGTCCTGGAGCGTCCGCGCTCCTGCTACACCTGCAAGCAGCGGTACGTCGAGGTGGACGCCTTCTACCACCAGCTCTGCCAGTCCTGCGCGAAGCTCAACCACAGCCGCCGGGACGCCCACGCCGACCTGACCGGCAGGCGCGCGCTGCTGACCGGCGGCCGGGCGAAGATCGGGATGTACATCGCGCTGCGGCTGCTGCGCGACGGCGCCCACACCACCATCACCACGCGCTTCCCCAACGACGCGATCCGCCGCTTCAAGGCGATGCCGGACAGCGCGGAGTGGCTGCACCGGCTGAAGATCGTCGGGATCGACCTGCGTGACCCGGCCCAGGTGATGGCGCTGGCCGACGAGGTCGCCGCCGACGGGCCGCTGGACATCCTGATCAACAACGCCGCGCAGACCGTGCGCCGGCCCCCGGAGTCGTACCGCGAGCTGGTCACCGCCGAGTCGGCGCCGCTGCCGCTCGGCGAGCTGCCGCAGTCCACCACCATCGGGCGCTTCGGCAGCGGCAGCGTCGAGCTGCCCGCCCTGCCCGGCCAGGCCACCGGCGGCAGCGAGCGGCTGAGCGCCGAGGACGTCACCTCCCTCGCCCTGGTCTCCGGCTCCGCCTCGCCGGCCCGGATCGAGGCCGGCACGGCCATCGACGCCGGCGGCCTGGTGCCGGACCTGGCACCGACCAACAGCTGGGTCCAGACGGTCAGCGAGGTGGGCCCGATGGAGCTGCTGGAGGTCCAGCTCTGCAACTCCACCGCGCCGTTCATCCTGATCAGCCGGCTGCGCCCGGCGATGGCCGCCTCGTCGGCCCGCCGCAAGTACGTGGTGAACGTCTCCGCGATGGAGGGCGTCTTCAGCCGCGGCTACAAGGGCGCCGGCCACCCGCACACCAACATGGCCAAGGCCGCGCTGAACATGCTGACCCGCACCAGCGCCAAGGAGATGCTGGAGAGCGACGGCATCCTGATGACCGCCGTCGACACCGGCTGGATCACCGACGAGCGTCCGCACCCCGACAAGATGCGGCTCGCCGCCGAGGGCTTCCACGCCCCGCTGGACCTGGTCGACGGCGCCGCGCGGGTCTACGACCCCATCGTCCGCGGCGAGTTGGGCGAGGACCTGTACGGCTGCTTCCTCAAGGACTACGCCCAGTCCACCTGGTGACACCCGCACCGCCCGCCTCGACCGTCCCAGGGAGGGACCGATGACCGTCGCACCGATCCTCGGAGTCGGCGTGATCGTGCCCACCGGGACGGGCGAGGTGCTGCTCGGCCGTCGCATCACGGCGGGCGAGCAGCCCACCTGGGGCCTGCCCGGCGGCAAGGTCGACCAGCCGGGCGAGTCCTTCGAGCAGGCCGCCGCCCGGGAGTTGGCCGAGGAGACCGGCATCGAGCTGCCGGCCGGCGCCATGCGCGTACTGGCGGTGCTGCTGGACCATCAGCTCGGCCGCCCCCGGCTGACGGCCGCCGTGCTGGCGCCGCCGAGCACCGCACCCGCCGAGGTCACCGAACCGCACAGCTGCGCGGGCTGGGAACGCTTCGGGACGGACGCGCTGCCGAGCCCGCTGTTCCACCCGTCGGGGCTGGTGCTCGGCCGCTGGCTCCCCGGCCGGGCCGCCCTGCCGGACGCCACCTACGCCTATCCGGTCGCTCGGGGCTGAGCCCTGAGGACTCCGAGCCCCGAAGACTCCGAGCCCCGAGGACTCCGGACGAACCGTCAGAATCCCTGCCTCCCAGGCCCGTTCCGCCCCGGCGGAGGGGGCCTGAGCTGTATCCGGACGGTAAATTCTCCGCGGGCGGGGTTGCGCAATCGCCCAACTCAGGTAAGCCTTACCTGAAAATCCCCGTCTGTCAGGAGCACCTCAGTGTCTCTCGTCCCCCGCGAATCCGTCGAGACCGCGCGGCCGTACGTCCTCGGCCTCTTCCGGATCGTCGTCGGACTGCTCTTCGTCTGCCACGGCGCCGCCTCGCTGTTCGGCGTCCTCGGCGGGGCCAAGGGCGGCGGCGCCGTGCCCGCGCTGAGCTGGCCCGGCTGGTACGCGGCGGTGATCCAACTGGTCGCCGGCGGACTGGTGCTGCTCGGTCTGGCCACCAGAACGTCCGCCCTGCTCTGCTCGGGCTCGATGGCGTACGCCTACTTCTCGGTGCACCAGGAGCACGCGCTCTGGCCGCTGCAGAACGGCGGCGAGGGATCGGTGCTGTTCTGCTGGACCTTCCTGCTGATCGCCGTGGTCGGGCCGGGCAGCCTGGCCCTGGACGGCGTCCTGGCCCGCCGCGGCTTCAGGCCCCCCGCCCGCACCGAGCAGCCGCCGGCCGTGGCCTGACCGAGGCCGCGGCCGCCCCGCAGGACGGGGGCCGGCCCGGGGCGGGCCCGGGCCGAGCGGGGCTGAGGGGCCTCGGGTCCGCCCGGCGGCCGCCCGGCCGGCCGGCCCGGGGCGGGCCATGCACCAGGGCCTCAGCCCCGCTCGGCCGCCCGGACCTGCCGGAGGAACTCCTCGATCAGCTCGGGGCTCTTCACCCCGCGCCGAACCTCCACCCCGCTCGACACGTCCACGCCCCACGGACGGGCCAGCGCCACGGCCTCGGCGACGTTCGCCGGAGCCAGGCCGCCGGCCAGCATCCACCGGCCGCCCGGCGGGGCCTCGCCCAGCGCGGACCAGTCCCAGCTCTCGCCCGAGCCCGGGACGGGCGAGTCGAGCAGCAGCAGGTCCTCGCCGAAGTCGCCGCAGGACGCCCCGGCCGCGGCGTCCGCGGACGTGGCCCGCACCAGGGTCAGCCCCAGGTCGCGCAGGTCGGCGAAGGCCGAGGCCGGGTGGTCGCCGTGCAACTGGACGGCGCCGACCCCGGCCTCCCGCGCGTCCCGCCTCACCTGGTCGAGCGGCTCGTCCCGGAAGACGGCCACCGTGAGCACCCCTTCGGGCACCGCCGCGACCAGCCGGCGGGCCTGCTCCGGGCTCACCCGGCGCGGGCTCGCGGTCAGGACGAACCCGACCGCGTCCGCGCCGGCCCGTACCGCCGCCTCGACGTCCTGGGTGGTGCTCAGGCCACAGATCTTCACGAACACGCCGGCCGTTCCTCCTCCGCTCACCGCTGCAGTTCCGCTCCCACTCTGGCAGGCGGCGGGCCGCCCGCGCGATCCGGCCCCCGGCGCGGGCGGGGCCGGCCCGGGCGGTGGGAGGGAAGGTCCTCGTCAGCCCAGCCGGCGGACCGGCGAACCCGCGAGGAAGGCCACGATGTCCTCGACGGCCTGGCCGTAGTACGTCCGGTAGTTGCCGCGGGACACGTACCCGAGATGCGGGGTGGCCAGCAGTCGCGGCGCCGTGCGCATCGGGTGGTCCGCCGGGAGCGGTTCGATGTCGAAGACGTCCACGCCGGCCCCGGCGATGGTGCCCGCGCGCAGGGCCGCGAGCAGCGCGTCCTGGTCGACGATCGCCGCCCTGGAGGTGTTGACCAGGTAGCCGGTGGGCCGCATCAGCCCCAGCTCGGCGGCGCCGAGCAGGCCCCGGGTGCGCTCGCCGAGGGCGAGGTGGATCGAGACGAAGTCGCTCGACGCCAGCAACTCCTCCTTCGAGGCGGCCAGGCCCACCCCGACCTCCTCGGCACGCTCCTCGGTGAGGTTCTGGCTCCAGGCCGTCACCTCCATCCCGAAGGCGAGGCCGACCTGGGCCACCCGGCTGCCGATCTTGCCGAGCCCCAGCAGGCCCAGGCGGCTGCCGTGCAGGTCGGCGCCGAGGGTGGACTGCCAGGGGCCGCCCTCGCGCAGGGCGGTGGCCTCGGCCACGACGCCGCGCGCGAGCCCGAGCAGCAGCGCCCAGGTGTGCTCGACGGGCGGCGTCGACGAGCTGGCGGTGCCGCACACGGTGACGCCGTGCCGCTCGGCGGCGGCGTGGTCGATGACGGAGTTGCGCATGCCGGAGGCGATCAGCAGTCGCAGCGCGGGCAGCCTGGCGAACAGCGAGGCGGGGAAGGCCACCCGCTCGCGCAGCGTCACGACGATGTCGAAGCCGTCCAGTGCGGCGGCGAGTTCGTCCTCGGTCCCGAAGTGCTGGGGGAAGGTGACCACGTCGACCGAGTCGGCCACCGGCGACCAGTCGGCGACGGTGGTCGCGACCGACTGGAAGTCGTCGAGGACGGCGCAGCGGAGTTTCATGTCGGCTCTCTCCATCGGTGAGGTCCCGGCGGGATCGGGTCGGGGCCGGGCGCGGCCGCCGCGACCGGCTGTCAGGTCCTATCCGATCACGCCGTCGGGCGCCCCGTTCACCCGGCCCCGGCGGGCCGCCCGGGCACCGACGGCTCGTCAGCACCCGGGCAGGCGTGCGGAGCACTCGGCCGGCCCGGCCGGGCCGCTCCCCGCCTCCCCCGCGCTACCGGTGGCCCCGCTACCCGCCCGTCCGGGGCAGGTTGTCGACGTTGGCGGCGGGCTCGCCACGGCGGACGGCGCCGGGGGCGCGGCGGACGGGGTGGTCGGCCTTCGGGGCGGAGGAGAGCTGCCAGGGCACGCTGATCACCATCACGCCCGGGGTGAACAGCAGCCGGCTCTTCAGCCAGAGCGCGGACTGGTTGTGCAGCAGGTGCTCCCACCAGTGCCCGACCACGTACTCCGGGATGAACACCGCCACCGCCTCCTGCGGGTTGGCCCGCCGGTACTCCCGGACGTAGCCGACCACCGGCTTGGTGATCTCGCGGTACGGCGAGTCCAGCACTTTCAGCGGCACCCGAACGTCAAAGGCCGCCCACTGCTCCTTCAGCGCGTCGACGGCGTCCTTCTCGACCGCGACGCTGAGCGCCTCCAGGGTGTCGGGCCGGAACGCCTGGGCGTAGCCGAGCGCCCGCAGGGTGGGCTTGTGCAGCTTGGCGACCAGGACGATCCCGTGCACCTTGGACGGGCGGACCGACTCGGCGTGCAGGTCGTCCACGGCCAGTTCGGCGGCGACGGCGTCGTAGTGCCGGCGGATGCCGCGCATCATCAGCCGGAGCAGCAGGGCGGCGACCACGGCGAGCCAGGCACCCTGGGTGAACTTGGTCAGCAGCACGATCACCAGCACCAGGGCGGTGGTGACGGCACCGAAGCGGTTGATGATCCGGGCCCGGTGCGCGGCGCCGCGGATCGCAGGGGCCTGCTCGGTGCGCAGCAGCCGGTTCCAGTGCCGGACCTTCCAGCGGCCGAAGTCGAAGAACGCCGCCACCACCATGGCCGCGATGGGGATCACCGCCATCGTGATGTTCGTCGGCGTCACGGCCGTGATCACCATCAGCGCCACCACACAGGCGGCCACCCACGGCGTCAGGTAGAGGAACGCGGTGCCGCCGACGGTGAGCACCAGCAGGATCTCCTGGGTGGCGTAGGCCACCGAGGACAGCGGGTCGGAGGCGAAGATCGGCAGGGCCAGGCGCTTGGGGAGCAGGGTCTCCCCCAGCTCCTCGCTGCGCATGGCTCTACCGATCACCAGGCGCTTGAGCACCTGCGGCACGTTGAACGCATCGGCGAGCGTATGCGGCCGCGGCCCCGCGACCGGGGCTCCGTGCCCCGCCCGGCGCGTCGCCGGTTCACCCGCCCGGAGGAGCGTTTCCGCAGGCCGTGGGCCTGCGGACGCGATCGGACGGGAGCCGTGCGGGGTGCCTCGGCGACGGGTCGCCACCCGGCGTCCGGCCCGCGTCCCGCTCCTGCCGCCAAGGCGGGACGAGTGGTTCCGCCTGGGCCCGACCGGGCATCAATTCCCCTGCGCCGAAGGCGTACTGAGTTCCAACCAGGGGGGATGCACCATGTTCTACTTCGCCGTCCTGCTCCTTGTCGCCGGCATCGCGCTGCTCGTGCTCAAACGCCGCTCGATCGTCGGGTTCCGCTTCGCGACCCTCACCGGCCTGCTGACCGGCGCCCTGGGGCTGCTGCTGGCCCTCAGTTCGTTCACCTACATCGTCGAGCCGTACGAGGTGGGGGTCCCGACCTCGCTCGGTTCGGTGGGCGGGACCTGGAAACCGGGGCTGCACCTCAAGTCGCCGCTGACCGAGGTCACCGCTTTCTCGACCCGGCCGTCCGACCTCAACCTCACCGGCGACGACACCGTGGAGGTGCGCTCCTCCGAGGGCGGGGTGCTGTACGTCGACCTCACCGTGAAGTGGGCGATCGACCCCGAGCACACGCTCGCCCTCTACAAACTGTCCGGCAGCGCCGCCAACGTCCAGCAGCGGCTGGTGTACCCGGACACCCGGGAGATCGTCCGCAACGTCTTCGCCAAGCACACCAGCGTCGAGGGCTACGCGACCCAGCGGGAGGCGATCAGCGCCGAGATGGAGTCGCTGATCACCGAGCGGCTGTCCCCGCGCGGCATCATCGTGAACAGCGTGAACCTGCGCAACGTCAAGCCGAGCGACGTGCTGCAGAAGGCGATCGACCAGAAGATCCAGCAGGACCAGGCGACCCAACAGGCCGCCGCCGCCGTCCTGACCGCGAAGGCGGAGGCCGAGAAGCGCAAGATCGAGGCCGAGAGCACGGCCGCGGCCAACACGGTGATCGCCAACTCACTGACCGACAAGATCCTGCTGAGCCAGTGCTACGAGGCCTTCAGGGCGGCCGCCGAGAAGAACCCGGTGTACGCCAGCCCCTGCGGCTCGGGCGCCGGCAGCTCCCCGCTGATCGTGGACGGCACCAAGCGGTAGGCCGCCGCCACCCGGCGAACCGCTCCGGGCGCGGGGCCCACCCCCGCGCCCGGGGCGGGAGGGCCCGCCGTGCCCGCCCCGACGGGGCCGGTCCGGGCCGTTGCTAGGCTGCGGGCGTGGCCCTTCCCAGCATCCGGAGCGTGCGCGCCCTGCACGCGAAGTACGCACCCAGCGGCGAGGACCTCGCCCGGGTGCTCACGCACTGCGAGATCGTGGCGCGGATCGCCGTCCGGCTCGCCGAACGCGCCGGCCCCGGGGTGGACGTCGACCTCGTGGAGATCGGCGCGCTGCTCCACGACATCGGCGTCCACCGGGTCGGCGGCGGCGCCTACATCCGCCACGGCGTCCTGGGGCACGAGATCCTCCGCGCCGAGGGCCTGCCGGAGGAGCTGTGCCGGTTCGCCTCCTGCCACACCGGGGTCGGCCTGACCCGCCACGACATCGAGAGCCAGGGCCTGCCGATCCCTGTCGGCGACTACCTCGCGGTGAGCGTGGAGGAGCGCCTGGTGATGTACGCGGACAAGTTCCACTCCAAGAGCACCCCGCCGAGGTTCCTGGACGCGGACGCCTACGCCGGCCAGGTCGCGCGTTTCGGGGCCGACAAGGTCACCGCCTTCCACGCGCTGACCGCCGAATTCGGCCGGCCGGACCTGACCGGCCTGGTCGCCGAGTACGGTCACGCCCACCAGCAGGGCTCGACCCTGCGGGTGTGAGGCCGGGGCCGCCGACGGGCGGATGGGGCGGGCCGACGGACGCGGGTGGGCCCGGGCGGCGGCGGACGACCCTCAGGCGGCGACCGGCGACCCGGCCAGGCCCTGCTTGATCCGGCGGCTGACGTCGTCGGCCAGGATCTCGGGGAGCCCTCGCTCCAGTCCGTCCAGTGCCTGCTCGGCCACCGCCGCCGGGTCGGTCTTGCGGTCGGCGGGGATGTGGGCGGCCATGTCGGTGTCCATGAAGCCCACGTGCAGCGCGGAGACGGCGATGCCGCGGGGTGCCAGCTCCTCGCGGGCGGCCCCGGTCAGCGCCCAGGCGGCGGCCTTGGCCGCGCTGTAGGCGCCGTGCTCCGGCAGGTGCAGCCAGGACAGCGCCGAGAGCACGTTGAGGACGGCGCCGCCGCCGTTGGCCTCGATCACCGGCGCGAACGCCCGGGTGACCAGGAGCGGGCCGAAGAAGTTGGTCTCCATCTCGAACCGCACCGTCGCCTCCTCGCCGGCGATCAGCGGGGTGGCGGTGGCGACCCCGGCGTTGTTGACCAGCACCGTCACGTCGGTGGCGAGGCGCGCGGCGGCCGCGACGGACTCGGGGTCGGCCAGGTCCAGGTGCAGCGGCACGGCGCCCGCCACGTCCACCTCCTGCGGCCGGCGGGCCGCCGCGTACACCTTGGCGCCGCGTCCGAGCAGCTGGCTGGTGAGGTGCCGGCCGAGGCCTCGGTTGGCGCCGGTGACGATGACGACGGAGTTCTTGAGGTCCATGGTTCGCTCTTCCCGGGCGGGCGGTGGCCGCCGTCCGGGCGGCCACCGCATGAATAGATTCTGCCCATAATCTAAACAGACCCGTAGGATAGATGGCAAACGACATCCAATCCAGGGAGGTGGCCGCATGGGCCGCGTGTCACAGGCACAGGCACAGGAGAACCGGGCACGCGTGGTGGCCACCGCCTCCCGGCTGTTCCGGGAGCACGGCACCGGCGTCAGCGTCGCGGACCTGATGCAGGCGGCCGGCCTCACCCAGGGCGGCTTCTACAAGCAGTTCGCCTCCAAGGAGGCCCTGGTCGAGGAGGCCGCGGCGCACGCCTTCACCGAGCTGACGGCGCGCCGCACCGAAGGACTGCGCGAGCACGAGGGCCGGCCGGACGCCGCCCGCCAGGCCCTGGTCGACCACTACCTGACGCCCCGGCACCGCGACGACGCCGGCGGCGGCTGCCCCGTCGCCGCGCTCGCCGCCGACATGGCCCGCGACCCGGGCGAGGCCGCCCGCGGGGTCTACACCGAAGGGGTGCGCGAGTTCGCCGACTGGCTGGCCGACGACGAGCAGGACGGCCTGGCCCGCCTGGCCACCCTGGTCGGCGGCCTGCTGCTGGCCCGGGCCACCGAGGGCTCCGAGCTGTCGGACGAGATCCTCCGGGCCGCGCACGCGGCCCTCTCCGACGGCAGCTGACCCGTGCGCCCGGCCCGCGGACCGGGCCGCCCGGATGCGTGGCCCGGCGGGCGCGGCCGGCGGGGCGAACGTAGGGTGAGCCGGTGCACCGACTTCTCCCGTGGCCGCGCCGGCCCGAGCCGGACGGTCCCTCGCCCGCGCGGACGGACTACTCGGGAGCCGTCTACGGATCCCTGCTGGCCGCCTCCGTCATCGCCGCCGCCGGCGCCGTCGGCGAGTTCCCCCGCCTGCAGACCGTGGTGCTGCTGCTCGTCACCGGACTGGTCTTCTGGGCCGCCCACGTCTACGCCCGGCTCACCGGCGAACGGTCGGCCGGCCGGAAGATCACCTGGTCCGAGACCCGCCGGGTCGGAGGCCACGAATGGTCGATCGTCGAGGCGGCCGTCCTGCCGAGCATCGCCGTGGCCGTCAGCCCGCTGCTGGGCCTGAGCCTGGTCGCGACCGGCTGGTTCGCCCTGGGCGTCGCGGTGGCGCAGCAGGTCACCTGGGCCTACCTCGGCGCGCTGCACGCCAGTGCCTCGCGCCGCGAAGCGGGCGTCGAGGCCGGGGTCAACCTGGTGCTCGGGCTGATCATCGTGGCGGCCAAGGCGGGCCTGGGCCACTGAGGGCCGTACAGCCGCCGAGGGCCGTGCCTGGGGGCCCGCACCTGCGGGAGCCCCGCCGGGCGGCCCGACGGGGCTCCCGCTCCACCGGCCGTCAGCCGGCCGCGGCCCCGGCGCGGTTCGCCGAACGGGCCGCGTGGCGCAGGACGAGGGCGGCGCCCGCCTCGAACAGTCCGAGCACCAGCAGCCAGAGGCCGATCAGCCTGGCCAGCGCGATCGCGGACTCGACGGGGTAGCTGAGCACCACGATCCCGGCGAGGATGCCCAGCGCACCGAGGAACCCGGCCACCCCCCGGCCCGGCAGTCCCCGGCCGGCGATCGCCACGTACAGCGCCAGGATGCCGCCCAGCAGCCAGTAGGCGCCGACCACCAGCGCGAGGAACCCGACCGTCTGCAGCTGATGGCGCAGACACAGCACACCGGCCAGCACGGACAGCAGGGCCAGCAGCACGTACAGCACCCGGGCACCGCCCGAGGTGTCGTGGGTGAAGGCCGTCACGAAGCGGACCACCCCCGCCACGAGCAGTTGCAGGCCGATGATCACGGCGACCACGCGGGCGGTCTCCTCGGGCCAGCTGAGCATCAGGATGCCGGCGACGGCGGTCAGGACGCCGAACCCGAGCGTCCACGTCCAGGACCGGCCGACGACGGCCAGCCAGTCCTGGGGGTCGGCCGTGTCCGGCCTGGGAGCAGTGGTCACGGTGGGCCTCCTCGTCCGGGGTCGTCCGGTACGGGCCCGGACGGCCGGGCCACCCGGCACGATCGGCCGGCCGCCCCGCGCCACGGGGTTCCGGGCTGCGACGACAGCTGCAGTGTGCGCCGCCGCGGCCCGGCGGAGATCACCCGCCAGGGGTGGTGCCGAGGCGACGGTGCCGGGCGGACGTGAGGACGCCCGGGTACGCCGGGCCGGCCCCCGCGATCCGGTCACTCGGGCAGTTGCCGCAGTTCGGTGACGCGCAGGCCCAGCAGCTGGAACCGGGCCAGCAGCCCGTACAGGTGGGCCTCGTCCACGATCGGGCCGACCAGCACGGTCTGGCTGGCGATCACGAAACTCTCCAGTTCCGGGAAGCCCTCGTCCAGCATGGTGTCGGACATGGCGCCGGCGACCCGGATCTCGTAACGCATGCGCGCCTCCCGCGTCGGACAGCCGCATCGGACGTCCCCGGCTCCCTCCCGCTGCCTCCAGGCTCGCGGCCGGAGGCCGGGCGGTCATCACCCCGTGGAGGTGAGCCGGGCCCGCGGTCGGCGCCGGCCCGGCCGGGGACGGCGGCTCAGAGCAGGTGGAGCCGGCGGGCGCGGCGGACCGCCTCCGTGCGTCGGCTGGTGCAGAGCTTGCGGTTGATGCTCTTGAGGTGGGTCTTGACGGTGTTGACGGACAACTGGAGGTCCGCGGCCACCTCCTGCGTGGACATCAGCTGCGCCACCCGCTCCAGCACCTCCCGCTCCCGCCGGCTGAGGGCTTCGACCGGCGGGGCGTCCGGCGCCGCACCGGGGACGGCAGCCGCCGGCCGGCGCAGCGGCTCCGGCAGCCAGCCGTGATCCGCGGTGAGGTCCGGCCGCCGCCGCAGGAAGGGCGCCAGCCAGCGGCCGGCCTCCAGGAAGGGTCCGCGCAGGCGGTCGGGACGCGCGGTGGCCAGGGCGCGGGCGATCAGCCGGCCGGCCGCCAGGTCGTCCCCGCCCGCCGCGCCGACCTCGGCCTTCAGCAGCAGGATGCGGGTGACGGTGGCGGGCGGGCCGGCCGGGGCGCGGGGCAGCGCCCGGGCGGCCGCCCCGCGGTCGCCGGCGGCCAGCCGGGCCCGGGCCGTCGCGAAGGCCAGCTCGGGGCTTCGGGCCTCGCCGGCCGGCAGCACGTCGACGGCGGCCCGGCCGTCACCGGCGGCCACCAGGGCCTCGGAGGCGATCGACGCGATCAGCCCCCGGGCCCAGGGCGAGGGCGCCCCGGCGGCGCCGGGGTGCTCGGCGGCCGCCAGGGCGGCCAGGGCGCGCCGGGGGTCGCCGTGCCGCAGGGCGAGCCGGGCGCGGACCACCGCGCCGAGGACGATCCGCAGCGGATCCCCGTCCGGGGCGCCCCTGAGCGCCGGGACGTCGCCGCCCGCCGCGCCGCCGTCCACCGACTCGCCCTCCACCGCATCGCCCTCCACCGCATCGTCCGCACCCGGACCGGCTCCGCCCGTACCGACCGCGCCCGGACCGAATTCGGTCGCCGGGACGCGCCGCGCGTGGCTCCGCGCGGTGCCCGGATCCCCCCGCTCCAGGGCGATCCACGCCAGGACGAGGTGGGCGATCGCGGCCCGGTCGGTGCCCTCCGCCTCCCAGGTGCCGGCCTCCGCGAGGGCCTGTCCGGCGCGCCGCTCGGCCGGGCCGACCGCCCCGCCCAGCAGCTCCACCAGGGCCAGCAGGGCCAGCGGCTCGTACCGCTCCGGGTGCTCGGCGCCCGGCGCCTCGGCGACGGCGGCCAGCAGGGCGGAGCGGGCCGCGCCGGGGCGGCCCGACCAGAGCCGGACGGCCGCCAGGTCGGTGAACAGCCGTACCGGCAGCACCTGGTGCTCGTTCCGGGGGGCGGCCGGGACGACCCGCCGCAGGTGGTCCGCCGTCCGGGCCGCCTCCTCCGCGCCCGGCGCCGAACCGGTCAGCCGGGCGGCCACCAGGCGCAGGACGGCGGCGGTGAGGCGGGCGGGCGTGTCCTCCTCGGCTGCCGCGAGCCCGGCCTCGGCCCGGTCCAGGTGCGCCGTCCCGGCCGGGCAGTCGCGGGCGGCCAGCGCCCGGGCGGCCCGGATCAGCTCGGCGTACGGTCCCTCCACCCCGGGGGGCATGGCGTCGACCAGTGCCGCCGAACGCCCGGGGCCGGTGGACGAGAGGAACTGCCCGACCGCCAGGTCGCCGACGAACCAGGCGGCGGCCAGGTCCCAGCGGTCGGCGGCCACGGCGTGCCGCAGGGCGTCGTCCAGCAGGCCGGCCTGCTGCAGCCAGCGGGCGGCGGCCAGGTGCAGCCCCGGCGACAGGCCCGGGTGGCGGGCCCGCAGGTGGACCCGGAGGATCTCCGCGAACAGCGGGTGCTGGCGGTACCAGGGGCCGTCCAGCGGGGTGACGAAGGCGTTCGCCCGGGCGAGTTCGTCGAGGATGCGCTCCGCCCCGCCGCCACCGGTCAGGGCGTCGGCCAGGGCCGGGTGGATCCGGTCGAGGATGCTGGTGCGCAGCAGCAGGTCGCGGGTCTCGGCCGGTTGGGTGTCGAGCACCTCGGCGAGCAGGAAGTCGGCGATCGTGCTGTGGCCCGCCTCGAACTCCTTGAGGTAGCGCCCGCTGTCCGGGCTGCGCGTGGCGGCCAGCGCCCAGAGCCGCAGGCCGGCGGCCCATCCCTCGGTACGTCCGGTCAGCGCGTCGACGTCCGCACCGGGCAGCGACAGGCCGTGCCGGGTCAGCAGGGCCGAGGTCTCCTCGGCGGAGAACGCGAGGTCGGCGGCCCGGATCTCGGCGATCTCGTCCGCGGCGCGGTAGCGGTGCAGCGGCAGCAGCGGCTCGTTGCGGCTGACCAGCACCAGGCGCAGCATCCCGCCGGAGTGGCGCAGCAGGTGGTCCAGCGCGGTGGCGACCTCCGGGTCGGTGATCCGCTCGAACTCGTCGAGGACCACCACCACCGGGTCCTGGCGCAGGCCGAGACCGGCCGCCAGGTGCCTGGGGGGCCGGCCCGCGGGGGCCGCGCGGCGTGCGGTGCCGACCGCTCGCGGGAGCGCCCCGGCCCGGCGCAGTGCCTGGCCGAAGTCGTGCCAGAACACGGCCGGGTTGTTGTCCTCCGCCTCGACGGTCAGCCAGGCCGGCGGGTGCGAGGGCGGCGAGCTCCGGACCCAGTCGCAGACCAGCAGGGTCTTGCCCGCGCCGGCCGGTCCGTCGACCAGGACCAGCGGGTGCTCCCGGACGCCGCGGTCGAGCCGGTCGGCCAGCCGGGACCGGCGGACGAAAGTGGCGGGGACGGGCGGTACGCCGAGCCGCCCGGCGAGGGCGGGGTCGGCGCGGGGTACGGCGGCCCGCTGCCGGGCGCGCTCCGGGTGCCCCGGATGTCCGGTCACGGCGATCACCGCCTCAGGGCTCGGTACCCGCCGGGAATCCACGGCCTGCCTCCGATCCTCGATCGGTGCCGGCGGACCCGCAAGGGGAGCGGCTCGGGGGTGGCCGCACCGCCGGTGCCCCGGCGCCCGGTGCGGCCACCCCGACAGGGTCAGGCGTCCGCGGTCCGGCCCTGCGGCGCGGCGGGAGCGGCCGGCGGCGAGGGCTGGTAGCTGGGCGCGAGGAACTCCCGGAGGGCGAAGGCGATCAGCACCACCACGGCGAACCAGAACACCACCACACCGCTGGGGTGGTCCCAGAAGGCGAAGATCAGCGCGGCCACGAGCAGGACGCCGATGCCGATCCAGCGCTTCCAGCGGCGGACGAACGGCTCCACCGGGCCGGCCCGGAACCCGGCCGAGTCGGCGGCCGAGCGGACGGCGGCGACGCCGTGGCCGCTGACCGAGCGGACGGTGACGGCGGCCCGTGAGGGCCCGATGAGGAAGGCGCCGAGGGCGACGACGACGGCCAGCACCCCGACCACGCGGACGGCCCGGCGCAGGTAGGTGACCAGGGCGTCGTACACCGCGGCGGCGGCGCCCGGCGAGGCGTCGGAGGGCAGGTGGTCCAGGAAGTAGGACCGGAAGACGGCCAGCGCGATGCCGAGCAGCAGCATCGCCGCCCCGATCCCCAGGCAGGCGCCGATCAGGGCTCGACGCCGGTTGAAGGCCGTGAAGACGCCGGCCGCGGCGACCAGCACCACGATGACCGGCATCCAGTTGCCGAGCACTTGGAGCAGCCGGAAGCCGCCCTTGATCTTGGCGATGTCCGGCGAGGAGAAGACCACGAACTCGGTGTGCACCGTCGGGATCTTGGAGGCCGGCCCGAAGCCGGCGTCCACCAGCTGGTTCTTCACCCGCTCGACGGCCGGCCCGATGTCGATGGTGACCTCGTCGTTCTTCAGATTGACGGTGCCACCGCCCTGGCCGGTCAGCGCCTTCACCATGCTGCCGTGGCCGGCCCGCAGCGCCGCCTCCCACACCGTGGCGAAGGCGTCGCTGGTCACCACCCGCTCGGCGGCGCTGTGCACGAGGTTGGTCAGCGCGCTCTCCAGCGGGCCGGTCAGGCCGCCCAGCAGTTGGGCGAGCCTCGGCGGCACGCCCTGGTCGGCGGCGGCCGAGGAGAGCTCGTTCACCAGCGCCTTGACGTCGATCTGGTCCGTGGCGGCGGTGGTGATGCGGTTGGCGAGGGCGTTCTGGACGTCGGGGTTGTGGGCCAGCGGCGCCATCGAGGCGACGAACCGGTTGGTGTCGGTCACCTCGTCGTGCGCCCACACCGCGATGACGGCGAGCAGCGACAGGATGGACGCGACGACCACCAGCACCACCGAACCGGTGGTGCGCAGGCGGTGGTGCTGGGGTCGGCTCTTCTCCTGGGCCTCCAGCTGGGCGACCCTGCGGTGGAGGGCAGCGAGCTCGTCGCTCTCGGCTCCGGCGGCTCCGGCGGCTCCGGCGGCTCCGGCGGCGAACGGCTCACCCGGACCGGACGGCTTGGCGGGACCGGACGGCTCACCCGGACCGGACGGCTTGGCGGGACCGGACGACCCGGCGGGGCCGAGCGGTTCGGCAGGGTCGGGCGACTTGCCGACGTCGGAGGGCTCGTCAGGTTCGGGCCGCCTGTCGGGTCCGGTCGGTGTCATGGTCGCTCCTAAGGCGCGGTCCCGGACGGCGAGGCGCTGTCACGGGCCACCACCTCAGCCAAAGCCCGCCGGACCGGGACGGCGAGCAGGACTACCCCAGCAGGGTGATGGCGGCCCCACCGCCGCACCGATCGGCGCGGTGCCCCGGCCCAGGCCCCAGCCCAGGCCCAGGCCCAGGCCCAGGCCCCGACCCCGGGTCACCCTCCACAGGTGATCCGAAGCGCCGGGGCGGGGATTTAGCGTTAGCGTCGCAGGAGCGCACCCGTCCGGGGCCGGACGGAGGCCGCGCCGTTCCGCGGCGCGGCCCGGAGCGCGCTCCCCCGGCCTCCACCCGCGACCTCGGCTCGTCCGGGCCGTGCCCGACCAGGGCGGGGACCGTACGACGGGGTGCCGAACCGGTCCCGCCCCTGGCACCCGGTACCTGCGCACCGGACGTCACCGATAGGAGTTGACGTGAGCAACGAATCCAGCGAACCGATCGAACCGGGCCCCATCGACTACCTGATCGTCGAGTTCCCCGGCAGCCACCTGACCGGCGAGGGGATGCCCCTGCTCGCCGACCTGGTCGACCGCGGCATCATCCGGATCCTCGACCTGACCTTCGTCAGGAAGGAGGAGGACGGTTCGGTGACCGGCCTCGAACTGGCCGACGTCAACGGCGACGGGAAGCTCGACCTCACCGTGTTCGAGGGCGTCTCCTCCGGGCTGCTGGGCGAGGAGGAACGCACCCAGGCCGGCGCGATCCTCGCTCCCGGGGACTCCGCCGCCGTCCTGCTCTACGAGAACCTGTGGGCCGCGCCGCTGGCCGCCGCCCTCCGCCGTGCGGGGGCCCGCATGATCGCGCGCGGGCACGTCCCCGTCGAGGATCTGATCGAGGCGCTGGACGCGCTCGACGCCACGGCCTGACCGCACCACCCCCACCCCGACCGAACCCCCACCCCCCGACCGCAACCCGTCCGCCCCTCTCACCCCAGGCAGGAAACCATGCCCGGACTACTGCGCGGTGTCGCGCGTACCGCCGTCATCGCCGGTACGGCCACCACCGTCTCCAACCGCGTCTCCCGCCGGCAGGCCAACCGTTGGGCCAGCCAGGAGGCACCACAGGCAGCGCCCGCCCCGGCCCCCGCAGCACCGGCGCCGGCGGCGCCCGCCCCCGCGTCCATGGACGACAAGCTCGACCAGCTCAAGGACCTGGCCGCACTGAAGGACCAAGGCGTCCTCACCGAGGCGGAGTTCGCCGCCCAGAAGGCCCGCATCCTCAGCAGCTGATCCCGCGCGCCGGGCGGCCCTCCCCTGCCGCCCGGCGGCCGTCGGTCCATCGGTGCCGGGACCGCGTGGCCGTCGATCAAGCACGTCGACCTCGGCCGTCGACCTCGGCCGTCGGCCGGGGCCGCCCGGGAGCGCCGGCCGTTCAGACCGGGTGCCCGGAGGTCAGCGCGCCGAGGCCCTGGCGGGTGGCGGCGACTACGACCAGGTCCCCGTCGACGAGCCGGCGGGTGGGCGCCGGGTCCCAGAGCAGCTCCGGTCCGCCGTCCGCAGGCCGGGCCAGGTCCGGGGTACGCGCCGAGGGCTCCCTGAGGTCGACGGCGAGGACCCGCCAGAAGCCCGGACGCTGGGCCTCGGCGACGGTCACTCCGTTCAGCAGCGGGTTGGCGGTGACCTCCACAGCCGCGATCAGCAGCACCTGCCGGCCCACCGCGATCGCCCCGATCACCTGGCGGCCCATCATCGCGGACGCGAACGAGGGCGCCGCCAGGAAGGAGACGCTGCGGCTGCGGGTCTCGGCCCGGGGGTAGGAGTCCCGCAGCGCACGGTAGACGACGCCGGCGAAGTCGTCGTCGAACAGCCGCAGCACCACCCGGACTTCGGGGTTGGCCTCGCGGGCGTGCAGGGCCGCTTCGAGATTGGCGCTGTCGTTGCCGGTCAGGGTGACCAGAGCGGCTCTCCGGCCGATCTTCGCGGCCTCCAGCACGCCCTCCTGGGTGGCGTCCCCGATCACCACCGGCACCCCGTACGCCCGTGCCGCGGACACCCCCAGTGCGGTCGGGTCGCGCTCCACGCAGACCACCGGGACGTCGAGTTCCCACAGGCTCTCCAGGACGCGGCTGCCGACCCGGCCGAGACCCACCAGCACGACGTGACCGGCCAGCCCGCGGGGCGGCCGGCGCAGGGCGGAGGCACTGCGGAACGCGCCGAGCGCCTCCAGGGCGAGGGCGATCATCAGCGGCATCACCAGCATCCCGCTGACGGCGGTCAGAATCTGCAGGATCTTCCGTCCGGAACCGTCCTCGGTGGCCGGGTCGCCCACGCCCAGCACGTCCATGACGGTCAGCCAGGCGGCGTGCTGCGGGGTGGTCCCGCTGATCGCCGCGGTGAGGGCGGCGAACAGCACCACCAGGGCGGCGAGGGCCGCGAGCGACCAGCGCAGGCGGCGGGAGAAGAGCGCCCCGAGCGGCAGGGCGGACAGGCCGGGCAGCCGGCGCGGACGGCTCGGTGCCTGCGCCCGGCCGACGAGTTCCAGCACCGTGCGGCGGCCGTCGGGCGGGAGTTGGGCCGGATCGGGCAGCAACTCCTCGTCGCGGTCGTGCTCGGGCCGCTCGGCGCGGGCGGCCAGCGTGGCGACCGCACGGCCCGCGGCGGGCCCACCGGGCGCGACCTCGCTGACGCGCAGCAGCTGGCCGTCGACCTGAACGACGTGACCGAGACCGGCCACGGTCGCGGCGACCAGCGCGGGCGCAGCGGTGGCCGACGCCGAGAGGACGGTGGTGGAGGCCTCCGGGGCGGCCGACGGGAGATCCGGACGGCGGGCGGCGGCGGCCCGGTCCAGGAGCTGCTCGACGCGTCGGCCGAGCTTGCGGTTGTAGACCCGGACGGTGAGCCGCAGGGCGGGGTTGATCCTGCGGGCCCGCAGCGCCACATGGATGTTGGCCTGGTCGTCCTCCGAGGTCAGAGCCAGCGCGACGGCGTTCCGCACCCCGGCCGCCGCCAGCGCCGCATGGTCGAGCACGGCGGCTTCGACGATCTCCACCGGCAGCCTGTGTTCGGTGGCGAGCGCTCGGATCTGCGGGCCGTGGCCGCGCTCCGCGGACGGCAGGACGACGGTCACCCGCTGCCCGTACAGCCGGGTGAGTTCGACGGTCAGACGGTGCGCCAGCGCGTCGTCGCCGCAGATCACCATGTGCCCGCCCGCGGCCGCACGGCGGGGTGCCGGTTGACGTGGTAACCCGTGCGCCCCGGTGCTGGGGCGGTCCGGTCCGGCGGATTCTCCCGGTCCGGCGCGGCGGCGGCCGGCTGGTGGTGTGAGTGACATGGGCGCCAGTCTGCCCGGCCGAGACGGCGTGCGGCAGCGTCCCGCCGGGTTCGGCCGCGCGCCCGTCCGTAGGCCCCCGACAGGCCGTGACCAGCGACTTTCTGCAGGACCGGACTGCTGGTGGGGGCAGCCCGGCCCCGTACACGAACGAGCATTCTCCGTACTGGACGGGATTCCCTCGGCGCGGCCGGACCGGCACGCCCCTGATGGTACGGCGGGCGAGACCGTCCCTCCACAGAGTGTTGCGACCCGACTTAGGTGTGGCTACCCTAAGCCACTGTTTCCCCTGCTGATGGAAGGCCCCCCGTGCCCTCGCCTGTGATACCCCCTGCCCTGACGTCTTTGGCGGCGGCCGCCCCCTCCACCCCCCTCGGTCCCTTCGTCGACAGCCTGGTGTCCTGGACCACCTGGGTCACCCTGATGGGCCTGGTCGGTCTGATCGCCCTCGCCGTCCTGGCCACCGGCCCCGCCGCCGCCCGCACCGCGCCGGCAGCCCTCCCCGCCGTCACCACCCGGATCGCCCGGGCCGCGGTCGTCGCCGGCGTCCTCGCCGCCCCCGCCGTGCTCACCGAGCTCGCCCACAGCGCCTCCAAGAGCCACGGCTACGACTGGTCGGCCGCCTGGGCCTCCCTCTTCGACGGCACCAACGCCGGCCGGCTGGACGGGCTGGAGATCACCCTCGTCCTGGTCGCCGCCGCCCTGGTCGCCCCGCTGACGGTCCGCTCGGTCGCCGCCGGCCGGGCCCGCGGCTGGCTGCTCGGCGCCGGCCTGGCCGCCGCGTCCGCCGCCCTCGGCGCCACCAAGTTCCCCACCAAGGTGCCCGCCGACTGGGGCCGCGGCAGCTTCGACGTTCTGGTCTGGATGCTGCACCTGCTCGGCGGCGGCGTCTGGTTCGGCGGCCTGGCCGGCCTGCTGCTGCTCGCCGTCCCCGGCGCCGTCCCCACCACCGAACGACGCGCCTTCTGGTCGGTGGCCGTCCGGCGCTTCTCCGTCGCCGCCATGGCCTGCGTCGCCGCCATCACCCTGTCCGGCCTGTTCCTGTACTGGGCCCACGTGGACGGCCTCACCCAGCTGGTCACCACCATGTACGGCCGCGTGCTCGGCGTGAAGATCCTCATCTTCGGCGGCCTGCTGCTCCTCGGCACCTTCAACCAGTTCTGGCTGCACCCGCGCCTCGAAGCGCTCCGCGACGAGGGCGACCAGCGCCCGCTGGTCACCGTGCTGCTCCGCAAGTTCCCGCTGGTGGTCGCCGTCGAGGTGGTGCTCGCGCTCGCCCTGCTCCTGGTGGCCCCCTTCCTGCACGGCTCCGCCCGCAACCAGGCCTACCAGGCGCAGGTGTCGGAGCAGTCCGCCACCCCCATCCCCGCCAAGAAGCTCCCCAAGCTCGCGGCGAAGCAGGTCAGCACCTCCACCTGGGTCTGGGGCACGCTCGAAACCGTCGGCGTGATCGCCCTGATGGGCGGCAGCTACCAGCTCTCCGGCCGCCTGGCCCGCCGCCGCTCGGCCGCGACCGCGACCCCGGACGCGGCCGCTCCGGATGCCACCACCCTGGAGAGCGCCACCCCGGAAGCCACGGCCCCGGCGCCGCTTCCGAACTGACCCGGACTTCGCCGGGTGAAGCCCGCCGTCCTTGCCTTCGGGCCTGGGCGGCGGGCTTCACCCGTTCACACGCCGGCGGGCGGGCGAAGGGCCGGGCCCGGCACCCTCCCCGAGCCGGTCCGGCCCCGGCCCCGGCCCCGGCCCCGGCCCCGGCTCCAGCTCCAGCCCCCAGCTCCAGCTCCAGCTCCAGCTCCAGCTCGGCGAACGGCGTCGAGCCCCGACCGAGGTCGTCCCGGCCTCCAGCGGCAGGTCGACCCGACGGGCCTCCCGGTGGCTTCGCCTGCCCGGGAAACGCCCTACGATGCGTATTTCTGAGTAGAGTAGCGTCGTTTCAATCAGGAACAGTCAAACCTGCGCGGTCCGATTGCGCTCTTGGAGGTTGACGCGTGACCAGAAGCGACCAGATCGTCCTGGCCGGTGCCCGACTGGTCCTGCCCGGCGGCGTCGTCGAGGACGGCCGGCTCACCGTCGAGGGGACGACCCTGTCGGCCTTCGGCGGCGACCGGCAGCCGGGCGACCTGGACCTGACGGGCCACACCGTCGTCCCCGGCTTCGTCGACCTGCACGTGCACGGCGGCGGCGGCGGCTCCTACGCCTCCGGCATCGCCGAGGAGGCCCTCACCGCCGCCCGCACCCACCTGACCCACGGCACCACCACCACCGTCGCCAGCACCGTCACCGGCGAGATCGACGAAGTCTGCCGCCAGGCCGCCGTCCTCTCCGAACTCGTCGAGGACGGCATCCTCGCCGGCGTCCACTTCGAGGGCCCCTTCATCTCCCACAACCGGTGCGGCGCCCACCGCCCCGACCTGCTCCGCGACCCCGACCCCGCACTCGTGCGCAAACTGGTCGACGCCGCCCGCGGCCACGCCAAGATGGTCACCCTCGCCCCCGAGCTGCCCGGCGGACTCGAATCCGTCCGGATGCTCGCCGACCTCGGCGTCATCGCCGCCGTCGGCCACACCGACTCCGACTACGCCAAGACCCTCGAAGCCATCGAGGCCGGCGCCACCGTCGCCACCCACCTGTTCAACGCGATGCCCGGCATCCAGCACCGCGCGCCGGGCCCGATCGTCGCCCTCCTGGAGGACGAGCGGGTCACCGTCGAGCTCATCAACGACGGCATCCACCTGCACCCCTCGGTGCTGGACCTCGCCTACGGCACCGCCGGCGCCTCCCGGGTCGCGCTGATCACCGACGCCATGGGCGCGGCCGGCATGGGCGACGGCCTCTACCCGCTCGGCCCGCTGCAGGTCCGCGTCGAGGACGGCGTCGCCCGGCTGGTCGAGGGCGGCTCCATCGCCGGCTCCACCCTCACCCTGGACGTCGCCTTCCGCCGCTCGGTCACCCTCAACGGCCTCAGCCTCAACCAGGCCGTCGAGTCGCTCTGCACCGTCCCCGCCCGCCTGCTCGGCCTCGCCGACTCCATCGGCTCGCTGGAGACCGGCAAGAGCGCCGACCTGGTCGTGCTCGACTCCGAGAGCCACCAGCTGGTCGCGGTGATGCGCCGCGGCGCATGGGTCACCGGCGCCGACCGCTTCAGCGTCGTCATGGCGGAGCCGTACGACCCTGACCGCAGAACGGGTGCCGGCCCCGCGGCCGCCTCCTCCTCGGCGCAAGGCCGGTACACGGCGGTGGAGCCGCTGAAGGCGTGAACGCGGGTCAGGGCGGGCCGAACGCCCCGCTGCGGCGACCGGTCGTCAAGGCATCAGCTCATCGAGGCGTCAGGTCGTCAGAGCATCGGCGATGGCCAGCGCCGTCCGGCTCTGGAGACGACCCCAACTGAACCGGCTCGGCTCAGCGACCCCGGTGAAGCGCACCTCCATCGACAGGGTGAGCAGGTGCTTGCGGAGCGGTCCCGCGGTGATCTTGTCCCGAGGGGTGGCCGAGACTATCGACCGTCCCACGGTGCCGTTGTGGTTGTCGACGAGGTACAGCCGACGGTCGGTCAGCACCATGAAGTAGGCGCGGGGCTGCACCGCGACGAGCACGGTGCCGCCGCTGACGGCCCCGACCAGGGCCGCCGTCGCCACCCTGCGCTTGGCGGACACCCTCCCGATCTGCAGCACGTCGACCAGCTCGATCCGCTCCTGAGCCGCGAGCGCCGGGGTCACTACGGCGAGGCACTTGCGGGTCGACTTGTCGTTCATCCGGGTCCTTCGGGGGGGAGGCGCTGGCTGCGCGGCGCTCAGCGTAGGGGCAGCGCTGACCTGGCGCAACAGCCGTTCGCCGACGCATCAACGCCCCCGATTGCCCAGATTCGCCGGGGCGCCGCAGCACGACTGCGTCACGATCACCCGGCACACCTACAACCGGGCCGGTCCCGACACCTACGGTCTGGCGACACCGCACCGCCTTGAGCAAGGAATGATCTTGAGCACTCCCCCGGTAGCCGACACCCCCCACCAGCTGCCCGAGTTCCCGCCCGGCACCAGCATCGCGCCCACCGCACGGCCGAGCACCGGCAAGAAGGTGAAGAAGGTCCTGGGCATCGTCCTGGTTGCCGTCGTCGCGTTCTTCGCCTTCGGCTACTACATCCAGGACGACCCGTCGATCGCCGAGGTGGGCAACTGCGTCCACAACAGCGGCAGCAGCGACAAGCCCAAGGTCGCCATCGTCGACTGCGGTGCGGCCGACGCCGACTTCAAGGTGCTGAAGGTGGTCCGCAACACCAGCGACACCAAGGCCTGCGAGAGCGTCGAGGAGGTCGAGGCCGCCTACCTGGAGGAGTCGTCCGACCCCTTCGTCCTCTGCCTGGGCAAGAACCACTGACCCACGGTCATCGAGTTCCACCGCGCGCCCGGGCCGGGACCTCACGGCCCGGGCACGCGACGACCGGCCCGGGCACGAGGACGCTTCGCCCAGTCGGCGAGCGGGCGGGCGAGCAGGCAAGCGGGCGGGCGGGCGGAGCGTACGGGAGCCCGGACGCCCCCGTCCGGCGCGCGACCGTGGCCGGACGGTTCACGCGAAACGGCGTCGCTGCACGGGGCCGGGCGCCGTCTGTGACAGCCTTTTCGATGATCGAGCTGGTGGGGGGACGAGCCCCCGTTCCGCACCCCGGCGTTCGTGATGACCCACCACCGGCGTCCGTCCTTCAGCCTCTCCGACACCACCTTCCACTTCGTCGACGGCGACCCGGCCACGACCCTCGAACAGGCACGCGAGGCCGCACAGGGCAAGGACGTCCGACTCGGCGGCGGAGTCACCACCGTCCGCCAGTTCCTCGACGCCGACCTCGTCGACACCATGCATGTGGCCGTCTCACCGGTGAAGCTCGGGTCCGGACTCCGGCTCTGGGCGACCCCCGACGAACTGCTCGACCGCTTCCACCTGGAGGTCGTCCCCAGCCCCAGCGGCGTGACGCACCGCCTGTTCCGGCGGAAGTGACCGATCCTCGGGGCAGCTCCGGCCGGCCGTCGCGCCTCCTCCCGGAGCTGCCCCGAGGCGGGGCCGCCGAGTCGACGAAAGGCCGGCATCGATCCGGTCGGACCTGCGAAACCCGGCCGTGCCGGAGACCGGACGATGCCCCCGGGTCCCTTCGGCCGACCTGGCAGCGTTCCAGGGCTGTTGCGACCGGGGTGCCGCCCGACGGATCAGGTCAGTTCGAACCGGTACCGAAGGCGTACAGCTCGTAGCGATCACCACCGTACGAGGCGTCGCGCGACTTCTGCAGCACGGTCGCGACCGGGCCGGCGCGGTGGAGCGGGCTGTCGACGGCGGTGCCCTTCCCGGAGGCGAAGGTGGCGTCCACCCGGGGCTCCACCTCGTCCAACCAGGCCTTGGCGGCCGCCGGCGCCGCCCCCGGGTGGCTCATGCTCGCGCAGTCGTGCAGGAAGTCCGCGCGACGGGGGGCCGCGGCCGTCACGAGGCAGGACACGGACATCAGGTCGCCGTCGAGGCTCCAGACCGCAGCTATCGCCGTTTTCGTCTCCCCGCTCTGCTTGACCCCCGACGTGTGCCAGACGGTCGGCCTACCGGGGAAGTCGATCTTCTGCCGGGCCTCCAGGGTGATGCCCCAGGTCACGGCCAGGTGGTCCAGGTACGACTCGCCGGTGTACCCGGGCTTGATCACCTGACTCCGGAAGTCCGGGACCTTGGTGGCGTCCACCGGTTCAGCGGGCCAGCTCGCCAGGCTCTGCGGGTCCGGGACCGCACCGGACGAGCCCGTCGAGGAGGGCGAAGGCGTCGCACCGGAGCCGGGCGACGTGCCCGCACCCGCCGGGGAGGGTGACTCCTCCCCTTCACCCGGACCGAGCTGGGCACCGGATCCGACGCCGGGCTTGTCCGCGTCCTTGGAGTGGGATGCCGAGCATCCGGTCAGGACGACGAGACTCGCGACGGCCGCGACGGCCGCGACCGTGCGCTTCAGGGTGTGGGCGGCACTCAAGAGGGCTCCTTCGAGGGGCTGAGCACATCGACGGGCGGCCCCAGGCCGCAGGAGCGGCCTGGGGCCGCCCCTGCGGCCTGGATGACAAGCGACCTGACTACTCGTCAATCCGTCCAGCACGGTGCGGTGGTGGATGCGGATGCAGCCGGAACGAAGGCTATGGCATCGAACGCCAAGTCTTCGTTACCGGTGTAGTTGGGTTCGGAGGTGTTGTCGGCCTGCACATTGCCGCCGGCCCACAGCTGCAGTGTGCCGAGTTCGACCCACTTGTTCGCCCCACCGCTCTTGGTGCCTTGGTTGACCCGGCACGAACGTGCGCCCTTGCCGGCGGAGTTGGTCCCGGGCTGCACTTTGTAACCGACGATGCCCTGCGCACCGTGGTCGGGCAGGTGCACGTAGATGTCGAATCGCTGCCCCGCCTGGCTCGATGCCGGCAGGTACTGCGGATCCGGCGTCCAGGTCGCGGTCACCTTGTGGAAGAGGTTGTTACTGGCGTTCGAGTACCCATGTGTGAACCAGAAGTGACCGTCGTAGCCTCCGCCGATCTGGTGGAGGTCGATCGGCGCGAGGTCCTCGGTCGCGCGCCAGGTGCCATCGCTACGGGTGTGGGTGAAGTTGTCACCGAACCGCAGGTTGAACTTCCCCTTGGGTGGCACGCGCGACTCGTTGCAACCGAAGACGTTGTCATTGGGGTTCGGCAGATCGTCGATGAGAATGGTCCCCAGCGTGCCCGGCACACTGTTGCACGGTGGCTGCGGGTACTTCCGCTGGAGCGGCGGCTCGGCGCTGCCGAGGGCGTACTTCAGATTCTCGGTCGACGCGGAGCTGTCGGTGTCGGTGAACCAGGACACCGAACCGTGCCACCAGCAGGAGCTGTTCTCCGCCGGGCAGGCGTCGGGCGTCTGGTTGGGCGTACAGGCGTTGGAACTGTTGCAGTACAGGGTGTAGTTGGTGCTCAGATTGAGCAAGGGACTGGGTATCGGAGTGATGGGGAAATTCGGCTTCGAGTACGAGGGTGTGGCGCTGTAAGTGAGCTGAGGTGTCTCCGCCCAGCCCATGACCTTCTCCTGGTAGGGCCAGTTCGCAGGGTGCGCCGCGTCGTCGTACGTCGCGCGCAGGAACGGCTGACGATTCGCCGGGTAGTGCGGGTTGGCCGGGTTGTTGAACCAACCGACGCCCGTGTGACCGCCGTTCGCCGCCTGGTCGGTGTACACGCCGCTGTTGTAGCCCCAGAGCGCCATGGACCAGTTCTCGATGTGGTTGGCACTGCCACTGTTGACGTTCATGCCCAGGGACTTGAGCTGGTTCCAGGTACGGCTGAGGATCTGTGCTCCGGCTGCGATGTTGGCCGCGTAATCGGTCGCGATGGCATAGGCCTCCGGAGCCGAAAAGATCTCATATCCGGTTTCGGACATCCCGGCGGTGACCTGGGCGATACCGTAGCCGCAGTCACCCGCGCCGTACTGCGGGTAGGCATGGATGCTGCCACCGTTGCCGAAGTAGTCGCCGAGCGTCGGGTTTCCGGCGTCGCCGGGGACCGCGTGCCAGGACGCCTGCTTGAGATTGGATTCCTGCGCCACGATACCGAGCATCACCTGAGCAGGGATCGTGCCGCCGCCGCTCAACGGGACCGCGGGGAAGAGTCCCTGGGGGGTGTGGGCCGGCTCACCGGTCGCCAGGAAATTGTCCGGGCGGGATACGGTGAGATTGCCGTGCACGGCGTTGTCGACCGCCCACTCGACCATGTTGGTGCTCGGCTGCAAGGCCTGCGCGTGCACGTCGTTGCGCTTGACCAGACAGTTCGAGAAATGCGAGTTGCTGCTCGGCTCCTCGACGGCCACCCCGACGCCCGCCAGGACGTCGCTCTCCTTGTTGCCGTCGATCAGCCGCTCCTCGTCCGCGGCCTCGGAACTCGCCGCCGTGGCTGCCGCCGTCACCACCTCCGCACTGCCGGACGAACCGCTGGCGGTGGCCAGCGCGGACACCTGGATGTGGCCGGCACCGTCGACGTCCGTCATCGGACCGACCTTGGAAACGACTCCCTTGAGCTGCTCGGAGACCACCGACGTGGTCAGCAGGTGCCCGAAGCGGGAGGCCGCGACCGGCTTGACCGAGACTTCCGCCTTGCCCAGGCCAGGTGCGCCGCTGACGTCGATGTCCTTCACATCGCCCGCGATCAGGTCACCGTCCGCCTGCGGAAACAGACCAACCGATCCCAGCGGCGCGGTTCCGAGCTCGGTGAGGCTCTTCCCCGTCCAGCGGTGGACGGCGTCCTTACCGTCCACCACCATCGCCAGGTCGACGGCGCTGTCCTTCGAGGGAACCAGGGCGAACAACCGTCCTGGCAGTGCCGCGAGGGCGGTGGCCTGTCCGTCGGCGGAGAGTTCGACAAGCTGCCCGTTCAGAACGCCCAGGTCCTTGCCGTCGGACGTCGGCAGGGGATTGGTGAACTGCCCCCGCACGGTGCTGGTCCTGAGCACCTTGCCGGTGGCTGCGGCCACGTCGTACACCTGTGTGTCGCCACGACCGTCGTCGCCGACATCGCTCCGGGTGAAGACCACGGTGTCGGTACTCCCACACCCAGGAGAGAAGTACGCGAGCTCCACTCCTGTGATGGCCTTCGTCACCTTGCCGGTGGCCAGGTCCACCACTGCGGCGAAGGCGTCCTTCTGCATCATCGCCGGCTTGTTCGCCGCCAAGGACGGAGCGTAGACCGCCGCCGCGTACCGTCCGGTACCGGTCGTGCAGACATAGCCGGTCCACAGGCCGATGTCGCCGAGGATGTCCTCCTTGAGTACCGCGACTTCCTTGTAACTGAACGCCGAGGACTCGTCCGCGCGAAGAATGTGGAAGCCCGCCGTGTCGCCGGACCCGATCACCGAGACGTCGGTGGCCTTTCGCCAGCTCCGGCCGAGTTGGTCATCCGGCTGGGCGAAGAGCTGACCGTTTCCCTTCTGCGCGGTGGCCGCGCTGCCCGTGGGCTGATCCGCGACGGCGAACCCGGCCTCCGGTAACAGACCGGCGGCCAGCACGGCGCAGGTCACCCACGCGATCCTGGCCGACCATCGGACGGTCGACTTTCGATTCCTCATGACGAATCCGCCTCCTGCGCGCCTGCTGTTCAATGCCATCGGGTGCACTGTCCGCTGCCGCCCTGCCTGTTGTCCTCGGGGCTCGGGTCAAAGCTGCTGCTGACATTGGTGTAGCAGGCCTTGACGGAGTACATCGAACTGACCATCGGGCTGGCGGCCCCGACATTCGTAGAATTGATCTCGCCCGTATTCCGCATGGCCTCCGTACCCCCGAGCTGCGGCACGTAGACGACCCCGCCATATCTCGAGTTCAGGCCCGCGGAGGGATCGATCTGAATTTTCGTCCAGTACGAGCTGCACAGTGCGGAGTGCAGCAGCTTCATGTTGATCATGGTCGAGAAGACGACCTCCTCGATGACCACCGCATCCGAGACGCATTCCGTCCCCACCGGCGACTGACCGTCACACTCGGACTGCCAGCAGGATATGGGGTCCGCCGAGGCGGGAACCGCGGCCGCGACGAGGCCGCCCGCGGCGAGCAGAGTTGCGCACAGCAGTGAGACGCCGGCCCTCAACCGGGCCTTGCCCCGCCCTGTCCGAGATCCCTTCATTGCTACCGGATCGTCCACAAATAAATCCTCCTTCGGTATTCGAGTTCGATGGCGGAACCACCGCAAGGAGAAAGAGAACAGCGGATGCAGCGATGCGACTGCGGCTGTGCCCCGACGGAGAGAAGTCGCGCCGCCCAACACGCGAAGACCCACCTGCTTCACCCCCCAGATGGATTCCCTACGGACGACGCAGATTGTCATCACGGGTCGGCAGCTCATGTCAAGGGAGCACTCCGACGGACACCGGCCACAGGGCCCGGGCGGGTCATTGCCCAGCTTGTCCGGCTTTGTTTACAAATTAACACCCTGGGCGAGTAGGCAGGGCTTCCAAGATCACGGAGTTCCATGCATCACATGATCTGGACACATTCCCGAGGCCCGACGCACGCGGGGGCAGGAACCGCCGAAATGGGTGGCCGCCGTGAACACCCGCGCTTCTCCCGCGTGCGCCCGACGATCCCCTCGAGCGTCGCCGGCGGATCCGGAGGCCGGAAAGACTCCCACCGCGCATGCCTGCGCGACCCCGAACCCGTCCGTCGACCGGCCCAAACGTGGCTCGCCACTGCTCGATGGCGGCAACGAGCCTGGCAACAGAGCAACTTGACGCGAGACCACCGAAGAAGCGATCAGACCCGCGGCCACCCTCGCATCAGCACCGGCCTCCGAGGCAGCGCCCACGACGCACCCGCAGTGTTCACGCTCCGTGGAACCGCCGTAGCCGTATGCGGACACATCGACCCCTGTCCGCACTTGGCAGGCATGCGCGCATGTATGGCGACCTTTTAGTTCATAGTCCAATTAACCCGAGGGGAATTATACCAAAACTTTACCAATAGCAATCGGATATGCCCGATTTGACTCGGCCTCAGACTGATTCAATGAGTGCGCAATCGATCTGACGTTCATGCAGCAGGCACCACGAATACCAAGGCCCTCCAGAGCCCGCTGGGGGCAGGTTCAATCTCGTGACCCGAGCAGGCAGCAACCGTCCGGGGTCTTCGGCTCGCGCCGAGCCCAGCGGTCGAAACCCGCCGGCCCTGGCCACCTCGAGTGAAGTATTCAGCGCACCGCAGAAACACATACGGTGCGCTCCGTTATCCTCCACACAGTTCGGCCATCTCAATTCGAAGCGCGCCACCGACCAGCAAAGGAACAGCAATGGGAATAAAATCCAGGAGCACCGGATTCATCCGCCCGACTGCAGTCGTCGCCGTCTTGATGGCCCCATTTGCATTCGCTGCCCCGGCAAGAGCGGACACGGCCGACAGCTGGGTTTCTGACAACTGCGCGGTGGCGAACAACCCCGACTGCCGCAGCGGAGTGAACGTGCTGTGGGTCAACTACAACTCCGTCGATGCGAACGGGTACACCGACAGCGCCTCGGCTCATTTCCTGGGGAAGGTCTCGGACTATGCGGGGATGATCGCCGTCAACGGATCCCTGTACACGACGTACCATTACATCTTCTCGAATGGCGGTAACGGTAGCGGCCAGGCCGTGAAGAACAATGCCGCATCAGTACTGGCCTGTTCCTCCGCAGCAAATTATCGAGTCTACTTCAACTCCAACTACGGCGGCCATTCCCAGTACATATCCGGCGACTGGGGATGCAACAACGGCGTGAACCTGGACTCGACCCTCCACAACAACAACGCTTCCCAGGCCTGGGGATGACGGACCGAGCACGGGTGGGATCAGAGGAATTCTGAGCGAGAGAGCGCCGCTGTCCCCGCCCGCGGCCGCGCGGGACCAACCGGCCAAGGGGGTAGCGCCACCACCGGCCGCCTACGGGGAGAATCACCCGCAGCACCGGACCGTCAACGCGGTACTTGGGCGCCTCACGCACGACCGCCTGGCACGACTCGGGTTCTCCTACGCTCCTCCGCATTCGGGCGGGAGTCCCGCGAGCTCTTTACGGCGATGCCGTCATGGGCCGCCACTACGGCATGACGGACCGGAACTTCGCGGTGAAGTTCGACCTGGGCCACGGCGCCGGAGCTCGTCCCCGAAGTGGGCAGCACCGACGTCTCGATCAGCAGGGAGCCGCCCTCGTACTCCCCTCCTACTGCCGCCGCTCACCGGCCACCAACGATCGATCCTTGCCAGGGCAGGAGCTGGGGCGCCCGCTCCACAGTCCGGACGAGATGGCGAACCCCCCGTCAGCGTCCGCCGTCGCCGCAGACACCGGACGTGATCGCGCTCCGGCCGGAGCAGGGCATGTCTGCCTGCTCCGGCCGAGCTTCACATGGATGACGAAATGTCAGCCCCAGTGCTGGGAGGCGTTGTTGTTCCGGAGGGTGGAGTCCAGGTTGACTCCGTCGTCGCAGCCCCAGTCCCCCGAGATGTACTGGGAGTGACCCTGGTACGAGGGGCTGTAGTAGACGCGGTAGTTGGCGGCGGAGGAACAGGCGAGCACCGAAGCCGCGTTGTTGCGGACACCCTGGCCGCTGCCGGCACCGTCGCCCGAGAATACGTAGTGGTAGTTGGTGATGATGCCGTCGGAGGCACGGGTCGCACCGCTGTAGCTGGAGACGTTGCCCAGGAAGGAGGCGCTCGCGCTGTAGCTGCTGATCGGGCTGTAATGCACGATCAGCACGTTCGTCCCGGTCCAGCAGTCCGAACTGGCCATGGTGTCACAGTTGTTGCTGACGTAGCTGTCAGCCGTGGTCGCGTGGGCCTGCGTCGCCGTGGCGAGCGAGGCGAGCAGGGCCACGGCGAACGTCATGACTCGGACAGGAGCTGTGCGGAAGTACTTCGCGTTCATCGTTCCTCCGAACGGATTCGAGCAGATCGAGAGTGTGAGGTTGCTCCGGCGACGTCCTTGTCGCCGGTGGCGGTCGAGCGTCCGCCGTAGTTCTCGCTCGGAGTGATCGGAGTCCGCCGGCGCCTGAGCGGTTTCCGATCGAGCGAGCCGGATGCCCTGGTGGCACGGCATCGCAGGCCTTCGGCACAACGACATGCGCGTGCCGTCGCGGCTCGTACTCGACGAACCGGGCCTGCGCTCCGGTGAAGCCGGCACGTACGGCGATCGTCCGACGGAGTGAAGTCTGGCCTCGGCCACCAACGGGGGGCCAACGAGCTGCCAACCGGCCCGGCGGACCGGACCCGCGGCGGGAGACGGGCCTCCGCCGTCGGCCCGGGTGTCAACGGCCCACCTCGGAGCACGACGGTCCGTATTCCCGAACTGCCTCTTCGAAACAGCTTCCTGGCACACCGTCCGCCAGGGCGACCCGCCACCGCAAGGGTGTCGGTCCTCCCAGGTCACACCCGCTTCGCCTGACCTGCCGCCGGCGGGGACGGACGCCGATCCCGGGCGCCCCCGTCCCCGGTGCAGGCCGCGTGCGAATGCCCGGCCACCGCGCCGGCTCCGAGCGAACGCGCCGGGCCCGAGGTCGCTCGGAGCACAGGACCTTTCCTGGCGTCGGAGCGGTCCGGTGGCCGTGTTCACGGCGTGTGCGTTGGTGAGGCGTTGGTGATCAGTTGGTGATCCGCCCCAGGATCCGACACATGGCGTCCTGTCGCTGGGAGACGGCGCCGCCCGACCCACCGGCTACGGGGAACGCCACCAGCCACCAAGTACCAGCCACCAGCCACCAGCCACCACGTTGAGGAGAAGTCGCGTATGTGCGCCAGCAGAGGAGTGACACGCCGCCGGTGCGGAGGCGCGGGACGCCGGTCGTGAGCACTTTCCCCTCGGCGACCTCACGAGAAAGCACTTCACACATGACCGCTATGTCAACCCAGTCGGGTCGCTCGTTCCGGGCGGCACCAGCTGCTCTGGTTCTCACCGTCTGCGCGCTGCTGGGACTGAGTTCCTGTTCGCCGTCCGCCACGGACACCGGCGGCCGGGCCGCCCCGGCGACGTCCAAGGGTTCGGGCGCCGCGAATCCGGCAGGGGGTCCGCCCGCCACGCCGCAAGGTGGCCTGGCGAAGGGACTGGCACTGCCCATGGCCGCCTACATGGAGAACTACGCGCAGCGCAGGACCATCAGTACGGCAGTCGGCAGCCTCACCCACGACTGCATGGCGCGCTTCGGGTTCTCCTACTCCCCTCCGTCCTCGGAGGGGAGTCCGTCGAGCATCTACGACGACACCAACATGGCCCGCCGGTACGGGATCACCGACCGCGAGCTGGCCGCGAAGTTCGGCTACGGCCTCGGGGACGACTCCTACACGCCTCCCGCAGGACCGCGGATGACCGATGCGGAGATCGCGGTCTTCAGCGGTCACGTCGCCCTGAAGCCCGGTGCGGCCCCCGCGGCACCCACCTACAACGGCATTCCCGTCCCCAAGGAGGGCTGCCGCCGGGAAAGCCTGGACAAGGTCGGCGGGATGCTGGACACCACCCTGCCCGGCCGGCTGGACAGCCAGAGTCTGGACGCCTCACAGGCCGACCCGGCGGTGCAGGAGGCGCTGCACCAGTGGTCCCTGTGCATGGCAGGACGGGGCTACACCGTCGACGTGCCCTACAACGCGGACAAGCTCGCGCCCGGCGGCAGCGCCCAGGGGCCGTCGTCGGCCCAACTGACGGTCGCTCTCGCCGACATCGACTGCAAGGAGAAGACCGACCTGGTCGGAGTCTGGTTCCGGGCCGAGACCCAGGTGCAGAACCAGCTCATCGAGCAGAACCAGCTGGCGCTCAACGAAGTCCGCGAGCGCGTCTCCGCCGCCGTCAAAGCAGCTAGTTCAGTGACCGGTTGACACCGACATTTCGGCCTCCCTCTTCCCTGGGCAGGTCACGGACCCGAATCGAGCGAACGAAGGACATGGACCTCACCGCCGTACCGTCGGAGGAAGCACCACCGGTCGCAGGACGCCGGATCACCCGCCGCAGACGAGCCGTACTGGCCGCCGCGGTGGGCGCAGCCCTGGTGTCCGTCGGGGCGGTCGCGGGTTCCTCCTTCGTACAGTCCCCCGCACAGGCGGCGGCCGACACCCGGCCGCCGAAGGCGAGCGTGATCACCGCTGCGGTGGCCTCCCAGGTCTTGCGGAGCACCGTGGTCCTGCGTGGCACCTTCTCCGACGGGAAGAAGGTGTCCATCACGCCGACCTCGGTGGCTGCCACGGACGACAATCCGGGCGGGGCCGGCGCGGTCCTCACCCGGGTGATGGTCAGGACCGGCGACGAGGTCACGGCCGGTGTGCCCCTCGTGGAGTACTCGGGGCGCCCGGTGTTCGCCCTCGAAGGGGTGCTGCCGACCTACCGGGACCTGACGCCCGGGGAGAGCGGCGCCGACGTCGCTCAGCTGCAGAACGCGCTGAAGAAGCTCGGACATGACGTCGGAACGGACGAGCCCGGAAGGTTCGGGCCGGGTACCAAACGGGCTCTCAAGGCGCTCTACACGGCGATGGGATATCCCACACCCGTCACCGGAGCGACCACAGCGGCAGCGGTCAAGTCGGCGCGGCAGGAGGTCGACCGGGCTCGGGCCGCACTGCGGGAAGGCCAGCAGCCCGCTACCGCGGCCACCGGGGGTGCCTCCGCTCCTGCCGCTCCCCCGGCCGGCGGAGCCGATCCGTCGACGGGCGCCCGCCCGGGGGGCGGCGGCTCGGACCTCACAGGCCTGCGCCAAGGACTGGCCCGGGCGGAGGACGCGTTGGAGCAGGCGGAGCGCGTCGACGGCCCGATGCTGCCCGCCTCGGAATGCCTCTTCCTGCCGTCGTTCCCGGCCAGGGTGTCGGCATTGCCCCTCGAGGTCGGGGACAGCGTGAAGGGCCCGGTCCTGTCGGTGGCACAGGGTGAGATGCTGCTGACGGGGTCGCTGGACCCTGCCCAGGCCTCGTTGGTCAAGCCGGGAATGCCGGTCCAGGTCCTCTCCGAGAGTCAGGGCCGCCAGGCCGACGGGACCATCGCGTCGGTGGGCACCCTGGTCGCGCCCGGCGACACGAAACAGGCCAAGGACGGACAGCCGACCGGACAACCGGCGCCCGCGGCCAACGGCGGCGCCGCCTACGTTCCGCTGGCCATCAGCCCGCAGTCCCCGTGGGACCGGCTCTGGGCCGGTCAGGACGTGCGGATCACCATCACCTCGGCGACCACGACCGGACCTGTCCTGGTCGTTCCCGTTGCGGCGGTCTTCGCCGGCGCCGACACCCGCACCAACGTCACCACCGTCTCCCAGGACGGCACCCAGCGGCCGGTCAACGTCACGGTCGGGCCCTCCGCGGACGGCCTGGTCCAGGTCACACCCCTGGCGGACGGCGAACTCGCGGCCGGCGACCGGGTGGTGATCGGGCAGTGACGCTGCTGCCCAGCACGGACGACGAGGCACCCGTGGCGCCGTCCGCCGTGGTCATCGAGCTCTCCGGGGTAGCCAGGGCGTTCCCGGGCAGCCCGCCGGTGCAGGCACTGCATTCCACCGACCTCACGGTGAGACAGGGCGACTACCTGGCGATCACCGGGCCCTCCGGGTCCGGGAAGTCCACGCTCCTGAACCTCCTGGGCATGCTGGACCGGCCCACCTCGGGCAGCTACCGGTTCTGCGGCTCGGACGTCCAGGAGCTGGACGAGGCCGGGCGGACCGCGCTGCGCGGCCGACGGATCGGCTTCGTGTTCCAGGCCTTCCATCTCATCGCGCACCGAACGGCCAGCGAGAACGTCGCCCTCGCCCAGCTGTACATCCCCGGCACCCGCCGTGACCGCCGAGCCGCCGCCGAGGCGGTTCTGCGCCGGGTCGGTCTGGGCCACCGGCTCGACGCGCTGCCCGGGACCCTCTCCGGCGGCGAACGTCAGCGCGTCGCCGTCGCACGCGCCTTGCTCAACGCTCCCGATCTGCTGCTGTGCGACGAACCCACCGGCAACCTCGACTCGGCCACCGCGGAGACGGTCCTCGACCTGATCGACGGGCTGCACCGCGACGGGGTCACCGTCGTCGTCATCACTCACGACCCCACGGTCGCCGCACGCGCCACCCGAAGGATCACCATCCGCGACGGCCGACTCCGGCCGCGGCACGAGACAGCGGGGAGTCAGAGCGCGTGAAGCCCACCACAGCCCTGCGAGGTCTCCTCGTGCGATCGCGGGCACGGCGGGAGCGCCGCTCCGCACTTACCCGCCTGAGTTTTCGCGACCTCGTCGCGGAGGCGGTGGCCGGCCTCGTCCAAAGGCCGGCGAGATCCGTCCTCACCATGCTCGGAACCGTGCTCGGCGTGGGCGTCTTCGTCGCCGTCCTGGCCCTGACCACGACCGTCACCCATCAGATCGGCAAGTCCTTCGACGTCCTGCGGGCCACCACGGTGACCGTCACCGACGGGACTCCCGCCGCTCCGAAGAACGCCGCTCCGTCGACGGAGGTGGCCCGTACGGGGTTCCCCGCCGACACCGACGCCCGCCTGCGCGCCCTCGACGGCGTCGTCGACGGCGGTCTCTGGTGGGCAGTCCCGCTGCGCGGTCCGGTCATCGCCACGAAACCCCTGGCGGCGTCTCCCGCGACCGGACGGCAGGGCGCCGGAGTCGGCCTCTACGCGGCCACACCCGGGACGCTCGCCGCGATGGAGCCGACGCTGGCCAGCGGTGTGCTGTTCAACTCGTTCCACCAGGAGCGCGGCGAACACGTCTGCGTCCTCGGCTCGGCGGCCGCCCGGGCCCTGGGCATCACGCGGGTCGACAACCAGCCCGCCGTGTTCGTCAACAACACCGCCTACACGGTCGTGGGGATCATCTCCGACACCCGGCGGCTGCCGGAGTCCCTGCTCGGCGTGATCATCCCGGCCAGCACCGCGCTGACCGCGTACGGCGCCCCCGTCGATCGGCCCGCGCAGTCCGTCATCCATGTGCGCCTGGGCGCGGCCACACTCATCGCCCAGCAGGCCCCTGTCGCCCTGCGTCCCGATCAGCCCCGCCTGCTCAACGCCGAAGCCCCGCCGGATCCGCACTCGTTGCGCGACCGGGTCAGCACCGACCTGTCCGGCCTCTTCCTGCTGCTGGCCGCCATCTGCCTGGGCGTGGGCGCCCTCGGAATCGCCAACACCACGCTGGTCGCCGTCCTCGAACGCACCGCGGAGATCGGACTGCGCAGATCGCTCGGTGCCCGACCGCGCCACATCGGGATCCAGTTCCTGGCCGAATCCACCGCGCTGGGCACGCTCGGCGGTCTGGTCGGCACCAGCCTGGGCCTGGTGACCGTACTCGCCATCGCCGTCGCCGAACACTGGAGCGCCGTCATCGAACCGGCCACCGTCCTGCCCGCGCCCTTCATCGGCGGTCTCGTCGGCCTCGTCGCCGGCTTCTACCCGGCCCTGCGCGCGGCCCGGATCGAGCCCCTCGAAGCGCTGCGCCGCTGACCCTGTTCCGGTCGGCCCCCGTCCCCGGCGCAAGCGGCGTCGACCCACGGGCCGGCCGGAACAACTCCTGCCTGCGGTGCCGGCAGAGCCCCTCGGACCCGACGGGTCGACCCGGCACCGTCAACCCCTAGCGTCGGCCGGTTCCGGCCGACAGTTGAGAGAGCTGATGTATCGACACCCACGACCGGCCCTGGGCATACCAGGGACGGCACTACTGACCATGGCCCTGGTGGCCGGGGGGCTCTCCGCGGTGAGTCCACCGGCGCGGGCCGACTCGCCCAAGGCGCCGTCGGCGACCTCGGCCGCCGAGAGCAATCTCGGCCCCGCCCAGGACGTCCTGCTGAACGGCTGGGGTGACGACGCGGGTTACCACCTGGACGTCGCCACCGGCGCCGGCGGCTACCACTGGAACGAGATCGCGCTCCTGCGTCCCGGGAGCATCGAGGATGCCTCGTGGACCGGGTACCAGTGCGTCTCCGGCGACGGCAAGTTCGCTGCCGTCGCGGTACTTCCGGCCGGCGCGGTCAACCTGGCCGAGGCACGTGACCACGGGGCCTTCGCCTACTCGGTGGACCTCACCGCCGGCACCGTGAAGCCGGTGGCGAGCGGTGTGGCCCTGAAGTACCACTCCCCCGGCTGCGGTGTCGCACGGACGGCGGAGTTCACCGTCAACCCCGGTTCGGACCAGCGCACGACCCAGGTCCTGACGGTCGATCTGCCGTCCGGCACGATCAAGGAATCCGGCACGGTGGCCGGCCAGGTCACCTCCGTCGTGCCGACGCCGGACGGCCCGGTCGGCGCGCAGGGCGCCGCCCTGGTGAAGATCCCGCCGTCGTCCCCGGACGCCAAGCCCGTCGAACCCGTCACGCTGGCCCAGGTGGACGGCCTCGCCTACGACCTGCGCCCCACCGCCGACGGTGCGGTGGCCTTCGCCGTCCAGAAGGACGGCAAGTCGACGTCCTCCCTGATGCGCGCCAAGGACGGCAAGGTCTCCGCCCTGGGTGAGGGGCCGACTGCGACCCTGCGGCTGATGCAGGGTCGGGCCGGACAGCCCGTCGCCCTGGGCGCCACCAAGCTGGACGCCAAGTCGGGCCTGCGCAACGTCTCCACCGGCAAGCTGCCGCTCGGCACGGCGGAGGTCTCCCTGGACGGCGGCGCCGTGCTCGGAGCAGGTCCGCAGACGACCGCCTCCGCACCGCTGGTGGTCAGCACCGCGAAGGACACCCTGCTCAAGCGGGACGCCCCCGGTGCTTCCGCACCGGTGTCCAGTTCCCTGCCCGCGGCGGCTCCGGCCGCCGCCGGCGAGCCCGCCCCGCCCGCCGCCGGCGCCAAGAGCGCGCAAGCCGCTCCGGACGCGAAGGCACCGGAGGGTGCCGCGGCGCTCGCGGCGCCGATGGCCACGGCCGCTGCCGCGACCCCCAAGTGCGCGGTGGACCGCCTCGCGGAGAACCGTCAGGTGATGCAGCCCGGCACCGCGCAGGTGTCCTGGGCCGTCGAGATGGCCGAGCAGGGCCTGTTGACCGGCTCCACCTACACCCGCCCGGCCGGCTTCGCGAACCTGGGCCTGGCCGCCTACGCGCCCAACAGCGACTTCGCGCGGGTACCGCTCAAGCACCCGGCCGGTGACTCCTTCGACTCCGTACCCCGCTCGCTGTACCAGGCGATCGTGGCGCAGGAGAGCAACTACAGCCAGGCGTCCTGGCACGCCCTGCCCGGCATCTCCGGCGGCGCACTGGTCGGCGACTACTACGGCGCCGGCGGCTCCATCAGCCACATGGACTACAGCAAGGGCGACTGCGGCTACGGCCTCGGCCAGATCACCAGCGGCATGTCCAAGGGTGACACCAGCTACTCGGTCAACGGTCAGACCAAGATCGGCGTGGACTACCAGGAGAACGTCGCCGCCGGCCTCGTGATCCTGGAGAAGACCTGGAACCAGCTCTACGACGCCGGGATCACCGTCAACGGCGGCAACCCGCGCTACCTGGAGAACTGGTACCTGGCCGCCTGGGCCTACAACTCCGGCATCCAGCCCACCGCCGCCTTCGGCAACACCACCGGCTGCGTCCCCGGCCCCACCTGCACCAGCAGCGAGGGCAACTGGGGCCTCGGCTGGGCCAACAACCCCCGCAACCCGGACTACCCGCCGACCCGCGCGCCCTACCTGAAGACCTCCTACGCGGACGCCTCGCACCCCGCCAGCTGGCCCTACCAGGAGCGGATCATGGGCTGGATCGGCCAGCCGATCCTGCGCTTCAACCAGCCGGGGTACGCCAAGCCGGACTACCACGGCGGCAAGACCTGGCTGCAGATCCCCGCTGTCACCTCCTTCTGCACCGCCGACAACCACTGCGACCCCACCGGCGCCACCAACGCCAAGTACTGCACCCTCACCAGCCTCCAGTGCTGGTGGCACCAGGCGGTCACCACCATCCCGGACTGCGCGACGACCTGCGCCACCAGCTCCTACAGCGTCGGAGCCGGGTCCACCGAACCGGCCGTGGTCAAGCCGCATCCGCACCCGCCGACCTGCTCACTGGACTCGGCCAAGGTGGGGAACGCCGGCTACGGCGCACCGATCATCGTCGACGAGGCGCAGACCCAGCCACCGCTGAACCTGGTGGGCTGCGGGTCACCCCCGAACTGGTCCCAGGGCGGCAGCTTCTCCTACGCCTACGGCACCAACGCCGCCGGTGACCCGATCGGGGCCATCGACACCCACCAGCTGGGTGCCGGATTCGGCGGCCACATCCTGTTCACCCACACCGAGGACGGCTCCAACCCGGATCTGATCAACACCGGCACCTGGACCCCGAACCTCCCCAAACTCCAGTACTACAAGATCAAACTGCACCTGCCGTCCACCGCGGCGACCGCCACCAACGTCGTCTACACGATCAACCCCGGCGGCGGGGTCGCACCGTGGAAGATCCGGGTGAACCAGAACTGGGGCACCGAGGAATGGGTCACCATCGGCACCTTCGCCATGCAGAACGGCGGCAACGTCAAACTCACCAACAAGAGTGAGGTGTCCGGCGCCGGCAACATCAACTACGCCGACTACGACGTCGCCTACGACGCCGTGGCATTCATCCCCATGGGCGGCACCCCCGGTCAGCCGATCGGCGGCCCGCCGGGCGTCAAGGACGCTCCCAAGGGGAGCAACCCCTCCTTCATCCAGTGCGGTTGCGCCCGCCGGACCGCCGGCGACCCTGTCGACACCAGCACGGGATACTTCGGCGACCAGTTCACCGACCTCACCACTCCCGGCCGCGGCACGCCGCTCAACTTCACCCGGAGCTATGCGTCCGCCCTCGCGGACCCAAGTGGCCCCAACGGTTCCCTCGCCGTGGACGGCCCGTTCGGCTGGGGCTGGACATACTCCTACAACCTCAGTGCCAGCACCGACGGTGCCACCGGCAACGTGACGGTCAAACAGGAGGACGGCTCGGAGGTCACCTTCGTCAACACGGCGGGCGTCTACGCGCCGTCCGCCCCGCGCTACAACGCCACGCTCACCAAGAGCGGCAGCACATACACGTTCACCCGGAAGTCGAAGGAGATCTTCACCTTCGACGCGGGCAACGGCCGCCTCCTCGCCGAGACCGATCTGTCCGGCAGCAAGGCGAGCCCGGCCTATGCCACCACGATGGGCTACGACGGCAACGGTCACCTGCACACCGTCACCGACCCCGGTGGGCGGGCGTACACCCTCACCTGGACCGGCAGCCACATCACCGGCCTCTCAGACGGGGCCGGTCGTCAGATCACCTACGGCTACGACGCGGACGGGAACCTGACCGACGTCTACGGGGTCGGGACGACCCGCACGCCGACGCTCAAGGACGACGACCACTTCCAGTACGGCTACACCGCCAACCATCTCGTCAACTCGATGCGGTGGCCCGCTCAGTTCGGATCCACCGCCACGCCCACGCCGGTCGTCGCGATGACGTACGACAGCGCCGGACGGGTACTCGTCCAGACCGACCAGCTGGGTCATGCAACGACGTTCACCTACGGTCCCGACAGCGGTGGCAACCTGGTCGCAGGCCAGACCCTGGTGACCGATCCCGCGGGCCACAAGACCCTCTACACCTACCAGAACGGTCTTCTGCAGTCCGAGACCAAGGGGTACGGCAGCGCGGACGCCGGCACCACCAGCTATGCCTACGACCCCGTGAGCCTCGGCGTGACGGCCGCCACCGACCCGAACGGCAACCTTCAGACATTCACCTACGACGACCGCGGAAACCTGACCTCCGCCAGCGACGCCCGCGGCTTCACCACCGTCAAGTCCTACGACAGCAAGGACAACCTCCGCCTGATCATCGACCCGGCCGGCCTGCAGAGCACCTTCAACTATGACGAAGCCGGTCACATCGCAACTGCGGGCGGCACCAACAGCGCGGACGACGGCCATGGGCTGCTCACGAGCACCGTCCAGCAACCGGTCGACCAATCGCTGCCCGCCCGCACCACCAACACCTACTACGACGACGCCGCTCACCCGGGTGACGTGACACGACTCGTCGACGCCCGTGGAAACGTGGCACGGAAGTCCTACGACACCACGGGTGCCGTGACCAGCGCGACGGACGAGACGGGCAAGGTCACTCGCTACGGTTACGACAGCACCCGTGGTCTGCTCACCTCCGAGGTCTCACCGGTCGGCACGGCCGCGGGCACTCTGCCCGGATGCACCCCGCCCGCCAAGGGCTGCACCACCTACGCCTACGACATCCGGGGAAACCGCACCACGGCGACCGATCCGATGGGCAAGGCCACCAGCAGCACCTTCGACGCCAACAGCCGCAGGATCACCGGCACCGACGCCAACGGCCTGGTGACCCACTACGACTACGACGACGCGGGACACCAGACAGCGGTCACGCGCCCGGACAGCACCAAGACCAAGACCGTCTACAACCCGGACGGGACGGTCCAGCAGACCGTCGACGGCGCACAGGTGGTCACCAGTTACGAGTACGACGCTCAGGCCCGGCAGACCAAGCGCACCGATCCGGCCGGCCGCGCCAGTCTGACCACCTACGACCCGGCCGGCCTGCGCAGGACGGCCACCGACCCGAGCGGCCGGGTGACGACCTTCACCTACGGTCCGAGCGGGCAGCCCAGCGCGGTGGCGTACTCCGACACGGGCACGCCCGGCGTGACCGACATCGAGTACGACGCCGCGGGACGCCAGGTCCTGATGACGGACGGCACCGGTACGAGCCGTCGCGCGTACAACGCCTTCGGGCAGCTCACCTCGCAGGCGGACGGAGCCGGAAGCACGGTTGGCTACGGATACGACGAGAACGGCAACCAGACCGCGCTCACCTACCCCGGAACCGCCCAGACGGTAACCCGTACTTTCGACAAGGCGAACCGGCTCAGCACAGTGAAGGACTGGAACTCCAAGTCCACCACGTTCGGTTACGACGACGACGGCCACTGGCTCTCGACCGTGTTCCCCAACGGAACCACGGCGACCACGTCCCTCAACGACGCGGCTCAGCCGCTCAGTGACTCGCTGACCAAAAGCGGTGTGACCGTGGCCTCGGTCGCCTACACCCGCGACGACGGCGGCCGCGTCAGCGGTGAGACGCCGGCCAGCCTGCCGGGCAGTCCGCAGACCTACCAGTACACGCCCCTGAGCCAGCTCAAGTCGGCCACCACCGGCGCGACGACGACCGGGTACACCTACGACCAGGCGGACAACCCGCTGCAGGTCGGCGCTGTCACGCAGACCTTCGACACCGCCAACCAGCTCTGCTGGGGGACATCCGCCACCGCGCCAGGCGGTCCCGCCTGCGCCGCACCGCCGGCCGGAGCAACCACGTACACCTACGACCCCCAGGGCAACCGGACCAAGTCCGACAACGGGACGGCAGCGACGAACTACTCCTACGACCAGGCCAACCGGCTGAGCAGCCTCAGCACGGGAGCGACAACCGCCGCTTTCACCTACAACGGCAGCGGACTGCGGACCCGGAAGACCGTCGGAACGACCACGACCGACTACGTCTGGGACTCCTCCGAGATCGCCAACCTCCTGTCGGACGGGAGCACCAGCTACCTCTACGGGCCGGAGGGGGCGCCGATCGAACAGATCACCGGCTCCACGACCCAGTGGTACTTCCATGACCAGCTCGGCTCCACCCGCGCCCTCACCGACGCGACCGGAAACGTGTGCGCTACCTACGCCTACACTCCCCATGGCGTGGTGAGCGCCCACACCGGGGCAACGGCCGCACTCCAGTACGCCGGACAGTACACGGACCCGGAGAGCTCCCTCGTCTACCTTCGAGCGCGCTATTACGACCCGGCGACCGCGCAGTTCCTCACCGTCGACCCCGCCGTCCAGCAGACGCTCAGCGCTTACGGCTACGGCGCCGGTGATCCCCTCAACCAGACCGACCCGTCCGGCCTGTTCGGCTGGGGCAACATCACCAAGTTCGTCCATGACCACACCGATGTCATCTCACAGATCAACTCCGTGGCCACGGCCGTGACCGCGGTGGCCGGGACCGTCGCGGTGGGATGTGCCGTCCTCGGGCTGCTGCCCTGCGCCGGTGTCGCCGGCGTGATCTCGCGAGTCGGACTGGCTGTCACAACGATCACGGAGGTAGCCCTCGTCATCGACAAATGCACCTACGGCAGCGGCTGGGACTGCGGCAAGGAGGCTGCCTACCTGACCGCGGATGTCGCCACAGCCGGCGGCTTCCCCGCCGTCATGAACGGGCTGCGGGGGGCGAAGCCCGTCGCGGTCGAAGGATCCCTGGCCGCCTGGAAGAAGATCTGCGGCGGATGACGCTCAGCTCCCGGGTCCTCCCGGGCCCGGGAGCTGAGCAGGACGCCCCGACCGGCGCACTGACCGGCGAAAGAGGTCAGCTGTAGGATCCCCGGAAACGGTCGGCTCGGTGCGGCGGAGCCCCCGCGTGGAGGCTCCGCCGCAACCAGGGGGATCGGCCCAAATGAACCAGCTACCAATGGATTTGATATGAATGCCCGAACCCGTTGAGGCCAGCCGGACGATCACGGTCCGGCCAGGCCTCCTTCCGCTGCTCATCGCGTCGCTGACCGGACTGCTCATCTCCCTGCCGAAAGCACTGCTGGAGAGTGGAGCGCTCACAACCTTCTGCTACGCACTGGCCGTCGCGGTCAGCGCGGGCATCCCACTGCTGGCACTGATGCTGCGGATCACCGTCGCGCCCGCTGTGGTCACTGTCCGCAAGGGTTTCGGGCAGGTCTCGATCCCGGTCTCCCGGCTGGCGAGCGTCTGTGCCGAAGCCCCCCGGGCCAAAGGTGCATCCATATTGGTTCTGAAGGACGATGGGGGCACCGAGTGGCGGGTGCCTCTGCTCGCTGTGCGCCCGGGGCGCCGCCGGTTGCTCGTCAACACCCTGGAAAGGGTCGCAGCTCCCGGAGTCGTCCGCCGGGACGGTCCCATGAACGACCTGCTCGGTGCAGCGAGCAACTGACCCGTCGAGCTCCGGCTCAGCGTGCCCGGCCCCGTGGCTTCAGGGCCCCGGCCGGCAGCGGTGGAGCGGCCAGCCGGGCACCGTCGTAGCCGTGCACCTCGCCGAAGCGGGGGCCGGACATCCAGTCCTCGCGGGCCTGCCTGATGTCCTCGTCGGACCGTCCGATGAAGTTCCACCACATCACGATCTCCTCCTCGAACGGTTCGCCGCCCAGAAGCAGGATCGCGCTGTCCGTCCGCGCCAGCAGGGGGAGTTCGGTGCGGCCGCAGCCGAGGTAGAGGATGGAGCCGGGCTCGACCCGGACGCCGTCCACGTCGACGCTGCCGGTCATCGCCAGGACGGCGTACTCGAAGTCGCGCTCCAGCGGCAGGCGCAGTTCGGCGCCCTCGGTGAGGGCGAGGTCGGCGCCGACCAGGGGGGTGTGGGCGGTGCCGGGGGAGGTGGCGCCGTCCAGGGTGCCCATGATGACGGTGCTGCGCAGGCCCGCGGCGGTGACCTTCGGCAGCTCGCTGTGGTGCTCGAAGGCGGGGGCGGTGTGGCGGTCGCTGTCCGGCAGGGCGACCCAGAGCTGGGCGCCGTGCAGCAGGCGGGCGTGCTCGTGCGGGGACTCCTCGGAGTGCGAGATCGCCCGGCCGGAGGTCATCAGGCCCAGTTCGTACGGGCGGACGGTCTGCAGGCTGCCGAGGCTGTCGCGGTGCAGCACCTCGCCCTCGTGCAGCCAGCTGACGGTCTGCAGGCCCATGTGCGGGTGCGGGGGCACCTGCATGCCGGGTTCGTCGGCGATGTCGTCGGGGCCGTAGTGGTCGACGAAGCACCAGGCGCCGACCATCCGCCGTCCGAGGTTGGGCAGCAGCCGGCGCACCTCGGTGCTCCCGCCGAGCCTGACCTGACGTCCGGTCAGCAGCTCCTTGACCGGCCCGGTGCTGGCTTCGCCGCCGCAGCGGGTCGCGGAGGGTTTGAGGTCGAGATTGCTCATGTCGGTTCCACCCGTAGGGGTCGGGGCCGGCTCGCACCGGAGTTCCGTACGATCATCCGTCAGGCGGCGTGGATCACGAAGCACCGGGCCGGACGGCGGGGCCGGCCCCGAGAAGTCATCACCGGTGACCAGGTCAGGTGGGCTGTCCCGCCAGGGCGCGGCCGAGGAAGGACATGGCGTCCGGCAGCACCCGCCGCCAGAACCCCCCGCTGTGCTCGCCGGGCGGGAAGTGCGCCCGGGTGGCGTGCGGGGCCAGCCGGCGGGCCGCGTCGCAGAACGGGTCCTCGGTACCGCACCAGACGCCGAGCGGGCTGCCGAGCGGCTGGTCGAGGTGCAGCAGCGGCTCGTACTCGCGCCACTCGGCCTCGTCGCGGAAGACCTCGACGGCCTTGGCGTCCGGCCAGGTGCGGAACACGGCGGGGCTGAGCGCGGCGACCGGGCCGAAGCCCTTGCCCCGGTTTCGGGCGTAGTTGAGGGCCCCGAAGCCGCCCATCGAGATGCCCATCGCGCCGCCGGGCGGGCGCAGGCCCTGTTCGGCGAGCCAGCCCGGAAGCTCGTCCAGCAGCATCCGCTGCGGGTCGTCCCCGGTGGTGGTTCGGCGCCAGTAGCTGGCGTTGCCGCCGTCCACGGCGACGACGGCGAACGGCGGGACGCCGGCCGCCACCGCCGCCGAGAGGAACTCCGGCACCCCGGTCTCCACCATCGTCCGCGCGGTGGCGCCGCGCCCGTGCAGGGCGAGGCAGACCGGCAGATCGGCCGCCCGGTGCACACCGGGCGGGGTCATCGTGATCAGCCGTACGGTGGTGCCGCGCGCCGCCGAGCGCCGGTCCTCGGTGTGCAGCGGGCCGGCGGTGGCCGCCGGCAGGACGCCGTCGGGGCCGGTCAGGCCGAGGGCCCGGCGCAGCCGTGCGCCGCCGGGCAGGACGTCCTCGGCCATCGCCACTCCGGTGCCGGCCGCCGCCACGGCCAGGGCGCCGGCCCCGGCGGCGGCCCGTAGCAGCATGCGCCGGCTCGGCCGGCCGGTCCGCTCCCCCGCGGTGCCCGCATCGTCCTCGACCGTCTCCCCGCGACCCACAGCGCTCTCCCCCTTCGACGGTGAGTCACCAAGGCTAGGAGGGTGCTGGTCCGGGGTCGGTGCCACCCCGGTCACAGGTGATCGACAACTCCGGCACCGCGGCCTGCGGGCCCGGCCGCCAGGACCGGGCCCGCAGGCGGGGCCGTCAGTGGCGGCAGGCCCAGGAGGCGCCGGCCGTCGCCCGCTCCGCCTGGGCGCGCAGGGCCCGGACGGCCTCGGCCGGGTCCTCGGCGCCGTAGACGGCCGAGCCGGCCACGAAGACGTCGGCGCCGGCCTCGGCGCAGCGCTCGATGGTGTTGACCGCGACGCCGCCGTCGACCTGGAGCCAGAGGTCCAGGTCGTACTTGGCGATCAGCTCCCGGGTGCGGCGGATCTTGGGCAGCATGATGTCGAGGAAGGCCTGACCGCCGAAGCCGGGCTCGACGGTCATGATCAGCACCATGTCGAGTTCGGGCAGCAGGTCCTCGTAGGGCTCGATCGGGGTGCCGGGCTTGAGGGCCATCGACGCGCGGGCGCCCTTGGCGCGGATCTCCCGGGCCAGGCGGACGGGCGCGGCGGCGGCCTCGACGTGGAAGGTCACCGAGCCGGCGCCCGCCTCGACGTACTGCGGGGCCCAGCGGTCCGGGTCCTCGATCATCAGGTGCAGGTCGAGCGGGGTGTCGGTGGCACGCGCGAGGGACTCGACCACCGGGACGCCCAGCGTGAGGTTGGGCACGAAGTGGTTGTCCATCACATCGACGTGCAGCCAGTCCGCGCCCCGGACGGCCTCGGCCTCCTCGGCCAGGCGCGCGAAGTCGGCCGACAGGATGCTGGGGTTGATCTGCGCCATTTCCGATGCCTTCACAGCTGGACCAGGGTGCCGGGAGCGGGCACCTCGGCCACATCATCCCCCGGTCGGGCGGGCGGTGGCACACGGCGATACGCCCCCGTGACCCGCATCACACCGTATGCGCGCTATCGTGACGGCCGCCGTGGTCCCGTCCCCGTCCCTCCGAGGAAGGTTGCAGATGGCCGAGTTGGTCCATCCCGCCCGCGCGTTGTGGTGGCTCTTCGAGCCGGTGCACGCCGTCACCTACTTCTCCCCCGAGGGGAGGGCCGCCTACGAGGCGGCCGGGCTGCGCGGCGGCTGGCGCGGCTACTTCGCCGGACGGGCGGCGCCGTTGGGCGCGGTGGACGCTCCACCGGTGATCGCCGCCTTCTTCAACTTCGCTCCGAGCATGGTGGAGCGGGCCCTGCCCGACGTGTGGACCAGGGCCACCCCGGAGGCCGCGCTGGAGGCCCGGGCGGCGGGCGCCGCCGCGGCGCTGGGGCGGCTGCTGGAGCACGTCGAGCCGGGCCGGATCGAGCGGGTGGTGACCCAGTTGGAGCGGGCCGCCGCCGGGCTGGACTGCGCGGGGCGGGTGCTGGCCTCGGCCAACGCGGCGCTGCCCCGGCCCGAGGGCCTGCTGGCACGGCTCTGGCAGGCCGCCACGGTCATGCGCGAGCACCGCGGGGACGGGCACGTGGCGGCCCTGGTCGCCGCCGGGCTGGACGGGTGCGAGGCCCTGGTGGTCCGATGTTCGCTGGACGTCCAGCGGGACGAGCTGCAGCCCTACCGCGGCTGGACGGACGAGGAGTGGGACGCGGCCACCGAGCGGCTGGTCGAGCGCGGCTGGCTGACCGCGCGGGGCACCGTCACGGAGTGCGGCCGGATCCGCCACCAGGCTCTGGAGGCCGCCACCGACCTCGCGGCGGCCCGGGTCTGGGAGGGCTACCCGCGCGCCCAGCTGGACCGGCTGGCCGCCGACCTCAAGCCCATCTCGGCGCTGTGCCGCACGGACCTGCCGCCGATCAACCCGATCGGGCTGCCCGCCGGCGCGGGCTGATCACCGCTCGTCGGCCGGGGCGGCACCGGGCCGGGCCCGGGCGGGTGCCGCTGGTCGGGCCCGGGAAGGGCCGCGCGGCCTTCAGAGGTCGGCCGGGGCGGCGCCGTGCGGGCCGAGCACGATGCCCCGGCCGGCGTAGAAGCGCGGCAGATCCGTCCAGGGGACGCGGGCGAAGGCCTGCGACTCGCCGGCGAACCCGGACGGGTTGTGGATCACCAGCTCCCGTTCCGTCGCACCGACCGCCAGCACCAGGTGGCCGCCGCGGCGGGCCGGTTCGGGCCCCAGGGTGCGGACCGCCGGGTGCACCGAGGCCATCACCAGCCGCCCGTCCGCCAGCAGTCGCGGTATGTCCTCGGCCGGCAGCTCCGGCCGGGACTCGGCGGCGAGCCCCCACCGCTCGGCGGCGTACGCGGCGAACGGCGCGTGGACCAGGCCGTCCAGCCGCTCGCCGCGACGCACGTAGGCACCGGCCGCCAGGCATTCACCCGCAAGAGTGACGGCCGGCGGCGCGACGCCCCACCAGTGGTCCAGCGCCATCCGCAGGCAGGCCATGCCGCAGAGCCGCCAGGACCAGAATTCGTACTCCTCCTGCGTCGCCGCCCCGGACTGGCCCCACAGGGGGTCGTCGGCGGCGCTCAGCTTGCCCGCGATGATCTCCCGGACCAGCTCGGGGGACTCCCACTGGGAGTAGTAGGGCACCTGGTGGATGATCTCCGCGACGGTGGTCATGGCCCGACCCTGCCACAGGCCGGCGCCGCCTTCCCGTCGAGAGCGCCCCGGACGGGGGCGCACCCGGTGGGAAGGCGGCACGAAATCGCCCGGGCGCGCGGGGACGGGAGGGCGGCGCGGGTGCTCCCACGCCCCGGGACGGCTACCAGGCGTAGTCCTCCGGGGCGGTCCGGTGGCCGGGGAAGATCTCGTCCAGCCGGTCGAGGGTCTTCCGGTCCGGCGACACGTCCAGGGCGCGGACGGCGGCCAGCAGTTGCTCCGGCGTGCGCGGACCGACGATCGGGGCGGTCACCGCCGGGCGGGAGAGCAGCCAGGCCAGCGCCAGGTCGCCGGGCTCGTGGCCGAGCTCGGCGGCGAGGTCCTCATAGGCCTGGATCTGGTCCCGATGGGCGGCCAGTGCCTCGGCCTGGCGGTCCTGGCTGCGGCGTACCCCCTGGTGCTCCTTGCGGAGCACCCCGCCGAGCAGGCCGCCGTGCAGCGGGGACCACGGGATCAGGCCGAGGCCGTAGTGCTGGGCGGCCGGGACGACCTCCAGTTCCACACTGCGTTCCAGCAGGTTGTAGCGCGACTGTTCGCTGGTCAGGCCGAGGAAGTTGCGGGCCCTGGCGGCCTCCTGGGCCTGGGCGATGTGCCAGCCGGCGAAGTTGCTGGAGCCGACATAGACGATCTTGCCCTGGGCGACCAGCACCTCCATCGCCTGCCAGATCTCCTCCCAGGGCGTCTCCCGGTCGATGTGGTGCATCTGGTAGAGGTCGATGTAGTCGGTCTGCAGACGGCGCAGGCTGGCGTCGACCGCCCGGCGGATGTTGAGCGCGGAGAGCTTGCCCTCGTTGGGCCAGGTCCCGGTCTCGCCGTACAGCTTGGTGGCGAGCACCGTCCGCTCGCGGCGGCCGCCGCCCCGGGCGAACCAGCCGCCGATGATCTCCTCGGTACGGCCCCTGGTCCCGTGGCCGCCGTAGGTGTTGGCGGTGTCGAAGAAGTTGATGCCCTGTTCGTGGGCGGCGTCCATGATCCGGTGGGCGTCGGCCTCCTCGGTGTGCGGGCCGAAGTTCATGGTGCCCAGGCACAGGCGGGAGACGGTCAGGCCCGTACGGCCGAGGTGGGTGTACTCCATGGACCACCACCCTTGTGCGGGCCGGGAGCTTTGTCCAGCACCAACTCCGGCCTGCGGCCCCGCTCCGCACCGACCACGCGGGGGTCGCGTACCGGCCACACCTGATGACCAGGCGTGACCAAGTCGCTCCGGAGCGCGTACGATGCTGCGTGCACGTCACACCTCCGGGCCCGGCGCGCCCGGACCTGGTCAGGCCGTGCCGCGCTGCCGCGCGCCGGGCCGCGGGAAGGGGAACGCCTTGGACACGGTCATCGTGCAGCTGCCCGAGCGGGCGGGGCGGCGGCCCGGCGGCACCGCGGCGAAGCCCGAGCTGCTGCGGATGGGCCCGGGCGAGAGCGCGGAGTTCGGCCGGGGCTCCCCCGGCCGGCCCGCCGCCGTCCCGCTGGACGACCAGGGCGTCTCGCGGCGGGCCGGCGAGATCACCGCGGCCGAGGACTACTGGCGGCTGTCCAACTTCAGCGCCGGCGCGACCTACGTGGTGGAGAACCTGGAAGGCGCCGGCGAACACCTCAAGGTGGCGCCCGGACGGCTCGGCGCACCGGTGCCGTTCGAGTTCTCCCGGGTGGTGCTGCCCTCGCTCGGCGGCAGCACCCACTTCAAGGTCTTCGCACCCCAACACGCCTACCTGGACGGCGAATCCGGCCCCAGCACGGGCGAGCACACGGTGAGCCCGTTCGCGCTGGACCCGACCTCCAAGTACTTCCTGGTCCTGCTCGCGCTCTGCGAACCGCGCCTGCGGTCCGCGTCCGCCGCGGTGCCGGGCGCCACCGAGGTCGTGGAGCGGCTGCGCGGCCTGCCCGGCTGCCGCGACCTGAGCAGGTCCGCCGTCAACTACCACATCGACTACCTGGCCGGCGTCAAGCTGCGCCTGCGTGAGGAGCCGGCCCCCGCCGAGGCGGGCCTCCCCGGGGCCGCCGCCCGGACCGGCCCCGTCGGAGGCAAACGCGAGGAACTCGTCGCGCTGGCCCTGCGGTTCGACCTGGTCCGCGAGGATCACCTCGCTCTGCTCCCGGTCCGCCGAACCCGCTGACCCCCGGCCGGTCGCCACCCGGCCGGCCGACGTCCGAAAGGCCCGAGCCCGTATGAACGAACTCGGCAGGCCACCGCTGGACGTCCCGGCCGGCCGGCTGGTGGCCGGCACCCGGATCACCGGCCTGATCGGGTCCGGCGGCTGGGGCAGCGTGTACGCGGCCGAGGAACTCGCCGACGGCGCACCGGTCGCGGTGAAGTTCCTCCGGCCCGACCTGCTGACCCCCGGCCAGCGCCGGACGATGGCCGACCTCGTGGAGCGTGAGGTGCGGTTCAGCCGACAGGCCGACCACCCCGGCCTGGTGCGGACGCTGCGGACCGCCACCCTCGACCGGCCCGACGACCCCCGACTCGACGGCGCCGTGGTGCTGGTGATGGAACGCGCCGAACAGAGCCTGCAGGACCTGCTCGCCACCGCCGCACCGCACACCCCGCTGCCGCAGGCGCAGCGCGTCCTCACCGAGATCTGCGCCGGTCTGGCCCACATGCACCAGCACGGCTGGGTGCACGGCGACCTGAAGGGCGCCAACATCCTGCTGATGCCGGGCGGCGCCGTCCGGCTCGCAGACTTCGGGCTGACCGCCGAACTGGAGGGCACCCACGCGTACGTCCCGCCGCTCGGCTCCCTCGACCACGTGCCCCCGGAGTGGTGGTCCCAGCGCGCCGGCAGCCGGGGCGTCCCGCTGCGGCCCGGAGCCGACGTGTGGGCCTTCGGCGTACTGGCCCACCAGGTGCTGAGCGGCGGGCTGCATCCCTTCCCCGGGGCCACCGCCCGGGCCAGGTCGCTGGCCGCCCAGTCCTACGCCCGGGGTGCCTCCCCGTTGCGGCTCGACGAGGGCGTGCCCGAACGCTGGCGCGCGCTGATCGGCGCCTGCCTGGCCGCCGACCCGGCCGAACGGGGCAAGCTCGATGCGGCCGAACTCCTGCGCCGGGTAAGCCTCCTGGCCGCGCCGCCGGCCGGTCCGCAGGCCCGCCGTCGGCCGGCCCGCCGGGCCGTCCCGCTGGTCACCGGCGGCCTCGCACTGGCCCTGGCGGTGGCCGGCGCGGCTCTCGCGGGCGCCCTGCTGCCCGGGGACGGCGACTCCCCGCCCGCCCCACCACCCGTCACCGCCGCCACCGCCACCACCGCCGGCGCCACCGTCATCGCGGGCGGCCCCGGCAGGCCGGTCGGCGCCATCCCCGAGAGCTCCGACGTCCCGGCCGGGCTGCGCGAGGTGATCACCGGGACCGCCCGGCGCTGCCCGGAGCCGGAGGTGACGCCGGCCCTGCTGGCGGCGATGCTCAAGGCGGAGAGCGGCTTCGACCCCGCCGCCGCCCGGCCGCAGTCCGACGAGTACGGGATCGCGATGTGGACACCGGCGGTCTTCAACGCCTGGGCCCAGGACGGCGACAACGACGGCGACCGGGACTACATGTCGGCGCCGGACGCCATCGTCAGCATGGGCAACTACGTCTGCTGGCTGGACCAGCAGTTCAAGCACCGGGGCCTGAGCACCGACCTGCCCGCCCTGGTCGTGGCCGGCTACCGCACCAGCGACAAGACCGTCGCCGACGCCGGGCGGGTGCCGGACCGGGTCCGGCCGCATGTCGACCAGGTGATGAAGTACCTGGCCGAGTACACCGGTTGACCCGTCGGCCGGGCGACGCGGAGCGTCCCCGCCGTGACGGTCACGACGGGGACGGTCACGACGGGGACGGTCACGACGGGGACGCTCACGGCGGGGTTCGCAGCCGGGGTGAAGCCGGTTCGGCGTCCCGGCTCAGCTCAACTCAGCTCAGCTCAGCACCAGGGGAGTCCGGGGACGGGCTCGTCGTTGCCGCCGCCCGAGAGGTAGATCACGTTCACCCAGACCCCGCGGTTGCCGCTGTCGTCGTCGGTCTTCGCGTACCACTTGTTGTGGTACGCGCCGTCGGACATCTCGGCGCCGACGGCCTGGCAGTAGAAGTAGTTGGTGCCGGCGTTGAGCGTGCCGGCCCGGACGTTGCCGCTCCAGAAGGTCGGGGCGGTCTTCCAGACGTGGCAGTTGTAGGTGCCGTTGCCGTTGTCGGTGCAGCCTCCGGCCGCCTCGGCGGCGGTCGCGGTGAGGCCCAGGGTGGCGACCCCGAGCACGGCCGCGGCGCCGGCCAGGGCGAGCTTGCGTACGGCGAACATGGTTCTCCCAGGAGATGACGTCCCGTCGAATTGGACGGGTGGTCGGTGCCGGCGCCCCGGAACGGTGCGCCCACGACCAGAGAACCAGCGCGCCCCCGCCCCCGGTACCTGACACCTGTCAGGGGTGCGGGCGGGCCCGGGCGGGCGAGCGGGCGAATGAGCGGGCGGGCCCAGGCGGGCAATCGGACAGGCTGGAGGGCAGACTCAGCGCAGCGCGTACGGCAGGGTCACCTGCACGTACTCGGCGGGCCGCACCATGTGCGGCTCCCGGCCGGCGTTCTCGTAGAGGTACCGTTCCGCCTTCGGCAGGGCGAGGTCGACGATGTCCAGCACCGAGGTCGACATCGGGTCGCCGTCGTCGCTCTGGGTCAGCAGGGCCGTCTCGCCGAAGCCCCCGAGCGCGGCCAGGTCGAGGTCGTAGGCGTCCGGGTCGCGCAGTTCGTCCAGGAAGGTGGGCGCGTTGCGGATGTAGGTGTGACGCATCGGCGCCGGCAGCCGGGCCCAGGCGCCGGGGCCCAGGGTGATCGTGTCGACGTACAGTTCGGCCGCCGCGGCGGTCTCACCGCGTTCGAGCAGCGCCCGCACCGGCGCGACCCGGGCGACGGCGTCGTCGGCGACCGGGCGCAGGTCCGGGTCGGCCGCCAGCAGGCCGACCGCCGGCGGCTCGTGCACGGCGATGCCCCGCAGCAGCGCCGGCCGGGCGGCGGCGAGGCGCAGCGCGGCCATCGCCCCGTACAGGGTGCCGACGACGAAGGCCGGCGCCAGGCCGAGGGCCTCGATCAGGCCCGCGAGGTCGGCCGCGTCCTCGTGCACCGACCCCTGGGTCAGTACTTCCTCGCTACGGCTGTGCCCCCGCCGGTCGTACGTCACCACCGTGCACTGCTCGGCCAGACCCGGCGCCACGCGCTCCCAGCAGTCCGCGTCCCCCCAGGAGCCGTGGACGAGCACCACGCTCGGCCCGGTGCCCCGGATCTCGTAGTAGAGCGCCACACCGTTCGCCCTGATCACGGCCATCGCAGACCTCCAGCCTCGGTCCCGCTCCGCCCCACCCACCAGCGTGACACAATCGCGCGCGCCCGGACGGGCCGCGCCCGACCGGCACCGGGCGGGGCGGCCCGGCCGCCGTACCGGCGGCGTCGCCGGCACCCGGCCTTCCGCCGGGCAGCGGAACCCCGGCGGGCCTCTTCGGGCCCGTCCCCGGCCCGGCCGCAGCAGGGTCGGCGGCGCGCCCGGCCGGCACCCGGACACGGCCTGAGCTGCGGATACACCTCCGAAGCGGCGGTCGCCCCGACCGCACGCCCGTCGAAGGACGGGGCGACGCGTGCATGCCTACAGTGGTTCCATGCCGCAAACCCGTGGCGGCGGAACCGCCCGGATCCCCGGGGTCCGGCGCTGGCGACCGCCGCCGGCCGTCCGGACGTGGTCCTGGTGGCTGCCGCTGCTCCTGGTCGTCCTGGCCGTGCTGCTGGACCTGGCCTTCCACAGCCGGGAACCGCTGAGCTTCCTGCTGGTCGCGGTGCCGCCGCTGGCGGCCGCCACCCGGGGCCCCCGCCCGGTCGCCGTGATCACCGCCGGCTGCATCCTGCTGGAGGTCGCGATGGCCTCCCGCCGACCCGGCCACCTCGACGAACAGCACCATCTGGCCCTGTACGCGGCCACCGCGCTGATCGGTGTCGCGGCGGTGCTGCTGGCCCGGCAGCGGGTCCGGGCCCAGGCCCGTCTGATCCGCGCCCGCTCGGTGGCGGAGGCGGTGCAGCTCACCCTGCTGCGCCCGGTGCCGGAGCGGGTCGGGCCGCTGCGGGCGGCGGGCTTCTACGAGGCAGGCGAACGCGGCGCACTGGTCGGCGGTGACCTCTACGACCTGTGCGAGACGCCGTTCGGCGTCCGGGTGATCATCGGCGACGTGCGCGGCAAGGGGCTGGACGCCGTGCAGACGGTGTCGGCCGTGCTCGGCAGCTTCCGGGTCTCCGCCCACGAGTGGGCGGATTTGAGCAGCCTGGCCCAGCGACTCGAGCTGAGCATCGCCCGCAACTCGCCCCGGGCGGCGGGCGACGCGGAGCTCTTCGTCACCGCCCTACTGCTGGAGTTCCCGAAGGGCGCAGGCGAGGTGCGGATCGTCGACCGCGGCCATCCGCCGCCCGTGCTGGTCGGCAAGGACGGCGCGCAGTGGCTCCGGACCTCCCCGCATCTGCCGCTCGGGCTCGGCTCGCTGGCCCCGGCCGACTCCGAGATCACCACCCACCCGCTCGAACCGGGCGACGTGATCGTCCTCTACACGGACGGCGTCAGCGAGGCCCGCAACACCGCGGGCGTCTTCTATCCCGTGCTGGAGCGGCTGGCGGAGCGCTTCGTGGGCAGGCACCGGCCTGATCCGGAGCTGGTGGCCGCCTTCGTGCGCTCCGACGCGGACTGCTGGTCGGTGGGCGCCGAGGGCGAGGACGACCGCGCGCTGCTGGCGCTCGCCCTGCGGCCGGACCCGGACGCCGAAAGGGCCCGGGGCGGGAGCGGCGACCTCGGCGCGGAGTGGGAGGACGAGTGGGACGAAGGGTGGGCCGAGCGATGGGACGAGACGCCGGACGGGACCGAGGTCCGGCCGGACCGGGCCCGTTGACCGTGTGCCGCAGGCCGCACGCCGCACGCCGCACGCCGCCCGGCGTTCCCTTCCCGCGTGGGCAGGCGGGCGGGCGGGCGGCGCGGGAACGCCGAAGGCCGCCTCCTCGTGGAGGCGGCCTTCGGCAGGCGGCTGCGGCGCTGCCACCGGGATCACCGGTGGTGCGCTGCGGGGTGGACTCCCGTCCGCCGCGCACGGTGTGGGTGCGAAGCGGGGGTGGACCGGGCGGGCGGAGCGCCGGTGGAGGGATCCGGGGTGCGCGGTCGCGCACCCCGGATCCCTCACCTTCGCCCCGGTTCGCCCCTGTCCGACGGCCGGGGCGCCGCGGTAGTGGCTGGTGGGGTGGTTGCGCAGGTACCGGTTCGACTTAGTACCAGTGGTGCGTCTGCCAGAACGCCCAGGCGGCGTTCGGGCTGCCGTAGCGCTCGTTCATGTAGTTCAGGCCCCACTTGATCTGGGTGGCCGGGTTGGTCTTCCAGTCCGCGCCCGCCGAGGCCATCTTCGAGCCCGGCAGGGCCTGGACCAGGCCGTAGGCGCCCGAGGAGGCGTTGGTGGCGGTGACGTTCCAGCTGCTCTCGTGGGCGACGATCTGCTTGAAGGACGCCAGCTGGTTGGCCGGGACGATCTGCGCGGCCAGGGCCTGCGCGGAGGACGCCGGGGTGGTGGCGCCGGCGACGGTGGGCGCCACGACGCTACCCAGGGCGGCGATACCGGCGGCGGACACGAGCACGGCGGCCGAAGCACGCAGGCGGGTGGAGAAAATGCGCATGGAAAGGTGATCCTCATCGGTTGCTGCGCTCACGTCCGCAGGTTCCGCACGGCCGGACAGGGGCTCGTACGTCGGGACGGAGCGCTGGGCGTCCGCACGGGGCGGAGCCTGGCGAAGGAGATTCGCAGCGGGACAGGTGCTGCGGTCTCTGGCGACTCCGCAATTGTTAGCGGGCCCGACGGCGGCCGCCAAGACCCCCTTGCTACGACGGCCGGTCGTAGCCGACCCCGGGATCACCGGTCCGAAATCCCTCCCGGGTACCCCTGGCCCACCCCCTCAAACCACCCATTTCCGACAAATGCGGCACTCGGGTTGATGTCTCCCACCTGCACGGATTCTCCGTCGACCCTTTAAACCTCGGCAATGACCAAATCCTGGCCGGCTCCACCCCCGCCGAGACCTCCGCAGCCGGGCCGAGGATCAACTATCCGACTCCGTAGTCCCCGGGGGCCTGTGAGGACCCTCACCTCGGCAGTGCCTGATATGTCCGAATTTGCGACCGGTGGAGGGGAGGTCCAGACCTCCGGGCGCCCTCGAAACGACACCGCCGGCCACCCCGAATCCGTCCGTCGGGACCCGATCACGCCCCGAATGCACCGCTCGGTGCGCACAGGCCCACCGAGCGTGTCCGTCGCCGCCTCTGCGCACTCACCGTGGCCGCCTCGGCGGTCGACCCCGGCCCGCCCCGAGTCACCCCGGCCCACCTCGAGCAGCGCCGGGCCACCCCGGTCAGCGCCGGTCAGCGCCGGTCAGCGGTTGAAGGTGTCGATGCCGGCGATCTGCCACACCTCGCCCCGGCGTACGGCGTCGACCGCGAACATCGCGGCGGCATAGGTGCTGTCCCCGGCCTCGGCGGTGTCGGCGGTACTGGTGCTGCGCTGATCGGCATAGATCAGCACCCGGGCCCGGTCCCCCTCGATCGTCTCCACCCCGCCGCCGGTGACCGTGGTGGTCAGCACCAGCTTCTGCTGCGGGGCCTGCGCACGGACCTCCGCCAGCATGCCCGCGTACTGCTGCACCGCCGCACCCACCAGCAGCCGCTTCGCGGCCTCGTCGCTCCTCGCCGGATCCGCGTAGGAGTAGGAGAAGAGCGCGTTGACCGCCTGCGAGACCGCGCCCTTCACCTCGTTGGTGCGGGCCGGGTCGGCGAGCGCGGCATTGCGCACGCCCGGGGCCGACCGCAGATCCGCGGCCGCGCCGAGGGCGACCGCCGCGAAACCGCCCAGCAGGACGGTCAGCAGGGCGAGCGCGACGGGGACGAGCAGCCGGCGGTGGCGGTAACCGCCGGACGGGACCGCACCGGCCCCGGCGTCCGTGCCCTCCCCCGTCCCCTCCCCCGTGCCCTCCCTGGTAGCGGCAGCCGTCCGGCCGCGCAGACGCGCGCCGAGGCCGACCGGCTGGTCCCGGCCCGGGACGGTGATCGGTGCCAGGTCCGGAGGGTTCACCTCACCTCGGGCCGGTCCGGGCCGGCTGCCGAGGCTCCTGCCGACCGCGTCCAGACGGCGCCGGCGGTTGACCAGGTGGCGGGTCGTCGACATCAGCGGTTCTCCTCTCGCCTGCGGTTCAGTGGCCGGCCGGCTGCTGCGGGGCGGACGGTGCGGCCGTCGGTCGCGGAGCCGTCGGCCCGGGCGACCCCCCACCGGCCGGCAGCTGGGCGGCCGTGGCCGACGGCGGGGATCCCGGCGGCTGCGAGGCTCCGGACGACGGCCCGGCCCCGGCGCTGTCGCCCATCGGCGCCTGACCGAGAGCGCTGAGCTTCCACCCCCCGGGCGTGCGGGTGAGCTCGCCGAGCATCCGGCTGTCCTTGCTCGCGGGCGCGCTGTTCGGCACCTGGACGGTGATCCGCAACGCGATCATGACGGTGGCCCGGCCGGCCCGGTCGTCCAGCTCGGTGACTGCGCCGGAGAGCGCCCTGGCGCTGGTGACCGTCTGCGCCTGCCGGACCTGCCCCTCGAACTTGGCTCTCCCCTGGACGAGTTGATCGTGCAGATCCCCGGTGGTGGAACTCTCCCAGAGGTCCAGACCCGGGCCCAGATCCCGGTGGTCGAGGGTGTTCATGTTCTGCGCGGCCTGCTCGCCGGCCGCCAGCACCGTGTCCCGGGCCCGGGCGTACGCCGCCGAGTCGTCGTGCGCCGCCGCGTACCAGGTCCAGCCCGACCACAGCGCGGGCCCGGCCGCCAGCGCGGCCGTCGCGGTCGCCACCAGGACCAGCGGACTCCGCCGCGACTTCCTGCTGCCTTCGCTCATCCGTTCCTCCCCTACCGTGCCTTGAGGTCGGTGATCCGCCAGTGGCCGCCGTCCAGCCGGGCGGACACCGACAGTTGGGCGGGGGCCACGGTCGCGGCCCTGCCCTCGCGTTGCGAGACCTGGTCGAGGAAGACCAGCAACTGCGCACGGTCGGCGGTGAGATGGACAACGCCGGCACGGACCACCCGGGTGCTGAGCGTCAGCTTCTGCTCGGCCACGCGCTGCCGCAACTCCGTCATCAGGGCCCCGTACTGCTCGGCAGCGGTGGCGTCGAGCAGCTCCTGCGCCGCCCGGGCCGTGGCCTCGGTGTCCGTCGGCCCGTACGAGAACACCTTGCTCAACGACGTGCCGACGTCGCCGGCCACCCGGGCCGCGGCCGCGGTGTCGGTCAGCGCCAGATCGGCGGTGTCCGCCGAACCGCGCAGCTGGGCACCGAGCCGGAGGAACCCGCCACCGGCCGCCAGCAGCAGGACGAGCACCAGCGCAAGCAGCACCCGCTGCCGGCGCCGCCGCGCGGGCGGCGCCTCCTGAGCGGCCGGCTCCTCCTCCTGGCCGACGCTGTCGGGCTCCTCGGGCAACCGGGCCGACGGCGCGCCGGACGGGGCGCCGGCCTCCTCCTCGGGCAACCGGGCCGACGGCGCGCCGGGCTCCTCCTCGGACCGGCCGGGCGACGCCGGGGCCGGATTCCGGACCTCTGCTCTGCTCACGCTGGGACGTCCTCTCGGGTGCGGGTCAGCCCTGCGGGCCGGGCGAGGCGACGGGTACGGCGGCCAAGGTGGTGATCCTCCAGCCGGCGGCGGTGCGCTCCAGGCCCACCTCCAGGCGCTTGCGGTCGGTGGTGGGCGCACCTGACGTCGGGGTGACCCGCACCTCCACGGTCGCGAGCATCCTCGCCGTGCCGGCCCGCGGGTCGAGCGCGGTGAGGGCGGCGTCGGTGACCGTGCCGCGGGCGGAGGCACCGGACTGCTGGAGGGCGCCGCGGTCGCTCTCGGTGGCGCGCAGCATCTGGTCGTGCAGCGGGCCGGCGGTGACGTCGAGGCGTTCACGCAGCCACTCCTCGACGTGTTGCGTGTCCACGGTGTTGAGCTCGGTGATCTCCCGCCGGCCGGCGTCGAGCGCGGTGTCGCGAGCCCGCGCCAGGGCCAGTGTGTCGTCGGTGCGGGCCTGCGCGTAGTAGGAGGCGGACAGGGCGCAGAAGACCGCCGCGGCCATCACCGCGGCGAGGGCGCCGAGGCGTTTGAAGGTCATCCGGCACCGCCGCCCAGGCCGAGCAGGCCGCGCAGGTCGGTGGGGGCGGCCGGCACCGCCGGCAGTCCGAGCGGGCCGGGCAGCGCGGCCGCGGGTCCGGCCCCGGTGCCCGTACCGGTACCGGCCGCGCCGGCGACGGGAGTTCCGGCGACCGGCAGCAGGGCGCCCGGTACGGCCGGGTCCGGCACGCCTCCGGTCGGTGCGTTCGCTGAACCGCGCACGCCGATACCGGTACCGGGCGCCGAGGCGCAGCGGGCGGCGGTGTTGAACTCCGGCCCGGCGGAGGTGTCGAGGCCGTTGCGACGGGTCGTGCCCTGGTAGCCGTCGGTGCAGGGCAGCGGGCTGAAGAAGGTCAGTGCCATGCCGACCCGCAGGCCGTCCGCGTCGACCGCGCCGGCCCCGGCGGCGGCCACCGCCGGGAGCCGGACCAGGAGTTCCTCGATGCCGCGCTGGCGGGTGACCGCGATGTCGGAGGTGGTGAGGAGGTTGGCGAGCAGCACGCTGAGCCCCGGGTCCAGGTCGCTCAGCAGTGAGCTGACCTGGCCGGCGGCGGCCGGTCCGGCGGCGATCACCCGGCGCAGGTCGGTGTCGGAGGCGCTGAGCTGCTCGGCGAGCAGGCGGGCGTCGGCGGCGAAGGACTTGATGGCCTCGCCCTCCTCGGCCTGGGTGCCGAGGACCGTCCGCGCGTCGACCAGCAGGGTGGTGTTGCCGGGCAGCGCGGCGTCGGCGGCGGCGATGAAGCGCCCGCTGTTGTCCAGCAGGGCCCGGAGGTTGGCGTCCTGGCCGGCGAAGGCCTGGCCGAACTCGTCGACGACGGTGCGCAGCGACTGCAGGGGGACGGAGCCGGTGAGCCGGTCGACGCTGGTGAGCAGGTTGGTGACGGGCGCGGGCGTCCGGGTGTCCTGCTCGGCGATGGTGGAGCCGTCCGCGAGGTAGGGGCCGTCCGCCGTGGTGGGCCGCAGGTCGATGTACTGCTCGCCGACGGCGGAGAGGTTGGCGACCACGGCCTCCAGCCGGGTGGGGATGCGGGGCGCGGAGTTGTCGATCCGCAGTTCGGCCCGGACACCGTGGGCGGTGAGCGTGATCGGGCCGACCCGGCCGACCGAGACGCCCCGGTAGGTGACATCCGAATGTTCGAACAGGCCGCCGGTCTCGGGCAGTTCGACCTGGACGACGTAGTAGCCGCGTACTCCTACGTAGCGTCCGAGGTCGGCGTACCGGACGGCAATGATGCCGAGGACGAGCACGGCGACCAGCAAGAAGGCGAGGTTGCGCAGGCGGGTTCCGAGGGTGAGCATCAGCGCGTCCTCCCTGCCGGGCGGGTACCGGTGACGGAGGGGAGCGCTACGGGTGGGGTCCGGTGGGCCCGCGCCTCGGCGCCGGGGTCGGTCCCCGGATCGGTTCCGGGGTCGGGGGTGGGGTCCGTCCCCGGGTCGGTTCCGGGGTCGGGGGTGGGGTCGGGCGCGGGGTCGGGCGCGGGCGGGTACGCGTTGTCGTCGGCGTCGAGCGCCGGGATGATCCGGGTGCCGGGCGCGGCGGTCAGGTCGAGGTAGGCGTTGAGGTAGTCGCCCTTCACGCCGCGCAGGACCTCGTCGGTGAACGGGTAGGTGAGCAGCACCTGCAGCGAGTCGGGCAGCGACGTCCCGGCGTCGGCGAGGCGCTGCAGGACGGGCGCGAGCGCCTTGAGGTCCGCGACCAGGTCGTCCTTGCTCCTGTTGACGGTGTCGACGGCGGTCCCGGAGAGCGTGTCCAGCGAGCGGAGCATGGTGACCAGGGCGCCTCGTTGCTCCTCCAGGACCTTCAGTCCGGGGGCGAGGTCGGTCAGCACGCCGCCGATCCGGACGCTACGGGCGGCCAGCGTCGCGGAGAGGTGGTCGAGGCCGTCCAGCGCGTCGGTGATGTCCCTTTTGTGCGCGTCGAGTTGGGTGGCCATGGTGTCGACCTGGGTGAGCAGCGAGCGGACTTGCGACTCGTTGCCCGACAGTGCCTTGCCCAGCTCGACGGTGATGGTCCTGAGCTGGTCGACGCCGCCACCGTTGAGGAGCATGGAGAGCGCCCCGAAGACCTCCTCCGCCTCGGCGCTGCGGTTGGTGCGGTCGACGGGGATGACGGATCCGTCGACCAGCGGGCCCGCCGCGTCCCCGGTGGCGGCGGCCGCCTGGCCGGCCCCCGGCTTCGCGGGCGGCGGTGTCAGCTGGACGTACTTCTCGCCGAGCAGGCTGGACTGTTCCAGTTGCGCGTATGCGTCGGCGGGCAGCCGCACGGCGCCGTTGATCTTCATGGTGACGACGGCGGACCAGTCGTCCGGGGCGAGCGTGATCGCGGTGACCCGGCCGACGGCCACGTCGTTCACCTTCACGGCGGACTGCGGGACCAGACTGAGGGTGTCGGCGAAGTGGGCCTCGATCTCGTACGGGTGGGCACCGAGGTCGGCCCCGCCGGGCAGCGGGAGGTCCTGGGCGGCGGTCAGCGAGGGCGTGCAGCCGGCCAGCGCGATGGCGACGGCCAGCGTGGTGAGAGCCGCCTTGGCGGTGGTCCGGTTCATCGGCCCGCCCTCTCGCCGCCGGGGTCGGTGGCCGGGTCGGAGGGGGTGCCCGGGTCCGGGTCGGGCGGGGTCCCGGGGTCCGTCGGGTCGGTGGGCGTGCCCGGGTCCGGGTCCGGCGGGGTACCGGGGTCGGCGGTGGGGGTGGGCACCGGTGTGGGGGCGGTGTCCACCGGCGGGAGCGGGAGCGGGAGGCCGCCGGTACCGCCCGGCCGGGCGCCCGTGCTCAGCTCGTTGAGGTTGGCGCGGCCGTCGATCGTCCGCCGGGCCGGGTCGTAGGCGGCGAGCAGGTTGTCCGCCGCGAGCGGTGCGGTGTCCAGGAGTTCGGCGAGCGAGGCCCGCTGGTCGACCAGTGACCTGGTGATCGGCAGCAGTTGGTCGACGGTGGTCTTCAGCCGGGACCGGTTCTGCTGGATGAAGGTCTTCACCTGGCCGAGTGCGGTGGCGAGTTGGTCCAGCGCTGCGCCGAGCTCCTGCCGGTCGGCGGCCAGGAACCCGGTGACGGTGGAGAGTTGGTCGGCCGCCGCGCGGACCTTGCCGTCGTTGTCCTTCAGCATGGTGGTGAAGGACTGCAGGGCGGCCAGGGTGGCGAACAGGTCGTCGCTGTGGCCGGAGAGCGTCCGGGTGGCCCGGCCCAGCTGGTCGATGGTCTCGCCCATCGCCTTCCCGTTTCCCGCGAGGTTGCGCGCCCCCACGTCGAGCAGGTCCGAGAGGCTGCCGGTGGCGTTGGCGCCGTCCGGGCCGAGGGCGTCGCTGAGCCGGGTGATGCTCGCGTACAGCTGGTCGACCTCGACGGGCGTGGCGGTGCGTTCGGCGGGGATCACCGCCTGGTCGGCGAGTTGAGGCCCACCGGTGTACGCGGGGGTGAGCTGGACGTACCGGTCGGCGACGACGCTGGGGGCGACCACCACCGCACCCGCGTCGGCGGGCACCGCGATGCCGTCCCGCAGGCGCAGGGTGACCTTCACCCGGGTGCCCTGCGGCTCGACGGCCTCGACCGTGCCGACCTTCACCCCCAGGATGCGCAGGTCGGAGCCGGCGTAGACGCCGACGGCGTGGTCGAACCAGGCCGTGACCTGCCGGCCGTCGGGGCCGTCGGCGGCCAGAACTCCCGCTGCGGCGCCGCCGATCAGCACGGCGAGGGCGGCGCCCACGGCGATCGGGCGCCCGGCGCGTACGCGCATCTGTGACCACCTCATCAGTGACCGCCCTGGGGCTGGGGCGGCATGCATCCGGTCTCCGGCGGGGTGCCGGCCGGCAGGTAGTTCCGGGGGACGAGCCCGCACAGGTAGCTGTCGAACCAGCGGCCGCTCCCGACCGTGTTGCCCACCAGCCGGTAGTACGGCCCGGCCAGGGCGAGGGCCTGGTCCAGGCTCGCCTGGTTGGCGCGCAGCACGGTGGTGACCCGGTCGAGGGCGTCGAGGGTGGGTGCGAGCTGCCGGTCGTTGTCCTGGACCAGGCCGGTCAGCTGGGCGCCGAGGTCCTTCGTCCCGGCGAGCAACGCGTGGATGGCGTCCCGGCGTCGGCGCAGTTCGCCGAGGAGCAGGTTGCCGTCGGCGAGCAGGTTCTCGAAGCGGCCGTTCTGGTCGGCCAGGGTGGTGGTGAGCTGCCTGCTGCCGGCGAGCAGCCGGGCGAGCTGGGCGTCCCGGTCGGCGACCGTCCGGGACAGCGCGGAGAGCCCGTCGACGGCGCCGCGCACCGACTCCGGGGTGTTCCGGAACGTGTCGGCGATCGCCCGGAAGCTCTCCGAGAGCTTCTCGGTGTCCAGGGCGCCGACGGTCTGCCCGAGTCCGTCGAGCGCCTTGGTGACGTCGTACGGGGAGGTGGTGCGGCTGAGCGGGATCCGGGCGCCCGGGTCCTGTTCGGCGCCGCCGAGCGGGTCGACGGCCAGGTACTTCTCGCCGAGCAGGGTCTTGATGCCGATCGCGGCGGTGCTGGCGTCGCCGATCCAGGTGTCGCGGACGGTGAAGCTGACCTTGACCCGGTCGCCGTCCAGCGCGACCCCGGTGACCTTGCCGACCTTCACCCCGGCGACCCGGACCTCGTTGCCGCTGCGCAGTCCGGCGGCCTCCGAGAAGTCGGCGGCGTAGGCGGTACCGCCGCCGATCACCGGCAGCGCGTCGGCGTTGTAGGCGGCGCTGCCGGCCACGGCGAGCAGCAGCAGGCCGACCGCGCCGACGAGCACCGGGTTGCGCTCCCGGAGCGGCCTGAACAGCGGCTTGCGGCGCCGCCCCCGGCGCTTCGCGCCACGCGGGTCGGGCTCGACGGCGGGCTGCCCGGCGGCGTCCCGCCTTCCCTGATGGTCCGTCATGTCCCGCACCTCGCCTCGGTGCTCACGATGCCGGTGGGTGGCTTGCTGCCGTCCGAGGTGGTGACGCCGGTGACGGTGGCCTGGCACAGGTAGAGGTTGAACCAGGAGCCGTAGCTCGCGGCCCGGCCGATCACCCGCATCTTCTCGGGTGTCTGCCGCAGGAAGTTCTCCAGCTGCGGGGTGCCGTCCGCGAGGTTGGCGGAGAGCCGGCCGAGCTGGCCGACGGTGTCCTTGAGCGGGGCCCGGCCGTCCTGCAGCAAGCCGGCGGTGCTGGTGGTGAGCGCGGAGATCGCGGTGACGGCCTGCCCGATCGGCTCGCGGTCGCCGGCGAAGCCGGTCACCAGCTGTTGCAGGGTGGCGACCAGGTCGCGGAAGCCGCTCTCGCGGTCGTTCACGGTGCCGATCACGGTGTTGAGGTTGTCGACGACCTCGCCGATCACCTGGTCCTTGCCGGCCAGCGTGCCGGTCAGCGAGCCGACCGTGCGCAGCAGGTTGTCGACGGTCCCGCCCTCGCCCTGGAGCACCTGGACGAGTTCACCGGCCAACTGGTTGACGTCCTTGGGCGAGAGACCCTGGAAGAGCGGTTGGAAGCCGTTGAACAGCTGGGTCAGGTCGAGGGCCGGCGTGGTGCGTTCCAGCGGGATGGTGGCGCCGGCGGCGAGGCTGCGGTCCACCGGCCCGGCGCCCTGCTGGAGGTCGACGTACCGCTGCCCGACCAGGTTGAGGTACTTGACGGAGGCGGTGACCGAGACGGGCAGCGACCGGCCCCTGGCCACCGAGAAGTGCACCTCGGCGATCCGGTGGTCGACGACCCTGATCCGGTCGACCCGGCCGACCTTCACCCCGGCGATCCGGACGCTGTCGCCGGTGGTCAGGCCGGTGGTGTCGCTGAAGCGGGCCTGGTACCCGACGGTGTCGCCCACGCCGGTGTCGGCGATGCCGAGCGCCAGGACGGCGGTGGCGAAGGTGGTCACCAGGACGAAGACCGCCGACTTGGCGAGCGGGCCCGCGAGGCTGCGTCGTTTCACCGCAGAGTCACCTCCGCGCCGCGGAGCACCGGCCCGGCCAGCAGGCTGGTCCAGTCCGGGAGGTCCTGCGGTGTGCTGTTCATGCCGGGGGCCAGCAGCTCGGTGACAAGGGCGTTCTCCTGCGGGGAGTTGGGCAGGCCGGCGGCGGCGCCGACGGGCGGGGCCGTGATCGGCGTGGTGGCGGGGTCCTCCGGGGCAAGCGGGGTACCGGTGAAGGGCACGGCGTAGCAGGCCGGACCGCCGCCCGCCCGGTAGTCGGGGGTGTCCTGGCCGGGCAGGTACCTGCCGCGCGAGGGGACGGTGGTGACGGTGATGTGCAGACCGGGCTGGTCGGTGCCCTTGCCGAGCGCCTTGTCCATCGCGGGTACGAAGCCGGCGAGGGTGCTCAGGGTGCACGGGAAGGACGGCGCGTACCGGGCGAGCAGCCCGAGGGTGTCCCGGCTGTCGGTGCCGAGCCGGATCAGGTTCTCCTTGTTCTGCCGCAGGAAGCCGTCGAGGTCCTGGGCGGCGCCGGTGGTCGCGCCGTAGAGGGCGGCGAGGCCGGTGCGCTGCTGGGCGACGGTCTCGCTGGTGCGGGTGAAGTCGGTGAGGGCCTGGACGATGTCCGGGGCGGCCCGGTCGTACACCCGGCTGACCTCCACCAGGCGGCGGACGTCCTCGGTGAGGACGGGCAGCTCGGGGTTGAGCCGGCCCAGGTAGCTGTCCAGCTGGGTGAGGGTGGTGCCGAGCTGGGTGCCGCGGCCGTCCAGGGCGGTGGCCACGGCGTTGAGAGTGGCGGCGAGCTTCTCCGGCCGGACGGCGGTGAGCAACGGCAGCAGGTGGTCGAGGACCTGCTGCAGTTCCACGGCGCTGCCGGAGCGGTCGCGCGGGACGGTGCTGCCCGCCGCGAGGCTGCGCCCGGAGGGGTTGGCGGCGGGGACGAGGGCGACGAACCGCTCGCCGAACAGCGTGGTGGGCAGCAGTTGGGCGGACACCTCGCCGGGGATCTGCCGCAGCCGGGCCGGGTCGATGTCCAGGGTGAGCCGGGCGCCGTCGCCGTCGGTGCTGATCTCCCGGACCCGGCCCACCACCACGCCGCGCAGCTTCACGTCGGCGTTGACGTGCATCTCGTGGCCGACACTGCCGGCCTCGACGGTGACGGTGGCGCTGTCGGTGAACGTCCGGTCGTAGACGGCGACGGCCAGCCAGGCGAGCAGCACCGGCGTCATCAGGAAGGCCACTCCGGCGAGCCGGCGGCGGGCCCGCCCGGCCCGCCGGGCCCGGAGGGCCGGGGCCGGGGGTGCGGACCGGCCGGGAGCCGGCACGGGGGCGGTGGCGGGGGCCGGGGCGGTCATCCGGCCACCCGCACCGTCGTGGTCGCGCCCCAGACCGCGAGGCTGAGGAAGAAGTCGCTGACGCTGATGATGACGATCGCGTTGCGCACCGAGCGGCCCACCGCGATGCCCACCCCGGCCGGGCCGCCGGTGGCCCGGTAGCCGTAGTAGCAGTGCGCCAGGATCACGATCACGCTGAAGACCAGCACCTTGAAGGTGGAGAGCAGCACGTCCACCGGCGACAGGAAGAGGTTGAAGTAGTGGTCGTAGGTGCCCGCCGACTGCCCGTTGACCAGCACCGTCACCGCCCGGGACGCCAGGTACGAGCTGAGCAGGCCGACGCCGTACAGCGGGACGATCGCGGCGACCCCGGCGATGATCCTGGTGGTCACCAGGTAGGGCATGCTGCGCACGCCCATGCCCTCCAGGGCGTCGATCTCCTCGTTGATCCGCATCGCGCCGAGCTGCGCGGTGAAGCCGGCGCCGACGGTGGCGGACAGGGCGAGGCCGGCCACCAGCGGCGCGATCTCGCGGGTGTTGAAGTAGGCGGAGATGAATCCCGTGAAGGCGGTGGTGCCCAGTTCGTTCATCGCGGCGTAGCCCTGGAGCCCGACCACGGTGCCGGTGAACAGGGTCATGCCGATCATCACGCCGACCGTGCCGCCGATGACGCCGAGGCCGCCGCTGCCGAACGCCACCTCGGCGAGCAGGCGTTGCACCTCGATGCGGTAGCGGCGCAGGGTGCGCGGGATCCACAGCACGGCGGCGAGGTGGAAGAGCAGGTGGTCGCCGCTCTCGTCGAGGAAGCCGAACCGGCGGCGCGAGCGGCGGCGCGCCGGCGGGGGGTCGCCCGGCGGAGCGCCGCCCGGGGCGGGGTTCTTGTCGAGCAGGGCCACCGGTCAGGCTCCCTTCGGCGGGACGATCTGCAGGTAGATCGCCGTGAGCACCATGTTCAGGAAGAACAGCAGCAGGAAGGTCACCACGACGGACTGGTTGACGGCGTCCCCGACGCCCTTCGGTCCGCCCCGCGGGTTCAGGCCGCGGTAGGCCGCGACGACACCGGCCACGAACCCGAAGACCAGCGCCTTGAACTCACCGATGTACAGGTCCGGCAGCTGGGCGAGCGCCGAGAAGCTCGCCAGGTAGGCGCCCGGAGTGCCGTGCTGCAGAACGACGTTGAAGAAGTAGCCGCCGAGGACGCCGACCACCGACACCAGCCCGTTGAGCAGGACGGCGACCAGCATGGTGGCCAGCACCCTCGGTACCACCAGGCGTTGGACGGGCGAGACGCCCATCACCGCCATCGCGTCCAGCTCCTCGCGGATGGTGCGGGAGCCGAGGTCGGCGCAGATCGCCGCGCCGCCGGCGCCCGCGATGAGCAGGGCCACGATCAGCGGGCCGGCCTGCTGGACGACCGCCAGCACGCTGGCCCCGCCGGTGAACGACTGGGCGCCCAACTGCTGGGTGAGCGAGCCGACCTGGAGGGCGATCACGGCGCCGAACGGGATCGAGACCAGGGCGGCGGGCAGGATCGTCACACTGGCGACGAACCAGAACTGCTCGACCAACTCCCTTACCTGGAAGGGCCGGCGGAAGACCTCCCGGACGGTGGTGGCGGCGAGCGCGAAGAGCAGGCCACTCTGCCGCAGCGGCCCGGCCAGCCGGGCGGCGGCGGTCATGCCCGCTCCCCCGGGCCGGGCGCCGCGGCGGCGCCGAGCGCGGCCCGGGCCTGGGCCGGCAGCTCGTCCCACAGCTCCCGGACCCTGGCCTGCCGCCGCCCGACGGCCGACCTGGCGGGCAGCCCGGGGGACGGTTCCAGCTGCGCCGGGAGCGGCCCGGGCGGGCCGGACAGCTGCGCACCGTAACGGAGTTCGCCGGCCAGGGTCGCCTCGTCCTTCTCCTCCGACATTCCGATCGGGCCCTCCCGGCGGCCGGTCAGGAACTGCCGGACGACGGGCTCCTCGCTGGTCAGCAGCACCTCCCGCGGGCCGAAGGCGACCAGCCCGCGGCGGAACAGCATGCCCATGTTGTCCGGCACGGTGGCGGCGATGTCGAGGTTGTGGGTGACGATCAGCATCGTCGCGTCGGTCTGCGCATTGAGGTCGATGAGCAGCTGGGAGAGGTAGGAGGTGCGGACCGGGTCCAGACCGGAGTCCGGCTCGTCGCACAGGACGATCTGCGGGTCCAGTACCAACGCCCGTGCCAGTCCCGCACGTTTGCGCATCCCGCCGGAGATCTCCCCGGGCAGTTTGCGTTCGGCGCCGAGCAGGCCGACCATCTCCATCCGCTCCATCACGATCCGGCGGATCCGCGCCTCCTTGGTGCGGGTGTGCTCCCGCAGCGGGAAGGCGATGTTGTCGAAGAGCGACATCGAGCCGAACAGGGCGCCGTCCTGGAACATCAGGCCGAAGAGCTTGCGGACTTCGTAGATGTCACGTTCGGGGCTGTTCACCATGTCGACTCCGTTGACCAGCACCCGGCCCCGTTCGGGCTTCAGCAGGCCGATCACGGACTTCAGGAACACCGTCTTGCCGGTGCCGGACGGCCCGAGCAGCACACTGACCTCACCGGGCGGCAGTGTGAGCGAGACGTCCTGCCAGACGGTCTGGCGGCCGAACGACTTGGTCAGACCTTCGACGATCACTTCGATTCCCATGACACCTCCCGGGGGTGAGAGCGGCGGCTGGCGGCGGTGCGACGGTACGGACGAGAGAGGACGGCTGGCGGCGGGGCGGACGTGAGGGGACGGCGGTCAGCGGTGCGGCGGGGCGGGCATCTCGATCTCCGGCGTGCAGCCGTTCGGCTCGTCGCTGGTCGGGGTGCAGAGGGCGCCCTGGATGAAGTTCAGCGAGTTGCCGGCGCCCGAGACGGCCGCGGTGAACAGCGGGCTGAGGTCCTCGCCGCCGCTGCCGCAGCCGGTGAACGGCGGGATGACCAGGTGGGCGGAGGAGAGCGGGCCGCCGGTCTGCACGGTGTAGTCCGGCTTGCCGTCGTCGGTGCTGATCCCGCTGTCCTGCCGGCCCTGGAGGGTGAGGTCGACCGGCGCGGCCGTGCGGCAGTTCGGGCCGACGTCGAGCGGCGTGCCGTTCACCCTGACGTCGTAGAGGGTCAGGTTCTGGTACCCGGCGGCGGTGGTGATCACCGGTTGGTCCCAGTCGCTGTTCCCGATCACCGTGAGGGTCAGCGGGGTGAGCGGGGTGAGCTTCATCCTCGCCGTGGTCGGCATGAAGCCGTAGGTGAGGAAGGTGGCTTCGGCCGGCGGGAGTTCGAGCTCGCCGATGCCGTCCACCTCGACGTAGCCGGGGCTGCCGTCGTCCGTCCAGAGCATCACGATCCGCTTGTGCATGTCGACCCGGATCATCGCCGGGTCGCGGGTCGGGTCGTTGATCAGCGCCGCCCCGCCGAGCTTGCCTACATTGGCGTAGCCGACGGCGAACGCGCAGGCGGGCACCGGTTCGAAGGGGTCGGAGCCGGGCATCGGGAGCACGATCGCGCCCTCGGGCACCTTCGGCAGGCGGCGCGGGTCGAGATCACCCTGCGGGGCCGCCGGGCAGGCGCTCACCCCGGAGTGGACCGGGCCGCCGACCGTGATGGTGCCGCCCTGGGCGGATGCCTCCGCGCGGGGCGCCACCAGGGCGGAGGCGCCCGCCGAGGCGGACGCGGTGCCCGAGGGTGTGGGCGCGCCGGTCGGTGACGGGGCTCCGTCGGCCGGCCCGGTGGCGCTGGGCGAGGCGGGACCGCCGGCCGGGGCCGAGCCGGCCGGCCCGGGCGATCCGGTCGCGGAAGGGCTCGGCTGCACGGCCGCCGACACCGGCACGCTGCCCAACTCCGCTCGCTGGCCGGGCTTCTGTACGCAGTGCAGGGAGACCGGGGCCGGCTCGCCGGGGGTGGGCCCGGAAGCGGGGGCGGGCCCCAAGGCGGAGGCGGCCCCGGTGGCCGGGGCGGCGGGGGCGGCCGGGGCGGCGAGGGCGGCGGGGGCGGCGAGGGCCGTAGGGGAGGCGTGGGCCGCAGGGGAAGCGGCGGCTGCCGCCAAGGTGAGGTCGAGGTCGCCGGCCGTGAAGGTGACGTCCCCCGGTGCCGACACCGTGACGGGCGCGACCGCCCCGGTGAAGGCCAGGAGCAGCCCACCGTCGCCGGCGAGCGGGGCCGCCGCGGCAGCGAGCCCCGCCCAGTCCGCGTCGACCGCCGAACTCCCCTGCCGTACATGGGCGGTGATCCGGCCCACCCCGCCGACCGCCGCCGTCCCGGCCGGCAGCAGGGCCGCCACCGCGGCCCGGTCCAGAGCGACCTCGGCGGTCAGCGCCCCCGGCTGGAGCGGCTTGCCGACCGCACCGGCGGCAGGGTACGCCTGCCCGAGGAGGACCCGGGCCTCCACCGGGCCCCGGGCGGACCCGCAGGTGTACCCGAGGTCCAGCCGGCCCGGCTGCCCGTCGGCCGACGAGGCCGCGGCCGGCAGCAGGCCGGCCAGCAGCACGGTGGTGGTGATCGCCGCCGGCCGCCAGGCTCGGCGTCGGACCACTGCTTCGCCCATCGCGGTACTCCTCGGACTGGTCGGTGGAGCCGGTTCGGCGCACGGCGGCAGGAACTTCTCGGACGAACTGGAGCGACAGCGGCGACAGCGGCGACAGGGGGAACGGGAACGGGAACAGGAACAGGAACAGGCGGAACGGGAACAACCGGAATTGCGGCGTACTGCGGCGCGGACGAGCCGCCGTACAGGCGTGGCACGGTACAACCGCGTACGGAACGGGGCACACGGCAAAGGGAACGCGGCTGAACGGGGAACGCGGCCGAGCGGGCAACAGGAATCACATGAACTGCAGCGGCCGCACACGTCGCACGGCCACGGAATCCGACCTTGGACTTCCTGGGCGAACTGGACACTACGGCCCGGTAACAAGCAGCGACAAGTGATCGAACCTGGGAAGATTGCACAACTTCGCCGCAGCCGGATTTCTTGTCACCGATTGACAAAGCGCCGGCGGAGGATTGTCCTCCGATGAGCATTCACGGCCCCCGGCGGCCGGAGGGCCGCCGGGGCCGCGCGGGACGGCCCGGGCCCGGCAGGACGGCGGGCCCGGACCCCCGGGTCAGGGCGAGGTGATGGTCTGCGAGGCGGCCAGCACGTACGCCGCGTTGTAGGTGGCCGCGTCGCCGTTGTTGATCAGCCCCAGGCAGGTGCCCGAGACGTTGTAGGCGTGCAGGTCGCCGCCGCTGAGCGTGAGGGTGTGCACGGAGTTGCTGTAGGAGCCGGTGAGGGTGGCCGAGCTGGTGCTGGTCGGGCCGTAGAAGTCGGCGGTGCAGCCGGCCCCGCTGATGTGCGCCTTGACGCCGGTGAGGGTGCCGGTGGTGACGCCCGTGCCGCTGTTGTAGGAGACCGCGTTGAGGCTCCAGGGCAGGCCCTGCGGGGTGACGGTGAAGGTGATGCCGAGCGGGCCGGAGCAGCTGACCCAGCCGACCGAGGTGATGGAGGAGATTCCGGTGCCGGACAGGCCGGTGCCGCTCTGCAGGGTGCCGGCCGCGCTGGACGAGGTGCAGGTCAGCTTGGTGCCGGTCTTGGTGTCGGTGAGCTTCGGGGAGGTCGCCTTGGCCGTCCAGGCGCCGCCGGGGGTGACGGTCCAGGTGGGTGCGGCGTAGGCGGGGGCGGCGGCGAGGCCCGCGGCTGCGGCGAATGCCGCGGCGACTACCATGCCGCTTGCGGTGAACTTGCGCACGGTTGATCCTTTCGGGGAGGGGTGGAATACCCGATAAACCGGGCCCAGGGTGCCTGGAGTTCGGAATTCGGCTGCTCCCGATTCCACTCGGCCGCCCTGTTGAACGGGGACGTTACGCATGGGTAACCGGGCCGTGCAACATGCCTGTCACAGATTCCTCCGGCGAACTTACCGGCGGGTATTCCCTTGTCACGAAAGCAGCAAAGAAGGCCGCCCGGTTATAACGAAGCGAGCGACCCGGACGGGAATCCGAAAACCGGCCGGTCGGCCGAATAAGGCACCCCTGGAGGCCGCCGGCGGCCCGCGGCCGTCCGGAAGTGAGGTTTCTGTGTCCGGGGTGCTGCGCTCCGTGTGCGCCGTGGTCTATGTTGCACGCAGCCGCGATGAGTTGTACGCGACCCGCTACCGCCCGGCCGGCCCGCTCCCCACCAGCGCGCCGGGGCCGGGTAATTGACCGAACCTCCGCTCCCCCGCAGCCGCCACGGGCCCGCCGGCGGGCCCGCGACGGCCACGAGGGGACGGAGAGCTCAGGGGGTAAACAGGTATGGCCGTAGCCAGGCAGCTGACGGAGCGCGGCGAGCCGATGGGACCGATGCCGCGCGAGTTGGCCATGATCATGCGCCCCGAACTCCCAGGCCTGCTCAAGGAGATGGCGAGCGAGATCGTGGCGGCGATCCCGGAGTACAAGCCGCTGATGGAGGGCCCGAACGCGCGGGTGATCCGGCTCGGCATCGAGCAGAACATCGCGGCCTTCGTCGACCAGATCGCCGTCCCCACCGCCACCACGGTGCTGCGGGACGACATCTGCCGCCGCTTCGGCCGTTTCGAGGCCTACGAGGGCCGCAGCCTGGACATGCTGCAGGAGGCCTACCGGATCGGCTGCCAGACCGCGCTGCGCCGGGCCAGGACGCTGGGCAAGCGCTACAACCTCTCCGCCACCGTGATGCTGTCCTTCGCCGACGCGCTCTTCGCCTACATGGGCGACCTCGCCGCGCTCTCCCGCGAGGGCTACCTGCAGGCCATGGCCGAACTCGGCGAGGAGCCGGACAACCGGCGCCGGCAGCTGCTGCGACGAATCCTCACCGGCTCCTCGGTGGCCCGCAACGCCCTGGTCGAGCTGGCCGAGCACGCGGCCTGGCCGTTACCCGCGGAGGTCACCATGGTCGCGGTGGACGCCGGCACGCCGCCGCCGACCGGCCTGCTCGACAAGGACGTCCTGCTCGACCTGGCCGTCCCCGAACCGCACCTGCTGGTCCCCGGGCCACTCACCCCGCAGCGGCGGGCAGCGCTCGACCGGGCACTGGAGGGCTGCCGGGCGGCCTACGGGCTCACCACCCCGCTGGCCGAGGCCGCGGACTCGCTGCGCTGGGCCCGGCACGCCCTCGCCCTGGCCTCGGCCGGCATCGTCGACGGCGGACCGGTGGTGTCCTGCGAGGACCACCTGCTCCCGCTCTGGCTGCTCCGGGACCCGGCCCTGGTCGCCCAGTTGGCGAAGAAGTACCTCGGCCCGCTGGCCGCGCTCACCCCGGCCCAGCGCAGCCGGCTGGTCGACACCCTGCTGACCTGGCTCACCACCCGGGGCACGGCCGCCGAGATGGCCCGGCTGCTGGGTGTCCACCCGCAGACGGTCCGCTACCGGATGCGGATCCTCGACCGCGCCTTCGGTCAGCAACTCGCCGACCCCGACGACCGGTTCGCGACCGAGGTGGCACTGCGGGCGCTGGCCGTCCAGCGCCGCGGGCAGTCCGACGGCTGAGGCCGGACGGCCTGATGCGTCGCGGTTCCGCGGCCCCCGGGCAACCGGGTACACCGCGTGGACCGCTCGGCCCGGGACGGACCGTCGGCGCAACATCTCGGACGGAACCGGCCGGTGCCGGCGGGGCCCGTACATCCTGGCCCGCCGGCACCTGCCGTCCGGCGTACGGTCCGCCGTGCGGTCAGGCGGTCCCCCCGTGCGGTCAGGCGGTGCGCCGAAGCAGCGCCAGGTACATCGCGTCGGTGCCGTGCAGGTGCGGCCAGAGCTGGACGTCCGGCCCGTCACCGAGCGCCGGGACGCCCGGAAGCAGCGGCCGGGCGTCGATCCACTCCAGCCGGCCGCCCTCCTCCCGCAGCACGTCGTCGACCACGGCCCGGGTCTCGGCGAGGTGCGGCGAGCAGGTGGCGTAGCCGACCACGCCGCCGATCCGGGTGGCGGCGACGGCGCCGCGCAGCAGGTCCCGCTGGAGCGGCCCGAAGGCGGCGATGTCCTCGGGCCGGCGGCGCCAGCGGGCCTCCGGACGGCGGCGCAGCGCGCCCAGACCGGAGCAGGGGACGTCGACCAGGACGCGGTCGAAGGTGCCCGGCCGCCAGGCGGGCCGGGTGCCGTCGGCGGCGATCACGGTGTACGGGCCGGGGTTGCCCTCCAGCGCGCGGGCCACCAGCCGGGCCCGGTGCGGCTGCTTCTCGCTGGCGACCAGGGCGGCGCCGCGCTGCGCGGCGAGGGCCGCGAGCAGTGCGGCCTTGCCGCCGGGCCCCGCGCAGCCGTCCAGCCAGAGGCGGTCGTCGCCGTCCAGCGGCGCGGCGGCCAGGGCGAGCGCGACCAGCTGGCTGCCCTCGTCCTGGACGCCGACGCGGTTCTCCTTCACCGGCTCCAGGGTGCCCGGGTCGCCGCCCTCGGCCAGCCGCACCGCGTAGGGCGACCAGCGGCCGGGGGTGGACTCGGGCAGCGCCTCGGACAGTTCCGCCGCGGTGGCCCGCCCGGGCCGGGCGACCAGGGTGACCTCGGGCCGCTCGTTGTCGGCGCGCAGCAGCTCCTCCAGTGCGGTGCGCCCGGAGGCGTCCGGCTGCCAGCGGCCGAGCGAGTCCCAGAGCGCGGAGACGACCCAGCGCGGGTGCGAGTGGACGACGGCGAGGTGGTCCTCGGCGTCCTTCTCGTACGGCGGGGCGACCTGGGCGATCCAGGCGTCGAGGTCCTGGGCGCTGATCCGGCGCAGGACGGCGTTGACGAACTTGGCCTTGCCGTCGCCGAGCACGGCGCGGGCCAGCTCGACGGTCGCGGAGACCGCGGCGTGGCTGGGGATGCGGGTGGTGAGCAGCTGGTGCGCGCCGAGCGAGAGGACGTCCAGGACGGGCGGGTCCACCTCGCGCAGGGGCCGGTCGATGCAGGCGGCGATGACGGCGTCGTAGGTGCCCTGGAGCCGCAGGGTGCCGTAGACGAGCTCGGTGGCGAGGGCGGCGTCCCGGCGGTCCAGGTTCTGCTTCTGCTCGGCCTCGCGGAGCAGCGAGGGCAGGATCAGGTTGGCGTACGCGTCGCGCTCGTCGACGGCCCGCAGGGCGCGGAAGGCGACCATCCGCGCCGGGTCCTTCTTGGGGCGGCGGTGCGGGCGAGGGGGGCGCTTGGCGCCGGGGGTGCTGCCGGGGGTGCTCATCTGGTGCCTCAATGTGCTGCGGGGTTTACGGATGGTCCGGTCCGGCGGGACTGCCCGGATCGGGGTGCCCTGGACTCGGCGGTGCGGGAGCCGGGTCCGGCGCGGGAGCACCCGGCGGTGGGCCGCCGCGGGGGCGGGCCGCCGCCGGGGTGCCCCGGCGCCGGGGCCCGTACGCGGGGCAGCGGCCGGGCCGGCCGGTGCCCCGCGGTGGAGCGGGTACTCCACGGTAGAACGGGCGGGAGGTGAAGCTGAACCTGAGGCTCAGAGTCCGAGCTGCTCGCCGGACTCGATCCGGGCCCCGCGGGCCCAGTCCGCGGCGCGCATCGGCTTCTTGCCCTGCGGCTGGACCTCACCGAACTCGATGTCGTGGCTGCCGGTGCCGGCCCGGAGGCTGTTCTTGTCGACCGCCAGCACCCCGGGGGCGAGTTCGGCGCTGCCGGGGAGCAGCGTGACCGGCCCGGAGATCTTGAGCCGCTCGCCGCGGAAGGTGGTCCACGCGCCGGGGGCCGGGGCGCAGCCGCGCACCACCCGGTCGATCCGCAGGGCGGGGTGCTGCCAGTCGATCCGGGCGTCCTCGACCGAGATCTTCGGGGCGAGGGTGATGCCGTCGGCGGGCTGCGGGACGGCCTTGAGCCCGCCGTCCTCGATGCCGTCCATGGTGGCGCTCAGCAGGCGCGCGCCGGAGTGGGCGAGCCGGGTGAGCAGTTCGCCGCTGGTGTCGCTGGGGCGGATCTCCTCGGTGATGACGCCGAACACCGGGCCGGAGTCCAGGCCCTGCTCGATCCGGAAGGTCGAGGCCCCGGTCACCTCGTCGCCGGCCAGCACGGCGTGCTGGACGGGCGCGGCGCCGCGCCAGGCCGGCAGCAGCGAGAAATGCAGGTTGACCCAGCCGTGGGTGGGGAGCTCCAGCGCGCCCGGGCGGATCAGCGCGCCGTACGCGACCACCGGGCAGCAGTCGGGGGCGATCTCGGCGAGCCGGGCCAGGAAGTCCGGGTCGCTGGGCTTCGCGGGCTTGAGGATCTCGATCCCGGCCTCCTCGGCGCGCTGGGCGACCGGGCTGGCGACCAGTTTGCGGCCGCGGCCGGCGGGGGCGTCGGGGCGGGTGACCACCGCGACGACCTCGTGCCGGTCGGAGGCCAGCAGGGCCTCCAGGGCGGGAACGGCGACCTCGGGGGTGCCGGCGAAGACGAGGCGCATCAAGGGCCTTCCGGTAGGGGGCTGGGCGGGGGCTGAGCTGATCCGAGGCGCTGAGGGCGGGGCGGGGGCCGGACCGGGCGGACCGGTCGTCAGCGGGCCGCGCCGAAGGTGCTGTGCGGGGAGACCCGGACGGTCGGGGCGGGTCCGTCGCCCCAGTCGGACTCCCGGATCGCCTTGAGGGCGGCCTTGCGCCGCTCACGGTCGAGGCGGTCGATGAAGATGATGCCGTCCAGGTGGTCGGTCTCGTGCTGGATGCACCGGGCGAGCAGTTGGGTGCCCTCCACGGTGACCGGCTCGCCGTACATGTCGAAGCCCTTGGCGACCACGCCGAAGGCGCGCCGGGTGTCGAAGCGCAGGCCCGGCAGCGAGAGGCAACCCTCGGGGCCTTCCTGCTCCTCCTCGCTGAGGCTGAGGTCCGGGTTCACCAGGTGCCCGGTGACGCCGTCCACGTGGTACGTGAACACCCGCAGCGAGATGCCGAGTTGAGGCGCGGCCAGGCCGGCTCCGGGGGCGTCCAGCATGGTGTCGGTGAGGTCCTTGACCAGCGTGCGCAGTTCCTTGTCGAAGGTGGCCACCGGCTGTGCGGTGGCCCGCAGGACAGGATCCCCGAAGATGCGGATCGGCTGGATCGGCAAGGTGGTGGACTCCCGTCCGGTCGGATTCGGCTGCTGGCCGTCGGCAAGTCTATGCAATCCGCCCGGGCGCGCGGCCCGCCCCCGCGATCCGGCACGGGCAGGGGCGGCGGGCGGTCGGCGGGCCGGCCGCGGGCGTTCTGGCATATCCCGAGTGCCTCCGCTGCGTGACCCCGGCCCCTGGTCGGGCGTTGGTCAAGTGAGATTGACCGGGGCACCGGAGAGCCGCCCCGACCGAGCTGACCGTACGGAAGGTGGCACGTAGGCCATGGCCGAGCAGATCAATCACGACGCCCGGGCGCGGGCGAGCCTGCACCTGCTGGTGCGGGACATCGAGCGGGTGAGGCGGCAGGTCGACGCGCTGCGGACGCTCACCGCCCAGTTGGGCAACGTCTACCGCCCCCGGCGGCCGAGCACCTCCGCGGGCTTCGTGGTGTACGGACGGGCCCCGGCGCCGACCGTACGGCTCGCGCAGGAGCTGCGCGAGAGCGTGGAGACGCTGGTGGCGGCGGCGGTGGAGTTCGACCGGGCACTGGGCTTCTCCTGGGACTCGGTGGGCTCCGCGCTGGGCGTGACCAAGCAGGCCGTGCACCGGCGGTACGGGATGCGCCGCCCGGCCGGCGAGCTGCTGGCGGCGGGTGGCATCCCGTCGCCGGCCGGGCCCGTGCAGGGGCGCGGGGAGCGGTCCGAGGAGGTGGCGGCCGCGGCCGCGGCCGGGCCGGCGACGACTGCGTCGGGCCTGGGTTCGCCGGGTATCGGCGACCGGCCCATGGGGTCGCCGGGGATGGGCTCGCCGGGCGTCGGCGCGCCGGCCGGCGGCGGTCCCGGGCTGGCGGCGACCGTCCCGGCGGCCCGCCAGGGCGGTCTGAACCGCTCGGGCCTGCAGATCCGCGGCTGACCGGGCCGCGACCGGGCCGGGCTGCCGTCCGGCCCGTTCGCCCGGCCCGGGCCCGACGCACGAGTCCGACGCACGAGTCCGACCAACGGGCCCGACATACGAGACCGCCCGGCGAGTCCGACGAACAGGCTCGGCACCGGGGCCCGGGCGAACGAACTCGGTGAGCCGGCTGGGCGAACCGGCTCAGCCGCGTTCGAAGGCTCCATGCGCCGCCGAACACCCGCGGGGCCGGTCGGCTCCCGGCGCCCGGCCGGGGCCGCCTGCCGTCACCCGATCTCCAGCGGGTCGATCCGCACCTTCACCGGCTCGGGCGTCCGCAGCGCGATCCGGGCGATCTGCGCCGCCTTCAGCGCGGAGGCCAGCGCGGCCCCCTGGCCGGGAGCCACCCGGAGCAGGGCCCGCTCGACCTCCTCGCCGCGCCGCCCGCCCGGCACCGGCACCGGGCCGAGAACGTCCGCGCCCTCCGGCAGCCTGGTGAGGCCGAGCAGGTCGGCCACCGCCGCCGGCGAGCCGGTGAGCGAGGCCATCCGGGAGACCGGCGGGAAGTGCAGCTGGGCCCGTTCCTCCAGCTCGAAGGCGGCATGGCCGGCCGGGTCCCACCGGATCAGCGCCTGGACGGCCCGGGCGGTCGGCTCCGCCACGACCACCACCGTGCCGCCCTCGCTCGCCGGCCGGACCAGCGCGGCGGCCGCCAGCCAGAGCCGCAGCGCCTCCTCCCCCGCCCGCAGGTCGGGCCGGCTCAGCAGTGCCCAGCCGTCCAGCAGCAGCGCCGCCGCGTAGCCGCCCTCGGCCACCGGTTCGGCGCCCGGGGTGGAGATCACCAGCGCGGGCTCGGCCGGCACCGAGAGCAGTACCGCGTCCCGCCCGGAGGTGCGGACCGGGATCCTCGGGAACGCCTTGCCGAGCTCCTCCGCCGTCCGCCGGGCGCCGACCACCTGGGCCCGCAGCCGGAACGAGCCGCATTCCGTGCAGTGCCACCGCTCCTCGGCCTCCCCGCACCAGCCGCAGCGCAGCGGCGCGTCCGACGAGGCCGCCTCCAGCGGCCCCTCGCAGTGCCGGCAGCGGGCGGGTGTGCGGCAGCGGTCGCAGGCCAGCCGGGGCACATAGCCGCGCCGGGGCACCTGGATCAGCACCGGGCCGGTGGCCAGCGCCTCCCTGGCGGCCTGCCAGGCCAGGCTGGGCAGCCGGGCCTGCTGGGCGGCGGCGTCCCGGGCCTGGTCCTGGTCGGTGACGGTCCGGACCCGGGGGGCGACCTCCCGGACGGTCGCCCGGTCGGCGGCCAGGGGGCGGGCCCAGCCGGTGTTCACCAGCTGCGCGCCCTCCACGGTGACCGCGTGCCCCCCGAGGAGCACGCCCGCCCCCTCCTCGGCGGCGCGCAGCAGCGCGACCTCGCGCACGTGCGGGTGCGGGGCGCGCGGGTCGGCGTGGCTGCCGTCGCCGTCCGACCAGACCACGACCAGGCCGAGGTCGCGGACGGGGGCGAACATCGCCGCCCGGGTGCCGACGGCGGCGCGGACCGAGCCCCGGCTGACCGCCAGCCAGCGCCGGTAGCGCTCCTTGGGGCCGAGGTCGGCGGCGAGGGTGGCGTGCAGGCCCCCGCCGAGCAGCTCGGTGAGGGCCTCGTCGACCCGGGCGGTGGACCGCCCGTCGGGCAGCACGACCAGGGCGCCGCGACCGCCCGCCAGGGTGGCGGCGACGGCCCGGGCGATCTCCTGCGGCCAGCTCGGGCCGGGCAGCGCCGTCCAGACCGCGCGCGGCGCGTGGCCGGCGGCGAGCGCCGCCAGGAACTCCGGCCCCTGCGGGTAGCGGCTCCAGCTGCCCGGCTCGGGAGCGGCGGGCAGCGGCGCCGGTGGCGGGGAGGGCTCGGCCTCGGCCTTGGCGTGCCGGGGCGGCACGGCCAGCTGGAGCACGTCCGCGAGGGTGCCGGCGTACCGGTCGGCGACCGTGCGGCAGAGCCGCAGCAGGGCGGGGGTGAGCACGGGCTCGGGCGAGAGCACCTGGGCGAGCGGCGCCAGCGGGCCGGCGTAGTCGCTCTCGGCCCGGCGTTCGACGATGAACCCGTCGTGCAGTTCGCCGCCTTCGCGCCGCCCGTTCACCACCCGCGCCCCGAAGCGGACCCGGACCCGGACGCCCGGCAGGGCCTCCTCGGCCATGTTGGCGGGCACCGCGTAGTCGAAGAACTGGTCGAGGTGGAGCAGCCCCTTGTCGACCAGCACCCGGGCCACCGGCAGGTGCTCGGCCCGCTGGGCGCCCAGCCAGGTACGCGGCTTGGCGCGGCGGACCGTCTCGCGGATGAACGCGAGCTGCTCCGGCGCCCCGCTCCCCCCGGCCTCGTCTGTGCTGCTCATCGCTCCAAGTACTACCACCTAGGACTGACACAAAGCCGCAGGCGGCGGCCGCCCCGGTGGAACGGGGCGGCCGCCGCCTGGCGGTTGTACGCGGGTCAGGCCTGGACGGCCTGCTTCAGCTGCTCGACCCGGTCGGTGCGCTCCCAGGTGAAGTCCGGCAGCTCACGGCCGAAGTGGCCGTAGGCGGCGGTCTGCGAGTAGATCGGGCGCAGCAGGTCCAGGTCGCGGATGATCGCGGCCGGGCGCAGGTCGAAGACCTTCACCACGGCTTCCTGGATCTTCAGGACCGGCACGGTCTCGGTGCCGAAGGTCTCGACGAACAGGCCCACCGGCTCGGCCTTGCCGATCGCGTACGCGACCTGGACCTCGGCGCGGGTGGCCAGGCCGGCCGCGACGATGTTCTTGGCGACCCAGCGCATGGCGTACGCGGCGGAGCGGTCGACCTTGGACGGGTCCTTGCCGGAGAAGGCACCGCCGCCGTGGCGGGCCATGCCGCCGTAGGTGTCGATGATGATCTTGCGACCGGTGAGGCCGGCGTCGCCCATCGGGCCGCCGATCTCGAAGCGCCCGGTCGGGTTGACCAGCAGGCGGTAGCCCTCGGTCACCAGCTTGATGCCCTCGTCGGCCAGCGCCTTGAGCTCCGGCTCCACGACGAACTCGCGGATGTCCGGGGTCAGCAGCGAGTCCAGGTCGATGTCGCTGGCGTGCTGCGAGGAGACCACCACGGTGTCGAGGCGGACGGCCTTGTCACCGTCGTACTCGATGGTGACCTGGGTCTTGCCGTCCGGGCGCAGGTACGGGATGGTCCCGTTCTTGCGGACCTCGGACAGTCGCTTGGAGAGGCGGTGCGCCAGCGTGATGGGCAGCGGCATCAGCTCGGGGGTCTCGTCCGACGCGTAGCCGAACATCAGGCCCTGGTCGCCGGCGCCCTGCTTGTCGAGGTCGTCCTCATCGCCCTCGACACGGGCCTCGTACGCGGTGTCGACACCCTGCGCGATGTCGGGCGACTGGGAGCCGATCGAGACGGAAACGCCGCAGGAGGCGCCGTCGAAGCCCTTCTTGGAGCTGTCGTACCCGATTTCGAGGATCTTTTCCCGGACCAGCTGGGCGATCGGCGCGTACGCCTTCGTGGTCACCTCACCGGCGATGTGCACCTGGCCGGTGGTGATCAGCGTCTCAACGGCGACCCGCGAAGTGGGGTCCTCCTTGAGGAGCGCGTCCAGAATGGTGTCGCTGATCTGGTCAGCGATCTTGTCGGGGTGTCCCTCGGTGACGGACTCCGAGGTGAACAGGCGGCGAGACACAGCGCTCCCTGGGGTTGCAGCGGCTGCTGACTGAAGGCCCCCGGCGGACCGGGGACATCCGGAAAGACTTGATTCCTGGAGTGTAACGGGCGGGTACCTGCAAGTGGGATGTTGTCCGGCAGAAAAGACGGGCCACCGGGGAATCCAGCCGGACGGCGGACCGCCCCGGGCCTCAGCTCAGGCGGGCCGCGACCAGGTCCCAGACCACATCGGCCAGCGCTTCCTTCGGTCCGACCGGTACGGCCGTTTCGGTGCCGTCGGCGCCGAGGACCACCGCCTCGTTCTGGTCCGAGCCGAATCCCTTGCGCTCGCCGACCTCGTTCACGACCAGCAGGTCGCAGCCCTTGCGGGCGAGCTTGGCCCGGCCGTTGGCGAGCACGTCGTCGGTCTCCGCGGCGAAGCCGACCACCAGTTGCCCGGGCCTGGCCCGGTCGGCGGAGAGCTCGGCGAGGACGTCCGGGTTGCGCACCAGGACGACCGGGGCGGGCTCGACCCCGTCCACCTTCTTGATCTTCCCGGTGACGTACTCGGCGGGGCGGAAGTCGGCGACGGCGGCCGCCATCACCACCGCGTCGGCGTCCGCCACGGCCTTCAGCGCGGCCTCCCGCAGCTGGAGCGCGGTGGAGACGTGCACCACATCCACCCCGGCCGGGTCCGGCAGCTCCGCGTTCGCCGAGACCAATGTCACTCGGGCGCCGCGCGCGGCCGCGGTGGCGGCGAGGGCGTAGCCCTGCTTCCCGGAGGAGCGGTTGCCGAGGAAGCGCACCGGGTCGAGCGGCTCGCGGGTGCCGCCGGCCGAGACCACCACATGGCGGCCGGCCAGGTCGGTGGTGAGGGCGCCGCGGCGCAGCACCGTCCGGCAGGCCTCGAAGATCGCGGACGGCTCGGGCAGCCTGCCCTTGCCGGTGTCCACCCCGGTGAGCCGCCCGACGGCGGGCTCCAGCACGATCGCCCCCCGGCGGCGCAGGGTGGCGACGTTCTCCTGGGTGGCCGGGTGCTCCCACATCTCGGTGTGCATCGCGGGGGCGAACACCACCGGGCAGCGCGCGGTGAGCAGGGTGTTGGTGAGCAGGTCGTCGGCCAGCCCGTGGGCCGCCTTGGCCATCAGGTCGGCGGTGGCGGGGGCGACCACGACCAGGTCGGCCTGCTGGCCGATCCGCACGTGCGGGACCTGGTGGACGCTCTCCCAGGTCTCGGTGGCGGCCGGGCGGCCGGAGAGGGCGGCCCAGGTCGCCTCGCCGACGAAGTGCAGGGCGGCCGCGGTGGGGACCACGGTGACCTGGTGGCCGGACTCGGTCAGCCGTCGCAGCAGCTCGCAGGACTTGTAGGCGGCGATGCCGCCGCTGACACCGAGGACGACGCGCGGGGCGTCGGTCCGGTCCGTGGTCGCGCTCATGCTGGCTGTCTCTCCGTCCGTTCGGGTGCAGCTCACCCTACGGCCCTTCAGATCCCGGCCGCACTGTGGCGCCACGCACACATGACAGGGCCCGCCGGAGCGTGTCCGGCGGGCCCTGTCATGGTGCTGTGCGGCAGCGGGAGGCTGCTCAGGCGGCCTCGATCGCCTCGGCGGTGAGCATGCCGGCGTTGATCTCGCGGAGCGCGATCGACAGCGGCTTCTCGTGCACGTGGGTGTCGACCAGCGGGCCGACGTACTCCAGGAGGCCCTCACCGAGCTGCGAGTAGTACGCGTTGATCTGGCGCGCGCGCTTGGCGGCGTAGATCACCAGGCTGTACTTGGAGTCGGTGGCCTCGAGCAGCTCGTCGATCGGCGGGTTGATGATGCCCTCGGGCGCGGTCATGGAAGAGGACACGCTAAAACCTTCCGAAAGGTTGGAAAAGACAAGATGCTGATCAGATCGGGTCTGGGCGACCAATCCGATCAGGCTGCACCGAGCAAGGCTAGCAGTTCGGCCGCTACCTGCTCGACCGAGGTGTTGACAAGAGTCGTGTCGAACTCCGACTCCGCCGCCAGCTCGATCTTGGCCGCTTCCAGCCGCTTCTCGATCACGTCCTGCGGCTCGGTACCCCGGCCGGTGAGCCGGCGGACCAGCTCGTCCCAGCTCGGAGGGGCCAGGAAGAGCAGCAGCGCCTCCGCCATCGACTCCCGCACCTGGCGGGCACCCTGCAGGTCGATCTCCAGCAGGACGGGCACACCGTTGTCCAGCTTCTCCAGCACCGCCGCACGCGGGGTGCCGTACCGGTTACCGGCGAAGACGGCCCACTCCAGCAGTTCGCCGTTGGCGATCAGCTTGTCGAACTCGTCGTTGTCGACGAAGTAGTAGTGGATCCCGTTCTGCTCGCCGGGCCTCGGGTGCCGGGTGGTCACCGACACCGAGAGCCAGACCTCGGGGTGCTGCTTCCTCATATGAGCGACGACCGTGCTCTTGCCGACCCCCGAAGGGCCGGAGAGCACGGTCAGCCGCGGACGCTCACTCATGCACCGATTATCCCGGATCGCGGACGATCCGGAGACCACGGGGCAGGGTCGATGCGCTTCGCCGGTGGGCGGTCAGGTGGCGGCGCCGCCGAACTCCCGCTCCAGCGAAGCGATCTGGTTCGTGCCGAGGCCGCGCACACGGCGGCTCTCGCTGATGCCGAGACGCTCCATGATCTGCTTGGCGCGCACCTTGCCGACACCGGGCAGGCTCTCCAGCAGAGCGGAGACCTTCATCTTGCCGATGACCTCGTTGTCGGCCTTGCCGGCCTTGATGACCTCGTGCAGCGAAGCGCCGGAGTGCTTGAGCCGGTTCTTCACCTCGGCGCGCTCCCGCCGAGCCTCGGCGGCCTTGGCGAGCGCTGCTGTGCGCTGTTCAGGGGTAAGGGGCGGAAGAGCCACGCCGTTCACCTCAGGGTGTGGAAGGAAGGGATGAGCCAGGACGGTCGTACGGGCCTCCTGCAGGCGAACCCAAGGGCTCTGACCTGCGGGAGCGACGAGAATCGCCGCTCCGTGGTGACCTATCGCGGGACACTACCCGGATTGGGCCGCCACGTCAGGAAAAGAACACGAAAAGTCCTGGTCAGCCAAGGCCGACCAGGACTTTTCCGGGCAAAACAGCCGCGAATCCGACCCCTCTTCGGGCAAGTGTGACGGCGCTCACTCCCGCCCGGTGCGCCCGGCCCGGCCTGCGCTCCCCCGTCGGCCGGCCCCGGACACCCCCGCTCACTTCACCGCGGCGGCGTACTCCTCGACGAAACGCAGCGCCGCCTCGCGCAGCGCGGGGACGGACGGACCGTGCTTGAGCACGTCCCGGCTGACGCTCGGCACCACGTTGCGCACCGCGTCGCCGAACACCCGCGGCAGGTCCGCCATGGTGGCGCCCTGCGCGCCGATCCCAGGGGCGAGCAGCGGTCCGTCGATCGCCAGATCCACCCCCGCGTCGGCCAGCGTGGCACCGACCACCGCGCCGAACGAGCCGAGCGGCTCGGCGCCGGCGTTCTCGGCCGCGAGCTGGCGCAGCACCGAGGCCGCCACCGTCTCACCGCCGGCGCCCACCGCGCGCTGCACCTCGGCCCCCTCCGGGTTGGAGGTCAGCGCCAGCGCGAACACCCCCCCGCCGTTCGCCCGCGCCAGGTCGAGGGCCGGGCGCAGCGAGCCGAAGCCCAGGTAGGGGCTGACCGTCACGGCGTCCGAGAACAGCGGGCTGGACGGCGAGAGGAAGGCCTCGGCGTACGCGGCCATGGTGGAGCCGATGTCGCCGCGCTTGGCGTCCATCAGGACCAGTGCGCCGGCGGCCCGGGCGTCGGCGACGGAGCGCTCCAGCACGGCCACGCCCTTGCTGCCGAAACGCTCGAAGAACGCGGCCTGGGGCTTCAGCACGGCGACCCGGTCGGCGAGCGCCTCGACCACCGTGCGGCTGAAGGTCTCCAGGCCGGCGATGTCGTCACCGAGCCCCCAGGCGGCGAGCAGGGAGGCGTGCGGGTCGATGCCGACGCAGAGCTGGCCGCGGGTGTCGAGGGCGTGCCGCAGGCGGGTACCGAAGGGGGCGAGGGTCATGACGTCCTTTCCAGGGGAGGGGTGGGGGTCGGGCGGGGCGGCCGGGCCGGGGCGCGCGGCGGGGCCGTACGGGCGGTGGCGCGGGCACGGGCGGCGCCGCGACGGCCTGCCGGCCCCGGACGGCACCGGGGACGGGCCCGCGGGGCGCCCGGGGGCCCGGACGGCGCCAGGGACGGCCGGGCCGGGCCTCGGGCAACGGACGGCGGCGACGGACGGCGGCCACCGAGCCGCGGGCGGCCGCCGCCGGTCCGTCCGCCGGCGCCCGGCGGGGAGACCTGGTTCAGCTCTCCTTGGCGCTGCCGACGGCCTCGGCCAGCGTGCGGAAGCCGCCGGCCCGCAGCCGGGCCGAGAGGCCCTTGTGCACGCGTCGCATCCAGAACGGGCCCTCGTAGATGAAGGCGCTGTAGCCCTGCACCAGGTCCGCGCCGGCGGTGATCCGCTGCCAGGCGTCCTCGGCGGTCTCGATGCCGCCGACCGAGACGATGGTCAGCCGGCCCTCGGTGCGGGCCCGCAGGCGCTTCAGCACCTCCAGCGAGCGGTCCTTGAGCGGGGCGCCGGAGAGGCCGCCCATGCCGATCGCCTCGACCTGCGCGGCGGGGGCCACCAGGCCGCCCCGGCCGATCGTGGTGTTGGTGGCGATGATGCCGTCCAGACCGAGCTCCAGGGCCAGGTCGGCGACCGCGTCCACGTCATCGTCGGCCAGATCGGGGGCGATCTTGACCAGCAGCGGGACGTGGTGCGCGGTGGACCGGTCGGCGGCCTTGCGGACCTCGTGCAGCAGCGGGCCGAGGTGCGAGACGGCCTGCAGGTTGCGCAGCCCGGGGGTGTTCGGCGAGCTGACGTTGACCACCAGGTAGTCGGCGTGCTTCGCCAGCCGCTCGGTGCTCCTGACGTAGTCGCCGATCGCGTCAGCCTCCTCGACGACCTTGGTCTTGCCGATGTTGACGCCGATCACCGGGGTCGAGGTGGTGTGCGGACGGGCCGCCAGCCGGGCCGCCACCCGGGCCGAGCCCTGGTTGTTGAAGCCCATCCGGTTGATCAGCGCGCGGTCGTCCACCAGCCGGAACAGCCGCGGCGCCGGGTTGCCGGGCTGCGGCTCGCCGGTGACGGTGCCGATCTCGACGTAGTCGAAGCCGAGCATCGACAGGCCGTCGATGCCGATGCCGTCCTTGTCGAAGCCGGCCGCGAGGCCGAACGGGCCCGGCAGGTCCAGGCCGAGCGCCGTGGTGCGCAGCGCGCGGTCGCGCGGGGCCAGCACCAGGCGGACCAGCACGCCCAGGCCCGGCACCGAGGCGGCCAGCCGGATCCAGAAGAAGGCCAGGTGGTGGGCCTTCTCCGGGTCCATCTTCCGGAAGACGAGGTTGAACAGGGTCTTGTACAAAGCGTGGTCCTCCTGGCATGGAAGTGGGGGGCACCCGGCTCGCGGTGCCCCCCACTTCGGCGGTGCTACTTACGGCCGGCGTTGATCAGCTCGGCGTGCTCCTGGAGCGACATGACCCCGACCTCGTCGCGCAGCAGCGCGTCGATGCCCTGGACGGCCGCGCCCATCGCCTGGACGGTGGTCAGGCACGGCACGCCGCGCGAGACGGCCGCGGTGCGGATCTCGTAGCCGTCGAGGCGCCCGCCGGTGCCGTACGGCGTGTTGATGATGAGGTCGACCTCGCCGTCGTGGATCAGCTGGACGATCGTCTTCTCGCCGTTCGGGCCCTCGCCGTCGCTGTGCTTGCGCACCACGGTGGCGGGGATACCGCCGCGCTGCAGCACCTCGGCGGTGCCGGAGGTGGCGAGCACCTCGAAGCCCAGCTCGACCAGCGCGCGGGCCGGGAAGACCAGGTTGCGCTTGTCGCGGTTGGCGACCGAGACGAAGACCTTGCCCTTGGTCGGCAGCGCGCCGTAGGCGCCGGCCTGCGACTTGGCGTACGCCGTGCCGAAGACCTTGTCGATGCCCATGACCTCGCCGGTGGAGCGCATCTCCGGGCCGAGCACGGTGTCGACGCCGCGGCCGTGCACGTCGCGGAAGCGGCTCCACGGCATCACGGCCTCCTTGACGGAGATCGGCGCGTCGGCCGGCAGGGTGCCGCCGTCGCCCTCGGCCGGGAGCAGGCCCTCGGCGCGCAGCTCGGCGATGGTGGCGCCGAGCGAGATCCGGGCGGCGGCCTTGGCCAGCGGCACGGCCGTCGCCTTGGAGGTGAACGGCACCGTCCGGGAGGCGCGGGGGTTGGCCTCCAGGACGTAGAGGATGTCGCCGGAGAGCGCGAACTGGATGTTGATCAGGCCGCGGACGCCGACGCCCTTGGCGATGCCCTCGGTGGAGGTCCGCAGGCGCTTGATGTCGTAGCCGCCGAGGGTGATCGGGGGCAGCGCGCAGGCGGAGTCGCCGGAGTGGATGCCGGCCTCCTCGATGTGCTCCATGACGCCGCCGAGGTAGAGCTCGGTGCCGTCGTAGAGCGCGTCGACGTCGATCTCCACCGCGTCGTCGAGGAAGCGGTCGATGAGCACCGGGTGCTCGGAGATCAGGCCGGCGTGCCGCTCCAGGTAGGAGGCCAGCGAGGGCTCGTCGTAGACGATCTCCATGCCGCGGCCGCCGAGCACGTAGGACGGGCGGGCCAGTACGGGGTAGCCGATCTCGTCGGCGATGGCCTTGGCCTCGTCGAAGGAGAAGGCGGTGCCGTGCTTGGGGGCCGGCAGGCCGGCCTCCTTGAGGACGCGGCCGAAGGCGCCGCGCTCCTCGGCCAGGTCGATCGCCTCGGGCTGGGTGCCGACGATCGGCACGCCGTTGTCCTTGAGCGCCTGGGCCAGGCCCAGCGGGGTCTGGCCGCCGAGCTGGACGATGACACCGGCGAGCGGACCGGCCTGCTTCTCCGCGTGGACGATCTCCAGGACGTCCTCCAGGGTGAGCGGCTCGAAGTAGAGCCGGTCGGAGGTGTCGTAGTCGGTGGAGACGGTCTCCGGGTTGCAGTTGACCATGACGGTCTCGTACCCGGCCTCGGAGAGCGCGAAGGAGGCGTGCACGCAGGAGTAGTCGAACTCGATGCCCTGGCCGATCCGGTTCGGGCCCGAGCCGAGGATGATCACGGCGGGCTTGGTGCGCGGCGCGACCTCGCTCTCCTCGTCGTAGGACGAGTAGAAGTACGGGGTCTTGGCGGCGAACTCGGCGGCGCAGGTGTCGACGGTCTTGAACACCGGGCGGATGCCCAGCGCGTGCCGCACCTCGCGCACCACGTCCGGCTTCAGGCCGCGGATCTCGCCGACCTGCTGGTCGGAGAAGCCGTGCCGCTTGGCGTGGCGCAGCAGCTCCGGGGTGAGCTTCTCGGCCTCGCCCAGCTCGGCCGCGATCTCGTCCAGCAGGAAGAGCTGGTCGACGAACCATGGGTCGATCCGGGTGGCCTCGAACACCTCCTCCTGGGTGGCGCCGGCCCGGATGGCCTCCATGACGGTGTTGATCCGGCCGTCGGTGGGCACCTTCGCCTTGGTGAGCAGCGCGTCCTTGTCGCCGGGCTCGCCGGCCCAGGAGAACTGCGAGCCCTTCTTCTCCAGCGAGCGGAGCGCCTTGTTGAGCGCCTCGGGGAAGTTGCGGCCCATGGCCATGGCCTCGCCGACCGACTTCATGGTGGTGGTGAGGGTGGCGTCGGCCGACGGGAACTTCTCGAAGGCGAAGCGGGGGACCTTCACCACGACGTAGTCGAGGGTCGGCTCGAAGGAGGCCGGGGTCTGCTCGGTGATGTCGTTGGGGATCTCGTCGAGCGTGTAGCCGACGGCCAGCTTGGCGGCGATCTTGGCGATCGGGAAGCCGGTGGCCTTGGACGCCAGCGCCGAGGAGCGGGAGACGCGCGGGTTCATCTCGATCACGATGATCCGGCCGTCGTCCGGGTTGATCGCGAACTGGATGTTGCAGCCGCCGGTGTCGACGCCGACCTCGCGGATGATCGCGATGCCGATGTCGCGCAGCGTCTGGTACTCGCGGTCGGTCAGCGTCATCGACGGGGCGACCGTGATGGAGTCGCCGGTGTGCACGCCCATCGGGTCGAAGTTCTCGATCGAGCAGACGACCACGACGTTGTCGCTCTTGTCGCGCATCAGCTCCAGCTCGTACTCCTTCCAGCCGAGGATGGACTCCTCCAGGAGCACCTCGGTGGTCGGCGAGAGGGCCAGGCCCTGGCCGGCGATGCGGCGCAGGTCCTCCTCGTCGTGGGCGAAGCCGGAGCCGGCGCCGCCCATGGTGAAGGAGGGGCGGACGACGACCGGGTAGCCGCCGAGGGTGTCGACGCCGGCGATGATCTCGTCCATGGTGTGGCAGATCACCGAGCGGGCGGACTCGCCGTGGCCGATCTTGGCGTTGACGGCCTCGACCACGCCCTTGAAGAGCTGGCGGTCCTCGCCCTTGTGGATCGCCTCGACGTTGGCGCCGATCAGCTCCACGCCGTACTTGTCGAGGGTGCCGTTCTCGTGCAGCGAGATGGCGGTGTTGAGCGCGGTCTGGCCGCCGAGGGTCGGCAGCAGGACGTCGGGGCGCTCCTTGGCGATGATCTTCTCGACGAACTCCGGGGTGATCGGCTCGACGTAGGTGGCGTCGGCGATCTCCGGGTCGGTCATGATCGTGGCCGGGTTGGAGTTGACCAGGACGACCCGCAGGCCCTCGGCCCGCAGCACGCGGCAGGCCTGGGTGCCGGAGTAGTCGAACTCGGCGGCCTGGCCGATGACGATCGGGCCGGAGCCGATCACCAGGACGGACTTGATGTCGGTGCGCTTCGGCACGGGTCAGCTCCCTGCGGTGGTGCGGGCGGCCGGGGCGCCGGCCATCAAGTCGACAAAGCGGTCGAAGAGGTACGCGGCGTCGTGCGGGCCCGCGGCGGCCTCCGGGTGGTACTGCACGCTGAAGGCGGGCGTGTCCAGGCACTGCAGGCCCTCGACCACGTTGTCGTTCAGGCAGACGTGGGAGACCTCGGCGCGCCCGTACGGGGTGTCGCTGACCTTGTCCAGCGGCGCGTTCACGGCGAAGCCGTGGTTGTGCGCGGTGACCTCCACCTTGCCGGTGGTGCGGTCCTGGACGGGCTGGTTGATGCCCCGGTGGCCGTACTTCAGCTTGTAGGTGCCGAAGCCCAGCGCGCGGCCGAGGATCTGGTTGCCGAAGCAGATGCCGAACAGCGGGGTCCTGCGCTCCAGCACGCCCTGCATCACCGCGACCTGGTGGTCGGCGGTGGCCGGGTCGCCCGGGCCGTTGGAGAAGAACACGCCGTCCGGGTTCACCGCGTAGATGTCCTCGACGGTGGAGTTCGCCGGCAGCACGTGCACCTCGATGCCGCGCTCGGCCATCCGCTGCGGGGTCATCGCCTTGATGCCGAGGTCCACGGCGGCGACGGTGAAGCGCTTCTCGCCCACGGCCGGCACGATGTACGGCTCGCTGGTGGCGACCTCGGCGCAGAGGTCGGCGCCCTTCATCTCGGGCGCCTGGACGACCCGGGCCAGCAGCGTGGCCTCGTCGGCCAGCGCGGGGCCGGAGAAGATGCCGACCCGCATGGCACCGCGCTCGCGCAGGTGCCTGGTCAGGGCCCGGGTGTCGATGCCGCTGATGCCGACGACGCCCTGGTTGCCCAGCTCCTCCTCCAGCGGGCGCAGCGAGCGCCAGTTGGACGGCACCCGGGCGGGGTCGCGGACCACGAAACCGGCGACCCAGATCTGCCGGGACTCGTCGTCCTCGTCGTTCCAGCCGGTGTTGCCGATCTGCGGGGCGGTCATCACGACCACCTGGCGGTGGTACGAGGGGTCGGTGAGGGTCTCCTGGTAACCGGACATGCCGGTGTTGAAGACCGCCTCGCCGAAGGTCTCGCCGACCGCGCCGTAGGCCTGGCCGCGGAAGGTCCGGCCGTCCTCCAGGACGAGCACGGCGGGCACTCGCTCCCGCCTCAAGCGCAGCGTGGTGGGGGCAGGTGCGGTCATGTGGCGGCCTCTTCCGTCTTCGTCTTCGTCGTACGTGTTGCGAGTTCGTTGACCGCCTCGACCCAGGCGGCGTGTTCGTCCGGGTGGTCGGCCCGGAACCCGGAGTCCAGGGCGGTGCCGTCCAGGCTCCAGGTGACGACCAGCAGTCCGGCCGGCACGACCTTGCCGGCGATGCCGGAGTCCGTCCGGGCGCCGGTCAGCTGCTCGGCCGGGATCCAGAGGTCCACGTCACCGGGGCGCAGGACCAGCAGGCCCTGCTCGCCGAGGGTCAGGTCGGCGCGGCTGCGGGTGCCGAGGCCGTGGGCCACGACCCGGTCCAGCCAGTTCCCGGCGGTGGTGCTGCCGTGGTAGCGGCCGCTGGTCTCCAGGATGACCGGGCCCGCGCTCGCCGGCACGGCGGGCAGCGCGGGCAGGCCGGACTGCAGGGTGCGGCGCCAGTTCCAGCCCTGGCGCATCAGCCAGTAGATCAACCCGATCACGATCAGCAGGCCGACGGCCCAGCCGATGTAGGACGGCCAGTCGGTGACCCTGGCCTTCTCCTGGGCCAGCGGGGTCTGCCGGGCGAGCAGGGTGAGGGCCGTCGTGGTCGGGCCGCTCACGCGAGCCCGCCGCGCTCGACCAGCTCCCCGGCGAGGACCGTGGCGACGCCGCGCAGGAAGGTGGCGTGCACCCGTCCCGGCAGGTCAAGGCCACGGTAGGGGGTGTTGCGGCTGCGGGTGGCGAAGCTGTCGGGATTCACGGTCCCACGGTACGCGGGATCGAAGAGCACCAGGTTCGCCGGCTCACCGACCGAGACGGGGCGGCCGTGTCCGGACAGCCGGCCGATCCGCGCCGGGCGGTGCGACATCCGGTCGGCGACGCCCTCCCACTTCAGCAGGCCGGTGTCGACCATGGTCTGCTGGACGACCGACAGCGCGGTCTCCAGGCCGACCATGCCCATCGCGGCGACCGCCCACTCGCAGTCCTTGTCCTCGTCCGGGTGCGGCGCGTGGTCGGTGGCGACGGCGTCGATGGTGCCGTCGGCGAGCGCCTTGCGCAGCGCCAGCACGTCGGCCTCGGTGCGCAGCGGCGGGTTGACCTTGTAGACCGGGTCGTAGCTGCGGACGAGCTCGTCGGTGAGCAGCAGGTGGTGCGGGGTCACCTCGGCGGTGACGTTCCAGCCCTTCTGCTTGGCCCAGCGGATGATCTCCACCGAGCCGGCCGTGGAGACATGGCAGACGTGCAGGCGGGAGCCGACGTGCGCGGCGAGCAGCACGTCCCGGGCGATGATCGACTCCTCCGCGACGGCGGGCCAGCCGCCGAGGCCGAGCTCGCCGGAGACCTGCCCCTCGTTCATCTGGGCGCCCTCGGTGAGCCGCGGCTCCTGGGCGTGCTGGGCGACGACGCCGTCGAAGGCCTTCACGTACTCCAGGGCGCGGCGCATGATGACCGCGTCGTCCACGCACTTGCCGTCGTCGGAGAAGACCCGGACGTTCGCGGCCGAGTCGTGCATCGCGCCGAGCTCGGCGAGCTTCTTGCCCTCCAGGCCGACGGTGACGGCGCCGACCGGCTGCACGTCGCAGTAGCCGGACTCCTGGCCGAGCCGCCAGACCTGCTCGACCACGCCGGCGGTGTCCGCCACGGGGAAGGTGTTGGCCATCGCGTGGACGGCGGTGAAGCCGCCCTTGGCCGCCGCCTGGGTGCCGGTGAGCACCGTCTCGGCGTCCTCGCGGCCGGGCTCGCGCAGGTGGGTGTGCAGGTCGACCAGGCCGGGCAGGACGACCAGGCCGTGGGCGTCGATGTCGATGTCGGCCTCGACGTCCAGGCCGGTGCCGATGGCCCGGATCAGGCCGTCGGCGATGTGGATGTCCTGCTGGGCACCGTCGAGGATCTGGGCGTTGCGGATCAGGTAGCTGACCATGGTGTCGGTTCCCTCGCTGGGCGCGCTCACAGGGCGGCCTCACTGGAGTCGGTACGGGCTTCGGTGCGGGCGGGCTCGGTGGCCCCGTCGGCGAAGACGGCCCCGCCGAGCAGGAGGTACAGGACGGCCATCCGGACGGAGACGCCGTTGGCGACCTGCTCGACCACGGTGCAGCGCGGGGAGTCGGCCACCTCGGCGGTGATCTCCATGCCGCGGACCATCGGGCCGGGGTGCATCACGATCGCGTGCTCGGGCAACTGGGCGAGACGGGCGCCGTCCAGCCCGTAGCGGCGGGAGTACTCCCGCTCGGTGGGGAAGAACGCGGCGTTCATCCGCTCGCGCTGCACCCGCAGCATCATCACCGCGTCGGTCTTGGGCAGCACGCTCTCCAGGTCGTAGCTGACCTCGCACGGCCAGTTCTCGATGCCGATCGGCACCAGCGTCGGCGGTGCGACGAAGGTGACCTGGGCGCCGAGGGTGGTGAGCAGGTGCACGTTGGAGCGGGCGACCCGGCTGTGCAGGACGTCGCCGACGATGGTGATCCGCCGCCCCTCCAGCCCCTGCCGCAGGCCGTTGCCGCCTCCGGCGTTGAGGTGCCGGCGCATGGTGAAGGCGTCGAGCAGGGCCTGGGTGGGGTGCTCGTGGGTGCCGTCACCGGCGTTGATGACGCTGCCGTGCAGCCAGTCGGACTGCGCGAGGCGGGCCGGCGCGCCGGACGCGTGGTGGCGGATGACCACCGCGTCGGCGCCCATCGCCTGCAGGGTCAGCGCGGTGTCCTTGAGGCTCTCGCCCTTGGAGACCGACGAGCCCTTGGCGGAGAAGTTGATGACGTCGGCGGAGAGCCGCTTCTCGGCGACCTCGAAGGAGGTCTTGGTGCGGGTGGAGTCCTCGAAGAAGAGGTTGACGACGGTGCGCCCACGCAGGGTGGGCAGCTTCTTCACGGCGCGGCCGGAGAGCTGGGCCAGCTCCTCGGCGGTGTCCAGGATCAGCAGCGCGTCGTCGCGGGTGAGGTCGGCGGCGGAGACGAGGTGGCGCTTCACGCGATTACTCCGGGAGGGGCTGGTCGGCGGGCGGCTGGGCGGCGAGGGCCTGCGAGGAGCGGGCCGCGTAGTCGCGGTCGCCGACCAGGACGGCGTCCCGGCCGTCGGTGTCGGACAGCTGGACCTGGACGGCCTCGCGCAGCGAGGTGGGCAGGTTCTTGCCCACGTAGTCGGCGCGGATCGGCAGCTCGCGGTGGCCGCGGTCGACCAGGACGGCCAGCTGGACGGCGCGCGGGCGGCCGATGTCGCTGAGCGCGTCGAGCGCGGCCCGGATGGTGCGGCCGGAGAAGAGCACGTCGTCGATCAGGATGACGAGCTTGCCGTCGATGCCACCGGTCGGGATCTCGGTGTGCTCCAGCGCGCGGGCGGGCTTCAGCCGCAGGTCGTCCCGGTACATCGTGATGTCCAGGGTGCCGAGCGGGATCTCGCGGCCGGTGATCTGGGTGAGCCTGGCGTGCAGCCGGCGGGCCAGATGGACGCCGCGGGTGTGGATGCCGAGCAGGACGACGTCCTCGGCACCCTTCGCGCGCTCCACGATCTCGTGGGCGATCCGGGTCACCACCCGGGCGATGTCGGTGCCGTCGAGCACCTGGTGCGGCGGGCGCGGTGCGGACGATGAATCTCTCACTGTGGTCATGCCGAAGCCGACCTCCTTCCCCGCCTCACAGGACGGGCCATTAAAGGATGTCTGGTAGGGCCTCCCCGGTCGCGGCGGAAGCCTGGGCCATCCTAACAGCGTGTTCGGGGGCGATCCGGGGGTGGTTCCCTCCGCTTCGCGACACCGCAGGTCAACCACCGCGCACCGGCGTGGTTCATGCTCCGGACGCGAGCCATTCGCACGACTGCCCCATTCGGCTTGACGCAGATACCTCACTCTACGTAACCTCACAGTGAGTTACGAGACGCACGTCGAACCCACCGGTAGGGCGTGCCGGGCAGTTGTCGGCCGCACAGCCGGCGGCCGATCGTGGCTCACCACTCAACGCGAAGCAATCTCGTCCGGGGAGACCAATGTCCAGCGACTACGCGAAGCAACTCGGGGGCAAGCTCCGAGCGATCCGCACTCAGCAGGGTCTCTCCCTGCACGGTGTCGAGGAGAAGTCCCAGGGGCGCTGGAAGGCAGTCGTCGTCGGTTCGTACGAGCGCGGCGACCGCGCGGTCACCGTGCAGCGGCTGGCCGAGCTGGCTGAGTTCTACGGCGTCCCGGTCCAGGAGCTGCTGCCCGGCGGCACTCCGGGCGGCGCGGCCGAGCCGCCGCCGCGCCTGGTCCTCGACCTGGAGAGACTGACCCAGGTGCCGTCCGAGAAGGCCGGTCCGCTGCAGCGCTACGCGGCGACCATCCAGAGCCAGCGCGGCGACTACAACGGCAAGGTGCTCTCGATCCGCCAGGACGACCTGCGCACGCTGGCCGTGATCTACGACCAGTCGCCGTCGATCCTCACCGAGCAGCTGATCTCCTGGGGCGTGCTGAACCCCGACGCGCGCCGGGCGGTGCGCGAGGAGGACGCGAGCTGACGCTCCCCGTCTGCAGAAACGTCACGGCGCGGTGCCTGCCCGGTCCTCCGGGGGTGCCGCGCCGTCGGCGTCCCCGGGCCCGCCCGCCAGGGCGGCGCCGAGGCCGGGGCCCGGCGCCGAGGGCCCCGCGCGGCGATGCCGAGTCGTCGGCCCCCCGGGCGCGACCGCGCCTCAGCACACCGTACCGAGGCTGAAGCCAGGCGCCGCCGCGATGCCGGACAGCACGGCCCCGCCGGGGGTCGGGGTCCAGTCCTGACCCCCGCTCCCCCAGGCCCAGGCCACCTCCCGGTACTCCCCGCAGTCGGCGGCCGCCCCCTGCGAGCCGTGCAGCAGCGCGGCGCCCGGCAGCTCGCGGGCCAGCCCCGCGCAGAGCACGGCGCAGACCAGGTCCAGGTCCTCGTCGTTGATCCGCACCACGCCGTCCTCCCAGTGCAGGACCCGGGCCGCCGCCTCCAACCGCCCGCCCGGCGCGTCGACCGTGCAGCGGAACTCGTACACCCCGAAGCCCGCACCGACCAGGATCCGGCGCAGCACCTCGGCGCCGCGCTGGTAGGCGTCCCGGACCGGGCGCTGGTCCCGGCCGTAGAGGCCGCCGTCCAGCAGCAGGTCGACATGGCGCAGCGTCAGGCCGCTCTCGCGGGCCCGGACCAGGCGCGGGACGAAGTCCCCGGCGAGGTCCTCGCCCTGGTACGGCAGCAGCTGGGTCTGCAGCGGCGGGTTCACCAGGTAGCGGTCCCGGGCGGCCGGCTCGGCCGGGTCCAGCCGGTGCAGCAGGCAGAACTCCTCGAAGTCGACCGGGTGGAACATCCTGGCCCGGACCACCTCGAAGGTGCGGTGCGCCTCGGCCAGCAGCGCCGCGGTGTCCAGCAGGTAGGTGTCGTAGTCGGCGGCGTCGGCCACGCCCCAGGCGCGGGCCCGCTCGAAGTCCTCACGGCTGGTCAGGATGCCGGTGATGAAGGCCTGTTCGCTGCACCGCCCCGGCTCCGGCGCGCCCCCCGGGCGCGGGCCCCCACCGGCGGGCAGGCCCTGGTCCGCGGCGCGGGCGGCCGGCAGGTGCCCCCGGGCCGGCAGCCGGCAGGAGGGGAGTGCGGTGCGGCGGGGGCGGCCGTTGCGGGGCATCGGGGGCTCCTGGGGGCGGGGGAATCGGGAGCGACGGGGGGTTGCCGCTGCTCCTCTTCCTCCCCACCCTCAGGAGCCGCACACGCACGGCGTGTCACAGCCCTGTAACCAACAGTGAGCCGTCGGCCACGCCCGGCATCCGCCACTGCGCGCGGGGGGCGCGTTCCCCCCGCCCACCGCTGCCTGGACTCGACGCACGCGGGCGCGCGAAGCGGAACCCCGGGGCGCGCGGACGCGCCGAACAACCGTCCACGGCGGGCGTCCGGGACGGCGCACGAAGGGCCGGAAGGCACGCGGGCGTCCGGGCGCGCGGGCGTACGGCGGGTCAGGCGGAGCGCGGGGCCCGCGCGAGCTGCCGGGACTGCGCCACCAGTCGGCCGGACTCGTCCCAGATCTCGGCGTCCTCCTCGAAGTAGCCGCCGGCCAGGTTGCGGGTGGAGTGGACGACCCGCAGCCAGCCGGGAACGGGCCTGGCCCGCAGATGGACCGTCAGCTCGATGGTCGGCGCCCAGCCGGGCAGCCCCAGGTCGAAGGTGACCGGCGGCAGGGCGTCGGCGACCAGCAGGAGCAGCAGCGGGTCGGGGTCGCGGCCGTCGGCGAGTCTGAACCAGCCCTGGATCCGGCCGTTCTTCGACGGCTGGCCGAGCGCCCAGCCGACGGTGGCCGGGTCGAGCCGCAGGTCGAACCGCTCCAGCAGGGCGGCCTGTTCGATCAGCTGCGGGGGTGCGTGCTCCATCCCGATGCACTGGTCCGGCGGCGGCAGCTGCGGCGGCTTGGCGCTGGTGTGCACCTCGCCGTCGGCCGTACCCAGGTCGCCGAAGCTGGCGAGCACCCGCAGCCGCTCGACGGAGCGGCCCTGCTCGTCGGTCTGGCTCAGCGAGGCGGTGCCGGTGGAGAGGCTGCGGCCGCCGCGGATCACCTCGGTGCTGACGGTGGCCGGGCCGGGGCGCGAGGCGGAGAGGTAGTACCCGCTGATCGACATCGGGTCGGGGTGTTCGGGGTGCTGCAGGGACAGCGCGTGGCCGGCCACCGCGAGCAGCAGCCCGCCGTTGATGCCGCCGCCGATCTGCCAGCCGGCGCCGAGCTCGCCGTCGTACAGGCCGGGCCCGTCGGGGCGCGGGGTCAGGGCGATGCCCTGGTCGAACTCGCTGCGAATCGCCGTGGTCATGGGTGCTACGCCCTCCGCTGATGAGTGGCCCGGTCGACGAGTTACTCGCCAGTAGCAGACCCTACTCCACGGCCGGGGACGCGCGAAGGCCACCGGACCCAGGAGGTCCGGCGGCCTTCATGTGCTGCGTCGGGCTGCGTCAGTCGCGGCGGATCGTGGGCTTCAGCTCCATGAACCGCGCGAGCAGGCCGTTGACGAACGCCGGGGAGTCGTCGGTGGAGAACTCCTTGGCGATCTCGACGGCCTCGTCCAGGACGACGGCGTCCGGGACACCGTCCTCCCAGATCAGCTCGTAGGCGCCGAGCCGCAGGACGTTGCGGTCCGCGATCGGCATCCGGTCGAGGGTCCAGCCCACCGCGTAGGTGGAGATCAGCTCGTCGATCCGACGAGCGTGCTGGACGTACCCCTCGATCAGCTGCATGGTGTACTCGCCGATCTGCGGGGTGCCCTCGTCCGGCTTGGGCTCCCGGGCGCGGGCCACCCAGTCGGCGAGGACGCGCTGCGGGTCGACGTCCCGGTGGTCGGCCTCGAAGAGAATCTGGAAGGCTCGCGTACGGGCCTTGCTACGGGCGGCCGACACGGACTTACTTCACCCGGCCGAGGTAGCTGCCGTCGCGGGTGTCGACCTTGATCTTCTCGCCGGTGACGATGAAGAGCGGGACGGCGATCTCGGCGCCGGTCTCCAGCGTGGCCGGCTTGGAGCCACCGGTGGAGCGGTCGCCCTGGACGCCCGGCTCGGTGTGCTGGATGAGCAGCTCGACCGAGGCCGGCAGCTCGATGTACAGCGGGGCGCCCTCGTACATCGCCACGACGGCCTCGAAGCCCTCGAGCAGGTACTTGGCGGCGTCGCCGACGACGGCGGGCTCGATGATCACCTGGTCGTAGGTGTCCGTGTCCATGAACACGAAGTTCGAGCCGTCCTTGTACGAGAACTGCATGCCGCGCTTGTCGACGCTGGCGGTCTCGACCTTGGTACCCGCGTTGAAGGTCTTGTCGACGACCTTGCCGGTCAGGACCTCCTTGAGCTTGGTGCGCACGAAGGCGGGGCCCTTGCCCGGCTTGACGTGCTGGAACTCTACGACGGACCAGAGCTTGCCACCGTCGAGCTTGAGGACCATGCCGTTCTTGAGATCGTTCGTGGAAGCCACGGGCGCACTTACTCCTGGATATAGCTGTCAAGGAACCAAGGGGACGCGTCCTGGCCCCCGCCGCGTCAAGGCGACGCGGCAACGGGACTACAGGGCGAGGAGCTCCTTGGTGGTGATGGTGAGCAGCTCGGGCCCGCCCTCTTCGAGGGGGCGTACCACGAGCGTGTCCTCGATCCGGACCCCGCCCTTTCCCGGGAGATGAACCCCCGGACCGACGGTGACCGGCACGCGATTGTCCAGTTTACCCATGTCTGCGGGACCGAGACGCGGCGCCTCCCGGATCTCCAACCCGATGCCGTGCCCGACGGGGTGCGGGGAGGCCTCGGAGTGCCCGGCCGCCTGCAGGATCTCCCGCGCGGCCTGGTCGGGTACGCAGCTTTCCACCCCCGGCCCGAGGGCCTCCCGCCCGGCCCGCTGGGCCCGGAAGACCAGCCGGTGGAGCTCCACCTGCCAGGGCGCCGGGGAGGCGCCGATGACGAAGGTCCGGGCGGTGGAGACGGCGTAGCCGCGGTACTGGGCGCCGAGCACGACGGTCAGGAAGTCGCCCTCCTCGACCCGGCGGTCGGTGGGCTGGTGGTTCTCCTGCCCGGAGTGGCTGCCGGTGCCGACCGACACCGGGAAGGCCGCCTTGTCCGCGCCGTGGTCGATCATGCGGCGCTCCAGCTCCATCGCCAGGTGCCGCTCGGTCCGGCCGACCAGGATCGATTCGAGCAGCTCGCTCAGCGCCTGGTCGGCGATCTCGGCCGCGATCCGCAGGTCGGCGATCTCGTGCTCGTCCTTGACCACCCGCATCCGCTCGACGGCCCGGCCCAGGTCGGCCAGCCGGACGCCCTCGGCGAGGCCGGCCACCGCGCGGTGCCGGGCCACCGTCAGGTCGTGCTCCTCGACCACCAGGTCGCCCACCCGCAACTGGGCGGCGGCCTCGGCGGCGGCGAGCGCGGTGTCGGCGCCGGACGTCACCAGCAGCTGGCCGAGGTCCTCGCCGAGCAGGTGCTCGCCGGTGTCGTCCGGCGGCAGGTCGTCCGGCAGCGCCAGCAGGGCGCGCTCCCGGGTGAGCAGCAAGGTGGCACCGCACGGGCCGCAGCCGGTGAGGTAGCGGACGTTCGACGGCCGGGTGATCAGCGCCGCGTCCGCCCCCTTCGCGCTGCAGTTCTCCCTCAGACGCTCCCGCCGGCCCGCGTACGCATCAGACATGGGTCGAGCGTACGGAGAGCGGCGGCGGTTCGCCCGGCGAGCGATCCGGACGGCGGCACGTGTCGGCCCCCGGACCGGGCAGGAACCGGGTCGGGAGCGGGTCGGGAGTGAGCAGGAACCGGGCGGGGAGCGGGCTGGGAGCGGGTCGGGGCGTGGCCGGGGGCGGCTCGCCGGAGGTCGGTGGGCGGGCCGGGAATGCGTCGGGGAGGGGGCGTGTTGGAGGGAGCAACGGTGGAAATGACATCCATTTCACCTGATGCTCGGGCCCGCCCGCCCAGCACCGCACACGCAACGCAGGCAACACCCGCACCACGCGCGACACCGAAGGAGAGCCATGGCCCGCAACGAACTGCGCCCGGTCGTCCGACTCCGCTCCACGGCCGGCACCGGCTACACCTACGTGACCCGGCTGAACCGGCGCAACGACCCCGACCGGATGGCGCTGCGCAAGTACGACCCGGTCGCGCGGCAGCACGTGCTGTTCCGCGAGGAGCGCTGACACCGCCCGCACAGCCGAAACGCCCCTGAGCCCGACACCCCCGAGGAGTACTCCGATGCAGACCGGTATCCACCCCGCGTACCGCCCGGTCGTCTTCCGCGACCGCAGCGGTGACCTGGCCTTCCTCACCCGCTCGACCATCGGTGCCGGCACCGGCGCCGGCCGGACGGTCGCGTGGGAGGACGGCAACAGCTACCCCGTGGTCGACGTCGAGATCTCCTCGGCGAGCCACCCCTTCCACACCGGCCGGGCCAGGGTGCTGGACAGCGCCGGCCGGGTCGAGGCCTTCCACCGCCGGTACGGCCGGCGGCACGGCTGACCGGAGGGCCCGGCCGGAGCGGCGCCACCCGACGAGGGGTGGGGCCGCTCCGGTGTGTCCGGGCGGCCTCGGTGAAACGGCTGCCGGGCCTGCGACCGGAAGCGGCACGGCGGCGGCATCGGGACGGCCCTGGTCAGCCGCACCGGCACCGCGCCGTCGGCGCGGCGGCCGTGCGCGCCGCCCGGGTCAGGGCCGGGCGGCCCAGCGCTGCTCGACCCGACCCAGCCGCCAGTACGCGATCGCCGCCGCCCAGACCACCACGAACAGGCCGACGATCACGTACCCGACGTTGTCGAGCGAGAGGCCGGCGATCCAGCCGCTGACCGGGTCGGTCAGGTCCAGCTTCTCGTGCAGCACGCCCACCAGTTCGATGGTGCCGATGATGAAGGCGACCGCGATCGAAAGCCCGGTGATGGTCAGGTTGTAGTACACCTTGCGCACCGGGTTGGAGAACGCCCACTGGTAGGCGAAGTTCATGAAGGTCCCGTCCAGCGTGTCGAACAGGCTCATCCCGGCGGCGAACAGCAGCGGCAGGCAGACGATCGCGTACCAGGGCAGGCCCGCCGCCGCGCCGCTGCCGGCCATCACCATCAGGGTCACCTCGGTCGCGGTGTCGAAGCCGAGGCCCAGCACCATGCCGACCGGGAACATCTGGCCGGGCCGGGTGATCGAGCGGGTGGCCCGGCTCAGCACCCGGTTGAACAGGCCCCGGGAGTTGAGGTGCTCCTCCAGCTCCGCCTCGTCGTAGCGGCCGTCCCGCATCGCGCGGAAGACCCGCAGGATGCCGAAGAGCGCGGCCAGGTTGAGCGCGCCGATCAGGTAGAGGAAGGCCCCCGAGGCGCTGGTGCCCAGCACCCCGAGCCACTGGTGGGTGACCGAGTCCTCGTCCATCAGGGTGTTGGCCAGCTGGGCGCCGCCCGCCACCAGGGCCGCCATCACCACGACCATCGAGGAGTGCCCGAGCGCGAACCAGAAGCCCACCGACACCGGGCGCCGGCCGTCCGCCATCAGCTTGCGGGTGGTGTTGTCGATCACCGCGATGTGGTCCGCGTCGAAGGCGTGCCGCATGCCCAGGGTGTACGCGGTGATGCCCAGGCCAACCCCGAAGACCTGGGTACCGACCGCGTACTCGTGCGGCGCGACCAGGAAGAACAGCGTCCCGAACGCCACCACGTGCATCGCCAGGATCACCGCCATCAGCCCGGCCGTCCGTACGGTGTCCTCGCGCCGCCAGCGGAAGGCGGGGAGCGCGGGGTCGACCGCGGGCGCCGCCGTTCGGGCAGCACCGATTTCGGGCAGGGTCATCCGGTCACGCTCCAGCACCTCGTGGATCACTTCGTGAGATGCCGTGGCCGGTCTCCTGGCTTCGGGGCACACCCGGCCGCGGTTCGGCGGCGGGTGCTGCGTGACCGCACCAGGCCTTCCCGGACGCCGCGGCGTCCAGTGACCACCCGCCCGAGGGCGGGTACGGTACGGAGACTTCCCGTTCACAGTGGCGAGGGCCGCTCCGGACTAGGACCTCTGAAGGTCCGTCACCGGTCTTCCCGAACACCACGGCGGGCCACACCGTACGGGGCGTCAGGTCACTTGTGCAAGGTTGCGCACCTGCGCAGGTGTTCAGGATCACAGACCGCCCCCGGACTGCGACAATGGCCCGCATGCATCTCGTACCGGCCGAGCGCGCGGACCACCGGACCATCGACGGGCACCGGGTCTGCGAGGCCATCGCGGCGATCGGCGACACCGCCCGGGTGCGCACCTGGGCCGAGCGCTTCTCGCTGCTCGCCGACCCCGGCAGGCTCGCACTGCTGCTCGCCCTGCACCGCGCCGGGCCGCTCGCCGTCAGCGACCTGGCGGTGGCCACCGGCATGCGCGACCCGGCCGTCTCGCAGGCGCTCCGGCTGCTGCGCACCGCCGGCGTGGTGGCCGGGGAGCGGGACGGCCGGGTGGTGCGCTACCGGGTCGTCGACCAGGAGCTCGGCACCCTGCTGGCCCCCTGCGCGGCGGCCGGGCAGGGGGGCCCGGAGCCGGCCGTCAGCTGATCCGCAGGGCGACCTTGCCCAGGTTGGCCCGGCGCTCCAGCAGGCCGAAGGCCTCGGCCGCCGCGGCGATCGGGAACTCGACGCAGACCGGCCGGAGTGCCCCTCGCCCGAGCAACGCCCAGAGTTCCTGGCGCCATTCGGCGAGCAGCGCGGGGCGCTGCCGTGCCAGCACCGCCATCGACAGGCCGGTCACCGTCCGCATCCCGCGCAGCAGTTCGCCGGCGTCGAGTGCCCCGCCCGCGCCGCCGAGGGCGACCAGCCGCCCGAAGGGCGCCAAGGCCCCGACGGCTCTGGGCAGCACCTCGCCGCCGACACCGTCGAGGACGAGGTCCACCTGCTCGCCCCAGGGGCCGTCCTGGTACCGGACCACCTCGTCGGCGCCCAGCCCCCGGACGAAGGCGGCCTTCCCCTCGGCGCCCACGGCCGCGGTCACCCGGCCCGCGCCGAGCGCCCCGGCCAACTGGACCGCCAGGTGGCCCACCCCGCCAGCAGCCGCCGTGACCAGCACCGACTCACCGGGCCGTAGCCCACCCACCCGCAGCGCGCCGAGGGCGACCAGCCCGCTGCGCAGCACCGCGAGCGCGTCGCCGGCGGCCGGCTCCCCCGGCACGGCGACGGCGAGCGCCGCCGGGGCGGCCACCAGGTCGGCGTGCACCGACGGGGCGATGCCGCCGACCCGGTCGCCGGGCGTGAAACCGGTGACGCCCTCGCCGACCGCGACCACCCGGCCGAGGTACTCGCCGCCCAGGCCGGCCGGCGCCTGCGGGGCACCCGGTGCGCGCAGTTGCCGGAGCGCGGGCAGCGTGACCCCGGCCAGGTCGGGGCGTACCAGCAGTTCTCCCGGGCCGGCCGCCGGCTCGGCCACCTCGTCCAGCCGGAGCGCCGCCGGGCCGCCGTACGCGTGGAACCTGAGTTCGCGCATGAGTGTCCCCCTTCTCCCCTCCGCGGGAATGTCATTGGATATCCCAACGATAGGGGGAAACTCATAGGAAGGTCCAACGGTTATCCGGATAGACTGCCCCCATGCCCGAGACCCCGCTCACCCACCTGCAGACCCTGCCCAGCTGGCTGCTCGGCCGGGCCTCCGCACTCGGGCACCGCCTGGTGGCCGATCAGTTCGCGCGTGAGGGCGTCCGCCTGCCGCACCACGCCGTGCTCTGCGGTGTCGCCGAGCACGGCCCGCTCGCCCAGGCGGAGCTCGCCCGGCTCGTCCGGATCGATCCCAAGGACATGGTCGCCGTCCTCAACGACCTCCAGGCCAAGGAGCTCGTCACCCGTACGCCTGACCCGAGGGACCGGCGCAAGAACGCCATCGCCCTCTCCCCCGCCGGCCACGCCCTGCTGGCCCGGCTGCAGATCCTCGGCGACGAGGCCAACGCGGCGCTGCTCGCACCGCTCGACCCCGAGGAGCGCACCCGGCTGGCGGAGCTGCTCGCCCGGGTCGTCGCCGCCCCGCGGGACTGAAACCCCGGGGACGGCCGTACGGCGGGCCCGCCCGCGCCCGGCCCGGACGGACCCGGTGTGCGTCAGACCTGCTGGCAGGTGGGGCACCAGAAGAGGTTCCGGGCGGCGTGCTCCTCGGTGCGGACGTCCGTCCCGCAGACCAGGCAGGGCATGGCCGCGCGGCGGTAGACGTAGACCTCGCCGCCGTGGTCGTCCACCCGCGGCGGGCGGCCCATCGCCTCGGGGGTGTGCTCGGGGCGCACGGTGTCGATCCGGCCCGCGCCGGCACCCTCGTGCATCAGCTCCACCAGATCGGCCCAGACGGCGTCCCACTCGGCGCGGGTCAGGTCGCGGCCGGCCCGGTGCGGGCTGATGCCGAGCCGGAACAGCACCTCGGCGCGGTAGACGTTGCCGACCCCGGCCAGCACCTTCTGGTCCATCAGCAGGGCCGCGACGGTCGTCCGGCTGGCGGAGATCCGCCGCCAGGCGAGGACGGGATCGGCGTCCGCCCGCAGCGGGTCGGGACCGAGGCGGGCGTGCACCGCGGCCTTCTCGGCGGCGGTGAGCAGCTCGCAGGTGGTGGGGCCGCGCAGGTCGGCGTACGCGTCGTCGTTCTCCAGGCGCAGCCGCACCACGCCGACCGGTGCGGGGGCCGCGCCCGCACCGAAGGTGAAGCCGCCGTAGAGGCCGAGGTGGACGTGCAGCCAGGCGCCCTCCTCGAAGCCGAGGAAGAGGTGCTTCCCGGTGGCCTCGGCCGTGGCGAGCAGCTGCCCGTCGATCAGCTTGGCGCCGTCGGCGAACCGGCCCTGCGGGCTGGAGACCCGGACGGGACGGCCGCCGAAGGTCTTGAGGTTCTCGGCGGCGAGGCGGTGGATGATGTGGCCTTCGGGCACGGACTCGGCTCCCCCGGTGGATCAGCAGGACGGGTCCATCATCCCAGCCTGCACCGACAGCCCGACCGGGCCTCGGGCGCCGGGCGGAGCCGGGAAGCGGGTGGTCAGCGCACCGGCCGGCCCAGCAGCCGGGCCAGGATGACCTGGTCCAGGGCCGCGGCGGTGGCGCCGACGTCCAGCTGGGAGTTGTCGATGATCGGCAGCCCGGAGTTGTACCAGCCGGCCATCCGGCCGTGGATCCGGGCGACCTCCTCGTCGCTGAGGCGCCGGTTGCCGCTGCGGCGGGCGTTGCGGGCGAGCACGGAGTCCAGGCCGGGGAGCAGCACCACGGGGATCATGCCGGGGCCGATGTGGCGCTTCCAGCCGCCGAGGCCGATCGCCGGGCGGTCGGGGAAGACCGCGTCGTCGATGATGCACGAGATGCCGTTGGCGAGGTAGTTGCGGCAGGCGAAGCCGCAGGTGCGGCGGGCCAGCCGGTACTGGGCCTCGGAGGCGTTGTTCCAGCCGGACTGCGGGTTGGCGAAGCCGGACTGCACCCACTCGCGGACGTCGTCCAGGCTGATGTGCGCGGTCGGGGACGGGCGGCGCTCGGCCCAGTGCCGGGCGACGGTCGTCTTGCCGGCGCCGGCCGGGCCGATCAGCAGGACGGCGATGGGGCCGGTCGGGGCGTGCTGCTGCGGGTGCGCCGGGAGTTGCACGGGCGCGCCGGACGGCAGCAGGAAGTGCCCGGTCGCTCCCGCGGGCACGGGCTGGCCGGGCGGTCCGGGGGCGCCGTGCGCGCGCAGGGCCGGGTTCCCGTACGGGTGCTGCGGGGCGGGGTGGCCGGGGGGCGGGCCGGCCGCGTTGGTGCTGACGAAGAGCGGGGCCGCGGTGATGGCGGCCGGCCCGGGGGCGGCGGGCACCACGGGCAGGTCGGGCACCGTCGCATGCGCACCGGGCACGGGTCCGGCCGGCGGCCCGGCAGGTACGAGCCCTGCGGGTACGGGGCCTGCGGGTACCGGCGCGACCGCGGCGGGTCCGGCCGGGGCCGGCGGTGCCACCGGTCGGGGAGGCAGCTGACCTCCCCCTGCGTACTGCGTCACGGTCACCTCCCGACACCGTCTCCGACGGGGACACTACACGTCGGCCCGGTGGCGGGCACAGTCCGCCACCGGGCCGATGATCTTGCGTCAGCGTGTGGTGAGCTGCTCCGCCAGGGCGCGCAGGGCCAGCTCGTACGAGCCGAGGCCGAAACCGGCGATGGTGCCGGAGGCCACCGCGGCGATCACCGAGGTGTGCCGGAACTCCTCGCGCGCGTACGGGTTGGAGATGTGCACCTCGATCAGCGGCGCCGTCCGCTGGGCGGCGGCGTCGCGCATCGCGTACGAGTAGTGCGTGAAGGCACCCGGGTTGATCACCACCGGCACCTGCCCGTCGGCCGCCTCGTGCAGCCACTCGACCATCTGCTGCTCGGAGTTGGTCTCGTGCACCTCGACCTCGAAGCCGAACTCCTTGCCCAGCGCGGTGCAGCGCTCGACCAGTCCGGCGTACGAGGTGGCCCCGTAGACGTCGGGCTCCCTGCTGCCGAGCCGGCCCAGGTTGGGACCGTTGAGCACCATCACCCTGGTCACGCGGAGACCTCCGCGTAGGCGGCGACCAGCAGCGACGGATCGGGGCCCTCCAGCACGGAGGTCCTGGCCAGGCCGTCGAGGACGATGAAGCGCAGCAGGTCGCCGCGCGACTTCTTGTCGATCTTCATGGCGTCCAGCAGCTTCGGCCAGGCGTCCCCGCGGTAGGTGAGCGGCAGGCCGACCGAGGCGAGCACGGTGCGGTGCCGGTCGGCGGTCTCGTCGTCCAGCCGCCCGGCGAGCCGACCGAGTTCGGCGGCGAAGACCATGCCGACCGAGACGGCCGCGCCGTGCCGCCACTTGTAGCGCTCGTTGCGCTCGATCGCGTGCGCGAGGGTGTGGCCGTAGTTGAGGATCTCGCGGCGGCCGGCCTCCTTGAGGTCGCCGGAGACCACGTCGGCCTTGACCTGGATGGCCCGCCGGATGAGCTCAAGGGTGTGCGGGCCGGCCGGGCTCTTGGCGCCCTCGGGGTCGGCCTCGACCAGGTCGAGGATCACCGGGTCGGCGATGAAGCCGGCCTTGATGACCTCGGCGAGCCCGGAGACGTAGTCGTGCTTGGGCACCGTCTCCAGGGTGTCCAGGTCGGCGAGCACGCCGGCCGGCGGGTGGAAGGCCCCCACCATGTTCTTGCCCTCGGCGATGTTGATGCCGGTCTTGCCGCCGACGGCCGCGTCGACCATGCCGAGCAGCGTGGTGGGCATCGAGATCCAGCGCACCCCGCGCAGCCAGGTCGCGGCGACGAAGCCGGCCAGGTCGGTGGTGGCGCCGCCGCCGAGACCGACGATCACGTCGCTGCGGGTGAAGCCGGTCTGGCCGAGCACCGACCAGCAGTACGCGGCGACCTCGGCGCTCTTGGCCTCCTCGGCGTTGGGCACCTGGAGGGCGATCGCCTCGTAGCCCTCGGCCGCGAGGTCCTCGCGGATCGCCTCTCCGGTGGCCTCCAGGGCCTCCGGGTGGATGATCGCGACCCGGCGCGCGCGGGTGCCGATCAGCTTGCCCAGCTCGCCCAGCAGCTGGTGCCCGATCAGCACGTCGTACGGGTCGTGGCCGGCGCTGCCACCGACGTGGATGGTCACGGTGTCAGTCATGCGCCCCTGCTCGTTCATGTCGGCTGCAGCTCCAGTGCTTCGAGTACGGCGTCGGCGACCTGCTCCGGGGAGCGCCCCTCGGTGGCGACGACGGCGGTCGCCACCTCCAGGTAGAGCGGCCGCCTGGCCTCCATCAGCTCGCGCCAGCTGGCCCGCGGGTTGACCGCGAGCAGCGGGCGCGGCGCGTCCAGGCCGACCCGCTTGACGGCGTCGGCGAGGGCGACCTCCAGGAACACCACGGGCAGGCCCGCCAGGACGGTGCGGGTGGCCTCGGCCAGCACCGCGCCGCCGCCGAGGGCGAGCACGCCGGGGTGGGCGGCGGCGGCGTCGCGGACGGCGGCCACCTCCAGCTCCCGGAAGTGCGGCTCGCCCTCGTCGATGAAGATCTCCGCGATCGGCTTGCCGGCCAGCGCCTCGATGTCGGCGTCGGTGTCCCGGAAGGCGACCCCGAGTCGCGCGGCCAGCTCCCGCCCGACGGTGGTCTTGCCACTGCCGGGCGGGCCGACCAGCACGAGGACCGGTGCGGTCATCGGACGATCAGGTTGTCGAGGTAGCCCTGGACGTTGCGGCGGGTCTCGGAGACGTTGTCGCCGCCGAACTTCTCGTTCACCGCGTCGGCCAGCACCAGCGCCACCATCGCCTCGGCGACGATGCCCGCCGCCGGCACGGCACAGACGTCGGACCGCTGGTGGTGCGCCTTGGCCGGCTCGCCGGTGCGCACGTCCAGGGTCTGCAGGGCGCGCGGGACGGTCGCGATCGGCTTCATCGCGGCGCGCACCCGCAGCAGCTCGCCGGTGGACAGACCGCCCTCGGTACCGCCCGAACGGCCGGAGGTGCGCTTCACGCCCTCCGGGGTCGGGACGATCTCGTCGTGCGCCTGCGAGCCGGGGACCCGGGCCAGCTCGAAGCCGTCGCCGACCTCGACGCCCTTGATCGCCTGGATGCCCATCAGGGCGGCGGCCAGCCTGGCGTCCAGCCGGCGGTCCCAGTGCACGTGCGAGCCGAGGCCCGGCGGCAGGCCGTAGGCGAGCACCTCGACCACACCGCCGAGGGTGTCGCCGTCCTTGTGGGCCTGGTCGATCTCGGCGACCATCCGCTTGGAGGCGTCGGCGTCCAGGCAGCGCACCGGGTCCTCGTCGAGGCGGGCCTCGTCCGAGGGCAGCGGCAGCACGCCGGCCGGGGCCTTGGCGGCGGCCAGCTCCACGACGTGCGAGACCAGCTCGATGCCGCAGGTCTCCTTCAGGTAGGAGCGGGCGACCGCGCCCAGCGCCACCCGGGCGGCCGTCTCACGGGCGCTGGCGCGCTCCAGGATCGGCCGGGCCTCGTCGATGGAGTACTTCTGCATGCCCGCCAGGTCGGCGTGGCCGGGGCGGGGGCGGGTGAGCGCCTCGTTGCGGCCGAGGCCGGCCAGGATCTCCGGGTCGACCGGGTCCGCCGACATGACCTGCTCCCACTTGGGCCACTCGGTGTTGCCCACCATGACCGCCACCGGGCTGCCCATGGTCAGGCCGTGCCGCACACCGCCGAGGAAGGTCACCTCGTCCTGCTCGAACTTCATCCGGGCGCCGCGGCCGTAACCGAGCCGGCGGCGGGCCAGCGCGTCGGCGACGAGCTCGGTGGTCACCGGTACGCCGGCGGGCAGGCCCTCCAGCGTCGCGACGAGTGCGGGGCCGTGCGACTCCCCCGCGGTCAGCCAGCGCAACGTACCCAACGGAGCTCCTTCGTCAGCGGACCGGGCGCTGCGTGCACCGAGCGGCCCGACCGGGCATTCTTACCGCGGGCCCCCGGGTCGTACCGGCCCCGCGTCTCTCCCCCGAATCCTTTCATGCCCGAGCGGCCGCCGGACGCACGTTCCGCGTTGCGGACAGGCACCGGCGGCGGACGGGACGGCTCACGGGCGGGCGGGCGGGGCCCCGGCTCAGCCCGCGGCGAGGGCCGCCTCGCCCGCCTCGCGCATCGCGGCCAGCGGGCCGGGGGTGATCCCGGTGAACGCCTCGCTCTGCAGCACGGCCTGGTGCACCAGCAGGTCCAGGCCGCCCAGCACGGTGGCGCCGCGCTCGGCGCAGGCCGCGACCAGCTTGGTCGGCCACGGGTGGTAGAGCACGTCGAAGAGCGCGCCCGGCTCCGCCGGCAGCCCGGCGGTGAACCCGTCGGTGGCCCCGGCGGGCGTGGTGGAGACGGTCAGCGGACGCTCCAGCGCCTCGGCGCCGCGCTCCCAGTCGGCGGTCCGCAGGTCGAGGCCGAGCCGCTCGCCGAGCTCGGCCATCTCCCGGGCCCGCTCGGCGCTGCGGACGTAGACCGTCACCTCGCCGGTGCAGATCTGGGCCAGCGCGGCCAGCGCCGAGGAGGCGGTGGCCCCGGCCCCCAGCACGGCGGCGGCCGGGACGCTCCGCACGCCGCGCTCGCGCAGCGCGTTCACCAGGCCCGGGACGTCCGTGTTGTCGCCCGTCCGGCGCCCGTCCGGGTGGAGGACCACCGTGTTGACGGCGTCCACCGAACGGGCCGTGGCGCTCACCTCGTCCAGCAGCGGGATCACCGCCCGCTTGAGCGGCATGGTCAGCGAGAGCCCGGCCCACCCGGCCTCGTCCAGCCCGGCGAAGAACCCGGGCAGACCGGCCTCGTCCACCTCGAAGCGCTGATAACTCCACTGCGCCAGGCCCAGCGCCCGGAACGCCGCCCGGTGCAGCACGGGTGAGAGGGAGTGGGCGATCGGCGAGCCGAGCACGGCCGCCCTGGTCCGGGTCATGCGCAGTGCCCCGCCTTGTCGTTGAAGCCCTGGCCGTGGGCGGCGCAGTACTCCTTGACGTCCTTCTTGAAGTCCTCGAAGGTCCTGGCGAACCGGGTCTCGGTCGGGGACATCGCCACGAAGTACACCCAGTCGCCCTCGGTCGGGTTGAGCATCGCGCGGATCGCCTCCTCGCCGGGGTTGGAGATCGGCGTCGGCGGCAGGCCCGGGTTGATGTTGGTGTTGTACTGCGTCTTGTTGGTGTTCAGTTCGTCGATGCTGAACTTCGTCCGGCCCAGGAAGTACTGGAAGGTCGTGTCCATCTGCAGCTTGTGCTGGGTGGCGTCGGTGGTCAGGCGGTTCTGGATGACCCGGGCCATCTTGCCGAAGTCCGCGGAGTTGTTGCCCTCGGCCTGCAGGATGCTGGCCGCGGTGACCACCTCGTAGGCGTTCTTCAGGCCGAGCTTCTGGGCCGAGCCCTCCAGGCCCCACTTCTGGTACTGCTCGTTGGCCTTCGCCACCATCTGCTTCAGGAGGTCCTCGGGCTTCATGCCCTGGGCCACCGCGTAGCGGGTCGGGAAGAGGAAGCCCTCCGGGTTGCCCTGCGCGTAGTCGGGGAGCCCGAGGGAGGCCGCCTGCGCCTTGGCGACGGCGGCGGTGGTGCCCTTGTCCAGCTTCAGCTTCTTGTCGATGTCGACATAGATGTCCGCGGCCTTCTCACCCTCGCGCAGGATCAGCGTCTCGCCGCCGGTCGAGTCGACCAGGAGCTGGACGGCCGAGCCGGCCGACATCTCCCGGTGCATGGTGTAGTACCCCTCCTGGATACCGCCGGACTTCGGGTTCTTCGCGAAGGCGTTGGTGAAGGCCTCGACGCTCTTGACCACACCTGCGGCCTTCAGCGCGATGCCCATCTGGCCGCCCGTGGCGCCCGACTTGATCTCCACGGTGACGCTGCCGGCGCCCTCGCCCGCGAAGTCGGCGGGCGGCCCGAAGTGGCTCTGGTAGAAGCCGTAGCCCCACCAGCCGCCGCCGGCCACGCCGCCGAGCAGCACCAGCGCCACCAGGAGGCAGGCACCGCCGTTGCGGCGGCCGGACTTCTTGCCCTTCTCCTTGCGCTTGCGCTTGGCCTCGCGGGAGTCGTCCAGGTCACCGAGGAAGGAGCCCTGCTCCTCCTCCTGCTCGTCCTGGAACTCGTCCTCCGCGCCGTCCCACTGCTCGGCGTCCGGCTCGACCTCGGCCGGGGCGGCGACGCCGGCCTCCAGCGCGGCGGCCTCCGCCTCCCAGTCGATGCCGTCCGGGCCGGGGCCGGCCGGCTGCGCGGGCTGCGGACGGCGGCGGCCCTGCTGCTCCGGCCGCGGCGGCTGGCCGAACGGCGGCTGCTGCCGGCCGGGGAAGCCCTGCTGCTGACCCTGCTGGGGCTGACCGGGCTGACCCTGCTGCGGCTGACCCTGCTGGGGCGGGAGCTGGCCCGGCGCCTGCGGACCGCCCTGCTGCGGGTAGCCCTGCCGGCCGTACTGCTGCTGGCCCTGGACGTACTGCTGACCCTGCTGCATCGGGTTCGGCTGCATCGGGGCGGGCTGCTGCTGGTAGCCCTGCTGGCCGTACTGCTGCCGGCCCTGGGGGTACCCCTGGCCCTGCTGCATCTGACCCTGCTGGCCCGGCTGCATCGGGTTCGGCTGCATCGGGGCGCCGTACTGCTGCTGCGCGTACCCCTGCTGGCCGTACTGCTGCTGGCCCTGGCCGAACTGCTGGCCCTGCTGCTGCGCCTGCTGGGGGTAGCCGTGCTGACCGTACTGCTGCTGGCCCTGGCCGAACGGATCGGGCTGCTGCACCGGATTCTGCTGCCAGCCGCCGTCCTCCTGGCCGGGGACCGGCTGCTGCTGACCGCCGTACACCGGATCACCGGGGCGCCACGGCTCGGAGCCCTGGGAGCCGTAGCCCCGACCCAGATCAGTCATCGATCCCCTTATGCCGACGGAGACGACCGACGGATCCCACCGGTCGTCCGGGACGGCGTCCCGGCAAGTACTCGAACCGACGTGCTACCGCAACGCCTGAAGGGAGACGTTACCGTACCGCAGGACACCGATCGGCTCCCGGCGGGCCCCGTCAGTGCTTGTCCGCGCCCGCCGAGGGACTGCCCTGGGCCGCTCGCAGCGCGTTGAACTCCGCTACGTTCCGGCCGTGTTGCTCAAGACTGTCGGTGAACCGGGTGTCGCCCGGCTTGACCGTCACGAAGTAGAGCCAGTCTCCGGCAGCGGGCTCCGCGGCGGCCCGGATCGCCTGCCGCCCCGGGTTGGAGATCGGGGTCGGCGGCAGTCCCTGGTGCAGGTAGGTGTTGTAGGGGGAATCGAGCTTGGTGTCGGTGACGGTGGTGTCCAGGGTGCTGCGCCCGAGGGCGTAGTTGATGGTCGAGTCGAGCTGCAGCGGCATCTTCTGGGCCAGCCGGTTGTAGATCACCCGGGCGACCTTGGCCATGTCCTCGGAGTTGTCCGCCTCGCCCTGGACGAGGCTGGCGACCGTCAGCACCGCGTACGGGGTCTGACCCAGGGTGGCCGCGACCGTCTCGACGTCCTCGTTGGCGAAGTCCTTGCCGGCCTGCTGGACCATCTGCTTGAGCAGGTCGATCGGCGTGGTCTCGCCGGTGACGCTGTAGGTCGCGGGGAAGAGATAGCCCTCCAGCCGGCCGTTGGTGACCTCCGGCAGGCCCAGCTCGGCGGCCTGCTCCTGCGCGGCGCGCTCGGTGGTGCCCTTCGGCAGTTTGAGCTTCTGGTCGATCGCCGCGAACACCTGGGTGCCGCGCCAGCCCTCCGGGATGGTCAGGCCGTTGGCGTTCGCCGGGTCGATCAGGACGGCCAGCGCCGAGGCCGCCGACATCCGCAGGCGCAGGGTGTAGGTGCCCGCCTGGATCCGCCCGGCCGCCGACCCGCTGCCGGCCGCGGCCTTGGTGAAGGCCTGCGAGCTGGCCACCACTCCCTTGCGGACCAGCGTGCCGGCGATCTGGATCAGGCCGGCACCCTGCGGGACGGAGACCTCGACCACGCCGGTGCCGCTGCCGGCGTAGTCGGCGGTCGGGTGCTTGCGCTCGCCCTGCCACCACGAGTAGCCGGTCAGGCCCGCCCCGCCGATCAGCACGACCAGGGCCAGCGCGGTCAGCGCGCAGGCGAGGCGGGTGCGCAGCCGTTCCGGGTCCGGCGGCTCGTGCAGGGGCCCCTGGCCCGGCGGGCGGCCCTCCGGCTCGCTCGGGGGCGCCCCGAGGTGGCCCGGGGTGAGCCCGGGGGTGAAGTCCTGGTCGGTCATGGCGGTGCCCCCTCGGCTGTCCCGGACGAGCCTGGAGGCGCCCGTACGTGCGGGGAAAGGTCGAGGGGCCCGTGCGGACGCGTCCGCACGGGCCCCTCGTCAGGGACGCTAGTCCAAGCCGATCAGATGACCGGTTCGACGCTCTCACCAGGTGGTCTGCCGCTCACCCGTTCGGCCTCCAGGGCACTTTGCAGGATCACCACGGCGGCGGCCTGGTCGACCACCGAACGGCCCTTCTTCGCCTTCACACCCGACGCGCGCAGCCCGTGCGTCGCCGTGACGGTGGACATCCGCTCGTCCACCAGCCGGACCGGCACCGGCGCGAGCTTCACCGCCAGCTGCCCGGCGTACAGCCGGACCTTGGCGGCCGCCGGGCCCTCCTTGCCGCTCAGCGAGCGCGGCAGGCCGACGATCACCTCGATCGCGTCGTACTCCTCCGCGATGGCGAGGAGCCTGGCCTGCGAGCGCCCGCCGGCCGGGACGGTCTCCACGGGCGTGGCGATCATCCCGTCGGGGTCGCAGGACGCGACCCCGATCCGGGCGTCACCGACGTCCACGGCGATCCGCCGGCCGCGGCGCCAAACCGGGCGCTCGGCCGGCTGCGGCTCACCCTCGTGCGAAACGTCCCGGTAGCGGTCGTTCATCAGGAGGCGCGCTCCGCGACCAGGGCGCGGACCGCGGCGACGGCCGCGTCCACGGCGGCCGGGTCGGTGCCGCCGCCCTGGGCGACGTCGTCCTTGCCGCCACCGCCGCCGCCGAGGGTCTTGGCGGCGGTGCGGACCAGCTCGCCGGCCTTGACGCCGCGGGCGCGGGCGTCCTCGTTGGTGGCGATCACGGTCAGCGGGCGGCCGTTCGCCACGGTGAAGGCCGCGACCACGGCCGGGCGCGAACCCAGCCGGTTGCGGACGTCCAGCACCAGCTTGCGCAGCTCGTCCGCGCCCACGCCGTCGCTGACCCGGGCGGCGACCAGGGCGACACCCCGGACGTCCTCGGCGGCGTCGGCCAGGCCGGAGGCGGCGGCCAGCACCTTCTCGGCGCGGAACCGCTCGATCTCCTTCTCGGCGTCCTTGAGCTTGGCGAGCATCCCGGAGATCTTCTCCGGCAGCTCCTCCGGGCGGCCCTTGACCAGCTCGGTGAGCTGGGCGACCACGGTGTGCTCACGGGCCAGGAACTTGTACGCGTCCACGCCGACCAGCGCCTCGACCCGGCGCACGCCGGAGCCGATCGAGGACTCGCCGAGCAGCTTCACCAGGCCCAGCTGGGCGGTGTTGCCGACGTGCGTGCCGCCGCACAGCTCCTTGGAGAAGTCGCCGATGGTGACGACCCGGACGGCGTCGCCGTACTTCTCGCCGAACATCGCGATGGCGCCGGCCTTGCGGGCCTGGTCCATCGTCATGACCTCGGCGGTGACGTCCAGCTCGCGGACCAGCACCTCGTTGATCTTCTGCTCGACGTCGGTCAGCACGCTGCCGGGCACGGCGGCGGGCGAGCCGAAGTCGAAGCGGAACCGGCCCGGCGCGTTCTCGGAGCCGGCCTGGGCGGCCGTCGGGCCGAGCGCGTCGCGCAGCGCCTGGTGGGTCAGGTGGGTGGCCGAGTGGGCGCGGGAGACGGCCCGGCGGCGGTCCACGTCGATGCTGGCGTACGCCGAGGCACCGAGCACGACCTCGCCGAACAGCACCCCGCCGGAGTGCACGGTCACCCCGGGCACCGGCTGCTGCACGTCGCGGATCTCGACGACCGCGCCGGACTCCAGCCGGATCCGGCCGTGGTCGGCGAGCTGGCCGCCGCCCTCGGCGTAGAACGGGGTGCGGTCGAGGATGATCTCGACCTCGTCGCCCTCGGTGGCGGCCGGCGCCGGGACACCGCCGACCAGCAGGCCCACCACGGTGGCCTCGCCCTCGGTGGCGGTGTAGCCGGTGAAGACCGAGGCACCGGCCTTGTCGGCGACCTCGCGGTACGCGACGACGTCGGCGTGGCCCATCTTCTTGGCCCGGGCGTCGGCCTTGGCCGCGTCCTTCTGCTCCTGCATCAGCCGGCGGAAGCCCGCCTCGTCGACCTGCAGGCCCTGCTCCTCGGCCATCTCCAGGGTCAGGTCGATCGGGAACCCGTAGGTGTCGTGCAGCTTGAACGCCTGCGCGCCGGAGAGCACCGCGCCGCCGGACTGCTTGGTCTCGGTGACCGCGGTGTCCAGCAGGCTGGTGCCGGTGCGCAGGGTCTGGAGGAAGGAGTTCTCCTCGGCGACCACGACGGTCTCGATCCGCTTGCGGTCGGCCTCCAGCTCGGAGTACTGCGGGGCCATCGCCTTGATGGTGACGTCCGTCAGCTCCTTGGCCACCGGCCCGGTGGCGCCGAGCAGGCGCATGTTGCGGATGGCGCGGCGCAGGATGCGGCGCAGCACGTAGCCGCGGCCCTCGTTGCCGGGGGTGACGCCGTCGCCGATCAGCATCACGGCGGTGCGGAAGTGGTCGGTGACCACGCGCAGCGACACGTCCGACTTGTGGTCGGCGCCGTAGGTGTGGCCGGTGAGCTCGGCGGCGCGGTCCAGGATCAGCCGGCTGGTGTCGATCTCGAAGAGGTTGTCGACGTCCTGGAGGATCGCGGCGAGGCGCTCCAGGCCGAGGCCGGTGTCGATGTTCTTGCTCGGCAGGTCGCCGAGGATCTCGAAGCCGTCCTTGCCGTCGCCGTGGCCGCGCTCGTACTGCATGAAGACCAGGTTCCAGATCTCCAGGTAGCGCTCGCCGTTGACGGCCGGGCCGCCCTCCTCGCCGTACGCGGGGCCGCGGTCGTAGTTGATCTCCGAGCACGGGCCGCAGGGGCCGGGGACGCCCATCGACCAGAAGTTGTCCTTCATGCCGAGGCGCTGGATGCGCTCGGACGGCACGCCGATGACGTCACGCCAGATCTGCTCGGCCTCGTCGTCGTCCTTGTAGACGGTGATCCACAGCTTCTCCTTCTCCAGGCCGTAGCCGCCGTCCGCGACGGAGCCGGTGAGCAGCTCCCACGCGAACTTGATGGCCCCTTCCTTGAAGTAGTCGCCGAAGGAGAAGTTGCCGCACATCTGGAAGAACGAGCCGTGCCGGGTGGTCTTGCCGACCTCCTCGATGTCCAGCGTGCGCACGCACTTCTGGACGCTGGTGGCGCGCGAGAACTGCGGCTTCACCTCGCCGAGGAAGTACGGCTTGAAGGGCACCATGCCGGCGTTGACCAGCAGCAGGGTGGGGTCGTCGGCGACCAGGGACGCCGACGGAACGACGGTGTGCCCGCGCTCCTCGAAGAAGCGCAGCCAGCGGCGGCGGATCTCTGCCGACTCCATTATTGGTCCTTCCGGTTCGGGGTGCTGCCCCGCGGCGAAAGCGGCCGGCGGGGCGTCGGTTCGATGGCTCTGGGGGTGGGGCGGGCACTGCTGGGCGAAGGCAGGGCGGCGGCCGGACTGCCGGGCGCCGCCGAGATAGCTCGGTACTCGGGCTCGCCACGCAGTGCCCGGCGGCGGGGCTCGACCACGGCGGTGCCGTCCAGGCCGAGGTCGGCGCGCAGTTGCTCCTCGCGCTCGGCCATGCCCGCGCGGACGTCGCCGGCGAAACGCTTCGCCACGTCGCCCAGGTGCAGCGCGCCGCGGGCGGCGGTGCCCGAAAGACTGTCAGGAGTGAGCCGGTGGACGGCCTCGTTGGCCTTGTTCATGGCCCAGACGGTGGCGCCGGCGCCGACCGCCATCCAGAAGATGCGCCGAACCATGCCGTCAGCCCCTCACCGCGCGCCGGACCCTGGAGAGCAGGCCGCCGCGCGGCGCGGTCGCGGCGCGCACCTCGGCCCGGACCAGCCTGGCCAACGCCTCGCGCTCACCCGGCTGCTGCGGCAGGCCCGCGGTGCCGTTCTGCTTGGCGACCGCCTTGCGGACGCCGTAGCTGAAGGCCGCGACCTTGACCAGCGGTCCGCCGAAGGTGGCGGCGACGGTGGAGGAGAGGGCGTTGGCGTTCGCGGCGGCGTCCTGCACGTTGGCGGTGATCTCGTCCACCCGCGCCAACTGCTCGTTGGCGCTGCGGACCGCGCTGCCCGCGTCGACCAGCAGCGGGACCGCCTGCTCGGTGACGGCGGACACCAGCGCCGAGGCCTCCCTGAGCACCCGTGAGAGCCGTACCAGGACGACCGCGAGCAGGGTGACCAGCACCGCCCAGAACACGGCGACGAGCAGGCCGGCCAGCTCTCCCACGGACACCTTGCGCGCTCCCTCGCCTTGTCGGGTTCCCCCTCAGGGGGAACCCTATCGCGATCGTGGCCGGTTTCCGGACCGGGTTACGGGCAGCCGCGCGGCGCCCCACCTGCGGGCACGGGCGTACGCGGGGCCGGCGGGCGGCGGACCCGGCCGGGCCGCGGGCGGCCGCCGGCGGTACAGGTGTCCGAGGCACCCGCGCGTAACCTACCCGCCGGTCACCTCGTTGGGCCGGTGGGCCGGTCGGCGCCGGCCCGCACGGGCGCCCCGGCCGGTGGGCGTGCGGCGGGCCCGGCACCGGACGCGGACACGGAGCGCGGCCACGGAGCGCCGGGGCGCGGACCACGGAACGGGGAGCGGCGGTTGTCCAGCGAGTCAGCAGCAAGACGGCGGGGAGCGCCGGGCGGCGGCCTCCCGGCCGAGGTCACCAGCTTCGTCGGCCGCCGGGAGGAGCTGGCGACGCTGGCCGGACTGCTGGCCAGGGCCCGGCTGGTGACGGTGACCGGTCCGGGCGGGGTCGGCAAGAGCCGGCTGGCCGTCCGCGCGGCCGCCCGGGTCGCCCGGAGCTTTCCGGACGGCGTCTGGCTGGTCGAGGTGGCCGAGGTCCAGGACGCCCTGCTGCTGGGGCACGCCGTGCTGGAGGCATTGCGGCTGACCGACTCGACGGCCCGCCCGCCGCTGGACGTGCTGGTCGAGCAGCTGGCCGGGCGCCGGCTGCTGCTGGTGCTGGACGGCTGCGAGCACCTGGTGGCCGCCTGCGCCGAACTGGCGGACACGCTGCTGCGGGCACTGCCGGGGCTGCGGGTGCTGGCGACCAGCCGGGAGTCCCTGCAGTCGGCGGGCGAGCACCGGCTGGCGGTCGCACCGCTGCCGGTGGCGTCCGGTCCGGCCGGGCTCCCCGACGCGGTGCAGCTGTTCGTGGACCGGGCCCGGGCGGTGCTGCCCCACTTCACCCTCGGCCCCGCCGACGAGGCGGAGATCACCCAGCTCTGCCGGCGCCTGGACGGCATCCCGCTGGCGGTGGAGCTGGCCGCCGGGCGGTTGCGCGCGCTGTCGGTGGAACAGATCGCCGCCCGGCTGGACGACCGCTTCAAACTGCTCACCGGCGGCTCGCGCGGCGCCCTGCCGCGCCATCAGACCCTGCGGACGACCATCGGCTGGAGTCACGAACTCTGCACGGCGCAGGAACGTTTACTCTGGGCCCGCCTCTCGGTCTTCGCCGGGAGCTTCGAGCTGGAGGCCGCCGAGTACGTCTGCGCCGGGGACGGCATCGACGCCGACGAGATGCTCGACCTGATCGGCGACCTGATCAACAAGTCCGTGCTGCTGCGGGTGACCGAGCCCGCCGGCCGGACGGGCGGACCGGGTGCGCCGCGCCGGCCGGCCAGGTGGAGCGCCGGCGGCCCGGCCGTCCGGTACCGGATGCTCGACACCCTGCGCGAGTACGGCGGCCAGTGGCTGCGTGCCGCCGGCGACGAGCAGCGGCTGCTGCGCCGCCACCGGGACTGGTACCTGGGGGTGGCCACCTGGGGCGAGGTGGAGTGGTTCGGCCCCCGGCAGGCGGAGACCGCCGAGCGCACCGAGCTGGCGCACCCCAACCTCCGCGCGGCGCTGGAGTTCTGCCTGGCCGAGCCCGGCGAGGAGCAGATCGCGCTGCTGATGGCCGGCACCCTGTGGTTCTACTGGGTCGGCTGCGGTCACCTGGGCGAGGGCCGGCACTGGCTGGACCGCGCCCTCGCGCTCGCCCCCGAACCGACCGAGGCCCGGGCGAAGGCCCTCTGGGTCGCCGGTTACACGGCCACTCTGCAGGGGGACCTGCACCGGGCCGCGCCGGCCCTGGAGGAGTGCCGGCGCCAGGCGCTGGCGACCGGCGACGACCGCGCCCTCGCCTACGCCGTGCACCGGCAGGGCTGCGCCGCGCTGATCGGTGACGAGCCGGGCCGGGCCACCGAGCTGTTCGAGGAGGCGCTCTGGCACTACAACACCATCGGCGAGCTCAACAGCAACGTGCTGATGGCGATGTTCGAGCTGGGCGTCGCGCACCTCTTCCAGGGCGAGACGGAGACCGGTGAGCTGTGGTTCGGCCGGGTCCGCGAGCTCTGCGAGGAGCACGGCGAGCAGTGGGCGTACGCCTACGGGCTCTACGCGATGGCGTACGCGCAGTGGCTGGCCGGGGACGTCCGGCTGGCGCGGGCGTACGCGCGCGAGTGCGTCCGGCTCAACTACCTCTTCCGGGACCTGCTGGGGATCGTGCTGGGGGTGGAGGTGCTCGCGCTGCTGGAGACCGAGCCGGAGGGGCCCGGCGAGGACTGCGACCTGGTCGAGGCGCGGGTGCTGCAGGGTGCGGCGCACCGGATCTGGCAGGGCGTGGGCAAGCCGTTCTTCGGCTCGCGGACCTTCAACGGCGCGCACCAGGAGTGCGAGGCGCGGGCCCGGGCCGGGCTGACCGAGCAGGAGTTCCTGGAGGCCTTCGAGCTCGGCGCCGTCCTGGACCTGGACGCGGCGGTCGGCCGGGCCCTCGGGGACGAGGAGCGGCCGGGCGGGCAGGGACGGCTGCCGGGCCCCCGACCGTCCCCGCGCTCGCCGTCGCCCTCGCCCGTGCGCAACCCGTGAGCGGGCGGGAGCGGCGCCTCGGCGAAGGACGGGGCGGGGTCGGGGCGCGGCCTGCGCATGCCCGGAATAGTTGAAGCTTCATCATTGCTGTGGGCGACAGCGACACGAGAGGAGCACCCGCCATGACATCCGTGACGACCCCGGTCATGACCACCGGCCACGACAGCTCCAGGGAATACGCCCTGGCGCGGTTCCACTTCGACGCGAAGGCGTACATCGACGCCGCCCGCCTGCTGGAGGGCGTGCTGGCCGAGGAGCCGGCCAACCTCTCGGTCCGGCTGCTGCTCGCCCGCAGCCTCTACCACTCCGCGCAGCTCTCCCGGGCCGCCGACGAGCTGCGGCGCGTCCTGGAGCAGGACCCGGCCGAGGACTACGCCCGGCTGATGCTCGGCCGCACCCTCCAGCGCCAGGGCCGCCCCGACGAGGCCCGGGTCCACCTGCGGCTGGCCGCCGCGATGGGAGCCGAGGCCGTCTGACGGCGCCCGGCGGCCAGGCGGCGGGATCCGTCGCCGGACAGAAGAACGAGCCCCCACCGCCTCGAAAGGCGGTGGGGGCTCGTCCGGGTCCTGCTGCCGGCCACGCGGGGCGGCCGACGCTCGCGGGTCAGCGCGAGTAGTACTCGACGACCAGCTGCTCGTCGCAGATCACGGGGACCTCACGACGCTGCGGGGCGCGGTCCAGGCGGAAGGCCAGGGCCTTGAGGTTGACCTCGAGGTACTTCGGGGTCTGACCCTCACCCGCGTAGCCACCCTCACGGGCGACCTGGAACGGGACCTTCTCCTTGCTACGGTCGCGAACAGTCACGACGTAGCCCGGCTTCAGCTGGTACGACGGCTTGTTGACCTTGCCGCCGTTGACCTCGATGTGGCCGTGAACGACCATCTGGCGGGCCTGGTAGATGGTGCGGGCGATACCCGAACGCATCACCAGCGAGTCGAGGCGCACCTCGAGGTCGGCGACGAGCGCCTCACCGGTCTTGCCCTCGGCCTTCTTCGCGCGGTCGAACGCGCGGGCCATCTGCTTCTCGCTCAGGTCGTACTGGGCGCGCAGACGCTGCTTCTCGAGCAGACGGACCTTGTAGTCCGAGTTCTGCTTGCGGCCACGGCCGTGCTGGCCGGGCGGGTACGGGCGGGCCTCGAAGTACTTGACGGACTTCGGGGTCAGCGGAATGCCCAGGGCACGGGCAATCTTGATCTTGGGGCGCTTCTGGTTCGCCATGAACCAAACCTTCCTTGCTTTCGACTACGGCTTCACCAGGTGTTGACGGAGGTCGCTCCTCGCGACCCGGAGAAAAACCACCCCGAAGGGTGATCAGCCGCTCTCCGGAGCCGGGCACGGAAGTGCTTGCACACGAGTGGCCCACCGACGCGTACGTGGTGGGCTGCCCGCGACACCGAAACGGTGCGCGACGCTCCTGGAGGCTCCGTGAGGAGCCTCGGGCCGATGCCCCGCTGGTGCGGCCGGTCAGATCAGGGTGACCCCTGCTGCCGTCCCGGGACATGGCACTCCGACCGAGTATACCCGGCGATCACTCGCCCTTTTCCCCCGCACCGTCGCCGGCTCCGCCCGCCTGCTCCGCGCCGCCCCCGACCGCGCCCCCGGCGGGTGCCGCCGGGCCCTTCCGGGCGGCGTCCGGACTCTTCCGCCCGGCCGCCGGCTCCTGGGGCCCCTTCTCCCGGGCGGCCCCGGCCGGCGCGCCGGCCAGCCGGCTCCTGGTCCACTCGACCACGTCGGCGTAGCGGGCCTCGCCACCGTGCCGGGTCGGGCGGTAGTAGACCTTGCCGTGCACCGAGTCCGGCGCGTACTGCTGGGCCGCGATGCCGCCCGGCAGGTCGTGCGGGTACTGGTACCCCTGGCCGTGGCCGAGCTTTCCGGCGCCGCCGTAGTGCGCGTCCCGCAGGTGCGGCGGCACGGCGCCGGCCAGCCCCTGCCGGACGTCGGCCAGCGCCGCGTCGATCGCCAGGTAGGCGGCGTTCGACTTGGGCGCCAGGGCCAGCGCGACGGCCGCCTGGGAGAGGATGATCCGCGCCTCCGGGAAGCCGATCAGCGCCACCGCCTGCGCGGCCGCCACGGCCGTCTGCAGGGCCGTCGGGTCGGCCAGGCCGATGTCCTCGCTGGCGGAGATCATCAGCCGCCGGGCGATGAACCGCGGGTCCTCCCCCGCCTCGATCATCCTGGCCAGGTAGTGCAGGGTGGCGTCCACATCGCTGCCCCGGATCGACTTGATCAGCGCGCTGGCGACGTCGTAGTGCTGGTCGCCGTCCTTGTCGTAGCGCACCGCCGCCTTGTTGACGGCGGTCTCGGTGGTCGCCAGGGTGATGGTCGGCTCGGACTTCTCCAGGGCCGCCCCCGCCGCGGCCTCCAGCGTGGTCAGCGCCCGCCGGGCGTCCCCGCCGGCCAGCCGGACGAGGTGGTCCTCGGCCTCCGGGCTCAGCTCCAGCGCGCCGCCGAGCCCGCGCTCGTCGGCCACCGCGCGGTGCAGCAGCGCCCGGACGTCGTCGTCGGTGAGCGACTCCAGGGTGAGCAGCAGCGAGCGGGAGAGCAGCGGGGAGATCACCGAGAAGTACGGGTTCTCGGTGGTGGCGGCGATCAGGGTGACCCAGCGGTTCTCCACGGCCGGCAGCAGCGAGTCCTGCTGCGCCTTGGAGAAGCGGTGGATCTCGTCCAGGAAGAGCACCGTCTCCCTGCCGCTCATGCCGACGGCCCGGCGGGCGCCCTCGATGACGGCGCGGACCTCCTTGACCCCGGCGGTGATCGCGGACAGCTCGACGAAGCGGCCCTCGACCGCCTGGCTGATCACGTGCGCCAGGGTGGTCTTGCCCGTCCCGGGCGGCCCCCAGAGGATCACCGAGCTGGTCGCGGCCGGGCCGCGCGAGCCGCTGACCAGGCGGCGCAGCGGTGAGCCGTCCTTGAGCAGCTGCCGCTGGCCGGCGACCTCGTCCAGGGTGCGCGGGCGCATCCGTACGGCGAGCGGGGCCCGCCCGGGCTCCTTGGCCTGGCGTTCCTCGGCGGCTGCGGTGAAGAGGTCCGGTTCGTCCACACCGGCAGCCTATGCGAGGGCGCCGACAGCCCGGCGCCGGTGCCCGGCGACCGCCCCCGCGGTCAGCCCTCCAGGGTGGCCGCGTGGTCAGGGACGTACTTCTGCAGGTCGCGCGGCGGCCGCCGGTAGCCCTCGGACGGCGGGCGGACCGGCAGCTCGATCTCGGGCCGGACCACGTCGCGGTACGGGACCGCCGACAGCAGGTGGGCGATCATGTTGATCCGGGCCCGGCGCTTGTCGTCGCTCTCCACCACGTGCCAGGGCGAATCGGGGGTGTCGGTGTGGACGAACATCGCGTCCTTGGCCCGGGAGTACTCCTCCCAGCGGGTGATCGACTCGGTGTCCATCGGGGAGAGCTTCCAGCGCCGCATCGGGTCCTCCAGGCGGCCCCGGAACCGGCGCTCCTGCTCGGTGTCGCTGACCGAGAACCAGTACTTGCGCAGCAGGATGCCCGACTCGGTGAGCATCCGCTCGAAGGTCGGGCACTGGTTCAGGAACTGCCAGTACTCCTCCTCCGTGCAGAAGCCCATCACCTTCTCCACGCCGGCCCGGTTGTACCAGCTGCGGTCGAACAGCACGATCTCGCCGGCGGCCGGCAGGTGCTCGACGTAACGCTGGAAGTACCACTGGGTGCGCTGGCGCTCGGTCGGGGTGGGAAGGGCGGCGACCCGGGCGATGCGCGGGTTCAGGTACTCGGTGACCCGCTTGATCGCACCGCCCTTGCCGGCGGCGTCGCGGCCCTCGAAGACGACCACCAGCCTGGCCCCCTCGGCGCGCACCCACTCCTGGAGCTTCACCAGCTCGCCCTGCAGCCGCAGCAGCTCCCGCTCGTAGGGCTTCTTCGCGAGGCGTTCGGTTCCGGCCTTGCCTGCCATCTGGGTGCCCTCCCGCACGAAGTCCCGCACGAAGTCCCGCCCGGCGAGGTCCGGGAGGTGCCGATGAGCACTCACGCTAGGCCGGATCAGGGGCGGGCGCAGGTCTTGGCCGGTGCTGACGGCGTGGCGCGGGCACCGGCCGGGCGTCGCGGCCGGAACCTGACGGCCGGGCGGGCCGGCGGCGGGCTGCGGCCCCGCCGGCGGGGCGGGACCGGGCGTTGGAAACCGGCCCCCGTCCGACTCCCAACGCCACCGCCCCCGTTCGCCCGGCGCAAGCCCCCCACGGCGCGCCGAGCAGCCGGCAGACGGCCCGGGATCCCCCCCCCGGCCGCCGTCCCCCGTCCGGCTGGCCAACTTTGGCCCAGACCCGCCCGACGGGTCCAATTCCTCGTTCCATAACCTGGCGGCATGGACATCGACACCCGTCTGCTGCGCTCCTTCGCGGTGGTCTGCGAGGAGGGCCAGCTCACCGCCGCGGCGGCGCGGCTGCGGGTGTCCCAGCCGGCGCTCACCAAGCAGATCCGGCAGTTGGAGGAGCGGGTGGGCGCGGAGCTGTTCCGGCGTTCACGGGCCGGGATGACCCCGACGGCGGCCGGCAACGCGCTGGCCGCGCACGCCGCCGAGCTGCTCGGCTCCTGGGACGACGCGCTGCGGGCCACCCGGGACGCGGCGGCGCAGGGCGGGGCCAAGCTCCGGGTGGGCTTCGAGGGCGGCACGATCAATCTGATCAGCCGGCAGACCGTGACCGACTTCACCACCAGGATGCCGGGCTGGCAGGTCGAGATCCGGCAGAACAGCTGGTTCGACCCGGCGGCCGGGCTCACCGCCGGCGAGGTGGACCTCGCACTGTGGCACGCGCCGCCGTGGATGGCGGAGCGCTACGCGACCAGCCTGCTGGGGACGGACCGGCGGTGCATCGCCCTGGCGGCCGGCCACCGGCTGGCCGGGGAGAGCCTGATCGACTTCGCCGAGCTGCTGGAGGAGCCGTTCGTGGCGATGCCCGCGGAGGCCGGGCACTGGCGGGACTACTGGCTGGGGGCGCAGGAACGCGGCGGGCGTCCGGCCCGGATCGGCGCCGTCGCGCACAACGCGGACGAGTGGCTGGCCGCGGTGGCCTGCGGCCAGGGCATCGGCATCGCGCCGGAGACGATCAGCCGGCTGAGTACCCGGCCCGGCGTGGTGTACCGGCCGGTCCGGGGGCTCGGCCCGGGGCAGGTCGGGCTGTACTGGCCCCGGGAGCGGCCGTGCACCCCGGCGATGACCGCCTTCATCCGCAGCTGCCGCGCGACGGTGGAGATCGGCGACCCGGCCGCCGCCGGGGCTCAGGACGGTCGGGCTCAGACCGACTCGAAGGGCTCCGGGTAACAACAGAGTCCGCTCGGACCGCCGTCGTAGGCGGAGAGGGTGAGCGCCTGGAAGTAGCTGTCCGGCACCTCGAACGGGCCGGACAGGTCGTGCTCGACGGCCGGGGCGAAGCCGAACCGGCCGTAGTAGTCCGGGTCGCCCAGCACCACCACCACCCGCTCCCCCGCCTCGTCGGCGGCGGTCAGCGCGGCCCGCACGACCAGCTCACCGACGCCCTTGCGCTGCCACTCGGGCGCCACCGCGACCGGGGCCAGCGCCAGTCCGTCCCCGTCGCCGACCCGGAGCCGGGTCAGCAGCGCGTGCCCGATGACGAGTCCGCCCTTGTCGACCGCCACCACGGACAGTTCCGGCAGCCAGGCCGGGTCACGGCGCAACGCGTCGACCAGGTCCGCCTCGTCCGGCCCGGGAAAGGCCGCCATGTGGACCCGCCGGGTGGCCGGGGCGTCCTCAGGGGTCTCAACTCTCGTACGCAGGGTCATTCCCCGCTCCTTCGGTGTCGCACGCCATTGTGGACCGGCCCCGGACCGGACGCGTCGTCAGCGTCCGGTCCGGGGCCGTGAAGGTATACCAGACCGGGCGTCAGGCCTGCTGCTCGGTCTCGCCCTTGGGCTTCGCCTCTTCACGAACCTTGGGCTGCGCGTCGACGCCCGCCTCGCGGCGCTGCGCCGGGGTGATCGCCGTGGGGGCTCCGGTCAGCGGGTCACCGCCGGTGGACGTCTTCGGGAACGCGATGACGTCCCGGATGGTGTCGTACCCGCCCAGCAGCGTGACGATGCGGTCCAGGCCGAAGGCGACCCCGCCGTGCGGCGGCGGGCCGTAGTTGAAGGCGTCCAGCAGGAAGCCGAACTGCGACTGCGCCTCCTCCTCGGAGAGGCCGATCGCGTCGAACGCCCGCTTCTGCACGTCGCGCTGGTGGATACGGATCGAACCGCCGCCCAGCTCCGAGCCGTTCAGCACCAGGTCGTAGGCGTTGGAGAGTGCGCTGCCCGGGTCGGTGTCGAAGGTGGCCAGCGACTCGGCGGTCGGCGCGGTGAAGGGGTGGTGGACGGCGTGCCAGCCCTGGAACTGCCCCTTGTCGTCCTCGATCGGCTCGAACATCGGGAAGTCGACCACCCAGAGGAAGGCCCACTGCGACTCGTCGATCAGGTCGCAGCGGCGGCCGATCTCCAGGCGGGCCGCGCCGAGCAGCTCCTGCGAGGCGGTCTTCTTGCCGGCCGCGAAGAAGATCGCGTCACCGTTCTTCGCCCCGGCGGCGGCGGCGAGGCCGGCCAGGTGCTCCTCCTTGAGGTTCTTGGCGACCGGGCCGCGCAGCTCGCCGGTCTCGGCGTCGATGACGACGTACGCGAGACCGCGGGCGCCGCGCGCCTTGGCCCAGTCCTGCCAGGCGTCGAGCTGCTTGCGCGGCTGCGAGGCACCGCCGGGCATGACGACCGCGCCGACGTACGGGGCCTGGAAGACCCGGAACTCGGTGCCCTTGAAGTACTCGGTGAGGTCGGTGAGTTCCTGGCCGAAGCGGACGTCCGGCTTGTCGGAGCCGTAGCGGTTCATCGCGTCCGCGTAGGTCATCCGGGGCAGCGGGTTCGGGATCTCGTAGCCGTGCACCTCGCGCCAGATCGCCGCGACGGTCTTCTCGCCGAGGGCCAGGATGTCCTCCTGGTCGACGAAGGAGGCCTCGATGTCCAGCTGGGTGAACTCCGGCTGCCGGTCGGCGCGGAAGTCCTCGTCCCGGAAGCAGCGGGCGATCTGGTAGTACTTCTCCATCCCGGCCACCATCAGCAGCTGCTTGAACAGCTGCGGCGACTGCGGCAGGGCGTACCAGTGGCCCGGCTGCAGGCGGACCGGGACGAGGAAGTCGCGGGCGCCCTCGGGGGTGGAGCGGGTGAGGTACGGCGTCTCGATGTCGAGGAAGCCGTTCTCCTCCATCACCGTGCGGATGACGTGGTTGACCTTGGAGCGCAGGCGCAGCGCGCGGGCCGGGCCCTCGCGGCGCAGGTCCAGGTAGCGGTACCGGAGGCGGACCTCCTCGTTGACCGTGCCCGGCTCGTACTCGGCGACCGGGAAGGGCAGCGGGGCGGCCTCGGAGAGCACCTCGATCTCGCTGACGACGACCTCGACGGCCCCGGTGGCGATCTCGGTGTTCTCGTTGCCCTCGGGGCGGACCCGGACGTCGCCGGTGACCTTGACGCAGTACTCGGCGCGCAGGCCGTGGACGGAGTCCAGGTCGCGCACCACGATCTGCACGGTGCCGGAGGCATCGCGCAGATCGATGAAGGCGACGCCGCCGTGGTCGCGGCGGCGGGCGACCCAGCCGGCCAGGGTGATGGTGGTGCCGGCGTGCTCCGCGCGGAGCGTGCCCGCGTCGTGCGTGCGGATCACTGCTGCTTCTCCTTCAGGGTGGTGACGAGTGCGTCCAGGGCGACGGGGTTCTGCTCGCCGGTGGTCATGTCCTTGAGCTGGACGACGCCTTCGGCGAGGTCGCGGTCGCCCGCGACCAGGGCCCAGCGGGCGCCGGAGCGGTCGGCGGACTTCATGGCGTTCTTGATGCCCTTGACCCCGAACGCCAGGTCGGTGGCGACGCCGGCCCGGCGCAGCTCGACCACCTTGGCGAACAGGACGTTCTTGGCCTCCTCGCCGAGCGCGACGGCGTAGACGGAGGTGGTGGCGGGCAGGTCGAGGACGATGCCCTCGGCCTCCATCGCCAGGAAGGTGCGGTCCACGCCCAGGCCCCAGCCGACGGACGGCAGCGCGGGGCCGCCGAGCATCTCGGACAGGCCGTCGTAGCGGCCGCCGCCGCCGATCGCGGACTGGGCGCCGAGGCCGTTGTGCACGAACTCGAAGGTGGTGCGGGTGTAGTAGTCCAGGCCGCGGACCAGCTTGGGGTCGTCGACGAAGGCGACGCCGGCGGCGGTGAGCAGCTCGCGGACCTGCTCGTCGTACGCCTTGCAGTCCTCGCAGAGGAAGTCGCGCAGCTTGGGCGCTTCGGTCAGCTGGGCCTGCACGCTCTCGCGCTTGTCGTCCAGCACGCGCAGCGGGTTGATCGCGGCGCGGCGGCGGGTGTCCTCGTCCAGGTCCAGGCCGTCCAGGAACGCGACCAGGGCGGCACGGTAGACCGGGCGGCACTGCTTGTCGCCGAGGCTGTTGAGCAGCAGCGAGTAGTTGCGCAGGCCGAGCGAGCGGAAGGCGTCGTCGGCGAGGATGATCACCTCGGCGTCGAGCGCCGGGTCCTCGGTGCCGATCGCCTCGGCGCCGATCTGGGCGAACTGGCGGTAGCGGCCCTTCTGGGCCCGCTCGTAGCGGTAGAAGGAGCCGGAGTACCAGAGCTTGACCGGCAGGTTGCCGAGCTTGTGCAGGTTGGCCTGGAGGGCGGCCCGGACGACGGAGGCGGTGCCCTCGGGGCGCAGCGCGAGCTCGTCGCCGCCCTTGGTGGTGAGGGTGTACATCTCCTTGTTGACGATGTCGGTGGACTCGCCGACACCGCGGGAGAAGAGCTTGACGTCCTCAAAGACCGGGGTCTCGATGTAGCCGTAGCCGGCCCGGCGCAGCGGCGCGGAGAGGCGCTCGCGGATCGCCAGGTAGGTCGCGGAGCTCGGCGGCAGCAGGTCGTAGGTGCCCTTGGGGGCGGTGAAGGTGCTCAACTTCTCTTCCGTCACATTCCTCGTCGCGGGAAGCCGGGTGCGCCCTGCGCACCGGCTGCCTGCTGGAGGTAGGGGTTGGTGGCGCGCTCGCGGCCGATGGTGGTCTGGGTGCTGTGGCCGGAGAGGACCACGGTGGCGTCGTCGAGGGGCAGGCAGACCCGGGCCAGCGACCGCATGATCGCGTCACTGTCGCCGCCTGGGAGGTCCGTGCGCCCGATGGAGCCGGCGAAGAGCAGGTCGCCCGAGAACAGCACCGGAGGGAGGTCCGCCGCTGCCGGTGTCCTGAAGGTCACCGACCCCTTGGTATGGCCCGGGGCGTGGTCGACGGTGAGCTGCAGCCCGGCCAGGTCCAGGACGCTGCCGTCCTTGAGCTCGCGGACGTCGTCGGGCTCGCCGACCGTGAGGGAGCCCATCAGCTGCTTCCCGAGCGAACGGCCGAGCGCCCGCTCCGGGTCCGCCAGCATGTAGCGGTCCTCGGGGTGGATCCAGGCCGGGACGCCGCGGGCGCCGCAGATCGGCACGACGGAGGCGACGTGGTCGATGTGCCCGTGGGTGAGGACGACCGCGACCGGCTTCAGCCGGTGCTCGCGGATCAGGTCCTCGACGCCCTGGGTGGCCTCGTGGCCCGGGTCGACGATCACGCACTCCTCACCGGGAGCGGGCGCGACCAGGTAGCAGTTGGTGCCCCAGGCTCCCGCGGGGAATCCGGCGATGAACACGCGAGTCCTCTGTGGTCGTCCGTCGGTCGGGTGGGCGGTTCGGTACAAGTCTCCGTGCAGCCTACCGGCGCCGCGGCACCGGTTGCGAACCAGATAGGCGCCGCCGCCCCGGCTCGTCCACGGACCACCCGGGCCACGCCGAGGGGGTGGGAGGCGGCGCCTCACCTCCGTCTTACACGCGAGGTCCCTACACTTGGCCGCCAATGGGTGCGATGATCCGCAGGCGACACCCTCGGGCGGACGCAGCAACCCACAGTCCCTCCTCGTCCGCCAGTGGGCGGGAGGCCCACAGCACATATGTAGGAGACACGGCCGGTGGTCACCAGCGAACAGCGGCGGCGGCAGCTCGCCCGCGAGAAGTACGAGCGACAGGCCGAGCGCCGGGCCGAGGCCCAGCAGAAGGCCCGTCGCCGCAACACCATCATCGGCGCCGCGCTCGCGGTCGTCGTGCTCGCGGGCGGCGGCGCCGTGATCGGCGGGGTGTTCGACTCGGGCGACAAGAAGGACAAGACCGCCCAGGCCGCCCCCACCCCGACCGTCGCCGACCCGACGGCGGCGCCGACCCGCAAGCCCGTCGAGGGCTGCGCCGCCCCGGCGGACGGCAAGCCGGGCGGCAAGCAGTGGACGGCCGAGCCGGCCCTGACGGTCGACACCAAGGCCGCGTACACCGCGACCCTGGACACCAACTGCGGCAAGGTGACGATCGCGCTGGACGCCGCCAAGGCGCCGCACACCGTCAACTCCTTCGCGTTCCTGTCCGGGGAGCAGTACTTCGACCACGTGAAGTGCCACCGGCTCACCACCGACGGCATCTTCGTGCTGCAGTGCGGCGACCCGACCGGCAGCGGATCGGGCGGCCCGGGCTACAAGTTCGCCGACGAGAACCTGACCGGCGCCACCTACCCGGCGGGCACCGTGGCGATGGCCAACGCCGGCGCGGGCACCAACGGCAGCCAGTTCTTCCTGGTCTACAAGGACACCCAGCTGCCGCCGAACTACACCCCGTTCGGGAAGATCACCGGCGGTCTGGAGGCCCTCCAGAAGATCGCCGCCGCGGGCACCCTGGACGGCGGCTCGGACGGTGCGCCGATGGCCGACGTCACCCTCAACTCGGTGACCACCGCGAAGGGTTGATCCTATCCGCGCCGCGCGACCGGTACCCTGCGGGGACGGCCGCGCGGCGCGGGGCCGAAATCGCCCGGCCGGGTATGCGGACAGCACCCGCCCCGGTCGCCTATGTTGGCGTTGTATAGGGTGCCCAGACCCGTCGGCCGTCACCCTCGGCATCAGTACACGACGGGCGGGACGGCGGACTCATCGGTCCGCCGCACATCAACTGTGGACGACGGACGCGTGCCGCCCCGGCGCGGGCGCGACGTCATGTGGAGGACGCGCTATGAGCAGCGACCCGTGGGGCCGTGTGGACGAGCAGGGGACCGTCTATGTGAGGACGGCGGACGGCGAACGCGTCGTCGGCTCCTGGCAGGCCGGCTCCCCCGAGGAGGCCCTCGCCTACTTCGAGCGCAAGTACCAGGGCATCGCCGTGGAGATCGGCCTGCTGGAGAAGCGGGTGCGCACCACCGACCTGGCGGCCAAGGACGCCCAGGCGGCGCTGGAGCACCTGCGCACCCAGGTCGTCGAGGCGCACGCGGTGGGTGACCTGGACGCGCTGGCCAAGCGCCTGGACGCGCTGGGTGCCGACATCGAGACCCGCCGTGAGGAGCGCAAGGTCGCCCGCGCCAAGGCGCAGGACGAGACCCGCGCAGCCAAGGACAAGCTGGTCGCCGAGGCCGAGCAGCTCGCCGAGTCCACCCAGTGGCGGGAGGCCGGCGACCGGCTGCGCGCCCTGGTGGACACCTGGAAGGCGCTGCCGCGCCTGGACCGCAAGAGCGACGACGAGCTGTGGCACCGCTTCTCGCACGCCCGTTCGGTCTTCTCCAAGCACCGCAAGGCGCACTTCGCGACCCTGGACGCCGAGCGTGACCACGCCCGCGCGGCCAAGGAGAAGCTGGTCGCCGAGGCCGAGGCGCTCTCCGGCTCGACCGAGTGGGGCGACACCGCCGCCAAGTACCGCGACCTGATGACCCGCTGGAAGGCCGCCGGCCGTGCCCAGCGCGACATCGAGGACGAGCTGTGGGCGCGGTTCCGCGGCGCGCAGGACGTCTTCTTCCAGGCCCGCTCCGCCGTGTTCAGCGAGCGCGACGCCGAGCAGGTCGAGAACCAGAAGCTCAAGGAGGTGCTGGCGGCCGAGGCGGAGACGCTGCTGCCGATCGGCGACCTCAAGGCGGCCAAGGCGGCGCTGCGCGACATCAGCGAGCGCTGGGAGGCCATCGGCCACGTCCCGCGCGACGCCCGTCCGAAGCTGGACGGCCGGCTGGGCACCGTCGAGCGGGCGATCCGCGAGGCCGAGGACGCCGAGTGGCAGCGCTCCAACCCGGAGGCCAAGGCCCGCGCGGCCGGCATGGCCGGTCTGCTCCAGGGCAAGGCCGACAAGCTGAACGCCGACCTGGAGAAGGCCCGCGCGGCCGGCAACGCCTCCCGGGTGGCCAAGCTGGAGGGCGAGCTGGCGGGCCTCCAGACCCTGCTGGACCAGGCCCAGAAGAGCCTGGAGGAGTTCAGCGGCTGATCACCGCCGCGCTCCACGTGTGAGGGGCCCCACCGCCGCGGCGGTGGGGCCCCTCACACGTTGCCGACTACTTGCGGGCCGAGGTGACCCGGTAGACGTCGTAGACGCCCTCGACGCCGCGGACGGCCTTCAGCACGTGCCCCAGGTGCTTGGGGTCGCCCATCTCGAAGGTGAAACGGCTCATCGCCACCCGGTCGCGGGAGGTCTGCACCGCCGCCGACAGGATGTTGACGTGCTGGTCGGACAGCACCCGGGTGACGTCCGAGAGCAGCCGGGAGCGGTCCAGCGCCTCGACCTGGATGGCCACCAGGAAGACCGAGGACTGGGTGGCCGCCCACTCGACCTCGATCATCCGCTCGGGCTGCTGGCTCAGCGACTCCACGTTGACGCAGTCCGCGCGGTGCACCGAGACGCCGTTGCCACGGGTCACGAAGCCGACGATCGGGTCGCCGGGCACCGGGGTGCAGCAGCGCGAGAGCTTGACCCAGAGGTCCTCGACGCCCTTGACGATGATGCCCGGGTCGCCCTTGGCCCGGCGGCGTGCCGCCCGGCCGCCGTCGTGCGTCGGGGTGGCCGTCTCGGCGAGGTCCTCGGTGGCACCCTCCTCGCCGCCGAGCGCCTGCACCAGCTTCTGGACGATGTTCTGGGCCGAGACATGGCCCTCGCCGATCGCCGCGTACAGCGAGGAGATGTCGGGGTAGCGCATCTCGTGCGCCAGCGTGACCAGCGAGTCCCCGGTGAGGATCCGCTGGATCGGCAGGCCCTGCTTGCGCATCGCGCGGGCGATGGACTCCTTGCCCTGCTCGATCGCCTCCTCGCGGCGCTCCTTGGAGAACCAGGCCTTGATCTTGTTCCGGGCTCTCGGGGACTTGACGAAGCCCAGCCAGTCCCGGGAGGGGCCGGCGTTCTCCGCCTTGGAGGTGAACACCTCGACGGTGTCGCCGTTCTCCAGGGTGGATTCCAGCGGCACCAGCCGGCCGTTGACCCGGGCCCCTATGCAGCGGTACCCGACCTCGGTGTGCACCGCGAACGCGAAGTCCACCGGGGTGGCGGCGGCGGGCAGCGCTATCACGTCGCCCTTGGGGGTGAAGACGAAGACCTCGTTGTTGGAGAGGTCGAAGCGCAGCGACTCCAGGAACTCGCTCGGGTCCTCGGTCTCCTTCTGCCAGTCCAGCAGCTGCCGCAGCCAGGCCATCTCGTTGACGGCGCCGGCCTTGTCGTCCTTGCGGACCTGCGACGGGGTGTCGGTGCGGACCTTGGAGGCACCGGCCACCGCGCGCTGCTTGTACTTCCAGTGCGCCGCGATGCCGTACTCGGCCCGGCGGTGCATGTCGAAGGTACGGATCTGCAGCTCGACCGGCTTGCCGCCGGGGCCGATCACCGTGGTGTGCAGCGACTGGTACATGTTGAACTTGGGCATCGCGATGTAGTCCTTGAACCGCCCCGGCACCGGGTTCCACCGCGCGTGGATGGTGCCCAGCGCCGCGTAGCAGTCGCGGACGGTGTCGACCAGGACCCGGATGCCCACCAGGTCGTAGATCTCGGCGAAGTCGCGGCCCCGCACGATCATCTTCTGGTAGACCGAGTAGTAGTGCTTCGGCCGGCCGGTCACGGAGGCGGTGATCCGGGCGCCGCGCAGGTCACCCTGCACCTGGTCGATGACGGTGGCCAGGTACTCGTCCCGCTTGGGGGCGCGCTCGGCGACCAGCCGCACGATCTCGTCGTACATCTTGGGGTAGAGGATCGCGAACGCGAGGTCCTCCAGCTCCCACTTGATGGTGTTCATGCCCAGGCGGTGCGCCAGCGGGGCGTAGATCTCCAGCGTCTCGCGGGCCTTCGCCTCCTGCTTCTCCCGCTTGAGGTAGCGCATGGTGCGCATGTTGTGCAGGCGGTCGGCGAGCTTGATCACCAGGACCCGCGGGTCCTTGGCCATCGCCACGACCATCTTGCGGACGGTCTCGGCCTGCGCGGCCTCGCCGAACTTCACCCGGTCCAGCTTGGTGACGCCGTCGACCAGCAGGGCCACCGAGTCGCCGAAGTCCTTGCGCAGGGTCTCCAGGCCGTAGTCGGTGTCCTCGACGGTGTCGTGCAGCAGCCCGGCCATCAGCGTCGCGGCGTCCATGCCCAGCTCGGCCAGGATGGTGGAGACGGCCAGCGGGTGGGTGATGTACGGGTCGCCGCTCTTGCGCTTCTGCCCGCGGTGCCACTTCTCGGCCACCGCGTAGGCCCGCTCGATGTCCCGCAGCAGCGCCGGGTCGGCCTTCGGGTCGTTGGCCCTGATGCTGCGGAAGAGCGGCTCCAGCACCGGGTTGAGCACCGTGCTGCGCTGGCCGCCGAGCCGCGCCAGTCGGGCCCGCATACCGCTCGCGGAGGTCGGGCGGGCGGCGGGCGCCACCGGACGCGACGAGGGTGCGGCCGGGCGTGCCGGGGCGGCCCCCGCGGGCGCGGGCTCGTTCTCGGGGGCGGCCGGTGCGGCCGTGGGCACAACCTCGTCGGGCAAGGACACTCCTCGGGGCGCGGGGCCGACCCCTCACGCAAGCGGCAAGGGATGAATCTTCATGGTACCGAGCCTGGCGGGCCGGTGTTCCGCCGCGTCCCCGCACGTGTCGGCCCGGGACGCGCCGAGGGCGGTGGCCGCGACCGCGACCACCGCCCTCGACTGCTTGCGCAGGGTGTCCCTCAGACCACGACCAGCGTCTCCAGCGGAGCGCCGTCGAGATGCGCCGCCAGGCGCTCCCGGCCGTCCAGGAAGCCCAGCTCCATCAGGACGACCACGCCGGCCAGCTGTGCGCCGGCCCGCCGGACGAGGTCCAGCGAGGCGCCGATGGTGCCACCGGTCGCCAGGACGTCGTCGACCACCAGCACCCGCTCACCCGGGGTGAAGGCGTCGCACTGGACCTCCAGCGTCGCCGAGCCGTACTCCAGGTCGTAGGACTGCGCGTGGACCTCGCCGGGCAGCTTGCCCTTCTTGCGGATCGGCACGAAGCCGAGCCCGGCCGCGAAGGCCGCCGGGGCCGCCAGCACGAAGCCGCGCGCCTCCAGGCCCACCACCTTGGTCGCCCCGAGCGCCGTGGCCCGCTCCGCCAGCGCCTGGGTGAGGGCCGCGAAGGCCTCGGCGTCGGCGAGCAGCGGCGCGATGTCCTTGAACAGCACGCCGGACTTCGGGTAGTCCGGAACATCGCGGATCCTGCTGGTCAGCAGGCCGGCGAGGTCGGTGGCGGGGGAGGTCACGAGCAGTCCTTACGACGGGGAGGGATCAGCGCTTGCCGGTGGAACGGCCCTTGGCGCGGGAGCGCCCGGCCGCCTGGCCACGCTGACCGACCATACCGGCCGGCAGGTCCTCGTCGGCGAACTCCTCGCCCTCGGGGGTGCCCTCACCGGCCGCCTCGGCGGCGGCCTTGGCCTCCGAGGCGCGCCGCTGCGCGACCCGCTTGGCCAGCGCCTTCATCTCGGGCTGCTCCTCCTTGAGCTGCGCGAGCAGCGGGGTGGCGACGCAGATCGAGGAGTAGGCACCGGCGGCGAGGCCGATGAACAGCGCGAGCGAGATGTCGTTCAGGGTGCCGGCGCCCAGCAGGCCGCCGCCGATGAAGAGCAGCGCGGCGACCGGCAGCAGGGCGACCACGGTGGTGTTGATGGACCGCACCAGGGTCTGGTTGAGGCCCGCGTTGGCCGCCTCGCTGTAGGTGAGCTTGCTCTGCTTGGTGAGCCCCTTGGTGTTCTCCTTCACGGTGTCGAAGACGACGACCGTGTCGTAGAGCGAGTACCCGAGGATGGTCAGGAAGCCGATCACCGTACCGGGGGTGACCTCGAAGCCCACCAGGGCGTAGACGCCGATGGTGATCAGGAGGTCGTGGATGAGGGCGACCAGGGCGGCCACCGCCATCCGCCACTCGAAGGCGATGGCCATGTAGACCGTCACCAGGACCATGAAGATGACCAGGCCGAGCAGCGCCTTGTGGGAGATCTGCTCACCCCAGCTGGGGCCGATCACCTGGCTGTCGATCTCCGCGACCGGAACGCTCAGTTCCTTGGCGAGACCGCTGCGGATGCTGTCCGGGGACTGCTCGACCTCGGAGCTGATCTGGATCCGGACCTTGCCGTTGTCCGTGGACTGCACCAGCGCGGTGGTGCCGTGGGTCACGTCGTTGACGGCGGTCTGCGCCTGGGCGACGGTCAGGCCGGACTTCTGGACGGTGTAGACCGAGCCGCCCTTGAACTCGATGCCCAGGTGCAGGCCCATGGCCAGACCGATGGCCGCGACCAGCACGATGACGCCGGAGATGCTGTACCAGAGCTTGCGGCGCCCGACGAAGTCGAAGCTGACCTCGCCCTGGTAGAGCCGGTGGCCCAGATTGGAGAAGCGTGACATTGCGTCAGGCCTCCTTCGTGGCGGCGGGAGCGGAGTTCCGGCGACGGGTGCCGCGGATCGGCGGGCGGGCGCCCAGGCGCTTCGGGTCCAGACCGGACCACGGGTGGCCGTCCGAGAAGAACTTCTTCCGGGCGAGCAGCGTGATCATCGGCTTGGTGAAGAGGAAGATCACCACGACGTCGAGGGCGGTGGTCAGGCCGAGGGTGAAGGCGAAGCCCTGCACCTTGCCGACCGAGACCAGGTACAGCACCGCGGCGCAGAGGAAGGAGACGAAGTCCGACACCAGGATGGTGCGCCGGGCCCGCGGCCAGGCCCGCTGGACGGCCGGGCGCAGCGGCGCGCCCTCGCGGACCTCGTCGCGGATGCGCTCGAAGTACACGATGAAGGAGTCCGCGGTGATACCGATCGCGACGATCGCGCCGCAGACCGCCGGGAGGTTCAGCGCGAAGCCGATCCCGGCGCCCAGCAGGCTCATGATCGAGTAGGTCAGCGCGGCCGAGACCAGCAGACCGGCGATCGAGACCAGGCCGAGGCCGCGGTAGTAGACCAGCGAGTACAGGATGACCAGGATCATGCCGATCAGGCCGGCGATCAGGCCCGCCTTGAGCTGGTCCCCGCCGAGCTGCGGCGAGACGGTGACCACGTCGCTCTGCGCGAAGCTGAGCGGCAGGGCGCCGAAGTTCAGCACGTTGGCGAGGCCCTGGGCCTCGTCCTGGGTGAAGCTGCCGGAGATGACGGCGGAGCCGCCCGGGATCGACTCGCGGACCTGCGGGTGGGAGACCACGCCGCCGTCCAGGACGACCGCGAACTGGTTGGCCGGCGGGGCCTGGGTGGCCAGCTGACCGGTGGTGGTCGCGAAGGCCTTCGACCCGTTGTCGTTGAACTGCAGCTGGACCTGCCAGCCGGCGGCGTTCTGGGTGTCGATGGTGGCCTGGGCCTTGGAGATGTCCGAGCCGTTCACCTGGACGGGGCCGAGGGCGAACTTGTTGTAGTAGCCCTGCTCCTTGTCGGCGCTGCAGGCGACCGTCGGCTTGGTGAGGTCGGCCGTCTGGTAGTCCTTGCGCTGCGCGTCGACCGAGCAGTCCAGCGCGGCGAACTGCGCCTGCAGGTCGGCCGGGACGGTGCCCTGGGTCAGCGCGGCGGAGAGCTCCGCGGCGGACGGCGCGGTGGCGGCGGCGCTCGGGGCCGCGGCCGGAGCGCTGGCAGCCGGGGCGCTGGCGGCCGGGGCACTGGCCGTCGGCGACGGCGAGGCGGCGTCCGCGGTCAGGGCCTCACCGAGGGCACGGCCGGCCTTGGTGCCGCTCGCGGCGGGCGTCGGGGCGGCGGCGGTGGAGCCGCCGGTGGCCGTCGCGCTCGCGGTCGGTGCCGGAGCCGGGGCGCCGGAGGCCGAGGCGCTCGGGCTCGCGGTCGGCGCCTGGGGCTGCACGCCACTGGGGGCGTAGGCCAGGACCGGGCGGAAGAAGAGCTTCGCAGTCGTGCCGACCTGGTCGGCCGCAGACTCCTTGTCCCCACCCTTGGGGATGTTGACGACAATGTTCTTGTCGCCCTCGGTCTGCACCTCGGCCTCGGAGACACCCATCGCGTTGACACGCTTCTGGATGATCGCGACAGCGATGTTCATGTTGGACTTGTTGATCGCCTTGGGGTCGTCCGACTCGGCGGTCAGCGTGATGCTGGTGCCGCCGGCGAGGTCGATCCCGAGGCGGGGCTTGGTGTTGCCCGTCCCGAACATGAGGGCGACCAGTCCGACGGTGACCACCAGGATGAGGGCCAGGGCCCGTCCCGGGTAACCGTCGCGCGGACGCGACTTGGGTGTTGCCACCTTGCTCGTTTCTCCCTGTCCATGCCAGCGCCCGCCGGGCCCCCGTCCGGCGTGGGGCGGGACGGGGGGAAGACGTGACGAGCGAAGGCCCTGAGGTCCTGTGGGCGCGCGGCGGAGTGCCGCGGCGGCCGGATGTGCCCGACCGTACTACTTGCTCGCGGGAGCCCCGCCGTCGGCGTCGCCCTTGTCCGCGCCGTCCTTCGAGAGCGAGAGCGGCTTCTCGTCCGCCTCGGCGGGCTCGGTCTCGTCCGCCTCGACGGACTCGGCCAGCTCGGCGAGCTCGTCCTCGAGGGGGCGGCCGTTGATGATCGCGTCGAACTCCTGCGGGTCCAGCACCGCGGCGATGGCGCCCTTGGTGAAGTGGGCGACCACGCCCGGCGCGATCTCCAGCTCGACGGTCTCGTCGTTGACCGCCTTCACCTGGGCGTAGATGCCGCCGATGGTGCGCACTCCGGCCCCCGGCTCCAGCGCGGTCTGCAGCGACTGCTGCTGCTGCTGGCGCTTCTTCTGCGACCGGAACATCAGGACGATCGCGATAATCGGGAGGAGAAGGATGATGAGGTTCACTGCAGCCAGGGTCCTTTACGGGCCGCCGCCCGGCGGCCTGTGGTGATGGTCGGCCCGTCAGGTGAGAGGGGCGGTCCGGCGGAGTCTAGGCGACCCGAACTGATCGGACAACGCCAAGCATCGCATCCTGCCGCCGAAAGTGGCGACCCTCCGCATGCACAGATTCCTCAGGCTTCCTCCACGGCCCCGAACAGGTCCGACTGTGCGGGCACCGCGCCGCGCGGGCCCTGCCCGGACGCCGCCCGGGAAGGACCGGTCTGGACCGGTGGGGTCAGTCCGAGGTGCTGCCAGGCGGCGGGAGTGGCGATCCGGCCGCGGGGGGTACGGGCCAGCAGTCCCTCCCGGACCAGGAAGGGCTCGGCGACCTCCTCGACCGTCTCGGCCTCCTCACCCACGGCGACCGCCAGTGTCGACAAACCGACCGGGCCGCCGCCGAACAACCGGAGCAGGGCGCCCAGCACCGCGCGGTCCAGCCGGTCCAGGCCCCGGGCGTCCACCTCGTAGACCTGCAGGGCCTGGGCCGCGATCGCCTGGTCGACCGTGCCGTCGTGCTTGACCTGGGCGTAGTCCCGGACCCGGCGCAGCAGCCGGTTGGCGATCCGGGGCGTGCCCCGGGAGCGGCCGGCGATCTCGGCGGCACCGGCCGGGTCGATCTCCACGTCCAGCAGCGCCGCCGAGCGGTGCACCACCCGCTCCAGCTCGGCCGGGGCGTAGAACTCCATGTGACCGGTGAAGCCGAAGCGGTCGCGCAGCGGGGGCGGCAGCAGGCCGGCCCGGGTGGTCGCACCGACGAGCGTGAAGGGCGGCAGCTCCAGCGGGATGGCGGTGGCGCCCGGGCCCTTGCCGACGATCACGTCGACCCGGTAGTCCTCCATCGCCATGTAGAGCATCTCCTCGGCCGGCCGGGACATCCGGTGGATCTCGTCGAGGAAGAGCACCTCACCCTCGGTGAGCGAGGACAGGATGGCCGCGAGGTCGCCCGCGTGCTGGATGGCCGGCCCTGAGGTGATCCGGATCGGGGCGTTCAGCTCGGCCGCGATGATCATCGACAGGGTGGTCTTGCCCAGTCCGGGCGGACCGCTGAGCAGCACGTGGTCCGGCGCCGTGCCGCGTTTGCGGGCGGCCTGCAGCACCAGCGAGAGCTGCTCGCGGACCCGCTCCTGCCCGATGAACTCGTCCAGCAGCTTGGGGCGCAGCGCCGCCTCGACCGCCTGGTCCTCGCCGTCGGCGGCGGCGGTCACCAGCCGGTCTGCCGGTTCGGAGTCGTACGGGGTCATCGGGGCGGGCTCCAGTCTCGGCGGTTCGGTGGATCGGCCTGCGGTCGGCCGGCCGGTCGGACGGTCAGCGGGTCGGACGCCCGGTCGGCAGATCGGTCGGTCAGCGGGTCGTACGGTCAGGCCGCCCGACCGGAAAGGTCGACACGTCGACCGGGTGGGCCGGCGGCCGGGGTTCGGCGGACGGGGTTCAACGGGTGCGGTTCAAGGTCCGCAGGGCGGCCTTGAGCAGGGCGCCGATGTCCGGCGAGGACTGCGCCTCGGCCTCGGGGGTGACGGCCGCGACCGCGTCCTCGGCCTCCCGCGGAGCGTAGCCGAGACCGACCAGGGCGGCCTGCAGCTGCTCGCTCCACGGCGCCGGGCCGGCCGCGAGCGGCTTCTGCGCCGGGACGCTGCCGTGCGGGGCACCGAGCTTGTCCTTGTACTCCAGGAGCAGCTTCTGCGCGCCGCGCTTGCCGATCCCCGGCACCGCCATCAGCGCCTTCTCGTCGCCGGTGGCCACCGCCAGGCGCAGCGCGTCCGGGCTGTGCACGCCGAGCATGGCCTGGGCCAGCCGGGGGCCGACGCCGCTGGCGTTCTGCAGCAGCTCGAAGGTGGCCCGCTCATCCTCGTCGGCGAAGCCGTAGAGGGTGAGGGAGTCCTCGCGGACCACGAGCGAGGTGGCGAGCCGGGCCGGCCCGCCGAGCCGCAGCGCGGCGAGCGTGGTGGGGGTGCACTGGAGGGCGAGGCCGACGCCGCCGACCTCGACCACGGCGCTGCCCGTGGAGAGGGCCGCGACCTGGCCCTGGACGAACGCGATCACGGGCGGTGCTCCTGTCGGACGGCGGGGCGGGCGGCGGCCCGGACGACGGCGGCGGCGGCGGAGCGCGCGGGCGGGGCCTTGGCCACCGCGGCGGCGATCCGGCCGGCGGCGGCGCCGCGCCAGATGTGGCAGATGGCGAGCGCCAGGGCGTCGGCGGCGTCGGCGGGCTTGGGCGGGGCGTCGAGCCGCAGCAGGCGGGTGACCATGGCGGTGACCTGGGCCTTGTCGGCCCGGCCGGAGCCGGTGACGGCCGCCTTGACCTCGCTGGGGGTGTGCAGGGTGACCGGGATGCCGCGCCTGGTCGCGCAGAGCATGGCGACCGCGCTGGCCTGGGCGGTGCCCATCACGGTGCGGACGTTGTGCTGGGCGAAGACCCGCTCGACGGCGACCATGTCCGGCCGGTACTCCTCCAGCCAGGCTTCTATGCCCTGCTCGACGAGCAGCAGCCGGGGCCCGATCTCGGCGTCGGCCGGGGTACGCACCACACCGACGCCGGCCATCTTCAGCGGGCGGCCCGGCGCGCCGTCGACCACGCCGACCCCGCACCTGGTCAGCCCGGGGTCCACTCCCAGTACCCGCACGTCGCGCCCGCCTCTCCAAGACCACCCGAAGGGTATCGGGCACCGCTGACAACGAACCGGCCGAACACACCCGGGGCCGGGCGGGACGCACCGCGCCCGGTGGTCCCACGGACCACCGGGCGCGGTGAGCGGGGCGTCGGGGCCCTACTCGGCGTCGAGCTCGGCGCCCACGGCGTCCGAGATGTCGAAGTTGGCGAAGACGTTCTGCACGTCGTCGCTGTCCTCCAGCGCGTCGATCAGCTTGAAGATCTTGCGGGCGCCGTCGGCGTCCAGCTCGACCTGCACGCTGGGCACGAAGTTGGCGTCGGCCGAGTCGTAGTCGATCCCGGCGTCCACCAGCGCGGTGCGGACCGCGACCATGTCGGTCGCCGCGCTGATCACCTCGTAGGTGTCACCGAGGTCGTTGACCTCCTCGGCGCCGACCTCCAGGACGACCTCGAAGACCTTGTCCTCGTCCACGCCGTCGGCCTTGGGGACGATGATGACGCCCTTGCGGGTGAACATGTACGACACCGAGCCCGGGTCGGCCATGTTGCCGCCGTTGCGGGTCATCGCCACGCGCACGTCGGAGGCGGCGCGGTTGCGGTTGTCGGTGAGGCACTCGATCAGCACGGCGACACCGTTGGGACCGTAGCCCTCGTACATGATGGTCGAGTAGTCGGCCCCGCCGGCCTCGGCACCGTCGCCGCGCTTGACGGCGCGGTTGATGTTGTCGATCGGGACCGAGCTCTTCTTCGCCTTCTGGATGGCGTCGTACAGCGTCGGGTTGCCGGCCGGGTCGCTGCCGCCGGTGCGCGCCGCCACCTCGATGTTCTTGATCATCTTGGCGAAGAGCTTGCCGCGCTTGGCGTCGATCACGGCCTTCTTGTGCTTGGTGGTAGCCCACTTAGAGTGGCCGGACATCGCCAGCTCCTTTACGTCGCCAAAAGGGAAATGAACAGGAGAGATCTTACCGGTGCCGCAGTGCGGCGGGGGCACCGGTTCAGCGCGCGGCGGCTTCGACCATCCGCACGAAGTACTCGTGCACCCGGTGGTCGCCGGTCAGCTCGGGGTGGAACGAGGTTGCCAGCAGGTTTCCCTGACGGACCGCCACGATCCGGCTCTCCGGACCGTCCGCCGCCGACAGCTCCGCCAGCACCTCGACGCCCGCGCCCACGGCCTCGACCCAGGGGGCGCGGATGAAGACACCGTGCACGGCCTCGCCGGCCGGGCCCTGGCCCTCGATGCCCTTGAAGGCGACCGCGGACTCGAAGGACTCGTTCTGGCGGCCGAAGGCGTTGCGCCGCACCGTCATGTCGATGCCGCCGACCGTCTCCTGGTCGTCCCGGCCGTCGAGGATCTTGTCGGCCAGCATGATCATGCCCGCGCAGGAGCCGTAGACGGGCATCCCGGCCGCGACCCGCTCGCGCAGCGGCGCCATCATGCCGAAGGCGAGCGCCAGCTTGGACATGGTGGTGGACTCGCCACCGGGGATCACCAGCGCGTCGACCTCGGCGAGCTCCTCGGGGCGGCGCACCGGGCGCGCCAGCGCGTCGGCCTCGGCAAGTGCGATCAGGTGCTCGCGGACGTCGCCCTGCAGGGCCAGGACGCCGATGACTGGAGTACGGCTCGACACGGTTGCTACCTCTTCAGAATTCTCGTACGGACGACGCACGACGGCCCGCCGCGCTCCGTGAATCCGCGCGGCGGGCCGTCGGGCAGGGACTACCAGCCGCGGTTGGCGTACCGCTCGGCCTCGGGCAGGGTGTCGCAGTTGATGCCGACCATGGCCTCGCCCAGGCCGCGCGAGACGTCCGCGATGACCTTCGGGTCGTCGAAGAAGGTGGTGGCCTTCACGACGGCGGCGGCACGCTTGGCCGGGTCGCCGGACTTGAAGATGCCGGAGCCGACGAAGACGCCCTCGGCACCGAGCTGCATCATCAGGGCCGCGTCGGCCGGGGTGGCCACGCCACCGGCGGAGAACAGCACGACCGGGAGCTTGCCCAGCTGCGCGACCTCCTTGACCAGCTCGTACGGCGCCTGCAGGTTCTTGGCGGCGACGAAGAGCTCGGTCTCGTCGAGGGTGGTGAGGCGCTTGATGTCGGCGCGGATCTGGCGCATGTGGCGGACGGCCTCGACCACGTTGCCGGTGCCGGCCTCGCCCTTGGAGCGGATCATGGCCGCGCCCTCGGCGATGCGGCGCAGGGCCTCGCCCAGGTTGGTGGCGCCACAGACGAAGGGGGTGGTGAACGCCCACTTGTCGGAGTGGTTGACCTCGTCGGCCGGGGTCAGCACCTCGGACTCGTCGATGTAGTCCACGCCGAGCGCCTGCAGGACCTGGGCCTCGACGAAGTGGCCGATCCGGGACTTGGCCATCACCGGGATGGAAACGGCGTTGATGATGCCGTCGATCATGTCCGGGTCGGACATCCGGGCCACGCCGCCGTCCTTGCGGATGTCGGCGGGGACCCGCTCCAGGGCCATGACGGCCACGGCGCCGGCGTCTTCAGCGATCTTCGCCTGCTCGGCGTTGACCACATCCATGATCACACCGCCCTTGAGCTGCTCGGCCATGCCGCGCTTGACCCGGGCGGTACCGATCTGCGGCTGGTCTGCGGTGATGGGGGTGGTGGACACGTGAGACCTCACTCGAAGATGAAAGTGCTATCGCCTTATGTTAGGCGGACATGGACTCAGCCCCATGCGCCACCAAGTCCATCCAGGCTTCCGGGATACGACAAACAGGCCGAAGCCAGGCGGGCCGGCCGGCCCCCTAGGCCGGGGCCCCCTCGGGGGTCAGGGCGAGCGGAGGGGCGTCGTCCATTTCGAAGGCCATCGGGAACGGCGCCTTCCCCGCAAGGCGGAAGTAGCGCACCAGCCGGTGCTCGCGCACCGCGCGGGCGGCCCGGACGGCGTCGTTGTGGAACCGCCTGGCCATCGGAACGCGGCGGACGGCGGCCGTCAGATCCTTCACAGCTTCTTCACCACCGGGGGCCGCGACCAACACCGCGAGCTGCTCCGGCTCGGCGAACACCGCGCGCAGCGCCAGGCTCAACTCGCTCTCCGCCACCTCGCGGTGCTCGTCCTCGGACTGCCGGGCCGAGTGCGAGGCCTGGTAGAGCAGCAGCGAGGCCGCCGGGTCCAGCAGACCGGAGGTGGCCAGCTCCAGCGTCACCGAGGCCCGCCGCACCAGCTGGGCGTCCAGCGCGGCGCGGGCCGCGTCGATCCGGGCGTGCAGCCGGTCGAGGCGCCCCGCCGTCCAACTCAGGTACATCCCGCACAACACCACGGCCACGGCCGCCCAGATCCAGGTAGTCACGGGGCGCAACGCTACCGGGTGCCCGCCGGTCAGCCGTCGAGCGTGGTGCCCCGGTAGCTGTCACTGTCGATGTCCACCACGTTCACCGCGGTGTGCAGACGCCGGCCCGGCGCCGTCGGCAGGTGCTCGGCCAGCAGCGCCAGCACCGCCTCGCTGAGCCCCGCCTTCGCCTCCGGGCTGCGGCCGGGGAAGATCGGGAAGTCGACCAGGACGAGGTCCTGTCCCTCGGCCCGCTCGCCCACCACGACGGTCTCGTCGACCCGGCGGAAGCGCGTCCTGCATGCGTCCGGGGCCGCGGCGAGGTACTTCACCGCGAGCTGGTTCAGGGCCAGGCCGAGGGCCTGTCGGTCGAAGGTGTCCGCCAGGTTCGCGGAGTAGTCGACGGAGATCTGCGGCATCTGGGCCTCCGGGCTCGGACGGGCGTCGGTGACGGCGCCCGCCGTCCTGACGGGCCCCCGGGACACCCTAACCACCCCGCGGGCCGGGACGGCCCGGGCCCGGACCGCCGGCGGCCGGGCGGGCCCCGCCGACCGTCGCAACGGCCGGCCCCGGGCCGGCGCTCAGTCCCGGGCCAGGCCCAGCCGGCCGCGCCAGCCCGTCCGCTCGTCCTCCACCCGCACCACCGCGGGCGTACCGTCGGTGACCGTCTCGTACACCGCCAGGATGTCCGCGCCCACCGTCGACCAGTCGAAGCGCCGGACGTGCCGCGAGGCCGCCTTGCGCAGCTCCTCCAGCCTGCCCGGGTCGCCCAGCAGCCGCAGCGCCGCGGCGGCCAGCGCGTCGGCGTCCTCGACCGGGAACAGCTCCCCCGCGTCGCCGCCGTCCAGCACCTGCTTGAAGGCGTCCAGATCGCTCGCCAGCACCGGCGCGCCCGCCGACATCGCCTCGACCAGGATGATCCCGAAGCTCTCGCCGCCGGTGTTCGGCGCCACGTACAGGTCGACGCTGCGCAGCAGCCGGGCCTTCTCCCGGTCGCTGACCATGCCGAGGAACTCCACCTGGGCGCGGACCTCGGGGGCGAGGCCGGCCACGGCCTCCTCCTCGTCGCCCTTGCCGGCCACCAGCAGCCGCACGCCGGGGCGCTGCTCGAGGATCTTCGGCAGGGCCGCCAGCAGGGTCGGCAGGCCCTTGCGCGGCTCGTTGATCCGGCCGATGAAGCCGATCGTGCCCGGCTCGCCGTCCGCGGCGCCGCCGGTCCAGCGGGCGTCCGGCTCGGCCTCGGCGAAGAAGCCGACGTCGACGCCGTTGGGGATGACCACCGCGTCGCCGCCCAGGTGCTCGACCAGGGTGCGCCGGGCGTACTCGCTGACGGCGATCCGGGCCCGCATCTTCTCCAGCCCGGGCTGGAGGATCGGCGAGGCCGCGATCATCGCCCGCGACCGCGGGTTGGAGGTGTGGAAGGTCCCCACCATCGGGCCGGTGGCCGACCAGGCGGCCAGCATCGACAGGCTCGGCGAGGCCGGCTCGTGCACGTGCAGGATGTCGAAGCGCCCGTCGTTCAGCCAGCGCCGCACCCGGGCCGCCGACAGGATGCCGAAGCTGAGCCGGGCCACCGAGCCGTTGTACGGCACGGCCACGGCACGCCCCGCCGAGACCACGTACGGCGGCAGCGCCTCGTCGTCCTCGGCCGGTGCCAGCACGGACACCTGGTGGCCCAGCGCGATCAGGTGCTCGGCGAGGTCCCGGATGTGGAACTGCACGCCACCGGGGACGTCCCAGTCGTACGGGCAGACGATGCCGATCTTCACCAGGTTCCTCTCACGCTGCTTCAGGGGCCGGCCGGCTCGGCGGCCGGCTCGGTACCGGGGGCGGGCACCGGCGCGGCCGGCTCCGCGGCGGACGGCTCGGCGGCGGACGGCTCGCGGACCGGCAGGTCCGCCAGCCACAGCCGCTGCAGCATGTGCCAGTCCTCGGGGTGCTCGCGGATGCCGTCGGCCCACACGTCGGCCATCGACTGGACCATCGCCGCGGTCCGCGCCTTCGGGTCGTCGCCGGCGGGCGGCAGCACCTCGGGGTGGATCCGGCCCCGCATCACCGGGCCGTCGTACCAGAGTGTCACCGGCAGCAGCGCGGCCCCCGTGCGCAGGCACAGCGCGGCCGGGCCGGCCGGCATCCGGGTGGCCTCCCCGAAGAAGGACACCTCCACGCCGGCCGCCGAGAGGTCCCGGTCACCGACCAGGCAGACCAGCTTGCCGGCCCGCAGCCGCCGGGCCAGCGTGCCGACCACCGAGACGTCGCTGCCGGTCAGCGGCAGCACCTCCATGCCGAGGCTCTCCCGGTACGCGACGAAGCGCTCGAACAGCCGCTCCGGCTCCAGCCGCTCGGCGACCGTGGTGAACGGGTACCCGACGTGCGAGGCCACCCAGGCGCCGGCCAGGTCCCAGTTCCCCATGTGCGGCAGCGCTATCACCGAACCGCGCCCGGACTCCATCGCGCCGGTGAGGTGCTCCAGCCCCTCGATCGCGAGGCCCCGGGCGATCCGCTCCCGGCTCCAGACCGGCAGCCGGAACGACTCCATCCAGTACCGCAGGTAGGAGCGCATGCCGGCCCGGGACAGTTCCCGCAGCCGGGCCTCGTCCGCGTCCGGGCGCACCCGCAGCAGGTTCGCCTCCAGCTGGAGCACCCGCTTGCCCCGCTTGCGCCAGGCCGCGTCGGCGATCTGGTCGAACAGCCCCTGGGCCGCCCGCTCGGGCAGATGCTTCAGTGCCGCCCAGCCCAGCGCGTACGCCGAGTAGACCAACCGGTCCTTCACGCCGTCCCCCGACTCCCCGCCTCCAGGCGGTCCGCCTCGAACGCCTCCCGGCGCACGGTCAGCATCCGCTGGAACACCGTCACCAGGCTCCCCGCGGCCACCACCCAGAGCGCGAACGGCAGCAGCCACTCGACGTACGGCACCCCGAAGGTGTGCAGGCCCGCGACCCCGGCCGCGACCAGGCTGATCACCAGCCGCTCGGCCCGCTCCACCAGCCCCGACACGTCGCAGGGCAGGCCCTGGCTCTCCGCCCGGGCCTTGGTGTACGAGACCACCAGGCCGCTCGCCAGGCAGAAGATCGCCACCGTGCAGAGCAGGTTGTTGTCGCCCTTGCCCGCGTACCACATGGCCAGTCCGCCGAAGATCGCCGCGTCCGCGACCCGGTCCAGCGTCGAGTCCAGGAACGCGCCCCACTTGCTGGTACGGCCCAGCTGGCGCGCCATGTTCCCGTCGACCAGGTCGGAGAAGATGAACAGGGTGATCGTGATGGTGCCCCAGAAGAACTCCCCGCGTGGGAAGAACACCAGCGCACCGGCGACCGAACCGGCCGTCCCGATCAGCGTCACGGCGTCCGGGCTCACGCCCAGGCGGATCAGAAAGGCGGCGAAGGGGGTCAGGACACGTGTGAAGAAGGCACGCGCGTATTTGTTGAGCATGGCCTTCCGGACCGCTCCGATCTCACCGGTGTCCGCCGAGGGCCGCGATCCGCGGCAGGCGGCCGAGTGGATCGGCCCACCCGGCTGACCCATGGTATCCACGCCCGCCACGCACTCCCGCGCACCGCACCGGCAAGCAGGCTTTCGGCCCAACTGTCAACTACTCAAAGCGCATCCACGCGCACAGCGGGTGATCGTCGGGCGCCACCGCACGCCGGGGCCGGGGTGGTCGACCTAGACTTGGAGCCGTCCGTCGCCACGGGAGGAGAAACCCCGATGCCCGACCGCGCCACGGTACGAACAGGGCAGGCCCCGCCTGTGGAACACCCCCGGCAGCTGCGCAACGTGGTCCTGATCGGCTGCAGCGGCGCCGGCAAGACCACCCTCGCGGAGTCCCTCGCCCTCGCCGCCGGTGCCGTCACCCGGGCCGGCCGGGTCCCCGACGGCAACACCGTCTCCGACCACGAGGAGATCGAGCACAAGCAGCAGCGCTCGGTGCAGCTGGCCGTGCTGCCGCTGGAGTGGCGTGGCACCAAGATCAACCTGCTGGACCCGCCCGGCCATCCCGACTTCGCCGCCGAACTGCGCGCCGCCCTGCACGCCGCCGACGGCGCCGTCTTCGTGGTCTCCGCCACCGACCCGGTCACCGCCCCCACCCGCGCCCTGTGGCGCGAGTGCGCCGCCGCCGGCATCCCCCGGGCCGTCGCCGTCGCCAAGTTCGACATCGCCCGCAGCGGCTTCGACGAGATCCTGACCGCCTGCCACGACGCCTTCGGCCTCGGCCCCGACACCCTGCGGCCGCGCTACCTCCCGCTGGACCACGGCGGCCGCCCCACCGGCTCGCTCGACCTGCTCACCGGCCGCGGCTACGGCGACGACGGACCCGCCCCCGACCCCACCCCGGAGAGCGCCGCCGCCCGCGAGAGCCTGGTCGAGGCCATCTCCGGCCAGGACGACACACTGATGGAGCGCTACCTCGCCGGCGAGGAACTGGACGCCGACGCCCTCGCCGACGGGCTGCGCCGGGAGGTGCTCGACTGCGCCCTGCACCCCGCGCTGGCCACCACCGACAACGGCCTCGGCGCCGCCGAGCTCCTCGACCTGATCGTCACCGCCTTCCCCGACCCCACCCACCGCCGCCCGCCCGCACCCGACTGCGACCCCGAAGCGCCGCTCACCGCCCAGGTGATCCGCATCACCGGCGACGCCTACGTCGGCCGGATCAGCCTGGTCCGGATGCTCGCCGGCACCCTGCGCCCCGACACCCACGTGGAGATCACCGGCCCGGACGGCCGGGAACCCACCGAGGAGCGCGTCACCACCCTCACCAGCCCGTTCGGCAAGCAGCACCACCCCGTGCCGCACGCCCTGCCCGGCGACCTGGTCTGCATCGCCAAGCTCACCTCCGCCCGGGCCGGCGACACCCTCAACGACCCCGGCCACGGCGCCCCGCTCGACCCGTGGCCGCTCGCCGAGCCGCTGCTGCCGATCGCCGTCGAGGCGCACAGCAAGGCCGACGACGACAAGCTCTCCCAGGCCCTCACCCGACTCACCGCCGAGGACCCGGCGCTGCGGCTGGAACAGAACGCCGACACCCACCAGCTGGTCCTGTGGTGCACCGGCGAGGCGCACGCCGAGGTCGTGCTCGACCGGCTCCGGGGCCGGTACGGCGTGCACGTCGACACCGTCCCGCACCGGGTGGCCCTGCGCGAGACCTTCGGCACCGCCGCCGCCGGGCACGGCCGGCTGGTCAAGCAGTCCGGCGGCCACGGCCAGTACGCGATCTGCGACCTGGAGGTGGAGCCGCTGCCGACCGGCTCCGGCTTCGAGTTCCAGGACCGGGTGGTCGGCGGCAGCGTGCCCAAGCACTTCATCCCCTCCGTCGAGAAGGGCGTCCGGGCGCAGCTCGCCAAGGGCGTCACCACCGGCCATCCGCTCACCGACGTCCGGGTCACCCTGGTCGACGGCAAGGCGCACTCGGTGGACTCCTCCGACTCGGCCTTCCAGAACGCGGCCGCCCTCGCCCTGCGCGACGCCGCCGGGCACGCGGTGATCCGGCTGCTGGAACCGGTCGCCGCCGTCGGCGTCCTGCTGCCCGACGACTACCTCGGCGCGGTGCTCGGCGACCTCTCCGCCCGCCGCGGCCGGGTCCTCGGCACCGAGATCGGCGGCCCCGGCCTGACCCTGCTGCGCGCCGAGGTCCCCGAACTCGAACTCGCCCGCTACCCCGTGGACCTGCGCTCGCTCACCCACGGCACCGCCGAGTTCTCCCGGGCCCACCTGCGGCACGAGCCCATGCCCGCCGCGCTCGCGGCCCAGGTCACCGCGCAGGGCGAGGAGTAGCCCCGCCCCACCCGGCGCCCGGGGCCGTCCCCGTCCGGCACCCGTCGTGGGCCGACGGGTGGCGACCGCGTCGCCGGAGCGGGGACGAACCGATCAACGGTTCACCAGGTGTTCACACCGCCGGGCCCGGCGGACAGTGACACCCGCGGCGCCCGCGGCGCTGTACCTCCTGAGACGAACGCCGAACGGCCGGCCCACCGGTCCGAACCCGAGCCGAGCGGTCCACCCGGCAGCCGCACCGCCCTCCCGCCGCCCACCGGCGGCGCCCCCCGGGCGGGCGCCCGGCTCCTGGACGGCCGTGGGCCCGCGCCGGTCCGTCCGGCTCGTCGGTACCCGTCCACGCCCGTCCCCACCGCAGAGGCCGTCCAGCGATGCAAGAACTCCCCCACCCGGCAGCCGAGGACACCGCCCTGGTCCCGCACCCGTACCAGGGCGCTCAGCCGTACCAGGGCGCTCAGCCCGGGCCGGAGGCCGGCCGGGCGGACGCCCCCGCGCCCCGCCCCGTCTTCGTCGACTCCTCCGGTCGCCGCCAGCGCCGCGTCCGCCGCCTCGGCCGCCTGCTCGTCGTGCCCGCGGCCGGCTACCTCGTCCTGCTGATCAGCTCGCTGCTCGGCGGCCCCACCGTCGAGTCCCCCTTCCTGCCCTCGGCGCAGGCCCCCCAGCCCGCCCCCAGCACCCCGGCCCCCGCGCCCGCACCGCCGGCCCCGGCCGACGACCCGGCCAAGGCCGGCGCGACGAAGCCGCCGGCCGCCCCCTCGCGCACCGCGCCCGCCGCGCCGCCGACCGGCCCCCGCAGCACCGGCACGGCCGGGGCGACACCCGCCCCGAGCGCCGTCCAGTCCTCCCCCGCCCCCGGCACCGGCAGCACCCCCACGGCCACCGCCGCCGAACACGGCCGCTCCGGCGCCGCGCCGGGCCAGAGCGGCAAGCCGACCACCCACCCGTGAACCGCCCCACCGGTACCAGCCAGGAAGCACCCCCCTTGTCGAACAACCGCCGCCGGCGCCGGGGCAGGCGCGGCACCGTCCGCAACGTCCCGCTGCGCACCCACTGGCTGCTGCTGACCGCCCTCGTCGCCACGCTCGCCGCCGCCCTGCTGATCCAGGGCTACACCCAGCACATGTTCGACGGCACGGCCGACGGCGCACCCCGGGCGCAGGGTCCGGCCGGCGGCGTCCCTGCGCAGATCACCGCCGGCGGCCCCGTCATCGAGAGCACCGCCGCCCGCACCGCCTCGCCCGCCGCCCGCACCGTCGCCCTGACCTTCGACGACGGACCCGACCCGGTCTGGACCCCGCAGATCCTGGACGTCCTGCGGCGCCACCACGTGCACGCCACCTTCTTCACCGTCGGCACCCAGGTCGCCGCCCACCCCGAGCTGGCCCGGCGGATCGTCGCCGAGGGCCACCAGATCGGCCTGCACACCTTCACCCACACCGACCTGGGCGCCGCACCCGCCTGGCGGCGATCCCTGGAACTGCGCGAGAGCCAACTCGCCATCGCCGGCGCCACCGGCGTCACCACCCCGCTGCTGCGCCCGCCGTACTCCTCCGGCGCCGACGCACTGGACGACGCCGACTGGAGCGCCCTGCTCCAGGCCGGCCGGGAGGGCTATCTGAGCGTCCTCACCACCCAGGACAGCGAGGACTGGCGCCGGCCCGGCGTCGACCGGATCGTCGCCGACGCCACCCCCCGGGGCACCGACGGCCAGATCCTGCTCATGCACGACGCGGGCGGTGACCGCAGCCAGACCGTCGCCGCCCTGGACCAGCTCATCCCCCGGCTCACCTCCGCCGGATTCCGCTTCGCCACGGTCGCCGACGCGGTCGGCCTCAGCACCGCCGAGCGGCCCGCCACCGCCGCCGACCACTGGCAGGGGCTCGCCCTCATCACCGCGCTGCGCACCAGCGACCTGCTGCTGCGGGGCCTCTCCTGGCTGCTCTGGGCGGCCGGGGCGATCAGCGTGCTGCGCGCCGTCGCCGTCCTGGTGGCCGCCCGGCGCCATGTGCGCATGCGGCGCAAGCCCTGGGGCAGACCGATCACCGAACGGGTGAGCGTGATCGTGCCGGCGTACAACGAGAGCGCGGGCATCGAGGCAGCCGTGCGCTCCCTGCTGGCCTCCGACCACCCGGTGGAGATCATCGTCGTCGACGACGGCTCCACCGACGGCACCGCCGACCTCGTCGAGGCGCTGAACCTGCCCGGGGTCCGGGTGATCCGCCAGCCGAACGCCGGCAAGCCGGCCGCCCTCAACACCGGTATCGCCGCCGCCTCGTGCGACCTCCTGGTGATGGTCGACGGCGACACCGTCTTCGAACCGGACGCCGTCCGCATGATCGTCCAGCCCTTCGCCCAGCGCCGGGTCGGCGCCGTCTCGGGCAACGCCAAGGTCGTCAACCGCGGTGGCCTGCTCGGTCGCTGGCAGCACATCGAGTACGTCGTCGGCTTCAACCTCGACCGCCGGCTCTTCGACCTCGCCGAGTGCATGCCCACCGTGCCCGGCGCCGTCGGCGCGTTCCGCCGCGAGGCCCTGCTGCGGGTCGGCGGCGTCAGCGACATCACCCTCGCCGAGGACACCGACCTCACCATGGCGCTCTGCCGGGACGGCTGGCGCGTCGTGTACGAGGAGCGCGCCAAGGCCTGGACGGAGGCGCCCGCCTCGCTCGGCGCCCTGTGGAAGCAGCGCTACCGCTGGTGCTACGGCACCCTGCAGGCGATGTGGAAGCACCGCGGAGCGCTCGTCCAGCGCGGACAGGCCGGCAAGCTCGGCCGGCGCGGGCTGCTCTACCTGCTGATGTTCCAGGTCCTGCTGCCGCTGCTCGCCCCCGTCGTGGACGTCTTCGCCGTGTACGGCCTGATCTTCCTCGACCCGGTGCGGATCGTCGGCCTGTGGGGCGCCTTCCTGCTCCTCCAGGTCCTGATGGGTCTCTACGCCTTCCGCCTGGACAAGGAGCGCGCCGGGCCGCTCTGGAGCCTGCCGCTCCAGCAGTTCGTCTACCGCCAGTTGATGTACCTGGTCGTCATCCAGTCGGTCTTCACCGCCGTCGCCGGGTCGCGGCTGCGCTGGCAGCGGATGGAGCGGTACGGGAGCCTGCGGGTGCCCGGGGGCGCACGTCCGGCGCCCGCGGAGCCGCCGGTGCCGGCCGGCCTCGAACTCGCCCACGCGTGGACCCGTGAGGCCCACGCCGCGGCGGCCGCCGGCACCGGGCCGGGGCTGCACACCGGCCCGCCCGGCCTTCCCCGGCAGGCCCCGGACCCGGCCGCACACCCGCCCGGCGGCCCGGCCCGCGGAGACTTCGGCTGAGGCGCCGCTGCCCCCGGGGCTCCCGGTCGCCGGGAGACCTCGGGGCAGCCCGGCGGGTGCCCCGGGGAGGGTCACCGGGGGTGCTCCACGAACGGCACGGACACCGGTACCGAAAAGTTGCGTCCAGGGTGTGACGAACGGGACGGCGGCCGCGCTGAGGGACATGAGAGACGGCCACCGCCGGTCCCACCGGACAGGCCGGCTCTCACCCGCCCCCATCACTGACAGTGAACGGTCACCCATGCGCGCTTCTCTCACCGCCCGCGCCGTCTTCACGGCAGCGGCTGCCGGCCTCATGATCCTGCCCGCGGCGCCCTCGGCCTTCGCCACCGCCGGCACCTACACCGTCCCGGTCCACCAGGACCTTCCGCTCACGGCCGCCGGATTCGGCGAGCACGAGGCGAAGTGCGGGACGATCGGCACCGACCAGGACGGCTGGCACTTCGTCCTGCCGGGCAACTCGACGGACTTCGTCAAGCTCACGGTCGCCTTCGACAACGGCGCACCGCAGGTGGTCACCGTCTTCGGACCGCCCACCACCAAGCACGCCTACGTCGCGTCGGCCCCGGGCGCCAAGCTCACCTCGGCCAGCGCCGAGGTGAAGGGCGGCGAGGTGAAGTGGTTCAACCTCTCGCACACCTGCCCGGCCGTCAGCACCTCCCCGAGCCCCACCCCGTCCACGCCGGTCCCGTCGACCTCCACGACGCCGGGTACCACCGCCTCGCCGAGCGCGACGACCACCGCGACGCCGTCCACGTCCGGGTCGCCCTCCGCCTCCGCCTCCCCGTCGGCGTCGGCCACCACCGGGACCTCGGCCGGCCCCACCGCGACATCCACCCCCTCGACCGGCTCGACGGTCGACGCGGCCGCCGGCGGGTCCCCCTCGCCCTCGGCGAGCGCGGAGGCGACCGGTTCGGGCAGCCTGGCCTCGACCGGTGCGAACATCGGTCTGACCCTGCTCGCCGCCCTCGGACTGGTCGGGGCCGGCACCGTCCTGGTCATGCGCCGCCGCCGGGCGGGTCAGCACTGACCCGACCGCCCACCGGCGGGGTGCCGACAGGGCGGGCCACCCGGCCCGCCCTGTCGTCACCACCCGCAGCGGACCGCGACGCAGCGGTCCGCGACGCAGCGGTCCGCGACGCGTCGCACCACCCGCCCGACCTCTGCCGGCATCGGTCACCGGCCGGCCCGACCGCCACCTGCCGCGCCCCCTGCGCCCCCTACTGCGGGCCGCGCCCCGGCAGCGCGCAGGCCGGCGTCCCGCCCGGCATCAGGCCGCGGTTGGCCGCCACCCAGCGGTACACCGCGGCCGCCACCGGCCGCACCGGCGCCAGCGCCAGCACCCCGCCCAGGTACGCCCACGCGCCGCCGGAGCGCATCAGCAGCCGCGCCACCGCCTGCGCGCCGGCGTACACCCGCCCGTCCGGCGTCACCCAGAGCACCTCCCGCTCGGCCCGCTCCCGGCTCACCTCGCCCCGCCCGCCGGCCCGGGCGTCCAGCTCCGCGAGATCGGCGAACTGGAACGGCACCGCCTCCCAGCCGCCCGAGGCCAGGGTCTGCCGCGGATAGCGCTCCGCCACGTTCACGCAGGTCGTGCAGAAGGCGCAGTCCCCGTCGAAGACCAGCACCGGATCCCTCGTCACCGCTCGGCTCATGACCCGATCGTCCCCCATCCGGCCGCACCTCGGGCACCGGAACCGCCGTCCGAGGGTCGAAGCGGCCGAATCCGGGGAACGATGCCGAAACGGCCGGTACCCGACGCTGCGTGACAACTGTTCAGACGATCACCCGCGCGGCGGCACCGCTGCACGGTAACCTGCCGCTGACAAGGGGAGGAGGGCACACCACCCGTGACCAAACTCGACATGACCCCGGGCGCGCAGATACCCCGTACGGACGCGGGCCCGCAGACGGCGGTCACCCAGGCGCTCTCCTCGGTCGCATACCGCGACTCGGACCTCACGGCCTTCGAGGACGTCCAGCCCGGCAAGATCAAGGGCGGCCGCTTCAAGCTGCTGCGGCCCAACCTCGGCGAGGCCTTCAGCAAGGCCGTCGTGGCCCGCACCCTCGGTGCCAAACGCAACCCGCTGGTGCCCTCCGTCGGTGTGGACGCCCGGATGGTCGTCCAGCACTGCCTGGCCGCCCAGGAGCTCCGCGACGCCCGGGACCGCAAGCTCATGATCGTGACACTGGTCAGCGGCCTGCTCTTCCTGCCGGGCGCCCTGCTCTGGCTGGCCGCCTTCCAGATCCGGGCCTGGCTCAAGAAGGACGCCGCCGGCCGCCAGGACGTCTACGGCACCCTGGTGCTGGTCGGCGTCGGCCTGATCGCCGCCCTGCTCGCCTACCGGCCCCCGATCAGCGGCCTGTGGGCGCCGTACTTCCGGGTGGTGACGCTCGCCCCCGTGGCCGGCTGGTTCATCGCCAAGCAGATCGTGCTGCGCAGCACCGAGGATCTCCGGGCCCGCTGGCTCGGGCTGGTCGAGGGCAACGGCCCCGCGGCCACCGTTCCCAAGGCGGTGCCGCGCGACGACATGGACAAGAAGGCCACCGCCCTCAAGGCCCAGCTGGGGCGCCTGGAGGCCGAGCAGGAGACCAACTTCCACCACTACGCCGGGCCGAAGGGCCTGCTCGGGGCCGGGCGGCGCTGGGGCTCCTGGGACGTCAGCGCCGAGCTCAAACCCGCCGAGGGCCACCCGGACTTCCGGACCTTCCACACCTGGGACCTCGCCCGCAAGATCGGCGAACGGCTGGGCGGGCTCGGCCGCAGCGACGTGGCGAACGGCGGCATGCCGGCCTACTCGGTGAACCACTGGGTGATCCAGCACATCCCGGAGGGCGCGGACGAGATCGGACGTCCGGGCGGCGCCAGCATGGACGGCGAAGGCTTCGTGATGCGTGACCACGCCGTCCAGGAGATCGCCAACAAGCAGACTTTCGGCCAGAGCGGCCCGCGCCACGCGGTGGCCACCCAGTTCGTCCTGCACCAGGGGCAACTGGTCTCCACCGTGCTGGTGGAGATCGTCGTCCTGTCCAACATCCTGCAGATCACCGTCTCCGGCTACGCCCTGGGGCCGGTGCACGGCCTCTTCACCGGCAAGCCCAAGCCCAAGGAGCTGACCCGCCAGAAGACCGGCAAGTTCTGGGAGGAGGAGACCGTCCAGCTGCCGCTCATCGACAACGACGAGGTGATCCGCCAGGCCCTGCGGGCGCCCTTCATGCGGGCCCCGGTGCTGCTCGGCTGGCTGGGCGGCGGGATGGGCCTGCCGGAGCCGTTCGGGCTGCGCTCCGCCTGGGTGACCAAGACCTGGGCCAGCCGGGACAAGAGCGACGACGTGCTGCGCAGCGCCACCCCGGTGGTCTCGGCGGTCACCGCGGCGCTGGTCGACTTCCTGGACGAGCACGACATCGACACCAGCCGGTTCAGCAACCGGGTGGGCATCCTGAAGTCCGAGCTGCAGAGCGTGCGGCCGTTCCTGTCCGACGAGTACCCGGCGGGCTGAGCCCGACCGGGCGCTGAGCCCGGACACGACTGCGGGGCCCGTACCGGTGCGACCGGTACGGGCCCCGCAGTCGTGTCCGGGCCACCCGCCCGCAGGCCGGGTGGCCCGGGCCGGGTCAGCCCTGCGGCCAGGCCTCGGCCAGCATCTTGCGGGTGTCGGCGAGCAGCTGCGGCAGCACCTTGGTGTGGCCGACCACGGGCATGAAGTTGGTGTCCCCACCCCAGCGCGGCACCACGTGCTGGTGCAGGTGCGCGGCGATGCCGGCGCCCGCGGCCGTGCCCTGGTTCATCCCGATGTTGAAGCCGTGCGCCCCCGAGGCGGCGCGCAGCGCGGTCATCGCCTTCTTGGTGAAGACCGCGAGCTCGTCGGTCTCGGCCGCGTCCAGCTCGGTGTAGTCGGCCACGTGCCGGTACGGGACGACCATCAAGTGGCCGCCGTTGTACGGGTACAGGTTGAGCACCGCGAACACCGCGGCGCCGCGGGCGACGACCAGCCCCTCCTCGTCGCTCAGCGAGGGGATCGAGCAGAACGGGCAACCGTCGTCCGGAGCCGGGCCGGTGGGCTTGTTCTCGCCCTGGATGTAGGCCATCCGATGGGGGGTCCACAGGCGGCGGAAGCCGTCCGGCTCCCCGACGCCCCTTTGCAGTTCCGGCTCACTCGTCATGCTGATCAGCATATTCGCCGAGGGCCGCTTGCAAAGCAGTGCGGGGCAGACTCGTGGAGTCCGCCCCGCACCGCTCACCGCCCCGGTGTCACCACCGGGGGGCGTCACACCTGGATACGACGCTCCACGGCGTCCACGATCTCGGCGATCGCCTCGGCGACCGGCACACCGTTCTTCTGCTCACCGTTGCGGTAGCGGAAGGAGACCGCGTTCGCCTCGATGTCCTCGTTGCCCGCGATCAGCATGAACGGGAACTTCTGCTTCTGCGCGTTGCGGATCTTCTTCTGCATCCGGTCGTCCGAGGCGTCCACCTCGACCCGGATCCCGCGCTTCTTCAGCTCGGCCGCGACCTCCTGGAGGTACGGCACGTGCTCGTCGGTGATCGGGATGCCGACCACGGTGACCGGGGCGAGCCACGGCGGCATGGCGCCGGCGTAGTGCTCCAGCAGCACCGCGAAGAACCGCTCGATCGAGCCGAACAGGGCGCGGTGGATCATGACCGGGCGCTGGCGCGAGCCGTCCGCCGCGGTGTACTCCAGGTCGAAGCGCTCCGGCAGGTTGAAGTCCAGCTGGATGGTGGACATCTGCCAGGTGCGGCCGATCGCGTCCTTCGCCTGGACGGAGATCTTCGGGCCGTAGAAGGCCGCGCCGCCCGGGTCCGGCACCAGCGGCAGGCCCTGCTTCTCGGCCACGCTGCGCAGGACCTCGGTGGCCTCCTCCCAGGTCTCGTCCGAACCCACGTACTTGACCGGGTCCTTGGTGGAGAGCTCCAGGTAGAAGTCGGTGAGGCCGTAGTCGCGCAGCAGGTCGAGCACGAAGGTCAGCGTGGAGTCGAGCTCGTCCGCCATCTGCTCACGGGTGCAGTAGATGTGCGCGTCGTCCTGGGTGAAGCCGCGGGCGCGGGTCAGACCGTGCACCACACCGGACTTCTCGTACCGGTACACGGTGCCGAACTCGAAGAGGCGCAGCGGCAGTTCGCGGTAGGAGCGGCCGCGCGCGTCGAAGATCAGGTTGTGCATCGGGCAGTTCATCGGCTTGAGGTAGTAGTCCACGCCCTCGTCGAGCTGCATGGGGGGGTACATACCGTCGGCGTACCAGTCCAGGTGGCCGCTCTTCTCGAAGAGCTTCCCCTTGGTGGCGTGCGGGGTGTAGACGAACTCGTACCCCTCCTCCTCGTGCCGCTTGCGCGAGTAGTCCTCCATGGTGCGGCGGATGATGCCGCCCTTGGGGTGGAAGACCGCGAGGCCGGAGCCGATCTCCTCGGGGATCGAGAAGAGGTCCAGCTCGTTGCCGAGCTTGCGGTGGTCGCGCTTCTCGGCCTCCACCAGGAAGTCCAGGTGGGCCTTCAGCTCGTCCTTGGACGGCCAGGCGGTGCCGTAGATGCGCTGCAGCATCGGGTTCTTCTCGCTGCCGCGCCAGTAGGCGGCCGCGTTGCGCATCAGCTTGAACGCCGGGATCTGCCGGGTGCTCGGCAGGTGCGGGCCACGGCAGAGGTCGCCCCAGCACAGGTCGCCGGTCTTGGCGTCCAGGTTGTCGTAGATGGTCAGCTCGGCGCCGCCCACCTCGACGGCGGAGCCGTCCTCGGCGGAGGCGGAACCCTTGAGGCCGATCAGCTCCAGCTTGTACGGCTCGGCGGCCAGTTCCTCGCGGGCGGCGTCGTCGGCGACCACCCGGCGGGAGAACTTCTGCCCACGCTTGATGATCTCCTGCATCTTCTTCTCGATGGCCTTGAGGTCATCGGGGTGGAACGGCTTCTCGACGTCGAAGTCGTAGTAGAACCCGTCCTTGACCGGCGGGCCGATGCCGAGCTTGGCCTCGGGGAAGAGCTGCTGCACGGCCTGCGCCATCACGTGCGCGGTGGAGTGCCGCAGGATGTCCAGGCCGTCCTTGCTGCCGATCTCGACGGGCTCGACCTCGTCGCCGTCCTGGACGGCGTACGCGAGGTCCTTGAGCGCGCCGGCGACCCGGGCAGCGATGATCGAGCGGTCGTCGGCGAAGAGCTCGGCGGCCGTCGTGCCCGTGGTCACCACGCGCTCTTCCCGATCGGGTTCGCGGTTGATGATTACCCGGACGTCCGTCACCGGTCTCTCCTGACGTGCTGGAAGCGTGAGACGCAGCACTTCGCTGCGCGTTCACGATGGTACCGAGAGCGGCGACCGCCTCGCGCACCCATATACGGTTCCGCCGCCCGCGGCGGCCGCGGGCGGCGGTAGGGTGCGCCCCCCAGGGGCCGGGCCGCTCAGTCCGGAGCGCCCTCCCCCAGCGTCTTGAGCAGCCGCTCGCGCTCGGCGTCCTCCAGCCGGACCAGCTCCAGGCCGTGCGGCCGGCCGAGCTTGCGGAACCCCCCACGCCGCTCCAGCCGGCCACCGACCCGGACCGGGACGCCGGCCAGGTGGGCCTCCGCGGCCAGCCGGTACGCGCGGTCGTCCAGTCGGACCTTCACCTCGGCGACCTCGGCGCCGCTGAGCACCCGCAGCCGTACCGACCCGGGGCCGGTCGGGCCGCCGCGCTTGAGCCGCACCACCACACCGACCACCGTGACCGTCACCGCCGGCTCGATCCGCTCCAGCAGTTCGGCGGCCTCCTCCAGGGCGGGCAGGTCGCCGGGGGAGAACTCCAGGGCGATCCGGCGGTCGCCGAAACCGCCCGGGGTGCCGACCGCGGCCGACCAGGCCACCGACACCTGCGCCGCGGTCGCGCCGCGCACCAACTGCTGGACGGCCTCCACCAGTTCGCGGCTGACGCCGCTCTGCACGGCGTTCTCGAAGGCCTCAAGTCCGCCGCTGACCCGCCGGTAGTCGACGGCGTCGCGCATCGCCTCCAGTGCCCGGACCAGCGTGGTGACGGCGGCTCGGCCCTCCGGCGCCGGGGTGTAGGCGGTGAGGCCGCCGGCTGCGGCGGGCCCGACCACCAGGGCCCGCTGCACGAAGTCCCCGGCCCAGCCGTCCAACCGGGCGCCGAAGTAGGCGGCCCTGGTGCGGGCGGCCTTGGCGGCGGCGGAGAGCATCGCCCGGGCCGCCTCGTGCAGCCGTTCCTCGCCCTCCCAGGTCACCGCACCGGGCACGCCGGGCTGCTCGCGCCGCCACTGGATCTCGTCCCCCGGCACGGTGAGCGCCAGCAGGATCGAGCGGGCGGACGGGGTGTGCGAGCGGGAGAGGGCGGTCACCGCGTCGCCGAGCAGCTCCACCGCGTCGTCGAACCCGCCACCGGCCGGCACCAGCACGCTGGTGCCGGGGTCGCTGTCGCCCGGCGGCGTCCACCGCCCGTAACGGGCCGTCGGGCCGCCGCGCCGCACCCAGCCGTGCCGGGCGAGCAGGGTGGCCAGCACCGCCGGGTCGACCGCCGCGGGGTCCGGCAGCGCCGGCGCCCCGTCCTCGGACATCCGGGTACCCGTCATGTGTCCGCTCCTCCCAGCCGGGGGCGCCGCCCGGTCACGGGCTGCCGCCCGCGCCGACCCTCGCCATGATCTCGCACAGTGCGCGGTCGTCGAAGACCTTGGCCACCGGCACCCGCACGTTGGTCCGCCGTTGCCCGGTGACCGGGTGGCCGGCCAGGTTGACCCAGTAGCAGCAGTGCCGCAGCTCCAGGGCGTCCGGCCGGGCCTGCAGCCACCGGTCGACCTGGCGCGGCAGCAGCATGACCACCAGGATCTTCGGCACCGCGACCTGCGCGCGGGCCAGTTTGCGCAGGTGGGCGTTGTCGAGCGTGAAACTGAAGTGCGGCCCGGCCGGGGCCGCCGCGATCTGCTGGGTGGCCTTCAGCTGGATCTTGACGGTGACCTCGTCGTCGACCGTGTGCGCCGGGGAGCCGTGGCTGACCTGCCAGTCGATCCCGTTGTCCGGGAAGGGCTGGGAGAGCGAGCAGCCGGCCGCCGCGGCGACCGCGTGCAGGTAGGCCACCTGCAGGGTCTCCATGCAGGCGGTGGTCGCCAGGTTGCCGCGCGGCGCGGCCGCCGTTCCTCCGGCCGTGCTCACGGCCCGCGTCGTGTCCCCGGACTGCGGTTGCGTCAGCGCCATGGCTCCCGCCTCCCCACCTCGGCGCGCGGCGCCCGCCCCGTTCGAACAGACCGCCGTCGGAATCATCCCCGAGCAGGCCGGCGGCAAACGGTTGAGGGCCTGTCAGAACGGGGTATCACCTGGACAGGACGAGATCGGGCGGGCGCACCGCCGGTCCTCGGCGGTCCGCCCGCCCGGTCTCCCCGGCTCCGGTTGAGAGTCCGCATCTCCTGAGGGCAGTACCTGAGGGGCAGTTATGCAGCAGCAATGGTTCACGGGCCCGCTCGCCTCCTTCGACACCGAGACCACCGGCGTGGACGTCGAGACCGATCGCATCGTCTCGGCCGCCCTGGTCGTCCAACTCGCGCCCGGCGCCGTGCCGCAGGCCACGACCTGGCTGGCCGACCCCGGGGTGCCGATCCCGGACGGCGCCCGCGCGGTGCACGGCATCACCGACGAGCGGGTCCGCGCCGAGGGCCGGCCGGCGCGCACCGTGGTGGCCGAGGTCGCCCGCGCGCTCGGTGAACAGGCGCGGGCCGGCACCCCGGTGGTGGTGATGAACGCGCCGTACGACCTGACGTTGCTGGACCGCGAGTTGCGCCGGCACCGGGGCATCACGCTGGCCGACTGCCTGGGCCCGGCCGAGCTGGTGATACTGGATCCGCGGGTGCTCGACAAGCATGTCGACCGGTACCGCAAGGGGCGCCGCACGCTGACCGACCTGTGTGCCCACTACGGGGTGGAGCTGGCCGGCGCGCACGACGCCGCGGCCGACGCCACGGCCGCGATGGACCTGGTCCGCATCCTGGCCGCCCGCTACCCGGGGGCGCTCGGCGCGATCGGTCCGGACGACCTGCACCTGCGGCAGCGGGTCTGGCACGCGGCGCAGGCCCGCGGGCTGCAGGCGTGGTTCGACCGCTCGGGCACGCCGGAACGGGTGGACCTGTCCTGGCCGTTGCGCCCGGTGCGGTGCTCCTGCGGCCGGCGGCTGTCGCCGGAGCACCGCTGCGAAGCGGCGGCGTGACGGTCGCGAGGCGGCGGCGTGGCAGCCTGACGGTCGCGGGGCCGCGGCCCGGCGCCCATGGCGGTGCCGTTTCATGCGACAGGCCCCGATCGGTGAACCGATCGGGGCCTATGCGCTGCCGGTTGTGAATCAACCGTGCTGTCCGGGTGGGCGATACTGGGATCGAACCAGTGACCCCTTCGGTGTGAACGAAGTGCTCTCCCGCTGAGCTAATCGCCCGGGCAACGAGAAGAAGACTAGCACCATTCGGGGGCCGCCCCGCAACCTGCCCGCCCTCCGCAGCTGGCGGACCCGCAGAACTCGCGCACCGCAGGGAAGATGACTGCGCCTCAGTCGGATTCACCGCCGGCGGACCGGGATTATCGGAAAAAGACGTGGAGCCCCGGCCATTTAATGGCCGGGGCTCCACGTCTCACCAATGCATTCCGGTGGGCGATACTGGGATCGAACCAGTGACCCCTTCGGTGTGAACGAAGTGCTCTCCCGCTGAGCTAATCGCCCGGGTGCAGGGAAAACATTACCGCATCCCGAAGGCTGCTCCGAACACCCCTCGCCCGGACCCGTCGGCCGGGCGGCTCAGGTCACGTTCCAGGGCATGGCCAGCCCGTACTTCCAGAGGTACCAGCCGCCGAGCCCGGCGATCACCGCCAGGCCGACGGCGGTCAACGTGAGGTTGCGCCGCCGCACCCTGGGGTCCATCGCCTTCTGCGCGGCCTCGGCCACCTTGCGCCTGGTCCAGCGAAGGGCCAGCTGGGCCCAGACGAACTCGGTCGCCCAGATGCCCATGCCCAGGAAGATGACCACCCAGCCCGGTCCGGGGAGCGGCAGCATGACCACACCGAGCACCACGACCGCGAGGCCGGCCAGGAAGATCACCACCTGCCAGCTCAGGTGCAGCGGCCGCGACCGCCGGATGAAGTGCGGCGCCCTGGATCCCAGCGGCCGGCCCCCGTCCTGCCCGTCCGGCGCGTCCTGACCGGTCCCCGTCCCGTCCTGCACGGCCTCACCCGTTCCCGTCCTGTCGCTTCGTACAGCCATGTCAGGAAACTAGCCGAGATGCCGGGCCGGTAATCGGTCGCCCTCCGCACCGTGCCGATTCCGCAATGCGCCGGAAGGGGTACGACTCGCCCTCGAATCGGGACAGAGGGGTTTACATCGGTCTTGGAGGTGGGATGGTCCGTTCGCCGACGTGCGATTCCCCGAGCGCACACTGAGCGAAAGGCCATGGCGCTTATGAACACCACGGTCAGCTGCGAGCTGCACCTGCGCCTCATCGTGTCCAGCGAGTCCTCGCTGCCCGTCCCCGCGGGCCTGCGCTACGACACCGCCGACCCCTATGCCGTGCACGCCACCTTCCACACCGGTGCCGACGAGACCGTGGAGTGGGTGTTCGCCCGAGATCTCCTTGCGGAGGGGCTGCACCGACCCACCGGTACCGGCGACGTCCGGGTGTGGCCCTCGCGCAGTCACGGGCAGGGAGTGGTCTGCATCGCGCTGAGCTCTCCGGAAGGAGAAGCCCTGCTGGAAGCCCCGGCCCGGGCGCTTGAGTCCTTTCTCAAGCGAACGGACGCCGCCGTGCCCCCCGGCACCGAACACCGCCACTTCGACCTCGACCGGGAGCTGTCGCACATCCTCGCCGAAAGCTGACCCCGCCGCAGGGCGCCACCCCGCCGCAGCGCGAGGTGACACCCCCCTGCCGTACCGCGGCCGTCCTACTCGGGGGCACGGCCGCACGTCTCGCCGCGCACGACGCGGCCTCGGGGCCGGGTCCCCGGTCCGCTCCCTTCCAGGGGCGGACCGGGGACCCGGAAGCACCCGGCACCGGTGCCGGCCGCCCTCACGGGTGGCCGGCCTGTCTGCCGGGTGCCCGGGCGTCCGGCCGCCGTCCGACCCGCGGGAGCTCCCCCGGCGGCGCCCGCCGCCCGGTAAGGTCTGGGGTGACAGTCGACGCGGGTGGCCGAGAGCCGCCCGCCGCGCGAGGAGCCCCCACGTGCTGATCACCCATGACACCGAATGCGCACTGAGCATTCTGGTCGAGCTCCTCAACACGTCGCCGGAGGCCTGCGGCAGCGAGCTGCTGCCGGACGTGGCCGCGCTCGACGCCTTCGTGGTGGGCCAGGAGATCAGCGAGATCGACTCGCTCACCCCCGCCGACCTGCGCGCCGTGCAGCAGCTGCGCGCCCGGCTGCGGGAGGTGTTCTCGGCCGGCTCCACCGACCAGGCCGCCGAGCTGGTGAACGCCGTGGTCGCGGCCGCGGGGACGACTCCCCGGCTGACCAACCACGACCACCACGGATGGCACATCCACTACTTCGCCCCGCACGCGGCCCTGGGCGACCACCTGGCGGCCGAACTCGGGATGGCGCTCGCGTTCATCGTGATGGCCGGCGAGCGGGAGCGGCTGCGCAACTGCGAGGCACCGGACTGCGCACGGGTCTTCGTCGACCTCTCCCGCAACCGCTCGCGCCGCTACTGCGACAGCCGGACCTGCGGTAACCGCCTGCACGTCGCCGCCTACCGGGCCCGCCAGCGCTCCGCCGAGACGGTGCCCAGCGCCTGAGGCGGCGCCGGCCGGGCGTGCCCCGCGGCCTCCTGGCCCGGGGGGAGCGCTTACCGGGGCCGGCCTCCCGCTCGTAGGGGCCCGGCCGGCCGCTCAGATCCCGCGTTTGCGGAGGATCTCCTCGATGTCGGCGAAGTCGCCGAGGCCGTCGTCCGCGGACGCGGCCGTCCCCGGACGACCCGGTGCCTTCGCAGTCCCGCCGACCGGGGGCCGGGCGCCGGTGACCGCCGGGCGGGCCGGTGCGACACCCGCCGCCGCCGGCGCACCGGACGCCGTCGCGGAGGCCTTGAGCCGGCGACGGGCGACCCCGCGGCTGCCGAGCAGCAGGCCGGTGGAGAGCGCGAGCAGCGCGATGCCGATCCACACCCGGGGATCGAACACCAGCTGCGTCGCCCAGTCGGCGATCTCCCCGCCGATCGTCCGGGCGACCGGGAAGAGCCCGGTCAGGTAGAGGCCGGCCGGCAGCAGCGCCACCGCGAACCACCGGGTGGCCGCGAGGTACCGGCGCCGGTACGCGGTCAGGCCCGCGACGGCCACGCCGGCCGCCGTCAGCGTGAAGGCCGCCGCCGCGGTCAGCACGGCTGCCCGGTCACGCGCTCGTCGGTCCTGGACATGCAGGCCTCCCGTCCGCGTCGCTCGGGGCGCACCGCTCCGTGGCGGGCCGCCCACTAGTGGAACACTGGGGGAATGATCGATGGTTCCCTCCCCCGGCTCGAGTTCTGGTGCGAACTCCAGTGTCCGGACTGCCGCACCGCCCTGGACGACATCCGCGCCCTGCGCGCCGAGTACGGCGACGCACTGCCGGTGGAGCTGCGGCACTTCCCGCTGGAGAAGCACAAGCACGCGTACGCCGCCGCGCAGGCGGCCGAGGAGGCGTTCGCCCAGGGCCTCGGCTGGCCGTACGTGGAGGCTCTGCTGGCCCGGGTGAACGAGCTGGGCACCCGCGGCGAGGCGCTGCTGGTCGAGGTGGCCCGCGACGCCGGCCTGGACGCCGAGGAGGTCGAGCTGGCGCTGATCGACGGCCGGCACACCCTGATCGTGGACGCCGACCAGGCCGAGGGCAAGGCGATCGGGGTGAGCGGCACCCCGACCTACGTGATCGCCGGGCAGCGCCTGGACGGCGGCGCGAGCCAGGACGGCCTGCGTGCCCGGATCCTCGAGATCATCGGGCAGCACCAGGTGTCCTGACGTCCGGTCGGCACGATCCGTCAGCACAACGGCTTGCCGTACACCCGGTTGGTTACGGCGTAGCCGAGCGAGGTGTAGAGGCCGACCGCCACCTCGTTGCTGCTGAAGACGTTGAGGCCCAGGTCGCGGACGCCCGCGGCCAGGCACTCGCGCTCGGCCAGCAGCATCAGCGTGCGCCCGTGGCCCCGGCCCCTACGGTCCGGGGCCACCTCCACGGTCATCACCCAGGCCAGCGGCCGGCCGTCCGGCAGGTCGCGCTGGTGCAGGGCCACCCAGAGGCTGCCGAGCAGCCCGCCGTCGGCGTCGTACAGCTGCCGCAGGGCCACCCCGGGGGTCGCGTGGCCCTGCGGCAGCAGATGCGCGTGGTCGGCGTCGGACTTGGCGCGCGCCTGGTCCTCGGTGAGCCCGGAGGCGCACAGGTCGTGCAGATAGCCGTCCTTGGCCTCGGCCAGCCAGGCCGGGTAGCCCACGGCGTCGACCGGGCGGGCGGCCAGGCCCGGCGGCAGTGCCGGCCCGGCGGCCAGGCCCTTGGTCATGTTCCGCATCCGCTCGGTGTACCCGAGCGCCTCGGCCAGTCGGCGGGCCGCCGTCGCCGTCTCCGGGATGTCGGCGTCGACGCGGCTGCAGCCCCAGCCGCGCAGCACCTCCTCGGCGGCGAGCGCACCGACGGTGGCGCGCCCGCGCCGGTGCCCCTCGCGGACCTCCAGCTCGGAGATGTTCCCCCAGGACTGGTCGCCGCGCGGGGTCGCGGTGGTGCGCAGGGCGCCGACCGGCCGGCCGTTGGCGCAGATCTGCCAGCGCCGGGTGCGGCCGCCGCCGGGGACCGGGGATTCGGGGCTCTCCGGACGGAGGGTGGTGGTCATGCCGAGGTCCCTTCCCCGCTGCCCGGTGGTTGTACCCCGCCCGGCGCACCGAGAACGGCGGGCCGGGGCCGACGGCGCGTGGCCGGGGCCCGGCGGCGCCCGGCCGGCGGCCGGGGGCGCTCAGGGGTCGAGGTCGTCGGCACTGCGCTCGGTGAATCGGATCATGGCCTTGGCGGTGACCGGACCGGGGCCGGGCAGCTCCCGGCCGTCGATCCGGGTGACGGCCTGGACGTCCCGCAGGGTCGAGGTCAGGAAGACCTCCTCGGCCTCCGCCAGCGCGGACAGCGGGAGGTCGGTCTCCTCCGCGTCGCACCATTCGACGACGAGCCGGCGGGTGATGCCCGCAAGGCAGCCGGAGGCGAGGGTGGGCGTGAGCAGCCGCCCGCCGAGGACGACGAAGACGTTGGAGCCGGTGCCCTCGCAGAGCTGCCCGGCGGTGTTGGCGAACAGCGCCTCGGTGGCGCCCTCGCGGTGCGCGGCGGCCAGGGCGACGACGTTCTCGGCGTAGGAGGTGGTCTTCAGGCCGGCCACGGCACTGTGCTCGTTGCGCCGCCACGGCACGGTGACCACGGCGGTGGTGTCGGCCCGGCGTGCGGCGGTGCCCACCGCGACCACCAGGCTGGTGCCCTGGTCGCCGCGCTCGGAGCCGAGCGGCGAGGTGCCGCCGGTGTAGGTGACCCGCAGCCGGCCGAGCGGCATCGGGTTGGCGGCCACCACCTGCTCGCAGGCTTCGCGGACCAGGTCGTGGTCGGGGTCGGGCAGCCCGAGGCCGCGGGCGGAGCGGGTGAGGCGCTCCAGGTGGCGGGTGAGGGCGAAGAGCCGGCCGTCCTCGGCCTTGACGGTCTCGAAGACACCGTCTCCGACGGTGAGTCCGTGGTCGAGCACGGAGACGGTGGCGGCGTCGGTGGCGACCAGTGAGCCGTTGACCCAGATCATCGGTGGCTGCTCCTAGGGCAGGGCGGGTGGGGGCTGTTGCACTGCGGGGCTGTCGGACCGCGGGGCTGTCGGACCGCGGAACCGTCCCGGCCGGGCGAGGCTAGGGGGCGCCCTGGCCAGACGCTATCGCGACCAGGCGGGCGGCCTTGAGTTCGGTCTCCGCCCATTCCCGGGCGGGGTCCGACTCCCAGGTGATGCCGGCGCCGGTGCCGAAGCGCAGGACGGGCGCGGCGGCGTCGGTCCGGTCGATCCAGAACGTACGGATGCCGACCGCGAGTTCACCCTCGCCGCGGTCGGCGTCGACCCAGCCGACGGCGCCGCAGTAGGGCCCGCGCGGCGCCCGTTCCAGGTCTTCGATGATCCGCAGGGCGCTGGACTTGGGCGCGCCGGTGACCGAGCCGGGCGGGAAGGTGGCGTCGAAGAGCTCGGGCCAGCCCGCCCCCTCCCGCAGGCGGCCCTCGACGGTGGACACCAGGTGGACCAGGCCGGGGTGCTTCTCCACCGCGCACAGGTCGGGGACAGTGACGGTGCCCGTCGCACAGACCCGGCCGAGGTCGTTGCGGACCAGGTCCACGATCATCACGTTCTCGGCGTGGTCCTTGTCCAGCAGGTCGTGCTCGGTACGGCCGGTGCCCTTGATCGGCCCGGAGGAGACGGTGCGGCCGTCCCGGCGCAGGTAGAGCTCCGGCGAGGCGGTGGCTATCTCGACGCCGTGGGCGGGCAGCCGCAGGGTGCCGGCGTAGGGGGCCGGGTTCCCGTGGGCGAGCAGCCCGGTGAGGGCGTCGACGTCGCTGCGGTCCGGGTCCGGCAGCGGTGCGGAGAGCACCCGGCAGAGGTTGGCCTGGTAGACCTCGCCGGCCGCGATGTGGTCGCGGATCCGGCGCACCCCCGCCGTGTAGGCGTCCCGGTCCAGCGAGCTGTGCCAGCTGTCGGGGCCCGGGCCGTGCCAGCCCTCGGTGCGCGGCGGGGCGGGGGCCGGGCGGACGTCGTCGAAGCGGGCGCAGGTGAGGCGGCCCTCGAAGTCGTACGCGACGGCCCAGAAGCCGGCGGAGTCGAGTGCGGCCGGGTCCGAGGTGACGTCACGCAGCCCGGTGGCGAGGCGGCCGCCGAAGCGGGCGAGCGGGCTGGGGGGAAGTGCTGGGCCGGACACGGTGCTCCTGCGCGGATTCGGTGCTGTGCCGCGCGGTGGTGGGGCGCGGCGAAGGAGTGGGCTGCGGTGCCTGAAGTGTAGGTCGGGGGGCGCGCGGGGCGCGGGCGCACCCGGCGTGCGGGCGCCGGGCGCCCGGCGCCGGGAGCGGGCGCGAACGTCGGGGTGGAGGGTCCGGGCGGGCTGACGGAGCACCACCCGGGGGGCATCCCCGCGGCACGCTGCGGGAACGGATTTTTAGCTGGCCCGGGAATCCGCTAGAGTTCAACACGTCGCCAGGGAGCGCAGCCGAAGAAAAGCGGTGAAGCCCCCGGGAGACAGGCGGACGTGGCTCAGTTGGTAGAGCATCACCTTGCCAAGGTGAGGGTCGCGAGTTCGAATCTCGTCGTCCGCTCGAAGAAGGACAGTGTAAGATCGTCCTTCGTGTGTTGCCTGGTGGAGTGGCCGAGAGGCGAGGCAACGGCCTGCAAAGCCGTCTACACGGGTTCAAATCCCGTCTCCACCTCCAAGAGGTGCCCCTGGTTCGCCAGGAGCCCTCCCCGCGCGATTAGCTCAGCGGGAGAGCACTACCTTGACACGGTAGGGGTCACTGGTTCAATCCCAGTATCGCGCACTCGATCCCCTCGGGGTTCGCCGTAGTACCGCCTCACCAGGCGCGATTAGCTCAGCGGGAGAGCACTACCTTGACACGGTAGGGGTCACTGGTTCAATCCCAGTATCGCGCACTCGGACCTCTCGGGGTTCGCCGTAGTACCGCCTCACCAGGCGCGATTAGCTCAGCGGGAGAGCACTACCTTGACACGGTAGGGGTCACTGGTTCAATCCCAGTATCGCGCACAGTTCGACCGAAGGCCGTGGTCCGCGAGGATCACGGCCTTCTTCGTGTCCGGGCATCCGCGGCGAAGCCGGGAGCGGCCTGCGGCCCCCGGGCGGGCGTGACGTCCGTGCACATCGGCCCGGCAGGGGCACCCGACCGAGGAGCCCGGCGAGGGAACCACGCCGAGGCGGCCCGGACGTGGGAGAGCCGCGTACGGGCGCCCTCACCGGCATCCGTACGCGGCAACTCCGTCTGCCGAGGCGCTCCGCGCTCCGCTCCCGCCCGTCCGCGTGTCATCGCGGGCGCGGCGCCTCGGCCGGCACCGTCTCCCCGTCCCCAGGGGGTCAGTGCCCGATCAGGTCGGCGACGGCCTGGGCCTGCGTCGCCATCTGCTCCCAGCCGCCGAACAGCATGACCAGCAGCACCGCGCAGGGCAGCGCCATCGCCAGCGCGACGGCCGGGTGCCTGGTCTGGGCGCCCGGGCGCCGGGCCGCAGAAGGCCGGCGGCGGGTTGGTCCGGTGACCTGCGGTGCCATCTGCCCTGCTCCTACCCGTTCCGGTGATCGGTGGTGTGCTCTGCCGGGTGGAACCGGCCTGCTGTCGGTGCGGCGCACTGTCGTTGCCGCTCGACCGCTGGTGCTGTTCGTGCTGCTGGTGCTGGGTGCTCCCGGTGTGGCACGGGTGCCGCGGAAGCGGCCCGTGGTTGGCGCGGTGGGCGGTCTACCTCGGGGGACGAGCCTCCCGCCCACCGCTAAAGGCAACGCTATGGCGCAGGGGGGTACCCGCGCGTCATGCCCGCGTACGGTTCCCCGGGCATCCCGGAGGATGACGCCCGGCCCGGCGGCCTACTACCGCAGGGGGAGATGACGGGGATCACATCCCCGAGGGAACCCTGAGAGCGACCCCGAGGGAGCGCGCGAAGAGGCCCTGGAGCGGCCTGTGGAGGACCCTCGGGCGATCATCACGGAACCGCTCCCGCAGCTGGTCAGCGCGGGTACGGCGGCCGTCGGCAGGGGAAGATCCGACAATCCCACGGGCCGTTGGGGTGTTGCGTATCAGCACACCGCAGCAGGCAGTCCGTAAGCTGTGCCGGACAGGATCTGACGATGCCCCAACCGACGGGGTCTCACCCACGGGCTGACGGGAACGAAGATGGCGATGATGCGGCTGAGGCGTGAGGACCCCCGCATCGTCGGACCGTACCGCCTGCACCGGCGGCTGGGGGCCGGCGGCATGGGCGTGGTCTTTCTCGGCTCCGACCGCCGGGGGCAGCGGGTCGCGCTCAAGCTGATCCGCGCCGAGCTGGCGGAGGACGCGGAGTTCCGGACCCGCTTCGCGCGCGAGATCGCGGCGGCCTCCCGGATCCGGGGCGGCTGCACGGCGCGGGTGATGGGCTCGGACATCGAGGCGGACCGGCCCTGGCTGGCCACCGCGTACGTCCCCGGACCCTCGCTGTACAAGCGGGTCGGCGACGAGGGGCCGCTCGGCTGGCCGGAGGCGGCCCGGATCGGCGCCGCGCTGGCGGACGGGCTGGTCAAGGTGCACGAGGCCGGGGTGGTGCACCGCGACCTCAAGCCGTCCAACATCCTGCTCTCCCCCAAGGGCCCGCGCATCATCGACTTCGGCATCGCCTGGTCGCGCGGCGCCAGCACACTCACCCACGTCGGCACCGCGGTCGGCTCGCCCGGCTTCCTCGCCCCCGAGCAGGTGCGCGGGGCGGCGGTCACACCCGCCACCGACGTCTTCGCCTTCGGCGCGACCCTCGCCTACGCGCTCACCGGGGACTCCCCGTTCGGCTCCGGTGCCTCCTCCGAGGTGATGCTCTACCGGGTCGTGCACGAGGAGCCCGACCTGTCGGCCGTACCGCCTCAGCTGGCGCCGCTGGTGAAGGCCTGTCTGGCCAAGGAGCCCACCGAGCGGCCCGGCGCCGCCGCGCTGCACGAGCGGCTCAGCGAACTGGCCGCGCGGGGCGCCGCCGCGACCGGCGGGCGTATCGCGCCGGCCCGCCCGGCCGCCGCCCCGCCGCAGGCGGTACCCGCGCCCGGGCGGGAGCCCGGTCCGGCCGTCGGGGCCCGGGTCCGGGCCGGTGCGGAGCGCCCGGCGGCCGGGCGCCGGCCCTACGGCCAGCCGGACACCTCGCCGCTGCCCCGCGCGGACGCCGCGCAGCGAACCCGGCCGCTGAGGCCGCGCCAGCAGACCCCGCCGCCCGGCCGCGCCGGCGGTCAGCGGGACCGCCAGCACACGCCCGCGCCCGGCCGTCCGAGCGGCTCCCGGCAGCGGCTGCTGCGGCAGCGGGTGATCGTCTTCGTCACAGTGACCGTCGGGGTGGCGCTGGCCATCGCCGCGGCCCAGGGCTGTGAGAACCGCGCCGACCAGGGTCTCGGCCGGCCCGGCGCCGTCCCTGCGGCCGCCTCCGCCCCGGCCGCCCCGGGCGGGCTGTCGGTGGACGTGGCGGCCACCCAGCCGGCCGGCGACCCGCAGTCGGCCGGCGACCGGTCGCCCGCCCCGCAGTCCACGGCGGCGCTGGCCGCGGCCGCGCGCGGCAACCCGCCGGGCCCCGACGCCGGGCTCGGCCCGGCCGTCGGCGCGCTGCCCGCGGTGGACTGGCCCAACCGCAGCTTCCCCGACCCCGCGGGCGGCAGCGGCATCCGGCTGCGCGACGGCCGCTCGGCCGGCGAGGGCCCGCAGGTGGCGCTCAGCGCCGTGCTGCCGGCCCAGTACCGGGGCGCTGCGGCGGCGCTGGTGGTGCTCCGGCGGGCCGAGGGGTCGGTGCCGGTGGACCTGGTGCAGCTCTTCGGCTTCAGCGGTGGCGCGCCCGTGGCGCTGGCCGCCCGCTCCTCCGCCGCGAACCCGCAGGCGGTGGCGAGCTGGCGGATCGACAGCGGCTCGCTGGTGCGCGAGGAGCGGGTCTCGCAGACCGGCGCGGTCTCCTCCACCCGCTACACGGTGCGCGGCGACGGCACCTGGGAGGAGTCCTGGCCCGGCGCCGGCGTCTCCGGCGGCACGGGCGGCTGATCCGCGCCGGGCCCACGCCGTCCCGGCGCCCTCCCGGGCGGCCCCGGCGGTCAGCCCGCCGTGACGGTGTAGAAGGCCACCGCAGCCGCCGCGCCGACGTTCAGCGAGTCGATGCCGTGCGCCATCGGGATCCGCACCTGGTGGTCGGCGGCCTCCAGGGCGCGGCGGGTCAGCCCGTCGCCCTCGGCGCCGAGCATCAGGGCGGCCTTGGGCAGCCGGCGGGGTGCGGCGTCGGCCAGCGAGACGGCCGACTCGGCCGGGGTGAGGGCGAGCAGCTGGAACCCCGCCTGCCGGACGGTGTCCAGGGCGGCAGGCCACGGTTCGAGCCGGGCGTACGGGACGGCGAACACGGCGCCCATCGAGACCTTGACGGCCCGCCGGTAGAGCGGGTCGGCGCAGTCCGGGGAGAGCAGGACGGCGTCCATGCCGAGAGCCGCGGCGCTCCGGAAGATCGCGCCGAGGTTGGTGTGGTCGACCAGACCCTCCAGCACGGCGACCCGGCGGGCGCCGGCCAGCACCTCGGCGGCGGGCGGCAGCGGCTTGCGCTCCATCGAGGCGAGCGCGCCGCGGTGCACGTGGTAGCCGGTGACCTGCTCGGCGAGGGCGGCCTCGACGACGTGCACGGGGGCCTCGGCGTCGGCGATCAGGTCGCCCATCACCTCCAGCCACTTCGGGGTCAGCAGCATCGACCGCATCCGGTAGCCGGCGGCCAGCGCGCGGCGGACGACCTTCTCACCTTCGGCGATGAACAGGCCCTCGGCGGGTTCGCGGCGGCGGCGCAGCTCGACGTCGGTCAGACCGGTGTAGTCGGCGAGGCGCGGGTCGGCGGGGTCGGTGACGGTGCGGGGTTCGGACACCCTGCGATCTTGCCCGGTCACGGTGGCCAAGGCCAAACGGGCGACCTGCCGGGGCCACCCGGGAGCCGCGGCGGCCCCGGCGGGCACAGGCGGTGACCGGCCGCGCGGCCGCCCGGGCCGTCCACCGGCGAGGTCGGGGGCGCCCGGCGGCCGGAGCGGCGCCGGTGAATGCGCGGACCGGCGCGCCGCAGCTCCCTTGGCCGGCTCGCCGCAGGCAGTGTAGACATGGCATATGGCCCGAATTCCGGGCCGGTCCGGGGCGCGCCCGGCCGCTGGCTCGGCCGGCGGTCACCCGTCGGGTCGGCCTGATCAGCCGCGCGCGTCGCGCGATCCCTCGGGACGCCCGGGCAGGACGGCTCCGATCTGGGCGACCAGGCACTGGGTCCGGTCGGCCCCGTCGCGACTCAGCGTGGCCGGCCAGGTGTTCGCGCTCCAGGTGCTGGTGGTGCTGCTGCTGGTGGCGGCCGCCGTGGTGGCGCTGGTGGTGCAGTCCAACCGGGACAGCGTCGAGGAGGCCAAGAACCGGTCGGTGGCCGTCGCGCAGACCTTCGCGAACTCGCCGGGCATCGTCGCCGCGCTGCAGAGCCCCGATCCGACCGCCGTCCTCCAGCCGAAGGCGCAGTCCGTCCGGATCCAGACCGGGGTGGACTTCGTGGTGGTGCTGAACACCGACGGCATCCGCTACACCCACCCGCTGCCGGACCGGATCGGCAAGAAGTTCGTCGGCAACATCGAGCCGGCACTGGGCGGCGGGGTGGTGGTGGAGCAGATCACCGGCACGATCGGCCCGCTGGTGCAGGCGATCGTCCCGGTACGGGCGCCCAGCGGGCAGGTGGTCGGCCTGGTGTCGGCCGGCATCACCATCGACCGGGTGGTCAGCGCCTCGGACCGCCAGCTGCCGATCGTCCTCGGCGCCGCCGCGGGCGCGCTGGTGCTGGCCACCGGTGGGACGGCGCTGGTCAGCCGGCGGCTCCGGCGCCAGACGCACGGCCTGGACCCGGGCGAGATGACCCGGATGTACGAGCACCACGACGCGGTGCTGCACGCCGTCCGCGAGGGTGTGCTGATCTTCAGCGGCAGCGGGCGGCTGCTGCTGGCCAACGACGAGGCCCGGCGGCTGCTCGCCCTGCCGCCGGACGCCGAGGGGCGGCCGGTCGGCGAGATCGGCCTGGACCCGGCGATGGCCGACCTGTTCGCCTCGGGCCGGATGGTCACGGACGACGTGGTGCCGGCCGGCGAGCGGCTGATCGCGGTCAACATCCGGCCGACCGACCGCGACGGCGGGCCGCCCGGCAGCGTGGCGACCCTGCGCGACTCGACCGAGCTGCTCGGCCTGGCCGGGCGGGCGGACGTGGCCCGGCGCCGGCTGCGGCTGCTGTACGACGCCGGGGTCACCGTCGGCACCACGCTCGACGTGACCCGGACCGCCGAGGAGCTCGCGCAGGTGATGGTCCCCCGGTTCGCGGACTTCGTCAGCGTCGACCTGGCGGAGCAGGTGCTGGACGGCGACGAGCCGCCGGCGGGCATCAGCCGGATGCGCCGGGCCGCGTTCGGCGCGGTGACCCCGGGCTCGCCGTTCAAGCCGGTGGGCGCGCTGTTCGACGTGGTGCCGGACACCCCGCTGGCCGCCAGCCTCAGCGGCGGGCTGGCGGTGCTGGAGCCCGACCTGGCGGGGGCCGACCACTGGCGGACGCAGGACCCGGAGGGCGCCGCGCAGATCGTGGCGTACGGGGTGCGTTCGCTGATCAGGGTCCCGCTGCGGGCGCGCGGCGTGCTGCTCGGGGTGGTGCGGTTCTGGCGGCTGGAGCAGACCGAGACCTTCGAGGAGGACGACCTCTCGCTGGCCGAGGAGCTGGTCGCGCACGCCGCCGTCTGCGTCGACAACGCCCGGCGGTACACCCGCGAGCACGCGATGGCGGTCACGCTCCAGCACAGCCTGCTCCCCCGCACGCTGCCGCCGCAGAACGCGCTGGAGGTCGCCCACCGCTACCTGCCCGCCCAGGCGGGTGTGGGCGGGGACTGGTTCGACGTGATCCCGCTGGCCGGCACCCGGGTCGCGCTGGTGGTCGGCGACGTGGTCGGGCACGGCCTGCACGCGGCCGCCACGATGGGGCGGCTGCGGACCGCGATCCACAACTTCTCCGCGCTGGAGCTGCCGCCCGACGAACTGCTGGGCCACCTGGACGAGCTGGTCAACCGGATCGACCAGGACGAGGCGGCCAACCTCGGCGACTCCCCGGTCACCGGCGCGACCTGCCTGTACGCGGTCTACGACCCGGTCTCCCGGCGCTGCACGCTGGCCCGGGCCGGCCACCCGCCGCCCGCCGTGGTGCACCCCGACGGCACGGTGGAGTTCCCCACCCTGCCCGCCGGGCCGCCGCTCGGGCTGGCCGGCATGCCCTTCGAGACGGCCGAGCTGGAGCTGGCCGAGGGCAGCCTGCTGGTGCTGTACACCGACGGGCTGGTCGAGGACCGCAGCCGGGACATCGACGTCGGCCTCGACCTGCTGCGCGCCGCGCTGGCCCACCCGGGCCGCACCCCCGAGGAGACCTGTACGGAGGTGCTGGACGCGATGCTGCCCAGCCGTCCCACCGACGACATCGCCCTGCTGGTGGCCCGGACCAGGGTGCTGTCGGACGACCGGGTCGCCGAATGGGAGGTGCCCTCCGACCCGGCGGCGGTGTCGGGGGTGCGGGCCGCCGTCAGCGCGCAGCTGGCCGACTGGGGGCTGGACGAGGCGGCGTTCGTCACCGAGCTGATCCTGAGCGAGCTGATCACCAACGCGATCCGCTACGCCACCGGACCGATCCGGGTCCGGCTGCTCCGCGACCGGACGCTGATCTGCGAGGTCTCCGACACCAGCAGCACCTCGCCGCACCTGCGGTACGCGGCCACCATGGACGAGGGCGGGCGCGGGCTCTTCCTGGTGGCCCAGTTCGCCGAGCGCTGGGGCACCAGGTACACGGGTTCGGGCAAGGTCATCTGGACGGAGCAACCGCTGGCGTAGGACCCGGCCGGCCCGGTGCCCGGCCGAGGGGTGCCACGCGTGCCCCGGCCCCCGTGCGGGGCCGGGGCGTCGCGGTCAGAGCCGGAAGGCGTCCGCGAGGACGCCGACCACCTCGCCGATCACGATCACCGCGGGCGGGCGGACCTGCTCGGCGAGGACGGTCGCGCCGACCGTGCCGAGCGTGGCGTCGATCCGCCGCTGGCCGGCGGTGGTGCCCTCCTGGACGACCGCGACCGGGGTGTCTGCCGAGCGGCCGGCCTCGATCAGCCGGGCGGCGATCGCGCCGATCTTGTCCACGGCCATCAGCAGCACCACGGTGCCGGTCATCCCGGCGACGGCGTCCCAGTTGGTCAGCGACCGCTCGTCCGGGCCGACGTGGCCGGAGATCACCGTGAACTCGTGGGTCATCCCGCGGTGGGTGACCGGGATGCCGGCGGCCGCCGGGACGCTGATCGAGCTGGAGATGCCGGGGACGACGGTGACCGGCAGACCGGCTTCCGCGCAGGCCAGCAGCTCCTCGCCGCCGCGGCCGAAGACGTACGGGTCGCCGCCCTTGAGCCGGACCACGAACTTGCCGGCCTTGGCGTGCTCGATCAGCGTCCGGTTGATCGCCTCCTGCGCCATGTAGCGGCCGTAGGGGATCTTGGAGGCGTCGATGACCTCGACGTGCGGGGCCAGCTCGGCGAGCAGCTCACGCGGGGCGAGGCGGTCGGCGACCACCACGTCCGCGTCGGCGAGCAGCCGGCGGCCGCGCACGGTGATCAGGTCCGGGTCGCCCGGGCCGCCGCCGACCAGGGCCACCCCGGGGAGGCGCTCGCGGTACTGGCGGGCGGCCAGCGAACCGTCCCGCAGGCCGTCCACGATGGCGTTGCGCAGGGCGGCCGAATGGCGGGGGTCGCCGGTGAGGACCGCGACGGTCGCACCGCCGTCGTGGCCGGAGGCCGGGGTCCACGCGGTGGCGGCGGAGGCGTCGTCGCTGCGGGCGCAGAACACCCGCAGCCGCTCGGCCTCGGCGCTGACGGCGATGTTCACCGCCGGGTCGTCGGTGGCGACCAGCACGTACCAGGTGTCGGTCAGGTCGCCCTCCGTGTACGGGCGGGCGTGCCAGGTGAGCTCGCCGGCGTCCGCCATCGCCTGCACGGCGGGGGTGGTGGTCGGCGATATCAGCTGGATGTCCGCACCGGCGGCGATCAGGGCGGGCAGCCGGCGCTGGGCCACCTGGCCGCCGCCGACCACGACCACCCGGCGGCGGTCGAGGAGCAGGCCGACGGGGTACGGGGTGCGGCCCTCGGTGCCGGGGTGCGGGTTGGGCGCTGGGGTGGGCGCGGTCATGGTCGGGGCTCCTGGGTGGGAGGGAGGGTTTTCGGGTACGGCGACGGGCCCCGTACCCGGCGCGCCCTCGGGCCGGGTACGGGGGACTGCGTCCGGGTCAGGCCTTCTCGGTGACCCCGGCGGAGTCGAACGTGGCTACATCGTGCATCGAACGGGCCGCACTCTGCACCAGCGGGAGCGCCAGCAGCGCGCCGGTGCCCTCGCCGAGGCGCAGGTCCAGGTCGATCAGCGGACGCAGGCCGAGCTTGGCCAGCGCGGCCTGGTGGCCGGGCTCGGCGGACCGGTGGCCGGCGATGCAGGCCGCCAGCACCTCGGGGGCGATCGCCTTGGCGGCCAGCGCCGCCGAGCCGGCGATGACGCCGTCCAGGACGACCGGGGTGCGCAGCGAGGCGGCGCCGAGCATGAACCCGGCCAGGGCCGCGTGCTCCAGGCCGCCGACGGCCGCGAGGACGCCGATCGGGTCGCTCGGGTCGGGCTGGTGCAGGGCCAGCGCGGCGCGGATCACCTCGATCTTGTGGGCGTGCATCGCGTCGTCGATGCCGGTGCCGCGGCCGGTGACCTCGGCCGGGTCGAGGCCGGCGAACACCGAGATCAGCGCGGCGGAGGCGGTGGTGTTGCCGATCCCCATGTCGCCGGTGATCAGCACCTTGTTGCCGGCCGCCACCAGGTCGCGGGCGGTCTCGATGCCGACCTCGATCGCCTTCAGTGCCTCCTCCCGGCTCATCGCCGGGCCCTGGGTCATGTCGTCGGTGCCGGGCTTGACCTTGCGCGGCAGCAGGCCGGTGGTGCGGCCGGACTGGATCGCGTCCGGCAGCTCGGTCTTCACGCCGACGTCGACGACGACGACCTCGGTGCCGATCTGCTTGGCGAAGGAGTTGATCACCGCGCCGCCGGCCAGGAAGTTGGCCACCATCTGGGCGGTGACCTCCTGCGGCCAGGGGCTGACGCCCTGGGCGTGCACCCCGTGGTCACCGGCGAAGATCGCCACGCAGCCGGGCTCGGGGATCGGCGGCGGGCACTTGCGGGACAGGCCGCAGAGCTGGGCCGAGATGATCTCCAGCATGCCGAGCGAGCCGGCCGGCTTGGTCATCCGCTTCTGGCGGTCCCAGGCCTCACCGAGCGCCTTGGCGTCCAGCGGCCGGATCCCCCGCAGGGTGTCGGCGAGCAGGCTGTGCGGCTCCTCGCCGGGCAGCGCCCGGTTGCCGTACTGCTCCTCGTGGACCACCCAGGACAGCGGGCGCTTCTTCGCCCAGCCCTGCTGCTGCAGCTCGGGCTCCTCCGGGAAGGAGTCGACGTACCCCACGCACAGGTACGCGACGACCTCCAGGTGCTCGGGCAGGCCGAGCTCGCGGACCATCTCGTCCTCGTCGAAGAAGCTCACCCAGCCGACGCCCAGGCCCTCGGCACGCGCCGCCAGCCAGAGGTTCTCCACCGCCAGCGCCGCCGAGTAGGGGGCCATCTGCGGCTGGGTGTGCCGGCCCAGCGTGTGCCGGCCGCCGCGGGTGCGGTCGGCGGTGACCACGATGTTCACCGGGGTGTCGAGGATGGCCTCGATCTTGATTTCCTTGAACTGCTTGGCCCGGCCCTTGGGGAGCGAGTCGGCGTAGGCCACCCGCTGGCGCTCCGCCAGCTCGTGCATCTTGCGGCGGGTCTTCGCCGAGCGGATGACCACGAAGTCCCAGGGCTGGGAGTAGCCGACGCTCGGCGCGGTGTGGGCCGCCTCCAGGACGCGGATCAGCACCTCGTGCGGGATCGGGTCCGGGCGGAAGCCGTTGCGGATGTCGCGGCGCTCCCGGATCACCTGGTGCACGGCGGCCCGGCCGGCGTCGTCGAAGCCCTCGGCGGCCGGCCCCCGCGGGCCCGCGGGGGCCGGCGGCTCCGGCTCGACCACGGCCGCGGAGGCGGCGGCCGCATCGGCGCCGACGGGGTCGACGGCGGCGGCCGGGTCGACGGCGGGGTCGGCTACGGAGGCGGCGGGGTCGGTGCGGTCGGCGATGGCGGTGCCCTCCTCGGGCTCAGGGGCGGCCTCGGCCCGGGGCTGCTCCGGGGTCTGCTGCTCGTACTGCGCCTGCGGGTCGACCGGTGCCTCGGGCTGGGCCGGCGGCTGCTCCTGGGACGGCCCGGGCTGCTCGGCCGGGGCCTGCTCGTGGAGCTGCACCTGGGCCGGGTCGGCGGCGCCCTCCGGTGCCGGCGCCGCGTCCACGGCCTGCGGTTCGGTGGCGGGGGCGTCGACCGGCCGGCCGGAGGGCATGTCGCCGGTGCCGGCTGCCGTCTCGGGGGCGGCGGCCGTCCCGGGCGGCGCGGTGACGGCCTCGGCCCCGTCCGCGACGGTCACCGCGTCCACAGCTTCCACGGCCGCGGTGGCCTCGGCGGCCGGTTGCGGCTGCCCGTCCTCGGGCTGCGCCGACCGCTGGGGCTGCTCCTGCTGGCTCACCGCGGGCTCGGCCTGATCCGCGACGACCGGTTGCTCCGCGACGGGCTGCTCGGCGACGGGCTGCTCGGTCACGAGTTCCGCCGCAACGGCATGCTCAGGGACGGACCGCTCCGCCGCCGGCTGCTCGGGGGCGGCCTCCTGCGGGGCGACCTGCTGCGGGGCGACCTCGGCCGCCGCCTGCTCGACCACGGGCTGGGCCTCGACGGTGGGCAGGCCGTGCGGCGTGGGCGCGGCCAGGAAGGCCGAGATCCGACCTCTCGGCTGTGCGGGCGCCGCCACCGGCTGCGGCTGCGGCTCGACGGCGGGCGCGACCTCGGCGACCGGCTCGGGCCGGGCCTCCGGCTGCGCCTCGACGGACGGCTGCACCTCTGCGACGGGCTGCGCCTCGACCAGCGCCTGCGCCGCGACCGGCGGCTGGGCCTGGGCGGGCTCGGCCACGGCGGCCGGGGCCTGCGCGGGCTCGACCGCCACGTTCGCGGACGGCTGCGGGACCACGGCTTCGGCCGGGGCCTGCGGCGCTTCCTGCTCCGGCGGGGGCGCCTGCTCCGACGCCGGGGCGGGCACCTCCACGGCGGGAGCCGCCACGGCGGGGGTCTCCGGCACGGGAGCGTCCGCCACCGGGACGGCCTGCGCCACCGGCGGCCGGACGGCGACGGGCGCGGCGGCCGGCGGCTGCTCGACCGGGGCGACGATGCGTACGCCGTGCGCCGGGGTGCTGCCCTGGGACGGGCCGCGGTCGGCGAGCGAACGGACCGGGACATGGCCGGTCATCAGCGACGGGTCCGGGATCGGCGGGCCGGCGTGCAGGGGGCGGCGGGGCTGCTGAACCGCCGTCAGCTGGTCCTGGCCCTGCAGCGGAGCCGCGGCGGGCGCGGCCACGGCCGGGTCCGCCGCCGGCTCGGCGCCGGCGAGCGCGGGGCCGGCCTGGGCGGCGGCCAGCAGTGCGGGCGCGGCCAGGTCCTGGGGGGCCGGTGCGGCCATCACCGGCGGCGCGAGCGGCGGCCAGGAGGGCTCGACCGGAGTCCCGACGGATGAGCGGGCCGGCTCGGCCGCGGGCTCGGGGTGCTGCTCGCCGAGGGGGCGCAGGGCGACGGTGTCCACCCCGACCGGCGCCTCGGCGACCGGTGCCGACGGCTCGGCCGGGATGTGTACGAGGGGCTCGCCCCAGGAGCCCTGGGGGCCCGGCATCAGCAGCACGTCGTCCTCGTCGTCGAGCCCGTCCTGGGCGTCGGGCTGGTCCAGGAAGGTGAAGCCCGGGCGCTGGAGCAGGCCCTCGCCCCCGGGCGGGACGGCGCCGTGCGGGGGCGCGCCGTGGAGCGTCGCGCCGTGCGCGTGCGCCGGGGCCGCCTGGACGGGGAAGCCGGGGATGCCCTGGTCCGCCGCTCCCGGTACGGGGGCGACGGGTACCGCGATGCCCTCCGGCCGGCCGGCCGGGTGGGACCCGGCGAGCAGGTGCTCCGGCAGTCCCTCGCTGGGGACGTGGCCGCCATCGGTCATGTCAAAGCTCCTTCCAGGCCGCTGCCGCGCCCTTGGCGACGCGATCACCGACCGCAGCGCCCACATCCGCTCACGAGCCGGGCCAGGTTCCGGCCCGCCCCTCAACCACTCGCGGCCGCCGCGCCTGGGGCGCTGCGGCCGTTGATCTCCGGCGCGCTGCGGCACCCCGGCCTGCGCCCCACCCGTCAGGAGTGGTGCGCCATCTGAAATAACGACAACCCTGGGCAACCGGCACGATCGCACCGGACCCTACGGCATTCTCCCGGTCCGGCACGCGACCCGTCGAATTGCCCACGCTTCGAGCCACAGCGGGTTGCACCACGTCAAAAAGGCGACAAACGCACCAGATCGGGCATGGTGCGGCTGCCACGGCCACCCAGGACGCCACACTACCGGCCTGGGGCGGTCACCTCTCGAATCCGTGTCCGGATGCGACCGGGATCACCGCCCTCCGGCCGGATCAGGCCCCCTGCTCGCCCCAGAGCAGCACCGTCTGCGTCCCCGCGCCGAGCACCAGCCCGGCCGCCGCGCCGGCCTGCTCCTTCGCCAGTACCGGTCCGGGCAGGCCCGAACGAGGTGGGGCGGGCACGAACGAGCCGCTCCTGGCCGCGGCCGGCCGGGTCGCCGTCGACTGCAGGGGCGTCGACTGCAGCAGTGCGCCCTCGGCCCGGTAGCCGGCGCCCGCGATGGCCTCGCGGATCTCCTCGGCCTCCGCGAAGGTGCGGGCGACGGCGACGATCCGCTCCGGGCGGCGGGCCAGCACCGCCCGCACCGCCTCCGCCCCGCCGCTCTCGACCACTGCGGCGTCCGGTTCGGGCAGACCGCCCAGCGCCTGCGGGCCGGCGCCGTGCACGATCTCCACCTCGACGCCGAAGCGGCGCGCGTTGACGGCGATCCGCGCGCAGGCGGAGCTGTCCGCCTCCAGCGCGACGACGGCCGCCCCGAAACGCGCCACCTCCACGGCGAGCGCGCCGCTGCCGGCGCCCACCGCCCAGACCAGGTCGCCCGGGGCGGCGCCCAGCCGCGCGAGCACCAGCGCGCGGACGTGCGCGGGGAGTGCGTCCGATCCGCTCCCGCCCTCCCCCGCGCGCCCGGCGCCGGCGTAGGCGTCGGCGGGCAGCGCCCAGCCGCGTTCCGCGCCGGGGAATCCCACCGGGCGCCCGGCCAGCCAGCCGGCCGCCTCGCCGGCCGCGGCCTGCGGGCCGTTGCCACCGATCACCAGCACCACGTTCGGGTCCCGCCAGAGGTGGTCGGCGACCCGGTCGGAGGTGAGCACGGTGACGTCCTCGTCGGGGGTGCCGAGCCCCTCGCAGACCACGAAGGTGCGGTGCACGCCGCGGAGCATCAGGGCCAGCTCGCTGGGGCCGGCGCCGGCGGCGGTGAGCACCGCGACCTTGGGGTGGGCGCGGCAGATGTTGGCGGCCCGGCGCAGCCGGCCGCCGTGCGCGCTGACCACCTGGGCGTCCTCCCAGGGCATGCCGGCGCGGGCGAAGGCGGCGGCCACCGAGGAGACGGCGGGCAGCACCTCCAGTTCGAGCCCGTACTCGGGGCGGCGCAGGGTGCGGACGACGCCGAAGAACCCGGGGTCGCCCTCGGCGACGACGACGGCCGCGCCCCGGTGCTCGGCGATCCGACGGGCCGCCAGCTGCACGCTGCCGAGGGCGATCCGCTCGGCGCCGGCCGGTACCGGGAGCGCCTTGAGCTGGTAGGGCGCCCCGGCCACCAGGGTCGCCGCCGCGAGGGCCGCACCGGCGGCCTCGGTCAGCGGTGTGCCGTCCCACCCGATGACCGTGATCCGGTCAGCCATCTGCGGCTGTTCTCCTCGACTCTGGGCACTGCGCGGAACGGGGTGGCCCGCGGGCCACCGGGACCCGGCCGGGTCCGTCCAGGAGCAGAGGCTACCCGGTGCGCGCACCCCGTCGGCGACAACTCGCACACATGTCCCCCTCGGCGGGGGCGGCCGGCGCGGGTCAGTCCCGCAGGACGTACCGCCCGGCCCGCGGGTCGGGCGCCGGCGGTACCTCCTCCATGTCCTCGGGGAGCAGGCTCCAGAGGATGAGGTCGCTGCGGCTCTCGCCCGCGTCGTCGGCGCCGGCGGTGAGGAACTCGCGCTCGCGTACTATCCAGGCGCTGCGCAGCACGCCCTCACTGATGCAGCCGACCTTCTGCGCGACCTGCTGGGCGGCGGTGTTGCCGGCCGCCGTGCGCATCTCCAGGCGCTGGAAGCCGCGGTCCTCGAAGAGCCACTGGGCGACGCCGAGAACGGCCTCCCCGGCATAGCCCTCGCCGCGCGCCCAGGGGGCGGTGACGTAGCAGATCTCGGTGGCGCGCAGCCGCCAGTCGGTGTGCCGCAGCTCGACCAGGCCGACCACCCGCTGGGTGAGGTGCTCGGTGACGGTGAAGACGATGCCGTGCCCCTCGGCCCGGTGGGCGGGGGCGAGGGCGGTGGCCCACCGGACGGCGAGGTCCTCGGTGAAGGGCTGCGGGAGGTCCGTCCAGGCGTGCACCAGCTCGTCGGCCATCAGCTCGGCCAGGGCTGGGGCGTCGCCGACCTCAAGGGGGCGCAGCAGCAACCGTTCGGTGCTGATGGCGGTCTCGGGGAAGCTCGCTGCCATGCCGTCTCTCCTCGCCGGGTCGTGGACACACCGTACGCCCCACCGGGACCCGGGTGTCACGCGGTGCACGGACCGCACGACGGTACGTCAGAAAGGCCGTCCGTCATACCGTCGCCCCCCGATACTGCCCGACCGGGCCCCCGCCGAGGTGCGGCGGGGGCCCGGTCGGGCCGTGCGCGGAATCTTCGTCGGGCCGGTCAGAAGGCCGGGGTGACGGAGCCCTGGAAGGTGTCGTCGATGTACTTCTTGACCTCGGCGGAGTGCAGCAGCTCGGCGAGCTTCTTGACCCGCGGGTCGCTCTCCTTGCCCTTCTTCACGGCGAGGATGTTGGCGTACGGGTTGCCCTCGGCCTTCTCCACCACGATGGCGTCGCTGGCGGGCTTCAGGCCCGAGTCGAGCGCGTAGTTCCCGTTGATGACGGCGGCGTCCAGGTCGTCCAGCGAGCGGGGCAGCTGGGCCGCCTCCAGCTCCTTGAACTTGAGGTTCTTCGGGTTGGACGCGATGTCCTGGACGGTGGCGGTGGTGCCGGCGCCGCTCTTGAGGGTGATGACGTTGTTGTCGGCGAGCAGCTTGAGCGCCCGGCCCTCGTTGGTGGCGTCGTTGGGCACGCCGACCTGGGCGCCGTCCTTGAGGTCGCCGACCGCCTTGACCTTCTTGGAGTAGAGGCCCAGCGGCTCCAGGTGCACCGGCTCGACGGAGACGATGTCGGTGCCCTGCTTCTTGTTGAAGTCCTCCAGGTACGGGACGTGCTGGAAGTAGTTGGCGTCGGCCGAGCCGTCCTGCACCGCGGTGTTGGGGGTCACGTAGTCGGTGACCACCTTCACGTCGAGCTTGAGCCCGGCCTTGTCGGCCAGGTTCTTCTTGACGAAGTCCAGGATCTGGGCGTGCGGGGTGGGGCTGGCGACGACCACCAGGGCCTTGTCCGGGTCGGACCCGGCCGAGGAGGAGCTGTCGCTGCCGCAGGCGGCGAGCGAGAGGGCCAGGCCGGCGGTGGCGAGGACGGTGGTGGTCTTCAGAACGTTGCGCACGAAAAGTGCCTTTCTGCGTGATGCGGGGAGGCCGTCCGGGGATCGGGCGGCGGTGCGGTCAGTGGGGGGCGACGAGGTCGCCCGAGGAGGAGTCCGCGGCATTCCTGCGCGACCAGGGCCGGCCGGTGGCGCGGCCGCGGTGGGTGAGCCGTCGGGCGGCGTGGTCGCCGGCCAGCTGGACGGCGGTGACGATGACCACCAGCTCGGCGATGATCACCCACATGAAGCCGGTCTCGAAGCGCAGGTAGCCGTAGCGGACGGCGAGGTCGCCGAGTCCGCCGCCGCCCACCACGCCGGCCATCGCGGAGAAGCCGATCAGCGCGATGACGGTGGTGGTGACGGAGGCGATCAGCGAGGGCAGCGACTCCGGCAGCAGGGTCTTGCGGACGATCGTCCCGGTGCTGCCGCCCATCGACTGGACGGCCTCGACCAGGCCGCCGTCGACCTCGCGCACCGCGGTCTCGACCAGGCGTGCGAAGAAGGGGATGGCGCCGATGGTCAGCGGGACGGTGGCCGCCTGCCAGCCGATGGTCGTCCCGGCGATCGCCTTGGTGACGCCTTGCAGGGCGACCATCAGGATGATGAACGGCAGCGCGCGGCCGATGTTCACCACGGCGCCGAGCACCCGGTTGACCGGCACGTTCTGCAGCAGTCCGCCGCGGTCGGTGAGTACCAGCAGGACGCCGACCGGCAGGCCGATCAGGATGGTGCCCACCGAGGCCACGCCGACCATCTGGAGGGTCTCCCAGGTGGCGGGCCACAGCAGTTCCTGCATCTGGTCCCAGGTCATGCCACCACTCCGTCCGCCGCGTCGAGCACGTCCACCTGCAGGCCCTGCTCGCGCAGGAAGCCGATCGGCACCACGTTGTCCTGGTGGGCGCCGGGCAGTTCGACGCGCATCCGGCCGACCATCCGGCCGGCGATGGTCTCGACGGCCGCGCCGAGGATGTTGATGTCGATCTGGTAGGTGCGGGCGAGCTGCGAGACGAAGGGCCGGGCGGAGCTGTCGCCCTGGAAGGTGATCTCCAGCACCGTCCGGCCGGCGTGCCCGGAGGCGAACTCGCTGAGCGGGAAGAGCTCGCGGGCGAGCTCGGAGCCGGGGGTGGCGAGCAGGTCGGTGAGTGCGCCGGACTCGACCACCCGGCCGCCGCGCATCAGGGCCGCCGAGTCGCAGACGGACTTGATGACGTCCATCTCGTGGGTGATCAGCAGGACGGTGAGCCCGAGCTGCTGGTTGAGGTCGCGCAGCAGCTTGAGGATGGAGCGGGTGGTCTCGGGGTCGAGGGCGGAGGTCGCCTCGTCGGAGAGCAGCACCTTGGGGTCGCCGGCCAGGGCGCGGGCGATGCCGACGCGCTGCTTCTGGCCGCCGGAGAGCTGGCCGGGGTAGCTGCGGGCCTTGTCGGCGAGGCCGACCAGGTCGAGCAGTTCGGCGGCCTTGCGGCGACGCTGGGAGCGGTCCAGGCCGATGATCTCCAGCGGGAGTTCGACGTTCTCCTGGGCGGTCCGCGAGGCGAGCAGGTTGAAGTGCTGGAAGACCATGCCGATCCGCCGCCGGGCCTCGCGCAGGGCGCTGCCGGCGCGCTGCTCGTGACCGCCGAGGGCGGTGAGGTCCAGGCCGTCGACGGTGACGGTGCCGGAGCTGGGGCGCTCCAGCATGTTCACGCAGCGGATGAGTGTGCTCTTGCCTGCGCCGCTGGTGCCGACGACTCCGTAGACCTCGCCCTCGCGGACGTGCAGGTCGACGCCGGCCAGGGCGGTCACCTCGCGGCCTTGCGAGCGGTAGACCTTCGTGAGGTCCGTGGTGGTGATCACAGCTGCTTCCGTGGGTCGGGGGCGGACGTCGTCGAACCACCCGGCCGGGTCTCGGCCGGGGACGGGCGGCGACGCGCCGATGAGGGTGTTTCCGGACCTGCCATCCCTTGATCCTTGCGGCTGCACGGGCGGCCCGCGCGGGGGCGTGACCCGCACGGGTCAACGGCAGCAGGGCTCCCGCCCGGGCGGGCGGTGGGACGGGCGGGCACGGCGGCGCTCCACGACAGGAGCGGCCGGGGTTCTCGCTTCGGGGCGCGAGGAGGGGGCTACCACCGGCCGGAGGCCGGGGAGGACAGTGGCCCTCAGCGGTGACACATTCGACGGCACATGGCACTCTCACCTGCCGGCATGGTGCCGGTGGGGGTCCATTTCGTCGTCGCAGTCATGAGAGCCAGTAAATCAGATCAATCGAATGAGTCCCAGATATCAGGACTCCAAGTCCGGAATGCGGACACGACCCTTTGCTGCCAAGCACAGAAGCGCCCGGGTCCTGTCACGCACGTGACCGGACCCGGGCGCCGGGGAGACCTCAGGCGGAGGCGGCCAGCTCGCTGTGCGCCGGCTTCTCCAGCGCGACGTAGGTCAGCTCGCCGCCGATCGTCTCGACGCCGGTCTGCCGGTAACCCTGCCGGGCGTAGAGGCGCAGGTTGCCGAGGCTGCGGTGGCCGGTGAAGAGACGGAAGACCTGCACCGACCCGTCCTCCAGCAGGCGCCGCTCCATCGCGTCCAGCAGCCGGCCGCCCAGGCCGTGGCGCTGCATCCGGGGGTGGACCACCAGACGCCCTATCCGGCCGACACCGCCCTCGTCGACCCGGCCGCGGACGGTCCCGACGACCTCGTCGCCGAGCCGGGCGACCAGCACGTGCCGCTCGGCCAGCTCGGTGCGCAGGCTCTCCAGGGTCTGCGTCAGGGGCTCGATGCCCCAGTCGCCGTACAGCTCCGCCTCGCTCTGGTAGCCGAGGTACTGGAGCTTGAGGATCTGCTCCGCGTCTTCCTTGTCCGCAACCGAGATGATCACACTCATGCCCATGTACAGGGGCCTCCCCATCGTTGTTCTCCGGCGCGCGGGTTCGAGGGTGTCGCACCGGATGCTCTGCCGGAGATGTACCCGGCCGGGGATCGGTCCTGACCGGGGTATGGCGCACGAACGTATCAGCCCGGCAGGATGCACCACAGCCCGCCGGGCCGGGCCGCGCTCACGCTCAGTATCCGTGTGATCGCGTCACCGTCAAGAGGTGCGTTCGCCACCGCTCTACCCCGGCGTCAGCTTCTCTCAACCTCCCGGACGCCCGACGTGTCGAGCATCACGTCCGCAGGCCGTGCAGCACCGTGCGCAGACAGGACAGGCAGCGGGAGCGGGTGGGGCCGATGCTGCCGCGCGGAATTCCGAGCAGGCCCGCCAGGTCACCGTAGGTGAGCCCGGGCGCGTCGGCGAGCGCGGCGAGCAGCCCGGGACAGCGGCCGGGCAGGGCGGCGACGGCCGCCCACAGGGCGCGCCGGCCCCGCTCGGCGAGCACCTCCTCCTCCGCCGAGGGGGCGGGCGCGGGGCAGGCCGCACGCCCGGCGGCGAGGCGCTCCCGCTCGGCCGTCCGGGTGAGGCGCCGGCACTCGCGCAGGGCCAGCGAGCGCAACCAGGAGCGGACGTCACCCGGCAGCCGGCCGGCGGCGGCGCGCTCGCATACCAGCAGCCAGACGGACTGCTCCAGATCCTCGGCGTCCAGCCGGTGGCGGCGGGCCAGCACGGCGACGAACGGGGCCACGGCGGGACGCAGCCCCACCACCGGAAGCACGGCGGGGAGCGGAGGACCCGGCGTGGACCCGATGCCGCGCGGGGGCACGGGACCGTACGCAGACCCGGGACTGGACGGGGGCGCGGGACTGGACGGGGGCGCGGACGGGCGGCCCGCGCGGGGCGCGATCGGGGGCGCGGACGGACGGGTGACGGCGGGTCGGTCGGCATACACACCGTGTACTACCGGCGGCGGGCCCGTCCGGACACGGCCGGGCCGGCCCGCGACCGGGACGGGAACAGCACGGAGGGGGCGCGACGGTCACCCGTCACGCCCCCTCCGGTCGGGGCGTCAGCCCTGGGTCCACTCCTGCTGGAGGGCCAGGTCGGCCTTGAGCTCGGCCAGCTGGACCGCGACGGCGGACGGCGCGGTGCCGCCCCGGCCGTTGCGGGAGGCGATCGCACCGTGCACGTTGAGCACCGAGCGGACCTCGGGCGTCAGGTGCTCGGAGATCGCGGCGAACTGCTCGTCCGTCAGGTCGGACAGCTCGATGCCCTGGCCCTCGCAGACCTTGACGCAGGCGCCGGCGACCTCGTGCGCGACCCGGAACGGCACGCCCTGCTTGACCAGCCACTCGGCGATGTCGGTGGCCAGCGAGAACCCGGCGGGGGCCAGCTCCTCCAGACGCTCCCGGTGCACGGTGAGGGTGGCCATCATGCCGGTGAAGGCCGGCAGCAGGACCTCGAGGGTGTCGCAGGAGTCGAAGACCGGCTCCTTGTCCTCCTGGAGGTCCCGGTTGTAGGCCAGCGGCAGCGCCTTGAGAGTGGCGAGCAGCCCGGTCAGGTTGCCGATCAGGCGGCCGGACTTGCCACGCGCCAGCTCCGCGATGTCCGGGTTCTTCTTCTGCGGCATGATCGAGGACCCGGTGGAGAAGGCGTCGTGCAGCGTGATGAAGCCGAACTCCTTGGTGTTCCAGATGATCACCTCCTCCGCGATCCGGGAGAGGTTGATGCCGATCATCGCCGTCACGAAGGCGAACTCCGCGACGAAGTCGCGCGAGGCGGTGCCGTCGATCGAGTTGCCGACCGAACCGCGCTCGAAGCCCAGCTCGGCGGCGACCGCCTCCGGGTCCAGCCCGAGCGAGGAGCCGGCCAGCGCGCCGGAGCCGTACGGGGAGACGGCGGTGCGGGTGTCCCACTGGCGCAGCCGCTCGGCGTCCCGGCCGAGGGCCTGGACGTGCGCGAGCACGTGGTGCGCGAAGAGCACCGGCTGGGCGTGCTGCAGGTGGGTGCGGCCCGGCATCGCGGTGTCGGGGTGCGCCTCGGCGAGGCCGACCAGGGCGTGCTGGAGATCCAGCACCAGACCGCCGATGATCTTCGCGTGGTCGCGCAGGTACATCCGGAACAGCGTGGCGATCTGGTCGTTGCGCGAGCGCCCGGCCCGCAGCTTGCCGCCGAGGTCGGCCCCGAGCCGCTCCAGCAGCCCGCGCTCCAGGGCGGTGTGCACGTCCTCGTCGGCGATGGTGCCGGTGAAGGCGCCGGACTCGACGTCGGCCAGCAGCTCGTCCAGGCCGGCCAGCATGCCGGCCAGCTCCTCGTCGCTCAGCAGCCCGGCCTTGTGCAGGACCCGGGCGTGCGCCTTGGAGCCGGCGATGTCGTACGGCGCGAGCCGCCAGTCGAAGTGCACCGAGGCGGAGAGCTTGGCCAGCGCCTCGGAGGGGCCGTCGGCGAAGCGTGCGCCCCAGAGTCGGACGTCTGCGGTCGGTTCGGACGACATCGCGTGGGCTCCTTGCTGGGCTTACGGGTACGGGTAGCGGGAGGTCCCGGCTGCGGGGCGCAGCCGGGACCGTGCGAGCGGGGTCGCTCAGGCGAGGTCGCGGCGGGCCGCGATCTTCGAGGAGAGGCCGAAGATCTCGATGAAGCCCTTGGACATCGACTGGTCGAAGGTGTCGCCGGTGTCGTAGGTCGCCAGGTTGAAGTCGTACAGCGACTGGTCCGACTTGCGGCCGTTGACGACGGCCCGGCCGCCGTGCAGGACGAGCCGGATCTCGCCGGAGACGTGCTGGTTGGCCTCGTTGATGAAGCCGTCCAGGGCCCGCTTGAGCGGGGAGAACCACAGGCCGTCGTAGACCAGCTCGGCCCAGCGCTGCTCGACCTGCCGCTTGTAGCGGGCCAGCTCGCGCTCGACGGTGACGTTCTCCAGGGCCTGGTGGGCGGTGATCAGGGCGATCGCGCCGGGGGCCTCGTAGATCTCGCGGGACTTGATGCCGACCAGGCGGTCCTCGACCATGTCGAGCCGGCCGACACCCTGGGCGCCGGCGCGCTTGTTGAGCTCCTCGACGGCCTGCAGCACCGTCACCTTGCGGCCGTCGATCGCGACCGGGACGCCCGCCTCGAAGGTGATGACGACGGTGTCGGCCTCACGCGGGGCGGCCGGGTCCTGGGTGTACTCGTAGACGTCCTCGATCGGGGCGTTCCAGATGTCCTCCAGGAAGCCGGTCTCGACGGCCCGCCCGAAGACGTTCTGGTCGATCGAGTACGGGTTCTTCTTGGTGGTGACGATCGGGAGGTTCTTCGCCTCGGCGAAGGCGATCGCCTTGTCACGGGTCATCGCGTAGTCGCGGACCGGGGCGATGCACTTCAGCTCGGGGGCCAGCGACTGGATGCCGACCTCGAAGCGGACCTGGTCGTTGCCCTTGCCGGTGCAGCCGTGGGCGACGGTGGTGGCGCCGTGCTTCTGCGCGGCGGCGACCAGGTGCTTGACGATGGCCGGCCGCGACAGCGCGGAGACCAGCGGGTACTGGCCCTGGTAGAGGGCGTTGGCCTTGAGGGCGGGGAGGCAGTACTCGTCCGCGAACTCCTCGCGGGCGTCGGCCACCTCGGCCTCGACGGCGCCGCAGTCCAGCGCCCGCTGGCGGATCGCGTCCAGGTCCTCGCCACCCTGGCCGACGTCGACCGCGACGGCGATGACCTCGGCGCCGGTCTCCTCGGCGATCCAGCCGATGCAGACGGACGTGTCCAGACCGCCCGAATAGGCGAGTACGACGCGCTCGGTCACGGCTTTCTCCTTCACAACTGTGCGAACGGGGTGTGCGGTACGCGGGGTGCGGCGGCGGACTCCGGACTGAGCGGGTCCACCGGGGGCCGGTCCCATGCGGTGCTAGGCATAAGTATGCATGAGTCCGTATGGATTTCAAAACACCGGCCGGAGGGCGATGCCGGTGCGGTTCGGGAAAGGGGCAATGACGGGACACCCGCGCCCGTCCACCGGTGCGACGGACGGGCGCGGGCCCGGTGCGGCCGGGCAGGGCGTGCCGCTACTGCGCCTTGGCCTGGGCCAGCTGCATCAGGTGGTCGGCGAGCGCCTGGCCACCGGCCGGATCACGGCTGATCAGCAGCACGGTGTCGTCGCCGGCGATGGTACCGATGATCTCGAAAACCTCGGCCTGGTCGATCGCCGAGGCGAGGAACTGCGCCGCCCCGGGCGGCGTGCGCAGCACCACGAGGTTGCCCGAGGCGGTGGCCGAGACCATCAGCTCGCCGGCCAGCCGGGCCATCCGGCCCTCGCTGGCCGACTCCCCCATCGGCGCGCGCGGCGTACGGTCGCCGCCCTCGGCCGGGACGGCGTAGATGAGCGCGCCGTCCCGGTTGCGGATCTTCACCGCGCCCAGCTCGTCCAGGTCCCGCGAGAGAGTGGCCTGGGTGACCACCAGTCCGTCGTCGGCGAGCAGCTTGGCGAGCTGGCTCTGCGAGCGCACGGGCTGACGGGTCAACAGGTCCACGATCCGCCGGTGGCGCGCGGCACGGGTCTGCGGGACCTGTGACGTCGGCCCGGCGGCGGGCTGGCCGGAGTGGGGTGCGGTCATATGAATGATTCTCCCGGACTACGCGCGGCCGTCGGCGGGCGGGGCGCTCTCGTTCACCGACCGCAGGATCGCGGGCAGTGCGGCGAGGAACGCGTCGGCGTCCTGCTCGGTCAGCACCAGCGGCGGCGCGAGGCGCACCGCGTCCGGCACCGCGGCGTTGACCAGGAACCCGGCCTCCTGCGCGGCGGCCTGGATCTTGGCCGCCACCGGCTCGGTCAGCACGATGCCGAGCAGCAGGCCGGCGCCCCGCACGTGCGAGACCAGCGGGTCCCCGATCGCCTCGATGCCCGTGCGCAGCCGGTCGCCCAGCTTGCGGACGTGCTCCAGCAGGCCCTCGGACTCGATGGTGTCCAGGACGGCCAGCGCGGCCGCGCAGACCACCGGGTTGCCGCCGAAGGTGGTCCCGTGGTTGCCGGGCTGCAGCAGGTCGGCGGCCGGGCCGAAGGCCAGCGTGGCGCCGATCGGCAGGCCGCCGCCGAGGCCCTTGGCCAGGGTGACGACGTCCGGCTCCACGCCCTCGAAGGCCTGGTGGGCGAACCAGTGGCCGGCCCGGCCGATGCCGGTCTGGATCTCGTCCAGGATCAGCAGGGTGCCGGTGGCGCGGGTGATCTCGCGGGCGGCCCTGAGGTAGCCGTCCGGCAGCGGGATCGCGCCGTTCTCGCCCTGGATCGGCTCCAGGAAGACGGCGGCGGTGTCGGTGGTGACGGCGGCGCGCAGCGCCTCGACGTCACCGAACGGGACGTGGGTGACGTCGCCGGGCAGCGGGCGGAACGGGTCCTGCTTGGCGGGCTGGGCGGTGAGCGCGAGGGCGCCCATCGTCCGGCCGTGGAAGGCGCCCTGCAGGGAGACCAGGTGGGTGCGCCCGGTCAGCCGGCTGATCTTGAACGCGGCCTCGTTGGCCTCGGCGCCGGAGTTCGAGAAGAACACCCGTCCGTCCCGCCCGGAGAGCTCGATCAGCCGCTCGGCGAGCTTCACCGTGGGCTCGGCGAGGAACAGGTTGGAGATGTGGCCGAGCGAGGAGATCTGCTCGGTCACGGCCGCCACGATCGCCGGGTGGGCGGTGCCGAGGGCGTTGACCGCGATGCCGCCGATGAAGTCGGTGTACTGCTTGCCGTCGGCGTCCCAGAGCCGGGCGCCCTCGCCGCGCACCAGCGGGATCCGCGGGGTGCCGTAGTTGTTCATCAGGGCGTGCTGCCACCGCCCGGTCAGCTGCTCGTTGCCGCTCATGCCAGTCCCCCGGTCACCATCATGTCGTCGTCCGGCACGACCATCGTGCCGATGCCCTCATCGGTAAAGATCTCAAGCAGCAGCGAGTGCTGCACCCTGCCGTCCAGCACGCGGGCGGTGCCGACCCCGGAGCGGACGGCGTTCAGGCAGCCCTCCATCTTGGGCAGCATGCCGCTGGCGAGGTCCGGCAGCAGGGACTCCAGCTCGGTCGCGCTGAGCTGGCTGATCACGTCGTCGGAGTTCGGCCAGTCGGCGTACAGGCCCTCGACGTCGGTCAGCACGACCAGCATCTCGGCGCCCAGCGCCACCGCCAGGGCGGAGGCCGCGGTGTCCGCGTTGATGTTGTAGACGTGGCCGTCGGTGCCGCGGGCGATCGAGGAGATCACCGGGATCCGGCCGTCCCCGATCAGTGCCTTCACCGCGCCGGCCTCGATGTTGACGATGTCGCCGACCAGGCCGATGTCGACGTGCTCGCCGTCGACCAGGGCGTAGCGCTTGACCGCCGTCATGGTGTGCGCGTCCTCGCCGGTCATGCCGACCGCGAACGGGCCGTGGTCGTTGAGCATCCCGACCAGCTCGCGCTGGACCTGGCCGGCGAGCACCATCCGGACCACGTCCATGGTCTCCGGGGTGGTCACCCGCAGGCCGTTGGTGAAGCTGGACTCCAGTCCCAGCTTGTCCAGTTGGGCGCTGATCTGGGGGCCGCCGCCGTGCACGACCACCGGGTGCAGGCCCGCGTAGCGCAGGAACACCACGTCCTGGGCGAAGGCCGCCTTGAGCTCCTCGTCGACCATGGCGTTGCCGCCGAACTTGATGACGACGGTCTTGCCGTGGAAGCGCTCCAGCCACGGGAGCGCCTCGATGAGGGTGAGGGCCTTGGGCAACGCGGTGTTGTTGCGGGCCTGTTCACCCTTGGGTGCGATCTGCACGGTGTACGTCTCCGACTCGGTGGTGGGTTCGGGCGGGGGCGGTGCAAGGCCGCCCCCGGGGCCGGCGGGCTCAGGTCGAGTAGGCGCTGTTCTCGTGCACGTAGTCGGCGGTGAGGTCGTTGGTCCACACCGTGGCGGAGGCCTGGCCGGCGTTGAGGTCGGCGGTGATGACCACGTCGCGGCCGCTCATGTCCACCAGGTCGCGGTCCTCGCCGACGCTGCCGTCCTTGCAGACCCAGATCCCGTTGATGGCGACGTCCAGACGGTTCGGGTCGAAGGCCGCCGAGGTGGTGCCGATGGCGGCCAGCACCCGGCCCCAGTTCGGGTCCTCACCGTGGAGGGCGCACTTCAGCAGGTTGTTGCGGGCCACCACCCGGGCGACGTCGACGGCCTCGTCCTCGGTGGCCGCGCCGGTGATGTCGATCCGGATGTCCTTGCTGGCGCCCTCGGCGTCGCCGATCAGCTGCCGGGCCAGGTCGGCGCAGACCGCGCGGACGGCCTCGGCGAACTCGGCGGCGTCCGGGGCCGTCCCGGCGGCGCCGGAGGCCAGCAGCAGCACGGTGTCGTTGGTGGACATGCAGCCGTCGGAGTCCACCCGGTCGAAGGTGGTGCGGGTGGCGGCGCGCAGCGCGGTGTCCAGGCCGGCGCTGTCGACGTCGGCGTCCGTGGTGAGGACGACCAGCATGGTCGCCAGACCCGGCGCCAGCATGCCCGCGCCCTTGGCCATGCCGCCCACCGTCCAGCCGGCCGGGCTGGTGACCTGCGCGGTCTTGTGCACGGTGTCGGTGGTCTTGATGGCGACGGCGGCGGCCTCCCCGCCGTCCTCGCTCAGGGCCCGGGCGGCCTGCTCGACGCCGGGGAGCAGCAGGTCCATCGGCAGCCGCAGGCCGATCAGTCCGGTGGACGCGACCGCGACCTCGCCGGCGTTGACCTTGAGCTCCTCGGCGACCTTCTCGGCGGTGGCGTGGGTGTCCTGGAACCCCAGCGGGCCGGTGCAGGCGTTGGCGCCGCCGGAGTTGAGCACCACGGCGGAGAGCCGGCCGCCCTTGAGGACCTGCTCGGACCAGAGCACCGGCGCGGCCTTGACCCGGTTGGAGGTGAAGACGCCGGCGGCGGCCAGCGACGGCCCGTCGTTGACCACGAGGGCGAGGTCCGGCGTACCGGAGGCCTTGATCCCGGCGGTGACGCCGGCGGCGCGGAACCCCTTGGCCGCCGTGACGCCGATGGTGGGGTTGTTCGTCACGGTGCGACTCCGTTCAGGGGCAGGCCCAGCTCTTCCGGCAGGCCGAGGGCGATGTTCATGCTCTGCACCGCGCCGCCGGCGGTGCCCTTCACCAGGTTGTCGATCGCACTGATCGCGATGACCCGCCCGGCGTGCTCGTCCAGGGCGACCTGGACCAGCGCGGCGTTGGAGCCGTAGACCGAACTGGTCTGCGGCCAGCTCCCCTCGGGCAGCAGGTGCACGAAGGGCTCGTCCGCGAAGGCCTCGGCGTACGCGGCACGGACGGCCCCGGCCGTCACGCCGGGCTTCGCCTTGGCACTGCAGGTGGCGAGGATGCCCCGGGGCATCGGGACGAGGGTCGGCGTGAAGGAGACCGTGACGGGCTCACCCGCGACCGGGGTGAGGTTCTGCGACATCTCGGGGGTGTGCCGGTGGGCGCCGCCGACGCCGTACGCGCTGACGTTGCCCATCACCTCGCTGCCGAGCAGGTGCGTCTTGGCGGCCTTGCCCGCGCCGGAGGTGCCGGAGGCCGCGACGATGACCGCCTCGGGCTCGACCAGCTGCGCGGCGTACGCCGGGAAGAGCGCCAGCGAGACGGCCGTCGGGTAGCAGCCGGGGACGGCGATCCGGTTGCTGCCCTTGAGCGCGGCCCGGTGGCCGGGCAGCTCGGGCAGGCCGTAGGGCCAGGTGCCGGCGTGCGCGGAGCCGTAGAACTGCTCCCAGTCCGCCGAGGCCTTCAGGCGGAAGTCGGCACCGCAGTCGACCACCAGGACGTCCTCGCCCAGTGCCTGGGCGACGGCGGCGGACCGGCCGTGCGGCAGGCCGAGGAAGACCACGTCGTGCCCCGCCAGCACCTCGGGCGTGGTGGGCTCCAGGACGCGGTCGGCGAGCGGCAGCAGGTGCGGTTGCAGGAGTCCGAGTCTCGTCCCGGCGTTGGAGCCGCCGGTCAGCGCACCGATCTCGACCTCCGGGTGACCGAGCAGCAGGCGCAGGACCTCACCGCCCGCATAACCACTCGCTCCGGCGACGGCGACTCGCAATGCCATGACGTTCCCTCCTAGGACTTGGCATGAATATACGCAGCACGGAACATTCATGCAAGAAGCCTGCCCGGAGCCCCTCCCCCGGTGATCACGCTCCCGCCCCCAGCCTAGGGCCGGGCAGCCGTCTCCCGACCCCGCTTCACCCCGCCGGGGGCGACGGACCCGCCGCCCGCCGGGCGGCCGCGCCGGACTGCGCCGCTCCCCGCGCGGGCAGACCATGGAGGGACAGGCCGACCGCCCGGTCCGCCGACCACGTCACGGGCCGGGCCCGACGAGGAGTAGAGCCATGTTCGGTCGGAGCAAGGCGTTCAGCGGCTTCGCCGTGGACGACATCGACAAGGCCAGAGGCTTCTACGCCGAAACTCTGGGCGTCGACCTCACCGAGGCCGACGGGCTGCTGCGCCTGCACCTGGGCAGCGGCGCCGACGTGCTGATCTATCCCAAACCCGAGCACACCCCGGCCACCTTCACCGTCCTCAACTTCCCGGTGGAGGACATCGAGGCGGCGGTCGACGAGCTCGGCCGGCGCGGCGTCCGGTTCGAGCGCTACCCCGGGCTGGAGGCGGACGAGCGGGGCATCTACCGCGAGGCGGGCCCGGACATCGCCTGGTTCACGGACCCGGCGGGGAACATCCTCTCGGTGATCCAGGAGCACTGACCCGCACCACGGGCACCGCCCTACCGCGAGGGCGGCCCCTCCTGCAGCCGCCTCGCCGGCGAGAGCAGCTCGGGCAGCCGCAGCACCCGGCCGCCGGAGCCCGGCAGCGGCACGTGCAGCGGCTCCGTCCAGTGCGCCGGGATCGCGTCGAACCCGTAGCGGGCGCCCGCGAGGGCACCGGTCACGGCGGCGACCGTGTCGGTGTCCCCGCCCACGTCCACCGCCGCGCGCAGCGCGCCCGGGAAGGAGGAGGTGCTGCGCAGGGCCCGGAGGGCGGAGCCGAGGCAGGGCCGGACCGCGCCGTTGAACTCGGTCGCCAGGCCGGGGTGCCAGTGCGGGGCGAGCACGGTCGCGTACCGCTCGCGGTGCTCGCTGTCCACCAGCTCCAGGGTCTCCGGCAGGGCCCCGAGCGGGTCGGCGCCGGTCAGCGCCACCCGGACGAGTTCGTGCAGGACGGCGGTGCCCTCCCAAGCGGCGCGGTCGCCGTGGGTGAGAGCCGCGATCCGGCGCGCCGCGTCCATGCCGGCGGCCTGCCCCGCCGGCGCGAAGTACACGGCGGAGCCGGCCGCCCGCATCAGCGAACCGTTGCCCGCCGCGCGGAGGTTGACCTGGAAGTGCACCGCGGCGGCCTGGTCCCAGGGCATGCCGCTGGTGAGGACGTCCTCGGTCTGCAGGCCGATGTCCTTCGGGTCGTCGGCCGCCCAGCGGCGGAACCGGTCGAAGACGTCCGGCAGGTCGAGGCCCCCGCACTCCACCAGGGATTCGGCGAGATGCACGGCCATCTGCGTGTCGTCGGTGGCCTCGCCGGTGTCCCAGCCGCCGCCGCTGCGCATCGCGCCGGCTCCGGCCTCGGGCGGGAAGCGGGCGGAGAAGGCCCCGGCGGGCCCGAACTCGTAAGGGGCGCCCAGTGCGTCGCCGACCGCCGAGCCGACGACCGCTCCGGCCGCGCGCTGTGTCCGGTTCATTGCGGCAGGCTACCGGCCGCCGTCGGGGCAGCACCCGGCCCCGCCCCCGCTCCCGCGCGGGCGAGGCCCCGGAACGGCGTCGGGCCGCTCTAGAGTGGTGGCATGGCTCCTGACGAGGGGAGCGTACGGGTGGACAGCTGGGTCTGGTCCGTGCGGCTCACCAAGACGCGATCACTGGCGGCGGCCGCCTGCCGGGCCGGGCACGTGCGGGTGAACGGTGAGCGGGTGAAACCGGCGCACAGCGTCCGGGCGGGGGACGAGGTCCGGCTGCGCCAGGACGGGCGCGAGCGGGTCGTGGTGGTTTCGCAGGTGGTCCGCAAGCGGGTCGGGGCGCCGGTGGCGGCCGAGTGCTTCGTCGACAACAGCCCGCCGCCGCCTGCGGAGAGCGGGGCGCCGACGGGTGAACGTGACCGCGGCACCGGCCGGCCGACCAAGCGCGACCGGCGGGACATCGAGCAGCTGCGCGGCTGGTGACCGGCGCCGGCCTGCGCCCCGCCGGGGAGGCGGGGAGGCGGGGAGGCGAGCCGCTCAGGCGGGCACGCCCGCTTCGAGGACCTGGTCCAGGAAGCGGTCCACGTTGGTGACGATCCGGGCGATCTGCTCGTCCAGCGTGAGCGACTCCTCGGGCCGGCTGACCAGCGCCGACCTCTTGAGGCCGCGCAGGTAGAGCGAGCAGGCCAGGTCGGCGCACATGTAGGTGCCGACCGAGTTGCCCTGCCGGCCGGCCGCGCCGGCCCGCCGGGCGGTGAGCAGCGAGACGCCGGAGCCCGCGTGTGTGGCGATGCAGAACGAGCAGACGTTCGTCCTGGTCAGGCTCCGGCGGACGTTGGGCACCCGAAGCGTGACACCGACCGGCCGCCCGTCCCGCTCGGCGACCAGGTAGCTGCGGTCCGGTGCGCCCGGGTCGCGCCAGCCCAGGAAGTCCAGGGCGTCCCAGGGCAGTTCGGCCAGGCCCTTGGGGAGGTTGAGCCTGCGGGCCTCGCCCTTGGAGCAGTTGACGAAGGACGTGCGGATCTCGGTCTCGTCCAGCGGGTTCATGGTTCCGGAAACTAGCACGCGGACGAACCGCCGTCACCGGAATTTCCCCCCGGCCGGGGCCGTCCGCGGGCGCCCGGGGCGCCGGCCCGGGGACGCTCCCTGACCAGGTCCGGGACCAGATCAGGGACCAGATCAGGGACCAGGTTCGCAATCAGGCCCGGGACGGCCGGCGGGCGGTCCCGGAGCACCGCGGGCTCAGGCCTTGAAGGCCACGCCCGCGTACGCCGAGACCTGCTGCCAGCCCTCCGGCAGCTCGTCCCCGCCGGCGCGCCAGAGCGGCAGCTGCACCAGACCGGGCTCGACATGCTCGAAGTCGCCGAAGAAGCTCTCCACCCGGGCCCGCTCGCGCAGCACCAGCGGAGCGCTGGCCCGGCTGTAGATCCGGGTGCTGGCGTCCGCCGTCTGCTTCGGCACGAAGTCCGGGCTGGCGTGCGAGAGGATCAGCGCGCTGCCGGGGGCGAGCGCGTCGCGCAGGGTGGCGACGATCTCGTCGACCCCCTCCTCGTCCTGGACGAAGTGCAGGACGGCGACCAGCATCAGCGCCACCGGCTCGGCCAGGTCGATGGCCTGCTTCAGCCCGGGGTCCCCGAGGATCGCGGCCGGGTCCCGGAGGTCGGCCTGCAGCACCGTGGTGTGGCCGGCCCGGTGGCCCGCCAGCAGCGCCCGGGCGTGGGTGGCCACGATCGGGTCGTTGTCCACGTAGACCACCCGGGCGTCCGGGGCGACCCGGTGGGCCACCTCGGTGGTGGAGCCGACGGCCGGGATGCCGGTGCCGATGTCGAGGAACTGGCGGATGCCCCGGCCGGCGGCGAAGGTGACCGCCCGGCCGAGGAAGGCACGGTTGGTGCGGGCCGCCAGCGGCAGCGCCGGGTAGGCCGTGACGGCCGCCTCGGCCGCCCGGCGGTCCGCCTCGAAGTTGTCCTTGCCGCCCAGGTAGTAGTCGTACATCCGGGCCGGGTGCGGCACCTCGGTGTTCAGCTCGGTCGGGGGCTGCCAGTCCTCGGACCGCGCCCACTGCCAGCCGCCGCCCGCCGCCGAGCCCCCGGTGCCGGTGTCGTCCTGGGCCGGCTCACCGGAGCGGTCGCGCGCCGTGTCGCCCCCGGCCGCGCCCCGTGCCACGTCCTCGTTCATTCCGTACGCCCCCTAGCGATCCGAACCCCGTGCCGCCGCGATGCTATCCAATGTGAGGGAGCCCGCACACGGGGACGGCCCGGCCGCTCGAATCGCCCCGATAATCCGTCATACCTATGCTGGTGCCCGATGACTGCCGACCGACGCACGATGCTGCGCACCACCGCCGGACTCGCCGCCCTGACCGCCTTCGGCGGGACGCTGGCCGCGTGCGGGAGCGCCCACGCCACCCGCCGGTCGGATCCGTCCGACCTCACGGTGCGGGCCGACGGCCCGCCCTCGGCCGAACCGGTCGACCCTCCCCTGGACCCGGTGACCTCCGCCCGGCCCACCCCGCCGGAGCCGGCCGGGCCCGCCACGCCGGAGCCCGCGGTGCCCTCGCCGCCCGCACCGGCGCCGCTCGCGCCCGGCACCCCGGTGGAAGTGGTCAACGGCCCCCGGGACCGCCGGCAGGTCGCGCTCACCTTCCACGGCTCCGGCGACCCCCGGCTCGCCACCACGCTGCTGGAGGTCGCCGAGCAGCGCGGCGTACGGCTGACCGTGATGGTCGTCGGCAGCTGGCTCGACCAGCAGCCGCAGATGGCCCGACGGGTGCTGGACGGCGGCCACGAGCTCGGCAACCACACCCAGAACCACCAGAACATCACCGCGATGAGCCCCGACCAGGCGCACGCCGAGATCGCCGAGTGCGCCGAGCGGCTGCAGCGGCTGACCGGCTCGATCGGCCGCTGGTTCCGCCCCTCCGCCGCCCAGTACGCCTCCCCCATGGTGCGCGAGCAGGCCCGGCTGGTCGGGTACGAGCACGTGCTCTCCTTCGACGTGGACCCGCGCGACTACAACGACCCCAGCGCGGACACCCTGCAACGACGGGTGCTCACCGCCGTCCGGCCCGGTTCGGTGGTGGCGCTGCACATGGGGCACCCCTGCACGATCGAGGCGCTGCCCACCATCCTGGACGGACTGGGCAAGGCCGGCCTGAGTCCGGTGACGGCCAGCCAGCTCTGCGCGTAGCGGGCGTCGAGGCCGGTGCCCGGCAACGGCCTCCGCGCCCGGTGCCGGCATGCGATGCTCGGCCCATGCGCTACGTCATCATCGGGGCAGGGGCCGTCGGCGGCACGATCGGCGCCCGGCTGTTCGAGAGCGGTCACGAGGTCGTCCTGGTCGCCCGCGGGGCGCACCTGGCGGCGCTGCGGGCCGAGGGCCTGGCCTTCACCACCCCGGAGGGCACCCGGACCCTCGCCGTACCGGCCGTGGACGGACCCTCCGGCGTCGAACTGCGGCCCGGCGACGTCCTGGTGCTCGCCGTCAAGACCCAGGACACCGCGGCGGCCCTGGCCGCCTGGGCACCCCGGCCGGTCGAGGGCGGCGGCACCGCCGCCGAGCGGCTCCCGCTGGTCTGCGCGCAGAACGGGGTGGAGAACGAACGGCTCGCCCTGCGGCTGTTCCGGGACGTCCAGGCGATGTGCGTCTGGCTGCCCGCCACCCATCTGGAGCCCGGCCGGGTGAGCTGCCTCGGCGCCCCGCTGAGCGGGGTCCTGCGGCTGGGCCGCTACCCGGCCGGCGCCGACGCGACCACCCGGGCGATCGCGGCCGACCTGGAGAAGTCCCTGTTCGGGGCGCCGGTCAGCCCGGACGTGATGCGCTGGAAGTACGCCAAGCTGCTCGGGAACCTCTCCAACGCGCTCACCGCCGTGGCCGGCCCCGGGTCGGACGGCCCGCGCTCGACCCTCCTGCGGCAGGTCGTCGCCGAGGGCCGGGCCGTGCTGGCCGCCGCCGGCATCGGGCACGAGGACCCGCAGGAGCAGGCCCGGGCCAACGGGGAGCTGGTCCGCCAGGTGCCGCGGGAAGGCGGGCGGGCGACCGGCGGCTCGTCCTGGCAGAGCCTGGCCCGGGGCACCGGGTCGATCGAGACCGACTACCTGAGCGGCGAGATCGTCCTGCTCGCCCGCCTGCACGGGATCCCGGCGCCGGCCAACGAGGCCCTGCAGCGGCTCGCGGCGGAGTTCGCCCGCACCGGCCGCGCCGCCGGCAGCCTGACCGACGCCGAACTGGCGTCCCTGCTGGCCGACGCGACCGGCTGACGGCTGCTCACCGACCGGTCGGAAGCCTCCCGCCGGCGCTCAGGCGACCGGGTCGTCCGGGCCGTACGGGCGCAGCCGCAGCGTCCGGGCGTCCGACTCGCGGATCGCCTCGGCCCGGGTGACCAGCTCCTCCAGGTTGTCCCGCCCGACGTGGATGAACCGGCCGTGCAGCGCGTCGAACCGCCCGCGCGCCGCGTCGACCGTGACGGCCACCATGTACGGGATGCTCCCCCAGGTCTTCATGTCCTTGAACATGGGCATCCCGGCGGTCATGTCGGTCGCCACCGCCCCGGGGCTGATGTCCAGCACCACCACCCGGTGGGCCGCGAGCGAGTCGGCGATGTTGTCGGAGAGCTGCAGCAGCGCGCCCTTGGAGGTGGCGTACGCGCTGTAGTTGCCGTCCGGGCGCAGCGCGAAGCCGGAGTTGAGGTTGACCACCCGGCCGCGCCGCCGCTCGACCATGCCGGGCAGCACGCCGCGCAGCATGTTGAAGGGGCCGCGCAGGTTGGTCTCCACCACCTGCCACCACTGGGCGGGGTCGGCCTCCCAGACCGGCACCTCGGCGCGGTCGACCTGACCGGCGTTGTTGATCAGCAGGTCGACCGGCCCGAGGTCGCGCTCCACCACCCGCACAGCCTCACGGACCGCACCGAACCTGGTGACGTCCGCGGTCACCGCGACGCCCCGGGCGCCGTGCCGGGCGCACTCCTTGAGGGTGTCGATCAGGGTCTGCTGGGTGCGGCCGAGCAGCCCCACCGACATGCCCTCCGCCGCGAGGCCGACGGCGAGCTCCCGGCCGATGCCCCGGCCCGCCCCCGTGATCAGCGCGACCTGGCCCACCAGCGATCCCGTCGGCATCCCTGCTCCCTCCTCGGCGTCACCGCATTGTGCCGCCGCGGCCTTCGGCGCACCGCCAGCCACCCGGTCGGACGTGATCCATCTCATCCGATCGGCCCAGTGCCGGAGCGGGTGGCTCACGCCGCTGTTCGGGGTAGTACCGTCGTCGGGGCGGCGCACCGGGCCACAACACCCGGTGGGCGGCCCGCTGAACAGGACGCTGGGCACCCCAGCACCACCGAAGGGCAAGTGAGTGAGCGACATCGCGCGCGTCGGAGTGATCGGCTGCGGTCTCATGGGTTCGGGCATCGCCGAGGTGTTCGCCCGGGCCGGGCTGGAGGTCCTGGTCGCGGAGGCGAGCAACGAGGCTCTGGAGCTCGGCCGGACCAGGCTGACCAACTCCCTGGAGACGGCGGTCACCCGCGGCAAGCTGACCGTCGAGCAGCGCGACGACGCCCTCTCCCGGCTGGCGTTCACCACCGACCTGGCCGACTTCGCCGACCGCGACCTGGTGGTCGAGGCCGTCGCGGAGCGCGAGGACATCAAGGTCAAGATCTTCCAGACGCTGGACCAGGTGGTCGAGCGCCGGGACGCCATCCTCGCCTCCAACACCTCCTCGATCCCGATCGTGAAGCTGGCCGCCAGTACCTCGCGCCCGGAGCAGGTCATCGGCCTGCACTTCTTCAACCCGGCGCCGGTGCAGAAGCTGGTCGAGGTCATCCCCACCCTGACCACCTCCACCGAGACCACCGCCCGGGCCGAGGCCTTCGCCGTCCAGGTGCTCGGCAAGGAGCCGATCCGGGCCCGCGACCGGGCCGGCTTCGTGGTCAACGCCCTGCTGGTTCCGTACCTGCTCTCCGCGGTGCGGATGTTCGAGTCCGGCGTGGCCACCGCGTCCGACATCGACAAGGGCATGGAGGCCGGCTGCGCCCACCCGATGGGGCCGCTGCGCCTGTGCGACCTGATCGGCCTGGACACCATCGTCTCGATCGCCGAGTCGATGTACGACGAGTACAAGGAGCCGCTGTACGCCGCTCCCCCGCTGCTCTCCCGGATGGTCGACGCGGGCCTGCTCGGCCGCAAGTCCGGCCGCGGCTTCTACGACTACACCGCCAGCGCCTGACCTGCGATCCCGCTCCACCCCGCCTCCGGCGGGCCCGCGCGGACGCAAGCGGCCCGGCCGGACCTTCGAGGTCCGGCCGGGCCGCTTCGGCGTTCCGTCGACGGGCCGCCGGGGAGCGGGCGTGGAGATCGGCCGTGAATCGGCCCTGCGGGGGTGCGGGTGGTGCGCCTGCCGCCGACCCCGCGGGCGGCCTGACGAACGCACCGAGGGGCTACGGGACCTGTGCTCCCGAACGGCGGGAACGGTCCCGGACGGGGCGGCGGTCCTGAGGACTCCTGAACGGTCCTGGTGGGGCCTGCTCGGGCATGGTCGCGCGCCGGCCCCGGACATGGTGACGGGACCCGGGAGCGGTATCCGGCTCCCGAGCCCCTCGCTGCCACCCAATTGCTTGCGCCAGCACGTTTAAGAGCGGTGGATCATTCTCATAGCGTCGTGCTCTGCCTTTGAACTACCGTGCCATGGAGAGGCACAGACGGGACTTGAACCCGCATCCGATGCTTTTGGTCCACCCTCGGTCGATCTGGCGCTCGGCGGCGAATACTGAGACTTGAGCGAGAATCTGAGTCTGATCGGGGCTGCCTCTACCCTTGGGCCACCCCGGCGTGTCGTGCCGGGGGGAGGATTCGAACCTCCACCGCACCCCTTCTTCAGCTTCAACGTCAGTTTCAGCTTTGCGCTTTCGCGCACCCCTCGCGCTCAACGAGGGGGGTTCATGGGGGCTACCCGAACAGGTAGCCGAACACCGCTTCGCCGACCCGCTGGTCGGTGACCTCGGTGCCGTTGGCCTCCTCGCGGGCGAACTGCACGGCCTGGCGGAGCTTCTCCACCCGCTCGACCAGCTCGTTCACCCGGCGGGCCGGCAGGGCGCCGGAGAACTTCACGGTCGTCCAGTAACCGACCGGGATGTCCTCGTAGTAGACCTCGACCTGGGCCGGGTGCTTCTCGGTCGCCTCGGCCTTCACATGGTTGCGCGGGACCTTCTTGGTGCGGATGGTGCGCACCGGGTCGGTCTTCCAGGCGTCGGTGGAGGCGTCCAGGCTCCAGGCCTCGGAGGCGTCCAGCACCGGCAGCTTGCGGACGAAGGTGTGCAGGTCGGTGAGCTGCTTCTCCAGGAAGAGCAGGTACGTGACGGGCACGTCGGCCAGCAGCGTACGGCCCTCCAGCACGACGTCGGCGCGGGCCGAGCAGTTCGCCCAGTCCTTGGTCGCCGTGACGTCGAACAGCCGGGTGAGGGTGGTGGCGGTGGTCCGCAGGATGTCCTCGGCCTGGGCCTGCACCCGGGTCGACTCGGGCGGCAGCTGCTCGCCCTCCTCGTCCTTGGGCTGGTACGTCCGGGAGATCCCGGCCAGCAGAGCGGGCTTCTGCAGGCTCTGGTGAGCCTGCGTCAACTCTTGGAAGGACTTGGACTTGACGCCCTTTTCGACGGCGATGATCTGATTCAGCTTTGCCACGCTCAGGAAGCTACCAGTCGCGGCGTCGTTCTGTCGTTCGAATATCCGACCGCCTGCGGCGACCGGGCTCCCGCGCCGGGAACGACCGCGGGGGCGGCCCGTCCGGACCGCCCCCGCGTCACAGCCGTCGGGCTCAGCTGTTGATGGCGTAGCTGTCGCCGTAGACCTTCCACTTGAGCGGCGGGTTCAGGTCGAAGTTCTTGGCGTTGAGGAAGACCCGCTGCTCGGTGTCGACGCGGCTGGTGTCGGAGTGCGCCTCCTCGGTCTTCATGGCGGCCTTGCGGGCGTCCAGGAAGGCGTTGAGGTAGGTGGTCTCGTCGCCGCCCTGGGCGGGGGTCTTGGCCTTCTTCATGGCGGCCTTGCGGATGCCGCCGAAGCTGACCGAGTCGGTGCCGGGGCCGTGCATCACGATGGCGTCGTAGTAGGCGAACTGGCCCAGCGCGCGCAGGCCGTCGGCCTTGGCCTGGCTGACCGCGGGGGTGAAGTAGACGCGGTCGCGCTCGTCGTTCTGGGCGGCCTGGAAGACGGTGTCCTTGGCCGCGGTGGCCCAGTCCTTCTCGAAGGCGGTGCCGAGGCCGGTGTGCGACTCGGTGCCGTTGACCTTCTTCAGGGCGGGGAGGTACTTGGCCAGGACGTTGCCCGGCTTGATGTCGGTGTAGTGCTGGACCAGGTCGAGCATGTCGCCGGTGCCGGAGCAGAAGCCGATGATGCCCGCGGTGTAGCCGCGGCCATCACCGATGTCCTCGATGTACTTGTACTGTGCCTTCCAGTCCAGCGAGGAGTTCTCCGCGCTGGACACCAGCTGCATGGCGATGTCCTTCTTGTGCGCGTCGTCGAGGCCGACCGCGGCGGCGGACACGACGGTGGCCGTGGCGGCCGCGTGGCTGACGCTCGCGGCGGCGATGCTGGCCGGCGCGGCGACCAGGATCGCGGCGAGGGCTATCCGAACGGTCCGGTTCTGGGGCTTCATGTGACGCTCCGTCTTCTGTCTGCGCCGTCGGAGGTACCGGCGCACCGGGGGGAGATGGAGGCGCGGGCATGGGGGTGCCCGACTGCTCTCGTTAGGAAACTTTCCTAACTGATTCAAGCGCTCATCTCCCCCGCACCGCAAGGGCCTTGCGGAGAACTTCTGTGCGCAACCCCGGCGCCGGACCGGCCCCTCACGCCCGCGGCCACAGGAAAGCGCAGCTCAGGACAGCCAGGAGGGGTGGCGGGCGGCCGGGCGGCCGACCTCCGCCATCGAGACCCCTTCTCATCATGGCGTGAACCTGCCAGATGCCGCCCGGCGCATGCGAAAGGCCCCGCCCCCGGACCGCGAACGGTCCGGGGGCGGGGCCCCTGCCAGCAGTTGCCTCAGACTCCGCGCAGTGCGGCTCCCGTACGGGCCACGGCCTCGGCGACCGCCGCCTCACGGGCCGCCGTCGCCTCGTCGGCGGTCAGCGTCCGGTCGGTGGCCCGGAAGCGCAGCGCGTACGCGAGCGACTTCTTGCCCTCGCCGACCTGCTCGCCGGTGAAGACGTCGAACAGCCGAATGGCCTCCAGCAGCTCGCCCGCGCCGGCCCGCAGCGCGGCCTCGACCTCGGCGGCCGGCACGGCGGAGTCGACGATCAGGGCGACGTCCTGGGTGGCCACCGGGTAGGCGGACACCGTCGGGCCGGTGACCCGCTCGGCGCCGTCGGCGGTCAGCAGGTCGAGGTCGATCTGCATCGCGCTGGTGCGGTCCGGCAGGCCGAGCGCCTTGACCACCCGCGGGTGCAGCTCACCCGCGTGGCCGACCACCCGGTCGGTGCCCGCGACCAGCAGCTCGGCGCAGCGGCCCGGGTGCCAGGGCATCAGCTGGCCCTGGCGGACGGTCAGCTCGACGCCGGCGGCGCGGGCCACCGTACGGGCCGCCTCGACGGCGTCCGCCCAGCCGGCCTGCGCACCCTTGCCCCACCAGCCGTGGGGCAGCCGCTCGCCGGCCAGCGCGACGGCGACCCGGCGCGGCTGGTCGGGCAGGGCGGCGTTCAGCTCGGCGAGCTCCGCCGCGGTCGGGCGGCGGTCCACGGCCGGGCGCGGCGCGACCGACAGCTCGTCCTTCGGCAGGAAGACGGTGCCCGTCTCGAAGATCGCCAGGTCGGTGTTGCCGCGGCCGACGTTGCGGCGCAGCGCCCCGAGCAGGCCCGGCAGCAGCGTGGTGCGCAGCGCCGGCTCCTCCTCGTTGAGCGGGTTGACCAGCTTCACCGTACGGCGGCGGCGGTCGTCCTTCTCCAGGCCGAGCGCGTCGAAGGCGGCCTCGCCGACGAACGGGTAGTTGTTGACCTCGACGTAGCCGGCGGCGGCGAGCGCGACGCCGACCCGGCGGTGCATCCGCTGGGCCTCGGTCAGGCCCTTGCCCGGCGGCACGGTGGGCATCCGGGCGGGGACGTTGTCGTACCCCTCCAGGCGGATGACCTCCTCGGCGAGGTCGTACGGGTCGGTGAGGTCGGGGCGCCAGGTCGGCGGGGTGACCTCCAGGACGTCGGCGCCCGCGACGGAGCAGCCCACCTCCTGCAGGCGCCGGGCGACCGTCTCACGGCCGTACACGGTGCCGGCGACCCGGTCGGGCAGGTCCGCCGGGATGGTGATGGTGCGCAGCGGGTGCGGGGCCGCGATGTCGGTGACCCCGGCCTCGGCGGTGCCCCCGGCGATCAGGACCAGCAGGTCCACGGCGCGCTGGGCGGCGGCGCGGGCGGCCTCCGGGTCGACGCCGCGCTCGAAGCGCTTGGACGCCTCGGAGGGCAGCTTGTGGCGCTTGGCGGTGCGGGCGACCGAGACGGAGTCGAAGTGCGCCGCCTCGATGATCACCTCGGTGGAGCCGCTGGACTCGCCGGTCTCCGGGTCCAGGACGGCGTCGAGGATCTCGGTGCTGGCCCCGCCCATGACACCGGCCAGGCCGATCGGGCCGGAGTTGTCGCAGATCAGCAGGTCCTCGGCGGACAGCTTGCGCTTGACGCCGTCGAGAGTGGTGAGGATCTCGCCCTCCTGCGCCCGGCGGACCTGGATCGGGCCGTCGACGCGGCCCCGGTCGTAGGCGTGCAGGGGCTGGCCGACCTCCAGCATCACGTAGTTCGTGATGTCGACGGTCAGCGAGATCGGGCGGATGCCGGCCTTCTGCAGACGGCGCTGCAGCCAGATCGGCGACTTGGCCCCCGGGTCGATGCCGACGACCGTGCGGGCGACGAAACGGTCGCAGCCCACCGGGTCGGCGACCTTCACCAGGTAGCCGTAGCTGTTGGCCGGCGGCACGTCCAGCAGCGCCGGGTCGGCGAGCGGCAGACCGTACGCGGCGGCGGCCTCGCGGGCGACACCGCGCATCGAGAGGCAGTAGCCGCGGTCGGGGGTGACCGCGATGTCCAGCACCTCGTCGACCAGCTGGAGCAGCTCGATCGCGTCGGTGCCGGGCTCGTACTCCGGCGGGAGCACGATGATGCCGTTGTGGTCGTCGCCCATGCCGAGCTCGCGGGCGGAGCAGATCATGCCGGCCGAGGTGTGGCCGTAGGTCTGCCGCGCGGCGATCGGGAAGGGACCGGGCAGCACGGCGCCCGGCAGCACGACGACGACCTTGTCGCCGACGGCGAAGTTGGTCGCGCCGCAGACGATCTCCTGCGGCTCGCCGGTGCCGTTGGCGTCGCCGACGTTGACGAAGCAGTGCCGGATCGGCTTCTTGAAGCCGGAGAGCTCCTCGATGGACAGCACCTGGCCGACCACCAGCGGGCCCTTGAGGTCGCCGTTGAGCTGCTCGACGGTCTCGACCTCGAGGCCGGCGCGGACCAGCCGGGCCGCCACGTCGCGGCCGGTCTCGCCCGCCGGCAGGTCGACGTACTCACGCAGCCAGGAAAGCGGGACGCGCATCAGATCTCCATCCCGAACGGGAGGGTGAAGCGCACGTCACCCTCGACCATGTCGCGCATGTCGGCGACGCTGTGGCGGTTCATCAGGATTCGCTCCAGACCGAGGCCGAAGGCGAACCCGCTGTAGCGGTTCGGGTCGACACCGGCGGCGATCAGGACGCGCGGGTTGACCACGCCGCAGCCGCCGAGCTCGATCCAGCCCTCGGAGGAGCAGGTGCGGCAGGGGCGGTCCGGGTTGCCGATGCTCTCGCCCCGGCAGACGAAGCACTGCAGGTCGATCTCGGCGCTCGGCTCGGTGAACGGGAAGTACGAGGGCCGCCAGCGCAGCTCCAGGCCGTCGCCGATGAGCTTGGCGACCAGCAGTTCGATGGTGCCCTTGAGGTCGGCGAAGGTGATCCCCTCGTCCACCGCCAGGCCCTCCAGCTGCCGGAACACCGGGGTGTGGGTGGCGTCCAGCTCGTCCGTCCGGTAGACCCGGCCGGGGCAGATCACGTAGACCGGGGGCTCGCGGTCGAGCATGCTGCGGATCTGGACCGGGGAGGTCTGGGTGCGCAGCACCACGCCGGAGTCGGCGGAGCCGTCCGGGGCCTGGACGAAGAAGGTGTCCTGCATCGACCGGGCGGGGTGGTCCGGGCCCAGGTTGAGGGCGTCGAAGTTGAGCCACTCCGCCTCGACCTCGGGGCCCTCGGCGACCTCGTAGCCCATCGCGACGAAGGTGTCCTCGATGCGCTCCGCGAGGGTGGTGAGCGGGTGCCGGGCGCCGCGCGGGGCACGGTCGAACGGCAGGGTGACGTCCACCGCCTCCTCGACCAGCACGCGGGCGTCGCGCTCCGCCTCCAGCTCGGTCTGCCGCCGGGCCAGGGCCTGGTTGACAGCGCCCCGGGCCTGGCCGATCAGCTTGCCCGCCGCCGCCTTGGCGTGCGGCGGGAGGGCGCCGATCTCGCGGTTGGCGAGGGACAGTGCGGAGCGGTCGCCGGTGTGGGCGACCTTGGCCTGCTTGAGCTCGTCGAGGGAGCCGGCCGCGGCGAAGGCCGCGAGGGCCTCGTCCCTGGCGTGCTCGACCTCTTCGGGCTTGAGTGCCTCGACCTCTACCGGGTCGTACGACTTATTGGGTGCCGACATCTCTATCTTTCCCGTGCTCCTGCTCGTCCGTGCTCAGGTAAAGGTGGCTGGTTCCGCCTCTGCGGTACGCCCGACGTGGCCGGGGCACGGGCAGCCGCTCCCCGCAGGTGGAGGGTGGGTGTCCGCGGCTCGGCCGCGCCGGGCGTCCCATACGACGCCAAGGGTCGAGTGTAGTCGGCCCCCTGATGGGCTCGGCTCGCCTCCGGGGCGCTTCTCGTCCGGTGCCGACGGTCGGCGGGCACTGCGATCCCCCCTACGTCGGGATCTTGGCCCTTCTCCCTTTCGGCACCGGCGCGCCCCTTCGGCTCGCTCGCGGTGCCGGGGGTGCGGGAGGGTTCGAAAATGGCGGGGTGGGAGGCGGCCCTGGATGGGATGGCCCGGCGGGGGGCTTCGGGGCGCCCGCCGGCGGGGCCCCGGGGCTCGGTCAGAGCATGAAGTCGGGGATGCCGGCGGGCAGGATAAATCGGAACCGGGCGCCGCCGCCGGGCGCGCGGTCGACCCGGATCGAGCCGCCGTGGGCCTCGACGATGCCCTTGACGATGTAGAGGCCGAGGCCGGTGCCGCCGCGCTTACTGCCGCGCCAGAAGCGGGTGAAGACGCGCGGCATCGACTCCTCGGGGATGCCTCCGCCTTCGTCGCTCACGGTGACCGCTGTGCCTTCCAGGACTCGGGGTGGGGTGCCGGGGCGCTCCCAGACGGGTGCCTCGACGACCTCCTTGGCCGGTGCCACCTCGATCGTGACAGTTCCCTCGCCGTGCCGCACGGCATTTTCCAGCAGGTTGCCCAGGACCTGGTCGACCTTGTCGGGGTCGGCCCAGAGCTGGGTGAGCGGCTCGGTGATCCGGATGTCGAAGCGCTCCTCCGGGATACCGGCCGCGACCTTGCCGTCCACGTGCCGGCGCACGGCCGCCGCGAGGTCGACCACCTGCTTGCGGACCTCCAGCCGACCGGCGTCGATCCGGGAGATGTCCAGCAGTTCGGCGATCAGCCGGGTGACCCGGTCGGCGTCCGCGTCCACCGTCTCCAGCATCAGGCGCTTCTGGCCGTCGGTGAACCGCTCCCACTTGGCCAGCAGGGTCGCGGTGAACCCCTTGACGCTGGTGAGCGGGGAGCGCAGCTCGTGCGCGACGGTGGCGATCAGCTCGGCGTGGCTGCGCTCGGTGCGGCGGCGTTCCTCGGTGCCGCGCAGCGCGATCACCACCCGCAGCAGCGGCCCGCACGGGTGCTCCCGCACGTACCGGGCGGAGACCAGCACCTCACGGCCGCCGGGCAGCAGCAGGTTGCGTTCGGGCTGGCCGGTGCGGGTGGCCAGCCCGCCGTACGGGTCGGTGAGCTGCCACCAGCGGCGCCCGTCGAGGTCCTCCAGCGGGAGCGCGGCCGCCAGCGGGCTGCCGAGGGCGGCGCCCGGGGCGATGCCGGTGAGGCGGGTGGCGGCGCTGTTGAAGCACTCCACCCGGCCGTCGGCGCCCGCGATCACCAGCCCGTCGGGCAGGTCGTCCGGATCGAGCTCTGCCCCGCTGCCGGCCATGGGTGTCCTCCCCGATTACCCACCGTGTACTTCCCCCCACCGGAGTGACCCTAGCGTCCCTACCCCTGTGCGCGACACCCTCCGGGCGAGCGCTGGGCCCGGGCGGAGGCATAGAGGCAGACGGCGGCGGCCGTGGCGAGGTTGAGGCTCTCGGCGTGCCCGTGGATGGGCACGCGCACCACCTCGTCGGTGAGCGCGCGGGTCTCCTCCGGCAGACCCCAGGCCTCGTTGCCGAACACCCATGCGCCGGGCGCGCCCAGGGTGCCCTCGTCGAGCTCCTGGTCGAGGTCGCGCTCCCCCGCGCCGTCGGCGGCGAGCACCCGCACGCCGGCCTCGCGGAGCCGTGCGACGGCCTCCTCGACCGGGACGCCGACGGCGACCGGGAGGTGGAAGAGGCTGCCGACCGAGGCCCGGACGGCCTTGGGGTTGTACAGGTCCACGGAGGCGTCGGTGAGCACCACCGCGTCCGCGCCGGCCGCGTCGGCGGTCCGCAGCACGGTGCCGGCGTTGCCGGGGTCGCGGACGTGGGCCAGCACGGCGACCAGCCGGGGCCGGGCACGCAGCACGTCCTCGAAGGGGGTGTCGATGAAGCGGCAGAGCGCGACGATGCCCTGCGGGGTGACGGTGTCGCAGATCTCGGCGATCACTTCGTCGGTCGCGGTGAGCAGCGGGAGTCCTTCGGCGCGGGCGGCGTCGACGATGTCGGCGTGCCGGTCCGCGGCCTCCTGGGTGAGGTAGATCTCGACCACCGCATGCTCGGACGTGCCCGGCAGCTGCCCGTACGCGACGGCCTCGCGGACGGCCTGCGGGCCCTCGGCGAGGAAGCGGCGCTCCTTGGTGCGCTGGTTGCGCTTGGCCAGCCGGCGGGCGGCGACGACGCGGGGCGAGCGCAAGGAGGTCAGCAGGGGGATGTCGGTGCTCTGCATGGTCTCGTCTCCGGGCAGGGGTTGCCGTGGGAGGCGCGCGCCGGGCGGGCGGGCGCCGTCGGATGCGGTCGGACGCCCCTTCGGCGGCCCGGTCTGCGGGCGGGGGTCGCCCGCCCGCGGGCAGCGCCGGGCCCCGGTGCGGCCTCGGGTGAATGCGAATCGGACCCGCAGGAGCGTGCCTGCGGGTCCGATCGGTGAGCTACGCGGTGCCGGGGCACCTGATCCGGGAGGATCAGGCGGCGTCGGCGGCGGCCCGGGGGGCGTTGACGTCGGTCGGCAGCGCCTTCTGGGCCACCTCGACGAGCGACGCGAAGACGGCCGGGTCGTTGACGGCCAGGTCGGCCAGCATCTTGCGGTCGATCTCGACGTTGGCAGCCTTCAGACCCTGCACGAAGCGGTTGTAGGTGATGCCGTTGGCACGAGCCGCAGCGTTGATGCGCTGGATCCAGAGCTGACGGAAGTCGCCCTTGCGCTTCTTGCGGTCGTTGTAGTTGTAAACGAGCGAGTGGGTGACCTGCTCCTTGGCCTTGCGGTACAGGCGCGACCGCTGGCCGCGGTAACCGCTGGCCCGCTCGAGGATGACCCGGCGCTTCTTGTGGGCGTTTACTGCCCGCTTGACGCGTGCCACTTCATTACTCCTTGGGTTGGACCACGGACTACTTCACGTGGTCCGTCATTCGAATGGGTCGGGAAGGATCAGCCGGTCCCACGGCGTGGCCGTGGGAAGGGGATCACTTGCCGAGAAGCTTCTTGACCTTCTTGACATCGGCCGGAGCCACCACGACCGTCCCGGCGAGCTTGCGGGTCAGGGTCGAGGGCTTGTGCTCGAGCAGGTGGCGACGGCCGGCACGCTCGCGCAGCACCTTCCCGGAGCCGCTGATCTTGAAGCGCTTGCTGGCGCCGCTGTGCGTCTTTTGCTTCGGCATGTCGCCGTCTCTCCTCGTCGGTCCCGTTCCTGCCCGCGCGGTGGTGCCGCGCGGGCAGGGACTGGATTGATCTGTGGTGGCCGGGCGGGTGCCCCGCCACCTTGGTGACCGGTCCTCCCGGACGGTCCCGAGCCCTGGGGCTCAGGCGTCCTGGGAGACCTCGGTCGGCTGCTCGACCTCGGCGTCGGTCTCGTCCGCGTCCTCGGCGTCGTCGGCCTCGTCGGCCTCCGCCTCGGCTGCGGCGTTCTCGGCCTCAAGCGCTGCGTCGTCGTCCGCGGCGGCGTCGGGGCCGGTGTTGCGGCCCTGACGCTCGGCCTTACGGGCGTCCGCGATCGCGCGGGCCTCGGCCATCGCCTCGGTCTTCTTCTTGTGCGGGCCAAGCACCATGATCATGTTACGGCCGTCCTGCTTGGCCGAGGACTCCACGAAGCCCAGGTCCTGGACGTCGTTCGCCAGCCGCTGCAGCAGTCGGAAGCCCAGCTCGGGGCGCGACTGCTCACGACCGCGGAACATGATCGTGATCTTGACCTTGTCGCCCTGCTTGAGGAACCGAACGACGTGACCCTTCTTGGTGTCATAGTCGTGCGGGTCGATCTTCGGCCGGAGCTTCATCTCCTTGATGACCGTGTGCGCCTGGTTCTTGCGCGCCTCACGGGCCTTCATGGCCGACTCGTACTTGAACTTGCCGTAGTCCATGAGCTTGCACACCGGCGGCCGGGCGGTCGCCGCGACCTCGACGAGGTCGAGGTCGTACTCCTGCGCAAGCTCCAGCGCCTTGGCAAGCGGCACGATGCCGACCTGCTCGCCGCTGGGACCGACGAGTCGCACCTCGGGGACGCGAATCCGGTCGTTGATGCGGGGCTCGGTGCTGATGGGGCCTCCTCGGTTGCACCTTTTCCGATGCGGCCGTCGGACGGCGGTCGCACGTAGTGAACTCGACCACTGGGCGGGGCTTCATTCGTGCTGCGCTGCCCACTTGCTGGTTGGCTGCACGCACCGCGACACGAAAAAAGCCCCGCTCGGTGCAAGCGGGGCTCCACACATCCGGGGGCGACGCCCTGGTGAGGGACGCTGCTGGCGACTGTGCGCCTTGCGGCGTACGTCGCGGACCGGGACCCGTCGACCGCGAGGCCGATCAGGTGGGAGACTTTCGCGGTTGCCCTCTCGGGCCTCCTGGGTGGAGCCTCCACTTGCTGGCCGGGGACCCTCGCGGGTTCCTGGCCGGTCAGTCTCGAAGCATACAGCGTTTGCCCGGTCATGGGTATTCCGCCCTCCCCCGGCAGCCCGCACGCGCCGCGCCGGGCCTCCTCCTGGTCCGCCCCGGGGCACCCGCCGGGCGCCACCCCGGCCCGCGCGAGTCCCGCGCGGCCCCTTGTACGCTCCCTGGTGTACGTACACCGGCACGACGGAGTGAGTCCCCCTTGAGCAGCGAGCCCACCGACACCAACGCCTCCGAGGACGAAGGGGCGATCGGCTTCGACGACCTCACCCGTGACATCGCCGAGGTCCCGGCGGTCGAGGTGATCACCACCGTGGCGGTGCACCTGATGAGCGCGGCCGCCGTGAAGTGCGGTCTCGCCGAGGGCGGCGCCGCGGACAAGGACCTCGACGAGGCCCGCAAGCTGATCACCGCGCTGGCCGGCCTGGTGACGGCGGGCGCCCCCGAGATCAGCAACTTCCATGCCGCGCCGCTGCGGGACGGCCTGCGCTCGCTCCAGCTGGCCTTCCGCGAGGCCTCCCTGGTGCCGGACGCCCCGGGCGCCGGCCCCGGCGAGAAGTTCACCGGGCCCGTCTACTCCTGAGCGACGCCCGGCCCGGACGCCCCGATGCCCCCGAGCGGTTCGCTCGGGGGCATCGGCACGTCCGGGAGCGTTCCACGCCGGGTGGCGGCACCGGGTCGTCGGCCGGCCGGCGCCGGCCGGGCCGCTCAGCGCCGGTAGAGGGGCTCCTGCGGCAGCTCCGCGCGCAGCAGCGCCAGCTCCAGCCCGCGGTCCAGGCGCACCCGCAGCACCGGGTCGCCGACCAGCGCCGCGACCAGCCGGTCGACCGTGCCGCGCAGCTCGCCCTCGGCGGTGTCCGGGGCGAGCACCAGCGCCAGCGTCCCGTCCCCCTCCCCGCCCGCGCCCAGATACCCGGCGTCCACCGCCGGCTCCGCCGCCAGCACCCGGCGCACGGCCTCGCGCACCTCCGGGTCGGCCGGCGGCGGCAGGTACTCCCGGTTCTCCGCCACGGCCCGCATCCGGGCACCTGACAGCCGGTACGTCACCGGACCCGCCGGATCGATCAGCAGGGTGTCCGCCCGCTCCGCGTACGCCGCCAGGACGGCCTGCGGCGCCGCCACCGGCGCCGGCCGGGCGTCCGCGCGCCAGCGGGCCAGGGCCTCCAACGAGGTGAAGGCCGGCAGCGCCCGCCGGCCGTCGGCGGCCTCGATGACGGGGACGGCCATGTCGCTGGTCTTCTCGTGCCGCAGGCCGCGCTCGTCGGTCTCCACCTCGCCCAGCAGGGCCACGATCGGGACCATCAGACGGCTGGGCCTCAGCGCGGCCAGCACCTCCCGGTCGGCGAACGGGTCCGGCCGCTCCGCGGACGCGCCCCGCGACCAGCGGTCGAGCGCCCGGCTGAGGGCGGGGTCGGCGGTGCCGTCGTCGTCGGCGAAACCTGGGTTCGGAATGTTCTTGCGGTCCACCCGGCGAGCCTATGCCACGACCCGGTCGGCTCTCTCAGCATGCGTTCACGGCGAACTCATGCTTCCCCCAGCCGCGAGCGCCACCATGGAGACATGAGCCCCCGACACCGCGCCCGCCGGCGACGGCACCGACCGCTGCGGACCGGCCTGTTCACGCTGCTGGCGGCGGTCGCCACCGCGGTCGCGCTGTCGCTCGGGACGGGCGGCGGGCAACTGGTGGCCCGCCCGGCCGCCACCGCCCCCATCGGGGACAGCGGCAGTCCGTCCGCGACGGCCGCCGCCCTGCCCGAGGCGAGCGCCCGGGCCGCCCGGACGGTCGGGGAGGCGGTGGCCGACGCCGGGGCCGACGCGGAGGGCGCGGTGGCGGTGTCGGTACTGGACCTCGACTCCGGCGTCACCGCCGGCTCGCAGCTGCCCGGGCCGGACGGCGCCACTCCCGGGGCCGACGCGGACGACGACGGGACGAGCGGCGCCGGCGGCCACGCCTTCGTCACCGCCAGCATCGTGAAGGCGGACATCCTGGCGGCCCTGCTCCGGCAGACCGACACCGCTCTCCCGGCCGCGCAGCGGACCCTGGCCGAGTCGATGATCGAGCAGAGCGACAACGACGCCGCCAGCGAGCTCTACCAGGCGATCGGCGGGGCGGACGGGCTCGACGAGGCCAACCGGGCCTTCGGCCTGACCCGGACGACGGCCGGCCGCGACGGCTACTGGGGCCTGACCACCACCACGACCGAGGACCAGCTCCGGCTGCTCCGGGTGATCTTCACCGCGGACTCGCCGCTCGACGCCGACGACCGCGGCTACCTGCAGGACCTGATGAGCCTGATAGCGGACGGCCAGGACTGGGGCGTCTCCGCCGCGGCCGACCCGGACGGCGCGGCGAAGCTCAAGAACGGCTGGCTGTCCCGCAGCACCGACGGCCTCTGGGCGGTCAACAGCATCGGCCTGGTCACCCGCGACGGGCGCGACCTGCTGGTGGCCGTGCTCTCGGACGGGAACAGCACCGAGGAGAGCGGCATCGCCCTGGTCGAGTCGGTGGCCGTGGCGGCGGTGGAAGCACTGGTCCCAGGCGGCGCGGATTGACCGCCCCACGGCCCTACCCACCGGTAGGCCCGGTGTGGCAGTCTGCGGCCATGGCCAAGCCCGAAGCCCCCGCCCGTACCGCCGCGCCCGCGAGCCCGGGGCCGACCCGGCCGTCACCCGCCGCCGACCGCGCCCGCTACGACCGGGCCACCGCGCACCTGGACGCCCCCGTCGCGATCGTCGACCTGGCCGCCTTCGACGCCAACGCCGACGACCTGGTGCGCCGGGCGGCCGGCAAGCCCGTCCGGGTGGCCAGCAAGTCGGTGCGCTGCCGGGCACTGCTGGAGCGGGTCCTGACCCGGGACGGCTTCGCCGGGATCATGAGCTTCACGCTGGAGGAGTCGCTCTGGCTGGCCCGCGCCGGCTTCGACGACATCCTGCTCGCCTACCCGTCCGCCGACCGGGCCGGCTACGCCGAACTGACCGCCGACGCCGCACTCGCCGGCGCGGTGACCGTCCTGGTGGACGACCCGGCCCAGCTCGACCTGATCGACCGGTCCCGCGGTGGCAACCAGGAGGTCCGGGTCTGCCTGGAGCTGGACACCTCGCTGGAACTCCTCGGCGGCAAGGTCCGGGTCGGCGCCCGGCGATCGCCGCTGCGCACTCCCGACGAGCTGGGCGCGCTCGCCGAACTGGTGCAGCGGCGCCCGGGGTTCCGGGTGGTCGGCCTGATGGCCTACGAGGGGCACATCGCGGGTGTCGGCGACAGCGTCGCGGGGCGTCCGCTGCGCTCGCGGATGATCCGGCTGATGCAGGCCAAGGCGCGCACCGAACTGGCCACGCGCCGGGCCGCGGTGGTACGCCGGCTGCGGGAGGTCGCGGACCTGGAGTTCGTCAACGGGGGCGGGACGGGCAGTGTCGAGTCCACCGTCGCCGAGCGGGCGGTGACCGAGGTGGCGGCCGGGTCCGGCCTGTACGTGCCGCGACTGTTCGACAACTACCGCGCGTTCCAGGGCCGGCCGGCCGCACTGTTCGCCCAGCCGGTGGTGCGCCGCCCCGGCCTGGGGGTGGTGACGGTGCTCGGCGGCGGCTACCCCGCCTCCGGCCCCGCGGGCGCGGACCGCTCCCCCGTCCCGTACCTGCCCACCGGGCTGTCCTACGACCCGATGGAGGGCGCGGGCGAGGTGCAGACACCGCTGCTCGGCGCGGCGGCCGACGACCTGCTGATCGGCGACCGGGTGTGGTTCCGGCACGCCAAGGCGGGCGAGTTGTGCGAGCGGTTCGCCGAGCTGCACCTGATCGAGGGTGACCAGGTGGTGCGCAGCGTGCCGACCTACCGGGGCGAGGGGAAGACCTTCCTCTGACCCACCGGCCCCGCGCGGCGCCGTTGCTCCACCGTGGTGCGGGTGCGCCCCGGCGAGGGGACGGGGGCTGTCGTGGAGGCGGAGACCGGGGCGTCGGGGACGTCGGTGGCGACGACGCCGATGTGGCCGGCTTCCCGGTGGACGGCTGTACCACGGGGCCGCCGGACAATCTGAATTCGCCCTCAGACGGCCCTTAAGAGGACCTCAAGCGGGAACCGCGCGGACGCCGTACCGGCGGGCCGCCGCCCGACCCCGCCCGCACCCGGCGCCGGCCGCCGGGCCGCCGGGCGGCTGCCTCGCCCGCCTCGGCCCGAGGATCGACGGAATCGACAACTCCGTTCCCCAGCAGGCGTGTTGCTGGACCGACCGGCAGCCCATCGGGCCACGCCGACCCAGCCCCCCGGCGCGGACCGCCGCCCGCCGTACGGCCCGACCCGGCCCGGCGGCCTGCTGCCGCCAGCGGCGACCAACCGTCAGAAACTGTCCAGCGCCGGGCTATTGCCACCTGGTCCAGACCAATCATACGCTCGGGCCGAGGTCGCGACCTCGGGCAGACGTGCCCGTCCCCCACATCGTTCGACCCCGAAGCACCGTCAAGGAGTCCCCATGTCGCTCCACCGCAGAGCCCTCGCGCTCGGCGTCGTCGGATCCACCGTGCTGCTCACCGCCCTCACCTCGGCCGGCACCGCCGGCGCGCACGGCTCGATGTCCAACCCGGTCAGCCGAGTGGCGGCCTGTTTCGCCGAAGGCCCCGAGCACCCCCAGTCCCAGGTGTGCAAGGACCTCGTCGCACAGAGCGGCACCCAGCCGCTCTACGACTGGAACGAGGTCAACATCGCCAACGCCAACGGCCAGCACCAGGCGCTCATCCCGGACGGCAAGCTCTGCTCGGCCAACCGCGACAAGTACAAGGCCCTCGACATGGCCCGCACCGACTGGCCGGCCACCGCCGTCGCGGCGGGGCCGTACAACTTCAAGTTCCGGGTCACCGCCGCGCACATCGGCCTGATGACCGTCTACATCACCAAGGCCGGCTACGACCCGACCAAGCCGCTGAAGTGGTCCGACCTCGACCCGACCCCGGTCGCGCAGACCCAGGTGACCCGGACCGCGACCGACGGCTTCTACAACTTCACCGGCAACCTGCCGCAGCGCACCGGCCGCCAGCTGCTCTACATGACCTGGCAGCGCAGCGACAGCCCCGAGGCGTTCTACAGCTGCTCGGACGTGGACTTCCCCTCCGCGCAGCCGAAGCTGGCCGCCGCCCCGGCCGCCCCGTCGGACCAGCAGATCGCCGCGGCCGCGGCGAAGTCCACCGTCGACCACTACGGCCACGGCGGCGACACCGCGCCGGACGCGCCCGCCGTCCAGGCTCAGGCCGCCGCCGTCGGCGGCACCTCCCAGGCCGGCCCGCTGATGCTGGCCGGCGCCGTCGCGGTCGGCGCCGGCTGGGGTGCGCTGGTGCTGCGCCGCCGCCGCGCCGACGCGGCCCGCGCCTCGGCCTGACCGCCGGCCTTCGGGCACCGGCCGCACAGCGCCGACGGCGGACGCCGGACGGCCGGCCCGCTCCCGTACTTCGGGGAGCGGGCCGGCCGTTCTGCCGTTCGCACGGCCCGGGCGGTGTGTCGGGCCGCGATGTGTCGGGCGCGGTGCGTCAGGTGGTGGTGCCGTCGCCGGCGCCGCCCGGCAGGGCCTTGCCGGTGTACTCCGCGACGCCCTTCACGATGGTGTCCATCAGGGCCAGGTCCGGCGCCTTGGGGTCGACGTCGAAGCCGAGGTGCAGGGCGGTCAGGGCCTTGCCGTCCGCGGTGGGGAAGACCACCGTCTCGACGTACCCGTCGCTGCCCTTGGCCGCCTTCACCTTCCAGCGGACGAGGTAGCCGTCGCGGCCGGCCACCTTCACCGCCTCCGACTTCAGCTCCTCGTGGGACGGGCTGTCCCCGTAGGACTCCTGGGCCGCCTTGGCGATGTCGGCCTTGGCCGCCGCCTGTGCGTCGGTGCCCTCGATCCGGCTGGTGACCGCGCCGCCGAGCGAGCAGGTGTCGCTGTCGGTGCCGGCGCAGGTGTAGGAGCCGATGGTCAGCCCGGCGTAGCCGCCGGCGACGGTGCCGCCTTCCCAGCCGGACGGGATCGGCAGGGTGATCCGGTTGACCAGGTCGGCGGCCGTCCCGGCGGAGGCGCCGTCGTCGGAACCGTTGCCGCCGCCTCGACCGCCGTTCTGGCCCTGGCCGTTCTGCCCCGGCAGGTTGGGGACGCCCTGGCCGTTCCCGCCCTGGCCGTTCTGCCCCGGGATGTTGGGGACGCCCTGGCCGTTGCGCCCGTTCTGGCCCGGCACGCCGCCGCGGGGGCCGTTCTCCCCGTTGAAGAGGAAGTTCTTGCCGTCGCGGTGGGCCGCGCGGGTCTCCGAATGGCCGCCCACCGCGAGGAAGGTGACCCCGGAGCCGACCGCCAGACCCAGCAGCGCCGCGACGGACGCCGCCACGACGACCGCCCGGGACGGCTTGCGGAAGCCCTTCCGGCCGCTCGGGGCCGCCCCGCCCGGCACCGCCCCGATCGGCGGCGGGAGCTCGGGGTAGCGGACGGAGGCACCGTTCTGCAGCACCTCGCCCTCCAGCACCCGGGGCTCCTCCTCGGCACCGGCGGCCGGCGCGTCCGGGGATCCGGTCGGGTCGGAGGCGGCCGGCGCGTCCGGGGATCCGGTCGGGTCGGAGGCGGCCGGCGCGTCCGGGGCACCGGGGGCGTCCGGGCCGGCGGGTGTGTCCGAGGCCGGGTCGGCCTCCGCGGGCGCGGGCGCGGGCGCGTCCGAGGGCACCGGGCGGGTGCCGGCGGTCCAGGCCTTGCCGTCCCACCAGCGCTGCGGCCGGGGGTCACTGGTGGTGTCCTGGGGATCCGGGTACCACCCGGCGGGAATCGTCTCGCTCACGTCGAAGAATCTAAACGGCGGCGGATAAACGCGATATCAGCAGAACGGCCTATTCGCCGGTTCTGGATGAGATTACGGTGAGAACCCGCGCCGGGGCCCGCTCAGAGCCCTTTCCGGCCCTGCGGTCAGCCGATTCCCGGGCGCCGGAGCGGGGCGCCGCGGGCACCGGAGACCCCGCCGTCCACCGGGAATTCGCTCGCCGTGACGAACGAGGAGTCGTCACTCGCCAGGAAGGCGACGGCGGCCGCGATCTCCTCCGGTGCCGCGAAGCGGCCGAGCGGGACGTGCGGCAGCCGGCGGGCCGCCTCGTCCAGGTCCTCGGCGGACGGCTCCTGCAGCTGCGGGCTGCCGACCGGGCCCGGCAGGAGCGCGTTCACCCGGATCCCCTCGCGGGCGAACCGCACCCCCAGCTCGCGCGACAGCGCCACCACCCCGCCCTGGGCCGCGACCGCCGAGACCGCCGGGCCCTCGGCGCCCGGGAGGGCTCCGAACCCGGCGGCGTTGATGATGGATCCGCGCCCGTGCCGGCGCATGTAGGGCAGTACGGCCCGGCAGCAGAGGAACACCGAGGTGAGGTCGGCCTCCTGCACCCGGCGCCAGGCGTCCAGGTCGGTGGTGAGGATCGAGCCGTCCCCGGGCGGCCGGCCCCCGGCGTTGTGGAAGGCCACGTCGATGCCGCCGAAGGTCTCGTAGGCCTCGTCGAAGAGCGCCTCGACCATGGCCGGGTCGGTGACGTCGGTGTGCACGAAGAGCCCGCCGACCTGTCGCGCCGCGGCCGCGCCGGCCCGCTCGTCGAGATCCGCGCAGACCACCTCGGCCCCCTCGGCGGCGAGCCGGCGGGCGGCCGCGAGACCGATCCCGCCGCCCGCGCCGGTGACCACCGCCGTCCGTCCGACCAGGCGGCGGCAGACCGGGGTGTCGGACATCGGGGCTCCTGCTCCTCGGTGCGGCGCGGGTCTCAGCGAACCGTACGGCCTGCCGACGGCCCGCCCGGGGAGGGCGGGCGGCCTTGGCGCGCCGCGCGGCGTGGTTGAGGAGATACCGAGGGTGGCTGGTGGAGAATTCCCGCCATGGATCGCAGGCCTTTCATCGGCGTCAGCACCTACCTGGTCGACGTGAGCTGGAGCAACTGGCGGAGCCGACGGGTCGCCCTGGTGCCCGAGCGCTACACGGCGTTCGTCCGGGACGCGGGCGGTGTGGCGGTGCTGCTGCCACCGGACGCGCCGGAGCGCGCGCCGGAGGTGCTCGCCCGGCTGGACGCGCTGGTCATCTCCGGCGGCCCCGACATGGACCCGGCGTACTACGGACAGTCGCCGCACCCGCTCACCGAGGCGGACGCCCCCGAACGGGACCACTGGGAGACCGCCCTCGTCCGGGCCGCGCTGGCCTCCGGGCTGCCGCTGCTCGGCATCTGCCGGGGCATGCAGCTGCTCAACGTGGTGTGCGGCGGCTCGCTGCTGCAGCACCTGCCGGACGTGGTCGACCCCGACGTGCACGCGGGTTCGCCCGGCGCGTACGGCGCCCATCCGGTCCGGCCGGTGCCGGGCACCCTGCTCGGCGACCTCTTCCCCGAGACCGAGCTGACCGTGCCGACCTTCCACCACCAGGCCGTGGACCGGCTGGGCGAGGGGCTGCGGGTCGGCGCGCTGGCCCCCGACGGGACGATCGAGGCGATCGAGGGGCCGGGCTTCACCCTCGGCGTGCAGTGGCACCCGGAGCAGGGCGACGACCTGCGGGTGATGCAGGCGCTGGTCCGGGCCGCGACGGCCGCCCGGACGATGCCGCTGGAACCGCTGGACCTGCTGGGCTCCGCGGCCGAGGCGGTCGCCACGGCCGCCGCGGCATCGGGCGCGGCGACGGGCGCGGTGGCTCCGGTCCGGGTGGGCGGCTGACCGCTCCCCCGACTTGACCGGGCCCGACCTGACCGGGCCCGACCTGACCGGCCCGGGCCTGACCGGGGGCCAACCCTTCCCTGCCCCGGCCGCCCGGCCGGACCTGGCCGGGCGGCCGGGCGGCCGGGCGGGTCAGGTCACCGGCAGGCCGGCCAGGGCAGCCACCACGCCCAGCCCACCGGCGGCCAGCAGGGCCCCGACGGCACCGCCACGGGCCACCGTCAGCCGGAGCAGCACGACCGCCAGCACAGCCCACTGCCAACCGTGCGCCAGCGAGGCGGCGAGCGGCAGGGCCGAACCGGCGATCGCACCGACCACGGCCGGACCGGCGCCGGTGAGGAAGTCCTGCACCCGCCGGTCCGCCCGGAGCCGGCCGAAGTGGCGCGCACCGAGAATCACGAACAGGAACGAGGGCCCGAACGCCACCGCCGCCGCGAGCAGCCCGCCGAAGGTCCCGGCCGCCGCGTACCCGACGGCCGAAACGGTGTGCACGACCGGCCCGGGAGTGACCTGACCCAGGGCCACGGCGTTGAGGAACTGACCGTCCGTCATCCAGTGGTAGCGGTGCACCGCGTCGTCCCGCATCAACGGGATGATCACGAAACCGCCCCCGTACGAGAGCGCGCCGACCTTGAACGCCACCCACGCCAGCGCGCCGAGGCCGCCGAGGCCGCCCAGCGCGGGCACCGCCGTCAGCAGCGGGAGCGCGCCCCGACGGCGGCCACCGCCGCCGGGGGCCGGGCCGCCGGCCTCCCCCGCGTCGTCCGGTCCGACCCCTTCGGCGCCGTCCCGGGCGGTCCCGGCCGGCGGTCCGGGCAGGGGCGCGCGCCGGCCGCGGGAGCGGGCCGCGACCTCGGCCAGGCCCGCCGCCAGCAGGACCAGCACCAGCCAGGGCCCGGTGAGGACGGCCGCACCGGCGCCCGCCAGCGCGTACCCGTACCAGCGCGCCCGCCCGCCGCGCACGTGGCCCGTGCCACCGGCCGCGGCACCGACCGCGGCCGCCCGCCCGCGGCTGCCCGGCACCAGGGCGGCGGCGGCCTGCACCGCGACGGCGGGCACCGCCGCGCCCGCGCCGGCCGCGGCGCCCAGCACCCAGAGCGGCGGGTGGCCGGCCAGGAACAGCGCGGAGAGCGCCAGGATCAGCACCAGACCCGGCGCGATGAAGCAGATCCCACCGACCAGCGCGCCGGCGGTGCCGCGCAGACGCCAGGCGGTGAAGATCGCCAGCTGGGTGGAGGCCGGGCCGGGCAGCAGATTGGTGGTCGCGATGCCGTCCTCGAACTCGGCCGGGCTCAACCAGCCGCGACGCTCCACGCAGAGCCGCCGCAGCAGCAGGATGTGGGCGGGCGGACCGCCGAACCCGGCCAGGCCGATCCGGCCCCACTCCCGCGCGATCGTCCGCAACCGGACCTGGTCGCCGTGCTCCACCGGTACCTCACCTTGCTCGCCCGGCCCCGTCGACAGGGCGGCGCGACCCTATCGGACCAAGGCGAACGCCAGGGTGAACACCCGGGTGAACAGGAGGGTGGGCAGAGCCGGTGGGAACAGCTCGACGGCAACGACAACGGTCACCAGTGCAGGCTTTGGATCTTCGTCCGATCTGCGGTTCACTTCGGGTGCGGGGCTGCCAGACCCCACCGCTGAGCGTCCAGGAGAGGATCTCGATGGCCGTCCACGAGCACAGCCATGACGCCCACGGCCACGACGGCCGCCGATCGGGCGAGCAGCCGCACGGGGACCACGGCGGGCACGGCGGGCACGGCGGGCACTCGCACGGAGTGGCCGCCGACGCCGACCGCCGCTGGCTGCTCGGCGCACTGGGCCTGATCGTGGTGTTCATGGCGGGCGAGGTGGTGGTCGGCTTCGCCGCCCATTCGCTGGCGCTGATCTCGGACGCCGCGCACATGCTCACCGACGCCGCCTCGATCGTCCTCGCGCTGGTCGCGATGCGGCTCGCCGCCCGCCCGGCCCGGGGCGGCTACACGTACGGACTGAAGCGGGCCGAGATCCTGTCCGCTCAGGCCAACGGCGTCACGCTGCTGGTGCTCTCGGCCTGGCTCGGCTACGAGGCGGTGCGCCGGCTGATCGACCCGCCGGAGGTGACCGGTTCGCTGGTGCTGGTGACGGCGCTGGTCGGCATCGTGGTCAACATCGGCGCGACCTGGTGCATGTCCAAGGCCAACCGCACCTCGCTGAACGTCGAGGGCGCCTTCCAGCACGTGCTGACCGACCTGTACGCGTTCGTCGCCACGGCGGTGGCCGGCGTGATCATGCTGACCACCGGTTTCGTCCAGGCCGACGCGATCGCCTCGCTGGTCGTGGTGGCACTGATGCTGCGGGCCGGCATCGGGCTGGTCCGCGACTCCGGGCGGATCTTCCTGGAGGCGGCGCCGGCCGGCATCGACCCGGACGAGGTGGCGGACCGGATGGTCGCCGCCGACCTGGTGGTGGAGATCCACGACCTGCACATCTGGGAGATCACCTCCGGCCAGCCGGCGCTCTCCGCCCACATCCTGGTCGCGCCCGGCGGCGACTGCCACGCGGTACGGCGGGGCCTGCAGCGCCAGCTGCGCGAGACCTACCGGATCACCCACGCGACCCTCCAGGTCGACCACCTCGGCGAGGACGACGACCAGCAGCTGCTGCAGATCACCCCGGCCGGCACGACCGTCCTGGACGACCACTGCGGCGACACGCACGGCCCGGTCCACCGCAGCGGTCCGCACGAGCACTGAGCTCCCGTCAGATCCACGCCGGGCCGCGCCCGGTCAGTGGGCGGGACGTCCAGGCCGGACGACCGACCAGCGGGGTGGTTGCCCCACCCTGGGCGACACGGAGCCGATCGTAGGAGCCGGTCCCCTGGACTATTCTCCTCGTGGCCTCCCTCGCAGCTCCGGCTCCGAGCGGCTGCGAGGAACCGGGGCGGGCGGAGGGATCGGAGCAGCGTATGGCGGGCGGTCCGGGCGAGTCAGATTCTGTCCTGCTGATGGGCGTCCGGACCTTCGCGGCCGCCGTGCCGGAGGATGAGGAACCGGCTCCCGGCCAGCAGGGTTGGGAGGAACTACCCTTCGTGGCAGACCTGATGCCCCGCCTCGAAGCGGCCTACAAGAACCTGTCCTTCCAGGTCCGACCGGTGCTGAACCCGGACCGCCGGACCGTCCTGCGGAGCTGGGACGACGCCCTCCAGGACGGCACCGGCATCGTCCACGTCATCTCTCACGGCACCACCTCGCTGGCCGACGGCGCGCGGTCGCGGCAGGCCGAGGACTCGGAGCAGTTGTGCATGGTGCCCTCGTGCGGCGACGCCGGGTTCGGCACGAACGTGACCGACTGGATCCGCCACGCCCACCGGCGCCCCCGGCCGACGCTCTTCGTCGTCGACCTGTGCCGGGCCGGTCGGGCGGCCCGGATCGGCCACCTCACCCAGGTGCAGGAGGCCGAACTGCACGCCTGGGTGATCGCCGCCACGGGACCGGACGAGCCGACTTATGACGGGCTCTTCAGCACCGCCGTGGCCGAGGTGCTGGAGGAAATCGCGAAGAACGGGCTGGACACCTCCGAGTCCCTGCGGTTCGTCCGGTGGGACCGGGTGACCCGGGCCATCCAGCAGCGGCTGGAGCTGTCGGGCGGCCGACAGCGCATCCACACCACCAAGGTGGACACCTCACAGCCCCTGCCGGAACTCCCGTTCTTCCCCAATCCGAACTGGCGCGACGATCCCCGCACACAACGGTTGCGGGCCCTCGGACCGCCTATCCGCGCATTCGTCGCCGATCTGGCAGCGGAGCATTTCATCGACCGCGTGGGGAAGCATTTCGTCGGACGACGTGCGCAACTGGCCGAACTGGCGCCCTGGCTCGACGGTGTCTCCTCGGAAGGGCTGCGGGTCGTCACCGGCGCGCCGGGCGCCGGGAAGTCCGCCCTCCTGGGCGCGCTGGTGTGCGCCGGCCATCTGCAGATCGTCGCGGCGGCGCCGGACATCCGTGCCCACTTGGCCGCGCAACATCCCGACGGGACCCCCTCACCCAATCCGCTGCTGGCGGCAATCCATGCCAGGGGGCGCAGCCTCGACGACGTCCTGGCCTCGCTGTCCACCCAGTGGTGGCCGGAGCCCCGTGCGGAGTTGCGCACGGCTTCCGAGCTGATCGAGGCGGTGTGCGCGCTGCCGCAGGCGCCAGCCCTCGTCTTCGACGCCTTGGACGAGGCCGATCTTCCGTCGGACATGGTCGATCGCCTGCTGATTCCGTTGGCAAAGGCGGTGCGGCCGGACGGCAGCGCCGCCTGCCGGTTGCTGGTCGGCACCCGCAGGGGCGCCCGGTTCGGGGAACTGCTCGGCCTTGCCCGCAGGCGGGGTGTGCTCATCGATCTGGACGATGTGCCGCCGGCGGAGCTCGGGGCCGACCTCGCACAACACATCTCCTGGCGCCTTGCCGACCTCCCCGCCTATCGGGAACCTGATCGGCGGACCGTGCGCGGCGTCCTCGCGCGAACGATCGCGGCCACCCTCGCGGGGGATGCCGAGCGTCATCGCCAATGGGGTCCTTTCCTGGTGGCGCAGATCTTCGGGCGGGCGCTGGAATCGCTGGAGGCGCCACGGAGCACGGAGGAGGCCGTCAGGCTCGGTGAGCGGGTGCCCCGGACCCTGCCCGAGGTCCTGGAGCTCGAACTCAGCCTCCACCCGGACAGTTCGCGGCTGCGCGCCGTCCTCGCCACCGTCGCCTGGTCCAAGGGGGAGGGATTCCCCATCGACGCCATCACAGCCGTCGCTCCGGAGTTCGACCCGGGGGTCACCGATGACAACGTCCGGCTACTGCTCGAAGCGGGCCGCTTCTATCTGCGCACGGGCGTGGAGCTTGACGGCTCCACACTGTTCCGGCTCTTCCACCAAGGGCTCGCCGACCACCTCAAGGCGGCACCCCACCTTCCACACACCCATCAGGGGAGCTTATGAGGATTCTGGGAATTCACGGCATCGGCAACTACCGCCCCGGCGAAAGCCCGGAGACCGCCACCGAACAGCTCTCGTCGATCTGGGCCAAGCAACTGGCGGCGGGGGCGGACCGAGCCGGCCGAGCCTGGGAAGTCGAGACCGTCTACTACGCGGACCTGCTGAGAGCGCCCGGCCGGCAGGGGGACGACAGCGAGCTCGACGACATGTCAGCCGAGGAGGAGGAGCTGCTACGGCTGTTCCTCCCCGCCCGTCAAGCTGCCGGCGACCGCGTTCCGCAGGGGCGCCTCACCGCGTTCCTCCGCGCGGAGATCGCCGACATCGCGGCCTCCCAAGCCTGCAACCCGCGGGTGCTGGAGTGGCTCATGGGCCGCCTGGTACGGGAGGTGGCCCGTTACCTGACCGTGGGACCGGCCCGTGAGCAGGTCCAGAACCGGCTGACCGAGGCGATCGAGCGTCACCGACCGGACGTCCTGATCGCGCACTCGCTGGGCAGCGTGGTGGCGTACGAGACGCTGCACGGCCACCAGGGTCCTGCCGTTCCGCTCTGGGTGACGCTGGGTTCGCCCCTCGCCGCGCCCAAGGCGATCTTCCATCGGCTCACGCCGGCTCCTGTCGGGGGCTTCGGCTCGCGGCCCGAACGGGCTCGGCGATGGGCCAACCTCGCCGACCCGGGCGACCTGGTGGCCATTCCCGCCAAAGGTGTCTCCCGCTGCTTCACGGGTGTCGAGAGCGACCGGCACGACCTCATCCACGCCTTCGATTTCCACAAGGCGGCGAACTACCTCAAGGCCCCGCAGCTCGCACGGCTGCTGGCCACGGTGTGAGGCAGGAGAAGATCGAGGTGGGTTCGCCGACACACGCCGGGACTACCGACGGGGACGACCCGGGCCCCACCCTCGCGCAGCGCGTCCTCGCCCGCCTGCTGGCGCCCGTGACCAAGGCGGGCACCACGCAGTGGGAACGGGCGTCGCCCTACCTTCTGCGCCACGCCGCGGAGCACGCAGCCGAGGCGGGAGGCGTCTTCGAGCTCTTCCAGGACTGGGAGTTCCTCGTCCACGCGGATCCCCGGTCCGTACTGGCCTTCGGCTCCAACCCCGAGGCCCGGGCCCGGCAGCACACCATGCCGGTCTACCTCGCATCGCTGCACCGGCACGTCGACGCCGATCCGCAGGCGCGCCGTCAGGTCCTCGCGGTGGACGCGGTCCGCCACGAGCTGACAGAGATCAGCTCTCGGCTGTACCACCCGCCGCGGAGCGCGCCGGAGGCCTGGCAGTGCCGATGGTCGACGGCCGGCAACATCAGCCCGGCCCTGCTGACCTCCCTCACCTCGCACGAGCGGGCGGTACGGGCGGTCGCGGTCGGGAAGCTGGACGGCCGCAGCGTCGCCGTGACCGTCGGGGACGACCACACGGCGCGGTTCTGGGTCCTGGGCCCCGGCGCCTTCAACGGCGCCCTGCGTGGACACCCGGCCCCACTGACGGCGGTGGCGATCGGCGGGGCCGACGACGCACGCATCGCGGTGACAGCCGACCGTCAGGGCACCGTCGCCTGCTGGAACCTGCGAACCGGCAAGCCCCGAGCACAACTGTTCGCGCACACCGGGGCCGTCACCGGGCTGCTGCTCCTCGACGATGCGGCGACGCCCGGCGAAGGCGCGGGTCTCGTGGTCAGCACGGGTGCGGACGGCACGGCCGTGCTCTGGCGGCCCGACACCGGGTGGCGCCGGTTCCTGGTCGGCTCCGTACCGCGGGTGCTCTGCCCGCCGGTCCACGGGACCACCGACGACGGCTCGTTCCTGGTGGTCCCCGGCGACGGTGCCGTCCTCGTTCTCGACCTCCCGTCGGGCCTGGTCCGGCTGGTGCTGCCGGTCGGTGCGACCACGGTGACCGGCCTGGCCTGCGCCCAGGTGGACGGCCGGGCCACGGTGGTCGCCGCCTGCGAGGACGGCACCGGCCGGGTGTGGGATCTCACCGACGGCGAGGAGACCGCCCAGCTGAACGCCCGCCCCGGCGACCTGCTCACGCTCACCGTCCTGGACACCGGCTTCGAGTCGTACGCCGTCACCGGCGGCGCGGACGGCGTCCTGCGGCTCTGGGACCTCAGGACCGGACGGTTGATCCACCGGATGGTCGGCCATCACAAGGAGGTGACCGCCCTCACCGCGTACGTCGACAGATCCGCCCGGACATCGGTCCCTCTGCGGGCGGAGGACCTGACCCGGTCGGGGACCGCCACGAACCGCGCCGGGGCCGGCCAGGACCTGTCCGGCCTCGACAACCATGTCGTGCTGTCCGCCTCCGCCGACGAGACCCTCAGGAGCTGGAGCCCGGCCACCGGCCGGCAACTGGGAAGCTACACCGCCCACACAGGGCCGGTGCGGGACGTCGAGGTGACCGACATCGCCGGCCACCCGGTCGCGGTGAGCTGCGGCGACGACGCAACCGCCCGGCTCTGGGCACTCGACGACCCGCGCGCCCGCAGCAGAGGGGCCCACCATCCACAGCGGATCGACGCCCTCGCGGTCGGTCGGGCCGACGGGCGGGTCCAGATCGCCACCGGCTGCGCGGACCACCGGCTGCGGCTGATCACACCGTCGGAGGACTGGGCCTTCCGCGGCTACACGACCGGCGAGAGTGCAGTGCTGCACGTCGGACTGGGCGAGACCCGGACGGGCGCGGTGGCCGTCGCCGCGACGGCGGACGGCCGACTCACCGCGCGCCGGACCGACACCGGGGCAACCTGCTGGAAGGCCCGACTGGGGGCGCCGGCTCGGGCCCTGGCCGCCGGTGGAAGCAGGCGCACTCCCGTGGTGGTCGCCCTGACCGCCGACGGGCTCGTCCAGGTGCACGGCCTGACCGGCGGGCCGGCCCGCCACGGCGAGTTCGGCGCGGAACGCGGTGTGTCGGCCCTCTGCACCGCCCGGGTCCGGACCCGGGCCCTGCTGTTCACCGGCTCCCGCTCGGGCTCCGTCAAAGTGTGGGACCTCGGCACCGGCCGACTGCGCAAGGAACTGCGCGGCAGCCGTCACGGCATCACCCGGATGGCCGCCGGCGACACTCCGCACGGGACCCTGGTGGCCTTCCACGACGCGACCGGGACCATCAGTGTCCGGGACGTCGACAGTGGCCGACCGTACTGCGTGATCGGCCAGGTCGAAGGCCCATTGACCGGATTGGCGGTGGGCAGGTCCGGGGCCGCGGCGGTGGTCGTCGCGGCCGGTCCGGACAACACGGTGCACTTCTGGGACGCCCTGACAGGCGCGGTCCACACTGTCCTGACACTGCCGGACTCCGTCGCTGCGCTCGCGCTGTCGGACGGTGTGCTGGCCGTCGGCTACGGACGTGAGCTCGCAGTGTTCAGCGCCGCCGACGATCCCCGTCCGTGGGACGCTCCGGCTCCGGGCGCCGTTTCCGTGCGCACCCGGCCGGAGCCGCCGGCGCCCGTGCCTCCGGGCACCGCCGACGCGGATCGGCCCGTCCGCCGTGGCCGCCGGCCCTCGCACCTGGGCATGATCGTTCTGGCGGCGCTGCTGCGGGACGGCACCCTGGCCCCGGCCGAGCTGAAGGGCCTGTTCTGCGACTGCCTGAGCCGCAAGGACCTCAAGGCGGTGCTCGGTGAGCTCGTCCAGGAGGGGATGATCGGCCGGGTCGACGATCGGGAGGGGGTGGAGTCGGGCGGCCGTGGCCGAACGGTGAACGGCTACGCCCTGCTGCCCACGGGGCGCGTGCGGGCGCGCCAACTCACCCCGTTCGAGCATCGGGTGGGCCATCATCACCGCATGGGTTGCCCCGAGGCCCGACGGTGAGCCATCGGCGGGCCGGCGGCCCGCCGGAAGTGGCCGTTGCCGCCGAACTGTCCGCCGGGTACGGCATGATCGGAGCTGTGACCGAACCGCGACTGATGCTGCTGGACTCCGCCAGCCTGTACTTCCGGGCCTACTACGGCGTGCCGGACTCCCTGAAGTCCCCCGCCGGTGAGCCGGTGAACGCCGTCCGGGGGCTGCTGGACTTCATCGCCAGGCTGGTCCAGGACCACCGCCCCGACCAGTTGGTCGCCTGCATGGACGCCGACTGGCGCCCGCAGTGGCGGGTCGACCTGGTGCCCTCGTACAAGACGCACCGGCTCGCCGAGGCCGGGGCCGACGGCGAGGAGGAGATCCCGGACACGCTGGCGCCGCAGGTGCCGGTGATCGAGCAGGTGCTGGACGCGCTCGGGATCGCCCGGGTCGGCTCGCCCGGCTACGAGGCGGACGACGTGATCGGCACCCTGACCGCCCGGGGGACGGGCCCCGTGCAGATCGTCACCGGGGACCGCGACCTCTTCCAGCTGGTGGACGACGCCCGGCCGGTCCAGGTGCTCTACCCGGTCAAGGGGATGGGCAACCTGCAGGTCACCGACGACAAACTGCTGCTGGAGAAGTACGGCGTGCGCGGCGACCGGTACGCCGACATGGCCGCCCTGCGCGGGGACCCGAGCGACGGCCTGCCGGGCGTCAAGGGCATCGGCGAGAAGACCGCGGCCCAGCTCATCCACGAGTACGGCGACCTGGCGGGCATCCGCGCCGCCGCGCTCGACACCCGCTCCCGGCTCACCCCGGCCCGGCGCAAGAACATCATCGAGGGCGCGGCCTACCTGGACGTCGCCCCCACCGTCGTCCGGGTCGCCACCGACGCACCGCTGCCGGACTTCGACCCGGCCCTGCCGCGCGAGCCGCTGGACCCGATGACCCTGGAGGAGCTGTCCGCCCGCTGGGGCCTGGGCAGTTCGCTGGAGCGGGTGCTCGGCGTCCTGGCGGGCTGAGCACGCACGCGAAAGGGGGGCCGGCCGCTGGAAACGCCCAGCGGCCGGGCCCCCTTCGTCGTCCGCCGGGTCAGCCCACCGAGGAGTAGGCGATGATGCCGCGGCGCAGGCTGTCCACCGCCTTGCGGGCGGTGCCGCGCAGCTTGGCGTCCTCGCCGGCCGCATCCTGGATCTGGCCGAGGACGTCGATCAGCTGCTTCGTCCAGCGGACGAAGTCGCCGGCCGGCATCTCGGCGTCCCGCAGGACCGAGTCCAGGTTGTGGCCGAGCGACCAGCGGTAGGCGACCCAGGCGAAGCCGAGGTCGGGCTCGCGCTGGCCGACGCCCTCGGCGGTGTTGATCCGGTGCTGCTCCTCCAGGGCGTCCAGGTGGCCCCAGATCCGGACCATCCGGCCGAGCGCCTCCTTGGCGTTACCCTCCGGGACCCGGGGGGCGGCGGCGTCGTCGGCCTGCCGGGACTCGTACACCAACGCGGATGCGCAGGCGGCGAGTTCGGCCGCGGCGAGGTCCTTCCAGACGCCCTCGCGGATGCACTCGGAGGCCAGCAGGTCGAGCTCGCCGTAGAGCCGGCCGAGGCGCTTGCCGTCCGGCGTGACGGTGTCGCCCTCCAGGTAGCCGAGGTCGGTGAGCAGGCCGCAGACCCGGTCGAAGGTGCGGGCGATGGTGTGGGTGCGCGAGCGCATCTTGCGCTCCAGCAGGTCGGTGTCCCGGTGCAGGCGGTGGTAGCGCTCGGCCCAGCGGGCGTGGTCCTCGCGCTCGTCGCAGCCGTGGCAGGGGTGCTGGCGCAGCTCGGTGCGCAGCCGGGTGATCTCGGGATCGTCGGCGGCGGCCGCCCGGCCCCGACGGAACCGCTCGGGCTCCAGGTGGCCGGCCTTGGTCCGCAGCGCGGAGGCGAGGTCCCGGCGGGACTGCGGGCTGCGCGGGTTGAAGGACTTGGGGATCTTCATCCGGTCGACCGCCGTCACCGGGTGCGGGAAGTCGATCATCGCGAGCCGCTTGACCTGCCGCTCGGAGGTGAGCACCACCGGGCGCGGCCCGTCCTGGTAGTCGGGGTGGCGGTGGGTGCGCGGCGAACGGCTGACCGGCGGCAGGCCCGGGTCGAGGACCAGGGCGAGGCCGGCGAACTTGCCGGTCGGCACGTGGATGACGTCGCCCGGCTTGAGCTGCTCGATCGACTCGATCGCGGCGGCCCGGCGCTGGCCGCTGCCCTCGCGGGCGAGGTCGTTCTCGCGGTCCTTGAGCGAGCGGCGCAGCGACATGTACTCGTCGAAGTCGCCGAGGTGGCAGGTCATCGACTCGCGGTAGCCGTCCAGGCCCTCCTCGTTGCGCTGGACCTGCTTGGCGATGCCGACCACCGAGCGGTCCGCCTGGAACTGCGCGAAGGACGTCTCCAGCAGTTCGCGCGAGCGGTGCCGGCCGAACTGGGAGACCAGGTTGACGGCCATGTTGTAGGACGGCCGGAACGAGGACTTCAGCGGGTAGGTGCGGGTGCCGGCCAGGCCGGCCAGCGCCTCCGGGTCCAGGCCGCGCTGCCAGAGCACCACGGCGTGGCCCTCGATGTCGATGCCGCGCCGGCCGGCCCGGCCGGTGAGCTGGGTGTACTCGCCGGGGGTGATGTCGGCGTGGGTCTCGCCGTTCCACTTGACCAGCTTCTCCATCACCACCGAGCGGGCGGGCATGTTGATGCCCAGCGCCAGCGTCTCGGTCGCGAAGACGGCCTTGACCAGGCCCTTCACGAACAGCTCCTCGACCACCTCCTTGAACCGCGGCAGCATGCCGGCGTGGTGGGCGGCGATGCCGCGCTCCAGGCCGTCCAGCCACTCGAAGTAGCCGAGGACGTGCAGGTCCTCGTCGGGGATGTCGGCGCAGCGCTCCTCGACGATGCCCCGGACCTGGGCCCGGTCGGAGTCCTTGTTGAGGCGCAGGCCGGAGCTGAGGCACTGCTGGACGGCGGCCTCGCAGCCGGCCCGGCTGAAGATGAAGGTGATGGCCGGGAGCAGGCCCTCGGAGTCGAGGCGGTCGATGACGTCCACCCGGCCCGGGGTCCAGATCCGGCCCGGGCGGCCGGTGGGCATGGACCGGCCTCGGCCCTTGGCGAAGCGGTCGCCGCGGGGGTTCGCGGCCAGCTCGGAGCGGGCCAGCCGGACGAGTTCGGGGTTGACCAGCTTGGCCGGGTTGCGCGGGGCGTCCTTGGGGCGGCCGTCGCGGTCCGGGTTGGCGAACAGGTCGTACATCCGGTTGCCGGCCATCACGTGCTGCCAGAGCGGGACCGGGCGGTGCTCGGAGACGATCACCTTGGTGCCGCCGCGCACGGTGTCCAGCCAGTCGCCGAACTCCTCGGCGTTGGAGACCGTCGCGGACAGCGAGACCAGGGTGACCGACTCCGGCAGGTGGATGATCACTTCCTCCCAGACCGCGCCGCGGAACCGGTCGGCGAGGTAGTGGACCTCGTCCATCACCACGTAGCCGAGGCCGTTCAGGGTCTGCGAACCCGCGTAGAGCATGTTGCGGAGCACCTCGGTGGTCATCACCACCACCGGCGCGTCGCCGTTGACGGTGTTGTCACCGGTGAGCAGGCCCACCTTGTCGGCGCCGTAGCGCTTGACCAGGTCGCCGTACTTCTGGTTGGACAGGGCCTTGATCGGCGTGGTGTAGAAGCACTTGCGGCCGCCCTGGAGGGCCAGGTGCACGGCGAACTCGCCGACGATGGTCTTGCCGGAGCCGGTGGGCGCGGCGACCAGGACGCCTTCGCCGGCCTCCAGGGCCTCACAGGCCTGGATCTGGAAGTCGTCCAGCGGGAAGTCGTAGAGCTGCTGGAACCCGTAGAGGGCGGTGGCCTGCTCCTTGGCACGCCGGCGGAAGGCCGCGTAGGCCTCGGCGGGGCTGAGTTCCTCGTCCTCGGAACGCTGGGGGGTGCTGGTCATCTGCGTCACCTCTTCTTCCCGTAGGACTGCTTCGTCCCGTGGGGCTGGGGCCCGGACGGGCGGAACGGGGGCGCAGACGGCGACGCCTGCGGCTGCGGAGCCGGGCCGGTGCTGACCGGCGACGGGGCGCGGCGGGGGGTGTGGTTGATGTGGTGATCGAGCATCTCAGCCAGAGATTACCCGTCAGGGCTGACATCAATAGCACCGTTTTTCCGCAGTCCCGGGGCGGGTGGCCGGCCGGGTGGCGGGGCGGGTGCGGAGCGGGGCCGCGCGGAGGGTCCCGGCGGGGGCCGGGGGCGGGCCCGGCGGCGGGTCGGACGCGGGTCGGACCCGGGTCGGACGCAGGTCGGACGCAGGTCGGACGCAGGTCGGACGCGGGTCGGACGCGGGCGCAGGAGCGGGGCGGCGAGCGGGCCGGGGCGGATCACGGGACGGATTCAGAGGCGGACGGCGGGGCCGACGGCGGGGAGGGCGCGGCGATCGATGCGGGCGCCTCGCTAGCAGATTCCTAGTTGCAAATGTCTTCAATCGATCGCCGGATGATCACCTTGCGAACGGCTGGCGACCAGCTTCGATCACCTCCGGTCAACCCCCGTCCGGACGGTAACGATCTCCCTACAGTCTGTTCCCAGCAGCCCCGCCGGACCGGCACGGGCACCGCCCCCACAGGAGGATCGCGATGGCGAATCTGGAGACGTCCCTCAAGGAAGCCATGACCATCGAGGGCGCGATCGGCGTCGCACTGGTCGACTACGGCAGCGGCATGGCCCTCGGCAGCCTCGGCGACGGCGCCGAACTCGACCTCAACGTCGCGGCCGCCGGCAACACCGACATGGTCCGCGCCAAGATGCGCACCATGGAGATGCTCAACCTGCACGACAACGAGATCGAGGACATCCTGGTCAGCCTCACCAACCAGTACCACCTGGTCCGGCCGCTGGCGACGCAGAACGGCCGCGGCCTGTTCCTGTACCTCGCGCTCAACCGCAACCGCGCCAACCTGGCGATGGCCCGCCACCACCTGAAGCGGATCGAGGCCGGGCTGGAGATCTGACCCGGCGGCACCGGCCCGGCAGCAAAGGGCGCCGGACACCCCGGCCGCACCCGGCCAGACCCCGCGGCAGCAGGAGGGCAGAGACGTGGCCGCACCCCTCTACCAGGCGAAGGCCGAGTTCTTCCGGATGCTCGGCCACCCCACCCGCATCCGGGTGCTGGAACTGCTCCAGGCCGGCCCCACACCCGTCCGCGAACTGCTCGCGGACCTCGACATCGAGCCCTCCAGCCTCTCCCAGCAGCTCGCGGTGCTGCGCCGCTCCGGAATCGTGACGGCCAGCCGCGAGGGCTCGACGGTGGTGTACGCCCTGGCCGGCGGGGACGTCGCCGACCTGCTCAGGTGCGCCCGCCGGATCCTCACCCTGCTGCTGGCCAAGCAGGGCACCCTGCTCGCCGAACTGCGCGCGGCCGACTGACGGCCCGGATCGGCCACCGGACACCGGCGGCAGGCCCCGCCCGCTGCCCCGCCCCGCCCCGCCCAGGCCGAGGGAGCCGCAACGCGGATCGCTTCTCAGGTCGTCGCGGCTCAGGCAGTCGCGGCCAGCAGTCCGGGCAGCTTCCGCATGTCGTCGAAGACCACGGTGCCCGCGCCCGCCAACCGGGCGGCCGGCGTCAGACCCCCCGCGTACCCGAAGGCCCGCATCCCGGCCGCCCGGGCGGCCCGCACCCCGTAGGCGCTGTCCTCCACCACCGCGCAGCGGGCGGGGTCGGCCCCCATGGCCCGGGCCGCGTGCAGGAAGAGGTCGGGCTCCGGCTTGCCCCGGGGGACGTCCTCGGCGCTGAAGATCCGGCCCGCGAACCGCTCGAACAACCCGGTGCGGGCCAGATTGCGCCCGATCGAGCCGTGCCCGCCGTTGGACGCCACGCAGGACGGGAGCGTGAGCGCGTCCAGTGCCTCGGTGATCCCGTCCACGACGGTGAGCCGGGCGTCGAGCGCGTCCCGGTACCAGGAGTGGTAGGGCTCCTCCCAGCCCTCCTCCAGCGGCCGGCCGAGCCGCTCCTCCACGGCGGCCCGCCAGGCCTCGGTGGACGAGCCGACCAGCCGTTCGACGATCTCCGCCTCGGTGAACGCGCAGCCCAGGTCGGCGAAGACCCGGGCGTCCACCTGCACCGCTATCCGTTCACTGTCGACGAGTACGCCGTCGCAGTCGAAGATCACCAGCTCGAAGGGCTCAGCAGTCATGCCGGGCAGCCTACGGCCGGGGGCCCGGCCCGGGGCGGGCTTGCGGGACTTCGCGGTGCCCGGCCGCACCGGCGGGTGGGTTCGTCCACGACCGGAGGTGCCGCCCCCTCAGGTCTTCCGTGTGACCCATGACATGTGAAATATTACAACCCTTCACCTGGTCTGCCCGCCTCCCGCCCGTTCCCCCGGCCGGCCCGCCGGACCGCCCTCCCCCGACCACCACCGTCCGGAAAGGACCGGTCAGTTGCGCAGACTGTCCGCGATACTCGCGGCGGCGCTCACCACCGGCGCCACAGCGGCCACCCTCCTCGGCACCCCCGCCCAGGCCGCACCCCCGCAGCCCGTACCCGCCCTCGCCGCCGCCCAGGGCACCGAGGGCACCGAAGCCCCCGCCCAACCGCTCGCGCCGCAGGAGCGCGAGCGGCAGTCGCTGCGCACCAAGGCGCTGGAACAGCTCAACAAGGGCGCCGTCGCCCGCACTTCGGACGGCCGGGCGCCCGCGAAGGTCAAGGTCGGCAACGACTACGTCCAGCTCGCGCAGCAGCGCAAGGACAAAGTCTTCGTCATCCTGGCCCAGTTCGGCGACCAGGTCGACGACTCGACCCTGTACAACGGGCAGCCGCGCTACGGCGGCACGCCGGGGCCCCTGCACAACCGGATCCCGCAGCCGGACGGCAGCGACACCCACACCCTCTGGAAGAGCGACTTCGGCCGCGACTACTACCAGCGGATGTTCTTCGACGACGCGCCCGGCGCCAACTCGATGCGCGCCTACTACCGCACCCAGTCCTCGGGCCGGTACGACCTCGACGGCACCGTCAGCGACTGGGTGACCGTCCCGTACAACGAGGCCCGGTACGGCAGCAACAAGGGCCCGCAGGGCAGCGGCGCCTGGACCCAGACGCAGGAGTTCGTCCGGGACGCCACCAAGGCCTGGTACGACGGCGAGAGCGCCAAGGGCCGCAGCGCGGCGGACATCACCGCCGAACTGGCCCAGTACGACGTCTACGACCGCTACGACCACGACAAGGACGGGAACTTCGAGGAGCCGGACGGCTACCTCGACAACGTCGTGGTGGTGCACGCGGGCGTGGACGAGACCTGGGGCGGCGGCGCCCAGGGTGCGGACGCCCTGTGGGCGCACCGCAGTTGGGAGTTCCCCGACCCGGCCGGGCAGACCGGCCCGGCGGGCAACCGGATCGGCGGCACCCCGGTCGGGGACACCGGCCTGTACGTCTACGACTACGTGCAGGCGGGCGAGAACAGCGGAGTCGGCCTGTTCGCCCACGAGTTCGGCCACAACCTGGGCCTGCCGGACCTCTACCCGACCACCGGCGGCGAGAACGCCGTCAGCTTCTGGTCGCTGATGTCCTCCGCCTCCTACCTGGGCAAGGGCCGCAACACCACCGGCGAGTACCCGGGCGACCTCGACGCCTGGAGCAAGCTGCAGTTCGGCTGGCTCAACTACGACGAGGCCCAGGCCGGCACCAGGTCCAGCCACGCGCTCGGCGTCAGCGGCTACAACACCGACCAGGCGCAGGCCGTCCTGGTGCACCTGCCGCCGGGGCGGACCACCACCACGCTGGCCGAGCCCTACCAGGGCGCCGCCCAGTGGTGGAGCGACACCGGCGACAACCTGGACGCCTCCCTCGGCCGCACGGTCGACCTGACCGGCGGCGGCGGCCCGGCCGCGCTGGACGCCGCCGCCTGGTACGACATCGAGCAGGACTACGACTTCCTCACGGTCGAGGCCTCCACGGACGACGGCCGGACCTGGCGGCCGCTGCCCGGCACGGTGAACGGCACGCCCATCGGCGACACCCCCGCCCGCACCCCGGGCCTGAGCGGCACCTCGGCCGGCTGGACCCAGCTGCACATCCCGCTGGACGCCTACCTCGGCCGGGCGGCCCGGGTCCGCTTCCACGCGACCTCGGACGGCAACACCCACGGCAAGGGTGTACTGATCGACGCCGTCCGGATCACGGCGGGCGGCACCACCCTCGTCGAGGACGGCGCCGAGAGCGGCGGCCAGGGCTGGACCAGCACCGGGTTCGGCGTGGTGAACGGTAAGGACGCCGTCCGCGAGCACCCCCGCGCGTACCTGGTGGAGAACCGCCGCTACGTCGGCTACGGCGCCTTCCTGAAGACCGGCCCGTACAACTTCGGGTACTCCGGCGTGGCCGGCAAGGCCGGCGTGATCGACACCTACCCGTACCAGGAGGGGGTGCTGATCTGGCTCTGGGACACCGGCTACGCGGACAACAACACCAGGGACCACCTGGGCGGCGGGCTGATCCTGCCGGTCGACGCGCACCCCGCGTCGATCCGCTTCGGCAGCGGCAGCCTGGTCAACGGCCGCGCGCAGAGCTACGACGCGCCGTTCTCGCTGAGGCCCACCACGGCCTTCACACTGCACAGCGCGGGTGTGGCCACCAGGTTCGCCGCCGAGCCCGCGGTGCCGGTCTTCAACGACCGCACCGGCGTGTACAGCGACCCGGCCAACCCGGAGCTCGGCGTCAAGGTGCCGGACACCAACACCAGGATCGAGGTCGTCCGCGAGACCCGCGACGGCCGGCTGACCACCGTGAAGGTCGGCCCGGCCGCCTGACCGTCATGACCTGACGGACGGCGGCCACCAGGCCCCGGCCCCGCCCACCGGCGGGCCGGGGCCCTCGCGCGTCCGGGTCCGGTGGCGCTCCGCGGGCCGGCCGACCGGTCAGCCGGGGCCGTACCCGAGGCCGGCGGCGCCGGTGCCGAGCAGGCCGAAGGCCAGCTCCGCCTCGGCGACGGCCTGCGGGTAGGCCTCGTCGGCGGTGACGCCGGGTGCGAGCCTGGTCCAGTTGTGCCAGGTGAGTTCCTGGCGCACGGCGACGTACTGGGCGGCGATCAGGCGTGGCGCCAGCTCGCCCCGGCCGGTGACGGCGCCGGCGAGGGCCTCGGCCAGCGCCTCGGTGTCGGCGGCGAGGAAGTCGCGCAGGTGGGAGCTGAGACTGCGGGTCTCGTAGACCAGCCGCTGGAAGGCGAGCACGTCGGGGTGGTCGCAGTGGCCGGTCGCCGGGTCCTGCTCGGCCAGCCGGTCGAGGAAGTGCCGGCGCAGCGCCGTCAGCGGCGGCTGCCCGGCCGGCCGGGCGAGCACCACCCGGGCGGCTTCGCCGAGGTGGTCGGCGAAGCGGTGCAGGACCAGGTCCTCCTTGCTGGCGAAGTAGCGGAACAGCGTCGGCTTGGACACCTCGGCCGCGGCGGCGATCTCGGCGACCGAGACCTGCTCGAAGCCCTTGGCGAGGAACAGCGAGATCGCAACGTCGGCGAGGGCCTGACGGGTGCGTTCCTTCTTCAGGGTCCGCAGACCTCCGGTCTCAGTCATGGGCCCAGCATAGTCCAGCATCACAACCCGGGAAGATTCGTTACCAGGTTGCATATCTTCCTCGGTTGCACTTTCATGGGTGGGGCACCGGGCCGACCGGCCACCGGGAGCAGCACGACACCATCGGAAGTGGGGAAGCACGACATGACCGCCGTACTGATCGTGGGCGCCGGCCCGACCGGACTCACCCTCGCCTGCAGCCTCGCCCGCCAGGGCGTCGGCGTCCGCGTGATCGACAAGTCCCCCGCCCACCACCGGATCTCACGCGGCAAGGCACTCAACCCGCGCAGCCTGGAGGTGCTCGCCGACCTGGGGCTCGGCGAGCGGCTGGCCGCCGCCGGCCGCACCGGGCTGGTGTTCCGCAAGTACTTCGCCGGGGAGCACGTCTCCGACACCGACCCCTCCGCCGATGTGGTCCCGAGCCCGGAGGCCCGGTACGGGACCGCGCTGTCCATCCCGCAGTGGCGGACCGAGGAGCTGCTGCGCGAGCGCCTGGCCGAGTACGGCGTGACCGTCGAGACCGGGGCCGAGCTGGCCCGGTTCACCCAGGACGAGCACGGGGTACGGGCCGACCTCGCCGACGGCCGGCGGGTCACGGCCGACTACCTGGTCGGCTGCGACGGCGCCCGCAGCAACGTCCGGCACCAGCTCGGGGTGGCCTTCGAGGGCAGCACCGACGAGGACCGGACGATGTTCTGCGGGGACGTCGAGGTCGAGGGCGACCTCGACCCGACCGTCTGGCACCAGTGGTTCGACCAGGACGGGGCCGTCCTGCTCTGCCCGTTCGAGGGCACGCCGGTGTGGCAGCTCCAGGCCACCCCCGAACTCGGCCCCGACGGCCGCCCGGTGCCGCCCACCCTGGAGGGCTTCCAGCGGCTGTTCGACCGCTTCGCCCGGATGCCCGGCGTTCGGCTGCGCAACGCCAGCTGGCTCTCCACCTGGCGGTCCAACGTCCGGCTCGCCGAGAGCTACCGCGCCGGACGGGTGTTCCTGGCCGGCGACGCCGCCCATGTGCACCCGTTCGCGGGCGGGCTGGGGATGAACACCGGTATCCAGGACGCCTGGAACCTCGGCTGGAAGCTCGCCCGCGTGCTGGCCGGCCGGGCCGGCGACGCCCTGCTCGACAGTTACCAGGAGGAGCGGCTCCCGGTCGCCGCGGTGGCACTGGACCTGAGCACCACCGCGCTGGCCAAGGTGATGGAGGCCGTCCGGGTGCCCGGGGTGGGCGTGGAGGCCGTCGCCACCCCGGACCTGCGCGGCCTGGGCATCCACTACCGGTGGAGCAGCCTGTCCGGCGGGGCCCCGGACGCCACCGGCGACGGACCGCGCCCCGGGGACCGCGCCCCGGACGCCCCCGGCCACCGGCCCGGCGGCGCGCCCGTCCGGCTGTACGAGCTGTTCGCCGGGGGCCGGTTCACCCTGCTCGGCTTCGGCCCCAACGCCCGGGCCGCGCTGGCCGGGCGGGGCCCGGAGGTGCGCGCGGTCGCGGTCGACGCGACCCAGGACGGCCCGGCCGCTCCGGAGGGAGCGGACGTTCTGCTGGACACCGACGGCCACGCCCGGCGCGCGTACGGGATCACCGGGGACGCGCTGGTGCTGGTCCGCCCCGACCACCATGTCGCGCTGGTTGCACCGGCCGACGGCGGGTCGCTGATCCGCGAGTACCTGGCGGGGCTCGGGCGGTGACGCGGGCCGGCCCACGTGAACGCCCGCCCCGCGGGCACCCGGTGAGGGCGCTCGTGGGACGGGCGTGGGACGGGCGTGGGACGGGCGTGGGACGGGCGTGGGGATGGAGCCCGGCCGGGCGCGGCCCTCGTGGAAGGTTCCCCGCCGCGCCCGACCGGAGTTGTCGGTCGTGCCGTCCGGACTACCGCCGCAGCGGGCCCTCGCAGGTGTAGTCGGCGGTGCCGGCCCGGCCGGTGGGCCAGATGTCGACCTTGCCGAAGCTGCAGTTCATGTCGTCCAGGTTGTTGGCGACGCCCTTGGTCCGGGTCAGGATGAAGTAGTCGACCGTGTCGGACATGTCCTTGAACACCTGGTCCGCGCTGCCCGAGTCGGCGAGGTTGGCGGTCACCTGACCGGTGCAGACGAAGCGCATCGGCTTGTTCGCCCAGTCACCGTTGTCCTTGCAGTTCGGCGTGGCACCGGTGGCGGCGGCGAAGGCGGACCGCACCTCGGAGGCGTAGGCGAACTTCAGCGAACCGTTCGGCGTGAAGGCGGTGCTGGGCACGTAGAGGCTGTCCACCGCCCGGATCCGGTCGTCCAGGAAGGCGCTGTAGCCGGCCCGGATCGCGGCGTCCGCGCCGACCCGGCCGCGCCAGGCGTCGAAGCCCGCCGGGTCGTCGGCACGCTGGTAGCCGTACATCTCCCGTAGCAGTGAGGGGTGTTGCTGCCAGAGGTACTCGAAGAACGTCCCGGCGTAGTTGTAGAAGTGGAACGCCGGGGTGTCGTCGTAGGTCGCGTGGAGCAGCGCGTTCACGGTCATCCGCGGGATGCCGGCGGCCTCGTCCTTCGCCAGCTTGGCCACCAGCGACTTGCGGACCAGGATGCCCTGGTCACGGGTCGAGCCGTCGAAGAACTCGGCCGTGCCCTCGTCCATCGCGGTGGTCAGGTCGCCCGAGTACCAGCGCGGGTCGCCGAAGTAACCCGGTACCGCCCAGCGCCCGTTGAGGTAGTGGGTGTACTCGTGGCGGAACAGCTCCTCCAGGGTGAGGGTGGAGTCCTGCGGCACCCGGCGCTGGTAGGTGTAGAAGGTGGCGCCGTTCTCGATGTAGATGCCGCCGTTGTTGGTGCCGTAGCCGGTGAGCAGCGGGTGGTAGACCTCGTAGTCGGCGCGCGAGGCGTACAGGTGGATGTGCAGCGTGGAGTTGGTGTCCCCGGCCAGCGGGACGTCGGTGCCCAGGACGCGGAAGAACTGCGTCTTGACCTGCTTGCTCGCGTAGTACATCTGGTCGACGGTGGCCCGGTCGAGGGCGGTGTGCACCTCGACGGCGCCGTTGTCGTAGCGGTAGGTCTGCGGGAAGAGCTGGGCCTCGATCTGGTCGGTGCAGACGTTGAACTGCGCGCAGACCTGGTAGTAGTTGGCCCAGCCGACCAGCTTGACCCAGGGGTCGGAGAAGGCGCCGAAGGCGGCCTTGGCGGTGTCGAGCAGGGTGCCGAGCTCGGCGACCACGGCGGTCCTGAGCGGGGCTATCTGGCCGAACCTGCCGTACTCCCCCATCGCGTCACGGGCCATCCAGGCGTTCTTGGTGCCCTTCAGGTGGCCGTGGCCGGCGAAGGCCCGGAACGCGGCGCGGTAGTCGGCGTCGGCGGCGACCACCGCGGTGAAGGCCTGGTCGCCGTTGTAGATGCCGAGGTAGTTGACGTTCAGCGCGGCCAGGCCGGCCGTGCCCCAGGCCGCACTGTCCGCCACCGCGGTGCCGGGGCCGAACTTGGCCAGGATCCGCTTCACCAGCGCGAGGTTCTGCTGGCGCAGGCCCACGCTGCCCGCGGTGATGGTCATCTCCCGGACGGTCGCGCCGGCCGATTCGGTGTCGTCGAAGGCGTGGGCGTACGCCGAGTACGCGGCGACGGCCTGCTGGACGGCCGCGAGGGTGGCGGCGTCGGTGACGTCGATCTCGGTGTGGTTGAAGTCGAAGTAGACCGTGGCGTGCAGGTAGGTCCAGAGGGTGTAGAAGCGTTCGGCGCTGCCGCCGTCGGCGGCGCCGGCGAGCTGGGTGATGCGCTGGGCGACGGCCTGCACATGGGCGTCGTCCATGGTGGTGGCGTAGCGGGCGTCCCAGGTCCAGAGGAAGTTCCGGACGCAGCCGTCGACGGTGACCGCCGGGTCGGTGAGGAAGTCGGCCAACTGGCCGGGGCCGAGGCCGGTCATCCCGTCCAGCGTGCACGGGACGCCGGCCGCGGTCGCGGCGGTGGCGGCGATGGCGGGCGCGGCTGTCGGGGCAGGGGCGATCGGGGCGGGCGCGCCGACCCGGTCCGGGAGCAGGCCGGGGACGGGCGAGTCGCCGAGCGAGCCGCCGCCGGGGGCGGGGGCCGCCCCGCCGGACTTCGCGGTGGCGGTACCGAGGTGGTCGACCTCGTCGTAGGCGGTCGGGTCGGGCGTGGTGCCGGTGACCGGCGCCGGGGCGGGGGTGGTGACGGGTGCGGGCGCCGTGGGGCCGGCGGGGGTGGCCGCCTGTGCGCTCTGCAGGGCCGGCAGGGTGAGCGTCGCGGCCAGGGTGGCGGCCAGCAGAACTCGACGTGCGGTGCTGTGAGTTGGCACCTGTGCTCCTGGGGTGTGGGAGGAGTGGGGGTTGGTTCGGTGCGGTGGCGCTCGTGGTGCGGCGGTACTCGTGGTGCTCGTCGGGCATTGATGCGGTGGTGCTCGTGGTGCGGCGGTGCTCGTGGTGCTCGTCGGGCATTGATGCGGTGGCGCTCGTGGTACGGCGGTACTCGTGGGGAACGTTGAAGGGGCGGCGGCGGGCGGGGCGGCCGCGCGGGGGCGGCCGCGGGCCCGCCGCCGGGTCAGGCCTCGGGGAAGTGGCAGGCCGCCTGCCGGGCACCCGGCCCGGCGATCCGGAGCAGCGGCTGTTCGGTGCGGCAGCGCTCCTGCGCCTTGGGGCAGCGCGGGTGGAAGGTGCAGCCGGTCGGCGGGTCGGCCGGGCTGGGCGGGTCGCCGAGCAGCACGATCCGCTCCCGGGCGCGTTCGGCCGCCGGGTCGGGCAGCGGGACGGCCGAGAGCAGCGCCTTGGTGTAGGGGTGCGCCGGGCTCCCGTACACCTCGTGCTTGTCCCCGATCTCGACGATCCGGCCGAGGTACATCACCGCGACCCGGTCGCAGACCCGCTTGACCACCGAGAGGTCGTGGGCGATGAAGAGGTAGGCGAGTCCGAGTTCGCGCTGCAGGCGCTCCATCAGGTTGACCACCTGGGCCTGGACGGAGACGTCCAGGGCGGAGACCGGCTCGTCGGCGACCACCAGCCGGGGCGAGGTGGCGAGCGCGCGGGCGATGCCGATCCGCTGGGCCTGGCCGCCGGAGAACTCGTGCGGGTAGCGGTCCAGTTGCTCGGGGACGAGGCCGACCAGGTCCATCAGTTCGGCGGCCCGCCGGCGGGCGTCGGCGGCCGAGGCGCCCTGCACGAGCAGGGGTTCGGAGATGATCCTGGCCACGGTCTGCCGGGGGTTGAGCGAGGAGTGCGGGTCCTGGAAGACCATCTGGAGGTGTTTGCGGTAGGGGCGCAGCCCGGCGGGGCCGAGCCGGCCGATGTCGTGGCCGTCGAAGGTGATGCTGCCCTCGGTGGGGTCGAGCAGCCGGACGATCATGCGGCCGGTGGTGGACTTCCCGCAGCCGGACTCGCCGACCAGGCCGAGGGTCTCGCCGGCCCCGAGGTCGAAGCCGACGCCGTCGACGGCGCGGACGGGCGGCCCGGCCCGGCCGGTGCGGCCGCGCCGGCCGGGGAAGGTCTTGACCAGGTCGCGGACGGAGAGCAGGGCACTCATGGGTGGGCTCCTTCCGGGACGAGCGGCAGGTGACAGGCGGCCAGCCGGCCGCCCGCCGGTCCGGCCGCCGGCGTCGGCGCTGCGGCCGGCTCCGGGACGGCCGACGGCCCGGGGAGGGCGAGCGGCCCGAGGATGGGGCGCTCGGCCAGGCAGCGGGCGTGCTCGGCGGCGCTCGCGCCGGCGGTACGGGCGCAGCGGGGCGCGTACGCGCAGCCGGGCGCGGGGGCGATCAGCGAGGGCGGGTTGCCGGGGATGGCGCGCAGCGGGGCGTCGTCGGGGTCGTCCAGCCGGGGCAGCGAGTCGAGCAGACCCCGGGTGTACGGGTGCGCGGGGTGGCTGAACAGCTGGTCCACGGGGGCCTGTTCGGCGGCCCGGCCGCCGTACATGACGAGCACCTCGTGGGCGACCCGGGCGACCACCCCCAGGTCGTGGGTGATCATCACGACGCCGAGGCCGCGGTCCTGCTGGATCCGGGCGATCAGGTCGAGGATCTGGGCCTGGACGGTGACGTCCAGGGCGGTGGTGGGCTCGTCGGCGATCAGCAGGTCGGGTTCGCAGGCCAGGGCCATGGCGATCATGACGCGCTGGCGCATACCGCCGGAGAACTGGTGCGGGTACTCGTCCACCCGGCGGGCCGGTTCGGGGATGCCGACCTCGGCGAGCATCTCCACCGCGCGCCGGCGGCCGGCCCGGCGGGAGGCCTGGAAGTGCACCCGGTAGTGCTCGGCGATCTGCTCGCCCACGGTCCAGAAGGGGTGCAGGCCGGACAGCGGGTCCTGGAAGATCATCGCGAGCCGGCGGCCGCGGACGGTGTTGAGCTGCCGCTCGGTCAGGCCGCACAGCTCCCGGCCGTCCAGCCGGACCGAGCCGGTGACGGCCGCGCCCCGGTGCAGCCCCATCACGGCCAGCGAGGTGACGGACTTGCCGGACCCGGACTCGCCGACCAGGCCCAGCGTGCGGCCGGCCTCGACGGTGAAGCCGATGCCGTCCACGGCCCGGACGGTGCCGCGCGGGGTGTCGAAGGCGACCTTGAGGTCGCGGACCTCCAGCAGAGGGCTCACGGTCAGTACCTCACTCTCGGGTCGACGTAGGCGTAGAGGACGTCGACCAGCAGGTTCGCCACGACGATGAAGAAGGCGGCGAGCAGGGTCACGCCGAGGATCACCGGCTGGTCGGAGCGGACCAGCGCGTCGTAGAAGAGCCGTCCGACGCCCGGCAGGCCGAAGATCGACTCGGTGATCACGGCGCCGGCCAGCAGCCCGCCGAGGTCCATCCCGAAGATGGTCAGGATCGGCGTCATCCCGGCCCGCATCCCGTGCTTGACGGTCACCGTGCGGGCCGGCAGGCCCTTGGCGCGGGCGGTTCGGATGTACGGTTCGGCCATCGTCTCGATCATCGAGTTGCGGCTCTGCCGGGCGTACATCGCGGCGTAGAGCAGGGCCAGCGCGAGCCACGGCAGCAGCAGGTTGGACGCCCAGCCGAACGGGTCGTCGGTGAAGGCGGTGTACGCCGGGTACGGGAGCAGGCCGGCGCCGCGCACCACGCCCCAGATCAGCATCACCGAGGTGAAGTAGACCGGCAGGGAGGCGGCGGCCACCGAGGCCACCATCAGCGAACGGTCGGTCAGGCTCCCCTTGCGCAGCGCCGAGGTGACACCGGCGCCCAGGCCGAGGACCAGCCAGAGCAGCGCCGCGCCGACGGCGAGCGAGAAGGAGACCGGCAGCCGGTCGGCGAGCAGGCTCCAGACCGGCATCGAGTACTCGTACGAGTAGCCGAGGCACGGGAAGGCGCAGTGCAGAGCTCCTGCGCCGCTGCCGTAGTCGCGGCCGGCGAAGATCCCGGTCAGGTAGGCCGCGAACTGCGAGGGGACGGACCGGTCGAGGCCCATCGCCGCCCTGACCTCGACCAGCCGCTCGGGGCTGCAGGTCTTGCCGCAGGCGGCGGCCGCCGGATCGTTGGGGAGCAGGTAGAAGATGCTGAAGGTGATGGCGCAGACGGCGAGCAGGATGCCGGCCACGCCGAGCAGCCGCCGCAGGAGGTAGCGGGTCACGACCGGCCTCCCCGGGGGTCGAGGATGTCGCGCAGGGCGTCGCCGAGCAGGGTGAACGCGAGCACGGCGAGGAACAGGAAGAAGGTCGGGATCAGGAAGTACGCCGGGTCGGTCTCGTAGAAGTTGATGCTCTCGGCGATCATCTGGCCCCAGGACGGGGTCGGCGGGCGCACGCCCACGCCCAGGTAGCTGAGGGCGGCCTCGGTGCTGATCATGCCGGGGACGAGCAGCGTGGTGTAGGCGATGACCGGGCCGGCGACCCCGGGCAGGATCTCCCGGGTCAGGATCCGCCAGGAGCCGGCGCCGCCGACCTTGGCGGCGTCGACGTACTCGCGGTGCTTCAGCGAGAGGGTCTGGCCGCGCACCACCCGGGCGATGCCGGGCCAGCCGAAGAGGCCGATCACGGTCGTCATCAGCAGCACCCGGTTGACGTCCTTGGCGACCGCCATCATCGAGATCATGAAGATCAGCGAGGGGAAGGACATGGTCAGGTCCATGATCCGGGAGAGCACGGCGTCGGTACGGCCGCCGAAGTAGCCGGCCGCCACGCCGGCCAGGGTGCCGGCGACCACCACGACGGCGGTGGCGGTGAAGGCGATCAGCAGCGACACCTGGCCGCCGTGCAGGACCCGGGCGAACAGGTCGCGGCCGGTGACGGGCTCCACGCCCAGCCAGTGGTCGGGGCCGATGCCGCCGGCGGCGCCGAGCGGCAGCCCGCCGAGGTAGGGGTCGATCGCGCTCCGGTCGAACTCCTCGGGGGTCCAGCCGCCCAGCGCGCTCAGCGGGGTGGCCAGCGTGGCGAGGCCGGCCAGCAGGGCGACCGTCAGCAGGCCGAACCTGGCGGCCCGCCGGGCCAGCAGCTGGTCCAGGACCAGTCGCCAGGGGCCGCGGCCGGCGGGCGCCGTGGCGGCCCCGGCCGTGGTCGCGGGATCGGTTGCGGTGGTCATCGCGGCCGGCCCTCAGCCCTGGCCCTTGGCGGGGTCCTTGAGGCCGATCGTGGCGAAGTCGAACATGCCGGTCCACACGGGGTGGCCGAAGGCGCCGGCGATGTTGGTGCCGACCAGCAGCGGGCGGCGCTGCCAGAGCAGCGGCACGGCCGGGGACTTCTTCATCAGGTCCTGGTCGAGCTGGAGCCAGGCGGCGTTGGCCTCCTTGACGTCCGACATCCTGGCGATCTCGTCCATCCGGTCCATCGTCGCCTGGTCGCGGAACTGGCTGTAGTTGCCCTGGTTGCCCTTCTCCTTGATGGTGCGGCCGTCGAAGACGAACGGCAGGAAGGTCGCACCGGAGGGGTAGTCGGGGCACCAGCCGGTGACCGAGAGGTCGGGGGCGTTCCTGGTGTCGCCGATGGTGTCGTAGTAGACGGAGGGGTCGGCGGTGTTGATGGTGACCTGGATGCCGGCCTTGGCCAGCGACTGCTGGAGCGCCTCGCCGCGGGTCTTGTCCCCGGTGGAGACGGTCAGGCTGACCTTGAGGTCCGACTTGCCGGCCGCGGCCAGCAGTTCCTTGGCCTTGGCGGGGTCGCCGACCGGGGCGATCCGCAGCGGGTCGGCCCGGACGCCGTTGGTCAGCGCGGGCGGCAGGAAGGAGGTGGCGATGTCGGTCAGCGCCGGGCCCCCGAACGAGGTGACCTGGGCGTCCTTGTCGACGGCGTACATCATCGCCTCGCGGACCTTCGGGTCGTCGAACGGCGCCTTGGCGTTGTTCAGGTAGAGCATCTCGGTGCAGCCGGTCATCTCGGCCACCAGCCGGGACTTCACATCCGCCTTCGGCAGCACCTTGGCCGCCGACTCGGGCCGCATCATCGGCCACTCGACGGCGGAGGCGTCGGCGCCCTCGCTGGCGATCAGCCGGTCGTCGACCTGGCCGCCCTTCAGCCCCTGGACGAAGACGATCCGGTCCGGGTAGGCCTTGCGGACGCTGTCGGTGGCCTGGTCCCAGTTGGTGTTGCGGACCAGCGTGAGCTGCTTGCCCCGGTCGTACGCCTCGATCTTGTACGGGCCGGAGGAGAACGGCCGCAGGTCGTACTGGGCGCCCTTCTCCTGGGCCTGCGGCACCGGCGAGAAGGTCGGCAGGGTGGCGGTGTAGGAGAACTCGGCGACCGGGCGCTTGAGGTGGAAGACGACGGTCCGCTCGTCCGGCGTCTCGACCGAGGCCAGGTGCTGGCCGGTCAGCGGGCCCTTGTAGCCCTCGGTCCCGTCGAGGTACTGGGCGGCGTAGTCGGGGCCGCCGGTGAGGTCGGGGGCGAAGGAGCGCTCGACGTTGTACTTGACGTCGGCGGCCCTCACCGGGCTGCCGTCCTCGTACTTGACGCCCTCCTTGAGGGTGAAGGTCCAGGTCCGGCCGCCGTCGGAGGGGCGGCCGAGGTCGGTGGCGAGGTCTGGGACGAGTTCGCTGCCGGCCGCGCCGGGCTCGGCCTTGAAGGTCACCAGGGTGCGGTAGAGCAGCCGGATGCCGAAGTCCATGTTGGGCATGGTCCAGTTGCGGGCCGGGTCGAGGTGGGCGAAGTCCTGGTTGGAGAGCACCGTGAGGGTGCCGCCCCGGACGGGCGTGCCGCCGACGATCGTGCCGGACGCGGCGCCGGGGGCCTTGGTGCTGCCTCCCGCGGCGCCGGCGCCGTCCTTGTCGTCGGCGGCCTTGGTGTCGCAGGCCCCGAGGCCGAGGGTGAGGGTCGCTGCGATCGCCGCCGCGAGGGCGGCATGGGTGCGCCTGTTCATGTGCAACTCCGCAATGGGGGGCCGGACTTGCGGCCCGTGGTTCACCCCGGGGCTGATCCGGGGCCCGCCGGGAGGGCGACCCTTCGAGGTCTAGCCGCTCCGCGATGTGACCCGTAACATAGTAATGTGAAATTGCACTGGCAAGGGATGGTGCGTCCCGTTACCGAGCTGTATCCGGCCGCCGCCCCAACTTCCGCCCCGCACGCACCCTTTGTCCCGATTCAGCCCACCGGCAAGGAGCCGCCCCGATGACCGACGCCCGCCCGCCCCGGCTCAACACCGGCAGCCACGACCTGCCCGTCTCCCCCGCCCTGGACGCCTTCATGGCCACCGCCTGGGCCGCCACCCCGCTCCCGGCCGACCTGCGGGTGCCCGCCCACGACCACACCCCGGCCCGCCGCGCCCGGCTCTCCGCGGCCTTCCCCGGCGAGCGGATCATCGTCCCCGCGGGCGAGTTGAAGGTCCGCAGCAACGACGACGACTACCGCTTCCGCCCGCACACCGGCTACGCCTGGCTGACCGGCCTCACCGGCGAGGACCAGGTCGGCCACGTCCTGGTACTGGAGCCCGCCGGCCCGGAGGGCCACGAACCGGTGCTGTACCTGCGCCCCCGCTCCCCGCGCAGCGCGGGCCACGGCGCCGCCGGCTCCGAGTTCTACCGCGACCGCCGCTACGGCGAGTTCTGGGTCGGCCGCCGCCCCGACCTCGCCGAGGCCGCCCGCCTCACCGGCCTGCGCACCGAGCACCTCGACGACCTGGCCAAGCTGCTGACCGGCCCGAAGCCCGCCACCCGCGTCCTGGCCGGTGTCGACCCCGCCCTGGACAGCGCCACCGGACGCCCCGGCTCCGGCGCGGACCGGCAGGCCGACGCCCGGCTCGCCGCCGTCCTGTCCGAACTGCGCCTGGTCAAGGACGCCTGGGAGGTGGAGCAGCTCCAACTCGCCGTCGACCACACGGTCGCCGGCTTCGAGGACGCCGTGCGGGCCCTGCCCGCCGCCCTGCGCCACCCGCGCGGCGAACGCTGGATCGAGGGCACCTTCAACCTGCGGGCCCGCGCCGAGGGCAACGGCACCGGCTACGACACCATCGCAGCCGCCGGCGCACACGCCTGCGTCCTGCACTGGACGCGCAACGACGGCCGCCTCGACCCCGCCCAACTCCTGCTGCTGGACGCCGGGGTGGAGACCGACACGCTCTACACCGCCGACGTCACCCGGACCCTCCCGCTGAGCGGCACCTTCTCCCCCGTACAGCGCCAGGCGTACGAACTGGTCCTCGCCGCACAGGACGCCGGCATCGCGGCCCTGCGCCCCGGCGCCTCCTTCCGCGACTTCCACCGGGCCGCGATGGAGGTGATCGCCGAGGGCCTCGCCGACTGGGGCGTGCTCCGGATACCCGCCGGGCAGTCCCTGCGGGAGGACAGCGGCCTGCACCGCCGCTACACCCTCTGCGGCAGCGGCCACATGCTCGGCATGGACGTGCACGACTGCGCACAGGCCCGCGCCGACACCTACCTCGACGGCGTCCTGGAGGAGGGCCAGGTCCTCACCGTCGAACCCGGCCTCTACCTCCAGCCGGACGACGAGACCCTGCCCCTGGAGCTGCGCGGCCTCGGCATCCGGATCGAGGACGACCTGGTCGTCACCGCCGACGGGGCCCGGCTGATGTCCGGCGCCCTGCCGCGCTCGGTGGCCGGCATCGAGGAGTGGATGGGCACCCTGCTGGGCTGACCCCGGCCGCACGCGCGGGCGCAGCGGGGCCCTCGGCGGAGCGGCCCCGCGGCGCCCGGCCGCCACACCCGGCCCGAGCTGCGGTCAGGCGACCCTGACCGTCCGGTCCCCGCGCCGCAACGACACCTCCGTTCTCCCTTGTACGGTCAACTCCCCGCCCGCCGCAGATCCACCCTCCCGGGGGGATGCCACGCCCCGCCCCGCACGCCCCGCGCTCACGCATCGTCGAGGCGGCGGCGCCGGGCCGGGGTGAGGTCAGTCCGACGACGTCCGGCGACGACTCCGCCGGAAGAGCGCGCCCTACCGCCCCGTGACAGGCCCTTCGGGGGAGGAGCCCGCGCCGGTGGCACCCTCGGCGGCCGACCCGCCCGGGGCCGACCGAGCCTCCCGCCACAGCTCCCGGGTGATCTCCGCCGTCGGGCCGGTCCGGGCGAGCCGGTGCGCGGTGCCGGCCCACAGGTGCATCCCCTCGGCGTCACCGTGCGCGGCGGCCGCGGCCCGCAGCGGCCGGGTCAGCCGGTGGACGGCGGGGTAGGCCGCCGGGGCGTGGCGCTCGTACCGGTCGATGAACGCGTTCCGCAGGCCGCGCGCCGGGCGGCCGGTGAAGGCCCGGGTGACCACCGTCCCGGTGAAGCGGCCGTCCACGAGGGCCGCGCGGTGGGCGGCGGACGCCCCCGACTCGTCGGCGCGCAGGTAGGCGGTGCCGAGTTGGACGGCGACGGCTCCGGCCCGCAGGGCGGCGGCCACCGCGGGGCCGTCCCCGATCCCGCCGGCGGCGATCAGCGGCAGGTCAGTCACCGTGCTTACCTCGCGCAGCAGTTGGGCCAGCGGCAGGACCCCGGGCCGGTCGGCGACCGCGAAGGTGGCCCGGTGGCCGCCCGCCTCCGGGCCCTGGACGCAGAGCGCGTCCATCCCCGCCGCGGCGGCGAGGCGGGCCTCGGCGGCGGTGGTCACGGTGCCGATCTGCAGCGTGCCGGCGGCGCGCAGCGCGCGGGCCACCTCGGGCGAGGGCAGTCCGAAGGTGTACGAGACCACGGGGACGGGATCGGCGAGCAGGGCCGCGATCTTGGCGTCCCAGTCGTCGCGGTCGTCGGGGACGGCGGCGGGCAGCCGGACGCCGTACCGCTCGGCCTCCGGCCGCAGCAGCTCCCGGTACGCGTCGACGGCGGCGAGGTCGCCGGGCGCGGCCGGCACGAAGAGGTTGACGCCGAACAGACGGTCCGTCAGTTCGCGCGTCCGGGTGATCTGCTCGCCGATCGCCGCGGCTCCGAGGTACCCGGCGGCCAGGAATCCTAGGCCGCCGGCCGCGTCGACCGCGGCGACCAGCGCCGGGGTCGAGGCGCCGCCGGCCATCGGCGCGGCGATGACGGGGACGGCCAGCTGGTCGAGTCGCACCGGCATCCGCTCACTCCTCCGTGTCCCGGCGCCGCCGCAGCGCCGATCGGACGTGTACGCCCACTCTAGATCCTGCCCGCCGCAGGCGAACGGCGGGGGTGGCGCGAGCCGCGGGCCGACCCTCGCTCAGCACCCGCCGCAGCCACCGCCCGCAGCCGTCCGGACCTGGGACGACACCCGGAGACTTTACTATTGCATTACTCTTCGCCCAGGGCCTGCCGCACGCCGGCGGCCGCGCCGCGGCGGGCCGCACCCCCTGGGCCCCGTCGCCCGGCCGCCGCTCCCGGCACCGGCCGGGCCCCGCCCCGAGAAGCCCTGACGAGAGGACACCAGCCGTGCCGATCCCCCGCGTCCGGACGACCAGCCTGCCCGGCGTCGGCGTCCAGTACGACTTCACCACCCGAGAACAGCGGCACCTCTCGGTCATCGCCCACCGGGACGGCTCACGCAGCCTCAACCTCTACCGGGCCGACGACCCCGACGCCTGCGCGCACAGCCTGCACCTGAGCGAGGGCGAGTCGGCCGCCCTGGTCGACGCGCTGCGCCCGGCCCCGCACAGCACGGCCCTGCTGCACACCACCGACCTCGGGCTGATCGCCGAACGGATCCCGCTGAGCGGTGTCTCGTACTGGAACGGCCGGCTGCTCGGCGAGACCCGGATGCGCACCGCGACCGGTGCCTCGATCGTCGCCGTGCTGCGCCGCACCGGAGCCGTCCCGTCCCCCACGCCGGAATTCCGGCTGGCCGGGGGCGACACCCTGATCGTCATCGGTACCCGCGAAGGCGTCGACGCCGCGGCCGCCATTCTGGGAAGGGAGTGATCGGATGCACAGCGCTTCCGTCTTCATCGAACTGGGCGCGATCATCCTGGTCCTCGGACTGCTCGGCCGGATAGCCGGCCGGTACGGGCTCTCGCCGATCCCGCTGTACCTGCTGGGCGGCCTGGCCTTCGGCCACGGCGGCCTGCTGCCGCTCGCCGCGAGCGAGGAGTTCGTCGCGACCGGCGCCGAGATCGGCGTGGTCCTGCTGCTGCTGATGCTGGGCCTGGAGTACACCGCCGCCGACCTGGTCACCAACCTCAAAGCCCAGTACCCGGCCGGCGCCGTCGACTTCGCACTGAACGCGCTGCCCGGAGCGGGGATGGCCCTGCTGCTCGGCTGGGGCCCGGTGGCCGCCGTGGTGCTCGCCGGCGTGACCTGGATATCCTCCTCCGGCGTGATCGCCAAGGTGCTCGGCGACCTCGGCCGGCTGGGCAACCGGGAGACCCCGGTGATCCTCAGCATCCTGGTGCTGGAGGACCTCTCGATGGCCCTCTACCTGCCGATCCTCACCGCGCTGCTGGCCGGCGCGGGCCTGCTCGCCGGCAGCATCACGCTGGCCGTCGCGCTGGTCACGGCCGGCGCCGTGCTCTTCGTCGCGCTCCGCTACGGGCGGCTGATCTCCCGGTTCGTCTCGCACGACGACCCGGAGAAGCTGCTGCTCGTCGTCCTCGGCCTCACCCTGCTGGTGGCGGGCATCGCCCAGCAGTTGCAGGTCTCGGCCGCGGTCGGCGCCTTCCTGGTCGGGATCGCCCTCTCGGGCGAGGCGGCCGAGGGCGCGCATTCGCTGCTGAGCCCGCTGCGGGACCTCTTCGCGGCCGTGTTCTTCGTCTTCTTCGGCCTCAACACCAGCCCGGAGAGCATCCCGCCGGTGCTGCTGCCCGCCCTCGCGCTGGCCGTGGTGACCGTGTTCACCAAGATCGCCACCGGGTACTGGGCGGCCCGCCGGGCGGGCATCGGCAGCGGGGGCCGTTGGCGGGCGGGCGGCGCGCTGGTCGCCCGCGGCGAGTTCTCCATCGTCATCGCCGGACTGGCCGTCACGGCCGGCATCGAGCCGGACCTGGGGCCGCTGGCCACCGCGTACGTCCTGCTGCTCGTCATCATCGGGCCGCTCACGGCCCGGTGGACCCAGCCGGCCGCCGAGTGGTTCGCCCGGCGCCGGGCGGGCAGCGGGGCCGCCGGGGCGGAGCCGATGACCGGACCGGTCACCGGCCCTGCGGCCAACCCCGACGCCGGCACCGGCCCCGGCCCCGAGGCCGGCAGTGCGGCGGACGGGCTGGAGCTGCCGGCACCGTCCACCGCCTCCGCCGCCAACTGACCGTCCCCTCCCGGGCCGCAGCGACCTCCGCGCTGCGGCCCGGCCGCCTGTCCGGGCACCGGCCCGGCGGGCGGTCCCGGGCCACGGGCCACGATCCGGACTTCGCGCCGCAGTCGTGACCCGGCCGGGCGGTGAGCACAAGGCAACATTGCGGCAACCGACGGGCAATGCGGGGGAAGCCGACCGGCCCCACATTTCTGTCAGCCGACAGAAACTGTGCGGCCGCTCGCCTCCCCGCCCCCGTGGAAAGCCGGTGCCCGATGACCACCAGCCCTTCCCTCGCGCCGCCCGACAAGGCCGGCGAACCCCGCACCGACGGCCCGCACAGCGCCGCAACGGCCGGCGACCGGTCCCTCACCGAGTTCGGCTACCCCCAGCAACTGCACCGCACCATGGGGAGGTTCGCCTCCTTCGCGGCCGGGTTCTCCTTCATCTCGGTCCTGACCACGGTCTTCCAGCTCTTCTCCTTCGGCTACGGCTTCGCCGGGCCGGCCTTCTTCTGGAGCTGGCCGCTGGTCCTCGGCGGCCAACTGCTGGTGGCCGCCTGCTTCGCCGAACTCGCCGCCCGCTACCCGATCTCCGGCTCGATCTACCAGTGGGCGACCCGGTTGGCCAACGCCACCTACGGCTGGTTCACCGGCTGGCTGATGGTGATCGGGCAGATCGTGGTGGTCACCGCCGCCGCCCTGGCCCTGCAGGTGGTGCTGCCCGCCGTCTGGCCCGGCTTCCAACTCCTCGGCGGGGACCCGGCGCTGACCACGAGCACCGGCGCCGCCAACGCCGTCCTGCTCGGCGCCGCGCTGATCGCCGTCACCACGCTGGTCAACGTGATCGGCATCCGGCTGATGTCGGTGATCAACAGCGTCGGCGTCACGGCCGAACTGACCGGCATCGCGCTCATCGCCGTCCTGCTGTTCACGCACAGCGAGCGCACCCCGACCGTGGTGCTGCACACCGGCAGGCAGGGCGGCTACCTCTGGCTGTTCCTGGTCGGCTCGTTCACCGCCGCGTACGTGATGATCGGCTTCGACAGCGCCGGCGAGATGTCCGAGGAGACCCGCGCACCGCGCCGCACCGCCCCCCGGACCATCCTGCTCGCCCTCGCCGCCGCCGGCCTCGGCGGCGGCCTGCTGATCCTCGGCGCCCTGCTGGCGGCCCCCGACCTCACCGACGGACGGCTCGCCACCGAGGGCCTGTCGTACGTGCTGACCAGCACGCTCGGCGACCTCCCCGGCCGGCTGCTGCTCGCCGACGTCGCGGTGGCCGTCTGCGTCGGCACGCTGGCGATGCAGACCGCCGGCGCCCGGATGCTCTTCTCGATGGCCAGGGACGGCGTCCTCCCGTTCTGCCACCGCCTGGCGGCGGTCTCCCCGCGCACCGGCACCCCGCACCTGCCCGCACTGGTGACCGGCGGGCTCGCGATCGGGTTCCTGCTGGTCAACCTGCTGGCGCCGTCCGCGTTCCTGGCCCTGGAGACCACCTGCATCGTGCTGGTGTACACCGCGTACGCGCTGGTGGTGGGGGCGATGCTGCGGCGCCGCCTGCGCGGGCTGCCGATCGGCACCGACGGCGAACGGGACGAGCACGGCAAGCCGTTGTTCAGCCTGGGCCGCTGGGGCCTGCCGGTGAACGTCCTCGCCCTGCTGTACGGCGTGGCGATGACGGTGAACCTGGCCTGGCCGCGCGCCGCCGTGTACGACCCGGCGGGCGGCCACTGGTACCTGCAGTGGTTCAGCCTGCTGTTCCTGGCGGGCGCGCTGGCGGCCGGCGCCGCCTACCGGCTGCGCCGGCGCTGACCCGACCGCCGCCCCGGCACGCCGACACCGAGGACGCCCCCGGCGCCGGGTGCGCCGTCACCGTTCCCGGGCCCGGCCCGGCTCCGCCCCGCCTGGTTCAGGCGGGCCGGAGCCGGGCCGCTGCCGTGCGCGCGGCAGTGATCTGCCCGGCCATCCGGCCGGCCAGCCGCAGGGCGGCGTCGGCCACCGCCTCGCCCACCTCCCGCGGCTGCCGGCCCCCGGTCTCCCGGGCCACCGCCACACCGCCCTCGACCAGTCCGAGCAGCAGGTCGGTACGCAGCGCCGGGTCGCCGGCTCCGTCCAGCCGGGTCAACAGGGTGCCGTACGCGGCCTTCAACTCCCCCCGGGAGCGGCGGAATCCGGCGAAGCGTTCGCCGCGGACCTCGGGCAGCTGGTACAGCGCGCCGAGGTTGTAGAGCCCGCCGAAGAGCAGTTCCGCGTCGAAGGCGGCGAGCGCCCAGAGTCCGGCGGCCGCCGCGTCCTCGTCGAGCTCCCCGAAGGCGCCGATCAGGCTGCCCGCGAAGGTCAGCGAGGGCTCGACGGTGCTCTCCAGCAGGGTGGCGAGGATGTCGTCCTTGCCGGTGAAGTAGTGGTAGAGCGAGGCCTGCCGCAGTCCGGCGCGCTCGGCCACCGCGCGGGTGGTGGTGGCCGCATAGCCGTTGACCGTGAAGAGTTCGGCCGCCGCCGCCAACACCTCGGCGCGGGGCGTCAGTTCACTGGCCGACGGGCCTTGCGCACGGGGGCGTCCGACGCGGGGCGGGGTTCCTCGGTTGGCGGGCACAGCATGATCCTCGCACAGGCCCCGGACGGTGAGGGGACGGTAACCGCCGTGAAACGCGCGGGCAACGGCGGCGACCTCCGGCGCACCTAATTTCTGTCACGCGACAGAAACCCCGGCAGCAGCCCAGGAGGCGCCGTGACCACCCCCCAGACATCCACGGCCACCACCGTGGCCGCCCGCGCCCACGCCCGGGCCCAGCACGGCAGGGTCGTCGAATGCATGCCCCAACTGCCGCCCCCGGAAGGCACCCTGTGGGCGGAGACGGTGGCCGGCGGCAACTACACCCACCTCACCGTGCCGGCCGGCACCGAGCTCACCCTCACCGACACCGAGGGCGACGCCTGCGCCCACCTGCTGCTGTACGTCACCGGGCGCCCCTGGGAGCGGCTCAACGCCGCCGACACCGTCAAGGTCCAGTGGAACGCCTACCTCGCCGCCGGCAGCCTGCTCCTCTCCGACCAGGGCCGGGTGCTCGCCACCCTCACCGAGGACACCTCGGGCCGGCACGACACCCTGACCGGCACCTCCGCCGCCGCCCGCAACACCGCCCGGTACGGGGACGGCAGCGCCCACGGCCCCTCCCCCGCCGGCCGTGAACTGTTCAAGCTCGCCGCGGCCAAGCACGGCCTCACCCCCCGAGACCTCCCACCCGCCGTCTCCTTCTTCAAGGGCGTCCGGGCCGAGCCCGACGGCGCCCTCACCCCGACCGGCGCGGCCGCCCCCGGCGCCCGGGTCACCCTGCGGGCCGAGCAGCCGCTCACCGTCCTGATCGCCAACACCGCGCACCCGCTGGACCCGCGCCCCGACTACCACTGCACCCCGCTCACCGTCCGCGCCGTCCCGGGCCGCCGCACCGGCCCCGGGGACCCGCTGCGCACCGCCACCCCCGAGGCGCACCGCGCCTTCCTCAACACCGACGCCGCCAACTTCACCGCCCTGGAGGCACGATGACCACCGTCGTCCTGGACCAGCTGGTCCCCGCCCGCGCCGGCTGGTCGGCGATCGTGCGGCGCGGTCAGCTGCTCACCATCACCGACCTCGGCGGCAACCAGGCGGTCGACTGCCTCCTCTACGACGCGCACGACACCGCCGTCCGGTACAGCGCCCCCGACACCCTGCAGGCCCAGGGCTCGCTGTTCCTCGGCAAGGGCAGTGTGCTGCTGTCCGACGAGCACACCCCAATGATGACGGTGCTGGCCGACGACTGCGGCCGGCACGACACCGTCGGCGGCGCCTGCTCCAAGGAGTCCAACACCCTGCGCTACGGCCACCACACCTGGTCCCAGCACGCCTGTGTGGAGAACTTCCTGGCCGAGGGGTCCCGTTGGGGCCTGGGCAAGCGTGACCTGGTGAGCAACATCAACTGGTACATGAACGTGCCGGTCGAGCCCGACGGCACCCTCGGCATCGTGGACGGCCTCTCCTCGCCCGGCCTGCGGGTCGTCCTGCGGGCCGAGACCGACGTCCTCGTCCTGGTCTCGAACTGCCCGCAGATCAACAACCCGTGCAACGGCTTCGACCCGACGCCGGTCCAGATGACGATCAGCGAGGACTGAGCCGATGACCTACGACACCCTGCTGATCGCCAACCGGGGCGAGATCGCCGTCCGGATCATCCGCACCGCCCGCCGGCTGGGCCTGCGGACGGTCGCGGTGTTCTCCGACCCCGACCGCTCGGCGCCGCACGTCCGGCTCGCCGACCACGCCGTGCGGCTCGGCCCGGCCCCCGCCAAGGACAGCTACCTCCGGGCCGATCTGGTGCTGGGCGCGGCGCTGGACAGCGGAGCCGGCGCGGTGCACCCCGGCTACGGGTTCCTCTCCGAGGACGCCGGATTCGCCCGCCGGGTCGAGGCCGCCGGCCTGTCCTTCGTCGGGCCGACCCCGCAGCAGCTGGAGGTGTTCGGGGCCAAGCACACCGCCCGGGCCGCCGCCGAGGCCGCCGGCGTCCCGCTGCTGCCCGGCACCGGACTGCTCCCCGGCCTGGACGACGCCCTGGTCGCCGCCGAGTCGATCGGCTACCCGGTGATGCTCAAGGCGACCGGCGGCGGTGGCGGGATCGGCATGCAGGCCTGCCGCTCGGCCGCCGAACTGGCCGGCGCCTGGGAGCGGGTGCAGCGGGTCGCCGCCGCCAGCTTCTCCACGGCCGGGGTGTTCCTGGAGCGGCTGGTGGAGCAGGCCCGGCACGTCGAGGTGCAGGTCTTCGGCGACGGCACCGGCCGGGTCGTCACCCTCGGCGACCGGGACTGCTCGCTCCAGCGCCGCAACCAGAAGGTGCTGGAGGAGGCCCCCGCGCCGGGCCTGCCCGATCACGTCCGCCGCCAACTGGCCGACTCCGCGCGGGCGCTGTGCGCCGGGGTGGACTACCGGTCGGCCGGCACGGTCGAGTACGTCTACGACGCGGTCCGCGAGGAGGCCTACTTCCTGGAGGTCAACACCCGGCTGCAGGTGGAGCATCCGGTCACCGAGGCGGTGCACGGCGTCGACCTGGTGGAGTGGATGCTGCGCCTGGCCCAGGGCGACACCGGGGTGGTCCGCGAGGTCGGCCCGCCGGTCGGCCACGCCGTCGAGGCCCGGATCTACGCCGAGGACCCGAGCCGCGACCACCGGCCCAGTGCCGGTCTGCTCACCGAGGTGGCCTTCCCCGCGAGCACCCGGGTCGACGCCTGGGTGGAGACCGGCACCGAGGTCACCACCTCCTACGACCCGATGCTCGCCAAGGTGATCGTGCACGGCACCGACCGCGACGCCGCGCTGGCCGAACTCACCACCGCGTTGGCCGGCACCAGGATCGAGGGCATCGAGACCAACCTCGGCCTGCTGCGCGCCGTCCCGTCCGTCGGGGCCGTCCGCGCCGCCGCGCACCACACCGGCACGCTCGCCGGCGTCACCGACCCCACGCCCCGGATCGAGGTGGTGCGGGCCGGCACCCTGACCTCGGTCCAGGACTGGCCCGGCCGCACCGGGTACTGGCACGTCGGGGTGCCGCCCTGCGGGCCGATGGACGACCTGTCGTTCCGGCTCGGCAACCGGGCGCTCGGCAACCCCGAGGGCCTGCCCGGCCTCGAATGCACCCTGCAGGGCCCGGCGCTGCGGTTCACCCGTCCGACCTGGGTCTGCGTGACCGGCGCCCCCGCCGCCGTCACGGTGGACGACCGGCCCGTCCCGCAATGGGAGCCGGTGCTGGTGCCGGCCGGCGCCGTGCTGGACCTGGCCGCCCCGCCCGGCCCCGGCCTGCGCACCTACCTGCTGCTCGCGGGCGGCCTGGACGTCCCCCGATTCCTCGGCAGTGCGGCCACCTTCACCCTCGGCAAGTTCGGCGGCCACGGCGGCCGGGCGCTGCGGGCCGGCGACGTGCTGCACGGCGGTACCGGTGGCCCGCACCCGGACTTCGCCCCCGTGCCACCCGCCGAGCGCCCGGAGTTCGGCACGCTCTGGGAGCTGCCGGCCGCCGAAGGCCCGCACGCCGCACCGGAGTTCTTCACCGAGCAGGACGTGGAGACGTTCTACGCGGCCGACTGGAAGGTGCACTTCAACAGTGCCCGCACCGGTGTGCGGCTGGTCGGCCCCAAGCCCGCCTGGGCGCGGACCGACGGCGGCGAGGCCGGGCTGCACCCCTCCAACATCCACGACACCCCGTACTCGGTCGGGGCCGTCGACTACACCGGCGACATGCCCGTCCTGCTCGGCCCGGACGGCCCCTCGCTCGGCGGGTTCGTCTGCCCGGCCACCGTGGTCACCGGACAGCGCTGGAAGCTCGGGCAGCTGCGCCCGGGCGACACCGTGCGCTTCGTCCCGGTCACCCTGGACGCCGCCGCCGACCTGCGCAGCTCCCCCGCCGCGGCGCCCGCGCCCTCCCGCGCGCCGATCACCGACGGCGGCGTGCTGGGCCGGCTGCCCGCGACGGCGGACCGGCCGAGCGTCACCTACCGGCGCAGCGGCGACGACAACCTGCTGGTCGAGTACGGGCCGATGCAGCTGGACCTGGCCCTGCGGATGCGGGTGCACGCGCTGGCCGAACGGCTCGCCGCCGCGCAGCCGGCCGGCATGCTGGGCCTCACCCCGGGGATCCGCTCGCTGCAGGTGCACACCGACCCCGACGTCCTGCCCGTCCCCCGACTGCTGGCGCTGGTACGGGAGATCGAGGCCGCCCTGCCCGCCACCGGCCAGCTGCGGGTGCCCAGCCGGACGGTCCACCTGCCGCTCTCCTGGGACGACCCGGCGACCCGCGAGGCGATCACCCGCTACATGGCGGGCGTGCGGGACGACGCCCCGTGGTGCCCGTGGAACATCGAGTTCATCCGCCGGATCAACGGCCTGGAGTCGGTCGAGGACGTGTACCGGACGGTCTTCGACGCCGAGTACCTGGTGCTGGGCCTCGGCGACGTCTACCTGGGCGCACCGGTCGCCACCCCGCTCGACCCCCGGCACCGGCTGGTCACCACCAAGTACAACCCGGCCCGCACCTGGACGGCCGAGAACTCGGTCGGCATCGGCGGCGCCTACCTGTGCGTGTACGGGATGGAGGGCCCGGGCGGGTACCAGTTCGTCGGGCGGACGGTGCAGATGTGGTCCGGCTGGCAGCAGCGCGGCCCGTTCACGCCGGGCGCGCCCTGGCTGCTGCGGTTCTTCGACCGGATCCGGTGGTACCCGGTGTCGGCGGAGGAACTGCTGGAGATGCGGGCCGACATGGCCGCCGGGCGGCTGGAACTGAAAGTGGAGGAGGGCGAGTTCGCGCTCGCCGACCATCTGCGTTTCCTCGCGGAGAACGCCGGCCCGATCGAGGACTTCCGGGCCGTGCAGGCCGCCGCCTTCGGCGCCGAGCGCCAGGCCTGGGAGGAGGCGGGCGAGTTCGACCGCGCCGAGAGTGCCGCCGCCGCGGCGCCGGGGCCGGTCCGGCAGGTCGTCGCGCCGCCCGGCGGGGCCGTGGTGGAGGCCGAGTTCATCGCCTGTGTCTGGAAGGTGGATGTCAGGGCGGGCGAAAGCGTCCGCCAGGGGCAGCAGTTGATGGCCTTGGAGGCGATGAAGATGGAGTCCCCGGTGTTCGCCGCGCGGGACGGCGTGGTGGCGGAGCTGCTGGTGGGACCGGGCGACCAGGTGGAGGCTGGCTCCCCGCTGGTCGTGCTGGCCGGCGTCCCCGCGGAGGTGGCGGCGTGACGGCGACCAGGGCGAAGGCGGAGCCGGCGGGCGGCGGCGCCCTGCGGCGGGTGCGCGAGGCGTACCGGCGGATCGCCGAGGCGGACCGGCCCGAGGTGTGGATCGGTCTGCGGCCGCAGGAGGAGGCGGAGCGTGAGGCCGCCGAGGTGGACGCCCGCCGGGCCGCCGGCGCCTACCTGCCGCTGGCGGGGACGGTGTTCGCGGTGAAGGGCAACATCGACCTGACCGGTCTGCCGACCACCGCCGGCTGCCCGTCCTTCGCCCGCCTGCCCGAGGCGGACGCCCCCGCGGTGGCCCGGCTGCGGGCGGGCGGCTCGGTGCCGCTCGGCACCACCAACCTCGACCAGTTCGCCACCGGCCTGGTCGGCACCCGCAGCCCGTACGGCGCGGTGCGGGGCGCCGTCGACCCGGCCCGGGTGGCGGGCGGCTCCAGCTCCGGTTCGGCGGTCGCGGTCGCCCTGGGCCTGGTCGACCTGGCACTCGGGACGGACACGGCGGGCTCCGGCCGGGTGCCCGCCGCCTTCAACGGCATCGTCGGGCTCAAGCCGACCGGCGGCGTGGTGCCCACCACCGGCGTGGTCCCGGCCTGCCGCAGCCTGGACTGCGTCTCGGTGTTCGCCCGGTCCGTCGACGCGGCCGAACTCGCGTACGGGATCATCGCCGACCCCGTACCGGTCGGCCCGGCGCCGCGGCGGCCGGGACCCTGGCGGGTCGCGGTGCCCGCGCTCGACCGGCTCGGGGAACTGGACGAGGGGTGGGGGGCCGCGTACACGGCCGCCGCGGATCGGCTCGCGGCCGCCGGCGCCGACCTCCGGGACATCGACCTGGCACCGTTCGGCGCGGTGGCGAGGATGCTCTACGAGGGTGCCTTCGTGGCCGAACGCTACGACGCGGTGGGCGAGTTCATCGAGAGGCAGGGCGACGCGGCCGATCTCGACCCGGTGGTGCGCGGGATCATCACGGCCGGCCGGGACATCCCGGCGCACCGGCTGTACCGCGACCTGGCGGTGCTGGCCCGGCTGCGGGACGTCGCCCTGGCCGAACTCGGCGAGGCGGACGCCCTGTTGCTGCCCACCACGCCGGGCCACCCGACGCTGGCGGAGGTCGCCGCCGACCCGGTGGGGGCCAACAGTCGGCTCGGCCGGTTCACCAACTCGACCAATCTGCTGGGGCTCTGCGCCCTCGCGGTGCCGGCCGGGCAGGTCCGGGGCCTGCCGTTCGGGGTGATGCTGATCGGCCGCCCGCACACCGAGTCCCGGCTGGCCGTCCTGGCCCGGCTGCTCGCCGCTCCCCCGGCGCCGGCCGCCGCTTCGGCAGCAGCTCCGACCGGGCCGCCGGCAGTCCGGCTCGCGGTGCTCGGGGCGCACCTCACCGGCCAGCCCCTGAACGGCCAACTGCTGGCACTGGGAGCCACCTTGGCCACCACCACCCGGACGGCACCGGACTACCGCCTGTACGCTCTGGACACCGTCCCCGCCAAGCCCGGCCTGGTCCGGGTGCCGTCCGGCGGGGCGTCGGTCGAGGCCGAGGTCTGGGAGCTGCCGGCGGCCGGCCTCGGCGCGCTGACCGCCGCCCTGCCCGAGCCGATGGCGATCGGCTCCGTCCGCCTCGCCGACGGCAGCCGGGTCGCGGGGTTCCTCTGCGAGCCGGCCGCCCTGGCCGGCGCCGAGGACATCACCGGGTACGGCGGTTGGCGCGGCTACCTCGCCGCGCACGAACCGTCCTGACCGACCTCACATACCTGACCGACCTGGCCAGGCGGACCGGGCGGACCCCGACGGCTCCAGGATCCGTCCCCGGGGCCGTCCGGGGCGACCCGGGCCGCTCCGGGCCGCCCCGGCGGTCGCTCAGCGGTCCCCGCGCCGGATCAGCCCGCGGGTGGTGGCCGCCCGGACCGCGGCCGTCCGCGAGTCCACCCCGAGCTTGGTGTAGATGTGCACCAGGTGGGACTTCACGGTCGCCTGGCTGAGGTGCAGCTGCTGGCTGATCTGCTGGTTGGTCAGCCCGGCGGCGACCAGTCCGAGGACTTCGGTCTCGCGGGCGCTGAGCGCGGCCGAAGGCGTACGCATCCGCTCCAGCAGGCGGTCGGCGACCGTGGCGGCCAGGGCGGAGCGGCCGGCGGCGGCGGCCCGGACCGCCTGCGCCAGCTCCTCCGGCGGCGCGTCCTTCAGCAGGTAGCCGGTGGCGCCCGCCTCCAGCGCCGGCACCGTGTCGGCGTCGGTGTCGTAGGTGGTGACGATCAGCACCCGGGGGGCGCCGGGCCGGGCGGTGATCGCGGCGGTGGCCTGGGCGCCGTTCATGCCGCGGCCGAACTGCAGGTCCATCAGCACCACGTCGACGTCCGGCCGGGCGGCCAGCTGGACGGCCTGCTCGGCGGTGGCCGCCTCCGCGACCACGACGAAGTCGGCCTCGCCCTCCAGGACGGCCCGCAACCCGGCCCGCACCACCGGATGGTCGTCGGCGAGGAGCAGCCGGATCGGCGCGGCCGGGGCACTGCCGGGCGGGGTACTGCCGGGCGGGTCCGGCGGGACGGCGGGTCGGGCGGGGTCGCTCATGCGTCCTCCTCGGCCGGTTCGGGCAGCAGGACGGCCAGCGCGGTGCCCTGGCCGGGGGCGGACTCCACCGTGAAGGTGCCGCCGAGGGCGCGGGCCCGGGCCCGCATCGCGGGCAGGCCGAACCCGGCGTCGCCGGTGCCGGGCGCGGGCACGGCGGCCGGGTCGAAGCCGGTCCCGTCGTCGAAGACGTCCAGGGCGACCTCGGAGTCCATGTAGCTCAGGGTGACCTCGGCGTGCGAGGCCCGTGCGTGCCGGACGGTGTTCGCCAGCGCCGACTGGGCGATCCGCAGCAGCGCCACCTCGTGCGGCCCGGGCAGCGGCGCCGGGTCGCCGGAGAGATGGAACCGGACCGGCACGCCGCTGTGCTCGGCGGTGGTGGCGCAGAGCCGCTCCAGCGCGGCAGGCAGCGAGGAACCGTCCAGGTCCGGCGGGGTGAGCGCGCGGACGAAGCGGCGGGCCTCGGCGAGGTTGTCCTGCGCGGCCTGCCGGGCCTGTTCCACGTACCCGGCGGCGGCCTCGGTGCGCTCGGGCAGCGCCCGGCCGGCGGCCCGCAGCAGCAGTTGGATGCTGGACAGGCTCTGCGCCAGGGTGTCGTGGATCTCCCGGGCAAGGCGCTCCCGCTCGGCCAGCACGCCGGCGGTGTGGTGGGCGGCGGCCAGGTCGGCGCGGGCGGCGCTCAGCTCGTCGATCAGCCGCCGGCGCTCCTCGCTCTCCCGGTAGAGGGCCTGGTAGCCGAGCACGGTGGCGGTGGCGACGGCCGCGCCGAGGGTCGGCCCGATGGCCGCGGCCAGGTCGAAGCGGTGCTGGTGCCCGGCGAAGCCGAGGACGGCCGCCGCGGTGGTCAGGCCGACCGCGATCAGCCCGGTGCGGCGCCCGAGCAGGTGCAGCTGGAGGAAGTACAGCGGGAAGGCGAGCCAGACGCCGTCCTGGGTGAGGGCCAGCAGGACCAGCCAGGCCGCGCTCAGCGCGGCGAGCCATACGGCGGCGCCGGTCCGCGAGCGGCGGACGGCGCCGAGCAGCGGGCCGGCCGCGTAGACGGCGCCCATCGTGAGGGCCGCGGCGGTGACGGCCGCCGGCCGGGAGCTGTGGACGGTGGAGCGGGCCACGGCCAGCGCGAGCAGGCCGGCCACCAGCAGGTGCAGACAGATCCGGAGCACGGCGGCGACGGGGGTGAGTGAACGGTCGGTCGCCATCCCTCCAGGCTAGGCGCCCGCGCCGGGGCCGGGCATCAATCGAAAGGTTGACCTGCGGTTGTGTCCTTCGATGCGGAGGATCCAATCCCCGGTGCGATGCCGGAGTCCAGGCTCCCCGGGGAGATTGGTGAGCGTCAACCCGCTGCCGAGGGAAAGGCCCGTCGTGTTCGTCGCCCGGAGGGACCTGGGGTTCGCCAAGGGGCGGTTCGCCCTGATGGGGACCGTCATCGTACTGATCACCGTGCTGGTGGGCCTGCTCTCCGGCCTGACCGCCGGGCTGGGCCGGCAGAACGTCTCCGCGATCACCGGCCTGCCCGCCGACCGGCTGGTCTTCTCGGCCCCCGCCGACGGGCAGAAGCTCTCCTTCACCGACTCGCAGGTGACCCCCCGGCAGTGGGACGGCTGGGCCGCCGTCCCCGGCGTAAGGTCGGCCGAGCCGCTGGGCATCAGCACCGCCAAGGCCGCCGCCGGGACGCGCACCGCCGCGCTCTCCGCCTTCGGGGTCCCGGCCGGCTCGGCGCTGGCACCGAGCGGCGACCTGCTGGCCCCGGGCCGGGTGGTGCTGTCCGCGACCGCCGCCGAGGACCTGGACGTCCGGGCGGGCTCCACCCTCACCCTGGCGGGCCGTCAGTTGACCGTCGCCGCCGTCTCGGGCGACGCCGCGTTCAGCCACCTCCCGGTCGTCTGGACCAGCCTGGCCGACTGGCAGCTGGTCGCTCCCCCCGCCACCGCCACCGCCCCCGCCACCGGCTCCGACTCCGGCTCCGGCTCCGGCTCCGGCTCCGGCGAGCACGCCACGGTGATCGCCCTGTCGCTCTCCTCGGCCGGCGGCCTCGCCGACGCCGACCGGCAGTTCGCCACCGAGGCGCTCACCCCGGACGACTCGCTCGCCGCGATCGGCTCCTACACCTCCGAGAACGGCTCGCTGCAGCTGATGCGGGGCTTCCTGTTCGCCATCTCGGCCCTGGTCGTGGGCGCCTTCTTCACCGTCTGGACGATCCAGCGCAGCGGTGACGTCGCCGTCCTGAAGGCGCTCGGCGCCTCCACCGGCTACCTGCTGCGGGACGCGCTCGGCCAGGCCGTGCTGCTCCTGGTGGTGGGCACCGCCGTGGGCACCGCGATCGCGGTCGGGGTGGGCGCGGCCGTCGGGTCCGCCGTGCCGTTCGTGCTGGACCCGCCGACCGTCCTGGTCCCTGCCGCCGTGATGACCGGCCTCGGCGCGCTCGGCGCCGGGCTCTCGATCCGCCGCATCACCTCCGTCGACCCGCTGACCGCCCTGGGGAGCGCCCGATGAGCCTGCAGCTCGCGAACATCACCCTCACCTACCCGGACGGCGACGGCCGGCTGACCGCCCTGGACGACGTGTCGCTGGACGTCCCGGCGGGCACGGTCACCGCGGTGGTCGGCCCGTCCGGCTCGGGGAAGTCCAGCCTGCTGGCGGTGGCCGCCACCCTGATCGCCCCGGACCGCGGGCGGGTCGTGCTGGACGGCGTGGACACCGGTGGCCTGGACCGCGCCGGGCTGAGCGCCTTGCGCCGGCAGCGGATCGGCATCGTGTTCCAGCAGCCCAACCTGCTGCCTTCGCTGACCGCCGCCGAGCAGCTCCAGGTGATGGCCCATCTGGACGGCCGCTCCCCGCGCGCGGCCCGCGCCCGGGCGCTGGAGCTGCTGGCGGCGGTCGGCCTGCCGGATCTGGCCGGCCGGCGCCCGCACCAGCTCTCCGGCGGCCAGCGTCAGCGGGTGAACATCGCCCGCGCGCTGATGAACGAGCCGACCGTGCTGCTGGTGGACGAGCCGACCAGCGCCCTGGACCACGAACGCGGCGCGGCGGTGATCGAGCTGATCACCGGCCTCACCCACCGCCGGGCCACCGCCACCGTGCTGGTCACCCACGACCGCACCCACCTGACCGCCGTCGACCAGGTCGCCGAGGTGCGCGACGGGCGGCTGACCGTACCGGCCGGCGTATGACGGCGGAGTCCCCCGACCGGTTCTCCGGCCGGGGGACTCCGGGAGGAGCGGCGCTACTTCTCCGGGCCGAGCACGGTGTCGACGGAGAGCTTCACCGGCGCGCCGAGGGACGCCGGGAGCTCGAAGGACTGCCCGGGGTGGTGCACCGCGTGGAGGCGGTACTCGCCGTCCGACGGGTCGGTGAGCACCATGACCTTTCGGTTCCTCCGGTCGACGATCACGTAGACCGGGACGCCGGCGCTGGCGTACGCGGCGGGCTTCACCTTCAGGTCGGAGCTGTGGTTCTGCGAGGTGACCTCCAGAACGAGCCGGAAGACCGCTGGGTCGTAGCAGTTGTTCTCGACGTGGTGTTCGTCGATGTCCCCGTCCACCACGGCCAGGTCCGGAATGGCGTAGTCCGACGGGCCGTCCGGCAACCGGATCCCGATGCCCTGGAGCACCTGTGTCTCCTCGCCGTGAAGGCCGGCCGCCAGAAACGGGACCATGATGTTGGTCAGCGACCGGCTGTGAGGAGCATCGGGCGGCGGCGTCACGGCGATCTGGCTCCCGATGATCTCGACCCGGTACCCGACCAGCTGGTCGGAGATCAGGTCGGCCGCTTCGAGCAGCGTCGGCTGCTCGAAGGGCTGTTCCACTGCTGCGGCGGACATGGAGTTCCTCCTGGCTGCCGATGTCGGGACCATCATCGTAGGGCGGGCGACGCGTTCGGGGACTTCTCCCCCGGCCTCACCCGGACGGGTGTCGTCAGCGCGCCCGGAGCCGCAGCGCGGGGCGCTCCTCCTCGGCGTCCGCGCGGCCCTCGGCCCAGAGCGAGCGGACGTGGCCGAGGTGGCGGGACATGCACTCCTCGGCGGCGTCCGCGTCGCCGGAGATCATCAGGTCGAGCAGCTCCAGGTGCTCCTCGGCGGAGGAGACCAGCTCGCCGCGCTCGTCGAGGCGGGTGAGGCCGTAGAGGCGGGATCTCTTGCGGAGGTCGCCGACCACCTCGACCAGGCGGGCGTTGCCGGCCAGGCCGAGCAGGTCGAGGTGGAACTGGCGGTCCGCCTCCAGGTAGCCGATCAGGTCGTGCCGTCCGGCGGCGTCGACGATGGCCTGGGCGGCAGGGCGCAGCAGCTCCAGCTGCTCGGGGGTGGCCGTGCGGGTGACCCGGCCGACGGTCGGCACCTCGATCAGGGCGCGGATCTCGGTGAAGTCGTCGAGGTCGCCCTCGGTGAGTTCGGTGACCCGGAACCCCTTGTTGCGGACGGCCTCGACCAGCCCTTCGCGGGCCAGGTCGAGCATCGCCTCGCGGACGGGGGTGGCGGAGACGCCGAAGTCGGCGGCGAGCGCGGGGGCCGAGTAGACGACGCCGGGGCGCAGCTCGCCGGAGATCAGGGCGGCCCGCAGGGCGTGGGCGACCTGGTCGCGCAGCCGCTCCTGGACGGAGATCAGGTTGCGGGGTTTGAGGTCGGCCATGGTGTTCCTCCGGCTGGTCGCAGGACACCATTGTACAATGTCACGTTACGTGTGATGTACAACATTCCGGCATCCGGACCTGCGGGCGCCCGCCCCATCGTGGCAGCGGCCGCCGCCCGCCACAACGCCTCGGCCGGCACGGGCGCCGGACCGTCCCGATCAGAGCGCCCCGCCGCCTCGCCGGTACATCTCGGCCGCCACCGCCAGGTCCTCCCAGGCCTGGCCGACGCTCTTGAAGAAGCGCGGCCGGTCCCCGGGCACGGGCGCCTTCCCCCGCACCAGCTCCGCCAGGTTGTGGGGCGATCCGACGTCCACCCCCGCCAGCAGCAGGTCACCCGCCTCCCGCCCGGCGGCGGCCCGCGCCTCCACGTACAGCTCCGACCGGCGGACCAGCGCGGTGTCCACCTCCCGGGCGTCCGGCTCGTGGGAGCCGACCGCGGCGACCGCGGCGTGCGCCGGCAGCAGCGCGCCGTCGAACAACGGGGTGCGCGCCGTGGTGCAGCAGACCACCAGGTCCGCCTCGGCGACCGCCTCCGGCGTGCCGGTGGCCGCGGCCGGGCCGAGCCCCTGGGCGTACCGGACCAGCGCCTCGGCCGGCCCGGCACTGCGGGCCACCACGGTGACCCGGGTCAGCGGCCGGATCGCCAGCAGCGCGTCCAGGTGCCCGTACGCCTGCGGGCCGGCGCCGAACAGCACCAGGTGCGCCGCCCCCGGGACGGCGAGGCGGCGCAGCGCGACGGCGGTGACCGCCGGGGTGCGCAGCGCGGTCAGGGCCGCGCCGTCGTACAGGGCGAGCGGCCGGAGGGTGGGCCCGTCCAGCAGCAGGTAGCTGCCGGTGATCCGGGGCAGGCCGCGGGCCGGGTTGGCCGGGGCGACGCCCGCGATCTTGACGCCCGCGTACCCGGCGGAGGCGGCGGGCATCAGCAGCAGCTCCCCGGCCGGCACGGGTACGCCCGTCCGGGGCGGGCAGTCCTCGGGGTCGAGCCCCTCGGCCAGCACGCGTTCGATCGCGTCCGCGGCCTCGGCCGGGGTGAGCGGGGCGGCGGCGGTGACGGGCGCGTCGGGGCGGCGGGCGGTCATCGGCGGTGGGTCATGGCAGCAGGAATCCCGTTCCGAGAGCGTCGTGCGGGTCCAGGACGAAGCGGTGCTCGCCGGTGCGGTGGGCGGTGCCGGTGACCTCCGTGAGCAGTCCGTCCGGGTGGTCGCCCGCGAGGCGGCCTGTGAACACCGTGCCGATCACCGATTCGTGGCGCAACTCCTCCCCGGGCGCGATCCGGCCCTCGGCGGCGAGCACGGCCAGCCGGGCGGAGGTGCCGGAGCCGCACGGGGACCGGTCGATCTGGCCGTCCGCGAAGACGGTGACGTTGCGCTGGGCCGGGCCGGCCGGGGTGTCCGGCAGCTCGTCGAAGAGGATCACGCCGTAGACGCCGGACAGCCGCGGGTCGCCCGGGTGCCGGGTGGCGTCCTCGCCGGCCAGGGCGGCCCGGATCTCCCGGCCGGCGGCGGTGAGCTCGGGGAGCAGGGCGGGGGTGACGGCGAGGCCGAGCGCGGCCGCCGGGACGGCCGCGTAGCAGGCGCCGGCGTGCGCCACCGAGACCTCGACGGTGCCGCGCGAGGTGGCGACCGGCAGCTTCGACGCGGTGACCAGGGCCGGCACGTTGTGGAAGGTGACCGCGGTGGTGCGCCCGCCCGCGCGGTGGACGGTGGCGGTGACCCGCCCGGACGGCACATCGATCCGGACCGTGGCCCGCCCGTCCGCCGGGGCCGGGACGAGGCCGGAGTCGACCGCCCAGGCGCCGAGCGCGATGGTGCCGTGCCCGCAGGCGGTCGAGTAGCCGTCCTTGTGCCAGAAGAGCACGCCCAGGTGGGCCCCCTCGTCGTCCGGCGGCACGACGAAGCCGCCGTACATGCCGGCGTGCCCGCGCGGCTCGCGGCCGAGCAGCTGTCGGACGGTGTCCAGTGCGCCGGTCCGGGGCGTGTCCGAGCCGCCGGGGCCGAGCGCGAAGGCGCGGCGTTCGGCGACGTTGTCCCCGGGCACGGCCGGCAGGCCCGTGGTGACGATCCGGAACGGCTCCCCCGCGCAGTGGTAGTCGACGGTCCCGACCTCGCCGGGGAGCACCTTTGGGGGATCCTGGCCGGCCATCAGGACGCCTCCGACGGCAGCAGGGTGACGGTCCGGCTGACGGTGTAGAAGTCCAGCGCGGCCTGGCCCTGCTCGCGGTCGCCGTGGATCGCGGCGCCGGTGCCGCCGAACGGCAGGTGGAAGTCGACGCCGCTGGAGGGGGCGTTGATCCGGATCATGCCGGCCTCCAAACGGTCCGCGGCGGCCAGCGCGGTGTCGAGGTCCCGGGTGTGGACGGAGGTGGCGAGGCTGTGCCGGGTGTCGTTGGCCAGCTCCAGGGCCTCGTCGAGGCCGGCCGCCGGCAGCAGGACGGCGACCGGGCCGAAGAACTCCTCGGTGCGCAGCGGGTGCCCGGCCGGGACGTCCGCCAGCAGGGCGGGTTCGAGGTACCAGCCGTCCCGCTCCGGGACTCCGGCGCCGGCCAGCACGGTGGCGCCCTGTTCCCGGGCCGACCCGATCGCGCCGGTCAGCCGCTCCCGGGCGGCGGCCGAGATCAGCGGGCCGCAGACGCTCTCCAGCGCGGCCGGCTCGGCGAGGGCGGTGAGCGCCTTGGCGAGCGCCTCGCGCAGCGGCCCGTACGCGCCGCCGACCGCGATCACCCGGCTGGTGGCGGTGCACTTCTGGCCCGCGTAGCCGGCGATGGCGGCGGCCAGGTGAGCGGCGGCCTGCTCGATGTCGGCGTCGGGCAGCACCAGGGCTGCGTTCAGCCCGCCCAGCTCGGCCTGGACGGGGATGCCCCGTTCGGTGGCGGCGTGCACCACGGCCCGGCCGACGGCGGTGGAGCCGGTGAACGAGACCACGTCGGCGGCCCGGACCAGCGCCTCGCCCTCCTCGGCGCCGCCCGGCACCACCGTCAGCACCCCGTCGGGCAGGCCGGCGAGTTCGGCCAGCCGCAGGGCGCAGGCGGTGGCCTCGGGCGCGGGCTTGAGCAGCACGGTGTTGCCGGCCGCGAGCGCGGGGGCGGCCTTCCAGGCGGGGATCGCCAGCGGGAAGTTCCACGGGGTGATCAGCCCGGCCACACCGTACGGGCGGCGGCGGGTGAGCAGCATCCCGCGGCCGGCGGCGGGCTCGTGCACGGCGCCGGTGGGCGCGTACGGCGTCTGGGCGTAGTAGCGCCAGATCGCGGCGGTCCTGGCGACCTCGCCGCGGGCCTCGGCGGCCGGCTTGCCGACCTCGCGGACGACCAGCGCGGTGAGTTCGTCCGCGTGTGCCTCCACCGCCGCGGCCGCCCGGGTGAGGGCGGCCGAGCGGGCGGCGGCGCCGGCCGCCGCCCAGTCGCGGGCGGCGTCGCGGGCCCGGGCGGCGGCGGCCGCGACGCCCAGGGCGCCCGGGGCCGGGACGCTGATCACCAGGTCGGCGGGGTCGGCGGGGTTGCGGGAGGTGACGGTCACGACGGGGCCTTTCGGAGCTGGGGACCGGGGGCGGCCGGGGCGGTGCTCAGAGCAGGAAGCCGGCGGGGAAGGGATCACTCGGGTCGAGGAAGTACTGCGCGGTGCCGGTGATCCAGGCCCGGCCGGTGACGGTGGGCACCACCGCGGGCAGGCCGGCCACCGTGGTCTCCCCCACCAGGCGGCCGGTGAAGCTGGTGCCGATGAAGGAGTCGTTGCGGAAGTCCCGCCCGATCGGCAGTTCGCCGCGGGCGTGCAGCTGGGCCATCCGGGCGGAGGTGCCGGTGCCGCAGGGCGAGCGGTCGAACCAGCCCGGATGGATGGCCATGGCGTGCCGGGAGTGCTCGGCGGTGGAGCCGGGGGCGAGCAGCTGGACGTGGTGGCAGCCCCGGATCGACGGGTCCTCCGGGTGGACCGGCGGCTCCGCGTTGATGACGTCCATCAGGGCGAGCCCGGCGGCCAGGATGTCCTCCTTGCGCTCGCGTTCGAAGGGCAGTCCGAACTCGGCGAGCGGCAGTACGGCGTAGAAGTTGCCGCCGTAGGCGAGGTCGTAGCCGACCGTGCCGTACCCGGGCACCTCGGCCTTGCGGTCGAGGGCGACGGCGTACGAGGGGACGTTGCGGATCGTCACCGCGACGGCGGCGCCGTCCTCGACCCGCACCTCGGCGACGACCAGCCCCGCCGGGGTGTCCAGGCGGACGGTGGTGACCGGCTCGACCACCTCGACCATGCCGGTCTCGACCAGCACCGTGGCGACGCCGATGGTGCCGTGGCCGCACATCGGCAGCAGCCCGGAGACCTCGATGAAGAGCACGCCGAAGTCGGCGTCCGGCCGGGTGGGCGGCTGCAGAACGGCGCCGCTCATCGCGGCGTGGCCGCGCGGCTCGTACATCAGCAGGGTGCGGAAGTGGTCGAGGTGCTGCTGGAAGTGGACCCGGCGCTCGGCCATGGTGGCGCCGGGGACGACACCGAACCCGCCGGTGACGACCCGGGTCGGCATGCCTTCGGTGTGGGAGTCGACGGCGTGGAAGACGTGGCGGCTGCGCATGGTGGGCTCCCGTGGGGTGAGGGTGGGCGGACGCCGGGCCGGCTGCCGTCGCAGCCGGCCCGCGGGCCGGGCGGGACCGGGCAGGCCGGCGGCTAGCCGAGCCCCTCGGCCAGGGCCTTCTCGGTGGCGGCCCGGACGGCGGCCTCGGTCTCCGGCGGGAGCGGCCCGCGCGGCGGCCGGGTCGGACCGCCGGGCAGTCCGGCGATGTCCATGGAGAGCTTGATGGCCTGCACGAACTCGGTCCTGGAGTCCCAGCGCAGCAGCGGGTGCAGGGCCTTGTAGAGCGGCAGCGCGGTGTCCAGGTCCTGGGCCAGGGCGGCGCGGTAGAGCGCCACCGAGGCCTCGGGGAGGGCGTTGGGGTAGCCGGCGATCCAGCCGACGGCGCCGGCCAGGGCGAGCTCCAGCAGGACGTCGTCGGCGCCGGCCAGCAGGTCGAGGCCGGGGGCCAGCTCGGCGATCTCGTACGCCCGCCGGACGTCGCCGCTGAACTCCTTGACGGCCACGATCGAACCCTCGCCGTGCAGCTGGGCCAGCAGGGCGGGCACCAGGTCGACCTTGGTGTCGAACGGGTTGTTGTACGCGACCACCGGCAGGCCGGCCGCGGCCACCTCGGCGTAGTGGGCCCGGACGGTGGCGTGGTCGGCCCGGTAGGCGTTGGGCGGCAGCAGCAGCACGGACCCGGCGCCGGCCTCGGCGGCCTGCTCCGTCCAGCGGCGGGACTCCGCGCTGCCGTACGCGGCGACGCCCGGCATCACCCGGGCCCCGTCGCCGGCCGCCTCGACGGCGGTGGTGACGATCCGGGCCCGCTCCTCCGCGGTGAGGGTCTGGTACTCGCCGAGCGAACCGTTGGGGACGACGCCGTCGCAGCCGGCGTCGATCAGCCGGCGCACGTGCTCGGCGTAGGCGTCGTAGTCGACGGAGAGGTCGGCGCGCAGCGGGGTCGTGGTGGCGACCATGATTCCGCGCCAGGGGCGGGCGGTGTCGTGCGGGGTGTTGGACACGGCATTACTCCTTGGTGAGGTGTGACATTTTATTAGCGGACGCAGTCGATGACAAGGGTCCGCCGCGGCGGGTCTCAACTCCGGGGCCGGGCCGACCGGCCGGGCCGATCGGGCTGATCGGGCTGATCGGGCCGACCGGGCTGATCGGGCCGAGGGGATCGCTCGAGCTGCCCGAGCTGCCCGAGCGGCACCGGCACGGCCAGCGGCCGGCTGTCGGGCCCGCCGGCCGCGCCGCCCGAGAGGCAGGCCACCGCGGCACCGCACATCCGGCCCTGGCACCAGCCCATCCCGGCCCTGGTCAGCAGCTTGACCGTCCGGGCGTCACCCGCGCCGAGCCCGTCCACCGCCTCGCCGATCCGCCCCGCGGTGACCTCCTCGCAGCGGCAGACCTCGGTGTCCGGCCGCAGCCAGCCCGGCCAGCCCGGGCCCGGCCGGTGCGCGGCGGCCATCAGCTCGGCGAAGGCCCGCAGCCGGGCCCGCCGACCCGTCAGCCCCGCCGCCGGGGGGCGGCCGGCGACCGCGTACGCGGCCAGCTCCCCCTCGGCCAGGGCGAGATCCGCCCCGCCGACCCCGCAGGTCTCGCCGGCCGCCCAGAACCCGGGCAGGCTGGTGCGCTGGCGGGCGTCCACCCGCAGCGCGAACGCGCCGTCGGGGGTCCGGCGGGTCTCGGCCCCCAGCTCGGTGGCCAGCTCGATCTGCGGCAGCAGGCCGTGGCCGACCGCCAGCGCGTCGCAGGCGATCCGCCGCTCGGTGCCCGGCAGCGGCCGCCAGTCCCGGTCCAGCCGGGCCAGCGTGACGCCGGTGACCCGGTCGGTGCCGTGTGCCTCCACCACCGCCGTGCGGCGCAGCAGCCGCACCCGGTGGCGCAGCAGCGCGGCCGCGTGCACCGCCCCCTCGGCCAGCTTGCCGGGAACGGCGGCCGGCACCCCCGGTCGGCGGGCGTAGCCGAGGTAGTCGGCGGCCTCGGCCACCACCGGCACCTCGGCGCCGGCGCCCACCAGCGAGGAGGCCCCCGCCAGCAGCAGCGGGCCACTGCCGGCCAGCACGATCCGGCGGCCCGGCAGCACCAGGCCGGACTTGAGCATCGCCTGCGCGCCGCCGGCCGTGACCACCCCCGGCAGCGTCCAGCCGGGGAACGGCAGCTGCCGCTCGTACGCGCCGGTGGCGAGCAGCACGGCCCGGGCCCGCACGGTCGCGGGCCGCTCCGCCGCCGGGCCGACGGTGGCGTGCAGCAGCCAGCCGTCGGCCCGCTCGGCCGTCCAGACCTGGTGCTCGGCGAGGTGGTCCACCCGGCCGGCCAGGGTGTGGGCGGCGAGCCGGCCGGCCAGCGCGGTGTAGCGGCGCCAGCCGTGGTGCAGCCGCTCGGGGCGGGTGGCGCCGAGCGCGGGCGCCGGGTGCCGGTAGTACTGGCCGCCGGTGCGGGGCCCGGCGTCGAGCAGGGCGCAGCGCAGCCCGAGGTCGGCCGCGGTGACGGCGGCGGCCAGCCCGGCCGGGCCGGCGCCGATCACGGCGAGGTCGTAGCCCGCGGCGGGCTCAGACGGCGAGGTCGGCACGACCGTGGCCCTCCTGGGTGGTGACGGTGTCGCCCGGGCCGGCCGGCAGCAGGCAGGTCCGCTGGTTGGGGCGGCCGTTGACGGTGGCCAGGCAGTCGAAGCAGACGCCGATGCCGCAGAAGGCTCCGCGCGGCCGGCCGCCGACCCGGGTGGTGCGCCAGGCGAGGATGCCTTCGGCCCAGAGGGCGGCGGCGATGCTCTGCCCGGGCAGGGCGGGGATCGGACGGCCGTCGAACTCGATGGTGTGGGCGGGCCGGGGCTGCGCCCTGACCAGGGCGGCGGGGGTTCGGCGCACGGCGGACTTCCGTTCCGGTCGGGTGCGGGCGGGGCGTTCGGATGGAGGCGTACAAGGGTGGGGGGGTTCAGACCGCCCCGGGGAAGCGGTCGGCCCGGAACGGCGTGAGGTCGAACCCCGTCGGCTTCCCGGTCAGCTGGCGGCTGATCAGCAGGCCGGTGGCCGGGGCCAGGCCGATGCCGGCACCCTCGTGGCCGCAGGCGTGATGGAGTCCGGGCACCCGGGGATCGGCGCCGACGGCCGGCAGGTGATCGGGCAGGTAGGGGCGGAAGCCCCGGTAGGCGCGCAGCACCGACACGTCGGCGAGGACGGGGAACAGCTGCGCCGCCTGCGCGGCCAGCCGCCGCAGCACCTCGACCGAGAGCGTCCGGTCGAACCCCACCCGCTCGCGGCTGGCGCCGATCAGCACCGGTCCGGCGGGGGTGCCCTCGACCACGGCCGAGGTCTGCAGGGCGGCCGAGCCGCTGGCGACGTCCGCGACGTAGTCGGCGGCGTAGACCTTGTGCCGGACGATCCTCGGCAACGGCTCGGTGACCAGGACGAAGCCCCGCCGGGGCAGCACCGGCAGCGCCACACCCGCCAGCGCCGCCAGCTCGCCGCCCCAGGTGCCGGCCGCGTTGACGACGGCGGGCGCGACCAGCTCGCCCCGGTCGGTGCCGACGCCGCGCACCTCGCCGCCGGGCCCGGTGCGCACCGCCCGTACGGTCTCGCCGAGCCGCAGTTCGGCGCCGGCCTCGCGGGCCGCGCGCAGCAGGTGGGCGGCGGCCAGGGCGGGCTGGACCTGGGCGTCCTGCGGGTAGTGGAAGCCGCCGGCCAGACCGGGGGCGAGGTGCGGTTCGAGCTCCCGCAGGGCGTCGGCGGGGACTTCGACGGCCGTCACGCCGGCCGCCGTCTGCCCGGCGGCGAAGGTCCGCAGGGCGTCCAGCCGGCGCTGGTCGGCGGCGACCACCAGGCCGCCCTTGGGCTCGTACTCGACGGCCGGGCCGAGGGTGGCGGCGAGTTCGTGCCAGAGCCGGGTGCTGAGCAACGCGAGGTCGAGTTCGGGGCCGGGCTCCTTGTCGGAGACCAGCAGGTTGCCCTCGCCGGCGCCGGTGGTGCCGCCGGCGACCGGGCCGCGGTCGACGACGGCGACCCGCAGGCCGGCCAGGGTCGCGTAGTACGCGCAGGCGGCGCCGACGACTCCGGCGCCGACCACGACGACGTCCAGGGGGGCTCTCTTCACATCAGTAATATGTCACATTGCTTGCGCGCTGCCAAGGGTGTCCCGCCGTGGCCGCCCGGGCCCGCCACCAGGGCGCCGAAGCCGCCGGACACGCGAAAGCCCCGGCCCGCCGGTGACGGCGGACCGGGGCTCAGGCTGACCGACCCGGGCGGATCAGGTGATGTCGTCCAGCTGCTCCCGGCGGGCGGCGGGCACCGGCGCGCCGGCCAGCGGCGCGGCCGAGGCCTCCACCGGGCCCGGGAGGGCGACGGCGTCGACCGAGAGGTCCAGCGCCGAGGCCTCCTCGTCGTCCAGCCCGGCGTCCGGGTTGCGACGGGCCTTGCGACGGTCGTTGAGCATCGCGACACCCACGGCGACGAAGTACAGCGCCCAGATCGGCGCGGCCAGCGCCAGCATGCTCAGCGGGTCCGCGCTCGGCGTCGCGAAGGCCGCGAACACCGTGATGCCCATGATCATGCCGCGCCACCAGCCGAGCAGCCGCCGGCCACTGACCATGCCGATGAGGTTGAGCATCACCAGCAGCAGCGGGAACTCGAAGGCGAAGCCGAAGACCAGCACCATCCGGGTGGCGATGTTGAAGTAGTCGTTCGGCGGCAGGATCGGGGTCGTCCCGTTCGGGGTGAACGAGATCAGCACCTCGACCGTGGTCGGCAGCAGCAGGAAGGCGCAGACGGCGCCGGCGAGGAACAGCGGGGCGCCGCAGGCCATGAAGATCATCGTGTACTTGCGCTCGTGCTTGTGCAGCCCGGGCACCACGAAGGCCCACACCTGGTAGAGCCAGATCGGCACGGCCCCGACCACACCGGCCGTCAGGGCGACCTGCAGCATCCAGGTGAAGCCCGACGTGAGGCCGATGTTGGAGACCTGCGCGCACTTGCCCTTGTACTGCGCCGCCGTGTCCACGGTGCACTGCGGCAGCGGCTTGAGCAGGAAGGTCTCGATCTGCTTGTGGTAGATCAGCGCGACGATCGTGAGGACCACGATCGCCAGGACCGACTTCACCACCCGGTTCCGCAGCTCGCGGAGGTGGTCGGCGAGGGCCATCCGCCCCTCGGAGTCCTTGGGCGCCTTCAGCGCCTTGGAAGACTTGCTCAACCCCGGTCCTCAACTTGTGCGTCGAAGCCCGCCGGGCGGCGGGCTCCACTGGTCGCGCGCCGGCTCATCGCGGCTGCGTGGTCTCCTGCGACGGCTGCTCCTCCGTCACCGGCCGCGACGGTCCGGGGGCGCCCGGGGCGGCCTTGATGGTCCTGGGCGCGGGGGCGTCCTGCGGCGCGGGGGCGCCGGCGTCACCGCCCTCGGCGCGCATGGCCTTGGTCTCGCTCTTCAGGATCCGCATCGACTGACCCAGTGAACGTGCCAGGTCGGGCAGCCGCTTGGCGCCGAAGAGCAGAATTGCGAGCACCACGACCACCAGGATCGCGATCGGCGAGATCCGCATGCTCGACCACCTTCTTCTCCGCGGCGGCGGGATCACCGCCGCGCACTGTCGGGGAGGGGTCCCGCCGAAAGGTCGGGAGCCACGGTCAGAGGGTAACCCGCCGCCCGCTCCCCGAGCAGTCCCCCCGGGCCACGAGCAGGTGAAGACTCAGCCGACCCGGCCCGCCGCGCCCAGGTCGCCGGCCGCCTCGGCCAGCGCCCGCGACGCGGTGTCCACCTCGCGGGCCAGCACCCTCACATCGAGCCAGAGCCGGCCGGCGAGGACGCCGAGCACCAGCAGCCCGGCGGTGGCGAGCAGGACGACGGCGACGAGGGTCCACGACATGACGCCAAGCCTAGGCCCTGCCCGACGCACCCCCGCGTCACCCCTCCGCCGGGACCAGCCGCATGGTGCGCACGCCGGCCCGGGTCAGCGCCTCGACGATCTTCTCGCCCGCGGGCTTGCGGACCCCCGCCCCGCAGGACGGGCAGCTGAAGCTGTAGCTCGACTGCGCCGGGGTCCGGCCGAGGGTCAGCCGGAACTCCTCCGCGGGCAGCTCCACCTTCTCCCGGCAGTCCGAGCAGTAGACCTTGAACCTGGTACCCGGCTCCACCGTCAGGCCCGCCCTTCCGGGTAACCCGCCAGCGCCTCCAGGGCGGCCGCCGCGGCCTGCTCCGCGAGCTCGGGCGGCGAGACGATCCGGCCGTCCCGGCCGAGGCGCATCGCCAGCGGGCGCAGCCCGGACGGATCGGCGCTGCGCAGGGTGATCCGCAGTCCGCCGTCGGGCAGCTCCTGCGCCGAGTCGTGGGTGTAGTACTCGGCCACCCAGCGCCCGCCGGGGCCGACCTCGACCACCACTTCGGGGTCGTCGGCGGACGGGTTGACCAGCCCGCCGGAGAGGTCGCGGGGCTCCAGCCGGGGCGGGTCGGACGGGGTGTCCAGCACCTTGATCTCGGCCACCCGGTCGAGCCGGAACATCCGCCGGTCCTCGGAGACCCGGCACCAGGCCTCCAGGTAGGTGTGGCCCTCGGTGACCAGGCGGATCGGGTCGACCTCGCGCTCGGTCATCCCGCCGCGGCCGTGCGAGTAGTAGCGCAGCCACAGCCGGCGGCCCTCGCTGAGCGCCCGGTCGATGTCGGCGAAGACGTGGCTCTCCGCCTCGAAGGTGACGCCGACCCGGGCGCTGCCCTCGGCGCTGTCACCCGCCGCGTTCTCGATCTTGGCGACGGCCCGGGTGAGCGCCTCCCGGTCGCGCTCGCGCAGGCCCGGCAGCCCCGCCACGGCGCGGGCGGCGACCAGCAGCGCGGTGGCCTCGTCGGCGGCCAGCCGCAGCGGCTGGGCCACGTCGTCGACGTTGTGCCACCAGATCCGGTCGCCGTCGGTGTCGATGTCGAGCAGGTCGCCGCCGCGGAAGCTGGTGCCGCACATCGGCAGCACGTTGAGGTCGCCGATCAGCTCGCGCTCGGTGATCCCGAAGGCACGGGCGACCTCGGCCACCTCGGCGCCGGGGCGCTCCCGCAGGTAGGTGACCAGGGAGAGCATCCGGCGGGTCTGGTCGATGGCGTTGCTCATGCCTGTGCTCCCTCGGTCGCGGCGCCGGTCAGGGTCACGGCCGCGGTCGCTTCCAGTCCGGCCACCGCGCGCAGCCGGTCGATCACGTCGGCCCGCAGGTCGTCCGGGCCCAGCACCACCAGGTCCGGGCCGAACTCGGCGAGGTGGGCGCCCAGCCCGTAGCCGTACGGGATCTCCAGCTCGTCCCAGTGCTCGTCCACCCGGCGGGTGTCCAACGCCTTGGTGCGCAGCGGGAAACCCGCCCCGCGGCGCAGCCGGACGGTCGCGGTGGCGGTGGCGCCCTCGCCGGCGAAGGTGGCGACGTACGCGCGGACGTCCACGTGCTCGGGGACGTCCCCGGTGAAGGCGCCCGAGCGGGAGCGGACCTTGCCGGTGATCCGGCTGAGCCGGAACACCCGGGCGTCCTGACGGTCGCGGTCCCAGCCGGCCAGGTACCAGTGCCCGCGCCAGCACTCCAGGGCCCACGGCTCGACGGCGCGCTGCTCGGCGGCGGCGCCACCGGCCTTGCGGTACTCGAAGGTGACCGGGCGGCGGTCCCGGGCGGCGGTCAGCAGCGGTTCGAAGGCGGCCTCGCGGGCGGGGATCCGCGGCTCCAGGGCACTGTGCGTCTCGGCCTCGGCGAACGGGACGCCGGCCGCCCGCAGCTTCTGCAGGGCGCCGCTGGCCGCGCCGGACATCTTGGCCTGCTGCCACACCCTGGCGACCAGGGTCAGCGCCGCGGCCTCCTCGGCGTCGAGCGCGATCTCGGGCAGCCGGTTGCGGTCGGCGCGGGCGAGGTAGCCGAGCTCGCCGTCCAGCGAGTTCTCGTCGACGTCGATGACCAGGCCGAGTTCGCGCAGGTCGTCCTTGTCCCGCTCGAACATCCGGTTGAAGGCGTCCTCGCTGCCGTTCTGCCACGCCTCGCGGTAGGCCTCGACGGACTCCCGCAGCTCCTTCTTGGAGAGCGGTCGTCTGGTGTTCATCAGGCACAGGGCGAGATTCATCAGCCGCTCTGCCTTGGCGATCGCCATCGCTGACCCTTCCGGTGTGCCGCGCCGTGCGCGGGGTTGCGCCCACCGGGAATCCGTGTACCCGGCGCCCCGACCGTACCGGTACCGCCACCGTCGGCGAAAGCCGAGGCCTGCTCACGGGCCACCCCGCCACCCTGACCGGCCCCCTAGAGCCTGCCCGGACCCCGAACCCCCCGGATGCCCCAAGCCCCGAACCCGCCTTGACCGAACCCGAACGGCCTTCCCCGACCCCAAGCCCCGAACGGTACGCCTTGACCCGGCCCCCTACGGCCGCGTCCCGAGCCGAAGGGGCGCGCCGGTGCCGACATGGGGCACCTCCCGGCCGGAGGCTGGGGGGAGAGGAGCGCGGGAGGGAGCGAAGCGACTGACGAAGCGACTGACGAAGCGACGACCGTCGGCACCGGATCGGAGGGCCCCGGTTGCGCCCCTCCTGCCCGATGGTGGGCAAGGAGGGAGAGCGGGCGCCCAAAAAGCAGCCGGGCCGTACCCCCTTGGCGGGGGTACGGCCCGTGGTGCCACGCGATCGGCGTGCCGATCGGACGAGCGGGTCTCAGACGCCGAGCAGGTCGACGACGAAGATCAGCGTCTCGCCGGCCTTGATCAGCGGGCTCGGCGACTGGTTGCCGTAGGCGAGGTGCGCGGGGATGGTCAGCTCGCGCCGGCCACCGACCTTCATGCCGACGACGCCCTGGTCCCAGCCCTTGATGACGCGGCCGCCACCGAGCGGGAACTTGAACGACGAGCCACGGTTCCAGCTCGCGTCGAACTCCTCGCCGGTGCTGAACGAGACACCGACGTAGTGCACCTCGACGACCTGGCCCGGCTTGGCCTCGGCACCGTCGCCGACCGTGATGTCACGGATCTGCAGCTCGGTGGGCGGGTCGCCAACGGGGAAGTCGATCTCGGGCTTGCTCACAACTGCCTCTTCTCACGGTTCGTTACGTACACGACGGAGCGGCAGGTACCCGCACCGCTGTTCCTTCCGGAACCACGGTACGGGCGCCCGCCGCCCGCCCGAGCGCAGGCCACGCGGCCTCGCTCGAAGGTCATTCACGTTCCATTGTCACCCGAAGGAGGGTCAGCCCACACCCGCGTCGAGCACGTCGACCACGAAGACCAGGGTGGAGTTGGCCGGAATGTCACCCTGCGCCTGGTCCTTGTAACCGAGCGAGGCGGGAATCACCAGCTCGACCCGGCTGCCGACGGCCACGCCCTGCAGGCCCTTGTCCCAGCCCTCGATGACCTGGCCGCCGCCGACGGAGAAGGAGAACGCCTGGCCCTTGTCGAGCGAGGAGTCGAACTTCTTGCCGTCCTTCCAGAGCGCGCCGGTGTACTGGACGAGGACCTTCTCGCCCGACTCGACCTTGGGGCCGGTGCCCTGGATCAGGACGTGGCTCTTGAGCTCGGTCGGCTCCGCCGCGCCCTTGACCGGGGTGATCTCGGCGGCCTTCTTGCCGTTGTCCTTCACCTGCGGGAAGTCCGCGGGCGGCGGGGTGACCGTGCCGCTGACGACGGCGTCGGGGGCGTTCACCCGCTGGATGTCGATCACGAAGACCAGGTTGTCCTTCGCGCCGATCGACATGCTGGTGTTGCCCTGCGCACCGAAGGCGGCGGCCGGCGGGGCCACCACCAGGACGCGGCTGCCGGCCTTCTTGCCGACGACGGCCTGGTCGAGCGCCGGGATCAGCGCGTCGGTGCCGGCCTGGAAGATCTGCGGCTTGCCCTTCTCGTCGTACGAGCTGGGGATGTCCTTGCCGGTGGTCCAGTCCTTGGCGGTGTAGTCGACCGAGGTCCAGGAGCTCTTCTCGACGACCGGGCCGCTGCCCTCGGAGAGGACCTTCACGACGAAGCTGCCGTCGGCGGCCTCGGCGGGCGTGGTGATGACCGCCTTCTTGCCGAAGTCGCCGGTGACCGTCGGGAGCACCTTGGCGGTGTCCTTGATCGGCGGCACCGGGTCGGCGGTGGGGGTCGGGGCGGCGCTCGGCGCGGCGTCCACCGGGGTGGAGGCGGCCGAGGTCTTGCCGTCGCGGTTCACCAGGTAGAGCGTCACCGCGCTGCCGGCCAGCAGCACGGCCAGCACGGTGCCCAGGATCAGGCCGAGCTTGCCCACGCTGGGCGGGTTCTCGTAGTACCCGGCCTCGGAGGTGTCCTGGCGGCGCACGTTCGAGGCGAAGATCTGCGGGGCCTCGTCCGTCTTGGTGCCGCTCTTCGGCCGCGGCGCGTCGCCGGGGCTGCCCCAGCCGGCCTGCTGCTTCAGGATCGACGGCGGAACCACGATCGACTCGCCGTCGCCGGGCAGCGGCCCGCCCGGACGCGAGTCCGTCGGGTCGCCGGCGGAGCCGCCGTTCGCGGTGCCGGGCCCACCCGGGCTCGACGCTTTCTCAGACATGACTCCCCATCCATCTCACCAGGTCTTCGAGGCCTACCGGCCGGCTTGCTGATCGCCGAGATCCTGCCGTACTGCCGCCGCACCCGGAAGCCCTGGCCACCACAGTGCGGGAGGGCAGCAGTATGACAGGTCAGTATGAGGACGGGCGCGTCTGGTGTACGAGCGTCCGCCAAGCGTACGAGCCGAGCGGCCCGTCCGTCAGACCGCCTCCAGGATGTCGATCACGAACACCAGGGTGGAGTTCGCCGGCACCGCGCCCTGCGCCTGGTCCTTGTAGCCCAGGGCGGGCGGCACCACGAGCATCACCCGGCTGCCGACCGTCTGGCCGACCAGGCCCTTGTCCCAGCCCTCGATCAGGCTCTTGGTCCCGACCTGCAGGGCCTGCGCGCCGCCGTGGCTCCAGGAGGAGTCGAACTGCTGGCCGTTGCTCCACAGCACGCCGGTGTACTGGACCACCAGGGTCTGGCCGGACTGCACCTGCTTGCCCTCGCCCTTGATCAGCACGAACTGCTGGAGGTCGGTGGGGGGTGCCTGACCGGGCGGGATGGTGATCGTCGGGGCGGCCTTGCCGTTGTCCTTGACCTGCGGGGAGGTCGGCGGCGCCTGGGTCATCGTGCCGGAGAGGGTGGAGTCCTGCGGCAGGGCCTCGGCGATGTCCAGCACGAACACCACCGTGTCGCCCGGCGCCACGCCCAGCGTGGTGTTGCCCTGGCTGCCGAACGCGGCGGCCGGCGGGGCCACCACCAGGATCCGGCTGCCGACCTTCTTCCCGACCACGGCCTGGTCGAAGGCGGGCACCAGCTGGCCGCTGCCGGCCTGGAACAGCTGCGGCTTGCCGCCGGTGTCGTAGGAGCTCGGCAGGTCCTTGCCGGTCGTCCAGTCCTTGGCGGAGTAGTTCACCGTCACCCAGTCGCCCTTGCTGACCGTCTGGCGGTCACCCTCGCTGAGCGTCTTGATCACGAACTGGCCGCTGGGCTGCCCGGCCGGGATCGTGATGACGGCCTTGCTGCCGAAGGCCCCCTCGACGGTCGGCATCGGCGCGGCCTCGTCCACCGGGGCCGGCACCGTCGGCGCGGCGCTCGACGCCGAGGGCGACACCTCGGCCGGCGCCTTCGCGTTGCTGCTGCAGGCCAGCAGCAACGTCAGGGGCAGGACTACGAGCAAACCGGCGGTGCGACGCACGGTGTTCCTAACTGTCGGTCAAGTGCAGCTGTTCGGACATCCTCCGACAGCGTATGCCGAGACCGCACCCCGCCCCGGTAGGCGACACGGGGCACCCTCCCACGTCACACCGCGCACTCCGGGGCTCGCCGGCCGCTCAGGGCCGGCCGGCCCCGGCCCCACACACCGGCCCCGCGCGCCGGCCCCGCGCACCGGCCCCGCGCACCGGACGGCCCGCACCCCCGGGTGTCGGGGTGCGGGCCGTCCGGGCCGTCCGGGTCACATGCCGGCGATCAGCTTCTCCACCCGCTCGTCCACGGAACGGAACGGGTCCTTGCACAGGACGGTGCGCTGCGCCTGGTCGTTCAGCTTCAGGTGCACCCAGTCGACGGTGAAGTCGCGGCGCTGCTCCTGCGCCCGGCGGATGAAGTCGCCGCGCAGCCGGGCCCGGGTGGTCTGCGGCGGGACGGACTTGGCCTCGAAGGTCTTGAGGTCGGTGGTCACCCGCTCGGCCTGGCCCTTGCCCTGCAGCAGGTAGAACAGGCCGCGGCGGCGGTGGATGTCGTGGTAGGCGAGGTCGATCTGCGCCACCCGCGGGTTGGACATGCTCATCTGGTGCTTCTCGCGGTACCGCTCGATCAGCCGGTACTTCATGATCCAGTCGATCTCGTTGCCGACCCTCGCGAGGTCCTCGGTGCGGATGGCCTCCAGGGTGCGGCCCCAGAGCTCCAGCACCCGGGCGATCGTCCCGGTGTTGATGCCCTTGCGGTCCGCGAACTCCAGCGCCTTGGAGTAGTACTCCTCCTGGATGTCCAGCGCGCTGGCCTCCCGGCCGTTGGCGAGCCGGACCTGGTGCGTGCCGGTCAGGTCGTGGCTGACCTCGCGGATCGCCCGGATCGGGTTCTCCAGCGTCAGGTCGCGCAGCACCACGCCGGCCTCGATCAGGCGCAGCACGAGGTCGGTCGCGCCCACCTTGAGCAGGGTGGTGGTCTCCGACATGTTCGAGTCGCCGACGATGACGTGCAGCCGGCGGTAGCGCTCGGCGTCGGCGTGCGGTTCGTCGCGGGTGTTGATGATCGGGCGGGAGCGGGTGGTCGCCGAGCTGACGCCCTCCCAGATGTGCTCGGCCCGCTGGCTGACGCAGTAGACCGCGCCGCGCGGGGTCTGCAGCACCTTGCCGGCGCCGCAGATCAGCTGGCGGGTCACCAGGAACGGGATCAGCACGTCGGAGAGCCGCGAGAACTCGCCGTGCCGGGCCACCAGGTAGTTCTCGTGGCAGCCGTAGGAATTCCCGGCGGAGTCGGTGTTGTTCTTGAAGAGGTACACGTCGCCGGCGATGCCCTCCTCGTGCAGCCGCCGTTCGGCGTCCACCAGGAGGCCCTCGAGGATGCGCTCGCCCGCCTTGTCGTGCGTCACCAGTTCGGTGACCTCGTCGCACTCGGGGGTGGCGTACTCGGGGTGCGATCCGACGTCGAGGTAGAGCCGTGCACCGTTGCGCAGGAAGACATTGCTGCTGCGGCCCCAGGAAACTACGCGGCGGAAGAGGTACCTGGCCACCTCGTCCGGAGACAGACGTCGTTGTCCCCGGAACGTACACGTGACGCCGTACTCGTTCTCCAGCCCGAAAATTCGGCGGTCCATGAGGCATCCATTCTCTGATTGGAGCTGTCCGAAACCGCCTCCACGGTGGCAATCCGTTCACGACCGGCCTGGTCGGACCATGGATGTGACGTCGATTCACCGTAGGGGCACGGAATCCCGTACGGCCGTGCGGCCGACCGTACGGGATTCACTCACGAGGCCTACTCCGACGTCGCCGCCGGCTTGTCCTCGTCGTCCGCCTCCGCGGACTGGTCCCCGTCGAGCAGCCGGCCGAGCTGGCTGCCGAGGATCCGCTTGAACTTGCGCTGCTGGAAGCGCTGGCGGTCGAGGACCGCGACCTCCAGCTGTTCCGGCGTCAGGGTGCGCGGGGAGCCGCCGTTCGGGTCCCTGGCGAGCGAGTCCACGGCCAGCTTGAGGGCCTCGGTGAGGCTCAGGCCGACCTGGTGGCGCTGCCCCAGGTAGTTGCCGATGGAGTCGGCGTTGCCGCCGACCACGACGCTGTTCTGCTCGTCCACCACCGAACCGTCGGGGGTGAGTCGGTAGATCTGGTCGTCGTCGGGGGTCTTGCCGACCTCGGCGACGATCAGTTCGACCTCGTAGGGCTTCTCCCCGACGGAGGAGAAGATGGTGCCCAGCGTCTGGGCGTAGACGTTGGCCAGGCCCCTGGCCGTCACGTCGGCCCGGTCGTAGGAGTAGCCGCGCAGGTCGGCGTAGCGGACGCCGCCGATGCGCAGGTTCTCGAACTCGTTGTAGCGGCCGACGGCCGCGAAGGCGATCTTGTCGTAGATCTCGGACACCTTGTGCAGGGCCCGCGAGGTGTTCTCGGCGACGAAGACGATGCCGTCGGCGTAGGTGAGCACGACCACGCTACGGCCGCGCGCGATGCCCTTGCGGGCGTACTCCGCGCGGTCCGCCATGGCCTGCTGAGGCGAGACGTAGAACGGTGTCGACACCGGCGGTCGTCCCCTTCTGTCAGGACCTCCCTCCGGCCCGGGGGCGGGGAGGGAGGGTCGGGAGGTGGATCGGGCGGAGGGGCTAGATCAGCGGTGCCTGCGGACCGTTGGGGTGCTCCAGCCGCTGGTCGGTGATCGAGTGCGCGATGCCGGAGACCTCGGACTCGGACAGCCTGCGGAAGCCGTCCTCGGTGATCAGCGAGACGATCGGGAAGATCTTGCGGGCCAGGTCGGGCCCACCGGTCGCGGAGTCGTCGTCGGCGGCGTCGTAGAGCGCCTGGACGACCAGCATGGAGGCCTGCTGCGAGGAGAGGCCCTCGCGGTAGAGCTTCTTCATCGAGCCCCGGGCGAACACCGAGCCCGAGCCGGTGGCGGCGAAGCCGCGCTCCTCGGAGCGGCCGCCGGTGACGTCGTAGGTGAAGATCCGGCCGCGGTCGAGGTCCTGGTCGTAGCCGGCGAAGAGCGGGACGACCGCCAGGCCCTGCATGGCCATCCCGAGGTTGCCGCGGATCATCGTGGTGAGCCGGTTGGCCTTGCCCTCCAGGGAGAGCACGGTGCCCTCGATCTTCTCGTAGTGCTCCAGCTCCAGCTGGAAGAGCCGCACCATCTCGACGGCGAGGCCGGCGGTGCCGGCGATGCCGACCGCGCTGTACTCGTCGGCCGGGAAGACCTTCTCGATGTCGCGCTGGGCGATCACGTTGCCCATGGTGGCGCGGCGGTCACCGGCGATCACCACACCGCCGTCGAAGACCGCCGAGACGATCGTCGTCCCGTGCGGCGCCTCGATGGTCAGCCCCTCCGGGAGGCTGCGGCGACCGGGGATCAGCTCCGGCGAGTACTCCGCCAGGAAGTCCATGAACGAGGAGGACCCGGGGGTCAGGAAGGCAGCCGGTAGACGCCCGGTGCCACGAGTGTTGGCTTCCACACGATTCCTTCCAGGTAGCTTGAAGCGCGCGCTGCCCGCACCCTACCCGCCTGGCGATCACTATCCACCTGTGGCGGGGGCGGACCCGGACGGACGGGAGGCCGACGCCGCCCGCCCGCCCTCGGCGGTCGCAACCGTGAATTCCGCGAATGGCCCGGGCCGCTCTTCCAGCAGGCTCCGGACCGGCCTCCCGACTGCGCCCGGGCCGCTACTGGCCGCCCTTCTGGACGAATTGCCGCACGAAATCCTCGGCATTCGACTCAAGGACCTCGTCGATTTCGTCCAGGACCGCGTCGACGTCGTCGCTCAGCTTTTCCTGGCGCTCCTGGAGCTCCTCGGAATTCTGCGCCTCGACAGCCTGCTCCTCGACCTCCTCGGAGGCACGGTTCGCCCGCTGCTGGCCGCCACCGGTGTCCTTGTCCGCCATTTCCCTCACCCCGCTCACTCGTCTGGCACGGCTTGGTGTTCCTGGGTCTTCACCACTGCGTCGACCCTATACACCGGGTGCGGGAATCGCTCCCGGTTTGCATGTGGCGCTTCCTGTCCAACGTCCGGCGCTCCCCCGGATGATTCCCATTCAGGAGGCGTTCACCCGTGGTGATCGAAAAGTTACCGGGCGAACGGGCCGGACTCGGCCGGCGGGCCGTTCAGGTGCCGGCCTGGCCGCGGTCGCCGGAGAGCACCCGGACCAGGTCCTCGGCCGTGCGACAGCGGTCCAGCAGCTCCTTGACGTGGTTGCGCGTCCCGCGCAGGGGCTCCAGGGTCGGCACCCGCTGGAGCGAGTCCCGGCCGGGGAGGTCGAAGATCACCGAGTCCCAGGAGGCCGCCGCGACGTGCTCGGCGTACTGCTCCAGGCAGCGGCCGCGGAAGTACGCCCTGGTGTCCTCCGGGGGCTTGGCGGCCGCCCGCTGGACCTCTTCCTCGGTGACCAGCCGTTCGAACCGCCCACGGGCCACCAGACGGTTGTAGAGGCCCTTCTCGGCCCGGACGTCGCTGTACTGCAGGTCGACCAGCTGCAGCCGGGAGCTGTCCCAGCCGACCCCGTCACGGGCGCGGTAGCCCTCCAGGATCTCCTTCTTGGCCACCCAGTCCAGCTGCCTGGACAGGCTCATCGGATCGCGCTCCAGCCGCCCGAGGACGTCCTCCCAGCGGGCCAGCACGTCCACGGTCTGCTCGTCCGCGTCGTTGCCGAAGCGGTCCTCGACGTACTTCCTGGCCAGCTCGCAGTACTCCATCTGGAGCTGGACGGCGGTCAGCCGGCGCCCGCTGCGCAGCGTGATCAGGTGCTTCAGGGTGGAGTCGTGGGAGACCCGGTGCAGGGTCCGCACGGGCTGGTCGACGGCCAGGTCGGAGGCGATGAAGGCGTCCTCGATCATCGACAGGACCAGCGCGGTGGTGCCCAGCTTGAGGTAGGTGGAGATCTCGGAGAGGTTGGCGTCCCCGATGATCACGTGCAGCCGGCGGTACTTCTCGGCGTCGGCGTGCGGTTCGTCGCGGGTGTTGATGATCGGGCGCTTGAGGGTCGTCTCCAGGCCGACCTCGACCTCGAAGTAGTCGGCGCGCTGGCTGAGCTGGAAGCCGTGCACCGAGCCGTCCTGACCCAGGCCCACCCGGCCGGCGCCGGTGACCACCTGGCGGGAGACGAAGAACGGGGTGAGGTGGCGGACGATGTCGGCGAACGGCGTCGACCGCTTCATCAGGTAGTTCTCGTGGGTGCCGTAGGAGGCGCCCTTGTTGTCGGTGTTGTTCTTGTACAGGTGGATGGTCTGCCCGTTGGGCAGTTCCAGGGCGCGCGCCGCGGCGGCCGCCATGATCCGCTCGCCGGCCTTGTCCCAGAGCACGGCGTCGCGCGGGTTGGTGACCTCGGGCGAGCTGTACTCGGGGTGGGCGTGGTCCACGTAGAACCGGGCCCCGTTGGTGAGGATGATGTTGGCCAGACCGATGTCCTCGTCGGTCAGCTGGCTGGCGTCGGCGACGTCCCGCGCGAGGTCGAAGCCCCGGGCGTCACGCAGCGGATTCTCCTCCTCGAAGTCCCAGCGGGCCCGCCGAGCCCGGTGCATCGCCGCCGCGTACGCGTTGACGATCTGGGACGAGGTGAGCATGGCGTTGGCGTTCGGGTGCCCGGGTACGGAGATTCCGTACTCGGTCTCGATCCCCATCACGCGCCGTACGGTCATGCGGCCCTCCTTGCCCTGTGCGCCGCCCCCCACGGGCGGAACGCACTGACGTACCGCTGAACAGCACCCTCCCGGGCCGGACGCCCGCGAACGGTGGGTAGAGCCTAGAACGCCGCACCGACAGGCCGGCCCTGAGACGCGCCGTCCGGCTGCGGGGCCGCGAGGCGCCACAGCCGGACGGGGTCGGCGGAACGGGGATGGACCTGGTTAGAGGTACTGCCCCGTGTTGGCCACGGTGTCGATGGAGCGGCCGGACTCGGCGCCCTGCTTGCCGGTGACGAGCGTGCGGATGAAGACGATCCGCTCGCCCTTCTTGCCGGAGATGCGGGCCCAGTCGTCCGGGTTGGTGGTGTTGGGCAGGTCCTCGTTCTCCTTGAACTCGTCCACACAGGCGGCGAGCAGGTGGGAGACGCGAAGGCCGCGCTGGCCGTGGTCGAGGAAGTCCTTGATGGCCATCTTCTTCGCCCGGTCCACGATGTTCTGGATCATGGCGCCGGAGTTGAAGTCCTTGAAGTACAGGACCTCCTTGTCACCGTTGGCGTAGGTGACCTCCAGGAAGCGGTTCTCCTCGGTCTCGGTGTACATCCGCTCGACCACCGCCTGGATCATCGCCGCCACGGTGGAGTCCACCGAGCCGTCGTGCTCCTTGAGGTCGTCCGGGTGGAAGGGCAGCGAGTCCTTGAGGTACTTCGAGAAGATGTCCTTGGCCGCCTCGGCGTCCGGACGCTCGATCTTGATCTTGACGTCCAGCCGGCCGGGCCGCAGGATCGCCGGGTCGATCATGTCCTCACGGTTCGAGGCACCGATCACGATGACGTTCTCCAGGCCCTCCACACCGTCGATCTCGGCCAGCAGCTGCGGGACGATGGTGTTCTCCACGTCCGAGCTGACACCCGAGCCGCGGGTACGGAAGAGCGACTCCATCTCGTCGAAGAAGACGATGACGGGCGTGCCCTCGCTGGCCTTCTCACGGGCCCGCTGGAAGACCAGGCGGATCTGCCGCTCGGTCTCGCCGACGTACTTGTTGAGGAGCTCGGGGCCCTTGATGTTGAGGAAGTAGCTCTTCCCCTGCGGGCGGCCGGTGACCTCGGCGACCTTCTTGGCGAGCGAGTTCGCCACCGCCTTGGCGATCAGCGTCTTGCCACAGCCGGGAGGGCCGTAGAGCAGGACGCCCTTCGGCGGCCGGAGCTCGTACTCCTTGAACAGGTCGGCGTGCAGGTAGGGCAGTTCGACCGCGTCGCGGATCTGCTCGATCTGGTTGGCCAGACCGCCGATCTGCCGGTAGTCGATGTCGGGGACCTCCTCGAGGACCAGGTCCTCGACCTCCGACTTGGGGACGACCTCGTAGACGTAGCCGGAGCGGGGCTCCAGCAGGAGGGCGTCGCCGGACCGCAGGGTGATGTCGCGCAGCGGTTCGGCGAGCCGGACCACCCGCTCCTCGTCGGTGTGCCCGGTGACCAGGGCGCGCTCGCCGTCCTCGAGGACTTCCTTGAGGGTGACGATGTCGCCGATGCTCTCGAAGGCCATCGCGTCCACGATGTTGAGGGCCTCGTTGAGCATCACCTCCTGGCCGCGGCGCAGCTCGTCGAGCTCGATGCTCGGGCTGACGTTGACGCGCAGCTTGCGACCGCCGGTGAAGATGTCTGCGGTGCCGTCCTCGTTCTGGGTGAGGAAGGTCCCGAATCCGGCGGGGGGCTGAGCCAGCCTGTCCACTTCCTCCTTGAGGGCCACGATCTGGTCGCGGGCCTCCCGAAGGGTGGAGGCGAGCCGTTCGTTCTGGGCGGTCGCACCGGCCAGGTTGGTCTGGAGCTCGACGATCCGCTCTTCGAGGATTCTCGAATTGCGCGGCGAGTCGGCGAGCTTGCGGCGCAGGACAGCGATTTCCTGCTCGAGGTACGAGACCTGAGCGGCCTCGTCGGAACCACGAGCGGGCCTGCCAGGGCTGCGGTTGTAGTCGTCATCGTGGGCTGCCACGGTCCTCACCTCCTCCGGGGAGCTGGACGCTTCCAGACCCTACCTGGGACCAGGGGTATGTAAACCCCTAGATCAAGAAAGATGGAACGGGCGTGTCCGATCTTCGCCCTCGCGTGCTTCCCCTCTGCTTTAAGAGATACCCACCGCGCACCGCCCAAAGCGGACCAGATGTATCGTCGAGCGAGTCGATATCCGATCGCGACCACGAGTGCCGGTCGGATCGTTGTACGAATGGCGGGATTGCCCCTGATTACGGGGCGACTCGGGACAGAACGGCAGGAGACATGTCGGTGACCGGTGAGGCGACGGCAGCGGGCGAGCCGCTGGAGGTGTGGATCGACCAGGATCTCTGCACCGGCGACGGCATCTGTGTGCAGTACGCGCCGGAGGTCTTCGAGCTCGACATCGACGGCCTCGCCTACGTGAAGGGCGCGGACGACGAGCTGCGCCAGCAGCCGGGCGACACGGCACCCGTGCCGCTGACCCTGCTTCAGGACGTGGTGGACTCGGCCAAGGAGTGCCCCGGCGACTGCATCCATGTACGCCGGGTGGCGGACCGGGTCGAGGTGTACGGGCCGGAGGCTGACTGATTTGTTGGGGCTCGGCTCGCCTCCGGGCCGGCTCGCTCGCGGCAGTGGGCTGCCGCACGTCACAGCAATGGCCGGGGGCGCCCTTACGGGGGCGGGGCACCGGCGCGGCCCTTCGGCCCGCTCGCGGTGGTGGGCTGCCGCACGTCACAGCGGTGGCGGGTCGCCCGGACGGCGGCGAGGGCGGGCCCTTGGCGGGCTCGCGGTGGTGAATCCCGCGGGCCGAGGGCGCTGGATGTGAGCGGGATGGCCGGGCTTCGGGTCGCTGCGTGGGCCCGCCCGGGGGTTCTGCCGCGGGCGGGCCGGACGGGGTTGGGGCTGTCAGGCCTGGGCCGGCGGGGCCGGGGTCTGGGTGCGGGTCCAGCGGCCGCCCTGGCGGGCCCAGGTGAGGTCGAGTGAGACGTCCGGGCTGAACCGCGGGACGTCGTCGGAGGAGTAGCCCTGGGCGTGACCGGTGATGACACCGTCGCTGCGCAGGGTCAGCCTGCTGACCGTCAGGTTCTCCTGCTCCGAGAGCAGGGTGGCGAGCACCACGGGCCGGCCGTCCTGGCCGGGGCCGAGCAGGAAGACCGCGTCGGGCGGGGTGCCGTTCTCGGCGTCGCAGTGCGCGGCGGCCACCGTGCCCGGCTTACCGTCGCCGAGGTCGGCGCCGAAGTGCACCGACACCTTCACCGGGAAGGGTCCGCAGTCGAGGGGCAGTTCGGCCTTCGCCGGATCGGGTGCCTCGGCGGCCGGCAGGGCCCTGGGGGCCGGGCGTATCGGCCCGGGCGTCCCGGAGGCCGGCCCGGCCGCGAACGCCCCGGCCACCACCGCGGCGCAGCCCGCGGCCACCACCGCCCAGTGCTTGACGCCGGGACGGGCATGCCCCGGCCCGGCCGGCGGCCGGGCACCTCCCCCGGTCGTCCCCTCGGCGTTCGCCGTCCCGACCGCTGCTTCCACCAGGAGTTCCCCTCCACCGGTACGGTGCCCTCGCCGGGTACGGCGGGTGTCTGTGAGCGAGCATCCTCCCACACGCCCCCGGCGGCCCGGACGGGGGGTCGGACGGCCACCGGTGCCCGCCCCACCTGCGACGACGCGAGGGGCGTTGCGTGGGGCCTGAGCCCCTCGCAACGCCCCTCGCGGTGGTGTCGCCGTGGTGTTCCTGCGGTCAGCCGAGATCGGGCGCGCCGGGCGCGTCCGTGCTGGTGGCCTTGGCGGCGGCGCGGGCGGCGGCCCGCTCCTGCAGGCTCTGCTCGGTGGACCCGTTGTCGTAGTCCTCGCCGTACGAGCCCTTGGAGGGGCGGCGGCGGCGCAGCGGCGGCTCGACGCCGTCGGCGAGGCGGCGGGAGGTGAGCAGGAAGCCGGTGTGGCCGATCATGCGGTGGTCCGGGCGGACGGCCAGACCCTCCAGGTGCCAGGTGCGGACCATGGTCTCCCAGGCCTGCGGCTCGGTGAAGGTGCCGTGGTCGCGCAGCGCCTCGACGGTCTTCGACATCTGCGTGGTGGTGGCCACGTAGCAGCAGATCAGACCGCCGGGGACGAGCGCCTTGGAGGCGACGTCCAGGCACTCCCAGGGGGCCAGCATGTCGAGGATCACGCGGTCGACGTCGGCCTCGACCAGGTTGTCCTGGAGGTCACCGACGGTGAGCTTCCAGGCCGGGTGCGGCCCGCCGAAGTAGCGCTCGACATTGCCCTTGGCGATGTCCGCGAAGTCCTGGCGGCGCTCGTAGGAGGCCAGCAGGCCGGTGTCGCCGACGGCACGCAGCAGGTAGGTGCTGAGCGCGCCGGAGCCGACGCCGGCCTCGACCACGCGGGCACCGGCGAAGATGTCGGCCATCGCCAGGATCTGCCCCGCGTCCTTGGGGTAGATCACGGCGGCGCCGCGGGGCATGGACAGGACGTAGTCGGGGAGCAGGGGGCGCAGCGCGAGGTACGGGACGTTACCCGTGGTGCGCACGACCGTGCCCTCGGGGGCGCCGATCAGCTCGTCGTGGGGGAACGCACCCTTGTGGGTGTGGAACTGGTTCCCGGCCTGGAGCGTGAACGTGTAGTGGCGGCCCTTGGGGTCGGTCAGCTGGACCTGGTCCCCGACCTGGAAGGGCCCGCGTCGGCGGGTGGCACCGGTCGGTTCGGACATGCGGACAATTCTAAGGGCTGACAGCCGTCCCACCGACCACAGTGATCACTGTGGTCACGCCGGCGGCGCGGCGGGGCCGCCCGGCCGCTCCGGGCACCTCTTCCGGCCCCTCGCCGTCACCCCGGCCGGAACTGGCCGCAGGCGCTCCTCAGCGGCCCGCGACGGCCCTGCTGAGCCGCTGCTCGATGTCGGTCAGCGCCAGCACCCCGTACGCGGACCCGTCCGGCTCGACCACCAGGTACTCGCTGGCCGGGGTCGCCCGCAGGGCTCTCAGCAGGTCCTCGCCGGCCAGGTCGGCCGGCAGCCGCAGGCCGGGCTCCAGGTCCCGGGCGAGGGCGCCCACCGCGATCCACGGACGGCGGTGCTCGGGCACCGCCCGCACCGCGGACTCCCGGACCAGGGCGATCGGCGCGCCCAGCCCGTCCACCACCAGGACGGCGCCCGCCCCGGCCTCGCGGGCCCGGCGCAGCGCCTCGCCCAGCGGTGTGTCGGCGGTGACCGGGACGACCCGGCGGGCCAGCTCCCGCACCCGCAGGCCCGGCAGCGCCTCCTTCAGCCGGGCGCCGCGCAGGCCCCCGACCGCGCCGTTCCAGATGATCGCGGCCAGGATCGCGGCGAGCGCCGCGTCGATGAGGGTGTCGGTGCCGGTGCGCCCGCCGCCGTCCCGCGAGGCGCTGAACAGCGGCAGGCCGATCAGGACCGCGACGGCCAGCGCCCGCCCGGCCCAGGAGGCCGCCACGGTGCCGGCCATCGGGCGGCCGGTCAGGCCCCAGACGACGGCGCGCAGCATCCGGCCGCCGTCCAGCGGCAGGCCGGGCAGCAGGTTGAACACGGCGACCACGAAGTTGCTGACCATCAGCCCGGCCAGCAGCACGCCCGGGACGCTGGAGAGCTCCACCAGCCGGCCGGCCGCCAGGAAGACCCCGCCGAGCACCACGGAGAGCAGCGGCCCGACGAAGGCCAGCCAGAACTCCCGGGCCGGGGTCTGCGCCTCGTTCTCGATCTCCGAGATGCCGCCGAGGAACTGCAGCTGGATCCGGCGCACCCCGAGCTTGTAGCGCAGCGCGACCAGGGTGTGCGCCAGCTCGTGCACCAGGACCGAGGCGTAGAAGGCGATCGCGAAGGACAGCGCGACCAGGTAGCGGGTGGCGCCCAGATCCGGCAGGACCCGGGCGAGCTGCCCGCCGAAGATCCAGGTGATCAGCGCGGCGATGACGAACCAGGACGGGGTGACGTAGACCGGCACGCCGAACGGGCGGCCCATCAGGATGCCGCCGCGCGGCCCGGGCCCGCCGGCCGGGGGCGTGCCCTCGCCGGGTGCCCCGCCGGGCGGTGGCTGTTCGGAGGTCTGCTGCCCCCTGGTGTCGCTCACCGGTGTCCCTTCAGCTCGTCGTCCCCGTCGTGGCCGCGCCGTCCGCCCACGCTACGTGATCTCCGGCGGAATCCGGCGCCCGCCCCTCCTGGAGGTTTCATACCCGTATCCGGCCCTCCCCAGCGCCCGCCGTGTCAGCGCCGTGGCAGCGGAATGACAGCGCTGGGCCATAGGGTCGGGGCATGCACCAGACCGACCACGGCCCGACCGTCGAGGCGCCGGCCCGCCGGGCCGCGCCCCCGACCGGGCTGTCCCCGTCGCGTGCGGGGGACTTCCTGACCTGTCCGCTGCTCTACCGCCTCCGGGTGATCGACAAGCTGCCCGAACCGCCGAGTTCCGCCGCCACCCGCGGCACCCTCGTCCACGCCGTCCTGGAACGGCTCTTCGACAGTCCCGCCGCGGAGCGGACCCACGAGCGGGCGCTCGGCCTGCTGCGCCCGCAGTGGGAGCGGCTGCTCGGCGAGCGCCCGGAGCTGGCCGGCCTGTTCGGCGGCGGCGAGGGCGGCGCCGCGGAGCCGGACGGCGCCGCGCTGACCCGCTGGCTGGCGGACGCCGAGAAGCTGATCGGCCAGTGGTTCCGGCTGGAGGACCCGACCCGGCTGCACCCCGTCGAGCGCGAGCTGTACGTGGAGACGGCGCTGGAGTCGGGCCTGCTGCTGCGCGGCTACATCGACCGGGTGGACGTCGCGCCGACCGGTGAGGTGCGGCTGGTCGACTACAAGACCGGCCGGGCGCCTTCGCGGGACTTCGAGGGCAAGGCCATGTTCCAGATGAAGTTCTACGCCCTGGTGGTGTGGCGCTGGAAGGGCGTGATCCCCAAGCGGCTGCAGCTGGTCTACCTGGGCGGGGGCGGCGACGTGGTGTCGTACGACCCGGACGAGGCGGACCTGCGCGCGGTGGAGCGCAAGCTGATGGCGCTCTGGGAGACCATCTCGCAGGCGGTGGCCACCGGCGAGTTCCCGGCCACCAGGAACCGGCTCTGCGACTGGTGCGACCACAAGGCGAGCTGCCCGGAGTTCGGCGGCACTCCCCCGCCGTACCCGCTCCCGCTGACCGGCCCGCCGGCGGCGGGCGTACCGGCCGCGCGGGACGGCTCCGCGACCGCCCCGGAGGCCACGGCGGCCACGGTCGACCTGCCCACCCCGGCGGCCCCGGCCGGGCCGGCCACCCGATCCGACGAGGACGACCCCGCCGCCCCGGCGCCGCAGGGGTCGAACGAGCACCTGAGCAAGGAGTCCTAGGTGACGATCCGAGTGCTGCTGGTCGACGACCAGCCACTGCTGCGTACCGGCTTCCGGATGATCCTGGAGGCCGAGTCCGACCTGGTGGTGGTCGGCGAGGCCGGCGACGGCCAGCAGGCGCTGGACCAGGTCCGGGCGCTGCAGCCCGACGTGGTGCTGATGGACATCCGGATGCCCCGGATGGACGGTGTCGAGGCCACCCGCCGGATCGCCGGCCCCGGCCGTGACGGCCCGGCCAAGGTCCTGGTGCTGACCACCTTCGACCTGGACGAGTACGTGGTCGAGGCGCTCCGGGCGGGGGCCAGCGGCTTCCTGCTCAAGGACGTCCCGGCCGAGGAGCTGGTGCAGGCGATCCGGGTGGTCGCCGACGGCGCCGCGATGCTCGCCCCGAGCATCACCCGCCGGCTGCTGGACATGTACGCCACCAAGCTCCCGTCCGGGGACGAGGCTCCGCCGCAGGCCCTCACCGCGCTGACGGAGCGTGAGCTGGAGGTGCTCCGGCTGGTCGCCCGAGGCCTGTCGAACGCCGAGATCGCGGCCGAACTCTTCGTCAGCGAGACCACGGTGAAGACCCACGTCGGCCATGTACTGACCAAGCTTCAGCTGCGCGACCGGGTGCAGGCGGCGGTGTACGCCTACGAGAGCGGGCTGGTGCGCCCCGGCGCACTGTAGGACGGGCTTGCAGGGGGCCGGGCGCCGACGGGTGCCCGGCCCGACCGCGCGTCAGGCCCGTGGCCCGGGCACGAGGGTGGCCCGGACATGAGGGTGGCCCGTCCGCCCCCTTGCACCAGGAGGGGCGGACGGGCCACCGGTCTGCGGGGCCGCGGCCCTGCTACTTGCTGCGGCCGATCTCCCAGAACCGGAACACGCCGGTGGTGTCGACCGTGGACTCCACACCCGTGATGTTGGAGCGGAAGGCGTAGAAGGACTTCGCCTGGAAGATCGGGATCAGCGGGACGCCCTCGGCGGTGATGTTCTGCATCTGCGCGAAGACGGCACCCGCGGCGGCCCGGTCGACCTGCCGCAGGCTCTCCGGCAGCAGCTTGTCGCTGATCCGGGGGTCGTTCCAGCCGGTGTGGTAGGCGCCGCCGTCGACGACCAGCGGGGCGACGAAGTTGTCCGGGTCCGGGTAGTCGGCCGTCCAGCCGATCGTGTAGGCCTGGTAGCTGCCGGCCTTCCAGCCCTTCTTGAACTTCTCCCAGTCCGCCTCCTGGGTGACCGTCACCTGGAAGAGGCCGCTGGCCTCCAGCTGCTTCTTCATCTCGGCGGACTCGGCACCCTCGGCCCGGGCCCGGGACCAGGTCAGGCTCAGCTTGACCGGCAGGGCCACCTTGGCCGCGGTCAGGATCTGCTTGGCCTTCGCCACGTCCGGGTCGCCGTACTTGTCGAAGAAGGCGGTGTTGTGACCGGCCACCCCGGCGGGGACCACCGAGTAGAGCGGCTGGACGGTGCGGGCGTAGACGTCGCGGGCCAGCACCTTGCGGTCCAGCAGCTGGGCGACGGCCTGGCGCACCGCGGGGTTGCCGGTGACCGCGTCCTTGGTGTTGAAGGCCAGGTAGCGGGTCTCGGAGCTGTCACCGTCGGCGACCTGGACGGCCGTCTTGCCGGCCTGCTGGTCCGCCAGGTACTGGGCTCCCGCGCCCGGGTCGAGGCTGTTGTCGGTGAGGTCCACCTCGCCGGTGTCGAGGGCGGTCTTGAGGTCCGATCCCTTGAGGAAGTACCGCAGGGTGAACTTCTTGTTCCGCAGCTTCTCGTCGCCGCCGAACTGGTCGTTGGCGACCAGGGTGACCTTGCCGGGCACCTTGGTGCCGCCGTCCGCGGCCATCGTCTCCAGGCTGTCGATCTTGTACGGGCCGGAGCCCACCAGCTTGTCGTTGGGCAGCAGCTTGTCGGCCGGGAAGACCTGGTGGTCGACGATCGCACCGGCCGAGCTGGCCAGCTTGGCCGGCAGCACCGCGTCCGGCTGGCTGAGCTGGAAGGTCACCTCGGTGTCGCCCTTGGCCTCCACCGACTTGATGGAGTCGAGCAGCGAGGACGGGCCGTTGTCGTCGGCGATCTTCTTCATCCGCTCGATGGAGAAGACCACGTCCTGGGCGGTGAGCGGGTGGCCGTTGGAGAACTTCAGGCCGGACCGCAGGGTGCAGTGGTAGGTGGTGGCGTCGGCCCCGGTGAACTCACAGGACTGCGCGGCGTCCGGGCTCGGCGCGGAGCTGCCGGCGGGGAACTTCAGCAGCGACTGGAAGGTGTTGTGCAGCAGCAGCCAGGAGCCGTTGTCGTAGGCGCCGGCCGGGTCCAGCACGTTGGTGACGCTGGTGGTGCCCATCACGATCGCCCCGCCCGGGTCCGAACCGGTGACGGCCTTGGTGACGGAGCCGCAGCCCGCGACGGTGGTGGCGACGAGTCCGGCACAGGTGAGCGCTGCCAGTCGTTGAGCTGAAGTCATGCGGGTGGCGTCCTTCTCGGTGCGGCCGGCGGTGTGTGCCGGTGGCCTCCGCGCTGCCGCTCCCGATCGGGAGTGCGCCGGTGCGGCCGGGTGCCGCGCACCCACAGGCCCGACGGGGTTGCCCGTCTTCGGTGGTGGCGCGCGACATGAGGGTGTGGGGCGACAGCGGTCGGCCGGCCGGGATGGTTGTCCGGCTGGGGGCGACCGCTGAGGGGAATCGATCGGAAGTAGCGTGCCACATCGGCCGGGGATCGCCCCCACCCGTGCAGGGCCTGATCGAACTCCCATTCGCCCGGTGGCCGCATCCGAACCGACGAGTTGTCAGGCAATGCCCGTTTTCTCCCCGGATGGCGACCGCGTCCTACCGGCCGGCACGAGTTACCGGCCGGTACCAGGAGTTGACAATGAGACGACAATCACACTGAAACCGTCAGATCGGGACAGTCGCGCCCCAACGGTCGTACCGGCACGGTCGCACCGTCGACGGCCGGCCGGCCCGGCGCGTGGCAGGTCCGGCCAGGTCCGAACGGGCAGCGCCCCACCGCCCCCGCCGGCAGTTCCACCGGGGCGGCCGGCGCACCGCCCGGCCGCTCCGACCGGCGCACCGTCAGGCGGCCACCACGCCGAGGAGGTCGCGCCCGCCCGCCCCGCCACTTCTCGCCGTCAGACCCGCGAGGCCACCAGCGAGCGCAGCAGCTCCAGGTCGACGTGCTCCAGGGAGGGCAGCACCAGCCGGCCGGGAGCCGGCTCGATGACCGCCACCGACGGCACCGCGATCACCGGGCAGCCGGCCGCCTCGGCGGACCGCACCCCGGTCGGGGCGTCCTCCACCACCACGCAGCGGGCCGGCTCCGCGCCGAACCGGCGGACCGCCTCCAGGTACGGGTCCGGGTGCGGCTTGGTGCGCGGCACCTCGTCCCCCGCGAGCGAGAAGGCGAAGTGGTGGGCACCGAGGGTGGCCAGCACGATGTCGATGATGTGCCGGTGCGAGGCCGACACCAGGGCCGCCGGGACGCCGTGCGCGGCCAGCGTGTTGAGCAGCCGCTCGGCGCCCGGCATCAACGGCACCCCACCGCCCAGCAGGTCCACGAACCGCTGGTTGATCAACGTGGTGAGGTCGGCCGGCGCGAGGTCGACGCCGGTGCTGGAGAGCAGGTAGTCGATCACCCGGCTCATCGGGCCGCCGACCACGTGCGCCCGGTCGTTCTCGTCCAGCACGTAGCCCAGTTCGGCGAAGAGCGAGACCTCCGCCTGCCACCAGAAGTCCTCGGTGTCGACCAGCGTCCCGTCCATGTCCAGCAGCACCGCCTGGAGGCCTTGCCCGTTGCCGTGGTCGAGGGCGCGGGCGGCGGTGGAGATGGTCGTCATGGGCGGAGTCCTTCCGTTCGCGCACACCCGGATCTGCCTCCGGGGATGGCACAGGCCGGCCCGCTGGTGAGCGGACCGGCCCGTTCAGGATGATCCAGGATACGCCGCCCGCGCCGAAATGCGGCGAACGCTGTGCGACATCCGGGTTACCGCGCGTCGAAGGGCCGCGGCGGCCGGCGCCCGGCTCCCGGGATCAGCGCGCGTTGAAGTACTTCGCCTCCGGGTGGTGGATGACGATCGCGTCCGTGGACTGCTCCGGGTGGAGCTGGAACTCCTCGGACAGCACCACGCCGATCCGCTCCGGCTTCAGCAACTCGGCGATCTTGGCACGGTCCTCCAGCTCCGGGCAGGCCCCGTAGCCGAGGGAGAACCGCGCGCCGCGGTACTTCAGCGCGAACATGTCCTTGACGTCCTGCGGGTCCTCGCCGGAGAAGCCCAGCTCGAAGCGGACCCGGGCGTGCCAGAACTCGGCCAGCGCCTCGGCCAGCTGCACCGACAGGCCGTGCAGCTCCAGGTAGTCGCGGTAGGCGTCGGCCTTGAACAGCTCGTTGGCGGCCTCGGAGATCCGGTTGCCCATGGTGACCACCTGCAGGCCGAGCACGTCCTTCTCGCCGGACTCCTCCGGGCGGAAGAAGTCCGCCAGGCAGAGCCGGCGCCCGCGCCGCTGGCGCGGGAAGGTGAACCGGGTGTGCTCGCTGCCGTCCTCGTTGTAGACCAGCAGGTCGTCGCCCTTGGACGCGGCCGGGTAGTAGCCGTAGACCACGGCCGCCTCCAGCCAGCCCTCGGTCTGCAGCCGGTCCAGCCACATCCGCAGCCGCGGCCGGCCCTCGGTCTCCACCAGCTCCTCGTACGAGGGGCCCTCGCCCGTGCGCGCCGCCTTCAGGCCCCACTGGCCCTTGAACAGCGCGTCCTCGTCCAGCCAGGAGGCGTAGTCCGCGAACGGGATGCCCTTGACGATCCGGTCGCCCCAGAACGGCGGCTCGGGCACCCGGTTGTCGATCGCGACGTCGGAGCGGATCTGGCCCAGGTTCTCCTCGGGCTCCTCCACGATCTCGACCCGGGCGTGCCGGCGCTGCTTCAGCTCCGGCAGGGTCGCACCGGGCACGCCGCGCTTGACCGCGATCAGCGCGTCCATCAGCCGCAGGCCCTCGAACGCGTCCCGGGCGTAGCGGACCTCGCCCTCGTAGATCTCGTGCAGGTCCTGCTCGACGTAGGCCCGGGTCAGGGCGGCGCCGCCGAGGATCACCGGGAAGTCCGCCGCCAGCTTGCGCTGGTTCAGCTCCTGGAGGTTCTCCTTCATGATCACGGTGGACTTCACCAGCAGGCCGGACATCCCGATCACGTCGGCCCGGTGCTCCTGGGCGGCGTCCAGGATCGCCGAGACGGGCTGCTTGATGCCCAGGTTCACGACGGTGTAGCCGTTGTTCGACAGGATGATGTCGACCAGGTTCTTGCCGATGTCGTGGACGTCGCCCTTGACGGTGGCCAGCACGATGGTGCCCTTGCCCTCGTCGTCGGACTTCTCCATGTGCGGCTCCAGGTGGGCGACGGCGGTCTTCATGACCTCCGCGGACTGGAGCACGAACGGCAGCTGCATCTGGCCGGAGCCGAACAGCTCGCCGACCACCTTCATGCCGGCCAGCAGGGTGCTGTTGACGATCTCCAGGGCCGGGCGCTCGGCCAGCGCCTCGTCGAGGTCCGCCTCCAGGCCCTTGCGCTCGCCGTCGATGATCCGGCGCTGCAGCCGCTCCTCCAGCGGCAGCGCCGCCAGCTCCTCGGCCTTGGAGGCGGCACTGGACGCCGCCGAGACGCCCTCGAACAGCTCCAGCAGCCGCTGCAGCGGGTCGTAGCCCTCGGACCGCCGGTCGTAGACCAGGTCGAGCGCGACCTTGCGCCGCTCCTCGGGGATCCGCGCCATCGGCAGGATCTTGGAGGCGTGCACGATCGCCGAGTCCAGGCCGGCCTCGACGCACTCGTGCAGGAAGACCGAGTTGATCACCTGCCGGGCGGCCGGGGAGAGGCCGAAGGAGATGTTGGACAGGCCGAGCGTGGTCTGCACGGCCGGGTGCCGGCGCTTCAGCTCCCGGATCGCCTCGATGGTCTCGATGCCGTCCCGGCGGGACTCCTCCTGCCCGGTGCCCAGGGTGAAGGCCAGGCAGTCGACCAGGATGTCGTGCTCCGCGACGCCGTACTCGCGACCCAGCTGCTCGATCAGCCGCTCGGCGATCGCGACCTTCTTCTCGGCGGTGCGGGCCTGGCCCTCCTCGTCGATGGTCAGCGCGACCAGGCCGGCGCCGTGCTCGCGGGCCAGCGCGGCGACCTTGCCGAAGCGGGTGTCCGGGCCGTCGCCGTCCTCGTAGTTCACCGAGTTCAGCAGGGCGCGGCCGCCGAGCATCTCGAGGCCGGCCCGGAGCACGTCCGTCTCGGTGGAGTCCAGCACGATCGGCAGGGTGGAGGCGGTCGCCAGCCGGCCGGCGATCTCCTTCATGTCGGCGACACCGTCGCGGCCGACGTAGTCGACGCAGAGGTCCAGCAGGTGGGAGCCGTCCCGGATCTGCTCGCGGGCGATCTCCACGCAGGCCTGCCAGTCGCCGGCCAGCATCGAGTCGCGGAACTTCTTGGAGCCGTTGGCGTTGGTCCGCTCGCCGATCGCCAGGTAGGAGGTGTCCTGGCGGAACGGCACCGACTGGTAGAGCGAGGAGGCGGACGGCTCGGGCTGCGGGTCGCGCGGGGTGATCTCGCGTCCGCGCACCCGCTCGACCACCTGGCGCAGGTGCTCGGGGGTGGTGCCGCAGCAGCCGCCGACCAGCGAGAGGCCGTACTCGCGGGTGAAGGTGTCGTGCGCGTCGGCCAGCTCGGCCGGGGACAGCGGGTAGTGCGCGCCGTCCTTGCCCAGCACCGGCAGGCCGGCGTTCGGCATGCAGGACAGGCCGATCCGGGCGTTCTTCGCCAGGTAGCGCAGGTGCTCGCTCATCTCGGCGGGGCCGGTGGCGCAGTTCAGGCCGATGTAGTCGACGCCCAGCGGCTCCAGCGCGGTCAGCGCGGCGCCGATCTCCGAGCCGAGCAGCATGGTGCCGGTGGTCTCCACCGTGACCTGCACGATCAGCGGCAGGTCCAGACCGGCGTCGGCCAGTGCCTGCTTGCTGCCCAGGATCGCGGCCTTGGTCTGCAGCAGGTCCTGGCTGGTCTCGACCAGGAGCGCGTCGGCGCCGCCCGCGATCAGGCCGGCCGCGTTCAGCCGGAAGCCGTCGCGCACGGTCGCGTAGGGGATGTGGCCGAGGGTGGGCAACTTGGTGCCCGGACCGATCGAACCGAGCACCCACCGGGTGCGTCCGTCCTGGTAGGAGTCGGCCACCTCACGGGCGATCCGGGCACCGGCCTCGGACAGCTCGAAGATCCGCTCGGGAATGTCGTACTCGCCGAGGGCGGAGAGGTTGGCGCCGAACGTGTTGGTCTCCACGCAGTCCACGCCCACCGCGAAGTACGCCTCGTGGACGGAGCGCACGATGTCGGGGCGGGTGATGTTGAGGACTTCGTTGCAGCCCTCCAGGTCCTGGAAGTCCTCCAGCGTCGGGTCCTGTGCCTGGAGCATGGTGCCCATCGCGCCGTCCGCCACCACGACCCGGGTGGCGAGGGCTTCACGCAGAGCGCTCGCGCGCTCCTGCTGGACGGTGGACGGGGTGGCTGCAGTGGCCATGGGGCTTCTCCCTGGGTGCGACGGCTGTCGGCTTTGCGCTCCCCGCGGTCGGGGAGGCACCTGGCCAGGGTATCCGTCCGGGCCTTCGGACCGGCGACCGTTTCGTATCCTGAGCGTTCGATCAAGACGGGGGAACAGAAATGAAGTCGTTCGGCGTACGCCTGCGACACGCGGCGGGGGCCGCGCGGAACCGCTGGCGGCGGCTGTCACGAGGACGCCGGATCCTGCTCTGCGCGCTGGTGGCGCTGGCCGTGCCGGTGCTCCCGGTGGGCTCGGCGGCCCTGGCGCTGCGGCTGCAGTACGTGGGTGAGCCCGCCGACGAGGCCCGTACCCGGGGCCGGGACGCGGTCTGGCTGGGACATGCCTGGGTGGACGGCCGGAAGAGTGACGCCGACGTGGCCGCGCTGGGTCGACAGCTGGCCGGCACCGGCATCCGCGACCTCTACGTGCACACCGGTCCGCTGGAGCACGACGGCAGCCTGCCGGCCGCGCTGTACCCCCGGGCCGCCTGGTTGGTCGAGGCCGTGCACCGGTCGCTGCCGGGGGTACGGGTGCAGTCCTGGCTGGGCGACGTGGTGAAGCCGGAGAAGGCCGGGCTCGACCTGGAGGACGCCCCCTCCCGGGACCGGGTCACCGCCTCGGCGCGCCAGGTGCTGGACGCCGGCTTCGACGGCGTCCACTTCGACATGGAGCCGATCCGCCCCGACTCGGCCGGCTGGCTGGCCCTGCTCGACCAGGTGCGGGCCGTCACGGCGGCGCGCGGCGCGGCACTGTCGGTGGCCGCGCCGCAGATCGACCCGCTGCCCGGCCTGCACGTGGTGAGCACCGGCCTGACCGGTCACGGCAAGTGGTGGTCGCAGGCGTACTTCGCCGAGACCGCCCGCCGGGTCGACCAGATCGCCGTGATGTCCTACGACACCGGCCTGCCGGTGGAGTCGCTGTACGGCGGGTACGTGGCCCAGCAGACCGTGCTGGCCCTGGAGGTCACCCCGCCGCAGGTGGACCTGCTGATGGGCCTGCCGTTCTTCTGGGAGGACAAGCCGGGCCACTACGGCTCGGCGGAGACGGTGGCGGGTGCCGTACGCGGCGTCCGGCTCGGCCTCGGGCGGGAGGCGCCCGACCGGCAGGCCTTCGGCGTGGCGCTGTACGTGGACTTCGCAGCCACCCCCGAGCACTGGTCGGCGTACCGGCGCGGCTGGGCCGACTGAGCGAACCGCGCCCCGGACCGGCCCGCCGCATGGCGGTGGGCCGGCCCGAACGGCTCAGCGCACCGCGCGGTGCAGGGCGATCAGCAGCCGCCAGACCTCGCCGGCGACGGCCTCCGGCGCCCCCTCGACGCTCCCGTGCAGCCAGTCGGCGAGCACGCCGGTGAAGGCGGCGGCGACGGCCGAGGCGACCAGCCCGGCTTGCGGGGCGCCGGCCAGCTCGCGTTCGCTGCGGCTGCGCTCCCGGAGCTCCTGGTGGAGCAGTTCGCCCAGCGGGCCGCTGCCGCCGGGCAGCAGCAGGCTGCGGTAGAGGGCCGCGTGGCGGGCCGCGTCGGCGAAGAAGGCGGCGAGGGCGGGCGGCGGCGCGGCCGGGTCCGGCAGGCCGCGCCAGGCGTGCAGGGCGTCCACCGCCTGCCGGACGACCTCGGCGCAGGCGTCCACCGCGAGGGCCTGGAGGTCCTCGTAGTGGAGGTAGTAGGTGGCCCGGCCGAGCCCCGCCCGGCGGACCACGGCGGAGACACTGACCTCGGCGAGCGGGCGCTCCGCGCACTCGGCGAGCAGGGCCTGGCGCAGTCTCTCCCGGGTGCGGGTCGCACGCGGGTCGGCCGGCGGGCGGGGCTCCGTCATCCGGCGACCAGGACGGCCGTCAGCGCGACCGCGCCGGGCAGGGCCTGGGCGAAGAGGATCCGCCGGTTGGCGGTGGCGGCGCCGTAGAGGCCCGCGACGACGACGCAGCTCAGGAAGAACACCTGCACACGGTATCCGGTGGGGTCGGCGGCGATCAGGCCCCAGACCAGGCCGGCCGCGAGGAAGCCGTTGTAGAGGCCCTGGTTGGCGGCGAGCGGCGCGGTGGCCCGGGCCATGTCGGTGTCGAAGCCGGAGAGTTCGCGGCCGGGCCGACGCTCCCAGAGGAACATCTCCAGTACCAGGATCCAGCCATGGAGCGCGGCCACCAGGCCGACCAGCACGTTCGCGAGGGTCTGCACGACCACTCACCGCCTTTTCGGGAACAGCTTCAGGGCGCCCTGATGGACACCTGTCCATAGTTTATGGACAGGTGTCCATGAACACCATCGGCCGGCGGGTGTTCCGGGTCACTCCCCCGGCGCACCCTCCCCCAGGTGCGCCGCCAGCGCGGTGAGGTAGCGCTCCAACTGGGCCGTGTAGCCGGTCACGAAGCGCGCGACGACGCGGAAGAGGGGGCTGCGGATCTCGCCGCGCTCGACGATGGTCACGGTACAGCCGCCCGGCCAGGGCGTGAGCTCGTACGTCCAGCTGCCGCCGAACGGCAGGCGGGGATCGGCGATCGCGGTGACCAGCCGCAGCGGCGGGGTGGCGTCCACCAGCTCGTAGGCGACGTCGCCGTGGCCCTCGTACTCGCGCCAGCGGATCCGGCCCCGCTCGTCGGCGAGCCGCTCGACCCGGGTCAGGCCGGGCCGCCAGCGGGGGTAGCCGTCGATGTCGGTGAGGGCGTCCCAGACCGCCTCGGGCGGCCGGTGCACCTCCAGCGACCTGCGGGCCGTGTGCTTCAGCGGCAGGCAGCGGCCGAGCGCGAACACCGTCGCACCGGTCACGACCACCGCGGCAAGGGCGATCAGCGGCCTTCTCATCGGCCCGGCTCCTCGTCTGCCGTCCACCCCCCTGCCTCCATCATCGCGCCGCGCCCGGCCGCGGGGGCACGGACCGGGCCCGGGTGCCGCAGGAGCAGGAGCCGGGCCGGCAGGACCCCGCATGATCACCACCGGAACGCGCAACCCGCCGATGGCCGGGCGCCTGATTCCGCACACGCGAAGGAGGGCGGGCGCCTCGGCACCCGCCCTCCTTCACCGCCCGACCAGGCACCGCCCGATCACGGACCACCTGATCACGCACCGCCCGATCACCGACCGCCCGATCACCGACCGCCCGATCACCGACCGCCTGCGCACCTGCCGTCCGCCACGCGAGCCGGCCGCGGTGTGGCTCAGACCCTGACCCGGGCCGGCGCCGTGGAGCCGCGCACCACCAGCTCGGGCTCGAAGAGCAGCTCGTCATGGGTGACCTTGACGCCCGCGATCTCCCCCGCCAGCAGCTCGACGGCGGCCCGCCCCATCGCCTCGATCGGCTGGCGCACGGTGGTCAGCGGCGGGTCGGTGCAGGTCATGAACGCGGAGTCGTCGTAGCCGATCACCGACACGTCGTCCGGCACCGAGAGGCCGGCCCGGCGCACCGCGCGGACCGCGCCGAGCGCCAGCGGGTCGCTCGCGCAGACGATGCCGGTGACGTCCTGGCGCAGCAGCCGGGTGGTCGCGGCCTGGCCGCCCTCCAGGCTGAACAGCGCGCGCTCGACCAATTCGTCCGGCAGCTCCAGGCCGGCCCGCTCGGCGGCGGCCCGGGCGGCGGCCAGCTTGCGCCGGGACGGCATGTGGTCGGCCGGGCCGAGCACCATGCCGATCCGCCGGTGGCCGAGCTGCTTGAGGTGGCCGATGGCCTGCTCGACCGCCACCGCGTCGTCGCAGGAGACCCGGGGGAAGTCCAGGTCGTCGATCGCCGCGTTCAGCAGCACGGTGGGCAGGCTGCGCTCGGCGAGCCGGTCGTAGTGCTCGTGCGGGGCGTCCTGCTGGGCGTAGAGGCCGCCGAAGAAGACGACGCCGGAGACGTGCTGCTCCAGCAGCAGGTCGACGTAGTCGGCCTCGGAGACACCGCCGGCCGTCTGGGTGCAGAGCACCGGGGTGAAGCCCTGGCCCGCCAGCGCCCCGCCGACCACCTCGGCGAAGGCCGGGAAGATCGGGTTCTGCAGCTCGGGGAGCACCAGGCCGACCAGCCGGGCCCGCTCGCCGCGGAGCTGGGTGGGCCGCTCGTAGCCGAGCACGTCGAGGGCCGTCAGCACTGCGGCCCTGGTCGCCTCCGAGACGCCGGGCTTCTCGTTCAGCACACGGCTGACCGTGGCTTCGCTCACCCCGACCTTCTGGGCCACCTGAGCAAGTCGTCGTGTCATGCTTGCGAGTATACGACGAAAAGCGCAATTTCCTTGCGAAATTTTGCAAACACCGACCCGACCCCGAGCAGCCCGCCAACCCGGGCCGCCCGGGCGCGGAGCTGGCCGGATATCGGTTGGATCGATGCCCGCCGGTCGCGCAAACTGACCCCACCCGCCTGTCGTCGGGCACCTGCCGCGCGCATCAAAGCCCGTAGGCTGGGCAGGTAGGGACCATGGGGCGAGCGGCCCCATGGGTGGAAGAGGTTCAACAGTCGGCAGCCGGCCATCGGCGCCCTTGCAGGCCCTGGAGGGCCGGGCGCGGCCACCGACCGACCGGAGGGAGACGCTGGGTGATCGAGCTGGAAGATGTTCCCGAGTTGATCGACCCGGTGATGGTGTGCGCCTTCGAAGGCTGGAACGACGCCGGTGACGCCGCCTCGGCGGCCGTGGCGCATCTGGACGAGACCTGGAGCGGGAAGGTGTTCGCCGCCCTGGACGCGGAGGACTACTACGACTTCCAGGTGAACCGGCCGACGGTCTGGCTGGACGGCGGCGTCCGCCGGATCACCTGGCCGACCACCCGGCTGTCGGTCGTCCGGGTCACCGAGCCGAAGACCAGGGACCTGGTGCTCGTCCGCGGCATCGAGCCCAGCATGCGCTGGCGCTCGTACTGCAACGAGCTGCTCGGCTTCGCCCACGAGCTGGGCGTGGAGCTGGTGGTGATCCTGGGCGCGCTGCTCGGCGACACCCCGCACAGCCGTCCGGTGCCCGTCAGCGGGGTCACCTCCGACCCCGACCTGGCCCGCACCCTCGACCTGGAGGAGAGCCGCTACGAGGGCCCGACCGGGATCGTCGGCGTGCTCCAGGAGGCCTGCACCCACGCCGGGGTGCCGGCCGTGACGCTCTGGGCGGCCGTGCCGCACTACGTCGCGCAGCCGCCGAACCCCAAGGCCACCCTGGCGCTGCTCAACAAGCTGGAGGACCTGCTCGACCTGCGGATCCCGCCGGGCGAGCTCGGCGAGGACTCCCGCGCCTGGCAGCTCGGGGTGGACCAGCTCGCCGCCGAGGACAGCGAGGTGGCCGAGTACGTCCAGCAGCTGGAGGAGGCCCAGGACACCGCCGAGCTCCCGGAGGCGTCCGGCGACGCCATCGCCCGCGAGTTCGAGCGCTACCTGCGCCGCCGGGAGAACCTCGGCCCGACCGGCGAGAAGCCGGTCGCCGGGCACGCCACCGCAGAGCGTCCGGCCGAGCCGGAGACCGGTGCCACCGACACCAAGACCGGCGAGGACGGGCCCGAGGCGGGCACCGAGGAATGAGCCGCGCACCGCGGCGCCGGACCATGCCGAAGGGGCGTCAGGATCTCCTTGGGTTCTAGGAGTCGTTGCAACATCCCAGTGCAGGGGATGCGATGGACTTCGAGATCCGCGCGGACAGGACGCCTCAGGGTCCTCGAAAGCTGAGTCGGGAGCGAGAGGCATACTCCCGGCTCATGCAGCAGGGCTACAGCAACAGGGAGGCCTGCCGGATCGTCGGGATCGACGAACGGACCGGCCAGAAGTGGCGTAACGGGCGAAAGCCCACAGGGAAGCAGAGAACGGCGCTGCTGCCGCTTCGCGCGGCAGCAGCGCCTCCCGGCGCTTCGCGGTACCTGCGCGAGAGTGACCGCATCCATATCGCCGACCGGCTCAGGGAGCGGGCTACGATCCGCGAGATCGCGGTCGAGCTGGGCCGCAGCCCGTCAACCGTCAGCCGGGAGATCCGCCGCAACCGCCACCAGGAGAGCGGGGCATACCGGCCGTACGCCGCCCAGGCCCGGGCGGACGGCCGCCGGCCCCGCCCCAAACCGGGGAAGATCGCCGAGAACACCGAGCTGCGGAACTTCATCCAGGACCATCTGGACCGGAAGTGGAGTCCGGAGCAGATCTGCCAGGCTCTGCGGGACACCTTTCCCGAGCGGCCGGAGATGCACGTGGTCCACGAAACGGTCTACCAGGCCCTCTACGTCCAGGGCCGGGGCGAGTTGCGCCGGGAGCTGGCCAAAGCCCTGCGATCGGGACGCACCTGGCGCAAGCCGCACCGCCAGGCCACCTGCCGCCAGCCCAGGTTCGCCACCCCCATGGTCATGATCAGCGAGCGTCCCGCCGAGGCCGAGGACCGGGCCGTGCCCGGCCACTGGGAAGGCGACCGTGCGACACGAAGCTGCACGAGTTTGAGTGGACTGACCGATTGGAGGGGCGGCTGATGAGGCCGTAATTGCAGTCACGGGTCCGTGTCCGTATGACCCGTCCCCACCCTTGACGTGCGATGCCGGTAACGGCGTGGTGCGAAGCTCAGGGGAAAGCCCAAGGACTTCCGTTCCATCCGGAAGTTACCGGCAAGGGGAAGACCGGACGGGTGAACGCAAGTGAACTCTCGTTGATGCCTCGTGATCCCAAGCCCCGCCGATGGAAAGCACCAGCGGGGTGCATGGCTGGCCGCTGAGAAGCGGCAGGCGCTGGCCGGTAGAGGTCACTCCGGCCAGGTGGACACCGCCGCCTCGGGGTAAAGAGAGCACCCACCCCGGTCGTATCTCACTCGTGTGGAACGTGGAAACCCCGTTGGGGTCCGAGCCTGCGTGGCTCGGTCGGCCGACCGTGAGGAAGGCTCAACTCCCCAGCGGGAACAGGATGGCCCAAGAAGCCAATGCCGGAAGCCGAAAGGAAACGGGAACCCGGGGCAGCATGATCGGCCTCTCCGTCGATCGCCTCGCATAACCGTCCGGATACAGGCTGCTGCCTGGACCCGAAAGGGTGCTGACGTGGGCCGGGTGAGCCTGTGCGGACTCACTGGACGAAGACGACGGAACCGAGGGACAAGTTGGACACCAACACGGATGCGGACGGAGCGGTCCAGACCGTCCCGGCTGCTGCCGCGACGGTGAACGGACCTGAGGGCGAAGGCCTGGACTGGGCGTCGGTCAACTGGCGCCGCGCCGAGGAGGACGTACGGCGTCTGCGGCAGAGAATCTTCACGGCATCGCAGGCAGGGGACCTGAAGAAGGTCCGCAACTTGCAGAAGCTGATGCTCCGGTCCCGTTCGAACACGCTCTTGAGTGTGCGGCGGGTCACGGAGATCAACGCAGGACGCGCGACGGCGGGAGTCGACGGGAAGGTGGTACTGCTTCCCCAGTCGAAGGCCGCGCTGGCCCACTGGGTCCAGCACCGGGCCCGACCCTGGACTCCCCAGCCCGTCAAGCGGGTGTTCATCCCGAAACCAGGGACCACGAAGAAGCGCGGCCTCGGGATTCCCGTGATCGTCGACCGGTGCCTTCAAGCTGTGGCACTGGGCGCACTGGAACCCGAGTGGGAAGCGCGGTTCGAGCCGAAGTCGTACGGCTTCCGGCCCGGCCGCGGCTGTCACGACGCGATCGGGGCCATCTACTCCACGCTCAACGGGAAGAACCCGCAGCGTGTGTGGGTGCTCGACGCGGACCTGACGGCGGCGTTCGACCGTATCGACCACGCCCGGCTGATGGCCGCGCTCGGCACCTTCCCCGCCCGGGGACTGGTCCGGCAGTGGCTGAAGGCCGGGGTCGTGGACAAAGGTCGGTTCGCCCCGACCGAGGAGGGAACTCCGCAGGGCGGGGTGATCAGCCCGTTGCTCTTCAACGTGGCCCTGCACGGGATGGAGGAAGCCGCAGGGGTCCGCTACTTCACCGCCGGCCGAGACGCCGGCAGTGCGCAGAGCGGAAGCCCCGTGCTGGTGCGGTACGCAGACGACTTTGTCGCGATATGCACCAGCCGTGAGCAGGCCGAACTGGTCAAGGAACGGCTGGCCGCATGGCTGACGCCCAGAGGACTCGCCTTCCACGAGGACAAGACACGCATCGTCCACGCGGAGAGCGGGTTCGACTTCCTGGGGTTCAACGTCCGCCGGTATCACGGCAAACTGCTGATCAAGCCGAGCACAGCGGCGCAACGACGGATCCGGGAACAGCTGCACGCCGAGATGTTGGCCCTGCGAGGGGCCAACGCTGCGGCCGTGCTCAAGAAGATCAACCCCATCGTGCGGGGCTGGTCGGCCTACTACCGGACGGTGGTGTCCAGCGAGGTCTTCACGGCGCTGGACAACTACATGTGGACGCTCGCCTACAAGTGGGCCAAGCACAGCCACCCGAACAAGCCGAAGCACTGGGTCTCCAGCAAGTACTTCGGCCGGTTCAACAAGTCCAGGAAGGACCGGTGGGTGTTCGGCGACCGCGACAGCGGCGCCTACCTACTCAAGTTCTCCTGGACGAAGATCGTCCGGCACCAGTTGGTCAAGGGCAGGGCGTCTCCGGATGACCCTGCCCTGGAGCCGTACTGGGCCGAGCGGCGCCGCAAGGGACCACCTCTGCCGGTGGACGGTATGACCATGCGCCTGCTTCAGGCCCAGCACGGTCGCTGCCCAGCCTGCGGAGGGCTCCTGCTGCACGCCGACCACCCGCCGCGAAGCCCCCAGGAGTGGGAGACGTGGCGGGCCGTCATCAGGAAGGCGATCTCCAAGCAGTACGTCGCGTTCCTGGGCGGGAGCACGCCGGGCGATCAACGAATCCGTCTCCTCCACACCCAGTGTCAACGGCGGAACGGAGCCGCCGAGCCGACACGTCCCGCACCTTCGCCTGCCCGCGAGCCCACGGGGCTTGCTTGAGCCGTGTGCGGTGAAAGCTGCTTGCACGGTTCTGAGGGGGCCGGGGTCCCAGTAATGGGCCCCGGCTACCCGACTGATCATCGGCAAGGACAGCGGATCCGCGATCGGCACTCTCGTTGAACGGGCCACCCGCTATGTGGTGCTCCTGCACCTGCCGAACGGCCGCACCGCCGAACACGTCCGCGACGCGCTCGTGGACACCGTCCGAACCCTGCCCGGCCACCTGGTCAGGTCACTGACCTGGGACCAAGGCTCGGAGATGGCCGCCCACGGCTCGTTCACCGTCGCCACCGGCGTCCCGGTCTACTTCTGTGACCCGGCCAGCCCTTGGCAACGCGGCTCGAACGAGAACACGAACGGGCTTCTGCGGCAGTACTTCCCCAAGGGCACCGACCTGTCCGCCCACAGCCCTGAGCACCTGGTCGCCGTCGCCGCCGAGCTCAACGGCCGCCCACGCAAAACGCTCGGCTGGGAAACCCCAGCCGAGCGCCTGCATAAACTGCTCGCGGCCTGATCAAAACGACCACGTGTTGCAACGACCCCTAGAAACCGCCCTCTCCTGACGCCCCTTCGGCATGTCGCCGGGGCCGCGGACCCGGCCTTTCCTACAGCGCGACGCCGAGCAGGGCGTCGACGGTGCGCGAGACCAGTCCGGGGGCGGTGATGTCGCTGCCGCCGTCGGCCTCCTGACGCTCGGCCCAGCGGTCCACCGCGGCCAGCGCGGTGGGCGTGTCCAGGTCCTCGGCCAGCGCCGCCCGCACCTCGGCGAGCAGGCCCTCGGCCGACGGGCCGTCAGGACGCGAGACGGCCGCGCGCCAGCGCGCCAGCCGCTCCAGGGCCTCGTCCAGGGTGGCCTTGGTCCACTCCCAGTCGGAGCGGTAGTGGTGGCCGAGCAGGGCCAGCCGGATCGCCGCCGGGTCCACGCCCTCGCGGCGCAGGGTGGAGACGAAGACCAGGTTGCCGCGGGACTTGGACATCTTGTGCCCGTCCAGGGCGACCATGCCCGCGTGCACGTACGCCTGGGCGTAGGGGTGCTCGCCGGTGGCGACCTGGGCGTGCGAGGCGCCCATCTCGTGGTGCGGGAAGGACAGGTCGCTGCCGCCGCCCTGGATGTCGAAGGACATGCCGAGGTACTCGAGGGCGATGGCGACGCACTCGATGTGCCAGCCGGGCCGGCCGTGGCCGAGCTCGGTGTCCCAGGCGGGCTCACCGGGCCGGGCGGCCAGCCAGAGCAGGGCGTCCAGCGGGTGCTTCTTGCCCGGGCGGTCCGGGTCCCCGCCGCGCTCGGCGAAAACCGGCCGCATCTCGTCCCGGGTGAGCCCGGAGACCTCGCCGAAGCGCGGGTCCGACTCGACCGAGAAGTAGATGTCGCCGTCCAGGTCGTACGCGGCGCCGCTCGCCAGCAGCTTCTTCACCAGCGGCACGATCCACGGGATCGACTCGACGGCGCCGATGTAGTGGGCCGGCGGCAGCATCCGCAGGGCCGTCATGTCCTCGCGGAACAGCGCGGTCTCGCGCTCGGCGAGGGCCACCCAGTCCATGCCGGTCTCGACGGCGCGGACCAGCAGCGGGTCGTCCACGTCGGTGACGTTCTGGACGTAGAGGACGTCGTGGCCGGCGTCCTTCCAGACGCGCTGCACCAGGTCGAAGGTGTTGTAGGTGGCGGCGTGGCCGATGTGGGTCGCGTCGTAGGGGGTGATGCCGCAGACGTAGATCCGGGCGGTGCCGTCCTGCGGCACCACCTCCCGGATACCGCCCGCGGCGGTGTCGTGGATACGCAGGGGGAGCCCCTGACCAGGCAGGGCGGGAACCTCGGAGGCGGGCCAGGCATGCATGGGAACGACTCTAACCTTGCGATCATTTGAAAGCCTAACCAGTACGCAAGATCGGCCGGAATCCGTTCGCGGACCGACCGGCCTCTGCTGCCGGGGCCCGGCGGCGGTCCGGCCGGCAGGCTGTGGGGCACCTGCCGGCGGGCCGCCGCCGGGCGGTCATGCGGGACGGGACGGACCGCCGGCGGCGCCGGCCCGCCCGGGCGGCGTCAGGTCCGCTGCCAGAGCGCCGGGACGTTCGGCGGCTCCCAGCCGGTCATGGCGGTGTGTCCCTGGAGGCAGCGGTAGCCGACCCCGCCGTAGGTGACCCGGTCGCCGGTCGCGTACGTGGTGCCGGCCTGCCAGCTGCCGGACGGCTGGGAGGTCGGGCTCTGGGTGGGCCGCGGCGAGGCGCTGGTGGGGGTGACGGTGGGGGTGGCGCTCGGGCTGCCCGAGGGGGACGGCGTCTGCGGCAGGTCCAGCACGAAGTCGAAGCTGCCGAGCTTGCCCGAGCCGACCTGCTGCACGGTCATCAGCAGCGCCGGGTCGTAGATCGTGTCGCTGCTGTTGCGCGGCTCCCCCGGGAAGTACAGCTGGGTGGTGAGGATCGGCCGGCCCGGCGCCTGGACCTTCACATGGATGTGCCTGGTCCGGCCGGGGTAGAGGCCGGGGACGATGGTGGTCAGGCTGAACGCGCCCTGGGCGTTGGTGAACTGGTGGCCACGGAAGGTGAACCCGACGTTGTCGTAGTTCCCGTTCACGTCGGCCTGCCAGAAGTCGAGCAGGGCGCCGGCGACGGGCAGGCAGGCCCGGCCGAAGACGTACCCGCTCACGGTCAGCGGCGTGCCCGGGGTGCCCGCGGTCACCAGGGAGGTGCGCAGCGGCGAGTTCGGCTTGAAGTAGGGGCCCTCGGTCTGCTCGATGGTCGGGTGGTCGCCGTCGTCGCATTCGGGGGTGAGGTCCAGCGGTCCGCCGCCGGGGCCGAGGTCCCGGGCGAGGGCGGCGCCGCCGCCGAGCAGCAGCGGGGTGGCGCCGGCCAGCACGGCGGCCTTCAGGACGGTCTTACGGCTGATCCGGCGGTCGGCCGGGCCCGGGTGGGTGGAGGCCTCGGTTCCTGTCGCGGTGTCTCGGGGGTCGCGGGCGTCTGTGGGGGACATGCACCGACTCCTTCGGGTGGTGGGATGGTGTGTCGCAGGCCTACGGCATGCGCATGTCAGGCAAGGAGCCCGGCGGTGGCCCGCGCCGTACGGCGCACCCGGCGGGCCTCACGGCGCCGCCCGGCGGCACCGCGGTCGGGCCGCGGTGGGGAGCTGCAGCCAACCTACGGGCGGGCCGGCGGGGCGGCGATGGACGCGATCCGGGGATCGTGGTGCTTTTCTGCACCGCCGGACCGGAACTCCCCCGGCGTCACCCCGGTCTCCCGCCGGAAGAACCGGCAGAAGTACGCCGGGTCGGCGAAGCCCGCCTCCCGGGCGATCTGCCGGACCGTCAGATCGGTTTTCAGCAGCAGCCGTTTGGCCTCCAGAGCCAGCCTTCCCCGGATCAGCTGACCCGGCGTGCGGCCGGTCGCCTCCTTGACCAGGCTGTGCAGGTGCCCCACCGAGACGCCCAACTCCCTCGCATACCAGGCCACCTGCCGCTCCACCGGACCCTCGGTCGCGATCAGCCGGGTGAACCGGGACGCCAACTCGGCCGCCCGGCCCGCCGCCTGCGGAGTCCCCGGGGCCAGCGCCCGGCCCGCCCGCACCACCAGGATGTGCAGATAGGCGCGCAGCACCCCGGCGCAGCCCGGCAGCGCCGCGCGGTACTCGCGCTCCAGCTCGGCGAAGAGCGCGGCCAGGCCGCCGGCCTCCGCCCCCGGGTTCAGCCATGGACTGCCGGCGAGCAGCCGCAGCACGGCGGCGTCCTCGGGATGGTCGAGGAAGTCCTCGTTGAACAGCGCGACGAAGCCGCTGAGCTCCTCGGCGCCGTCCCAGTGGTGCACCTGTCCGGGCGTGATCACGCACAGGTGCGGGGGCCGCAGCGGCCAGTGCGCGAGGTCCAGCACGTGGGCGCCCCGGCCGCCGGTGACGTACACCATCTCGTAGAAGGAGTGCCGGTGCGGGAACGCGGCGCGGGAGAGCGGCCCGATGGTGTCGAAGGAGCCGATGGCGAAGGGGAGGACGTTCGGGGCGGGCACCTCCAGGTCGTGCCGCGGCACGGCCTCCTGCGGGCGGCGGCCCGCCGCCCCGCGCTCGCCGGTCCGGCCGGTTCCTGGACGATCCACCGGTGCAGTCTGGGCCCTGCGCGGCGCGCCGTCCAGGGTGCGGATGCCTCCCCGGGCCCACGTCGGGCCGACTCCACGGGGGCGTGCGGGGGCCGGTCCGCGCCGGCCATGGACCTGTACGGCGCACTCCGGAGCCACGCGACCGGCGCCGCCCGAAGTGCCCCCGATGCGCCGGGTGGAGGACCTCCACCCGCAACATGTTCGTGCCCTACCTTTCCCGTCAGGACCATTCGGTACTGAAAGGAAGCCCCCGTGCCCGAGTCCGCCCTGCCCTTTCCCCAGTCCGCGCCGCCGCTGCTGGAAGGCTCCGCGCGCGAGGTGCTGAAAGGCACCTTGGTCCCGGTCGACGTCACACCCCCGGAGAGCACCGGGGGGTCCGACAGGGCGCCTGCCGGCGGGCCCGCCGGCGGCCTGGTCAAGTACGTCGCCGTGCGGCAGCTGGCACTGTCGCACGGCGACGGCGAACGGGTCGCGGACCGCCTGCGGGCCGCTCCGGGCGGCCCGCCGAAGGCCGGAACCCCCGTCTCCGCCAGGACCTTCGAGGTGCTCGCCGCCTTCGAGGACCCGCTGGTGCCGGCGCTGGAACCGGACATCGCCACCGTCGCCACGATCCCCGCGGCCGAGCTGGAGGCGTTCGCGGGCGCACTCGCCGAGGTGCGCACCGACCTGCTCCGGCAGGCCCAGGACGGACCCTCGGCGGCCGGGACCGACCTGCCCGCCCGGGCGCTCAACTCCGTGCTGGTCGCGCTGAAAGGACTCGGCACGGCGGCGACGCCGCCGGTGGGCCTGCTGAACCTGGAACGGATCGAGATGGTGCCGAACGGCATCGAACGCGGCGAGCTGGTCGCCACGATCCCGATGGCGCCCGGCGAGGAGACCGCCGTGACGCACACCGAATGGTCGGTCACCTCGAAGGAGTTCACCACCATCGTGACCGACTCGCTGGAGGAGGTCAGCGAGACCGGGGTGACCGACAACACCGACCTCTCGCAGTCGACCGGCTCGCAGAGCCAGCACTCGAACCAGTTCAACATCACCGGGACGGTCCAGGGCGGCATCCCGGTCATCTCGGGTTCGAGCACCAGCGGCTTCACCGCCCAGGACTCCGGTTCCAAGTCCGCGACGGAGAGCATCAAGCACGCCCGGACCACGACCGCCCGGGCCTCCTCCCGCTCCCGGCGCGAGCACAAGGTCACCATCTCCACCAGGACGGAGACGGGTACCTCGGAGGTGTCCACCCGGATCCTTCGCAACGCCTCACCGCAGCCGGTACGGGTCGACTACTTCAGCCTGATGCGCAAGTGGCGGGTGCGGCTGTACCGCTACGGACTGCGGCTCACCTACGACATCGTCGTGCCCGAGCCGGGCGCCGCGATGCGCCGCGCCTACGCCGAGCTGGAGGCGCTGCGCGCCCAGCAGGGACAGTTCGAGTTCACGGTCAAGCCCTCCGACGTCACGACGGCGCCGGTCGGCCCGGACGGGAACCCCGCCGGGCCCGGTGACCCCGGCGTACCGAGGTACCGCTGGCTCGCCGACCGGTACGGGGCGACGGTACGGACGTACCCGGTCGATCCGGCACCGGTGCCGGCGAGCGCGCACGTGGGGACGAACGGGGGCTGGTGGTTCCTCGATCTGGAATTCGACGTCCCCGGCACGGCCCGCATCCGCGAGATCGTGCTCGACGCGCACATCGGCAAGCAGGACGGCGACGACAACAAGCTGAACTTCGACGTGATCGGCACGGTGATCCGGCCCGAGTGGAACAACCTGACCGGCGCACTGGTCATCCGCGACCAGACCCTGATGGCCACCCCCACGGTGCCCTTCCTGCACGGACACACCGGCCACCAGAAGGTCACCTGCTTCTTCCACCACTCCGACCAGGTCTTCGTGGGACTCAACGCCTTCTGCGAGCTGACCCAGGAGACCGTCGAGCAGTGGCGGGCCGAAGTCTGGACCGCCCTTCACGACGCCGCGCAGGCCCAGTACTTCGCGCGTCAGCAGGACATCGCCGCGCAGATCCTGGCGATCGAGGAGAAGCTGGCCGGCGTCGACACGCTAACCCTCCGGCGCGAGGAGAACGACGAGATCATGAAGAGCGTGCTGCGCTTCATCCTCGGCCCCGGCTTCGCCTTCATGCCGGACGAAGTACTCGCCGCCTTCCAGGCCGCCGGCGTGGACCTGGCCCACGGCATCGGCTTCGACGGGGCGGCGCCCGGCCTCGACCAGGACCGGTGGACGCTGCTGCGCCGGCACGAGGAGCTGGTCCGCTTCATCAACCAGGCGATCGAGTGGGAGAACGTCGTCACGTTCCTGTACTCGTACTTCTGGGACGTCCCGCCGAGCTGGCGCTTCGTCCGCGAGCTGCGCCACCCGGACGCCAACCGGCAGGCGTTCCTGCGCGCGGGAAGCGCCCGGATCGTCCTGACCGTGCGCAAGGGCTGGGAGGAGCGCTGGATGCGCTTCGCCGAGGGGGGTTCACCGGGCGCGGAGATCCCCCCGGCCTACCTGTCGATCGCGCAGGAGATCGCGGCGTACGACGACCGCAACTACCCCGGGATCCCGCCGGCCAACCCGGGCCGGACGGCCGCCCGGCTGCAGGACGCGGTCTACACGACCTCCGCCGCGAACCTCGTGCCGAGCCCGAACCCGGTCACCTTCACGGTCGAACGCTCCACCGGGTTCGTGGTCGGGCTTCCGGTCGTCCTCGACACCGAGGACGACCGGCACGTCCAGGAGTCGGTGCGGATCGTCGCGATCCCCAGCCAGACGCAGATCACCGTGGAGCGGGTGCAGTTCGCCCACCGGGGCACCACGGCGCCGTTCGCGGTCCTGCAGCCGGGGGAGAAGGGCGCGCTCATCGCCGAGTGGAACGAGTACACGCCCACCTCCGGCACCGACATCGCGATGACCTCCGATCTCCCGTCCATCGCCTGACCCCGCAACCCTTACGGAGGGAACATGACCAAAGCCGGCTCCTTCGCCGCCGCCGTGGCCCTGGTCGCCAAGGCCGAGGCACTGTTGACCAAGGCCGGACGGACGGACGTCCAGGAGCGGCTGGCGATGCTGCGCGGCGTCTTCTACGGCACGACCTGGTCCCTGGACTACGAGGTGGAGAGCCGGAGGTCGGTGCCGGGCGCGGTGATCCGCAACGCCGGTTTCGTCACCTACACCGGCCACTCCCCCGCCGATCCGCGGCCCGCCTTCGGGAAGACCGGTGTGCTGAAGGATCTCAAGGACTCGCAGAGCCTGCGCGACGGCACACGCTCGGTCGACCTGGGCCACCTGCTCATCGGGCTGGAGACCCGCGCCGGCCGCACCCGGACCCTGGTCTTCCCCGAAGGGGGTACCGGCCTGGAGGTGGTGACCTGGCTGGGCGACCTGGGCGGCGGGGCCGCCAACCTCGCCCGCCGCCGGGTCAAGGACCCCACCGCGAGCGTCCAGCACGTCTTCGACAACCCCACGTCGGACTACGGCGTCACCGACAACCTGGAGGGCGACGCGGCCGCGTACCTGGTGGCGGCCGGGGCGACCCCGGGCGGCGTACCCGTGTTCGGCTCCGGCACGGTCGGTGACGCGCTCAAGGCCTACCTGCTGCCGGCCACCTCGCCGGGGTGGACCAAACGCGCCGTCGGCTTCGCCACCGCCGTCGGAGCCACCGTCGGACCGGCCGGGATCACCAACAGCACGGCGCTGGTGACCGCCCTGACCAATAAACTGACCGACTTCGGCTACTGGTACGCCACCACCAGGTGGGTGCCCACCGGGGAGCTCGTCGGCGGCGCCGCCGAGCAGACCTGCCGGAACATGGAGGGAGCGGCCAGGGAGGTGGCCACCGTCTTCGTGGCCACCCTGTCGCGAGCCGTCACGGCACCGCACCGGCCGATCAAGGCCGCCGCGCCCTTCCCGCCGCCCAGCAGGGCAGGCAGCTGCGGGAGCACGCTCCTCAAGCTGGCGGCGCTCGCGGGCGGTTGACCGGAGCCCGGTCGCCGGAGCCGGCCTAGATCGGCGGCCAGGGAATGGAGGGCCAGTCCTCGGACGGCAGCGGGTGCGCCGCGCTGCGGATCAGTGCGGCCGTCCGGTCGCCGGCGGCGGTGATCTCGGCCCGGGTGAGGTGCGGGGCGAGGCGCTCGCCGAGAGCACCGTCGAAGTCCGCGGCGAGGCGGCCGAGGACGTCCAGCGCCTCCTGGGGCAGCGGGGTGCCGGCCCAGCCCCAGAGCAGGGTCCGCAGCTTGCCCGGCACGGCGAAGGTGACTCCGTGGTCGATGCCGTAGATCCGGCCGTCGGCGGCGGGGATCAGATGGCCGCCCTTGCGGTCGGCGTTGTTGAGCACCGCGTCCAGCACCGCGAGCCGGCGCAGCCGGGCGTCGTCGGGGTGCACCAGCAGCGCGGTGCGGCCCCCGCCGACGTCGGCCCGGACGATCGGCAGCCAGCCGTCCTCCGGGCCCGCCGGATCCTGCAGCGCGAGCAGCGGCGCGGCGTCCGGGTCCGGCTCGACCCAGAGCTGGACCATGCCGGGGCCGTGCGGGCCCTCGCGCAGCAGGGTGGGCGGGATCAGCGCCCAGCCGGCGGCGGCGGACACCTCGTACGCGGCGACCTCGCGCCCGGCCAGCGTGCCGTCCGGGAAGTCCCAGAGCGGGCGCTCGCCGGCGACCGGCTTGTAGACGCACTGGGCGGTGACGCCGTCCAGGGTCACCGAGCAGTAGAGGGCGGCGTTGGAGGCGTCGGTCAGCCGGCCGTGCAGGGTGAGCGCGCCCTCGCGCAGCAGCCGCAGGGCGGCCGGGGCGTCGGCGGCCAGCGCCGCGCCGGCCACCGGGTCCGCGTCGGGGACGGCCGCCTCCCCCGGCTCGCGCTCGGGCTCGGCCACAGCTGCCTCCTGGTCCGCCGACGCGTCCGCGTTCAGCGCCGGTACCCGTTCGCGCGGGGGCACAGGTGGCCCTCGGGGTCGAGCGGGAGGTTGCAGAACGGGCAGGGCTTGCGGCCGGCGGCGACCAGGTCCAGCGCCCGCTTGGCGAACGCCCTGGCCATCGTGCCGCTGAGTCGCACCCGCAGCATGTCGGGGCCGTTCTCGTCGTCCTCGAAGACCTGCTCGGCGCCGTCCTCCTCGTCCTCGGCCTCGCCCTCGACCACCGCCTGCGCCTCGACCACCAGGCAGGAGTCGACACTGTCCCAGGCCAGGGCCATCGTGCCGACCCGGAACTCCTGCTCCAGCGGGAGGTCGAGCGGGGCGGTGTCGATCAGGTCGCCGGGGGCCCGGGCCGGGATGTCGGCGTCGCCGCCGCGCCGCAGGGCCTCGTCGAGGACCTCCTCGATCCGCTCGGCGAGCGCCGCGACCTGGGTCTTCTCCAGCAGCACGCTGGTGATCCGGCCTCGGGCGCTGGCCTGCAGGTAGAACGCCCGGGCGCCGGGCTGGCCGACGGTACCGGCCACGAACCGTTCGGGCTGGTCGTAGAAGAAGACCTGACGGGACACGCTCTCGCTCCGGATCGTTCTGTCGTCGTCGTACGGGAGACCGGCACCGGGTGGTACTGGCCGCGGTACCCGCCGGGCCGTCGTGCGAACGGGGCCCGAGTGTCACCCTACGGCCTGGGCGCCGGGCCCGGGGCGGGAGGCCGCAGCCCGGCGGGCCGGGTCAGCTCGCGCCGGTGTCGCCGCCGACCACGGCGTCGCCCGCCGGGGCGTCCGCCCGACCGGGCCGGGGGCCCAGCGAGGAGAGGTCACCGGTGTCCCCCATCCGCAGCAGGAACGGGCGCTGCGGGGTGTAGCGGATCGCGGTGACCGAGCACGGCTCGACGTTGATCCGCTGGAAGTGGTCCAGGTGCAGGCCCAGCGCGTCGGCGATCACCGCCTTGATGACGTCGCCGTGCGAGCAGGCGATCCAGACCGCGTCGTCGCCGTGCTCGACGGCGACCTTCTCGTTCCACTCGCGGACGGCCGTGACCGTCCGGTGGCTGAGTTCGCGCAGCGACTCCCCGCCGGGGAAGGCCGCGGCCGCGGCGTGGTCCTGCACGGTGCGCCAGAGCGGTTCGCCGGCCAGCTCGGCCAGCGGGCGGCCGGTCCACTCGCCGTAGTGGCACTCCCCGAGGCGCTCGTCCAGGGCCGGCCGGGGCAGTTCGGGACGCCCGGCGAGCAGCGGCTCCAGGGTCTGCCGGCAGCGCTCCAGCGGGCTGCTGACGGCCTGCGCGATCGGGACGCCGGTCAGGCGCCCGGCCAGCGCGGCGGCCTGGACCCGGCCGGTGTCGTCGAGTTCCACACCGGGGGTCCAACCGGCCAGGATTCCGGCCGTGTTCGCGGTGGAGCGGCCGTGGCGGACGAGCAGCAGGGTGGGCATGGGGCCAAGCGTACGGCCTGGCTCCGGCGGCCCGGCACAGGGTGCTGGTCCACCAGCCCGGGCAGCAGCCGGGCCAGGCCCCGGGGCCAGCCGCGGGCGGACGGCGTCGCGCCGGTGCTGTGACGACGCGGTGAGCTTTCGGCGGACCGGATTCCGGCGCGCCCCGTTCGGCGCGACAATGTCCCGCATGATCGTCGATTGCGCCACCTACCGCGACGGGCACCGCGTCGAGGGGCCGGAGGACTACTCCGACGCCCTGGCGGCCGCCCGGGCGGCCGGTGACAGCTTCCTCTGGATAGGGCTCCACGAGCCGACCACGGCCGAGCTGGACCTGGTCAGCGAGGAGTTCGGGTTGCACCCGCTGGCGGTCGAGGACGCCGTCAGCGCCCACCAGCGGCCCAAGCTGGAGGCCTACCAGGACTCGCTCTTCATGGCGCTCAAGACGGTCGGCCACCGGGACGGCACCCAGGCGGTCAGCACCGGCGAGATCATGATCTTCGTCGGCGACGCCTTCGTGATGACCGTACGGCACGGCGCGGACAGCCCGCTGCGGGAGCTGCGCGCCCAGCTGGAGAAGCAGCCGGAGATCCTGCGGCACGGCCCGGGCGCCGTGCTGCACTCGGTCTGCGACACGGTGGTGGACGGCTACCTGGACGTCGTGGTCGCCCTGGAGGGCGAGCTGGACGAGCTGGAGGCGGACGTCTTCGCCCCCGGGCGCCCGTCCGGCGACGCGGCGGAGCGGATCTACGGCTACAAGCGCCAGCTGGTGACCATGCGGCGGGCCACCGGCCCGCTGCAGGAGCCGCTGCTGCGCCTGGGCCGGGGCGGCGAGCCCTTCGTGACGGCCGAGGCGCTGCCGTACCTGCGGGACGTCGCGGACCACCTGTCCCGCGCCAACGAGCAGGTGGACGGCATGGACCGGCTGCTCACCGACATCCTGAGCGCCAACCTGGCGCAGGTCAGCGTGCAGCAGAACAGCGACATGCGGAAGATCTCCGCCTGGGCGGCGCTGGCCGCCGTGCCGACCCTGATCGCCGGCGTGTACGGGATGAACTTCGAGCACATGCCGGAGCTGCACCAGCGCTGGGGCTACCCGGGGGTGCTGCTGCTGATGACCGTGACCTGCGTGGTGCTGCACCGGGTCTTCAAGCGGAGCGGCTGGCTCTGAGGGTCTGCCGTCCGTGGGGCCCCGGCGCGTCCGGGACCCCCGCGGCGGCGCCTACTCAGCCAGGCCGGCGCGCTCCAGCGCCTGCACGCCGGTGCGCAGCGCCAGGACGCGCTCCTCCAGGGTGAACCCGGCCGGGGCCAGCGTCAGGGTGGTGACGCCGGCGTCCGCGTAGGCCTGCATCCGGTCCGCGATCCGGGCGGTGTCGCCGAGCAGCGAGGTGGCGTCGATCAGGTCGTGCGGGACGGCCGCGGCGGCGCCGGCGTAGTCCTTGGCGAGGTACTTCTCCTGGATCTCGTCGGCGGCCTGCTCGTAGCCCATCCGACGGGTCAGCTGGTTGTAGAAGTTCTTGTCCTTGCTGCCCATGCCGCCGATGTAGAGGGCGGCGTAGGAGCGCTGGCTGTCCGCCGCGGCCTTGACGTCCTCGCCGACCGAGATGGTCACGGTCGGGCAGAGGTCGAAGCCGTCCAGGGTCTGCCCGACCTTGGCGCGGCCGGCCTTCAGCGGCTCCAGGGAGAGCGCGGCGTGCTCGGGGGCGAAGAAGATGCCGAGCCAGCCGTCGGCGATCTCGCCGGTCTGCTCCAGGTTCTTCGGGCCGATGGCGGCGATGTACAGCGGGATGTGCTCGCGGACGGGGTGCACGGTGAGCTTCAGCGGCTTGCCGGGTCCGCCGGGCAGCGGCAGCGTCCAGCTGGCGCCCTCGTGCACCAGGCGCTCGCGGGACATCGCCTTGCGGATGATCTCCACGTACTCCCGGGTGCGGGCCAGCGGCTTGTCGAACTTCACGCCGTACCAGCCCTCGGAGACCTGCGGGCCGGAGACGCCCAGGCCGAGGCGGAAGCGGCCGCCCGAGAGGGTGTCGAGGGTGGCGGCGGTCATCGCCGTCATGGCGGGGGTGCGGGCGGGGATCTGGAAGATCGCCGAGCCGACGTCGATCCGCTCGGTCTTCGCGGCGACGTAGCTGAGGACGGTCGCGGCGTCGGAGCCGTAGGCCTCGGCGGCCCAGCAGACCGAGTAGCCCAGGCGGTCGGCCTCCTGGGCGACCGCGATGTTGTCGGCGTCCATGCCGAGTCCCCAGTAGCCGAGGTTGATGCCGAGTCGCATGTGGGTGCCAAGCCTTCCGTAGAGGTTCCGCGCGCGGCGCGGCGTCCAGGGGTGGTGGGCGCCGCGCGCACGCCGTCGAGCCTAGCCGCGCCGCGCGGCCCAATGCTACTGGCCGGTAGCTGTGGTGCGCGTCACACCGGCGTGTCGTCCGCCCCACCTGCCGTTCTGCGGGTCTGCGCACCTGCCCGGGCGGTGGCCGCTACGCTCAGCCGACGTGGGGATGCCTCACCCCACCAGCACGTTTACCAGCCAGCGGAGGGCCTGACCGATGGAAAAGCGACACCTCGGCCGTACCGGGCTGCGGGTCTCCAGGCTCGGTCTCGGCACCATGACCTGGGGCCGGGACACCGACGAGCACGAGGCGGCCGAACAGCTCAAGGAGTTCGTCGACGCCGGCGGCAACCTGGTGGACACCGCCGACGTGTACGCGGACGGCGGCGCCGAGTACCTGCTCTCCCGCCTCACCGACAACCTGATCCCCCGCTCCGAACTCGTGATCGCCACCAAGGCCGGCAGCGTGCCCGACTCGGACCGCCGCTTCGACACCTCCCGCGGCCACCTGCTGGCCGCACTCGACGGCTCGCTGCGCCGGCTCGGCACCGACTACGTCGACCTCTGGCAGGTCCACGCCTTCGACCCGGACACCCCCACCGACGAAACCCTGCACGCCCTCGACATCGCCGTCAGCTCCGGACGGGCCCGGTACGTCGGCGTCTCCAACTACAGCGGCTGGCAGCTCGCCAAGGCCGCCGCCCGGCAGAGCGCCGACCCCGCCCGGGTACCGCTGGCCGGGACACAGATGGAGTACTCGCTGCTGCAGCGCGGCATCGAACGCGAGGTGCTGCCCGCCGCGCTGGACGCCGGCGTCGGCCTGCTGGCCTCCTCCCCGCTCGGACGCGGCGTCCTCACCGGCAAGTACCGGCACGCCGTGCCGCAGGACTCCCGCGCGGCCTCCCCCTACCTCTCCGGCTTCGTCCAGCCCTACCTGGACGACCGCTCACGCCGGATCGTCGACGCGGTCGCGACCGCGGCCGACGGACTCGCCAGCAGCCCGCTGGCGGTGGCCCTCGCCTGGGTCCGGGACCGCCCCGGGGTGACGGGGGCCCTGATCGGGGCGCGGACCGTGCTCCAGCTGCGGGCGGCGCTGTCGGTGGAGGCGCTTACGCTTCCGGATGAGATCCGCGGTGCGCTCGACGACATCTCGGCGCCGGTCCACCGCTACCCCGACCACGAGTGGAGCGAGCTCTAGGCCGTTTCCGACGGTTCCCGCCGGGCGCGTGAACCGCAGGAGACGGCTCGGGCCGGTGTCCCGGGCCCTGCCCGGACGTCCCGGCCCGGTGCCCGCCCGCTCCCACGACGACGACCGGCCGCGGCCGCCACCCCCGAGGGTGGCGGCCGCCCCACTGCCCAGCAGTGGCGTACCCCTTTGGAGCGAATGGTGAGCGACACAGAGAACAGCGCTCCGGGCGGCCCCGCCGACGGCGGCCGGGCGGACGGCACCCCCGGCCAGGACAACGGGACGAACGGCGCCCCGGCCCACGGCCGGGCGGACGACGGCCGGGCGGACGAGGCCGGCCCGGCCTCCGCCACCGCCCGTACCGACACCGTCGCCGCGCTCGCGGAGGCGATCCGGGCGATCGGGCAGCAGGCCACCACCGGACCGGACCTGCGGACGGCGGCCCCGGCCGCCGACGGCACCACCCCGGGCACCGCTCCCGAAGCGGCCGCCCGGCGGGCCCACCAGCCGGACGAGCAGCGGGCTCAGGCCCTGCGGGCCGCGGCCGAGGTCCTGACGGCCGGCGGCGCCCCCGCCGACTTCGCCGACGCGGCCGTGGCCCAGCTCGGCGAGGGCGCGGCCGAGCTGCTGCGGGCCGACCCCTGGGCCGTCCTCGCCCTGCCCGGCGTCCGCCCCGAGCAGGCGGACGGCTTCGCGCGCGGCCTGCTCGGCGCCGAGGCCGGCCCGGGCGACCAGCGCCGCGCCGGCGCCCTGGTGCCGTGGCTGCTGGAGCAGGCCGCGCTGCGCGGGGACTCGGCCGTGGAGATCGGCGAGGTCGCCGCCGGGCTGGAACGGCTCGGCCTGCCGGAGCCCGCCGCCGCCCTCCAGGCGGTCGTGGTCGACGGCCTGGTGATGCCGTTCCAGGACGAGCTCACCGGCCCGGAGGCCCGCGCCGCGGCCGCCGGCTCCGAGGAGGACGACGAGCCGCCGACCCGGACCCTGCTCGCGCTGGAGCGGCTCGCCCTGGCGGAGGAGAGCCTGGCGGACGGCCTGGTCCGGGTGATGTCCACCTTCGTCCCGGGAGAGGACGCGCAGGCCGCCGAGCCGGACCCGACGGGCGCCGAGCCTTCGGGCCTCGCGGACGAGCCCTCGGACGCCGGGTCGGAACCCTCCGACACCGGGGACGAGCCCTCCGACACCGGGGCGGAGCCGGCAGCGACCGCCGAGACCTCGTCCCCGGCCCCCGCCCCCGGCCCGGCCGCCTGGGAGGCGGCCGCCACGGCAGCGCCCTCCTCCTCGGCCACCGCACTCGTCAGGGCCGTCGCCGGCAGCGCGCTGGTCACCCACACCGGCGGCGAGGCCTCCCGGGGCGAGGCGGCCGCACTGCTGCACGCCGCGCAGGGGCTCGGGCTGCGCGCCTGGGCCGCCACCTGGACCGACCAGGGCCGGCAGAGCCTGGCCGGACTGCTCCCCGCCGGGGCCGCCCCGGACATCGCGACCCTGGCCGACCTGCTCTCCGGCACCGCCGGCCCCGGCCGGGCCGGCGACGGCACCCTCGCGCTCGACCTGCTGGTCGTGCTGGACGCGCCGCTGCTGGACGCCGAACTGGCCGCCACCCTGTTGGAGTCGCTGGCCGACGGCACCCGCCTGGTGCTCAGCGGCGACCCCGGCCAGCTCTGGTCGGCCGGGCCGGGCCGGTTCTTCGCCGATCTGCTGGCCGCCAAGGTCTGCCCGGCGGTCGCCTCCCGGACGCCCGACTTCGGGCCGATCGGCGAGCTGGTGTCGGCCGTCGGCATCGGCGAGCTGCAGCCCGTCGACGCGCCCGACAAGGAGGTGGTGATCCTCACCGCCAAGGACGGCGGCGAAGCCGTCCACCGCGCCGTCCAGCTGCTGACCGACTCCATCCCGCGGGCCCTCGGCATCCCCTCCGAGCAGGTCGTCCTGCTGACCCCCGGGCACGGCGGCAGCGCCGGCACCCGGGCGCTGAACGCCGCCGCCAAGGCCCGGCTGAACCCGGGCCCGGGCAGGTTCGGCGGGTTCGACCCGGGCGACCGGGTGGTCCACTCCCCCGCCCCGGGCGTGATCCGCCCCGGCCGGGTGCTGGACGGCGACGCCACCGGCCTGCACCTGGAGCTCGCCGACGGCACCCGCAGCACGGTCGCCCCCGCCGATGCCGCCAAGCTGCGGCACGGCTGGGCCCTGACCGTCCATCAGGCCGTCGGCCGGCGCTGGCCCGGGGCGGTCGTGGTGCTCCCGGACGACGCCGGCGCCGGGCTGACCAGGCAGTGGGTCTACACCGCCTTCGGGCGGGCCGAGCGGCACCTCTCCGTGGTGCACGCGGCAGGCCCTGCCCTGCCGCAGGCCGTCGCCGAGCGGCCGGCCCGGCCCCGCACCACCCGGCTGCGCACGATCCTGGCCGAGAACGCCGAGCCCGCCTACTAGGGCTTGGCCCCGAGGCCGGACCGCCGACCCGGCCCGGGACGGACGGGCCGGCGGTCCGGTGCGCGAGCCCGGGGCGGCCGGGCCGGGCCCGGACGCCCCAACGGCACCGGGCGATGCCGGAGCAGTTGCTCCGGCATCGCCCGGGTTCAGGTCCGAACGGGCTCGCAGGCCCTGAGGCTCGTCGGGCGGTTCAGCCCGTGGGTCTCGTCGCCGCCGTCACTCCTCGGACTCCTCGTCGTCGTACACCTCGCTGACGTCGAAGCGGCAGATCAGCAGCTGCGGGTCGGCGTTCTCGAAGGGCTCCGGCAGCCACTCCCCCGGGTCGGTCGGCTCGGCGGCCGAGACCCAGAGCGTGGAGTCGCCCTCCTCCAGGCCGAACTCCTCGCTCCGGGCGGCGATCTCGTCCGGCTCGAACTCGCCGAACAGGACCCCGATCGCCGCGTTCACGCCACCCGCGCCGCCGCCTCCCGGCGTGAGCGTGCTGTCCAAGCGCTCGGCCTGGGCGCGCAGCCGCTTCGGATCGGCGATGTGGTAGTCGCGGCGGATCAGCACGCTGATCGCCTCGGGCTGGTCAGGGCCGCTGTAGGCACCCGGACCCTCGTCCCCGGGGACCTCGAAGGGCGTCACCTCGTCGTAGACCTCGTAGAGGAGCTGGTCGTACACGATGGCCGCCGACGCGAGCTGCTCGTAGGCGGCGAACACGGCGGGATCGTCCCCTGCGGTGGGGCTGGACACCGCTTCCAGATGACGGTCGATGGCGGCCTTGACCGCCTCGGCGGCGGCGCGTACCTCGGCAATGGTTGGCTGCGCGGCATCAGACATGGTGCAGACGCTATCTCCCCCCGGGGCCGCGACGCACAGCGGTTGTCACCTACACCCGCGTTTTCACCGCAACTTCCCCCCTGATGTCCGATCCGTGTGGTTCTGTGACGGCCGTCCACGGCACCGCCACGCCCGCCCGGAGCGGGGCGAACCCGCTTCCCGGCCTCCGGATCGGGGTATTCCGTCAACAGGAGCAGCGGAACTGATGATCTGTCAGTGTGACGGGCCGCCGTTACGCCCGTGACGGCAGGTGACCGGAGGTGGGCCCGGCCGAAAAAGCCTGGCCCGGTTGTCGGAGGCAGGCCTTAGGCTTGCCCGAAGGCGTCCCCAGGAGGAAAGTCTTGACCCCACCGAAGCTGGTTCGGCAGCCGGAGTACGAGTACCAGTCACTGCGCATGCCGCGCGGCACCACCCGAAACGCGGCCAGGCAACTGCTCACCGAGCACGCCGAGTACGGGCACTGGGAGTTGGACCGGCTACGGCTCTTCCCCGACGGGAGCCGCACCGTGCTGCTGCGCCGAAAGATCATCCGGCAGATCCGGAGCTGGTGACCGTCCGAAGCCGGGCGACCGCCCCTCGGTGCTGACCGCCCTGCGGTGGTGATGCGTGCGCACGGCCGCCCGGCCGTCGGCGCACCTCACGCCCCCGACTCCCCGGGCCTCCGTCCACCGGAACGCCCGCCCGCACGCATGACCGCGCGCCCAAGGCCGCTGCGAGCGGCTTCGGGCGCGCGAGGCGTGCGCAGGGTCAGCGGACGCCGGCCCGGGCACGGCGGTAGAGGACGCCGCCACCGAGCAGGGCCGCGAGCCCGGCCGCACCGAGCATCTCGACGCCGCCGGCACCGGTGGACGCCAGCTGCGGGGCGGTGGCCTGGGCCGGGACGACCGGGGCGGCCGGCGCGACGGCCTGGACCACGGGCGGAGCCTCGGCGGGGCCACCGGCCCGCGGGGTGCCCGGGGTCTCCTTCGGCGGGGTGGAGCCGGTCTCCTCCGGCGGGCACTCCTCCTCCGTGACGGCCGGCGGGGTGGGCACCGACACGTTGCCGCAGGAGTTCCCGAAGGCCGGGTTGGCGGCCCCCACGACGTTGGCCGAGTTCCCGCAGGCGTTCACCGGGATGCTCACCGGGACAGCCGCGTTGTTGCCCGAGAGCACCCCGGGCGAACCGGCCGTCGTACCCGAGGCGGACGCGCCGCCGCCCGAGATGCCCGAGGCGTCGTAGCCGCCGGGCCGCTGGCCGGCCGGGTGCGCCGGCTCGGAGTGGGCGGGTGCCGACTTGGCGGGGGCGGACTGGCCGGGCGCGGACTGGCCGGGGGCACCGGCCGCCGCGGAACGGCCGGGCTCGGAGGCGCTGTGGGCCTGGGCGGCCTGGGCCGCGTGGCCGTGGCCGTCGGCGTTGGCGCACCGGTTGCCGAAGGCCGGGTTGAGCAGGCCGATCACGTCCACGGTGTTGCCGCAGGCGTTGACCGGGACGTCCACCGGGACCTGAACGGAGTTCCCGGATCCCACCCCCGGCGAGTTGACCGCGCCCCCGTGGGCCTCGGCACTCGCGTAGGCGTAGCCGGCGGTCGAGGCCAGCACACTGCCGGTGGCCACGGCCGTGAGGAGCCCCTTCTTGGCTACATTCCTCATACTTTCCCCTGACGTGTTGAGAAGACGTGTTGAAAGTCGGAATTACCGAATTGCCGACTACACCTTCGGCTGCACACGGGACAACGAGGGGCCGGGCCAAAGGTTGAGCCGAACGGCGTTGCTTCACCCGATCGGGCGATGGCACTCTGGCGGACAACCTGAAACCGGCATAAAGACGTGCCCCCGGGCGCGGTCGTCCGCAGCCCGGGGGCACGTTGATCGTCGGACGACCCGGGGCCCGGCCGGCTTCCTGGCCGGCGGCCCCGGGCGTCACGCTCAGATGTTGGCGCAGCTGTTGCCGAACGCCGGGTTGAGCAGGCCGATGACGCTGACGGTGTTGCCGCACACGTTGACGGGCACGTGGACCGGCACCTGGATCAGGTTGCCCGACAGCACGCCCGGCGAACCGGCCGCGACACCCTGGGCACTGGCGCCACCGTGCGCGGCGGCCATGCCCGCACCGGCGAGGACCAGACCACCGGTGGCGGCGGCGACAGCGGCGAGCTTCTTGACGTTCATCGTTCCTCCTGTTGATGTCACAACCCTTTCAGCGGGTTGCACAGGGATGAACGAGGGTCCGTCCGGCGAGGTACGGACGGGTGTCGCCATTCACTCGCAACGGTGATGTCTAGCACGGATGACCGACACGAATTCCCGGCGGAGAATCGTTTCTCTTGATCTCTCCGCACCCGTACCAAATCATTCGTCAGGACAATGCGAACGGCCCGCCTCCCGGCTTCGGGGACGGGCCGCTCACCGCGTGCACCGGCACGCGACAGGTGTGGGGTCAGCCGCGTGCACCGGCACGCGACAGGTGTGGGGTCAGCCGCGTGCACCGGCACGCGACAGGTGTGGGGTCAGCCGCGTGCACCGGCACGCGACAGGTGTGGGGTCAGCCGCGTGCACCGGCACGCGACAGGTGTGGGGTCAGCAGGCGTCGATGAACCGGTCGAGCACCCGGACGCCGAACTTCAGCCCGTCCACCGGCACCCGCTCGTCCACGCCGTGGAACATCCCGGCGAAGTCCAGGTCCGGCGGCAGCTGCAGCGGCGCGAAGCCGAAGCAGCGGATCCCGAGGTCCTGGAACGACTTCGCGTCAGTACCGCCGGAGAGGCAGTACGGCACGGCCCGCGCGATCGGGTCCTCCGCCTTCAGCGCCAGCTGCATGGCCTCCACCAGCGCCCCGTCGAAGCCGGTCTCGATCGCCTTGTCCGAGTGCAGGCTCTCGCGCTTCACCCGCGGACCGAGCACCCGGTCCAGGTCGGCCAGGAACTCCTCCTCGTAGCCGGGCAGGAAGCGCCCGTCCACGTGCGCGGTCGCCTGACCGGGAATGACGTTGACCTTGTAGCCGGCGCCGAGCATGGTCGGCTGGGCGGTGTTGCGCAGCGTGGTGCCGATCATCTTGGCGATGCCGCCGAGCACCCGGAGCGTCTCGTCCATGTTCTCCGGGTCGAGCTCGACGCCCAGCGCGTCGGAGAGCTCGTCGAGGAAGGCCCGGACGGTCTTGGTGATCCGCAGCGGGAACTTGTGCCGCCCGAGCCGGGCCACCGCCTCGCACAGCTCGGTGATGGCGTTGTCGTCGTTCTCCATCGAGCCGTGCCCGGCCCGGCCCTCGACCGTGAGGCGCATCCAGTGCATGCCCTTCTCGGCCGTCTCCACCAGGTACAGCCGCACCTGGTCGTTGACGGTGAAGGAGAAGCCGCCGACCTCGCCGATCGCCTCGGTCACGCCCTCGAACAGGCCGGGGTGCTTGTCGACCAGGTAGCGCGCGCCGTAGGTGCCGCCCGCCTCCTCGTCGGCGACGAAGGCCAGCACCAGGTCGCGCGGGGGCTTGCGGCCCGTGCGGAGCCGGTCGCGGACGACCGCGAGGGTCATCGCGTCCATGTCCTTCATGTCGACCGCGCCGCGCCCCCAGACGCAGCCGTCGGCGATCTCGCCGGCGAACGGGTCGTAGGTCCAGTCGGCGGCGTTGGCCGGCACCACGTCGGTGTGGCCGTGGATCAGCAGGCCGGGCCGGGAGCGGTCCTCCCCCTCGATCCGGACGACCGTCGAGGCCCGCCCCTTGGCCGACTCGAAGATCTGCGGCTCCAGCCCGAACTCGGCGAGCTGCTCGGCGACGTACTCGGCCGCCTTGCGCTCCCCGGGCCCGGAGCCGTCGCCGTAGTTGCTGGTGTCGATCCGGATCAGGTCGCGACAGATCTCCGCGACCTCCGACTCGCCCGTCACCTTCGGGCCGGCCACCCGATCCGCCTTCGAGTCGCTCACGGTCACTCCTCGTCGTCTCTCACCTGCCCGGGAGCGGTCCGCGCCACCCCGGAACCGGGCCCGGGGTCGTGCGGGCACGGCCCGCCCATCCTCTCCCAGCGATCGCCCCTCCCCAAGGAGAACCCCCGGATCACAAGGCCCCGAGCCGTTCCAAACCTCCGGACCGGCCGTTTTTGGGACCAGAAGCCGATCTTTGCTACAGTTATCAAGTCAGCGCGGCACGGAGCAGCGAGGACGAGCGGTACACCCCGTCCGGGTGGCGGAATGGCAGACGCGCTAGCTTGAGGTGCTAGTGCCCTTTATCGGGCGTGGGGGTTCAAGTCCCCCCTCGGACACAGAACGATTCCCTCGGGAATCAGCAAAAGTGCCGGTTGAGATCCTTCTCAACCGGCACTTTTTTTGCTGTCCCGACCCGCAGGTCGGGGCCGCAGGTCAGGATTCCTGGACAGCCACCGACCGGCCACGGCCTGGACGGCGGCCAGTACGCCGGGCCGTCCTGGCCGGCGGAAAGCGCCCGGTTCGGACCGATCGCCCCGGACGCGGCCGGACTACAGTCGATCACCCGGGGGTATCCCCTGTCCGGGGCACTGCCCAGGTGTCCGCGCCGGCGCAGGAACCGGAGCCGCGGTCGAACCCGCCCCGGCCGGCCGACGGCGTACCGGCGCCGATACCTCCGACGTGGGGAGCCGTTCATGACCACAGCGCAGGACCTGCTGCTCACCTCCCTGGACGCGGTGTCCAGCCCTCCCGTCAGCCCCGGCGACCTGTCGCTCGCCCTCGCCGGAGCCGAGCTGATCGATCTGCTGGACGCCCGGGCCCTGGCGCTGGACGGTGCCCTGATCGTGCCCGGCGACCGCCGGCCGGTGGCCGACCGCCTGTTGGCCGAGGCCGCCTCGTCGCTCGTCCGGCAGGCTCCCTACGAATCGGTCGAGGACTGGCTCTGGCGCCGGGGCCGCGGTCTGTCCTCGGCGTATCTGGCCGCCCTGGAGGCGGAGGGTGGCATCGTCCGGGAACGCGGCCGCCGGATTCCGGTCCGGACCGGCCGGACGGTGCTGGTCGATTCGCCCGCCCGCCGGCGCGCGGACGCCCGCTGGGCATCGGGGGATCCCGTCCTCGCCGGCCTGGTGGCCGCCGCCGGGTTCCGGCAGGAGCATACGGACGAGGCCTCGGACGGCGCCTCGGGCGGCTACGACGGCGCGGTCGAGACGGTGCTCGCCGCCGTCGGTGACGCGGTGATGGAGCTGGAGGCCGTACGGCAGCGGCGAACCGTCGAGGACGCGGCCTTCGACAACATCTGGCGAGGCCAATGACGGGAGCACCGGTGGACGGTACGCCGGATCCGTGACGCCGAGGCCTTCGGCCGACGGGCCACGGGCGAGCACCCGACCTGGTGCTGCCCTTGCCACCACCGACTCCCGCGATCGGTTCAGATCGGCGGCTCCCACCAGTCGAGGCAGTCGCCGTCGGCGTCCCACTTCCGACAGGTCCGATGGCTGGTCGACTCGATCGCCGAGGCCTCGCGGTCCACGAACTCGGTGATGATCCGGCCGTCCTCGGCGCGGGAGAACCCGCTCTTCTTCGCGAAGTCGATGTCCATCGAGTGCTCCAGCGCGAGGCTGGCGAGGGCGTAGCGACCCTTGGCCTCGGGGTGCTGGGCGAAGGCGGCCTTGACGGCCTCGAAGAAGGCGGTGTCCTCCAGGGTGTAGATCTGCTGCTTCGTCGTCATCATGCGCTCCTTGGGGATTACGCGGACCGGCCGCAGCGCCGTCGGCCGAGCAGTCGGCGGCGGGCTCCTCCGGGCCCCGGCCGCTGGGCGATCACTTCCCATGCTGCCGCACCGCCGGGGGCGCCGCGAGGTGGCAGAGGTGCTCGCGGCCGGCCTGGGACGGACCGCGGTGACGGAGGGTATCGATCGGCGGGCCGGAATCAGGGCGCTTGTGTCAGAAGATAGTTGACGACCTGACCGGCGCCGCCGCCCACCGGGGCGCAGCCAGCGGCGCCGGCGGTCCCACCCTCGTCGACGTGGCCGGTACCGGCGGGGCCGCCCTGCCCGGTGGCGACGCCGGAGACCGTCACCGCATCGGGCCCCTCCCCGCCGTCGAGCCTCGCGCCGTCGGCGACGTTGGCGGCAGCGACGTTGGCGGCGGCGACATTGGCGGCGCCCCGGCGCCGTCGATCAGGCTGACGGTGTCCCGGCCGGCGTCGCCCTGGACCGTACCGGTGTTGGCGGCCCCGCCGCGGGATCCGCTGCCGCCACGGACGGTGAGGGAGTCGGGGCCGGGGCCGCCGGCCACGGTGCCGCTGTTGCCGGGCGCCCCCAGGTCGCCGTCGTACGTCCGGGAGGTGCCGCCGGTGACCGTGACCGTGGCCGTGCCGGTGCCGGAGGCGCCCTTGATCCGGCCGGTGTTCCCCGCCGCCGACTCGCCGGTCACCTCGATGGTGGTGCTGCCGCTGTCGGAGCCGATGAGGGTGCCCGAGTTGCCGCCCGCCCCGACGGCCCGCACCGTGTGCTCACCGGTGCCGATCATGGTGATGGTGCTGGTGTTGCCGTTGCCGCCGGACTGTCCCCGTACGCTCACCGAGCCCCGGCCGAGGGTGATCGGCCCGCCGTTGCCGCCGGCCGCCGACCCGCCGGGCGCGTGGGAGTCGCCGTTGCCCGTCCCGCCCGCGCCGGGGGTGCCGCCGGTGACCCCGAGGGTGATGCTGCCCGGGAGCCTGGTGTTCGCGCCGCCCGCCTGGTTGATCGACCTGCTGTTGCCGGGGGCGGCGTCACCGCCGTTCCCGCCGTCGCCGTCGTGCCCGGGCCGCCGGTGGGTGTGGTCGGCGCCGCCGGCGCCGGCGTTCCCACCCCGGCCGCCGTTTCCGCCGGTGATCGTGACGGTGTCCTGGCCGCTGCCGTGCACCAGCTCGCCCGCGTTGCCGGGGGCGCCGTCACCGCCGACGCCCCCGTCCCCGCCGTCGCCGCCACCGAGGTCCCAGCCGCTGTCCGCGTGGCCGCCGCCACCGCCTCCTCCCCCGTCGCCGCCGTTCCCGCCGCTGATGATGACGGTGTTGATGCCGGCCCCGAGCCGGACGGAGCCGGTGGGCGTCACGCCCGCCCCGCCGCTGCCGCCGGGGCTGCCGTCCTCGCCGTCGTTCGCCCCGTCGAAGTCGAAGAAGCCGCCGGCGTCGCTGCCCCGGGGCCCGTCCGCGCCCCGGGCACCAGGGGCGCCGGTGATCACCAGGGTGGTGTCGCTGTGGCCGAGCACCAGGGTGCCGGCGACGCCGCCGTGCACGGTGATGGTGTCCTTGCCCTTGTCGGTGCCGGTCAGGGTGGCTCCCCGCGGGATGCCCCGCTCGCAGACGACGGCGTCGCCGTCGGCGCCGACCGTACGGGAGCAGCCGGCCGGGTCGGCGGCGTGCGCCGCGCCCACCGGGACGCTCAGCATCACCGCGGCGACGGACGCCACGACGGCCGGCCGCAGCCGGCTCCCCGCGCCGCTCCCGGCTCTCGCCCTCGCCATCTCGTGCCTCCCCCTCGCCATCTCGCGCCTCCCCCTCGCCGACGGCCGGGGCAGCGTGCGCGGGCGCCCGGCCGTCACAGCATGCGAGCAGGAGCCGCGTGGACGGCCGAGAGCCCGGCGGGACCACTCGAAAGGCTGGTCGTGGCACGGTCGGCGCATGATCCCGGACGGCGGGTCCCGGCCGGGCGATCCCCGTGCGGCGGCGCGGGAAGGTCGGCTCCGGGGGCTTCGGGCCACCCGGAGCACGCCAGCGCGGGGCACCGCGCGCGGGTGGCTGCCGAGCGCCGTCCGGCCACCGCTCCCGCCCGCGCCGCGGTGCCCACCCACCCGCCCTCCGGCCCGCCGGGGCGGGAGGTCAGTGCGCCACCCGCAGGACGATCTTGCCGCGGGTACGTCCCTCGGCGAGCTCGCGGTGGGCCTGGGCCGCCTCCTCCAGCGGGAACACGGCGGCCACCTCCACCCCGAGCCGGCCCTGCTCGACCAGCCCGGCGAGAGCGGTGAGACCGGCGCCGTCCGGCTCCACCAGGAAGGGCGCGACCCGGACGCCACGGGCCTGTGCCTCCTCGGCCAGGGCGGGCGAGACGCCCGACGGCACGGCCACCAGCAGGCCGCCGGGGCGCAGCACCGAGAGCGAGCGGGTGCTGGTGGCATCGTGCTCGTCGCCGACCAGGTCCACCACCACGTCGATGTCGGAGATCTCCTTCTCGAACCGGGTGCTGGTGTAGTCGACGACCTCGTCGGCGCCCAGCTCGCGCAGCCAGGCGTGCTTGGCCGCGCCCGCCGTGCCGGTCACATGGGCGCCCAGGTGCTTGGCGATCTGGACGGCGAAGTGGCCGACCCCGCCGCCCGCGGCGTGGACCAGGACGCGCTGCCCCGCCGTGACCCCGGCGGTGTCGACCAGGATCTGCCAGGCGGTGAGCGCGGCCAGCGGCAGGGCGGCGGCCTCGTCGTGGCCGAGGCCGGCGGGCTTGCGGGCGAACTGACGGGCGGGGGCGGTCACGTACTCGGCGTACGCGCCGGCCGCACGCGGGAACCAGGGCATCCCGTAGACCTCGTCGCCGACGGCGAGGGTATGGACGCCGAAGCCGACCTCCTCGACCACGCCGGAGACGTCCCAGCCGAGGACGAACGGCGGCTCGCCGAGTACCCCGGCCATGCCGCCGCCGGCCCGGGTCTTCCAGTCCACGGGGTTGACCCCGGCGGAGACCACCCGGACCAGGACTTCGGTGGGCAGGGGCACCGGGCGCGGCAGGTCGGTGACGGTCAGCACCTCGGGGCCGCCGAAGGCGTTCTGGGTCACGGCGCGCATGGTCGGTGCGTCGGTGGGTCGGGTCACGGTGGGGCTCCTTCACTGGCGGCGGCCGGACTCGTCCGCCGGTCTCGCTGTTCTGGCGCCGACGCTACGCGGAAGACCGTAGTAACCCGCAAGGGCAGCTACTATCGATTGGGAAGCAATGCACGTCAGCACGTTGAAGGAGCGATCTCTTGGCCACCAGCTGCGCTACCGGCACCCATGACCGGCACGATGTCTACGCCGCCCTGTGCCCCTGCCGGGACATCCTCGCCCTGCTGGCCAACAAGTGGAGCGCCCTCACCATCGGCGCCCTGGAGAGCGGCCCGCTGCGGTTCGGCGAACTCCAGCGACTGCTGGAGGGGGTGAGTCCCAAGGTACTCACCCAGACCCTGCGCCGGCTGGAGGACTCCGCCCTGCTGACCCGCACCATCTACCCGGCGGTGCCGCTGCACGTCGAGTACGCCCTCACCGATCTGGGCCGCAGCGCCGCCGAGCCGCTGGCCGGCATCCGGGCCTGGGCGGAGCAGAACATCGACCGCTTCCCGGCCTGAGACCCCGGGTGCCGGGCCGGGGCACCGGCCCGGGCCCGGCACCCGCGACCGCGCCCACGCCCACTCAGGCGACCCAAGTGCTGGTGGTGCCGACCACCCGGGTGCCGTCCGGGTCGGCCAGCTTCCCGGCGATGAAGGCGCGGGCCGCGTCGGAGGTCTGCACCCGCGGGACGGGGTGCTCGGCGGTGAGCACGGCGACCACGGCCGCGGCGGCGTCCGCGGCGGACTGGGCGTTGGCGAAGGCGCCGGCGGTCCGGGCCAGGTAGGCCTCCAGCGCCGGGGTGTAGGGGCCCATCCGCTCCAGCAGCTCGGAGCGGTCGTCGGGCACGCCGACGTTGGCCACGAACTCGCTCGCGACGGCGGCCGGCTCCACCACCGTGACGCTCACCCCGACCGTGGCGGCCACCGGGGTCAACGACTCCAGGTAGCCCTCCACCGCGAACTTGGCCGCGCAGTACGCCTCGTTGAACGGCTGGCCCACGACCCCGCCGACGCTGGTGACGGCGATCAGCCGGCCGCCCGCCGCGCGCAGGTGCGGCATCGCGGCGGCCGTCACGTTCAGCACCCCGAAGAAGTTGACCTCCATGACCCGCCGGGCGACGTCCACGCCGTCCACCTCCAGCGTGCCGACATGGCCCGCGCCGGCGTTGTTGATCACCGCGTGCAGGGCGCCGTGATCGGCCACCACCGCGGCCACGCAGGCCGCCACCGAGTCGGGGTCGGTCACGTCCAGCCGCCGGATCTCGACCAGGTCGGCCACTCCGGCCGCCGCGGCGGCGGCGCGCAGGGCGTCGGCCTTGGCCGTGTCGCGCATCGTCGCGACCGTGCGCCAGCCGGCCCTGGCCGCGGCGACGGCCGCCTCCAGGCCGATGCCGGTGGACGTGCCGGTGATCAGAACGGTGCTGGTGGTCATGGGGAACCCGCCTTCGGAGGAGTGACACGCGCGGCGCGGGGAGTCAGCGACGCGGGAGGGAGCCGGCCCGGGGAGCCGGTGGACCGGGCCACTGCGCATCATTCCCGTTCGAGTGCACTCCAGGGCAAGCCACGCCCGGAGTCCTGCGGCCCGCGACCCGCCCGGCCCCCGCGGACCGGCCGGCCGGCGCCGCCGCGGAGCTGCGGCGCCGCGTCAGGGCCCGGCACGTTCCGGCGGGGCCGGCAGCGGGCCAGCCGGCCGGTCCGGGACGGGACGGGACCGGACGGGACCGGACGGGCTGACAGTCGGAGCGGCGGCGTTCCGGCCCGGGGCCCCGGGCCGCCCCGTCCGTCCGCCGCCCGGTCACGCCGAGTCGGCGGAAGTGTCGATGGAGGTGATGGCGGGCTGCCCCAGCAGGGCGGCGTCGCCCTGGAAGCCGGCCTCGGCCAGGGCCCGGGAGGCCATGGCGAGGGCCTCCCGCTCGGCGCCGCGACTGTCCTCGGCCGTCACCTCCAGCCGGAGGGTGAAGGTGGGCCCGCCGTCGTTCAGGGTGAGCATGTCGAGGTCCTGGGGGTCCGACCCGACCTCCTGCGGGTCGGCCCCCCGCAGCGCGCCGAGCAGCTGCGCTTTCGCGGCCTGGGTGAGCTCCTGCTTGAAGGTACCGGGCAACGAGATGACGAAGTTGGTCATGGCTGCGGCCTTACGTCGGGCGACCCACGCCTTCGGCGGCGGGACGCGGTGGCGAACAGGTGCGACTGGACGGACCGGGTGACTGGGCCGGACCGGTCGGCTCGGCGGACCGGCGGGACCGACCTGCGTCTCCCCTCGATCATGCCGCCGAAACGCGGGTGCACGCAGCGGTGGAGGTCCGTGGTTGGGCCGTCAGGTCCACTCCCGGCGGGCGCCGAGGTTCCCCACCACCCCGTACACCAGGGCGGCGAGCCCGTAGTCCAGCACCAGCTGGAGGGTGGTCCCGGCGACCTGGAAGATGCCACGGGACCAGGCGGCCAGCCAGTCGGCGGCCTGCTCGATCCAGTGCACCACCGGGTTGCCGGTGTTGGCGCCGAGCAGGCGCAGCAGGATCCAGACGACCAGGACGGCGACGGCGGCGTTGGCGAGCACTCTCACTGCGACGAATAGTCCTCTCATGCCCTGTCGCCTTGCACCGAAAGGGAATTGCAAACTCCCCGGCGCCATCTTCGGCGGCGGACGACAGCGGTGGACGACAGCGGCCGTGGACGACGGCGGAGCACCCCGGCATGACTGCGCGGGGAGCGGGCAGGCGCCGGACAGCCCCCTCCCCTCCCGATCGGAGTGAACCCGGTGACACAGGTAGAGGAATCGATCGAAGTGGCCGTCCCCGTCTCCGTGGCCTACCGCCGGTGGACCCGGTTCGAGGACTTCCCGAGGTTCATGCCGGGCGTCGAGCGGATCGACCGGACGTCCCCCGAGCTGACCCACTGGGTGGTCAGGGTCGGCGGAAGCACCCGGGAGTTCGACGCCAGGATCACCGAGCAGATCCCGGACGAGCGGATCGCCTGGACCACCGTGTCCGGTGACCTGCACCAGGCGGGTGTGATCACCTTCCACCGGCTGGACGACGCCCGGACCAAGGTGATGCTGCAGCTCGCGCACGACCCGCACGGACTGGTCGAGACCGTCGGCGACAAGCTCGGCTTCGTGCACCGCCAGGCCATCGACGGCCTCCAGCACTTCAAGGACTTCGTCGAGTCGCGCGGCGCGGGGGCGGACGCCGGGCCCGGCCCGCTCTGACCTGGGACGACCTCCGGCGTACCCGGGACCCGGCCCGGCGGGGCCCGCTCGGGCGAAGGGACCGCCGCGCGGCGTACCGGTGGGACGGTCAGAGGATCGAGTGGTCGCGGACCCGGCCCGACAGGGAGGCCTCCGGGCCGGCCGTGGCCCGTTCCGGGTCCTGCTCCGAGGCGAACCGGCCGACCACCGGCGGCACCCGGTACCGGGCGGGGGCGCCGTAGCCGGGCTGGTCCCGGACCACCAGTCGGCGGTCGCAGAGGCGGTCGAGCAGGTCGTCAGCCTGGCGCGGCCCGAGGTCCAGCAGGGCGGCCGCCTGCTCCAGGGTGAAGCCGAAGGCGGGCAGGCCGCCGAGCAGGGCGGTGAACCGCAGGTCGTCCGGATGGGTGCCGTAGTGGCTGCGGAGCAGGCAGGTCCGCAGGTCCAGGTCGCCGACCGAGAGCTCGTCCAGGCAGAGCGGACCGTCCAGCAGGCCGGCCAGCCGGGCCAGGCTCCAGTGCGGGCGGGTGGCCAACCGGGTGCCGGCGATCCGGACGGCCAGCGGCAGGAACCCGCAGGCCCGCAGGATCCGGGCGGCGGACTCCGGCTCGGCCGCCACCCGGCGCCGGCCGGCGATCCGCCCGAGCAGCTCGATGCCCTCCTCGGGGCTGAACCCGCCGATCTCCACCAGCTGCGCGCCGGTGAGGCCGGAGAGCCGCGAGCAGCTGGTCACCAGGGTGGCGCAGGAGCCGGTGGTGGGCAGCAGCGGGCGGATCTGGGCCTCGTCCAGGGCGTTGTCGAGCAGGACGAGGATCCGCCGGCCGTGCAGCCGTTCGCGGTAGAGCCGGATCCGGTCCGCCACCGGCACGGGGACGTCCTCGCTGGGCAGGCCGGTCGCCCGCAGCAGGCCGGCCAGCGCGTCGGCGGGGTCGCGCGGGGTGCCGTCGGGCGCGCGCAGGTCGTGGTAGAGCAGGCCGCCGGAGAAGTGGTCCCCGGCGGTCCGGGCCACGCTGTTGAGCAGGGTCGACTTGCCGGCGCCGCCGGGCCCCGAGACGACCGCGAGAGTCCAGTCGGCGGGTCTCTGGGCCGGTCCGTCCTCCTCGGGGTGCAGGATCTCGCGCAGTCGCGCCGAGGCCTCCCGCCGCCCGACGAAGTCCGCCAGGCCCGGGGGTAACTGGCTCGTACTGCCCCTCAGTTGGATAGCCCGCGGCCGCCCGGCCAGTCCCGGCAGACCGACCTCACCGCGGCCCTCGATGACGGCCTGCTGGAGGCGCTGCAGGACGGCTCCGGGCTGCAGCCCGAGCTCCTCGGCCAGCAGCCGGCGGACGGCGTCGAAGACCATCAGCGCCTCCACCTGGCGGCCGGTGCGGTAGAGCGCGATCATCTGCTGGGCCCGCAGCCGCTCCCGGTAGGGGTGGACCTCCACCAGGGCGTCCAGGTCGGCCAGCGCCTCGAAGTACTGGCCGAGGCCGAGCCGGACGTCGATCGCCATCTCCGCGACGGCCAGGCGCCGTTCGGCCAGCCGTACGCTCTCCTGCTGGACCAGCGGCGAGCGCTCCATGCCGTCGAAGGGGTGTCCGCGCCAGAGCGTCAGGGCGCGCTGGAACAGCCGGTCGGCCTGCTCCGGCTCGCCCCGGCGGGCGGCGGCCGTCCCCTCGGCGGCGAGCGCCTCGAAGCGGGCCAGGTCGACCTCCTCCGGCGCGGCGGAGAGCAGGTAGCCGCCGGGGCGGCTGAGCACCCGCGGCCCGTCGCCGGGACTGACCAGCGCCTTGCGCAGGTAGTGGACGTTCACCTGCAGGTTCTTCGCGGCCGTGCGCGGCGGGTTCCCCCACCACAGGGCCTCGGTGAGGCGCGGCGTCGACACCGTGGTGTTGGCCCGGCAGAGCAGGGCCGCGAGCAGGAAGCGGAGTTTGCCCGATCCCAGATCCACGAGAGTTTCACCGACGTGCACTTCGAGCGGTCCGAGCACGCTGAACTCCATGGCGATCCCTCCCCGGGCATGGAACGGTCCGTGCGCGCCCCACCCCTGGGCGCGTCAACCGGCCTGTCATCATTGCGGCCTGACGGTATGTCGTCAACGGGCTGCGCAGCGTGGTGTGCGGCTGCCCGCACCGGCGGGAACACCAGGGCACGGCCGCCCCACCCACCACAGCCGGGACCGCCCCGGGCGGCCGCACCCGGGGTCGGCGCGGCTTCTCAGGGCCGGGCCGCGAGCGCCTCGGTGAGCGCCTGGAGCAGCCTGCGGCCGGCGTCCCGCCGTTCGGCCGGCAGGGCGGTGAAGGCCTGGACGAGGGCGACCACCTCGGTCAGCTCGGCGGAGCCCTCGCCGTGCAGCACCTGCCGGGCGCTGCGGGCGCGTTGCACCGTCGCGAGGGCGGCGGCCGCCTGGGCCGCGAACAGGCCGAGCCAGTCCAGGTCGCGCAGCGCGGACTGCCGCCGGACGTCGCGGTCCAGCACCTCCAGCACCCCGAGCACCCGGTCGCCGTGCAGCAGCGGCGCCGCCATCAGGGCGTCCGGCACGTACCGGGTGGACTCGGCGATGTCGCGGTCGAAGACCGGGCTCTGCGCGAGGTCGTCGACGATCACCGGCTCGGCGGACACCAGGACCCAGCCGGCGATGCCCCGGGCGGCCGGGAACCGGTTGCCGACCAGGAAGTCCTCGCCCTCCCCCGAGACCGCCTCGAAGACGAGTTCCTCGGTGCCGGGGTCCAGCCCGATGATCGAGGCGGCGCGGGCGCCGAAGACGCCGCGGGCCGCCTCCACCACGGACTGCAGCAACTCCCGGTGCCCGGTGTCGGAATCGGTGACGGCGAGGGCCGTGGCGAGCACGTCCTGGCGGTTCATGGGGCTCTCCTGACGTTCGCCGAGGTGAGATGCAGCAGGCTCTTGACCTGGAAGGGCGTCAGCCCCGGATGGTTGCCCAGGATCCGGGCGCAGAGGCCGGCCACGTGCGGGGTCGCGAAGCTGTTGCCGGTGCAGCGGCGGGTGCCGCCCTCCAGCCAGGCGACCGGGACTTCGACGCCCCGGGCGAAGAACTCCACCGGGGGCACCGGGTTGTAGAGCAGGTGCAGCGGGTCGGGCAGGTCGTGGCTGCCCACCGAGACCACCGAGGAGAACCGCCAGGGGAAGCTCTCCACCCGCAGGTTGTGCGCGGAGGCGACCAGCAGCGAGCCGGCGAAGTAGGCGGAGTCGGCGAGTTGGTGCAGTCGCAGCACGAAGTCCCGTTTGGTCGTGGACAGGCTCATGTTGATCACGTCGAAGCGCTGCTCCACCGCCCAGCGCAGGCCGGCCAGCAGGGCCTCCCCGGTGCCGGAGAGGCCGGAGCCGAGCACCCGCAGGCTGACCAGTTCGCAGTCCGGTGCCAGCGAGCGGATGATGCCGGCGCAGGCCGTGCCGTGGCCGCAGGTGTCGCCGATCTCGTCCACCTCCACCACCTGCTGCCCGTCCGGGCCGGTGCGGACGGCGAAGGACCCGTCGAGCCGGCCGACCTGCGGGTGGTCCGGCATCACGCCGCTGTCGAGCACGCAGACCCGGACGCCGGCGCCGGTTCCGGTGGCGGTGGCGAGCGGCTGGGGCGGCAGGGCGGGGCCCGGCCAGCGGCTGTCGAGGGTGAGCGGGACGTCGGCCAGGTCGGTGAGCCGCCAGGTGAGCGGTTCACCACCGGGGGACTTCCAGTGCGGGGTGGTCATCGCTGGCCGCCGTCCCGCAGGAGGGCCGCCCGCCGGGCGCCGACCAGGTGGCCCTTGCCGGTGAAGGCCCGCTCGGCCCGGTCGGCCACCGTCCGCGCGTGCACCGGGTCGCCGACCGCCAGCAGTACGGTCGCCCGGTTGAGCAGCGCCTGGGCCCGCCCGACCGGGGAGTCGGTGCTCTCGGCGAGCCGCACGGCCTCCGCCGCCAGGTCGGCGGCCCGGTCGTGCTGCCCTGCGGCGGCCGCCAGCCGGGCCCGGACGGCCTGGTGCTCGGCCCGTTGGAGGGGTGAGTCGCCGGCCCCGGCCCGGACGGCGTCCGCCAGGGTCTCGGCCTCGGCGTGCCGCCCCTGGTCGAGCAGCAGCGCGGCCAGGGTGTCGGCGGCCGTGGCGTGGGTGTCCGGGTCGCCGGAGGCCACGGCGAGCGCGCAGGCCCGGCGCAGCCGCTCCTCGGCGGCGGCGGGCGAGCCGGCCAGCGCCTCCACCAGTCCGCCGAAGGTCTGGATCGCCGCCTGCGGCACCGCCACCCCGAGGTCCTCCGCGATCCGTTCGGCCTCGGCCACCAGGGCCCGGGCTTCGGTGAAGTCGCCGCCCATGGCCAGCAGGACCGCCAGCGGGCAGCAGAGCGCAGCCCGGACGGCCCGGCGGCCCGCCGCGTGCCCGGCCAGCAGCTCCCGGCAGCGGGCGACGGCGGCGGGCACCGGCTCCGGGCCGAGCCAGAGGGTGACGGCGAGCCCGCCGAGGGCGGTCGCCTGTTCCAGCACCGCGCCGGCCCGGCCGCCGCTGGCCAGGGCGGCCTCGAAGTGGCCGGCCGCCTCGACGTAGCGGCCACGGGCCTGCCGGCCGTGCGCCACGTAGAGCCTGGCCCGGGACTGGCCGAGTTCGTCGGCGGCCGCGGTGAAGACGGGCAGCAGCTCGCGGGCGGTCTCGACCAGGGGCTCCAGGCCGGTCTCGGGGACGGCCAGGTAGGCCAGGTGCAGCCGGGCGTGGGCCGCCGGGCACGGGTCGGGCTCGACCTCGGCGGCGGACCCGGCGGGACCGGACCCGGTAGTCGCGCAGGGGCCGGGGAGGGCGCAACCGGCCGGGTCGGGGACGCCGGTCGCGGACCGGCCCGGGAGGGCGGAACCGGCCGTGTCGGCGAGGGCGGAACCGGCCTGGCCGGCGGGCGCCTCCGCCAGCAGTCCGAGCAGCAGGTCGCGGGCCGGTCCGGCCGCCCCGGTGGCGATCAGCGCCTCGGCCAGCCGGAGCCGGGCCGCACTGCGGTCCGGGGTGCCGGGCTGCGCCAGGTCCGCGGCCTGGGAGAGGAGTTCGGCGGCCCAGGAGCACTCGCCGCGGGCCAGTGCCCGCTCCCCCGCCGTCAGCAGGTGCCGCGCCGCGCCCGCACCCAGCCGGGCCAGCCCCTGCCGGTCGGAGCCGAGGTCCCGGTGGTGGCGGTGGGCCTCCGCGAGGTGGCGGCCCACCAGCTCGTGGCGGACCGGCTCGTCGGCGGCCAGCCGGCCGGCGTACGCCTCGTGCAGGGCCGCCCGGCGGCGCTTGGGCAGGCCCGCGTAGCAGACCTCGCGGACCAGCAGGTGGACGAAGCGGTACCCGGCGGTGCCGGGCCGCCGCCCGGCCGGCTCGACCAGCCGCCGGCGCAGCAGCGCCTGCAGGACGGGCGCCAGCTGGTCCCGCTGCTCCCCGGCGCCGGCCCGGGCGCCGTCACTCGGGGCGCCCTCACTCGGGACGTCCTCACTCGGGGCGTCGTCCCGCAGGGCGGTGTCCTGCAGGCCGACGTCCCGCAGGCCCGGGACGGTGAACTCGCGTCCGATCACCGAGGCGTGCTCCAGCACCTCGCGCTCGGCCCGCGGCAGGCGGTCGAGCCGGGCCTCCAGCAGGGCCTGGACGGTCGGCGGCAGTTCGTCCGCCGTGCCACCGTCCGCCAGCACGGCGACCAGCTGCTCGGCGAAGAGCGGGTTGCCCTCGGCCGCCGCCGCGACCCGGCGGACGGTGCCGGCCTCGCTGTGCGCCGTCACCTCGGCGCAGGATCCGACCAGCTCCTCGCAATCGGCCGGCGACAGCGGGCCCAGCACCAGGGAGGTCGCCGACAGCTTCGCCCCGCCCCAGCCCGGGCGGACGTCCAGCAGGTCGAGCCGGGCCAGGCAGAGCAGCAGCAGCGGGGCGCCGGCCGTCCAGTCCGCCAGATGGTCGATCAGGTCCAGCAGGGTCGGCTGCGCCCACTGCAGGTCGTCGAAGACCAGGGTCACGGGCCGTACCTCGCCCAGTGCCTGGAGCAGCAGGCCGGTGGCCCAGAAGGTGTCCTCGGTCGCGGCGCCCGTCCCGTCCAGCACGGCTCCCAGCAGCGCCACGGCGGCCGGGGCACCCTCCTGGCCGTCCAGCAGCGCGCGCAGCGCGGCCCGTTCGGCGGCGGGACCGGCGGGACCGGCGGGCTCCGCCCCGTCGGCGGGGCCGCCCGGGAGTGCGCCCATCGCCTGCCGCAGCAGCTCCGCCAGCGTCTGCAGGGAGCCGGCGCCGCCGTACGGGTGGCAGCGGCTGACCGCGACCGCGCCGCCGCCCTCGCGCAGCCCGGCGAGGAACTCGGCCACCAGCCGGGACTTGCCCACGCCCGGATCGCCGAGCAGGGTGAACAGGTGGCAGCCACGCTGGGTGACGGAGCGTTCGCGGGCCAGCTCCAGCTGGTGCAGCTCGTCGCGGCGGCCGATCAGCCGGGCGCTGCCGGGCCGGGCGGCGGCCTGCGGGTCCGGCTGCACGCCGGTCAGCCGCCAGACCGCCAGCGGCCGGGACTTCCCCTTCACGGTGAGCGGTTCGACCGGCTCCGCGGTGATCTCGGGCGCGGCCACCCGGTGGCTGACCGTGCCCAGCAGGATCCCGCCGTCGGGGGCGTGCTGTTCGAGCCGGGCCGCGACGTTGACGGTGTCGCCGGAGACCATCGCATGACCGTCGCCGAACTCCCGGGACCAGAGCACCTCACCGGTGTTCACCCCGATCCGCAGCCGCAGTCGCACCCGCAGCGCGGGGTCCAGGCCGGCGTTGAGCTCGTCCATCGCCTGCTGCATGTCCCAGGCGGCCCGGACGCCCCGCAGGACGTCGTCCTCACGCACCCGGGGCACCCCGAAGACCGCCATCACGGCGTCGCCGATGAATTTCTCGACGGTGCCGCCGTGGTGCTCCAGGCAGTCGCGCATCAAGGTGTAGTAGCGCAGCATGACCTCGCGCAGCGCCTCCGGGTCCAGTCGCTCGGCCAGCTCGGTCGAGCCGGCCAGGTCGGCGAAGACCACGGTGACGGTGCGCCGGGCGCGGACGGGCCGGGCCGCCGCCTCCAGCGGGCGTCCGCAGGCCATGCAGAAGCGGGCGCCCGGCGCGTTCTGCCCGGTGCACGAGGGGCACTCCATGGTCGCCCTCCTGAGGGTCTGGGCCCGGACGGCCGCACGCGAGGGGCGGGCGGGCGGCGGGTGTCGGGAAGGGGCGGGTGTCGGGAAGGGGCGGGACGTCGAGCGGACGGACGGGATCTCGGGGATCGGGGGTTCCGGGCCGGCAGGCACAGCCCTCAGAAGAAGAGCCCGCCCACCATCAGGTGCGCCTGCACCTCCGGGCCGGCCTCCGCCAGCCGCAGGCCGACGCCGGCGAGCACCGCGACCTCGTCGGCCGACAGGGCTGCCAGCACCGCGCGCTGGCCGTCGGTCAGCTCGTCGATCGGGAAGCCCGACGCGGCCAGCACGTCGAGCGGGGCGTCGGGGGTGCCGGGTGCCTCGGGAGCGTCGGCGATGTCGGGGGCTTGGAGGGCGTCGTCCATGGTCGGCCCGTTCCTTTCTCACTCCGGGGGTGCCGTACCGGCGCGGGCCGCGGGGCCCGCGCCGGTACGACCGCTTGCCGACGGATCGGTTACCAGACCACTCCGCCGGTGGTGTTGGAGTCCTGGCTGTGGGCGGCCACGTCGCCGTCCAGCCGGGACTTGATCGAGTTGATGACCTCGACCTCCTCCGGGGACAGGTGGGCGATCACCGCCAGCTGCTCCTCGCTCGCCCCCTCGAAGCTGTGGCCGCTCGCGGCGAGAGCCGCAATCGAGTCGAATGCCATGTCCGTTCTCCTTCTCGTGAGGTACCTGACGACGTCACAGGTTCGGCATGTCCTACGGTTGTTCGTGGCGCACCGGGAGCGACCGGGGCCGGACGGTGGTGCGGCAGACCCCCTGCCGCACCACCACCCCGGCGCCGCGGTCACCGGCGGGCACTACCAGACGAGGCCGCCGACGGTGTCGCTCGGGGGCGCCACCGAGTGGGCCGCGACCTCGCCGTCCAGGCGCGACTTGATCGAGTTGATGACCTCGACCTCCTCCGGGGACAGGTTGGCGATCACCGCCAGCTGCTCCTCGCTCGCCCCCTCGAAGCTGTGGCCGTTCGCCGCCAGGGCCTCGACCGACTCGTTCGCCATGTCTACCTTCTTCCGTGATCCGTACTGACGCCCCGGCCCGACCGGTCGGCCCGGCCTCGCGTCGTCTGCGGAGCCCGCCAGCGCGGGCCTTTCGGGGGTGCCGGCCGCCTCGGGGGCGCCGGCTGGTTCAGGGGTTCCGGGCGGGTCAGGGGTACCGGCCGGCCCGGGGGCCTCGCCGGCGTCGTCCGCGGGGACCGGCCCGGTACCGTCCGCGGCACCGGGGTCGTCCCCCGGGTCGTCCGCCGGCCCGTCCACGTCCGCCGGTCGCAGCCGGAGGAACACCGCGCCCAGGACGGCCAGTCCGGTGCCGGCGCCGGCCAGCACCCAGCCCAGGCCGATCCAGACCGCCAGGGCGGCCCCGACCAGCGGTGCCGAGATCTGCAGCACCGTGGGCACGATGTTCACCACCGTGCTGACCCGCCCCATCAGCTCCTGCGGCGTGGCCCGCTGCACCAGGTAGAGGAAGACCACCAGGATCCCGGTGGAGCAGAGCCCGATCCCGACCGCCACCGGCAGCCAGAGCGGCGGGGCCATCCGGAAGCCGGTCAGCACCGCGGCGCCGATCAGGGCGATCAGGACGCCGGTGGCCGCCTGCGAGGTGGCCAGCAGGGTGAAGGCGTTCCAGCGCTGCCCCCACTGGCCGACCAGGACCGTCCCGGCGACCGCGCCGGCGGCGACCGCCGCGATGGCCGGTCCGTACAGGGACTTGGAGATCCCGAGCTGCACCAGGACCAGCGGTGAGAGGGTGTCGAAGGCCAGGACCAGGAAGATGGTGGCGGAGAGGCTGCCGATCGCGATCAGCAGGACCCGGTTGCCGAGCACGAAGGTGATGCCCTCGCGCAGTTCGTGGCGGAAGCCGGTCCGGCCGGCCGGTTCGGCCGCGGTGTCCTGGTACGTGTCCCCGGCGGCCGGTTCGGCGCGGCCCCGCGAGCGGGCCGGCAGCCGGAGCCGGGACAGGATCAGGGCCGAGAGCAGGAAGGTCGCGGCGTCCACCACGAAGGCGCCCTGCGGGCTGGTCACGGCGAGCAGCACACCGCCCAGCGCCGGTCCGGCGATCTTGCAGACCTGGGTGACGAAGCCGCTGAGCGAATTCGCCGCCAGCAGCGCCGACTTCGGCACCACCAGGGTGACGGTCGACTGCTGGGCCGGCACGAACAGCGTGCTGACCGCCACCTTGGCGACCACCAGCACCACCAGCACCGGGAGGTTCGGCGCCAGCAGGTAGCCGAGCACCAGGGCGGCCCGGGCCAGATCGCAGCCGATCATCACCTGCTTCTGCGGGAGCCGGTCGGCCCAGACCCCGGCGAAGGGCGCCACCAGCATCCACGGGACGGCGGCCGCCGCCGAGACCACGGCCAGACCGCCCGCGCCGGCCTGCCACTGGTAGGCCACCAGGGAGATCAGCGCGACGAAGTCGATCCAGTCGCCGAAGCTGGAGAGCAGCTGGCCGCCGAAGAGCAGCCGGTACTGACGGTGGTTCAGTGCGGACAGGAATCCGGATCGGGGCATCGCGGCCGCCTCCCGGTCAGACCGGCCGGGCGGCGGGGCCGGTGCCCGCGACGGGCGCGGGCGGGGCCTCGGGCACGGTGGCGAGCAGTTCCTCGAAGAGGACGGTGGTGGTCTGCAGGGTGTGCAGGGCGCTCACCCCGATCGCCGTGTGGTGCTCCGGGCCGAGCGGCAACTCGTCCAGGAGGCAGAGGAGTTCGTCGCGGTGCCGGACGTCGAGGGTGGCGTGCCGGTGCAGCGTCCGGAACCCCTCGACCGGGTAGCCGGTGCGCTCCCGCAGGTAGCCGGTGAGCTGCGGCGACGGCGGGTAGCCCTCCAGCACGGCGATGTGGCCGAGCAGGCAGACCGGGTGGTGGTGGCGGATCCAGTAGTACTGCGCGCCGACCAGGTTGGCCACGGCCGTGCCGGGCATCGCGCTCAGCAGGGTGTCCGGGTCCTGGCCGATCGCCGCCAGATCCTCCCGCACCCAGTCGTCGTGGCCGCGCTCCTCGCGCCGGTGCTTGGTCAGGTAGCCGACCAGGCCGGCCGCCACCGGGTCGGCGGAGGCGAGCGCCTCGGACCGTTCCAGGGCCAGCTCCATCAGCGGCACGGTGGCGCGGATGGCGGTGTGCAGCAGCCGCAGGTAGCGCGGGTAGAGCTCGGCCACCGACGGGGAGGTCCACAGTCGCGAGGTGAGGGCGGAGAAGCCGGGCATCAGCAGCCCGATCTTGGCCCGGACCAGCTCGCTGTTGCCGCGGGCGGCGCCGGACGGCCCGGCCGCGGTGGCCGGCCGCGCGGGCGGTGTGACGGTACTCATCGATGCGCTCCCCTTCCCACCAGGTCGATCGCGCTGAGCAGCAGGTCGTCCTGCTCGGGGACGACCCGCCTGGTCATCGCCCAGCAGAGCCCGCAGATGTCGGCGAACTCGCGGTCCGCCAGATCGGTGAAGCGCGGGTGCGCGGTCAGCGCTCCGCCGCCGGCCGTGCCCATCGCACGGTAGAGCGGGTTCTGCTGGAGCTCCTCCACGGCGCGGCCGACCTCCTCGCCGCTGGCGCAGTCCCGCCGCAGCGCGGCCGGCCCGCCGCCCATCAGGACGGTCTCGTTGCAGCAGGCGGTGACCCGGCCGTCGTAGCGGATCACCGGTGAGATCACCAGTTCGCAGGCGCCGAGGGCCCGCCCGGGCACCCGCTGGGGGCGCTCGAAGATCGCCGCACCGCGTCCGTGCGGGAGCCCCTGGGTCGCGACCAGTTCGGCGTACCGGGCCCAGCCGGCGCCGAAGGCCTGGACGAGCAGTTCCTCGGCCCGCCCGAGCGCGTCGCCCTGGTCGACCACCTGGACGACGATCGGCAGGTCGTGGCCGGCGATCGTGCGGGCCGCGCCGGTGAAGCGCTCGGGGCCGGTGCCGGCCTCGTGGTAGGCGTCGGTGCTGAGGTAGACGCAGCGGCAGCGCGCCAGCACCTCGTGGATCCAGCGCGGCGGGTCGGCGGCCCGGCCCCAGACGCCGCTGGTGTAGACGACCAGGTCCTTGCCCGCCTCGGTGATCCGCCGGGCGGCGTACGTGAGGCCCCGTCGCTCGACGAAGGGCTCGCCGCCGGAAACGCCGATCATGGTGCGCAGCGGGTCGGCGCTGAGCCGGTCGACGATCTGCTCGAAGAGGTCGAAGTCGGTGATCCGGGGGCTGTCCGGCCGGGAGTCCACCGAGCAGTGGCCGCAGCCGACCGGGCAGCGGTCGGTGATGAAGAGCAGGGCGGTGGCGCCGCGGGTCTGCCGGATGCGGTTGATCTCCGCGTGGGTCAGCCGGTCCATGCGAGGTCCTGCCGGGAGGCGTCGCGGTGCCCGGCCGGGGTCCGCGGCGGGGTGTCCCCGAGGGTGATCAGGTCGGCGTAGCCGGGCACCCCGAAGCGGCGTGCGAAGCCCAGCGGGCCGGCGTCCACCGAGACCTTCTCCACCGCGTCCCGGACGGCGATGGTGGACGGCAGCAGGGTCAGCGCCTGCACCCCCTCCTTCACCCCCGGCGTGGTGGAGAGCTTCCAGCAGGTCTGGCAGTAGCCGTCGCAGCCGTCCTGCCCCCCGAAGCGCTCCGCCAGGTACTCCGGACCGTAGGTGCGGATCGCCCCCACCATCGGGGACTCCAGGGCCTTGCGCTTGACGGTGTCCCAGTCGTCCCGGGCGATGTGACCGAGGAAGAGGTGGGCGGGCAGCGGCACCTTGCCGTCCATCACGTCCTGGTTGCCGCACGAGGTCACCTGGCCGTTGAAGCCGATGACGGGCCAGCAGGCCAGCGTGCAGGGCGCGGCGGTGGCGGGGTAGGCGGCCTGCGGGCGGGTCTCCATCCACTCCCGGGCGCGGCCCACCGGGGACAGCGGCACCACCAGCATCGGCACCCGGTCGGCGAACTCCCGGCGGACGGCGGCGGTGATGTCGGCCAGGTACGGGTCGTCCGGACCCTCGCCGGTGATCTGCAGGCTGACGTCCTTGCCATCGTCCAGCAGCTCGTGCAGCACCCGGAAGACCGCCGCCCGGGGCACCTCCTCCTCGTGGAACCGGTCGGTGCTGGCGGAGAAGTGGTCGACCGCCTCGATGGCGGCCCGGACCGGCTTGGGGATCCGGGGCTTCTGCGCGAAGTACAGCCCGGACAGCACGTAGCTGCGCGAGCCGACCGCCCGCGCCCGGTCCGCGATGTCGCGCACCAGCCCCGGGCGCAGCAGCGCCTCGCCGCCGGACATCAGGGTGAGCTCGGGCCGGTTCTCCGGAGTGAAGGTCTCCGCGAAACGCAGGAACATCCTGGCCGGGAACTGCTCACTGTCCATCAACGACTCGGTGGAGCAGTGGCTGCAGTGCAGCGGGCACCTCCGGGTGAGACCGAAGTAGACCGCGGCGGCCGGGATCGGCCTCAACCTCAGGATGTCCTGCAGATGCACGCGAATCGCTCCCTTCGAGGCGCAGCCGGGCCGGCTACAGACCGATCCTCTTCCCTCCTGGTTCGCCTCCGGTTTGAAAGCGGTTTGAGAACGGCTACGGCAGCCCCCGCACCAGGGCCGCAGCGCCGGCGGGGCCGGGAACCGCCGCCCGCCTGGCGCGCCTGCGGCGGGGATCCGGGCTCCGCGGCGGGACGGCGGCCGCCGTCGGGCGGGGATCGCGGACCGGGAGTCGCAGGCACCGGCTCCGGGCGCCGGCCCGACCCGGGCCGGGGCGGCCGAAACCCGGACGGCGGGATTCGGCTCCGGGCGGCGCAACGGGGCTGCGCCGACCGAGGGACCCTACGACGGCGGCTGCCGGGATCGGCGTCCCGGCTGTGCCTAGTCTCCGGGACAGGGAATGCCGGCCTCCCCGGCCGGCAGCAGAGACGGCCCCGTCGGGGCCGCTGCCCGTCGAGAGGACCTCATGCGAGAAGAGAACCGCGAGCCCGGCCGCCGGAGCATGATCCGCGGGCTGGTCGGCGGTGGTACCGTCGCCGCCCTGGCGGGTCCGGCGGCGCTGCTGCCGCCACGGGTCGCCCGGGCGGACGCACCGGCCGCCCCCGGCGGTGACCCCTTCGCGCTCCCCAAGTTCGAACCGAACGGCCGGGTGAGGGAGTTCTGGATCCAGGCGGAGTCCTTCGAGCACAACGCGGTACCCAACGGCACGGACGCCATGATGGGCCGGCCCTTCACCCCCGAGCAGACCACCTTCTGGGCGCTGGGCTACCGCGCCTACACCGCCGGCTGGGAGAGCCCGCTCGACCCGGACCTCGGCCCGGACGGCATCGGGGCCAACTCCGGCATCCCCGGACCGGTGCTGCGCGCCGAGGCCGGCGACGTGCTCCGGGTGCACTTCCGCAACAACGACGAGCACTACCGCTGGCCGCACAGCATGCACCCGCACGGCGTGATGTACGACCGCGACAACGACGGCGGCTGGCTGGCCGACGACGAGAAGCGGGCCGGCAGCGCCGTGCCGTACGGCGAGAGCTTCACGTACACCTGGTACTGCCACCCGAGTTCGGTCGGTACCTGGCCGTACCACGACCACTCGTTGCCGCAGACCCCGCCGGGGGCCGACCCCTCCGCGGGCGCGGCGGCCGACGCCGCGGCCCGGGCGCGGGCGTCTCGCTCGCAGCCCCGGCAGAGCGGGCCGGAGCAGGAGGGCGACCGGCAGCGCGAGGGCGCGGCCGGCCCGGACGGCGCTGCCGGACACCCGGGCGCCGCCACGCACCAGGAGCAGCCGCGGCACCCGGGCGGCGGGGACCCGGGGGACCACGACGGCGCGCAGCACCCCGGGCACGAGGGCGGCCAGGACGGCGGCCAGCAGGGCGGCGAGGACGGGACGCCGGGCGGTGGGGCCGGCGACGCGCAGCATCCCGGTCACCAGGGCGGCCAGGACGACGGCCACGGGACCGGTCAGGACGACGGGACGGCCGCGGGCCAGAACGACGGCCACGGCAGCATGGTGATGGAGATCGGCGCCGAACTCGGCCTGTTCGGCATCCTGGTGGTGACCGACCAGCAGACGCCGTCGGTGGACCGGGAGTTCGTTATCTTCCTGCACGACCTGAACCGGCGCTCGGCCCGCTCGCTCGGCCAGGGCCTCAACATGTTCAACGGCCGGGCGTTCGTGGACAACACCCCCACCTGCACGGCGAAGGTCGGCGACCGGGTGCGGTGGCGGATCGCCTGCCTGGGCGAGGAGTTCCACGTCTTCCACATCCACGGGCACCGCTGGCGCAGCCGGCAGGGCTACCAGGGCTGGGTGGACTCGCAGATCATCGGACCGTCCACCACCCTGACCATCGAGTACACCGAGGACAACCCGGGTGACTGGATCTACCACTGCCACGTCACCCACCACATGACGGGCGGCATGGTCGGCCGCTACCTCGTCACCCCGTAGCACGCGCCCTGCTCCCGGCCGCGTACGACGGCCGGGAGCAGGGCAGGAGCGGGACGGCCCTCGAGGGGCCTGGTGAGCTGTCGGGTCAGCTGCCGGGGACGGTGTCGGTGAAGGTCGTGCCGGCCGAGCGGTAGCCGGCCACCTTGGAGGTCACCTGGGCCGGGCTGAGCACCTGGTCCTTGATGAAGTACACGTAGTCGACCTGCTCGTTGTACGACCGCGGGGTGCTGCTGGTCTGGCCGTTGAGGTCGATCAGCCAGTGGTTGAAGTCGATCCACTGCGGCGTCTCGGGCAGGTACGGCTCGCCGTGGGTGCCGAAGACCTGGCCGTCGATGTAGTAGGTGATGCTGGTGTTGTCGACGGTGAGCTGCAGGTCGTGCCAGCCGTCGTAGGACTGCCGGCTCTCCACGTGGGCGTTGACGGCGTTCCACGGGTCCGGGTTGTAGGTCTCCCAGGACGTGCTGTACATGATGTTGCTCTGCTCGCCCCAGCCGCCGTTCGGCAGGTACTCGAAGTCCTGCTCGCTGTAGTTCGGGTCCATCGGCGCGTTGAGCGGGGTGAAGGTGAAGAAGGTCTGGTTGACGTGGTCGCCGTCGGGGCCGCCGGTCGGGGTGTCGTTGAACTTGACCCGTGCGGCGTAGGTGCCGTTCTTGAACTTGCGCGCGGTGGTCTGGAGTTCGGTCTCCTTGGTGCCGGCGGCGGTGCCGTCCGTGGTCAGCCGCATGTTCATGATGCTGTTGCCGCCGGAGGACTGGAACGTGATGTCCTGCGGTGACCAGGTGGCTCCGGGCACCCCGGGGCCGCCCTGGCCGGACTTGACCGTCCAGCCGTGCGCCTGGACGGCCGGGTCGCCGCTGGCGCTGTAGTTGAAGTCGTCGAACAGCGCCGGTGCGTTGGGGTCGACCGGCGGCGTGGTCGGCGGGGTGGTGGGGGGCGTGGTCGGCGGGGTGGTGGGGTCGTTGCCGGCCGGGGCGGTGCCCCAGAGCACGGCGCCACCGCGCTGCAGGGTGACCTTGGGCGCGTTGGCGTACGTGGTCTGCGTGCCGTTGAAGGAGTAGTCGTCGGACTGGGTCAGGGTCTGCCAGTCCGAGCGGTAGAAGCGCAGCTGCATGTCGCCGGTGTTCTGGCCGGGGGCGAGCGAGCCGGCGCCGGCGGTGAAGCCGATCTCCAGGTAGCGGTCGGCCGTGGCCGTGGGGTTGGCCAGGGTGCCGAAGGTGCCGGTGATGTTGCCGCAGCCCTTTACCGCCCAGGAGCAGGCGTAGCGGTACGTCACGTTCGGGCCGTCGGACTTGAAGTAGTACCGCAGCGTCACGCCGGCGAGCGGCACGTTGGTGGTGCCGGTGTTGGTGATCTCCAGCCACGGCTCGGACTGGTCGGCGGTGGCACCGCCGGCGCTGGTGCGGTACTGCGCGGTGAGCGAGTCCGTCGCGGCCGAGGCCGGGACGGTCACCAGCGCGGCGCAGGCCAGGCCGGCGGCCGTGCAGACTGCCATCGCCGTCCGGGCACGGGCGGGTATGCGGAGTCGTGCTGACACGGTGATCCCTTCAGAGTGGGGGCTGTGCGGGATTACTACGGGGGTGGTGCGAGCGGTGTGACCGGTACCGGTCCCGGTCACCGCGGGGTGGTGGTGCGGTTGATCCCCAGCGCGTGCAGGCGGGGCCCGTGGTCGCGCAGGGCGGGCAGGAAGTCGGTGGTCCAGTCGCTGGACGGGTTCCACGCGCGGTCGGCCAGCGCGCAGAGCCGGGGGAAGGCCAGGTAGTCGGCCTGCTCGGCGGTGGTGATGAACTCGCTCCACAACTGCGCCTGGGTGCCCAGCACCCGGGCGGTCGCGGCGGGCTCCCAGTGCGCGGGGGCCGGCTCGTTGTCGTGGACGGCCCGCAGGTCGACGATCTCGCCGGCCTGGCCGAGCGGCTCGGTCGGCGCGTCCGACTGCGGGTAGTCGAGGTAGGTGGAGCGGTGGGGCGCCATCACCACGTCGTGGCCCCGGCGGGCGGCGGCCAGGCCGTGGTCGCCGTCGCGCCAGGGCATCACGGTGAACTCGGGCGGCACCCCGCAGGAGCTGTCCTCGGCCCAGCACAGCGGGCGGCGGCCGCGCTCGACCAGGAACTCGCCGATCCGGCCGAGGAACCACCCGTGCAGTTCCTTGGGCGCGGCCAGCCCGAGCTCCGCGGCGCGGCGGCGGGCGGCCGGGCTGTGCTCCCACTCGGTGGTCGGGCATTCGTCCCCGCCGATGTGGATGTACGGCGAGGGGAAGACGTCGAGCACCTCGCCGAGGACGGTACGGCAGAACTCCAGCACCTCGTCGTGGACGCCGAGGACGTTCTCGCACACGCCCCAGTCGGTCCAGACGTCCAGCCGGCGGCCGGGCACGTTGCCCAGGTGCGGGTAGGCGGCCAGCGCGGCCCGGGCGTGGCCCGGCATCTCGATCTCGGGCACCACGGTCACCCCGCGCTCCGCCGCGTACCGGACCAGTCGGCGCAGTTCCGCGACGGTGTACGAGCCGCCGTGCGGGCGATCGTCGTAGCGGGTGCTGCCGGCCTGCCCGAGCATCGAGCGGGCCCGGACCGAGCCGATCTCGGTGAGCAGCGGGTAGGCGCTGCTCGGCATCCGCCAGCCCTGGTCGTCGGTGAGGTGCAGGTGCAGCACGTTCAGCTTGTGGAAGGCCAGCAGGTCGACGGTGCGCAGCAGGAACGGCAGCGGCTGGAAGTGCCGGGCCACGTCGACCATCACGCCGCGCCACGGGTACCTGGGCACGTCGGTGGTCTCCAGGCAGGGGATCCGCCAGCTCACCTCGGGGGCCGGGCGGTCCAGGAGTGCCTCGGGGGGCAGCAGTTGGCGCAGGGTCTGGACGCCGTGCAGCAGTCCGGCGGGGCGGGCGGCGCGCAGCCGGACGCCGTCCGGGGTGACCCGCAGGTGGTAGCCCTCCTCGCCGAGCGCCGCGTCGGCGGGGTCGAGGGACAGCTCGACGGCGGCCTCCTCGCCGGCGCCGGCCGGTGCCAGCGGCAGGCCGGTGGCGGGGGCGAGCAGGGTGCGCAGCAGGTCGGCGGCGGCGCGGGCCTCGCCGTCGGCCCGGAGGGTGCCGGCCGGGCCGAGGGTGAAGTCGCCGGGGCCGCGGAGCAGGCGGGCGGGCTTCGGAATGATCACGATGGGTCTCCTGGGGAGGGGGCGGGGGCGCGGTCAGCCCTTGACGGCGCCGGCGGTCATTCCGGAGGTGACCTTGTTCTGCAGGACGAGGAAGACCAGCAGGACGGGGAGCATGAAGAGCGAGGAGGCGGCCATGGTGGCGCCCCAGTCCGTCCCGAAGACGTTGGCGAAGGAGGAGAGCCAGACCGGCAGGGTGCGGGCGTCCTGGTTCTTGATGATCAGGGTGTTGGCGAAGGCGAACTCGTTCCACGCCGTGATGAAGCCGAACAGCGAGGTGGAGAGCAGGCCCGGGGCAAGCAGCGGCAGGGTGATCCGGCGGAAGGCGCCGGCCCGGCTGCAGCCGTCCACCTGGGCGGACTCCTCCAGCTCCACCGGGACGGCGGCGAGGAATCCGCGCAGGGTCACGATGGTGAAGGGCAGCGTGGTCATGAAGTAGACCAGGGTGAGCATGGTGAGGCTGTCGAGCATGTCGGTGTCGCGGGCGATCACGTACATCGGGATCAGCAGCGCCTCCCAGGGCGCCATCTGGGCGACGAAGACCATCAGGATGAAGGCCCGCCGCCCGCGCCAGCGCAGCCGTCCGACCGCGAAGGCCGCGCAGAGCGCCACCAGCAGGGACATCAGCACCGCGCCGCAGGTGACCAGCAGGCTGTTGCGCCAGAAGGTGGCGAACCCCTCGGCGTGGACGGCCGTCCGGAAGTGCTCCAGCGTCGGGTGCAGCGGCAGGAAGGTGGGGGTGTCGGCCTGGATGTCGGCGGTGGGCTTGAGGGCGGTGATCGCCATCCAGTACACCGGGAAGGCCGAGAGGGCGAGCACGGCCAGGGCCGCGAGGTTCAGCGGGACGCGGCGCAGCGCCCGGCTCGGCGGGTGGTTCACAGGGCTTCTCCTTCCTGGCGGAACATCCGGCGCAGGTTGAACACCAGGGCGGCGGCCAGGATCGCCACGGTCAGGGTCGAGACGGCGGAGCCCAGGTCGTACTTGTGCAGGGACTGCGCGATCTGGAAGGCGTAGACCGGCAGGGTGGTGGTGGCGTCCCCCGGCCCGCCCTGGCTGATCACCCAGATCTGGGCGAAGCACTTGAAGCACCAGATCACCTCCAGCGAGGTGACCAGCGCGAACAGCGGCCGCAGCACCGGGAAGGTGACCAGGCGGAAGGTCTGCCAGGCGCCGGCGCCGTCCAACCGGGCCGCCTCGTACAGTTCGGCGGGGATGGTGGTGAGGCCGCCGTACAGGGTGAGGGCGGCGAACGGGACGGACTGCCAGACGATCAGGGCGACCAGGATGAAGAAGGTCGAGCCGCGGTGCGCGAACCAGGCGTAGTTCTGGAAGGAGTGGAACCCGAGCGCGTCCAGGGCCCAGTTGACCACCCCGAAGCGGGACTGGAAGAGCCATTGGAAGATGGTGGTGGCGGCGATCACCGGGGTCGCCCAGGTGAGGACGAGCCCGCTCATCACGGCCAGCCGCATCCGCCGGCCGAGTGCCTTGAGCATCAGGGCGGTCAGGGTGCCGAAGAGCATGATCAGGCCGGTGTTGAGGGCCGTCCACCACAGGGTGCGGCCGGTCACCGTCCAGAAGTCGGGGTCGCCGAGCACCTGGGTGTAGTTGGCGAGGCCCACGAACTCGGCGTTGCCACGGATGAGTTCGGCCATCCGGAAGTGCTGCACGGACATCAGCAGGTTCCGGGCGACGGGGTAGAGCAGCAGGAACGCCGTGCCCACGAGCGTCGGGGCGATCAGCAGGTACGGCCAGGCGGCGGCGAGGCGGCCGCGCCGGGCCGGGCGCCGCACGGGCGGGGGCGCCGCCGGGGCGGCCGGCCGGGTGTCGGCCTGGGGTGCGGTGAGCACGGCGTGACTCCCGTCAGGAGGTGCTGTTGAGGGCCTTGGTGATGGACTCGGTGGCGGACCGGCCCGCGGCGGACGGATCGGCCCCGGTGAGCACCTGGGTCATGTACTGCTTGATCGGGTTGTTCGCCTCGACCGCGGCCCAGTTCGGGGAGTTGGGGGTGGCGTGGCCGTTCACCGCACCGGCGGCCATCGCCGAAGCGCCCTCGTTGCCGGAGAGCACGCCGGCCAGCGAGGTCCGGTTGGGGACGTAGCTCATCTCCTTGGCCATGTCCGCCTGCCACTTCTCGCCGGCCAGTGCCTTGACCACCTCGTACGCGGCGCTCTGGTGCTTGGAGGACTCGGGGATCACCAGGTCGGAGCCGCCGGTGAAGACCGCGCCGGGCTTGTCCGCGGTCTTGCCGGGGATCGGGAAGAAGCCGAGCTTGTCCTTGAGCGCGGGGTTGGCCTTGATGATCGCGGCCGCGCCGCCGGGGGTGGAGATGACCTGTGCGCTCCTGCCCTTGGCGAACACCTCGGCCTGCAGCGGCTTGGCCTCGTCGGAGTCCTTCGGGCCGCTGCCGAGGGCCTGGAGCTTCTGGTAGAAGTCGATCCCGGCCTTGGCCTGCGGGGTGTCCAGGGTGCCCTTCCACTTGCCGTCGGCCCCCTTGGCCGCCAGGTCGCCGCCCTCGTCCCAGACGAAGCCGGCCAGCGCGTACCAGGTCTGGCCGGTGAGGTAGATGCCGTCGTTGCCACCGGTGTTGAGCTTGGTGGTGTCGGCGATCCACTCGTCACGGGTCTTCGGCGCGCTGGTGATGCCGGCCTGGGCGAAGAGGTCCTTGTTGTAGATGACGACCCGGTTGGCGGCGTACCAGGGGATGCCGTACTGCTTGCCGTCGATCTTCCCGGGTTCGGCCAGGCCCGGGATCCAGTCGCCGCCCTGGAGGTCGGTGACCTTGTCGGTGAGGTCCTTGACGCCGCCGCTGGCCGCGTACTGCGCGACCTGGGTGTTGCCCACCTCGATGACGTCCGGGGCGTCCTTGCTGGCCAGCGCGCTGGTGATCTTCTGCCCGATGCCGTCCCACTCCTGGATCTGGATGTCCAGGGTGGTGCCCGCGTGGGTGTTCTCGTAGTCGGCCCGGAAGCGCTGGAGGAAGCCGTCGGAGACGCTGTCCCGCATGATCCAGACCGTCAGCCGGGACGGCGCGGCGGCGTCGGAGCCGCCGGAACCGCCGTCGGCGGACGAGGAGCAGGCGGTGAGGCCGGTGAGGGCCAGCACGGCGGCCGTGGCGAGGGCGGCGACGGAGCGCGAGCGGGAGGGCGCGGGGGGTCTCATGGAGGAGGTCACCTCGAAGGGGAGCGAGTGGAACTTACCAGTTGCCGACTGGAGCGGCACTGGTAAGAGAAGGTGGCATGGACCACTTGGCGCGTCAAGACCTACGGACGGGCCGCTTCTCCTGGAAGCATCCGGGTAACCGGTTCAACTGGTCAGCACCTGGTCAATGAGGCTCCGACGACCCCGAACCCGGGCCCCAGCGGCCCACAACACCGGAAATGCACTCCCACCGGCCACCGGACACTGGCAAACTGGTCAACATCTGGCTAGTCTCGGCTGGTCATATATCCGACCGCAGGAAAAGGAGATCAGTCCATGGGCGCCGAGGACTCCGGTCCCGTTCTCAAGCGCACGCGAGTCCGCGACTACCTCAGGAATCTCGTCGAATCGCAGGCCGCCGGCGACCCGATCCCCTCCGAACGGGCCCTGTGCGAACAACTCGGGGTCTCCCGGCCGACCCTGCGGGCGGCGGTGGACGAACTCGTCACCACCGGGCTGATCGTGCGCGAGCACGGCCGGGGCATGTTCGTCGCACCGGCCAAGATCACCCAGGAACTGGCGATGGCCGGCGAGGACAGCGCGTTCGTCCTGCCGCGCGCAGCCGGCAGCTGGGCCAGCCGGGTGCTGGAGTTCTCCGTCATCCAGGCCGGCGCCCGGGTCGGCCGGAAACTGCACATCTCGCCCGCCGCCGAAATCGTCTACATCGCCAGACTTCGGCTGGTCGACGGCGAACCGATGGCGATCGAGCACCTGCACGTACCCGCCGCCCTGGTACCGGGCCTGACACCGGCGGACATGGAATCCGGTGACTTCTACGAACTCCTCCGGGACCAGCACGGCATCCAGGTGCACCAGGCCGTCCAGTCCATCGAACCGACCGTCACCAGCGAGCGGGAGGCGCGGCTGCTCGCCGTCCCCGTGCTCTCCCCCGCGCTGCTCTTCGAGCGGCTGACCACCGACGGAACGGGACGGCCGGTGGAGTACGTGCACTCGCTGTACCGGGGCGACCGCTACCGGATCGTGTCCCGGATCTCGCTCGCCGACCCCGGCCACCCCGCGCCGGCCACGGACCAGGACGCCTCCCGGCACCACCCGGGCATCCCGCCGGGCGACCTGACCAGTGGCGCCGGCGGCCGGACGGTGACGGTCGGCGACGTCCAGCCGACGGCCTGACGCCCGGGCACCGCCGGCCGGGGCACCGCCGGCCGGGGCACCGGACGCGGGACGGCCCGGGCAGGGTGTCACCACCCGCCCGGGCCGTCCCGACCCCTCCGGCCGGCTCACTCGAAGCGGAGCCCGTCCGGCCGCGCCATCCGGAACAGCACCGGCAGCGTCAGCACGGTGACGCCCAGCACGGCCGCGGCGGCCGTGCCCGCCGTCATCAGCACGCCGGGCCAGGCGATGTGCACCGGCAGCCCGGCGAGTCGGAGCAGCAGCCCGCCCGATCCGGCCCCGACCGCGGCGGCCAGCGCCAGGCCGAGCAGCCGCCGACGGCGGAGGACCCTTGCGCCACCGGTACCGGGCGGCGTTAACTAGCATCGCTAGTTATGCACGGTGCGGCACCGGCCGGGCCGGCCCAGGAAAGGACCCCCTCGTGCCGCAGCACACCGACCAGTACATCGACGGAGCCTGGCGTCCTGCCCTCACCGCCGACTCCCTGCCGGTGCTGAACCCGGCCACCGAACAGGTCCTCGCCACCGTCCCGGCCGGCGGCCCCGCCGACGTCGACGCCGCCGTGGCCGCGGCCCGGGCCGCCGCCCGCGGCTGGGGTGCCACCACCCCCGAGCAGCGCCTGGCCCCGCTGACCCGGCTGCGGGACGGCCTGGCCGCCGCCCAGGGCGAGATCGCCGCGACGGTGGTCGCCGAACTCGGCTGCCCGATCGGCTTCGCCACCGGTGTCCAGGCCGGACTGCCGCTCGCCGTCGCCGACTCCTACCTCGGCATCCTGGCCGGGTACGAGTTCCAGGAGCGGACCGGCAACTCGACCGTGTTCGCGGAGCCCGTCGGCGTGGTCGCCGCGATCACCCCCTGGAACTACCCGCTGCACCAGATCGTCGCCAAGGTGGTGCCCGCCCTCGCGGCCGGCTGCACCGTCGTCCTCAAGCCCGCCGAGGACACCCCGCTGGTGGCCCGGCTGTTCGCCCGGCTGGTGCACGGGGCCGGCTTCCCGGCCGGGGTGTTCAACCTGGTGACCGGCCTCGGCCCGGTCGCCGGCGCCGCTCTCGCCGGCCACCCGGACGTCGACCTGGTCTCCTTCACCGGCTCCACCGCCGTCGGCCGGACCGTCGCCGAGACCGCCGGGCGCGGCATCAAGCGGGTCGCCCTGGAGCTGGGCGGCAAGTCCGCCAACGTGGTGCTGCCCGGCGCCGACCTGGCGCGCGCGGTGAACGTCAACGTCGGCAACGTCTTCGCCAACTCCGGCCAGACCTGCAGCGCCTGGACCCGGCTGCTGGTGCACCAGGACCAGTACGAGGAGGCGGTCGCGATCGCCGCCAAGGCCGCCGCCAAGTACCTGCCCGGCGATCCGACGGATCCGGCGACCAGGCTCGGCCCGGTGGTCAGCGCCGGCCAGCGCGAGCGGGTCCGCGGCCACATCCGCGGCGCGCTGGCCGAGGGCGCCCGGCTGGTGGCCGGCGGCCCGGAGGCCCCCGAGGGCCTGGACACCGGCTTCTACGTCCGCCCGACCGTGCTGGCCGACGTCACGCCCGGGATGGCCGTCGCCCAGGAGGAGATCTTCGGGCCGGTACTCTCGATCCTCGGCTACCGCGACGAGGAGCACGCCCTGGAGATCGCCAACGGCACCCGGTACGGCCTGGCCGGCAGCGTCTGGGCGGCCGACGAGGAGACCGCCGTCGCCTTCGCCCGGCGGATGGACACCGGCCAGGTCGACATCAACGGCGGGCGCTTCAACCCGCTGGCCCCCTTCGGCGGCTGGAAGGGCTCCGGCCTCGGCCGGGAGCTGGGGCGGCACGGCCTGGAGGAGTTCCTCCAGCCGAAGTCGCTGCAGTTCTGACCCGCCGGCCGGCCCACCACCACTCCCCCGCCCCGGCCTCCCCCGGCCCGACGAAATCCGAGGAGGACCCATGGTCCGCGCCGCCCTGCTCACCGCCCCCGGCCGCCCGCTGGAGCTGGTCGAGATCGACCTGCCCGCCCCCGGCCCCGGCCAGGTCCGGGTGAAGCTCGCCGCCGCCGGCGTCTGCCACTCCGACCTGTCGCTGGCCACCGGCCTGCTGCGGGCCGCGACCCCGGTGGTCCTCGGCCACGAGGGCTCCGGCACCGTGACGGCCGTCGGGGAGGGCGTCACCTCGGTACGCCCCGGCGACGCCGTCGTCCTCAACTGGGCACCCGCGTGCGGCACCTGCCACCTCTGCGCGCTGGGCGAGCCGTGGCTGTGCGAGAACTCCGCCGGCGCCTCCACCCAGCCGTACGCGGCACTCTCCGACGGCACCGGCGTCCACCCGGGTCTCGGCGTCGCCGCCTTCGCCGAGGAGACACTGGTCGCCGAACGCGCCCTGATCCCGCTGCCGGACGGCGTGCCGCTGGCCGCCGCCGCACTGCTCGGCTGCGCCGTGCTCACCGGCTACGGCGCGGTGCACAACGCGGCCCGGGTCCGGGCCGGGGAGTCGGTGGTGGTGATCGGCCTCGGCGGGGTGGGACTCGCCGTGCTGCAGGCCGCCCGGATCGCCGGCGCCGGCCCGATCGTCGCGGTGGACGTGACCCCCGAGAAGGAGGAGCTGGCCCGCCGCCACGGCGCGACCGACTTCCTGCTCTCCGACGAGCGGACCGCCAAGGGGGTACGGCAGCTGACCGGCGGCCACGGCGCCGACCACGCCTTCGAGTGCGCCGGCCGGGCGAGCACCATCCGCACCGCCTGGTCCGCCACCCGGCGCGGCGGGCGCACCACGGTGGTCGGCATCGGCGGCAAGGACGACCTGGTCTCCTTCTCCGCACTGGAGGTCTTCTACTTCGCCCGCACCCTCAGCGCCTGCGTCTACGGCAACAGCGACCCGGTCAAGGACGTCCCGGTGCTCGCGGAGCACGTCCGGGCCGGCCGCCTCGACCTGGAGTCGCTGATCACCGACCGGATCACCCTGGACGAGATCCCGGCCGCCTTCGACCGGATGGCGGCGGGCCGGGGTGGCCGCTCGCTGGTGGTGTTCTAGGCCGTCCCCCGGCCCTGACCTGGGATCACGAGCCGGTCAGGGCCGGCGAGCACCGGGGCCAGGGCGGTGCCGAGCCGGTCCAGCCACCGCTCCGCCGGGCCCCGCAGCCAGGGGTGGTCCGCGCGGAACGCCGCCCAGTCCTCCTCCCGTACGCGCAGGGTCTCCGGCCGGAAGTTCTCGGGGGCCCGGGCCCGGGTGGGTCCGAGGACCGTCCGCAGGAGGCGGGGCGGCAGCGCGGTACGCCCGTCCTCCGCCAGCAGGACGGCGTCGTACAGGTCCTTCGCCTGCGGCCGGCCGTCGACGGTGGCATCGGTGTGCAGCCAGCGGAGCTTCCAGGCCAGCGAGAGGGCCCGGCTCGCTGTCCGGACCACCGCCGGGGCGCCGCCGTCGCCCCTGGGCACCGCCGTCAGGACGGGCGGCTCGGGGAAGCGCTCGTCCTGGGCGAAGTCCAGCTGCAGTTCGCCGGGCGGCAGCCCCGGCGCCTGCCACGGGATCCGCAGCCGCACCCCGGGCAGGCCGCCGTCCACGGTGGCGTACGCCCAGTTGCCCTCCTCACGCGCCCGGTCGGCGGCCAGGAGCACGCCGGGCGCCGCCTCCGGCCGCCGGCGCAGCAGGTCGAGCAGGTCGCCGTAGGGCGGGCCCGGATCGCCCGGCAGCGGACGGGGCTCGGGCGCGGTCATCCGGGGCCGCCCGGCCGGTCGTCTTCGCACACCCGGCCGACTGTAGCGTCCGGCACCGACAGGACTCCCGGACGGTCGGACCGGGCGGTGCCCCGCCGCTGGCCGGACAGTGTCGGTGCGTCGTCCGGGCGGTGTCGGTGCGTCGTCCGGGTGACACCCCCGGCGGCGCGCGGCCGCCCGGCAGCGGGCCGCTGACAGCATGGCCGCACCGAGCGCCACTGTCCGGCTCGGCCGCCCGGGTGTGAGGAAGTACCACCATGCGACTGCCCGTTCGAATTCCCGTCCCCCCGCGCGTACGGCTGCGCGGCCTGCTGACCGTCCTCGGCGCGGCCGCCCTCGCCCTGGCCTCCACCGCGCCCGCCGCCTTCGCCGACCGGAGCGCGGGAACGCCCGAGGGAGCCGCGCTGGTCGGCTGGTTCGACTACGGCCCGCTGCTGGACGCCGGGCTCCCGCTGTCCCTCGTCCCGTCGTACGGGAATCCGGAGCCCCGGCCGGCCTACTAGACCAGGACCCGTCGGATCCGCCGCCGCCCCACGAGCACCGCCGGCCTCCCGAAAGGGCGGCCGGCGGTGCTCCCGTCGGCAGCCGGGTCGCGGGGTGTCCGGGGAGGCGGCCCGGGCGCCGGCCCGCCCCCGGAAGGTCGGTCGTGGCAACCGCCGTTCCAGGAAGGGGCCGGGCCGGGCACAGTGGATCAGCGGTGCCGGCGGCTACCCGCCGTGGACCTCGAACTCCCACAGGGAGTAGCCCCAGCTGGTGCCGCGCTGGGTTCCGTACATCCGGACGTACCGGCCCGAGCCGCTGAGCCCGGTGAGGTCGTCGACGCCGCCGGCGCCGGTGGTGGTGGAGTAGATGGTGGTCCAGGTGGCCCCGTCGTTGGAGACCTGGATCTGGTAGGCCTTGGCGTAGGCGTTCTCCCAGGTCAGCTTCACCTCGCCGATGCTGTAGGTCGCACCGAGGTCGACCTGCAGCCACTGCGGGTCGGTGTAGTTGCTGGCCCAACGGGTGGTGTTGCCGCCGTCCACGGCGGAGGAGGGGCCCAGCGTGGCGATGTTCGACTCGGTGCTGGACGCGGTGGCCGGCCGCCCGAGGGCGAGGTTCGGGTTCGGGTGCGTGGCGCCGTAGACCTCGAACTCCCACAGGGAGTAGCCGTAGGTGGTGGCGCGCTGGGTCGCGTTCATCCGGATGTACCGGCCCGAGCCGCTGAGCCCGGTCAGGTCGTTGACGCCGCCGGTGCCGGTGGTGGTGGAGTAGATGGTCGTCCAGGTGGCCCCGTCGTTGGAGGTCTGGATCTGGTAGGCCTTGGCGTAGGCGTTCTCCCAGGTCAGCTTCACCTCGCCGATGCCGGTCGTGGCGCCGAGGTCGACCTGCAGCCACTGCGGGTCGGCGTACTGGCTGGACCAGCGCCTGCCGTAGCTGCCGTCGGTGGCGTTGCCGGCGGGGAAGTCGGCGGTCTCCGTGGAGGACGCGGTGGTCGGCCGGTTCAGGGCCAGATCGCCGCCGGCCACGTCGGCGGGCCAGCCGGGGGCGTGTCCGATCGCGGCGATGACCGCTTGGAAGGCGCTGAACGTCGAGACCGGCTTGGGAGATCCCCAGGTCTGCTGGGCCAGGTCGCGCAGCGGGTCCATGATGCCGCCCGCGATCTGGTTCTCGGTCTCGGCGTTGGGGTTGTCGCACCAGACGTGCAGGGTCGACCCCAGGTTCTTGGAGGGGTCGGTCAGGGTGGCGCCGCCCTGGAAGATGCCGGGGTTCCACTGCTCGTACATGTAGGCCGTGTCGGGCTTCGCCCCGCCGAGCACGTAGTAGGTCGGGGTCCACGAGCCGTTCTGCACCCGGTGACCGGCGGTGACGAGCTGCTGGGGGGTCAGGCCGTAGGTGTACCAGTAGTCGACGGTGATGTCGGCGGCCACCGCAATCGTGCCGTCGCCGGAGGCGATGCCGTCGTTCCAGACCCGCATCGCCTTGCCGGCGCCGCGCACGACGGCGTCGGCCCAGCGGATGAACCCGTAGAACACGTCCTTGGGCTTGGCGGAGGCCCCGTACTGCTGCTTGGCGTAGGCGGCCAGTTGCGGGTAGCGGGCGTAGTCGGCGCCGTACTCGTCGGCGCCCAGGTGCCAGTAGCCGCTCGGGAACAGCGGCAGGTACTCGGTGATCAGGTCCTTCATCAGCTGGTACGACGCCGGGTTGGACAGGTCGATGTTCCCGCCGTCCGGGGTGCTGCCGTCGGCGGCCCTGAGCTTGAGCTCGGGGTGGGCCGCCAGGATGGTGTCCATGTGCCCGGGCATGTCCAGCTCCGAGACGACGGTGACGTGGTACTTCGCGGCGAAGGCGATCAGGTCGGTGATCTCCTGCTTGCTGTAGTGCTGTGCCGAGACGATCTCCGGGTGGGTCGCACTCTCCAGCCGGAAACCGAGGTTGTCGGACAGGTGCAGGTGGAGGTAGTTGAGCTTGAGGTAGGCCATGTCCTTGATCTGGTTCTGCAGCCAGGACACCGAGAAGTACTTGCGCCCGGCATCGACCATCAGGCCGCGCTCGGCGTAGGAGGACCAGTCGCGGGCCGTACCGGCCGGGACGGTGGCGGACTGCTTGAGCAGTTGCAGGACCGTCCGGGTGCCGTAGAACGCCCCGGCGTCCGTGGCGGCCTGGACCTTGATCGAGGTGCCGACGGACAGCGAGTAGCCCTCGGCGCCGAGACCGGTGTCGGTCGATCCGAGCGTCAGGAAGATGTCGCCCGCCGCGACGGATCCGGCGGTACCGGTCGTCTGCGCCACGGTGACGCCGGTCAGCTGTTTGACGTCGTCCGCCAAAGTCGCTGAGCTGGCGGCGAGTTGGCTGGCATAGGTGCTGTCGACGACGATGTGTGAGGTCGGGCCGAAGGTGTAGGAGGTGCCGGTGCCCGGCGTCCACTGCTGGAGGGCGGGGATCGTCCGGGGCGGCGACGCGGCCGCGTGTGCTTGCGGTCCGGTGGTTCCGATCAACCCGGCCAGGGCTAATCCGAGGATGGCGAGCAGTCCGGCGGGGCGGTGGTACGACTTCTTCACTGCTGACTCCTTGAGGACGAGTGGCGCTGGTGAAGTCGACTGCTATTGGTCTAGACCTATGTGGGGTTGGGTCCATACCAGTGACCGAAAGTAGACTGACGGGCGCCAAATCTGTCAAGAGTGCGCAGGAATACGGGGCGAATCGGACGCACCGTGCCGTCCACCGCGCTCTGCCTGCACGTGACCCGGTCCCGGTAAACCTGGTAGGGGCCGGCTTTCCTGACGGACGGACGGGCGATCGGCCCGCACGCCTGACGCATCGACTGTTCGACCGACGTCGCCCAGCACCCTGAGTCTTCGACGCCCGCGCGTGGGCCCCGGCCCGCGACCGCCCAGCCGGCCCGTGGCCCGGAGCGACCGGGTGCGCGCCCGTCGGGGGGACGCCGGTCTGCCGCTGCCGGAGCAGCTCGTCCCGCAGAGGTGCCGTCGTCGGGGCGAACTGGTGCCCGACGGGCCGGGAGCAGCGAGGTCCGTCCGGGGGAGGGTCGACGGCGACCGGTTCCGGCCCCGGTGGACTGCCGTCACGGACCGTCCGCAGGAGCTCGGGAACACCCGCCCGGGCAGCGGGGAACGGACGCCCGGCGGGGCCCGGCGGGGAAGGGACACCCGGCAGGGCCGGCGGGGAACGGACGCCCGGCGGGGAACGGCGGGGCCCGGCGGGGCCAGGCGGGGACCGGACCGCACCCGGTAGGGGCACGGGTGCCCCGGCCGACGCCGGCCGGGGCACCCGACCGGCTCAGGCCAGGTCGATGCCCGGGTACAGCGGGAAGCCCGCCAGCAGGTCGGCGGAGCGCTTGGCGACGCCCTCGCGCAGCGCCGCGTCCAGCGCGTACTGGGCCTTGGACGGCGCGCCGGAGGCGGCGGTGACCGGGGTGGTGCCGCGCAGCACGGTGTCGATCAGGCCGGCGATCTCGTCCATCTCCGCGACGCCCAGGCCACGGGTGGTCAGGGCCGGGGTGCCGAGGCGGACACCGGAGGTGTACCAGGCGCCGTTCGGGTCCTGCGGGACGGCGTTGCGGTTGGTGACGATGCCCGCGTCGAGCAGCGCCGCCTCCGCCTGGCGGCCGGTCAGGCCGTAGCCGGAGACGTCGGCGAGCACCAGGTGGTTGTCCGTACCGCCGGTGACCAGCTTGCCGCCGCGCCGCAGCAGGCCCTCGGCGAGCGCCGAGGCGTTCTCGACGACCCGGCGGGCGTAGTCCTGGAACTCGGGGCGGCGGGCCTCGGCGAACGCCACGGCCTTGGCGGCCATCACGTGCGAGAGCGGGCCGCCGAGCACCATCGGGCAGCCCCGGTCGACGTGCTCGGCCAGCTCCGACTCGCAGAGCACCATGCCGCCGCGCGGGCCGCGCAGCGACTTGTGGGTCGTGGTGGTGACGATCTGCGCGTGCGGTACCGGGTCGAAGTCGCCGGTCAGCACCTTGCCCGCGACCAGGCCGGCGAAGTGCGCCATGTCGACCATCAGGGTGGCGCCGACCTCGTCCGCGATCTCGCGCATCAGACGGAAGTTCACCAGCCGCGGGTACGCCGAGTAGCCGGCCACCAGGATCAGCGGGCGGAACTCGCGGGCGGTGGCGCGCAGCGCGTCGTAGTCGATCAGGCCGGTGGCCGGGTCGGTGCCGTAGCTGCGCTGCTCGAACATCTTGCCGGAGATGTTGGGCCGGAAGCCGTGGGTGAGGTGGCCGCCGGTGTCCAGGGACATGCCCAGCATCCGCTGGTTGCCGAGCTCCTGGCGCAGCTGCGCCCAGTCCTGCTCGGTGAGGTCGTTGACGTGCCGGGCCTGGGCGCGGGCCAGGGCCGGGCTCTCCACCCGCTGGGAGAGCACCGCCCAGAAGGCGACCAGGTTGGCGTCGATGCCGGAGTGCGGCTGGACGTAGGCGTGCTGGGCGCCGAAGAGCTCGCGGGCGTGCTCGGCGGCGAGCGCCTCGACGGTGTCGACGTTGCGGCAGCCGGCGTAGAAGCGGCGGCCGACGGTGCCCTCGGCGTACTTGTCGCTGAACCAGTTGCCCATCGCGAGCAGCACGGCGGGCGAGGCGTAGTTCTCGCTGGCGATCAGCTTGAGGGAGGCGCGCTGGTCCTCGACCTCGGCGCCGATGGCGTCGGCGATCCGCGGCTCGACCTGGCGTACGACGTCCAGGGCGTTGCGGAAGGCGGTGTTGGCGGCGGGCGACGCGATGGTGTGCGGGGCGGCGTTCTCGGGGGCCTGGGCAGGCAAGGTGGGTCTCCTCGCTCGGTTCGGACGGCCCAGGCGCACGGCGACAACGTGAGACACGGAGCCGCTTCCCGATGGTTGATTCCATCTCTGTCGCGCCAGTCGCGGCTCACCGGGATCGTAACAGTGCGCCGGGGCGCGCGGCGGAGGGTTCACCATGCGGGACGGGCGCCGCCGGACCGACCCGGCCGGCGGCCGCGCAGGTGGTCCCGGGAGGCCGGCCGCCGGGCCGGGCGGTGCCGGGGGCCGCCCTCGGACCGGGCCGTGCAGGAGTATTGATGAGGCACTGAATCACTGCTTCACTTCTTGCCATGGTCTATCGCAGGACCCCGGCCGCCCAGGCCCGGCTCGACGCCCAGCGTGCCTCCGTACTCGCCGCCGCCACCGCACTGCTCTCCGAACACGGCTACGCCGCCTGCTCGGTGGCCGCCGTCGCGCAACGCGCGGGGATCGCCACCGGCAGCGTCTACCGGTGCTTCCCCAACAAGGCGGAGCTGGTGGCCGAACTGTTCCGCGAGGTGGTCGGCCGCGAGGTGGCGGCGGTACGCGCGGCCGCCGCGTTCGACGGTGACCTGCCGGCCCAGGTGGCCTCGGTGATCGGCACCTTCGCGGGCCGGGCGCTCCGGGCGCCGCGGCTGGCCTTCGCCCTGCTCGCCGAGCCGGTCGATCCCGAGGTGGACGCCCAGCGGCTGGTCTTCCGGCTGGCCTTCCGGGACCTGATCGCCGGTCTGATCGCCGAGGGCGTGGCCGCCGGCCGGCTGCCCCCGCAGGATCCGCAGCTCACCGCGGCCGCCCTGGTCGGCGCCGTCGGCGAGGCCCTGGTCGGCCCGCTGGCCGACGGCGGGCCGGCCGAGGCGCTCGTCCCGGCCCTGTCGGGCTTCGCCCTGCGAGCCCTGGGCCACCCGATGCCCCCGGACCGCCCCGGCAGCGGGCCGGGCCGATGAGCGCCACCCCCACCCTCACCGCCATCCCCACGGGAGCCGACCGATGACCGATCGCGCCGCCGCCACCACCGCCGCCGCCACCGCCACCACCGCCACCGCCGCCACCGCCACCGCCACCGCCACCGCCACGACCGAGCGCGAACTGAACGCCGAGCGCCTGCTGCGGGTCTCCGCCAAGCACTCGCACGACCCGCTCACCGAGATCGACTGGGACGCACCGCTGGACCCGGACCAGTTCGCGATCCCGCCGCACCGCGTGTCGCTGTACGGGACGCCGCTCTGGGACTCCATGACGCACCGGCAGCGGGCCCAGCTGAGCGTCCACGAGCTGGCCAGCACCATATCGGCGGGCATCTGGTTCGAACTGATCCTGATGGAGGGCCTGGTCCGGCACGTCTACGAGAGCGACCTGACCACCAAGCACGCGCAGTACGCGCTGACCGAGGTCGCCGACGAGTGCCGGCACTCGACCATGTTCGCGCGCTACCTGACCAAGACCGGCTACCCGTCCGCCCGGCCGACCCGCCGGGCGCAGCGGCTCGGCCGGCTGCACTTCCTGATCAACGACACCACCATGACCTTCGCCGGCGCGATCTTCGTGGAGGAGTTCACCGACGCCCTGCAACGCGAGATGATGCGGGACGAGAGCCTGCAGCCGCTGGCCCGCTCGGTGGCCCGGATCCACGTGATCGAGGAGGCCCGCCACATCGGTTACGCCAAGCCGGAGTTGGAGCGTCGCTGGGCCGCACTGAGCGCCCCTCGGCGGGCGCTGTTCCGGCAGGCGCTCGGCCTGCTGGCGCAGCAGTCGGTCGCCGAGGTGATCCACCCCCGGGTGTACGCGCTGGCAGGTCTGGACCCGAGGGCCGCCCGGCAGGCGGCCGCCGCGAACCCGCACTGGCAGCAGACCAAGGCCGAGTGGGCCCGCAAGGCCGTGCAGTTCTTCACCGAGCTCGGGATCATCGACCACCGGTCGGAGTACCGCTGGCGGCGGGCGGCCCTGCTGCCCGCCGCCCGCCGGGGGCGCTGACCGGGCCGCGCACCCGCCGGGGCGTCCGTCCCGCTCACCGGGCGTCGGGGCCGAGCTCACCCGCGCCGTCGCTCGGCGCCGCCGCTCAGCGCCTTCGTTCGGTGCTGACGACCACACACACGGCCGCCACCACAATCGCGCCACCCAGCAGGATCGGCCCGGTCAGCGGCTCGGAGAGGACCAGCCAGCCGAGCAGCACCGCCACCACCGGGTTGACGTAGGCGTAGGTGGCGACCAGCGTCAGCGGCGCCGACTGGAGCAGCCAGGCGTACGCGGTGAAGGCCACCAGCGAGCCGAAGACCACCAGGTAGGCGAGGGCCAGCCAGGACCGCCCGGAGACCTGCGCGGGGTCGAAGCCGTGCTGCTCGCCGCGGCCCAGCGCGACCAGCAGGCTGGCGATGCCGCCGGCGATCATCTGGTAGGCGCTGGCCGCGAAGGCGTTGCGCGGCATGTCGATCCGGCGGGCGGCGAAGGAGCCGGCCGCCCAGGTGAGGGTCGCCGCCACCACGGAGATCACCCCGCCGATCGCGATGTCCCCGCCGAAGGCCGGGGAGGAGAGGACGGCGAGGCCGGCCAGTCCGAGCAGCACCCCGCCGAGCGCGGCCGGGCGCGGGCGGGCGCCGCCGAACGCGATCGGCAGCAGCACCATCCAGAGCGGGACGATCGCGACCAGCAGGGCGGCCAGCCCGGACGGGATGGAGTGCTCGCCGAGCACCACCAGGCCGTTGCCGCCGGTCAGCAGCAGCACGCCGACCAGGGCGGCGGACCGGAGCTGGCGCCCGGTCACCCGGACGGCGGCCGGGCCCTGGCGCCAGGCGACCAGGCCGAGCAGCAGCAGTCCGGCGGTGAGGGCCCGCGAGCCGGCCGAGAGGAAGGTCGGCATGGTCTCGATGGTGATCCGGATCGCCAGGTAGGTGGATCCCCAGAGCACGTAGACGATGGCGAGCGCGCCCCAGACCGCGCCGCTGATCCGGGGCCGGTCGGCGGGCGGCTTCGCCGTCCCGGCGGCGGCCTGCCCGCCGGCGGTCTTCACAGCGACGGTCTTCACGGCGACGGTCTTCACGGCGGCGGTCTGCCCGGCGACCGCTTCGACGACGGCGTCCTCGACCACGGCTCCCGCCGCCGGACCGGGCCCTCCCGTCCCGTCGGCGCTGCCCGGGGTGCCGGGGCCGTCCGGGGCGTCCGAGGGTCTCTGCGGGGCCGGAGCTGTCATGGGTGTCTCCCTGGGACGCTGCTGTACGAACCCCGCCATGACACCGCACCATCGGCCCCTGGCGCCAGTGGGTATCCGGCCCGGCCCGGCCGGAGCTACCGTGGGCCCCTCCCCGCACCCGCCCCACGCACGCCCCCAGGAGGCCCGAACCGTGCCCGCCGACCCCGCCCAGCTTCCGTTCTTCGTGTACGGCACACTCCGAACGGGCGGCCGCAACCACGCCGCACACCTGGACGGGCTCTGCGCCGCCGTCCGCCCCGCCGTGCTGCCCGGCGCCGCCCTGTACGAGGGCCCCGGCTTCCCGTACGCCGTCCCCGACCCCGACCGGCAGGTGGTCGGCGAGTTGGTGACGGTGTTCCCGGCCGGGTACCCGTCCGTGCTGGCCGGCCTCGACCGGCTGGAGGACTGCCGGCCGGACGGCTCCGGCGAGTACGTCCGGCTGCGCCGGGCGGTGCGGACCGCCGACGGCCAGGCCGAGGCCTGGGTCTACCTCGCCGGCCCGCGCACCGCGGCCCGCCTGCGGTCGGGCCCCGCGCCGATCGACTCGGGCGACTGGACGCGGCGCTGACCGGTCCGCCGCCGGCCCGCCCCACGCAGCCGGGCGGCGGGTCCGGATCAGGACCCGGACCCGCCGCGGGTGCCCGCCACCGGGCCGGTCACCCGGCCGGCGGCCCGCCGCTCACGCCGTACGGACCCCGGCGGCCACCCGGTCGCCGAGATCCTTGTCGACGTTGCGCCAGTACTGCACGGCGCGCGCCAGCACCGGCTCGCTCACGCCCGCGAGCAGGTGCCCGACGATGTTGGAGACCAGCCGGTCGCGGGCGGCGTCGTCCAGCACCTCGCGGACCATGGTGCCCGCCTGGCCCCAGTCGTCGTCCTCCGGGTGCAGGCCGTACGCCTCACGGACCATCTCGCCCCCGGTCCGCCAGCCGGCCGACGGGTCGTCGAAGCGGTCCGCCGCCGCGGCCGGGCCGCCGTAGGAGTTCGGCGCGTACGGCGCCCCCGCCCGGCTCGGGTCGAAGCGCATCGGCCCGTCCTTGGCGTACGAGTGGACCGGCACGTGCGGGCGGTTCGGCGGCAGCTGCGCGTAGTTGGGGCCGATCCGGTACCGGTGGGTGTCGGGGTAGGAGAAGATCCGCCCGAGCAGCATCTTGTCGGGCGAGACGCTGATGCCGGGCACCAGGTTGGACGGCTCGAAGGCGGCCTGCTCGATGTGGACGAAGAAGTCCTCGGGGTTGCGGTTGAGGGTCATCCGGCCGACCTTGACCAGCGGGAAATCACCGTGCGGCCACACCTTGGTCAGGTCGAAGGGGTTGAACCGGTAGCCCGCGGCCGCCTCGAAGGGCATCACCTGCACGTACAGCGTCCAGGACGGGAGCTCGCCGCGGTCGATCGCGTCGTACAGGTCCTGCCGGTGCAGGTCGGGGTCGCTGCCGGCGAGCCGGTCGGCCTCCTCCTGGGTGAGGAAGTCGACGCCCTGGTCGGTCTTGAAGTGGTACTTGACCCAGAACCGCTCGCCGTCCGCGTTGATCCACATGTAGGTGTGCGAGCCGTAGCCGTTCATGTGACGGTACGACTTCGGGATGCCGCGGTCGCCCATCAACCAGGTGACCTGGTGCGCCGACTCGGGCGACAGGGTCCAGAAGTCCCACTGCATGTCGTGGTCGCGCAGCCCGTTGTCCGGCCGCCGCTTCTGCGAGCGGATGAAGTCCTGGAACTTGATCGTGTCGCGGACGAAGAAGACCGGGGTGTTGTTGCCCACCAGGTCGTAGTTGCCGTCCTCGGTGTAGAACTTCAACGCGAAGCCGCGCGGGTCGCGCCAGGTGTCCGGGCTGCCCTGCTCGCCCGCGACGGTCGAGAACCGTGCCAGCAGCTCGGTCCGCCGGCCGGGCTGGAAGAGCTTCGCCTTCGTCCAGCGGCTGACGTCCTCCGACACCTCGAAGACGCCGTACGCCCCGGAGCCCTTGGCGTGCACCACCCGCTCGGGCACCCGCTCCCGGTTGAACTGGGCCATCTTCTCGATCAGGTAGTGGTCGTGCAGCAGGATCGGGCCGTCCCGTCCCACCGTGAGCGAGTGCTCGTCGCTCGGCACCGGGACGCCGGCGTTGCTGGTGGTGTACGGAACCGCTGAGTCGGGCATGGTGTCCTCCGTCACGTGCCGAGGTACCCCCTCGCCGAACCTAACCCAGCAGTCCCGTCCCTGCCCGGCGTCGCCCCGGGCGCCGCCGGTCCCGAGGCGGAACCGGCCCTCGCCCCCCGCTCCCGCCCGGGTGCCACCGGCGGCACCGCGGCCCTCCACCCGTGCCGGCGGCCACGGGCCCCGCGACCAGGGCGCGAAGCGCCGGGTAGGCTGCCGCTGCCCCCTTCCGGACCTGCGAGGAGTACCTGTTGGCCACCGTCCCTGCCCCGGCGCCGGCGGGCCGCCCGATCACCGTCGTCGGGATCGGCGCCGACGGCTGGCCGGGCCTGGCCGACACCTCCCGGCAGGCCCTGCGCGAGGCCGAGGTGGTGATCGGCGGCCCGCGCCAGCTCGACCTGCTGCCCGCCGAGGCCACCGCCGAGCGGGTCCGCTGGCCCTCTCCGCTGCGCCCCGCCGTCGCCGGGCTGCTCGCCGCCCACCAGGACCGCCGGATCTGCGTGCTGGCCAGCGGCGACCCGATGTTCTTCGGCATCGGCCGCACGCTCGCCGAGACGGTCGGCGCCGACCGGCTGCGCGTCCTGCCGCACCCCTCCTCGGTCAGCCACGCCTGCGCGCGGCTCGGCTGGCCGCTCGAGGCCACCGAGGTGGTCAGCCTGGTCGGCCGCCCGCTCGACAGCCTCACCCTGGCCCTCCACCCCGGCCGCCGGCTGCTGGTGCTCAGCGCCGACGCGACGACCCCGGCGGCGGTCGCCGCCCTGCTGACCGCGCGCGGCTTCGGCGCCAGCCGGCTGCGGGTGCTGGAACAGCTCGGCGGCCCGGCCGAGCGGCAGCTGGACGGCGCCGCCGACGGCTGGCCGCACCCGCCCGGCGACCCGCTCAACCTGATCGCGGTCGACTGCGCCGGCGACGGCGTCCGCACCTCGGTGGTGCCGGGCCTGCCGGACTCCCGGTACGAGAGCGACGGCCAGCTGACCAAGCGCCACGTCCGGGCCGCCACCCTCGCCACGCTCGCCCCCGCCCCCGGGGAACTGCTCTGGGACGTCGGCGGCGGCTCCGGTTCGATCGCCGTCGAGTGGCTGCGCGCGCACCGCGACTGCCGCGCCGTCAGCATCGAACGCGACCCCGTCCGGGCCGGCCGGATCACCCGGAACGCGGCCGCCCTCGGCGTGCCCGGACTGCGGGTGGTCACCGGCCCGGCGCCCGCCGCCCTCGACGGGCTCCCCGTCCCCGACGCCGTGTTCATCGGCGGCGGGCTCACCGTCCCCGGTCTGCTGGAGGCCTGCTGGGCGGCGCTGCCGCCGGGCGGCCGGCTGGTCGCCAACACCGTCACGCTGGAGTCCGAGGCGCTGCTCACCGAGTGGTACCGCCGCCACGGTGGCGAGCTGTTGCGGCTGGCCGTCGCGCACGCCGTACCGGTGGGCGGCTTCACCGGCTGGCGGCAGGCGATGCCCGTCACCCAGTGGTCCGCCGTCAAGCCGTCCGGCCTCCCGGCCGACCTCCCGGCCGACCCACCGCCCGCCCCGTCGTCCCGCCCGACGCAGCCGTCCCTCCCGACGCAGCCGCCCGCCGTTCAGTAGGAGCCCCTCATGACCGTCCACTTCATCGGGGCCGGCCCCGGCGCCGCCGACCTGATCACCGTGCGCGGGGCCCGGACCCTGGCCCGCTGCGGGGTCTGCCTCTACGCCGGCAGCCTCGTCCCCCGGGAACTGCTCGCCGAATGCCCGCCGGACGCCCGGCTGGTCGACACCGCCCAGCTGACCCTCGACCAGATCGTCGCCGAGATCACCGCCGCCCACGAGGCCGGCCAGGACGTCGCCCGGCTGCACTCCGGCGACCCGTCCGTGTTCAGCGCCGTCGCCGAGCAGATGCGCCGGCTGGACGCGGCGGGCATCCCGTACGAGGTGGTCCCCGGCGTCCCCGCGTTCGCCGCGGCCGCCGCCGCGCTCAAGCGCGAGCTGACCGTGCCGACCGTCGGCCAGACCGTGATCCTGACCCGGGTCGCCAAGCGCGCCACCCCGATGCCCGAGGGCGAGGACCTCGCGACGCTCGGCCGCAGCCGCGCCCTGCTGGTGCTGCACCTGGCCGCCGGGTACGTGGACGACGTGGTCGAGGAGCTGCTGCCGCACTACGGCGCCGACTGCCCGGCCGCCGTCGTCGCGATGGCCAGCCGGCCGGACGAGCTGGTGCTGCGCGGCACGCTCGCCGACATCGCCGGCCAGGTCAAGGCCGCCGGCGTGGTGCGCACGGCCGTCATCCTGGTCGGCCGGACGCTGGGCGCCGAGCAGTTCCGCGACAGCCACCTCTACTCGGCCGGGCGCGAGCGCCCGCACGAGGCCTGCGGCGCCTGATGCCCCGGTCCGACGCCGCCGGGGCCGGCCAGGCCTGCGCACACCCCGCCGCGGCCGGCCCCGTCCGCCCCGCGCCGCGCCGGGTGCTGATCCTCGGCGGCACCACCGAGGCCCGCCTGCTGGCGGCGGCGCTGGCCACCGGGCCGGCCGCCGACCCGGGCCGGCTGGTGACGAGTTCGCTGGCCGGACGGGTGGCCGAGCCGCGGCTGCCCGCCGGACAGGTGCGGATCGGCGGCTTCGGCGGCGCGGAGGGCCTCGCCGACTGGCTGCGCGCCGAGCGCATCGACGCCCTGGTGGACGCCACCCATCCGTTCGCCGAGGTGATGTCGCGCAACGCCGCCGAGGCGGCCGCCGCCGCAGGCGTGCCGCTGCTCGCCCTGCGGCGCCCCGGCTGGAGCCCCGCCGAGGGGGACCGCTGGCACCCGGTGGCCTCGCTGCCCGAGGCCGCGGCCGCGCTGCCCGCCCTCGGCCGCCGGGTCTTCCTCACCACCGGCCGCCAGGGCATGGCCGCCTTCGCCGGCCTGGACGCGCTGCGCTTCCTGGCCCGCTCGGTCGACCCGCCCGCGGAGCCGCTGCCCGCGCACACCGAAGTCCTGCTGGCCCGTGGTCCGTTCACGCTCGCGGACGAGCGGGCCCTGCTGCGTGAGCACCGCATCGACGTCCTGGTCACCAAGGACAGCGGCGGCGCCGCCACCGCCCCCAAGCTCACCGCCGCCCGCGAGCTGGGCCTCCCGGTGGTGATCGTCCGCCGCCCGGAGCTGCCGGGCGGCGTACCGGTGGCCGAGGACGTGGCGGCGGCGGTCGCCTGGCTGACGGAGGGCGGGCCGACCGACTGACCGGCGGCGGGCCGATCCGCTGACCAGGGCGCCCGGCGCGCCGTGCCGTGCCGCGCCGGCGGTCAGACGCCGGGCGCCGCCCCGCCCTCCCTGATCTCGTCCAGCGAGAGCTGCATCGCGGCCTTGGCGCGGGTGAACCAGTCCGCCAGTACGGCGGTCTCGTCGGGGGTGTAGTCGCCGAACAGGGCGCCCAGCCGCTCGTAGAACGGGCCGTAGACCGCCATGATGCGGGCCTGCGCGGTGTCCTCCATCGCCACCCGGACCCGGCGGCGGTCCTTGGGGTCCGCCTCCCGGCGGGTGTAGTCCGCCTTCTCCAGCCGGTTGAGCACGCCGGTCACGGCGCCGGTGGTCAGCCGGGCCCGCTCGGCCAGGTCCCCCGCCGTGAGCGACTCGCCGGCCAGGGCGGCCTCGATGACGAAGCCGAGGCAGGTGAGGTCGGTGACGTTCAGCCCGAGCCGCCCCGCGATGTCCTGCTGCCCGAACTGGGCCAGCGCGATCATCCGGTCCATCGCGTACAGCGCCTGCGCGGCCGTCGCCTCCGGGCGCTCCTTGCCCTCCACAGAGATTCCCCTTACGATCTAAGCTACTTAGCTCGTGAGATAATTTGTCTCCCGGCCCCCATTCTCCCCGGCCGGCGCACCCGCACACCCGCCGCACCACTGTCCGGGGGCGCCCCCGCCTGCCCCACCCCCTCCCCATCACCACGCCATCCCAGGAGTCGACATGTCCACACACGGCGACCACGACATGGGCCACACCGTCGCCGGCTGGACCGGCAGCGCCCTGACCATCGCCGGCAGCACCGTCATGGGCCTGGCCTTCGTCGCCGGCTCCCCCGCCGGCCTCCGGGCCGGCGGCGCGGTCCTCGTCCTTGCCGCCCTCGCCACCTGGCTGCTGCACCTGGCCGGCCGGGGCAAGCCCACCGGCCCCCGCCCCGCCGGCCGCCGCGACTGGCGCACCCGTGACACCGCCGCCCGCCAGGGCCATCCCGACTGCCTCGGCTGCCGCCTGGCCGGGCGGCGCCCGCACGCCCTGCCCGTCCCCCGCCCGCACGGCGGGCCGGCCCCGGCCCCGGCAGCCGCAGCACCGGCGGCCGCAGGTACCCGGGCCGGGAGCACCCGCACCGCGCCGGCCGACGCCCGCTGAGCGGCGCCGCGGCACTCCGGCACTCCGGCACCCCGGCACTCCGGCACTCCACCGTTCACCCGCCGCCGGGACGGACTCGCCCCGCGACCCGGCCGCGCCCACGGCGCGGGTCCGTCCCGCCCGGCGCCGCCGAGCGGCGCACCGGCCGCGAGCAGGTCACCCTGGGAACGGGGGCGCCCCGGCCGGCGCCCGGCCGCCGGCGGCGGCCGGTTCGCCGTCGCTCGACACGGGGGTTGGGTGTCGGAGAGGGGCAGGCACGAGATATCTTGATATCGAGACGTTGTAGACGTGAAGCGGAGTAACGGTGACTGACTCGACCATCATCTATACGCACACCGACGAGGCCCCGGCCCTGGCAACGTATTCGTTCCTGCCGGTGGTCCAGGCCTACGCCTCGACGGCGGGCGTCAGCGTGGAGACGCGCGACATCTCCCTGGCCGGGCGCATCATCGCCAGCTTCCCGGAGCGTCTTGAGGAGGGCCAGCGCATCGACAACGCGCTCGCCGAGCTCGGCGAGCTCGCCAAGACGCCCGAGGCCAACATCATCAAGCTGCCGAACATCTCGGCCTCCGTACCGCAGCTGAAGGCCGCGGTCGCGGAGCTGCAGGCGCAGGGCTACGCGCTGCCGGACTACCCGGACGACCCGAAGACCGACGAGGACCGCGACGTCCGCGCCCGGTACGACAAGGTCAAGGGCAGCGCCGTCAACCCGGTGCTGCGCGAGGGCAACTCCGACCGCCGCGCGCCCGCCTCGGTGAAGAACTACGCCAAGGCGCACCCGCACCGCATGGGTGCCTGGACGCCCGAGTCGAAGACGAACGTCGCCCACATGAGCGCCGACGACTTCCGCTCCACCGAGAAGTCCGTCGTGATCGCCGAGGCCGGCGCGCTGCGGATCGAGCTGGCGGCCGCCGACGGCACCACCACCGTGCTGCGCGAGTCGGTCCCGGTCCTCGCCGGTGAGGTCGTGGACGCCTCCGTCATGCGCGTCGCCGCGCTGCGCGAGTTCTTCGCCGCCCAGGTCGCCCGCGCCAAGAGCGAGGGTGTGCTGTTCTCGGTGCACCTCAAGGCCACCATGATGAAGGTCTCCGACCCGATCATCTTCGGCCACGTGGTGCGCGCCTTCTTCCCGAAGACCTTCGCCCAGTACGGCGAGGTGCTCGCGGCGGCCGGCCTGAGCCCGAACGACGGCCTCGGCGGCATCCTGAAGGGCCTGGACTCGCTGGCCCAGGGCGCCGAGATCAAGGCCTCGTTCGACGCCGAGCTCGCCGAGGGCCCGGCCCTCGCGATGGTCGACTCGGACCGCGGCATCACCAACCTGCACGTCCCGAGCGACGTCATCGTCGACGCGTCGATGCCGGCCATGATCCGCACCTCCGGCCACATGTGGGGCCCGGACGGCAAGGAGGCCGACACCCTCGCCGTCATCCCCGACAGCAGCTACGCGGGCATCTACCAGGTCGTCATCGACGACTGCCGCGCCAACGGCGCCTACGACCCGGCCACCATGGGTTCGGTGCCGAACGTCGGCCTGATGGCGCAGGCGGCCGAGGAGTACGGCAGCCACGACAAGACCTTCGAGATCGCCGCCGCCGGCACGGTCCGGGTCCTGGACGGCGCCGGCGAGGTCGTGCTGGAGCAGCCGGTCGACGCCGGCGACGTGTTCCGCATGTGCCAGACCAAGGACGTGCCGATCCGCGACTGGGTGAAGCTCGCCGTCAACCGCGCCCGCGCCACCGGCAACCCGACGGTGTTCTGGCTGGACGAGAGCCGCGCCCACGACGCCAACCTGATCGCCAAGGTCAACGCGTACCTGCCGGAGCACGACACCGACGGGCTGCAGATCGAGATCCTGTCGCCGGAGAAGGCCACCGCCTTCTCGCTGGAGCGCATCCGCCGCGGCGAGGACACCATCTCGGTGACCGGCAACGTGCTGCGCGACTACCTCACCGACCTGTTCCCGATCCTGGAGCTGGGCACCAGCGCCAAGATGCTCTCGGTCGTCCCGCTGATCAACGGCGGCGGCCTCTTCGAGACCGGCGCCGGCGGCTCCGCCCCGAAGCACGTCCAGCAGCTGGTCAAGGAGAACTACCTCCGCTGGGACAGCCTGGGCGAGTTCCTCGCGCTGGCCGTCAGCTTCGAGCACCTCGCGCAGACCACGGGCAACGCCCGCGCCCAGGTCCTCGCCGACACGCTGGACCGGGCCACCGGCAGCTTCCTGGAGGAGGACAAGTCGCCGAGCCGCCGCCTCGGTGGCATCGACAACCGCGGCAGCCACTTCTACCTGGCTCTCTACTGGGCCCAGGAGCTGGCCAAGCAGAGCGACGACACCCAGCTCGCGGAGGCGTTCTCGGCACTCGCCAAGACGCTCACCGAGCAGGAGCAGACCATCGTCGCCGAGCTGATCGCGGTCCAGGGTTCGGCGACCGACCTGGGTGGCTACTACCAGCCCGACCCCGCCAAGGCGGCGGCCGTGATGCGTCCGTCGGCGACCTTCAACGAGGCCGTCGCGACCCTGGGCTGACCCCGGGCCGGCACGAGTCCCCGCGGGGGCCCGCAAGCGTATGAGTGAGAGGTCCCGCGGACCGTCCTGGCGACGGTCCGCGGGACCTTTCGCGTGGACGGGGCCTGGCGGGGGCCGGGGCGGCCGTGGGGCCGGTGCCGGGCCGTGGGGCCGCAGGAGCAGCCCGCGGGCGCTCAGGCGTCGAAGTCGTACTCCAGCACGTACGAGGCGGAGTCGAGCGTCATCTCGTTCACCTCGACGGCCCGGCCGTCCTCGGCGAACGCGGTGCGGCAGATCAGCATCACGGGGGTGCCGGCGGAGAGGCGCAGCCGGTCCGCCTCGTCCTGGGAGGGCATCCGGGACCGGATCTCCTCGCGGAAGTGCACGGGCTTGTGGCCGAGTTCGGCGAGCCGGGCGTAGGTGCCGCCCGGTCCGGTGTCCTCCTCGGTTATCGCCGAGCGGGCGACCAGGTCCACCGGGAGGTAGGAGTTGGACAGCAGGACGGGCTTGCCGTCGAGCACGAACCGGCGGCTGCGGACGCAGACCGGACGCGCCGGGTCCACCCCGAGCACCTCGGCCACCCGGGCCGGCGCCGTCGACTCCGCCACGTTCACCTGGTCCACCACCAGGACGCGCTCCGCTATGTCGGCGGACCAGATCGAACGTCCCGAACCCCACTGCCCTGCGGACAGCCGCTTGATGCCCTGCCGCCGCAGCGGCTGGAAGACCCGGACGAAAACGCCCACCCCCTTGCGGGCCTCCGCGATCCCCTCGCTCTGCAGCACACCCAGGGCCTGACGGGCCGTCATCCGCGCCACCTCGTAGGTGGCCATGAGGTCGTTCTCGCCGGGGAGGCGGTCGCCGGGCGCGTACTCGCCGGTCCTGACGGCCTCTTTGAGGGCATCGGCGATCTGCTGGTACTTGGGCTGCCGACGGTTGTCCGAGTTGGCCATGGGTTCGATTCCTCGCTTCCTCTCTAGACATCCTAGGGCGGCACCGCTCGGCCTGCTATCGGTGCTGCGCATCCCGAACCGGCCATTTCTCTAGAGAGGTTATTGACTTCTCTAGAGATCATGGCTTCACTGAAAAGTGTCCCCACCGCCTGGACCGAGGCCCCCCCGACCTCACCCGGCACCCGTCGGACCCGTGGAGCAACCGCCGCCCGATCGCCGTACGAAGGACCGCCATGTCCGATTCAGCAGACATCTCCTTCCTCCCCCGAGCCACCTGGGCGGTCCCGTCCGCCCCGCGGGAAGTCGCGGGCGTGCGGGCCAGGGCCGTGGCCGAGGTCCGCGCTCTCGGCATCCCGATCGAGGACACCACCGACCTCGAACTCGTCGTCACCGAGCTGGTGACGAACGCCATCCGGCACGGCGGGGGCTCCGAGGTCCACATCCACCTGCGGCTCCACGGGCCCGGGATACTCGCCGTCGAGGTCCACGACCGCTCCCGGCAGTACCCCGACGGCCCGCCGGCGGCCGGCGAGGACCAGGAGTCCGGCCGGGGCCTGCACATCGTCGACACCCTGGCCCTGCGCTGGGGGTTCCTGGAGTTCCCGCACCACAAGGCCGCCTGGGCGCACCTCGCCGTACCGCCCGGCACCGCGCCCCCCGCCTGCGCGGCGGCCCGCCGGCCCGCCGCGATCCCCCGCCCCGCCGCCGGCCCCGACCGCAACGGCGGGGCGGAACCCGGTACGGATCCCGGCGCGGGCAGGTTCGCCCGGCGCTTCGCCCGGGTCCGGACGGCACGGAGCGGGACGCGGTTCCCGTGGCCCGGGCCGACGACCGGCGCGGCGGTGCCCAGGAGCCCGCGGGTACGGCGCCGTACGGGCACGGAACACGACCCGGCCCGGCCCGCGCTGGCGCGGTAGCCGCGCCGGTCAGGAGCCCCCGGCGGCCGGGCCCAGCGGGTCGGCGCGGCCGACGACGGTGCCCGCCCGGTCGATGCAGATCACGTCGACGGCGACCGGCGAGCCGACCAGCACCCCCAGCGCGGTGGCCCGGGCCGCCCGGGCCACCAGGTCGCCGAGCGGCACACCGGCCGCCCGGCAGAGCTGGATCGCCTCCAGCGCGGTGTTGGCATCGGCGACGGCCCGGACCAGCTCCGGCCCGGCACCGCCCTCGCGGGCCAGGCCCGCCAGGTAGCCCTTGTCGACCTGGGAGCGGGCCGAGTGCAGGTCCAGGTGCCCGGCGGCCAGCTTGGAGAGCTTGGCGAACCCGCCCGCGATGGTCAGCCGGGGCACCGGGTGGCGCTTCAGGTACTTGAGCACCGCGCCGGCGAAGTCGCCCATGTCCAGCAGCGCGTCCTCGGGCAGCCCGTGCACGGCGACGGCGACCTTCTCCGACGTCGAACCGGTGCAGCCGGCCACGTGCGTCCGCCCGGCGGCCCGGGCGACGTCCACCCCGCGCCGGATGCTGTCGATCCACGCCGAGCAGGAGTAGGGCACCACGATGCCGGTGGTGCCCAGGATCGACAGGCCGCCCAGGATGCCGAGCCGGGGGTTCCAGGTGGAACGGGCGATCTCCTCGCCGTGGTCGACCGAGAGCTCCACCACCAAGTCGCCGCTGCCCCCGTGGGCCGCCGCCACCTCCGCGACGGCGTCCCGCATCATCTGCCGGGGCACCGGGTTGACCGCCGGCTCCCCCACCGGCAGCGGCAGCCCGGCCTTGGTGACCGTCCCCACCCCGGGCCCGGCCCGGAACACCACCCCGCTGCCCGGCTCGCCCCGGCGTACGGTCGAGCGGATCAGCGCGCCGTGGGTGACGTCCGGGTCGTCCCCGGCGTCCTTCACCACCCCCGCCATCGCCTGACCGACCGTCAACTCCTCCACCGCGAGCGCGAACGCCGGTTGCTGGCCCTTCGGGAGGGTGATCGTCACCGGGTCCGGAAAGGCCCCGGTGAGCAGCGCCGTGTACGCGGCCTTGGTGGCCGCGGTCGCGCAGGCGCCGGTCGTCCAGCCGTGCCGCAGCCCGCTGCTCCTCAGCTGGGCCGCCCGGCCGCCGAGCTCAGCCACGGGTGCCCCTCGCGGTCGGGACCGCCGCCCGGCGAACCCCGGCCGGCGGCGGCCCGGCCACCCCGGCCACCCCGGCCGCGTCGCCCCGCACCCAGCCAGTGGACGCTCCCATCGACGCCACCCGTCCCTTCACCAGCCCTGTCGCCCGCACCGCGGCCGGGGTGGCCGCCACCGTCCATGTTCCCCTGTCGGCCGCCGATCGTCCCAGCTGGGTCCCGGTAGGCGGCCGGCGCGCGGTGCACGCCCCCGCACCCGGGACGGCCGGCCATGGCTGCGGATGCTCCCGCTCGGCCACCGCCCGCCGGTGATCACGGGCCTGCCGGACGGCAAGGCCGTGGGAACGCTCGGGCCCGGGGGGCGCCACCCGGCCCGGCGCCGGGCATGGTTCACACAGTCGCAGCACAACGTTCGTACTCCACCGCCACGCTGGGACGGGGGCGGACGGTCCGTCACCGCGAAGCACCCGGGAGTGACCATGACCGTCGGACGCCAGCTGCATCTCGCCGTATCCCTGGACGGGTTCGGGGCCCACCCGGCCGCCTGGCGGCGCACCGCCCGCACCCCGCAGTCGGCCTTCGGCTCCGCCGCGCTGCACCTGGACGCGGTGCGGCGGGCCGAGGAGGGGCTGCTGGACTTCGTCACGCTGGACGACTCCCGGCCGATCCACGCCCGGCGGGAGGGGCGGGCGCACGGCCGGCTGGAGGCGGCCCAGGTGCTGGCGGTGGCGGCCGCGGCGACCAGCAGGATCGGGCTGGTGCCGACCGGCCTGACCGGCCGCCTCCCGGGCGAGGTGGCGGACCGGATCGCGACCCTGGACCACCTGAGCGCCGGACGGGCCGGCTGGCGGCCCCGGGTGGACGTCACGCCCGAGCAGCAGAAGCTGGCGCTGGAGCCCGAGGGCGGGCCGCTGTTCATCGAACTCTTCGACGAGGCGGACGAGTTCACCCGGGCAGTGCTGGGCTACTGGGACAGCTGGGCGCCCGGTGCGCTGCTCGGCGACCTGGCGGGCGGGCGGTTCGTGGACGAGGCGCTGATCCGCCCGGCGGACTTCGACGGCGTCCATGTGCGGGCCACCGGCAGCGCCCGGGTCCCCCGCCCGCCGCAGGGCCGACCGGTGATCGCGATCCTCGGGCACGCCACCATCCCCTACCGCCTGGTGGCCCGGCACGCCGAGGTCGCCTTCGTCACGCCGGCGGACACCGCCGGCCTGCTGGAGATCCGAGAGGAACTGGACGGGCTGCGCAAGGAGGCCGGCCGGGCGGACCGGTCCTTCCGGGTGTTCGCGGACCTGAACGTGGTGCTGGCGGGCACCGAGGCGGCCGCGCAGGAGCGGCTGGCGGACCTGGACGCCCTCGACGGCGAGCCCTTCACCAGCGACGCCGCCGTGTTCGCCGGCTCCCCGGCCGGACTGGCGGACCGCCTGGAGGAGTGGTTCCGCGACGGCGGGGCGGACGGGTTCCGACTGCGGCCGGCCCTGCTCGCCGAGGACCTCGACGCGCTGGTGGACGGCCTGGTGCCGGAGCTCCAGCGGCGCGGCCTGTTCCGGACGGCGTACACGTCGGCGACCCTGCGCGGCCACCTGGGCCTGCCCGAGGTCGGAGACGACGGCGGGCACGGGGACGGACCCGGGGACGCGCACGGACACGGGGACGCCGCCCTGTAGGAGCCCGCACGACCGGCCTGCCTTCCGGGGGTGCGGCGGACCGCTTCGGCGGCCTGCCGCACCCCCGGACGCCGTCGGTGCTTGACATCGGACCTAAGCGGAATGAACATTCATTCCGTGCCCAGAAAAACCGACATCGCCCAGCAGCTCCTGGACAGCGCGCTCTCCCTCTTCGCCGAGCGCACCTACGAAGGCACCCAGATGCCCGCCGTCGCCCAGCGGGCCGGGGTCGGCGTCGGCAGCATCTACCGGTACTTCCCCAGCAAGGAGGCGCTCGGCAACGCGGCCTTCCAGTACGCCAAGCGCGGCCTGCTCGACCAGCTGAACGACGCGCTGGTCGAGGGCGGGCCGGTGCACTCCGTCCGCGAGGAGTTCGGCCGGTTCTGGCTGGGTTTCACCCGCTACGCGGGCAGCTCCCACGACGCGTTCGTGTTCCTGGAGCACCAGCAGCACGACACCTTCCTCGCCCCGGAGAGCCAGGCGCTGGCCGCCGAGGTCGACCGGGTCGCCTGCGACTTCATCGAGCGCGGCCAGCGCTCCGGCGAGCTCCGCGACGGCGACCCGCAGCAGCTGGTCGCCCTCGCCATCGGCGCGTTCACCGGGCTGGTCAAGCACCTGCGCCCCGGCGGCATCGGCAAACTCTCCCCCGCGTCCCTCAAGGTGGCGGAAGACGCCGTCTGGGACCTCCTGCACCGAAAGGCCGACTCGTGAGCACCCCCGCCCGACCGCAGACCGTCCTGATCACCGGCTGTTCCACCGGCATGGGCCGCCGCACCGCGCTCGCCCTGCACCGGCTGGGCCACCAGGTGTACGCCACCGCCCGGCGCCCCGAGACGCTCGCCGACCTGGCGGCCGAGGGCCTCGCCACCCTCCCCCTGGACGTCACCGACGAGGAGTCGATGGCGGCCGCCGTCGCGCGGATCGAGGCCGAGCGCGGCGCCGTGGACATCCTGGTCAACAACGCCGCGTACGGACTGCACCTGCCGGTCGAGCTGGCCACCCCCGACGAGGTGCGCCGGCAGTTCGAGACCAACGTCTTCGGGCTGGTCCGGATGACCCAGCTGGTGCTGCCCGCAATGCGCCGCGCCGGGAGCGGACGGATCGTCAACATCTCGTCCATGGGCGGCCGTTTCAGCCCGCCCGGCGGCGCCTTCTACCACGCCAGCAAGCACGCGGTGGAGGCGATCAGCGACTCGCTGCGGCTGGAGGTCGCGCCGTTCGGGGTGAAGGTCGTGGTGGTCCAGCCCGGCCCGACCATCACCGATTTCGCCGGCACGGCGGTGGACACCATGCGGGGCGGCGCGGCCCACGACGAGCAGGACCCTTACGGCCGGTTCCGCGCCGAACTCGCCGACATGTACGCCAACCGGACCTTCAACCGGCGGAGCGGCGCGGTGCCGGCCGAGGCCGCGACCAAGGTCATCGTCCGGGCGGCCACCACGGCCCGCCCCCGGGCCCGGTACGCCATCGGCACGCTGGCGCGGGCCACCATGGGCGCGCGGCGGCTGCTGCCCGACGTCGCCTTCGACGCCGTGATGCGGCTCAACTTCCCTGCCACGGCCCGCTAGAGGGCGCGCGCGGTACGGACAACCGGACGGGCGCGGCACCGGCCCCGGAACATACCCGGAGCCGGTGCCGCGCCACCTTCGTCAGTCCTCGGGGTAGCGGCGCGGGGTCCAGACGACCTCGGTGCCGTTGTCGCGTTCGACGATCCGGGTCTGCGAGGAGCCGATCAGCAGCAGGGTCCGCATGTCGACCTCGGCCGGGTCCAGATCGGCCAGCCGGACGGTCCGCACCCGCTCGGTGGGGCCGCCGACGTCCCGGGCCATCACCACGGGCGTCTCCGGGGCGCGGTGTTCGAGCAGCAGGTCGCGGGCCAGCCCGACCTGCGTGGTGCGGCTCTTCGAACCGGGGTTGTAGAGCGCCAGCACCAGATCGGCCTCGGCGGCGGCGCGCAGCCGGCGGGCGATCGCCGTCCAGGGCTTGAGCCGGTCGGAGAGCGAGACCACCGCGTAGTCGTGACCGAGCGGCGCGCCGACCCGGGAGGCGGCGGCGTGCGCGGCGGTCATGCCGGGCAGCACCCGGACGGGCACCGAGCGGTACGGGTCGGCGCCGGCGGCCTCCAGGACGGCGGTGGCCATCGCGAAGACGCCGGGGTCGCCGGAGGAGACCACGGCCACCCGGTGGCCGCGCCGGGCCAGGTCGAGGGCGAACTCGGCCCGTTCGGCCTCCACCTTGTTGTCCGAGCCGTGCCGCTGCTGGCCGGCGCGGACCGGCACGCGGTCCAGGTAGGTGGTGTAGCCGACCAGGTCGGTGGCGCCGGCGAGGGCGCCGCGGGCCTCCGGGGTGAGCCAGAGCGGCCCGGCGGGGCCGGTGCCGACCACCACCACCTCGCCCTCGCCCGGCACGGGGGCCGGGACGGGCCGGTCGATCCGGCTGGGCAGTACGGCCACCGAGAAGTACGGGACGGTGTCCGGGTCGACCTCGGCCAGCGGGGCCGTCCGCTCGGCGGCCATGGTGGCGCGCTCGACGTACTGGGCGTCCTCCAGCCGGCCGGCCCGCTCCAGGGCGCGGCGCACGGTGGGGAAGGTCCGGCCGAGCTTCATGATCACGGCCGAGTCGGTGGAGGCCAGCCGGGCCGCCAGCTCCTCCTCCGGCAGGGTGCCGGGCAGGATGGTCAGCACCTCCTCGGCCTCCACCAGCGGGCGGCCGAGCCGGGCGGCGGCGGCGCTGACCGAGGTCACGCCGGGCACCACCTCGGTCGGGTATCGGTGCGCGAGGCGCTTGTGCATGTGCTGGTAGGAGCCGTAGAAGAGCGGGTCGCCCTCGGCGAGCACCACCACGTCGCGGCCGGCGTCCAGGTGGGCGGCCAGCCTGGCGGCGGCCTCCTCGTAGAACTCGTCGATCGCGCCGCGGTAACCGCCGGGGTGGTCGGTGGTCTCGACGGTCAGCGGGTAGACCAGCTTCTCCTCGATCTGACCTTCCGTCAGGTACCGCTCGGCGATGGAGCGGGCGATCGAGCGGCCGTGCCGGGCACTGTGGTACGCCACCACGTCCGCCTTGCCGATGAGTTCGGCGGCGCGGACGGTGACCAGCGACGGGTCGCCGGGGCCCAGGCCGACGCCGTAGAGGCGCCCGGTGCCACCTATGGTTGCCTGACTGTCCGTCACTCTTCTTCACTCGCAATCGCGTTGATGGCGGCGGCGGCCATCGCGCTGCCGCCGCGCCGGCCGCGGACCACCAGGTGCTCCAGCCGGGAGGGATGCTCGGCCAGGGCCTGCTTGGACTCGGCGGCGCCGATGAAGCCGACCGGGACGCCGATCACGGCGGCCGGGCGCGGCGCCCCCGCCTCGATCAGCTCCAGCAGCCGGAACAGCGAGGTCGGCGCGTTGCCCACGGCGACCACCGCGCCCTCCAGCCGGGGCAGCCACAGCTCCATGGCGGCGGCGCTGCGGGTGTTGCCCATCTTCTTCGCCAGCTCGGGGACCGAGGGGTCGGAGAGGGTGCAGATCACCTCGTTGTCGGCGGGCAGCCGCTTGCGGGTCACCCCGCTGGCGACCATCGACACGTCGCAGAGGATCGGCGCGCCGGCGCGCAGCGCCCTGCGCGCGTCCGCCACCACGCCCGGGGACCACAGCAGGTCCTCGACCAGGTCGGTCATGCCGCACGCGTGGATCATGCGCACCACGACCTGCGAGACGTCGGCGGGCAGGCCCGCAAGGTCGACCTCGGCCCGGATGGTGGCAAAGGACTCGCGGTAGATCGCCGCCCCGTCCTTCTCGTACTCGATCACTTGGTCCTCCGGGCCCGGGCCACTGCGTCGGCCATCTGTTGCGTTGTCGTTGCTTGGTCGGTGGACGTGACGTCCGGGCGGCGGACGGCCACCCGGTATCCGTCCGGCGTGGCGAGCACGTCCACCCACTCGCCCGCCGGATGCCCGCAGCGCCGCTCGCAGCCCGACCAGTGCACGGGCAGCAGGCCGCCGGCACCGGGGCCGGCGGTCGCGAGGGCGTGGGCCGCGTCACCGCGGACGTCCGCCAGGGACTTGGCGCAGCCGGGGGTGCCGGTGCAGGCCATGGCGCGTTCCCACGGGGAGTGCGGGTCGAGTCCGAGGCCGGCGGCGGCCAGCCGGTCGGCCCACCCGGGCGACCGGGCGGGGTCGAGGCCGGGGAGCACCGCACCGCGCCAGGGGGTCACCCGCAGTTCGCCGGCGCCGTCGGTGGCGGCCGCCGCGAGCAGCCGCCACTGCGCGACGCCGGCGCGTCCGAACGGCAGTCCGACCGAGAGGCCGTGCCGTCCGTCCGGTCCGGTCACCGGGCCGGCCTGCGGCAGCGCTCCCGGCAGGGCGGGCAGCGGGACGAGGACGGTCCCGGGCGGCGTCAGCCGGGTGCCGTCCGGGTCGGCCTCGCGGATCCGCCAGGCCTTGGTGCCGCTCTCGCGCAGCAGCGTGAGGAAGTCTTCGGCGGCGCGCAGCGCGGTGGCGACGGCCTGCCCGGCCGGCACCCGCGGCCCGGTGGTGGCACGCCCGAGGCGCAGGAGTGCCTGGCCGTCGGGGCTTGCGATCAATGTCACATCGGCGTCGAGCCCGGCGACGTCGCCGCGGCCGTCGTCGAGGGCGAACAGGAAGCGGCCGGACAGCCCGGTGGACCAGTCCGCGGCGCACAGGGCGGCGTCCAGTTCGCGGGCCCAAGTGGTCACGTCCGCATGCCCGTTGCCGTCGACGCCGGCGAGCGGCGAGGCGACGATGTTGCGGACCCGCTCGTGCCGGTCGGAGGGCAGCAGGCCGGCGGCCCGCAACCGGGCGCCGAGGTCCTGCCCGCAGCCCTCGGGGAGGCCGCGCAGTTGGACGTTGCCGCGCGAGGTGGTCTCCAGCTGCGCGTCCCCGAGCTGCTCGGCCGCGTCGGCCAGCGCGAGAACCTGACCGACCGTCAGCAGACCGCCGGGCAGCCGGACTCGGGCGAGCGCGCCGTCGTCGGCGGTGTGTAGGCGAAGGGCCCCCGGACACGCGTCCCCGCGCGCCCGGTCGGGCACGCCGGGGCCCGGTCCTGCGAGGTCGGGTGAGGGTGACATGGCCGCGAGCATACCCAGGATCCGGCCGGGGACTCTGTCCCGTGGATCACCCCCAGCCCCTACTATGCTCCCGGGCGGATCCTTCGGGGTCCGCTCACGCCAGAGACGGCGCAAAGGGGAGGAAACCGGTGAAAACCCGGTGCGGTCCCGCCACTGTGACCACGGTTCACCGACCGTGGGAGCCAGGAACTCCTGCCGTCCCGATCCCCCCGGCCCGACGGCCGGGGATCCCCCACGGGGCGCGGACCCCGAGGAAGGCTCGACCTATGCGCTGCCGCATGCCTGCGCCCGGGCTCCTGCCCGCGCCGGGCGCCGTGCCCCTGACCGGGCCCGGACCCGCGCCGACACCCGTGCTCGTGACCCTGCCCGCCATCGAGGCCGGGAGGGCCTTCGCATGATCCTGCTTCTGTCGACCTCCGACACCGACCTGCTGAGCGCCCGCGCGTCCGAGGGCCCGGTCGGCTTCCGCCTCGGCAACCCCGCCCGGCTCACCGCCACCGACCTCCCCGCGCTGGTGGAGGGCACCGACCTGGTGGTGGTCCGGCTGCTCGGCGGGCGCCGCGCCTGGCAGGAGGGCCTGGACGCGCTGCTGGCCGGCCCCCGCCCGGTGATCGTGCTGACCGGCGAGCAGGCCCCGGACGCCCAGCTGATGGAGCTGTCCACCGTCCCGGCCGGCATCGCCGCCGAGGCGCACGCCTACCTCGCGCACGGCGGCCCGGCGAACCTCGCCGAGCTCGGCGCCTTCCTCTCCGACACCGTGCTGCTCACCGGCCACGGCTTCGCCGCGCCCGCCTCCGCGCCCGAGTGGGGGCCGCTGGAGCGCACCGCGACGGCGGAGAACGCCGACGGCCCGGTGATCGCGGTGCTCTACTACCGCGCCCACCACATGAGCGGCAACACCGCCTTCGTCGAGACGCTCTGCCGGGCGATCGAGGACAAGGGCGCCCGCCCCCGCCCGCTGTTCTGCTCCTCGCTGCGCGGCGCCGAGCCCGAACTGCTGGCCGAGCTGGGGCAGGCCGACGCGATCGTCACCACCGTGCTGGCGGCCGGCGGCACCCGCCCCGCCGACGCCTCGGCCGGCGGCGACGAGGAGGCCTGGGACGCGGGCGCGCTGGCCGCGCTGGACCGCCCGATCCTCCAGGCGCTCTGCCTGACCTGGTCGCGCGCCGCCTGGGAGGCCAGCGACGACGGCCTGTCCCCGCTGGACACCGCCACCCAGGTCGCCGTCCCCGAGTTCGACGGCCGCCTGATCACCGTCCCGTTCTCCTTCAAGGAGCTGGACGAGGACGGCCTGACCGTCTACGCCGCCGACCCCGAGCGGGCCGCCCGGGTGGCCGGCATCGCGGTGCGGCACGCCCGCCTGCGGCACATCCCGGCCGCCGAGCGCCGGCTCGCGCTGGTGCTCTCCGCGTACCCGACCAAGCACGCCCGGGTCGGCAACGCGGTCGGCCTGGACACCCCGGCCAGCGCGGTGCGCCTGCTGTCCCGGCTGCGCGAGGAGGGCATGGACCTCGGCCCGCTGGACGGCCCGGACGCGCTGCCCGGCCTGGCGCCGGCCGCCGACGGCGACGACTCGCACGAGGGTGACGCGCTGATCCACGCCCTGATCGCGGCCGGCGGCTACGACCAGGACTGGCTGACGGAGGACCAGCTCGCCCGCAACCCCGTCCGGATCCCCGCCGCGGACTACCGCCGCTGGTACGCCGAGCTGCCGGCCGGCCTGCGCGAGGAGGTCGAGCGGCACTGGGGCCCGGCCCCGGGCGAGCTGTACGTGGACCGCAGCAGGAACCCCGACGGCGACATCGTGCTGGCGGCGCTGCGGGCCGGCAACCTGCTGGTGCTGATCCAGCCGCCGCGCGGCTTCGGCGAGAACCCGGTCGCGATCTACCACGACCCCGACCTGCCGCCCTCGCACCACTACCTGGCCGCCTACCGCTGGATCGCGGCCGCCCAGGAGGACGGCGGCTTCGGCGCCGACGCGGTCGTCCACCTCGGCAAGCACGGCAACCTGGAGTGGCTGCCCGGCAAGACCGCGGCGCTGTCCGCGGAGTGCGGCCCGGACGCCGCGCTCGGCGACCTGCCGCTGGTCTACCCCTTCCTGGTGAACGACCCGGGCGAGGGCACCCAGGCCAAGCGCCGCGCGCACGCCACCCTGGTCGACCACCTGGTGCCGCCGATGGCGCGCGCCGAGAGCTACGGCGACATCGCCCGGCTGGAGCAGTTGCTCGACGAGCACGCCAACATCGCCGCGATGGACCCGGCCAAGCTGCCGGCCGTCCGCGCCCAGATCTGGACGCTGATCCAGGCCGCCCGGCTCGACCACGACCTCGGCCTGGACGAGCGTCCCGAGGACGACGGCTTCGACGACTTCCTGCTGCACGTCGACGGCTGGCTCTGCGAGGTGAAGGACGCCCAGATCCGGGACGGCCTGCACGTGCTGGGCCAGGCCCCGGCCGGCGTCGACCGGGTCAACATCGTGCTGGCCATCCTGCGGGCCCGGCAGATCTGGGGCGGCGTCGCCGCGCTGCCCGGCCTGCGCGAGGCGCTCGGCCTGGACGAGGCGGCGCTGAAGCTGGGCGCCACCGACGCGGCCGAGGCGAAGGCCCGCGAGCTGGTCGAGGCGATGGAGGCCGAGGACTGGGCGCCGGAGGCGGTCGAGAAGGTCGCCGCCGGGCTGCCGCCGGCCGTCGCCGAGGTGCTGGACTTCGGGGCCCGCCAGCTCGTCCCGCGGCTCGCCGCGACCACCGACGAGCTGGACGCGGTGCTGCACGCGCTGGGCGGCGGCTTCGTCAAGGCCGGGCCGTCCGGCTCGCCGCTGCGCGGGCTGGTCAACGTGCTGCCGACCGGCCGCAACTTCTACTCCGTCGACCCGAAGGCGGTGCCCAGCCGGCTCGCCTGGGAGACCGGCCAGGCGCTGGCCGCCTCGCTGGTGGAGCGTTACCAGGCGGACAACGACGGCGCGTTCCCGTCCTCGGTCGGCCTCTCGCTCTGGGGGACCAGCGCGATGCGCACGGCCGGCGACGACATCGCGGAGGCCTTCGCACTGCTCGGCGTGCGCCCGGTCTGGGACGACGCCTCGCGCCGGGTCACCGGCCTGGAGGCGATCGACCTGGCCGAGCTCGGCCGGCCGCGGATCGACGTGACGCTGCGCATCTCGGGCTTCTTCCGGGACGCGTTCCCGCATGTGGTCAACCTGCTGGACGACGCGGTGCGCCTGGCCGCCCGCCAGGAGGAGGCGGACGAGCAGAACTACGTCCGGGCGCACGTCCAGGCCGACCTCGCGGTGCACGGCGACGAGCGCAAGGCCACCGTCCGGGTGTTCGGCTCCCGTCCGGGCACCTACGGCGCCGGCCTGCTCCAGCTGATCGACAGCCGGGACTGGCGCACCGACGCCGACCTGGCCGAGGTCTACACGGTCTGGGGCGGCTACGCCTACGGCCGCGACCTCGGGGGCCGCCCGGCCCGCGAGGAGATGGAGACGGCGTACAAGCGGATCACCGTGGCGGCGAAGAACACCGACACCCGCGAGCACGACATCGCCGACTCGGACGACTACTTCCAGTACCACGGCGGCATGGTGGCCACCGTCCGGGCGCTCACCGGGAAGGCCCCGACGGCGTACATCGGCGACTCGACCCGCCCGGAGACCGTCCGCACCCGCACCCTCACCGAGGAAGCGGCCCGAGTCTTCCGTGCCCGGGTGGTCAACCCGCGCTGGATGGAGGCGATGCGCCGGCACGGCTACAAGGGCGCCTTCGAGATGGCGGCGACCGTCGACTACCTGTTCGGCTACGACGCCACCACCGGTGTGGTGGCCGACTGGATGTACGAGAAGCTCACCCAGGAGTACGTGCTCGACCCCACCAACCGGGAGTTCCTGGCCGGCGCCAACCCCTGGGCGCTGCACGGGATCAGCGAGCGGCTGCTGGAGGCGGCGAGCCGTGGCCTGTGGGCCGAGCCCGACCCGGAGCTGATCGAGCAACTGCAGGCGGCCTTCCTGGAGACCGAGGGCGACCTGGAGGGCGAGGGCTGATCCGCCCCCGCCCCCGTCCCGCAGGGCTGCCCCGACCGTCACGGTCGGGGCAGCCCTGTTTCGTGGCGGCGTCCGGCGCCCTCCTCCACCGCACCGGGGCCGCCGAGGTCGGATGTCAAAGAACATAGACATGATGTCTGGGATTCTTTACATTGATGGCATGCCACTCGAAGAGAAACGCGTATGGATCATGGGCGTGGTGACCGTCGCGGCCTACGCCGCGTACCTCACCGCCGTCCTCGGCGCCGCCGACGGCACGCCGCTCGCCGAAGTGCCGTACGCGGCCGCGCTGCTGTGGAGCGTCGCCGCCTCGGTGGTGGCCACCGTCGTGCTCAACATCGCGGCCGCGGCCACCACCCGCGAGGACTGCGGCGGCAAGGACCAGCGGGACCGCGAGATCTACCGCTTCGGCGAACGCGTCGGCCAGTCCTTCGTGGTGCTCGGCGGGGTGGCGGCGCTCGGCATGGCGCTGGCCCGGACGGACCCGTTCTGGATCGCCAACGCGACGTACCTCGCCTTCGTCCTGTCCGCCGTGCTCGGCTCCGCCGCCAAGATCGTCGCCTACCGCCGGGGGCTCCCCGGATGGTGAAGCCGACCAAGGTCACCAACGTGATCCGCGCCCTGCGGTTCACCCACGGGGAGATGACCCAGGCGGAGCTGGCGGCCCGGATCGGCGTCACCCGCCAGACCGTGATCGCCATCGAGCAGGGCCGCTACTCCCCCTCGCTGGAGATGGCCTTCCAGATCGCCCGGGCCTTCGCCGTCCCGCTCGACGACGTCTTCCAGTACCCGGACCACCAGCCGGCCGCCGGGCCGGGCAGTGAAGGAGACCCCTCGTGAAAGCCGTCGTCCAGGACCGGTACGGCCCGCCCGAGGTACTGGAACTGCGGGACGTCCAGCGGCCGGTGCCCGGCCCCGGCGAGGTCCTGCTGCGGGTGCGCGCGGCCGGTGTCGACCCCGGCGTCCGGCACCTGACGACCGGACTTCCCTACCTGGTGCGGCTCGGCGTCGGGCTCCGCGCCCCGCGGGTGCGCACCCGCGGCCTGGACGTCGCGGGGCGGGTCGCGGCGACCGGCCCCGGCGTGCGGGACCTCCGGGTCGGCGACGAGGTGTTCGGCACCGGCGCGGGCTCCTTCGCCGAGTACGCCCTGGTCCGGCCGGAGCGCTGCGCGCCGAAGCCGGCGAACCTGACCTTCGAACAGGCGGCCGTCGTCCCGGTGTCCGCGGTCACCGCCCTGCGGGCGCTGCGCGACGCCGGGCGGGTGCGGGCGGGACAGCAGGTCCTGGTGATCGGCGCGGCCGGCGGGGTGGGGTCGTTCGCGGTGCAGCTGGCCAAGGCCTTCGGCGCGGAGGTCACCGGGGTGTGCGGCCCCGCGAAGGCGGAGCTGGTCCGCTCGCTCGGCGCCGACCACGTCAGCGACTACACCCGCGAGGACTTCACCGACGGGCCGCGGCGCTACGACCTGATCGTCGACACGGCGGGCAACCGCCCGCTGTCACGGCTGCGGCGCGCGCTGACCCCGCGGGGGACGCTGGTGATCGTCGGCGGGGAGCACGACGGCCGGTGGCTGGGCGGCACCGACCGGGCACTCCGGGCGCTGCTGCTCTCGCCCTTCGTCCGCCAACGACTGCGTGGCCTGCTCGCCGTACCGGGCCGGGCCGACCTGGGTGTGCTGGCCGGGCTGATCGAGGCGGGCCGGGTCACCCCGCTGCTCGACCGGACCTTCCGGTTGGACGAAGTCCCCCGGGCCGTCCGGTATCTCGCCGGGGGTCACGCCCGCGGCAAGGTGGCGATCACCGTGGCCGGCCCGGAGGCTGCCAGGCCGGAGGCGGCCGGCCCGCAGGAGGGCCCGGCGGCCTGAGCGCGCCGCCGCGCCCGTCCTGCCGAAGGACGCCCCCGTCCTGCCGCAGGACGGGCGGCCCGGGCATGCCCCGGCAAAAACGCGGGCAGGCGGGCGGGGTGAAACTCTTCGACCGTCACCGGTCGCGTGGCCTGGTGACATTACGCACCGAAGCGGACAATCGGAGGATGTCACTCCGAGCCGCCCTGACCCAGCCCCCTCGCTACGCCTCACTGGTCGCCGGAGCCGTCCCGGTGCTGTGCTTCCCGGCCGCCGGGCTGGGCGGTCTGGCCTGGGTCTGTCTGGTCCCCGGCCTGCTGCTGATGCAGCGGTCCCCGGGCGCCCGGGAGGCGGCCGTCCGGGGCTGGTGGTTCGGCGCCGGCTTCATCCTCACCGCGATGTACTGGCTGATCCCCTCGATCGGCCCGGGGCTGCTGCCGCTCGCGCTGCTCTTCGGCGCCCTGCAGGGCGCGGTCGGCCTGGCGGTGTGGCGGCTGCTGCGCCCGCCGGTGACCGCGCGCCGGGCGCTGGCCGCGCTGGTGGTCGTCCCGGCGGTCTGGGTGACCACCGAGTTCGCGCGCTCCTGGCATGTGCTGGGCGGCCCCTGGGCGCTGCTGGGCGCGACCCAGTGGCAGCACCCGGCGGTGCTCGCGCTGGCCTCGGTCGGCGGGATCTGGCTGGTCAGCGCCGCCGTGGTGGCCGTCAACACGGCGGTCACGGTGCTGCTGTGCGCCCGGCGCCGGCCGGTCCGCGCGCTGGCGGTGGGCGCCGCCGCCGCCGTCCTGCTGGCCGGCCCGTTGCTGTTCGCACTGCGGACGGCGCCGGCGCCGGAGGGGTCCGCGACGGTCGCGCTGATCCAGCCGGGGGTGGTCGAGGACGCCGGGCAGCGGCTGGACGCCAGTGTCCGGGCGACCGCCGCGCTGGCCGGGCAGCCGCTGGACCTGGTGGTCTGGGGCGAGAGCAGCACCACCGCCGACCTGGACCGCGACACGGCCACGCTCGCCGCCCTGCGCGGGCTGTCGGCGGCCACCGGCGCCCAGTTGCTGGCCGGCGAGGACGCCCGCAAGGCCGACGGGCGGATCTCCAAGGACACCGTGCTGATCGACCCGGACGGCATCGTCGACCGGTACCGGAAGATCCGGCTGGTGCCGTTCGGCGAGTACATCCCGCTGCGGCCGGCGCTGGGCTGGATCGCCGGCGTCAGCCGCGCCGCCGGCGAGAACCGGGCCCCGGGCACCGCGTTCCACGTCCTGCCGGTCACCGACCGGGCGGGCGCGCCGCTGCCGGTGGGCGCGCTGATCTGCTTCGAATCGGCCTTCCCCGACATGTCCAGGGCCGCCGCGAACGAGGGGGCCAGGGTGCTGGTCTACCAGTCCTCGACCTCCACCTTCCAGCACACCTGGGCGCCCGAGCAGCACGTCTCGCTGGGCGCGCTGCGGGCCGCCGAGACCGGGCGCCCGGTCGTCCAGGCCTCGCTCACCGGGGTCTCGGCGGCCTTCGACTCCCAGGGCCGGGAGCTGGCCCGGCTCGGCACCGACCGCACCGGCGCGCTGACGGTGCGCCTGGCCCTGGCCGCCCCGCAGGAGCGCACGGTGTACGACCGGATCGGCGACGTGGTGCCGCTGACCGCGGTGGCCGTGACGGCCGCGGCCGGCGTCCTCGCGCTGCGGACCCGGCGGCGGCCGGCGGGCGGCGCCGGGCCGGCCGCGCCGGTCGCCGGCGCGGATCAGCCCCCGGTGCCTGCCCGGTAGACGCCGAACGCGGCCCCCTGCGGGTCCTTGAGGACGGCGATCCGCGGGCCCGCCGGCACCGAGGTGGCCGGCATCAGGACCTCCCCGCCGAGGGTGGCGGCCCGGGCCGCGGTGCCGTCCACGTCCGCGACGGCGAAGTAGGGCAGCCAGTGCGGCGGCAGGTCGGGCGGGAACTGCTCGCCCATCGCGAGCATCCCGCCGAAGTCGGCGCCGTCCAGGCCCCACTGGGTGTAGGACTCGACGACGTTGATCGTCCAGCCGAAGACCGCGGGGTAGAACGCCTCGGCTCCCCCGGTGTCGCGGGTAAGCAGTTCGACCCAGCCGAGGGCGCCCGGGTCGTTGAAGACGCCGGCGCCGGCGAAGGTGCGGGCCTGCCAGAGCGAGAAGGCCGCGCCGGACGGGTCGGCGACCACCGCGAACCGGCCGATGTCGAGCACCTCCATGGGCTCCATCAACACCTGCCCGCCGGCGGCGGTGACCCGGGCGACGATGGCGTCGGCGTCCTCGACGGCGAACGAGACCGTCCACGCGGTGCGCTGCGCGGGCCCGTACAGCGGGCTGAGGCCGGCGGCCGCGACGTCGCCCAGGTGCATGACGGTGTAGCCGCCGGCCTCCGGACGCGGGTCGGTCTCGGCGCGCCAGCCGAAGAGTTCGCCGTAGAAGGCTTTGGCGGCCGCCGGGTCCGCGGTGGTGATCTCGGCCCAGCTGGGTGCTCCGACGGTCACTTCGGTCTGCTTCATCTGTCCGCGTTCCTCTCGGGCGGTCCGGGTGGGCGGTCGGTCCCCGACCCTCGGGGATGCGCCCTTCCACAGAATGCGGCGGGGCGGGCCGGGTGGCGCGGGGCTGCTGGGCCGAACGTGACGGCAGCCCCGGAAGGGAGTTGTTCAAATTGGAACTACGAGGTACGGTCGATCCTCGTCCACCCGTTCGGATCCGGCCTTCCCGCCCTCCGGACCACCCACCGCAGCATCGGAGGCCCGGCATGCCGCAGCACGGCACCGCCACCGTGCGCTCTCGCGTGCGCATCCCGCTGACCTTCCCCGACGGCTACCACGCCGACGCCGAGGTCTTCACCTTCCACGGCCTCACCGACGGCGCCGAGCACCTGGCGCTCGCCCTCGGCGAGGTGCGCGGCACCCCGCTGGTGCGGCTGCACTCCGAGTGCCTCACCGGCGACGTGTTCGGCTCCGACCGCTGCGACTGCGGGCCGCAGCTGCGCGAGTCCGTCGAGCGGATCAGCGAGGCCGGCGGGTACCTGCTCTACCTGCGCCAGGAAGGCCGCGGCATAGGCCTCTACAACAAGCTGGACGCCTACGCCCTGCAGGACGCCGGCCTGGACACCTACGACGCCAACACCGCCCTCGGCCTGCCCGAGGACGGCCGGGACTACACGGCCGCCGCGCAGATGCTGGCCGCCCTCGGCGCCCCCGCGATCGACCTGCTCAGCAACAACCCCGACAAGGCGGCCCAGCTGTCCGCGCTCGGCGTCGAGGTGGGGCTGCGGGTGCCGACCGGCGTGCACCTGTCCGAGAGCAACGTCCGCTACCTCCGGGCCAAGGTCGAGCGCACCGGCCACTCCATCGACCTGCCGAGCCTGGTCGGCTGACCCGGCATCCAGGGCGCCGAGCGGCCCTGGATGCCGGGGGCCGCCGGGCGGTGCACTCTGGTCTGGGGGCTTCCGCAGAAGGAGGACACCTGATGCCGGTGCACCACCGGATCCTGCCCACCCCGGGCCTGCGGCGCCCCGGACGACCGACGTGACCGGCCCGGCCGCCGTACCGGTCACCGTGATCGGCGCCGGACCGTACGGCCTCGCCACCGCCGCCCACCTGCGCGCCCACCGGGTACCCGCCCGAGTGCTGGGCGAGCCGATGGACGGCTGGCGGGCCTGGATGCCGCGCGGGATGTACCTGAAGTCCACCCCGCGCGCCTCGAACATCTCCGACCCGGACGGCACCCACCGCCTGAGCGACTTCCGGGCCGGGCAGGGGCAACCGCCGGTCGGCGACAGGTACCCGATCCCGGTCGAGGAGTTCATCCGCTACGGCGAGTGGTTCCAGCGGCGCTGCGTGCCGGAGGTCGAGCGCGCCGTGGTGACCCGCGTGGAGTACCGGCGCGACGGGTTCCAGGTCTCCCTCCAAGGCGGCGAGAGCTACACCAGCAACGCGGTGGTGATGGCCACCGGACTGCGCCCGTACGCCCGGGTGCCGGCCGAACTGGCCCCGCTCCTCGACCTCGGCCTGGCCTCGCACACCTGCGACCACGCCGACCTGACCGCCTTCGCCGGTCAGCGCGTCGCGGTGATCGGCGCCGGCCAGTCCGCGCTGGAGAGCGCCGCGCTGCTGACCGAGGCCGGCGCGACGGCGACCGTGGTCGCCAGGACGGGGCAGGTGCTGTTCGGCACCCCGCCCGAGAGCGACCTCAGCGGTGACCGCGGGCTGCCCCGGCGGTTGGCCAAGCCCGGCTCCAACCTCGGCCCCGGCTGGTCGCACGTGGCCTTCAGCCGCGCCCCGCACGCCTTCCCGTACCTGCCGGACAGCACCCGGGCGCACCTGGTGCGCACGGTGCTCGGCCCGTCCGGGGCCTGGTGGCTGCGGGACCGCGTCGAGGGCCGGGTGCCGGTGCTGACCGGGTGCACGATCCGCTCGGTCGAGCAGGCCGACGGGCAGCTGCGGCTCGGCCTCCAGGGGCCGGGCGGGCGGAGCGAGACCCTGGAGGCCGACCATGTGCTGGCCGCCACCGGGTACGGGGTCGACATCGACCGGCTCGACATCCTGGACCAGGGACTGCGCCGGGCCGTGCGCCGGGGGAACGGCGGCGCACCACGGCTCTCCGCCAGCTTCGAGTCCTCCGTCCCCGGGCTGTACTTCACCGGGCTCTCGGCGGCCGACACCTTCGGGCCGGTCCTGCGCTTCGTCTGCGGCACCGCCTTCGCCGCCGGCCGGACCAGCCGGGGGATCGCCGCCGCGCAGGGGCGCTGACCGAAGCGGCGCCCCTGGCGCGCGGGAGCCGGCACGCGGGTGAGGGGCCGGGGGCGGTTCAGCTCCGGCGGACGCTCCCGGCCAGCACCCGTGCCACGGAGCAGCCGAACCGGGCCACCTCCGCGACCGAGGGCGCGAGATCGTCCCGGCAGAGCCAGGCCCGCTCGGTGGTCCGGCGGGGCCAGACGTCACGCGGCGGGCGGCGCTCCCCCCAGGAGGTGGCCAGCACCGACAGCAGGTCGATCTGCCCCACCCCGAAGCTGCGCGACAGCTGGGCTCCCGGGGGCACCGGGCGCCCGGTGAGCGAGAGGTGCAGGGCGCGCACCACGTCCACCCCGTCCTCCGTCTCGAAGAGGCGGAACTGCGCGCCCGTCCGCGGGTTGAAGTCGACCAGTTTGTAGCGGCCGTCGCGGAGGTCCAGCCGCCAGTCCAGGTCGGCGACGCCGCGGTAGCCGATCCGCCGGCAGAGCCGGGCCGCCAGCTCGGCCAGCTCCGGGTTGGGACAGGCGCGGGCCCGCGCGGTGACGCCCCGCCCGGGCGGCCAGGAGCGCAGTTTGCGGCCGGTGAAGAGCACCAGCGGCTCGCCGTCCGGCCCGCAGCACAGGTGGGTGATCCAGTCCTCCGCCTGCGCCGCCGGCAGGTACTCCTGGGCGAGGACGGAGGCCCGGCCGTCGGCGGGCGCGGCCCGGGCCCAGGCGGCGAGCAGCTCCGCCTCGTCCCTGATCACCGTGGTGTGGCCGACCACCGGGTGGCGCAGCCGGGTGAACGGCTCCAGGTTCTTCAGCACCAGCGGGTACCCCCAGCGACGGCCCGCCTCGACCAGGCCGGCCCGGTCCGCCGGGGCGCAGGCGTGCGGCGTGGGCACGCCGGCGTCCTGGCAGATCGCGTGCAGGTCCACCTTGTTGGCGAGCCGGCGGGGCAGCGCGGCCGGCACCGGCGGCAGCAGGAAGTACGGGGCCAGCTCCTCGCGGTGCTCGGCGAGCAGGACGGCGGACTCGTCGTCGGTGGCCACCACCACGCTGGGCCGGCCGATCGCCCGGCCGGCGGCCACGATGGCCGCCAGCAGTTCCTCGGGGGGCTCCCGCCCGGTGCTGGGCCGTACGAAGGCCCCGGTCAGGTAGCGGGAGACGGCCGTCGGGGTGAACCGGTCCTCGACCATGGCGTAGACGGGCACGCCGAGCCGACCGAACGAGCGCACCGCACCGAGGTGGCTCGGTGTCTGCGGGTAGCGCCCCACTTTGACCGCGAGCACGGGGACCTCGGGGTCGAGGGCTGGTCCGCTGCGTCCCATGCCGGCGTCTCCTCGGGTCTCTCAGTGCTGCCAGACCCCGACCCACTGGACGTGGAGCTGGGCGGAGTCGACGGTGGGCGGCGGTGACTGGAGGTACCCCACCGCGAGATTGATGACCAGCTCCATCGCGACGTTCGGGACCTGCGAGGCATCGGTCACCTGGAACCTTTGTACCCCGTCGACGTACCAGGTGACCGAGTCCGGCTCCCAGTCCAACGCGAAGACGTGGTATCCCGAGGCGAAGTCCGCCGGCCCGAAGAAGCGTCCCACGTGCGCGTCGTTGCCGTCGGGGGTACGCCAGTGCAGATTCATGTTCACGGACTGGTTGCTGTTGGGGAACTCGGCGATGTCCAGCTCCGGCGGGGTGCCGCGGGTCTCGGCGGGAATCAGCCAGAAGGCCGGGAAGAACCCGGCTGGCTCCGCCGGAACGTTGATGGCCGCGGCGAAGTAACCGTAGGTGAAGGTGTGGCGGGGCTGACTGTCGTACGAGTCACGGCCGGTGCTGACCATGCCGGAGGCCCAGGGGTACGTCCGGCCGTCGCTGCCGTGCTGCTTGCCGCGCAGGGCGTTCAGGGTGAGGACGCCGTCGGCGACCCCGACCTGGCCGGGCTGGTACCACTCCTCCTCGCCGTTGCCCGCGTTGGTGCAGCCGCCGCCGAGCACCCAGTCGTAGCAGGTCACCCAGTCGGCCGAATTCAGCACCGTCCCGTCGAAGTCGTCCCGGAAGACCTGGTGCCAGGGGCCGGGGGCCACCGGCTGGTCGGTGAGGACGGGCGCCTGGGCCGTCCCGGGGGTGCCGGACGGCTCGGGGTCCGCGGTCAGCGGCCGCCCGGAGCTGCCGAGGGCGCCGCCGCAGGCCGTGCCGGACAGGAGCAGGACGGCGACCAGCAGGCCGCCGGCCCGTCGCTGCGCCGTCCGGCGGCCAGGGCCGGGCGGGGCGGCCGCAGGCGGGGGCGGCCGCACCGCCCCGGCCTCCGTCGGGGGTGGCTTGGAGGGCCGCCGCACCTGCTCGGGGGCGGTCCGGTGGCGGCGCGGCAGCAGCACCAGCGCCGTGGTCAGCGCCGCCAGCACGGCCAGCGCCCGGGCCACGGTGAACACACCGCCCAGGAAGAACACCACCGCCACCAGCAGTGCCGCCGAGGTGCTCAGCGCCACCACCAGGGCGGCCGCGGCCGACCGGCCGGGCCAGGCGGCCAGCGGCCCCGGCGTGGGCCGGGCCCGCAGCACCAGGGCGAGGCCCGGGCAGAACAGCAGGAAGGCGGTGGTCAGCGCGACCCGCAACGGGTCGGCGACCGGCAGCCGGGTGGCCGCGAGGGCCGCCCAGCCGGAGAGGGCGAGCACCCCGCGCGGGGTGATCCACGGCGGTTTCCTCATCACTGTGCCCACCTCATCACTGTGCCCACCTGCCGGCCACTGTGCCCACCTCACCGGGGACGGGCGGCGAACAGGCCGGTGCCGGCCACCGGCGTCACGTGGCGGTACACCACGGCGTCGTGGTTGGCGAAGACCGGTCGCAGGGTCGACATGTCGGACGCCGCGAGCCGCACCTTCCCGAGGGTGTCCGCCGGGAAGACCCCGGTCAGCTCGCACTCGGCGGCCTGGGCCCGGGTCAGCACCAGGAAGGAGGGGCCGACCACCCGGGGGTCGGACATCGTGCTCTCCAACGTGGAGGCCGGGTCGGCCAGCAGGGCCTGCCGGTCGGCGACGCTCTGTTGGGCCAGCACGGTGCGCACCCGTTGCTCGTAGCGCATTTCGAACCCGGGCAGGTCCGCGGTGAGGACCACGATCTGGGAGCCGGGCGGCGCGTTCTCGGCGAGGTACTGACCGGCGGCGACCTCCTGCGGGGTGAAGTAGTTGATGGCTTCCTTGCTGTAGTAGCCGCAGAGCGTCCCGGCGAGCAGGGCCAGCAGCACCACCGAACGGACCACTGTCCCGGTCCGGGGGAAGCGCGGCGTCCGGACGATCAGGGTGGCGATCAGGAAGGCGGCGGCCGGCAGGGCGAAGAGGTAGGCCCGGAAGATCATCTCGCCGCCGTACGGGTTGGCCAGGAGCAGCGGGAACGGTGCCAGCAGGAGCAGCGGCAGCGGCGTCCGGCGCCAGCGGCGGCGCAGCACCGCCGCGAAGGCCAACAGCAGGACGGTGGCGGTCAGTCCGCGGTCCACCCAGGAGGCCATCACCTGGGCCGGCGCCGCGGCGGCCAGCCCGGCGAAACCCGACACCGCGTTGCGGTCCGGCGAGGAGAGCGCGCCGACCAGGGCGCTGATGTTCGACGCGAGGTACGGGCGTGCCACGGTGGCGTCCCAGAGCAGGGTCATGCCGGCCGCGGCGGCCAGCACCGGCAGCACCACCGCGCGGTTGGCCCGGGGCAGTGCGAGCAGCAGCAGGAAGCTGATCAGCATCATCGGCGTCAGCGGGTGTGAGGTGACGATGGCCCCGATGAGTACCAGCAGCAGCCCGAACGGGGCGAGCCGCCAGCCGCCGCGGGAGGGGGCGTCGGCGAGCAGCGTCAGGGCCCGCGCGCCCGGCGCCCCGCCTCCCGGGGATTCGACGGTCGAAGGTTCGGCTCCCGGGGACTCGACCGCCGGGGACTTGGCCGCCGGGGGCTCGGCTCCCGGGGACTTGGCCGCCGGGGACTTGGCCGCCGCGCGCCGGGCCGCCAGTTGGCGCAGGACCAGCCCGATCACGATCAGGAACAGGAAGTAGGCGAAGGCCTGGGGCGCGAAGTAGTCCTGCCCGACCCAGGAGGTCGCGAAGTACAGCCAGACCCCGCCCCAGACCAGGCGCCGGTCCTTGGTGAGCGAGCGGTAGATCAGCAGCAGCGGGCCGATCAGCAGGACGTTGGCCAGCACCGGGTACCAGGAGGCGTAGCCGAGCGCCGAGTGCAGGCCGGTCGCCCGCAGGAACAGCGCGTTCAGGTCGAAGAAGCCGGGCCACCGGTTGTAGATGTCCAGCTCGTGGGCGTTCGGGACGGTGCCGTTGTGCCGCATCACGGCGTCGACGATGGCGATGTGCTTCCAGGCCCAGGCGTACCGCAGGGTCGGGTAGAGCACGCTGGGGGTGGCGTGCACCATCGCGATCAGGCCCAGCACGTAGGCGGCCGGCCAGCGCTGCGGCAGCTTCTGGTCGCGCAGCACGGCGACGAAGCCGACGGTGATGACCACCAGGCCCAGCCAGAACGGCAGCGGGAGCGCCTGGAGCAGTCCCAGGTCGCCCATCCGGTCGAGGCGGGCGCCGCGCAGCGCCAGCAGCCAGAGGATCATCGCGATCGGCAGCGGCGCGCGAACCGCCCAGCCGGCCCGGCCCGGCCCGCCGGGGCCGGTGAGCCGCTGCCGGAGGGTCGGGCGGACGGGCCGCACGGCCGGGCCTGAGCGGCGGGCCCGGCGGGTGGGCGGGCGCGGCGTGTCGGTGATCTGCTGCTCAATCATCCGACTGCCTCCTCGGGATGGCCGCCACACGGTGACGGGTCTCGCACGGTGTCCATCACAGCAACTCCGGTCCGCCGACCGGGCTGCCCAGCGCGGCCCGCAGCCGCCGGTAGGTCCGCCAGCCCTTGGTCGCCAGGCGTTCGGGGGCCGGTGCCACACCGGCGCCGCGGCCCGCGGCCCAGTCGCGGAACACGGCCGGCGGGGTGTCGTTGCGGACCATCAGGCGGGAGATCCGCATCGGGTCGTCCGCGTTCGAGCTGAACCTGTTGCCCACCGCGGTCGCCGACGTCCACCCGGCCTGGCGCACCTTGGTGCGCAGCGCGGGGCTGGAGTAGCCGTGCGGGTAGGCGAAGGCCGTGGCCTCGTGGCCGAGCGCCTCCTCCAGCCGGCGTTTGCTGCCGACGACCTCGTCGGCGCTCTGCCGGGCGTGGACGGTGTCCAGCTGGGCGTGGGTCTGGGAGTGGCCGCCGATCTCGATGCCGACGGCGTCCAGCATGGTGACCTGGCGCCAGTTCAGCATCCGGGCGGGCGGGAGCAGGCTGCCGGTGGGCTGCCCGCCGGGCGGGTGGACGGCCCCGACGGTGATGTAGAGGGTGGCCGGCATGCCCAGGTCGGCGAGGACCGGCGCGACCGTCCAGTAGAAGTCGGCGAAGCCGTCGTCGAAGGTCAGGACGGCCGAGCCGGGCGGCAGCGGTGGTCCGCCGTGGAGGGCGGAGACCAGTCGGCGCAGGGGTACCACCGACAGGCCGCTGTCCGTGATCCGGTCGAGCTGCTCCCGGAAGACGCGTGGGGTCACGGTGAAGGGCGCGATCCACGACGGCGGGTCGTCCGACACCGAGTGGTAGAGGAAGACCGGCACGGCCATCATGATCAACACTCCTCACTGGCTCCGTGACCCGGCGGTGGCGGGCCGGGCGGTGCGGCCGGACCGGCCCGGGGGCGGCACCGGCCGGGCCAGCCGGCCGAGCGCGTACCCGAAGGCGGTGGTCCCGGCGCCCGCCAGGGACGCCCCGACGCTCCGCAGCTCGCCCCGGCCGAGACCGCGGGCGATCGCGGCGGGCAGCGTGTGCAGCAGGTAGCCGCGTTCGCTGGAGAGCGCGGGGCGGGCGCCGGCCAGCCGTGCCACCACGGCCTTGGAACGGCCCTCGGCGTAGCAGCGGGCCCGGAAGTACGCCCAGCTGGTGCGGGCCGGCGGGACGTGGTGGCGGACCACCGCGCCGGGTTCGTGGCGCAGCAGGGCGGCCGGGCTGCGGGCGGCGATCCGCAGGCACAGCTCGGTCTCCTCGCAGCCGAGCGGCCTGGTGCCGACCCGGCCGAGTTCGGTGCGGAACCCTCCGGCGGCGAGTGCCTCGGCGCGCCGGAAGGACATGTTGGCGCCGATGAAGTTCCTGACGGCGCAGGCATGTTCGGGGAGTCCGCGGTACGAGCAGCCGACCACCCAGTCGAACTCGGGCGGGAACCAGCCGGGGCGGCCGCTCTCCCACCACGGCTCGACCAGGCCACCGACCCCGAGCACGGCCGGGTCGCGGTAGCCGGCCAGCAGCCGGACCGTCCAGTCGGGGGCGGCGACGGCGTCGTCGTCCAGGAAGGCCACCACCTCGCCGGAGGCGGCCGCCATACCGGTGTTGCGGGCCCCGGAGAGGCCCTTGGGGCCGGCGTTGGCGAGCACCCGGGCCGGCAGTGCGGCCGCCCGGCGCTCCAGCGCGGGACAGTGGTCGATCACCAGCAGCAGTTCGGCGGGCGGCGGGTGCTGGGCGCGGACGGAGGCGACCGCGGCGCACAGGTCGTCCCAGCGGTCCAGGGTGTAGGCGCAGATGACGACGGACAGGGTGGGTTCGGCTGAGGCGGTCACGTCGGCCTCCGGGTCGCGAGGGGCAGCCAGCGCCGCAGCGTCAGCAGCAGGGGAACGGCGAGGGCGCATTCGGCGGCCAGCCAGGCGAGGCCGACCCCGGTGAGGCCCAGTACCGGCAGCAGGCCCGCGGCCAGGCTGATCACCACGACGGCGAAGGCCAGCCGCAGCCCGATCATCCAGGTCACCGACCGGCGTACCCGGGCCACCTGGATGGCCACGCTCAGCACCGCGTTGGGCACGGCGGCGAGCACCATCAGGCGCAGCACGGTGGTGCCGTGCGAGGCGTAGTCCGGGCCGAAGAGTCCGAGGATCCACGGGGCGGCGGCCACCACCACGGCGACCGCGCCCGCCAGCAGCAGGCCGGAGTGGCGCAGCATGTGCCGGGCCAGCTCAACCAGCCGCTCGGGGGCGTCGGCCCCCTCGACGACCAGCGAGTGGCCCATGCTGAACGCGGCCACGTACAGGGTGTCGGCGATGATGAAGGAGAGCGAGTAGTACGCGCTCTGCCCGGCGCCGAGATGGTTGAGGACCAGCAGCGGCACGATGCTGTAGGTCGCGACGCTGCACAGGTTGCCGACGTAGTCGGCGGTGGCGTACCGCGCGACCCGCTGGGGCGGCGCTCCCCCGGACTCCTCGGACCGCCGCCGCGCGGGCATCGCCCGCCCGAACAGCACCAGGTTGGTCAGCAGGATCGAGATCACCAGCGCCACGGACCAGGAGACCAGGATGCCGGTGCCCACGGCCAGCGCGGCGCACAGGGCCAGCAGTGCCGACTTCGCCACCGCGAACAGGGCGTTCTCGCCCAGGACCCAGCCGGTGCGGCGCAGTCCGGTGAGGGCGCCGTCCTGCAGGACGAACAGCGCGTAGCCGGCCGTCGCCGCCATGAAGGCGGCGGCCATCACCGGCTCGCGCAGGTATCCCAGGCCCGGGGCGATCATCGGGATCAGCAGCAGGAAGGCGCCGGCCGCCAGCGCGCTGAACACGGCACTGGTGATGTAGCAGCGCAGGACCAGCCGGCGGGTGTGCCGGCCGGCGGTCGGCACGAACCGCACCAGGACGTCCCCGAGGTTGAGGCTGCCCAGCGTGGAGAGGAAGGAGGCGGCGGCGAGCGCGGCGAAGCTGCGGCCGACCGTCTCGGCACTGTACGAGCGGGTGGCGAGGATCCAGAACATCGAGCCGAGGCCCGCCGCCAGCAGCGAACTGGCCGCCAGGATGTGGCCGTTGCGCAGCAGGGGCTCCCCGCGGCCGGTCACCCGGACGGCCTTGACGCGGGCCCGGAGCAGGGTGGCGTACGAGCACTGGCAGGGCAGTGGCTGCGGGCAGGAGCACGGCCGTGCCACGGCGGTGCGCCGGGCGGTGAGGACGGACATCACGGCCACTCCCCCGGCTGCAGGCCGTGCTGCCTCCAGAGGCTGAACAGGTAGGCGAACGGGCCGCAGAGCAGGCCGCCGAACTCCAGGTGGCCGAGCCGCCGCTGGACGGTCCGGGCGGACGGCGCGGACTGTACGTGGCGGCGCCGGGCGGCCTGCCACTTCCAGACCCCGCGGGGCAGCCGCCGCACCAGCTCGACCACCAGGCCGGGCTCGCGGGCGACCGCGGCGGCCAGGAAGGCCCCGTACCCCACCCCGAAGTTGAAGACCTGGGTGGTGAGGGCCTCCATGGTGCGCCGGTGGCGGTGCCAGACGATCGCGTCGGGCTGGTAGACCACGGTGCGGCCGCTGCTCAGCACGTGCAGGAAGGCCAGCAGGTCCTCCCCGCCGCGGGCGGGGGTGCCGGCGCCGGTCGCCGTGTCGAAGCCGCCGAACTCCCGGAGCACGTCGGTGCGGAAGGCCATGTTGGCGCCGCAGCCGAAACGGCCGACCGAGAACCTGACCAGCGGGTCGTCCGGCGCGTCGCGCAGCGACCAGCTCTGGGCGGCGTAGCCGCGGGAGGAGCTGCCGTACTGCTCCAGCAGGACCTGGGCCTCGGTCTCCAGCTCGGCGGCCAGGACCAGCCCGGTCACACAGCCGACGGCCGCGTCCTGGCGGAAGGTCTCCACCACGGCGTCGACCCAGTGCGGGTCGGCGATGGCGTCGTCGTCGGTGAAGGCGCAGATCTCGCCGCGGGCCTCGGCCAGCCCCCGGTTGCGGGCCCAGGACAGCCCGGGCACCGGCTCGCGGACGTAGCGGATCCGGTCCGCGTACCGGGAGCGGACCAGTTGCTCGGTGGCGTCGCCGGTCGGCGCGTTGTCGACCACGATGATCTCGGCCCTGGGGTAGGCCGTCCGGACCACCGAGTCCAGGCTCCGCCGGAGCATCTCGGTCCGGTTCCGGGTACAGACGATCACGCTGACCAGCGGTCGCCGGTCCGTCGCCGGGGGCGCCGCCGGGGGCACCGCCGCGGAGGCGGGCCCGCCGCGGCGGTCGGGAACGCGGCGGTCGGGGACAGCGCGGTCGGGGACGCGGCGGTCGGGGTCGGGGCGGTCGGGGACGCGGCGGTCGGGGTCGGGGCGGTCGGGGTCGGGGAGATCGCGCAGGGCGGCCTCGACCAGGGCCCGGCGCAGGCCGGCCGGGTCGCCGGCCGCACCGTGCCCCGAGACCAGTCCGATCGGGTGCCCCTTGGAGCGCACCAGCGCCAGCACCGGGCCGGCCGGCTCGACGGTGCCGCAGGCACCGGGCGGACGCAGCCCGCTCGGCTCGTCCAGGTCGAGTTCGACGATCCGGGCCAGCGCGGGGGTCGGGCTGCCATTGCGGTCAGACATCACGGACAACTCTCTGCTCGGGCGCCGCGCTGCTTCCAGACGCTGCGCAGGTAGCCGACGGGCCCGTACACCAGGCCCTGGATCTCCAGCCGGGCGAGGCGCAGGGAGGGCCTGCCTCCGGTGGCGGGCCTGCTGCGGACGCGGCCGGCCGCGAGGCCGAGGCCCTGCGGCATCCTGCGCAGCAGCGCCGGCAGCATGGCGGGTTCATGGGTGAGGGCGGCGGCCAGGTAGGCGCCGAAGCCGGCGCCGTAGCCGAAGGCCTGGGCGGGCAGGGCGTCCATGGTGCGCCGGTGGCGGTGCCAGATCAGCGCGTCGGGCGCGTAGGCGAGGGTGTGGCCGGCGACCAGCATCCGGAAGAAGGCGAGCAGGTCGTCACCGCCGTGGGCGGGCGTCCCGGTGCCGGTGGCGGGGTCGAACCCGCCGATGGCGCGCAGTTCGGCGGTCCGGAAGGCCATGTTGGCGCCGGAGCCGAACCGGCCGGCCGCGAACGGGAAGAGCGCCTCGTGGCGGCGGTCGGTGAGCGACCACGTCCGGGCGGCGAAGCCCTTGCCGAAGCCGCCGTGGTTCTCCAGGGCGGCCTGCGCCTCGGTCTCCAGCTCGGCCGGCAGGATCAGGCCGGTGACGCACCCGATCCGGCGGTCGGCGGCGAAGGCCGCGGCCAGCGAGGTGAGCCAGGCCGGGTCGGCGAGGGTGTCGTCGTCGGTGAAGGCGCACAGTTCGCCGTGGGCCGCGGCGAGGCCGCAGTTGTGGGCCCGGGCCAGGCCCGCCACCGGCTCGCGCAGGTAGCGGACCAGGCCCGGGTACCGCCCGCGGACCAGCGTTTCGGCGGCGTCGCTCGCAGGGGCGTTGTCCACGACGATGATCTCGACGTGCGGATAGCCGTTCCGCAGCAGGGAGTCGAGACATTGCCGCAGCATGCCTTCCCGGTTGTGGGTGGCGACGATGACGCTGATCAGGGGCGGGTCCGCCGGCACCCGGGCGCGGCCGGCCCGACCCGGGCGCGCCGCGGGTGTCGCGGTGGTCTGTCCGGCCGCCTCGGCCGGTCGGGGTGCCGCGGCCGGGGGCCGGGACACGGAGGGTGCGGTGAACGGTGCCGGGGTCATCGCGGCCGGTGTCCGGTCGGACCGGGCGGGTACCCGCAGCTCGCGATGGGCGGCATCGACCAGCGCCCGGCGCAGCCCGGCGAGGTCGCCGTGCGCGCCGGTGGCTTTCACCATGCCGAGCGGGTGTCCGTGCAGCCGCACCAACGCCAACACGCGGCCTTCCGGGTCGACGGCGCCGGAGCCCCCCGGCGGGCGCAGCCCACTCGGTTCGTCCAGGTCCAGTTCGACGATCCGAACGGGGGTGTAGAGCGAGTCGCGGGCGACTGGGCAGGGGCAGGCCGCTGCGGTGCGCCGGTCGGAGCCATTCATCATCCCTCCCCCACGGCAAGGGGCGCCGCGGACCGGGCGCCGGGGCGCTCGGCGAGCAGGGTCCGCAGTACCCTTCGGCCGTCGGAGACGGCGTGCAGGTGTGAGCGACCACTGCGGCGGGGAAGTTCGAGGCTCGGCACCTCGGCGATGCGCAGGCCGGAGCGCAGAGCGTGCGCGATCATCTCGGCCTCGATCTCGAAGCCCGAGGAGCGCAGGTTCAGTTCGTCCAGGAACTCGCGGCGGAAGGCGCAGTATCCGTAGCACAGGTCGGTCAGCTTGCTGTCGTACAGCCGGTTGACGACCGCGAGCAGGGCCCGGTTGCCGAGCGAGCGGATCCTGGTGAGGTCCAGCGAGCCGCCGCCGGCGATGCAGCGCGAGCCCTTGACGAAGTCGTAGCCGTTGTCGAGGAAGTGCAGGTAGTGAGGGATCTCGCCGGGCCACATGGAGCCGTCGGCGTCCATCATGACGATGTACTCGCCGGTGGCGGCCGCGAAGCCGGAGCGCAGGGCGTTGCCCTTGCCGGGGGCGCTCTGCTTGACGCTGCGGACGGTCGGCAGGCAGCGTCTCGCCACCGTGATCGTCGCGTCGACGGACGCGCCGTCGACCAGCAGGACCTCGTCGACGCAGCGGGGGATCTGCTCGAACACCCAGGGGATGTTGCGGGCCTCGTCCCGGGCCGGGATGACCAGGCTCACGGTGTGGGTGGTGGCGACGGTGTCGCCGGAACGGCGCATCGGCCGCCGGCTGCTGACCGGGTCGGTCGACCTGCGCAGGGGGCGGCGGCTGCTCACACGGTCGCTCGCCCGCCGGCTCGGCCGGCCGTCGTCGGCCGGGTGGGGAGGGGCGTCAGGGGGCAGGGTGGTACTCATCGAAGGCTGCCTCTCGGGAGGCGACGGGTTACGCCGGTGTCCTTGGCGTACCGGTCGTGACGGAGCGGGCGCCCGCTGTGGCTGTCGGCAGGGCGCGGCCCGGGTGGAAATCCCCCGGACGGGAGGGCGGTGCGCGGATCACGACGGGCGGGCCGCCGAACGCGGCCGTTCCGCTCGTGAAGTACTGCGCGGCTCGTGACGTACTGCGCGCCGGCTACTGCCGGTGACGCGGTCTCTTCCGGCCTGACGTGCGCCGGAGCTGTGTCCGCGTGACGTGTGCTGGGCGCGAGTTGCGGAGTGCCGGTCCGCTGGGGCGCCGGAGCGCCGGTACTGCGTGGGCGCCGAGGCGCCGGACTTACCAGAACTGGCCAATGTGCTCTCCGCACGGGGTGCGGTGCCAGGGCTTCATCGTGCCCATGAACCCGAGGGCAAGTCAAGGGATTTGAACCGATTTGTCCGTATTTTCTTGACGGGCGTCCGGCGAGGCCCCAGGAGCCCGCGCCCGTGCCGGCCCGCACCGGGACCCCGGGTACCGGTGGGGCCCGGCCACGACCCCGGCGCCCAGGCCCCGGAGCCCGCCGCACCCGGGCGGGCGGGCCGTCGCCGGGCTACCTGGGCGGGCCGCCCTCGGCGATCCGGCGGGCGATCTCCGCCGGGCGCACCGGCCGGCCGAAGTGCCAGCCCTGCGCCCAGTCGCACCCGATCGAGCGCAGCCGGTCGGCGTCGCCGCGGGTCTCCACGCCCTCCGCCGTCACCGTCAGACCGAGGGTGTGCGCCAGGGACACCAGGCCGCTGACGATCCGCCACCCGGTCGGCTCGTCCTTGCGCGGGTCGTGCAGGTCCCCCACGAAGGAGCCGGCGATCTTCAGCCCGGAGACCGGCAGGTCCCGCAGGTACGCGAGGTTGGACCAGCCGGTGCCGAAGTCGTCGATGGCCAGCGAGACGCCCATGTCGACCAGCTTGTGCAGGGTCTTCAGCGCCTCGTCCTCGGGGCCCACCACGGTGCTCTCGGTGATCTCCAGCTGCAGCCGGCCCGGGTCCAGGCCGGTGGACTGCAGGATCCGTCCGACATCGCCCACCAGGCCGGCGTTGCGGGCCTGACGGACCGCCAGGTTGACGTTCATCTGCGGCGCCGCGGCACCGAACCGCCTCTCCCAGTCGGCCGCCTGACCGCACGCCTGCTCCAGCACCCAGCGGCCCAGCGGCATGATCAGGCCGGTCTCCTCGGCCGTCGCCACGAACTCGTCCGGTCCCAGCACGCCCAACTGCGGGTGCCGCCAGCGCACCAGCGCCTCGACCGCGGCCAGCGAGCCGTCGGCCAGCGCGTGCAGCGGCTGGTAGTCGATGAAGAACTCGCCCCGGTCCAGCGCGGCCGGCATCCGCACCGACACCGCGTAGCGGCTCACCGCCCGCGCGGTCTCCTTCGGGTCGAAGAGCGTCCAGCGCCCGCGCCCGGCCTCCTTGGCGCGGTAGAGCGTGAGGTCGGCGGCCCGGACGGCCGCGCCCGGGGTGGTGGTGGCGACCCGGCGCTCCAGCACGCCGACGCTGGCACCGACCGCCAGCCGGTGGTCGCCGATGTGCACCGGGCCGTCCAGCGCGTTGAGCACCGTCTTGGCAGCGGCGACGGCCTCCTGCTCGCCCCGGCAGTTCTCCAGCAGCACCACGAACTCGTCGCCACCGAGCCGGGCCACCAGGTGCCCGAGCGGGGTCAGCGCGGCCTTCAGCCGGTCCGCCACGGCGGTCAGCAGCTGGTCCCCGGTCTCGTGGCCGAGGCTGTCGTTGACCACCTTGAAGCCGTCCAGGTCGACGTAGCAGAGGCCGAACCTGGCCCCCGGCTCCGGCTCCTCGAAGATCTTCTCCAGCCGCTCGAAGAAGGCCGCCCGGTTCGGCAGGCCGGTGAGCGAGTCGTGGGTCGCCTGGTGACGCAGCCGCTCCTGCAGGCGGTAGCGGTCGGTGATGTCCTCCAGCATCGCCACCTGGTACTGCGGGGCGCCGTCGTCGTCGCGGATCAGCGAGACGGTCAGCTGGGTCCAGACCACCTCGCCGTCGCGGCGGTAGTACGGCTTGTCGAACTGCAGGTACTCGCGCTTGCCGCTGACCAGGTCCGCGTACGCCTCCCAGACCCCGGGGGTGTCCTCCGGGTGGACCAACTCGTTGACCTTGTGACCCTGGAGGTCCTCCGGACTCGCGCCGAAGATCTCCTGGAGGGCCTTGTTGACCGCCAGGATGTTGCCCTCGGTGTCACCGATGCCGATGCCGATCGCCGCGCTCTCGAACAGCGCGCGGAACCGGGCCTCCGAGGCCCGCAGGGCCTTCTCGGCATCCTTGCGGGCACTGTCGGCGGCCGTCCGGATCGCCTCCTGCTCACGCAGGGTGCGCTCGCGCAGCGCCGCCGCCCAGCCGGCCGCGAACGCACCGCAGACCGCCGGGCCGCGCCCGTTGCCGTCCGGCTGGCGGTGCAGCAGGGCGATCGCGCGGGCCAGCACCGACGGGTCGGTGAAGTGGGCGTCCACCAGCAGGGCACCCGCCTGCTCGGCGAAGGACACCTCGAACGGGTCCTCGCGCCGGGCCCGGTGCAGCAGGCCGGCGGTGCGGGCCACCAGACGGTGCAGGATGCCGGGGTGCACGGCCGCGCCGTGCCCGGACGCCAGCAGCCCGGCCCAGTCCTCGCGGAACCGGGCCGCCTCCGCCTCCGCCGGCTCGGCGCTCACGGCCGGAGCCCCACACCCGCCATGCCGGTCATCCGCTCCGGGTTCTCGCCGACGCTCGCGGGGTTCTCCGGGTGCCACTGCGGCAGGTACACCACCCCGGGCTCGACCAGTTCGAAGCCCTCGAAGAGCGAGACGATCTGGTCGTGCGTACGCATCGTCAGCGGAGTCGGCGTCATCCGGTACAGGGCCTGGTGGTCCTCCGCCTGGTCCGGCCGGCCCTCCAGCGAGGCGTGCGAGAGCACCAGCGCACTGCCCGGCGGGAGCGCGTCCCGCAGCACCGACACCGAACGCCACGGGTCCTCCGCATCGGTGACGAAGTGCAGCACCGCGACCAGCAGCACCGCGACCGGCTCACCGGCGGCGAGCAGCTGCTGCACCTCGGGCCGGGACAGCACGTCCTCCGGCTCGCGCAGGTCCGCCTGGACGACGTGGCTGAGCGGGTCGTGCTCCAGCAGCAGCCTGCTGTGCGCGACCGCGACCGGGTCGCGGTCCACGTAGACCACCTCGGCACCGGGGCGGATCGCCCTGGCCACCTCGTGCACCGCGCCGAAGGTCGGGATGCCGGAGCCGATGTCCAGGAACCGGGAGATGCCGGCCTCGGCCACGAACTGGACCGCGCGGCGCAGGAAGGCCCGGTTCGACCGCATGATCATCGGAAGGTCCGGCCAGAGGGCCATCGCCTTGCGCGCCATCTCGCGGTCGACCTCGAAGTTGTGCGAGCCGCCCAGGTAGTAGTCGTAGACCCTGGCCGCGTTGGGCTTGTCCAGGTCTGTTCCAGCCGGTACCCAGTCCGGTCGCCGCATGGCGGTACCCCTTTAGTTTCCCGGCTATATCCGGCTCGGAGGAGACAACAGGCACAGAAGATCATCCTCCGCACGCCGAACGGGTGCAACTGGAGGCTCCCGGCCTGCCGGGGCAGGCGGAGGGCCGGATAATAGCACCGATGAGTGGACGGATTGAGGACTACGCCCTGATCGGCGACCTGCAGACCGCCGCCCTGATCGGACGGGACGGATCGGTCGACTGGCTCTGCCTGCCCCGGTTCGACTCCCCCAGCTGCTTCGCCGCGCTGCTCGGCGAACAGCACCACGGCAGCTGGCGGCTCGCACCCGCCGGCGCCGGGCCGTGCGGTTCGCGCAAGTACCGCGGCGACAGCCTCGTCCTGGAGTCCGAGTGGCAGACCGCCACCGGCAGCGTCCGGGTCACCGACTTCATGCCGCACCGCGACAAGGTCCCCCGGCTGGTGCGGATCGTCGAGGGCCTCACCGGCAGCGTCGAGATGCGCGGCGAACTGCGACTGAGCTTCAACTACGGCCGCATCGACCCCTGGGTGCGCCGCACCGGGCACCACCGGGTGGCCGTCGCGGGCCCCGACTCCGCCTGGTTACGGGTACCCCCCGGGGTGCACACCTACGGCGCGGACGGCACCACCGTCTCCGACTTCACCGTCACCGCCGGGCGCCGGGTCGCCTTCCTGCTCACCTGGCAGCCCTCCCACCTGCAGAGCACCCCGAACACCGACCCCGACCAGGCGCTGGCCGCCACCCTCGGACGCTGGCAGGACTGGGCCGGCAGCTTCCGCTACCGGGGCGAATGGCGCGACCCCGTGCTGCGCTCCCTGATCACCCTCAAGGCGCTCGCCTACGCGCCGACCGGCGGCATCGTCGCCGCGCCCACCGCCGCGCTGCCCGAGCTGATCGGCGGCACCCGCAACTGGGACTACCGGTTCTGCTGGCTGCGCGACTCCAGCATGACGCTCTCCGCCCTGCTGCGCGGCGGGTTCCGCGAGGAGGCCGCGGCCTGGCGCCAGTGGCTGCTGCGGGCCATCGCCGGCGACCCGCGCGACTTGCAGACCATGTACGGCGTCGCCGGCGAGCGCGTGGTCACCGAGACGGAGGCCCGCTGGCTGCCCGGCTACGAGGGCTCCCGGCCCGTCCGGTTCGGCAACGCGGCCGTCGCGCAGCTCCAACTGGACGTCTACGGAGAGGTGGTGGACACCCTCCATCTGGCGCTGCTGGCCGGCATCCCGATGGAACGGCACGTCTGGGGCCTGCTGCGGGCCCTGATGGGCTACCTGGAGCAGCACTGGCAGGAGCCGGACGAGGGCCTCTGGGAGTTCCGCAGCACCCGCCGCCACTTCGTCCACTCCAAGGTGATGGCCTGGGTCGCCGCCGACCGCGCGGTACGGCTGGCCGAGGCCACCGGGCTGCCCGCTCCCGTCGAGCGCTGGCGCGCGATGCGGGACGCCGTCCACGCCGACGTCTGCGCCAACGGCTACGACCGGCGCCGCGGCACCTTCGTCCAGCACTACGGCGGACAGGAGTTGGACGCGGCCACGTTGTTCGTGGTGAAGAGCGGGTTCCTGCCGCCGGACGACCCGCGGGTGGTCCGCACGGTGGACGCCGTCCGGGCCGGGCTCGACCACGGCGGCTTCGTCCGGCGGTACAACGGGCTGCGGTCCGGCCATCACGGCGGGCAGGCGGCCGGGCGGGCCGGGGCGGACGGGCCGGACGGGTCCGTGACGGCGGGCGGGCCGGTGCGGGCGGACGGGCTGCCCGGCGGCGAAGGCGCCTTCCTCGCCTGCTCGTTCTGGCTGGCGGACGCCCTGGTGGCGACCGGACGCCGGGACGAGGCGAGGGAGTTGTTCACCCGGGTGGTGGCGCTGGCCAACGACCTCGGTCTGCTCGCCGAGGAGTGGGACCCGGTGGAGGGCCGCCAACTGGGCAACATGCCCCAGGCGTTCACCCATGTCGCGCTGGTGAACACGGCCTTCACGCTGGCCGAGCCGGCCCCCGGGGACTGACCGCCTCACCCCTGCGGCGCCCCCGGCGGAAACGGGCCGGGGGCGCCCCTCGGCGGAACGAGGTCCGGCCGGCCCCGGGAGATCGGGGCCGGCCGGGAGGTCGGACGGTCGTTCACCGGTGGTGCACCGGGAGTCGGCCGCCGGGGTGGTGCGTCAGCTCGCGGTGCAGGTGAGCGTCGGGACCGGGTTGCTGCCGGAGTAGCTGGCGCCGAAGCCGAAGCCGGCGGTGGCACCGGCGGCGAGCGCCCCGTTGTAGCCCGCGTCGGTCACGCTGACAGCGGCACCGGTCTGGGTCTTGTTGCCGTTCCAGAGGTTGGTGATCTGCTGGTTGCCACCGAAGTTCCAGGTGACCTTCCAGTGGCTGGTGGCGGTGGTGCCGGTGTTCTTGACCGTCACGTCGGCGTTGAAGCCGGCGCCCCAGTCACTGCTGACCGTGTAGGTCGCGGTGCAGCCCAGGTTGCCCGTGCCACCCGTCGAGGCGGTGGTGACCGTGACGCTGTTGGAGGCCGCCGAGACGTTGCCCGCCGCGTCCTTCGCCTTCACCGTGTAGCTGTACGCCGTCGAGGCGGTCAGGCCGCTGTCGGTGTAGGTGGTGGAGGTGGAGGAGCCGACCTTGGTGGCGCCGCGGTAGATGTCGTAGCCGGTGACGCCGACGTTGTCGGTCGAAGCGCCCCAGGAGAGCGAGACGCTCGCCGAGGTGGTGCCGGTGGAGACCAGCGCCGAGGGCGCCGTCGGGGCGACGGTGTCACCGGTGCCCGCGGCGGTGGTGGCGGTCACGCTGTTGGAGGCCGCCGAGACGTTGCCCGCCGCGTCCTTCGCCTTCACCGTGTAGCTGTACGCCGTCGAGGCGGTCAGGCCGCTGTCGGTGAAGGTGGTGGAGGTGGAGGAGCCGACCTTGGTGGCGCCGCGGTAGATGTCGTAGCCGGTGACGCCGACGTTGTCGGTCGAAGCCGCCCAGGAGAGCGAGACGCTCGCCGAGGTGGTGCCGGTCGAGACCAGCGCGGACGGCGCGGACGGGGCGACGGTGTCGCTGGTGCCGCCGGTGACCGGCGGGTACGCGTTCTTCAGCAGCTCGCGGAACTGGGCGGAGAACCAGGCACCGGCCAGCGGCGCGTCCGGCAGGGCGCCGGACATCTGGTTGCCGTTGCGCGCGTTGCCCGTGTAGGTCGGGTCGCACATCCGGTCGAAGCCCTTGCCCTGGTCGTTCGCGATCTCCTTGCTGGCGCCGTCGGACTCGCCCGGAGGCTTCACCCAGACGTAGGCGTCGATGCCGGCGGCCGGGGCCGCCGTCGGACGCTCGCCGAGACCGGCACCGGACTGGTTGCACCAGTTGCCGGCCTGGAAGCGGCGGTCGATGCGGCCACCGTTGACGTAGGCGTCACCGCTGGTCGTCGGGCCGGGGCCGGTCGGACGGTTGGCGCCGCCCCAGCCGTTGCGCGAGGTGTCGATCAGCATGCCGATGTTGCTGTCGAAGCCGGACGCGGCGGCCTTCTGGCGGAACGCGACGGCGTAGGACTGCTCGTCGACGTAGCGGTTCCAGTCGACCCACTTCGAGGTGGCGCGGATCGGCTGGCCGCCGACCACGTCGTCGATCGTGAAGTTGGGCTCCTTCAGCGCCGAGTAGTTGGCGGTGTTGACGATGAAGCCGTGCACGTTGGCGACGGTGCTGCCGGAGGAGGTGGCGGCCGTCTTCAGCAGGTCGATCGTCGGCTGGAGGTTGGAGTCCCAGCCCAGCCAGCCGTGGTGACCGGCGTCGATGTAGTTGTAGACGTTCGAGATGGCACCGAGCTTGTTCAGTGCGTAGCCGACGCCGTTGACGTAGTTGCCGTTGGCCTTCATCACGTCGCAGTTGGCGGTCGCCGTGGCGGTGCCACCGGCGTTGGTGATGAGGTTCGGCAGCGAGTCGATCTCGATGGTCGTCACGATGCGCAGGTTCGCGTAGGCCGGGTCGGCCAGGATCGCGGCGATCGGGTCGATGAACTCGCTCTTGTAACGCGGCAGGTCGGTCGGGCCGAGCTCACCGTTGGACGCAAGGGCCGCACAGTCACGGCCGGGCAGGTCGTAGACCACGAGCTGCACGACGTACGGCTTGCCGGCGGCCTGCGCCACGGCGGCGTTCAGGTGGGCGCGCAGGCCCATGGACGTGCTGGAGCCGTTGATGGCGGCGATCCGGTCCAGCCAGACCGCGGTCGGCTGGTTGGAGACCGCGGTGCCACCGGGCTCGGCGGCGGCGAGGGCGGACCACTCCGGGTTCACGTAAACCCCGGCACCCACGTACGGGTTGTCCACCTTGGTGGCGGCCTGGGCCTGGTTCGCGAAGGCGATCGGCATGACCGCGGTGGCGCTGAGCGCGACGGCGGCGGCGGCAGTTCTGAGCCGGCGGAGGAGCTGTGCTGACACTTCTTGGATCCTTTCGGGTGGGGGGGATCCAGGGGGAAATGAGTGGGAGCGCTCCCACAATCGGGGGGCGAAGTCGGAGGGCATCCCGTTCCTCACGGCATATAAAGCCATGGGGCAACTGCTCCGTCAAGGTCTAGGACTGATTTCGACGATTCGACAACCCCGCCCACACCGGCTCGCGTTGACGTGTCAATCGTGGGAGCGCTCCCGGAGCATTGGGCCCACGAGCAGCGCGGAAGCCGCCCGGGAGGGGGGTGGGAACGAGGCCGGAGCGGGGCGGCGACGGGTGGGGCACAAGCCCGGGATCGGGCCCGGCTCGGGCCCGAAGTCGGCCCGGCAATCGGCCCGGAAGTGGACCCGGAGGTTGTTGCGGAGAGGGTCTCGGAGGGGCCCTCCCCCGGACGGCTCCGGCGCCTGGGCCGGGTTGCCGGGCGTCCCGAACGGGTAGCCCGGGCGGGAGGGTTCGGCCGGGCGGCCGGGCCGGGGGCAGGTCGCCCGCGAAGGCAGGCCCTCGGGCGTGCACACGGCCGGAAGGCTCCCGGTACGGGCTGCCCGGACCGAGCCGGCAACCCTCCAGGCGCGCGGCGCGCCCGGACGGACGGCGTCACGACTCAGGGGGTCACGGATGGATCTCAGCACCTACCGCCTCAGCAGTGCTTGGCAGTTCGACTCCTCACCCGGCCCCGTGCTGACCGTGCTGACGGATGTCGCCGGGTACCCCCGCTGGTGGCCCCAGGTCCGTACGGTCCGGCCGACGGCCGACGACGCCGGCGAACTCGTCGTCCGGTCACTGCTCCCCTACCGGCTGGTCTTCACCGTCCACGCCGCCCGGCAGGACGAGACCGCCGGCGTCCTGGAGGCCCGGATGACGGGCGACCTGGTCGGCTGGTCACGCTGGACGGTCACCGCTCAACCCGTCGGCACCCGGGTGCTGTTCGAGGAGGAGGCCCGGCTGGGCAAACCCCTGCTGCGCCTGCTGGCCGTCCCCGCCCGGCCGGTCTTTCTGGCCAACCACGCGGCCATGATGCGCGGCGGCGAACGCGGTCTGCGCGCGCACCTGGCAGCCGTGGCCGGGTACTGACCCCTGACGCCTGACGCCTGCCCCCTGACCCCTGACGCCCACGCATCCCGCAGGCCGCGCGGACAACGGTCGCGAGCGGATGAAAGCCTGGTCGCATGACCATCGACGATCTTGCTCTCACCATCCGGCCCGGCCTGACGGACGAGGCCCTCAATGAGCTGTTCACGGCGGCCTGGACAGAGCACCGAACCACCTCCTTCGAACCCCTGCTGGCACGCAGCCTGACCTGGGTCACCCTGCACCGGGCCGGACGGCTGGTCGGGTACGTCAACGTGGTCGGCGACGGCGGGGCGCACGCCTTCGTGCTGGACACCACGGTCCACCCCGACGAGCAGCGCGCCGGACTCGGCTCGCGACTGGTGCGCGCCGCGGCGGCCGAGGCCCGGGCACTCGGCGCGCACTGGCTGCACGTCGACTACGAGCCCCACCTCGAATCCTTCTACGCCCGTTGCGGGTTCCGCCCGACGGCGGCCGGTCTGATGCGGCTCTGAGCCGCGTCCGGACGAGGCCGAGGAGCGGTGCGGGCCGACGGCTTCGGTGAGGACGGTCGAGTGAGGGCGAGTGCCGGGCGGACTTTCGGGCCGGTGGACGCCGAAGCATCGCGCGGTGGCCCGAACTCCCTTGGCCAGCACGCACTTCTTCCGGATCGTGTCCACGATCAGCGCCAGGAACAGGACCGTACCGGCGACTGCCACCAGGGCGATACCCCCGAGAAGCACCACCTCGACCACGTCGAGCACCGCCGCACCGCCGCCCCCGGGCCCGCCCCGGCCGGCCGGCCGGCCGCACACCCGGACCAGGGCATGCCCGCTCCGGGCCCGGCCCACTCGCCCGCCGGCGGACCGCCAGGCCAGAGCTGCGGACGACGGCAAGCGGCGGTGGGATGACAGATAGCGAATGGCAGATGACGAATGACGAAGAGCAGATGACGGCTGACAGATTTCAGATTTCAGATTTCAGCTGACGACAAACAGCTGACCGCTGACGGACGACACCCACCGACACCCGACACCCGCCCCGCGCCCCGCGCCCCGCGCCCCGCGCCCCGCAAGTCACCCCCGCCCCTCCCCCACCCGCGTTAGCGTGACAGCGAGCCGCCCGTACCCGCCCAGCCCTGGAGGTCCGAGTTGGAACCGCGCCCCGCCGCAGACCCGTACCCCGGGGCGGAGTTCGACCGGCCCTTCGACCGCACCGGCACCGGCAGCATCAAGTGGGCCCGGGCCGGGGCGGCCCAGGACGGGGTGATCGCCCTGGGCCTGGCCGACATGGACCTTCCCGGGCCACCGGCCGTCGCCGAGGCGCTGGCCGCCCGGGCGGCCCACCGCGCGTACGGCTACACGCTCTGCGACCCGGGCGGACGCGAACTCGTCTCGCAGTGGTACCGGGACCGGCACGACGTGGCGGTCGACCCGGACTGGGTGCTGCTGCTGCCGTTCAGTCCCCGCACCGCGCTGCGGCTGCTGCTGGAGGCGATCGCGCCGACCGGGCCGGTGCTGATCCCCACCCCCGAGTGGGCCGGATTCGCCGAGATCTGCGGGGCGGCCGGCCTGCCGTACCAGGAGATCGCGCTGTCCCTCGAGGGCGACGGCTACCGGCTGCCGACCGAGGAGTTCGCCCGCCGGCGGCCGGGGGCGATCGTCCTGAGCAACCCGCACAACCCGTCCGGCCGGGTCTGGACCCCCTCCGAGATCCGCGCCCTGGCCGAGGCCGCCGCCGACGGCGGGACGACCGGCCCCGGGGGAGGCGGCGCGGGCCGGGCGGCCGGGTCGGGCGGGGTGCTGCTCTCCGACGAGGTGCACGGCGACCTGCTTCACCCGGACCACGGCCTTCGGCACCCGGTGGCGGTGGTCGCGGCGGGTGACCTGGCGCGGCACACGGTGACCCTCAACTCGGTCGGCAAGACCTTCAACACCTCCGGGATCCCCAGTTGCTTCGCGCTCGTCCCGGATCCGGCCCTGCGCAGCAGGCTGACCGGGCTGATGGCCGGTTTCGGGCTCTGGGAGGGCGGCCTGCTGGAGCAGACCGTCCAGCAGGCCGCCCTGCAGCACGGCGGTCCGTGGCTGGACGCGCTGCTGCGCCATCTGGTCGGGGCCCGGGAGCGGCTCACCGGGGTGCTCGGCAGCGCGGTGGTCTCCCGCCCGCAGTCCTCCTACCTGCTCTGGCTGGACGCCGGGAAGCTCGGACTGCCCGCCGAGGGCGCGCGGGTCGCGTTGCTGGAGCGGTGCGGGCTGGAGCTCTCCGAGGGCACAGGTTTCGGCGAGGCCGGGATTGGGCAGTTGCGCCTCAACTACGCCCTCCCCACCCCCTTGCTGGCGACCGTGGAGGCCCGACTACGTGCCCTCTGACCTGCATGGACACCCGTTCATCGGAACTTTGCACGGCGGATCCGCATGCCCCGTAGCAGACTGGGCAGGAAGACCGGGCCGCAATCGTGAACCCCGAGGATGGTGAGTCCGGTGATACCTGTTCGCCCGAACCGCCCATCGGTCCAACCGGACGCCGAGCAGTTGCCGCAGGCCGCGCAGCAGTCGTCGGCGCCGGGCGCCGGGTCCGCTCCGCAGTCCCGAGCGGGCTCCCGGTCCCGACCGAGCACACAGGCCCCGCAGGCGGTGTCCCCGCTGACGGAGTCGACGGCCGAGAGTCATATGGCCGGTGTCTGTTTCAAGATCGGTCCGCCTCGGCTGGTCGGGGTGGAGGTGGAGTGGTTCGTCCATGACGACCGATGTCCCGAGGCGACTGTCACATCTGAACGCGTGGCCGCCGCCCTGGATTCGCTGCCGCCGCACCCCGACGGCCAGGCACAACCCGGCCAGGTACTTCCCTCAGGGTCGCTGATCACCCTGGAACCAGGCGGGCAGGTCGAGCTCAGCTCCCCGCCCGCCGACAGCCTCGGCTCCTGTGTCGAGGAGACCCGGCGAGACCTCGCCGTCCTGCGGTCCGCCTTCGCCGCGCAGGGCCTGCGGCTCACCGGCACCGGCACCGACCCCCTGGACCGCGACCGCCGGATGGTCCTGGAACATCCCCGCTATCTGGCGATGGAACGATTCTTCGACCGGGGCGGCCCGTGGGGCCGGATCATGATGACCGGCACCGCCTCCGTCCAGGTCTGCGTGGACGCCGGCTCCGAACTGGGCCCGCACGCACTGCGCGACCGCTGGCGGCTGGCGCACCTGCTCGGACCGGTCCTGGTCGCGGCCTTCGCCAACTCCCCTCTGCTGGACGGCAAGCCGACCGGTCACCGGTCCACCCGGCAGACCGTGTGGTCCCGGATGGACCCGAGCCGCACCCTCGCCCCCGGAACGGACGGCGGGGACCCGCGGGCCGCCTGGGCCTCGTACGTGCTGGACGCCGAGGTGCTCTGCATCCGACGGCCGGACGGACAGCCCTGGACCGCGCCCGCCGGCCTGACCTTCCGGGACTGGCTGCGCGGCGCCGGCGACCGGCCGCCGACCTGGGCCGACCTCGACTACCACCGCACCACGCTCTTCCCGCCGGTCCGGCCCCGCGGTCACCTGGAACTGCGGATGATCGACGCGCAGCCCGGCGACGGCTGGGTGGTGCCCGCCGCGCTGACCGGCGCGCTGTTCGACGACCCGGTGGCCGCCGACGCGGCCCTGGCCGCCCTCGAACCCCTGGCCGCCGCCGACGGCACGCCCCCGCCGCGGAGCCCGGTCTGGCAGCGCGCGGCCACCCAGGCGGTCGGCGACCCGCAGTTGCGCCGCGCCGCCCTGGCCTGCTTCGCAGCCGCCGACGCAGCCCTGGGCAGGCTCGAAGGAGCCGCCCGACTGCGCAGCGCCGTGGCCGAGTTCGCCGACCGCTACCCGGCCCGCGGCCGCTGCCCGGCGGACGACCAGCTGGACGCCCTGCGCTCCGGCACCCGACTCTCACCCCCGGAGGCCGCACCGTGCTGAACCACGACACTGACCCCGGCACCAGGACGCTCGGTACCGCGACACCCGACGGCAGCACTCCCACAAGCCCGGGCTCCCCCGGCACCGAGGACCTGCGCGAGCTGATCGCCACCGAGCTGATCGCCGCCCGCGCCCGCACCGCGGCCCTCACCGACTGCGTCGAGGAGCCCGATCTCACCGCCCAGCACTCGCCGTTGATGTCACCGCTGGTCTGGGACCTCGCGCACATCGGCAACCAGGAGGAGCTCTGGCTGCTGCGCAACGTCGGCGGCCGCGACCCCATGCACCCGGAGATCGACCCGCTCTACGACGCCTTCGAGCACCCCCGGGCCGAGCGGCCCAGCCTGCCGCTGCTCCCGCCGCACGAGGCCCGGGCGTACGCGCACGAGGTACGCGGGCGGGTGCTGGACCTGCTCGCCGCGAGCCCCCTGGAGGGCCCGCCGCTGCTGACCGACGGCTTCGCCTTCGGCATGGTGGCCCAGCACGAACAGCAGCACGACGAAACCATGCTGATCACACATCAGCTAAGGCAGGGCCCGGCGGCGCTGACCGCACCGGCGCCCCCGCCGGCCCCGGCCGACGCCGCCGGCCTGCCCGCCGAAGTACTCGTCCCCGGTGGGCCGTTCCGGATGGGCACCGACACCGAGCCCTGGGCACTGGACAACGAACGCCCGTCCCATGACGTCGAGTTGGACGACTTCCTGCTGGACACCACCCCCGTCTCCAACGCCGCCTACCAGCGGTTCATCGCCGACGGCGGCTACCAGGAGCCCCGCTGGTGGACGCCCGAGGGCTGGGAGCACCGGACCCGGGCCGGCCTGGTCGCCCCGCTGTTCTGGAGCCGGGACGGCGGCCAGTGGCTGCGCCGCCGCTTCAGCGTCCTCGAACCCGTCCCCGGCGACGAGCCGGTACTGCACGTCAGTTGGTACGAGGCGGACGCGTACGCCCGGTGGGCCGGGCGGCGGCTGCCCACCGAGGCCGAGTGGGAGAAGGCCGCCCGGCACGACCCGGTCGCCGGCCGCTCGCGCCGCTACCCCTGGGGCGACCAGGCCCCCGGGCCGGAGCACGCCAACCTCGGCCAGCGCCACCTGCGCCCGGCGCCCGTGGGCAGCTACCCGGCCGGCGCCTCCCCGTACGGTGTACGGCAGTTGATGGGCGACGTCTGGGAGTGGACGGCGAGCGACTTCCGGCCGTACCCGGGGTTCCGGGCCTGGCCGTACAAGGAGTACTCGGAGGTGTTCTTCGGCCCGGAGTACAAGGTGCTGCGCGGCGGCTGCTTCGCGGTCGCCCCGGTCGCCTGCCGGGGGACGTTCCGGAACTGGGACTACCCGATCCGGCGGCAGATCTTCGCCGGGTTCCGCACCGCCCGCGACCCGGAGCACCGCTGATGCCCGCGCGAGCCGGAGCACGCCGGCGAGCGACCCGACGGGCCCCGCAGCGGGCCGTTCGGCAGGCCGGGCACCACGGTCCGGACCGCACGCCGGACCACACGCCGAACCGCACGCCGGACCGGGCGGGCCCGCCGGCCCGTCACCCGGAGGTGCGCTGATGTGCCGCCATCTCGCCTACCTCGGCGCGCCCGTGGCCCTGCGCGAACTCATCAGCGAGCCGCCGTTCGGGCTCCACCGGCAGTCCTGGGCGCCCAGGATGCAGCGGTACGGCACGATGAACGTCGATGGCTTCGGGGTCGGCTGGTACGCGGACGGCGACCCGGTGCCGGCCCGCTACCGCCGGGACGGGCCGATCTGGGCCGATCCGTCGTTCGCCGACCTCACCCGGGTGGTGCGCAGCCGCGCGGTGCTGGCGGCCGTCCGCTCCGCGACCGAGGGCTGCGCGGCCGGCGAGGCCGCGGCCGCGCCCTTCGGCGCCGACGGCTGGCTGTTCAGCCACAACGGCGTCGTCCAGGGCTGGCCGGACAAGCTCGACGCGGTCGCCGCCCTGCTGCCGCCGGCCGAACTGCTCTCCTTGGAGGCCCGCAGCGACTCCGCCCTGGTCTGGGCGCTGGTGCTGCACCGGCTGAGAGCCGGCGCGGGCCCCGGCGAGGCGCTGGCCGCGACCGTCCAGGACATCGCCGCCTGCACGGACGCCCGGCTGAACCTGCTGCTGACGGACGGCGCCACCATCGCCGCCACCACCTACGGCGACACGCTGTTCCGGCGCAGCCGCCCGGGCCACAGCGTGCTGCTCGCCTCGGAGCCCGCCGACGACGGTCCCGACTGGGCTCCCGTCCCGGACCGCTCCCTGGTCCTGGCGACCACGGAGGGCGTGACCGTACGCCCGCTCTGAGCACCCACCCGGGGCGCGGATCCCGGCGCACCGGTCCCGTCCGGGCGTCCCGGCCGCCCCGCACCCCGGCATCCCGCCGACGCGCCTCCATCCGCGCAGATCCGCACCTGCCCCCACACCCGCACCCGCACCCACACGTCGGACCCGAGAGGACGAACCACCATGCACGCCTTCGATCTCACCCGTCTGCTGCCCGCCGACCACTTCAGCCAGGCGCTGCGCCACGACGTGCAGCACGGCCTGACCTCCGAACCGAAGTGGCTGCCGCCGAAATGGTTCTACGACGCCCGGGGCAGCGAGCTCTTCGAGGAGATCACCCGGCTGCCCGAGTACTACCCGACCCGGGCCGAGCGGGCCATCCTGACCGAGCGGGCCGGTGAGATCGCGGCCGCCTCCAAGGCCCGGACGCTGGTCGAGCTGGGCTCCGGCTCCTCGGAGAAGACCCGCCTGCTGCTGGACGCGCTGCACGAGCTGGGCACGCTGGAGACCTATGTGCCGGTGGACGTGAGCGAGAGCGCGCTGACCGCAGCCGGGCAGGCGCTGGCCGAGGAGTACCCGGAGCTCACGGTGCGCGCGGTGCTGTCCGACTTCACCGCCGGGCCCGGGCTGCCGCCGGACGGCGGGCCGCGGCTGGTGGCCTTCCTCGGGGGGACGCTCGGGAACCTGCTGCCGCCGGAGCGGGCGGAGTTCCTGACCACCCTGCGCGGCATGGTGGACCACGGCGACTCGCTGCTGCTGGGCACCGACCTGGTGAAGGACCCGGCGGTGCTGGTCGCGGCGTACGACGACTCGGCCGGGGTGACGGCGGAGTTCAACAAGAACGTGCTGAACGTGCTGAACCGGGAGCTGGCGGCCGACTTCGACCCGGCGGCGTTCGAGCACGTGGCGCGCTGGGACGCCGAGCAGGAGTGGATCGAGATGCGGCTGCGCTCGCTGCGCACCCAGACCGTGAAGATTCCCGCACTGGACCTGCCGGTGCACTTCGAGGCCGGCGAGGAGCTGCGTACGGAGGTGTCGGCGAAGTTCCGCCGGGAGCGGGTCGCGGACGAGCTGGCGGCGGCCGGGTTTCGGCTCTCCCAATGGTGGACAGACGAGGCCGGCAGGTTCGGGCTTTCACTGGCCGAGCCGGTGTAGTCGGCCCCTTATGTTCAACACCTGAATGTAGGGATGCCGAGTCCATCCCAGTTTGAGCTTGCCGTTTCGATTCATACGAACATATCTTGAACGCGCGTTGCGGCAACCCGGCCGCAAAGCGTTCATGCTATGCAGGCTCAGTGTTGAGCACCGGGAGAGAGATTCCGTGACCGCCACCCAGTCGTCAGCCCGGCCCGGCCGGGCCCCGGAGGCTTCGGCCCCGGCCCCCGACCGCCTCGGCTTCGTCGTCTTCATCACCGCCGCCGCCGCGCTCGGCGGGTTCCTGTTCGGCTACGACAGCTCCGTGATCAACGGCGCCGTCTCCGGCATCCAGGAAAGGTTCGGTGTCGGCGACGGCGTGACCGGCCTGATCGTCTCCTCCGCACTGCTCGGCTCGGCGGTCGGCGCGGCGCTGGCCGGCCGCTTCGCCGACCGCTACGGACGGATCAGGGTGATGAAGGCGGGCGCGGTCCTCTTCGGGATCAGCGCCGTCGGCTCGATGGTGCCGTTCGCCGCCTGGGACCTCGCCCTGTGGCGGGTCCTGGGCGGTGCGGCGATCGGCATCGCCTCGGTGATCGCGCCGACCTACATCGCCGAGGTGGCGCCGACCCGCTACCGGGGGCGGCTCGCCTCCTTCCAGCAGGCCGCGATCGTGCTCGGCATCGCCATCTCGCAGCTGGTCAACTGGGTGCTGACGGAGTCGGCCGGCGGTGACACCCGGGGACAGCTGCTCGGCCTGGAGGCCTGGCAGTGGATGCTCGGCGTCTGCGCCGTCCCCGCCGTCGTCTACTTCGTGCTCTCCTCGATGATCCCGGAGTCCCCGCGCTTCCTGATCTCGGCCGGCCGGCTCGACGAGGCCCGCGAGGTGCTCAAGGAGGTCGAGGGCCCGGCCGCGGACACCGACGCCCGGATCGCCGAGATCCAGGGCCTGATCGCCTCCGACCACCGGCCCCGCTTCAAGGACCTGCTGGGTGGCCGCTTCGGCCTGCTGCCGATCGTCTGGACCGGCATCGGCCTGTCGGTCTTCCAGCAGCTGGTCGGCATCAACGTGATCTTCTACTACTCGTCGATCCTCTGGCAGTCCGTCGGTATCGACCAGAGCAACTCGCTGCTGATCAGCTTCTCCAGCTCGATCATCAACATCGTCGGCACGGTGATCGCGATCCTGCTGGTCGACCGGATCGGCCGCAAGCCGCTCGCCCTGGTCGGCTCGGTCGGCATGGCGCTCTCGCTGGGCGCCTGCGCCTGGGCGTTCTCCTCGGCCACCGGCAGCGGCGACGACGTCGCCCTGCCCGACCTGCAGGGCACCGTGGCACTGGTCGCCGCCAACGCCTTCGTGCTGTTCTTCGCGATGTCCTGGGGTGTGGTCGTCTGGGTGATGCTCGGCGAGATGTTCCCCAACCGGATCCGGGCCGCGGCGCTCTCGGTGGCCGCCTCGGCCCAGTGGATCGCCAACTGGGCGATCACGGTGTCCTTCCCGTCGATGGCGGGCTGGAACCTCTCCGCGACGTACCTGGCCTACGCGCTCTTCGCGGCCGGGTCGGTGTTCTTCGTGGCCAGGTTCATGAAGGAGACCAAGGGCGTCCGCCTGGAGGACATGGGCTGACCCGCCCTCCGCAGCACGCGCCCGCCCGCTCCGACCGGGCACCCCGGCCGGGGGCGGGCGCCGCCACGGCCCCCGCACCCTAGCGTCATTCGCCGGGAGCGGGGGCCGATTCGTTCACTCTCTGCGGCCGGGTACACACATCCGGTACTCCTGAAGGCCTGGGAGGGATGATTCTTGATCTTCAACCGGCTTCGCACCCGCAGACCCGTACCGACGGGCGCCTGCCCGTACGGCCACACCGCACCGGTCGCCGGCACCTCGCCGACGACGGGTCCGTCCATGGCCGGACCGGCCGCGGGCGGACCCGTCGTGACCGCGCCGGCCGCCCCGCCCACCGCACGGCCCGCCGCGTTCACCGACCCCCGGCAGGCGGCCGACTTCGTCCGGCAGTTCCACCAGGAGCGGCCGGGAGCCGGCGGCCCCGGCCCGCGGCTGCGCCAGGTGCTGGACGAGATCGACCGGACCGGGACGTACGAGCACACGCCCGAGGAGCTGGCCTTCGGCGCCCGGCTGGCCTGGCGGAACGCCGCGCGCTGCATCGGGCGGCTGTACTGGCGCAGCCTGGTGGTGCGCGACCTGCGCCGACTCTCCTCCGCCGACGACATCGCCGAGCAGTGCTTCGAGCATCTGCGGCTGGCCACCAACGGCGGCCGGATCCGGCCGGTGGTCTCGGTGTTCGCCCCCGACCGGCCGGGCCGCCCGGCGCCCCGGATCGTCAACCAGCAGCTCGTCCGGTACGCGGGTCACCCGGCGCCCGGTGGCGGCTGGACGGGCGACCCGGCCGGGGCGCAGCTGGCCGCGCGGGCCCGTGACCTCGGGTGGAAGTGCGGCGGGGAGCCGTTCGAGGTGCTGCCGCTGCTGGTGCAGGAGCGTGCCGGGGCCCGGCCGGAGTGGTACGAGGTGCCGGACGACGCCGCCCTGGAGGTGCGGCTGACCCACCCGGACCACGGGTGGTTCGCGGAGCTGGACCTGCGGTGGTACGCGGTGCCCGCGATCAGTGACATGACCTTGGAGATCGGCGGGGTGCGGTACCCGACGGCGCCGTTCAACGGCTGGTACATGGGCACCGAGATCGGGGCCCGCAACCTGGCGGACGCGGACCGCTACAACCTGCTGGCGGAGGTCGCCGGGCGGCTCGGGCTGGACACCTCCAGCGAGCGGACGCTCTGGCGCGACCGGGCGCTGGTGGAGCTGAACGTGGCGGTGCTGCACTCGTTCCAGGAGGCCGGGGTGACCATGGCGGACCACCACACCGAGTCGGAGCGGTTCCTCAGGCACATCGCGCAGGAGAAGCGGCTCGGGCGGCCCACCCCGGCGGACTGGAGCTGGATCGTCCCGCCGGTGTCGGGCGGGCTGACGCCGGTGTACCACCGCTACTACGACCCGGTGGACCCGTCGCTGCGGCCGGCCTTCCTGGCCCGTGAGCCGTGGTGAGCGGCGCGGGTGCCCGGCCGGGCGGGCCCGGTCGGCGTCAGACCTGGCCGGCACCGGCACCGGGACCGGGACCGGGGTGGACGGTGCGCAGGTAGCGCAGTTCGAGGCCGTCGAGCAGGGCCTCCAGGCCGGTTTCGAAGGCTCCCTCGTCGATCGAGCGGCGGTGCTCGGCGAGCAGGTGGGCCTCGCCGAGGTGCGGGTACTCGGCCGCGTACAGGCCGGCGTCCTCGGGGAACCCGGCGGCGAACGAGGCGAGCGCGGAGCCGGTGACGAAGTAGCGCATCAGGGCGCCGATCCGGGTGGCCTGGCCGCGCGGCCAGCCGGCGTCGACCAGACAGCCGAAGACGGCGTCGGCGAGGCGCAGCGCGTTCGGCCGGCGGCCCGGGCCCTGGGCGAGGACGGGGACGATGCTGGGGTGGGCGGCCAGGGCCGCGCGGTAGGAGCGGGCCCAGTCGCGCAGTGCGGTGCGCCAGTCCGGGGCGGCGTCGGCCGGGCCGGCCGGACCGAACATCGAGAGGTCCACCTCGCCCATCACCGAGTCGACCACCGCGTCGAGCAGTTCGTCCTTGGTGGCGAAGTGGTTGTAGAGGGAGGGGCCGCTGACCGAGAGTTCGGTGGCCAGCCGGCGGGTGGACAGTGCGTCCAGGCCCTCGGCGTCGGCCAGCGCGAGAGCTGCCGCGACGATGCGGTCGCGGCTGAGCAGTGGCGTGCGCGGGCGGGCCATCGTCGATTCCTCCGGTCGGGTGGGCGGGCACGCCCAGGGCGGTCATTCTCGCAGGCGGCCCTTCACAGATCGGCCGGGGCGGGTTAGAGTCCGAAAAACTTGCACCGCTAGTTTAACGGATGGACGCCCCCATGAACCTGGAGCTCACCGAGGAGCAGAGCGCCGTCCGCGCACTCGCCGCAAGCTTCACCGACCGCGAGATCGTGCCGTACGCCGCCGCCTGGGACCGCGCCGAGTCGGTGGACCGCTCGATCGTCAAGAAGCTGGCCGAGGTCGGCTTCCTGGGGCTGACCATCCCCGAGGAGTACGGCGGCAGCGGCGGCGACCACCTGGCGTACTGCCTGGTCCTGGAGGAGCTGGGCCGGGGGGACTCCGCCGTGCGCGGCATCGTCTCGGTCACCCTCGGCCTGGTCGCCAAGTCCGTGAACGCGTACGGGACCGAGGAGCAGAAGCGGCACTGGCTGCCCGCGCTCACCTCGGGCCAGGCCCTCGGCTGCTTCGCCCTGACCGAACCCGGCACCGGTTCGGACGCCGCCAACCTGACCACCCGGGCGGTCCGCGACCGGCGTGGGGGCACCTCCGGCTCGGAGAGCGGGGGAGACTGGCTGATCAGCGGCTCCAAGATGTTCATCACCAACGGGACGTGGGCCGACGTCGCCCTGGTCTTCGCCCGCACCGGCGGCGACGACCCGGAGCAGGCCGGTCACAAGGGGATCACCGCCTTCCTCGTCCCGACCGACCTGCCCGGATTCACCCGCACCGAGATCCACGGCAAGCTCGGACTGCGCGGCCAGGCCACCGCCGAACTCACCTTCGACGCCGTCCGGGTGCCGGACAGCGCCCGGCTCGGCGCCGAGGGCAAGGGCTTCACGGTGGCGATGGCAGCCCTGGCCAAGGGCCGGATGTCGGTGGCGGCCGGCTGCGTCGGGATCGCCCGGGCCTGCCTGGAGGCGGCCGTGAAGTACGCCGCCGAACGCGAGCAGTTCGGCCGGCCGATCGCCTCGCACCAGCTGGTCCAGGAGCTGCTCTCGGACATCGCGGTGGACCTGGAGGCGGCCCGGCTGCTCACCTGGCGGGTGGCCGACCACATCGAGCGCGGGCTGCCCTTCGGCACCGAGTCCTCGGTCGCCAAGCTGTTCGCCAGTGAGGCCGCCGTGCGGGCCGCCAACAACGCGCTGCAGGTCTTCGGCGGGTACGGCTTCATCGACGAGTACCCGGTCGGCAAGTACCTCCGGGACGCCCGGGTGATGACCCTGTACGAGGGCACCAGCCAGATCCACAAGCTGCTGATCGGACGCTCGCTCACCGGTGTCAACGCCTTCTGACGCCCGGCCCGTTCTCCCTCTCATCACCGCGACCCTCATCACCGCGACCTCATCACCGCGGCCTCATCACCGCCACCCCCGACCCCCCGACCCTCCGACGTAGAGGAGCCCGACGAAGTGCGTCCTGTCTACTTCGCCGCCGCCCGCCGCACCCCCATCGGGCGGCTGCGCGGCGCCCTGTCCACCGTCCGGCCCGACGACCTGTCGGCCGCCGTGCTGCGCGGCCTGCTGGCCGACGTGCCCGCTCTCGACCCGGCCCGGATCGACGACGTCTACTGGGGCGCCGCCAACCAGGCCGGCGAGGACAACCGCAACGCCGCCCGGATGGCCGTCCTGCTGGCCGGGCTGCCCGAGACGGTCCCCGGTGCGACGGTCAACCGGCTCTGCGCCTCCGGGCTGGAGGCCGTCAGCACGGCGGCCCGGGCGATCGGCTCGGGCGAGGCGGAGATCGTCGTCGCGGGCGGCTGCGAGTCGATGAGCCGCGCGCCGTTCGTACTGCCCCGCCCGGACGAGGCGCTGCCGCACAAGCTGGAGACCTTCGACACCCGGCTCGGCTGGCGGATCACCAACCCCCGGATGCACGAGCTGCACGGCGTGCTGAGCATGGGCGAGACCGCCGAGGAGGTCGCGAGCCGGTACGGGATCAGCCGCGAGCGGCAGGACGCCTTCGCACTGCGCAGCCACCGGCGGGCCGCCGCCGCGCGCAAGGACGGCCACTTCGACGCCGAACTGCTGCCCGTCGTCCGCCCGGACGGTGTGACGGTCGGCCAGGACGAGAGCATCCGGGAGGACTCCTCCCTGGAGCGGCTCGCCAAGCTGAAGCCGGTGTTCCGGGACGGCGGGACGGTCACCGCCGGCAACGCCTCCCCCATGAACGACGGCGCGGCGGCGCTGCTGCTGGTCAGCGAGCAGGTGCTGGAGGAGCTGGGCCTGGAGCCGCTCGGCCGGTACGCCGCCGGGGCCTCCGCCGGGGTGCATCCGGATGTGATGGGGATCGGGCCGGTGCCGGCCACCCGCAAGGTGCTCGACCGGCTGGGCTGGAGCGTGCGGGACGTCCAGGAGGCGGAGTTCAACGAGGCCTTCGCCGCGCAGGCACTGGCCTGCGTGGACGAGCTGGGCTTCGACCCCGAGCTGGTGAACCCGTCCGGCGGGGCGATCGCGCTCGGCCACCCGCTGGGGGGATCCGGCGCCCGGATCCTCACCACCCTGCTGCACCGGATGCGCCGCACCGGGGCCCGGCGGGGCCTCGCCACCATGTGCGTGGGTGTCGGCCAGGGCACCGCCGTACTCGTCGAATCCGTCTGAAGGAGTATCAGCGCATGAGCAGGTTCTCGGACAAGGTCGCCGTCGTCACCGGCGCGGCCCAGGGCATCGGCGCGGCCACCGCACTGCGGCTGGCCGAGGAGGGTGCGACGGTCGCCGTGGTCGACCTGACCGCCGAGCGCGCCCAGGCCACCGTCGACGTGATCACCGCCAAGGGCGGCACCGCCCGGGCGTACGGCTGCGACGTGGTGGACCACGAGGCGGTGGAGGCGGTCTTCGCGCGGGTCGTGGAGGAGCTGGGCGGGCTGCACATCCTGGTGAACAACGCCGGGATCACCCGCGACAACCTCTTCTTCCGGATGCCGAAGGCGGACTGGGACGCCGTCCTGTCGGTCAATCTGACCAGTGCGTTCAACTGCGCCCAGGCCGCGCAGGCGTACATGGTCCGGCAGAAGTACGGCAAGATCGTCTCGCTCAGCTCGCGCTCGGCGCTGGGCGCCCGGGGCCAGGCGAACTACGCCGCCGCCAAGGCCGGCATCCAGGGCCTGACCGCCACCCTGGCGATCGAGCTGGGCCCGTACAACATCAACGTGAACGCGGTGGCGCCCGGCTACATCGCCACCTCGATGACGGCGGCCAGCGCGGAGCGGGTCGGTGCCACCCCCGAGGACCACCAGGCGGAGGTCTCGGCCCGGACGCCGCTGCGCCGGGTCGGGCAGCCGGAGGAGATCGCCGCGGTGGTGGCGTTCCTGGCGAGCGAGGAGGCCTCGTACGTGAGCGGCCAGACCCTGTACGTCAACGGCGGGGCGCGCTGACACCTGCCGTCGGAGGCGCGGCGACTGAGGGGTGTGACTACTTGTCGACATGACAGTACGTCGGCCTGACTGTCACACAAATGGCTGGTCCCGGTGGTCCATGACCGAACCCGGGGCCAGCCTTTACCTAGTCCGGTGGCCTGGAGCGGTCATGCCAGGAGTACCAAATGACTATGGCATGATCATGTTCTGATCGATGGGATGGCCGGACCGACCTCAGCAGGCCGGACCCTCCGTCCCAAGGAGTTCCATGGGCACCTCCCCCGCCACCGCGGGCACCCGCCGCTCCGCCACCGTTCGCGCCCTCGCGCTGCTCGCCGTCGGGGCCACCGCCCTCAGTACCGGCGGCGCCGGAGCGACCGGCCTCGCCGCCGGGCCGGCCACCGGGCACCGGCAGTCCCCGCACGTACGCCCCGCCTCCACCGGCCACATCAGCGCCGCCGGCCGGGTCGCCCCGCTGCCGACCTCGCAATGCGTCACCGAGATCGGCATCCACTGCTACTCCCCGCTGCAGTACCGCGCCGCGTACAACCTGGACCCGCTCTACCGGCAGGGCATCACCGGCAAGGGCCGGACGATCGTGATCGTGGACTCCTTCGGCTCACCGACCATCCAGCACGACCTGGAGGTCTTCGACCAGCAGTGGGGCATCCCCGACACCCAGGTCGAGGTGGTGAAGTGGGGCCAGGTCCCGCCCTTCGACCCGACCAACGCCGACCACACCGGCTGGGCCGGCGAGAGCACCCTGGACGTCGAGTACGCCCATGCCGTCGCCCCCGACGCCCACATCATCCTGGTCGAGACCGGCGTCGCCGAGACCGAGGGCGTCACCGGCCTGCCCGAGATGATGGACGCCGAGAAGGCGCTGATCAAGACCGGGAAGGCCGACGTGATCTCGCAGAGCTTCGGCGCCACCGAGAACACCTTCCCCGGGTACGACAAGGGCGACTTCACGTCGCTCACCGACCTGCGGTACGCCTTCCAGTACGCCGCGGCGCACGACGTCACCGTGCTGGCCGCCTCCGGCGACGCCGGCGCGACCGACTACCAGGCCGACGGCGAGAACCTCTACCCGTACAAGGTCAACTCCTGGCCGTCCTCGGACCCGCTGGTCACCTCGGTCGGCGGCACCCAGCTGACCCTGGACGACAACGGCAGGCGCACCGCGCCGGACCAGGTCTGGCACGACGACTACGGCGCGGCCGGCGGCGGCGCGTCCGGCGTCTTCGCGCGCCCCTGGTACCAGACCGGCGTCGCCAAGGTCACCGGAAACCACCGGGGCACGCCCGACATCAGCATGAGCGCGGCCGTCGACGGCGCGGCCTGGACCTACGAGTCCTACGACCCGACACGGGTCGGCTGGCACCTCACCGGCGGCACCAGCGAGGCCACCCCGATCTTCTCCGGCGTGGTCGCCCTGGCCGCCCAGCTCGCCGGACACCGGCTCGGCCAGCTGGGCCCGCGACTGTACGGGCTGGCGCTCCTCCCGCAGCAGTTCAGCGGCATCGTCGACGTGGCGGCGGGCGACAACTCCTGGGACACCGTCACCGGCTACCAGGCCGCCAAGGGCTACGACCTCGCCTCGGGCCTGGGCACCATCGACGCGACGCGCTTCGTGCACGCCCTCGCCGGGCGCTGACCCCGCCCGTCACGGCGCGGCACCTCGTACGACGGTGCGGCGCACCGTACGACCGGCCCGGCCGGGTGGCTCCGCGCCGCCCGGCCGGGCCCTCGTGCGGCCGGGGGCGAGCTCGCCGGGCGGCCCCGCCCCGGCCCGCCCGGCTGCGATCACTCGGCGGGCGACGCGGCCAGCTGGGCCAGGTAGCGCTCGGCGGCGCGCAGCTTGCGGCCGTCCGGGCCCGGTAGGTAGGCCCGGAGCTCGATGATCTCCGGTGCCACCTTGAGCGCCTCGGTGCGGTCCGGGATCGCCCGCCAGCAGGCTTCGGCGTTGGTCGCGGCCTGCTGGGTCTCCGGATGGTCCGCACCCTGCGCCCGCAGCAGTACCAGCGCCACCGCGCGGTACAGGTCGGCGGCCTCGCCGGGCCGGCCCGCCAGCCGGGACACGTGCGCCCGCACCTGACGAACCTGCAGCGCCGGCGCCGAGGTCGGCCCGTGCACGGCCACCGTCAGCTCCTCCAGGGTCAGCGCGAGCTCGGCCGCGACCGTGTGCTCGCCGGCCTCGGCGCTGCGGACGATCCGGCCGATCGCCTCGCGGTAGTCGTCCGGCGGGGCGGGGCGGTCCTCGGCGAGGGCCTCAGGCCCGGCGGCGGGCCCGGCCGCTGCCTGCGGGGTTACCCGGACCGCCTCCGGCGCGGCGGGGGCTTCGGCGGCGGCCTCGGACACCGGCGTGCCCCAGAGCGAGTTCTGCGGTGCCGACGCGGGCTCCGGCGGGGGTACGGCCAGCCCGGTCAGGGTCGGCTGAGCCGTCACCGCCGGGTCGACGGCCACCGCGGCCCAGGGCGAGGCGGTCTCGGACACCGGCTCGGCCGCGGCCGACAACGCCTCCAGCAGGACGGCGCCGGGCCCGCGCTTGGCCAGGGTGACCGGACGGGCGGCGGGTTCGGGGGTGTCGTCCGCCACCGGCGGGGCCTCGGCGGACAGGGCGGCCACCGGCTCGGGTTCGGCGGGTTCGGGCTCCATGGTGGCTTCCGGGGCAGGCTCCGGCACGGCGGCCGGCGTTACGAGGGCTTCCGCGGCCGGGGCCTCGGTGCCCGGGACGTCCGTAGCCAGGGTGTCCGTGGTGGGAACGTCCGGGGCGGAACCGGCCGGGGCCGGGGCATCCTCGGGCGCCCAGGTGGTCTTCTTCCGGAGCGTCACCGGCCGGGCCTCGGCCGGGGCCACCGGCGGAGCGTCCCCCTTGCTCAGGCTGACGACCGGCCCGGCCGCCGGGGCGTCGAGCGGGCCGGGCCGGGTACCGGGCTTGTCCAGGAGGACCCGCGGGGTGCTCGCGGGCACCCCGGCCTGCTCGGGGAGCGGCTTGTCCAGTCGGACCCGGGCCGTCGGCGCGGGCAGCGGCGCGGACGGCGCGGCCCCGGGGGACGCCGCCGGCAGGGAGCCGGGGGACGCCCCGGCGGCGGGCGGCACGGGAGTGTCCCGGCGGCCCCCCGGGCGCGGCTGGACGGCGACCGGGCGCGGGCCCTCGTAGGCCATCGCGTCGATCGCCGGGGCGTTCTCCGTCCGGCGGGCGGTGTTGCGGAACACCGGCCGGTCGGGGGCGTGCGAGCTGAGGATCACCACGTCCGGGCGCAGCACCGAGTAGACCTGCTGGCGCAGTTGCTCGGGCGCCAGCACCGCGTCGGCGCCGGGCCGGCCGCCGTGCAGGGCCTCGATCAGGGCCCGGGTGAAGGTGCCGATCTGCTCCGGGTCCGGGCTGACCACCGCCCACAGCGGGATGCCGTCGGTGAGCGGCGAGATCTGGGTCTGCAGCTGCGGCCAGGCCTGCTGGTCCGCGCTCAGGTCGGCGATCACCAGGGTCTGCCAGTCCCGCGGACGGTGCTGGAGCTCGGTGGCCACGGCCTGCCAGGACAGCCCGTCCTGGCGTACCGAGCCGGGCTTGGAGTCACGCAGCGTCAGGTACAGCTGACCGCCGCGCTTGTCGGCCACCAGGTGGCCGCCGAGGTGCACCAGGAGCGGGCCGGGGTGCCGGGAGGCGGCCCGCAGGTGGGCGAGCACGGTCTGCGGATCGTTGGCCCCCGGCAGGTGCACCGCGTCCACGGCGTCCGCCGCGAGCAGCATCTGCGGCGACACGGCCGCCAGCATCGCCGACAGGACGGGCGCCTGGTTGGCGCCACCGCGGCCCCAGGACCGCCGGCCTGACGTGCCGTAGCCGCCCTCGATGACGAGGATCCGGCCGCGCGGCGCGGCGCCGAGGCCAGCGGGCGCCGACGACGGCACCGGCCCGTTGGACCAGGGAGCGGGGCCGGCCACCGGTCCGCCCGCAGGCGCGGGTGCGCCGGGCACCGGTCCCGGTGCGAGGACGGGCCCGGGCGGCGGGACGGGTCCGTGCCCGGGCCCCGGGCCTTGCGCGGGTACGGGACCGGGCGCGGGTACGGGACCGGGCGCGGGTACGGGACCGGAAGCGCCCGCCGGACCCGGCAGCGACGCCGGGTTGATGACCGGGATCGTCACCGTCCACCCGGTGGACGGCTGGACGGGTGGCGCGGCCGGGGGCGGCGGGGCCTGCCCCGGCAGTCCCGGCTGCTGGGTCTGCGGCTGGAACTGCTGCGGCTGGAACTGTCCGGGCACGCCGGCCGACTCCGGCGCCTGGTCGAACGGGCCCTGCCGGACCGTCCGGGCGGGGCCGTCGAACGGGCCCGGCGCGTCAAAGGGATTCGGCGCGTCGAAAGGGTTCCGCGCGTCGAACGGGCCCGGCGCGTCGAAGGGGCCGGCGGGTGCGGCGGCCGGCGGGGCCTCGACGGCCTCCGGCCCGGCGGCGCCGAACCGGGGCATCCGGGCCGTCTGCTCCATCGCCGAATCGTCGTCGTCCGTGAATGCCGGCATCCTCGTGGTCTCCTCCACGGAGGCCGGGCCGCCGGCCCACGGGCCGCCTCCCGGACCGTCCGGACCGCCGGGCATCACTGTTGCGTCCGACACCGCTGGTCACCACCCCGCCCCGCCGCTGCCGCGGCGTCAGCCCGTCCACCGTGGTGCCGGTCGTCCACCACTCCCGTTGCGCCACCCTACGGCGTCCGGGCTCGACCGATCCAGGCCGGGTGGGCGATGGCGCAGGCCGGGCCCGGCCGGTGTGCCCCCGAGTCCCGCGGGCCGGGGTCCGGACGGGCGCTCGCGAGGGTCACCCGGGTGCGGGCCCGTCGGCCGTCCGGTAGTGCAGCAGCACGACGCCGTTGCCGAAGGTCCGGGTGTCGATCAGCTCGAGCCCGATCCGGTGGCCCGGATCCTGGATGAACCGCCGGCCCTGCCCGATGACGACCGGGTGGACGTAGATCCGGTACTCGTCGATCAGGCCCAGCCGGACGAACTCCGCGGCGAGGTCGGCGCCGCCGATGACCAGGTCCCCGCCCGGCTCCGCCTTGAGCGCCCTGATCTGCTCGACCGTCACCTCCCGGCGGATGGTGGTGTTCGGGTCGGCCCGCTGCAGCGTCCGGGAGAAAACGATCTTGGGCATGCCCCGCCAGATCGCGGCGAACTCCGCCATCGGGGCGCTCAGCGCGGGGTCGGCGTCCGCGGTCGGCCAGTAGCCGGCCATCAGTTCGTAGGTGACGCGCCCTTCCAGGAAGGCGCCCATCACCTTGAGCTGCTCGTTGAAGTGACGGTGCAGCTCGTCGTCGACGAGGTGCCAGTCGATCTCCCGGTTCGGCCCCTCGAAGAAGCCGTCGAGGGAGACCGAGGTGAACAGGACGATCTTTCTCATCACGGCCTTCGCCAGGGCTGTCGGGGCTGTCGGGGCTGTCGGGGCTGTCAGGGCTGTCGGGGCTGTCGGGGCTGTCAGGGCTGTCGGGGCTGTCGGGGGTCGGGGGATCGCGACCCGCCGCCCCGGCGCCCGCGGCCGCTTTCGTCGCACCACGACCGGGTTCGCCGGTCCGCACCGGGCCACGGCCGAGACGATACGCCGCGACGGCGGACGGGACGGGCAGTGCGCCGGCCGACACGCCAGGCCCTGGGCGGACGCGGCGTCAGAGCAGCCCGAGCACCGCGGCGGCGGCCGCCACGCCCAGGCCCGTGCCCGCCGCGGTCTGGGCGACCGAGTGGTACTGGAGCGCCACCCTGGTCCAGCAGACGGCGGCGACCGCCGCGTACCCGGCGAGCCACCAGGGCGAGTGGACGACGGCCAGCATCCCGACCACGGCGGAGGCCACCGCGCAGTCCACGCTGATCTTCCAGACGGTGTTCACCGCCAGCAGCACGACGGTCATCGCCCAGAGCGCCAGCATCGCGACCAGGATCCCGCCAGGGGCGCCGGCGGCGGTCATCACCGCGGCCCCGGCGCCGATCGAGCCGAGGATGACCAGGAAGATCGGCGCCCGCTGGGTGCGGTCCACCACATGGCGGTCGCCCCAGGTGCCCCGCCGGCGCTCCCACTCGATGTAGGAGGCCGGGACGATCCCGGTGCAGAGCGCGCCGAGCAGGCCCCACGGGGCGCCGGTCCAGTCCCCGGCGGCCGCGAGGCCGATGGCGGGCATTCCGGCGAGCAGGACGTTCCGGGGCTGGAGCACGTCGGTGACGACGCGCGCGGTGGTGGTGTCGGTCATGCGCACGACCATCTCAGAGCCGGTCCGCCCGCCGGCCGCGAGGGTGCGGCCGGCGGACCCACCCGGCCGGACGGCGGGCGCCGCACCGCTCCCCCGCGCCGGCCGGGTGGGTCCGCCCCGCCGTCACGACCCCGAGAGCAGGTCCCGGAGCAGCGCCACCGTGTCGGCGTCGAGCTCCCGGCCGGTCCGGCGGCTGAGGGCGTCGAGGCGGTTGACCGCGCGGACCAGCTGGTCCCGGGCGCCGGCCGAGGCGTACGCGTAGAACAGGTCCCGGTGCAGGAGTTCGACGTCCGGGGCGACCGCCAGGCCCCGGAAGACCGCTGCCTCGGCACTGCGGTGGTCGCCGTACTGGAGGCGGCGGGCGGCGAGTTCGTGCGCGGTGTCCACGATCGCGGCGATCATGTCCTGGCGCTCCGCCTCCGCCCAGCCGAAGGCGGCCGGCGGTGCCTCGGCGAACGGCGCGCCCCGGACCAGGGCCAGCGCGTGGGCGAGCGCCGCGTCGGCGGTGGCGCTGGTGCTGCGCATCCCCCGGCGGTAGAGGCTGCGGAACTCGTCCCAGTCGCAGGTGACCGTCGGGGCGAAGGCGTACCCCTCGGCCGTGTCCGTCCGCAGGAAGGCGCGGCCGTCCGGCGAACTGCCGAACCAGCCCGCCAGGTCGGCGAGTTTGGCCGGCAGCGGGGTGCTCGGGCCGTCCCCGTGGTCGCCCGCGGGGTGCGGGTCGAGGTGCGCGGCGCCCGGGTGCAGGTCGTGGTCGAGGGCGCTGTGGTCGGCACCCGGGCGCAGCGCCAGGTAGGCGGCCAGCTCGGTGAGCCGCAGCAGCGCTGCGGGTTCGGCGGGGCCGCTCGCGCCGAGGACGTCGGCCGGGCCCAGCAGGCGGATCCGGGGCGCGGTGCGGGTGGCGTGGGCCTCCGGCGAGCGGAGGATGGCCAGCAGGTCGTCGGCGTCGGAGCGGACCGAGCCGGGGGCCGGGCGCGCGGGGGTGTGCGGCTCGGAGGCGGCGGGTGCGGGCGCCGGGTCGTGCGTGGGCGCCGGTTCCGGCTCGGCCGGCGGGACGCCCGGACCGGCCGGGGCCGCCGGCACGGTGGGCGGCAGCGCGGCGGCCGGGTACGCTCCGGGGCCGGGCAGCTGCGCCGTGGGGGCCTCCGGTGCCGCGGAGGCCCCTGGAGCCGTCGGCGGCCCGGAGACTGCGGGGCTCGCGGGGGTCGCGGGGTTCGTGGCCGCGGGCGGCACGGGGACGACCGGCTGGACCGGGGGCGTCTTGTCGAACCTGGGCCCGGCGGTCGGTGCCGGGCCTCCGCCCTGGGCGGGCACCGGCGAACCGGCGGGCGGGGAAACGGCGTTGCTGACCCGCAGACCCCGGCCGTTGATCCCGGCCCGGCTGCCCGGTCCCGGGGGGACGGGCGCCCCCGGCGCGAAGGCCCGGCCCGGGCCGGGCGGCACGGCGGCCTGCGGTACGACGGGCGAGGTGGGGCCGGCGGCCAGCGGTGCGGCCGGGTCGGTGCCGGCGAACGGGCTGGCGCCGGTGCCGATCACCCGGGCCAGCAGGCGCGGACCGGCGGCGGCCTCGCCGGAGCCGGCCCCGACGGCGACCAGCACCGGCACCGGCAGGGGCAGTTCGGTCGGTTCGAGGTCGATGCCCGGGCCGTCGATCGTCCAGGCCGGCGCCGGGTGCTGGGTCTCGTCGCAGGAGGAGCGCAGGAGCTCCGAGACCTGGTCGTACTGGTGGCCGGTCAGACGCTGGAGCTCCACGCCGAGATGCAGGCCCGGCAGGGTGGTGTGGCCGGTGCTCGGCAGTGTCCACCGGGCGACCGGGCCGGTGCCGCGCTCCGGGGCCCGGGTGATCACCGCGACGCAGGTCCGCGGCCGGGCGTCGAGCAGCCGGCCCAGCTCGGCGGGGATGTTGCCGCCGGGCTGCTGGGCGCAGAGCACGATCTCCGGGATCCAGGACTCGTCGGCGGCGCCGCGGCTGCGGGCGTCCCGGGGGCTGGTGGCGTCGGCGGCCACCAGGGTGGCGCGGGCCTTGGCGGTCCGCGGGCCCAGCGCCGTCAGGGCGGCCTCCAGGCTCGGGTGGCGGTGGACCCGCTCGGCCGCCGGGCCGGAGATCGGCAACTCCTCGGCGAGATCGACGAGATGGAGGTGGAGCCGGTCGGCCAACGGGCTGTGGGCCAGTTCGAGCGCGAGGGTGCGCAGCACGTCGCGGGCGTCGTCGGGGTGCCCCGAGAGGTGCAGCAGCCGGACGGTCTCCAGGTCCGCGAGCACCACCGACCCGTCCGGGGACGTGCCGAGGGTGACCAGCGCCGGGTACGGCGCGGCGGTCTTGCCGGCCTGGCCGGCCGAGAGCAGGTCGGAGGCGTCCTCCGGGCACCACCAGACGTTGGCCGCGTGCGCGGCCCGGAACGGCGCGATGGGGGTGGCGGGCGCGGAGAGGTGCAGTTCGACGGTGCGTCCGGGGGTGACCCGGGCCGCGACCAGGGCGGGCAGCCGCTTGCCGGACCGGACGGTGTTGCGGGCCATCGTGCGCAGGGCGCGGTTGAGCAGGTCCAGCCCGGTGGCGTCCTGTCGTGCCTTCAGTTCGGCCTCGAAGGCGGCGGCCGGGGCGGCGGGCAGGGCGACCCGGTGGCGCGGGCGGCGGGCGCGCTGCTGGCCGCCACGGCGGCGGGCCACCGTACCGATCATGATCGCGGCGAGCAGGACGCTGACCGTCGAGGCGGCGAGGGCGACGGTGTAGTCGTCGCTCGGCGCCTGCGCCTGCTTCGGGTCCGTACCGGTGGCCGGGGCGTGGGCCGGCGCGCTCGGGGCCTCGGCCGCCGGGCTCGCGGTGGCAGGAGCGGGGCTCGCGGGGGCCGGGGCCGGCGGGGCCTCGGCCGCGGGGGTGGCGGGGGCCGGCGTGACCGGGGCCGGGGGCGCCGGGGCGGGCGCCTGCGGGGTGGGCGCGGTCTCCAACTCCGGTGCCTGGGCGGGTGTCTGGGCGGGTGTCTGGGTGGGTGTCTGGGTGGGAGCGGGCTCGGGCACGCCCGGTACCGCCAGGACCATGCCCGGCACGACCTCGTCCGGGTCGCTCAGCCGCTCGCCGTCGGGAGCCTGCACGCCCTTGTTCGCCTCGAAGAGCTGCGGCCAGGCCTCGGCGCTCCCCAACTCCCGCTGGGCGATGGCGGAGAGGGTGTCCCCCTCGGCGACGGTGACCTTCGCGTCCCGCCCGCCGGCGGGCTGGGGGTTCTCCGCCCCCGGCGGCGCGGGCGCCGGCGGGGCCGGGGTCGCCGCCGGCGACTCCTGGTCCGGCTTGGCGTCGGCCGGCATCAGCAGCTTCCAGCCGGGCTGGATCGGCCGGTCCGCGTCGAAGCGCAGGCCGGAATCGTCCATCACCCGGCCGTCGTTGAGTTTGGCGATCTCGGTCCAGCGCGAACCGGAGCCGAGCTGGCGCTCCGCGATCGACCAGAGGCTGTCGGCGGGCCGGCTGTCCCGCACGGTGTAGCCGGCCTGCTGCTCGGCCGCCGGCGCCAACGCCGGTGCGGCCTGCGCGGCCGGCAGCGCCGCGTACTGCGGCCCGGCCGTCAACTGCGGTGCGGAGAGCACGGCCTGGGACCGGTCGGGAGTGGCGGCGAAGGCCGAACCGGCCACCGGCAGCAGGGCGATCACCGACCCCACGAGTCCGGCGGCGATCCGCTGGCTCCAGCCGAAGGCCGGGATCCGGCGGGCGATCCGGCCGCGCAGCTGCGCCGGGATCTCCAGCAGGACGGAGAACGCGAAGCAGGCCCAGCCGAGCCAGCCGACCAGGACCAGCAGCCACAGGAACAGCCGCCCGTCGTCGGGGCTGGTGAGGGCCTGCCCGAGGCCGTCGGGTGCGAAATCGCCCATCCCGGCGACGGCCGCGGTGCCGTACAGCAGCAGGGCCGGGAGGCCGGCCAGCAGGACGGCCAGGGTGAGCAGCGCCGCGAGGGCGCCGACCACCGCGCCGACGCCGCCGCGGCGTCGGCCGCGGGGTGCGGGCGCCGGCCGTCGGCCGGGCGGGGCCTGGCGGTCCGTACGGGCGTGGTTCTTGGCACGTGGCGCGGCCATCAGCCGTTCTCCGCTTCCTTGACTCCGTGGACGAGGAGTGCGCTGCCCCTGCCCGTGATCCCCCAGCCGCCGTTCGGCACCAGGTCGAGGAGGGCGGGTTCGTAGGTGGCGTTCACCGTGACCACCACCCTGGTTCCGCCGTCGGCGATTTCGGCGCTGCCGCTGCCGCCGACGAGGTGGCAGGTGCCCAGGTAGGCGACGGCGGCCCGCTGGACGTACTCCTGGCGGACCTTGAACCCCTGGCCCTGCAGGACGCCGGCCTCGTCCAGCTGCTGGCCGGCCACCCGGGCCGCCTCCTGCGCGCAGGCGTCGGTCCGCTCGACCGCGCGCAGCCGGCCCCCGGCGTCGACCACGATGCCGATGACGGTGACGAACCCCGTGGCGACCACGGCGACGAACAGCGAGATGGTGCCGACGTCCGGCCCGCCTCCGCGACGGCCGCGCCAAGGCCCGGTCCGCCGCTCGCGGCCCGGCACACCCTGACCTGCCTGCCCACCCGGTCTCCCCGGCTTCCTCGGTCTCTCCGGTCTGCGGAGCATCGCTTCCCCACCCCCACGTGCGCTACACACTTCTGCCTACTGTCCTCGGTACCGGTCGACGACCGAGGTGAACTCACCGCGCAGACTCTTGGTGCCGGGCATCCCCGGCACCAGTACGTCGCGCAGGCTGATCTCGCACGCCACGACCACCACCATGGTGGCGACGTTGCCCGCCGGCGTCTCCAGCGCGCGCCGCTGCAGGTCGATGTCCAATCGCTGGCAGGACACTCCGTCCTGGCGCAGGACGTCGTCGGCCGCGGCCCGGGCGGCGGTGTCGACGGCGCCGGGTTCGCGGGTGATCGAGGCGGTCCGCGCCGCCGCGCGCGCCGCCGCCTCCACCGTGCTGGCGGCCGTCTGGATCCGTCCCGCCGCGATCGCCAGCAGGATGAAGGTGAGCAGGGCCGGGACGAGGATCGCCGCCTCGACGGCCGCACTGCCCCCGTCCGGACGGCGGCGCCGGGCCGCCGGCCCCCGCCGGAACGGCAGCCGGCCGCGAAGGCCGCGGGGGCTGCTCATGAGCCACCCGGCCGCGGGACGAACCGCTCGCGCGGCGCGGAGGCGTGCTGGGTGAAGTCCGGGGTGGGGACGCCGGGGATCAGGAAACGCGGCGTGACCACCACGGTGACCTGGATCAGCTCCGGCCTGCTCCCGTCCGTGCTCACCGAGTACCCGCCGAGGACGCTCCCCTCCCGGTCGAGGAAGTCCTTCGCCTGGCGCACCGCCGCGTCGTTCTTCACCGCGTCCGCGGCGGGGCCCTGCAGCCGCCCGGCGTCCACACCCTCGCGGGCCGCGACCAGGGCGACCTGTCGGGCGTACCACCACATCGATCCCTGCACGACGAGCATGACGAGGAACAGCACGACCGGGAAGACGACGGCCAGACTGAGGCTCATCGCTCCCCGGTCCCGCTGCGGTGGGGCGGACGGCGGGCGGCGCGGGCTTCGGATCACTTCACCGGGTCCGTGGTGGGGATCTTCTTGGTGACGTCGGAGGCGAGCGACTTGATGGCGACGATGACACCGCCGGCGATCAGCATCAGGGCGATCACCGCCAGCGCCAGCTCGATGCTGATCGCGCCGCGGTCGCCGGCGGCCCGGGCCGCGCGCAGCCGGCCGGCCCGGTAGTGCATCAGCATCGAGGCGAGTTGAAGGGGCAGCAGGAAAGGCAGGAGCAGGGCACCGGCCAGTAGGCGAAGTCGAGCGGTCATCGGGACTCCAGGTGTCGATCGGGGGACGGGAGGGGGGATCGGACCGCGCCGGTCCGTCAGGACGGGTTGAGCATCTGGTAGAGCGCGGGGAAGACGATCAGGGTGGTCATCAGCAGGGTGAGCGCGGAGCCGGGGGCGACCATCCGCTCGCTGTCGGTGTTGGCGCGGGCCAGGTCCTCGGCGAGGAGTTCGCCGCGCAGGCTCTTGGCGCGGGCGCGCAGCGTGTCGTACACCGCGGCGCCGTCCGTGCCGGAGATCCGCATGATGTCGGCGACGTCCTGCAGGGGGGTCAGGCCGAGTTCGACGGAGAGGGCGTCCAGGCCGTCCCAGGGCGGCAGCCGGTCGGTCGCGGCCCGCTCCAGAGCATCCCGGATGCGCCGGAAGACGGTGCCCCGGCCGACCGCGGCGGCCCTGCGCAGCGCCTCGGCCGGGCCGCAGTCGGCGGCGCGTTCCAGGGCGACGAGCTCCAGGTAGGTGGCGATGCCGTGCAGGTACTCGGTCCTGGCCTCCTTGGCCTCACCGCGCACGATGCCGTCGGGGACGAACCAGAACAGCCCGGCGAGCAGCGGCCCGACGACGAACGGCACGGCCAGCGGGAGGCCGCTGTCCGCCAGCGCGGCCATCGCGGAGGTGTAGGCCGGCAGCAGCAGCCCGAGGAAGGCGAACAGCAGCTTGTGGGCCATGAACCGGGCGGGGGTGCGGCCGATCAGCGACAGTTCGCGCTGCGGGATGCGCAGTCCGGGCAGGCCGATCGCGCCGGCGCCGAGCCGGTCGAACCAGCGCGGGGGCTCCTCCGGTTCCTCCGTCAGGCCACCGCTTGGGGTACGGTGCAGTCGGTCCAGGGCCTGGCCCAGATCCGGTGCGGCCGGCCGCAGTTCGGAGACGAGCAGGGCGATTCCACCGGCGGCGAGAGCACCGGCCAGGACCGGCCAGGGCGAGATCACCGGGCCTCCTTGGACAGCGGGTCGAGGGATTCGGCGGCCGCCTCATCGGGGTCGCGGTCGGTGCTGAGCCGGCCGGCCTTGCTGCGCCGGTCGGGCTCCAGGATGCGGGCCAGCGGCGGGTGCGCGGCCAGCGCGCGCATCCAGGCGATCACCGCGACGAACAGCGCCGCGAGCACGCCGAGCACGACCTGCCCGACGAAGGTGCTGTAGGGCGCGGTGTACCCGGTGTTGAACGAGCCGACCACGACGACCAGCAGGATGATGCCCACCAGCCAGCGGATGGTGGTGCGGTGCTTGGCCCGGTCGGCCTCGATGGAACGGCGCTGGCGGACCTCCTCCCGGACCGATTCGGCGAGGTCCGCGAGGGCCCGGGCCAGGCCGGGCCCGCTGTCGCCGGAGCGCAGCAGCAGCGCGCCGAGCACCTTGTCGGCGGTGGCGTCGGCCAGGCTGTCCGCGAAGGCCCGCAGCGCGTCCTCGGGCCGCCAGCGGGACTGCAGCCGGGCGGCGAGTTCGGCGATCTCCGGTTCCAGGGCGGCGGGCGCGGTCCGGCGGCTGGTGACGATGGCCTGGTTGAGGCCGACGCCGAGCAGCAGCACGTCCGCGATCCGCTGGGTCCACTCGGCGAGCGCCTCCAACTGCTCGACCCGGTGGGTGTCGGACCGGGTGGAGTCGAAGAGCCACGGCAGGCCGAACACCGCGAGCGGGATCAGCAGGGCGACCAGCGGGATGCCGGTGAACAGCCAGCCGAGCGGGCCGCCGGCGAGCGCCAGCGGGAGCTGGACCCGGCGCAGTCGCGCGACGCGGGGGGAGGCGGCGCCGGGCCCGCCGTGCCAGAAGGCGTGCAGGCGGCCCGGCGGCGGGGTGCCGGCAGGCTCCTCGGCGGGGTCGACGCCGCGCAGGCCGACCACCAGGGCCACCAGGCCGCCGGCCACCAGCAGACCGCAGAGGGCGAGGAGCAGCATCATCGGGCGCCGCCGATCCGCAGGTGCAGGGGCGCGGCCCAGGTCCCGTACCGGGACTGCAGGAGCGAGGCGTCGAAGCCGGCCCGGCGCAGGTCGTCCAGGCAGTTCGGCTGGGTGTGCGGGACGGCCCGGGGCTCGCCCTGCTCGGCGCGCGGCCCGAACACGGTGTTCAGCGCCGGCCGGCCGTGCTCGCCGAGCCCGGCGACCTCCAGGACGTGCGAGACGAACCGGTGCCGGCGGCCGCCGACGGCGGTCTCGTCGACCATCGTGACGTGCACGATGAGGTCGATCGCGTTGGCGGTCAGGCGGTACGCCAGGCTGTCGGTCATGTGGGAGCCGTACTCCAGGCACAGTTCGGCGATCCGGTCGACCACCATGTGGGGGCCGCGGGCGTGCAGGGTGCACATCGAGCCGCCCTCGCCGTTGGTCATCACCCGCAGCATCGGGACGACCTCGCCGGAGCGGACCTCGCCGACGATGATCCGCGACAGGGTCATCCGCAGGGCGGCGGGGATGAGTTCACCGATCGTCAGCTCGCCCGCCATCCGGCCTTCGACGCGCTCCCCGTTGCCCTCGCGGGCCTCCATCGGGACGACCTGGCGGAGGTGGCCGAGGGTGTGCAGCCAGAGCTCGAACTCCGACTCCAGGGTGCCGATCCGCTCGTCCGGCGGGATCTCGGCGGCCATCGCGCGCAGCAGGCTGGTCTTGCCGACCCCCTGGGTGCCGGTGATCATCACATTCTTCCTGGCCCGGATCGCGGCGGCCAGGAAGGAGGCCAGGGTCGGGTCCACCGTGCCGAGTTGGACCAGATCGGCGAGGGTCGCGGAGGCCACCCGGTGGCGCCGGATCGCCACGTAGGGCCGCGGGGTGACCTCGGTCATCGCCTGGAGGCGCATCCCGCCCTCCAGCCGCAGGGCCAGAGTCGGGCTGGCGGTCGAGAGGCTCCGCTCACCGCCGCCGTGCTGCCGGGCCAGGTCCTGCAGCAGCTCGATGAGTTCGTCGTCACTGTCGGCCACCGGCGGCACCTGGCGCAGCGGCTGGTGGACCCGCGAGATCCAGACGTCGTCGCAGCCGTTGATCAGGATGTTCTCGATGTCGGGGTCGTCCAGGTAGGGCTGGAGCCGGCCGGCCCGGAAGAGCAGGTCGAACACGGCTTCGGAGAGCGCGCGGTCCTGCTCCCGGGTGGGCGGGATGCCGTGGGTCTGGGCGTACGCGTCGGACCACCGGGCGACGGCCTCCTCGATCAGCGCCCGACCGCGCTGGCGCCGGGTGGCACGGTCCGCGTCGGTGCCGGAGGTGGCCGCCAACCGGGTGAGCTGCTGGTGCAGTTCGGCCGCGACCTGGCGCTTGAGCTCCCGCGCGACCTGCGGGTCGACGGCGGGCGGGGTGGCCGAGCCGCGCTTGTCCAGCGAGGGCAGGGCCGAGGGTACGGCGGTGGGGGTGGCCGCCGCCGGGTGGCCGCCGGCCGGCACCGGGCCGGGCCGGACGGGCCCGGTCACGGCCGGACCGGGCAGGCCGGGAGCTCCGGGCCCGGGCAGCGGCGCCGCCCACGGCAGGGCGGCGGGGTCGGCGGGCGGCCGCTGGTTCAGGGGGCTACCGCGCACGGAGCACCTGCCCGTACTTGATCTGCGGGGCCTGCGACTGGGGGCTCTGCGGGGCGTCGGGCCGCCCGGCACCGGGCTCACCGGCGTCGGCCGGCTCGCCCTGCTCCACCCGGCCGGCGGCGGACGGCGTCACGGCGGACGGCGTCAGCGGGGAGAGCCCCTGGGGGGACGGCGCCTGCGGCGGCCGGGCCCCGGCCGGCTCCTGCGCCCAGTACCCCGGCGGGGGCTGGGGCCAGGACGGCTGCCCGCTCTGCGGGTACGCCTGCGGCCCCGAGGGCTGCGCCCCGTACGCCTGGGAACCGGACGCCTGGGAACCGGACGACTGCGGACCGCCGTACGCCTGGCCGCCGCCGGACTGCGGCGCGGGGTGGGCCTGCTGGGCGTACGACTGCTCGGTGTACGCCTGCTGGGGGTGCGCCGGCGACGGCTGCTGCCCGGGGAACGGCGCGGGCGCGGCCGGCTGCGGGGCCAGCCCGGCCAGCGGCGCCGCCCCGTAGGAGGGTGCGGCCCCGTACGAAGGCGCGGTCCCGTACGGCGCGGTCCCGTACGTGGGCGGTCCGGGCTGCTGCGGGTAGGCCAGCGGATGGCCGGTGGGGCCGGACTGCCAGGAGCCGCGCGGGGGTTGGTGTTCCACCGGGAGTCCTCCGGGCACCGGGAGGCCCTGTCCGGGCGGCACCGGAGCCCCCGGCGGCCGGACCTGGGCGGGCTGATCGTCGGCGGACCTGGCCTGGGCGGACCGGTCCTGGACAGGCTGCTCCTGGACGCGGCGGGCGTACGCCGCCTGCCCGTTCGGGACGTGCGGGACGTGCGGGACGTGCGGGACGTGCGGGACGTTCGGGACGTGCGGCTCCGGCGGCCGGCCCGCGGCGAGCGGCGCGGCCGCGGCCTGCGCGGGCGACCCGCCGGGCGCCAGCCGGCGCCGGCGGCTGCGGGTGAGCAGCTGGATCTGGTCCGCGGCCGAGCGGGCCGTGCGCATCAGCTCGGAGCGGACGAACCGGCGGTCGGTGCTGTCCCCGCCGTCCGACAGCACCCGGGCCGTCCGCGGCGCGTGCGGCAGCAGGCCCAGGGTGGGCAGGCCGAACTCACGCGAGACCTCGGAGGCGGAGTAGGGGCCCTCGGCGATCAGCAGCAGCCCGAGCGCGTCCGCGCCGCTGCCGGCGTGGTCGAGGTCCTCGCGCAGTGCGGCGAGTCGCGGGCGGGCGGCGCTGAGCCCGCGCAGGGTGGTCCGCAAGGTGGCCACGACCACGTCGGCGCGGCGGGCCAGCACCGCGCTGGGGCCGGTGGCGCCGGAGCGTCCGAGGTCCAGGATCACGTCGTATCCCTGCGGTTCGAGGCCGTGCAGCATCTCGACCAGCGGCTCCCAGGTGTACGCCAGACCGGGGGCCTGGGTGGGGTCGGTGAGGCCGGGCAGCAGCAGCCGGTCGGTGGTGCCCTCCGGGGAGAGGTCGATCAGCTGGTCCCAGAGGGTCTGGGCGAGCAGTCCGCGCCGGTCGGCGACGGCCAGGTTGCGCAGTCCGTAGACGGCCTCCACCCGGCCCTCCAGGGCGCCCGCGAGGACGGCTCCGCCGTCCGGGTCGCACTCGACCAGCAGGAGCTTGCGTCCGGGCTCCAACGGCCAGGCGAGCAGCAGGGCGAGGGCCGCCGTGGTGGCGCCCGGCGCCCCAGGACCGCCGACGACCGCGATCACCGCCATCAGGTGCCGCTCCTCTGCGTCGCGCTCCCCGACGGCGCGGCCGCCGTGGCACCGGTGGCCGGTGCGCCGCTCGCGGCGGGGGCGGACGGCGCCGCCCCGGACGGCGCGGCGGCCGCGGCCTCGCCGCGCGGGGCCAGCACGACCTGGAACTTGGCACTCGCCACCCAGGACGCCAGCCGTACGCCTTCGGCCGCCGCCACCGCCACGTCGATCACCTGGCTGCCGTCCGTGTCGGCCTTGCCGACCGCCGTGACCACGGCCGCCAGCGCCTCGGGCGTCCTGGTGGTACCGCCGCCCTGGCCGGAGGCCGGGTCGGGGGTGGACACGACGATGACCGCCACCCCCGGTTGCAGCCTGGTGGCCGGCAGCTGGGTGCGCTTGGCCGCGATGCCGACGACCAGCTGGCCCGGCTGCACGGTCAGGGCCTGCGCGAGGTCCGCCTTGACCAGCAGCGCGCCCTGCTTGAGGTCGGTGGCGGCGCGCATCCCGACGATCCGGGCCTGGTCGGCGGCGGACAGCGGCTTGATCGCCGGGTCGCCGGCGATCCTGGCCACCACCAGGTCGTCCGCGGTCAGCACCTGCCCGAACGGGACGTCATGAGCCACCGCCAGGACGGCGATCCGCTGGCCGCTGCTGGTGTAGAGCACCGCGCCGCCCAGCCCGCCGGCCGCGATCAGGGCCACCGCCATGGCCAGCACGGCGGGCCGGCGGCGCCGCGCCCGCAGGGTGCGTGACGGGGTGTGCGGGGTGCCGCGCGCGGGCTCCGGCACGAGCGTGGCCGTGCCGGTGCCCGGCGTCGGATAGGTTCGGTTCTCCACCGGGCTTCGGCCTTTCGTGCGGGTCGGTGCTGGTACGGAATTGCCGGGACGCGCTGCGCCGGTGGTCAGTTGAGCACCTGGACCTCGCCGACCTTCAGCTCGAACGGCGCGCTGGTGGTCGACAGCAGGATCGGCTGGCCGACCTTGGTGCCCGCCCCGACGATCACCGAGTCGGTCTGCCACTCCACCGTGACGGTCACCGAGAACGTCCCGTTGGCCTTGAGCGCGGAGCTGGCCGTGAACAGGTAGGGGCAGTCGGGGGACGGACCGGTGGCGCCGGGCGGGTACGGGGTGCCCGGCCCCTTGCACTGCACGGTGTGGCCGTCGCCGAGGTCCCAGATCACCCGGTGGACGGAGGGCGTGGCGGTGACCGAGATGTAGTTGCCCTTCACCGTCACCGGCTGGGGGGCCTTCCCGGCGCCGCTCCAGTCGTACCAGAGCCAGACCGGCAGGCCGACCAGGGCCTTGTCGGCCGGTGCGATGTGCGGCTGCGGGGCGGTGAAGACGATCCGGTCGCGGGCGTCCTTGGCCAGGGTGGCCGGGTTGTCCGGCGGCGGGCCGCCGGGGGCCTGCGCCAGGAAGACGGGGTTCTGCGTCATCATCCCGCCGCCGGCCTGCCGGCAGTTGACCTCGTAGACGGCGCCGTCCGCCGGGTCGTGGCCGTCCCAGTCCTTGCTGCCGGCGGGCGGCTGCGGGCTGGAGCGGTGGTAGTAGCAGCCGTTCGAACTGTCGAACCAGCCCAGGTCGTTGTCCCAGCACGGCCACTGCTCGCCGTTCCAGGTGCAGGTCTGGACGCCGCCACCGCCGTTGTTCGTACCGGTGCCGCCGGTCGTTCCGGGTTTCGGCGCCGTCCCCGGTTCGTGCACATCGGTGCAGATGGTGGTCACCTCGCACTGGTGCACATCACCGTCCGGGCCCTCCGCCCAGGCGGGGCCCGCCGGGGTGAGCAGCAGCCCGGCGGCCAGCATCACCCGAATCGTCAATCGCCCAATAGACTTCAGCATGTTCGGTCCACCTCGCGTTTGAACTCCACGATCAGCCAGCGTGCTCCGGACTTGCGCAGGGAAACGGTCGCGATGTACCGCGTCAGGCGCTTCTGCGGATCCTTTGTCGCACGGGTCGCGGCATCCGCCTGATGCCACTCCGTCACATCCAGGCAGTCCTCGACGACCGCGGTCTGCGGATCGGCCTTCAGATCAACGGCCTTCACCACCGGGGAATTGCGTGGACTTCCGATCATCACCAGCTTCGCCTCGTGCAACTGGTGGAGGTTGGCCACCGCTTCACTGAGGGCCTTCCCGGTCGAGTAGGCCTCAAGCTGGGAAGCGTCGGAATCGGAGCGCCCGAAGGCCTCCGTCTGGGCCGCCCACCAGTCCTGATACGTCCTCAGAGCGGCGCGGCCGATGGCTCCTTCCGGCCCTTCGGTCGGTGCGATCCCGTCCGTGCCGGAACCACCCGAAGGTGTTACCGGAGTCACTGCCGCAACACTGGGAGCGGAAGTCCCGAGCCGATCAGCAGAACCGGCACCACCACTGGCCCCACAGGAGCTCAGCAGCACCACCAATACCGCCCCACCAACCCCAACCGCCCCAGGACGCAACACATTTCCGCGCTGCCGCATCGCCCCACCTCGTCGCGACCGACCCCGTCCGTGGCCACCGGTCGCCGATAAGAATCCGCTGTCCCCGCTGTGTCTGCCGCCGGAGCATCGATTCTTCGCCAAACCGGCCCATCACGGCAACACCTCGGGCCCCCCGACCTTACGCGGAAGGCGGATCTGTCGGGGCATTTTCTCGCCACAGAACGGCCAACAGTTCTTCGGAAAGCGACAATCCGGCCAATGCGCCCCGCACGGCCGCCCGATTGCGCATCAACAACCGTCCCCCCTGCGGCGGTACGAGCACCCGGGCCGGGGCCGGGCCGGCCGCCGCCTCGGCCTGCTCCACCTGCGCGAGGACGGCCGGCTGCAGTTCCAGCGGGCCCACCGCGGCCGGTCCGCCCGGCACCCCGTGCTCCAGCACCCGGACCAGCGACCGGCTGAACGAGCCCTCGCCGCCCGGCAGGACGTCGGTCCGGCCGCGTCTGCCGCCCGAGTGGCGCGAGACCCGCCCCCACAGCGGCACCCGGGAGTAGCTGAGCAGTTCCCCCACCCCGTCCTCGCCGCCCCCGCGTTCGAGTGCCGTCCAGGTGTCCCGGTCGGTGACCGCGTCCACCAGCAGCAGGGTCTCCTCCTGGTCGCCGTGGACCATCGCGCTGACCACCCAGTCCCAGGCCAGCCCGCGCCGGTACGCGTTGTCGGGCGTACTGCCGCCCGTCACCAGCGCCAGCCGGCGGCCCTTCGGGTCGGTCACCAGCTGGCCGATCAGGCAGACCACCAGCCACCGCCCGCCGCGCCGCGCCGCCCCGCGCAGGGCGGTGAGCATCCGGTTGGCGTCCGCGTCGGGCTCCAGCAGGGTGACCCGGCAGCCGGCGGCGCCGGCGTCGAAGCACATCCCGGGCAGCACGTCGGCCAGCAGCCGCGCCCCCTGCGCCGCCATGGCCGAGCCGCCGTGGCTGCGCTCCGGCCCCCCGTCCGCCCCGATCACGACCAGATCGACTCCACCGACCATCCGCGCACCCCTCCTTGCCGGCCCCGCCGTACCAGGGACCGCTGCGCCGTACCGCGTACGGAATGCCCCGTACCGCCGCCAAGCTACCGCCGCCGGAGCCGCCGGAAGGACGGCGTCCGCAATCCGGCCCCGAATCGCTCCCGGGGGCGCCCCGGCCACGGACGCGGTACGGGCGCCCGGACCCGCCCGATCGGGCCGCGGTCCGGGACCATGGGCCCTATGGCGGGGCCGCCCGGAGGGGGACCATTCACCACATGGACCGTGACAACCGTGTGGAGTCGCTGAGCGAGGAGGAGTGTCTCCACCTGCTCGGCACCGTGCCCGTCGGGCGGGTGGTGTACACCGCCCACGCGCTGCCGGCCGTGCTGCCGGTGGCGTTCGAGGTCACGGCGGACGGCCTGCTGGTGCTGGCCCTGCGGCAGGGGGCGACCGTCCGGCGGGCCCTGGACGACACGGTGGCCGCCTTCCAGGCCGACCTGCTGGACGCGGCGACCCGGACGGGCTGGAGCGTACTGGTGCACGGACGGGCCCAGGTGGTGTCCGACCCGGTGCTGCACGACCGGCTGCTGCGAACAGGTCCACGCCCCTGGGACGACGACGCCGAGGCCGCCGAGCCGATGTTCGTCCAGATCCTCCCGGAGCTGGTCGGCGGCCGGCGGCAGCTGCCGCCCGGCCGGTCGCTGCAGAAGAGCTGAGCGGGGCGCCGGGCCCGGGCCGTGAGCAGGGGGGCCGTGGGCAGGGGGCCGTGGGCCGAGGGCCGTGGGCCGAGGGCCGGACGGAGGCGCCGGGCGGCAGGACCGGGCCGAGGCGCCGGCCTCCGCCGGGGCCGCCGCGGGGAGCAGCGCTGACAGGTGACCGGTGAGTAGGCATACTCTGCGGAGGCACCGGCGGCCCGCGCCCAGCGCGCCCCGGGCCGCCCCACCACCCCGGAGCACCCCCGCCCCCTGGAGCGCACCTTGACGATCTTCGCCTCCCTCGCCGACCTGACCGCGGCCGTCGGCACCGTGCTGGGCACCAGCGAGTGGCACACCGTCGACCAGGCCAGGATCGACCTGTTCGCGGAGGCCACCGGCGACCACCAGTGGATCCACGTCGACCCGGCCCGCGCCAAGGAGAGCGCGTTCGGCTCGACCATCGCGCACGGCTACCTGACGCTCTCGCTGATCCCGGTGCTGGCCAAGGAGTGCTACGGCGTCGAGGGCGTCCGGATGGCGCTGAACTACGGCTCCGAGAAGGTCCGGTTCCCGGCGCCCGTCCCGGTCGGCACGGCGCTGCGGGCGACGGCCGAGCTGGTCTCCGCCACCGAGGTGCCGGGCGGGGTGCAGGCGGTCGTGCGGTTCACCGTGGTGAGCGAGGAGAGCGCCAAGCCGCACTGCGTCGCGGAGACGATCACCCGCTTCTACCTCTGATCCCCGGGGGGCCCGCCGCCGCCCGGGGGCCGGTCCGTCCGGCCCTCGGCGGGCGGTACGCCGAACGGCGTCCCGCGGGCGGTTCCACCGGGTCCGGGCCGCCCCCGGCCGGTATGGTCCGACGAGATGGTTGTCGTACGGCAATGGCTCCCGCGTCGCTGTCGTGCGCCCCTCGGCATGCCGGTATTCGAACCGCAACAGTTGGGCAATAGACGCTCGTACGACGGCCGTACGACGGCAACCCCGCCGGTGCGGCCCGGATGCTCCCGTCCTTGGAGGTACCGTGCCCAGCTCCCTCCCGTGGTACGCCCGCGTCACCGGTCTGACCTCGCAGTTCTCCTCCCCTCCTCGGTTGTCCGGGCTGCCGCGCACGGCCTGGCACCAGATCCGGACGGAGGCCTTCGGTGCCGACCCGCGCGGTGAGCGACTGGCCCGGATCCACCGCTCACCGCAATTCGTGGACGGCGCGTTCCGCAATCCGGTGCCGACCCGCCGCCTGGTGTACGAGAGGTCACCGCTGGAGGTCACCCACGCCCAGCTGACCGCCGACCGGGTCCGCCGGATGCCCGCCGCCGCAGTGCCGCTGCACCGGCTGCGGCCGGTCGAGCTGGCCGAGCCGCCGGCCTCCGGACTGCGGCTGACCTGGCTGGGCCACGCGACCGTGCTCGCCGAGCTGGACGGCCGGCGGGTGCTGTTCGACCCGGTCTGGGGCGAGCGCTGCTCACCCTTCGGCTGGACCGGCCCCAAGCGGCTGCACCCCGTCCCGATCCCGCTCCCCGAACTGGGCCCGGTCGACGTGGTGGTGGTCTCGCACGACCACTACGACCACCTGGACATGGCGACCATCCGGGCCCTGATCGGCACCGGCGCGACCTTCGCCGTGCCGCTCGGCGTCGGCGCGCACCTGGAGCACTGGGGGGTCCCGGTCGGGCGGATCGTCGAACTGGACTGGTGGGAGTCGGCGGAGGTCGCCGGGCTCACCCTGACCGCCACCCCGGCCCGGCACTACTGCAGCCGGGGGCCGCGCACCAGCCCGCTGTTCCTCTGGGCGTCCTGGGTGGTGGCCGGCCCGCGGCACCGCGTGTTCCACAGCGGCGACACCGGCTACTTCCCCGGCTTCGCCGAGATCGGCCGGCGGCTCGGGCCGTTCGACGCCACCATGATGCAGGTCGGCGCCTACAGCGACTTCTGGCCCGAGGTGCACATGACGCCGGAGGAGGGCGTGCGGGCGCACCTGGACCTCGGCGGCGACGTCATGCTGCCGATCCACTGGTGCACCTTCAACCTCGCGCCGCACCCGTGGGAGGAGCCGCCCGAGCGCAGCGTCGCGGCCGCCGAGGCGCTGGGCGCGACGCTTGCCGTGCCGCGGCCCGGCAAGCCCTTCGAGCCGGCCGAGCCGCCCGCGCTCAAACTGTGGTGGCGGGCCGTCGCCTCGATGCCCGCGGACGCCGACCTGCTCGTCCCGGACTCGCTCGCCGCCGAGGACCCGGCCGTCGAGGTCACCGGGGCCGCGCAGGCCCCGCAGGGCACCCGGGCCGCACAGTCCGGGCAGGCCGCACCCGCCGTCGCCGCCGGACCGCAGGTCGCGGCGGCGGAGGGCGACGGGGTCACCGTCTGACCCGCCGGGGCGGCCGATCCCCCGGCGTACGGGAGGCCGGATCAGCCGCCCCGGCCGTTCGGACCACCGGGCCCGGGCCGGGCCGGCGGCCGCGGCCCCGCCGGGGCGCACCCGGCCGTCGCGGCCGGCCCGCAGGTCGCGCGACGGGCGACGGGCGACGGGGCCGGCGACCACATGCCGCCGGACGGCCCGTGGGTCAGCCGCCGATGCCGCCGGCTCCCGGCCGCATCGCCGCGCGGCCCCGACGCCGGGTCAGCCACCAGGCGCCCCGCTGGACCGTCAGGGTCAGCATCCCCGCCAGCAGGATGCCGGCCGTGTTCAGCGCCAGCTGGGTGGTCGAACCCCAGAACTGCCCCAGGTCGTCGTAGGCGAGGGCGACCGCGGCGTTGGCGGCGGCGGGCACCGTGGTCACCGAGATGGCGACGCCGACCAGCATCCCGGCCTTGGCCGAGGTCAGGGAGAGCAGGCCGGCGATGCCCGCCAGGAAGGCCACCACGAAGGACGTCGCGTCCGGCTTCCAGATGAACGAGGTGTTGGGCCGCGCCGCCTCGAAGGCCTCGTGGCTGAACAGGCCCAGGGCGTCCATCAGCAGCGTGAAGCCGGCGGTCAGGGCCATCGCCAGCGCGAACCCCACCACCAGCGCCATGAGCGAGCGCAGCGCGGGCCTGGCCCGGCGCTGGACGAGTGCGACGCAGAGCCCGGCCAGCGGGCCGAACTCGGGCCCGACCGCCATCGCGCCGACCACCAGGATCGCGCTGTCGAGCACCGCGCCGCAGGCCGCCAGCATGGTGGCGACGGCCAGAAAGGCCAGGTAGACGCCGGTGAGGGTGGACTCCTCATGGGTGATCTCGGAGACCTCCTCCCAGACCAGGGCGTCGGCGCCCTCCCCCGGCGCCAGCCGCTCGGCCTCGTCGGCGGCGGCCGAGAGGGTCAGCTCGACCTGCTCGACGCCGATCGCGCCGCGCTCGGTGATCCCGGTCGCGCGGAGCGCCCCGAGCACCTCGTCGGCGGCCTCGCGGGCCACGTCGCACAGCACCAGGTCACCGGCGGGCCGAACCGCCGCGTCGGGCAGCGTGATCAGGTGGGTCACGCCGACCGAGCCGTCCAGCAGGTCGCGGACGGGCTTGCGCAGGTCGGCGGGCACGATCAGTCGCAGGTGCAGCACAGGTGCTCCGGGCGGGGTTCGGCGGTGGGGACGGCCCACTCTGGACAGGGTGCCCGGGTACCGCCCCCGACCTGACCGGGCACCGGATGCGCCCCGCACGCCGGCGGGCCGTCCCGGGCAACGGCCGGACGTGGGGTCAGACGGGGCGCTTGGCCTGCTCGATCAGCCGGACGGTCGCCCGCGGGTCGGCGACCTCGAGGACCAGGCGGGTGTAGTTCTCGTCGGCGAGCTCGATGACGATCGTACCCGCCGGGTTCTTGACGTCCCAGAAGACCCGGTCGCCGTGGGACCGGAAGGTGCCGGCGGTGATCAGGCCGGGCATGTGGGTGCCGAGCAGCCTGATGCCCTTGGACTCGTGCACGATCCCCGGGTCGATCGTCGCCCCCCGGACGTTGGCGAGCGGGATCTCCAGCCGGCTCTTCAGAGCCCAGACCTTGTCGATCCCCTCGACCTCGACCACCAGGGTGCCGTCGGTGACGCTGACACGGGCCATGGAACGCTCCTCTGTCGGTACTGCTACGGGTGGGTGGTGACGGTGGTGCGGCACTGCCGGGTGTGCTCCCGCGGTGCCTACCGCGGTTCGGACGGCGGTCGCGGCAGCGTGGCGGCGAGGCGGTCGGCGAAGCCGAGAACGGCCTCGGCGGGCGGCGGGGTGCCGGCGGCCCTGGCCCGCAGGCGCAGTCCGAGGACGGCCGCGCCGAGGATCCGGGCCAGGCCGTCGGCCGGCTCCCCCGGCGGCGCTCCCCCCGCCCCGAGGACGGCCGCGACCGCCGCGTCCAGGGCGGCCAGCCCCTCCTCCGCCAGCGCGGCGACCTCCGGGTCGGCCGGTGCCCGCTCGGCGGCGGCCAGCAGCAGGAACCCGGCCGCGGGACCGCCGTCGTAGGCGGCGACGGCCCCGGTCAGCAGGCCGGCCAGATCGGTGGCGGTGGCGAGGGCGGCGACCGCCGGGAGGACTTCCTGGTCCAGGTGCCGGCGCAGGGCGGCCAGGTAGAGGCCGCGCTTGCTGCCGAACACCTTGTAGAGGCTGCCCCGGTGGACGCCGAGCCCGGTGACCAGGTCGTCCACCGAGGTGCCCTCGTACCCCCGGGCGGCGAACAGCGCGGCTGCGGCCCGGACGGCCTCGTCCTCGTCGAAAGCGCGTGGTCTTCCCATGCCTCAGACCGTACGGGTTCAAGAACGCTCAGTCAAGAACGACCGTTCTTAAATCCGTACGGCCACCACCGGCCCCCGCCGGTGACCCTGAGACGCCGTCACTCCGGACGGCCCCGGTCACGCCTCCCCCAGCGCCTCCCGCAGTGCCCGTGCCTCGCGCACCAGCCGGCTCGACCCGCCCCGCGCGGCCAGCGCCGTGACCTCGGCGACGGCGCCCCTGGCACCGGAGCGCCGCGCGCAGTCCGCCGCGACACCGAGCAGCTCGCCGCTCCCCCGGGGCGCCTCCCCCGCCAGCAGCCCCGGCAGCGCGCCGGCCAGCACCGACCAGACCGTCCCGTACGCACCCGTCGCGGCCGCCCCGGCCAGCGCCGGCGCCAGCCGGCTCACCTTCAGGGCGCCGACACCCGCCAACGCCGCCAGCTCCCCGCCGAGCAGGCCGCCGTCCAGATCGCCCCGGGCCGCCAGCACGAGCAGCGCGTCCACCGCCGCCGCGCGGTCCTCCTCGTGACGCGCCGCCAGCCCGTAGGCCAGCGCCAGGTGCATCGCCGGCCCGGCCGGACCGTCCGCCTCGGCGAGATACGGGAGCAGCTGCGGGGCGCCCCGCTCGTCCCGGTCGGCGGCGCCCGCGAAGCCGACCAGCAGGCGGGCCGCCAGCTCCTCGCGGTGGTTCGGCAGCGCGGCGAGCCAGTGCGGGGTCGGGTTCCAGTTCCACTCGGTCTGGCTCCTGGCCCGCTGCACACCGGGCTCGGTCGCCGCGAGCAGGTCCAGGCACTCCTCGGCCAGGCCCTCGCCGCCCGGCCCTTCGGGCACCTGCGGCCCCGGCTGGGCGACCTCGTACCGGACCAGGCCCTCCCACCAGCGCTCCTGGTAGCGGTGCTCCGGCTTGCCGCCCCGGCCCGGCGCGAACCGGACCCGCTCGGACGGCTGCGCCGGCAAGCCTCCCGCCCGCAGCCAGGCGGCCACCCGCCGGCCCGCCGGGGAGGTCAGCCGGGCGGCCGCGGCCAGCACCCCGGCGTCACCGGTCGGCGTCACCCGCAGCAGCGCACAGGAGAGGTCCACCTCGCCCGGCCGGGCACCTGCGGCCTCGTAGGCGGCCACCCTGGCCACCAGCTCGGCGGCGTCCAGCGCGCCGGTCGCCACCGACGGGACGGCCAGCAGCAGCGGCGGCCGGGTCGCGGTGACCTGCCAGGCGGCCTCCTCCAGCCGGGCCGCGAACCAGCGCCCGAACACGGTGTTGTTCGCGTGACCGCGCAGCGGGGAGCGATCCGGCCCGTGCAGAGCGCCCCAGAGGCGCTGGGGCGGGAGGAGCCCGGCGACGGCCGACGCCACGTACAGGACGTCCGACGGGCCGCAGTCGACCCACCGCCGCCCGCCCTGCCACTGATGGACCCGCAGCACCGGCTGCAGGGCCTCGACCAGGGCCTCCCGGTCCTGGTGGGCATGGCGGACCAGGCCGTCCAGGGCCCGCTCGAAGGCCGCCACGTCGGCCCCGCCGGCCAGCACCGCGGAGAGCTCCTCGGCGACCTCGGCCGGGGTGGCGAGCGGCCCGGCCAGCGGCTGCGGCTCCGGCGCGGGCGGCAGCAGGTCGGCCGGGGTGTCGGCCGGGGCCGGGAGCGCCAGGCCGAGCAGTTCGGCGGCCCGCCCGTGGTGGACCGGGTTGAGTGCCTCGGCGGCCAGGCGCAGGTCGGGCAGCACGGCCGGGCCGGCCGCCGGCAGGTGCCGGGCGACCACGTTCAGGGCGCGCTCCTGGAGCGCGGTGTCCGGGTGCCCGAAGGCCGCGGCGGTCGCCAGCACCACCGACCCGGCCCGGGCCGGGTCTCGGCGGGCGGCCCGGTCCAGCCAGCCCAGCTGGGCCCGGACCAGCTTCTTCTCGGTGCGGAACAGCACCACGTCGGAGGCCTCGGCGAGCAGGTCGGACGCCAGCAGGCCGCTGTCGTCCAGGCCGGCCAGCACCTGCTGGGCCCGGGCCGCGACCGTCGACAGCCCGTCGAGCATCGCCATGTGGTCGCGGGCGTGGCGGGCGTTCTCCTCCGCCGTCGGCGCGAGCGCCTCCAGCACGGCGAGGAAGGCCCGTTGGTCGTTCGGGCGGCCGCCCCGCACCAGCCGGGCGACGCAGGGCCCGATCAGCTCGGCGCGGTCCAGCTCGCCGGCCCGGGCCAGCTCGGCCAGCGCCCCGGGCCAGGTGTCCTCCGGCTTGCGGTTCGGCGCCGGGGCCAGGCTGCCGGCGACGTCGGCGAGCTCGAACAGCCTCGGCAGCAGGGCCGGCAGCAGGTCGTCCCCGCGCAGCACGGCGAGCAGCGAGCCCCGGCGCCGGCTCCCGTCGGCGCCCCAGGTACGGTCCCGCAGCCAGCCGTCGACGAAAGCGTCGGAGGTCGGCACCGGGCAGCCGGTGCTGCGGACCAGGTACTCGATCACCGGGTAGTCGTCCCACCCCCAGGCGGCGGCGCCGCGGGCGGCGAGCCTGGCCACCACGGTGGCCTGCCAGGCGGCGGGCTGCTGCTCGATCACCTCGACCAGCGCGGACCTGTCCCGGGTTCCCCAGGCCGCGAGCTGGCCGGAGCCGATCCACGCGGCGGCCGCCGTCGGCGCGGTGTGACAGCCGGCGCCCGCCACCCGCAGCGCCTCCCGGATCCGCGCGCTCTCGGGGGTCCACTCCTGGCGCACCCGCTTGCGCAGGTCCTTCAGCTCGGGCAGGCAGGCCCGCCGCTCGGCGGGTGCCATGCCGGCCAGCAGGCCGGGCAACGCGGCGCCGTCCCCGGCGCGGCAGGCGTCGACCACCTTCTGCCCGGCGGTACGGGTGTCGCGCAGGGCCACCTTGAGCCGCAGCTCCTCGCCCCGGTTCACCGGGCCGCCCCGTTCTCCGTCGACGTGGTGACTGCCGCCGCCGTGGCTGCCGACGCCGTCGCCGTCGGCCCGTCCGCCGCCGCGCGGGCCAGGCCGACGGCCAACACGTGCTTGCAGGGCCCGCGCCCACCGCGGTACCTGGCCCACCAGAGGCATGTGCAACTCGCCTGTCCCTTCTCGTCCGTCCTGACCCGCTGGAGGTGGTCGTCGACCGTCACGGTGGCGAGCGTCCCGCCCGGCTCCAGCCGGACGGCGCCGGCCGCGGCGAGCGTCCGCGCGGCGCGCAACCGGGGGTTGTGCGCCTCGGCGCGACCCGAGTCGTAGGGCAACTGCCGGTGGAAGTAGGCGGCCTCGGCGCTGTCGTAGCCGATCTGGCCGGCGGTGCCGAGTCGGGTGAGCGCGGCCCGCACCCGGTCGACCGGCAGGCCGGACTGCTCAGCGAGGTCGGCCGGTTCGATCCGCGGCTCCCAGGCGAGCAGTTCGGCGATCCGGTCGGCGTCCTGCTCGGTGCCGGCGGCGAGCGCGCCGAGCACGCCGCCCTCGCCGGAGAAGCCGCGGGCGGCGTCCGGGGACAGCGTCAGGGTGAGCCGCATGCCGGGCAGCACCACCTCCCAGGCGGCGGCCGCGGCGGCCCGGACGCCGGGCGGGCCGTAGACCCGCAGGGCCCGCGCGTGCCGCAGCACCCGCTGCAGGGCGACGAGCCGCTCGGGGCCGGGCAGGCAGACGGCGCCGGGCACCGGCCGGGTGGTGGGGCGCAGGGTCCGCCCGGCGGGCACCACCCAGCGGACGGCCCGGGACTGCGCACCGCCGCCGGCGGTGCGGGGCAGCGTCCGGAGGAAGGCCACCGCCTCGGCGGCGGGGAGTTCGGCGCGCAGGTCGAGGCCGGCCGCGATCACCTGGGTCTCGGCGAAGCCGCGCAGCCAGCGGTCCGGCAGCGGGACCTTCTTCTCGACCAGCGGCCCGTCGAGGGTGGTGACCTCCAGGGCGTCGGGGCCGACGGCCAGGTGCAGCGGGTCGGTGGCGCCGATCCGGCCGAGCGACTCGCGCAGCGGGTTGTTCACGTCGACGTTGGTGGTGCCGTGGCCGATCTCGTCGCCGTCCAGGCCGTCGGCCAGCACGTCCAGGCGGGCGTAGACGCCGCAGCAGCCGGAGAAGGACTCGAAGCGCAGCCGGTCGCCGTTGGCGGTGACCACCGGGTCGAGCGAGGCTCGCAGCTGGGGCCGGTGGTAACGGGCGGCCGCGACGTCGGCGACGGCCAGCAGCGCGGCGGCGGCCGGTGCGGGGGCGGTCAGGAACCCGGCGAAGAAGCGCGGGTTGGCGGCCGCCCCCAGCGGGGTGGCGCCGCCCGAGGTCTCCAGGGCGAGGCGGCGCCCGCCGGCGCCCTCGTGGACGGCGGACGGGCGGAGGTAGGCGTACGCCTGTACGGCTTGCGTCATGGCCGGAACGTTAGGGCCAGGCTCTGACAAGGCGTCCGACAAGAACGCGTTCTACCATCGGCCGGCCCGTCCGGGTAACCCAGGTCACATCGCCGGACACCCCGTTTCTGCCACTATGAACGGGTGATCGAGCCCACTGAGCAGCAGACGCAGGCAACCGGCGGCATCGGACCGTTCGCCGCACTGCTGCAGATCGAAGAGCTGGACAAGAACCTGTTCCGCGGCTGGTGCCACGCCGGGGCGCCGATGCGCGCCTTCGGCGGCCAGGTCGCCGCGCAGGCGCTCACCGCCGCCGGGCGGACCATCGACCACGGGCGGGCGGTGCACTCCCTGCACAGCTACTTCCTGCGGCCGGGCGACCCGACCCGGCCGATCGACTACGAGGTGGACCGGGTCCGCGACGGACTCTCGTACGCCACCCGGCGGGTGACGGCCCTGCAGAGCGGCCAGGCGATCTTCACGCTCTCGGCCTCCTTCAAGCACCCCGAGCAGGCCGAGAGCCGCCAGCGCACCATGCCGGCAGTACCCGCGCCCGAGGACCTGCCGGACCCCTTCCTGCTCTGGGAGCAGGCCGATCCGGAGGACTACGCCCGGGCGGACGGGTTCCGCACCCTGCAGATGCGGTTCATCCCGCCGGACGCGCCCGGGCTGCCGCCCGCCGTCCCGGGCGTGCCGCAGCAGTTCGTCTGGCTCCGGGCCGGCACCCCGCTGCCGCCCGACGACCAGCTGCTACAGGTGTGCGCGCTCACCTACCTGTCGGACCTCACGCTGGCCTCGACCGCCACCCTGCACCTGCAGCCGCACCGGTTCCAGCGCACCGAACCGCCCGAGGTGATCCTCGCCTCGCTGGACCACGCGATGTGGTTCCACCGGCCGTTCCGGGCCGACGAGTGGCTGCTGTTCGCCCAGCGCAGCCCCTCGGCCTCCGACGGGCGCGGCCTCTCCCACGGCGAGTTCTACAACCGGGAGGGGATGCTGGTCGCCTCGGCCGTCCAGGAGGCCCTGGTCCGCGACCGCCGCGGCCTGCGGTAGCACGCGGGGGTTCCACGCGTCATACTCCGGCAACGCCCCGGCCCGTATGATGGTGCGGGTGACCAAGGTTGACCTGTCACCACGGCCGGTGGAGGCGATGTCTCCACGCCAACTCGAACGCCGCGAGAGCCTGATCGCCGCTGCGCTCGCCCTCGTGAACGAGATCGGCGTCGAACGGTTGCAGATGAAGCAGGTCTGCGAGCGGTCCGGAGTCGCCCTCGGCACGGCGTACCGCTACTTCTCCTCCAAGGACCACCTGCTGGCCGCCGCCATCGCCGAGTGGCACCGGCTGCTGCTGGCCGACCTGGTGGCGGAGCTGCGCGGGCCGCGCGGCGGGCTGGGGACGACGGACCGGGTGGTGCGCTTCGTCCGGCACGGCATGCGCGCCTACCAGCGCCAACCGCAGCTGGCCCGGCTGCGGGTGGCCGTCGCGGCGTCCACCGATCCGTTCGCCAGCGAGGCCCTGCAGGGCATGGCGCGGGCCGACAACGCCGCCCTGCAGGCGGTGATGGCGGAGGTGCCGACGGCGGCGAGCGACCTCGTCCGGCACATCGTGGGCCACGCCTGGCAGGGCGAGCTGACGGCCTGGGTGACCGGCCGGACGACCCTGGGGGACGCCCGGCGCCGGTTGGAGGACGTGGTGCGGCTGGTGCTCACCCCGTACGACACGCCGTGATCCCCCGGGCGACGGCCGCCGCCCGGGACGACCCGGTGGGCGCCGGCCGCCCGTGGTGAGGCGCGCCCGCCGCCGGGCGGCCGGCCCCGGGGTGTCCGGCGGCGGGGGACGACGGCGTCATCGGTCCGCGGGCCGCCCGGACCGCCGGGGAGCCGGCCGGGTGCCCGTCACGACGACGGCGTAGCGCTCCTCGCACTCGGCCACCTCCGCGACCAACCCGGCGGCCTCGACGGTGTGCAGTGCCTCGGGGACCTGGTGCTCGCCCGTCTCGAACAGCAGGTGGCCGCCCGGGGCCAGCCAGGACGCCGCCTCGGCGGTCACCCGGCGCAGCACGTCGAGCCCGTCGGCACCGCCGTCGAGCGCCACCCGCGCCTCGTGCAGCCGGGCCTCGGCGGGCAGCAGCTCCACCTCCTCGGTGGGCACGTACGGCACGTTGGCGAGCAGGACGTCGACCCGGCCGCGCAGGGCCGCCGGCAGCGGGTCGAAGAGGTCCCCCTGGTAGGCCGTGCCGCCGGCCGCCGCGATGTTGCGCCGGGCGCAGCGCACCGCGGCGGGGTCGATGTCGGCGGCGTGGAGGTCGACCGGGCCGAGGGCGGCGGCCAGCGCGGCGCCCAGCGCGCCGGAGCCGCAGCACAGGTCGACCACCACGGCGTCGGGCCGGGCCAGCGCGACCGCCCGTTCGATCAGGAACTCGGTACGGCGGCGGGGGACGAAGACCCCGCCGTCCACGGCGATCCGCAGACCGCAGAACTCGGCCCAGCCGATGACGTGTTCGAGCGGCAGCCCGGCGGCTCGGCGCTCCACCATGGCGGTGAGTTCGGCCGGGGTGGCGGCGGCGGAGAGGAGCAGCCGTGCCTCGTCCTCGGCGAAGACACAGCCGGCGGCGCGAAGCCTGCTGACGAGGGCGGAGAAGGGCGGGAAGGAAGCTGGAGCCGACACGTGAAACCTTTCGGAACGCCGAAGGGCGCTCCCGCGGTCACCTATACCGGTCGGACCGCCCGGTCGCGAGGAAGGAGCACCCGACCTGACACAGCGGTGATGGGTCCCACCTCCTTCGTCCGTTCGCCCCGTGGGTCGGAGCGGGCACCGGGGTCACTCCCGGCTGCCGCCACACTACCCGATCACCGGTGACCGTAAGGGGTGTACGACGGGACCCGACCCGCACGGGCTTCCGGGGGGGCGCACTCCGGCCGGCGGGACGGACGGACGGCGGGGCGCACTCCGGCCGGCGGGGCGGACGGACGGCGGGGCGGGGCGGACGGGCGCCTTCCGGTGGGCGCACTGCACCGACGTCCGGCCCCCGTCCAGACTTCACCCGCCTGTAGTCATCGTTTAACGGTGCGCCGCCATGCTTTCTGACATGAACGCCCAGCCTCTGTCCTCCACCACTCAGGACCAGCGCTTCCCCCTCCCCAAGCGCCACCGCCGCTTCCTCGCCTGCGCCGCGGTCGCCGCCTCGGTCGCGCTCGGCACCCTGGGGGTCGGCGCCACCGTCGAGACCGTCCGCCACGACTCGGTCGCCGCCACCAGCGCCGCGCGGTGAGCCCGCTGCCGGCCGCGGCCGGCGGCCCGGTTCAGGCCGGGAGTTGCTGCGGCCGCTCGGCGGGCCCGCGGGCCGGCGGGACGACCGCTTCGACCTGACCGCCCCGGGCCGGCCGCTCCGCCCGCCCGGGCGCACCGCCGGACACCTGCGCGGACGCCCCGCCCGACCGGACGGCGGACGTCAGGACCGCACCGACGGCCGGTTCAACCCCCTCGGACGGCCGGCACGGCCCAGGCTCCTGCACCGGATACAGCCCCGCGTTCTCGTACTCCGCCGGATCCCCGTACGGCCCGAGCTCCCCGTAGCCGGCCGGCTCCCCGTCGTCGGCGCCGTCGGCGCCGTCCCGGCGGGAGTGCCGACCGGTGCCCGGCGTGGGCAGCAGCTCCGCCTGCGGGGCGTAGCGGGCGGCGGGGGCGCGCAGCAGCCAGCCGGGCGGGTAGGTGCCGCGCGGGGTGGGCGCGATCAGGCCCATCCGGGCCAGCAGGTCGAGCGCGTCGCGGCGCAGCGCCGTCCGGTCGGCCAGGTAGTCGCGGCGCCAGCCGGCCCGCAGGCCGTACTCGTCGGCGATGTCGCCGAGGGCGCCGTCTATCAGCGCGTCGGGTATCGGCACCGCCGGCGCGGTGGGCTCGCCGGGCAGCGGGCGCAGCTCCTCGACCAGCCGTTCCACCAGCAGCAGGGCCGCCCGGGCGAGGGTGCCGGTGCCGGGCAGCGCGAGGTCGGTGAGCTCGTCGGCGGGGTCCAGCAGGGCCACGCCCTCGGTGCGCAGTTCGGCCTCCAGCCCGAGGAACTCGGCGAAGGTCCCGGCCACCGTGTGCCACTGCTCGGCCAGCCAGGCCCGCTCGGCCCCGGCCAGGTCGTCGTGGAGCACGACGGGGGTCTCGGCGAGCCGGCGGCGTACGGCGGTGCCGGGGTCGGTCTCGGCCGCCCGGCGGACCAGGTCCTCGGCGTCGGCGGCCGGTGCGGGCGGCCCGGCGGGCAGCGCGCGGGCGAGCTCCCGGTCGACGGTCAGTTCGGTGGTCGGGTCGAGGGTGTCCAGGCCGCTGCCGGTGGCGCTGAGCACCTGCCAGTCGGTCAGTACCCGCAGCGCCCCGGCCAGATCGGCCTCGGGGCCCGGCCCGCGCCCGGCGGCCGGCGGCGGGGAGGCCGCACGGACGGCGGCGACCAGCCGCCCGAGCGGCAGCCGCTCGGGGGCGTCGACCAGGACGGACAGCGCGACGGCGAGCTGGGCGTACTCGCCGGGGGTGAACGGCGTGCCGCTGCCGGGGTGCTCCAGCCGGCGGGCACCGCCGGGCCCCAGCCCGGCCTTGCCGAGGCGGGCGTGCCAGGGGCCGACCACCAGGCGGTAGCCCAGCAGGGCGTCGAACCGTTCGGTCAGCCAGTCGCGGTGACGGCGGATCAGCGGGAAGCCCTCGCCGTGCGGGCCGGCGGCCGTGATCAGCGGGTGGGCGAGCAGCAGTCGGGCGGCGATCCGGCGCTCGGCGGCGGCCGAACGCTCCTGCGGTCCGGCGGGGGCCGGGGCGGGCTCGGGCCGGCGGTGCTTGCCGCGGCGGCCGCCGGCGGCCGGGGCGGCGGCGTCCACCGCGGCGCCGGCGGTGCGGCGGGACCGGCGCGGGCCGGGCAGCGGCCGGGCCTCGCGGACCGGCCGGGCGGCCTCGGCCAGGGCGCTCGGCCCGTGCCACCAGCTCACGGCTTCGGCGGGCCCGGGCGCATCCGGGGCGGGTGCCGGCGCGCCGGCGGCGGCCGCGCCGTGCCGGGCGCCGAAGTGCCGGGCGCCGTACAGGCCGAAGGCGGCGGTGAAGAGGTCGTGGGCGCCTTCGTCGGAGGCTTCGGCGAACCAGCCGGCCAGGCGGAGCAGCCCTGGGTCCGGGGTCCCGTCCAGGCCCGCGTAGCCGGCGGTCCGCCCGGCTGCCGGCCGCCCGCCGGGGAGCCCGCCCGGTGCCTCGTCAGGGCGGTTGTCGCGCACGGCGACGCAGGCGTCGGTGGTGCCCCGCCCCGCCCCGCCCGTGCGCCCGTCCGACGTGCCGCCGGGCACCCTGACGGTGCCGACCGCGTGCTCCTGCTGATCCATGTCGTGGACCAGATTAGTCGGTGGGCGCGGCGGCCGGTGGCAGCAACCGGGCGACGCCGCGAATTGTCCGGCGGACGCGCCTCGGGCTACGCGCCGGTAACAACCCCTTCCGCCGGGCGCCCGGCGTCGCCTATGGTGCCGGACATGCCGAACCTGCCCGACGTGGTGCTGTGGTCGATACCCGCCTTTGTGCTGCTCACCGTCCTGGAGATCGTCTGCTACCGGTTCCTTCCGGACGACGACGAGCAGGGCTACAGCCCGCGGGACACCACGACCAGCCTCACCATGGGCATCGGCAGCCTGGTCTTCGACGCGCTCTGGAAGATCCCGATCCTGGCGCTGTACGCGGCGCTGTACGAGCTGACCCCGCTCCGGGTGCCCGTCCTGTGGTGGACGGTGCCGCTGATGCTGCTGGCGCAGGACTTCTGCTACTACTGGTCGCACCGCGGCCACCACGTGGTCCGGATCCTGTGGGCCTGTCACGTGGTGCACCACTCCAGCAAGCACTACAACCTCTCCACGGCGCTGCGCCAGCCCTGGACCAGCGCCACCAGCTGGGTCTTCTACGTCCCGATGATCCTGGCCGGCGTCCACCCCGCCGCGCTGGCGTTCTGCTCCTCGGCCAACCTGGTGTACCAGTTCTGGATCCACACCGAGCGGATCGGCCGGCTGCCGCGCCCGGTCGAGTTCGTCTTCAACACGCCGTCCCACCACCGGGTGCACCATGCCTCGCAGGGCGGTTACCTGGACCGCAACTTCGGCGGCATCCTGATCGTCTTCGACCGGATGTTCGGCTCCTTCGCGGCGGAGAGCACCAGGCCGGTCTACGGCCTGACGAAGAATCTGGACACCTTCAACCCGCTGCGGGTCGCCACCCACGAGTACGCCTCGATCGTCAGGGACCTCACGGCGGCCGACAACTGGCGGGACCGCCTGCGCCACCTCACCAAGGGCCCCGGCTGGCAGCCGGTCCGCCCCGACCGCCCGGAGGGCAACGCCGCATGAGCCTCAGCACCACGACCCGTGCCGCCGTCGGCGGGCGCCTGCGCGCCGCCCGCGGCCTGCTCACCGGCTTCGCCGCGACCTCGGTCGCGCACCTGGGCGCGATCCTCACCCACTCCCCCGGGCTCCAGCACGCCACCAAGCCGGCGCTGATGCCGCTGCTGGCGGCGCACAGCCTGGCGAGCACCGAGCGCGCGCCCAAGCTGCTCGCGCCCGCCCTGCTGCTGAGCGCCGGCGGCGACATCCTGCTGCAGGCGGGCGGCGACACCGCCTTCCTGGCCGGCATGGGCTCGTTCGCGGCCGCGCACGTCTGCTACGTGACCATGTTCGTGCGGCGCGGCGCGCTGGACGACCGGCGGCGGACCGCCGTCGTGGCGGCGGCCTACGCGGCGGCCTGGGCGGTCATGATCAGCCAGCTCTGGCCGGGCCTGGGCGACCTCAAGATCCCGGTCGCGGTGTACAGCCTGCTGCTCACCTCGACCGCCGTCACCTCGGCCCGGCTCGGCTGGCGCACCGGCCTGGGCGGGGCGCTGTTCCTGCTCTCCGACACCCTGATCGCCACCCAGCTGGCCGACTGGCGGGAGCTGCCGGGCCACCAGTTCTGGGTCATGGCGACCTACATCGTCGCCCAGTACCTGCTGGCGAGCGGCACGCTGCGGGCCCACCGGGAGGACGGGCCGGACGGCATCGAGGACGCGGACGGCCAGGACGGGCCGGGCCTGCGGGAGGAGCCGGGCCGGGAGCCGCGGCCCGCCACCGCCTGACGCCGCGCCCGACGCACGGCCGCGCCCCCGGACCGGTGGTCCGGGGGCGCGCACGAGCAGGGCCGGGGGCGCCGGGGCCGCGCCGCCTCAGACCGAGTCGGAGGCGGAACGGCGGCGCAGCAGCAGGAAGCCGCCCACCCCGCCGGCCACCAGGACCGCGCCGCCGGCCAGCTCGGCCGGGTTGCTGCCCACCGATCCGCCCAGGCCGGTACTCACGGCCCCGTGCGGCTCCTCGACCAGCCCGCCGTGCCCGGCCTCGGAGGTGACCCAGTCGGTGACCGCCTGGCTGGCCGCGTGGGTCGGGGTGGTGGTGGTCACCGTGGTGACCGTGACCGTGGTGGAGAAGGTCGCGCCGTCCGGGCACTTCCCGTCGACCTTGGCGTCGCCGCCGGGCTTGTTCGCCAGCTTCGCCGAGCCGGTGTGCCGGCCGTCCGAACCGAGGGTCAGGGTGACCGGCCCGCCCTCGAAGGCGCTCGACTCGGCGGTGATGGTCTTGGTGGTGCTCTTCTCGCAGGACACCGTGACGGTGACGCTCTGACCCGGCGCGGCCTGGGCCGGGCTGACCGATGCCCGGTCGCCGTCCTTGGCCAGCGCCGCCGGGGCCGCGAGGGCGAGAAGCAGGGTGGCGCCTGTCAGAGCTGCGGCGGCCGTACGCGTGGGGCGCATACCGGAACCTCCAGGATTCTCGGGCGCAGTCGGGGACTCCTGTGTCCACGTGAACGGACAACTACACCCAGTTACCCCACACGGTAGGCAGCGGCCCTCCGGGCGGCCACCGCACGGGACCGTTCGGGGGCCACCGGTACGCTCCGCGACCGGGTACGGCGGCCCCCACGGCCCGCTCGGCGACCCGGCTCAGAGGTCCAGATCGACGACGACCGGCGCGTGGTCGGACGTCCCCTTGCCCTTGCGCGCCTCGCGGTCGACGTAGCTGTCCGTCACCGCGTCCGCGAAGGCCTTGTTGCCGTACGTGAGGTCGATCCGCATGCCGCGGTTCTTGGGGAAGGCCAGCTGGCGGTAGTCCCAGTAGGTGTACGGGTGGTCGTACTTCAGCGGGCGCGGCACCACGTCCTGCAGGCCGGCCTCGCGCAGGTTCCCCAGGCTGGCGCGCTCCGGCGGGGTCACATGGGTCAGCCCGGCGAAGGCCGCGACGTCGTAGACGTCGTCGTCGGTGGGGGCGATGTTGAAGTCGCCGAGGACGGCGAAGGGCCGCCCACCGGCCGCGTCCTCGACGACGGCCCGGCGCAGCGACTCCAGCCAGTCCAGCTTGTAGCGGTAGTGCGCGTGGTCGACCTCGCGGCCGTTGGGCACGTACACCGACCAGACCCGTACCGGCCCGCAGGTCGCGGCGATCGCGCGGGGCTCCACGTCGGCCAGCAGCGCGTCGTCGGCGAGGTAGCCGGGCTGCTCGGGCAGCCCGCGCACGACGTCGTCCAGGCCGATCCGGGAGAGGATCGCGACGCCGTTCCAGCGGCCGGTGCCGTGCGCGGCCGTATCGTAGCCGAGCTCCTTGACCGCCTCGTGCGGGAAGGCCTCGGTGGAGCACTTGAGCTCCTGCAGGCAGAGCACGTCGGGCTCGGCGCTCTCCAGCCACTCCAGCAGCTTGGGCAGCCGCGCGGTGACGGAGTTGATGTTCCAGGTGGCGATGCGGACGGTCACGGCTGGCGGCCTTCCCGGGTGGGGCGGACAAAGGCCCGGGCGCGGGGGCCCGGGCGAGGGGCGGGCGTCGTTGCGGACGCCCACCCCGAATCTACCGGCAGGCACCGACAGCGGGCCGCAGCCGGAGGTGGGGGCCGCCGCAGCGGCGGGCCCCACCCGGCAAGGCGGCTACCGCGAGGGCCGGACCACCGCCGCCGCGCCGCCGCCGCGCCGCACCGGCTCGGCCGCCGCCACCCAGCGCCCGTCCGCCAGCCGCTCGACGCCGGTGGCGGCGCCGATCTCGGGGGTGACGGCGAAGACGTGCCCGAGCGCCTCCAGCCGGGCCCGCTCGGGCAGTGCCAGGAAGGCCGGCTCGGCCTGGGTCGCGGCGCTGTTGCGCTGGCTGGCCCGGGGCGCGGCGATCGCCTGCTCCAGGCTGAGGCCTCGGTCCAGCCGGCCCAGCAGCACCTGCAGCACGGTGGTGATGATCGTGGCGCCGCCCGGCGAGCCGGCCGCCAGCAGGGGCTCGCCGTCGCGCAGCACGATCGTCGGCGAGATGGAGGAGCGGGGCCGCTTGCCGGGGCCGGGCAGGTTCGGGTCCGGCACACCGGGGGTGTTGGGGGTGAAGGAGAAGTCGGTCAGCTCGTTGTTGAGCAGGAAGCCGCGGCCCGGCACGGTGATGCCGCTGCCGCCGGTCTGCTCGATCGTCAGGGTGTACGAGACGACGTTGCCCCACCGGTCGGCGACGCTCAGGTGGGTGGTGCTCGGGCCCTCGTAGGTCTCGGTGACGGCCGGGCCGGAGCTCGCGCAGGACGCCGGGTGGCGCGGGTCGCCGGGGGCCAGCGGGCTGGTCAGCGCATGGTCGGGGCTGATCAGGCAGGCCCGGGCGGCGGCGAAGCGCGGCGAGAGCAGTTCCTCGGCGGGCACGTCGGAGAAGCGCGGGTCGCCGACCCAGCGGTTGCGGTCGGCGAAGGCGATCCGGCTGGCCTCCAGGTAGTGGTGGTAGTACTGGGTGGTGTCCGCGTCGGGGGGCCCGACGTCCTCCAGGATGCCGAGCGCCTCGCCGGTGGTGGTGCCGCCGGAGCTGGACGGCGCGATCCCGTACACGTCGTAGTCGCGATACGGGACGTGGGTGGGCCGCTGCTGGGCGACCTGGTAGGCCGCCAGGTCGGCGGCGTCCACCCGGCCGGGCCTGGCCACCCGCCCGGACGCCGGGTCGACCGGCGGGTGCTGCAGCGCCTGGACGATGTCGGCGCCGATCGGGCCCTGGTAGAGCGCCTTGGTGCCGTCCCGGCCGAGCTGGCGGTAGGTGGCGGCCAGGTCGGGGTTGCGCAGGGTGGAGCCGACCTCGGGGAGGCTGCCGCCGGGCAGGAAGAGCCGGCCGCTCTCGGGGAAGTCCCGGAACCGGGCCTCGTTGCCGGCCGTCTGGTCCCGGAAGGTCCGGTCGACGGTGAAGCCCTGCTCGGCGATCCGCTCGGCCGGTTTCAGCACCTCGCCGAGCGAGCGGCTGCCCCAGAGCTGAAGGGCCTTCTCCCAGGTGGCCGAGGTGCCGGGGACCCCGACGGAGAGGCCGCTGGTGACGGCGTCGGCGAAGGCCAGCGGCTTGCCGTCGACCAGGAAGAGCGAGTCGTCGGCGGTGCGGGAGGCCGTCTCGCGGCCGTCCAGGGTGGAGACCCGGCCGGTGGCGGCGTCGTAGTGGACGAAGTAGCCGCCCCCGCCGATTCCGGCCGAGTAGGGCTCGGTGACACCCAGCGCGGCGGCGGTGGCGACCGCCGCGTCCACGGCGTTGCCGCCCTTGCGGAGGACCTCGATGCCGGCCGCGGTGGCGTCCGCGTCCACGCTGGCGACCGCGCCGCCGTAGCCCACGGCCTCCGGCACCTTGGCCGGCGGGGCGGCCGCCCCGGCCGGCGCCACCGAGGCACAGACCAGCGCGGTGGCGAGCAGCAGCGGCGGGGCGATGCGGGCCAGGGCTCTCATACGGACCTCCTGAGACGACGTCAGGTCCGTTCTTTCACAGTGGAGGTGTACCGGACAACAGGGCCTCGGCCCCGGCCGGACGACCCGGGCCGGCCGGCGGCCCCGCGACGGGCGGCCCGGCCGGGCCGGACGCGGCGGGGCAGGCCGAACGGCGCGCGGCGGGGCGACCGAACCGGCCGGGCGGAGCGGTCGGGCGCGACGGCCCGGCGGGACGGCAGGGCAGGGTGGGCGGGGTGGCCGGAATGCGGCGCCTGATCTCGGCCAGTAGCCTGCGTCACACTCATCACGCATTGCATGTGCGGCGGCACGCCTGGTAGTCATTGTCATGGCATGAACACACCGAGAGGATTCGCCATGACGACCAGAAGACCCTGGGCCCGACCCAGCACGCCCCCCAGGACCCACCCGTCCCGCCGGACGGCCGAGCCGACCCCCGGGATGTGGCGCCCCGCCAGATGAGCCGGCCCCGGCCCGGCCGCCGCCAGGGCTGCCGGGCCGCCGGGCCCGCCCGCACCACCGGCACGAACCGTACGACGGCACGGACAGCACGACAGCACGACAGCGAAACGGCAGGACGGCAGGACGGCAGGACAGCAGGACAGCAGGACAGCAGGAACCGTACGACCGGCACGCGGCGCCGCCCGCGAACCGTGCGGAGCGCAGGACCGGCACCGCCCGTCCCGGCCGCACCACCCGGCTCGCACCGCACCACCGCCCGGCAGGCCGGACAGCCGGCCCGCACCACCGCCCGGACGAACCGCGCGCATCGCGCCACCGGCGCCGACCGCGCCACCCGCCGAACCGCACCGCCGCCGGCGCCACCTTGACCGGCGGGGTCGGCCCGCTCAGGTCTCGATGCCCCGCTCGACCCGGTGGCGCTTGATCGTCCGGAACCGGCGGGCCACCTGCCGCGCGAGGTCGGCCGCGCCGACCAGCCCGGCCTCGTTGCCCAGCGCCGCGTGCACGACCGCCGCCTCCGGCCGGAAGCCCCGGCCGGTCAGCGTGCGCTTGAAGGCCTCCCGGGCCGGGCCGAGCAGCAGGTCGCCGGCCTCCGAGACGCCGCCGCCGATGACGAAGCGCCCCGGGTCCAGCGCGGCCGCCAGGTTGGCGATCCCGACGCCGAGCCAGGTGCCGACCTCGTAGAGCAGTTCGGTGGCGACCGGATCGCCCGCCCGGGCGGCCTCGGTGACCAGCGGGCCGGTGATGCCCTCCATCGCCCCGCCGGCCAGCGCGAGCAGCGGCTCGACCACCGGCGACTCCTCGGCGACCAGCTCGCGGGCGTCCCGCACCAGCGCGTTCCCGGAGGAGTACTGCTCCCAGCAGCCCCGGTTGCCGCACGGGCAGCGGTGCCCGCCGGGCACCACCTGCATGTGGCCGAACTCGCCGGCCAGTCCGTACTTGCCGCGGTCCACGTAGCCGTCCCGGACCACCGCGCCGCCGATGCCCGTCCCCAGCGTCAGCATCACCATGTGGTCCTCGCCGCGGCCGGCGCCGAACCGCCACTCGGCCCAGGCGGCGGCGTTGGCGTCGTTCTCGACCACCACCGGGAACCGCAGCCGCTCGCTGAGCGCCTCCTGGAGCGGCTCGTTGCGCCAGTTCAGGTGCGGCGCGAAGAGCACCCGCGAGCGCTCCGCGTCGACCCAGCCGGCCGCGCCGATGCCGACCGCGTGCACGTCGTGCCGGTCGGCGAGCCGCAGCACCAGGTCGACGATGACGTCCTCGACCACCTTGGCGCTCTTGGTCTTGTCCGGGGTGTCGGCCCGCAGCTTCTCCAGGACCTTGCCCTCGCCGTCCACCACGCCGGCGACCACCTTGGTGCCACCGATGTCGATCCCGATGGTGGGCAGTCGCAGGATGCCGGGCGGCAGGGCCCGGCGGCGGCGCTCGGCACGCGGGCCGAGGCCGAGCAGGGTGGGCAGGACCGCCTGCCTGGTGGTGCCGTGGGGGCTGGTCACTGCGGCGGACGCTCCTTCGGGTCGGTGCGGGCCAGTTCGTGGCTGAGCTCCGCGAGGTCGGAGCCGCCCGCCATCTCGGTGGTGAGCTGTTCGAGGCCGATCTCGGCCCGCGGGTGGCTGCCCGCCATCCTGCCCCGCTTCAGCAGGGTGAAGTGGTCGCCGACCAGGTAGGCGTGGTGCGGGTTGTGGGTGATCAGCACGACGCCGAGGCCGGCGTCCCGGGCCGCCGTCACGTATTTCAGCACCGCCCCGGACTGCTTGACGCCCAGCGCGGCCGTCGGCTCGTCCAGGATCAGCACCTTGGCACCGAAGTGCACGGCCCGGGCGATGGCGACGCACTGGCGCTGCCCGCCGGAGAGGGTGCCGATCGGCTGGTCGACGTCGTGCAGGTCGATGCCCATCCGCAGCAGTGCCTCGCGGGTGGTGGCCCGCATCGCGGCGGTGTCCAGGCGCAGCCGGCCCAGCTCCGAGCCGAGGAAGAAGTTGCGCCACACCGGCATCAGCGGGACGACCGCGAGGTCCTGGTAGACGGTGGCGATGCCGCGGTCCAGGGCCTGCCGGGGGGAGCCGAGGCGGACCTCCTCCCCCGCGATGGTGTAACTGCCCTCGTCGTGCTGGTGCAGCCCGGCGATGATCTTGATCAGGGTGGACTTGCCGGCGCCGTTGTCGCCCAGCACACAGCTGATCTCACCCTCACGCAGGGTCAGCGAGACGTCCTGGAGGGCGCGGACGGAACCGTAGGTCTTGCCCACGGCGGTCAGCGCCAGCAGTTCACGGCCGGTCATCGGCTCGTCCCCCGTTCGACCCGGCGGCGTACCCAGGCGTTCAGCAGGGCGGCCAGCAGCAGCATCGCACCGAGGAAGAACTTGAACCAGTCGGGGTTCCACTCGGCGTACACGATGCCCTTGCTGGTCATGCCGAAGATCAGCGCGCCGAGCGCGGAGCCGGCCACCGAGCCGTAGCCGCCGGTGATCAGGCAGCCGCCGATGACGGCCGCCACGATGTAGATCAGCTCGTTGCCGACCCCTTCGCCGGACTGCACGGTGTCGAAGGAGAACAGCAGGTGCTGGCCGAGCACCCAGGCACAGAAGCCGACGCCCAGGTAGAGCACGGTCTTGGTGCGGGCGACCGGCACGCCGACCGCACGGGCGGCGGCCGCGTCGCCGCCCACCGCGAAGATCCAGTTGCCGAAGCCGGTCCGCAGCAGCACCCAGCTGCCGACCAGCAGCAGTCCCAGCCACCACCAGACGGTGGCCTTGACGGTCAGCCCGCCGACGGTGATCTCGGAGGCGAACAGCCACCGGCAGGAGGCGAAGCCCTCCATGTCGGAGATCGGCCTGGTGGTGACCGTCCCGGTGACGAGCTTGGTGACGCCGAGGTTGGCGCCGGTCAGCATCAGGAAGGTGCCGAGGGTGACGATGAAGCTGGGCAGCCGGGTGCGGCTCAGCATCCAGCCGTTGAAGGCGCTGACGGCCAGCACGACCAGCAGCGAGACCAGCACCCCCACCCAGGTCACGGCGGTGAGCTGGTAGGAGACCATCGAGGAGGTCAGCGCGGCGGTGGTCACCAGGACCCCGGCCGACAGGTCGAACTCGCCGCCGATCATCAGCAGCGAGACCGGCACCGCCATGATCCCGATGGTGGAGGCGGCGTACAGCACGGTGCCGAAGGAGGAGGTCCGCAGGAAGCTGTCGGCGACCGCGGAGAAGACCAGGAACACCGCCACCGCCGCGATCAGCGCGCCGATCTCGGGGCGGCCCAGCAGCCGTCGGACGGCCGGCGGGCGCTCGGTCGCCAGGACGTCGGTGGGCGGCGGCGCCGAGGTGCTCATCGGGTCCCCCTCGCGACGTACTGGGCGAGCGCGGCCGCGTCGTCCTTGGTCAGCACCTGCGGGCCGGTCAGCACCGGCTTGCCGCCGCCGAGGACGTCCAGGTTGTAGCGGTACAGCCAGAGCAGGTCGACGCCCTCGTAGCCCTGCAGGTACGGCTGCTGGTCGACGGCGAAGCCCACGGTGCCGGCCTGCAGGCCGGCCACCACCTGGGTGCCCAGGTCGAAGGTGTCCAGCTCGACCGGGCGGCGGGCGTCCTGGATCGCCTGCAGTCCGGTGGCGGCCACCGGGGCGCTGAGGGTCAGCACGGTGTCCAGTGCCGGGTCGGCCTGGAGCTTGGCGGAGATGGCGGCCTTGGCGTCGGGCATGTTGACGCCGTCCACGTACAGGGTCTGGAACCGGCCGCCGAACTTCGACCGCGCGCCGTCGCAGCGCTGCTCCTGACCGACGTTGCCCTGCTCGTGGATGACGCAGAGGACGGATCGGCGGCCCCGGGTGTCCAGGGCGGCGCCGGCCGCCTGGCCGGCGACGGTCTCGTCCTGGCCGATGTGGGTGAGCGCGCCGAACCGGGCGGAGAACTCCTGGCCTGAGTTGATGCTGATCACCGGGATGCCCGCGGCCTCGGCCTTGGCCAGCACCGGGCCGAGCGCGTCCCCCTTGGCGAGCGTGACCAGGAGGCCGTCGACGCGTTGGTCGATGGCGGCCTGCACCAGCTGGACCTGGTTCTGGGTCTGCGCGTCGTTCGAGTAGAGGAGGGTGATGTTGTCCTTGGCCGCGGCCTGCTCGGCGCCCTTGCGCACGATGTCCCAGAAGGCGTCCCCCGCCCCCGCGTGGGTGACCATCGCGACCCGCCACCGGGGGGTGTCCACCGCGCCGCCGGCCGTCGCGGCCCGGTTGCGGGCCTGCTCGGCGCGTCTGCCCCCGGTGCTGCTGCAGCCCGCGAGGGCCACCGTCAGCACGAGCGCCGCGCAGAACGGGCGGAGGGGGAATCGGGTCATCGTCGCGTCTCTCCTGCTTCGCCGGCCGGGCCGCCCGGTCCCCCAGTCTGGGATGCCAGGTGTCCGAATGCCGGGACCGCCTCGCCCGGTCCCGTCTCGCCCGAACGGTATCGTGCCTGCTCGGGGGCTTTCCTTGGAGATCCCTGGGCGAATCGGGTGACTGCTCCCGCGTGGATGGCAGACTGTGTCCGGGGTGAGTGCGGATCATCAGGAAAATGTGATGTTCCTCTCAGGTTTTCCACAGATTCGCCGGCAACCGATCTTCCGTTCCACGCCGTCCCATCCCATTGGAGAGCGCACCGGGCAAGCGGGGCCCGGGCGGCTTGCAACCCGGATAACGAGAACTTGATGCAACTGCTCGGTACACCGTTCCTCATCTGCACGATCATCCTCGTGCCGGTCTCCATCACGGTCGCGTTGCTGCTGTGGGGGAAGGTCCGCGGACCTCGCCCGCTGCGGATCCTGAGCAGACTCGCGATGCTGCTCTTCTGCCAGTTCACGGCCGTGACGATGGTGTTCGTCATGGTCAACAACGCCAACCTGATCTACGGCAGCTGGGACGACCTGCTCGGTACCGGGCACCACGTCCGCGCGGTGCCCTCGGTGCCGCCGCTGGAGACGCCGGGCGCCTCCACGCCGGGCCACGACGCCGCCAAGCCGCCGGCGAAGGTGGTCCAGTCCTTCAAGAACGTGGACGACCCCAAGGTGCCCGGCGACGTGCAGCGCACCGAGCTCAAGGGCCAGCTCTCCGGGATCGACGGCGAGGTGCTGGTCTGGCTGCCGCCGCAGTACAACGACCCCGCCCACAAGGACAAGAAGTTCCCGGTGGTCGAACTCATCCCCGGCTGGCCCGGTTCCTCCAGCACCTGGTACGGCACGCTCAAGGTCTCCGAGCAGCTCAAGCCGCTGATGGCGGCGGGCAAGGTGGCGCCGTTCATCCTGGTCTCGCCGCGCACCCTGCTGCTGGGCAACCAGGTCGACGCGGGCTGCACCGACGTCCCGGGCAAGGCGAACGCCGAGACCTGGCTGTCCCGGGACGTCCCCCAGATGATCATGGACAACTTCCGGGTGGACGCGTCCCCCGACCGCTGGGCGGTGGCCGGCTACTCCGCCGGCGCGCACTGCGCCACCAAGCTCGCCGTCGCGCACCCGAACCGCTACCGGGCCGGGGTGAGCCTCTCCGGCTACAACGACCCCGCCGCCGAGAAGGCGTCGCTGGCCGGCCAGGACCCGAAGCTGCGCGAGGCCAACAACCCGGTCAACATCCTCCGGGCGGCCGCCCAGCCCCCGAAGGTCGCGCTGTACCTGAGCGGCAACAAGGGCGACGGCTTCGAGGACGCGATCGCGCTCCGGGACGCCGCCAAGGCGCCGACCACCGTGCAGCCGGTGGAGACCACCGGCCCGCACGCCAGTGACGTCTGGAAGCCGATGGTCCCGGGCGTCTTCGAGTGGCTGACCAGTGTGATCCCCGTCCAGCCCTGAACCGTCCCCGTACCCGCCCGGGCCACCCGCCCGGAACGCCGTAGGGCCCCCGCACCGGGGGCCTACGGCGTCTGCGTGCCCGCTTCCTCCGGCCGACGGCCGGTCAGGCCAGTTCCAGCGCCAGGTAGAAGTCGACCCGGTCCTCCAGCCGGGACAGGTCACGGCCGGTCAGCTCCTCGATCCGGCCGATCCGGTACCGCAGGGTGTTCACGTGCACGTGCAGCTGGGCCGCGCAGCGCGTCCAGGAGCCGTCCGAGCGCAGGAAGGCCTCCAGGGTGCGGACCAGATCGGCCTGGTGCTCGATGTCGTACGCGATGACCTTGTCCAGCAGCCGGCTGCGGAAGGCCCGGCGGACCTCGTCCGGGACGGCGGCCAGCAGCAGGACGTGCGAGGCCAGCTCCTCGGGGCCAGCCACGCAGACCCGGCCGACCCGGGCGGCGGCGATCCGGCGGGCGTGCCGGGCCTCCTCCAGGGCGCCGCGCAGGCCGCCGGCCTCCTGGGCGGGGGCGGAGACGCCGAGGGTGATCCGGCCCTCGGAGCCGAGGCCGGCCTCCAGCGGGGCGAGCAGGTCGCGCAGCGCGTCGGCGGGCACCGCGGTGTCCGGGGCGGGCAGCACGACCACCGCGCCCGTCCCGCCGCCGGCCACCAGTGCCCGGTCGGAGGTCTCGGTGAGAGCTTCCTCCAGGATCGAGCGCACCGCGCCGTCGGGCAGCCCGGTGCCCTCGGCGCTGACCACCAGCCAGGAGCCCTCGGAGGCCTGCGGCTTGGGCTCGCGGCCCTCGTAGCGGGCGGCCATCGCCGAGGAGGCGTACAGGGTGCGGCTGATCTCGGAGGGGTCGGCGTCGCGCTGGAGCAGGGTCAGCACCTCGTCGGCGAGGCGGCGGCGCAGCCGGCGGCCCTCGTCGCGGCGGGTGCGCTCGGCGGCGACCAGCCGGGCGAGGTTCTCGGCGAGCTGCTGGCGCTTGGCGGTCCACTCGGTGACGTCGCCGGCCACCGCGAGCACCCAGTCGGCGAGCGGGGCCTCGGAGCCGGGGACGGCGGGCGCCGGGAGCAGCGAGTACGAGCCGGAGGCGATCCGGGCCCGGTGCGGGGGCCGGCGGCGCTGGCGCTGGGCGCCGAGGTGGGCCCGGACGAGCTGGTCGCGGTCCTCGGCGGTGAGCCGGTCGGCGGGGCCCGCGATCACCGCACCGGTCGGGGTGAGCACCCAGCAGTCCAGGTCCAGGTCGCCGCCGAGCAGATCGAGGACGGCGTCCAGCCCGCCGCCGCCGGCCGCCGAGACCAGCAGCCGGTGCCGGTCCACCAGGGCGGACAGGTCGGCGGCGCGGTCGGCGGAGACCTGACGGCCGATGAACTCGGCGACCGCGCCGAAGGCGACGTCGTCGGGCACGCCGAGCAGCGGCATCCGGTGCCTGCGGCAGGCCTCGACGAGGTCCTCCGGCACCGGGCCGACCTCGGCCTCGCCCGCCGCGAGGGCCACCGCGCCGCCGGCCGCCAGGGTGCGCACGAAGCGCTCGGAGTCCTCGGGGGCGGTGCGCCAGAGCATGCCGGTGAGCACCAGTTCGCCGCCGTGCAGGTAGCGGCCGGGGTCGTGCAGGTCCGTGGTCATGACGCCGCTGACCTGGCGGTCGAGTTCGTCCTCACCGGCGAGCAGCCGCAGTCTCGGGGCTCCGGGGGCGAGCAGGTCACGGACACGCATCCGCAGACTCCTTCGGCTGAGGGTGGGGGCATGAGCAGGGTGGGGGCGCGACTGGCGGGCTCGCCTGCGGGGCTCACAGTGTGCCCGAACATCAGTGCTCGGCGTTACGCATCAACACGCCCGTGGGTCACGGGGCCGTAGCTTCGCAATCACGGCCGGATTACGGTCGTAGAGAGCGGCCTTGCGACCGCTGGGCTGGGCGATTGCCCAGCTTAGAGGAACGTACAGGATGCCGGGCGGCAGCACGTCGAAGGCTTCATGCCATCGGTGACTGCCTTCGGGTGGTCCGTCGGCGGTTCACTGGCCACACGCCGCCGGACACACCCCGGTGACCAGGACTCAACGCTTCGGCAACGAGACGGTAGCAAGGTCCGACACACCAGGGGTTTCGAGACCCGTCCGGACGCGCCCATCTGGGCGGGTCGGGAGGGATCTCGGGCACAGTGCCCAGTTGTTCGAGCTGGCAACGACTTGAGGAGACACCCGCATGGAGTTCCTTCGGCCCGCTACCTGGGACGAGGCACTCGCGGCGAAGGCTGAGTACCCGACCGCGCTGCCCATCTCGGGCGGTACGGACGTCATGGTCGAGATGAACTTCGACGTGCACCGGCCATCCGCGATTCTCGACCTCAACCGCATCACCGAGCTCACGGAGTGGGCGATCACGGGCGACGTGGTCCAGCTCGGTGCCTCGGTGCCGTACACCCGGATCATCGAAGAGCTGTCCGGGCCGCTGCCCGGCCTCGCGCTGGCGGCCCACACCGTCGGCTCGCCGCAGATCCGCAACCGCGGCGGCGTGGGCGGCAACCTGGGCGGGGCCTCCCCCGCCGGTGACGCCCACCCCGCGCTGCTGGCGGCCGGCCGCGACGTCTTCGTCGAGGTCGCCTCGCACGCCCGTGGTGCCCGGCTGATCGCGATCGACGACTTCTACGTCGGCGTGAAGCGGAACTCGATGGAGCAGGACGAGCTGATCCGGCGCGTCCACATCCCCGTGGCGGACGGCCCGCAGCAGTTCTCGAAGATCGGCACCCGCAACGCGATGGTCATCGCGGTCTGCGCCTTCGGCTTCGCGCTGCACCCCAAGAACGGCACCGTCGGCACCGGCATCGGTTCGGCCGCCCCCACGCCGCGGCGCGCGGTGGAGGCCGAGGAGTACCTGCAGGGTGTGCTCGCCGAGCGCGGTCTGTGGGAGTCGGGCGACCTGCTCGGCGCCGAGGTCACCCAGCGCTTCGGCGAGCTGGTCAAGGCCGCCGCCTCCCCGATCGACGACGTCCGGGGCACCGCCGACTACCGCCGGCACTCACTGGCCGTGATGGCCCGGCGGACCCTCACCTGGACGTGGAACGACTACAGCAAGCAGATCAGGAGCGCGGCATGAGGGTCACATTCACCGCCAACGGCAAGCCCGTGGAGGCGGACGACGTCTGGGAGGGCGAGAGCCTTCTCTACGTGCTGCGCGAGCGGGTCGGCCTGCCGGGCTCCAAGAACGCCTGCGAGCAGGGCGAGTGCGGGTCCTGCACGGTCTACCTGGACGGCACCCCGGTCTGTTCGTGTCTGGTCGCGGCCGGCCAGGTGCAGGGCCGCGAGGTCCGCACCGTCGAGGGCCTGACCGACGAGAACGGCGAGCTGGGCCTCGTCCAGCAGGCGTTCATCGACGCCGGCGCCGTGCAGTGCGGTTTCTGCACCCCCGGCCTGCTGGTGCAGACCGACGCGCTGCTGGACAACGACGCGCAGCCGAGCGACACGGACATCCGTGAGGCCCTCTCGGGGAACCTGTGCCGCTGCACCGGCTACGAGAAGATCATGGACGCGGTGCGGCTCGCTTCCGCCCGCAAGTGCGCGAAGGCGGCCTCCGAATGAGTACTCGTACCATCCAGGGTCAGAAGAACCTTCAGGACATCCGGCAGGCCAGCAAGGACGGCATCGGCGGCTCGCCGCTGCGTCCGGACGGCACGCTCAAGGTGAAGGGCGAGTTCGCCTACTCGTCCGACATGTGGCACGAGGACATGCTCTGGGGTATGGCGCTGCGCTCGCCGCACCCCCGGGCCAACATCCTCTCGGTGGACATCTCCGAGGCGCTGAAGCTCCCCGGCGTCTACGCGGTGCTGACCCACGACGACATCCCGGGCAGCAAGTTCTACGGCCTGGAGATCCAGGACCAGCCGGCGCTGGCCATCGACAAGGTCCGGTACCACGGTGAGGCGATCGCGATCGTCGCGGCCGACCACCCGGAGACGGCCCGCCGCGCGGTGAAGAAGATCAAGGTCGAGTACGAGGTACTGACCCCGATCGTCACCGAGGAGCAGTGCCTCAACCCCGAGGTGTACGGCTACGTCCACGAGCCGCACGAGTTCAAGTCGCACGGCTACGGCAACATCTGCCACAGCCAGAAGCTGGTGCACGGCGGCGGCGTCACGGACGAGATCCGCGCGCTGGCCGACGTCATCGTGAAGTCCGACTACGAGGTCGGCATGCAGGACCAGGCCTTCCTCGGCCCGGAGTCCGGCCTGGCCGTGCCCGCCGAGGACGGCGGCATCGACCTCTACGTCGCCACCCAGTGGCTGCACGTGGACCGCCAGCAGATGGCCCCCGTGCTGGGCCTGCCGGAGGAGAAGGTGCGCCTCACGCTGGCCGGTGTCGGCGGCGCCTTCGGCGGCCGCGAGGACCTGTCGATGCAGATCCACGCGAGCCTGCTCGCCCAGCGCACCGGCAAGCCCGTCAAGATCGTCTACGCCCGTGACGAATCCTTCTTCGGCCATGTGCACCGCCACCCGGCGAAGATGACCTACGAGCACGGCGTCACCCGCGACGGCAAGCTGGTCTTCGCCGACGCCCGGATCGTGCTGGACGGCGGCGCCTACGCCTCCGCCTCCCCCGCGGTCGTCGGCAACGCCGCGTCGCTCGGCCACGGCCCGTACAACATCCCGAACGTGCGGATGGAGGCCATCGCCCTCTACAGCAACAACCCGTCCTGCGGCGCGATGCGCGGCTTCGGCGCCGTCCAGGCGGCGTTCGCGTACGAGTCGCAGATGGACAAGCTCGCCGCCGAGCTGGGGATGGACCCGGTCGAGCTGCGCCAGCTGAACGCGATGTCCGAGGGCGACTCCATGCCCACCGGGCAGGTCATCGACTCGCCGGCCCCGGTCGCCGAGCTGCTGCAGCGGGTCAAGGACATGCCGCTCCCGCCGCCGCTGGACCTGGAGAACGTCGACGTCCGCACCCTGCCGGGCGCGCTGTCCAACACCTCGCACGGCGAGGGCATCGTCCGCGGCATCGGCTACTCGGTCGGCATCAAGAACGTCGGCTTCTCCGAGGGCTTCGACGACTACTCCACCGCCCGGGTCCGCCTGGAGGTCATCGGCGGCGAGCCGGTCGCCATGGTGCACACCGCGATGGCCGAGGTCGGCCAGGGCGGCGTCACCGTGCACGCCCAGATCGCCCGCACCGAGCTCGGGGTCGAGCAGGTGACCATCCACCCGGCGAACACCGAGGTCGGCTCGGCCGGCTCCACCTCCGCGTCGCGTCAGACGTACATGACCGGTGGCGCGGTGAAGCTCGCCGCCGAGGCGGTCAAGCAGGCGGTGATCGAGAAGGGCCGCCGGCGCTACGGCTGGACCCAGAACGACCTCACGCTGGCCGGCGGAAAGGTGGTCTCCGAGTCCCAGGGGGCGCTGATCCCGCTGGTCGACCTGCTCGGCGACGAGGCCGTCGACCTGACCCGCGAGCACCACCACCGCCCGACCGTCCCCTTCGACAAGGAGACCGGGCAGGGCTTCGGCCACGTCCAGTACACCTTCTGCGCCAACCGCGCGGTGGTCGACGTGGACGTCGAGCTGGGCCTGGTCAAGGTGGTCGAGCTGACCGCCGCCCAGGACGTCGGCAAGGCGCTGAACCCGCTGTCCGTGATCGGCCAGATCCAGGGCGGCTGCACCCAGGCCCTGGGCCTCGCCGTGATGGAGGAGATCATCGTCCGGGACGGCAAGGTGCGCAACGCCTCCTTCACCGACTACCTGATCCCGACCATCCTGGACACCCCGCCGATCCCGGTGGACATCCTGGAGCTCCCCGACCCCAACGCCCCGTACGGGCTGCGCGGTGTCGGCGAGGCCCCGACCGTCTCGGCCACCCCGTGCATCGTCGCGGCGATCCGCCAGGCGACCGGCAAGGCGCTCAACCGGATCCCGGTCCGGCCCGAGCACATCACCGGGACGCTGTAGTCCCGGTACCCGATCCTCCCCGGGGCGGCGACCGTCTTCCCCGTCGCCCCGGGGCAGCAACACCCGGCACCCACGGCGCCGGCCAGCACCGAAGAGCAACGCCATGCACGACCTGAAGCACAGTGAACGCATTCTCCCGCTGCCTCTCCCACGCCGGGGTTCTGCAGCGGTGCGCACCACCTCCCCGGCCTCCGGCCGGGGCAACAACGCACCGCAGGCACTGCCACAGAGTGCGCCCAGTGAGTCGAACAGTCCCCCTGCACCAGCTCTGCCTGGTCACCAGGTCGGCTCGCCCACCCCAACCCCCTATGAACCTTGGGAGTGGACATGACCCGGATCCCGACGGAGCCAGGTACCACTGAAGAAAGACCCGCTGAGGACGACGCCACCACGCCGCCCCCGGCAGCACAGCCGAAGAACGCCATGGATGCCTACTTCAAGATATCGGCCCGGGGCTCGACCTTCGGGAACGAGCTCCGCGGCGGCCTCACCACCTTCATGGCCATGGCCTACATCCTGCTGCTGAACCCGATCCTGCTCGGCGGTGCCGACAAGAACGGCATGCACCTGGATCACGCGCAGCTGACCACCGCCACCGCGCTGGCCGCCGCCGTCACCACCATCCTGATGGGTGTGGTCGGCAACGTCCCGCTGGCCCTCGCAGCCGGCCTCTCGGTCTCCGGCGCGCTCTCCACCATCGTCGCGCCGCACACCACCTGGCCACAGGCTTTCGGCCTCTGTGTGATCTACGGTCTGATGATCGTGCTGCTGGTGGTCTCCGGCCTCCGCGAGAAGATCATGAACGGCATTCCGCTGCCGCTCAAGCACGCGATCACCATCGGCATCGGCCTCTTCGTCGCGCTGATCGGCCTGGTGAAGTCGGGCTTCATCCACCACGGCCCGGACCCGTACGGCCCGCCCGTCTCGCTCGGCCCGGCCGGCGAACTGGCCGGCTGGCCCGTGCTGATCTTCTCGGTCACCCTGATCGCGATCTTCATCCTGCTGGCCCGCAACGTCCGCGGCGCGATCCTGCTCGGCATCGCCGGCGGCACCGTGGTGGCCTTCGTCGTCAACGCGACGGTGAACCTCCCGGAGCACACCTGGAGCAGCTCGGTCCCGGAGTGGCCCGGCAGCCCGGTCGCGGCACCCAACTTCGGCCTCTTCGGCGACATCGACCTGTTCGGCGCCTTCGGCGGCCAGGGCATGGGCGCCATCAGCGCCTCGGTCGCGGTCTTCACCCTGGTCCTGGCGGGCTTCTTCGACGCGATGGCCACCATCATCGGCGTCGGTACCGAGGCCGGTCTCGCCGACCGGCAGGGCCGGATGCCCGGCCTGTCCAAGGCCCTGTTCATCGACGGCGCCGGCGGCGCGGTCGGTGGCGTGGCGGGCGCCGGCGGCCAGACGGTCTTCGTCGAGTCCGCCACCGGTGTCGGCGACGGCGCCCGGACCGGCCTCGCCTCGCTGGTCACCGGCAGCTTCTTCGCGCTGATGCTCTTCTTCTCCCCGATCGCCGGCATCGTGCCGGTCGAGGTCGCCTCCGCCGCGCTGGTCGTCATCGGCTCGATGATGATGAGCCAGGCCAGGCACATCGACTGGTCGGACCGCGAGGTCGCCATCCCGGCCTTCCTCACCTGCGTCCTGATGCCGTTCACGTACAACATCACCGCCGGTGTCGCCGCAGGTGTCATCTCCTACGTCGCCATCAAGACCGGCACCGGCAAGTGGCGCGAGCCCGGGCCGCTGATGTGGATCCTGACCGCCGTCTTCGTGATCTACTTCGCGCTCGGTCCGGTCAAGGAACTGCTCGGCGTCCACTAGCGCCACCGCCGCCGGGCGGGGACCGCGTCCCCGCCCGGCGGCACCCTCACAAGCCCCCTGCACCGTGTAAGGAGCCTCCGACATGCAAGACATCGCCGAGCAGCTGCAGGCCTGGCACGCGTCCGGGCGCTCCTTCGCCGTGGCCACGGTCGTCGGTGTCTCCGGCAGCGCGCCGCGCGACCCGGGAGCCGCGCTGGCCGTCGACGCCGCCGGCGAGGCCGTCGGCAGCGTGTCCGGCGGATGTGTCGAGGGGGCCGTGTACGAGCTGTGCCAGGAGGCCGTCGCCTCCGGGCAGCCGGTGCTGGAACGCTTCGGGTACAGCGACGAGGACGCCTTCGCGGTGGGTCTGACCTGCGGCGGCATCCTGGACGTGTTCGTCCAGCCGATCACCCCCGGCGCCGACGCCGCGATGGACGCCGGCATCACCTACATCGCCTCCGGCACCCCGGTCGCCCTGGCCCGGGTGATCGAGGGCCCCGCCGCGCTGGTCGGCGCCACCGTCGCCGTCACCGCGGACAGCCACCACGGCAGGCTCTCCCCCGCCCCGACCACCACCGGCGCCCTGGAGCGCGCCGCCGTCGCCGAGGCCCGGGCCATGCTGGACGCCGGCCGCACCGGCAAGGTGGTCCTCGGCCTGGACGGCCGCCCCTGCGACGAGGAGGAGCTGGGTACCGTCACCTTCTTCGTCGAGTCGTACGTCCCCGCGCCCCGGATGCTGGTCTTCGGCGCCATCGACTTCGCCGCCGCCGTGGTGCGGATCGGCAAGTTCCTCGGCTACCACGTCACCGTCTGCGACGCCCGCCCGGTCTTCGCCACCGCCCGCCGCTTCCCCGACGCCGACGAGGTCGTGGTCGACTGGCCGCACCGCTACCTGGACTCCCAGCTCGACCGGATCGACGGCCGCACCGTGCTGTGCGTGCTCACCCACGACGCCAAGTTCGACATCCCCCTGCTGGAGCGCGCCCTGCGGCTGCCGGTGGGCTTCGTCGGCGCGATGGGCTCGCGCCGCACCCACCGCGACCGCAACGCCCGGCTGCGCGAGGTCGGGCTGACCGACGCCGAGATCGGCCGGCTGCGCTCGCCGATCGGCCTGGACCTCGGCGCCCGCACCCCGGAGGAGACCGCCGTCTCGGTGGCCGCCGAGATCGTCGCCCACCGGCGCGGCGGCAGCTGCCTCCCGCTCTCCGCCGGCGACGGCCCGATCCACCACGACCTGGCCCGCGCGCAGGAGGAGCAGGCCCGCTCGCACGCGGCCTGAACCACCCGCCCGGCTACGACAGCAACCGGCCCGGACCCGCCTCGTGCGGATCCGGGCCGGTGCCGTACCCGCCTCCGGCGGGCCGGGCGCTCAGGACAGCACGACCTTGTGGGCCGGCAGGACCAGCGCCGGGAACTCCGGGTAGCCGACCTCCCGCAGGACCGGCATCAGCACCTCAAGGTGTACCCGTGCATGAACGCCGAGGACCTGTCGACCGGGCTCGACCGCCTCGGCCGGGCCTCCTTCTGACCCCGGCCCGCCGCACCGGCCCCGGAAGCCGCCTCCCGATCAGAGCAGCCGGACGTGCTCGGCCACCGTGCGGCCCTCCTCCACGGCGGCCTCGTAGCTCACCCGCTGTCCCACCGTCAGAACCTGGCCGTGCTGGTCGACACCCGGCGCGCCGGCGACCGTACGGATCACGGAGTCGTAGTAGAGGGTCACGTCCGGCCCCCCGTCGTCGGGGGTGATCAGGCCGTAGCCGTGACCCGCCTCGTACGACTTCACAGTGCCGGTGGCCATGGGGGTCTCCTTCGGGCGTGCTGACAGTGCCCATCAGGAGTAACAGACCACCGGCCCGCAAGCCTGCCCTGACACGCGCCGGGCCGGTGATCTCAGTCGGCCGTACCCGCGGGCACGACCCACCGGGCGGGCTGGCCCGTGACTGCCGTGATCATGTCGTAGTCGCCGTCGTAGTGCAGCACCGCGACGCCGTGGCGCTCGGCGGTCGCGGCGATGATCAGGTCGGCCAGGGAGAGGGCGCGCCAGTTGCCCGTCCCGACCAGCGCGGCCTGGACATCCAGCGCGCGGTCCCACGCTTCGTCCGGTGTCGGCAGCCAGTCGAAGCCGCGCATCTCGTCACGGATCCGTGCGGCATCAGCCCTTGAACGGGAACTGTGCAGGATTTCCAGCTCGACTGCCCCGCAGACGGCGAGCAGCCCGGCGTTGTGGAGCGGCTCGACAACCGCTCGGACCACCGGCTTCGGATAGCGCGCGAGCGCGGACTTGTCGATCAGGTAGCGCTCGCTCACGCCGCCTGGTCCCCCGCGCTCCCCGGCGAGCCGTCGACCGGACCGGTGAGGTCCGGCAGCCCGCCCTCGGCCAGCCAGTTCAGGAACGAGGCTCGCTTGCGGCGCTTGACCACGTCCTCCAGCGCCGCATTGACCGTCGCCACCTTCGTGGTGGTACCGAAGATCTCGGCGGCCTCGGCCAGCAGGTCGTCGTTGACGTCTATCACGGTACGGGCCATGGGAACCTCCCCGGTGCGGCGATATCAAAATCCATCGTATCTGATATCGCCGGACTCCCGGCCCGACCGCTCAGCCCACGTTCAGCCGGGCCGCCAGCCGCAGCAGCCCCGGGGAGAGCCGGCCCAGCAGGCGGGCGGCCTTGGCCTCGAAGGTGACCGGGACGACCGGCTTGCCGGTGCGCACGGCCCGGACGATCTCGGCCGCGACCTTCTCCGGCGGGAAGCCTCGGCGGGCGTACAGCTTGGAGGCGCGCTCCTGCTTGGCGGCCTGCTGGTCGGCGGTGACGCCGGAGAACGTGGTGGTGCGGGTGATGTTGGTGCTGACGATGCCGGGGCAGATCGCGCTGACGCCGATGCCGGCCGGGGCGAGTTCGGCGCGCAGGCAGTCCGAGAGCATCAGCACGGCCGCCTTGCTGGTGGCGTACGCGGCCAGCAGCTTGGACGGCAGGTAGGCGGCCGCCGAGGCGAGGTTGACGATGTGACCGCCCTCGCCGCGCTCGGTCATCAGAGTGCCGAAGGCGCGGCAGCCGTGGATGACGCCCCACAGGTTGACGTCCAGGACGCGCTGCCACTCCTGCTCGGTGGTCTGCAGGAAGGTGCCGGAGTGGCCGATGCCGGCGTTGTTGACCAGCACGTCCGGCACCCCGTGGTCGGCGGCGACCTGCTTGGCGAAGGCGTCGACGGCCACGCCGTCGCTGACGTCCACCCGGTAGGCGTGGGCGGCCGGACCGATCAGCGAGGCGAGTTCGGCGGTACGGGTCGCGGCTTCGAGGTCCAGGTCGCAGACCACCACCCGGGAGCCCAGCTCGGCGAAGGCCAGCGCGGTGGCCCGGCCGATGCCGCTGCCGGCGCCGGTGACGACGACGAGGCGGCCGTCCTCGGGCGGCCCGGCCTTCTGCCCGGCCCCGGTACGGGCGGTGAACTCACGGACCAGACCGGCCACGACGGACCCCTTCTCCAGCAGTGCGGACCAGTGCGAGGCGTTCAGCGAGCGCCGGGTGAGGTTCGGCACCCAGCGCTCCAGGCCCTCCGAGAGCGCGACCCCGACGTAGCGGTCCCGGGTCAGGGTGACCAGCTGGACGGGCACCTCGGTGGGCCGCTCGCGGGGGGCGCGCAGGGTGGGGCGCATGTTGGCCCGGTACAGCTCGATCCCGCGCACGGCGTCCTGGCGCAGCGTCGGCTGCGGGTGGCCGGGGCGCGGGGCGACGCCCTCCAGGTCGCGCAGCACCCGGGGCCAGGCCCGGGCCAGCCCGAACCGCCAGGTGGCGGGGGCCAGCACCGGCAGGTGGAAGGCGGTGATGTACCAGGAGTGCAGGCCCTGGGAGAGCAGCTGCCGCAGGTGCCTGGGGGTGGGCCGGCGGAACCGGGCGCGCAGCCAGAAGCCCATGTGGTCCAGGCACGGACCGGACAGCGTGGTGTACGAGGCGATCCGCCGCTCGGCGCCGGGCTCGGTGACGGCCTCCCAGGACTGCAGCGAGCCCCAGTCGTGGGCGAGCACGTGCACCGGGCGGTCCGGGCTGACCGCGTCGGCGACCGCGAAGAGGTCGGCGGCGAGGTGTTCCAGGCGGTAGCCGTCCCGGTCGGCCGGGACGCCGGAGGCCCCCGCACCGCGGACGTCGTAGCGCACCACGTGGTGGTCGGCGGCGAGGTCCTCGGCGACGTCGTCCCAGACCGCGTGGGTGTCGGGGTAGCCGTGCACCATCAGGACGGTCGGCGCGGCCGGGTCGCCCTGCTCGAAGACGGCGAGCGGCAGTCCGTCGGCGGAGTGCACGGTGCGGCGGCGGGGGGTCATCGGGAGGCCTCCTCGGCAGTGGTGCTCCAGCGCCGCACATGCGGCAGGTCGTCGTCGAGCCAGTAGGCGTCGTCTTCGGTGACCACCAGCAGCTCCTCGAACTTGATGCCCACCTCCCGGAAGCCGATGTGCGGCTCGACCGCCCACAGGCCGGGCGTGGGCGCGTGCCGGGAGGCCCGGCCGTCCGCCCAGAGCGGGGAGCGGCCGTGCAGGCGTTCGCTGATCAGCTCGCGTCCGAGCGTCTGGAGTGTACGCACCCCGAAGCCGAACAGGTTCACCCCGGCCGGGCCGCGGGCGGTCGTCCGGGTCACCTGGTGGCCGATCACCCGGCCCGGGTAGACCTGGTGGCGGTTGTCGTAGCCGTGCGCGGCGATCTGCGCGTCCACCGCCGCGTACACCTCGTCCAGCGGCTTGCGGGCCTTCACCTCGCGCAGGATCAGCTCGCGGTAGACCCGTAGGTCGGCGGCGAGGCGGTCCCAGAGCGGGTTCTCGCCGACCTTGCCGCCGTACCCGATGTCGGCGGTGTAGCCGTCGACCACGGGCGCGCAGTCCAGCACGTACGGCATGCCCTCCTGGAGCTTGCGGCCGCCCGCGAAGAACTGCAGCGGGGTGTGGAAGTGCCGGAAGGCGGTGCGGTCGCCGAACCAGGCGAAGGGGACGTGGAAGAAGTCCTCGACGCCGGCGGCGACCAGGCAGCGGCGCAGCTTCGCGGTGGCCTGGCGCTCGGTGACGCCGGGTTCGATCCAGGCGGCGACCTCTTCGGCGCAGTGGTAGGCGAGCTGCTGGGTCTCCCGGAACCGGCCGAGGTCGGCCTCGGTGAAGGGGAAGGCGGGCAGCGGGGCGGTGGCAAGGGCCATGCGGGTTCCTTCGGGGCCGTCGGGGGGCGCCTGCTCCGGGGGGCCGGCCCGGCCCGGGCCGGTCGGGGCCCGGGCGGGTGCGGCGGTCGGGGCGGGTGCGGCGGGTGCGGCGGTCGGGGCGGGTGCGGCGGGTGCGGCGGTCGGGGCGGGTGCGGCGGGTGCGGCGGTCGGGGCGGGCGGGGCGGGTGCGGCGGTCGGGGCGGGCGGGGCGGGCGGGGCGCTAGAGGTCCAGCACGAGGGTCTCGCCCTCGGCGGCGCGCGAGACGCAGGGCAGCAGGGCGCCGGCGGCGCGCTCCTCGGCGGTCAGCCGGCGGTCGCGGTGCTCGGGGGCGCCGGACAGCACCTGCACCCGGCAGGTGCCGCAGAAGCCCTGGTGGCAGGAGTACGGCAGGTCGGAGCGGGCCTCCAGGACGACGTCCAGCGCCGACCGGTCGGCGGGGACGTCCAGCGTCGGACCGTCCGCGCCGAGCCGTACCGTGAACGGCCGGCCGTCCCGGACGGGGGCCGCGCCGAACCGCTCGAAGTGCAGGGCGCGGGCGGCAGATCCCGCCAGCGCGCCCTGGACGGCGGCCAGCATCGGCGCCGGACCGCAGCAGTACACGGCGGCGCCCCGGCCGGCCCGGGCGAGCAGTCCGGCGCCGGAGGGGACGCCGTGCCGCTCGTCGTCGAGGATCTCCACCCGGTCCGGGTCGAGAGCGAGCAGCTCCTCGGTGAAGGGCATGGTGGCGGCGCTGCGGCCGGTGTGCACCAGCCGCCAGTCCAGGCCGAGGCGCTGCGCCTCCCTGGCCATCGGCAGCAGCGGGGTGATGCCCACACCGCCGGCCAGCAGCAGCACCTCGGGCTCGGCGCAGAAGGCGAACCCGTTGCGGGGCCGGCGCACGGTCAGCCGGGTGCCGGGGCCGAGCTCGTCGTGGATCTCGACGGATCCGCCGCCGCCCCCGGGCAGCCGGCGCACCGCGATCCGGTAGCCGGTGCGGTCGGCCGGGTCTCCGCAGAGCGAGTAGTGCCGCTCGCGGCCGGAGGGCAGCCGCAGCCGGATGTGCGCGCCGGGCTGCCAGGCGGGCAGTTCGTCACCGCCGGGGTCGCCGAGGCGCAGCTCGACGACGTCCTCGGCGAGCGTCCGGCGGGCGGTGACCGCCAGGCGCAGCGGCGGGGTGGGGCGGGCCGGCGGGCGGCGCGGGTTGCGGCGCAGCAGCGGGCTGCCCAGGGCGGGGGTGTACCGGTCGCCGAAGGCGGTGACGCGCTGCATGAAGCGGTCGGCGCGCGGGCGGCCGTACAGGTCCGGGGGCGGGGTGCTGAGGTCCATCCGGGGCGGCTCTCCTGGCTCCTGGCGGCGGGTCAGTGGTGGGCGGCGGCGGCGCGGGCCGCCGGGGAGGTGGCCAGGTAGCTGAGCGCCTGGCTGGACGAGCCCTCCTGGGTGGGGTGGTAGCCGCGCTTGAGGTAGCGCAGGCCGGAGCGCAGCGAGCGGATCGGGTCGGGCAGCATCCCGCGGCCGGCGATCTGCCGGGCCTCGCGCCAGGTCGGGCGGATCCGCCCGTCCAGGGTGGGGTCGGCAGCGAGCAGGAAGCGGACGCCGCGCACCCAGAGGTGGACCAGCAGCGGGCCGGAGACCGCCATGCCGCGCACCCGGCGCAGGTAGCCCGGGTCGAGGTGGACCATCAGGTCGTACGCCACGCTGCGGTGCTCGACCTCCTCGGCGCCGTGCCAGCGCAGCAGGTCGAGCATGGTCGGGTCGGCCTTGGCGCGGTCCAGGCCCGGGGAGTTGAGCGCCCAGTCGCCGAGGAAGGCGGTGAAGTGCTCGATGGCGGCGACGAAGGCCACCCGCTCGATGATGTTCTCGCGCCGCCGGCGCGGGTCCAGCCCGCTGCGCTCGCCGAGGATCCGCTGGAACAGCCAGGCGATCTGCCGGACGTACGGGCGCGGGTCGAGCCCCTGGGCGAGCAGGTGGTCGAGCACCTCCTGGTGGGCCTCGGCGTGGATGGACTCCTGGCCGATGAAGCCGAGCACCTCCTCGCGCAGCTGCTCGTCGGTGATCAGCGGCAGCGCCTCCTTGAACACCTTGACGAACCAGCGCTCGCCCTCGGGCAGCAGCAGGTGCAGCACGTTGATGGTGTGGGTGGCCATCGGCTCGTCCGGGATCCAGTGCAGCGGCAGCTGCGACCAGTCGAAGCGGACGTCCCGGGGTTCCAGGACGAGGTTCTCGTGGACGGTGGGCGCGGCGGCTTTGCGCAGAACGGGGGCGGGGGTGGTACCGGCGGCTGGGGCGGGTGCTGCGGGGACGGCAGCGGCGGCACGGGTGGCACGGGGCATGAGGGCCCTCCTGACCTGCGGGTGGCGGCTCGACTCTGGGCAACTTACTCGTGGGTAGAGCGGGCGACAAGGGTTTCGACCACTCTTATCGACATCGAGTCTAATAAGCCGGGCCGGCCGCCGCAGAGAGTCTTCGAGGCCGGGGCCGGCCGGAAACCTCGGCGGAGCGGCGCGAGGCGGCGCCCGCCCCGCCGAGGGCCCGGGCCGGTCGGGGCCGCTCCACCTGGCCGGCCCCGCCAGGCCGGCCCCGCCAGGACAGTTCAGCCAGGACAGTTCAGCGGAGCCGGTCCGGCCGCGCCGGCCAGGTCAGCGAGGCCGGGTCAGCGAGGCCGGGTCGGTGTTCGCGCCGCAGAGGACCACGGCGACCCGCTCACCCGGCGCCGGGCGGTACACCTCGCTGCGCAGGGCCGCCAGCGCGGTGGCGCCGCCGTGCTCCACCGCCAGGCGGTGGCCGTCCCAGAGCCCTTGGCGGGCCGCGACGATCGCGGCGTCCTCCACCAGCACCGACTCGGCCCGCACCTGCCCGGCCCAGTGGAGGGCCATCTCCGAGACCCGGCGGGCCCCGAGCGAGTCCGCCGCGACGGAGTCCACCGGGACGTCGACCGGCTTCCCGGCCGCGACGGCGGCGTTCAGCGCACGGGAGCCGGCCGGCTCGACCGCGACCACCCGCACCCCGTGCTCCGCGGCCGCCACGGCCAGGCCGGTGAACAGGCCGCCGCCGCCCACCGCCACCAGCACCGTGTCCAGCCCGGGCACCGCGGCCAGGATCTCGGGCAGCAGCGTGCCGGCCCCCGCCGCGATGTACGGGTCGTCGTAGGCGTGCGAGGAGAGCGCGCCGGACTCGGCGGCGAACAGGCGGGCGGCGTCCAGCGCGTCCGCGTACTCGCTGCCCGCCAGCCGGACGTCCGCGCCGTACCCGCGGAGCTTGCGGATCTTGACCGGCGGCGCGGTGGCGGGCAGGAAGACGGTGGCCGGCACGCCCTGCGCCTTGGCGGCCCAGGCGCAGGCCAGCCCGGCGTTGCCGCCGGAGGCGATCACCACGCCGGCCGCCGGCATGCTGCCGTCGGCCAGGTGCGCGGCCACGAAGTTCGCCGCGCCGCGGTCCTTGAAACTGCCGCTGTGCTGGATGAAGTCGAGCGCCAGGAAGACCTCGGCGCCGCCGGCGCCGCCCGGTTCGGCGGCCAGCACCGGGGCGGTCCGGATGAGGCCGGCGATCCGCTCGGCGGCCGCCGTGACGTCGTCGTACGTGGGCTGGGACAAGCGGTGCTCCAGAGGTCGGGCCGGACGGTCGGCACCGGGACGCGCCCAGCACGGCGGCGGCCCGGGCGGGCCGGTGGGCCGGCCCGCCACCATTGTCGGACGGCGCGGGTCCGGGGTCGCGGCCCGGGGGTCGCGGCCCGGGGGTCGCGGCCCGAAAGCTCCGGTGGGGCCCGAAAGCTCCGGTGGGGCCCGAACGCCGCGGTGGGGACCGAGGCCGCCGTCCCGTCAGGCCGGCGGGTAGCGCCGCCTGAGCTTGCCGACGTCCCCCTTGCTGAGCCCCGTCCGCGCAGAGGGGTCGATGAGCAGCCCGCCGTCCGACCGGGTCATGGTCGGCCGGCCGTTACGACTGAAGGACTTCGAGCCGTAGATCATGATCGAGTCTTGGTCGAAGGCGCCGAGGGTGGCCTCGTTCTCCGTTCCGACCTTGCCGAACTGGGCCGTCAGCGAGGGATCGACGTTCTCCAGGTGAAGGACGAGGTGCTGGTCGCGGTCACCGCGCATGTGCTCGTGGAAGAACCCGAGGGCGTGCATCAGCTCGTGCAGGACCGTCCCGTGCCAGTCGCAGCCGTCCCCGAGCGAGAAGTTCTGCCGGCCGCCGACCATGCCCACGTACGAGTAGCAGCCCTCGCCGCGGACGAACTGGATCCAGTTCTGCTGCTGCTCGGCCCGGACGAAGCGAACGCAGGAATTCCCCTCGATCTCGCGCATCGCCCCGCCCAGGGCCTTCGCCAGCGACTTCGCGTCCGCGCCGATCCGGTACGGGACGACGCCGCCGGGCCACCGCGTGGCACCCGCCTCGACCCGCGTGCCCAAGGGCGCCGCGCCCCTGCCACCGGGCCCGACGGCGCAGCCCTTTCCCGCCGCGGCCGCCCCCGGGGCCAGCGGCGCGGCCACCGACCAGGCGGCGCTGAGCCCGACGAGCAGCGCGAGCACGGCGGCGCGGCGGGTCGGGCTGGTCGCTGTCATGACTGCTCCTCGGCTCGTCACGCTCCGTCGATCACAGATGACGTGTCAGCGCGACCCTAGCGAGCCCGCCGCCGCCCTGACGGTGAACGCACGGGACTTCACACCCTGGAGTGACAACCGCCGGGTGGCCGTACCGGCTCGCCGCGGTGGAGCCCTACCGGCTCAGCGCGCCGGCCCCGCCCCGCCCGCCGGCGTGGCCATCAGCAGGGTGGGCACCATCAGGCCCTCGGAGGCCGAACTCTGCGGCAGCGGTACCCAACTGAGGCCGATCATCCGGGGGCAGTCGCAGTCGAGCCCGGGGTCCACGCCGAGGCGCGGTTCACCCGGCGCCACCTCCACCGCGAAGCAGGCCGTCCAGCCCGACGGGTAGGGCGCGTCGTAGAGGTGGCGCACCGAGCGGCTCGCCAGGCCGACCTCCTCGGCCACCTCGCGGACCACCGCCTGCTCGGGGGACTCCCCCGGCTCGATGCCGCCGCCCGGCAGCGTCCAGTACTCGTGCCCGTCGTGCCGGCCGGACGGGCCCCGGCCGCGCTCCCGCACCATGAGGACGTGCCCGTCCCGGATGATCACCGCTGCCGCCCGCCGCCTGTCCACCATGGGCCGATCATGCCGGACGCCACCGACAGGCCCACGGTGGCGGGGCGGCGGCCCGGCGCGGAGGGGCGGCGACCCCGCCCGTACCGGGCCGGACGGATGCCCGGTCAGACCGCCATCGCGAGCATCAGCGGGGCCGCGCGGTGCGCGAGGAGTTCGGCGGCGGCCTTGAGCCGGTGGACGTTGTCGACCGGCATCGAGGTGGCCAGGCAGCCGACCGTGCTGCCGGCGATCACGGGGACGGCGGCGCAGACCGTGCCGAGGGCGTACTCCTGGATGTCCAGCATCGGCACGGTGGCCGGCTGGCGCTCCAGACGGTGCATCAGCTGTTCGGCGTCGACGACGGTCCGCGAGGTGAGCCGGGCCACGGGGTGCCGGGACAGGTGGTCCCGGCGGGAGTCGTGGTCCAGCTGGCTGAGCAGGCACTTGCCGATCGCACTGGCGTGCGCGGTGGCCCGGAAGTCCACCCACTCCTGGACGGCGGGCGCGTGGTCGGCGGCGGCGACCGCCTCCACCGACAGCTCGCCCTCGTGGTAGCGGCTGAAGTAGACCGCCGCGCCCAACTCGTCGCGCAGTTCGGCGAGTTTGTGGTTGAGCCGGACGCGAACCAGCTGCTCGCGGTTGTACTGGCCGAGCAGGGCGAAGGTGCCGCCGAGCACCCAGGCCTCGTCCTGGTACTGGAGGTAGCCCTCGGTCTCCAGGAACTCGGTCAGCCGGCGGACCTCACCGGGCGGGAGCGAGGTCTCGCGGGCAAGGCCGGCGGTGGTGACCCCGCCGGGGTGGCGGTCGACCGCCTCCAGCAGCCTGAGCGCGTGTTGCAGGGAGCCGAACGGACCAGGGACACCCTGGTCCAGCGTGGCCTGACGACCCCGGGCTGGTGTCGGCATGACGTCCCCTTCCGATGTCCCCGCGCGGACCGGCCGCGACTCCTCCAGCCTATCCACCAGGGGGCGCCGGTAACGGCCGGTCGGCAGATATTTGCGCAGGTGATACGCACAACGTGTGTGGCATATGCCACACAAGAGCGCGTCACCCCCACAGCTGCCGCCGGCCCCCGGACGCGCAGCCGCCCGCTCAGTAGGTCACGGTGATCCGCCGGGCCGGGCCGTCCACCCGGACCAGGCCGCCGTACGGGATCACCAACTGCGGGTCGGTGTGGCCGAGATCGACGTCGAACACCGCCAGGGTGTCGGGCGCGTACTGCGCCAGCGCCCGCAGTACCGCGGCCCGCTGCGCGGCCCGGAAGGCCGCCCCCGCGGACTCGTCCAGCGGCTGCTCGTGGGACCAGGCCTTCGCCCGCCCCATCAGCAGCGCCGGGAACTGCCGCAACAGGCCCCGCTCCCCCATGTTGCGCAGGATCCGGTACACCTCCTCGGCGTTCGGCTGCTCCTCCGAGGTCTCCAGGAAGAGCACGCAGCCGGCGTAGGCCTCGGGCACCCGGATGCCGCGGTCGGCCATCAGCAGCCAGCCGAGGATCTCCAGGTTGCCGCCCCAGCTGACGCCCTCCACCACCTGGTCCGGCCGGTGCCAGAACCAGCCGTCGCCGGAGGTCAGTTCGGGCTCCTTCTCGAAGGTGCGCGGGTCCTCCCATCGGCCGCCCCGGTCGGTGAAGGCCTCGGCGGGGCGAAGCTCGTACGGCCCGGAGGTGAACAGCGCGGCCCGCAGCGAGTCGGCGGTCGGGCCGGCCAGCGCGCCCGGGCGGCCGAACTCGACCATCACCGTGCCGCCGTGGTAGCCGACGATGCCGAGGTTCCAGAGGTACGCCAGCAGGTTGGTGTTGTCGCTGTACCCGAAGAAGGGCTTGGGGTTCGCCCGGATCAACTCGGCGTCGAGGTGCGGGATCACGGTGATCTGGTCGTCGCCGCCGATGCTGGCGATCACCGCCTTGACGTCCGGGTCGGCGAAGGCCGCGTGGATGTCGGCGGCGCGCTCCTGCGCGGTGGCGCCCATCCGCCGGGTGGCCGGGTACTCCACGGGCACCAGGTCGAACTCCTCGCGGAGCCGTCGCAGGCCCAACTCGTAGGGCAGCGGCAGGATCCCGGGCAGACCGGAGGAGGGGGAGATCACCGCGACCCGGTCGCCGGGGCGGGGCTTGACGGGGTAGGAGGGTGCTGTCGTCGTCATCGGCCGAGGATATCCGCGCAGGTGAACGGGGCTCGAACGGTTATCGCGGCGGCTGCTCCGCCCGGCCGATCCCGGGCAGGCGAAAGGCCTCTCCCCCACTGCCCGGGGAGGAGAGGCCTTTCGTGGGTCACCCGAGTGCGGGCTCGGGTGACCTGGGAGGGTTGGTCGGTAGGGGCCGGGATCAGCCCTCGTCGCCCGCGCGGAGCTTGGCGACGGCGGCCTCCAGGCGGGCGCCGTACTCCTCGTCGGCCGCGTGGAAGTGGGCGAGGTTCTTCTCGACGATGTCGTCGCGGGTGACCTGGGCCAGGAAGCCCGCGATGTTGTTGACCAGGCGGGTCTTCTCGCCGGCCGACATCAGCCGGTAGAGCTCCCCGGCCTGGAAGAAGTCGTCGTCCTTGGTGTGGGCCGGCGTGGTGTACGTGCCGGTCCAGCCGTTCAGCGCGACCGGCGCGGCGAGCGCGTTGTCGGTCTGGGCCGGGCCGTCGTACGAGTTGGGCTCGTAGTTCTTGCCGCGGCCGGACTTGTTGACAGCGCTGAGGCCGTCACGGCCGTAGTTGTTCGCCTCGGTCGCCTTGGGGGCGTTCACGGCGAGCAGGGTGTGGTTGACACCGAGGCGGTAGCGCTGGGCGTCCGCGTAGGCGAACAGGCGGCCCTGGAGCATCTTGTCCGGGGAGGGACCGATGCCGGGGACGAAGTTGTTCGGCGAGAAGGCGGACTGCTCGACGTCGGCGAAGACGTTCTCCGGATTCTTGTTCAGCACCAGGCGGCCGACCTTCTGCAGCGGGTAGTCCGCGTGCGGCCACACCTTGGTGAGGTCGAAGGGGTTGAAACGGTAGTCGGCGGCCTCGGCGACCGGCATCAGCTGGACGTAGAGGGTCCAGGACGGGAACACGCCGCGCTCGATGGCCTGGTGCAGGTCGCGCTGGTGGCTGTCGGCGTCCGCCCCGAGCACCTCGGCGGACTGGTCGCCGTCCAGCGAGCGGATGCCCTGGTTGGTCTTGAAGTGGTACTTCACCCAGAACGCCTCGCCGGCCTCGTTGACCCACTGGTAGGTGTGCGAGCCGTAGCCGTTCATGTGGCGGTAGGAGGCCGGGATGCCGCGGTCGCCGAAGAGCCAGGTGATCTGGTGGGTCGAGGCGGGCGAGTGGGCCCAGAAGTCCCAGACGTTGTCCGCCTCCTGCACGCCGGTGAACGGGTCGCGCTTCTGCGAGTGGATGAAGTCGGGGAACTTGATCGGGTCCTTGATGAAGAACACCGGGGTGTTGTTGCCGACCAGGTCGTAGTTGCCCTCGGCGGTGTAGAACTTCAGCGCGAAGCCGCGCGGGTCGCGGACCGCGTCGGAGGAGCCCAGGTTGCCGGCCACGGTCGAGAACCGCAGGAAGACCTCGGTACGCCGGCCCACCTCGGCGAGGAAGTCCGCGCGGGTGAACTGCGAGACCTCGTCCGTCACCTCGAAGTAGCCGTAGGCGCCCGAGCCGCGGGCGTGCACCACGCGCTCCGGGATGCGCTCGCGGTTGAAGCGGGCGAGCTTCTCCAGGAGCTGCTGGTCCTGGATGAGCAGCGGGCCGTACTCGCCGGCCGAGGCCGAGTTCTGGTTGTCGGCGACCGGGGCGCCGGCCTCCGTGGTCAGGATCTTGGACATGAGAGGGTCCTTCAGGTCGTTAAAGGCGTTGCGTGGAGAAGGCGGAGACGGTCGGTCGGGCGGGCCGGCCCGGGGACTGGACCCCCGGGCCGGGCCGGGCGTCAGACGCCGAGCAGCCGCCAGATCGCCGAACGGCGGCGCGAGGACTGCTCGCCGTCGGGGCCGTCGGCCGGCTGGAGCGCGGACACGGCGGCGGTGGTCGCGGCGGCGTCCGCGAGCGGGCGGGCGGCGGTCAGCGCGCTGGCCTCCTCCGCCTCGAGACCGGCCTCGACGAGGGCCGCACGGGCCTCGTCGGCCGGAAGTGCGTTGAACCAGCGCAGCGCGAGGGCGGCGCGGCCGGCCCCGGTGAGCTTCCCGGTCAGGCGCAGCCGGGCCAGGCCGCCGTCCGGGTAGACGTTGATCCGTACGTGGGTCACCGGGCGGCCGGCGTCCAGGCGCAGCCGGTGCCGGGTGTCGGGCTGCAGCCGGGTGCGCGGCAGGATGGGGAACCAGCCGTCGGTGTCGGTGGAGGGGTCGCCGCCGGTGGAGGCGTCGTAGCCCACCAGGTCGGCCCAGCCGGGGGCGTTGGCGACGAAGTGGGTGGTGTCCACCTCGGCGGCCAGGACCTCGCCGCCCCCGGCCAGGGCGATCCGGACCCAGTCGTTGGCCTTGTCGCGCCGACGCCGGGTCTCCCAGCCCTCGCCCATGACGGAGGCGCGACCGGGAGCGTTCAGGTTGTGCGGGGAGGAGAAGTAGCGGTCCGAGGCGGCCTCGGCGACGCCGCCGTACTCCTGCGCGGCGAGGTCGAAGGTCAGGCCGTCCAGCTCGCGCGGGTCGGGGAGCACCTCGCCGTGCACCCGCAGGCGGGCCACTCCGCCGTCCGGCCAGATGTTCAGCCGTACGTGGGTCCAGCGGGTCCCGTCGGTGACCTCGAACTCGTGGGCGGTGTCGCCGCGGAGCGCCGTGCGGGGCACCAGGTCGGTCCACTCGGCGGCGTCGAGCTCCGCGACGGACGGGTGGCCGGGGATCGAGGCGGCCTGGACGGAGGCGCTCTCGGGGTAGTTACCGGTGAAGTGCGCGGTGTCCACGATCACGCCGCGGATCACGCCGCCGACGCCGAGCCGGACGACCGTCCAGTCGTGGTCCTCGTCGGTGGGGTGCGGCTGCTCGGCGCTGACGCCGCGGCGGCGCTTGCTCTCCCAGCCGTCCATGATCTGGCCCTTGTGGCCGAAGGTGTGCGCGCGGAACTCGGCGGGCTTGGCGACCAGCAGGTTCTCCGCGTCGGCGAAGGTGTCCTCGTTGGTGGCGACCACGCCGGCGCCGAGCAGCCGGGAGGCCAGGTTGACCAGCTCGGTGAACGGAGCGCTCGGGGTCCGGTCGGTGCTCATCGGTTGAGTCTCCAGGGTTCAGGAACGGGTGATCTGACGACCGAACGGCTCGCCGTCCACGTCCACCACCCGGCCGCGGAGCCAGGTGGTGCGGACGGCGCCGGTCAGGGTCCGGCCCGCGTACGGGGTCACGGGGTTGCGGTGGTGCAGCGCGGCGGCGCGCACGGCGAACTCGCCGTCCGGGTCGAAGGCGACCAGGTCGGCGTCGTTCCCGACCGCGATGGCGCCCTTGGTGCCGGTGAGGCCGACCAGCGAGGCGGGCCCGGCGGACATCCAGCGGACCACGTCCGAGAGGCTGTGGCCGCGCTTGCGGGCCTCGGTCCAGATGGCCGGCAGGCCGAGCTGGAGGGAGGCGATGCCGCCCCAGGCGGCGGCGAAGTCGCCGCTGCCGCCGTACTCCTTGAGCAGCTTGAGGTCCGGTGTGGACGGCGAGTGGTCGGAGACGACGGCGATGAACTCACCGGCGGCCAGGGCCGCCCAGAGGGCGTCGCGGTTGGACTCGTCGCGGATCGGCGGGCAGCACTTGAAGGCGGTGTCGCCGTCCGGCACCTCCTCGGCCGCGAGGGTGAGGTAGTGCGGGCAGGTCTCGGCGGTCACCCGGACGCCGTCCGCGCGGGCCTGCCGCAGCAGCGGCAGCACGGCGGCGGAGGAGACGTGCAGGATGTGCACCCGGGCGCCGGTGCGGCGGGCGGTGTCGAGCAGTCGGGCGACGGCGGTGGTCTCCGCGTCGTCGGGGCGGGAGGCGAGGAAGTCGCGGTAGTGCACGCCGGGCTGCTGGGGGGCGGCCTCCAGGACGGCCGGGTCCTCGGCGTGGATGATCGCCAGCGCACCGATCCTGGCCTGCTCGGTGAGGGCTCTCTCCAGGTCGGCCGGCTCGACGTGCGGGAACTCGTCCACACCGGAGGGGGCCAGGAAGCTCTTGAAGCCGAAGACGCCGGCGGTGTGCAGCGGCTCCAGGTCGCCGGTGTTGCCGGGGATCGCGCCGCCCCAGAACCCGAGGTCGATCCAGGCCTGGCCCTCGGCGGTCTTCCGCTTGGCCTCCAGGCCCGCGACCGTGGTGGTCGGCGGGACGGAGTTCAGCGGCATGTCGATGACGGTGGTGACGCCGCCGGCGGCGGCGGCCCGGGTGGCGGTGGCGAAGCCCTCCCACTCGGTGCGGCCGGGCTCGTTGACGTGGACGTGGGTGTCGACCAGGCCGGGGAGCAGGGCGGTGTCGCCGAGGTCGGTGAGGTGCTGGTCGCCGGCGAGCAGCGAGCCGTGGGCGGCGATCTGCTCGATCCGGCCGCCCTGGATCAGCACGTCAGCGGGACGCTCGCCGTCGGGGAGGACGACACGGCGGGAGCGGATCACCGCGGGGCCGTCGGGGTGCGGCGTCTCGCTGAGGGGCATCGGGACCTCCGGGTGGACCGTCTTCGGGGCGAAGGGGGAGCGGTGGTGAACGGGGGGGGTGAAGGGGTCGCTGAGGGCGGGCAGGGGCCGTGGGGGCGGCAGTTGAAGTCTGCTCATCACACCGCTGGCTGCGATTGTTCGGAGCCTAGGCCCGCCTTCAACAAAACGTCAATGTAGGAAACTACGAGGAAACCGGGAATCAACCGGCCAGCAACGCGGCGGCCAGCCGCTCGCCCGCGACCTCGGACAGCTCCGCCGCCTTGGTCATGCTGTCGCCGGGCTGCTCGGCCAGTGCGGTGAGCGCGTACGCAGCGACGAACCCCGCCGCCCGCCACTCGTTCTCCGCCAGCTCCAGACGCCCTGCCACAGCGGCCACCCGAACCCCCGCCCGGGTGGCCGCCGCGGCAACGCCGGCGGGGGCCTTGCCATGGAGCGTCTGCGCGTCCAGGCAGCCCTCGCCTGTCACGACGAGGCGTGCCCCACGCACGGCCTCGTCGAAGCCCAGCAGTTCGAGCATCAGCTCGATGCCGGGCCGCATGGTGGCGCCGAGCAGGGCCAGGGCGGCGTAGCCGACCCCGCCTGCGGCCCCGGCGCCGGGGGCGCCCCGGAAGTCCCGCCCGGTGCTCTCGCCGACCACGTCGGCGAAGCGGGTCAGGCCCTCCTCCAGGATCAGCAGGTCCGCGGCGTCGGCGCCCTTCTGCGGGCCGTACACGGCCGTCGCGCCACGGGCGCCGAGCAGCGGGTTGTCGACGTCGCAGGCGACCACGACCTCCACCCCGGTCAGCGAGTCCGCGAGGGGCCCGAGGTCGATCCGGGCCAGCCTGCGCAGCGCGGCCCCGCCGGGCGCGAGCTCCGCGCCCTCGGCGTCGTACAGGCCGACGCCGAGCGCCTGGACCATGCCGGCGCCGCCGTCGGTGCAGGCGCTGCCGCCGAGGCCCAGCACGATCCGCCTGGCGCCGAGCGAGACGGCCCGGCCGATCAGCTGGCCGACCCCGTAGGAGCCGGCGGCCAGCGGCGCGGTCCGCCCGCCGGGGAGCCGGGCCAGCCCGGAGGACTGGGCCAGCTCGACCACGGCGGTGTCGCCCTTGACGGCGATCGCGGCGTCCACCGGCAGGCCGGTCGGGCCGGCCACCTTGGCCGGGACGCGGGTGAAGCCGGCCGCCAGCGCGGCGGCCAGGGTGCCCTCGCCGCCGTCGGCGACGGGCAGCTCGCGGACCTCGACGCCGGGGGCGCCGCGGCGGATGCCGGCCGCGATCCGGGCGGCGACCTCGGCGCCCTCCAGCGTGCCCTTGAACTTGTCGGGGGCGACGACGACATGGCCCTGGGTGGGGGTGGCGGGCATGGCGTGGGCCTCACTTCCGGGTCGGGCTGCTGATCCGCGGGCGGACCGGATGATCCGAGTCTGCGCCCGTCTGTTGCTTCGGTGCCTTGCGTGGTCTCCGGGGCCTTGGGCCGTGTGCACGACCCGGGGTGCGACCCCCTCCCCGCCGTTCCCCGCTCGTCCCGCTTCCGACGTACGAGTGGGGCTCCCCTCGGCGAGGGAGGGGGCCGGGCGGCGCGCACAGGCACGACCGAAGTGCCCCCGACAGGGAGGCGCGCCACCGGCTTGGGACGATCGGCAGGGGGCGGATGAGCCCCAGCCCTCCTGCCGACCGGACCTGGCCTCCTGATGGCGCGGGCACGACCGGATAGGTACACGCCACCAGGAGGAGTCTGTGGGGCCCGGGGGTTCGCACCCCCGGGCCGGGGTACTGCTGCCGAGCGCGGGGCTCAGCCGTGGATCACCGCGGTTCAGGCCACCGCGCGGCCGGAGAGGCGCTCGACGCCGCGCAGCAGCGCGGAGTGGTCGAGCGAGCCGTCGCCGTTGGCCCGGGCGGACGCGACCAGCTGGGCGACGACGGCGCCGACCGGCAGGGCCGCGCCCACCGCGCGGGCGGCGTCGGTGACGATGCCCATGTCCTTGTGGTGCAGGTCGATGCGGAAGCCGGGAGCGAACTCGCGGTTCAGCATGTTGCCCTTCTTGCGGTTCAGCACGGTCGAGCCGGCCAGGCCGCCGCCGAGGACGTCGAGCGCCGCGGCGAGGTCGACGCCGGCGTTCTCCAGGAAGACCACGGCCTCGGCCAGGACCTGGATGTTGACGGCCACGATGAGCTGGTTGGCGGCCTTGACGGTCTGGCCGGCGCCGGCCGGGCCGACGTGGACCACGGTGGTGCCGAGCGCGTCGAAGATCGGCTTGGCCTCGGCGAAGTCCGCGGCGTCGTCGCCACCGACCATGATCGAGAGCACCGCCTCGACGGCGCCGGCCTCGCCGCCGGAGACCGGTGCGTCCAGGGTGCGGACGCCCTTCTCCTTGGCGGCGGCCGCGACCTTGATCGAGGTCTGCGGGGTGATGCTGGACATGTCGATCACCAGGGTGCCGGCCTTGACGTTCTCCAGCACACCGCCCTCACCGAGGATGACCTGCAGGACGTGCGGGTCGGCGGGGACCATCGTGATGACGACCTCGGCGTCGGCCACGGCCTCGGCGATGCTCGCCGCGCCCTTGCCGCCGGCCGCCACCAGGGCGTCGATCGCGGGCTGCTGGAGGTTGTAGCCGGTGACGGTGTGGCCGGCCTTGACCAGGTTGGCGGCCATCGGGCTGCCCATGATGCCGAGGCCGATGAAGGCGATCTTGCGGGAGGCGCTCATGCGTCGCGTTCCTTCGTACGTGGGAGGGTGGGAGGAGGAGGGCTTGCGCCCGGACGGGCCTTAGTTCGCGGCACGCAGCTCGCGGGGCAGCCACTCGAAGCTGTCGGCGCTGACGCCGGTCGAGGGGCGGTACTCCAGGCCGACGCGGCCGGTGTAGCCGGCGGCGGCGAGGCGGGCGAAGAGGTCCTCGAAGTCGAGGTCGCCGGTGCCGGGCTCGCCCCGGCCCGGGTTGTCGGCGATCTGCACGTGGCCGAAGCGGTCGGCGTAGGCGTCGATGACGGCGGCGAAGTCCTCGCCGTTCTTGGCCAGGTGGTAGAAGTCCGCGAGGAACTTGGCGTTGCCGAGGCCGGTCGCGGCGTTCACCTTGTCGACGATCTCGACCGCGGCGGCCGCGGTGACCAGCGGGTAGTCCGGCGACTCGGGCTTGTTGAGGGCCTCGATCAGCAGGATCGCGCCGATGCCGTGGGCGGCCCGGGCCGCGAGCACCAGGTTCTCCAACGCGAGCTCGTCCTGCTCGGCCGCCTCCACGCCCTCGACCCGGTTGCCGTAGAGGGCGTTCAGCGCCTTGGTGCCGAGCGACTCGGCGAGCGAGACGCTGACCGCGATGTTCTCGCGGAAGCGCTCCTTCTCGGCCGGGACGGAGACGGTGCCGCGGGCGCCCTTGGTGAGGTCGTCCAGGAAGTTGAGGCCGGTGAGCTGCACACCCGCGTCGGTGAAGGCCTTGCGGAGCGCGTCCAGCTCGGCCTCGGCGGGGGTGTGCTCCGCGCCGAAGGGCCACCAGAGCTCGGCGGCGGTGAAGCCGGCGGCAGCGGCGGCGGCCGGGCGCTCCAGCAGCGGAAGCTCGCTGAACAGGATCGACAGGTTGACCGTGGCGCGTCCGTTCAGAAACGCGTGCTGGGAGGCGGCAGTCACGTCAATCACCTTTCGCTTTCTTCCGTGTCTCCCCCGACCTTCGACCGGACGCCGGGGATGTTTCCCTACTTCCACGATCCGGAAGAGGGATTCTGCTTGGTGGAAGCATGTCCGCCGCAGCGAGCGAGTGTCAAGGCCGCCGCAACAATTTGTTGAAGTGGACCGAAGTGCCCCGCCCGGCGGGTCGCCGACTGTTCGATCGACCAGCCCCTCCCCTTCGCCGCACCGCTCGCTACAGTGAGCAGGTGCGATTGATGGTGGAGTTCACGACAGAACCGTTCGAGCTGGACACGTTTCCCGAGCACGCGGTGGCGGCCCGGCGAGTGGTCGACGAGGCCGGCCTGGCCGTCGCCGTCGGCCCCTTCGGCACCGGCGCCGAAGGTGAGGCCCAGCAGGTGCTGGACGCCGTCACCAAGCTGCTGCGCGAGACGCTGGACGCCGGGGCGACCCGGATCTCCGTCCAGGTGAGCGTCCTCGACGACGACAAGACCCCGGAAGGAGTGGGTACGCAGTGAGCAACGCACTGGAACACCCGCTCGCCACGGCGATAAAGCCGCTGCTCGACGCGGTCGGCGCGACCCCGGTACCGGTCGACGAGGCCAAGTCCGACGACGTCCTGCTGGAGTGGGACGGCGCCCCGGCCATCGCCGTACGGCTGCCGCACCTGAGCAGTGCGCTGGACCGCCTGCTGGCCGAGATGACCCGCCAGTTCGACGGCCGCCCGCTGGACGAACTGGACCGCTGGGAGAAGCAGCGGGTCGTCGCCCTGCTGGAGGAACGCGGCGCGTTCACCGTCCGACACGGCGTGGAGACGGTTGCCGCCGCGCTCGGCGTGAGCCGCTTCACGGTGTACAACTACCTCAACCGCCAGGACGGTTCGAAGTCCGGCTGAGCGAACGCACCGGCCGGGCCGGGCACCGGCTGACCAGTCGAGTCCCGCCGGTTGACCCAGTTTGTCCACCGGACACCCCGGGCGCACTTGGCGAATCGCACACGAAACGGGCCGGCAATCGGGCGCGGATCAAAACGTAACCACCAACCGTTCAACAAAGTGTTGACGCCCGGGGGTGGTGGATCTAGTTTTTGCGGGTGGCACCACTCTTCAGGAGGTCCACCCGTGACCAACCACCCCCCAGCGTCCAGCCCTCCGGCGCCGGACGAAGCCACCGGCGCCCTCCGGGCACTGGAGGCCGCCCCGGCCGCCGAGCTGGAGAAGACCCTGCTGGAGATCTGCTCCAGCCCCCGATGGGCCGCCGCCGTCGCAGCGGCGCGGCCCTGGTCCGACGTCAAGACCCTGCTCGCCGCCAACGCGGCGGCCATGGCCGCACTGACGGTCCCCGACCTCGCCGACGCCATGGCGGGCCACGCCCGGATCGGCAAGCCCAAGGCGGGCGACGCCACCTCCGAGCGCGAGCAGGCCGGCATCCAGGGCGTCGACACCGCCCTCCTGGCCGACCTGCAGGAGGCCAACGACGCCTACGAGGCGAAGTTCGGCCATGTCTTCCTGATCTGCGCGACCGGCCGCACCGCGGCCACCATGCTCGCCTCCCTCCGCGAGCGGTTCCCCCACGACGCCGCCACCGAGGCGGAGATCGTCCGGGGCGAACTGCGCAAGATCAACGACATCCGGATCAACCGCCTGTTGGACGAACCACCCGTCTGACCGCATGTCACTCCTGCCATCAGTAAGGTCAATTCACCCATGACTGGCATCTCCACGCATGTGCTCGACACCAGCCTCGGCCACCCGGCCGAGGGTGTCCCGGTCGAGCTCGCACTGCACACCGAGGGTGGCTGGAAGGTGCTCGGCACCTCCGCCACGGACTCCGACGGCCGGGCCAAGGACCTGCCGGCCGTGGAGGCGGGCTCGGTCGTCCGGCTCCTCTTCGACACCGCCGCCTACTACGCGGCGAAGTCGGACGAGGCGCCGTTCTTCCCCGAGGTCTCGATCGTCTTCACGGTCGCGCCCGCGCAGCACCACTACCACGTGCCGCTGCTGCTCAACCCGTTCGGATACTCGGTCTACCGCGGAAGCTAGACCGCTTGATTGATTGGGAGCCACGTCATGGCCCACGTGCTCGGTCAGAACCAGTACGGCAAGGCGGAGAACCGCATCGTCCGCGTCTACCGTGACAGCACCCGTCACGAGATCAAGGACCTGAACGTCTCGGTCGCCCTCTCCGGCGACCTCGACGACGTCCACCTCACCGGCTCCAACGCCAACTGCCTGCCCACCGACACCACCAAGAACACCGTCTTCGCCTTCGCGAAGGAGTACGGGATCGAGTCGGCGGAGCAGTTCGGCATCACGCTGGCGAAGCACTTCGTGGACAACAACGAGCCGATCCACCGCGCCCGGATCCGGATCGAGGAGTACACCTGGGACCGGATCAAGACCCCGGACAACTCCGCCCGCTTCATCGGCTCGGAGGAGGTCGGCCACTCGTTCGTCCGCAACGGCGGCGAGACCCGCACCTGCGAGATCGTCTACGACGGTGAGACCGTCCAGGTGATCTCGGGCCTCAAGGACCTCGTCGTGATGAACTCCACCAACTCGGAGTTCTGGGGCTACATCAAGGACAAGTACACCACCCTCCAGGAGGCGTACGACCGGATCCTCGCCACCCAGGTGACGGCCCGCTGGAAGTACGGCTTCACCGGCAAGGACGACGAGGCCCAGCCGAACTGGAACCGCTCGTACACCCACGTACGGCGGCACATGCTGGAGGCGTTCGCGGAGACCTACTCCTACTCGCTGCAGCAGACCCTGCACTCGATGGGCACCCGGGTCCTCAACAACCGCTCCGAGGTGGACGAAGTCCGCCTGGAGCTGCCCAACAAGCACCACTTCCTCGTCGACCTGGCGCCCTTCGGCCTCAAGAACGACAACGAGGTGTACTACGCCGCGGACCGCATGTACGGCCTGATCGAAGGCACCGTGCACCGCGAGGGCGTCGTCCCGGTCATCCCGGTCGCCTGACCTCGCCCGCACCGACGGTACCGACGTCATGACCCCCGCCCAGCACCGCTGCACCCTCCGGCCCCACCCGGCCGGGCGGTACCGGGCGGCGGACCAGGACACCGGCTGCCACCGCAGTACCGCAGGACCCCGCAGGACCGCATGTCACCGCAGTACCCCGCTCAACCGCACCAGCTGTTTCTCCACCCCCACCAACCGGAGATCGTGCTCGCCTCACGGCGGCCGGCCCGGGGATCTGGAGAGGCCGGCCGAGGGATCCTTGCACCGCCGTCCCACCCTCGGCCCAGGCGAGTTCAGCCAGTCTCCAGCGCCACGGGCGCGCCGGGAGCCATGGGCACAAGAGGGGCTCGACATGGCATTCCGCACCAACAGCACCACAGACGGCGGTTCCAATCCTGACAGACCCACGGGTCCGGACGGTGTGCCGCAGACCCGATCCGGCACACCGTCCGGCCCGGGGATCCACCCCGTGGACGAGCTGCTGCCCCCGGTGAGACTCATCTCCACCGGACTCCAGCACGTCGCCGCGATGTACGCGGGCGTAGTCGCGCCCCCGCTCATCGTCGGCGCCGGCGTGGGACTCTCCCCCGCCGAGCTCGCCCTGCTCATCTCGGCCAGCCTGTTCACCGCCGGACTGGCCACCCTGCTCCAGACCCTGGGCTTCTGGAAGATCGGCGCCCGGATGCCGTTCGTGAACGGCGTCTCGTTCGCCGGCGTCGCGCCCATGATCGCGATAGCCGAGGAGCACGGCCCGAAGGACGCCCTTCCGGTGATCTTCGGGGCGGTGATCGTCGCGGGGCTCCTGTGCTTCCTCGCGGCACCGTACTTCTGCAAACTGATCAGATTCTTCCCACCGGTCGTGCAAGGCACCGTGATCACCCTCATCGGGGTCTCGCTGCTGCCGGTGGCGGTGAACTGGGCCCGTGGCGGCGCTCCCGGCGCCCCCGGTTTCGGTTCGATGCGGGCCATCGGCCTCGCCGCGTTCACCCTCGTCGCGGTGGTGCTCTGCAACCGGCTGCTCCGGGGCTTCTGGCAGCAGCTCTCCCTGCTCGTCGGCCTGGCGATCGGTACCCTGCTCGCCTTCCCGCTGGGTCTGGCCGACTTCGGCGCGGTCCAGGACGCGAAGGTCTTCGCGCTCCCGTCCCCGTTCCACTTCGGCGCCCCCATGTTCGACGCGGCGGCGATCGTCTCGCTCTGCATCGTGATGGTGGTCTCGATGACCGAGTCCACCGCGGACATGCTGGCCCTCGGGAAGATCGTCGACCGTGAGGCCGACGAGCAGACCCTGGCCGCCGGCCTGCGGGCGGACGGCCTGGCCACCGCCATCAGCCCGGTCTTCAACGGCTTCGCGGCCAGCGCCTTCGCCCAGAACATCGGGCTGGTCGCACTGACCAGGATCCGCAGCCGCTTCGTGGTCGCGGCCGGCGGCGGCATCCTGATCCTGCTCGGGCTCTTCCCCGTGCTCGGATCGCTGGTCTCCCTGGTACCGCAGCCCGTCCTGGGCGGCGCCGGGATCGTGCTCTTCGGCACGGTCGCGGCGAGCGGCATCCGCACCCTCGCGGAGGCCGGCATGGAGTCCAGCGCGAACACCGTCCTGGTGTCCGTCTCGCTCGGGGTCGGGATCATCCCGATCGCGGCACCCACGTTCTACGACGCCTTCCCGGAGGCCGTCCGGACCCTGATGCACTCGGGGATCTCGGCCGGCTGCGTGATGGCCGTCCTGCTCAACCTGCTCTTCCACCACGCCGGAGCGGCCCGCCGCTCCACCACCGGCGACACGCCCGGAGCCACGGCGCCGACGGCGACACCGTCCTGACCGGCGGGCGGAGCGGTACAACCGCCACGGCGCGTACCGCTCCCCCTCCCGTCCTCCCCCCATAGGAGTCCCACCATGGCAGTCCAGCCCCCGCCCGCCGACCAGCGGATCGTCATCGAGAACGTCGCCGTCGCCACGGTCGACGCCAACGACACCGAGTACGCCCGCGGGCACGTCGTCGTCCTCGGCAACAGGATCGAGTCGGTCGGTGACGGCCCGGCCCCGCAGTGGCTGGACAACGTGGTGCGCCGGGTCAACGGCGAGGGCCACCTGATCACCCCGGGCCTGGTCAACACCCACCACCACTTCTACCAGTGGATCACCCGCGGCCTGGCCCAGGACAACATCCTGTTCGACTGGCTGGTCGCGCTGTACCCGACCTGGGCCCGGATCGACGACAAGCTCGTGCACGCCGCCGCCCAGGGCTCGGCCGCCGCGCTCCTCAAGTCCGGCTGCACCACCGCCTCGGACCACCACTACGTGTTCCCGAAGGACGGCGGCGACATCCTCGGTGCCGAGATCGAGGCCGTCCAGGAGCTCGGCATGCGCTTCACCGCGCTGCGCGGCTCGATGGACCGCAGCAAGAAGGACGGCGGCCTGCCGCCGGACCACGCGGTCGAGAAGACCGAGGACATCCTGATCGCCTCCGAGGCCGCCGTGGACCGCTACCACGACTCCTCCTTCGACTCGATGCTGCAGATCGCCATCGCGCCCTGTTCGCCGTTCTCGGTCTCCACCGAACTGATGCGCGAGGCCGCGCTGCTGGCCCGCCGCAAGGGCGTGCGCCTGCACACCCACGGCTCGGAGACGGCCGAGGAGGAGCAGTTCTGCAAGGAGCTGTTCGGCATGGGCCCGACCGACTACTTCGAGTCGACGGGCTGGCTGGGCGAGGACGTCTGGATGGCGCACTGCGTCCACATGAACGACTCGGACATCGCCAAGTTCGCCGAGACCGGCACCGGCGTAGCCCACTGCCCGTCCTCCAACGCCCGCCTCGCGGCCGGCATCGCCCGCGTCCCGGACATGCTGAAGGCCGGCGTGCCGGTGGGCCTCGGCGTGGACGGCACCGCCTCCAACGAGTCCGGCGAGCTCGGCACCGAGCTGCGCAACGCCCTGCTGATCAACCGTCTGCACGGCCGCCCGGACGCGCTGACCGCCCGCAGCTCGCTGCGCCTGGGCACCATGGGCGGCGCCCGGGTGCTCGGCCGGCAGGGCGAGATCGGCTCGATCGAGGTCGGCAAGCTCGCCGACCTGGCGCTCTGGAAGATCGACGGCATCATGCACTCCTCGATCGCCGACCCGGTCGCCGCCCTCGCCCTGGGCGCCCTCCCGCCGCTGGCGCTGCTGCTGGTCAACGGCAACCCGGTCGTCGAGAAGGGCATCCTGACCACCGTCAACGAGGACCGGATCGCCCAGGCCTGCGCCCGCGCGGCCAAGGACCTCGCCGCCCGCGGCTGAGCCGCCCTCCCCTCGCGGCCGCCGCCCGGCGGCGGCCGCGACCCCGCGACTCCGGGTCCGCCCAGGGACGGTGCGTGACCCGGACTCCGTGAGCCCCCTGGGGCGCGCGGAACGCAGCTCCGGACCCACGGCGAGGGTCCGGGGCTGTGGCGTGCCCGGGGGCGGGCGGTGCTGCCGGCCGGACGGTCAGCCGAAGCGGGCCGACAGCCTCGGCAGCAGGTACGCGAGATCCTCCTCCTCCCACGGCTCGCCCGCCGGACCGGTGCCCCCGGTTCCGGCGGTGACCTCCGGGTACGGCAGCTCGGTGCCGGTGACCCGCTCGTACGCCTCGTGCGCCGCATAGCCGAAGGACTCGGCCTCCGCGATCCGGTTCCCGTCCCAGCTCAGGTCCGCCAGGCCGTCCGGGTCCGCCAGCGCCCGCTCGTAGCAGGCCCGGCCGCGCGCGATCAGCCAGTCGCGGAAGTAGTCGAACCCGTCGTCGCTGCAGCCGCCGTTGATGACGTACCCGGCCGCCCAGAGCCGCCAGGTGTACGCGCGGCCGTGGTACTCCGAGTAGAGCCGCGCGAAGGCGATGATCTCCGCCGGGGGCAGCGCGGCCAGCAGGTCGGTGAGGTTCTCGACCTGCTGCTCCTCGTCGTACACCCGGGCCCGGGCGTCGCCGATCAACCGCCAGAAGGTGTCGGTGTCCATGCCCGGCATCCTGCCCGGTGGGTCCGACAGCGGCGGCCCTGGCGAAACCCACTGGCACCGCCGGGCACGGGCGGACCAGGATGGGCCGATGAAGATCGGATTCGGCCGAAAGCGGCCCGGCGGCCATGTCCTGCTCCGGCTGCAGGACAGCATCCGGCGAGCCCGGGCGCGCGGCAACCGCTCGTTCGAGGAGCTGACCGGGGCACTACGGGCGGCCGGGAAGGCCGGACAGGCCGGCGCGGCCCTGGAACTGCTCGCCGAGCACCCGGCCCTGCTGCTACGACTGGACGCCGACCTGCGCCGGGAGCACCGGACCAGGCCGGACGAGCACCCGCCGGTCGCCGCCGCGGACGGCGTCGCGCTGGCCCTGTTGACCTCGCACCACGACGGGCGGGTCCGCGAGCAGGCCGTCCGGCGGATCCTCGCGGACCCTTCACCCGAACTCCTGCCGTTCCTGGTGCTCCGGGCCGGCGACTGGGTGCCCCAGGTCCGCGACCAGGCCCGGGCGGGACTTGCCCTGCTGCTGCACCGGCGGCCGGACCTGGCCGGCCCGCCGGCCGTCCGGACGGCGCTGCTCACCGCGCGCCGCGACCGCGGCTCCTTCGCACTCGCCCAGCTGCGCACCCTGCTGGCGGCCGGGGCCCCGGCGGCGGTGGCCGAGCGGCTGCTCGACGCGCCGCAGCCCGAGGTACGGCGGTTCGCCCTGGACGCCGTGGCGCACCGGCTCAAGGCACGTGACCTGCTGCGGTTCGCCGAGCTGGACGCCGATCACGGGCTGCGGGCGCGGGCGGCCGAGGCCGTCGCCCGGGAGGCGCTCTGGACGGAGCAGCACGAGATCCTGCGCCGGCTGGCCGGCAGCACGCACCAAGGGCTGCGGGTCACCGGGCTGACCGGCCTGGTGCGGGCGGGGCTGGCGCAGGAGGCCGCGGGACACCTCGACGACCCGTCACCACTGGTCCGGGCGCTCGCCCGGGAGGCCGTCCGCCGGGCCGGCGGGGACGCGCCGGCCCACTACCGCGCGGCGGTGGCCGCCGGCTCCCCCTCGCCGGCCGCGGTCGACGGGCTCGCCGAGGTCGGCGGCCCGGCCGACGCGGACGCCCTCACCGCGCTGCTGGGACACCCGGCGGCGCAGGTCAGGGCCCGCGCGGTGCGTGCGCTGCGGCTGCTCGGGGCCGTCCCGGTGCCGGAGCTGACGCGGCTGCTGCGGGACAACTCCGCGACCGTCGTGCGGGAGGCCGCCACCGCGCTGCTGCCGAGCGCCGCGAGCCTGCCGACCGGACTCCTCGGGGAGCTGCTCACCGACCCGGAGCGCCCGGCCGTCCGACGCGCCGCCTACCGGCTGCTCGCCCGGCGCGACACGGTCACGGCGTTGCGCGCCGCCCTGCTGGCCGCCGGCGACCCGCACCCCCGGCTGGCCCGCCAGGGCCGGACGGACACCGTCGGCCTGGCCCGGTGGTTGGGGGCCGCGGGCGGGCGTGACGACGGCCGGTCCGCCGCGGGCGGGGACGCCGTGCCCGCCGCCGAACTGCTCGCGCTGGCCGGGCGGGTGCGGCCCCGGCTGCCTGAGGAGGCGCTGGCCGCCTTGCGCGGCTGGGCGGCCGGGGCGGCGGCGTCCGCCTGACCGACCGGGCCGCGCCGGACCGGGCCGGGCCGGGCCGGGCCGGGCCGGGCCGGGCCGGGCCGCGCCGACGGGGCCGGGCCGAGAGGGTCGGCCGGAGCGGTCAGACCGTGCGGCCGAGCGTCGCCAGGTAGGCGCGCCAGCCACCGAACCCGGTGATCTCCCGGTGGACGCCGCGCTCCAGCTCACCGCGGGCCAGCAGCATCGACAGGCAGGCGCTGCCGTCCGCCAGCTCGATGACGCCCAGCTCCAGCTCACGGGGCTCGCCGGGCAGGATCACGTCCCGGAGGTGCTCCAGGGTGATGTCGTACAGCTCGCCGTCGATCGCGGTGTCGGTGCCCGGGGCCGGGAGCAGGCCGGGGCAGACGTCGCCGATCGAGAAGAAGCGGTAGCCGGGCGCGGTGCGGACCGGGCCGATCAGGCCGTCCGCCACCGAGGCGTGGAACGGGCCGCCGGCCATCGCCTGGCCGTTGAAGAAGATGCGGGCCATCAGGGCCTCCTCCTGGCGCCGCCGGGACGGCGGGGCCGGACATGCCGGACGGCCCGGCCGGGTCGACCTCGGAGGTCCCCCGGCGGGCCGCCGGTACCGGACGCGCCGGTACCCCCTTCGGGGGAGGTACCGGACGCGGTGGCGCGAGGGATCCGCGCGCCGTACGGAACGGAGCAATGCCCGCGACCAGTGCTACAGCTTGGAAGGCGGCAGCCCGGTCGCGGCTGGATAGATTGGGACTCAGCCCAGCAGGGGAAGCGCGGGCAGGGTGAGGAAGTCCGCGAACTCCTCCGCGAGGGAGACCTGTTCGAAGAGCCTGGCGGCCTCGTTCCAGCGCCCACCGGCGTACGCCTCGTCGCCCAGCTCGGCACGGAGCTCCGCGAGCTCCTCGGCCACCAGCCGGCGGACCAGCTCGGCGGTGGCCTTCTCGCCGGTGTCCGCGAGCACCACGCCGTTGTGGATCCACTGCCAGATCTGCGAGCGGGAGATCTCGGCGGTGGCGGCGTCCTCCATCATGTTGAAGATCGCGACCGCGCCGAGACCGCGCAGCCAGGCCTCGATGTATCGGACCCCGACCTGGACGGCGTTGTGCAGGCCGGCCCGGGTGCAGCTGCCGCCGGCGCCGGCGATGTCGAGCAGCTCGGCCGGGGTGACGGCCTCGGGGGACCCGGGGTTGTCCTTCTGGTTGGGGCGCTCGCCGAGCACCGCGTCGAAGGAGGCGCGGGCGACCGGGACGAGGTCCGGGTGGGCCACCCAGGAGCCGTCGAAGCCGTTGCCGGCCTCGCGGTCCTTGTCGGCCTTGACCTTCTCCAGGGCGGCGGCGTTGACCTCGGGGTCGCGGCGGGACGGGATGAAGGCGGCCATGCCGCCGATGGCGTGCGCACCGCGCTTGTGGCAGGTCTGCACAAGCAGGCGGGTGTAGGCGGCCATGAAGGGCGAGGCCATCCCGACGCTGTTGCGGTCCGGCAGGATGTAGTGCTCGCCGGCGTCGCGGAAGTTCTTGACGATCGAGAACAGGTAGTCCCAGCGGCCCGCGTTGAGGCCGGCGGCGTGGTCGCGCAGCTCGTAGAGGATCTCGTCCATCTCGAACGCGGCGGTGATCGTCTCGATCAGCACCGTGGCGCGGACGGTGCCGTGCGGGATGCCGAGGGCGGCCTGCGCGTGGGTGAAGACGTCGTTCCAGAGCCGGGCCTCGAGGTGGCTCTCGGTCTTCGGCAGGTAGAAGTACGGGCCGGAGTTCGGGTCCTCGGCGCCGCGGGCGATCAGCCGGGCGGCGTTGTGGAAGAAGTACAGGCCGAAGTCGAGGAAGGCGCCGGCCACCGGGTTGCCGTCGACCAGCAGGTGGTTCTCGTCGAGGTGCCAGCCGCGGGGGCGGACCACGACGGTGGCCAGTTCGGCGGCGGGCTTCAGGGTGTACGACTTGCCGGCCTCGGTGCTGAAGTCGATCCGGCCCAGGTAGGCGTCGATCAGGTTGACCTGCCCGCTGATCACGTTCTCCCAGGTCGGGGAGGTGGCGTCCTCGAAGTCGGCGAGCCAGACCCGCGCGCCCGAGTTGAGGGCGTTGATGACCATCTTGCGGTCGGTGGGGCCGGTGATCTCGACCCGGCGGTCCTGCAGCGCGCGGGGCGCCTCGGCGACCTTCCAGTCACCGGCCCGGATCTCGGCCGTCCCGGGCAGGAAGTCGAGCGTGCCTGCCTTCGCGATCTCGGCTCGACGGCTCTTTCGTCGGGTCAGGAGCTCCTGTCGGCGACCTTCGAAGGCGCGGTGAAGGCCGACCACGAAGGCGACCGCCTCCGGGGTGAGCACCTCCTCGGCGCGGGGGACGCGCGGACCGGCGACAGTGACGACCGGAGCGGCGGTGGAAACGCCGGCGGGTCCCTGATCTGTAGCCATGGGCAGGACACTCCTTGGACGGTTGAGCCTGGCGAAGGGAGCTCCGGTGGGAACTTCCTTGATCTGAACCCGCGTGGTAGCGGGTTTGATTCTGTAAGGTGGAGACTAGTTTCCGCGATACAGAATTTCAACGGTTTGTTGAGGTGATCGCTGGGACTCTACTCCTCCCCCGACAGCGAAGGGAACGCCGGTGGTTGCGACCCCCGACACAGCATCGACGACAGGCACCGACCGCGCGAGCGGCGGCGTGCAGTCCGTCGAACGCGCCTTTCAGCTGCTGGAGGCGCTGGCGGACGCGGGCGGAGTGGCGACACTCAGCGAACTCTCGGCCTCCTCGGGCCTGCCCATGCCCACCATCCACCGCCTGGTTCGTACCCTCGTCCAGCAGGGATATGTCCGCCAGGACACCACCCGCCGGTACACCCTCGGCCCCCGCCTGATCCGGCTCGGCGAGACCGCCGGCCGGCTGCTCGGCAGCTGGGCCCGCCCCTACCTGGCCGAACTGATGGAGGCCACCGGCGAGACCGCCAACCTGGCCGTCCTGGAGGGCGGCGAGGTGGTCTACGTCGGGCAGGTCCAGTCCCGCCGCTCGATGCGGATGTTCACCGAGGTCGGACGGCGGGTCCAGCCGCACTGCACCGGCGTCGGCAAGGCGCTGCTGGCGCAGCTGCCGGAGGACGAGGCCCGGGCCGTGCTCGGCCCCAACCCCCTTCCCGCGCACACCTCGTACACCCTGACCGACCCGCAGCAGCTGCTGGCGCACCTGGCCGAGGCACGCGAACGCGGCTACGTGGTGGACGACCAGGAGCAGGAGATCGGCGTCCGCTGCATCGCGGTGGCCGTCCCCGGCGCGCCGACCCCCACCGCCCTGTCGGTGTCCGGGCCCGAGGCGCGCATCCGGGCGCTGGAGGAGCAGGCCGGCAGCGCCTCGCTGGTACCGGTGATGCGGCACATCGCGGCCAGGCTCGGCCAGGTACTGGCCCCCTGACCGGCCCTGACGCCCCGCCTGCGACGTCCAGCCGCCCGGTTCGGCCGGAGCGGCCGGAGCGGCCGGCCGGGCGGGCTCGGCGGGCGGCAGCTGCCGGACACCGACGTTCACTCGTTCGAGCAGCACCGGAGTGTTTCCCGGCCCGCCGCCGCCCGGCGGTTCACTCTTGTGCCGAGGCGGCGCGCGCGGTGACGGGCCGGTGAGGCATTAGGCGGGTGAGGGCGTTGTCCCGAGGCTTGGTACGCAGACTCCTGGTGGCGTCCTGCGCCGTGCTGGCGCTCGGCGCGGGCGCGGGCTCGCCGTCGGCGGCGGGACTCGCGGGCACCGGAGCCGGCGCCGACGGTGCGGGCGACGCGGCCGACCGGCCGGCCGGACACCCGGCGAGCGCCCCCGCCCGGGCCGGGACCGGCCGTGAGGGGACGGCGCCGGACGGCGGCGGCCAGCAGGGGCGGACGGTGTCCGACCTCCATGTGGGACGGGCCGATCCGGAGGCCGTCCACCCCGGCGGCAGCACCACCGTGCACGCCTTCGTGACCAACGGCGGGCCGGACCGGACGGCCTCCGGCTTCACCGTGCTGGTCGTCCTGCCCGCCGGCACCCGGGCCGAGGGGCCGTTCTTCCCCGAGTCGTGCCAGGTCTCCGAGGACGGCCGCCGGGTGCGCTGCCCGTTCCCGCCCGGCCTGTCCTCGCTGCGCAGCGCCACCGCGCTGGTGCCCGTCCGGGTCGGGGCGGACACCCCGGCTCCCAGCACCCTGACCGGGGGCCGGGTCGTGGTGGTCGGCCCGGACGACCCCGACATGTCCGACAACCGGCAGCCGTTCGAGGTCGCGATCGTCCCCGAGTGACCGGCCGGATACCGGCCACGGCCCGCGAGCGGTGTCAGCCCCGGCCGGAGCGGTACAGCGCGAGCGTCGGGGCGAGCTGCGAGTGCTGCGGGGAGGGCAGCGCGTCCGGCGCGAACCAGCCCAGTTCGTCGAATTTGTGCGGCTCACCGATCGCCACCCGGGCCGGGTCCACCTCCACCGCGAAGACCACCGCGACCCAGTGCGAGGCCGGGTCCGCGCGCAGGATGTTGCGCACCCCGATCGTCTCGATCGCCAGGGCCGGGGCGGTGTACTCCTCCTCGACCTCGCGGGCCACGGCGGCCTCGAAGGTCTCGCCGAACTCGAGCGCCCCCGCGCCGGTGTCCCAGGTGCCCGGCTCGTCCCGCGCCCCGGCGCCGCGCCGGGCCAGCAGCACCCGCCCCGCGCCGTCGTGGCAGACGAAGACGCAGGAGACGGTGGGGGCGGGAGCGGGAGCGGACATCGGATCGCTCATCGGGTCGGGCCTTTCGTCAGCGGGTGCGGAATTCAGGTACCGGCTCAGAAGTGGTCGAGGAGCTCGGTGAGACTGCGCAGGTGGAGCACTCCGGTGTCGGCCGGGTCCAGCTCGGTGTGCTCCAGCACCCAGGTGTTGTCGTTGGGGATGAAGACGGCGTTCAGGCCGGCCCGGCGGGCAGGCAGGATGTCCGACTTCGGGGAGTTGCCGATCATCCATCCGTCGGCGGGCACGATCCCGTGCGAGGCGACGAACCGCCGGTAGGTGGCCTCGTCCTTCTCGGGGACGATCTCCAGCGCGCGGAAGTACCGCGCCAGCCCGGAGGAGTCGATCTTCCGCCGCTGCTCCTCGGCGTCACCCTTGGTGAGCAGCAGCAGCGTGTGACGCTCACCGAGACGGGCCAGCGTCTCGGCCGCCCCGGGGACCGGCTCGACCTGAAAGCTGATCAGCACGGCGGCCAAGGCATCGATCTCGGCGATCTCGGACGCCGTGGCGGGCCGGCCGCGCAACCGCCCGACACAGTCGCGGAGACTGCGGACCAGCATCCGGCTGCCGTAGCCGTGGGTGACCGCGTTGGCCGACTGGACCTCGTCGAGGACGGCGCGCAGTTCGGCCCGGCCGAGGGCCGGATGCGCCAGCCAGTCCAGGAAGTCGGCGATCACCCGCTCGAAGACCACGTTGTTCTCCCACAACGTGTCGTCGGCATCGAACACCAGCACCTGATCGGCCCTCAACTCCGGCCTCCGCTCTTCACTCCCGACCCCCGGACGGGGCTGCCCTCACGCTAACCCGGGGGCGGGGCGACCCGCAGGTGGTTATCCGGGGGCCGGCTGACACCTCCCGGGGCGGCGAACCGGCCGGAGGGGGGTGTCGCCAAGGTGTGCGTCAGGTGCGCACGGAGTGGACGCCCGGCCGGTCGGCGGACGCCGGAAGTCGGCCGGGTTTTACGGCAGTTACGCGTACATGAAGAGTCGCCGCAGAGTACTCGGACGCCTTCCGCGGGCGCCCGGGCGGGCTTCAGACTGCTGCCATGCGAAACACTCTACGCGCGTTGAAGACCCGCGCCGCCTCCGTCGCCGCCGTCGGCCTGCTCACCCTGGCCCCGACCGCCGTGTTCGCCGCGGACGCGCACGCCACCGTCAGTGGCAGCGTCTGTCTCACCGCCCTGCCGAGCCAGGCGAAGGACACCCTGAACCTGATCGCGACGAACGGGCCGTTCCCGTACTCGCAGGACGGCATCGTGTTCCAGAACCGGGAGGGCGTGCTGCCCTCGCAGAGCACCGGCTACTACCACGAGTACACCGTCAAGACGCCCGGCTCCTCGACCAGAGGCGCGCGCCGGATGGTCACCGGCAAGGTGTACCACGAGGACTACTACACGGCCGATCACTACGTGACCTTCCGCAAGGTCAACTTCGGCTGCTAGCCCACCCCGACCTCACGCCGCCGGCCACGGCGGCCGACCGCGACAGCGCCGCCCGCACCCCGACCCCGGGGTGCGGGCGGCTTCGTCGTGCCCCGAGGAGGCCGGCCCGGAGGAGCCGGTGCCTCCGGACCTCTTTACGCCGGATTTACGGACGAGTACTCTCCTGAAACATCTTGCAGAGCTTTGCGCAAGACAGGATCGCAGCACCGCAAGCCCTCCCCACCCCACAGGGCAGCGGTGAAGAGCCCCAACGGCGCAGCGCCTGCAAGATCTTGCGGCGCTCGACGCTGCCCACGGGCCGCGCGCTCCTCCCCCACCCGACCGGCCGCCCCACCCGGCGGCCCGCCCCGAGGAGTCCCGTCGTGGACCTCATTCGCCATGCGCCCCGCCGCAGCGAACGTCACCGGCACCGCAGACCACTGGCCGCCGTGCTGGCCGTGCTCGCCGGCCTGCTCGCCACTCTGATCCCCGCCCTCAGCGCCCACGCGGCCACCACCGCCACGGTCTACTACAAGCCGACGTCCGGCTGGTCCACCGTCGACCTGCACTACGCCCCCACCGGCGGCAGTTGGACCACCTCGCCCGGCGTCCCGATGGACGCGGCCTGCGACGGCTGGTTCAAGAAGACCGTCGACCTGGGCGCCGCCACCGGCCTGGCCGCCACCTTCAACAACGGCGCCGGCGCCTGGGACAACCACAACGGCGCCAACTACGCCCTGGGCAGCGGCGTCAGTGCGGTGACCGGCGGCGCGGTGAGCAGCACCGACCCGTGCGCGAACGCCACGCCCACCTCGGCCACCGTCTTCTACTCCACCACGACCACCAACTGGTCGGCCTACTACCTGCACTGGGCCCCGGCCGGCGGCAGCTGGACGACCGCCCCGGGCACCCGGATGACGGCCGCCTGCGACGGCTGGGTGAAGCTGACCGTGGCGCTCGGGACGGCCACCAGCTGGCAGGCGACCTTCAACAACGGCGCCGGCACCTGGGACAGCAACGGCGGTGCCAACTACCAGCTGGGCACCGGCTCGATCACCGTCAAGGCCGGCGCGGTCGCGCACAGCGACCCGTGCGGCACGACCGACCCGACCCCGTCGCCCTCCCCCTCCGCGAGCGCGAGCGCGACCGCCTCGCCGTCCGCCACGGCGACCACGACCCCGACGGCCACGGCCACGGCGAGCCCCACCGCGACGGCGACCGCGACCACGCCGCCCACCGGCACCTCGGCCACCGTCTGGTACTCCACCACCAGCGTCGGCTGGACCACCGTCAACCTGCACTGGGCGTCCACCGGCGGCACCTGGACCACCGCCCCCGGCATCGGCATGGACGCCGCCTGCGCCGGCTGGGTCAAGAAGACGGTCAGCCTGGGCACCGCCACCGGCTGGCAGGCGACCTTCAACAACGGCAACGGCGTCTGGGACAACAACAACGGCGTCAACTACCCGCTGGGCAGCGGGAACAACACGGTCAAGGACCGGACGGTGACCACCTCCGCCACCGACCCGTGCGCCGCGGTCGTGCCGGACACCACCGCCCCGACCGTGCCGGCCGCCGTCACCGCGAGCACCACCGCCACGGCGGTCGTGCTGACCTGGAACGCCTCGACCGACAACACCGCCGTCACCGGCTACCAGATCACCCGGATCGGCGGCACCAAGGGCACCTCCGTGGTCAACACCGGGTCCACGGTGTACTCCGAGGCCAACCTGGAGGCGACCACCTACTACTGCTGGACCGTGAAGGCGCTGGACGCGGCCGGGAACCTGTCCGCCGCGAGCGCGCCCGGCTGCGCCACCACCGGTACCGCGCCGCCGCCGGCCGCCGGCGGCACCCCGCTCGGCGGGGACCCGCGCAAGGACCCGATCTACTTCCTGCTCACCGCCCGCTTCTACGACGGTGACACCAGCAACGACCGGGGCGGCAGCCAGGACGTCAAGTCGGGCAACGCGGCCAACAACGACCCGATGTTCCGCGGCGACTTCAAGGGTGTCGTCCAGAAGCTGGACTACATCAAGGCACTCGGCTTCTCCGCCATGTGGATCACGCCGGTGGTGCTGAACCGCTCGGACTACGACTACCACGGTTACCACGGGTACGACTTCTACAAGGTCGACCCGCGGCTGGAGTCGGCCGGCGCCTCGTACCAGGACCTGATCAACGCCGCGCACGCCAAAGGCATCAAGATCTACCAGGACGTGGTCTACAACCACAGCTCCCGCTGGGGTGCCAAGGGCCTGTTCACGCCCACCGTCTACGGCGTCCGCGACTCGCAGTGGAGCTGGTACTACGACGCCCCGAACGCGGGCTTCGAGTACGACGGCCTGACCGTCGACCCGGTGTCGGGCAAGTCGTACTACAACGGCGACATGTGGTCGACCACCGCGCCGGCCGGCAACACCTGCGTCAACTGGGGCGTACCGACCGGGGGCAGGAGCGCCGAGGGCTACACGGTCTACAACTGCCAGTGGCCCAACCCGACGTCGGGGATGTTCCCGAAGGCGCTGTACCACCAGTGCTGGATCGGCAACTGGGAGGGCGAGGACTCGCGCTCCTGCTGGCTGCACGAGGACCTGGCCGACTTCAACACCGAGAACCCGGTCGTCCAGCAGTACCTGATCGGCGCGTACAACAAGTACATCGACATGGGCGTGGACGGGTTCCGGATCGACACCGCCGTGCACATCCCCCGGGTGACCTGGAACCGCCGTTTCCTGCCGGCGATCTACAGCGAGGTCAACCAGAAGTTCGGGGCGGCCAAGGCGGCCGACTTCTTCGTCTTCGGCGAGGTCGGCGCGTTCGTGAACGACAAGTGGAACCGCGGCTCGGTGAACCACTCGGCGCAGTTCTTCACCTGGAAGGAGCGCAAGGAGTACACCTCCGACGACGTGCAGGCAGCACTCGACCAGTTCACCTACGAGAACACCATGGGCACCGCGAACCAGCCCACGTCCAGCAACGCCTTCCTCAACGGGAACAGCTACCACACGCCGGACAGGAGCCAGTTCAGCGGCATGAACATCATCGACATGCGCATGCACATGAACTTCGGTGACGCCTCCAACGCCTTCAACAACGGCAAGGACTCGGACGACTCCACCAACGACGCCACGTACAACGTGGTCTACGTCGACAGCCACGACTTCGGGCCGAACAAGTCGAGCACCCGGTACGCGGGCGGCACCGACGCGTGGGCCGAGAACATGGCGCTGATGTGGACCTTCCGCGGGATCCCGACGCTGTACTACGGCTCCGAGATCGAGTTCCAGGCCGGGAAGCAGATCGACTGCGGCCCGACCTGCCCGCTGGCCACCACCGGGCGGGCCTACTACGGCGACAAGATCGCGGGCGAGGTGACCGCCTCCGACTTCTCGGTGGTCTCCGGCGCCTCCGGCGCGGTCGCCGGCACGCTGGCCCAGCCGCTGGTCAAGCAGGTGCAGCGGCTGAACCAGATCCGCCGGGCGGTGCCGGCCCTGCAGATGGGGCAGTACTCGACCACGGGCGTGTCGGGTGACATGGCCTTCAAGCGCCGCTACACCGACGCGGCCAGCGGCACCGACTCGTTCGCGCTGGTCGCGGTGACCAACGCGGCGACGTACACCGGGATCCCGAACGGCACCTACAAGGACGCCGTCAGCGGTGACGTCCGCACCGTCACCAACGGCACCCTGTCGGTCGCCGCCCCCGGCAAGGGCAACCTGCGGGTGTACGTGCTGGACCTCGGCGGCAGGAACACCGCCCCGGGCAAGGTCGGCACGGACGGCCCGTACCTGAAGTAGGGCCGAAAGGCCGACACCGTCGGATAGGTTGGTGGGGCGCGCCCGGGTGACCGGTCGCGCCCCACCGACACGAGACGACGAGGACAAGCCCAGCCATGACCGCGCCACTGCCCGCCTTCGCCGGCCGTACCTACCTCTTCCAGGTCGACAACGGCGCCGAGTTCCGCAACGCCTACTCGGCCGACGGGAAGCGTCTGCGCTGGGAGGGCCTCGGCGAGTCGGCCGGGCAGTGGGAGGACGTCGCCCTGCACGTGGCGCAGGTGGGCCCGGAGCAGTACTTCGTCAGCTGGACCGAGCAGAGCGGCATCACCGTCAGCCATGTGATGGACCTCGCCGAGCTGACCGTCCGGGCCTTCTGGACGTACGAGGGCGAGGGCGGCCGGGTCGGCGAGCTGCACACCGGCACCCTGGCGCCGATCGCGCCGTAGCGAGCCCGGCCCGGCCGGCCCGTACGGCATCACGTCCCGGCCGGGACCTTCAACTGCTGGGAGAGCCACTCCAGCGAGGAGGGCAGCAGCCGCTCCCAGGTCTGGAAGTTGTGCCCGCCGCTCTTCAGCATGCTGAACGACACCTTCATCGGCGCCCGGACGGCGGCCACGAACTCCTCCGTCTGCCGCCGGTAGTCACCGTCCCCCTCGCGGGTTCCGGCAAGCAGCACGGCGACCCTCGGGTGCGGCGGGTGGTTCAGCCGCCGGATCAGGTCGGCGTCGTCCCGGCGCTGCGAACTGCCCCGGAACAGGTCACCGGTGGTGGCGTCCTCGGCGGCGCGGTAGTAGCCGGAGAGCGAGACCGCGCTCGGGAACACGTCGGGGTGACGCATGGCCAGCTTGAGGGAGCAGTAGCCGCCGGTGGAGTTGCCCATCAGCCCCCAGGCCTGCGGGTCGGCGGAGACCCGGTAGCTGCCGAGGACGGCCCGGGGGACGTCCTCGGTGAAGTACCGGTCGGACTGCGGGCCGCCGGGGACGTCCTCGCACTCGGTGTCCACGGGCATCGCCGGCGAAGGGCGCATCATCACCAGCACGGTCGGCTGCATCCGGCCGCTCTGCAGCAGCCTGAGCGCGGCCCCGGGGTAGTTGAGCCTGGTCACCAGGTTCCGGGCGTCACCGGGGAAGCCGGTGGTGACGATCACGGCCGGGAACGTCCGGTGTGCGTACTCCGGCCGGAAGTACTGCGGCGGCAGGTAGACGTAGCCCTCGGTGCTGAGCCCGGTGGTGGCGCCGGGGATCCGCACCTGCTGGATCTCCCCGGCCTGGCCGGGCTCGCGGCCGACCGCCCCGCCGCCCTTGACCGGGACCCGCCCGAGCGGCTCCACCCGGTCGCCGCGGCCGGCGTCGAGCTTCGTCCGGATGGTGACCGGGCCGTCGTCCCCCGAGCCCAGCAGGTCGTCCCAGCTGCTGTAGAAGGCGAAGTAGTTGTTGGCGAGAAGGCCGATCACCACCAGCAGGGCGAGCTGGGTCGCCATGATCGTCCCGAGCCGGCCCAGCACGGCCGTCCAGGTGGGCCGGGCGAATCTCGGCCAGATCCGGACCGTTCCCACCGTCACCAGGACGACGAACAGAACGCTCAGTGCCAGCACCTTGTGGCTTGTCAGGCCCATGTCCTACTTGCTCCCCGATCGAAGTCGTACCCCCGCCCCAACGACACCCCCGGGGTCGGCCCGGGTCCACGGGCCGACCGGACCGGGCCGGGCACGATGATCGAGTTTATCCTCCGGCCGGGCGGAAATCCGCAGGTGGCGCACGGTGCCGCCCGGCCGGCGAGGTGGCCGGGCGGCACGGGGGAGGTCGGCACGTACGGGGAGGCGGGTCGGGCGGGTGGGGCGCAGCGGTCAGGCGGCCCGGCGGCGGGCCCTGCGGCCGTCCGGCCGGGCGTCCCGGAAACCCGTTGGCGCCCGGCAGGCAGGGCCCGGCAAGGTGTGGGCATGACTGCTCCAGGACTCGACGAGGACGGCCACATCGCCCGCGAGGGCTCCCTCGACCGGGTGCCGACCGCCTTCGCCGGGGTGGTGGCCGACGCCCGGGCCCGCATCGGGGCGCTGTTCGGCCCGGCCCGGCTGCACAGCGCCTACCTCTACGGCAGCGTCCCGCGCGGCACCGCCACCCCCGGCGTCTCCGACCTCGACCTGCTGCTCGCCCTGCGCCGGCCGCCCACCGCCGCCGACCGGGCCGACGCCACGGCGCTGGCGGCCGGGCTGGACGCCGACCACCCCGTGATCGACGGCGCCGGGATCCTGCTCTTCGACGTGGACACCCTGCTCGGCGAGCTCGAACGCCACGACCTCGGCTGGTTCGTCGCCTGCCTGTGCACCCCGCTGCTGGGCGAGGACCTCGCCGCCGGGCTGCCGCGCTACCGCCCGACCTCGCTGCTCGCCCGCGAGACCAACGGCGATCTCGCCGGTCTCCTCCCCCGCTGGCGCGAGCAGCTGGCCGCCGCCCGCACCGACGCCGAGACCAGGACGCTGGCCCGGGCCGTGGGCCGGCGCGTCGTCCGGACCGGCCTCACGCTGGTGATGCCGCGCTGGGGCGGCTGGACCAGCGATCTCGACATCTCCGCCGAGGTGTTCGGCCGCTACTACCCCGAGCGGTCCGGGCAGCTGCGGCTGGCCGCCGACCTGGCCCGCCGACCCTCGGCCGACCGGGCCGCGCTCACCGTACTGATCGACGACCTGGGGCCCTGGCTGGCCGCCGAGTACGCGGCCGTCCACGGGGTGAAGGCCCCACGCCCCACCGGCCCCTGAAGGGGTACCGGCCACCGGCCGGTCAGGCCCAGTCGGCCGCGAAGGCCCGGGCCGGGTTGGCCACCAGCAGCCGCTCGGTCAGGTCGGCGCCGAACTCCCGGGTGATCCGCTCCGCCAGGCCGCCGACCAGGAAGGCCGACCCCGGCGCGCCCCGGGCGGCCCGGGTGGTGGTGTCGCCGCCGAGCAGCAGCTGACCGGCGTGGCCGGCCTCGACCAGGGCGGCCAGGGTGTCGAAGAGGTGGTGGTCGGTGGCGTGGTTGGCCCGGGACGGACCGTCGAGCGCGAGGAAGGCGCCCGACTCCGCGACCTGCCGGTGCAGCCGCAGATCGGGAAACCGGTTGAGGTGCCCGAGGATCACCCGCGCCGGCGGCACGCCGAGGCCGCCGACCAGCAGGTCCAGCACGTCGGGGGCGCCGGTGCCGAGTTCGTGGTGCACGCCGATCGGCGCGCCGGTGGCGTGGTGGGCCTCGGCGGCGGCCGTCATCACCCGGCGGGCGTGCCCGTCCAGGCCGTGGAACCCCCCGGCCACCTTGATCAGGCCCGCCCGTACGCCGCTCGGCCCTGCCGCCGGCCCGCCGCCGTCCGCCCGCAGACCGACCGTCAGCTCCTCGGTGAACAACCGGGCCAGGACGTCGACCCCGGACAGGCCCCGCAGCACGGCCGGGTCGTAGTGCACGTCCTGGTGCAGCCCGGTGGCCGCCACCAGGTGGACGCCGGTGGCCCGGGAGAGCCCGGCCAGCCCGGCCCCGCCGCGACCCATCCCGTACGGGGTCCACTGCACCAGGGCGCGGCCGCCGGCGGCGGCGAAGGCCCGCAGTTCGGTCCCGGCCGCCGCCGGGTCGTCCAGCTCCTGCCCGGGCAGCAGCGGGGAGGCGAGGAAGAGGTGGTCGTGCGCGTCGCAGACGCCGAGCAGCGCCGGGTCGACGTCCCCCAGCACGGTGCGGACGGCGCTCACGCGCCGGCCCCGGTGCCCGGGGCCTCCTCCGCGAGGGTGGCGGCGACCACCCGCAGGCCGGCCAGTGCCTTGGGCACCCCGACGTACGGCGCCAGGTGGACCATCACCTCGATGATCTGCTCCCGGGTCAGCCCGACCCGCAGGCTGTTGCGGACATGGTCGGCGAGCTGCGGTTCCACGCCGCCGAGGGTCGCCAGTGCGGCGAGGTTGACCAGCTGGCGGTCCCGCAGGTCCAGGCCGGGGCGCTGGTAGGTGCCGCCGAAGAGACTGGTGACGATCCAGTCGGGAAAGCCGGGCGCCAGCTCGTCCAGGCCGCGCAGGGTCTTGTCCTGGGTGTCCTGGCCGGCCAGCTCGTCGAGCAGGCGGTGGCCGGCCTCGCGGTCCAGCGGGGCGTGGGTGAGGTCGGGCAGTGTCATCGGGTCAGGTCCTTTCACCAGTGCCGGCCGGCCGGCAGGTCGTGGAGCCCCGGACGGGACAGGTGCAGCAGCTGGTAGCGGGTGCCGTGCCGCTCCGGGGCGCTCCCCCGCCACAGGGCGGTGCGCAGCAGCTCCCAGCGGCCGGGGTCGACGGCGACGGCCGCGCTGTGCAGCGCCTCGTCCTCGGGCAGGTCGGCGAGCGCGCGTTCGACCGCCTCGGCGGGGTCGGTGCCCTCGGGGATGCGTTCGGTGCGGCGGGTGGCGGTGAGCGGGACGGCGGCCACGGCGGGGCCGGTGCGGAACCCGGCGCCCAGCCAGTGCCGGACCACCGGGCGGCCGAAGTCGGTGACGATGCCCCGGAAGCCGGGCCCCCAGAGGAAGCTGTTCATCCCCTCGGCGGTGTTCCAGAGGTAGAACGGCGCGTACTGGTTCACCGGCGAGCCGCTCCCGTCGCCGCGTTCGCGGACCAGGTAGGCCTTGAGGCCGAGCCCGGGGTAGGCGTCCATCAGGTGGCCCCGGGTGGCGACCCGCTGGCGGATGATCTCCATGTCGTAGTCGGCGGGCAGGGTGATCTCGTACTGCATCGCGTGCACGGTGGTCTCTCCGGTCGGGAGGTGCTGGCATGCGGCGGGGCCGCGGTCGCGGCGGTGACCGCGGTGACGGGCGGCCTCGCGGGGTGCGACGAGCCTGCGGCTCAGGGACCGGCCGGCGCGTTCAGGCCGGCGAGCAGGCCGAGGGCGCCGCGAACGGCCTGCCGGAACGGCTCGGGGCTGTCGGCGGCCCGGGCCAGCACGTAGCCGCCCTGGACGACGGCGACCACGGCGGCCGCCGTGTCGGCCGGGTCGGCCCCGGGGACGAACTCACCGGCCGCCCGGCCCTCGGCGATCACCTCGGCGATCCGGCCGCGCAGCCAGTCGAAGGTCTCCTCGACCGGGGCGCGCAGCCGCGGGTCGGCGACCACCTCCGGGTCCTGCGCCATCCGGCCGATCCGGCAGCCGCGCAGCACCACGCGCTCGCGCAGCAGGTAGGCCTCGATCCGCTGGTAGGCGGTGCCGGGCCCGGCCAGCCGCTCCTCGGCGACGGCGCGCATCTCCTCGGCGCTGCGCCGCAGGGCGGCGGCCGCGAGGTCGGGCTTGCCGTCGAAGTGGTGGTACATGCTGCCCTGCCCGACGCCGGCCCGCTGCTGGATCGCCTTGGGGCTGGTGCCGATGTAGCCGCGCTCCCAGAGGAGCTCCTGGGTGCTCTCGATCAGCCGGTCCTGGGTTGCCATGACCTCACTGTACATACCAGTAGGTACAGAAGACCACCCCCTTTGCTCCGGGACGTTTGTTCCGGGACGTTTGCTCCGGGACGCGACAGGGGGCCGCCGGCCACGGGCCGGCGACCCCCTCGGCCGGCGGGGCCGGCGGGTGGCACACGTCTGACGGTCGTCCGTCCGGAGCGGTGTCAGTGAGCTTGAAGCGATGGGATCGTCATACCGTCGGACGGTACGTACGGATGTGGTTCAGACGCCGACCCGCTCGCGCTCCCTGACTGCCGGCGCCGGGCCGTCCCCGTGCTCGATCCGCAGCTCGGGCAGCAGGCGGTCCAGCCAGGCCGGCAGCCACCAGTTGGCGCGGCCGAGCAGGGTCATCGTCGCCGGGACGAGGACGAGCCGGACGATCGTCGCGTCGACCAGCACGGCGGCCGCCATGCCGACACCCATCATCTTGACGGTCACGTCCGGGTCGATCGCGAACCCGATGAAGACCGCCACCATGATGGCCGCCGCGCTGCTGATCACCCGGCCGGTCGCGGAGAGCCCGCGCACCACGCTGCCGCGGGCGTCCCCGGTGGCCAGCCAGTCCTCACGGACCCGGGAGAGCAGGAAGACCTCGTAGTCCATCGAGAGGCCGAACAGCACCGTGAACATCAGGATCGGCACCCAGGAGGACACCGGCACCGAGTGCGGCAGGCCGAGCAGTTCCGCCCCCGCGTCGGTCTGGAAGACCGCCGTCATCACGCCGTAAGCGGCGGCCACCGAGAGCAGGTTCATCGCCGCCGCCTTCACCGCGATCACCGGCGCCCGGAACAGCAGCGTCAGCAGGATCAGCGACAGCGCCACCACGAACGGGACCACCACCCAGAGCCGGGACGCCAACCGGTCCGAGATGTCGGAGAAGACCGCCACCACCCCGGTCACCTCGGCGCCCTGCGGCAGCAGGCCGGAGCGCATCCGGTCCAGCAGCTGCTGGGTGCGGGTGTCCTGCGGGCCGGTCCGCGGCTGGACCGAGACCACGGCCGCGTCCCCCGCGCCGTTCACCAGCGCCGGGGCCACCGCCGCGACACCCGGATCGGCCTGCAGCCGGGCCGCGATCGCGGGAAGCTCGGCAGCCGCCACCTTGCGCAGGTCGACCGTGACCAGCAGCGGCCCGTTCGCGCCCGGCCCGTACCCGGCGGACACCAGGTCGTACGCCTTGCGGGTGGTGTTGGACTCGGCCTGGATGCCGGCGTCCTGCGGCCAGGTGCGCATCGCCAGCATCGGCGCGGCCAGCGCCAGCATCACCACCAGCGAGGCCAGCGCCGCCGCCACCGGCCGCCGGCCGATCAGCCGGGCCCAGCGCTCGGTACGGGTCGGGCCGACCGGCTCGGCGGCGGACTTCCCCTCGCCGCGCCGCTCGGCCCGGCGCAGCAGCCGTTGGCCGGCCAGCGAGCAGAGCGCCGGAACAAGGGTGAGCGAGGCCAGCATCACCGCGCCGACCACCGCGAAGGTCGCGTAGCCGAAGGAGGAGTAGGTGGCCAGCCCGGCCAGCTTCAGGCCGAACAGCGACACCAGGACGGTGGAGCCGGCCACCACCACCGAGGAGCCGGCCGTGGCGGTCGCCTCGGCCGCGGCCCGCTGCGGGGTCAGCCCCTTGCGCAGGCCCTCGACATGGCGGCTGACCAGCAGCAGCGCGTAGTCGATGCCGACCCCGAGGCCGACCATGCTGGCGACGGTGGGCGCGGTGGCGCTGATGTCGGTGACCGCGGCGAGCAGGTAGATCACCGCGCTGCCGAGGCCCAGGCCGGCCAGCGCGACGATCAGCGGCAGACCCGCCGAGACCACGGTGCCGAGCGCGAGCACCAGGATGATCAGGGCCGCGACGATGCCGATCGCCTCGGCGGTGCCCGAGGGCGCGGAGAAGTTCTCCGGCAGCTGACCGCCGAACTCGACCTGCAGGCCGCTGTGTTCGACCGGCTCGGCGGCCGCGCGCAGCGCGTCCAGGCCCTCCGAGCCCTCGAAGGAGGTGACGGGTATCCGGTAGGTCAGGGCGATCAGCGCGGTGTCGCCGGACTCCGAGAACACCGGCGGCGCCACGATCGGGGTGCCCCGCAGCCCGGCCAGCCGGCCGGCCAGCTCGCCCAGCACCGCGTCCGGCACCCGGGCTCCGGTGCGGTCGTGGACCACGACCCGGGCCCCGGCCCCGGACATCTCGGGGAAGCGCTCGGCCAGCAGATCGGCGCCGGCCTGCGAGCGGGTGCCGGGCACCCGGTAGGAGTCGCGCGGCGTGCCGCCGACGGTGAGCGCGAGGGCGAAGGCCGCGGTGAGGAGCAGCAGCCAGGCGACCAGGGTGCGCCACGGTCTGGCCGCCGCGGCGCCGCCGAGGCGGCCGAGGAGGGAGGACATCAGGAGCCTTTCGGCAGGTACGGGTTCGGGACGGCGCCGCGAGGAGCAGTGCTGCGGGGGCACCGTGCGGAAGTCCCGCCGATCGTGGCAGGGGCGGCTTGGAGTCGGCTTGGGATCCGGTTCCAAGCGGTCGTCGGTGCGCTTGGAACCGGGCGCTCGGACCATCGCGCCCGGAACAGTGCGACGGGGACAGTACGTCTAGAACAGCGGGTCCGGAACAGCGGGTCCGGAACAGCGGGTCCGGAACACGGCGGCGGGGACGCCGGCGCGGGAACGCGGCGGCCGGGGTCAGTGCAGCGGGCCGAGCTCCGCGAGCGCGCGTTCGGCCTCCGCCGTCCAGGCCGCCGACTCCCAGCGCCGGGCCACCGCGGCGGCCTGCCGGAAGTGCCCGGCGGCCTCCTCCGGCCGGCCCAGCAGCAGGGTCAGCTCACCCAGCGACTGGGCGACCGGCCGGAGTGCGATGGAGGTGCTGGCGCTGCCCGCCACCAGGTCGCGCAGCGGGAGCAGGTCCTCGATCAGCTCGGCCGCCTCCGCGCGCTCGTCCAGCGCGATCACGGCCATCGCCCGCACGGTGAGGAACAGGGAACGGTAGTAGTCCGGCGGCAGGACGGTCGGCTCGGCGCGGGCCGCCCGGGCCTCGGCCGGCCGGCCGAGGGCGACCAGGGCGAGCGCGTGGATGTCGGCGGCCAACGCCCCGTAGACGGTGCGCATGTGCTCGATCAGCGGCAGCTGGGCGGCCAGCCGGCCCTCCTGCAGGGCCATCACCACGGTGGCCAGCGCGGCGAACCCCTCGGCGTGCACCGAGCCGCGGGCCCGCAGTCCGGCCACGGTCAGGGCGTACAGCCGCTGCGCCTCCTCGGTGCGGCCGGCGGCGGAGGCCAGCATGGCCAGCTGCCCGTTGCCGACGTCGAGGAGTTCGGCCAGCCCGTACGACTCGGCGATCTCCCGGGCGGCCTCGACATGGGCCCGCAGCGCCGGCAGGTCGCCCGCGGTCGCCGCCACCGAGGAGGCCAGGTACTCGGCGTGCCAGCGGTAGGCCGGCAGGTCGTGCTCGGTGGCCACCCGGGCGAGTTCGGCGGCCGTCGCCCCGCGCAGGTCGGAGGCGAGTTCGTAGTCGTGCACCCGGGCCTGCGCGGCCAGCGCCATCGCGAGCAGCCGCGGGTCGCCCTCGGCCCGGGCGATCGCCAGTGCCTCGGCGGCCGCCTCCCACCCCTCCGGGCGGCCGGAGCAGTCGAGTTCGTAGGTGAGCGCGTCGAGCAGCCGGCAGCGGGTGGCGGCCGGCATGCCGGGGTGGTCCAGCAGCGCGGTGATCGAGTCGACGGCCGCCTGGTCGAAGCTGCCGTACGGGTGGGTGACCCAGGGGGTGGGCTCGGTCCAGGCCGTCCAGGCGTCGATCAGCAGGTCGTGGCGGCCGGCCTCGCGGGCCAGGCGCAGCGCGGTCGCCTTGGTCTCGGTCGCGGCGGCCACCGCGCCCATCCTCACCTGGGCGCGCAGCAGGTCGGCGAGCAGCGCGGTGCGCCGGGCCTCACGGTCGCCGCCGTCCGGGGGCAGTCGGTCGAAGCTGTCCAGGGCCTGCCGGAGCAGCGCGGCGGAGGTCTCGTGGGCGTAGCGGCGCTCGGCCGCCTCGGCCGCGCGGACGCAGTAGTCGACCGCCAGGCCGGCCGTGGCACTCGTGGCGGCCTGGGTGTAGTGGTGCGCCAAGGCCTGGATCCGGTCGGGACGCAGCTCGCGCAGCGCCTCGGCGACCCGGCCGTGCAGCCGGGCCCGGCGCAGTCCGCCGAGGTCGGCGTACAGGGTGTCGCGGACCAGGGCGTGGTTGAACCGGACGGTGCCGGGCCGGGGTTCGGTCAGCAGGCCGCCCTCGACGGCGGCCTCCAGCGCTTCGAGCAGCTCGTCCTCGTCGGCGTCCGAGGCGCGCAGCAGCACCTCGGCGTCCGCCTCGCGGCCGACCACGGCGGCCAGCCGCAGGGCGGCCACCGCGGTCGGCGGCAGCCGGTCGAACCGGCGGCGCAGCACGTCCCGGACACCCTGCGGCACCTCGTGGACGGCGACCAGGGCCCCTTCACGGGCCAGCAGCCGGGCGCTCTCCAGCAGGTAGAACGGGTTGCCGCCGGTCCGGTCGGCCAGCGCGTGCACCGTCCCCGGGTCGACGGCGGCCGCGCAGACCGAGCCGATCAGGCGGCCCGCGTCGGCCTCCCGGAGCCCGGCCAACGGGATCCGGTGCGGCGAGCGGCGGGCCAGGACCGCCAGGGCGTCGGTGAGTTCGCCCTCGCCGGGGCGGTGTGCCAGCACCAGCAGCAGCCCGGGGGTGGGCGGCCCGCCGGCCAGGTCGGTGAGCAGGTCTCGGGTCTCCCGGTCGGCGGCGTGCAGGTCGTCCAGCACGATCGCCACCGGCCGGTCGGCGGCGGCCCGGTGCAGCCAGTCGCCGACGGCCCGGTGCAGCCGGAACCGCCCGACCAGGGCGTCGGAGCGGCTCCAGGGGGTGCGGTTCTCCGCGGTGCGGGCGTCCGGCGTCCGGGTGGTGAGCGGCCGGCCGTGGGGCGTGCGGGCTTCGGGCATGGGCGTGGGCGTGGGCGTGCCGAGGGTGCGGACGGCCTCCCGGCCCGAGTGACCCGGGCCCCGGTGGTCCGGGCCCCGGTGGTCCGGGCCCGGCTCCCCCGGCCGACCCGCGAACAGGCCGCCGGGCGGACGGAAGGCCACGGACCCGCCCGGCTGCCGCAGGACGTCGTCCCGGCCGGTGGCGGCTCCGGCCACCGAGGTACTGCCCGTGACGGTCGGCGCCGACACCGCGAAGGCCTGGACGGTGCCCGGGGTGCGGTCCCGGTCCCCGTACGGGCCCGGGTCCGGGCCCAGGCCCTGGTCCAGGACGGGTGCCAGCGCCACGGCCAGGTCGCCGTCCGGGGGCGCCTGACGGGCAAGGTCGCGCAGCGCCTCGGTCCAGGCCCAGGCCGGCGGGGCGCCCTCGCTCTCCGGGCAGCGGCCGCTCGCCGTCCGCCAGCCGGCGGCGGCCAGTTCCGCGTGCAGGTGGGCGAGCAGGGTGGACTTGCCGGCCCCGGCCTCGCCGGTGACGATCGCGACGGCCGGGCCGCCGCCGGCCGCCTCGGCGGCGGCCCGGCGCAGTGCCAGCAGCTCGGCCTCGCGGCCGACGAAGAGCGGGCCGGCCGGCGGCCGCGTGGGCCGCCACGGCTCCACGGGCCGCCCGCCGGGGACCCAACGGCCGGGCAGACCGTCGACGACTCCACCGCCGAAGACCGTCCCGCCGAGGACCGTCCCGCCGAGGACCGGCCGGTCGGCCACCGAGTGTCCGGCGGCCGCGCGGTCGACCACGGCCGGAACCGGGCGGCGGTCCGCGGGCGCCAAGGCCTGTTCCTGAGCCCGGGCCTGAGCCTGGACCTGCTCCTGGGCGGGCCTGGCGACGCCCAGCAGCTCGGCGCCCAGCAGCTCGGCGCCCGGCGGCCCGGTGCCCAGCGGCCCGGTGCCCAGCAGCTCGGTGCGCTGCTGGAGGATCGCGGACTCCAGGCCGGCCAGGGCGGGCCCCGGATCCAGGCCCAGCTCCTCGGCCAGAACAGCCCTGGCCCGGCGCAGCACGTCCAATGCCTCGGCCTGGCGGCCGGTGTGCCAGAGGGCGAGGGCGAGCAGCCGCCAGCCCTCCTCGCGCAGCGGGTCCTCGTCGGTGAGGGCCCGGGCCTCGACGGCGGCCTCGTCGGGCCGGCCGAGCCGGACGGCGAGGGCGGTGCGGTGCTCGCGGGCGGCGAGCCGCAGCTCGGTCAGCCGGGCGCTCTCGCCGACGGCCCACGGCTCGTCGGCGAACTCGGCGTAGGCGGCGCCCCGCCAGAGGGCCAGGGCCTCGTCCAGCAGGGCGAGCGCGGCACCGGCCCGGGGCTCCGCCCGGACCTCCTCCAGCAGCTGCCCGAAGCGCCAGGCGTCCACCGAACCGGCCGGCAGCCGGAGGGCGTAGCCGGGCGGCTCGCTGACCAGCAGCCGGGCGGGTTCGCGCGGGCCGCGCCGGGGTTCGAGCAGCCGGCGGAGGTTGGAGACGTACGCCTGGACGGAGGCGGCGGCCTTGGCGGGCGGCCGGCCCTGCCAGAGGTCCTCGATGATCCGGTCGACGTGGACGACCTCGCCCCGGGCGGCGAGCAGTTGTGCGAGCACACCGCGCTGGCGCGGACCACCGAGACCGACCCGGTCGCCGCCGACCTCCGCAGCCAGGGACCCCAGCACCGTTATCCGCACCATCGTGGGAAGCAGCCTATGCGACGGCGCGCCGGACCCTCCCGGCGGATTCCGGGAGCCGTGCCGCTCCGTCCGGGCGGCGGGGCCCCACCCCTGCGGCGGCCGGCCGGCGCCCGCCGGACCGCGCGGCACGGGCCCGGCGGCCCGCTCGCGGATCACCTGGTGTACGGACGGGCCGGACCCGTCCGGGCGGGCGGGCACCCGTAGGGCCGTGCGCCGCCCCCCGGCGGCCACGGCCCGGGGCCGGCCGCGCGTCGGCAGCGGAACGGCCCCCTCCGGGATGCTTTGCCCACGTACACCGTCCGTCACTCCCGCCTCGACATGCTCCCGGTGAGGCGTACGTCACGTCCTGACGGACCGTCAGCGTGTTTGGTGGCGATTTTCCCCCGGCGGCGGCCCTCCGACGGCCGGCGGCCCTGCCGGGCACCGGCGCCCCGGCAGTCGCCGGGGATCGCGTCGTCCTCGGCGACCCGGACGGGGTCGAGAACGCTCAGCATCGTGACGGTGGCGAACAGCCGGATCGCCGAGGTGCGGGCGGCGATCGCGCCGAGCAGCACCGGCGGGTGGCACCGGGCCGCCCGTCGCGGCTGTCAGCTGCGCAGCAGCACCGCCGACAGCGGGACGAACCCGCCGCCGGCGCCCTCCGGGGCGTCGGTGGACCCGCCGGAGGTTCGGCGCAGCAGATTCACGGCGATCCGTTCGCCCTGGGCCTTGGCCCGCTCGGCCACCGGGCCGGCGTGCAGACCGTCCACGGCGGCGGTCCACAGCTGCACCCAGCGTCCGAAGTGCTCGGCGGTCATCGGCCGGTGCTCGTGCAGCGCGGCGTGCGGGGTGAAGGCGTTGCGGCGGTAGGAGGTGGTGCGCAGCAGCGCGCTCTCCCAGAAGTCGGTGATGTGCGGCAGGTGCGCGTCCAGGTCCAGCCCGGCGATCTCGGTGAAGTACGGGCCGATCAGCGGATCGGCGAAGGCCGCCAGGTAGAAGCGGCGCAGCAGCGTTTCGAGGTCGGCGCGGGTCGCGATGTCCGGCCGGGCCGCGGCGCGGGTCGCACCGGCCGCACCACCGGGTTCGGCGGCTGGTCGGGCCGGGCGCGGCGGCGTCATGGCGGGTCCTCTCGACGGGCTGGCTGCCACGGTACGGGCCCGGCCGGGCCTGCGACAGGGCCGTTGGTCCCCGGCCCGGCCCGGGGCCCCGTGCGGACCGGCGCCGCCGCCGTGGACGTGCTCCCCCGCCGGGCCGGGAGCTGGCAGGATGGCGCCATGACCTACCTCGCCGCGGACGACCGCTACACCTCGATGACCTACCGCCGTGCCGGGCACAGCGGTGTGCAGCTGCCCGCCGTCTCGCTGGGGCTGTGGCACAACTTCGGTGACACCCAGCCGCTGGAGGTGCAGCGCGCGGTGCTGCGCCGGGCCTTCGACCGGGGCATCACGCACTTCGACCTGGCCAACAACTACGGCCCGCCGTACGGCAGCGCCGAGCGCAACTTCGGTTACCTGTTCGCCCAGGACTTCCGTCCGTACCGGGACGAGCTGTTCATCGCCTCCAAGGCGGGCTACGACATGTGGCCGGGCCCCTACGGCGACGGCGGCTCCCGCAAGTACCTGCTGGCCAGCCTCGACCAGTCGCTCGACCGGATGGGCCTCGACTACGTCGACGTGTTCTACTCCCACCGCTTCGACCCCGACACCCCGCTGGAAGAGACCATGGGGGCGCTGGACACCGCCGTGCGCTCGGGCCGGGCGCTGTACGCGGGCATCTCCAACTACCCGGCGCAGCAGCACCGGGAGGCGGTGGCGATCCTGCGCGGGCTGGGCACGCCGATGCTGCTCAACCAGGTGAGCTACTCCATCCTGAACCGGGCGCCGGAGGAGGGCTTGCTGGACGCCGTCGGCGACACGCAGACCAGCCTGATCGCCTTCTCCCCGCTCGCCCAGGGTCTGCTGACCGACCGCTACCTCGGTGGCGAGGTGCCGGCCGGCTCCCGGATGTCGGTCGGCCACTTCCTCAAGGAGGCGGCGCTGACGGGTTCGAAGCTGGAGCAGCTGCGGGCCCTCAACAAGGTGGCCGAGGGCCGCGGGCAGAGCCTGGCGCAGCTGGCCCTGGCCTGGGTGCTGCGTGACCCGCGGGTGGTCTCGGTGATCATCGGCGCCAGCAGCGTCCGGCAGCTGGACCAGAACATCGACGCCCTGGCGGGCGGCCCGCTGTCGGCCGAGGACCTGGCCGAGATCGACCGCCTGAGCCGCTGACCGCGGCACGTCCCGCTCACTGCTGGACGGACGCCCCGGTGTCGTGGTCGCTGATCTCCGTGATCCGGCACGGCACCGGGCCGTCCGGCACGGAGGCGACGGACGCCGAGGGGTTCGGGTCGGCCACCTCGTTCCTGCCCGTCCGGAGCGGCTCCACGTCGTCGACGTAGATCGTGTCGCCGGCGAGCCGGTCGGAGTCCGACCCGAACACCAGCACGGTGGTGTACGTGTGCGCCGTGTCGGGGTCCTCGTTGTTCACGTACACCGTGCCGTGCAGGACCGGCACGCCGTCAGCCCGGCTCAGCCGGCAGTCGGAGACGCTCCACGCGGCATGCTCCACCGGTACGAGCGGGCTGCTCGCCGCCCCCGGAGCCTCGGAGGACGACCCGGGCGTGCCGCCCGAGCCGGCCGCGGCCGCCCCGGTGATCACCGCCGAGGCGACGGCCGTGCGGGACGCGGCGACGGGGCTCGGGCCGGACGTCGGACGCGTCCTGTCCGTGGTCCTGCTGCACGAGTGCGCCATGAGGGCGATCAATCGGGACGACAGGGCCGGGCCCCCGGGTCATGCCGGCCCCAGGCCCCCGCTGCCGGCGCCGAGCGTCATCGCCGGTTGATCCCCAGCGCGGGCAGGACGGTCTCGGCGACCCGGTGGGCCTCCTCCAGCAGCGGGTTGCCGGAGAGGATGAAGGTGTCGACGCCGAGCGACTCGAACTCCTGGAGCCGCTCCACCACTTGGGCGGTGCTGCCGACCACGGCCGTGCCGGGGCCCGGACGGAACAGGCTCATGCCCGGCCAGAGGTTCGGGTGGGTCTCCAACTCCCGTGCGTGCGCCGGGACCTTGCCGCCGTGCTGGCGGAACTGCCGCTGCCAGCCGACGCCGTCCTCGCCGCCGCGGTTGCCGAGCTGCCGGGCGTAGGTGGCCTGGCTGGTGACGTCGAGCAGCCGGTCGGCGGCCGCCCAGGCCTGGTCCTCGGTGTCCCGGACGATCAGGTGCAGGCGCAGTCCGATCCGCAGACTGCGGCCGTGCGCCGCGGCTCGCTCGCGGACCTTCGCCAGCTTCTCCCTGAGCAGGTGCGGCGGTTCGCCCCAGGTGAGGTAGACGTCGACGTGCTCGGCGGCCATCTCGATGCCGGCCGGTGAGCTGCCGCCGAACCAGAGCGGGATGCCGCCGGGCTGGACGGGGGTGAGTTCGCGCAGGCTCGCGCCGGCGTTCCTCAGGTCGTAGAACTCGCCCTTGTGGTCGAAGACCTCACCGGCGGTGAGGCGCTTGACGATCGACCAGTACTCGGCACTGAGCCGGTACCGGTCGTCGTGCTCGACGTGCAGGCCGTACTCCCGCAGCTGCTCGGTGGACCCGTTCACCACGTTGAAGCGCAGCCGGCCGCCGTGCAGGTGGTCGAAGCTCAGCGCCATCTTCGCCAGCAGGGTGGGCGCCACCAGGCCGGGGTGGACGGCGAGCAGCGGCTTGAAGCCGGTGCTGGTCGCGGCCGCCAGCGCGCTGCCGAGCGTCCAGACGTCGTACAGGTCGGTGGCGAGCAGGGCGCCGGTGTAGCCCAGGCGGTCGACGGTGCCGGCGAGTTGCTGGAGGTAGCCGAGGTCGACCGGGCGGCGGCCGGCCGGCTCCCACGGGTAGTGGCCCTCGCGCGGGATGATGTACCAGAGGACTTCGGAGGCCATCGGTCAGACCGCCTTCGCGAGCGCGGCGGCCACGGGGGCCTCCAGCGCCGGGAGATGGGCGTCCGCGACGGTGATCGTCCGGTCGATGAAACCGACAGCGTGGAAGATGTCGGCCGCCTCCTGCTGCTCGGCGACGAACGCGGCGGTGGCGGGCTCCAGCCGCCACGGCAGTGCGGTGAGGGCGGTCAGCCAGTCCTCGGTGCTGCCCCCGAGGTCGGCGGCGGCGATCGCGGCCGCCTCGGCGGGGTTGGCCGCGACCCAGGCGTCGGCACGGGCCAGCGCGGCGGTGATCGCGGCGACCACGTCGGGGCGGCCCTCGGCGAAGTCGCGGCGGGCGAAGAACACCGAGCGGTCGGTGATCACGTCGCCGGTACGGACCAGAACGCGGAACTCGCCGGTCCGCAGCGCGGCCGCCAGTTCGGCACCCTGGGCGATCCAGCCGGCGATCTCGCCGGCCCGCAGCTGCGCGGCCGGGTCGGAGCCGGGAGCCGGGCGGACCGGCCGGACGTCCTCGGCGTACGACAGGCCCTCGACGTGCAGCGCCTTGGCGAGCAGGTGGGTCTGCCAGGAGCCGATGCCGAGGACGACGGTGCCGCCCTTGAGCCCGGTGATACCGGTGACCGGGCCGTCGGCCAGGACGAGCAGCGCGCCGTGGTCGGGGCGCGGCGCCGAGACCGCCGTGTAGACCAGGTCGTGGCCGGCGGCCTGGGCGGTGACCGGCGGGGTGGAGCCGGTGCCGCCGAGGTCGATGGTGCCGTCGGCGAGCAGGGCGCCGGTGCGGGTGCCGTCCGTGTAGTGGTGGAAGACGCCGCTCTCACCGAGCGGCGCCAATTCCTCGGCGAGGAAGTCCAGGCGGGCGAGGTGGTAGAGGGACGGGTTGCTGCTGTGGACACCGATGGTGACGGTCATGGGGATCGCTCCGGCTTCAGTACGGGAGGGCGGGGGGTTTCGGGCGGAGGTGGGGCTCAGGGACTCACGGGCTCGGGCAGCTCGACGCCGAGGTCCGCGAGCAGCCGGCGGCGAAGGCCGGCGAAGGCCGGGTCGGCGGAGTCGCGCGGGCGGGCCACCTCGACGGTCTCGTCGGTGACGAGCGCGCCGTCGCGGAGCACCGCGACCCGGTCGGCGAGCCGGATCGCCTCCTCCACGTCGTGGGTGACCAGCAGCACGGCCGGGCGGTGCTTGCGGACCAGCTCGCCGACCAGGTCCTGCATCCTCAGCCGGGTCAGCGCGTCGAGGGCGGCGAACGGCTCGTCCAGCAGGAGCAGTTGCGGCTCACGGACGAGGGCCCGGGCCAGCGCGACCCGCTGGGCCTCGCCGCCGGAGAGGGTGGCCGGCCAGGCGTCGGCGTGCCGGTCCAGCCCGACCTCGGCCAGGGCCCGCACCCCGGTCTCCCGGGAGGCGGCGCCGCGCGGCAGGCCGATCGTGACGTTGGCGAGCACCCGCTGCGAGGGCACCAGACGCGGCTCCTGGAAGACCACCGTGCGGACCGGCGGGACGAGCACGGTGCCGGCGTCGGCCCGGTCCAGCGCGCCGAGGATCCGCAGCAGGGTGGTCTTGCCGGTGCCGCTGGCGCCGAGCAGGGCGACGAACTCGCCGCGGGCGATGTCCAGGTCGACACCGTCCAGGACGTGCCGGGTGCCGAAGGTGCGGCGCAGGCCGCGCAGGTGGACGGCCGGGGTGGCGGCGCCGTGGTCGGGGGTGGCGGCGCCGGGGTCGGGGGCGGTCGGACGGCTCATCGGGTCGCTCCTTGCGCCCGCCAGGGCATCAGCACCCGCTCCAGCACCCGGACGACACCGTCGGCCAGCAGGCCGAGCACGCCGTAGATCAGGATGCAGACCGCGAGGATGTCGGTGCGGGAGAAGTTCTGGGCCTGCGCCATCAGGTAGCCGATGCCCTCGGTGGAGTTGATCTCCTCGGCGGCGATCAGCGCGATCACGCTGAGGGTCATGGACAGCCGCAGGCCGGACAGCAGGGCCGGCAGCGCGCCCGGCAGCACCACCGTCCGCACGATCGCCCAGCGGCCGAGACCGAAGCTGCGGACCGCCTCGATCAGCTTGCGGTCGGTGCTGCGTACGCCGCCGGAGGTGGAGACGTACATCGGGAAGCTGGTGGCGACCGCGATCAGGGCGATCTTCGCGGTCTCGGTGATGCCGAACCAGACCATGAACAGCGGGACCAGCGCCAGGAAGGGCACCGTCCGCAGCACCTGGACGGCCGAGTCGAGCAGTTCCTCGCCGAGCCGGAAGAAGCCGGTGACGACCCCCAGCACCAGGCCGGCGCCGGCGCCGAACAGCAGGCCGAGGCCGGCCCGGGTGAGGGAGACGCCGAGCGCGTCGGTGAGCTGGCCGTTGCGCCAGATCTCGTCCAGCGCCTCGACCACCTGGCCGGGCGAGGCCAGCACGTCCTGGGTGAGGGCGCCGGTGGCGGAGGCCAGGGCCCAGGTGCCGAGCAGGGCGAGCGGGCCCAGGGTGCGCAGGACCAGGGCGAGGTGCCGGGGGCGGGGCGCGGGCAGTCTGGTGCGGGGGGCGACCAGGCCGGCGGCCAGCGCGGCGGCGGTGTCCGGGGCGGGGGCGGTCACGGTGGTCCGCGCGGGGGCGGCAGCGGGGGCGGGGGCGGTCACTTGCCGCCGCCGGGGAGCTTGCCGACGTCGAGCACGTAGGGCTTCACGTCGATCAGCGACTTGGTGACCTTCTGGTCGGCGAAGAACTGCGCGACGGTGCCGAACCGGACGAGGTCCGCGTCGGTGATCACGTCGGCGGTCGCCCCCGACCTGGTGACGTTGATCGCGACCTCCCGCTCGGCCGGGGTGACGGCGGTCGGGCCGGAGTCGGTGACCACGTTGAGGTACGCGGCCGGGTCGGCCTTCTCCTTCAGGCCGTTCTCGTGCAGGTAGCCGTAGAAGGCGCCGACCACCGCGGGGTACTTGTCGGCGAAGCCGCCCCGGACCGCCCAGACCGCGTAGTTGTCCGAGCCGACCTCCTGGCCGTTGACCAGGAAGTGCGCGCCGGCGTTGGCGATCTCGGGGGTGGAGAAGGTGTTCCAGGTGGCCCAGGCGTCCACCTGGCCGGAGTTGAACACCCCGGCCGTCTGGTCGGCGCGCAGGTAGACCCGCTCCACCTTGTCCGCCGGGATGCCGTTCTTCTCGAGGGCCTTCAGCAGCAGGTACTCGCTGGTGCCGCCCTGCGAGACGGCGACCTTCTTGCCGACCAGGTCCTGCACGCTCTTGATCGGCGAGCCGTTCTTCACCAGGATCCCCTCGCCGACCGCGTCGGGAGCGGTCTGGGCGAACAGCTTGAACCCCGGCTTCTGGCCGAGCGCGGCCACCGCGGAGGTGATCGAGCCCTGGGCGATGTCGAGCTGGTCGGCGGAGAGCGCCTGGGCGGCGGGCGCGAACGGGCCGGCGCTGCCCGTCCAGGCGACCTTGGCGTGGACGGCGGCCAGCGCTCTGTCCAGCGAACCGTCCTTCTTGCCGAGGGCGAGGAAGCCGGAGTTGCCCGGGTCGGGCAGCCGCAGCACCACGTCGGCGGCGGCGTTGCCGTCGGCCGAGGCCTTGGCGCTCCCGGCGGAGGAGCCGCAGGCCGCGAGCGGGGCGACGGCCAGCAGGGCGGTGGCGGCGAGGACGAGGCGGGGGGTCTTCATGGTGCGATGTCTCCTGATCGGGCGTCAGACGGAGGCGGGGCGGCGGCGGTCACGCAGGGCGCGGGCCGCGCGGAGGGGTTCGGGGTCGGTCCAGGCGCGGATGTCGACGGGGGCGTCCAGGAAGCCCTGGCCGTGCAGGAAGCGCTCCTGCTGGGCGAGCAGGCCGAGCCGCTCCTCGGAGAGGTCGAGGTGCAGGGTGCGGTGGCTGCCGTCGGCGTACGCGCCGGCCACCCCCTCGGCCCCGGCGCCGGTCTCGGCCTGCAGGATCCGGGCCACCTCGGCAGGACTCCCGGCGGCCCAGTCGGCGGCTTCGAGCAGCACGGCGAGGAACCGCACCACCAGGTCGGGGTGTTCGTCGAGCAGCCGCTGGTGGACGGTGACGGGCCGCGGGGTGCCGTTGTTGACCCGGGCCCGGCGGTCGGGGGCGGCGTCCAGCTCGACCGCCACCTCGGCGCCGATCCGGCGGGCCGCCTCGACCGCGAGGGCGCCCTTCACGTACACCGCGTCCACCGTTCCGGCCCGCAGCGCGGCGAGTTCGGCGGACCACTGTCCGCCGGCCTCGCCGGCGGGGACCTCCACCAGGGTGGCGTCGGCCAGGGTGAGCCCGGCCAGCGAGAGCGCGCCGGTGAAGCCGGCCAGCGCCATCGCCCGCCAGAAGTCGATGCCGATCCCATGGTGTGGGACGGCCAGCCGCAGTCCGCGCAGCCCGGCCGGGCCCTCGATGCCGCTGCCGGCCCGGACCAGCACGACCTGGCGCTCCTCGATCCAGGTGAGGCCGATCAGCCTGGTCCGCTCGCCGCGCGAACGAGCCCACAACGCGGGGACGTTGCCGCCCTCACGGAACAGGCCGGTGAGCGCGTGGGTGAAGTGGTGGTCCGCGGCGACCTCGGGCGGGGCGTCCTGGAGGGAGCGGACCGCGATGCCGTCGGCGGCGAACTCCTCGGCCAGCCGGCCCTGGTCGGCGGCGATGCCGGTGGCGGTGGGGACGGGGCAGCGGGTGAACCAGAGGGTGTCGGGGGCGGGGCTGGGCACGGTGGTGCCTTCCTGGGATCGGAGGGGGTGCGCGGACGCGGCGGGGCGTCACGGTGCGGCGAGGAACGGCGCGGCGACGGTGAAGCCGGAGAGGCAGTGAAGTGCACTGCGGTGGAAGGCTGTTGTCAGAGACAACAGGTACGGCGGACGCGGATCGCGGGGAGGGCGCTGCACCGGTGGGTCGTCACGGCACTGCTCCTTCCTGCTCGGGCGTCGGGGTCGCGGCGGTAGGTCCGGCGCGGTGCCGCGGCGGTGTGTCCGGCGCGGTGCCCTGAGCGTTCCACGGTCGACGAGCAGGAAGCAAGCTTTTCCACATCGTGGGATCACTTGTTCATGAAAGCCATGCCATTGCCATACCGGCGACACAATTGCGCAGGGCCGACTGCCATAGTCTGGGACCATCAGCTCATCCGGCATCAACTCCGGTACCCCGCAAGGGTCCGGCACAGAACGCGAGGTGTCATGGCCGAGGCGGTCGGCGTCCAGAGTCCCCCCACGGGCGCGCAGGCCGTGCAGCGCGCACTCGGACTGCTGCACTGTTTCCACGACAACGGCCCCGACCTCAGCGCCTCCGACCTGGCCCGCCGGACGGGCCTGTCGGTCTCCACCGCGCACCGCCTGGCCCGCACCCTGGTCGGCGCCGGATTCCTCGACCAGGACGAGCGGACCGCCCGCTACCGGCTCGGCCCGGCCGTCGCCGAACTGGGCCAACTCAGCTTCCACCAGCGGGGACTGCACCTGGCCGGCCCGGAGCTGGACCTGCTCGCCCGGCGCACCGGCGCCACCGCCGACCTGGCGATCCGCAGCGGCCCGCACGCGGTGATCCTGGTCGGTGCCTCCGTCCGGCCGGACACCGGCCTCGGGCTGCGCCGCCCGCTGCACTCCACGGCGCTGGGCAAGGTGCTGCTGGCCTGGCCGCGCCAGGGCGAGCCGAACGCCGGGGAGCTCGGCCCGCTGGAGCCCTTCACCGACCGGACCATCACCGAACCCGAGCTGCTGCTGAAGGAGTTGGAGCTGGTCCGGGAGAGCGGCCACGCTCTCAACGACGGCGAGTCCGCCACCGGGGTACGGACGGTCGCCGTGCCGGTGCTGGACCGCTCCGGCCACGCCCGGTTCGCGCTGGCCGTCCGCTCCACCCCCGAGCGGCTCACCGACGAGCGGCTGCCCTGGTTCCTCGGCCACGCCGGGACCTGCGCGAGCGCGCTGTCCGTCCTCCTGCTGCCGCCGGACCAGCGAGCGGGTTGACCCCGCCCCCGGAGGGGAGGGGTCAACCCGCTCGCTGTCGTGGAACTACGCCGCCGGCGTGTACTTGTAGCCGACCCGACGGACCGTCACGATGCTGTCGCGGTAGGCAGGTCCGAGCTTGCGGCGCAGCCGGGCGACGTGCACGTCCACCGTCCGGCCGTCACCGACGTGGCCGTAGCCCCAGACGGCGGAGACCAGGTGGTCGCGGGTGTGCACCCGCTGCGGGTGCTCGGTGAGGTGCGCGAGCAGCTCGAACTCCAGGTAGGTGAGGTCGAGCAACTTGCCGTCCACGTAGGCGTTCCGGCGCTCGGTGTCGACGGTGATGCCCTGCCCGGCGGGCTTGGCCGGGAGCTGCGCCCCGTCCGCCCCGTCCGGCGCGGACGCGAGGGTGGCCGACGGCGCCGGACCGGCCGCCTGGGGCGCGAGGCCGGCGGCGGCCGGCGCCGCCTCGGCGGGGACGAGCACCAGGTAGCCGACCATCGGGTGGCTGCCGGCCGCGCCGAACTGCACGCCGTACTGGGCCAGCAGGCCCTGCGGCAGGGCGGACTGCGGGAGGGTGGCGACGACCGTGGCGCCCTGCGGCAGGGCGGTCAGCAGCCCCTGCGGCGGCAGCTGCGGCACGGCGTGCTGCGGGCCGTGCTGCTGGGCCGCGGTGGGGTGCCACCGCTCGGCGGCCGGGGGCTGGACGGCGCGGACCGCGCGCAGGTGCGGGGTCGCGGAGGGGACGGAGAGGGTGGCCGTGGAGGAAGAAGACATGGTGTCGCTACTTTCGCGCGTGACTGACGGTGGATGTCGTCTGCGCGTCGACCGGGGCGTGCTGCCGGGCTGGACCGGAGGTCAGCGGGCGGAGAGCCGGGACGCGCTGGGCGAGCCCGGACACGTCTGGTCGAACAGGTGCGGCTGCCGGGACGGCCAGAACGGCTCAAGGTCGAAGCGACCTCGGCTGCTGTCCACGACGGAGTTCATGCCCCTATTCAACCAGATGAACGGACGATTGCGCCGCACCGGAGCCGATCGACCCTGCGTCCCGGCCCCGGGGCCACCCGCCGATCCACCCGCCGGACCGTTCGTCCGGACGGCCGCCGGGGCGGTCACCGGGCGCTCCCGGCAAGGCTGTTCACGTCCAGGAGGTGGGAGCGGACGTCGACCACCGAGGGGGTGACGTGCTGGGCGGCGAAGAGCTGGGCCACCTTCTCCAGCCGGACGGCGTCCGCCTCCTGGATGGGCCCGAGCGGGGCGGCGGCCCGGCCCACGTCGACCCGGACGTCCTTGGCCCGCCCGGACACCGCCTCCGGCCCGCTGCTGGTGAAGACGTTCAGGTAGGCGGCCGGGTCCCGCTGGGCCCTGCCGTCCACCTCGCGCAGGTAGTCGTAGAGCGCCCTGACCACCTCGGGGTGCTGCCGGGCGAGCTCGCTGCGGACCGCCCACACCCGGTAGTTGTCGGAGCCGGCGCCGAAGCCGCTGGTCACCAGGTAGGCGCTGGCATGGGCGAGTTCGGTGACCACCGGCTCACCGGCGGCGGCCCAGGCGTCCACCTCGCCGATCCCGAACTGGCTGCGGGCCTGCTCCGGGCTCAGCCGCACCCGCTGCACCTGCTCGGCCGGCACCTTGTACTTGGCCAGCGCCTGGAGCAGCAGGTACTCTCCGGTGCCGCCGGCGTCGACCGCGACCTTGCGGCCCGCCAGGTCCTTGACGGACTTGATGCCGGAGTTGTTCTTGACCAGGATGCCCTCCCCGATCGGATCGGGCTGCGCCGCGCCGAACAGCTCGAACCCGGGCTTGCCGGCGAGCGGCAGCAGCCCGGTGCTGATGCTGCCCTGCGCGGCGTCGAGCCGACCGGAGTTGAGCGCGTCGGCGGCCTCGGCGAAACCGGCCGGCGCCTCGGCCCAGGCGACCTTGGCGTGCACGGCCGCCAGGGCCCGGTCCAGCGAGCCGTCCTTCTTGGCGACGGCCAGCACTCCGGCGTTGCCGGGGTCCGGGAGCCGCAGCTGGACGGTCGCGGAGCCGGCGGCGGGGGCGGTGGCCGGGCCCGCCTCGGCATTGCCGCCGCAGGCGGTGGCGGCCAGCAGGGCGGTGGCGGCCAGAACGGGACGGGCGAACTTCACAGGGGTCTCCGCGGGAACCGGGGGCGGCGGCGGGCGCGGCCGGGCGGCGGCCCGCAGCAGCGGCCGCACCTCGGTCCGGGTCGCACCGGCACGGGCATGGAAGGGCATTGACTGATCGTCAGAGAGGGGTGCGCATCGCGATGCGGGCGCGACCGGGCACCGGAGCGCCGGCGGCGGGAGCCGCGCGGGTCCGCTCCGGTCGGGCGGGTTCAGCGGTGGTTACAGACAGCAGGCGCTGCAGATCAGCGCCAGGTCGATGTACCGGCGGACGGTCAGCGCGGGGGTGACCGGGGTGGACACGGTCGAACGGGACCGCTGAACGGTCATCGCACTGCCCTCCCCCCGAGTCACGGGCCGGGCGCCGCCGCGGCGCCGGGCCGGCCCCGCCGCGCGCACCGCGGGCGGAACCTTCCGTACAGAGCCTTCCACGCGGGGGCCCGGCAGGGCAACCCGCCGGGCGCCGGGGTCCGTCATGCGGACGGTGCGACCGCCCGGGAGTCCGTCATACGGACGGGACGACCGCCCCGGCCCGCCGGTCGGCGGCGTGCTCGACCAGGGCGATCAGCAGCTTCTTGCCGTCCTCACGGCTGCGGGCGTCGCAGAGCAGCACCGGTACGCCCGGGTCGAGGTCGAGCGCCGCCCGGACGTCCTCGGGGGCGAAGACCTCGGTGCCCTCGAAGCAGTTGACGGCGACCAGGAAGGGGATGCCGCGCTGCTCGAAGAAGTCCACGGAGGGGAAGCAGTCGGCCAGCCGGCGGGTGTCGGCGAGCACCACCGCGCCGAGCGCGCCCTGGGCGAGCTCGTCCCAGACGAACCAGAACCGGTCCTGGCCGGGGGTGCCGAACAGGTAGAGCGCCAGGCCCTCGCGCAGGTCGATCCGGCCGAAGTCCATCGCCACCGTGGTGGTCCGCTTCGCCTCGACCCCCGAGGTGTCGTCGACGGTCCGGCTGAGTTCGCTGATCTGCTCCTCGGTGCGCAGCGGGCGGATCTCGCTGACCGCCCCGACCAGGGTGGTCTTGCCCGCGCCGAAGCCCCCCGCGACGAGGATCTTGAGGGCGACGGCCGGGCCGCCGGGCCACTGCGCTCGGGAGGTGGCGGGGTCAGAGCGCACGGAGTCCATTGATCACATCTCGGAGCAGGCGCTCGTCCGGCAGTTGGGCGAGCGGGACGGGACGGGTGACGGTGATCAGCTCGGCGTCGTACAGGTCACCGAGCAGCACCCGCACCACGCTGACCGGCAGGTCGGTGTACGAGCCCAGCTCGGCGACGGTGAGCGGCTCACGCCGGCACCAGGTGAGAATGCGGTGGTGCTCCAGGTCGAGGGCGGCTTCGTCCTCGTCGTCCTCGGCCCGGTCGGTGGCCGCGATCATCGAGATCAGGTCGAACAGACCCTCCTCGGTGGGCCTGGCCCGTCCCTTGGTCATCGAGAACAGCCGGACCATCGGGCCGGCGTCGTCGTCGTACCACTGCACGTCCGCGGCCGGGCGCGGCGCGGACGCGCCCTCCTCGGGCTCCTGGCCCGTCCCCTCGGTCATCGCTTCGGTCATCTCCCGGGCGGCGCGGTTCGGGGCTCGGCGGCCAGGTGCTCGCCGACCCGCTTGACCAGCAGGGCCATCTCGTAGGCGATCAGGCCGATGTCGGCCTCGGCCTCGCTGAGCACGGCGAGGCAACTGCCGTCGCCGGCGGCGGTGATGAAGAGGAAGGCCTCGTCGAGTTCGACCATGGTCTGGCGGACCCCGCCGACCTGGAAGTGCCGGCCGGCGCCCTTCGCCAGGCTGTGGAAGCCCGCGGCGACCGCGGCCAGGTGCTCGGCGTCCTCGCGGCCGAGGCCGCTGGAGGCACCGGTGGCCAGGCCGTCGCTGGAGAGGATCACGCCGTGCCGCAGGGCCGCGACCCGTCCCACGAGGTCGTCCAGGAGCCAGTTGAGGTCCCCGGACGGCTGCGTCGTACTGGTCATGAATCAGTTCCTTCCGCTGGAGCGGGTGGTGCGGATGATGCGGATGGTGACGGTGAGGGTGATGCGGATGGTGACGGTGATCCGGGTGGTGCAGAAGCTTCGGGCGGGACGAGCGAAGCGGAGGCTCCCGGGCGGCGGCCGGTGAGGGCTGCCGGGCCGGCCGGGGCGGCGGGCAGCGCCGCCGGACGGGGGCCGGGGGTGAGGGCCCGACGGTTCGATCCGGCCCAGGGGTCGAAGAGCGCGGGACTCGCCGGGGAGGGCGCCACCGGGGCCGCGGGCACGGCGGGGGACGGCACGGCGGTCAGCGAACCGGGCCTGGCCCGGTCGCCCCGGCCACGGGTGAACCCTCGCTGGAAGGAGGTGAAGGTGGCCCGGGCCTCCTCGGGAGAACGCTCGCGGGCGGGCTCGCCCGGCGCGGCACCGGGCGCGGCCGCGGCCCGGGCCTGGGCGGCCTCCTTGAGCTGCGGGGCCAGATTCGCCTGGCGGACCCGCCGCGGCAGCAGTCCGCCGCCCGGCAGCGCACCGCCCGACTGTCCGGCACCCGACTGTCCACCGTCCGGCTGCCCGCTGTCCGGCACCCCGGCCGGGCGGCCCTGCGGGCCCTCGTCGCGCCGGTGCCGGCCGCGGCCCGAGCCGTCGGGGGCGGGCGCGGGTACCAGGACGGGACCGCCGGCCCGGCGGCGCGGCAGGCCGCCCGGCTCGCGGGCGGGCTCGGCCACCGACGGGCGGGGGCCGCCCCGGCGTCCGGCGTCCTGCTCGGGCTCGTCCGTGGCGGAGTCCGGGCCGGCGTGGCGCCCGTGCGGTCCGGTCTCGGCCAGGGCCGGCACCGCGACCAGCTCGCGCTGGCCGCGCCGGGCGCCGGCGGCGGGCGCCGTCCGGGCCTGGACCGGGACGGGGGCGGCCGGCTGCTCCGACATCACGTCCGGCGCCTCGGCGAGCAGTTCGCGCGGGATCAGTACGACGGCCGTGGTGCCGCCGTAGGGCGAGGGCCGCAGGTGCACCCGGATGCCGTGCCGGCGGGCCAGCCGGCTGACCACGAACAGGCCCAGCCGGTCGGTGTCCGCGAGGTCGAACTCCTGCTCCACGGCGAGCCGCTGGTTGATCTCGGCGAGGGCCTGGCTGCTCAGCCCGAGGCCGCGGTCGTCGATCTCCAGCGCGAAGCCGTGGGCGACCACCTCGCCCTGCACCGTGACCTGGGTCTGCGGCGGCGAGAACACGGCCGCGTTCTCGACCAGTTCGGCGATCAGGTGGGTGACGTCGGCGACCGCGCTGCCGAGCAGCCCGGTGCCCGGGAACGGCCGGACGATCACCCGGGCGTAGTCCTCGACCTCGCCGACGGCGGCGCGGACCACGTCGACCATCCGCACCGGCTTGCGCCAGGCGCGGCCCGGCGAGCCGCCGGAGAGGATGATCAGGCCCTCGGCGTGCCGGCGCATGCGGGTGGTGAGGTGGTCGAGGCGGAAGAGGTCCTCCAGCTCGGCCGGGTCCTCGGTGCGGCGCTCCATGGTGTCCAGCAGGGTGAGCTGGCGGTGCAGCAGCACCTGGCTGCGGCGGGCCAGGTTCACGAAGACCGCGGAGACGCCGCGGCGCAGTTCGGCCTGCTCGACGGCCGCCTCGACGGCGGCCCGCTGCACGGCGTTGATCGCCCGGCCGACCTGGCCGGCCTCGGCCGGGCCGAACTGCAGCTCGGGGGTCTCGGCGGCGATGTCGACGGGCTCGCCCCGGCGCAGCCGGAGCATCACCGAGGGCAGCCGGTTGGCGGCCAGCTCGTGGGCGGCGTTGCGCAGGCCGATCATCTCCCGGGCCATGCCGCGGCCGATCCGGTAGGAGATCACGATGGAGAGCACGATCGCGGCCAGGCCGATCGCGCCGGCGATGCCGCCGCGCCAGAGCAGGCCCATGGCGTAGGAGTCGGCGCGGGCGTCGATGCCGCCCGCCAGCCGGGCGTTGATCGCGTCGAGGTCGCTCAGCGCGCGGTCGGCGACGGCCCGCCAGTCGTCCCCGTTGATGGCCTCGGCGACCCGCTCGTAGCCGGCGGCGTTGGTGAAGTCCCGTTCGGCGCGCTCCAGCGCGGACCAGTTCTCGCCGCTGCGCAGGCCGACGTAGTCGGTGCGGTCGGCGGGTTCGAGCTCGGCGATGTAGACGGTGAACAGGGCGCGCTGGTTGTGCAGGGCGTCCAGCGCGGCCTGGTACTGCTGCGGGCTGATCTTGGCGGTGGAGGCGCTCAGGCCGCCCATCGCCGCGTCCTCCTGCGCGAGGTACTCGCGGGCCCGGACCAGTTCGATCAGGATGGTGCCCTGCCGGGGCAGCTGGCCGCTCTGCCGGCTGACGAAGGCCGAGCGGAACGCGAAGGTGGGTTTGATCAGGTCGCTGTACTGGTCGAGGATGTACGTCCAGCTGACCATCGAGCGCTCGATGTGGTCACGGACCGCGACCACCTGGTCGTAGCTCGCCAGGACTTCGCGGAAGCGGGCCTGCTGGGTGCCGTCCAGCTTGCGGGCCTGCGCGGTGCCGACCTTGGCGTGCAGCGCCTGGGCCTCCCGGTCGGTGGTGGTGCGGGCCTTGTCGAAGGCCTCGGCGGCGGGTTGCGAGCGCGGGTCGGCGAGCTTCAGGACGGCGGCGCTGCGCTCGTTCTGCAGGTCGTGCGCGTACTGGTCGACCGTGACGCCGAAGCTCTGGTAACTGCTGCTGACCTCGAACTGGGTCCAAACATCACCGGTGGTGACCAGGGTCGCGTAGACCCACAGGGCCGTGAGCGCGACGATGGGCACCATGAGCAGCGCGATGACCTTCGCGCGGATCGAGCTGCTGCGCAGACGCATGGGGTCCTCGGTCGGGAAATGCCAGGCGCGGACAAGGATCGGTTTCGGGCAGGCAGGGCCGCCGGAGGACCCGGCCGCGGGATTTGCGAGAGCCTACTACGCCCTGACCATTCGTTCGAGGGTCGAACCGGTCGTTGACAGGCGGTTGTCCGTATGATCCGCTAAGTCCGATTGGCGCCCTCGGTGCGCGCCCGGCCGCCGACCGCTCAGGCACTTTCCTCATCGGTAGGTGCCGATCTCGTCCCATGACCGCTACAGCCCTGGGCAGTGACACGGCAATCCGATACCTTCGCTCCCACCTGCCCGTCCCACAGCGCCGCCGCACCGGACGCCCGCTCGGGCCCCGGCAGGCGAAGCCGTCACGGAAATCGGGGGGAACGTGCGCGAGTCCATCAGCACCGCCGCGCCCGCCACCGCCGCCGGCGGCCTCGCCGACTCGCTCTACGACGCCGCCGAACGCACCCCCGGACTGATCCAGCTGGCCCGCCGCGAGGCCGGCTCCGAGCAGTGGCACGAGGTCACCGCCGCCGACTTCCGCGACCAGGTGCTCGCCCTCGCCAAGGGCCTGCTCACCCGCGGCGTGCGGTACGGCGACCGGGTCGCCCTGATGTCCCGGACCCGCTACGAGTGGACCCTCTTCGACTACGCGCTCTGGTCGATCGGCGCGATCTCCGTCCCGGTCTACCCCACCTCGGCCGCCGAGCAGGTCCGCTGGATCCTCGCCGAGACGCAGGCGGTGGCCTGCGTGGTGGAGGACGAGGACCACGCGATGACCGTCGGCGCGGTCTGCGACGCGCTGCCCGACCTGAACGGGATCTGGCAGCTCGACCAGGACTGCGTACGGGCCATCACCGAGGACGGCCGCGGCGTGCCCGACTCCCTGGTGCACCGCCAGCGCCTCGGCGTCACCCCCGACACCATCGCCACCGTCATCTACACCTCGGGCACCACCGGCCGCCCCAAGGGCTGCCTGCTCACTCATGGCAACCTGGCCGTCGAGGCCGACACCCTGCTCGACGGCTGGCACGAGGTCTTCCACGACTCCGGCTCCGAACCGCCCTCCACCCTGCTCTTCCTCCCGATGGCCCACGTGTACGGGCGGGTCGCGCAGATCGCGGCCGTCCGCGGCGGCATCCGGCTCGGGCACCTGGCGGAGATCAGCACCGACGCCCTGCTGCCCGCGCTGGCCGGCTACCGGCCCAGCGTCCTGATCGCCGTGCCCTACATGCTGGAGAAGATCTACCAGCAGGCCCGGCGGGCGGCCGAGGAGGCCGGCCGGTCCGAACTCTTCGAGCAGGCCGCCCGGGTGGCCGTCGAATGGGCCGCCGCCCGGGAGCAGAAGGCGCTCGGGCACGGACCGGGGCCGGGCCCCCGGCTGCGGCTGCGGCACGCCGCCTACGACCGGACGGTCTACCAGCGGCTGCGGGCGGTGCTCGGCGGCCGGGTCCGCAACCTGATGTCGGGAGGGTCCACCCTCAGCCGCGACCTCGGACTCTTCTTCGCCGGCGCCGGGATGACCCTCTACGAGGGCTACGGCCTGACCGAGACCTCCGCGGCGGTCACCGCCAACCCGCCCGGCCGGGCCAAGTTCGGCACGGTGGGGCTCCCGCTGCCCGGCGCCGCGGTCTCGATCGCCGACGACGGCGAGGTGTGGGTGCGCGGCCCGATGGTGTTCGGCGGCTACCTCAACCACCCGCGATGTACCGCCGAGGCGCTCTACGACGGCTGGCTGGCCACCGGGGACCTCGGCCACCTCGACGAGGACGGCTACCTCAGCATCGTCGGCCGCAAGAAGGACCTGATCGTCACCAGCAGCGGCAAGAACCTCGCGCCGAGCAGCCTGGAGGAGCGGGTCCAGGCCCACCCGCTGGTCTCCCAGTGCCTGGTGGTCGGCGACGACCGACCGTACGTCGCGGCGCTGATCACCCTGGACGGGCCCGCCCTGGCGCACTGGCTGAAGACCCACGGCCGCGAGCAGCTGGACGAGTGGGGCATCCTCGCCGACGAGGAGCTGCACGCCGAGATCCAGCGGGCCGTGGCCGCCGCCAACACCGCCGTCTCCCGGGCCGAGTCGATCCGCGCCTTCCGGCTGCTCCCCCGCGAGTTCACCCTGGAACTGGGCCTGATGACCCCTTCGCTGAAGCTGCGCCGGGCGGCGATCACCGAGCGGTACGCCGAGGACATCGAGGAGCTGTACTCGCCCTAGGTGACCGAACGCCAGATGACCTGTCCCCAGGCGATCGCTCCCCCAGGTGGCCTGTCCCGAGCGGCAGTTCGTGAAAAGCACTGTCTGCGGACCTTGCGCCGACCCTATCGTGATCTTCCATGAGAGACCTTGGACCATCGCCCTGATCGCGGCCGGAGCCGTCGCTCCGGCCGGCGGCGGGTACGCCGCCGGAGCACGGACGCCCAGTTCCGCGGGGCCGTCCTGCGCCGAGGCGAGCCAACTGGTGAACGGCTTCGTCGAGGAGTGGATCAAGCTCGACAAGGACGATGCCCGGCGGCTGCTCAAGGCCCGATCGGCGGCCGACGTCATTGTGCAGAACCCTGACTGCTTCTCCTTCAGCTCGAAGGTCCAGGCGCAGTCGGCGGCGGATCGACTCGGCCGGAGCGGCAACTCCCTCGCGATCCGGCTCGCCGCGGGGATGGCCGTCTGCGAGGCCACCGGAAGGCAGCCGTTCACCTGCCAGCGATGAGCGGGACCGACCACCCCTGACCGGACACCGGTCACGGACCGGTCCGCTGCCGGCCGACCGCCCACGGTCACCGACCCGACGAGGCCCGTCGTCCGGGGGGCCGGTCCGGCGGACGGACGCACAGGCCGACGGACGGGCGGACGGCCGGGCGGACGGCCGGTCAGTCCGGCCGGCGGGCGGTGCCCGGGCCGAAGCGGCGGCCCTGCGGGGCCCGGCGGCGGTGCTCCCCGCGCAGTACCAGGGCCGGCCCGTCCTCGCCGTACGCGCCGCAGGCCGTGGCGGACCACGGCGACCACTGCTGCGGGACGGTGTAGTACGGCACCAGCACGCCCGGCGAGCGGCGCCCGGCGGCGCCGGCCGGGAGCAGTGCCGGCAGGACGTCCGGGAGTTGCCCCGCGAGGATCGCCCGGCGGCAGGCGGCGCAGGCGGGCCTGCGGTCGGCCGCCGCCTCCCGGGCCCCCGTCCGGGGACGCCGGCGGGCCCGGTTCGACTGCTTGGGCGGGGCGCCCGGCACGGCGCCGTGCAGCGGGTTGTAGAAGCAGCGCAGCACCGGCGGGCCGGGCCGGCGGCCGGCGTGCGCGGCGTGGGCGGCGGCGAGCCGCTCCACGGCCCGCTCGGCCAGCACCACCGCCGCCGTCAGGTCGGGCAGGTCGGCCGCCTCGTCCAGCAGCTTCCCGGCGGCCTGGTAGGCGTCCAGCGCCCAGAGGTAGTCCCGCCGGGCCGCGCCCTCCTCGGGCGGCAGGTCCAGCTCGGCGGCCCGGAAGACCTCGCCCGCCGTCGCGACCCGCTCCGCGGCGAACCCCGCCAGCCGCTCCCGGAGCACCTCCCACTCGCGGAGCGCCAGCTCCTGCCGTTCCTTGGCGACGCGCCCGCCGCGCACCGGGCGCTCCTCCGCGCGGCCGCTCAGCAGGCCGATGAACCACCAGCGGCGGAACACCCTGACCTCCTACGGGACGACGTCCCCTCATTCTCCGCCTGCGGACCGGCCGGTGGAAGCACCGGGGGCCCGTTGATCCGTTCCGGCCGGCGGGCGGCCCTCCCGCCCGGCACCCGATCACGCCGTGCGTCCGGCTCTTGACTGACCGTCTGGTCCAGTCCATTGTTTGCCACGGCCTGAGTGCGGCACGCCACGGCTCCCACCCCTCGGGGAGCGTCCCCCTGTTACGCGCGCCCCTTCCGGGCGCATCCCCCACACAGGAGAACTCCGGTGTCCAGACCCCTGCGTCGTCTCGCGGCGTGCGCCGCGAGCGCGGCCGTCGCCGCCCTCGCACTCGCGGCGCCCGCCGCCCAGGCCTCGGCCGAGCCCGCCCCCACCGTCAACCTGGCCACCAACCCGGGCTTCGAGATCCCGGCCCTCCCGCTCGCCGACTGGGGCGCGGTCCCCGGCTGGAGCTGCGGCGCCGGTGAGGCCACCGTATCCGCCGGGCAGGCGCACACCGGCGACTCCGCGCTGTCCGTCGTCCCGGCCACCGGCGACTCCACCGGTGAGTGCGCCCAGACCGTCTCGGTGCTTCCCGGTACCACGTACACGGTCTCCGCCTGGGTCCGCGGCGCGTACGTGTTCCTCGGCGCGACCGGGACCGGCCACGACGTGGCGCCGTCCTGGGTGGAGAACACCGGCGGCCAGTGGCAGCGGCTGACCACCACCTTCACCACCGGCGCCGACGCCTCCTCGGTCCGGCTCTACCTGCACGGCTGGTACGGCCAGGGCCCGTTCGGGGCGGACGACGTACAGGTCGACGGCCCGGCGCCGGCTCCCGCCCGGGCCACCTGGAACGTGCCGACCAGCGACAACGTGGTCTTCTTCACCATCGACGACGGCTGGCAGCGCACTCCGGAGGCGGAGCAGTTCATCACCGCGAACAAGCTGCCGATCACGGCGTTCCCGCTGCCGATGCCGTCCGGCTTCGAGCCCGACTTCTTCAAGCGGGTGACCGCCGTACCGGGCTCCTCGGTGCAGAACCACACCGTCTCGCACCGGGACCTGACCACGCTCCCGCTCGCCGAGCAGCAGGCCGAGATCTGCGACGCCCGGGACGCGGCCGCCCGCGTCTACGGGACACCCACCACGGTGTTCCGCCCGCCCTACCTCGCCTGGAACGCCGACACCCTGCAGGCCGCCGCCAACTGCGGCATCCGCACCGTCGTGACGGCGACCGCGGACTTCAGCTGGGGTGCCTCCAACGTCTGGCACGGCGGGCCGCTGCAGGCCGGTGACGTGGTGCTGATGCACTTCACGGACACCCTCGCGGGGGACCTGCAGCGGGCCCTGGCGGCGGCTCAGGCCGCCGGCCTGCGGCCGGCCGGACTCACCGAGTACCTGCACTGACGGCGGGCGGCCGCCCGCACCGGGAGGCCGCCCGCTTCGTGCCCCGGCCCCCGTCGGCGCGTTCCTCCGCGGAGGGACGGCCGGCGGGGGCCGGATCGTGCAACGGCCGGCCTGTCGGCCGGTCGGACCTTCTTCACGGCAGGCCCTGACGGGCGGGCCGGATCGGGCCGCGGCCGGTCAGGTCACGCCGGGTCAGGCCGCGGCGGAGAACACCGGGAGGTAGCCCCCGGACTGGCCGGCCGCCTTCGGGTGGTAGCTCTCGTCGACCGGGAGCACCGTGCTGTTCAGCCACACCGTCCCGCCGGAGCAGATCTCGTGGCCGGTGAACGCGCTCCGCACGTCGGCGTAGCTGAAGCCGGCGTTCGCCGCCCGCTTGGCGGTCACGTCGGCCAGGGTGTCCGCCGCACTGTTGATGGCTGCCCGCTTGGTGTCCCCGATCCCGAAGATGCAGCTGCCGCCGATCTTGTAGAGGTGCGGGTAGCCGAGCACGACCACGTGGGCGTTGGGCGCCTTGGCGTGGATCTGGGCGTAGACGTTGTCGAGCTGGGCCGGCAGCGTGTTTGTCGCGTAGCTCTTGGCGGCGGCCACCGCGGCCAGGCAGGCCGTGTCATCGTCGAGCACGCAGGTCTGCATGGTGCTGGCGAAGCCCGCGTCGTTGCCGCCGATGCTGATACTGACCAGCGTGGTGTTCGCGTCCAGGACGGACAGCTGGTTGTTCAGCACGTCACCGGTTCTGGCGCCCGAGCAGGCGACGAACGCGAAGGCCGACGGCGCGTGGGCGTTCTTCCAGAGGTAGGGGTACGAGTTGGTGCTGCGCTTGCAGCTACCGCTCTCGCTCGTGTAGCTGCCGGCCCCTACGCCGGCGGAGTAGGAGTCGCCGAGGGCGGCGTAGCGCACCCCCGCGGCACTGGCGGGTGAGGCCACGAAAAGACTGGCCAGGGTGAGGAGAATCGCCAGTGTGGCGACGGACATTGCACGAGCGGGGCGCATGGCACCTCCACGTGAGTGACAAGGGTCACAGTTGTGATACCAGGCGGTAGTGTTCAGTGGAAGCGGTCATGCCAAAGATATTGACGGTCCGTCTCATGGCCATTCGGTGAACTGGGCCACCCGGCAGGGGAGATGCCCTGCTCAGAGCCACCGACCAAGGCGGTCGGGCCGGACGGCGCGTCGGACCGGGCCCGCCCGGCGGCCCGCCCGGAACCCGAACTCCCGGTCGTCACCCGGACGGAAGAGCGGTTCCTCGGCAGGCGGCCGACAGGCCGAGCGGCCCGGGAAGCCGGACGAGGCGCCCGGGCGACGGGGCGGGCGAGGGGGTCGAAGGGCACCCGCGCGGGCGGGCCGAGCGGAGTACGGGTGGGAGTGCGGGCCCGTCGGGTGCGGACCGGCGCGGTGCGGGCCGGTCCGGTGCGGGCCCGTCGGGTGCTGGCCGGTCCGGTGCGGTGCGGGCCGGCGCGGGCCGGTCGGGCCGGTGCGGGCCGGCACGCCTTCCACTCGGGCCCGGGCCCCGGGTGCTGTCCGGACGTCAGGTGCCGCGGCATCGGCCGACGCTCAGCACACCGGCAGGTGCTCGGGGCCGGTCGGGCCGGGGCTCAGCCGCCGAGCGGGAAGACCGGGCCGCCGAGGACGGGCAGCTCCTCGATCGTCTCGTTGGCGGCCGTGGGGACACCGAACTGCGCGGCGGCCACCGCGACCGCGGCACGCGCCTGGCGCAGACCGGTCGGACCCCAGCCGAGCAGCTCCACCGCGAGGCCCGGCGCGACCAGCAGGCGCCGGTAGTGCCGCCCGGAGGCGGGGTCGGGTGCGGTCGGCCCGACGGCACGCAGCGCCGCCGCCATCCGGACCCGCGCGCACTCGTGCCCGCCGTTCGCGGACCCGACCCGGTCGTAGAGGTAGCCCAGGTAGTGCGGCGGGCCGATCACGGCCTGCGCCTCCTCGCCCGCCTCCCGGGCCAGCGCCGTCGCCGGGTCGCCGTCGTCCTCGGGCTCCAGCGAGCCGCCGGGCAGGCTGACGATGCCGTCCCGGGGGTTCACCAGCGTCAGCACCCGGCCGTCCGGCGCGAACAGCCAGCCCCAGGACTGCTTGACGGGCAGCCCGGGCGGCACCGACTCGCCCGGCCGCCAGGGCCAGCCGGCGGGGGGCCGGCGCCGTACGCGACCGAGCAGGTCGGCGATCTCCACGCTGTACTCGATGCGGCCCATTCGTCCCCCCTCCGGTGCCGGGGCCCGCCGCGCGGCCGGCTGCCGGCGGGCGGCCCGGTCTGCTGCATGGCCTGCGGAGCGGGCGGGGTGGGGCCGCCGCGCGCTCCGACTGTTGATCTTCCACGAATCTTCCCCGAACAGGCGGTCGATGAACAGCCCCCGGCTCCCGCGTGGCGTACGCGCCACTCCACTGCCCGGCCACCCTGGCGCCACGTCCAGGACACCTGGGCGCCCCCGACCCGCAGGACGACGACCGGCTCGTACTGCGACGACCCGCCCGGCAGGGCCCGGACCACCGCGCACGGGACGGCGAGCACGGACGGCCGGGGGCGGCCCGCGAGCACGGACCGCGAGCACGGACCGCGAGCACGGACCGCCGCGGGGGCGACCGGGCGAGGGCAGCCCGGGGTGCCCGGGCGCCCGTCGCGGACCCCCGGGCCGCGCCGAGCACCGGCCCCCGGTGCTCGGCCTGCTGCGGACCCCGACTCAGCCCCCGGCCCCACCCGCCTCCCCGGACCCGCCCGCGCCGGACCCACCCGGACCGTACGGGCCCGGACCGTACGGGCCCGGACCGTACGGGTCGGGGTCGCCCCCGTCCGGGGCGGACGCCCTCGGCCCCGCGCTCGGACCAGCGCTCGGCCCCGCGCTCGGTCCCGGCCGGGGAACCTGGCAGCCGGCCGGCCGCTCGGGGAGCGCGAAGCCGGGTCGGGCGGCCACGCCGTGCGGCAGCCCGACGCCCCGTACGGCGTCCTCCGCCAGCGCCGCGAACACCTCCGGCACCGTCATCGGCCGCAGCCGCCCCGCCACCAGCAGCCAGCCGCACACCAGGGGCGGGCGGCCCGCCGCCGGCACGCTGTGCAGCAGCAGCTCCCCGGCGCCGTCGGCCGCGATGCCCGCCGCCAGCGTCACGCAGAAGGCCTCGGCCTCCCGACCGCCGACGAACAGCCGCCCGTCCTCGGCGCAGACCTCGGCCGCCGCCGTCAGCGCCTCGCCGTCCTCCGGTCCGTGCGTGCGCAGGGTCAGCAGGTGGCAGCCCTCGCCGGCGCCCGCCGCCAGCGCCAGGTAGAGCTCCGAGACGTGGCCGAGCACCACCGTGAGCCTCGACTCCCCCTCCTCGTCCTCCTCCAGGGCGGCCAGCAGCGCCGAGCAGGCGATCGAGATCCGGACCCGGGCCCGGTGGTCCTCGACCAGCACCGGGAGCAGCTCGCCGAGGCGCTCGCCCGCGTACACGAACGGCTCCCCCGCCAGCTCCGGATCGGCGGCGTACGCGACCCGGGCCACCGGGTCGTCGGGGCCGAGGCCGAACTCCTCGCAGAAGTCCTCGAAGTCGGCCGGTTCGAGGACTCTCAGGTGCACCTCCAGGCCCTGGCCGCGGAGCGCCCGCAGCTGGCCCTCGGTCCGCCGCAGGTACGCCTCGAAGGTGGCCCGGCCGAACATCCCGTACCGGCTGAGGCAGGCGAAGTCGGTGGCGTCGGCGGCCACCGCGAGGGCGACCGGCTGCGGCGGCGGGCCCCCGCGCGGCCCGCCCCGGCCGCGCGGGCGGGGGCCGGGACCGCCGGGCCCGGAGCCGGGATCGGCCGGCCCCCGCCCGGGCCCGGTGCGGACGGCCCCGGGGCGGACGGCCCCGGGGTACGCGCCCGGCCCGGCGCCTCTCGGGTGCCGGGGGTGTTCCGGCTGTCCGCCACGGGCCGCGGGCCGGCCGGGGCCCCGGTCGGCGAGACCGGGGCCGTGTCGTCGGTCACGGCGCTCCCGCCCCGCCGGCCCCGCCCGCCGGGGCCGCCCGGCGGGCGGGGCCACCGGCGCACGGCGGCTCCCGGGGGTGGCGCGAGGGCCTTCGGGGGCTTCGCGCTCCTCGCGCTCCTCGCGCTCCTGGCGCTCGGCGCGGTCCTGGGGCTCTTCGAGGCACGAACGGTCTTCAAGGTGCCGGCGGTACTGGACGGGCTCGGACATGGCCCTCCCTCTGTCCTCGGTCCACCCGGGCTGCACGCCCGGGCCGTGCCGCCGGATCGGGGCGCGGCACGGTCGCCGGACGGCCCGGAGGACCCGGGTGTCCGACAGTTCGAGACCATACGCAGTGTCACTGACAATCGACGGAGAGCGACAGAACGCGGAGGCCGGTGAGGCTGGTGGGACAGGCGTCCCGCCCGTTCCGCCCCGAGTTGTCGGTGCCTGCCGTTAAGGTCGTGGACCATGCGACTGCTGCATACCTCCGACTGGCACCTCGGGCGCTCCTTCCACCGGGAGAGCCTGCACGACGCCCAGCGCGCCTTCCTCGACCAGCTGGTGGATGTGGTCCGGGCGGAGCGTGTCCAGGCCGTACTGGTGGCCGGCGACGTGTACGACCGGGCGCTGCCCGGGCTGGAGGCGGTCGCCCTCTTCGACCAGGCCCTGCACCGGCTCGCCGCGCTCGGCGTGCCCACCGTCTTCATCAGCGGCAACCACGACTCGGCCCGGCGCCTGGGCGTCGGCGCCGGCCTGATCGACCGGGCCGGCATCCACCTGCGGACGGACCCGGCCGGCTGCGCCACCCCGGTGCTGCTGGCCGACGAGCACGGCCCGGTGGCGGTCTACGGGCTGCCGTACCTCGAACCGGCGTTGGTCCGCGAGAGTTTCGGCCTGGAGCGCGGGGGCCACGCGGCCGTCCTCGGCGCCGCCATGGAGCGGGTCCGGGCGGACCTGGCCGGCCGGCCGGCGGGCACCCGCGCGGTGGTGCTGGCGCACGCCTTCGTGACCGGCGGGGCGCCCAGCGACAGCGAGCGCGACATCGCGGTCGGCGGGGTGGCGAACGTGCCGCTGTCGGTGTTCGACGGGGTGCACTACGCCGCCCTGGGCCACCTGCACGGCTGCCAGACCCTGGCCCCGCACGTGCGCTACAGCGGCTCCCCGCTCGCCTACTCCTTCTCCGAGGTGGACCACCGCAAGTCGATGTGGCTGGTCGACCTGGCGGCGGACGGCTCGGTGACCGCCGAGCGGGCGTACACGCCCGTCCCCCGGGAGCTGGCCTGCCTGCGCGGGCGGCTGGAGGAGCTGCTCGCCGACCCGCGCCACGCCGGGCACGAGCAGTCCTGGGTGCAGGTCACCCTGACCGATCCGGGCCGCCCCGCCGAGCCGATGGAGCGGCTGCGCCGGCGTTTCCCGCACACCCTCCAGCTGCTCTTCGACCCGGACGAGACCGAGTCCGGCCCGGCCCGGTCCTACGCGTCCCGGGTACGCGGGCGGACCGACCTGGAGATCGCCGAGGGCTTCGTGCGGCACGTCCGGCCCGGCACCGAGCCGGACGACGCCGAGCTGCGCTGGCTGCGCGAGGGCTTCGAGAGCACCCGCGAGAGCGCCGACCGGCGGGCGGACCAGCCATGACCGCCCCCGCGGGCCGGCCCGCACCCCACCGCCGCCAGGAGCCGCCCCGATGAGACTGCACCAGCTGACGGTCACCGCCTTCGGCCCGTTCGCCGGCACCGAGCGGGTGGACTTCGACGCGCTCTCCTCCGGCGGCCTGTTCCTGCTGCGCGGCGCCACCGGCGCGGGGAAGAGCAGCGTGCTGGACGCGGTCTGCTTCGCGCTCTACGGCGAGGTGCCGGGGGCCCGTACCGCCAACCGGCTGCGCAGCGACCACGCCGACCCGAACCGGCTGACCGAGGTCCGGCTGGAGCTGACCCTCGGCGGCCGCCGGCTGGAGATCATCCGGCAGCCCGAGCAGCTCCGCCCGAAGAAGACCAAGGCGGGCGGGCTGACCAAGGAGCGGGCCCAGACCCTGCTGCGGGAGTGGGTGGCCGACACCGGCGACGGCACCCCCGGCTGGCGGGCCGGCAGCAAGTCGCACCAGGAGACCGGGGAGGAGATCCACCGCCTGGTCGGGATGAGCCGCGAGCAGTTCTGCCAGGTGGTCCTGCTGCCGCAGGGCGACTTCGCCCGCTTCCTGCGCGCGGACGCCGCCCAGCGGGCCGAGCTGCTCGGGCGGCTGTTCGACACCCGGCGGTTCGGGCAGGTCGAGAGCTGGCTGGCCGACCGGCGGCGGGCCCAGGAGGCCGCCGTGCAGGCCGGCCGGCGCGGGCTGCGCGACCTGGCCAGCAAGGCCGAGCAGGCGGCCGGCCCGGCGGCCGAGCCGGCCGCGGGCTGGGTGCCCGCCGAGGACGACGCTCCGGGTGCCTCGGCGGATCTCACCGCCGGCGTGCTCAGCTGGGCCGCGATCCTGCGCAGCGGTGCCGCCGAGCAGCTCACCGTGGCGGAGAGCGCGCTGGCCGGTGCCCGGGAGCGGCATCAGGAGGCGCAGCGCCGGCAGGCCGCGGCGGGCGAGCTGGCGGAACACCAGCGGCGCCACCGCGAGGCCGTGCTGCAGGCCGCCCGGCTGACCGAACAGGAGTCCGCGTTGGCGGGCGAGCGTGAGCGGCTGGCGGCGGCGCAGGCCGCCGTCGGGGTGGAGGCCGTGCTGCGCCTGCGGGACGCGGCCGTGCGGGCGCACGAGGACGCCCGGCGCGAGGAGCACCGCCACCGGGAGAACCTGGGCCGCTTCCCGGCCGGGACCGGACCGGCCGCCCAGAACGACCCGAACGACCCGAGCGACCCGAGCGACCCGGCCGGGGTGCCCGATTCCGGCCCGCTGCTGGCCCGGGCCGAGGCCGAGGAGCTGGCGCGGGCCGAGCTGCGGCTGCGCGCCGAAGTGGTGCGACTGGAGGCCGCCGGGGTCCAGGAGCGGCGCTGCGCCGAGCTGGTCCGGGAGGAGGCGGCGCTGGACGAGGAGCGGCGCCGCGCCGAGGAGCTGGCCGAGGAGGCCGCCGAGTGGCTGGCCGGGTTCGATGCCCGGTTCACCGCCCTGCAGGAGGAGCAGTCCGCCGCCCGGGCCGCCGCGGCGAAGGTCGAGCAGCTGGACGTCCGCAGGGCGGAGGTCACCGACCGGCTCGGCGCCGCCCGCCGCCGGGACGGGCTGCGCGAGGAGATCGGGCGGGCCGAGGAGCAGCGGCTGGGGCTGCACGCCGGCTTCCTGGACGCCCGCGAGCAGAGCCAGGACGTCCGCGAGCGCCGGCTGGCCGGCATGGCGGCCGAGCTGGCCGCCCAGCTGCGGGCCGGCGAAGCCTGCCGGGTCTGCGGCTCCCCCGGGCACCCGGCACCGGCCCGGCCGGCCGGCGGCCAGGTCCGCCCCGAGGACGAGGAGCGGGCCAGGGCCGCACAGGCCGAGGCCGAACGGAAGCTGACTCTCGCCGATCAGTCCCTCACCGCCCTGCGGGTGCAGGAGGCGGCCGCGGCCGGCGCCGCCGGCGAGGAGAGCACCGATGCGCTGGGCGCCGCGCTGGCCGCCCTGGCCGAGGAGCACCGCGCGGCCCTGCGCGCGGCCGACGCGCTCGGGGCGGTGACCGGGCGGATCGAGGGGCTCACCCGGCAGCAGGCGGAGCAGCAGTCCCGGCTGCGCGAGGCCGGCGAGCGGAGCGCCGTCCGGACGGCCCGGCTGGAGTCCGTGCGCACCGAGCGGCAGGAGCTGGCCCAGCAGGTGGCCGCCGCCCGCGGCGAGGCCGGGTCGGTGGCCGAGCGGGCCGCCGCGCTGGCGGCCCTGGCTCGGTCGGTGACCGGGCTGCTGGCCGCCGCGCGGGCCGGCGCCCAGGCCGGCGCCCGGCTGAAGGAGGCCGAGCAGGAGTTGGCCGGCGCCGCCGTCGCGGCCGGCTTCCCGAGCGCGCGGGAGGCCGCCGCGGTGCTGCTGCCGGCCGCCGAACGCGCCGCGCTGCAGCAGCGGCTGGAGCGGCACCACAGCGAGCTGTCGGCCGCCCAGCGACTGCTCGCCACCCCGGAGCTGGTGGCGGCCGCCGCCCGCCCGCCGGCGGATCCGGCGGGCGCCCGGTCGGCCGCGCAGACCGCGACCGACCGGCTGGCACGCGCCACCGCGGCGCAGCACGCCGCCCGCGATCGCTGCGCCGACCTGGCCCGGATCGGGCTGCGGCTGGGCGAGCTGGCCGCCTCGCTGGCCCCGGTGCTGGACGGCTACGCCCGGATCAGCCGGCTGGCCGCGCTGGCCGCCGGCACCTCCACCGAGAACCGGCTGCGGATGCGGCTGGAGTCGTACGTCCTGGCGGCCCGGCTGGAGCAGGTGGCGGCGGCGGCCAGCGACCGGCTGGTCCGGATGTCGGGTGGGCGGTACACCCTGGTGCACAGCGACGACCGGACGTCCGGCGGCAAGCGCTCGGGCCTGTCGCTGCGCGTGGTGGACGCCTGGACGGGCACCGAGCGGGACACCGCGACGCTCTCCGGCGGTGAGAGCTTCTTCGCCTCTCTGGCGCTCGCGTTGGGCCTGGCGGACGTGGTGACGGACGAGGCCGGCGGGATGCCGCTGGACACCCTCTTCATCGACGAGGGCTTCGGCACGCTGGACGAACAAGCGCTGGAGGAGGTGATGGACGTGCTGGACGGCCTGCGCGAGCGCGACCGGGCGGTCGGCATCGTCAGCCATGTCGCCGACCTGCGCGCCCGGATCCCCGCTCAGTTGCTGGTCAGGAAGAACCGGCACGGTTCGACCCTGTCCCTGGTGGGCCGGGAGGACGCCTGACGCCCGGGGCGACAGGCCCGGCGGGGCCGGGCGGCAGGCCTCCCGGGCCGACGGCCCGGGTTCAGCCGAGGATCCCCCGGTCGTACCCGACGGCGACCGCCGCGGCCCGGTCGGCGACACCCAACTTGCCGTAGATGTGGGTCAGGTGGGTCTTGACGGTGGCCTCGCTGATGAACAGCACCCCGGCGATCGCGCGGTTCGAGGTGCCCTTGGCGACCAGCCGCAGCACCTCGCGCTCACGGCCGCTCAGGGCGTCGTGGCCCGCCGATCTGACCCGCGAGACCAGCCGTGAGGCGACGGCGGGCGACAGCACCGTCCGTCCCTCCGCCGCCGCCCGGACGGCGCCGAACAGCTCGTCCCGCGGGGCGTCCTTGAGCAGATAGCCGGTGGCGCCGGCCTCGATCGCCGGCAGGGTGTCGGAGTCGGTGTCGTAGGTGGTCAGCACCAGCACCCTGGCGCGCGCCGCACGGCGGGTCAGTTCGGCGATCGCGTCGACGCCGGAGCCGCCGGGCATCCGAAGGTCCATCAGGATCACGTCGGGGTCCAGCTGTCCGGCGAGCTCGACCGCCTCGACGCCGTCGGCGGCCTCGCCCAGCACCTCGAAGCCGTCGGCGGCGGCGAACATGCCGCGCAGCCCGTCCCGGACCACCGGATGGTCGTCGACGATCAGCAGGGTGATGATGTGTTCAGCCATGGCGGACCAAGGGTACGCGGGCGCAGATCGCCGTCCCGCCGCCGGGCTCCGACTCGATGTCGACGGTGCCGGCGATCCATTCGGCCCGGGCCCGCATACCGCCCAGTCCGAAGCCGCCGACCCGGGCCGCGCCGGTCGGCCCCCGCTCCGGCCGCACCGGCCGGGCGAGCGGGTCGAACCCGCAGCCGTCGTCCCGTACGTCGAGCGTCACCTCGTCGTCCATGTAGGAGAGGGTGACGCCGACCCGGCCGGCCCGGGCGTGCCGGCCGGCGTTGGCCAGCGCCTCCTGGGCGATCCGCAGCAGGGTGGCCTCGACCTCCCGGTGCAGCGGTTCGTGCCGGCCGGTGAGGGTGAAGGTGGCGGGCACCCCGGTGGTACCGGCCCAGGCGTCGGTGATCCCGGCCAGGGCCTGCGGCAGGGTGCCCAGTTCCAGCGGCCCCGGCGAGAGGTCGTGCACCGAGCGGCGGGCTTCGCCGAGGCTCTCCCGGGCGAGCGCGGCGGCCCGCTCGGCATGGGCGCGGGCGGCCGCCGGGTCAGCGCTCTCGGCGCCCGCCTGGAGCTGGGTGATGATGCCGGCCAGGCCCTGCGCGATGGTGTCGTGGATCTCGGCGGCCAGCCGCCGGCGCTCGTCGGCGACACCTGCCTCCCTGGCCTGGATGAGGAGTTGGGCGTGCAGGCCGGCGTTCTCGGCGAGCGCCTGCTCCAGCCGGGCGTTGGCCCGCTCCAGTGCCGCGATGGCCGCCGCCTGGGCGTTGGCACTGTCCTTCTCCCGGGCGGCCAGCCGGCCGAAGACCAGGACCAGCGAGGAGTTGAGCGCGAACAGCGCGCCGAAGGCGATCCAGTTCTCCGCCGTGGCGGGCGGCAGGCCGCCGGACTGCGAGCCGGCCATGGTCACGGCGGTGGCGAGCTCGCCGAGCCGGGCGGCCCGGCGGGGCAGCAGCCGGGCCGCGTCGAAGTAGCCGAGCACGGCGTAGACGGCGAAGAACGGGTTCAGCCAGGTGAGGACGAAGGCGAGCAGCAGGCGGACGGCGTAGTGGAGCCGGCCGGCGAGGGCGTGCTCGGGCCGGCCCGGCGCCGTGCGGCTCCAGCACAGCTCCAGGCCCAGCGCTGCCGCGACCAGCACCCCGGCGGCGACACCTTCGTCACGGGTCATCAGCACCGGACCGGTGGCGACGGCCAGCAGGACCGCCGTGCCCAGCAGGGCGTACGGCCCTCGCCGGAAGAACCGGTTCCACCCCTGCTCCACCGCCGCCGTACCGGCGCCCCCGAGCCCGACCCCGACCGCCATCCGTCCGTCCCTCCCCCGCGCTACGCCCACCGGAACCAGCGGGACGCGGTGCTGGTCAGCACCACCGCCCAGAGTGCCATGACGCCCAGGTGCGACCAGCTCGGCCAGTCACCGGCGGCCGCCTGCCCGAGGGCCTGGGCCCCGGCGCCGAAGGGGGTGAAGCCGACGATGCCGCGCAGCAGGGCCGGCATCGCCTGGACCGGGATCCAGACCCCGGCGCCGAACATCATCGGGAAGGTCACCGCCCCGGCCACCGCGCTTGCGATCTTGGTGGTCCGGGAGAGTGCGGCCACGCCCGCGCCGGCGCCGAGCGCGGCGAGGGCGGCGAGGAGCAGCGCCAGCAGGTACCCGGGCGCCTGCCGCGGGAGGGCCACCCCGAAGGCGAGCCGGCCGACGACGAGCGAGAGCGCCGCCGAGCCCAGCGCGGCGGCGCCGTGCAGGAGGATCTGCGCGGCCAGCAGCGCCCCCGGCCGGACGGGTGTGGTGGACATCCGGCGCAGGATGCCGCGCTCCCGGTAGCCGGCCAGCACGGGCGGCATCGCCTGCAGTCCGGCGAGGATCAGGGCGAGCAGCACGGCCACCGGCACGTACAGGTCGATCACCCGGCGGCCGCCGAGTTCGGCCTGCGGATGCCGGAAGGCCGGGATCAGGCCGAGGATCGTCACCAGCAGGGCGGGGAAGAGCACGATCCAGAAGAGGGCGAGCGGCTCGCGGCCGAACAGGCGGGCCTCGGCCCGCAGTACGGCCCGCCAGGCGGCGGAGGGCCGCACGGCGGGCCCGGCGCCGGGCCGGGCGGGAAGGACGGGCGTGGTGGCGGTCATGTCAGGCCTCCTGGGCGGTGAGGTCGAGGAAGGCGTCGTCGAGGGTGGCGTCGGTGATCCGCAGGTGCCTGGCGGTGATCCCGTGCCGGGCCAGCAGCGAGACCGTCGCGTCGGCGGTCTCGTCGGTGCCGGTGACGACCATCCGGCCGTCCTGGTGCCCGACGGCGGTGAGCCCCGGAAGGCCTGCCAGCTCCTGGTCGTCGAGCGGGCGGGAGGGGACGAAGGAGATCACGGTGGCCCCGGCACTGCGGCCGATCAGGCCGGCCGGGGTGTCCAGCGCCACGATCCGGCCGGCGCCGAGCAGGGCGACCCGGTCGCAGAGGCGCTGGGCCTCCGCCATGAAGTGGGTGACCAGCAGGACGGTCACCCCGGAGTCCCGGACGTCCTCGATCAGTTCCCAGGTGTCGCGCCGCGCCCGCGGGTCCAGTCCGGTGGTGAGCTCGTCGAGCACCACGACCCGGGGGTTGCCGATCAGGGCGAGCGCGATGAACAGCCGCTGCCGCCGGCCGCCGGAGAGCTTGCCGAAGCGGGTGTCCAGATGGGCGGTGAGGCCGAGCCGTTCGGCCAGCGGCCGCCAGTCGGCCGGGCGCGGGTAGCAGCCGCGGTAGAGCTCCAGCGCCTCCCGGACGGTCAGCGCGGACTGCAGCTCGCTCTCCTGCAGCTGGGCACCGAGCAGTTCGGTCACCCGTCGGTGGTCGGCGATCGGGTCCAGCCCGGCCACCCGGACGGTGCCGGCGTCGGGCGCCCGCAGCCCCTCGACACACTCCACGGTCGTGGTCTTGCCCGCGCCGTTCGGTCCGAGGATGCCGAAGATCTCGCCCTCCTCGACCTCGAAGGAGATCCCGTCCACCACCGGCCGGCCGCCGTAGGCCTTGTGCAGCCCGTTCACCTCGATGATTGCCATGCACCGAGAATCCCGCCGCGGGGCCGGCCCCGGCATCGCCCGTCCCGCTCGACCCGGCATCAGCCGATCGGTTGATGCCGGGCTACGACCGACCGGGCCCGCCGGCCCACCGCCGAGCCACCCGACCGCTCGGTGACCCGACGGCCCAGCCGCTCAGCCGCTCAGCCGCTCAGCCGGAGCAGGCGATCCGCTGGGCCTCCTGCCAGGCGCAGACCGGGCACAGGGTGGTGCCGGGCTGGTCGGCGGGCAGTTCGGTGGGCTCGCCGCACAGGACGCAGTCGGCCCGCGGGCCGGTCAGCGCCGGGTCGTGGGTCAACGCCCGGACGGTGTCGACCGGCGGCACGGCGCAGATCTGCTGGGTCTCGTCACTCATGCCGCCTTCCTACTCCGGCCGGTCGGCGCGGGGCAAGGCGGCACCGGCCGGCGTACCGCGATGCGGACGGGGGCCGCCCGGGGCCGGGGCCCGAGGGTGCCCGTCGGCGCCCGCCGGCCCGGGGCTAGCGTTGCCCCCATGCCCTCCGACCTCTCCCGCCGCCTGCGGGCGGCCCGTGCCACCGCCCCCAGCTACCCGGAGGTCGGCGCGACCCGGCAGGCCGCGCTGCCGCCCGGGTACGCCCACCTGCGCCGCCGGGTGCACCTGGGCCACGGCCCCGAGGTGCTGGAGCGGGCCGGCCGGTACGTGCTCGCCTGGGGCAGCCAGCTCGGTACGGGCTTCGCTGTGCATCCGCACGCTCCGGCCGAGCCGGGCGCGACCGTGCTGATCCGGCTCGCCCTGCCGGGCCTGCGGCTGCCCCGGCTGGTGATCCCCTGCCGGGTGGTCTGGACGGTCCGCGAGCCGGACCGGATCGGCTTCGCGTACGGGACGCTGCCGGGCCATCCCGAGCGGGGGGAGGAGTCCTTCGTGGTGTCGCTGGACGAGCACGGCGAGGTGTGGTTCGAGGTGACCGCCTTCTCCCGGCTGAGCGCCTGGTACGCCCGGCTGGGCCGCCCGGTGGCCCTGCTGCTGCAGCACCTGGCGATCGAGCGGTACCTGGTCGCCGTGGCGGCCGCGGTACGGGCCCGTTGACGCGGTAGCGGTCCGGTCCGGCGCCGCGCCGCCGGACCGCGCCGCGGCCGGGCCCGGGTGGCACGGCCGTGGCGCGGTCCGGCACCGGGGTGCTCAGCCGAGGTAGGAGAGCCGGACGGTCCGCCGGGGGTTGTCGCGGTTGGTGTCGACCAGCACCACCGACTGCCAGATGCCGAGGGCGAGTTGGCCGCCGATCACGGGCAGGGTCGCGTGCGGGGCGACCAGCCCGGGCACCACATGGTCGCGTCCGTGGCCGGCACTGCCGTGCCGGTGGCGCCAGCGTTCGTCGGCCGGCAGCAGTTCGCGCAGGGTGGCCAGCAGGTCGTCGTCGCTGCCGGCGCCGGTCTCCAGGACGGCGATGCCGGCCGTGGCATGCGGCACGAACACGTTCAGCAGGCCGTCCCGCCCGGCCGCGTGCTCGTTCAGGAACACCGCGCAGTGTTCGGTGATGTCGAGGGCGACCTCGCGGTTGCCGGTGGTGATCTCGAAGGTCAGCGTGTGGAAGGTGTCCGCCATGGCGCCATCCTCACCCACCGGGGGCGTGCGACCCGCCGGACGGGCAGCTGCTCCGGAAACCTTCACCGGCTCCCCGCTCGCGCGCCGGGCGGGCGACCGGCCGCGTACGCCTTTCGTCCCGCCGCCCGGCCCCCTCCTCGGACCCGCCCTGCCGATCGGTGCGGTGCCGACCGGGCCGCCGGGCCGGGGGTTCCTCACCGGGCGGGGTGCTGGGGCCGACCGCCGCCGGGCGCGCCAAAGACCCGACGGACCAATGCGGTCCATCGGGTCGGTTCCGGTCGGCGCGGGCTAGCCGCGACCGCCGAAGAGGCTTCGTCGCAGCCGACGCAGTGGCGCCAGCAGCGACACTCGCGCGGTGCGCCGCGGCGCGGTCGGAGTGCTGACACCGCGCGGTGTCAGCTCCCTTATCAGCCCGAGCGCCTCGGCGGCGTCTGCCACCGGGAGTGCGGGCGCGCCGAGCACGGCCAGGTGGTGGTCGATCCGACGGCCGGTCGCGCCGACACCGCACTGGATCGCCGGCACCCGGGGCCGAGTCCGCACTTGCATGTGTTCCATCAGTTTCCCACCCCTACGAGGCGCCAGGGCCGTGAGGCGAAGACTATCCGTGACAGACGGCCTTCGCGCAACCGTCCTGGTGTTCCGCCACCGTATCGTGCGACGACAACTGACGCCTCACCAGGGGCTGTCGCCCCGGTCACGACTGCGCATCGGTGGTGGTGCACGACCTGAACACGGGCCCACCCGGCGTGAGGGCCCCGGCGCCCGGTCCGACGACTGCACGCCGGGCGCGCGACCCAGGGGCGGCAGCCGCGGGGAGGGGATCCTCCCAGGCCGGGAGGGGGATCGGGGGCGGAGCCGGGCGGGCGGGTGCGGGCCGGGCAGCGGCCGGGCCGGGGTGACCGCGGGTGACCGACCCCTGGCAGCCGGTCTGTGTTTCGGACTATAGCTTCGGAAAGTGAACACATCAGGGGGATTGACGTGGCCGAAACCTACAAGCAATATCTGTATCGGCAGGGACGGTGAGAGATGCACCACCCTGGCTGGTCGATTGAATTCGACAGGTGAAGGAACTTCCGACACCCGCGGTGAGTCACTGTCCGGCTGCCTCGACGCTGCGGCGGCCCGGCTCGGCGCGGTGTACGGATTGGTGGTCGGCCGCTGAGGGTCGGCCGGACCACCACCAGGCCGCTGGTGCCGCCCTCGCACGGGCGCGGCACCGGCGGCCGCTTCGCGCCCCTCGACAGTCCCCTCCCCGGAACTCCTGGTCATCGCCCCGTACTGGGTAGAGTGTGCTCGCCGGGTGGCCGGCGACGGACCCGCCCGCACCTCCCCCCGGCCGTGTCCGACACGGCCCAGCAATCCCGGGCCCGGCCGGATCGCGCCGGGGCCCTCTCGCGGAGCGCGGAGCCAACGAGCGTGACAGTCCTCCTCAGCATCGTGCTGCCCGTCCACGGCGTGGAGCGGTTCCTCCCGCGCTGCCTGGACTCGATCCTCGGCGGGCCCGACGACGGCCGGTTCGAGCTGATCGCCGTCGACGACCGGTCCCCCGACCGCTGCGGCGAGATCCTCGACGAGTACGCGGCCCTCGACCCCCGGCTGCGAGTCCTGCACCTGGCCGAGAACCAGGGCCTCGGCGGCGCCCGCGAGGCCGGCCTGGCCGAGGCGAGCGGCCGCTACGTCTGGTTCGTGGACAGTGACGACTGGCTCCCCGAGGGATCGCTCGACGCGATCACCACCGAGCTGGAGCGGGAACTGGAGCGGGAGCGCGAAGGCGCCGCGCCGGCCGACATCCTGCTGACCGGCTTCACCCACGTCTACCCGGACGACTCCACCGAGCCCAACCCCTGGCGCCACCTGCTCACCGACTCCCCCCTGGTCGCCGGCGCCACCCTGCGCGAGCACCCGGCGCTGCTGCGCGCGGTGATGTCGGTCTGGAACAAGGTCTTCCACCGGGACTTCCTGCTAGGCCTCGGTGTCGCCTTCGGCCGCGGCTTCTACGAGGACATCTCGGTCACCTACCCCGCGCTGGTCGCCGCCGGGCGGATGCGCTACCTCGACCGCGCCTGCTACTACTACCGCCGCGGCCGGCCCGGCGCGATCACCAGCACCGCCTCGCCCAAGCACGCGGACGCCTTCGCCCAGTACGACGCGATCTTCGCCTTCCTGGACCGCCACGGCCTCGACGCCGCCGACCCGCTGCGCACCCTGGTCTTCGAGCGGACGGTCAAGCAGGCGCTCACCGTCTACGACTCCCCCGGGCTGGTCCCGGTCGCCCTGCGCAAGGAGTTCTTCCGCCGGACGACCGAGCACTTCGCCCGCCACCGCCCGGCCGGCTACCGCTTCCCCGGCGGGGCGAGCGGCCTGCAGTACCGGCTCGCCGCCCGCGGCTCCCGGCTCGCGTACGACGAGCTGCGCCGCGGCGGCCGGCTGCCGCGCGAGCTGAAGCGCGGCGCCAGGGCGGTCGCCCCGGCGGTCCGCCGCGGGGTGCGCAGCAGTGCCCGCTTCACCGCGTACAACGCCTTCCGCCGGCTGCCGCTGGACGAGCACCTGGCCGTGTACGCGGCCTACTGGCACCGCGGGTACGGCTGCAACCCCGCCGCGATCTACGAGAAGGCGAAGGAACTGTCACCGCGGATCCGGGGCGTCTGGGTGGTGGAGAACCGGGCGCAGGCCGCCACCCTGCCCGCCGGGGTGCCGTACGTGATCCTCAACACGCCCGCCTACCTGAAGCTGATGGCGACCGCCAAGTACTTCGTCAACAACGTCAACTTCCCGCACACGATGGTGAAGCGGCCCGGCACGGTGCACGTGCAGACCCAGCACGGCACGCCGCTGAAGATGATGGGCATGGACCTGCGCGACCACCCGTTGGCCGCCGACGGGATGGACTTCGACCGGCTGCGCGAGGCGGTCTCGCGCTGGGACTACCTGGTCTCGCCCAACCCGCACACCAGCGAGCACTTCGCCCGGGCCTTCCCCGGCCGCTACGAGATGCTCGACACCGGGTACCCCCGCAACGACCGGCTGGCCAACACCACGCCCGCCGAGGTGGCCGCGATGCGCGAGCGCTTCGGCCTGCCCGAGGGGCGCACGGCCGTGCTGTACGCGCCGACGCACCGGGAGGGCCAGGGCGCGTTCCTGCCGCTGGACGTCGCCGAGCTGGCCCGGCGGCTGGGCCCCGACTTCACGCTGCTGGTGCGGGCCCACTACTTCCTCACCGGGGGGCCGGGCGACCTGCTGGCCGGCGAGGACGCGGCCGAGATCCAGGACGTCTCCAAGCACCCGGCCGTGGAGGACCTCTACCTGGCGGCGGACGTGCTGGTCACCGACTACTCGTCGATGATGTTCGACTTCGCGGTGCTGGACCGGCCGCTGGTCGTCTACGCGCCCGACTGGGAGCAGTACCAGCAGGTGCGCGGGGTGTACTTCGACCTGTTCGCCGAGCGGCCGGGCGCGGTGACCACGGACCTGGAGGGGCTGACCCGGGCCCTGCTCTCCGGCGACTCGGAGCCGGACTCCCGGGCGAGGTTCCGCAAGCGGTTCTGTCCGTGGGACGACGGCGGCGCGGCCGAGCGGGTGGTGCGCCGGGTGTTCCCGACCGACCCGTCCTGACCCGTGACCCGACCTGTCCTGACGGGTCGGCCGGGAGGCGGCGGGGCGCCGGACGACGCGAGGGCCGGCCCCGGAGACCCGGGGCCGGCCCTCGCGCGCGGGCTCAGCGCTGACGCGAGGCCCAGAACTCCTCGAAGGAGAGCAGGCCGTCGCTGTTGCTGTCGGCCGCCTTGATCACGGACTCGGCGACCGCGATCGAGACGTGCGGGTCGCCGAGCTCCGCCATGACGCGGGAGTACTCGGCGGCCGAGATCAGGCCGTCGCCGTTGATGTCGAAACGCTCGAAGGCCTGGCGGGCCGCCTCGATGTCTGCCATGGGATGAGTCCCCTCCTGTGGGTGGTGCTGACTGGCGTACAGTACCGGCCCGCCCGGCCGGGGCCGCCCCGCCCCCTGGGTCCGCCCTCCGGGCCCTGCGCCGGGCACCTGGCGCGAACGGCCGCAGTCACCGGCCCCGGCCCGGCCGGTGACTGCCGGGCCGGTCACCGGCCCCGCGGCGCGACAGGCCGGGCGGCGGAGGGAGTGGACGGGTCACGGGGTGGATGTCGTACCCTGCGATCTGATCTCGGCCCGCCGACGCGCCGATACTCCGCACGCTCACTCCCGGGTGCACGGCCCGGTCATTCGTCCAGGGAGGGACCATGATCAACCTACTCACCAAGCTGGTGCTGAAACCCCTCGCGCGGGCGGTCTACCGGCCGGTGATCGAGGGTCTGGAGAACGTGCCGCGCAAGGGCGGGGTGATCCTGGCCAGCAACCACCTGTCCTTCATCGACAGCGTGGTCATCCCGCTGACCGCACCGCGCCAGGTGCACTTCCTGGCCAAGGCCGAGTACTTCACCGGCACCGGCCTCAAGGGCGCGCTGTCCCGGGGCTTCTTCGAGGCGATCGGCGCCGTGGCGGTCGAGCGCGGCACCTACCGCTCGGCGCAGGCCTCGCTGCAGTCGGCGCTGGAGATCCTGGAGGACGACAAGGCCTTCGGCATCTACCCCGAGGGCACCCGCTCGCTGGACGGCCGGCTGTACCGCGGCAAGACCGGCGTCGCCTGGCTGGCGCTGACCGCCGGGGTGCCCGTGGTGCCGGTGGCGCTGGAGGGCCCGGAGGAGATCCTGCCGGTCGGCCGGCGGATCCCGCGCGTGCGCAAGGTGACCGTCCGTTTCGGCGAGCCGCTGCACTTCGCCGAGCTGCACGGCCAGGCCCGCTCGGCGCAGGCCCGCCGGCAGGTCACCGACGAGGTGATGCGGGCCATCCAGGAGCTGTCCGGCCAGGAGGTCGCGACCAGCTACAACGAGCTCCCCAAGGCCGCCTGAGCCCGCGAGCCCTCGCCAGAACGCCCGCGCCGGGGCCCGGCCTCACCCGTGGCCGGCCCCGCTCGGCTCCGGGGCCCCCACCGGGCCCTCCCGCCGCAGCAGCGCGGCGTACCGCCCGCCGGCCTCCACCAGCTGATCGTGCGTCCCCAGCTCGACGACCTCCCCCCGGTCGAGCACCACGATCTGGTCCGCGGAGCGGATCGTGGAGAGCCGGTGCGCGACGGTGATGGTGGTCCGGCCGGCGGCCAGCGCGTCGATCGCCTGCTGGACGGCCAGCTCGGTCCGGTTGTCCAGGGCGCTGGTCGCCTCGTCCAGGATCAGCACCGGCGGATTGCGCAGGATCGTCCGGGCCAGCGCCAGACGCTGCTTCTCACCGCCCGAGAAGCGGTAGCCGCGCTCGCCCACCATGGTGTCGTAGCCGTCCGGCAGGCCCGCGATCATGTCGTGGACCTGCGCCGCCCGGGCGGCCGCGACCAGCTCCTCGTCGGTGGCGTCCGGCTTGGCGAAGCGCAGGTTGTCGGCGACCGAGGCGTGGAAGAGGTAGGTCTCCTGGGAGACCACGCCGACCGCGCGGGAGAGTGTCTCGAAGGACAGCTCGCGCACGTCCGTGCCGTCGATGGTGACCCGCCCGCCGGTGACGTCGTAGAGCCTCGGCACCAGGTAGCTGAGCGTGGTCTTGCCCGAGCCGGTCTCGCCGACGACCGCCAGCGAACCGCCGGCCGGCACCTTCAGCTCGATCCCGGCCAGCGTGGGCCGCTCCTGGGCCGGGTCGTAGCGGAAGTCGACGCCCTCGAAGCGGACCTCCCCGGTGATCCGCTCCAGGTGGACGGGCCGGGCCGGCTCGGCGATCTCGACCGGCAGGTCCAGGTACTCGAAGATGCGCTGGAACAGCGCCAGCGAGGTCTGCACCTGGACGCCGGTGGAGAGCAGACTGATGGTGGGCCGGAAGAGGCCCTGCTGCAGCGAGACGAAGGCGACCAGGGTGCCGACCGAGACGATCGGGGCGCCGCCCGCCTGGGCCAGCCCGGCGGCCCAGTAGATCAGCGCGGGCATCGCGGCCATCACGATCTGGATGGCGTTCATCCGCCAGCGGCCGGCCATGCTGGAGCGGACCTCCAGGTCGGCCAGCCGGTCGGACTGCTCGGTGAACTCGCGGGACAGCGAGTCGGAGCGCCCCATGGTGCGGCCGAGCAGGATGCCGCTGACCGAGAGCGACTCCTGGACCGCCGAGGACATCAGCGCCAGCTGCTTCTGCCGCTCGGTGGTGATCTTCTTGCGCTCGCCGCCGACCCGCCGGCTGATCCAGACGAAGAGCGGCAGGAGCAGCAGCGACACCACGGTCAGCCGCCAGTCCAGCGCCAGCATGGCGACCACGGAGGCGACCACGGAGGTGAAGTTGGAGACCAGCGAGGTGGCGGTGGAGGTCACGGTGGACTGCATGCCGCCGATGTCGTTGGCGATCCTGGACTGCACCTCGCCGGTCCTGGTCCGGGTGAAGAAGGCCAGGGACATCCGCTGCAGGTGAGCGTAGACCGTGGTCCGCAGGTCGTGCATGACGCGCTGGCCGACGGTGGTGGACAGCAGGGTCTGCACGACGCCGAAGATGCTGTTCACCACGGCCGCCGTGATCATGCCCAGCACCAGCAGGCTGAGCAGGCCGGTCCGGCCCTGCGGGATCGCGGTGTCGAGTACCGCGCGGAGCAGGAAGGGCGAGATCACCGAGACCACGGCGGAGGCGGCGACCAGCAGGCCGACCACCCCGAGTCGGCCGCGGTACGGGCGGAACAGCGCCAGGATGCGGCGCAGCTGCCTGGGCGGGGGCGGCTCGCTCTCGGGGCGGGTGGGCGGGGTCCAGCCGGTGCTGTCGGGCCTCAAGCCTCGACCTCCAGATGTTTCGGGCAGGGTGGTGGGGCGGGCGGGGAGCCAGCATACAGAGAATAGCTCATAGTTAGCGAAGCTAATAATGAGGCTTGATCTATTCCTTCCGCTCCCGCTCCCGCACCCGCCCCGCACCGCGGCCCCTGCCCGCCCCCGCGCCCGCCGTCACTCCTTGCCGTACGTCCGCGCCGCCTTCGAGGACACCCCGCCGAGCGCGCCGGACGGCAGCAGCCTGGCCACCGCCACCGCCGCCTTGTACCGCTTGCCGGGGACGGACAGCGACCGGCCGCGGGCGAAGTCGCGCATCGCCTCGTTCACCACCCGCTCCGCCGACAGCCAGCCCCAGGAGGGGATGTCCGAGGTGCCCATGCCGGCCCGCTGGTGGAACTCGGTCCGGGTGAAGCCCGGGCAGAGCGCCATCATCCGCACCCCGGAGTCGCCCAGGTCACGGGCGACGCCCTGGGTGAAGCTCACCACCCAGGCCTTGCTCGCCCCGTACGTGCCGCGCGGCAGGAAGGCCGCCACCGAGGCCACGTTGATCACGCCGCCGAGCCGGCGCTCGCGCATCCCCGGCAGGGCGGCGGCGGTCAGCCGCAGGACGGCCTCGATGTGCACCTTCTGCATGTCCAGATCGCCCTGCAGCGGCACGGTGAGGAAGGCGCCCTTGTTGCCGAAGCCGGCGTTGTTGATCAGCAGGTCCACCGGCCGGGCCGGGTCCGCGAGGCGCTCCTCGACGGCGGCGATACCGGCGTCGGTGGCCAGGTCCGCGGTGAGCGCCTCGGCCTCGACACCGTACTCGGCGGACAGCTTCTCGGCGTACTCGGCCAGCCGGCCGGTGTCCCGGGCGACCAGGACGACGTTGTGGCCGGCGCGGGCGAGCTTGACGGCGAACGCGGCGCCGATGCCGGCGGTGGCGCCGGTGATGAGGGCAGTGGTCATGTCCCCGACGGTACCGATTCCGCTGCCCGAACACACCGACATCCGGGCCGCTTCCCAGCTCGTGGGCGTACCGCGGCAGCGATCCCCGGCGCCATGGCGGCCCCGCGAGGAGTCGGGCCGGACGGCCCGTCACCCGGGCCTCGGCCCGCGGACTTCAGGGCCGGACGGCCCGTCACCCGGGCGTCGGCCCCCACCGGGTACGGGGACGAAGCCCCCCGTGGACTTCGGGAGCGGACGGTCCGCCGGACGGACGACGGCCCCGGGCCGGCGCTCTCCTTCGCCCGCCCGGGACCGCTCCCGCCCCCTACTCCGTCCCGCCCGCCGTCCCGGCCGAGCGGGCCGCCGAGTCGGCCTCCCCGCCGGCCCCGACCGGGCGCAGCCGGGTGCTCGCGGTCGCCCTCAACTGCGGGGCGAGCTTGGCGATGTCACGGGCCCCGACGGTCGCGATCAGACCGGGCAGCAGCGAGCGGACCGGCTGCATGGCGCGCAGCCAGGCCTGGGCGTAGACGTGCGCCGAGCGGCGGGCGATGCCGGCCACCAGGCGGTCGACCGCCGGATCGAGCGGGTAGGTCTTGTTGGCCGGCCAGGGCAGCCGGGAGCGCATCTGCCGCAGCACGACGTCCTGGTCGGCCCCGCGCACCATGTCGGTGTCGGTCCAGCTCAGGTACCCGACACCGACCTTGACGCCCTGGTGGGCGACCTCGGCGCGGAGCGCGTGGGCGAAGGCCTCCACCCCCGACTTGCTGGCGCAGTAGGCGCTCATCAGCGGCGCCGGGGTCATCGCCGCCAGCGAGGCGATCTGCAGCAGGTAGCCGCCGCTCCCGGCGAGCGCGGGCAGGAAGGCCCGGGCGGTGGCGACGCTGCCCAGCAGGTTGACCTCGATCACCCGGCTGAACGCCCGGTGGTCGCTGTCCAGCAGCGGGCCGCCGATCGCGATGCCGGCGTTGGCCACCACCGCGTCGATCCGGCCGTAGCGGTCCTGGATCGCCCGGGCGGTCGCGGTCAGCGCCTCGAGGTCGGTGACGTCGGCCTCCCAGGAGGAGGCGTCCGGCCCGCAGAGCGCGGCGGCCTCCTTCAGCTCGGCGGGCTCCAGGCCGACCAGGGCGACCTTGGCCCCCCGCGCGGCGAGCTTGCGGGCCAGGGTCGCGCCGACCCCGCGGGCGGCTCCGGTGACGACGACGACCTGGGCGGACAGCGGCGGGACGGCGCTCATGCGGCGGTGCTCCTCTCGGCGGGGGCGCCCAGGTGGGCGACGGCAAGACGGCGGATCTCGGCGGCGACCTCGGCCGGCCGCTCGACCGGCGCCATGTGCCCGGTGCCGGGCAGCAGCAGCAGGCCCTGCGGGTCGCGCAGGCCCGCGACGATCCGGTGCGCGAGCACCGGCGGGGTCAGCCGGTCGTCGGTGCCGACGATCACGGCGGTCGGCGCGGCCAGTGCGGCCAGCCCGCCCCTGACGTCCAACTCGCCCAGCACCCCGGCCCAGTGGGCGCGGACGGGGGTCGGGCAGGCGTGCACGATCCGGGCGATCGCCTCGACCCGGCCGGCCGGCGAGGACGGGCCCATGGTGGCGTACCCGAGCACCGCCCGGCTCACTCCGGTGACCGGTCCGAGCGGCAGCCGGGACTTCAGGATCCGCTGGTGCAGGAAGCGCCGCAGGCGGGGGCTGCGCAGGGCGTCCGGCGCGACCCGCAGTTCGGCGACCAGGTCGCTCGCGCCGGTGCTGACCAGCAGGGCGGCGGCCGTCCGGCTCGCCACCTCGGCCCGGTCGCCGGCGGCCATGATGGTCATACCGCCCATGCTGTGGCCGGCGAGCAGCGCCCGCCCGCCCGCCGGGACCACCCGGGTGAGCACCGCCTCCAGGTCGTCGGCGAGCGCCCGGGTGCCGTACCCGGCCCGGCCCGCCGGGACGTCGCTGCGGCCGTGGCCGCGCTGGTCGTACGCCACCAGGCGGAACTCACCGGCGAGTTGGCGGATCACCGGGGCCCAGAAGGCGATCGAGCAGGTCCAGCCGTGGGCGAGCAGGACGGTCGGCGCGGCGGGGTCGCCGTGCACCTCGGCGTGCAGTTCGGTGCCGTCCGCCGAGCGGATCCGCAACTCCTCGACGGGGGTGGGCGGGACGCAGTCGGCGGGGATCGCGGGGCTCATGCGAGGACCTCCTGGGCGTGCGGGGCGGGCTCGGCGGCGGTGCGCTTGATCAGCTCGTACTCGGCCAGGTCGACCCGGCGGGTGGCCCGCCGGAAGCCGGTGGTGGATCCGGGCCACAGCACGGTGTTCTTGCCGCCCGCGTCCTGGTACCAGCTGGTGCAGCCGCCGGTGGACCAGACCGTGCGCGACATCCGGTGCTGCAGGGCGAGGTTCCACTGCCGCTGGGCGCGGGCGGTGGGCTGCATCGCGGTGGCCCCGACGGACTCCAGGGTGGTGAGAGCGTCGACCAGGTAGTTCAGCTGCGACTCGATCATCAGGATCATCGAGCTGTTGCCGAGGCCGGTGTTCGGGCCGATCACGAAGAACAGGTTGGGGAAGCCCCGGACGGTGGAGCCGCGCAGCGCCTCCATGCCCTCCTTCCACTCCTCGGCGAGGCTGCGGCCGTCCGCGCCGAACACCCGGGCGCCGATGGGCATGTCGGTGACGTGGAAGCCGGTGCCGAAGACGATGGCGTCCACCTCGTGCTCGCTGCCGTCGGCAGCGACCAGGGTGGAGCCGCGCACCTGCGACAGGCCGGTGGCGACCACCTCGGTGTTGGCGGCGGCCAGCGCCGGGTAGTAGGTGTTGCTCAGCAGGATGCGCTTGCAGCCGATCCGGTAGTCGGGGGTCAGCCGGGCCCGCAGCGCCGGGTCGAGGACGCCGGCCGCGATGTGCCGCTCGGCGATCTTCTGCACCAGGCGCAGCGCGCCGGGGCGCCGGACGAAGGCGTCCACCTGGAGCTCGCGCAGGGCGAACAGGACGCCGCGGCGGAGCTGGGCGGTGACCGGGAGCCGGTCGTGCAGCCACTTCTCGGCGGTGGTGATCTCGCGGTCGCGGCGCGGCAGCACCCAGGCGGGGGTGCGCTGGAAGACCGTCAGCCGGCCGGCCCTGGGCTGGATGTCGGGGATGATCTGGGCGGCCGAGGCGCCGGTGCCGACCATGGCGACGCGCTTGCCGTCGAGGTCGTAGTCGTGGTCCCAGCGGGAGGTGTGGAACACCTTGCCGGGGAAGGTGTCCAGGCCGGGCAGGTCGGGGATCTGCGGGTCGGCGAGCGGCCCGGCGGCGGAGACGATCGCGTCGGCGGTCCATCGGCCGGCGCTGGTGGTGATCCGCCAGTGGGTCCGCTCGACGTCCCAGCGGGCCTCGGTCACCTCGGCGTTGAAGCGCAGGTGCGGGCGCAGGCCGAAGACGTCGGTGACCTTCTCCAGGTAGGCGCGGATGTCCGGCTGGCCGGAGAAGCTGCGCGGCCATTCGGGGTTGGGCGCGAAGGAGAAGGAGTAGAGGTGCGAGGGCACGTCGCAGGCGCAGCCCGGGTAGCTGTTGTCCCGCCAGGTGCCGCCGACCGAGTCGGCGCGCTCCAGGATGACGAAGTCGGTGATCCCGGCGCGGCGCAGGCGGACGCCGGCGCCGAGGCCGCCGAAGCCGGAGCCGATCACGGCGACCCGCACGTGGGGCGTGGCGGGCGCCGTCGGCTCGGCGCGCTTGGGGGTGGGTGCCATGCGGCGTCCCTCCTGAGGGTGGGGGTGAAGGTGCGCACGTCCATTAAATCCGCGCCAGTAATCACTGGCACGATTGGCAGGGTAGCTCTTGTTGACAGTTCATGGAAGAAGCCCGGCAGCGCCGGTTCCACCCCCTCCACGCCTATGCTGAGCGCCGTGGAGAAGCTCCGATCAGCAGCAGCGGCGACAGCGCGGCGCGAGTACCGGGTGGAGGAGCTGGCCGAGGCCGCCGGCATCACCACCCGTACCCTGCGCTTCTACCGCGAGCGCAAGCTGCTCCAGCCGCCCCGCAAGGAGGGCCGGATCGCCTGGTACGGCGAGGCCCACCTGGCCCGGCTGCGGGTGATCGCCGAACTGCTGGAGCGCGGCCACACCCTCGGCGGCATCGCCGAACTGATCGGCGCCGGCGAGAGCGGGCGCGACGTCGCCGAACTGATCGGCCTGGAGGCCGCGATCATCGCCCCATGGTCCGACGAGACCCCGGTCGACCTGGACTGGGACGAACTCGACGCGGCCTTCGGCGACCAGCTGACCGAGGCCAACACCGCCGAGTCGGTCGCCCAGGGCTTCATCACCGTGCGGGCGGACGGCATCACCCACATCAGCCGCCGGCTGATGGACGCCACCACCGCCCTGGTGGCCGAGGGCGTCCCGCTCGCCGTCGTCCTGGAGGCCAGCCGCCGCACCCAGGAACACGTGGACGCGATCGCCGAACTGTTCGTCGGCCTGGTCCGGGAGCACCTGCTCGGCGCCCTCGCCGACGACCGGCCGCTGCCCCCGGGCGAGGCCGCCCACCTGACCGAGCAGATCCTGCGGATCCGCCCGCTGGCCCGGACGGTCGCGGACGCCCAGTTCGCGCTGGCGCTGGACCACCGGGTGCATGCGGAGTACGACGAGGTGCTGCGCCGGCGACGGCAGGACGGCGGCGAGGGAGCCGCCCCGGCGGGCGGCGCGGCCGGCACCTGACGGGGACGAACGGCCGGGCCGGGGGCACCACCCGCGCGTAGCGATCGGCACGGGTGGGCAGGCATCCCCCGCCGCCGAGCGCCCCCGAGCCCTGGAGCCGCGCGATGTCCCGTACGCCCCACCGTTCCGCCGCCGTCGCCGTCGCGCTGGCGGGCGGCCTCCTCCTCGCCGGCTGCGGGTCCGGCACGCCGGCCGCCCCCGGCGGGGAGGCGGCCACGACCGGGGGCTCCCACGTCGTCCGGCACGCCCGCGGCGAGAGCACCGTCCCGGCCCGGCCGGCGCGGGTGGTCGTCCTCGACACCGACTCGCTGGACTCCGCGATCACCCTCGGCATCACCCCCGTGGGCGCCACCACGACGGCGGCCGGCGCGCCCTTCCCCGGCTACCTGCCGGCGGAGCGGCTCAAGGACGTCAAGCCGGTCGGCACCATCGGATCGCCGAACCTGGAGGCGATCGCGGCCCTGCGGCCGGATCTGATCCTCAGCAGCCAGGCCCGGGACGACAAGCACTACGAGGACCTGGCGAAGATCGCTCCGACCGTCCTGACGAAGACCACCGGCCCGGCCTGGCAGGAGAACTTCCGGCTGCACGCCGAGGCCCTCGGGCGGCGACACGAGGCGACGGCCACCGAGGCCGGGTACCGGGCGAAGGCCCAGGCGCTGGTCGCCGCCCTGGGCGGCCCGGAGAAGGCCAAGGGCGTCAAGGTCGAGGTGGCGCGCTTCCTGGCCGGCTCCCCCACCCGCCTGTACCTCAACGACACCTTCGTCGGCTCGATCCTGCACGACCTCGGCCTCGGCCGGCCCGCCGACCAGGACCGGACCGGCTTCTCGCTGGAGATCAGCCCGGAGCAGGTCGACCGGGCCGCCGCCGACGTGATCTTCTGGTCGACGTACGGCGACGCAGCCAAGTCCGACCAGGCGAAGATCACCGGCGGGACGCTCTGGAAGAACCTCGACGCGGTTCGGAACAACCGGACCTTCCAGGTCGACGACAACCTCTGGATGCTCGGCATCGGCTACACCGGCGCCGGCCTGATCCTCGACCAGATCCGGCGGGACCTGACCGGAACGCCCGCGCCCTGATCCCGCCCCCTGCGCGCACGGTGCCGGGCCCCCGACGTTCACCCCGGATCGTCCGCGGATTGCCCGGCCGGACCGCTCGGTGCCCGCACGCACCACCCGCTTGGCCGGTCCTCCAACCGCACCGTCCGTACGCCGCCGAGCGCGCTGGGTGATCACACGGTTACCGTGCCGTTCCACCGGCCCGTACGGTCGAGGCTCACCCGCAGGTCCGTTCCTGGTAGGGCCGGCGAACGGGGAGGCGGGCGCCCCGGACCGGCCCGGGTGAGGGTGATCGATGGCCGTGGTGGAGAAGTTCAGGTCGGCCGTGGGGCTGACCGGGCGGCGGGTCCTGCTCTGGTCGCTGCTCGGACGACTGCCGAACGCGATGTGCCCGATCGGGACGCTGCTGCTGGTGACCGGCAACACCGGCAGCGTCTGGCGCGGCTCGGCGGCGACCGGGGCACTGGCGATCGGCCAGGGCATCGGCGGCCCGCTGGTCGGCCGGCTCGCGGACCGCCGCGGCCAGCGGCCGGTGGGGCTGGCCGCGGCCGTGCTGAACACCGCGGCGATCCTGGCCCTGGTGCTGGCGTCCGAGCGGGACGCGCCGCTCGGCTGGCAGATCGCACCGGCCGCACTGGTCGGCCTGTCGATGCCGCTGGTGGGGCCGCTCTCGCGCAGCCGATGGGTACGACTCGCCGGCGGGAAGCGTGAGTTGACCTCCTCGATGATGTCGCTGGACGGGATCGTCGACGAGATCAGCTTCACCACAGGACCGGCCCTGGTCGGCCTGCTGGCCACCTTCGCCGACCCGGCGGCCGGCCTGCTGCTCGGCGCCGCGCTGGTCGGCGTCTGCGCCACCCTGTTCGCCCTGCACCCGAGCGCCTCCCCCGGCGAGGACACCCGCCGGGTCCGGTCGGCGGAGCCGCTGCTGACCACCCCCTACGTCCTGCTGCTGGCCGGCATGGCCCTGCTCGGGGCCTGCTTCGGCTCGCTGCAGGTCGGCGTCACGGCGAGCACCGAAGCCCTCGGGCAGCCGGGGGCCGCCGGGCTGCTGTACGCGTTCCTCGGATTCACCAGCGCCTTCTCCGGGGTGGCCACCGCAGCCCTGCCGACCCGACTGGGCCTGCCGCTGCGGCTGCGGACGGGCACCGCGCTGCTGTTCGCCGGCTCGCTGCTGCTGCTGGTCGCGGGGCACACCACGGCAGCGCTGACAGCGGCCATCGGGTGCGTCGGGGTGGCCGTCGCACCGCAGATGATCACGATGTTCGGGCTGGTCGAGCGGACCGTCCCGGCCGGCCGGCTGGGCGAGGCGATGGCCGCGCTGGTCAGCAGCATCACCCTGGCGCAGTCCGCGGGGACACTGGCCGGCGGCTGGGCCGCCGAGCGATGGGGGCCGGGCGCCCCGTTCCGGGTCACCGTGCTGGCCGCCGGGGCGGCCCTGCTGCTGGCCGGACTGACCGCCACCGAGGGCCGCTACCGACGCCGCCCCGAACCGGCCGCGCCGGCCGGGCCCGCCGTCGAGCGGGAGCCGGCCACCGCCTGAGCGGTGGGGCGCCCGCCGGGCCGGCGGCGCCTCAGGGGACGGGCAGTTCCAGCCGCCGCACCCGTTCGGCGTCGCCGGTGCGCGGGCAGGTGAGGCAGGTCTCGGCGGGCCGGACGGTGTAGTAGAGGCAGCAGCCGAGCCGGGTGCGGGTCCGGTGCAGCCGCCCCTCGGTGCCCGGCAGGGTGCGGAACGCGGCGGCGCCGGGGAAGGGCGGGGTGTCACCGGGGAGCAGCGCGGTGGCGGCCGCGACGGCGGCCCCCTCCTCGCCGAGCATCCGGCCCAGGTACCAGACGCCGGAGACCAGGTCGTCGGTGACCATGCCCCACAGCGCGCGCGGGCCGCGCTTCAGGGGGGCCTGGAAGGCGGCGAGCACCGGGGTGACGTGGCCGGCGACGACCGCCCGCAGCTCGGCCCGCAGCTCGGCCTCGCCGGCCAGCACCCGCGCTCCCGGCAGGCCGGCCGCGGGGTCGTCCGGCAGGCAGGCGAAGTCGCCGGGGCGCAGCGCCAGGCCGCCGCCGACGGGGTCGATCCAGACGTCCTCCGGGCGGATCCGGGGCACCCGGCGCTCCAGGTACCAGGGGCCGCTGACGAGCAGGCAGACGGTCCACAGGTAGTGGTGCAGCAGCCGGGAGGCGGCGACGTGGTCGCGCGGGGTGCAGTCGTGGCCCGCCAGGATGCGGGTGGCCTCGCCGGCGATCAGCCGATCGAGGTGCAGCTCGACGTCGGCCATGCCGGCCCAGTCCTGCCCGGGGGTCGCGGCCGGGCCCTGAGCCGTCGTCAGTTCGACCCGCAGGGCGGGGCACCGGGCGGCGAGACGGTGGTACGTCCCGCCCGGCAGATCGACGGCACCGGGCCGGATCGACCGCATGTCGGGCATGGGGGCTCCAGAAGCATCGAGCACAGTCTACTAAGGTGAGGCTCACCTTATAGCTAGAAAGTGACTGCGCATCACCCACCACCCCGGCGGGCCGGCGGCGCGGCTCGGATTTGACGCACTTAGGCACACCTAACCTAGGATTCCGTCCCGTGCTGAAAGATGATCAGCCGGGGCCGGGACTCGCGGAGTGCCGAAGAGCCGCCCGGCCCACGCCCCCGGTCCCGGCAGGTCGGCCGGAGGGCGGAACGGCGGCAGCGACCCCGCCCCGGTGACCTCCCCCACGACCCGACCGACCCGGCGGACCGGCACCGGAGCGGCACCGACCGGCGGGGAACGAGCCCGGCCGCACGCGGCATGGTCCTCCCCCGTCCGGGCAGGCCGTGGAGGACCGGCACCGGTGCCCGCCGACCGACCGGACACCCCGGTACGCCGCCGCCCCTGCCCCTGTCACCGTCCCTGCCCCTGCCCCTGCCGCCGCCCCTGCCCCTGTCACCGTCCCTGCCCCTGCCCCTGCCACCGTCCCTGCCCCCGTCACCGTCACCGTCACCGGAGAGGACCGCCCCTCATGCGGCTGTACCTGCTCGCCCTCAACCCCACCGACTCGGTCACCGAGGGCTTCCTGCCGGCCGCCGCGGCACTGGGGCTCGACGTCACCGTCCTCACCGACTCGGCCGAGGCCCACCGCGCCGCCTGCACGGCGCTCCCCCATCCGGTCGAGGTGCTGGAGTGCCAGGTCCAGGACTTCCGCGAGGTCGTCAGCCGGATCTCCCGCCACCACGCACCGGACGCGGTCTTCACCAACAGCGACCACCTGCAGACCCAGGCCGCCCTGGCGGCCGGGTACTTCGGCCTCCCGGCCAAGGACTGGAAGGCCACCCTGCGGGCCAAGAACAAGGCCGAGCTGCGCCGCCACCTCACCGCCTCCGGCCTGGACGCGGTCCGGTCGGCCGAACTGGCCCCGGGGCAGGACATCGCCGAACTCGCCGCCCTGGACGTCCCGTTCCCCTGCATCGTCAAGCCCCGGGAGGGCGTGGCCAGCGAGGACGTCGTGCTGGCCGAGGACCTCGACGCGCTGATCAGGCTCGGCACCGAGATCCAGCAGCGGCGCAGCGGCGCAGCCCTGGTGGTCGAGGAGTTCCTGGTCGGCGACCTGCACACGCTGGAGACGCTCGGCGACGGGCGGACCAGGCACGTGCTCGGCGGGTTCCGCACCCGGGTCTCCCAGCCGCCCGGCTTCATCGAGGAGGCGCTGGAGTTCGTCCACGCCCACCCGAAGGCCGTGGTCGACCAGGTGCTCGTCCAGCTGGACGAACTCGGCGTGGGACTCGGCGCCTGCCACACCGAGTTCATCGTCCAGGCCGACGGCCGGGCCAGGATCGTCGAGGTCAACTACCGGGCCATCGGCGACCGGGCCGACCTGGCGATGGCCCGGGTGCTCGGCATCCCCTACTTCGAACTCGTCCTGCGCACCCACCTCGGCGAGCGGCTGCCCGCCGACCTCGGCGCCCGCGGCGACCTGCACGCCCACAACCTGGCCGTCTGCGCCGACCGGGCCGGCACCCTCACCGCCGCCCCCGGGCCGACCGAGCTGGTCGACGGCGGCGTCCAGCTCTCCTACCGCCCGCTGCGGGCCCTCGGCGAGCGGCACCCCCACTACCGCACAAATCGCGACTACCTCGGCCTGATCTGGGCCCTCGGCCCGGACCTCGCCGCGCTCCGCGAGGCCGCCGCCGGGTTCGCCGCCGCCCAGCGGTGGGAGATCACACCGTGAACACCGAACAGCAGTTGACCCTCCGGGTGCTCTCGGCTCTGCTGCGCGAGGACGTGCTGGGGCTGCGGACCCGCGGCGTGCCGACCGACCGGGCCGACGGCCGCTGGCTGCGCCTCGACCTCGACGCCGGCACCCTGCTGCTGCCGGTGGCCGAGGACGGGTTCCAGTGCGAGTACGCCGCCCGGCTGCCGCTGCTGGAGGCCGACGGCGTCCGCCTCACCTCACTGGCGGCCGTCCTGGCCCGGGTGCGGGACTTCGCCGACCCCGAGGACCGCGGCGGCCACGAGGACTTCGCCGAGGAGTGCCGGCAGACGCTGGCCACCATGGAGCTGCACGACCGGGCCCGGCCCGGGGTGCTGGCCGCCCTCGCCGCCCGGTACGGCGCCGACCCGGCCGACTGGACGGGTCCGGCCGCCGCCCTCGCCCAGGACACCCTGGCGGCCTACCTGGACCACCCGGTGTACCCCACCGCCCGTGGCCGCTCCGGTCTGACCGAGGACGAACTCGTCGGCCACGCACCCGAGTTCCACCCCACCTTCGAACTGCACTGGATCGCGCTGCCGCCCGGCACGGTCGAGCCCCCCGGCCCGCGGCCGCTGCCCGACTGGTGGCCCACCCCCGCCGACATCGGCCTGCCCGAACTGCCCCGCGACCACCTCACCCTGCCCGTCCATCCGCTGACCGCCGGCCCGCCGCTGGCCGAGGCCCTGCGCGCCGCCGGCCTGGCGGGCCTCGCCGTACCGGGCCGCAAGGCGTACCTGGAGGTGGTCCCCACCCTGTCGATGCGGACCGTCGCCGTGGCCCGGGACCCGCGCTGCCACCTCAAGCTGCCGCTGGCCACCGCCACCCTCGGCCGGCGCAACCGGCGCACCATCAAGGCCGGCGTGCTGCCCGACGGAGCCGCCGGGCAGCGGCTGCTGGAGACCGTGATCGGCCGGGAGCCGCGGTTCGCCGGCACCGTCCTGCACGCCGACGAACAGTCCTGGACCGAGGGCGGCCACGAGCTGCTGGCCGTCCTGCTGCGCCGCCAGCCGGCCGGCCTGGACGAGGCCGTCAACGTCCCGCTGGCCGCGCTGGCGGCCACCGCTCCGGGCGGCCGGCTCGTCCTCGACCACCTCGCCGACCGGTTCTACGACGGCGACCCGCTCGCGCTCTACGACGCCCTGCTCACCCTGCTGCTGGACTGGCAGACCACCCTCTTCCGCTACGGCGTGGCGCTGGAGTCGCACCAGCAGAACACCTCGCTGGTCCTCGACCGGGCCGGCGGCGCCACCCGGCTGCGGCTGCTCTGCAAGGACAACGACGGACTGCGGGTCAACGGCCCCCGCCTCGCCGCCGCCCTCGGCGAACTGGGCCCCCCGCCGGGCGAGTTCGCCGACCCCCGGATGACCGGGAGCAGCGACCGGCCGCTCACCGACCTCTTCACCACCATCACCGTCCACCTCTGCGCGGCCTCCCTCGCCTTCGCCCTGGCCGCACACGGCCGGGCCCCGCTGGAGACCTCGCTGGGCCTGCTGCGCAGGCGCCTCACCGAGGCCCTCGACCGGCTCGGCGCGGACGGCGCCGCGCTCCGCGCCGCCGTGCTGGAGGCCGACCGGCTCCCGGTCAAGGCCATGGTCACCGCGGGGACGCTGCTCAGCAAGGAGCGCTCCGGCGCCGCCGACATCAACAAGCACTACACCAGCGGCCCCAACTACCTGCGCCGGCAAGGGACTCCACGATGACGACCGCGGAGGCCGGCCGTGGCCGCCCGCCTGCCCCGCTCCCCGGCACTGCCCGGCCGGGTCCCGCCCCGGCCTCCGGGGACGCCGTGGTGGCCGCCGGTGCGGCCGCGCCCACCCTCCTCCCCCGCACCCGCTGGAGTCGTTGATGCCGTTGCCCGTACCGCCGCCCACCCCCGACACCCCTGAACTCCCCTCCGCCGATCAGGCGGTGGCGCACACCCTGCTCAACTGCCTGCTGCGCGAGGTCTCCGGGCCCGAACAGCAGAGCGCCGTCGCCGACGGCCGGCTGCTGATCCGGCTCCCCCGGCGGGGAACGCTGCTGCGGGTCGCCCTGCGACGCACCTCGCTGATCGGCGCCCACCGCTTCACCGGCCCGGTCAGCGAGGAACGGGGGGACGGCTGGGCCGAGTTGGACTGGCGCGAGCTGGCCGGCCACATCGGGCAGGAACTGACGCTGCGCAGCGGGGTCGACAACGAGGAGTTCGCCGAGCAGCTGGCCTCCAGCCACGAGGGGGTCAGCAACGCGCTGTCCGGGCGGGGTGAACCGGGCGGGGACCGGTACCTGGAGTCCGAGCAGGCCCTGCTGTTCGGCCACCGGTTCCACCCGGCGCCCAAGTCGCGCTCGGAGGGCCGGGCCGCCTGGGCCGCGTACGCGCCGGAGGCCCGGGCCGCCTTCCCGCTGCGCCACCTCGCGGTGCGGGCCGACCTGCTCGCCGAGGAGAGCCTGGACCCGGCGGTCACCGACCTGCTCGACGGACTGCGCGAAGTCCCCGCCGGGTACCGGCTGCTGCCCGCACACCCCTGGCAGTACGAGCTGCTGCGCGGCGCCCCCGCACTGCGGGCCGCCCTCGCGCGCGGCAAGGTGCTGGACCTCGGCACCGGCGGCGCGCCGTTCACCCCGACGGCCTCGGTGCGCACCCTGTACGGCGAGGGCGCCTTCCTCAAGTTCAGCCTGAACATCCGGATCACCAACTGCCTGCGCAAGAACGCCGCGTACGAGCTGACCGGCGCGGTCGCGCTGACCAGGCTGCTGGCCCCGGCGCTCGACGAGCTGGCCGGGCGGTTCCCGGACGCGGCCGTGCTCCGCGAGCCGGCCTTCCGCACGCTGGCCCTGCCCGGGCCGGACGGGACGCCGGACGTCACCCTGTTCGAGGGCTTCGGGCTGATCGTCCGGGAGGGCCTGGCGGGGGTGCTGCGCCCCGGCGTCACCCCGCTGCTGGCGGCCGCCGTGGCCGACGAGTACCCGACCAGCTCCGCGCACATCGCCCGGCTGCTCGCCGGCGCCGGCCCGGCGGCCGCGCTGGACTGGTGGCGGACGTACCTGCGGCTGCTGCTGCCGCCGGTGCTGGCCGCCTACTTCGACCACGGGGTGGTGCTGGAGCCGCACCTGCAGAACGTGCTGATCGGTGTGGACGGCGACGGCCGCCCGGTGCAGGTGCTCTTCCGCGATCTGGAGGGCACCAAGCTCCTCCCCGGGCAGAACGCGGCGCTGCTCGCCCGGTTGCCGCCGGAGGTGGCCGGGCCGATGGCCTACGACCCGCAGCGCGGCTGGGACCGGGTGGTGTACTGCCTGCTGGTCAACCACGTCGCCGAGCTGCTGGCCGCGATCGCCGACCTGCACCCGGAGCTGGAGGGCGCGCTCTGGGGGAGCGTCCGCGCCGCCCTGCGGGCCCATGCCGACGCGAACGGCTGCCCGCCCCGGCTGAGCGCCCTGCTGGCGGGGGTGCCGCTGCCCGCCAAGGCGAATCTGCTGACCCGCTGGGAGCGCAAGGCGGACCGCGAGGCGGGCTACGTCCGGCTGCCGTCCCCGCTCGGCGGGTCGGCGCCCGCCCCGGCCACCGGGCGCGGATCCGGGCCCGGCGCGCCGGCCCGGCCCTGGGCCGAGGGCCGCCCGCCCGCGACCCGCCGCGCCGACCTCCTCCGGGCCGCACCGGCGGCGGCCGTCCGCCTGCCCGCGCACGCCCCCGCCCTCTCCCGCCCCCGGAGGCCCCGATGACCGTCACCCCCCTGGTTCGCCAGCACGTCGCCGCCCTGACCGCCGACGAACTGCCGGCCTACGTCTACGACCTGCCCCTGCTGCGGGAGCATGCGGCGACGGTCCGGGCCGCCCTGCCCCACCCGGTGGAGCTGTACTACGCGGCGAAGGCCAATCCCGAGCCCGCCGTCCTGGCCGCGCTGCGCGGCGCGGTGGACGGCTACGAGGTCTCCAGCGGCGGCGAGTCGGCGCACGTCCGGGCGGCCGTGCCCGGCGCGGCGCTGGCCTTCGGCGGGCCGGGCAAGACGCCGGCCGAGATCGCCGACGCCGTGGGCCTGGGGGTGCACCGCTGGCACGTCGAGAGCGAGCAGGAGCTGCACCGGCTCGCCGGCGCCCTGGCGGACACGCCCGGCGCGGTGGTCGACGTGCTGCTGCGGGTGAACCTGCCGGTGGGCGCCGGCCCGCTGGACTCGGTCGCGCTGGCGATGGGCGGCCGGCCGACCCCGTTCGGGCTGGACCCGGAGCGCGCCGACGCGTGCGCGGCCCTGCTCGCCGGACCGCTCGGGCGGCAGCTGCGGCTGCACGGCGTGCACGCCCACCTGGCGAGCGGCCTGCGGGCGCCGGCCCAGCTGCAGCTGGCCGAGCAGGTGGTGGACTGGTCGGTGCGGTTCGCCCGGCGGCACCGGTTCCCGCTGGCGGAGGTCAACGTCGGCGGCGGCATGGCGGTGGACTACGCCGATCCGGCCGCCCGCTTCGACTGGACGGCCTTCGGGACCGGCCTGGAGAAGCTGCTCGACCGTCACCCGGGCCTGACCCTTCGGATCGAACCCGGCCGGGCCCTGACCGCGTACTGCGGGTGGTACGCCACCGAGGTGCTGGACGTGAAGCAGAGCCACGGCGAGGACTTCGCCGTCGTCCGCGGCGGCACCCATCACCTGCGCACCCCGGCCACCCGGGGCCACGACCAGCCCTTCGACGTGCTGCCGGTGGCCGGCTGGGACCACCCCTGGCCGCGGCCGGCCGCCACCACCGGGCGGGCCACCCTGGCCGGCCAGCTCTGCACCCCGAAGGACGTCCTCGCACACCGGGCCCCGGTGGACGGGCTGCGCAGCGGGGACCGGGTGCTGTTCGCGATGGCCGGCGCGTACGCCTGGAACATCTCGCACCACGAGTTCCTGATGCACCCTCGCCCGGGGTTCCACTTCCTGGACGGTCCGGCGGCCGGGCCGGACGCCGTGGCGCCGCTTGCGGCCGGGGACGGGCCCGCCGGCGGGTGACCGGGACCGGTCCGTGACCGGCCGGTCACGGACCGCCGCCCGCCGCCCGGTGCCGAGGGGGCTGCCGCAGGTCCACGTGGCACAGCCGTGCGAGAGTGGTGTCAGCGAAGGGAGCGGCACGTGCTGATGGAGAAGGTGGCGGAGATCCTCGCCGAGGCGTCCGCCGAGGTGGTCGTGCCGCGCTTCCGGGCGCTGGCGGCCGGTGAGGTGATGGAGAAGGCCCCCGGCGAGGTGGTCACCGTCGCCGACCGGGAGGCCGAGGTGATCATCGCCCGGCGGCTGCGGGAGCTGCTGCCCGTCCCCGTGGTGGGCGAGGAGGCCGTCTCGGCCGACCCGGAGCTGGCCCGCGCCCTGGACTCCGAGCCCGCCGTCTGGCTGGTCGACCCGGTGGACGGCACCTCCAACTTCATCGCCGGCCGCCCCGACTTCGCGGTGATGGCCTCGCTGGTGCGCGCCGGGCAGACCGTCGCGGCCTGGATCTGGCAGCCGATGACCGCGACGGCGTACGCCGCCGAGCTGGGCTCCGGCGCCTGGCGCAACGGCGAGCGGCTGACTCGTACGCCCGCCTCGGCCCGGCCGGGTGACTGGCGCGGCTCGGTGAAGAGCCGCTTCGTCGACCCCGCCGAGCGCGAGCGGCTGAAGGCCAACGCGGCCGCCTTCGGCGAGGTCACCCCCGGCCGGCACGCCGCCGGGGTGGAGTACCCCCAGATCGCGGACGGCGAGCAGGAGTTCATCTTCTACTGGCGGACCCTGCCGTGGGACCACGCGCCCGGCTCGCTGCTGGTCACCGAGGCCGGCGGCGTCTCCGCCCGACTGGACGGCTCCACCTACCGGCCCGACCCGCCGGGCGGCGAGGACGGCCTGCTGGTCGCCGCCGACCCCGCCACCTGGGAGCGGACCCGCGAGATCCTGCTCGGCGTACGGGCCTGACGCCGAGCGGCCCCCGACCGGGCACCCGCCCGCACCGGGGGCCGATCAGGGCCTGACCGGGCCGGCCGGTCCCCGACCTGCGGCGCACCCGGGCCCGGCCCCCGTCCCAGGCCGGAGCGGGCCCGGCCCCGCGGCGGCTACCAGATCACCGGCAGGCGCTCCGGCAGCCGCTTGATGAAGCCCGGACGCCAGGCCAGCTGCTCGATCGGCAGGGCCGGCCGCAACCCCGGCAGCCGCTCCACCAGCGCCGTCAGCGCGATCTCGGCGTGGGTACGGCCGAGCGCGGACGCCGGGCAGAAGTGCCGGCCGGCGCCGAAGGCCAGATGCGGGTTGCTCTCCCGGTCGAAATCGATCTTCTCGGGGTGCGGGAACACCTCCGGGTCGAAGTTGGCCCCCTCGACCAGGACCAGCACCAGCTCACCCTCCTTCACCAGCACCTCGCCGAGGCGGACGTCCGCCAGCGCCAGCCGGGGCAGCGCGTCGCCGATCGAGAGGTTGACCCGCAGCAGCTCGTCGACCGCGCGGCCGATCACGGCCGGCTCCGCCCGCAGCCGGTCGGCCAGCTCCGGCTGCTGGAGCAGCGCGATGATCGCGTGCAGCAGGAAGGCCGAGGTGGAGACGGCGCCGGCGCCGAACAGCGAGAGCGCCACGGTGGCCAGCAGCTCGTCGTCGACCTGGTCCGACACGTCGGGCGAGCGGCGCAGCGCGGCGAACCGCCCGAGCAGGCCCTCGGTCGGCCCGGGGTCGGCGTTGAGCCGCTCCACCATGTAGCCGAGATCCTTGTACCAGTTGGGCGAGGAGCCCTCGAAGGGCACCGGGCTGGTGATGAAGGCGAGGTCGATGCCGGACATCAGCCGGCGCCAGTCGTCGACGGGTATGCCGAGCAGCCGGCAGTGCAGGGCCGCCGAGTACGGCTCGGTGAAGCCGTCACGCAGTTCGCCGGGCGCGCCGTGGGCGACCAGGGTGTCGATCAGCCGGTGCGCCTCGGCCTCCAGCCAGCCGTCCAACTCCTTGTCGGCGCGCGGCGAGAGGGTCTTCATCACGGCGTTGCGCAGGCCGGCGCTGTTGATGTTGCCCATGTTGTTGACCACCTCGGGCGGGATGGTCAGCGCGTACTGCCGGGGCACCCCGGGGTTGGCGGTGTCCTTGAGGCTGAAGCGGTCGTCCTCCAGCACCTGCTTGGCGAGGGCGTAGCTGCTGACCAGCCAGGCCTCGTCCCCGGTCATGGTGCGGACCTTGGCCACCGGCTGCTCCTCACGCAGCCGGGTCGCCTCGGCGGGCAGGACGTCGCCGCGCCGGGAGAGGGGGAAGATCGCTTCGCGCTGGGCACTCGTGGTCATGGAACGGAACTCCTGAGGGTGTGGTGAGGGTGGAACTCGTCGACGGCCGGGCCGGCGGCGGGTCAGCCGGCGGCGTGCGGCAGGGCGCCCGCCACGGCGGCCTGGCGGACCACCGCGTAGCCCTGCCCGGCGGTTGCCCGAAGTCCGGTGTCCCGGCCGAAGAGGACGGGGGTGAGCGGGAGTTGGACGTGGTAGCAGCTGATCGAGGTGGGCACCCGGAGCAGCGCCGGGGTGTCCAGGAAGAAGGGCAGCTCGGCCGCGATGTACCGCAGTCCGGCGGCCAGTTGGTCCTCGGTCGGCGGCAGGCCCTCGCCCAGCCTGGCGGTCAGGAAGGTGCGGGCCATGCCCTCGGCCGCCTCCTTCAGCACCGGGTCGGTGCGCAGCGCCTCCAGCACGGACAGGTGCAGGCGCTGGTAGACCGGGTCGTCGGCGAAGGAGGAGAGCGGATGGACGCCCACGTCCGGCCGGCCGGACTCCTCGACGCCGCGCCGGATCCGGCGGGCGGTGGCCTTGACCTCCTTGGCCGCCCGGCGCAGCGCCTGCTCGGGCGGGTGGCCGAAAGCCTCGTACTGGGCCTCGACGTGCAGGTCGGCGTAGACGATGTCGACGGCGGCGAAGAACTCCGCCGACCAGCTGACGAGTTCGCTGATCCGCTGAGGTCCGAAATAGCTGTTCCCCGGGCTGACGCCGATGAGCAGATGGTCGCCGCGCCGCCAGATCGCCTGGCAGCGGGGGGAGAAGGGCCGTGCCTCGAACATGGTCGGGATGGTGCTGAGGAGCGTTTCGCTCATGCCGGGGCCTTCGCGCTCGCAGGAATGAATCACGGTGCTCTGAAAGGTGGTGCGGGGCATGGCGGGGCCATGCGCCGGCTGGGGGCAGGAAGTCCGCCGTGGTTCGGCGGAGTTGACCCGGGTGGATCCGAATTCACCGGCTCGGGTGAGGGGATCCGGCCCGGGTGACGGCACCGCGAAGCCGGCCGGGGCGCGCGGTGCGGCGCCGGGCAGGCGGGTGGGCCGAGAAGCGGAGGACCGTCCGGTGGGGCGGCCTGGGCGGGGTCACACGCGAATGCAAGTGCGCGGCGCCCGGGAGAACGCGGGCGCGGGCGGTGGATCCCCCTTGTGCCGCTAGTCCCGAGGAGCCGTGTGCTCCTGGTGTGGCGGCGACTACAAGAAGTTACCGCCGTTGTTCGGGCGGTCCGCAAGGCCTGTCCGGGGGTTGGCGGAATTCGATCGGCCGGTGACCTGAATCAGCCTGTACGACCCCGTATTGGTATGTCTACGGAGACATTTCCGCAGGTCGGCCGGGTCGCTTGCGCATTCCCATCCGGCGATCGCGCGCACCAGTGTACATTCCTCCAAGTTCACTGCCCTGAAAGGGCGGTGACTGCATTTCCGTGACCATGCCCACGGTGGGGGGAAGCCGTGGTCCGGACGGCCGGCGCACCCACCCGCCCACGGGCCGGCTCAGGTCCCGCTCGGTCTCACGCCCCGGCCCGCTCGACCTCCCGGCCGGCCCGGACCACCTCGTGCAGCAGGGCCGCCGTCTGCTCCGCGGTGGTGTGCGGGTTGAGCAGGGTCAGCTTGAGCCGCACCCGCCCCGGGCCGCTGCCCGGGAGTTCCGTCCGGCCGACGACGGCCCGGCCCTCGCGCAGCAGCAGCCGGCGCAGCTCGGCGTTGACCCGGTCGGCCTCGGCCCCGATCCGGTCCGGGTCGATCCGGCCGGCCCCGGCACCGCCGGCCGGGCCGGGGCCGGCCGGGAGGTAGCGGAAGACCACCGTGCTGAGGATCGGCGCGCCGTGCAGCTCCAGGGCGGGCTCGACGCGGACCGCCTCGGCGGTGGCCAGGGCGAGCTCGTGGCAGGCGTCCACCAGGGCGCCGAGGCCGGCCCGGCCCAGGGCGCGCAGGGTGACGGCCAGCTTGAAGGCGTCGGCCCGGCGGGTGGTGCGCAGCGAGAGGCCGAGCAGGCTCGGGTAGCCGGCCTCCTCGTCGTCGGCCGGGTTGAGGTAGACGGCGCGGCGCAGCAGCGACACGTAGGTCTCGGACCGCCGGGCCAGGAAGACCCCGGCGGCCGCCGGCTGCCAGCCCAGTTTGTGCCAGTCGAGCGAGACCGAGTCGGCCCGGGAGATCCCGTCGAGCAGGGGGGCCAGCCGGTCGGAGAGCAGGGCGCCGCCGCCGTACGCGGCGTCCACGTGCAGCCAGGCGCCGTAGCGGGCGGCGAGGTCGGCGGCCCGGTGCAGCGGGTCGACGGCGCCGGTGTCGGTGGTGCCCGCTGTGGCGACCACGGCCAGCGGGGTGGCGCCCTCCCAGACGGCCTCGGCCAGCGCCCGGGCCAGCCCGTCCGGGTCCATCCGCAGGTCGCGGTCGACCGGGACGGCCACCACCGCACGCTCGCCGAGCCCGAGCAGGGCGGCGGCACGCTGGACCGAGAAGTGGGCGGCCCGCGAGGCGAAGATCAGCGGCCGGGTGCCGGCCGGCAGCCCGTCCACCTCCACGATGCCGTCGAGGATCTGGTCCCGGGCCAGCATCAGGCCCATCAGGTTGGACTCGGTACCGCCGGAGGTGAGCACCCCGGTGGCCGCCCGGGGATCGAAGCCGACCAGGGCGGCGAGTTCGGCGAGCAGGGCCGTTTCCAGGGCGGTGGCGGCGGGGGCCTGGTCCCAGGAGTCCTGGGAGGGGTTGAGGGCGCTGACGGCGAGGTCGGCGGCGACGGCGACGGCCAGCGGCGGGCAGTGCAGGTGGGCGGCGCAGGCCGGGTCGGCGGGGTCGGCACTGCCGTACGCGAGGAGTTCGGTGAGCCGGCGCAGCGCTTCGGGGCCGGCCGCCGGGCGGGCGAACTCGGCGCTCACCTGCTCCGCGAGCGGGCCCGGTCTGCCGGCGGGCACCGGCCCGTCCCGGCGGGCGGCGCCGGCCGCCAGCGCGTCGAGCACGGTGTCCAGCAGCGGGCGCAGCGCCTCCGGGCCGTGGACGCCGCCGGAGAGGGCGGCCGGTCCGGGCCGGGCACCCTCCGCGCCGGCACTCGCCGCTCCCCCGGCAGCGCCACCGCCGCCCCCGCCGACACCCGCGAGCTCGAGGCCCGCGCGCCGGCCGGGCGGGCCGCCGGCCGGCCCGCCGCCGCTCACGGGCGGGCCCCGGGCAGCGCGCCGGGACCGGCGGCGGCCGCCGCGCGGACGGCGTCGGCGAGCCGCTCGAGCACCGCCTCGGTCTGCTCGTCGGTGATGGTCAGCGGCGGCAGCAGCCGCAGCACGGCGTCGTGGCGGCCGCCGAGTTCGACGATCAGGCCGCGGGCCAAGCAGGCCTCGCGGACCCGGACGGCCAGCTCGGGGGCGGCCGGCCGCGAACCGCAGGCGTCCGCCTCGGCGTCCGGGTCGACCAGTTCGACCCCGATCATCAGGCCCCGGCCCCGGACGTCGCCGATCACCGGCAACTCCTGGGCGAGCGCCCGCAGCCGGGCGGTGATCCGGGCGCCGACCACGGCGGCCCGCTCCACCAGCCCCTGCTGGGCGACGAAGCGCATGGTGGCGGCGCCGGCCGCCATCGCCAGGGTGTTGCCGCGGAAGGTGCCGGTGTGTGCGCCGGGCCGCCAACCGTCGTACTCCTCGCGGTAGACCACCACGGCCAGCGGCAGGCTGCCGCCGATGGCCTTGGAGAGCACCATCGCGTCCGGCTCGATCCCGCTGTGCTCGACGGCCCACATGGCGCCGGTGCGGCCGACGCCGGTCTGCACCTCGTCCACGATCAGCGGGATGCCGCGTTCGGCGGTGATCCGGCGCATCTCGCGCAGCCAGCCGTCGGGGGCGGGGACCACGCCGCCCTCGCCCTGCACGGCCTCCAGGATCATCGCGGCGGGCTTGACCACCCCGCCGGCCGGGTCGTCCAGCAGCCGCTCGGTGAAGGTCGCGGAGAGTTCGGCCCCGGCGGCGCCGCCGACGCCGAACGGGCAGCGGTAGTCGTACGGGTACGGCAGCCGGGTGACCTCGCCGCCGCCGGGCAGTGGGGCCTTGACGGCGACGTTGCCGGTGACCGCGAGGGCGCCGGCGGTCATGCCGTGGTAGGCGCCGGTGAAGGCGAGGGCGCCGCGCCGGCCGGTGGCGGTCTGCATGAGCTTGAGGGCGGCCTCGACGGCGTCGGTGCCGGCCGGCCCGCAGAAGTGCACCCGGGAGCTCTCGCCGAAGCCGCGCGGGAGGCCGGCGAAGAGGGCTTCGGTGAAGTCGTCCTTGTCGGCGGCGGCGAGGTCCAGCAGGTGCAGCGGGGCGCCGCTGTCGAGGGTGCGGCGGATGGCCTCCAGCACCACCGGGTGGTTGTGGCCGAGTGCCAGGGTGCCGGCGCCGGAGAGGCAGTCGAGGTAGCGGCGACCGTCGGCGCCCTCGACGGTCATCCCGTTCGCGCGGACCGGCACGATCGGGAAGGACCGGGCGTACGTGCGGGCGGCCGACTCGCGGATGCGCTGGCGGCGCAGCACGGCGTCCCCCGGGGCGGGCGCGGCAGCGGCGGGCTCGGCAGGCTCGACGGTGACGGTCACAGGCAGGCTCCCATAAAGTTAGGTAAGCCTAACTTTACTGGATCACGCCGGTCCGACCGGCGGCGGGGGCCGGGGATCACCCGTACGAGTGACGTGCCGCGCTGACCAACGAGCCGGCCGACGGAAGGTCACGGCCCGTTTGGAAGTCCGTCCGAAAGTCGCTCCCCGGAGGTCCGCACCGGTCCGACGGCCGCTCGGTACCCTGACCCCGGGACCACCGAGGGAGCCACCGATGCCGGAGCGGACCGACCGCAGCACGCCGACCGACCAGCCCGCCGACACCGCCGGCAGCCCGGGCCCGGCCGGCGACGACCTCGCCCGCACCGCCCACCAGGCCGAACTCGCCCGCACCCGCGAGTTCTTCGGCGCCCGCGCGGCCGGCTGGGACGCCAAATTCCCCGACGACGGGCCGCGCTACGCCGCGGCGGTGGCCGAACTCGGCCTGCGGCCCGGGCAGCGCGTCCTCGACGCCGGCTGCGGCACCGGCCGCGCGCTGCCCGCGCTGCGGGCGGCCGTCGGGCCGGACGGCGCCGTCACCGGCGTGGACGTCACCCCCGAGATGCTGGCCGAGGCCGCCGCCCACCGCGCGCAGGCCACCCTGCTGCTCGCCGACTGCGCGGAACTCCCGCTGCCGGACGCCGCCTTCGACGCGGTGTTCGCCGCCGGCCTGATCTCGCACCTGCCGGCCCCGGCCCTGGCCCTGCGCGAACTCGCCCGCGTCACCCGGCCCGGCGGCCTGCTGGCGCTCTTCCACCCGGTCGGCCGCGCGGCCCTGGCCGCCCGCCACGGCCGCCAGCTCACCCCGGACGACCTGCGCGCCGAGCCCAACCTGCGGCCGCTGCTGGCCGCCGCCGGCTGGGAGCTGGCCTCGTACGCGGACGAGGACGACCGCTACCTCGCGCTGGGCCGCCGGACCGGCTGAGCCTCGGGGCGGCGCCCCCGGACCGGCTGGGCACCGCGGCGATGCCGCCGGAGCCCGGTCAGCCCGAGGCGCCGACCCGCCAGCGGTAGCACAGCTCGGGGCGGCCGACCTGGCCGTACTGGGGTTCGCGGTCGGCGAGGCCGGTGTCGACGAGGTGTTCGAGGTAGCGGCGGGCGGTGATCCGGGAGACCCCGGCCGCGGTGCCCGCCGCGGCGGCGGACAGGCCGGCGTCCGCCCCGCGCAGCACCCCTGCGACGGTGTCCAGGGTGGGGGCGCTGAGGCCCTTGGGCAGGGCGCTGCGCTCGGTGGTGCGCAGCACGGCGAAGGCGTGGTCCACCTCGTCCTGGCCGATGGCTTCGCCGCTGCGGCCCAGCGTCTCGCGGTACCGGGCGTAGCGCTCCAGGCGGTCCCGCAGGGCCGCGCCGCCGAAGGGCTTGAGCAGGTACTGGACGACTCCGGCCGAGACGGCCTGCCGGACGGTCGCCAGTTCGCGGGCCGAGGTGACGGCGATGATGTCGGCCGGGTGCCCGGCGGCCCGCAGGGTGCGGCAGAGCTGCAGGCCGTGCCCGTCCGGCAGGTGGAGGTCGAGCAGGACGAGGTCGAGCGGGGTGCCGGCGGCCCGGGCCCGGTCGAGGGCGCGCAGCGCGTCCGCGCAGGTGTGCGCGGTGGCGACGGTCCGAAAGCCCGGCGCGCGGTCGACGTGGAGGGCGTGCGCGGCGGCGGCCACCGGGTCGTCCTCGACCACCAGGACGCCGATCGGGCGGGGTGCGGGACGGGTCATCGGGCCGCCACCCCCGCGCGCTGCAGCGGCAGCCGGACGGTGAGCACGGCGCCGCGGTCGCGCCCCACCTCCACGGTGCCGCCGTTGCGCCGGGCCGCCTGGGCGACCAGGGCCAGGCCCAGTCCGTGCCCGCTGCTCTTGGTGGTCCAGCCGCGCCGGAACACGTCCTCGACGGCCCGCGGGTCGATGCCGTCGCCGGTGTCGGCGACCCGCAGCAGCAGCCGCTCGTCCTCCACCCGCGCGGTGACGGTGACCTCGGGTGCGTCGGCGCGGTCGGCCGCGCCCTCGACGGCGGCGTCGACCGCGTTGTCGAGCAGGTTGCCGAGCAGGGTGACCAGGTCGCGGGCGGGCAGTTCGGGCGGGAGCACGCCGTCGTCGATCCGGCTGTCCTCGGTGAGGGTGAGTTCCACGCCGCGTTCGGCGGCCTGGGCGGCCTTGCCGAGCAGCAGCGCGGCCAGCACCGGCTCGCCGACGGCCGCCACCACCCGGTCGGTGAGCCGCTGGGCGAGGGCGAGTTCGGCGGTGGCGAACTCCACCGCCTGTTCGTGGCGGCCGAGTTCGATCAGCGAGACGACGGTGTGCAGCCGGTTGGCCGCCTCGTGCGCCTGTGCGCCGAGCGCCTCGGTGAACCCGCGCACCGAGTCCAACTCGCCCGTCAGCGCCTGGAGTTCGGTGTGGTCTCGAAGGGTGATGACGCTGCCGAGGCCGGCCCCGATGGCGGAGGTGTTCAGCACCACCACCCGCTCCGCGGTGAGGTGCACCTCGTCCCGGGCCGGCTCCGGACCGAGGACGGCCGCCACCAACGACTCGGGGAGGTCCAGCCCGGCGATCGGGCGGCCCTCCACCTCGCCTTCGAGGCCGAGCAGTTCGCGGGCGGCGTCGTTGCACAGCACGACCCGGTGCGCGCGGTCCAGCAGCACCAGGCCCTCGCGCACCGAGTGCAGGGTGGCCTGGTGGTACTCGTACAGGTGGCTCAGCTCGGCGGCGCCCATGCCGTGGGTGTGCCGGCGCAGCCGGGCCCCGACCAGGTAGCTGCCGAGGCCGCCGAGCGCGAGGGCCGCCAGCGCGACGCCGGCCAGGGCCAGCAGCGGGGCGCGCAGCTCGTCGCTGATGGAGCGGACCGTGATGCCGACGCTGACCAGCCCGGTCACCTGCCGGTCGGCGTCCAGCACCGGGGTCACCACCCGGACGGACGGGCCGAGGGTGCCGGCGTAGGTCTCGGTCCAGGTCTGCCCGGCGAGCGCCCGGTCGATGTGGCCGAGGAAGGGTTTGCCGATCTGGGCCGGGTCGGGGTGTGTCCAGCGCAGGCCGTGGGTGTCCATCACGGTGACGAACGAGACGCCGGTGTGCGCCACGACCTGCTGCGCGTACGGCTGGAGCACGGCGGAGGGGTCGGGGCCGACAGCGGCCTCGCGGACGGACGGCGAGTCCGCGACCGAGCGGGCCACCGCCGTGACCTGGTTGCGGGCGGCGTCCTCGGCGCGGCTGGCGGTGGACAGGTACGCCAGCACCGCGCCGCCGGCCACCACGGCCGCGACGATCACGATCTGGACGACGAACAGCTGCCCGGCGAGGCTGCGTACCCGCCGGCGCGAGGAGGGGAGCGGGCGCGCGGACATGCCAGCCAGTGTGCACTGCCGGACGGCGGACGGGACAGGCCCGGGGTGCCGGGCCCGGCGTGAACTCTATGAACGTAAACGTGACCCCGGTCACTGCGGCGCCCATAGTCGGAGCGGCCCACCACCCGGGGCCGCCAGGACAGCAGGGCGAAGGAGCCGCAGATGACGATCGCCGGGGCAGGAAACGGGAGACGACGGGACCGCACGCACCACCTCTACCTCGCGGTGATCGCGGCGGTGGTCGCGGGCATCGCGGTCGGGCTGCTGGCGCCCGGCTTCGCGGTGGAGCTGAAGCCGGTCGGGACGGGCTTCGTCAACCTCATCAAGATGATGATCAGCCCGGTGATCTTCTGCACCATCGTGCTGGGCGTCGGCTCGGTCACCAAGGCCGCCCAGGTCGGCCGGGTCGGCGGCCTCGCCCTCGGCTACTTCCTCACCATGTCGACCGTCGCCCTGGGCATCGGCCTGGTGGTGGGCAACCTCCTGGAGCCCGGCTCCGGCCTGCACCTCACCCAGGCCCTCACCAAGGCCGCGCACGCCCAGGCCGCCGCCGGCGAGGCCCAGAACACCACCGACTTCCTGCTCGGCATCATCCCGACCACCATGCTGTCCGCCCTCACCGAGGGCAAGGTGCTGCAGACCCTGCTGGTCGCGCTGCTGGCCGGCTTCGCCCTGCAGGCGATGGGCGCCGCCGGCGCGCCGGTGCTGCGCGGCGTCGAGCACGTCCAGCGGCTGGTCTTCCGGGTGATGTCGATGATCATGTGGGCGGCCCCGATCGGCGCCTTCGGCGCGATGGCGGCGGTGGTCGGCGCCACCGGCACGGCCGCACTGAAGAGCCTCGCCGTCATCATGATCGGCTTCTACCTGACCTGCGCGCTCTTCGTCGTGGTCGTCCTCGGCCTGCTGCTGCGCCTGGTCGCCGGGGTGAACGTGTTCGCCCTGCTGCGCTACCTCGGGCGCGAGTTCCTGCTGATCCTCTCCACTTCCTCCTCGGAGAGCGCGCTGCCGCGACTGATCGCCAAGATGGAGCACCTCGGGGTCAGCCGCCCGGTCGTCGGCATCACCGTGCCGACCGGCTACAGCTTCAACCTGGACGGCACCGCGATCTACCTGACGATGGCCTCGATCTTCATCTCGGAGGCGATGGACAAGCCGATGTCGATCGGCCAGCAGCTCTCGCTGCTGCTCTTCATGGTGATCGCCAGCAAGGGCGCGGCCGGCGTCACCGGCGCGGGCCTGGCCACCCTGGCCGGCGGCCTGCAGTCGCACAAGCCGGAGCTGGTGGACGGCGTCGGGCTGATCGTCGGCATCGACCGCTTCATGTCCGAGGCCCGGGCGCTGACCAACTTCGCCGGGAACGCCGTCGCCACCGTGCTGATCGGCCACTGGACCAAGGAGATCGACCACGACCGGGCCCGGGAGGTGCTGGCCGGCCGGCTGCCCTTCGACGAGCAGACGCTGGTCGACAGCCACGCCGCCGACCCCCAGGCCCAGGTGCCCGTCCAGGGCAGCGCCCCCGGCCAGGAGAAGCTCACGGCCTGACCCGCCCCCGCGCTCCCCGATCCGGCCGCCGGCTCCCACCCCCGGGCGGCGGCCGGGCCGGGGTCCGCGGCCGCCGCCCGGCAGGCTGAACCGGGCGGCGGCCGCTCGTCACCCCCGGCGCCGACTCCACGTCGACCGCCCGGGGGCCGCCTCACTCCACGTCGTCGCCGCTGACCGCCCAGCTCAGGCCGGTCGCCGGGTCCTCCAGGGCGACGTGCAGGTAGCGCAGCTCGTCCGCCGGATCGCACCAGGTGAAGCAGCGCAGCCGGGCCACCAGGGCGTTCACCTCGGCCCGGTCGGGCCCGGCGGCGCCGGTCATCGCGACCAGTGCCCGCCAGACCACCAGCCGGCCGCGGGCCACCCCGTGCGCCCGGACCCCGGCCCCGGCCTGGACGAGCACCGGGTACGCGGCGGCGAACGGCACATATCCGCCGGTCACCCGGCGGGCCGGGGCGTACTGGGCGGCCGCGTCCGGCGCCGCGCCGCGCACGCAGGCCACCTGGGCCCAGTCGGCGAGCGCGGCGAACTCCCTGGTCGCCCGCTGGCCGGCGATCCGCTCGCGCCGGGCGGGCAGGTCGACCGGGCCGAGCCCCTCCCGGGTGGCGGGCAGCGCCAGCAGGGAGCTGCGCGAGCCGCCGGCCCGCAGGTAGTCGCGGACCCGGCCGCTGTCGCCCCAGCCGGCCACCTCCCAGGGCTCCAGCACCAGCGGCACGCCGTCCGGGTCGGGCTCCGCGCCGTACGAGAGGTCCTCACCGACCAGCACCCTGGTGTGCGCGACCAGCCGCCGCACCGGCGCCGGCCCGAGCAGCGGGGCCAGCCGCAGCCAGGAGTGCCGGGTGGCCAGCACCTCCCAGAGCGGCCCGGAGTCGTGGTCCCCGACCCCGGCCGCGGTGCCCGGCCCGCCGTCCTCGTCGAACAGCCGGACGGCCACCTCGGGCGGCGCGCCGTGCGCGATCAGGTGGCCCAGCGGCGCGGTCTCGGCGGCCGCGCCGGCCTCGCCCGCCCGGGCCGAGGCAGCGGCCCTGACCTGCCGGTAGATGCCGAGCAGCTCCGGCCAGCGGCCCGCCTCGGCCAGCGCGTTCAGGCTGCGGTCCAGGTACGTGATCACCTTTCGCAGGGTACGTGGCGGCGGACCCCATCAGCTGACACGACGTCAGACCGGTGCGTCGCCGCCCGCCCGGGCCCCGGCCCGGTGCCCGGCTCAGGCCCCCGGGGCGACGTCCGCCAGCAGCCTGGCCGCGTGCACCTTGCCGGCGTGCTCGACCAGGTCGATCAGGACCCGCTTGCCGGAGCTGCGGGTCCGCGCGTCGCAGATCACCACCGGGGTGTCCGGGTCCAGGTCGAGGGCCCGGGAGACCTCCTCGGGGGTGTGCTCCCGGGTGCCGGCGAAGCGGTTGACCGCCACCACGAACGGGATGCCGCGGTGCTCGAAGAAGTCCACCGCCGGGAAGCAGTCGGTCAGCCGCCGGGTGTCGGCCAGCACGACCGCGCCGAGCGCGCCCTGCGCCAGCTCGTCCCAGAGGAACCAGAACCGGTCCTGCCCGGGCGTGCCGAAGAGGTAGACGGACAGGCCCTCGCGGATGGTGATCCGACCGAAGTCCATCGCCACCGTGGTGGTGGACTTCTGCTCCACCCCGCCGGTGTCGTCGACGCCCCGCCCGGCCTCGGTGAGCCGCTCCTCGGTGCGCAGCGGGCGGATCTCGCTGACCGAGCCGACCAGGGTGGTCTTGCCGACCCCGAAGCCGCCGGCCACCAGGATCTTCAGGGCCAGCACCGGGGAGTCGGGGTGGCCGGGGCCGGCCGGTTCACAGCGCACGGAGTCCATTGACGACCTCCTGGAGGATGTGCTCGTCGGGGAGCAGGGCGGGCGGGACGGGCCGGCTGACCCGGATCAGCTCGGCGTCCAGCAGGTCGCCGAGCAGCACCCGGACGACACCGAGCGGCAGGTCGAGATCGGCGGCGATCTCGGCCACGGAGAGGGCGTTGCCCCGGCAGAGGTCCAGGATCAGGCCCTGTTCGGGGCCGGCCGGGAGCTCCCGGCCGTCGGGGCCGCCGTCGGCCCCGAGGTCGCTGACGACCAGCGCGATCAGGTCGAACTCGCGGCCGCCCGGCCTGGTGCGGCCCTTGGTCATCGCGTACGGGCGGACCATCGGCCCGGCGGCGTCGTCGTACCAGCGGAGGTGCTGCGCCCCGGGCGGGCCCGCGGGGTCGGCGCCGGCGGGCGGGCTCCCGGGGCCCGGTTCGTGGCGGCGGTGCGGGTACGGCACCGGGCTCACTCCCGGACCGCGCCGCGCGGCGACGCGTACAGGTGCTCGCCGACCCGGCGGACCAGCCGGGCCATCTCGTACGCCACCAGACCGAGGTCGGCCTCGGCGCCGGAGAAGACGGCCAGGCAGCTGCTCTCACCGGCGACCGCCACGAACAGGAAGCCGTGCTCCAGCTCGACCATGGTCTGCCGGACCTCGCCGGCCTCGAAGTGGCGGCCGGCGCCCTTGGCCAGGCTGTGCAGGCCGGAGGCCACGGCGGCGAGATGCTCGCCGTCCTCCCGGCCCAGCCCGGCCGAGGTGCCCATCGCCAGGCCGTCGCCGGACAGCATCACGGCGTACCTGACCTGCGGGACCCGCGAGACCAGCTCGTCGAGCAGCCAGTTCAGGCCGCCCGCCTGGTGGGTGGTGCCGATCATCGGATCTCTCCTCGGGGTGACGGACGGTCGGGGGTGGCGGGGCGCTCCGGCCCGCGACCGCGGGCCCAGCCCTGCTGGAGGGCGGACATCGCGGCCCGCGCCTCCTCCGGGTTGCGGCCGGAGCTCCCGGCGGCGCCGGCCCGGCCCGCGGCGGCCCGGCGCGGCCGGGCGGGGGCCTCGCGCAGCTGGGGGGCGAGGCTGGCCTGCCGGACCCGGCGGGGCAACTCGTCCCCGTCCTCGGGCTCGGGGCCCGAGGACGGGGTTGGGGCGGGCGGGCGGACGGCCCCGTCGGCGGGCGGCCGGGCGGCCGGCGGAGAGCCTGGCGGTACGGCGGGCGCGGGCCGTCGGCGGTCGGGCTGCGCGGGCCCGGCCCGGTGGAGGGCGGCGGGGGCGGCCGGTCCCGCCGCGGCGGGCGCGGCGGGCGGCGGGACCTCCGCGCGGGCGCCGTCGGCCCGGAACGGGCTCGGGCGCAGCATGCCCGGGTCGTCGCCCAGGGCGCCGAAGGGCCGCAGCGGCGCCGGTCGGCCCGGCCGCGCCCCGCCGGGGGTACGGCCGCCGGGGGCATGGCCGCCGGCCGGCTCGGGGGCGTGCCCGGGGGCGGGATCGCGGCGCCGGGTGCGGTCATGGGCGGGGTGCCCACCGGTCGCGGGGCGGTGGGCCGGGAGGCCGTCCTCGGCCCGCTCCTCCAGCAGGGCGGTCGGCAGCAGCACCACGGCGGTGGTGCCGCCGTAGGCGGACGGGCGGAGCGAGACCCGGACGTTCTGGCGCCTGGCCAGCCGGCTGACCACGAAGAGCCCGAGCCGGTCGCTGTCGAAGAGGTCGGACTGCTCGGCGGCGGCGATCCGCCGATTGGCGTCCGCCAGCGCCTCGGCGCCCATCCCCAGGCCGCGGTCCTCGATCTCCAGCGCGTAGCCGTTGCCGACCCGCTCGCCCCGGACGTGCACCTTGGTGTGCGGCGGGGAGAAGCCGGTGGCGTTCTCGACGAGTTCGGCGACCAGGTGGGTGAGGTCCGCGACGGCCGGGCCGGCGAGGGCCGCGAACGGCAGCCGGTGCACCTCGACCCGGGCGTACTCCTCCACCTCGGCGACGGCCGCCCGGACGACGTCCAGCAGCGGTACGGGCCGGCGCCAGGCGCGGCCGGGGACGGCGCCGGAGAGGATGATCAGGCCCTCGGCGTGCCGGCGCATCCGGGTGGTGAGGTGGTCGAGGCGGAACAGGTCGTCGAGTTCGGCCGGGTCGTCGGTGCGGCGCTCCATCGCGTCCAGCAGGGTCAGCTGGCGGTGCACCAGCACCTGGCTGCGGCGGGCCAGGTTCACGAAGACGCCGGAGACGCCGGAGAGCACCTCGGCCCGTTCGACGGCGGCGGTGACGGCGGCGCGCCGGACGCTGCCCAGCGCGCCGTGCACCTGCCCGATCTCGTCGCTGCCGTGCGGCGGCAGCGGTGCCTCCGTCGCGATGTCGATCTCCTCGCCGGCCCGCAGCCGTCGCATGGTGGCGGGCAGCCCGCGCCCGGCCAGCTCCAGGGCCGAGTTGCGCAGCCCGACCAGCTCGGTGACCAGGCCGCGCCCGATCTGCACGGAGATCAGCAGCGAGGCGATCACCGCGACCAGCCCGAGCAGCACCGCGAGACCGGACGAGCCGAACAGGCCGAAGGCGTACGGGTCGAGGCGCTCACCGGCCGCGCGGTCCGCGTCGCCGTCGACCGTCCGCAGGGCGCGGGCGACGCCGTCGGCGGCCACCGACCAGCGGTCCGGGTCGACGGCGGCGACGGCGGCGCGGCCGTCGGGCGCGCCGCGGACCTTCTCCTCGTACCCGGTGAGGTCCTTGGAGTCGGGCCCGGCGAGGACGGCGAGCAGGGCGGCCCGGTCGGCGGGGCGCAGGTCGGCGACCGGACCGCGCTCGAACTGGCGCCGGGCGAAGACCGCTCCGGAGAACTCGCGCAGCTGGTCCTCCGGCAGCGTGCCGGCGCTCTGGCCGGCCCGCAGCAGGGCGTCCTCGCGGGCGAGCAGTTCGCGCGAGCGGGCGAGGTCGAGCAGCACCCGGGCGTCGGAGGCGTCCGCGCCGTCCTGCTGCAGCCGGGACACCGCGCCGGCCACCTCGAAGGCCTGGTCGACGGCGGAGCCGTACGCGGCGTACGCCTCGGTCCAGCCCACGGTGCGGGCCAGCACCCTGGTCCGCAGGTCGGGCAGGCCCGCGACCGAGGCGCCGAGCGCGTCCAGCCGGGTGGCGGCCTCGGTGCCCAGTCCCAGGGCGTCGGCCCGGTTGTACGCGGGGCCGAAGGTGAGGCGGGCGGCGGCCGCGTCGGTGCCGGCGGCGGCCTCGCGCAGGACGCTCTCCCGGGTGGCGCCCGGGGCCGCCAGCAGCCGGCCGGCCGCCGCCCGCTCGGCCTGCAGGCCGGCGACGGCCTCCGAGAGCGGGGTGAGCAGGCCGGTCCTGACCTCCAGGAGCCTGGTCCGGTCCCAGACGCTCTGTGCGGTGGTCACGCTGGCGAAGGACCAGAGGGCCAGCACCGAGATCACCGGGACCATCAGCAGGGCGAGGATCCGGGCGCGGACGGTACGGGGCCGCAGCCGGGCGAGGCCGGTGCGCCGCGGGCCGGGGTGACCGTCCTCGGGGAGGAACTCCTCGGCGGGCGGGCCGGCGTGGGCGCCGCGTCGGGTACCGGCGGCAGGCGGCCGGGCGGGGCCGCGCGCGGCGCCCGGCGCGGGTGCCGAGGCGCTGCGGGACGATCCGCGGCGTACTCGCATGGGGCGGGACCTTTCCTGGGGGCGGGCGGTACCGGGGGGAGCGGACGAACGGAGGAAACGGTGGTGGACGGTGCGGCGGCGGGGTCAGACGGCGGTGTGGCCGGCCGGCTCCCCCGGGTGGAACTCCTCGATCGTCAGCTCGGTGGCCTCCGCGTAGGCGGCGCGCTCCTGGACGGTCGGGGAGAGCGCGACGAAGGCGGAGGTGAGGAAGAGGAAGGAGCCGAGACCGACGGCCAGCGGGAAGACGAACTCCATCGGCGCGGCTCCGCCGAGGGCGGTGCGGGCGGGCTCCATGTGGACGTGCACGGCGGCCATGCCGGTGTAGTGCATGCAGGTCACCGCGATTCCCATCACCAGCGAGGCGCCGCCGGCCGCGACCACGTTGCGGATGGTGACGGCGGCCCAGAGGGCGACGGTGGCGGCGCCGACCGCGATCAGCACCGAGAGGCCGACCGTGCCCGGGTCGTAGGCGATGCCGCCGTGGATGCGGACGGCCGCCATCCCGAGGTAGTGCATCGCGGCGACCCCGAGGCCGGTGGTGAGGCCGCCGAGCAGCAACGAGCGGCCCCGGTGGCGGCCGTGGCCGACCACGAACACCCCGAGACCGGTGACCAGCACGGCGACGACCAGGCTCAGGAAGGTCAGCGGCACGTTGTAGCGCAGCTCGCTGCCGTCCACGGTGAATCCGAACATCGCGACGAAGTGCATGGTCCAGATGCCGGAGCCGATCGCGGCGGCCGCGGTGAGCAGCCAGTTGCGGCGGGAGGCGCCGGTGGCGGAGAGCGCCCTCAGGGTGCAGCGCAGGCCGAGCGCGGCGCCGACGCAGGCCATCAGGTAGGAGAGCGTGGGGGTCAGCCAGCCGAAACTGAAGTGGTGCATGGTGCCCATGGGACCTCCGGTAGACCGGTCGGGCCCGGGGGCGAGCACTGCGCTCCCGGGCTCCCCTCGACCGTGCGGTCTGCGGCGGATCGCCTGACGACGTGTCGTCACATGTCAGTTCGACATATGCCGTCCGCACGTGCGCTTTCGGTCTCGGGTCCGAGGGACGCTACCGAGCGGCCGGAAATGGTCCGGTGAAGATGTGAAAAGCTGCCCGATTCGCGTGGGCCATGTGCTCGAATGGTTTCCTCCTGTGCGAGCAGCGGGCCGGCCCCGGCGGGCGGCACCGCGCCGCGCCCCGGACGGCCCGGGCCGACGAAACGCCCGCACCCCTCCCGAACAGGCCGGACAGCCCGGACAGACCGGCACCCAGGTGCCGGGCACCCGCCGACCGGCCCCGACAAGGCATCGCGACCAGGCAGCACCGGCGAAGCGGCACGAAGGCCCTGCCCCCGGAGTTCCGCGCAGCGGCCGCCCCGGGCCCCCGAGGTCCGGGCCCGGGGCATGGGGACGTCGAAGGGCCGCCGGCGCCGGGATCACCCGCCCCGGCGGCCCCCGGGGTCAGAGCCCGCCGTTGACGATCGCGCTGGAGACCGCGCCCGGCCCGATGTTCCACTTGGTCAGGACCTTGTCGTAGGTCCCGTTGCGGAGCAACTGGTCCAGCGTCCTGGCCAGCACGTCCCGCAGCCGCGTGTTCTCCTTGCCCAGCGTGATCCCGTACGGGCCGGACTGCACGAAGTGCCCGCTGGTCAGCTGGAACCTGCCGCCGCGCTCGGGAGCCGTGGTGTTGTACACCGCCACCGGGTAGTCGTTCAGGCCCGCCACCGCCGTGCCGTTGCCGACCTCGGTGAGCGCCTGGTCGTCGTTGGTCAGCGAGTGGAGCTGCAGCGGCTTGGCCAGCTTGGCGCAGGCCACCGTCTGCCGCCCCATGATCGCGTCCTGGAGGGTGCCGCGCTGCACCGCGACGGTGTGACCGCAGAGGCTGTCCAGCGTGTTGACACCGGCCGGGTTGCCCGCCTTCACCACGATCGAGGTGCCGCTCATGAAGTAGTCGACGAAGTCGACCCCGGGGTCGACCTGCCGACCTTCGTCGTCGGTGCCGGTCTGCCGCTGGCGGGTGTCGATGACCGCCGACATGGCCAGGTCGACCTGCTTCGTCTGGACCGCCGGGGTGAGCTGGTCGAAGGGCATGTCGACGAACTCGGCCCGCAGGCCGAGGTAGCCCGCGAGGGCGTCGGCGAGATCCGGGTCGAGACCTGCCGGACGGCCGTCCGGGGTCTTGAAGTCGACCGGCACGTAGTTCAGGTACGAGCCGATCCTCAGGACGCCGGCCGCCCTGATCGACGCCGGGAGCTTGCCGCGGAGGTCCGCACCGGAGCCTTCGGCCGGGACGGGGTCGCTGCCGCAACCGGAGAGCAACAGGCCGCCGACGCCCAGGGCGGCCAGCGCCCGGGAGGGCGCGAGGAGGGGTCTCGAAGGTGCGGGAGGGCACGCGGAGATGAGGGTACGGGACATGGTGGTGCTTCGCTCCTGAGGGAAGGAGAGGGGAGGAGCGCCAACCGGGAAGGCTGCTGGGGTGTGCGCAGCGCGGGTCTCGTCCGGTGCCCATCCGGCCGCCACGGGGTGGGTGGGCGGCCGGTCGGTCGAGTCCCGCCGTCGGGGGCGGAAGACGATCCTCGCATCCCCGGCCGCGGCCCCCACCCCCCAGGGGGCATCCCCGCCGGCGTTCCCGCACCCTCCGGGCCCACCGGAGCAAGCCCGGCCGCCTTAAGTTTTCCCTGAGCGGGCCATAATTCGGGCCCGCGCACCGGCCCAGCGCACGCCGACCGGCCCGCGCCCCCGTGGGCGCGGGCCGGTCCGCCGCGGCTCGCTCACTCGTACTCGGTGCCGCCCTTGCGGGTCAGGTAGGCGCCGCTGACCACCTTGGCGATCGCCCGGCTGCCCAGCAGCGGGCTCCAGCGCTCGGTGACCGGGCGGACCACCACGCCCTCGCGCAGGTGCAGCTCACGTCCGGAGACCGTCTCGCGGCCCTCGGCCAGCTCCAGCACGGTTGCCGCGTCGTACGGGCCGCGCCACAGTTCGGGTACCAGCGGGAGCTCCCCGGCCAGCAGTTCGGAGGCGTTCAGCCAGCGCAGCTGCCCGTCCACCAGCGCCGAGACGTCGAAGGCCGCGTAGCCGGGCAGCTCGGCCCGGCCGGACTCGCCGTAGGTCAGGTCCTGCACGCCCGCGCCGAAGACCTCGCCGAAGACGCCGACCCGCTCGGCCCCGAGCCGCTCCGCGATCCGGGCCGCGACCGCCGGGACGCCGTGCGCCCGGACCGCCCGCCAGTAGAGGTTCCGCTCGTCCTCCTTGAGCGCCAGCCCCTGTGCGCCGATCCCCTTCGAGGAGACCTGCACCTGCCCCGTGGCGGCGTGGTACGTGACCAGACAGCAGCTGCCGTGCAGCTTCTCGGTCAGCACGACCGGCTCGCCCGGCTCGAAGACGTCCGGGAACCGCTTGAGGTTCTCGATGTCGACCCAGGGCAGCAGATCGGGCGCGTGCTCGACCTCACCGCTCATCGAGGTCGGGATCGGCGGCACCCACTTGACGATGCCCAGGGCCTCGGCGAAGTCCTCGCCCCGCTCGGCGGCGGCCGCCAGGTCGGCCCCGGCCAGCGCGGCGGGCCGGCAGACGATGCCCTGGGAGAGCTCGCCGCGCAGGCGTACCGCGCGCACCCGGTCGGCCCGCGAGCCGGCCAGCCGGCCGGTCAGCCCCAGCTCCTCGATCAACTCGGCGGGAAGGACGGCCTGCTCGGGTATGTAGAGGGCCAACTCGCCGGTGCGGTAGGCGCCCTTGGCGACGACCGCCCGGTACAGGCCGACCTGCGCCAGCTCCAGGGCGTCGGCGTTCGGGTGCTCGAGGATGGTGAGCCGCTCAGCGGTCACCTTCAGTGTGGACATGGTGGGACCTCCCCCTGGGTCGGACGGTCGGGGCGCCGGACGGGACGGCCGGGCGCCGGCACCGGCCGGGCACGCCGAGCGCCGGACCTCGACGACCGGGCCTGTTGATCGAACGCGACCACTCTCCCCGGTCGGCGCCGCGAGGGCGACGGGTTTTCCCCGCCCCCGGGTTACGGGCGGGTTTGAGGCTTCGCACAGCCGGGCAGCAACCCTGCTGGCCGCCCACCTGTGCGATGGAACAGAGGACGGGACCCTCGCATTTGCGGCAGTATGATCGCCGTATGGACCGCACCTGCGGCAGGCATGATGTCCGCCGCCAGCTGGTCCCGGAGGGCCGCCCTCTTCCGTCCCACCGCCGCGACGGACCGGTCCGCCCACAGAACTCGCAGCCCGCGCCCCTCCCGGCGCGCCAGGAGGGGAACACCTCATGACCACCAGCACCCGCAGACTCGCCGTCGCTGCCGCAGCGGCCCTCGCTCTCAGCCTCGGGGTCACCGCCTGCGGCAGCGACGGCGGAAAGACCGGCGCCGACGCCGCCACCACCCCGGCCGGCTCCGCCCCCGCCGCCGCGGCCCCCAAGCTCTCCGGCGAGGTCAACGTCTTCGCGGCCGCCTCCCTCACCGGCACCTTCACCGAGCTGGGCAAGAAGTTCGAGGCGAACTACCCGGGCGTCAAGGTCAAGTTCAACTTCGGCGGCAGCTCCGCGCTGGCCCAGAGCATCAACTCCGGTGCCCCCGCCGACGTGTTCGCCGCCGCCAGCACCAGCACCATGAAGACCGTCAGCGACGCGGGCGGCGTCAACGGCGCCGCCGCCAACTTCGTCCGCAACACGCTGACCATCGCCGTGCCCAAGGGCAACCCCAAGCACGTCGCCACGCTCAAGGACCTCACCACCCCCGGTGTGAAGGTCGCGCTCTGCGCGAAGGAGGTCCCCTGCGGCTCCGCGGCCGTGACCGCCCTCAAGGCGGCCGGCGTCGACCTCACCCCGGTCACCCTGGAGCAGGACGTCAAGGGCGCGCTCACCAAGGTCGAGCTGGGCGAGGTCGACGCCTCGCTGGTCTACAGGACCGATGTGAAGGCCGACGCCGCGAAGATCGACGGCGTGGACTTCCCCGAGGCCGAGAAGGCCGTCAACGACTACCCGATCGCCGCGCTCGCCAAGGCGCCGAACAAGGACGGCGCCGCCGCCTTCGTCGCCTACATCCAGTCGGCCGAGGCCAAGCAGGTGCTGACCGCGGCGGGCTTCCAGGCCCCGTGAGCACCCGCACCACCTCGCAGTCGGTCCCCGTCGGCGCGGACGGCCCCTCCCCGGGCCGCCCGCGCCGGCGGCGCGCCGCCCCGCGACTGCCCGTCACCCTGCTGCTGCCCGCCCTGCTCGGCCTCGCCTTCCTGGTGCTGCCGCTGGTCGGACTGCTGGTACGGGCGCCGTGGAGCGCGCTGCCCCAGCAGCTCACCAGCCCCGAGGTGTGGGAGGCGCTGCGGCTCTCGCTGTTCTGCGCGACGGCGGCCACCGGGGTGTCGTTGGTGCTCGGCGTCCCGCTCGCCTGGCTGCTCGCCCGCACCGAGTTCCCGGGCCGCCGGCTGGTCCGGGCGCTGGTGACGCTGCCGCTGGTGCTGCCGCCGGTGGTCGGCGGCGTGGCGCTGCTGCTGGTGCTCGGCCGCCGGGGCATCGTCGGCCGCTGGCTGGACTCCGCCTTCGGCATCACCCTGCCGTTCCACACCTCCGGGGTGGTGCTCGCCGAGGCCTTCGTCGCGATGCCGTTCCTGGTGATCAGCGTCGAGGGCGCGCTGCGCGCCGCCGACCCGCGCTACGAGGAGGCCGCCGCCACCCTGGGCGCCTCCCGGCTGACGGCCTTCCGCCGGGTCACCCTGCCGCTGATCGCGCCCGGCATCGGCGCGGGCGCCGTGCTGGCCTGGGCCCGGGCGCTCGGCGAGTTCGGCGCGACGATCACCTTCGCGGGCAACTTCCCCGGCAAGACCCAGACCATGCCGCTCGCGGTGTACCTGGCGATGGAACGCGATCCGGAGGCCGCGATCGCGCTGAGCCTGGTGCTGCTGCTGGTCTCGGTCGCGGTGCTGGTCGGCCTGCGGGACCGCTGGATGTCCACCCCATGACGTGCCGTCGGACGGAGCCGGGGGCGACGGTACGGAGGGGAGACCGGCCGCCCGGGCGCCGTCCGGCGCGCACCCACGCCCCGGTGGAGACTCCCACTCCCGCTCCCGAACCGGCACCCGCCCCGGCCCTCCCCCGCAGCCCCTGGACGCCCACGCCATGAAATCCCGCGCCGAGCACGCCCCCGACCAGCCCGAGGCCCAGGGCCCCGCCGATGCCGAAGGCCCCACCGGCCCCACCGGCCCCACCGGAACGGACGGAACGGCCGGAACGGCCGACAGCACCGCCGAAGCCGCCCTGGACGCACGGCTGCTGGTCGAGCGGGCCGGATTCCGGCTCGACCTGACGCTCACCGCAGCCCCCGGCGAGGTGATAGCCCTGCTCGGCCCCAACGGCGCCGGCAAATCCACCGCACTGCGCGCACTGGCCGGCCTGCTGCCGCTGACCGGCGGCCGGCTCCGCCTGGACGGCCGGACCCTGGAGGACCCGGGGCAGCACCTGCACACCCCGGCGGAGGACCGCCCGGTCGGCGTGGTCTTCCAGGACTACCTGCTCTTCCCGCACCTGAGCGCCCTCGACAACGTCGCCTTCGGACCGCGCTGCCAGGGCCGCCCGAAGAAGGCGGCCCGCGCCGAGGCGGCCGGCTGGCTGGAGCGGATGGGGCTGGCCGACCACGCGGGCGCCAAGCCGGGCAGTCTCTCCGGCGGCCAGGCCCAGCGGGTGGCACTGGCCCGGGCCCTCGCCGTCCGTCCGCGGCTGCTGCTGCTGGACGAGCCGCTGGCCGCCCTGGACGCCCGGACCAGGCTCGACGTCCGCTCGCAACTGCGACGCCACCTGGCCGAGTTCGAGGCGGTCGCGGTGCTGGTGACGCACGACCCGCTGGACGCGATGGTGCTGGCCGACCGGCTGGTGGTGATCGAGGACGGCCGCCAGGTGCAGGCCGGTACACCCACCGAGATCGCCCGCCACCCCCGCACCGACTACATCGCCCGGCTGGTCGGCCTCAACCTCTACCAGGGCACCGCCGACGGCCGCCGGGTCACCCTCGCGGACGGTCCGGTGCTCGCCACCACCGAGGAACTCACCGGCCCGGCCTTCGTGGCCTTCCCGCCGTCCGCCGTCACCCTGCACCTGGCCCGGCCGGAGTCGAGTGCCCGCAACGTCTGGCAGCTGCGCGTAGCCGGTCTCGACCTGCACGGCGACCAGGTCCGGGTCGACCTCACCGGCGAACTCCCGCTGGCCGCCGACCTCACCCCGGCGGCCGCCGCCGAACTGGACCTCGCCCCGGGCAGCGCGGTCTGGGCCTCGGTCAAGGCGGCCCAGACCCACGCCTACCCTGCCTGAGCCGACGGCCTTCGGCGCCCCGGCCCCGGGAGGCCGGACCGCCCCCGGTCAGTCCCCGTCCGGCGAGACGAACCCGGACTCGTACGCGGCGATCACCGCCTGGGTGCGGTCCCGCGCACCCAACTTGCCCAGCACGCTGCTGACATGGGTCTTCACCGTCTGCACGCCGAGGAACAGCCGCTCGGCGATCTCGCCGTTGGAGAGCCCGCGCGCCACCAGGCGCAGGACTTCGGACTCCCGCTCGGTCAGCGCGGCGCGGGACATCGCCTCCCGGGCCGGGCGGTTGCCCTGGCCGGCCGCCAGCCGGCGGATCGCGGCCGGGAACAGCAACGACTCCCCCGCCGCCACCAGCCGTACCGCGTGCGCGATCTCGGCCGGACGGGAGCGCTTGAGCAGGAACCCGTCGGCGCCGGCCCGCAGCGCCTGGTACACGTAGTCGTCGTTCTCGAAGGTGGTGACCACCAGGATCTTCGGCGGCTCCGGGCAGCCCTCGATCAGGGTGCGGGTCGCGGTCAGCCCGTCCACCTCGGGCATCCGGACGTCCATCAGCACCACGTCGGGCCGCAACGTCCGCGCCAGGCCCAGGACCTGGCTGCCGTCGCCGGCCTCGCCGACCACCGTCAGGTCGCCCTGCGCCTCCAGCACGGCCCGCAGCCCGGCCCGGACCAGCTCCTCGTCGTCGACCAGCAGGATCTTGATCATCACGCCCCCAACCTCAGTGGCAGCCGCACCGCCAGCACCCACTCGTCGTCCTGCCGCGCGGCCGTCGCCTCCCCGCCCAGCAGGCTGGCCCGCTCCCGGATCCCGCGCAGCCCCTTGCCGCCGCTCGCCCGCGAACGGCCGCCGCCGTCGGTCGCGTTGACGCAGCGCAGCTCCAACCTGCCGTCCCGGACGGCGATCCGCACCGTGATCGGCTCACCCGGCGCGTGCCGCAGCAGGTTGGTGACGGCCTCCTGGACGATCCGGTAGGTCTCGCGCGACAGTACCCCGGGCAGCTGCCCCTGCGGGACGTCGATCCAGGCCTCGACCGAACTGCCGGCCGCCCGCGCCGCGTCGAAGAGCTGCGGCAGCTGCTCGATGCCGGGCTGCTCGGTGGCGGCGCCGCCCTGGGTGTCACGCAGCAGGACGAGGGTGCGCTCCAGGTCGTCCATCGCCCGCCGGCCGGTCTCCTCGATCACCTCCAGGGCCTTGGCGACGAACGCCGGATCGCCGACCTCACGGGCCGCCCCGGCCTGCAGCACGGTCACCGTCAGGGCGTGGCCGATCGAGTCGTGCAGCTCGCGGGCCAGCCGGTTGCGCTCCAGCAGCCGCTCGGCCCGCAGCTCGGCCTCGGCCAGCCGCTCGGTCGGCGACGGGCCCAGCAGCCTTACCGCCATGGTCAGTTGCAGCCGCCCGGCGAGCACCACCAGCCAGCCGGCGGCGAACAGCACCAGCGGGGCGAGCAGCGGGTACCAGAGGTCGCCGCCCACCGGCAGGGCGTGCCGGTACAGCACCAGCGGCTCCTGCCGGCCGGGGGCGCCGGCCAGCAGGACGGTCACCGTCAGCGTGTGCACGGTCAGCAGGCCGACCGCCATGCCGAGGGCCACCCGGGCGATCAGCCAGGCCGCGGTGCGACGCCGGTCGGCCCAGGTGCGGGAGCGCTCGACCCCGATGTCCTCCTCGCGGTCCGGCATCAGCAGCAGCCTGGCCTGGACGCCCTCGGCCCGCCGCATCGCCGGGACCAGCGCCGCCAGGGTGAGCAGCACGCTGTCGCAGAGCGCCGCGAGCGTCACCACCGGGAGCAGGCCGATGCCCTCCTCGATGCCCGGGTAGACCATCAGCACCACCCCGGCGAAGATCATGCCGATCAGCAGGTGGAACCACCGGGCGTAGGTGGCGGCGGCGAACAGCGGCGCGAGGATCCTGGGCACCCGGCCATCGTGCCAGGCCACGGCCGCCGCGGGCCTCCCTCCCGGGAGGGAGGCCGGTCCCCTCCCCGGCGGGATCCGCCGCCCGGGCCGCCTCGGGTCGAATGGAGCCTGTCACCAACGAGCAGGGGAGGCAGTCATGATCGAGGTCCAGGGCCTCAGCAAGGCGTACGGGGAGACCCTCGCCGTCGACGACCTCAGTTTCGGCGTCCGGCCCGGTGTGGTCACCGGGTTCCTCGGGCCCAACGGGGCCGGCAAGACCACCACCATGCGGATGCTCCTCGGCCTGGACCGCCCCACCGCGGGCCGGGCACTGATCGGCGGGCGGCCGTACGGCGAACTCGCGGACCCGCTGCACCAGGTCGGCGCGCTGCTGGACGCGCACGCCGTGCACGGCGGGCGCACCGCCCGGGGGCACCTGCGCTGGCTGGCCCACAGCAACGGCCTGCCGGACTCCCGGGTGGACGCGGTGCTCGACCAGGTCGGGCTGGCCGAGGTCGCCCGCAAGCGGATCAAGGGCTTCTCGCTGGGGATGCGCCAGCGGCTGGGTGTGGCCGGCGCCCTGCTCGGCGACCCGCCGGTGCTGCTGCTGGACGAGCCGGTCAACGGCCTCGACCCGGAGGGGATCCGCTGGATCCGCACCCTGCTGCGCGGCCTGGCCGCCGAGGGCCGGGCGGTGCTGGTCTCCTCGCACCTGATGACGGAGATGGCGCTGACCGCGGACCACCTGGTGGTGATCGGGCGCGGCCGGCTGCTCGCCGACGCGAGCACCGCGGAGTTCATCGACCGGCACGGCCGGACCCGGGTCCGGGTCCGCGCGGTCGATCCGGACAAGCTGTCCGCCCTGCTGCGCGGTCCCGGCGCCGGCCTCACCGCCGAGCCCGTCGAGGGCGGCGCCTGGGAGGTCACCGGCGCCGAGCCGGAGCGGATCGCCGCACTGGCCGCCGCGAACGGTGTGGTGCTGTACGAGATCGCGGTCCAGCGGGACTCGTTGGAGGAGGCTTTCATGCGGATGACCGCCGCCAGTGTCGAGTACCGGGCGGTGGCGGCATGACGACCACGGCATCCGGTAGCCGTCCGACCCTCGGCGGTCGGCCGGCGACCGCCCCCGCACAGCGCCTGAGCAGCGTCCTGCGCGCGGAGTGGACCAAGCTCACCACCCTGCGCTCGCTCTGGATCACCCCGCTGATCGGCGTGCTGATCACCGTCGGCATCGGCTACGCCGTGAACGACGCGTACGGCGCGACGGACTCCTCGCTCACCGAGGACCCGAGCGTCGGCATCTACTACGGCCTCAACTTCGGCCAGGTGGCGGCGGCCTGCTTCGGGATCCTGCTGATCGGCCAGGAGTACAACTCGGGCACCATCCGCAGCTCGCTCACGGCGGTGCCCGCCCGCGGCCGGCTGTTCGGCGCCAAGCTCCTGCTCGGCGGCGGGATCGGCCTGCTGGCGGGGCTGCTCTCGACCGCCGGGGCCTACCTCGCCGCCGGCGCCAACGTGAACCTCGCGCTTGACTCCCCGGCGACCGTCCGCAGCATCGTCGCCGGCGTGCTCTACCACCCGCTGCTGGTGATCGTCTGCCTCGGCGCCACCGCCATGCTGCGCAACCTGACGGCGGCGATGGGCCTGCTCTCCCCGCTGGTCTTCCTCGGCAGCACCGTGCTGGTCGCCGTCCCCGGGGTGAAGGAGGTGGCGCAGTTCCTGCCCGACCGGGCCGGCCAGTACGCGCTGCGCCACCAGGACACCGCCGGCATCCACTACGGGCACTGGACCGGCCTGCTGATCATGGCGCTCTGGGCCGCGGCGGCGGCGTACGGCGGGCTGCGCTCGCTGCGCCGGCACGACGCCTGACCCACCGGTGACCCACCGGCCCCGGCCACGAACCCCGGGGCCGGGTCCGACTGACGCCCGACACCCTGGGAGAGACCATGACGGTCACCGCCGGCACCGCACTGCGTGCCGAGTGGACGAAGATCACCACCCTGCGGACCACCTGGTCCGTCCCGCTGGCCGGCACCCTGCTCGGCATCCTGGCGAGCGCCCTGGTCTGCGCGCTGATCGGGGACGTCCAGGAGCTGCTCATCCAGGACCCGAGCGTCGGCATCCACTACGGCCTGGCGGTCTTCCAGACGACCTTCGTCTGCTTCGGGGTACTGCTGCTCGGGCAGGAGTTCAACTCCGGTTCGGTCCTCCCCGCCCTGCTGGCGGTGCCCCGCCGCGGCCTGCTGTACGGGAGCAAGCTCGCCGTCGGCGCCGGCTACGGGCTGGCCCTGGGGCTGCTGCTCTCGGCCGGCTCGTTCGCGGCGGCCCGGGCCACCCTGGACCACCCCGCCGGCTGGACCGACCCGGGCGTACCGCGCAGCCTGGCGGCCGCCGCGCTGTACCCGCCGCTGATGATCGTGCTCTGCCTGGGCGTCACCGCGATGCTCGGCAACCTGACGGCCGCGATGGGCCTGCTGGTCCCCACGCTGCTGGTCGGCACCACCCTGCTGGGCGCCGTCCCCGGGGTCCGCGAGCTCGTCCCGTTCCTGCCGGACAAGGCCGGCCAGTACGGCATCCGCTACGCCGGCGACCCGGACGTGCCCTTCCCGCACTGGACCGGAACGCTGCTGCTCGCCCTCTGGGCGGGCGCGGCGGCCTACGGCGGGCTGCGGCGGTTCCGCCGCTACGAAGGCTGAGTCGGGCGGGGCAGCGGAGCGACGGAGCGACGGGGCGCACAACTGCGGGGGGCTCGGGGGATTGCTCCCCCGAACCCCCGCCGTACTGCCCCTGCCGAGTCGGCCCCGCTGCACCCACGTGTGGCGCACCCCCGTTGCCGATCCCCCGTGGAACCCGCCAGGTCGCGCTGCGCGGGCCGTCGGCGCGGTCCCGGAGTCGTCCCCCGTCCCCGGGGCCGCGCGATGGCGGCCCGCCGGCCGCACCCCCATCCTGACCGGGACCGGCCGGCGACGAAAGCTTCGATCTGCACACCGGGGCGGCCGCGGCGTAACACCCCGCACAGTCACCGACCGGTCACCGTCCGGTCGCCGGCGCGGCGGCCGTCGCGAAGCCCGGCTCCTGCCCGGCGCTCCTCGCAGGCCGGGGGGGTCACGCCCCCGGTCGGCCGCCGCGGCTCCGGTCGGTGGAGGCCCCCGGGGGCCCGGCCAACGCACCGGCTCGTTCGGCCAGCCAGAGGTCGTACTTGACGCTCGGGGACTCGAGCAGCGAGCGCTGCAGCAGCTCCTCGATCCGCAGCAGCCGCTTGCGCAGAGCCGGGGCGCTGATGCCGAGCACCGCCGCCGCCGGGGCGACCCGGGCGTCCTGGGCCAGCCAGGCCCGGACGCTGGCGGTCGCGGTCGGCGGGCCTGCCACGTACAGCGGGCGCAGCAGGGCCTCGGCCCAGTGCGCGGTGGCCGGGGTGGCGAGCAGCAGGTCCAGACCGGCCGGACCGGCCGGCACGACGGACGCGGCCGGCACGACGGACGCGGCCGGGCCGGCGGGGAGCACGGGGACCGCCCGCAGCCGCAGCGCCAGCGAGGCGGTGGCCTGGCCGGGGAGCCGCTCCAGGTCCAGCCCGAGGAGTTCCTGGACCCGGTCGAGCCGGGCGGCGAGGGTGTTGCGGTGCACCTTGAGATGGCGCACGGCGGCGGTGCCGAAGGCCAGCCAGGAGGACAGGGTGCCCAGCAGCTCGGCCGCCCCCGGATCGGCCCGGCGGACCGGCGCGTACTCGGTGAGCGGGCGGAGCAGTTGCCGCGCCCAGCCGGCCCCGGCCGGCCCCAGCAGCGGCGCGAGCTCACCGTGCCCGTCGAAGACCGCCTGCCGGCCCGGCACCGACCGGGCCGCGGCCAGCGCGTGGAAGGCCTGCTCGTAGCCGAGCGCGGTCTCGCGCAGCGGGACGGCGCCGCTCACCCCGGTCGCGCAGTCGGCGGGGGCGGCCGGCTCTCCCCCGGCGCTCGACGCGAGGCCGGCCGGGGAGATCGCGATGAGGTGGCCGTGGTTGACCGGGCAGGGCACGATCCAGGACCGCTCGCCGGTGGCCGCGCCCCACTCGGCGGCGATCTCGGCCCGTCGCCCGACCGGCCCCTCCACCACCCGGACCCGGACCGGGTCCGGCAGTTCGGGCCCCAGCGCCGCCGCGATCCGGTGGGCCGCCGGCAGTTCACCGATCATCAGCAGGTGCAGGACCGCCTCGCGGCTGCCCGCGTCGGCCCGTTCGGACCGCTCGCGGTCGCGGGCGGCCGCCTCGACCTGCCGGCACAGCTCCACCAGCCGGGCGGCGTCGGCCAGCAGCCGCGGCAGGCCGCCCGGGCCGGCCCCGGGGCCGACCGCCGCCAGCACCGGGCGCGCCGGACCGCTGCCGGCCGCCACGAACCAGCCGGTCAGGCCCGCCCGGTCGATCCGCGCCGAGCCGGCGCCCTGTGCCCGCAGCAGCGCCACCCCCTCGGCGGCGAGCCCGGCGGGCCCGGCCTCCCGGGCCCCTCCGGCCGGTACCGCCCCGGCCGGGGCGGCCGCCCGGAGGACGGCGCCGTCGGCGTCCAGCAGCGCGGTCCACCGGCCGCCGCGCCGGGCCAGCCAGCCCAGCAGCGCGGCCGTGGCGCCCTGACCCACGGCCAGGCGGTGCATGGCCAGCAGGTGCTCCGCCCGGTCGCCGGGCACGGCGTGCCCGGAGGCGGCGTCGTCCCCCTCGGACGGCGGCCGCCGTTCCGTCAGTTCCGGCACCGGTGGTCCCCCTTGTCGGCCTGTGCCCGGTACGCCCGTGCGGCCGGGCCCCCTGAGCCCAGTAACGTACCGCCCGGCCCGGCCGGTCCGGGCGCCGGCCACCCCTCGGGCAGCGCCCGGTGGCCGGCAGGCCCTGCTCGGCGTCGACCGGCGTGCCGCACGCGATCGCGACCTTCGCCGGCCACCGCGACACCCCGCGACACCGTTCCACGCTCCAGGGACAGCAGGGACGGGACACCGATCGCCGGCGACTCGCAGCCCGGCGGGACATCCCGCCCCGCGACGCCCCGCGACGGGCGCGGCGCGGGGCGGGCGGGGCGGGGAGCGTCACCAGGTGGGGTGGTCCACGATCTCGACGACGGCGGCGGCGAGGGAGAGGCTGCCGCCGTTGCTCATCAGCAGGACGTGATCGCCCGGGCCGACGGTGCCGGTGTCCACCAGGTGGGCCAGGGAGAGGAACTGGTCGCAGGCGCCCAGGTGGCCGACGGTACGGCCGAGGTCGAGCATGCCGCGTTCGGGGGCGATGCCCAGCGGGCGCAGCAGGCCCTGCATGTACCGCAGGTTCCCGCTGAAGACGTGGGTGACCCGGGTGATGTCGGCGGAGGTGACGCCCGCCTCGTCGATCGCCTGCCGAGCGACGGCGGTGCGGGCCTCCATGAGTTCGCGGGCCATCGCCATGCGCAGGTCCCGGTCGGTCACCTGGTCCGCGTAGGCGCCCATCCGCAGGCCCAACGGGATCGAGGTACCGCCCGCGGCGCCCGGCGGGAACATCTCCTCCGTCCCCCGGTACAGCCGTTCCCAGGAGGAGAGCGAGGACTGGACGAGCGAGCGGATCCGCAGTGGACCGGCGGTGGCGGACAGCAGGACGGCGCAGCCGGAGTCGCCGAGGATCGATCCGCGCCCGGTGCTCCAGCCGTGGGCGTAGGTGAACCGGTCGACCGTCGGCGCGCCGAAGTTGTCCGCCGCCGACACGAGGACGGCGGACCCCTGCGGGGCGTGGACCAGGTGGTCGTGCGCCAGGCGGGTGCCGTCCAGCATCGCCGTGCAGCCCTGGTTCAGGCCGATCGCAGGCGCCGTCGTACCGAGGACCTGGTCCTGCACGTAGTTCGCGGCGAACCAGCCGTCCGGGCCCTGGTGGTAGATGCCCGCGTGCAGCACCAGGCGTACGTCCTCGGCCGTCAGGCCGGAGCGCTTGAGGGCGAGCCGGGCGGCCTCGGCGGCCAGTTCCGGCGCCGGGGTGTCGTCGGCCACCGACACACTGATCCAGCCGTCGTCCCGGGCCTGCTCCGCGCCGGATCGGCCGGCGGCGATCGCCTCGGCGATCGGCCACAGCCGGGGCAGGTGGGCGGCCAGGCCGGCGATGTACAGGTGGTCCGTCTTCATGAGGTGCTCCCCAGGCCGATCAGCAGATGGCAGACAAAGACGACCGGCAGATAGCCGGCCACCGCCGCGACGGGCCAGCGCGCCGCCCCGGCGCGGGTGAAGCCACGGGCCGCGAGGGCCGCGAGGACGGCCGGCAGCAGTGCCAGCCAGCCCCACCACCCGGCCGCCCCGCCCGCCCAGGGACGCAGCACCGCCAGCGACACCCCCGCGGAGGCGGCGGCGAAGACCAGCGCGAGCAGGATGGTCGCGCGCAGGCCGAAGACGCGTACGTAGGTGCGCTCGTCCGGGCCCGGCTCACGCACGATCTTGCGGGCGAGCTCGTGGTGGGTGGCCGCGAACATGATCACCAGCAGCAGCGGGACCACGTGCCGGCCCGCCCAGACGGAGCCGGTGTCCGCGCCGGTGTCGTGCAGGAAGACCGCGTACAGGTAGAGGTTGAGCAGGATCTGCACCGGGGAGCTCAACAGGACGCCGGTGACCACCGCGTCGCCGCGCGGCCACCCGAAGCGCAGCTCCGCGCCCACCAGCAGGGTGGTGTAGGCGAGTTGCGCGGCGAGCAGGAGCAGGGCGGCCCGGTTGCCCGCGTTGAGGAGCAGCAGCACCGCGGCGCCGGCGGCGGCGAGGACGTAGAGGTCGCGTGGCAGCACGGCGCCGCGGGCCAGCGGGCGGGCCGGGTTGTGGCGCCGGTCGTAGGGCAGGTCGCGCAAGTCGTCGGCGGCCCGCAGGAGCAGCAGGTCGACCAGGACGGTCACTGCCGCCACCACGGTGCCCCACCCGGGCCGCCAGTGCTCGGCGCGCCCGTCGGCCGCGGCGAACAGGCCGGTGGCACCGACCGCCCACACGGCGGCGAACACCAGCGAGAGCGGCAGCGGGAAGCTGCCGCGCACGAACGCGCCGAGGCGGGCGGCGAACGGACCGGGATCGATGGGGGCAGGGGCGGCCGGAAGGGCCTGATGGTGGGTCATGCCGGCTGCCTCGCGGTGGGTCCGGCCGACCCGGCGACGCTCCAGCGCACCGGGAGTCGCCAGACGCCGTTGATGAACATCGTCCGGCGCCATTCCAACTCGTCTTCGGGGAGGGCGAGTTCGAGCACGTCGAAGCGGCGTAGCAGCGCGTTGACGCCGATCTGCAGCTCGGCGCGGGCGAGTTCGGCGCCCAGGCAGAGGTGGCGTCCGTAGCCGAAGGCGAGGTGTGAGGCGACGTCCGGGCGATCGGGGTCGAAGGCGTCCGGGTCGGCGAAGACGGCCGGGTCGCGGTTGGCGGCGTCGGTGAGCGGCACCACGATCCGGCCGGCCGACACCGGGCAGCCGCCCAGCACGGTGTCCTCGGTCACCAGGTGGGGGGCGCCACCGGTGTTGTTGAGGGAGGTGAAGCGCAGCATCTCCTCGACCGCCGCCGGGGTGCGTCCGGGATGCTCGCGCAGGGTCTTGGCCAGGGTGGGGTGGCGCAGGAGCAGCAGCACGCACATGCCGAAGGAGTTGCCGGTGGTCTCGTAGCCGGCCATCAGCATGCCCGAGCCGAGGGCCACCACCTCCCGGTCGGACAGGCGCTGGCCGGGGTCGTCGTCGGGCCGGGTCGCCAGTTTGGTGAGCAGGTCCTCGGCAGGATTTCCGGCCTCGGCGGCACGCCGCTTGTCGGCGACGAGGGCGGTGAAGTAGTCGTCCGTCCGGGCCTGGGCGGCGGCGACCTCCTCCCCGGTGTGGCCGGAGGTGGACATGAGGATGTCGACCTCGGCGCGCAGCAGGGCGCTGTCGTCGAGCGGCACGCCGAGCACCTCGCAGATGACCTGCATCGGGAAGGGCACGGTGAAGCCGCCGACCAGGTCGGCCTCGCCGGCGGCGGCGCCGGCGGTCAGCTCGTCGAGCAGCTGCTCGGCGAGAGCCTCCAGGCGCGGGCGCAGCAGGCGTACCTGGCGCGCGGTGAACGCGGGGAGGATCGCGCGCCGGCGGCGGGTGTGGTCGGGCGCGTCGGCGGTGGCCAGCAGGACGGACTCGGTCCTGCGGGCGAACAGCGGGCGGGCGAGCTCGGTGTAGCCGGCGCGGCTGAACCGGTCGTCGCCCAGGACGGCGGTGACGTCCTCGTGCCGGGTGACCAGCAGGGCGGGCTGCCCGCTGGACAGTTGCACCGGGTGCGGGGTGCCGGCGCTCAGCACGTCGTGGTAGGTGTCCGGCGGGCGGACGTCACCGGCGGGAGGAAAGGGGAAGCGGGCCGGGTCGGTCATATCGTCTCGCCTTTCTCGGTGTTGACGGTCTTGGCGGTGTTGACGGCCTTGGCGGTGTCGGTGGTCGTGGCGGCCTCGGTGGTCGTGGCGGACGGGCGTGCGGGTGCGGCTTCGTCCGCGGCGACCTCGGCACCGGCGGCCTCGTCGGCGGTGGTGGCGGGCTCCGCGGGCTGCTCGGACGGCGGGAGCAGGCGCACGGTGCCGGCAGTGCCGTCGATCTCGATCCACGCGCCGTCGGGGATCGCGGTGGTGGCCCCCGGGACGGCGACCACGGTCGGCACGCCGAGCAGACGGCCGGTGATCGCGGTGTGGGACAGCAGGGTGCCGCGTTCGACGACCATGCCCGTGGCGGACATCATGAGGAACAGCCAGCCCGGGTCGGTCTCCCGGGCGACGAGGATCCGCCCGGCGGCCAGGTCGGGGTCGGTGGACGGGTCGAGCACCACCTTGGCCCGGCCGCGGACCACCCCGCCGCTGGAGCCGATGCCGCGCAGCACGTCGTCGCTCGCGGCGCCGACCGCGCCGACCGCGACCGCCTGGGGCAGGGCCCGGGCGAGCGGCAGACCGGCGGTGGTGCCCAGCAGGGCGGGACGCTGCGGGTTCGTCGCCCACCGCTCGCGCTGGGTGCGGCGCAGCGCGACCAGAGCGCGCAGATCGGTGACGGTGCCGGTCCCGTCGAAGGCGCCGACGACCTCCTCGACGGTCAGGTCGGCCACGTCGAGCCGGTCGTCCAACACACCGGCGCGGGCGAGTTCCGCGCCCAGCTTCCACATCACGTCGCGGGACAGGCCGAACAGCTGGGTGCGGCAGAACCGGGTGTCCTCGCGGATCCGGGCGAGGTCCCGGGCCAGGGAGGCGACGCCGAGCAGGACGGCACGCTGCGCCGGGTTCGGGCACACCTCGCGCAGCCGCTCGCGGGCGCGCCGGGCGGCGGCCTGCTCGTCGGCGCGGTTGGCCGCGACGGTCGCTCCCTGGCGCACCAGCGGGCGGATCAGGGCGAGCACGGTCCACGGGCGCTGGCGGGGAGTGGCTTCCTCCAGCTTGAGGTCGTGCAGCGCGCGGTCGCCGTAGCGGGCGACGTAGCCGCGGGCGGCGTCGGCGACGGCCACGCCGTGCCGGCCGGAGACGATCTGCTGCCACAGCTGCTCGGGGTCGCTCCGGTCTTCGAGCATGGCGGAGCGCAACTCGGGTACGGCGCCGACGAGTTCGGCCAGACCCATGGCCGCGCGGACCGCTTCCAGGGAGCGGTTCTCCCGCCCGCCGCCCATCAGTCCGACCAGCACCTGCGGGCCCTCGCCGGTCCAGCGGCGCAGCAGGGTGCTGCCCGCGCCGAGCACGACCAGGGCGATGAACGAGTTGACCAGGGTCACGCCCCAGCGCTCGCCGGCGCGCTCCCACAGCCGCCGGTAGAAGGCGATCAGCTCCTCGGGCGAGTCGCCGACGGTCTCCGCCTCGGCCATCTGCTGGTCCCACCAGCGCAGGAAGCTCTTCACCTGCCACGGGTGCAGCACAGTGCGCCAGGCCAGCCCGGGCAGGGCGCGGGCGACCGCCGCCGCGCCCCAGCGGCGCTCACCGCGGGCGGGGCCGGTGATGCCCATGGCCTGTTCCCAGCCGCGGCGCACCAGTTCGAACATCGGCATCTGCCCGTGCAGGGCGTGCCAGTCCTCCAGCCGGTAGTAGACCTGACCCTCCAGGTAGCCGACCATCCGGGCGAGCCGGTGCGCGTTGTCCCGGACCCAGGACTCGGGCACGCCCATCCGCCGGTAGAGGTCGGTGAAGGAGCGGCGGTAGAACTCCCGGGACTGGGAGAAGGTGAGCGCGCCCGAGACGCCGGGGAAGCTCTCGGTGATGTTGTGGTTGCCCCAGTGGACGCGGGCGGGCCCGTCCCCCGCCGGGTCCGCGCCCGTGACACCGGCGGCGACGTCGGCGGTGGGCGCGGGCGGAGCGAGGACCATCGGGCGGGCCTGCAGCAGGTGGACGACCCCGTCCTCGGTGAGGGCGCCCTCGATGTCCTGCGGGACGCCGAAGAACTCCTCCACCCGGGCGGCCAACTCCCCCACCGCGCGCACCTGCTCGTCGTCGAGGACCGGCAGGTCGGCCAGCTCCTCGGCCACCGGCAACAGGACCGGCGCGCCGGAGGCAGCGCCCTCGGGCAGGCCCGTCGACCACCGCTTGTGCACGGTCCGCGCGCTCACCTCGCCGGTGGCCGGGTCGTGGAAGAAGTGGTCGATGTCCGCCCTTTCCTGGACGACGCCCTCACCGATGCCGTACGCGGCCGCGACCACCCGGCGCGGCGAGCCGTCCCGGGGGTCGCGGGTGAACGCCACGAACGAGCGGGTGCCGAGCACCATCCGCTGCACGCCGACCGCGACCCGGGCGCGGAGCGGGTCCAGTCCGCGCAGGATGCGGTAGCGCACCGCCTGCGGGTTGAACGCCGAGGCCCAGCAGCGGACCACCGCGTCGGCAAGGCCGTCCTCGTCGATGTACAGGAAGCTGTCGCTCATGCCCGCGAACGGGTCGACGGCGCTGTCCTCCCCCACCGCCTCGTCCTGCGGCCCGTCCCCGGCAGGGGTGTCCGGCCCGGCCACGGGGACGACGCAGGCTCGCACCGCGACCAGGCCGTCCGGCCCGGCCAGCGCGGCGAACTCCTTGCAGACACGTTCCGCCAGCTCGGCGGGCAGGCTCGACGCGGTCAGCGCCGCCCGGGCCGCCGCACACCAGGCCTCCACCGCCTCCCGCCCGGCGTCGTCCGCCGGCAGCGGCGGCAGCTCGGGGCGCAGCGCGTCCAGGGCCTCGTCGAAGGCGGCGGCGGGCAGGCAGAAGAACTCCGGCACCCGGAACCCGGCCCGCCGCAGCACCTCCTGACGGGCGAACTTGTTCCCGACCCGCGCGGCGTCCGCCAGCACGTCCCCGTCGGTCTCCGTGGTCACCACGAGCTCAGTCATCCGACCCACCGCCCCATGCCCCGCCGCCCCAGCCGTCCAGGTGCAGCACACTGTCCACCGGCCGGCGCGGTGCCGGTCCGAATCCGTCCCCCAGCACGTGCGCGGTGGGGATCAGCGCCCCCTGGCGCACGTCGCGCGGCAGTCCGAGGATGTCGGCGATCTCCTCCTCCGCGTCCAGGTGCACCGTCGTCCACGCCGTCCCGAGCCCGCGGGCGCGGGCGGCGAGCATGTAGCTCCAGGCGGCCGGCAGCAGCGACCCCCACACACCCGCCTGGCTGCCCGTCGGCAGTGGCCGTCCGCCGAGTTCCAGACACGGGATCACCAGGACCGGCACCTCGTTCAGGTGTTCCGCCAGGTGCCGGCCCCCGTCCAGCATCCGGTCGGACACCGCGCCGCCGGCCGCCTCCGCGGCGGAGGCGGCCGGCGGGTAGCGGACCTCGAAGACCCGCCGGTAGACCTCCGCGATCTGCTTGCGCAGGCCCGCGTCGGCCACCACCAGCCAGTGCCAGCGCTGCGTGTTGCCGCCGTTGGGCGCCTGCAAGGCGATCTCCACGCACTCGCGCACCAGCGCGACGTCCACCGGACGCGTCAGGTCCAGCCGCAGGCGCACCGAGCGGGTGGTCGTCAACAGCTCGTCCGGGGTCAGCGGCACCGTGACCCGCACCGAGCGGGCGGGAGCGCTCACCACAGTCCCGGCACGAGGCGGGCGTGGTCGGCCGCGTAGTCGCGGTAACCGGGGATGTTCATCAGCATGCGCTCCTCGGTGCGGATCCGGAAGGTGATCGCGGCGGCCAGCACGATCAGCAGCGCCAGGCTCAGCGGGTTCAGGAAGAAGCCGACGAAGCCGATGTGCGCCGACAGCATGCCCGCGTAGGCGGGGTGCCGGATGAAGCGGTAGACGCCCCAGGTGACGACCTGGTGGTCGGTCTGCCGCGTGACGTGGTGGGAGTAGAACCGTCCCAGCGTGCGGATCGCGACCTGGCGCAGCACGACCCCGCCGGCGAACACCGCCGCCGGGACCAGCAGCAGCGGCGACCAGGCGTCCCAAGGCAGCGGGCCGAGCACGGCCGCGGACACGGTCGCGATCCGGGCCGCCGCGTAGAGCAGCAGCGTCGCCGACTCGCGGGGCGCGGCGCCGGAGGTCCGGAAGGTCACCGGGATCTCGACCGCCAGCCACCCCAGGTAGCAGGCCGCCAGGACGGCGGCGACCAGGTCCACCGGCTCGTCGGCGTGCCGCAGGTGGATCACCAGCCCGGCGCCGGTCGCGAGCACCGCGACGACGAACAGCAGCCGCGGTGCCCGCGCCGCCCAGGACGAGCCGGTGCCCGCCGCCTGTTCCACCGTACTCACTTGGCTGCCCTCCGCTTCAGGTAACCGGCGCGGCTGAGGGTGTGGACCTCGATCTCGCACCGTCCGAGCCGCTCGCCGCTCTCCGCGTCCACCACCGCGAACCGGTACGGGTATCGCGCGCCGCGCGCCGGTGCGAACTCCCACCGCAACTCCAGGGGCACCGCCACCGGCAGGCCGGTCGGCAGGTCCGCTTCCAGCGACAGCCAGAGCATCTGCGCGTCCGCGTCCCGGCCGTGGGCCGTGTGGCCCAACATCGTCGCCAGCTGACGGGCCGACTCGATCAGCGCACCCGGGGTGTGCACCCCTGCGCCCGCCAGCCGGTGTCCCGGCGGCGGCACGAGCACGGACGCCCGTTCGGTCCGCACCGCACTGCTCACCAGGACGTTCTCCGGCCGGTGCCGGTGCACCAGCGCCGGGTCCGCCGGGGCCTCGGCCCCGCGCGCGGCGCCGGACATCGCGGCCTGGGCGGAGCCGGCCGACCCGGCGGGTCCGGCGGGAGCGCCGATGCCCACGGTCGCCCGGCAGACGGTCGCGCCGTCCTGGACCGCGGTCAGCTGCCACGTGGGCCCGTCGCCGGCCGCGACCGGTTCACCGCGCAGCCACACCGGCTGGCCCAGCTCGCACATCCGGTCGAAGGTCAGCGACAGCCGTAACCGGCCGCCCGCCGCGTCCACCCGCCCCGGTTCCCGCGCCCGGACCAGGTCCAGCACGCCGGCCACCAGCACGATCCCCGGCACGTGGTCGAGCGGGTGGTCGAAGAAGCAGTGGTCCCCCTTGTCCACCACCACGGGAACCATCACACCCAGGCCGTCGGATAAGTCCGGCAGACCGTCATTTTCGTGGACGGCGTTCCCAAAGCCGCCCCCCTGGAACTCTTCTGACGGGCGGACGGCAACTGATGATGCCTCAGTTGCGTACGATGCTCCTTGTGCTAACACTGTCATGAGGATCGAGGAAATCATCGATCACCAGTCCGAGCAACCCGCTCCTGCCAATACCTCCGAAGCCCGGTACCGCCGACCCGAAACACACCCCTGATTGACCAGAAACCCCATTGCCCGCTCCGCTTGCACCGGCCGGGGGCGACCCTTGAGGTCGACGGGTGGGCGGGGCCGCGTCGTGGCGTCGTCGACGTCGTCGGCTGCGTCGTGAGCCGAACGCTCCGGCCACGGCGGGACGGCGGATCAACGACGGTGAGCGGGAGTTGGCGATACGACACCGGCTGGTCGCCTTCGGCCCGGCGGGGTCGGCCGGCCCCTTCACACCGCGGGCTTGTCCGGGTACTTCGCGACCGACGACCGGCCGGTCCCGCTGCAGGCGGGCATGACCGGGCGGGCCCCGGCGGCCTGCACCACGTGCCGAGGATCCCCACCACATGGTGCGGGCCGCGCTGTTGGAGAACCGGGCGAAAGGCGGCGGCGTCGCCGGGTCCGGCGTCGGCCAAGGCGGGCGGGACGTGGACCCTGACCGGCGTCGCTCCGAGGGACCCGCCACCGGGTCGACCTGACCAGGCCTACCAGGCTGCCGGCTCGGAGTCGGAGTCGGAGTCGGAGGGTGTGACTACGGGCGTCGTAGGCGCGGGAGCGGGCAGTAGCGCTCGCCGCCTTCCACCGCAACAGTCGGCCCGGGGGCGATCTCGGTGAACCCCGCGTCATGCACGATCGGCAGCCCACTGGCCGTCAGCTCGGCCCAGGCCTCGGGCGTCGCCGTCCGGACGGCGAGGGCGAAGCCCGCCCCGGCCCATTCCTTGCGTCGGGCCTCGTCCAGGCGCCACCAGGCGAGCTGGGCGGCGTGGCCGGTCTGGGCCATGGTCTTGCCGGCGCTCATCTCCAGCTCCGGGTTGAGCCAGAGCACGGGCAGGCCGGGCTCGGGGGCGGCCGGCGGCGTGGTCTCCTCCAGGTCGGTGCCGGAGACCTGGAGCTTGGCCAGTTCCTTGGGCCAGCCGTCCAGCGGGACCGGCGGGAAGACCCGGACCTCGGCCTCGACGCCGGTCACGGTGATGCCCGGCAGCTCGCCGGCCTTGCGCCACTCACCGCCCCGGGCCCGGCGGACCACCTTGCGGATCCGGGCGTCGGTCCAGGCGGTGACCAGAGCGGCCCACTCGCCGTCCGGGTCGGTCGCCCGGGGGTCGTCCAGCAGCGTCAGCACGGCGCGGGCCGAGGTCTCCAGCGCGTCGGTGCGGCCGGGCGGTCCGGTCCGCTCCATCCGGACGACGAGCGGCAGCACGTACTGGGGGTTGGCGTCGCGCCCGGCGGGTGCGTCGTCGGGGCTGGGGGCGTCGAACGGTGTGGTCACCCGTCAAGGATGCCAGCCGCCGCCGGCGCCCCCGCCGCCCGGCCCGGGCCCTCGCCGCCCGGGCCGGACCGGGCCGCCGTCAGCGCCGGTACCCGCGCTGCGGGTCCCGCTCCTCGGCGTCCTCGTACGGCAGGAACCAGCCCTCGGGGTGGGTGGCGGCGATCAGTTCCTCGGTGCGGCTCGCGGTGTCCGCCTCCGGGTCGCCGTCCTCGGGGCCGTAGACGCCGAACAGCTCGTCCAGGCAGCCGTCCCAGTCGTAGTCGTAGAGGTCGGCGGGCAGGTCGCCCATCATGTCGGCGACGGACTCCGGTTGGGCGCCCAGCAGGTTGCGGGCGTCGGCCAGCGCCATCCGCAGGGCGATGTCCTCGGCCGGGCAGCGCGGCAGCGGCCACTCGCCGAGGGCCAGGTCGTCGGCGAGGTCGTCGAAGGCGCGGGCCATCGAGCGGCGCCAGCCGCGGTGCAGGCCCCAGGTGCGGGTGGGCAGGCGGCCGAGCACCGCCCACTCGTGCTCCTCGCTCTCCTGCACGGGCTCGCCCTCGTGCTCCTCCAGATCGTCGTAGGCCGCGTCGGCCAGGCCGAGGAGTTGGGCGTGCAGGAGGCAGGCGGTGCGGGGGGTGAGGGTCCAGTCGCCGACGCCGCCGCTGCCCTCCTCGTCGCCGTCGAGCGGGAAGAGCTCGGCGAAGTCGGGCGCGAAGTCCTCGGTGACGCTGATCTCCAGGGTGCCGCCGAGCGCGTCGACGCCCGGCATGGCGGCGACCAGACGGTCCGGGTGCAGCAGCACGCCGAGGGCGGCGTTCGGGTCCTCGGACACCTCCCGCAGCAGTTCACGGCGCTGCCCGGCCGGGTCGACGCCCTCGAAGTCCAGGTCCTCGACCGCCGCTCTGGCGGCGGCACGCAGCGCGGGCCAGTCGGTGATGCGCAGGCCCAGCACCACCGTCGCCTCGATTTCCCGCGCGCCGGAGTCCTCCGTGGCGCCCTGCCCCTGCGGATGATCGCTTCGCTCGCCCATGCGCCTACGGTACGGCTTTTCCGGCGCCCGATCACCGGTCTGGCCCACCTTCTCGGCCCTGCCTCCGCCGAGGGGGCCGGGTGGCGCGCGCAGGATGGGCCCATGAGCAACCTTGACGAGTTCGGCGGCGGGCAGGGACAGAACGCCCAGGTGATGGTGGTGACCACGAACGATGTGCCGGGTTTCCGGGTCGACCATGTGATCGGCGAGGTCTTCGGGCTGACGGTCCGCAGCCGGCACGTCGGCAGCCAGATCGGCGCCTCGCTGAAGTCCCTGGTGGGCGGTGAGCTGAAGGGACTGACCAAGACCCTGGTGCAGAGCCGCAACGAGGCGATGGAGCGGCTGGTCGCGCAGACCCAGGCGCGCGGCGGCAACGCGGTGCTGATGATGCGCTTCGACGTCTCGGAGGCCGCCGACGTGGGCACCGAGGTCTGCGCGTACGGCACGGCAGCGGTGATCTCGCCGCTGACCTGAGCACCGGGCCGGCCGGATCCGGCGGGAACAGGCCCGCCGGATCCGATGTTTCATGGGCGTGACTGTTTACGGGGCAACTAAAGCGGGCGTCGCGGGCACCGGTACGCGTGACGTCGACGTCGTCGTGATCGGCGCCGGCCAGGCGGGCCTGTCCGCCGCCTACCACCTGCGCCGGCGCGGCTTCGCGCCGGTCACGGCCCGCCCCGGCGAGCTCCCCGCCGACGCCACGGACGACGCCGTGCAGGGCGCCGCGGACGGCGGCGGCTTCGTGGTGCTGGACGCCGACGAGGCACCGGGCGGCGCCTGGGCGCACCGCTCCCCCTCGCTGCGGATGGCCACCGTGCACGGCTTCCACGACCTCCCCGACTTCGAGCTGCCCCCGCCCGACCCGGCCGCCCCGGCGCGCGAGGTGGTGCCGGGTTACTTCACGGCGTACGAGGCTCGGCACGCGCTGCCGGTTGTGCGCCCGGTGAGAGTCGCCGCCGTCCGCACGCTGCCCGACTCCCGACTGCTGGTGGAGACCGACGCCGGCCGCTGGACCGCCCGGGCGCTGATCAACGCGACCGGCACCTGGACCAGGCCCTTCCTGCCCCACTACCCCGGCCGGTTCGCCGGGCGGCAGCTGCACTACGCCGACTACCGGGGGGCCGCGGAGTTCGCCGGGGGCAGGGTGCTGGTGGTGGGCGGCGGCGCGTCCGCGATCCAGGTGCTCTCGGAGGTCGCGGCGGTCGCCGAGACGGTCTGGGTGACCCGCACCCCGCCGGTCCACCGCGACGGCCCGTTCAGCCCGGAGGCCGGGCGGGCGGCGGTGGCGATGGTGGAGGAGCGGGTCCGGCAGGGGCTGCCGGTGCGCAGCGTGGTCAGCGTGACCGGGCTCGGCCCGTCCGTCGCGTACCGCCGGGCCCGGGAGCTGGGCGCGCTGGAGCGCCGGCCGATGTTCGACCGGCTGACCGAGCACGGCGTCGCCTGGGGCGAGGAGGAGCTGGCGGTGGACGCGATCGTCTGGGCCACCGGGTTCCGGCCCGAGCTCGGGCACCTGGCGCCGCTGGGGCTGCGCGGCCCGGGCGGCGGCATCCGGATGGACGGCACCCGGGCCGCCGCCGACCCCCGGATCCACCTGGTCGGCTACGGGCCCTCGGCCAGCACCGTCGGCGCCAACCGGGCCGGGCGGGCGGCCGTCAACGGGATCGTCCGGCTGCTCGGCGACCCGGCCCGGCGCCCGGCCGCCGTGCCGGCTCAGCGGTCGTAGTCGACCGTCACCCGGTCCGTCACCGGCCTGGCCTGGCAGGTCAGCACGTAGCCCTCGGCCAGCTCCTTCTCCTCCAGCGCGAAGTTGCGCCGCATCTCGACCTCGCCCTCGGTCACCAGGGCGCGGCAGGTGCCGCAGACACCGCCCTTGCAGGCGAACGGCAGGTCCGGCCGGGAGCGCTGGGCGCCGTCCAGGATCGAGCGGTCGCGCGGCAGCGCCAGGGTGCTGCCGCGGCCGTCGAGCACCACGGTGACCTCGCTCGACGCGCCGTCGACCGCCGCCTCGGGCCGGTCCGCGACGGGCTCGTCGTCCGCGTGGAACAGCTCCTGGTGCACCCGCTCGGCCGGCACGCCCAATCCGGCCAGCAGCTCCTTGGCCCCGGTCACCATGCCGAACGGGCCGCAGAGCCACCAGTGGTCCACCTCGGGGACGTCGACCAGGGCGTTCAGCAGCGCGCCGACCCGCTCGGGGTCCAGCCGGCCGGTGAGCAGCTCGGCGTCGCGGGTCTCCCGGGAGAGCACGTGCAGCAGCTGGAAGCGGCCGAGGTAGCGGTCCTTGAGGTCGGCCAGCTCGTCGGCGAACATCACCGTGTCGCTCCGCCGGTTCCCGTAGAGGAGGGTCACCTGGGACGTCCGGTCGGCGGCCAGCACCGAGCCGGCGATCGACAGCATCGGGGTGATGCCGGAGCCGGCCGCGACCAGCACGTGCTCGCCGGGGATGTCGGTCTCCGGGCTGAACAGCCCGCCCGGCGGCAGCACCTCGATCTCGTCGCCCGCCCGGGCCTCGCGGACCAGCCGGCGGGAGAACAGCCCGCCCGGCACCTCGCGGACGGCGATCCGCAGCGGGCCGCCGGCGGGGGCGCAGATCGAGTACGAGCGGCGCTCGTCGACACCGTTCAGCACCAGGCGCAGCGTCAGCGTCTGGCCGGGGCGGAACGCGAACTCCTCGGCCAGCGCCTCCGGGACGTCGAAGGTGACCGCCACGGCGTCCTCGCAGAGCCGCTCCACCAGGGCGATCCGCAGCGGGTGGAAGACCGGTCGGCGGACGGTCATTCAGATCTCCTTGATGCGTTCGAAGGGCTCACGGCAGCCACGGCAGCGCCAGAGCGCCTTGCAGGCCGTGGATCCGAAGCGGGACAGCTCCTCGGTGTCGGTGCCGCCGCACTGCGGGCAGGCGACCACCCGGTGCCGGGTCGGTCCGAGCCGCAGCAGCGGCGGGCCGGCCGGCCCCGGCGGGGCGATCCCGGCCTCGGCGAGCTTGCGGCGGCCGTCCTCGGTGATCCGGTCGGTGGACCACGGCGGGTCCAGCCGCAGCCGGACCCGGACGTCCGGGTAGCCGGCCGCCCGCAGCCGGGAGTCCACGTCGGCGGCCATCTCGGCGATCGCCGGGCAGCCCGAGTAGGTCGGGGTCAGCCAGGCCGTGACGGCCCCGCCGTCGGTCTCCACCCCGGCCAGCACGCCCAGCTCGGCCAGCGTCAGCATCGGCAGCTCGGGATCGGGGACGGCCGCGGCGACGTCCCAGGCGGCGGCCGCGGTCGTCACCATGTCGCACCCGGATTCGCCCTGGCCACCACCTGGAACTCGGCGAGCAACGGCCCGAGGGCCTCGGTGTGCACACCGTCCCGCCCGGCCCGCCCGCCGACGAAGGCCAGCGGCCGGGCCCCGGGCACGGTGAGGCCGGCCTCGGCGAGCACCGCGGCGAGCGTACGCAACACCGGCTCCCGCAGCGCGGCCGGGTCGGCACCGATCCGCAGCTCCACCGCGTGCGGGGTGAAGAGCTCGTCCAGCAGCGGCCAGACCGCGTCCAGGCCGGCCTGCATCCGGGCCGCCGAGTACGAGGTGCCGTCGCCGAGCCGCAGCGTCCAGGCGGTGGCGTACTCCTGGTGGTAGGCCAGCTCCAGCACCCCGCGGGCCGCCACCGCGGCGAGCACCGGGTCCGGGTGGCCGGCCAGCAGCTGGTACAGCGCGCCGCGGGCGGTGGCGAAGAGCAGCAGCCGGGCGACCGAGTGGGCGAAGTCGCCGTTCGGGGCCTCGACCAGGCGGACGTTGCGGAACTCGTGCTCCTCCCGCCAGTACGCCAGCTCGTCCTCGCCGCGGCCGGTGCCGTCGGCCTGGCCGGCCCGGGTGAGCAGCAGCCGGGCCTGGCCGAGCAGGTCGAGGCCGAGGTTGGCCAGCGCCACCTCCTCCTCCAGCTCCGGCGCCCGGGTGCACCACTCGGTCAGCCGCTGGGCCAGCACCAGCGCGTCGTCACCGAGCATCAGGCAGTACGCGGCGAGGTCGGCGCCGTCCAGGCCCGCCGGCACGGTGGTGTCCACGCCCAGCAGCGGGTCCGAGAAGCCGGTTCCGTACGCCCAGCGGGCCTCGCCGTCGGGCTCCGGACCGGCCTCGCTGAGGGCCAGGTAGACGTGGTCGTCGCCGGCCCCGTGGTGGCCGGGCATCGCGTGCTGGTCGGTCATCGCGTGGTCCGTTCCCGTCACTGTGTCCACTTCCGTCTCGCGCTTTCCGCTCCCGCCGGTACCGCCCGCCTCAGATGTGCGGGACGTCCTCGGGGATGTCGTAGAAGGTCGGGTGGCGGTAGACCTTGTCGCCGCCGGGGACGAAGAACGGGTCCTGCTCGTCCGGGGCGGAGGCGGTGATCGCGTCCGAGCGGACCACCCAGAGGCTGACGCCCTCGTTGCGGCGGGTGTACAGGTCGCGGGCGGACAGCAGGGCCATCCGGTCGTCGGACGCGTGCAGCGAGCCGACGTGGACGTGGTTCAGGCCCCGCCTGGGCCGGACGAACACCTCGTACAGCGGCCAGCCGGCCCGGATCCCGTTCATCGCTGCTCCTCCGTGCTGGTCGGTGCTTCTCCGTGCTCGTCGGCGGACCGCGCCGCCGGGTGCTGCTCCGCGCCGGCCGGCCCGGTCTCCGGGGCGGCCTCGGCCCGGCGCTTCGCCGCGTAGGCGAGGGCCGCCTCGCGGACCCAGGCGCCGTCCTCGTGGGCCTGGCGCCGCCGGTCCACGCGCTGGGTGTTGCAGGGGCCGTCGCCCTGGATCACCCGCTTGAGCTCGGACCAGTCGGGCTCGCCGAAGTCCCAGCTGCCGCGCTCCTCGTTCCAGCTCAGCGCCGGGTCGGGGAAGGTGACGCCGAGGTGCTCGGCCTGCGGTACGGACATGTCGACAAAGCGCTGGCGCAGCTCGTCGTTGGTGTGCCGCTTGATCCGCCAGGCCATCGAACGGCCGGTGTTCGGCGAGTCCCCGTCCGGCGGGCCGAACATCATCAGGGACGGCCACCACCAGCGGTCCACCGCGTCCTGCACCATCCGGCGCTGACCCTCGGTGCCGCGCATCATCGTCATCAGCAGCTCGTAGCCCTGCCGCTGGTGGAAGGACTCCTCCTTGCAGATCCGCACCATCGCCCGGGCGTACGGCCCGTACGAGCACCGGCAGAGCGGCACCTGGTTGCAGATCGCGGCGCCGTCCACCAGCCAGCCGATCACCCCGACGTCGGCGAAGGTCAGCGTGGGGTAGTTGAAGATCGAGGAGTACTTCTGCCGGCCCGAGATCAGCTTCTCGGTCAGTTCGGCCCGGTCCACACCCAGCGTCTCGGCGGCGGCGTAGAGATAGAGCCCGTGGCCCGCCTCGTCCTGGGCCTTGGCCAGCAGGATCGCCTTGCGGCGCAGCGAGGGCGCCCGGGTGAGCCAGTTGCCCTCCGGCTGCATGCCGATGATCTCCGAGTGCGCGTGCTGGGCGATCTGGCGGACCAGGGTCGCGCGGTAGGCGTCGGGCATCCAGTCGCGGGGCTCGATCCGCTGCTCGGCGGCGATCACCGCCTCGAACCGCTCCACCTGCACCGGCTCGGCCACTTCTGCTGTCACCACGGCTCCCATCTCGGTCGCGCCACCCCGGGCGGTCCGGCACGGCGGCCGGACCTTGGCGATCATCCCGACTGACCGTTCGGTCGGTTCCATTGTGCGGGCTGGGCACCGCCCTGACAAGGCTTGCGCGGCGGGGCGTGGCGAGCGGCGGCGAGGGTTGACCCGCCCGGGCCCGCGCCGGGCCGTCGACGGGCGCCCGGCCGAGCCCGCGCGGGGTGGGGAGGGGCGGGGAGGGGCGGGGAGGGCGGGAACGGGACCGGGGGTGGCCCCGCCGTCCGGGGTTCGCGCTTCCGGACGGCGGGGCCACCCCCGGGGCCTGCCCTTGGACCAGCCCTTGGGCCCAGCCCTGGGAGCCAGCCCTTGGGCCTAGCCCTTGGGACGCTCGCGCAGTCGTGGCAGCGGGACGGCCAGCAGGGCGGCCAGCAGGGCGATCCGGGGTGCCAGCTGGTCCACCCGGATGTGCTCGTGCCGGGCGTGCGGGCCCGCGCCGACCGCGCCCAGGCCGTCCAGGGTCGGCAGGCCGCGCGCGCCCGCGATGTTGGTGTCACCCGCGCCACCGGCCGGTGCGCCGTCCACCTGCTGGCCGAGCGCCGCCGCCAGCGAACGGACGTGGCGCAGCAGCGGGTTGCCCGAACGCTCGGGCCAGGCCGGACGGCTGGACAGCACCTCCGTCCGCACCCGGGCGCCGGGCCGCAGGGCGGTCAACTGGGCGAGGTGGTCGAGCGTGCGGCGCTGGGCCTCGGGGGTCGCGAAGCGCAGACCGAGTTCGGCCTCCGCCCGGCCCGCGATCACGTTGGCCCGCGATCCGCCGCTGATCCGGCCGGTGTTCAGCTCGGTGCCGGGCTGGCAGGCCAACCCGCGGACCGCGACCAGCTGGTCGACGAGCTCGTCCACCGCCGAGGTGCCCTCGGCGGCGTCGAGACCCGCGTGCGCCTCCCGCCCGGTGACCGTCAGCAGTACCCGGGTACTGCCCCGCCGGGCGGTCTTCAGCCGACCGTCCGGATGTGGCGGCTCCAGCCCCAGGACCGCAGCCGCGCCCGGGAGTTGACGTTCGACCAGGCGCCTTCCGTCCGGACTGCCGACCTCCTCGTCGGAGACCACCACCAGCCGCACCGGGCGGTGCGGACGCTGGCCCAGGTCGGCGAGCAGCGCGAAGGCACCCTCCAGGAGGGCGAGTCCGGCCTTCATGTCGAGCACGCCGGGGCCGCTGAGCAGGCCGTCCTGCTCGGTGACCGGCCAGTCGGCCAGCGTCCCGGCCGGCCAGACGGTGTCGTGGTGGCCGACCACCAACAGGTGGGCCAGGCTTTCGTCCTCCCCCGCCCAGGTCAGCACCAGGTGGTCACCGGCCGGGCCGGGTTCGCGGCGGGCCACCGCGCCGGTGGCCTCGAAGCCCGCCACCAGCTCCTCGGCCAACGCGTCCAGCCGGGGCGCGTCACCACTCGGCGATTCCATCCGGGCCAGGTCCGCGCACCGGCGCCGGACGGCGCCGGCGAGCGTACGGGCCCGCGAACTCAGCGCCCGCGGCAGGCCGGGCAGTGCGGCGGTGGCCACCACCTGACCGTCCGCCTCACCCTGGGTGGCGAACGCGGCGGCGGACGTGGAAGCGCCGGGGGCGGTGGTGCCGGGGGCGGACGGAAGCGGGGCGGGAGGAGGCGGCGCGGAGGTGACGGTGAGGGCCGCCGTGGGGCGCGCCACTGCGGGAGAAGCCCCGGTGGTGGCCGGCTTCGCCGGGGCGGACGCGACGAGCGGGACGGACGTGACAGGCGGGGCCGACTTGACGAGCGGGGCTGATGCGAGGGGCGGGGCCGACTTGACGGAGGGGGCCGACGCGGCCGCCGTGGCGGTGGTGGAGACCGTGGCGACCGCGCGGGCGCCGGCCGCCGCCACGGGCGGCACCGGCAGCGCGGGGGACGACGCGACGACGGCGAGCGGGACGACCGGGGTGAGCGGGACGACCGGGGCGGCCGGCGGCCTGACCGCGTGGGGGCTCAACGCACGCCTCCCCGACCGCCGCCGGTACTCGACGGCCGGCCCGGCGCGCCCTGCCCGGCGCACGAACCGAACCGTCCGGAAGAACTGCCGCCGGCGACGGGTACCGGTGGTCGGGGCGTCCGGGCCGTCCTGGACGGCCGGGATGTGGTGGAACGGCTGGGCGGCATGACTGGCAACATTGCGTCCTCCTCGCTCGATCCGGTGACCCCGGTCCGATCCGGCGCCCCCGTGTACGGCGGCTTCGGTGCGACGGCGCAGTGGCGGCACCGCCGCAGGGGTAGCCGAGACGTGAGCCTAGAAGAACCGTTCGGTTTCCTGCGAGGTGGCCCTGCTCCCAGCACGCCGGTTCCGGACCCTGCCTCGGACGCCCGCCGGAGGATCGGCGCAGGGCGCACGGCGCGCGGGCCTGGATCGACGCGCGAGCGCGGTCGCCGGATCGCGCCCATCTCCACCATGGACCTCGCGTCGCGGATCGGCAGCGCAAACGGCCCGGGCACGCCCGATCCACGCCGGATGGGTGACACGAGGTCAGCGTCCGGTACGAGACGGAGTCCCGAACCGGCAGTGCCGGCCACGGGAGTTGTGCGCCCGGGGCGACCGTCTGGGGCGGGCGCCGACGGGTGGCGGACCGAGCCGCCGGCACCGCTCCGACGAGGCCCGGACAAGGCACCGGCAAGGCGCGGACAGGGCGGGGACAAGGCGCGGACAAGGCGCTGACAAGAGCTGGAGCCGACGGCGCAAGGGCCGCGCAGGGCAGCTCCGGTGGTGGTGGCGGGAGGGCCGTGAGGGGGTGACCGGGCCGCCGGGGCGGGCGAGCCTGCGACCCGGCCGGCGAGGGCGACTCGAAGATGGCCGGGGGCCGACCCCGGTTCCGGATCGAGTCCGAGCAGATCCGAGCAGAGGAGTACGGGATGGCAGTCGCGATCCGCGACAACGTGGAGCAGAGCAGGTTCGAGGCCTGGGCGGGGGACGCGCTCGCCGGCTTCGCCGAGTACATCCGCAACGACCGGCTGGTGGTGTACCCGCACACGGTGGTCGAGCCCGCCTTCGAAGGTCAGGGGGTGGGCGGTGCACTGGCCAGGGCCGCCCTGGACGACGCCCGGGCGCGGGGGCTGCCCGTGCTCGCCACCTGCCCGTTCATCAAGGCATGGATGCTCCGGCACCCCGAGTACGTCGAGCTGGCGTACGAGAGCGGGAGCCGGGTGACCGACTGAACGGTCGGACGCGGGGTGGCGGTGGAGGCGCAAGGGCGACGGGGGCGCAGTGGCGGCCGGGGCGGCCGGGGCGGCCGGGGCGGCCGGGGCGGCCGGGGCGGACGGGCACCGGCAGGTCCAGCCGGCGTCAGGAGATGACCGATAACCGATCACGGATGACGGACGACAGGTATGCGATGACGGATATCGGATGACAGATATTGAAATCTGTCATCCGATACGCCATAGTTGACATCGGTCGGCCCCGACCTCTCGTGACCATCCCGCTCCACCCACCGCAAGGACCTCTCATGGCCTCCGCATCCCCCTCCCACCTCCACGGCGCCACCCGCACCCTTGGCACTACCGGCCCCACCACCTCCGTTCTCGGCCTCGGCTGCATGGGCATGTCCGACCTCTACGGCCCGGCCGACGAGGCCGAGAGCATCGCCACCGTGCACGCCGCCCTCGACGCGGGCGTCACCCTGCTCGACACGGGTGACTTCTACGGCATGGGTCACAACGAGCTGCTCATCCACGAGGCACTGCGCGGACGCGACCGCGACGCCGTGCAGATCAGCGTGAAGTTCGGCGCGCAGCGCGGCCCGGACGGCAGCTGGCTCGGCTACGACGCGAGCCCGGCAGCCACCAAGACCGCGCTCGCCTACACCCTGCGCCGCCTGCGCACCGACCACATCGACATCTACCGCCCCGCCCGCCTGGACCCGCGCGTCCCCGTGGAGGAGACCGTCGGCGCGATCGCCGAGCTGGTGACGGCCGGCTACGTCCGGCACATCGGGCTCTCCGAGGTTGGCGCCGAGACCCTGCGCCGGGCCGCGGCCGTGCACCCCGTCAGCGACCTGCAGATCGAGTACTCCCTGCTGTCGCGGTCGATCGAGGCCGAGATCCTGCCGACCGCCCGCGAGCTCGGCATCGGCGTCACCGCCTACGGTGTGCTCTCCCGCGGCCTGCTCAGCGGCCACTGGAAGGACACCCGCGACCTGCCCGGCACGGACTTCCGCGGCTTCAGCCCGCGCTTCCAGGGCGAGAACCTGACCCACAACCTGCAGCTGGTCGACGCACTGCGGGAGATCGCGGACGCCAAGGGCGTCAGCGTGGCGCAGGTCGCCATCGCCTGGGTCGCCTCGCGGGGCGAGGACATCGTCCCGCTGGTCGGCGCCCGCCGCCGGGACCGCCTCGCCGAGGCCCTCGGCTCGCTGGACGTCACGCTCGACGCGGCCGAGCTGGCCGCCGTCGAAGCCGCCGTCCCGGCCGGGTCCGCCGCCGGGGACAGGTACGCTGCGGCTCAGATGGCCCACCTCGACAGCGAGCAGTGACCACCAGCGCCGGCGACCGCCGGCGGGCCGGCGCGGCACGCCGTATCACCCCGTAAGGACGTACCTCCCCGTGACCACGGACAACGCACTCACTCCCGAGCAGATCCTGAGCGCGGCGGAGGACGTCCTCCGGCGGTTCGGCCCGGCGAAGGCCACGGTCGTGGACATCGCCCGCGCGCTGGGCGTCAGCCACGGGAGCGTGTACCGCCACTTCCCCAGCAAGGCGGCGCTGCGCGAGTCCGTGACCCAGCGCTGGCTGGACCAGGCGCACGACCAGCTGGCCACCATCACCGTCGAGCGCGGTCCGGCCGTCGAGCGCCTGCACCGCTGGCTGGCGACGCTCTTCGCCGCGAAGCGCAAGAAGGCGCTGGACGACCCCGAGCTGTTCGCCACCTACATGACCCTGGTCGGCGAGGCCAGCCACACCGTCGAGGCGCACATCGAGACGCTCACCGGCCAGATCGCCGAGATCCTCCAGGACGGCATCCACCAGGGGGCGTTCACCCCGTCCCACGCCGGGAACGCCGCCCGGGCGGTGTTCCACGCGACCGCGCGATTCCACGACCCCGAGTACGCGGGACAGTGGTCCGCCCCGAAGGTCGAGGAGGACTTCGAGGCCGTCTGGTCGCTCCTGCTCAACGGCCTGCGCTCGCACTGAGCGGACGGTTCCACCCCGGGCGGCGCCGCGCGCCGCCCGGCACAAAAGCGCTCGCGGGTACCGGCTCCGCGGCGGCAGACTGGCCCGCACCCGTCCACCCCCCTCAGGAGGGAACCATGCGCGCGCCCGTCCCGGCTCTCGACAGTCTGCAGGGCCTCGCCCTCGGCGACGCCTTCGGCGACCGTTGGTTCTCCGTCCCGGCCGACCAAGCGGAGCCCGAACTCGCCACCCGGATGCCGCGCAAGGCGCCGTGGCACTGGACGGACGACACCGCGATGGCCCTGGTGCTGATCCGGCATCTGATCGACCACGGCGCCGTGCGGCAGGACGAGTTGGCGCGCGGCTTCGCCGCGGAGTACACCGCCGGGTACGGGCGTAAGTACGGCCCTTCGATGCACCAGGTGCTGCGGGCGGTCCAGGAGGGCGCCGACTGGCGGGTGGTCACCTCGGGGATGTTCGGCGGCCAGGGATCGTACGGCAACGGCGCGGCGATGCGGGTGGCCCCGCTCGGCGCCTGGTTCGCCGAGGACCTCGATCTGGTCGCGGAGCAGGCCGAACTGCAGGCGCTCACCACGCATTTCCATCCCGAGGCGACGGCCGGGGCGGTGGCGGTCGCGCTGGCGGCGGCGCTCGCCGCCCGCAGCCGGGGCCAGGAGGCGCCCGGGCGGGCCGAGTTGCTGTCGGAGGTCGCCGACCGGCTGCCCGACAGCGACGTGCGTTCCGGACTGCGGGTGGCCGCCCGGCTGGCGGACGGGACGTCGGTCCGGCATGCCGCCGTGGTGCTCGGATCGGGCTCGCTGATCTCGGCGCCCGACACCGTGCCGTTCGCCCTCTGGGCGGCCGCCGGGCGGCTGGACTCACTGCCCGAGGCGATCTGGCACACTCTGGCGGGCTGGGGGGACATGGACACCACCTGCGCCGTCGCGGCCGGTGTGGTCGCCGCCCGGACGGGCCTGGCCGAGGTGCCGGCGCCCTGGCTGGCGGCCCGGGAGGACCTGCCGGGCTGGGTCACGGCCGAGGTCTGACGCGTCGACGCCCGGCACCCGAAGGCCGGGTGCCGGGCGTCCGCGGTGGCGCCGCCGAGGGCCGGGCGCCGAGGGGCTCGTCCCTCGGGGCCCGGCCCTCGGCACCGTTCAGCGGCGGGAGTTGCCGAAGAAGATCCGGTAGAGGATCAGCAGCACCAGCGCGCCGCCGATCGCCGAGACCCAGGTGGTCAGGTCGAAGAACTGGGCCGAGACCGGCCGGTCGAAGACCCGGGAGGAGATCCAGCCGCCGACGAAGGAGCCGGCCACCCCGATCAGCGTGGTGACCACCAGCCCGCCCGGGTCGCGGCCCGGCAGCAGGAATTTGGCGATGGCTCCGGCCACCAGCCCCAGGACTATCCACGCGACAAAGCCCATGACGTCTACCTGCCCTCCACTGCTCGGCCCGCCTCGGGCCGGCCTGCCGGGTAGGACGCCGGCGACGGGGTGGGCGGTTCCAGCACCTGCCCGCACCGGACCGGCGCGGCCGGCCCCCGGGCCGCGGGCGGCCCCCCGGCCGGCGGTCCGGCGGAACGGCAGCGCACGACGGTCGGCGGGTACGGCTGTCCGGCTGTCCGGCGGCGGAACGGCAGCAGTACGGCGGCGGTCGACCCGGCCGTCAGGCCCTCGGACGATCGTCCGAACGCCTAGGCTGTGCGCGGACGGAGCAGCGCGGGACCGGTCGGCGGAGCCGGCCGGGACTGCCGATGAAGGCGGAGGTCGTCGTGGGGGAGCAGAACAGCGTCCGGCAGCAGGAGGTCGCAACCTCTGCGGATCTGCGGCCCGACATACCGCACCCCGCCCGGATGTACGACTACTACCTCGGCGGGAAGGACAACTTCCCCGCCGACCGCGAGGCGGCCGAGCGGGCCCTGGCGGCGAACCCGGAGTTCCGGTCCACCGCGCGGGCCAACCGCGGCTTCCTGCAGCGCGCGGTGCGCCATGTCACGCAGCAGGGTGTGGACCAGTTCCTGGACATCGGCACCGGCATCCCGACCGCCGGCAACACCCACGAAATCGCCCAGCAGGTCGATCCGCAGGCCCGCGTGGTGTACGTCGACAACGACCCGATCGTGCTGACCCACGCCCGCGCGCTGATGGCGGGCATGGGCCGGGGCCGCACCGACGTCCTGCAGGCCGACCTGCGCGACCCGGCCGGGATCCTGGCGGCCACGCAGGTGCGCGAACTGCTGGACCTCGACCGGCCGGTGGCGCTGGTGCTGGCGGCGGTCCTGCACTTCCTCCCCGAGGAGGACGAGCCCTACCGGATCGTCGAGGAGCTGCTGGCGGCGCTGGCGCCGGGCAGCTACCTGGTGCTCTCGCACGGCACGGCGGACTTCATCCCGCCGGAGATCCGCGACCGGGTGACGGGCGTCTACACCAAGGCCACGGCGCCGCTGGTGGGCCGCTCGCGGGCGGAGGTCCGGCAGTTCTTCGACGGGCTGGAGCTGCTGGAGCCGGGTGTGGTGACCGTCCCGCTCTGGCGCCCGGAGGCGGCGCCGGCCCAGGGCGCGGACCGGGTGAGCATGTACGGCGCGTTGGCCCGCAAGGGCTGACCTCGGACGCGGGGCCGGGCCGGCCGGGCGCCGCCCGGCAGACTCCTCGCCCGGCCCGGCCCGGGCAAGAGTCAGCGCAGGGTCGGCACCGCTCCCCCGGGCACCTGCTCCAGGGTGGTGCCGGGCAGGCCCCGGCCCCACCGTTCGGCGATCGCGGTGATGCGGGCGGCGTCCGGCGGGGTTCGGCCCAGGCCGATCGCGTACCGGACCCCCGCCGGGCCGCTCTCGAACGGGCGCGGCCAGGCGTGCGCGTCCCCCGCGCCGGCCTCCTCCAAGGCGGCGAGCAGCGCCCGGACCCGGCCGCGGACCCGGCCCAGGACGTCCTCGAACTCCTCGGCACCGCCCGGCCGTACGGTCAGCACCGCCCAGGCCGCGTGCCGGCGGTGCAGCGGTGGCGGCGACAGCAGCCGGGGCCACGGATCGGCGCCGGTCGCCGCCGCCGTCTCCAGGATCTCCCAGGCCCGGTAGAGCTCCTGGGTGAGCAGGTCCGCGCCGCCGGCGCCGACCTGGTCGGTGCAGCTGCGGACCGGGGCACTCGGGGTCAGCACGGTCACCGCGGCGGACGGCGGTGCGGTGCACGGCGGTACGGCGGACGGCGGTACGGCGGCGGGCCCGGCCGAGCCCGAGAGCGTGACGGGCTCCCGCCAGTCCCAGGCGGCCCAGGCGGCGAAGAACTCCCGCAGCAGCTCGCCCTCCGGGAGCGGGCCGGCCTCCCGAAGCGTGCGGGCCGCCAGCACGGTCCAGGCCAGGCCGGGCAGCATGCCGTGCGCCGCCGAGTCGAGGCCGCGCGCCTTCGCCCAGGCCTTCACCTGCCCGGCCAGCCGGGCGAAGGCGGGCTGGTCCTCCCCCACCGCGACCAGGACGGCGTAGGCGTCGCTCACCGCGCTCATCGCGATCGCGCCCGCCTCGCCCAGCTCCGCCCGGCGGGAGACGGCCTCGGACGGCGGGAGCCCACCGGTGCCGACCACCACCAGGTCGACGTCCAACTCGCCCACGCTCAGGCGTAGTCCGGGCACCCGGGCGCCGGTCACCTCCCGCAGCCGGCGCGCCTCGGGCAGCACGGCCCCGATTCGGGTCCGCACGTCCGCCAGGTCGACGGTGCCCGGCAGGGCGGCCACCAGGTCCAGGTCGGCGTGCTCGGGCGCGCAGCCCGTCCGCCGTGATCCGACCACCTGGACGATGCCGTCCCCCAGCGCCTCCATGACCCGACGGACGACCTGCTCCGCCGGCGTGCCCGGGACCCACACGGCCCCGGCCGGCCCGGGGTCGGGCGGCCGGACGGCGGGCCCGGCGTCGGGCAGCCGGCGCAGTTCGCCCGTCCCCAGCGCGACGGTGGCGCGCGGTCGCATCGGCTCGTCGCCCCGGCGGGAGAGCAGCACGACCTCCCCGACCCGGGCGGTCAGCGGGCCGAGCCCGGCCGCGCAGGCGGCCAGCACCGCCCGGGTGTCGGCGGCCCGGCCCAGGGTCAGGTGCGGGGTGAAGCCGGTGTCGCGGCCCCGACAGCGCGGGAACCGCCGTTCCAGGGCGTGCCGCAGCTCCGCCCAGGGCTCCGGGTCCTCGGCGGCCGGGTCGAGCCAGACGGTGCTGTCCTCCCGGTGCCGGAAGGTCCGCACCCCGGCCAGCCGGGCGCTGAACGGCGCCACGCCCGCCAGGGCGGCGGCGAGCAGCGGCGCGGCCTGCTCGAAGTCGGACTCGGGGACGAACCCGAAGAGCAGGTTGACGTGCGGCGGCCACCGGTCGACCTGCGGGTCGTGGGCGCGGCGGATCTCCTGGATCGCCGGCCACAGCTCCTCGGGCGGCAGCCAGGCCACGGCCGTCCGGGCGGTCGGCGCGAGGTCGAGCGCCTCGGCCGGTCCCGTCCCGGTGAGGTCGAGGTCGAGGTCGAGGTCCGCCTCGACGCCGTAGTGGTCGGAGGCGTACAGGCCGTCCGGGGAGGGCCGGTCACCGTGCAGGGCCGCCGTGACGGCGTGCGGCCGGCCCGGCCGCAGCAGGATCCGGTCCAGCCGGGAGGCCCGGCCGGACAGCGAGGAGACCGCGGCCAGCGGGTTGGCCACCGGGTCGAAGGTCGGCGTCCGGTCGCCGGGGCCGTGCACCTCCGTCCAGGCGTCGCGCAGTCCGAGGACGGCGGCCGGGCCGGCCGGGCCGTCGGACCCGTCGTTGAAGTCCCCCAGCAGGGCCAGGTCGCCGTCCACCCGGGACAGGCCTTCGGCGATCCGGGCCAGTTCGGCCTGCCGCCGGGCCGGGCCGTCCTCGGTGTGGTCGCTGGTCAGATGGGTGGCGGCGACGACCAGCGGCCCGGTCGCGGTCCGCACGGTGACGGCGGTGACGGCCTTGTGGGGGCCGAGCCGGTGGTAGCCGGCCTCCCGGACGGGCAGCCGGCTGAGCAGCAGCAGGCCGCTGTCCTCGACGTCGTCCGCGGCCGGGTCGGTGCCGAGGGTGTAGCCGGCCCGGACCCAGGGGGCCCGCATCAGCAGGGCGAGCAGCGGGGCCTCGACCTCCTGCAGCGCGATGACGTCGGCGTCCGCCTCCTCCAGGGCGGCCAGCAGCAGCGGGCGGCGGCGGGCGGTGTCGATGCGGTCGCCGTCGTAGCGGTCCCAGAGGGTGTTCCAGGTCAGCAGGCGCAGCCGGGACCCGGCGGGTGCGTGGGCCGGCGGTGTGTCGCCGACGGGGTGCCAGCCTCGCTCCCGGTCCCAGCCGTGGGCGGTCCGGGTGAGGAAGAACGGGGCGCGCAGGCGGCGCGGTTCGCTCACCCGGCCGGCCGGGGTGGAGTCGAGACGGTCCAGGCCGGTGGCGCGGTCCCAGACGAGTTCGCGGTCGGCCTCGACGAACAGCACCCGGTGCCAGGGGATGTCGCCGCCGGGGACGAAGGCGGGAAGCGGCACCCGCTTGGGTCCGGCGTCGCGCCGGGAGACCCCGAGCACGAACCGGGCGGGGTCGAACCGGGCGTCCCAGCACACCTGGTGGTAGATCTGCTCGCTGGTCCGCATCATCGCTCCCCGGTGGTGCGCAGGGTGCCGTCGGTGTCCTCGACGGTACCGCCGGCGCCGACGTACCAGGTGCGGTGCGCCTCCCCCGGGTAGGGCGGGCTGAAGCGGTGCAGCTGACCGGTGAGCACCTCGGGCGGCACCGGATGGTCCCGGACGGTGTTGCGGCGGGCCAGTTCGTCCTCGTCGACGAGCAGCACGGCGTGGGTGGTCAGGGCGTCCCGGCGCTGGGCGATCCGGTGCACCAGGGAGCGCTGGTGCTGGTTGAGGGAGGTGGCGTCCCAGACCACCGTCCGGCCGGCGGCCAGGGCGGTGTCGAGGCGGTCCAGGCCCTCGCGCAGCACGTCGCCGTTGGCCCGCTGGTCGGCCCGGGAGCCGCGGGCGGTGCGCAGCTCGTCCAGCGAGATCCGGGTGTCGACGCCGGTGAGGCGGGCCGCGAAGGCGCTCTTGCCGCTGCCGGCCGGGCCGGTCAGGTGCACCAGTCGGGGGAAGCTGCCGTCGCGCCAGCGCCAACTCGCCGCCACCGCCTCCTCGACGGTGCTGGTCCGCCCCTGCGCGTGGGTCTCGCGGGCCTGTGCCCAGCAGCGGTCGGCCGCGTCCGGGCCCAGGCCCGCCAGGGCCTCGCGCAGGCCTTGGCGCAGCGGCTCCAGCGGGGCCTGCGCCAGCAGGCCGGCCTCCTCGGCGTGCAGCGCGGACCATTCGACCTGCTCGCGTGCCTGGTCCGCCTCGGGGCCGGGCCGGCCGGCCAGGACGGCCGCGGCGACGGCGTGCAGGGTGCCCAGGTCGGCGGCGAGGGCGAGCCGGGCGAGGCCGCGGCGGCGCTCGTCGTCGGGGTACGGGCGGTGCGGTCCGGGGTGCAGCCCGACCAGGTCGGCGACCCGGCGGGCCGACGCCATCCCGAGCGGGGCCGCCAGCCGGGGTGCCAGGGCGGCCCGGTGGGTGTCGTGCAGGAGCGTCGCCAGGACACCGGCGAGGCGGGCGTCGCCCGAGCGGCCGAACACGTCGAGGCGGGCGCAGACGTCGGCCACCGCCGCCTCGACGGGTTCGGGGTCGCGGGCGGGCAGGCCGAGGGCGGCGAGCAGGGCCGCCGGGTCGGCGGTGGCGCCGGAGCGCACCGCCCAGAGCGCGGCGGCCGGGCCGAGGCCGTTCTCCACCACGGCGGCGTGCATCCAGTGGGTGTCGGTCCGCACATGCTGGGGGCGCACCCACTTGGCCACCCGCCGGCCGAACTCCGCCCGGTCGAAGCCCTCGACCGTCCGGACGACGTAGCCCTCCTGCCGTTCGGGGTCGAGCCGCAGGGCGCGCAGGGCCCGTTCGTCGAAGGTGCCGCGCCACAGCACGGGCGGGGCCGGCACGCCCAGCCCGCGCAGCAGGCGGACAGTGTCGTCCCAGTCGAGGCAGCGCGGGCCGTCCCAGACCGAGAAGCCGTAGAACCAGCTCTCCAGGGCGCGGTACGGGATCGAGTGCCGCGCGAACAGGTTCTCGCCGCAGATCCGCAGGCCGGGCGCGATCCGCGGGCCGATCCGGCCCTGGAGGGCCTTGACCCAGGTGCGGGAGGGGTGGTGGGCGGAGTCGAGGGACCTGGCGTGCAGGCCGTCGGGGTAGAGGGTGGTGTTCTCGCCGTCGAGCTTCTCGGTGACCACGACCTCGGCGCCGCGCAGGCCGGAGAGGTCACCGGTCCGCACGTCGTCCGCGGCCGCGCCCGGTGACCAGGGCAGATGTGGCGTACGGGGGTACTGCACGCGCATGATCCGCTCCCGGTGACGACGACTGGCCCCGGTCACTGTAGGAGTCCGCCCCGGGCGGATCCATCGAATAACCGGGGCCGGTCGGCCCGCTGACGTGCGGGCGCCGGGCCTGGCGGGGAGGAGCGTGCGGGGCGGGGTCAGCCTCCGGCGGTGCGCCGGACGCCGGAACCGAGCGCGGTGTGCAGCAGCAGCGCGGAGCCGAGGCCGACCGCCCAGCCGTAGTCGGCGAGCGGCTTGAGGAACGGGATCAGGCCGTCGGCGGGGAACGGGCCGCCGTACGAGCCGCCGACCGCGAGCAGGCCGCCGGTCAGCAGGACCGCGACGGCCCGCCAGTTCCAGCCGCCGGTGTACCAGTAGGCGCCGTACGGGCGGTAGAGGTCGGCGAGGTGGAGCCGGGTACGGCGGAGGATCCAGTAGTCGGCGATCAGGATGCCCGCGACGGTGCCGAGCAGTCCGCCGACCACGCCGAGCCAGGTGAAGATGTAGACGTGCGGGTCGGCGATCAGCTTCCAGGGGAAGATCACGATGCCGATCACGCCGGTGATCAGCGCCCCGGTACGGAAGTTGACCCAGCGCGGGAGCAGGTTGGCGAGGTCGTACGCGGGGCTGACCACGTTGGCGGCGATGTTCACCGACAGGGTGGCGACCAGCACGACCAGCAGGGCGAAGAGGGTGCCGGCCACGTTGTCCATCTTGGCGGCCAAGGCGATCGGGTCCCAGATCGGTTCGCCGTAGACGGCCTGCGAGCCGGAGGTGACGAGCACCGAGAGCAGGGCGAAGAGCGTCATGGTGGTGGGCAGGCCGAGGGCCTGGCCGCGGATCTGGGCCTTCTGGGAGCCGCCGAAGCGCGTGAAGTCGGGGATGTTCAGCGACAGCGTCGACCAGAAACCGATCATGCCCATCAGGGCGGGGAAGAAGACCTTCCAGAAGTCGCGGTCCCAGCCGAGCCTGGACGGCTGGTCGAGCAGCGGCCCGAACCCGCCCGCCTTGACGGTGATCCAGGCCAGCAGGGCGAGCGCGCCGACGATGACGAAGGGCGCGGCCCAGTTCTCGAAGCGGCGCAGGGCCTCCATCCCGCGGGCGATGACGGCCATCTCGATCACCCAGAAGATCAGGAACGACAGCCACTGCGTCCACGGGTGGCCGCCGATCTCCCCGGCGGTCTGCCAGCCTTCGCCGAGGAGCTTGCCGGCCAGCAGGAAGATGCCCTCGCCGCCGATCCAGGTCTGGATGCCGAACCAGGCGCAGGCGACGGCGGCCCGGATCATCGCCGGCAGATTGGCGCCGCGCAGCCCGAAGGAGGCCCGGGCGAAGACCGGGAACGGGATCCCGTACTTGGTGCCCGCGTGCCCGGTGAGGAGCATCGGTACCAGCACGATGACGTTCGCCAGGGCGATGGTCAGCACCGCCTGCTTCCAGTCCATGCCCAGCGCGACCAGGCCCGAGGCCAGCGTCCAGGACGGGATGTTGTGGGCCATGCCGACCCACAGGGCGAGGAAGTTGTAGGTGGTCCAGGTCCGCCTGGCGACGGGGACGGGCAGCAGGTCGTCGTTGGTGAAGCCGTTCGGCGGCACCACCACGGCGGGATCGAGCTCGATCCGGCCGTCCGGGTACGGGAGTTGGCCGGTCGCCGGCCTGCCGTCCGGGTTCGTGGAGGGATCGCCGCCGGGCCGGCCGGCCGCTATCTCGGTCACGGGCACCACCTGTCTCGGGTGTGGGGGGTCGGGAGGGGTTCGGGGGGGGGAGGCGGTACGGCCACCTGCCTGGCCGTGCCTGCGACCGCGCACGCCGGCACGGGGCCGGGCGCGGCGGTCACGGGTACGGGTACGGGTACGGGTTCAAGGGCAGGAGGCACCGGCGTGGGGGCACCGGCGCGCAGTCGTGCGGGTCACAAGTGCCCGGTCACAGCCGCGGGATGACGTCGCTGCCGTACGCGTCGATGGTCTGCTCGACCGCGTCGTGCATCGCGTAGACGGCGAACTGGTCGACGCCCAGGGCCCGCAGCCGCTCCAGCTTCTCCAGCTGGGCGGCGGCGGTGCCGATCAGACAGAAGCGGTCGACGATCTCGTCCGGGACGAACGCGGTGTCCGGGTTGCCGGCGCGGCCGTGGTGGCTGTAGTCGTAGCCCTGTCGGCCCTTGATGTAGTCGGTGAGCGCCTCCGGTACCAGCGACGAGTGCTCGCCGTAGTGGCCGACCAGGTCGGCGACGTGGTTGCCGACCATGCCGCCGAACCAGCGGCACTGCTCCCGGGCGTGCGCGAGCGCCTCGGGCGAGTCGTCGGCGGTCACGTAGGCGGGCGCGGCGACACAGATGGTGACGGTGGCGGGGTCGCGGCCGGCCTCGGCGGCGGCCGCCCGGACGGCCTTGATCATGTACTCGGTGAGGTAGGGGTCGGCGAGCTGCAGGATGAACCCGTCGGCCTGCTGCCCGGTGAGGGCCAGGGCCTTGGGACCGTACGCGCCCATCCAGATCGGCAGCGCGCCGTCGGTCACCCACGGCAGGTGCATCTCGGTGCCGTCGATCTCGACCGTGCGGCCCTCGGCGAGTTCCTTGATGGCGTGCATGGCCTGGGAGAGCCGGGCGAGGGTGGCGGGCTTGCGGCCGGCCACCCGCATCGCGGAGTCGCCGCGGCCGATGCCGCAGACGGTGCGGTTGCCGTACATGTCGTTGAGGGTGGCGAAGGTCGAGGCGGTCACCTCCCAGGTGCGGGTGGAGGGGTTGGTGACCATGGTGCCGACGCGCAGCCGTTGGGTGGCGGCGAGGATCCGGCTGTGGATGACGAAGGGTTCCTGCCACAGCACGACGGAGTCGAAGGTCCAGCCGTGGCTGAAGCCGGCCCGCTCGGCCCGGACCATCCGGTCGATCAGCAGGCTTGCGGGCGGGTCGGTCTGCAGGACGAGCCCGATGTCCATGAGGGTCCACCAATCCTGGGGTACGTGCGGCTTGCGCGCGGTGCTGGGTGCGAGGTGCGCGGTGCGGTGTACGAGAGGCGTACGGCGGTGTGCCGGGCGGGGGCGCGGCACGCCGCGGGGTTGCGAAACGCCGCCCGGGACCGGCCCACCGGCCCCGGGCGGTGTGTTCGAGCAGGTCAGGTCAGGTACTGGCAGGTGTCGCGGCGCAGGAAGGCGCCGTGGCCGGCCCGGCCGAGCCACCGGCCGTCGTCCAGCACGACGGTGCCGCGGGAGATGACGGTCCGGGCCCGGCCGGTGAGCTGCCGCCCCTCGTACGCCGAGTAGTCGACGTTCATGTGGTGGGTGGCGGCGGAGACGGTCTGCACGGCGGCCGGGTCGTAGATCACCAGGTCGGCGTCGGCGCCGGGGGCGACGGTGCCCTTGCGCGGGTAGAGGCCGAACATCCGGGCGGGCGTGGCGCAGGCGATCTCGATCCAGCGGCGGCGGCTGATCCGGCCGTCGACCACGGCCTGGTGCAGCAGGTCCATCCGGTTCTCCACCCCCGGCAGGCCGTTGGGGATCTTGGAGAAGTCGCCCCGGCCGAGCTCCTTCTGCCCGACGAAGCAGAACGGGCAGTGGTCGGTGGAGACCACCTGGAGGTCGTTGGTGCGCAGGCCCCGCCAGAGCGCCTCCTGGTGCTCGCGCGGGCGCAGCGGGGTGCTGCACACGTACTTGGCGCCCTCGAAGTCCGGCTCCGCCAGGTTGTCGGTGGAGAGGAAGAGGTACTGCGGGCAGGTCTCGCCGAAGACGTTGAGCCCGTCGTCCCGCGCCCGGGCCAGCTCCGCGAGGGCGCTCTCGGCCGACACGTGCACGACGTACAGCGGGCTGCCGGCCACCTGGGCGAGCTTGATCGCGCGGTGGGTGGCCTCGGCCTCCAGCAGCTCCCGGCGGACCTCGCCGTGGTAGCGCGGGTCGGTCCTCCCGGCGGCCAGCGCCTGTTCGACCAGGACGTCGATGGCGATGCCGTTCTCGGCGTGCATCATGATCAGCCCGCCGTTGACGGCGCTGCGCTGCATGGCCCGCAGGATCCGGCCGTCGTCGCTGTAGAAGACGCCCGGGTAGGCCATGAACAGCTTGAAGGAGGTGGACTCGCCGGAGTCGACGAGGCTGTCCATCTCCTTCAGCACCGACTCGTTGACGTCGGAGACGATGGTGTGGAAGCCGTAGTCGATGGCGCAGTTGCCCTCGGCCTTGGCGTGCCAGGCGTCCAGGCCCTCGCGCAGCGAGCCGCCGACGGGCTGGACGGCGAAGTCGACGATGGTGGTGGTGCCGCCCCAGGCGGCGGCGCGGGTTCCGGTCTCGAAGGTGTCGGAGGCGGCGGTGCCGCCGAACGGCAGCTCCATGTGGGTGTGGACGTCCACCCCGCCGGGGATGACGTAGTGCCCGCCGGCGTCGATGACGGTGTCCGCGGTCCAGGCCTCGGCGGCGGAGCTGCCGGTGGCGGCCAGTGCGGCGATCCGGCCGTCCTCGATCAGGACGTCGGCGTGCAGTTCCTCGGCGGCGGTGACGACCAGGCCGCCCCGGATGACTGTGCGGGTCATGGCCCTCGCCCTCCCCTCAGGCCTCGCTCAGCGGGCCGTAGGCGTCCGGCCGGCGGTCGCGGTAGAAGGCCCACTGCTGGCGGACCTCCTCGATCTGGCCGAGGTCGAGGTCGCGGACGATCAGTTCCTCCTCCTTGTCGGAGGCCGGCTCGCCGACGAACTGGCCGCGCGGGTCGACGAAGTAGGAGGTGCCGTAGAAGTCGTTGTCGCCGTACTCCTCGACGCCGACCCGGTTGATCGCGGCGACGAAGTACTCGTTCGCCACGGCGGCGGCCGGCTGTTCCAGCTGCCAGAGGTAGGCGGAGAGTCCGCGGCTGGTGGCGGAGGGGTTGTAGACGATCTCGGCGCCGGCCAGGCCGAGCGCGCGCCAGCCCTCCGGGAAGTGCCGGTCGTAGCAGATGTAGACGCCGACCTTGCCGACGGCGGTCTCGAAGACCGGCCAGCCGAGGTTGCCGGGCTTGAAGTAGTACTTCTCCCAGAAGCCCTTGACCTGCGGGATGTGGTGCTTGCGGTACTTGCCGAGGTAGCTGCCGTCGGCGTCGATCACGGCGGCGGTGTTGTAGTACACGCCCGGCTGCTCCTCCTCGTACACCGGTACGACCATGACGAGGTTCAGCTCGCGGGCGAGCGCCTGCATCCGGACCACGGTCGGGCCGTCGGGCACGGCCTCGGCCCAGCGGTAGTGCTCGGCCTCCTGGACCTGACAGAAGTACGGCGCGTTGAACACCTCCTGGAACCCGATGACCTGCGCGCCCTGGGCGGCGGCCTCCCGGGCGTACCGCTCATGGAGGCTGATCATGGACTCCTGATCACCCGTCCACTTCGTCTGGACGAGGGCCGCACGGACGATTCGAGACATGGGTACCTCCGCAACTCCGTGGCCCGTCGGGGGAACGGGCCTTCGGTTCGAGGGTCGACGGGGCGGATCTACGTGCGTAGACCGTAGGCCCGGCCTCTGGGGCCTGACAATACGTCGGACGTAACGCGGCAGGGTCGGTCTGGTTAACCGGACACGCAGGAACTCCCGTATCGGATGAAACGGTGATGTACCCCGCCGGTGCGGCCGGTACTCATGCGACGCGTGACGACTCCCGGCCGCCGGGCCGCGCGGCGCGCCCCGGACGGCCGGACGGGCCGTCGTCGCGCGGACGCCCGCACGGGCCGCGCGGCGCGCGACACGCCCGCCCGGATCGCGGACCGGCTTGACGTGCGGTCCTTCTCTCGGGAACTATCGGCCCATGGAATCCGGCACCGCTCTGGTCTGCCGCCTGCACGTCGATCTGCGACGCCAGGCGAGTTCCATGTGTGCCTGTTGACCTTCACCTCCTGGCCGGTCCCCGCTCTGTGACGTTTTCCAGGGCCCGCACCGCGCACTCCTGAACCGGCTCCCGCGAACGGTTCGGCAGCACCTCCCGCAGCACCGCTCTCATCCGCTCGGCACGCCCGCTCCACGGGCCGCGCCGCACCCTCCGCTTCCCGAGGACGACCGAATGAGCCTGGACCTGGCGCCCGACCGCGCCCGCACGCCCCTCTCGCCCAACGCCCTGCGCAAGATCGTCCGCAGCTTCGCGGATGAACCCGACCAGTGGATCCACAAGGTCCGGCTGGCCACCGACGACCGCTGGTACGAGCGACTGGAGGCCTCCGAGGACCACGAGGTCTGGCTGATCAGCTGGCTGCCCGGCCAGTCCACCGGGTTCCACGACCACGGCGGCTCGCGCGGCGCCTTCACCGTCGCCCTGGGCGAGCTGGAGGAGCTGTCGCTGCCCAGCCCCGACCAGGGGCTGCTGATCCGCCGGCTGCCGGCCGGCAGCGACCGCGCCTTCGGCCCCGACTACGTCCACGACGTCCGGAACACCACCACCGGCCCGGCCGTCACCCTGCACGCCTACTCGCCGCCGCTGAGCGAGATGTCGCACTACGACCTGCGGGCCGGCGGCCTCGTCCGCACCTCCGTGGAAGGACCTGAGCAATGGTGACCACGATCGACGACCTGGTGGAGCGCTCCCGCGAGGGCGTCCACCGACCGCGGGCCCGCGAGGCCTACGACGCGCAGCAGCAGGGCGCCCTGCTGGTCGACATCCGCCCGGCCGCGCAGCGGGCCACCGAGGGCGAGATCCCCGGCTCGCTGATCATCGAGCGCAATGTGCTGGAATGGCGGCTCGACCCCACCGGCAGCCACCGCATTGCGGAGGCCGCCGGGTACGACGTGGAGATCGTGGTGGTCTGCTCCGAGGGGTACGCGTCCAGCCTGGCCGCGGCCTCACTGCGCGAACTCGGCCTGCACCGGGCCACCGACCTCGACGGCGGGTTCGTCGGCTGGGCCGCCGCCGGCCTGCCCACCCGGGCGGGCGGCTGAAGTCCGGCTTGCGGCGGGAGTAGGGCCCGGCCGGGCGGGTAGACGAGGACGGGACCAGGGCCGCGAGGCCCGGGGTGTCCGTCCGGGGCCGGTGTCCGTCCGGGCCTCGACCTCCGGGCGGGCACCGGGCTGCCCGCAGGACGGGACCGATGGGGACGGAGGGGACGGTAGGGGACGGTAGGGGGCGGCCGGGGCGAAGAGGGCGGCAGGGGCGGGGCACGGGGACGGGGGAACGGGGAAGGGAACGGGGCACAGGGCACGGGGCGGTGGGTCGCCGGGTGGCCAACGGCCGAACGGCGTCAAATCCAGGACACCGGAAGATCCGGATCGTAGCCTGATCAAGGTTTCCGGCGGTCCGCACCTGGGGAGCCACACGAGCGGGGCACGATCGAACGTATGCCCGATCAGTTCAGACGACCAGCGCCGCGGCGCGACAGCTAGGAAGCTCAGTGATCAGATTCGACGGCGCAGGCAAGCGCCACCCCGACGGCACCATCGCCGTCGGGAGCCTTGACCTCGACGTGCCGACCGGGCGGATAACCGTGCTGGTCGGCCCCTCCGGCTGCGGCAAGACCACCCTTCTGCGGATGGTCAACCGGATGGTCGAGCCGACCTCGGGGCGGGTGCTGCTGGACGGCACGGACGTCGCCGAACTGGACGCGGCCAAGCTGCGCCGGGGCATCGGCTACGTCATCCAGCAGGCCGGGCTGTTCCCGCACCGCCGGGTGATCGACAACATCGCCACCGTCCCCTACCTCCTGGGCCGGGACCGTAAGAAGGCCCGCGCCCGGGCCGCCGAACTCCTCGAACTGGTCGGCCTCGCACCGGAGACGGCCCGCCGGTACCCCTTCCAGCTCTCCGGCGGCCAGCAGCAACGCGTCGGTGTGGCAAGGGCGTTGGCCGCCGATCCGCCGGTGCTGCTGATGGACGAACCGTTCAGCGCCGTCGACCCGGTGGTCCGCGCCGGCCTCCAGGACGAACTGCTGCGCCTGCAGTCGGAATTGAACAAGACCGTGCTGTTCGTCACGCACGACATCGAAGAGGCCGTCAAACTCGGTGACCAGGTGGTGGTGCTGCGCGAGCAGGGCCGGATCGCCCAACTGGCCGACCCGCACACCCTGCTGACCGCCCCGGCGGACGACGGCGTGGCGGCCTTCCTCGGCCGCGACCGCGGCCTGCGCGGGCTCGGCCTGCGCCCGGCGTCCACCGTCAGCGTCCGCCCGGTCGAGGACGGACTGCGCTACGGCAGCTGGGAGTTGGTGCTCGACGACACCGGCCGCCCGATCGGCTGGATCGACCGCGCGGCGGACGCCGCGCTGCTGCCCGCCGCCGAGTACCGGCCCGCCACCGACACCCTGCGCGCCGCGCTGGACGCCGCCGTGCTCTCCCCCGTCGGCGTCGCCGTCGCGCTGGACGCCGAGGGGCGCGCCCTCGGCACCGCGACCCGGGAGGCCGTGCTCGCGGCCCTCTCCGCCGGCCTCCCGGCGGGCCCCGGGACGGGCGGCGCCACGACGGACGCCCCGGCGGACGACGGCGACCCGGACGGGGCCACCGGTGGACGATGAACCCCTGGTCCGCTGGTACTGGATCGGCGACCACCTCGGCTACCTGGGCGGCCTGCTGGCCGACCACGCCGTGATCGCGCTGGTCCCCGTCCTGATCGGGCTGCTGCTGGCGCTGCCGCTGGGCCTGGCCTGCGCCCGGTTCCCGCGGCTCTACCAGCCGCTCGCCGCGGTCTTCAACATCGTCTACGCGCTGCCCTCGCTCGCGGTCTTCGTGGTGCTGATCCCGTACACCGGCCTGGCCACCCGGGCCACCGTGATGATCCCGCTCACCTTCTACGCCCTCGCCGTGCTGCTGCCGACCACGGTCGACGGCCTGCGCGCGGTGCCGGAGCCCGTCCGCCAGGCCGCCACCGCGATGGGCTACGGCCCCTGGCACCGGCTCGCCGCCGTCGAACTGCCCGCCAGCGTGCCGTACCTGGTGGCGGGTCTGCGGGTGGCGGCGGTCTCCAGCATCTCGCTCGCCAGCGTCGGCGCCCTGGTCGGCCGCGGCGGGCTCGGCTACCTCTTCATCGACGGGTTCCAGCGGACCTTCCCGACCCCGATCGTCGCCGGGATCGCGCTGATCGCCCTCCTCGCCCTGGCCACCGACGTGGTCCTGGTGACGGCCCGCCGGCTGCTCGCCCCCTGGGCCGTCCGCGAGAAGGCGGTGACCAGGTGAACTGGCTCTCCTGGCTGAGCGACTTCTTCGGCTCGCCGGACCGCCGCAGTGGCCCCGACTCGATCCTCAACCGGATCGCCGAGCACCTCGCGCTGTCCGCCGAGGCCCTGTTCTACGCCTCGCTGCTGGCGATCCCGCTCGGCCTGCTGATCGGCTACACCGGACGCGGCGTCACCGTCGTGACCGCGATGGCCGGCGCCACCCGCGCGCTGCCCACCCTCGGGCTGGTGACACTGGCCGTCCTGCTGGCCGGGGTCGGCGACACCGCCGTCCTGCTCCCGCTGGTCGCGCTGGCCGCGCCGCCGCTGCTGGTGGCCGCCGTCGAGGGCGTCCGGGACACCGATCCGGACGTCCGGGACGCCGCCCGCGGGGTGGGCATGACGCACCGGCAGGTCCTGCTCGGGGTCTGCCTGCCGTCCGCGCTGCCGGCCCTGCTCGCCGGGCTGCGCACCGCCACCGTCCAGGTGATCGCGACCGCCACGGTGGCCGCCTACGTGGGCCTCGGCGGCCTCGGCCGGTACGTCATCGACGGCCTGGCCACCCGCGACTACGCGGTGACCGTCGGCGGCGCGCTGCTGGTGGTGCTGCTCGCGGTCGGCGCCCAGTTGTTCTTCGCCCTGCTGGCCCGTTACGCGCTGCCGCCCGGCATTCGGGCGCAGCGCCGGCGCGACTGACCGTCCGCCGGCTCCCGAGGCTTCCCTTCTCCCCCTTCCGAAAGGTTCCACCCGATGTCGAACTCCTCACGCGCCGGAGCTGTCCGCCGCGCCCTCGCCGCCGCCACTCTTGCCTCCCTCGCGCTCGGCGCGGCCGCCTGCGGCTCCTCCGGCGGCGACCCGCTGGCCTCGCCGTCCTCCGCGGGCGCGGCGGCGCCGAGTTCCGGTTCCGGCTCGACCGTGGTGGTCGGCTCGGCGAACTTCCCCGAGAACGTGCTGCTCGGCTCGATCTACTCGCAGGCGCTGAAGGCCAAGGGCGTCAAGGTCGAGGAGAAGTTCAACATCGGCAGCCGCGAGGTGCTGTACGGGCAGGTCCAGAACGGCAGCCTGACCGTGCTGCCGGAGTACAACGGCGCGCTGCTGGGCTACCTGGACGCCAAGTCCACCGCGGCCAGCAAGGAGGAGGTGAACGCGGCGCTGGCCAAGGCGCTGCCCGCCTCGCTCGGGATCCTGGACTCCTCGCCGGCCGAGGACAAGGACTCGCTGACCGTCAGCCAGGAGAACGCCGACAAGTTCAACCTGAAGAGCATCAGCGACCTGAACCCGCAGGCGGCGAACTTCGTGATCGGCGGCCCGCCGGAGTTCAAGTCCCGCCGCGAGCAGCAGTTCAAGGACGTGTACGGGTTCACCTTCAAGGAGTGGAAGCCGACCGGCGAGACCACCGCGAACGCGATCAAGGACGGCACGGTCCAGGTCGGCAACGTGTTCACCACCGACCCGAAGATCCTCCAGCTGAAGCTCGTCCCGCTGGCCGACCCGAAGAACGTGTTCGGCGCGCAGAACGTGACACCGCTGGTGAACAAGGGGGGGCGTGGACGCCACCGCGACGGCCGCGCTGAACGCGGTCTCGGCCAAGCTGGACACGGCCGGGCTGACGGCGCTGATGAAGCGGGTCGCGATCGACAAGGAGGACCCGTCGGCGGTCGCCAAGGACTGGCTGAAGTCCAACGGCCTGAGCTGACGCCCCGCTCGGCCCGCCGGGATCCTCCCGGCGGGCCGAGGGCCGGCCTGGCGGGCCTGGAGCTGTCTCTCCGGTCCGAGAGCTGTCCCGGCGGGCCGAGGGCGGGCCTGGCCGGGCGGCCCGAAGCCGGCATTACGAGATCGTCACGACCGGCGACGACCCGCCGCGAACATGACACCGTATGGCGATGCGCACACGCCTCCTCGCCGCCACCCTCACGGCGGCCGCCGCCCTCACCCTGACGGCCTGTTCCAGCGGCAGCGGCTCCGCCGCTTCGGCGCCCTCGACCGCCACCCCCGCGTCCCCGGGCCCCTCCGCACCAGCCGCCTCCCCCGCCGCCGACACCCCGGGCGCAACCTCGGCGCCCCCCTCCGCCCCGGCCCCCGCCGACCCGACCGCGCCGCCGGCCACCGCCAAGCCCTCGCCGCCGGCCGACGCCGGCCTGCCGCCCAAGCCGGACAGCGCCCTGATCGCCAAGCTCGTCGGCGCACTCGACGCCATCGACCGGGACATCGTCGCGGGCGAACCCGACAAGGCCGCCGAGCGGGCCCGGAGCACCTGCCAGGACATCTACCGTTACCCCAAGGACAAGGACAAGCTGGTCGACCTGACGAACCAGCGCTTCACCTCCCCGAAGCACCCCTCGGGCCTCGGCCCCGAGCAGGCCGCGAAGATCGTCGAGGCCGTCCGCAGCACCTTCTGCCCCGCGTCCTGACCCGCACGCCGGGTCCCGCCGGCCCGGGTGCCCGCAGCCCCGCCGGATCCCACGCCGGTCGGGGCTGCGGGCACGGGTGACCGGGTGGCGCCGGCCGTCCGGACGCGCGGAGGTGGGCCGGGACGCCCCCCGGCGCCCCGGCCCACCGGTCCTGCGGCTCCCGCCGAACCGACCCCGATCCGTCGCAACCCGGCCGTTGGCGACACCCGGCCCGCTACGGGCTCCGGTCAGTCGAACCTGGAGCTACGCACCGGCCCGGAGGAGCGGACCCGGTCGCGCGGGCCCGTCAGCCAGCGGCCCCGGACGGCCCGGGTGAAGGCCGCGAGGGCCTCGTCCAGGTCCGGCGGGGTGTCGCCGTCACCGGCGTCCGGGGTCGGGTCGGCCGCGCAGATGTCGGCGGCCAGTTCCTCGGCCGGACGCGGGTCGGCCGGCTCCTCCAGCGGCTCGCTCCCGGGGACGTAGCGGGTGGCCGCGTCCCACGGCGCCCGGGCGAACTGCACCAGCAGGGCGCTGACGTCGGCGGAGACCGGCGGCGGCGAGGTCCAGCAGGTCACGTGCTCGTACAGCACCTCCCCCGCCGCCCGCGCGCGGAGCCCGGGGACGAGCGCCTCGTCCACCTCGTTCAGGTCGTAGGCCACCACCAGGGTGTCCGGTGTCCCCTGGCGGTAGGGCTCGGCGGGCAGGCCGAACAGCCGGGCGGCGGCCAGGCCGAGCGCGCGGCTGGGCCGGTCCGGGAGGAGCGAGACGGAGCGCGGGCGCAGGCCCGCCGCGTCCAGGATCAGCCGCAGCCGGTCGAGCCCCCGCCGGCACCCGTCGTAGCTGTCGCCCAGGTAGGCGTAGCGACCGGTCATGCCGGCCGTGAACCCGTAGGGCGAGAGAGTGCCGAGCAGGCCGCCGGTGAGGACGAAGTGCCAGGCCCGCAGGTCCTGGTGATCGGGCGGGCCGGCCTGGCCGGCGACGGCGGCCCGGTCCAGGACTCGGTGGAGCCGGTCGGCGGCGCTCCGCCAGTCCCGGTCGGCGGGCGGTAGCGCGTCGAGGGTACGGCGGGCGCGGTCGAGGTCACCGGACATCACCGCGTTGTAGGCGAGCAGGTAGCGGTCCGGCCAGTCGCGCAGGATGCCCTGGTGGCGCTCCAGGACGTCGACCGCCTCGGCGTGCCGCTCGTCGTCCTCCAGGGCCACGGCCAACTCGGCCAGGATCGCCTGCGGTTCGGGGGCCGGCTGCCTGCGGACGCGGCCGAACAGCCCACGGGAGGGCGCCGGTTCGACCGCCAGCCGGAGCGCCTCGGCGAGGGCGGGCACGGCGAGGAAGGGAACGCCGCGCTCGATGCAGGCGTAGCCGTAGGCGTAGAGCGCACCGGCCGTGCCGGGGGCGTCGCCCAGCGCGCCGGCGGTGCGGGCGAGGTCGTCGAAGCCGACCGCGGCGGCGATCTCCGCCACCAGCGGAGCCGCCTCCGCAAGTCCCAGTTCATGAGCCCCGAGCCGTAGTTCGCGGATGGCGGCGGCGGGGTCGCCATCGTGCAGGGCCTCCCGGACCTTGGCCGAGCGATCGGTCATGCTGATTCCTCCCGAAGGGGTGCTGTCGGAGTGTGCAAGAGCGCGCGGGGGCGGCCCGCGGGCGGCGGGGGGACGCGGGAACCGGAGACGCACGGGACGGGGAGGAGAGGCCGTACAGGCGGGGGCCGGGGTCGTCCGCCGGGATCGGCGGAACCCTGGCGCTCACACGCTCGGGCGCCGCACGCCCTCTCTGCCGTTGCCATTCATGGGGAGATCATCTCCGTTGCGGCGACCGGCTCGCAAGCGATATCCGCCAGGCCGCCGCCGGATGGCTTCGATGACGAACTGTTAGGACTCTTGACAGACAGGTGGTCTAGTCCAACTATAGGCGGTGTCCATCCGACCGGGATGCACTGTGGGGGTGTGACCACCGGCCGGCGGGGCTTGCCCTGCCCATGTCCCGACCACCCCCGACCCGCACGGCGACCGTGCCCCTGCACCGCCGTCCGCCCCGGTGCCTCCATGACCCGGGCGCCCGGCCACGGCTCCCGCCGAGGCCGGACCACTGTCACCAACTGTCAACGTCAACACGTCTGTTGGAGAACACACATGCGCCTGCGCAAATCCGTCCAGGCCATCGTGGCCACCTGTGCCACGCTGGTCGCGTCAGCCGGCCTGATCACGGTGGGGACAGCCTCCGCCGAGGCCGCGACCCCACTGCCCACCCGCATCTTCGCCCCCTACTTCGAGGCCTGGACCGGCGAGAGCCCGGCCGCGCTGGCCGCCCAGTCCGGCGCCAAGAACCTCACCATGGCCTTCCTGCAGACCGCCACCAAGGGCTCCTGCACACCGCTGTGGAACGGCGACGCCTCGATGCCCGTCGCGCAGTCCACCTTCGGCGCCGACATCGCCACCATCCGCGCCAACGGCGGCGACGTCATCCCGTCCTTCGGCGGCTACACGGCCGACAACACCGGCACCGAACTCGCCGACAGCTGCACCGATGTGAACCAGATCGCGGCCGCCTTCGAGAAGGTCATCACGACCTACGACATCAGCCGGATCGACCTCGACATCGAGGACAACTCGCTGACCAACACGGCCGGCATCGACCGCCGTAACAAGGCCATCAAGATCGTCCAGGACTGGGCGGCCGCCAACGGCCGTTCCGTCCAGTTCTCGTACACCCTGCCGACCACCACCAGCGGGCTGGCCGACAGCGGGCTGAAGGTCATCAAGAACGCGATCGCCAACAACGCGCGGATCGACGTCGTCAACCAGATGACCTTCGACTACTACGACAACGCCTCGCACAACATGGCGACCGACACCCAGACCGCCACCACCGGTCTGTACAACCAGCTCGCGCAGCTCTACCCGAGCAAGACCTCGGCGCAGCTGTGGGGTTCGATCGGCATCATCGAGATGCTCGGCATCGACGACTTCGGCCCGGCCGAGACCTTCACCGTCGCCAACGCCACCACGGTGTACAACTGGGCGCTCTCCAAGGGCGTCAACACGCTCTCCTTCTGGGCCCTCCAGCGGGACAACGGCGGCTGCGTCGGCACCGCCGGCGCCGACAACTGCTCCGGGATCAGCCAGGGCACCTGGGACTTCACCCACATCTTCGCGCCGTACACCAGCGGCACCACCACGCCGGTGAACGACTTCTCGGTGAGCGCCACCCCGGCCGCCGGCACCGTCGCCGCCGGCTCCGCCACCACCGCGAACATCGCCACCGCCGTCACCTCCGGCTCCGCCCAGAGCCTCGCGCTGACCGTCACCGGCGCCCCCGCCGGCGTCACCGCCACCATCAACCCCAGCACGGTGAACGCCGGTTCGGCCGCCACCCTGTCCATCAGCACCACCACCGCCACCACCGCCGGCAGCTACCCGCTGACCGTCACGGCGAGCGGCGCCTCCGGCAGCCACACCGCCACCTACACCCTGACGGTCACCAGCACCCAGCCGGGCAACGACTTCTCGGTGAGCGCCACCCCGGCCGCCGGCACCGTCGCCGCCGGCTCCGCCATCACCGCGAACATCGCCACCGCCGTCACCTCCGGCTCCGCCCAGAGCCTGGCCCTGACCGTCACCGGCGCCCCCGCCGGCGTCACCGCCACCATCAACCCCAGCACGGTGAACGCCGGTTCGGCCGCCACCCTGTCCATCAGCACCACCACCGCCACCACCGCCGGCAGCTACCCGCTGACCGTCAAGGCCACCGGCCCCTCCGGCAGCCACACCGCCACCTACACCCTGACCGTGACCGGCGGGACCACGCCGACCGGCCTGGTCAACGGCGGTCTGGAGACCGGCAGCCTCGCCCCGTGGACCTGCCAGAGCGGCGGCGCCGTGGTCGCCACCCCGGTCCACGGCGGCACCCGCTCGCTGCAGGCCGCCGTGACCGCCGGACAGACCGGCGAGTGCGCCCAGACCGTCACCCTGCTGCCCAACCACAGCTACACGCTGTCGGGTTGGGTCCAGGGCAACTACGCCTACATCGGCGTGAGCGGCGGCGCGGCGGCCAGCACCTGGACGCCGGCCGCCACCAGCTGGACCAAGCTCACCGTCCCGTTCACCACCGGCGCCTCGGGCACCGTCACGGTCTACCTGCACGGCTGGTACGGCCAGGGCAACGTCTTCGGCGACGACTTCTCCATCGCCTGACGAACTCCGCCGGGTAGCACCCGGCACCGCCGGGCGGCAGTCGGACCTGGTCCGGTCGCCGCCCGGCGCAGGCCCCGCACTGGTCCGGCACCGCCCTGCCCGGTACCGCTCCTCCCGGCCTCGCACGACCAGCCGCCGGGCGTGGCGCAGGCTCCCCGCCCGCGCCACGCCCGGCGGCGGCGTTTCCGGGACCGGTGGGAAGGCCGGGCACGCCAACCAGGAGTCCAGGTACGCGACCCCGGACGGACGGGTACGCGACCCCGGACGGACTGGTACGCGACCCCGGACGGACGGCGCCTCCGGACGCCGGGAGGAGGCCGTGCCGAACGCCCGGGTCCCGACCACGCTGGCGAGCCCCGCCGCCTGGATCTGCGCCACTGTCGGCGAGCTGACCTCGAAGGCCACCGGCCGGCCGCCCCGGCTGTCCTTCGGGGAGCTGCACTTCCTCGGTGCCGAACTGACCCCGGACGCCCGCCGGGCTCTTCATCAGCTGGACCGGCGCCCGAGCGACACGGCAGCCGCGGTGGCCACCACCCTGCGGGCCTTCGGCGTCCGGACGGCGTAGCCGGACGGGGCCGACCCGGGGTGGCGAGCGACGGTTGAGCGATGCCCGATGCCCGATCACGGATGACGGATCACGGATCACAGATGACGGTCAACGGATGACGGATTTCAGATGACAGATTTCACACTCTGTCATCACCAGGTCACCCACGGCCGCCCGTCGCCGCCCGACCCCCGCCCCGCCCGATCTCAGACCGCCGCCACCCGCCAAGGCCGGCACAGCACCAGGTACGCCGTGCCCGCCAGGGCCGAGCAGCCCAGCACCACGGCCCCCAGCACCAGCGCGGACGGCTGGCCGCCGGCACTGCTCAGCGGTGCGACCAGCGCGCCGCACAGGAAGGTCCCCACCCCCAGCAGGGCCGAGGCGGAGCCGGCGGCCGCCGGCTCCACCATGGTGAGGGCCTGCGCCGCCGAGTTGGGCAGCACCACACCCATACTGGCCATCATCACGAACACCGGCGGGCAGAACCCCGCCAGGCCGAGGTCCCAGACCCCGGTCAGCAGGAGCAGCACCAGCGCCGCCACCGCGCCGACCACCAGCCCCGCCGTCATCAGCGCGCGGGCGGGGAAGCGGTGGGCGAGCAGTCGGCCGTTGAGCTGGGTCATCCCGACGATGGCGAAGGAGTTCACCCCGAACAGCAGGCTGTACGTCTGCGGCGACACCCCGTAGACCTGCTGCAGCACGAAGGACGATCCGCTGATGTAGGCGAACAGCGCCCCGAAGGCGAAGCTGCTGGTGAGCACGAGGCCGAGGAAGCGGATGTCCCGCAGCAGCCGGCCGATGGTCCGCAGGGTGGCGGCCAGCCCGCCGCCGTGGCGGTCCGCCGGGGCCAGCGTCTCGCGCAGCGAGACCAGCGCGAAGACGGTGAGCAGCACGCCGAGGACGGCCAGCGCGCCGAAGGTGCCGCGCCAGGAGGTGACGCGCAGCAGCTGGGCGCCGAGGATCGGTGCGAACATCGGCGCGAGCCCGGATATCAGTCCGATCGAGGCGAGGAAACGGACCACCGCGACACCGTCGTAGCGGTCCCGGGCGATGGCCCGGCCGATCACCAGCCCCGCCGCCCCCGCCATGCCCTGCAGGAACCGACCGGCCACCAGCAGCGGCAGGCTGGTGGCCAGCAGGCAGAGCAGGGTGGCGGCCGTGTAGACCAGCAGGCCGGCCAGCAGCGGGCGGCGGCGCCCGAGGCGGTCGCTGAGCGGTCCGAACAGGAGCTGGCCCGCGGCGACGCCGAGCAGCGAGAAGGTCAGCGTGAGCTGGGTGGCCGCCGGGTCGGTGTGCAGGTCGGCGGTGAGTTCGGGGAGTGCGGGCAGGTAGAGGTCCGTGGTGAGCGGGCCCAGGGCGACCAGCCCGCCGAGGACGACGACGCCGGTCCGGCCGATGCCGGTGAGGTCGGAGGGACGGGAGAGGGTCGACTGCGCACCGGTGGTATCGGCGGTCGGGCCGGGCATGGGGCTCCTCACGAGCGTCGGGTACTCGCTCCGTCCTACCCCAGCCTGCCGCCCGGCCGGCAGCCGGGCCCCCCGGGTGGATCATCCGGGGGGCCGGCCGAACGGTCCCTGTGCACCACACCGCCGCTCCGGCGGACGACCGGCTCACCGCCCGCCGGCGCCCGGTGCCTCGGGTGTGGCTCAGCGCCGGGGCGCCGCGCCCCGCTGGGCGCCGGCCCGTGCGCTCGCGCCGTCCTGCCAGGCGAACAGCTGATCGCCCGACAGTACGACGCTGTAGTGGCCGCAGTGGCCGGACACCTCGGCCGCGGGCGCGGCCGGGAACCAGCCCGCCTTGAGCCTGGCCGCCCCGGGCCGGTCCTTCGCCGCCGGCCCGGCGTGGGCCGCGCCGCTCTTCCGCTCGGAAGGCGTGCAGCCGGCCGGCAGGCGCCCGCCGGGGACGGTCGCCCGGAGCAGGCTGTCGTCGGTGGTGGTGGACCTCAGGTAGCGGACGGCGGACGCGTCGTCCGGCAGCCAGGCCGGCACCGTGCGCTGGCCCGCCTTGGCGGCGCTGCCGGTGGAGTAGTCGGCCTGCTCGCGGTGGTGCCCCTCGTACCAGTCCGTCATCCGGGGGCCGACGGCCACCGTCGCGACCGCGAGCGCCATCCCGGTGCCCGCCACCCCCAGTGCGAGCTTGCCCAGCATCCCCATGACTGCTCCAACCCTTTCATCCGGCGACGCCACAGCGCCGGTTCTCCCAGTCCTCCCATCCTGGCCCGGGCGTCCCGACGCGGCATCAGCACGAGGTCGCGAGCCGCCCTCCACCCCAGGGGGTACGGTCTCCACCTTGAGAGGTACGCCGGGCCCCGGGCGGCCTGCCGCGGAGCTCAGCTGTCGTCCTGTCAGACCCCCGGCCGGCCCTCCGGTCGGCGCCGGTCCCGCCCGCGGGGCCGGCCGGCCCCCGCTCGGAACCCCTAGAGCGCGTCTTCAAAGGCGATGGGCTGATGAGCGATCATGTTGGTCGTGATTCGTCGTCATGAGCTGTCGGACGTGGAGTGGGAGGTGCTGTCCCGTCTCCTGCCGCGAGCGGGGACGGGACGGCCTCGGGCGGACGACCGGATGGTGCTGAACGGGATCGTGTGGAAGCTGCGGACCGGCTCGGCGTGGCGGGACGTGCCGGAGCGGTACGGCTCGTGGCAGAGCCTGTACACGCGTTTCCGCAGGTGGGCCTTGGACGGGACCTTCACCCGGATGCTGCGCTCGATCCAGGCGGAGAAGGACGCGGCCGGAGACATCGACTGGCTGGTGTCGGTCGACTCCACGATCGCCCGTGCCCACCAGCACGCGGCTGGCGGCCGCAAAGGGGGGCTCCCGACTGGGACAAAGCGGATGATCACGCCCTCGGTCGATCCCGGGGCGGACTGACCACGAAGCTCCACCTCGCCTGCGACGGGCGGGGACGCCCACTGGGCCTGGTGGTCACCGGCGGGAACGTCAACGACTGCACGCGCTTCGAACAGGTCATGGCCGACATCCGCGTGCCCCGCCTCGGGGCGGGCCGCCCGCGCACCCGCCCCGACCACGTCCTGGGCGACAAGGGCTACAGCTCCCGCGCCATCCGTACCTACCTCCGTCGGCGCGGCATCGCCCACACCATCCCGGAACGCGCTGACCAGGCAGCCGGCCGCCGCCGAAGGGGACGACACGGCGGACGGCCGCCCGGTTTCGACAGGGAGAAGTACACCCACCGGAACACAGTCGAACGCTGCTTCAACCGGCTCAAGCAGTACCGCGGCATAGCAACCCGCTACGACCAGACCCGCGAGTCCTACCAGGCCGCCGTCACTCTCGCCTCAACCCTGCTCTGGATCAACCTTTGAAGACGTGCTCTAGGGGACAAGCCCGGCCGCGCTTCGGCCCCGGCTCGGCCCGGCGGTGGCCGGCGCCCCCGCCGTCGCGTCGGGGCCGACCGCCGGTGCCTGCCGGGCCACGGGGAACGGCCGCCCGTCCAGCGTCCAGTGCGGGTCCACCGGACGGCCCAGCGACGCGTAGACCTGGGCGGCCACGTCCACATGGCGGATCACCCCGGTGGGCGCGGCGGCCGGGATGTCCGGCCCGGCGCAGGCCACCCAGGCGGTCCGCTCCTCGGGGGTGGTGCCGCCGTGCCCGCCGGCGTCCAGGTGCCCGTGGTCCGTGACGACGATGACGGTCCACGCCTCCCGCTGGTGGTTCGGCCGGCTGCGGAGGGCATCCAGGAGGTGGCCGAGCCGTTCGTCCGCCGCCCGCATCGCGGCCCGGTAGCGGGAGCCGCAGCCGAGGAAGTGCGCGGTCTCGTCCACCGCGCCGAGGTAGACGAAGGAGGCCTCCGGGTCGGCGGTGGTCAGCACGTGGACGGCCTCGCGGGTGACCTCCTCGTCGACCTCCTCCCAGGCCTCCGGGGTGTCGGCGGCCGGCGCGATGTACGAGGAGCGCCCCGGCGCCCGGAACAGCGGGCCGCCCGCCATGGCGAGCATCAGGGGCTCCCAGCCGGCGGCGACGAAGGTGCGCCGGCCGTCCAGCTTGGCGAGCCTGGTCGCGAAGTCCGGGAAGACGTCCAGCCGGTTGCCGGCGAGGTGGTTGCCCCACACCCCGTGCTTGGTCGCGGTGACCCCGGTCACGACGGTCGCCCAGCAGGGCCCCGACATCGTGGGCGTGTCCGCGTCCACCTCGACGGGCACCAGGAACCCGGCGCCGGCGACCTCGGCCAGCCGGGGCATCGCCACCTCGGACAGCAGGTCGTGGCGCACGCCGTCGATGCCGACGACGAGCACGCGGGGTGTACGAGGCGTGGTCATGAGGGGGTTCCTTCCGGTGCTGCGGCCGAGCCTTGCGCCTGGTCGGCCGCCGCTGCGTCGCCCACCGGCCCGGCCATGCTGCCGTGGGTGGCGTACCGGACGGTGTCCTGGCGGCGAACGACGGGCGTCCGCCCGGTGGCGCTCGCACGGCTGCCCGCCCCGGGCACGTGCGCGCCGGGACGGGCGGGGTCGCTGCGTGCGGCCGGACCCCGTCAGGTGGCCGGGCGGAACTCGTGGACCACCTCGATCAGCCCGACGATGTGCCGGTTGAACTCCGCCAGCTCCTCGGCCGGGACCCAGAGCTCCAGGATGGTCCGGCCGCCCGCCTGCTGGACGGGGTAGCGGGCGAGGAAGTCGGTGTCGACCTCGAACCTGGTGACGTAGCCGACGCCGGAGGCGGGGACGTTCCAGTCCCGGGCGATCCGGATCGCGTAGTCCTCGTTCAGCACCGGGTAGAAGATCGGCTGCTCCGGCAGCCGCGGCGGCCAGGCACGCCGACCGGAGGCCTCGACCAGCGCCAACTCCTCGGGGCCGGTGGGACGCCAGAGGGTGGTGGTGCCGGTCATGCCAGGCCTTCCACTCGGAGCGGGTACGGGGGGAGCGCCCACCCTAACCGGCCCGCCGCCGGTGCGGCGAGCCGGCATCCCGGCCCCGTGCTGTCGGCCCGTGCCTTGAGGAGGCCTCAGCTGTAGGCGGCTTCACCGGTGATGGCCTGGCCCAGCACGAGGGTGTGGATCTCGCCGGTGCCCTCGTAGGTGAGCACCGACTCCAGGTTGTTGGCGTGCCGCAGCACCGGGTACTCGGTGGTGATCCCGTTGGCGCCGAGGATCGTCCGGGCGCTGCGGGCGATCTCCAGGGCCGCCCGGACGTTGTTGAGCTTGCCGAAGCTGATGTGCGCCGGCACGGACTCGCCCGCGTCCTTGAGCCGGCCGATCCGCAGGGCGACCAGGTAGGCCTTCTCGACCTCCAGCATCATCTCGACCAGCTTCTGCTGGGTGAGCTGGAAGGCCGCGATCGGGCGGTCGAACTGGATCCGGGTCTTCGCGTAGTCCAGCGCGGTGGTGTAGCAGTCGCGGGCGGCGCCGACGGTGCCCCAGAGGATGCCGTAGCGAGCCTCGTTCAGCGAGGACAGCGGCCCGCGCAGGCCGGTGACGCCGGGCAGCACGGCGTCACCGGGCAACTGCACGTCCTCCAGCACCAACTCGCTGGTCACCGAGGCCCGCAGGGAGAGCTTGCCGTGCACGTCGTTGGCCGAGAAGCCCTTGGTGCCGCGCGGCACCACGAAGCCCCGGACGCCCTCCTCGGTCTGCGCCCAGATCACGGCGGCGTCCGCGATGCTGCCGTTGGTGATCCACATCTTGGTGCCGGAGAGCACCCAGTCGCCGCCCTTGCGGCGGGCCCTGGTCCGCATGTTGGCCGGGTCGGACCCGAAGTCCGGCTCGGTCAGGCCGAAGCAGCCGATCGCCCGGCCGGCCGCCATCTCCGGCAACCACTGCTGCTTCTGCTCCTCGGAGCCGAAGGCGTGGATGGCGCGCATCGCCAGCGAGCCCTGGACGGAGACGAAGCTGCGCAGCCCGGAGTCGGCCGCCTCCAGCTCCATGCAGGCGACGCCGTAGGCCACCGCCGTCGAGCCGGTGCAGCCGTACCCGTCGAGGTGCATGCCCAGGACGCCGAGTGCGCCGAGTTCGGGGGCCAGCTCCCGGGCCGGGAAGACGCCGCGCTCGAACCACTCCCCCACGTACGGCCTGATCCGCTCGTCGGCGAAGCGCCGTACGGTGTCGCGGATCAGCCGCTCCTCGTCGGTGAGCAGGTCGCCGACCGCGAGGAGGTCGGCCGGGTCGATGCGGTTCGGCTTCGTCATTGAAGCGCTCCTTGGGATCTCGGAAGGTACCGGCGAGTATTCCGCACCGGGCCGCCGGTCGGGCCGCTGGGAGGCCGCCCGGTGCGGCGCCCACCGCGACGGAGGCGGTCGGCGGGCCCGTACTAGGCTGACCGGGCCAGGAGGGGCTTTATTCCGAGGACAAGGGGTGGACGAGATGGCGCGCTGGGCTCTGGTGGTCGAGGAGACCGACGGCATCGGCGACAACCGGCTGTGGGCGCCAAAGGTCCTCGCCGAGATCGAGGGCACCCGCGAGGAGGCGCTCGCGGAGCTGAAGCGCATCGTGCCCGGCTACCGACCGCAGCACCCGGTGACCGACCGCCAGCGCACGCTGCTGCGGGACGGCGACGCGTACCTGCTGATCACGCGCGGCAGCATGCGGGACTACCACTGCGTGTTCCGGGTCTGGGAACTGCTCTGGGACAGCAAGCGCCCGGAGATCCAGCAGGAGCGGCTGCGCGACAACCCGGCGGGCTGAGGACAGCCGCCCCGGCCGGGCGCGCGGCACTGCCGGGCGGCCCGGCCTCGCCATGCCCGCCCGAACCCGTGGCAGGCCCGCAACGGGCTTTCCGGCCGGGCCTCTTGACGTGTACCGCGACAGCTGGTTCCCTACCCTGCATACGTTAGGAAAGTTTCCTAACGTGACTGGGGCTCCCTCCCCGCGCCGCCCCGCATCGCCGCACCTCCACTCCCCCACGGACCAACGGAACGGTGAACCATGAACCCGCGCAAGCCCCTCCGCCCGCTGCTCACCCTCGCCGCCGCCGTCTCGCTCACCGGCACCGCCTTCGCGCTGGCCCCCGCCGGACAGGCCGCCACCCCCGATCCGGTCGGCCTCAACGCCCCGTACGAGTACCTGGGTTGGGGAAGCCCGCAGAACCCGACCGCCGTGATGTCGGCGACCGGCGTCAAGCAGTTCACGCTCGCCTTCATGCTCAGCGACGGCGGCTGCAACCCCAAGTGGGACGGCAGTCGGGCGCTCACCGGCGGCAGCGACCAGGGCGCGATCAACAGCATCCGGGCGGCCGGCGGGGACGTGGTGATCTCCTTCGGCGGCTGGAGCGGCGCCAAGCTCGGCGAGAAGTGCACCTCCGCGAGCGCCCTCGCCGGGGCGTACCAGAAGGTGATCAACGCCTACAAGCTCAAGGCGATCGACATCGACATCGAGGACACCGAGGTGGCCGGTGCGACGGTCCGCCAGCGGGTGATCGACGCTCTGAAGATCGTCAAGAACAACAACCCCGGCATCAAGGAGTACGTCACCTTCGGCACCACCCCCACCGGCCCGGACTCGGCCGGCGTCGACCTGATCAAGAAAGGCGCGAAGGCCGGTCTGGCGCTCGACGGCTGGACCGTCATGCCCTTCGACTTCGGCGGCCACAGCGGCTCGATGGGCTCGGTGACCGTCACCGCCGCCGACGGCCTGAAGAACGCCGTCGCGAGCGCCTACGGCTACGACTCCGCGACGGCCTACCGCCACATCGGGATCTCCTCGATGAACGGGAAGACCGACGAGAGCGACGAGACCGTCTCGGTCGCGGACTTCACCACCATCGCCGACTACGCCAAGGCGCACCACCTGGCCCGCTTCACCTTCTGGTCCGTCAACCGCGACCGGCAGTGCCCCTCGGGCACCCCGGCGGGCGACGCCTGCAGCGGGATCAGCCAGGCGCCGTACGCCTTCACGAAGATCGTCGCCGCCTACCACGGCTGACCTGGCCCCCGGCAACGCCCGCGCCTCGATCCGGACTTCCGGCCGGGCACCCCTCGATCGCAGGGGTGCCCGGCCGGCCCGGTGCCACCGGTCAGCGCAGCAGCGAGTCCAGGAACGGGTTGCCGAACACCCGGTGCGGGTCGTGGCGGTCGAGCACGGCCACGGCCTCGTCCCAACCGGGACCGCCGCCGGCGCGAAGGCTGTCCGGAATCACCCGGCCGAGCACGTCCGGCTCGCTCCAGGCCGCGTCCTCGGTGTACGCCCAGCCCTTGGACCACTCGACCCGTAGGCCGGCCCGCGTCCCGTCGAAGGTCCGCAGCAGGAACTGCTCGATGTCGCGGCAGAAGCGGTGCAGGCCGGGCGTGCCGGGCAGGGTGAGGATGTCGAGCCAGACCGCGGTGTCCCACTCGGGGCGGTCCGGCCGCGGGCGCAGGGCGGACAGCAGCGGCGGGCGGGCGCCCGGCACGCCGCATCGGGCGGGGTCGTCCAGACCGGTCACCCTGATCTCCACCGTCCCGTTCACCGGATACTCGCCGCGGGCCCGGTACTGCCCGAGCAGCGACCGGTAGTGGGCGGCGAACTCACTGACCACCCACTGGAGATCGGCCCGCCGGGCCAGCACGGCGTAGCCGTTGGCGGTCATCCGCAGCGTGCTCGGCCGGACGTACTGGAGCAGGGTGCGGGACGGCCCCCAGAGGTCCGATCGCAGCCCGCCGGCCAGCAGATGGGTGAGGGTGTCGCCAGTCAGCAGGTCGCGCAGCAGTCCGCCGGAGAGCAGGATGTCGGTGAGGTCGGCGGTGAGCGCCAGCTTCGCGATCAGGTACTGGAGTTGACCGAACAGCGGGGCCGTCCCCCAGGCTCCGCCGACCAGTTGGCCGGCCAGCCGGGCCACCGGCTCCGGGATGTTGTCGGTGAACGGGTAGTTGTAGGGCTCGTCCACCTGCCGGGCGGCGAACGGCCGGGCCGGGGCGAGACTCCAGGTCTTCAGCCAGGGCCGGTCGGTGTACGCGAACCAGATCGCCTCGGCCCGGCCGTCGTGGTCGACGAAACTCGCGAAGGTCCGCGGGCCGCCCGCGGTGCCGGGCCGGGCGAACAGTTCGTCGGCCGGGATGTCCAGGCGGCTGACGCAGCGCAGCCGCTGGTCCTCGCCGGCCCGCAGGACGACCTCGGTGAGGAAGGCCCGGCCCAGGTGGACCAGGAAGGCCGCGCTGTCGGCCTCGGCCCGGTCGAAGGTGCGCAGCACGTACCGGCCGGCGGCCTCGTCCCGTACCACGGCGGTGAGTTCGGTGATCTGGTTGCTCAGCGAGCCGTAGCCGTGGCCGGGCCGGGGGCTCTCGCCGGCGGCCGGCACGGCGGTGCCGTGGCCGCCGATCGCGAGCACGCCGCCCACCGTGACCTCCCCGGGCGCGGGGCAGGCGGTGACGCCCAGGCCCCGGCCGGCCAGGTGGGCGAGCAGGCTCTCCATGGTGGCGCCGGTCTGCACCCGGACGGTGTCGGCGGAGGCGGCCGAGATCGCGGTCAGGTACCTGGAGGTGTCGACCAGCAGGACGCGGGCCGCCTCGCCGGTCCGGTCGGCGACCGTCAGCGGCGCCCAGGTGTGCCGGTACCCCTGGGCGCGCAGCCGCCAGCCCCGGGCGTGCGCCCAGTCGGCGAGGGCGGCGACCTCCTGCGGGGTGCGCGGCGCGCAGGTCCAGAGCTGGTCGGTGCGGATCTCGCCCGACCAGTTCTCGTACTCCCGCCGGTAGACCTCCGTCCCGGCGGGCAGTGCGGGCGGCGCCGTGCCGGCCGCGCCGGCGCGCTCCGGGCCGACCGTCCCGCGCAGCAGCCAGGCCGCTCCGCCCAGCCCGGCCGAGGCCCCGATCAGCCCGCGCCGGGTGAGTCCCGGTCGCCCGCGGTGCCGTCCTGTGTCGCTGTCCATGTCCGTCCCCACCCTCGGTGTCCGCCTGTGCCGCCCCGCCGGCCGCCGGCCGCCGCCTCCAACCGCGGCCGGCCCGCCCGTACCTGCGGATTCGCCTACGCCGCGTCCGCATGTCCGCACGTCCGCATGGCGAGGCGGCCGGGCGCCGGGCGGCCGGACGGGCAGGACGAGCCGGTGCGCGGCTCCCGGCGGGGTTCGCGCCGAGCGTACGAAGCGGCCCGGGCAGGGCCGGAGGAATCCCTCCGGGCCTCACCCGATCGAGTGAACTCCGCGGGCTGCCTGGAACGGCCGGTCCGAGCTGGTCCGAGCCGGTCGGACGCCGGGCCGGGGCGGCGGGGGTGTCGGCGGCCCGGGCGTCAGCGGGACGGCTGCTCCCCCTCCCCCGGGCGGGCGACACCGGGCCAGTCCAGCACCAGCTGCTGCCGGCGCGGGAGCTGGGTGACGATCAGGTCGTACGAGTCCTCGATCATCTCGCGGACCAGCCGGTCCGGCACCGAGCCGTCGAGCAGCACGGTGTTCCAGTGCCGCTTGTTCAGGTGCCAGCCGGGGGTGACCGCCGGGTAGGCCTCGCGCAGCCGCACGGCGACCTCCGGGTCGCACTTCAGGCTCACCTTGAGCGGCTCCGCGTCCAGGGTGCTCAGTGCGAAGATCTTCCCGCCGACCTTGAAGACCGAGGTCTCCGGACCGAACGGAAAGGTCTCCTCGGCCCCGTTGAGGGTCAGGCAGGCGGCCTTGAGCGCGGCGGGCTTCATCGTCATGGGCACAGTCTGCCGGGCGGGCCGCCCGGGCCGCGCCGCAGGTTCGCGTCATCCGTTCGAGTGAGACCGGAAATACCTGGGGACCGCGCGCGGCTGTGCTGATCGGCGGCTGCCGTGGGGGTGGCCGACGTGCGGGCGGCGGTCGCGTCGACAGCAGTCCCGGGAGCCGAGCAGAAGGTGTCGCGCCATGGGTGACGAGCAGGCCAGGTCCGGTCAGCAGGCCGGGGGCGGCGAGCAGGAGTGGCGGGTCGAGCACGACTCGATGGGCGAGGTGCGGGTGCCCGCCACCGCGAAGTGGCAGGCCCAGACGCAGCGGGCGGTGGAGAACTTCCCGGTGTCCGGCCAGCGGCTGGAGCGGGAGCACATCGCGGCGCTGGCGCGGATCAAGGCCGCGGCGGCCAAGGTGAACGCCCGGCTGGGGGTACTGGACGAGGCCACGGCGGCGGCGATCGTCTCGGCGGCCGAGGAGGTGGCCGCCGGCGGTCTGGACGACCAGTTCCCGGTGGACGTGTTCCAGACCGGTTCGGGGACGTCGTCGAACATGAACACCAACGAGGTGATCGCCACCCTGGCGGGCGAGCGGCTCGGCCGCCCGGTGCACCCGAACGACCAGGTCAACGCGAGCCAGTCGTCCAACGACGTCTTCCCGTCCTCGATCCACATCGCCGCCACCGCGGCCGTCACCCGGGACTTGATCCCCGCCTTGGAGCACCTGGCGGAGGCGCTGGAGCGCAAGTCCGCGGAGTTCGCCGGGGTGGTGAAGTCCGGCCGGACGCACCTGATGGACGCCACGCCGGTCACACTCGGGCAGGAGTTCGGCGGGTACGCGGCCCAGGTCCGGTACGGGCGGGAGCGGCTGCTGGCGGCCCTGCCCAGGGTCGCGGAGCTGCCGCTGGGCGGCACGGCCGTCGGCACCGGCATCAACACCCCGCCCGGCTTCTCGGCCGCCGTGATCGCCGAGGTCGCCCGGGAGACCGGTCTGCCGCTGACCGAGGCGCGCGACCACTTCGAGGCCCAGGGCGCCCGGGACGGCCTGGTCGAGCTGAGCGGCCAGCTGCGGACCATCGCGGTCGGCTTCACCAAGATCGCCAACGACCTGCGCTGGATGGGCTCGGGCCCCCGCACGGGGCTGGCCGAGATCAATCTGCCCGACCTGCAGCCCGGTTCGTCGATCATGCCGGGCAAGGTCAACCCGGTGCTGCCCGAGGTGGTGCTGATGGTCGCCGCCCAGGTGATCGGCAACGACACCACCGTCACGGTGGCCGGCGCCGGCGGCAACTTCGAGCTCAACGTGATGCTGCCGGTGATCGCCCGCAACGTGCTGGAGTCGATCCGGCTGCTGGCCAACAGCGCCCGGCTGCTCGCCGACCGCACGGTGGACGGGATCACCGCCAACGTCGAGCGGGCCCGCGAGTACGCCGAGTCCTCACCCTCGGTGGTCACCCCGCTGAACCGCTACATCGGCTACGAGGAGGCCGCCAAGGTCGCCAAGCAGGCCGTCGCGGAGCGCCGGACGATCCGTCAGGTGGTGCTGGACCGCGGATACCTGGAACGCGGCCTGCTCACCGAGCAGCAACTGGACGAGGCTCTGGATGTACTGCGGATGACCCACCCCTGACGGCGCCGCTCCCCGGCCTGCCCGGGGCCGGGGCAGGCCGGAGGGCGCGGGCTTGCGCACCCGCGCCCTCCGTGTGCGCCCCGGGCCCAGAGGGGCGCGATGGATCAGGCGCCTCCTCCGCCCGCACGGCCGCCGGTGGCGGGACCGCCGGCGCCCCGGCGCATGGCCGCACCGCTCGCGGTCATGGACGCCATCGAGATGGCTGCCAGGCCGAGGAGCGCCATGCAGCCGCCGGTGATCAGATTGGTCGTGATGGTCCGCCGGACGTCCACGTTCCCGGCAACCACCCAAGGCGCGATCATGCACCAGACACCGATCGCCGTGGCCGCCCAGGCACGGGCGTGGGTGCGCTCGTAGGCGGAGCCGTAGCCGCCCATGAGCAGGGCGAACGCCAGTCCGAGGACCAGATTGTTGACGACCAGCGTCCCGAAGCCCAGGAAGCCGCTGAACCCGACCACCCAGGGCGAGATCGCCAGGAAGAGACCGGCCAGGACCGCCAGCGCCTCGACGCCCTGAGCGGCCGGCGTCGAGGTGACGCGCTCATAGTGCTCCCGGAGTTCGACGATGTCCGGGTGATGCTCCATGCCCATCGGAATCTGGGTAGACACCGATACCACCTCCTTGGTTGCGGAACATGGAAGGCGCAAGCCCACTACCCATTTTGGACCTTTTCTAACACTTTGCCCTGTTTTCGGGAACGAATCCCGGCCGCCGAACGTCACGGGTGGGCGATCCGCAGCTCCGTCGGCACATCCAGGAACCGGCCGACGCCCTCCGCCTCCGCCCGCAGCCCCTCCCGGACCGGCCCGGAGAGCGGCCCGAAGGGCTCCACCAGCAGGGTCGTCGCGCCCCGGGCGCGTTCGGTCCGCCAGCGTCCGAGCACCCGCCCGTCGGCCACCAGCGCGGGGTGGATCACCCCGCCGCCGGCGTTGATCCGCTTGGCGAAGGCCGGGTCCAGCATCGCCGTCCGGTCGCGGTAGCCCAGCAGGTAGTTGTCGTACGCGCCGAGCAGCCGGACCTCCGGCCCGCCCTCAGCCCCGGCTTCCGTGGGCTCGGCGCCGGGGTCGGCGAACAGCCCGGGGGCCACCTCGGGGAACCCGGCCGCCGCGACGGCGCGACGGCAGACCGTCACCGGCAACCCCGACCAGGCGGCCAGATCGGCGGCACCGGCCGGGCCGAAGGCGGCCAGGTAGCGGACGGCGAGCGCGGCCAGGTCGGCGTCCCCGGGCGGACCGGGCGGAGCGGCCGAGGCGGGCGGGGCGGCCGGCAGGCCAGGACGCAAGACGTAGCCGGGCTCGCGCGGAGCCACCTCGGCGCCCCGGCAGAGCAGGCCGCGCGCCGCCGCGTACCCCATCAGGTGGGCCGGGGCCTGGCCGGCCGGGTTCACCTCCACCCCCCGTTCGATCAGCGCGGCGATCAGGTCGGCCCGGCTCAGCGGAGCCGCCAGCACCTCGGGGAGCAGCGCGACGGCCCGCTCGCAGATCTCGTCGGTCAGCCCCAGCTGCCGGCGCCGGCCCGCGCCGGCCGCGAGGTTGCGGGCGCCGAAGAGGCGCAGCAGCCAGGGCAGGTCCACGGCCGGGACGAGGTGCAGGGTGCCGCGCATCAGCCAGCCGGCAACCACCTCGCCCGCCCGGTAGGCCGCCTCGACGTCGGCGGCCGAGCCGAGACCGCGGGCGCGCAGGCCGAGCCGGGCGGCCGCCGCGTCCTGGGCCTGGATGCCGGCGGCCCGGGCGGCCAGGCCCGCCGCCCCGTCCGGCTGTCCCGGGCCGCCGGGGCTTTCCGGGTCGGCGGAGGACACCGGGTCGGGGCCGGTCCGGCCGAAGCCGAACTGGGCGTGCATCCGCCACCGCAGCAGTCGCGTTTCGTCCGTCGTCACCCGGCCATTCTTCGCGCTCGCGCCCACCGGGGCACGCCTCGGCGCCGGAGCGCCGCGCCCTGGTTCGCCGGCGCCGCGGTAACCCCGGCGCGCCCGGGTTCAGTTCACCGGCACCGCGGTACCGCCGGTGAGGGAGAGGAGTTGCTCGAAGGTGGTCGGGAAGACCGTGTGCGGGTGTCCGGCCGCGGCCCAGACCTCGGGGTGCCCGGCGAGGGTCTCGTCCACCAGGGTGCGCACCGGGGCCGGGTGGCCGACCGGCGCTACCCCGCCGATGGGCTGGCCGGTGTGCTCGCGGACGAAGTCCGGGGTGGCGCGCCGGATCCGGTCGACCCCGATCAGGGCCGCCAGCTTCGCCGTGTCCACCCGGTGCGCGCCGCTGGTGAGCACCAGCAGCGGGACCCCGTCGGCGTCGAAGACCAGGCTGTTGGCGATCGCCCCGACCGGGCAGCCGAGCTGCTGGGCGGCGGCCGCGGCGGTCGGCGCCGTCTGCGGCAGCACCTGTACGGCCGGGTCGGCGCCGCCGGCCCGCAGGGCCGCCTCGACGGCTCGGACGGCTGGATGGCTGGTGATCCGCTCCATGCCGGCGATGCTACCGCCGGGCCTGCCGCGTCCGGGCGGACTTCGCCGGGTGCTCCTGCCGGAACCCGCCCGGGGCCCGGCCGGCCCGCGTGAGCTGTGTCTCACCCGGGCGGGGCGGCATTGCCTATGCAACTCGTTGCATAGCAGGATGCGGGTATGGCACTGGAGCACGCGATCCTCGTCTCACTGCTGGAGCAGCCCGGCTCCGGGTACGAGCTGGCCCGGCGGTTCGACCGCTCCATCGGACGCTTCTGGACCGCCACCCACCAGCAGATCTACCGGGTGCTGCGGCGGATGGAGGCGGACGGCTGGATCGCCGCCGAAGAGGTCGCCCAGGACGGCCGGCCGGACAAGAAGGTCTACTCGGCCGCCGGGCCGGGCCGGGCGGTGCTGGCCGGCTGGCTGCGCGAGCCCGTCGAACCGGAGACCGTCCGGCACGAACTGGCCGTCAAGATCCGGGCGGCCGCCTTCGACGACCCGTCCGCGCTGGTCGCCGAGGTCGAGCGGCACCGGGAGAGCCACGCGGCGCTGCTCGCGCGCTACCTCTCCGGCGAGCGGCGCGACTTCCCCGCCGGCGCCGAGCTCGACGCCCAGCAGCAGCTGCAGCACGTGGTGCTGCGCGGCGGCATCGAGTACGAGCGGATGACCCTCGCCTGGCTGGACGACGTGCTCGCCACCCTGCACCGCCTCGGCAACTGAACCCTCAACCCCCAGGGACGACACCATGCTGTTCAACCCGCGTACCTACGACCCCGTGCAGTTCGACGAGCCGACCCGCCGGCTGCTGCGCGCCACCGTCGACTGGTTCGAGTCGCGCGGCAAGAAGGCCCTGATCGACACCTACGTCGACCGCGCCTGGTACGGCGACTTCCTCGAGTTCGCCGCCAAGGAGGGCCTCTTCGCGGCCTTCCTGACGCCGGCGGCCGAGGCGGGCGCGGAGGCCGGCGCGGAGGCGAAGCGCTGGGACACCGCACGGATCGCCGAGCTGAACGAGATCCTCGGCTTCTACGGGCTCGGCTACTGGTACACCTGGCAGGTCACCATCCTGGGTCTCGGCCCGGTCTGGCAGAGCGAGAACGAGGCCGTCCGGGCGCGCGCCGCGAAGCTGCTGACGGAGGGCCATGTGATGGCCTTCGGGCTGTCCGAGCGCAGCCACGGCGCGGACATCTACTCCACCGACATGATCCTCACCCCGGACGGCGAGGGCGGGTTCACCGCCAGCGGCTCCAAGTACTACATCGGCAACGGCAACGTGGCCGGGCTGGTCTCGGTGTTCGGCCGCCGCTCCGACGTCGAGGGCCCGGAGGGGTACGTCTTCTTCGCCGCCGACAGCCGGCACGAGGCGTACCACCTGGTCAAGAACGTGGTGAACGCGCAGATGTACGTCAGCGAGTTCCGCCTCGACGAGTACCCGGTGCGCGCCGAGGACGTCCTGCACACCGGCAAGGCCGCCTTCGACGCCGCGCTGAACACCGTCAACGTCGGCAAGTTCAACCTCTGCACGGCGTCGGTCGGCATCTGCGAGCACGCCATGTACGAGGCCGTGACGCACGCCCACAACCGAGTGCTGTACGGCAAGAAGGTCACCGACTTCCCGCACGTGCGGCGGGAGTTGACCGACGCCTACGCGCGGCTCGCCGCGATGAAGCTGTTCAGCGCCCGGGCCGCGGACTACTTCCGTTCGGCCTCCCCCGAGGACCGTCGCTACCTGCTCTTCAACCCGATGACCAAGATGAAGGTCACCACCGAGGGCGAGAAGGTCATCGACCTGATGTGGGACGTCATCGCGGCCAAGGGCTTCGAGGCGGACACCTACTTCGACAAGGCCGCGAAGGACATCCGCGGCCTGCCGAAGCTGGAGGGCACGGTCCACGTCAACCTGGCCCTGATCCTCAAGTTCATGGGCAACTACCTGTTCGCCCCGGCCGAGTACGCGCCCGTGCCGAGCCGGCTGGACGCCGCCGACGACGAGTTCCTGTTCCGCCAGGGCCCGGCCCGCGGCCTGGGGGCGATCCGCTTCCACGACTGGCGCACGGCCTACGACGCGCACGCCCACGTGCCGAACGTGGCCCGGTTCCGCGAGCAGGCGGACGGCCTCTGCGCGCTGCTCGTCGCCCACGCGCCGAGCCCGGAGCAGCAGCAGGACCTGGACTTCCTGCTCTCGCTCGGCCAGCTGTTCGCGCTCGTGGTCTACGGCCAGCTGCTGCTGGAGCAGGCCGGGTTGACCGGCCTGGACGGCGATCTGCTGGACGAGATCTTCGACGTGCTGGTGCGCGACTTCTCCACCCACGCGACCGAGCTGCACGGCAAGTCCGGCGCGAGCGAGGAGCAGGCCGCCTGGGCGCTGGCCCACCTGCGCCGCCCGGTGGCGGACGCCGGCCGCTCGGCCCGGGTCTGGGCCCAGGTCGAGGGCCTGGCCGGCGCGTACGAGATGCCGGCCTGACCGCGGGCCCGCCGAGGAGCGGCCGTGCGGCCGGGTGACCGGCTCGACCGGGCCGCTCCGAAGGGAGTTGACCGGGTGTGGGCGCCGCACTGCTCCGTGGCGCCCACACCCGGGGTCCGGGCGGCACCCCGCCCGGGGTTCAGGACGCCCGGGAGTCCGCGCCGCGCTTCGGTTGCGGCCGGGCCGGGCGGGAGCGGCTCAGAAGGTGAGCTTCCAGCTGTCGATGTAGCCGGTGTCCTGTGCGGCCACGTCCTGGACCTTGAGCTTCCAGGTGCCGTTGGCGACCTCGCTGGACGCGTTCACCGTGTAGGTGGTGATCACGTTGTCGGCGGAGTCGTTGCCGCTGGAGTTCTTCAGCCGGTAGGCCGAACCGTCCGGGGCGACCAGGTCGATCACCAGGTCACCGCGGTAGGTGTGCTTGATGTCCACTCCGACCGCGAGCGTGGCGGGGGCGTTCCCGGTGCGACCGGTGACGGTGACCGAGGAGGTCACAGCCGCGCCGTTGTCCGGGACGGGGACGTCGGTGGTGTTCTCGAAGACCGTCCCGGTGGGCGGGGTGGTCGACCCGGTGCCCAGCGTCCAGAGCGCGTACGCGATCGCGTCGCTCATCCGGTCCAGCGCGACGTCGTTGATGTTGGCCGAGGTGTCGCAGGACTGGTGGTAGCAGCGGTCGAAGGCCTGGCCGGAGGTGCCGCCCCACTTGGCGGCCTGGGCACTGGTCTTGATGTAGTCGGCGCCGCTGAACAGGCCGCCGACCGGGATGCCCGCGTTCTTGAACGGCGAGTGGTCCGAGCGGCCGTCACCCTCGGTCTCGGGCTCGGTGGCGACGCCGAGGCCGGAGAAGTAGGTCTGGAACAACTGGTCCAGTGCGGCGTCGTCGTCATAGACGAAGTAGCCGGGGTTGGGCGAGCCGATCATGTCGAAGTTGAGGTAGGCCTCGATCTTCGAACGGTCCGCGCTGGAGAGGCTGTTGACGTAGTTCTTGGAGCCGACCATGCCGGCCTCCTCGGTGCCCCACCAGCCGAACCGCAGGTGCTTGGTGGGTTGCAGCGCGGCGCGGGAGACGGCCAGCGCGGCCTCCAGGATGCCGGCCGAGCCGGAGCCGTCGTCGTTGATGCCGGGGCCGGCCGTCACCGAGTCGAGGTGGGCGCCGACCATCACGACGTGCGAGGCGTCGCCGCCCGGCCAGTCCGCGATCAGGTTCCAGCTGGTGGCGCCGCTGTAGGTGTAGGACTGCAGCGTGGTGGTGAACCCGGCCGCGTCCAGCTTGCCCTTCACGTAGTCGATCGAGGCCTTGTAGCCGGGCTTGCCATGGGCCCGGTTGCCGCCGTTGGCGGTGGCTATCGACTGCAGCTGGGCGAGGTGCGCCTTGACGTTGGCGACCGGGATGTCCGGTGCGGCCAGGGCCGCGGACGGGGCGGCCGCCGGGGCGGCGGGCGCCGCGGGCCGGGCGGCCTGGGCGGCGGGGGCGAACACGGCGGCGGCGACGGTGAAGGCCGCCCCGGTCGCGAGGGCGGATCGGCGCAGGCGGGATCGCCGCAGGGCGCGCTGGCTCAATGGAGGCTCCAGATTCTGGTGGGGCAGAACGGAACGGACGTCAGGAACGGGCGGGTGGGCCGGTCGACCCCTTCCCGCACAGTTGACGCGACCATGATGATTAGGCCGGATAAAGGTTTCGTCAAGAGGCCCTGCGCCCCGGGCCGCCCGACCTGCCGCGCTCCGGCCCGTCACCCGACCGGCCGCACCCGGCCACCGTCCCGTTGCCCCGGTCCCGGCCCCCCGACGGCCCCGCCCTCGCCCGACCCACCGCCCGGACCGTCGCCCCGCCCCGCCCCGCCCCGCCGGAGCATCCCGCCGGATGGCGCCCGGGCCCCCGCCCGGCCCGCCCGCCGGCCCTCGTCACGACCGCCCCGACCCCCGCCACGAGACGTACCGTGGATCGTGGAGGCGGCGGTCATGCACTTCACGGATACGCACTTCACCGACCGGACGGATGCCGGACGACAACTCGCCGCCCGGCTCGGACACCTGCGCGGCGAGCACCTCGTGGTGGTCGCCCTCCCGCGCGGCGGGGTACCGGTGGCCGCCGAGGTCGCCGACGCCCTCGACGCCCCGCTCGACATCTGCGTGATCCGCAAGCTGGGCGTCCCCTACCAGCCGGAGCTGGGGATGGGCGCGATCGGGGAGGACGGCGCCCGGGTGATCAACGACCAGGTGGTGCGGATGGCGGGCGTCTCGCCGCGCCAGATCGCCGAGGTCGAACGGAGCGAACGGGCCGAGCTGGAGCGCCGGGCCGGGCGCTACCGCGGCGGCCGGGCGCCGGCCGACCTGAACGGCCGCACCGTGCTGGTGGTCGACGACGGCGTCGCCACCGGCTCCACCGCGAGGGCCGCCTGCGAGATCGTCCGGGCCCGGGGCGCCGCCCTGGTGGTGCTCGCCGTACCGGTGGCGCCCAAGGACTGGACCGTCCGGCTGGGCGACGTCGCCGACCAGCTGGTCTGCGTCGCCACGCCGTCCCCGTTCTTCGCGATCGGCGAGTTCTACGAGGACTTCACCCAGACCGAGGACGCCGAGGTGCTGCGCTGCCTGAGCCGGTTCGCCGGCCCGCCGGGCACCGACCGCGAGGTCACCGTGCTGGCCGACGGCAGCCGGCTCGGCGGCCGGCTCACCGTCCCGGACGGCGCCACCGGGGTGGTGGTGTTCGCGCACGGCAGCGGGAGCAGCCGGCACAGTCCGCGCAACCGCTTCGTCGCCGAGGTGCTGAACCGGGCCGGGCTGGCCACCCTGCTGTTCGACCTGCTCACCGAGGCGGAGGAGCCCGACCGGCAGAAGGTCTTCGACGTGGCGCTGCTCGGCGGCCGGCTGGCCCAGGTCACCGACCGGCTGACCTACGAGCGCTGGGCGGCGGGCCTGCCGTTCGGCTACTTCGGCGCCAGCACCGGCGCCGCCGCCGCGCTCTGGGCCGCCGGGCAGGACGGCGCGCAGCCGGCGGCCGTGGTCTCCCGGGGCGGGCGCCCGGACCTCGCCGGCAGCTGGCTGGGCCGGGTCCGGGCCCCGACCCTGCTGATCGTCGGCGGCCGCGACCCGGTGGTGATCGAGCTCAACGAACGGGCCCGCGAGCGGCTGCGCTGCCCGAACGAGCTCGCGGTCGTGCCGCACGCCACCCACCTGTTCGAGGAGCCGGGGACGCTGGCGGCGGCGGCGGGACTTGCCCGCGACTGGTTCCTGCGGTACCTCTCCGGCCCGGCCGGGCCGGGGCCGGAGCGCCCGTGAACCCGGCGGCCGGCCCCGCGCCCGACCTGTCGAGGACCAGGCAATCTGTGCAGCGCAGCGGCGGATTTCCTGCTCACCTTGTACACATTGAGCAGTGGATTCCCCACCTGTTGTGCAATCCGCCCGGCTGGAGCAAGCTCGGCGATCAACCGCACCGCCCACCCCCGCGGCGCGGACGCCTCACTGCGGAGGAAGACCGATGACCACCCAGTCACACGCCCTTGAGCTGACCCCCGAGGAGCGCGAGGCCGGCCTCGACGCCGAGCAGCTGCGCCGCCTGGTGGGCCTGGTCGAGCACGACCCCGCCGCCGACCCCTTCCCGGTGATCGCCCAGGACGCGGTGGTCTTCGTCGTCGGGAACGCCACCCTGACGGCCCAGCTGTACCAGGTCGTCTTCGGCATGGAGCTGGTCGCCTACTCCGGCCCCGAGACCGGCCGCCGCGACCGCAAGGCGTTCGTGCTGCGCTCCGGCTCCTGCCGCTTCGTGATCAAGGGCGGGGTCGCCCCGGACAGCCCGCTGCTGGAGCACCACCGCCGGCACGGCGACGGCGTCGTCGACCTGGCGATCGAGGTCCCGGACGTCGACAAGTGCATCGCGCACGCCCGCGCCCAGGGTGCCCGGATCCTGGAGGAGCCGAACGACGTCTCCGACGAGAACGGCACCGTGCGCCGCGCCGCGATCGCGACCTACGGCGAGACCCGCCACACCCTGGTGGACCGCTCCCGCTACCACGGCCCCTACCTGCCGGGCTACGTGGTCGCCGAGACCAAGGTGGAGCGCCCCGAGGGCGCCCCGAAGCGGCTGTTCCAGGCGCTCGACCACGCGGTGGGCAACGTCGAGCTCGGCCACATGAACGAGTGGGTGGGCTTCTACAACAAGGTCATGGGCTTCGTGAACATGGCCGAGTTCGTCGGCGACGACATCGCCACCGAGTACTCGGCGCTGATGAGCAAGGTGGTCGCCAGCGGTAACCACCGGGTGAAGTTCCCGCTGAACGAGCCCGCCGTGGCCAAGAAGAAGTCGCAGATCGACGAGTACCTGGAGTTCTACGGCGGCCCCGGCTGCCAGCACCTGGCGCTCGCCACCAACGACATCCTCACCACCGTGGACGTGCTGCGCTCGCGCGGTGTGGAGTTCCTCAACACCCCCGACTCGTACTACGACGACCCGGAGCTGCGGGCCCGGATCGGCCACGTCCGGGTCCCGGTGGAGGAGCTCAAGAAGCGCGGCATCCTGGTCGATCGTGACGAGGACGGCTACCTGCTGCAGATCTTCACCAAGCCGCAGGGCGACCGGCCGACGGTCTTCTTCGAGTTCATCGAGCGGCATGGTTCGCTCGGTTTCGGAAAGGGCAACTTCAAGGCGCTCTTCGAGTCCATCGAGCGCGAGCAGGACCGTCGCGGCAACCTCTGACCGGGGTGCCGGCCGGCCGGGGGCAGCGCTCCCGGCCGGCCGCTCCGACCGGCCACCGATCGGCTCAAGGGAGAGCGGACCATGGCGCACTACCGGCAGCTGGGCAGCATTCCGCCCAAGCGGCACACCCAGCACCGCACCCCCGAGGGCGGGCTGTACTACGAGGAGCTGATGGGCGAGGAGGGCTTCTCCTCGGACTCCTCGCTGCTCTACCACCGGGGCATCCCGTCGGCCGTCGTGAACGCCGTGCCCTGGGAGCTGCCGGACCAGGCCACCGTGCCCAACCACCCGCTGCTCCCCCGTCACCTGAAGCTGCACGAGCTGTTCGCCGGCCAGGAGTGGAAGTCCGCCGACGTGGTCGCCGGGCGGCGCCTGGTGCTGGGCAACGGCGACGTCCGGATCAGCTACGTGGTGGCCGGGGCGCCGAGCGAGCTGTACCGCAACGGGCTCGGCGACGAGTGCGTGTACGTGGAGTCCGGCGCCGCCACCGTGGAGACGGTCTTCGGCTCGCTGGAGGTCGGCCAGGGCGACTACGTGATCATCCCCCGGGCCACCACCCACCGCTGGGTCCCCACCGGGGACGACCCGCTGCGGGCGTACTGCATCGAGGCGAACAGCCACATCACCCCGGTCAAGCGCTACCTCTCCAAGTACGGGCAGCTGCTGGAGCACGCGCCCTACTGCGAGCGGGACCTGCGCGGGCCCGCCGGGCCGCTGCTGGCCGAGAGCGTCGCCGGGGAGGGCGGCGACGTCGACGTGCTGGTCAAGCACCGGGGCCCGAACGGGATCGCGGGCACCCGGTACACCGTGCCGCACCACCCCTTCGACGTGGTCGGCTGGGACGGCTGCCTCTACCCGTACGCCTTCAACATCGCCGACTACGAACCGATCACCGGCCGGATCCACCAGCCGCCGCCGGCCCACCAGGTGTTCGAGGGCAACGGCTTCGTGATCTGCAACTTCGTACCGCGCAAGGTCGACTACCACCCGCTGTCCATCCCGGTGCCGTACTACCACTCCAACGTGGACAGCGACGAGGTGATGTTCTACTGCGGCGGGGACTACGCCGCCCGCAAGGGCTCCGGCATCGCCCAGGGCTCGATCTCGCTGCACCCGGGCGGGCACACCCACGGGCCGCAGCCGGGCGCGTACGAGCGCAGCATCGGCGCCGAGTTCTTCGACGAGCTCGCCGTGATGGTGGACACCTTCCGTCCGCTGGAGCTGGGCGAGGGCGGCCGGGCGAGCGAGGACCCGGGCTACGCCTGGACGTGGTCCGGCCGGGGCCCGGGCCGATGAACCCGCAGTCGCCGGGCGGGGAGGTCCCGCCGCTGTTCCAGGGCCTGTTCGACGACGCGGCGGTCTTCCCCCCGGGGGACCTGCCGCTGGTCCTCGCGGTGCCCGCGCACCGCGCGCACCGCACCGCCTGGTACGCCGCCGCGGTCGGGCCGTTCCTCTGCGGGGCGGCCCGGCTCGGCGAACTGCCGTACCTGACGGAGGTTCCGCTGCGGGTCGGGATCGTGCTGCCGGGGGGCAGCGCGACCCTGCCGGGCGCGCTGAAGACGGTCGCGGGCTTCGAGCCGGGCGGGATCCTGCTCGCCGGCGTGGAACTGGGCGGCGTCGGCCCCACCACCGCGGACGTCCGGGCCGCCGTCGAGGCGCTGGACGCCCACCTGCCGCCCGGCGTGCCCGCCGCCGTCGAACTCCCGCGCGGGGCCGGGCTGGAAGCCTCGCTGGACGTCCTCGCCGGCACGCCCTACCGGGCCAAGTTCCGCACCGGCGGGCTGAGCGCCGGGGCCTTCCCCGACGCGGAGGAGCTGGCGGGCTTCCTGGCGGGCTGCGCCGAACGCGGCGTCCCGTACAAGTGCACGGCCGGGCTCCACCACGCCGTCCGGCACACCGATCCGGCCACCGGCTTCGAGCACCACGGGTTCCTGAACGTCCTGCTGGCCGCGCTCGCCGCCCACCAGGGCGGCCGGCAGGGCGCGACGCAGGCCCTGCGGGAGCGCTCGGGCGGTGTCCTCGCGGGCGCCGCGGCCGCACTGACCGGACCTCAGGTGGAGCTGGCCCGTGCCTCCTTCACCGCCTTCGGCACCTGCAGCATCGCCGAACCGTTGGACGACCTGGCCGGACTCGGCCTGCTGACGCCCCCCGCACCACCGCCGCACCTGGAGGACCGTTGACCACCCCCCGCCCCTGGCTCGCCTCCGCACAGGACTCGCCGTTCGGCGTGCACAACCTCCCGTACGGGGTCTTCAGCACCGGGGCCCGCCCGGGCCGGCGCCGGATCGGCGTACGGATCGGCGACTTCGTGCTGGACGCGGGCGGCGCCGCCCGGGCCGCCGGGGTGCCGTCCGTCCTGCTCGACGCCGACTCGCTGGGCCCGCTGCTGGCCGCCGGGCGCCCCGCCTGGGCGCAGATCCGGGCCGGGCTGACCGCCTGGCTCACCGACGAGACCTACCGGGACGCCCTCTCACCGCTGCTGGTGCCGGTGGCCGACGCCATCATGCACCTGCCGTTCGAGGTCGCCGACTACGTCGACTTCTACGCCTCCGAGCACCACGCCACCAACCTGGGCCGGATCTTCCGCCCCGGCTCCGAGCCGCTCACCCCCAACTGGAAGCACCTGCCGATCGGTTACCACGGGCGGGCCGGCACCGTGGTGGTCTCGGGCACCCCGGTGGTCCGCCCGCACGGGCAGCGCAAGGCACCCACCGACGCCGTGCCGAGCTTCGGGCCGACCAGGCGCCTGGACATCGAGGCGGAGATCGGCTTCGTCGTCGGCACCCCGTCCGAGCTCGGCACGCCCGTACCGCTGGACGGCTTCGCCGAGCACGTGTTCGGCGTCTGCCTGGTCAACGACTGGTCCGCGCGCGACATCCAGGCCTGGGAGTACGTGCCGCTCGGCCCGTTCCTGGGCAAGTCCTTCGCCACCTCGGTCTCGCCCTGGATCGTCCCGCTGGAGGCCCTGGAGCACGCCCGGGTCGCCCCGCCGGAGCGTGACGTCGAGCCGCTGCCCTACCTGGACGACCGGGCCGGCGAGCCCTGGGGGCTGGACATCGCCATGGAGGTCCGGCTCAACGGGCACACCGTCTCGCGGCCGCCGTTCGCCACCATGTACTGGACCGGCGCCCAGCAGCTCGCCCAGATGACCGCCAACGGCGCCTCGCTGCGCACCGGCGACCTCTTCGCCTCCGGTACGGTCAGCGGCCCCGCGCCGGAGACCCGCGGCGCGCTGATCGAGCTGACCTGGAACGGCGAGGACCCGGTCAAGCTGCCCGACGGCAGCGCCCGGACCTTCCTGGAGAACGACGACGAGGTCACCATCACCGCCACCGCGCCGGGGCCGGACGGTGCCCTGATCGGCTTCGGCGAGGTCACCGGCCGCGTCCGGCCCTGACTTGCGCCGGCCGTGCCCCGGCCGCACCGACCCCGCCGGCCGTGCCGGCCCCCGGAGCACCTCCGGCGGGCCGCACGGCCGGCCGGCCGCGCCACCGGGCCGGGTACCGTGTCCGGGAGATCTTGAACCGGCACCGAGCGGACGGGAGCGGCCCGATGACCACCGAGGTACAGCTGCACAGGGACGGCCGGGCCGGCCGGATCGTGCTGGACCGGCCACGGGCCCTCAACTCGCTCACCCACGGCATGCTCACCGCCGTCCGCGAGGCCCTCGACAGCTGGGCCGCCGACGACTCGGTCGCCACCGTCGTACTCACCGGCGCCGGCGAGCGCGGCCTCTGCGCGGGCGCCGACATCCGGGCGATCCACGACGACGCCAAGGCCGGCGGGGCCGGCGCCCGCGCCTTCTTCCGGGACGAGTACCGGCTGAACGCGCTGATCGCCCGCTACCCCAAGCCGTACGTCGCGGTGATGGACGGCATCACCATGGGCGGCGGGGTGGGCCTCTCCGCCCACGCCGGCGTGCGGATCGTCACCGAGCGCTCCACCGTGGCGATGCCCGAGACCCGGATCGGGCTCGTCCCGGACGTCGGCGGCAGCCTGCTGCTGGCCCGCGCCCCCGGCGAACTCGGCACCCACCTGGGCCTCACCGCCGCCTCGATGGACGCCGGCGACGCGCTGCTCTGCGGCTTCGCCGACCACTTCGTGCCCGGCACCCGGCTGGCGGAGTTCACCGCCGCGCTGGCCGGCACCGACCCGGCCGAGGCCCTGCGGGAGTTCGCCGCGCCCGCTCCGGCGGCAGGCCTGGCCGGACAGCGCGACTGGATCGACTCCTGCTACGCGGCCGACACCGTCGAGGAGATCGTGGAGCGGCTGCTCGCCGCCGGCCTCCCGGAGGCCAAGGAGGCCGCCGAGCAGATCCTGGCCAAGTCGCCGACGGCACTGAAGGTCACCCTCGCCGCGCTGCGCCGGGCCCGCGGGCTGGACTCGCTGGAGGCCGCCCTGGACCAGGAGTACCGGGTCTCCTGCGCCGCCCTGGAAGCCTCCGACCTGGTCGAGGGCATCCGGGCCCAGGTGGTCGACAAGGACCGCGACCCGCACTGGTCGCCCGCCACCCTCGCCGAGGTCTCCGCCGCTGACGTGGACCGCTTCTTCGCCCCGCGCGGGACGGACGAACTCGGGCTGGCCCGCACGGCCCGCTGGTGACCACCGTCTCGCATGCCAAGACTGGCGCCCGGCGGGGCCGGTCGTAGATCGTGGGACCGTCAGGGCGTGCCTCGTGCCGCCGGAGCAGGGAATGGGAGTCAATGGCGATGACCGACGACATGTCGACCGAGTACGAGACCATCCTCGTCGAGCGCAAGGGCCGGGTCGGCCTGATCACCCTCAACCGTCCCAAGGCGCTGAACGCGCTCAACAACCAGCTGATGAACGAGGTGGTGACGGCCGCCACCGCCTTCGACCGCGACCCGGGGATCGGCTGTCTGGTCGTCACCGGCTCGGAGAAGGCGTTCGCGGCGGGCGCGGACATCAAGGAGATGCAGGGCAACGGCTTCCCGGACGTCTACCTGGACGACTGGCTGGGGCCGTGGGACCGGCTCGGACAGCTCCGCAAGCCGGTGGTCGCGGCGGTCGCCGGCTTCGCGCTGGGCGGCGGCTGCGAGCTGGCGATGCTGTGCGACATCCTGCTGGCGGCGGACACCGCCAAGTTCGGGCAGCCGGAGATCAAGCTCGGGGTGATCCCCGGGATCGGCGGCTCGCAGCGCCTGACCAGGGCGATCGGCAAGGCCAAGGCGATGGAGCTGTGCCTGACCGGCCGGATGATGGGCGCCGAGGAGGCCGAGCGGGCCGGGCTGGTGTCCCGGATCGTCCCCGCGGCCGAGTTGCTGGCGGAGGCGCTCGCCACCGCGGAGACCGTGGCCGCGATGTCCGCGCCGGCCGCGATCATGATGAAGGAGAGCGTGAACCGGGCCTTCGAGACCACCCTCGCGGAGGGGGTCCGGTTCGAGCGCCGGCTGTTCCACGCGGCGTTCGCCACGGCCGACCAGAAGGAGGGCATGGCGGCCTTCGCCGAGAAGCGCACCCCGGACTTCCGGCACCGCTGAGCCCGGTGCGCCCGCCCGGGAGCCGCGCGGCGGCGACCCGGGCGGGGCCGGGTCCGGGCCCTGCCGGGTCCCGGGTGCCGCCGGGTGCCGGGTCAGTCGGCGCTCGGCACGGGGGTGTTGAGCCGGGCCAGGCCGCTCCGGGTGGCGGCCACCACCACCCGGTCACCCGGCACCAGCCGCCGGGTCCGGTCGGCGTAGTTCCAGAGGTGCTCCCGGGGGCGCCGGGCCAGGCGGACGGCGATCACCCGCACCCCGCCCGGGTCCTCGATGTCGTGCTGGTTCATGCCGACCAGCCCGCCGCCCTCGTCGGCCCGCAGCTCGGCGATCAGCAGGACGTGCCGGAAGACCGACAGGGTGCCGAGCACCTCACGCCCCATCAGCGCGGCGGCGAAGGCCGGGGCGGACAGGTAGGAGACCGAGCGCGAGGCCGCGTTGTCCAGGGTCGCGTAGACGTGGTGGGCGAAGTTGTCGTCGAAGAGTTTCTCTAAGGCATACCGGCCCACACGGGAGCCACCTCGACCGCGTGACCAGGGCGAATCTCCACCCGCGCGATGATGCGCCGCAGCAGCACGTTGATCCGCTCGGGACGCATGGAGTCCCAGTCGTCCAGCAGACTGGGGATCAGCGGCACCACCGTCGCCCGCATCTTGGCGGACTGCAACTCCGTCGGCGCCTCACCCAGAGCCGCCAGACGGGCTGTCGCCGCGGCCTTGTCCCGGCGCAGGTCCCCAAGCGTCGCCAGGTACTCGCGCTCCAGCGAACCGTCCTGATCTTCCGTCTCGCTCATCGCGTATACCCGCATGTGCTTCGACACGGCACGCTCCAGCCGCTCGATTTCGACCTCCGCCTTGGCGCGCTGCTGCTCGACCGTAGGCGCCAGCACGGCGTGTGCAGGCCGCGGGACGGGCAGAGTACGGGCTTCGGCGTCCACCTCGGCGGCGAGGCCCTCGAGCCACTCCCTGACCGCGGCCTCCACGATGGACACGCCGACAGTGACCCCGCTGCACGCCAAGGGCCCCTTGCGGACGCGGGCGGTGCAGACGAACGAGGCATAGCCCTTGCCGTTGCTGGACCGCAGGGCCGCGCCCCCACAGAGGCCGCACCGGGCGAGCGACGTCAGCGGGTAGCGCGCTTTCCGGGCGTGGGGGCCGGCATTCTTGGTGAACGCGCGTCGATCCCTGTACTGCTGCCACAGGTCGTCGCTGATGATCGACGGGTGGGCGTTGGTGGGGTGCTTGTGGAGCCGGTGTGCGGGGCATGACGACCGGTACGGGATGACTTTGCAGTCGGGGTCGTGGGAGCGGAGGTAGCCGGCGGCGAACCCGCTGTCCATGTACAGGCAGATGGTGCGGTCGCTCCAGAGGCCGCCGCTGACGGTGCGGTGGCCGGCCTCGTTGAGGTTGGCCGCGAGCGTCGCGAAGCCGGTGCCGGCGCAGTAGCGCTTGTAAAGGTCGGTGACGGTGTCCATCAGCGCGACGTCCGGTTCGTAGCGTTCCTGCTGGAGGGTGATGGTGCCGTCGGGGGCGTAGACCTTGCGGGGGTGCCAGATGTAGCCGAAGCGCTTGCGGCCGGTGGCGGGGAGTCCCTGGTCGCGTCGCCACCGGTGGGTTTCGCTCCACTGTTCGCCTGCGCGGTCACTCTCGAAGGCGTTCATTTCCATGATCATGCCGCGCTGGAATCGGCCGATGGACGTGCGGGCGTCGATTTCCTCGGTGGCGGAGAGGAGTTCGCCGCCGACCTTCTCGACTCGGGCCAGGTTGGCAGGTACGCCTGTTCGCGATCGCCCGAATCGGGAGTATTTCCAGACGGCGATTACGGACGCTTCGCCCGCTTCGACCCGTTCGATCACAGACATGATCTTGCGCTTGAAGTTCCGGCCGCTCTTGTCGAGATCCTCGACCCAGTCGACGATGCGATGTCCGGTCCGCTTCGCCCAGTCGCTGATCGCCTTCCGCTGCAGCTCCGGCGAGATCATCTCCTCGCGGGCGAGCGACACCCGGATGTAGCCGATCGCGGGGGTCAGCTCGTCGTCGGCCGGTAGCAGTGCAGGCATGGTTCCCCCGGAGATGCTGTCAGGACGGCGAGTAGGCTCCGTGGCCTGCAGTGGATCCTACGGCGGCGACCGGCAAGCGAAGGACCTTCGCCTCGACGTGCGGCCGCAGGGCGTTGTCGAGGACACCGCGGTCGTTGTAGTCGAGGCCGAGGAAGAAGCCCTCCTGCTTGAGGCTGGCCCGCTTGTCCTCGAACTCCGCTTCCAGCTCGGCCCGTTCGGCGGCGAGCCGGATCCGGGTGTCGGCTTCCAGCCAGGCCGCGTGCCGGACCACCCGCTCGGCGTCGGCGTCGACTGCGGCGCGGGCGGCCACGAGCCTCATGCGCTCTTCCTCGACGAGGGTGAGGGCACTCTGCAGGCGCCGCCGCTCCTCTCCGGTGTCTCGGATGGCCTGGTCGATGATGTGCGTGACTACAGCTGCTATGCCGGCGATGACGGCGGTTAGGCTCACGATCGCCAGGACGACGTTGTCCAGGGCGACGGCGAGGCTGATGGCCACGAGTCCGGAGAGCAGTGAAGTTCGAGCCAGACTCCTGGGGGTCGGTTTGATGGTCACGCATGCTCCCCGCTATTGGGCCACGGCGCCCCCGGCCTCGCCTTCAGGGTCGGCTGAGCGCAGGTGACGGCGGTTGCGGATCGCGAGGTCGCGCATGAACGCGGCCCGCGCGACGGGGTCTGTGATCCCGAGTGCATCCGCGGCCTGCGCGGGGGTGTTTGGCTGAGATCGTACGTCCGATCGGTGCCTTTGTGGCAGAGATCCGGCGGAAATGATTCCACTCTCAATCAACATTGTTCCGACGTCAGCTCCCACTGCGTCAGCGATGGGCTCGAACAGCTCTGGGCTCGGGGTTGATTTGGCGTCAAGCCATCGGGCGACTGTGCTGGGCGAGACGTTGACGGCTTGGGCGAGGGCGGTTCGGCCGCCGCCTCGCTGGCGGTCGATCTCAAGCCCGGCTTCTCTCATGGCCTTCTGAAGCCACGCTGCGTACTGGTCGGCGATCGTCATGTGTATGTCACCTCTCTCGGGCGCAGGATAGCTCACCGACTGGCACTGGCGGCAGTAGTTCCATGTTCGGAATCTCCCAGGTCAGACCCACCCGGCCCGCGACACCCACCACACCCTCGGACGACACCCGCCACAAGCATCCAATTCCCACATGTGGAAATGCTTGCGTGTCGCGGATTTGAGGTCTAGCGTTGTTCCCACATTAGGAAGTACATCCTCAGATCGAAAGGAGCGCCCCATGCCCCGCCGTCGACTGAACGTCCAGAACCTCTTCGACGCGGCCGCCGAGGCCGGCGACGAAACCGCCTACAGCATCGCCAAGCGCACCGGCCTAGCTCAGTCCACGATGCACCGCCTCACCAAGGGCAAGTGCCAGCCGTGCGCGGCGACGCAGGATCTGTTCCTCGACACGTACAGCATCCCGTTCGACAAGCTGATGACAGCCGACAGGGCCGCAGCATGACCAGCCGCCGCGAGGCTATCCGGGCCGCAGCCCTGGTCCTCGTCGAGGCGTGCGCGGAACGGGACGCCCTCAGCCCCCGCGAGGCCGCCGAAGCCGCCTGGTACCCCGGCCACCGCCTGGTGACCGTCGACGCCATCGAGGCACTCATCATCCGCCAGCGCGAGGAAGCCATCGCGATGAGCGGAAAGCAGCTTCAGTCCGCCGCCTAGTACTTCGGGTCAGGGCCGCCCTTGGACGGCATTCCGCAGGCGACCCCTGGCCTACCCCGATCAACCCCAACACGAAGGAGGAGTAGGCGTGAACGCCAACTCTACGCCCACCCCGCAGCACAGCCCCGCCCTCGCGCTGGTGCAGCTCACCGGCGAGTGCAACGCCCCCGCGATGAACTGGTCGATCAGCACCACCTCGGCCGGCCTCCACGGTTCCCTCGCCGCCCACGACGCCCGACCGATGGTCCGCCTGTACGTCGACCTTCTGGACGCGACACCGCTCACGCCGCTGCTGTACGTCGACGGCGAGGGCCACCGCCGGGTGACCGAGCTCCTGTCGACGACGTGGCGGGACGTGCCGATCACCCTGTCGTTCTCGTCGGACCTGAGTGCGTACCCGGAGCTGGTGGAGGCGGAGGAGCGGGCGTTGCTGTGCCGGTTCTTGTGCGAGCACGACGACCCGTTCCAGTGGTGCCCGGAGACGTGGCTGCAGTACAGGGCCGAGCTGGACGCGCTGCGGCTGGAGGTCGCGGCGTGATCGCCTCGATCTTGGCCGTGGTGGCGCTGATCGCCTTCCTGCTCCTGGCCTTCACCCGGACCCCGAAGGCGCCTGTGGCGCCGCTGTGCTGGTGCAACCAGCCGTGCCCCGAGGGCTCGCACCTGGCGCCCGCGTTCCCCCGCCAGCGCACCGCCTCCAAGGAGAACTGACGTGACCATCACCTCGACGATCGGGGCGGCCACACCCCCGGCCACCCGGCCCCGCCGCCGGAAGACCACCGCACCGCCCACCGGAACGGACCGCATCCCGCAGCCCTCCGCCGGCTGGTACCGCGACAAGGTCACCGGCACCAAGCTCCGCCGCGTCACCACCATCCTCAACCTCGGCTCCTCCAAGGAAGCCCTCGTCTTCTGGTCGGCGAACTTCACCGCCCAGACCGCGATCGACAACCTGCCGCAGCTCATCTCCAGCTCCCGCACCAGGCAGGACCGTGAGGAGGCGTACGACTGGCTGCGGAAGGCCCACATCCGCCGCAAGGAAGAGCGAGGCGACGTCGGCACCGCCGTGCACAAGCTCATCGAGGCGCAGATCCTCGGCACTCCCGTCCCCGCCGACCTGCGTGACGACCCCGAGATGAAGCCGTACATCGACCACTTCTTCGGGTTCGTCCGCGATTGGCAGATCGACTTCGAAGCGTCCGAGATGGTCGTCGGCAACTTCGAGGAGGGCTACGCCGGAACCCTCGACTACCTGTACCGCAGCCCGATCATCGCGTCCCTGCTCGGCGTTCCTGCGGACACGCTCTTCGAGGGCGACACGAAGACCGGCGGCGAGCTCGACGTGAAGGGCGTGTACTCGGAGGCCGGCCTGCAGATGGCCGCGTACCGCGGTGCGAAGGTCTGCTGGCTGCGGGACGGCACGCAGATCCCCATGCCGAGGGTCCACTCGACGGGCATCGTGCTTCACCTACGCCCAGAGGGCTACCGGGTCGTGCCGGTGGAGTGCGGCGACGAGGTATTCGCGGCATTCCGTGACGTTCAGCGGGTCGCCGCCTGGACGTCCGGCCTCTCCAAGTCCGTCGTCGGCCAGCCCCTGCAGCTCCCGACCGTGACCGAGAAGGTGGCTGCCTGATGGCCGGACGAATCCTCACCATGCAGCGCCAGGCCCGCGAACTTGGCCGGCTCCGCTCCGGCTGGAACGACGGAAAGCGGCCGATCAAGTCCGACACGTGGATCGTCACCTCTCACGCCCCGCACTACCTGGAGGCCGCCGCCGGCCTCTGGGGCGGCAAGGTCGAGAAGTGGCAGCCGCTCGGCAGCGGCGCCCAGCAGTGGCGGGTCATTACCGACGCGAAGTCCATCGACGCGATCCTCCCTCCCGGAGACCCGCTGTCGCAGGCAAACGAGATGTGGTCGAAAGGCGGGTGCGCGCGACGCTGCGACGGCATCACCGAGCAGCTGTCGGACATGCCGTGCCTGTGCCTCGCCCGGTTCGGCGACGGATGGTTCGAGCAGCGCAAAGGGACGGTGTGCGCGCCGACGACACGCCTGAACGTCATGCTGCCGGATCTGCCGGACCTCGGGGTGTGGCGCATGGAGACGCACGGCTACTACGCGGCGAACGAGATCGCCGGGCAGATCGACATGCTGCTGTCCGCGACGGGCGGCAAGGCGCTGGTGCCGGTGGCGTTGCGGATCGAGCCGAGGCAGCGGGTCGCGAACGGTGAGACGAAGAAGTTCCCGGTGATCGTCGTCGAGGTGCGTGGGATGACTGCGCGGCAGGCCTTGGCCGGCCAGGTACCGCAGATGGCGATCGAAGGGGGTGGCGCCGCGGTCCCGGGGCGCACCGCGATCGAGGCCGCTCCCACCGCACCGACCGGACCGTCGAACGACTTCCTGAAGCTGGCGAAGGAAGCCCAGACGGCCGAGGAAGTCGCCAAGCTCCACGACCAGGCGAAGGCCGAGGGCGCCCCCGATCACTACCTCGCGCAGCTGAAGAAGATCGAGGAGTCGAAGGACGAGGTCATCGACCCCGAGATCGTCTACGACGACCCGATGCAGGTCTGGCAGCAGATCCTCACCGCAGCCGGCTCGAAGAGCTGGTCGATGGACCAGACCGAGGACCGCTTCGCCGAGTTCTCCGGCGGCACGATGGCCGGCTCTGCGGACGTGGATGAGCTGAACCGGTTCCTGGACCACATCAAGTCGAACGCGTAGCCCCAACGGGCCGCGCCCGCCCGCTCGGGCGCGGCCCCTCCCCCTCACTTCCCTCCAGAGAGGAGGACCCCATGCACTTCAAGGACACCCGCAAGATCGGCTTCGACACCGAGACGACCGGCCCGGACCCCGAGGACGCCCGCATCGTCACCGCGGCGCTCGTCGTTCGCGGCGGCGGACGGCCCGACCAGGACTACACGTGGCTGATCAACCCCGGCGTGCCGATCCCCGCCGAGGCCACCGAGGTCCACGGCATCACCGACGCCATGGTCCAGGCCGACGGCCAGGACCCGAAGATGGCCCTTGAGGACATCGCCGCCAAGCTGGCCGCCGCTCTGAACTACGGCATGCCGGTTATCGCATTCAACCTCAGCTTCGACTGGACCGTCCTCGACCGGGACCTGCGACGCCACGGCGTCACCACCATGGAGCAGCGGCTCGCCGGCCACACGGAGCTGGCGCTGATCGACCCGCACGTCATCGACAAGCAGGTCGACCGGTACCGCAAGGGCACCGGCATGCGGAAGCTCAAGCCGACCAGCGAGGTCTACGGCATCGAGCTGACGGACTGGCACACCGCCGATGCCGATGCTCTGGCGGCACTGCTGATCGCCGAGGCGCAGTTCGCCCGCTACCCGCAGCTGGAGAACTTCGGTGCGGGCGGCCTGTTCCGTGTGCAGCAGGAGTGGCGGGCGGAGCAGCAGGCGGGTCTTCAGCAGTGGTTCCGTACGAAGGCCTCGGTGGAGCAGGGCGGCGACCCGAACAAGGTCATCGACGGTTCCTGGCCGATGCGCCCTTTCTCGGTGGCGGTGACAGCGTGACCGGCCGGCCCAGCAGCACCTTGCCACGCCTGACTCCCAAGCAGACCGAGGTGCTCGCACTCGTCGCCCGCGGCTACGACACGAAGCGCATCGCAGGCGAGCTCGCAATCACACCCACCACGGTCCGCGGCCACCTGCGGGACACCTTCGTCTGCCTGGGCGCCGACAACGGCGCGCACGCGGTCGCCATCGCCATCGGCCGCAAGGAACTCCCCTCCGACGTCGCCATGGGAGACAGTCATGTTCGGTAACGCCAAGCTCCGCAAGCAGATCGACGCCTTGACCGCCACGGTCAACGAGCAGCGCCGTCACCTGCAAGCCGCCCGCGCCGACTACGCCATCGCCACGCAGGGGCGCGCCGAGTGGGCTCAGCGGGCCGAGCGGATCGGTGACGACCGGGTCGCCGACAATCGGGAGCTGACCCGGGCCAAGCTGGCCAACGCCAGCTTGGTCCTGCAGCTCAGCGTGCAGGCACCGCGCATTGCCCGGGCGGTGAGAGCCTGCGCCCGCTACCGCCAGGAGATTGGCAGCCTTCAGCGCCAGGTTGCCGCGCAGGATCGGCTCATCACCAATGCCGAGCGTCTCGGCGACCGGGCCTTGCAGCCTGCTCTCCCCTCCCCCGAGCTGGAGCGGCTGCGGCGCGAAAACCGGGAGCTGCGCGAGCTGACGTACCGGCAGCAGGACCAGTTGTCCGCGCACCAGGCTGCGTCGATGCTCGCCGACCGCGGTGCTCAGCGTCCGCCGGTCGACCTGGAGCCCGCCGCCGCGTGATCGCCGAAGCCGCCATCCGAACTCTGCTCGACCCGTCCTGGACGTTGCTCGTCATCTATGGACTGAGCGCCCTGGCCGTCGCCCTCATGGTCATCGCCTACACCGCGTGGAGCACCCGCAATGACTGACCTCCTCACCCCGCCCATCCTCCTCACACCCCCGCCGAGCGCGCCCGTCGTCGTCGGCCTCGACACCGCCCTCGGCTCCGCCTCGTCCTCCGGTACCGGCATCGCGTCGTCCGCCGGCTGGTGCGAGTCCGTCGGCTACCGCAACGCCAAGAAGCCGCTCACCGGGCTCCCCCACCCGCAGCGCGCCACCGAGCTGGAGCAGCTCGCCAAGCGCATCCTCCTCGCCGTCAAGTCGCCCACTCTCGTCGTCATGGAACTCCCCGCGCCATCCCGCGCCGGCGGCGGCAGCCACGAGCGGGCGTGGCTGTGGTGGGAGCTGTACCGGCAGCTCACCCGCGCCGACATCCCCGTCGCCCTCATGGCACCCAACCAGAGGGCCCTGTACGCCACCGGCAAGGGCAACGCCGGGAAGACCGCCGTCGTCGAAGGTGTCACCCGACGCTGGCCCGACTGGTCGACCGGCGGGGACGACAACCTGGCGGACGCCGTGGCGCTCATGGCCGCCGGGATGGACTGGCTCGGAGCGCCGTTCGCCAAGGTGCCTGCCGTCAACCGAGCCGCGATCGACAAGGCGCAGTGGCCGACGGTGGTGGCGTCGTGAACGTCAACTGGCTGCAGGCGCGCTGCGCCGAGGTCCCCGACCCGGACATCTTCTACCCGGCCGGCTACACCGCCTCCCACAAGTGGCAGGTCGCCGACGCCAAGGCCATCTGCAACAACTGCCCGATCAAGGCCCAGTGCCTCGAAGACGCACTGGAGGCCGAAGGGGCCGCCGAGATCCCGAGGCGCTTCGGCATCCACGGCGGAATGACCCCCGCCGAGCGACACAAGGTGTACCGCCGCCGCTACCTGGCCGACCTTGAGGCCTACGTCGAGCAGTCGGCCTGACAGCCAGCCACTTCCCAACGCTGGCCTGCTCACCGCAGGCCCCCACCTTGAAGGACCACCTCTGATGGCCGGAGACACCCAGATCACCCTCGTCGGCAACCTCGTCGACGACCCGGAGCTGCGCTTCACCCCGAGCGGCGCCGCCGTCGCCAAGTTCCGCATCGCGTCCACCCCCCGCACCTTCGACCGCCAGACGAACGAGTGGAAGGACGGCGAGAGCCTCTTCCTCACCTGCAACGTCTGGCGGCAGCCGGCGGAGAACGTCGCCGAGACACTGCAGCGCGGCATGCGCGTCATCGTCCAGGGCCGACTGCAGCAGCGCTCCTACGAGACCAAGGAAAGCGAGAAGCGCACCGTCTTCGAGATCGAGGTCGACGAAGTCGGCCCCAGCCTTCGGACGGCCACGGCGAAGGTCACGCGCGCCAACCGCCAGAACAGCCAGCAGGGCGGGCAGCAGCAGTCCCGCCCCCCGGCCAGCGGCGACGCGTGGGGACAGCCCGCCGGCCAGAACCAGCAGCAGAACGGCGGGTGGGGAACACCCCAGGGACAGACCGAGGCGCCGTTCTGATGGCCGCCATAGCCGTCCCTGCGAAGGCAGGCGAGACCTACGTCGACGTTCTCATGGACGAGGAAGACGTCGTGCGGCTCCGCCGACGGAAGCTGTCGATCGGATCCCACGGGTACGCGCAAATGTGGGACGGCCAGGTCATGCTCCTCCACCGCTGGATCATGAACGTCCCCGTCGGCACCAAGTACCGAGTCGTCGTCGACCACATCAACCGCAACGTCCTGGACTGCCGGCGCGAGAACCTGCGACTCGTCACGCCGACGGAGTCGAACCTCAACCGGCGGCTCCGGGAACGCGACCTCCCCCGAGGTGTCCACCACACCTCCAACAAGCGGTTCGTCGCGAAGATCAAGCGACACCGGCAAAGCCGCCACCTCGGAACCTACGACACGCCCGAGGAAGCCGCCGCGGCAGTGGAAGCGGCCAGGTCGCAGTTGGACCACCCCGACTTCAATCCTCTCCCTGCCAGCGCCGCCTAGCAAGCGCCCTCGGAGCCCGAGCAGCCGCCTGACCTCGCAGGGGCCGCTCAACAGTCCCCCTGCCGAGCAGTACACCCACTCCTACCCTCACCCGAAAAGGAACCCTCATGGGACTGTTCAACCGCACCGCGGTGAAGCCCGCCGACGACATCGTCAGCCTCGTCAAGGCCGCTGGCGTCAGCCTGCAGAAGCACGGCCTCCACGCCGAGCGCGCGGCCGTGTACCTCGTCCTCGACCACTCCGGCAGCATGCGGCCCTACTACCGCGACGGCTCCGTGCAGCGCCTCGCCGAGCAGGCCCTCGGCCTCAGCGCCAACCTCGACGACGACGGCAGCGTCCCCCTGGTGTATTTCGGCAGCATGGTCGACGAGGTCGGCGAGGTCCGTATCGGCGACCACCAGGGCGTCATCGACCGCACCCACCGCACGATCCGGTGGGGCAGCACCGACTACGCCGCCGCGATCCGCCACATCTCCGCCGAGTACCGCGCCTCCAAGCAGGTCCGCCAGCTCCCCGCGCTGGTCATCTTCCAGACCGACGGGGAGCCGGACTCCCGACGGGACGCCGAGCAGGCCCTGCGCGACGCCTCCCATTTGCCGATCTTCTGGGCGTTCGTCGGCTTCGGTGGCCGCGTCGAGTTCCTGGAGCTGCTCGACACGCTGTCCGGCCGCGCCGTAGACAACGCCAGTTTCTTCCACGCCGCCCGCCCGGCCACCGTCAGCGACGCCGAACTGTACGACGGCATCACCCGCGAGTACGCCCAGTGGCTCCCCGCCGCCCGAGCCGCCGGCATCCTCGCCAGCTGATTCGGCCCCGCCGGGGCGGGGGTGCCGCCCCGGCACCCCCCTTGTCCACCACCCAATCCTCCCGAACGGAAATCCCCATGGCACGTGGTCACGGCCGCGTCCTCTCCAGCATCTGGGAGGACAACGACTTCCTCGCCCTCGACCGGGAACAGCAGGGCACGTACTTCTTCCTCATCAGCCAACCCAACCTCAACCACGCCGGGCTCCTCCCCCTCACCCTCAAGCGCTGGACCCGCAAAGCCCGCGGCCTCACCGCCGCCGGCTTGGAGAAGACCCTCAACGACCTTGACGCCGCCCGGTTCATCGTCGTCGACGAGGACACCGAGGAACTCCTCATCCGCTCGTTCATCCGCAACGACGGCGTGTGGAAGCAGCCCAAGGTCATGGGAGCCGCCGTGTCCGGCGCCCTCGAAATCTCCTCCCGGCACCTGCGCCGGGCGCTCCTGGAGGAGATGGACCGTATCCCGCTGCACGAGCTGAGCAACGAGCCCGGCGCCCGTCACACCTCGATCCGGCAGGAAGTCGCCGGCCACATCGAGACCCTGCGCAACGCCTTCTGGGAGCCTGCCCCGACCCCACCGGCACGCCCCTTGCGAAGCCTTCAGGACGGGGATGCGGAACCCCATGCCGAGGCCCCTCCGCAAGGGGGTCCGAAAGGCTCTACGCGTGCGCGCGCACAGACGACGCGCACACAGGCGTCGCGCGCGCTATCCCCTGCCCCTGCCCCTACCCCTGTCCCCTACCCCGTTCCGCCTACGGCGGGCGCGGACGCGCCGCACCCCGCCGTCACCGCGCAGACCCTCGTCGGGGAGTGGCTCGACCACGTTCCCCACCGCCCGCCCGGCAACGTCATCGGCCAAGCCTCCAAGCACCTCAAGCAGATGCTCGACGAAGGCGTCGACCCCGACCACATCCGCCGCGGCCTCGCCCTCTGGACCTCCAAGGGCCTCCACCCGTCCGCGCTGCCGTCCGTCGTCAACGAGGCCATGAACGCCAACGTCATCCGCCTCGCAGCCACCGGCACCGGCGGCTACCAAGGCCCCTACCGCTCCCCCAGCAACGCCGACTACACCCAGCAAGGGGGCTTCTGACCATGGCCGAACCCCAAGCCCTCGGCGCCATAGGCCCCAGCGCCCTCGCCCGCATCATGGCTGGCATCCGCGACCGCAACCTCACCCAAGAAGCCGGACCCGTCAACCAGACCCCCGACGAAGACGAACCCGGCCACCCCCGCTACCACCACCGCGCCCGCGCCGCGTTCGCCCTCAGCCGCTGGAACACCGCCGTACCCCACCGGTACGCCAACGCCACCACCACCCACCCGGACATCCAAGCCTGGGCCGACCGCGCCGCCGCCAACATCCACGACGCCGGGTTCCTCGTCATCAACGGCGCCATCGGCACCGGCAAAACCCACCAGGCCTACGGGGCGCTCCGCCGCATCGCCGCAACCGGACCCCACCGCTTCGAAATGATCGCCGTCACCGCCCCCGACATGTACGGACGCCTACGTCCCGGCGGCTCGGACAAAGGCAGCGAACACGAACTCAAGCAGTACGCCCGCATCCAACTGCTGCTCCTCGACGACATCGGCACCGAAAAGCTCTCCGAGTTCACCGAAGAGGCGACCTACCGCATCGTCAACGCCCGCTACAACTCCGGGCTCCCGCTGATCATCACCACCAACCTGCTCGTCCGGGACCCCGCAGGCAGCCGCGCATCCGACCTCGTCGGCCGGCTCGGCGACCGCCTCGCCTCACGCCTCGCCCAGGCCGCCCACGTGGTCACCCTCGACGGCCCCGACCTTCGCCGACAGGACGCCTCGTGAACGTCAACGACACCTGCCCCAACTGCCTGCGCCGCGACGTCGAACCCCGACTCGACGAGGAGGACTACGACGGCAACCCGCACAGCACCTACGCCTGCCCGTCCTGCGGTCACACGTGGAGTGCCCAGCGGATCGCCGAGCCCGAGCCGCCCCGCTACGCCGTGTACGACGACCCCGACGCGTGGGAAGCCGACGACGACTTCACCGACTACGACCGGGCGCGGTGGGGCCAGTGACGCGGAGCAAGGGCAAATCGTGCCCGCCGTCCCTGCGCGAGCTCGTCCGTGGCCGCCAGCCGGCCGTGCTCACCGTCGTCTGCCCTCAGTGCGAGGCCCCGACCGGGCAGCCCTGCGCGGGACCCTCCAGGCGGAAGCTCAGGAACCAGCACGCATCCCGGTTCGAGAAGGTCGGGTTGAAGCCGCAGCTCGTTCCCACCCCCGTCCTCGGGGAGGCGTCGTGACTCGCCCGTCGGCCGAGATTCCCGACGCGGTGGCCGCGATCGTGCAGGCCGTCCTCGACGGCCACCCCGGCAGCGAACCCGGCTGGCGCGGGCACCTGATCGTCGAAGAACTGCGATCGCTGGGCTGGCGAATCGAAGCCCCCGGTGTCGAACCGGTCGTGGCGTCAGGGGCCGAGCGTCAGCGGACATGACAGCACGAAATCCAGGGACGGCCCTCTACGGGCCGCGCAGACCCCCGGACGGGTGATTGCCCGACGGGACGGTGAGAGGCCGCTGAAGGTCTGACCGCTAGGACGAAATGAGGCATCCATGGATGACAGGCAGACTCCCGATCCCGCCGGAGCGATCCGGCACGGCAAATGCGGGCAGTGGTGGACCGGCCTGGCGAGGCTTCACTGCGGCAGCTGCTGCCGGACGTTCAGCAGCGAGTCAGCGGCGGACCGGCACCGCACGGGCGTGTTCGGCGTAGACCGGCGGTGTGTGGATCCGGCATCGGTCGGGCTGGTGGCGAAGGCCAGGCCGTTCGGGGTGCTGTGGTTGTGCCCGGCGCCGTCGGCCGGCGGTGCGTTCCCGCGGCGGGTGGCGTTGTGAGCAGCCACCGACTGGACGTGCCGACGCTGTATGCGCTGCTGGATGCGCAGCGGGCCGAGCGGGGTCTGTCGTGGACCCGGCTGGGCGTGCTGGTGGGGACGACGAAGAACGTGTTCGCGCGGATGTCGCAGGGCGCGGCGCCGGATGCTCACACGCTGTTGTCGCTGTTGCTGTGGCTGGAGTGGTCGCCGGAGTTGGTGCTGTTGGCGCGGCCGGCGGGGGTGCGGTCGTGAGCGGGCGGGTGATTGTGACGGGCGGCCGGGATCACGCCGCTCCGTGGCTGGTGCGTAAGGCGCTGCTTGGCGTGCTGGACGGCGGCTGGTTGACGGTGGCGCACGGTGCATGTCCGACGGGTGCGGACGCTGCTGCGGCGGCTTGGGCTGCCGAGTTGGCAGGGGTCGTGGCGGATCCGTTCCGGGCGGATTGGGATTCGTGTGTGTGGGATTGCCGGCCTGGCCATCGGGTGGAGAAGCGGCGGGGGGATGTGCATCATCCGGGGTTCTTCTCGGACTTCTGTCCGGGTGCGGGGCCGCGGCGGAACGCGGCGATGGTGGCGGCGGGCGCGGATCTGATGCTGGCGTTTCCGACGCCGTCCAGCAGGGGGACGTGGAACGCGGTGCGGTTGGCGAAGGCGGCTGGCATTGAGGTTCGGGTGATCCGGCTGTGAGCGGGCATGCGTGTGGGCCGCGCGGCGGTGCCGGGCGGCTTCGGATGGGGCGGGGGTCAGTTGCGCGGTACGTGCCCGGTGAGGATCGCAGCGGCGGCGTCCACGCCTCCAACCTGACGGATGAGCTGTCCAAGCTCGACGGGAATCACGGCCGCCTGGGGCTTGTCGCGCCGAGTGAGGAAGACGCAGCGGCGGAGCAGTCGGACGGAAGCGATGACATCGGTGATGTTGGCGCGGGCCTCGGAGATCGGGACGTCGTCAGTGATGTGATCCATGCGCCGATGATAACGGAAAGCCGCATCGTACGGAACGGCTGCTTGTACAATGAGACGCATGATGGCCGATTCTGCGAGCCCAACCCGTTCGACCGAGACGCGACACCATCCTCTTGGCAAGACCTGCCATCACTTCCAGTACCACGGCCTGAGCTGCGACGAGTTCGACGAGCTACATGTGCGCGCGGGTGGCCATTGCGAGATCTGCGGGATTGCCAGCAAGGAGACGGGTGGTCGCCGGCTGGTAGTCGATCACACATGGGGAGAGGACGGCCGGATCGTACGCGGACTGCTCTGCGACAAGTGCAACGTGGTCATGGCCTGCATGGACGGACGCAAGCCCTGGGGCAAGAACCGCAGATGGGAGCGACGGGCGCGGGAGTACGCAATGAACGCGTGGGGCATACCCCGGGGTCACATGGTGCGCTCACCCTGAAAGATCTTGCCCAACTTGTACAAGAGGGCTTGCTTGTACAAGTCGCCGGGTTGTACCGTTGGGCTACACGGAGAGGCGGTCGCCCCTCCAGCGCACCGGAGGGGAACCACATGAACGCCAAGACCCGCACCGCCCGCAAGGCCCTCCGGACCCGCACCCGCACCCAGCGCGCCGCCGCCCGCATCACCCGCCGCGGCAACGCCTCCCTCACCACCCACGGCGTCGCCCAGGGCCTCACCCCCGCCGACGCCCGCTCCATGGCCCAGACCCTCCGCAAGACCGCCGACAAGCTCCACATCGAGGGCAGCGAGCACCGCGTCCACGCCGGCCGCCGCATGCGGACCACGCACCGCTTCACCCCGGCCCAGGTCGCCCTGATCGCCACGGTGTACCGCCCGCGCAAGCCGGCCTTCAAGGCCGCCGCCGCCCAGCTGCGCCTCGCCGCCTGATGGCCACCGCCACCGTCCCGGTCGAGCTCGTCGCCTGCGAGGCCTGCGAGGACCTGTTCGAGCCCGTCGAGTTGGAGCCCGGCCCGTCCGGTGACCCGCACTGCTGGGACTGCCTGAGCGTCGCGGCCGGCCTGGACGACGCTGCCGAGTACCGCGCCTACGCCTACCACTGACCGAGGAGACCGTCATGTCTGAGCGTCGCGTTCTGCGCTGGACCGAAGGCAAGGGCGAGCACTGGGTGCTGGCCGATGAGGCCGACCCGCGGTTCAACCCGCAGCGCGCTGACTACTCCGACGGCGACAACCCGAACCCCCTCGACTACGACGACGAGTAGCCCGCCCCGTCACCCCACCCCGCCCGCCGCACGCCCCTGACACCCCCAGGAGAGCCCGCCATGAAGCCGTCGCAGCCCGAGCTGACCATCGAGCAGTGGAAGCGCCGCGCGCTCCGAGCCGAAGGCGCCATCCGCCACGCCCTGTGGATGAGCCCGTTCGCCTACCCGAAGGCCGAGACCGCCGCCCAGATGCGCGACCGGTTCCACCAGCACATCGAGGCCACGTACCCGGACCTGATCACCCGCTACAGCCATCAGCCGATCGAGGTCTACAAGCGGGTCGACGCCTGCGGCTGTGAGGACGACGGCTCGGACGAATACGAGAACGACCACAGCGAACCCAGCGACGACGACGAGTACGTGTGCATCAGGTCGTACCTCGGCCAGGTCTGCGAGCACTGCGAGAACGAGGACGGCGACGGGCCCGAGTGGAAGCCGTACGCCGTCGAGTGGCCGTGCCCGCTGATCCGCGAGATCAACGCCACCCCTAGCGACGCCGAGGTGCTGGCCGCCAGCCTCACCCCCGCCACGACCACCTGAGGACCCGCCATGACCCAGCACCAGCCCCTCGACCTCGCCCCCATCCAAGCCCGCCACGACGCAGCCACCCCCGGGCAGTGGTACATGCAGCCCAACTACGGCCCGAACTTCGTCGCCTCCGAGGTCGCCGGGTACGAACGCGGCATCGGCGACATGTGGTTCGGCGACGGCGACCAGGCCGACGCCGACCGGGAATTCGTCCTCGCCGCCCGCACCGACGTTGCGGCCCTGCTCGCCGAGGTCACCCGCCTCCGCGCCGAGCTGGTAGACGCCCGGGCCGGCGCCGTACACGAGGCCGCCCGACTGCTGGAGGCCGCCGGTCACGACGACGACGCCGTCAACTTCCTCGACGGCTGGGCCGACTACGACCGGGCTGGCTCCCCCGCCGCCCTGGAGGGCTGACCGCCATGACCACCCCGCCGCCCGAGATCACCGACGAGCACATCGCCCTGCTCGCCGACCTCCACGCCGTCATCGCCCAGGCCATGGCCCGCACCCCGTACGTCCTCGGCCAGCCCGTCGACGACTATGCCGCCATCATCACGGCCGACGTCGCCGCGTACATGGGCCGGCAGGTCGCCGGCGTGGCCGCCGAGCTGGACGCCGCCCGCGCCGAACGGGACGCCTTCGCCGACCGCGTCGACACCCTCACCGCCGTCGCCAAGGGCAACAAGCGGCACGTCCAGGAGATGTACACCGACCTGCTCAAGGCACAGGCCGACGCCGAGCAGGCCCGCGCCGCGAGTACCGCGAACGCCGGAACTTGCCGGGAACTCGTCGAGCAGGTGCGCAACCACGCCGCCGAGAGCGACCGCCTCCGCCAGCAGCTGGCCAGCGCCCGGAACGCCGCGCTCACCGAAGGCGCCGAGCTGATCAGCGTCGAGGCGGAGGCCAAGTACCAGCGCGACTTCAGCGACAACCGGATCTTCGAGTTCACCGGCGCCAAGCGCGCCGCGGACCTGCTCCTCGCCGCCCGTACCCAGCCCGCCACCTGACCGGAGGACCACCGTGCACACCCCGACCGACACCGTGAGCCTGTTCGCCGGCCCCGGCGGCATGGACCTCGCCGCCGAGGCGCTCGGCCTCCACCCCTTCGGCATCGAATCCGACCCAGCCACCTGCGAGACCCGCATCGCCGCCGGCCTCGACACCGTGTACGGCGACGTCCGCGGCCACAGCCCCAGCCAGTTCCCGAACGCCCTCACCCTGATGGCCGGCCCGCCCTGCCAGACGTTCAGCGCCACCGGCACCGGCACCGGCCGCCGCGACCTCGACCAGGTCCTCGACCTCGTGAAGCGCACCGCCGCCCGCGAGAACCTCTACGTCGCCCAGGTCGTCGGTCTGCTCCGGGTCACCGACCCGCGCACCCTGCTCGTGCTGGAGCCGCTCCGCTGGGCCCTGGCCGCGGCCGACGCCGGGCGCCCGTACCGCCGGATCGTCCTGGAGCAGGTCCCCGCAGCCCTGCCCGTCTGGGACGCCTACGCCGCAGTGCTGCGGGCCGAGGGCTACTCGGTGGCGACCGGGGTTCTCAAGACCGAACAGCACGGCGTCCCGCAGACCCGCCGCCGCGCCGTCCTCATCGCCCGCCGCGACGGACACCCCGCCAGCCTGCCCGCCCCGACGAACCGCCCGTACGCCAAGGGCATCCCACAGCACGAGGGTGACCCGACGCTGGAGCCGTGGGTGTCGATGGGCGATGTCCTGCCGCACCGCGGGCCGTTCGGTGTCGTCTCGAACTACGGCACCGGTGGCGACCCCAAGGCCCGCGGGCGCCGCACCTCCGCCGAGCCGGCGTTCACCGTCACCGGCAAGATCAGCCGCCTGCGGCTCCTCGGCCCCGACGGCGACGACCTCCCCCGCCTCACCCCCGCCGAGGCCGGCCTGCTGCAGTCCTTCCCCGCCGACCACCCGTGGTCCGGCCGGGACGTCGCCCAGCAGATCGGAAACGCCTGCCCGCCGCTGCTCGCCCGGGCCCTGCTGAACGCCGTGGGCGCCGTCGCCCTGCAGCCCGCCGCCTGACCTGCCCCCGGCCGGGCGGACCACCGCCCGGCCCCAACACCCCAGGAGACACCCGATGGCCGACATTCAGAACCCGATGCCCGACCTCTCCGACTACGACTGGCTGGAGTTCGTCAGCTACGTCTGGAAGACCGAGAACGAGGGCTTCACCTACGCCTACGAGAACTACAGCCCCGACTTCGAGTCCACCGACATGCAGGCCCTGGCTGCCGACATGGGCCGGTTCCGGACCTACTTCATCGACAACGTCGACAAGGTCGAGCAGTGGGCCACGGCGATCGGCTGGGAGGCCGCCGTCAACCTGCACAACGACCACGTCGACGAGTCCCGCCAGCGTGACCAGGACGCCTGCCTGTGGGGCGTGCGCTGCGCCGACGGCTACGTCGTTCACGAGCGGTCCGAAGCGGACCGGGACGCCTTCATCGCCCGGTCACGCGGCAACTCCTCGTACCGGCAGCCCGCTGCCCTGCTGCACCGCGACGTTCCCGGCGGCGACTGGACCGACAGCCCGCTGCCCGCCTCCGTCTGACCGTCCGTCTGCCGGCCGCCGCACCCCGGCGGCCGGCCCACCACCGAAGGAACGCCCAATGCCCGACACCTGCACCCCGATCACCCTGACCGCCGGCCCCAGCGACTGCCTCGAAGGCGAGTGCGACGAGCTGGTCACCGAGGACGGCGAACCGACCGGCGTCGACCGCTGCTCGCACGTCCGCGAGGAACAGGCCTGCGAGCAGCACTCCACGTTCACCACCGACGAGTGGGAGTACTGCACCCACGCCGAGCCGTGGCCCTGCCAGGTGGCGAGCGAGCCCGCCCCGGCCGCCTCGTGATCGAGCCGCCCGCGCCCGACGACGACACCGACCACTGCTGACCAAGGAGCACCCCATGGGCATGTACACCAGCGCCTGGCTCGCCTACGCCGCCCCGATCAAGGGCCACACCGACGGCGAGGAGTTCGACGGACAGCTCAGCGAGCACGACGTCAGCCACCTCTCCGCCAGCGGCTACGACCACGACGTCCTGTACTTCACCACCTACGCCGAGGACGCCGACCTCGGTAGGCCGGTCTCGATCCCCGCCGACGCGCTGCACCCCGCCCAGTGCACCCACTGGGACGCCAAGATCCGCAGCGCTGCCAAGTCCTGCGGCGTCGAGCTGGCCGCCGATCCTGGCTGGCTGTTGATCGCCGACGTCAGCTGACCTCCCGCCCGGGCCGGCCGCCACCACACGGCCGGCCCGGCCCCCGACCCGAGGAGCCACCGTGCAGAAGCGCCGCAGCATCGAACCCACCTACGACAGCCGCAAAACCGGACCCCGCTACCACGTCACCAGCGACATCAACGGTCGCATCATCACCTGGCACCAACCCCTCGACGACCCGTTCGTCCGGCACACCCTCCACATCCACTGGCGTGATCTCTTGCGCGGCCTGGTCCGCCGCAGCCTCACCGTTACCGTGCGCGTTGGTGGCGACCGCGACATCGTCAACGACGTCCTGGAGCTCGACGCCAACGCCCTGGTGCCCTGCTCCACCCGACGGGACGCCTTCAACTTCAGCATCCTGCGCGGTGACAGTGAGGCCGCCGAGTGACCGGCCCGGAGCTGGCCGGCCTCCTCGTCGTCCTCACCGCCATCACCGCCGTCCTCGGCACCCTCGGCTGGGACCTCCGCCGCCTCCCCGGCCGGCACGTCATCGCCGAAGCCGAAGCCATCACCAAGCAGGCCGCCGAGTGAACGACCTCGACCTCCACCCCATCCGCTACCGCTTCGGTCCCCTCGACGGCACCCGAGGCCACACTGTCGGCTACCCGCCCGCCGAGCTCAACGGCTACCGGATGGCGCACTGCAAGGTCGGCACCTACGTGTACGTCTGGCCGCCCGCCGACATGCGACGCAGGAAGCAGGTCGCCGAGTGAACCCCGCCACGGTGCTGACCATCACCGCGCTGGCCGGCGCCGTCGGCATCTGGCGCCTCACCCGGGACAGCACCCCCGACCGCGGCCGGCCCGCCGAACCTGACACCGAGACCGCTGCCCGCCAGAGCGGCCTGATCACCACCCCCGGAGAAGACCAATGACTGCTCGCCCGGTAACCGTCTGGATCGTCGCCTGCGACGGCTGTGGCCGCGAACTCGGCCAAGGCTACGGCCACCGCGAGACCTACGAGATGAAGCAGGAAGCCACCTGCGCCGCACTCCACAGTGGCTGGCAGCAGCACCCCGACGGCTCGCTCTACTGCCCGGAAGGACAACACCAGTGACCGCCTTCCCCGCCGTTCAGGGCCACTGCCCGGCCTGCCACCGCACCACGCTGATCCTCGGCGCCGACGGCTACGTCACCTGCGCCCACCTCGACTGCCCCAACCCGGCCGCGGCCAGCGACCTGCTGGACCGGCCGGATGCGGCCGACATCGTGCACACCCTCCGCAACGCCCACGTAGGCCCGAACGAGGCCGATGGCATCGAGGCCGCGATCGACATTCTCACCGGCGAACGCCCCGCACAACGGCCCAAGCGCAACCGGCCGACCAGGAGGAAGCCGTGACCCGCACCGAAGCCCTCGCCAAGGCCATCGAGTGGGCCGCCAAGGCCGAGGACACCGAAGCCACCCGGAACCACCACATCCGCGAGGCAGACCGTAACGCCCGCATCAAGCACTGCGAGCACCACGTCGTCGCCCACCGCGCCAGCGCCGACAGTGCCGCCGCAGAACGGCAGACCTGCATCGACATGGCCGCCATGTGGACCGCCATCGCGGCCGCCCTGCCCGGACCACAGCCCTACATCGGGTTCACCACCCCCGAGGAGCCGACCCCGTGATCCGCATCATCGTCACCGGCAGCCGCAACTGGACCGACCGTCAGGCCGTCTGGGACGCCCTCGCCCAAGCCGCCGACGGGCAGGACTGGGACGAACTCGTCCTCGTGCACGGCGCCTGCCCCACCGGCGCAGACCACTACGCATCCCGCTGGGCCTCGCTGGTCGGCATCACGCAGGAGACGTACCCCGCCAACTGGACCGCCCACGGCAAGGCCGCCGGACCCATCCGCAACCAGGCCATGGTCGCCGCCGGCGCCGACCTGGTCCTCGCGTTCCCCCTCGGCCCCAGCCCCGGCACCCGCAACTGCATGGCCGCCGCCCGCAACGCCGGCATCCCCGTGAAGGAGTACGCACCGTGAGTACGCCGCCCGTCCTCACCCCCCGCCAAGCCGCCATCCTCACCCTCGCCGCCGAAGGCCTCACCAACGGCCAGATCGGCGCCCGCCTGTACATCGCCGAGAGCACCGTCCACGCCCACCTCGACGACGCCTACCGCCGACTCGGCGTCCCGACCGGCCGCGGCGCCCGCACCCACGCCGCGATCCTCGCCGACCGCGCCGGCCTCCTCGGTCGCACCGACCCCCACGGCATCGAGGCCGCCCTTCAGCGCGTCGCCGCCTTGGAGCCGTGTGCCACCATCCGCGGCTGTCGCCTCGTCGACCTCGACCAGGTCCTCGCCACCATCGCCGGCCCGACCACGATCCCCGCCGCCACCGTCAGGAGCGCCGCATGACCGAGCCCACCACCCCCACCCCCGAGCGGCTCGTCGAGCGCTGGTGCCTCCGCGAGGAACTGGAGCAGACCGAGCAGATGTACCTCGCCGCCGCCCGCCGCGCCGACCGGTACCGGACCGCCTGGCACTCCGCCCGCACCCGCGCCGCCCGCGCCACCGGAACCCTCGACGGCGTCCAAGCCAACCTCGCGCTCCTCCACCAGGGCGAAGAACCGCACCCCGACCAACACACCGTCCCCACCCCCGGCCAGTGGATCTGGCACTGGAACCGCGCCACCCCCTCGAAGCGGCTCGAAGTCGCCGCCAAGGCCCTCGCCGACGCCGACCACCGCTACGAGAACGCCATGAACCACTGGCCCGAACGCGCCCGCCAAGCCGAAGCCGAGATCATCACAACCCGCGCGGCCCTCGACGAAGTCGCCCGCGACCTCAACATGACCTGGCTCAAGAACGACATCACCGCCGAACACGTCGTCCGGCGGGTACGTGCCGCCATGGACGGCGCCACGCCAGTTCAGGAACGCCCCAGTCACGCCGACCAGAACGCCCGGTCGATGCTCCTCAACCTCCTCGCAGGGTGGGGAATGCGAAGCGGCCACGGAGCCCGAGCCATCGTCGACGAGGCACTGCGCAGGCACACCGACGAAGTCGCGCTCGCCGCCGGCGCCCCGCTGATCTGCTCCGACGAGCGGCACCAGGCGAAGGTTGCGGCGTTGGAAGCCCGCATCGTCTCCCTGCAGGCCGAGTGCGACGGCCTCGCGGAGGTCGGCCGCAACGAGTCGCGGATCTGGGCCGCCGGAGCCGCCGCCGTCCGCACGCTGCACCGACCCGTGCAGCACCTCGGCATCACCATCTGCGACGAGTGCTCGACGAAGGTGTCGACCGGCATCCGTGAGGCGGACTGGGAGCGACGCGCGGTGATGCCGTGGCCGTGCGCCACGATCGAGGCGCTCGACGGGCCCGCGGGCACGCCGGTTCAGCCCTTCGCCCTGCCTGTCGACGTCTTCGGTGCGCTCGTCCGGATCGCCCGCCACGTCTCCGCTGGCCGTGACGCTGTCGGCGCCCAGGAGCTGTACCCGGACGTGGCCGCCCGCTGGGCGCTTGGCCGGCTCGACGACGTCGGGCTCCTTGCTCGGCTGGACGGCCACGACTGCCCCGAGGGTGAGCCGTGTCCCGCCCACGACGAGATCGCTGCTGCGCCTCAGCAGATCGTCACCCTGCCACCGCAGATGGTCCGGCCGGGCCCGATGCTCGTCCAGCCGTGCGCCACCGAATCCCTGCTCGCTGTCAGGGACCCCGACCTGGGTTGACCCGTCTTCATTGCCAACAACGCTGCGCCCGGCCCTTTGTGGTCGGGCGCTTTCGCGTGCGCTCGGCCGGGATGGGGTGGCGAATCGTGGCGGATCATCGACTTCGGTGGGCTGTGCGCGCCAGGATGACGGCATGAGTAGCCTCCGGTACGAAAAGATCAGCGCCGCGACCGTTCGGACGTTCTTCGCGAACGGGCAGCCCTTGGGGCCGAGCGCCGTGACTTGTCCGACGTGCAACGCCCGCCCGGCGGGGGGTTTCACCTTCTCGTTCCCTGACGGGTTGGTGCGGTTGGTGGGTTCGTGCGGACATGCCTTTGAGGGGCCGGCTCCTGCTCGGAGGTAGTTGGACGTGCGTGTGCCCCGCCGGCTTGGGTCCGGCGGGGCACACGGTGGTCGTCTCCCGGGCGGCCCTTTGCCGGGTGATCACGTTACGGGGGCGCATAACGTGATCATGCGGGGTTGTGGCAGTGCGATGCCGGGCCTGTCCGGGTGGACGACGCCCTCGGGGTGGGAGTCGCCGAGGGTTGCGGTCGGCGGGCGTTGACCGCGGTCTCACGGTAGACCCGCCGGGGCGGTTCCGGAAGTCTTGACTCCGCAACAGGTCAGGCGCATGCTGTCCGTCCCCGTCGGAGGAGAGCGCATGCTGCAACTGACTCTCGCCTGCCTGAAGAAGACCGCGCCGTGCACACGCTGCGGCGGACATACAGAGCTGACTGCCGACCTGAACGTCGGCAAGGACGTGCACCTCGAACTATGCCCGCGGTGCGATGCGGGCGGCGGTCTGGGTGGTGAGCTGCTGGCCATGTTGACGACCGGCTTGATTACCCCGGACCGGTTGACGGAGGTGTCGCTGGCGTGGATGTATGAGGCGATGGCGGCGCAGGGTTGGCATCAGTTCCCGCATGAGCCGTCGGGGTAGACGCCGGGCAGCGTGTCCTGCTCGACCTGGTGGCGCGTGGTGTGGCCGGTGTGGTCTCGGCATTCGGGGCCCAGGCGGAGCAGCCGGGATTCCGGGTCGTGCAACGGGCGCTTGCAGCGGCGGCAGGTGACGCGGGCAGCGAGCCGCCCCTGCGCCGAAGCGGCGACCAGGGGCAGTTGCGGATCGGGGCCGGTCACGTCGGACTGGCCAGGCAGTCGGTGCCGCAGGAGCACGGCCTTTCGGCGGCGCGCAGGCGGGCTGACACGGCCATGACCTCGTCATACTCGGCGAGGCAGAGGGAGCAGTCGGCAGTGAGGGTGTCGTGGCCGTGCTCGTAGCGGGTGGCAATGGCGTTGGCCTGCTCGGTCCAGTCGGTCACTGCTGCCCCTGGTGGCAGACACAGACGCACGGGGCGGCGCAGAACTTGCAGACGGCGGGGGTCTTGGTGCCGGCGGCGCCGGTGTCGGACCGGCAGTAGGCGTGGTCCCCGTGGAGGCAGCCGGTGGACAGGTAGTGGTGCGGGTCGGCGGCTTGGAGTCGGGCGAGCTCGGCTTCGAGCTGGGCGATGCGGCGGGCTGCGGCGGCCGGGGACAGGACCTTCTGCAGCAGGGTGCCGTCGGGCAGGCAGGCCGGGTGCCAGAGGCGGTCATCGGCACCGACGTGCCAGGTGGTGAGCGGCCGGCCGCAGACGGCGGCGCAGGTGCGCAGGGCGGGCTTCGCGGTCACGGCTGCTCCTCGATGGTGGGCCAGTCCTGTTCGGCGCGGGCGAGCGCATCGTCCGGGATCGGCCCGTACGTGGCGTCGAGGTGGTCGAGGAGTTCGCCGAGCTTCTCGTTGTCGAGTGTGATGGCCACGAGGTCGACGCGCTTCGGGTCGTTCCGGTCGCTCTCTACTGCTTCCCCCTCTCCCGGGTATTCGCGGCCGGCGGCAAGGGCTTCGCGGGCTCTCTGTGCTTCGGCGATGAACTTGTCGAGGGCGTAGAGGGCGGTCTGCTGAGTGCTGGGGTCGCTGTACTCGTCGTCGGCGTCGATGCGCCAGCCGTCGCACTGGTTCGGCAGGCTGACCTTCCAGCCGGGTTTGTTGTCTTCGTCGAGCCAGGGTTCGTCGACGTACTCGACGGTGAAGCCGAAGACGGGCCTGCTCATCCGCTGATCTCCTTCTCGCAGGTGACGCAGAGGGGGTGGTCGCCGGGTGTGGCGCCGTAGTTGCCGCAACGCTGGCACTCGGTGTTGGCGTGGGCACTGTCGACGGCTTTGGCGAGGCGGACGACGGTGGCGGCGAGTTCCTCTTCGTCGTGCTCGCGGAAGAGATGGTCTTCGAGGTCGGTGTCGTCGAGGAGCTCGTCGGCGTCGCAGTTGGTGACGGGGCAGGTGATCACGGCTTCTCCGGGTGCTGGTCGTCGCTGTGACAGGGGCCCGCGCAGAGTCGGCCCCGGCATGGGGTCGGCGGGGTGCACCAGGCGATGCCGACGACACCGGAGCCGCCGCCTTGAGCGCTGTGTGGTCCCTGGTGCCCGATCGGCTCGGTGCAGCTCACCGGGTAGCCGTCGTTGTTCGGAGTACCGCAAACGGTGTTGGTCATCGAGCTGTCTCTGCATTCAGGGCTCCGGCCCATTCTGCTAGGGCATTGAAGTCTGCCGGGAGCAGCCCGATACGTGGGTCGATGTGGTGGAGCAGCGCCGGGCCTTCGTGGATGTCGGCGACGAACTCGCGGTCTGCGGTGCCGATCTCGTCGTCGATCCAGGCGAACGGTCGGCCCTGGGCCCAGCGGACGACCTCCCAGGTCTTGAAGTAGGTTCCGTCGTTGCGCTTCGCCCACAGTTCGGGGAAGGGGACGTGAGGCAGCTCGGGGAGGCCGAGGTGTGGGGCGATCCACTCGTTGGCTTCGGCCATCCATGTGGTGCACCAGACGAGGTCGTACGGGAGGGCCTGGAGTTGGGCGCCGTGGTCGTGGTTGAGCCAGACTCTGAGCGGCTTGGCGTGGGCCCGGTTGGGAAAGCGGGCGATCCAGCTGTCGGGGCGCATTCGGTGGGTGGTGTAGCCGGCGGGGCGGCGGGTGGCTTTCGCGGCGTAGGGGTTGAGGGGGCCGTCGATGTCGATGAGGAGCAGCGGGCGCGTCACTTGGGCTCCTTGCTGGTACGGGCGTTGAGGATGGCGTCTGCGGCGCGGTTCTGGCCGAAGCGGTACCAGTGCTGGTCGTCGCCGGTGGCGGTGGCTGGCGGGAGGTTGTGGACGATGGCGGCGGCTTCGGCGAGGGCCTGGTCGCGGACTTCGGCTTCGAGGTCGTCGATGAGTTGGGCGGCTTGCTCGGGGAGCTTGAAGGAGACGTGGAACGCGCGCTCGATCCGCTCTCGCGGGGTCCGGTGGGCGGAGGTCATTCGATCCACTCCGTCTTGTGCTCGGGGCAGTACATGACGTCCCGGAGGGTGCCGTCGAGGTCTTCGAACTCGTCGCCGTTCTTACCTGCCCAGCGGCAGTCTTCCTGTGCGATGGGGCAGGTGCAGACGCTGATGCAGCAGGGATCCTTCGGGCCGCACTCGTCCTTGATGCACTGCTCGTCGGGGCAGTACGGCTCGGTGGCGCTGGCGGTCACTTGTGCTCCTCGTAGCCGTGGGTTGTTCCGCATTGGCGGCGTGCGGCTTGACGTCGACTGCATCCGTGCTCGGGGAGAGTGACGAGGGTGCTGGTGGTGACCTTGGTGCCGCAGTCGGAGCAGCGGATGCGGCCGGTGCGCTGCCACTCGGCTTCCTCAGCGGCGGCCTGCTGGTCGCGGTCGTAGGTCACGGTCGCTCCTTCGATCCGGTGCACCACGGCGTCCGGTACCCGACCTGGGCGGTGCCGTACTGGGTGTGGTGCGGGATGGTTCCGTCAGCACGAAGGTTGCACGACTGCTTGCAGACCGGGCAGTTGGCGATCAACGGCCGGGTGGAGGGGGCGTCGATGCGGGCGCGGGCTTCGGGGCCGATCCCGGCATCGTCGAGGATCTGGTTGAGGATGGTGTCGTAGTACTTCGGGTCTCCGGGGATGTCGGTCACTGCTGCTCCTTACAGGGGTTGGCCGTCGCAGTCGGTGTACCCGTCGACGCCGGGGTGGGGTTCGGTGCATTCGGCATGGCGGCCCTCGCCCGCGGTCAGTACGCGGTCGGCGATGTGCTGGAGCTTGCCGGCGAAGTGCTGCTCGGCGTCGTCGGTGAAGGCGTGGAGGGCGACGAGGGCGGTGACGATGACGTCGCAGAGCTCGTCGGCGACGTCGTTGCGGGTGTGGGTCTGGCCCTTGCGGGGGTTCTGGCCGACGAAGCCGATGTAGGCCTGGGAGACCTCGCCGACCTCCTCGGTGAGCTTCAGCAGTCGCATCGCGGTCTCCGCCTCGCCGGTGCCGTTGGCGTGGTCGAGCCAGTCGACGAGGCGGCGGATGGTCGCGAAGGCACCGTCCTGCTCGCGGACGTGACGCTCGATGGCGGGCCAGTAGTGAGCGAGCATCTTGGCGGTGTCGTTCTGAGAGAGGATCGGCAGGCCGGCGGTGGCGAACGGTGCGGTGTAGGTGAGTGCGGTGATCTCGGTGGGGATGTCGTCGGGGTTCACTGCTGCTCCTTGCAGAAGTCGTCGAGGCTGATGGTGGGGAGTGCGGCGATCTCCTCGTCGGTGACGGGGTAGCGCGGCACCTCGAAGTCGTCGAGTTCCGGCACCGGGTCGACCTGCTGGGCCTTGTGCTGCTCGTAGGCGGCGATGATGGCGGGCAGGCCGTGGGCGAACGCGTCGGTGTCGTGCATGCCGAAGTAGTGGCCGCGGGTGGCGCAGCCGGCGGGCCAGGTCGAGCAGGAACAGGCGCGCTCGTGGTAGTGGTCATTGAGGGCCTTGTTGCCGACGTCGATGAGCTCGTCGAGCAGGTCGGCAGGAAGATCGGTCACAGTGCCACCTCACGGTTGTTCAGCATCTCGGAGCGGATCTCGGCGAGTCGGGCGGCCTCGTCCCGGGCGACACCCATGGCACTGGCGGCGGCGGTGATGTCCGTCCAGGCCTGGGCGAGTTCGTCGGTTCGCTGATGCAGCGCGGTGGCGTACTTGTTGCCGGCGTTGAGCTTGGCGCGGTGGTGGAGTGCGGCCTGTTCGTCAGTGCCGGTGCGGACGGCGTGGTTGATGGCGGTGCGGGTGGTCTTGACGATGGCGTTGACGAGGCGGCGGGCTTCGACGAACTGCTCGGCCGTGATCCAGTCGAGCGGGTACCAGGCGGCACGGGGATGGTCGGTGGTGCTGGTCGGGTTCATGGGCTTCCTCAGGTTCGGTGGTAGGTGACGAGGGGGCCGGCGTCGATGCCGGCGCGGCGCTCCAGTTCGGCGGCCCAGCCCTCGTCCGTGCTGCGGCGGGCGACGGTCCGCTCGATCGCGTCCGCGAGGGCCTGCTCGGCGGCAGCGCTCCGTCGGTCGGCGAGGGCGTGCTGCAGGACGTTCAGGCGGTCGGTCTCGGCCTGCGCGGCGTTGGCGTGGGCGGCTGCGCCTCCGATGCGGCCCCATGCGATCAGCAGGTCGTCGACGGGGGCGTACTCGTAGAGGGCCCGCTTGGACTCGCTGTTGAGCTGGCGGCGGGCGCTGAGGAGTCGGTCGTGTTGGTCGGCCAGGTTCTTCTGGTCGGCGGGCAGGTTCTCGTACCAGTCGTAGTAGCCGACCCCGGTCGGGATGTGGCCGAGCTGGCCGCGGACCTGCTTGATCTGGCGGTTGAGGCTGGCGCGGGTGGCTTTGACGATGGCGGGGATGAGCGTGCGGGCTTCGTTGATCTCGTCTGCGGTGAGCCAGTCGGCGGGGTTGCTGCTGACGCGCTCGTTGGGGAGGCAGGCGGTGCGGACGGAGTACTCGGCTTTGGCTGCCCACTCTTCGCGGGTGGGCCAGGTGCGCTGAGTCATCGAGTTCTCCCAGATCATCGGTGGTTAACCACCTCTCTATTGAACCGCATGCTGGACAGGTGGTCAACCACCTTGCGAGACTTGACCCATGGCAAACGTCCACAGCAAGAAGCTCCGCGGCCTCCGACAGATCGACGACAACCTCTGGACCGACTTCGGCGCCGCAGCAACCGCCGCCGGCTCCGACCGGTCCGGCATCAGCAAGCAGTTCTACGAGTGGTTCGTCCGCCGCCCCGGAGCCCAGCTCCCGGAGAGGCCACCACCCCAGCCGGTCGAACCCGACGGCCCGTAGCCCGAGCCCCCGCCTAACAGCGGGGGCTGCCTGACGCCCGGGCTCATTGTCGGACCCCGGCGCTATGGTCGACGGATGACCAACACCCTCCCGTACGACCGCACACTGGCAGCGCTCGCCTCCCTCGCCGACACCTCAGGTGTCCAGGTCGGCATCACCCTGACCACCGTTGGTGGAGTCATCACCGGCCGGCTCATCTCCAGCACCCGCTGGGCCGAGCTGAACATCGAGACGCTCAAGGCCACCGACAAGAACCACAACGCCATGGTCCTGTTCTACGAGACCTACCGTGACAAGTTCGCAGCCCAAACCGCCACGACCATCGCGGTTCAGGACAGCCTGCAGAACGTAGAGCTCCCCGACGACTACATGAATGCGATCGGCAACGTGAGCAGGCCGCTCTGCATCCACCTGGAAGGTGCGCGCTTCGTAGGTGGCGATGGGTCGCTTTCGAATAAGCAGGCGACGCCGTGGCGTGGCCGGCTGTCCGAGGTCGTCGGCTGGTCGCTTGGCGAACTCGTACTCAAGGGAGAGGCCGACTCCGCCCACGGGTGACGTTTCGTTACGAAGCAGTCACAACGGGGGCGTGAGCAGGTCTGGGCTGGGAGCATCGGCGGCGTCCACGAACGACCAGCCCGAGGGGCTTTCCTTGTCCTACCCCAACTACCAGCCGCCTCCGCCTCAGCGTCAGGTTGTGAAGCGTGGTGCGAATCATGGCCTGCACGTCACGTTGAGCGTCCTGACGTGCGGGTTGTGGGCGATCACTGGTTGGCCTATCGCTGCGGCGATGGGCCGGAAGACCGTGACGACCACGAACGGCGGAATGCCACCGTATACGGCCCCGCAGCCCCCTCCCGGATACGCGGCGCCTCCCCCGGGCTACGGGCCGCCACAGCCCCCGTACGGGGCCGCACCGGGCCCCTATCCGCCCCAAGGGCAGACCCCGCCGCAGGGCACCACGTGGGCCGGCAGCGGGCAGTGGCCCCAGCAGCCACCCGGACCGCCCCAGCAGTAGACACAGCTGCGCCCCGCCGCGAGCAGCACGGCGGGGCGCAGTCACGTCCGTCACGGGCGAGCTGCCATCAACAGGACCACCTGCGTGAACACCTCCACCATCTCCGAGTCCCGCTGCGGGCCGGCCGGCGCGGCCCTGCCGTCGGCGATCCGCTGCTCCATGAACTCGCTCGTGAACGACCCCGCCGCGGTCAGCATCTCGTCAGTCAGCCAGGTCGGCTCAGCCATCAGGGTCTCCTTCGTGCGGTCGGGCGGGCATGGAGTGTCCCACCAGGGCGGTCGTCAGTCGAGCGTGACGTCGTTGGCGGCGAACGCGGCGACGATCGCCGGGTCATGCCGGAAGTCCTCCAGGGACTCGTCCTCGGTGTCCCAGTCCTCGTTCTGCAGCTGGCTGATCAGCTTGCCGAGGACGCGGGTCTTGAGTTCGTCGCTGGCGCCTGCGTCGATGAGGGCCTGCGCGACGGGGTCGAAGATGCGGGAGGCGGATGCCCAGCCCATGAGGGTCTCCTTCGGTCGGGACGTTACGCGGACTCGGTGTGCAGCTGCAGCTCACGGCTGTGGCACAGCAGTGGGCCGATCATCCAACTGACTCGGTGGACGGTCCACCGGCCGCCGGTGAGCGGGCCGGGCGGGACCTCGTCCACGATCCGGCCGGTCAGGCCAGCCGCGCGCGGGTCGTCCTCACAGGACTTGATGAGGACCTTGTCGCCAGCGTGGAACATCGGTCAGCCCTCCATGCCCGCTGCGGCCGGCATCAGGTAGAGCCGCTCCAGTGGGTCGACGTGCCAGAACTTGATGTGGGCCAGGGCCTCGCGCAGCGCTTCGGCCTGGGTGGCGAGGTTCGGCATGGCCGAGCTGTCGGCCCCGAGGCGACTGTGGGGCGCGCAGTGGCACTCGTAGGCCCAGCGGCCGGGCACACGCCGGTAGATGCGGGGCCGGCCGGGCGCCAGTGGGTAACGGGTGGGCTGAGAGGCGGGGCCCATCAGAACCGCCACCAGCCGTCGTAGCCTGCGGGGATGGTCGGGTAGGCGTCGAGCATCGGCCGCAACACGGCCAGGTGCCGGGCCATCACCTCCGGCTCCTGCGCGCCCCAGTACCGCTCCCCGTCCCACCGGCCGTAGCAGTCACCGCCGTACCGACTGTCCAGGTCAGCGGCGAGGATCGCCTGCACGTCGGTGACGTCGACCTGGTCGGTCATGTGGTGGCGCCACAGGCCGAGCGTGCCGATGCAGGCCCGGGTCGTGCCGTCCTTGCGACGGAACCAAACGGCGTCGGCGTGGCCGGAGAGGTACCAGCGGTCACCCTGCGGGCTCTGTTCGGCGGTGATGGTGGCGAGGTCGAGAGCGAACGGTTTCTGGGAGATCAGGAACTTCGGGGAGCGGATCACGGGGTCAGCCCTCCTTGGCGGCGGTGGGATCTTCGGCCATCTCGAATCGGATCTGCTGGAGCATGGCGGCGGCTCGGTCTCGACGATCGGCCCGAGTCACCGCGGCGTCAGCGGCGAGCGACTTGTTCTCCTCGCGGAGGCGGGTGACCTCGGCGAGGAGCCGGCCGACGTCGGTGGTGGCGCGCCAGTCCGGGTGGGTGGTGCGTTCGTGGCGGGCACGGATCTCCGTAAGCTGCTCGTCGGTGAGCGGGATGGTGGTCATCGGTCAGCCCTCCTTCGTGCCGTCGCGGTGGACGCTGACGCGGACGGTGGTGGCCCAGCCGGCGACGGTGACGCGGCTGAGGCCGTCCTGGATCGCCTCACCCATGAGGCCGGGGACCAGCGCCATGGCATCGCTGCCGATGTGCGGGTGGTCGGCGCCGAGGGCTGCGAGCGAGAGGTGAAGCTCGACGGCGGCGTTGGCGAGCTTGCGAAGTGCGGCCTGCACCTTGGCGTCGGCTCTCACTTCGGCGGCCAGGTCGATGGGATCAGTCATCGGTCAGTCCTCCTGGGTGGTGCGGGCGGCGAGGAGCAGGTCCGCAGCGGCATCCACGCCATCCGACTGGTGCTGCGGCACGCTGGCGTACCAGAGCAGCTCTGCGGCCTCGGTGAGCACCTGGTCCCGGTGGGCGTTCAGCTGGGCCTGCATCGCGGCGGCGGCGACGATGGCCAGGGCGGGGACGCTGCCGTACACGGACGCGATCTCGTCAGTGTCGTGGTGGTAGGACTGGACCTGGATGGGGTGCTTCTCGACGCAGTCGTGCTCTTCCAGGTCGCAGTTCCCGTCGCAGGAGAACGCTGCGTCGCGGAGGGCCTGAGCGATGACCTCGGCCCGAGTCTCGGGCACCTGGCCTACCTGCTCCGCCGGCGCCTCCGCGTCGGGATAGCCGAGGGCGACAAGGGCGGCGTTGACGGCCCGCCAGATGACCGCGTTGCGTTCGACGACGCTCAGGCGCGGGGTGTCGCGGGGCAGGGTGCGGATGTAGGCGAAGACGGCGTCCCAGGCCGGCTGGCGGGGGTCTGCGGTGGGGGCGGGGGTCTGGTCGGGCATCAGGACTCCTCCGTCCACGGGGTCTGGGTCACACGGCGGGACACGAACACAAGCCGCTGCGCCTCGGAGCCGACTTCGAGCGTGTGGAACTGCCCAAGGGCGCGTTCCCGGTCGGGGCCGAGGAAGCCCATGAAGTAGCTGGCTCCGTCGTCGTGCTCGACCAGGTAGCCGTACTCGGTGGACTCCTCCGCCTGCCGGCGCGGCTTGACGGTCTCGGTGATGGCCTGTGGCCGGAGCTTGGCAAGCTCGGCGCGGAGCTTGTCGATCTCGCGGCCGCGGGCGGCGTTCTGCGCCCACAGGTCCTGCACGGCGACCATCGCAGTGACGCCCGTGAAGGCGAGGTTCTGCTCGACGCCGGTGATGGTGGGGTGGTCGGGGGTGTAGTCGTCGGCGATGAGCTGCTCGTGCGGCGGGTACAGGACGACGGCGTCGGCGGGCCGGTCGGGGGTGAGGGTCATGGGAGATTCCTCCTGGTTCGTGGTCAATTGTCTCGTGGTTTTGGGCGTGCGGGTAGCCCTGTGACGTGGCGGGATGCGCTCAACTCGGTGGCGAGGAGCAGCAGATGGGGCCGGCCGGCAGCCTCACGGCCGGCCCCGGGTAGTCAGACCGCGATGAACAGCTGCGGCAGCTCGCCCAGGCGTCGACGCGCCTCACGGTGACGCTCACGCCGCTCCGCCTCAGCCTTGGCTGCAGCAGTCAATGCTGCTCCGAGTTCCTGATATGTCAGGCCCCAGCTGTCGACCCGAGCATCCAGGGCTGCGGCGGCTTCCGCCAGGTCGGCCTCAGCTTTCTCCACGGCTGTGGTTCCTCGCGCCAGTTCACGTTGACGCCCCTCTGCAGTTTGGAGAAGGCGAAGAGGCTCCGAGGCCGCGGCCTGCAACCCCTCCAAGTCCTTGCGACTCCGTTCCGCCCGGCTCATCTTGGCGGCAGCATCCATCGCAAAGTCCGAGGCAAAAGCCTTCACCGAGAACCCGAAGGGCTTGCCGAGGACGAGCTCATCGCGGAAGGTGCTTGACCACTCGTCGCGCGGTACGAGCGGCGCGCCGTCGAGCCTCCCGCGAAGCCACTCGCGGACCCGGCCGTCGAGAAGCTGGTCGGCTGCCTCTGACAGGAACTCGGCGGGGACCCTGCGGCGATTCTCCTCCGGGTCGAATTCCGGGGTGCCGTAGACCTTTGAGCGGAGGAGCTCAGTACCCTGCTGCCACACGTAGTGCCTGTGCTCGCGGTCGCTCTCGCACTTCTCCGGGTGGTAGTTGACGTACCCCCACGGCTCGCCCGCCAGCTCGCCGGCCTTGGTGATCAGTCTCTCTTCGCGGAGCTGGCGGAACACGGCGAGGGTGACCTGCTTGCCGCTGATGGTCAGGGTCTTCACCTCCACTGCGGCGGTGGTCACGGTGGCGTTGAAGACCGTCAATTGCTTGGCCATCAGCTGCTCCTTGGTGCAGGTAGGTGAGAGGGTGGATTGTGGCAGGTGCAGTCGTCGGCGTCGGGTCCGTACTTGGGACAGCCAGGCTTGTGCAGGTGCCTGGGCCAGGCACCGACCGGCAGGCCGTCCGGCCGGGACTTCGGCGCGGCTGCGGCTGGGATGGCATCGCCCTGCGCCGGCCTACCCATCCGGCCCCGGATGAACGCCCGCAGATCCCCCTCGGCGCGCATCTGGTGAATGTCCTCAGAGTCGAAGTCGTCCACCACCGGGATCACTCGTCCCGTGCGAGGTCGACGAAACGGCTGTAGTGGAGCTGCGCCCCGAGAGTGATCGTCGCCGTCGGCCCGTTGCGGTGCTTGCCGACAATCAGGTCCGCCTCGCCGGCCCGCGGCGACTCCTTGTCGTACGCGTCCTCACGGTGCAGCAGGATCACCATGTCAGCGTCCTGCTCAATGCTGCCGGACTCCCGCAGGTCCGACACGACCGGGATCTTGTCCTGCCGCTGCTCCGGCCCGCGGTTCAACTGCGACAAGGCGATCACCGGCACGCCCAGCTCCTTCGCCAGAGACTTCAGGCCGCGGGAAATGTCCGACACCTCCAACTGCCGGTTCTCCGCCTTCGACCCGCCGGAGTTCATCAACTGCAGGTAGTCAACGACGACCAGGCCCAGCTTGTGCTTCTGCGCGAGGCGGCGGGACTTGGTGCGGATGTCCATGCCCGTCAGGTTCGACGACGTGTCGATGAACAGCGGTGCCGCGGTGATGTCGGGCATGCGGCGGGCCACGGCGGTCCAGTCGTCGTCGGTCATGTTGCCGTGCCGCAGGTGGTGCAGGGCGACGCGGGCCTCGGCGGACAGCAGGCGGTCGTGGATCTCGTTGCGGTCCATCTCCAGGCTGAAGATGACGGTCGCGATGCCGTGCTTGACCGCGGCGGAGCGGGCCATGTCCAGGGCGAGGGTCGACTTGCCCATGGCGGGCCGGGCCGCGATGACGATCATCTGGCCGGGGCGCAGCCCGCCGGTGAGGGCATCCAGGTCGGCGAAGCCCGTGGGGACGCCGATGAGCTTGCCCTGGTTGTCCTTGCGGGCCTCGACGATGTCGAGGTAGTCGCTCATGGTGTCGGCGACGAGGAGCATGTCCTCCTCGACGCGTTCGTCGGCGACGGTGAACAGCTCGGACTGGGCGGCGTCGACGATCTCCGCGACGTCGCCTTCGCCGGCCGCGCCCATGGCGGCGATCCGCTGGCCGGCCTCGACGAGGCGCCGCAGGACGGCCTGGTCGTGGACCTCGGCGGCGTAGTAGGCCGGGGTGCCGAGGCCCGTGGCGGTTTCGACGCAGGTGTGGATGTAGTGGGGGCCGCCGGCGCGGGCGAGGTCTCCGGTGCGGGTGAGTTCGGCAGTGACGGCAATCGCGGTGGTGGGCTCGCCGCGGGTGAAGAGCCTCACGATCGCGTTGTGGATCGCCTCGTGGGCGGGCCGGTAGTAGTCGCGGGCGGTGAGGGCGCCGCAGACGTCACCGACGCTGTCGCGGTCGAACATCATGCCGCCGAGGACGGCCTGTTCGGCGAGGAGGTCGTGGCGGGGGCTGCCCGCGAGGCCGGCCTGGTCGTCGTCGTGCGGGCTGGGCTCGTCCTCGGGGTTCTCGACGAGGTACATGCTGCTCACTGGTGCTCCGGTGGGTCAGGCTGCGGCGTGCAGCGCGTCGGGGTGGCAGGTGGGGCAGGGCTGGCCGTGTCGGGTGCGCCAGCGGGCGTTGCGGGCGGCGTGCGGGTTGCTGTCGAGGCAGGGCCGGCAGACCGGCGGGAGGGTGCTGCGGGCGCCGTGGACGGTGGCGTAGGGCAGGAGGTTGGGGATGCGGCGTTTGGCGAGGACTTCAGCCGGGTTGGTGATGCCGCCGGGGTTGGTGCAGATCGCTGCGGCAAGTTTGTCGTCGATGGGCCAGCCGAGTCGGTCCGCGGTTGCGGCGAGTTGGGGGGCGAGGCGTTCGGCGTCGACGGGGCCGAGGGTCCAGGGGGCGGGGAGCCGACTGAGGAGGAGTCGGGCGCGGTTGGTGCTGTTGCTCGAATCCTCCTCCTCCGGGGTGACGGCCGGAAGCTGCTTGGTCGACCGCTGCCGAGGGAGGCGGGAGGAGGAGGTCTTCTTCGTCTTCTTAAAAACGTCTTCTTCCTGGACAACAGGCTGACCACCCTGGTCAGCCGGCTGACCACCTGAGTACAGCCCGCTGACCACCTGGTCAGCATTCTGACCACCCGAAACCTGGACATTAGGGACGGGGAAGGGCTCGTTGAACGCGATCTCGTACGTGTTCGTCGTCTGACCCGCCGCGCCGGACGTCGCGATGCGCACCGCGCCGGCACCGGTCAGCTCCTTCACGTACGCGATGACGCTGCCCCGGCTCACCTTGAGCTCTTTGGCGAGCGTGGCGTAGCTCGGCACGACACGGTCGAAGTGCCCGTACTTGCCGTGCAGCCAGCCGTAGGTGGCGATGGCCTGCAGGGAGACACCGGCTTCGTAGAGCCACAGGGGGATGCGGCCGTACTTCGTCTCCGTGCTCCGTCCACGCATGTTCTCGATCACGTGCGGTGGTCTCCAGTGCTGATGCTGCGCTGCGCAGCGGTGAGAGGTGCGAGGGAGGGCCGCCCAGCTGGAGGGTCTGGGCGGCCCGGGGTGTTCAGCGGCGGAGGAGGCCACGCTTCGGCGAGTCCGGTACGGCCGGCGGCGTGCCCGTCACCGAGTGCGTGCCGGGCTGGCCGTCCTGGCCGGGCTGGTAGTGCGTCTGCACGTCCGAGTAGCCCAGTTCGGTGGCCTGCTGCGCCTTCTCGACGGTCCGGGACGCGGCGTTGTGGCTGCTGGCGCTGATGCGGAAGAGGCTCACAGCTCGCCGACCTTTCCGTTGGCCAGCACGCGGACGAGCTGGTGGTCGAGGAGGTGCGCGAAGGCGAGGTCGAGGCGGTGCCGGGCCTGCGCACGGAGGTGCAGCAGCTGGGCGACGGAGGGGAGGGCCGGCGGGCGGTACCGGCCGATCGCGGCGGCTTCCGTCGGTCGGGACACGGTGGAGGCGCTCATGCCGGCACCCCGTCGGTGATGATCGTGGCCGGGCCGAGCTGTCGCTGGAGCAGGTCGGTGACGATGCTGTGGGTGAGTCGGGCGGGGTCGAAGCCGACGAGGCAGGTCTGGGGGTCGAGCCAGACGTAGCTGAGGGCGTGGCCGTGGGCGGGGAGGGTCACCGCGACGATGCCGACGGTGATGCGGGGCTCACTGGCGGCGGGTGCCAGGCTGACCGTAGAGTTGGGCATGGAACAGCTCCTTGGAGAAGTGACGGTTCCTTGATCAGCGGGGTGCAACCCGCTGGTTCTGCGGTCGGACGGGCAACCGTCCGGCCGTTTGCGTTTCCGGGGAGTCGCCTGGCACTGCCACGTCGTCTACCCTGAACTCGACATTACCGCCTAGGCGGAATGGATACAAGGTGAGAACGTGAGAATCCACGCCCGGGACTGTCAGTGGCAAGTCACAAACTGATGAACGCACCAAGGCCCCGCCAGGCAAGCTCAGCTACTGTGTGAGCATCACTGAACAGGGAGATCCGCGATGGCAAGCGTGCACGACGTAGCCGCGTACATCCTGGCCAAGGACGGCCCGATGTCCGCGATGAAGCTCCAGAAGCTCTGCTACTTCTCCTACGGCTACCACCTCGCCTGGGAGGACGAGCAGCTCTTTCCCGAGCCCTTCGAGGCCTGGGCCAACGGGCCCGTCGCACCCGTTCTCTACAGCAGCCACCGTGGCCGCTACACCCTCCAGGCCGGCGAGATCGCAGGGGACCCCACCGGGCTCAGCGACGGCCAGCGCGAGTCGGTCGATGTGGTCGTCGACCGCCTGGCTCAATACAACGCTCATGACCTCTCCGAAATGAGCCACGATGCCGACGGCCCCTGGCATCGAGCGCGGCAGCGGACCGGAGCTAGGGATCTTGAGCGCAGCTCCGAGCAGCTGCGAGACGAAGACATCGCGGACTACTTCGGCGCGCTCGCCGCGACCGGCGACGAGTGAAGGCTGCCAAGAAGCGGGCGGCCGCACTTCCGCCGGGCCCGCAGCGTGCAGGCAAGAGCCTGGGCGCTATCGAGCAGATCATTCCGGGTGCGAAGAACTCGGGACAGCGCATTTGCTGGCGCTTCCAGTACGTCGACGATGACAGCCCCTGGGGCATCAGCAAGCTGACGCCCCCCGAGATGGCCGCACTCGTCTCCAAGCTCGTGGACTTCGAGTCGCAGACGATGCACGAGCTGTTCAACCACGGTGAGGAGCCGGGCAAGCACTACGAACCGCACCGCATCCCCAATAGCCTCGCCCGCGCCCGGCTGACCGCCCTCAAGCTCGGCGACATGACGCGGGTGTCGAGGCTCCGGCTGGGAGGCAAGCCGCGACTCTACGGGTTCCTCATTGAGAACGTCTTCCACGTTCTCTGGTGGGACCGCGAGCACGAAGTGTGGCCTTCGCCGAAGAAGCACACCTGACGCAACATCGGGCTCCACCCGAGACTTTCGGGTGGAGCCCAACCGTTTGGCGCGTCAGCCGCCCAGTTGGTCGCTGGCGACCTCGTACTCCAGCTCATAGAGGTGCCCGGCCTTCGCCATGACGGTCACCTCGATGACCCGGTCGTCGGCGCTGTATACGGTGCGGAAGGTGCGGAGCACTGGCAGCTCCCCGACCGGCATCTTCAGGTAGACCCCCTGATCCGCCGTAGGCGTCCGCGCAGACACCCGATCCACCGCGCGATGGAAGGGATACCCCATGCCGGCGAGAAGCGTAGGGACACCCCCCTTCACTTTCTTCCGCTCGGTGATCGCGGTACCGGCGGCAATTTCGATCGGGTAGTAGCTCTCCACGAGCTCAGCCGGCTCGCCATTCAGCTTTAGCAGCTGACGGCGCAGCACCGCGGTTCCATCCGATGCGATGCCGAGGGCCTTGGCAACCGACAGCGGCGGGACGACCTCGGCGACCTGAAGCAGCTCACTCTCCGCCGTCATTCCCCGACGCTGGGCCTCAGCGATCCAGCGGTAGGGCTCCCCTGGTTCAACCGGCGCGAAGTACGCCGCTGGCCGCATGGCGGTCATCCTGTGCTCTCTGACGGTGATGCCCTTGCCCCTGTGCCCGACGACCAGGCCCTCTTCCTTCAGGGCACGCATGGCGTTCTGCACTGCAGTCGTGGAGGCGCCGAACTCCTTGCACATGTCCCCGGTCGAAGGGAGGTCTTCGCCGGCCTCAATGTCCCCAGACAGGATCTGGTCTCGGTACTCCGCTGCGATCCGCAGGTGAGCAGTGCGGTTGTCGCCTTCGTGCGCCCTCTGCCGTTCCTCGGACGTCCTGCGCAGTCCCATCAGTTGACCTTCATTTCGTAGCGGAGTCGTCGTTCGCTGCCTGGCGTCACCATCACGCTGAACTCGATCGGTCGTTCGCCTTGGTCCCTTGCCAGGCGCGTGAGGACCAGTACGGGTTCGTGCGCCGAGAGGCGCAGCGCTGACGCTTCGTGGTCTGTGGGCAGCCGGCTTTCGACGTCTTCGACGACAGAGGCGATTCTGTGGCCCAGGCCGGTAAGGAGCGTGACCGCTCCCCCGCGGATCTTCTTGTTGGCCGCAAGCGCCGTTCCGGCCGCGATCGCCCCCGGGTACCAGGAACTGGCGATCTCTACCGGGTGCCCGTCGAGCTCGATGAGGCGTTGCCGGTGAACGACGGTGTGCCCTGGCCGGAGGTCAAGCTCGTCGGCAACGAGGGTCGGTGCTGGGGTCGTCTCCACGAGGAGCAGGCGCTGCGATCCCACCCCGCCGCGGAGTTCGGCTTCGGCGCTCCAGGCGTCCGCACCGCTTCGTGGGCGCAGGTAGGCGGCCGAGTCGCTGGACCACTTGTCATCGCTGCTGCTCACGGCGCCCCTCGCATCGCTTCACCTGCTCAAAGGTAACGCCTTGTACCTGTTCTTGAAAGGCTACAAGGTTCTCCACCTTGTCTCCTAAGCGGTAAGGCGATAACGTTGGAGCCGTTGGAAGACAACAAAGAAGCGGAGATACGCATGCTCACAGTCAAGGAGGTGGCCAACCGCCTCGGAGTCAGCCAGTCCACCGTCTACCGATGGGTCCAGGACGGAGAGCTCGCTGCCGAGCGAGACAAGAAGCCCAGCCCGGTCAAGCGGAAGCGCAACTACCAGGGCAACATCCGCATCCCCGAGGGACTGGTCGACGCAATGCTCGCCGGCGAGCAGGAAGCCGCCTGATGCCGGCCTCACCGAACCCCCGCTGGTGGGACGGCTACGACGACCCCTACGGCCCCGCCGCCAGCCGGCCCCAGCCCTCCCACCCCATCCCCGCACTCGGAGCCCCACACATCGCAGGCCCCACCATCACCACCAAGGAGAACCCCATGGGATACGCCGGCAACTACAACGAGCGCCAGCCGCTCGCCGAACTCGTCATCGTCCCCGAGCCCACCCCCGAGCCGCCCGCCGAGCCCAAGCCCGAGTCCGAGTGAGCGACGACAACTGGGCCCGCGGCCCCGTGGTCCCCAAGATCCCCGGCCAACGAAAGAAGCCCCCACCGACCCCGAAGAAGGAGAAGCCCTGATGGCCACCTTCCAGGAGCAGCAGGACAACGCCCTCACCGTCGCCCGCACCCTCGGCGACATCCCCACCAACACCACCCCCGCCGACGCCCAAGCTGTCATCGACCAGCTCGCCGACCGGCAGGTGTTCGACAACTCCGTCCGGCTCCTCCGCCAGCTCGGCTGGGAACAGCCCGCCGCCGCCTGAAAGGGGCCCCATGTTCAGCCCCACCACCGCCAACCACCTCGCCAACGCCCGAGCCGCAGTCAACCGCGGCGACAACACCGCCGCCGAAGAAGCCCTCCTCGCAGCCGCCCGCGAAGGCACCACCGAAGACCGCGCCCGCCTCGCCTCGTACGTCTCACGCCACCTCGACCACATCAACGGCCGCGACTGAGAGGAGCAGGCAATGACCTTCAAGGTCAAGGACAAGGTCACCGTCACCCACGGCGAATGGGCCGGCAAGACCGGCACCGTCTACTACGTCGAAGACGGCGGCAAGGTCTTCGTCACGGGCCTCCGACCCTTCGGTCTCAACGGCCTCATCGGCGGCATCGGCCTCCACCCCAACCAGCTCGCCCACGCCAACCGCTGAAAGGACAGCCCGTGGCCGACACCGCGTACGTCATCACCGTCACCCACCCCGACGGCACCCCCTACCAGGACCAGATCTCCGCCAACCTCCACACCCCGTCCGTCGTCACCGTCTACACGACCGACGACCGCGACCAGCGCGTCGCCGCCATCCAGGCAGCCGGCCTCACCCCCCACGTCCGCGAAGCCTGAAAGGAACAACCACCGTGAAGAACGCCGGCGCCTACCTCACCGCCAAGGTCATCAGCATCTTCTGGAACCCCCAGAAGACCCTGTACGCCCTCGCAGGGTTCGGCCTCGCCGGCATCTTCACCGGCACCAACCCCATCACCGAGGCCCGCACCCCACTCATCATCGGCACCGCGATCCTCGCCGCCCTCGACACCATCGCCTGGTACCTGACCCGCAACCACGCAACGTGGCTCCTCACCATCACCAACCCCGACGGCAGCCCCTACGTAGCGCCGTGGGGCGAGGACTGCGGCATGGAGATCGACAACCAGGACGAACTGCAGACCCGCGTCACCGCAGTCACCGCCGCCGGCCTGGTCCCCCACGTCCACCAAGCCTGAGGACCGACCGTGAAGAACCCCTTCAACCGCGACCGCATGCACTGCGAGCCGTTCGAGATCGAAGACGCCGCCCGCATGGAAGCCAACCGCCAGCGCCTCATCGCCACCGACCCCGATGCCAAGGCAATCCTCATCACCAACATCGAGGCCGCGCACCAGTCCTGGAAGGTCAACACCAAGTTCAGCGCCGAGCAGGTCGCCTACAGCAACGCGAAGCACAGCAAGGGCGAAGGCCACCTCTACCAGCAGCTCTTCGCCTGACTCAGCCCCGGGGCGGTCGTCCATCCGACCAAGAACGCCGACCGCCCCGGGCACACCCACCGCCCACCAACGAGCAGCAAGGCAACCATCATGGCCCTCCTCAACCGACTCTCCAACCGCCTCGTCAACGCCACCACCGACCGCGTCGATTCATGGGGCCGCTCCATCGCCGCCCAGATCCCCACCAACGCCGGCGAGAACGAAATGCGCCGCCGCCACGCCGACTGGGCCCGCACCGCCGAACTCCACCGCACCTACTGGACCGCCGACAGCAAGTACTACTGGGTATCCGTCGGCGGCAACGGCGGCGGCGACCAGCTCATCGCCACCAACGCCTACGTCTTCGTCCGCCGCGACACCACCGGCCTCGTCACCAAGGCCGGCGCCCACAGCTGGGACCTGTTCTTCCAGGCCGGCCTCAAGGGCTTCACCACCGTCGAGCCGCCGAAGCCGCCGAAGGGCGAGGAGTTCTTCGTCCGCGGTGACCTGCGTGACCTCCCGGCGGACTGGGTCATCACCCGGTGAAGCACACGCCCATCAGCGAGTTCCGCACCTTCGGCGGCGCCCGCATCACCATCCACCGCGCCACGTTGTTCGCCTTCTGGTTCCGCGGCTACGGCTGGAAATGCTCCGGCTGCGGCACCAGCCAGTCGCACACCCAAGCCGGACAGCCCGTGCAGCTCGCCACCGCCGAGCAAGCCGCCGACACCCACGCCAGCACCTGCCGCCGCGTCCCCGCCTGACGGCCGTACGGCGCCGCACAGCCCCAGCTGTGCGGCAGCCGCAGGCACTCAGACACCCCACCATCCAGCCCGCAGGAAGGAGCACGGCCATGGAACACAACGTCATCACCATCAACGGACAGCCCTACCCGACGCGGAACTACCCGCTTCTCCCCATCGCCGCCTACGGCAGCCGCGACCTCTACAACCTCAACGACACCCAGTACCGCACGTCCGTCGCCATCCACGAAGCCGGCCACGCCATCGCCCACCTCGCCGGCGGCAACGCCCACCTCGTCCACGTCAGCCTCGCCGACGACCTCGACGTCGAAGTCAACGGCGCCGTGGAGGCGTGGTCCTACGACCGCCACGCACCCGCCGCAGTCATCGCAGACTGCGCTGGCGAGCGAGCCGTCGACATGTGGCTCCACATCGCCGGCCTGTGGACGGACGAACGCGCCATCGCCGCCGAGATCGCCGCCCACTTCGACCGGGCCCTCGCACTCGCCGTGCCCGGCATGACCCACGCCCTCCTGCGCGGCATGCACGACCCCACCGACGACCTCCTTGCCGCCCACTGGCCCAGCGTCGAGGCCGTAGCCGAAGCCCTCATCACCGCCCGGCACCTGACCGGCGACCAGGTCGCCCACATCACCGGCCTGCCCAATCGGGAGCAGCCGTGACCCAGCCCACCGCCTACGACCGCGCCCTCGAAGCCGAACGCCAACTCGCCGCCGGCCTCGGAGGCGAAGATACCGTCGACTACTGGATGAACAAAGCCGCAGAGGAGGACCAGCAGTGAACCGCCGACCCGCCGGCCCCGCCGAACATCAGACCCTCTCCACCATCGCCATCGCCGTCGCCCTCCTCGCATGGACCTGGACCCCCGGCCCCCTCGCCGCGCCGGCCGCCATCCTCACCCAACTCCTCGTCGTCACTGCTGGCGCCTGGGCCCTCCGCTGGAACATCCCCTCCGCCCTCACCGCCAACCAGCAGCACCTGCGGCTCACCGCCGCCGCGACCCTCGCACTCACCGCCGCACTCCTCCACTACACCGCCAACACCATCGCCCCCAACCACCAGCCCGCCACCCACTAAGGAAACCCACCCCCATGAACGAGCAGACCACCACCGAGCCCAACAGGCTCCTCCGCGGCGTCCTCTTCCTCGTCATGGGCGCAGCACTCACCGTCGGCACCTGGTCCATCTACACCCTCCTCACCGTCAAATTCGGAGCCCCCAAGAAAGTCGCCGTCTTCGGCTCCGGCATGTTCGACGGCGCCGCCCTCTACTTCGCGCTCCTCGCCCAGCGCTACGCCACCAGCCCCGACTCCGGCCTCGCCCCCCGCCTCGCCATGCTCGCCATGGTCACCGCCAGCTCCTGGGTGAACTGGACCCACGCGCAACTGGAAGGCTGGGGCATCGTCGGCGGGATCCTCCTCGCCCCCGCCCCGGTCATCGCCGAGGTGGCCTTCGAGATGTGGCACCGCTACGAGCACCGTGAGGCCCTTCGGGACCAGGGCCGCGTACAGAGCGCCCTCCCTGTCATCCCCGGACTCGCCTGGCTGCTCTTCCCGAAGAAGTCCGCGAAGGTGATGCGCGCATCGGTTGGCGCCCAGCTGGATGTCGTGGAGCGTGAGGCGCAGCACGCCGCATCACCCGCTGATGCGCATCGTCTGGAGCGCACCACCGCACCCCGCCACGCGGTCACCGCAGAGGCGGACGGCGATGCGCAGCGCATCGTCATCACCCTGCAGCAGCCGCACGCCATCACCGCATCACCCGCCGGCCGGCAGCACGCCGCGCATGATGCGCCCAATGTCGTCGCACGTCAGCGCCGTGATACGGCCCCGCGCATCATCACCGTCCCGCAGGCCGCATCGGACGATGCGCACCCCGGTGACGCGCTCGCGGCGCCGCACGACGTGGACTTCGCCGCAGTGTCGAAGGCCGCCGCGGTGCGGGCGATGCGCGATGCGCACCCCGATGCGGCGGCGCAGCAGATCGCTGATGCGCTCGCGCCGCACGGCATCACCGTGACCGCCAACTACGTCCGCACCGTTTGCTCCCGCGCATCATCCGGTGACCCGCAGCAGGGCACCGGCGGCTACCTGTAGCCCTCGACGCTTCACCGCACCACCGACTGCCGCTACCCCATGCGAAGGAGAGAGTTCCGTGGCCCAGTTCATCGGCCCCGCCGAGGTGCCGTTCCTCCCCAGGCCGACCCGGGCCGCCCAGGCGACGATCGTGACGGCGATGCCGACGACGACGGACCCGACGACGGCATTCCCGCAGGTCGCCGTCGCTCCGGCGGACGTTCTCCGATCGTCGTCAACGATCACGGACGTGGCCGTGAAGGCCAAGCCGGCCCCCGCCCGGCGTCTCCTGACCAGCTGCGTAGCCGTCGCCCGCCGCACCTACGCCCTCACCCTCCGGTACAAGGTCGAACTGGCCCCCGCCTACACCGTCAGCACCCTCACCGCCCTCGGCTGGTGGCAGCACCTCGCTGGCGCCGGAGGCTGGACCGTCGCCGCCTACACCGGCCTCGGCCTGGCATCCGCCGCTGTCGGCGGCGCCGGCCTCCACTTCAAGAACATGCCGCTCCTCGGCGGCGGCACCGCCGTGGCGCTCGCCCTCGCCGACGTCGCCACCGCAGTCGGTGCCGGCCCCGGTGGTGTCTCCCTCACCGCGGCGGCCGTCACTGCCGGCGCCGGGTACGGCGCGTACGTGCCGTGGCTCATCGCCCACCGCAAGGGCAACAAGCCCGTCGACGGCGCGAAGACCACCGAGGTCAACACCGTCACCGCGGACGCCATCACCCCCGCCGCCGATGTCCTCGTCCCCGGGGGCCCCTTCCACAACGAGTCCATCCCCTACGCCGACGACAACAACGACGACCCCGCCGCCCCCATCCGCATCGGCTGGGACGAATACGGCCGCCCCGTCTACCTCACCCTCCTGTACCGGCACACCCTCATTGCCGGCGCCTCCGACTGGGGCAAGTCCGGCCTCGTCAACCTCGTCATCAAGAAGCTCCTCAAGAAGAAGCACGTCGAGCTGTACGGCATCGACATGAAGCCCGGCGCCGTCGAGCTCGGCCCGTGGGAGCCCCTCATGAAGCGCCTCGCCCGCGGACCCGAAGAAGCCCGCGACCTCCTCCAGGCCGTGCGCGCTGAATGCGACCGCCGGGGTGCGCTCCTCGAAGAGCTGTCCCGCCGCGAGCTGGCGGCTGGCCGCAAGGCTGTCCGCAAGTGGGTCCCGGGCGTGCACGGCACCGCGTGGTGGATCGTCACCGACGAGCTGGGCGAGCTGATCCGCCAGGACGAAGAGCTCCGCAAGGAGGAAGCCGCCGCCGCGAAGGGCGACCCCGACGCCGGCCCGGCCGAGCGGGCCGCCGCTACCACCTACCAATCGCTCCTGGCCATCGCCCGCGGCTTCGGCATCCAGTTCATCTCCGCCACGCAGCAGCCGTCCAGCAAGGTGTTCGGCGGCGACACCGACGCCCGCGGCAACTACACCAACAGGATCTGCACTCGCGTCGGCGAGGCCGGCCACACCCAGTTCATCTTCGGCACTGGCTGGAAGGCGGCCGGGTTCACACCGCACCAGCTCACCAGGCCCGGCGAGTTCTATCTCGGTGCGCCGGAGATGCCGTTGACGGACCCGCCGAAGTGCCGGGCCGAGTACGTCACCGACCTGGACATCGCCGCGGACGTGGCTCACCTGCACTCGGCCGCACCTTCGCGGCCGGTTGGCCGGTTCGCCCCGCAGGGCCAGCTGCACCTCGTCAAGGAGCCCACGCCGAAGCCGGCCGGACCGACCTACCCCGACGGCACGTCGGTCGGCCGCGACGAGTGGCCCGACCTGTATCGGGTTCTCCTGGAGCTGTGTGCCGAGCACGGATCCGCCACCAAGGCCGAACTGACGGAGGCCGGCCCGTTCGGGTCCCGCGACACGGTCCGCCGCGCCCTCGACCTGTGGATCACCCGCGGCGTGCTGGTCCGCAAGGCCGGCAAGGCCGAGCAGTTCTACCTCCCCACCGACGACACCGAGATCTGAGGACCCGCCATGAACCAGCAGCAGACCGCCAACGCCCTGCCCGTCCACCTGCCGCAGCCGATCCCTTTCCTGCCCGCCCCCGCCAGGGCGCAGCAGCCGATGCTCCAGCAGATGCCCGGAGTCGTCGTCACCCCCGATGGGCAGCTGTACCACGGCTACCCGCCGATTCCGTACCCGGAGCCGGCCGCCCCCGACCCGCGGCCGATGCTGTTGGCGAGCGCCGGCGTTTTCGGGGCGGGTGTCGGCTGGGGCGGTGCGCAGCTGCTGGGCGCGCTGGCCGGGGTGTCGACGGGGACGTTGCTCGCGGCAACCGTCGCGGTGATCGCCCTGAAGACGAAGCTGCCCACCCCTGGCGGGACTGGCGGCGGGACGGTGTACAACCACACCGAGCAGCACACCCACCACACCACCGCCACTGGGCTGTTCGGCCGGGCCAACAGCACGATCAACAGCGCACGCACCAACAACTTCGGCTGACCGAGCTCCGGCAGAGCGACCGTCAACCGGGGCAGCATATAAACGGCGTTCGCTCCCCGGGCGGAGTACAGTGGCCAACGTCCAGGTGCGTAGGCAGAGGTTACTTCCACTTGTAATGGGCAGGTCGCGGGTTCGAGTCCCGTCATCGACCTACGGTCGGTGTAGCTCAGTCGGCCAGAGCAGCTGTGTCACCTCCGCCGCCTCGATCTCTGGGCATACAACTTCATGCAGGGCACCTCCCGGTGCGCAGGGCAACGGCTACTTCTGCAACAAGCCGCCGTCGCCCGCTTCTGATCTCGGGAGGCCACAGCATCGGGACGCCCGGTGCGAAGGCAGCGGATACTTCATTCGGTCGCGGGTTCAAGTCCCGCCCGACCGCCCAACGGCGGCCGGTAGCTCAGTAGGTAGAGCAAATGACAACCCCTCCGTCGCCAACTCCGATCTCGGGCGTCCCACTGCTGAGCCTCCCCTCCATGTGAGGGGCTTTCTCTTGTCCAGGTTCAACACCCGCACCGCGCAGCCGGTCGCCACCTCGCCCGTGACCACCACCGGGCAGACCACCGTCAACCACCAGGGCGGCACCGGCCACCTCCGCGACGCGAAGAGCGAGCTGTTTCTCCTCGCCGTGTCCAACACCGTCAGCAACGACACCTTCTACGAGAAGGCCGGCACCCGCGACGACCGCTACCAGCGCCTCGTCCGCAAGCTCGCAGCCGACGACCCCGAGTGGACCGCCAGCCTCCTGCGCTGGCTCCGCACCGACGCCAACATGCGCACCGCCGCCCTCGTCGGCGCCGCCGAGTTCACCGCCGAGCGCATCCTGCGCCAGCTCCCCGGCCACTCCCGGCAGGTCATCGCCTCCGTCCTCCAGCGCCCCGACGAGCCCGGTGAGCTCCTCGCCTACTGGACCAGCCACTACGGCCGCAACATCCCCAAGCCCGTCAAGCGCGGCATCGAGGACGCCATCGGCCAGCTGTACACCGAGAAGGCTCTCCTCAAGTACGACACCGCCAGCAAGGGCTTCCGCTTCGGTGACGTCCTCGAACTCGTCCACCCGAGCCCGAGGGCCCTCTGGCAGGGCGACCTGTTCAAGCACGCCCTCGACCGGCGTCACAACCGGGACAACTCGATCCCCGAGTCTCTGACCATGCTGCACGCCCGGGCGTTCCTCGCTGCCATGCCCGTCTCCGACCGCCGCGCCTACCTCGACACCACCGGCGCCCAGCTGTCCCTGCGAGAAGCGGGCATGACGTGGGAGGCGCTCGCCGGATGGCTGCAGGGCCCGCTCGACGCTGCGGCTTGGACTGCCGTGATCCCGTCCATGGGGTACATGGCGCTCCTACGAAACCTGCGGAACTTCGACCAGGCCGGGGTGCCCGACGATGTCGCCGCCAGCGTTGCGGCGACCCTCGCCGACCCCGCCGCTGTCGCCAAGTCCCGGCAGTTCCCGTTCAGGTTCCTCGCCGCGTACAAGAACGCCCCGTCCCTGCGCTGGGGACACGCCCTGGAGAAGGCCCTCGGCTACAGCCTGGCCAACGTCCCGGCCCTGCCCGGTCGCACCCTGGTTCTCGTCGATCGGTCCGGGTCGATGTTCGGCGGCATCAGCGAGCGCACCCAGCTGAACCGCGCGGACTCCGCCGCCGTGTTCGGTACCGCCCTGGCGATGCGCGCCGAGAGCAGTGACCTCATCGAGTTCGGATCCACCTCCCAGCACGTCACCTACCGAGCCGGCGAATCGGTCCTCCCCGTCATCGGTCGATTCCACGACCTCGGCGGCACCGCGACCGCCGCAGCTGTCCGCGCCCACTACCGGGCTCATGACCGCGTCGTCATCGTCACCGACGAGCAGACCGGCCCCTCAAACTGGGGCGGCAACCCGCTCGACGCCATCCCGGCCAGCGTGCCCGTCTACACCTGGAACCTCGCCGGGTACCACAGCGGTCACGCCCCGACCGGGACGGCCAACCGTCACACCTTCGGCGGTCTGACCGATCAGGCTTTCGGGCTGATCCCGCTTCTCGAAGCTGGCCGTAGTGCCGCCTGGCCGTGGGAGCACAAGGCAGCGTGACCTGACCGTCGAACCCGCCCCGGCCATTACCGGGGCGGGCGCTACTGCGAGAGGATGAACGACATGGGAGAGCCGATCCAGGGCATCGCGGTGACGGTCATGTCCAACGGTGAGATCAGAGTCACCGCCGACCTCTTTCCGGATGAGGCGACACAGGGTGTGATGGTGCGAGGTTTCTCCAGGACCGAGGCCCACCGCATGGGCGCTCTCCTGACGATGGCTTCCGCCGTCAGCCAGATCGGCGTAGAGCGGGTGCCAGTACGTGGTCTCCCCCGCCGAAACAGTGTGACTCAGCAGCACCTCCATGAAGTCTCGACGGTGTACCGGCAGGCCGTGCAGCAAGGCCACCCGCCCACCAAGACTGTGGCCGAATACTTCGGGGCTTCCCATTCCACAGCGGCGCGCTGGGTTTGCATGGCGCGGAGGGAGAGCTTCCTCGGACCGGCCAGCCGGGGGCAAGCTGGAGAGCATGCGTCCCGACGGCCCACCCGCCAGGGGGCGAACCCTGATGACCGCTGAGTTGGGCGGCCAAAAGCTGGAGATCTGGAAGATCTTCGTCCTCCCTGGCGCCGACGCAGCATGGGTGAGGAGCAGCCACGACGCCTCTGTGCCCTCACGGTTCGACGCGCAGATTCATCTCCGGCGGCCAGCAGTGACTGTGACCATGGCGATCATTGTTGACCCGGGAGGTCGCGCGCTGATTCGCGAGTTCGCGGTGTCCCCAACGGACCGGGGCGGCACGGTTACCACTCGTCTCCTACGCAAGATCCCAATCGAGCGGCTCATGCGCGTCGCGCTTGAAGAGGTCTCGATGCCGGCCACCGCCCGTCCCGAGATTCACCCCACCGCATTCCAGGTTGCAGGCGACCCGGAGCATCAGGCGTGGGTAGCTCCAGGCCCGGCGCAAGGGCGGGGACGGGCAGTACCGGCGGACCGGGTCTCTCAAGCCGCAGAGATCTACAAGCAAGCCCTGGCGTCCGGTAGTCGGGCCCCGGGTGAGGCTGTAGCTGCCCAGCTCAACTACTCGCGCGCCACTGCAGCGCGAGACATTCGTGCGGCCCGAGAGCGCGGTCTTCTTCCCTGGCTCAACGAGGTAGCTGGGTAAAGCCAGGAGCGCCGGCAGACCAGCTGGCCAACGTGCATGGGTTGGGCATTGTCCGTCGACGCTGATTCGATTTGCCCTCGCGCGGATGATGGGAACCATGGACGACCCCACCCTCGAAAACCCGCTCAACCAACTCGCCCAGGCCGCAGTCGCGGCCCACGAGCTGTACCTCGCCTACCTCAACGCCGGATTCACCGAGCAGCAAGCCCTCTACCTCACCGGGCGCATCCTGACCCGCGGCGCCGACACCTAGCCGAACACCTACACCGGCCGAACCACCGCAGCCGGTGACACACTAGGACGATCACACCGCACGCCCGGGAGGCCACCCTTGCCCGCCACCCCCACCCCCTGCCCCGGCCCCTGCTCCCGAGCCTGGCGCACAGCCGAAACCGCCGGCACCCCCCACGAACTCCAGCCCGCCTGGGGTCAGCCCGTGCACTGCTACACCTGCCAGACCCGCACCCGCGGCGACCTCGCGGCCATCCCCGAACTCCTCGCCGCGATATGGCTGGAGGCCACCAACGGCACCGCGCGGCCGGCCGACGTCACCACCAGCCGCCCCGCCAGCGTCGCCCCGTGGCCCGGGCAGGCATCCCGCCTCCTCACCGACCTCATCGTCGGAGGCCTCGCCGAGCTGGAGGACGACATCCGAGCCCTGCGCGGTCTCGCACCGCGCACCGCGGCCGTTCGTGAAGGCGCCGCGGTGACGGCCAGCATCTCCTTCCTCGACACGCACCTCTCGTGGGCGATGGAACACCACCCTGCCGCCGGCGAGATCCACGAACGGGACTCCGCGAACCCCTCCGCGCAGATCCGCTCCTGGCACCGCATGGCGCAGCGTTTCACCAGCCGCGACGCCCGCCTGGAACAGCGGCAGGCGCCGTGCAAGCGATGCGGGTGGCGGAGCCTGTTCTACGCCGATGGTGAGGACTACATCGAGTGCCGCAACGCCGAATGCAAGCTGCTGATGACCGCCGACGAGTACGCGCACTGGGCTGAGGAAGTCGCCGCGAAGGGCACGCTGAAGCACGCAGCTTGATTTTCGTTGACAGTCGTGTCAGATTTGCGACGGATCACCATGTCTGTCAAGTCCCCGACCATAACGGTTCGGGGGCTTTTCGCGTTCAAGGAGGCAGGGCCCGATGGTGTACCTCGAAGGGAACCTCACCGGCACCCTGTGGACCACCGCCCAGGCGGCCGGAGCCGCCGGAGTGACCCGCGACGTCATCTACACGTGGGCGCACCGCGGGAAGCTCAAGCCCGTCAACCGGCGCGGCTGGCCCCGCTACCGGGCCTCCGACGTCCTGCGTGTCCAGGCCGAAACGCAGAACCGCAACGGCTGCCAGCTGCAGTCCGCAGCCTGACCCTCCCCTCTTGCTCCCCGCCGCTGGCCGCTCGGACCGGCTGGGCGGGGCGGGCCCGCTCCGAGGGTGGCGGGCCCACTTCGCGGCCCGGCGCACCTCTCTCGACGCCGGGCCGCGAACCCACCAGGCGCACGGAGGTGACAAGGTGCCCCGAACCTGGCTCTTCTGCCTGTGCGGCCACCCCGCCGACGAGCACCGCTCCACCGGCTCCTGCCGCGCCGCCGACCCCTACGGCTACCCCTGCGAGTGCCGCACCCTCGAAGTCGACACCCCGCCCGACGGGCCCACCGAAACGACGGAGCCTGCCGCTTGACGACCCCGGACGACTCGCACCGCGCCCTCGACGCACCGTTCACCCCCGCCGCCGACTGGCATCCCATCCCCGGAACATGCTCCCGCTGCCTGCAGCCCGCTGCCCTTGGCGAGCACCGATGGTGGCACGTCGGCCCGACCTGCCAGGCCCGCGGGCGAACCGCCGAATTCCTCCCCACCTAACCCTCCAGGGAGGCACCCGTGAACTACTGCGGAGCCCAGAAACGCCAAGGCGAACCCGGCGACACCTGCCGGCGCCCCGCCGGATGGGGAACCCCCCACGCGGGCAACGGCAGGTGCAAACTCCACGGCGGCAGCACCGTCGCCCACCGCAAGCAGGCCGAACGCATTCGCGTCGACGGGGAGATCCGAGACGTCCTCGCCAAACTGGACGTCGCGCCGATCGCCAACCCTCTCACCGCACTGTCCAGGGTCGCCGGGCAGATCGTCGCCTGGCAGGAGGCCCTCGCGCCGCTCGTCAACGCACTCGGGGACGACGTCCGCTACGAAGGGGCGACCGGCGCGGAACAGCTGCGCGCCGAGGTCGTCATGTACGAGCGGGCGATGGACCGGTCGGGGAAGATCCTCGCGGACATCGCGCGCCTCGACATCGACGCCCGCCTCGTGCGGATCGAGGAGGAGAAGGCCCGCGTCCTCATGGACGCCGTCCAGGCCGGCCTCGCGGCGATCAACGTCACGGGTGAGCAGGCCGCGAAGGTCAAGCGGGTCATGGCCCGGCACCTGCGGGCCGTCGAGTAGCAGGGGCGGTGGCCGGTGCGGACCGCCTTCAGTCTCCTCGCCGACCAGCTAGAAGCCGACGAGGAGCAGCAGTCCCGCGCGGCGGACTACGCCGCCGACCCGGCCCTGTGGGCGCGGGAGAAGCTCGGCGAGCACCTGTGGTCGAAGCAGGTCGACATCGCGGAGTCCGTCCGTGACAACCGGCTCACCGCGGTGCAGTCGTGTCACGGCGTCGGCAAGTCGTGGACGGCGTCGCGGCTGACCGCGTGGTGGCTCGACATCCACCCGCCCGGAGAGGCGCGGGTCGTGACGACCGCGCCGACCGGCGACCAGGTGAAGGCGATCCTGTGGTCGGAGATCAACGCGGCGTTCGGGATCGCCGCAGCGCGCGGAAACCCGCTGCCCGGCCGGATCAACGAAACGGACTGGAAGCTCGGCAAGCGCCTCATCGCGTTCGGCCGTAAGCCGTCCGACTACAACCCGCACGCGTTCCAGGGCATCCACGCCAAGTACGTCCTGGTCATCCTCGACGAGGCGTGCGGCATCAACAAGCAGTTCTGGACCGCAGCGAACGCGATCGCCACCGGTGAGCACTGCAGGATCCTGGCGATCGGCAACCCCGACGACCCGGGCTCCCAGTTCGCGAGGGTCTGCGCGAACACCGACAGGTGGAACGTCATCCGCATCTCGGCGTTCGACACCCCGAACTTCACCGACGAGGAGATCCCGGACGAGCTGCGGCCGAGCCTCGTCTCGCATGCCTACGAGGAGGACATGCGCACCGAGTTCGGTGCGCAGTCCCCCACCTACATCTCCAAGGTGCTCGGCGAGTTCCCGTCCGACGCCGAGGACGGTGTCGTGCGGCTCTCCGCGATCCGGGCGTGCACGCTGCCGCCCGCGGCCGCGCTGCTGCACACCGACCTCGTGCCGGTGGAGCTCGGCGTGGACCTGGGCGCCGGCGGCGACGAGACCGTCATCCGGGAACGCCGCGGCCCGCGTGTGGGCCGCGAGTGGCGCAGCCGGGAGAGGGACTCGGCGAAGGTCGTGCAGGAGATCGTCCGGGTGATCGGGCTGACCGGGGCCGGCGCCGTGAAGGTCGACTCCATCGGGATCGGCTGGGGCATCGTCGGGTCCCTGCGGGAGAAGCGGCAGGAGGGCGCGCACAGCGCCGACATCATCGGCGTCAACGTCTCAGAGTCCAGCACCGAGCCGGAGAAGTTCGCGCGCCTGCGCTCGCAGATCTGGTGGCAGATCGGCCGGCAACTGTCCGAGGACCACGGCTGGGACCTGTCGGAACTCGAAGCGGACGACCGTGAACGCCTCGTCTCCCAGCTCACCGCACCGAAGTACACGACGGACGCCTCCGGGCGGATCGTCGTCGAGCCGAAAGCCGAAACGAAGAAGCGCATCGGCCGTTCCCCCGACAACGCGGACGCGCTGATGCTCGCGTTCTACGTCGGCGCCGGCGGGCACGGCAGCGCCATGGACTGGCTGCAGCACTACCGAAACGGATAGCCGAGATGGGGGTGTGACGTGCCGCGTTGGAACCCTTTCCGTCGCATCGTGGAGCAGCCCGACCAGGCGAAGGCCCTGACCGTGCCGGCAACGGCCACTACCTTCACTCCGCAGCAGGTCGCTGAGCTCCTGGCGTCGACTACCGTCGGCGGGCAGACGACCGGCGCGATCGTTCCACTGCCCCGACTGGAGCCGCAGGTAGCGTTCGGGCCGGGCATGCCGCTCATCCCGGGCGCCATCGATCCGCTCGACCCGCGCACCGGCCGGCCCCAGCCGCGCTTCAACGACTACCCCGTCTCCTCCAACCTCCCCGGCGTCGAGGACCGCCTCGTGCCGTGGAAGGTCCTGCGGGACGCCGCCGACGTCGGTGGTCTCGCCCGGCGCTGCATCGAGATCCGCAAGACGGAGGTCGTCGGCCTGGAATGGGCCATCACGATCACGAAGAGTGCCGTGGAGGCCGCCCGGGCCGCCGACCCCGACCGGGCCCCGTCCGAGGTCGAAGCGGAACTGCGCGAGCGCCTCACTCCGGAGATCGCCCGCTGCACGAAGTTCTGGCGCCGGCCCGACCCGGGCCAGGACGAGAGCACCGCCGACTGGATGGGCAAGCTCCTGGAGGAGCACCTCGTCCTCGACGCCGTCGCGATCTACCCGCGCCGCACCTGGGGCGGCGATCTGTTCGCCCTGGAGATCCTCGACGGCACCACCGTGAAGCTGCTGCGGGACCACCGCGGCGGCCGGCCGATGCCCCCGAACCCTGCCTACCAGCAGATCCTGCAGGGCTTCCCGCGGGGCGAGTTCGTGGCGGACACCGACGCTGACGGCAAGATCGCCGACGGGTACCGGTCCGACGAGCTGATCTACAAGCGGCGCAACATCCGCGCCCACACCCCGTACGGGTACTCCGCCGTCGAGCAGGCCCTCGAAGACATCGACGTGTGGCTGCGGCGCCGCAAGTGGATCCGCGACGAGTACACCGAGGGGACCGTCCCCACCGGTCTGCTCCGCAACAGCGGCGCGTCCGGCTGGTCCCCCGCGCAGACGTCCGAGTACGAGACGCTCCTCAACGACGCCTACTCCTCTACGGGTTCACGCCACAGGCTTCGGGTTCTGCCGCCCGGCATGGAACTGGAGACGCAGGCCGACGCCGCCGAGCGGTACAAGCCCGAGTACGACCTGTTCCTGATCAAGCTGATCGCCTCGCACTTCGACGTGACGATCGCCGAACTCGGCTTCACCGAGGAGGGGGGCCTGGGCAGCTCCGGCTGGCACGAGGGCCAGGCCGACGTCCAGGAACGCAAGGGCACCTTCCCGACCGTGCGGTGGCTGCAGCAGCTCGTCACCGTCATCTCCCGCCAGCACCTGGGCATGCCCGACGAGCTGGAGTTCCGCTTCCTCGGCCTGGAGGAGGAGGGGGAGGCGACCGCGGATGAGGTCGCGAAGTCGCGGGTCGCGGACGGCCGGATGACGTACAACGAGGACCGGGACCGGATGGGCCTGCCGCGGTACGACTTCCCCGAAGCGGACATGCCGCTGATCCGCACCACGCGCGGCCTGGTGTTCCTCAACGGGGCATCCGACCTCGTCCCGGCGGGGGAGATCGTCGGCGCCGTGCAGGGCCGGCCCCTGGCCGACAGGGATGCCGACGGCATCCTGGACGCCCCGCAGGGCCCCGACAACGACACGAAGATCCCGACGGCCGACGACGAGGACAAGGAGGGAGGAGCAGAGACCGACGAGGATGACGGCGAGGACCGCACCCTGCAGGTGAAAGCCGAACTCAGCGCCTACCGCCGGTGGGCACGCCGCAACCCGGCACCCGTCCGGCCGTTCACGTTCACCGTCGTCACCAAGGCCGACGCACCCGACCTCGCCGACACCGCCGTCGTGTTCGCGGCAGCACCGGACCGCCACCCAAAAGCGGAAGCCCGGCCACCTGGCCGGGCTGGGAACGCGACCAGGCCACCGCAGACCTCTGGGCCCGGCAACTCGTCCAGGAACTGACAGATGCCGTCGACGCAGATGCCCTTGCCGAGCGGTGGCTCGAAGACCAAGGCTTCGGCGACGACCTGGAGGACACCGACGAAGAGGACGACGGCTTCGCGGTCGCCGCCCCGGGCGCCGACGCGTGGGCGCACCTCGCCGCATCCGGCTTCCTGCAGCGCCAAGGCGTCGGCCTCGACCGGCTCACCACGGCCTTGCGGCAGGTCTGGCTCGAAGGCTGGGCCATCGGCCACCACGCGTCGTCGGCAGTGCTTGCCGACACCGACGCCGTGTGGGACTGGCCCGCGGGAGACCCGGAAGCAGCGGGACGCTCCCTCCCTGACGAGCAGCTGGCCGAGGCTGAGGAGTGGATCCACCGTCACGCCGCGGCGGCGCAGGCCATCACCACCGGCCGGCTCCGCGCCCTCGCCCGGCTCCTCGCCGAAGCCGTCACCGGCCGCCTCGCCAGCGCGCACCTCGCCGACCAGATCCGGCAGCTCCTCGGAGACCGGGCCTGGGCCGCGATGACCGCACTCACCGAGGTCGTCCGGGCGGCGTCCGCCGGCACCACGGCGACGTACCGGCACTCGGGCATCGTCGCAGTCCGCTGGGAGACCGAGCCCGACAACCTGACGTGTCCGCGCTGCCGCGACCTGGAGCAAGAGGGGCCGGTTCCCATCGGATCCGCCTGGGCGGACGGCACCACCGCCCCACCCGCACACCCCCGCTGCCGCTGCTACCTCTCCCCCGCCTGACCGGACCCTTCCACACAGCGCGCCCGCGCAACGGGCGAGGAGGAACCATGACCACCGCCTACGCGTGGGCACCCATCACCAAGACCGTCCGCGAGGACGACGGCACCCTGCTCGTCTACGGACCCGCAGCATCCAGCGCCCTCGACCGCGACCAGCAGCGCCTCGACAGCACTTGGCTCGACAGCGCCATGCCCCGCTGGATGGCCGAAGGCGGAGGTGTCCGCGAGCAGCACGACAGCAAGCGGGCCGTCGGCGTCGGCGTCGGCCTCTCCAAGGGCGACGACGGCACCCATCTCCTCGCGGCCAGGATCGTCGACCCCGTGGCCGTCAAGAAGATCGAGCACGGTGTGCTGCGCGGCTTCTCCGTCGGCATCAAGAACCCGCGGATCGAGATGGGCAAGGCCGACGCACCGAACGGCCTCGTCATTGGCGGCGACGTGATCGAGGTGTCCGTCGTCGACCGGCCCGCCAACCCGGAGTGCCGCTTCGACATGGCGAAGGCGGACTCCGCCGGGGACCTGCAGCTCGTCGAGGACGCCCAGGTGGTGGAGAAGACCGACACCGATGTACCGGCCGAGCCCACCGCCCCCGCGCCGCGCCGCAGGGGCAACCCCGCCGCGGCGCTGCCCGACGGTTCCCTCCCCATCTCGACCAAGGCCGATCTCCGCAAGGCGATCAGCGCCGACAGCGGAGACGACACGTCCCGCGCCCACATCGTCAAGCGGGCCGCGGCCCTGGGATTGGAGGGCCTGGTGCCCAGCAACTGGACGACCGACGAGGAGAAGGCGGCACTCGCCGAGAAGGCCGAGGCGATCCTGCGGGACGTCCGCACCCTGCTGCCGGACCTCGCGAAGGCCGACGCCACGGACGAGACCTCGACGGCCGCCGCCGAGACCGACACCGTGGAGGCGGAGGCCTCCGACGTCACCACCGCCGGCGAGGCCATCGCCGCGATCGCCAAGCTGATCATCTCCGAGGCGGAATCCCTCGCCGCCGGCAACCTCGGCGAGGCCTGCGACATCGAGCTCCTTCTCGACGCCGTCCGCTCCCTCCGCTGGTTCCAGGAGAACGAGCGCTACGAGGAGACCGCAGAGTCGATGGAACTCGCCGACACGGCCCCCGCCGACACCACCAAGGCGGACGACACCGAACCCACCCCCCAGACCCCGGCCGCCCCCCAGCAGCCGGACTTCATGACGAAGGCTGACGTCACCGACCTGGTGAAGTCCGCTGTGGCAGAGGCCAACAACGCCGCACAGGAGCGCATCGACGTGCTCGCGGCAGACCTGGCGAAGGCACACGGCGAGCTCGAAGCCATCAAGGCTCAGCCCGTCCCCGGCGGCCCGGTGCTCACCCGCACCTCCGCCCAGCAGGGACAAGCCCGCACCTCGGACGCGGACCGCATGCGCATCGAAGCCGCCCAGCTCATGGCCAAGGCCGACCTGGTCAACGACCGGACGCTGCGAGACGGCTACATCGAGCGCGCCAACACGCTCCTGTCCAAGGCCGACGCCTGACCCTGCACCGCCCCCAGCCAAGCCACCACGCCCCCACCGCGGGGCGTTTCGCATGAGAGGAGCAGGCCATCATGGCGCTGCCCAACGTCGACGTCCTCTTCGGGGAGACCCCCGAGGCCCCCGCCCTCACCAAGGGCGAACTGAGCACCCGCTTCGACAACCTGATGTCCGCGATCGACAACGTCCCCAGCCGGACCCTCGGCCCGCAGGACGTCGTCAACGCCTTCCAGGAAGGCCGCGGCATCGACTTCACGCCGCAGCCGACCAACGCGTTCGGCATGCTGTCGAAGACCCTGCAGGCCCCCGAGCTCGTCAAGGGCATGTCCGCGGACGCCCTCGCGTCGGTCACCGAAGCCCTCACGCAGCTCAAGTCGCAGCAGCCCGACCTGGTGAAGGACCTCAGCCTCACCTCCCCGCTGGCCTCCGGACTCGTCGCGTTCGACCTGGAGGCGCCGTCGAAGCTGATCGCGCCCCGCCCGACGCCCCTGCGCAACCGCATCGCCCGCCGCAAGGGCATCGGCACCTCCCACCGCTTCAAGGTGATCTCCGGGTTCACTGGCACCGGCACCGGCGGAGTCGGCAACATCCACCCCGGTATCGCCGACACCACCCAGACGAACTTCGCGCCGTCCGGCGCCGGCAACAGCCTGTACTACGCGCGCGGCCCGAAGATCTCCTACGCGGGCTACGACAAGACCGTCCCCTACTCCCAGTTCTCCGTCTCCGACCAGGTCACCTGGTCCGCGCAGTACGCAGGCCAGGGCTTCCAGGACATCCGCCAGCTGTCCCGCACCAGCCTGCTGTACTCCAGCATGCTGCTGGAGGAGCGGATGCTCCTCATGGGCCGCGGCACCGCCTCCGGGTTCCTCGGCGCGCTCGCCGCCCCGACCGGCCTGGCGCTCACCGCGCGCTCCGCCGGCGCGGGCGAGACCGCAATCACCGGTGTCTCCACGAACATCTACGTCAAGGTCACCTCGGACGCCGGCGACTTCGGCCAGTCCGTCCTCACCTCGGCCGTCAACGTCGCGCCGTCCACCCAGGTCGTCGACGTCACCTGCACCCTGCCCGCCGGCGCCACCGGCGTCCGCGTGTACGTGTCCACCGGCTCCTCGGACCCGGGTGACGCCGCCCGCTGGTACGCCGGCCGCTCAGGGACCAGCACCTTCACCATCCAGGGCGCCCTGCCGACCGCCGGCACCGCGGCGTCCACCGTCGTCGCCGACACCTCGGCGTACGCCAACGGCTACGACGGCATGCTCGCGGTCTGCACCGGCTCCGAGTCCGGCTACGTCAACCGGCTCAACTCGGCCCTGTCGACGGCAAACCCCGGCTCCGAGTTCCAGACGGCGTTCGCGGCGCTGTACGACGCCGTCAAGGCCGACCCGGACCGGGTCCTGATGAACGGCTCCGACCGCAAGCAGCTGTCCGACGCGCTGAAGTCCGGCGCGGCGAACAACGGCTACCGGATCAACCTCACCCAGAACGAGCTGACCGGCGTCACCCTCGGCGACGTCGTCACCAGCCTCGTCAACGAGGTCACCGGCAAGACCGTCGCCGTCGAGGTCCACCCGTGGATGCCGCAGGGCAACGCGCCGATCATCTCGGACACCCTGCCGATCCCGGACACGGAGATCTCCGACGTGTGGGCGGTCTACAACGTCCAGGATCTGATGGGCATCGACTGGCCCGTCAACCAGTTCGCCTTCGAGTCGAGCTCGTACTGGTTCGGGACTCTGCTCTGCTACGCCCCGGGCTTCAACGGCGCGGTGACCGGCATCAAGAAGGTCTGACCGAGCCGCGGGCCGCCGGTACTCCCCGGCCGGCGGCCCGCACCCGAGCCCTCAAGGAGAGAAGCATGGCCCGCCTGTGTCTGCCTGACGGCGCTGTCCGCGGCGTCGATGTCCAGGGCGCCATCACCGGCGCCAGCGCCACCTACAACGCGGGCCGGGACGGCACCGTGACCGTCACGAACCCGCAGCACGAGCGGGCTTTGCGGGAGCTCGGGGCCTTTCCGGCGAACCTGGGCGGCCGCACCCGCGGCGGCCGCCGTTGCGGCGACTGCGGCTTCGGTTCGTACTTCGCCCGATGCTCCCGCTGTGGCGGGTCCTGCGAGAAGGAGATCTGAGATGCCCCCGCGCAAGCGCACCCAGTCGGCCCCGAAGGCGCAGGAGGAGATCCTGGCCTCCGAGGTGGTCGAGGAGTCGGAGTCCGAGGAGACGCAGCCGCCGCTCGGCGACGAGCCGGAGCAGCCGGAGCAGCCGGAGCAGCCGGAGCAGCCGGAGCAGCCGGAGCAGCCGGAGCAGCCGGAGCAGCCGGAGCAGCCGGAGCAGCCGGAGCAGCCGGAGCAGCCGGAGCAGCCGGAGCAGCCGGAAGCCAACCCCCTCAACGACAACGAGGACACGGCACCCGACCCCGAAGACACCCAGCCCTGCACCGAGTGCCTCCCCGGCGGCTGGCCCGACACCGCCACTGCCGTCGGCTGCATGCACGGCAGCTGGACCCGCGAGCACCCCTGATGGCCACCGTCGTCACCGGCAGCGGCTACGCGGCAGTCGCCCAGAGCTCCAACCCGAACGTGCCCGCCGCACAAGCCGTCGCCCTCACCGACGGCGAAGGCTCCCTCATCTCCCTCACCGGCGGAGGCCTGCCGATCACCACCACCGGTGCGGCCATCAGCCTCACCTACCCGACGAGTGCCCGCGCCGCGGACAACGCGGGCGACTCCGTCGACACCACGAAGTACAGCGCGCTGGCGATCGATGTCAGCGTCACTGCCTTCACCGGCGGGACCACGCCCGGTGTGACGTTCTTCCTCGACCGGCTCGGCGCCGACGGCGTCTGGTACCCCGTCTGGACATCCGGCTCCCTCACCACCACCGGCAAGCGCTCCGCGTCGGTTGGCGACGGCATGACCGGCGGAACGGTCACGGCTGGCGTCGGTACCGGCCCCGGGGCATTCCCCGCTGCTCTCACCACCCAGGCCCGGTTCGGCTGGACCCTGTCCGGTAGTCCCACGTCGATCACGTTCTCTGCCTCCCTCGTCAGCCGTCCCTGACCACGAGCCGAGGAAGGGGGCGAGCGCGTCATGCCCAATCGCCCGTACGTCTCCACGGCGGCGTTCAAGGCTCACCCCACCTACCTGGACCTCGACGGGCTGCGCTCGGGTTCCTCCAGCAGCGACGAGCAGGACGCAGAGCTCACCAACATCTTGCTGATGGCGTCGCAGTGGGCCGACAACGAGATCGACATGCCGCTCGGCGCGCACTCGTGGACGCAACGCTGCCGGTCCCGGGTCGACCGGCAAGGCAATCTGCGGTTCCACGCCGAGCACTCGCCGGTCCTCTCCGTCGGAGCGGTCGGCTACGGCTACAGCCCCACCACGCTGACCACCGCCGCCGGTCCGCCGGCGTGGGTGGAGGACGGCGCCAACCTCGTCGTCGCTCTGTCCGCCAGCGGCGGCGCATGGTCAGGGTCCCTGCAGTTCGGGGCACCGACGTCCGCCGGTGAGGTCTTCGTCCAAGCGCAGTACGCCGCGGGACGCGTCGCCACGATCCTCTCCCAGCCGGCCCTTGCGGGCGCGACCACGCTCACCGTCGAAGACCCGACGGGAATCCTGCCCGGTGAGAGCTACCGGATCTGGGAGCCCGGCGTCGAGGAGACCATCACGATCGCCGACACCTGGACGCCGACGACGCCCGGCACCGCACCCGCACCGACCGCGGTTCCGCTCGCCAACCCGGCCCTGTTCGTGCACACCGCCGGCTCCGACGTCTCCGGGCTGACCGCCGACCAGCGCCTGGCCGTCACCCACTACGCCACGTCGCTGCTGATGCGCCCCGATGTGGCTGCGGAAAGCTCCTACCCGGGCGCGGCCCCCTCGTCGTCGGTGCGCAGCAAGCAGGGCCGCACTGCTGAGTGGTACGCCCAGGAGGCCCGGCGGATCCTCGCGTCGTACGGGAGGATCCGGTGAGCGTCCAGAGCGCCCTGCACGGCATCTGCACCTACCTCGGCGGCGCCTACGACGCGCAGACACGCACCTACCGCTCGTCGACGATCCCCAGCGTGGGCGTCGTACGACGGGCCTTCGCCAAGGCCGACGACCACGCGGACTACTACCGGGGCCAGCCGACGGGTGCCCGCACGGGCTGCCAAATGGTGGTGACCATCTACCGCTCCACCGAGTTCCGGGTAGCGCTCGGCGGTGAACACGGCGGCATGAAGCAGCGGAACTTCGACGTCGAGCTGGGCTGCTTCCTCCGGTCCCGCACCGCGTACGCCGAGGACGCGCAGGACGACGTGTACGCCCTGCAGGACGCCATCGTGGAGCGGCTGCGGGCGGACCGGACGCTGGGCGGCGCAGTGTTCCAGGCCGGCGAATACATCGACGGGAACGCGGCGCTCGCCGGGATCACCTTCACCTACGGCCAGCCCGAGGTCCGCTCGGAGCTCACCAAGTCCTACCTCGGAGTGACGTTCGCGGCCTGCGAGTTCGTCGCCACCTGACCCGCCACGTCCCGCGTTCACACCGGAGGCCCGTATGCCCGCACCCAAGACCCCGCCGACCGGCGAGCCCGAGCCGACGGCTGATGTCGCCCCGGAGCCGCCCGCGGCGTTCGAGTACATCGCGCCGTTCGCCACGGTGTACCTCGCCGTACCGCTTACCGCCCGGCCGGCGCAGCCAGGTCTGCCCGCGACCGACGAGGACCCCGGTACGGCCGCGACACCGGCAACAGTGTTCGCGTGGCCGGACGGCGCCCCGGACGACGGCCGCTGGACGGCCACCCGCAAGAAGCCCAACCAGCAGCCGGACAACATGCCGGCCGAGCCGCGCCCGGAGGCCTGACGTGCCCACTCCTGTGACCTTCGCTCCCGCCAAGCAGTTCCTCGGGATGGCCGTGGAGGCCACCCAGGGCACCCCTGTGGCCATGGTGTTCACGCAGCTCGTGAACTCCCTCAAGCCGAAGGACGTGCCGAAGTTCCTGGAGGACAAGTCGTGGCGCGGCTCCATGGGCACCGAGTCGTTCGCGCAGATCGCGGGCGTCAAGGCGTCCAGCTTCGACCTGGGTGGCCCGGTCTACGGTGACGGCCTGCCGTTCTTCCTCCGCAACATCATGGGCGACCTTGCGGTCACCGGCACGCCGACCGGGTCTGGCGCCACCACCCTGGGCTCTCAGGCGGTCGCAGGGGCGGTGACGATGTCGACCGTGGCGTCGATCCCCGCCGGCACCCTCGTGCAGGTCGGTACCGGCGCGACGGCCGAGGTCGTGACGACCGGCACCCCGACCGGGTCGGGCCCGTACAACATTCCGATCGCCACGCCGTCGACCGGGCTGGTGTACACCCACGCCTCCGCGCAGGCTGTCACGCCGGTCACCGGCCCCTACACGTACGCGTTCTCGCTCCTCAACTCCGGCAGCGGTCAGCCCCCGAGCCACACCCTCACGCACTACCTGGGGCCGACCGCGACGTCCGGCGCCCGCCAGTACCCAGGCACCTGCCTGGGCGAACTCGGGCTGAAGTTCAACGCCGAGTCGGAGCTCCTGACGTGGACCGGCAAGGCGCAGGGCTTCCCGTCCGTCGCGCTCGGGTCCGCGCCGACAGCCAACCCCACTGCGACCCTGCCGGTCGCGGGGTGGCAGACGAAGGTCGGCATCGGCGGCCCCGCCAGCGGCGGCACGCTCGTGTCCACCGTGTCCGACGGCGAGATCACCATGAAGCGTGAGCTCGGCGTGTACTACACGGCCACCGGCGTGCAGACCCCGTACGTCATCCAGCGCGGCGGCCTGTCCGTCGAAGGGAAGCTGAACTTCGGTGCTGTCGCCGACGAAAGTCCCCTGCTGTACATGCTCAACAACACGCAGCCTGTTCTGCAGATCGTCACAACGAACGGCCTCGCCGGCAACGCACTCATCACCGTCCAGGTCGACATCCAGGTCGCCGCGTTCATCTCCTCCGAAGCGGAGACCGGCAAGACCGCCGTCGGCTACCAGAACGGCTTCAAGGCCGTCTTCAACACCACCAACGCAGGCGGCAGCGGCGGCATGTCGCCCATCCGGATCACCGTCACCAACAACGTCGCACCCAACACCTACTAACCCTCGCAGGAGCCCTCATGTCCGAGCGTCACCCCATGCCCTCCGGCAACTGGATCGAGCTGCGCGACTGGCGCGACCTGCGCCGCGGCGACAAGAAGCGCGCACTCAGCGCCGTCTCCGACATCGACCGGGTAATCTCGGCCGGCTACGAGATGGCGGACGGCCTGCTCACCCTGCTGGTCACCAACTGGTCGTACGAGCTGCCGCTGCCTTCGGCGTCCCCGCAGTCCCTGGAGCTGCTGCCGCTGGAGGACGACGCCGCCGTCATGGAGATCGTGCAGCCCGTCATCCGAGCGCTGTTCCCGCCGAAGGCCGACCCGGCGGACGGTGCGCAGCAGAGCGACCCGGCGTCCCCTACCGCGCCCTCTGTCGGGTAGCTGCCCGCTGGAGGGGTGACGACGCCCCCGTCGACGGCCCGTGGACGCCGGAGGAGGAAGCCGCCGGGTACGTCTGGTACGCGGAGCGGTGGGGCTGGACGCCGGCGCAGGTCGACGATCTGCCGGCCTGGCTGGATGCGCAGCTCCCGCAGTTGGCGGGCGTCTACGACGAGGTGCGGGCCGATCTGCAGGAGGAAGCCAACGCGAGGGGGTGAGCTGTGGCTCTCAAAGTCACGGGTCTCACCGATGTCGTCAAGGCGTTGGAGGGCATGGTCGCCCGCGTTGAGGCGGCGACCCCGCTGGCGATCATCACTGCTCAGTCGCTGATCGAGGGGGAGGCGCGGGCCCGCCTGTCCCGCTACTCCCACCCGCGGCGCACCCCCACCCCGGCTCCCGCCGGGGGGCCGCCCGCGCTGGTCACCGGGCGTCTCCGGTCGAGCTTCGACATGGCCGGCCCAACGCCGGCGGGTGCCGGGGTGTGGCTGTCCGCCATGGGGCCTACCGCCGCCTACTCCCGGATCCAGGAGCTCGGCGGGAGCACCGGCCGGACGCAGTTGCCCGCCCGGCCGTACCTGTGGCCGTCCTTCGACGCCGTGCACCACAGCGGCCGGCTGGAGGACACGTTCCACCGCGCCTGGGCGCGAGCGATCACCGGCTGACCATCTGCAACGCCCGCATCTGGGCGCCGCCCACCACATGCAAGGGGGTGCGCGGTGTCCGAGTCGTTCCTGCCACCGGTCCTCGTCAATCTCGGGGCGGATGTCGCCGAGTTCGCCACCGCGATGACGAGGTCCGTCGCTCAGCTGGAGGAGTTCGCGGCCGCGGCGCAGGAGACGTCCGCCGTCGTCGCCGAGTCCTTCGCGCGGATGTCGGCTGCGGCCCTGGAGATGTCCGCCGCCGTGGAGGAGGCGTCGACGGTCGCGAAGACCGGTCTGCGGCAGGTCGCCTCCGCGGCCCGGGCCCTCGACAAGGCCGTCCTGGGTATGAGCGAGACCATGCCCGCGGCCATGGGTGCGGTGTCCGGGTCCGCGGAGGAGATGGCAGCGTCGGCGGACGCGGCGTTCGTCTCCATCCGGGAATCCGCGCGTCTCGCGGCAGCCTCCGTGGCCGAGGTGGGCGCAGCGTCGACTGGCGCCGCAGCGGCGACGGCGGCGGCATCGACACGCAGTTCGGTCGCCGCGGCCGAGGCGGGCACGGCAGCGACCGCGACCGCCGCCGAGACCGAGGCGGCAATGGGACGGGTCGGGGCCACCGTCTCCGGCGCAACAGCCGGCGCCGCGGCGGCCCTTAAGAAGTACACCTTGGGGCTCGGGGCCGCGGCGTTCGGCGCCGTGGAGACCATTCACGCGGCGTCGGAGTTCCAGGGCGAGATGGTGCGGCTGCGGACGTCCGCAGGTGAGACGGGTGAGCTGCTCGGCGGGAAGCTGACCGGCAACCTGAAGCTGGTGTCCGAGGGCGTCCTGAAGATGGCCATCGACACGGGCACGTCGACGAAGGAACTCTCCGAGGGCCTCTACAAGATCGAGTCGGCGGGGTTCCACGGCGCCGAGGGCCTGCGCCTGCTGGAGGTCGCGGCCGAAGGCGCCCGCGCGGAAGGCGCGAGCCTGGAGACCGTCTCCAACACCCTCGACAGCGCCATGAACTCGTTCGGGTTCGACGTCGACCACGTGTCCGGCGTCATGAACGCGATGGTCCAGACGACCGCGCACGGCAAGGCCTCCATGGAGGAACTGTCCTCCGCGCTGCCCGTCGTCATGAGCAAGGCGTCCGCCGCCGGCGTCTCCCTGCAGGAGATGCTCGGCGCGATGGCGACCATGACCGCGCAGGGTGTGACCGCGCGTCAGGCCGCGCAGAACCTGCAGGCCGCGATCTCGCACCTGTCGGACCAGAAGGAACCCGCCCGGAAGGCGTTCGCATCCATCGGCCTCGACGGACAACAGCTCGCCAAGGATCTCGGCAAGAACGGCCTCACGGGCACGTTCGACATCGTCGCGGAGGCGATCGCCAAGCACACCAAGGACGGCATGGTCCTGGTCGAGACGATGAACCGCAGCAAGCAGGCCACGGAAGCCCTCAAGGTGATGATGGAGGGGATGGGCCCGGCTGCGAAGACCCTGTCGCAGGGTTTCCTCGACGGCGGTGTCAGCCTCGGCGATTTCAACAAGGCCGCCAATTCGATGCCCGGCCTGCAGGGCGACCTTGCGAAGCAGTTCCTCGCCCTCGCCAAGAACTCCGAGGGCTTCAGCACGATGCTGAAGAACGGCTCCGGCCCCTCGCAGACGTTCATCGCCGAGATGTCGAAGATGATGGGCGGCTCCGCCGGCCTCAACACCTACCTCGAACTGTCCGGCGTCCACGCCCAGACCTTCGCGGACAACGTCGATGCGATCGGCAAGGCCGCAGAGGACAACTCGGCGCACGTCGAAGGCTTCTCCGAGGTCCAGAAGACCTTCGGCTTCCACATGTCGCAGCTCAAGGAGACCGCCGCGACCCTCGGCATCGCCATCGGCACCATGCTGATCCCGTACGTGGAGAAGTTCCTCGGCTGGGTTCAGCGCGGAGCCACATGGGTGTCGTCCCACAAGACCGCAGTACAGGCCTTGGCCGCCGTCATTGGCGGGGTTCTCGTCGGATCCGTCATCGCCCTCGGCGTCGCCGTCGCGGCAGCCGCAGGCCCGGAGATCCTCATCGCCACCGCGGTCATCGCCCTGGCCGGGGCAGTCGTCTACGCCTACAAGCACTTCGAGACTTTCCACCGCATCGTCAACGCCGTCGGCTCCTACCTCGCCACCGTCTTCGTCAACACCTGGCACCTGATCGGCACCGTCGTCCATTGGTTCGCGACGACCGTCATGCCACTCGTCAAGGAAGCCATCCACGACGTCATCGACTGGTTCCAGGCACACAAGGAGGTGTTCCGCACCGCCTGGGAACAGGTACTGCACGCGGTCCACGCCGTCGTGAACTGGTTCAACGACAACGTCCTGAAGTGGATCCGGGAGCGGGTTGCCGAGTTCGTCGACTGGTGGGGCGAGCACTCCCACCAGATCCACCAGGTTTGGCAGTTCGTGTGGGACTACGTCAAGACGATCGTGCAGGTCTGGTGGGACGGCTACATGAAGCCCGTCCTGTCGATCATCCAAGGTGCCTGGACCGTGGCCTGGGGCATCATCAAGGACACCGTGAAGCTCGCCTGGGACCTCATCTCGGGCGTCATCACCACCGGCATCCACTACGCCGAGAACGTCATCGGCCTCGTCCTCGACATCATCACCCTCAAGTGGGGCAAGGTCTGGGGCGACCTCAGGCACCTCGTCTCCCAAGCCTGGGACGACATCACCGGCTACCTCGGCCGCGTCGCAGGCGACTTCGGGAGCCTCCTGTACGACGCCGGAAAGAACCTGATCAACGGCCTCATCAAAGGCATCAAGTCCGCCGCCGGCGGCGTCAAGGACGCCATCGGGGACATCGCCGGCAGCGTCCGCAGCTACTGGCCTTTCTCCCCCGCCAAGGTCGGACCCCTGTCCGGCACCGGGTCCCTCGACATCGCCGGTCACAACATCGGCACGATGCTCGCCACCGGCATGCAACGCTCGGCGCCTCTCGTCACCCGGGCCTCCGGAGGCCTCGCTGCGGCCGCCGCCATCGGCATCGGCGGCGCCGCACTCGCCCCCGCCTTCGCGGGAGCAGCGCCGCTCGCAGCCGGGGGCCGGTACGCCGCCGGGCCGCCGGTCGTCGTCAACGTGACCGTTCAGGGCTCCGTCCTGTCGGAGCGCGACCTGCGGACCGTCCTGGAGCGGCAGATGTACGACCTGGGTGCTCACAACTCGCAGACATGGCAGCCCTACCGGCGCCAGTAAAGGGGGCAACGCCGTGGCCATCAACTCCAACTGGCCGTGGATGGAGCACGCCTGGGGCCCGCGGTGGAACGCCAACGCCGCGGCGATCCCCCTGGAGCAGTACGTCGACGTCGGCCCGAAAACCCGCCGCACGGTGGGCACCAATCGGGGCCGGCAGTACGAACTCGACCAAGTCCGGTCCGGTTCCATCGTCGCAGAGTGGGCCAACACCACCGGCGAGTTCGACGCGCTGAACACCGCCAGTCCCTGGTACGGGCACATGCAGCTCTGGCAGCCGTACCGCCTGCGCGCCCAGTGGCCGCCGACCGTCAACCTCCTCACGGCGGTGCAGGCCACAGGAGGTGACAGCGGCGGCTACTCCGCAGGCCTGATCCCCGGCGGCCAGAGCGGTATCGCCGTGTCGTCGGCGACGGACAGCACTGGCGGCAGCATCGTCGCCTCCGGCACCGCATTCCAAGGCGCCCGCGCGTTCCAGTTCGCCGTGCCCGCGGCAACCGCATCCGGCACCAGCGTCTGCGCGACGTCGCAGCCGGCCCTGCAGCCGGGCCAGCCCGCTTCCCTGCAACTGCGGGTCCGCGACATCACCCCGTCGACGAGCCTCACCGTGCAGGCGTACATGGCCTGGTACAACGCGTCGGGGACACTCATCAGCACCACCCTCGGCGGCACTTCGGTCCTCACCGGCAGCGCCACCGCGTCGTGGACACAGGTCACCGTGTCGCTCGCCGCAGTCCCGGTGAACACCGCGTCGTGCACGGTTGGCGTCCGTACCGCCGCCACCTCGCCGGGCTCCACCGTCAATGTCCAGGTCGACGCCTGGCAGCTGGAGCAGGCCGCCGCGCCGACCAGCTGGGTCGAACCCGGCACCTGGTACCCGATGTGGGCCGGCTTCGTGGACCGCTACCCCCAGTCGTGGGCCCTGTCCGGCACGTACGGCACCGTCCTGCCGAACGGGTACGACGCTTTCAGCCTCCTCTCCCAGCGGCAGCTTCGCGACCCGCTGACAGAGGAGATCTACTCCCGCAGCCCTCGATTCGTCTACACCCTCGGCGACCCCCAAGACAGCAGCCTCTTCGCGGACGCGGCCGGCAACTGCGCGGCTGCCGTCGTATCCGTGTCGAAGTCCGGGGCGGGCACCCTCACCGCCGGGAACCAGGTCGCCGCCACCGACCCCGTCAACGGGATCTTCACCGGTGCGAGCAGCACCGTTGTCAGCGTCGCCAACCCCAACCCGGGCACCGTGACCACCAGCGCAGCGACGTACATCTCCCTCGGCGCCGCCGGGATCGCCGGGCCCACCAGCACCGCCTGGACCCGCATGATCGCCTTCCGGAACACCGCTGGCGCGCCACCCGCGGCGTTCACCGCACTCTGGTCGGGGTTCGGCGCCCACTACGTGCCGAGCCCCACCTCCTCCGGCACCTCCATACAGGTCATCCTCGACAGCTTCGGCGCGGTGCGCGTCAACGTCCAGGACTCCTCCGGTAACGGCGGCATCTTCACCTCCACCAGCACGACCCTCAGCGACGGCAACTGGCATCTGGTGATCTTCGGCCAGAGCTCGACCGCGTCCACCCTGTTCCTCAACGTCGACGGCGTCGACCAGCGATCTACGTCTTTCTTCGCCAACCTTCCCAGCCCCCTCCTCAACGACAATCTGGGCGCGTGGCTCGACCCGCAACTCGGCGACGCCACCATCTACAACCTCCAGGGCGACATCGCGTTCGCCACCGAATGGCCGAGCCTGCTCTCCGCCGCCGACTGCACGGCCGTGTACTCGGCGTGGCGCTCGGCGTTCGCAGGGGAGTCCACCAGTGCCCGCTACCAGCGGATCCTCGGCTGGGCCGGGTACACCGGCCCGACCAGCATCCAGGCCGGGCAGACGACGTCCATGGGGTCTGCGGCGAACGTCGGCGGGCAGGACGCCCTGACGGCACTCCAGGCGGTCGTGGACACAGAGAACGGCGCCCACTACGTCGACCGGGCCGGAGTCATCACCTTCAAGTCCCGCGGGACCCGCTACAACGCCCTGACACCGGTCTACACGTTCGGGGAGAACACCGCGGGCGGGGAGATCCCGTACGAGGGCCTGGCCCTGGACTGGGACGGCACCCACATCGCCAACCAGGTCACGGTCACCCAGCAGAGCACGGGGCAAGCCTTCTCCGCCCAGGACATCGCGTCGGTCACGCGGTCGTTCCCGCGGAAGCTGTCTCGCACCATCAACACCAGCTCCGCGCAGGAATGCCAGGACGCCGCGAACTACTTGATCTCCCGGTACAAGGCGCCCGCCATGCGGGTCGCCAGCCTCACCCTGCACCCCAGCGCCAACCCGACCCTGCTGTGGCCCGTCTGCCTGGCCCTGGAACTCGGCACCCGCATCCGGGTCGTGCGCCGGCCACCCGCCCCGGCGAGCAGCATCACCCTCGACTGCTTCGTCGAGTCCCTCGCCTGGACCCTGTCCGACGACAACGAGGCCGTCCTCAACATCCAGTGCTCACCGGTCGATCTCACCCCGTACGGGCTGTTCGCGTCGTTCCGCACCACGCTCAACGGCAGTCCCGCGTCTGGTGTCACCACGCTCACCATCAACACGGGCAGCGACAACACCAACCCGGCCGCCGCCCAGATCGGCGTCAACCAGCAACTGATCATCGGCTTGGGCACCGCCAACGTCGAGACCGTCACCGTCAAATCGGTGTCCTCCACGACCGCCGGGTGGACCACGGCCGTCCTCACCCTCACCACGGCGACCACCAAGTCGCACACCAACGGCGACGTCATCTGCGAACCGTTGCCCGCCGGTGTCACCGACCCGACGACCTGGAACAACTCCGCCAAGTTCGACTCCGTCGACTTCGCCTACTAGGAGCCGAGCATGGTGAACCTCCCGGTCCCCACCTGGGCCAGCAACATCCCCGGCAACCTGCTCACCTCCGCGATGTGGAACTCCAACATCTACAACAACGGGACGTTCCTCACCAACCCGCCCATCGTGCAAATCACCCAGTCCTCGGCGCAGGCCCTCGCCCACGCCACCCTGACCGCCATCGGCTTCGACACCACCCTCTTCGACACGTACGGCGGCCACAGCAATGTGACGAACAACCCCCGCTACACGCCGACGGCGCCGGGCCTGTACCTGGTCCTCGCCGCAGTGAGCTTCGCGTCCAACACCACGGGCGGACGCGACGTGGAGATCCGCAAGAACGCCGTGACCGTCAACGTCGGACAAGGAGCAGGCCAAGGATCCGCCGGTGCCATCAACACGACCATCGACGCGTGGGCGTTCATCCAGTGCAACGGCACCACTGACTACATCGACGTCGTCGCCTACCAGTCCTCCGGGGTGTCCCTCAACACCGTGCCGTCCCAGACCGGCATGGGCTGCCTCTTCATCCACGCCTAGGAGAGCCACACCGTGACCGACCGAACATGCTGGCTTACCGGTTGCCTCGGCGCACCGGCCGTCCAATGGAGCCGGCGACCGTCCGAAGCCGAACTCGCCAACATCGTCGCCGCCGAGCAGGTCCGCCGCGATGAGATCATCGCCGCCGCCGACCCTGAGCAGCCGGCCCCCCAGTTCGATCCGCTCCCCACCGCGGCAGACATCCACGTCGCCGTCCACGCCTGCTCCGAGCACCCCATCAGCATGGACCTCGCGACACTCACGCACGCGGCGACCTGCACCACCCCGCTGCTGGGGAAGCTGCCCTCCTGCGGGTGCACGCCGGAGAACGCGGCGCCGCCCACTCCCCCGCCCGCCACGGTGACGCTGCCCACCGGCTGGGTCATCGCATCCCCGGAGGAACCGGCACCATGAACCGTCCCTTCGGCAGGCATGTCGAGCACGACCCGCGCTCTCTGCGGCACGCACACGGTGTCCTCCCGAAGTCGGCGCTGCGGAGCGTCAACTGGGAGCGCCGGGCGCCGATTCTGGACCAGGGGGAGATCGGCTCCTGCACCGGCAATGCCGCTACCGGCCTGCTCGCCACGGACAGCGCGGGCCGGCAGGCGACCACCAGTGTCACCATCGGCGCGGCTGGCGCCGCCGCCTCCCGCGGCCTCTTCGCGGCGGGAGAGCACACCCTCAACGAGGCGTTCGCCGTGCACCTGTACTCCCTCGCCACCGTGCTGGACGACATCCCCGGCAGCTACCCGCCTACCGACACCGGCTCCTCCGGCCTCGGCGCCGCCAAGGCCCTCAAGACCCTCGGTCTCGCCACCGGCTACACCCACGCCTTCTCCATCGCGGCCGTCGCCTCGGCCCTGCAGGCCGGCCCGGTGCTGCTCGGCATCCCCTGGCTGCAGTCAATGTTCGAGCCGGCGGCGGACGGCCGGATCGTCGTCTACAAGACCTCGAAGGTCGCCGGCGGCCACGAGCTGGAGATTACTGGCTGGGACGCGGGCACCGACCGGTACTGGCTCACGAACTCGTGGGGCGACAGCTGGGGGCAGAGCGGCCGGGGCTACCTGGCGGCCGCGGATCTCGCATGGCTCCTCTCTCAGCAGGGTGACGTCACCGTGCCGGTGCTCAGTACGGCGCCCGTACCGGTACCCGCCCCCACGCCGGCCGATCCGGACGCCGCCCTCGCGGCTGCCGCGCGGCAGTGGCTGTCCGACAAGCACCTCTAGGAGGCACCTCATGGCCTGGTACCCCGGCGCTGAGCGCATGGAGCTTCAACCCGAGTCCGACGCGCAGCCGGCGATCATCCCGACCCAGTTGCTCATGCACAGCATCGCTGCGCCGTGGACGCCGCAGCGGATCTTCGAGTACTGGCGGGACTCGACGAACCTGGAGAGCCACTTCGGCCTCGGGTTCGACGGCGCGATGGGGCAGTACGTCGGCACGCAGACCCGCGCGGACGCCAACATGTACGCCAACCGCCGGCCGGACGGCACCGGCGCGATCTCCTGCGAGTCCGCGTCGAACCTGCAGCACACCGACCCGTGGACCCCGGAGCAGGTCGAGGCGCTGATCCGGCTCGGCGTCTGGGTCCACCAGCAGCACGGCATCCCGCTGCGGATCTGCCGGACCTGGGACGACCCCGGATACGGCGTCCACCGCATGTTCCCGCAGTGGTCGGACGGCGGCACGGCCTGCCCGGGCGACCTCCGCACCGCGCAGTTCCACGACGTCGTGTTCCCGGGCATCGTCGCCCGGGCGTCTGGTGCCCCGCCGCAGCCGAACGTCCCGCCGGTTCAGCCGACCACTCCCACCCCTGCGCCCCGCCGCCGGCGGCCGCGCGCCTACCTCGCGATCGGAGCCTGACCATGAGCACCCCCACTACCCCGCCGCCTGCACCGACCTTCACCAAGCCGGCCGGTGTGATCCTCGTCAAGGGCCAGCCTGACCAGGCCGGCGGCAACGCCGTCTTCGGCATCTGGCCGACCGGCTTCATCCGGCAGATCACCGGCGCCGAGTGGAACCTCTGGGGCCGCCCCGAGTTCGACTACACCATCCCCCCGGGCGACGACGCCCAGTACAACCAGCTCGCCGCCTACGACCGCGCCCTGCGCGCCTGAGAAGGGAACCACGTCATGCCCAAGATCTTCGGCAGAGAGCCCGCCCTGCTCCTCGCGCTGGTCGCCGCCGTCGTCAACGGCCTGCCGGGCCTCGGCGTCGACCTGACCAGCGGCGAGCAGGCCGCACTCAACACGGCCGCTGCGACGGTCGTCGCCATCGCCATCGCGGTCATCGTCCACGACGGGCTGGGCGCGGCGATCCTCGGCCTGATCCAGGCCCTCGGCTCGCTGGTGATCGGCTTCGGCTTCCACTGGAACACCGAGCAGCAGGCCGCGGTCATGCTGATCGCCACGGCTGCCGTCGCGGTCTGGACCCGTACCCAGGTGACGGCGCCAGTGCCGGCCAAGGCCCCGCTCCCGCCCCTGACCGCGGTGTCCGGCGACGCCTACGGTGGATGAGCTGGCAGGCCTCGGCATGATCCAAGGCGGGGCGGTCGGGGTCGTCACCCTGATAGTCCTGCTCATCCTCACCGGCCGTCTGGTGCCGCGCCGGACGTACGAGGACATGCGCGAGGAACGGGACACCTGGCGGGCCGCCCACCAGGTGTCCGAGGAGGCCCGGCACGTGGCCCAGGATCAGAACGGCGAGCTGCTCGAGGTCGCGCGGGTCGCGGTCCCCCTGCTGAGGGCGCTGCCGAACCCTCAGCCCCCGGCCGAGGGGGTGCAGCATGCTCCGGTGGATCAGGGCCTGGCGTCGCAGGCGTAGGGGCGAGCCGACACGGGGGCAGCAGGCCGCTTCCAGCGCACTGCATCTCGCGGAGTGCGCGCGGGATGCGGCGCACGAGCAGGCTCCGTTGGTGTCGGAGGCGGCCCGGGTGCTGAGGGAGGCCCGGCGCGAGAACCACTTCGCGGAGCGCATCCGGCTCACGCTGGAGGGAGGCCGTTGATGGACGCGGCTCAGATTTCGAACGTCGCCGGCTCGGCCCTGATCGCGGCGACCGCGACCGTGGCGGCGACGGTGTACCACGTGAAGGCCCGCTGGTGGCAGTCCGCATGGGGCCGGAACGTCATGTGCTTCACCGTGGCGGTCGGACTGCTCGGCCTGTACACCGTGGTGGTCACCCTGGTGTGGCCATCCGGGCCGGTGACGTCCGTCCTGCGGGTGGCCCGGGCCATCCTGCTCGTGGCGCTGGCCGGTCTGATGGTGCAGCGCACTCGGCTGGTCATCGCCGCTCAGCGGAAGGACCCTGGGCCCCCGCCCGGATGAGCAGGCAACAGCACGCCCCCGTCTGGCCTTCGGGCCGGGCGGGGGCGTTCTTGCCATGCCCAGGGCAGGCGAAACCAGCTCTCACCTGCATCTTCGCGTATCCCTCGTCGGTGGCTAGAGTGGTCCATCTCACACGGCCGCCCCGGCGCCCGAATGGTTACATCTCGGCACGCGGCTGCTATGAAGGCCCAAGAGGGGGGTACAGTCATAACTGAACTAGAGCGTGACGACTGCCCGGACTGTGGACGCATCTACTACGAGCAGGGGGTCCATCACATGATCGAAGCCGCCAGGTGTCGGGACGGCTGCCTGGCAGATCAGTGGCTGGCCAAGCTCGAAGGCTCCCGCAAGCGGCAGGACCGTGAGGCTCTCGCGGTCATCATCATGGTGTTCGAGGACTACGCCCACCGCGACTCCCTCGACTTTCCGCGAGAGATTAACGACTTGCGCGACGGGATCCGGGAGATCAAGGCCGGGAGTCACCGGTTCCCCTTCTTCCACCCCCGGGACGGCTCCACGTTCGCATCCCGCCTCACGCACGGATTCCCCAAGCGGCAGCGGTTCACCGAGCGGCAGAACATCGACAAGGCCATCTGGGTCCGAAGGGAGGACCTCGCATCATGAGCACTCTCTACGAGCGGTTCGCGCGTACGGACGACGGCCCCCGCTTCCTTGCCGTCGCCCGGTTGAAGCGGGAAGTATTGCGTGCACTCAATGTTGCCCTCCGCGAGTCCGGGGTAAGTCAGAACGAGCTGGCCGCCCGCCTGAAGATCCGCAAGTCCGGCGTGAGCCAAGCCTTGCGCGGCGACGGGAACCTACAGGTCAAGACCGTTGCGGAATACCTCGAAGCCCTGGGCTTCGAGCTGGACGTGCGTCTCGTTCGGGCAGGTGAACCGCGCCGGGCATTGACCGAGGGTCGTGACGTCGTGCCAGCATTTCCTCGCGTTCCGGCGAAGGCTGCACCCAGCGATGTGCGAACTGACATCGCGGTGATCCCTGGCAGCACTGATCTGCTGGTCAATGTGACTACTTGGCGTGACGTGGGTGACCGCGGGACCATGCACTTCCGCGGAACCGCCCATTCGGTGCGTCGGCCTGCCACCTTCACTCCGATGGACGGCTCAGTCAAGATCAAGCCGATTGCGAGCCAATCATAATGCTGAGGACCTTTGAGGGTGGCTCTGCGGGGCTGAAGGACTTCCTTGGGAGGGTGAATCTTCGGGTCGTTGAGACGCACGAGCTTGCGGCCAAGCGGATTACAGCGGATCAGCCTGGCCAGTTCCGGGTGTCGATCGAGCCAGGCCTCTCTCTGGCCGACGGCTGCGTCAACTACAAGGTGGCCCTGACCTGCGACATTCTCACGGCTGAGGATGTTTTGGTGGCTCAACTCAACGCGATTGTGGTTGGCCAGTACGGTATCGAGCAGGGCCAGGAAATCCCCGAGAGCGTTTTCCACGAGTTCGGCCCCATCGCTCTGCAGGAGATCTATGTCTACGCGCGCCAGCAGGTATATGACCTCGCGCTGCGTATCGGTTTGACCGGCTTCGTGCTCAACGACATCGGCCAAGAGCTCGCAGCCATCGCAGCGACCTAGCCCTGGAGACCGACCGCCCCGCCCCCTCCGGGAGGGCGGGGCTTCGCCGTGCTGTCGGGCGCCGCCTGGCGCATGATGCGTCCATGAGCCACCCCCGCGCCCGCGTGACCTTGCCCGACGGCCAAGAGCTGGGCGTCCTGGTGCTGGCCCGGGAGCGGGCCGAGGACGGCGTCTGGTGGTACTCCCTGCGGCTGGTCCTCCCGGGCGGCCGCGAGGTGGATTTCCGGGCGTCGCCGCCGGCAGTCCAGCCGATCCCCGGCGAGGACTACAGCACCCTGCCGGGCCCGGCGGCGACCTCCTCCGCGTGGCTGCTGACGGAGATGCGGCGGGCCAGGGAGCCGGTGCGGTTGCTGCACCGGGCGGACTGCTGGCTGGCGCCGGCCGGGAGCAGGCCGGTGTCGGGCGACGAGTACCGGGCCCTGGTCGCAGCCGGCGCCCGAGCGTGCGACGCGTGCCTGCCGGATCGACCCGAGACCTGGGACGGGCAGTCGTAGCCGTGCCCGCGGTCAGGCGTCGACGGCCCGCGCGGCGTCCTTCAGTGCCTGCTCCGTCACCGGGTGACAGCCTTCGGCGAGTGCCTGCTGCATGGTGGGGTGCTGCCGGACCGCGGTGGCCGCAGCAGCCGCGGCGGCGCGCAGGGCGAGGTGCCGCTCGCTGATCTCCGCCGGCCAGGTCTGCCGCTCCACGATCTGCTCCGGGTCCGGGTACTCCAGCCGGCGGGCGGCCTCCGTCTCGGAGACGTACACGTCCAGCTCGGCGCGCGCCGCATCCAGGACACACTGGAGGGCGATCAGGTCATCGGGCACAGGCAGAGCATCAGGCATGGCGTGATCGTAGGCGCCGACACTGACAGATCAGCGCAGGCCAACGTCCGCGCCGGCTCACTTCCGCACGGCAGGCAAGGCGTCCAGTGCCGCGCCCCACGGGTACACCTTCGGGTTGCCCTGCCCGGGGGCGTTCGGCACAAAGCCGCCCTCCCCGAGCAGCACCCGCACGCCGGCACCCCTTAGTGTCTCCACGCTCCGGCCGAACTGCGGGTGCGCAGTCAACGCCATGTTCGTGCACGGCATCACCAACAAGGGGAGGCCCTTCCCGATCGCCTCCGCCGCATAGCCGATCACCCACGACGTCGTGATCCCCAACGCCAGGCAGTTCACGCTGTTCAAAGTCGCTGGCGCCAACAGCACGACGTCCGCAGGCGGCAGCACATCTGGCTGCCCCGGACGGCGATACCGTGTCTTCACCGGATGCCCCGTCAGCTCCTCCAGACCCGCCATCTCCTCACCCAGCCACTCCGCGGCGGTCGGAGTCAGCCCCAGCACCACATCCCAGCCCCGCCCCTGAGCCTCACCGATCACCCGGCGGGCATCCAGGACGGGCGGAGCGGCACAGCCCAGCAGGTACAACACACGGTCAGCCATGACGCCCATGCAACAGGGCGGCACGACCGACTCGCAAGGCGACCCAAGGAGAACACCAGGTGACGACACCCACCGAGGGCGACCGCATCGCCCAGACCCGCAAGCTGCGGCACCTCACCCAGCAGGGCCTCGCCAGGGCGTCCGGCGTCAGCGTCAGCCACCTCGCGCAAATCGAGCAAGGCCGCCGACCCGCCAGCCCGACAGTCCTTGCTGCCCTCGCCCGGGCCCTGTCCGTCCCCGTCGCAGACCTCACCGGCCAGCCCTACCTGCAGGAGCTGCGACGCGACCACCTCGACGGCCTCATCCAGCCCCTGCGGGAAGCCCTCGACATCTACGACCTCGGAGCCGACCCCGACGTCGCACCGCGCCCGGTACAGGCCCTGGAAGCGCACGCCGACCGGCTGTGCCGCCTCGTCCGCGCCTCGGACCTGCGCACCGTCTCCGCGGAGTTGCCGGCCGCGATCGTCGAGACGACCACCGCCGCGCACACCGGGGGCGAACGCCGAGTGTGGCAGGCCCTCGCGAGCCTGTATCGCAGCGCCTACGACGTGGCCTCGAAACTCGGCTTCTACGACCTGGCGTCCATCGCCCTCGACCGGACCGGCTGGGCTGCTGAGCGCGCATCCGACGCCCACCTCGCGGCCGTCCGCCAGTACAACCGGGCCCTCACCTACCTGCGCGCCGGCGACTACCGGACCGGCATGCGAATCGCCGACATCGCCCGCCGCACCGTCGCGCAGGCCGACCCCGGACCGAGCCGCGACGCCGTCACCGGCCAGGTCCACCTGGCGTCTGCTGTCCTCGCAGCCCGCGCCCAGGACCGCGACACCGTCGCCGGCCACATCGCCGAGGCCGACCGGATCGCCGCCTCCACCGGCGAGATCCCGCAGGAGCTCTGGCTCAGCTTTGGGCCGACGAACGTGGCGGTGCATCACGTCTCTGTCCTCATCGACCAGACCCGGTACGCCGAGGCTCTCGACCTCGCCCGCGGGATCCACGCCCCCGCGGAATGGCCAGCGTCTCGGGCCGCCCACCACCATGCCGAAGTCGCCCGCGCGCAGCTGTGGATGGGCACCACGGACAGCGCGTTCCGGCGTCTCCTGCTGGCCCGCCATCTGGCGCCGCAGCAGACCAGGCTCAGCCCTGTCGTACGAGAGACGATCGTCGGCGTGGTCCGAGCCGGCCGCGCAGGCAACGAGGACGTTGCCTCATACGCGAAGTGGGTGGGCGTTGTCTAGCCCTTCAGCTATCCCAGTTTTGGGATAGTTAGCCCCCGTGATCCACGCCAGGCTGGTCCGACAGCCAGCCAGGCGAGGAGGATCATCGTGGATCAGCTCATGCGCGGCGCACCCCCGTGGATGCCACCGGACGACACCGTCTCAGCGGTAGCCGCCGGCGAGCACTGGGACGCCGTCGTGACACCGCAGCAGGCCGGCCTCGCCGCACTCTCCCTCCTCGACGCGGACACCACGCCGCCCGGGCCCGTCCTGTGGGACACCCGGCACGAGGCCCGGCTCTACTTCCTGGTCCCCGTCGGCTCCGCAGGCGAACTCGCCGCCGCGGGATTCCGGGTGCTCGGCGCTCGCTCCTTCATCGCCGTCCCGGGCGCCACATCGGTCGGGCCACCCGGACCGCACTGGCTGGTCCCGCCCGACCCCGACCAGCCCGGCCGCCTCGTCGACGCCACCGCGCTGCACCAGGCCCTGCGCCGGGCCGCAGGCGCGTTCTGGGCCGAGTACCGGCCCCCGCAAGCCGCCCCACGGAACATCCTGATCACCGGCGCCCAGCGCCTCGGCCAGGCCTGCGTCCTCTGCGGGATCGTCACCGACCAACTGATCCCTGCCGGCCACGTGTACACGCCGACCGGTCAGGCCCCACTGGGCTGGGCTGTCGTCGCCTGTCCCGCCCACGCATCCGAGGTGACCCGATGACCAAAGAACCGGTGACCCTGGTGACCCTGGAGATCGAGGGCGTGGTTGAGCCCGTCGCGCTGCCGCTGTCCGAGGCACTGGCCCGGCTGTGGGACGAGCTGAAGCGGCTCCCGCTGGGTGCGAACCAGTTGGAGGCCTACCGGCACTTCCTGCGGGCCGGCGCCGAAGAGCGGGTGCGGGCCGCGTTCCTGGAGGACGGCTTGCTGCAGTTGTCGTTCGCTCTCGATGGGGAGATCCGTCTCGTCCGGGCGACGCCCGCTCGCGTGCCAGCGGCCACCGGGTGAGCGAGCGCTTCGAGGTGCGCAAGGTCGCGGACGCAGGATTGGGTGGACCAGCGCAAGGCGGCGACCGCGGCATTGTCCGGCGCGGGAGATTGGGCCCCGGGGGCCCAGGTTCACCCGGCAACGGGCGGGTACGAAGCACGCCGTGTGGGACACCGATCATGATCGCCGAAGCGAACAGCCGATCACTGACTGCCCCATTGCGGACGGAAGGATACGCATGACTTCGCGCCCCGACATGGGCCTGACGCGAGGCTACTGCGTGGACTGCGGCCTCTCCGCCATGGGGAGCCTGGTGCCGCCCAAGGACGGCCGAGAGCAGGCCGTAGAGGGCCACGAGGGCTGCCCTGCTAGTCGTCCCGAAAAAGGCGATCCAACGGCACCTCTAAGGCCGCGGCCAGCTTGATGCACACGTCAATGGACGCGGCATGTGAGCCCGTCTCGGCTCTGTACATCGTGTGCCGGCTGATGTCGGCCAGGTGGGCCAGGGACAACTGGCTGAGGCCCCGAGCCGTACGGAGGTCGCGGATGCGGCGTCCGACCTGGCGTCGGAGGTCTAGCACCCATGCGGGCTCGTCAGGAGGCACATCTCGCTACGCTGCCGCGATCAAGATCTGAAGTCAGCCTCAGATATGCAGCAGGTGTCGAGACAGATCATGCGGGTATGCCAGATTCATTCCAAACTGACCATCGTCAACATTCGAACGTATTGTAACGGTTCGAAATGTCGGTAGCTCTAGAGATGGGCCGTATGCCACCGTAAGCAGCACCAATCGCTTCCGGTCATGGCCCACGTCGCAATTCGAACACCGGCTCAAACAGCCACCAAGCGCGGCCCCCTCCCGCGCCCCGGCCGGATAGCGCAACCCCGCCGAGGACCACCAGGCGCACAGGACGACGAACGTGAGCACCCCGCCCGAACCGCACCCTTCTACCGCCGACCGCATGCGCGTCAGGCTCGCCAAGGCACGCCTGCGGGACCTACGCGCAATGGACCTCAGCAACCCTCAGCCCGCCGATCTGATGCTGGCGGTCAACCGCCTGGCGGGCGCGCTTGAAGACATGATCGGCCTCGCGACTCAGGACTGGCCTGGGAACCGCAACTGACGCCACGACACCCGCGGTTCTGTACTTAGAGACACTGTCGTCGAAGAGCCGCAGCACGACCCGCAGCCCCGGCCGGACGGCTCGGGCCTCCAGGGCGGCCTCCAGGTTGGCCGCGTCGTCGTTGGTGACGGCGACCACGGCCCGGGCGCGGTGGATCCGGGCCTGGCGCAGCTGGGTCTCCAGGGTGGCGTCCCCGACCACCACCGGGATCCCCAGGGTGCGGACCGCCGCGACGCCCCGGGCCTGCGGGTCCCGTTCGACGCAGACCACCGGGACGCCCAGTTCGTGCACCAGGGCCGCCACCCGGGTGCCCACGTTGCCGAGGCCCACCACCACGACATGCTCACGGGTGCCCGCGCCGGGGTTGCGGGCCGGACCGCGGCGGCCGGAGGCCAGCACCTCCACCATGATCGCGGTGGCCACCGGGGCGAAGGTGATACCGCAGAAGGTGATGACGACCTGCGCGACCCGCTGCCAGGTCCCGCCGGTTCCGCCGGCGCCGCCGCCGGGCTGGTCCGGCTGGGCGGCGCCGGCGAGGTCCAGCAGGGCCAGGTAGAGCGTCCAGCCGAAGTCGCGGTTGAGGTACCAGATCACCGCGAAGGAGAACAGGACGGCGGCCAGTGCGGTGAGCAGGACGAGCCGCAACCGGGCGCTGGTGACGTAGCGCAGGGTGTCGAGCAGCCGCCAGCGCAGCCGCCGGAACCACGGGATCCGGACGGACGGCTCGCTCGGCAGGCTCTGCAGGGCCGCCACCCCGTCCGCCGGGTCCACGACGGGGTCGGGTTCTGGGTCGGGCTCGGGCACGGGTTCGGGTACGGCCTCGGGCTCGGGCACGGGTACGGCCTCGGGCTCGGGCTCGGGTTCGAGTACGTCCTCGGGGTCGGGTACGGGCGCCGGTTCCGGTTCGGCGGCGGGCCCGGGCTCGACGCCGGGCACCGGGTCGGCGGCCGGCCGCGGGACTCCGCCCGGGCCGCCCGGGGAACGGACCGGGCCGTCGTCGCCGAACCGCCGGGCGAGTTCGACGAACTCGGCGGACCGGCCGCCGAGGTCGGGCAGCAGGCGCAGCCGGCCGAGGTCCTGCCGGTCGATCCGGTCGGCGACCACGCAGACCTGGCCGGAGTCGATGTCCTCGTCGTACGCGACGTACAGGAAGCGGTCGCCGACCCGGACGGAGTTGGGGCGGGCGAGCGCGGCGTTGGCGAAGGCGGGGGCCGCGGTGGCGGAGCCGGAGAGCGCGGTGCCGTTGTGCAGCAGGCGCTCGATGTTGTCGCCGAGGCGCTGGTTGAACATCCGCAGCACGATCCGGATGCCGGGGTTGTGGCCCTGGGCGCTGAGCGCCGCGTGGATGTGGTCCTGGTCGGTGCCGTCGACCAGGGCGATGCCGCGGGCGGTGTCCACCCGGGCGGCCCGCAGGGCCTCGTCGGTGAGGCTGGTGTACTCCACGACGGCCGCGACGCCGGGGATCTGCTCGATCCGCGGGGCGTGGTCCCGGGTACGGTCGGGGACGAGGGCGACGACGGGGACGTCGTAGTGCTCGACGAGTTCCAGGACCAGCCGGTGGGCCAACGCGTTGCCGCCGCAGACGATGTAGTGCTGCTGCAGCTGCTGCTCGACCGAGGGGCTCCCCCACCCTTCATGAGTCATATCGTCAGATCCTACTGATGCGAAGGGTGTTCCGGGTGACGGCCGGATGACCAAGGGGCGATCTCCCCGGCCCGGACCGGCCCCCGACCCGGCCCTCACCGACCGGGCCGAGCGGGCCGAGCGGGCCGAGCGGGCCGAGCGGGCAGAGCGGGCCGGAAGGGTCGTGTCCGATTTCCGCCGGACATTCCCCGCCGAACCCCCCAGAGTGGTGGTGACGGACACCGAGGACGCACGAACAGGACGACGGCCGATGACTGTCCACACGACGATCGACAGCCCGCTGGGCCCACTGCTGCTGATGGGCGAGGAGTCCCCGACCGCGGTCGGCGGCACCGCGCTCGCGGCCGCCTGCGTACCCGGGACCAGGCGTGCCGTGACCGTCCGCCCCGGCTGGCGGCACGACCCGGCGGCCTTCGAGGTGATCGCCGACCGCTTCGCCCGGTACTTCGACGGCAGCCTGACCCGGTTCGACCTGGAGTGCACGGTCACCGGCACCGACTTCCAGCGCCGGGTCTGGGCGGCCCTGGACGCCATCCCGTACGGGAGCACCACCACGTACGGCCGGCTGGCGGCCGAGCTGGGCCTGCCCAACTCGGCGCGGGCCGTGGGGGCGGCCAACGGCGCCAACCCGCTGATGATCGTCCGCCCGTGCCACCGGGTGCTCGGCGCGGACGGCTCGCTGACCGGCTACGCGGGCGGGACGGAGCGCAAGCGGCAGCTGCTGCTCCTGGAGGGCGCGGCCGCCGCCCTGGCCGGCTGACCGGAATCCGTAGCATCCTCGTACCAGGACCCGGCAACTCGTACCGGACCCCGGCAAGGAACCAGGAACGGCAGGACAGCGGCTGTGGACGCGCTCTTCCCCTTCCCCGACGCCCGCCCCGAGGCACGTCGGGGCACGGGCGCCGGCGGAGACCGTGCACCCGGCGCCCGGACGGAGATCGCGCCGGGTGCGGTCCACGTCCCCGGCTGGCTGGACCTCGACCGGCAGCGGGAGCTGGTCGCCGCCTGCCGGGGCTGGGCCGTCGGACCGGTGCCGATCCGGCACACCCGGCTGCCGCGCGGCGGCGTGATGTCGGTGCAGACCGTCTGCATCGGCTGGCACTGGCAGCCGTACCGGTACACCCGGGTCGCGGAGGACGTGAACGGCCGGCCGGTGGCGCCCTTCCCCGACTGGCTGGTCGACCTGGGCCGCCGCGCCCTCGTCGAGGCCTACCAGGACCCGGCGGCCGGCGAGGAGTACACGCCCGACACCGCGTTGATCAACTTCTACCAGGGCGAGGCGAAGCTCGGGATGCACCAGGACAAGGACGAGAAGTCCGGCGCCCCGGTGGTCTCGCTGAGCATCGGCGACACCTGCGTCTTCCGGTTCGGCAACACCGAGACCCGCACCAGGCCCTGGACGGACGTCGAGCTGGCCTCCGGCGACCTGTTCGTCTTCGGCGGCCCGTCCCGCTTCGCGTACCACGGCGTGCCGAAGGTCCGCCCGGACACCTGCGACCCGGCCTGCGGCCTGGCCGGAGGCCGGCTGAACATCACCATGCGGGTCACCGGACTCAGCGGCTGACCCCCGTACCCGCCGCCGGTCCGGCCGCGGTCCGGCCGCACCGGTTCAGCGGCCCGGCCTCGGGGCGGTACCGGCCACGAACTCGGCGCCCGCCAGGATCTCCGCGGTCAGCCGGACGCCGGTGAGGCGCTCGGCCAGCGCGAAGGCGGCCTCCGTGTGCAGCGTGTGGTCGTGGTCGTCGCCCTCGGTGAGGTCGAAACCCACCTCCCGCATGACCTCCGCCGCGGCCGGTGCCTCGCTGCCGTCCCGCTGGGCCGGGAAGAGCGGCTCGAAGTGCAGGAGGTTGTGGCCGTCCCGCTGCCAGTGGAAGTGGTCGACCGCGTTGACGTTGCGGAAGTGCGAGACCAGCCGGGTGCCCTCGGAGAGCGCGGCGAGCAGCGGGGCGGCGACGCCCAGGTAGCCGTTGGGCTCGATCGCCAGCGCCCACCGACCGAGCGAGGTGGCGGCGATGAACAGCCGCTCGCCGTCGTACTCGTCCCACGTGTCGTAGGCGGCCTCGACCAGCTCGGACGCCCCGGTGTGGCGCTCCTCGGGCTCGGCCCCCGCCCGGCGCAGCAGCTCCTCGGCGGACACGCCCTCCACCAGGGTCAGGCAGTACGCCTCGCGCAGAGCGGGGAAGGCCTCGGAGAACCAGCGGTAGTCGGTGGCGTGTGCGGTCATGGGCCCACCCTCTCAGGCACCTGTGACACCGTCAGGCCCGGCCCCGTCCGGTGCCCCGGATCCTGCCCGTGCCCGTGTCCGTGTCCCGACGCCGGGCTCAGCTCCAGACCGGCGCGTCGGTGCCCCACCGCCCCGGCGGGCGGGACCAGTCGGCGGGCGCGCCCTCGTACCCGACCGGGGACAGCGCGTACCGCAGCCGGCCGACCGGGGAGTCCCGCTCGGCCAGCCGGTCGGCGGGGTCGCCGACGCCGGCCGCACGGGCGGCGGAGGTGTCCTCGGCCGCTTCGGCGGCGGGGTGGACGCCGTGCAGCAGCCAGTCCGCCGTGGCCGCCAGCGAGAGGTTCAGCCGGTGGCCGCCGCCGGTGCCGGCCCGCTCGGTCAGCGCCCGCAGGACGGCCGCGGCCAGCAGGTAGCCGGTACCGTGGTCCAGCGCCTGGGCGGGCAGCACGCCGGGGCGGCCGTCTGGGCCCGCCTCGAGGGCCGCGACACCGACACCGGCCTGCACCAGGCTGTCGAAGCCACGCCGGCCCGCCCACGGACCGCTCGGGCCCCAGGCGTCGAGCTGGCCGACGACCAGGCCGGGGCGGCGCTCCAGCAGGGCCTCCGGGGCCAGGCCGAGCCGGTCCAGCGCGCCGGGGCGGTAGCCGGTGACGACGACGTCGGCCGCGGCGAGCAGGTCCTCGAAGACCGCCCGGTCGGCGGCGGAGGCCAGGTCGAGACGGGTGGATCGCTTGCCGAAGCCGGTGTCGGCGTGGGCGTCCGGGGACTCGGGGAGCCGAGGCGGGTCGATCCGCAGCACGTCCGCGCCGAGCAGGGCCAGGGTGCGGGTGGCGACCGGGCCCGCGATCACCCGGGTGAGGTCCAGCACCCGGACGCCCTCGCAGGGCAGCGCCGCGGCCGGCAGCGGCCGGGGCTCGGCCTCCCCCAGCCGGGCCCTGCGGACCGGCGGGAGCCCGGTCGGACCGGCCGGCGGCGCGACGGCGACGGCCAACCCGCCTGCGGCGTACGCGCGTTCCTGGATCTGCTCGCCGGGCAGCTCCCGCAGGGTCGCCGCCAGCCGCCGGACGGCCTGCTCGTCCTCGCCGTCCGGAAGGCCCAGGGCTGCGAGCAGCCTGACCCGGTGGTGCGGGTAGTTGGCGTGGGTGCGCACCCAGCCGTCGGCGCTCTCCCAGAAGCCGGACAGCGGCGCGAAGGTGCCGGCCGGCCGCCCGTCGATCCGCAGGTGGCGTTCGCTGACGAAGGCGGTGGCGACCGCGCCCTCGTCGATCCGGACGCCGGGCACGGCCCGCCCGCCCCGGGCGGCGACCAGCTCGGCGGCGGCCAGCGAGCACACCGCCACGGTGGCCCGGGCCAGCTCCCGGACCGGCAGCCGGGCGTCCGGCAGGCCGGGCGGGCCGTGGAAGGAGACCCGCTCCAGCAGCGCGTCGGCGCCGCCGAGTGCGGTCCAGGCGTGGGCGGTGGCGGCGTCAGGTCCGGTTGTCATACCGCGCATTGTGCTGCACGGACGCCCGCTGGCGGCGCTGGCCCCGGGCCGCGGCCGGGCGGCCGGGTCCGCCGGCTCAGGCGGTGGGTGCCGTGAAGGTGAAGGGCAGCGACTTCACCCGGTTGTCGAAGTTGGACGGGATCAGCTCCGGCGCGCCGGTCGCCCGCAGGTCGGGCAGCCGGGTGAACAGCTCGCGCAGCAGCACCTTCATCTCCTGCCGGGCCAGGTGGGCGCCGAGGCAGTAGTGCGGGCCGCCGCCGCCGAAGCCGAGGTGCGGGTTGGGCGAGCGGGTGATGTCGAAGACGTCCGGGTCGGTGAAGACGGCCTCGTCCCGGTTGGCCGAGCCGAAGAAGAGCACCACCTTGTCGCCCTTGGCCAGGGGGGTGCCGTCGAGCTCGTGGTCGGTGGCGAGGGTGCGGCGGAACTGGATGATCGGCGTGGCGTGCCGGATGATCTCGTCGACCGTGCCGCCGAGGTGGCGGTCGAGGTCGGAGAGCAGCAGGTCGCGCTGTCCGGGGTGCTCGGTGAGCAGGCTGAGCCCGTGGGTGAGGGCGTTGCGGGTGGTCTCGACGCCGGCCACCAGCAGCAGGGAGAAGAAGGCGCCGAGTTCGCGGCCGGTGAGGTGGCGGCCGTCGACGTCGGCGGTGACCAGGGCGGAGATCAGGTCGTCGGTGGGGTTGCGGCGGCGCTCCCGGCCGAGGTCGGCGACCATGCCCTGCATCCGGGCCAGGGCGCGCAGTCCGCGTCCGGGGATCCGGATCCGGCTGCGCAGCGGGCGGTCGACGCCGGTGTGCTCGGAGGCGTGGTTGACCTGGTCGAGGATGCCGCGCCGGGGCTCCTCGGGGATGCCCATCATGTTGCAGATGACCTGGAACGGGAGTTCGGCGGCGACGGAGGTGACGAAGTCCGCCGGGCGCCGCTCGATCACCTGGTCGACCAGCCGGGCCGCGACCCGGCGGATGTCGTCCTCGGCGCGGGCGAGCAGGCGCGGGGTGAAGGCCCGGGAGATGATCCGGCGCAGCTGGGCGTGCCGGGGGTCGTCCAGGTTGACCATCGAGTCGCCGAACAGGGTGCGGACCCAGCGGGCGGGTTCGGGCGTGGTGACGCCGGGGCCGCTGATGAAGACGCCGGCGTTCCGGCTGGCCTCGACCACGTCGGCGTGCCGGACCAGGGCGTGGAAGCCCTTGGCGGGGTGCTTGCCGGTGGCGGGCCGTTCGGTGAAGAAGACCGGGCCGGGGAGCCGGCGGAGTTCGGCGAACGCGCTCGCCCGGGCGGTGGGCGGGAGTTTCCAGAACCGCGGGTCGGCGAGGTCGATGTCGGTCCGGACGGATCCCGCTCCGGTGGAAGTCCCCGCGACTGCGCTCATGGTGCCTCTCCCTGTGCCTGTCGGTGCCCACATTTAGCGGGCACCGACTGGTTTGGTGTCAAACCATGCTTATTTCCCTACGATATGACTGATTGTCCCGCCCTACCGGTGCGGAAGCCCGGGACGTTCCGGAGGCCGCGATCTCAGACCCGCGCGTGCGAGGTGATGTCCGCGCCGAACTCCTCGATCATCGCCGGGGTGACGGTCGGCCTGGCCTGCTCGATCGCACCGAGGTAGTCCCGGGTGCTCGCCCCCTCGGTGCCGTCGGGCGCGGTGAGGTCCCGCTCGAAGGCGCTCTGCGCGGCGACCCGGGCGGCGTGCTCGATGTCCGCCGGGGTGAACAGGTCGCTCGCGCCGACCAGCACGTCCAGGTCCACGTCCGCGCGGCCGGCCGCGTAGCGGGACCAGATCGCCGCCCGGGCCGCCGCGTCCGGGGTGCCGATCGGGATCAGGTAGTCGAAGCGCCCCGGGCGCAGGAAGGCCGGGTCCAGCGAGCGCACCGAGTTGGTGGCGCACACCAGTAGCCGCTCCTCACCCTCCCGGAAGCCCGGGATCAGCTTGAGCAGCTCGTTGGTCACCCCGTGCATGCCGCCCTGCACGCCCTCGGTGCGGACCGGCGCGATCTCCTCCACCTCGTCGATGAACACCAGGGCCCGCTCCAGCTGCCCGATCCGGGCGAAGGCGTCCCGCAACGCGGCCGCCAGGTTGCCCTCGTCCGCCAGCCTGGACGGCAGCAGCTCCACGAACGGCCAGCCCAGCCGGGACGCGATCGCCCGGGCGAAGGTGGTCTTGCCCGTCCCCGGCGGCCCGAACAAGGCGATGGCCCGCGGCGCCCGTACCCCGTGCCGGGCGGCCCGCTCCGGCTCGGCGAGCGGCAGCACCACCCGCCGCTCGATCAGGTTCTTCTCCGCCTCCATCCCCGCGACCCGCTCCCACAGGTCGCCGGGCAGCAGCCGGCCGCCCAGCTCCTCCAGCAGGCCGGTCGCCGGGCCGACGGCCGGCTCGGTCCGCTCGAAGTACGCGGCCGCCGGACGCCGGGTGTACCCCGCGTTGTGCAGGCCCTCACCGAGCAGCTCCTCCTCCGGCAGCACGTACGCGATCCGCCGCACCCGGCCCGCGAGCAGACGCCGCTCCAGCTCGCGCAGCAGCGAACTGGCCAGGCCGCGGCCGCGCCAGGCCGGCGCGATCGCGATCCGCATCACCCAGGCCCGCTCCCCCGCCACACAGGCCAGCGCCGCCCCGATCGGCGTGCCCTGGTGCACCGCGACCACCGCGGGCTGGCGGGAGGTCAGCGCCCCGATGCACTCCGCCAGCGAGAACACGGACTCCTGGCCCAGTTCCGCCGTGGTGTCGATCAGATGGACGACCGCCGCAAGATCGTCCTCGCGGTAGTCGTGGATCAGCCAGTTCACCGGTGCCGCCTCTCGTCGCCGTGGTCACCGAACGCTAGGGCGACGGCCGCCGCCGGGCCCGCGCCGGAACGGACAAGGACGCCACCGGGATTCGGACGATCCGCACCTACCCGGACGGCGGCCGGAGCCCCGTCCTCGCGCGGCCGGGCCGGCGGCGTCCCTCCGGAAGCGGCCGCTCCGGCCCCGCTCCGGCCGGGGCGGGAGCCACCGCGGCAGGCCCGCACCGGGCGGCGCGAACCGCCACCGCGTCGCGATCAGCTCGGCGCGGCTTTGGCAAGGGGCGTCCACGAATCGTCCGGTAGTGAGCGGTCGCCGTCGAATTGTTTGACGATTCATCAGCCCCGGCGGCGAGACTACGAGTTGCGTCCCGTCTTGCCCGTACCGAGCCAGGAGTAGCACCGTGCGCATACTGTTCACCGGACCGGCCGCGGCCGGCCACCTGTTCCCGATGGTGCCGACCGCCCAGGCGCTGCGAGCCGCCGGGCACGAGGTGCTGTTCGCCGGGTCCCTGCCGCTGGACCAGCTGCGCAACGCCGGCTTCCCGATCACCGAGATCGGCGACGGCACCAACATCCAGCAGGCCTTCGAGCGGGCCTCCGAGCGCGGCGCCACCTACGTCAACCACGACAAGACGCAGGAGGAGATCTTCGACCTCGCCGCCGTCGGCTTCGCGGAGCTCGCCCGCCCCACCGTGGACGGCCTGCTCGCCGCCGCCGAGCTGTGGGCCCCGGACGTCCTGGTCTACGACTCCTTCCAGGCCGCCGCGCCGCTGGTCGCGGCGAAGCTCGGGATCCCCTCGGTACTGCACAACTTCGGGGTGGTCTCCGGCCACGAGATGGTCGCCAGGCTCGCCGGCCACTTCGAGGACGTCTACCAGAAGCACGAGGTCGCCGGGCCGGCCCGGCCGATCGCGCTGGACGTGCTGCCCGCCTCGCTCGGCGGCGACGGCGACGGCTGGCGGACGCGCTACGTCCCGTACAACGGCGGCGGGTTCCTGCCGGCCGACCTGCTGCGCCGGGCCGGCCGGCCGCGCGTGGTGGTCACCCTCGGCACCGTGCTGACCCAGATGGACGGGGTCCGGTCGATCACGGCGCTGGCGGAGGCGGCCGGCTCGGTGGACGCGGAGTTCCTGTTCGCGCTCGGCGGCGCGGACGTCGCGCTGCTCGGCGACCTCCCCGCCAACGTCCGGACGCTGCCCTGGGCGCCGCTGGCCGAACTGCTCGGCACCGCCGACGCGGTGGTCCACCACGGCGGCTCCGGCACCATGCTGACCAGCATGGTGGCGGGCATCCCGCAGCTGCTCCTCCCGCAGGGCGCCGACCACTTCGCCAACGCCGACGCCCTGGTGGCGGCCGGCGCCGGGCTCCGCGCCAAGTCCGAGGAGGTCGACGGCGAGCTGCTCGACCGGCTGCTCACCGACCCCGCGCTGCGGGCGGGCGCGAAGGCCCTGCTGGCCGAGAACGACGCGCTGCCGGCCCCCGCCGCGCTGGTCCCCGGCTTCGAGGCCCTGGCGGCCCGGTCGCGCTGACCCGACCGGTCCGCGGCGGGCACTCCCCCGCCCCGGACCGCGGGCCCGGCTATCGTGACCGGATGGCCGACCGCCCCGCTGATCCGCCCACCCGCGTACCCACCGCCGCGCGCACCGGTCCGGCTACCGGTCCGGCCGCCGGTCCGCAGTCCCTTCGGACCCTCCAGGACGACCTCGGGCTGACCGTCCGACTCGGCACGGTGCGGCGGGTGGTGTCGCTGGTGCCCTCGCTGACCGAGGCGGTGGCCGTCACCGCACCCGGCCTGCTGGTCGGCGCCACCGACTGGTGCACCCACCCGGCGGACCTCCAGGTGACCCGGATCGGCGGCACCAAGAACCCGGACGTACCGGCGATCGTCGCGCTCGCCCCCGACCTGGTGCTCGCCAACGAGGAGGAGAACCGGCTCCCCGACCTGGACGCCCTGCGGGCCGCCGGCCTGCCCGTCTGGGTCACCGGGATCCGCACCCTGGACCAGGCCCTGGCCTCACTGGACCGGATGCTCGGCCTCGCCTGCGGCCTGGCCCGGCCGGCCTGGCTGGACCAGGCGCAGACCGCCTGGCAGGACGTCCGGCCGCCGGGCCCGCCGCTGCGCGCGGTGGTGCCGGTCTGGCGCCGGCCCTGGATGGTGCTCGGCCGCGACACCTTCGCGGGGGACGTGCTGCGCCGGCTCGGAGCCCCGCCCTTGCACGCCGACCACGCCGAGCGCTACCCCGCCGTCCCGGTCGGGGAGCTCAACGCCGCCCGCCCCGACCTGGTCGTCCTGCCGGACGAGCCCTACCGCTTCACCGCCGAGGACGGCCCGGAGGCCTTCCCCGGTGTGCCCGCCGCCCTGGTCAGCGGCCGGCATCTGACCTGGTACGGCCCCTCGCTGGCCGAGGCGCCGGACCTGCTCGCCGCCCAGCTGGCCACCCGCCTACCACCCGTCGCCGGGGCCCGAGGCCAGGACGGGGACGGGGACGGGGACGGGGGCGGGAGCGGGTTCGGAGGCGTGGACGGGAACGAGGACGCGAGCGGGTTCGGAGGCGTGGACGGGAACGAGGACGCGAGCGGGTTCGGAGGCGTGGACGGGAACGAGGACGCGAGCGGGTTCGGAGGCGTGGACGGGAACGAGGACGCGAGCGGGTTCGGAGGCGTGGACGGGAACGAGGACGCGAGCGGGTTCGGAGGCGTGGACGGGAACGAGGACGCGAGCGGGTTCGGAGGCGTGGACGGGAACGAGGACGCGAGCGGGTTCGGAGGCGTGGACGGGAACGAGGACGGGGACGAGGATCGGGGCGGGCAGGGCGCGCCCGCCTGACCGGAGCCCCGGCCGGGGCCCTGGTGACCGGCCGTCAGACCGCCCGCCGTAGGATGACGCTTCTTTCGAGCATGGTTCGTCCACGGGGGGATGGTTCCGGATGCACATGAGGTCTGCACAACGGGCGACGGTTCTGGTCACGGCGGTGGCCCTGTCGGGTGCACTGCTCGCGGCCTGCGGTCACACCGCGCAGGGCGGCGCGAGCACCGAGGCCGGCGCCACGCCCGCGGCCGCCGGTGCGACGGCGACCACGAGCGGCACGCCGTCGCCGACGCCCACGGCGAGCGACACAGCGAGTGCCTCCCCCAGCGCCACGACCAGCCCGTCGGCCAAGGCGACCACCGCCTCACCGAGCCGGAGCGCCACCGCGAAGCCCACGGCTGCGCCCACCGGCAAGGCCGGCGCACCGCAGCCCGCGGCAGCCCCCGCGCCGGCCCCCGTACCCGTCGCCAAGCCCGGCCCGGCGGCCCCGCCGCCGCCGGCCCCGGCCACCACCCACGTCCCGCCGCTGCAGAGCTCCTGCAAGCCGAGCTACCCGAGGCCGAACGAGCCCAGGGCCACGGTCGGCGCCGCGCTGACCGCCGCCGCCGGCCAGTCCCGGGTGCTCAACCTGAGCAACGGCGGCACCGACAGGATGCCGCCGCTGCCCGCGAACCTGGTCAGGGCGATCGCCTGGCAGGAGAGCGGCTGGCAGTCCGGCATCCTCGCCTGCGACGGCGGCATCGGGACCATGCAGGTCATGCCGGACACCGTCACCTGGATGAACGGCAAGTTCGCCGCCAAGTCGGACGCGACCACGCTGGAGGGCAATGTCCAGCTCGGCACCCAGCTGATCGACTGGCTGGTCGCGTACTACGGCGACTCCGGCTTCGGCGGGAAGTACGACCTCGCCCCGGACCCGGCCACCGGCAAGACCCCGCTGCTCGACCTGGTGATCGCCGCCTACAACGCGGGCGCCGGCAATGTGCACTACAACACCGTCACCGACCCGGCCACCAACACCACCACCGGCAGCCTGGTGATCCCGAACCCCGGCTACGTCGCCAACGTCAAGGCCCTGATGAGCAGCGCCCCCTGGAACGCCGCCGGCTGACCGCGGCCCGGCGACGGGCCCCGGCCGGTCCTGCCCCACAGTCGGTCCGGGCGCGGTCCCGGTCGGTCCGGCGACCGACCGACCTTCGCGGTCGGCACGCACGAGAGCCCGGCGGACGGATCCGCCGGGCTCTCGGCTGCTACGGGTACCTCGGTGGCGCCGGGGTTCAGCTACGGGCCTCGGACACCGCGGTGCCCAGGGCCTCCTTGATCCGGGGACCGAGGCGCGCGAAGCCGAACTCCTTCATCGCCGCACGCAGCAGCTCCTCGTCGCTGCGCTCGACGGCGTCGCCGTCGATCCACCGGACCACGGCGAGCAGCTCGGCGGCCGAGTAGGCCGTGACGGGCTTGCCCGGCGTGAAGTCCGGCTTCTTCGGACGGCGCGCACGAACGACCTTGGCCGGCTCGTCGGTCTCGTCGGTCTCGTCGGTCTCAGCGACCTCGTCGGTCTCAGCGACCTCAGCGACCTCAGCGACCTCAGCGACCTCAGCGACCTCAGCGACCTCAGCGACCTCAGCGACCTCAGCGACCTCAGCGACCTCAGCGACCTCAGCGACCTCAGCGACCTCAGCGACCTCAGCGACCTCAGCGACCTCAGCGACCTCAGCGACCTCAGCGACCTCAGCGACCTCAGCGACCTCAGCGACCTCAGCGACCTCAGCGACCTCAGCGACCTCAGCGACCTCAGCGACCTCAGCGACCTCAGCGACCGGGGCAGGGTCCACCGCCGGGGCGACGGGCGCAACCTCGGGCTCGACGGCCTCGGCCTCGGGCTCCCGAACCTCCGGCGTCGCGTCGACGTGCGCCTCGGCGGCGACCTCGGCCTCAGCGACCTCAGTGTCGGCCACCTCGGCCGCCTCGGGCTCGACGGCATCGGCTTCAACCGCAACTACGGCGGCCTCGACGACCTCAGCCTCAGCCTCAGCTGCCTCGGTCTCGGTCTCGGTCTCGGTCTCAGCCTCGGCAGCCTCCACCTCGACCTCAGCCTCGACCTCGGCCTCAACCTCCGGCTCGACCACCGCCACGGCCAGAGCCGCGTCCTCGGTGGCGGGCGCCGGGATGGTGATCACGGCCTCCGTCTCCACCTCGGGCACGACAGCGGCCTCGACCTCGGCCTCGACCTCCTGGATCTCGGCCTCGGCCTGGCCGTCACGCTGGCCGCCGGCCAGAGCCTGCCGGGCGGCGTCGGCCCCACCGGTGTGGCGCTGGTAGGCGGCTTCGGCGGCGCGCCGGTCGGCGCGGGCCGCGGTCAGCTCCGTGAGCAGCTCGGCGAGGCCGTTCTCCTCCAGGGTGATGCGCAGGCCACGGATGGTGGGCAGGCGGTAGAGGGTGCCCTCGTCGTCGGCGAGGCGCTCGACCAGCTCGGTGAGCTCCTCGAAGGTCAGGGCGTCCAGGTCGCGGGCCGGCAGCAGGCGGGCGAGCCCGGCGAGCCCGGCGTTGACGGCCTCGAAGGCCTGCGCCGTGGCGTCGACGAGTTCACCGTCGGCCGGCGCCACCGGGCGGGCGCCCTCGGTGGCGAAGACGGCCCAGGCGCGGCGCTCGACCTCGGCGGCGGCCAGGGCGTCGTGCAGTTCCTCGCGGCGCAGCCGGCCGGTGGCCAGGGTCTGGGCCTGCTTGCGCAGGGCCCGGGCGCGGAGCCAGGAGATCTTGACCCCGCGCTCCTTGCGCCAGGCGCCGCCGGCGGTGGCGGCGGCGAGCGCGTCGAGGTCGGTGTCGTAGACGGCACCGTCCAGTGTGGTGGAGGTGCGGTGGACGCGCTGGAGCAGCTCGACCAGGAGGGCGGCCTTGGCGACGGTGCCGGGCTCCTCCAGGCCGGCGTCCCCGGCGAGTCGGGTGACCGACTGCCAGGTCTGCTGCAGGTCGTGGCCGCGGAGTTCGGCGAGGACGGTGGAGGCGGCGCGGGCGTCCTCCGGGGTGGCGACGGTGTCGACGGCCTCGTACCAGGCGTGGGTGTCGGCACTGAGGGTGAAGGCGCCCAGCTCGGCGTACTTGCCGAGGTCCGCCCTGAGGTCGGTTTCGGTGCTGCCGTCCTGGGCTGGGGCCTCGTCCAGGTCCGATACGTCGGCTGCGTCGGCGTTGCGCGAGTGAAGCACTGTCATGTGAAGTCCGGTTCCTGGCAGGGCGTCTACGGCGGGGACTGGCGGAGAAGGCCACCGGCGGTGCGCGGCTGCGGCGGGTCGGGCGTTGGCCGCGGCAGGCATCCGGTGTGGACGCCCAGAATACGGGTGCCCGTTCGAGGCTTGCACGCACCCACCGTCCGACGGACCGGTGTGGCGCGAGAGACCCCTCTACCGGCCCCTTTGTCGTTTCCCCGGCCGGGCCGACGCGGGCCCCGGTCACCGGTCACCGCCCGCGGCCGGGTCCTGGTCCGGTGGTCGGGGCGCCGGGGGCGTCCGCCGCTCGCGACGGCGGTGGCCGGGCGGAGCGAGCGGTACGGTGCGCAGCGCGCGCCGGCGGGTGGCGGGGCGGGCGGGGGCGAGTCCGTGGCCGGCCCGGCGGAGGGTTTCCCGGTCGATTGGTTCGAGGTACTCGTGGAGGGCGGTCCGGTGCCACCAGGCTCCGGTGGCCCGTAGTTCGTGCCGGTCGGTGAACCGGTAGCGGTGCAGGACGGCCCGCACATGGGTGGGTGGCGCGGCGGGGAACGGGTTGACGCGCAGCAGCCGGAGGGTGTCCGGGTCGTTCTCGAGCAGTCTGGCCACGAACGGCAGGAACCAGGGCCGGGCGTACTCGGGTGAGATGCCGGCGAACCACATCAGCCAGTCCAGGCGCAGGTGGTAGGGCGCGAACTGGCGGGGCAGCCGCCGGACATCGCCCGGTTTGCCCCGGAACTGGTACTCCTTCCAGACGGTGTGCCGGGTGATCTCGGGGTCGTCGGTGCCCTCCACGGTCACCTCCTGGCGGATCCGGTTGACGCTGCCGAAGGCTCCGTAGGTGTTGACGAGGTGGATCCGGTTGAAGGACCGGTTCATCACCTGGCGGCGCGAGAGCAGGTTGCGGGCCGGCCAGTAGCTGAGCACGGCGACCACGACGGCCGTCGCGATCACCAGGCCCTCGAACCAGCCGGGCGCCGGGTCGTACGCAGGCGGTGCGGGCAGCGGGAGCAGGCCGTCGAGCCGGGTGGCGTCGAGGGCGGACAGCGCGAGGGCGATGGTCAGCCAGTTCAGCCAGGCGAAGTTCCCGGAGGCCACCAGCCAGAGCTGGGTGACGACGATGACGCCGGCCGCCAGGCTCGCGACCGGCTGCGGCAGGAAGAGGCAGAGCGGCACCAGCAGCTGGGTGACGTGGTTGGCGGCCACCTCCACCCGGTGCAGCGGGTCGGGCAGGTGGTGGAAGAACCAGCTCAGCGGGCCGGGCATCGGCTGGGTCTCGTGGTGGTAGCGCAGGCAGGTCAGGTCGCGCCAGCAACTGTCGCCCCGCAGTTTGATCAGCCCGGCGCCGAACTCGACCCGGAACACCAGCCAGCGCAGCAGCCAGAGCGTCAGCACCGGCGGCGCGACCTCGTCGTTGCCGAGGAAAGCCGTCAGGAAGCCCGCTTCCAGCAGCAGCGACTCCCAGCCGAAGGAGTACCAGGTCTGTCCGACGTTGACGATCGACAGGTAGCCGGCCCAGAGTGCCGCCCAGATCAGCGGCGAGGCCCAGAGCGGCACCAGGTCCGCCAGGCCGGCCAGCACGGCGGCGGAGAGCGCGCAGCCCGTCCAGGCGACGGCGGCGAACAGCCGGTCCGAGTAGTGCAGCTGGAACAGGCTCGGGGCCTGCCGGAACGGGACCCGGGCGAGGAAGCGCGGCACCGGCAGCATGCCGTGCTCGCCGATCAGGGCCCGGAACTGCCGGGCGGCGGCCAGGAAACCCAGCAGGTAGACGGCGGCCACCATCCGCTGGGCGAGCAGCCTGCCCAGCCAGTACTCGGGCGCCGCGAACCACTGCATGCCGGGCCGCTCCAGGGGACGGTGGTCTTCCTCCGGCCCATCCCTACCACCTGCCCGGACGGCTGCCGGGCGGACCGCCGGGTCCGGTCGCCGCCGTTCACCCGATCGGGCCGGGCCGGCGGCAGCGACCGGCGGTTGCGGCCGGCCGGCGGTTGCGGCCGGCCGGCGGTTGCAACAAGGGGCTGCGGCGACCGGAAGGCACTTCTTACGCGAACCTGACAGACGGCCGGGTAGCTTCCAATGATCTTGCCGGCGGCCGACCGGGCGGCCGGAGCGACGTACGGGGGCACCAGTGGGCACTGTGAACGTGGGCATCGTCGGGGTCGGGAACTGCGCCTCCTCGCTGGTGCAGGGGGTCGCGTTCTACGGCGCCGAGGGCGCGGACCCGGCCGGGCTGCCGAACCCGGTCTGCGCCGGGTACTCCGTCGCCGACGTGCGCTTCACCTCGGCCTTCGACGTCAACTCCGAAAAGATCGGCCGTGATCTCTCCGAGGCGATCTGGGCCGCGCCGAACAACGCGCGCCGCTTCGCCGACGTGCCTCCGCTCGGCGTGCCGGTCACCGAGGGGTTCCTGGGCGACGGCGTGGGGCACACCACGGCCGGCCGGATCGACGCCCGGGGCTCGGCGGGCGTCGAGGAGGTCGCGGAGCGGCTGCGCGCCACCGGGACGGCGGTGCTGGTCAACTTCCTGCCGGTGGGCAGCCCGCAGGCCACCGAGCTGTACGCGGAGGCGGCGCTGCTGGCCGGCTGCGCCTTCGTGAACTGCATGCCCTCGGCGGTGGCCCGCTCCCCGCGGTGGGCCGAGCGCTTCCGGGAGGCCGGCCTGCCCCTGGTCGGCGACGACCTGAAGAGCCAGTTCGGGTCGACCCTGGTGCACCACGCGCTGCTGGACACGCTGGCCCGCAACGGGGTGCTGCTGCGGAGCACCTACCAGCTCAACAACGGCGGCAACATGGACTTCCTCAACATGCAGGACCCGGAGCGGCTGCGCAGCAAGCAGGCCACCAAGGCGCAGGGCATGGCCGGCGGGGCGGAGGGCGGGGCGCTCCCGGCCGCCGCCGTGCACGTCGGGGCGGAGTACATCCCCTTCTTGGAGGACCGCAAGGTCGCCTTCATCCGGCTGGAGGGCTCGGCCTTCGGCGGCACGCCACTGGAGATCGAACTGCGGATGACCGTGGACGACTCGCCGAGCGCGGCCGGCAACGTGCTGGACGCCGTCCGGTACTCCCGGCTGGCGCTGGAGCACGGGATCTCGGGCGTGTTCGACCCGGTCTCCGCCCTGCTGATGAAGGCGGCGCCCCGGCCGATGACCGAGGACGCCGCGCTCGCCGAACTGCGCGGCCTGACCGTACGGTCGGCCTGACGGCGGGCGGGCGGCGGGCGGCGGGCGGCGGGCGGGCGGGCGGGCGGGCGGTCGGCGGGCGGCAGGCGGCGGGCGCAGGCCTGGCGTACGGTCAGCGGGTGACCGGGCGGGGCTCCTCCGCGGCCTGCTCGTCGTACTCCTCGCGGGCCGCGACCACCGACGACAGGTTCGCCTCGGCCCAGACGTTGATCTGGCCGATCAGGCCGCCGACGCTGCGGCCGAGGCCGGTCAGCTCGTACTCGACCCGAGGCGGGATGGTCGGGTAGACCGTGCGGGAGACCAGACCGTCGCGCTCCAGTCCGCGCAAGGTCTGGGTCAGGCTCTTCTGGGTGATGCCGTCCGCGCGCCGCAGCAGGACACCGAAGCGCCGCGGACCGTCGGCCAGCGCACCGAGGACCAGGAAGGTCCACTTGTTGGCGAGCAGCTGGAGTACCGAGCGTGACGCGCATTCGCGCAGGTAGACATCGGCAGTTCGCTGTCCGGCCAGTTCAGAGATGGTATCCATGAGGTACCTATATACCGTCAAGGTGCCTTCTTCACAAGGGATACCGACTCGACCAGGATGGTGCTCACCAGCCGGTCCCCATCTCTGGAAGAGGTCCTCCCATGTCGGTCAGCACGCACAACCTGCCCGCCGCCCCGCAGATGAACGCCATCGCCCAGCAGACCCTCGGCGGCCCCGAGGTGCTGGAGGCGGTCAGCACCGCACGCCCGGTGGCCGGCCCGGGCGAGATCCTGGTCAAGGTGCACGCGGCGGGCGTCAACCCGGTCGACCTGGCCGTCCGGGCCGGGTACTTCCCGCTGCTGGGCGAGCCACCCTTCTCGCTCGGCTGGGACGTCGCCGGCAGCGTCGAAGTCGTCGGGGAGGGCGTCACCGGCTTCGCCGCCGGTGACGAGGTGTTCGGGATGCCGCGCTTCCCCCAGGCCGGCAACGCCTACGCCGAGTACGTCGCCGCCCCCGCCGAACAGTTCGCGCACCGACCCGCGGCGCTGCCGGTGATCGAGGCCGGCGCGCTCTCGCTCTCCGGGCTGACCGCCTACCAGGCGCTGGTCCGGATCGCCGGACTCCGGCCGGGGCAGCGGGTGCTGATCCACGCGGCCTCCGGCGGCGTCGGCCACCTCGCCGTCCAGGTCGCCAAGGCGCGCGGCGCGTACGTCATCGGGACGGCCCGGGCGGAGAAGCACACCATCCTGAAGAAGCTGGGGGCGGACGAGCTGATCGACTACACCCTGGCCGACTTCGCCGACGCGGTCGACCCGGTGGACGTGGTGTTCGACCTGGTCGGCGGCGAGAACGCGCGGCGCTCGGTGGCGGTGCTGCGGCCGGGCGGGCTGATCGTCAGCGCCATCGACCACGACCCGGGGCTGACCCCGGAGGAGGCGCGGGAGCTGGGCGTGCGGTTCGAGCCGGTCGTCGTGCACCAGTCCGCGGAGGACCTGGCGGGTCTGCGCGACCTGGTCGAGGCCGGGGCGCTGCGGGTCCACGTGGGCCTGACCCTGCCGCTGGCCGAGGCCGGGCAGGCACACCGGATCAGCGCCGGACGGGCGGTCACGGGCAAGCTCGTCCTGATCCCGTGACGCACGGACGGGCGGGACGGGCGGGGTGCCGCCGGGCCGGCGGCGGGACGCGCGGGGCACGGGCGGGGGCGGCCTCGGGGCGCGGGGGGACAGCCGGGCGGCGGGCGGGCGGGCCCCGGTCAGGGGGCTGCCCGCCCGCGGCCCGGCCGGAGGGTGCCGGGGGCGGGGGTCGGGGCGGGGGCGCGGTGGGGGTCCCGCTCAGCAATCGTCCGGCCGCGACCAGGCCGCCGCGCACAGGGCGGTGGCCAGCTCCTCCCCGTAGCAGGAGGCCGCCAGCCAGGCGGCCGTGAACGCGCGGTGGTCGTCGCCGACGATCCGCCCGAAGACGTCCCGCGGCTGGTCGGTGGCGCTCTCCCGCAGGCCGTCCAGCAGCAGGGCCGCCGTGGCCAGCCCGGCCGCGCGCAGGTGGCGCCCGTCCGCGGCGGCGGATTCCCGGGCGGCGCCCGGGCCGGCCAGCCCGAGGGCGCGGCGGCCGCCGGTGACGGCCTGCTCGACCCGGCGGGTCAACAGGTGCACGGGAGCCTCGACCGAGGCGGACCCGGTGCCGGCCGGACCGGGGACGACCTGGACGGGATCCGGGAGGGTGTCCCGAGCCGGGTCGGCGGCGGGCCCGGTGGAAAGGTCCGCCCCGGGCGGGAGGTCGGCGCGCTGCAGGCGCTCCAGGCCCAGGTTGACCCGGCCCGCGCGGTCGGCGGCGAGCGCGAGCGTCGCGCCCCCGCCCTCGGCCTCGACGCCGCCCTCGACCTCGGACCGGGCCTCCCCGCCGGGCTGGTGCTCCGGGGCCGCCGGGCCCACCGCGAGCAGCCGCAGCTCCGGGCGGGCGGCCCGTTCCAGTCGCCCGATCACCCGCAGCCGCAGGCCCGGGTGGCCGGCCAGCAGGGCGAGGTTGGCGCGATGGGCGAGGCCGGGGTGGTCGTGCGCCGGACGCAGGGCCACCGTCAGCCCCTGGCAGCGGGCCAGCACCTGGGGGGCGGCCGCGTCCCCATGGGTGGTGGTGCCGGCCAGCGTGACGTCCAGGAAGAGCAGATCGCCGCCGGCCGGCCGGCTGTCGTAGGGCAGGGCGGCCCAGGCCAGCGCGCGGGCGATCTGCCCGTCGACCGGCTCGGCCCAGAGCCGGGCGAGCGGCTCGGCCGTCCAGGCCGCCCCGGCGGCCCGGACCGCGCGGACCTTCGCCCCGGCCCCGAGCCGGCCCGAGGCCGAGCGGGTGGCGCCCTGCACGGAGAGGCCGGCCCGGGTGAACTCGCGGTGGCTGAGCATGGTGTCACCCAGCCGTACGGCGCGGCCGCCGGCGGCCAGGGCCTGGGGAGCGGCGGTGGCCGCGTCCGGGTGCGGGGTGATCTCCGCGACGGTGCTGAGCCGCCCGGACGCGTCCACCGCCCAGCTGAGCACACCCGCGTGGGTGGCCGTCAGCACGGGTTCGGCGAACAGACCGTACAGGCGCAGGCCGCCGGCCTCCTGGTACGCCTGGCGGGCCGTGCCGCGCAGCCCGGCCAGGACGGCGGGGGCGAGATCGGCGGCGGTCGGGGCGCTGAGGGTGGTGGCCAGGTCCAGCAGTTCGCGCAGGGCCGCGGCCAGCTCCGCGAGCCGGTGGTCCGGTTCGCCCGTCCGGGCGGCGCGCAGCCGGGTCGCCACCGCGACGGCCGCGGCGGCGGGCCGGTGCAGGCCGCTCAGCCGGGCCTGGTGGGCGGCCCGCAGCAGCTCCGCCTGGAGCACCCCGCCCGCACCGCTCACCCCGGCGGCCAGCGCGGCCGCGGCGGAGGCGCGCAGCCGCTCGGCGGCGGTGGACTCGGCGGGGGTGAGGGGCGCGGCCGTGGGTACGACGGCCGACCGGTCAGCGGCAGGACGCTCGGTGGCCGGGGGCTCGGTGGCAGGGGACTCGGTGGCGGCCTCCGGGCCGCCGGCAGGTGTTTCGTCGGCCTCGGCCCCGGACTCCTCGGCCCCGGACTCCTCCGCCCCGGACTCCGGGGTGCCGGGCCGGGTGCCGGGCGCTCCGGCCGCCGAGGTCTCGGCCTCCTCCGCACCGGGGTCGGCGAGCGGGGCCGCCGTGACCGCCGCCGCGCGGTGCAGGCAGGCGGGGGCCAGCAGGCAGCCGCAGCGGACGTCCGCCGCCGTACGGATGATGCCGCCGGGGGCGTGCAGGACGAGGCGGACGTCCTCGTCGACGTCGATCCGCCAGTCGTCCCCCTCCCTGCTCACCGGACGGCCGGCGAGCTTCGCGGCCGCGCCGTCGAGGCGTTTCTGCAGCCGGGGTGACAGGGCGGCCACCACCTCGGCGACCACCTCCGGCCGGACCGACGGCAGGGCCGTCGCGTCCCGGCCCGCGGTGTTCTCGTCGGTGTTCGGACTCATCGGATCTTCTCCCCCACCCAACGGGCCAGTTCCAGCGGGCTGAGCGCCGCCACGGGCATGCCGGCGGCGACCAGTTGCCCGGCCACCGCCTTCGAGTACCGGGCGCGCCCGGCGTCGTCCAGCGCGGCGCAGCCCAGCAGGTGGCAGCCGGCGCCGACCAGGGCGCGGGTGCGCGCCAGCAGGCCGCCCAGGGGGTAGCCCTCCTCGAAGTCGCTGATCACCGCGACCAGCGTGCGCGAGGGCACGGTGACGAGGCTCTGCGCGTACCGCAGGCCCGCCGCGATGTGCGTGCCACCGCCGACCCGGACCTCCAGCAGCAGGCCGAGCGGGTCGTCCACCCGTTCGGTCAGGTCGACGATCTCGGTCGAGAAGGCCACGAAGTGGGTGCTCAGCGAGGGCACACCGGCCAGGATCGAAGCGGTCAGGGCGGCCCAGACGGTGGACGCCTCCATCGAGCCGGAGACGTCGACCACCAGGATCAGCCGCCAGTCGGAGGCCTTCCGGGCCTTGGTCCGGAACACCGGCCGGTCGGGGACGATCAGCGTGCCGCCGTCCGGCCCGGGGCGGGCGGTGGCGAGGTTGGCACGGATGGTGCGGTTCAGGTCGAGGCCGCCGCCGGGGCGGCTGCTCGGGCGCGGCACGCTGATCCCGGTCAGGGCGGGGCGCAGGGTGGTCGCCAGCTCGCGGGTCAGCTCCTCCACCAGTCGCCGGACCAGCGGGCGCAGGGCGGCGAGCCGGGCCTCGGGCAGGCCGCCGGCGTGGTCCAGGACGGTGCGCAGCAGGTCGACGGAGGGCCGGACCGCGTCGGGGTCGATGGCGGCCAGGGCGTCGGTGCGGCCGTGCTCGACGGCGGCGGCCAGCACCTCCTCGCGGATGCCGGGCCCGAACAGGGCGGCCAGGTCCTCGGACCACTCGCGCACCCCCGGGTAGGGGGCGTCCCGCCCGCCGCTCCGGCCCGGTGCGGCGTCCGGGCCGGAGCCTTCGCCCCGGCCGGTGCCGTAGAGCTCGTCGAGGGCGGTGGCGAGGCGGGCGGAGCGGCCACTCAGGCCCCGGCTGCCGGGGCGGCCGAGCAGCAGCCGCCAACGGTCGGCCGGCGCCAGGTCGGCGGAGCCGGGACGGGCGGTGGACGGGACGGGGGTGGTGACGGGGGCGGTGGCGGGGACGGTCAACGGCGGCGTGGCGTCCCCGGGTCCGGGCGGCGCGGCCGGGGCCGTGCTGCCCCCGTCCTCGCTCACGCCGGGACCGGCGGCGCCGGGAGCCGTCGTGGTGAACAGGCCCCGGGCCTGCAGGGCCCGGCGGGCCGCGAGGTCGGCTCTGGTCCAGGCGGCGAGCAGCGCCGGGTCGAGGGTGTCGGGCAGGGCGTCGACACGTTCGCCGAGGCGTTCCTCGACCAGGGCGAGCAGCCGGTCACGGGCCGCCGGGCTGAGGGTGTCGAAGCCGCCGCGCAGGGCGGGCAGCCGGTCCAGGAAGGCCGTGTCCGGGAGGGCGGTGACGCGCTCCAGCAGGGGGTCGAGGACACCGGGGGCGGTGTTGAGCAGCCCCTCGGCGGCGCTGAGCAGGCCGGTGAGCGCCCGGGCCAGGGTGCGCCGGGAGTCGGCGTCGGTGGCGCCGTCCACCCAGGAGGCCGCCCGGTCGCCGAAGGCGGCGGGCGTCCGCTGCCCGAGCAGGACCTGGACGGCCCCGGCGGCGCCCCTGATCAGCGGGGTGCCGTCGGTGGCCAGCCCGGCGATCGTGTGGGCGAGCCGGACACCGCCGGACTCGTCGGCCCGGCGGGCCAGTTCGAGCAGGGCCCGGGCGTCGGCCGGGTCGTCGGAGCCGCCCAGGCCCTCCAGCTGCCGGACGGCGGCGACGGTCAGCAGTTCGGCCACCTCGGCGACGGCCCGGGTGCGCTCGTCGGCCGGCTCCAGCCCGGCGATGTGCCCGGCGGCCAGCCGGTCCAGCAGGGCGAGCGCCTCCAGGAGTTCGGGCAGGGTGCCGGTGGCGGGGAGCAGTTCGGCGAGCTGGGCGAGCCGGCTGTCGGCCAGTGCGGGCAGCCCGCAGGCGGCCGCGTCGGCGAGGCCCTGGACGGCCTGCCGGGCGGTCGTCCCGTCGCCCTCGGCCTCCCGGCGGAGCCGCTCGCGCAGGGCGCCCTCGGCGGCCTGGGCCGGGGTGACGCCCCGCATCCCGGCGACGGTCAGCATCGCGGCGACGGCCGGGGTCCAGTGGACCCGCCAGCGGGTGCCGAGTGCCTCCGTCCCGCCGGCCCCGGCGGTCGCGACGCTCTCGGCGTACGGGACGCCGCAGGCCTCCAGCCGGCGCAGCAGCAGTTCGCGGCGGCGGTCGAGGGCGGAGCGCAGCGGGTCGAGCCGCAGTTCGCGCGGGCCCGTCCCGTCGCTCGGCCGGGCGACGGCGGCTCTCGGGGAGGTGGCCCGGGCCCCGGCGGGGGCGTCCGCGCTGTCGGCCGGCCCGGGCAGGCCGAGTTCGGCGAGCAGGGCCTCGACGGCGGGGGCCAGGCCGCTGCGCGGCGCGCCCGGGGTGGGGCGGCCGGTGCGGGTGCCGACCAGGACCCGCTCCAGGGCGGCGGCGACGGCGCGGCCCCGGCCCAGCGGTTCGCCCTGGGCCAGGACGGTCTGGACGGCCTCGACGAGTTCGCCCCGGCCGGGGCCGGGCAGGCCGCGCAGCCGGGCGAGGTCCCCGGCGAGGCGGACGATCTCCCGGCCGTCGGCGGGCCCGGCGGGGTGGTCCTGGCCGCGCAGCGCCTCGCAGATCCGGACGGCGGCCAGGGTGAGGGCGTCCGCCAGCCGGGCCGGGTCGCCGCCGGCGTCGAGCACGGCGTGCTGCCACTCGGGGTCGCGGATGCCGGCCGGGTAGCCGGACCGGGCGTCGAGCAGCGGGTAGGTGTACGGGATCAGCGAGACGACGTGCCCGGCGTCGGGGGACTCGGCGCGGCCGCTCTCCCCCGGCCCGGCCGGTCCGGTCGCGGCCGGTTCCGTCCCGGGCTGCTCCGTCCCGTCCGCAGGCTGGTACGCGTCGAGCAGCGCGGGCGCGTGGAAGGCGCCGATCACGGCCGCGACCCGGCGCCCGCCGGTGGCCGCCTCGGCGATCCGCTCCCGCATCCACGCCTCGCGCCGCAGGTCGTACGGGTCGACGCCGGGGCCAGGCGCCCGGCCGTCGCCCTCGGCGTCCCGGCGCAGGGCCCAGCCGACCAGCAGGGCGGCCCGGCGGACCGCCTCGGGGGTGGAGCCCGGCGCGGCGGTCTCCACCAGGCGGTCCCACAGGTCCTCGTCGGGACGGCCGGTGAGCCGGGCGCGCAGGGCGTCGGCCACCCCGGGGCCGCCGGCCGGCCGGCCCTGACGGCGGTGCTCCTCGCGGTGGCCGAGGGGCAGGTCGCAGGCGACGGCCTCGACCCCGTTGCGGGCGGCCCAGCGCAGGGCGGCCAGCTCCGGGGAGAAGTCGGCGAACGGGTAGAAGGCCGGCCCGGCGCCGTCCTCCCCGCCGGCCGCCGGGGCGGCGGCCAGCGCGACGGGGGCCCGCGTCCCCTCGTCGGCCAGCCAGGCCAGCCAGGGCTGGAACTCGCTCGGCAGCTCGACCAGCACGACGTCCGGCCGCGCCGCGTCCAGCAGGGCGGGCACCACGGCGGCGACCGACGGCGCGTGGTGCCGTACGCCGATCAGGTAGGGGCCGGGGCGGTCGACGCCGGAGGAGGCCAGCCGGGCCGCCTGGGTCTCGACGGTGTGCCGGGCGTCGCCCGCCGACCCGGCGGTGACCGGGCCGGCGGGGGTGCCGGTTGCTGCCGTGCTCATCGTGTTCAGTCCTCCAGGGCCGAGCGCAGGTCCCACAGGGTGCGCCAGGTGGCGGCGCCCTGCTCGGCCCGGCGGCGGACCGGGCCGTCCCAGTAGCCGAGCAACCGGGCGGCGTCGGCCGGGTCGTCCTTGCGGACCACGCCGATCAGCTGACCGGGCAGCCGGCCGAGCAGGTCGCCGGTGCCGGGCAGGTAGGCGGCCGAGACGCCGAGGGCGGTGGCCACCGAGACGGCCTCGGCGGTGCTCATCACCGTCGACGGCCGCTCGACGTCCCAGCCCTCGGTGGAGCGGCCGGTGCGCAGGTCGCGGAAGGCGGTGACCAGGGCCTCCAGCACCGTGTCGTCCACGGCGTAGGCGGCGCCGGCCCGGGCGACGGCGGCGGTGGAGCGCCGGCGGACCAGCTCGACCTCGGCGGCGAGGCTGCCGATCGGGCCGACCGTCTCGAAGTTGAACCGGCGCTTGAGGGCTGCGGACATCTCCGAGACGCCCTTGTCCCGCAGGTTGGCGGTGGCGATCAGGGTGAACCCGGCGGCGGCGTGCAGCTGGCCGTCCGGGGTGCCGGCCAGCTCGGGCACCGCGATCCGGCGCTCGGACAGCAGGGAGACCAGCGCATCCTGCACCTCGGGCAGGCAGCGGGTGACCTCCTCGACCCGGGCGACCGCGCCGGCCGTCATCGCGGTGAGCACGGGGGACGGCACCAGGGCGTCCCGGCTGGGGCCCTTGGCCAGCAGCAGGGCGTAGTTCCAGCCGTACTTGAGCTGGTCCTCGGTGGTGCCGGCGGTGCCCTGGACGGTCAGCGCGCTGGTGCCGCAGACGGCGGCGGCGAGCAGTTCGGAGAGCATCGACTTGGCGGTGCCGGGCTCGCCGACCAGCAGCAGGCCGCGCTCGCCGGCCAGCGTGACCACGCAGCGTTCGACCAGCGCGCGGTCGCCGACGAACTTCTGCTCGATCACCAGTCCGCGCCGACCGGCCTTCAGCTTCTCGCCGTCGCTGCCCAGCACGAAGGTGACGACCGCGCGCGGGGTGAGCCGCCAGCCGGGCGGGCGGGGGCCGCCGTCGTGGGCGGCGAGGAACTCCAGCTCGGCGGCGTACCTCTCCTCCGGCGGGATGACCTGGCGGTCGGCGGCGACGGCGGCGGGGGCGGGGGCGGTGCCCGTGCCGGGGTCGGTGTCGGTGACGGCGGTGCTCATCGGCGGCCCTTCTTGCGCTTGCTGGTGCGGAGTTCTTCGTATCCGGGGGTGTCCCCGTCGCGGACGCGCTGCCAGGCGCGGGCGAACAGCTCGGGGACGGGGTGGTGCGGCAGCACCGCGTGGCCGTGCGGCAGCTCGTAGAGGCCGGACTTCCAGGTCTCGACCGGCAGCCCGGGGGTGCGGGCCTCCTGCCAGCCGCCGGGCAGGAAGAGGCGGCGGCCGGCCCGGGCCCGCTGGGCCTCCAGCACCAGGTCGGTGGCGGCGAGTTCGGCGCGGGCCTTCTTCAGCCGGGCGGGCTTCCAGCCCGTCCAGCGGGCCACGTTGCGGTCGGTGGGGTCGGGCAGGGCCAGCAGCTGGAGGTAGAGCACGGCGGCGTCCTGCCTCAGGCCGAACGCCTCGGCCGCCTCGGTGACCAGCTCGGGCACGCTGAGCTGCGGGTCCTGGGCCCAGCCGGCCGCCGCGCCGGCGCCGTCCTCGACCAGCCGGCGCAGCTCCTCGCCCAGCACCGCCCGCAGGGCCGGGCCCTCGGTCTGGAACCAGTAGCCGACGGCGAGGCCGCCGATCAGGTCGAACACCGGGTCGTCCACGCCGCCGATCCCGGAGGGCCGGAGGTAGGCCGTCTCGACGGCCCGGCCCGGGGCCAGCACCAGGGCCTCCCCGCAGGCGACCAGCCCGTCGGCGCCGGCCCCGCCCTGCTCGGGGAGCCCGGCGTGGGCCCGCAGCACGGGGGCGAGCGGCTCGCCCTTGACGGTGTGCGTCAGGTCGTAGTCGAGCAGCAGGCCCGGGTCGGCGAGCCGGCTGCGCAGGGCGGCCAGGGCGAGCGGCAGGTGCGGGCGCAGCTCGTCGCCGTACGGCAGGTGGTAGGCGAGCCAGCGCAGCGCCTCGACCGCGCCGGAGATCTCGTTGCGGCCGGGGACGGCACTCGGGTCGTCGGCGGTGAGCTGCGTCTCGGTGCTGTTCTCGACGGTGCGCAGCCGCTGGCGGGTGGTGCGGGCGAGCCAGGCGGTCCGCCCGGGGTTGAGCATCGCCTCGACGGCCTGGATGGTGGTGCCGCTGACGGTGGACTGGGCGGCGGCGGGCAGGGTGACGAGGCGTCCGATCCGGCGCAGCCACTCCTGCGCTCCGGCGGCGGTGTCGGGGCCTTCGCTCCAGAGCCGGGCGGGGTCGGCGGGCAGCAGCGCCGTCCAGACCGCGTGCAGGTCGTCGCCGGCGACCGAGCGGAGCCAGCTGCGGGCGGCGGCCGCCTCGGTGGACCGGAGGCCGAACTGCTTGAGCAGGGCGGCGTCCAGGAAGCTGCCGTACCACTGGAAGAGGCCGGGCGGGGCGCTGAGCAGCAGGGTGGCGCGGCTGGCGCCGATGCCGGTGGCCTCGCCGAAGGCGGCGGCCGGGCCGGGCTGCCAGGGGTAGCCGCCGTGCTCGCGCAGCAGGGCGGTGAAGCGGGCCGTCCAGGCGGCGGGGAGCGGCTCCTCGAAGCGGCGCTCGTGGTGGATGCCGAACCGGTCGACCGGCCCGAACTCGCCGGCCGGGTCGTGGTCCAGGGCCAGCCAGTGCACCTGTTCGTCGGTCTGGCGGTAACAGGCGAGGACGACGACGGTGCGGTCGCCGTGGCGCAGCACCTGGCCGACCCGCTTGTGGTGCCCGTCCCGCTTGCGGGCCGGGTCGAGGGCCTCGCTGAGGGTGACCTCGCGCAGGGTGGCGCCCCGGTCGGCGAGGCCGCCGCTGTTGAGTTCGGTGATCAGCAGGGCGAGCGAGGCGCGGTGCTCCGGGGTGGCCGCCGGGCCGGCCGCCGCGAGGGCGAGCGGGCCGGTCCGGCCGAGCAGCTGGACCCAGCCGTAGAAGGAGCTGTCGCCGAGCAGCCGCAGCCGCTCGGGGTCGGTGGTCCAGGAGGGTGCCGGCTGCCCGGGGGCGGCCGGGGCGCCTGCGGCGAGCAGGGCCGCGACCGTCCGCAGGTTGCCCAGGGCGTGCCAGGTGCCGTCGCCCTTCCAGGAGTTGCCGAAGCCGCTGACGCCGGGCCGGACGGCCCCGAGGGCCTCGCGCAGTTCGTGGTCGCGGCCGTGCTCCGGGCGGTAGGCCTCGGCGGCAGGCCGGGCGCCGGGCTCGCGGCGGGCCTCGGCCTCGGGCTGCGGGACGAAGCGGGCGGCCCGCTCCAGGGTGTCGGTGGCGATCCGGGCGAGGCCGGCCACGCCGGCCGCCAGCAGCGGGTGGCCGATCTCGGGCAGGACGGCGGCGACCGCCGTCAGCGGCACCCGTGACCGGGCCTGCTTCTCGGTGGCGAGCGGGCGCCGTACGCCCTGCACGGTGAGCCAGCGCCGGTCCTTCTCGGCCACCGGTTCGAGGTTCACCGGCCAGGCCGCGTCGACGAGTTCGGCGGCCTGGGCGTCGGTGACCTGACGCAGGGCCTTGGAGGACCGCTCGTCGCGCGGGCGCAGCGCGTGCCAGTGGTCGGCCGGCGGGACGAGCGCGGTGCCGGCCGCGGCCAGGCCGCCGGGCTTGCCGGGCTTGAGTTCGGTGGTCCGGTCGGCGCGGGTCGCACCGCCGTCGGGGAGGCTGAGCGAGAGGCCGTCGGACTCCTCGACGAGCAGTGCCTCGGCCTCGGCGGGCAGGTGCAGCAGGCCGACCGGGGGGCGGGTGAGGCGGGTGCCCCGGCTCGGCAGCACGGCGGCGCGACCGTCCGGGCCGGTGACGGTGAGCCGCTCGGCGGTGGTGCGGATCCAGCTGCCGAGGACGGTGCCGTCGGTGCCGAGCGGGGTGTCCTCCAGGCCGGGCTGCAGCGGGAGCAGCCGGGAGTGCGCCGGGTGCAGTTCGCCGGCCGACTCGGTGGCGGCGAACAGCGGCGGCAGCGAGTCGCGGCCGGCGGCGCCGGTGGCCGGGTCGTGCTCGGTCAGGACGGTCCGGCCGGCGACCCACCGGGCGGTCCAGTACCCGGTGCCGTCGCTGAGCAGCCGGTCCTCGGTGGGCAGGGTGGTGTCGCCGGCGTGCAGGGCGCGGCCGCCGCTCGCCCGGCCGCCGCCGGGCAGCGGGACGGAGGCGGGCGCGATGTCGTTGCCGCCGTGGTAGTAGCCGGAGATCCAGGTGCCTTCGAGGTGGAAGACCTCGGCGGGCCGGTTGGACCAGTAGGCGCGCTGCTTGCCCTCGTGGTACCAGACGACCAGCAACTCGCCGTCGGTGTAACGCAAGCGCGGACGCTGCCAGCGCTCCAGCTTGTCCGGGACACGCAGTTCGTGCTCCAGCAGGACACCCTGCGGGCCGACCACCACGGCCTTGTCGCCGCGGGCCAGGATCAGGTGCGGCCAGGCGTTGTCGATCAGCAGGCCGTCCAGGCCCGCCTTGCCCTTGCCGACGCCGGGGGTGGCGCTCTCCTCGACGCCGAGCAGCCGCAGGCCCTCGTCCAGGGCGGGCCAGCCGAGTTCGTCGGCGATGCCGGTCCGCAGGGCGCGGCCGAGCAGGGCGGCGACGTCGAGGCCGGCGATCCGCTCGGCGGCGGCCGGGTTGGCGGCCGTCAGGGCCTCCTGGTGCGGACGCAGGGCGAGCAGCAGGTCCTGGGCGCCGGTCAGGCCGCGGGCGGCGAGGAGTTCGTCGGCGCGGTCGTCGGCCCATTCGACGAAGAGTTCGCGCAGCACCGGCGCGCTCGCCACGGCGCGGCCGGCCTCGGTGTCGGTGCGTCCGGTCCAGACGCCGGGGGTGGCGGCCTTGAGGGCCGGGCGCAGCCGGGGGTCGGCGGCGACGGCGGCGAGGTCGCGGCGGCCGGGGCCGCCGGAGCTCACCCAGGCGCCCAGGTCGAAGTTCAGGTCCTCGGGCGGGTCGGCGAGGGGCACGCGCTCGGCGAGCAGCAGGTCCAGCAGGTTGAGTTCGGTGGTGCTGCGGCGGCGCCGGTCGGCCAGCAGGTCGACCGGGACGCCGTCGGCGCGCAGGCGCTCGGCCATCCGGCCGGCCAGGGCGACGGTGTCGGCGCAGGAGTCGCGGCTGCGCCAGCCGCGGCCGAGGTGGGCGGACCAGCGCCGGAGCCAGGCGGCGGCGGGCTCGGCGCCGGCCGGGCGGGGGCCGGTGAGCAGTTGTTCGGCGCCGCTCTCGGCGAGGACGGCGAGCCAGGCGCGGTCGCCGTCGCCCTTGTCGTCGGAGCCGGAGGGGTTGGGCAGGATCTCCAGCAGCCGGGCGCGGACGGCCTCGTCGTGCTTGGCGAGCTCGATCAGCGCGCCGTGCCAGGACTTCCAGAAGGCGCCGGGGGCGCGGTCGACGGCGGGTGAGGCGAGGAGTTCGGCGAGCAGGGCCCGCTCGTGCTCGGCGCGGTCGAGGCCGGCGGCCCTGATCAGCGCGCGGGCGTCCTCGGCGACGCCGGCGTAGGGGGCCATGCCGGCCGCGGAGCGTTCGGTGCAGAGCTGGCGGAAGCGCTGCCAGGCCGTGCCGGGGTCGAGCCGGCCGGCGAGCTCCTTGACGTACTGGCGCAGGGCCTTGACGGTGAGGGCGCCGGCCAGCGCGAACTCCAGGAAGACGGCGCGCAGGCGCTCCTCGTCGATCTCCAGGCCGTGGGTGCGCTCGGCCTCGCGGGCCTTGCCGAAGAAGGTGCCGGCGTAGGTCTGGTTGCCCTGTTCCAGGAAGATCCGGCCGACCTCCTCGCAGTAGGTCGGGAGGAACTGCGGCACCGCGCGGCCGAGCCGGACGGCGAGTGCCTCGAAGCCGTCCTTGGCGTTGCCGGGCTTGGACTTGGCCTGCCGGGCGAGCCGCTCCATCTCCTTGACCAGGGCGAGCGCGTGGTGGCCGTTGGCCGGGTCGTGGACGAGGGCCCAGGCGGGGAAGCCGAGCGCCTCCTGGCGGACCTCGCCGACCTCGACCGGGGCGGCCGCCGGGGCGAGGCCGAGGAAGTCGGCGGCGAGGTCCTCGGCGGGGCCGAGCATCGCGGGCACCAGGCGCACCACGCGCCGTTCGCCGAGGACGGGGTGGGCGTAGCTGCGGGCGGTGAGGACATCGGCGGCGCTGCCGGGCCGGCCGGCTCCCGCCAGGGTGCCCGCGGGCAGCACGGCCCCGGCTTCGAGCAGTCCCTCGTACCCGGTCGTCCCGCTGTGATCGGCGCTCATGCCGTCCCCTCCCCTTCGATCGTGCGCCCGGCGTACAGCCCGGCTGCCATCCGCATGCCCTCCGACCAGGCCACCGGCCCGACCTCGCCGACCGGCAGGATCTTGCCGTCGGCGCCCGTCCAGCTGAGCGAGCCGGTCTCGCAGGCGTCGTACTCGTAGTAGTCGCCGACCCAGAGCCGGGCCTCCAGCTGCCGGCCGGCCTCGACCACCGGGACGACGGCGCAGCCGCCGCGCACCCGGTAGCCCAGCCGCGCGCAGCAGCCGAGGAGTTCGCGCAGCTCCTTGTAGCGTCCGCCGGCGTAGGTGTCGACGGAGGTGGCGGTGAGGTCCTGGCCCGGCGGGCGGTGCCACACCTCGCGGTAGAGCTGCTGGACCTGCTGGTCGACGCCGAGTTCGACGGCGAACTCCCGCAGGTCGTCCAGGTCTTCGAGCAGGACGGGGTGCGGGATGCGGATCTCGGCGGCGGTCAGCCGGACGGTGTCGCCGTCCAGGTCGACCAGGCCGAGGCCGCGCTCGGGGTCGGCGCCGCGCAGGAACCCGGCAACCTCGCCGTCCGCGCCGGTCACCACCAGGTCGCGGAGCACCTCCTGCCAGGCCTCGTCGGCCCAGACCGCGGTGACGACGGCGGAGGGCACCGGCAGCGAGCGGACCATCCAGCGCTCCACGTCGGCCAGGCAGCCGGCCCGGTGCGCGGTGAGCCACTCGGTGAGCTGGCGCAGTCCGGTGACGACCGGATCGTCACCGAGCTTGGGAGGGACGGCTTTCAACAGGCGCCCGGCCGCGTTGCGGCAGATCACCTTCCCCTCGGCGTCCAGCGCGACTTCATAGCCGCCCGCCCCCGCTTGAACCCATGCCACGGCCGCGCTCCTCCCAGCTGCTGGTGTGTGATGGGAGGAACGTAGCGGGGCGCACTGACAACGGGTCGGGCGGGCCCCGGATCGCGCGGCCGGCGGCGGCGGGGCAGGTCAGGGGGCTTGCAGGCGCAGGCGCAGGACGCGGTCGTCGCCGGGCCGTACGTCGCCGCGCCCGTCGGTGTTGCTGGTGCTGAGCAGCAGGGTGCCGTCCTTGTCGGTGAGGACGGTGCGCAGCCGGCCGTAGGTGCCGTTGAGGAACTCCTGCGGTGGCGCGGCGGTGGTGGTGCCGGCCAGCGGGATGCGCCAGAGCCGGGCCCCGCGCAGGGCGGCCATCCAGATGGCGCCGTCGGCGTAGGCGATGCCGCTGGGGGAGGCCGCGTCGGTGTGCCAGGTGACGACCGGGTCGACGAAGCCCTCGCGGTTGCCGGTGCCCTCGACGACCGGCCAGCCGTAGTTGCCGCCGGGCCGGATCAGGTTGAGCTCGTCCCAGGTGTTCTGGCCGAACTCCGAGGCCCAGAGCCGGCCTTGCGGGTCCCAGGCGAGCCCTTGGACGTTGCGGTGGCCGTAGGAGTAGACGACCGACCCGGGGAACGGATTGCCGGGGGCGGGGGCGCCGTCGGGGGTCATCCGGAGGATCTTGCCGCCGAGCGAGCCGGTGTCCTGGGCGATCGCGCCGCCCTGGCCACTGTCGCCGGCCCCCGCGTACAGCATGCCGTCCGGGCCGAAGGCGATCCGGCCGCCGTCGTGGTAGGTGCCCTTGGGGATGCCGGTCAGGATCGCCTGCGGGGAGCCGAGTTGGGCGCCGGCCGGCCCGGCGGGGTCGTAGCGGAGGCGGACGATGCGGTTGTCGCTGCCGGTCGTGAGGTACGCGTAGACCAGGTGGTCGGTGGCGTAGGCCGGGGACAGGGCGAGGCCGAGCAGGCCGCCCTCGCCGCCGGCCGCCGCCCCGGGGACGGCCCCGAGGTCGGTCTTCGCGCCGCCGGCGGCGGCGATCCGGGCGATCCGGCCGGTGTCCCGGGAGCCGACCAGCAGGTCGCCGCCGGGGAGCAGCGCGATGCCCCAGGGGGTGTCGAGGTCCTGCGCGACGGTGGCTTGCACCTGGACGGCGTCGGTGGCACCGGGGTTGGTGACGGGGGCGGGGCTGAGCCCGGTGCAGGCCGTGGCAGCCGGCAGCAGCGCGGCGGCCAGCAGGGCGACGGCGCGGGCCGGTCGGATGCGGCGGCGGTGCGTCACGGGCGTTCCTCCCGGGGTGCGGCGGGGCTCCACCTCTCCAGCAGAGCACATCCGGGCGGCGGCGTCGGCCGGTAGGCGCGAGGCTGGACGGGGCGAGCGGGTGCGGTCCGGCCGGCGTCCGGCAGGGTGCCGGGCGGAGCGGCATACGGGTAGACGCAACGTTGCGTCCAGTGTTAGCTTCAGGCGCAACGCAACGTTGCGTCCAGCTTGAGGAGTCGCCCCGATGACCACCACCGACAGCCCGCCGGGAGCCCGCCCCGGCCTGCGTGACCGCATCGGCGGGCGGTTCCGCGCCGGCGCCGCGGCCCGGCCCGCCCTGGCCTACGCCTTCTGGGCCACCATGACCGGCACCACCGTGCCGACCCCGCTCTACCCGCTCTACCAGCGGGAATTCGGCTTCTCCCCGCTGATGGTCACGGTGATCTTCGCGGTCTACGCGCTGGGCGTGGTGGTCGGCCTGCTCGTCCTCGGCCGGCTCTCCGACGAGATCGGCCGCCGCCCGGTGATCGCCGTCGCCCTGCTGCTCGCCGCGGCCGCCGCCGGCCTCTTCCTGGCGGCCGACGGCCTGGCCTGGATCCTGGCCGCCCGGGTGCTGTCCGGGCTCTCCGCCGCGCTGATCACCGGCAGCGCCACCGCCGCCCTGCTCGACCTGGCGCCGCCGCAGGGCCGGGCACGGGCCCAGAGCGTCGCGATCGGCGCCAACATGGGCGGACTGGCCTGCGGCACCCTGATCTCCGGCGTGCTCGCCCAGTGGGCCGGCTCGCCGCTGCGGCTGCCCTGGACGGTCACCCTGATCCTGCTGGCCGCCGCGCTGCCCGCCCTCGTGCTGGTACCGGAGAGCGTGCGCGAGCGCACCCGCCCGACCCTGCGGCTGCAGGCCCTGCGGGTGCCGGCCGGGATCCGCGGCCCCTTCCTGCGGGCCGCGCTCACCGCCGGCTCCGGCTTCGCCGTGCTCGGCGTCCTCACCGCCGTCACCGGGCTCTTCCTGGGCGGCCTCCTGCACCTCACCAACCACGCGCTGACCGGGCTGGTCGTCTTCCTCGCCTTCACCTGCACCGCCCTCGGCCAGTTCGCCACCCGGGCGCTGCCACCGCCGCGGGCCCTGCCGGTGGCCTGCGCCGGCCTGGTGCTGGCCGCCGCGCTGATCGCCACCGCCCTGCTCGCCGAGTCCGCCGCACCCCTGGTGGCCGGCGCCGCCGTGAACGGCCTGGCCACCGGCATCGCGGTCGGCAACGGCCTGGGCGTGATCAACGGCGGCACCCCGCCCCAGCGCCGCGGCGAGGCGGTCTCCACCTTCTTCGCGAACCTGTACTCGATGCTCTCGGTGCCCGTCATCGGGGTCGGCGTGCTGATCCAGCTGGCCGGGCTGCGCACCGCCGGGGTGATCTTCAGCGGGCTGGTCGCCCTGCTCGCGGCCGGTGTCGCGGTGGGGCTCCCGCGCGCCGGGCGGACCGGCCGGTGAGCCGCCTGCGGGCGGGCGGCGGCCGGGCGCGCCAGGCGGACGGCCCGGTGCACCGTGAGAGGATGGGCGCCGATCACGGCCCCCGCCACCGGCGCGACGGCCTGCCCGCAGCCGCCCGGAAGGACTCCAGCGCCATCGCCGCCACCAGGCCGTCCGGCCCCGCCGCCGAGCCGCCCAGCAGCGGGCCGCGCCGCAACGAGGCCGCGCGCCTGGCCGTCCTGAACGCCACCGACGACCTGCTGGTGGAGCGCGGCTTCGAGGGCCTGACCATCGAGGGCATCGCCGCCCGGGCCGGCGTCGCCAAGCAGACCATCTACCGCTGGTGGAAGTCCAAGGTCGACATCCTGTACGACAACCTGGTGCTGGACGCCGGCGAGGCGCTGGCCTGGCCGGAGCCGGCCGAGGGCGCCGGGTACACCGTCGCCGAACTGCGCGGCTACCTGCACCGGTTCGCGGCCTTCCTGGCCGAGGCACCGGCCGGCCGGGTGCTGCAGGCCCTCGTCGGCCACGCCCAGCTCGACGCCCGGACGGCGGAGCTGCTGCACGACGGCTTCCTGCGCGAGCTGCGGGCCCGGGACACCGAGCGGGTCCGTACCTGCCTGGCGGAGCTGGACCCGCGGGCCGCCGTGGGCGACGAGGAAGCCGCCGCCCTGCTGGACGCCCTGCTCGCGCCGCTCTACTACCGCGCCCTGCTGGTCCGCGGCCCGGCCGACCCCGTCGAGCTGGACCAGCAGCTCGACCGGGCCCTGCGCGCCCGTACGGCCTGAGGCCCAGGGCCACCACCGGCCCCGCACCACCGCGCCGGTACGCACCTGGGCCCGTACGCGGGCAGGACCGCCCGTACCCGCAACTCCCCCGGCCCGTCACGGGCCGGTGCCCCCCTTCCCGTCCCCGGCCGCTTCCCGTCCCCGGCCGCGAGCCGGCGGCCCGGCGTGCCCGCGGGCCCACTCGCCGCAGCCGGCCCGCCCGGGCTCCGCCCGGCCACCCCCGACCCCAGCCAGGAGGCGCCATGCGTCTGCCCTTCTCCCGTCCCCGACCCGTCCACGACACGGTGGTGACGGCGGTGACCCCGCTGACCTCCGCCATGGTCCGGATCACGCTGACCGGGCCGACCCTGCCCGCGCTCGCCTTCGAACAGCCCACCCAGTGGGCCAAGCTCACCGTGGCCGACCCGGCGGGCGCCCCGGTGTCCAGGGCCTACACCGTCCGCCATCACCGGCCCGGGCCGGGCGAGGCGGACTTCGACGTCGTCCTGCACGGCCGGGGGCCCTTCGCCCGCTGGGCCGCCGCCGCGCGCCCCGGCGAGCCGGTACGGATCGCCGGGCCGCGCGGCCGGCTGCGCACGCCGGAGGGCGCCGGCCACCTGCTGCTCGTCGCGGACGAGAGCGCCCAGCCCGCCGCCCTCGCCCTGCTCGCCGCGCTGCCGCGCGGGTTCCCGGTGCTGGCCCTGCTGGAGACCGGCCTCCCGCAGGACACCCTGCCCTGCCGGACGGCCGCCGACGCCGCCGTGCACTGGCTGCCCCGGGCCGGCACCGGCCACCGCAAGGGCGAGCTGCTGCTGGAGTCCGTCCGGGACGCGGCCCTGCCGCCCGGCCGGGGCGCGGCCTGGGTGGCCGGCGAGGCCGGGGCGGTCACCGGGATCCGCCGGCACCTGCTCGGGGAGCGGGGCTTCGAGCGCGAAGGCGTCCGGGCCAAGGGCTACTGGAAGGCCGGCGAGGCCGACCACCGGGGCGGCGCGGAGCAGTGAGCGCTCCGCCCCGCAGCCGCGACGGCGGGGCCGGGACCTACGGCGCCGGGGCCGCCGGGGCCGCCGGGGCGGCGGCCAGACCGGTGCAGCCGCGCAGGCCGTCACGGCGCTTGAGGGCGGCGGTGGCGGCCACGCCGGTCTGCGGCTGCGGCACCCCGGCGTCGTCCACCAGCGCGGGGGTGAAGCTCTCGCCGGCGACCTTGCCGGCCGCGGTCAGGGTCAGCGTGGTGACCCCGGTCTCGTTGGAGAACGGGTAGTCGGAGGTGCCGTACCAGAGGAAGTTGCCGAAGCCGTAGCCGACGTAGGTGTTGCCGAGCATCCCGGAGCCCAGCATGGTGTGGGCGTGGGTGCCGACCACGGCGGTGGCCCCGGCGGTGGCGAGCTTCTTGGCGATCCCGGTCTGCGCGGTGGTCGGGCAGGCCTTGCCCTCGTCCCCCCAGTGCAGGTAGACGATCACCACGGGGGCCTGCTTCTTCGCCTGCTCGACGGCCTTCAGCAGCGCCGGGACGTCCAGTGCCGAGGCTATCCCGGGCTTGGTGGCACCGGCCCGCCACTTCTGGTTGGTGAGGTCCTCGACCTGACTGGCGGCCACCACGGCCACCTTCACCCCGCGGACGGTCGTCAGGTACGGGGCGTAGGCCTCCTTGGCGTTGCGGCCGAGGCCCACCACCGGGATCGGCGAGCCGTCCTTGGCGGCCAGGGTGTCGGTCAGGCCGTCGGCGCCGAAGTCCACCGCGTGGTTGTTGGCCAGCGAGACGACGTCGACGCCGGAGTCCTTCAGCGCGTCCAGGGCCTTCGGCGAGGTGCGGAAGGTGTAGAGCTTGGGCTCGGGCGTGCCGCGCCCGGTGATCGCGGTCTCCAGGTTGAGCACGGCGAGGTCCGCGTCGGAGAGGGTCTGCGAGATCTGGCCGAGCGCGTGCTCGGGCGCCGCGACGGCCAGGCGGCTCTCGGTCCGGCCCTCGAAGTGGACGTCACCGGCGAAGGCCACCGTGATCACGCCCTCCGGCCGGGGTGCGGCCGACGGGGAGGCGGTGGTGGCCGGGGCGCTGGTGGGGGCCGGCTTCGCGTCCGCGGCACGGTCGCGGGGCGGGTCGTCGGGTCCGCAGGCGGCCACCGGGGCGAGGGCGAGCAGCAGTGCGAGCACGGGCGCGACGCGGCGCATGGAGTCCCCCCGGGGGTTGGCAAGAGCGCGGACAGACTACGCCACCCGGCCTTGTGCCCTTCACTCCGCCTCCACATGAACCGGCACGTCGCCGGGCGCCCACGGCGCCGGCGCGGCGCCCGGCGGCCCCGGCGCGCCCCACCCGGGAGCGGCCCGGGGCCGGACGCGGCGGTGCGCGCGACCCCGCCGGTGCGCGATCCTGGACCCGGCAGCTGCCGGCCCACGAGCCCGGGGAGTGGAATGCGTACGGACACGGACACCGGCCCCGCACCTGGCACCGACCCCGCACCGGGGGCGGCCGACTTCACCCCCGCCGAGCGCGCCCGCGGCCGCGCGCTGCGCCGCGCGCAGTCCCCCTGGGCGCTCGGCGGGCGGCTGGCCGGGCTGGCGCTCTCGCTGGGGCTGGGCCTCACCCCGGCCGGGGCAGGCCTGGTGACGGCGGCCGGCGGGCTGTTCGGCGGCGGCCGGACGGCCACGGTGCTGGCCGGGACGGCCGCCCTGGTCCTGCTCGGCCAGGCCGTCGCGCTGCCGTTCGGAGCCCGGGTGACCGCCGTCCGGCGGGAGTACGGGCTGGTCACCCAGGGCTGGGGCGGCTGGGCCGCGGACGCCCTGCGCGGCCTGGCCCTGACCCTGGCGCTGGCCCTGCCCGTGGTACTGGTGCTGTTCGCCCTGACCGAGCACTCCCCCGACGGCTGGTGGATCCCGGCGGCGGCCGGCGCCGCGCTGCTGACCGCCGCGCTGTCCTTCCTGTTCCCGCTGGTGGTCGAGCCGGTGTTCAACCGCTTCGCGCCGATGCCGCCCGGGCCGCAGCGGGAGGCCCTGCTGGCGCTGGCGGCCCGGGACGGCGTCCGGGTGCGGGACGTGCTGGTGGCCGACGCCTCCCGCCGGACCACCGCCCTCAACGCGTACGTCTCCGGTCTCGGCGCCACCCGCCGGATCGTCGCGTACGACACCCTGCTGAGCACCGCCGACCCGGGCGAGGTGGAGCTGGTGGTGGCGCACGAGCTGGGCCATGTGAAGGCCAGGGACGTGCTGACCGGGACGCTGCTCGGCGCGCTCGGGGCGGCCCTGGCGGTCTGCGCGCTGGGGCTGCTCACGAGCTGGGAGCCGCTGCTCTCGACGGCCGGCGCCGACTCCGCCGCCGATCCGCGGGTGCTGCCGCTGATGGCCGCCTGCGCGGCGCTGATCGGCGCGCTGGCCGGCCCGCCGCAGTGCGCGGTCAGCCGGCGGGTGGAGGCGCGGGCGGACCGGCACGCACTGGATCTCACCGGGGATCGCGAGCGGTTCATCGCGATGCAGCGCAGGCTGGCGGTGGCCAACGTGTCGGACGTCGACCCGCCGCGGGTGCTGGAGCTGCTGTTCGCCACCCACCCCAGCGCGGTGCGCCGGATCGCCGCCGCCCGCGCCTGGCGGCCCACCCCCTGAGCAGGCCCGATCCCGTCCGGCGTTGTACTGTGCAACACCGTGTCCGCGGCACCGCGCAGCCGGTCCGCCCGAAGCCGAGGAGGTGCCCGTGAGCGGCCGCGAGTCGTCGATCGACACCATCCAGCGGGAGCTCACCGCCTTCGCCCGGCGTGCCCGGCACAAGGCCTCGCAGCTCCACCCGGACCTCTCGCTCGTCACCTACAGCATCCTGGACCTGATGAACGAGCGCGGCGGCTGCCGGGCCGCCGACGTCGCCTCGTACTTCATGCTCGACAAGTCGACCGTGAGCCGGCAGGTCGGCGCGCTGGAGAAGCTCGGGCTGCTGGTCCGCGAGGCCGACCCGGACGACCAGCGCGGCCAGATCCTGCGCCCCACCGAGGCCGGTCTGACCCTGCTGCGGGAGGCCGCCGAGCAGCGGCGGCTCTCCTTCACCGAGCGGTTCACCGACTGGGACGACGAGGACGTCGCGCGGTTCGCCGACTACCTGGCCCGCTACGGCGCGGCGGACTGACCCACCGTCCGCCGGCCCACCGCCCGTCCGAACCCCGCCCGCCGGCCCGCCGCCCGGGGCACCGACCGCGAGCCGCATGGCGCCGTGCACGGGCCCGGTGTACAGAGGAGACGTGTCCCCACAGCAGAGCTCCCCCGGACGCCTTGGGTGGTGGCGGCCCGGCCGTGCACTGCAGGTGATCCCGCTCGTGCTGATCGTGGCCATCACCGTCGTCGACATCCTCGCGCCGCCGGAGATCCACCTGGGGCCGCTGCTGATCGTGGCGCCCGCCCTGGCCGCCTCCTTCGGCGGCGCCCGGGCCACCACCGTGGCGGCGCTGCTGGCAATCGCCGCGCAGGTCCTGATCGGCCTGTTCCGGGACGGGCTGACCACGGCCAACCACCTGGCGCAGGTCGCCGCCCTGATCGGGGTGTCGGCCTTCATCGTGCTGCTGCGCGTGCTCCGCGACCGGCACGAGCGGGAGCTGCACCAGGTCCGCTCGGTCTCCGAGGCCGCCCAGCGGGTCCTGCTGCGCCCGCTGCCCGACCGGATCGGACCGCTGCGGCTGGCCTCGGTCTACCTCGCCGCCGAGGCCGAGGCGCAGATCGGCGGGGACCTCTACGCCGTCGCCCGGACCCCGACCGGCACCCGCCTGCTGGTGGGCGACGTCCGCGGCAAGGGGCTGGCCTCGCTCGGCGACGCCGCGCTGCTGCTCGGCGCCTTCCGGGCGGCCGCGCACCTGCACTCCACCCTGCCCGAGCTGGCGACCTACCTGGACGGCAGCATCTGCTGGGACCTCGCCCAGCCCGCCGCGGCCGACGACCCGGGCGAAGATCCGGGCGAGTCGTTCATCACCGCGGTGATCCTCGACATCCCTGACGACGGCACCGAGATCCGGATGGTCGACTGCGGCCACCCGCCGCCGCTGCTGCTGCGCCGGGGCACCGTCACCGCCCTCACCGCCCGCCGCCCGGCCCCGCCGCTCGGGCTCGGCGACCTGACGCCGGACGGCTACCAGGTGGAGGTCTTCCCGTTCGGGCCCGGCGACCGGCTGCTGATGTACACCGACGGCGTGATCGAGGCCCGTGACTCCGCACGGAGCTTCTACCCCCTCGACGAACGGATCGGCCGCTGGGCCGGGGAACACCCGGCCGCGCTGCTCGCACAGCTGCGCCGCGACCTGCTCGCGCACGCCGGCGGACACCTCGACGACGACGCCGCGATGGTCGCCGTCGAACGCCTCGGCACCGGCCCGGACGAGCCCGCGGCGGGGACCTGAGCACACGCCCCGGCAGACCCGACCGCCCGTCCCCGCCCCCGGTCGCCCGTCGCTCGCCCGCCGGTCAGCCGCCGGGCTGCGGCAGCGGCGGCAACGGCTGCGGCCCGGGCGGCAGCGGGACGGGCCACGGCGGCGGCCACGGCGGCGGCCAGCTCGACGTGGCGTTGCGCCGGGTGGTGCGGGCCGCCGCGGCGGGCCGGGCCAGGGACGCGGCGGTGAGGATCCGGGCCGCCAGGGTGCTGTTGCCGGGAGAGGCCGCCGAGGCCATCGCGGTGCGGGCCACGGTCGGGCGGGTCCGCGGCGGGACGACCAGCAGCAGGAAGTGGTCCTGGTGCCCGCCGCCGACGCCGATGGTGTGGACGCTGGAGGAGAAGCAGTTGACGCGTACGACCCGCCCGTCGACGGTGACCCGGTCCGGCACCGTGTGCCAGGCCGTCCGCTCGACGCCGACGTGCAGGATCGGGCCGACCCGGCGGCGCAGCGCGGTGATCAGGGCGGGCAGTTCGCGGCCCAGCTCGCGCGAGCGCGGCCACCAGGCGCCGTCGAACATGCCGGTGTGGGAGAGCGAGGGATCGAGGGTGAACCGCGCGCCGCGGCGGTCCACCGGACCGAGCAGACCGGGCGCCTGGAAGATCGGGTACGGGAAGGTGCGGTCGGTGGCCATGGCGTGCCCGTCTCCGGCTCTCGACGAACCGGGTGACTGTCCGGGGGCGACGCCGGTCCGGATGCCGGCGTCCGCAACGTCCTCGGTACGTCAACCCTACTGCGGGCGGGGGCCGATCCGAGCTCGCCCGGCAGGCCGGTTTCGGCCGGTTCCGGCGCACTCCCGGGGCGCCGGAGGCCCCGCGCAGGCCGGACTCCCGTCGGGCCGTCCCCGGAGCACGAGGACGACGGGTCGACACCCGGTCGGCCCCGGGGACCGGTACCGGACAGGTCGACACCCGGTCGGCCCCGGGGACCGGTACCCGGGAGTGACCACGGCCTCGGGGCGGGGCGACGAGGTCCTCCGTCGCCCCGCCCGTGGGCGCCGGCCGCTCCCCGCCCGGGAGCGGGCCGGCACCGGGGCGCGATCCCCGTACGCAGCGCCGCGGGTGGTCCCCCGCAACGTCCGGCGTGCCCGGGCCCCGGCGCACCGGCCGGACGGGCGCCGGACGACCAGCGCCGATTGCGGCCAGGGGTCTCGCCGGATCGGCCGACGCCCGGCCAGGTCCTGTTGGGGACGCGGGTGCTGACGCCCCGACCGGAGGCGTTCCGCCGGGCGCGGGACCTCGTCGGGCGGGTGCCGGCGCGCTCCGGCATGTACATCGGTCCGGGCCCGTGGAGTTGACAGGTCTGGACAACGTGCACGAACCGTGGAGGCCACCTCGGGTGATGCCCGCCCGACGTCCATAGGACGGGCGCACTTTCACTCCCGTAACACAGTATGACTAGTATCGCTTCGTCAAAAGCCATACTCCAGACGGTCGTCCCGACGGACCACCGCCATCCCAGAGGAGAATGCTCTGCGCGCGCGTGCCAATCGGCGGACCGCTTCACCTGGTCAGGGGGCGGCCGCCGGGCCGCCGAGCCCCAGAGGCGGCAGAGCCGGAAAGAAGCCCCCCAGGCTGTCCCTGCGAACGGCGCTCCTCGTCCTGGCGGTGGTACCCGGCCTCGCGCTCGCCGCGCTGTGGGCGGTGACCAGCGGTCAGACCATCTTCGACTTCCAGCGGCAGGCCGGCCAGGGGCTGCTGGCCCAGAAGGCCGGACAGCCGTCCAACATCGTGTACTACAACCTCCAGGAGGAACGCCGGCTCAGCGCCGAGGCGCTGGTCGACCCGGGCGCGTCCACCGAGGCGCTGCGCCGCCAGCGCCAGCTCACCGACGAGGCCGTCCGGACCTTCCAGGCGCTCTCCGAGGACGTCGCCGCGGACGCCCCGGCCGAGGTCCGGACGGCGGTGTTCCAGGCCCGCCAGGCGATGACGCAGCTGCCCGCGCAGCGCGCCATGATCGACCGCGGCTCGGCCGACCAGCAGGCCGTGTTCAGCTACTACACCGACCTCATCTCGGTGGACCTCTCGCTGTTCACCGCGCTCAGCCACGTGGACAACGGTGAGATGACGTACATCTCCCGGGCCCTGGTCGACGCCTTCTGGGCCAAGGAGATGCTCGCCCGCGAGGACGCCGTGCTGGCCCGCGGCTGGCAGAGCGGGAAACTGAGCACCGCGGACCTCCAGCTGGTCCAGCAGTCCATCGGCAACCAGTCCTTCCTGATCACCACGAAGATCACCCCGTACCTGCCGGCCGCCGAGGCGCCGGCCTGGCAGACGCTGACCAACAGCGCCGCCTGGCAGGCCAAGGCCGCCGTCGAGCAGGCGCTGATGCGCCCGGCCGCCACCGAGGCCGGCGGCGGTGTCAAGCTCCCGCCGCTCCAGGACCAGTGGCGCCAGGCCGTCGACCAGGTCAACCCGCAGCTGGTGAAGCTGATGGAGACCCGCACCGCCGGCGTGGTGGAGGTCGGCAAGTCGACCACCATCGCCCTGCTCGTCAAGGTCGCGCTGACCAGCCTGGTCGGCCTGCTCGCGGTCGTCGCCGTGATCATCACCACCTGGCGCCTGACCCGCTCGCTGCGCCGCCGGATCCTCGAACTGCAGGGCCAGGCCCAGGAGCTGGAGCGCACCCTGCCCGAGGTGGTGGAACGCCTCGGCCGCGGCGAGCAGGTCGACGTCGAGGCCGAGAGCCGGGCCGTCGGCGACCAGGGCGAGGCCACCGCGAGCGACGAGCTCGGCCAGCTCGGCCACGCGCTCAACCTCGCGCGCACCAGCGCCCTGGAGACCGCCGTCCGGCAGGCCGACCAGTACCGCGGCTTCGAGCGGCTGCTCCAGCGGATCGCCCGCCGCACCCAGCTGCTGATCGGCCTCCAGCTCAAGAAGCTGGACGAGCTGGAGCGCCGGCACGAGGACCCGGAGGTCCTGGAGGGCCTCTTCGACCTCGACCACCTGACCGCCCGGCTGCGCCGCTACGAGGAGAACCTGGTGATCCTCGCCGGCGGCCAGCCCCAGCGCCGCTGGCGCAAGCCCGTCCCGCTGCTCGACGTGCTCCGCTCCGCCCAGGGCGAGGTGCAGGACTACCGCCGGATCATGCTGGACGTCGAGGGCAGCCCGTGGCTGTCCGAGCGCGCGGTCGGCCCGGTCGCGCACGTGCTCGCCGAGCTGATGGAGAACGCCGCCACCTTCTCCCGGCCGCCCACGCCCGTCGAGGTGCGGGCCGCCGTCGTCGGACGCGGCCTGGCCATCGAGATCGAGGACCGCGGCCTGGGCATGGACCCGGAGCAGTTCGCCGCGGCCAACGAGCTGATGAGCCGGCCGCCCCGGATGGACGTGCTGGCCAAGGCCGACGACATCCGGCTCGGCTTCTACGTGGTGGCCCGGCTCGCCGCCAACTCCGGCCTGCGGGTGGAGTTCCGCCCGTCCGCCTTCGGCGGCACCCGGGTCGTCGTGCTCGTCCCGGCCGAGCTGGTCTCGGACGGGAATCCGGAGCACGAGAACGCCGTACCCGTCGAGCCGATCCCGCTGCCCGCCCGCAACCGGGGGCGGGCGCTGGCCGGCGTACCGGCCGCGCTGCCCGAGCCGATGGCGACCGTGCTGTCGCTGCCCGAACTGCCGGAAGCCGATCACCGTGAGCCCGGATTCGCCGAACCCACCTACGCCGAGGCCGAGTTCGCCGAGGCCCAGTACTCCGGCGCGGGCCGTCCGCGGCGCAGCCGGCCGGCCGCCGGCTTCGGGACGGACGGGTTCCCGGCCCCCGGCTTCGGGACGGACGCCCCGGCGGCTGACGGCTTCGCCGGCGACCGGTTCGCGGCCGACGGGTTCGGGACGGACGGGCCGATGACGCCCCGGCTGCCCGTCCCCGGCTTCCCCGCGGACGGCTTCCCGACCGGCGGCTACACGCCCGACCGGTTCCCGGGCGAGGCCGACCCGGCGCCCGCCTTCGGCTACCCGGAGCACGACGGACCGGCCGCCGGGTACGCCGACGACCGCCACCGCGGCGCCACCCACCCGTACACCGAGCACGCCCCCACCGGGCACGACCGGCCGGCGGCCCGGCCCTCCTGGGCCTCGCCGCCCGACGCGTACGGCCACGGCGGGCAGTCCGGCGAGGCTCTGACCGCCGACGAGAAGCCGCTGCCGCGCCGGGTCCGGCAGGCCCACCTGGCCGCCGAACTCCGGTTGCCGCCACCCGGGCAGGGTCTGCCCGCGCAGGCCCCGCCCCCCGCCGAGGACGTCTTCCGCAGTCCGGCACCACGCCGGTCCGGGGCCGCCATCGGCGCCTTCCAGCGACAGTCCCGGGCCGCGCGCGGCCAGGGCGAGGACACCGGAACCCAGCAGCACCCCGCAGTTCCCGCCCCGAGCCCGTCCCCGTGGGACGGACCGCGGACGGATCCCAACACCCCTAGGACGGAAGACCGGACATGACGCGCACGATAGCCACCCATCAGGACCTGGACTGGCTGCTGGACGGACTCGTCGACTCGGTGGCCGGAACCCGGCACGCCGTTCTGCTCTCCGACGACGGCCTGGTGGTCAGCCACTCCCGCAGCATCGACCGGTCGGACGCCGAGCGGCTCGCCGCCGTCGCCACCGGCCAGCAGAGCCTGGCCCGCGGTGTCGGACAGCTCTTCGACGGCGGCCAGGTCCACCAGGTGATCGTCGAGCTCGCCGACCTCTGGCTGTTCATCATCGCGGCCGCTCAGGGCACCCACCTCGCGGTGGTGGCCTCGCAGGACGTCGACGCCGAGGTCATGTCGGTGGCCATGCACACCCTCGTCCAGCAGGTCGGCCAGAAGCTGACCACCCCGGCCCGCTCGGAGTTCGACGCGTTCGCCGCCCGGGGTGGCCGAGGGTGAGGCCGCACTGGAGCGACGAGGAGGAGGACGACGACCTGTCGGGCACGATGGTGCGCCCGTACACCATCACCCGGGGCCGGACCGCCCCGGAGCGTGACGACCTCACCCTCATCACCGTGCTGACGACCGTCCAGGACGGCCCCCGCGCGGAGTTCGGCCGAGCCGGCCGGACCCCGCGCGGGCTCCAGCCCGAGCACCGCCTGATCCTGGACCGCTGCCGCCGCCCGGCCGCGGTGGCCGAGGTGGCCGCCGGTCTCAACCTGCCGATCTCGGTGACCAAGATCCTGCTGGGCGACCTGATCGCCCAGGGCCTGCTGCTCGCCCGCGCCCCGCTCTCGGTGGCCGCGGGCGGCGGCGGCGTGAACCTCGGCCTGCTCACGGCCGTTCGCGAAGGACTCCGGAGACTCTGAAGAACATGACCATCGGGACGAACAGCCAGACGGCACCCGCCGCCGTCAAGATCCTGATCGCGGGCGGCTTCGGCGTGGGCAAGACCACCCTGGTGGGCGCCCTCAGCGAGGTCGCACCGCTGCGCACCGAGGAGTACCTGACCCGGGCCAGCATCGGCGTCGACGACCTGAGCGGCGTCGACAACAAGGACACCACCACCGTCGCCCTCGACTTCGGCCGGATCACCATCAGCTCCGAGCTGGTGGTCTACCTCTTCGGCACACCGGGCCAGGAGCGCTTCTGGTTCATGTGGAACGACCTGGTGAACGGCGCCCTGGGCGGCGTCGTCATCGTCGACACCCGCCGGGTGGAGAGCAGCTTCGCGTCGATCGACTTCTTCGAGAGCCGGGGCATCCCCTTCGTCGTCGCGATCAACTGCTTCCACGGTCGCAACACGCGCACCCCGGAGGAGATCAGGGCCGCCCTGGACCTCGACCCGCAGGTGCCGCTGCTGCTCGGCGACGTCCGCGAACGGGTCTTCGGCCGCGACCTGCTGCTCGCCCTGGTCGACCACCTGATGACCCTGCCCGCACCGCTGGCCGCACCCGTCGGCTGACCCACCCCCTTGGAGACCCCCGTCATGTCCTCTCCCCTGCGCGTCCTGATCCACGGCGGCGGCATCGGCGGCCTGACCCTGGCCACCGCACTGGCCCGGCGCGGCCACCAGGTCGACGTCGCCGAGCTGCGCGACGAGCTCGACGCCCTCGGCGTCGGCATCATCCAGCCCTCCAACGCGCTGCACGTGATGCGCGAGATCGGCGTCCTGGAGGAGTGCCTGGCGGCGGGCTTCGAGTGGGAGGTGCTGACCATCTGCGACCCGGCCGGCGCCACCCTCGCCAAGATCCCGCAGCCGCGGATGGCGGACGCCCCGTCGAACAACGGCATCCCCCGCCCGGCGCTGGCGAAGGTGCTCGGCCGGGCGGCCGCCGAGGCGGGCGCGAAGATCCGGTTCGGCACCACCATCACCGACCTGGCCGACGACGGCGAGGGGGTCGACGTCACCCTCTCCGACGGCAGCTCGGGCCGCTGGGACCTGGTGGTCGGCTTCGACGGCATCGGCTCGCCGCTGCGCAAGCGCCTGTACGGGGACCGCTTCGAGCCCGAGTACACCGGCTTCGCCAACTGGCGGGTCACCGTGCCGCGCGACCCCGAGGTCCGGGGCGTGGTGATGAGCGCCGGCAACCGGAACGCCAAGGCGCTGCTGACCCCGATCACCGAGGACCTGATGTACCTGGGCACGGTGTTCGCCGAGGCCGAGGACTTCCGGCCGGACCCGGAGCGCGCCCACGAGCAGCTCGCCGAGCGCCTCACCTCCTTCGCCGGCCCGGTGGCCGCGGCCCTGACCCACGTCACCGACCCGGCCGCGGTGGTGTACTCGCGGATCTCCCAGGTCACCGTCGAGGACGCCTGGTACGTCGGCCGGGTGGCGCTGGCCGGCGACGCCGCGCACGCCAGCACGCCGCACCTGGCCCAGGGCGCCGCGATGGCCGTGGAGGACGCCCTGGTGCTGGCCGAGAGCCTGGACACCGCGCCGGACGTGGCCGGGGCCCTGGCCGCCTGGGAGGCCCGCCGCCGCCCGCGCGCGATGTGGGTGCAGAGCCTGTCCCGCGCGATCCTCAAGCAGGAGACCGGCACCGCGACCACGCCCGAGGAGGACGAGCTGCTGAAGGTCGGAATTCCGGGCGCGGCGCATTTCCTCGTACGTCCGTACTGATGCCCTCGTACGCCCGTCCGGTGCGCCGGAACTGATTCCGACCTGTTCGACCTGGTGGGGCCCCGCATGCGGCGGGGCCCCATTTTTGTCCGGTGATATGACTGTTTCTGTTGCCGGATACGCCTTCGGGGGCCCGGGTAATGCTGAGCCGAACGGATGACACGGCATCAGAAACGGCACCCATGACGCAGCCCGATCAGACGAATCCGCACCTCGCCGTCGCCGGCCCGCCGGGCCCCGGCGGCCCCGGCCCCGGCCTCCCGGTTCCCGGCGGCCCCGGGCTCCCGGGGCCGGGCCTCACCAATCCCCGGCTCACCAACCCCACCCTGCTGCACCCGCGCCCGACGCCCGCCCGGCCGGCGGACTCCGCCCCGGCGATTCCCGGCGCCCCGATTCCCGGCCTCGCCGTTCCGGGCCTGCCGAGCCCCGGGGCGGCCGGGCCCGCGAAAAAGGACCCCGCGAAAGCAGACCCCGCGAAAGCAGACCCCACGAAAGCGGCCGGGTCCGCGAAATCCGCTCCCGCGCAGCCCTTCCAGCTGCCGGAGTTCTACCTCCCCCACCCCGCCCGGCTGAACCCGCACCTGGAGCACGCCCGCACCCACACCAAGGCCTGGGCCCGTTCGATGGGCATGGTGGAAGGCTCCGGCATCTGGGACGAGCACGACCTCGACTCGCACGACTACGCCCTGCTCTGCGCCTACACCCACCCGGACGCCTCGGCCGAGGAACTCGCCCTGGTGACCGACTGGTACGTGTGGGTGTTCTTCTTCGACGACCACTTCCTGGAGATCTTCAAGCGCTCCCAGGACCGCGAGGGCGGCAAGGCCTACCTGGACCGCCTGCCGGCCTTCATGCCGCTGGACCTCGGCGCCGAGGTGCCCGCGCCGACCAACCCGGTCGAGGCCGGTCTCGCGGACCTCTGGACCAGGACGGTACCCAGCATGTCCGCCGACTGGCGGGCCCGGTTCGCGGAGAGCACCGAGCACCTGCTCAACGAGTCGCTCTGGGAGCTCTCGAACATCAACGCCGGCCGCACGCCCAACCCGGTCGAGTACATCGAGATGCGCCGCAAGGTCGGCGGCGCGCCCTGGTCGGCGGGCCTGATCGAGCACGCGGTCGGCGCCGAGGTGCCGGCCGTGATCGCCGCCTCCCGGCCGATGCGGGTGCTCAAGGACACCTTCTCGGACGGCGTGCACCTGCGCAACGACCTGTTCTCCTACCAGCGGGAGACCGAGGAGGAGGGCGAGCGCAGCAACGGCGTCCTGGTCCTGGAGACCTTCCTCGGCTGCACCACCCAGGAGGCCGCCGACGCGGTCAACGAGCTGCTCACCTCGCGCCTGCACCAGTTCGAGAACACCTGCGTGACGGAGCTGGCCCCGCTCTTCGCCGAGCACGGCCTCGACCCGCTGGCCTGCGCGCGGGTGCTGGCGTACGTCAAGGGGCTGCAGGACTGGCAGTCGGGCGGCCACGAGTGGCACATGCGCTCCAGCCGGTACATGAACGGCGGCGGCTCCGGCACGGCGCCCACGAGTTGGTCGCCGTACGGCGCCGGATCGCTCGGGACCTCGGCGCTGGACCTCACCCGCCTGGGCGCCTCGGTCGGCCCGGGCCGGGCCCGGAGCTTCACGCACGTACCGCACCGCCCGGTCGGGCCGTCCCGGCTGCCGGACTTCCGGATGCCGTTCGAACTGCGGCTGAGCCCGCACCTGGACGCCTCCCGGCGCAACACCGTCGACTGGTGCCGCCGGATGGGCCTGCTCCAGCCGCAGCCCGGCATCCCGGCCTCGCACGTCTGGGACGAGAAGCGGGCCGCCGACATCGACCTGCCGCTCTGCTCGGCGGGCATCCACCCGGACGCCACCCTGGCCGAACTCGACCTGACTTCCGCCTGGCTGGCCTGGGGCACCTACGGGGACGACTACTACCCGGTGGTCTACGGCCGCCCCCGCGACCTGATCGGCGCCAAGGCCTGCAACGCCCGGCTCTCGCTGTTCATGCCGCTGGACGGGGCCGTCGCGCCGGCCCCCGCCAACGCGCTGGAGCGCGGTCTGGCGGACCTGTGGACCAGGACCGCCGGGCCGATGGCGCCGGATGCCCGGGCGAAGTTCCGCACCGCCGTCGAGGACATGATCGAGAGCTGGCTCTGGGAGCTGGCCAACCAGGCGCAGAACCGCGTCCCCGACCCGGTGGACTACCTGGAGATGCGCCGCAAGACCTTCGGCTCCGACCTGACGATGAGTCTGTGCCGGCTCGCGCACGGCCGGCAGGTGCCGCCGGAGATCTACCGCAGCGGGCCGCTGCGCTCGCTGGAGAACTCGGCGGCGGACTACGCCTGCCTGATCAACGACGTGTTCTCGTACCAGAAGGAGATCGAGTACGAGGGCGAGGTGCACAACGGCGTCCTCGTGGTGCAGAACTTCTTCGACTGCGACTACCCGACGGCGCTCGCGATCGTGGACGACCTGATGAACTCCCGGATGCGGCAGTTCCAGCACGTCGTGGAGCACGAACTCCCGGTGCTGTACGACGACTTCAAGCTGACACGGGAGGCCAGGGCGGTCCTGGACGGCTATGTGCGCGAGCTGGAGGACTGGATGGCCGGCATCCTCAACTGGCACTTCGGCTGCTTCCGGTACCAGGAGGCGGCGTTGAGCCACAGCCGTCTGCCGGAGCTGTCCGCGGTGTCGTTCACCGGTCCGACCGGGCCGGGCACGGCGGCGGCCCGGATCGCCGCACTGGTGGGGCAACTCGGCTGACCTGCGAGGGGTGGGCGGGCGGAGCGGACGGTCGGGCTCGCCGACCGTCCGCTCCGCCCGTCCGGTCGCGTCCTGCGTCCGGTCGCGCCCCGCCCGGTCGCGCCGTCTGCTGCGGAGCGGTACAGGAAGATCCGTCGAACGTGCCTCGGATGTTCACTACCTGACACCACGTTGGTACGACGAAAGGGTTATGTGTATACCTCACCTTTACCGAACCCGCCCATTGACGGAGACTCACCGTGCCCTCCCCCACGACCGCCACCATCGACCAGGCGGCCCCGCCCACCCCCGAGGCCCACACCGCCTCGCGCCTGCAGGCCGCCGTACTGATGGCCGGCAGCTGCCTGCCCATCCTCGGGGCCGTCCTGATCGCCCCGCTGCTGCCCAAGATGCAGGACCACTTCGCCTCCACCGCGGGCGCGAAGGCCCTGGTGCCGGTCGCGCTCACGATCCCCGCCCTGGCCCTCGGCCTGCTGGCCCCCTTCGCCGGCCTGCTGGTCGACCGGCTCGGCCGCAAGCGCCTGCTGATCGGCGCCAGCCTGCTCTACGCCCCGATCGGCACCGCGCCGCTCTGGCTCGACTCGCTGGGCGCCGTCGTCGCCAGCCGGGCCCTGCTCGGCATCGTCGAAGCCGCCATCATGACCTGCTGCACCACCCTGATCGGCGACTACTACTCCGGCAAGCAGCGCGAACGCTACCTCGCCCTGCAGACCATCTGCAGCGCCCTGTCCGCCACCGCCTTCTTCGCCGTCGGCGGCGCGATCGGCGAGGCCGGCTGGCGCGCCCCCTTCTGGGCGTACGCGGTGAGCCTGCTGCTGGCCCCGCTGATGGCCACCGTGCTGACGACCCCGGACCGCGCCGCGACGCCCGCCGCCGCTCCCTCCCCGCAGGACGCCCCCAGCCCCTTCCCCTGGCGGCGGATGGCCGGCCCCTGCGCGCTCACCTTCTTCGGCGCGGTGGTCTTCTACACCGTGCCCGTGATGACCTCGAACCTGCTGGACGACCTCGGCATCACCGCCTCCAGCACCATCGGCCTGGCCACCGCCACCGCCAGCGTGGCCACCGTGATCGGCGCGTTCACCTTCACCCGCCTCGCCGACCACGCCGAGCGGCTGCTGCCCGCCGTGCTCGCGCTCTGCGCGGCCGGCTTCGGCGTGATGTGGCTCGCCGACAGCATGCCCGTCCTGGTGGCCGGCGCCGTCCTCAACTGCCTGGGCGGCGGCATGCTGCTGCCGACCCTGCTCACCCGCGCGATGGCGCTGCTCGACTTCGCCGACCGCGGCCGGGGCACCGGGCTCTGGAACGCCGCCTTCTTCCTCGGCGAGTTCATCTGCCCGCTGGTCCTGCTCGGGCTGGCCCCCGCAGCGGGGAGCCTGGCGGCGGCGGTCGGCCTGCTCGGCGCGGTCACCGTGCTGGTCGCCGCCGCACTGCAGCTCCGCCGGCGCCGGGCCGCCGCGCTGCCCGCCGCCTGATCACGCCGCCTGATCACGCCGCACCGCCCTCCTCGTCCCACCGCCCGGCCCCGCCGGTACGACGGCCGAGGCCGGCCGGGCGCTCCACCGCCCCGGCCGGCCTCTCCGCCGACCCGCCCACCGGCCCGCCCACCGGCACGCCCCCGGGCGATCCCGGCCCGCAGCCCCGAGGATGGAGAGCGGGCCGTGAGGAGGCGACAGTGCATCGAGGGAGCAGCGAGCCGGGCGCCGGCGGCGTGATCGGCGTACGGACCGGCGTGGCCGTCACCGTGCTGGTCCTGGTGCTGGTCAACCTGCTCAACAACCGGCTCGCCCCCGGGGCCTACCTGATCACCGCGCCGCTGACCGCCGCCGTGCTGCTCGGCGTGCTGCGCCTGGCCGGCGGGACCTGGGCCGACGCCGGCCTGGACCGGGCCGGCTGGGGTCGCGGCGCCCGTTGGGCGGGCGTCCTGATCGGCCTGGTCGCCGCGGTCTATCTGGTGGGGGCCCTGTTCCCGCCGACCCGGGATCTGTTCACCGACCGTCGCACCGAGGGCGACAGCGGCGCCACGGTCGCCTTCCAGGTGCTGGTCCGGATCCCGCTGGGCACCGTCCTGCTGGAGGAGGTCGCCTTCCGGGGCGTGCTCTACGGCCTGCTCCGCAAGGAGTGGGACGTCAAGGTCGCCACCATCGGCTCCTCCCTCCTTTTCGGGCTCTGGCACATCCTGCCCTCGCTGCACCTCTCCGACGACAAGCCCGCCCTCAACCCGCTGTTCGGCGACTCGGTGCTCGGCGTGGTGGTCGTGGAGATCGGCACCGTCCTGTTCACCGGCCTGGCCGGGGTCCTCTTCTGCGAACTGCGGCGGCGCAGCGGCAGCCTGCTCGCCCCGGCCGGCCTGCACTGGGCCACCAACGCCCTGGGCATCGTGACCGGGTTCGCGCTGCGCGTGCTCACCTGACGGACCGTCCGCTGATCCGCCCGGAGCCCCCGGCCGACGCGCTAGATTGGGCGGGCGCCGTCCGCCGCCGACGACCTGCGCACACGACACCCATGCTCCCGGGGGGAAGCAGTACATGGCATACACCCATGGACCGGCGTACGGCGGGGCCCCGCTGCCCCAGGCGCCGGCCTGGTCCGTGCTGGACGAGTACCTCTGGCACACCTGCGAGATCCTCGCGGACCTCCACGCCGGCCGGCTCGCCCAGCGACCGCCGGTGGCCACCCGGGCCCGGCTGGAGCCGGGCGAGCGGGCGCTCGCGGTGGGCCCGGCGCACCGGCTGGGCTGGCGCCCGCTCGGCGACGGCAGTTACCAGCACAACTCGACCTTCGCGATCGGCGGGCCCGCCTTCGTGATCGGCACGCTGGCCGCCTCGGCGATCGGCAACGCCAACCGGCGGCGCAACGCCGAACTGGCCGCCCGGCCGCGCTGGCTGCTGGACGGGACGGGCGAGCTCACGGTCACCGACCGGCACGTGTTCTTCGGCCACCCGCAGTGCCCGCTGCACCTGTCCTGGGACGGCCTGGAGTCGATCGAGCTTTCCGGCCCCGACCTGTTCGAGGCCGGGTTCCACGACATCTACGGCGGCGGGTACACCACCGTCCAGCTGCAGACGCCGTGGGCGTCGCTGATGTTCGTCCGCGCCGCGCTGACGTCCTTCCCCGCGCATCCCCGGCTGCTGACCGGCGGCTGGCTCCCGCCGGGGTTCGAGCAGCGCTGCGCGCAGGCCGGGCGCCCGTTCCGGCCCGCCGCCGGGCTGACCGCCGGCCCGGCCGCGCCCCCGCCGCACCCACCCCCACCGCAGGCACGGCCGCAGGTCGCTCCCACGACGCCGCCCCCGCCGCGCGGCGCGCCCGACGTCCACCTGGGTAAAGGCGCCCCGCCCGGACCGGTCGGCTGACCCGGCGAGGGCCGGCCGGCTGACCCGGCGAGGGCGGGCCGGGCGCGGCCCTCAGGAGCCCATCAGCGCGGCCAGCCGCGCGGTGTCGGCGGCCGTCCAGCCCGGCGGCGCCGCGATCGCCGCCCAGGCGTCGGTGGGGAGCGTCCCGTAGCGGTGACCGAAGCCCGGCGGCACGTTGTTGGCGCCCATCAGGTCGCAGACCACCTGCCAGAAGGTGACCACCGGGTACCAGCGCATCGCCGGGGAGACGTCCTTGGCGCGCGGGTCCTCCAGCCATTCCGGCCGGCTGAACAGCATCGACGGGCTCCACCAGACGATCGGGTCGGACCCGTTCTGCAGGTAGACGATCCGGGTCCCGTCCCAGGGCCGGGCCGGGACGTCCAGGTCCGCCGGCACCTGGGCGAAGCGCACCGAGCGGCCGTCCTCGAAGACCGGGCGCCAGACCGGGCTGCCGGGCTCGCGGTCGGCGGTGACCCGCTTCCACAGCGGGTTGTCGTACGTCGGGCCGACCAGCAGGGCGCCGTCGGTCTCCGTCGCCAGCCGGTCCAGCTGCCCGTCGAAGGCCTTCTCGGTGGCGAAGGAGCCCAGGCTCTCGCCGAACACCACCAGGCGCGGACGGCCGGCGGCGGGAAGCGTCGCCCACTTGGCGTGCACGGCGTCGAACAGCGCCCGCCCGGCGTCGACGGCCTCGTCCTCGGTCAGGACGGAGACCCAGCTCGGCAGGTAGGAGTACTGGATCGCCACCATCGCGCTGTCCCCCGCGTACATGTACTCCAGCGGCCCGCTGGCCTGCTTGTTGATCCAGCCGCTGCCGGTGGTGGCCATCACGGCGAGCACCTTGCGGCTGAACCCGCCGGTGCGCTCCAGCTCGGCGACGGCCAGGTCCGCCCGCCCCTGCAGCGTGTCGGCGGCCCGCAGGCCGACGTAGACCCGGACGGGGTCCACGGCCTCGTGGCCGGCGAAGGCCGTCAGCTCGGCCTTGGTCGCGGCGGTGCCGACGAAGTCCCGGCCCTTGGACCCGAGGCTCTGCCAGGACTCCAGCGAGGCCGGGCTGCCCGACAGGGTCGGCAGCTGCGGCTGGACGATGCCGGGCGTCGTCCCCTCGTCGGTCAGCGAGGCCGCGCCCTCGACCACGCTCAGCACCCCGGACAGCAGGAACCCCTGGACGAAACCGACCACCAGCACCGCCACCACCACGACCCCGGCGCCCGCCGCCACCGCCCCCGGCACCACCTGGCCCAGGGCGTGCACGACGATCCGGGTGCCGAGCCGGAGCAGCCGGGCCACCAGCACGACCAGCGCCAGCACCAGCAGCGCCAGCACCGGCACCAGGGACCACCGCCACCAGGAGATCTCCGGAGGCAGCGTGACCGCCCGCCGGACATCCCCCTGCCAGCGGACGCTCCGCGCCGTCACCGCGATCACCAGGACGCTGCCCACGACCGCCAGCACGGCCCAGGCGATCCGGCGCACCTGCGGCCCGGGCCGGGCCCCGAGCCGGCGCGCGAGCGCCCCGAGCAGCGCGCCGAAGCCGTACCCGATCGCGGCGGTCACCCCGGCCTCCGCGCCCTGCAGCCACCAGGAGCGGGGCAGCATGGACGGTGTGAGCGACAGGCAGTAGAACAGCACCGCCCCGGCGGCGGCACCCCAGCTCGGCCACCGCCGCAGGACCGGGCGGTCACCGGCGTGCTCCCTGAGCCGTTCGCCGAACCGTGCCATCGCTCCCACGCCAGCTCCCTCGTCCGCTCCACCGGCCCGGCCGCCGGGCGGGCACCCGGCGTCCACCGGGCCCGGCCGCCGGGCCGGGGTCCGCTCCTCCCGAACGGCCTCGGCCCTGGTAGGCCCGGCGGCGGCCCGGTCCTGGTTCGGGAGTGATCGCCCCATTTTCGGCCGATCGACCCGGATGGCGCGCTTCATCCGCCGCCGGACTCCCCCGTGTCGTCCCGGGACGAACGGCGGCGCCCCGGCCGGCACAGGTCCGCTACCGGATCGGCAGGCCCGAGATGGCTCGGGAGATCACGGGGCGCTGGATCTCGCTGGTGCCCTCGAAGATGGTGTAGATCTTGCTGTCCCGGTGCAGCGCTCCACCGGCCGAACTGCACGCGCTGCCCCGCGTACTCGAGCGCGTACTCGTACGCGGCCCGGGCGATCCCGAGCGCCTGTGCGCCTGTGCGCCTGTGCACCTGTGCACCGACCGTCGGCGGCTCAGCTCGAAGGTGGCCATCGCCGCCTGCCCGCGGCCCGCGCCGCCCTCACGGACCCGGGCGAGGCGCTCGTCGAGCTTCTCCTCCCGCCGAGCACGCAGTGCCCGGGGACGCGGACCTCGTCCAGGAAGACGTCGGCGGACCTGGCGGCCAGGCCCCGGGTGCCCGGCGGGACGATGAACGCCGCCTGGCCGCGCGCGCCGAGCGACGGGTCCACCGAGGCCACCACCACGTGCACCCGGCGATCCCGCCGTTGGTGATCCAGGCCTTCTGACCGGTGATCACCCATCCGTCGGCCGCCTCTGATCGTCGGTCAGGTCGAGGCTGAAGGTCTTCAGTGCATTCTTACTCGAGAGTAAGTTTACTGATCGGTAAGTTCAGGAAGCCGTTGGATACCCTTGCACGATGGATCCGCAACCCAGCCGCAAGCGGCTGCCCCGCAAGGTGCGCGAACAGCAGATGCTCGACGCCGCCGTGCAGGTCTTCTCCCGGCACGGGTTCCATGCCGCCTCGATGGACGAGGTGGCCGAGGGCGCCCAGGTCTCGAAGCCGCTGCTGTACCTGTACCTGGGATCCAAGGAGGAGATCTTCGGCGCGTGCATCGCGCGGGAGGCCGACCGCCTGGTCAACGCCATCGGCTCGGCGGCGCTGAACCGCGGCGACGACCCGGCCGACCGGCTCTGGCACGGGCTGACCGCCTTCTTCACCTACGTGGCCGAGCACCGGGCCAGCTGGGTGGTGCTCTACCAACAGGCCCGCAGCCAGAGCGACTCGCTGGCTGCCCAGGTCGCCAGGTCCCGCTCGGAGATCATCGACACCGTCACCGAACTGGTCCGCCAGTCGATGGAGTTGCCCGCCCGCGGCGGCGACGGCAGCGACTACGCCGCGCTGCGCCGGGAGTCCGCCGCCGTCGCGCACGCCCTGGTCGGCGCCGCGGACGCGCTGGCCGAGTGGGCGCTCGCCGTCCCCGGCGAGCAACCGCAGGTCACCGCAGGCCGGTTGATGAACATGATGTGGATCGGCCTGGAGCGACGGGCCAAGGGCGAGAGCTACCACGCCCCCGAGGGGCCGGCCGCGACCGAGGCCCCCGCCGCTCCCCGCCCGTAGCCACCGCGCGGCCCACCCACCGTGTGGCCCACCCAGCGCGCGCCCGGGCCGGCGACGGCCGGGTACGGATCGTGGCGGGCGACTTCACCGAGGAGCGCGGCCTGCTCACGCCCTCGCTGAAAGTCAAGCGCCGGGCCGTCCTCGAGGCGTACCAGGAGGACGTCGCCCTCCTCCACGGCTGATCCCGGCCCGGCCCGCACCGCGCCCCTCCCCCGTACCGGCCGGAGGGGCGCGGGCCGCGGACGGTCAGCGGTGGCTCTGGAACTGCACCACCTGCTGGTACGTCGGCCGGTTCTGCCAGGTGGTCTTTGCGTCGGTCACCCCGCCCAGCGGACGCTGGACGATGGTGTCGGCGCACCACTGGTCGCCGGCCGCGCAGTCGGCGTCGCCGGGGTAGACCTGGGCGGCGGTCCGGCCGGCGGCCTGCTTGAGACTGTCCAGCAGGGCCTGCCGGCAGGCGCCCAGGTCGCCGCCGCCGCAGAACGGCCGGGCCAGCGGGCCGGCCACCGGCTCGCCGAGGACGGCCCTCAGGTCCTTGTCGACATAGCTCCACCAGCCGTACTGGAAGGCGGACCCCTTGTGCGGCACCGACTCGTTGGCGGAGACCGGGCCGCCGCCGAGCGGGCCGCTCTGGCCGCCGGAGGGCGACTCGTTGATCTGGAGCGCGCCGGTCAGCGCCGCGAACAGCGGATCGCCCATCCCCGGACGGAACTCGGCCTCGGCCAGCAGCGGCCACCAGGCGTCCAGGATCCGGATCGCCTCCGCGTCGGCGTAGCCGTGGCTGCCGGCCGAGGTCTCCCGCCGCAGCCCGCCCGCAGCCTGCCAGGCCGCCAGCCTCTGCACCGCGGCGGCCTGCGCCGGATCGGTCACCGGTGCGCTGCGGATCACCCGCAGCAGGTCGGGCAGCACGTCCTCGGCCCGCAGGTCGGTCAGCGCCGCGCTCTCCATCGCCTGGACCAACGCGGCCCTCCCGACCTTCGTCCCACCCGTGACCAGCGCCTTCACCCGGTCGTCCAACAGGTCCCCCCGGTGCACCGAGCCGTTGCCGAAGCCGGCCGGGCCCACGCCGTCCGCCTGCTTGTTGTTCCAGGAGATGTAGTAGTCCTGGTCGACGGACTGCGGGTGCCGGTCCGGCGTGGTGTATCGGGCGGTGTTCGCCACCGGGTCGAAGTCCAGCCACTCGTAGGCGGGTCGGGCGAGCACCGGCAGGCCGGGGTCGACCCCGGCCGCGCGCACCGGGTTGCTGCCGGAGTTGTAGTACGCGGCGTGGGCGGAGTCCGCGTAGAACCAGTTGAAGGTGTAGTTGATGTTCTGCGCGGCCTGCTGGAAGCTCGCCGGATCGTGCACCGCGGACGGGTCGTTGAGCATCTGGAAGCCCACGATCGAGTCGGCCTCGTGGCGGTAGGTGGAGCGCAGCGAGGTGAAGGCGACGGGCTGTCCGCCGATCGTCCCCCGGGCCTGGACCAGCCCGTACGCCGTCCGGTTCATCACCAGCGTGTACGAGCCCGCCGCGGTGCCGTCGGCGGTGGTCGGCGCCCAGGCGTTCTTCCGCTCCAGCCGCTCCATCGGCGTGCAGGTCCCGTGCCACAGGTAGGAGTTGGCGGCGAGGGTCGCGGGGGTGCCGTCGGTCGTGCAGAGCGGCACGGCGTACGTGTCGGTGATGTCCTGGCCGGCGGAGGTGGCGCTCCAGGCGTAGTCCTGGCCGCGGCCGAGCTCCACGTAGAAGCTGAGCCCGGCGAAGGCCGCGCCGCGGGCGCTGATGCCGGGGCCCTGGAGTTCCTCCAGCATCAGCAGCTGGGGCGCGAAGTAGCCGGTCTGCGGGCCGAACACGGCCACCGGGTGGCCGTCGTCGGTGTACTTCCCCGACACCACCAGGGCGTTGGACATGCCGTGCTTGGCGGTCAGCAGGTTCCCCGGCAGCACGCCGGCGGCGGTCGGCGCGGTGGAGGCGCCGGTGCCGGTGGCGTCGTGGACCATCGGCTCGGGCACGACCGAGCCGGGATCGGGCAGCGCGGTGCCCTGCGGGTTCGCGGGGGGCTGCGCGTACGGGAAGCTCTGCCCGTCGTGCAGGGTCCGCACCGCCTCGGGGTCGTCGGCCTCGCGCAACGAGGACCAGAGCGCATCGCCGGCGGCCGGTCCGTACGTCGCCACGGCGGCCGACTTCACCTGTGCGGAGGCGAGTTCACCGCCGCCGCCGGAGCCGAACAGGGCGCCGACGACGGAGGCCAGGGCCACCAGGTCGGTCAGCTGGAAGTGGTCGATCCCGCCCGCGTTGGTGAACCAGTCGATGTGGCCGGTCAGGTCGTACTCGCCGGGGAAGGTCCGGTCGCGGTAGACCTTGTCGATGTAGGTGTTGATGCCGTCCAGGTAGGCCTGGGCGTCGGCGAGGGCCTGCCGGGCGCGGGGGCCGGTACCGAACGCGGTGTCCACCTGTTGCTGGAGTTCGGCCTCGGTGTAGGGAGCGGCCTGCCAGAAGCTCTGCTCCAACTGCCGGTTGGCGATGGCCCCGCCGGCGAAGCCGGAGAGCTGGCCGCGGCCGACGTGGCGGAACAGGTCCATCACCCAGAGGCGGTCCTGGGCGGCCGCGTACCCGGCGCCGTACTCGGTGCCGTAGCGGGTGGTGCCGGTGATGTGCGGGACGCCGGTGGCCTTGTCGCGGACGATGGTGACGTCCGGGCGGGGACTGATGCTGCCGGCCACCTGGCCGGCCGGCACGCCGAACGAGGCGTCGTTGAAGAAGCTGCCCAACTGCGCCGCGGTCAGCGTGGGGTAGGCCTGGGCGAGGGCCGCATAGGGGGCCAGCTGGTCGTCGGTGTGGGCCGGGCGGGTGCCGAAGGCGCGGTTGGCGAGGATGTCCGCGAGGGTCGCGTTGCCGTTCTCGCCCGGCGGCAGGATGTCGAGGCACCGGCCGGCGCAGAGGTCCGTCGCGGCGACGGGGGCGCCGGCCGAGGGGGTCGGCGCGGCGAGCGCGAGGACCGTGGCGGCGACGGCCAGGACGGCAGCAGCCCGGCGGCGCGGACGGCGCGGCTCCGGGCGGGCGGCGGCGGTACCGGTGGCGGCGGTACGGGCGGCCTTTCGGGCGGCGCCGGTACGGGGTGCCGGCTCGCGCGGGACGGCGGGGTGCGGGACGGCGGGGTGCGGGACGGCGGGGTGCGGGACGGCGGGGTGCGGGACGGCGGGGTGCGGGACGGCGGGGTGCGGGACAGGCGGGCGTCGGTTCCTCAGGTGTGGTGTCCTCAGGTGCATTCCCAACTCCTCACGGCGGAACTCAGGACGGCGGCGGCCGGCGGACCGGCCGCGGGCCCCCGCCCGCGCGGTGCGGGGCGGGGGCCACTGGGTGGGGCGCCTTCCGAGGTGGGGGCCTCGGGTGGGGGCTTCCGAGGTGGGGGCCTCGGGTGGGGGCTTCCGAGGTGGGGGCCTCGGGTGGGGGCTTCCGAGGTGGGGGCCTCGGGTGGGGGCTTCCGAGGTGGGGGCCTCGGGTGGGGGCTTCCGAGGTGGGGGCCTCGGGTGGGGGCTTCCGAGGTGGGGGCCTCGGCGCTCAGGTTCGGGGCCGGGACGGCGGCCCGGACGGCGGCCCGAACAGGGGCTGCGGGTACCGGGTACCGGTGTGCGTACCCGGGCCGGGTCAGCCGGTGAGGTTCGCCCAGCAGTCGGCCTCGCCGACGTGCGCCGGGTCGAGCGCGTGCCGGATCTCGTGCCGCACGACCGGATCGAAGGCCATCAGCACGTGGTCCGGGCTGTTGGCCGGGCAGAGGTCCTGCACCAGTACGTTGTGCACGTCCGGACCGGTCAGTGCCTGGGTCCGATACGGGGTCACCACCTCGTCGTAGCGGGTGTAGATGGCGGTGTACGAGACGCCCGGCATGGTGTCGCCCCCGGCGTTGAGCCTGGTGAGGACGTCCGAGCCGACGACCTGGTCCGCGCAGGCGGGGCAGGCGGAACCGACGATGTCCATCGCGCCGGGGATGGACTGCGCGAGGGTGGCGAGGCCCAGCAGCGTCGTCCCGTGGTTGCTGGGGGCGAGGCCGACCAGGGTGTGCACCTTGGCCGCGCCGCCCTCGAACTTCAGGTAGTAGCGCGGCGTCAGGCCGCCGCCCTGACTGTGGCCGACCAGGTCGGCCTTGGCGGCCCCCGTCGCGGCCAGTACGCCGTCGACGAAGGTGGCGAGCTGGCGGGCCGAGTCGGGCACCGGAGCGATGGCGCGCAGGATCGGGATCCCGGGCTGCTCGCCGTAGGTCAGCGCGAAGACGCAGTAGCCCTCGGCGGCGAGCGTGGGGGCGATGGGCAGCCAGTTGACGGAGCCGTTGGCGAAGGTCCCGTGCACCAGCACGACCGGGCGGGGGTGGGCCGCGCTCGGCCGGCAGGACCAGTTGTTGGCGCCCGGCACCAGCGGGGCGGCCAGGGCCTTGGCGGCCGCGACCGGGTCGGCGGCGGCCGCCTGGGCGGTGCCGGCCTGGGCGGGGACGGCGCCGATCACGGTGGCCGCGAGCAGGCCGCAGCCGGCGAGTGCGGTGGCGATCCGGCGGCGGATACCGGTACCGGTACGGGTGTCGGGTCTGGTTCCGGGCAGCACGAGGTGGGGGGTTCCAGGCATGACTGTCCTTCGGGTGGGGGGTCGAGGCGCATGCACTCCGAGGCGGCGAACTCCGCCTACGCACGGGTAAGTTACCGAGGAGTCAGAACCTTGGCCAGACTTCTCACACGCCCGATGTCGAGGACCTGCCAGCACCGAACCATGTGCCCGTGGTCACATCCGGGCACCGGAAACCCCGCCGCCCCCTCCTGGCCCTCCCGACCGGCCCTCCCGACCGGCCCTCCCGACCCGGTGGCGCGGACACCTCCCGCCCGCCCCCACGGCGCCGCCGCCGGCGTCCCGACCTGTCCCGAAGGCGGGCACGTGCCGGTCAGCCGGCCCGGTCAGCCGGCCTGGCCCGGGCCGCCGGCGAACATGTCGAGCAGGCCCTGCGGCGCATCCTGGCGAAAGCAGAGCACGAGGCCGTCGGCCGACGCGGCCGCGGCGGCTGTGGCCCGCGGCAGGAGAGCCTTCTCGTACGCGGCGAGGGCCGCCTCGGTGTCACCGGGGTGCGCGGCCAGGGCCTCGCCGAGCTCGGCCCCGTCGAGCATGGCCATGTTGGCGCCCTCGCCCGCGAACGGGGACATCACATGGGCGGCGTCCCCGAGCAGGGTGACGCCGGGAGTGCGGTCCCAGCTGTGGCCGACCGGCAGCGCATGCACCGGGCGGGCGACGAGCCGGCCGTCGGCGTCGGCGACCAGCGCGCGCAGCCGCTCGTCCCAGCCGGCGAAGTGCTCCAGCACGGCCGCCTTCGCCGTCCGGGTGTCGGGGTCGGTGAAGTCCACACCGGAGAGCCAGTCCTCCGGCGCCCTGAACGCGGTGTAGACGTGCAGGCTGCCGTCGGGCTCGCGGTGGGCGAGGAAGCCCCGGTCCTCGCCCAGGGCGAAGAACATGCCGCCACCCAGCAGGGCGGCGCTCTCCGGGTGGCGCTCGTCGGCGTCGCGCAGCTCCACCTCGACGAAGGACACCCCGGTGTACTGCGGGAGCGCGTCGGAGACCAGCGGGCGGACCCGGGACCACGCCCCGTCGGCGCCGACCAGCAGGTCGGTGCTGAGGACGGTGCCGTCGGCGAACATCACCTCGTGCCGGCCGTCGCCGACCGGGCGAGCCTCCGTGACCTTGGCGCCCCAGCGGACGGTGCCCTCCGGCAAGGAGTTCAGCAGCAGGTCGCGCAGCTGTCCGCGCTCGACCTCGGGGCGGTCCCCGTCGCCCTCGTCCTCCTCGTCGAGGCGGACCACGGCATGCCGGTCGAGCACCCGCACCGCCTGCCCGCCGAGGTGGACGAGCGGGCGGAACTCCTCCAGCAGCCGGGCGGCGGCCAGCGCGGCCTGGCCGGACTCCTGGTGGATGTCGAGCATGCCGCCCTGGGCGCGGGCGGTCGGCGAGGCGTCCAGGTCGAAGACGGCGGCCTCGATGCCGTGGACGTGCAGGACCCGGGCCAGGGTGAGGCCGCCGAGGCCGGCGCCGACGATGACGACGGGGTGGTGGGTGATGGTGGTCATGGTGCGCTCTCCTTGGATCGGCGGGGCCTTTCGAGGACCCCGGGCACTTCGGACGGTCGGCCCACGAGGACGCGACGGGGTAGGGGCCTGGCGACGACGCCGGCCCTGCGAAAGGGAACTACGGGACGGGACTGCGGGAGGAACTACGGGAGGGGAATACGGGAGGGACTGTGGAGACCGGCCCTCGGGCACGACGGAGTAGGGGCTCGGCATCGGCACCGGCCCGGCGGGAGTGCGACTGACGGGAACCGACGGCTGGACGCGGGGCTACCCCCGGCGCTCAGCCGCGGCTGTCACCGCCCGGTGCCGCCGCCGACTCCACGGCGGCCGGCACGGGGGTGTGCACGATGCCGTTGATCAACATCTGGAAACCCCAGGAACGGCGCGCCGAGGGCGGCCCCGCGAGCAGCCCGAGGCCGAGCGCCGCGATGTGCGGATGCGTCCCCGCGAAGGTCTCCTTCACGACCCTGGCCAGGGTGTCCATCTCCTCCTGGGCCTCGGCGGAACGCCCCCGGGTGGAGTGCTCGACCGCGGTGGCGGTGGCGTGCTGCAGCAGCACGTCCACCCCCCAGGCCGCCTGCCCGGCGGGGACCCCGCCCTCGGCCAGCAGAGCCAGCACGCCCTCGATCAGGTCGAGGTAGTGCGGACCGCTGGGGCGCGCCACCAGGGCGGACTGGGCCAGGCTCGGATGGGCGAAGAGCATGTCGGTGTACGAGCCGAGCAGCTGCTCCAGCCGCTCACGCCAGGACCCGCCCGCGGCGGGCGGCCGGACGGTCCCGAGCAGCTCGTCCAGGATCGCCGCGTGCAGCTCCGCCGTGTTGCGGACGTAGACGTACAGCGAGGCCGGCCCGGTGTCGAGCTCCTGCGCCAGGCGGCGCATGGTGACCTTCTGGAGGCCCTCCTCGCGCATGATCCCGACGGCGGCCGCCACGATGCCGTCCCGGGTGAGGGCGGGCTTCGCAGGGCGCTCCCGACGGCTGTGGGGAGTCCTGGAGTGTGCTGTCATCCCCCCAAGATAACGAACATGTTCGTTCGGAGTGCGCTGTCATGCCTCCACTCTAACGAACATGTTCGTTACGAACAAGTACGTCGCGAATTCGTTCGTCACGACCATGGACGCCACAAACGCGATCGTCACGAACGCGTTTGCCACGAACGCGGACGTCACGACCGTGATCGTCGCGAACAAGGACGCCACGATCACGATCGACTGCCCCGCCGCCACCCGCCGACCTCACCCGGGCACGAAAAAAGCGCCCCCGCCGGGGGCGCTTCCGAAAGCAAAGGGGGCGGGAGTGCCCTCACCACCAGTAGGACGGGTACGCCGGGCCGCCGCGCTTGGCGCGGGTGGCGGCCATCGCCGCCAGCACGATCAGGACGGTCGCCGCCAGCAGCAGCGGCAGGAAACGGGCCGGCCTCGGCGCCTGGAGCACCACGATCACGGCGGTGGCGACCGCCGGCGTGTGCTGGGTCCGGCTGAACATCATCACCGCCAGCGCCAGGCCGCCCGCCAGGGCAGCGGCCCAGGTCGCACTGCCCAGAACGGCCAGCACGGCGAACCCGGTGAGGGCCGCCAGCAGGTGCCCGCCGACGAGGCTGCGCGGCTGCGCCAGCGGCAGAGCCGGGGTGCTGTGCACCAGAGCCGCACTGGCCGCCAGCGGCGGGATCAGCATCGGCTGGTGCAGCAGCGCCCCCGCGGCGACGATCAGCAGCAGCACCGATATCGACGAGGTGGTCGCGTGCAGCATGGTGCCCAGGCTCGGTGAGGCGGGTGCCCTGCTGACCGGCGGCCGCAGGGCGGGGCGAGGGCGGGCGGCCTGGTCGGTGCTCATGGGCGTGGCGCTCCGGACGTGCTCCGGGCGTCACTGGCCCGGGGTTGGACGGGGGTCGGGAACGGCCCGGCGCCACCGCGACACTCCACGCGGCGGGCCCGCGTGGTCGACGCGGCGGGGCCATACGCTCGGCTCCGGATCCCGGACGGCGCAGTCCATTGGTGGACGAATCTACCCGCGCCGCCGCACTGACCTGCACCCGGGGGTCCTCACTCCTCCCCCGGCCACCCCGCCCGTACCTCGGCCCCGCAGCGATGGCAGACCACCGGCGGGACCCTGTCCAGCACCGCGTCGCACTCCGGGCAGACCCGGTTCAGCCAGCAGGCGGCTTCGCCGCCCTCCGGCTCCGGCGGCTCACCGCCCGCGCCGTCCTCCTCGGTCATACCCGCCACGGTACGTCCCGCTGCCTTCGGACCTCACGCCTCGGCCGCGAACCGGACGAACGCGGCCCACTCCTCACGGGCGAACGCGAACTGCGGCCCCTGGCGGTCCTTCGAGTCCCGGACATGTACGACGTCGGAGCCGAGCGCGACCTCGACGCACTCGCCGCCGTCGCCGGCGCTGTGGCTGCTCTTGATCCAAGCGAGGCCGGAGGTGCGGTCATAAGGGTATTCCATGTTCATAGCTCTCCCAAGACCTTCTCGATCAGGGTCAACGACTCACGAGGAGTGAGGGCTTGCCCGCGGATGCTCCCGAAACGTGCAGCCAGCATACGGACCTCCTCCGGATCGGTGATCAACCGGCTGACGCTCTGCACCTCGACATAGCCGACCTGCTGCCGCCCTTTGGGGGTGAGCAGGATGAACGGACCGGCCAGCCCGGCGTGCTCCTCGCACTCCAGGGGCAGCACCTGAATCGTGGTACTCCGCAACCGTCCGAGCTGGAGCAACTGCCTCAACTGCCCCCGTTGGGCAGTCGGCCCGCCGATCCGCCGTCGCAGAACCGACTCTTCCAGCACCGCATTGACCATGGGCGGCGGCCAGCGGGTGAGGACCTCTTGCCGAGCCAGTCGGGCGGCCACCCGTTGCTCGATGGTCGCTTCGTCCAGGAGTGGTTGCTGGGCATCAAAGGTGGCCCGCGCGTAGTCCGTGGTCTGCAGAAGCCCCGGGACTGTGAAGGTACTGAAGAAGTTCAGCTCCACGGCCTCCAGTTCCAGCCGCGCGTAGTCCCGGAACCACTCGGGGTGCCTCACCCGCGCCTTCGCCTTCGCCCGGGTCAGGTCCTCCTTGGCCGCCTTCAACAGGCCGCCTGCCCCCAGCAGTTCGTCAGCCGCATCGAGGAACTCCGGTTGCGGCGTGCGGCGGCCGCGTTCCAGGGAGGAGATGAGGTCCTCCCCGTACCCGAGCCGGTCGCCGAGCTCCTTCTGCGTCAGCCCGGCCCGCTCCCGCAGCAGCTTCACCTGCTTGCCGATCGCGCGGAGGAAGTCCGTCGCGCCTTCGGGGTCGTCCGGCGGCTCCGGCCGGCGGTCCAGGCCGCCGTCCCGCACCGCGCCCGCCGGCCGCGCGAACGGATCCGCCCGGTCCAGGTCGTCACCGCCACTCTCCCGTAGCGCCATCAGCGACCACCGCCTCACGGGCCCCGGCGGGCCCCCCGTGCCGTTCACCTCCGGTAGGACCGGCGGGCCGGACCGTCAACCGGCCGTGCCCGTACAGCCGCGTCCCGTACCGGATCACCTGCTCGCCAGAGTAGATGCAAGCGGGCACGCTCTGTGACATGAAGTCCGAAATCGCTCCCGCCAGACCGACCGCGGCCACAGCTCCGCGCAGCTGGCAGTTCGCCTCCACCTGGCGGGGTGTCCGGCTCACCCGGGTCGCCGTCACGAAGCAACTCGCCGAGTGGGGTTGGGCGGTCGACACCGAGACCACCCAGAACGCCGCCCTGCTGGTCGCCGAGCTCGCCGCCAACGCGGTCGTCCACGGGCGCGTGCCCGGCCGCGACTTCCGGGTGCGGCTGAGCATGGCCGAACCGCCGGCCGCCGAGGGCGGTGCCGCCGGGCCGGCCACGCTCCGTGTCGAGGTCGCCGACTCCCGCGGCGACCGGCTGCCCGCTCCACGCACCGTCACTGACACCGACGCAGCGGGGGTCGGCCCCGACTCCGGCGCCGAGTCGGGGCGGGGCCTGGTGCTCGTCGACGCGCTGGCTTCACGCTGGGGCAGCGTCCCCCGGCCGCCTTCGGGAAAGACCGTCTGGGCCGAGCTCCACCCCACCGAGCCCCGCTCGGCGGAAGCGTGACCGGCAGGCCGTCCGCCGTCCGTCGTCCGCCGGCCACCAGCCACCAGCCACCAGCCACCAGCCGGTGGACGTCTCCCGACGAACGGGGGTGTCCGCACGCCCTACTGCACCGTCAGCGTCCCGTGCATGTTCGGGTGGATGCTGCAGATGTACCGGTACTCGCCGGGCGTGGTCGGGGCGGTGAAGGTGGTCGTCTGACCGCCGGCGATGTCGCCGGTGTCGAAGAGGCCGTCGGTGACGGAGGTGACGGTGTGCGCGGTGCTGTCCTGGTTGATGACCGTGACGGTCGCGCCGGGGGCCACCGTCACCGCGACCGGGGTGAACGCGAAGTCCTTGATGGTCACCGTGACGGCGGCCGCCGGGGTCCCGCTGGGTGAGGCGGACCCGGAGCCGGCGGCCGAGGGGCTCGCCGAGCCGGCGGACGGCGACGGCGACCCGGCCGCGGTGGGCGACGCGTCGGCGCTGGCGGGCGACGGGGTGCTCGGGGTGCTCGGCTTACTGGACGAGCAGCCGGCGAGGCCCAGCAGGGCGAGGACGGTGACGGCCGTGAGGGCGGTCCGCCACCGGCGGGGGTTGGTGGGCAGCATGGTGCTCCGGCCTTTCGGGTCCGCGCCCGCCGGGAGGCGGGCCGCCGGTGGCCAGACTCCCGCAGGCCTGCCGCCCCAGGCGGGTCCACCCACCCGTCGGGGCCTCCCGGTCACCCGAACGGGCGGCCTCCGTTCGACCGATCGGCCCCGCCGTCCCCTCTCCTGGACCACCCGTTCGCCCCGCCACCCCGCCACCCCGCCACCCCGTGGGCAACGGGCAGGCCTGCCCTGGGAACGCCGCAGCGCAGCCGACCGGCAGCCGACGGGACGTCAGGAACGCCCGGCGGACCGGAGACGGGCGGCCAGGTTGCGGGCGCCGAGGCCGAACCGGGTGGCGGGGACGAGCAGCGCCGCCGAGCGCTTGATGCCGCGCTGCTTGGGGGTCACCCGGGCGCGGTGCTCGGCCTCGTAGCGGGCCAGTGCGGCGGCGGGGGCGGCCGGGTGTTCGGCGAGGGCCGCGGCCAGCGTGCGGGCCCCGGCGATGGCGAGGCTGGAGCCGTCCCCGAGCAGGGAGACGCAGGAGGCGGCGTCGCCCAGCAGGGTGATGCGGCCGCGCGACCAGGCGGGGAGGTCGACGGTGCTGACCGCGTCGAAGTAGAGCTCGTCGGTGTTCGCCACCTGGTCGAGCAGTCCCGGCACCCGCCAGCCGAGGCCGGTGTGGGACTCGGTCACGATCCGCCTGTGCAGCCCCGTGTCGTGATGGTCGAACGCGGTGATGTCGGGCCGGCGGAAGATGAAGGCGGCCAGGGCGGCCCCCCGGGAGGGGTGGACGGAGACCAGCCGGCCGGGGGCGTTGAGCAGCTGCACCTCGTGCGGATGGTCGGCGGGCTCCCCGAGCGGCAGGGTGGCGACCAGGATCCCGGTGGGCCGGACGAAACCGCGCTCGGGACCGAAGGCGAGGCGCCGCACCTGGGAGTGCAGCCCGTCCGCGCCGACCACCAGGTCGAAGCGGCGCGGCGCGGCCCGCTCGAAGGTCACGTCCACCCCGTGCTCGTCCTGCTGGAGTGCGGCGATGCTGTCGCCGAGGAGGAACTCGGTGTCGCTACGGGCCGCTTGCCGGAGGACGGCGGCCAGGTCACCGCGCGGGACCTCGACCTCCCGGCGCTCGCCGCCCGCCCGGCCGCCGGGCAGGGGCAGCCGGGCGATGGTGCGCCCGGAGGCGTTCAGCAGGCGCATCGTGGTGGCCGAGGTGGCGGCGGCCCGCAGGTGCGGCAGGACGCCCATGGCCTCGACCACGGGCAGGGCTGCGCCGCGGACGTCGACCGGGTTCCCGCTGGAGCGCGGGTTCGCGGCCTTCTCGACGACGGTCGGGCGCAGGCCCTGGCGGGCCAGCCAGTAGGCGAGGGTGGGGCCGGCCACGCCGGCACCGGAGATGAGAACGCTCCGAGGAGTCATGCCATCACCGTAGATGCACTCGATGCATTTCTGCAATGAGTGCAGTTTTGCATCAGATGCAAACCTGCACCGCACGCTAAGGTGTCCGGATGTCCCTTCGTGACCGCAAGCGCGCCCGCACCCGCCAGGCCCTCGTCGAGGCGGCGACCGAGCTGTTCCGCCGGCAGGGCTACGACCGGACCACGGTGGCGGACATCGCCGCGGCGGCGGAGATCGGCACACGGACGTTCTTCAGCTACTTCGCCAGCAAGGAGGAGCTGCTCTTCCCGGAGTCCGACACCCGGGTGGAGGCCGTGATCACCGCCATCGACTCCCGCACCCCCGGGGAGGGCCCGGCCGAGGTCCTGCTCCGCGCCCTGAGCGCCGTGCCGGACACCGGCGACGACCTGGTCGGCCCACTGGCCGCACTGCGCCTCGAACTGATCCGCACCGTCCCCGCGGTACGCGGCCGCGCCCTCCAGATCCAGCTCGACGCCCAGCAGGAGATCGCACGCCGGCTGGCCGAGGCCTTCCCGGACCAGCTCGACCCGGTCCGGGCGGCCGCACTCACCGGCGCGTTCGCCGGCGCCGTCACCGGCGCCCTCCAGGTCCTCCTCGAAGACCCGGAGCACCTCGCCACCCCCGCCGACCTGCACGCCGCCGTCCGGGCCGCCACCGACACCGCACTCGCCCCCTGGCTGCGGCCCGGAGCCTGAGCGCGGGCGGCTGCGCCTCCCCCGGGGACGACCCCTACGGCTCCCGGGTCGAACTTCCGTGTTCGATCTGCTGGATGAGCCGCTTGAGCTGGGTGACTTCGTCCCGCAGGGCCCGGTCGCCGGCCGGGGTGAGGGAGAGCCAGGTGCGGGCGCGTCTGCCCTCGTAGCCCTTCTCGACGAGGATCAGTCCGGCCTTCTCCAGGACTGCCAGATGCTGGCTGAGGTTTCCGGCAGTGAGACCGAGTGCCGTGCGCAGGAATCCGAACTCGACCCGTCGGGCCTGGTGGGCGATGGTGAGGATGCCCAGGCGGACGCGCTGGTGGACCACGTCGTCCAGGCCGTTGACGGGGTGCTGACCGGGCTCGGCGATCATGAGGTTTTGCGCTGACGGGACTGCTGGGCCAGGCCGAAACCGAGTGCGCCGAGCAGGAGGAGCAGCCCGGGGACGCCCAGACGGGGCAGGGCGGACCAGGGCGGGGCGGCGAAGCTCCCGGCCCATCCGGTGCCGAGCGGCACCAGCTCGAAGGCCAGGTACGCCACCGTGAGGAGCAGCAGGGCAAAACTGCGTTCCACCCAGGACAGCACCAGCAGCGGTAGTCCGACGGCGGCGGCGTTGCCGACGAGCCGTTCGAGGAAGACCGTCGACCCCGAGGCGGGATCGAGCCGCAGGCCCCAGAAGTCGAGCGGGGTGCCGGGCCGCGGCATCCCCTGCCGGAGGCTCCAGAACGCGGTGGCCGTCGCCAGCCCGGCCAGGACGATCCCCGCCAGGATGTACGGCCGGACCGGGGTGCCGACCCCGCGGTTGCGGGAGCGGCGGACGTAGAAGAACGCGATCGCCGCGTAGGCCAGGCCGAGGCCGAGCGTCCAGTAGAGCGGCGATCCCTGCGTGACGAGGGTGCAGCTCGTGGGGATGTCCCCCGAGCCCGGGGCGGCCGGGCAGTCGGTGACGGTCCGGACGCTGGTGGTCAGGCGGCCGACCAGGATCCCGCCGAGGGTCAGCACCCCGAACAGCAGGAGAGGGAACCAGGCGCCGCGCTGGGCGGCACGGACCTGACGGGTCAACTCGCCGAGGCCGGCGAGGACTTCACTGGGAGTACCTGATGACGGTACTGCTGCGTCTGTCATGCAGTCAGCTTTGCATTACAAACCAGTTGTGACAAGAGACCTGCGTGGGACCGGAGGACCGGGGCCCCGCGCGCCTCCATCGGGCCGGCCGGGTACGACGCGCTGAGCCGGTCGTACGCCACCGTGCAGCGGCGACTGCCGCCGCTGCAAGGACCGGCGGGCAGTCCGTCCGCGGGGACGTGAGCCACGGGCCGAGGTGCCCGGCCGGCTCACGCGTGGCGGTCCCGGCGGCCGCCCCCGCCGGGCCGTACCGTCAGAGCGGCCCGGGCAGCGGCTGCTCGGCCCAGATCGTCTTGCCCTCGCGGAGGTAGCGGGTGCCCCACTGGGCGCTGAGCTGCATGACGATGAACAGCCCCCGGCCGCCCTCGTCGGTGCTGCCGGCCTGGCGCAGGTGCGGGGCGGTGTTGGTCCGGTCGGACACCTCGCAGATCAGGGTGCGGTCGCGGATCAGGCGCAGCTGGACGGCGCCCTTGCCGTAGCGGATGGCGTTGGTGACGAGTTCGCTGACGATGAGCTGGGTGCTGTACACCAGGTCGTCCAGCCCCCAGGCGACGAGCTGGCGTTCGGCCAGCTCACGGGCGTGGGAGACGACGGCGAGGTCGTCGGGGAAGGTCCAGGCGGCGACGTTCCCCTCGGCCAGGTGGTGGGTGCGGGCGAGCAGCAGGACGGCGTCGTCGCCGGGCCGCTCGGGCACCAGGGTGTAGACCGCCGCGTCGCAGAGCTCCTGGAGGCTGCGGCCGGGCCGGGCGAGGACCTGGTGCAGGCGTTCCAGCGAGGCGTCGCTGTCGCGGCCGCGGTCGGTCACCAGACCGTTGGTGTAGAGGGCGAGAACGCTGCCCGCCGGCAGTTCGACGGAGGCGCTCTCGAAGCCGGCGCCGCCGACCCCCAGGTGCGGGCCGCCGGGCACCTCGAAGGGGAGCACCTTCCCGCTGGGGTCCAGCACCAGGGGCTGCGGGTGGCCGGCCCGGGCGGCGGTGCAGCGACGGGAGACCGGGTCGTAGGTGAGGACCAGGCAGGAGGCGATCATCTCGGACCCGGGGTCGCCGCTGCCGGGCGTGACGGCGCTGTCCCGCGCGAGCCGGACGGTGGTGGTGTCCAGGCGCTCGAGCAGTTCGTCGGGCGGCAGGTCGAGCGCGGCCAGGGTGCGGACGGCGGTCCGCAGCTGGCCCATGGTGGCGGCGGCCTCCACGCCCCGGCCGGCGAGGTCGCCGACGACCAGTGCGACCCTGGCCCCGGAGAGCTGGATGACGTCGTACCAGTCGCTGCCGGCGCCTCCCGCCATGTAGAGGTGCGCGGCGTCCACGGCGGAGACCGACGGGGGCTGCTGGGGCAGCAGGTAGCGCTGGAGCGCGGTGGCGACGGTACGTTCGCGGGCGTAGCTGCGGGCCTTGTCCAGGCTCAGGGCCGCGCGCGCGGTGAGCTCCCGGGCGAGTTCCAGGTCGTCCTCGTCGAAGGGGTCGGGCCGCTCGTAGCGGTAGTAGGCCGCCAGGCCCAGGACGGTGTCGTGGACGACCAGCGGAACGGCGATCAGGGAGTGCACGCCGGCGGTCCGCCACCGTTCGGTGGTGACCGGGTCGGTCTCCAGCCAGCGTTCGCCGTAGTCCAGCCGGCTGACCAGCCGGGGGCGGATGTCGGCGAGGCTCTGGGTGAACGGGGTCGGGAACGGGAAGGTGTTGAGGCGGCCGATGCGCACCGGGAGTTCTCCGCCGTGGCGGGTGCGGTAGGCGGCGCGGCGCAGCGGGTGGTCGGGGGAGACCGGGCCCTCGTGGGCGGGGCCGGCCCGCCAGGCCTCGTCGAGGACGTCGACGGTGGTGGCGTCCGCGAAGCGCGGCACCGTGACGTCGGCGAGCTCCTGCGCGGTGGTGGCGATGTCGAGGGTGGAGCCGATGGTCCGGTGTGCCCGGTGCAGGACGGCGAGGCGTTCGGCGGCGGACTCCCGGGCGGTGACGTCCTCGACGGCGACGGCGACGCCGAGCGGTTCGCCCTGCTCGCCGCTGACGCCGTCCTCCAGCCGGTAGAGGGTCAGCGAGAGCACCTGGGCCCGGTCGGGGGCGGCCGCGGGGTGGCCGCGCACCAGCCGGCCCGTCAGGGTGGCGCCGGTGGCGAGCACTTCGGCGGCGAGTCCGGTCATTTCGGCGGCGGGGAATCCGGGGACGAAATCGGTGAGCCGACGGCCGACGGCCTCCTCGCCGGGCAGGCAGCGCAGGGTGCGGGCGGCGCGGTTGAGCTGCACCAGTCGCAGTTCGCGGTCGAGGACGTACCAGCAGCGCGGCGCCCCGCCGAACAGTGCCGCCAGGAGGGCGGCCTCCCCCTCGTCGCGATCCGAGTCCCGCACCGTGAAACCTCCGGGCAGCCGTACCTGATCCGTCGTGTTCCCTTCCCCCACCATGGCAGAGCAGCGGGGCGGCGGCCCGGCAGGAGTCGCTGGCGGGTCGCGGGTTCTCGGCCGTCCGGGCGGGCCCCGCGATCGCCGTGCCGGCGGCCCCGGCCTACCGGGCAGGGCGGCGCGGCGGGCGGGTGGTCCGCGGGCCGGGCACCGCTGCCCCGTCCGGCCGAGCCGGGGGCCGCCCGGCGGGCGGGACCGGCCGGGGTGTGGACAGTCTGAGTTCGCCCCCTGCCGAGAACGAGCCGCCCGCGACGGGCCGGCCCAGGGGGCCCGAGGAGCGGGGATGGCAGACCTTCGTGACAGATTCGACCCGATCCCGTCCTGGGCGCGGCCGCCGGAGGTCCTGGTGGCGGCGTCCGACGGCGCGCCGGGCGCGGGTGGTCACGGCCTGGTGGGCGTACCGCTGCCGGCCGAGGGGGACGTGCCGCCCGAGCTGGGGCTGGACCGCCGGCAGCTGACGGCCGCCGGTCTCAGCGGTGAGGCGGGCACGGCGGGGCTGCTGGCCCGCCCCGGCGACGGGCCGCTGGTGGTGTTCGGCACCGGCACGACGGAGGCGCTGGACACCACCGCCCTGCGGGACGCCGGCGCGGCGTTCGCCGGGGCGGCCGCCTCGGCGGGCCGGCTGGCCCTGCTGATGCCCGCGGGTCCCGGGGTGGTGGCTCCGGCGGCGGCCGCGCAGGCACTGGTGGAGGGGGTGCTGCTGGCCCGCTACCGCTACGAGGTGCTGAAGCGCTCGCCGCAGGCCGTCCCGGTGGAGGCGCTGACGCTGCTGGTGGCCGGGGCGGACGTGGCGGAGGCGGAGCGGGGCGCGCGGCGGGGCCTGCTGTTCGCGCGCGCCACCATGCTGGCCCGCGACCTGGCGAACTCGCCGCCCAGCCTGCTGACCGCCGCCGTGCTGGCGGAGGTCGCGAGTGGCCTGGCCGCGGGCACCGGCCTCGCGGTCGAGGTGTTCGACCAGGCGCAGCTGGTGGCGATGGGCTGCGGCGGGCTGCTCGGGGTCAACGCGGGCAGTGCCGACCCGGCCCGGATGATCAGGCTGCGCTACACCCCGGCGGGGGCGGCGGGCGACGGGGCGGCCCGGGTCACGCTGGTCGGCAAGGGCGTGATGTACGACTCCGGCGGGATCAGCCTCAAGCCGGCCGACGCGGTGCACGCGACGATGAAGAACGACATGTCGGGGGCCGGCGCGATCCTGGCGGCGATGTCGGTGCTCCGGGAGCTGGACTGCCCGACGGCCGTCACCGGCTACCTGATGTGCACGGACAACATGCCGTCGGGCACCGCGACCAAGCTCGGTGACGTGCTGTCGATCCGCGGCGGCAGCACGGTCGAGGTGATCAACACCGACGCGGAGGGCCGGCTGATCATGGCGGACGCGCTGGTGCTGGCGACCGAGGAGCCGACCGACGCGATCGTGGACATCGCCACGCTCACCGGCGCCGCGATGCGCGCGCTGGGTTCGGAGATCGCCGGGGTGTTCGGCAACCGCGGGCCGCTGGTGGAGCAGGTGCTGGCGGCGGCCCGGGCGACCGGCGAGCCGGCCTGGCAGCTGCCGCTGTCCCGGCGCTACCGGGCGGAGCTCGACTCGGACGTGGCCGACATCAAGAACATGGGCGGCCCGAACGGCGGCGCGATCCACGCCGCGCTGTTCCTGGAGGACTTCGTCGCCGGGGTGCCGTGGGCGCACATCGACATCGCGGGGCCGGCCCAGAACGACAGCGCGAACGCCTGGCGGCCCAAGGGCTGCACCGGGTTCGGGGCGCGGCTGCTGGCCGAGTTCCTGCTTCTCTTCTCCCCGCCCGGCAGCCCCCGGCCGGGCTCCGGCGAGGGCGGCGAGGTGGCCCGCGATGAGCGGTGAGGCGGTGCCGGCGGGCCGGACCCGCGGGCAGCGGATGCTGGACGGCATCGAGAAGATCGGCAACAAGGTCCCGCACCCGGCGATGATCTTCATCGGCCTCTGCGCCCTGGTGATCGTGCTGTCGGCGATCCTGGCCGCCTTCGACGTCTCGGTCACCTACGACGCCGCCGAGCCGGCGCCCGTCCCCGTGCACGAGGTGTACGACGGCGGCACCGACTACCCGTCCAACCAGGTGCCGCCGGTCTCGAACTACGACCACCCGTACGAGATCCACCAGGAGACCACGAAGATCGAGAGCCTGCTGACCGGGGACGGCATCAGGTTCATCTTCACGTCGGCGACCACCAACTTCACCAACTTCGGCGTGGTCGCGGTGATCCTGGTCGCGATGGTCGGCGTCGGCCTCGCCGAGGAGGCCGGCCTGATCGGCGCGCTGATCCGCAAGCTCGTCCGGGTGGCCCCGCCGGGCAGCTTGACCTTCATCATCGTGCTGCTCGGCATCCTGTCCAGCATCGCCTCGGACGCCGGCTACCTGGTGCTGATCCCGCTGGGCGCGGTGGCCTTCATGAGCGTCGGACGCCATCCGCTGGCGGGCCTGGCCGCCGCCTTCGCGGGCGTCGGGGCGGCCTTCGGCGTGAACGTCCTGATCACCCCGGTCGACGGGATCATCACCGAGATCACCAACGAGGCGGTCGCGCTGGTCAGGCCCGGCGAGTCGATCAACCTCACCGCCAACCTGTACTTCGGCATCGCCTCGACGCTGTTCCTCGCCGTCGTCATCACCGTGATCACCGAGCGGATGGTCGAACCCCGGCTCGGTGCCTACACCGAGACGCCGGAGGTCGAGGACGTCACCGAGGCCGGGATCAGCGTCGAGGCGGAGAGCCGCGGCCTGCGGTTCGCGCTCTACGGCCTGCTGGTGGTGGCGGTGGCGGTCTCGCTGCTCTCGTTCATCCCGGGGGCGCCGCTGCGCAACCCGGAGACCGGCAGCCTGTTCGACGACTCGCCGTTCATGGACGCGCTGATCTTCATCATCATGCTGCTGTTCCTGGTCGCCGGCCTCTGCTACGGCACCGGGGCCAACACGCTGCGGGGCACCAGCGCCGCGATGGAGGCCATCACCAAGACCTTCGCGGGCCTCGGCGGGCTGATCTTCCTGTTGTTGATCATCGCCCAGTTCATCGCCTACTTCAACTACAGCAACATGGCGACGATCGCCGCCGTCAAGCTGGCCGACGTCCTGGAGGGCATCGACGTCGGACCGCTCTGGCTGCTCCTGGGCCTCATCCTGGTCACCCTGATCCTGGACCTGATCATCCCCGGGGTGATCCCCAAGTGGGCCATCCTGGCACCGGTGTTCGTCCCGCTCTTCCTGCGGCTGGGCATCGCCCCGCAGACCGTGCTGGCGGCCTACCGGATCGGCGACTCGCCCCCGAACGTCATCACCCCGCTGATGGTGTACCTGCCGTTCATCGTCCTGCTCACCCAGAAGTACAAGAAGAAGTCCGGCGTCGGCACCGTGGTGTCGCTGATGATGCCGTACGCGCTCCTGGTGGCCGTCGCCTGGGTGATCTTCTTCGTCGCCTGGTACCTGATCGGCATCCCACTCGGACCGGGCGCGCCGGTCGACGCCTAGGGGTGGGCCGCAACCGTCAGCACCCCCGGCGCGGTCCGATCCGAGCACGCTCATCCACCGACGACACCTGTCCCGGCCATGGCCCGACCAGCCCGACGCCCGACGCCGATCGAAGTCAACGGTATTGAACGTGTGTCGATTCCGGAACGTCACGTGGCCGCCCGGACTCCCCCGGATCGCGCGTCGGCTGTACGGGGTGGGAGAAACCCGGAATCATCCCGGTGAGCGGCCGAGACACAGGCGGGTGGGATGGGCGGGATTCTGGCGTTCCTCGGGAGGGACGAAACATACGCGCGGTGGCTCCGAGACCTGGCGGACCTGGAAGTCCCCGACGGTGGCGTCGTGCTGCCGCCGGCCGACGAACTCCCGGCTCTGCTGGTGGACCTGGCGGTTCCGCACGAGGACGTCAACGGTGTGGTCGGGCTCCTGGAGTCGGTTCGCGACGACCCCGATTGGCGCTGGCTGTTGGGACGATGTGCGGCCTCGGTGTTCACCGATCCGGAGGCGGTCGGCGGTGGGTCGCGGATACCACGGCTGCCCGAGGGGCTCGGCGAAGCGGGGCGCTGGTGGGCGGCGTTCGTGTTCGTCGTGGCCCTGCCGCGCGCACGAGAGCTGCACCGTGCCCGTGGCATCCCCGAGAAGGTCACCCGGCGGACGTTCGCCGACCTTGGCCGACAGGTGGTGGTTCACCGCCTGCGCCGCGGCATGGGCGGGGTGAACTCGCCGTCCTGGCTGGGGTTGCACCTTCGTGGCGAGCTCTTCCAGTTGGGCCGTCTGCAGTACCAGCGGTCCAGGCTCTCCACACGGTGGCTCCCGGTCCGTGCCGGGGAGCCGAGCCTGGCGCTCCACATTCCGGACTTCTGCGGGCCGCTGTCGCCGGCTGCCTGCGACGCCTCCCTCGCTCGCGCTCGCGAGTTCTTCTCCCGCCATTTCCCGGAGGAGCACTGCGCCCTCACCCACTGTGAATCGTGGCTGCTCGACCCGCAGCTGAGCCAGTACCTGCCGGTGAACTCCAACATCCTCGGCTTCCAGCGCCGGTTCCGACTCGCTCCCCGGCCTGACCGGCCGAACGACGACGCCCCGGTCCGGTACGTCTTCGGCCTGTCGGATGTCGACCCGGCCGACCTCCCCCGGCGCACCTCACTGGAGCGAGCGGTGGGGGACCATCTCCGCGCGGGGCGCCACTGGTACGAAGGTCGCGGCTGGTTCGCCCTTTGAGCGGTGCGAGGTGAGAGGGGACGCTTGCGGCCCCTCTCCCTGCAGCAGCGTTACCCGTACACCTCCAGCTCCTGGATCCGGGCCGGCTCCGGGCCGCCGCCGGCCGGGGCGTTGGCGGCGACGTCGACCCGCAGCCGGACGTACCGGGCCGGGCGGGGCAGGGCGGCGTGCTCGGTGCGGCTGGCCCGGGAGCCGGTGACGGCGACGGCCGGGGCCCAGTCGACGCCGTCGGTGCTGGTGTCGATCCGGAAGGCGGCGGTGTTGCGGCCGGTGCTCGCGCCGCCGAGGCCGGCGTGCGCGACCACGAACGAGGAGACCGTCCGGCTGGTGCCCAGGTCGGCCCGCAGCCAGGGCTCCGGGTCGGCCGAGCACCAGCCGGCGGCGCTGCCGAGCGCGCCGTCGAAGGCCCGGTCGGCCGATCCGCCGCCGGGGCAGGGCGCGGAGCCGGTGGCGGCGGCGCCGAGCGCGAGGTCCGGGCCGCGCTCGGGCGCGGCGGGCGGGGCGGGCGCACCGTCGGGGAAGGACGGCGGCACGTCGTCGGCGCCGGTGCCCCAGCGGGCGCCGGGTGCGCCGCCCATCGTGTACTCCAGCGCCGCCCCGCCGGCGAGGTCCGGGTAGCGCAGGTAGCTGTGGGTGGTGGCCGCCCGGCCGACCGTCAGCCCCTGGACGTAGCGGCCGGTGCCGGTGGCGGTGACGGCGATGTCGCCGCCCGGGCGCCTGATCAGCAGCGCCGGGAAGAGCGGCCCGTGCAGGGCGAGGGTGTCGGCGCCCGGCGTGACCGGGTACATCCCGAGCGCGGCCCAGACGTACCAGGCGGAGGTGGCCCCGAGGTCGTCGTTGCCCGGCAGCCCGCCCGGGCCGAGCCCGAAGGACTCGGCCGCCACCCGGCGGACGGCGTCCGCGGCCCCGGCCGGCCGGCGGGCGAAGTTGTACGCCCAGGGCACGCCGTGCTCCGGCTCGTTGCCGATGTAGTAGTACGGCCGGCTCTGACCGGCGTTCAGTTCGCCGAAGTGGTGGTCCAGTCGCCGCAGGGCGGTGTGCCGCCCGCCCATGGCGTCGATCAGGCCGGCGTAGTCGTACGGGACCGTCCAGGTGTACTGCGCCGCGTTGCCCTCGGTGAAGCCCGAGCCGCTCGCCGGGTCCAGCGGCCAGGCCCAGACGCCGGCCTGGTCCCGGGGCTGCACGTAGCCGGCGTCCTGGCCGTAGGTGTTGCGCCACCACTGGGCGCGGGTCATGTGGGTGCGGTACGAGGCCTCGTCCCCCAGCGCCCGGGCGAACTGCGCCACCGCGAAGTCCGAGGCGGAGTACTCCAGCGAGTCGGAGGGGTCCCCGGCGAGGTACCGGAGCCGGCTGTATTCGGACTGCCGGCCGCGGACCGGGCGACCCTGGGTGGTGCCCCCGGTCGAGGACTTCTCCATCAGGGCGAGCGCGGCCGCGGTGTCGAAGTCCCTTGCGCCGAAGGCGTACAGGCCGGCGACCACGATCGGGCCGGGGTCGCCGGTCATCACGAACTCCTCGTCGGTCTGCTGCGACCACTTGGGCAACAGTCCGCCCTGCTGCCCGTCCAGCACCATCGACCGGGCGATGTCGCTCGCCTCGGCCGGGGCGAGCAGGGCGACCAGCGCCGCCCAGGAGCGGTAGATGTCCCAGCCGGAGTAGTTCTGGTAGACCGGGTGGCCGGCGTGGTGCACGGCCCCGTCGAAGCCCCGGTAGTCACCGCCGACGTCGCTGGAGACGTTCGGGCTCTGGAAGACGTGGTAGAGCGCGGTGTAGAACTTCCGCAGCTCGCCCTCCCGGCCACCGGCCACCACCACCTTGCCGAGCACCTCGTTCCAGGCGGCGTCCGCGGCCGCCCGGACGGCGTCGAAGTCCCAGCCCGGGTTCTCGGCGTCCAGGTTGCGCCGGGCGCCCTCGGCGCCGACGTAACTGAGCCCGACCTTGAACCGGACGCTCCGCCCGCCGGTGGTGTCGAAGGTCAGGTACCCGCCGGTGCCGGTGCCCGAGGCGCTGGCCGAACCGGGGGTGACCGTCGCCCCCGACCAGGTGCCGAAGCCGGTCGGCTCGCGGTCGAAGCGCAGGTCGAACCAGATCTGATAGGTCTTCGACGAGCCGCAGAAGCCGCCGGCGGTGACGCTGCCGGTCACCTCGCGGCCCTCGATCCGGACGCTGCCGGGCCGGTCGCCGGTCGCGCTGCGGCCGGTGCCGATCAGCAGCCGGGCGGTGTCCGTGGCGGGGTAGGTCAGCCGGCCCATGCCGGTGCGGGTGGTGGCGGTCAGTTCGACGTCGGTGGCGTACCGGTCGAGCCTGGTCCGGTACCGGCCGGGGGCGGCGGACTCCTCGGCCTTGGTGTGGCCGGAGGCGTAGTCCCTCCAGGCGGTTCCCGGGGAGGCGGTGAGGGCGCCGGTCACCGGGAGCAGCGGCAGGTCCTCGTTGTTGGGGCAGCCGGCGCCGTCGAAGTGGGTCAGGCTGAAGGACTCCACCGAGGTGTCGGACCACCGGTAGCCGGACGGCGAGGCGGTCGGGGTGTCCGGGCTGAACTGCACCCCGCCGAAGGGGACGACCGCGCCGGGGTAGGTGCTGCCGCCGGCCCCGCCGGGTACCGGGTCGGGGGCGGTGCTGTCGTCGGTGCCGACGAAGGGGTCGACGTACCGGGTGAGCGGGACGGCGGCGGCCCGCGCCGGGGCGGCGGTACCGGCGGGGCCGACGAGGACCAGCAGTGCGGCACCGACCGCGCAGGTGATTCGTGAGCGGGGCAGGGCGGACCGCCTGATGGTGATGGATCGTCACTTCGGCTGTGCAGATGGCCTTGTGGCACTCGGCGGGTCGCTCGGGTGTCCGGGCACAGTACCAACGGGAACGTGATCGTCCGGGAGCGCGCCCGGCGCGCCGGGCCGGGTGACGGCGAATGGCGCAACACGGATGGCGGAGCACGGGCGGGCGGGCGGCGCACGCGCGGCGCAGGCGGCATCGGCGAGCGGATAGCGGGGCGGGATGCGGGGGGGGCGGGATGCGGGGGCGGGGGCCAGTGCAGGGGTCGGGCCGGGCCGTTGCTCAGGCAGAGCCCCCGGCCCCCGGGCGGTCCGACCGGGCGCCGTCCCGGCCGACCTGCTCCCAGGGCGCACCCGGCGGGACGGGCAGCGCCTCGCCGACCACCGCCACCCGGCGGCCGCCGGCGGCCAGCCGGGCCAGGGTCGCGCTGATCATCGCCTGGGCGACGGTGTCCAGCCGGGTGACCCGGCCGAGGTCGAGCAGCACCGGGCCGGTGGTCCCCGTCTCCAGCTCGAACAGCACCCGCTCGGCGGCGGTGAAGTCCAGCGCTCCCTGCGCCGCCACCACCGCGAAGGCGCCCCGGCGCGGGGGATCGTCGGCAGGCGACCCGCCGACGACGGTCGGCGCCGCCGGGGCCGGGCTCAGCATCAGGTGCAGGCCGAACCGCTCCGACAGCTCCCGCAGCGCGGCGGTGCCGCGGACGGGGTTGCCGGTCCGGTCCAGCGGCGGGCTCCAGCAGGCGGCTCCGAACCGGGCCGGGCTGACCGCGATCAGCCCGCCCGACACCCCGCTCTTCGCGGGTAGTCCCACCCGCAGCAGCCACTCGCCGGAGGCGTCGTACATGCCGCAGGTCGCCATCACCGAGAGGACCTGCACGGCGACCAGCTCACCCACCACCCGCTCCCCGGTGACCGGGTTGACGCCGCCGTTGCCCAGGGTCGCCGCCATCACCGCGAGGTCGGCGGCCGTCGCCCGGACCGCGCACTGCCGGAAGTACAGGTCGGTGGCGGCGAGCGGGTCGCAGGCCAGCGAGCCGGCCCCGCGCATCAGGTAGGCCAGGGCCCGGTTGCGGTCGCCGGTCGCGGCCTCCGAGGCGTGCACGGCCGCGTCCAGGTCCAGGCGGCGGCCGGCGAAGGCGCTCAGTCCGGCGAGGATCCGCTCGAACCGCTCCGCCGGGGTCGCGCCCGGCACCAGGGCGGTGGTCGCGATCGCACCGGCGTTGATCATCGCGTTGGACGGGCGGCCGGTGCCCTCCTCCAGGCTGATCGCGTTGAAGGCCTCCCCGCTGGGTTCGGCGCCGACCCACCGGCCGACCTCGTCCAGGCCCAGCTCCGCCAGCGCCAGGGCGTAGACGAAGGGCTTGGACACCGACTGCAGGGTGAACGGCTCCCCCGCGTCGCCGGCCTGGTAGCGGTGCCCGTCCATGCTGACCAGCGCCAGCCCGAAGGCCTCGCGCCGGGCCCGGGCCAGCTCGGGGATGTAGGTCGCGGTCTCCCCTTCGTCCAGGGCGCCGAGGCGCCGGTGGATGTCGGCCAGGGCCTCGGTGACCACGTCCGGCCCGGCGGCCACCGTCAGGGGGTCACGATCGGGAAGGAGCGGTCGGGCTCGGCGAGCAGCCCGAACAGGGTGCCCAGGACGGCGGGGTCGCCGTCGACGGTGACCCCCTCCAGCCCGTGACCCGCGAGGACACCGAGCAGCTGTTCCTTGGTGAGGGTCAGGGTGAGCGCGGCGGGCTCGCGCGGCGCCGGTTCGAGCGGATGGGCGAGGTGGGTCAGGGCGCCGTTGCGCAGGGTCAGCCGGAAGCGTCGGCGCTGGTCGGTGACGACCAGGTCGACCAGCAGGTGCTCGTGCCAGGCCCGCGGGCCGTCGACCCGGATCGCGATCGAGTCCAGCAGCTGTTCGACCGTCAGCGCCATCAGCATCTCGGGGTTGGCGGCGTCCAGCAGAGCGGTGCCGGGGCCCTCCCGCAGCTCCTGCGCGGCCATCAGGTAGAAGTTGCGCCAGGTGCCGTTCTCGCTGCCGTGACCGAGCCGGTCGTAGACGTGCGCGAGCCGGTCCCGGGCCCGGTCGTTGTCCGGGTCGGCGAAGACGAGGTGGTTGAGCAGCGTGGCGGCGAAGCGCAGGTCGCCGGCGTCGACGTACCCGACGGCCTTGGCCAGCGCGGCGTCCGGGCCGCCGGCCAGGTCGACGTAGCGCCTGGCCAGCTCCACCGGCGGGTGTTCCCAGAGGTGGGCCGGGTTCCCGTCGAACCAGCCGAGGTAGCGCTGGTAGACGGCCTTCACGTTGTGGCTGACCGAGCCGTAGTAGCCGCGCGCGTGCCAGGCGCCCTCCAGGGCCGGCGGCAGCTGGATCTCCTCGGCGATCTCGGGGCCGGTCAGCCCGGCGTTCAGCATCCGCAGCGTCTGGTCGTGCAGGTAGGCGTAGAGGTCTCGCTGCTCGGAGACCAGTTCGACGACGTTCTCCCGGCCCCAGGTGGGCCAGTGGTGGGAGGCGAAGGCGACGTCCGTGGAGTCGCCGAAGAAGTCGATCGCCTCGTCCAGGTAACGCGCCCAGATCCGGGCGTCGCGCACGACGGCGCCGCGCAGCGTCAGGATGTTGTGCATGTTGTGGGTGCAGTTCTCGGCCAGGCACAGGGCACGGCGGTCGGGGAAGAGGAAGTTCATCTCCGACGGCGCCTCGGTGCCCGGGGTGAGCTGGAAGACGATCCGCACGCCGTCCACCGTCTCCTCCTGCCCGGTGCGGGTGACGTCCACCGTCGGCGGGATCAGCGTGATGGTGCCGACCGAGGTCGTCATGCCGAGGCCCGCGCCGATCTGGCCGTCCGCGGCCTTCGGCAGCCGGTCACCGTACATGAACATCGCCCGGCGGGTCATCGCGTTGCCGGCGTACACGTTCTCGCTGACCGCGTGTTCCAGGAAACCCTCGGGGGCGATCACCGGGACGGAGGCGTGGCCCTCCGGCAGCACGCCGCGCGCGCCGCCGAAGTGGTCGCCGTGCGAGTGGGTGTAGATCAGGCCGGTGACCGGGCGGGGGCCGCGGTGCTCGCGGTAGAGCTCCAGGGCGGCGGCTGCGCACTCGGCGGAGATCAGCGGGTCGATGACGATGACCCCGGTGTCGCCCTCGACCAGCGTCATGTTGGAGAGGTCGAGGCCGCGCACCTGGTAGATGCCGTCGGTGACCTCGTAGAGGCCCTGCCTGGCCACCAGCTGTCCCTGCCGCCAGAGGCTGGGGTGCGCGGTCGGCGGGCAGTCGGCCTTCAGGAAGTCGTAGGCGTCGTTGTCCCAGATCACCCGGCCGTCGGCGGCCTTCACGACGGCGGGCGACAGGGCGCCGACGAACCCGCGGTCGGCGTTCTCGAAGTCGGTGGTGTCCTCGAACGGGAGGGTGCTCATGCCGCGCCTTTCGGAGCCCTTCGCAGGTGCCGGCCGGGGTCTGCGGGCCGGCCGGGCGAGCCGTCGTCGCACTCCCCCGTACGCCGTGGAGGTCCGCACCGGCGTGCGGGCCTCCCATCGGAACAAACCTATAGAAACTGGCCTGAATCGGCATGTTGACGGGTGGACCGGCGGGCGGACGAAACGGACGGGCGGACGGGCGCGGGGTCCCGGCCGCCCGACGGTCGCCTCGGGTCAGGCCGCGTCCAGCGGCCCCTCCCGGACCACGGCCGCACAGCCGGCCGGAACGCTCAGCCCCTCCGCCGGGACGGGCCTGGCCGCCAGCAACTCGTGACCCACCGCCGGCAGCAGCACCGCCCGGTCGGTGTTGTTGATGACGAAGAGCCAGCCGCGGCCGTCCGCCGAGCGCCGCCGGACCGCCTCCACGCCGGGCGGCAGGCCCGCCACCTCAGGTTTCAAGCCGCTCTCCTCCAGGATCCGGCCGACCAGCGCCCGGTACGCCTCCTCGTCCAGCTCGGTCGAGAGGTACCAGCCGGTGCCCGCCCCGAACCGGTGCCGGGTGACGGCCGGGAGACCGGCGAGCGGACCCGCCGCGTACGAGGTGACGGTCTCGGCGCCCTCGGTGCGCAGCAGCTCGCTCCAGATCCGGCCGGTGGAGCCGTCGGACAGCGGGAGGGCGGCGCCGGCGGCGAGCGGGCGGTGCTCCTCGCCGCGGATGCCCAGCACCTCACGCAGGGCGCCCGGATGGCCGCCGGTCCGGACCCGCTGGTACTCGTCGACCACGCCGCTGAAGTACCCGACCAGCAGGGTGCCGCCGCCCTCCACATAGCGGCGCAGCGAGGCGGCGCCGGCGTCGGAGACCAGGTGCAGGCTGGGGGCCAGCACCAGGCGGTAGCGGGAGAGGTCGGCCGCGGGGTGGGCGAAGTCGGTGGTGATGCCGGCGTCCCAGAGCGCGCGGTGGGCGCGCTTGAGGGCGGCCGGGTAGTCCAGTTCCGAGGAGGGCAGGCCGTCGGCCTCCAGGGCCCACCAGGCGTCCGCGTCGTGCAGCACGGCGGCCTCGGCGGTGACGGTCGAGCCGGCCACCTCGGCCAGCGCGGCGACGGCCTCGCCGGTGGCGACGGTCTCCCGGAAGATCCGGGTGTCGGGGCCGGCGTGCGGCACCATCGCCGAGTGCCACATCTCGGCGCCGGCCCGGGACTGGCGCCACTGGAAGAACAGCGCGCCGTCCGAGCCGCGCGCGATGTGGGCCAGCGAGCTGCGCAGGATCCGGCCCGGGTCCTTGGGCAGCACCCGGTCTGGCAGGTACAGGGTGTTGGTGCCCTGCTCGACGAGGAGCCAGGGCTTGCCGCCGCCGAAGGAGCGGGCCCGGTCGGCGCCGAAGGCGGTGTCGGCGTCGCCGTCGACGCCGGGGGCGTCCATGTAGTGGTCGATGCCGATCAGGTCGACCTCGCGGCCGAAGGCCCAGAGGTCGAGCGTCTGGTAGCCCGGCAGCATCAGGTTGGTGGTGACGGGGACGCCGGCGGGGGTGTGCCGGCGGATCACGTCACGCTGCTCGCGGTAGGCGGCCAGCGCCTCGTCGGACCAGAACCGGCGGAAGTCCAGGGTGTGGCCGGGGTTGTGGTGCCACTGGGTGGCCCGCGGGGGCGTGATCTGCTCCCAGGAGCCGTAGCGCTGGCTCCAGAAGGCGGTGCCCCAGGCCTCGTTCAGGGCGTCCAGGCTTCCGTACCGGCTGCGCAGCCAGACCCGGAAGGCGGCCGCGGACTGCTCGCACCAGCAGACCGTGGCGTACTCGTTGTGGACGTGCCACAGGGCGAGGGCCGGGTGGTGGCCGTAGCGCTCGGCGAGGGCGCCGGCGATCCGGGTCGCCGCCCGGCGGTAGGCCGGGGCGGCGAGGCAGTAGGTGTCGCGGCTGCCGTGGGTGAGCCGGGTGCCGTCCGCGGTGACCGGCATCGCCTCGGGGTGGGCGAGGGTGAACCAGGGCGGCGGGGAGGCGGTGGGGGTGGCCAGGTCGACCCGGACGCCGTTCGCGTGCAGCCGGTCCAGCTGGGTGTCCAGCCACCCGAACTCGTAGTGCCCTTCCTCGGGTTCGAGCAGCGCCCAGGAGAAGACCCCGACGGTGACGAGGTTGACCCTCGCCTGCCGCATCAGCTCGTCGTCCTCCTTCCAAGTCTCCTCGTCCCACTGCTCGGGGTTGTAGTCGCCGCCGAAGGCCAGGCCCGGGAGCGGGAGCCGGTCCGCCATCAGCCGCGGACCGGCAGGTCGGCGCCGTCGCGCAGGAAGAGCGGGATCCGCTCCAGCGGGGCGGCCACCCGGACGGTGCTTCCGCCCCGGTGGCGCTCGCCCGTCCAGGCGTCGGTCCAGTCGGCGCCGGCCGGGAGGTGCACGTCCCGTTCGCGGGCTCCGGCCTCGGTGACCGGGGCGACCAGCAGGGACGGGCCGAGCAGGAAGGCGTCGTCCACCCGCCAGGCGGCTGGGTCGTCGGGGAACTCGACGAACAGCGGTCGCATCGGCGGCAGACCCTGCTCGGCCGCCGTCTCCATCTGCCGCATCAGGTAGGGGCGCAGGCGCTCGCGCAGCCGCAGGTACTCGGCGAGGATGCCGTACGCCTCCTCGCCGTAGGACCAGACCTCGTTCGGCAGGCCCGTCATCGCGGGCTCCAACTTCTGCTCGGGGCCCCGGAATCCGTGCAGCCGGAAGAGCGGGCAGAAGGCGCCGTACTGGAACCAGCGGATCAGAACCTCGCGGTAGGCGGGGTCGTCGGGGTCGCCGCCGTGGAAGCCGCCGATGTCGGTGGTCCACCAGGGGATGCCGGAGACGGCGACGTTGAGGCCCGCCTTGATCTGGGTGCGCAGGCTGGCGAAGTCGGTCCCGATGTCGCCTGACCACAGGGCCGCGCCGTAGCGCTGCGCGCCGGCCCAGGAGGAGCGGTTGAGGGTGACGATCTCGCTCTCCCCCGCGGCGGTCAGGCCCTCGTGGATCATCCGGGCGTTCTCGCGGGGGTAGAGGTTGCCGACCTCCAGGCCCGGGCCCGCGTGATAGCGCAGGTTGGCCGGGTAGCCGGGCTTGAGCTCCGGCTCGCAGGCGTCCAGCCAGAAGACCTTGATGCCCAGCTCGTGATAGTTGCGGCGGATCCGCTCCCAGACGAAGGAGCGGGCGTCGGGGTTGGTGGCGTCGTAGAAGGCGACCTGGGCGGAGTAGGCGTCCAGGCCCTTGTCCGGCCAGTCGGCGTGGGCCACCGGGCCGTACTCGGTGTTGATCAGGAAGCCCTCGTTGAGCAGCTCGTGGTAGTTCTCGCTGAGCGGGCTGACCGAGGGCCAGACCGACACCATCAACGTGATCCCCAGCTCTTCGAGTTCGGCGTTCATCGCGGCCGGGTCGGGCCACTCGGCCGGGTCGAACCTCCAGTCCCCCAGGTGCGTCCAGTGGAAGAAGTCGCTGACGATGACCGAGAGCGGCAGGCCGCGCCCGCGGTACTCGCGGGCCACCTCCAGCAGTTCGGCCTGGGTGCGGTAGCGCAGCTTGCACTGCCAGAACCCGGTGGCCCACTCGGGCAGCACGGGTGCGTGGCCGGTGGCGTCGGCGTAGCGGCGCAGCACGTCGGCGGGCGCGCCGGCCGTCACCCAGTAGTCCAACTGCCGTGCGCTGTCGGCGACCCAGCGGGTGCCCGTCTCGGCCAGCTCGACCCGGCCGATCGCCGGGTTGTTCCACAGCAGGCCGTACCCGCGGTCGGACAGCAGGAAGGGGATGGTCACCTCGCCGTTGCGCTGCACCAAATCGAGGACGGCGCCCTTCTGGTCGAGCAGGCCGTGGGTGTGCTGGCCCAGCCCGTACAGCCGCTCGCCCGGGTAGGCGCGGAACCGCTGCTCCAGGCGGTGGTGGCCGTTGCCGGTCGCGGTGTAGAGGCGCGGGCCCGGCCACCAGAAGTGGTGCGGCTCCTCGGCCAGCAGCTCGCCGCCGTCGGCGGTCCGCAGGAAGGTGATCCGCCCGGCGGCCGGGTGCAGTTGGGGGTCGGTGGCGTCCAGGGCGTTGCCGTCGATCCGGACGGTGAGCGCGCCGTTGACCAGGGTGGCGGTGGCGCCCTCGATCTTCACCACGGCCTCGCCGGGCGGCCGCTCCAGCAGGGCGCCGGGCAGGTCTTCCAGCAGCGGGCCGCCGGGGGTGGCCCGGACCCGGACCGAGTCGGGGCCCCAGGGCTCCACCCGCAAAGTCTCGCCCCGGGCCCGCCATTCGAGGGCGCCGCCGAGGTCATGGAAGTGGTTGGGCATGGGTGTTCTCCACGTCTGCGGGGGTCTGCGGGGGAGGGAGGCGCAGGGCGGTGGCCGCCGTCAGCGGCGCGGGGCCCGAGCTCTCCCGGGGGGTCAGGACGGGGGTGAGCAGGGTGACCTCGGGGGTGGCGGCGCCGCCGATCCGCTTCAGGACCAGTTCGACGGCCTGCCGGCCGAGGTCCTGGGCCGGGCCGGTGACGGCGGTCAGCCGGGGCGAGTTCTGCTCGGCGAGCGGCTCGGGGCAGAGCGCCACCACCGAGGCGTCCTCGGGGACGATCCGCCCGGAGGTCCGCAGCAGGCTCAGCAGCGGACCGAGCGCGCCCTCGTTCTGGACCACGAAGCCGGTGGTGGCCGGCCGGTCGTCGAGGATCCGGCCGAGTACGCCGGCGGTGCTCTCGAAGCTGCCCTCGCACGGCCGGTGCAGGATCCGCAGGCCGCGTTCGCGGGCCCGCTCGCGGAACCCGCTCAGGGTGCGCTCGGCGTAGCCGGCGTGCCGCTGGTAGACCTGCGGCGCGTAGCCGACGAAGGCGACGTCGCGGTGGCCGAGGTCGGCCAGGTGGTCCGCGCACAGGGCGCCGGCGGTGGTGAAGTCGTGGTCCACGCAGGACAGTCCGGTGGTGTCGGCGGGCAGGCCGATCAACGCGGCGTGACTGCCCAGTTCGCGCAGGACGGGGATGCGCTCGTCGTCCAGTTCGACGTCCATCAGGATCACGCCGTCGGCGAGCCCGCTGGCGGCGACCCGGCGCACGCCGTCCGGGCCCTCGTCGTTGGTGACCAGCAGGACGTCGTAGCCGTGGCTGCGGGCCGTCATGGTCACCGAGATGGCGATCTCCATCATGATCGGGACGTAGACGTCGGTGCGCAGCGGCACGACCAGCGCGATGATGTGCGAGCGCTTGCCGGCCAGCGCCCGGGCGCCGGCGTTGGGGTGGTACCCCAGGTCGCTGATGGCCCGCTCCACCCGGCGGCGGGTGGGCTCCGAGATGCTGCGCTTGCCGCTGAGGACGTAGCTGACCGTGCTCGGGGAAACACCTGCGTGCTGGGCCACTTCGGCGAGTGTCACCATTGGATCGGTATCCCCCTGTGCTGTGTCGGACATCTGTGCTGCGGTGCCGCCGTGCTCCGGTGCCGCGCGGTGCGGCCCAGCGTAGTGACGGCGGGCGGGTGCGGCGGTGCTCAGCCCTTGACGGCGCCGGTGAGCACGCCCTTGGTGAAGTGCTTCTGGACGAACGGGAAGGCGATCACCACGGGGACGAGGGTCAGCACCACCACGGCCATCTGCAGCGAGAGCGGCGCGGTGGCGTTCGCCGCGTTGCCGAAGCCGGAGTTGACCTGGCCGGGCATGTTCGTCCCGAGGTTGACGTACTGGTAGAGCACGTACTGCAGCGGCCACTTCTGGCTGCTGGTGGGCATGTAGAGCATCACGTTGAAGAAGGAGTTCCAGTACCCGACGGCGTAGAACAGGGTGATCACCGCGGTGACCGCCCGGGAGGTCGGCAGGACCACCGACCAGAGGATCCGCCAGTCGCCGGCGCCGTCCATCCGGGCGGCGTCGATCAGTTCGGATGCCGTGCCCGAGTAGAAGGAGCGCAGCACCAGGATGTTGAACACGCTGACCGCGCTCGGCAGGATCAGCGCCCAGTACTGGTCGAAGCCGCCGAGCCCGGTGACCACCAGGTAGGACGGGATCAGGCCGCCGCTGACGAACATGGTGACGACCAGGGTCATCAGCAGGAACCGGTGGCCGAGCGAGCGGGACCGGGACAGCCCGTAGGCGCACAGCACGGAGACCAGCATCGAGAAGCCGGTGCCGACGGCGGTGACCGCCAGGCTCACCACCAGGGCGCGGGTCACCGGGCCGTCGCCGAGCATCGTGCGGTAGGCGTTCAGGGTCAGGCCGTGCGGGACGATCACCAGACCACCGGCCCGGTTGACCGAGCCCTGGGTGGAGAAGCTGGTGATCACCACGCACCACAGCGGTCCGAGGACCAGCAGCAGGATGCCGGTCAGGGTGACGCCCTTGACGCCCTGGCCGACCGCGGTCGGCGTCTCCTCCCAGGCGGGGCGCGCGGTGCGGCGCCGGGAGCCGATGGTGAGCTCGCTCATTTCCGGTACAACCCGTCCTCGCCGAAGAAGTGCGCCAGCTTGTTGGCCCCGTAGATCAGCAGCAGCGAGACGGCGCTCTTGAAGATGCCGGCCGCGGCGCCGTAGCCGTAGTTGTTGGTGCCGATGCCGTAGTAGTAGGAGAAGGTGTCCAGCACGTCGGCGGCGTCGTGCCCCACCGCGTAGCGCTGGATGAGCAGTTGCTCGAAGCCGACGTTCAGGATGTTGCCGAGCCGGAGCACCAGCATCAGCACGATCACCCCGCGCAGGCCGGGCAGGGTGATGTGCCACATCCGGCGCCATCGGCCGGCGCCGTCCATCGCGGCGGCCTCGTAGAGGTTCTCGTCGATGGCGGCCAGTGCCGCCAGGAAGACGATGATCCCCCAGCCGGCGTCCTTCCAGATCACCTGGGAGGTGACCAGCAGCTTGAAGACCGACGGGTCCGTCATGATGTTCCACGGCGTCATCTCGTGCTGGCGCAGGAACTGGTTGAGCAGCCCCGCCCCGCCGATCATCTGCTGGAACAGGGTGATGACCAGCACCCAGGAGAAGAAGTGCGGGATCAGCGTCACCGACTGCACGAAGCCGCGGATCCGGGGGCTGAGCACCGAGTTGAGCAACAGCGCCAGCGCGACGGGGACGGGGAAGAACAGCACCAGCTGGACGGCCGCCAGCTCCAGGGTGTTCCACACCGACCCCCAGAACAGCGGGTCCCCGAACAGCTGGCGGAAGTTGTCCAGGCCGATCCACTGGCTGTTCACCACCCCGACGATGGGGTCGTAGTACTCGAAGGCGGTGACCGTGCCGAACAGCGGCAGGTAGTTGAAGACCAGCAGCAGGACGACGACCGGGACGGTCATCAGGAGCAGCGAGCGGTCCCGGCGCAGCCGGATCCGCCAGTTCAGCTCCCGGGGGCGCTGCTCGCGGGCGCCGGGCGCCCCGACTGTCGCCGTGGGGACGCCGGGCGGCGGCGCCGCCTCCTCGCGGCCGGGTACGTCGGCGCTGTTCGTGGTGACTGCCGCCACGACCACCGCACCTCCTAGATAGGTCGGACTGGGAGCGGTGGGGCTACTGGCCCGAGCCGTGCTTGTCGTAGATCTCGGTCTGGTACCAGGCGGTGAGTTCGTCGCCGCCGCTGCGCTTCCAGGAGGTCAGCGCGTTCTGGTAGTCGGCGACGGTCTTCAGGCCGTGGTAGACGTCCTTGATGGTGTCCTCCAGCGCCTGGGCGGCGTCGGCGGTGGCGAAGCGGGTCGGCACGGTGATGTTCATGTTCCAGAACACCGGCTTGTAGGCGTACGTGACCGCCTGGGCGTCCCAGGCGCAGATGTCCTTGGTGATCTGGTCGAAGCCGGGGTTGCTGCGGGCCTGCGGGCTGGAGGCGAGGAACGGGAAGGTCTGCTGCTGGACGGACTTCTGCCCCTGCGGGGTGAAGGTCGGGGTGCCGTCGACCCGGGTGTGGTCGGTGCCTTCGACGCCGTAGTTGACCAGCGTGTACTCGGCCGAACCCCAGGGCGCCGCGAGGTAGTTGGCGACCGCGAGGAGTTCCTTGATCTGCTCCGGCTTCAGCTTGGCGTTGAGATAGCTGACCATGCTGGTGGAGGGGCCGAGGAAGATGCTCGGGGTGGACTTTCCGTCCGCCGCGAACAGCGGGAGGGCGCCGCGCCGGTACTTCGGGTCGGCGGCCTGGCCGGCCTGGGCGTCGGCCATGTTCCAGGAGCCGGTGCCGTCACCGGTGACCAGCACCTTGCCGGCGTAGAACCGCGCCTTGGCGTCGTTGTTGTTGCCGGCCAGTGCGTCCGGGTGGATGTAGCCGGACTTGGCGAGCTTCCAGGCCCAGTTGAGGGCCTCCAGGAACTCCGGCTGCTCGTACTTGCGGATCAGCTTGCCGTCCTTGGCGGCGTAGAGCTGCGCCAGGCCGAAGGGCTGGGCGAGGTAGATCCAGAGGTCGTCGAAGGCCCAGACGCCGGCACTGGCGCTGGTCAGCTCCTTGCCGAGGTTCATCAGGTCGTCGGCGGACTTCACGCTGTCGGCGGCGATGCCCTTGGCCTCGAAGACGTCCCGGCGGTAGTAGAAGGCGCCGGCGAAGGCGGTGCCGGAGGAGAAGCAGGGGATGCCGTAGAGCTTGTCGCCCCAGACTCCGGCCTGCCAGGCGCCGGTGGGGATGGCCGCCAGGTTCGGGTACTCCTTGACCTTGTCGCCGGCCAGGTAGGGGGTGAGGTCGGCCAGTTGGGTGCCGGCGAGCCCGCCGACGTTGAAGAGCTGGTTCCACCAGGTGGGCAGCTGGATCCAGTCGGGGAGCTTCTGGGCCGCGGTCAGGGTGGGGATCGCGGTGTTGTAGGTGGTGCCGTTGGCCGGCTGCATGGTGAGTTTGACGCCCAGCGCGGCGTTGACGGCCTGGTAGAAGGAGTTGTCGGCCGCCGGGATCGTCCCCCAGAGCGGCGTCACGGCGGAGTAACTGCCGCCGGAGCCGGGCGTCTTGGGGACGGTCTTGACCGGCGTGGCCGGGTAGGTCAGGAAGCCCGGGTCGCTGAAGCCGCCGCCGGGGCCGGTCACCGAGGGCAGGTCCGCGGTGACCGCCGTGTTGGCGACGAAGGCGGGCAGGGCGCCGGCCAGGCCGGTCTTGGTGTTGGAGCCGCTCTTCGCGGCGCCGCCACTCCCGCAGGCGCTGAGCAGCGGCGTCATGGCGGCTGCGCCGGCCACGCCGACGGCGGTTCTGAGGAGGGTTCTACGGCTGATCTGGGAGCTCATGATCGGTGCGGCCCTTCATCGTTCAGGATCCGGTGTGTCGAATCGCTTCGATGTTGCGGCGAGACTAACGGCGGGTTTCGGGTTCGACAAGGGGATGAACAAATCATTTCCGGGAACCTGCCGGGCCCACGCCTGCCCACAACCCCCTTCACCACCGGGCAAGATGACGTTCTATGGCGGTCGGACGGTTGACACAGTCAACCCGCCGTGCCACTTTCGAAGCGTTTCAACATCGCGGCCCGCCGGGACGCTGTCAGGGTCAGGACCTCCCCCGCCCCGCGCCGCAGCCACTCTCCCCGCACGCCCATCCCCGAGGGGTTTCCCAGGTGACGACCACCGCTGTGCCCGACCGGCCGCCCATCGAGCAGCTCGCCTTCCGCGACCCCGCACGACCGCTGCGGACACGCGTCGGGGACCTCCTCGCCCGGCTCACCCCCGGCGAGCGGATCGCCATGCTGCACCAGTACTCCCCCGCCGTCCCCCGGCTCGGTACGGCCGCCTTCCGTACCGGCACCGAAGCCCTGCACGGCGTCGGCTGGCTCGGCGCCGCCACCGTCTTCCCGCAGGCCGTCGGCCTGGGCGCCACCTGGGACGACGAGCTGCTGCACGAGGTCGCCACCGCGATCGGCACCGAACTCCGGGCCTTCCACCACCACCGGGCCCCGCTCGCCGGCGAGGGCCGGATCAGCCTGCAGGCCTGGGCGCCCGTGGTGAACCTGCTGCGGGACCCGCGCTGGGGCCGCAACGAGGAGGGCTACGCCGAGGACCCGCTGCTCACCGCCCGCCTCGCCGACTCCTTCTGCCGGGGCCTGGCCGGGGACGACCCCGACCACCTGCGCACCGCGCCGATCCTCAAGCACTTCCTCGCGTACAACAACGAGGACGAGCGCTGCGTGACCTCCTCCGGCCTGCGCCCGCGGGTCCTGCACGAGTACGACCTGGCCGCGTTCCGCACCGCCGTCGCCAGCGGCTCCGCGACCGGCGTGATGCCCGCCTACAACCTGGTCAACGGCCGCCCCTGCCACGTGAGTCCGCTGATCGAGGACGAACTGAGGCGCTGGGCCGCGCCGACCGGGCACGAGCTGTACGTCTGCAGCGACGCCGAGGCCCCCTCCAACCTGGTCGACCCCGAGCACTACTTCGAGGACCACGCCGAGTCGCACGCCGCCGCCCTGCGGGCCGGCGTCGACAGCTTCACCGACCACGCCGACGACCCGCGCACCACCGTCGCCCGGATCACCGAGGCCCTGGCCCGCGGCCTGCTCACCGAGGCCGACGTCGACCGGGCCGTGCGCCGCCAGCTGTCGATCCGCTTCCGGCTCGGCGAGTTCGACCCCGGCCCCGGCCCGTACGGCGCCACGCCCTGGTCGGTGGTCGACTCCCCCGCGCACCGCGACCTCGCGCTGCGCGCCGCCACCGAGTCCGTCGTCCTGCTCAGGAACGAGCGGGCGCTGCTGCCGCTCGACCCCGCCGAGGGGCGCCGGGTCGCCGTGGTCGGCCCGCTCGCCGACACCCTGTTCGAGGACTGGTACAGCGGCACCATGCCGTACCGGATCACCGTGGCGGCCGGGCTCGGCGCAGCCCTGGGCGCCCGCGGCGGCGAGGTGTCGTGCACCGAGGGCGTGGACCGGATCACCCTGCGGGCGGCCTCCACCGGCGGGCTGCTCGCCGTCCCCGCGGGCGATCCGGCCGGGCCGATGACCGTGACCGCGACGGAAGGGGCCGGCGACGGGAACGTCGGCGACGGCAAGGCCGTCGACGGGAACGTCGGCGACGGCAAGGCCGTCGACGGGAACGTCGGCGACGGCAAGGCCGTCGACGAGGCCTGCTTCGACCTGTTCGACTGGGGCGGCGGCGTGCTGACCCTGCGCAGCGCCGCCTCCGGGCGCTACGTCACCCTCAAGGACGAGGGCCTCGGCCTCGCCGCCGACCAGACCCAGCCGAACGGCTGGGACGTGCACGAGACCTTCCGGCTGGAGCCGGGCCCGGACGGCACCGAGCTGCTCCGCAACGTGTACAGCGGCGGGTACGCGGCCGTCGATCCGGTCACCGGCCTGGTCACCGTCTCCGCCGGGACGCCGGCCGGGGCCGAGCGGTGGACCAGGAGGGTCGTCCGGGACGGCGCCGCCGAGGCACTGGCCGCCGTCCGCGCCGCCGACACGGCCGTCGTCGTCCTCGGCAACGACCCGCACATCAACGGCCGGGAGACCCAGGACCGCGCCGACCTGCACCTGCCGCCGGCCCAGGAGGCCCTGCTGCGCGCCGTCGCCGCCGAGTGCCCCGACACCGTGCTGGTGCTGATGAGCAGCTACCCCTACGCCGTCGACCGGGCCGCCGCACAGGTGCCGGCGGTGCTGTGGACCTCGCACGGCGGCCAGGAGACCGGCCGCGCACTGGCCGCCGTCCTGCTGGGTGACAGCGACCCGGCCGGCCGGCTGCCGCAGACCTGGTACCGGGGGGACGACCCGCTGCCCGAGCGCCTGGACTACGACATCGTCCAGGCCGGCTGGACGTACCAGTACCACCGGGCCGCGCCGGCCTTCCCGTTCGGGCACGGGCTCTCGTACACGTCCTTCGAGTACGCCGGGCTGACGGCGGCCCTGGACGGCGAGGAGATCCGCTGCGCGGTGGAGGTCCGCAACACCGGCGCGCGGCCGGGGACGGAGACCGTGCAGCTCTACACCCGGGCGCTGGGGGCGCGGTACCAGGCGCCGCTGCTGCGGCTGGCCGACTACCGCAAGCTGCGGCTGGCTCCGGGCGGGAGCCGGCGGGTGGAGTTCACCCTGCCGCGGTCGGCGCTGGCGCACTGGGACGTGGCCGAGGGCGGGTTCACCGTCGACCCGGGCGCGTACGAAATCCTGGTGGGACGTTCGGCCGGGGCGGTCGAGCTGTCCGTGCCGCTGACCGTCGACGGGCCGCCGCCCGGCCCGCGTCAGGTGCTGGGGCGGACCGTCCGGGCCGTCGACTTCGACGACCACGCCGGGATCGCCCTGGTGGACGCCCACCGCGACCACGGCGACGCGGTGGCCCCGGTGGCCGAGGGTGCAGCGGCGCGGCTGGTGTTCCGGGCGGTCGAACTGCCGGGCGGGCCACTGGCCTTCGAGGCCGAGGTGGCCCGCGAGGGCGCGGGCGGCGCGGTGCTGGAGCTACGGACCGGCGGCGGCAGGGACGGCGGCCCGGACGGCGGCACGCTGCTGGCGAGTCTCGCCGTGCCGTCCACCGGCGGGCGGTACGCCTGGACCAGCGTCCGCGTCGACCTGCCGGACAGCCCCGGCGGGGTGCACGACCTGCACCTGGTGCTGCGCGGGGAGCAGCGCCTGGCGTCCTTCCGGGTGGCCCGCGGCTGAGTCATGCCCGCGGCGGCCGCCCGAAGCGCCCCGGCCGGGTCACCGGTCGGGGCGCCGTCGTGCGAGGCGCCCGCGGATCTGCTCCAGGTCCTCCGCCGGCAGCGCGTCCGCCACCAGCAGGCCCGGCAGCAGCTCCGGTTCGGTGGTCATGGCTCGGAAGGACGCGGCCACCGTCACCTGGTGGTCGGGCCGGTGCACGATCTCGATCCGGTCGCCGGCGCGGATCTCGCCGGGCTCGATCACCCGCAGGTACGCCCCGGGGAGCGCGGCCCGGGTGAACTCCTTGATCCAGCCCGCGCGTTCCAGCCAGCCCTGGAAGGTGCCGCAGGGGATGCGCGGGCAGGAGACCTCCAGGACGACGTCCGGGCCGATCCGCCAACGCTCGCCGATCAGGGCGCCGTTGACGTCGAGACCGCTGGTGGTGAGGTTCTCCCCGAAGCAGCCGTCGGGCAGCGGGCGGCCCAACTCGGGCTCCCAGCGGTCGAGATCCTCCCTCGCGTAGGCGTAGACGGCCTGGTCGGCGCCGCCGTGGTGCTTCACGTCGTAGACGCGGTCCCCGGCCAGGCCCACCGCGCCGGTGCCCTTGGGCCCGGGGGCCGTCACGGCGACCGGGCCGTCGACCGGGCGCTTGTCGATCCCGGTCAGGGCGATGCCCTTCCACGGGTTGGGACGCGGTCGGCCGATGTTCAGGGAGAGCAGCTGCATGGGGCCGACGGTACGACCCGGCGCGGCCCGGGGCCACCGGATTCGCGGCCCCGGCCGGCCCGCGCCGGCCAGGCCTGCCCCTGACCTGGGACGGGCCACCGCCACCCCGCTCAGCAGCCGAACCGCACCTCCCGCTCCCCGCCCGCCACCAGGGTGACCTCCCGGCCGGCGCCCCGGCAGTGCACGGCGAGCACCTGGTCGACGGCGGAGCGCAGCAGCGCCCGTGCGGTGCCCGCCGTCAGATCCCATTCGAGCTCCAGCACGGTGACCCGGCCCTGGCAGGCCACCCCCCGGACGGTGCCGCGCGTGAGCTCCTCGGGCAGGGCCGGCAGCAGGTCGAGCCGGCCGGGCCGGGCGTCGACCAGGAGCTCCAGGAGCAGGCCGGGCAGGGTGATCGCGGCGTCGGCGTTGTAGATCTCCAGGCCGGGGTTGTGCGAGGTCATCAGCGAGCGGAACAGCATGTCGCCGCCGAGGATCTTCAGCAGGTTGGCGCGGACCAGCCCGGCGTCGCGCAGGCGGGCGGCGGCCAGCGCGCGGTGCAGGCTGCCGTGGGCGGAGAGGTTCTCGTCGCCGCGCTCGGCGAGGGCCCGGTGCGCGGCCTCGGCGAGCGCCGGGGTGGCGTCCCGGGTGATCTCGCGCAGCGGCCAGACCGGGTGGAGGTGGCTGACGTGCCGGTGGTCGAGGTTGCCGTCCAGGCCGGGCCAGGCCCATTCGGTGAGCCGGCCGGCGGAGTTGACCAGGTACGCCGGGAGCCGTGGCAGCAGGGCCCGCCAGCGCGCCACGGCCTCGGGCTCGATGCCGAGGTGCTCGCAGACCTCCACAGCCGTCTCCAGGGCGTGCCGGCCGGCCGCGACGTCCATCACGGCGTTCACGGTGGCGGAGCCGGCCGCCCCTTCGGGGGCGACCTCCGGGGAGTAGGACGGGACGAAGACGACCCGGCCCCGGTCGTCGGTGCGGGTGAGGAAGTCCTCGAAGAACTCGGCGGCGCCGATCAGCCAGCCGGCCAGTTCGAGGCGCAGGAACTCGTCGTCGCCGGTGGTGCGCCAGTACTCGTGCAGCGGGTGCAGCAGCCAGTCGGCGCCGGCCAGCCAGGCCGGCCAGGGCCAGTCGTCGTCGAGGTGGAACAGGTGCCCGTGCTCGCCGTCGGTGCGTCCGGGCGCGAGCAGGCCCCTGGCGCCGTACAGGGCCCGGGCGTTGGCCCGCCAGTCGGCGATCTGGCCGCGGACCAGCGCGGCGTGCGCGTGCACGGCCTCCGGCAGGGCGGCCGGATTGGCGCCGGCCAGTTGGAGGTTGAGGTTGGCGTCGGTGGTGAAGTCACCGGCCCAGGCGGCGCCCCAGCCGCCGATCCAGAGCCCGGTGAGGCGGGGCGGCAGCACTCCGCTGGCGGAGAGCAGCAGGTAGCGGCCACTGTGGAAGAGCAGTTCGAGCAGCGCGGGGTCGAGGCGGTCCGGCTGCTTGTGCTGACGTTCGATCAGCTCTGTCGTACGGGCGGCCGCTCCGGCGCCGCCGAGGTCCAGGGTGGCGCGCCGGTAGGCGGGGGTGTGCAGGGCGGTGTGCGCGGCCAGCAGGGTGTCGTAGTCGGCGGGGAGCCGGCCGAGGCGGCGGCGGATCGTGCCGGTGTGCCACCCGGGCTGTTCCTGGCGGTCGAGGGCGGTGAGCAGCAGGACGCGCCGGGCCCCGCGCAGGATCAGCACGTCCCCGTCGGTGTCGATCCGGGCGCCGGGGGCGTGCACCAGGGTGACGGCCTCGAAGCCGTACGCGCCCTGGCCGGGCGGGTAGGTGGCGCGGGCGTCCAGCAGGCCGAGTGCGGGGGCCGCCTCGGTGGCGGTGCAGCGGTGCCGGACGTCCTCGGGGCAGTCGGGGAGGTCTCCGGTGAGGCGCAGCCGGAGGTCGGCGGGCGGGCCGGTGAGCTCCTGCACGACGACGGCGTCGGCGCGGGAGACGAAGGAGCGCCGTCGCCAGAGGCCGGCGTCGTCCTGCCAGCCGACGGTGATCTGGCCGGTGGCGAAGTCGGTGCTGCGCAGGTAGTCGTGGACCGGCCCGTGGGCGGGGGTGGCGATCTCCAGGGCGTGGCCGGGGTGGAAGGACTGGGTCCAGCGCAGTTCGGCGCCGCCGGCCCAGATCCGTTGGGCCTCGGGGGCGCGGCCGGCGAGGACGAGGTCGCGGATCTCCTCCAGCCGGTGGGCCGTCTCGGGCGCCCGGAGGTGGCGGGTGCCGTTGGGGAGGACGTAGCGGTGGTGGTTGAGGACGACGCGCTCGCGGTGCGGGCCGCCGTTGACCATGATCCCGTACTCGCCGTTGCCGGAGAGGTGGGCGTCCTCCCAGCGGGTGGCGGGGGCGGTGTCGTGGACGGCGTGGCTGTCGTCCCTGATCGGGGTGGGTGGTGCGGAGGCGGCGGACGGGTCTGCTGGGGCGCCGTCAACTGCGCCGGTTTCGCGGGGATTCACGGGGGATGCTCCTTCGGCGGCTCTCGCGGCGGGGCTCGCGGCATCCTAGTTTGTTGCCCGCCCGTCCGAATAGGTGTCGAAGCGCATCGAAGCTTGCTTCGGCTCTTGACGGGTCCAGATGGCAGGTCAACGATGGGAGCGCTCCCACATCCCCCACCCGACCGGCCCCCACCCGCCGGCCCGCCCCGAGGAGTACCCCGACCCATGCTCACACCCCGTTCCAGAGCCGCACTCACCGCCGTCGCGGTCAGTTGCGGCCTGGCACTGACCACCATGACCGGCCTCGGCGGCACGGCCGCCGCGGCGCCAGACGCCGCCACCGCCGACTCGTACACCTGGAGCAACGCCAGGATCGACGGCGGCGGCTTCGTCCCCGGCATCGTCTTCAACCAGACCGAGAAGAACCTGGTCTACGCCCGCACCGACATCGGCGGCGCCTACCGCCAGGACCCGGCCACCAAGAAGTGGATCCCGCTGCTCGACTCGGTCGGCTGGGACGACTGGAACCTCACCGGCGTGGCCAGCCTCGCCACCGACCCGGTGCAGACCAACCGCGTGTACGTGGCAGCAGGCATGTACACCAACAGCTGGGACCCCGACAACGGCGCCATCCTGCGCTCCACCGACAAGGGCGCCACCTGGGCCCGGACGGCGCTGCCGTTCAAGATCGGCGGCAACATGCCGGGCCGGGGCATGGGCGAGCGCCTGGCCGTCGACCCCAACAACGACAAGGTGCTCTACTTCGGCGCGCCCAGCGGCAACGGCCTCTGGCGCAGCACCGACTACGGCGTCACCTGGGCGCAGGTCACCGCGTTCCCCAACGTCGGCCACTACGCGCCCGACCCGAGCGACGCCAACGGCTACCTGAGCGCCGAGCAGGGCGTCCTCTGGGTGACCTTCGACAAGACCTCGGCCGCGGCCGGCGCCACCACACAGACCATCTACGTCGGCGTCGCCGACAAGGACAACAGCGTCTACAGATCGACCGACGGCGGCGCCAGCTGGACCAGGCTGGCGGGGCAGCCGACCGGCTTCCTGCCGCACAAGGGCGTGCTGGACCCGGTCAACGGCTACCTCTACCTGGCCACCAGCGACACCGGCGGCCCGTACGACGGCGGCAAGGGCGACATCTGGCGGTACGCCACCGCGACCGGCGTCTGGACCAGGATCAGCCCGCTGCCCTCCACCGACTCCGGTGCGTACTTCGGCTACAGCGGCCTGACGATCGACCGCCAGCACCCCAACGTGCTGATGGCGACCGGCTACAGCTCCTGGTGGCCGGACACCCAGATCTACCGCAGCACCGACTTCGGGGCGACGTGGAAGCCGATCTGGGAGTACAGCTCCTACCCGACCCGGGTCGACCACTACACCATGGACGTCTCCAGCTCCCCCTGGCTGACCTGGGGCGCCAATCCGAGCCCGCCGGAGGAGACGCCGAAGCTGGGCTGGATGACCGAGTCGCTGGAGATCGACCCGTTCAACTCGGACCGGATGATGTACGGCACCGGCGCCACCCTCTACGGCAGCGAGAACCTCACCGGGTGGGACACCGGCGGCAAGATCACCATCAAGCCGGTGGTCCAGGGCCTGGAGGAGACCGCCGTCAACGACCTGATCAGCCCGCCCACCGGCGCGGGCCTGCTCAGCGCGCTCGGCGACATCGGCGGGTTCCGGCACACCTCGCTCACCACCGTGCCCGCGATGATGTACACCTCGCCCAACTTCACCACCAGCACCAGCCTGGACTACGCCGAGGCCAACGGGAACATGGTGGTGCGCACCGGCAACCTGGACAGCGGCAGCACCAGCAAGCGGATCGCCTTCTCCAACGACAACGGCGCCAACTGGTACCAGGCGAACAGCGAGCCGGCCGGCACCACCGGCGGCGGCACCGTGGCCCTGGCGGCGGACGGCAGCCGGGTGCTCTGGGCGCCGGACGGCGGCGCGGTCTCCAGCTCCACCTTCGGCGGCAACTCCTGGACGGCCGCCGGCGGTGTGCCGGCGGGCGCCCGGGTCGCCTCCGACCGGGTCAACCCGAAGAAGTTCTACGCCTTCTCCGCCGGGAAGTTCTACACCTCCACCGACGGCGGCCTGACCTTCACCGCCAGTGCGGCGACCGGCCTGCCGGCCACCGGCAACGTCCGCTTCAAGGCGCTCACCACCACCGAGGGCGACGTCTGGTTCGCCGGCGGCACCACCGGCAGCGGCGCGGCCTACGGCCTGTGGCACTCCACCGACTCGGGTGCGACCTTCACCCGGATCGCGGCGGCCGACCAGGCCGACAGCATCGGCTTCGGCAAGCCCGCCCCCGGCCGGACCTACCCCGCGCTCTACACCAGTGCGAAGATCAACGGCGTCCGGGGCATCTTCCGGTCGGACGACGCCGGGGCCAGCTGGACCAGGATCAACAACGACGCCCAGCAGTGGGGTTGGACCGGCGCCACCATCACCGGCGACCCCCGGGTGTACGGCCGGGTGTACGTCGGGACCAACGGGCGCGGCATCATCGTGGGCGACACCAGCAGCACGCCGCCGAGCCCCACGGCCACCGCCTCCCCCTCGGCGACGGCCACCGCGACCCCGACCACCTCCACCAGCCCGACCGCGACCGCCTCGCCGACGGCCACCGCCAGCCCCACCGCGACCAGCTCCCCCACCGCCACCAGCAGCCCGACGGCCGGCGGGAGTTGCGAGATCACGTACGCGGTCGCCAGTCAGTGGGGCGGCGGCTTCGGCGCCAACGTGACCGTGAAGAACACCGGCTCCACCGCGCTCACCGGGTGGACGGTGAAGTGGGCTTACGCCAACGGCCAGCAGATCACCTCGCTGTGGAACGGCGCGTACACCCAGTCCGGAGCCAACGTCACGGTGAGCAACCTGAGTTACAACGGCTCACTGGCGGCCGGGGGCGGCAGCACCTCGTTCGGCTTCAACGGCAGCTGGACGGGCGGCAACACCAACCCGACCGCGGCCACCCTCAACGGGACGTCCTGCACCGTGAAGTAGCGGGCACGAAGGAGGCGTCCGGCCGGGAGCGGAGCACCCGCTCCCGGCCGGAGGCCATGGCCCGTACCCACCGGCCGCCGGACCATCCTCCGGAGATGCAACTCCCGCTCGGACCGCGGTCCTTCACCGTGGGATCGCGTCCCCTTGCCTGACGGTGGCCTGTCCTAGGCTCCCTGCCATGAGCCCGAACCAGCAGGTCGCCTGGCGCCAGTCCGTCATCCAGATCACCCGCGTCCACCCGCCCTGCCCCGCCCCCTTCGACCACCACGCCGCCCGCCGGGCGCCGGCCCACGACCCGGTCCGCGCCCGCGCGGTCGTCGCCGCACTCCCCACCGTGGCCACGGTCGCCGAAGAGCTCGACCCCGTGCGCCGCCGGGACTTGGGCCACCCGAATCACCTCGAGGACCTCGACCTGGTCACCGTCGGATGCTGGGGCGGCATCGTCCAGATCAGCGACCCGGCCTTCGGTGAGGACGGCATCCTCTCCACCAACCTCGACAACGCCTTCCAGGCCCAGGTCAAGGCGCATCCCGAGGCCCGCATCACCGCCGTCTGCGAGATGTACTCGGCCGAGACCTACGGCAAGTACCTCGCCCACGTCCCCGGACAGCCCGACCTCGCCGTCGACGGCTGGGACGAGCAGTTCGTGACCGGTGACCCCGCGCGGCTCCTGCGAGCCGTCGGCGCCAACTCCGGCGCCCCCGGGGCCGAGTGCCTCGACCCCGACCAGGAGGAGCCCTACCTCGGCCTCGAGTACCTGAACCTGATCACCTGCAACCTGCATTCCGTCTGGGCGAACGAGCGACTGATGGTGTCCGTCTTCAGGGTCACCCGTACCGAGGACGTCCGGTACGACATCGCCGAGGCTTGGCTCCGGGACTGACGCGGCGGCGAGCAGGCCCGCCGGGTGGCCGACGGACTCGGGGGCGGGGCCTCGCGGGCGAGGTCGCCGATCTTGATAGCAGGCGGGGGCGCGGCCCGTACGTCCGATCGGCTCGACGCTTCGAACAGTCTTCGAGTCAGTCGGGGAGGGCCCGCGCCGTTGGTTCCTCCAAGGTGCAACTCCCCTGGTAAATACGCAGGTCAAGCGCCCCTCTCGCGCCGTTAAAGTGACCCGGCATCACTCATACGGAGTAGTTTCAACGGGCGGGAGACCATGATGACGAACCGGCGCAGCGTGCTCAGGGCAGGGGCCCTGGCGGTCGCGGCCCTGGCCGCCCAGCTGGGCAACGGGACGGCGTCCGCAGCCGCACCGGCGAGCGGCGGCGCGGCCGGGGTGCAGGGGCCCGGCGACGCGCTGGCCCGGCTGAAGGCGGGAAACGCCAACTGGGTCGCCGACCGCTCGGCGCACCCGGACGCCACGTCCGCCCGCCGCCGCGACCTCGCCACCCACCAGGAGCCGTTCGCGGTCGTCTTCTCCTGCATCGACTCCCGGGTGCCGCCGGAGCTGGTCTTCGACCAGGGCCTCGGCGACCTGATGGTGATCCGGACCGCCGCGCACACCCGTGACGGCCTGGTCACCGGCAGCCTGGAGTACGGTCCGGCCGAACTCGGCGCCCCGCTGCTGGTCGTCCTCGGCCACCAGCGCTGCGGGGCGGTCACGGCCGCGGTGAACTCCTACCGCGAGGGCGAGCGGCTGCCCGGCCACCTCGCCGACATAGCCAGTGACCTGCGTGCCCCGTACGAGGAGGCCCGCCGCAAGGGCGCCCCGGCCGACCAGCTGGTCGAGGCGACGATCCGGGCACAGACCCGGCAGACCGTGGCCGGGCTGCGGTCGGACCGGCTGCTGCGGCCGCTGGTCGCCGCCGGAAAGCTGCGGGTGGTCGGCGCGTACTACTCGCTGGACACCGGCGAGGTCACCTTCTCGGACTGACGGCCGGACGGGGCCCGGGTCGCGGACGGTCAGGAGTTCACCGGCGCGTCCAGCCGGGCGTGCGGCCAAGCGGCCTCGCGGGGAGTCAGGTCGGGGTCGGCCAGCTTGGCCGCGATCGGCTCCTGGAGCCTGGGGCCGGGGTCGGTGCCGGAGCCCCGCCGGGCGGCCCGCAGCAGCAGTCCCCGTCCGAACCGGGCCGCCGGGCCGGGTACTTCCGCGCTGCCCACGGTCACCAGGGTCATCGCCAGGTCGGCGGCCGGGTCGCCGGCGGCGGCGTTCCGCCAGTCGATCACCACCGGACCGGCGGCCGTCGTGATCACGTTGCTCGGGTGCAGGTCCAGGTGCGGCACCCGGCCCTGGCCGGCGCCGGCTCCGGCGGCGGGAAAGCGCGCGGGCAGCCAGGACGGCGCCGGGATCGCGTGCAGCCGGTCGTGCAGCCGGTCGTGCAGGCCGCCCGGCATCCGGCCGAACGCGCCCACCCGCCAAGGGGTCCGGCCCAGTGCCTCGGTCATCGTCGGCCGGGTCAGCCGCTCCAGGACGAGATCGGTGTCGGTCACCTCGTGGACCTGCGGCACGGGGTACCCGCAGGCGGCGAGGTGCGTCATCAGCCGCGCCTCCAACCGGGTCGGGGCCCCGTCCCGGTAGCGCCGCAACACCCTTGCCCCGTCCAGCGCGTACACGTCCGCGTCCCGGCCCCGCGCGATCAGCTCCATGCGATCTGCTCCGTGGGAGCAGTCTGCCCGGGCGGCCCGCCGTGCGCCGGGATTCGGCACGGTCCGCTGCCGAGGCCCGGGGGGTTCAGCCCTGTCGGGCGTCGTAGGCCTCGCGTGCGCGGTCGACCTGCCCGATGTTCTGCTCCGCCCACCGGGTCACGGCGTTCAGGACGGGCAGCAGGCTCAGCCCGAGGGGGGTGAGTTCGTAGTCCACGCGTACCGGCACGGCCGGGGTGACGGTGCGCGAGAGGAGTCCGTCGCGTTCGAGGCGGCGCAGCGTCTGGGTGAGCATCTTCTGGCTCGCGCCGGGGATCGAGCGGGCCAGCTCCCCGTAGCGTTGCGGGCCCCCGGCCAGCTCCTTGAGGACGAGTCCGACCCACTTGTCGCCCATCCGATCGAGTACCCGGTTGGTGGGGCAGGCGGCGCAGTCGGCCTGGTAGGCGTCCCGGGACTCGGCGTGGGGAGCGGCGGCGGCAGGGGGAGGCACGGCGGTACGGGCGGTCATGGCATCCCTTCGGGTACGCAGGCCACTTTGAAGTGCCTACTCCCCCGCAACCGTAGCGCCGCCTAACGTCGTCGAGGACGAACCGATCCCGGTGCGACAGGCCCGGCGCAACAGGCCCGGTGCGACCGGCCCGTACGACCAAGGAGAGAACACGCCATGACGACGATCGCCGTCCTCGGATCCGGCACCGTGGCCCGGACCCTCGCCGGCAGATTGCGGGGCGGCGGCCACGAGGTCGTCGTCGGGTCCCGCGACCCGCGACGGGCCGCCGAGCAGTGGGCCGGCTCCGGGGTACGCCTGACCGGCCTGGCGGAGGCGGCGGAGTCGGCCGGCCTGGTGGTCAACGCCCTGCCGGGGCCGGTCTCGGTGGAGGTGCTCGGCGGGCTGGCCGCCCCACTGGCGGGCAAGGTCCTGGTCGACGTCGCCAACGCCACCGAGTCCGACGCCCACGGCTTCGCGTCCGGGCTGTGCTACCCGGGCGGCAGCCTCGCCGAGGAGATCCAGCGGGCGCTGCCCGACGTCCGGGTGGTGAAGACCCTCAACACCGTGCACGAGTCGGTCATGGCCGATCCCACCAGGCTGGCCGCGCCGCCCACCGCGTTCCTGTCCGGCGCCGACGCCGAGGCGAAGAAGGCCGTCCGCGGGCTGCTCCGCGAGCTGGGCTGGCCGGCTGACTGGATCATCGACCTCGGGGGCGTGGAGAGCGCCCGGGCGCCCGAGGCCTTCATCCTGATGGTCGGCGGCCTCGTCCGTGCGCTCGGGCCGGTGCCGTTCGGCCTGTCCGTGGCCCGGTGATACACCGACGGGCCACCGCGTGACGTGACCCGTCCCGGATCCGCCTGCCGATCAACGGCTTCGGCTTCGGCTTCGGCGGATCCGGGGCGGTCGACGTACGGTCAGGCCTGCCACCAGTCGTCGAGCGGCGTGACCGGGACGGCCCGCTTGTGCCGGGTCGCGAAGTAGATGGACTCCAGCTTCGCCGCCACCTCGGGAGCGACCTCGGCGCCCTCCAGGTAGTCGTCGATCTGGCTGTACTTCAGGCCGAGCGCCACCTCGTCCGGCAGCGCGGGCCGGTCGTCCTCCAGGTCGGCGGTCGGCACCTTCTCCCAGACGCTCGGCGGGGCACCGAGCTCGGCCAGCAGGGCGGCGCCCTGCCGCTTGGTCAGGCCGGTCAGCGGGGTGATGTCGACACCGCCGTCGCCGTACTTGGTGAAGAAGCCGGTCACCGCCTCGGCCGCGTGGTCGGTGCCCACGACGAGCATCCCCAGCTGACCGGCGATCGCGTACTGGATCACCATGCGCTCGCGGGCCTTGATGTTGCCCCGCACGAAGTCCCGCAGCACGGGCTCGCCGCCCAGCAGCTCCTGCAGGCCGAGGGCGGCCTCGGCGGAGACCGCGTCCGCGCTGGGCCTGACGTTCACCGCGACCGAGCGGTCGGGCCGGATGAACTCCAGCGCGATCTGCGCGTCGTGCTCGTCGGCCTGGACCCCGTAGGGCAGCCGGACCGCGACGAAGGTGGCCTCGACCCCCTCGGCCCGCAACTCCTCGGCCGCGAGCTGGCACAGCTTGCCGGTCAGCGAACTGTCCTGGCCGCCGCTGATCCCGAGGACGAATCCCTTGGTCGAGGTCGCCCGCAGGTACGCCTTGAGGAAGTCGACCCGTTGCCGGATCTCGACCTTGGGCACGATGGTCGGCTTCACGCCGAGCTCGGTGAGGATCTGCTCCCGTTGGATCGCCATCCGGCCACTGTACCGGCCCCGATCCGGCCGGGAGGAGGACGGTCCAGGGCCGCTGGCCGATCACAGCGCGGGACGCACGCCCAGGTCAGCCGCCCGGACGGAACGCCCCCGCCTTGACCCCGGCGACGAACGCCGACCACGCAGCGGCCCGGAAGACGAGCCCCGGGCCTTCGGGGTCCTTGGAGTCGCGGACCGGCATGACGCCGGGACGCCGTCGGCGACCTCGACGCACTCACCGCCCTGCGCGCTGAAGCTGCTCCTGCGCCACGCGACGCCGCCAAAGTCGGGTGCGGACATGTCTCTCCCTTCCCGGCCAGTGCTACAGCTGTTGCCGTACCCGGGCGAACAGACCCCAACACCCGCTCTACCGCAAAGGAGCTGTCCAGCATCGAGCCACGTCCGGACGGGACATCGTCATGCCCGGAATCCTGGAGAAGCCGCCTGCCTCGGCCGACGAGTACGCCTGCTGGTTGCCGCGACACCGGAGATCGGGGAGCGCCGCGCGCCGGCTCCTCCGCGAGTTCCTGGCGGGGCGGCCCGGCGGCGAACGGTACGTCCTGGCCGCCGCGTCGGTGCTGACCGAGCTGGTCAACAACGCCGTGCAGCACGCTCGTACACCGCACGGACGCCTGGTCATGATCCGGTTCGAGCTGCGACCCGGGCAGCTTCGGGTGGAGGTGCACGACGCCGGCGACGCCGTACCGACGCCCCGGACGGCCGGGGCCGAGGACGAGGGCGGTCGGGGCCTGCGGCTGATCGAGCAGCTGTCCACCGGCTGGGGTTGCCACCCGCGTGCGGGCGGGGTCGGCAAGGTCGTCCGGGCCACCGTCGGACCGGCGGGCGGTGACGCCCGGTGAGCGCAGGCGGTGGGCCGGGCGCGGACGCCGTCACGGGCCCCGGGCCGGTGACGGTCGAGATCGAGGACATCTGCGGCCCCGCGACCTTCGACCGCCTGCCGGAGGCGCTCGCCGCCACCCGGGAAGCTCTGCGGCTGCTCCCGCTCGGCGCCGTGCAGGCCGACGCGTTCCGGTACTTCCTCGCCCACCCGGAGGTGGACCGGCTGGTCAGGGAGTCGATCCGGCGCGAGGGCCGGCTGAGCCTCGCGTTCCGACCGGGCGGCCGGGTGCACTGTGTCCGGATCGGCCCCGCCGGGACTCCCCCACCGCCCTGACACCCAGCCCCACCCATCTCATCGCACAGGCTGACGTTCATTCGAACATTCCTGTGTTAGACATGACGTATGACCGTAGCCAACAGGCTGGACCTGACCCTGCGCCTGGTGCAGAACTCCGAACGGGTGTCCGTCTCGGAGCTCTCGCAGCGCCTCGGGGTCTCCGAGATGACCGTCCGCCGGGACTTGGACGCGCTGGAAGGACAGGGGCTGGTCCAGCGGGTGCACGGTGGCGCCGTCGCCACCTGGTCGCGGGAGGAAGGCGCCGGCTTCGTCGCCCGTGAGCCGTGGCAGGCCGCGACCAAGGACCGGCTGGGGGCCGCCGTGGCCGCGATGATCGAACCGGGCTCCCGGGTGCTGCTGGACGCGGGCAGCACGACGGTGCACGTCGCGCGGTACCTCGTCGACCGGGCACCGCTGACCGTGGCCGTGCTCAGCCTGCAGGCCGCCATGGGCCTGGCGGACCGGCCGGGGATCGAGCTGCTGGTGGTCGGCGGCCGGTCCCGGCCCGGCGAGCGGTCCTTGGTCGGCCCGCTGGCGCTGCGCACCCTGGAGTCGCTGGCCTTCGACTGCTACGTGCTGTCCATCGGCGGCGTGCACGCCGAGTACGGGTGGTCGGAGTTCTCGCTGGACGACGCGGCGGTCAAGCAGGCGGCCCTCGCCCAGGCCACCCGGACGATCGCGGTGGCCGACGCCACCAAGCTCGGGGTCCGGGCGTTCAGCCAGGTCGCCGGGCTGGACGCGGTGGACACCTTCGTCACCGACACCGCCGCCCAGGACCCCGGCACTCACCCGAACGGCCCGCAGACCCTGGCGGCGCTGCGCGAGGCCGGCGTCCACACCGTCCTGGCCTGATCCCGCAGGGCATCCACCACCCGCCCCGCCCCGCCCCCGAGGAGAACCCGGCATGACCACCGCACCACACCCGCTGATGATCCTGGTCGCCGGCCCGTACCGCTCAGGTACCGGCGACGACCCCGCGAAGCTCGACGCCAACGTCCGGGCGATGAACGAGACCGCCCTCGCGCTCTTCCGGGCCGGGCACCTGCCGGTCACCGGCGAGGCCCTCGCGCTGCCCCTGCTGGAGACGGCCGGCAGCGCCGGCCCCGGCGACCCGCTGTTCGAGGAGATCTTCCACCCGGTGGCCGAGCGGCTGCTCGCCCGCTGCGACGCCGTCCTGCGGATCGGCGGACCCTCCGAGGGGGCGGACCGGATGGTCGCCCAGGCCCGCGCGCAGGGCTCGGACGTCTACACCGCCGTCCACCAGCTCCCGGCCGCCGGATGACGGCCGGCATCGACACCCCCGACCGGCGCGGCCGCACCGGCCTGGACCGGCACGGCCGGGACCTGACCGGCAACCCGGACGTGCGGATCGAGCAGGTCGAGGTGCTCTCCTGCGACTGGTACGTGCTGCGGAAGACCACCTTCGAGTACCGGCACCGCGACGGCCACTGGAGCCGGGAGCAGCGCGAGACGTACGACCGGGGCGACGGCGCGACCATCCTGCTGTACGACGCCGGGCGGCGGACCGTCCTGCTGACGAGCCAGTTCCGCCTCCCCGCGTACGTGAACGGGCACCCGGACGGGATGCTGGTCGAGACGGCCGCCGGGCTGCTGGACGGGGACAGCCCCGAGGAGGCCGTCCGGCGGGAGGCCGCCGAGGAGACCGGGCACACGGTGGGCACGCCCGAGCGCGCCTTCGCGGCCTGGATGAGCCCCGGCTCGGTCACCGAGCGGCTGCACTTCTTCGCCGCCCCCTACGGCCGGGCGACCGCCACCGACGCGGGCGGTGGGATCGCCGCCGAGGGCGAGGACATCACCGTGCTGGAACTGCCCTTCGAGGAGGCCCTGGCGATGATCCGGAGCGGCACGATCGCCGACGCCAAGACCATCATGCTGCTGCAGTGGGCCGCCCTGGACGGGCCGTTCCGCCGCCGCCCGGCCGAGGTCTGAGGCCTCCGCCGGGCGGTCGGGTGGTCAGGTCGCCCCGCGACGGCTCAGCGCGCGCCCAGCAGGTGCTCCATGGCGAGCTGGTCGAGCTGCTCGAAGGCCATCCCGCGCACGGCGGCGGCCTCCACGTCGAACTCCTCGAAGGCGGTGCGGTCGGCCAGCAGGCCGGCCAGGCCCTCGTCCTCGGCCACCGTGGGCAGCGCGAGCTCGTCCAGCCGGGAGGCCCGCAGGGCCTGCTGCACCTCGGGGTCGGCGCGGAAGGCGGCGGCGCGCTCCTTGAGCATCAGGTAGTTGGCCATGCAGCCGGCCGCCGAGGCCCAGACGCCGTCGAAGTCCTCGGTGCGCGGCGGCTTGAAGTCGAAGTGGCGGGGGCCGGTGTAGCCCGCCGATTCGAGCAGGTCGACCAGCCAGAAGGCCTGCCGCAGGTCGCCCGCGCCGAAGCGGAGGTCCTGGTCGTACTTGATGCCGGACTGCCCGTTCAGGTCGATGTGGAAGAGCTTGCCGGACCACAGCGCCTGGGCGATGCCGTGGGTGAAGTTGAGCCCGGCCATCTGCTCGTGCCCGACCTCGGGGTTCACGCCGACCAGCTCCGGGTGCTCCAGCCGGTCGATCAACGCCAGGGCGTGGCCGATGGTGGGCAGCAGGATGTCGCCGCGCGGCTCGTTGGGCTTGGGCTCGATCGCGAACCGCAGGTCGTAGCCCTGCTCCAGGACGTAGTCACCGAGCAGGTCGAAGGCCTCCTTCATCCGGTCCAGCGCCACCCGGACGTCCTTGGCCGCGCCGGACTCGGAGCCCTCGCGACCGCCCCAGGCGACGTAGACCTCGGCGCCCAGTTCGGCGGCGAGGTCGATGTTGCGGATGGTCTTGCGCAGCGCGTAGCGGCGGACGTCGCGGTCGTTGGCGGTGAAGGCGCCGTCCTTGAAGACCGGGTGGGTGAACAGGTTGGTGGTCGCCATCGGGACCTTGAGGCCGGCCGTGTCCAGGGCTTGGCGGAACCGCTTGACGTGGGCCTCGCGCTCGACATCGGTGGAGCCGAAGGGGATCAGGTCGTCGTCGTGGAAGGTCACGCCGTAGGCGCCGAGCTGGGCCAGCCGCTCGACCGAGGTGACCGGGTCGAGGGCCGGCCGGGTGGCGTCGCCGAAGGGGTCGCGGCCCTGCCAGCCGACCGTCCAGAGGCCGAAGGTGAAGCGGTCCTCGGGGGTGGGGGTGAGGTTGCCGGCGGGGGTGGTGGGGGCGGTGCGGTCGGTGCTCATCGTCGGGCTCCTGGCGGCTCGGTCGGGCGGGGCGGTACGGGGGACGGCACGGGGCGGTACGGCGTCGGAGGGGACGGCCCGGTGATCCGGCGTCCGGGTGGAACGTCGGAAGAATCGGGTCGGGCCATCACCCCCACCCTATTTGCAAATGCGAAAAACAAACTAGTATGCGGAGGCGGTGTCGCGAAAGCCCCCGCGCCGCCGGACCTCCTCCCGGCCGCCACCGCACCCCGCCCATCCGGGCAGCAGCCCCACCCGGCGCAGCAGCCCACCCGACGCAGCATGGGAAGGACCCAACAGCCATGGCACCAACCGCCCGCGTGGTGATCGGCGTGGACAGCTCGACCCAGGCCACCAAGGCCCTCGCCGTGGACATCGAGACCGGCGCCGTCCTCGGCGAGGGCCGAGCCCCGCACACCGTCACCGGAACGGGCGGTGCCCGCGAGAGCGACCCCGAACAGTGGTGGCAGGCCCTCTGCGCCGCCCTCGCCGACACCGGCCACGTCCGCGCCGCGGCAGCCGTCTCGGTGGCCGGGCAGCAACACGGCCTGGTCACCCTGGACGCGGCCGGCCGGCCCGTCCGCCCGGCGATGCTCTGGAACGACGTCCGCTCCGCGCCCGAGGCCCGCGCGCTGGTGGCGCGCCTCGGCCCCGAGGAGTGGGCCCGCCGGACCGGCAGCGTCCCGACCGCCGCCTTCACCGTCGCCAAATGGGCCTGGCTCGCCGCCCACGAACCCGACGCGGCCCGCGCCACCGCCGCCGTCCGGCTCCCGCACGACTACCTCACCGAACGCCTCACCGGCGAGGCCGTCACCGACCGCGGCGACGCCTCCGGCACCGGCTGGTGGACCGCCGACGGCTACGACCAGGAGATCCTCGCCGCCGTCGGCCTCGACCCCGCCCTGCTGCCCACCGTCCTGACCCCCGGCCGACCGGCCGGCACCGCCACCGCCGACGGCCCCCTCGCCCCCGGCACCCGGATCGCGATCGGCACCGGCGACAACATGGCCGCCGCCCTCGGCCTCGGCCTCGGCGCCGGCCCCACCGCCGGCCGCCCCGTGCTGAGCCTCGGCACCTCCGGGACGGTCTACGCCGCCACCCGCGGCCGCCCCAGCGACCCGACCGGCACCGTGGCGGGCTTCGCACACGCCACCGACGGCTGGCTCCCGCTCGCCTGCACCCTCAACTGCACCCAGGCCGTGGACCGGATCGCCGCCCTGCTCGGCCGCGACCGCGGCGCGGTCGAGCCCGGCGGCAGCGTCGTCGTGCTGCCCTTCCTGGACGGCGAACGCACCCCCAACCTGCCCGAGGCCACCGGCCTGCTGCACGGACTGCGGCACGACACCACCGCTGGCCAGATCCTGCAGGCCGCCTACGACGGCGCCGCCCACACCCTGCTCACCGCCCTCGACGACGTCCTGCGGGCCGGCGGCGAGCCCGCCGACCCCGACGCGCCGATCCTGCTGATCGGCGGCGGCGCCCAGGGCCGGGCCTGGCGCGACACCGTACGCCGGCTCTCCGGCCGAGCCGTCCAGGTGCCTGCCGGACGCGAACTGGTCGCCCTCGGCGCGGCCGCCCAGGCCGCCGCCCTGCTCACCGGAGAACGCCCCGAGGAGGTGGCCCGCCGCTGGCGGACCGCCGACGGCCCGCTGTACGAGCCGGTCGAGCGCGACGAGGCCGCCGTGGCCCGACTGGCCGACACCCTGACCCGGGCCGAACCGCTGCTGCGGGAGAAGTGACGGCGGCGGGCCGGGCGTGGCGGCCGTCGCTGCCACGCCCGGTCCGACGGCGATCGGCCCCGACCGGCCGCGATCGGGCATGAACGGGCTCGACCGGACGCGGGCGCCGGCGGTGCGCCGGTTCAGGGCCCGCAGTCCCCGCCCTGCGGGGCCGGGGGCGCGTACGGCACGGCGGCCGCCCGGGAGGGGAGCGGGGGCGGAGGCACCGGCGGAGGCGGTGGCGGAGGCGGTGGCGGCGGGTCGGCGTCCGAGCCGGGTGGCAGTCCACCGGAGCCGGCGGCGGTCGGCGCGGCCGGCCCGGCGGACCCGGTCGGTGCGGCCGGCCCGGCGGGCGCCGTGGGCGGACGGCCGAACGGGGTCGGCTGCACGGTGGCGGGCGGGGTCCCGAGCATGCCGGCCAGGAAGTGCTCCTGGGCCAGCACCGCGCCCACCGTGATCCCTCCCGTCACGGCGGCGCACAGCGCGATCAGCCAGGACAGCAGCGTGAAGACCGGCCCGAGTGCCCCGTACTCGGACAGGCTGCGGTTGAGCGCGCCCGGGATGTACAGCCGGGCCGTCACCGACAGCAGGCTCATCGCCACCCCGGTGAGCAGCGCCCCCGGGAGCAGCGGCAGCCACCGCACCCGCCCGCTCAGCAGCAGGTGCTGCGTCCACCACCACACCAGGACGCTCGCCACCAGCCCCAGCGGGATCCCGAGGATCTGCCCCGCCCCGAAGCCCTCCCGCATCGGCCCCTGGAGGACGAGGATCACCAGCCAGGACGCCACCCAGACCAGCCAGCGCCAGGCCACGATCCGGGCCCCGGCCTTGTTCAGCTGCCAGGCCCGCTCGCAGACCCGCTGCATGGCGCGGCTGAACGCCGTCGCCGACAGCAGGGCCATCACCAGGCCGATCGCGCCCACGGTCTCCCGCAGCTGGTCGTCGTGGCCCTGGTAGAGCTGGCGCAGCTGCGTCTCGGCGTTGCCGTACAGGCCGAAGGCCGAGCGCAGCGAGCTGAGCACCTGGTCCTCGAAGCCCCTGGGGGCGAGCGAGGCCGTCACGAAGAGCAGCGGCATGGCGGTGAGGAAGCACTGCGCGGCCAGCCGGGTGGCCGCCTCCAGCAGGTTCACCTCCACCAGCCGGCCGGCGATCCGGCTCACCAGGGGCAGGTGCTTCTCGAACCGTCCCCGCAGGCGTTGGGCGGCGGCGGCCAGCTTCCCCGTCACCGGGCGGCCCCGGCCGTCGGCCCGGCCGTTCCCCCGGCCGCCTTTGCCCCTGCCGTTGCCCGCCGGGGCGGCCGGCCGGCCGTGGTGCCGGCGTCCGCGCCGGTCCGGGCGGCCGCCCCGGTGCGGGTGGTCACTCCGATGCCGGCGGCCGTTCCGATCCCGGCTGCCGTCCGCGTTGCCTGCGTCATGCGGTCCGCGCTCCTCGACTCGGCGGCGTGCTCGGCGACCGGAGGGCACCGGACTCCCGGAGCGGGGGCCCGCACGGCACCGAAAGGGACATAAGGGATCATAGGGCCAGACGATCGCCCAGCCGCGGCATGGCCACCCGTGAGCCCCGGCGGTTCCCCTCCCCGGCCGGCGCAGGTCCCGGCCGGCCCCGTCCCGGCTCCGGGCGGGGAAAACCGAGGTTCCGCCCCGCCGGGGAGGCGAGGATGTCCAGGACCGACAACCGGACCGGCACCCTTCGGAGGACCCGACGATGGGATCGAGCTACTTCGTGAGCGCCGACCGGCGCAGCGACGCCACCTGGCACTTCACGGCCGAACAGCTCGCAGCCACCGTCACCCGGGTGTGGCCCGGCAGCACCCTGGCCGGCGACCTCGACGACACCCTCGACATCACCGTGCGGGCCGGCGAACACCGCTGCGAGCTGTCCTACCAGGCCGACCTTCAGGTCCTGGTCCTGCGCGACCAGGACCCGCTGCCCGCCACCCTCGCCGTGGTGCACACCCTGCTCAGCGAGCTGGCCCCCGCCGTCCCCGCCGTCCGGTGGGCCGACTTCGACGCGTCCCCGGAGCCGCTCGACCTCACCGCCGGCCCGGACCGGTTCGTCGAGGACTTCGGCGCCTGAGTGACGCCCCCGCCGCCCCAGGCGCCGGTTCGGACGAGGTGCCGGGGCGGGCGAGGTGCCGGGGCGGGCGAGGCGCCGGGGCGGGCGAGGCGCCGGGGCGGGCGAGGCGCCGGGGCCATCCGCACCGCCTGCTTCGGCCTCCCCCTCGCCGCCGGGTCCGGATGCCCGCCGGATCCGGACCCGGCGACCATGTCACAGGGTGACGAGGCGGGGCTCCACCTCGGCGGCCGCCGCGAGGCGGCGCCGGCGGCTCGGCAGCAGCAGGGTGGGGTGGGCGACGCCCCAGGCCGCGCCCGAGCAGATGAACTCCTTGATCCGGGCGCCGCTGCGACCCGTGAAGACGGTGGACGTGACCTGGTCGTCGTGGGTCACCCGCTGGAGGATTCCGGCGCGGCGTCCGAGGCTGATGCACTGGGCGGAGTAGCCGATCGTGCTCTCGGGAACCTTCCGGCCGGTCAGCCGCGCGGCGAGGGCGTCGGCGGCCTGCCACGCCATCGGGGTCGCCGTGGCGCAGGCCATCCGCAGAGACTGACCACCCGCTCCCTCGGCGAGCGCGGCGTCGCCGACGGCGTACACGTCGGGGTGCGAGACCGAGCGCATGGTGCCGTCGACGACGATCTGACCGGTGCCGGACACCTCCAGGGTGGTGGTGGCCGCGATCGGGTGCACGGTGAAACCCGCGGTCCAGACGGTGACCTGGGCCGGGATCTCCCCGGCCGCGCGGGTGACCACGCTGTCCGCCTCGACCCGCGTGATGTCGGCCCGCTCGTGGACCGTGACGCCGAGCCGGTCGAGGACGACAGCCAGGTGGCGCCGGGCCTTGTCGCTGAGCCAGTCGCCGACGCCGCCACGGGCCGCGATGGCGACCTCGAGGTCCGGGCGGGCCTCGGCGATCTCGGTGGCCGCCTCGATACCGGTCAGGCCGCCGCCCGCGACCAGGACCGTCCCGCCCGGCTCCAACTCGCCCAGCCGCGCCCGCAGCCGCAGCGCGTCCTGCTTCCCGGCGACGGTGTGGGCGTGCTCGGCGACACCGGGGACGCCGTGGTCGGCGACGGTGCTCCCGAGGGCGTACACGAGGGTGTCGTAGCCGAGGGTCTCGGCGCCGTCCTCGGCGGTGAGGGCGACGGTCCTGCGGTCGGCGTCGACCGCGGTGACCCATGCCTGCCGGACCCGCACCCCGGTGCCCGCGTAGAGGTCGCGCAGCGGGCGCCGCGGCAGGTCCTGCCCGGCCGCGAGCTGGTGCAGACGCACCCGCTCGACGAAGTCGGGGTCGCCGTTGACCAGGGTGATCTCGACGTCGTCGCGGTGCAGCCGCCTGGCGAGGCGACCGGCGACGGTGGCTCCGGCGTACCCGGCTCCGAGGACGACGATGCGGTGCTTCATGGCTCGCTCCTGTTCGGTTCGGCTGGACTCACCTCCTGAACCGGACAGCCGCGCGATCCCTGACAGGAAACGACTGTGACGTGGGTCACCAGATCTCCACGAGGGGCCGATGCGGGCCGGCGGCCGCCCACCGGCGCGTGACGCGCTCCAGCTTGTCGGGGTTGACCTGGATGTGGATCGCGCCGACGCCCTCGGGGGTGGGCGCGAGGCAGATGACACCGAGCACCCGCTCGCCGACCGCGATCAGCGCGGCCGGGCCGCCGTTGGCCACGACGGCGTGGAAGGCGACCCGGCCCTCGCCGCCGACCTGGGCCCGCTTGGCCTCACCCGGCCGGAACAGACCGCGCAGGTACCGCGCGATGCCGAGCGCACCGATGACCGGCGTCCGGCGGGCCCGGACCTTGGCACCGCCGTCGGCCACGCTGACCGCGTCATCGGTGAGCAGCCGGATCAACGGCTCGGTGTCGCCGCTGAGGGCCGCCGCCAGGAACTCCTCGACGACCTTCCGCGCGGCGGCCGCGTCGACCTCGGTGCGGGCCCGGTCGGTCGAGAGGTGCTGCTTGGCCCGCCGGTGGATCTGCTGGCAGTTGGCCTCGGTGAGGTCGAGGATCTCCGCGATCTCACGGTGCGCGTACCCGAACGCCTCGCGCAGCACGTACACCGCGCGCTCGTTGGGCGACAGCCGCTCCATCAGGGTGAGCATCGCGATGGAGACCGACTCACGCTGCTCGGCCGTGTCGGCCGGGCCGAGCATCCGGTCCCCGGCCAGGACCGGCTCCGGGAGCCACTGCCCGACATAGGTCTCCCGCCTGGCCCGCGCCGAGGTGAGCTGATTGAGGCAGAGGTTGGTGAGCACCTTGGTCAGCCACGCCTCGGGAGTCCCGATCAGGTCCCGGTCGGCCGCGTGCCACCGCAGAAACGCCTCCTGCACCGCGTCCTCGGCATCACCGGCCGATCCCAGCAACCGGTAGGCGATCGCCTCCAGGCGGCCCCTGGAGCTCTCGAACAGATCGACCTCGTACGTGCGGAGCGACATCACGCCATGATCGGCCAAGCGAGCGGACCGCGTCCACCCGCCCCGGGCCCGGACGGGCACCCGACCGGACGGGACGGGCACATGATCGGCCGGGACGGGACGGGCACATGATCGGCCGGCACGGGGCCGGCCGGTCGACGGATCCGCCGGGTGGATCGGCCCGCCGGCTGCCGGCACGGCGAGTGCCGGCAGCCGGACGGCGTCCCCGTTCGCCTCAGGGCGACGGAGCCGCGGCCTGGTCGACCTCCACCAGCCGGAAGCGCTCGGCCACCACCAGGGTGTCGTCGGCCACCGTGAAGTCGGGGCCCATCTCCTCCCGCATCTCGGCGCTGTGCCAGAAGTCCTCGTGCCCGACGCGCCACTCGGCCACCGAGCGGTAGCCCTCCCCCTCGTCCAGGGCGTGCTGCAGATCGACGTCGGCGAGGCGGACCACCCGTACCTCGGTCACCTCGATCGCGGCGACCCGCCGGCCCTCGGAGTCGATCACCGCCGCGCGCCGGCCCGGCTCGGGCAGCGGCTCGTTCTCCCGTTCGTACCCCAGCACCAGGCCGGAGGTGGAGGTCTTGGCGCCGGACAGAATGGCAGCGACCAGCTGGTCGCGCAGCGGACCGGGGAAGGCGAACTCCACCACGGGCAGGTCTTCGAGGCTCATACCCGGCACGGTACCGAGCCGGCGGCCGGACGGCCCGCGGTTTTCGGCCCGGGGACGGACCGGTCGCTCCCCCGCCGGCCGATCCCCCACCGGTCGACCGACCGACCGGCCGGCCGCCCGCCCGACCGGCGCCCAACACAAGGAGGTCTTTAGCCGGTCCACGAACACTCCTCCATACCAAGGGAGTTCACGAGAGAGCGGCGGGATCGGATGTCCGTACGGGTGTGCGTCGTCGGGGCCGGGGTCTGCGGACTCGCCGCCGCGCAGGTGCTGAGCGAGCGGGGCATCCCGTTCGACGTGTACGAGAAGGGCTCCGACGTCGGGGGCCAGTGGCGGTTCCGCAACGACAGCGGCACCTCGGCCGTCTACGACTCCATCGAGCTGAACAGCTCCCGGGACATGAGCGGGTTCCCCAAGTTCCCGATGCCCAAGGACTATCCGCTGTTCCCCGGGCATCCGCAGATGCTCGACTACCTGGAGCGCTACACCGAGCACTTCGGCCTGCGCCCGCACATCCGCTTCCGGACCTCGGTGACCGCCGTGGCCAAGGACGGTGACGGCTACCTGGTCACGCTGGACGACGGGCAGACCCACCGGTACTCCCACGTGCTGGTCGCCAACGGCTTCCACTGGGACCCGAAGTGGCCCGAGCCCGCCTACCAGGGCGAGTACACCGGCAGCCAGCTGCACAGCAAGGACTACAAGAGCGCCGGGCCGCTGCGCGACCGGCGGGTGCTGGTGGTCGGCTTCGGCAACACCGCCTGCGACATCGCCACCGAACTCTCCACCGTGGCCGGCCGGGTGGTCTCCAGCGCCCGCCGCGGCTTCTGGATCACCCCCAAGTACTTCTTCGGCAAGCCGGCCGACGAGGTCAACCTGCCGTTCGCCAAGTACGTGCCGCCCGCCGTCCAGAGCCTCTCGCTCACCGCCATGCTCTGGCTGATGCAGGGCCGGATCAGCAAGTACGGCCTGGCCGCCCCGGGCCACCTCGCCCTGCGCACCCACCCCGCCACCTGCGAGGGGTACCTGCCGGCGGTCAAGGCCGGGAAGATCGCCGTCCGGCCCGGCATCGAGCGGTTCGACGGCGGCAAGCGGGTGCGGTTCACCGACGGCTCCGTCGAGGAGTTCGACGCGATCGTCTGGTGCACCGGCTTCAAGTTCAGCTTCCCCTTCCTGCCCGCCGCCCTCACCCCGGTGATGACCGGCCCGATGCGGCTCTTCCGCCGGGTCGTCATGCCCGGCCACGACGGACTGTTCTTCCTCGGCTTCGCCAAGACGCTGAGCGCGATCACCCCGGTCGCCGAGGCGCAGGCCGAATGGACCGCCGACCTGATCGAGGGGCGCACCCGGCTGCCCGGCCGGGAGGCGATGGAGGCCGAGATCGCGGCCGACGAGCGCAAGGTCCGGCGGCGGTACTCGGCGACCCCCCGGCTCACCGTCGAACTGGACGTCTACCGCTACCTGCGCCAGCTGCTGCGCGACCGCACCCGGCACCTCGCCACCGGGGCCGCCCCGGCGCCCCGCCCGGACTCCCGCACCACCGAACGCAGTCCGGCCCCGGCCGGGTCCCGCTGAGCAGCAGAAGGAGAGAGCATGACCACCGACCCCACCCGCGCCGAGGCCCACCGCATCTGGGAGCAGTGGATCGCCCTGTGGAACGGCGACCTCGCGCTCGGCAAGGAGCTGCTCGCCGAGCGGCTCACCGTCCACTCCCCCAAGCTGTCCGACAGCATCGACCCCGGCCTGATCGGCGACCGGGACGGCGCCCTGGCGCTGATCGGCGGCGTCCAGGGCATCGCCGAACTGACCTACACCACCGAGGTGGGACCGGTCGCCGAAGGCGCGTACCTCACCGGCGGCTGGCGCTTCGCCGGCACCTACCGCGGCGGCCTGCCGGAGGCCACCGCGGCGCCGGGCACCCCGGTCGCCAACCGGGGCATCGACATCCTGCGGATCGAGCAGGGCCAGGTCGTCGAGTGGTGGAGCGCCGCCGAGAACCTGCAACTGCTCTTCGCCCTGGGGCTGTTGCATGCGGGCTGAGCGAGGCGGCGCACTGGCCGCGCGGGCGGCGGCCCGGCTGCTGCGGCTGCCGCCCGCCACCGGCCACGGCGTCCGGGTCACCCGGGACCTGCGGGTGCCGATGCGGGACGGCGTCGAGTTGCTCGCCGACCACTACGCACCGGCCGGCGACGGCCGCCCGCCCGTCCTTCTGGTGCGCAACCTCTACGGCTGGGACCTGCCGATCGGCCTGCTGTACGGGCGGCTGTACGCCGAGCGCGGCTACCAGGTGCTGGTGCAGCGCTGCCGGGGCACCTTCGGCTCGGGCGGGGTGCTCGACCCGTGGGTCCAGGAGGCCGCCGACGGGCAGGACACCGTCGAGTGGATGGGCCGGCAGGACTGGTACCCGGGCGAGTTCGCCACCATCGGGGCGAGCTACCTGGGGTACGTGCAGTGGGCGCTGCTGGCGGACCCGCCGGCCGGGATGCGCGGCGCGGTGGTCCAGATGGGGCCGCACGAGTACTCCCAGGTGGCCTGGCCCGGCGGCGCGTTCGCGCTGGACACGATGGCCGGCTGGGCCTCGATGATCAGCCACCCCAAGCGCGGCCCGGTCCGCGACACCCTGACCCAGCTGCGCGAGAAGCGGAACCTGCAGCGGACCGCCTACCGGGAGCTGCCGCTCGGCGCGGCCGCCGCCCGGGCCCTCGGCCGCGCGTACCCGCACCTCGACGCCTGGCTGGCGCACGAGGGCGAGGACGACCCCTACTGGGCGGGCTCCGACCGGACCGACGCACTCGTCCGGAGCGCGGGCGTCCCGGTGCTGCTCCAGGGCAACTGGTACGACGCCTTCCTGCCGCAGACCCTGCGCCAGTACGCCCTGCTCCGGGCCGCCGGCGCCACGCCCCGGCTGACCGTCGGGCCCTGGACGCACGCGGCGCTCGGCCGCTGGTGGCCGACCTTCATGACCGACTCGCTGGACTGGCTCGCCGGGATCTTCCCGGACGGCCCGGCCGCACACACCCGCCCGGCCGCCCACGACGACCCCGGCGCCCCGAAGCCGGACCCGGTGCGCCTGTACCTGCTCGGCGCCGAGCAGTGGCGCGGCTTCGACGCCTGGCCCCCGCCGCAGGCGGCCCCGCGGACCTGGTACCTGCACCCGGGCGGCCGGCTCGACCCCGAACCGCCGCCGCCGAGCGCGCCGGACCGCTACCGCTACGACCCGGCCGACCCCACCCCCGCCGTCGGCGGCGCCTGGACGGGCACCGGCGCGGGCCCCCGGGACAACCGCGCCCTGGAGGCCCGCGCGGACGTACTCACCTTCACCACAAGCCTGTTGGAGGCCGATCTGGACGTCGTCGGCGAGGTCACGGCCGAGCTGTTCGTACGGTCCGACCGGGCGCACACCGACTTCTTCGCCCGGCTCTGCGACGTCCACCCGGACGGCCGCTCGGTGGACATCACCGACGGGCTGCTGCGGGTCCGACCCGGCTCCCCCGCCGCCGGCCCCGACGAGCGGGACGAGGTGCTCACGCTGGCCCTGGACCTCGCGCCGACCGCCTGCCGGTTCCGGGCCGGCCACCGGATCCGGCTGCAGGTCTCCAGCGGCGCCCACCCCAGGTACGCCCGGAACCCGGGCAGCGGGGAGCCGACCGCCACCGCCGTCCGGCTGCTGGCCGCCGAGCAGGAGGTGCACCACTCGCCGCAGCGGCCGTCCCGGATCACGCTCGGCGTGCTGCCGCCGGGCACCGCCTGAACCCCGCGCCACGGCACCCGTCCGCCCGCGGCGGGTCAGGCGGTGGCCGGCCGCGGGTGGACGACGGCCGTCAGCAGATGGGTCTCACCGGCCAGCCAGCGACCGGCGAACGCGTCGACCGGGGCGGGGACCAGGAGCCGCGCCGTGAAGGTACCGTCCGGCTCGAACTCCACCCTGGCCTCCTCGAAGCCCAGCGGCCGGCCGGTCAGCGGGTACCAGGTCTTGTAGACCGACTCCTTGGCCGAGAACAGCAGCCGGTCCCACGCCGTCCGCGGGAATCGGGCGGCCAGCCGCGCCAGATGCGCGCGCTCCGCCGGCAGGGTGACCGCCTCCTCCACCCCGGACGGCAGCGGCAGATGCGGCTCGGCGTCTATCCCGAGCGAGGCGACCGCCTCCGCCTTGGCCACCGCGCAGGCCCGGTAGCCGTCACAGTGGGTCATGCTGCCGACGATGCCAGGCGGCCAGCCCGGGGCACCGTCCGCGCCCGGCACCAGCGGCACCGGCGGGCGGCCCAGCCGGGCCAGCGCCCGGCGGGCGCACACCCGGACGGACGTGAACTCGCGGCGGCGCTTGTCGACGGCATGCTCGATCGCCGCCGCCTCCTCCGGGTAGAGGACGGCCACCGAGTCACCGAACAGCTCGGCCGTCACCACCGGGCTCCGCAGCAGGTCCTCGATCATGCGGGGGCCACCGCCGGCAGGATCTCGCGCAGCAGCGGCCGCTGCGAGGGCCGGGCCCGCCACTCCCGCGGGTAGCCGAGCGAGACCTCCTCGAAGCGCACCCCGTCGTACCAGGTGGTCCGGGGGATGTGCAGGTGGCCGTAGACCATCGCGGCGACCGGGAAGCGCCGGTGCCAGTCGGCGGTGGCCTCGGTGCCGCACCACTGGGCGAACTCCGGGTAGCGCAGGATGTTCATCGGGTCCCGGACCAGCGGGTAGTGGTTCACCAGCACCAGCGGCACCTCGGGCGGGCAGTCCGCCAGCCGGTGCTCCGTCCACTCCACCCGGGCCCGGCACCAGGCCTCCCGGCTCGGGTACGGGTCCGGGTGCAGCAGGTACTCGTCGTTGCAGACGATCCCGGTGCGGTGGGCGTAGGCCAGCCCCTCCTCCTTGTTCCGGGTGCCCGGCGGACGGAAGGTGTAGTCGTACAGCAGGAACAGCGGCGCCACCCGGACCGGCCCGCCCTGACCGGTGAACACCTCGTACGGGTCCTCCGGGGTGAGCACGCCGAGCCGGCGGCAGAGCGCCACCAGGTGCTGGTAGCGCTGCTCGCCGCGCAGCCCGACCGGATCGCTCTCGTGCGTCCAGAGTTCGTGGTTGCCCGGCACCCAGACCACCCGGGCGAAGCGGCCGGCCAGCAGGCCGAGCACCCACTCGATGTCCGCGGTGCGCTCGCCGATGTCGCCGGCCACCAGCAGCCAGTCGTCCGGGCCGGTGGGGTGGATGTCCTCGACGATCGCACGGTTCTCCTGGTACGAGACGTGCAGGTCGCTGACGGCCAGCAGGCGCCCGCCGGTCGAGGTCCGCGCCAGGAGGTCGTTGTCGTTGCCGGGCGTCGTCGTCACTGTCAGCTCCTCAGCAGGTTGCCGCCGGGGACGGCCGCGAGCAGTTCGCGGGTGTAGTCCTCGGCCGGGTTCGCGAAGACCTCGGTCACCTCGCCGGTCTCCACCACGCGGCCGCCCTTCATGACGACCACGCGGTCGCTGACATGGTGCACCACTCCGAGGTCGTGGGAGATGAACAACAGGGCCAGATTCAGGTCATGTTGCAGATCCGCCAGCAGATCCAGGATCTGCGCCTGGACGGAGACGTCGAGCGCGGAGACGGGCTCGTCGCAGACCACGACGTCCGGGTCCGGCGCGAGCGCGCGGGCGATCGCCACCCGCTGCCGCTGGCCGCCGGAGAGCTCGGTGGGCCGGCGGTCCAGCAGCGCGGCCGGCAGGCCCACCCGGTCCAGCAGTTCGGTCACCCTGGCCCGGCGCGCCCGGCCGCGCGGCACCCCGGCCCGGGCGACGGCCTCGCCCACCACCCGCTCCACGTCGAACCGCGGGTCGAAGGAGCCCAGCGGGTCCTGCTGGACCGCCTGGATCCGCAACCGGGCGGCCCGGCGCCGCCGTTCGGGCACTCCGCTCCACGGCTCACCCGCGAAGCGGACGGTGCCGGCGTCCGGCTCCAGCAGCCCGAGGACGATCCGGGCCGCGGTGGTCTTGCCCGAGCCGGACTCCCCCACCACGCCCAGGGTCTCGCCGGCCCGCAGGGTCAACGAGACGTCCTTGACGGCGTCGTAGCCGCTGCCGTCGGGGGCCCGGAACCGCTTGGAGATCCGGTCCGCCTCGATCAGCGGCGGCGCCTTCACCGCCGGTTCCCCGCCGCGGGTGCGCAGCCGGACCGCGGCGGCCGGCAGCGCGTCGCCCGCCCCCGGGTGCCAGCAGAGCGTGCCCTGCTCGTCCGGCGCCGGCAGGGCCGCCCGGCAGCGGTCGTCGGCGGCGGCGCAGCGGGCCGCGTACGCGCAGCCCGCCGGGCCGGCGGCGGGCCGGTCGGCCGGCGGGGCCGCGAGCCGGGTCCCCTTGGCATGGGTGGCCGGCACCGCGTCCAGCAGGGCGCGGGTGTAGGGGTGGCGGGGGCCGGCCAGCACGTCCGCGGTGCGGCCGGTCTCGACGATCCGCCCGCCGTACATCACGGCGACCCGGTCGGCGAGCCTGGCCACCACCGACAGGTCGTGACTGATCAGCAGCAGCGCGGTGCCCTGCTCCTTGAGCCCGCCGAGCAGGTCGAGCACCTGGGCCTGGACGGTGACGTCCAGGGCGGTGGTGGGCTCGTCCGCGATCAGCAGTTCGGGGCCGCCGGCGAGGGCCGAGGCGATCAGGGCGCGCTGGCGCAGCCCGCCGGAGAGCTGGTGCGGGTACTGGGCGGCGCGCCGCGCGGGCTCCGGGATCCCCACGTCCGCCAGCAGCGAGAGCACCCGGTCGTGGGTCTGCGCGCGGGGCACCAGGCCGTGGGTGCGCAGCGGTTCGGCGACCTCGGCGCCGACCGTGCGCAGCGGGTCGAGCGAGACCAGGGCGTCCTGCAGGACGAGGCCGATCCGGCGGCCGCGCACCGCCCGCCACTGCGACTCGGTGAGCGCCGCGAGGTCCAGGCCGTCGAAGTCCAGCGTGCCGGCGGCGAGGGTGGCGCGGTCGCCGGCCAGGCCGACCAGGGTGCGGGCGGTGACGCTCTTGCCGGAGCCGGACTCGCCGACGATCGCCAGGCATTCGCCGCGGTCCAGGGTGAAGGAGACGTCCCGGACGGCGCGGACGTCCCCGAAGGACACGTCCAGGCCGGCCACGCGCAGCAGACTCATCGGGTGGTCCTCCTGGTGAAGCGGGCCTGCGCCCGGCGGCCGACCGCGTTGACGACGAGGGCCGTGAGGGTGATCGCGGCGCCCGGGAAGACCCCGATCCACCAGGCCGTCGCCAGGAACCCGCGCCCTTGCGAGAGCATCGCGCCCCACTCCGGGGACGGCGGCTCGGGGCCGAGGCCGAGGAAGCTGAGGCCGGAGGCGGCGATCAGCGAGGAGCCGAAGCCGACGGTGGCGAGCACCAGCATCGGGCCGAGCGCGTTCGGCAGCACGTGCCGGACGATCAGCAGCGGTCGCGGCAGGCCGAGTCCGACCGCCGCCTCGACGTAGCCCGAGCGGCGCACCACCAGGGTCTCGGCCCGCACGATCCGGGCGTAGCCGGGGATGAAGGCGATCGCGATGGCGGCCATCACGTTGCCCGAGCCGGTGCCGAGCACGATGACCGCGAGTAGGGCCAGCAGGATCGGCGGCAGCGAGAGCAGTACGTCGGCGAGCCGCATCAGGGCCTGGTCGGCGTACTTCCCGCCGAGCGCGGCGGCGATGCCGAGCAGGGCGCCGCCGGCCACCGCGAGCAGGGTGGCGCCGAGGCCCAGCAGCAGCGAGGGCCGGGCGCCGTGGAGCACCCGGGAGAACAGGTCGCGGCCGAGCTGGTCGGTGCCGAACCAGTGCTCGGAACCGGGGGCGGTGAGCGCGTGCACCGGGTCGGTCTCGATGGGCGAGGTGTCGGTGAACAGGCCCGGCGCCAGGGCGGCGAGCACGATCAGCGCGAGCAGGGCCGAGGCCAGCACCAGGGTGGGGCCGCCGGCCGGACGCGGCAGCCGGCGCCGGGGGCGGACCGCGGGCAGCGGCCGGGCGGCGGCCGGCGCCGGGGCGGTGTCGGGAGCAGTCATGGGATCAGCCGGTCCTCAGGCGCGGGTCGATGACGGTGTACAGCAGGTCCACCAGGGTCGACAGCAGCACGAAGACGAAGGCGGACAGCAGGACCACTCCGATCACCAGGGGCATGTCCTTGTTGGTGGTGCCCTGCAGGGTGAGCGCGCCGATCCCCGGGCGGGCGAAGACGGTCTCCACCAGCACCGCCCCGCCCAGCAGCGAGCCGGTCAGCCAGCCGACCAGGGTGACCAGCGGGACGGCCGCGTGCCGCAGCGCGTGCTTCAGCCGTACCGCGGTGACGCTCAGCCCCCGGGACCTGGCGGTGACCGCGAACGGCTGGCCGAGCGCGGCCTCCAGCCCCTCCCGCAGCACCTGGGCGAGCACGCCGGTCAGCGGCAGCGCCAGGGTGACGGCGGGCAGCACCAGGGCGGAGAAGTCCTGGTCGCCGGCGACGGGGAAGATCCGCAGCTGGAAGGAGAAGGCGGTGAGCAGCAGGATGCCGATCCAGTACGGCGGGCTGGAGACGGTCAGCAGCTCCAGCAGGGAGGCGACCGCCCGCAGCGCAGGCCGGCGGCCGGCCGTCGCCACCGCGGCGGTCACCGCGAGGACGACGGCCAGCACCAGGGCGGCCAGGGCGAGTTGGACGGTTGGCCGGAGCTGGTCACCGATCAGACCGGCCACCGGCCGCTGCAGCTGGTAGGACTCGCCGAGATCGCCCCGCAGCAGGTTGCCCAGATAGTGCAGGTACTGCAGGGCGACCGGCTGGTCGAGTCCGTACTGCTCCCTGATCTGCGCCTTGATCTCCGGGGTGGCCGCCGTGCCGGGTCCCAGCATCACCGTCACCGGGTCGCCGGGGATCAGCTGGAGGGCCGTGAAGGCGACCGTGGCGGCGCCGAGGAGTACCGCGACGGCGCCGGCCAGCCGCTTCGCGACGGCGCGGAACAAGGGTGCGGGGGTCATGTCACTTCCCGAGCCAGGTGTCGTAGAAGTTCAGCCAGGTGTTCGGGTCGGAGCGCAGCCCGTGCACGTCGCTGCCGGCGCCCGCCACCGCGGTGCGGACGTAGAGCGGCACGAACAGGGCCAGGTCGACGGCCTTCTTCTGGGTCTTGCTGTAGACGTCCTGCCGGACGGCCTTGTCCAGGGTCGCCTTGCCGGCGTCCGTCCAGGTGTCGAGGTCGGCGTCCTTGTAGAAGGTGGCGTTCTGGCCGCCCTTGCGGGGGTCGCTGGCGCTGTTGAAGTAGAGCCGCAGCACGTCCGGCTCGAACCGGGCCCAGCTGTAGTCGGCGATGCCCTCCTCCCCGGCGTAGACCTTCTTGATGTAGGTGCCGATGTCCAGCCGAGGGCGGGTGATCTCGACGCCGATCTTCTTCAGGTCGGCCTGGATCGCGGTGCCCAGGGTGTCGCGCTGGTCGCGGACGTACTCGGCGGGCATCAGCGGCCACTCGATCGTGAGCCGCTTGCCGTCCTTGGTGCGGTAGCCGTCCGCGTCCCGGGTCGTCCAGCCGGCCTGGTCCAGCAGGGAGTTGGACTGGGCCTGGTCGTAAGGCCAGCTCTTCTCCAGCGAGGCGTCGTAGTACGGCGTGGTGGGCGAGATCGGGCTCCAGGCGCGCTCGTACACGCCGAAGTAGACGCTCTTGACGTCGGTGTCCACGTCGATGCCGCGCTGGACGGCCTTGCGGACCAGCGGGTCGTTCAGCGGCGCCTGGGTGGTGTTCAGCACCAGGCCGTAGTTGGCGCCGGGCGTGGCCTTGGTGATCAGCTGGACCCGGGAGTCGGCCTTCAGGGTCTTCACGTCGGCCGGCGGAACGGCGTCGGCGACCTGCACCTGGCCGCTGTTCAGTGCGCCGATCCGGACCGAACTCTCGCTGAGGAAACGGACGGTGAGCTTGTCGAGGTAGGGCGCGCCCTGGTGCGCGGAGCCCTCGGGGGCCCAGTTGTAGGCCGGGTTCTTGGTGAAGACCGCGCTCTGGCCCTTGGTGTAGCCGCTGAAGACGAAGGGACCGGTGCCGATGTCCACCGCGCCGCCGGAGCCCAGCTTGGCGCCGTTCTCCTTGATCGTGGCCGGCGAGTAGAAGCCCAGGTAGGGGGTGCTGGCCGCCTGCAGGAACGGCGCGAACGGCTCGGAGAAGTTCACCTTCACCGTGTGCGCGTCGATGACGTCCGTACCGGTGTAGGGGCCGATCAGGCTGGAGGCGTACTGCGACTTGGTGTCCTTGGCCACGATCCGGTCGAAGTTGACCTTGACCGCCTCGGCGTCGAAGACCGTGCCGTCGGTGAACTTCACGTCGTCGCGCAGGTGGAAGGTGTAGCTCTTCAGATCGGCGGCGATCTCCCAGGTCTTCGCCAGCCAGGCGTGGAACTCGCCCTTGTCGTCCTGCCGGACGAGGGAGTCGAAGACGTTGCGCTGGATGGCGCCGGTGATGTCCTGCGAGCTGGCGTGGATGTCGAAGGACACCGGCTCGGTGTCCACCGCGTAGGCGAGCGATCCACCCTCGACGGGCTTGGCCGCGTCGCCGCCGGCGGCCGCCGAGCCGCCGCCGGAGCCGCACCCGGCGAGCAGCAAGGTCCCGGCCGCGGCGGCGGCGATCAGGGCGGACGGTCTGCGGACAGATCTGGGCATGCCGGTGACTCCGATGGTTTCAGGGTTTCCGCGTCGGGGGGATGATCAGAAACTAGCGATCCACCGCTCGCCGAAGCACCCCTAGCGGGCCCCTACCGGACCCTTAGTCACGGCCCCGGGCCCGACCCCTCCCTGCCCCGACCCCTCCCGGCCGGGGGCCGGGCCCGGGCCGGGCCGGGCCGTCAGTGCAGGCCGGCGAGCGGGTAGCGCGGGACGGACCTGCGGTAGGCGATCCGCCAGCCCGCTTCGGTGTGCACCAGCACGTCGAAGTAGTCGCCGTTGTGCAGACTGCCGTCGGGCAGGATCGCCAGGTAGCGGCTGCGGGCCCGGACGGTGCCGTCCTCGTCGACCGACAGCACGGTGTCCACGGTGTGGTGGTCCGGCGAGTGCTCGCCGAGGCTCAGGTTGAACTTCCGGATGGCGTCCAGCCCTTGGAAGACCGAACCGGTCCGGGCCAGTTCGATCGCGCCGTCCGCGGCGAAGACCTGGTCGAGCGCGTCGACCTCGCCGTTGTCGAAGACGTGCGAGAACAGAGCGAACAGCTGGCGGATCTCCGAGATCTGAGTGAGCGTCAGTTCGTCGGCCATGGTGACTCCTCGGTGAAGCGGGACGGGACAGGACGGGCGTGGGGGGACGGGTCAAGGCGGAGGTGGGGGGACGGGACTGCCCGGCCGGGAGGGGCCGGCCGGGCAGTGGTGCGGTGGGGCGGGGGTGCCGTGGGGGTGGGCGTCACCGTGGGGGCGGGGCGGTAGCTCCGGCGGGGCGGCCGGGCGGGGCCGGGAGGGTCAGTGCACCCCGGAGCCGGCCAGCTGGGTGATGATGCCCAGGCGGTCCGGCAGCACGTTGTAGCGCACGACCTTGCCGTCCTGGATGGTCAGTGTGCTGATGCTGAAGCCGCTGAACGGCTTGCCGGTGGCCGGCACCCCGAAGACCGGGCCCGCGTGGGTGCCCTCGATCCGCCAGAAGGCGATCACCCGGTCGCCCTCGGCCACCAGGTCCTCGACGGTGGCGCGGACGTCCGGCACGTTCGCCCAGAGCACCCGCAGGTGGCCGACGAAGTCCTCCCGGGTGCCCACGCCACCCGGGCCCACCACGGTCTCGTCGGCCGCGTCCTCGGCGATCAGCTCCTCCAGCAGGTCGATCCGCTGCTCGCTGACCAGCTCGTGGTAGTAGCGGCGGACCAGTGCCTTGTTGTCCTCGATGGTGCTCATGTCTCTCCTTCGTCGAAAAACGGATCGGTGGGCAGGCGGAAAGGGGAAATCAGGAGGTGCGGGCGGGCGGCGGCAGGATGCCGCCGTTGGCGCTCAGCCCGCCGTCGACCGGGACGGTCACCCCGGTCACGTACGAGGCGGCCGGGGAGGTCAGGAACCAGATCACCTCGGCCTGTTCGCGGGCGTCGGCCCAGCGCTGGGCCGGGATCCGGCTGGTGATCAGACGGGAGAACTGCGGGTCGGCGACCTGGCTGCCGGTCATCGCGGTCACCGTGCCGCCGGGCGCGACGGCGTTGATCCGGATGTCCTGGGCCGCGTAGTCGATCGCGGCGGCCCGGACCAGGTTGATCACGGCGGCCTTGGTCGCGTTGTAGCCCCAGGTGCCGGGGTCGCCGCGCAGCCCGGAGACCGAGGAGGTCGCCACGATCGCGCCGCCGCCGACCGCCCGCAGGGCCGGCACGGCCGCCCGGATGCCCAGCGCGACGCCGCGCACGTTGACCGCGAACAGTCGGTCGAAGCGCTCGATCGCCCCGGCCGACTCCAGCGGTCCGGCCCCGCCGATCCCGGCGTTCAGCACCGCCGCGTCCAGCCGCCCGAACCGCTCCAGGGCCAGCCGTACCGCGCCCTCGTTGGTCTCCTCGGTGGAGACGTCGCCGACCAGCGTCGCCACGCCGTCCAGCTTCTCCAGCTCGCCGAGACCGCGCTCGTCCACGTCGACCGCGACCACGTGGTACCCGCGCTCCGCGTACAGCCGGACCGTCGCCTCGCCGATACCGGACGCCGCGCCGGTGACCAGTACTACCGGGTTGACCATTCCTGTTCCCTCTTCTCGATCCACCGACCGACGGCGTCCGCCGTCGTCGGGGTGTGCTGCTCCAGCACGGTGAAGTGGTCGCCTGGGACGTCCACCACCTCGTGCTGGACGGGCCAGTACGCGCGCCAGTCGTGCCGCCCGGTCGGGTCGATCACGGTGCCGCGCAAGGGGGTGTCCGCCCGGACGGCCAGCGTCGGGGTGGTGATCGGCTCGGGGCGCCAGTCGGCGAAGACGGTGTTGTACCCGCCCATCGAGGTGAGGCTGGCGTCGCTCCAGACCATGTCGTACTGCTCGATCCGGTCGAGCATCCCGCTGAGCATGGCGGTCAGCCACCAGTCGCCCATGCCCTCCCGGACCGCGCTGTCGATCGGGTACGCGTCGATCAGTGCCAGACCCGCCACCGACCGGCCCTCCGCCTCCAGCCGGGCCGCCACCGCGTGCGCGACGCAGCCGCCCATCGACCGGCCGACGATCACGAACGGCCGCTCCTCGCCCAGCAGTTGCCGGACGGTGTCGACCTGCATCCGCAGATAGGTGTCGAGGCTGTCCGGCAGGTGGTCGCCCGGCGCCCAGCCGGGCGAGGGCAGCACGAACACGTCGCGCTCCCCCTGGAAGGTGTGGCCGAAGCGGGCGTACTCGTGCGGCCCCGAGATGGCACTCAGCGCCGGGAAGCAGACCACCGCCAACTCGCCCTCCCCCGAAGCCAGTCGGATCGGCGCCAGGGTGTGCGCGGCCCGCTCCTCGGCGGGGAACCGGGCCCGCAGCGCCGAGGCGACGCCGATCAGCGCGGAGGCCTCGGCGAAGCTGCCCTGCGCGGCGAGCGCCCGGTACAGCGCGGAGAGCGGGTGCTGCGGCTCGGCCGCCGGCCCGGCCGACACCGGCACGGCCGGCTGCTCGGCCAGGTCGCCCAGCAACTCCCGCAGGTGGGCGGCGAGCACGGCCGGGGTCGGGTGGTCGAAGGTGACCGTCGGCGGCAGGCGCAGGCCGGTCAGCGCGGTGAGGCGGTTGCGCAGCTCGACGGCCGAGAGCGAGTCCAGGCCCAGGTCGTTGAACGGACGGGCGGCCGTCACCCCCTCGGTGTCCGCGCCCAGCACGCCGGCCACCTCGGCACGCACCAGCTCCAGCAGTACCGCCTCGCGCTCCGGCTCGCCGAGCCCGGCCAACCTGGCCGGCAGCGACGGACCCTCCGCGGCGGCGGCCCGGACGGCCCGGCGGGCGGGCCGGACCAGGCCGCGCAGCAGCGCCGGAACGGGCTGCCCGCCACGCTGGACGGCGGCCAGGTCCAGCGGCGCCGGCACCAGGTAGGGGGTGTCCAGCAGGCTTGCCGCGTCCAGGAGTTCGGTGCCCTGCCGGTCGGAGATCAGCCGGACCCCGGCCCGCGCCGCGCGGCGCAGGTCGGCCTCGCCCAGGTGGGCGGTGACCCCGCTGGCCCGGGCCCACTGGCCCCAGGCGAGGGACTGCGCCGGCAGGCCCTCGGCGTGGCGGCGGGCGGCCAGCGCGTCCAGGTAGGTGTTGGCCGCCGCGTACGAGCCCTGGCCGGGCCCGCCGAGGACGGCCGCGACCGAGGAGTAGAGGACGAAGGCGGCCAGGTCCGGGTTGTCGCGGGTGAGTTCGTGCAGGTGCCGGGCACCGTCCGCCTTCGGGCCGAAGACGGTGTCCAGCCGCTCGGGGGTGAGCGCGCCGATCACCCCGTCGTCCACCACACCGGCCGTGTGCACCACCGCGGTCAGCGGGTGCTCGGCCGGGATCGCCGCCAGCACCGCCGCCAGCGCCTCCCGGTCGGCGGTGTCCGCCGCCGCGAAGGTCACCGAAGCACCCAGCTCCGCCAGTTCGGCCGCACCCGGCGCACCGGCGCCGCTGCGCGACACCAGCAGCAGGTGCCGCACCCCGCGCTCCGCCACCAGGTGCCGCGCCAGCACCCCGGCCAACGCGCCGGTACCGCCGGTGATCAGCACCGTCCCCGCCGGGTCCCAGGCCCGGCCCGCCGCAGCGGCCACCGTCGCCCGGGCCAGCCGGGGCACCCACACCGTCCCGGCCCGGACGGCCAGTTGCGGCTCGTCGGCGGCCAGGGCGGAGGCAACGGCGGCCGGCAGGGCGTTCGCGGAGTCCGGGTGCTCGTCCAGGTCCAGCAGCAGGATCCGGCCCGGGTGCTCGGCCTGCGCCGAGCGCAGCAGACCCCAGACCGGCGCCGACGCCAGGTCGGGCCGCTCACCCTCGGCCACGGCCACCGCGCCCCTGGTCACCACGACCAGCCGGGTGGCCTGCCAGCGCTCCCCGGACACCCACTCCTGCACCAGGGCCAGCGCGGCCCGCAGGGCCGTCCGGGGCTCCTGATGTCCCTCCAGGGCGACGGCCAGCCAGGGGCGGTCCTCGGCGCCCGGCTCGACCGAACCGAGATCCGGGTAGGGGCCGGCGCCCGGTGCCGCAGCCGCGGGGCCGGTGACCGGCGGCAGCACCGCCCAGTCCAGCTGGAACAGCGCGTCCCGGTGGCCGGCCCGGGCCGGCTCGAGCTGGGCCGCGGACACCAGCCGGGCCAGCAGCCCCTCCACCGAGGCGACCGGGGCGCCGGTCTCGTCGGCGGCCTCGACCGAGATCGCCTCCGGGCCGGTACGGCGCAACCGCACCCGCAGGGCGGCGGCGCCGGCGGCGTGCAGCCGCACGCCCGTGTAGGCGAACGGCAGCCGGCTGGAGCCCGCCGGGGTGTCCAGCAGGCCGTGGTGGGCGGTGATGTGTACGGCGGCGTCCAGCAGTGCGGGGTGCAGGCCGAACCGGCCGGCCTCCTCCCGCTGCTCCTCCGGCAGCGCCACCTCGGCGTAGAAGGTGTCGCCGTCCCGCCAGGCCGCCCGGAGCCCCTGGAAGGCGGGGCCGTAGGCGAGACCGGCGGCGGTGAGGTCCTGGTACACCTGCTCGACCGGGAGCTGCTCGGCGCCGGCCGGCGGCCAGGCGGCGAGGTCGAAGGCCGGCTCGCCGGGGGTGGCGAGCAGAGTGCCGGAGGCGTGCCGCTGCCACTCGCCGTCCTCGGTCCGGGAGTGGATGGTGACCGGCCGGGCGCCGGACTCGTCCGGGGCGCCGGCGGAGACCTGGAGCTGGACGGCGGCGCGCTCCGGCAGGACCAGCGGCGCCTCCACCACCAGCTCCTCCACGGTGCCGGCGCCGACCTCGTCCCCGGCCCGGACGGCCAGTTCCAGCAGGGCGGTGCCGGGAACGATCACGGTGCCCTGGACGGCGTGGTCGGCGAGCCAGGGGTGGGTGCGCAGCGAGAGGCTGCCGGTGAGCAGCACGCCGTCCGCGTCGGGCCGGGCCACCACGGCGCCCAGCAGTGGGTGCCCGGCGGTGCCGAGGCCCAGGCCGGCGGCGTCGGCCGACTGCGCGGAGCCCGGCTCCAGCCAGTAGCGGCGACGTTGGAAGGGATAGGTGGGAAGGTCCACCCGTCTGGGCGCGGCCCCGGCGAACAGCGGAGTCCAGTCGACGGCGCGGCCGTGGACGTGGACCCGGCCGAGGGCGGTCAGGGCGGTCACGGTCTCGGACCTGTCCCGGCGCAGGGCGGGGACGGCGACCGGGTCGGTGAGGGTCTCCTGGACCAGGGCGGACAGCGTGCCGTCCGGCCCCAGCTCCACGAAGGTCGTCACCCCGTTGGCGTCCAACTCCCGCACCACATCGGCGAAACGCACCGCCTCACGAACATGCCGCACCCAGTACCCCGGATCGGTGATCTCCTCCGGCGCAGCGATCCGCCCGGTCAGGTTCGACACCACCGGGATCCGCGGCGCCGAGAACGACAACGAAGCCGCCACCGCACCGAACTCCTCGAGCATCCCGTCCATGTGCGCCGAGTGGAACGCGTGACTCACCCGCAGCCGACGCGTCTTACGCCCCTCCGCCGCGAAACGCTCCCCCAAGGCCAGCACCGCCGCCTCGTCACCCGAGACCACCACCGACGAAGGCCCGTTCACCGCCGCCACCGACACCCCCGCCGACAGCGCCGCCAGCACCTCCTCCTCCGAGGCCTGCACCGCCACCATCGCCCCACCCGACGGCAACGCCTGCATCAACCGCGCCCGCGCCGCCACCAGCACCGCAGCATCCGCCAACGACAACACACCCGCCACATACGCCGCCGACAACTCACCGATCGAATGACCCGACACGAAGTCCGGCCGCACCCCCCACGACTCGAACAACCGGAACAACGCCACCTCCACCGCGAACAACGCCGGCTGCGTCAGACCCGTCCGCTCAAGACCACGACCGGACTCGACCACCTCCGCCAACGACACACCCAGCAACGGATCCAACTCCGCCGCCACCGCACCGAACGCCTCCGCGAAGACCGGATAGGCCCCAGCCAACTCGCGACCCATACCGCGCCGCTGACTCCCCTGCCCGGTGAACAGGAACGCCAACGAACCCGCCCCCACCGCCGAACCGGTGAGCCCGCCACCGGCCGCCACCGTGTCGAGTCCGGCGAGGTAGCCGGCGCGGTCCTCGGCGACGACCACCGTCCGCTCGTCCAGTCTGGCCCGTGCGGTGACCAGGGTGAACCCGACGTCGGCCAGGCCCAGTTCCTCGTCGGCGCGGACCCGCGCGGCCAGCCGGGCCGCCTGCTCACGCAGCGCCTCGGGCGTCCGGGCGGAGAGCACCCACGGGCGCGGCAGCAAGGCGGCCGGCGCCGGCGCGGGCGCCTGCTCCAACTCCTCGGCCGCCGGGGCCTGTTCGATCACCACGTGCGCGTTGGTACCGCTGGCGCCGAAGGCCGAGACGCCCACCCGGCGCGGACCCTCGCCCTCCGGCCACGGCCGGGCCTCGGTCAGCAGCCGCACCGCGCCCGCCGACCAGTTGACGTACGGGGTGGGCTCCTCGGCGTGCAGGGTCTGCGGCAGGACACCGTGCCGGATCGCCTGGATCGACTTGATCACGCCGGCCACCCCGGCCGCCGCCTGGGTGTGCCCGATGTTGGACTTCAGCGAGCCCAGCCAGAGCGGCTGGTCGGCCGGCCGGTCCTGCCCGTAGGTGGCGATCAGCGCCTGCGCCTCGATCGGGTCGCCGAGCGAGGTGCCGGTGCCGTGCGCCTCCACCGCGTGGACGTCCGCCGCCGTCAGCCGGGCGTTCTCCAGCGCCTGGCGGATCACCCGCTGCTGGGCCGGGCCGCTGGGCGCGGTCAGCCCGTTGGACGCGCCGTCCTGGTTGACCGCCGAGCCGCGCAGCACCGCCAGCACCTCGTGGCCGTTGCGCCGCGCGTCCGACAGCCGCTCGACCAGCAGCAGCCCCACACCCTCCGCCCAGCCCGTACCGTCCGCACCGGCGCCGAAGGCCTTGCAGCGGCCGTCCGCCGACAGGCCGCGCTGGCGGGAGAACTCCACGAAGCCCTGCGGGCTGGCCATGATGCTCACGCCGCCCGCGAGGGCGAGGTCGGACTCCCCCGAGCGGAGCGACTGCGCCGCCAGGTGCAGGGCCACCAGCGAGGAGGAGCAGGCCGTGTCCACCGTGACCGCCGGACCCTCGAACCCGAACGAGTACGAGATCCGGCCCGAGGCCACGCTGTCCAGCCCGCCGATGCCGAGGTACCCCTCCAACTCGCCCGGGGCGTCGTGCATCCGGGGGGTGTAGTCGCCGCCGGCGATGCCCGCGAAGACCGCCGTCCGGCTGCCCGTGAGCCCGGTCGGGTCGATGCCGGCCCGCTCGAAGGCCTCCCAGGCGGTCTCCAGCAGCAGCCGGTGCTGCGGGTCGGTGGCCAGCGCCTCCCGCGGGGAGATCCCGAAGAACTCGGCGTCGAAGTCGGCGACGGTGTCCAGGAATCCGCCGTGCCGGGTGTACGAGGTGCCGGTGTGGTCCGGATCCGGGTCGTAGAGACCGGCGAGGTCCCAGCCCCGGTCGGCGGGGAACTCCGAGACGGTGTCCACGCCGCCCGCGACGACCCGCCAGAGGTCCTCCGGCGAGGCGATCCCGCCCGGGAGGCGGCAGGCCATGCCGATGATGGCGATCGGCTCCCGACGGCCGGACTCGACCTCCTGGAGGCGCTTCTGGGCCTGCCGGGCGTCGGCGAGTGCCCGCTTCAGGTACTCGCGGAGCTTCTGGTCGTTGGACATTACTGCCTCTCACATCTCACGTCTGGCGATGCTGACTTCGGGTGGTGCGCACTTCGGTACCGCTCAGGTCGGGTGCGGGCCGGGGGCGGACGGCGGGTCAGAGGGACTCGGCGCCCCGGTCCATCAGTTCGAACAGCTCCTCGTCGGTCGCCGTTTCGAGGTCCAGCTCGTCCTCCAACGGGAGCAGCGCGTCGCCGGTGTCCCAGCGGTCCACCAGGGCCCGCAGGCGGGCCAGGACGGAGTCCCGGTCCTCGTCCCCGCCGGCCGGCGCGGCCAGCGCGTCCTCCAGCGCCGACAGCGAGGCCAGCACCGTCAGCGGCTCCGAGCCCCCGCCCGGGGCGGGGAGTTCCGCCACGATGTAGGCGGCCAGCGCCACCGGGGTCGGGTGGTCGAAGACCAGCGTGGCCGGGAGCTCCAGGCCGGTCGCGGCACCGATCCGGTTCCGCAGCTCGACGGCGGTCAGCGAGCTGAGCCCGAGGTCGCGGAACGCCTTGTCCGCCGCGACCCCCGCGGTACCGGTGTGACCGAGTACCAGGGCGGCCTCGGTGCGCACCAGCTCCAGCAGCACCGACTCCCGCTCGACGGCGTCCAGACCGGCCAGCCGGCCCGACCAGGCCGCCTCGGCCGGGGCGGCCTGCGCCGCGGCCGGGCCGAGCGCGGCGCCGACCGTGCTGTTGGAGACCCTCGCGTCCAGCCAGTACCGCTGCCGCTGGAAGGCGTACGTCGGCAGCTCCACCCGGCGGGCGCCGGTCCCGGCGAAGACGGTCGCCCAGTCCACCGGCACGCCGCGCACGTACAGTTCGGCCGCCGAGCCGAGGAAGCGGTCGAGGCCGCCCTGGTCGCGGCGGAGCGAGCCGACCGCCACCGTGACGCGCGCCGCGCCGGCCGACTCCAGGGTCTCCTGCAGCGGGACGGTGAGCACCGGGTGCGGGCTGACCTCGACGAAGGTGCTGTGCCCCTGCGCGGCCAGCGCCCGGGTCGCCTCCTCGAAGCGGACGGTCTCGCGCAGGTTGGTCACCCAGTAGAGGGCGTCCAGCCCGGCGGTGTCGAACCAGTCGCCGGTCACCGTGGACAGCAGCGGCACCGTACCGGTGCGCGGCCGCACGGCGGCGAGCAGGTCGAGCAGTTCCGCCCGCAGGTCGTCGACCTGGGCGGAGTGCGAGGCGTAGTCGACCTGGATCAGCCGCGCCCGGACGGCCTCCTGCTGGTACTCGGCGACCAGCTCGGCCAGGGCCTCCGGCTCCCCGGAGACCACCACCGAGGACGGGCCGTTGACCACCGCGACGGACAGCCGCCCGCCCCAGCGGTCGATCCGCCCGGCCACGTCCGCGGCCGGCAGCGCCACCGAGGCCATCCCGCCGCGCCCGGACAGGGCGAGGATCGCCCAGCTGCGCAGCGCGACCACCCGGGCGCCGTCCTCCAGCGTCAGGCCGCCCGCCACCACCGCGGCGGCGATCTCGCCCTGACTGTGGCCGACCACCGCGTCGGGGCGCACCCCGTAGGACTGCCACAGCTCGGCGAGCGAGACCATCACGGCCCAGAGCACCGGCTGCACCACGTCCACCCGGTCCAGGCCGGGGGCGCCTTCGGCGCCCCGCAGCACGTCCAGCAGCGACCAGTCGGTGTGCGGGGCGAGGGCCTGCGCGCAGGCCTCGATCCGGTCGGCGAACACCGGGGCGGAGTCGAGCAGTTCGACCGCCATCCCGGCCCACTGCGAACCCTGGCCGGGGAAGACGAACACGGTCTTCCCCGCGAGGTCCGCGGTGCCGCGCACCAGCCCGGCGGCGGATTCGCCGCGGGCCAGGGCCGGCAGACCGGCCGGGTCGCCGACCAGCACGGCCCGCTCCTCCAGTGCGGCCCGGGTGGTCACCAGGGAGTAGGCGGTGTCCACCGCAGCGGCTCCGCCCTCCAGGTGGCCGGCGAGCCGGCCGGCCTGCTCCTGGAGCGCCTGCGGCGTACGGCCGGACAGCACCCACGGCAGCACGGACGGGGTGGTCCGCGCCGTCTCCTCGACGGGGGCGTCGGGGGCCTGCTCGATGATGACGTGCGCGTTGGTGCCGCTGACGCCGAACGAGGACACCGCGGCCCGGCGCGGTGCGCCGGTCTCCGGCCAGTCCCGCGCCTCGGTCAGCAGCTCGACCTCACCGGAGGCCCAGTCCACGTACGGCGAAGGCTCGTCCACGTGCAGGGTCTTCGGCAGCACGCCGTGGCGGATCGCCTGCACCATCTTGATCACGCCGGCCGCCCCGGCCGCGGCCTGGGTGTGCCCGATGTTGGACTTCAACGAGCCCAGCCAGAGCGGCTGTTCGCCCGTCCGCTGCTGCCCGTAGGTGGCCAGCAGGGCCTGCGCCTCGATCGGGTCACCGAGCGTGGTGCCGGTGCCGTGGCCCTCAACCGCGTCGACCTGCGACGGGCTGAGCCCGGCGTTGGCGAGCGCCTGGCGGATCACCCGCTGCTGGGCCGGGCCGCTGGGCGCGGTCAGCCCGTTGGACGCGCCGTCCTGGTTGACCGCCGTCCCCCGGACCACGGCCAGCACCCGGTGCCCGAGCCGGCGGGCGTCCGAGAGCCGCTCGACCAGCAGCAGGCCGACGCCCTCCGCCCAGCCGGTGCCGTCCGCCGCCCCCGCGTACGCCTTGCAGCGCCCGTCGCTGGAGAGCGCCTTCTGCCGGCTGAACTCCACGAAGGTGGTCGGGGTGGACATCATCGCCACGCCGCCGGCCAGCGCGAGGTCGCACTCGCCACTGCGCAGCGACTGCGCGGCCAGGTGCAGGGCCACCAGCGAGGACGAGCAGGCGGTGTCCACGGTCACCGCCGGCCCCTCGAACCCGAAGGAGTACGAGATCCGGCCGGAGGCCACGCTGCCGGCGGTGCCGTTGCCGAGCCAGCCCTCCAGCTCGGCCGGGATCTCCCGCACCCGCGGGGCGTAGTCGTGGTACATCACGCCGGCGAACACGCCCGTCCGGCTGCCGCGCAGCGCGTTCGGGTCCAGTCCGGCGCTCTCCAGCGCCTCCCAGCCGGTCTCCAGCAGCAGCCGCTGCTGGGGGTCCGTGGCGAGCGCCTCGCGCGGTGAGATCCCGAAGAACTCGGCGTCGAAGTCGGCGGGCCGCTCCAGGAATCCGCCGTGCCGGGTGTACGAGGTGCCGGGCTCGGACGGGTCCTCCGAGTAGAGCGAGTCCAGGTCCCAGCCGCGGTCGTCGGGGAACTCCGTGACGGCGTCCCTGCCTTGGGCGACCAGCTGCCACAGTTCGTCCGGCGAGGTCACCCCGCCGGGCAGCCGGCAGGCCATCCCGACGATGGCGATCAGGTCCTCCTCCGGGCGGCCCGGCGCCGGGGCGGCGGCCGCGGCGGCCGGGGCCGGGGCGCTGCCGAGCAGTTCCGCGCGCAGGTGCTCGGCGAGCGCCTGCGGGGTCGGGTGGTCGAACACCAGGGTCGCGGAGAGCCGCAGCCCGGTGGCCGAGTTGAGCCGGTTGCGGAGCTCGACGGCGGTCAGCGAGTCCACCCCGAGCGCGGTGAAGGCCTTGCGGGCGCCGACCGTCCCGGGGGTGGTGCCGAGCACGGTCGCCACCTCGGCCCGGACCAGCTCCAGCAGGGCGGTGTCCCGCTCGGCGTCGTCCGGCAGGGCGGTCAGGCGCTGGGCGAGCGAGGACGGTGTCCCCGAGCCCACCCCGGCCCGGGCCGCACGCCGGGCGGGCCGGACCAGCCCGCGCAGCAGCGGGGCGACCGGCTCGCCCGCGGCGGCCAGGGCCGCCAGGTCGAGCGGCGAGGGCACCAGGACCGGCGCCTCGGGGTCGAGCCCGGCCGCGTCGAACAGGGCGGCGCCCTCCGCCGAGGACAGCGGGCGGATGCCGAGGCGGGCGAGTCGGGCCAGGTCGGTACGGCTGAGCCGGCCGGTGATCCCGCTGGCCTGCTCCCACTGGCCCCAGGCCAGGGACTGCGCCGGCAGGCCCTCGGCGTGCCGGCGGGCGGCCAGCGCGTCCAGGAAGGTGTTGGCCGCCGAGTAGGCCGCCTGTCCCGGCGAACCGAGCACGCCGGCCACCGAGGAGTAGAGGACGAAGGCGGCCAGGTCCGGGTTGTCGCGGGTGAGTTCGTGCAGGTGCCAGGCACCGTCCGCCTTCGGGCGGAGGACGGTGTCCAGCCGCTCGGGGGTGAGCGCGCCGATCACGCCGTCGTCCACCACACCGGCCGTGTGCACGACCGCGGTCAGCGGGTGCTCGGCCGGGATCGCGGCCAGCACCGCCGCCAGCGCCTCCCGGTCGGCGGTGTCCGCCGCCGCGAAGGTCACCGAAGCACCCAGCTCCGCCAGTTCGGCGGCACCCGGCGCACCGGCGCCGCTGCGCGACACCAGCAGCAGATGCCGCACCCCGCGCTCCGCCACCAGGTGCCGCGCCAGCACCCCGGCCAGCACGCCGGTACCACCGGTGATCAGCACCGTGCCCTCAGGGTCCCAGGCCCGCCCGGCCGACCCACCCGCCGCCGCCCGGGCCAGCCGGGGGACGTGGGCGGCGCCGGCGCGCAGCGCCAGCTGGTTCTCGCCGGCGGCGAGGGCGGCCGCCACCGCGGTGGACAGCGCCTCGGCGGAGTCCGGGTGTTCGTCCAGGTCCAGCAGGACGATCCGGTCCGGGTTCTCGGTCTGCGCGGAGCGCAGCAGGCCCCAGACGGAGGCGGCCACCGGGTCCGGGCTCTCCTCCGGACCGACCGCGACGGCGCCGGTGGTCACCACGACCAGCCGGGCGGCCGGCGGGTGCTCCTCGGAGACCCACTCCTGGGCCAGTGCCAGGGTGTCGTCGAGCACCGCCCGGACCCGGGCCGGGGTGTCCGCCGCGTCGAGCGCCGGGTCGGCGGCCGCGCGGACGGCGACCCAGGCGCCGGCCAGGTCGGCCGGCCCGAGGTCGGCCCGGCCCGCGTGCACGGTCTGCCGCGGTGCGGCGGGCTCGGACAGTACGAGGGCGGGCCACTCCACGGTGAACAGCGAGTCGCCGTGCGCCGGCTTCGGCGCGGTGAGCCGCTCGGCGGTCACCGCCCGGGTCACCAGCGAGCCGATCGAGACCACCGGCCGGCCGTCGGCGTCGGTGGCCAGCAGGGAGAACTCCTCCGGCCCGGTGACCGAGAGCCGGACCCGCAGTTCGGCCGCGCCGGCGGCGTGCAGCGCGACCTGGCGGTAGGCGAACGGCAGCCGGCTCCCGCCGCCCGGGACCTCGGCGAGGCCCGGCAGTTGGAGGGCGGAGTCGAGCAGTGCGGGGTGCAGGCCGAAGCGGCCGGCCTCCTCCCGCAGGGCCTCCGGCAGGGCGGCCTCGGCGTAGAAGGTGTCGCCGTCCCGCCAGACCGTCCGCAGCCCCTGGAAGGCCGGGCCGTACGCCAGTCCGGCGGTGGCCAGGGCCTGGTAGACCTCCTCCACCGGGAGGTGCTCGGCGCCGGCGGGCGGCCATTCGGTGAGACCGGGGCCGGCCTCGGCCGGGGTGGCGAGCAGGGTGCCGGAGGCGTGCCGCTGCCATTCACCGCCGTCCGTCCGGGAGTGGATGGTGACCGGCCGGGCGCCGGACTCGTCCGGGGCGCCGGCGGAGACCTGGAGCTGGACGGCGGCGCGCTCGGGCAGGACCAGCGGCGCCTCCACCACCAGCTCCTCCAGGGTGCCGGCGCCGACCTCGTCCCCGGCCCGGACGGCCAGTTCCAGCAGGGCCGCGCCCGGCACGATGACCGTCCCGAGGGCGACATGGTCGGCGAGCCAGGGGTGGGTGCGCAGCGAGAGGCTGCCGGTGAGCAGGACACCGTCCGCGTCGGGCCGGGCCACGACCGCGCCCAGCAGTGGGTGGGCGGGGGCGCCGAGACCGAGGCCGGCGGCGTCGGCGCCGCGGGCGGTACCGGGCTCCAGCCAGTAGCGACGGCGCTGGAAAGGATAGGTGGGAAGGTCCACCCGCCGGGGCGCGGCCCCGGCGAACAGGGCGGTCCAGTCGACCTGGTGGCCGTGCGTGTGCACCTGGGCCAGGGCGCCGACCACGCTGACCGCCTCCGGTGCGTTGCGGCGCAGGGCGGGGACGGCGACCGGGTCGGTGAGGGTCTCCTGGACCAGCGCGGACAGCGTGCCGTCGGGCCCCAGCTCCACGAAGGTCGTCACCCCGTTGGCGTCCAACTCCCGCACCACATCGGCGAAACGCACCGCCTCACGAACATGCCGCACCCAGTACCCCGGATCGGTGATCTCCTCCGGCGCAGCGACCCGCCCGGTCAGGTTCGACACCACCGGGATCCGCGGCGCCGAGAACGACAGCGAAGCCGCCACCGCACCGAACTCCTCGAGCATCCCGTCCATGTGCGCCGAGTGGAACGCGTGACTCACCCGCAGCCGACGCGTCTTACGCCCCTCCGCCGCGAAACGCTCCCCCAAGGCCAGCACCGCCGCCTCGTCACCCGAGACCACCACCGACGAGGGCCCGTTCACCGCCGCCACCGACACCCCCGCCGACAGCGCCGCCAGCACCTCCTCCTCCGAGGCCTGCACCGCCACCATCGCCCCACCCGACGGCAACGCCTGCATCAACCGCGCCCGCGCCGCCACCAGCACCGCAGCATCCGCCAACGACAACACACCCGCCACATGCGCCGCCGACAACTCACCGATCGAATGACCCGACACGAAGTCCGGCCGCACCCCCCACGACTCGAACAACCGGAACAACGCCACCTCCACCGCGAACAACGCCGGCTGCGTCAGACCCGTCTGCTCAAGACCACGACCCGACTCGACCACCTCCGCCAACGACACACCCAGCAACGGATCCAACTCCGCCGCCACCGCACCGAACGCCTCCGCGAAGACCGGATAGGCCCCAGCCAACTCGCGACCCATACCGCGCCGCTGACTCCCCTGCCCGGCGAACAGGAACGCCAACGAACCCGCCCCCACCGCCGAACCGGTGACGATGCCGGGAGCCGACTCGCCGAGGGCCAGGGCCCGCAGGCCGGCCGGGTCGCCGAGGACGACGGCCCGCTCCTCCAACGCTGCCCGGTTCGCGACCAGGGCGTACGCGGTGTCCACCGGCCCGGCGCCGCCGGCCAGGTGGTCGGCGAGCTGCGCGGCCTGGGCCCGCAGGGCCTCCGAGGTGCGGGCGGACAGCACCAGCGGCAGCACCGCCGGGGCGGTGCTCCCGCCCTGCCCGGCCGGCTCCTCGGCGGTCTCCTCGACCGGCTCGTCGGGGGCCTGCTCGATGATGACGTGCGCGTTGGTACCGCTGACGCCGAAGGCGGAGACCGCCGCGCGGCGCGGGCGGCCGGTCTCCGGCCAGTCCTGCTGCTCGGTGAGCAGCAGGACGGTGCCCTCGGACCAGTCCACGTGCGGGGACGGCTCGTCCACGTGCAGCGTCCTGGGCAGCGTGCCGTGCTTCAGCGCCTGCACCATCTTGATCACGCCGGCCACGCCGGCCGCGGCCTGGGTGTGCCCGATGTTGGACTTCACCGAGCCGAGCAGCAGCGGCCTCTCGGCCGGGCGCCCCTTTCCGTAGGTGGCGATCAGCGCCTGCGCCTCGATCGGGTCGCCGAGGGTGGTGCCGGTGCCGTGCGCCTCCACCGCGTCCACGTCGGCGGAGCCGAGCCCGGCCACCGCAAGCGCCTCGCGGATCACCCGCTGCTGGGCCGGGCCGCTGGGCGCGGTCAGCCCGTTGGACGCGCCGTCCTGGTTGACCGCCGAGCCGCGCAGCACCGCCAGCACCTCGTGACCGTTGCGCCGCGCGTCCGACAGCCGCTCGACCAGCAGCAGCCCCACACCCTCCGCCCAGCCCGTACCGTCGGCGGCGGCCGCGAAGGCCTTGCAGCGGCCGTCCGGCGACATGGCGCGCTGACGGGAGAACTCGATGAAGGTGGTCGGGGTGGACATCACCAGCACGCCGCCCGCCACCGCGAGGTCGCTCTCCCCGGAGCGGAGCGACTGCGCGGCCAGGTGCAGGGCCACCAGCGAGGACGAGCAGGCCGTGTCCACCGTGACCGCCGGACCCTCGAACCCGAACGAGTACGAGATCCGGCCCGAGGCGACACTGCCCGCGTTGCCGATGCCGAGGTAGGCCTCCAGCTCGTCCGGGACGCGCTGGGCGGTGGTGGCGTAGTCCCGGCCGGAGATGCCGGCGAAGACGCCGGTGCGGCTGCCGCGCAGGGCCTGCGGGTCGATGCCGGCCCGCTCGAAGGCCTCCCAGGTGGTCTCCAGCAGCAGGCGCTGCTGCGGGTCGATGGCCGGGGCCTCCCGCGGCGGGATGCCGAAGAAGCCGGCGTCGAAGTCGGCGACGCCCTCCAGGAACCCGCCGTGCTTGGCGTAGGAGGTGCCGGGGCGGTCCGGGTCGGCGCTGTGGAGCCGGTCCAGGTCCCAGCCGCGGTCGGCGGGGAACTCGGTGAGCGCGTCCACGCCGTCGCTGACCAGCCGCCAGAGGTCCTCCGGCGAGGCGACCCCGCCGGGGTAGCGGCAGGCCATGCCGACGATCGCGATCGGGTCGTCGTCGACCGCCCGGACGGCGACGGGCGCGCTCGGCGCGGCGGCCTCGGCGCCCCACAGCTCGCCGGCCAGCCAGTCGGTGAGCGCGGCGGGCGTCGGGTGGTCGAAGACCACGGTGGCGGGCAGCCGGCGGCCGGTGGCGGCGCCCAGGCGGTTGCGGAACTCGACGGCGGTCAGCGAGTCGAAGCCCTGGTTGCGGAAGGCCTTGGCCGGGTCGATCGCCTCCGCCGAGCGGTGGCCCTGCACGGCGGCGGCCTGCGCCCGGACCACGGCCAGCAGGGCCCGTCGGCGCTCGGACGCGGGCACGGCGGCCAGGCCGGCGGCCGCGTCCTCGCCGGTCCGGGCGGCCGGGCTCTGCGCCAGGGTCTCCCGTACGCCGGGGAGTTCGGCGGCCAGCGGGTGGGTGCGGCCCCGGTAGAAGACCGGCCAGTCGACGTCGGCGACCACCAGGTGGGACTCGCCGTGGTCGAGGATCTGGCCGAGCACGGCGACCGCGGGCTCGGGCGGCAGCGACACCAGCCCGTGCCGCAGCAGCTGCGCGTCGGCGCCCGCGTCGGCGATCCCGGCGCCGGCCCAGTGGCCCCAGGCGACCGAGGTGGCGGGCAGTCCGGCGGCCGTCCGCAGGGCGGCGAGCGCGTCCAGGTAGGCGTTGCCGGGTGCGTAGTTGGCCTGGCCGGGGATGCCGGAGATGCCCGCCACCGAGGAGAACAGCACGAACGCGGAGAGGTCCAGCCCGGCGGTCAGCTCGTGCAGGTGCTGCGCCGCGCCGACCTTGGCACGCAGTGCGAGGTCCAGCTGCGCGGGGGTGAGGGTCGGGATCAGGCCGTCGTGCAGGGCGGCGGCCGTGTGCACCACGGCCCTCAGCGGGTGCTCGGCGGGTACGGCGGCCAGCACCGCGGCCAGCTCCTCGCGGTCGGCCACGTCGGCGGCCGCGAAGCTGACCCGGGTGCCCAGGGCCGCCAGCTCGGCGGCGAGTTCGGCGGCGCCGGGGGCGTCCGCGCCGCGCCGGCTGACCAGCAGCAGGTGCTCGGCGCCGCGGCCGGCCAGCCAGCGGGCGACGTGCCCGCCGAGGGCGCCGGTGCCGCCGGTGATCAGGGTGGTGCCGTGCGGGCTCCAGGGCTCGCGGGCGGCCTCGCCGCCGAGCGGGGCGGGCACCAGGCGGCGGGCGAAGGCGCCGGCCGGGCGGAGCGCCAGCTCCGCCTCGCGGTCCGGGCCCTGGGCGGCGAGCAGGCCGGTGAGGCGCTGCCAGTCGCGCTCGTCCGGGGCCGCCGGCAGGTCGACGAGTCCGCCCCACTGGGCCGGGCTCTCCACGGCGAGGATCGCGCCGAAGCCCCAGAGCAGGGCCTGCGCGGGGTCGGTCACCGCGTCGCTGGGGCCGGTGGAGACGGCGCCCCGGCTGAGGAACCAGAGCGGGACGGCGAGCCCGGCGTCGTCCAGGGCCTGGGTCAGGGTGACGTTGGCCGCGTACGGGCGGGGCACCGCCGCGAACTCCGGGTGGCTGCCGTCGGCGAGGGCCAGCAGCGAGACCACGCCCGCGACCGGCCCGGCCGTGGCCGCGCGGAGCGCCTCGGTGGCGGCGGCCCGGTCGGTGCCGACCGTGACCGTGCCGACCTCGGCGCCGGCGGCGGTCAGTTCCCGGGTCAGCGCGCCTACCCAGGTGTGGTCGGTGTGCTCCTCCGGGACGGCCAGCAGCCAGCGGCCGGTGAGCCGGCCGGCGGCGGTGCCGGTGACGGGGCGCCAGAGCACCCGGTGCCGCCAGGCGTCGGCCGTGGAGGCCGCCCGGCGGCGCTCCCACCAGGAGGCCAGCGCGGGCAGCACCGGGCCGATCTGGGCGTCCTGGACACCGATGGCCTCGGCGAGGCGGCCGGCGTCCTGCCCGGTGACCAGCTCCCAGAACGGGTCGTCCGCCGCGCCGCCGCCGGCCGTGGTCAGCTGCTCGGGGGACTTGGTGGCGTCAAGCCAGTAGCGCTGCCGCTGGAAGGCGTAGGTGGGCAGGTCGACGCGGCGCGGGTCGGCGCCGGCGAAGGCCGCCGACCAGTCCACCTGGACGCCGCGGACGTACAGTTCGGCGACCGAGGTCAGCCAGCGGGCCCGGCCGCCCTGGTCGCGGCGGAGCGAGCCGACCACGGCCGCGCCGCGCGCCCCGGCGGCGTCCAGGGTGTCCTCGATCGCGCCGGTCAGCACCGGGTGCGGGCTGACCTCGACGAAGACGGTGTGCCCGTCGGCGGCGAGGGCCCGGGTGGCCTGCTCGAAGCGGACGGTGCGGCGGAGGTTCTCGAACCAGTAGGCGGCGTCCAGGGCGGCGGTGTCCTGCCAGTCCCCGGTGACGGTGGAGACCAGCGGGATGTCGCCGGCCCGCGGGCGGACCGGGGCCAGCAGCTCGGCGAGTTCGGCGCGCAGCGGGTCGGTCTGCGCGGAGTGCGAGGCGTAGTCGATGGCGACCGGGCGGGTCCGGACCCCCTCGGCGGTGTACTGCTCGGTGAGCTCGGCCAGCGCGTCCAGGTCGCCGGAGACCACCACCGAGGACGGGCCGTTCAGCACGCCGATGGAGAGCCGGCCGGCCCAGGCGGCGAGCCGGGGCTCCACCGAGGCGAGCGGCAGCGGGACGGCGACCATGCCGCCCTTGCCGGAGATGGTGGCCAGGGCCTGGGCCCGCAGGGCGACGATCCGGGCGGCGTCCTCCAGGGTCAGGGCGCCGGCCACGTAGGCGGCGGCGACCTCACCCTGGCTGTGGCCGACCACCGCGTCGGGGCGCACCCCGTAGGACTTCCAGAGCTCGGCGAGCGAGACCATGACGGCCCACAGGGCGGGCTGCAGGACGTCCACGCGGTCCGGGTCGGGGCCGCCCTCGACGCCGTTCAGGACGTCCAGCAGCGACCAGTCGGTCCAGGGGGCCAGCGCGGTGGCGCAGGCCTCGATGTGCGTGGCGAAGACCGGTTCGGCGGCGAGCAGCCCGGCGGCCATGCCGGCCCACTGGGAGCCCTGGCCGGGGAAGACGAAGACCACCTTGCCGTCCGCGTCGGCCCGGCCGCGTACCGTGCCGGGGGCCTCCGCGCCGTCGGCGAGGGCCCGCAGGCCCGCCTGGTCGCCGATCACCACGGCGCGCTCCTCCAGCGCGGCGCGGGTGGTGGCCAGCGAGAACGCGGCGTCGAGCGCCTGGGCGTCGTCCGGCGCGGCGCCGCCCGCGGCCAGGTGGCCGGCCAGCTTCGCGGCCTGGGCCCGCAGCGCCTCGGGCGTACGGGCGGAGAGCACCCAGGGCAGCACGGAGGGGAGCACCCGCTCGGCGGCCTCGGCGGGGGTCTCGGGGGCCTGCTCGATGATGACGTGCGCGTTGGTGCCGCTGACGCCGAAGGCGGAGACCGCGGCTCGGCGCGGGCGGTCCAGCTCGGGCCAGTCGCGGGCCTCCGTGAGCAGCCGGACGGTGCCCTCGGACCAGTCCACGTGCGGGGACGGCTCGTCCACGTGCAGGCTCTTCGGCAGCACGCCGTGGCGCAGCGACTGGACCACCTTGATCACGCCGGCCACCCCGGCCGCGGCCTGGGTGTGGCCAATGTTGGACTTCAACGAGCCGAGCCAGAGCGGCTGTTCGGCCGTGCGGCCCTGCCCGTAGGTGGCGATCAGCGCCTGCGCCTCGATCGGGTCGCCGAGCCGGGTGCCGGTGCCGTGCGCCTCCACGGCGTCCACGTCGGCGGCGGTGAGGCCGGCGGACGCCAGCGCCTCGCGGATCACCCGCTGCTGCGAGGGGCCGCTGGGCGCGGTGAGCTGGCTGCTGCGGCCGTCCTGGTTGACGGCCGAGCCGCGCAGCACGGCCAGCACGCGGTGGCCGAGCCGCTGGGCGTCGGAGAGCTTCTCCAGCACCAGGACGCCGGCGCCCTCGCCCCAGCCGGTGCCGTCGGCCGCGCCCGCGAAGGGCTTGCAGCGGCCGTCGGGGGCCAGGCCCCGCTGGCGGCTGAACTCGATGAACATGCCGGGGGCGGCGAGCACGGTGGCGCCGCCGGCCAGCGCCAGCGAGCACTCGCCGCCGCGCAGCGCCTGGGCCGCCAGGTGCAGGGCCACCAGCGAGGAGGAGCAGGCGGTGTCGACGGTGACGGCCGGGCCCTCCAGGCCGAGGGTGTACGCGATCCGGCCGGAGGCGACGCTGGTGGTGGTGCCGGTCAGCACGTAGCCGTCGGTCTTCTCGGCGGGCAGGTGGTGCAGGCTCGGGCCGTACTCCTGGGCGATGACGCCGGCGAACACGCCGGTCCGGCTGCCGCGCAGGGCGCCCGGGTCGATCGAGGCGTGCTCCAGCGCCTCCCAGGCGGTCTCCAGCAGCAGCCGCTGCTGGGGGTCCGCGGCGAGGGCCTCGCGCGGCGATATGCCGAAGAAGCCGGCGTCGAACTCGCCCGCGTCGTAGAGGAATCCGCCTTCGCGGGCGTAGCTGCGGCCGGGGCGGTCCGGGTCCGGGTCGTACAGGTTGTCCAGGTCCCAGCCGCGGTCGGCCGGGAAGGGCCCGATCGCGTCGCGCTCCTCGGTCAGCAGCTGCCAGACGTCGTCCGGGCTGCGGACCTCGCCCGGCAGCCGGCAGGCCATCCCGACGATCGCGATGGGCTCGTGCCCGGGCTCCTGGGGCTGCGACTTCGCCTCGGCCTCGGCCAGCCGGCGACGGGTCTGCTGCAGCTCGGCGGCGACCCGGTTGAGGTAGTCGCGGAGCTTCTCCTCGTTGGTGGTCATGTGGTGCCGCCTCTCTCAGGAAATTCCGAGCTCGTTGTCGATGAAGTCGAAGATGTCGTCGTTGCTGACGGCGGAGATCTGCTCCGCGATGCCGTCGTCGGCGCCGGCCGGGCGTCCGCCGAGGGCGCCGAGCAGCGCGGCGAGCCGGTCCACGGCCCGGGCCCGGGTCTCGTCCTCCGCCGGGGCCAGCGCGAACGAGGCCTCCAGCCGGTCGAGTTCGGCCAGCAGGTCGGGCGCTGCGGGGTGTTCGGGGGCCACCGGCGCGGCGGGCTCGGGGGCGAGCCGCTCGCGCAGATGGGCGGCCAGCGCGACCGGGGTCGGCTGGTCGAAGACGACGGTGGTGGGCAGGCGCAGCCCGGTGGCGGCGTTGATCCGGTTGCGGAGTTCGATCGCGCCCAGGGAGTCGAACTCCGAGTCCATGAAGCCGATCTGGGGCCGGATCGAGTCGGCGTCCGGGTGTCCGAGCACCGCGGCGGCGGTCGAGCGGACCAGCGCCAGCAGGATCCGCTGCTGCTCGGCGGGCGCCTTGCCGGTGAGCCGGCGGACCAGGGCCGCCGGGCCGTCCGCGCCCGGTGCGGCGGCGCGGCGCGGCCGGGCCCGGACCAGCGCCCGCAGTACGGGGGCGAGCGCCTGCGGGTCGGCGGCCGACGGATCGAGCCCGGCCGGCGCGAGCGCCGGGTACGGCGAGTCGAGCGCCGCGTCGAACAGGGCCAGCGCCTGCTCGGTGCCCATCGGCGCCAGCCCCGTCCGGGCGAGCCGCTCGGCCTCGGCCGCGCTGAGCTTCGCCGCCATGCCGCCCGCCTCGGCCCAGTGTCCCCAGGCGAGCGAGACGGCGGGCAGGCCGCGCACCCGGCGGTGCTGGGCGAGCGCGTCCAACTCGGCGTTGGCGGCGCCGTAGTTGGCCTGTCCGGCGTTGCCGAGCAGGCCGACGGCCGAGGAGAAGAGCACGAAGGCGGCCAGGTCGAGGTGCTCGGTGGCCCGGTGCAGGGCCAGCGCGCCGCCGGCCTTGGGGCGGCGGACGGCCCGCAGCCGCTCTGCGGTGAGCGAGTCGAGCAGGGTGTCGTCGAGGACGCCGGCCGCGTGCACCACGACGGTCAGCGGGTGCTCCGGCGGGATGCCGGCGACCAGGGCCGCGACCGCGTCGGGATCGGCGACGTCGCAGGCGGCGACGGTCACCTCGGCGCCGAGCGCGGTGAGTTCGGCGGTCAGCTCGGCGGCGCCGGCGGCGGCCGGGCCCTGCCGGCCGGTGAGCAGCAGGTGCCGCACACCGTGCCGGGTGACCAGGCGGCGGGCGATCAGCCGGCCGAGGGTGCCGGTGCCGCCGGTGACCAGGGCGGTGCCGCCGGCGGCCGGGGCGCGGGGCAGGGTGAGGGCGAGTTTGCCGGTGTGCCGGGCCTGGCTGAGGTGGCGCAGCGCCTGCGGGGCCTGCCGGACGTCCTGGGCGTGCACGGGCAGCGGCCGCAGGGCGCCGCTGTCGAACAGGGCGGTGAGTTCGGCGAGGATCTCGCCGATCCGGGCCGGGTCGACGTCGAACAGGTCGAAGGCGAGGTAGGCGGCGCCGCCGTGGTCGGCGGCGACGGCGGCCGGGTCGCGCGGGTCGGTCTTGCCCATCTCGACGAACCGGCCGCCGGGGGCCAGCAGGCGCAGCGAGGCGTCGGTGAACTCCCGTGCCAGCGAGTTCAGTACGACGTCCACCCCGCGTCCGTCGGTGGCCGCCCGGAACTCCGGCTCGAAGTCGAGCGTCCGGGTGGAGGCGATCCGGGTGTCGTCGAGGCCCTGCGCGCGCAGGGTGTCCCACTTGCCGGGGCTCGCGGTGCCGAACACCGGGGAGCCGCCGTGCCGGGCGAGCTGGACGGCGGCCTGCCCGACGCCGCCGGTCGCGGCGTGCACCAGCAGGCTCTCCCCCGGGCGCAGCCCGGCCAGGTCGTAGAGGCCGTGGTAGGCGGTGAGGAAGGCGACCGGCACGGTGGCGGCCTCGGCGAAGCTCCAGCCGGCCGGGATCCGGGTCAGCAGGCGGTGGTCGGTGACCGCGACCGGGCCCAGGGTGCCCTGGACCAGGCCCATCACCCGGTCGCCGGGGGCGAGCGCGGTGACGCCCGGGCCGGTCTCCAGCACGATGCCGGCGCCCTCGGCGCCGATCCGGGCGCCGCCCGGGTACATCCCGAGGGTGATCAGCACGTCCCGGAAGTTGAGCCCGGCGGCGCGCAGCGCGAGCCGGACCTGCCCGGCCTCGAGCGGGGCGGCCGCCTCGGGGGCGGGCAGCAGCCGCAGGCTGTCCAGGGCGCCCGGGGTCTCGGTGTCGAGGCGCCAGGCGGCGTCGGCGGGCGGCCGCAGGCTGTCGCCGGCCCGGACCGGCACCAGCCGGGGTACGGTCGGCTCCGCTGCGCGCAGGGCGAGTTGGGTCTCGCCGGCGGCCAGGGCGGCGTCCAGCGCGGCGGGCAGGGCGGCCTCCGCGGCGGGGCCGTCCAGGTCGGCCAGCAGGAAGCGGTCGGGGTGCTCGGCCTGCGCGGTGCGGACCAGGCCCCAGACCGCGGCGGCGGCCGGGTCGGGGACGTCCTCACCGCCGTGGGTGGCGACCGCGTGGCGGGTGAGCAGGACCAGGCGGGCCGGGGCGAGCCGCTCGTCCGCCGTCCAGGCCTGGAGCAGCGCCAGCGCGGACTCCGCGTCCGCGACGGGGGCCAGCACGGTACGCACCCCGGCGGGCAGCTCCCCGGTGCCGGGGGAGGCGGGGACGTCCGCTCCGGTGGCCCCGGCGAGCGCGGCCCGCAGCCGCTCGTCCTCGCCGAGCAGGGCCCAGGGGCCCGCCGCGGCCGTCCGGCCGGCCCCCTCGGCAGCGGCCGCGGGGAGCGCCAGCGGCACCCAGTCGAGCCGGTGGAGGGAGTCGGTCCCGGCGCCGGCGGCGGCCCGCAGGGTGAGGCCTCCGACGGCGGCGACCAGCTCGCCGGTGTCGTCCGCGGCCTCCAGCGTGACGGCGTCCGCGCCGGCGGCGCGCAGCCGTACCCGCAGGGTCCGGGCGCCCGCCCGGTGCAGCGCCACCTCCCGCCAGGAGAACGGCAGTTCGAGCGATTCGGAGTCCCGGAGGATGCCGATCACGGCGTGCAGGGCGGAGTCGAGCAGGGCCGGGTGCAGTCCGTACCCGGCAGCCTCGGCGGCGGGCCCGACCTCGGCGTACACCTCCTCGCCGAGCCGCCAGGCGGCGGTCAGCCCGCGGAAGGCCGGGCCGTACGCGTAGCCCCGGTCGGCCAGCCGCTCGTACAGGTCGGCGGTGTCGACGGCGACGGCGCCGGCCGGCGGCCAGGCCTGTGCCCAGGCGAACTCCTCGGGCCGCTCGGCGGGGGCGGCGGTGGAGCCGGCGGCGTGCCTGGTCCACGGCCCGTCGCCGCCCTCGGGGCGGGAGTGCACCTGGACGGGCCGGCGGCCGGCCTCGTCGGCGGCGCCGACGGACACCTGGAGCTGGACGCCCCGGGTGGTCAGCGGCAGCGGGGCCTCGACGGTGAGGTCCTCCAGCGCGGCCGGGCCGGTGCGCTCCGCCGCGTGCAGGGCGAGTTCGACGAAGGCGGTGCCGGGGAGCAGCGCGGCCGTGCCGACGGTGTGGTCGGCGAGCCAGGGGTGGGTCCGCAGGGATATCCGGCCGGTCAGCAACCAGCCTGCCTCTCCCGGGAGTTCGACGGCTGCGCCGAGCAGCGGGTGGCCGGCGGCGAGCAGTCCGGCGGCGGCCGGCGCGGCGGTGGCGGGCTGGTCGAGCCAGTGCCGCAGCCGCTGGAAGGGGTAGGTCGGCAGGGTGACCCGGCGGGTCTCCCGGCCGGCGTAGGCGGCGCTCCAGTCCACCGGCGTGCCGTGGACGTGCAGCCGGGCGAGGGCCTCGGTGAAGGTGTCGACCTCGGGGCGGTCGGCGCGCAGCGTGGCGACGGCGACCGGGCGATCGGCGCCGGGTCGGCCGGCGCCGTCGTCCTGACGCTCGTCCAGGCTCTCCTCGGCGAGGGCGGTGAGGGTCGCGCCCGGGCCGATCTCCAGGTAGGCGCCGGTGCCGAGGGCGTCCAGGGTGCGGATGCCGTCGTGGAACCGGACGGCCTCGCGGATGTGCCGCACCCAGTACTCGGGGTTGCGCAGCTGCTCGGCGGTGGCGATCTCGCCGGTGAGGTCGGAGACGACCGGGATCCGCGGTTCGCCGAACTCCAGGCTCTCGGCGACCCGCCGGAAGTCGTCCAGGACGGCGTCCATGTGCGGGGAGTGGAAGGCGTGACTGACCGGCAGCACCTTGCTGCGGCGGCCGCGCTCGCGCCGGTCGGCGGCGATCCGGCGGACCTCGTCGGCGTCGCCGGAGATCACCACCGAGGACGGGCCGTTGACGGCCGCGACCGCCACCCGGCCCTCCAGGCCGGCCAGCAGCGGCAGCACCTCGGCCTCGGGACCCTGCAGCGCGGCCATCGCGCCGCCCTCGGGCAGCGCCTGCATCAGCCGGCCGCGGGCGGCGACCAGGGTGACGGCGTCCGGCAGCGAGAGCACGCCGGCGAGGTGGGCGGCGGTGAGTTCGCCGATCGAGTGGCCGATCAGGTGGTCCGGGCGGACGCCGAAGGACTCGGCCAGCCGGAACAGCGCGACCTGGAGGGTGAACAGGGCCGGCTGGGTGTACGCGGTGCGGTCGAGCAGCGCGGCCTGCGGGGTGCCGGGTTCGGCGAACAGCACCTCGCGCAGGGGTACGTCCAGGCTGCCGTCGGCGTCGAACAGGTCGGCGGCGGCGTCCAGGGCCCGGGCGAACACCGGGTGGCGGGCGTGGAGTTCACGCCCGGCGCCGGGCCGCTGGCTGCCCTGTCCGGAGAACAGCACGGCGAGGGTCCGGCCGGGGGCGGCCACGCCGGTCAGCAGGCCGGGGGCGGGCTCGCCCGCGGCGAGGGCGGCGAGCAGCCCGGTCTGCCCGGCCAGGTCGGCGGCGGTGAGCACCGCCCGGTGCTCGAAGCGGGCCCGGCCGGCGGCCAGCGACCAGCCGATGTCGGCGACCGAGCCGGCGACCGAGCCCGCGGCGGACAAGTCGGTGGACGGGTCGGCGAGGCGGGCGAGCAGCTGCCCGGCGGAGTCCCGCAGGGCCCGCTCGTCACGGGCCGACAGCACCCAGGGCTGCGGCAGGCCGGCGGCCTCGGCGAGCGGCCCGGCCCCCTCGGCGGACGGCACGGGCTCGGTGGCCGGCGCCCCGGGAGCGTCCGCCTCGGCCGGCGGGGCCTGCAGGATCAGGTGCGCGTTGGTGCCGCTGATGCCGAAGGAGGAGACGGCGGCCCGGCGCGGGCGGCCGGTCTCCGGCCAGGCGGTGGTCCCGGTGAGCAGCGAGACCGTGCCGGCCGACCAGTCGACGTGCGGCGAGGGCCGGTCCAGGTGCAGGGTGCCGGGGAGTTCGCCGTGGGCCAGCGCCTGGACCAGCTTGATCACACCGGTGACCCCGGCTGCGGCCTGGGTGTGGCCGATGTTGGACTTCGACGAGCCGAGCCAGAGGGGCTGTTCGGCCGTCCGGCCGCGGCCGTAGGTGGCGATCAGCGCCTGCGCCTCGATCGGGTCGCCCAGCGCGGTCCCGGTGCCGTGCGCCTCCACGGCGTCCACCTCGGCCGGGGTGAGGCCGGCGGCGGCCAGCGCCTCGCGGATCACCCGCTCCTGGGACGGGCCGTTGGGGGCGGTCAGCCCGTTGGACGCGCCGTCCTGGTTGACGGCGGAGCCGAGCACCAGCGCGAGCACCGGGTGTCCGAGCCGCCGGGCGTCGGAGAGCCGCTCCAGCAGGACCAGTCCGGCGCCCTCGGCCCAGGCGGTGCCGTCGGCGGCGGCCGCGAAGGGCTTGCAGCGGCCGTCGGCGGCGAGGCCGCGCTGCCGGCTGAACTCGGTGAACATGCCGGGGCCGGACATGACGGTGGCGCCGCCCGCGAGCGCGAGGTCGCACTCCCCCCGGCGCAGCGACTGCGCGGCCAGGTGCATCGCCACCAGCGAGGAGGAGCAGGCGGTGTCCACGGTGATCGCGGGCCCCTCCAGTCCGAGCACGTAGGCGAGCCGGCCGGAGGCCACGCTGGTCAGGCTGCCGGTGAGGGCGTGGCCCTCGTGGCCCTCCGGGGTCTCGTGCAGCCGGGGGCCGTAGTCCTGCGGCATCACGCCGACGAAGACGCCCGTCCGGCTGCCGCGCAGGTCGTCGGGCGCGATCCCGGCCCGCTCGGTGAGCTCCCAGGCGGACTCCAGCAGCAGCCGCTGCTGCGGGTCCATGGCGGCGGACTCGCGCGGGCTCAGCCCGAAGAACGCGCCGTCGAAGCGGTCGGCGTCGTACAGGAACCCGCCCTGGCGGGTGTACGAGGTGCCCGGCCGCAGGCCCTGCGGGTCGTAGAGGGCGTCGAGGTCCCAGCCGCGGTTCTCGGGGAAGTCGCCGATCGCGTCCCGGCCCTCGCGCAGCAGCTCCCAGAGCGCCTCGGGGGTGTCGGCGCCGCCCGGCCAGCGGCCGCTGAGCGCGACGATCGCGATCGGGTCCTCGTCCGCGCCGCCCGTCCGCACGGCCGGGGCGGCTGCGGCGACGCTCCCGCCGGTGGCGAGGCTGTACAGGTGGGCGCCGAGCGCGCGGGGGGTGGGCCGGTCGTAGGTGACGGTGCTGGGCAGGTCGAGGCCGGTGGCGGCGGCCAGCCGGCCCCGGAACTCGACGGCGGAGACCGAGTCGAAGCCGAGGTCCTTGAAGGTGCGGTCGGGGTCCACGGCCGCGGCGGAGGCCTGGCCGAGGACGAGTGCGGCGCTGGTGCGGACGGCGTCCAGCAGGGCGCTCTCGCTCGGGCCGGCCGGTGCGGGCGGCTGGGCGAGGTCGATGGCTGCGGGCGGGTCGATGGCTGCGGGCAGGTCGGCCGGGCCGGGCCCGGCGGGTGCGGCGGCGGTCAGCGGAGTACGGCCGGGGGCGGCGGCGATCCAGAGCCGGCGGCGCTGGAAGGCGTAGGTCGGCAGCGCCACCCGGCGGGCGTCGGGGCCGTAGAAGTCCGTCCAGTCCACCGTGCCGCCCTGGGCGAACAGGTCGGCGACTGCGCGGTGGAACTGCGGCAGGCCGCCGTGGTCGCGCCGCAGGGTGCCGGTGACCGCCGCCGAGCCGTCCAGGATCTGGCCGAGGCCGACGGTCAGCACCGGGTGGGCACTGGCCTCGACGAAGGCCAGATGGCCGTCGGCCCGGGCGGCCCGTACCGCGCTGCTGAGTTCGACCGTCTGCCGCAGGTTGCGGTACCAGTACCCGGGGCCCAGTTCGGTGGTGTCGAGCAGCCCGCCGGTGACGGTCGAGTAGAAGGCCGTCCGGCCGGCCCGCGGGCGGATCCCGGCCAGCAGCCCGGGCAGGGTCCGCTCCAGCGGCTCGACCTGCGGCGAGTGCGAGGCGTAGTCGACGGGGACGAGCCGGACCCGCACGCCCCGCTCGCGGTAGCCGGCCAGCAGCTCGTCGATCGCCTCGCGCTCGCCCGAGACGACGGTCGCCGAGGGGCCGTTGACCGCCGCGATGCCGATCCGGCCCTCCCAGGCCGCCAGCGCGGCCCGGACCTCGGCCTCCGGCAGCGGCACCGAGGCCATCCCGCCGGAGCCCGGCCGGGCCAGCCCGGCGATGGCCCGGGCCCGCAGCGCGACGACCGCGGCGGCGTCCTCCAGCGTGAGCCCGCCCGCCACGTGCGCGGCGGCGATCTCGCCCTGCGAGTGGCCGATCACCGCGTCCGGGCGGACGCCGGCGGCCTCCCAGAGCGCGGCGAGCGAGACCATCACCGCGAACAGTGCGGGCTGCACGACGTCCACCCGCTCCAAGGAGGGCGCGCCGGGCCGGCCGAGCAGGACGTCGGTCAGCCTCCAGTCGGTGTGCGGGGCCAGGGCGGCCTCGCAGGCGGCCAGCTTGTCGGCGAACGCCGGTGCGGTGGCGTACAGTTCGCGGGCCATGGCATCCCACTGGGAGCCCTGGCCGGGGAAGACGAACACCGTCCGCCCGGCCTGGTGGGCGACGCCCTGGACCAGGTTCAGCGCCTGCCCGCCCCCGGCCAGCGCCCGCAGTCCTTCGACCAGTTCGGCCCGGTCGGCGCCGGCGACGGCGGCCCGGTGCTCGAAGGCCGTCCGGGTGGTGGCCAGCGAGTGCCCGAGGTCGACGGCGTCCGGGCCCGGGTGCTCCCCGACCAGGTCGAGCAGCCGCCCGGCCTGCGCCCGCAGCGCCCGCGGACTCCGCGCGGACAGCGGCCACAGCAGCGGGCCGCCCCCGGCACCCGGCGCGGCCTCCCGGGCGGCCGGCCCTTCGGCGACCACGACGTGGGCGTTGGTGCCGCCGACCCCGAAGGAGCTGACGCCCGCGATCAGCGGAGCGTCCTCGTCCGGCCACGGGCCCGACTCGGTCCGCACCCGCAGCGCCAGCTCGTCGAAGGGGATCGCCGGGTTGGGAGTGGCGAAGTTGAGGCTGGCCGGCAGCCTGCGGTGGCGCACGCTCAGCACCGTCTTGAGCAGGCCGACGATGCCGGACGCGCCCTCCAGGTGGCCGACGTTGGTCTTCGCCGAGCCGACCAGCAGCGGCTGGCCGAGATCGCGGCCCGCGCCGAGGGCGGCGCCGAGCGCGGCGGCCTCCACCGGGTCGCCGACCTGGGTGCCGGTGCCGTGCAGCTCGACGTACTGGACCTGGTGGCCCGCCACCCCGGCCCGCTCGACGGCGGCCCGGACGACGGCCTCCTGGGTGGGCGCGCCGGGCACGGTGAGCCCGTCGGTGGCGCCGTCGCTGTTGACGGCGCTGCCCAGCAGCACGGCCTGGACGTCGTCGCCGTCGGCCAGGGCCCGGGCCAGCGGCTTCAGCACCAGCAGCACCCCGCCCTCCCCGCGGGCGTAGCCGTTGGCGCGGGCGTCGAAGGTGAAGCAGCGGTCGTCGGGCGACAGGGCGCCGAAGCGGTCGACGGTCAGCGTGCTGTCGGGCGCCAGGTTGAGGTTCACCCCGGCGACCAGCGCCAGCTCGGACTCACCGCTGCGCAGGCTCTCCAGCGCGAGGTGCACGGCCACCAGCGAGGAGGACTGGGCCGAGTCGACGGTCAGGCTGGGGCCGCGCAGGTCCAGCGCGTAGGAGACCCGGTTGGCGATGATGCCCCGGTTCAGGCCGGTCAGGCTGTGCCGGGTGACCGCCTCGGGGGCCTGCGCCACCAGGGTGGCGTAGTCGCTCGCGATCGAGCCGACGAACACCCCGGCGGCCCGGCCGGCCAGGCTGCGGGGCAGTACACCCGCGTCCTCCAGGGCCTCCCAGGCCAGTTCGAGGACCAGCCGCTGCTGGGGATCGGCGGCGGCCGCCTCGGCCGGCGAGATGCCGAAGAACTCGGGGTCGAAGGTGCCGACCTCGTCGAGGAAGCCACCGGGGCGGGCCGGCTCGCCCTCGGCGAAGCGCCCGGGCGGGAAGGCGCCGACCGCGCCGACGCCCTCCTCCAGCAGTCGCCAGAAGGCCTGCGTGTCGGGCGCTCCGGGCAGGCGGCACGCCGATCCGATGACGGCGGTCGCTGTCGCGAGCACGGTTTCCGGCAAGGACGGGTGCAACTGTTCCTGGCGCGCCATCGTGAGCTTCCACCTCTGAGAAAGGGTTCTTCCGGCGCTCCTCAGTCTGGTGATCAGTGCCCTTGCCGCTAACCCCTAGCGGGCCCCTGCGGGACCCCTAGGCGTCGCTAGGGGTCTCGCGGGGGCCCGCTCCCGGGGCGTCCTGCAGTCGCTCGGTCAGCCGGCCAACTCCCCGCCGAGGTAAGGCGAGCAGCGGAGATCGACGCGCCGCCGGACCCCGAGCTTGCGGTAGACCCGGGTGAGGTGCTGCTCCACCGTGCTGACGGTGATGTACAGCTTGCGGGCGATCTCGCGGTTGGTCAGCCCGCGGGCGGCCAGCCCGGCGACCCGGCGTTCGGCGTCGCTGAGCCGGTCGGCGCCCTCCTCGGGCGCCGCGGTCCCCGGGTCGACGGCCCGTTCGACCGCACGGTCGACGCCACGAGCCGCCGGCGGCTCGGCCGTCGGCGGCCGCGGGCCGCCCGGGCGGGCCGCCTGCAAACCGGCCGGACGGGCCCGGCGCTCGGCCGACCGGGCCAGGCCGAGATCGCCCTGGACCCGGTGGGTGGCGCCCAGTTCGCCCAGCGCGGCGGCGAGCTGCGCGCCGTCCCCGGCCGCCTCCAGTGCCAAGACGGCCCGCTCCAGCAGGCCCGTCCGCTCCCCCGGCCCGCCGGCCGCCGCCCTGGCCCGCAGCGCCATCCCGCGGACCCTCGCGTGCCCGGCCGGCCCCAGCGCGGCCAGCTGCCGGTCGGCCAGCGCGACGGCCGACTGCCGCCGCCCGAGGGCCAGTTCGGCCCGGGCGGCACCGACCCGCCAGGGCACCAGGCCCGGCAGGTGGTCGATGTCCCAGCGGGCCATCAGCTCGCCGCAGGCCCGGAAGTCGGCCAGCGCCTCCTCGGGCCGGCCGACCGCGAGCAGGTGGCCGCCCCTGGCGTAGAGGTAGTGCAGGCCGGCCGGGGTCTGGAAGGTCTCGGCCGGTACGGCGAGCGCCAGGTAGCGCGCGGCGTCCTCGTGCCGGCCGAGCGCGGTGCGTACCGAGATCATCGTGGACAGCGGGTAGCCCACCGCGACTCCCCAGCCCTCGGGGCGGATCCGGGCGAAGGCCGCCCGGGCGGCCTCCTCGGCGGTCCGCAGGTCGCCCTGGCGCAGCGCGACCTCGGCCCGCAGCGCGGAGAACAGCGCGTGCCAGGTGGAACTGCAGTTGGCGGCGGCGGTGCGGGTCGCGATCGGCTCGCACCAGCGGGCCGCGCGGTCCGACCGGTCCGCGTAGACCAGCACGGTCAGCGCGGAGGTGAGCGACTCCACCGAGCCGCCGCCGAGCCGGCCCTCACGCAGGATCCGCTCGGCCTTGAGCACCGACTCCTCGGCCGGCAGCCCGGCCAGCAGTCCACCCAGGACGGCCAGGCCGTCCCCGGCGCCGGCGCCCTGCCCGGGGGCAGGCTGCGGGAACAGCGACCGGAACCAGTAGCCGAGCCACGAGCGCAGCTCGCGCAGGCCGGCCGGCTCGGCGCCGGCGGGCCGGTCGGCCTCGAAGCGCTCCAGGGCGGCCGTCCCCTCGGCGACGCGGCCGTGCCAGAACAGGTAGCGGACGGCCTTCAGCTCGCGCCGCGCGACGGCCTCGGCGGACTCCGCCTCGGTGCCGGGCAGCCAGGGCACGCACTCGATCCGGACGGTCTCCTCGGCCGCCGGCTCCGGCGTCCACGTCGGGCCCGCGGCCCACGGCAGCACGATCGGGGCCGGCTCCGGAGCCCCGCCGTCGGCCGCGGGGGCGGGCACCGGGTGGAACCCGGCCGCCCGCACCGGACGGGAGGCGGGCCGCCCGGCCGCCGGCGCGAGGGCCGGGCCGGGGGCCGGCTGCCGCGGCGGTCGCTGCGGGGGGACGGCCGACATCCAGCCCTGCGCCCAGCCGTCCGGCACCGCCGGCCCGTCCAGCGGCGCCGGCCCCTCCGGGCCGCCGATCCCGTCGATCCCGCCCGGGCTGCCCGGACGACCCAAACCGCCCGGACCGCCCGGGTCGCAGTCGCTGAGCATCTCCTCCAGCGTCCCGCCGAGGCCGTCGGTCCCTACCGCCGGGGTCGCCCACGGCGCCCGGACGTGGCCCTCGGCCGAGCGCAGCTGCTCGGCGACCCGGTCGGCGGACGCGCCCGAGGCCCGCAGCAGCTGGGCGGCCCGGTGGTGGAGCGCCGCCAGCTCCTCGGGCTTCATCGCGGCCAGCAGGTCCCCGCCGCCGGTCGGGTGCCGGAACCTGCCCTCGTGGAAGAGTCCGGCGGAGTGCAGCAGGTAGGACGCCCGGGACAGCGACTGCGGTGCCAGCAGCAGCAGCTCGGCCAGCAGCTCCGGCTCGGCGGGGCGGCCGAGCACGGCCACGCCGCGGGCGCAGCGCAGGGCCAGCGGGTCCATCCGGTGCAGGCAGTTCATCAGCCCCCGACGGTAGCTCTCCCCCACCACCAGTTCGTGGCGGGCCCCGCCGGGTTCCTGGTCCTCCAGCAGGGCCTGGACGAGCAGCGGGTTGCCGCCGGTCAGCGTGTGCGCCTCGGCCGTCAGCCGGAGGGCGGCGTCGGCGCCGAACCGTTCGTGCAGCAGTTCGGAGACCAGGCCGGCCGGGAGCAGCTCCAGGCGGACCCGCTCGTGGTGCGGCTGCCGGGCCAGTTCGACCTCGAAGAAGGGGTTGGGCGGCGTCATGGTCTCGCGCGAGCTGAGCACGGTCAGCACCCGGGCGGCCCTGGTCCGCCGGACGAGGTAGAGCAGGAACTCCAGCGACTGCACGTCGGCGTCCTGGCGGTCGTCGACCGCGAGCAGCAGCGGCGCGCGCTCGGCGAGCCGCAGCACCAGCGAGCAGAGGCCGTGCAGGGCGCGCGGGGTGAGCCTGGGGCCGCCCTCGCCGGCCGGGGTGTCGGGGCCGCCCTCCAGCAGGTGCGCCACCTCGGCGTCGGCGGCGGCGTCGAGGCCGGCGCTCTGGAACAGCTGGTGGACGATCCCGAACGGGAAGTCCTTCTCCAGCGGCGAGCCGGCCGCGGACAGCACCCGGACGCCGTGGTCGGCGGCGGCCTCGGAGAAGACGTGCAGCAGTTCGGTGCGGCCGGTGCCCACCGCGCCGCCCAGGGCGACGACGCCGCCCCGGCCGCGCAGGGAGCGGTCGAGGGCGTGGCGGAGCAGCCGGAACTCGCTGTCACGGCCTGATGGTTCGGATCGGTGGACAAGACGCGCGGCACGCGCGGGGGACGTGAGCATCCGCTCTCCTGGAGCAGGGCGCACGACCGGGCCGCGCTACGCTGCGCTACCCGTCGTACGAGAGGCCGGAAACGAGGTGCGTCACTGGCCGCCCGGAGCCCGGGGCCATGACACGCGAACCGAACCGCGACCCCCGGTGGGGGTCCGGTCGCACGGCCTCAACGACAGAGCGAGCTGGCACTGCGGACGAGGTCGACAGCCAACCTGGCCACCAGTCTGGGCCGAACGGCACGGCTGCCGTGCACGCGCTGCATGACCGTCTCCATCCCCCTGTGTACCCGGGGTCACTGTGCTTGCGACATGACACCCATGTCGCCCGGCTTATCCCCGGCGGCACCCCGCCACAGTGGAGGGTTGCCAGTCAGCCGGCCGGGGCCCAAAGCTGACATTCTTCGCCGGTCCGAGTGTACGAATGCCGAATCGGCCCCGTCAATCGACGTTCGGTCACACTCCGCCACGCAACGGGGGTTTGACCTGGCGGAAACACCCCTACCGCGACATCCCGGGCGAACCGGGCAGCGAACCGGAGACCGGGCCACCCGACCGTACGCCGAGGCGGTCGCGCCGTCCACCGAGGGGCCGGCGGGGCCGGCGCGAGGAAGTTGGACGACTGTTCACCCCGGTGAGGCCTGCCGATCCCCCGCGCACCGGCCGGGCGCTGAAATGATCACCGCCGGCGCACGGCCGTGGCCGAATGCCGTCCGCCCCGCGACCGGTGGTCCAATGGTCTATACCAATTGCGGTACGGTTCCCCCAGGATGCTGTCGGACCAGCGGCTGTGGGGGCCCTATGACTGTCCATCACCTTCCTCAACCTCCCTCCGATCAGGAGCTCTACTGGTATTTCGGACCGCAGCGCCGCTGGGTGCTGATCTGCACCTCGCTGGCCTTCGTCTTCACCGCGGCGACCATGCTCACCTTCTCGCTGCGGACCCCGGCCCTCTGGGCCTTCCTCGCGGTCCTCGTGCTCAACCTCGCCGCGCTCGCCCTGTCCTCCGTCAACAGCCTGCGCCAGCGCCGGCTCACCCGGCAGTCGCACGAGGTGCTGGTGCACGCCTGGCAGCCGGCCGAACTGCCAGGCGTCGACCTCTACCTGCCGACCTGCGGCGAACCGCTCGACGTCCTGGAGAACGCCTACCGCGCCGTCTCGGCCGTCGACTGGCCGGACGCGCTGACCGTCTGGGTGCTGGACGACGGCGACCGCGCCGAGGTGGCCGACCTGGCCGCCCGGTACGGCTACGCGTACGTCGTACGGCCCGACCGCGGGCACCTCAAGAAGGCCGGCAACCTCAACCACGCGCTCACCCTGAGCTCGGCGGAGTTCATCGCCATCCTGGACGCCGACTTCGCGCCCCGGCCGGACTTCCTGCGGCACCTGGTGCCCTACTTCGCCGACCCCGGCACCGGCATCGTGCAGAGCCCGCAGTGCTTCGACACCGACGAGGCCATGAGCTGGATCCAGCGCGCCGCCGGCGCGGCCCAGGAGTGGTTCTTCCGCTGGATCCAGCCCTCCCGCGACGCCAGCGACGCCGCCATCTGCTGCGGCAGCAACGCCGTCTACCGGCGCGCCGCGATCGACGCCGCCGGCGGCTTCGCCAGGCTCGACCACAGCGAGGACCTGTTCACCGGACTCGCCCTGTACGAGCAGGGGTTCCGCACCCTGTACGTCCCGGTGCTGGTCGCCAAGGGCACCTCGCCGGACAACCTCGCCTCCTTCGTCAACCAGCAGTACCGCTGGGCGATGGGCAACCTGCACCTGCTCGGCACCCCCGAGCTCAAGCGGATCCGGGCGCCCTGGCGGATGCGACTCTGCTTCTACGAGGGCGTCGTCGGCTACCTGACCACGGCGGTCAACATCTTCGCGGCCCCGCTGCCGCCGCTGGTGATGATGTTCTGGTACCCGGACGAGATCCGGCCCTGGCACGTCCTGCCGCTGCTGGCCCCGCTCTGGCTCTGGCACGTCCTGCTGCCCCGGATCAGCCGGACCCGCTGGCGGGTCGAGGTGATCCGCTCCAACGTCCTGATGAGCGTGGCAGCCGGCGCCGCTTTCTGGCACACCTTGCGCGGCCGCAGCGCGGCCTGGGTGCCCACCGGTGCGGGCCGCGCGAGGCCCGGCGGGTTGGCCCGCCAGGTCGTCCTGGTCTCGCTCGCCTGGCTCTGCGCCTCGGTCGGCGCGGCCACGGTCGGGCTCGCGCTGGCCGTCGCCCGCAACGGCTGGGAGCCCAACTGGGGCCTCGGGCTGTACCTGGTGGTCCAGTGCCAGATCGGCGTCCCGCTGATCCGCGACCTGGCCGCCGAACTGCGGCCAGCCGCCCCGGCCCGCAGCTCCGCCCGGAAGGCCGCCCGAGCCGGGCGCCGGGCCGGCCGCGGCATGCTGCCCAGGCGCTGGCCGGAGGCCTCGGCCGCCACCGCCACCCTCGTCCTCACCGCCCTGCTCGCCTCCGGCTGGGTCAGCCCGATGCTGCCCTGGCTGGGTTGAAAGATGGTCACACCGATGTCCTCGACCGTGGTTCCGGAACTCGCTCCGCAGACCCTCACGCCCCCCGGCCCACCACCCGGCGGCGCCGGCTCCCCGGGCGCCGGCGCCGCCGCCCCCTCCTCCCGCCGCACCGGCTTCCGCCCCGACGTCGAGGGCCTGCGCGCGGTGGCCGTCCTCGCCGTGCTGGCCTTCCACGCCTCCGTCCCCGGCCTGGCCGGCGGCTTCGTCGGCGTCGACGTGTTCTTCGTCATCTCCGGCTACCTGATCACCGGCCTGCTGGTACGCGAGGCGGTCACCACCGGCCGGATCCGGCTCGGCGAGTTCTTCTCCCGCCGGGCCCGCCGGCTGCTGCCCTCCGCCGCCGTGGTGCTCGCCGCGGTCGCGCTGGCCGGCGCCTGGCTGACCGTCCCGCTGCGGCGCACCGACCTCGAGTACGACGTCCTCGCCGCGGCGCTGTCGGCGGCCAACTGGCGCTTCGTCGCGCAGCAGACCGACTACCTGGCGGCGGGCCGGGAGCAGAGCCCGCTGCTGCACTTCTGGTCGCTGGCGGTGGAGGAGCAGTTCTACCTGCTCTGGGCCCCGCTGCTCGCCGTGACCGTCCTCCTGGTGGCCCGGGCGGTCCGGCGGGGCCGGGCGGTCCGCTCGGCGGTGACGGTCGTCGCCGGCCTGCTCACCCTCGGCTCCTTCGCCCTGTCCCTGCACTGGACGCACGGCTCGGTCTCGCTGGCGTACCTCGGCACGCCCTCCCGGGGCTGGCAGTTCGGGGTGGGCGCGCTGCTGGCGCTGCTGCCCTGGCACCGGATGCGCGGGCCGCGCCCGCTCCGGCTGCTGTCCGGGTGGGCCGGGGCGGCGGCGATCGTCTGGTGCGTGCTGGAGTACGACGCCGGCACTCCCTACCCGGGGTACGCGGCGCTGGTGCCGACCCTCGGGGCGGCCGCGGTCGTCCTGGCGGGCACCCCGGACGCCGGGGCCGCCGACCCGGTGCGCGGCGGCCTCGGGGTCGGGCGGCTGCTGTCCGGCCGGGCGCCGCGCGCCGTCGGCCGGCTCTCCTACAACCTGTACCTGTGGCACTGGCCGGTGCTGGTGCTCGCCGAGGCCCGGCTCGGCGCCCTCGGCTGGCCGGCCAAGGCGGGGCTGACGCTGGCGGCCGCCCTGCCGGCCGCGGCCGCGCTGCGCTGGATCGAGCAGCCGCTGCGGCGCAACCGGACCATCGCCGAACTGCCTCGGCGAGGCCTGTCGTTGGGGGTGGCAGCGGTGGTCGTCCCGGTGGTGCTGGCGCTGGTCGTCGGCACCGGGACGCTCCGGCTGCTCGGCCCGGCCGCCCCGGTCGACATGCTCGGCCTGCCGCCCGGCTCGCCGGACGGCACCTCGCTGCTGGCCCGCACCGCCGTCCCGCTCAAGGCCGGCCCGGCCGTCCCCGACCCGGCGCAGGCCCGCAAGGACTTCCCGCCGGACGGCGAGTGCGAGGTGGCCCCGGCCGTGACGGCCGGCCCGGCCTGCCTGTTCGGCCCGGCCGGCGCAGCGGACCGGATCGTCCTGCTCGGCGACTCGCACGCCGGCCAGTGGTTCTCCCCGATGCTGGCCGTCGCGGCCGAACGTCACTGGGGCCTGGAGGAGTTGGTCAAGCAGGGCTGCCCGCTGGCGGAGATACCGGTGGTCAACCCGCAGTTGGGACGCGAGTACCGGGAGTGCGACACCTGGCGGGCGAACAGCCTGGCCAGGCTGCAGAGCGGGCCGAAGCCCAGGCTGATCGTGATCGCCTCGCTCAACCGCTACACCGACGACCGGCAACTCCTCGCCCAGGGCTGGGAGAAGACGCTGACACCGCTGCGCGCCCTCGGCGTGCCGATCGTCTACGTCGAGGACACCCCGATACCCGGCCGGGACGTCCCGGCCTGCGTCTCCGGGCACATCGCCGACCCGGCCGCCTGCGAGTTCGACCGCGGCCGCGCGCACTGGCCGGACCCGCTCGCGGAGGCGATCGCGGCCGGCCGGATGCCCGGTGTGCGGTCCGTGGAGGTGAACTCGGTGCTCTGCCCCGGGGCGGGGCGCAGCTGCCCGGCGGTGCTGGAGCGGATCCTGCTCTACCGCGACGACGCGCACCTGACGAACGTCGCCGCCGTCGTCCTCACTCCCCGGCTGGAGCGGCTGCTGGTCGAGGCCGGCCTGGTGCCCGCGCGGAGCGAGCCGGGCGGCGACGGCTGGACGCAGCTGCTGCGGGACGACTTCGACGGCCCGGCGGGCAGCCGCCCCTCGGCCGCGAACTGGCAGTACGACCTGGGCACCTGCTACCCGGGCTGCCCGGCCGCCCGATGGGGCACCGGCGAGGTGGAGACGATGACCGACTCCACCGCCAACGTCCGGCTGGACGGCAAGGGCGCCCTGGAGATCGTGCCCACCCTGGAGGGCGGCCGGTGGAGCTCGGGGCGGATCGAGTCCCGGCGCGCCGACTTCGCCGCCCCGCCCGGCGGGGTGCTGCGGATCGAGGCCTCGATCGCCCTGCCCGACGTGACCGGGCCGGCCGCGGCGGGCTACTGGCCGGCCTTCTGGACCCTCGGGGCCGGGCTGCGGGACGGCTTCACCGGCTGGCCGGCGACGGGTGAGCTGGACGTGATGGAGTCGGTGAACGGCCGGGACTCCGTGTTCGGGACGATGCACTGCGGCACCCTGGACGGCGGCCCCTGCCAGGAGCCGAAGGGGCTCGGCTCGGGCGAGTCCGCCTGCCCGGACTGCCGGACGGGCTTCCACACCTACGCGGTGGAGGTGGACCGGACGGCCGGCGCCGAGCAGGTGCGCTGGTACCTGGACGGCCGGGAGTTCCACCGGGTGCGGGCCGACCGGATGGACGCCGCGACCTGGGACCGCGCGGTGAACCAGGGGCAGTTCCTGATCCTGAACGTGGCGGTCGGCGGCAACCTGCCCGCCGCGTTCGGCGGTGTGCCGGGGGCGGCCACCGAGCCGGGGCACCCGATGCGGGTGGGTTACGTCGCCGTCTCGGCGCGGGGCGGCGCCCGGCCGTGACGAGGCGCTCCTGACCGGGCGCTCCTGACCCGCTCCCCCGGACGCTTCCTTGCTCCCGGGGGGCGGGACGGCGCGTTCGGGGGGCGGGTGAGTGCGGGGGCCGGTGGGACCGGTCCGGGCGCCACTCGGCCCCCGCCGGCCGGGCCGGCGGGGGGAACGGGTGGGTGCGGTGCCTCGGGGCACCGGTGACCCGGCCGTCAGGGCTGCGGCGGCTGGTCCTCGCCGGGCATCGACTGGTTGCCGAGCTGGTCGTTGATCTTCTGCTGGGCGGTGTCGACATGGCCGCTGTACTTGCCGCCGGTCTTCTCGTCGATCATGTCGCCGCCCTTGTCCACCCCCTTCTGCACGGTGTCCTCGTGCCCCTTCATCATGCTTTTGAGCTTGTCGAGCATGGACATGGTGTGACCTCCGTGTTCGGTGACCAACTACGTCCATGGTCGGCACCCCGCCCGGAAACGGCATCCCGGCAGCCCACGCGCACCCGCCGCCGGTCCGCCCCCGGCGGCCACGATCACCTCGCTGACCTGTACTTTCCCCAGGATCACGGCCCCGCCGGCCCGGGCTGCCGGGCTTCGGCCGCCACCGGGCTCAGGCGGACTGCCGGACCACCAGCGAGGGCTCGAAGATCACCGAGGTGGCGCCGCGCTCGGGACGCGCGATGTGGTCGAGCAGGATGCGGGTCATCTCGGCGGCCATCTCCTCCACCGGCTGGCGCACGGTGGTCAGCAGCGGCCGGCCGGCGGTGGCCGCGCTGCTGTCGTCGAAGCCCACCACCGCGACGTCCTCCGGGACCCGCCGCCCGTGGTCGCGCAGCACCGCCAGCGCGCCCTGGGCCATCAGGTCGTTGGCGGCGAAGACGCCGTCCGTGTCCGGGTGCTCGATCAGCAGCCGGGTGATCGCGCGCTCGCCGCCGGCCTGGGTGAAGTCCGCCTCGGCGTGCGGCAGGTAGGGCAGGCCGTGGCGGGCCATCGCGTCGTGGAAGCCGGCCAGCCGGTCCCGGGCGGCCCGGACGCCGGAGGGGCCGGCGATGGTCACCACCCGGCGGCAGCCCCGGGCGTGCAGGTGGTCGGCGGCCAGCCGGCCGCCGTCGCGGTTGGCGAGGTCGACGCAGCTGATCGGCAGCGGGCGGTCGGGGCGGCCGAACAGCACCGCGGGGACGCCGGCCTCCAGCAGCAGGGCGGGCATCGGGTCGTCGGCGTGGGTGGAGACCACCATCGCGCCGTCCGCGTTGCCCTGCCGCAGGTAGGCGAGGGCCTGCTCGCGGGCCTCGGGGGCGTCGGCGAGCATCAGCACGGGGTGCAGCCCCTGCGGCCGCAGGGCGGTGAAGACCCCGCTGACCACCCGGCCGAAGAAGGGGTCGGTGAAGACCTCGCCGCCGGCCGGCCCGTCCGCCTCGGCGCCCGAACCGGAGACGACCAGCGCGAGGGACCCGGCCCGCCGGGTGACCAGGGAACGGGCGGCCCCGTTGGGGACGTAGCCGGTGCTGGCGATGGCCAGCCGGACGCTCTCCTGGATGGCGGGATCGACGTTGCGGATGCCGTTGATGACCCGGGAGACGGTGGCCCGGGAGACGCCCGCGACCCGGGCCACGTCCTCCAGAGTGGTGGAGCGGTTGACGGCGGACCGGAGGACTTCGCTCATGGTGTCTTTATAGCACCTGGGAGAGCGCTCTATCCATCAAACCCACAGCTCGGAGCCGCCCCACCGGCCTTTCCCGGCCCGGCCCTGAGGCCGCCGGGGCCCGTTCGGGCCCCGGAACACACCATCGGAACGGACTCGGAACGCCGCCGGAGCACCGCCGGCCCTTCCGGGAAACGTTTCCCGTCACGGCGCGTGCTCCTTCCAGCAGATCATCACCGTGGTCGCGACCGTCACCGAGACGTTCGCCCGCGACCGCGGCGGCCTGCCGAAACGCTCCGGCAGCCGGTGCACGTCGACCGTCAGCACCGAGCCGTCCCGGAGGACCACCGTCGAGCCGTCCGCCTGGGTGTAGGCCGCGTCGCCGAGACCCGTCACGGGCGTCACCGGGCCGGCGCTGCCGCGCAGGCCCTCGAAGTGCGCGCCGGCGGTGGCCCGGTCGGCCAGCTCCTTCACCGTGATCAGCAGCGGGCCCTCGGCGTACGGGTAGGTGCAGGTGTACAGGTGCTGGGCCCAGGTGCCGGCGGGCGGGGTGGCCGGCTCGGTGCCGAAGGCCCCGGCCAGCTGCGTCGGCACGCTGCCGGCGCAGACCATCAGGGAGGCCGGCGAGGGACCGAGATCGACCGCGGCGGAGGTCCGCGGCCCCGGTGGGGCGGCGGCCGGGCCCGGCGCGGGCGGCGCGGCGCAGGCCGCGGCGGCCAGGGTCAGCAGGAGAGCGGCGGCGGACCGCGGCAGCGGGCGGCTCGGGCGGGTGGGCATACGGTCCTCCGCGGCGGGGAACGACGGGCCAGGGGCGGGCGGGCCCGGGAGAACGAGGGGAATGCAGGGCGACGGCCGGGTACGGCCGTGCCCGTGACCGGCCCCGCCGGAGCGGGGACGGCCACGGGCACGGGATCACGAGATCCGGACCGTCAGGGCAGCAGGTACTGCGCGTTGAGCACGGCGCCCTTGGCGGGCTGGTTCTCGTCGTAGCCGCGCGGGTCGCACTGGAGACCACCGACGATGCAGTGGTTCACCATCGCGGCGAGCGTGGGCGCCTCCCAGGCGTTGAAGAAGTCGTAGTGGAAGGAGAATCCCCGTCCACTGGACAGGTGGAGCTGCGACATGTTCGCGGTGTTGACCGGGAAGGCCACCTTGAACTCGATCATCGGCAGCGCCACCGGGTGGGTGGCCGGGCAGACCCCGCCGACCGGGTAGGCCATGTGGCTCTTGTGGTCGGGGGTGTCCAGGTAGAGCCCGTTCCAGCAGCTGGGCGCCTGGTAGCGGACGCCGACCTGGCCGCCGCCGGGGCAGTCGACCGGCAGGTCGCTGCTGTGGTAGCTGGTGCCGCACTCCCAGCCGGCGACGTAGCCGGGGTCGGTGGCGAACTGGGTGGCGGTGGCCGACGGGCTGCCGACCACGAAGCGCAGGCCCGGCGGGAACGGCCGCACGCTGGTGTAGTCGTTCACCGAGCTCTTGTAGTAGATGGTCTGCAGGCCGACCGGGTTGACCAGGGTCGACCCGTCGTACATGGAGGGCATCCAGTACCCGGAGCGGTCGGCGGGGGCCAGGCAGCTGCTGGCGCTGGTGTTGAGCGAGGCCAGCGACGAGGCGGCGTTGGTGTTGGTGGCTCCCATGAACGTGTGCATGTGGGAGGCACCGGCCTGGCCGGGGAACACGATCGGGTCGTCCGGCAGGTTGTGGGACGCCGTGCAGTTCGCCTGGAACTCGTGGAAGTACGCGTGCGGCGGGTTAGCGGTCGACGGGGTGACCCCGGTGACCTGCGGGTTGGCGGGCACGTAGCCGCCGGTCGGGGTGCTCACCTGGCCGAACACCTTGAACTCCAGCAGCGAGTACCCGTACTGGGTGCCGCGGGCGGTGGCGTACATCCGGATGTAGCGGCCGCTGCCGGTGACGTTGAGGTTCTGCACGCCGCCGGTGGCGTTGGCGGTGGAGTAGACCGTCGTCCAGTTGCTGGCGTCCGGGGACACCTGGAGCTGGAAGGCCTTGGCGTAGGCCGCCTCCCAGTCCAGCTCGACCTTGCTGACGGCGGCGGTGCCGCCGAGGTCGATCTGGATCCAGGACGGGTCGGTCCAGGTGCTCGCCCAGCGGGTGTTGAGGTCGTTGTCGACGACCGCCCCGGCGGGGAAGTTCAGGCTCTCGATGGACGAGGCCGTCACCGGGCGGGACGCCGAGATCAGCGGGTCGCCGGCCGCGGCGGCCTGCTGGGCCGTGCCGGAGAGGCCGGTGAGGGCGAGGACGGCGGCGAAGGCCACCGCGAGGGACGTGCGGCGCGGTCGGCCGCGGGACAGGAAGCGGGGTCGCATCGGACCTCCAGGTCGAACGGATGGGTGGGGGCCCTCGGGGCCGGGAGGAGTGGGGTTCGCCCCGGCCCCGAGGGAGTCTGGACCAGGCGCCGCACCGGGCCGTCAGGGCCTAGGCGTAGACGCCGAACTCGTAGAGCGAGTCGCCGTAGGCGGTCCCCCGCTGGGTGATGTTCACCCGGACGTAGCGGCCGCTGCCGGCGACGTCGAAGTCGTCGATGCCGCCGGTCCCGGTGGTGGTGGACCAGACGGTCGTCCAGTTGGTGCCGTCGTTGGAGGTCTGGATCTGGTACGCCTTGCCGTAGGCGCCCTCCCAGCCCAGCTGGATGTGCTTGAAGGTGGTGACGGCGCCGAGGTCGACCCGGATCCACTGCGGGTCGGCCCACTCGCTGGCCCAACGGGTGCCCCAGTTGCCGTCGGTGGCGTTGTTCGCCGGGTACGGCGCGCCGTTGCCGACCGCCTGGAAGGTCGAGGCGGTGGTCGGCTTGTTCAGCGCCACGTTCGTCCCGTTGACCACCGGGGCCACCACGCGGAAGGACTTGGTCTCGATGCCCACGTTGCCGTGGCCGTCGTAGGCGTAGACGTAGACCTTGTACACGCCCAGGTTCTTCGGGGCGGTCGCGGTGAACCGGCCGTCGGCGGTCTGGACGAACTTGACCTGGTCGAACCCGGTGCCGCCGCCCGCGTACTTGGCGCAGTAGAGCAGCTGGTAGCGGATCAGGTCGCCGTTCGGGTCGGTCGTGGTGGTGCTGATGGTGAACGTGCCGCCGGCCGGGACGCTCGCGGTGTTGCTCAGCGTCATGTCGGAGATCACCGGAGGCGTGTTGGTGCCCACGTCGCCGTTGTAGTCCTTGGCCACCGAGTAGAAGCTGAGGCGCTTCCAGCCGGCCGGCACGGTGTTGTACCAGACGCCGCCGAAGTCGTTCTCGGTGCCGTAGTGGAAGACCGTGGCGCCGAGCGCGACGCCCTGGTGGCCGGTGATGCAGCCCCAGTTGGACAGGTAGGCGTCACGCTTCTTGATGTCCGAGGGCTCGGTGGGCACGCCGTTGGCGTCGTTCGGGACCTCCCACTCACCGTCCTCGCCGGACTCGGTGATGATGTACGGCTTGGTGTAGCCGCCGGCGATCCAGTCGGCCTTGACGTTGCAGACCGAGCCGTAGGAGTTGACGGCCAGCAGGTCCAGGCTCGGGGTGTAGTCCTTGTAGTACTTCCACGCCGCGGTGTAGGCGTCGGTGGAGGTCACCGGGTGGTTGGTGTCGATGGCGTGGATCGCCTGGGTGACCCGCTCGACGTACTTGGCGTACGCGACCCGCTGCTGCTCGACCGTGGTGCCGTTGTAGGTGTGGTCCTGGGTGGTGAGGATGACCTCGTTGCCCACGTCCCACATCAGCACACCGGGGTGGTTCCTGTAGGTGGTCACCCACTGCTTGATCTGCTCGATCGTGCTGTCCATGTACGCGGTGTCGTTGACGTAGTCCGCGCCCTGGTTCAGCCAGAACCCGTTGACGACCTTGATCCCGTGCGCGGCGGCGGTGTCCAGCAGCGGCTTGCTGCCGGCGTCGGTGCCCCAGGTGCGCAGGGTGTTGACGCCCATCGCCTTGAGCTCACGGACGTGCGCGTCGACGGTGGTGTTCGCCGGGCCCCAGGTGATGCCCTTGACCTGGTACGGCGCGCCGTTCACGGTCAGCGCCCAGTTGCCCTGGCCCCCGGTCACCTTGACGGTGGAGCCGCCGGTCGGGACGGCCGGGTCGGTCAGCGGCGCCGGGGCGTTGCCGGTGGTGGTGGAGACCGTCACCTTGTCGATGCTCAGCGCGCCGCCGGACGTGGTGCTCGCGGTCGGCGAGGTGCAGTTGCAGTTCCCGTTCGGGAACCCGCCGCCGATGCCGAGGTTGAACACCAGGTAGAAGCCGTGGTGCACGGCCGCGTCCCAGGTGGAGACGCCGACCTGGGACTCGCTGACCTGCCAGACCTGACGGCCGTCGAGGTACCAGCGGATCTGCTCGTCCGAGGTGGTGCGGTCCAGGATCTGCGAGTACGTGTGGTAGTCGCTCTGGCAGCCGGTGCAGCTGGCCAGCCCGCTGGTCATGCCGTTGTACTCGTTGCAGTTGCCGCCGGGGGCGGTACCGCAGTGCAGGGTGGTGGAGAGCTGGCTGCGGCCGTTGACGTTCTCCAGGATGTCCGACTCGCCGGCGCCCGGCCAGACGGTGAAGTTGCCGCGGTTGCCGGCGCCCATCGCGCGGAACGACGGCCAGTAGCCGGTGCCGTCGGCGACGTTCGGCTGCTTGACCGTCGCGGAGATCTGGAGCTGGCCACCGGCCGGGGCGGCGAAGTCGGAGCGCTGGCTCTCGACCCGGCCCGACGTCCAGGCGTCGCCGTTCTTCAGCGCGGTGAGGTTGAGCGCGCCGTTGCCGTTGAGCGAGACGTTGGCGGGCGCGTTGGTGTTCGTCTGCACCTCGCTGGTGCCCCAGTTGGCCGGACCGCCCGGGTAGGAGGTGCCGGTCTGGGTGATCCAGTTCGCGGCGGACGGCGCGGTGCCGGCGTTGCCCGTGAAGTCCTCGTTGAACACCGTGGTCCAGTTGCCCGGCGGCGGGGTCACCGGCGGGGTGGTGGGCGGCGTGGTCGGCGTGGTCGGCGGGGTGGTGGGCGGCGTGGTCGGGTCACCGCCGGTGCGGACCTGCAGCTCCCAGAGCGAGTAGCCGTAGCCGGTGGCGCGGGCGGTGCCGTTCATCCGCACGTAGCGGGCGGTGCCGGAGACGGCGAGCGTCTCGGTGCCGCCGGCGCCGGTGGTGGTGGAGTACGCGGTGGTCCAGTTCGTCCCGTCGGTGGAGAGCTGGATCTGGTACGCCTTGCCGTACGCGGACTCCCAGTTCAGCACGACCTGGCAGACCGGCTGGGCCGAGCCGAGGTCGACCTGGATCCACTGCGGGTCGGTGTTGGCGCTCGACCAGCGGGTGCCGGTGTTGCCGTCGACGGCGTTGGCGGCCGTGGTGCCGTAGTTCTCCTCGCTCGACGCGGTGGCCGGGCGACCCTGGGCGGCGTTGGTCGTGCCGCAGCCGGCGGTGGCCGCGCTGCCGAAGACCTGGAACTCCCAGAGCGAGTAGCCGTAGCCGGTGGCCCGGGCGGTGCCGTTCATCCGCACGTAGCGGGCGGTGCCGGAGACGGCGAGCGTCTCGGTGCCGCCGGCGCCGGTGGTGGTGGAGTACGCGGTGGTCCAGTTCGTCCCGTCGGTGGAGAGCTGGATCTGGTACGCCTTGCCGTACGCGGACTCCCAGTTCAGCACGACCTGGCCGATCGCGGCCGGGCTGCCGAGGTCGACCTGGATCCACTGCGGGTCGGTGTTGGCGCTCGACCAGCGGGTGCCGGTGTTGCCGTCGACGGCGTTGGCGGCCGTGGTGCCGTAGTTCTCCTCCGAGGAGGCGGTCACCGGCTTGCCCTGGGACAGCAGAACGGGCGCGGCCTGGGCGCGGCTCGTGGGAACGAACAGCATCAGGGCCGCGACCAGGGCTGCCGCGACGGTCGCGGCCACCGCTCGCCACCCGGGTGACGAGCGTTCGGGGCCGGCGGCTGTCCGGACGGGTGGTGCGAGCATGGGGGACTCTCCTGACGAGACGGTGGGGGGGAGGACCGGAAACACCGGCCTTCGGCCGCAGCCGGTCCGGGAGGGGTGGTCGGACGGCTGGGTCGGGTCGGGCTCCCATCGCTGGGAGAGCGCTCTCGCAGTGGTTGAGATAGTTGCGCCCACGTTTCCGTCGTGTCAAGCCCTCTGCATACATCGCCGCCGGACCCTGCCGCCCGGACAAAGGCGCAGTACTGGTGTGGTGTTGAGCGCCACCTCTTGACTTTGCCTGTTCCAGGGGCCAGGCTCCAGGCCGTGGGAGAGCGCTCTCCGCTCCGCTCCACAGGTGCTCCGACCGGCACCGCTCCCGGAGCGGCGCGCTCTCCCTGCCCGCCGCTCAGCCCCTCCCCCTCACCCGTCAGGCCCAGCGCCGTCCTCGCAAGGAGTCACCATGCCCACCTTCCGTACCGGTCCGAGAACCCGGCTCCTCGGCGCGGCAGCCGCGCTCACCGCCCTGCTGGCCGTGACCGGCTGTTCCAGCGGCGGCGGGAGCCAGGCGCAGGACGACCCGAACGAGAAGATCACCCTGACGGTCAACCTCTTCTCCGACTTCGGGTACGCGGACCTCTACAAGCAGTACGAGCAGCAGCACCCCAACATCACCATCAAGGAGAACCGCGCCGACATGGGCGCGCACCACCAGAACCTGCAGGCCCACCTGCTCGCCGGCTCCGGCACCGCCGACGTCGAGGCGATCGAGATCGGCCAGGTCGCCGGGTTCCAGGCGCAGGCGTCCAAGTTCGTCAACTTCCTGGAGAACGGCGTCGACGCCGCCCAGTGGGTGCCCTCCAAGACCGCGCCCGCCTCCAGCGCCGACGGCAAGGTGCTCTTCGGCCTCGGCACCGACATGGGCGGCATGGCGCTCTGCTACCGCAGCGACCTGTTCAAGGCCGCCGGCCTGCCCACCGACCGGGACCAGGTCTCGGCGCTGCTCACCGACTGGAAGGCCTACGCCGCCACCGGGAAGAAGTTCCTGGCCGACAGCCCCAACAAGGACGTCCGCTGGTTCGACAGCGGCGGCAACCTGTTCAGCGCCGTCATCGCCCAGGCCCCGACCGGCTTCTACGACGCCGCCGGCAAGCCCGTGGTGAACGACAACCCGGCCGTCCGGCAGGCCTTCGACCTGGTGGCCGGCGCGATCAAGGACGGCGAGTCGGCCGGCATCCAGGCCTTCACCCCCGCCTGGGACACCGGGTTCCAGAAGAGCCAGTTCGCCACCGTCGCCTGCCCGGCCTGGATGAGCTACCAGTTCAAGGCCAACCCGCCCACCGACGGCGGCACCTGGGACATGGCCCGGATCCCCGGCGGCGGCGGCAACTGGGGCGGCTCGTACCTCTCGGTGCCCAGGTCCGGCAAGCACACCAAGGCCGCCACCGAGCTGGCCAAGTGGCTCACCGCGCCCGAGCAGGAGGGCAAGCTCTTCACCGAGAAGGGCTACTTCCCCTCCGACCAGGCCCTGTGGAGCCGGCCCGACATCGCCGACCACACCGACCCGCTGTTCAACAACGCGCCCACCGGCAAGATCTTCTCCCAGTCCGCCAAGGACCTGAAGCCGCAGCCGCTCGGCGCGCACGGCGCCGAGATCGGCACCGCCCTCGGCAACGCCCTCACCTCGATCGAGCAGGGCAAGACCGACGCCGACGGGGCCTGGAAGAAGGCCCTCGCGGACGTCGGCAACATCGTCGGCTGACCGCCCGCCGCGAACGGCGCCACCTCACACCCCGAGACCCGCGGTGCCGGCGTGGATCTGACACCACGCCGGCACCGCGCCACCCTCCAAGGAGCACACCCAGATGGCTGCGTCCGTCTCCGCCGGCCGGAGCGCCCGGGCCGCCCGCGCACCCGTGGCGGCCCACCGTCGGCACCGGCTCGACCGCACCCTCTCGCCGTACCTCTACATCGCGCCGTTCTTCCTGGTGTTCGCGGGCTTCGGGCTCTTCCCGATGCTCTACACCGGGTACGTGTCGATGACCAACTGGCGGGTCGACGTCCCCGGCAGCCAGGGGCAGTGGGTCGGGCTGGAGAACTACCGCAAGCTGCTGGACGACCCGTTCTTCCTCAACGCGCTGAAGAACACCGTCGGCATCGGCGTGCTCTCCACCGTTCCGCAGCTGCTGCTCGCGCTCGTCCTCGCGCACCTGCTGAACTACCGGATGCGCGGGCGGACGCTGTTTCGGCTCGGCGTCCTGCTGCCCAACGTCACCTCGGTCGCCGCCGTCACCCTGATCTTCGTCCAACTCTTCGGCCGTGACTACGGGTTGATCAACTGGACGCTCGGCCTGTTCGGCGTCGAGCACATCGACTGGCAGGCCGGCACGCTCTCCTCCTGGACGGCCATCTCCGCCATCGTCACCTGGCGCTGGACGGGCTACAACGCCCTGATCTTCCTCGCCGCGATGCAGGCCGTGCCGTTCGAGCTGTACGAGGCCGCCGCCATCGACGGGGCGAGCCGCTGGCGGCAGTTCCGCTCGATCACCGTCCCGATGCTCCGCCCGACGATCCTGTTCTCGGTGATCGTCTCCACCATCGGCGCGCTCCAGCTGTTCGGCGAGCCGATGCTCTTCGGCCAGCAGCAGGACCCGACCACCGGCGGCTCCCAGCACCAGTTCCAGACCCTCGCGCTGTACTCCTACAACCAGTTCTGGGGCCGCTTCAAGTACGGCTACGGCGCGGCCGTCTCCTGGGCGATGTTCCTGCTGATCGTCGTGATCGTCGCCGCCAACCTGATCGCCGCCCGCCGGATGAAGGGACTGGACGCCTGATGAGCCGCAACCGCCAACTCTCCGCGGGCCGGGGCGTGTACGCCTTCCTCGGCGCCGCCGTGGCGCTCTCGGTGTTCCCGCTCTACTGGACGCTGGTCGCCGCCTCGCGCAACAACACCGACATCCACAGCGTGCCGCCGATCCTGCTGCCGGGCGCCAACCTGCTGCACAACATCGGCCAGGCCTTCAGCCGGACCGACATGGGCCTGGCCCTGCTGAACTCGCTGATCGTCTCCTCGCTGGTCACCGCGAGCGTGGTGCTCACCTCGACCTTCGGCGGCTTCGCCTTCGCCAAACTGCCGTTCCGGGGCAGCAGGCCGCTGCTGGCCGGCGTGGTGGCGACCATGATGGTGCCGACCCAGCTGGGCATCATCCCGCTCTACATCATGATGGCCAACTGGCTGCACTGGGCGGACCACCTGCAGGCCCTGATCGTGCCGGCCGCCGCCAACGCCTTCGGCCTGTTCTTCATGCGCCAGTACCTGGTCACCTCGCTGCCGGACGAACTCCTCGACGCCGGCCGGATCGACGGCTGCACCACCCGCGGCCTGGTCCGGCACATCGTGCTGCCGACCGCCCGCCCGGCGATGAGCGTGCTCGGCATGCTGACCTTCATGGCCACCTGGAACGACTTCTACTGGCCCAAGGTCGTGATGACCCAGCAGAACCCCACCATCCAGCTCACCCTCTCCGAACTGGCCAGCGGCTACATCAAGGACTACTCCCTCGTCCTCACCGGCGCACTCGTCGCCAGCCTCCCCGTCATCGCGGTCTTCCTGCTGATGGGGCGCCAGATCATCGACGGAATCATGCAGGGAGCGACGAAGGGATGACCGACATCCGCACCACCGCCGACACCGCCACGGACCGGGGCCCGGCCCCCGCCGCCCCCGACCTGGCCCCGGCTGCCCCGAAGGCGGCCGCCCTGGACGCGGCCGCCCTGGCCCTGGACCTGGACCGCAAGGCCGCGCTGGTCTCCGGCGGCGGCACCTTCCGCACCAGCGCGGAACCCGCCCTGGGCCTGCGGCCGATCATCACCTCGGACGGGCCGGTCGGCGTCCGCGGCGAGCGCTGGGACGAGTCGGACACCGCGCTCGCGCTGCCCTCCGTCACCGCGATGGCCGCCGGCTGGGACGAGGACCTCGTCCGCGAACTGGGCGCCCTGCTCGCCGCCGAGGCCCGCCGCAAAGGCGTCGACATGCTGCTCGCCCCCACCCTCAACCTGCACCGGTCCCCGCTCGCCGGGCGGCACTTCGAATGCTTCTCCGAGGACCCGCTGCTCACCGGCCGGATCGGCGCGGCCTACATCGAGGGCGTGCAGAGCGGCGGGGTCGCGGCCACCGCCAAGCACTACGTCGCCAACGACTCGGAGACCGAACGGCTCACCCTGGACGCCCGGGTGGACGAGCGGACCCTGCGCGAGGTCTACCTGGCCCCCTTCGAGGCCGCCGTCCGGGCCGGGGTGTGGGCCGTGATGTCCGCCTACAACCGGGTCAACGGCGAGTCGATGAGCGAGAGTTCGCTGCTCGCCGAGCCGCTGAAGGGCGAGTGGGGCTTCGACGGCCTGGTGGTCTCCGACTGGGGCGCGATCCGCAACACCGCCCCCTCCGGCTCCGCCGGCGTCGACCTCGCCATGCCCGGCCCGAACGAGCACTGGGCCGCGGCCCTGGCCGAGGCCGTCCGGTCCGGCCTGGTGAGCGAGGCCGCCCTGGACGACAAGGTCCGCCGGCTGCTCCGGCTGGCCGGCCGGGTCTGCGCGCTCGACGGCCCGGCCACGGAGTCCGCCCCGGCCCCGACACCGGCCGACGACACGACCCGCGGACTGCTCCGCCGGGCGGCCGCGGCCGCCGCCGTGCTGCTGCACAACCGGGACGCCGTCCTGCCGCTGGACGCCAAGGCGCTGCGCCGGGTGGCCGTGATCGGCCCGAACGCCGCCACCGCCCGGGTACAGGGCGGCGGCAGCGCGGCGGTCTTCCCCGCCTCGGTGGTCTCCCCGCTGGAGGGCATCCGGGCCGCACTGCCCGACGGCGTCCTGGTCGGGCACGCCGCCGGGGTACGGACGGCGCTGCGGCCGACACCGCTGGAGCAGGCCGACTGCCGCCACCCGGGGACCGGCGAACCCGGCCTGCTGGCCCGCTACCTGGACGCCGACGGCCGGGAACTGCACCGCGAGCACCGGCCGAGCGGCCGGGTGCTGGAGCCTTCGGAGGGCGCCGGGCTCGACTCCTTCGGGGCGGTCGAGGTCAGCACCGTGTTCCGGGCGCCCACCGCCGGCCGCTGGCGGATCGGCGTGGTCGGCCTCGGCCGGATCGTGCTGGAGGCCGACGGCGCCGTGCTGCTGGACGCGTACGTGCCCGCCGAGTCCGACGACCCGACCTACCTGCACGTGGCACCCTCCTTCCGGCAGGTCGAACTTGAGCTGACGGCCGGCCAGGAGGTGGCCCTGCGGGCCCGGCGGACCGCCGAGGCGGCGCACGGCCGGGTGATCGTGCTCGCCGCCGACCCGCCGGTCGCCGCCGAGGCCGCCGAGCTGGCGGCCGCGGTGGAACTCGCCCGGGGCGCCGACGCCGTGGTCGTCGTGGTGGGCACCACCGACGAGCACGAGAGCGAGGGCTTCGACCGCACCACCCTGCGGCTGCCGGGCGGCCAGGACGCCCTGGTCTCGGCGGTCGCGGCGGCCAACCCGGCCACCGTGGTGGTGGTCAACACGGGCGGCCCGGTGCTGCTGCCCTGGCGCGAGGAGGTGGCGGCGGTGCTGCTCGGCTGGTTCCCCGGCCAGGAGGGCGGCGACGGGCTGGCCGACGTGCTGTTCGGCCGGGCCGAGCCGGGCGGGCGGCTGCCGACCAGCTGGCCGGCCGAGGAACGGGACGCGCCGGTGCTCGACACCACCCCGCAGGGCGGCGTGCTCGCCTACACGGAGGGGCTGCACATCGGCTACCGGGGCTGGCTGCGGGCCGGGGAGCGCCCGGCGTACTGGTTCGGGCACGGGCTCGGGTACGGCGCCTGGGAGTACCTGGGGCTGGCGGTGCCCGAACTCGTGGCGCAGGGGGCCGGGTTCTTTGTCCGGGTGGCGCTGCGCAACACCGGCACCCGCAGCTCGCGCGAGGTGGTGCAGGTCTACCTGGCGCGGCCCGGCAGCGGGGTGGAGCGGCCGGTGCGCTGGCTGGCCGGCTTCGCGGCCGTCCGGGCCGAGCCGGGGCAGCGGGTCGAGGTGGACGTGCCGGTGGACGGGCGGGCCCTGCAGCACTGGTCGGTGGAGGACGGGCGCTGGCTCGGGGAGCCCGGCGGGTTCACCGTGCTGGCCGGGCCGTCCAGCGGCGAGCTGCCGCTGACCGCCGCGGTGCGGCTGGCCGGGCCGGCCGGCAGGTAGGGCGGGTGGGGCCTGCGGGCGGCGGGACACCGCCCGCAGGCCCCGGCCCCGTCCCGGCCGTCAGTCCCGGGCCTGGGCCGCCGCGCGCTCGACCAGCTCCCGGTCGGGGCGCACCCCGGTGTAGCGGACGAACTGCTCCAACCCCTGCCGCACCAGCACCTCGTGTCCGCTGATCACCTGCCGGCCGAGTGCGCGGGCCCGGCGGACCAGCGGTGTCTCCACCGGCAGCGCGACCACGTCGAAGACGGTCGTCGCGGCCTCCACGGTCGCGGGCTCGAAGGAAAGGTCCTCCGCCTCGGGGCCGCCGCGCATGCCGATCGGCGTCACGTTGACGATCAGGTCGGCCCGCAGGCCGCCCACGTCGGAGCGCCAGGACCAGCCCTGCGCCTCGGCCAGGGCACGGCCGGCCGGCTCGTTGCGGGCGACCACCGTGCCGGAGCGGTACCCGGCGTCGCCGAGCGCGCCGGCCACGGCCTTGGCCATGCCGCCACTGCCACGGACCGCGACGGTGGCGTCCAGCGGCACCCGGTGGACCTCCAGCAGCTGGGCGACGGCGAGGTAGTCGGTGTTGCAGGCCCGCAGGACCCCGTCGTCGTTGACGATCGTGTTGACCGAGCGGATCGCCGCCGCCGACGGGTCCAGCTCGTCGACCAGCGCGATCACCTCCTCCTTGAACGGCATGGAGATCGCGCAGCCCCGGATGCCCAGCGCCCGGACCCCGCCGATCGCCGCCGGCAGGTCGGTGGTGGTGAAGGCCTTGTAGAGGTAGTCCAGGCCGAGTTCCCGGAAGAGGAAGTTGTGGAACCTGGTGCCGAAGTTGCCGGGCCGCGCGGCCAGCGACATGCACAGCCGGGTGTCCTTGCTGATCTGCGTGGTCATGGCCGGTCGTCCTCTTCCCGTCGTGCGGCGTACTGCGGCGAACCGCCGTGCCGGACACCGCAGCCCGGCATCACCTCCCCACCCTGCCCGACCGGGCGGGGCGGTACCAGCACCTCCCCCGCCCCCGCGCCGACCGTCCGGGGCGAGCGCCGTTCACCGCTGTCGCTGGGTCCACGGCAGGACGAACCAGAGGCCCGCGAACATCAGCCCCGTGAGCGCGGTGATCACCGCGGCCGGTACGGATCCGAGCACCACGTCGGTGATCAGCAGCACGGCGCCGCTGAGCGCCAGCGCCAGGAAGAGCAGGCCCGCCTCGGCCAGCCGCGAGGAGAGCGCGACGATCCGGCGCTTGGCCCCCCGGTGGAACAGCCCGCGGTGCAGCGCGACCGGGGTGGCCAGCACCGCCGAGGCGACCACGGTGAGCAGCAGCGTGGTGACGTAGACGCCGGTCTGGAAGTCGTCGAGCTGCGGGAACCGGCTGGTGAAGGCCAGACCCAGCAGGAAGGCGAAGACGATCTGCACGCCGGTCTGGACGACCCGGAGTTCCTGGAGCAGTTCGACCAGGTTGCGGTCGGCCCGCTCGTCGGGCGTCTCGTGACGCTCGACGTCCGGGCCCCGGTCCGGTTCCGGCTCCGTCGGCACCTGACCGAGCCTACCGGCCGACGCCCGCGTGGACGGGGACCGACAGCAGGGTCGGCAGCATCTTCCGCGCGTACTCGGCGTAGCCCCGGGGCGAGGGGTGCACACCGTCGGGGCCGAACAGCTCGGCGGCCCGGTCGCGGAACTCGTCCACCGCCGAGGGCCCGATCAGCGCCCCGGCCCGTACCGCCGCCCTGGTCTGCAGGCGGGCCAGCCGGCGGGCCCGGCGGGAGGCGACGGCGCGGACCGGTGACCGGAAGCCCGGTGCCCCGCCCGGGTCGGCGCAGGGCACCACGACGATCTCCCAGCCGGCCGCGCCCAGCCCGTCGAGCACCCGGGCGAACCGCCGGGCGGCCCGGCCGACGGGGGCCGGCAGCATGGTGTCGTTGCTGCCGACGATGATCACGGCGAGCCCGGGCCGCAGCGTCCCGGCCCGGGCCACCTGCTGGTGCAGGGTGCGGGTGGTGGCGCCGGCCCTGGCCAGGACGCGCAGGTTCACCGGGCGCCCGCCGCGGTCGGCGAGGCCCTGGGCCAGCAGGGCGCCGAGCGTCTCCTCCCGGGTGCCCGCGCCGACGCTCCTGGCCAGCGAGTCGCCGAGCATCAGCAGGGTCAGCGGGGCGCCGTCGGCCGGCCCGTAGCGTCCGTCGGCCATCGGCGCGGCCCAGCTGCGCGGCGGGTTCGACATCAGGACGGAGGTGTAGAGCCGGGCCGCGAGCAGCCGCAACCGGCGTCGGCGCCGCCTCAGCGGTCCGGCGGGCCGCCGCGGGCCGCGGCCGGGCGCCGGGACGCGGGCCGCGGGCCGGCCGTCCGGTGGGGTGGGGCGGGGTACGGCGGACACCGGGTCGCCCCAGGGCTCGCGTACGGCAGGCCGGCGGGCGGCTTCGCGGTCCCCGGTGATCTTCACGGGAGGTGATGCTGGCGCACGGCCTGCACGCCGCGCAAACCCCGCCACCCCAATGGCCCAACCCCCGGTCCGGCCCGGGTCGGCGGGCGGGACCGGGGGTCGGCCGGTCCGGGGTCGGGCCGGTCAGGGGCACGAGTCGGACGGGGGCACGAGTCGGACGGGGCTCGGGCCCGGCGCCGTCACTCGCCGGACGGCCGGATCAGGGCGCGGTCGAGCGGCCCAGGTAGGTCAGCACGCCCGGGTCGGGCACCGGAACGACATGGAAGCCGGTGCGGTCGTAGAAGGCCCGGGCGCCGGTGTTGGCGCTCACCATCCCGAGGTGGACCTGACCCGCGCCGGCCCGGTGCAGGGCGGCGAGCAGCCGCTCGATCAGCAGCCGGCCGAAGCCCCGTCCCTGGTACTCCGGCAGCAGGTCGATGTGCAGGTGGGCGGGGTAGTCGGCCAGCTCGGGGAGGATCATCCGCTCGGGGTTGTGCAACAGCATGGCCATCAGCTCGTCACCGTCGGCCGGCTCCCCCGCCGGCGGCGGGTAGCGGTGGCCGACCCGGGGGAGCCAGCGCTCGCGGAGCTCGGTGACGAAGCGGGCGGTGTCGGAGGTGCCGAGCACGTACCCGACGGCGGTGCCTCGGCCGTCGTCCAGGACGAAGGCGAGGCCGGGTTCGAGTTCCAGGTACGGCCCGGCGAAGTTGTCCGGGAGCACCTGCTCGTTCTTGTACAGGCCGGTGGCGTCGCCGCCGGCCTCGGCGGTGCGGACGCAGATGTCGTAGACGGCCTCGCGGTCGGCCGGGCGGTACGGGCGGATCGTCGGTTGCGGGTTCTCCATCGAGTGTCCTCTCCTTCGAGTCCTGCGGCTTCGGCGGCGCTCGCCGCTCCGAACGCCCTCGACCCGCCGGGGCCGGACGGACGAGCGGACGAGCGGACGAGCGGACGAGCGGACGAGCGGACGAGCGGACGACTGAACGGATGAACGGTCGAACAGCTGAACGGCCGGACCGGGCCCGCCGTGCCCGGACGGCGACGGGCCGGGCACGGCAGACCCTCGGCTGCCGTGCCCGGCCCCGCGGCGGGGGCGGTGTCCCCTTCGCCCCCGCCGCCTTCCCGGCGGCGGCCCGTGTCAGGACGGGCTGTCCACCTGGGGGATCGAGTTGCTCCGCACGGTCCGCGCGTACCAGCGGGCGCTGGCCTTGGGGATCCGGAGCTGGGTGGCGTAGTCGACGTACACGGCCCCGAAACGGCGGCTGTAGCCGTACGACCATTCGAAGTTGTCCAGCAGGGACCACAGGAAGTAGCCCCGGACGTCGGCGCCGTCCGCGATGGCCCGGTGCACGGCGGCCAGGTGGCGGTGGACGTAGTCGATCCGGCGCGGGTCGAGCACCTCGCCCTCGGCGTTGACGGTGTCCTCGAACGCGGCGCCGTTCTCGGTGATCATCAGCGGCAGGCCCGGGTGGCGCCGGGAGACGTCGGTGATCAGGTCGTACAGGCCGCTCGGGTCGATCGCCCAGTTCATGGCGGTGAGTTCGCCGGGCGGCAGGTGGAAGACGACCTGCTCGGAGCCGGGCCAGGGCGAGTGGTCGCTGGCGCCGTGGGCGTCGTTCTTCGCGGCCTCGCCGGGGGCGAGCTCCTCGCCCTCGGCCGGGGCCGACACCAGGGTCGGGCTGTAGTAGTTGATGCCGAGGACGTCGATCGGCGCGCCGATCACGGCCTCGTCACCGGGCTGCACCAGGGTGTCCCAGTCGACCAGGTGGGCGGTGTCGGCCCGCAGGTCGGCCGGGTAGCCGCCCTCCAGGATCGGGCCGGTGAAGACCCGGTTGCCGACGGCGTCGATCCGCCGGGCCGCGTCGAGGTCGGCCGGGGAGCCGGTCAGGGCGCGGACCTGGTGCAGGTTGAGGGTGACGGAGACCTTGGCGTCGGACGGCAGTTCGGCGCGCAGGGCGGCCACCGCCCGGCCGTGGGCGAGGTTGAGGTGGTGGGCGGCGCGCAGGGCGTCGGCGGGGTCGGTGCGGCCGGGGGCGTGCACGCCGGAGCCGTAGCCGAGGAAGGCGCTGCACCACGGCTCGTTCAGGGTGGTCCAGAACTTGACCTTGTCGCCGAGCGCGCGGGCCGCGATCGCCGCGTACTCGCCGAAGCGCTCGGCGGTCTCGCGGACCGTCCAGCCGCCGAGGTCCTCCAAGTCCTGCGGGAGGTCCCAGTGGTAGAGGGTGGCGACCGGTTCGATACCGGCCGCGAGGAGCTCGTCCACCAGGGCGCGGTAGAAGTCGAGGCCGCGCTCCACCGCCGGCCCCCGGCCGGTGGGCTGCACCCGGGGCCAGGAGATCGAGAAGCGGTAGGCCTTGAGGCCCAACTCGGCCATCAGAGCGACGTCTTCGCGGAACCGGTGGTAGTGGTCGGTGGCCACGTCGCCGGTGTCGCCCTGGTGCGTCTTGCCAGGGGTGTGGCTGAAGGTGTCCCAGATCGACGGGGTGCGGCCGTCCTCCGCGGCCGCGCCCTCGATCTGGTAGGCCGCGGTGGCGGAGCCCCAGAGGAAGGTGCTCGGGAAGGTCAACTGTCCTTCCTGGGAGCTGGTTTCGGCCGGGCGGTGCGGGGCGGATGAGGACACGGGTGTCATCGGGGGACGCTCCAGATGTGCGAGGAAGAGAGGCAGCGGGGAGGGTGGCGGGCGGGGCGGCGGCGGAGGAGCCGCCGGCCCCGCCCGGCCGGGGTGCCGGGGCTCAGCCCTTGACGGCGCCCTGGGTGATCCCGCCGACGATGTGCTTGCCGAACAGGACGAACACGAGCAGCAGGGGTAGCGTGCCGATCAGCGCGCCGGCCATGATGATCGACCAGTCGGTGGACCATCCGGTGCCGAGCCCGGCGAGGGCGACCTGCACGGTCGGGTTGGAGGAGCCGTTCATCGCGATGATCGGCCACAGGAAGTCGTTCCAGGACTGGACGAAGGTCAGCATACCGAGCACCGCCATCGCGGGGCGGGCGATCGGCACCACGACGTGCCACACCACCCGCAGCGAGTTGGCGCCGTCCATCCGGGCGGCCTCCAACAGCTCCGAGGGCAGTGCCTGGACCAGGAACTGACGCATGAAGAAGACACCGAAGGCGGTCACCAGCGAGGGCAGGATCAGCGCGCTCAGGTGGTTGCCCTGGCCGAGGTTCTTCATCAGGATGAACAGCGGCACCACGCTCAGCTGGGCCGGCACCGCGAGGGTCGCGATCACCAGGCCCATCATCGCGCCCCGGCCGGGGAACTGGAGCTTGGCGAAGGCGAATCCGGCCAGCAGCGAGAAGCTGACCGTGCCGATCGTGACGGACCCGGCGACCAGCGTGGAGTTGAGCAGCGCCACGCCCATGCCCCGGCCGCCGGCGTTGTGCCAGACGTAGGACAGGTTCTTGAACAGGTTGCCGCCCGGGACCATCGGCGGCGGGGTGGAGACCACGGCGTGGGCGTCGGTGGAGGCCGCGACCAGGGTCCAGTACAGCGGGAACAGCGAGGCGAGCGCCACCAGGACCAGGACGACGTAGGTCAGCGGGCCGGCATGGTGCTGGCGGCCCGCGCCCTTCCGCGCGGAGCGGAGGCGACGCCGTGGCGCCTGGGCCTGGGCGTCCTGGTCCGCGGTGCGGACCGGAGCGGCCGGGTGTACGGCGGTCATGGTTCCTCCTCTCACTGCGACTTGCGCAGGCGGCGGGCGATCAGGGCGTTGACGAGGCCGATCAGCAGCAGCAGCGCGAACATCGTCCAGGCGATGGCGGAGGCGCGGCCGAGCATGCTGTTGCGGAATCCCTGGTCGTACATGAAGACCCCGAGGGTCTCGTACTGGTGGGCGGTGCCGCCCTGGTGGCCGCTCTGGCCGCCGAACAGGAAGGGCTCGCCGAAGAGCTGGGTGGCCCCGATGGTCGAGACGACGACCGTGAAGAGGATCGTCGGCCGCAGCGCGGGGACGGTCACGTGCAGGAACTGCTTCCAGCGGGAGGCGCCGTCCAGGGCCGCGGCCTCGTACAGATCGCCCGGCACGGCCTGCATCGCGGCGAGGAAGATCAGGGCGTTGTAGCCGGTCCAGCGCCAGGTGACGATCAGCGAGATGGCCAGCTGGGAGGTCCACTCACCCGCCTCCCAGGCCACCGGGTCGACCCCGAACAGGCCGAGGAACCAGTTCGCCATCCCGCTCTCCGGGCTGAAGATCAGCGCGAACACCAGGGTGGCGGCGGCGACCGAGGTCGCGTACGGCGCGAGCAGGGCCGTCCGGAAGAAGGAGCTGGCGCGGAGCTTGTAGTTGAGCAGGTGGGCCAGGCCGATGGCGATCATCAGCTGCGGCACCGTGGACAGGATGCCGAGCGTGAAGGTGTTGCCCAGGGCGTTCCAGAAGAAGTGGCTGGGCGGCCCGGTGAAGAGGTCGGTGTAGTTCTTCAGCCCGACCCACTTCGCCTGGTCGACGTTGTAGAGGCTCACCTGGTGCAGCGACAGCCAGCCGGTGTAGAGCAGGGGGAAGAGCCCGAACGCCGCGAAGACCAGGAAGAACGGCGACACGAAGGCGTAGGGCGAGCCCTTGGTGTCCCAGCGGTACAGACGGCTGCGCCAGGCCTGGCGCCGTTCGTCCTTCGGCGGTACGGGGTGGGGTCGGTCCGGCGTCGCGGAGCCTGGGTCGCTCCCGCGGGCGGTGATGGAGGTGGCCACGTGTGGCTTCCTTCCGTGGATTGCTGCCTTCGGCCCACTGGCGAGGGCCAGTGGGATGCCGCCGGGTCTTCGGGGCCTTGGACGGCGGGCCCGGGCCCGGCGGCGCCGGCTGCCGGACGGGACGCCGATGGACGTCGGGTGGGGCGGGCGGGGGCCGCCCGGTGCGCTGACCGGGCGGCCCCCGCCGGCCGGCTACTGGATGGTGCTGTCGATCTGCTTGACGGTCTCGTTCCAGGCGTCGCCGGCGCTCTTGCCGTTCTGCTCGACCAGCAGGATGCCGTTGGAGAAGGCGGTCTGCAGGTCACCGGCCTTGGGGCCGGTCTCGGCGGGCTTGATGGCCTTGGCCGCGGTGGAGAAGATCTGGCCGGTCGGCGCGTTCGGGCCGATGTAGGGGTTCTTGAAGTCGGTCACGCCGGGCAGGGCGTAGGCGTTCTGGTTGGACGGGATGTTGCCGACCTTCTGGAAGACCTTGGCCTGCTGCTCGGGGGCGCTCAGCCAGGCCACCAGGTCCTGGGCCGCGGCGACGTGCTTGCCGGAGCTCGGGACGGACAGGAAGGAGCCGCCCCAGTTGCCGGCGGCGGGCGCCTGGGCGACGTTCCACTTGCCGGCGTTGGCCGGGCCGGAGTACTTCTCGATGTTCGCCTGCTGCCAGGACGGGCAGATGGTGGTGGCGAAGGTGGACTGGGTGAACGCGGTCTGCCAGGTCGGGTCGAACTCCTTGAGGCCCTGCGAGCTGCCCGCGGCGTCGGCCTTCATGGCGAGGTCCCAGGCGGTCTTGACGCTCGCCGAGTCCTTGTAGTTGAGCTTGCCGTTCTTGTAGTACTGCTCGGTGCTGCTGGAGACCGTGGCGTTGAACAGGCCGGTGGCGGAGTCCATGAAGAAGGTGCCCTTGGCGGCCTTCGCCTGGAACTGCTTGCCGACCTCGACGTACTTGGCCCAGTCGCCGGCCCACAGCGCGCTGACGGCCGCCGGGTCGGAGGGCAGGCCGGCCGCCTGGAAGAGGTCCTGGCGGTAGCAGACCGCCATCGGGCCGACGTCGGTGCCCAGACCGATGGTCTTGCCGCTCGCGGTGGTGGCCTGCTGCCACTTCCACGGCAGGTAGTCGTCCTTCTTGATCCCCGGGGCCTTGGAGAGGTCCTGGAAGGAGCCGCTCAGCGCGTCGGAGGTGGCGAGCGCGATCCGGCCGACCTCCAGGGCCTGGATGTCGTCCAGGCCGCTGCCCGCCGCGAGGTGGGTCTGGACGGCGGTCCAGTAGTCCGCCTCCTGGGTGGTGGTGTTCTCCTTGACGGTGATGTTCGGGTGCAGCGCGGTGTACGCGTCGAACAGGCCCGCCTCCTTGAAGCCGAACGTCCCGAAGTCGCCCACGGTGAGAGTGATCTTCTCGTTCGGGTCGGCGGCCTTGTCGCTGCTCGACCCGCTGCTGGAGCAACCGGTGGCCAGCAGCGCCGTGGCACTCAGCACGGTCGTGACGAGCACGACGGCGCGACGGGAACGGGTGGTGCGGGTGGCACGGGACGTGCGCATGTCCATCTCCTTGGTCCGAGACGCGGCGGTGCGGCTCGGGAATGGGGCGGAAGCGATGTCAGGGAGAGCCGGGATCCGGCCGGGGAAAAGCGACCTTGGGGTGGTGCTGACGGCTGGGATTCGCCCCTTCGTGGTGGGAGCGCTCCCATGCGTCTGCCGAAAGGTTGCTTCCCGTCCGGCAGGCGTGTCAAGACATGAAGTCCAAGCCGTTACCGGAGCGTGTCCTGCCGATGTCGGGCCGAGCGCCCGGCAAGGCCTCCGCGCACAGCCCGGCCGGCCTTCCGTGCCCTTGTCGTCTCCGCAGGTCACAGGGCTGGGTAGCGGACCGGCGGACGGGCCGGGGAGAGCGCGCCCGGCCGACCGCGGGGCCGCCGCGCCCGGAGCGCCGGACGGACGCCGGGCGGAGGGCACAGGCGCCGGCCGGCACCCGCGGAAACCCGGCAGCCCGATGGCCGCCACCCGTGGGAGGACCATGGAACCGACCACGACCCGGCCACCGAGGCCCCCGGGCGGCCAGCCTCGGCGCCGCCGCCCGCGGTCCTGCCGCCGTGCCGGGCGGCGGGCGATCGGCAGGTGACGTGGGCCCTCGGCACCCCGGGCGGTCACCCGGCGCGGGCCGGCGGCGTCGCCCGGCCGCAGGGGCGGAACCGACGGGGACCGCCCCGGCCGACCGGCCGCGACCGACCCCCGACCACCCGCTCCGGCGCTCAATTCGGCCATCAGGGGGCTTCGTTGCCGGTCCGGAGCGTCGAATCGTCGAACACTCCTTCAGAGATTTGAGCCAGTGGCGCCTTGTCGGCCCGTCAGGCCGTCGGCGGGCCCTTCGCCGGTTCAGAACTTGAAGCCGGTGAGAAGTCTTGACGCCTCCCGGGGACTCTGACTTCATGTGTGGCGGTCCCTGCCCCCACCCACTCATGCGGGGACCGGCCGCCCCGGTACCTGGGAGCGCTCCCAGGTACCGGGGCCGTCCAACGCACGGCGCAGCCACCGCCCGCCCGCACCCGCACCGCCCGGACCAGCCCCGATCCGCCCGCCGGACCCGGACGGCCGGGCCCTGTCCGGGCGCGGCCGCCCGCCGGCCGTCCGGTGCCCCTGCATCCGCACCGTCCCCACCACCCGAACCGTCCGCACCGGGATCCGCGGGGCGCCGGGACCGCCCCGCCCGCCCGAACCCACTCACAGGGAGTTACCGTCATGCGCATCGCCCGCACCACGCGAGCGGCACTGGCCGTGACCGCGACGCTCGCCGCGCTCACCGGCCTCGGCGCCGGACCCGCGGCCGCGGCCGGACCCGCCGCTCCACCGGCCGCCCGCTCGCTCCCCGCCGGTACGCACTTCTTCATCGACCCGGCGAGCAAGGCCGCCCAGCAGGCCGTCACCGACCTCCGGGCCGGCGACACCACGGGGGCCGCCGCAATGGCCAAGCTGGCCAGCTGGCCGGTCGCCCAGTGGTTCACCGGGACGGCCGACCCGGCGCAGACCACCCGCGAGATGGCCGCGCTGCAGGCGAAGGCGGCCGTGCTGCGGCAGACGCCGGTGGCAGTGGCCTACAACGTGCCCGGCCGCGACTGCTCCCAGTACTCGGCCGGCGGCGCCGCCGACTCCGCCCAGTACGCGACCTGGGTGGACGCGCTGGCCGAGGGCATCGGGCGGCGGCCCACCGTGGTCGTGCTGGAGCCCGACGGCCTCGCCCTCAGCCCCGCCTTCTGCGGCGGCACCGCGCAGCAGCAGGCCGACCGGCTGGCCGAGACGAACGCCGCCGTCGACCGGCTGGAGCGGCAGAGCGGGGCACTGGTCTACCTGGACGGCGGCCACAGCTCCTGGCAGAACGTCGGGACCATGGCGGCGCTGCTCGACGCGGCCGGGGTGGCCCGGGCCCAGGGCTTCTTCCTGAACGTCTCCAACTACCAGCGGGACGCCGACCTCGTCCGGTACGGCACGCTGGTGGCCAAGTGCAGCTGGTACCTGGCCAACACCCCCGGCGCGGCCGCCGACGACTGCGCCAACCAGTACTGGCCGCAGGCCGACGCGGACGCCTGGTACGCCGCCCACGTGCCGGCCGACGCCCGGCTGCCGCACTTCGTCGTCGACAGCAGCCGCAACGGCCAGGGGCCGTGGACGCCCACCGCCCAGTACCCGGACCCGCAGACCTGGTGCAACCCGCCGGCCCGCGGCCTGGGCACCCGCCCGACCGCCGACACCGGCGTCCCGCTGCTCGACGCCTACCTGTGGATCAAGGTCCCCGGCGAGTCGGACGGCAGCTGCACCCGGGGTACGGCGGGCGGGACCGATCCCGAGTACGGCGGCGTCGACCCCATCGCCGGCGCCTGGTGGCCCGAGCAGGCGCACAGCCTCGCCGCGCAGGCCTCCCCCGCCCTGCGCTTCAACACCGACCCGTATCCCCGCAAGGGCTGACCGGACGGGACCGGGGCCGCGGGGGCTGTCCGGGGCGGGGCTCCGGCTGTCCGGGGCGGCAGGCTGCCGCCCCGGACGGCCGGCCCGCCAGCCCGCCAGCCCGCAGGACCGCACGTCCATGCCAACGACACGGTTCGGAAACGCCGCCGCACCGATCTTGACGCTCCCGGGCCGGTCCTCCACCCTTCAGTGGGAGCGCTCCCACCCATCGGAGCAGCACCCCGGCCGCGCCCCGCCGCCCGTCACCCCCTCCCACCACCGCCGTTCCCCTCCCCCGCCGCCGCCCGGCTCCTCCTCCCCCGCCCGTGAGAGGCCACCGCACCATGCCGAGAACCCCGCGCCGCCCGTCCCACCCCCGGCCGCGAGGCGCCACACGGCCGCACCGCGCCGGCGCCCGGCGCCTCGCGGCGGCGCTCACCACCGGGGTGCTGCTGCTCACCGGCTGCGCCTTCGAAGGCTCCCCGGCGGGCGCGCCGACGGGGGCCGGCGCAGCCTCGGCCACCGCCGATCAGGGGACGATCACCCTGACGGTCGGCGAGTTCGGGACCTTCGGCTACCACGAGGCCGGCCTGTACCGGGAGTACATGACCGCCCACCCCGAGATCAACATCCACGCCCAGATCACCCAGGACGGCCAGGCCTACTGGGACGCCCTGACCCCCAAACTGGCCGCGGGCAGCGGTCTCGCCGACATCCAGGCGGTCGAGGTGGGCTACATCGCCCAGGCCACCAGCACCTACGGCGACCGGTTCACCGACCTGCGCGGCACACCCGGCGTGGATCCCGCCGCCTGGCTGCCCTGGAAGGCGCAGCAGGGCACCACCGCCGACGGCCGGATGATCGGCCTCGGCACCGACATCGGCCCGATGGCGGTCTGCTACCGCAAGGACCTCTTCAAGAAGGCCGGACTGCCCACCGACCGGGAGGCGGTCGCCGCCCTGTGGAAGGGCGACTGGAACCGGTTCGTCGACGTCGGCCGCCGCTACCAGGCCGCCGCCCCCAAGGGGACGTTCTTCACCGACTCGGTCGGCGGCCTCTTCAACGCCGTCCTGGCCGGCGAGCCGCAGCAGTACTCGGACGCCTCCGGCAAGCTCGACCACCAGTCCAGCCCCGGGGTGAAGAAGGCCTGGGACGTCGCGGTCCGGGCGGCGCAGGGCGGCATGAGCGCCGGGCTGACCCAGTTCCAGGGCGCCTGGAACACCGGCTTCTTCCTGTCCCGGTTCGCCACCGTGGTCTGCCCCTCCTGGATGACCGGCCTGATCAGCAGCCAGTCCGACGACGGCGCCGCCGGCCAGTGGGACATCGCGCAGGCCCCGGTGGCAGGCAACTGGGGCGGCGCCTTCCTGACCGTCCCCGGCGGCGGGGCGCATCCCAAGGAGGCCGCCGCCCTGGCCGCCTGGCTCACCGCGCCCGAGCAGCAGGCCAAGGTCTTCGCCAAGGTCGGCAACCTTCCCTCCACCACGGCGGCGCTGCAGCTGCCCGCCGTCCAGCAGGCGAAGCTCGACTTCTTCGGGGACGCCCCGGTCGGCCGGATCTACGCCGCCGCGGCGCAGTTCGTCCGGCCCGCGCCGATCGGCAAGGACGACGGCACGGTGAAGACCGTCCTCACCGAGACCGGTCTGCGGGCGGTCGAGCAGGACGGCGCCGATCCGAAGACCGCCTGGAACGACGCCCTCAAGCTGATCAGGCAGAAGACCGGCGAATGACCCGGGCGCCGGCGGGCGCCAAGGACACCGGCCCGGCATCGGTGCCGGTGCCGGTGCCGCGGTGCCGGCACCGCACGGACATGGTGGTGGTCAGGTCCCGTCCAGCGCCCGGCGGGCCCCGAGCAGGAAGGCGCGCTCGGCCGCGTTCCCGGTCAGGGCGGCCGCCGCCTCGTACGCGGCGGCCGCCTCGGTGGTCCGCCCCAGCCTGCGGAGCAGGTCCGCCCGGACGGCGTGGAAGAGGTGGTAACCGTCCAGGTCCAGCCCCTCGACCAGGGCCAGCGCGGCCTGCGGCCCGTCCACCTCGGCCACCGCCACCGCCCGGTGGAGGGCCGGCACCGGGCCCGGCGCCAGCGTCAGCAGCCGGTCGTAGAGCTGCACGATCTGCCGCCAGTCGGTCGCCGCGGCGACGGGTGCGTCGCTGTGCACGGCGTTGATCGCCGCCTGGATCTGGTACGGGCCGGGCCGGTCGAGCCGCAGGCACCGCCGCACCAGGGCCTGGCCCTCGGCGATCAGCTCGTGGTCCCAGCGGTCCCGGTCCTGGTCGGCCAGCCGGACGAGGTCGCCGGACGGGGTGGTGCGGGCGGCCCGCCGCGAGTCGGTGAGCAGCATCAGCGCCAGCAGCCCGGTGACCTCCGGCTCGTCCGGCATCAGGGCGGCCAGCAGCCGGCCGAGCCGGACGGCCTCGGCGCAGAGGTCGGCGCGGACCAGCCGATCACCCGAACTCGCCGTGTACCCCTCGTTGAACACCAGGTAGACCACCGCGAGGACGGCCCGCAGCCGCTCCGCCAGCTCGGCCCGGCCGGGGACCCGGTACGGGATCCCGGCGTCGCGGATCTTGCGCTTGGCCCGGACCAGCCGCTGCGCCATGGTCGGCTCCGGGACGAGGAAGGCGTGCGCGATCTCGGCCGTGCTCAGCCCGCCCAGCAGTCGCAGGGTGAGAGCGACCTGGGCGGCGGGGGCGAGCGCGGGGTGGCAGCAGGTGAAGATCAGGCGCAGCCGGTCGTCGTCCGCCGAGTCCTCCATCGCGGGGCCGTCCGTCCCCCAGCCGGCCGCCGCTCCCTCGTCGGGAGCCGGCCCGCCCGCCGGGCCGAGCCGTGCCGCGCCGGCCTGGCGGTCCGCCCGGACGGACTCCCGGCGGAGGTCGTCGACGGCCCGGTTGCGGGCGGTGGTGATGATCCACCCGGCCGGGCTCGGCGGCACGCCGTCGGCCGGCCAGCGCTCCACCGCCCTGGTGAAGGCGTGTTGGACCGCCTCCTCGGCGAGGTCGATGTCACCGAAGCGGCGGACCAGTACGGCCACCGCGCGGCCGTACTCCTGACGGAAGACGCGCTCGATCTCGGCGACGGCGGGCGGCCCGCCGGCAACAGGCCCGATACCGGGAGCAGCGGGGGCAGGAGCGCCGGGGTCAGGTGCGCCGGGCCGGGGGTGCGGCATGGCGGCGGTCAGCCCTCGGGTCCGTCCTGGAAGGGGCGGACCTCGATCGGCAGGGTGGTCGCCCGGGCGGCCCGGCGGCCCCATTCGAGCGCCGCGTCGAGGTCGGGCGCGCGGATCACCCAGAACCCCCCGAGGTGTTCCTTGCCCTCGGCGTACGGGCCGTCGGTGGTGAGCATCGCGCCGTCCTGGACCCGCACCACGGTGGCGGTGTCGGCGGGGTGCAGTCCGCCGGTGAAGACCCAGGCCCCGGCCACCCTGATCTCCTGGTTGAGGACGTCGAGGTCCCGCATCACCCGGTCGAGCAGTTCGGGCGCGGGCAGCTCGCCGTCGGGCTGGTAGATGCTGAGCAGGTACTGCTTCATGGCTCCTCCTCCGGTTCCGGCGGCCGGCACCGGGCCGGCCTTCCACCCTCTACACGAACGGCCGGCGGCCGGATCGACACCCGGCGGCGAGGTTTTCCGCGGCAACCCGGTCGGCCCATCGCCGTCCGGCGCCCGGGCCGTTCCCAGGACCGCCCCACGACCGTCCCACGACCGTCCGGCCGCCGGCCCGCCGCCTCCCCGACCGGCCGGCACCCCGCGGCCGGTGCGGAGCCCGCCCCTGCGTTCCCGCCGGCGGGCCTGTTCGCTAGCTTGTTCGCTGCACCGGCCGCGACCAGCCGCCGGGCCCAGCCGGAACCGTACGGAGACCAGCCCTTCCATGGACGCCACGCACGTCACCCCTGGGGCGCAGACCCCCGAGGCGCAGCCCGCCACCACCTGCTACCGGCATCCGACCCGGGAGTCCTACATCAGGTGCACCCGCTGCGAGCGCTACATCTGCCCGGACTGCATGCTGGACGCGCCGGTCGGCCACCAGTGCCCGGAGTGCGTGAAGGAGGGCCACCGGAGCATCCGTCAGGCCCGTACGGTGTTCGGCGGGAAGTTGATCGGCACGCCCTTCCTGACGTACCTCCTGATCGCCGCCAACGTACTGGTGTACGTGCTCGAGCTGATCCGTCCGGGCATCGTCGACCGGTTCGACAGTCTCGGCCAGGGAGTGACCGGGCCGGACGGCCTGCGGTACATCGTCGAGGGCGATCTGCTGCCGCCGGGCTTCCACGAGGTCGGGATCGCGCACGGCGAGTGGTACCGGCTGGTCACCTCGGGGTTCCTGCATCTGCCTGCCACGCACGGGCAGTTCGGAATCCTGCACATCCTGATGAACATGTACTCGCTGTGGCTCTTCGGGCGGGTGGTGGAGCAGCAGCTGGGGCGGGTCCGCCTGCTGGCGCTCTACCTGACGAGCCTGCTCGGCGGGTCGGTCCTGGGGTACCTGATCGACCCGGAGGCGGCGGCGGTCGGCGCGTCCGGGGCGATCTTCGGCCTGGTCGCCACGTACTTCCTGATGACCAGGAAGATGCACCACGACCCGCTCGGCGGCGGGCGGCAGCTGGTGGGGGCGATCATCTGGCTGGTGGCCTCGGCCGGCTTCACCTTCTGGCAGGGCCATCTCGGCGGGCTGCTGGCGGGGTTCGCGGTCGGCTCGGTGCTGGTGTTCGCGCCGCGCAAGGGCCAGGTGCTGGTCCAGACGGCCGGGGTGCTGGCCGTCCTGGGGCTGCTGACGGCCATGGTGTTCGTGCAGACCGCCGATCTCGCCGGGCGCAGCCTCTGGGGCTGAATGGCGAAGCATGAGCCCCGCAGGCCCGCGGGCGCCGAGGACCGGACGTGACGTCCGGCCCCGCGCGCCGGCGGGCCTTGCGCTGTGCCGGGCCCGGCGCTGTACCGGGCGGTGCGCTGTGCCGGGCGGGTGGGCGCCCGGTCAGCCGGCCCGCCCGCCGGCGGGGGACGAGGTCCAGCCCTGCTGCCGGAGCCTTTCGAAGCCGTCCAGCAGGAGGTCGAGCGCGAACTCGAACTCGAACTGGTCGTCACAGCCCTGGCCCACCACGGAGTCGTCGTGGGCGGCCGCCCCGGCCAGCTCCGTGACGTAGGGGTACCGCTCCGCCAGCTGCCGGAGCGCCGCCGCCTGCTCCCCGGCCCGCGGATCGGACCCGGTGCCGGGCGCGGCACCCGGTGCGGCACCGGGTGCAGCACCGGGCGGGGCGTCGAAGACCTCCTGGGTGAAGCCGAGGATGCGGCTGCCCAGGGCGTGCATCGCGTGATGGGTGAGGTCGACCGAGAGGCCGCCGGTCCGCAGGATGCCGATCACCGAGTCCATGTAGGCGAGCAGGGCCGGCGTCGGGCCGCTCCGGGACCGGATCACCTGGGACGCCCACGGGTGGCTCCGCAGCGCCTCCCGGGCCGAGAGGATCCGCCGGCGGACGGCGGCGCGCCAGTCGGGGTCGAGGTCCGGCGGTTCGATCCCGCCGACCACGGCGTCGACCATGCCGTCCAGCAGCTCTTCCTTGTTGGCGACGTGCTTGTAGAGCGCCATCGGCACCACGCCCAGCTCCTGCGCGAGCCGGCGCATGCTGAGCGTCTCGATCCCCGTCCCGTCGGCGAGCGCGACGGCCGCGCGCAGCACCCGGTCCCTGCTCAGGGGGGCCCGGCGGGCCGGGTCCGTCGGCTGGGCCATCTGCTGAACTCCCTCGGATCGACTCCCGGACCGGCGTCCGGGCTTGACGAGTGTACGGCGTACGCCTACCGTGAGGCAGGTGTACGCCGTACACCTTTCGAGGGGAGTGTCCGAGTGAGCCCAACCAGAGGAACCGCGGTGGCCGCGGGTGTCCTGTTCCTGGTCACCGAGATCACCGCGATCGGCGGCCTGGTGCTGTACGGCCCCGTCCTGAAGGGCGCCGACTATGTGACCGGCTCCGGCGCGGACGGCCGGGTGTTCCTGGGGGCGCTGTTCGAGCTGCTGCTGGCGGCGGCGGTCGTCGGCACCGGGGTCACGCTGTACCCCGTCCTGCGGCGGCAGCACGAGGGGGCCGCGCTCGGCTACGTCTGCGCCCGCCTGCTGGAGGCCGCCGTCATCGTCGTCGGCATCGTCAGCGTCCTGTCGGTGGTGACCCTCCGGCAGGACTTCGCGGCGGGCGCCGCGGGCTCCGACGCCGCGTCACTGCGCACGGTGGCACGGGCCCTGGTGGCGATCCACGACTGGACGTTCCTCCTCGGGCCCAACTTCGTCCTGGGCGCCAACACTCTGGTGCTGTCCTGGCTGATGTACCGCGCACGGCTGGTACCGCGGTTCGTCGCGGTCCTCGGACTGGTCGGCGGGCCGCTGATCTGCGCCTCGGCGACCGCCGTGCTGTTCGGGCTCTACGAGCAGGTCTCGACGGCCGGGTCGCTGGCGGCGCTGCCGGTGTTCGCCTGGGAGGTGACGCTGGCCGTGCGACTGATCGCCAAGGGCTTCGAGCCCGTCTCCCCCGCCTCCCCCACCGTCCGCCCCGTCCCCGCGGCCGCCTGACGGCCCGGCAACGCAAGGCCGGGCAAGGTGACGGCCGGTGGGCCCGGTGGCCCGGACGGTATCCGTCCGGGCCACCGGGCCCACCGGTACAGGGAAGCACTACGGGGCCGGCGGTCGGCCGTCCTCGCGCGGTGTACGGAAGCCCGCCAGCAACTGCTCGGCCGCCAGGGTCGCGGTCAACCGGCCGTCCCGGACCTGCTGCTCCAGCAGCGGGGTGAGGCGGCGGACCTCGGGGTGCTCGCGGAGCTGAGAGAGCAGGCCGTCGTGGACCATCGCCCAGGTCCAGTCGATCTGCTGGTCGCGTCGCTTGGCCTCCAGCGCCCCGGTCGCGTCCAGGATCTGCCGGTGCTGCTGGAGCCGCTCCCAGAGCTCGTCCAGTCCGGCGCCGCCCAGGCCGCTGCAGGTGAGGACCGGCGGGGTCCAGGCCGCGTCCGGGGCCTGGAGCAGCCGCAGTGCGCCGGCCAGCTCGCGGGCGGCCGCCTTGGCGTCCAGCTCGTGCGGGCCGTCGGCCTTGTTGACGGCGACGATGTCGGCGAGCTCCAGGACGCCCTTCTTGATGCCCTGGAGCTGGTCGCCGGTGCGGGCCAGGGTGAGCAGCAGGAAGGTGTCGACCATGCCGGCGACGGTGGTCTCCGACTGGCCGACGCCGACGGTCTCCACCAGGACGACGTCGTAGCCGGCGGCCTCCATCACGACCATGCTCTCGCGGGTCGCCCGGGCCACCCCGCCGAGGGTGCCCGAGGTCGGCGAGGGACGCACGAACGCGTTCGGGTCGACCGCGAGCTTCTCCATCCGGGTCTTGTCACCCAGGATGGAGCCGCCCGTCCGGCTGGACGAGGGGTCGACGGCGAGCACCGCGACCCGGTGGCCGAGGCCGGTGAGCATGGTGCCCAGGGCCTCGATGAAGGTGGACTTGCCGACGCCCGGGACGCCGGTGATACCGACCCGCACCGCGTTGCCGCTGTGCGGGAGCAGCTCGACCAGCAGGCGCTGGGCGAGGACGCGGTGGTCGGGGCGGGTGGACTCCACCAGGGTGATGGCCCGCGCGATGTACGCGCGCGAGCCGTCCCGCACCCCCTGGATGTACTGGTCGAGGTCGATCGTCCGGGCCATCGGCGTCAGCGGCCTACAGCTCGTGGCCGAGCTCGGCGGCCAGCGACTTCAGCAGGTCGTGGGCGGCGTCCGGGATCACCGTGCCCGGCGGGAAGACGGCGGCGGCGCCGGCCTCGTGCAGGGCGTCGAAGTCCTGCGGGGGGATGACCCCGCCGACCACGATGGTGATGTCGTCGCGGCCGGCCTCGGCCAGCGCGGTGCGCAGCGCGGGCACCAGGGTGAGGTGGCCGGCGGCCAGTGAGGAGACGCCGACGATGTGGACGTCGGCCTCGACGGCCTGCCGGGCGACCTCCTCCGGGGTCTGGAAGAGCGGGCCGACGTCGACCACGAAGCCGAGGTCGGCGAAGGCGGTGGCGATGACCTTCTGGCCGCGGTCGTGGCCGTCCTGGCCCATCTTGGCGACCAGGATGCGCGGGCGGCGGCCCTCGGCCTGCTCGAAGGCCTCGACCAGGGCGCGGGTGCGCTCGAGGGCGGTGGAGGGGCCTGCTTCGTCTCGGTACACACCGGAGATGGTACGGATCTGGCCGGAGTGGCGGCCGTAGACCGCCTCCAGGGCGTCGGAGATCTCGCCGACGGTGGCCTTGGCCCGGGCCGCTTCCACCGCCAGGGCCAGCAGGTTGCCCTCCAGGCCGCCGCCGCTCTGCGGGCCGGCCTCGGCGGAGGCGGTGAGCGCGCGCAGCGCGGCCTGGCAGGCCGCCTCGTCGCGTTCGGCGCGCAGCCGGCGGAGCTTGTCGATCTGCTGGGTGCGCACGGAGGAGTTGTCGACCTTGAGCACGTCGATCTGCTCGTCGGTGGCGACCCGGTACTTGTTGACGCCGATGACGGGCTGGCGGCCGGAGTCGATCCGGGCCTGGGTGCGGGCCGCGGCCTCCTCGACGCGCAGTTTGGGGATGCCGGCGTCGATGGCCTTGGCCATGCCGCCGGCCGCCTCGACCTCCTGGATGTGCTCCCAGGCACGGCGGGCCAGATCGTCGGTGAGCTTCTCCACGTAGGCGGAGCCGCCCCAGGGGTCGATCACCCGGCAGGTGCCGGACTCCTGCTGCAGCAGCAGCTGGGTGTTGCGGGCGATCCGGGCCGAGAAGTCGGTCGGCAGGGCCAGCGCCTCGTCGAGGGCGTTGGTGTGCAGCGACTGGGTGTGGCCCTGGGTGGCGGCCATCGCCTCCACGCAGGTGCGCGTCACGTTGTTGAAGACGTCCTGGGCGGTCAGCGACCAGCCGGAGGTCTGCGAGTGGGTGCGCAGCGACAGCGACTTGGGGTTCTTCGGCTCGAACTGCTGCACCAGCTTGGCCCAGAGCAGGCGGGCCGCGCGGAGCTTGGCGACCTCCATGAAGAAGTTCATGCCGATCGCCCAGAAGAACGACAGTCGGGGCGCGAAGGCGTCCACGTCCATGCCGGCCGCAAGGCCCGCGCGCAGGTACTCCACGCCGTCGGCCAGCGTGTAGGCCAGCTCCAGGTCGGCCGTGGCCCCGGCCTCCTGGATGTGGTAGCCGGAGATGGAGATGGAGTTGTAGCGGGGCATCTTCTGCGAGGTGTACGCGAAGATGTCGGAGATGATCCGCATGGAGGGCTGCGGCGGGTAGATGTAGGTGTTGCGGACCATGAACTCTTTGAGGATGTCGTTCTGGATGGTGCCGGCGAGCTTCTCGGGCGCCACCCCCTGCTCCTCGGCCGCCACGATGTAGAGCGCCAGGATCGGCAGCACCGCGCCGTTCATGGTCATCGACACCGACATCCGGTCCAGCGGGATGCCGTCGAAGAGCTGGCGCATGTCGTAGATCGAGTCGATCGCCACACCGGCCATGCCGACGTCGCCGGTCACCCGGGGGTGGTCGCTGTCGTAGCCGCGGTGGGTCGGCAGGTCGAAGGCGACCGACAGGCCCTTCTGGCCGGCCGCCAGGTTGCGGCGGTAGAACGCGTTGGACTCCTCGGCGGTGGAGAAGCCGGCGTACTGGCGCACCGTCCAGGGCTGGTTGACGTACATGGTGGGGTACGGTCCGCGCAGGTACGGCGCGATGCCCGGGTAGGTGGCCAGGAAGTCCAGGCCCGCCAGGTCCTCGCCGGTGTACAGCGGCTTCACGCCGATGCCCTCCGGGGTCTCCCAGAGCAGGTCGTCGACGTCCTTGCCGGTGGCCTGCTGCCAGGCCTCCCGCCACTGCCCGCCGGTGCTGCCCGGGGTGCCGGCCTCGTCGTCCAGGCCGATCTCGGTGAAGTCGGGGATCACCGTGCCGCTCCGATCTCGTCGAGGACCGAGGTGAGGACGGCGACCGCGTCGCAGCCCGCGAAGACGTATCCGTCCACCCCGGCCTTTTGGTACGCCTCGCGGTGCTCGCCCGGCTTGCCGGCCAGCAGCACCCGCCGCGCGCCGGCCGCCTTCAGTGCCGCGGCGACGGCCTCGGCGTGCTCGGCGTACAGCTTGTCGCCCGAGCACAGGCAGGCCACGCTCGCTCCGCCGGCGGTGAAGGCCTCGGCCAGCGCGGCCGCCTCGGTGCCCTCGCCGGTCACCGTGGCCAGGCCGCCGGCCTGGAACAGGTTGGCGGCGAAGGAGGACCGGCCGGTGTGCACGGCCGCCGGCCCGATCGCGGCCAGGAAGACCTTCGGCCGCTCACCGGTGGCGGCCAGCTGCTCGTCGGAGCGGGTGCGCAGGGCCTCGAAGGCCTCCGCGCGCCGGACCTTCGGCAGGCCGCCCGACGGCACCGGGCCGCGGTCGGCAGCCCGCTCACGGACCACCGGCTGCTCGCCGAGGTTGGGGAACTCGCTGACGCCGGTGATGGGTTCGCGGCGGTGCGCGAGGTCCGCGGAACGCTCGGCCCAGGTCGCGGCGACCCTCTCGCGGATCAGCCCGGAGCGCAGGGCGGCGCGCTGGCCGCCGGCCCGCTCGATCTCCTGGAACCAGGCCCAGGCGGCGCGGGCCAGCTCGTCGGTGAGCTGCTCGACGTACCAGGAGCCGCCGGCCGGGTCGATGACCCGGGCCAGGTGGGACTCCTCCAGCAGGATCGACTGGGTGTTGCGGGCGATCCGGCGGGCGAAGGCGTCCGGCAGGCCGAGGGCGTCGTCGAAGGGGAGCACGCTCACCGCGTCGGCGCCGCCGACGCCGGCGGCCAGGCAGGCCACCGTGGTGCGGAGCATGTTCACCCAGGGGTCGCGCTCGGTCATCATCACGCTGGAGGTGACGGCGTGCTGGCGCTGCGCGGCGGCCTGGGGCGCGGCGCCGGCCACCTGGGCCACCCGGGCCCAGAGCCGGCGCGCGGCGCGGAACTTGGCGATGGTGAGGAACTGGTCGGCGGTGGCCGCGTAGCGGAACTCCAGCTGCCCGCAGGCCTGGTCCACCGTCAGCCCGGCCGCGGTCAGCTCCCGCAGGTAGGCGACGCCGGTGGCCAGCGAGGCGCCGAGCTCCTGGGCGGCCGAGGCGCCGGCGTCGTGGTGACCGAGGGCGTCCACGGTCAGCGCGCGCAGGCCCGGGTGGCTGCGGACGCAGTCGGCGGCCAGGGCCGCAGCGTCGGCGAGGTGGCGCTCGGTGTCCTCGTCGCGGCCGGTGCGGGCCAGCAGGCCCAGCGGGTCGGCGCCGAGGTTGCCGCGGGCGTCCTGGGCCGGCACCTCGCGCCGCGCGTACAGGGCGAGCAACTGCTCGGCCGCCGCGGCGAAGTCGGCGCCGGGGTCGAGCACCACGGACGCCAGGTCCAGGTAGACGCCCTGCAAGGCCTCGTCCAGGGCGTCGACCGGCACACCGCCGGCCCCGACGGCCAGCCAGATGCTGGTGACGCCGTTCTCCAGGTCCGCGAGCACGGCCTCGTTCGACTGCCGGGCGTCCGGATGGGCATGGCGCTGGCGCACGTCCCAGCCGGACAGAACCGATCCCTCGGCCCGGCCCCCGCGCACGAACGGCGGGAAGCCCGGATGCCCGGGATCGGCCGCCGTGTCGTCGGCGGTGTACAGCGGGCGGGCGCGAAGCCCGTCCTGAAGCTCGGTGGTGAGGGCGTCCTCGGCCTGTGCGCCTTCGACGTTCTGCGCGCCTGACTTGCGCAGGACGCCTTCGACAAGGAGCTGCCATTGCTCGCGGGTTGCGTCCGGGAACTCGGCGGCCAGAGGGAGCCCTTCGGGCGGGACCGTCATGAGGGAAGGTTAAGGTCCGGCGGCTCCGGGCTGCAGGGCCAATCGGTGTGACCTTGCCCTCCATGCACTCTGTGCTGCGGAAAGTGCCTGACGCCGCGCTGAAGTCAGGGGTCGGCCTAGGGGTCGCGGTAGGGGTTGCCGAGGGGGCGGCGGCGGGTCGCGGGGCCGTCCCGGGGCAATCCCGGGGCGGGCCCGGTGACGCGGCGGGCGGTCGGCGCGACGCCCGGACGCTCCCGGGACCGACCGCCGAACCCGGTGCCCGCCCGGGCGTGTCGCCTGCTCCCCGGGGCCTTGCGGCGGCCGGGCGGCCGGCGTCAGCGCCCGGCCTTCACGGCGACCGACTCGATGACACCCCGCCAGGTCCTGCGGTACCCCTCGCGGAGCGGGCCGCCGACGAGGTCGAGGATCTCCGCGGCCGCGGCGGCGAGGGCCGCGTGCTCCCCCGACGCGCACAGTCGCCGATGCCCTTCGAGCAGGGCGCCGCCGCGCTCCGGGTCCGCCGCCAGCAGCCGCCTCGGCAGCCACTTGCCGCCGCCGGTCCAGGCGCGGTGGTGGTCCAGCAGCAGATCGGCGCCCCCTGCGAGGACGACGGCGGCGACGGCCAGGCGCTCGAACGGGTCGCCGGTGTCCGCCAGGTCGTCCAGGGCGTCCGTCAGCCCGTACCGCTTGGTCTCGACCGCCTCCGGTGCCAGCGGCGGCGGCCCCTGCCGGAGGTCCGCCTCGGCCAGCGCCCGGGCCCGGGCGGCCTCGCCCTCCGGGTCGGTCAGCACCAGGCCGTCCAGGTACATGTTCTGCAGGACGGCTCGCCGGGTGGCGGCGTCCGCGGCGAAGAGCTCCGCCAGACCGGCCCGGGTGTGGACGAAGAGCTCCACCAGCCGCCCCTCGAAGCGAAGCGTCTCCCGGCGGGTCTCGGCGTCGTCGCGGACCAGCACCGCGATGTCCAGGTCGCTGCCGGCGGTGGCCCGGCCCCGGGCGGTGGACCCGGCCAGGACCGCCGCGAGCGCGTCCGGGAAGCGGTCGCGGACCAGGCGCCGCGCCTGGTCGACGGGGGCCTGGTCGACGGGCCCGGGGTCCACGGGCCGCGGGTCGGCGGGCCGCGAGGCCTCGGACTGTGGGTCGGCGGGCTGTGGGTCGGCGGGCTGCGAGGCGGTGAGCTGCGGATCCATGTCCGGCAGCGTTTCACGGGACACCCGCGACGGGCGACGGATATTCCGCCGGGCGGCGGCCGGCGGACCGATGCCTCGTCGGCGGGCGCGGCCCGGGTGGACGGGTCGCGGGCAGGGCAGCGGTCACGGGGCACACGAGGGGCGACGCGAGCGGGCGCGCGGGCCACGCGAGCGGGCGCGGGCCATGCCGGTCCCGTCCCCTCCCGGCGGATCTCACGCACCGTCAGGCGACCCGGAAAAGCAGTGCCGGCGGGCCTCCCCGTCTGACTATCCTTCACCGACCCGACGTGATCCACGTCTCGTCCACCGCCGCCGGCCCGGGAGCCGCCCCATGACCACCCCGCCCCTGCCCGCACCCGTGCAGGCCGCCGTCCGGCGCGCCGCCGAGCACTCCTTCCCCTACTCCTGCGAGCGGGTGGCCGGCGAACTGCTCGCCGTCCTGGCCGCCGCCGTGCCGGCGGGCGGCCGGATCCTCGAACTGGGGACGGGGGCCGGCGTCGGGCTGGCCTGGATCACCCACGGCCTGGCCGGCCGCACCGACGCCACCGTGCTGAGCGTCGAGCACGACCCGGACACCGCCGAGCTCGCCGCGAGCGCCGGCCTGCCCTCCTGGGTGACCCTGACGACCGGCGACGCCGAGGCCCTGCTGCCCGGGCTCGGCCGGTTCGACCTGATCTTCGCCGACGCCGAGGGCGGCAAGTGGTCCGGCCTGGACCTGACCCTGCGGGCACTGGCCGACGGCGGCGTCCTGCTGCTCGACGACATGGACCCGGGACGCTACGAGCTGCCCGAGCACCACCGGTCCATAGCCGGCGTCCGCGCCGGGCTGGCCGCGGACGGCGGGCTGGTGCTGACCGACCTCCCGGTGGGCACCGGGATCATCATGGCCACCCGCCGCCCGCGCTGACCCGTCGGCCGCGGGCCCACCACCGGCCCGCCCCGGCCACCCCGGCCGCCTCGGCGGGACAGTCGGGGCGGCGCCGCCGTCCGGGTGTACCTCGGCCCGGACGGGCGATCGTCGGTAGCACAGGGCGATGAGATGACTACTCTGCGAGCACGGCCCCCCACGGTGGCCGGAGTGGAGCGGAGGAGGCCACGGATGCGGATCGCGGTATGTCAGAACAAGGGCGGGTCCGGGAAGTCGGCGATGGTGGTGAATCTGGCCGCCGCGCTGGCCGAGGCGGGTGAGCTGGTGGACGTCGCCGATGTGGACCCGCAGGGGAACGCCTCGCGGCGGCTGGCGGCGCGCCCGGCCGCCGACCAGATGACCATCAGCGAGGCGATCAAGTGCGACGCCCTGGGCGCCGCGCGGGACGCCTACGTGCCGTGCGGCTGGGGCGGCCTGTACAGCGAGCGGATCAGGGTGCTGCCGGCCAGGTTCGAGCTGGAGAACCGGATCTCCGAGGCCGGCACGGTCGGCGCGGTGAAGCGGCTCAAGCGGGCGCTGGCCGGCTGCGACGACCGGCGGGTCACGCTGCTCGACTGCCCGCCTTCGCTGGGCCACCTGACCCAGCTCGCGATGGTGGCCGCCGATGTGGTGCTGATCGTGGCCGAGCCCGAGTTCGACGGGATCGAGGGCGCGGTACGGGTGCTGAACTTCGTCCGGGACCACGCCGACGACCTCAACAACCCCCGGCTGCGGGTGGCCGGGGTGGTGCCCTCCCGGGTCCGGTCCGGGCTCGGCGTGCACGACTTCCAGATCGCCGGACTCGACGAGTGCTTCCCCGGCCTGGTCTGGTCGCCGCACATCCGGGAGCGGGCGGTGGTGAAGGCCGCCGCGGACTCGGTCGCCCCGCTCCGCTCGCTCCGCACGGCCCCCGCACGGGAGGTCGCGGAGGACTTCGACAAGCTGGCCGTGCAGGTCAGGAAGCTCATGGAGGTCGCCGCGTGAACGAACGTCCCCGGCTCCAGCGCCCCGACAGCGCCGCCAAGCTGGCCGGCCCCGAGACCCTGATGATCGGCAACCGGCCCGGCCGGCGGAACCCCGGGACGGGCCCGGCCGGTGTCGCGTCCACCGAGCCGGCCGGCTCGCTGGCCGGCTGCACGCTGGCCGAACTGGAGGCGCGGGTCGCCGCCGCGCAGGATCACGGGGTCGACGCGATCCGCCAGGCGGAGGCCCAGTTCGAGGCGGACAAGCAGGCCGCGCACACCCGGTTCGCGGCCGACGCCGGCCCTGCCCTGTGGGAGATCCACGACCGGCGGCTCTACCGGGCGAGCCACGCCACCTGGGAGGAGTACCTGACCGAGCGCTGGAACCTGTCGCGGTCCTACGCCCACCGCCTGCTGGAGATGATCCCGGTCCAGGCCGCGCTGTTGCCAAATCCGGTTTTTGGCAACATCGTGCTCCGCGAGTCGCAGGCCCGGGTGCTGGTCCCGGTGCTGCGCGAGCGCGGGCCCGAGCAGGTGCGGGAGGTGGTGGAGAAGGCGATGGCCGGCGGCGGGCGGCCGACCGCCAAGGCGCTGACCGCGGCCCGGACCGAACTCGGCTACGCACCGGCCGCCGAAACGCCGTGGGTGGAGGAGCCGGCCGCCCCGGCCCAGCCGCCCGCCGTGGACCAGGAGGACAGCCGGCTGGCCCTCGGGGACCTGGAACGGCTGGCCGGTGTGCTGCGGGCCGCCCTGCGGGACCTGCCCGACACCCTGCCCGCGACGGCCGCGCGGTCCTTCCCCGAGGAGACCGCGACGGCGCTGGCCGACCTGCGCAAACAGGTCCGCCGGGCGGCCCGGATCATCGGGGCCGACCTGGCGGAGCGCGGCGCCGGCCCCGAACGGCGCCGCTGACCGCGCTGCCGGCTGCCCCCTGACGGCCCGTCCGCGCGGTACGGTCGGGCCATGTCCAGTGCCGCCCCCGGTGCCACCGCACCCGAATCACCCCGGTCGCCCGTCACCGCCGACGACGTCGACCGCGCCGTACAGCTCGCCGTGGGCGTCCTTCGCGGGGCGCCCGCGGCCGGCGACTGGGACGCCGGAGCCGGGTCCCTCTCCTGGGACTGCTGGGAGACCGCCGAGCACCTCGCCGACGACCTCTTCGCGTACGCCGTCCAGCTGGGCCCCCGGCAGCCGCCGCTGACCGGCGAGGTGCCCTTCGTCTGGGAGCGCAGCAGCCCCGCCGGCCCCGCGAACGCCGTGCACGCCGACCGGGCGGCCGGCCCCGAGGGCACCCTGCAGGTGCTGGAGGCGTGCGGCGCCCTGCTGGTCGCCATGGTCCGCACCGCGCCCCCCGAGGTCCGCGCCTACCACAGCTACGGGATCGCCGACCCGGAGGGCTTCGCCGCGATGGGCGTGGTGGAGACCCTGGTGCACACCCACGACCTGGCGGCCGGTCTCGGCCTGGTCTGGGTCCCGCCCGCCGAGCTCTGCGCCCGGGCCCTGGCCCGACTGTTCCCCGACGTCCCCGGGGACGGCGACCCCTGGCTCACCCTGCTCTGGGCTACCGGCCGGGCCGACCTGCCCGGCCGCGCGCACCGGAGCGGCTGGCGCTGGTACAGCAGCCCGCTGCCGTAGCCCGCGCCGCTCGCACCCCTGTGCCCCTTCCACCCCTGCGCCCCTTCCACCCCTGCGCCCCTTCCACCCCTGCAGCCCGGCCGCCGCGCCCGCCCTACGCCGAAGGTCCGCCGCCGGCGGGCCCGGCCGTCGCACCGGGGCCGGGGCCGGGGGCGGGCGCGCCGCCCATCATGCCGAGCATCGCCCGTCCGCCGGTCCGCAGGAACCGCACCACCAGCACCGCCGCCAGCAGCAGGAAGGCGATGTTGAGCCAGGTCGTCCAGTTCCACGAGACGCCGTCCGTCGGGATGGTGGCGTCCGCCGGGTCCGGGACGAGACCGAGGCCCCCGAAGAGGACCTCCACCGCGTACCCGGCGAGGACCATGCAGACGTAGAAGGTGGCGAGCAGGAAGAGCGCCATCCGCCGGCCGTAGTACTTCCGGTAGATGTTCAGGATGGGCAGGATCAGCAGGTCCGCGAAGATGAAGGCGACCACCCCGCCGAAGCTGATGCCGCCCTTCCAGAGCACGACCGCCAGCGGCACGTTGCCGACCGAGCAGACGAACGAGGCGATCGCCACCAGCGGGCCGACCAGCGGCCCCCACAGCTTGGCCGCCAGCGGGTGCCCGTCGAAGAAGAACGCGCTCCAGAAACTGTCCGGCACCCAGGCGGCGATCGCGCCGGCCACCAGCAGGCCGATCACCAGGTCGCGCAGGATGGCCGCCCACTCCATCACGAACACGTGCGAGGTGGCGGTGAAGCCCTCGGCCGAGAGCAGCCGGCGCAGGAAGCCGCCCTCCCGCCGGACGGACATGTCCATCGCGGCGTGGCCCTCCATCGAGCCGGCCCGGCCCCGGTCGGCCTGCTCGCGGGCCTCCCGCAGCAGCGGTTCCCGCAGGAAGCGCCGGAACAGGACGGCCAGCAGCAGGATCATCACCGGACCGCCGACGAACTCGGCGGCGGTGAACTGCCAGCCCATCAGTAGGGCGAGAATCAAGCCGAGTTCGACGACCAGGTTGGTGGACGCGATCTCGAAGGCCATCGCGGCGGTGAAGTCGGCCCCCTTGCGCCACAGCGAGCGGGCGAGCGCGACCGCCGCGTACGAGCACGAGGAGGAGGCGATGCCGAGCCCGGCCGCGACGGCGAGTGTGCGGGGCCGGTCGTCGCCGAGCAGACCGACCACGGTGGACCTCCGGACCACTGCCTGGACCAGCGCGGAGAGCGCGAAGCCGAGGATCAGGGCCCAGGTGATCGCCCAGGTCATCGAGGCGGTGATCGACAGGGCGTGCAGGATCGCGTGCATACCGCCGAAGCCTTCCGCCCGGCGCCCCCGGTCCGGCCCCGGACACGCGGCCGGCCCGCCCGGCAACTCCATCGGGTGAACCGGCACCGGGTGACCGGGCGGCGCGAACCGGGCCGGAACGCCGGGGGAGGGAGCCCCCGGCGTCCGGGGGCCGTCAGTCGCCCAGGAAGGCCTCCAGCGCGCTCGCGAACGCGACCGGCACCTCGTACATCGGGTAGTGGCCGGAGTTGGCCAGCGTCTCCAGCTCCGCCTCCGGGTAGTGGGCGAGCCAGGTGGCCCGCATCACGGGCTCGCTCAACGCCACGTCGTGCTCGCCCACGAAGACCTTCACGGGCAGCCGACTGCCGGCCACCTTGGCGGCGAAGTCCAGGGTGGTCCAGTCGGCCAGGTAGGCGGCGAAGGCATCCGTGCGGCTGGTCGCCAGGGACTGCGCGGTCATCCGGTCCAGCCAGACCCCGCCCGCCCGGTTGCCCGTGACCAGGTCGAGGATGGCCCGTCGGTTGGCCGGCCGCTCGGCGGCCCCGTGGAACAGGTCGTACGCGTCGCCCTCCAGCGGGTACGCGGAGGCCGGCACGGGTGCGACGCCCGCCAGCTTGCGCACCCGGTGCGGCGCCTCGGCCAGCACCCGCTGCGCCGCCTTGCCGCCCATCGAGTGCCCGACCAGCGAGAACCGCTCCCAGCCGAGCTGGTCGGCGAGCGCCAGCACGTCCCCGGCGATCTCCGCCAGCGTGTAGTCGCCGGCCACGTCCGCCCGCTCGCCGTACCCCCGGTAGTCGAGGAAGGCGTACGTGAAGGCGGAGCCGTCCAGGTAGTCCAGGAACGGGCCCCAGCCCGCGCTGGTGCCGAACCAGTCGTGCAGGACGACGACCCGGTTCGGTCCGGTGCCGACGAGGCGGTGATCGACCGTCATGAGGGTTTTCCTCCGGGGGGTGGTGGAGTGGGTGTGCCGCAGGGCCCCTCCCCCGCGGCGACCCGGACGAACCGCCCCGCCGTCGCCGAACGTGCCCGCGGTCCGACGGAACGTCACCGCCGGTGCCTCGCCCGGCGCCCTAGCCGGTCCGTGACGCTGCCCCCGACGAGGGCGGCGATCAGCATCCCGAAGGTGGTCCGGCTGCCGATGGTGCCGGCGACGCCCGTGGTGCGGCCGAGCCCGTGGTCCTTGAGCAGGTAGGGCATCACGGCGCCGTGGATGTCGACGTCCATGCCGTCGAAGAAGACCGACAGCCGGCGGAGCGCGAGCACGGGAGCCACCACGCGGAAGCGCCCGCCGCCGTACTGTCGACTCTCGAACCGGTCTTGAGCTGGGAAGATGCCATCCGGCACGACCTCTCTCGGGTACGTGGCCGCACGCTGCCGGCGGCGCGCGCACCGCAGGGCGGGTCCCGGTGCGCCCGCTCACCACCGGACGATGCCGACCGTTTCGCCGCGATTCCCCGGGCGCCGGACGGCCTCCGAGGCGAGAATGGACCCATGGCGGCGCGGCTCGGCGAGGTGAGCACACCCGCCCGGGTGGTCGGGCCGGGCGAGGGCGTCACCGCTGAGGAACTCGCGCTGGCGGCCCGCAACCACGGCCTGCCGCTGGAGGCGCTGCGCTACGACGTCACCCCGCCCGGGCTGCACTACGTGCTGACGCACTACGACATCCCCGCCGTGGACGCCGACGGCTGGCGGCTCACCGTCCGCGGCGAGGTCCGCACACCGCTCTCGCTGGACCTCGAGGCCCTGCGGGCCCGGCCTGCGGTCACCCGGCGGGTCACCATGGAGTGCGCCGGCAACGGGCGGGCCCTGCTGTCCCCGCGCCCGGTGAGCCAGCCCTGGCTGGTCGAGGCGGTCGGCACCGCCGAGTGGACGGGCGTGCCGCTGCGGACGCTGCTGGCCGAGGCGGGCGTCCGGCCGGCGGCGGTGGAGGCGGTCTTCACCGGCGCCGACCACGGCGTGGAGCGCGGGGTCGAGCAGGACTACCGGCGCAGCCTCCCCCTGGCCGTGGCCACCGGCGGCGATCCCGAGGTGCTGGTGGCGTACGCGATGAACGGCGCGCCGCTGCCGCCGCAGCACGGGCACCCGCTGCGGCTGGTGGTCCCCGGCTGGTACGGGATGGCGCAGGTGAAGTGGCTGTGCGACGTCACGCTGGTGGACCGCCCGTTCACCGGGTTTCAGCAGGCGGTGGCCTACCGGCTCCGGCAGTCGCCGCAGGACGCGGGCGAGCCGGTCACCCGGATCGCGCCGCGCGCCCTGCTGCTGCCGCCGGGCTTCCCCGACTTCATGTCCAGGATCCGGGTGGTGCGGCCCGGTGAGGTGCCGCTGGAGGGCCGGGCCTGGTCCGGCCACGGCCCGGTCGTGCGGGTGGAGGTGAGCACGGACGGCGGCGGCAGCTGGGAGGACGCGGAACTCGCCCCGCCGGACGCCGTCCACCCGTGGGCCTGGCGCCGGTGGCGGCACCGCTGGGCGGCCGTCCCCGGCCGGCATGTGCTGAGCGCCCGGGCCACCGACGCGCGGGGACGCACCCAGCCGCTGGACCAGCCGTGGAACCGCGGCGGGTTCGCCGTCAACCTGGTGCAGCGGGTCGAGGTGCTCTGCCTGGACGGCGCGGACGGGGAACCCGACGGGTCCTGACGGCGCGGGCCCGGTGGCCGGCGCGGGCCTGTCAGTGGCTCGGCCTGTCAGTGCCCCGGACTGTCAGTGGTCCGGCCTGTCAGTGGTCCGGCGCACCATGGCGGTATGAGACTCCCCCGCGTTCCCTGCCCGGTGTGCGGCCGCCCGATCGCCGTGGCGCCGGTCGAGGCGATCGGACTGGGCGCCGTCGTCGACCACAAGCAGGAGTCCCGCCGGCTGGTGCTCTGCCCGGGGTCGATGCGGCGGGTACCGCTGTCCTGGCCGCAGGGGCCGGGGGCGCACGGCGGTACGGACGGGCCGACGGCCGTCCAGCAGGCGCTGTTCGAGTGACCCGTACCTGTAGTGACCCGCGCCGCGCGGCCGTCCCGCCCCGTCGCGGGGCGCCCGGGTCAGCGCGGGGTGGTCTCGCCGAGCCAGCCGAGCGCGGCGACCTGGATGCCGGCCTGGAAACGGCTGCGCGCGTCCATCCGGACCATCAGGTCGGCCATCATCCGGCGGATGGTGCGCAGTGAGACGCCGAGCCGCTGCCCGGCCCGCTCGTCGGTGAGGCCCTCGGCGAGCAGGCGCAGCAGCTCCCGCTCCTGGGCGGTGAGCCCGTGCGGGCCGCGCTGGACGGGCTCGCCGAGCGGGCGGGCCTGGTCCCAGAGCTGCTCGAACAGGGCCCGCAGGGCCGCGATCACGCCGGGGCTGTGCAGCAGCACGGCGCCCTTGCGCGGGTCCTCCGGGTCGATCGGCACGATGGCCGTGGCGTTGTCGACCAGGATCATCCGCAGCGGGAGGGTGGGCAGGGTGCGCACCGCGCCGCCGAGGCCGTGCAGCCAGCGGGCGTACTGCACGGTGGCGGGGTCGTTGCGGACGCTGTCCTGGTAGACGGTGCGCATCCGGACGCCGCGTTCCAGGGTCTCCAGGTCCAGGGCCCGACTGGCCTCCATCACCTGCGGGGGCTGCGGGCCGCCGGGGGCGAGCGAGAGCACCTCGACGGCGGCGTCGGAGGCGAGCTGGACGAGGCGGTCTCGGACGTCGCCCAGGCTGGAGATCAGCTCGATGCCGGACTGGTTGGCCGGCGCGTGCACGCTGGCGTACTCGGCGATCAGCCCGGCCATCGCGGCCCGGCTGCGTTCGATCTCCTGCTGGCGGCGGGCCGCCTCGGCCTCCTGGCGGGCGAGCAGGGTGGCCAGGCCCAGTTCGGGGTTGACCGCGCGCCAGCGGTCCTCGGCCCCGGTGGGTCTGGTGAGGGCCAGGTCGGCGAGATGGTCGAGCGCGGCCCGTACCTCGGGCTCGGGCGCCTCCAGGCGGTCGGCGATGCCCTGGGTGTCCAGCTCGGGGTGCAGGAGCATGGTCCGGTACACCGCTTCGCCGAACGGGTCGAGGCCGATCGGCTGAGGCCCGCTCAACAGTCCGCCACCAGAAGTGCGGGACACATCACACCCTCCCCGTGACCGGAATGCTACCGGTCGATCTGACTGGCGGTCAGCGTATCGTCACATCAGCGAACATAGAACAGTCTTGCGGACAATCGCGACGGTCCGATGGACGAACTGTGAAGGGGCTCCGACAGCGGGCCGACGGCAGGACGACGCCCGCGCACCGTCTCCCCCGGCGCCCCGGTGGCACCCCCTGTCACCCCCGCGCCACCTCCGGGCCCGCCGTCGCCCCCTGCCCGGCGGCACCGCGCGGGCGGCATCTTGCTGCCAGGCGGCGACCTGACACCACCCGCGACCTTCCGAACAGCTGGCGATCCGTCAGTCTTACAGGTGTGTATGCGATTCGCGTCCACCTGGAGACGCCGGGCGGCAGGCCGCTGCCCGGCCCGCCGGGGGCGCCCGCGGTACGGGACGGACTGGAGCGGCGGCTCCGCGGGCCGGCCCGGCTCAGCCACGCACGGATCCTGGTGACGCCCGGGGCCGTGGACGCGATGGTGTTCGTGGCCGCCGGCACCCTGCTGGAGGCGGAGGACGGACTGCGCACCGCCTGGGGCGAGCTCACCGGCAAGGACGGGCCGCTCAGCGGCTGGCACCTTCTGCACTGCGAGGCGGACTCCCGGCTCGCGCTGGGCCTGCACGAACTGCCCAGCCACCCCTGATCCGACGTCCGGGCAGGTCAGGGCCATTGCGGCCGCCTCCCGAGGAGTCCGGCCCCGGCCGGCCGGAGCTGGCCTCAGGGTGTCACGGCACTCTGGTGCCAGCTCCAGGTACTGACACGGGCACCCGTCGACCGCCACTCTCATGGTGTCGGCAGGAACGACGGACCGGACACCGGGACAGCAGCCCCTCACAGGGCCCGGAACCGATCATCCGCCCCCGCCGCCGCAGACCACCGCGCCCCGGAAGCAGCCCGGGGCACAGCCGAACGCGAGAGGATCGGGCACCCCCATGTCGCAGAAGGTCCGTTTCATCACGATTGTCGCCCTGGGTTTCAGCGTCCTGACCGGCACGGCCGCCACCGTCACCCTGGCGGGCCCGAGCCAGGCGCACGCCACCGTCCTCACCGCCGACGGCGCCACCGGGGGCACGCCCGCCACCCCCGTCAACCAGCCCGCCGCCGCAACCGCCACCCCGTCCCCGCTGCCCACCGGCCCGCAGGACACCTGGGGCTGGGGCTGATCCCGCCGGCCCACCTGTTCGCCCGACACTTCAACGCCACCGAGGTAGCCGGATGACCACCCTCCTGGACCAACCCCTGTACCACCAGGCCACGGCCGCGGACCGCGGGACCGCCACGGTGAGCGTGCTGCTCGCCGACGGACACCACCTGTTCCGCTCCGGGCTCGGCGCCCTGCTCGACCGGGAGGCCGACCTCGCCGTGGTCGCCGAGTCCCCGACCGCCGAGGAGGCCGCCGCCGAGGCCGCCAGGACCAGGCCGGCGGTCGCCGTCCTCGACCCGGACATGCCCGGGCCCGGCGGTCCGGCCACCGCCGCGATGATCCGCGAGCGGGCCCCGGGCACCGCGGTCCTCCTGCTCACCGCCCAGTCGCGGACCGCCGACCTGCAGCGGGCGGTCGCCGACGGGGTAGCCGGGGTCCTGCTCAAGGACGTGCCGCCGGCCGCACTGATCGCCGCGGTCCGCGAACTGGCCCGGGGCGGCAGGGTGTACGACCCCCGGCTGGTGGTGGACGTGGTCCGGACGGGCGGCGTGCCGCTCACTCCGCGCGAGCTCACGGTGCTCGGCCACGTGGCCGACGGCGCCACCATCAACGAGGTCGCGGCGGCGCTGTCGCTCTCCCCCGGGACGGTCCGCAACTACGTCTCGGCCGCGATCGCCAAGACCCGCAGCCGCAACCGCTGCGACGCGATCCGGATCGCCCGCGAACGCGGCTGGCTCTGAGGCCTCCGGCCCGGACCCACCCGGACATGCCGGTGCCCCGCCACTCCACGGCGGGGCACCGGCATGTCCGCTGCACGTCACGTCCGGCACGTCACGACGGACGCGCCACATGCACGTCGGCCCGCCCGGCACGGCGCATCGCATCGGGTCAGGTCAGGTCAGGTCAGGTCAGACCTACCCCTCCCGCGCCTGGGCCACCATGTCGGTGAACCGGTGCGCCGTGCGCGGCACGTCGGCCGGACGGCTGCCGATCAGGAACTCGCCGACCGAGGACTCCGCCGTCCAGTCCAGGCCGAGCGCGCGCGCCGCCGCGTCGGTGTCGCCCGAGCCGAGCCCGCACGGCGCCAGCCCCATCGCGGTCGCCACCAGGTACAGCGTCTGGTAGACCACGCCGACGTGCTTGAGCGTCAGCGCGTACGCGATCTGGCTGTACTTCCAGGACAGCCGGCCGAACCGGGAGGTGACGGTCAGCAGGACCTGCGGGTCCACCGTGCAGCCGGTCGCCCGCCAGGCCGCCGTCATCAGCTCGCGGAACGCCGCCTCGTCGGCCGGGCCGGCGAACGGGCGCGGCCGCAGCCGGTGGGCCGCCGCGTCGTAGCGGTAGACGCCCGGCACCAGGCCGTCGCAGCGCACCACCGACAGGTAGACCTCCAGTTCGCCGGTCGCCCCGCCGGCCGGGTAGGGACGGTCCACGATGTCGTAGCCGTGCGGGTCGGACGGGTCCCCCGGGATGATCCGGCGGACCCGGGCCACCCGGTACAGCAGCTCGCCCAGCTGGTCCAGGGTGACCGGGGTCTCGGCGTACGAGCGGACCGAACGGCGGCCCTCCAGCACCTCGCTGAGCGCCGGGTCGCGGGCCAGCACCGCGTCCCAGTCGGGGACGGGCAGGTCGATGCCGGTGCCGTCCTCGCGGGCGCCGGTGCCGGGGATCGCGGGCAGCTGCTCGACCTCCGGGTGGGCGAAGACGCCGCCGCTCGGGTAGTCGTGCCGGCCGGGGCGGCTGCGGGCGTGGAACAGCAGGTCGTGGAAGTCCCAGAGCGGCGGCTCGCCGGTGGCGCCGTCGTCCAGGAACCCGGCCCCGGCCAGCAGCCCGGCCAGCGCCTGCCCGGCCGCCGGCCCGAGCCCGGCCAGCAGCGCGGCCTCGGCCACCGAACGGGAGGCGGTCACCGCGGCGACGAACGCGCCCGCCGCCGGCTGGTGCAGGGTCAGCCGGAACGGCGCCGTCGGGGACTCCAGCACGCAGGCCCCGGCGTGCTCCTCCGGCAACCGGCGCAGATAGGCGAAACGGGAGAGCACCACGCTGGCGGGCGGACGGACCACCCCGGGCAGGCCGGCCGAGCGGGCGATCGGCACCGCGCTCGCCAGCGGCTCGCCGAACGGGTCGGCAAGGGTGGTGGTCACCAGGTAGGGAAATCGCTGCAGCAGGTGGAACAACCGCCCGCTGGCCGCGAGTTCGTCGACGTCGATCTGGCTGTGGGTGAGCGCGGCAAGCCGCTGGACGGTCTCGGAGCCGAGCGCGTGCACCCGCTGGCGGCCCCAGGGGTGGCTGAGCTCCAGGTCGTCACCCTGCGCGGTGACGACCACCTCGGGGCGCAGCCGCAGCAGCGTGCGCGGGGCCCCGCCCTCGGTGGCGAGGTCGGGAGGCAGCTGTTCGGTCACGGTCATCGGATACCTCTTTCCGGGCTGGGCGGGCCGCCGCCGGCGGGGCGGCGGCCCGGCGCGTGGTCAGATGAAGATCGGGACGGGGTTGAGCTCCACCTCCGGCGTCGGCGCGTCGAGCCAGCCGAGGGCCAGCGGCACGTCGTACAGCCGGCCGGGCGCGAAGCGGGCCCAGAAGTGCCGCATCCCGGGGACGATCACCTTCGCCACCGGCAGGCCGATGTCGGGGCGGGTCTGGTCGAGCACCAGGAACTCCATCCCCCGCTCCTCCACCAGGCGCTGGGCGAGGGCCACGTCCTCGGCGAGGTCGTCGCCGGCCAGCTTCGCCCAGCGGGCCGGGCCGGCCGCCCGGGCGGCCGGGTCGGGCAGCAGGTAGGGCTGGTTGGCCACGGTCGCGGTGGTCCACCACCGCTTCTGCTCCGGGTCGGCGCCCGCGTAGGTGACCCGGCCCTCGGCGTCGCCCGCGACCGGGCCGAGGAACTGGTTCATCTCGGTGAGCGCCCGGGTGAGGGCGATGTGCGGGTCGAGGTGCGCGCCGAAGGCGATCAGCACGTCCTCGGCGGGCTTGTCGGTCCGGCGGGAGAACGCGCCGACCACCGGGATGCCGAAGTCGGTGGTGAGGTCGAGCGCCCAGATCTCCCGGCGCAGCCCCCGGTAGACCTCGCGGAGCTGGTCGATGTACGGGTCGCCGAAGGCGTCCAGGTCGATCGCGGGCCGCTGGACCCGGTTGTACCACCACAGGGCGACGGCGTCCCGCTCGACCAGCTCCAGGAAGCCCTGCAGGGTGGCGTCCTCGAAGGAGGTGCCGGCGGCGCAGCCGTTGGAGTCGCCGGCCGCGAAGAAGCCGTCGCGGTGCCGGTAGCCGTAGTAGAGCGACATGGTGGGCAGCCAGCGGGTGCGCTGCTGGGTGAGCGACCAGGCCGGCGACCAGTCGATCGGGGCGCTCTCGCGGAACCGCTCGGGGACGGTGTTGAACATCGACGGCTTCGCGTTCCAGCGGCCGCGCTCGGCGAACTGGCGCTCGCTGTACAGCAGGCTGTCGGCGGGGTGGATCGCGGCGTCGCCCAGCTCGGCGAAGGTGGCCCGGCGCCGGGCCTCGTCGCCCTGGAAGACCCCGGAGTAGCGCTCCATCGCCTCGCCGAGCGCGCTGGCCCGGGCCTGGACGTCGGTGCGGCCCTTGCCGCAGCTGACCGAGCGCAGGCCGGTGCGCAGCTGGCGCAGGTCGCCGCTCTGCCGGGACAGGTTCTGCCCGGAGACGTACACCCGCAGGCCGGTGGGGGTACGGGCGGCGGGCACCAGCGAGGTCACCACGCCGGTCACCGGGGAGAGCTGGGGGCGGTAGCGCTCCAGCATGTCCTCCGGCGAGGCGGAGCGGTGGCCGCCGTCCGCGGTGAACACCTTGGGGCGGCTCTCGAACCGCACCGGGGCCAGCTGGCGCTCCGCCATGATCCCCTCGTCGCCGCAGGCCGCGCACTGCGGGCGGCGCACCAGGCGGTGGCGTTCGGTCTCCAGCAGGACGGTGTCCAGGGTGAGCACGACCGGCTCCGCCGGCCGGACCCCGGCCAGCCACTTGGCGGCCTCCAGGGCGGCGAGCTGGACCCCGGCGCCGAGAGTGGGTGCCAGGTGGGCGCCGGCGGTGGAGATCGGCTCGTCCTGGCCGAGCCGGTGCTGCAGGTAGCTGAGGGACTGCCGGTTGGCGGAGAGGCGGTGCGAGAGGCAGTGCCAGCAGCCGGTGGCGGCATCGTCGCCGGCCGGGCCGGGGACGAAGACCGGGCCGACCCAGAGGATCGAGCCGACCGGGCGGGCCAGCAGCCACGGACGGCCGCTCTCCCGGGCCTGCCGGTCGCGTTCGGCGAGACCGGGGTGCAGGTAGTCCTCGGTGAGGGCGACGGTGAACTCGGCGTCCGGGTCGGCGGACACGCCGGCGGCGGCGAGCGCGGCGAGGAAGGGCCGCGGGTCCAGGTCGCCGTAGACCTCGACCCGGGCGCGGGCGGTGCGCAGCGCGCCGGTGGCGGCGTCGCCGTCCAGGCCGGCCATCTCGAAGTACGCGGCGCCGGCCCGGTCCTCGACCTGGCCGGAGGGTGCCAGGTAGCCGCCGGCCAGCAGCCGCTCGACGGCGGTGGCCACCTTGTCGGCGGGGACGGTGCCGTGCAGGGCCTCGCCGATCTGCTCGGCCGTGCGGGTGCCGTCCAGCAGCGGGGCGAGGGCCTCGGCGAGCTTGCCGTCGACCACCGAGACACCGCGCTCGGAGACCAGGTAGACGGCCTCGCCGTCGACGACGTACGGGGTGTAGTGACGCTTGAAGCCGATCGTGGGTTTGTCGGACATGGCGGTCCCTCGGGTTCTGGTGCGGCGGTCAGCGCAGGGTGGCGAGCGGGGCGGTGGCGGGGTCGAGCAGGCGCAGCAGCAGCAGGCCGACGGCCGCCGAGCCGTCCAGCGCGCCGAGGTTGATCCGGTCGTCCGCGGCCCGGTCGGAGTACCAGCTGCCGGTGGCGTCGTGGCGGGCGATCAGCTCGCCGACCAGCAGGGCGGCGGCCTCCCGGCCGTCGTAGAACGGGCCGGGCAGGGCCGAGTCGGAGGCCTCGGGCAGGGTGTGCAGCAGCCCGGCCTCGGCGGCGGTGAGTGCCTCCCCGGCGGTGGCGACCAGGTCCCTGGTGGTCCGGCCGGTGATCTGCCGGGCTCCCACCGGCGGTGTGAGGGCGCCGAGTTCGGCGGGGTCGACGATGCCGGCGCCGAGCGCGACGGCGGTGTCCAGGCAGGCCAGTCGCCCGGCCCGGGTGGCGGTGGCGAAGCGGTGGCCGCGCAGCCGCTCCCGAACGGCGTCGGCGCTCGCCAGCAGGGCGGGCGCCTCGGCGACGGTCCGGGCGAGCGCGGCGGCGACCGAGTCGGCGCCGGACGGGACGAGGTCGAGGAAGCCGTTGTCGGCCTCGCTCTCGCCGTCGGCGCCCCGGTCGGCGATCAGGTGGTCGAGGGCGGCGGCGGCCAGGGTCCGGATGCCGTCCTCGGTCGGGGCGTGGCCGGGGCCGGTGGCCCGGCGCAGCCGGAGCAGGTTGAGCAGCAGGCCGGCGCTGCCGAGCGGGGTGTCCGGGTGCGGGGTGCGCACGGGGCGGCCGGGGCGGGCCGGCGCGGCGGCGGCGACGCCGAGCGCGCCGGGCACCAGGGCCTGGGCGGAGGCGAGGAGTTCGGGAGAGCCGAGCAGGCTGCCGGCCCGGGCGAGGGCGTGGATGAGCGAGCCGGGGCCGGCGAAGCCGCCGGGGACGGGCGTGCCGCCGGCCAGCCGGGTGTCGGCGGCGAAGGCGAAGGCCCGCGGGGCGTCCGGGTCGATCAGCCGGGCGGCGGCGGTCAGGGTGCGGTGGGCGGCGCGGTGGAAGCGCGGTTCGCCGGTCGCGGCCCAGAGTTCGGCGAACAGCACGGCCAGGCCGGGGGTGCCGGTGACCAGGTCGGCGCTGAGCACCTCGACCTGGCGCAGGCCGGTGCCCGGGTACCAGCTCTGGCCGAGCCAGCCGGTGCCGCGCCGGTCGGCGAGGATCCGGTCGCCGATCCGCACCGCGTGGTCGAGCAGGTCCGCGCCGGTCGGCACGGTGGCCCGGGCGGTACGGGCGGCGGCGGGGGCGGGCCGCTCGCCGCCGCCCCGGGCCGCGTCCACGCAGCCGCTGAGGACGGCGAGGTGCGCGTCCAGGTCGAAGTCGTCGAGTTCGGCGACCCGCTGCTGCAGGCGCTGCCAACCGGTGCCGCGGAAGTGGCCGGGGATCTCCCGGCCGTCGGCGGTGAAGACCGAGGAGGAGGAGGTCAGCGAGCGGAAGAAGGGGATGTCCAGCAGCCGGAAGGAGTCGAGTTCGGCGAGCACCACCTCCAGCAGGTCGCCGCGGTCGCCGTCGCCGGCCAGGGCGGTGGTGGCGCCCTGCAGCGCGCCGGCGATCACCGTCTCGCGGGTCGCGCCGCTGTCCAGGGCGAGCGGGCTGGTCGAGGCCGAGAGGATCTTGTAGCCGTCCCAGGTGTGGCGCCAGATGTAGCGCACCCAGATCCCCCGGAACGCCGCCAACGGACCTTCGGGGGAGGCGAGTTCCCCGCGCAGCCGGTGCAGCGCCCGGTGCATCTCGCGGTAGCCCTCGACGACCTCGTCGGTGTGCTCCCACGGGTCGGCGGTCTCGGTGGTGCCGGATTCGGTGTGCAGCACCGGGCGGTAGGGCGGCAGCGGCAGGGCGGGCACGCCGGGGGCGACCTCCAGGCCGCCGATCCGGGACAGGCAGCCGATGTCCAGGGCGTGCTTCTGCTTGGCCGGGGTCCAGGGCTGGAAGGCCATCGCGGTCCGCACCACGGTGGACTCCAGGTCGTCCAGCAGGCCGTGGTGCTCGGGGCTGATCGCCGGCGGGGTCTGTACCCGCGGGTAGAGCAGGCACTCCAGGTCGATCAGCGCCGGGTGCTCGCCGTCCGCGAGCAGGTTGTCGGCCCACAGGTCGCGGCCCTCCAGCAGCTGCACCAGCCGGACGGTCATGCCGAGCCGGCGGTAGAACCGGGCGAAACCGCCGCGGTCGGCCACCGGACGGTGCGGGACGAGCTCCTCCCAGCCGTAGTCGCTGTCGCAGTCCGCCGCCAGCGAGGCCGCGTGGCCGTCGTCGCCGCGGTCGCTGCGGACCAGCACCGTACGCACCGGGAGGTCCAGCGACAGCTCGCCGTTGAGCCGGCGCACCAGGTCCAGGTAGGCGGTGGCGTGCCGCATGTCCTTCGGCTTGTAGACCACGGACCGGCCGCCGGCGAAGTGCAGCAGCGACACCGAGCGCCCGCCGGCGTGCCGGTCGCCCGCGTCGCCGCGGACCGAGTCCAGCGCGCCCGGGTCCTCGCCCTGCCACATCCGCTCGACCAGCAGCGAGCGGTCGGCGGCGAGCCGGGCGAACAGCTCGGTCTGCACGTGCTGCCACTGCCGGCAGACCGTACCGACCAGGTACGCCAGCGCGGGCAGCCGCTCCAGCCGGGCCAGCCAGCCCTCCTGGGAGGTGTCCAGGCCGCCGGCGGTGTCCCAGTCGTTGGCGCGCGGGCGGCCGGTGGCGGCCTGCAGCTCGTGGCAGAACGAGAGGTTGCAGGCCTCGGTCAGCCGGGCGACCAGGGTGCCGGCCAGGTCGGCGCGGGCCCGGTCGGTGACCGGGACGCCGAGGATGCCGCCGCTGCCGTGCGGCAGCAGCGCGTCGGCGGCCGCGGCGAAGGCGGCGGTGAGGGCGCCGGGCCCGGCCGTCCCGGGGCCGGCGGCGACCGGCAGCGTCCGCAGGAAGGCGGCGAGCACCAGCGCCCAGCCGGGCAGCTTCGCCGGGTCGGCGAGGACGACCCCGCGCAGGCCGTCGCCGAGCGGTCGGCCGGTCTCGGCGAAGTGCTCCAGCAGCACCGCGGCGCCGCCGTGCTGGCCGCCGGCCCGGCGCAGCCAGGTGTCGACCGCGGCGCCGCGGGCGCGGCGGTCCTCGTCCGGGTCGGGGGCGAAGAAGGCGGTCCCGTCCGGGCGGGCGGCGGCCCGTTCGTCGAACGGGGCGGCGGCGGCGACCAGGGCGCGCAGCCGTTCGTCGCCCCTGGCCGGGCCGGGCAGCAGCTGCTCGGCCGAAGGGGCCGGGTCGTCGGTGTCGGGGTGGCCGTCGGCCGGGGCGGTGGCGCCGTCGACGGGGCGGAGCCAGGTCTGCAGGTCGAGCGGCATCTCACATCTCCTGGAGTCGGGCGAGTCGGGTGAACAGCGGGTCGTGGCCGAGTAGTTCGTCGTAGGTGCCGGAGGCCGTCAGGCGGCCGCCGGAGAGCACGTGGATACGGTCGGCGGTGCGGATGGTGCTCAGTCGGTGGGCGATCACCACGCGGGTGCGATCCAGTCCCGCGACGGCCTCGGCGACCCGCAGCTGGGTCGCGTTGTCCAGGGCGGAGGTGGCCTCGTCCAGCAGCAGGACGGCGGGCCGTCGGACCAGGGCGCGCGCCAGCAGCAGGCGCTGCACCTGGCCGCCCGAGAAGCCCTGGGCGTCCTCCCCCACCCGGGTGCCGAGGCCGAGCGGCAGCCGGCGCAGCTCCTCGGCGATGCCGGCCAGTTCGGCGGCCTCCCAGACCTGCTCCTCGGTCACGTCGGTGTCGGTGCCGGCCAGGTTCTCCAGCAGCGAGCCGCGCAGCATCCGGCCGTGCTGCAGGACGGCGCCCAGCTGGCGCCGCACCAGCCGGGCGTCCAGGCCGGCCAGGTCGCGGCCGTCGTACCGGACGGCGCCGGACTCCGGCCGCTCGAAGCCGAGCAGCAGCCGCACCAGCGTGGACTTGCCGGCCCCGGACGGGCCGACCACCGCGACCAGTTCGCCCGGACCGGCGTGCAGCGAGACACCTTCGAGCGCGGGCGCGGCCGTCCCCGGGTAGCGGAAGGTCACCTGGTCCAGGGCGACCGCCCCGCGCAGCTCGCCCGGGTCGGTGAGCTCCTGCGGCCCGTCCACCGGCCGGACCTCGGCCAGGATCGGCCGGATCCGGTCCAGCACCGGCGCGATGCCGTAGGCGCTGGCCGCGGCGTGGGTCACCTGGCCGAGTGCCATGGCGACCTGGCCGGCCGCCACACCGGCCGCCATCAGGTGGCCCGAGGGCGTCGAACCGGCGGCCGTCGCCCCCGCCAGCAGCACCGCCAGCAGCAGCGGTTGGAGGGCGGCGGTGAGCGCGCCGGCCGCGGCGTCGGCCCGCTGGGCGGCGGCGTCGGCCCGCTTCTGCTCGGCGAACGGCACCGCCCACCGGGCGAAGGCCTGGATCTCCCGGCCCGCCGTCTGGATCTTGTCGATGCCGAGCAGCAGCCCGTACAGCACGCCGTGCAGCCGGCCGTGCAGTTCGAACACCGTGCTCTCGTGGCGCTGGCGGCGGCGACCGAGCAGGAGCAGCAACCCGGTCACCGCCAGCACGGCGAGCAGCAGCAGCCCGCCGAGCCAGGGATCCACCAGCAGCAGGACGGTGAGCCCCGAGGTGGCGAACACCGCCCCCAGCACCGCGCCGACCAGCACCTCGGACAGCGCTTGCCGGGCCTGGGCGACCGCGTTGGCGCGATGCACCAGGTCACCCGTGGTGTAGTCGCGGAAGAACCGGGCGTCGTGACCGAGCAGACGGTCCCAGACAGCCGGTTCCAGAGCGCTCTGCACCCGCCCGGTCAGCCGGACGGCGGCGGTGTTGCGGACGATCACCAGCAGCCAGGACGCCAGCACCGCCGAACCGAGCAGCACCGCCAGCCAGCGGACCGGGTGCCGGTCCGCCGCCAGCAGGTTCGGCAGCAGCACCCCCGTGCTCAGCGGGATCAGCAGCCCGAGCAGCGCGGACACCAGGCCGGCCACAGCCAGCCGGCCCAGGTCCAGCCGGGCCCCCGGAACCGAGAGCACGAAGCGGGCGAGATCCGCCGGTGCCAGGTCCCCCGCGGGCAGCGGCCGGTAGAGCAGCAGCGCCGCCGTCCGCAGGGTGACCGGGCCGGCCCCGGCGCCGGCCGGGTCGACCCGGCGGTGCCCGCCGCCCGGGCGCGGCACCAGCGCCACCGGGCGGCCGTCCGCCACCGCGAACCCCACCATCGGGCCGGCCGTCCCGGTCGGGTCCCCGCCGCCGTCCGCCCCCGCGGGCAGCGTCACCGGGCGGTGCCGCACCCCGGCCGACCGCAGCAGTACGGTCAGCGGGTCACGGGAGTTCCGCACGGCGGGCGGGAGTACGGCCCCCTCCTGGCCGGCCTCGCCGGCCAGGCCCAGCGCCAGCAGCACGGCGCGGGCCTGCTCGGCCGGGTGCGAGGGGACGGGCCGGGCGGCGGGCGCCCGCCCCCGTCCGGCGTGCAGCGCGCCCACGGCGGCCGCCAGGGCCGAGCGGTTGGCCTCGACCGTGGCGGCGGCGGTCGTCGCCGCCGGGGTCGCCGGGGTCACCGGCCGGGTCGCCGTGGCGCTCATGCGTTCTCCTCCTTCTGCTCGACGGGACGTACGGTCGGGTCCGCCGCCGGCGCCTTCTCGGCGAGCAGCGTGCGGTACGGGCCGGGGACGGCGGCCAGTTCGGCCGGCGTCCCCTGCTGGACGATCCGGCCGCCCGCCAGCACCAGCACCCGGTCGGCGGCCTGGATCGTGCTGAGGCGGTGGGCCAGCACCAGGCAGGTGGTGCCCCGGCGCCGCAGGTTCTCGTTGACGGCGGCCTCGGTGTGGGCGTCCAGTGCGGAGGTGGCCTCGTCCAGCACCAGCAGGGCCGGGTCGAGGGCGAGCGCGCGGGCCAGTTCGAGCCGCTGGCGCTCCCCGCCGGAGAGGTTGCGGGCGTCCTCCTCGATCCGCCCGCCGTCCAACCCGCCCCGGCGTGCCACCAGGTCGGCGGCCTCGGCGTCGTCCAGCGCGCGCCGCAGGGCGTCCTCGTCGGCGGCCGGGTTCCAGAGCGTGAGGTTCTCCCGGACGGTGCCCTCGAAGAGCCTCAACTGCTGCTCCACATAAGCGACCTGGCCGGTCACCACGGCCCGGTGCCAGTCGTCCCGCGGCCGGCCGTCCAGCAGCACCTCGCCGCCCCACGGGCGCAGCACCCCGGCCGCGATCCTGGCCACCGTCGACTTGCCGCTGCCGCTGCCGCCCACCACGGCCACCCACTCCCCCGGGCGGATCCGCAGCGAGATCCCGGACAGCGCGGGCGGGCGGTTGGGGTCGTAGCCGAAGGAGACCTCTCGCAGCTCCAACTCGCCGGTCAGCAGCGCCTCCTGGCCGCTGTCGCCGAGCTCCGGGGCGTCCAGGACGGGCGTCAGGTACGGGTCGGGCTCGGTGCTCTCGACGTCCTCCAGCAGCGCGTTCTGCGCCCTGGCCATCGAGAACTCCGAACCCGTGCCGACCAGTTGCCCGACAGGTAGGAGAAACCCGTTCAGCAGCAGCAGGAAGGCCAGCAGGGTGCCGGCCGACAGCGTGCCGCCGATCAGCAGCGAGGTGCCCGCCACCACCACGGTCGCGGTGGCCGCCGAGTTGAGCGCGCCGGGCAGCGACAGCGGCACGATCACCGCCGAGGTCACCCGCTGCCCGGTCTCCATCGCCCGGGCCTGCCAGCCCGCCCAGGAGCGGAAGAACGAGTCCTCCGCGCCCTCCGCCTTCAGCGTCTCGATCGCGGACACCCCGGCGAAGGCCACCCCGTCGCGCTTGTACTGCTCGGCGTGCATCCGGTGCACCAGTCCGCCGCGCCGCCGCTCGGCGACCCGCAGCGCCAGCACGTCCAGTACGGCCACCACCACCGGCACCGCCGCCAGCCGCGGCTCCAGCCAGAGCAGCGCGCTCAGGTGCACGGCGGCCGAGGCCACCGAGGCGGCGGCGCCGGCCGAGCGGTGCGACAGCAGCATGGCCAGGCCGTCGTTCATCTGCACCCGGGTCACCAGGCCGCCGAGCTGGCGGCGGTGGAAGAACGAACCGGGCAGTCTCAGCATCCGCCACAGGAACCCGGCCGAGGAGCGGGCCGCCATCGCCTCCAGCACCCGGTTGACCAGACTCTGCTGGAGCCAGGTGCCGAGCAGCACGGTGGCGGCCACCACGGTGGCGGTCAGGGTGAGCGGCAGGGCCCAGGCGGTCGAACCGCCCAGCACCACGGAGGCCAGGTAGGCCCGCAGCAGGAAGGCCGCCGCGACGCCCGGCACCGCCAGCAGCACCGCGAGCAGCACCGCCAGCAGCAGCGGCCCGGCGAACGGGCGCATCCGTGTGGTCAGCGCCCGCAGCAGCGGGAACCGCCGGCCGCCCGGCTCGAAGTCAGGCCCTGGCTCGAAGCCGACCGCGATCCCGGCGAAGGAGTCCCAGAATTCCGCCGGAGTCGCCGAATAGGTGCCCAGCGAGGGGTCGTTGACGTGCACCCGGCCCCGCTTGAGACCCTCGAAGACCGCGAAGTGCGGCCCGGTGACCAGCACCATCGACGGCACCGGCACCTGCTCCAGCCCGAGCAGCCGCCCCTCGCCGCGGACCACCCGGCGCCCCCGCGCCAGCAGTCCGTACCGGCCGGCCGCCCGGGCGACCGCCGCCGCGCTCACACCGTCCCGGCTCACCCCGCAGGACCGCGAGGCCTCGTGCAGGGTCACCCGCCGGCCGAACGCGCCGAGCACCACCGCGAGGCAGGCCGCCCCGCAGTCCTGCTCCTCCATCTGCGGCACCACCGGGGTGCGCAGGTGGCGGCGGGGCCGCGTGGTACCGCGCCCGACGGACGCCCGCGGGCGCCAGCTGCGGGCCGGCCGCTCCGGGGCCGTCCCCCGCGCCGGGTCCGGGGCGGGCTCCCCCACCGGCCGCAGGCCGGCGGGCGCCGCGTTCTCGCGTACGTCGAGGCTCACCGCTTGGCCCCCGTTCCGAACACGGCCTGGTACGGGTGGCGGGCCCCGAGATCGACGGAGACCGTCAGCGGTACCGGTCCGACCCCCGGGCCCTCGGGCTCCGGCAGCAGCGCGTAGGCCGTCCACACCGGAGCCGCCCCCACGGGCAGACCCGGCAGCGGGACGGAGAAGCTCCCGGCCAGCGAGTCGGCCCGCGCCGGCAGCGGGTCCACGGCGGTGACGGTCGCCCGGACGACGCCCTTCCCGGGCACCGGGACGAGCACCGTCCGGCCCGGTGCCAGCTGCCCGGCCTGCTTGAGCGTGGTGGCGTACAGCCGCAGCGTGCGCGGCTGCCGGCCGTCGTCCAGGGAGGCGACGGCGGCTCCCGGCGCGAGCTCGTCGCCGGGTGCGGCGAGCAGCGAGGTGACCGTCCCGTCCGCGGGCGCCGGCACCGGCACCTCCGTCCCGTCGGCGGTCCGCAGCAGCGCCAGTGGCTGGCCCTGGGTCACCCGCTGACCGGGGAGGACCCGGTAGCCGAGCAGCGCGCCCGCCCGGTCGGCCCGGACGGTCTCCGGGGCCGGGCCGTGCGCGAGCAGCGCGGGGAGGGCCGAAGTGTGCGGCAGGGTGCCGAACAGCGCCCAGCCGGTGCCCGCGCCGACCACCAGCAGCAGCGCGGCGGCGGCGGCCCACAGCCGTGCGCCGACCAGTCCGACCGGACGGTCCAGCCCGGGTTCCAGGACGGCGGCGCCGCGGGGTGCGGACGCGGGTGAGGGGGCGCCTGCGGCGGTACGGGTGGACGGGTCGGGGCCCGGCGCCGGGTCCTGCGTCGGACGGGCGGTGCTCGCGGCCCGTGGTCCGTCCACCTCGGTCGATACGCTCACGCTCTCCCCGCCGTCCGTTCTCCGTAGCCGGCCCGGTGTGCCGTCCTTCGGTGTGTCGTCCCTGGATGTGTGGTCAATCGGTGTGCCGTTCTTCGTCGTGCCGTCCCTCGGTGTGCCGTTCTTCGCCGTGCCGTCCCTCGGTGTGCCGTTCTTCGCCGTGCCGTTCTTCGCCGTGCCGTCCCTCGGTGTGCCGTCGCCCGGCAGGCCCTTCGCGGACGGTCGGCCCGGTCGCTTCCTGGTCGCCGCGCCGCTCATCCGCGCACCGCCCCGGCCAGCCCGGCGGGCTCCGCGAGGCGGTCCGGCCCGGCGAGTCCGGTGGGCCCGGCGGGCTCCGGACCGCCCCCCGCCCGGGGTGGGCAACGCAACGGCAGCTCCCGCATCCCGCCGAAGACGAACTGGGTGCTCCACGGCACGGTGGCCGGCGTCAGCGGTGTGCGCAGCTCGCGGGTCTCCCCCGCCCGCGCCAGGCCGCGCAGCACGGCGGCGCCCGCCATCAGCGACAGCGGCGCGCCGAGGCAGTGGTGCGGACCGTGGCCGAACGCCAGATGGCGCAGCTCGGCCCGGTCCGGGTCGAAGCGGTCCGGCTCGGCGAACCGGCGCGGGTCGCGGTTGGCCGCCGCGTACAGCAGCAGCGCCACCCGGCCCGCCGGGATCACCGTGCCGCCCACGGCGACCTCGCCGGTGAGGGCGCGGGCGCTGGCGCGCACCGGACTGCCGAGCCGCTGGGCCTCGTCGAACACCGCCTCGGCGCGCTCGGGCCGGGCCCGGAGCAGGTCACCGAGGGCCGGCTCCTGCAGGAGCTGCCAGACGGCGACGGCCAGCCCGGAGGTCAGCGTCTCCAGCCCGTTGGCAAGCAGCATCACCACGAAGGCGAGCAGGTCCTCGTGGTCGAGGCGGCCTTCGGCCCGGGCCACCGTGAGCCGGCTGATCAGGTCGTCGCCGGGGGCGGCCGCGCGGGCCGCGCAAAGCTCCTCCACGTAGCTGCGGAACTCGTCGAACTCGGCGTCCAGTTCGGCGATGTGCGCCGGGTCGGCCTGGTCGCCGAAGTCGTCGAGCAGGGAGCGCGCGACCAGCTTCGCCCAGCCGGTGACGCGGTCCTGCTCGGAGTCGGGGATGTCGAGGATGGCACAGGAGACGGCCACCGGCAGCGGCACGGCGAGGTCGGCGACCACGTCGAAGGAGCCGGCCGCGAGCAGGGGGTCCAGCATCCGGGCGGCGGTGGACTCGATGCGGGCCCGCATCTGCTCCAGCCGGCGGGCACTGAAGGCCGTGGTGGCAAGGCGCTTGAGCCGGGTGTGGTCGGCGCCGTCCCGCATCGGGAGCATCCGGTTGACGATCCGGGCGAGGGCGGTGGAACCGGCCCTGGGCAGGCCGACGGCGGTCGGGTCGACGGCCGTTCCCGGGTGCATGAGGACGGTGATGATCTCCTGGTAGCCGGAGACCACGTGGACCCGGCCGAGGTCGAGCACCGGCGCCTCGGCCAGCAGCCGGCGGTAGAGCGCGGGTGGGTCCTGCTGCGCGGCGGGCTGCTGGATGAACCGCGCAAGCTCGTGCCGGAGGCTCTCCATGGCCCGGCTCTCCTCAACTACTGGTGTGCGGAAGGTGGTCGGCGATTCGCCGGATGGGGGGTGGCGCCCGGTGAAGGCCGGCCGCACCCGCCCCAGGGTGATGCGGGAGGCGGAAACAGGGGTGCCGCGATGGCCCCGCCTTGACGGAACCACCGCGGCACAGGACCCGTTACTCCGCGGCGGTCTCGGCGGCCGCGTTGGAGACGGAGGAGAAGCTGGAGACGGGGCAGGCGGCGCAGGCCAGCGAGCTGACGCTGATGCCACCGTTGACGGTGTCCAGCTCCTCGATCTCGATGTCGAACTGCTCGTTCGAGGTGATCTCGTTGTCGGCCATGATGGTCTCCCTCCGGGTGAGGCGCCGGCCCCGGCGGGGCTGGTCACCTTCGGCGCCATTTCGCTTTCCGGCTTTTTCTCCGGCTCGCTGGTGGCGATGAGAAAACTATGCACCCGGGGCACATAAGTTCGTCAGTAGGGGATGTCAGGAATTCCCCCCTACAAAATGCAACACTCTGATCCATGACATTTTGCACCCCCTCTGACATGCACTGTTATCCCATCTTGCGTTCATCGCCATACGCAGGTCACGCTGTATTCCATGACACTCACCACAGGCCCGGGAATTCCCGGGACACCGGCCGTCGAGGTGCGGGACCTGCACCGCAGCTACGGCGAATACGAAGCCGTGCGGGGTATTTCCTTCACGGTCGCGCGGGGCGAGCTGTTCGCCCTGCTGGGCACCAACGGCGCCGGCAAGACCACCACCCTGGAGGTGCTGGAGGGATACCGCCCGCCGAGCTCGGGCACCGTCCGGGTCCTGGGGGCGGACCCGTACGCCCAGGGCACCTCGGTCCGGCGCCGGACCGGGGTGATGCTCCAGGAGGGCGGCTTCTTCAAGGAGTTGACCGTCCGGGAGACGGTCGACTCCTGGCGTTCCTTCCTGTCCGGCGCGCGGCCCGCCGCCGAGGTGCTCGGCCAGGTGGGCCTGACCGAGCGCGCCGGCACCCGGGTCGGGCAGCTGTCCGGCGGCGAACGGCGGCGCCTGGACCTGGCGTTGGCGGTGCTGAACGCGCCGGAGCTGCTGTTCCTGGACGAGCCGACCACCGGCATGGACCCGGAGGCCCGCCGGATCACCTGGCGCCTGGTGCAGGACCTCCGGGCGGCCGGTACGACCGTCCTGCTGACCACCCACTACCTGGAGGAGGCCCAGCAGTTGGCCGACCGGGTGGCCATCATGGACCGCGGCCGGCTGGCCGCGGTCGGGACGGTCCAGGAGGTGCTCTCCGGGCACCGCACCCGGATCAGCTTCCCGCTGCCGGCCGGCCTCACGGCGGTCCAACTGCCCACCGTGCTGGGCGAGTCACCGGTGGTCGAGGACGGCACGGTGGTCTACACGGCGGCCCGGACCGCGCCGGCCCTGGCCGTGCTGCACACCTGGGCGGCGAGCCGGTCGGTGGAGCTGGACGGCATCGAGGCGCGCAACGCCTCGCTGGAGGACGTCTTCCTGGAGCTGGCACACGAGAGGGCGGGAACCCGATGAGCAGCGCGACCGACAGCAGCGTGATCCGCGGCGGAGCGACCGGCACGACCGGGGGGACGAGCCCGGCGACCGGGGGGACGAGCCCGGCGGCCGGGCGGACGAAGGACGGCCCCCGCGCGGCCGCCGAGCGGCACCGTGAACTCGGCTGGCCGCAGTACGCGCGCGGCCAGTTCCTGCTCTCCTGGCGGGTGTTCTGGCGCAACCGGCGTTCCACCTTCATCGGCTTCCTGCTGCCGGTGCTGCTGAACCTGGTGGTGGCGGCGCCGCTGCGGGACAAGGAGATCGGCGGGGTGAACGCGGCGGCGTACAGCACCGTCGGGTTCATCGGCTTCGCGCTGGTGACCTCGTTCATCAACCTGCTGAACGGCGTGGTCGCCCGCCGTGACGACCTGGTGCTCAAGCGGCTGCGCGGCACCGAGGTCCCGGCTACGGCGATCTTCGCCGGGCAGTTCGGCGCGGCCGGCGCGGTGGTGCTGCTGCAGGTCCTGCTGCTGGGCGGTCTCTCGGTGGGCTGGTTCGGGGCGCCGCTGCCCGCCGACCCGCTGCTCTTCACGCTCACCCTGGTGGCCGGCTATCTGCTCTTCGCGGTGCTGGCGGTGGCGCTGTCCGGGGTGACCCCGAGCGCCGAGGCGGCGCCGATGGTCGCCACCCCGGTGCTGCTGGTCTGCATGTTCGGCAGCGGCGTGGTGGCGCCGCTCAGCTCGATGCCGCAGTGGCTGCAGGGGCCGGCCCACAACCTGCCGCTGGCACCGGTGGTGGAGACCCTGCGGACGGCCTGGTTCGGTCGCCCGTTCGGCGCGGAGAGCTGGTCGGGCGGCGCGCTCGCGCGGATCGACCTGCTGCACGGCTGGCAGCACGCGACCGGCTCGCTGCTGCTGGTCGCGGCCTGGACGGCCGGGGCGGCGGTGCTGGGGCGGCGGCTGTTCCGCTGGGAGCCGCGCCACGGATGAGACCCGCGGCCGGCCCCGGTCGCCGATGGGTCCGCCCGGCCGATGGAGCGGCCGGGCGGACACGCCGGTGACCGGGGCCTCGCCCGTCCGGGCCCCGGTCCGTCCGGCCCGAACCGGCCGGTACGCCCGATCCGGCCGACCTCACCCCAGGGTCCGGACCGCCAGTTGCGGCTGGGGCAGCTGCCAGCAGTCGAGTTCGGGCAGCGCGAGCAGGATCGGCAGGTCGAACGGACAGAACCCGCGGGTCTCCAGATCGACCTCGATCGCCTGCCCGGCCCGGACCGTCACCGGGCGGCTCGCCCCGATGAACAGCGGCCGGCGGTTCCAGGGCAGCGGCTCGACGTCGCGCATCGCGACCACCGCGGCCCGCAGGTGCCACACGCCCTCCACGACGCCGTCCAGCCGGAAGGCGCCCGGCCCGTCCAGCACGTCGCAGGCGACCGGCTCGCCCTGGACGATCGGGTCGCTGAACGCCGCCACGTAGATCCGGGTCGGCAGCCCCACGTCCGGGACGTCGACCACGCCCCGCACCGCGCACGGCCGGTGGGCGGCCGTCGAGCGGAAGGCGCCCGGCTCCCGCGGCATGCCCGCCCTCGCCAGCGTCCGGTAGCGGCCCGGGGAGAGCCCGACGCTGCGGGTGAAGCGGCTGGTGAAGGTACCGAGGCTGTTGTAACCCACTTGATAGGAGATGTCGGTGACGCTCAGCGGGGTCCGGAGCAGCAGGTTCTTCGCCTTGTGCAGCCGGATCGCGGACAGGAAGCGCCCCGGCGAGGTGCCGGTGAGTGTCCGGAACACCCGGGAGAAGTAGAACTTGCTCAGAATGGCGGTGTCCGCGATGTCGTCCAACGACAGCGGCTCCTCGTAGCGCTCCCACATCGTCGCGATGGCACGCTCGACTGCGGCTTGCAAGACATCTCTTCCTTCCGTGCGAATCCGGGGGTATCCGTACGAACAAGGTGTGCCGGCGCTCCGCGGCGGCGGCGGTCAGCCGTCCTGCTGCATCCACGCCCCGACCTGGCGGGCGGCCGTCAGGCTGGCCCAGGCCGTCAGCCCGACCAGTGCCCGGTCGCCCGTCCCGCCGGCCGACCGGCGGAAGTCGGCGATCACGGTCTCGTCCACGGTGTAGGAGGCGAGGGCGGTCAGCAGCACCAGCCGGGCCGCCGGGCGCAGCTCGGGAGCCAGCACGGCGACGGCCCCGTCGGCCCAGCCCCGGCCGAGCCCGGGCGGGCGGCCGTCCCAGCCCGCCAGGGTGTCGTGCAACAGCTCCTGGACGGCCTTCGGCACGTCCTCGCGCCCGGCCTCCTCGACGGCGGCGGCGGCCCGGGCGAAGGCCGAGGCGATCACCGGGTTGCCCTCGGCCCAGCCGAGGTCCGCGGGCAGCGGGGCGGGCGCCAGCAGGTCCAGCGAGACGCCGGGCGCCGGGGTGGAGCGGGCGGCGGAGCGGATCAGCCAGGTGAGCACCCGCAGCACCGGGCGCAGCGAACTCTCCGGTGCGCCGGGCGGCAGCGGCACCGCGCCGAGGAAGACGTTCACCATCCGGTTGAGGTACTGCATGATGACGACGGTGCCGAGCAGTTCGGGCAGCTGCCCGGCCGGGAAGGGCCGGGGGTTGGCGGCCGCCGTGTCGCGGGCGGCGCCGAGCCGGGCCCACTCGGTGACCGCGTCGAACCGCCCCGCGCCGCAGTCGGTGGCGGCGCCGGGTGTCAGGCTGTGCAGGACGGCGGTGTGCATCCGCTCGCAGAACGGGCACTCGTTGCCCGCCGAGACGGCGCAGGCCACCGCCTCCTTGGCCGGCCGTGGGGCGGCCCCCTCCACCAGCATGGTCTCCCGCAGCATCAACCAGCTGGCGGCGAGCGGGCCGGTCGCGGGCGAGTGGAGGGCGATCGGCGGCGCGAGCACCCCGAAGTCCCGTTCCAGCTCCCGGTAGACCTGGGCGACGCCACCGCGCGCCCGGTCGAAGCCGACCGGCTTCACATGGCGCACCTGCATCAACGACAGGCCTCGCAAGCGCGACTGGACAAACTTTCTGCGCACGGAACTCTCCCCGGTTCGAACGGTCAGCGGTCGATTCACGGCTTGCGTGCCACGGCACACCACATCGCCGGGGCCCCGGCCTCCTCGGCCGACGGCTCCGGACGCCACTCCCCCGGCACCACCACTCCCGGTGACGCCAGTTCGAGCCCCTCGCCCAGCAGGGCCGCGACCTCGGCCCGGCCGCGGCGCACCACCTGGGCGCCCCAGCCGGGCAGGAGCAGCTCCAGCGCGTCGTCCATCGGCCCGTCCAGCTCGTGCGGCGCCAGGTGGCCGAAGGCCACCCAGCTGCCGGACGGGACGGCGTCCACCAGCAGCCGGACCAGGCCCGCCGGATCCTCCGCGCCGGGGACGAAGTGCAGGGCCCCGAAGAGCAGCAGGCCGACCGGACGGGACAGGTCCAGCGTCGCCGCGGCGTCCCGCAGGACCTGGTCCGGATCGCCCAGCTCCCCCTGCACGTAGGACGTCGGGCTGCGCGGCTGCTGCCGGAGCAGTTGCCGCGCGTGCTCGACGACCGTCTCGTCCCGGCCCACGTAGACGACCCGGGTGGCCGGGGACACCCGCTGGGCCACCTGGTGCGTGCTGCCCATGGTCGGCAGGCCCGCGCCGATGTGCAGCAGCTGCCGCAGATCCGCCTCGCCGACCAGGTGGCCCACGATCCGGCCGAGCGCGGCGCGGGTCGTCCGCAGCTCGGCCCGCAGGTCACCGGCCGGCCAGGCCGTACAGGCCCGTTCGGCGGCCGCCCGGTCGGCGGGCCCGTTGGCCGCGCCGCCCAGCAGGTAGTCCACCGCCCGCGCCAGACTGGGGATGTCGAACTCCTCGGTCACACCATTCCTCAGCTGAACTGTCAGGGAATCGGGAAGAAGGCCCGCACGAACTTCTCGAAGAGCCGGTCTCCGATCGTCCAGCGCATCCGGGGGAGCAGCCGCGAGGGCACCCCGATCCGGTAGCGGATCTGCGGGTTGTCGCTGCTCACGGCCTTCTCGATGACCTTCGCCACGGTCTCCGCGCGGACGGCCATCCGGCCGCGCCCGGTCGGGTGGTCGGTCTCGCGGTACGCGCCGTGCCAGTCGACGAAGTACTGCCAGAAGTCGTCGTACAGGCCGGTCCTCTCCTGTCCGGACATCCCGAGGTCGGCGACCGACATCGGCACGAAACCGCCGAGCACCGGCGAGGGCTCGATCAGCACCACCTTGATGCCGAAGCCGGCGACCTCGTGCCGCAGCGAGTCGCCGATCGCCTCCAGGGCGTGCTTGGTGGCCTGGTAGTAGCCGCGGCCCGGGGTGGCGAACTGGCCGAAGATCGAGGACATGATGACCACCCGGCCGCTGCCCTGGGCACGCATCCCGGGGAGCACCAGCTGGGTGAGCCGGGAGAGCCCGAAGACGTTGGTCTCGAACTGCCGGCGCACCTCCTCGATCGGTGTCTCGCCGATGGTGCCGTTCAGGCTGTAGGCCGCGTTGTTGATGAGGGTGCCGACCGCACCGTGCTCGGCGGTGATCTTGTCCACCGCGTCGATCATCGACTGCTCGTCCGTCACGTCCAGGTGGAGCACCTGGATCCCCTCGGCCGCCAGGCCGGCGAGTGCCTCCAGGTTGCGGCCGGTCGCGTAGACCGGCCACCCCGCGCGGTGCAGGCGCAGCGCCGCGGCCTGGCCGGTGCCGGAGGACATCCCGGTGCCCGAGGAGGCGCCGGTCAGCAGGACCGCCCGGGACGGCGCCATCACGCCGCCGTCCCGGCTCCGGTGTCCGCACCGGTGTCGGTGTCGGTGTCGGACTGCCGGGAGATCCGGCTGCGGGTCATCGCGGTGCCCAGGCCGAAGCCGTCCACCAGCCGGTTGATGAAGGCGAAGAGCCCGGCGGTGAAGACCGCCTCCAGCATCTCCTCGTTGCTCCAGCCGGCCGCGGCGACCCGGTCCCAGTCCTCGTCGGTGATCCGGTAGGCGCCGGTGCAGACCTGGGTGACCAGCTCCATCAGCGCCAGGGTCCGCTCGTCGAGCGGCAGTTCGCCCGGCTTGTCGGCGGTGGCGATCGCGTGGGTCAGCTCCTCACTGCCGCCGAACTGCGACAGGAACCAGTTGTGGGTGCCGACGCAGTAGGGGCAGCCGTTGACCTTGGAACTCCAGGCGGAGATCATCTCGCGGGTGGCCCGCGGCAGCACACCGTCGTTGAAGACGCCGGTGTATCCGGTGATGAGCACCTCCATCAGATCCGGTCGGCTGGAGACGAGCCGAAACATATCGGGTACGAACGGGAGGCCGGTCCTGGCCTTGATCAGGTCGTAGAGCTCCGCGGTCCTGCCGGTCGCCTCGGACTCCTCGATCAGCGGAACGCGCGCCGCCGGACCCTGCTGCTCACCCATGGAAGTGACTCCTTCGCGGTGGACGGACATTCACGAGCAACCCGATGTTGTCAGGGGCGCGCTGAGCGGTTGTCTCCTAAATTGCCCTCTTCCTCCAACCGTCCGATTCCCAAGTCGTATTTGCCACAAGCAAATTCACGGTGCGCAATGATCCGCGCCGACTCCCCCCTCCGCCCTGGAACACGAACGGCTCCGACCCCGGGCGCTGTTCGTGCGCCCGGGGCCGGAGCCGACGGGACGGAGGTGAAGGGGGCACCGCGGACGGGCGGGGCGCCGCGGGCGCAGGAAGTCCGCGGGTGGTGCATGGCAGGCGGGCGCCGCCACGGGGCGGGCCCGCACCGCGGCGCGGGCCCGCACCCGCAGTACGGGCCCGGTCCGGCGGTACGGGCCCGGTCCGTCGGCCCCCTACCGGGGGGTCTCGGGCCGGCGCGCCTCGCGTTCGGCCGCCTCCGCGATGCGTTTGACGGTGGCGAGCCGGCGGTCCCAGTCGGCCGCGAGCGTGGCCATCCAGCGCGCGGTGGCGTCCAGGGCGACCGGCCGCACCGTGTACCGGACCTCGCGGCCGGATCGGGCGCCGGAGACCAGCCCCGCGGCGTCCAGGACGGCGAGGTGCTTGACCACCGCCTGCCTGGTCACCGGAAGGCTTCCGGCGAGCGTGGTCGCGGTGGCCTCCCCCTGGGCGGAGAGCAGGTCGAGCAGGCGGCGGCGGGTGGGGTCCGCCAGGGCGGCGAGGACGCCGTCGACCCCCTCGGCGGCGCCGTCGGGTCTCTCGGTCACACGGACGACTCTTCGGCCTGGCCCCGGAGTCCGGGCTCGGCCGCCGACGACCGGACCGGCTCCGGCCGTGCCTCGAACAGGGCGTCGCGTTCGATCAGCTGGTCACCCATGAGAGGACCCCTTCACTGCCGCCGATGGTTACGACTCCATAGTCGCACATCGACCCCCCAGGAGCAACCTGGGAGTTGCACTCCGATCGCGAACCATTTCCGGGCCGCGCACCCGCCCCGGCCGTCCGACCGGCCCCGCTTCACCGCGCGCCGCCCGGCGCGGCCGCCCCAAGGAGCCGGGAACGCCGACGAGCGCCGGGGCCCGCTCGCCCGGCCGCTGCTCGCGGTCGGACGGACGGGCCCCGGCGCTCGGACGGACGGGACGTACGCGCGGACGGGTCGCACGCGCGGAGCGGGCCTGGGCCGGCAGCCGGCCGGCCCGGCCCCGGGCCCAGGCTCACCCCCGGGCCCGGGCCCGGACCAACCCCGGGCCCGTGCTCAGCCGAACTCCACCAGCACCACCAGGGCCACGGCGGCCAGCAGGCCGGCCACCACACCCAGCGCCGCCCCCAGCGCGTGGTGCCGCACCCACCAACCGATCCAGCCGCCGGCGAGCGGCAGCAGGACCGCCCCGGCCACCGCCGGGTACTGGCCGAGCCAACCGGGCCGGCGCATCAGCTGGCGAACTTGTCCGTACCGTTCCACCAGTTCGTCCCCGCGGTGCTGGCGGCCTCGTTGTCGTACATGTCGTGGTGACGCCACCAGTCCCAGGGCTGCTCCAGCTGCGCCTCCTGGCGCCCGAGCGGCGTCAGGTCCAGGTAGTTGTAGAAGTTCTTGAAGATGTCACCGCCCCGGTCGTAGATCGAGTAGGTGTGGAAGACGTCCGTCCCGTCGGTCATGAAGACGCTCACGCCGGGGAGTTCGCCCTGCTCGGTGGTGACGTGGTAGTCCACGTTGAAGTCGGAGCCGAACGAGGACACCCAGGGGATGTCCCAGCCCATCCGCGCCTTGAAGGCCTCCAGCTTGGGCAGTTGGCCGCGCGAGACCATGACGAAGGTGGTCTCCCGAGCGTTGATGTGGGACAGGTGCCCGACCGAGTCGGCCTGCATCGAGCAGCCGATGCAGCCCTCCTCCTGGTCCGGGCCGAACATGAAGTGGCGGACGATCAGCTGGCGCCGGCCCTGGAACAGGTCGAGCAGCGACAGCTCGCCCTGGGGGCCGTGGAAGACGTAGTCCTTGTCGACCTTGACCATGGGCAGTTCCGGCCGGGCCGCGACGACCTCGTCGTGCAGCCGGGTGAGCTGCTTCTCCTTCTCCAGCAGCTCCTTGCGGGCCTGGAGCCACTCCTCGCGCGTTGCCACCTTGGGCAGGTTCATCGAACTCTCCTGGTTCTGGTTTCGGTTCTGGTCCTGGCTCTGGTCCTGGTCCTGGTTCCGGTGCTGGTTCTCGTTCCGGTGCTGGTTCTGGTTCCGGTGCCGGTCCTCGCCCTACTTCCGGCGATGCCCCCGGGTGCCCCCGGCCGCGCCCGGGCGCTTCCCCCCGACCGTGCCCGCGACGGCCGGATCAGCCGGCGCGCAGCCAGTCCGCCAGCCGCTCGCCGATCATGGTGGAGGTCAGGTTGGTGTTGCAGTTGACGATCCCCGGCATCACCGAGGCGTCGGCCAGGTAGAGCCCCTCGGTGCCGTGCACCCGCAGGTGCCCGTCGACGACCGCGCCCTCGTCCTCCGCCAGGCCCATCCGGGCGGTGCCGACCGGGTGGTAGGCACTGTCCAGGCTCACCCGGGTGTACTGGCGGACCATCTCCTCGTTCTCGATCAGCTGGTCGTTGAGGACGATGAAGTCCTCGCCGAGGCTGCGGATGCCGGGGTGGTTGACCAGCTCCCAGCAGGTCCGGACGGCGTCGGCGAGCTTCTCCAGGTCGCGCTCGGTGGAGAGGAAGTTCAGGTCGATGTCGGGGGCGGCCGCCGGGTCGGCGGAGCTCAGCCGCAGGCTTCCGCGGGACTGGGGCTTCTGGTCGACCACCATCACGCCCAGGATCACGTTGCCGCCGGCCAGCATCTGCAGGTCGGGGAACATCGTCAGGTCGAAGTGGTTGACCATGTAGTACTGCAGGTCGTTGAAGTCGGACGAGCCCTTCGCCGTGGTGCGCACCATGGCCTGGAGGAAGGGATCGGTGCGCCGGATCGCCCCGGGGGCCGGCTTCATGAAGACGCCGGTACGAGGGTGGTCGATCAGGTTGGCGCCGACGCCGGGCCGGTCGAGCCGGACGTCGATGCCCAGGCGGCGCAGGTCCTCGGCCGGGCCGATGCCCGACCGCAGCAGGATGGTGGGCGAGTTGACCGCGCCCGCGGAGAGCACCACCCGCCGCGACCGCACCTCCTCGGCCGCCCCGCCGCCGGCGGAGAGCTCGACCCCCACCGCGCGGACGCCCTCGAACAGCACCCGGTGGACGAGCACGCCCGCCCGCACGGTCAGGTTCTCCCGGGACCGCACCTCGGGGGTGAGGTAGGCCAGGGCGGCATTGACCCGGACCTCGGTGTCCCGGCGGTTCGACGGAATCGGCCCGATTCCGCTGGCCTCCGGATGATTGTGGTCCGCCACCTCGGGGAAGCCGGCACCCAGACTCGCCTCGACAAATGCCGCCTGGGCAGGCGTCAGCTCCTCCGGCCGCCACCGCCGGACCGGTATCGGCCCGCCCTTTCCGTGAATCTCCTCGTCACCGCGGTCGAGGTCGTCCTCGAGCTTTCGGTAAAAGGGCAGCACCTCGGACCAGGACCATTCCTGGTTTCCGGCACCGGCCCATTCGTCGAAATTCTCGGGAACACCCCGCAGGGCGATGGTCGCCCCTACCGAGGATGATCCTCCGGACACCTTCCCGCGGGGGAAGAGAATCCTGCGGCCGTCGCTGATCTCGGCCCTGAACTTCCAGTCGTGCGCGCTCAGGGACATCGCGTTGCCGTCCCGGATGTCGTCCGGGAGGTCGGCGGTCCCTGGGAAGTCAGGACCGGCCTCCAGCAGGAGCACCTTGCGCGAAGGGTCCTCGCTGAGCCGTGCGGCGATCGCCGCGCCGGCCGAGCCCGATCCGACAACGATGTCGTCATAAGTCTGCGCCATGGAACGTCCTCGGGGTCGCGGAATCCGATTGGAACAACACCTTCTGTCCACGAGCTTCACAGCCGCCGCGTCCGGCTGTCTTCTCCGAACGTGCTCTCCCTCCCGGCCGGCGCCCGCAGAACCGGTGGGCAAGATGGGAGAAGCGGGACGGCAGGGGGTGACTCATGCTCAAAAACTATGACGGCCTACAAAGGGAGTTGAACAGCCTATCCGGCCGACTATCCATCACATTGTTATTCCTGCACGGAATGCCTGCATGGAGAGGGGAATGCGTTGTACCGCGAGCGAATTCGTAGACTGATTCCGGGAGTGGCGACGGTGGTGGTGGCGACCTCACTGTTCTTCGCCGTCCGGGACGGGGTGGCGGTGGCCGGGGGCGACGAGGTCGCCACGCAGTACAAGTTCCAGGAGATGCCGATCGCGATGCCTCCCGGGTACGAGTCCCAGCCGATGAACACCGTCCGGGTGGTGAACCCGGCGTACCACAAGATCCGCTCCTGGATCTCCTCGGTCGGCGCCGGCATCGCCATCAACGACCTGACCGGGCACGGCCTGGCCGACGGCATGTGCATCGTCGACACCAGGACCGACCAGATCGTGGTGACGTACACCCCCACCGCCCGCCAGGCCGACCGCTTCACCCCGTTCGTCCTGGACGCCGCTCCGCTGCCGATGGACAACACCATGGCGCCGACCGGCTGCACCCCCGGGGACTTCAACGGCGACGGCCGGACCGACCTGCTGGCCACCTACTGGGGCCGCACCCCGGTCGTCTTCCTGGCGAACTCCGACGCCGGCACGCTCACCGCCAAGAGCTACACGGCGCGCGAAGTGGTGCCCTCGCAGTCCCTCGACGGCAAGTACCACGGCCCCCGCTGGAACACCGACGCGGCGTACGTCGGCGACCTGGACGGCAGCGGCCACCCGTCGATCGTGATCGGGAACTACTTCCCCGACTCGGACGTGCTCGACCCGAACGGCCTGAACAACGTGGAGATGAACGAGTCCCTCTCCAGTGCCAAGAACGCCGGCGGCGACCACGTGCTGCGCTGGGCGAAGGCCAGCACCGGCCCCGAGCCGGACGTCGCCTTCGTCGAGGAGCGGGACGCCATCCCCTTCGACGCCTCCACCGGCTGGACGCTGGCCATCGCGGGCGCCGACCTCACCGGCCAGGGCCGCCCGGACCTCTACATCGCCAACGACTTCGGCCACGCGCACCTGCTGCACAACCAGTCCACGCCGGGCCGCATCAAGTTCATCGAGGCGACCGGCCGGCGGGACGCGACCACCCCCAAGTCCTTCGTGCTCGGCAAGGGCTCGTTCAAGGGCATGGGCGTCGACTTCGCCGACATCAACAACAACGGCAGCTTCGACATGATGGTCAGCAACATCACCGCGGCCTGGGGCCTGGAGGAGTCCAACTTCCTCTGGGTGAACCAGGCCAAGGACAACGCCGACATGAAGCGGCAACTGGAGGACGGCGTCGCGCCGTTCACCCAGGAGGCCCGCGAGCACGGCGTGGCGTGGACCGGCTGGGGCTGGGACACCAAGATGGCCGACTTCCGCAACGACGGCAATCTCTCCATCCTCCAGGCCGACGGCTTCGTCAAGGGCAACATCGACCGGTGGCCGTGGCTGCAGGAGATGGCCATGACCAACGACGACCTGCTCTCCAACCCGGCGATGTGGCCCAACGTCCAGCCCGGCGACGACCTGGCCGGCGACGACGTGCTCGCCTTCTACGCCCGGACGCCGAGCGGCACCTTCGCCAACATCAGCAAGCAGCTGGGCCTGGCGGTCCCCACCCCGACCCGGGCCATAGCCACCGGTGACACCACCGGCAGCGGCCTGCTGGACTTCGCCGTCGCCCGCCAGTGGGGACCGCCGGCCTTCTACGCCAACCAGGCTCCCAAGCCCGGCAACTTCCTCAACCTGCGGCTGTACCGCCCCTCCGGCGAGGCCACGGCCGGCCAGGGCATCACCAACACCGGCACCCCCGCATACGGCGCCACCGTGAAGATCACCACACCGGACGGCACCCGGGTCTCCCAGCTGGACGGCGGCAGCGGCCACGGCGGGTACCGCAGCTTCGACGTGCACTTCGGCCTCGCCGCCTACAACGGCCCGGTCACCGTGGAGCTCTGCTGGCGGGACACCTCCGGCGCGATGCACGAGAAGACCGAGCAGCTGCAGCCCGGCACCCACTCGCTGCTGCTGACCAGCGACGTCCAGGAGGTTCCGAGCCGATGAGTCCCGTCACCCCCCGCACGGCCCCCAAGCCGGTGCCCGTGCCCGCCGCCGCGCCCCCCGCCGCGAAGGACCCGCGCTACCTCGCGCTGCGCAACTTCGCGATCTCCATCTCCGTCTTCAACATCTTCGGCTACACCCTGCTCGGCTTCGAGCAGCCCTGGCTCTGGCCGATCATCGCGGTGCTGACCGCCTACGTCACCGAGATCGCCTTCGAGGTCCTCAGCGCCTGGGCGCAGCGCCGCACCTCGCGGTTCCGCGGCAACGGCATGCGCGGCCTGTACGAGTTCCTGCTCCCCTCGCACATCACCGCGCTGGCCGCGAACATGCTGCTCTACGCGAACGACCAGATCCTCCCGGTGCTGTTCGCGACCTTCGTCGGCGTGGCCGGCAAGCACGCGCTGCAGGCGCCGGTGGCCGGCCGGATGCGGCACTTCATGAACCCGTCCAACTTCGGGATCACCGTCACCCTGGTCTGTTACGGCTCCTGGGTGAGCATCGCCCCGCCGTACGAGTTCACCGAGAACGCCAACACGTTCTTCCGGGTGGCCATCCCGCTGATCATCGTCACCTCCGGCACCGTGATCAACGCCCTGCTGACCAAGAAGGTCGCGCTGATCGTCGGGTGGCTCGGCGGCTTCGTGATCCAGGCCCTGATCCGGCACTGGGTCTGGGACGTGGCCATCTTCTCGGCGCTCGGCCCGATGAGCGGCGTGGCCTTCGTGCTCTTCACCAACTACATGATCAGCGACCCGGGCACCACGCCGTCCAAGCCCCGCAACCAGTTCATGTTCGGTTCCTGGGTCGGCATGGTCTACGGCGTCCTGATGCTCTTCAACGTCGTCTACACGCTGTTCTTCGCGGTCACCGTGGTCTGCGGGCTGCGCGGGGCCGGCTGGTGGGTGGCGCACCTGATCAAGCGGTCCCGGGACGCCAAGGCGTCCGGGACCGGACTCGGCGACAGCATCGCCGCCGAGATCGGCAAGCAGACCGGATCCGAGGCGATGGCCGCATGACCACCAACCCCACCAAGCCCGCAGGGATAGCCGTCGTCGGCATCGCCTGCCGCTACCCCGACGCGGACTCGCCGGAGCAGCTCTGGCAGAACGTGCTCACCGGCCGCCGGGCGTTCCGCCGCCTGCCGGACGAGCGGATGCGGGCCGAGGACTACTACGACCCGGACCCGTCCGCCCCGGACAAGTTCTACTCCGCCAAGGCCGCGGTGATCGAGGGCTTCGAGTTCGACCGGGTCAAGCACCGGGTCGCCGGCTCGACCTTCCGCGCCACCGACATGACGCACTGGCTGGCGCTCGACACCGCCGCCCGCGCCCTGGAGGACGCCGGGTTCCCGCTCGGCGCCGGCCTCGCCGAGGCCAACACCGGGGTCATCATCGGCAACACCCTCACCGGCGAGTTCAGCCGGGCCAACCTGATGCGGCTGCGCTGGCCGTACGTCCGGCGCACGGTCGGCGCCGCGCTGCGCGAGCAGGGCTGGGACGACGCCTCGCTGGCCGGGTTCCTGGACGGCCTGGAGGAGCGCTACAAGAGCCCCTTCCCGCCGATCGGCGAGGACACTCTGGCCGGTGGCCTGGCCAACACCATCGCCGGCCGGATCTGCAACCACTTCGACTTCAAGGGCGGCGGGTTCACCGTCGACGGCGCCTGCTCCTCCTCGCTGCTGTCGGTCGCCACCGCCTGCGACGCGCTGGTCGACGGGCGCCTGGACGTCGCGATCGTCGGCGGCGTGGACCTCAGCATCGACCCCTTCGAGGTGATCGGCTTCGCCAAGACCGGCGCGCTGGCCACCGGCGAGATGAAGGTCTACGACAAGGGCTCCAACGGCTTCTGGCCCGGCGAGGGCTGCGGCATGCTCGTCCTGATGCGTGATCAGGACGCCCGCAGCGAGGGCCGGTTCCGCTACGCGTCGATCGCCGGCTGGGGCTACTCCTCCGACGGCAAGGGCGGCATCACCCGCCCCGAGGCGAGCGGGCACCGGCTCGCCCTCCAACGGGCTTACGCCACAGCCGGGTTCGGCATCGAGACGGTGTCGTACTTCGAGGGCCACGGCACCGGCACCGCGGTCGGGGACGCCACCGAGCTGCGCGCCTTCACCGAGGCCCGCCGCGCCGCCGACCCGGACGCGCCGCCGGCCGCGATCAGCACGGTGAAGGGCAACTTCGGCCACACCAAGGCGGCCGCCGGGGTCGCCGGCCTGCTCAAGGCCGTCCTGGCGGTGCGCCACCAGGTGATCCCCCCGGCCACCAGCCACACCGACCCGCACCCGGAGCTGACCGGCGAGCGGCCCGCCCTGCGGGTGCCGGACCAGGCCGAACTGTGGCCGCAGGACGCGCCGGTACGCGCCGGCGTCTCCTCGATGGGCTTCGGCGGCATCAACGCCCACGTGGTGGTCGAGCACGCCGACGGCGTCCGCAAGACCGGCGTCGGCACCACCACCCGCCGGCTGGTCGCCTCCCGGCAGGACGTCGAGCTGCTGCTCCTCGACGCCGACGGGATGGCCGAACTGCGCGGCAAGGTGGCCACCCTCGCGGGGCTCACCCCCCGGCTGTCCTTCGCCGAACTCGGCGACCTGGCCGCCACCCTGCAGGGCGACCTGGCGGACCGCCCGATCCGCGCCGCCGTGGTCGCCGCCGACCCGGAGCAGGCCGAGGCACGCTTCACCAAGCTGCTGACCCTGCTGGACTCCGGCGCCCGCTCGGTGCTGGACCCGAGCGGCGGGGTGTACCTCGGCAACGCCGCCCTCAACCCGCGGATCGGCTTCCTCTTCCCCGGCCAGGGCGCCGGGCGGCGCGGCGACGGCGGCGCGCTCCGGCGGCGCTTCGCCACCGTGGACGAGCTGTACGACACCCACGCCCAGCCCACCGGCGGCGACCTGGTCGCCACCGCCGTGGCGCAACCGCGGATCGTCACCGCGTCCGTCGCCGGGCTGCGGGTGCTCGCCGCCCTCGGCATCGAGGCCGTCGGCGCGGCCGGCCACAGCCTCGGCGAGGTGACCGCGCTGCACTGGGCCGGCGCCATGGACGAGAGCGCGCTGCTGCGGATCGCCGCCGCCCGCGGGCGGATCATGGCGGACGCCAGCGACGGCGGTGGGACGATGGCGGGCATCGCCGCCGAGGCCGCGCTGGTCGAACCGCTGCTGACCGGTGAGCCGGTGGTGATCGCGGGCTACAACAGCCCCGCGCAGACTGTCGTCTCGGGACCGGTCGCGGCGGTGGAGCGGGTCTGCGCCAAGGCCGCCGCCGCCGGTATCGGCACCGCCCGGATCAACGTGTCGCACGCCTTCCACTCGGAGGCGGTGGCCCCGGCCGCCGAGGGGCTGCGCGCCCACCTGGCGACCGAGACCTTCGCTCCGCTGGCCAGACGGATGCTCTCCACCGTCACCGCCGGCGAACTCCCGTCCGAGGTGGATGTGGTGGAGCTGCTCACCCGGCAGGTGCTGGACCCGGTGCGCTTCGACGAGGCCGTCCGGGCGCTGGCGTCCGACGTCGACCTGCTGGTGGAGGTCGGGCCCGGGCGGGTGCTGCGCGGCCTGGCGGGCGAGATCGCGCCGTCGGTGCCGACCGTCTCGCTGGAGTCGGACAGCGGCTCGCTGGCCGGCCTGTTCGGCGCGGTGGCGGCGGCGTTCGCGCTGGGCGCCCCCGTCCGGCACGCGGAGCTGTTCCGCGACCGCTTCACCCGGCCGCTGCCGCTGGACAAGGAGTTCCGCTTCTTCGCCAGCCCTTGCGAGGCGGCGCCGGAGGGTGACTTCACCTTCGCCGGCGTGCAGCGCGAGGAGCGGCCCGCCACGGCGGCCGCCACGGCGGCGCCGGTCGCCGCCGCAACGGCCACGGCCACGGCCGAGCCGGGCACCAGCAGCCTGCAGGTCCTGCTGCAGCTGGCCGCCGACCGGGCCGAACTGCCCCTCGACGCGGTCGGCCCGCACATCAACCCGCTGGACGAACTGCACCTGAGCTCCATCACCGTCGGCCAGATCATGAACCAGGCGGCGCAGGAACTCGGCATCTCGGCCCCGATGGTCACCTCCGCCTTCGCGACCTCCACCCTGGGCGAACTCGCCGGGCTGCTGGACGAGTTGGCCGAGACCGCGGACGGCCGGGACGAGGCGCCGCGGATCGCCGCCGGCGTCGCCCCCTGGGTGCGGGCCTTCGCCGTCGACCTCGTCCCGGCGCCCAGGGCGGCCCTCGCCCGGCCCGGGCAGACGCCGGGCCGCTGGCAGGTCTTCGCCCCGGAGCGGCACCCGCTGGCGGAGGCGCTGCGCCGCTCGCTGGACTCGGCCGGCCTCGGCGGCGGGGTGCTGCTCTGCCTGCCGCGGGACTGCGGGCAGGAGCACGCGGCGCTGATGCTGAGCGCCGCCCGGGCCGCGCTGTCCGCCGGCGGCGGCGGCCGGTTCGTGGCGGTCGGCGACCGGCGCGGTGCGGCCGGCCTGGCCAAGACCCTGCACCTGGAGGCGCCGGGGGTCACCACCACCCTGGTCACGCTGCCGCTGCCGGACGACCTGGCGGACGCCACCGCCCGGGAGCTGGGCACCCGGATCGCCGCGGACGTGGCCGGGACCTCCGGCTTCGCCGAGATCCACTACGACCGGGAGGGCGTGCGCCGGGTCCCGGTGCTGCGGCCGCTGGCGCCGGCCGCCGACGGGGCCGGACGCCCGGCCCTGGACGGCACCGACGTCCTGCTGGTGACCGGCGGCGGCAAGGGCATCACCGCCGAGTGCGCGCTGGAACTCGCGCTCGACACCGGCGCCTCGATCGGCCTGCTGGGCCGCTCGGACCCGGCGCGGGACACCGAGCTGGCGGCGAACCTGGAGCGGATGGAGGCCGCGGGTGTGGCCTTCCACTACGCGCGGGCCGACGTCACCTCCGCCGACGAGGTCAAGGACGCGGTCGGCGAGATCCGCGCCGCGCTCGGGCCGGTGACCGCCGTCCTGCACGGCGCCGGCCGCAACGAGCCGCACGGCCTGGCCAACCTGGACGAGTCCTCGTTCCGGCGGACCCTGGCCACCAAGATCACCGGCCTGGAGAACGTGCTGGCCGCCACCGACCCCGCCGCGCTGCGGCTGCTGGTCACCTTCGGCTCCATCATCGGCCGGGCCGGCCTGCGCGGCGAGGCGGACTACGCCACCGCCAACGACTGGCTCACCGACCTGACCCTGCGGGTCCAGGAGGACTACCCGGACTGCCGCTGCCTGGCCCTGGAGTGGTCGGTGTGGTCGGGGGCCGGGATGGGCGAGCGGCTCGGCGTGCTGGAGGCGCTGATCCGCGAGGGCATCGAGCCGATCCCGACCGAGCAGGGCGTCGCACTGCTCAAGCAGCTGCTCGCCGACCCGGCCGCGCCCACCGCGATGGTCGTGATGGGCCGGGCCGGCGGCCTGCCCACGCTCGACCTCGGCCGGCGCGAACTGCCGCTGCTGCGCTTCCTGGAGCGGCCGCAGGCGTACTACCCGGGCATCGAGCTGGTGGCCGACGCGGACCTCTCCGCGGCCGGCGACCCCTACCTCTCGGACCACCTGCTCGACGGGGACCTGCTCTTCCCCGCCGTCCTGGGCATGGAGGCGATGTCGCAGGCCGGCTCGGCCCTGCTCGGGCTGCCGGGCGTGCCGACGCTGGAGGACATGGAGTTCCTGCGGCCGATCGTCGTCCCGGTCGGCGGCACCACCACCGTGCGGGTCGCGGTGCTGGCCAAGGAGGCCGGCACCGTCCAGGCGGTGATCCGCAGCAGCGAGACCAACTTCCAGGCGGACCACTTCCGGGCCACCCTGCGCTTCGGCGCCCCGGCCCCCGAGGACGCCGGCCCGCGGCCGGTCGCCGAGGACGCCCCGCGGGTGCCGCTCGACCCGGCCCGCGACCTCTACGGCCCGGTGCTCTTCCAGGGCGGACGCTTCCAGCGCCTGCTCGGCTACCGGGAGCTGGCCGCCAAGGGCTGCGTCGCGGAGATCTCCACCACGGCGGCCGCGCCCTGGTTCGCCGGCTACCTGCCGGACAGCCTGGTGCTGGCCGACCCGGGCACCCGGGACGCGCTGATGCACTCGATCCAGGCCTGCGTCCCGGACGCCACCCTGCTCCCGGTCAGCGTCCGGCGGCTGCACCTGGCCGCGCCGGCCGGCGGGGACACCGACAAGCAGGTCACCCTGCACGCCGTCGAGCGCTCCCGCGACGGTGACACCTACCTGTACGACCTCGACGTGCGCGACCAGGAAGGCCTGCTGGTCGAGCGCTGGGAGGGCCTGGAACTGCGGGCGGTGCGCAAGCAGGACGGGACCGGCCCGTGGCACCCCGCGCTGCTCGGCGGCTACCTGGAGCGCCGCGCCGAGACGCTGCTGGGCACACCCCTGCGGGGCGTCGTCCTGCCGGACGGCTACCGGCCCGCGGAGGGCGTCGCGGAGCGCCGGGAGCGGACGGCGGCCGCCGTCGCCTGGGCGCTCGGGCGGCAGACACCGGTGCGCTACCGACCGGACGGCCGGCCGGAGATCGACACCGGCCGGGTGTCCTCCTCGCACGGCGCCGGCGTCACCTTCACGGTGCTCGGGTCGGGCCCGGTGGGCTGCGACGTGGAGCCCGTGACGGACCGCTCGGCGGCCGACTGGGCCGCCCTGCTCGGCCCGGACGGCTTCGCCCTCGCCGAGCTGCTGGCCGCGGAGCACGACGAGCACCTCACCTCCGCCGCCGCGCGGGTCTGGGGCGCGACCGAGTGCCTGCGCAAGAACGGCCGCGCGCTGGCCGGCCTGACGCCGGCCGACGTGCCGGACACTCCGGAGCGCTGGGTCCTGCTGCGGTCCGGCGATGCGCGGATCGCGACCTTCCCGACGGCCCTGCACGGGGTCGACGTACCGGTGATGTTCGCCCTGATGTCGGAGAGCGAGGACTGATCATGCAGCCGTTCTACGAGTACCGCCACCTCGTCGGGTTCGAGGAGACCAACCTGGTCGGCAACGTGTACTACGTCAACTACCTGCGCTGGCAGGGGCGCTGTCGGGAGATGTTCCTGCGGGAGCTGGCCCCCGAGGTGCTCGCGGACATCCGCGACGACCTGAAGCTGTTCACCCTCAAGGTGGACTGCGAGTTCTTCGCGGAGATCACCGCCTTCGACGAGCTGTCGATCCGGATGCGGCTGCAGGACCTCACCCAGACCCAGATCGGCTTCGCCTTCGACTACGTCCGGCTGCCCGCCGGCGGCGGCGAGGAGCTGGTCGCCCGGGGTCAGCAGCGGGTCGCGTGCATGCGCGGGCCGAACAACGACACCCGGCCGACCAGGGTCCCGGAGCAGCTGCGCCAGGCCCTGGAGCCGTTCACGGCGGCGCCCGTCGGCGCCGCCGCGCGGGCCGCCGCGCGGCCCGTCCCCGTCCCGAGCGAGGCGTAGCCGATGACCTCGACCGACAGACTGCCCGCGGGCGGCCCGGCGACCGCCCGGGCCGGCCACCAGCGCCCCACCCACGACCGGAGCGAACTGCGCGGCGTGCTGGGGAGGTTCGCCACCGGTGTCACCGTGCTCACGGCCGGCCGGACCGCCCCCCGGGGCATGACGGCCAACTCCTTCACCTCGGTCTCGCTGGACCCGGCGGTGATCCTGGTCTGCGTGCTGCGGACGGCCGCCGTGCACGAGACCATCCTGGCCGAGCAGGCCTTCGCCGTCTCGGTCCTCTCGGGCGGCCAGGAGAAGGCGGCCCGGCACTTCGCGGACCGCCACCGACCCCGCGGCGCCGAGGAGTTCGAGGCCGTGGAGACCGTCCCCGGCCGGTTCACCGGGGCACCCGTGCTGGTCGGCGCCCAGGCCTGGCTGGAGTGCGAGCTGACCGCCGAGTACGACGGCGGCGACCACTCGATCTTCCTCGGCTCGGTGCTGGACATCGGCCGCGCTCCGGCCGACGACCCGCTGCTCTACTTCGCGGGCGGCTTCCAGCGGTTGGACGACTGACCGACCGCCCCGCCCGTGAAGGAGCCCCCCGGCCGTGCACCCGGCCGGGGGGCTCCTTCACGGGCGGGACCGGGTCAGTCGACCGGGTGCACGGTCATCGGCAGACCGCCCTGGACCCGCAGGGTCAGCATCGGCTCCGGCCGGACCACATGGCCGGGCGCCTTCGCCAGCTTCAGCTCACGGACGACGGCCGCGATCACCACGGTCGCCTCCAGCAGACCCAGGCTGCTGCCCACGCAGTAGCGCGGGCCGGCGCCGAACGGGATGTAGCTGTAGCGGTGCCGGCTGCCCGCCCGGTCCGGTGCGAACCGCTCCGGGTCGAAGCGGTCCGGCGCCTCCCAGAAGTCGGGGTGGCGGTGCAGGGTGTACGGGCAGATCAGCACCTCGGCGCCGGCCGGCACGTGGAACCCGCCGATCTCGTCCTCCTGCTGCGCCTTGCGGGGCAGGATCCAGACCGGCGGGTGGAGCCGCATCACCTCCTCCAGCACCATCGAGGTGTAGGTCAGCCGGTGCAGGTCCTCGGGGGTGGGTTGACGGTCCCCCAGCACGCTCACCACCTCGGCGTGCACCTTCTCCCACACCAGCGGGTGCTGGTCGAGCTCGGTGAAGGTCCAGCTGAGCGTGGAGGCGGTGGTCTCGTGCCCGGCCAGCAGCAGGGTCACCAGCTCGTCCCGCATCCGCTGCCGGCGGACGGCCTCGTCCGGCTCGGCGGCGGTCGCCTCGATCAGCCGGGAGAGCACGTCGTCGCCGTCCTCGGCGGGACGCGCGGCGCGTTCGGCGGCCAGCTCCGCGGTGATCCGCTCCAGGTCGGCGCGGGCCCGGCGGAAGCGCCGCTGCTGGGGCAGCGGCAGCCACGACGGGACGGCGCTGAGCGACATCATCTCGAAGATCGCCTGGTCCTGGACCACCTCGAAGGACTCCCCGATGGAGTCGTAGGCGCCCAGGTCCGCGTCGAGCAGGGTCCGGCCGAGGATGCCCAGGGTGAGCCCGGTCATCTCCTCCCGGATGTCGACCGGGCCGCCGCCGGCGTGCGCGCGCAGCCGGGCGACCAGCTTGGCCGCCTCCTCCGCGATCACGCCGGTCTGCCGGGCGATCCGGCGGGGCTGGAAGACCGGCTGGATGACCTTGCGCTGGGCGCGCCACAGATCGCCCTCGCTGGTCAGCAGCCCGTCGCCGAGCGCCCGGCGGGCGTGCACCAGGCCGATGCCCTTGTGGTAGTTGGCCGCGTTGTCGGCCAGCACCCGCTTGGCGTGGTCCGGGTGGTTGAAGAAGAACAGCGTCTTGGGGCCGAGCGGCAGCCGCACGGCGTCGCCGTAGCGCAGCGCCGCCGAGGTCATCACGGTGAGCCGGTCGCGCGCCATGCTGGCCAGCAGGGCCGGGGCCCGGCGGGCCGGCGGGCCGGGCGGGAGCCGCCGGGCGCGGGTGCGCGCGGCGTCGGGGACGCTCATGCGACCACGTCGCCCTGGGCGACCAGCTGCTCGGCGATCCGCCGGCGCCACACCTCGTACGCGGGCACCGCGCCGTCCACCACCGGGACGGGTCGGGCCTTGTCGCAGAGCGCGGCCGCCTGCTGCGGCGTCAGGTCGCAGAAGAACCGGGCCGCCAGTTCGGTGTGCGGGGTGACCAGGCCGGCCTCCACCCGCGCGGTGGCGGCGAAGGCGGAGGCCTGGGCGACCTGCGTACGGTACTTGCCGGCCCGCCGCAGGAAGAGACGCAGCTCGGCCTCGTCGCCGCCGCCCGCGTAGGTCGCGGCCAGTCCGGCGCCGCTGTAGAGGTCCTCCCGGCGGGACTCGGGGAACCGGTCGATCAGGTCGGCCACCACGTCGGGGGCGGAGCCGCCGACGAACCACATGGCACGGCCGATGCCCTGGTCGAGCGCCCGGTCCGAGTAGCCCGCGGGGGCGCCGGCCGGCCACGGGAAGCGGCGCTCCTGGTAGTGCTCGTGGACGTACTTGCGGGTGTGGAAGTACGCCTGGTGGAAGCCGTAGCCGTCGAGCACCAGCCAGCGCAGCAGCGGGTCCGGCGGGCTGACCGCGGCCCAGCGGAACCTCGGCAGCCGGGCCATCGCCCAGCCCACGCCGACGTAGACCATGTAGCTGTGGTGGCGGCCGCGGCCGGCGAGCAGGTCGGCCACCTTGCGGCCGTTGCCGAGGCCGAAGCCGTCCAGCATCGCGGCGCCCATTCCGGCGCCCTCGTAGGCGAATCCCCGGAATTGCTCGGGAATCTCCTCCAGCCGCGTCTCGGCGTCGGCGACCGTCCGCGCCTCCATCACGTAGGCGTATCCGGTGAGAAAGGTCGCGCCGACGGTCTCCAGGAGGTCCCGGGAATCCGCGCTCTTCTCGTGGAAGCCTCGCTTGGAAAGCAGTGTTTCCGAATGATCTGGGGTCAGAATGCGGCGCCTGAGCGCACGCCAAGAACCCGCCATGGTTTTCCTCCGGGGATCGGGGCTGCTATCGGGCGCAGCTCTCCAACCGAAATCCTTGCGGTCCGCCCGAAGGGCCGTCTACTTCGAACGTGCCCAGCCGAGAGCACGACGGAAGAAGACGTGGCGACTCCGTCCCCCCCAGAATCAAGCCGTCCCGCACCGCCCCTCCAGAGGAAGAACACCTACGTGAGTGATCTCAAGCGTGCGCCGGCGCCCGTCACCGAGGCCGACCGTACCTCGCTCTTCGTCAGTGGGAGCTTTCCGCGTCGCCGCGGACTCCTGGTACTGCTGAGCGCCGCTTTCGGCCTGTTCCTCTCCTACGCCTGGTCCTCGAAACTGGTGGACACCGAGATCGGCGTCAACACGGCCAACGCCCTGCTCGGCCACGACGCCCACGGGACGCCGATCGCGAGTGTCGCGTCGGGTGTGCTGTTCGCGTTCGTGACCGGCCTGGCCGGCTCGTTCACGGCCTGCAACATCGCGGTGTTCGGCGCGGTGGGCCCGATGGTGGGCAGCAGCGGCTCGCGCCGCGAGAAGCTCCTGCACACGGCCGGGCCGCTGGGCTGGATGGCGGTCGGGATGATCCCGGTGTCGGCCGCGTACGGCGCGCTGGTCGGGATCGTCGGCACCCGGATGCCGCAGTTCTCGACGGCCTCGGCGCCGGCCGGCACGATCTCGGCGCGCAGCGCCCAGTCGATGATCGCCTTCGGTCTGATCGGCCTGGCCATGATCGTGCTGGGGCTGGCCGCGGCGGGCGTGGTGAAGGACCCGCTGGGACCGTTGTCCCGGCGGTTCCCGAACGCCCCGATGGTGGTGCTGGGCGCGCTGGTCGGCGGGTTCCTGATCGGGCGCCCGTACCCGCTGTTCCGGGACCTCTTCCGGCACGCCGCGAGCACGCACAACCCGCTGTACGGCGCCGCGGCCTTCACCCTGCAGTCGCTGGGCAACATCCTGGTGATGTCGGTGCTGGTGGTCGCGCTGACGTACGGGCTGGGCGGTCGGCTGCGGCGCCTGCTGTCGGCCTCGCCGGGGCGGGTGGCGGCCGTGACGGCCGCGGCCTTCCTGGTGGCCGGCGTCTTCACGCTGGTGTACTGGGACGTGCGGATCCTGGGCCGGCTGGGCTACATCTGGTGGCCCACGGCGCCCTGGAACGCCCCGCACTGACCGGAGCGGCACCGCGGCGGGCCCGGGCGCACAGCGCGCTCAGGCCCGTCGTCCGCGTGCCCGCTCCGGCACCCTCAGACCAGCCGTCCGCGTGCCCGCTCCGGCACCCTCAGGCCCGTCGTCCGCGTGCCCGCTCCGGCACCCTCAGACCAGCCGTCCGCGTGCCCGCTCCAGCGAGTCCAGGGTCTCGGCCGGGTCGGCGCCGGCGCCCATCAGCAGTCCGCCGACCTGGGCCTCGAAGCAGGTGTCCGCGTCGTTCGGCGGGATCAGGTAGCCGCCGAGTTCGAGGGTGACCAGCCCGTGCAGGGCGATCCACAGCTGGTGGGCCACGGACTGCGGGTCGCCGGGCCGCAGCCGGCCGGTCGCCATGCAGCGGGCGACGGCCCGGACCAGGGTCTCCAGGGTGTAGCGCCCGTGCTGACGGTCCTCGTCGGCGAGCGAGAAGCTGCCGAGCACCGCGCTGCCGAACATCACGTTGTAGAGATTGCGGTGTTCGAGGGCGTTGCGGCGGTACGCCCAGCCGAGGACGGCCACGTCGGCGACCGGGTCCTCGCTCTCGCGGACGTCGGTGAGACTGCGGTTGAGGTAGCTGAAGCCCTCCCGGACCATCGCCCTGACCAGGTCGCCCTTGCCGCCGAAGTGCGTGTAGACCGCCATCGTGGAGGTGCCCACCTCGGCGGCGAGCCGGCGCGTCGACAGCGCCTTGGGGCCCTCCTCCGCGAGCAACCTCGCTGCGGCTTCCACGAGTTGCGGTCCTAGCGTGGGATCGATCTGACGTGGGCTCACCCTTGACATCCTCTCACGGCGGCGCGAACCTTCATACAACAGTGTTATATAACGTCGATATGCAAGGAGACGCCGGATGTCCACCTCCCTCGCCCACAGCACGTCGCACCTCCTGACCGGCGGATACCGGCCGGTCAAGGAGGAGACCACCCGCCGCGACCTGGCCGTCCGCGGCCAGCTCCCGCCCGAGCTCGACGGCACCCTGCTGCGGATCGGCGCCAACCCGCTCGGCGCGCACGACCCCGCGCTCGACCACGCCTTCGCCGGCGACGCGATGGTCCACGGCCTGCGGCTGCGCGGCGGCCGCGCCGAGTGGTACCGCAACCGCTGGCTGCGCAGCGACCGGGTCGCCCGCGCCCTCGGCGAACTGCCCACCCCCGGCCCCCGCCGGGGCCTCGGCGACACCGCCAACGCCGGCCTGGTCCGGCACGCCGGCCGCACCCTCGCCCTCGGCGACGGCGGCGCGCTCCCGGTCCAGATCGGCGACGAGCTGGAGACGCTCGCCCGGATCGACTTCGACGGCACGCTGCCCGCCGGCTTCGCCGCCCACCCGGTCTGCGACCCGCTGACCGGCGAACTGCACGCCCTCACCCACGACCACACCCTGCCGCACCTGACCCACCTCACCGTCGACGCGCACGGCAAGGTCCGGCGGGCCGAGCCGATCACCGTCAAGGGCACCCCGATGGTGCACGCCTTCTCACTGACCGACCGCCACGCGATCGTCTACGACCTGCCGGTCACCTTCGACCCGAAGGCGGCCGACGCCGGCTCCCGCGTCCCCTACACCTGGGACGACAACCACGGCGCCCGGCTCGGGCTGCTGCCGCGCGAGGGCTCCGACGCCGACGTCCTGTGGCTGGAGATCGACCCCTGCTTCGTCTTCCACCCGGTCAACGCCTACGAGGAGGGAGACCGGACGGTCATCGACGTGATCCGCCACGAGCGGGCCTTCGACCGCGACCAGCTGCACCCCACCGAGTCCACCCCCACCCTGTGGCGCTGGACCGTCGACCGCCGCCACGGCACCGTGGGCGAGCACCGGCTCGACGGCCGGGCGCAGGAGTTCCCCCGGATCGACGAGCGCTTCGCCGGCTCCCGCCACCGTTACGCCTTCACCGTGGGCCTGCGGGCGGGCGAGGGCTTCGCGCTGGCCGGCCCGACGCTGCTGCGGCACGACCTGGCCGCCGGGGTGACGGACGCCCACGACCTTGGACCCGGCCGGGAGGCCGGCGGAGCGGTCTTCGTCCCGCGCGCGGCGCACGCCCCCGAGGGTGACGGCTGGCTGCTCACCTTCGTCCACGACGCCCGCGCCGACCGGGGCGAGCTGATCGTGCTCGACACCGCCCGGTTCACCGGCCCGCCGGTGGCCGTCGTACCGCTGCCGGTCCGCGTCCCGCACGGATTCCACACCCAATGGGTAGCGTCCGCGCACGGATGATCAAAATCGGTCCAAAAAGGCACCATTGCGTCCATCGGCCCCCCTCGCTAGGCTCAATCCGCCAATGCAGCAGCACAAATAGGGCATCCACCCCAGGGGAATGGAGAGCTTCCTTGCATGACGCTGTCGAGCGAGCCGTCGCGACGATGTGGGAACGGTTCGACGAACCATTGACACTGACCGATATCGCGGATACGGCAATATTGAGCAAGTTCTACTTCTCACGCGTATTCCGCACGTTGACCGGCACCTCGCCCAGCCGCTTCCTCGCCGCCGTCCGGCTCTGCATGGCCAAGAAGCTGCTGCTGGAGACCTCGGTGAGCGTCACCGACATCTCCATCATGGTCGGATACAACAGTTTAGGTACCTTCACCAGCCGTTTCACCCGCAGTGTCGGCGTCCCGCCGGCACGGTTCCGACTGATGTGCCAGCTCGGCATGAGTGCCGCCCCCAGCGCCCTGCGCCCCGGAAACCCCGCCGCCCACCGCGGATCCGTCCACGGCGAGGTGTACGTCCCCGAATCGCCCCACCCGATCCGCATCTATGTCGCCGCCTTCAAGGAATCGATCCCCGAAGGCCAGCCGAAGTCCTGCGACATCCTCGACGGCCCCGGCGGCTACCGGCTGATCGGCCTGCCGGACGGGCAGTGGTCCGTCCGGGTCGCGGTGGTGTCCAGGCGCCCACTCGACCCCCGCCCGATGGTGCGCCAGCCCCTGTTCATCGGGGCGGTCCAGAAGCCGGTGGTGATCTCCGGCGGCAAGGCCGTCGAGGCCGACATCCTGACCCGCCCGCCGTGCAACCTGGACATCCCGATCCTGCTCGCCCTGCCCGAACTCGACGGCTGGCAGCCCCTGGAGGCGGCGCTCCCGATCAGGGCGTCCGAGGTGACCGCCGCGGTCGTCCCCGGCGCCTGACCGGCCGGGACGCGCCGGCCCCCGACGGGCGGGATGGTCAGCAGGAACCATCCCGCCGGGCCCTCAGTCGCCCGGTCGGCCGTCCGGCGCACCGACGGCCTGCATCAGGACCGGCACCGCCTCGCCCTGGAAGTCCACCCCGGGGTCGAAGCTGTGGATCATGCCCTCCAGCACCAGCAGCGACAGCAACGGGAAGGCGAACTCCGCCGCCGCGAAGATCCCGAACTTGCGCTGCAGCTTGAACAACCGGGGCGCGAACGCGGCCAGGTTGAAATCCGCCGCGACCACCGCGGAGGCGTCCCCGACCAGTTCCTCGACCGCCGCCCGGAACGCCTCCTCGTCGAAGTCCTCGGGCACCCGGGCGGCACTCTCGATCACGATCTCGGCGCAGCGCCGGCCCTGACCGAGCGCCATGCTGAGGAAGAACTCGCCGAAGTGCCGGCGCACCCGGTCGGGCAGCCGCACCACGAACCCGGCGTCCAGCATCACGACGTCGCCGGCGGCGTCCAGCCGCAGGTTGCCCGGATGCAGGTCGCAGTGGACCAGTCCGTCCAGGAACAGCATCTGGTACACCGTGCGCAGCACCCGCTGCATGGCGTCCCGGCGCTCCTGCGGGCTGTAGGGCTCCGGGCGGAAGTCCCGCAGGTCGTCCAGGAATTCCATCACCAGCACCTGGTCGCCGCCGAAGCCCTCCACCGGCGCCGGCAGCCGGACCCCCTTCACCCCCGCCAGGTTGGCCCGCAGCTGCGTCAACGAGGCCCGCTCGGCGGCCAGATCGGCCTGCGCCAGCACCGCGGTGCCGACCTGGCCGAGCATCTCCTCGGCCGGCAGCCGGCGCATCCCGGGCAGCTTGCCGGCCGCCCGGGCCAGCGCCCCGGCGAGCCGGAAGTCCCCGCTCATCACCGGGACGATGCCCGGCCGCCGGACCTTGACCGCGACCACCGTGCCGTCGGCCAGCACCGCGCGGTGCACCGTGGCGATGCTCCCGCTGCCGACCGGCTCCCACTCGAAGGAGGCGAACGGCCACTGCTCGACCGGCCCGAACTCCTCGGTCAGCACGGCCGTCAGCGCCTCCCGGGACGGCGGCGGCACGGTGTCGGTCAGCCGCGCCAGCTCGCCGCACCACCGCTCCGGCAGCAAGTCCCGCCGGGTGCTGAGCAGTTGGCCGACCTTGACGTAGAACGGGCCGAGCTCGGTCAGCATCGCGGGCGCCGCCACGGCGAGCCGCGCCGAGACGGTGCCCTCCTCGCCGCGGCGGAACACCGCCCCGCCCACCGCCCGCCCCGCGTGCCGCAGGGCGATCGATCCGATCCTGACCGCCCGGCGGCCGAGGCCGGCCCCGCCGGCGTGCGCGTCACTCATGAGAGCCTCCATCGTCGACTGTGCGCGTCCCCGGTCCGGTTCGGATCGGCCCTACAGATGATCAGCACCCACGGGCCGCGGGTCTTCTCCCAACGTGCCCGGTCCGCCGCCCGGCGCCGGTCCCCCGGTCCGCCCGCGGCCGCGGCGCCCGCGCAGCGCGAAGCCGCGGCCCGGCGCCCGTACCCGGGCGGGCCGTGGCCGCACCGCGCCGCCCGTCCTGCTGTCAGCGCCCCGCCACCGGTGCGTCCGCCGGCTCCGCCGCCGGGGCCTCGACCGCCTGCTCCGGCGGGCTGAACGGCCCCCAGGTGAAGGCGGGAAGCCAGCGCCCGGGCGGCCCGCTCCAGTCCAGCCGGGAGATCTGCGCGAGGGTGCGCCGCCCGGTCAGCGAGCGGAAGAGGTCGTGCCGGTGCCCCCGCACGGTGATCCCGGGCTCCCCCTGGCCGATCACCCAGTCGGCGCCGGGCGTCTCGACCCGCAGCGCGGGCAGGCCCTGCGCGACGACGGTCAGGCCCATCCCCAGCACCACCAGGTCCAGCGAGGCCGGGTACGCGGGGTGGGCGGCGGGCACCGGATCGCCGAGCGCCTGCCGCAGGTCCAGCTCGTGGGTCAGCGCGTCCATCGTCATGATGATCCCGCGCAGCCCCTCGGACCGCTCCGGCACCCGGGCGGACAGCCCCGGCCAGCGGCCCAGCAGCTCCGCCAGGCCGGCCTCCTCGTCCGGGTCCGGGTGCTCCAGCGGCAGGACCTGCGTACCGTCGCCGACCGCCCGGCAGACGTCGGCCAGATGGGCGACCAGATCCCGTACGGTCCACCCCGGGCAGGCCGGCACCGCGGTGCCGGCGACCTCCGGGCGGCCCGCCAGCAGCGCGGTGATGCTCTCCCTGGTCAGGTCGTAGCCGAGCTTGTCGGGCACCCGCACCCAGCGCTCCGGGGCCGCCGCCGACACCTCCCGCGCCGCGGTCATCCCCGCTCCCCCGCCCGCCCGGCCGGGTGGCGCAGCAGCCCGGCCTGTCCGTCCGTCAGCAGGCCGCGCCGGTGCAGCCAGCGGACGGTGTCCGCCATCGTCGCGGCCACCGGTCGCGCCGCGATGCCGTGCGGCGCGGCCCCCTCGGCCGGCACCGCCACCGCGCAGGTGTAGACGGCCCCGTATTCGGCCGGGATGTGCCAGGGCCAGACGTGCTGCACCGCGCCGGTCAGCAGCCCGAACGGCAGCATCGCGCGGGCCGGCAGGTACATCGCCGGCAGCCGCCGCCCGGTGACCTCCCGGACCGTCCGGACGTACTCGCGGGTGGTCAGGTAGTGCTGCGGACCGAAGTGGCGGGCCGGGCCGTCCGCCGGAGCGGTGACCAGCGCCGCGTGCATCGCGGCGGTGTCCCGGACGTCCCCGATCGGCAGCCCGCCGCCGGGCCAGAGTGGCATCAGCCCGCGCAGCTCGTTGCGCAGCCGGGAGTTCTGGTCCCCGAGGTGCGGGTCGTGCGGGCCCAGCAGCGCCGGCGGGTAGGTGATCACCACCGGCGCCCCCGCCGCCTGGTGGCGGCGGGCCACCCCCTCGGCCGCCGCCTTGGTCGCCAGGTACACCTCGCGGGGCGCGCCGACCGGCGAGTCGGTACGGATCACCGGCCCCTCGGCCGGGAACAGCGCTCCGACGCTCGACACGTGGACGACCCGCGCCGCGCCGGCCGCCAGCGCGGCGGCCAGCACCAGCTCCGTGCCACGGACGTTGGTCCGCCGCATCTCGTCCGCACGCCGGCTGTCGAAGGAGTACACCGACGCCGCGTGCAGCACCGCCTCGGCGCCGGTCACCGCCTTCGCCACCGCACCCTCGTCGGTCACGTCCCCGACCACCACCTCGACCGCGCCGGGATCGACGCCGAGCGGCCGCAGTGCCCGGCCCACCCCGGCCTCGTCCCGGACCAGCAGGCGCACCTGGCAGCCCGCCCGCAGCAGGGCCGCGACCGAATGGGCGCCGACGAACCCGGTGCCACCCGTCACGCACACCAGCATCCGGAACTCCTCTCTCCTGCACCGGCGGGCGCGCGCGTCTCTCCAGGCACGGCGGTCCGCCTCCTCGGGTCCTGCGCGGGGCGGCGTCCGGCCCGGCAGGGGCGGACGCCCGAAGCCATCCTGGTGGCAGCGCGGGCGGCTTGGCTTCTCGCAACGTGCCTCGCCGGACGGGGGTGCCACCTGCCGGCGCGCCGGCGTCGGCGCCGCACCTCCCCGCGCACACCCGTCGCCGCCTCACGCCCGCAGGTCCGGATGCTCCGCGAAGCGCCGCACCGCCCGGTCGCCGAGCGAGTCCAGCACCGGCCGGAGCAGCCGCGCCCCCGGCAGCCGGAACCCCCCGAGCGAGCCGAACCGGGTGCCGTCGCCCTCCGGCGTCGCGGCCATCGCCCCGACCACGAAGCGGCTGCGCATCAGGCACCAGCCCGGCCGCAGCACCACCTCGAAGTCGGCCCGCTGCCCCAGGGTGCCCACCGCCCTGGCCCGCAGCCGCTCGCCCACCACGTCGGTGATCGTGAAGGACTTCACCGTGGAGAGCAGGACGGGGAGTTGGGTCTCCAGGTCGGACGCCACCGCCCAGACCCGCTCCAGCGGGACGGGCAGCACGATCTCACCGTGGTGCAGGGCACCGGGCAGGGTCCGCGCCAGCACGCGCAGCCGCCGGACCGGGTCGAGTTCGGCCACCGGCATGTCATGGCTCATGATTCCCACACCTTCCGAAAGCTCTGCCGGGCCCGGTGGAGCCGCGACCGTACGGTGCCGGGCGGTACGGCCAGCACCGCGCTGGCCGTCGCCTCGTCCACCCCCTCCAGGTCACGCAGCACGAGCACCGCCCGGTGCTCGGCGGTCAGCCGCGCCAGCACGTCACCGACATCGGTGGCGAGCTGCTGGTCAGCGCCGCCGGCGACCTCCTCCACCGGGTCGCCGGACAGCCGCTTCGCACGGACGGCGACCCGCACCGCCTCCCGGACCGCGATCGCCCTCACCCAACCGAACAGAGCCGCGTGGTCGCGCAGTTGTCCGATGCTGCGAAGCACCACGATCAGCGCCTCCTGGGCCGCGTCCGGCCCGTCCTGCAGGGCGATCGGACCGCAGATCCGCCCGACGTACGGTGCCAGCAGGTCCATCAGGTCGCCGAGCGCGATCGGGTCGCCGCGCTGCGCCGCGCGGACCAGCGCGGGATCCAGCTGCGGACGCGCGGCCGTCCCGGTCACCGGCGGCCCGCCGTTCACGCCCGGCCGAAGTGCTCGCGCGCCACCGCCGCGACCACCTCGGGGATCTCCTCGGCCAGCAGGTGGCCGCCGGGCACCACCCGGACGGTCAGCGCCTCGGTGAAGTCCTGCGCGCCGACCAGCGGCTGCGGGCGCACCACCGGGTCCCGGTCGCCCAGCAGCACCAGGGTGGGCACCGTCAGCCGCTGGTCGCGGAACCGGCCCCCGGCCAGCGCCGGAATGTCGTGCAGCACGAACTGCCACAGCAACTGCTCGCCCGCCCGGGCGCGTTGCGGCGCCGTACAGGCCCGCGCGAACTCCTGCACGGCACTCTCCTCGATCCCGGCCGCCCGGCCCGCCCAGTACCGCAGCATGGCGCGGGTGAGGGCGGGCCAGTGCCGCAGCACCCGCCGTCCGACCCCGGGATACTCCCAGAGGGCGGTGTACCAGTACCGCCAGGCGTACAGGGGGAGGCCGAACCGGCGCCGCGGCCAGGGATGCGCGCTGTTCACCGCGAGGAAGGCACTGAACCGCTCCGGCGCCGCCAGGCACAGCCGGAAGCCCAGCCACCCGCCGGACTGGTGCCCCACCAGCCGCACCCGCTCCAGCCCGAGCGCGTCCAGCACCCCCAGGACGTCCTCCAGCAGGCCGGCGCTGTCGTAACCGCCCGACGGCGCGTCGGACCAGCCGCAGCCCCGCAGGTCGATCGCGAACACCCGCCGATCGCGGGCGAGTTCGGGCATCAGCCGCCGCCAGGCGTACCAGTGCTGAGGGAACCCGTGCAGCAGCACCACCGCCTCCGCCGGGCCCGTCGCATCCCCTGCGGCCGGACCTGCCTGCGCCACGTGGAACCGCACCCCGCGCACGGTCACGAAGCGATGGGACACCCCCTCGACCGGCGGGAACGGACGATCCGGCGCGATCCGGTCCTGGACGCTCATCACGACACCCCCGACCCGCCCGTACGGACCGACCCGGCACGGTCCCCACCGCACCGCCCGGGCAGCCGAACCGGCGGCCCCTCCTGCCCCCTGCCCTGCCCCCTGCGGCCGATGGCCGCGGAACGAACCCTCATCGCTTCCCCTCCGTGCGATCCGGTGCGATCACTGTCGAAGGGAAGAGGCCGCGGACCGCCCGCATCACTCCCGTGATCCGCGTCACACCGGCGGGAGGACCGCCCGGGTCAGCCGCCCGTCCGGGTCAGCAGCTCGTCCAGGGTCTGGGCCGCCCGCAGCAGCTCGAACCGCACGGTGCCGTCGGCCTCGATCAGGGCGCCGTGCACCGCCGGCTCGAGCAGGCTGTTGTAGCCGAAGGGGTTCGACGCGTAGTACGCCCCGGTGTCCAGCAGCGCGACCAGGTCACCGGGCTCCAGCAGCGGCATCGGCCGGGCCCGGGCGACCAGGTCGCCGGCGAAGCAACACGGCCCCGCGACGTCCTGGGGCACCGGCGGCCCGCCCTTGGCCGCTCCGGTGCCGTCGTGCGCGCTGATCCGCAGCGGCCACGCCTCCGGCAGGAAGACGGTCCGCGCGGCGACCTGCACGCCGGCGTGGGTGATCGCGATCCGCCGCCCGCCGGCGGTCTTGGTGTACTCGACGTACGCGGCGGTGAACCCGTTCTTCGCCAGCAGCGAGCGCCCGAACTCGGTGACCAGCCGGTACCGGCCGCCGAAGAGGGCCGGTACCCGGGCCCGGAGCAGGGCCACGTACGCGTCGAAGCCGGGTGCCGTGTCGTCGCTGCCGAAGTCGACCGGGAGCCCGCCGCCGATGTCGATGCCCGTCACCTGGCGCCGGCCGAGCCGGCGGTCGACCTCCTCGGCGAATTCGACCGCCCGGGCAATGCCCTCGGCGACCAGCTCCGGCGGGCAGCCCTGCGAGCCGACGTGCACGTGCACCCAGGTGAGCCAGGGCCGGTCCCGATAGGCGCGCAGCAGCCGCTCGGCGCTCCCGTCGTCCGCCAGCGGGACGCCGAACTTCGAGGTCGCGGTGGCGGTGCTCGTACCGGCGATCGACCCGCCGCCGACCTGCGGGTTGACCCGGACCCCGAGCCGGGAGGACGACCGCCGGCCCGCCAGGATCCCGTCGATCCGATCCAGTTCCTGGAAGCTGTCCGCGTTCACCGCGATCCCGAGGTCCAGCGCGCGGCGCAGCTCGCCCCGGGTCTTGGCCGGGGAGTCGAGGACGATCCGCCCCGGGTCGAAGCCGGCCGCCAGCGCCTGGGCCAGCTCCCCGGGGCCGGCCACCTCGCACCCCATGCCGAGGCGGCGCAGCCGCTCCAGCACGGGCACCAGGCAGTTCGCCTTGGCCGCGAAGGCGTGCAGCACCTCGACCCCGTCCGGGAAGGCGCGCCGCAGGGCCGCGACGCTCGCCGCGACGCCGTCCAGGTCGACGAAGCCCGCCAGCAGCGCGTGCTCCGGGTCCAACAGGCCCTCGCGCACCGCAGCCCGGAGGATCCGTTCCCGCCGCCCGGCCGCCTGCGAGCTGCTCATCGCCGTGTCCTCCGCCGGTCGCCGGTGCCCGTCCGGTGTGCTCCCGGGCGGTACCTCCAGACTGTCAGCGGTACCGCGACCTGTCCCCCGTACCGCGCCGACGGCCGGGGCGGGGCCGGGGCGCACCGGCCGGAGGGCCGGACACCCGCCCCCGCCCTGTGGCACGATCGCTTGGGTGAGCACCAAGGGCGCCGCGGCGCAGCACCTGAGCGACCTCGCGCGGCTGCGCCGGGTCCGTGACCGGATCGACCGCGAGTACGCCCAGCCGCTGGACGTCGAGGCGCTGGCCCGCGGCGCGAACATGTCGGCCGGGCACCTCAGCCGCGAGTTCCGGCTCGCCTACGGCGAATCGCCGTACAGCTACCTGATGACCCGGCGCATCGAGCGGGCGATGACCCTGCTGCGGCGCGGCGACCTCAGCGTCACCGACGTCTGCTTCGCGGTCGGCTGCTCCTCGCTCGGCACCTTCAGCACCCGCTTCACCGAACTGGTCGGGATGCCGCCCAGCACCTACCGGCGGCTGGCCGCGGACGCCACCGAGGGGATCCCTTCCTGCGTGGCGAAGCAGGTGACCAGACCGGTCAGGAATCAAGAAGCGCGGCCCCCGGCCCGCGGTTAGCGTGATCGTCATGGACCTCACCATTCACTGGACCTTCCTCCCGCACAACGACCCGGAGGCCTCGCTGGCCTTCTACCGGGACAGCCTCGGGTTCGAGGTGCGCAACGACGTCGGCTACGGCGGGATGCGCTGGCTCACGGTCGGCCCCGCCGACCAGCCCGGGACCTCCATCGTCCTGGAGCCGCCGGCCGCGGACCCGGGCGTCACCGAGGACGAGCGCCGCACCATCACCGAGATGATGGCCAAGGGCAGCTACGCCCGCATCGTGCTGGCGAGCGCCGACCTCGACGGCACCTTCGACCGGCTGAAGGCCGCCGGCGCCGAGGTCGTGCAGGAGCCGACCGAGCAGCCGTACGGGGTGCGTGACTGCGCCTTCCGCGACCCTGCGGGCAACCTCGTCCGGATCAACGAGGCCCGCTGAGCCCTCCGCCCGCCACGGCGCCCCCGCTGCCGGGGCCGCACCGGGACGGGCTGCGCCGCCCGCGCCGCCGGCTGCGGCGAACCGGCCCCAGCGGCCGGAGCGGCGTGGAAACCTTGGTCACCGCGCCGGACGCGGCCCCGCCCGGCGCGGGACCGCCTGCCCGAAGCCGGCCGGATCGCGCCGGGCGACGCCGGCGGGGCCCGCCCAGGGGCCCGCCCGAGAGAGGGAGACAGGATGAGCAAGGCCACGAGGACGGACCCGCGACCGGAGGAGCCGCACGCCGCCGACCGCCACGATCTGATCCGCGTGCACGGCGCGCGGGTGAACAACCTCAAGGACGTCAGCGTCGAGATCCCCAAGCGGCGGCTGACGGTGTTCACCGGCGTCTCCGGCTCGGGCAAGAGCTCCCTGGTGTTCAACACGATCGCGGCCGAGTCGCAGCGGCTGATCAACGAGACCTACAGCGCCTTCGTGCAGGGCTTCATGCCGACCCTGGCGCGGCCCGAGGTCGACGTCCTCGACGGGCTGACCACCGTGATCAGCGTCGACCAGCAGCGCCTCGGCGCCGACCCCCGCTCCACGGTCGGCACCGCCACCGACGCCAACGCCATGCTGCGCATCCTCTTCAGCCGGCTCGGCGAGCCGCACATCGGCCCGCCCAGCGCGTACGCCTTCAACGTCCCCTCGGTCCGGGCCAGCGGCGCGATCACCGTCGAGCGTGGCGCGAAGAAGACGGTGAAGGCGACCTTCAACCGCACCGGCGGCATGTGCACCCGCTGCGAGGGCCGGGGCGCGGTCTCCGACATCGACCTCACCCAGCTCTACGACGACTCCAAGTCGCTCGCCGAGGGCGCGTTCACCATCCCCGGCTGGAAGTCGGACAGCTTCTGGACGGTGCGGGTCTACGCCGAGTCGGGCTTCCTCGACCCGGACAAGCCGATCCGCAAGTTCACCAAGAAGGAGATGCACGACTTCCTTTACCGGGAGCCGACCAAGGTGAAGGTCGAGGGGGTGAACCTCACCTACGAGGGGCTGATCCCCAAGATCCAGAAGTCCTTCCTGGCCAAGGACAAGGAGGCCCTGCAGCCGCACATCAGGGCCTTCGTGGAGCGGGCGGTCACCTTCACCACCTGCCCCGAGTGCGACGGCACCCGGCTCGCCGAGGGCGCCCGGTCCTCGAAGATCGGGCGGATCAGCATCGCGGACGCCTGCGCCATGCAGATCAGCGACCTGGCCGACTGGGTCCGCGGCCTCGACGAACCCTCCGTGGAACCGCTGCTGGACGCCCTGCAGCAGAGCCTGGACGCCTTCGGTGAGATCGGGCTGGGCTACCTCTCGCTGGACCGGCCGTCGGGGACGCTGTCCGGCGGCGAGGCGCAGCGGGTCAAGATGATCCGCCACCTCGGCTCCTCGCTCACCGACATCACCTACGTCTTCGACGAACCCACCATCGGTCTGCACCCCCACGACATCCAGCGGATGAACGAGCTGCTGCTGCGGTTGCGGGACAAGGGCAACACGGTGCTGGTGGTGGAGCACAAGCCGGAGACCATCGCGATCGCCGACCACGTCGTCGACCTCGGGCCCGGCGCCGGCTCCGGGGGTGGCACCGTCTGCTTCGAGGGCACCGTCGAAGGGCTGCGGACCGGCGGCACCGTCACCGGCCGCCACTTCGACGACCGCGCCGCCGTCAAGGAGTCGGTGCGCAAGCCGACCGGCGCGCTGGAGGTCCGCGGGGCGACGGCGAACAACCTGCGCGACGTCGACGTCGACATCCCGCTCGGGGTGCTCGCCGTGGTCACCGGTGTCGCCGGCTCCGGCAAGAGCTCGCTGGTGCACGGGTCGCTGGTGAAGGGCCCGGCGGCCGCCGAGCAGGGGGTGGTGTCGATCGACCAGAGTGCGATCCGCGGCTCCCGGCGGAGCAACCCGGCGACGTACACCGGGCTGCTCGACCCGATCCGCAAGGCGTTCGCGAAGGCCAACGGCGTGAAGCCGGCGCTGTTCTCCGCGAACTCCGAGGGTGCCTGCCCGACCTGCAACGGCGCGGGCGTCGTCTACACGGACCTGGCGATGATGGCCGGTGTGGCCAGCGTCTGCGAGGAGTGCGAGGGCAAGCGGTTCGAGGCGTCGGTGCTGGACCACCACCTGGGCGGCCGCGACATCAGCGAGGTGCTGGCGATGTCGGTGAGCGAGGCCGAGGAGTTCTTCGGCTCCGGCGAGGCGCACACCCCCGCCGCGCACCGCGTCCTGGAGCGGCTCGCCGACGTCGGGCTCGGCTACGTCAGCCTCGGCCAGCCGCTCACCACGCTGTCCGGCGGCGAGCGGCAGCGGCTCAAGCTGGCCACCCACATGGGTGAGAAGGGCGGCGTGTACGTGCTCGACGAGCCGACCACGGGTCTGCACCTCGCCGACGTCGAGCAGCTGCTCGGCCTGCTCGACCGGCTGGTCGACTCCGGCAAGTCGGTGATCGTCGTCGAGCACCACCAGGCGGTGATGGCGCACGCCGACTGGATCATCGACCTGGGGCCCGGCGCCGGCCACGACGGCGGCCGGATCGTCTTCGAGGGCACGCCCGCCGACCTGGTCGCCGCCCGCTCCACCCTCACCGGAGAGCACCTCGCGGCGTACGTGGGCGCCTGACCCGGGGTGCCCCTGGCGCCCCTTGACGGCGGCCGACCCCGGGCGGCGCCTCGGCACCCTCTTCGTGAAGCCCGGTGGCCCCGGCGGACCCGGGACGGTCCAGGTGCATCAGAACTACGAGGACCTCCCGCAGGAGGTGCGGGACCGGTTCGACATCGTCAGCTGGGACCCTCGCGGAGTCGGCAACAGCACCGCCGTCAACTGCTTCGACACGCCTCAGGAGGCCGCGGAACGGGCCGCGGGCAAACCCGCCGGGTTCCCGGTGGGCGAGCAGGAACGGGCGGCGTGGATCGCCGCCTACCGGGCGCTGGGCGAACGCTGCGAGCAGCGGCACCCCGAGCTTCTGCGCCATGTGTCGACCGCCGGGACCGCGCACGACCTCGACCTGCTCCGCCAGGCGGTGGGCGAGCCACGGCTCACCTACCTCGGCGTCTCCTACGGCACGATCCTCGACGCCACCTACGCGAACCTGTACCCCGACCGGGTCCGCGCGATGGTCCTGGACAGCAACATCGACCCGCAGGCCTGGACGAACCCACAAGGTCCCGGCCCGGCGTCCGCCAGGAGCGCCGGACCGGGACTCCGTCGTGCCTGCCGGGCCAACCGGTGCCGCCCCGGGCCGGCACCCGGCCTTCCGGGCGGCCGCTACGGACGCAGCTCCAGCGTGCAGCACTTGACGCTGCCTCCGGCGCGCAGCAGCTCCGTCAGATCGACGCCGATCGGCTCGAAGCCGCGCTCGCGGAGCTGGCGGTGGAGCCCGACGGCGGCCTCCGGCAGCAGTACGTGGCGACCGTCGGAGAGCGCGTTGAGGCCGAAGACCTCGGCGTCCTCGGCGGCGGCGAGGACGGCGTCCGGGAAGAGCTCGCGCAGGACGGCCCGGCTGCCGGGGCTGAACGCCTCCGGGTAGTACATGACCTCGTCGTCGGAGAGCACCGCGAGGGCGGTGTCGAGGTGGTAGAACTTCGGGTCCACCAGCGTCAGGCCGGTCACGGGCAGGCCGAAGAACTCCTGGGCCTCGGCGTGCGCGCGGGGGTCGGTGCGGAAGCCGCTGCCGGCCAGGATCCTGCGGCCGACGGTCAGCAGGTCACCCTCGCCCTCGTTGATGTGCTCGGGCCAGTAGACGTCCCGGTAGCCCCGGGCGGTGAACCAGTCGAGGTAGGCGGGCCCTTCGGCGGTGCGCTCGGCATGGCGGAACCGCGCCCCGAACACCCGGCCGTCGACCACGGTGGCGCCGTTGGCCGCGAACACCATGTCGGGCAGGCCCGGGAGCGGCTCGATCACCTCGACGGTGTGGCCGAGGGAGAGGTGGAGGTCGCGCAGGGAGGTCCACTGGGCGAGGGCCAGTGCGCCGTCGACCGGCTTGGCCGGGTCCATCCACGGGTTGATCGAGTAGGTCACGTCGAAGTGGCGCGGCGGGCACATCAGGAAGCGGCGAGGGGTGGCCACGCGGGCCTCCCGGAGCGGGGCGGCGGTCGCCGAGGTGATGGTGTCCGTGGCAGGCATGGAGGTCCTCCGGTCGGGATGCGAATCTGCTGCGGCGTGGGATCGCCACGACGCAACACCCTGGGCCGGCGGGATTGCCTTGGCCTGGGCGGGAATTGAGCGGCGGGGAGGGTGGCAGGCGGCGGCCGGCGCGGATCCGCGCGGGAGCCGCGGACCACCGGAGGAAGAGGCGCCCCCGAGGCCACCTCATCCGATGTGGTTAGGCTAACCTTACTGCAGCACTTCGTGTGCGCGTTCGGCCGACCTGCACCTCGAACCTCGACCCACCCGGAGAGCAACCATGCCGCCCACCGCCGGCAGTGCCGCCGCCACGGCGCCCCCTCTGCACCCCGGCGGGCGACCGGCGGGCCCCGGCCCGGCCGGCGCCGCCCGCCCCGCCGCCGCCGGACCGACCGTCAGAACGGAGGCCTGACCGTGGCCGACCCGACCACCGAGTTCGCCGGCCGCGTCGCCCTGGTGACCGGCGCGGCCCGCGGCATCGGCGCCGCCGTCGCCCGGATGCTGGCCGAACGCGGGGCCGAGGTGATCGCCTCCGACCTGGACGCCCCGGACGGCACCGTCCACCGGCTCGACGTCACCGACGGCGCGGCCGTCGAGGCCCTGGTCGACCGGATCGAGCGCGAACACGGCCCGATCGACGTCCTCGTCAACGTGGCCGGTGTGCTGACCGCCGCCCCCGTGCTGGAGACCACCGACGAGAACTGGGCGCGCACCTTCGCCGTCAACACCACCGGCGTCTTCCACACCTGCCGCGCCGTCGGCCGCCGGATGGCCGACCGCGGGCGCGGCAGCATCGTCACCGTCGGCTCCAACGCCGCCGGGGTGCCCCGCACCAACATGGCGGCCTACGCCGCCTCCAAGGCCGCGACCACCATGTTCGTCCGCTGCCTCGGACTCGAACTCGCCCGCTCCGGCGTCCGCTGCAACCTGGTCTCGCCCGGGTCGACCGACACCGACATGCAGCGCGCCCTGTGGACCGACGACGACGCCGAACAGCGCGTCATAGACGGCGACCCGGCCAGCTACCGGGTGGGCATCCCGCTCGGCCGGATCGCCGCACCCGAGGACGTCGCCGAGGCCGTCGCCTTCCTGGCCGGCGACCGCGCCCGGCACATCACCATGCACGACCTGTACGTCGACGGCGGCGCGACGCTGCGGGCCTGAGCCCGTGCCGGCCCGGCCCCCGCGCCCAACGGGCGGCCCGCCCCGCCCGTCCAGCGATCCCAGTCCCAGCGTCCCGGTGCCCGCACGCACCGGCAGAACGGAGCACCATGACCACGGCTTTCCAGGCCCAGGACGCCCCCTCGGCGGCGCTGCCCGCCGGCGGCACGCTGCTGGCTGCCTACCGGCCGGGGCCGGCGAGGGCGTTCTTCGCCGGCCCCGACGGCACCCTGCTGGCCGAGGGCCGGCGCCGGGCCGTCCCCGACCCAGCCTCGGCCGGACGCCTGCTGGCCGAGGCCCGCAGCGCGCAGGAGGACAACCCCGTCGTGGTCGGGGCGATACCGTTCGCCCCCGGCCGGGACGCCGAGCTCTTCATCCCCGCCCGGGTGCGCCGGGCCGGCGCGGTCCGCGAGAGCCCGCTGCCCCGCCCGCCGCTCGCCCCGGCCGCCGGCCGGGCCTGGAACCAGCGCCCGGTGCCCGCCCCGGAGACGTACCGGACGGCCGTCGCCGAGGCGGTGCGGCAGATGAACGAGGACCCGGAGCTGTCCAAGGTCGTGCTGGCCCGCACCCTCGAACTCACCGCGCCCGGCGGCGCGGACCTCACCACCATGCTGCACCGCCTGATCCACCGCGACCCGAACGGCTACACCTTCGCGGTGCCGGCCGGCGGCGCGGCCACCCTGGTCGGCGCCAGCCCCGAGCTGCTGCTGTCCCGGCGCGGCCGCTCGGTGGTCTCCAACCCGCTCGCCGGCTCGGCCGCCCGGAGCACCGACCCGGTCGAGGACGTGCGCCGCGCCGCCGCCCTGGCGAAGTCCCCCAAGGACCTGGCGGAGCACGCCTTCGTGGTGGACGCCGTCCGCCGGACGCTGGAGCCGTACTGCGACGACCTGGTGGTGCCCGCGCAGCCCTCGCTGATCCGCACCGCCGCCATGTGGCACCTGTCCACCACCGTCAGCGGCACCCTGCGCGACGCCGGCACCAGCGCGCTCGACCTGGCCCTCGCCCTGCACCCCACCCCGGCCGTCTGCGGGACGCCCACCGACCGGGCCCGCGACCTGATCGGCGCCCTGGAGCCCTTCGACCGCGGCCTCTACACCGGCGTGGTCGGCTGGGGCGACGCGGCCGGCGACGGCGAGTGGGTGGTCACCCTGCGCTGCGCCGAGGCCGAGGGGGAGCGCCTGCGGCTGTTCGCCGGCGCGGGCGTGGTCGCCGCCTCCGTCCCGGAGCACGAACTCGCCGAGACCGGCGCCAAGTTCCGAACATTCCTGCACGCCGTCGGACTGGAGGACGCCAAGTGACGCTGTGGCCCGAGGAGTTCGCGGACCGCTACCGCGCGGCCGGGTACTGGACCGGCGAGACGCTGGACACCGTGATCCGCCGGCACGCCGGCAGCCATCCCGGCCGGATCGCCGTCACCGACGGCGACCGTCACTGGAGCTACGCCGAACTCGACCGCCGGGCCGACGTGCTGGCGGCCGGCCTGCTCGCCCGCGGCCTGCGCAAGGGCGACCGGGTGGTCCTCCAGCTGCCCAACGTCGCCGAGTTCTTCGAGGTCTTCTTCGGCGCCCTGCGCGCCGGCGTGGTCCCGGTGATGGCGCTGCCCGCGCACCGCCGCGCCGAGCTCTCGTACTTCTGCGAGTTCACCGAGGCCCGGGCGCTGATCGTGGCGGACCGCCACGCCGGCTTCGACCACCGCGAGCTGGCCCTGGAGGTCACCCGGGCGGTCCCGGCGCTGGGCGAGGTGATCGTGCTCGGCGACCCCGGCCCCTTCACCCCGCTGGAGGAGCTGCGGTCCGCCGGGTCCGCCCCGCCGGCCGACCCGCCGACCGCCTCCGACCTGGCCTTCCTGCAGCTCTCCGGCGGCAGCACCGGCCTGCCCAAGCTGATCCCCCGCAGCCACGACGACTACCTGTACAGCGTGCGCGAGTCGGCGGTGATCTGCGAGCTGACGCCGGGGTCCGTGTACCTGTGCGCGCTGCCCGCCGCCCACAACTTCCCGCTCAGCTCCCCCGGCACGCTCGGCACCTTCCACGCCGGCGGCCGGGTGGTGCTCGCCCCGGACCCGAGCCCGGCCACCGCGCTCGCCCTGATCGAGCGCGAACGGGTCACCCTCACCGGGCTGGTGCCGCCGCTGGCCCTCGCCTGGGCGCAGGCCGCCCCCGCGGCCGGCCGCGACCTGTCCAGCCTGGAACTCCTCCAGGTCGGCGGCGCCAAGCTCAGCGAGGAGGCGGCCCGCCGGCTCGGCCCCGCCCTCGGCTGCCGCCTCCAGCAGGTCTTCGGCATGGCCGAGGGGCTGGTCAACTACACCCGGGTCGACGACCCCGAGGAGACCGTGCTGACCACCCAGGGCCGGCCGATCTCCCCCGACGACGAGGTGAGGATCGTCGACGACGAGGACCAGGACCTGCCCGAGGGCGCCACCGGCCACCTGCTGACCCGCGGCCCGTACACCGTCCGCGGCTACTGGCGGGCCCCCGAGCACAACGCGGTGGCCTTCACCGCCGACGGCTTCTACCGCACCGGCGACGTGGTCCGCCGTACCCCGACCGGCCACCTGGTGGTGGAGGGCCGGGCCAAGGACCAGATCAACCGCGGCGGCGAGAAGGTGGCGGCCGAGGAGGTCGAGAACGTCCTGCTGCGCCACCCCGCCGTGCACGACGTGTCGGTGGTGGCCACCCCGGACGAATACCTCGGCGAACGCAGCTGCGCGTACGTCATCCTGCTCCCCGGCGCCGAACGGCCCCGCCCCGTCGACCTGAAGGCCTTCGTCCGGGCCGGCGGGCTCGCCGACTACAAGGTGCCCGACCGCGTCGAGTTCGTCACCGCCTTCCCCCAGACCGGCATCGGCAAGGTCAGCAAGAAGGACCTCCGCTCCGCCCCGCGCTAGAGAGACCCCGTCACATGCCCCTTCCCACCATCGCCCCGTACGACCTGCCCGGCCCCGACCGGTACCCGGCGCCCAAGGTGCCGTGGCAGGTGGACCCCGCACGGGCCGCCGTGCTCGTCCACGACCTGCAGAACTACTTCCTCGGCGCGTTCCCCGCCGCCGGGCCGCCGCTCGCCCCCGCCCTGGCCAACTCCGCCCGGGTGCTGGCACACGCCCGCGCGCACGGCATGCCCGTCCTCTACTCGCACCAGCGCGGCGGCCAGACGCCCGCCCAGCGCGGCCTCCAACTGGACTTCTGGGGCCCCGGTCTGCCCGCCGACGAGCACGCCCAGGGCGTCCCGGCGATCGTCGCCCCGGCGGCCGGCGACACCATGCTGCTCAAGTGGAAGTACAGCGCCTTCGCCCGCACCGAGCTGGCCGAACTGCTCGCCGCGGCCGGCCGCGACCAGCTCGTCATCGTCGGCGTGTACGCCCACATCGGCGTCATGATGACCGCCTGCGACGCCTGGTCCCGCGACATCCAGGCCTTCGTGGTCTCCGACGCGGTCGCCGACTTCTCGGCCGAGAAGCACCTCGAAGCACTACGCTGGGCCGCCGAGAAGTGCGCCGTCGTCCTCACCACCGACCAGCTCCTGGAGACGAAGTGACCACGCCCCCGGGCCGGTTGTACGCCGAGGCCGTCACCCTCAAATACGGCGACCGGGCCATCGCCACCGATCTGTCCATCGGCGTGCCGGACGGCTCGTTCACCGTCATCGTCGGGCCCAACGCGTGCGGCAAGTCGACCCTGCTGCGGGCCTTCGCCCGGCTGCTGAAGCCCGCCGCCGGGCGGGTGCTGCTGGACGGCGGGCAGATCGGCGCGCTGCCCGCGAAGGAACTCGCCCGCCGGCTGGGCCTGCTGCCGCAGAGCTCCACCGCGCCGGACGGGATCACCGTGGCCGACCTGGTCGCCCGCGGCCGCTACCCCCACCAGGGGCTGCTGCGGCAGTGGTCGCGCGAGGACGACCGGGTGGTCGCCGAGTCGATGGCGGCCACCGACGTGACCGGCCTGGCCGACCGCTTCGTCGACGAGCTCTCCGGCGGCCAGCGCCAGCGCGTCTGGCTGGCCATGGCGATCGCCCAGCAGACCCCGCTGCTGCTGCTGGACGAGCCGACCACCTTCCTGGACATCGCCCACCAGGTCGAGGTGCTCGACCTGTGCGCCCGACTGCACCAGGAGCAGCGGCGCACCCTGGTCGCCGTGCTGCACGACCTCAACCAGGCCACCCGCTACGCGACGCACCTGATCGCCATGCGGGACGGCGCCGTGGTCGCCGAGGGCGCGCCGTCCGAGATCGTCACCGCCGAGCTGGTCGAGCGGGTCTTCGACCTGCCCTGCCAGGTGATCGAGGACCCGCAGACCGGCACCCCGCTGGTGGTGCCGATGGCACCCAGGCACCGGGCCGCCGTCCGGTGAGAGGAACCCTGCGCCCGGCCCCGGTCCGCACCGCGACCGGGGCCGACGCCGAGGCCCTGTACGCGCTCTCCGCGCCGTTCATGCGCAGCGGCGCGCTGCGGCCGCGCACGGTGGCGGACTACCGCCGGCCCGGGGACCGCTTCCTGATGGTGCCCGGCGCGGCCACCGGCGGCGGCCCGGACGGAGAGCTGGACGGCTGCGTCGCGCTGCGGGCGCTGCCGCCCGAACCGCGGCACCCGGCGGCCGGGCTGGTGCACAACTTCTGCGTCCGCGACGGCCGCCAGGGCGCCGGTCTCGGCTCCCGGCTGCTGGCGGCCCTGCTCGCGGAGGCGGGCCGGTGCGGGCTGCGTACGCTCGTCACGGCCAGCACCGGCGACGGCGCGCTGTTCCTGCGCAGCGGCTTCCGGGAGATCCCGGTGGCGCTGGCCCCGCGGTCCTGGGCGGCCGGACTGGACCCGGCCCGCGGCTCACGGGTCTTCGCCCTGACCCTCGACCGGGGCTGACCGACCCCCGCCACCGCGAAGGTCCCTGGAGACCGTCCGACCGGTCTCCAGGGACCTTCGTGCGCGGCGGGTGCCGAGGGGGCCTCAGGCCCGGTCGCCCCGCCATTGACGGACGATCAGCCAGATCAGGAAGCACCCGCCGACCACCCCGGTGAGCACCCCCACCGGCAGCTGGGTCGGGGCCAGCAGCCGCTGCGCCGCCAGGTCGCTGAGCGCCAGCAGCAGGGCGCCGGTCAGCGCCGACCCGAGCAGGTTGGGCCCGGTGGCCCGGGTCAGCCGGCGGACGGCCTGCGGGGCGATCAGCGCGACGAACGGGATCGGCCCGGCGGCGGCGGTGGCCGCCGCGGTGAGCCCGACGCCGATCAGCACCAGCCGGATCCGCACCCCCTCGGTGCGCACCCCGAGCGAGGACGCGACGTCGTCGCCCATCTCCAGCATCCGCAGCGGCCGGCCGAGCAGCAGCGCCGCGGGCAGCAGTAGGGCCAGCGCGACGGCCATCGGGCCACAGTGCTCCCAGCCCCGGGCGTTGAGGCTGCCGGTGAGCCAGACCGCGGCGCTCTGCGCGTCGCTGAACGAGGCGCGGGCGATCAGGTAGGCGTTCAGTGAGGCGAGCAGCGAGCTGACGCCGATGCCGACCAGGACGAGCCGGTAGCCCTGGGTGCCGCCGCGCCGGGCCAGCAGGTACACCAGCACCGAGGTGAGCAGGCCGCCCACCACCGCGCCGCCCGCGACGGCCGCGGCGCCGCCGCCGATGACCAGGATGACGGCCAGCGCGCCGGTGGCGGAGCCGACCGTGAAGCCGATGACGTCCGGGCTGCCGAGCGGGTTGCGGGCCAGGGTCTGGAAGAGCGAGCCGGCCAGGCCCAGGGCGGCCCCCACCAGCAGGGCGGTCAGCAACCGGGGCAGCCGGACCTCCATCACCACGTACCGGTCGGCTCGGGCGCCGCCGCCGGTGAGGACGTCGAGGACGTCGGCGACCGGCAGCGGGTAGTCGCCGGCGGTCAGCGCCCAGGTCACGGCACCGAGCAGGGCCAGCACCAGCAGGCCGCCGACCACGGTGGCCCGCGGGTGCCAGCGCAGCGACCCGCCGGCGGGCAGCGGGACGGCGCGCAACGGCACCGGCGCGAGGCCGGGCCCCGGGTCGCCGGGCGGCTCTGCCGCGGGAGCGGCGGGGGGCGTCGCGGGCAGGGTGGCGGCGGGGTCGACCGCGGTGGGGCCGTTCACAGTTGGGCGATCCTCCGGCCGCGCACGAGGGCGATGAAGAGCGGGGCGCCGATGAAGGCGGTGACGACGCCGACCTGGAGTTCGGCCGGGTGCAGCGCGAGCCGGCCGATGATGTCCGAGCCGAGCAGCAGGACGGGCGCGAGCACCGCCGACAGCAGCATGATCCAGCGCTGGTCGGGCCCGCAGACGTGCCGGGCCAGGTGCGGCACGGCGAGGCCGACGAAGGCGATCGGGCCGACCGCCGCGGTGGCCGCGCCGCACAGCAGGGTGACGGCGAGCAGGCTGAGCAGCCTGGTCCGGGTCGGGTTGGCGCCGAGCGCGTGCCCGGCGTCGTCGCCGAGCGCGAGGGCGTTCAGCGGGCGGCCCAGCAGCAGGGCGAGCAGGCCGCCGGCCGCCAGGAAGGGCAGCACCTGGCCGAGCACGGCGGAGTCCACCCCGGCCAGCGTGCCGACCTGCCAGAACCGGAACCGGTTCAGGGTCAGCGGGTCGAGCAGGATCAGCCCGTTGACGAAGGCGGTGAGCACGGCGGTGACGGCGGTGCCGGCCAGCGCGAGGCGGGCCGGGGTGGCCGAGGCCCGCCCGCCCCCGCCGAGGATCTGCACCACCAGCGCGGCGACGGCCGCGCCCGCGAGTGCGAACCAGACGAAGGAGCCGAAGGTGCGCAGGTCCAGCAGGGCCGTCCCGGCGGCGACGGCGGCGGCCGCGCCGCCGTTGACGCCGAGCAGGCCGGGGTCGGCCAGCGGGTTGCGGGTGAGGGCCTGCATCATGGCGCCGGCGATGCCGAGGGCGGCGCCCACCGCGATGCCGAGCAGGGTGCGCGGGATCCGCGCGTGGTGCACCACGATCCAGTCCTCGGAGGCGGGTTCACGGTGCAGCAGGACGTGCAGGACCTGGCCGGGCGGGATGTACCGGGCGCCGACGGCGATGCCGGCGAGCGCGAGCACGGCGAGCAGCACCAGCGCTCCGGACAGCCAGGCCAGCCGGCGGCCCGTACCGGTCCGGCCGGGCGTCGCGGGCCCGGGCGCGGGGACGGCCGGCGCCGGCTTCGCCAGGATCTCGGCGGTCATGCGTGCTCGTGGTGGTCGTCCTCGTGGTGGTCGTGATTGGCCACCCCGCGCTTCCAGTAGCCGTCCACGTCGACCTGGTCCTTGCCCAGGCCGCGCTCGGTCCGCAGGTGACGGCGGATCGGCTTGAGCGTGTTGGCCTCGCCGGCGATCCAGGCGAAGCCCATGCCGGGCGGGAACTCGGCCGCGCGGACGGCCCGTTCGAGCAGGTCTCCGGTGCCGGACGGGTTGTCGCCGCGGTGCAGCCAGGTGAGCCGCAGGTCGGTGGCGGTGGTCAGCTCCTGCTCGTCCTGCGGCCCGGAGACCTCGACGAAGGCCAGCACCTTGACCCCGGCGGGCAGCATCTCCAGCCAGCGGGCGAGGGCGGGCAGCGCGGTCTCCTCGGCGGCGAGCAGGTACCAGTCGTGGACGAAGGGGATCTCCTCGGAGCCGCGCGGGCCGAAGACGCCCAGCCGCATGCCCGGTTCGGCGGCGGCGGCCCAGCCGGAGCCGACCCCGGTGCCGTGCAGGACCATGTCGATGTCGAGTTCCCGCTCGGCCCGGCGGTAGTGCCGGATCGTGTAGTCGCGGGTGACGGGCTCGACCGGGGCGTCCATCCAGGTGTCGTTCTCCACGACCGGCTCGACCGGCAGTTCGGCGCCGGGCTCGGCGAAGCAGAGCTTCACGTGGTCGGTCGGCGCCTGCTCGCAGAAGCCTTCCAGCGCCTCCCCGCCGAGGGTGACCCGCACGGTGCCGGGCGTGACCCGGACGACCCGCTTGACTTCCAGCAGACGGTACTTGAGCGGATGACGGACGATCCGCATACGCGGTGGAGCCGTGTCGGTGTTCATCGTTGTGCCCAATCCGGTGGTGGGTGTGCGCCGGCCCGGACGGCCCTGTGCCGCCGCCACGACGGGGCCGGGCGGCGGCACAGGGCAATCCTACGATTTAGGTTAGCCTAACCTGCACTCCTGGGACCAGTCATCGTCCCACCGCTCGGTCGTCCACCTGCCGGTACGTCAGCGAGCAGGCGGCCGCCGTCCAGCCGGACCACCCGGGGCATCCGGGCGATGGTGGCCGGGCGGTGCGCGATCACCACCAGGGTGCAGTCGGCGCGCAGCTCGTCCAGCGCGCCCTCCAGCCGGGCCGCCGTCACCGGGTCGATGTCGGCGGTGGCCTCGTCCAGCACCAGGACGGCCGGGTCGGCGAGCACCGCGCGCACCAGCCCGAGGATCTGCCGCTCGCCGGCCGACAGGTTGCCGCCGCGCTGGCCGACCTCGGCGTCCAGGCCGCCCGGCAGGTCCACCGTCCAGCCACGCAGGCCCAGCTGGTCGACGGTCCGTTCGATCCGGGCCCGGTCGGGGGCGCCCTGGACCAGCGCCAGATTGTCCGCGATCGTGCCCGACACCATCCGCACCTCCTGCGGCACCAGGACGATCCGGCGGCGCAGCTCCGCCTCCGGGAGGTCCGCCAGGTCGGTGCCGGCGAAGGTGACCGCGCCGCCGTCGGGGCGGTAGAGGCCGCAGAGCAGCTTGGACAGCGTGGTCTTGCCCGAGCCGGTCTCCCCGACGACGCCGGTCCGGCTGCCCTCGGGGAAGTCCAGCGAGATGCCGTGCAGGGTCCGCCCGTCGGCGCGGTAGGAGTACTCCACGTCGGCGCAGCGCAGGTCGCCGCGGGCCGGCAGGCCGGCCGGCGCCGGCGCGGGGGCGTCCTGCGGCCGGGTGGCCGCCAGCAGGTCCAGCAGCCGGGCGAGGCCGGTCCTGGCCGTCTGCACCTCGCCGACCAGCTGGGAGATCTCGGCGAAGCAGTCGAACAGGTTGCGGCTTGCCACCACGAAGACCACCACGGTGCCGAGGCTGACGCTGTCGTGCGAGACCAGCCACCCGCCGACCAGCAGCAGCACCACCAGGGCCGCGCCCTCGATCAGGCTGACCAGGTCGATCCGGTTCTCCACCCGCAGGGCCCGCCGGGCGGCACCCACCGCGCGGGTGTTCTCCCGCTCGAAGCGCCGGGTCCAGCCGGTGAGGCCGCGCGAGGTCTGCAGCGCCTCGCGGGCGGTCAGCGTCTCGGAGAAGGTCGCCGCGACGGTCGCCTCGGCGCTCGCCTTGCCGCCGAAGGCCGCGCCGGCGTCCCGCTGGAACCAGCGGGTGACCAGCAGGGTCAGCGGCAGGAAGACGGCCAGCTGCACCAGCAGCAGCATCCAGGAGTAGCCCGCCAGCACCACCAGGGTGAAGACCAGGGTGGCCGCCGAGGCGACCATGTTGCGCAGGTGCAACCGGACGAAGGCGGCCAGCGCCGCGACCTCGCCGGTGGCCCGGCGCAGCAGCTCGCCGCTGCGGTGGGTCTCCAGGAAGCGCAGCGGAGCGGTCGCCAGGTTCTCCACGGCCTGCTCGCGCAACGTCCGGACGACCTGTTCCCCGCCCGTGATCAGCAGCAGTTCGCCGACCCGGGCCAGCACCAGCTGGGCCGCGGCGAGCGCCACCAGCAGGGCCACGGCCAGGCCCAGCCCGCCGCGGTCGCCGTCGGCCAGCGAGTCGGCGGCCAGGCCGATCAGCGGGGCCACCGCCACCAGGGCCGCCGAGTCGGCCAGGCCGACGCCGAGGGCCACGGCCAGCCGGCCGCGGTGCGGGCGCAGGTACGGCGCGGCGCGGCGCAGTACCGCCCGCTGGTCGGCCTCGTCCTGGAGCAGGGGCTGCTCAGCCACGGGCCACCTCCACGGCGTTCGGGGTCACGGGGTCGGGCCTTTCGCCGGTGCGCGCCGGGGTGCCGGGCGCCGCGGTGCCGGGCGCCGGGGTGCCGGGCACCGCGGTGGTCCGGGGGCCGACGACGGCCACCCGGTCGGCGGCGTCCAGGACGGCGGAGCGGTGGGTGGCGAAGACGATCGTGCGGTCGACGGCCCACCGCCTCAGCCGTTCCAGCACCAGCCGCTCGGTGCCGGTGTCCAGGGCGGAGGTCGAGTCGTCGAGCAGCAGGACGCGCGGGTCGCCGAGCAGCGCCCGGGCGATGGCGAGGCGCTGGACCTGGCCGCCGGACAGGGCGGTGCCGCCCTCGCCGAGTTCGGTGTCGTAGCCGTCGGGCATCGCGGCGAGCTGCTCGTGGATGCCGGCGGTACGGCAGGCCTCGCGCAGCGCCTCGTCGTCGAGGTCCCGGCCGAGCCGGAGGTTGTCGGCGACGGTGCCGGAGAGCAGAACGGGCCGCTGGGCGACGTACGCGATCCGGGCGCGGACCTCGTCGAGGCGGGCCTCGCGCAGGTCGGTGCCGCCGTAGCGGACGTGGCCGGCGTCCGGGTCGTCCAGCCGGACGCCCAGGCGCAGCAGGGTGCTCTTGCCGGAGCCGGTGGCGCCGCGGACGGCGACGAACTCGCCGTGCGCCACCTCCAGGTCGAACGGACCGAGCACGGTCCGCCCGTCCCGGACGGCGGTGACGCCGGTGAAGGCGAGCGCGCCCTCGACCGGCAGCGCCTTCGCCCGGTCGGCGTCCGGCTCGGTGACGGTGGGCGGGATGGACAGCGCCTCGTCGATCCGCGCCGCCGCGACGTCCGCCTGGCCGCGTTCCAACAGGCGGTCGACCAGGACGCGGGTGGCCAGGGTGACGATCGCCATCCAGGAGGTGAAGGCGACCAGCCCGCCGAGGCTGAGCCGGCCGTCGAGGACGGCGAGGCCGCCGACGCCGACGCCCGCGGCGACCGCGAGGCGGGGGACGAACGGGGCGACGGCGGCCCAGCCGGCCTCGATCCGGGCCGCGGTGACGGTCCGCTCGGTGACCTCGGCGCTGGCACTGTGGTGGCGTTCCACCAGCGGGCGGTGGCCGCCGGTGCCACGCAGTCCGGTGCCGACCTGGAGCAGGTCGGCGACGGCGTCGGCGCGCTCCCCGTGCACCCGGGCGAGTTCGCCGCTGGCGGCGGCGAAGCGCTTGGGGAAGTACAGGTTGACCCAGACCAGGAACGGCAGGGTGCCCAGGGTGACCAGCAGCAGGCTCAGGTCGAGGACGGCGAGCGCCGGGAGCACCACCACGAAGGTGGTCGCCAGCACCACCCAGACGGCCAGGCCGTGCACCCATTCGCGCACCAGGTCGGTGTCGCGGGTGGCGCGCATCGCGAGGTCGCCGTGGCCGCGGGAGGCGAGGGCCGCGCGGTCGAGTCCGGAGAGGTGGCGCAGCAGCCGCGAACGCAGGTCGGCGCCGACCTTGGCATCGGCGAAGCCGGCCCAGTACTGCCAGCCGTAGAGGCCGGCGAACTGGACCAGGGCGGTGGCCGCGGTGGCGCCGGACCAGAGCAGCAGGGCCTGGTCGTCGTGCTTCTGGAGGCCCTCGTCGAGCGCCTTCTGGACGCACCAGGGCACCGCGAGCAGGGCCACCTGCCGGATCGCCGCGGCGATCATGGCGGCGGCGACGGTCGCGCGGTGCGGTCGCAGGGAGCCGCGCAGCAGCGCCCGGGCGCGTCGGCGCCGTTCCGGGGAGAGCGCGCCGGGCTCCAGGTCCTCGTCGGCCAGCTGCTCGGCGGTCAGACCGTCAGCGGGTCCGGCGGCGGGGCAGGCGGCGGGGTCGGGCGGTGGGGTGCTCACGTCGATCGGTCATCCGTCTGGTCGCGGCGGTCGGGTGGGAGCGGGCGGGCCCTCGGGAGGGGCTTCGGGCGGGCCCTGGGGGACGGCCCGGGGCCGTCCCCCGACGGGCGGTCAGGACGCCACGGCCTCCGTGCGGGCGATCAGGCTGGCCGGGCGCATGTCGGTCCAGTGGGTGTCGACGTACTCGGTGCAGGCCTGCCGGGTGTCCTCGCCGTGCACGGCGGTCCAGCCGGCCGGGATCTCCGCGAAGGCCGGCCACAGCGAGTGCTGGTTCTCGGCGTTGACCAGCACGAAGTAGCGGGCGTCGTCGTCCTCGAAGGGGTTGGTGGCAGTCATGTCGTCTCCTCGGGTGGCTCTGCGTCGGGTCGGGGGGGTGGCTGGTGGGTGAGGTTGGTCGGCGGTGAGGCCGGTCGGAGGGGTGGGGCCGGTCAGTCGGAGCAGGGCGCCACCTCGTCGGCCGACTCGCCGAGGGCGGTCTGGACCGTACGGTCGACCAGGAACTCGGCGAGCGCGGCGACGGTGGGCCGGGCCAGCAGGTCGGCCAGGCACAGTTCGCCCGCGAACGCGGCCCGCAGGTGCTGCAGCAGCGACATCGCGAGCAGCGAGTGCCCGCCGAGCTCGAAGAAGTTCTCGTCGATCCCGAGCGCGGGCAGGCCCAGCACCTCGGCGAACGCGGAGTGCACCGCCTTCTCGCTCGGGTACCGCGGGCCGCGCAGCGGTCCTGACGCCGTGAAGTCGGCGGCGTCGGGGGCGGGCAGGGCCTTGCGGTCGAGCTTGCCGTTGACGGTGAGCGGCAGTTCGGGCAGGACCACGAACGCCGACGGCACCATGTAGTCGGGTAGGCGCCCGGCCAGCATACGCCGGACCGAGGCGACCTCGATAAGGGTACCCTCACCTGACACCAGGTAGGCGACGAGGCGCTTGACGCCGGGGGTGTCCTCGCGGACCACGACGGCGGCCCGGGCCACCTCGGGGTGCAGGGCCACGGCGTCCTCGATCTCACCGGGCTCGACCCGGTAACCGCGGATCTTCACCTGGTCGTCCACCCGGCCCAGGAAGTCCAGCAGACCGTCCTGACGCCACCGCACCACGTCGCCGGTCCGGTACATCCTCCCCCCGGGCTCGCCGAACGGGTCCGCCACGAACCGCTCCGCCGTCAGACCAGGCCGGTTGAGGTACCCCCGCGCCAGACCCACACCCGAGACGTACAACTCACCCGCCACCCCCACCGGCACCGGACGCAGGTGAGCGTCCAGCACGTGGGCCCGGGTGTTCCAGATCGGCCGGCCCACCGTCGCGGTCACCGAGTCCAGCGTCCCGCCGCCGAGCGTGTTGATGGTGTACTCGGTCGGCCCGTACAGGTTGTAGCCCATCACCCCCGGGGTGTCCCGCAGCTTCGACCACAGCGTCTCCGCCACCGCCTCACCACCCAGCAGCACCAGCACCGGACGGTGCCGCCCCTCGTCCAGCAGCCCCCGGTCGACCAGTGCCTGGGCGTAGGAGGGCGTCACGTTGATGACGTCGATGGCGTGTTCGGCGCAGTAGGCGGAGAGCGCCTCGGCGTCGCGGCGCAGCGCCTCGTCCATCACATGCACCTCGTGGCCCTCGACCAGCCAGAGCAGCTCCTCCCACGACATGTCGAAGGAGAAGGAGACGGTGTGCGCGATCCGCAGCCGCCGCCCGCCCGCCGAGGCCACCACCGGGTCGAAGATCGCCTCCCGATGGTTCAACTGCATGTTGGTCAGACCCCGGTACGGCGTCACCACACCCTTCGGCCGGCCCGTCGAACCCGAGGTGAAGATCACGTACGCCGGGGCGTCCAGGTCGACGGTGAGGCCGAGCGGGGTCGCGGGCAGGGTGGCGAGTTCGGCCGCCACCTCCGGCGAGTCCAGCAGCAGCCGGGCCACGCCCGGGGCGTCGGGCATCCGGGCCTCGGCGGTGGAGTCGGTGACCAGGCAGACCGGGGCGGTGTCCTCCACCATGAACGCCAGCCGCTCCACCGGGTAGTCCAACTCCAACGGCAGGTACGCCGCCCCCGAGCGCAGCACCGCGAACAACGCCGCCACCATCTCCAAGGACCGCGGCAACCCCAGCGCCACCACCTTCTCCGGCCCCGCACCCCGCGCCACGAACAACCGCGCCAACCGGTTCACCCGCTCGTCCAACTCCGCGTACGTCCACGAAGCCGCACCGAACACCAACGCCGTCTCCCCCGGCACCGACACCGCACGCTCCGCCAGCAGATCCGCCACCGAAGCCTCCGGCAACTCCCGCGACGTCGCCGCCCACTCCCCCAGCACCAAACCACGCTCACGCACCGTCAGCACGTCCAGGGTGCCGATGCGGCGGCGCGGGTCGGCGGCGACCTGCTCCAGGACCGCCAGCAGGCGCTCGACCAGGGCCTCGGCGGTGGAGCGGTCGTACAGGTCGGCGGCGTACTCGAAGGCGATGTCGATCTCCTCCGTCGAGGGGGTCTCCTCGAAGTTGAAGTCGAGTTCGAACTTCGCCGCGCCCAGCTCGAAGGGCAGGATCCGGCTCTCCAGACCGAGCAGCCGGCCGGCCTGACCGTCGTTGTGCTGGTAGCCGAGCATCACCTGGAACAGCGGGTGCCGGCCGGGCACCCGCGGCGGGTTGACGGCCTCCACCAGCCGGTCGAACGGCAGGTCCTGGTGGGCGAAGGCGGCCAGGTCGGCGTCCCGGGTGCGGGTCAGCAGCTCGGCGAAGGTCGGGTCGCCGGACAGGTCGTTGCGCAGCACCAGGGTGTTGACGAAGAAGCCGACCAGGCCGTCCAGGGCGGCGTCCGAGCGGCCGGCCACCGGTGCGCCGAGGGCGATGTCGGTGCCCGCGCCGAGCCGGTGCAGCAGGGTCGCCACCGCGGCCTGCAGCACCATGAAGGTGGTGCTGCCGGTGGCCCGGGCGGCCTCCCGCAGGCCGCGGTAGACCGCCGGCGGCACCTGGGCGTGCACGGTGTCGCCGCGGTGGCCGGCCACCGGGACGCGCGGGTGGTCGATCGGCAGCGGCAGCTCCTCCGGCAGCCCGGCCAGCGCCTCCCGCCAGTACCGGACCTGGCGGGCGTGCAGGCTGTCCGCGTCGTCGGCGGCGCCCAGCAGCTCCTGCTGCCAGAGCGTGTAGTCGGCGTACTGGACGGGCAGCGGCGTCCACGCGGGCGCCGCGCCGGCCGCGTGCGCGGTGTACGCGGTGGTGAGGTCGTCGATGAAGGGGAGCATCGACCACTCGTCGCCGGCGATGTGGTGGAAGAGCAGGACGAGCGCGTGGTCCCGCGGGGCGATCTCGAGCACGGTGACGCGCAGCGGCGCCTCGGCGGAGAGGTCGAAGCCGTGCCGGACCGCCTCCTGGACGTCGGCCGCGAGGCGGTGCTCGCCGGACGCGACCAGGTGGACGGTGTCGGCGGCCCCGGGGACGTCCAGGATCTGCTGGAAGACGGCGCCGTCGCGCTCGGTGAAGACGGTACGCAGGCTCTCGTGGCGCTCGGTCACCGCGCGGACGGCGGCGCGCAGGGCGGCCAGGTCCAGCTCCCCGGTGACCCGGACGACCAGCGGCACGTTGTAGGTGGCGCCCGAGTCGTCCAGGTTCTGCAGGAACCACATCCGGCGCTGCGCGTGCGACAGCGGCAGGTCGGCCGGGCGCTCGCGGCGGCCGAGCGCGGGGCGCGGCTCGCCCTCGGCGGCGGCCCGGTGGGCCAGGCCGGCCGGGGTGGGCGCCTCGAACAGGTCGCGGACGGTCAGCCGGCTGCCCAGCAGGGTGCGGATCCGGCCGACCAGGCGGGTGGCGAGCAGCGAGTGGCCGCCCAGGTCGAAGAAGTGGTCCTCCGGGCCGACCTCGGCGAGGCCGAGCACCTCGGCGAAGGCGCCGCAGAGGATCTCCTCGCGGGCGTCGCGCGGCGCGCGGCCGGCGGCGGCGGCGTCGGGGGCGGGCAGGGCCTTGCGGTCGAGCTTGCCGTTGACGGTGAGCGGCAGTTCGGGGAGGACCACGAACGCCGACGGCACCATGTACTCGGGCAGGCGCTGGGCGAGGTCGCTGCGCACGCCGGCCACGTCGACGCCGGGGCCGGCGGGCACGAGATAGGCGACGAGGCGCTTGACGCCGGGGGTGTCCTCGCGGACCACGACGGCGGCCCGGGCCACCTCGGGGTGCAGGGCCACGGCGTCCTCGATCTCACCGGGCTCGACCCGGTAACCGCGGATCTTCACCTGGTCGTCCACCCGGCCCAGGAAGTCCAGCAGACCGTCCTGACGCCACCGCACCACGTCGCCGGTCCGGTACATCCTCCCCCCGGGCTCGCCGAACGGGTCCGCCACGAACCGCTCCGCCGTCAGACCAGGCCGGTTCAGATAACCCCGCGCCAGACCCACGCCCGAGACGTACAGCTCACCGGCGACCCCCACGGGTACGGGGCGCAGGTGAGCGTCCAGGACGTGGGCCCGGGTGTTCCAGATCGGCCGGCCCACCGTCGCGGTCACCGAGTCCAGCGTCCCGCCGCCGAGCGTGTTGATGGTGTACTCGGTCGGCCCGTACAGGTTGTAGCCCATCACCCCCGGGGTGTCCCGCAGCTTCGACCACAGCGTCTCCGCCACCGCCTCACCACCCAGCAGCACCAGCACCGGACGGTGCCGCCCCTCGTCCAGCAGGCCGCACTCCACCAGCGCCTGGGCGTAGGACGGGGTGACGTTGATGACGTCGACCGCCAGCTCGGCGCAGTAGGCGGAGAGCGCCTCGGCGTCGCGGCGCAGCGCCTCGTCCAGCACATGCACCTCGTGGCCCTCGACCAGCCAGAGCAGCTCCTCCCACGACATGTCGAAGGAGAAGGAGACGGTGTGCGCGATCCGCAGCCGCCGCCCACCGGCCGAGGCCACCACCGGGTCGAAGATCGCCTCCCGGTGGTTCAACTGCATGTTGGTCAGACCCCGGTACGGCGTCACCACACCCTTCGGCCGGCCCGTCGAACCCGAGGTGAAGATCACGTACGCCGGGGCGTCCGGTGACCAGGCCGCCCGGTAGGGGGTGCCGGGCAGCTCCGCCAGCTCCGCCCGGACGGAGTCCGCGTCGAGCAGCAGGGTGTCGGGGTGCGCGGGCATCAGCGCGGCCGCGGTGGAGTCGGTGACCAGGCAGACCGGGGCGGTGTCCTCCACCATGAACGCCAGCCGCTCCACCGGGTAGTCCAACTCCAACGGCAGGTACGCCGCCCCCGAGCGCAGCACCGCGAACAACGCCGCCACCATCTCCAACGACCGCGGCAACCCCAGCGCCACCACCTTCTCCGGCCCCGCACCCCGCGCCACGAACAACCGCGCCAACCGGTTCACCCGCTCGTCCAACTCCGCGTACGTCCACGAAGCCGCACCGAACACCAACGCCGTCTCCCCCGGCACCGACACCGCACGCTCCGCCAGCAGATCCGCCACCGAAGCCTCCGGCAACCCCCGCGACGTCGCCGCCCACTCCCCCAGCACCAAACCACGCTCACGCACCGTCAGCACGTCGAGTTCGCGGACCAGCAGGCCCGGGCGGTCGACCAGCTGGCCGAGCAGGGCCACCAGCCGTTCGGCGTGCTCCTCGACGGTGGCCCGCTCGAAGACGTCCGGGCGGAACTTCCACTCGAAGGAGAGCGCCTCGCCGGGGTTGGTGATGAAGATCAGTGGGAAGTGCGTGGCGTCCACGTCCACCACCTGCTGGACGCCCAGGCTCTCCCGGATCCGGTCCCGCACGCCTTGGTCGGCCGGGGTGTTGCGGAGCACCTGCAAGGTGTCGAAGAGCCGGCCGAAGCCGGTGCCGCGCTGGATCTCGCCCAGGCTGACCTGGTGGTGCGCCAGCAGCTCCGTCTGCTCGCCCTGCAGCCGGGCGAGGAAGGCGGCGACGCTCTCGGCGCCGTCCAGCCGGGCCCGGACCGGCACGGTGTTGAGAAACATGCCGATGGTGGCGTCGATCCCGGCCAGCTCGGCCGGCCGGCCGGAGACGGTGGCGCCGAACACCACGTCCTCGCGGGCCGTCAGCCCGGCCAGCAGCAGGCCCCAGGCGCCGGACAGCACGGTGTTCAGGGTCAGGCCGTGCTCGCGGGCGAACGCGGCGATCCGCCCGGTCAGCTCGGCCGAGATGCCGGCGGTGACCTCCTGCGGCAGCAACGCGGCCCGCTCCCGGGCCTGCGGGGCGAGCAGGGTGGGCTCGTCCAGGCCGGCCAGCGCCTCTCGCCAGGCCGCCCGTCCCTCCTCCTGGTCCTGCGCGCCCAGCCAGCCGAGGAAGTCCCGGTAGGGCAGGCCGAGGGCGGGCGCCGGCTGCCCGGCGCAGTGGGTCAGCAGCTCCTGCAGGAAGAGGCCGGCGGACCAGCCGTCCCAGAGCAGGGCGTGGTTGGTGATCAGGATCCGCTGCCCGCCGCCGGGGGCGAGCACCGAGACCAGGCGCAGCAGCGGCGGGGCGGTCAGGTCGAACCGGGTGGCGGCCTCCCGCTCGGTCAGCCGGGCCAGCTCCGCCTCGAACTCGGCCGGGGCCAGGTCGCCGAGGTCGATCTCGGTCAGCGGCACGTCCACGGCGCGCGGCAGGAACTGCACCGGGCGCTCCAGCCCCTCCTGGAGGAAGCCGACCCGCAGGTTGGGGTGGCGCTCCAGGACGGCGGCGACGGCGGCGCGCAGCACCGGGCCCGGCACCCGGGTGGTCAGCGTGACCACGTCCCGCGAGGTGTAGACGTCCAGCGCCTGGTCGTCGTAGCCGGCCTCGAAGAGCAGGCCCTGCTGGAGCGGCGAGACCGGCCAGAGGTCCTCGATCTCCAGCTTGGGGGCGGCGGCCCGCACCACGGCCAGCTCGGCCTCGGTGGCGGCCGGCAGTTCGGCGGGCTCGGGCACCGTCCCGACGGTGCCGCGCTGGTCGGCGAGGGCGGCCAGGGCGGCGGGGGTGCGGCGCTCGAAGACGTCGCGCGGGCTGAGGAGAAGGCCTTCGGCGCGGGCGGCGCCGATCAGCCGGATGGAGGAGATGCTGTCGCCGCCGAGGCGGAAGAAGTCGTCCTCGGCGCCGGTCGCGGGCAGGCCGAGGACCTCCGCGTACAGCTCGCAGAGCAGTTCCTCGGTCTCGGTCTCGGCGGCCCGGCCGGTGGCCGCGCCGGCGAAGTCGAAGGCGTCCTCGGGCAGCGCGGCCCGGTCCAGCTTGCCGTTCACGGTCAGCGGCAGCGCGTCGAGCACGGCGTAGGCCGAGGGCACCATGTACTCGGGCAGGCGGGCCGCGAGGGCCTGGTGCAGGGCCTCGGTGTCGAGCAGCGCCCCGGCGGCCGGCACCACGTAGGCGACCACCCGCTTGACGGCGCCGGACCGGACCAGCACCGCGCTGTGCGCGACGCCGGGCAGGTCGGCGAGCGCCGCCTCGATCTCGCCGAGCTCGATCCGGTAGCCGCGGATCTTCACCTGGTCGTCGATCCGGCCGAGGTAGTCCAGGGTGCCGTCGGCGCGGCGGCGCACCTGGTCCCCGGTGCGGTACATCCGCTCGCCCGGGGCGCCGAACGGGTCCGCGACGAACCTCTCCGCGGTCAGGTCCGGGCGGCCCAGGTAGCCGCGGGCCAGCTGGTCGCCGGCCAGGTGCAGCTCGCCGCGCCCGCCGGCCGGGACGGGCCGCAGCAGGGAGTCCAGGACGTACGCGCGGCCGTTGCGCAGCGGCCGGCCGACGCTCGGCGTGGGGCTGTCGGCGAGGTCGGCGAGCAGCGCGTCGACGGTGAACTCGGTCGGGCCGTAGTAGTTGAGGGCGGTCACACCGGGCTCGGCACGCAGCCTGGTCCACAGGCCCTCGGGCAGCGCCTCGCCGCCGAGCAGCAGCAGCGACGGGCGGTGCGCGCCGTCCAGCAGGCCGCTGTCCAGGAGCTGCCGGGCGTAGGTGGGGGTGAGGTCGAGGACGTCGATCCGGTGCTCCCGGACGTGCGCCACGACGGCCTCGGCGTCCCGGCGCTCGCTGTCGCCGAGCACGTGCAGCTCGTGGCCGCCGACCAGCCAGAGGAGCTGGTCCCAGGAGGAGTCGAAGGCGAACGAGGCGGCGCTGACGGCGCGCAGCCGGCGGCCGGCGGCGGCCTCGGCGAAGGTGCCGCCGAGGTGGTCGTGCGCCAGGTTGGCGAGGCCCGCGTGCGGGATCAACACGCCCTTGGGGCGGCCGGTGGAGCCGGAGGTGTGGATGACGTAGGCGGCCTGGCCGGGGTGGACGGGCCCGCCGCGCTCGGTGTCGGTGAGCGGGCCGCCGGGCAGGGCGGCGAGCGCCGCCGCCACCGCCGGGTCGTCCAGCAGCAGGGTGACGGCGCCGGGCACCTCGGGCAGCCGTCCGGCCACCTCACGGGTGGTCAGCACGACGGCCGGGCGGACGTCGTCGAGCAGCATGGCGAGGCGCTCGTCCGGGTGGTCGAGGTCCAGCGGCAGGTAGGCGCCGCCGGCGGCGAGCACCGCGAAGATCGCGGTCACCGACTCGGCGGAGCGCGGCAGTGCCAGGGCGGCGACCCGCTCGGCGCCCAGGCCGCGGCAGAGCAGCAGGCGGGCCAGCCGGTCGACGGCGTCCGCCAGAGCGGCGAAGGTCAGCTCGGTGCTCCCGCCGGCCAGGTCGGGGGCGACCAGCGCGACGGCGTCGGGGGTGCGGGCGGCGGAGGCGGCGAACAGGTCGTGCACGGTGCCCGCGGGGACGGGCCCGGCCGGGCCGGCGACGGTGGCCGCGAGGGCGGCGCGCTCGGCCGCGCCCAGCAGGTCCAGGCGGGCCAGCGGGGTGTCCGGGTCGGCGGCGAAGGCGGTGAGCAGGGCCAGGAAACGGTCGGTCAGCCGCTCGGCCTCGGCCGGCTCGAACAGGTCGGGGCGGTACTCCAGCTCGACCCGCAGCTCGGCGCCGGGCAGCACGGTCAGGCCGAGCGGGTAGTGGGTGGCGTCGCGGGCGCCGAGACCGGTGACCTCCGGGCCGCCGGCGCCGGCCAGGGCGTCGCGCAGCGCGTCGCCCCCGCCCTGGTAGTTCTCCACCACCAGCAGGGTGTCGAAGAGGCTGCCGCCGACCTCGCTGCGGCGCTGGATCGCGCCCAGGCCCAGGTGCTGGTGGGCGAGCAGCTCGGCCTGCTCGCGCTGCACGTCGGCGGCGGCGCCGGCCAGGGTGGCGCCGGGCCGCAGCCGCACCCGGACCGGCACGGTGTTGATGAACAGGCCGACCATCGAGTCGGCGCCCGGCAGGTCGTCCGGGCGGCCCGAGACGGTGGTGCCGAAGACCACGTCGGAGGTGCCGGTGAGCGAGCCGACCAGGACGCCCCAGAGGGTGTTGGCGACGTTGCCGAGGGTCAGGCCGCGCCCGCGGGCGGCCGCGGCGATCGCGGCCGACAGCTCCGCGTCGGCGAAGCGGGTGATCAGGCCGGGCTCCACGGCGGTGGCGGCGGCCGCGCCGGGCGCCACCGGGTGGGCCTCCTCGAAGCCGGCCAGGGCGGCGCTCCAGGCGGCCTCGGCGGCGGCGGTGTCGCGGGTGGCGAGCAGCGCCAGGTGGTCCTTGTACGGGCGGACGGCGGGCAGCACCGACGGGTCGCCCGCGGAGCCGTACAGCGCCAGCAGCTCGCGGACGACGATCGGCATCGACCAGCCGTCCAGCAGCAGGTGGTGGCAGGTGACGACGAGCCGGGAGCGTTCGGCGTCCAGCCGCAGCAGGGCGAGGCGCAGCAGCGGCGGGGTGTCCAGGTCGAAGCGGTGGTGCCGGTCCTCGTCCATGGCGGCGGCGACCGCCGTGTCCTGGGCCGGGCCGGTCGACGCGGTCAGGTCGACCTCGCGCAGCGGGGTCTCCACCGTGCGCTGGACGAACTGGACGACCGCCTCCGGGTCCTCGTACCAGAAGCCGGCCCGCAGGTTGGCGTGCCGGGCGAGCAGCGCGTCCACGGCGGCGGCCAGCCGGGCCGTCTCGATCGGGCCGGCCAGGTCCAGGTGCGACTGGACGACGTAGACGTCGCGGGCCTCCTGGTCGTACAGGGCGTGGAAGAGCAGCCCCTCCTGGAGCGAGGAGAGCGGGTAGACGTCCTCCAGGGCCGACGCGGCCGGACCCTCGGGCTGGGAGTCGTCGATCGGGGCGGTGGAGTCGTTCATCACGGTCTTCTCGGTCCTGGGGGTGGTGGGGAGGTGGTCGGTCGGGTCGGGGAGGTGTCCGGCGGCGGTCATCGGCGGCGGCGCCCGCGCAGCCGGGACTCCAGCCGGTCGATCTGGGCCTGCTTCAGCCGGACGAGGCTCAGGTCGGACGGGGTGACCCCGCCGGCGTCCCCACCCGCGGTGTGCCGGGCCAGCGCGTCCAGCGCGGCGAACCAGGCGTCGGCGAGCACCGCGACCTCCGCCTCGGCGAGCAGCGCCTGCGGCCAGCTCCACTCGACGGCGAGCTCGGGCCGCCCGTCGGCGCCGGCCCGGACCACCGCGTCGATCTCCAACGGGTAGCCGGCGGCCATCGCCGGGTCCGGGCCGGCGCCCGCCGCGACGGCGTCGCGCTCGGCCTGCGGGGCGAGCGGCCAGCCGCCCGGAGGGCCGGCCGGCCCGTCGGTGCGCCCCCGGTAGTTGAAGAGCACCGGCGAGCGGGGCGCGCCGGCCAGCGCCGCCGCGGTCTGCGGGTTGAGGTGCCGCAGCAGGCCGTGGCCGAGGCCCCGGTCGGGGGCGGCCCGCAGCTGCTCCTTGACCTGCTTGAGCACCTGGCCGGCGGCCTCGCCGCCGGCCAGCGCGGCCGCCGGGTCGAGGCCCGCGAGGTCGAGCCGGACGGGGTGCACGGTGGTGAACCAGCCCACCGTGCGGGCGAGGTCGGGGGTGAGGCCGCCGGTGTCGGCGCCGCCGCGGCCGTGGCCCTCCAGGTCGACCTGGACGGCGGGCGCGGCGCCCGGGCGGGCGGTGGCGACGCCGAGGGCGAGGGCGGCCAGCAGTACGTCGTCGACGCCGGCGCCGAAGGCCTTCGGGACGTCCGCCAGCAGCGGCGCCGTCCGGTCGGCGGGCAGGGTGCGGCGCAGCGTGCGGACGGTGGCGACGGTGTCCCGGGCCGGGTCGGCGGCCAGGGCGGCGAGCGGCCCGGCCGGGCCTGCCAGGGCGGCCCGCCAGTAGGCCGTCTCAGCGACCCGGGAGCGCTCCTGGGCGTGCGCCAGCAGCCGCTCGGACCAGGCGCGCAGGGTGTGCGCCTCCGGTTCGAGCACCGGGCGGGCGCCCCGGGCCAGCGCGGAGTACGCGGTGGCGAGGCCGGGCAGCAGGGTCCGCCAGGAGACGCCGTCCACCGCGAGGTGGTGGACGGTCAGCAGCAGCCGGCCGTCCTGCCCGGGGCCGGCGTCGAACCAGACGGCGCGCAGCACCCGGCCGCTCGCCGGGTCCAGCGCGGCGGCGGCCGCGTCGGCCTCCCGGGTGAGCAGGGCGGTGAGGTCGGCTCCGGCGGTGTCGACCCGGCGCAGGGTGGCCGGGTCGGTGACGGCGGGCGCCCGGCGGGCGGGCAGGATCTCCTGGGTCCACAGGCCGTCGGTGCGCTCCAGCCGCAGCCGCAGTGCCGGGTGGTTGCGGGCCAGCGCGGCCAGCGCCTCGCGCAGCGGCTGCTCGCGCAGGTCGCCGGGGACGGTCACCAGCACGGACTGGTTGAACCGGTCGACCGGCCCGCCGCGCTCGCGCAGCCAGTGCACCACCGGCAGCGCGGGCAGTTCGCCGTCCACCGGGACGGGCGCGGCGGCGGTGCCGACCGCCGGGGCGGCGGCGGCCGGGGAGGGCGCGCCCTTGGCGGCGGCCAGCGCGGCCGGCGTGGGGTACTGGAAGATGTCCTTCGCCGCCACGTCGAAGCCCGCCCTGCGGGCCCGGCCGACCAGCTGGATGGAGACGATGCTGTCGCCGCCCAGGGCGAAGAAGTTCTCCTCCTCGCCGACCTCGGGCAGCCCGAGCACCTCGGCGAAGACCCTGGCCAGCGCGCGGCCCGCGGAGTGCCCGGCCGGTCCTGCGGCCGGCTCGGCCCGGCGGCCGGGGGCCGGCAGCGCCTTGCGGTCGAGCTTGCCGTTGACGCTCAGCGGCAGCGCGTCCAGGACGGTGACCACGGCGGGCACCATGTGCTCGGGCAGCACCGCGGCCACCGCGGCGCGCACGGCCTCGCCGCCGACCGAGGCACCGGCCTGCGGGACGACGTAGCCGAGCAGCTGGCGGGCGCCGCCCTCGGTCAGCGCGCGGGCCAGCGCGGCGGCCTGGCCGACGCCGGGCACGGCGGCGAGCGCCGACTCCACCTCGCCGAGCTCGATCCGGAACCCGCGGACCTTCACCTGGTCGTCGGTGCGGCCGAGGTACTCGATCTCGCCGTCGACCCGGCGGCGCACCAGGTCGCCGGTGCGGTACAGCCTCCCCCCGCCTTCGGCCGGGGGTGCCCCCGTGCCGTCGGTCGCGAAAGGGTCCGCGACGAAGCGTCCGGCGGTCAGTCCGGGGCGGCCGAGGTAGCCGCGGGCCAGCTGGACGCCGGCCAGGTACAGCTCGCCGGGCACGCCGACGGGCACCTGCCGCAGCCGGGCGTCCAGCACGTACAGCCGGGTGTTCCAGACCGGGCGGCCGATCGGCACCACGCCGGATCCGGCCCACGCGCGGTGGTAGGTGACGTCGACCGCGGCCTCGGTCGGCCCGTACAGGTTGTGCAGCTCGATCTGCGGCCACAGCGCGGCGAACCGGTCCACGGCGGCGGCGGGCAGCGCCTCGCCGGAGCAGAACACCCGGCGCACCCCGGCGAAGGCCCGGCGGATCGCGTCGTCCTGCTCGGCCGCGCCGGTGAAGGCGGTGAGCATGGACGGCACGAAGTGGCAGGTGGTGACGGAGCCCCGGTCGGCGAGCGCGGCCAGGTACTCGGGCTCGCGGTGCCCGCCGGGGCGGGCCAGCACCACCGCGGCGCCGGTCACCAGCGGCAGGAAGAACTCCCAGACCGAGACGTCGAAGCTGGCCGGGGTCTTCTGCAGGACGCGGTCCTGCGCGGTGATGCCGTAGACCTCGCGCATCCAGTCGAGCCGGTTGACGATCGCCCGGTGGGTGACCAGGACGCCCTTGGGGCGGCCGGTGGAGCCCGAGGTGAAGATGACGTACGCGGCGTGGTCGGGGCCGGGGGCGGCCGGCTCGGCCTGCGGGCCGTCGGCGTCCACGGTGAGGACCGGCACCCCGGGCACCCGGGGCAGACCGTCGGCCGCCTCGGCGGTGCTCAGCACGCACACCGGGGCGGCGTCCTCCAGCATGGCCGTCAGCCGCTCCGCCGGGTACTCGGTGTCCAGCGGCAGGTACCCGGCGCCGGACTTGAGGACGGCGAGCAGCGCCACCGTCAGCTCCGCCGAGCGGGGCACCGCGACGGCGACCAGGCGGTCCGGCGCGGCGCCGGCGGCGGCCAGCACCCGGGCGAGGCGGCCGGCCCACTCGTCCAGCTCGCGGTAGGTCAGCTCGGCGCCCTCGAAGACCACCGCGACGGCGTCGGGGGTGGCGGCGGTGCGCTCCTCGATCCGGGTGAGCAGGGTGCCCTCGCGGACCTCCAGCGCGGTGGCGTTCCACTCGCCCGCCAGGCCCCGCCGCTCCTGGGCGGCCGTCAGCTCGATCCGCCCGACCGGGCGGTCCGGGGCGGCCAGCGCCTGCTCCAGGACCCGCACCAGGCGGGCGCCGAACAGCCGCGCGGTGGCGCGCTCGTACAGGTCCTCGGCGTAGATGACGGTGAGGTCGGTGCGGCCGCCGTCGGCGGACTCCACGAAGGTGAGGGCCAGGTCGAAGCGGGCCGCGTGCACCGGGTCGGGGAGCAGCGCGGTGCGGGCGCCGAGCAGGCCGTCCAGGCCGCCGGCCTCCCGGCGGTGCTGGACCATCACCTGGAACAGCGGGTGGCGGCCGAGCGAGCGCTCCGGGTTGACGATCTCGACCAGCCGGTCGAACGGCAGGTCCTGGTGGGCGAGGGCGCCGAGGACGGTCTCCCGGGATCGGGCGACCAGGTCGTCGAAGCTCAGGTCGCCGGAGCTCAGGTCGCCGGCGTTCCCTTCGCCGGCGTTCCCTTCGGCGGCCAGGTCGTGCCGCAGCACCAGGGTGTTGACGAAGAAGCCGACCACCGACTCCAGCACCTCGTCGGCGCGGCCCGCGACCGGGGTGCCCAGCGCCACGTCGGTGGTGCCGGCCAGCCCGCCGAGCAGCAGCGCGGCCGCGGCCTGGGTCACCATGAACGGGGTGGCGCCGGTGCGCTGCGCGTAGCCGCGCAGCTCCTGGTGCAGCTCGTCCGGCAGCCGCAGCCGCACCTGGCCGCCGCGGCCGCTCGCCTCCGCGGGCCGGGCCCGGTCGGTGGGCAGGGTCAGCTCGGCGGGCAGCGCGGCCAGTCGCCGCGTCCAGTACGCGCTCTGGCCGGCGGCCGGGCCGTCCTGCTCGGCGAGCAGCTCGCCCTGCCACAGCGCGTGGTCGGCGTACTGCAGCGGCAGCGGGGCGAACACCGGCGCGGCGCCGGCCAGCCGGGCGGCGTAGGCGTGGTCGAGGTCGCGCAGCAGCACGCCCTCCGACCACTCGTCGCCGGCGATGTGGTGCAGCGCCAGGCTGAGGATGTGCCGGGTCGGACCGGCCGTCAGCAGGGTCGCCCGGACGGGGATCTCCTCGGCCAGCTCGAAGGCGTGGGCGCCGGCGGCGGCGGCCGCGGTGTCCAGCCGCTGGACGGTCACCTCCTCGACGGTGAACGGCACGCCGGCCCGCTCCGGGTCGAGGATCCGCTGGTGGGGGCGGCCCTCGTGGTCGGGGAAGACCGTGCGCAGCGCCTCGTGCCGGGCCAGTACGTCGCCGAAGGCGGCGCGCAGCGCGTCCTGGTCGAGCGCGCCGTCGATCCGCAGCGCGCACGGGATGGTGTACGCGGTGCTCGGACCCTCCAGCCGGTACAGGAACCAGAGGCGGGCCTGCGCGGCGGACAGCGGCACCAGCTCGGGGCGTGGGCGGGCGGTGGGGCCGGGGCGGCGGGCCGCGGCGCCGGCGAGCCGGGCCGCGAAGGCGGCGGGGGTGCGGGTCTCGAAGAGGTCGCGGACGGCCGCGTCGACCCCCAGCGCCGCGCGGACCCGGCCGATCACCCGGGTGGCGAGCAGCGAGTGCCCACCGAGCGCGAAGAAGTCGTCGTCGACGCCGACCAGAGGCAGGCCCAGCACGTCGGCGTAGACGCCGCAGAGCACGGCCTCCCGCTCGTCGCGCGGGGCGCGCCCGGCGGGGGCGGCGAAGGCGGCGGCCTCCGGCTCGGGCAGCGCCTGCCGGTCGAGCTTGCCGTTGACGTTCAGCGGCAGCGCGTCCAGCGGCACGATCGCGGCCGGGACCATGTACTCGGGCAGCGCGTCGGCGAGTGCCTTGCGCAGCAGCGCCGGGTCCACGACGGCGCCGGGCGCGGGGACGACCCAGCCGATCAGCCGCTTGACGCCGGTGGTGGCCGGGCGGGCCAGTACGGCGGCCCGGGCGACGCCGGGCAGGGCGGCGAGCGCCGCCTCCACCTCGCCGGGCTCGACCCGGAAGCCGCGGATCTTCACCTGGTCGTCGTCGCGGCCGAGGTAGTCCAGGCTGCCGTCGGCGCGGTGGCGCACCAGGTCGCCGGTGCGGTACATCCTCCCCCCGCCGCCCATGCCGTCGCCGGCGAACGGGTCGGCGACGAAGCGGCTCGCGGTGAGCGCGGGCCGGTTGCCGTAACCGCGGGCCAGGCCCGGGCCGGCGATGTACAGCTCACCGGGCACACCGGCCGGGACGGGCCGCAGCCGGGCGTCCAGCACGTACACCCGGGTGTTGCCGATCGGCCGGCCGACGAACGGGGCCGGGCTCTCGTCCAGGTCGGCGCCCAGGGTGTCGACGGTGTACTCGGTGGGGCCGTAGAAGTTGTGCCCGAGCACGCCCTCGGTCTCCCGGATGCGGGTCCACAGCGCCTCGCCGACGGCCTCGCCGCCGACCAGGAAGAGCAGCGGGCGGTGCTCGGCGGAGTCCAGCAGGCCCCACTCGACGAGCTGCTGGCCGAACGACGGCGTGACGTCCAGGGTGTCGATCCGGTCCGCGAGCAGCCGGGCCACCAGGGCCTGCGGGTCACGGCGCAGGTCCTCGCCGTAGATGTGCAGCTCGTGGCCGAGGATCAGCCAGAGCAGCTGCTCCCAGGAGGAGTCGAAGGAGAAGGAGGCGGTGTGCGCGGCGCGCAGCCGGCGCCCGCCGGCGGCCGCCTCGGCCCGGGCGAAGACGGTGCCGCCGTGGTGCTCCAGCATGTTGGCCAGGCCCCGGTGCGGCACCTGGACGCCCTTGGGGCGGCCGGTGGAGCCGGAGGTGTGGATGACGTACGCCAGGTCGTCGGCGTGCGGGCGGACCGGCTCGGCGTCGAGCGAGCCCAGCTCGGCGAGGGTGACCACGCCCAGGCCGTGCCCGGCGAGCACCGGGTGGCGCCCGGCCACCTCGGCCGTGCTCAGGGTGAGCAGCGGGTCGGAGTCCTCCAGCATCAGCGCGATCCGCTCGTCCGGGTGGTCGAGGTCGATCGGCAGGTAGGCGGCGCCCGACGCGAGGACGCCCAGCAGGGCGGCGACCAGGTCGGCGGAGCGCGGCAGCGCCAGTGCGACGGTCCGGCCGGGGCCGGCGCCGAGGGCGGCGAGGTGGCGGGCCGTCCGGTCGACCCGGGCGGCCAGCTCGGCGTAGTCGAGCCGCTGCTCGCCGAAGACCACGGCGGTGTCGCCCGGGGTGGCGGCCACGCGGGCCGCGAAGGCGTCGACCACGGTGCCGGCGGGCACCGGGCGGGCGGTGTCGTTCCAGGTCCGGAGCACGGTGGCGCGCTCCTCGGCGGAGAGCACCTCCAGGGCGCCGACCGGGGTGGCGGGGTCGGTGGCGACGGCGGTGAGCAGCCGCAGCAGGCGGGTGCCGACGGCGGCGGCCTGCTCGGCGGTGAACACGTCGGGGCGGTACTCGACGGTCAGCTGCGGGGCCTCGCCGGGCAGGGTGAGGACGGTCAGCGGGTAGTGGGTGGCGCCCCGGTTGCCGACGCCGGCGACCCGCAGGCCTCGCGCGGTCAACTGGTCCGGGTCCACCGGGTAGTTCTCGAAGACCAGCAGGGTGTCGAAGAGGGTGCCGTGCCCGGCCAGGGCCTGGATGTCGGCGAGGCCCAGGTACTGGTGGTCGAGCAGGGCGGACTGCTGGGCCTGGAGGCGGGCCAGCGCCTCGGCGACCGGCTCGTCGTCGGAGGGCTCGAAGCGGACCGGGACGGTGTTGCTGAACAGGCCGACCATCGACTCCACGCCCGGCAGGTCGCCCGGGCGGCCGGAGACGGTGGCGCCGAACACCACGTCGGTGCGGCCGGTGAGGCGGCCCAGCAGGATCGCCCAGGCGCCCTGCACCAGGGTGTTGAGGGTGAGGCCCAGCTCGCGGGCGGTGGCGGTGAGCGCGGCGGCCAGCTCGGCCGGGATCGGCAGGTCGAGTTCGCGGCCGGCGGCGGCCGGCCCCGCGGCGGGCGTGCCGAGGCTGTCGGCGAGCAGGGTGGGCCCCTCCAGGCCGGCCAGCGCCTGCCGCCAGGCGGCGGCGTCGGCCGCGCCGTCCCGCCCGGCCAGCCAGGCCAGGTGGTCGGCGTACGGTGCGGCGGGGGGCAGCGCGGCGGCGGGCAGCACGGCAGGGGGCAGCGCGGCGGCGGGCAGCACGGCGGCTCCGCCGGCCCCGTACGCGGCGATCAGCTCGCGCAGCAGGACGGGCGTGGACCAGCCGTCCATCACGATGTGGTGGCGGGTCAGCACCAGCCGGTGGTGCTCGGCGCCGAGGGTGACCAGCGCGCAGCGCACCAGCGGCGGCCGGGTCAGGTCGAAGCGCCGGGACGCCTCGTCGTCCTCGATCCGGGCGATCTCGGCGGCCCGGCCGGCGGCCGGCACGGCGGTCAGGTCGTGCTCCGTCCACGGCACCGTGACCCGGTCGGCGACCAGCTGGAGCGGCCGCCGGAGCCCGGCGCTGACGAAACCGGCGCGCAGCGCGGTGTGCCGGTTGACCACCGCGTCGACGGCCCCGGCCAGCGCGGCGCGCTCCAGCGGGCCGCGCAGGTCGAGCGAGGTGAGCGAGGTGTAGAGGTCGTCGGCGCCGTCCTCGCGCTGGTACAGGGCGTGGAACAGCAGGCCGTCCTGGAGCGGGGAGAGCGGCAGCACGTCCCCGGTGCCGGGGTGCTCGGCGGCCAGGCGGTCCAGCTCTGGCTGGGTGACGGCGGCCAGCGGCACGTCCGAGGGGGTGAGGCCGCCGGCGCCGGGGGCGGCGGCGTAACGGGCCAGCGCGTCGAGGGCGTCGAACCAGCGGTCGGCGACGGCGCGGACGGCGTCCTCGCCGAACACGCCCTGCGGCCAGGACAGGTTGACGGTCAGTTCGGCGCCGTCCGGGCCGTCGTGGACAAAGGCGCCGACCTCCAGCGCGTGGGCGGCGGGCAGGGCGTCGTCGGCCCCGGCGGCGATGGCGTCACCGGCCTCGTGGGCGGCGGTCCAGTCGGCGCCGGTGGTGGTGAAACGGCCGAGGTAGTTGAAGAGCAGCTGGGGGGCGTCGGCGTCGGCGAGCACGGGCCCGGACACCGGGTCCAGGTGGCGCAGCAGACCGTAGCCGGCGCCGGCGTTCGGCAGCGCCCGGAGCTGCTCCTTGACCAGTGCGAGGGCGCGGCCGGCGGCGGGCCCGCCGGCCAGCGCGTCGGCCAGGTCGACCCCGGAGAGGTCGAGCCGGGCCGGGAACTCGCTGGTCAGCCAGCCGGCGGTGCGGGTGGTGTCGGCGCCGGGCATCAGCTGGTCCTCGCGGCCGTGACCCTCCAGGCGCAGCAGCAGGTCGGCCCGGGCGCCGGCGCCCGAGCGGGCGCGGCGGCGGCCGACCAGGGCGAGCGCCAGGCCGGTCAGCAGGACGTGGTCGACACCGGCGCGGTGGGCGGCGGGGACGGCGCCGAGCAGCGGCGCGGTGCGGCCGGCGGGCAGGGTCAGCCGCAGCCGGCGGGTGGTCGCGGCGGTGTCCCGGGCCGGGTCGAGCGGGCGGTCGCCCAGCAGCGGGCCGGCGCCGTCGGCCAGCACGGCCTGCCAGAGGGGGAGTTCGGCGCGGACGGCGTCGCTGACGGCGGCCTCCGCGAGGCCCAGCGCCCAGGCCCGCAGCGGGGTGGTGACCGGGTCGGGAGCGCGGCCCTCGTAGGCGGCCCGCAGGTCGGGCAGCAGGATGCGCCAGGAGACGCCGTCGACGGCGAGGTGGTGCGCGGCGAGCACGAGCAGGCCCGGGGTGTCCGGTCCGGCGTCCAGGTGGACGGCCTGCAGGACGACGCCCTGCTCGGGGTCGAGCCGGTCGGCGGCGGCCTCGCGCTGCTCGGCGGCGACGGTGTGCAGCTGCCCGGCGGCGACGGCGATCCGGCGCAGCCGGGCGGCGGCGGGCGCGCTGCCGGCCGGGCGGACCTCCTGGGTCCAGCCGCCGTCCGCGGCGACGTGCAGCCGCAGCCGCAGGGCGTCGTGGTGGTCGGTCAGGGTGTCCAGGGCGGCGGTCAGCCGGGCCTGGTCGAGGCCGGCGGGCACGGTGAGGACGGTGTGCTGGCTGAACCGGGCGACCGGGCCGCCGCGCGACCGCAGCCAGGCGCTGATCGGGGTGGCGGGCAGGGCGCCGACGGCCGACACCGCGGGCGCGGCGGGCCGGGCGGCGGAGCGCCGGCCCTCGGCGACGGCGGCGATCCGGGCGACGGTGCGCCGCTCGAAGACCACCCGGGGGGTGATCTCGAACCCGGCCCGGCGGGCGCGGCTGCCCAGCTGGATGGCGGAGATGCTGTCGCCGCCGAGGGAGAAGAAGTTGTCGTCGACGCCGACCTCGGGCAGGCCGAGCACCTCGGCGACCAGGTCGGCGAGCACCCGCTCCGCCTCGGTGCGGGGGGCGCGGCCGCCGTCACCGGCCGGGGTCGGGGCGGGCAGCGCCTTGCGGTCGAGCTTGCCGTTGAGGCTGAGCGGCAGGGCGTCCAGGCCGACCAGCACGGCGGGCACCATGTGATCGGGCAGGGTGCGGGCCAGCGCGGTGCGCAGCGCCTCCGGGTCGGCGGGCGCGGGGACGACGTGGCCGACCAGCTGACGGGCGCCGCCCGGGGTGAGCTCACGGGCGGTCACGGCCGCCTGGAGGACCTCCGGCAGGGTCTCCAGCGCGGCCTCGATCTCGCCGAGTTCGATCCGGAAGCCGCGGACCTTGACCTGGTCGTCGGTGCGGCCGAGGTACTCGACGGTGCCGTCGGCGGCCCACCGGACCAGGTCGCCGGTGCGGTACAGCCGGGAGCCGTCGGTCGCGAACGGGTCGGCGACGAAGCGCCCGGCGGTCAGACCGGGGCGACCGAGGTAGCCGCGCGCCAGCTGCACGCCGGCGAGATAGAGCTCACCGGGCACGCCGACGGGCACGGGGCGCAGCGCGGCGTCCAGCACGTACAGCCGGGTGTTCCAGACCGGGCGGCCGATCGGCACCACGCCGGCGGCGGGCTCGGTGCGGTGGTGGGTGACGTCCACGGCGGCCTCGGTGGGCCCGTAGAGGTTGTGCAGCGGTACCGCCGGCAGGGTGGCGTACCAGCGGTCGACGACATCGCCGGGCAGGGCCTCGCCGGAGCAGAAGGCCCGGCGCAGGCCGGCGCAGCGCTCGGCGACGGAGCCCTCCTCCAGGAAGGCGCGCAGCATCGAGGGCACGAAGTGCAGGGTGGTGACGCGCTCCTCGGCGATCAGGGCGCCGAGGTAGGCCGGGTCCTTGTGGCCCTCGGGGCGGGCCAGGACGACGGTGGCGCCCTCGCACAGGGCCCAGAAGAACTCCCAGACCGAGACGTCGAAGCTGGCCGGGGTCTTCTGCAGCACCCGGTCGTCGGCGCGGAGCCGGTAGGCGTGCTGCATCCAGGCCAGCCGGTTGACGATGGCGCGGTGGGTGACGACCACGCCCTTGGGGCGACCGGTGGAGCCGGAGGTGTAGATGACGTATGCGGCGTGGTCGGGCTCGACGGCGGGCGGTTCGGTGCCCGGTGCGGCGGCGGGGTGGGCGCGGTCGTCGACGGCGACGGCGACCGCGCGGGCCGCCTCGGGCAGCCGCTCCAGCAGCTCGGGCACGGTGACCACGCGGACGGGCGCGGCGTCCTCGACCATCTGGGCGAGGCGGTCGACCGGGTAGTCGGCGTCCAGCGGGAGGTAGGCGGCGCCGGACTTGAGGACGCCCAGCAGGGCGATCATCAGCTCGGCGGAGCGCGGCACGGCGACGCCGACCACGCGGTCCGGGCCGGCGCCGGCGGCGCGCAGGGTGCGGGCCAGCGCGTCGGAGCGCTCGGCGAGCCCGCGGTAGGTCAGGGTACGGCCGTCGGCGACCACGGCGGTGGCGTCCGGGGTGGCGGCGGCGCGCTCGGCGATCCGGCTGACCAGGGTGCCCTCGCGAACCTCGCGGCCGGTGTCGTTCCAGCCGTGCAGCACGGCGTCGAGTTCGGCGTCGGCGAGCAGCTGGAGTTCGGCCAGCGGCCGCTCGGGGTGGGCGGCGAGGCGGGCCAGCAGGCCCGCGCAGCGCTCGGCGTGCCCGGCCAGCTCGGCCTCGGTGTACAGCGCCGGGTTGGCGTCGAACTCCAGCACCAGCCGGTCGTCCGGGGTCTTGGTGACGGAGAGGGAGAAGTCCTCGACCGGGCCGGACGCCAGGTTGACGGTGCGGCCGGGGCTGCCGGCGAAGTCCAGGTCGAGGTCGAAGGGCTTGAGGTTGAGCAGCGGGCCGTGCAGCCGGTCGTCGCTGCCGACCAGGCCCAGCTCACGGCGGATCTCCTCGCCGCGGTGCAGCTGGTGGCGGCGGGTGGCTTTGAGCTCGCCGACGGCCCGGCGCAGCAGGCCGTCGAAGGTGTCGGCGCCGGTCACCGGGACCCGCACCGGCAGGATGTTCACGGCCATTCCGGGGACCCGCAGGGTGCCGGGGGCGTGCCGGGCCATGAAGTGCATGCCGAGCACGGCGTCGCCGGTGCCGGTCATCCGGTGCAGGTAGGCGGCCAGGCCGGCGGTGGCGGCCTCGCCCCAGGTCGCCCGGGCGAGGCGGGCGGCGGCGAGCACCGCGGCGGAGTCGGCGGCGGTCAGCTCGACGCGGTGGCGCAGCCCGGTGGGGCCGGCCTGCGCGGTCCGCTCGGTGAGGCCGACCACGGCCGGGCGGTCGGCGAAGCGCTCCCGCCAGTGGGCGCGGTCGGCGGCGGCCCGCTCGGAGGCCAGGTAGGCACGCTCGGCCTCGACCAGCACGGAGACCGGGCGCAGCGGGCTCGCGGGCGGCTCGGCGCCGGCGGCGAGGGCGGAGTAGACCTCGGCCACCCGGCGGCCGAACAGCGCGACGCCGTAGCCGTCGATCACCAGGTGGTGGAACCACTGGAACCAGAGGTGACTGCGCTCGCCGGTGCGGACCAGCAGCGCGCCGGTGAGCGGGCCCGCCGCGTCGCCGTCCAGGACGGTCGGGACGGCCAGCTGGCCGCGGACCAGCTCGGTGGCGGCGGCGACCGGGTCGGCCGCGCCCCGGGTGTCGAGGCGGGGCAGCTGCCAGCCGTCCGGGTCGAAGCCGGTGGGGACCTGCACCGTCCGCCCGTCCTGCTCGGCGAGCCGTACGTGCAGCCCCTCGGCCTCGGCCAGGGTGCGGCGCAGCGCCGCCTCCAGCAGCTCCGGGTCGAACGGGCCGTCGATCTCGACGTACTGGCCGACGTTGTACGCCGGGTTGTCGGGGTCGATCCGTTGCGCGGCGAGGACGCCCGCCTGAGCCGCGGTCAGCTCCTGGGGAGCGTTCCGCTCGGCCTGCGTCATGGTGGTGTCCGCGTCTGGCATGGTCGGCCCTTCCCGGTTCTGCGGCCCCGCCGACCGTGCCAGCCCGGGCGCTCGTGCGCTGTCGTGCGAAGTGGTCCGTCACGCGAGGTGGTTCGTCGTGCGAAGTGGTCCGTCGCGTGCGGTGGTTGGTGTCCGCCCCGGGCGGCCGGCGTTGCGGCGGCCGCCCGGGGCGAGGCGGGCTAGAGGCCCTTGAGGATGGTCTCGACCTGGTTCAGGACGTCGATCGAGGTGCCGTACCGGTCGGTAGTGGCGTAGGTGACCGGGAGGACCTTGCCGGCCTGGACGGCCTTGAGGTTCTTCCACGACGGCTGCTTGTCGAGGTCCTTGGTGTCCTGCGGGACCTCGCCGGTGGCGGCCGTCCTCGGGATCAGGATGATGTCGGCGTCGGCGAGCACGTCGAGCTTCTCGGTGGAGTAGGTCACCTCGTGCTCGGCCGGATCGGCCGAGGCCTGAGAGAACGTGGCGCCGGCGTCCTTCAGGACCCGCCCGACCCAGGAGCTGCTGGTGTCGACGAGGAACTCGCCGCCGCCGTACGAGGAGGCGATGGTCCACTTGACGGTGTTGAGCTTGGCCGCGTAGTCGGTCTTGATCTTCGCGGCCTTGCTGTCGTAGTCCGCCTTGAGCTTCTTGAACTCGGCGTCCTTGCCGACGGCGGTGGCGATCTTCTCCTGCGCGGTCAGCAGGTCGACCGGCTTGTCGATGCCGAAGTACAGGGTGGGGGCGATGCCTTCGAGCTTCTTGACACCCCAGTCGAACGCGGTGGCGCCCTCGACCACGATCAGGTCGGGCTTGAGCGAGGCGACCTTCTCGATGTTGATCTCGATGCCGGAGCCGATCGGCTCGATCTTCTTGGCGGCCTCGGTCTGCGAGGGCAGCAGCTCCATCGGGTTGTTCTCGTCGATGGTGCTGGTGCCGACCGGCTGCACGCCCAGGTCGAGCAGCGCGCCGGTGGCGTACGAGATGCTGACGATCCGCTTGACGCCCGCGGGGACGGTGATCCTGCCGTTGGTGGCCTCGACGACCACGGGGCCCGCCGCCGTGGCCGCGCCGGACGGGGAGGCGCCGGCGGCGTCCTTGCCGTCGCCGTTCGAGCCGCAGGCCGCGAGGGTGAGCGCGGCGGTGGCCGCGACGGCGGCGACTCTCAGGCTGCGGGACGTCAGGACACGGGTGTTCATGGTTCTCCTTGGAGGTGGCACAGGGTTTCGCACGACGGCTCGCGGCGGCGGGAGCCGGGGCAGGTGGTGGGGGCCGGGCGGGAGCGGGGGCTCCCCGGGGTCAGTGCCCGGCGAGGTGGGCGGACCAGGTCCGGACGGTGGGGGCGGCGCCGAGGTCGGCCAGCTCGGCGAACTCCGCCCTGGCGCCGCGGGCCCGCCAGATCTCGACCAGGTGCATCAGCCGCATGGAGTCGAGGCCGAGGTCGCGCAGGTCGTCGTCGTCACCGATGTCCTCGGGCCGCTCGCCGAGGATGTCGGCGAGGTCGGCGCGGACGCTCTCCAGGTCCAGGCCGAGCGGGCCGCCGGTGGTCGTGGTGCTGTCGGTCATGGTGGTGATCCGTTCGGTTCCGGGGATCGGAGCGCCGGGGCGCGGCGGGACGGGGCACGGCGGGGCGGTCCGGGCGGGCCGGGACGGGGCTCGCCGGGGTGTGCGGCGCCGGACGGGAGGCCCGCGCCGCCCGCCTGTCACAGCACGCCGAGCCGGCCGTCCTCGGCGCGCAGCTGGCGCCCGGTGTGGCGGAGCAGCAGCGAGTCGCAGATCTCGCCGGAGCGGACCGCCAGGGTCGACAGCAGCGAGGAGGTGATGCCGTGGGTGTGCTCGGTGCCGCCCTGGAGGTAGACCCCGACGTCGACGTGGTCGTCCGTCAGCACCCGGTGGTCGCGGTCGACCTTCAGCCGGCCCTGCTCTTCGGTGCGGCAGGCGTCGAAGAACTCGCCGAGCAGCTCGCGCGGGTCCACGTGGGTGTAGCCGGTGGCGAGGACCACCGCGTCGGACTCCAGCAGCAGCTCCTCCCCGGTGGTGAGCGAGCGGACGGCGGCACGGGCGCCGTCGGCGGTGTGCTCGACGCCGGTCAGCCGGCTGGCGTTGAGGATCCGCAGCCGCTCGCGGCCGGCGACCTTCTCCTGGTAGACGGTGCGGTAGAGCTGCTCGATCAGGTCGCCGTCGACCACGGAGTAGTTGGTGTTGGCGTGCTGGCCGAGCAGCGCGCGCTTCGCCTCGTCGGAGGCCGCGTAGAACTCGTCCACGGCCGACGGGTCGAAGATCCGGTTGGCGAAGGGGCTGTCGTCGGCGGGGCTGTAGCCGTAGCGGGTCAGCACGGCGCAGATCTCGGCGTCCGGGAAGGTGCGGTGCAGGTACTCGACGGCCTCGGCGGCAGACTGCCCGGCGCCGACCACGGTGAAGCGGCGGTGGCGCAGCCCGTCCTGGTGCGCGGCCAGCTCGGGGGCCCGGAAGAGCAGGTCTCTGGTGTGCCAGACGCGCTCGCCGGCGGTGACGCCCTCGGGCAGGCGCGGCGTCAGGCCGGTGCCGACGGCGATGTTGCGGGCGAGCCGGACCTCGCGGTCGGCCGGGTCGGTCACCGACCGGGAGACGATCTCGACCAGTTCGATCCGGCCGTCCGTGCGGACCGGCCGGACTTCGGTGACCTGGCGGCCGTAGCCGGTCCAGCCGCCGAACTCGGCGGCGCACCACTCGAAGTAGCCGTGGAACTCCTGGCGGGTCGGGTAGAAGGACTTCAGGTTGATGAAGTCGGCCAGCCGGCCGCACTCCTGGAGGTACGTGAGGAAGGTGAAGCGGCTGCGCGGGTCGCGCATGGTGACGAGGTCCTTGAGGAAGGACACCTGCATGGTGGCGCCGTCGAGCAGCATGCCGCGGTGCCAGCCGAAGCGCTCCTGCCGCTCCAGGAAGCGGACCTGGAGAGCCTGTTCCGGGTCGCGCCGGTTGTGGTCGTCGATCGCGATGGCCAGGGCCAGATTGGCGGGACCGAAGCCTATGCCGACCAGGTCGTCGGCATCGTCGCCTCGGTCGATTGCGCCGTTCTCGCGCGACATGCTCGTCCTTCCGTTGACTGCTTGCTTGCTCGTCCCGGGGTGTCCCCCCGCCGGCTTCCGCGGTCCGGCACTTTCACCCGAGACCAAGGTAAGGCTTGCCTAAGTTCTCCCATTAGGCAGGGGGAGTCAAATTCACTCCGCATCCACACCGATACCCGGGGCCTGCGAGATCCCCCGGAATCCCGGCCGGCGGGCCGGCCACGCACCGTGCGGGATCAGGTCACGCCCGCCGTCACCAGCACCCGGCCCGCATCGCGCACCGGGCCGGACCGCCCCGCCGACACCGGCCCGCACCGCCCGGCGGACGGCTCCGCCAGGGCGTCCGGGACGACCTCCGTACCCACCCCCGGGCCCGCGAACGCCCGCAGCAGACCGTGCCGGACCCGGCCGTCCAGCACCCGGGCACTGCGCACACCGGAGCGCACCGCGCGCAGGCAGCCCTCCATCTTCGGCAGCATGCCACTGGCCAGACCCGGGATCAGCTCGGCCAGTTCACCGACCGTCAGCCGCCGGATCACCTCGTCCGAGGTCGGCCACTCCCGGTACAGCCCCTCCACGTCGGTGAGCATCATCAGCATCTCCGCCCCCAGCGCGCCCGCGAGCGCCGCCGCCGCGGTGTCCGCGTTCACGTTGTAGACCTGTCCGTCGGCGCCCCGGGCGATCGAGGACACCACCGGGACCCGGCCGTCCGCCAGCAGCGCCCTGACCAGCGAGGGATCGATCGCCGCGACGTCCCCCACCTGGCCGATGTCCACCTGCTCGCCGTCCACCAGGGCGAACCGCTTGACGGCGGTCATGGTGTGGGCGTCCTCACCGGTCAACCCGACCGCGAACGGGCCGTGCTCGTTGACCAGGCCGACCAGTTCGCGCTGGACCTGACCGGCCAGCACCATCCGCACCACCTCCATGATCTCGGGGGTGGTGACCCGCAGGCCGTTGGTGAAGGAGGACTCCAGGCCCAGCCGGTCCAGCTGCGCGTTGATCTGCGGGCCGCCGCCGTGCACCACGACCGGATGCAGCCCGGCGTATCGCAGGAAGACCACGTCCTGGGCGAAGGCCGCCTTGAGCTCGGCGTCCACCATGGCGTTCCCGCCGAACTTGATCACCACGGTGCTGCCGCGGAAGCGCTCCAGCCACGGCAGCGCCTCCAGCAGGCCCGCCGCCCGCCGGCTCTCGGCACGCCGCCCCCGGCCCGACTGCCCGGCCATCCAACTGCTCACTGCTCCCCCTGAGTTCAGGATGTCCGAACAACGGCGCAGCACCTGCGCCGCAGCCCTGGCCGCACCCGTCCCGGAGCGAATCGGACGGCGGAGGCTATCCCCCCAGGACCATTTAGGCAAGGTTTACCTTACATAGTTGCCCCCGCTCCGTCACCACCCGGGAGCGGATCCGCACGGTCCACCACCCGGGCGGATCCGTGCACCCCGGCCGGACCGGGCATCCGGGACGACGGCCGCCGCACCGGGCTCCCAACTCGCCGGCGTCGGGCCACGACCGCGGAACCCCCGGTACGCTGGGCAGTTCACTGCAGTACATTCATGCCGACGGACGACTCTCTCGACTGCGGCTCTGGGGACCTGGTGGCTGATCAAGGACTTCTCGCGCATCAGCGCCGTGCGCTGATCATGGAGGCAATCCGGCGCGACGGTGCCGTCCGCGTCTCGGAGCTGGTGGAGCAGCTCGGCGTCTCCGACATGACCGTCCGACGCGATCTGGACGCCCTCGCCCGCAGCGGCGACGTGGAGAAGGTGCACGGCGGCGCCGTCGGACTCGTCGGCCACGGCGGCAACGAGGTCGGCTTCGACACCAAGAGTGGGCTCCAGCAGGCCGCCAAGCAGGCCATCGCGGAGGCCGCGGCGCTGCTGGTGACGCCCGGCAGCGTGGTCGCGCTGGGCGGCGGCACCACGGTGCACGCCGTCGCGACCCGGCTGGTGAACGTCCCCGGGCTGACCGTGGTGACCAACTCCCTGCCGATCGCCCAACTGCTGGAGTCCGAGGGCGTCAAGAGCCCGACCTCGCCGTCGGTCCTGCTCACCGGCGGCGCGCCGACCCCCTCCAAGGTGCTGGTCGGCCCGCTCGCCGACACGGTGATCGGCTCGCTCCACGTGGACCTGCTGATCCTCGGGACGCACGGCGCCTCCGCCCAGGCCGGCCTGACCACCCCCAACCTGGCCGAGGCGCAGACCAACCAGGCCCTGATCAAGTGCGCCCACCGGGTCGCCGTGGTCGCCGACCACACCAAGTGGGGCATCACCGGCCTGAGCAGCTTCGCCCGGCTGCACGAACTCGACCACTTCATCACCGACGCCGGACTGCCGCCGGCGGAGCGTGCCGCCCTCGCCGAGGCCGTCGGCGAACTCGTCGTCACCGACGGCTCGGAGATCACGACGGAGCGCGGCTCGATGTGAGCCGCCGCTTCGAACCAGCCTGCCGGAAAACATATTTGATGGATCGTCAACTCGACCTGCCGGAAGGCCGCTTCGCGACGGCCCGAGGGGGACACGGCGGCAGGCCCGTCCGGCCGGCCAGGATGCGAGGCGCCCCCACCCCCCGCCCCCGGACCTGAAAGGTTTCGACGATGCCTGGACCAGCCTCGCACCGCCTCTTCTCCTACGGCACCCTGCAGTCGGAGCAGGTGCAGCGCAGCCGTTTCGGCCGGCTGCTGGACGGGCGGCCGGACGCCCTGCCCGGCTTCCGGGTGACCATGGTCGAGATCACGGACCCGGAGGTGATCGCGGCCAGCGGCACCGACCGGCACCCGCTGGTACTGCCCTCGGACGAGCCCGGCGACCTCGTCGAAGGCAGCCTCTTCGAGGTCACCGCCGAGGAGCTGGCCGCTGCGGACGACTACGAGGTGGACGACTACGCCCGCCACGAGGTGCGGCTCGCCTCCGGCACCACGGCCTGGGTCTACCTCGCCGCCCACCACGATCCCGCCGCCGTCTGAAACCCTCGCCACGACCGGCCGGGCCGGACCCGCGGCAGCCCCGCCCGCGGTCGCGGCCTGCCGGCCGCGGGCCGGGTCCGGGACGCGCTCGGCCCGCTGCTGCCCGCGCAGATCTCCCGGCCGGGCGGGGAGCCGGCCGGCGTACGGCACGTCCCCGACCGGCCGCACGGCCGGCTCGCGCAGGCTCTCGACGAACCCGGCCCGGCCGACGTCGTGGTGGTCACCGGCTCGACCTCGGTCGGCCCCACCGACCAGCTGCGCGAGGCACTGCGGGCGTCCGGCGCCGTGTTGGCGGTCGACCACGTCGCCTGCCGTCCCGGGCACCCCGCAGCTGCCGGCCCGGCTCGGCGACGGGCGCCATCCGGTCGGCCTGCCGGGCAACCCGTTCGCCGCGCTGGTGGCCGCGCACACCCTGCTGGCGCCGCTGATCGCCGGTCTGACGGGCCGGCCGCTGCCGGCGCTGCGGCGGGCTCCGCTCGACGGTGGCGTCCGCCCCGCACCGGGCCGCACCCGGCTGGTCCCGGTGGTGTGGGAGGGCGGTGGCGTCCGCCTCGTCGAGGGGCACGGCTCCGCCTTCCTGCACGGTGCGGCCCTCGCCGACGCGCTCGCGGCGGTCCCGCCGCACTGGACGCCGGGCGGCGCCGTCCCGCTGGTCCCGCTGACCGGCTGAGGCCCGGACACCCGCAGCGGCGTCCCCTGCGGCCGGCCGCAGCGCCGGATCCCACCACCGCGGGGCTTCAGCCGCCGGGGCCGTGCGGCGACCGGGCGGTGTCGAGCAGCGGGGCCTCGTCGGGCCGGCCGGCCGCCGTGCGGTCCGGGTCCTGGCGGGTGCGGCGGGTCCGCTCGGCCCATCCGGCCACCGACGGGCCCGCCGCCCCCAGGGCCGCGAAGAACGTGCCGAGCAGCAGCCAGCCCGCGGATCCGAGTCCGAGGACCACCGTCGTGAGGAGCACCGGGGCCAGGGCCTGTCCGGCGTCGAAGCAGATGCCGAAGAAGCCCTGGTACTGCCCCTGGGCGTGCTCGGGGGCGAGACCGAAGCCGAGCGCGAATCCGGCCGAGGACTCCCACACCTCCCCGAGACTGTGCACGCAGACGGCGAGGACGGCGAGCGCCGGGGCGGTCCAGGACGGAACGGCGGCGGTCAGGGCCATCAAGGGGCAGCTGACCAGGAAGAGCAGCCCGGCGAGGCGGAACGCCCGGCCGCCCTGACGCGGCGTTTCCACCCGGGAACCGATCCTGCTCTGGAGCAGCACGCACACCCCGCTGTTGACCGCGTAGACCGCCGCCACCGTCCAGCGGGGCGCGTCGGTGTGGGCGGACAGCCAGACCGGCAGCAGCAGGGAGACGGTCTGGTACTGCAGGCCCATCGCACCGTAGAGCGCGGCGAAGGACACGAACGGCCGGTCGGACAGGACGGCCCAGCGGTGGTGCTGCTCGGGCCGGGGCAGCGGCCGGTAGCCGGGGAGGCCGACCAGGCCGATCAGGCAGGCGCAGACGAAGCTGGCGGCGTTGGCGAGGATGAGCGCGGTGTAGGCCGTGCGGGTGCCGGCCGAGACGGCGAAGGCCGCGCCGAGGGTGCCCAGGACCACGCCGAGGTTGACGAACGTGCGGAGTTTGGCCCTGAACGCGGCCGGGCGTTCGCCGCCGGCACGGGCGACGAGGGCTCCGCCGGCGGCGCCGCTCGCCGTTGCGGCCAGCCGGTCCAGGGTGGCGACGAGCGTGAACGTGGCCCAGCTGTGGATGAGGACGAAGGCGGCCATCGTCACGGCCTGCAGCGCGAGGGTGGACAGCCAGACCGTGCGCGGGCCGTACCGGTCGGCCAGGTTCCCGGCTGGGATTCCCGCCAGCAGCCCGGTCAGCCCGGCGATCGTGAGGCCGAGACCGACCTGGGCCGCGGGCAGGTGCACGACCAGCGTGAAGTAGAGCACCGCGGCGGTGTTGAACAGTCCGTTGCCCACCCGGCTGACGAAGCTCGCGGCGATGAGAGCGCGCTGCGGACCGCTCGGCGCCGGCGCGCCGGACCTCCGTGGCTCGGCGTCCTTACCGATCATGGCGAACAGGCTAGCAGCGCCCCCGTCGGCACTCCTCGAGCGGTCCGGACCGCCCCTCGTCACCCGGCGGCCTCCCGGGCGGGGGCCGCCGGTCGTGGCGCCGTCAGTAGACGTCGCGGGCGTAGCGCTTGTCGGTGGACATCTGCTTGACGTAGGCGGCGGCGTCGTCCTCGTCGAGGCCGCCGTGGGTGACGGCGATGTCGCGCAGGGCCTGGTCGACGTCCTTGGCCATCCGGCTGGCGTCGCCGCAGACGTAGAAGTGGGCGCCGTCATGGAGCCAGGACCACAGCTGGGCGCCGTGCTCGCGCATCTTGTCCTGGACGTAGACCTTGTTGCGCTGGTCCCGGGAGAAGGCGAGGTCGAGCCGGGAGAGGGTGCCGTGGCGGTGCAGTTCCGCCAGCTCGTCCTGGTAGTAGAAGTCGGTGGCCCGGCGCTGCTCGCCGAAGAAGAGCCAGTTGTCGGCCTGGTGGCCGAGCGCCCGGCGCTGGTCGAGGAAGCCCATGAAGGGCGCGACGCCGGTGCCCGGGCCGATCATGATGGCGGGGGTGGCGGGGTCGGCGGGCGGCCGGAAGTGCGCGGAGCGCTGCACGAACAGCGGGACCGGGGTGCCGGGTTCGGCGTCGGCGAGGAAGGCCGAGGCGACGCCCTTGCGCCGCTGGCCGCGCGGGCCCTCGTAGCGCAGCACCGAGACGGTGAGACTGACCTTGCCGGGGGTGGCGAGCGGGCTGGAGGAGATGGAGTACAGCCGCGGCTGGAGCCGCTTGAGGGTGTCGGTCCACTCCTGGGGGCCGAGCCGGACGGGGTACTCGGCCAGCACGTCCACCGCCTGGCGGCCCCAGTTCCACCGCGCCAGGCCGTCCCGGTTGTCCGGGCGGAGCATCTGCTTCAGCTCGCGGTCGCCGGTGTGCTCGACGGCCAGCCGCAGCAGATCGGGGGTGACGCGGGTGATGTCGAGGTGCTGGGTGAGCGCCTCGGCGAAGGTGGTGGTGCGGGTGCCGGCGAGGACGACCTCGGCGGCCGGGTCGGCGCCGGTGACGGCCAGCCATTCGGCCACCAGCTCGGGACAGTTGGTGGCGCGGACACCGAGGGCGTCGCCGGCCTCGTACTCGACGCCGTCGCCGATGTCGAAGGTGAACCGGCGGACTTCCTTGCCCGCGCCCGGCAGGCTGAGCAGCTGGTTGCCGGAGAGGGCCGCCGGGTAGGGGTCGTTCTTGGTCGGGCGGGCGGCGGCCGGGGCCGGCCGGCCGCCGGGAGATGCCGGCGCCGCGCCGGCAGGTGCTGCGGCGGATGCTGCCACGGGGGTGTCGAGGGAGCCGAGGACGGCCCCCAGCCAGGCGTCCGCGCTCTCCTCGAAGTCCGGTTCGCAGTCGGTCCGCGGGTGCAGCCGGGTGGCGCCCAGCTCCGCCAACCGGTCGTCCAGCCGCCGCCCGTGACCGCAGAAGTCGTCGTAGCTGGAGTCCCCGAACGCCAGCACGGAGTACCGCAGACCCTCCAGCCGGCCCGCGTCGCCCGCGCTCAGCCCCTGCCAGAACTCCGCGCCGTTGTCCGGCGCCTCACCGTCCCCGAAGGTGCTGGAGACGACGAGCAGGTCGGCCTCGGCGGGCAGGCTCGCCAGCGGGCAGTCGGCCATGCTGCGGACGGACGGGGTGCGGCCGGCCTCGGCCAGCCGGGCACCGACGGTGGCGGCGAAATCCTCGGCGGTGCCGGTCTGGGACGCCCACAGCACGATCAACTCCCGTGCGGGGGAACTGTCCTGGCCGCCAGCGGCGGGGGTGTCGAGGGAGCCGAGGACGGCCCCCGACCAGGCGTCCGCGCTCTCCTCGAAGTCCGGTTCGCAGTCGGTCCGCGGGTGCAACCGGGTGGCGCCCAGCTCCGCCAACCGGTCGTCCAGCCGCCGCCCGTGACCGCAGAAGTCGTCGTAGCTGGAGTCCCCGAACGCCAGCACGGAGTACCGCAGACCCTCCAGCCGGTCCTCGTCGGCCATGCTGAGCGCCTGCCAGAACTCCGCGCCGTTGTCCGGCGCCTCGCCGTCGCCGAAGGTGCTGGTGACGAGCAGCAGGTCGGTGTCGGCGGTGAGCTGGGCCAGGTTCGCGTCCGCCATGGCGAGCAGGACGGGTGTGCGGCCGGCCTCGGTGAGGCGGGAGGTGAGGGCCTCGGCGTACTCCTCCGCGGTGCCGGTCTGCGAGGCCCAGAGCACCAGCAGGCGGCGGGTCGGCGCTGCGGCGGCGGGGGCGGCCGGGACGAGTTGGCCGGCGATCACCGACGCGGTGGCGGGCGCGGCGGTCCGGGAGAACATGCCGGCGAGGACGCCGTCCACCCACAGGGCCGTCCCCGGGTCGAACGGGGCGGCGGGCGGCAGAGCCGGGACGCCCGCGGCGGGCGGGGCCAGCGTGACGCCGGAGAGGTAGCCGGAGAGGTAGTGGCGCTCGTGCTCGGCGAGCGGGGGCGGCGTGAGGTCGGCCAGGCCGAGCAGCGCGGCCAGCGCGGTCATGGCCGGACCGGCCTGGGCGGGTGCGGGGGTCATGGCGGTTCCCTGCTGGTGGACGGGCGCTGCGGCGACGGCCTGGGGCACGGCGGTGGGCGTGGCCGGGTCGGCGGCGGGTTCGGCGTCGGGGCGGAGCACGGGCACCGGGGCGGTGGTCCTGGCGAGGGTCACCGCGCAGGCCTTGAACTCGGGTTGGAAGGAGAGGGGGTCGACGGCGTCGTTGGTGACGGCGTTGACGGAGAGGTACTCGCCGAAGAGGTCGTTCCAGTGGAAGGGCGCGAAGCAGTTGCCGGGGCGGACCCGGTCGGTGACGACGGCGGGCAGGACGGCGCGGCCGCGGCGGGAGGCGATCTCGACGTGGTCGCGGTCGGCGATGCCGAGCCGTCGGGCGTCCTCGGGGTGCAGTTCGACGAAGGGGCCGGGGTTGAGTTTGTTGAGTTTGGCGACCTTGCCGGTCTTGGTGAGGGTGTGCCACTGGTGCTGCAGGCGGCCGGTGTTCAGGACGAACGGGTAGTCGTCGTCGGGGAGTTCGGCGGCGGGCAGGTGCGGGCGGGCGAAGAACTGCGCCTTGCCGCTCGCGGTGGGGAAGTGCAGCCGGGGGCGGGTGCCGTCCGGGTTCTCGGCGGCGCTCCGGCCGGCGCCGTCGTCGAGGTAGCGGATCGGGTTGCGGTCCGGGCCGCCGGGCGCGGCCGGCCACTGCACCGGCGTCCCACGCAGCCGCTCGTACGTCACCCCGCGCAGGTCCCAGCCGGTCTCGGGGTTCCAGGCCCGGCGGAGCTCGTCGAACACCTCCTCGGCGCAGGTGTAGGAGAAGGCCTCGGCGAAACCCATCTCGCAGGCCACCCGGGCGATCAACTGCCAGTCGGGGGTGGCCTGGCCGGGCGGGTCGATCACGCCGGGCAGCAGGGTGAGGTTCCGCTCGGAGTTGATCATCACGCCCTCGGACTCGGCCCACATCGCGGCCGGCAGGACGATGTCGGCGTAGGCGTTGGTCTCGGTGTCGGTGAAGACGTCCTGGGTGATGACGAGTTCGGCGGCCTCCAGGCCGGCGATGACGGTGCGGCGGTTGGCGACCGAGGCGACCGGGTTGGTGCAGATGATCCAGCAGGCCTTGATGTCCCCGGCGGCCATCCGCTCGAACATCTCGACGGTGCCGCGGCCGACGTCGGTGCGCAGGGTGTCCGGGGGCAGGCCCCAGAGGTCCTCGGTGAAGGCCCGGTCGGCGTCGACCAGGACCGAGCGCTGCCCGGGCAGGCCCGGGCCCATGTAGCCCATCTCGCGGCCGCCCATCGCGTTGGGCTGCCCGGTCAGCGACAGCGGACCGGAGCCCGGGCGGCAGATCGCGCCGGTGGCCAGGTGCAGGTTCACCAGCGCGTTGGTGTTCCAGGTGCCGTGGGTGGACTGGTTGAGGCCCATCGTCCAGCAGCTCGTCCACTCGCCGGCCTCGCCGATCCAGCGCGCGGCCAGCCGGATGTCGGCCTCCGGTATCCCGGTGATCTCCGCGACCCGCGCCGGCCCGTAGTCCGCCAGGAAGCCCGGCATCACCTCCCAGCCCTGCGTGAAGGCCGAGATGAACTCCCGGTCGATGTGCCCGTCCGCCACCAGCAGGTGCAGCAGCCCGTTCAGCAACGCCAGATCGGTACCGGGCCTGATCTGCAGGAACAGGTCCGCCTTGTCCGCAGTGGCGGTGCGCCGCGGGTCCACCACGATCAGCTTCGCCCCCGCCGACCTCACCCGCTCCGTCATCCGCAGGAACAGGATCGGATGGCAGTCGGCCATGTTCGCGCCGATCACGAAGAACACGTCCGCGCGCTCGAAGTCCTGGTACGACCCCGGCGGCCCGTCCGCCCCCAACGACAGCTTGTAACCCGTACCGGCCGACGCCATGCACAACCGCGAGTTCGACTCGATCTGGTTCGTCCGCACGAACCCCTTCGCCAACTTGTTCGCCAGGTACTGCGCCTCGATCGACATCTGCCCGGACACGTAGAACGACAACCCGTCCGGCCCGTGCTCCTCCAGGACCGCCCGCAACCGCCGCGCGACCGCGGTCACGGCCGCGTCCACGTCGGTGGGCACGGCGGGTTCGTCCCGGGTGGTGCGCACCAGTGCCGTCCCCAGCCGGCCGGGCGCGGCCAGCATGTCCGCGGTGGTGGCGCCCTTGGTGCAGAGCCGCCCGCGGTTCGCCGGGTGGGCCTTGTCCCCCGACACCTTGGCGACGCTCCGACGGCCGTCCGCACCGCGCTTCAGGTCCAGCACGATGCCGCAGCCGACACCGCAGTACGAGCAGACCGTCCGTGCCTGACCGCCGTCCGTCCCCGTCACGGTTCCCCCTCTGCCCTCGCAGGACCAGGGCCCTGTCCGTCGCGCGTCCGCCGGTGAACCGCCGGACGCCCCGCCGGAGACCCAACGTAGGCAGCACGTGTTGCGCCGGACGGCGAAGATCGCGTCACCGCCGTTACACGGCCTTCACCGCCCCCGGGCGCGGCTGTGAGGAACACCGGCCGCCGCCGCCGCCCGCCCGGCGGGCGGCGGGCCCGGCCGCCCGGCGTGGTGGGCGGGAACCGACCACGGGCCGGTCGCCCCACCGGTCCGGCGGGCGACCGCGTGTAGGCTCCGGGGATGCCCAAAGTGACGCGCGACGACGTGGCCAGGCTCGCCGGAACCTCCACCGCGGTCGTCAGCTACGTCATCAACGACGGTCCGCGCCCGGTGGCGCGGGCGACGCGCGAGAAGGTCCTCGCCGCGATCGCCGAACTGGGCTACCGACCGGACCGCGTCGCCCAGGCGATGGCCCGCAAGCGCACCGACCTGATCGGCATGGTCGTCCCCGACACCCGCCAGCCGTTCTTCGGGGCCCTCGCCCACGCCGTCGAACAGGTGGTGACCGAGCGGGGCAGGCTGCTGCTCATCGGGAACTCCGACTACGCCGACAGCCGTGAGCAGCACTACGTCCGCGCCTTCCTCGGCATGCAGGTGGACGGCCTGATCCTGGTCAGCCAGAACGCCTCCACCCTCACCCTGTCCAGCTTCGAGGCCGACGGCCGGACCCCGATGGTGATGCTCCATCACCAGGTCAGCCCCGACCACGGCGCGGCGGTCGTCACCGACGACCGCGGCGGCGCCGCGCTGGCCGTCGACCACCTGCTGGCGCACGGCCACCGCCGGGTGCACTGTTTCGGCGCGGCCCATCACCTCGGCCCGCAGGACCCGGTCGCCGGCCGGGTCGCGGGCTGGGCCGGGGCGATGGCGCGGGCCGGCCTCGACACCCGCGGACAGCTGACGCACGCGCCCTTCGACCGGGTCCGCGCCCATGCCGTCGCCCGCCGTCTGCTGTCCGGGCCGGACCGCCCGACGGCGGTCTTCTGCGTCACCGACGACCAGGCGATCGGGTTGCTGCGCGCCGCGACGGAACTCGGTCTGCGCGTGCCGCAGGATCTGGCGGTCATCGGTTTCGACGGGATCCCGGAGACCGCGATCACCTTTCCGCCGCTCACCACCGTGGCGTCGGACCAGCGGGGGATGGCCCGGGCGGCCGTGGAGCTGGTCCTCGACCGCAAGGACGCGGAGCCGGACGACGACGTCCCGCAGCTGCGGACGTTCCCGGTGGAGCTGGCCGTCCGGGCCTCGTGCGGCTGCGGCCGGTGACGCCGGCGCGGCACCGACCGCGCCCGCCCGGACGGGACGAGGTTCCAGGATCGCGGCCCCGGGCGGTGCGCCGTCCTGTCCGATCATCCAGCCGCGGGGCGCCGGACTGGTACGCGGCACCACTCGGCCGCAGGGTCGCGCGGCTGCTTGAATCGGGTCGCGCCCCCACGAGGTCGAGAATCCGCAGTGGATCCGCGCATGTGGTCGGGGACCCGTACGACCAGGTCTGTTCCTCAAGCGGGGCTGGCCGTACGGTTCCCTGCACCTACGGCTCCCTGCACCTCGGACGGGCCGCCGCCCGCCCGCATCGCCCCGCCGGCGGTACGGTCGTCCGCTCCCCCGTGCCGCGCCGGCTACGGGCGGGACCCGAAGCGGCCGGCGACCCGGAGGACGCTCTTGCCGTGGGTGGCCCCCTCGCGCAGCCGACCGACCGCGAGGCCGAGGTCGGCCGGGTCGTACTCGGCGGTGACGTCGACGCGGATCCGCCCCTGCGCGAGGAGCTGGAGCGCGCGGCGGGCGGAGTCGGCCAGGCGGTCGGGGTGGGTCCGGCTCAGCAGGTTGCTGTTCCAGGTGAGCAGCGACCGGCCGCTCATGAGCAGCTCGTCGGCGTCGGCGAGGACGGGTTCGCCGACGCCGATGCTCCCGTACGCCACCAGTCGCCCGTGCGGCGCGAGCGCCCGCAGGCTCTCCTGCCGGGTCCGCCCGCCGACCGGGTCGAGGACCACGTCGAACTGCTCGGCGCCGAGCCCGGCCGGGAACTCCCCGCGCAGCAGGACCCGGTCGAAGCCGAAGGCGGCCGCGTACCCGGCCCGGTCGGGGCTGCCGGCCACCCCGACGACCCGGCCGGCCCCGGCCAGCCTGGCGAACTGGGCCGCGAGCGTACCGACGGCGCCGGCGGCGGCGTGGATCAGCACGCTCTCGCCCTCCGCCACCCGGGCGGCCGTGTTGATCAGGTCGTAGGCGGTCGGCGTGCCCCAGCCGAAGCCGGCCGCCACGGGCAGCGGGACGTCGCCGGCGGGCAGGGCGAGGACGGCGGGCACCACGACCACTTCGGCGAAGGCCCCGCCGAAGGCGAGTGCGGCGACGGGCTCGCCGATCCGGCCCGCGTCCACGCCCTCGCCGACCGCGGCGATGTGCCCGGAGGCCTCGAAGCCCGGGACGAACGGGCGCGGCACGGGGAACTTACCGTCCTTGACCATCGTGTCGCCCCACTGGACGCCGGCGTAGGCCACCCGGATCGCGACCTCGCCGGGCCCGGGGGCGGGCTCGTCCAGTTCGGTGACCCGGTAGGTGTCGTCGACGTCGAGAATGATCGCGCGCATCAATGCAGCCTCCTGTGCTGACTCAGTATCCTGTGTCAGCAAGGAACGTTAGACATCACAGGTACCTGAGTCAACACATGAAGCTGTGCATTGGAGTGAGGACGTGACGGACATCCCGGTCGAGGAGTACCTCTGCACCCGGATCAGGCGCGCGGAACAGGCGCTGATGGCTCACCACGAAGCCGTCCTGCGCGGCCACGGACTGACCATGACGCAATACACCGTGCTGCTGACCCTCACCCGCGAGGGCGGCATGTCCGCCGCCCAGGTGGCCCGCGCCTGCGGGGTGACCCAGCAGAGCATGGCCAGCGTTCTCACCACCATGGAGAGCAAGGCACTCATCCGGCGCGACCCGTCCCCCGTGCACGCCAAGGTGCAGATCGCCACGCCCACCGAGGACGGCCGGGCGGTCATCGACCTCGCCTACCAGGAGGTGAACGTCCTTGAACGCGCCCTCACCGCCGCGTTCGCACCGGACGAGCACGCCGCACTCTGCGCCCTGCTGGAGCGCGCCACGGCCGTCCTGGTCGAGCAGACGCCGGCCGCCCGCACCCGATGAGACCCGGCCTCCGCGGCGCCCGCGCAGGACGGCGGCGGGAAACGCGACACCGCCCCGTCCGGCGGCTGCCGGGCGGGGCGGTGCGATGGGGTGCCGTGTCATCGACGCGGTGGGCCTCAGCCGAAGAGGGCCTGGCCCCACCACTCACCGGGCTTGCGGACGCCCGCCGGGCAGGCGAAATGGGCGGAACCCACATGCTGGATGTACTCGTTCAACGCGTCACTGCCCGCCAACCGCTGCTGCAACGGCACGAACGCCTTACGGGTGTCCCGCTGGTAGGCCAGGAAGAACAACCCCGCCTCCAACCGACCCAGACCGTCCGTACCGTCCGTGAACGAGAACCCCCGACGCAGGATCATCAACCCGTCGTTGCTGTCCGGATGCGCCAACCGCACATGCGAATCCTCCGGCATCGCCTTCAGATCCGGCGCGTCCCGCTCCCTCAGCTTCCCGAACGGCGCACCCTCACCCTTGCTCCGACCGAAGATGTCCTCCTGCTCCTTCAACGGAGTACGGTCCCACGTCTCGATGTGCATCCGGATCCGCCGCGCCACCAGGTACGACCCACCGGTCATCCACTCCGGCCCCTCACCCGGCCCCGCCCACACATGATCCGCCAACGCCGCCGCGTCCGTCCCCGCAATGTTGTGCGTCCCGTCCTTGAACCCCATCAGGTTCCGCGGCGTCTGCGCCTCCGGCGTCGTCGACGACGTCTTCCCGAACCCCAACTGCGACCAACGGACGTTCACCACACCCATCCCGATCCGGGCCAGGTTACGGATCGCGTGCACCGCCACCTGCGGATCGTCCGCACACGCCTGCACACACAGATCACCACCACTGCGCGCCGGGTCCAGGTTGTCGTGCGGGAACTTCGGCAGGTCGATCAACGCCTCCGGACGCCGCGCCCGCAGACCGAACCGGTCCACCCCGTCCTTCTCGAACAACGACGGACCGAACCCGATCGTCAACGTCAACCGCGACGCCGGCAGACCCAACGCCTCACCCGTGTCGTCCGGCGGCGCCTGCGGCAGACCACTCGCCGCACCCGACCCCACCTCACGACCACCCGTCATCGCCGCCGCGGCCTTCGTCCACTCCTTCAACACCCGCACCAACGACTCACGGGTCGCCGTCGCCGACACGTCGAACGCCGCAAAATGCAACCGGTCCTGCACCGGCGTCGCGATACCCGACTGATGCTCACCGTAGAAAGGGACCTCCGCACCCACGACCGGAGCCGACGCCGGAGCACCCTTCCCGTCCATCGTGGCCGCCGCCACCGAACCCACACCCGCCGCACCGATCGCCACCCCGGCACCGGCCCAACCGATCACCGCACGACGACTGAGCGGGGCCTGGCCACCCGGCTCCACGGCGGTCGAGGTGGGCGTGCCGTCCGGCTGCGAGTTCTCGGCGTCCAGCGGGGCGGCGGCGGACGTACGGCGGGACAGCATCGGGGCTCCAAGCGGCGGAGGGCAGGATCGAGCCACCGCCGGGCAGACCCGTACAGTTAGCTTAGGCGTACCTTAATGAAAGAGGACCCGAACGTCTACGCCGTCGTAGTCGTCACCATCGGGACGACCACGGCAGGACACGACGGGCCATCACGAACGGAGCGGCGTACATGTCCGACGCGAGCGACCCCAGGCGGCCGCACGGCGAACTCGTGGCCGACGTGCTCGCGGTGCTCTGGGCCGCATCGGGGCCACTCACACCCGGTCAGGTCAGGGACGCCCTCGGCGCGCGGCTCGCCAGGACCACCGTGACGACGATCCTCACCCGCCTGCACGAGAAGGGGACGCTGAAGCGCGAGCGCGGCGGACGCGGCTTCGCCTACTCCCCCGTGCACGACGCACCCGGCCTGACGGCCAGCCGGATGCACCGCGAACTGCACAGCGACCCGCACCGGGACCTCGTGCTGGAACGTTTCGTCTCCGCCCTCTCCCCCGACGACGAGGACGTGCTGCGCCGCCTCCTGCGCACCGCCGAGGAGGGCAGCTAGTGAGCGTCCTGGTGGCCGTGCTGCTGGCCCTGGCCCTGGCCTGGCCCTGGGCGGCCGTCCCCGCGGCGCGGCGGCTCGCCGACCTGCTGCCGCCGAAAGCCGCCGCCCTCACCCTGGTCGGCTCGGCCGTGGCGCTGGCCGGCAGCACGGTGTGGGCCCTGGGCGGGCTGGTCGCCGGCGGACTGCTCCACCTGATGCTGCTCGCGGAAGGCGGCGCCCCCACCGGCTCGTGGGCCGACTCCGGCCCGTCCGCCGCCGCCCCGCTCGCGATGGCCGGCGGCGCCGCCCTGCTGCTGGTCGCCGGCCTGGCCGCGCGCCTGTGGCACCGGCAGCGCCGACTGCTCACGCGGACCTGGCAGAGCATCGACGGGCAGCCGGACGCCGGCGAACTCGTGGTCGTCCCGGGCGAGTTCGCGGACGCCTTCGCGCTGCCCGGCCACCGCGGCCGGCCGGGCCGGATCGTGGTGACCGCGGAGATGCTGCGCACCCTCGACGTCGACGGGCGCGACGTGCTCCTCGCCCATGAGCGGGCCCACCTCACCGGACGCCACCACCTGCTCGCCCGGACCGTCCAGCTCGCCTCGGCCGCGCACCCGGCCGTCCGCGGCCTGGCCGCCGCGACCGCCTTCCAGCTGGAGCGCTGGGCGGACGAGGAGGCCGCCGCCGCGGTGGGGAACCGGCGGCTGGCCGCCGCGGCCGTCGCCCGGGCCGCCCTGGCGTCCGCCGCCTCCGACCGGCACCCCAGCCTGCTGCCGGCCATCGGCACCGGCCCCGTCCCCCGCCGGGTCGGCGCCCTGCTCGGCGCCCCGCCCGCGCCCCCGCGCGGACGGGCCCTGCGGACGACGGCGGCCGCCCTGCTCGCCGTCGTCGCCCTCTCGCTCACCTTGAGCGCCGGCTCCGCCTACGGCCTGCACGAGTACATCGAGCATGTGGAGGAGTTCGTCCGCCCGTAGCCCCGGCCTGGCGCCCGCCCCTCGGTCCCGCGGAGCGGGAAACCGGGCCGCGGGGCCACCGGGCCGCAGGGCCACCCCGGGCTGCGCCGCGGTGCGCCCTCCGCCGCCCCGGACCACCGCACGGGGTCCGCCCGGCCCTGCCCACCGCCGCCACGCTCGTCTACACTTCGGTAGACGGTGCGCACAGCTGTGCCCCCGCGCAGCCCTACCGCCCGACGGGCGCACGGCGCACCTTGACCACGGCGGCGGGACGGACGGCACGGCGGTCCGGCCGCACCCTGGCGAGGCGAACCTCAGGGCAGCCCCCGGTGCGGATGGAGCGCAGATGTACGACGGCCGCAAGGGATCCTCGAGCCCGCTCCAGCAGGCCATCCACCTGTTGCCGCTGGCCGGCGAGGCCGCCGAACTGCGACTGGCGCAGCGGCTGGCGGAGCGCGGCATGACCCGCTCGCACCTGGCCGTGCTCGCCGCACTCGCCGAGCACGGGCCGCACGCCAAACCCGATCTCGCCGCCCGGACCGGGCTGGCCCTCACCGACGCGCTGCCGGTCGTGCAGAACCTGCTGGCCGCCCGGCTCGTCGAGGTCTTCCCCGTGCACATCGACCGCCGTCACGAGGTGGTGATGGTGAACGCCGCCGGCCGGGAGGCGCTGGAGCTGCTGCACGCCGAGGCCGCCGCCGCCCAGGACGACCTGCTCCGCCCGCTCACCAGGGGCGAACGGGCCCAGCTGAACGCCCTGCTGCGCCGGGTCTGCGCCGCGGCGGACCGGACCGGCCCGGGCGCGCCCCGGACCGCGCCCGTACCGCAGGGCTGACCGGCGGCGACCGCCCCGCCGTTCGGACCGGACGGTCCGGGCCGGCCCGGTGGTACGGGCCGACCCGGGGTCCGTCAGGAGGTGACGGAGACCTGGTCCACCGTCCAGAACGCGCTGTTGGTGCCGGTGTAGCGGAACTGCAGCTGCGCGGAGGTGGCGCCGGCCGGGACGGTGACCGTGAGCTTCTCGAAGGAGTTGAGGTCGCTGCGGTAGGACTTCACCAGCTGCGGGGTGCCGGTCCCGAAGACGATGTACAGGTCACCGGTCTGCGGGCCGTCCACCTTGTAGTTGTTGGCGAAGGACACGGTGGCCTGGGTGCCGCTGACCGGGAAGCTCGGGCTGACCAGCGTGGAGTCGAACTGCCCGGTGCCGTGCGACTTGTCGTCCCACTCGTCGGAGTCGGCGACCGCGAAGACGTTGCGGGCACGGACGTTGGTCTCCCGGGACTGGCCGAGCTGGGCGGCCGTCCAGAACTCGTCCGTGGCGAAGGCCCAGCCGCGCCACTCGGTGACGCCGCCGCTCGGCATCCGGGAGTTGTCGATCGTCCAGCCGGCCGGCGGGGTGTGGGTGAAGCCCTTGGTGGCGGCGGGGATGCCGGTCTCGTCCACCCGGGTCTGCAGGCTCGGGCGGAGCGCGTCGAAGGCGTCCGGGACGATCTCGTCGATCGGCTTGCCGTCGAGCTGCCAGGCCGGCTGGACGGTGACGCCCTCGTGCTTGAGCACGGTGGGCGCGATGTCCACCGGCTTGACGTCGTAGCGGGTCGAACCGGCCGTGTAACCGGCCCCGTTGACGACCTGGAAGGTCTGCCGCTCCACCGCGCTGTTCCCGCCGTGGCCGCCCGCGTCGGTGTGGCCGTGGTCGGTGGTGACGATGATCAGCCAGTCCTCGGAGGCGTAGGTCGGGCGGTTGTGCACCGCCTGGACGACCTGCCCGACCAGCGCGTCCACCGAGTGGATCGCGGCGGCGTACTGGCTGCTGGTGCCGCCGTAGCTGTGGCCGGCCTCGTCGACCTCGTCGAAGTGCAGCATGGTCGTGTCGGGGTTGCCGTTGGTGAGGTAGTCGACGGCGTCCGAGGCGGTCTTGACGTCGTCCTCACTCTCGTCGATCCGCAGGTCCGGCGTGCCGTGGAAGACGGTGTCGGAGATCGGGTTCCAGGAGGCGGCGACCAGGGTGGAGGCGCTCGGCGCAGCCGTCTCCAGCCGGGTGGCGAAGTCCGGGTAGAGGGTGAACTGCGAGCCGGCGAAGGTGTTGTCCTTCACGCCGTGCTTGTCGGGCCAGACGCCGGTGGCGATGGTCGACCACCCTGGGCCGGAGAGCGTCGGGGCCAGCGGGTTGGCGTAGAGGTTGCTGGTGGCCGTCAGGCCCGAGGCCATCAGCCCCTTGATGTTCGGGGCGTCGGCGGTCAGCAGCTTGTCGTAGCGGGTGCCGTCGACACCGATCACCAGCGTCTTGGCCGTCTTGGTGCCGTTCGGCAGGCCCTTGTACGGACCGGTGGCGGCCGAGGCCTGGACACCGGTGAGCGGCAGCAGCGCCGCGGTGAGCGTGGCGGTGGCGAGGACGGCCCGAACGGGACGGGACATGCGCACAGGAACTCCCGGGGGGAGGCGGAGGGAGGTGCAGGACCGGCAGCCGGGGATGAAGCTCGCTCCCCTCGGCCGCCGCTGAAGAGCTTGGAGCCGCCCAGCGATGTCCCGGCCTCACTCAAGGCACGGCTGTATGAACAACTCCCGAACTTAGGTTCAGACCGGTTACCCTTCCGTGATCATTTGAGGGCTGCCGATCAGCTGTGAACAGATGGGGGCGGCGGCGCGCCGAAGGGGTGCGGTGACCTCCGCGGTGACCTCCGCGGGGCCAGGCCCTCAGGTCAGGTGGTCGACGGCTCCGGGAACGCGCCGGAGCCGACCAGCGCCAGCAGCCGGAACGGCAGCTCGGGGGCGGCCTGGCCCACGGTCAGACCCAGCCACCGGTCGGCGGACGGCTGCCACACCCGCAGCTCGGAGGCCACACCGGCCAGGAACCCCAACGGGCCCGGCGCGGCGGGGTCCGGCAGATCGGTCTCGACATGGAGCCACAGCTCGACGGTGGCCGGGGCACCCCAGGCAGCGGTGAGGTCGGCCGCAAGGACGTCGAAGGCCGCCTCCATCCTGCACTCCTCCGCGTCGACCACATCCGGGTCGTGGACCTCCCAGAAGTCCCGGGACTCCATCAAATCGGCCAGCCGGAAACCCGGGCCGCTCCACTCCGCACCGTCCCGGTCCTCACGCTCGGCGAACGGAGCGGCCAACAGGCGATCGACGGCGGCGCGACGGGAGGCGACCTCGGTGTCCGACATGCTGCGAGCGTAGCCCAGCCCACGGACAGCCGGCCGGCCGCCGGGGCGCCGGCGGGAAGGCCGGGCATCGGGCGAGCAGGCACCGGCGCCGGCGGCCCGCAAAAAGCCTGACTCGTTGTCACCCGCCCCGCGTACCTTGGGACAGGAAGTACCGGACGCATCGCGGACGAGGGGGACGAGATGAAGAAGAAGTGGTTCGGCATGGATCCGTTCAACGTGATCTTAGGCGTGGTGACCGTGCTGTGGCTGGTGTTCCTCATCGGACTCGCGGTCGACGACGACCGGACATGCCCCGGCCGCCCGGGCTGTAACCCCACCAGCGTGGTCCACTGACTCGACTGCCCGCCGGTGCCGCCGAGTTGGGCGAGTTCCGGTCCGGAGCGCTCGCGCGCCCGCCCACCGCTGACGGCCGAACGCTGACGAGTTGCGGATGCCTGCTCAGGTCAGCGGCCGGTGGACACGGATCCGGCTGCCGGCGGGGCGCCGAGCAGCCGGGTTGATGTCGCCCGTGGATTCCGAAAGGGCCCAGGACGCATGCCCCCGGCCCTCGATCTTCGCCCCGCACCACGTCGACGCCGCAGACCGCGTGCTACGCCAACCGGAAGTCCGTTCGGCCTCCACCGGCACGGGTCACCCATCGCCAGGTGGCGACGGTCGACGACAGCCACGACAGCGGGCCGCCGTCGCCCAGCGCGTCAGGAAGCGCCGACCGTCAGCACCGCACCGGGCCGCAGGACGACCTGCGGCATTTCGGCGCACGGGATCTCGTGCAGGTCGCCGGTGATGCCGCTGGGGCCCTTGCGCAGCTCGTCCCGGAAGCAGACCTGCTCCTGGTCGGGCGCGAACGCCAGCGGTCCGCCGACCGGGGCGGCGTTTTCGAAGTACACGGTCACCGAAGGGGTTTGGGTGGTGGCGGTCAGATAGGTGATCAGCCCACGGCCCAGGAGTTCGAGGCTCTCCTTGCTCTGCGGGCCGGTGCCGAATGCCGGGGGCAGTTTGGCGGCGAAGCTGCGGCCGTTCTCCAGGAGATTCCGGTGGACGTCCACCCTGTGCTGCTCCGCCTCCGTCGCGGAGCGGTGGTAGGGGAGCCAGATTGCGAGCGCCGCACCGACGACTGCCAACCCGCCGAGGGTCAGGACGACCTGGGATGCCTTCATGTTCTCTTCCCTGGTGGTGATCGGTGCCGTTGGGTGTGACACACGGTGGGTGGGTCCGGAGCGGGAGCCGCCGGGGCTCCCGCTCCGGACCCGTCAGGCCGGCCGCGGATCAGTACTGGGCTGCCTGGAGGGCGTTCTGGAGGGCGAGTGCGTACCTTCCGGTGCCCGGGTTGTTGGGATGGTAGCTCTCCATACTGGGGCAGATGACGGCACCCGGGCAGGAGAAGTCACCTGGCCCGGTCGGGGCGGACACCAGGTCGTTGAGGCCCGGGTCACTGTCGCAGATGCGGTGCCCCGCGAACTCGTCGTTGCCCCAGCGGAAGGTGATCCGGGGTGAGGCGTAGGACTCGGAGACGGCGCGGGTCTGTTCGTCCTTCATGAAGACGGCCCAGGAGTTGATGTTCGCCTGCGCCGAATTTCCCATGACCGTACAGGCGACGTTCGCCTGCGTGGTGTTGAAGAACTGGGGGTAACCCAGGACCACGATCTTGGCGTTCGGGGCCCGGGCGGCGATCTCGTCGAGCACCTCCGTCATCTTCGGCACCATGGCCGTGATGTCGCCCCGCACCTTCGCGTCGGTCGGGCAGCCGACGGTGGGGTCGCCGCAGGCTCCCACGGTCGGTCCGAACTTCGCGTCGTTGCCGCCGATGCTGAGAGTGACGAGCGTGGTGTTCTCGTCCAGGAACCCGGCCCTCAGCTGTGACATCTCGTGGTGCTGACCCAGCGCGCCCCATACGGCGGGAGTGGAGTTCATCGAGTACGTGTAGGCACCCGAGCAGGAGGTGTTCTGGAAGTCCAGTCCGGCGTCGTATCCGTCGGACATGGCCCCGATGCTTGTGCTCCGCCCTGGCAGGACGGTCTTGCGGACCAGCGAGTTCTGGCTTCGCCGGCAGGCGTTCCAGGACCGGCCGGTGGAGCCCTGCGTGGAGATGCTCGCGTAGGGCCCGACGTCGGTGCCGCCCTCGTACGGCTTCGCGCCCTCCCCGGAGGAGTACGAGTCGCCCATCTGCACAACGAAGTCCTTGGGCTTTCCGGGCAGCGGGGAGAAGGCGACGGCGTCCCACGCGATGTCTTCGTCGCCGGTGCCGTCCTCGGTGACGCTGCTGAGACGGACCCGGGGCACTCCCTCCAGCTGGAACACACCCAGCGAGACCCACCTGTTCGCGAGCCGCTTCTGGTTGATGTACCGCGCATGGCTGAAGGAACCGTTGCCGGTGTCGATCTCGTAGTGGGCCTGCTGCGACTCGGCGCCGTTGTCGGGCAGGTGGACCAGCACGCGCGACCAGTTGTTCTGGGGCTGGTTCAGCGTCCAGGTACCGCTGATCTCGTGGATGCCGTTCCGAGCCCCCAGGGTCCGGCTGTGCGAGAAGTAGAAGTGTCCTCCGAAGCCGGCGCCGAGCTGGTGGAGGTCCATCTTCGACGGGTACAGCCCGGAGGTGTCGGCCTCGAAGTCCATGGTGAAGGTGCCGGAGTTGGTCCACGGATGGCCGCAGCCCGGCCTGATGCTGGGCGTGGAGTCCGGGACGTCGTCAATGACGAGCGCGTTGGCCGGCAGGGCGTTGCCGTTCGCTGATGCCGTCAGCGAACAGTTCGGCGGGTAGGCCGTTCCGTCGGGTTCCTCGACGTACGTCGAGTTGAATCGGACCAGCTCGTTGCCGCAGGTGTACGAGCAGTCCGCCTTCCAGGTCACCGGTTGGTGCCACCAGCAGTGGAAGTCGACCCGGCCGCAGGGGCCGGTGCTCGCGGTGTCGTTGCTGCTGCTGTCGGCGATCCGGACGGGATTGCAGACGTTCTCCAGCACCGCGCAGAACAGGTCCTCCGGTGGCTTGACCGCTCGCCGGTTCGCGAGCGCCGTGCCGGTGGCGTACGGGTGGGACGCGTCCGTGGTGCCGTTCCACCATGCGGTCCGGAAGGATCCGACCATGGTCCCGGGGGACTCCAGTGCGGAGAAACCGTGGGCGGCGAACCCGAGCACCTTCTCAGGGTACGGCCAGTCCTGCGGGTGGGCGGCGTCGGAGGGTGAGCCGTCGAGGAAGGAACCGCGGCCGGCGTCCCAGAGCGGATTGGCCGGGTTGTTGTTCCAACCGAGGCCCCATGGCTCTCCGTCGTGGGTATCGGCGTGGAGCCCGCTGTTGTAGGCCCAGAGGGCCGTGAACCAGTTCTCGATCTTCGACGCGTCGCCGTTGTTCACGATCAGCCCGGCGGCCCGCGTCTCGTTCCACTTCCCCTGCAGGATGGTCAGTCCCACGGCGATGTTGGCGGTGTAGTCCAGGGCGATCGCCCGCTGGATGTTGTAGTCGTAGGCTGTCCCGCCCTGGCCGTTCTCGCGTCCTGCCATCCGCATGTGGTCGGTGACCTGTGTGACGCCGTAACCACAGTCGGCGTCGGCCCAGTTGATCGCCCAGTCGTTGGACGGGTCCGCGTCGTACAGCTGCACGCCGTAGAAGTTGCCGATCAGCGGGTTGCCGGTCTCACCCGGTGTCACCACGCGGGAGGCCTGCCACATGTTCGACTCCTGGGCGGTCACGCCCAGCAGGATCTGCGCCGGCACCCGGCCGCCACCCATCAGCGGCTGGGCGGAGACCAGGCTCTGTGGGCTGTAGGCCGGCATACCGAGGTTCTTCCAGTTCGCCGGACGCTGGACGTTCTGGTTCAACGTGCCCATGATGGCCTGGTCGACAGCCCACTCGACCTGTCGGGGCTTGGGCTGAAGGGCTTGGTTGCGCGGGTCGTTCCGTGGCACCGAGCAGGTACGCTCCTGCTCGACAGGGGCGTTCGGATCACCCGCGGCGGCCGCCACCAGGGTCTCGGAGCGGGAGGCCGCACCGGACGCCTTCGCGCCCGTACCCCCCACCGTCCCGGTCGGCGGTGCTGTCAGGGCAGGCGAGAGTGTGGCTCCCCCGGCCGCCAGTTCACTCACGCGCGCAGCCGGGTCAACGGTGAACCGGACATCCCTACCGGTGCCGAGCACCTTCAGGTCGACGGCGGCGGGACGGGTGCTCGCGACGGCCTCGTCGTTCACCGGGCGGGAGTCGTTGCCGTCCGCCCAGACGGTCCGCTCGACCACCGACCGGCCCGCCGTGGAGACCTCGGCGTTGTTGGGGACGTCCTGGACCACCGCGATGCCCTGGGGCAAGGTACGCACCAGCTCCTTCGCTCGGCCGACCACAAACACCTTCCCCCCGCCCCGGCTGAGGCCCAGCTCGGTGCGCTTCCCCTCGGCGACCTCCAGCGCCTTGGCCGGGGGACCGTCGCCCTGCCGGCTCACGGCCGCGCCCGTCAGCACCTTGGCCCGGGCTCCCTCTGCTCCCGCCGGGTCGAGGAAGGACAGTCCGCCGTCGCCGCCCGGCGTCAGGTAGTAGGGGACGGAGTCGGTCACGGCGAGGGTGCTGCGACTGCCGTCCGTGGCATACCTGACGACGCGGTTGCTGTCGGCGGCGGCGATCCCACCGTTCTTCAGCGGTACCGCGGAGGTGATCTGGCCGGCCACCTCCAAGGCCGGGGAGAGCGCCTTGGTGACGGTGTCGAGCCGGATCAGCCGGGTGGCATTGCGGTCGTCCCCCTGGCTCTGCGTCAGAACGGCCGTCTCGTCCGCCCCGCAGCCGGGATTGAAGTACGCGAGTGTGGTGGTGACGGGCAGTTTGTCGACCTTGCCGGTGGCGAGGTCCACGACGGCCGCGAACGCTCCACGGGCCATGAGGTCCGACTTGTTGGTGAAGGTACGCGGCGCGTAGACGACGACGGCCCGCTCCCCCGAGGCCGTGACGCAGGCGTTGCCGATCCACTGGTCGGCCTCGAAGGCCGGCTCCGAGAGTGTCGCGGCGGTGCGCCACGCGTACCCGTCGCGTTCGTCGGCCACCAGGAGGTGGAAGCCTTCGGCGTCCGACGACGTCGTCCAGGCTCTGTCGGCGGAACTCGCCCAGTCCGGGCCGAGCGTCGCTCCGCGCTCTGCCGGTGGCACCTCCGACGGTGCGGGTGCCACCGGGGCGGCCGGCGCCGGAGCGGCCGGGACGGCGTTGGCAGGTGAGAAGCCGGCGGGTAGCAGTCCTGCCACCACGCCGGATATCAGGATCGAGATGAGCCGTGTTCGGGCTCGGTGCGGTTTACCCATCAGTTGATTCCCGTCCATTGGTTGTCCGTGGGTCCGGGCACGTCGGAGCGGGATACGGGCAGAAGTGCGAGGATGCCGTTCTTCGTGGCGGCCGGCCTGTCCCGCGTCTCCCGTTCCGGGATCATGCGGGCCCTGTGCCGCCCGTTCGCCGAATCCTGATCTCCCCCGGCGCCAGCATTTCTGGTGGCACGTGAATACAACCCCGCCCGACCGCGCCCCGACTACTCCGTCCTGGGAGGGCAGGGGGCCGAGAGATCGGCCCCCTGCCTTCCCTCACCCGACGCTCGAAGCCTGTTTGAGCGTGGCTGTGTTGTTGTCGCGCGCCTCCGCCAGCGCGAGCTGGTTCTGCGCTATCAACTCGTTCTGGATCGCCACCTCGAAGTCGAACCAGATTTTCACGAGGCCCGATTCCGTCTTGCAGGAGATGTCTGCCGTCGCCGTGGCGATCTCCTGCGGCGTGACCGTGCCGGACCCGCGGGACGGGAGTTGATCAGTGACGGTCAACGGGCTGGTGGCTGTATACCCCTTGCCCTTCATGCATGTGCTCCATCGGGCGATGGCGTCCACGACCGCCGGGTCCGACTGGGATCGCTCGAAGCTGTCTCCGTTGAGCTGATTGACCAGAGCTTCGTCGAGGCGGCCGACCTTTCGGTCGGATTCACCCAGGCAGCCCCCTTCCGGAATTCGCGAGTCGGCCGGCTTCTCACCCTTCGGACCACTCCCCTTGAGTGCCGTCCCGGCTGCGGGGTCCGGCTCGACCAGAGGCGGATCACCGCTTTCGTGCGCCAGGTGGTAGCCGTATTTCTCTGCTTCCTCGGGAACGCTGACCCCGTAGCGGCGAGCCATGTTGGCACCGTCAAAATTGGGTGGCGGATACTTCCCCGGCGTCGGCGGGTCGTATGCGAAACCGAGGTGTTTCATGCAGTCCTGCTGGATCCGAATCTTCGCCTGCTGTATCGCCACCCGGCTGGGATAGCTGGTCATGTATGCCTGGAGAGGAAGAACCATCCCCTTCGCCAGTCCGGCGTCCACCACCGCGCTCGGTGCCCGCACACCCTCGGCTGCCGGCGGCGCAGCATCGGCCGCACCGGCCGAGGATGTCGGTGAATCCTGACAACCTGCCGCACCGAGCGCGAGTGCGGCGAGCGCCAGGACGCCCAGGGTGCGGCGGCCGACGCGCCTCCCCGGCCGCACCGGTGATTCCGTCATCCGTTGCGCCGGTGGGACGCGTTGTTGTTGTGGAGCCTGGCAATGAGGTTGCCGTTCGAGTTCGGATCAAATGTCTGGGCCGTGCCGTTGAAATACGAGTTGTAGTACACGGTGTAGCTTGCCCAGGCGTCGCCGTTCACCACGGAGGCCGCGTTGTTCTTGAGACCCTGCCCGCTCCCCGTGGCCCACTCGCAGTGCGATCCACCGAGATTGCTCCGGACATCCTGGTTGGAGTAGCCGAACTGATAGAGGGCGATGATGTTGCCGTTGGGTGAACTGACACCCCAATGGTCCTCGATCTGCTGGCTAGACAGGTAGCACGGACTCGTCGAGACTCCCCCCACCTGTGTGGAGTTGTAGAAAATCCCGAAACAGTAGGATTTGTCGGTGTAGTTGCAGGTGTCCGACACGTATTCGATGGCCTGAGCAGGGACCGTCGATGCGACGGACATGAGCGCAGCCGCGGCCGTGGTGAGTACAGCGGCAATTCTGAACTTCATGTCACTCCTTCGAATGGCCGCGTCCGGCCGATTGCCGGCAGCACGGGAAGAGAACACCGGAGCCAGAGGAGTGGAAAGCCGTTCTACATCAAGAAAAATCACCCCATTCGCCTCGATTCGAGGCGAACGGGGCCACCCCCCGGCGGCTGAAGTCGATAGTTGTTGTAGGCCAAGAACGTGTCAAGTGTGATCCTCGACACAGTAGACATTTCCTTAATCCTGTTGCTGGCCCGGCGTCAGCTCTGCATACGATTCGTACTTGCCGGGCGCTCCGGCAGTGCTCCGAAACGACGCATGTACACGCGAAACCGGCACGCGCATCGGCTGCTTCGAGCATGTCGCATGTGTCCGAATATTTTCACATTTTAGCTGCTTTTCATTCCTTTGCACGGACGCTGCCGAAAAGTTCGGCCTTGAATTTGAGAGAAGCGAATGCCAGCCAACTCCCGTCGGCGATCTGTACTGATTTCCACCGCGTTGGTCTCCGTCACGCTCACCGCAGCAGGCGTGGGGGCCTCGGCCGTCATGAAGTCGCCCGCCCAGGCTGCGGCCGAGACGAGGCCTCCCCCGCCCGACGTACTGACGAGCAGAGTGGAGCGGCAGGTGCTGACGTCGACGGTGGTGACACGAGGCCAGGTGGCTGCCGGGCGGTCCGTCGACGTGGCGCCGGTCGGGGCCGGGGCGGGCGGAGGCTCTCTTCCGGTCGTCACCAAGTTGCCGCTGAGGGCCGGGGAACAGGTGCAGGAGGCATCGTCGGTGCTCGAAGTGGCCGGGCGCCCGGTGTTCGCGCTCCTGGGCGAACTGCCGGTCTACCGAGATCTCAAACCCGGCACCGCGGGAGCTGATGTGCAGCAGCTTCAGCAGGCCCTGACCGCAGCCGGATTCCCGGTCGGGGCGGACGCACCCGGTACGTTCGGGGAGGGGACGAAGGCTGCGGTCAAGGGCTTCTACACCGCCCGGGGGTACGATCCCCTGCCCTCGTCCCCGGACGGGGCCCAGCGAGTTGCCGCGGCCAAGGACGCGGTGCGGGGCGGCGAGCGAGCCCTGGCCGATGCCAAGGAGGCACTTGAGTCGGTGCGGAAGGCTACTGACGGTGCGAAGTCGGTGCCTGCGTCCGAATCGGGAACCGAGGGCCGGCCCACTCCCGACAAGCCGGCTGCCGCGACCCAGTCAGGTCTGACGGCTGCGCGCAAGCAGGTGACGCGGGCCTCCGAGGATCTGGACGGTCTCCAGGTGAAACTGGCTGAGGTGAGCGCGGCGTCCGGCCCGATGGTGCCGGCCTCCGAACTGGTGTTCCTGCCGGGATTTCCGGCGCGGGTCGACACCGTTGCCGGTCAGGTGGGCAGTACGGTCAGCGGCAAGGTGCTGACTCTGTCTGCGGGTGCGCTGGTGGTTCACGGCAGGCTGTCCCCGTCCGACAGGGGGCTTGTGCAGCCCGGACAGAAGGTGGAGATCGTTTCCGAACTGACCGGCATGAAGGCTGCCGCCACTGTCGCTTCGGTCTCCGACAGCATCGGTGGCTCTCCACAGGCCGCGGAAGGCGAGCAGGGGCAGAACAAGGGTGCGGGAACCGCAGCCGCAGGCACTGGTGCTGGGTACCAGTTGCTTGTCCAACCCGATGCACCCCTGGACTCCAGGCTGGCCAACCAGGACGTCCGACTGACGATCGTGGCCGCCTCGTCCGCCGGTGCGGTCCTGACCGTACCGCTCTCCGCGATTTCCGCCACCGTCGAGGGCAGGACGGTGATCACGATGTACGACGGCGGGCAACGGCGACGCGTGGAGGTGACTCCGGGCACGGTCGGCGCCGGCAGCGCCGAGGTGCGGCCCCTGGTCGACGGTTCGGTACGAGAAGGTGACCAAGTGATCGTCGGGGTCAAGGGTGCGGCCGGCGACGCGAAGGCCGGTGCGAGGTGAGCACCAACGTCGTCGAGTTCCGCGCGGTGGGACTGACCTACGGTGGCACCCCGCCCATCGAGGCGTTCAGACCGTGCGACCTGGCCATACAGCAAGGGGAGTACGTTACCGTGACCGGCCCGTCCGGTTCCGGCAAGTCCACGTTTCTGAACATCGCGGGTCTGCTCGACACTCCGACGACGGGTAGCTACCTACTGGACGGGATCGACACTGCGGCGCTTTCCGACGGCGACCGGGCAGCGCTGCGCGGCAGCCGAATCGGCTTCGTGTTTCAGTCCTTCCATCTCCTGCCGCATCGTTCCGCCACCGAGAACGTCGCGCTGGCCATGCTCTACACCCGGGCTCACGGCCACCAGGGTGGCGCGGAGCGGCGTGAGCTGGCCCGCGAGGCGCTTGGCCGGGTCGGCCTGGAACACCGCCTCGATGCCTTGCCCACGAAGCTGTCCGGCGGTGAGCGCCAGCGCGTGGCCATTGCCCGCGCCCTGGTCTGCCGGCCGTCATTGCTCCTCTGCGACGAACCCACCGGCAACCTCGACACCGCGACAGCCGACTCCGTCCTCACCCTCATCGACGAACTTCACGCGGCCGGCATGACGATCATCCTGATCACTCACGACTCCGAGGTCGCCGCCCGTGCCCGGCGCACCCTGTCGATCCGCGACGGAGCACTGGCCGAGCTGGTCACCCGATGACGGCATGGTTCCGGGGACGCACTCCGCGTACGGTCAAGCCGTCCCGCCTGTCGGGGTCGGACCTGCTCGGCGAGTCGCTGGCGGGCATCCTGCAACGCCCCGCGCGTTCGATACTGACCAGTCTGGGCACGGTCCTGGGCGTAGGCACCTTCGTGGCCATTCTCGGCCTGACCGCGACCACGTCGTCCCAGGTCGACTCGCGCTTCAATCTCCTGACTGCCACCGAGGTTTCCATCGAGGACGTCGGCGGTGGCCACCCGGAGCTGACACCGCTGTCATTTCCCGCCGACGCGGACGCCCGCATCCAACGCCTCAACGGGGTCGAGGCTGCCGGGGTCTTCTGGAATGTTCGGCTTGAGGATTCCGTCGTGCGATCGGCCCCGATCGGCAACGCGGCCGACGGGGAGCGAGCCCAGATCGTGGCCGCCTCGGCCGGCGCTCTGGCCGCTGCCGGACCGCATCTCGCCCAGGGACGAACATTCGACGCCTGGCACGACTCCACCTCGCAACCAGTGGTCGTGATCGGGGCCGGAACAGCCGCCCGGCTCGGTATCACCACCCTTGACGTCCAACCTGCCGTCTTCATCGCCGGACAGCCGTTCACCGTCATCGGGATCGTCGACGACGTCCGGCGCAAGACCGACCTTCTGATGTCCGTCACCGTTCCGAGAGGAACTGCCGCAAGGCTCTGGGGCAACCCGATCGGCGACCGCGCCAAAATGATCATCTCCACCCAGATCGGTGCAGCGCAACAGATTGCCGGAGAGGCCGCCCTCGCCCTGGACCCCGTCCATCCCGAGAACTTCAGGGCCGTTCCCCCACCGGACCCCAGAAGCTTGCGAACTGGCGTGACGTCCGACCTGAACCAGCTTTTTCTGCTTCTGGCAGCGATATGCCTCGTCATCGGTTCGGTCGGCATCGCCAACACCACGCTGGTCGCCGTACTTGAGCGCACCGGCGAGATAGGCCTGCGGCGCGCACTCGGTGCGCGTGGACGTCACATCACCGCACAGTTTCTCACCGAGTCGACCTGCCTCGGTCTGCTCGGCGGGTTGATCGGCACCTCGCTGGGAGTACTCACGGTTCTCGGCGTGGTCCTCGCTCGCGACTGGACCCCGGTCGTCGAGCCGGTCACCGTCGTCACAGCCCCACTCGTCGGCCTGCTCACCGGCCTGCTCGCGGGCCTCTACCCCGCCTGGCGCGCCGCTCGAATCCAACCCGTCGAAGCGCTCAGGCGTTGACCGCTCAGGCGTTCACACCGGCGCACGCTCTCGTGGGAGACGGCCGCGCCACGCTCCGCGCCCGACGTTCTCCCGTTGATCCGGACAGCCTGGTACCGGGACGGATCGGTCCCAAAGGAAGCACTCCAGGTAGCGAGTGGCGAAAGCAACATGAGCAAGCGGTACACGGGATAAGGGGAGGGCGTAGGAGGCCGGCTGACCGACACGGTCGTATCTGTCGTGGAACTTCCACCAGCCGCCGGTCGGGTGGACCGCCGGCGCTCCGCGGTCGGCGAGTTCGGCTGCGGTGCCGCGCCTGGCGGCATGCAGCGGTTGCGGGTTGTCGAAGCCGACGAGCCAGGCCTTGCCACCCTCGAACCTCCCGACCGCGGTCAGGCCGTCGTCCTCGGCCTTCGCGACGCGCGCTTCGACGTCGGCCAGGTGGCTGTCACAGCGTCGTCGGCTTGGCCAGCCGTGCGTCGCCACGAGTGGCGCGCCGCCGTCGGTTCTTCGTCACCCCAGGGGCGCGCCCGGAGAAGGCGACGGACGAATCCGGCGCGGGATCCAGGACACACTCCGACGTTCACTCGACCCCGCGTAGGCGTCATGGCCGGCTTGGTGGCGTCCGCCGAGCAGTGGTCGGCACGGGGACCGGCGGTGAGGAGGGGAGGGGCGGCGAGCGATCGAAGCACGATCAAGTGGGTGGAAGCGAACCGAAATCCGGCCCGGGGTCGTCGCTCCTCCCTACGCTCCCGGAGACTCGGTCCTCACCCGCCGCCAGGCTCCAGGTTTCCGCTGCCCAGCCCCTCACGGGCAATGTCGGCGAGTCTCTGCGCGGCTTCGGCCACACGTCCGGCCTCGCGCTCCATGTCGAGCAGAGCCCGGAACGCGGTTCCGTAACGACGCTGGACGGGAAGTTCGCGTTGGGGAATGCGGGCGCCCTTGACGTCGAGGCGGTATGAGCCGCTCTGGGAAGTGGAGCGGCGGACGTTGGAGCCGGCGCGTAGGAACCCGTCGAGGTACTCGGGGTCGACCTGGCCGCCGACCACCCGGGGTTCGCCGGCCTGCAGTTCGACGAGTCCGGCCCGGATGAGGTCGGAGACGGTAACGGTGGCGCCGTCCCACAGGTCAGCGCCGTCGCCACGGCGCAGGTCGGGCAGTCGGCCGCCCAGCCCGGCGAGGGCGTCGGCGAGGTCGGAACGAGCCTGTTCGTACTCGTCGGCGAGGTCGCGCCGGGCAGTGGGCAAGTGGGCGGCAGGGGTGAGGTCGACGACGTCGTCGAGGAGATCGACCAGGGGAACATCGACGACCTGTGCGTCGGTGGGCTGCAGCGGGCCCCCGGGGTTGTTCTCGGTCAGGTCGATCAGGTGGACACTGTCGGGACGCGGATCGCCCTCCTCCGGCCGCCGCAGGGTCCAGAGGTGGATCGGCAGGACGTGACCGGAGGCGACCCCGCCAGGCAGGGCTACGATCTGGCGGACGATGCCGCGGCGGACGAGCTCGGCACGGATCCGGCGACCGGCTTTCCGGTAGGCGACGGAGGCGGGCATCACCATGAGCACATGTCCGCCCGGCGCGGTGTGCGCATACGCGTGTTGGAGCCAGGCGAGTTCGCCCTCTGCGCGGGACGGGGTGCCGAACTCCCATCGGTGGTCGAGCAGGAGCTCGTCCCGGCCCCAGTCCCCTGCGGCGACCGGTGGGTCGCAGAGCACCAGGTCGGCGGCGAGCCCCGGGTAGCGGTCGGCCCGCAGGGAGTCGCCATGGGCGATCCGGACATCACCGTAGTCGGCGAGCGAGGAGCGAGCGAGAACGATGTCCACGGCGTCGGCGTCACTGTCCTGGCCGATTCGGACGAGATCGGGTCCGGATCCCGGCGCGAGGAGCAGGGCCCCGATGCCGCATGCCGGATCGAACACGGTCCAGCCCGGCCGGGGTTCCGGCGCGAAGTGGCCGACCGCCCGGACGATCAGTGGGGAGGTGACCTGGTCGGACCCGGCGCGACGGGCGGAGTCGGCCATCCGGTCGGTGAGTGCGCGCAGTGCGGCGTTCGGCTCCGACTCCTCGGCGAACCGGTCGAGCAGGGCCTGCACCGCGGCGGGCATGTGGTGTTCCGCGTCCGCAGTGGCGGTTCCGGAGGACCTTGGACGCACGAAGTGCCTCGCTGCGGCGGCCACGGCGGCGACCGTGGCGTCGCCGTAAGCAGCGCGCAGCGCCTGCCAGGTCTGGACCTCGAGGGAGACGTCCTGGTGCCGGTCTCGTCGACGTAGCCATTCCTGCACGGCGGGCCAGTCGAAGAGCGGACTCGAAGCGCTTCCGGCCGCGGCAGGCGGGAAGTCCTCGTAGCGCCGCCGCCAGTTGGAGACCGCGGCTCGGGTGACGCCTGCGAGGCGGGCGATCTCGGCACTGGTGACCAGCGTGGCTGGTTGTGCGTCGTCGGGGACCGGTCGGGGCGCAGCTGGGTCTTCCATGGCCGCCACCGTACACGCAGCCGCCCACATTCACAGGGGGCCACTGATGTGTTGACATCACTCACACATGGATCCGTTCCTCCGTCGGCACAGGTGGTGTGCAGACAGGCGGAGCCCTTTCCACGCGCAAGTCGGTTGACATAGTCAACGCATTCTTGATTTTGTGCACAGAGTGTCCACTAGGCTGGCGGGCAGCAGGATGTCCGCCTGCCGCGCACGAGACACGACGCACAACGAGACAAAACACATGAGGCAGGGGAGCGCCAGTGGGTCTGGGGACGGTCGCGAACAGGTTCAGCGTTGTGGGGCCCGTTGGTCGCGGCAACATGGGAGAGGTCCACCGGGCGGTCGACCTCGAAGCCCCGGAGGGCTCGCCGGACCGGGAGGTCGCCCTGAAGACCGTCCTGCGCAGCCGGACCGGCCTCGCGATCGACGCGTCCCAGGACAGCAAGGATGTCGAACGGTTCCGCCGCGAGGTGGACATCATGCGCCGCCTCTCGCCCCGGCATCCCAATCTGACCCGGCTCATCGCCGGAGGTGTGGATACTCCGGCCACCGGCGGCGGCCTGCCTTACCTGGTGATGGAGCTGCTCGACGGGAGCCCGCTCGGCGACCTGATCGACGAGGAACCCCAGCTCCCGGTCTCCTGGGCCGCCGCCATCGCCGCGCAGATTGCGGCGGGCCTGGCCTCGGCGCACGCGGCCGGAATCGTCCACCGCGACCTCAAGCCGGCCAACGTGATGCTGACCCAGGACGGCACGGTCAAGATCCTCGACTTCGGCATGGGCCGGATCGTCGACGACACCGACCGGACCCGGCTCACCAGCACCGGGGTGGGCGTCGGCACCGCCCGATACATGGCCCCGGAGCAGTTCCGGGCCGAACAGGTGACAGCACCCGCCGACCTCTACGCACTGGGCTGCATCCTGTACGAGCTGCTGATCGGCAAGCCGCCCTTCGCCGCCAAAACGCCCTACGACCTCTCCCAGCAGCACCAGCACGACGCTCCGCCGTCCCTCACGGTCGTCCGCCCGGACCTGCCGCCCGAGCTGGTGCGGCTCGTCTCCCGGCTGCTGGAGAAGGACCAGGCCAACCGGCCGGAGAACGCCACCCTGGTCCGCGAGGCGCTGGTCCCGCTCGCCCTGGTCCCGGACGAGACCGCCACCCTGCTCGCCCCGCACTGGACCGCGATGGATCCGGTCGAACGGCTGCGCGCCGAGTTCCCCGAGCCCGCGCCGGCCGCCCCCGTGCCGGTTCCGCGTCCGCCGCGCCGCGTGCCGGACGCGATGGACGTGTTCGGCATCCACCGGACCCTGATCGACGAGTACGAGCGCTTCACCAAGGGTGCCGCGATCGTCCGGGACGGCCGGATCGCCGGCTTCATCGAGGACGACCTGGCGGGCAAGTCGCAGTGGCCCAATCCGTGGCTCTCCCTCAATCCCTTCTTCGCGGACGGGGGCCAGGTCACCGACCTGGTCCGGGACGAGGTCCTCGACCCGAAGTGCGCCGAGATCTTCCAGGCGGGCAAGAAGAAGACGTCGCCGCGCCCCGACGGCCGGCCGCTCACCTTCCACCGCCACCAGCGCGAGGCGATCGAGGCCGCGCAGGCCGGCGACTCCTACGTGCTCACCACGGGCACCGGCTCCGGCAAGTCGCTCTCCTACATCGTTCCTATCGTCGACCGGGTGCTCAAGGAGCGCGCAACGGAGCGGCCGGGTGCTCCCCGGCGGGTCCGCGCGATCGTCGTGTACCCGATGAACGCACTTGCCAACTCCCAGCGCCAGGAACTGAAGAAGTACCTGCGGTACGGATTCGGCAAGGGCAACGAGCCGGTCACCTTCGCCCGCTACACCGGCCAGGAGAGCGAGGAGCAGCGTGAGGAATTGCGCAAGAACCCCCCGGACATCCTGCTCACCAACTACGTGATGCTGGAGCTGATGCTCACCCGGCCCGACGACCGGAAGAGCCTGATCCGCATGGCCGAGGGCCTGCAGTTCCTGGTCTTCGACGAATTGCACACCTACCGCGGCCGACAGGGCGCCGATGTCGCCCTGCTGATCCGCCGGGTCCGTGAGGCCTGCCGGGCCGCCGCCACGCTCCAGTGCATCGGCACGTCCGCGACCATGTCGACGGAGGGCACTTGGGAGGAGCAGCAGCGGGAGGTCGCCAAGGTCGCCGGCCGGCTCTTCGGCACAACCGTGCTGCCGAGGCGCGTGATCGGCGAGACGCTCGTCCGCGCCACCGGGGAGCCGCTCGCGACCGTCCCGGCCGAACGGCTGCGGGCCGTCGCCGCGCCCCGCGGGTACGAGGCGCTGACGAAGGACCCGCTGGCCCGCTGGATCGAGTCGAGGTTCGGGCTGGAGCGCGAGGACGGGACCGGACGCCTGCGTCGCCGCCCCCCTGGCAAGATCGAGGAAGCGGCGGCCGAACTCACCGCGGTGTCCGGGATCCCCGAGGAGACCGTCCGGGAGGCGATCAGGGCGACGTTGGAGGCCGGCTCGCAGGCCAAGCACCCGGTGACCGAGCGGCCGCTGTTCGCGTTCCGCCTGCACCAGTTCCTGTCCAAGGGCGACACCGTCTACACCACACTGGAAGACCCGCTCGCCCGCCCGCTCACCCGCACCTACCAGCTGGAGCTGGCCGCCGGCACCGGCAGCGCCGGCCGGCCGCTCTTCCCGCTGGCGTTCTGCCGCGAGTGCGGCCAGGAGTACGTCACCGTGTGGCGCACCACCGAGGACGGAACGGTCCGCTACGAGCCCCGCCGCGACACCTCCGCCTCCGGCGGGCGCGCGGGCGAGGGCTACCTCTACATCGGCGTGCCGGGCGAGGACTACGAGTGGCCGGCCGACCCGCAGCGCGCGGTCGACGACCGGCGGCTCCCCGAGTCGTGGCTGGAGCCGGACGCCAACGGCGCCACCGTGGTGAAGAAGTCCTACCGGCCGCGGGTGCCGCAGCGCGTCGTCGTCGACCCGCGCGGCGGCGAATCGGGTGAGGGGCTGGTCGCCGCGTTCGTGCCCGCGCCCTTCCTGTTCTGCCTGCACTGCCAGATCTCCTACGAGCAGACCCGTGGCCGGGACTTCGCCAAGCTGGCGACCCTCGACCAGGAGGGTCGCTCCTCGGCGACGTCCGTGATCTCCGCGACGATCGTGAAGTCGCTGCGTGCCGTGCCCGAGGAGGTGCTGTCCGCCGAGGCCCGCAAGCTCCTCACCTTCGTCGACAACCGGCAGGACGCCTCCCTCCAGGCCGGTCATTTCAACGACTTCGCCCAGGTCACGCAGCTGCGCGGGGCCCTGTACCGGGCCGCGGTGCAGGCCGGGGAGGAGGGGCTGCGCCACGACGACCTCGCACAGGCGGTCACCGATGTCATGGGGCTCGCCCCACGCGAGTACACCGGCAATTCGGCCCTGGCACCCGGGCTGGAGCGGCGGGCCACCAAGACGTTCCGCGACGTCGTCGGCTACCGCCTCTACCGGGACCTGGAACGCGGCTGGCGCATCACCATGCCCAACCTGGAGCAGACCGGCCTGCTCCGCATCGACTACGAGGACCTGGACTGGATCGCCGCGCACCAGGACGACTGGAACACGGCTCACGAAGCCCTGCGCGAGGCCGAGCCGGCCCTGCGCAGCGAGGTGGCCCGCGCACTGCTCGACTACTTGCGCCGGGCCCTCGCCATCGACGTCCAGTACTTCCGCGACGACTTCGACAGCCTGCAGCGCGCCAGCGAGGAGCGGCTGACCGGCCCCTGGGTGCTGGCGGAGAGCGACAAGCCCGGCATCGGCACCGCCTACCCGACCGCGTCCAAGCCGGGCATGGAGCGCACCGCGCTGTTCCTGTCCGCACGAGGCAAGTTCGGTAAGTACCTCAAGCGCACGGCGCCGGCCTTCCGCGCCCTCGATGTGACCGGGCTTCAGAAGGTCATCGAGGACCTGCTGAAGGTGCTGTGCGACAGGGAGCTCGTACGCGAGGTGGAGGTCGTACCCGAGACTTCCGGCCCCGCCTTCCGTCGACGCACCGCCGAGAAGCGCACCGGTTACCGGGTGTCCGCCGCCGTGCTGGTCTGGCGTGCGGGAACAGGCGAAACGGGAGCCGTCGACCCTCTGACCCGTACCTACAGCAGTGGCGAGGGCCCGCGCGTCAACCCGTTCTTCCGCCGCCTCTACCAGGACGCGGCCGCCGGCCTCGCCGGACTGTTCGCCCGTGAACACACCGCGCAGGTCACCCCGGAGGAGCGCGAGCAGCGCGAGAAGGACTTCCGCACCGCCGCCCTGCCGCTGCTGTACTGCTCCCCCACGATGGAGCTGGGCGTGGACATCTCCTCACTCAACGCCGTCATGATGCGCAACGTGCCGCCCACACCCGCCAACTACGCCCAGCGCTCCGGCCGGGCCGGCCGGTCCGGGCAGCCCGCGTTGGTCACCACCTACTGCGCGACGGGCAACAGCCACGACCAGTACTACTTCCGCCACTCACAGGCCATGGTCGCCGGGCAGGTCGCCCCGCCACGCCTGGACCTGGCCAACGAGGACCTGGTCCGTTCCCACCTGCAGGGCATCTGGCTGGCCGAAACGGCCATGCGGCTGGGCCGCGCCGTCCCGGACGTCATCGACGTCACCTACGACCCGAACGGGGAGGAACGTCCCGACCCCGAGATGCCGCTGCCGCTGCGCTCCCACATCCGTGACGAGTCCCTCGACGAGAGCGCCCGGCTCCGGGCCGTCACGGCCGCCCGCACCGTGCTGTCGCCGCTGATCCCCGACTTCGCGGACACCACCTGGTGGTACGACACCTGGATCGAGGACCAGGTCACCAAGGCCCCCGCCACCTTCGACGAGGCATTCGAACGGTGGCGGGAGCTGTTCCGCGCCGCCGTGCTCGACCAGTACGAGCAGAATCGGCGAGTCGTCGACACCACCCTGAGCAACGGCGAACAGTCGCGCGCCCGTTCGCGCCGCCGCGAGGCCGAGACGCAGCGCGACCTGCTGCTGAACCGCTCCACCGACGCCAAGTCGGTCATGAGCGACTTCAACCCGTACCGCTACCTCGCCTCCGAGGGCTTCCTGCCCGGCTACAGCTTCCCGCGCCTGCCGCTGGCCGCCTACATCCCGCGTTCCGGCAGCCGCCGCAACAGCGACGGCGACTACCTCCAGCGCCCCCGCTTCCTCGCGATCCGCGAGTTCGGCCCCGGCGCGCTGATCTACCACGAGGGTGCCCGGTACCAGGTCACCCGGATCCAGCTCCCGCCGGACGCCTCCGGCGATCTGGCGACGGCCGAGTCCAGGCGCTGCGGCGACTGCGGCTACCACCACGAGGTCCAGGTGGGCAGCAACCGCTGCGAGATGTGCAAGGAACCGCTGCCCACCAAGCGCAGCAACCTGCTGCAGCTGCACACCGTCTACACCACCCCCCGCGAGCGGATCTCCTCCGACGAGGAGGAGCGGCGCCGGGCCGGCTTCCGTCTGGAGACCTCCTACGCGTTCCAGGACCACGGCATCCGCAAGGGCCGCCTCACCTCGCACGTCAGCGACGCCGGCGACACCCCGGTGCTCGCCCTGGACTACGGCGACTCCGCCACCGTCCGCATCACCAACCTGGGGCGGGTCCGCGACAAGGAGAACGAGCCGGACGGCTACTGGCTCGACCTCGGCGACGGCCGCTGGCTCAACGACAAGGCCGCGGCGGACGCCATCGAAGGCACGGGTATGCCGGTCGCCGACGAGGACGGCAACGAGAAGCGCCGCAAGAAGCGGGTCCTGCCGTACGTCCAGGACCGACGCAACATCCTCGTCGTCACCCTTGACGAGCCGCAGCCGGAACCGGTCGCACTGTCGTTCATGTACGCGCTGGAGCGGGGCATCGAGGCCGCCTTCGAGCTGGAGGACGCCGAGCTGACCGCCGAACTCCTGCCCCCGGACGACGGCCCGCGCCGCCGGATCCTCTTCACCGAGGCGGCGGAGGGCGGTGCCGGCGTGCTGCGCCGGCTCCAGCACGACCGGCATGCGCTCGCCAAGGCCGCCCGCACCGCCCTGGACATCTGCCACTTCGACGAGCGGGGGGTCGACCAGGGCGGTCCGGACGAGGACCGGGAGTGCGCGCGGGGCTGCTACGAGTGTCTCCTGACGTACGGGAACCAGACCCACCACCAGAAGCTCAGCCGCCACGCGGCCGGCCCGCTGCTGCTGCGGCTCGCCACGGCGCGGACCGAGCGGGCGGCCCGCGGGGAGTCGCGCACCGAGCAGTTCCACCGCCTGGCGGCCGATCAGTCGGCTGCCGGTGCGGACGGCGGCGCCGAGCCGTCGGCGACCGTCACGCCGATGGAGGCCGACCTCGCCGAACTGGTCGCGGCCGGTGACCTCCTCGGCTGGCTCAAGGCCAAGGGACACCGACTGCCGGACGAGGTGACGGTCTTCGTCCCGGAGGCCGCGGCCCGCCCCGACCTGATCTTCCGCGTCGACGGCGGCAACGTGGCAGTGTTCGTCGACGGGCCCTTCCACAGCGACGACGCCACCCGCGACGCCGACGCGGTGGGCCGGTTGGAGGACAACGGCTGGGACGTCCTGCGGTTCCCCGCCGGGGCGGACTGGGACACTCTCGTCGAGAGGAACGCCGGCTACTTCCGCACCCGCTGACCCCCTGCCGGCGACCCCGGCGTCAAAGACACTGGTCGAAGACACCTAAGGAACCGAGACACTTCATGAGCCCCACGTACACGGCCGGCTCGCTGGTGACCGCCCGCGGCCGGGAATGGGTGGTACTGCCCGAGAGCGCCGCCGATCTGCTCGTCCTGCGCCCACTGGGCGGCAGCGACGACGACATCGCCGCCGTCTTCCCGGCCTTCGAGGACGTCGAGCAGGCCGTGTTCGCCGACCCCGGCCCGGACGACCTGGGCGACCAGTACGCCGCCGGGCTGCTGCGCACCGCGCTGCGCATCGGCTTCCGGTCCGGCGCCGGGCCGTTCCGCTCGCTCGCCTCCATCGCGGTCGAGCCGCGCGCCTACCAGCTGGTGCCACTGCTCATGGCGCTGCGCCAGCGCACCGTCCGGCTGCTGGTCTCGGACGACGTCGGCATCGGCAAGACCATCGAGGCCGGCCTCATTGCCAAGGAACTGCTGGCCCAGGGCGAGGCGAGCCGGCTGGCCGTGCTGTGCTCCCCGGCACTGGCCGAGCAGTGGCAGGGCGAGCTGCGGGAGAAGTTCGGCATCGACGCCGAACTGGTGCTCTCCTCCACCGTCTCCCGGCTGGAGCGCGATCTGGAGCTCGGCCAGTCGCTCTTCAAGAAGCACCCCTACACGATCATCTCGACCGACTTCATCAAGTCCACCCGCCACCGCGAGGACTTCGTCCGCCACTGCCCCGACCTGGTCATCGTCGACGAGGCACACACATGCGTCGCCGCCGACGACGCCCACGCCGGCCCCAAGTCCGGCGCCAACCAGCTCCGTTACGAGCTGCTCCGGCGGGTGGCCGCCGACCCCGAGCGGCACCTGCTGCTGCTCACCGCGACCCCGCACTCCGGCAAGGAGTCCGCGTTCCGCAACCTGCTCGGCCTGGTCAAGCCCGAGCTGGCCGAGCTGGACCTGGACAACCCGGCCGGCCGGGCCCGGCTCGCCGAGCACTTCATCGCCCGCAAGCGCGCGGACGTCCGCAGCTACCTCACCAAGGAGGACGGCCTCGCCGACGACTCGCTCGCCGAGCGCACCGCCTTCCCCTCCGACCGCTGGACCAAGGACGAGCCGTACAAGCTCGCCCCCGGCTACCGGGCACTGCTCGACGACGCGATCGCCTACGCGGGCGACCGCGTCCGGGCCGCCGGCGACGAGGGCAAGCGCGAGGCGCGGATCGCCTGGTGGTCGGTGATCGCGCTGCTGCGCTCGATGGTCTCCTCACCGCGGGCCGCCGCCCAGTCCCTGCGGACCCGCTCGGCCTCCGCCACGGCCCGGACCGCCCAGGAGGCGGACGTGCTGGGCGCGCCGCTGAACACCGACGCCGCGGACAGCGACACCCTCGAAGGCCTGGACGTCGCCCCCGGCGCCGGCGAGACCGAGGACGCCGGCGCCCGGCTGCTGGAGCTGGCCGAGCGGGCGCAGGCCCTGGAGGGCACGCAGCACGACGCGAAGCTGAAGGCGCTGGTCAAGCACCTCAAGTCACTCCTCGCTGACGGCTACCACCCGATCGTCTTCTGCCGTTACATCCCCACCGCCGAATACCTCGCCGAGGAACTGACCGGAGCCCTCGGCCGCAAGGCGAAGGTCGCCGCCGTCACCGGCACCATCTCCCCGCAGCAGCGGCTGGAGCGCATCGAGGAACTCGCCGCCGAGGGCGCCGACGACACGGCCGCCCGCCGCGTGCTCATCGCCACCGACTGCCTCTCGGAGGGCGTCAACCTCCAGCACCACTTCGACGCCGTCGTCCACTACGACCTGGCCTGGAACCCGACCCGCCACGACCAGCGCGAAGGCCGCGTCGACCGGTACGGGCAGAAGCGCGACCAGGTCCGTGTCATCACCATGTTCGGCGAGGACAACGGCATCGACGGCAAGGTGCTGGAGGTCCTGTTCGCCAAGCACCGGCAGATCCAGAAGGACCTCGGCATCTCCGTGTCGGTGCCCGACGAGACCGCGTCCGGCGTCACCGACGCCATCGTCGAGTGGCTGCTGCTCCACGGCCGGCAGGGCGTCCAGGACAGCCTGTTCGACATGCCCGCCGCCCAGCAGTCCTTCGACAAGGCGGAACGGGAGTGGAACTCGGCCGCCGAACGCGAGAAGACCTCCCGCTCCAAGTACGCCCAGCGGTCCATCCACCCCGAAGAGGTCGCCCGCGAGGTGGCCGCCGTCCGGGCGGCCCTGGGTGGGGCGGAGGAGGTCCGCGACTTCACGCTCGCCGCACTGCACGGGCTGGACGCCCTGGTCCGCGACCCCCGGGACGGCACCGGCGACTTCACCGCGCAGGTCGGCGGTACCCCCGCGGGGCTGCGCGACGCGCTCGCGGCCACCCTCGGCGGGCGCATCGTCGAGGAGGACCGCCAGATCCCGTTCCGCACCGACCCGGCGATCGCCCGGGGCGAGGCGGCTCTCGTCCGCACCGACCCTGCCGTCGGAGCGCTCGCCTCCTACGTCCTCGACTCCGCCCTCGACGCGAACACCCCCGGTCCACGGCCCGCCCGCCGCTGCGGCGTGCTCACCACGGATGCGGTGACCGTCCGCACCACGCTGCTGCTCGTCCGGTACCGGTTCCACCTCACCCTGCCGTCGCGCACCGGGGAGAAGCAGGTGGTCGCCGAGGACGCACGGCTGCTCGCCTTCGAGGGCATGCCGGCCCGGGCCCGCTGGCTCGACGACGAAGCCGCGGCCGAGTTGCTGGCGGCACGCGCCTCGGACAACACCAACCCGCAGCTGGCCCGCAACCAGATCGTCCGGACCCTGGACGGCAAGGACGAACTGACGGATCACCTGAAGGAGTACGGCAAACGCCTCGCCGCCGAACTCGACGCCTCCCACCGGCGGGTCCGCAGGGCAGGCAAGGAGATCGTCTTGGGCCTGAAGGTCGTCCCGCAGGAGGACGCCGACATCCTCGGCGCGTACGTCTACCTGCCCGCCACCCCCGCGCCCGCCGCCGTCCCGTCCGCAGGAGCCGTCGCCTGATGTCCGTTGCCACCCGCACCGCCCAGGTCTTCACCGCCGTCACCACCGTCGGCGGCCTGCTGCCCACCGACATGCTGCTGCGCATCGCGGAAGCCAGGAACCTGCCGGGCACCAAGCCCGCCGACTACGGACTGCCGGCCTCCGTGCCCGTACGGGACGAGGCCGAACGGGCCTGGGAGTACCTGAAGCCGCTCTGGCGTGAGCTGCGCGCGGCCCTCCCGTCCGACCCGGTCACGGGCGCACCGGCCGCCGACCCGACCGGACGGGCGGGCACGGACTGGCTGGCGCAGCTGTTCCGCAAGCTCGACTTCGGGGCACTGGCGCCGGTCGGGGCGGCAGGAATCGCCGCCGACGCCGACCCCGGTCACCGCTTCCCGGTCAGCCACCGCCACGGCCCGGCGCTGATCCACCAGATCCCGTGGAACCAGGAACTCGACAAGCGGGCCGCGGCCGGGCAGATGCCGGCGCAGTCGATGCTCCAGGACTGCCTCAACCGCACCGAAGCCCACCAGTGGGCGCTGCTGACCAACGGCCGCCGGCTGCGGCTGCTGCGCGACTCGTCGTCGTTCGCCACGGCTGCGTACGTCGAGTTCGACCTGGAGGCGCTGTTCGACGGCGAGCTGTTCAGCGAGTTCGTGCTGCTGTACTGCGTGCTGCACGCGTCACGGTTCACTGTGGCGGAGGGCTCCCCGGCATCCGCCTGCTGGCTGGAGAAGTGGCGTGCCGAGGCGGTCAGTTCGGGTGCTCGTGCGCTCGACCAGCTGCGCCTCGGCGTGCAGAATGCGCTCACTGTGTTGGGCACCGGCTTCCTGCGCCACCCCGCCAACAGCGCGCTGCGCGACGACGTCCAGCCAAAGGCGCTCCAGGCGGCCCTGCTCCGGCTCGTCTACCGGCTGCTGTTCGTCTTCGTGGCCGAGGACCGCGACGCTCTGGTCCACCCTGATGCGACCGAGCAGCAGCGCGGGACGTACGAGAAGTACTTCTCCTCAGCACGGTTGCGCTCCCAGGCTCGTCGGCGTCAGGGCACCGCGCACGGCGACCTGTACGAGGCGCTGCGGATCGTCCTCGACGCGCTCGGCGAGCCGGACGGTCGGCCCGAGCTCGGGCTGCCCGGGCTCGGCGGCCTCTTCTCCCACAAGGACGCCGACGCACCGCTCGACGGGCTCAAGCTCTCCAACGAGGCCTTGCTCACGGCGGTGCGCCACCTCGCCCAGGTACGGGACCCCGGTGCCCGGCGGTGGCGGGCAGTGGACTACCGACACCTGGACGCGGAGGAGCTGGGGTCGGTCTACGAGTCGCTGCTGGAGCTGGAGCCGAAGCACTCGGCGGCCGACCGCAGCTTCGAGTTGGTCGAGGTGGCGGGCAACAGCCGGAAAACTACCGGGAGTTACTACACCCCTTCATCCCTCATCGAGTGCCTCCTCGACACCACACTCGACCCGGTGATAGACGACGCCGTGAAGCGCGGTGAGCAGCGCGCGGCGGCGGAGAAGCAGCCGGACGCGGCTGAGAGCATCGTCGCCGAACTGCTGGCTCTGACGGTCTGCGACCCCGCATGCGGTTCCGGGCACTTCCTCGTCGCGGCGGCGCGGCGGATCGCCAAACGGGTCGCGGCGGTCCGCGAACGCAACCCCGAACCGACAACAGACGCCATGCGGCACGCGCTGCACGAGGTGATCGCGCGCTGCATCTACGGCGTCGACCTCAACCCGATGGCCGTCGAACTGACCAAGGTGTCGCTGTGGCTGGAGGCCCTGGAGCCCGGCAAGCCGCTCGGCTTCCTCGACGCGCACGTGAAGCACGGCAACGGCCTGATCGGCGCAACACCCAAGCTGCTGGCCGGCGGCATCCCCGAGGACGCGTTCAAGGCGATCGAGGGTGACGACAAGAAGTACGCGGCCGGCCTCGTCAAGCGAAACAAGGCCCAGCGCGGAGGAGCGGACGAACTCCTATTCGACACGGACGCACTACCCGGCAACGACCGGTACGCCGCCATACTCGCCGGGATCACAGCCGCGCCGGCCGACATCCTGGAACAGGTACGAGCACAGGAACACGCTTACTACGAGTACGTCGAGTCGGAGTCGTACGTCCAGGACCTGCACGCCGCCGATGCCTGGTGCGCCGCGTTCGTCTGGCCCAAGCACGTCGGCGCGCCCGAGGCGCCCGTCGACCAACTCTTCCGTTCCCTCCGGAGCCGCAACCAGTCGGCGGTCCCGGACGCCACCCACGCCGCGATCATCCGCCTCCGCAACCAGTACCGCTTCTTCCACTGGCACCTGGAGTTCCCTGAGGTCTTCTCCGTCCCCGAGTCGGGCACCGGTATCCAGCCCGGCACGGGGTGGGTCGGCGGCTTCGACGCGGTGGTCGGTAACCCGCCGTGGGAGCGCGTCAAGCTCCAGGAGCAGGAGTTCTTCGCCCAGCGCGACCCCGCGATCGCCAACGCCAAGAACGCGGCGGCCCGCAAGAGCCTGATCGCCGCCCTGCGCGACGACCCCGACCGTGCGCACCTCTACGCCGAATTCGAGGACGCCAAGCGCCGGGCGGAAGGTGAGAGTCACTTCCTGCGGGCCAGCAACCGCTTCCCGCTCACGGGCCGCGGCGACATCAACACCTATGCGGTCTTCACGGAGACCGACCGCATATTGACAGGACCCCGGGGGCGGACGGGCGTGATCGTCCCTACCGGGATCGCGACGGACGCGACGACGCAGTACTTCTTCAGAGATCTTCTGGACCACGGATCCTTGGCCAGTCTGTACGAGTTCGGAAACGAGGAGAAACTCTTCGCCGCCGTCAAGGACTACGTTCGATTCTGCCTTCTCACCCTTCGCGGCCAAGGGTCACCAGACACCCCCATCTCCTTGGTCTTCAAGGTCCGCCAAGCCGCCCAGATTCCCGGCCGCGCCTACACCCTGACCTCTCGCGACATCCTGCAGATGAACCCCAACACGGGAACCTGCCCCACGTTCAGCAGCCGCCGCGACGCGGAGATCGCCCTCGGCATCTACCGCCGCATCCCGGTCCTCGTCCACGAAGGCCGAGAGGATGGGAACCCCTGGGGGATCTCATTCATGCGCATGCTTGACATGGCGAACGACTCAGGCCTTTTCCGACCCAACGCCGAAGCAGGGGAGACGTTCGACGACCTCCTCAAGGACGGATGGGCCCTGGACGGCAACGTCCTCGTGCGCGGCACGGAGCGGCTGCTCCCGCTGTACGAGGCGAAGATGCTCCACCACTACGACCACCGCTTCTCGACATACGAAAACGCCACCGTAAAGCAGCTCAACGAACGCACCCTGCCACGCTTCACACTGGAAAAGCACCAGGATGCGTCAGCAGTTCCCATGCCGCGCTACTGGGTGCCTGAACAGGATGTTCCGACTGGTCGCTACGACAAAAACGGCGTGGAGGCCAAGGAGGCCGGCGTGGCCTCCCGTCTCACCGCCAAGGGCTGGGACCACGGCTGGCTACTCGGCTGGCGCGACATCGGCCGAGCGAGCGACGAGCGAACGATGATCGCGGCCGTTGCTCCGGCCCATGGCTTCGGGCACCCGTTCCCACTCGCTCTTCCGGCCTCGCCGAGCAACTCGCCGGTCCTCGCAGCAGCCCTGTCCTCGATGGCATGTGACTACGCAGTTCGCCAAAAGATCGGGGGCACACACCTCACCTACACCTACGTTGAACAGATGCCGATCCCGACGCCGGCCCAACTACTTCCCCACGCGGACAGCATCATTTCCAGGTTCATCGAACTCACCTACACCGCATACGACATGGCGCCCTTCGCCATCGACGTCGGCGACACAGGTACGCCGTTCCGCTGGGACCCCGAACGTCGAGCGGTGATCCGCGCCGAACTCGACGCGCTGTTCTTCCACCTCTACGGCATCTCGCGCGACGACACGGCGTACATCATGGATACCTTCAACGTCACCCGCACCAACGACCTCAAGGCGCACGGCACCTACCGCACCAAGGAGCTCATCCTCGCCGAGTACGACCGGATGGCCGCCGCCGGGCTGACTCTGGAGAACCCGCTGATCGAGGGTGAGTCCGGCACCTATCGGTCCACGCTCAACCCGCCGCCGGGGCAGGGACCCCGCCACCCTGCGGCCGGCGAGTAGTCGGCTCTGCCCGCCTGGCGCTGTGCGCCAGGCGGGCAGGTGAGTTCCGCGTCTATGCCGCCGGGACGCCCCGGAGGAGCATGGGCAGGTGGGCGCCCCGACTGAGGGCCGCGAACGCCTGTTCCACCCGGCGGTGCTGGTCGGCCTCCATAATGTCGGCGAGTGCGGCGCGCTGGACCCAGCGGAGTTCGACGATCTCCGCCGGTGGGCGGTGGCGCCTGACGATCTCCTCCTGGGTCGGCACGAGTCTGCCGCCCCAGTAGACGAGGTTCATGCCCTCGGGCAGGAGCTGCATGGTCACGTAGTCCACGGCCAGGACGCGGGCGAGCGGCAGGACGAGGCCCGTCTCGTCTCGACGTGCCGCCGGGCGGCGAGGTGCGGGAGTTCGTTGCGTTCGGCGCTGCCGCCGGGGAGCAGCAGGCCTTCCTTGTAGGTGGTGCCGATCAGGAGGACGGCACCGTGCCGGTTGAGGATGAGGGCCTGGTGACCGAGGCGGCGACCCGGCGGGTCGGTCAGGATCCTGGGCAGCGAGAACATCGTGGTGTCTCCAAGAGGGTTGAGTGGTGCGCAGCTTGCGGAGAGGAATACGGAGTCAGGCGTCGTCGCCGCCCCGGCGACGGAGCCACGCCGCCGGGGACCGGGGTGCGCCGATCACTCTGGCCGCGAAGACGAGGCCGACGACCAGCAGCCACGGACCGATGGGCCCGCTCCGGATCGGCCAGCCGACCGCGAGGGCGGCGAGCGTACTGAGCGCCACGACCATGCCGTACAACAGCGTTGCCATGACGCCGAGTCGGGGCTTCACGCGACCTCTCCGACCGATCCCGCCGAACGCGGTCGGCTCGGGTGCTGCACGGCGATGAAGCGGGGGACCTCCAGCTGCTGAACGTTCTCGGGCCTGGTGGTCCACTCGCAGCCACCGCGCTCGGAGCGGAGGTAGTAGAGCCCGGCCAGGCAGTCCATGTAGACGCCCTCGGCCGGCCCGCCGCTGGCCCCCCGCTTGGCCAAGTCGCGGACGATCTCACCGATTCGGGGCCGGCAGGCGGGGGTCGACTTCCTTCTCGGCATGACGGCCGCTCCCTTCTGTTCTGTAGTCCGTTCGCTACCCGGGGCGACTCACTGTGGCGTACAGTCGGCGATACCTTCAACGTTTCAGCCCGGAAGGAAGGGTTGTGAACGCACCTTGAATCGCAAGGAACTTGATCCCGAGGCATCGCCCTTGGCGGACTTCGGTGCCAAGTTGCGCACGTCACGCGACGCCAGAGGCTGGACACAAGCCCATCTGGCCACCCTTACCGAGTACTCCGCAGTCCATGTCTCAGCTGTAGAAACTGGCCGCAAGCCTCCAACCCAAGCTTTCGTGAGAAGACTTGACGAGGTGTTCGAGTCCCCAGGGCGATTCGAGCGCGAGTGGCGGAGGGCAACGGCGAGCACCCTGTTCGAAGGGTTCTCCGAGTACCTGCGCAGCGAGGCCGACGCCGTGGCGCTCCGCCTGTTCGAGATCAATATCATTCCTGGGCTACTCCAGACCCCCGCCTATGCGCGCGCATACCAGGAAGCGCTCGTCCGGCGTGGCGCCTCAACCCAGCAGCAGGCCAACGAGAGGACGGCACTGCTGCTTCGACGGCAGGAGCACATGGCCGCGAGAGCACCTCGGCTTCACATGGTCATAGATGAGGGGTGTCTCCGCCGGGTCGTCGGCGGCCGAGAGGTGATGAGGGAACAGCTGCGCCATCTGGAAGGCATGGCCGCGCAGCCGCGGATCATCCTCCAGGTCAGCCCGTTCTCGCTCGGCGAGGACCGCCCCTTCGCCCACCCAATTACGTTGCTGACCCTGCCCAGAGGAGTCATGGTGGGGTACGGCGAGACACAGAAGCGCGGCTTTCTGGAGCGCGAGCCAGACACGCTGGCCGAGTGGGCCGGTGAGTACGATCAACTTCAAGTCGAGGCGCTGCCCCGAGCAGCCTCGATCGACTTCATTCGCGAGGTGCGGAAAGGATTCGACAGTGGATGACCTGACCGGCGCCACATGGCGCAAGAGCAGCTACAGCGCCCAGCAGGGGCAGTGCGTCGAGGTGTCCGGCGACTTCCCCGGCGTCGTCCCCGTCCGTGACTCCAAGGACCCGCAGGGCCCTGCCCTCGTCTTCCCGGCCGCCTCGTTCGCGGCCTTCGTCGCCGCCGTCCAGGCCGGCGAGTTCGGCGAGGTCTGACGGCCTGAACGAAGAAGCCCCTGCTCGATCGAGCAGGGGCTTCTTGCTGCCGCGAGGGCGACTGGGGGAGACGGGGAATTCACAGCAGAGCCGCGGTTGGCTTGTTAACATTGCCAACAGAGTTCACTGCTACTCTGATTAACACTTCGCCACCCGACCAGCGATCGGCGGTTCCCGTGCACGCCCAGCTCACCTTCGACCTCGACCTCGACACCCTCCCCGAGACCCGGCCGACGACCGTCTACCTGCTCCAGGGCATCGGCTCGTCGCCCACCGAACTGCGCAAGGCCCTCCGTGCCGACTACGAGAAGCAGCAGGGGTTCCAGGTCAAGGGCATCACCATCGCCGGCATCCCCGGCGTCGCGTCGTACGGCGTCATCGGCGTGGGAAGGAAGCCCCCCTGGCAGGAAGACCTGATCCGGCTCGTCAGCGAGTCCGTCGACCTCACGAACCACCTCGCGGCGGCCGCCGTCCTCCTGCCCGTGGACGACCGGGTCTTCGCGGTCTGCTTCGGGTCCGGCCACCTCCTGCTGGAGTCCGTGTACATCACGCCGTCCTTCGGGCTGGACTTCGCGCTGCGCACGGTCGACCCCAGCACCGTCAGCGAGCTGACGCACACCCGGATGGACTCCCGCGCGTACACCGACCGCAGCTCCACCGCGCGCGGACAGCACATCCGGACCTTCGACCTCGACGAATACGGCGAGATCTGCACCCGCGTCGTCGGCCGGGCCATGGAGATCGGCCTCAGCGCCGAGCGGAATCCCCGGATCAGGAAGGCCCGCCCGCGCGTCCTCGGCTCCGACTCCCTGAACGTGCACCTCGCACTCGACGGTCCGCACCTCGTCTCGGACCTTCGGGCGATCGGCGCCCGGCTCGACCGGGAGCCCGACTCCGGCTTCGAGCGGATCTCCTACGTCCGCCATCTCGCCAGGACCGATCCCCGTATCAAGGTCCTCGACGGACGGCTCGCCGAGGCGCTGCACAGCTCCGCGGACTCGGGGCGCGTCGCTCTCGCACCCCCGTCCGCACTGCTCGACGTCATGGCGGAGAGCCAGTCGGCACGCGTGTCCCCCCGCTACGGCAGGAAGCCGTTCCTCACCCCTGAGGTGACGCTCGACAGCCTCCAGAGCCTTCTGGACGGCCGTCCCGCCGAGGAGCGGTTGGAGGCCCTGAAGAGGGTCGGGATCCAGCTGATGTCCGACATGGACGGCGGCCTGCCCGTCGGCCCGGCCACGGACGCACTGAAGTGGATCTCGGCGGAGTTCCCGCTGGGCAACAGCACCTTCGTCCGCCATCAGAACAAGTGGTACGAGATCGGCGCGAACCACCTGGAGTACGTCGACGCCGAGGTGCGCAAGCTGTTCGCGGCGTCACCGCACTACGGCCTCCCCGCATGGCCGACGGCGGCCGAAGCCCTGGCGTGGGGACTCAAAGACGCCCACGAGCAGGGATACAACGAGCTCGCCGCCCGGAAGCTCAGGTGGGCCTGCCTCGACCGGAAGCTGATCACCTGCAACCTTCACCCGCGCGGCTTCGAGGCGGCGGACCTGGTCTCTCCCGACGGCACCCTCGTGCACGTCAAGCAGGCCAGGAGCTCGGGCCCGCTCAGCCACCTCTTCGTCCAGGGCCACGTGTCGGCCGACGCGCTGCACGCCGAGAGCGACGCCAACCGGGCGACCGTCGCGGCCGTCAGGAAGCGCTTCCGCTCGTTCCCCGAAGGGCGCTTCGAGCCGCGCCGGGTGGTCTTCGCCATCGCCCTGAAGACCGGCGCCGAGCTCACCCCCGACTCGCTCTTCACCGTCTCCAAGATCTCCCTTCTGCACACCGCGCGTGCACTGCAGAACCTGGGCGTCGAGGTTCACATCCAGGGCATCGACTACCGCGCCCGCGCAGGAATCTCGTTGATTGACACCGTCAACACGTAGGCTGTGACCCGCCACGAGGCTGACGCAGGAGAGGCTCGCCATGTCCCACCCGGATCACCCCGAGTTCCGCATCAAGCTGCCTGGCGTGGACCTCGTCGCACGAGGGCGGCTGCTCGACGAGGTCGGCAACAACGGCTCGCCCAAGTTCCTGCTGCTGGAGGGGTCGTCGGTGGCCGCGACCGACTGGCCCAAGCTGGGCGACTACGGCCGCCGGCTGCGCGCGGAACTTCGGTCCGACTGGTCACTCGTGGACGACCGCCCCGGCTATTGGGCGGCGAACCGCGACATCGAGTGCAACTCGCCCTCGGCCGCCGCCACCGTCGTGCTCGGTTACAACGCCGGCGGCCCCGAGACCTGGCGGACCGCCGAGGGCCACCCGCTCTCCGACTACCTGCCCGGCAGCTGGCGCGTGCCGCACAAGGCTTGGCTGGTGCGCGGCTCCAACGTCTCCGGCCACAACCTGGTGCGCAGGCTCTGGCTCGCCGACGGGATCGTGTCGCTCTCCGGCGCCCACCTTCCGCCGCTCGACGAGTCGGACCCGACCAAGAGCGCCCTGCGCGGCTACGTCGAGGAGGGGTACGAGGGCTCCGCCACGTACAGCCAGAAGCACGGCCTGGTCGACGAGATCCACGCGTTCCTGACCCAGATGCGGCCGGGCGACACCGTCGTCACCCTCGCCGACGGCCTGCTCCACCTCGGGGAGATCGACGGCCCGGCCGAGCAGACCGACTCCCCGGGCGGCCTGTCCAACCTGCGGCGGAAGGCCGTCTGGCAGCCGGAGGGCCTTCCGTACGAGAACCTGCCGGAGGAGGTGCAGCAGAAGCTCTCGGTCCAGCACGACGTCGTCGACCTGACCCCGGTCGCGGACGTACTCGCCCGGCTCCGTACCCCGGTGGCGATCTCGGCGCCCGTGGACCTTCCGCCGGAGGAGGCGAAGGAGCTCTCGCTGCCTCCGGTCGACGAAGCCCTGGCCGGCGAACTGCTCGTCGATGGCACCGGCTGGCTGGAGGAGGTCCGCGAACTCCTTTGGGAGGAACGGCAACTGGTGTTCTACGGGCCGCCCGGCACGGGCAAGACCTACCTGGCCATGAAGCTCGCCGAGCACTTCGGCGGCGGGCCCGGGCAGGTCAAGCTCGTGCAGTTCCACCCGTCCTACGCCTACGAGGACTTCTTCGAAGGGTTCCGCCCGGTCGAGGACCCGGAGACCCACGACGTCGCCTTCCGACTCACCGCGGGTCCGTTGCGTGAGCTCGCCGACCTCGCATCACGCGAGGGCAACCGGCACGTCCCGCACTTCCTGATCATCGACGAGATCAACCGCGCCAACCTCGCCAAGGTCTTCGGCGAGCTCTACTTCCTGCTCGAATACCGCAGGAAGTCCGTCCGGCTCACCTACTCCGGCGACGACTTCGCCCTCCCGCCGAACCTCTTCGTCATCGGCACCATGAACACCGCCGACCGCTCCATCGCCCTCGTCGACGCTGCCATGCGCCGCCGCTTCGCCTTCGTCGAGCTGTCCCCGCGCACCGAGCCCACCCGCGGCCTGCTGCACCGCTGGCTGGAGCGCGAGCAGATCGGTTCGGAGCCGGCCCGACTCCTCGATGCCCTCAACGCACGGATCGGTGACCCGGACTTCGCCATAGGGCCCTCCTACCTGATGAAGCCGGGCATCGACGCCGACGACCGGCTGCGCCGCGTCTGGCGGACGAAGATCCTGCCGCTGATGGAGGAGCACCACTACGGCGAGGGCGAGGACATCGAGGCCCGCTACGGGCTGGAAGCACTGCGGAAGTCCCTGCTGTGAACCCCGAGGGCGCTCTCGGCGCGGACATCGCCCTGCGTGAGTACTCCCGCGCCCGTTCCGTGCCGCTGGACTCCGCCACCGGACGGGCGCTGGCCGCCTCGGGTGTCCTGGAGAGCGCCGTACCGGACCCTCACCGCGACGGCCACTGGCTGCTGCGGGCCGGGAGTCTCGTCGGCGCGGTCCGGATCCGTGTGCCGGAGGCCCGGTGCTCGCTCACGGTCCGGATAGCCCCCAAGACACCGGTGCGCCGGCTGTTCTTCCTCCTCGGCTTCAGCCTCGACCCGGCGAAGGCCTGGCGGAGCGGCCGCGACGGCACGGTGGACGCGGGGGCGTACGAGGACGTACTGCCGGCCCTCGCGCACGCCGTGGAGCGGCAGATCGACACGGCGCTGCGACAGGGCGTGCTGCAGGGATACCGGCGGGTGGAGGAGTCCGCACTGGTCCTGCGCGGCCGAATCCGCGAGGCGGAGCAGATCCGACGGCACTTCGGCCGTACTCCGCCGGTGGAGATCTCCTACGACGCGTACACGGCGGACATCCCGGAGAACCGGATCCTCCGCGGCGCCGCCGAGACGCTGTTGCGGCTGCCCGGCGTGCCGGGTCCGGTACGCCGGCGCCTGGCGCACCACCGGGTGCGCCTCGTCGACGCGGAGCCGCTGGTACGCGGGCACGCCCTTCCGGCATGGCAGCCCTCGCGCCTCAACACCCGCTACCAGCCGGCTCTCCGGCTGGCCGAGGCTCTCCTGACCGGGACCTCGCCGGAGCACCGGCCCGGCGAACTCCGGCTGGACGGCTTCCTGTTCGACATGAACACGCTCTTCGAGGACTTCGTCACCGCCGCGCTGCGCGAGGCCGTCCGCGAGTACGGGCTCACCGCCCGTCTGCAGGACCGGCACCACCTTGACACCGTCGGGCGCCTCCGGATCCGCCCCGACCTGGTCGTGTACGCGGCCGACGGGCGCACACCGGTCGGCGTCGTCGACGCCAAGTACAAGACGGAGAAGACCAAAGGCTATCCGAGCGCCGACCTGTACCAGATGCTCGCCTACTGCACTGTCCTCGGGCTGGACGAAGGGCACCTCGTGTACGCCGCAGGGCGGACGGACGGACACGTCCACGAGGTGCGCGGGTCCGTCGGCCCGCACGGCCAGGGCGTGCGGCTGCACCAACACGCCCTCGATCTGAACCGCGGCCCGGACGAGCTCCTCGCGGACTTCCGCGACCTCGCCGCCCGGCTGGCAGAAGTCCCCACCCGCCTGCGGTGACGACCACCGAACAACGGGCCACCGGCGCACGGCAGACCCGCGACGCCGCCACCTCCAACACTCGGACCCGAGAGGGATCATGCCCCGACTCGCTTTCGCCAACAGCTTCTGGGACGGCTACGACACCCTGGAGAAGCCGATCCGCGCCGGCGTCCGGAAGGCCATGGCCAAGTTCCAGGCCCTGAGCGCCGCCGAACTCAACGCCGACAAGGGCCTTCACCTGGAGTCGGTGGAGAACTCCCGTGATCCGCGCATGCGGACCATCCGCATCACCGGCTTCTGGCGCGGTGTCGTCCTCGCCCCGGACGACGGCAGCGACGTCTTTCTGCTGGTCAACGTCCTGCCGCACGACCACGCGTACTCCTGGGCCGCCAAGCGGCTCTACAGCGCGAACACCGCCACCCGCGCCCTGGAGGTCCGCAACGCCGTCGCCATCGACCAGCTGACCCCGATGTACGAGGAAGTCGCCCGCAAAGCACCCGAGTTGCTCTTCGAGAAGGTGTCCGACAGGGCGCTGCACGAACTCGGCATCGACGCCCAGGTCCTGCGCGCCGTGCGCTCCATCTCGGACAAGGCGCAGTTGGAGGCGTTCGCCACGCTGCTCCCGGAGGACCAGCTGGAAGTGCTGCAGTACCTCGCGGAGGGCTTCACCCCGGACGACGTCTACCGGGACGTCGTCACGGTGCGCCGTCCGTCCGGCTCCCCGTCCGAGCCGATCGAGGACCTGGCCACCGTCATCGCGAACACCGCGGCACGCATCCGGATCGTCACCGGGGCGGAGGAGCTGGAGGAGGTTCTGGAGAAGCCGTTCGCCGCCTGGCGCGTCTTCTTGCACCCGTCCCAGCGGCGCGTCGCCTTCCGCACGTCCTACGGCGGCCCGGTCCAGGTGACCGGCGGTCCGGGCACAGGCAAGACGGTCGCCGCTCTGCACCGCGTCAAGCATCTACTGGGCCGCTCCGACGACAGTCGGATCCTGCTCGCGACGTACACCAACGCGCTCGCCGCCGGCCTGCGCGACAACCTCGACCTGCTCCTCGACGGCGAGGAGGCACTGCTCGGACGGGTCGACGTCACCACCGTCGACGCCTACGCCAACGGATTCGTACGCAGCCAGGACTCGCGCGTACCGGTGCCGCTCGGCGACCGGGAGCAACAACAGCTGTGGGGCAGGGTCGCCAAGCGGCTCGACCTGCCGTTCACCGAGAGATTCCTCGCACAGGAGTACCGTCACGTGGTACTGGGCCAGAACCTGCGCGACCTCGACTCCTACCTCGCAGCCTCCCGCAACGGGCGGGGGACCGGGTTGGGACCGGGCCGGCGCAAGCTGCTGTGGGAGGGCGTCGAGCTCTTCGAACAGACCCTGCGCGACCACGGCGAGACCAGCCACCTGCGCATCTGCGCCCGGGCCGCCGACCTGCTCTCCCAACGGGGGCCGACGCATCAGCACGTCGTCGTCGACGAGGCCCAGGACCTGCACCCGGCCCAGTGGCGGGTGCTGCGCGCGGCCGTCGCCACCGGCCCCGACGACCTGTTCCTCACCGGCGACCCGCACCAGCGCATCTACGATTCGCGCGTCACACTCAGCTCCCTCGGCATCCAGACCTCGGGCCGCAGCTTCCGACTGCGCGTCAACTACCGTTCCACCGAAGAGATTCTGGCCTGGTCGGCGAGGCTGCTCGCCCCGGTTGCGGTCGACTCCCTCGAAGGCGACGGCACCGACTCCCTCGCCGGCTACCGCTCGCTGTTGCACGGCCGTCGGCCGGAGACGCACGGTTACCCGAACCGGCAGCAGGAGGTGACGGCACTCGTCGAACAGATCCAGCAGTGGATCGCGGACGGCATCGCACCGGGCGAGATCGGCGTCTGCGCCCGCTTCAACCTGGCCCTGGACAAGGCCGCGGAGAAGCTGAAAGCGGCTGGGGTGCCGATCGCCCGCGTCAAGGGACAGGTCATGACCGGCAATCCCGGAGTGCGGCTGGCGACGATGCACTTCATGAAGGGGCTGGAGTTCCGGGCGGTCGCCGTTCTCGGCGCGTCGGCTGATGCCGTACCTTTCTCCCGGGAAATCACACCTGCCGATGCCGACCCGCTGCAGCACCAGTCCGACCTGCTGCGTGAACGCTGTCTGCTGTTCGTCGCCTGCACCCGCGCACGGGAAGCACTTCGGGTGACATGGAGCGGGGAGCCCAGCCCGTTCCTCCCACCCTCGGAACGAACGTGAGGACCCCTGGACTCCGGAGGAAGGGGCGTACGCCCGCGGCCGTCAGTGCGATCCGGTGCGGAGCAGCAGGAGCGCACGTTTCTACCCCGCCCCGACGCGCACGCCGTGGCGCGCCGATCACTCCTTTGACCTCCGAAGCTTGGAGGCGGGGATACGCTTTTTGCCCATGTCGGTGATCAGGCCAGCCGCCTTGAATGTGAGATTGAGGGCGACCGTCTCAGGAACCTGCCGGGTGGGACCGAGATGTCCGGTGATGTAGTCACCCATCCGGACCTCAGGATCCAGACGCTTGAGAACCATGTAGGCGATGGACTCGGCCTCGACCTCGTTGCGTGCATGTAGCTCCTCGGCCTCCTTGTCCGAGGAAGGCTTCACGTACCGGTCGGACCAGGTTCCCCCAGGGCCGGCGCCGAGGTGTCCGCAGAACAGGTGGCCGAGCTCGTGGGCAAGCGTGGCGTACCGGTCCAGCAGTGGCAGGTTCTGGTTGACCTCGATCTCGAACAGCATCGGGTATGCCTCCGGCCTGTCTCCAGGCCTGCTGCCAGGACGCTCGACCAGTCCGTGCTGCCTGCTGCGGTACGTACGCCCGCAGGAGGTGGCCCCGTGGTTGACCAGGGTGAGCCGGATCCCCAGGGGCGCGAGGTTCGTCTCGGTGTGACGCCAGACCTCGGCCACCTCCTTCTCCTCGGCTCGGGAGGACACCGACACCGGGGCCGTGATCGCCTTGGGCAGCGGCAGGGCCCCGGGCAGGGCCTCGGTGTCCCCGACGTCGTACACGAGCATGTAGGGCCCACGGGGCTGGAAGATCAGCAGCGGCTGGGCGCCGGGCTTGAGCACCCGCCGGTACTTCGACTTCCACTCCGAGGAGGACAGAACATACCGCGCTCCCGGCTTCTGGATGTGGACCACCATCGCGTTGAAGGGTGCATACCGCTTGAACCGGCCGACGAACTCGAGCATCCGCAGGTAGTCCGATGACGAACGATAGCGCTGGGCGCCACGGACGAGGTCGTCGATCGAGGCCTTGGCCAGGTTCTCCTGGGAGGCTTCGACCTCCTCCTCCCACGGCAGATCGAGCCCGAGCTGCCCGATCTCCGGGTCCTCGGCCTTGAGGGGAATCTCGCGCAACCGCTTCCAGTCTGTGAGTTGCCCTTCCGCCCAGCCAGGTTCGACCATGTGCGCAAACGACAGCAGCCCGGTCACGTGGGCGTCCAACGCCGCCAGATCCTTGAAGTTCTGGTGCCGGCGATGCTGCTCCACACCGAACGAGGCCGCCCCTCGCACATGCTTGGTGATGCGGCGCTTGTACTCGCGCGTCAGGCGGGGAACAGGGCCGTCGACGAGGATGCCCAGCACACTGCGGCGTGCGCCGGGGCGGGCGACATAGGTCTTCTTCGTGTTGATTCTCATGCCCAGCGGTTCCAGAGCCTTCTTCACTCCGGCCACAAGACGGTCGACGACGTCGTGGTGGACGAGCGCACGGCTGGAGAAGTACAGGTCGTCGCTGTAGCGGGTGTAGCGCAGCCCCAAGGACTCCGCCTGGTGGGTGACGACAGCGTCGACGCCCCGCATGACGATGTTCGACAGGTACCCGCTTGTCGGCGCACCCTGCGGCAGGAACCCCTCGCGGGTGTGCTTGTGGACCAGGCTTGGCCGACGCACATCGAAGCTCTGTCCGGTGGCCTCCAGATACACGTTGCGATACCCGGTGCCACGGTTCGTCCAGGTCTCGCTCGGCGCAGGTGGCGACACCGTGACCAGCCGGACCATGGTGTACGTGCCCAGAGTGCGGCCCGTACGCCGCAAACCGATCTCCGGACGGCCGTTGTCCCTCACAAGATCGATCCGGTATTCGCGCTCCGTCGGACGAGTCCAGGCATCCTTCAGAGCGGCATGGACGTGTCGTTCCCGGATGCTCCCGAAGAAGTCGGCAATGTCCAGGCGAATCACGGTGTGGGCGCGCAGGTGAACAGCAGCGCAGTCCACGACCGAGCGACCACCTCGGTAGGCGAACGCCGCCGGGTGCGGCTGGGACTCGGCCGGAAGCGTTTCCAGCCGGGCAAGGATCTCCTGCTGCATCCCGGACAACCTCGGAACCGGGGCATGCAGGGCCCTCAGCCCACCACTGCGCTTGGGGATCCGATGCTCGATGTACGGGTAGATCGCGCCGCTGACCACCGCCTTGAGAAACTGCGCCGGGGTCAAGTCCGCGAAGTCGTCTGCCGTCGTCACCGAGCCGCCTCGTTCCCGCTTGTGAGACGCAGTCGGCGAGCCTCACCTTGAGCGTTCCACCGCCCCTTCCCGGGCGGTCCGCTGTATCCCTCCGCCACCCCGTGCAAGCACGGGGCCCGACCCCGGGCGCCTGATGTGATCAGCACCGAACGCCCCGGACCGGAGGGCCCATCGCCAGGGATGGGTTCCTGAGACCCGCCGACTGCGTGAATCAGATCGTAGTCCCCCACACGTCGAACTCATCGCGGAGGGCCGCCTGCTGACACACCGAACCCGCTGTCTCGTTCGGCTCCGAACCCTGTCGGACCCCACCCGCCCGGCATCGACGTTTTGAGGAGCTACTGCTGACGGAGCAACTGCTCGCTGAGTCTGCATCCTGGTAGGTGCCCCGGCGTACACGGTCGCCCAGGGTGGCCGGACAGCGGGCGCAGAGCATCCGGGCGGGCCGGCCGCGTTGTCCGACGGCTTCGTCGAGGGCGGTCCGGACGTCGCGGGTGGTCCCACCTGCCGCTCTACGGCCTGGGCCTGCTGGTGGTGGGCGCGCACAGTGAGCGCCCCCCGCTGCCGCTGTCGCCGGCCGCAGAGCGGCAGGTCAGCCGACCGCGAGCTTCGCGGCGCCGCCGAGGCGGATCACGGCGCCCGGCCCGCCCGGGGCGGCCGACGCGGTGATGGTGGCGGGGCTGCCCAGGGCGTCGCCCATGTCGACGGCGATCTCGGTGACGCCGCGGCCGGCCAGGTGGGCGGCCAGGCAGGCGGTGCTGTTGGCGTTGGCGATGTCCTCCGGCACGCCGATCGAGGGCGCGAACATCCGGGCGGCGAGGGTGCCGTCGGCGGACGGGGTGGAGTAGACGTAGGCGCCGAGCAGACCGAAGCGGTCGCAGGCCTCGCGGAGCCGGTCGAGATCCGGGGCGAGCGAGGCGAGCGCGGCGCGGTCGGCGACCGGCACCAGAATCCGCTCCCGACCCACTCCGGCGATCCGTACGTCCGGCCCCGCGCCGTCCGGCCCGAGCCCGAGGGCGGGCAGCACGAGGGCCCGCTCGTCGGCGGTCGGTTCGCGCAGGTCCACCGGGCCCGGGTCGAAGGAGGCGACCAGCCGGTCACCGTCCGGGTCGCACCAGCCGTCGAAGGACCGCTGCGAGGTCCGCAGTACGGCCCGGTAGGGCTTCCCGGCCCCGGCCCGGGCGGCGAGGAAGGCCAGCGCGGCCACCGTGCCGTGGCCGCAGGCGGGGAGTTCCTCCTCGGCCGTGAAGAAACGGAGGCCGACCGTCGGCAGGCCTGCCCCCTCGGTGGATGCCGAGGGGGCCGACCGGAGGAGGACGGCGTGGGAGGTGCCCCACTCCACGGGCACCCGGCGGCACTGCTCGTCCGACAGCGGCTCGTCGAGAAGGACGATCGCCGTGGGGCTGCCACCCGTGTCGCCCCGCAGGCAGGCGTCGACGAGGGTGACGGACGGTGTGCTCACCACAGCCCTGCCTTCGACTGCCGTGCGGCTGAGGTCACTTCGATTCCTCCACGGTCGCGTACCCGGTGGTCGTGGCGGTGTCCGTGACGTGCGCGCCCTCCTGCAGCTGGAAGAGCGAGCCGAAGGGCCGCTCCGCCAGGGGGAGCCGCCAACTGCCCGCCTCCACCCGCGCCGTGTCGGAGACCTTACCGCGCAGCAGGGTCACTCCGGGCTCGTTGTGGCCGGCGTGCGCGCCGAAGTGGACGGGGTAGGCGTCGGCGGCCCGGTAGGCCGGGAGGAAGGTGCGGCGGAACCGGTCGGACCGGTTCGGGGAGGAGTAGTGCAGGAGCAGGCAGTGGATGAAGACCACGCTCCCGGCGGGCGCCTCGATCGGCACGGCGAGCGCCGGGTCCGGCACCCCGTCACCCGCCGCCTTGCCGCGGAAGTACCCGTCGACGTAATGGTTGACCAGACCGTTCCGGTGCGAGCCGGGGACGGCCTGGAGGCAGGAGTTCTCGACGGAGGCGTCGTCGAAGTAGACCAGGGCCGTCACCAGGTCGGTGTTGGTGTGCGGGTAGTAGGCGAAGTCCTGGTGCCAGTCCACCTCGCTGCCGACCTTCGGGGCCTTGAGGTGGAGCTTGCTGTAGTGGAACAGGACGTCGGGGCCGATGAGTGCCTCGACGTGGTCGAGCAGACGCGGGTGGGCCGCCGCCCGTTCGAACGCAACGTGCTGCTTGGTGGGCGACCAGATCCGGCGGGCCAGGCCGGGGCTGCCGGGCTCCACCTCGGCCACCGAGCCGAGGTCGGGGACGTCGAGGACCTCCGTGACGGCGGCGGTGAGTTCGGCCACCTCGCTCGGGTCGAAGAGCCGTTCCACCACCGCGAAACCGTTCTCGCGGTAGTCCTGCACGAACTTGGCCATGTCGGGTCCGGACATGTCGGGTTTCCTTTCCGGGTGGAGTGGGACGGTGCCCGGTCCTGGTCCGACGGGGTGCGCCGCACCGGGCGGCGGCGCACCCCGTCGCCGGTCAGCCCGCGGTGCCGGCCGGCACCGCGGCGGCAGCGCCGACGGTCTCCGTGACCACGCCCGCCTTGGCGAACTCCTCGAAGAACCCGGGGAAGGAGAGCCGGACCTCCTCGGAACCGGAGTACCGGTTGGCCGATTCCATCCGCAGGCCGGCCACGAACAGCGACATGAAGATCCGGTGGTCGCCCCAGTGCGAGAAGGTGACCCCGCCGGGGTAGCTCGACGCGCCGCGGACCTCGAACCCGTCGCAGACCCCGCGCTCGTACAGCGGCTTGATCGCGACGCCCGCCTTGGACAGCTCGCTGACCATCGCCTCGACCCGCGAGGCCTTGTGGAAGTGCGTGACCCGGGCGCCCGTGACCCGCATCACGCCGTCGACGTAGGCGCCGATCGCCGCGAGCGTGGGCACGATGTTGGGGCAGTCGGTGGCGTCGATGTCGAAGGTGCCGCCCAGACTGTCCGCCGGCGTGTCGACCGTCAGCCGGGAGGTGGTGCGGTCGAGCGTGGTCCGCACCCCGAGGCGCTCCAGGATGGGGATCATCGCCGACTCGCCCTGGGTGGTGCTGCCGTGGACCCCGGTGAAGACCGTCCGGCCGGGGTAGAGCGCGGCGGCCGCGAGCAGGTACGAGGCCGAGGTCCAGTCCTCGTGGACGGCGGTGTCCCGGGCCGAGTACGCCCCCGGCTCCACCCGGAAGCGCCGGTGGTCGGCGGAGACGGTCACCTCGATCCCCGCCTGCCGCAGGGTGTGCAGCGTCTGGTCGATGTACGACTTGGAGTGGACCCGGCCGGCCACCTCGATCTCCACCGGACGCTCGGCGAACGGGGCGGCGAACAGGATGGCGGTGATGAACTGCGAGCTGACGTCGCCGGGCAGCCGGCAGACTCCGCCCGCGAGGCGTTCGCACCAGCTGACGACGGGTGCGGTGCCCTCCCCGCAGATGGAGTCGATGTCGGCGCCGAGCTCGTGCAGCGCGTCGAGCAGCGGAGACATCACCCGTCGGCACAGGGTCGCGTCGCCGGTCACCAGCACCGGCGACCGCAGCACCGAGCTCAGCGCCGTCATGGTGCGGAAGACCAGGCCCGACCCGTCGGACTGGATCATCATCGGCCCGCGGTCCCGCAGCGTCCCGCCGACACCGGTGATGTCGAGGTGGCCGTCGCTCTCGACGATCTCGGCACCCAGGGCGCGGCAGGCGCGCTTCATGGTCTCGGTCTCGGCGCAGCGGAGGTCGTTGACCACGCGGGAGCGGCCCTGGGCCAGGGTGCCCGCCAGGATCGCGCGCTGGGTCTCGGGCTTCGAGGAGGGGATGCGGAAGGTCCCCGCGAAGCTCCGGATGGGTTCGGCTCTGAGCAACCTGTCGTCCGCGCCCCCTGGTCCCGGCGTCGGCGCCCCGGTCACGCGGCGTTCCGGGTGTGCTTGGCCACGGTGTCCTCGTAGATCTCGCGGAAGAACATGGCGAGGATCTCCTGGACGTCGTCGATGTACTTGAACACCGACTGGAAGTCCTCCTCGCTGAAGATCAGCTGGACGAGGACGTTCCACATCTCCATCGAGTGGTCCTCGGTGGTGTCCACGTGGAGGTGGGCGGCCTGGCCCTTGACCTTCTCCTTGCCCAGCTTCTCCTGGAGCGACTTGACGATGGTCGGCTGCAGCTTGGCCTGGGTGTACTCGACCAGGTAGTTCGAGACGACCGGGGCGATCGCCGACTCGTGCTCCAGGGCGTAGTAGAAGAAGCCCTCGAACAGCTTGGTCGACAGGTAGGGCTCGGTCTCCTCGATCTCCTTCAGCGAGACGCCCACCGCCTCGCAGTCGCTGACGTAGAGCTTGTCGTGCAGCATCTCGTCGGCCTGGTAGTGGGCGTAGTCCTGGGCGGCCCTGGGCGAGATCTGGGCGATCTTGTAGATGGCCTTGGACTGGCTCACCCGCGAGAGCCGGATGCGCCACACGTGCTCGATCAGGGTGCGACGGTAGTACGCCTGGTGGAGCTCCGGGTCGCTCATGTGGGAGGCGAACGGAACGGTGGCCTTCCACTCAGCCATCTTCTTGTCCATGTACCGGTCGAGCTCGGCCTTCTTCTCCAGCCCCTGCTGCTCGGTGAAGAACGGCTTCGGGTGGGTGATACCGGTGTTGTGCACACGGTTCATCGCGCTCTCCTTGGGGTGTCGGAATCCGCCTCGGGCGGGCGGCTCACAGTGAAAGGACTCGGGGGGCGGTGCCCGGCGCGGTGGCGGCCTCGGCCACCGCCTTGGCCACGTGCCGGGCCACGCCGTCGAAGATGTCGGGGACGATCCGGCCCCGGTCGAGCGCCTCGTCGTCGACGAGGCCCGCGATCGCCAGGGCCGCGGCGGCCTTCATCTCCTCGGTGATGCTGCGGGCTCCCGCGTCGAAGGCGCCCCGGAAGATCCCGGGGTAGCAGAGCCCGCAGTCGATCTGGTTCGGCAGGTCGCTGCGGCCCGTGGCCAGCACCGCGACGATGTCGCGGACCTCCTCGGGCATGAACTCGGGGTACGGGTTGGACAGGGCGAAGACCACCGGCCGCGCGGCCATGGTGCGCAGGTCCTCGGGATCGAGGACGCCCCGGCCGGCGAAGCCGACGAAGACGTCCGCGCCGGCCAGGACGGCGCGCAGCGGCCCGCGCTCCTGGCCGGGGTTGGTGTGCTCGGCAAACCACGCCTTGGCCCCGGTGAGGCCCGTCCGGCCCCGGTGCAGGGCGCCCTGCCGGTCGCAGACGACGATGTGGCGGACGCCGACGCTCATGAAGAGCCGGGCCGTCGAGGTGCCGGCGGCACCGACCCCGGCCACGACGACCTTGAGCTCGCCGACCTGCTTGCCCACCAGCTTGGCGGCGTTGACCAGCGCCGCGGCGGCCGCCACCGCCGTGGCGTGCTGGTCGTCGTGGAGGACGGGGATCGAGAGCCGCTCGCGCAGCCGGTCCTCGATCTCGAAGCACCTCGGGGCGGAGATGTCCTCCAGCATGATGCCGCCGAAGGTGGGCTCCAGGTGCGTGACCGTCCGGACGATCTCGTCGACGTCCTTGGTCGCGAGACAGATCGGGAAGGCGTCGATGCCGGCGAACTCCTTGAAGAGCAGCGCCTTGCCCTCCATGACCGGCAGCGCCGCCAGCGGGCCGAGGTCGCCCAGGCCCGACACGGCGCTGCCGTCGGTGACGACGGCCACCGTGTTGCGCCTGATGGTCCAGCGGTCGGCGGCGGCGCTGTCGCGGGCGATCTCCCGGGCGACCCGGGTGAACCCCGGGGTGTAGACCCGGGCGAGGTCCTCCCGGTTGCGCAGCGGGACGGTCGCGCGGACCTCCAGCTTGCCGCCGAGGTGGAGGTCGAGAACCGGGTCGTCGGGCTCAGCGGTAGCGGACATGGAAGTGCTCCGTAGCGTGTTTGTCGAGGAAGTCGATCTCGGCTTCCAGGTCGTCGGCCGCCACGTCCCACAGCGCGTCCATGAGGCAGATCGCCCGGTCGGAGTCGTCGAGCCGGGTGCCCTCGGTGACGTGCAGCCGCAGGATCCGGGGCGGTCGGGCGGGCGGGTCGAACCGGACCGACTCGACGGTCCGTCCCTTCTCCCCGTACTTGCTCAGGAACACCGTCGCCCGGGTCGGCCGGCCGTCCCGGAGCGCCTCCAGCTGGGCCGCGGCGGCCAGGCGGTCGTGGAACGCCGCCAGCTCCTCGGCCGGCAGCACCAGTGACTCGGCCCACAGGTCGAGCAGGGAGTACCCGGTCACCGCCCGGACACTGGCGTCGATCAGACTGCCGCCCATCCGGGGGTTGATCTCGATGATCTCCCAACGCCGCTTCGCCGGCCAGTACTTGACCTCGACGTGGAAGACACCTGCGGTCAGCCCGCGCGCATCGAGCTCCGCGAAGCAGCTGGAGACGTACTCGGCTCCCTCCAGCACGAGTTGACGGTCGATGCCGACCGGCGGGCTGACCGACATCCCCTCCAGGGTGGTCCGCTCCAGCCGTTCGACCCGCGCCTTCTCGTGGATGCACAGGTGGTGCACCCGTCCGTCGGCCACGACGGTCTCGAAGCTGAACTCCGGGCCCTCGACGTACTCCTCGACCAGGAAGTCGTAGCGCTCCATGAAGATCGCCTTCATCCTGGCGTCACTGCGCATCTGCTGCTGCAGCTGCGGGAGATCCGCCAGGTCCCGGACGTCCTCCAGGACGAAGGCCGCGAAGGACGAGGCCCCGCGCACCGGTTTGACGAACCACCGGGCGGCCGGGTCGAGCTCGGGCACCACACCGGGCGTCAGCCGCCGGACCCGGACGTCGCTCAGGCCACGGTCACGGAGGAACCGGCGCAGCTCGTACTTGTCGAGGCACAGCCGCAGGGCGGCCTCCGAGGAATCGCGGGCGCCCAGCTGCTCGTTGAGTTCGGCCATCAGGAGCCGGTAGCCCTCGAAGGTGGCCAGCGCCGCCTCGACCTGGTAGCCGCGGGCCGCGAACTCGCGCACGGCCTTGTCCACGTCACCGGACCGCAGCTCCGGTTCCTCGGTCACCACGAGGTCGGAGAGGTGGCGGCGGGTGGCCTCCAGCACCTCCGGCTTCTCCGGCCGAGAGCTGAGCGCGATCAGGTCGAGCCCGAGCCCGGCGGCCGCCGCGGCAGCCTCCTCGGTGAACGACTTGCCCTGGTGCATCAGGAGCAGAACTGCCTTCTTCATCCGTACGCCTCCCCCCTGCGGACCTGGTCCGCGCTCAGCCTCGCCGCCGGATCGCCGCGACGTCCGCGTTCGCCCGCTGGTGGTCACGGAGGATGTCCACCAGCCGCGCCGCTCCGCCCGGACGGACGGGGTCGACGACGGGCAGCCCCGTCTCGGCCGCCAGCTTGTCGGCCTCCCGCCGGTACTCCTCCTCGGTGAAGCCCGCGCTGTTAACGCTGACGGCGGCGACCTTGGCAGGCCGCTCGAAGACGGTCAGTTCCTCGTTCATCCGGATGAGCTCGGGGATCGGGATGATGGGCGTGTCCCAGACCTTGGTGCGCTCGGCACCCAGTCGGTGGCAGAAGACCAGGGCGTTCGGCAGCGCGCCGTGCAGGATCGCGAGGGCGACGCCGCTGGCCGCGATGTGGTTGAGCGACCCCTGCCCCTCGACGACCACCCAGTCGTTCCCGACGGCGGCCTCCAGGACCACCTGCTCGACGCTGCCGCCCATGAAGTCGCCCGGCACCCCGTCGACGGCGACACCGTGCCCGGAGATCATCATGCCGCTCTGGCCGGTGGCCGCGAAGCCGGTCGGGATGCCGCGCCGGTTGGCCTCCTGGTAGATCTGCAGCGCCGCGGTCTTCTTGCCGATGTTGGAGTCACTGCCGCAGGTGTGGATGATCCAGCTGTCCAGGTCCAGCACCCGTGCCTTGTTGAGCGGCACCTCCGGGGCGTCCTTGGTCTCCCAGACGGTGACGCCCTTCTCGGCGACGGCCCGGGCGATGTCCGGGTCACCGGTCAGCCGGAAGTGGATCGAGTTGACGAGGTGCAGCCCGTTCCGGACGGCCGAGAGCAGGTGCGGCTTCCAGTCGGCGGGCAGCTCCGCGGAGTGGAGCCCCTTGCCGATGATCAGGACCTCGGGGCGCAGGTGAAGCACCTCGTCGAGGCCGGCGACGACCGGAATCGATCCGCCGTAGCCGAGGACGTCCTGCACGGTCCGGCCTGCCTGGCTGCCGTCGATGACGGCGACGCAGGAGTCGGCCCGGTAGCGGAGCAGGGAGGCCGCGATCTTGCTGGAGAAGAGGCCGAAGCAGCCTTCGGCGAACAGAACGAACTTCCGGTTGACCAGCTCCGCATGGTTCAACTGATCCACGGTTCCTCCACAGAATCGACGGTTCGGGGTACGGGTGCGTCAATGGACGGGCACGGCCGTCAGCCGGTACCGGGCGCGCACCTGCTGCATGGCCTCTTCGATCTGTGCCGGGGTCCCGCCGCGGAAGAGGAAGCGCCCGCCCTGGAGCGTGGCGTACGACCCGGGCCGCAGGACCAGCACTTCCTCCGGCCGGGGCACCAGTTCGCGGTAGAGGAAGGGGACTTCGCCGAGCAAGGGGGTGGCGGAGAGCACCTTCTGGGGCATCGGCCTCGGCCCCTGGATGGTCAGCCAACCACCGCTCAGGCCCGTCTCGGCCACGGGCCGGCCCACCGGCCGGCCGAGCAGGACGTCGACCCACAACCGGAACAGGTTCACCCCGTGGACGTCGTGGATCACGTCCGGGACATCGGCCCCCGCCACCCGTGCACCGACCTCGAGGAACACCAACTCGTCCCCGGTGTCGAAGAGTTCGAGGTGGAATGCCGAGCTCTTCAGGCCCAGGGCGGCCAGGCATTGCAGAGCGAAGCTCTCGCAGCGCTCGCGCAGCGCGGCGTCGGTCTGGAGCACCGATCCGAGCGGTGTGCCCCGGAGTTCGAAGTCCAGGCAGCTGGCCACGTAGCGCGAGGTGCACCGGAACAGCGGTTCGCCCCGCTCGTCCAAAACGCCGTCCACGTGCAGGATCTCGCCCTGCACGTACTCCTCGATCTCATGACCGCGCAGGTCCCGGTCGGCACACCAGGCCTGGAGCTCGCCCTCCGAGCCGATCTCGCGCACGCCCTGACTGGACGCTCCGCTCACCGGCTTGACGATCACCGGATAGCCGAACTCCTCTGCCTTCCGGATCACTTGCTCGGGGGACTCGCAGGTTGCCCACCGCGGCACCCGCAGCCCGGCGCGCGCCACCACGTCCTTCATGACGGTCTTGTCGCGGAACCGCGCGGTCTCCGCGCGAGTGGCACCCGGTATGCCGTAGCGCTCGCGTACCATGGCCGCAAGGTCCAGCAGCAGCTCCGAGAAGCCGATGACGTGGTCGAACGGGCCCTCCGCACGGACCACCTCGTCCAGGCGGCCCAGGAAGTCGTCGACATCCGCGAAGTCCGGTACGACGTGGACGCGTTCGGCTCCTTCGGGCACGCCGCTGCGGCCGCCCTCGTCGCAGACGTAGGTGACGTGGTCCCGCTCCGCCCGGAAGAGGTCCTCGGGGCCGGCGAGCCGGTTCTCCCAGCGTCGGCCGTCGGTGGGCCGGGGCCAGCGGTTCAAGAAGAGGATCTTGCCCAACATGAGGAATCCCGTCCTTCGCCACTCGCGGGGCCTCGGCGGCCGCCCGGCCTACCCGGTCGCTCGCTGCTCATCCTGACAGCCGCCCGCCACCGCCTGAATAGGACCAAGGTCCCACCCCCGGCGAATCGGAAGGTAAGCTTCCAGTTCGCAGCCCAACTCCGTGCCCACATATTGAGAACCGGAGCACTTGATTCCGTTTCATGATGCCGGTCGACACCACCGACCGGGGGGGCGCCACCGGTCGCCGGCTTCCCTTCACGGCGCGAGGAATTCACCGGAGAACTGCGTCATATGCACTCGTACGGCCGGCCACCCACTCCCTCGATCACTCTCCGCTTCGGGTCGGCTACGCACGGAAGTGCGGCCGACCAGCGAAAATGCCATTTGACGATCATGCGTCAAGGACGTACTGTCCAGATCCATGGGGGTTCCAGCTGCAATACGTCGCGCGCCGGGCCGTTTCTGCCCCGCCGACCCCCTCGCTGCAGCCGCCTCATGCCGAAGAACCGTTCTTCCCCCACGATGATCTTCCGAATGCTTGTTTCTCACAGCCTTCACAAGAGGACGGAAAGAGGCAGGGCATGGCCGAATTGTCATTCACGGCACTCACTTCCCGCGAATACTGCATATTGCGACAGCTGACGCTCGGACTGAGCAACCGGCTTATCGCCCGGAATCTCGACATCTCCGAGAAGACGGTCAAGAACCACCTCAGCAGCATCTACCTGAAGATCGGCGCCACCGACCGCACCCAGGCCGCCCTCCACGCCCAACGCCAAGGCCTGACCGAAGAAGCCCCGGTGGCCCCCGGCGCCGCCCCGGAGACCGAGCGGGCCGGCGGCCGCGCCGCCGGATCGGCCACCCCGGTGCTCAGCGAGCGCGAACGGCACATCCTGCGCCTGCTGGCCCAGGGGCTGAGCAACCGGCTCATCGCGCGTCACCTCACCATCTCCGAGAAGACGGTCAAGAACCACCTCAGCAGCATCTACCTGAAGCTCGGCGCCACCGACCGCACGCAGGCCGCCCTCCACGCCCAGCGCGTGGGCCTCGTCGCCTGACCCGGCTCCTGCGGCGGCAGCCGCAGTGAGTTGCCGTATCGTCAGGCGACGTTGGTGATGCGGTAGTTGGAGGGGGATCCAGTGAGCGTCCGGGGACAGACGGAACAGGCCGGCGGGGCCACGGCGGAGCGGGCCGAGGTGGCACCCGGGTGGCTGGTGGCCAGAGGCCTGATACCCGTGGCGGGCCCCAAGCGCGTCCTCGCGGCGGCGACGTTCGTGAACATGATCGGCAAGGGCCTGTTCATGACCGGGGCGGCGCTCTTCTTCACCCGCTCGGTGGGCATACCGGTCACCCAGGTCGGACTCGGGCTTGGCATCGCCGCACTGATCGGCCTGGTCGCCGGCATTCCGGTCGGCCACCTGGCGGACCGCCGTGGCCCGCGCGGGGTCTACCGGATCGCGCTTGTCGTCCAGGCGTTCGCACTGGCGGCGCTGCTCCTCGTCCACGACTTCCGGTGGCTCGTGGTGTGCATGTCTCTGGTGGAGCTCGCCAACTCGGCGGGCACGGCGGCCCGGGGGCCGCTCACCCGCGCCCTCGGCGCCCCCAACCCGACCCACTTCCGCTCGTACCTGCGCGCCCTCAACAACATCGCCGCGGGGATCGGAGCCCTCACGGCCGGCGTCGTCGTCCAGCTCGACACCCGGGCGGCGTACGTGGCACTGATCCTGGGCAACGCCGCTTCGTTCCTGATCTGCGCGGCTCTCGCCTCCCGCCTGCCCGCGCTGGCGCCGGTCGAGGCGGCGCCGGTCGAGGCGGCGCCGGTCGAGGCGGCGCCGGTCGAGGCGGCGCCGGTCGAGGCGGCGCCGGTCGAGGCGGCGCCGGTCGAGGCGGCGCCGGGCGAGGCTGCGACGGGCGAGACGGCGACGGGCGAGACGGCGACGGGCGAGACGGCGACGGGCAGCGGACCTTGGATCGCCCTCAGGGACAAGCCGTACCTGCTGCTGACCGGGCTGGACGGGATCATGTCGATCCAGACCCAGGTGCTGATCTTCGCCCTGCCGCTGTGGATCATCGGGCACACCACGGCGCCGAGGTGGTTCGTCGGTGCCGGAGTCGCCGTCAACACCGTCCTCGTGGTGTGCCTCCAGGTGCGGGCCAGCCGGGGCATCGACGGCAACATGGCGGCCGGCCGCACGGTGCGGCGGGCGGGAGTGGCGTTCCTGGTCGCGCTCGCCCTCTTCGCGGCCTCCGGCGGGGTGCCGCGCTGGGTCGCGATGACTGTCATCGCGGCCGGCGTGATCGTCTACACGGTCGGCGAACTCTGGCACACCGCCGCCTCGTTCGAGCTGTCCTTCGGTCTCGCCCCGGCACACGCCCAGGGGCAGTACTCCGGCCTGTACGGCATCGGCCAGGGCCTGTCGAGCGCCGTGGGACCACCGCTGCTCGGCATGGTGTGCATCGGCCTCGGCTGGCCCGGCTGGCTGGCCATGGGGCTCGTCTTCCTCCTCGTCGGACTGCTGATGCCGTCCGTCGTGACCTGGTCCGACCGCACCCGCAAACGGACGGTGGCCCTGGACACCGGGGCGTGACAAATCTTCTGACGACAGGTCAGGAGCATTCTGCAATTCGCGCGGTCCCCGGATGCGCGGCGACCCCTGTCCGTTCTACGCACGGCTGCGCGAGGCCGAGCCGGTCCACCTGACACCGTTCGGCTTCCGGGTAATCTCCGGGTCAAGAGTTCTCCACGATCCGCCCCTCACCAGTGAATTCCACCGGGACCGGCGGTGGGCCGAGCACCGCGGCGGCTGGGAAAGCCCCGTGGTGGAGGACACCCGGAGGATCGGGCGCGTCCACGAGGTCGAGTTCGAGGACGAGGACGTCTTCGGCGTCCGGACGCTCCGTCAGTTCGCCGGTCTCGTCCTCGCCGCCCGGGCCGGCGCGGAGGGCCGACTTGAGCTCCCGGACCCCCGATGCCGCCGACGCGGCGCTGTACACCGGACGTGACGGTGACCTCGCCCCCGCCCCCGCCCTCGAGGAGGCCCGGCGCGCCACCGGCGAGCACTACGAACTGCCGCCCGAGGTCTTCCGGCCCTGCGTACTGGCGCTGGTCACTGAAGTTCGCCGACGACACCCCCTACGACCGCACCGAGGCGTACGACGCCGCGGTGCGCCTGGTCCGCGGCTTCGTCGACACCCCGGGCGAAGCCGGCGTCGAGGAGCTCGGCGCGTTCGTCCAGGGCATCCGGCGCATCCGGTGAGGACGGGCACGCGGTGAGCGGGGGCGCCCCCCGTCCTGGTGGTCACCTGCGGGTGGACCGGACGGCGCGCGCCCCGCCGTACCGCTCGGCCCGCGCGAAACTTGCCCGTCCGGTCCACGCGAACTTGCCCGCTCGGCCCAACTGTCCGGGCTCGGACGGGCCGAGCGGGTCCGCCGCGCCAGCACCCCGACGGCCGCCCGGGGTGCGGTTGACCGGCGGCCCGGGGCGAGGGCTGCGACTCCGGTGGACCTGCCGGGACTGCCTGGTGACCGCCCTCCGCTCGGCCCGGGGACCAGCCGCCGCAGTACCGCGCCGTAGGCACCGACGAGGTGCTCACCGCCCTCGGGGTTCCCCGTTCCGGCAGGACCTAGGTCCTATTGTTGGGCGGTCGGTGCGGGTGGCAGGCTTCTCGACCATGAGCTCAGCGGAGATCAGAACCTAGCCCTGACACGGAACCCCGGCCGACCGGTGCACGCCACCAGGACTCGAACTACGCCGACCGCCGGGGCCGTCGGGCTCGTCCGCTCCGAACAGCTGCGCCGTTGCCGCAGCATCTCGCTCTCCGACAGTGCCCCCATGCGGCGTCCGCACGTGCACTGCCGCGATCCGAGCAGGTTTCACGTCGACCTTGCGCGCTGGCGCCGGTCGGAGAACTTGAGGGGAACACCGGTGACAACCACCACCAACAAGCTGACGCAGCACCGTTACTACCTCTCCGAGGAGGAGCTGCCGAAGCGCTGGTACAACCTGGCCGTCGATCTGCCCTACGACATCGAGCCGCACCTCCACCCGAAGGAGGACCGGGTCGCCGAGGAGGCGGACTTCGACTGGCTGTGGCCCACCGAGTGCCTGAAGATCGAGCTCCTCAAGGGGCACTACGCCACCGACTCGTGGATCGACGTGCCGGAGCCGGTGCTCGCGGCCTACGCGCGGTTCCGTCCCTCGCCGCTGGTCCGCGCCCGGGGCCTGGAGGAGTACCTCGACACCCCGCACCGGATCTTCTACAAGCGCGAGGACCTCAACCCGGGCGGCAGCCACAAGTTCAACACCGCGCTCGCGCAGGCCTACTACGCGGCACAGGACGGCGTGGAGACGCTGGTCACCGACACCGGGGCCGGTCAGTGGGGCACGGCACTGGCCCTCGCCTGCGCCACCTTCGGGCTGAAGCTGAAGGTCTTCATGGTCCGCAAGAGCTTCGATGAGAAGCCCTACCGGCGGAACCTGATGCGGATGCTGGGCGCCGAGGTGATCTCCTCGCCCAGCACGATGACGTCCACCGGGCGCGGCGTCCTCGAACGCGACCCGAACAGCCCCGGCAGCCTGGGCATCGGCATGGCCGAAGCGGTCGAGCTGGTCCGCACCGACCCGACCCACCGGCTGGCGCTGGGCTGCATGTCGTACTACGCGGCGCTGCACCAGACCGTCATCGGCCTGGAGACCCAGGCCCAGCTGGCGCAGGCGGGCGTCTCCGCGGACGTGCTGGTCGGCTGCGTGGGCGGCGGCAGCAACTTCACCGGCTTCGTGGCACCGTTCGTCACCGGCGACGACGTCCCGCTCTGCATCGCCGCCGAGCCGTCGTCCGTGCCCACCCTCACCAAGGGCGAGTTCCGGTACGACTGGGCCGACTACGAGCGCCAGACCCCGCGCATCCCGATGTACACCCTGGGCAGCGACTTCGTGCCGCCGCCGATCCACTCGGGCGGCCTGCGCTACCACGGCAAGACGCCGATCCTGTCGAGCCTGGTCAAGAACGGACTCGTCACGCCCCGCTCGTTCGACCAGCAGGACGTCTTCGAGGCCGGCCGGCTCTTCCTGCGGACGGAGGGCGTGCTGCCCGCTCCCGAGAGCTCGCACGCGATCCTCGCCGCGATCAAGGAGGTGCGCAACACCCCGGCGGGCGACCGGCCGAAGAACATCGCGATCTGCCTGAGCGGGCACGGCTACCTGGACCTCCAGGGGTACGCGGATGTCCTCGACCTGGGCTGAGGACGCGCATCCGGCAGCGGTCGAGATCTCGGCCCCGGCCCGGGTGCACGTCACCCTGATCGAGATGAACGGCTCCGGTGAACGCCTCGACGGGAGCGTGGGATTCGCGCTGGACGAGCCGCGGCTGCGGCTGCGGCTCGTCCGGGCCGACCTGCTCGACTGCACCGGCGGCACCGCCGCCGAGCACGCCGCGCTGGCCGCCGAGGTCACCCGGGCGGCAGTCGCGCTCGGGGTGAAGGACACGGTGCGCGTGCACCTGCTCTCCGGCATCCCGGCGCACCAGGGCTTCGGCTCGGGCACACAGCTGAGGCTGGCCGTGCTCGAGGGCCTGGCCCACGTGAACGGACGCGTGCTCGCGCACCCCGAGCTGGTGGCACTGTCCGGGCGCGGCGGCACCTCGGGCATCGGGGTGCACGCGTTCCGGCACGGCGGCCTGCTGGTCGACGGCGGGCACCTGCGCCGGCACAAGGCGGCCTTCGCACCCAGCCGGTTCGCCGAGGCGACGGCCACCACGGGGGCCTCGCTCCCGCCGGTGCTGTACGCCGGCCACCCGCCGGAGCACTGGGGCGTCGTGCTGGCCGTGCCGAAGGGGCTGTCGGGGCTGGAGGGCGCGGCGGAGCGGGAGTTCATGGCCGCGAACACCCCGGTGCCGCTCCCCGAGGTGCACGAGGTCAGCCACACCGTGCTGATGGGGCTGCTCCCCGCGCTGGTGGAGCAGGACCTCCCCGCGTTCGGAAGCGCCCTGACCGCCCTGCAGGACGTCGGCTGGAAGCGGCGGCACTGGGACCGGCCCGAACTGCGGCCCTGGCGGCGGCTGGTGGACATCCTCACCGCCGCCGGGGCGGTCGGCGGCGGCCTGAGCTCGACCGGCCCGCTGGTCTACGGGCTGTACGACCGGACCCGGCACGACGACCGGGCCCTGCAGGAGCGGATCGCCACCGCCGCGGGCCGGGCGGGGCTCCCGCTGGAGTCGGTCCGCACCACCCGGTTCGGCACACCGGCGACCGTTGAAACTCTCGGAGGAACAGGCGTGGCACGATGAACGAGACCGAACTTGAAGAGATCGAGCGCGACTACGTCCGCTGGTACCCGGCCCGGATCGGCTCCCTGGGAGCCGAACAGGCCTGGTCGCGCCCGACCATGGGGCTGTACGCGCACATCCCGTACTGCGCCCACCGCTGCCACTTCTGCAAGTACAAGGTGCGGGTCGGCGACGACCTGCGCGACGAGATGGACGACTTCCTCGACGCCATGGAGCGCGAGATCGGGACGGTCCGGGGGCGGCCGCAGGTCGCCGACCGGAAGCTGGACGTGGTCTTCATCGGCGGCGGCACCCCGTCGCTGCTCGAACCCCGTCAGCTGCAGCGGCTGCTCGACCTGATCAACGACTCCTTCGAGCTGACCGCGGACTGCGAGTTCAGCATGGAGTGGAGCCCGGCGTCGCTCAGCGCGGAGAAGCTGGCGATGTTCCGGGCGGCGGGCGGCAACCGGCTGAGCATCGGCGTCCAGTCCTTCAACGACGACGTCCTCAAGGAGATCGGCCGCGACCACACCGCCGCCGAGGCGCGGGAGGCCCTGCGCCTCGCGCGGGAGGCGGGCTTCGACAACATCAACCTCGATCTGATCTACCGCCTTCCGGGGCAGACGGTGGAGGACGTCCGCGAGTCCGTCCGGCAGGCGCTCGCGTGCGGCCCCGCCCACGTCAGCGTGTACCCGCTGTGGATCCGCGAGGCCACCGTGCTCTGGTCGCGCCTGCAGGCCGGGGAGCTGGAACTGCCCTCCGAGGCCGTCGAGGAGGAGATGTTCGCCGCCGCGTGCGAGATCTTCGAGGAGCACGGCTTCGAGCACTACAACGTCTTCGACTTCGTCCGGCGCGGCACCCCGAGGTGCCGCTACACCGAACTCCAGTGGGAGGACGGCGAGTGGGTCGGGCTCGGCCCGAGCGCGGTGACGTACGTGGACGGCCGGCACACCATCAACTCGTACTCCATCGGCGACTACATCAAGCAGGCGAACGCCACCGGGGCGGCGACCGCGGCCGGAGCGGTGCTCGACGTCGCGGCCCGGATGCGCCGCACCATGATGTTCGGGCTCCGGATGGACCCGTTCGACACCGAGCGGTTCCGCCGTCAGTACGGCGTCGGGGTCGACACCGTCTTCGGCCCGGAGCTCGCGCAGCTGCTGGACCAAGGCCTGATCCGGCGCGACGGCACGCTGCTGCGCCTCACCGCCGCCGGGGTCCGGCGGATCAACAACATCGGCAAGCTCTTCTACGAGGCCCCCGAGGACCGGCAGTCCCTCGGGCTGTCCCGCCGGGGCCTGCCGATCGTCGAGGTGGACAAGTGACCTCCCGCCGGGTCGTGGGTCTGGGCCTGGTGATGGCCGACCTGCTGGTCCGCTGCTCCGAGCTGCCCGGCCCCGAGACCGACCCGCGGGTCGGCTCGGTGGACCTGCGGGTCGGCGGGGCCACCGCGAACGTGCTGACCGGCCTGCGGCGCCTCGGCCACGAGGTGTCGCTGGCCGGTGCCGTGGGCGACGACCAGCTGGGGCGCTTCCTGCTGGACGCACTCGCCGAGGCCGGCGTGGACACCCGGTACGTCACGGTGGCCAGGTCCTCCAGCCCCACCTGCATGGTCCTGGAGACGCCGACGGCCGGGGTGCGGTCGCCCGCCCGCACCCTGCTCTGGCACCTGCCCGAGGGGCTGGAGGACGCCTTGGTCCTGGACCGGCGCGCGCTGGACGAGTTGGTCGCGGGGGCCGGCGCCGTCCACGTCAACGGACGCTTCCCCGAGGCCGCGGCGCGCCTGTGCGCCGCGGCCCGCGCCGCCGACCGGACGGTGTCGCTCAACATCGGGCGCGGTGACGTCGCGCAGGGCGCGGACGCGCTCGTCCGGTACGCCGACGTGCTGGTCGTGTCGGACGAGTGGGCCCGCGCCCGCACCGGGCTGTCCGCCCCCGCCGAGGCCTGCCGCGCCCTGGCGGCCACCACCGGGGCCCGCCTGGTGTCGGTGACCGCCGGAGCCGGCGGGAGCTGGACGGCGCCGAGCCGTGGCCTGCCGGCGCACACCCCCGCGGTGACCCCGACGGGCGGGGTCGTCACCACGGTGGGCGCCGGGGACGCCTACCACGCCGGCCTCCTCGCCGCCCACCTGTCGGGGCTGGACCTCGCGGCCGCCGCCCGGCGGGGCGCGGCCGAGGCGGCCCGGCACTGTGCGGCCGCCGTGTCCCACGCGCCGCGGACCGCGACCGAGCCGAAGGAGCGGGTGGCGTGATCGGGACGAAGCAGCTGGCCGCGACCTTCGGCGCCGAAGTCCTGGGCGTCGACCTGGGTTCGGACGCCGTCGCCGGGCAGGCCGCCGAACTGCGCGCCGCGCTGCACCGGCACCAGGTACTGCTCTTCCGCGGGGGGTGCTCGGGGCCGGACGAACAGCTCCGGATCACCGAACTGTTCGGACGGGTGGCCCCGCCCTGGACCACCAGCCACGCGCACCCGGCGGACCCGCGGATCGAGGTCTTCCAGGAGTCGCCGCCGCGCGCCCACCGCCGACCCTCGGAGCACTGGCACTCCGACGCATCGTTCCTCGAACTGCCCACCGATGCCACGGTGTTGCACGCGCTCACCGTGCCCGAGCAGGGCGGTCAGACGGCGTTCACCGACACCAGGGCGGCCCTGGCCGGGCTGCCGGCGGCGCTGCGGGCCCGGGTGGAACGGCTCACAGCGGTGCACGACTTCGGCAGCCGGTTCTCCGCGCTGCGCGAGAAGGCGGCCCGGGTCAGCACCGAGGGGGCCGTCCGCGAGCGCGCCGGGTTCCCGCCCGTACGCCATCCGCTGGTCCGGGAGCACCCGGTGACCGGAGAGCCGGCGCTGTACCTCAACGAACTCTGCCTGGACCACGTCGAGGGCCTGGCACCGGACGAGAGCGGGCGGCTGCTCGCCGAGCTGTACGAGCGGACCCTGCGACCGCAGTGGCAGTACAGGCACCGGTGGCAGGTCGGCGACGTCCTGGTGTGGGACAACCCCTCGCTGCTGCACCGCGGTCACCAGGTGCCCGCCGGTCAGCGCCGGCTGCTGCACCGCACCACGGCCGAGTACCGGGAGCGACGGCCGTGAGCGGGCAGGAGTGGCGGTTGGCGCTGACCCCGCACGGGCTGCCGGGACGCCTGATCGCCTTCGACGGGGTGGACGGCAGCGGCAAGACCACCACGACCAGGCTGACCAGGGCGTTCCTGCGCTCCCGAGGGGCGGTGGTCCGCGGCTTCAAACTGCCCTCGCGGGAGCTGAAGCGGACGGCGTGGTTCGTGCGGTACAACGCGGACCCGCTGGGGGCGGGCCGAACCGGGGACGTCGACCCGGTGGCGATGTGCAGCATGGTGCTGGGCGACCGGCTGCTGACGGTCCGCCGGACCATCCTGCCGCTGCTGCGGGCCGGGCACACCGTGGTGGCCGACCGGTACCTGTTCACCCCGCTGGGCGAGCTGCTGGTGCACGGCCTCACCCCGCGGGAGCGCTCCGTGGTGGAGCCGCTGGTCAGCTGCTTCCCCCGGCCCGACCTGGCGGTGTTCACCGACGTGACGGCGGACCAGGCGATGGCCCGGGTGCGCAGCCGGCCGGCCGAGGCGGACGACGCGCTGCCCCCGGAGGTCTACGTGCGCCGGGTGGCCGCGTTCCGTGCGCTGGCGGAGTCGAACGAGGGGGTCCTGCTGGACACCTCGCTCGGGGTCCGCGAGACGTTCCGGCTCCTCACGCCGCGGCTGACCGCTCGACTGCCGTGACGGCACACAGATTTGGGGGCGGAGACGCCGCCCTCGCCCACCGACGGGGAGGTGAATCCAGATGAACTTCGACATCAAGAAGTCCGAGAAGACCAACAACTCCAAGGCCCTCTGACCCACGGCCTGCAGCTTCGGGGGCGGGAGCCCCGCCCCCGCCCATCGACCGGGAGGTGAATCCGGATGAACTTCGACATCAAGAAGTCCGAGAAGACCAACAACTCGAAGGCCGTGGCCTGACCAAGGGCCGGTAGGTCCGCATGAACGACGCGGCGGATGTCCGGGGCACCGGATGAGAGTCCCGGGCATCCGCCGCGCCCTTCCTCCCGGGAGCATTCGTCGATGGCTGACAATTTCGAACACAGGATTCCGGACCGCCAGGTGACCGCCGCCGAGCGGGCCGAGGCGGTCCGGGTCGTGACGGACGTGCTGGCGGACGACTGCGAGGCCGCGTTCATCGTGGGCAGCCTCTCCGTCGGGCTGGGCCACGCGGAGTCCGACGTGGACATCGTCGCCGTGCGCGGCGACGCCACCGCGGACCGAACCCGGCAGCACGTGGTCGACGGGCGGCGGTTCGACCTGCTGACCGTCAGCACGGCCGAGTGGACCCGGCGCACGGAGCTCATGAGCTCCTACCGGATCTCGACCGGCGACCGCACCCAGGGCAATCTGGACCACAAGGAAATGATCAAGGTGGTGCGGTACGCCGTGGCCACCCGGCTCGGCATCGGCCGCACCCCCGAGCTCGCCGGGCCGGACCTCGACACCGTGGCCCGGGTGATGATCTACCACCACTCCCAGCAGGCCTCCTCCTTCGCCGAGGACGCTTACGGCGCGCTGGCGGTCGACGACCACTACACCGCGCTGGCCGCGGCGGACGAGGCCGTCAAAGCCGGGATCGAGGCCGTGCTGACCGCGGAGCGCTCCCTGTACGTCGGCCCCAAGTTCCTGCTGCGCCGCGCCGCCCGATCACCGCTGCTGGCACCGATGTTCGAGTCCGTCTGGGCGCTCCGGTACGGGCAGGTGCCGCTGGACGGGCTGGCGGCGTCGGCCGCCCGGCTGGCCCCGGAGCGGCTCTTCCTGGCCGCCGGCCTGATCGCGTTCGCGGCCACCACCGGCTGGGACGGCACCACGGGCGGCCCCGCCCTGCCGGACTTCTTCTCCCCCGCCCGGCCGGGCGCGCCCCTGCGCGACCCCTTCCATGGGCTGATGCGGTTCACCGACGGCTTCATCCTGGCGGGCCCCAACATCGCCTACGAGCTGACCGACGCGATGGCCCTGCTCTGGTCCAGGTGCAACGGGGCCGACCTCGCGCAGCTGCACGCGGAATTCGTCCGGGACATCGATCCGGACGTGACCGTCGAGGTCCTCGAGGGCGCCCTCGCGGCTCTCCACGGCATGGGAGTCATCAGTTTTCATGGCAACTAGGAGGAAGCGGTGACGCCCGCCATCGAGGTCTCCGGGCTGAGTCGCGAGTTCGACCGGTCCGGCCGACGGACCACGGCACTGTCCGACATCGAGTTCAGCGTGGCCGAGGGTGAGATCGTCGCGCTGCTGGGCGAGAACGGGGCCGGCAAGACCACCCTGACGAAGATCCTGGCGACGCTGCTGCTGCCCACGTCCGGCACCGCGCGGGTGATGGGCCACGACGTGGCCCGGGAGCCCGAGCTGGTCCGCCGGGTGCAGTCGGTGGTCTTCGGCGGCGACAAGGGCTTCTACAGCCGGCTGAGCGCCCGGGACAACCTCCGGTTCTTCGCCATGCTCAACGGCGCGGACCCGAGGCGGCTCGACGCGACCGTCCGGTCCGCGCTGGAGAGCGTCGGTCTCGCCGAGGTCGCCGGCCGCCGGCTGGAGACGTTCTCCAAAGGCATGCGGCAACGGCTCCACCTCGCCGTCGGGTTCTCCACCTCCCCCCGGGTGATGCTGCTGGACGAGCCGACCGTCGGCCTCGACCCCATCGAGGCGGCCCGGCTGCGGTCCGACATCTCGGCGATGCGTGAGCGGGGCATCTCGATCCTGCTCACCAGCCACTACCTGCTCGACGTGGAGGAGCTCGCGGACCGCGTGGTGGTGCTCGACAAGGGGCGCCTGGTCGAGGACATGCCGCTGGCCGACTTCGCCCGGCACGCCGGGTTCGCGGCCACCATCACCGTCACCGGCCGGGGAGAGCCACCGACCGCGGTGAACAGCCCCACGGTCTCCGCCACCCCCGGCGAACCGGAGGCGGGGCGGTGGCGGCTGACGCTCAGCATCAAGGAGTGGAGCGCGGGCGCGCTGCAGGAGGTCGGAGCCCTGCTGGACGGCCGGGCCGTGGAGTCCTTCGACGTCACACCGGCCCGGCTGGAGGACTCCTTCCGTCGGCTCTACGCGGGCCGGCAGCCGTGACCGGCCGGTTCACCTCGGGCCTGGCCGTGCTCTACGAGTCCGCGCGCATCCAGATGGTGATGGTCCGCAGCGGCCCGATGGTGCTCCTGCTCGGCGGGGTCCAGCCCGCCGTACTGCTGGTGATCGCGCTGCCGTCCGCCGGCGGCTCGCAGTTGGAGGCCACCCGGACACTCATCTCCGTCCTGGCCGCCAGCCTGTGGGCGTCCCTGGTGTGGATGGCGGGCGGGATCATCCGGCGGGACATCGTCCAGGGCACGATGTCCCGCAACGTGGTGAGCGTGTGGAACCCATGGGTCGTGCTGATCGGCAAGTGCGCCGGCTCGGTGCTGTTCACCTCGGGGGCCATGCTGGTCACCGGCCTGCTGGCCGGCCTGCTGCGGGGGGTCCGCCCGCACCTCGTCCAACCCGGCTGGTTCCTGCTCGGGGTGCTGGTGACGATGGCCTCGGCGGTGGCCCTCGGGTCGCTGCTGAGCTGCTTGTTCGTGCTGTCCAGGCACGGGTTGCACATCGGGAACACCCTGCTGTACCCGGTGTTCATCCTCGGCGGCCTGCTCATCCCCGACCGGATGCTGCCGGTGGCCCTGCGGTGGATCTCCCGGCTGATCCCACTGCGCTGGGCCAAGGAGTACCTCGTCTCCGCCGCCGCCGGGAGCCAGGACTGGCGGGCGCTCCTGGTCGCCTGCGGGCTGACGCTGGTCTACCTGTTCGCCGGGCTCGTCCTGTTCCGGAAGGTGGTGAACCGTGCTCGCGCGCTCGGCACCCTCGACTTCTCCTGACGCCGTGGCCCGGGCGGTGGAGCAGCTGCGCCTCGGCTGGCGGCTCTACCTCGTGGAGGACCCGCCGCAGGTCCTTTTCCTCTCCAAGGTGCCGCGCGCGGTGCTCCAGGCCGTCTTCTACGTCCTGCTCGCCAGGGTGACCGGCGGGGAGCAGGAGAGCGGCCAGAGCGCCTTCGTGGGGATCTCGGCGTACCTGATGTGCCTGTCGTCGATCATTGCGGCGGCCAGCTCGCCGGCCCTCGACCGCGACGAGGGGACGCTGTACCGGGTGCTCACCGGAGCCGTGCCGCCGTTCCGGTTCTTCGTCCTCAAGTACCTGCCCTACACCGGTGAGGCCATGCTGGTCTCGCTGGCGGTGCTGGCGGTCGCGGGGCCGGTCCTGGGGATCGGCGGCACCAGCGTGGATCTGCTCGCGAACCTCGGCCTGTACGTGCTCATGGCGGTGACCAGCACCTGCCTGGGGATCGCCGTCGGAGTCCTGGCGATCATGGGCAGGTCGGAGTTCCTGCTGGGCAACGCCTCCTCCTACCTGGTCCTGGTGCTGAGCGGCGCCGTCGTGCCCGCCGACCGGCTCGGCGCCCTGGGGCACCTCGGCACGGTGCTGCCCCTCACCCACGGCATCGAGGCCCTCCGGCTCTCCCTCGCCGGTCAGCCGTACGCCGGCGCCGTGGCCGCCGAGATCGCGGTGGGTCTCGGCTGGCTGGCACTGGCCTGGTCCCTGGCCGTCCGCTGGGGCCGGCGGGCCCGGGTCCACGACCTGACCTGACCTGACCTGATCGGATCGGATGGAGAATGCCGTAGTCACGTCACGAACGAGGAGTTGACGCAGCATCATGACATTTCCCATCGAGGCCGCCCGCCGCATCGCCGAACTGGCCCTCGCCGAGGACGCCGCCGGGGACGACATCACCACCCGGTGGAGCGTCCCGGCCGAACTGCGCACCGAGGCCGTGATCATCACCCGGCAGCCCGGCGTGGCGGCCGGCCTACCGATCGTGGCCGAGGTCTTCGCCCGGGTCGACCCGGAGGTGAAGGTCGTGCCCGTGGTCGAGGACGGCGCCCGGCTCGCGCCGAACGACGTCCTGGTGGAGCTCTCCGGCCCCGCCCGGAGCCTGATCACCGGCGAGCGGACGGTGCTCAACCTGCTCCAGCGGATGTCCGGCATCGCGACCTTCACCAGCCACTTCGCCGACGCCGTCCAGGACCTGCCGGTCCGGGTGCTCGACACCCGCAAGACCGCCCCCGGTCTGCGCGCCCTCGACAAGTACGCGGTCACCGCCGGCGGCGGCACCAACCACCGGCTCGACCTGGCGGCGATGGTCCTGCTCAAGGAGAACCACGTCGCGGCGGCCGGCGGGGTCACCGCGGCGGTCCGCGCCGTCCAGGCGGGCCGCGCGGCCGAAGGGCGCGAGGTGCTGATCGACGTCGAGGTCCAGTCGGTGGCCGAGGCCGAGGAGGCGCTGCGCGCGGGGGCGTCCTGGATCATGCTCGACAACATGACCAACGACGAGATCCGGAGCGTGGTCCGGCTCCGCGCCGAACTCGCCGCCGGCCAGGACATCACCCTCGAAGCCTCCGGCACCATCACCCTCGACCGCATCCGCGCCATCGCCGAGACCGGCATCGACGCCGTCTCGATCGGCGCCCTCACCCACAGCGCCCCGGCCCTCGACCTGAGCATGCTCATCGCGGGCGCCTGACCCCTCCCGCCCGACCAGCGTCCGACGCCCCACCACTGCGAAGTGGCGGGGCGTCACCAACGGCCCGTGGACCAGCCGGCCCCGCCTGCCGTTCAGCCGAGCCGGAAGCGGTTCACGGCCGGCCCATGGCGGGCGCGGAACCCGGGATCGTCGATCCCCCGACCCTCGGTGGGGGCCGGGCCTACCCCGCCGACCGTGCTGGAGCGCCGGTTCCCGCGGACGTCGTCCACCGCCTGCCCCACCCCGGCCAGCGGGGTAGGCCCGGGGCAACGCTGGGGTGGATGCGGCCCGACCTGGATGTGGCACCTCTGCCGGCACACCACACCGGGCCCCGGCGGCCTGCTGGACGAGGACACCAAGGGCAAGCGCCGGAGCGTTTTCCGCTCGTCCCCGAGATCCGCGCACTGGTGGGACAACGCCTCGACGCCGTCGGACACGACCCGATGGCCAGGCTGTTCACCGGTCCGTCCCGCGGTCGGACCACACCGTTGTCCTTCGCGACGCAACCCACCGGGACGAGGTGCTGCTTCGGCTCGCCGCCGCTTCGAAGGGCGTAGTCCACGGCGTCCTCCACGGCGTCCTGTGACGTTCGGCTGCCGTCCACGCCGACGACGACGCAGGCCGGCTGCTGGGTGATGTGCTCCGGATCCCGGACGACCACTACCGGGCAGCTCGCGTGCGCGATCAGCGGCGGAGTCACCGCACCCGAGTGGAACAGCTCCCGAACGCCGGAGAACGGTCGCGAGCCCAGGACCAGACCACGGCCCGCTCGGCCTGCCTGCTCAGCACCTCGGCCGGGTCCCCGTCGACGAGCCGGGCTGACACCTGCAGGGTCGGGATCGACTCCGACCGCTACGGGACGCTGCCCGTCGGGACTCATCACGTCTCCTCCCGTGGACAGGGAGCGGACCCGTCGGCACGCCGATTGCGCGCCGCACCGCAGGTAGCCCGCCGGAGCCGTCGGGGCCGCCTGCAACAAATCCGCACCCGATCAGCTGGCTCCCGGCGATTGCGGCGCCGGACGGTCACCGGGCGAGGAAACGGACGTACTTCTACGGTATTCCCGAGCCGCTCGGACACCTGCTAGATCGCGGGGGCAAGTGCTAGATCGCGGGGGCAAGAATCGGCCCGAGCGCTTACGGCAGCGCGCCGGGATCACATTGCGACCGCCACCTGGCGGAACCAACAAATAAGGCCGCCCCGCATCACTGCGGAAACGGCCCATGCCCTGCATAAACGCTGATCTGAACAACAGGATTTGTACCTGTGCCCCCGGCACCCAAGTGGTCCCGCTATCTCCCAGCCGAAGGGCTGGGTTGGGATTTCGCGATCACGAGCCACAGAATCAGGGCTCCTGCTTCTCTGATCTGCATATGCACCTCCTCGCGATCGTCCTGCCGATTAGTTCTCCGGCTGCTTTCCAGGATACTCCGGTAAAGCGCGCATTCGGGCCCGCCGGGTGAACGAATACCGTCGCGTCAGTTCACCACCGTAGCTGTCGGTCCGATCGAGCCGCCCGGGACAGACGCCGGCCGTGCGGCCGACAGCCCGACGGGTCCAGCCGAACCGACTCCGCTGAGACCCCGGCACCGCCGGGTGGCCCTCGGTGGGGGTGCGCCGACCGGACCCGCGGATCAGTATGCGGAACCACTTCGCAGATAGGTGCCCGCGACTTCAAGCCACGCCCCAGGGCTGAAGCAAACCTCGACCGCGTGCGGTGTGTCTTCGAAGACGCGCAGGATCCGCAGCGCTCCGCTCGGATGCAGGTCGTACTCGTAGGTGAGCCCGCCGGGGACGTCCTGGTACTGCATGTCCAACGGCCCCTTGGACGGCTCGGACGGTGACCTGGCCTCGACCGAGAGTTTCACGTAGACGGACATGTCTCCACCGTGCTTCCTGCCACCCGTACACCTCATACGACGGGTGGCGCATCGGTCAGAACGATTTCGCCGGAAGGCCCGGAGCTGATGCCGGTGGCGACGGGGATCCGCTGCGCCGAGTCGGTGCCGCCGGCCTCGACCGCCCGCACCATGGCGGCACGGTCCGCGTCGAGGCTTGCCCGCGGAGGGACGACAAGCAGCGTGAATGGACGCGATCACCCGCGGGATGATCATCGTGTCGTCATCGAACGGGTACCAGTTGCTGTACACGGACCGGCCGTCGACGACCAGAGGGGCGGGGATGTCGTCCCACGCGTCCGCATCCAGGCCGATGCTCGTGACAGTGCTCAGCTGGTCGGTCAGCTCAGGGACCAGGCCGGGCGGCTCGGCATCGACGTCACGGGAACGAGGCCACCACGCGCCATCGAGCGTCCCCGCGCGCGACCGCGTCGTCTCCGGACTCAGCAGAACCGAAACCCGTCTTGCCGACTCGCGGAACCGGTCCGGCAGGAACGCCGGGAACGACGTGTCGCAGTCCTCCGCCATGGCCCGCCACCCATCTGCAGGCCCGGGAAGAGCCCACTCACCAGGGGGGACGGCGCAGGCGGACACCGGGCATTCGAACCACCCCGGTGTCCCCACCGTACTCCGACCGGTCGTCGCACTCTCCAGCCCGACGGGTAGGGGTCGCGGGCCTGGCTCCCGCCGCGATCCGTGCAGGTCCGCACCGACCGGACCAGCAACCACGCCACTTCGGCCCGTTGCTTGCCGACTCGGCGCGAGCGAGTCAGAACGTCGCCGCGTCATCGAGCGGCTCGCCACCGTGGTGGGCGAGTGCAGCGCCGAGGCCCGGTACTGGGCCTGCGGGACGGCGTTTGAGCACCGCCCCGCAGGCCACCTCGACAGCGGCCGTCCGGAGTCCGGAGCAGCGGCGGAGGGTGCCCCGCATCGATCACCCTGTCCTACCGGCCCGCCAGGTCGACGCGAAGGTGGGCGCAGCCGACGGGCCTGGTGGTAGCCAGGTCGGGAAGGAGATGATTGGCGCGGGCGAGGACCGTACCGGATCGCCAGGGCGGGGACGGCATCGGTGTCGACCCGCAGCCGGGTGACGGTCCCGAGACCGACGACCGGCGTGATGCCGGAAGGCGGTACGGACGAGCGATGGCGCGACTCGTGGTGAAGGGCGATGACCTGATCGTCGACCTGTCGTGGTGGGAGAGGGCAGCGGCGCGTCGCCGTGAGGTCCGCGTGCCCGTGTCCGCGATCCGTCAGGTGAGCGTCGAGCCCGACTGGTGGCGTGCTCTGCGCGGCGTGCGGGGACGGGGCACCTGGATTCCCGGCGTCCTGTCCTACGGCGTCCGTCCGCATCCCCTGGGGGAGGACTTTTCGGCCGTGCGGGTCCGGGCCCGCCGGCCCGCCGTCTGCGTCGACCTGTGGCGCTACTCGCCGTACGCCCGCTTGGCCGTCACCGACCCTGACCCCGACGGCACCGTACGGGCCGTCCGCACCGCCGCCGGCATCTGACCGCCACTCGAATCATCCCCCGATATCTCGGCAGCGGCTTCCAGACCTGCCCCCGGAGAACACGAATCGGTTGGGAGAAGCCCCAGCTCCCTCACGCTCGACACGGTCAGCGCGCACTTGATCGACGGCAGATGCGTCAAGTGCGAACCCTCTGGCCAGAATCGTCAATCACGGCGAGCAACCATCCAGCCCATTGCGGCGATCGACAAATCCGACATAAGGAGAAGAAGCGTATATAGCCACGGCTCGTGGCGCCGAGTAATCCCAAGCCCCCGCCGTCGAACCGTGAAAACCGTGAGGCGAATGTGAGAGGCAGGCTTCAGAAAACGCCAAAGGCCGCTTCCTCGCGAACGAGAAAACGGCCTCTGACCTGCGACAATGGGGAGAACCCCAGTCGGGACGACAGGATTTGAACCTGCGACCCCTTGACCCCCAGTCAAGTGCGCTACCAAGCTGCGCCACGTCCCGTGGTCTCGGATCCTCGGAGGAGGGCCTTGCGGCTCTGCTCTTCGGTTTCTCGACCTTGTCCCCGGTGACCCGGTGACGTGGAAAACAATACAGCACGTGGAGGGGTGCTCGCTGCCAGGTTTCCGGGGGCGGCGTGGCTGGTGGGAGCGGGGGCGTGATGGGGGCGGGTGGCGGGGCGGTGCAGGTCAGGGGTGCAGGTCAGGGGGTGGGATGGCGGGCGTCGTAGCGGAGGAAGGCCGGGCGGCGGGCGGCGAGCAGGAGGATGGCGGCCACGCAGGCGAGGCCGCCGGTGACGACGGAGACGGCGGGTGAGGTCAGGGAGGCGACGGCGCCGGACTCGAAGTCGCCCAGGCGTGGGCCGCCGGCGACGACCACGATGAAGATGCCCTGGAGGCGGCCGCGCATCTCGTCCGGGGCGGCGACCTGCATCATCGTGTTGCGGAAGATCATGCTGACGGTGTCGGCGCAGCCTGCCAGGGCCAGCATGAAGAGGCCGAGCCACAGGTTGTGGAGCAGGCCGAAGGCCGCGATGGCCAGGCCCCAGGCGGCGACGGCGGCCAGGACGGCGGCGCCCTGGCGGTGGACCCGGCTGATCCAGCCTGAGAACAGGGCGCCGATCAGGGCGCCGACCGCCGGGGCGGAGACCAGTAGTCCGACCGTACGGGCGTCGCCGCCGTAGAAGCCGACGGCGATGGCGGGGAAGAGGGCGCGCGGCATGCCGAAGATCATGGCGGCCAGGTCGGCCAGGAAGCTGGTGCGCAGGTTGGGCTGCTCCCGCAGGAAGCGCAGCCCGTCCAGGACCGAGGCCCGGCCCTTGCGTTCGCCGAGGGGGCGCATCGCGGGCAGTCGCCACATCGCGTAGAGGGTGGCGGCGAAGGCGACGGTGTCGACCAGGTAGGCGGCCTGCGCGCCGTAGGCGCCGATCAGGACGCCGCCGATCATCGGGCCCACGGTGAGGCCGAGGTTCATGCTCACCGTGTTGAGGGCGTTGGCCGCCGGCAGCTGATGGGTCGGCACCAGCCGGGGGACCATCGCGGAGCGGGCGGGTGAGCTGATCGCGAAGAATCCGGCCTGGACGGCCACCGCCGCGTACAGGACCAGGACCTGGCCGAGGTCGGCGAGCGCCTGACCGGCCAGGACGGCGGAGACCAGGGCCAGGCCGGCCGCGCCGATCAGGCCGAGGCGGCGGCGGTCCACGGTGTCGGCGATCGCCCCGCCGTACAGGCCGAAGGCGACCAGGGGGAGCAGCGAGCACAGTCCGACCAGGCCGGTGGCGAAGCTGGATCCGGTGAGGTCGTAGACCTGGACGGACACCGCGACGGCCGTCATCTGCTGGCCGATCGAGGAGACGGCCTGCCCGAACCAGAGTCGTCGGTAGTCGGCGTTCTCCCGCAGCGGGCTCAGGTCGGCGAAGGCGCCGCGCGCGGCGCGGCGGTACCAGGGCGCGGCGCCGGCGGTTTCGGCGGACGTCGCGGTGGCGGACCCGGAGGTGGCGAGACCGGCGTGGGCCGGCTCGGGAAGGGCGGAGCCGGCGGTGGCGGGGTGGTCGGGGTGGTCGGGGGCCGGGTCCTCGCCCAAGGCATCGGGCAGGGATCGGCTGGGGGATCGCGGAGATCGGCTCGGGGACTCGCTCGCTGAAGATTGATTCGTCGACACAGCAATACATCGTCGACTGCCCGTTCGAACCGCCGTCCACCGGGGTGGGTGGCGGTGCGAACGGACGGTCGACGGCCCCGTCAGCCGGACCGCGACCGACCGGACCGGGACGGTGAGGTCAGCGACCGGACCGGGCGGCGGTCCAGGGACCGCACCCGGAGCGGGGGGGCGAGGACGGTGACAGCTACCGGGTCAGGACGTGCTTCTCCCCCGCTTCGACCGCGAGGGCGAAGCGGTTGCCCGGCGGCGGGAAGGGGCAGATGAAGTGGTCCGCGAAGGCGCAGGGCGGCAGGTGGGCCCGGTTGAGGTCGAGTACGGTGCGGCCGTCCGCGTCCGGCGCGGGGAGCGTGATGAAGCGGAAGCGGTAGGTGTCCTTGCCGCTCGTCGCGTCGGCGATCACCCCGCTGAGGCCGGCGCCCGAGCGGCTGACCGTCAGGGTGTGCTGCTCGCCGGCGAGGGTGAAGGTGATCTGGCCGGTGACGTTCAGCGGCCGCTCCCGGCCGTCGGCGTTGGGCACGACCAGCGGGCGCTCGGCCTCGAACGGGGTGAAGACCGCCGGGACGGCCCACTCCGGCGAGTACGGGTAGGCGGCGATGCCCGCGAACGCCAGGCGGGCCGGCGCGGCCGGGTCGAACACCCGCAGGGCGATCTCGCCCTCGCGCTCGATCGGGACGAGGCGCAGGTCGCCGAAGGCGGCGGTGTCGGCTGCCGGGTCGGTGTCGGGGCGGAGCAGCACCTCGCCGTCCACGGGGAGGTCCGGGCTGCCGTGGCCGTCGAGCACGATGGCGTCCTGGGCCGTGGCGCGCAGCCGGACGCCCTCGCTGTCGCTCCACCAGAGGCCGGGCAGGCCGGGCACCTGGCCGGGATCCGGCTCCAGCCAGTGCGTCCCGGTGAGCGCGAGCTGGCCGTGCGGCGAACTCACCGTTGCCGCTCGGCCGTCACTCCAGTGCTTCCACACCTCTGCGGCAGTCTCGGTCATCGAAACGCTCCAGTCCGACAGGCACCGGCTCAACCGGTCTCAACAGCCTCAACGCTCGCTCCGGGGGCGGAACATTCCCCGCAGGTCAGCCCGCCCTCAGCGGCGGGCCGGCCCCTGGAGCGGCGGCGGCCCGCCGTGGACGGCGGCGGCTACTCCGGCAGCGGCCGGAAGAGTCCCTCCTGCACCACCGAGACCACCAGTTGCCCGCTGCGGTCGTAGATCTGCCCGCGGGCGAGGCCCCGAGCGCCGTGTGCGACGGGCGACTCCTGCTGGTAGAGCAGCCACTCGTCGGCGCGGAAGGGGCGGTGGAACCACATCGCGTGGTCGAGCGAGGCCATGTCGAAGTGCCGCCGCCCCCACAGGGGCTCGACGGGCGCGCGGACGGCGTCCAGCAGGGTCATGTCGCTCGCGTACGTGAGGGCGCAGACGTGGATCAGCGGTGCGTCCGGCAGGGCGCCGTTGGTGCGCAGCCAGACACCGCTGCGCGGCTCGACCCCGGCCAGTTCCTCCTTCGACCAGCGCAGCCGGTCGACGTAGCGGATGTCGAACGGCTGGCGGCGGCTGATGAAGGGCGGCAGCTCGCCGAGTCTGGCGCCGACCTCCTCCAGGGCGCTGGGCAGGTCCTCGGGGGCGGGCACCTCCGGCATCGTGTTCTGGTGCTCGATCCCGCCCTGCTCGGGGACGTGGAAGTCGGCGGTGAGGGCGAAGATCGAGCGGCCCTGCTGGATGCCGAGCACCCGGCGGGTGGTGAAGGAGCGGCCGTCCCGGATCCGGTCGACCTGGTAGACGATGGGCACTCCTGGAACGCCGGGGCGCAGGAAGTAGGCGTGCAGGGAGTGCACGGGGCGGTCGCCCTCCACCGTGCGCCCCGCCGCGACCAGCGCCTGCCCGGCGACCTGACCGCCGAAGGTGCGTTGCAACTCCTCCTCGGGGCTGCGGCCGCGGAAGATGTTCAGTTCGATCTGCTCCAGGTCGAGCAGTTCGACCAGTTGGTCGACGGGGGTTCCCATGGGTGTGCTTCCTCTCCCGGACGGCCCGGGGGAGGTCCCCGCCCGGCTACCGCCTTCGTCCAGTCGAATTCTCCTGCGGTCCGGCACATTCCCGCGCCCGGGGTGGCGGTGACGGTGGGCGCGGCTCGGCGCCGGCGGTTCCGCAGCGCGGCGACCTCGGCCCGGGGCGCGGAGGCGACCGCCGCCGCCCCTGTCCGGTCACGGGGAGGGCGCCGACCGTACGGGCGCGGGCGCGCCTGCCGGGGGAAGTCGGTCCCGGTGCGGCGTGCGGTCGCGTCCGTGCGCCCGCGTACGGTCCTGTCCGCGCGCCCGCTCGTGGCCGGGCTCCGAGGCTGGGTCGGACCCCGGGGCGGGGCCCAGGTCCGGGCCGGGAGCCGCTTCGCCCGCCGGTTCGCTCCATGGTTCGGGCGCAGGTTCGGTACCCGAGGGCGGGTCGGGAGTCGGCCCCGGGCTCGGGTCCGGAACCGGGACCGGGACCGGGACCGGGACCGAAGTTGGGTCCTGGACCGGTTCCTGACCGGCGTCGGGGCCCGGATCGGGGCCCGGATCGGGGCCCGGATCAGAGTCAGGCTCAGGACCCGGGTCGGGGTCCGGCACCGGTCCCGGACCCGGCTCGATGTCCGTGGCACCGATCTCGCGGGAGCAGACGGGCCAGGCCCCCCATCCCTGCAGTCGGAGGATCTCCTCCGCGACGACGATCTGCTCACGACGGGACGCGTGGTCCGGGCGGTCGGCGAAGGCGGGGCCGCCGGCCTCCGCCCAGGTGGGCAGCCAGATCTGCAGGCCGCCGTAGTAGCCGTTGCCGGTGTTGGCCCGCCAGTCCCCGCTGCTCTCGCACTGGGCGAGTTCGTCCCAGACCGTGTCGTGGACGGCCGGCCGCATGGGAGTTCCGGGCACCCTGGGCTCGACGGACGGCAGGTGCGCGTCCGGCGGCAGCTGAGGGCCCGGCGGCAGGTGCCCGGCCGGCGGTCGCTGCGTACCGGGGGCGCCGGGCCGGCCCGGGTGCCGGCGTGCGACATGGTCCGGGCGCGGGTCGCCGGGCGGTCCGGGCCTTGGGGGCGGGCCCTGCGCCCCCGGCGTCGGCGCGCCGGCAGGCGTACCGGCCGGGGCACCGGGGAGTTCGGCCGGGTACGGGACGGCCAGGGCGACGGGGGCACGCGGGCCGGGCCCGTCGAGGAGCGGGGCCGCGGCGGCCGGGCGCAGCACGGCGCCCGACACCGGAACGGCCAGCCACAGCGCCACGGCGCCGATTAAGAATGCTTGTCGCTTAGTCCCAGGAAGGCACAGCAGCCGAGCGTAGGCGGCCACCACCGACACCGACCGTGACACGCCGCCGGTGCCTGCCATCCGGGGTACGGGGCCGCGGGGCCCGGAGGGCGCCGCTGCGGCGCCCGCTCGGCAGCGCCCGGCACCGCTCCCTCCCCCGCCGGGCGCACCGCTCCACCGAACGCCCCCACGCCCCGCCCAAGCCCCGCCGGACATGCCGGACGACCGCTCCCCCGCAGGGAAGCGGCCGTTCGGTACGCGCCGGAAATGCTCGGTCGGCCCCGCAGGATCGGACGGGTTCTGCCCTGCAGCGGACCGGAACCCGAGTGGGTGTCCACGGCCGGCAGCGAAGCAGGTGCCCGGACCGGGACCGGACCGGTTGCCCGGACCGGATCAGACGGTGAGGGTCTGGCCGGGGAAGATCAGGTCGGCGTTGCCGCCGATGACCTGGGCGTTGTTGGTGTACAGGGCGTGCCAGTCGAGGCCCTTGGCGGCGGCGATGCTGCTCAGGGTGTCGCCGCTCTTGACGGTGTAGTTGCCGTCGGTGCTCTTCTTGGCCGGGGCCGACTTCCACGACTTCGCGGCGTCGGAGTTCCAGGACTTGGCCGGCTCCGACGCCTTCGGGGCCGGGGCGGCGGGCTTCGCCGGGGCGGCGACCGCGTCCGAGGAGGTGGCCGGCTTGGCGGGGGCGGCGGGCTTCGCCGGGGCGGCGGGGGCCGGGGCGGCGGGCTTGGCGGCGGCCGGGGCGGCGGTGTCGACGGCGGCGGGGGCGCCACCCTTCGTCAGGCCGGCCTTGACCGAGCAGACCGGCCAGGCGCCGGGGCCCTGCTCGGCGAGGACCTTCTCGGCGATGGCGATCTGCTGCGCCTTGGTCGCCAGGTTGGCCTGCGGGGCGTAGGCGGTGCCACCGAAGGCGGCCCAGGTGCTGGAGGTGAACTGCAGGCCGCCGTAGAAGCCGTTACCGGTGTTGATGCTCCAGTTGCCGGTGCTCTCGCACTGGGCGACGGCATCCCAGGTGGCCACCGACGCGGCGGAGGCCGAGTGGGCCGTGACGAGGCCGGCCACCGGCAGGGCGGCGACGGCGCCGGCCATGACGACCATCCGCACGCGGTTGCGCTTGGCGGAGGTGGTGGTGGCAGCGGCGGTCTCGTTACGGAAGGTCATGAGGTTCCTCTCGACAGCCCCGGGCGGGCATGCGGAACCAGACCCTCGACGGGCCGTGTCTCACTCGCCTCACTCGATGAGCGGCCGGGCACGTATGGGACGTGCCGCGCCGCCCCGGCAGCCCTCCGTCGCACCGCGGACCTGTTCGAGCCGGTCGCTGCGGCGGGCACGTCCCGGGCCGGGGTGAGCCGGCGGGCCGTACGGCGGGGGGTGAACCCGGGTGGTGCTCGTTGCACCGGGAATGAAGCTACGAGTCGGCAACCCGGGAAACCAAACAGTTCGAGGACTTCCCAGCTCAGCGGAGTGTTACCAGCGGTAATGATCTCGGATTCATGTCCCGAATGCACCTTTTAGCCATTATTTCCTAGATCAAACCTCGGCCGACCGTGACTCAGCTCATAGGTCGGACGAACCCGATTCGCACTCGGGATCGACATATTGCGACCACGGAAACACTCTCCGTCATCGGATATGCGGCAATTCTCGTCAGGTCCCGAACCCACCCGTGACCCCTGACACAGGGGTCCGTTGGTAATGGCGGCCGGGGGCGCCCCCGTCACCCCCGCAACAACCCGAGGAGTCTTAGTGCCGCACATGCTCGATGTCAGCGACGAGGTTCGATCCGAGATCGGCGACGACGAGGCCGACCGCCTGCTCGGCGGGGCCCACGCGCCCGACACCTACGAATGCACGTCCTGCCGGACACCGGGCGACACCCTGATGGAGCCCACCAGCACCGTGCTCTTCATCGGCGACGAGACGGCCGTGCTCGCCTTCGCGCACTCCCGCTGCATCCCGTCGCAGGTGGTGCCGGTGTCCGAGGAGCAGCTGCTCGGCGCGGTCCGGAGCATCAGCCAGGCCCAGGAGCCGGCGGCCGCGCAGGCCGTCGCCGCGCCTCAGCGGGCCGCCTACCCCGTCCCGGCCCAGGCGGTGCCCCAGGCGGCCGCCCCGGCCCAGGAGGCGCCGGTCCCCGCCCCGGCCGCCGCCGGGCAGGCCGCCGTGCTCGGCATCACCTGCGGGCTGGTGATGCACGGCGGCACCGGCCACGCCGCCCTGGTCGTCGAGCCCACCGGACCGGTCGGCCGCCCCGGCAACACCTCGGGGACGGACGAGTTCCTCAGCCTGCTCCAGGACGCCGGGTTCCAGCCGCTGCCGGACGTGGACGTGACGCCCGGCCAGCTGTCCGGCTGGTCGGTGCTGATGGTGATGGGGCAGCTGCACGCGATCCTGCAGCCCGCGGCGGCCGGCGGCAGCACCGGGTGGTGGCAGGCCCACCAGCCGCTGCAGGTCACGGACGCCTGGCGGGTGGCGGCCGGCAAGCAGGCCGAGGTCACCATGTACGCGGTGCCGGCCGGTACGGTCGGCCGCCAGCCGCGCGAGGACCTGCTGCGGCTGGCCCTGGAGCGGGCCGCCGCCCAGGGCCAGGTGGTGGCCGCCTCGCTCCCGCTGGCGGGTACCTGAGCGGGCCCGGCGAACAGCAGGACGCGCTCGGCGGGCCGGCCCGGCCGGGCGGACACCCCGCGGGCCCGGCCGGCAGCCGGCCGGGCCCGCGGGGTGGCTGAGCAGGTCAGCCCGCCCGCCCGGCGCCCGCGGGGAGCCCTCCGCCGGACCGCCCGGGGCGAGCGGTCCGGACCCGCATCCCCTGCCGTTCTCGCTCGTTGGCTCCTACGTGTACAGCTACGACGTCGCCGCAGCCCACCGTCAGCCCACCACCGTCACCAGCCGCCCGATCCCGGGCATGCGCCCGTCGTACGACGCGGAGCACCCCCACTCCACGACGCCGATCTACGACGAGCTGTACTCCGAGTACCGGCGGCTGTTCCGGGCACTGCCCGGGGACCGTTCGGGCGAGGAGGACCTCCGCTTCGCCGGCTTCGCCGTCCGGGACCCGTACCCGAGCCGGTCCGAGGCCCGGTCGTACTCGGCGCAGCAGCAGACCTTTCTGACGTACGCGGGGCAGGCCCTCGGGGCGCCGCAGTTCATGCCGGGCCAGCAGAACGGCCAGCACGGACAGCAGAGCGGCCAGCCGGGCGGTTCCACCGGCGGGCAGCCGGAGGACCGGACGGACGACCGGAGCGGGCAGCCGACCGGCCTGCGCGCCGGGTCCCAGCCGGGTTCGCACGGCGGCCAGCTCGGCAACGGGCAGGGCTGGGTGGCCGCCGGCTACCTCGGCCCGGTGCAGGCCGCGGGCGCCGGGGCGGGCGGGCGGCACCGCAACCGGCTGTCGCTGCCGCCGGGCCGGAGCGCCAGCGAGTCCTGAGCGCCGGGGAAGGGGCACCGGGGAACGGGCACGGCGGAAACGGCCACCGGGGAACGGGCGCCGGGAGAAGACCACCGCGCCGGGCCCACCGGGCGAGGAACACCCGCTCGGCACCGGGCACCGAACGGCAGGAGGCCCTGGCACCCGAAGGTGCCAGGGCCTCCTGCCTGGTGAGCGGGGGCGGACGCACCGCCCGCCGCTCACCCGGGTGTCACTTGCGGCGGCGCTTCTCGCGCACCCGCACGGAGATCGAGATCGGCGTGCCGACGAAGCCGAACTCCTCGCGCAGGCGGCGCTCCACGAAGCGGCGGTAGCCCGCCTCCAGGAACCCGGAGGCGAAGAGGACGAACCGCGGCGGGCGGATGCCGGCCTGCGTACCGAACAGGATGCGCGGCTGCTTGCCGCCCCGGATCGGGTGCGGGTGGGCGGCGACCAGCTCGCCGAGGAAGGCGTTGAGACGCGCGGTGGTGATCCGGGTCTCCCAGCCGGCCAGCGCCGTCTCGATCGCCGGGACGAGCTTCTCCATGTGGCGGCCGGTCAGCGCCGAGACGTTGACCCGGGGCGCCCACTGCACCTGGACGAGATCCTTCTCGATCTCGCGCTCCAGGTAGAAGCGGCGCTCCTCGTCCATCTGGTCCCACTTGTTGTAGGCGATGACGACTGCGCGGCCGGCCTCGACGGCCATCGAGATGATCCGGGTGTCCTGCTCGGCGAGGGTCTCGCTGGCGTCCACCAGGACGACGGCGACCTCGGCCTTCTCCAGCGCCGACGAGGTGCGCAGCGAGGCGTAGAAGTCGGCGCCGGCGGTGAGGTGGACCCGGCGGCGGATGCCGGCGGTGTCGATGAACTTCCAGGTCTTGCCGCCGAGCTCGATCAGCTCGTCGACCGGGTCGCGGGTGGTGCCGGCCAGCTCGTTGACGACCACCCGGTCCTCGCCCGCGACCTTGTTCAGCAGGCTGGACTTGCCGACGTTGGGGCGGCCGATCAGCGCGACGCGGCGCGGGCCGCCGGGGGCGACGCCGAAGGTCTGCGGCGGGGCGTCGGGCAGCGCGGCCATCACGGCGTCCAGCAGGTCGCCGGAGCCGCGGCCGTGCAGGGCGGAGACGGGGTACGGCTCGCCGAGGCCGAGCGACCAGAGGTACGCCGCCTCGGCCTCGGTGGACTGGCCGTCCACCTTGTTGGCGCAGAGCACGGTGGGCTTGCCGGCCCGCCGGATGAGCTTGATCAGGGCCTCGTCGGTGTCGGTCGCGCCGACGGTGGCGTCCACCACGAAGAGCACCGCGTCGGCGCTCTCGATGCCGAGCTCGGCCTGGGCCGCGACCATGGCGTCGATGCCGAGGACGTCCAGCTCCCAGCCGCCGGTGTCGACCAGCTTGAAGCGGCGGCCGTTCCAGGTCGCCTCGTAGGAGACGCGGTCGCGGGTGACGCCGGGCTTGTCCTCGACGACGGCCTCGCGGCGGCCGATGATGCGGTTCACCAGGGTCGACTTGCCGACGTTCGGGCGGCCGACGACGGCCAGCACCGGCAGCGGGGCGTGTGCGCCCTCGCCGTCCAGCTCCTCGCCGTCGAAGCCCTCCTCGGCCGCGAGGGCCATGAACTCGGCGTAGTCGGCGGCGTCCAGCTCACCGGAGCCGGTGGCGGTGTCTTCGGTCATGTTCGTTTTTCCATTTCCCGGCACAGCCCTTCCCAGGGACGTGCCGTGCGTACCTGCCCTCGATGCGGGGCAGCGCGAAAAATCAGGGGTGGTGCGTTCAGGGTCCTGCCGGCGGGGCCGTCCGGGTCGGACGGGCGCGCCGGTGCGGGCGGGTGGTCCCGGCGGGGGTCAGACCGCCGACAGGCCGGCCCGCTCCTCGACCAGCGCGGCGATCGTGGCGATCACCTGGTCGAGGGTCAGCTCGCTGGTGTCGACCAGGACGGCGTCGGCCGCCTGGGCGAGCGGTGCCGTCTCCCGGGAGGAGTCGGCGGCGTCCCGGCGGGCGAGGTCGGCCGCCATCGTGGTGATGGTGGCCTCGTCGACGCCCTTGGCCCGCAGTTCGGCGGCCCGGCGCCCGGCGCGGGCCGCCTCGGAGGCGGTGAGGAAGATCTTGACGGTGGCGTCCGGGAACACCACGCTGCCCATGTCCCGGCCCTCGGCGACGATGCCGCGCTCGGCGACCCGGGCGCAGCCCTGCTGCAGCTCCACCAGCCTCGCCCGCACCTGCGGGACGGCGGCGACGGCGCTGACCTGGGCGGTGACCTCCGGGCCGCGGATCGGGCCGGAGACGTCCTTGCCGTCGACGGTGATGGTCGGGCCGGCCGCGTCGGTACCGGAGACGATCACCGGCTTGGCGCAGGCGACCGCGACGGCCTCGGCGTCGTCCACGTCCACGTCGTTGGCCAGCATCCACCAGGTCATCGCGCGGTACATCGCGCCGGTGTCCAGGAAGCTCAGTCCGAGCCGGGCGGCGACCGCGCGGGAGACGGTCGACTTGCCGGAGCCGGAGGGTCCGTCGATGGCGACGACGACCGGGGCGTGCGCTCGGTCGGCAGTGTCCACGGGGCGAACCTCTCTCTAAACCTGGGGATGTCTCCCTCAAGGTTAGACGACCGGCGCCGTACCCCCGCCCGCTGCGGCCGTCACCCGCCCGGCCCAGCGTCCCAGGGGCTCCGGACGGGGCGCCCGGAAGCGATCGCGCGCCCCGGTCGCGCCCCGTCCGCCGTCCACGCCGGCCGCCGCATCCGGCCCGCACCCGGCCCGCACCCGGCCCCGGAACGACCCCGATCAGGCCGGCTGCACCCATCCGACCCCGGCGCCTCACCCCGGACGCCCGCCGTCCCGTACGACCGCCCGTCCCGTACGACCGCCCGTCCCGTACGCCCGTCAGTCCCGGACGCCCGTCAGTCCCGGACGCTCCAGCCGCGCTCGCGCAGCGCCGCCGTCAGCGGCTTGACCGCGCCCGGGGCCACCGAGAGCTGGACGAAGCCGACCTGCTGCCCGGTGGAGTGCTCGATCACCACGTCCTCGATGTTGACCCCGGCCGCGCCGACCTCGCCGAACAGCCGGCCCAGCTCGCCGGGCTGGTCGCCCAGCACGACGGCGACCGTCTCGTAGCGGGTGGGCGGCGCCCCGTGCTTGCCGGGGATCCGGGCCTGGCCGTGGTTGCCGCGCCGCATCACCGCCTCGATACCGGCCGCGCCGGCCAGCCGCTCGCCCTCGTCGGCGGCCTGCATCGCCCGCAGCGCGGTGACGGTCTCGCCGAGGTCGCTGGCGAGGTCCTCCAGGACGTCCGCGACCATGCCGGCGTTGGCGGACAGGATGTCGACCCAGAGGGCGGGGCTGGAGGCGGCGATCCGGGTGACGTCCCGGACGCCCTGGCCGGAGAGCCGGACGGCGGTCTCGTCGGCGTGCTCCAACCGGGCGGCGACCAGCGAGGACAGCAGCTGCGGGGCGTGCGAGACCAGGGCGACGGCCCGGTCGTGCGCGGCGGCGTCCATCACGATCGGCATCGCGCCGCAGAGCGCGATCACCTCCAGCACCGCGTTGAGCGTCCCGGTGTCGGTGTCGGGGGTCGGGGTGAGCACCCAGGGCCGGCCCTCGAAGAGGTCGGCGCGGGCGGCCAGCGGGCCGGAGCGCTCGCGGCCGGCCATCGGATGGCTGCCGATGTAGTGGACGGTGTCGAGCCCCAGCGCGGCCACCTCGGCGCGCGGCCCGTCCTTGACGCTGGCGACGTCCGTGTACCAGCGGGCCAGGCCGCGGCGCTGGCAGTCGGCGAGGACCTTGCCGACCAGTGCGGGCGGCACCGCGATGATCGCCAGGTCGACCGGGCCGTCCGCCGGCTCGGTGGTCCCGGCCCCCAGCGAGGCGGCGGTGCGGGCGGCGTCCGGGTCGGCGTCCTCCAGGTGGACGGTGAGCCCGCGGCCGGTGAGGGCGAGCGCGGCGGAGGTGCCGATCAGTCCGGTGCCGACGACGGCGACAGTGCGCATGGCTGGTACGTCTCCCCACGGGCGGGCCAGGTGGCGGTGCCCGCCCATCCTCTCGCACCCGCGCGCCCCCTCGCCCGCCCGGGTCCACGCCCCCTCGCCCGCCCGGGTCCACGCCCCCTCGCCCGCCCGGGTCCACGCCCCCTCGCCCGCCCGGGTCCACGCCCCCTCGCCCGCCCGGGTCCACGCCCGGGCGCGCGGCCGGCCCGCGGGGCCCGCACACGCCGGGCGGCCGGCAAATCCGGGGACAGCGGGCCCGGCGGGCGGCAGACTGTGCGCCCGGGAGCGGCGCAACGGACGAAGGGACATCGGGGTGGCGGCGGTAGCGGTGGAGAGCACGGGCGGGAACGGCGGGGACGGCGGGAACGGCGCCAGGGGTGGCCGGAACGGCGAGGGGGGTGGCCGGAACGGCGAGGGGGGCGGCGCCCAGGCCTGCGACAGCTGGGCGTCGGCGCTGGACTCGGTGGTGGTGTACGCGGCCGGAGCGGTCTGCCGGCGGCGGGCCCGCGGCACGGTGCCGGCCGGCCGGCAGGTCCGGCTGACCGGTCTGCCGCAGGTCCTGGACGGCCGGTCGCTGCGGGCGTCGGTGGTCGGCGGCGCGCCCGGCTGGCGGGTCACCGAGGCCCGCCTGGAGCTGCGGGCGGAGCTGCGCGACCGCGCGGAGCTGCCCGGCCTGCAGCGCCGGCTGGACGACGCGCGGGAGCGGGAGAGCGCCGTCCGGGAGCGTCACCGGCTGGTCCTCGCCCGGATCGCCGAGACGGCGGCCCTGCAGCCCGTCCCGCCGCCGCGGCAGGCCGACGAGCCGCACCGCCGGACGCCCGCGGACGCCTGGCTCGCCCTCGCCGACTTCGTGGAGGGTCGCCTGACCGCGCTGCACGCCCGCGCCGAGGAGCTGACCGAGGAGCTGCGGCTGGCCGAGCACGAGACCGAGGTACTGACCGACGAGGTCGAGCGGGCCTCCACGGCCGGGCCCGCCCGGCCGGTCGAGACCGCGGCCACCGTCCTGCTCACCCTCGGCGGGCCCCCGGCGGCGGCCGGCGAAGGGCCCGTCGCCGGCGCGGCCGCGGAGCTGCCGGACGCCCGGCCGGACGACGAGCCGGACGACCGGCCCGAGGTGGAGATCGAGCTGGAGTACGGCGTCCCCGGCGCCCGCTGGGTGCCCGCCTACCGGCTGGGCTACCGCCGGGGCGCCGACACCGGCAGCCTGCTGCTGCGGGCCAGTGTGCTGCAGCGCACCGGCGAGGACTGGACGGGCGTACGGCTCGCACTGTCCAGCGCGGACCTGCAGCGACGTACCGACCTGCCCAAGCTGCGCTCGCTGCGGATCGGCCGCAGCCAGGCCGCCCCGCCGCCGACCGGCTGGCGCGAGCCGCCCGGCGGCCTGACGGACCTCTTCTCGGCCTACGACGCCGCCGGCCCGCGCCCCGGCCGGCCGGTGCCCTCCCGGGAGGTTCCGGTGGCCGTCGCGGCCGGCCCGCAGCGCGGCGGGAGCCTGGCGGTCGGCGGCCCGCCGCTGCCGCCGCCCGCCCCCTCCGCGCCCCTCTCCCGGGCCCCCGGGTCGCGGCCGCCCGCGGACGGCGGCTTCGGCGGGGCGCCCCAGCTGCAGGCGTACGGCGCCCCTCCCCCGGCCCCGCAGCCCATGGCGGCGGCCGCCCCCGCCGCGGACGCCGTCCGCAGCCGGCGCAAGGCCGCGCCGCCGGTCGGCGGCGGCGGGCCGAGACCGTCCGGGCCCGGCGGCCCGCCGCCGGCCGGCTGGGCGCCCGTCGCGCCCGCCGGGCCGCCCGTGCCGGACGCCACACTGCTGGACTACCCCGCCCTGGAACTGGCGGGCCCCGAGCAGTCCCCCGCCCGCCGGGGCGTACTGAGCCCGGCCCCCGCCGGCCAGGCGGACACCGCCGTCCGCGGCCGGGCCGTGCGGGTGGCGGAGCTGCCGCTCCCCACCCACGCCGTGCCGCCGCGCAGCTCCGCCGGCTCCTTCGACCACCGGTACGACGTGCCGGCGCCCGCCGACATCCCCTCCGACCGGACCTGGCACACCGTCACGGTCGGCGAGGTCGAGGTGGCGCTGCGGTCGGAGTACATCTGCGTCCCCGCCGTCGAGGAGCGGGTCTACAGCACCCTGGTGATCACCAACGACTCCGCCCAGGCCCTGCTGGCCGGGCCGGTCGAGGTGACGGTGGACGGCGACCACCTGCTCACCGCGGGCCTTCCGACGCTCGCCCGCGGCGGCAGCCGCCGCCTCGGCCTGGGCGTCACGGAGAGCATCGAGGTGGCGCGCCGCACCGAGCTGCGCGAGTCCACCGCCGGGATGCTGAACAACAGCACGGTGCTGGACCACCGGGTCCACGTCGAGCTGGCCAACCGGCTCGGCCACCCCGTCACGGTGGAGGTGCGCGAGCGCGTCCCGGTGAGCGCCGAGGACGGCGTCCGGATCGAGGAGCGGGCCGGCTGGCGGGCACCGGACGGTCCGACGGAGCTGCTGCCGGCGAGCACCCGGCTGTGGCGGGCCGAGCTGCCGGCCGGCGGCCGGGCCGAGTTCGACGGCGGCTACGAGATCCGCATCCCGGCCGGCAAGGCCATCGTCGGCGGAAACCGGAGGAACTGACCCATGGCACCCCTCACCCCCGACCGACCCGGCGCGCCCCTGGCCCCCGGGCCCGTGCTGCCCTTCCCGGTCACCGCGGTCACCTGTCTGGAGGACCGCAGCCAGGTCGAGCGCTCCGCCACCGTCGAGCTCACGGCGGGCGTCCAGCGGCTGCGCCTGGGCCCGGTCACCGCCCTCACCGTCGACCGGACCCTGCGGGCCGAGAGCAGCCGGGCCGGCGTCCGCGTCCTGGACGTCCGGGTGGTGCGCGCCTGGACCCCGCGGGCCCCGCTGGCGCCGGGCCCGGAGGACTCCCGGCTCCGCCACCGCCTGCACGAACTCGACGGGCTGATCCGGGAGAACGGCCGGTTGCGGGACCGGCTGGACGCCCGGCTGGCCCTGCTCGCCCGGCTCGTCGCGGACCTGCTGCGCGAGATCGGCGAGGGCGCCGGCCTCGGCGAGGTCGAGCGGGCCCGCTGGACCCGCGAGCTGGACCGGGTGGACGCCGACCGCGAGCGCTACGGCGAGGAGCTGCGCGCCGCCCGCTCCCGGCTGCGGGTGCTGGAGCAGGAGCGCGAGGAGGCGGGCCGCGCGCTCGAAGCGGCCGAGGAGGAGCCCGCCGAGCTGGTGGCCCACCTCGAACTCACCGTGGAGGCGGACGTCGCCGGTCCGGCCGGGCTGACGGTGAGCCACCTCGTCCCGTGCGCGCTCTGGCGGCCCTCGTACCGGGCGACGCTGTCCGGCGGCGCCCTGCGGCTGGAGTCGGAGGCGGTGGTGTGGCAGCGCACCGGCGAGGACTGGACGGGCGTGCGGCTCACGCTGTCCACGGCCCGCTCGGCGCTGGCCACCGACCCGCCGCGGCTCACCGAGGACCGGCTGACACTGCGCGAGCGCAGCGCCGAGGAGCGCCGCACGGTCGAGGTGGAGCTGCGCGAGGAGGCGATCAGCACCCTCGGTCCGTCCGCGGCCGTCCCCGGCGTGGACGACGGCGGCGAGGTCCGGGTGCTGCCCGCGCCCGCCCCTGCCACCGTCCCCTCGGACGGCCGGGCGCACCGGGTGCCGCTGGGGGACTTCACCGCCCCCGCGAGCAGCGAGTACGCCTGCGCGCCCGAGCTGTCGCCGCTGGTGACCCAGGTGGTGCGGTTCCGCAACGGGGCCGCTCACGCCCTGCTGGCCGGCCCGGTCGAGCTGGTGCGCGGCAGCGGTTTCACCGGCCGCGGCGAGCTGGGCTTCACCGCGCCGGGGGCCGACGCCGAGCTGGCCTTCGGCAGTTCGGACGACTACCGGGTGGTGCGGGAGGCGGAGGAGCAGGACTCCACGGCCGGGATCACCCAGCGCAACGTCTCCACCCGGACGGTCCGGCTGTACGTGTCGCGTTTCTCCGGCCCGGAGGAGCACGACGAGCGGGTGGTGACGGTCCGCGAGCGGGTCCCGGTCTCGGAGGTGTCGGCGGTGGAGGTGAAGCTGCGCAAGGAGCGCTGCTCGCCAGCGCCGGACGCCTTCGACGCCGAGGGCATCGTCCGCTGGGACCTCGTCCTGGCGCCCGGCGCCCGGCGGACCGTCACGCTGGTCTACGAGGTGTCCTCGTCGGCCAAGGTCGCGGGCCTCTGAGCGCTGCGCCGGCCCTCCCGTCCGACGCCGGTCCCGACCTGCGCGTCCGACGCCGGTCCGACGCCCGTCCGCCGTGCTGTCGCCGTCCTGTCGCCGTCCTGTCGCCCCCGTCCGGCATCGCTGCCGGGCCGGCGGCGTCGGCGGCAGGGCGGCGCGGCGGCGCCCACCCGCGCCGGGCGGCGGCGGGGTACCGGCCCCGGGGTTGTGACACCCCGGGGCAAAGCCCGCCCACGAGTGGCCGATGTGACGACGATTCGGGGTAGAACAGGAGAATGATCCTGCACCTCGCCCCCTTGGACGACTGGCTCACCGACCCCGGGCGGCCGTACGCCACCGCCTCGCTGCTGACCGACGGGTTCATCCACTGCTCGACGGACGAGCGGACGGCACTCGCGGTGGCCAACGCCTTCTTCGCCGACTCCCCCGGCCCGCTGATGGTGCTGCTGATCGAGGAGTCCCTGGTGGAGCCGATGGTCAAGTGGGAGTCCCCGGACGGCGGTCCGGTGCCGGGCGCGACCCCGGGCGTCCTTTACCCGCACATCTACGGGCGGCTGAACCGCAGCGCCGTGGTCGGCCTGGAGAAGGTCGAGCGCGGGCCGGACAAGCGCTGGGCCAGCCTGTCCCCCTGGAGCTGAGCCCGGGAGCCCCCTGGAGCCCGGCCGGGCCCCCGCCTGCGCACCTACCAGCCCCGCCTGCCTGACTCTCGACTTCGCGGGCCGTACGGCCGCGCGGGCGGTCCTGTTCCGCCGCCGCTCAGGGTCCACCGCCGCTCAGGGTCCACCGGCCGGCCCGGCCGCACCCCGGCGCCCGAGCCCGGGCGCACTCACCGCCGAGGGCGCCCGCTCACAGCCAGCCGCGCTCCCTGGCCGCCATGCCGGCCTGGAACCGGGTGGTGGCGCCCAGTTCACGCATCAGGCTCTGCAGGCGGCGCTGGGTGGTGCGGGCGCTCCAGCCGAGCGAGCGGGCGATCGACTCGTCGGTGAGGCCGGCCGCGAGCAGCCCGAGCAGCTTGCGGTGGTCGGCCTCCGGCTCCAGCGAGTCCTCGCCGGAGCCGATCGCGGCCTGGAGCTGGACGGCCCGTTCCCACTCCGCCTCGAACAAGGTGTCCAGGGCCTGCAGCAGCGCGGAGGGGTGGATCACGTAGGCGGCGTCCAGCACGCTGTCGCCGACGCTGATCGGGACGATCGCCATCCGGTCGTCGGACATGATCATCTTCATCGGGAGGACCGGCCGCACCCGGGCCTCCTCGCCGTCCTCCACCCCGACCAGGATGTTCTTCTCCAGCCGCCCGGGCCAGGCGACCGCCTCCCGGTCGTAGATGGTCCGCAGCCGCAGGCCCTCCTTGAGCCGTCGGCGCTGGACCGGGTTGTCGGCCACCGGGTCCTGGATGTACGGCGGGCAGTCGAAGCCGCGCACCTGGTACTGGCTGGTCTCGGTGATGTGCTCCAGCCGCTGCGCGATCGCCTCGCCGCCGGTCAGCACCTCGACCGAGTGCGCCGGGTCGGTGTAGCGGGAGGCCTCCCGGAAGGCGTCCATCAGCCGGTGCATCTCGGCGCGGGCGTGCCGCAGTTCGGCCTCGCGGTGGCCGATCAGGGTGCCGATGGCGACGTCGGGGGCGACCGGCAGGAATCGCTGCCGGTCGACCGGGGCGCGGGTGGCCATGCCGTGCTGGGCCAGCCGGTCCAGCGCCCGGCCGCTCTGCTGCAGCGTCAGGCCGCACTGCTCGGCCAGGTCCTCCGCGGTCGACTGCGGATTGGCCACCAGCGCCGAGTAGACCTGTCCGTCCGGCTCGGCCAGTCCCAACGCGCTGAGTGCTTCGGACACGACGTTCCTCCCCCGTTCGCCTCTGTGCTCCGATGTGGCGCACTTCCGCCACGCGGCGGATCGATGTCAGGTGGCAATCCTCTGCCACAGATCATCCGGCTGACAAGGCGGTGCGGCCAGGTTCACATCTCGCCGCCGGACGGCGAGAGGGCCTCCCCGCCGAACGGCGGGGAGGCCCTCATCAGCAGGTAGGAGACTCCTGCGGTGGCGCTGTCCTAAGGTGTGGCACCCGACTACAGGCCGACCTCGTTCATCAGCTGGCCGACCTCGGGGTTGGTGAGGCGGCGCAGCCAGCCCGACTTCTGGTCGCCCAGCGCGATCGGGCCGAAGTGGGTACGGACCAGCTTCTCGACCGGGTAGCCCGCCTCGGCGAGCATCCGGCGGACGATGTGCTTGCGACCCTCGTGCAGGGTCACCTCGACCAGGTAGTTCTTGCCCACGTTGGAGAGCACCTTGAAGCTGTCGGCGCGGGCGAAGCCGTCCTCCAGCTCGATGCCCTGGGCGAGGGTCTTGCCCAGGTCGCGCGGGATCGGGCCCTGGATCGCCGCCATGTACGTCTTGGTCACGCCGTACTTGGGGTGGGTGAGACGGTGGGCCAGCTCGCCGTGGTTGGTGAGCAGGATGATGCCCTCGGTCTCGGTGTCCAGGCGGCCGACGTGGAACAGCCGGGTCTCCCGGTTGGTCACGTAGTCGCCGAGGCACTGGCGCCCGTCGGGGTCCTCCATGGTGGAGACCACGCCGGCCGGCTTGTTGAGCGCGAAGAACAGGTACGACTGGGTGGCCACGGTCAGGCCGTCCACCTTGATCTCGTCGTTCTGCGCGTCGACCCGCCTGCCCTGCTCGGTCACCAGCTTGCCGTTGACCATGACGCGGCCCTGGGTGACCAGCTCCTCGCACGCCCGGCGGCTGCCCATGCCGGCCCGAGCCAGCACCTTCTGCAGGCGCTCGCCCTCGGGCTCGTCGAAGGTCTTGGGCAGCTTCACGGCCGGCTTGTCGTGCCGGGCCAGCACCGCGTCCTCGATCTTGGCCTGCAGCTCACGCGAGCGCTGCGGCTGACGACGCGGGTCGCCCGGGGCGCCCTGGCCCTCCTTGCGCGGGGCCTGGGTGCGGGGGCGCTGGCTCTGCGGCAGGGCCTTGCGGGCGCCGTAGTGCCCGCCGGAGCCGAACTCCGGACGGTCGTACTTGCGCTCCTCGGGGCGCAGCGGACGGTCCGGGTACTGCTTGCGGTCGTCCCTGCGGTCGTCCCGACGGTCGTCCCGGCGGTCGTACGAACCGCCGCCGGAGCCGCCACGCGAGCCGGCCGAGCCGCCACCGTACGAGCCGCCACGGCTGCCGCCGCCGGAGCCACCACCGTAGGAACCCCCACCGGAGCCACCACGCGAGCCGCCGCCGTACGAACCGCCGCCCGAGCCACCACGGCTGCCGCCGCCGGACCCGCCGCCGTAGGAACCCCCACCGGAGCCACCACGGGAACCGCCGCCGTACGAACCGCCGCCCGAGCCACCACCGTACGAACCGCCACCGGAGCCACCACGCGAGCCGCCGGAGCCGCCGCCGTACGAACCGCCGCCCGAGCCACCACCGTAGGAGCCACCACGCGAGCCGCCGCCGTACGAGCCGCCGGAGCCACCACCGTAGGAGCCACCGCCGGAGCCGCCGCGCGAGCCGCCCGAGCCGCCGCCGTACGAACCGCCGCCCTGCTGGCCGCCACGGCCGCCGCCGTAGGAACCCCCGCCGGAGGAGCTGCCGCCGCGGGCCCCACCCTGTCCGCCGCGACCGCCGCTGCCGCCGCCGCTGCTGTTCCTGCCGTTACCACTGCTACGCATCAAAAAGTCCGTACGTCGATTCCGTCTGGGATGTGCAAGTCGTCTCGGCCGACCTCACCGCCCCCTACCGATCAGACGCAGCCCGATCGGTCTCACCGCTGCGGACCGCAGATTGCGCGGTAGCGGCGGCGACCGCATCCGCGATCATCGTGCCCTCCAGGGACTCCGCTTCCACGTCGTCGACCTCGGGCAGGAAGGGCGCGAGCTCCGGCAGCTCGTCCAAGCCGCGCAGCCCCATCCGTTCCAGGAAGTAGTTCGTCGTCCGATACAGGATCGCACCTGTTTCGGGCTCGGACCCGGTTTCTTCCACCAGTCCTCGCTGTACCAGGGTACGCATCACACCGTCGCAGTTCACACCACGGACGGCCGATACCCGTGATCTGGACACCGGCTGCCGGTATGCGACCACCACCAGCGTCTCCAGCGCGGCCTGGGTCAGCCGGGCCTGCCGGCCGTCCAGGACGAACCGGTCGACGGCCGGCGCGCAGTCGGCCCGGGTGTAGAAACGCCAGCCCCCGGCCACCAGGCGCAGGTCGAAGCCCCGGCCCTGCGCGGTGTACTCGGCGGCCAGCTCGCGCAGCGCGGCGGCCACCTCGGCGCGCGGGCGCTCCAGCACGTCGGCCAGGTGGGCCTCACCGGCCGGCTCGTCGACGACCATCAGGATCGCCTCCAGCGCCGGCCTCAGTGCCACCGCCGGCCCGGCGCCGGCCTCGGACACGGCCTCGCACTCGGATTCGGACGCAGCAGCCTCGGCCTCGACGGCGGTCTCGACGGCGGCGGCCCGGGGGGCGCGGACGGGCTGCGCCGGCGCGGACGGCTCCGCCTGGTGGGGCAGCCGCGCCGGTTCCTCCGCCACCGGCGCGGGCGGCTCGGCGGGCGCCGGCAGCGCGGTCGACCGGGGTGCGGGCGCCGGTTCGCGCTCCGAGGCCGCCGTCACGCCCTCCAGTACGCCCGTCCCGGGGTTGTGGGCGGGCTCCTGCCACTCCTCGGCCCGCGGGCGGCCCGGGAGCCCGAGCGGGCGCCGCGGGGGCCTGCGGGCGCCCGGGAGGGCCGCGTCGCCGGCCGCGTCGGACCGCTGGGCGGGCTGCTCGGCGGGCTGCTCGATCCGGGAGCCCTCGGCCCCGGGGGTCTCGGCCGCGGTCATCGCGGATCACCGTCCTCGCGGGTACTGCCGGTGCTGCCGGTCGTCAGGGTGCGTCGGGCCGGGCCGGCGGGCCCGGGTCCGGCGTCGGGCACGGGCTCGCCGGGCGGGCGGTCGAACTCGTCCGTCACCTCGACCACCGCCCGGTCCGCCTCGGCCACCCAGCGCACCAGGAGGTCCCCGAGCGCCTCCGGCTGCTCGAAGGCGAGCACCCGCTCGCGGTACAGCTCCAGCAGGGCGAGGAAGCGGGCGACCACCACCAGGTTGTCCGGGGCGTCCGCGACCAGCTGCGCGAAGGTGGCCTCGCCCAGCGAGCCCAGCAGCCCGACCACCAGGGCGGCCTGCTCACGCACGCTCACCGGCGGGGCGTGGATGTGGTCGATGTGCACGAACGGCGCGGGCCTGGGGGTCATCGCCTTCGCGGCGAGCCGGGCGAAGTCCTCGGGGCCGAGGGTGATCACCACCTCGGGCAGCAGCGCCGCGTGCTGCGGCTCCAGGCCGGCCGTGCGGGGGGCGCGCAGCAGCTCGGCGGCCCAGCGCTCGCCGAAGAGCTCGGCGGCCCGCTTGTAGGCCCGGTACTGCAGCAACCGGGCGAAGAGCAGGTCGCGGGCCTCCAGCAGGGCGAGGTCCTCCTCGTCCTCGACCTCGGCGGCGGGCAGCAGCCGGGCCGCCTTGAGGTCGAGCAGGGTGGCGGCGACGACCAGGAACTCGGTCGCGGCGTCGAGGTCCCAGTCCGGGCCCATCGCGCGGATGTGGGCGATGAACTCGTCGGTGACCCGGGAGAGCGCCACCTCGGTGACGTCCATCCGGTGCTTGGCGATCAGGCCGAGCAGCAGGTCGAACGGGCCTTCGAAGTTCTCCAGCCGTACCTGGAAGCCCCCGCGCTGTTCCGGCACGGCGGGTGCGGCGTGATCAGCGGTGGTGGCGGCGGCCGGGGTCTCGTTCGTGCTCGGCATGACGGTCCATCTTCACCCGGACCGGCCGCAGCGCCCGACCCGGGGGCGCCGACACGCCGCCCCGGCGCCGCCCGGCGCCTCAGCGCCCGCGCAGCCGCCGGACCAGGATGCTGGCCTCGCCCCGCTGTTCCAGGTCCGCCAGGACGACCGCGATGGCCTCCCGGACGATCCGGCCGCGGTCGACCGCCAGGCCGTGCTCACCGCGCAGCACCAGCCGGGTGTGCTCGAGGTCCATCAGCTCCTCGGCGGACACGTACACGGTGATCTTCTCGTCGTGCCGCTCACGGCCGCTGGGGCGGCGCGGCGCCCGGCCGCGCGGCCGGGCCCGGCGGGCGGGGTCGCCCGCGCCCGTCTCGTCCTCGGCCGCGCCGTGCTGGCGCCCCTGTCCCGTGCCCTGGGCCGGCATGCCCGCGCCCGGCTGCCCGGGCCCCGGCTGGCCGTGCGACGGCGCCGGGACGGTGGGCCGCTCGCCCGGGCGCTCGGCGCCGGGGCGGCCGGTACGCGGGTCCCGGCCGGCCTCCTCGGCGCCGGCGGCCCGTGCGGTCTCCGTCTTGGGCGCCTCGGCCGGCCGGCTGAGGGAGGGCGACAGGGCCATCCCGCCGGTGGTCCGGAACAGCTCGTCGGCACCCGGGAGACTCACTCGGCGGGGCGGCACCGGTCGAGCACCTCCCTGGCGAGCTGGCGGTAGGCGGCGGCGCCGACCGAGTTGGTCGCGTACGTGGTGATCGGCTCGCCGGCGACGGTGGTCTCCGGGAAGCGCACGGTACGGCCGATGACGGTGTGGAAGACGTGCTCCCCGAAGGCCTCGACCACCCGCGCGAGCACCTCACGGCTGTGCACCGTGCGGGAGTCGTACATGGTGGCCAGGATGCCGTCCAGGCGCAGCTCGGGGTTGAGCCGCTCGCAGACCTTCTCGATGGTCTCGGTGAGCAGCGCGACACCGCGCAGCGCGAAGAACTCGCACTCCAGCGGGACGATGACGCTGTGAGCGGCCGTCAGGGCATTGACCGTCAAGAGGCCGAGCGAGGGCTGGCAGTCGATGATGACGAAGTCGTAGTCGGGCAGCAGCGGCTTGAGCGCGCGTGCCAGCGCCGACTCCCGCGCCACCTCGCTGACCAGCTGGACCTCGGCGGCCGACAGGTCGATGTTGGAGGGCAGCAGGTCCATCCCGGGCACCGCGGTCTTCAGCAGCACCTCATCAGCCGTCAGGCCGCGCTCCATGAGCAGGTTGTAGACCGTGACGTCGAGCTCCATCGGGTTGACCCCGAGGCCGACGGAGAGCGCGCCCTGCGGGTCGAAGTCGACCAGCAGCACGCGGCGGCCGTACTCGGCGAGGGCGGCACCCAGGTTGATGGTCGACGTGGTCTTGCCGACGCCGCCCTTCTGGTTGCACATCGCGATGATCTGCGCGGGGCCGTGCTCGGCCAGCGGCGCGGGGATCGGGAAGTACGGCAGCGGCCGGCCGGTGGGGCCGACCCGCTCGCGGCGCTGGCGCGCGGCGTCGGGGGCCAGGGTGGCGGCGTACTCGGGGTCGGGCTCGTACTCGGCGTCCGGGTCGTCGTAGGCGCCGTAGGCGAACTCGCCGTAGGCCAGGCCGTGTGACGGCAGGTCGGCGTCCAGGTCGATGACCGGCGCGGTGGCCTGGCGGGCCTCGAAGGTGCGGACCGCGACCGAGCCGACCTCGGCCGAGCCCACGGTGGCCTGCCGGGCCCCGGGCCCCTCACTCGGCTGTCCGGCGGCGTGCCCCGCCAGTCCTGGCTGACCACCCCCGGGAGCAAATGTCGACTCATTCACAAGTCGTCTTACCTCCTTGGGCATCCAGGACTCTATGTCGATTCGTCAGCGTGGCAGCATGCCGACGGTTTGCGACTCTAGGCCGTTTAAGGCGTTCGCAGCAACACAATCCACGGTAGTGGGCATGATGTGTCGACTATCGGGCCACCCGCTGTCAAGGGATGGGCGGGCCCTTGACCCTAACGTTTCTGCGGTCGGGTGACGCGACCCACAGAAATTGACGACACTCACCCGGCGACCCGACGGTGAACAGCGCGTGACCGCACGGTGGCCGACCGGTGAGCGGGGGCGGCCGGCCCGCGGGCCCGCGGACGGACCCGCCACGGACCCGCGACGGGCTCCGGCCGGAGGTACCGGCGGCCGTTCGCGGGCATGCCGAAGCCCCCGGCCCGAGGGGAGCGGGCCGGGGGCCGGCAGCCCGCCCCCGGGTGGGGGCGGGCCGGGCTGAGGGGACGTCAGGCGAGCACGCTCTCCAGGGAGACGGACTCCAGGCCGAAGGCCTCGGCGACACCCGCGTAGGTGATCTGGCCCTCGTGCGTGTTCAGGCCCTTGGCCAGGGCGGCGTCGCGACGCAGGGCGTCCTTCCAGCCGCGGTTGGCCAGCTCCACGATGTAGGGCAGCGTGGCGTTGGTCAGCGCGTAGGTGGAGGTGTTCGGGACGGCACCCGGCATGTTCGCGACGCAGTAGAAGACCGAGTCGTGGACCTGGAAGGTCGGGTTGTCGTGCGTGGTGGCGCGCGAGTCCTCGAAGCAGCCGCCCTGGTCGATCGCGATGTCGACGAGCACGGAGCCCGGCTTCATCCGGGAGACCAGCTCGTTGGTGACGAGCTTGGGGGCCTTGGCGCCCGGGATCAGGACGGCGCCGATCACCAGATCGGCGTCGAGGACGGCCTTCTCCAGCTCGAACGCGTTGGAGGCGATGGCCTTGATCTTCGTGCCGAAGATCTTGTCGGCCTCGCGCAGCTTGTTGATGTCGCGGTCGAGCAGGGTCACGTCGTAGCCCATGCCGATGGCGATGGTGGCCGCGTGCCAGCCGGAGACGCCACCGCCGATGACGACAGCCTTCGCCGGGTGGGTGCCGGGCACACCGCCGGGCAGGGTGCCGCGGCCGCCGGCCGGACGCATCAGGTGGTACGAGCCGACCTGCGGGGCGAGCCGGCCCGCGACCTCGGACATCGGGGCGAGCAGCGGCAGCGCGCCGTTGGCGAGCTGCACCGTCTCGTACGCGATGGCGGTGGTGCCGGACGCGAGCAGCGCGTCGGTGCCGGCCCGGTCGGCCGCCAGGTGCAGGTAGGTGAAGAGGGTCTGGCCCTTGCGCAGGCGGTGGTACTCCTGCGCGATCGGCTCCTTGACCTTCAGCAGCAGGTCGGCCGTGGCCCACACCTCGTCGGCGGTGGGGAGGATGGTCGCGCCGGCGGCGACGTACTCCTCGTTGGGGATCGAGGAGCCGACGCCGGCGTTGTCCTCGATGTAGACCTCGTGTCCGTTACGGACCAGCTCATGCACGCCGGCGGGCGTGATGGCCACGCGGTACTCGTGGTTCTTGACCTCGCGGGGGATGCCGACCTTGGTCACGGCTAAACACGTCCCTCTTGCCTGTGGTCCCAGCCGGGGGAAGACCGGTGGGCGACGCGTGCGGAAGCCTCCGGAAGACACCGGGGCACAGTTCGCTGCGCGACTAGGTTCGAGTGTAATGAAGCCCAGGCGACGTGTCAGCCTTCCAAACTGACTAAATCAGCCGGACACATTGGCAGGTTCGTAGGCTTGCTAGGCGACTTCCCTGCTGAAATCGAGCAAAAACGGCATCTGCGACATTACTCCGAAGCCGATCGTCACCACCCGCCATCGACCTGCTCGCGCAGCCGCTCCACGGCCGCCGTGACCGCCTCCCTGCCGCGCTCGTCCCCCAACCTGCGCAGCACCGCGAGGGACGCCCGGTACTCCCGCTCGGCCTCCTCGAACCGGCGCTGGGCGACATGCGCCTCGGCGACCCTGGCGAGCAGCCGCGCCTCGGCCGGCTGGTCCCCCAGGCCCTGCCGCAGCGCGAGCGCCCGCCCGTACCCGTCGGCGGCGCGGACGGCGTCGCCCAGCGCGCGGTGGCAGCCGGCCGCCCCCTCCAGGGCCCGCGCGCAGGCCGGCTCGTCCTGCGCCTCGCGGGCCGCTTCGAGCGCCGCCCGGAACCGCTCCGCCGCCTGCTCCCAGTGGCCGGCGGCGACGTGCAGGTCGGCCAGGTTGAGCAACGCGGCCGCGGCGCGCCTGGGGGCGCCGTGCCGCTCGGCCACCCGCAGCACCAGCCCGTGCAGCTGGTGCAGGTCGGCCGGGGCGGCGGCGCCGGTCAGCGGCAGCGCGCGCAGCAGCGCGGTCACCAGCCGGCCGGCCGAGCCGTCCAGGTCGCCCTGGCCGATGGCGTCCGCCACCGCGCCCAGCAGCAGGTCCCGCTCGCCGAGCAGCCACTGGCGGGCCTGGACGGCGCTGCGCAGCCGCAGCGGCCCGGGCAGCGGCTCGGGCGCCGGCCCGCCCGCCGGGTCCAGCAGGGCCCGCGCCGAGTCCACCAGCCGGACCAGCCGCTCCAGCAGCCGGGCCCGGGCGAGTTCGGTCTCGGCCGGGCGGTCGACGGCCTCCCGCAGCTGGACCAGCCGGGGGTGGAGCCGGCCGGGCACCCGGTAGCGGGGCGTGCCGTCGGCGGCGGGCGGCTCCTCGCCGAGCAGTTCGTGGCCGGCCAGGGCCGCCAGGGCGGCCGCCGCGTCCGGCGCCGGGCAGCCGACCAGCGCGGAGGCCGTCCGCAGGTCGGCGATCTGGGCCGGGGCGAGGGTCAGCGTCCGCAGCATCCGCGCCTGGGCGGGCGGCAGCGTGGCGTACAGCAGGGTGAACGCCCCGATCAGCGGGTCGTTGTCGGGTACGGGTACGGGTTCGGCCGACCCCGGCGGCAGCACGGCCGAGGGCCGGTCGCCGGCGTCCGCGGCGGCCGTCCGGCCCGGGGTGCCCGGAGCACCGGCCGGGCCGTTCGCGGGGGCGGGACCGGCGGGACCGGCGGGACCGGCAGTCGGCCCGGCGGCGGGTGCCACCGGCGGGGTCCGCAGCCCGGGGCCGGCAGCGGCGGCCGGGCGTCCCGCGCCGGCCCTGCCCTTGCGGCCCTTGCCGGGGCGACCCGCGGCGGGCCGACCGGCCGGCCCGCCCTCGGCCGGGGCGGCGCCCTTGCCCGGCGCACCGCCGCCCGGCGTCACACCCACGGGTGTCCCACCGACCGACGGCGCGGTTCCGGACGTCCCACCCACGGGCAGGCCGCCCGCAGGCTTCCGGTTGACGGCCGCCCCGCCGGCCTCGGCGCCCTCGGCGTTCTTCGTCCCGCCCGGCGCGCCCCGGGCGGCGGACGGCGCGGCCGGCCCTCCGGTGTTCTTCGCCACCGGTCCGTTCACCGTGTCGGCGCCGGCGCTCCCACCCTTCACCGCAGCGCCCTTCACCACGGCGCCCTTCACCGCTCCGGCCTTCACCGCTCCGGCCTTGGCGGCGCCGCCGACCACCCCGGTCATGGTGATCAGCTCGCGCGCGGCGTCCGTGACGGCCGCCTTGGGGCTGGCCCGCAGCCAGCCGGCCATCAGTCGCAGCGCGGCCGGACGGGAGGCGCAGGCCTCGGCCAGGTCCGCGCCGCCGACCGGGTCGCAGCTGATCCGGTTCCCGCCGACCAGCTCGCCGAGCAGGCCGACCGCGGTGGGCTGCTCCAGCCCACCGAGGATGCAGGGGTCGATGTCCTCGATGCCGGTGAGCGGGCCGGCCGTGGTGGCGACCACCAGGCAGCCGGGCTCGTCCGCGAGCAGCGGCCAGAGCTGGCCGGCGTCCTTGACGTCGTCCAGCAGCAGCAGCACCCGGCGGCCGGCCAGCGCGGCTCGCAGTCGCACGCAGGCGGGGTCGTCGCGGCCCTCCTCGCCGGCGCCCGGCAGCAGCATCGCGTCCACCGGTGCGCCGAGCTGCTCCAGCAGCCGGCGGGCGACCTGGCCGGGCGCCGCCCGGCCGCCGTCGGGGGCGGAGAGCCGGGCGAAGAGCAACCCGTCGGGGTAGTCGGCGGCGACCGCGCGGGCGAACCGGACGGCGAGCGTGGTGCGGCCGGAGCCGGGGCGCCCGGCCAGCACCAGGACGGTGCTGCGCCCCTCGGCGGGCCGGGCCGCGGCGGCCCGCAGGGCGGCGAGTTCGGTGCGGCGCCCGACGAACACGGCGGGGCCGGCGGGCAACTGGTCCGCGGCTCCGTCCGGGGCCGGCCGTGCGTCCATCGTCGCCGTCTTCCTCGCCACCAGCGCCACTCCCGACCTGTCACTCAGCGAAGCCGGCCCGTACCGGGCCCTGTTTGCGAAGCGTAGTTCGAGCGCGGGCCGGCGCGGGGCACCGCGGCGCCGGGATCCGGTCGTACCAACCGGTAAATCACCCCGGTGGATCAACGACCGGCGGCCGCCCGGCCGGACCGGTCAGCCGTGCTCGAACGGTCGGGCCGGCCAGGGCGATTCGGCCGGGCGCAGCGCGGCCGTCCCGCCCGGGGCCGCGAGTGCCGCCTGCAGCGCGAGCACGCCGGTGACCAGGGTCGGGTTGTGCAGCTCGCCGGCCAGGACCAGCCCGACCAGCTCGCCGAGCGGCACCCGGGCCAGCTCGATCTCCAGCTCCTCGCCGTGCGCGGCGTAGCGCTCGCCCTGTGCCTCGGCGAGGTCGGTGGCGAGGAAGAGCCGCAGGGCCTCGTCGGTGCCGCCGGGGGAGGTGTAGAAGTCGACCAGGACCTTCCACTCCCCCGCCTTGCAGTGGGCCTCCTCGTACAGCTCGCGCTGGGCGGCGTGCAGCGGGTTCTCGCCGGGGACGTCGAGCAGGCCGGCGGGCAGCTCCCAGAGCCGCTGGCGGACCGGGTGGCGGTACTGGCGCACCAGCAGCACCCGCTGCCGGGCGTCGACGGCGAGGACGGCGACCGAGCCGGGGTGGATCTGGTAGTCGCGGCGGGCGACGGAGCCGTCCGGCATCTCGACCTGGTCGCTGCGCACCCCGGTGACCCGGCCCCGGAACGGCGTCTCGGTGCTGAGCACCCGCCACTGCTCGGCCTCGTCCCGGATCGGCTGCGTTGCGTGCGTCATCGCTTCTCCCCTTTTCGTCAGTACGACGCTAATGTACGCGGAACGGCGGCCGCGCGGGTGTCCGCGCGGCCGCCGTCCGATGGAGCACGGGCCGATTACTCGCCGCCGGTCTTGATCTTGATGGCGGCGGCCACCAGACCCGCGAACAGCGGGTGCGGGCGGGTCGGGCGGGACTTCAGCTCCGGGTGGGCCTGGGTGGCCACCAGGTAGGGGTGCACCTCGCGCGGGTACTCGACGTACTCGACCAGGTCGCCCTTCGGGGAGAGGCCGGAGAACTGCAGGCCGGTCTTCTCCAGGTCCGCGCGGTACGCGTTGTTGACCTCGTAGCGGTGGCGGTGGCGCTCGTCCACGTACTGCTCGCCGCCGTAGACCTCACGGACGATCGAGCCCTCGGCGAGCTTGGCCGGGTAGAGGCCCAGGCGCATGGTGCCGCCCAGGTCGCCCTTGCCGTCGACGATGGCCAGCTGCTCGGCCATGGTGGAGATCACCGGGTACTTGGCGGCGGCGTCGAACTCGGTGGAGTTCGCCTCCGGCAGGCCGGCCAGGTTGCGGGCGGCCTCGATGACCACGCACTGCAGGCCCAGGCAGAGGCCCAGCAGCGGCACCTTGTTCTCCCGGGCGTACGTGATCGCGCCGACCTTGCCGTCCACACCGCGGTCGCCGAAGCCACCGGGGATGCAGATCGCGTCCACGTCGCCCAACTGCTCCCGGGCGCCCTCGGGGGTGCTGCAGTCGTCCGAGGTGACCCACTTGATCTCGGCCCGGGCGTTGTTGGCGAACCCACCGGCCCGCAGCGCCTCGGTGACCGAGAGGTAGGCGTCGGGCAGGTCGATGTACTTGCCGACCAGCGCCACCTTGACGATGTGCTGGGGCTCGTGGACCCGGCGCAGCAGGTCGTCCCAGGTGGTCCAGTCGACGTCGCGGAACGGCAGGTCCAGCCGGCGCACCACGTACGCGTCCAGGCCCTCGCCGTGCAGCACCTTGGGGATGTCGTAGATCGACTTGGCGTCGATGGCCGCGACCACGGCCTCCTCGTCCACGTCGCACATCAGCGAGATCTTGCGCTTGATGGCCTGCGGGACCTCACGGTCGGCGCGCAGCACGATGGCGTCCGGCTGGATGCCGATGTTGCGCAGGGCCGCGACCGAGTGCTGGGTCGGCTTGGTCTTCAGCTCGCCCGAGGGGCCGATGTACGGCAGCAGGGAGACGTGCACGAAGAAGACGTTGTCCCGGCCGACCTCGTGGCGGACCTGGCGGACGGCCTCCAGGAACGGCAGCGACTCGATGTCGCCCACGGTGCCGCCGACCTCGGTGATCACCACGTCGACGTCGTCGGTCGCCATCCGGCGGATCCGGGACTTGATCTCGTTGGTGATGTGCGGGATGACCTGGACGGTGTCGCCCAGGTACTCGCCGCGGCGCTCCTTGGCGATGACCGTCGAGTAGACCTGACCGGTGGTGACGTTCGCCGAACCGTGCAGGTTGGTGTCGAGGAAGCGCTCGTAGTGGCCGACGTCCAGGTCGGTCTCCGCGCCGTCGTCGGTGACGAACACCTCGCCGTGCTGGAACGGGTTCATCGTGCCCGGGTCGACGTTCAGGTACGGGTCGAGCTTCTGCATCGTCACGCGCAGCCCGCGGGCCTTGAGCAGGGCGCCGAGGCTGGAGGCGGTGAGGCCCTTGCCGAGCGAAGAGGCGACACCCCCGGTGACGAAGAGGTGCTTGGTCGTCACGGCGCGGCTGTTCGATGCCTTGCCGGAATGGGGCTGTGCCAAGAGGGGGCTCCCGTGGGTCGCGTGTCGAAGTGACTAGGGGCGGGGCCCTCGGCTCGCCTCGCGACGCGGAGCAGGTGCTCGGCCGGGGCTCGTTGAGGAGCTCCGGCGGGGTCGTCGGTCGGCTGGTCCGGGGCGTTTGATCCCACCAGTCCACGGGATACCAGGGTATCAGTGAGCCGGACCGGCTGCCCTCCGGCCCGCCTCCCGGGTCTGCCGGAGCCACCCCGACCGGGCCAGGGGCACCGGCCCGGAAGGATCACCTCCGCATGGCCCATCAGGATGATCCTCCGGGCCGCCACCCCGAAGAACGGCATTTCGGCCGGAAAATGCCGCCACACGGGCCCCTCCGCATGTGCTCAGCCCCACCTGCCCGACGTAAGCTGCACGGACGCATCGCCGACAGCAGAGCACGCGGAGGGCGAGGGAGGGCCAGCACACCCCTCGGTCCCCGATGCGCGACCGGACCTCCCCGCCACCCCGTTCCTCCCCGCCCCGTGGGGCCCACCTCAGCCCCTCGCGAAACACCCGCCGGCCCCGCCACCACCGAGGCAGGTCCGCCCGGGTGCCCGGCGCGGTCCGGACCGGGATCGCTCCCGCTCGCTCCAAGCCGTCGCCGTACGCGTCGTGCCCACCTTGCGAACTGGAGATCCACGTGGCCGGCCGTATCGAGGACTACGCACTCATCGGGGACATGCAGACCGCCGCCCTGGTCAGCAGGGACGGGGCGGTGGACTGGCTGTGTCTGCCCAGATTCGACTCCCCGGCGGTCTTCGCCGGGCTGCTGGGCACCGATGAACACGGGTTCTGGCGGATCGGCCCGGCCGAGGCCGTCACCGCCCCGGCCGCCGCGACCACCCCGGCGCCGCGCAACCCGTTCACCGAAACGGGTGAACTCCGGATCCCGCCGCCGACCGCCGCGGCCCCCGCCCTGCCCGCCGACCGGCGGCGCTACCGCGGCGACTCGCTGATCCTGGAGCAGGAGTGGGACTCCCAGGGCGGCAAGGTCCGCGTGATCGACTTCATGCCGCCCCGGCCGCTGGCCGGCCGCGACTCGGTGCCGCAGATGATCCGGATCGTCGAGGGCCTGGAGGGCAAGGTCCGGATGCGCTCCGCCCTGCGGATGCGGTTCAGCTACGGCCGGGTCGTCCCCTGGGTGCACCGGGTCGAGCAGCCCGACGGCGGCCACCGCACCGTCGCCGTCGCCGGCCCCGACTCGGTCTGGCTGGACGGCGAGGCCGAGACCTACGGACGCGACCTCACCACGTACGCCGACTTCAGCGTGAACGCCGGCGAGCGGATCACCTTCGCCCTCACCTGGCAGGCCTCCCACCTGGACGCGCCCAGCCCGCCGGACGCCGAGGAGATGCTCGCCGCCACCGAGGACTTCTGGCGCGACTGGGCCGGCCAGTGCACCTACCAGGGCCCCTACCGCGAGGCCGTGGTCCGTTCGCTGATCACCCTCAAGGGCCTCACCTACGCCCCCACCGGCGGCATCGTCGCCGCGCCCACCACCTCGCTGCCCGAGGACATCGGCGGCGAGCGCAACTGGGACTACCGCTACACCTGGCTGCGGGACGCCGCGATCACCCTCTCCTCGCTGCTGCGCACCGGCTACCGCGACGAGGCCCGGGCCTGGCGCGAGTGGCTGCTGCGGGCCGTCGCCGGCGACCCGGAGAACCTGCAGATCATGTACGGGATCGCGGGCGAGCGCGAGCTCACCGAGTCCTCGCTGGACTGGCTGCCGGGCTACGAGGGCTCACTGCCGGTACGGGTCGGCAACGGCGCGGCCGGCCAGCTCCAGCTGGACGTCTACGGCGAGGTCGTCGAGGCCCTGCACCTGGCCCACATGACCGGCCTGACCCGCAACGACCACGCCCACCACCTCCAGCTCAAGCTGATCGGCTACCTGGAGGAGCACTGGACCGAGCCCGACGAGGGGATCTGGGAGGTGCGCGGCCCCCGCCGGCACTTCACCCACTCCAAGGTGATGGCCTGGGTCGCCGTCGACCGCACCATCAAGCTGCTGGAGCAGGCCCCGGCGGACGCCCCGGACGACGGCTCGCTGGAGCGCTGGCGCGAGCTGCGCGAGACCATCCACCGGGACGTCTGCGAGAAGGGCTACGACCCGGAGCGCAACACCTTCACCCAGTACTACGGCGGCCGGGAGCTGGACGCCTCGCTGCTGCTGATCCCCCAGGTCGGGTTCCTGCCGGCGGACGACAAGCGGGTGATCGGCACCATCGAGGCGATCCAGCGGGAGCTGTCCACCGAGGACGGCTTCGTGCTGCGCTACCCGACCCACGACGACGACGGCAACAACGTCGACGGGCTGTCCGGGCACGAAGGGGCCTTCCTGGCCTGCTCCTTCTGGCTGGCCGACGACCTGGCGATGATCGGGCGGGTCACCGAGGCGAGGGAGCTGTTCGACAAGCTGCTGTCGCTGCGCAACGACATCGGCCTGCTCGCCGAGGAGTGGGACCCGCGGCTCAAGCGCCAGGTCGGCAACTTCCCGCAGGCTTTCAGCCACGTGCCGCTGATCGACACCGCGCTGCGGCTGACCGCCTGCGGCGGCGCGTACCTGTCCGCCCAGCCGGCCGCTCCCGCGGACGGGCCGGCGGCCGCCGACCTCGGGGAGCAGGCCACCATCTGAGCCCGGCGGCTGAGACCCCGGCGCCCCCACGCGGGGCGCCGGGGTCTCAGCCGCGCTGCACCAGTTCGTCGTACGTGCTGAGCACCTGGGCCACCGTGGCGGCCTCGTCCGGCCAGGTGCCGGCCTGCTGGCGGCCCGCCTCGGCCAGCAGCCCCCGCCGGTCCGGATCGGCCAGCAGGCCGCGCACGGCCGCGCCCAGCGCGGGGGCGTCCCCCGCCGGGACCAGCACGGCGGCGTCGCCGACCAGCTCGGGGATCCCGCCGACGGCCGTGGAGACCACCGGGACACCGGCCCGCATCGCCTCCTGGACCACCAGCGAGCGGGCCTCCCAGCGGCTGCTGACCACCACCAGGTCGGCGGCCGCCAGCAGGTCGGGGACGTCCGTGCGGTAGCCGAGCAGCTCGACCGGCAGGCGTTCGGCGGCCACCCGCTCCCGCAGCGCCGGGCCCTGCGCTCCCTCGCCCGCGATCACCACCAGCGGCCGGGGGTCCAGGCCGGACAGCTCCCGGGCGGCGTCCAGCAGCTGCCCGAAGGCCTTCTGCGGGACGAGGCGCCCGATCGCCAGCACCAGCGGACGGTCCGGCCCGCCGCCCAGCACGGCGGCCCGCGCGGCGGCCCGGTCCAGGGCGCCCGGCGGCATCGGCGGGGCCGCGACCGGCCCCAGCCGGGCATCGGTGGCACCCAGCTCGCGGGCCCGCGCGACCAGGTCCGAGGAGGCGCCGAGCACCAGGTCGGCCGCCCGCGCCACCCGGCGCTCCATCAGCCGCTGGAGCCGGCGCTCCATGCCGGTGGCCAGCATCGCCTGGTGCGAGGTGACCACCAGCGGGGTCTCCGGGCGCAGGCCGGGGAACCGGCCCGCCGTCCGCAGCGCCAGGTCCGAGAGCAGCCCGGCCCGCAGGCCGTGGGCGTGCACCACGTCGGCGCCGGTGAAGGCGCGGCGCAGCTCGCCGATCGCGGCGGCGTCGCTGCGGGCGCCGGCCGTGGGCGTGATGTCGACCAGGTGGAACCTGGCGCCGGTGCGGGAGAAGCCGAACAGCGCGTCCGCCCCGGCGGGCGCGCAGACGGTCACGGTCACTCCGTGCGCGACCAGGCCCTGTGCCAGGGAGCGCACGTGCGCGCCGATGCCGCCGGTACCGGCGGACAGGACGAGTACCACGTGCAGCTGCCCCGGTTCGGGGGCGGCCGCCGAGGTCCGGGCAGCGGATGGGTCCACGTCGTCTCGCTCCGACTCGATCAGGTACTGATCGCCGCTTCCGGGTCCCGCTCCTCCCGGTGTTGTGGCCGGGGAGGCGCCCCCTGGCCCGTGGTGGTGGGCAGGGAGCCGGTGGGGCCCGCGAGCGGCGCTCGGGACTGGAAGGCCAGTGTCCAGGCGCCACGATGCCAGGTCGGCGGCCCTCTTGGACAGTCGGCACCACGATGGGGCGCGTCGTGGCCGCCGCCGGGGCGGCGGCGGCCACGACGGCCGCGGGCGGGTCAGCGGCCGCGCGGGGCGCGGGCGGCGGCCAGCAGTTCCTCGGCGTGGGCGCGGCCCAGCTCGGAGTCCTCCAGGCCGGCCAGCATCCGGGACAGCTCCCGGACCCGCTCCTCGTCGCTGAGCACCTTGACGCCGCTGCGGGTCACGGTGCCGTCGTTGGTCTTCTCCACCACCAGGTGCCGGTCGGCGAAGGCCGCGACCTGCGGCAGGTGGGTGACCACCACGACCTGCGCGCTCTGTGCCAGCTTCGCCAGCCGGCGGCCGATCTCCACCGCCGCCTTGCCGCCGACACCCGCGTCGACCTCGTCGAAGAGGTACGTCGGGACCGGGTCCGCCCCGGCGAACACCACCTCGACGGCGAGCATCACCCGGGACAGCTCACCCCCGGAGGCGCCCTTGGCGATCGGGCGCGGCAAGGCGCCCGGGTGCGGGGCGAGCAGCACCTCGACCTCGTCCACGCCGTGCGAGCCGTAGGCGACCGTGCGGCCGTCGACCTCCAGCCCGGCCGGGTCGTCCGTCCGGCTGATCCGGAACGTCACCCGGGCGTGCGGCATGGCCAGCTCGGCGAGTTCGGCGGAGACGGCCTCGGCGAAGCGGCCGGCGGCCGCCTCGCGGGCGGCCGACACCTCGGCGGCGAGCCGGGCCAGCTCGGCGCGCAGCTCGCCCTCGCGGGCGGCGAGCTCGTCGATCCGCTCGTCGTCGCCGTCCAGCTCGGCGAGCCGGGCGGCGCCGGTCTCGGCCCAGGCCAGCACCTCGGTCAGGCTGTTCTCCGGGCCGCCGTACTTGCGCAGCAGGTGGGCCAGCACCGAGCGGCGCTCCTCGACCGCGGCCAGCCGGACCGGGTCGGCGTCCAGGTCGTCCGCGTAGCCGGCCAGGTCGCCGGCGACGTCGGCCAGCAGGTAGCCGACCTCGTTGAGCCGGTCCGCCAGCGGGGCGAGCCGCTCGTCGTGCGCGCGGACGCCGTCCAGCGCCCGGCGGGCCTGGGCGAGCAGGGTGCCCGCGTCCAGCGAGTCGGGCTCGGCCGGGTCGCCCGCGAGGGCGGCGTGGGCCAGCGTGGCGGCCGAGGACAGCGCGTCCGCGTGGCCCAGCCGCTCGGCCTCGGCGGCCAGCTCGGTGTCCTCGCCGGCCACCGGCTCGGCGGCGGCGACCTCGTCCAGGCCGAAGCGCAGCAGGTCGGCCTCCTGGGCGCGCTCGCGGGCCCGGGTGGTCAGCTCCTCCAGGGTCGCGGAGACCTCCCGCAGGCCGCGGTAGACCTCCCGGTAGCGCTCCAGCGGCCCGGTCAGGCTCTCGCCCGCGTAGCGGTCCAGCGCGCCGCGCTGGCGGGAGGGGCGCAGCAGCCGCTGCTGGTCGGTCTGGCCGTGCACGGCGATCAGGTCCTCGCCGATCTCGGCGAGGAGTCCGACCGGCACCGCCCGGCCGCCGACGAACGCCCGGGAGCGGCCCTCGGCCGAGACGGTACGGCTGATCAGCAGCGCGCCGTCGTCGAGCTCGGCGCCCGCCTCCAGCGCGCGGGCGGCCGCCGGGGAGCCGGCGGGCAGCTCGATCCTGCCCTCGACCACGGCCCGGCCCGCGCCGCCGCGTACCAGGCCCGGGTCGGCCCGGCCGCCGAGCAGCAGGCCGAGGCTGGTCACCACCATGGTCTTGCCGGCGCCGGTCTCGCCGGTCACGGCGGTGAACCCCGGTGCCAGCTCGACCACGGCGTCGTCGATGACACCAAGATCTCGTATCCGCATCTCGTCCAACACGGAGACGACCTTACGAGGTTCCACCCCCGCCGCGCGACGAGCGACGGCTGCGCGGCTCCAAGTTCATCAGTTCCGGGGCTCCGCGGTGACCTCGGCGGCGGTCGGCGCGGAGGTCACCGCGCCGGCGGACGAGGGCGGTCCGGCGGGCGGTCCGGCGGGCGGTTCGGGCACGGCGCAGCGGCGCAGGAAGAACTGCGCGAGCGGGCCGATGGCCAGCGCGTACGCGACGGTGCCGATCCCGGCGGTGCCGCCGAGCAGGACGCCGACCAGCAGCACGGTCAGCTCGATGCCGGTCCGGATCAGCCGCAGGGAGCGGCCGGTGCGCCGGTGCAGGCCGGTCATCAGCCCGTCGCGCGGGCCGGGGCCGAGCCGGGCGCCGATGTAGAGGCCGGTGGCCAGGCCGTTGAGGACGATGCCGAGGGCGAGCAGCGCGATCCGGGCGGTCAGCGGGCCGGGCGTGCCGACCGTCCGAAGGGTGAGGTCCATGGCCAGACCGAGCAGCAGCACGTTGCCGACGGTGCCGACACCGGGCCGCTGGCGCAGCGGGATCCAGAGCAGCAGGACGGCCGCGCCGGTGATGGTCACCCAGGCACCCATCGAGAGGCCCAGGTGGCGCTGCAGGCCCTGGTGCAGGACGTCCCACGGGTTGACGCCGAGGGCGGCGCGCATCATCAGGCCCATGCTGGAGCCGTAGAGCAGCAGGCCGGCCAGCAGTTGCGGGAGGCGGCGGCCGAGGGCGCGGCCGGCCAGGGTCACGGGGGCTCGTTCGGGGGCGGCGACGACGGCCATCGGGGTGTCTCCTTGCGGTGCTGCGAGGGCTGAGGGGGCTGCGGCGGGCTGCGGGGGGCCGGACCGGTTCAGCCGGCCCCCTGGCGGGCTTGATGGCCGCAGTGCCATGATGACCAGGCCACCTGGGTCCCTCCCAGGGCCAATCACGAGCAAGTGGACTGATCGCCGTGGCCGAATGGCACAGCACCGTCACCCCTGCCGCCCTCGCCCGACTGCTGGGGACCGCCCGGCTGCCCGAGCCCGCCGGGCACCGCCCGGCCTACCGCACGCTGGCCGACCAGGTCCGCACGCTGGTCTCGGCCGGCCGGCTGCCGGTCGGGGCGCGGCTGCCCGCCGAGCGGGAGCTGGCCCTGGCGCTGGCGGTGAGCCGCACCACCGTCGCCACCGCCTACGAGGCCCTGCGCGGCGAGGGCTACCTGCACAGTCGGCGCGGCGCCGGCAGCTGGACGGCGCTGCCCGAGGGCGCCCCGCCGCCCAGCGACGCCATGCACCCCGTCCCGCCGGACGAGCAGGGCCGGGTGCTGGACCTCGGCGTCGCCGCGCTGCCCGCCCCGCAGCCCTACCTCGGCGAGGCCGCCGCCCGGGCCCTGGAGCAGCTGCCCGCCTACGCGGCCGGGCACGGCTGCTACCCCACCGGCCTGCCGGTCCTGCAGGAGGCCGTGGCCCGCCGGTTCACCGCCCGCGGCCTGCCGACCACCCCCGACCAGATCCTGATCACCACCGGCGCGATGAGCGCCCTGCACCTGCTGCAGCGGACCCTGCTCGGGCGCGGCGACCGGGTCGCGGTCGAGTCGCCGAGCTACGCGCACACCCTGCAGGCGCTGCGGCTGAGCGGCTCCCGCCTGGTGCCCGTGCCGCACGCCTGGCCCGGCGGGCCGGACCGGCTGCCGCTCTGGGACCTCCCCGAGTGGCGCCGGGTGCTGCGCGGCGCGGCGCCGAAGGCCGCGTACGTCATCCCCGACTTCCACAACCCGACCGGCGCGCTGATCGACGAGGAGCAGCGCCGCGAGCTGCTGGCGGCGGCCCGGGCCGCCGGGACGGTGGTGCTGGCCGACGAGACCACCGCGGAACTGGGCTGGGGGATCGAGGACGAGAGCCTGCTGCCGCGGCCGACGGCGGCGCTGGACCGCGCCGCCCAGGTGGTCACCGTCGGCTCGGCGAGCAAACTGCTCTGGGGCGGCCTGCGGATCGGCTGGGTCCGGGCGGCGCCCGCGCTGGTGCGCCAGCTCGCCACCGACCGGGTCTACACCGACCTGGGCACGCCCGTCCTGGACCAGCTGATCGCCGCCGTGATGCTCGGCGAGCAGCTGGCGGACGTCCGCGCGCACCAGCTGCGGCAGCTGCGCGCCACCGCCGCGGCCCTGACCGCCGGGCTGCGCGAGCGGCTGCCGCACTGGCGGTTCGCCGAGCCGCCCGGCGGCCTCAGCCTCTGGCTGGCCACCGACGGGGTCTCCGGCGCCGCGCTCGCCCGGGCCGGGGAGCGCAGCAGTGTGCGGATCGCGGCCGGCACCCGGTTCGGCGCCGACGGTGCCTTCGAGAACTTCCTCCGGATCCCGCTCACGGTGCCCGCCGCGGCCGTCCCGGACGCCGTGCAGCGGCTGGCCGCCGTGGCCGCGCTGGCGGAGTCCGGCGACCGCTGGTCGGCCGCCGACGGGCGCCAGCCGCTGGCGGTCTGAGGAGCCCGCCGGCGCGCGCGAGAGGGGCCCGGCGGGGCCTCAGACCCGTTCGAGCGGCAGCTGCGGACCGTCCGGGAGCTCGACCCGGACGGTGTCCCCGGGGCGGACCTCGCCGCCCGCCAGCACGACCCCCATGATCCCGGCCCGGCGCACCACGTTGCCCGCCTCGTCCCGGCCGACCACCTGCTTCAGCAGGCCCTCCTGGAAGGCCTCGATCTGCAGGCAGGGGTTGCGCAGCCCGGTCACCTCGACCACCGCGTCCTCGCCCAGGTGCAGCCTGGCGCCCCTCGGCAGGCCCAGCAGGTCGAGCCCGCGGGTGGTGATGTTCTCGCCCAGCTCGCCGGCCGCCACCCGGTGGCCCGCCAGCCGCAGCTCCTCGTGCAACTCGGCGTGGATCAGGTGCACCTGACGGAGGTTCGGCTGCGTCGGGTCCTGCGCGACCCGCGAGCGGTGCTGGACGGTCACCCCGAGGTGCGCGTCCCCCTCCACCCCGAGCCCGGCGACCAGCCGGACGCTCGGCCGGTTCGGCTTGCCGAAGTCGTGCCCCGCGCCCCGGCTGACCGCCGCTATCGTGCCGTTCATCGCCACTCCCCTTCTCCGCGCCCGTCCGGGGCGCCCCGGGCCGGGGGCCCGTACGCAGGCCCCCGGCCGTGCTTTGCGTCCTTGCCTGCGCCCGTACCCGAGCCGGCCCGGCGAGCCCTTCCCGGCCTCGCTCAGCAGGCCCCGCCGCGCCCCCGCCACCCGGTCACCGGGAGGGCGAACTTGGCCACTAGCCGGTCGGTGAACGGCGCCCGGTGCAGCCGCGCCAGGCGGACCGGCGTCTGGCCCCGGCGGACCTCCACCCGCGCGCCGGCGGGCAGTTCGACCGACCGGCGGCCGTCGCACCAGAGCACCCCGTGCGGGGTCTTCGGCTGCACCTCGACCGCCAGGACCGAATGCGGCGAGGTCACCAGCGGCCGGGCGAACAGCGCGTGCGCGCTGATCGGCACCATCAGCAGCGCCTCGACCTCCGGCCACACCACCGGGCCGCCGCCCGAGAACGCGTAGGCGGTCGAGCCGGTCGGCGTCGCGCAGACCACCCCGTCGCACCCGAAGTTGGAGACCGGGCGGCCGTCCACCTCGGTCACCACCTCCAGCATCCGCTCCCGGGAGGCCTTCTCGATGGACGCCTCGTTCAGCGCCCAGTCCTGGTGGATCACGTCGCCGTTGGTGCGCACCAGCACGTCGAGGGTCATCCGCTCCTCGACCTCGTAGTCGGCGTCGACCACCCGCTCCACGACCACCGCGAGATCGTCCCGCTCGGCCTCCGCGAGGAAGCCGACCCGGCCGAGATTGATGCCGAGCATCGGCAGCCCGTGCTCGCGGGCCAGCTCGGCGCCGCGCAGCAGCGTGCCGTCGCCGCCGGCCACCAGGATCAGCTCGCAGCCGTCCGCCGCGCCCTCGCCCCCGGCGACCCGCTCGACGCCGTCCGGGAGGTCCAGGTCGACCGCCTCGGCGGCCAGCAGCCGGATCCGGATCCCCGCCTTCAGCAGGCCGTGCACCAGTCCTTCGACACTGCGCAGCGCGGTCTCGCGACCGGTGTGCGCGATCAGGAAGACCGTACGTTCCTCAGTCATGCTGCCCTCTCCCTACGCCTGCCGGGTCGCCTGTCGGGGGCTCGGGTCGCCCTCGGCCCGGTGCGGCCGCCACTCGGCATGGCGGCCGGACGTCCGCAGAGCACCCTATCCGGGGCCCTCCGCGACGGCCCGGTCCGCCTCGGCCGGGTCCAGCTCCGCGGCGTCCCGGCGCAGCCACAGGAAGTACTCGACGTTCCCGGACGGGCCGGGCAGCGGGCTGGCCGTGACCGCCCGCACCCCGAGCCCGAGGGCCCAGGCCTGCGCGGCCACCCGGCGGACCATCTCGGCCCGCAGCTCCGGGCTGCGGACCACCCCGCCGCTGCCGAGCCGCTCCTTGCCGATCTCGAACTGGGGCTTGACCATCAGCACCAGGTCCGCGTCCTCGGCGCTGCACGCCGCCAGCGCCGGCAGCACCAGTCCGAGCGAGATGAAGGACAGGTCGCCGACGACCAGGTCGACGGGCGAGCCGCCGATCTGCTCCAGGCCGAGCTCGCGCACGTTGGTGCGGTCCATCACGGTGACCCGCTCGTCGCTCTGCAGCGACCAGGCCAGCTGCCCGTAGCCGACGTCCACCGCCAGGACGTGCGCGGCGCCCGCCCGCAGCAGGACGTCGGTGAAGCCGCCGGTGGACGCGCCGGCGTCCAGCGCCCGGCGGCCGGCCACCACGAGGCCCTGCGGCACGAAGGCCGCGAAGGCGCCCGCCAGCTTGTGCCCGCCGCGCGAGACGTAGTCCGGGTCGTTCTCGTCCTTGGCGACCACCACGGCGGCCGCGGTCTCGACCTGCGTCGCCGGCTTGGTCGCGGTGGTGCCGCCGACGGTCACCCGCCCGGCCGCGATCAGCTCGGACGCGTGCTCGCGCGACCGGGCCAGCTTGCGGCGGACCAGCTCCGCGTCGAGTCGGCGTCGTGCCACTGCCACTGGGTTTCAGCTCCTACCGCTGCCTGTCGCCACCCACCGCGCCGTCCTCCGCGGTGTGCTGCTGCCAGGTGTCGCCTGCTTGAACGGACTGCCTTGAGGGACGGCTCGAACAACTCTGCTTGAACGGACTGCCCGAACGGACTGCCCGAACGGACGGCTCGAAGACCGGCCCGCCCCGGACGGCCGAAGGGAACGGCCGGGCCGTCGCGATCCGGGCCCGCGGCCGGCCTCAGGACCGGTCGAGCGCGGCGAGGGTCTCCCCCAGCCGCTGGTGAACATCTTCGTACACCGGGAGGTGCCCCTCGGTCGGGACCCCGTCCAGCGCCTCCAGCAGGCCGATCGCCGCGTCCACCGCCGGATCGCCGGTCGGGGTGAACTCCACGCCGAGCGGACGCACTTCGGCGTCCCGGCCGGCCGCCGCGGCAGAGACGGCCGGCCCACCCCCGGCGGCGGGCACGGGAGCGGAGGCGGGCGAGGGAGCGGAGGCGGGCGGTGCGGTGCGGTCAGGCATCGGGGCCCTTGCTGCTCGTCGTCCGGCGCACGGTCGTCCGCTTGGTCGCCGCCCGCTTGGCCGCGCCGCCCGCCGGGGCCGCCTTCTTCGCCGTCGGCTGCCCGGTGGAGGCGGTCTTGGTGACCGTGGTCTTCTTGCCCGCCGCCTTCTTCGCGGCGGCCTTCTTCGCCGGCGCCGCCTTGTCCGGCGTGCTGCTCCCGGCCGCCGCGCCCTTGGCCGGTGTCGGCCCGGCGGACGTCCCCTTGGTGGGTGTCCCCTTGGCGGGCGCCCCCTTCGCGGGCGTCCCCTTCGCCGCCGTCCGCCCGGTCGCGCCGCCCCGGCTCGTCGCCGTGCCGCCCGTCCCGGCCTTGCCCGCCGGCTTCCCGGCCGGCTTCCGGGTGGCCTTCCCGGCCGCCGCCCGCTTCACCGGCGCCGTCCCGGCCGTCGGCCGTGGGGCTTGCGGCTCCTCGGCGGCCCAGGCCTCGCGCGCCTGCGCCCCGCCGTCCGGCTCCGGCGACCCGCCGTCGTCCACCGGCACCCGCTCGGCCACTATCGGCTCGCCCGGCCGGCCGCCGCTGTCCCGCGGCTCGTCACCCTGCTCCCAGCCGTGGCCGAACAGTCCGTCCGCCCGCGCCGCGGCCGCGCCGTTCTTGTCGGCCGGCCGAGCCGCCGGGGCACTGTCCTCGTCGACGTCCCGCAGCCTGCTCTCCAGGTACGCCAGCACGACGCCGACCTTGGTCACCTGGTCGCCGACCTTCTCGAAGGCCTTCTCCACCTCGCTGCGGGCCACCCCGGTGGCCAGGTCGAAGCCGGCGCGGCCGGCCGTGACCGCCTCCTCCGCCAGGGTCTGCAACGACTTGACCGAGGGCGGGAACTGGCCGGCCGCGCGCGCCTTGCGCTCGACCTCGGCCAGGTCGATCCCGCTGCGTTCGAGCAGTTCGGCGGCGGTCAGCACGACGCGCTTCCCGGCCTCCTCGGCCAGCCCGGAGGCGACCGTGACAAATCCCCGCACCGTGTCCCGCAGCATCCGGGCGCCTCCTTCGTGCATCACTCCGTCATGGAAGGCCCCGGAACGGCCCGGCGCCCACTGACGACGCTACCGCCAAGGTGCCCCGGCCCGCTGCAGGCGATCGCCCCACCGGGCTGCGATAGCGTGAAGGTCCGATCGCCGAAGACCAGGAGTGGACAGCAGCCATGGCCAACGCCGAGGAGTGCCGCGAGGCATTGGAGCAGCTCAGCCGGAACATGGCGAACTCCACCGGCGACGTCCGCAAGGCGGCCGCCCTCGACCGCTCCCTGACTTGTTGGATCACCGACCTCGACATCACCTTCCACGGTCGGCTGCGCGAGGGCCGGATCCAGGACGTCACCCAGGTGCCCGGAGCCCCCGCCGAGAAGGCCGAGATCCGGCTCTCGATGTCCGGCGACGACCTGGTCGCGATGGTCGGCGGCCCGCTGAACTTCGCCTCGGCCTGGGCCGGCGGCCGGGTCAAGCTGGAGGCCGGCTTCCGGGACCTGCTCCGGCTGCGCACCCTCCTCTGAGACGTCCTCCTCTGAGACGTCCTCCTCCGAGCGCGTCCTCCTCCGAGCGCGTCCTCCTCCGGGCGCACGCGCCGCCGCCCGAGCAGCGAAGCGCGCCGTGGCCGGGAGGACGGGCGCCGCCGACGCTCTTCCACAACCAGTGGCGCCGCCCTAACGTTGGGTCATGAACAGGGTGCGGGTGGACCGTTCGAATCCCGACGTGGTCGACGTGGTGCTTCGCGAGGGAGTCGGGCCGCTCGTGTTCGCCGTCAAGCGTTGGCCCGGGGAAGTGCTCGGGTCGCTGGTGGCCGGCGCCGTCTGCGGCGCCCCGGCCTATGCGGTCATGGCATTGGCCTACAGCCCGGGGCCCGGCCGGATCTGGGCCGCGGTCGGAATCGCCGCCCTGCTGGGACTCGTCGTCAACACGTTCGCGATCGTGTACGGGGCCTTCCGGGACGTGACCCGGCTGCGTTTCTCCCCCGCCGCCGCCCCGGACACCATGACCGTCGTCCGGGGCACCCGCACGGACCGGCCCAGACCGCTCACCGACGTACAACAGATTTGGATCGAGCACTCCGTCGTGGAGTCGTACAAGAGGGACCGGAAGCCCGTTTCCGCCAAGGTCACCCTGTACGTGCTGCTGAGGAACGGCCGCCTGGTCCGGCCCGCGTCACTGCCCCCGTGGACGACCGACACCACGGCCCTGCAGCAGGAGCTGCAACGGATACTCGCCCCCGCCGCCGTCCAGGTGGACCTGGTCGTCCAACGCCGCGTGGAGTCCGTTCCGGGGCTGGGCGTGAGCGGCGGCGGCTCCACCGGCGGCGGAAGCTGATCCGGCCCGGTCGGCCGGCCCGTCCACAGGAGGGTGGCCGAGTGGCGGTGACCGCACACCTCGGCGTCCGCGTCCCGGGCCCTGGTACTCCGCTCCCGGCAGGCACCTGCACCCGCCCGCGCGGAGCGGCTTGACGCCGCTCGTGCGGGGCGGCGCCCAGGATCCGGCGGGAGGGGGACGGGTACCCGGCGGTCCCGGTCTCCCCGGTCCCGTCGGGCACCCTCCGGCACGCTGCCGGCCGGGTCAGAACCCGAGGTCTGCCAGCGCCTTGCGCCCGTCCGGCGCACCGGTGCCGGCCGCGCCGCCGTCCAGCGCCGTCCAGGCCGCCGCGCACAGCGCCCGCAGCCCGTCGTAGCGGTCCTCCCCGACCCCGGCCAGCCGCAGCACACCCTCCGCGACCGAGGCCGTCCAACCGCCGCAGGCGAAGCCGCCACCGTCCACCGGCTCCACCGCCGGCTGGGCGAGCAGCAGGCCGCGCAGGTCCTCGGCCAGGTAGGTGGGCCGGTGCTCGACGGGGGCGGTCAGCAGCTGCGCGGGGGTGGTGACGCCGGTGAAGACCAGCAGGCTGTCCACCCCGCCGTTGTGGGCGCCCTCGATGTCGGTGTCCAGGCGGTCGCCGACCACCAGCGGCCGCCTGGCGCCCGTCCGCAGCACCGTCTCCCGGTGCATCGGCGGCATCGGCTTGCCCGCGACCTCCGGCTCGACCCCGGTCGCGGCCCGGACGGCCGCCACCAGCGTCCCGTTCCCGGGCGCGATGCCGCGGGCCGTCGGGATGGTCAGGTCCGTGTTGGACGCGACCCACGGCAGCCCCTCCTGCACCGCGTAGGAGGCCTCCGCGAGCTGCGCCCAGCCCACCGACGGGTCGTACCCCTGCACCACCGCGGCCGGGCCCTCGTCCAGCGAACGCACCGCGACGAGCCCGCGCTCGGCCACCGCCTCCACCAGCCCGGCGCCCCCGATCACCAGCACCTTGGAGCCGGCCGGCACCTTGTCGGCCACCAGCCGGGCCGCCGCCTGCGCCGAGTTGATCACGTCCCCGGCCTCGGCCGGCACCCCCAGCTCGGTCAGGTGGTCGGCCACCACCTGCGGCGGCCGGGAGGCGTTGTTGGTGACGTACGCCAGGCGCATCCCGGCGTCCCGGGCCGCATCCAGTGACTCCACCGCGTGCGCGATCGCGTCCGGGCCGGCGTAGACCACCCCGTCGAGGTCGAGCAGGGCGGTGTCGTACGCCTCGGTCAGCGGGCGGTCACTGCCGGCCGGTGCGGTGCGCCGCGCGGTGGTTGCCGTGTCGTTCATTCGTGCTCTTCCTCGTTGTCCGTCAGCTCCGCGTCGCCCGCGCCATTGCCGGCCTTGTCCATGCCCTGGCCCGGGCCCGCCGCGCCGCCCGTACCGTCCGGTGGGACGGTGCCGGCCTCGCTGCCGGCCGGCGGCCCCGAGTAGCCGGGCGCGCCGGGCAGCAGCGGCCCGTACGCTCCGGCCCGGGCCGCCAGCGTCGCCCGGGTCTGCCGGAGCGCGGCCCGGTAGTGGGCCGTCCCGGGGCTCATCGCCACCGCCAGCGCCAGGTGCTTGGCGGAGGTCTCGAAGTCGCCCAGCCGGGCGGCCGAGATGCCCCAGCCGAACCGAGCGTAGTCGTCCGACGGGTCGGCCATCGCCACCGCCCGGAAGTTCTCCAGCGCGGCCGCGTACGAACCCGCGTCGTACTGCGCCCTGGCCAGCGCCTCACGGATGCTGTGCGAATGCGGCTCGGCCGCCGCCGCTCTGGCCAGCAACTGCACCGCGGCCCCCGGATGCCCCTCGGCCAGCAACTTGGCACCGCGCCGGTACCAGTCGTACACATCGCCCGTCGGCTCGCCCGGCCGCCCCTGCTCGGGCGCGCCGCCCCCACCGTCGGTGGGTCCGCCGCCGCCGACCCGCTCCTGCCCGTCGCTCATCCCGTACCTCGCTCCCGGTCCGTCCCACTCCCCGACCTGCCGGTCGGCCGGGTGTTCCGATCTCTCAACAACGCGTACCCGATTACGATGCCCAGAATGAGTGCACCCAGTGCAGAAAGCGGAGCGGAGTCTCCGCAGGGCGGCCCCGGTGATCCCGGGCACGTCGCCACCGCAGGGCTGTCCCTGTCCCCCTTCCGCGGCCTGCGGTACGACCCCGACCGGGTCGGCACGCTGGCCGCCGTCACCTCTCCCCCGTACGACGTGGTCGACCCGGGCCGGCGGCTCGATCTGGAGACCGCCGACCCGCACAACGTCGTCCGGCTGATCCTGCCGCGTCCCGAGCCCGAGGACGCCGGCGACCGGCCCGACCGCGACACCCGCTACCGGCACGCGGCGCGGCTGCTGCGGGCCTGGCAGCGCGAGGGCGTGCTGGTCCCCGACCCGGCGCCCGCGCTGTACGTCTACGAGCAGCGGGCCGCCGACGACGGCACCGGCCCGGGGCGGGTGCAGCGCGGCCTGATCGGCGCGCTGGCGGTCAGCGGCCCGGAGGGCGGGGTGGTGCTCCCGCACGAGGACGTGATGCCCAAGCCCGTCGCCGACCGGGTCGGCCTGATGCGCACCACCCGCGCCAACCTCGAACCGCTGCTGCTGACCTACCGGGGCAACGGTGGCGCGGCCGGCGTGATCGAACGCGCCGTGCGGGGCGAGCCGCTGCTCACCACGACCACCACGGACGGCACCCACCACCGGCTGTGGGCGGTCACCGCGCCGGCCGACCTCGCCGAGGTCTCCCGCGACCTGGCCACCTGCCGGGCGCTGATCGCCGACGGCCACCACCGCTGGGAGATGTACCTGCGGCTCCAGCGCGAGCACCGGCACCTGCCCCGCAGCCCGTGGGACCGCGGCCTGGTGCTGCTGGTCGACACCGCCCGCTACCCGCTGCGGGTCCGCGCGATCCACCGGGTGCTCTACCGCCTGCCGGTCGCCGAGGCGCTGGAGCGGCTGGGCGACCACTGGCAGGTCAAAGAGGTCGCCGGCCCGCTGACCGGCGCCCTGGAGGCCCTCGCCGAGCTCAAGCGGCACGGCGGCAACGGCTTCGTCCTGACCGGCGGGGACGGCCAGTACTGGCTGATCGGCGAGCCGGACGAGGCCCTGCTGGACGCCACCGTGCCGCAGGGCAAGCCGCAGGAGTGGCGCCACCTGGACGCGACCGTCCTGCACTCCACCCTGCTGGACCACACCTGGCACGTCCCGGACGGCCCGGACGACATCGGCTACCTGCACACCGCCGCCGGCGCCGAGCGGGAGGCCGCCCGCACCGGCGGGACGGCCGTCCTGCTGCACCCGGTCAAGGAGAGCGTGGTGCGGCGGCTGGCCGAGCAGGGCGTCACGATGCCCCGCAAGTCCACCTCCTTCGGCCCGAAGCCGGCCACCGGCCTGGTGATCCGCAGCCTCGAACTGGGCTGAGCGGGGGCAGGTCGCCGCCCGGCCGGCGGGCACCGCACACCGGCCCCCGCCCCGGCCCCGGCCCCGGCCCCGGCCCCGGCCCCGGCCCCGGAACGACGAAAGCCCGGCCGCACCCGAGTGGGTGCGGCCGGGCTTTCGTCAGGAGAGACCGAGCGGACGATCAGCGCTCGTCGCGCTTGTCCGCCTGCTCGCGCTCGGGGGCGCGGCCGTCGAAGTCCTCGTCGATCTCCAGGTCGTCCTCGTCGTAGTACTCCTCGACGTCTTCCTCGTCCTCGAAGATCTCCCGCTCGTCCGGCGCACCGCCGGCCGGGGCCTTGCCCTGCGACCTGGCGGGAGCCTCGGCGACGGCCTCCGCCGCGTCCTCGGACTCGCCGTCCTCCTCGACGTCCAGGTCGGGGTCGAGCGCGTCGACGAACTCCAGGCCGTCGATCTCGGCCAGCCGCTCGGAGGCGTTGGTCGAACCGTCGGTGTCCGCGTCGGCCGCCTTGGCGAACCAGTCGCGGGCCTCGTCGGCCCGGCCGGCCGCGATCAGGGCCTCGGCATAGGCGTACCGCAGCCGGGCGCTCCACGGGTGCACCGAGTTGGAGGCCAGCTCGGGGCTCTGCAGGGTGACCACGGCGGCGTCGAACTGCTCCATGTCGCCACGGGCACCGGCGGCGACCAGGCGCATCTCGACCTGGCCGGCCTTGTCCAGCTGCTTCACCTCGGGCTCGCCGGCCATCGCCAGCGCGCGCTCGGGGCGGCCCAGACCGCGCTCGCAGTCGGCCATCACCGGCCACAGGTCCACCCGGCCGGTCATCCGACGGGAGGCCCGGAACTCGGTGAGCGCCTCGGAGTAACGCTGCGTCACGTACGAGGCGAACCCGGCCGCCTCGCGCACGGCGGCGACGCGGGACGCCAGCCGCAGCGCGACGCGGGAGTACTGGTAGGCCTCCTCCGGCTCGGTGTCGAGCAGGCGGGCGACCATCACCAGGTTGCGGGCGACGTCGTCCGCGAGGGTCTTGGGCAGGCTCTTGAGCTCCTGGCGCACGTCGGCGTCGATCTCGAAGCCGGTGACGTCCTCGGGGATCGGCAGCCGCTTGACCGGCTCGAAGTTGCCACGACGGTCGTCGTAGCCCCCACGGTCGTCACGGCGGTACTCCTCCCGACGCCCCTCGAAGCGCCCACCCCCGCGGCTCTCGCCACGGTTCTCGTACGGCCGGCCACCGCGGTCGTCGCGGTTGTAGCCGCCGCCCGAGGGACGGTCGTCCCGACGGAAGCCACCGCCGGAGGGGCGGTCGTCACGACGCGGGCCACGGTCGTCACGGTCACGGTTGAAGCCGGACGGACGGTCATCGCGGTTGAAACCGCCACCGGAGGGGCGGTCGTCCCGACGGAAGCCACCACCGGAGGGCCGGTCGTCACGACGCGGGCCACGGTCGTCACGGTTGAAACTGCCACCGCCCGAGGGACGGTTGAAGCCGCCACCGGACGGACGGTCGTCACGACGCGGGCCACGGTCGTCACGGTTGAAGCCGGACGGACGGTCATCACGGTTGAAACCGCCACCCGAGGGGCGGTCGTCGCGGCGGAAGCCACCACGGTCGTCACGGTCGCGGTTGAAACCGCCGCCGGACGGACGGTCGTCACGGCGCGGGCCACGGTCGTCACGGTTGAAGCCGGACGGACGGTCATCACGGTTGAAACCGCCACCCGAGGGGCGGTCGTCGCGGCGGAAGCCACCACGGTCGTCACGGTCGCGGTTGAAACCGCCACCGGACGGACGGTCGTCACGACGCGGACCACGGTCGTCACGGTTGAAGCCACCGCCCGAGGGACGGTTGTAGCCGCCGCCGGACGGACGATCATCGCGGCGCGGACCACGGTCATCACGGTTGAAACCGCCACCCGAGGGGCGGTCGTCACGACGCGGGCCGCGGTCGTCACGGTTGAAACTGCCACCGCCGGAGGGGCGGTTGTAGCCACCGCCACCGGAGGGACGGTCGTCACGGCGCGGGCCGCGGTCATCACGGTTGAAGCCGGACGGACGGTCGTCACGGTTGAAACCGCCACCCGACGGACGGTCGTCACGGCGGAAGCCACCCCCGGACGGGCGGTCGTCACGGCGGAAGCCACCACGGTCGTCACGGTCGCGGTTGAAGCCGCCACCGGACGGACGGTCGTCACGGCGCGGGCCGCGGTCATCACGGTTGAAGCCACCGCCCGAGGGACGGTTGTAGCCACCGCCGGACGGACGATCATCACGACGCGGGCCACGGTCATCACGGTTGAAACCGCCACCCGAGGGGCGATCGTCACGGCGCGGGCCGCGATCGTCACGGTTGAAACTGCCACCGCCGGAGGGGCGGTTGTAGCCACCGCCACCGGAGGGACGGTCGTCACGGCGCGGGCCGCGGTCGTCACGGTTGAAACTGCCACCGCCGGAGGGGCGGTTGTAGCCACCGCCACCGGAAGGGCGATCGTCACGGCGGGGGCCGCGGTCGTCACGGTTGTAGCCGCCACCGCCCGAGGGACGGTCGTCGCGGCGCGGGCCACGGTCATCACGGTTGAAGCCACCGCGGGACCGGGGCTCGTAGCCGCGGCCGTCGTCCGGGCGGCGCTCGGGTCGGTCCTGGGGCGGGTTCGGCATCGTGGTGACTCCTTCTGCTACTTCAGCTCTACCGCTACCTCGGGCGACACCAGCGCCCGGAGCGGTTCGATGCCGGCCTCGTGGCCGCGCACCATCTCCATTGTCCGGCATCCGGGACAACCCCGCGTCTGGGCGGAGGTCCCGAGCAGCCGGATTACCTGCGTTCGAGAAAAACAAAAAGGCCGTGGCCCCAGCGAATCGCTGGGGCCACGGCCTTTGAATGATTGTTCGGCGGCGTCCTACTCTCCCACAGGGTCCCCCCTGCAGTACCATCGGCGCAACGAGGCTTAGCTTCCGGGTTCGGAATGTAACCGGGCGTTTCCCTCGTGCTATGACCACCGAAACCCTATCGGGTATTCAGCGAAACACACTTTTTAGTTAAGAGGTGTCTCTTTATCGTGGTTGGACCGATACTTCGGTCCGTCACCGGCGATAGCTGTTCGCTACCCGGGAACCACACAGTGAACGCGAGCGTCTGAGGACAAGCCCTCGGCCTATTAGTACCGGTCAGCTCCACCCCTTACAGGGCTTCCACATCCGGCCTATCAACCCAGTCGTCTACTGGGAGCCTTACCCTCTCAAGGAGGTGGGAATACTCATCTCGAAGCAGGCTTCCCGCTTAGATGCTTTCAGCGGTTATCCCTCCCGAACGTAGCCAACCAGCCATGCCCTTGGCAGGACAACTGGCACACCAGAGGTTCGTCCGTCCCGGTCCTCTCGTACTAGGGACAGCCCTTCTCAATATTCCTACGCGCACAGCGGATAGGGACCGAACTGTCTCACGACGTTCTAAACCCAGCTCGCGTACCGCTTTAATGGGCGAACAGCCCAACCCTTGGGACCTACTCCAGCCCCAGGATGCGACGAGCCGACATCGAGGTGCCAAACCATCCCGTCGATATGGACTCTTGGGGAAGATCAGCCTGTTATCCCCGGGGTACCTTTTATCCGTTGAGCGACGGCGCTTCCACAAGCCACCGCCGGATCACTAGTCCCTGCTTTCGCACCTGCTCGACCCGTCGGTCTCACAGTCAAGCTCCCTTGTGCACTTACACTCAACACCTGATTGCCAACCAGGCTGAGGGAACCTTTGGGCGCCTCCGTTACTCTTTAGGAGGCAACCGCCCCAGTTAAACTACCCACCAGACACTGTCCCTGATCCGGATCACGGACCCAGGTTAGACATCCAGCACGACCAGAGTGGTATTTCAACGTCGACTCCACAACCACTGGCGTGGCTGCTTCAAAGTCTCCCACCTATCCTACACAAGCCGAACCGAACACCAATATCAAGCTATAGTAAAGGTCCCGGGGTCTTTCCGTCCTGCTGCGCGAAACGAGCATCTTTACTCGTAATGCAATTTCACCGGGCCTATGGTTGAGACAGTCGAGAAGTCGTTACGCCATTCGTGCAGGTCGGAACTTACCCGACAAGGAATTTCGCTACCTTAGGATGGTTATAGTTACCACCGCCGTTTACTGGCGCTTAAGTTCTCAGCTTCGCCGAGACGAATCTCGACTAACCGGTCCCCTTAACGTTCCAGCACCGGGCAGGCGTCAGTCCGTATACATCGCCTTACGGCTTCGCACGGACCTGTGTTTTTAGTAAACAGTCGCTTCTCGCTGGTCTCTGCGGCCGGCCCCAGCTCAGAGTGCAAGACTCATCACCAGTTCCGGCCCCCTTCTCCCGAAGTTACGGGGGCATTTTGCCGAGTTCCTTAACCATAGTTCACCCGAACGCCTCGGTATTCTCTACCTGACCACCTGAGTCGGTTTGGGGTACGGGCCGCCATGAAACTCGCTAGAGGCTTTTCTCGACAGCATAGGATCATCCACTTCACCACAATCGGCTCGGCATCAGGTCTCAGCCTTAATGAGTGACGGATTTGCCTATCACTCGGCCTACACCCTTACCCCGGGACAACCACCGCCCGGGCTGGACTACCTTCCTGCGTCACCCCATCGCTCACCTACTACCCTGTTGGGTCAGCGGCTCCACCACGTCCCTTCGTCCGAAGACTCCAGGCCGGCTTCGCGGCTTTAGCATTCAGAGGTTCGACGTTGGCGCTTCAAAGCGGGTACGGGAATATCAACCCGTTGTCCATCGACTACGCCTGTCGGCCTCGCCTTAGGTCCCGACTTACCCTGGGCAGATCAGCTTGACCCAGGAACCCTTGGTCAATCGGCGCAAGAGTTTCTCACTCTTGTATCGCTACTCATGCCTGCATTCTCACTCGTGTCCCGTCCACAACTGGATTCCTCCGCTGCTTCACCCGGAACACGACGCTCCCCTACCCATCACAGCAGGCGTTGGCCCTGTTGCTGCAATGACACGACTTCGGTGGTGTGCTTGAGCCCCGCTACATTGTCGGCGCGGAATCACTTGACCAGTGAGCTATTACGCACTCTTTCAAGGGTGGCTGCTTCTAAGCCAACCTCCTGGTTGTCTCTGCGACTCCACATCCTTTCCCACTTAGCACACGCTTAGGGACCTTAGTCGGTGTTCTGGGCTGTTTCCCTCTCGACCATGGAGCTTATCCCCCACAGTCTCACTGCCACGCTCTCACTTACCGGCATTCGGAGTTTGGCTAAGGTCAGTAACCCGGTGAGGCCCATCGCCTATCCAGTGCTCTACCTCCGGCAAGAAACACGTGACGCTGCACCTAAATGCATTTCGGGGAGAACCAGCTATCACGGAGTTTGATTGGCCTTTCACCCCTAACCACAGGTCATCCCCCAGGTTTTCAACCCTGGTGGGTTCGGTCCTCCACGAAGTCTTACCTCCGCTTCAACCTGCCCATGGCTAGATCACTCCGCTTCGGGTCTTGGGCATGCAACTCGATCGCCCTATTCGGACTCGCTTTCGCTACGGCTACCCCACACGGGTTAACCTCGCTACACACCGCAAACTCGCAGGCTCATTCTTCAAAAGGCACGCAGTCACGAGACAGACGGGCAAGCCCACTGTCCGACGCTCCCACGGCTTGTAGGCACACGGTTTCAGGTACTATTTCACTCCGCTCCCGCGGTACTTTTCACCATTCCCTCACGGTACTATCCGCTATCGGTCACCAGGGAATATTTAGGCTTAGCGGGTGGTCCCGCCAGATTCACACGGAATTTCTCGGGCTCCGTGCTACTTGGGAGAAGCTCAAGTGAGCCGCTGATGTTTCGTCTACGGGGGTCTTACCCTCTACGCCGGACCTTTCGCATGTCCTTCGACTACACCAACGGTTTCTGACTCACCCAGCCGCCGGCAGACGACTGAAGAACTTTCCCACGACCCCTCATACGCAACCCCTGCCGGGTATCACACGTATCAGGTTTAGCCTCATCCGGTTTCGCTCGCCACTACTCCCGGAATCACGGTTGTTTTCTCTTCCTGCGGGTACTGAGATGTTTCACTTCCCCGCGTTCCCTCCACATACCCTATGTGTTCAGGTATGGGTGACAGCCCATGACGACTGCCGGGTTTCCCCATTCGGAAACCCCCGGATCAAAGCCTGGTTGACGGCTCCCCGGGGACTATCGTGGCCTCCCACGTCCTTCATCGGTTCCTGGTGCCAAGGCATCCACCGTGCGCCCTTAAAAACTTGGCCACAGATGCTCGCGTCCACTGTGCAGTTCTCAAACAACGACCAGTCACCCACCATCGGACACCACCAGGGCGACCTCAAGCAGGACCGGCACTGAAGCAACGACCATACGGCCGTTCCCTCAGGACCCAACAACGTGCCCGCCACGACCCAACCCCACCAGATGCTTTCCACGCGCCGAAGCGCAGTACTCGCGGTCGATGAGACCGAACCGTGCCGAATAGTCAACGTTCCACCCATGAGCTAGCACTTCAGGACATTCGCCCGAAGCTGCCATGTGCTCCTTAGAAAGGAGGTGATCCAGCCGCACCTTCCGGTACGGCTACCTTGTTACGACTTCGTCCCAATCGCTGGTCCCACCTTCGACGGCTCCTCCCCTTACGGGTTAGGCCACCGGCTTCGGGTGTTACCGACTTTCGTGACGTGACGGGCGGTGTGTACAAGGCCCGGGAACGTATTCACCGCAGCATGCTGATCTGCGATTACTAGCAACTCCAACTTCATGGGGTCGAGTTGCAGACCCCAATCCGAACTGAGGCCGGCTTTTTGGGATTCGCTCCGCCTCGCGGCATCGCAGCCCTTTGTACCGACCATTGTAGCACGTGTGCAGCCCAAGACATAAGGGGCATGATGATTTGACGTCGTCCCCACCTTCCTCCGAGTTGACCCCGGCAGTCTCCTGTGAGTCCCCATCACCCCGAAAGGCATGCTGGCAACACAGAACAAGGGTTGCGCTCGTTGCGGGACTTAACCCAACATCTCACGACACGAGCTGACGACAACCATGCACCACCTGTATACCGACCACAAGGGGGCGACCATCTCTGGCCGTTTCCGGTATATGTCAAGCCTTGGTAAGGTTCTTCGCGTTGCGTCGAATTAAGCCACATGCTCCGCTGCTTGTGCGGGCCCCCGTCAATTCCTTTGAGTTTTAGCCTTGCGGCCGTACTCCCCAGGCGGGGAACTTAATGCGTTAGCTGCGGCACCGACGACGTGGAATGTCGCCAACACCTAGTTCCCAACGTTTACGGCGTGGACTACCAGGGTATCTAATCCTGTTCGCTCCCCACGCTTTCGCTCCTCAGCGTCAGTAATGGCCCAGAGATCCGCCTTCGCCACCGGTGTTCCTCCTGATATCTGCGCATTTCACCGCTACACCAGGAATTCCGATCTCCCCTACCACACTCTAGCCTGCCCGTATCGAATGCAGACCCGGGGTTAAGCCCCGGGCTTTCACATCCGACGCGACAGGCCGCCTACGAGCTCTTTACGCCCAATAATTCCGGACAACGCTCGCACCCTACGTATTACCGCGGCTGCTGGCACGTAGTTAGCCGGTGCTTCTTCTGCAGGTACCGTCACTTGCGCTTCTTCCCTGCTGAAAGAGGTTTACAACCCGAAGGCCGTCATCCCTCACGCGGCGTCGCTGCATCAGGCTTTCGCCCATTGTGCAATATTCCCCACTGCTGCCTCCCGTAGGAGTCTGGGCCGTGTCTCAGTCCCAGTGTGGCCGGTCGCCCTCTCAGGCCGGCTACCCGTCGTCGCCTTGGTAGGCCATTACCCCACCAACAAGCTGATAGGCCGCGGGCTCATCCTGCACCGCCGGAGCTTTACACCAACCCCCATGCGGAGGAAGGTCATATCCGGTATTAGACCCCGTTTCCAGGGCTTGTCCCAGAGTGCAGGGCAGATTGCCCACGTGTTACTCACCCGTTCGCCACTGATCCACCCCGAAGGGCTTCACCGTTCGACTTGCATGTGTTAAGCACGCCGCCAGCGTTCGTCCTGAGCCAGGATCAAACTCTCCGTGAATGTCTGCCGGTAATCCGGCGAGCCACTCGCGTTGAGCGGCACGGCAACCAACCGGAATAGGCGGTCCCGCGCACTGCGTCCTCGCTAGTGTTTTGTTACTAAAGGAATCTCCAACCCGGATCAAGTGATCCAGGCCGGGGATGTCAACATATCTGGCGTTGACTTTTGGCACGCTGTTGAGTTCTCAAGGAACGGACACTTCCTTCGAGCCACTCTCGTGAACTCTCCGGGCGCTTCGTTCTTTCGTGTCTCCAGCTTATCAGATCCGTTCCGCTCCGTTTTCCCGGAGTTTCACTTTTCCAACCCTGGCCGGCCAGGTCCGCTTTTCTGCGGCGACCTCCACATTAGCGCATTTCCGGAGTGATCCGAAATTCACCGATTCTTTGCACGACACACACGCAGAAGCGCACCCAAATGAATGGGGGTCGAGTGAAGAGAAGGTACGAGCTGAATGTGCTGGTCGCTCCGGTCGGTCCGGTCCAGCCGCTAGGCCTTCCCGCTCACCCGCCCGGTTCAGGCGACTCGTCCAACACTAGGCCACTCATCCGGCGCCGTCAAACACCTGGGGGCCGGATCTGTCCAGATCCGGCCCCCAGGGCTCGAAGACACAGCTCAACCTACGTCTGTTTTCAGCCTTCTGACGTCAACTCAACCGCGGCGAGGTTGCGCTTTCCCCGGCGCAGGACCAGCCAGCGGCCGTGCAGCAGGTCCTCGGCGGCCGGGGCCGCCTCCTCGTCCGTCACCTTGGTGTTGTTGAGGTACGCGCCGCCCTCCTTCACCGTGCGCCGGGCCGCGGAACGGCTCGGCGCCAGGCCGACGGCGACCAGCAGGTCCACGATCGGGAGCAGCTCGGTGACCTCGGCCTTAGGGACCTCCGCGAGGGCCGCGGCCAGGGTCGGGGCCTCCAGGTCGGCCAGGTCGCCCTGGCCGAAGAGCGCCTTGGAGGCGGCCACGGCCCGCTCGTACTGGTCGGCGCCGTGGACGAGCGTGGTCAGCTCCTCGGCCAGCGCACGCTGGGCGAGTCGCGCGGCGGGGCGCTCGGCCGTCTCGCGCTCCAGTTGCTCGATCTCCTCCTTCGAGCGGAAGCTGAAGATCCGCAGGAAGGTGGAGACGTCCCGGTCGTCCGCGTTCAGCCAGAACTGGTAGAAGGCGTACGGCGTGGTGAGTTCGGGGTCGAGCCAGACGGTGCCCGACTCGGTCTTGCCGAACTTGGTGCCGTCGGCCTTGACGATCAGCGGGGTGGCCAGCGCGTGCACCGACTTGCCCTCCGCCTTGCGGATCAGGTCCGTACCGGCCGTGAGGTTGCCCCACTGGTCGCTGCCGCCGGTCTGCAGGGTGCAGCCGTGGCGGCGGTTGAGCTCCAGGTAGTCCATCCCCTGGAGGATCTGGTAGCTGAACTCGGTGTAGCTGATCCCCGCGTCGGAGTTGAGCCGGCGGGCGACAGCCTCCTTCGCGATCATGTTGTTGACCCGGAAGTACTTGCCCACGTCGCGCAGCAGGCTGATCGCCGACATGCCGGACGTCCAGTCCAGGTTGTTGACCATGCGGGCCGCGTACTCGCCCTCGAAGTCGAGGAAGCGCGAGATCTGGCCACGCAGTCGCTCCACCCAGGCGGCCACCGTCTCGGGGTCGTTGAGCACCCGCTCGGCGGTGGGCTTGGGGTCGCCGATCAGGCCGGTGGCGCCGCCGACCAGGCCGAGCGGGAGGTTACCGGCGTCCTGGATCCGGCGCATGGTGAGGATCTGCACCAGGTTGCCGAGGTGCAGGCTCACGGCCGTCGGGTCGAAGCCGCAATAGAACGTGACCGGGCCGTCCGCGAACGCCTTGCGCAGGGCGTCCTCGTCGGTTGACAGGGCGATCAGCCCACGCCACCGCAGCTCGTCGACGATGTCCGTCACGGTCACGCTTCTCCTTCGATCGGGCGCCCGGCCCAGGGGGCGGGCCCTGTTCGATCGGGCCCGGGGACGGTACGGCTCCAGCGTTGTAGAGGGTACGCGTTCCCGGCCGGCGAGTTTCCGTCCCGGCGTGCTTCGAAGCCGGCGTGCGGCCGGTCCGACACCGGATATTCCGTTGTTCGTCGGCCCCGTGCCCGTTCACAGTGGTCCCACCGCCGTGCGGCGGCAGTGACGTGTGAGGAGCCGGTCGTGCCACCTTGGCGCGCCCGCAGGGAGGTGGCCGAGGTGCGCAACACGCTGGTGCTCAATGCGAGCTACGAGCCGCTGACGACTGTGTCGTTGCAGCGGGCGGTGGTTCTGGTGCTGCAGGACAAGGCCGTCGTCGAGCAGGCTCATCCTCTGCGCACGGTGCGCGGTACGGGTGTGAGTGTTCCGGTACCGCGGGTGATCAGACTCCAACGGTACGTCAGGGTGCCGTTCCGACAACGGGCCCCGTGGTCGCGGCGGGGGGTATTGGTACGTGACCAGCACCTGTGCGCCTACTGCGGGTGCCGGGCGACCACCGTCGACCACCTGCAGCCGAAGTCGCGCGGCGGGGCCGACAGCTGGCTGAACACTGTGGCCGCCTGCGCGGAGGACAACCAGCGCAAGGCCGACCGGACACCGGAGCAGGCGGGCATGCGGCTGCTCCGCAAGCCGTTCGAGCCGACGCCGCAGGCCACCCTGATGCTGGCGCTGGGGCTGCGCGGAACGGACGTCCGGGAGCTGGCCGCCTGGCTGCCGCCGACCGCGTCGATGACCGCGGCCGCCTGAGGGCTCGGTCCCGACGGCGACCCTCCCGAGGACCGCCCGCGGTGATCGCGTCGAACAGGCGCGATCACCGGCCGGGTGAGCAGTGTCGGTGGGCCGGCCCGATCGGGGGACCGGCCGGCCCACCGGCCGGGCGCGGTACGGCACGGGAGACCGGGCCGGCGGCGCGTCCGACCGGACCGGGGCGCGCGGCCGGGCCCTGGTGGACGGCCCGGGCCCGGCAGCGCCGGATCAGCCCTTGGCCTGGTAGGCGGCGGCCACGCCGAAGGTCGCGGAGTGCTCGGGAACGGCGATCACCTTGCCGCCGCCCAGCAGGACCCGGCCGGCGATCAGCAGCGAACCGGTGCCCTGCGGGAAATTGCCGCCGACGGTCTCGGTGCCGTCGGCCAGGGCGAAGCGGCTGAGGCGGGCGGGCTGGCCGAGCCGCTCGTCCGCGGCGAGCAGCAGCGCGCCGTTGTCCAGGCCCACGGCCCTGACCTTGCCCTTCTCGGCGGTCGGCGCCTTCCACAGCTGCTTGCCGGTACTGAGGTCGTACGCGGCGACGGTGACGGGGCCGCCCGCGACGGGGGTCAGGGTGACGGCCATCGTCCGGTCCTGGAAGTACATACCGGGAGTGGCCGAAAAGCTTCCGTGCACCACGTCGATCCGGGTGTCGTTCGCGACGACCGGGATCTCGGTGGCCGGGTCGCCCGCGGGGCCCCAGGCGAAGATCCGGTCGTCGGTGGTGGCCGCGCCCGTGGTCGCGACGACCGCGGGCTCGGCGGAGAGCACGCTGACCGTCCGCGGCTGGTTGTTGAGACCTCGCCACCAGCCGACCTTGCCGTCGGCGGTGTTCAGCGAGACGGCCTGGTCGACCGGGGTGGAGTCGGCGCAGCTGCTGTGCAGCACGACGGTCTTGGCGCCGACGCCGCCCGCCAAGGTGCAGAACTTGCCCTGCCCGGTGTACTGCCAGATGTCGGCGCCGTCGGCGGACTGCCAGGCGACCGCCTTGTCGTCCCCGACCGCGATCACCTTGTCCTCGGTGACGCCTATCCGGGCCGCGTACTTCTCCTTGGCGTCGGACAGGGTCTTCGTCCAGACGGTCTTCCCGGTCCGGGTGTCGACGGCCACCACCAGGGTGCAGGGGCTGTTCGGGTCGGCCTGGGGCCGGAACAGCGCGGCGCCCAGGCCGGCGGCGTTGACCGAGGGCGAGAGGCCGCAGGGGACGGCCCCGGCGGCCGGCGGCTCCACCGACCAGGTGGGCTTGCCGGCGGCCAGGTCGTAGGCGTGCACGCCGGTGCTCTCCGCCCGGACGACGCCCTCGTCGAGCAGCCAGCCACCGATCAGGGTGTCGTCGGCGCCCGGCTGCGCGGCGGCGGGCTCGGCCGACCAGACCTTGGCGTGGGCGACGGTGAAGCCCTTCTCGGCGGAGCTGCCGGCTGCCGCCCCACCACCCCCGCTCTCGCCCCTGACCATCAGGCCGGCGGCGACCAGGACGGCCAGGGCGGCCACTCCGGCGCCGGCCCGGATCAGCAGGGTGCGGCGGCCGGGCGCGTGGTCGGCCGAGACCACGGCCCCGGCCGCGGCCCGGGCCTTGTCCACCAGTGACGGGCGGGTGCGGTCGCCGGCGGGGTCCGCGGCGTCCGCGGGGCGGGCGGTCGGGCGTCCCACCCGCAGCGGACGATCGGCGTCGGGGTCGGGGTCCTCCGGTGCGCCTTCGGTCGCGTCCGCCGCTGCGGGCTCAGCGGTGAAGGGCACGTAGCCGTCCGGCGACCGCTCGGCACCGGGCGGGGCGTACAGCTGCTGGTCCGATCCGCCCTGCTGGACGGTGTACGGGGTGTACTGCCCGTACGGGGACTGCTCCTCGTACACGTGGCCGGATTCGTACGCCGTCCCGGTGCCGTGGAAGGTCCGGCCGAACTGCGGCTCCGCGTACTGCTGCGGTGTGCCGTACGGCGACTCACCGTAGGACTGGCCGCCGTAGGGCTGCTCGCCGTACGGCGACTGTCCGAAGGAGTCCTGTCCGAACGAGGTCTGCCCGTAGGACGGCCCGCCGTAGCCGCTCGGGTCGTACACGCCGCCGCCGTGGGCACCGCTGTCGTAGGCGCCGGCGTCGTGGCCGGTGCCCGGCTGCGGGTGGGCGCCGGGGTAGGCCTCGGGGGCGCGCGGCGGGGGGACGGACTCCTGCCACTGCTGCCCGTACTCACCGGACTGCCAGGGCTGCTGCGGCTCGCTGCCGAAGGGCGGCCGGCCGGTGGCGCCGGCGGAGTACCCCTGGTCGGCGGGGGGAGGGTCCTGAGCCATGTGTTCCGTCCCTCCCGGCGCTCTGCGATGCGGCAGTCAGCATCTCACGCCGGGCGGAGCGGGCCGCTCCGCCCGGTAGGGAGGTGTGGTGAACAGGTGGCCGACCGCGCCGGCGGCCCTGTCACGCGTCCGGGGCCTCGGCCCGCAGGGCGGTGTCGATGCGGGCGGCGAGGGCGAGGTCGAGGGCGGTGAGGCCGCCCGCGCTGTGGGTGGACAGCGCGAAGTGCAGGGTCCGCCAGCGGATGTCGATGTCCGGGTGGTGGTCGAGCTCCTCCGCGTCCGCCGCGACCGCGACCACCACCCGGATCGCCGCCGGGAAGTCCTTGGCGTCCGCGGTCCGGACGATCGTGTCGCCCACCCGCGACCACTCGGGGATGCCGGTCAGGGCGGCGGTGATCTCGCCCTCCGTCAGTCGAACTCTGCTCATCGGTCCACTCCCGGGTGCTGTTGGGGTCAGGTCGTCCGGCGCGGGCGGGCCACCGGGTCACCTGCCGTTGCGGGAGGTGCCGGCCGTCGCCGCGGTGCGTTCCGGGCGGAAAGTGCACTCGTCGGAGCATATGAAGGCGGAACCGTCCGGGGTCGGCGACACCTCGCAGCGTTCGCAGATCTCGCGCTTTTCCCGGGGCGCCGGGACTCCCCGTCCGGTGATCAGCCGATCAGCAGCTTGGTCACCGCGGCCAGGCCGACCACCACGATGACCGAGCGCAGCACGGGCGCCGGGAGCCGGCGTCCGACCTTCGCGCCGATCTGGCCGCCGACCACCGAACCGGCCGCGATCAGCAGCACCGCCGTCCAGTCGATGGTGGAGGTGAAGAGGAAGAACACCGCGGCGACGGCGTTCACGATCAGCGCCAGGCCGTTCTTCACTCCGTTGATCCGCTGCATGTCGTCCTGCAGCAGCATGCCCATCAACGCCATCAGCAGCACCCCCTGGGCGGCCCCGAAGTAGCCGCCGTAGATGCCGGTCAGGAACACGCCCGCGAACAGCAGCGCGCCGCCGTCCGGGTCGCCGCCCTCGGGGCGGCGGGCGGCCACCGCGCGGGCCACCCGGGGCTGGATCACCACCAGCACCAGGGCCAGCAGGATCAGCACCGGGACGATCGCGTCGAAGGCCTGCCCCGGCAGCTTCACCAGCAGGACGGCGCCGAGCAGGCCGCCGAACAGCGAGGCGGTGCCGAGGCGGCGCAGCCGCCGGCCCTGGCCGGCCAGCTCGCGCCGGTAGCCGACGACGCCGCTGATGCTGCCCGGGACGAGGCCCAGCGTGTTGGAGACGTTCGCGGTGACCGGCGGCAGGCCGACGGCGAGCAGGAGGGGGAAGGTGATGAGGGTGCCGGAGCCCACGATCGCGTTGATGGTGCCCGCGCCGACGCCCGCGACCAGAACGGCCACGGCCTCCCAGACTGTCATCCGTCACTCCTCGGTTCGCGGCTGTCCGAGCATGATCATGCCCGAGCCGGCGGCGGGCTGCCCAGGGGGTTTCCGAGACGTGGACGAGCGGGCTGCAGGTGCGGGACCACCGGCCGGTCGGAACGGGGCGGGGGCCGGGCCGAACCGGGCGGGGCCCGCCGGCGGGCGCGGGGACGGAGCGGGGACGGAGGCCGGACGCGCGAGGGCCCGCCCCCTCGGTGCGGGGGCGGGCCCTGGACGGTGCGTCAGCTGCCGGGCCGGCCGGCGGCGCGGTGCCCGGAACTCACTCGGGGTCGATCGTCGGGTACTCGCGGGTGCGGTCGATCCGGGGGCGGGCGGCGCCCTTGTCGGTGTCGACCGGACGGGGGCCGGCGGGCGGGTCCAGCGGGACCTGGGCGGCCGCCGGGGCCGCGGCGGCCGGAGCCCCCGAGCCGTTGGCGCCGGTCAGGCCGGTGAAGGCGCCGCCGAGACCCTTGAGCGCGTCGCCGACCTCGCTGGGGATGATCCAGAGCTTGTTGGCGTCGCCCTTGGCCAGCTCGGGCAGGGTCTGCAGGTACTGGTAGGCCAGCAGCTTCTGGTCGGGGTTGCCGTCGTGGATGGCCTCGAAGACCGTCCGGATCGCGGCCGCCTCACCGTCGGCGCGCAGCACCGCGGCCTGCGCCTCACCCTCGGCCTTCAGGACGTCGGCCTGCTTCTCACCCTCGGCCCGCAGGATCGCGGCCTGCCGGGCACCCTCGGCGGTGAGGATGGAGGCGCGCTTGTCACGGTCGGCGCGCATCTGCTTCTCCATCGAGTCCTGGATGGAGGTCGGCGGGTCGATCGCCTTGAGCTCGACCCGGTTGACGCGGATGCCCCACTTGCCGGTGGCCTCGTCCAGGACGCCGCGCAGGCCGGCGTTGATGACCTCGCGCGAGGTCAGGGTGGATTCGAGGTCCATCGAGCCGATGATGTTGCGCAGCGTGGTGATGACCAGCTGCTCGATCGCCTGGATGTAGCTGGCGACCTCGTAGGTGGCGGCCCGGGCGTCGGTGACCTGGTAGTAGATCACCGTGTCGATGTTGACCACCAGGTTGTCCTGGGTGATCACCGGCTGCGGCGGGAAGGGTACGACCTGCTCGCGCAGGTCGATCCGGTTGCGTACCCGGTCGATGAACGGGACGACGATGTTCAGGCCCGCGTTGAGTGTCCGGGTGTAGCGGCCGAAGCGCTCCACGATCGCGGCGCTGGCCTGCGGGATCACCTGGATCGTCTTGATCAGCGCGATGAAGGCCACCACGACGAGGACGACCAGGACGATAAGGACGGGTTCCACGGACTCTCCCCTAGACGACCAGGGCGGTCGCGCCCTGGATTTCGACGACGTCGACCTGCTGCCCCGGCTGGTACACACTGCCGGGGTTGAGCGCGCGGGCCGACCAGACCTCGCCGTTCAGCTTGATCCGCCCGCCCTCCCCGTCGACGGTTTCCGCGACGACCGCGGTGGCGCCCTGCAGCGCCTCGATGCCCATCTTGACCTGCGGGCCGTTCTTCAGCTGCCGGTAGGCGATCGGCCGCACCACCACCAGCAGCGCGGTCGAGACCGCGACGAAGGTGAGGACCTGCCAGACCACGCCCGCCCCCAGCCCGGCGACACCGGCGGCCGCGCCGGCACCCACCGCGAACATGGCGAACTCCGGCATCGCCGTGATCACCAGGGGTATGCCGAGGCCGACGGCGGCGAGGAGCCACCAGATCCAGCTGTCCACGTGTCCATCCTAGGGAGCGAAGGGCTTCGAGGCGGAAGGTTCCCGCAGGTGGACGGGCGGAAACCGGCCGCGGGCGCGACCGGTTCCAGTTCAGTGAGTTCAGGACGGCCCGGGGTGCTCCGGCCTCGCCGGCGAGCCCGGCGCTCCGGGCCTACCGGCGAGGTCAGCCGGTGCCGCGCTCAGCCGAGCGGCAGGCCCTGGGCGGACCAGCGGTCGCCGTGCCGCTCCAGGGTCAGCGGCAGGCCGAAGCAGCGCGAGAGGTTGCGGGCGGTCAGCTCACTGTCGATCGGGCCCGCGGTGAGCACCTTGCCCTGGCGGATCATCAGGACGTGGGTGAAGCCGGGGGCGATCTCCTCGACGTGGTGGGTGACCATCACCATCGCCGGGGCGAACTCGTCCTGGGCCAGCGCGCCGAGGCGGCGGACCAGGTCCTCGCGGCCGCCGAGGTCCAGGCCGGCGGCCGGCTCGTCCAGCAGCAGCAGCTCGGGGTCGGTCATCAGGCCGCGGGCGATCAGCGTGCGCTTGCGCTCGCCCTCGGAGAGGGTGCCGAACTTGCGGTGGGTGAAGTCCGCCATGCCGAGGCGGTCGAGCAGGGCCAGCGCCCGGGACTCGTCGGTGTCCTCGTACTTCTCGTGCCAGGTGGCGGTCATGCCGTACGCGGCGGTGAGCACCGTCTGCAGGACGGTCTGCTCGGCGGGCAGCCGGTCGATCATGGAGGCGCCGGCCAGGCCGATCCGGGCGCGCAGCTCGAAGACGTCGACCTCGCCGAGCTTCTCCCCCAGCACGGTGACCTTGCCGCTGCTCGGGAACAGGTAGGTCGAGGCGATCTGCAGCAGGGTGGTCTTCCCGGCGCCGTTGGGCCCCAGGATGACCCAGCGCTCGCCCTCGGAGATCGACCAGGAGACCTGGTCGACCAGCTCGCGGCCCTCCCGGACCACGGAAACGTCCACCAGCTCCAGCACGTCGCTCATGCCTACGCCTTCCCCAATGCAGAATTCGGCCGCCCGGGGCTGCCCAAGGAAGTCTTGGCCGTGGGTCCTCGGGGTGCGGTCCACTCATCTCGACAGCGGTGCGGGCGGGCAGCCTACTCCAGCAGCCGGTCAGGTACGGAGGAGGTGCGGCGCTCGCAGCACAGGGCAAACCTACGCCACCCGGGTCGCGCAACTTTCCGTAGGCTGGCCGGATGCTCGTGACACCTGCCGACAATCCGTACGAAGAGCCCCGATCAGGGCGGCTGACCGCCTGGGGCAACGCCCTGCTGAGCGGATTCGCGCCGCCGGACAACGCGGCGGCCGCCGTGCTGGGCGAGGACGAGAGCCACCGGGTGACCGGCCTGCCCGGCGACGCCGAGGGCGACCAGCACGGGCTGACCTGGGCGCTCGGGCGGCTGCGGGTGCTGGGGGTGACCGGGCTGCGGCTCGCGCTGCCCGCGGCCGGCCACCCGCTGGGGCTGACCGGTCCGGCCGGGTTCAACGCGCGGGCGCTCGGCGCGGGCGAGGCGGTGCTGGCGGTGGGGGTGCCGCTCGGACTTGTCCCGGAGGTCGAGGTGTTCGGGCCGGCCGGGGACCAGGCCGTGACGGTGCTCTGGCGCTGCTCGGAGGTCGGGGAGGCGCCGCCGGCCGACGTGCCGTCGCTGCACGAGGCAGAACGGGAGCTCGCGGACGGTCTGCGGGAGACCACCGCGCTGCTGGCCCGGCTGGACGTCGCCGGCGCCGGACCGGAGGCGCTGCGGGCCCTGGAGGCGTACCGCCGGCGCGGGCACTCGGAGCTGCTGGCGCCCGGCTACCCGCCGCGCGCGGTGCGGGTGCTGGAGTCGGCCCGGCGGGTGACGGCGCTGCTGTCGATCGCCGCGGGCGGGCACGGCGCCGCGGTCAGCGCCTCCGAGATGGCGGCCCGCCGGGCCGCGCTCGCCCCGCTGCAGCGCACCGCCCGCCGGGCGCAGGTCGCCGCGTACAACGCGATGGTGGACGAGCGCCGGGACTGACCCCTGCGGGTCCGGCGGCGGGTCCGGCGGGTGTACCGCGGCTCAGGGCGGGCGCCGCCGGCCCGGGGTCAGCCGTCGTTGGCTGCCCCGTTGCGGACGGCCCAGAGCGCGGCCTGGGTGCGGTCCGCGACGTCGAGCTTCATCAGGATGTTCGAGACGTGGGTCTTCACCGTCTTCTCGGACAGGTGCAGCCCGCGGGCGATCTCGCGGTTGGAGCGCCCGTCCGCGATGTGGCCGAGCACCTCGCGCTCACGCTCCGTCAGGGTGCCGCCGCGGCCCTGCGGCACGCGCGGGGGGTCCTCGGCGAGCAGCGCCTCGGCGAGTTCGGGCTGCAGCAGCACGTGCCCGGAGTGCACCGAGCGGATGGCGCCGGCCAGCGCCTCCGGGTCGACGTCCTTGTACACGTAGCCGGCCGCGCCCGCGCGCAGGGCCGGGACCATCGTGCGGTGCTCGGTGAAGCTGGTGACGATCAGGATCCGGGCCCGACTGCCGCCCTCCTTGAGCATCCGCAGCGCCTCGATGCCGTCCACGCCCGGCATCTTCAGGTCCATCAGGACGACGTCGGGGTCGAGTTCCTGGGCCCTGGCCACCCCCTCGGCGCCGTCCGCGGCCTCGCCGACCACCTCGATGTCGTCCTGGACCTCCAGGAAGGTCCGCAGGCCGCGGCGGACCACCTGGTGGTCGTCCACCAGGAGGACGCGGATCGACGGGTTCTCAGGCACCGGGGACCTCCAGTTCGACGGCCGTCCCCTTGCCGGGGGCCGAGTCCAGGGTGAGCCGGCCGCCGACGGCGGCGGCGCGGTCGCGCATCGAGACCAGGCCGAGGTGACGCCCGGCCCGGCGGACGGACTCCGGGTCGAAGCCGCGGCCGTCGTCGACGACCCGCAGCACGGCGCCGCGGGCGGGGGTGCCGGAGAGGGTGACCTCCACCCGCTCGGCGCCCGAGTGCCGCAGCGCGTTGTGCAGGGCCTCCTGGGCGACCCTCAGCACGGCCGCCTCCTGGGCGGCGGGCAGCGCCCGGACCCGGTCGGCGTCGAAGGAGACCGATGCCGTGTGGGCCCGGTCCAGCACCTGCACCTGGGAGGCCAGGGTGGGGACCAGGCCGTCCTCCTCCAGCGCGGCCGGACGCAGTTCGACGACCACGGCGCGCAGTTCGTCCGCGGCCTCGGCGGCGAGCCGGGCGACCTCCGCGAGCTCGGCGCGGGCGCGGTCCGGGTCGCGCCCGACCAGGGTGGCGGCGGCCTTGGCGGTCAGCCGCAGCGAGAACAGCTTCTGCGAGACAGCGTCGTGCAGGTCGTGGGCGATCCGGGCGCGCTCGCCGGCCAGGGTCAGCTCGCGGCTGCGCTCGTAGAGCCGGGCGTTGCTGAGAGCGATGGCGGCGTGCGCGGCGAGGATCCGCAGCAGCTCCTCGTCGTGGTCGGTGAAGCCGCCGCCGGCGCGCTTGTTGGCGAGGAAGATGACGCCCATCACCTCCTGGCCGCCGTCGCCGCCGTCGCCGCCGTCGCCGCTGCCGCCGCTGCCGGCGGAGGCGTCCGCGTCGAGGATCGGCATGCCGAGGAAGGCCTTCATGTCGGGGTGCGCGGCCGGCCAGCCGCCGAAGGCCGGCTCCTCCCGGACGTCGTCCAGCCGGGTCGGCCCCGACTCGTGCAGCATCAGGGCGAGCACGCCGTGCTGGCGGGGCAGCGGGCCGATGGCGCGCCACTGCTCCTCGGTGATGCCGTCCACCACGAACTGGGCGAAGCCCCCGTGGTCGTCGGGCACCCCGAGGGCGGCGTACTCGGCGCCCAGCAGGTCCCGGGCGGAGGCGGTGATCCGGCGCAGCACCTCGCGCACCTCCAGGTGCCGGCTCATCGCCAGCACGGCGGCGCTGACGGCCTCGATGCCGCCGAGGCACGGGTCGCAGCGGGGCGGCCCGTCCGCCGGGGCCCGGGTGTCCTCGCGGGCGCACGGCTCGTCGGCGAGGGGGGTGGCGCCGGCGGACGGCGGTGCGGCTTCGCTGGGCTCGGGCGGCATACCGCCAACCTACCGCCGGGCCGTGGGGGGCCGCGTCGGTCCGCGGGCGCCCCGGCCCGGGTCGGTGGTCCTAGGTCCGGGGCCCGTGCTGCCGGGCCGGTCCGCGCTCCTGGGCGACTGCCGGGGCCCGTGGCCGCCGGAACGCCGACGGGCGGCCCTCCCGGTGGGGAAGGGCCGCCCGTACCTGCGGGGTGCGCCGCGTCAGCCCTGGCGCATGACCTCGGGCTCGTGGCGCTTCTGCAGGCGGGTCACGATGACACCGAGGATGGCGGAGATGATGATCAGCACCGTCCAGTCGGCCACCAGCTGGCCGACGTTGTGGCCCCAGATCGAGTCCCACTCGGGGTTCTGCGGGTTGCCGTTCCAGGGCCCGATCAGGTGCGAGAGGTCGAGCGTGGTGGCGACCGCGCCGACGCCCCAGCGGGCCGGCATCAGCCAGGCGAACTGCTCCAGGCCGGGCTTGCCGAACAGCTGGAAGAGGCAGCCGGTGAAGACGACCTGGATGATCGCGAACATCACCAGCAGTGGCATGGTCTTCTCGGCCGTCTTCACCAGGGCGGAGATGATCAGGCCGAACATCATCGAGGCGAAGCTGAGCAGGATCAGGCCCACGGCCATCTCGACGGCCGGCAGCCCGGTGAGGATCAGCCCCTCCTCAGGCAGCTTGCGCGGGGTGAAGCCGACGGCGGCGATGATCGCGCCCTGCACCACGCTGAAGAAGCCCAGCACGATGATCTTCGACATCATGTACGCCGAGCGGGAGAGCCCGGTGGCCCGTTCCCGTTCGTAGATCGCCCGTTCCTTGATCAGCTCTCGGACCGAGTTGGCCGCCCCGGAGAAGCAGGCCCCGATCGCCATGATCAGCAGGATCGTCGCGGCCCCGCTGTTGAAGCCGAGCTTGCCGTTGGGGAGCTGCTTGTAGGTCAGCCCGGCCGTGTCGGGGATCATGATGCTGACCCCGCCCAGGATGGCCGGCAGCAGGATCGACAGCGCCATGAAGCCCTTGTCGGAGGCGATCACCGACAGGTAGCGCCGGATCAGCGTCCACAGCTGGGAGCCCCAGCTCTGCGGCTTCGGCGGGCGGATCGCCTGCTGGACGATCTGCGCGGACTGCGGGGCCACCGAGTCGGCGTCGGCCGAGTACTGCTGGTAGTGCACCGAACCCCGGTAGCGGCCGGCCCAGTCGTGCTCCGGGTAGTTCTCGAAGGCCTGGAAGACATCGGCCCAGGTCTCGTACCCGAAGAAGTGCAGGGCCTCGTCCGGCGGACCGAAGTAGGCCACGGAGCCGCCCGGCGCCATCACCAGCAGCCGGTCGCAGAGGGCGAGTTCGGCCACCGAGTGGGTGACCACCAGGATGGTGCGGCCGTCGTCGGCCAGGCCGCGCAGCATCTGCATGACCTCGCGGTCCATGCCCGGGTCGAGGCCGGAGGTGGGCTCGTCCAGGAAGATCAGCGAGGGCTTGGTCAGCAGCTCCAGGGCCACCGAGACACGCTTCTGCTGGCCGCCGGAGAGGGCGGTGATGCGGTTCTCGGCGCGCTTGTCCAGGCGCAGCTCGTACAGCACCTCGTCGATCCGGCGCTCGCGCTCGGCGGCCTCGGTGTCGCCGGGGAAGCGCAGCCGGGCCGCGTACTTCAGGGCGGTGCGGACGGTGAGTTCCTTGTGCAGGATCTCCGACTGCGGGACGAGGCCGATCCGCGAGCGCAGCTCGGCGAACTGCTTGTAGAGGTTGCGGCCGTCGTAGAGGACGTCACCGCGGTCGGCCGGGCGGTAGCCGGTGAGGGCGCGCAGCAGGGTCGACTTGCCGGAGCCGGACGGGCCGATGACGGCGACCAGGGACTTCTCCGGGACACCGAAGCTGACGTCGTTCAGCAGGATCTTCTTGGCGCCCTTGTGCTCGACCTCGACGGTCAGGTGGCGGGCCGAGAAGGAGACCGCGCCGGTGTCGACGAACTCCTGCAGCTGGTCGCCGACCAGCACGAAGCTGGAGTGGCCGACGGTCAGGCGGTCCTGCGGGCCCATCAGCTGGCGCTGGACCGGCTGGCCGTTGAGGAAGATCCCGTTGTGGCTGCCGAGGTCGACGATCTCGTACCGGCCGTCGGGCAGCTGGCGCAGCTCGGCGTGGTGGCGGGAGACCTGCAGGTCGGACACGACGATGTCGTTGTCGAGCGCACGGCCGATCCGGACGGTGCGCATTCCGGAGGTCAGGTTGCGGATCATCGTCGGCTGCGGGCCGTGGCCCTGCGGACCGGCGAGGTTCGGCGGGAACCCCTGCTGCGGGCCGGCCTGCGGCGGGACGCCCTGCTGGTGCGGGAAGGCGGGCTGCGGCGGCGCGTTCCACTGCTGCTGGACGGGGGGCTGCTGCATCGGCGGCTGCTGCTGGACGGGGGGCTGCTGGGCCCACGGCTGGGCGGCCGGCGCCGCGCTGCTGCGGCTGGTGGCGGCGTCGTGCCAGGCCTGCGCGGGAGCGGCGGCCTGGACCGGCTCGGAGAAGCTCAGCCGGGGGCCGTTCTCACCGTTGCCGAGGTTGACCACCGCGCCGGGGTACAGCTGCGCCTGCAGGGTGCGGGCGCCGCCGACGTACGTACCGTTGGTGCTGCCGTGGTCCTCCAGCAGCCAGCCGGCGCCGTTGAAGGAGATGGTGGCGTGCTGCCAGGAGATCCTGGCGTCGTCGAACGGGAAGTCCGACTGCGGGTTGCGCCCGATGGTGTAGGCCCGCCCCGGTTCCAGAGTCCGCTGCTGCCCGTTGATGTCAATGACGAGTTGCGGCACTACGCGCCTGCCCCGCTCTCTCGGTCCCCCGGTTTGGCCCCCTGCGGGGGTCGACGATCCTGAACTGACGGGGGGAATCATTCCAGCCCGGCTCCCGATGACGAAAGTCACCCCTGGTGACTGTGACCAGCTGGCAACGATTCACGGACGGTGTCGGGCCGAAGCCCGCCCCGCGTCGCCCGCGGGCCCCGGCGGCACCTGCCCGCGGGTCCCTGCGGCACCTGTACGAAGGGCCCGGCGGGGGCACCGGACGGCGCTGTCCACGGGCCGGACCGGTGCCGTGCCCACGGCCGGCGGCGGGTAGCGTGGGAGCCACCATGAACGCATCGCTCCCGGCCGCCGAGCCCCTCCCCAGCCCGCAGCCCCGGACCGATGACGAGCGGACCCTGCTCGTCAAGGTGTTCGGCAAGGACCGCCCCGGCATCACCGCCGGCCTGTTCGCCACACTGGCCGACTTCGCCGTCGACGTGATCGACATCGAGCAGATGGTGACCCGGGGCCGGATAACTCTCTGTGCACTGATCACTCCCCCGGCGGGCGGCTCGCCCGGCGTCGAGGGGGCACTTCGGGCCACCGTGCACCGCTGGGCCGAGGAGCTCAAGCTCCAGGCCGAGATCATCTCCGGCACCGGCGACAACCGGCCGCGCCGGGAGGGCCGCTCGCACGTCACCGTGCTCGGCCACCCGCTGACCGCCACCGCGGTGTCCGCGCTCACCGCCCGGATCACCTCGGCGGGCGGCAACATCGACCGGGTGTTCCGCCTGGCCAAGTACCCGGTGACGGCGGTCGAGCTGGCCGTGTCCGGCGTCCCCACCGAGGAGTTGCGCGCCGAGCTGGCCGTCGAGGCGGCCACCCAGCGGGTGGACATCGCGGTCGTCCAGGCGGGTCTGCAGCGTCGGGCCAAGCGGCTGGTCGTGATGGACGTCGACTCCACCCTGATCCAGGACGAGGTGATCGAGCTCTTCGCCGCGCACGCGGGCTGCGAGGAGAAGGTCGCCGAGGTGACGGCGGCCGCGATGGCCGGCGAGCTGGACTTCGCGGAGTCGCTGCGCGCCCGGGTGGCGCTGCTGGCCGGGCTGGACGCGAGCGTGACGGAAAAGGTCCGGGCGGAGGTCCGGCTGACGCCGGGCGCCCGCACGCTGATCCGCACCCTGCAGCGGCTCGGGTTCCAGGTGGCGATCGTCTCCGGCGGATTCACCCAGGTCACCGACCACCTGGTGGAGCAGCTCGGGCTGGACTACGCGGCCGCCAACACCCTGGAGGTGGTGGACGGGAAGTTCACCGGCCGGGTGACGGGCGAGATCGTGGACCGTGCGGGCAAGGCCCGCTGGCTGGCCCGGTTCGCCGAGCAGGCGAAGGTCCCGCTGGAGCAGACGGTGGCGATCGGCGACGGCGCCAACGACCTGGACATGCTCAACGCGGCCGGTCTCGGGGTGGCCTTCAACGCCAAGCCGGTGGTGCGTCAGGCGGCCGACACCGCGGTGAACGTGCCCTTCCTGGACACCGTGCTCTACCTGCTGGGGATCACCCGCGAGGAGGTCGAGGCGGCCGACGCCCTGGACGGCACCCCGACCGAGTGACCCGGACGGACACCGACGAAAGGGGCGCGAGGATCACTCCTCGCGCCCCTTTCGGTCGTCCGTTCAGTCCTGCGGCGTGTGGTACGTCACCAGCTCGGCCACCCCGGGCTCGACGCCCTTCCAGGAGCCGGTGAAGGCCAGCACCGCGATGGCCGCCGTCGGGAACCCGCCGAGCCGCAGCCGCTCCAGCGCCTCGCGGTCCCCCGCGTCGCCCGCCAGCACCTGGGTCAGGCCCAGCACGCCCGGATTGTGACCGACCAGCACCACGTCGACGAACTCGTCCGGGGTCTCCTGCAGCACCGTGATGATCTCGCCGGGGCTGGCCTCGTACACCCGGTCCTCGTAGACGGTCCGCTGCGGGCGCCTGGGCAGCTCGTGCACGGCGAGCTTCCAGGTCTCGCGGGTGCGCAGGGCCGTCGAGCAGAGCACATAGTCGGGATTGATGCCGGAGTCGACCAGCCAGCGGCCGGCGTCCGGGGCCTGGTGACGGCCACGATCGGCCAGCGGCCGCTCGTGATCGTCCACCCCGTTGGGCCAGTCGGCCTTGGCGTGGCGAAGAACGATGATCCTGCGGGACGTTTCGGCGCTCATACCCAGCAAGCTTGGCAGAAAACCGGCCGTCGGGCGCGGCGCTCAGGGCAGCGCCACCCTCAGGAGTGGGACAGGATCGACCGCGCCGCTCAGCCGAGGTTCTTCGCGACGATCGCGACCACGGCCAGCAGGACGACGATGCCGGCGATCAGGCCGGCGATCTGGGCCAGCTTCTTGTGGCCGTCGGTGGGATTCGGTTCGAGTACGGGCATGCCCCGAGTCTCGCACCCCCGCCCGGACGGCCCGGTCCCGGCCCCCGCCCCCGGCAGCACCCCGGCCGCCCCCGGGCGCCGGGCGCCGCCGCGCCCCGGCTCAGGAAGCCGCCGGCGCCACCGGGCGGACGGCCTCGTCCTCGATGAACCGGGGCAGACCGGCCCGCAGGCCGAAAGCCATCTGGGGCAGCAGCAGCAGGGCCAGAAAGCCCAGCGGCAGGTACCACCGGCCGGTGGCCTGGTAGAGGCTGCCGATCAGGATCGGGCCGGGGATGGAGATCAGATAGCCGAGGCCCTGCGCGAAGGCGGACAGCTGCGCCACCCCGCCCGAGGTCCTGGCCCGCAGCCCGATCATGGTGAGCACCAGCGGGAAGGCGCAGTTCGACAGGCCCATCAGCGCGGCCCAGACCCAGGGCGCACCGGCCGGCGCCAGCGCCAGCCCGGTGTAGCCGGCGATCCCGCAGGCGGCCAGCACCACCACGAAGATCCGCTGGTCACCCCGGCGGGCGGCCCAGTTCGGCAGCACGAAGGAGACCGGCACCCCGACCACCATGGTCAGCGCCAGCAGCACCCCGGACGTGGAGGAGGAGATGCCGGCGTCCTGGAAGATCTGCGGCATCCAGCCCATCGTCACGTACGCGCCGGTGGCCTGGAGCCCGAAGAAGCAGGCCAGCGCCCAGGCGGTGCGGCTGCGCAGGATCGGCAGCCGCTCGGCGGCCCGGGACGCGGCGCCGCCGGCCCGCTCCCGGTGCAGCAGCAGGGTGGCCAGCCAGAGCACCAGCGCGATCGCGCCGACCCCGGCCCAGACGCCCAGGCCCACCCGCCAGTCGCCGCCGAGGGCGGAGGTCAGCGGCACCGTGACGGCCGCCGCCAGCGCCGTGCCGGCGGACAGCGCCATCGAGTAGAGGCCGATCATCGGCCCGACCCGGTCCGGGAAGTACCGCTTGATGACGACCGGGATCAGCACGTTGGCGACCGCCACGCCGGCCAGCGCGAGCGCGGTCAGCAGCAGGAACACCGCGGTGCCGCCGGCGAAGGAGCGGGCCAGCACACCGAGGGTGATCGCGCCCAGGCCGGCCGTGACCACCGCGATCGGGCCGATCCGGCGGGCCAGCGCGGGCGCCGCCAGGCCGAAGAGCGCGAAGCAGAGCGAGGGGACGGCGGTGAGCAGGCCGGCGACGGTGGCGCTCATACCGAGGTCCGCACGGACCTGGTCGAGCAGCGGGCCGAGGCTGGTGACCACGGGCCGGAGGTTGAAGGCCGCCGCGGCGATGGCCACGGCGAACAGCACCCCGAGGTACTCGGTGCGGGCGGGGGCGGGCCGCCCGTCGCGGGCGCCGGACTCGGCCCGGCCGGTGGTCGGAGGGTCGGTCCGAGGGAGCGGCCGGGCGTCTGCGGGGGAGTCTGCTGCGGTGGACATGAACGACATCATAGAATGATGGGATGAATTAACGCACGCCGGTATCCCCGGTGCCGCCCGCCGGCACCACGCACCGCCACCGCACGCCGTCCCGCACCACCCGCACAGCCACCGCACGCCGTCCCGCACCACCCGGGCCGGTCCCGACCGGCCCGCCCGGCCGTTCTTGGCATGATGGCCCGATCCGACCTAGCCGCTAGGAGCCCCCCGTGGCGCTGTCCTCCCCGAGGCGCACCCCCTTGTCCGACCAGGTGATCGCGCAGCTGCGGACCCAGATCACCTCCGGCGAGTGGCCCGTGGGCTCGCGCATCCCCACCGAGGTCGCGCTGGTCGAGCAGCTGGGGGTCGCCCGCAACACCGTCCGCGAGGCCGTCCGGGCGCTCGCCCACAACGGGCTGCTGGACATCCGCCAGGGCTCCGGCACCTACGTCCTGGCCACCAGCGAGCTGGCCGGCGTGATGCACCGCCGCTTCGCCGACGCGGACCAGCAGCAGGTCGCCGAGCTGCGCGCCACCCTGGAGACCTCCGCCGCCGGACTCGCCGCCGACCGGCGCAACCAGCGCGACCTCGACCTGCTGGAGAACACCCTGGCCCGACGCGAGGAGGCCTGGTCCTCCGGCGACGCCGAGGACTTCGTGCAGGCCGACGCGGCCTTCCACCAGGCCGTGGTGGCCGCCGCCCACAACGACGTGCTCGCCGCCGTGTACGCGGACCTCGGCGAGGTCATGCGGGCCCACCTGCGCCACGACGTCGGCCCCGAACTCGTCCCCGAGCGGTACCTCGGCCACGACGGCATCCTCGCCGCCATCCGGGCCGGCGACGCCCGCCGCGCCTCGGTGGAAGCCGGCCGGGCGATCGGGGCCTGCACCCCGGCCGAGTCCTGACCCGGACAGGCCGGAACCTGGTCGTATACACGTGCTAACGTCCCGCTAGAACTGGTCAACAACCGGTCAACTGACAGTCAAGCATGAAGAATTCGGGGAGAATCGATGGCTGACCCAGACGCGGGGACCACAGGTGTGGCACCCAGCGCCCTCGACAAGGCGGCGCTGGCACTCGACAGCATCGCCACCGAGAGCACTGCGGCAGGCAGGACCGCGGACGATTCGACCGGGGCCGCGGCCTCCAAGCTCAGCGGCTGGGACACCGCCAACTCGCTGCGTGCCGCCCTGACCGAGTGGCACGAGCAGGTCTCCACGCTCAACACCCGCCTCAACCAGGAGGCCGGCATGATGCGCCAGACCCACATCAACTACGTCGGCATCGACGGCGTCCTCGCCCAGTCGTTCGGGGGGCGCTGACCATGCTCGGCTACGAGGACGTCCTCAACGCGGACCTGTCCGCGCTCAGCACCGCCGCCACCGACTGGGAGTCGATGGCGAAGAAGTACGAAGGCGTGCAGCACCGCCTGGAGAACGAGGTGCTGAGCGTCACCGGCGGCCAGAACCTGTGGATGGGCAGTGCGGCCGGCGCCGCCCACCAGCACGTACTGATCACCAAGCAGCAGAGCATCGACGCGCAGACCGAGGCCCGGGCGGTCTCGACGATCATCGCGGACGCGCACGCCGACTTCGAGGCCGCACAGAAGAAGCTCAAGGCCGCCGCCGCGGACGCCGCCGCCGACGGCATGAAGGTGACCGGCACCGGCCAGGCCGTCTTCGACACCAGCCAGTACAGCCAGGCCGAGCGCAACGCCATGCACCACGACCCCGGCTACATGGAGGAGCGCAGCTCCGCCGCCGGCAAGTGGACCCAGCAGATCAACGCCGCGCTCGCCGAGGCCACCGCGGCCGACGAGCGCGCCTCGCTGGCCCTCAAGCGCGCCTCCAAGGCCGGCGACCCCTTCAACACCTTCAACGGGCAGGCCATAGGCGGCGGTGACGCGGCCGACGGACGCCGCGCCGCCGACCTCGCCGAGAAGCTGAAGAAGGACGGCAAGCTGGAGCCGGGCGAGCTCGCCGAGCTCAACAACCTGATGAAGGCCAACGCGAACAACCCGCAGTACGGCCAGACCCTGCTCAACACGCTCGGCCCCGAGGGCACCCTCAAGCTCGCCGACCAGCTGGAGAAGATCGGCGGCGACCGGGACGCCAAGAACAAGGAGGGCTACGGCCAGCTCCAGACCAACCTTGCCAACACCGTCGCCGGCGCCACCCGTGACCCGAACAGCAAGTTCTACCAGGACTGGCGCAAGGGCATGAAGGACATCGGCGACAAGAACCTGGGGCGCAACACCTCGCCGGTGTACGGCTACCAGACGCTCGCCACCCTGATGTCCAAGGGCGACGCGCAGTACTCCAAGGAGTACCTGAACGACCTGGGCGCCGACATCATCGACGTCGAGAAGAAGCACCCGCAGATCTGGAGCCACCAGTTCGACGGCGAGCGCCAGGACCTCGTCACCGACCCGCTGGACGGCGTGCTCAAGCAGATGGGGAAGAACCCCGAGGCCGCCACCGGCTTCCTCGACCCGGACTCCCCCGGCGCCAAGGACCGTCTCGACTACCTGCTGCGCGACCGCAAGTGGCCCGAGAACTACATGAACACGCTCTACAGCGCGCCGATGAAGATGGACGACCCGTTCCAGCGGGCCGGCCTCGGCGCGGCCCTGGAGGCCGCCACCACCGGCGACCCGACCGGCACCACCCACAACGGCGGGGCGCACACCCCGGCCCAGGCCCGGGTCATGCAGGGCACCATCGACGCCCTCGACCAGGACAACAAGGGCCAGGAGATCCCCGACAACCTCCGCAAGCCGCTGGCCGGCGCGCTCTCCGACTACGTCGACGACACCCACGACATCCTCGGCGCGGAGCTCAGCACCGCCAAGCACAAGGACGGCGCCTGGGAGGAGGGCGGCAAGGGCCACCTCTCCGACGACAGCTCATCGCTCACCCGGGTGATGCGCGGCGTCTCGGACGACCCGGAGGCCTACGCCGCCCTGTACGAGGCCGAGAAGGCCAAGTCCGCCCAGGTCATCGGCGACCTCCCGGCCGACTCCGGCCGCCCCGACCACGACCGAACCGGGCCGACCGACCGCTCCGGCTCCGCGCTCGGCACCCTCGACGCCATCAGGAGCGACATCCTGCTGGACGAGCGGGACGACAAGAAGGAGTGGGCGGACAAGACCGGCGAGCTGGTCTCCAGCGGCGGCGGCCTGGCCACCGGCTACATCCCCGTCGTCGGCGACGTCGCGGGCAGCCTGGTCGACCTGGGCGTCAGCAACTGGTCCGACGGCGTGAAGGAGGAAGCCGTCGACAAGGCCAACAGCGAGGCCTCCAGCTCCCACGACGCCAACCTCAACCAGGGCACCCAGATGGTCATCGGGTGGGCCGAGCACAACGGCCTGGACCCGAAGAGCGAGCTGGCCAACGAGGTCAACACCAGCCTGCGCGACGGCCACGACCGCGGCTACAACGAGGCGATGATCGCCCTCGGCCGGCACGGATCGGCCGAGTGACGATGGCGCTCTCCCGTCGCCGGACGGCCTGGATCGCGCTCGCCGCCGTCCTGGCCGTCTCGGCCGGCGCCCTCCTCGCCTGGCGCCTGACCAACGTGTTCGGCCCCGACCGCCTCTGCGGCGGCGCGGTGTCCCGGGCCGACGCGCAGCAGCTCCTGGGCGCCGGGCGGATCACCGAATCCGGGTCCACGGCCCGTGCCGGGGACCCGACGGTCTCCTGCACGATCACCGCCCGGACGGGCCTGGGCGGCACCGCCCGGGCCCACGTCACGCTGCGCACCGAGCGCGCGGTCAGCCCCGGCATCGACCAGCAGGTCAGGACCGTGCCGCAGATGTCGCAGCTGGAGGGCGGCCGGCCGGGCGCGTTCTCCAACCGGACCGGCTGGGTGCTGCTGCCGGCCGGCTGCGTGCTGCCCGTCCCGGCGAAGGACCCGCTGCCGCTGAAGTCCCGGGGCGACGCGGACGTCCTGTGGGCCGACGTCTGGTTCTCGCCGGACGACGTCCTGCCGGAGAAGCGCCGCGCCGAGGAGCAGCCCGACACCGCCGCCCGGACGGCGCTGGCCCGAGTGGCCGACGGCCTGGCCGCCGCCGTCGGACGGCAGGCCGGGTGCGGCGACGCCGGCCCGGCCGGGGACCGGCTGGGCGACCCCGGCGGCGACGCCCGCGCCTCCGAGGACGGCAAGGCCTGCGGGCTGCCCGGACTCGGCCTCGGGAGTACCGCCGGGCGCACCACCCCGCTGCGCGAGCGGGTCAGCAGCGAGGGCGCGCCGGTCTGGATCTGCGGGGTGGACGACGGGCACCTGGTGTCGCCGGTGGTCAGCTTCACGGTGACCGCCGACCAGGCCTGGATCGGCGCGGCCGCCCTGGACACCGACCTGCGGGCCGCGCTGCCGGCCGGCTGGCGCGGTACCGGCGACACCGACGGCCCGATCCTGGTGCCGTGCGGCAAGGACACCCTCTACCTCGGGGTGTCGTACCTGGACAGCGCGCTGCGGGACGGCCGGGGCGAGGCCCGCAGCGAGCTGCCGAAGGACCTCTTCGCCCGGTTCGCCGACGCGGTGGCGGCCCAGCGGGGCTGCGAGCCGATCGCCCCGCGCTGACCGGTCGCGGCGGCCTGCGGGCCGCCGCACCGGCCGGCTCCGAACGCACCGCTGCCCGCCCGCCACTTCACGGGTGGCGGGCGGGCAGCGGTGTTCGGGCGGTGCGCTCGGGCGGGTCGTGACCCGGCCGGCAGCGGGTTCGCGCGGGTGTCAGGCGCCGATGGCGTGCAGGCCGCCGTCGACGTGGATGATCTCGCCGGTGGTCTTCGGGAACCAGTCCGACAGCAGCGCGACGACGCCGCGGCCGGCCGGCTCCGGGTCCGCGAGGTCCCACTTCAGCGGGGAGCGGGAGTCCCAGACCGCCGCCAGCTCCGAGAAGCCCGGGATGGACTTCGCGGCCATCGAGCCGATCGGGCCGGCCGAGACCAGGTTGCACCGGATGTTGCGGGGCCCGAGGTCACGGGCCATGTAGCGGGAGGTCGCCTCCAGCGCGGCCTTGGCCGGGCCCATCCAGTCGTACTGCGGCCAGGCGAACTGCGCGTCGAAGGTGAGGCCGACCACCGAGCCGCCGTCCTGCATCAGCGGGAGCAGCGCCGTCGTCAGCGACTTCAGCGAGAACGCGGAGACCTGCATGGCGGTCGCCACGGACTCCCACGGGGTGTTCAGGAAGTTGCCGCCGAGAGCGTCCTGCGGGGCGAAGCCGATCGAGTGGACGATGCCGTCCAGGGTCGGCAGGTGCTCGCGGACCTGGTCGGCGATGCCGGCCAGCTGCTCGTCGCTGGAGACGTCGAGCTCCAGGACCTTGACCGGCTTGGGCAGCTTGCGGGCGATCCGCTCGGTCAGGCTGGGCCGGGGAAAGGCGGTGAGGATGATCTCCGCGCCCTGCTCCTGGGCCAGCTTCGCGGTGTGGAAGGCGATGGAGGACTCCATCAGCACACCCGTGATCAGGATGCGCTTGCCCTCGAGAATTCCGCTCATGTGATCAGTGACCCATGCCCAATCCGCCGTCTACGGGAATGACGGCTCCGGTGATGTACGCGGCCTCGTCGGAGGCGAGGAACCGCACGGTGGTGGCGATCTCGGACGGGGCGGCGTACCGGCCGAGCGGCACCCCCGCGACGATCTCCTTACGGCGCTCGTCGCTGAGCACCGCGGTCATGTCGGTGTCCACGAAGCCCGGCGCCACCACGTTGACGGTGATGTTGCGCGGTCCGAGCTCACGGGCCAGCGAGCGGGCGAACCCGACCAGGCCGGCCTTGGACGCGGCGTAGTTGGCCTGGCCCGGCGATCCGCTCAGGCCGACCACCGAGGAGATCAGCACCACGCGGCCCTTGCGGGCCCGCATCATCAGCTTCGACGCGCGCTTGACCACCCGGAAGGCCCCGGTGAGGTTGGTGTCGACGACCGAGGTGAAGTCCTCCTCGGTCATCCGGAGCAGCAGGGTGTCCTTGGTGATGCCCGCGTTGGCGACCAGCACCTCGACCGCGCCGTGCTTGGCCTCGACCTCGCCGAAGGCGGCGTCGACCTGGGCGGTGTCGTCGATGTCGCAGCGGACCGCGAGCACGTCGTACTTCGCCAGGGCCTCGGGCACCTCACCCGAGCGGCTGGTGATGGCGACCTTGTCGCCCGCCTCGGCGAAGGCCTGGGCGATCGCGAGGCCGATGCCCCGGTTGCCTCCGGTGACGAGAACCGAGCGGCTCAACGATCCACCTCTCTCCGTAGTTGACCATGGGACCCGGTGGCCCGGGCGGTGTCCGCCCCTGCCGGCCAGGTCGTCCGCGTACGGCGAAACGCGCACGCAGTGTGACGCTATCGGCCGCGGGGAGGATGCGACGAATCGGGCTCCCACAGGTCCGTACCGGCTGAACTGTCGCGTTCCGACAATGGCACAGTGGAGGGCACGGTGGTCGGCCCGGCCGGGAACAACTCGGCAGGGTGTGCCCGTTGCCTTCTCGGTGCGGACATGCACGCGGACCACCAGGCGGGCAACCACGGGCCGCCCGCACCGATTTGGCACGGCCCGGTTGTCACAACGCCACCGCCCGACGACTCCCAGTGAAGGCAGAGCCCTGATGAGCGAGGCACAGCCCGGTACCACCGGCCGACGGGGACGACTGCTGGCCCTGGCCGCCCTGGCGGCGGGAGCGGGGGCGGCCGCCTGGTCGCTGCGCGACCTGCCGGCGGCCTTCGGGCGGCGCCCCGACGCCGAGCGGGAGGAGCGGGTCCGCAGCTCGCCCCAGTACCGGGACGGCGTCTTCCACAACGCCCCGTCCGCCCTGGCCCGGGACACCGCCCGGCCGGAGATCGACCGCGGCACCGTACGCCGGATGCTGTTCGAGCGCGAGGGCCGCACGCCGGTCCTCCCGGTGCCGACCGTCCGGACGGCGGGCGGGCCGCGGCAGGCCGCCGCCGGCGTCGAGATCACCTGGTACGGGCACGCCTCGGCGCTGGTCGAGATCGAGGGCACCCGGGTGCTGCTGGACCCGATCTGGAGCGACCGCTGCTCCCCCGCCGCGCACGTCGGCCCCAAGCGGCTGCACCCGGTGCCGGTGGAGCTGGAGGAGCTGCCGCCGGTCGACGCGGTGCTGATCTCGCACGACCACTACGACCACCTCGACATGGCGACCGTGAAGCGGCTGGTGCTCAGCCAGTCCGCGCCGTTCGCGGTGCCGCTCGGCATCGGCGGCCACCTGCGGCGCTGGGGTGTGCCGGAGCACCGGATCATCGAGCTGGACTGGGACGAGACCTGCACCCTGGGCGACCTGGTGCTCACCCTGACCTCCGCGCACCACTTCTCCGGCCGCGGCCTGACCCGCAACACCACCCTGTGGGGGTCCTGGGTGATCGCCGGTCCGACCCGCAAGGTGTTCTACACCGGCGACTCGGGCTACTTCGAGGGGTACAAGGCGATCGGCGAGCAGCACGGCCCGTTCGACGCCGCGCTGGTGCAGATCGGCGCGTACGACGAGGCCTGGTCTGACATCCACATGACGCCGGAGGACGCCGTCCTGGCGCACCGGGACCTCGACGCCGGGCTGCTCGTCCCGGTGCACTGGTGCACCTTCAACCTGGGGCTGCACCCGTGGGCGGAGCCGGTGGAGCGACTGCTGGCCGAGGCGAAGGCGCAGGCCGTGCCGCTGGCGGTGCCGCGCCCCGGCGAGCGGGTCGACGTGGACAACCCGCCGGAGCTGGACGGCTGGTGGGAGGGCCTGGCCTGACCGCCGGCCCGGCCTGACGGCCCGCTTCCCCGCTGCCCGGGTGCGCTCAGAGCCTGGCCGCGCGGCGCCCCTCCCCCCCTCGGGGCACGGGCGCCGCGCCGGGCCCGGGCGGCCCGGACGGCGTCGGCCCGGTGCGCGGCCCGGTCCGCCTCCTCCCAGCGCCCCACCGTGTGCAGGCGGTCGCTCAGTCCGTCCCAGGCCACCGCCCGGTCCTCGGGGTCGGCCTGCCGGGCACCCTGCCCGTCCAGCAGCGCCACCACGGCCCGCTGGGCGTCGACGGCCTCCTCGATCCGGCCGAGCGCGGCCAGGTACTCGGCCCGGAGGGCGCCGGCGTCGGCCAGCAGGGCCTCCCGGTGGCCGCCCGCGTCGGCGAGGGCGCGGCCCTCCAGGTGGAGGAGCTGGGCCCGGCGCGCGGCCCGGGCGCCCCGCAGCGGGCTGAACACCCGGGTCCACCGCTCGGCGACGCGGTACTGCTCGGCGATCTCCTGCGACGACCGGCCGGCCGACAGCCGGGTCATCATCGCGGCGTTGTAGGGCCGGGCGAGGTTGAGTGCCAGCAGAGCTGCCGCCAGGCCTCCGGCGCCCCACCGGAATCCGGTCACCGCCCAGTACCCGGCCAGTACCCGGCCAGCCCCAGCAGGCCCAGCAGGCCCAGCTGCGCCAGGCGCCCCGTGAACACGACAGCCGTCGCCCCCACCCCCCACGGGCCACTATCGGTGTCAACACATGCCCTCCGGAAGCCTCTTGAGGTAGCGGAAGGACCACCGGACGGATCCTCGCCACGGGGCGGCGCGGGCCAAATCTGCTGGCCGAATGCGGTGCGAGCGGCCATGATTCGATGCGGGCCTCCCTGACCGGACCGCCCCGCCCCCTTGCCGTCCCCGATCCAGGGAGCCCGATTGACCCCGATGCCCGCGACGACCGGTGCCGGTGCCCAGCACGGTCGCGCCGTCGATCCGCTCTTCCTCGCCCACCCCCTGCGCGCCCTGGCCGACGCGGCGCTCACCCGGGCTCGCGAACTAGGCGTCACACATGCCGACTTCCGCCTGGAGCGGGTTCGCAGCGCCTCCTGGCGGCTGCGGGACGCCCGGCCGGCCGGCACCACCGACAGCGTCCAGCTCGGCTTCGCCGTCCGGGTGCTGCTGGACGGCGCCTGGGGCTTCGCCGCCGGGGTGGACCTGACCACCGACGCGGTGGCCCGGGTCGCCGAGCAGGCGGTGGCGGTGGCCCGGCTCTCCGGCGGGATCAGCCGGGCCGCGGGCTCGAAGGACGTGGTCGAGCTGGCCGAGGAGCCGGTCTACCCGGACGCGACCTGGATCTCGTCGTACGAGGTGAACCCGTTCGAGGTGCCGGACGCGGAGAAGACGGCGCTGCTGGCCGACTGGAGCCGGCGGCTGCTGGCCGCCGACGGCGTCTCGCACGTCAGGGCGAGCCTGCTGACGGTGCAGGAGAACAAGTTCTACGCCGACACCGCGGGCACCATGACCACCCAACAGCGGATTCGGCTGCACCCCGAGGTGGAGGCCACCTCGGTCGACGGGCGGACCGGTGCCTTCGACTCGATGCGGACGCTGGCGCCGCCGGTCGGGCGGGGCTTCGAGTACCTGCGCGGCACCGGCTGGGACTGGGACGCCGAACTGGCCGAACTGCCCACGCTGCTGGCCGAGAAGATGAAGGCGCCGGGCGTCGAGGCCGGCGTGTACGACCTGGTGGTCGACCCGTCCAACCTCTGGCTGACCATCCACGAGTCGATCGGCCACGCCACCGAGCTGGACCGGGCGCTCGGCTACGAGGCCGCCTACGCGGGCACCTCCTTCGCCACCTTCGACAAGCTCGGCAGCCTGCGGTACGGCTCCGGCCTGATGCACGTCACCGGCGACCGGACGGCCGAGCACGGCCTGTCCACCATCGGCTACGACGACGAGGGGGTGGCCACCCAGTCCTGGGACCTGGTGAAGGACGGCGTCCTGACCGGCTACCAGCTGGACCGCGGCATGGCCGCGCTGAAGGGCCTCGGCCGCTCCAACGGCTGCGCGTTCGCGGACTCCCCCGCGCACGTGCCGGTGCAGCGGATGGCCAACGTCTCGCTGCAGCCGGCCGCGGACGGCCCGGACACCGCGGGCCTGTTCGAGGGCGTGGAGAAGGGTCTGTACATCGTCGGCGACCGCTCCTGGTCGATCGACATGCAGCGGTACAACTTCCAGTTCACCGGCCAGCGCGCCTACGCGATCCGGGGCGGCCGGCTCGCCGGCCAGGTGAAGGACTTCGCCTACCAGGCCACCACCACCGACTTCTGGGGCTCGATGGCCGCCGTCGGCGGCCCGCAGACCTACGTCCTGGGCGGGGCCTTCAACTGCGGCAAGGCGCAGCCGGGCCAGGCCGCTGCGGTCAGCCACGGCTGCCCGTCCGCGCTCTTCCGCAACGTCAACGTGCTCAACACCCAGCAGGAGGCGGGTCACTGATGGCCGCGATCCAACCCCACGAACTGGTCGAGCGGGCGCTCGGACTCTCCCGCGCCGACGGCTGCCTGGTGATCGCCGACGAGGAGTCGACCGCGAACCTGCGCTGGGCCGGGAACGCGCTGACCACCAACGGCGTCACCCGGGGCCGGCGGCTCACGGTGATCTCCACCGTCGACGGCGGGCAGGGCACCGCGTCCGGCGTGGTGGCCCGCGAGGCCGTCACGCTCGACGAGGTGGAGAGCCTGGTCCGGGCCTCCGAGGCGGCCGCCCGCGACGCCGGCCCGGCCGAGGACGCCCAGCCGCTGATCGCCGACCGGCCGTCCTCCCCCGACTTCACCGAGCCCCCGGCCGGGACCACGGTCGAGGTGTTCGCGGACTTCGCGCCCGCGCTGGGCGCCGCCTTCGCCCGGGCCGCCGCCCAGGGCGAGCTGCTGTACGGCTTCGCCCGCCACGAGGTGACCTCCAGCTACCTCGGTACCTCCACCGGCCTGCGGCTGCGGCACGACCAGCCGACCGGCACGGTCGAGCTGAACGCCAAGACCGCCGACCTCACCGGCTCCGCCTGGGCCGGCGCCGCCACCCGGGACTTCCGGGACGTGGACGTCACCGAGCTGCACCGCACCCTCACCGAGCGCCTCGCCTGGGGCGGGCGGCGGATCGACCTGCCGGCCGGCCGCTACGAGACGCTGCTGCCGCCCTCGGCCGTCGCCGACCTGATGGTCTACCTGAGCTGGTCGTCCGGCGGCCGGGACGCGGCCGAGGGCCGCACGGTCTTCTCCAAGCCGGGTGGCGGCACCCGGATCGGCGACAAGCTCGGCAAGCTGCCGCTGACGCTGCGCTCCGACCCGGCCGAGCCGGGGCTGGAGGCCGCGCCCTTCGTGCTCACCCACGCGACCGGCGGCGACTCCTCGGTGTTCGACAACGGCCTGCCGCTGGGCGCCACCGACTGGATCCGCGACGGCGAGCTGACCAACCTGCTCACCACCCGGCACTCGACCGGCCTGACCGGCCTGCCGCTCACCCCGGCCGTCGACAACCTGGTGCTGGAGAGCGGCGACCAGGCCGCCGCGCCGACGCTGGAGGAGATGATCGCCCGCACGGAGCGCGGGCTGCTGCTCACCTGCCTCTGGTACATCCGGGAGGTCGACCCGGCGACGCTGCTGCTCACCGGCCTCACCCGGGACGGCGTCTACCTGGTCGAGAACGGCGAGGTGGTCGCCGCCGTGAACAACTTCCGTTTCAACGAGTCGCCCGTGGACCTGCTCGGGCGGATCACCGAGGTGGGCCGCACCGAACGCTGCCTGCCGCGCGAGTGGGGCGACTGGTTCACCCGCGCCGCGATGCCGCCCGTCCGGGTGGCGGACTTCAACATGAGCTCCGTGAGCCAGGCCTCGTAGGAGCCCTGACCCGACAGGGACGATGGAAGAGTGGACGAGAAACGCACGGTCAAGACCTCCAAGATGCTCTCGCGCATCCTGCGGCACGATCCGGCCTCGGTGGGCGTCACGCTGGACGAGGCGGGCTGGGTCCGGGTGGACGTGCTGCTCGCCGCGCTGGCCCGGCACCGCCGGGCGGTGAGCCGCGCCGAGCTGGACCACGTGGTCGAGACGAACAACAAGCGCCGGTTCGCCTTCTCCGACGACGGCCTGTCGATCCGGGCCAGCCAGGGCCACTCGGTGGCGGTCGACCTCGGCCTGACCGCCACCGAGCCGCCCCCGGTGCTCTACCACGGCACCGCCGTCCGGACTTTGGAGGCGATCTTCCGGGACGGGCTGCTGCCGATGGCGCGCCAGGACGTCCACCTGTCCGCCGACACCGGGACGGCCGTCCGGGTCGGCTCCCGGCACGGGCGTCCGGCGGTGCTGGTGGTGGACGCCGCCGCAATGGCGGCGGCCGGGCACGAGTTCCGGGTCAGCGCCAACGGGGTCTGGCTGACGGACTCGGTGGCGCCGCGGTACCTGAGCAGGTCCGACGGCTGAGCACGAGCTGAGCTCCGCAGGCGGGGAAGGCCCCGGCCGGACCGGCCGGGGCCTTCCCCACCGGTACGACCGGCCGGGGGTGACGCCCGGGCGGTCAGTGCTGCTTGCGGCCCGCCCAGAGCGGCGCGACCGTCGCGATCACCACGATCGCCGCACCCAGCTGGAAGAGATGGCGCCACCAGTCGATCCCGCTGGTGTTCGCCACCCCGAAGACATGGGCCACGCCGTTCCCGATCATCGCGCCGATCATGCCGAGGATCATGGTGAGCCAGAGCGGGACGTCCTGCTTGCCCGGGATCAGCAGCCGGGCGATCACACCGAGGACCAGCCCTTCGATCAGTGCCGAGACGATTGCCCACATGCCAGCTCCCAGGGATCGGGGCCGCCGACGGCCGGTGGCGTTCCCCTTGCAGCTCACAGTCTTGGCGCCGTTCGGCCCAAGCGCACCCCGGACGGGCCGCCGCCCCGGCCCGGGCCCGGGCGCGGCGCGGCAGCCGGTTCCTCCCCCACTCTCCTGAAGGGCGCCGCCGCGGCGTACGGTGAGGAGGGCCGCACGGCGAGGCGTGCGGGTGCAGACGAAGGCGGTAGGACATGGGCAGGAGCGCCGGCGGCGGACCGGTCTTCCGGATCACCGGAGCGCGGAGCAGTCTCACCGAGGATGTCCGCGGGCGCCAGCGCCGCTACGTCATCTCGATGCTGGTCCGCACCCTCTGCGTACTGCTCGCAGTGATCATGTGGGACGTCCAGCGGTACGTCGCCTTCGTCGCGCTGGCCGGCGGCGTGCTGCTGCCGTACTTCGCGGTGCTGATCGCCAACGCCGGCCGGGAGCGGGCGCCCGGGCTGCCGAGCACCTTCGCCGTCCCGGCCGAGACTCCGCTGATGCTGGGACCGGGCGGAACGGGCGGCGGCGGGGCCGCACCGGCGGCACCCGGAGCCAAGGACGAGTGACTGTCCGTTTCCTCCGGATTGCCGATGTTTAGTCCGGCGGAAAGCTCAAACCACCCTCAGATTAATCATGAAAGAGCCCCCCGAAAGGGCTCTCAGCCGTGACATACTGCGTACGCGCTCCGCATCCCCCGTCGGAGCGACGGACCGACGCCGGGCGGCTCCCCCCGTGGCTGCCCGGCGTCGCCATGCCCGCACCCGGTCAGGTCGCACGCCATCAGGTCGCCCGCGGTACGACCGGGCCCGGCCGCGCCGGGGGGCGCCCGACGGGTGCGAGAGACTGGCGGTGCACACTCCCGCCCCTCCCCCGAGCCGGAGGGCCCCGACGCCACAGGACGGCCCGCGATGACCCCCCAGGACGACCAGCAGCCCTCACTCAGCCTCTTCGCCGGCGCGGCGGGGCAACCGGAGAGCCCGATCTGCTCGGGCAAGGGGTGCCGGGCCGCCGCCGTCTGGGTGCTGGTGTGGAACAACCCCAAGCTGCACACCCCGGACCGCCGCAAGACCTGGCTGGCCTGCGACGACCACCGCGAGCACCTCTCGCAGTTCCTGAGCGTGCGGGGGTTCCTCAAGGAGGTCCTGCCGTTCGCCGAGTGGACGGCGGCCCAGGCCCAGGCCGGAGCACAGTCGCAGCCGCACCCGCCGGCCGCACCCGCCGGGGCCTGACCGGATCGCCGCCGCTCCCGACCGGTCGCTCCCGGCCGGACCGGACCGGGGCTCCGGCCCTCAGCCGCCGATCGCCGACATCGGCCGTTCGGGCTGCAGGAACGCGGGGTCGTCGATGCCGGCCCCGGCCTTCTTGCCCCACATCGCGGCCTTCCACAGCGCGCCGATCTCGGCGTCCGCCGCACCGGAGCGCAGGGCGGTGCGCAGGTCCGTCTCCCCGGTGGCGAACAGGCAGTTGCGGACCTGGCCGTCGGCCGTCAGCCGGGTGCGGTCGCAGGCCCGGCAGAACGGCCGGGTGACCGAGGCGATCACCCCGACGCTCGCCGGCCCGCCGTCGACCAGCCAGCGCTCCGCCGGCGCGGCGCCGCGGTCGGCAGAGGGCTCCGCGGTGAGCTCGAAGGCCTCGGTGAGGCGGCCGAGGATCTCCTCGGCGGTGACCATCTGCGAGCGGTCCCAGCCGTGCTGGGCGTCCAGCGGCATCTGCTCGATGAACCGCAGTTCGTAGCCGCGCTCCAGGCACCAGCCGAGCAGGTCGGCCGCCTCGTGGTCGTTGACCCCGCGCATCAGGACGGCGTTCAGCTTCACCGGGTTCAGCCCGGCGGCCTCGGCGGCGGCCAGGCCCGCCAGCACGTCGTGGTGGCGGCGCCGGCGGGTCAGGCTGTGGAAGGTGTCCGGGTCCAGGGTGTCCAGCGAGACGTTCACCCGGTCCAGCCCGGCGGCCTGCAGGGCGGTGGCGGTGCGGGCCAGGCCGATGCCGTTGGTGGTGAGCGAGAGTTCCGGGCGGGGCGCCAGCTCCGCGCAGGCGGCGACGATGCCGACCAGCCCCGGGCGCAGCAGCGGCTCGCCGCCGGTGAAGCGGACCTCGCGGACACCGAGGTCGCGCACGGCGATGGTGACCAGCCGGACGATCTCCTCGTCGGTGAGCAGCTCCGGCTTGGCGAGCCACTGCAGGCCCTCCTCGGGCATGCAGTAGGTGCAGCGCAGGTTGCACCGATCGGTGAGGGAGACGCGCAGATCGACGGCCTGGCGGCCGAAGGTGTCGAGGAGCACGGTGGGCCCCTTCCCTGGAGTGCGGCCGGCCCGGCCGCCATCACGGCGGGCCGGGCCAGCTTAACCGCAGGGACCGCCACCGCCCGGTGGCGTCCGTCCGGTGGGAAAACTAGTGCGCGCCCAGTCCGGTGAGGGAGCGGACCTCCAGTTCAGCGTACTTCGCCGGGTCGGCGTCCTCCTTGGAGAGCAGGGTGCCGATCCAGCCGAGCAGGAAGCCGACCGGGATGGAGACCAGGCCGGGGTTCTCCAGCGGGAACCAGTGGAAGTCGGAGTGCGGCAGCAGCGAGGTGGGCTTGCCGGAGACCACGGTGGAGAAGACCACCAGCAGCACCGAGCTGAGCAGGCCGCCGTAGACCGAGCAGACCGCGCCCCTGGTGTTGAAGCGCTTCCAGAACAGCGAGTAGAGCAGGGTGGGCAGGTTCGCCGAGGCGGCCACCGCGAAGGCCAACGCGACCAGCGCGGCGGTGTTGAGCTTCTCGGCGAAGATGCTGAGCACGATGGCGACCGCGCCGATCGCGACCGCCGCGAGCTTGGCGGAGCGGACCTCCTCCTTCTCGGTGACCTTGCCGCGCCGGATCACGTTGGCGTACAGATCGTGGGCGAAGGAGGCCGAGGAGGCCAGGGTCAGCCCGGCCACCACGGCCAGGATGGTGGCGAACGCGACGGCCGAGATCACCGCGAGCAGCACGGCTCCGCCGGTCGAGCCGGCGCCGCCTCCGAGCTTCTCGGCCAGCAGCGGGGCGGCGGTGTTGCCGGCCGCGTTGGAGGCCTTGATCACCTTGGGGCCGACCAGCGCCGCGGCGCCGAAGCCCAGCGCCAGGGTCATCAGGTAGAAGCCGCCGATGATGCCGATCGCCCAGAGCACGGACTTGCGCGCGGCCCGGGCGGTCGGGACGGTGTAGAACCGCACCAGGATGTGCGGCAGGCCCGCGGTGCCCAGCACCAGGGCCAGGCCCAGGCTGAGGAAGTCGAGCTTGGTGGTGCCGGAGGCCCCGTACTTGAGGCCGGGCTCCAGGAAGGCGTTGGCCTTGCCGCTGGCGTCGGCGGCGGCGCCGAGCAGCGCCGAGATGTTGAAGTGGTACTTGGCGAGCACCAGGACGGTCATCAGCGCGGTGCCGGCGATCAGCAGCACCGCCTTGACGATCTGCACCCAGGTGGTGCCCTTCATACCGCCGATGGCGACGTAGACGACCATCAGCGCGCCGACCGCGACGATCGTCCAGCGCTTGGCGGCGCCGCCCTCGACGCCGAGCAGCAGGGCCACCAGGGAGCCCGCGCCGACCATCTGGGCGAGCAGGTAGAAGATCGACACCACGATGGTGGAGATGCCGGCGGCGGTCCGCACCGGCCGCTGGCGCATCCGGAAGGCCAGCACGTCGGCCATGGTGTAGCGGCCGGAGTTGCGCAGCGGCTCGGCCACCAGCAGCAGGGCGACCAGCCAGGCCACCAGGAAGCCGATGGAGTACAGGAAGCCGTCGTAGCCGAACAGCGCGATGGCGCCGGCGATGCCGAGGAAGGAGGCGGCGGACATGTAGTCGCCGGAGATGGCGAGGCCGTTCTGGAAGCCGGTGAAGCCGCGGCCGCCGGCGTAGAAGTCGGAGGCGTCCTTGGTCTGCCGGCCGGCCCAGACGGTGATGCCCAGGGTGGCGAGGACGAACAGGCCGAACAGCGTCATCGTCAGGCCGCGGTGCTCGGTCGCGGCGGTGGCCAGCTGACCGGCCGCCAGCCGGCCGGCGGCCGAGTGGGTGCTCATTCGGCGGCCTCCCGGGGCGCGTGGACGGTGGCGGCCTCGTACCGGGCCCGGATGTCCGTGGCCGGCGGGTCCAGCCGGCGGTCGGCGTAGCGGGCGTACCAGGCGGCGATCGCGAAGGTGGTGACGAACTGCAGCAGGCCCAGCACCAGCGCCACGTTGACGTGTCCGGCCACCTTGGTGGCCATGAAGGCCGGGGCGTAGCTGGAGAGCAGGACGTACAGCAGGTACCAGAGGATGAAGCCGATGGTGACGGGGAAGGCGAAACTCCGGAAGGAGCGGCGCAGTTCGCGGAACTCTGCGGTCTCCTCGATCCGTTGGACGGACGACTGCTCGGTGCTGGTCGGCGGCGGTGATTCCACTCGGTCTCTCCTGACTCCTTCGTCGGGGCGGTGCGCACGGTGGAACGACCGGACGTGAGGGGCGTCACAGTTCGGCTGTGCGCGGCTGATGTTAGGAGTGACCTACGGGTCGCGAGAAGAGAACGGGCACGATCAGCCGGATCTTCACCCAGGAGCGCTCGCCAATTGGCCGAAACACGTCAGCTTCGGACACACAGGATCGGGGTGGCCCCGGTCCCGGAGCCACCCCGATCCTGCGTGTCCCGCCCTGGTCTAGAAGGCGATCCGCACCTTCAGCGCCGACCGGTCGTCCATCGCCCGGTAGCCGTCCGGCACACCCTCCAGGCCGACCGTGCGGTCGAAGACCAGGCCCGGGTCGATCGCGCCGGAGAGCACGTCCGGCAGCAGCTCGGGGATGTACGCGCGGGCCGGGGCGACGCCGCCGCGCAGCGACACGTTGCGGCCGAACATCTGGCCGATGTCCACCCCCGCGCTGCCGCCGTGCGGCACGCCCACGTAGCCGACCGCGCCACCGTCGCGGGCGATCGAGATGGCGGTCCGCATGGACTCCTCGGTGCCGACCGCCTCCAGCACGGCGTGCGCGCCCTGACCGCCGGTCAGCTCCCGGACGGCCTCCACGGCCTCCTCGCCGCGCGCGGCGACCACGTCGGTGGCGCCGAACTTGCGGGCGATGTCGGTCCGGACCTGGTGCCGGCCCAGTGCGATGATCCGGCCCGCGCCGAGCCGGTGCGCGGCCAGCACGCCGCAGAGCCCGACCGCGCCGTCGCCGACCACCGCGACGGTGACGCCCGGCCGCACCCCGGCCGTGACGGCGGCGTGGTGCCCGGTCGCCATCACGTCGGAGAGGGCGAGCAGGCCGGGCAGCAGCTTCTCGTCCGAGGCGGCGTCCTTGGGCAGCTGGACGAGCGTGCCGTCGGCGAAGGGCACCCGGACGGCCTCGCCCTGCCCGCCGTCCGAACCCACCTGGCCCCAGAACCCGCCGTGCGGGCAGGAGGTCTGCAGGCCCTCGCGGCAGTAGTCGCAGGTACCGTCCGACCAGACGAAGGGGGCGACCACGAAGTCGCCGCGCCGGAAGTCGCGCACCTCGGAGCCGGTCTCCTCGACGATGCCGAGGAACTCGTGCCCGATCCGCTGACCGGCCACCCGGGCCGCGACACCGCGGTACGCCCACAGGTCGCTGCCGCAGATGCAGGCGTTGACCACCCGCACGACGGCGTCGGTGGGGTGCTGGATCACGGGGTCGGGCACCTCCTCGACCCGGATGTCGTTGGGGCCGTGGATCACGGTGGCGCGCATGGGGGACGTCCTTCGGGGAGGCTGCCGCCTGGGGTAGGGCGGCCGGAAAACGCTCGTCGGGGTGTCCGGCGAACACGCTCACCACTCTATTCCGGCGCCGCCGCTCGGACATTCGGACCATGGGGGCGCCGCGCGGCCCTTATTCTGGTTGACCATGCACGCGATCCAGTCACCGACGAACCACGCCCCGTGGACGCTCCCCGTCCCGGCGCAGCGCTCCGCCGCCCCCGCCGAGGGCTTCGCGGTGGTGGACGTCGAGACCACCGGCCTCGGCCGCTCGGACCGCGTCATCTCCGCCGGCGTCTACCAGTTGGACGCCGAGGGCGAGGTCACCGACCAGTGGTACACCCTGGTCAACCCCGAGCGCGATCCCGGGCCGGTCTGGATCCACGGCCTGACCAGCGCCGTGCTCAAGGACGCGCCGACCTTCCCGCAGATCGCCGGTGAGCTGGCCGAGCGGCTGCGCGGGCGGGTGATGGTCGCGCACAACGCGCTCTTCGACTGGAACATGATCTCCCGCGAGTACTCCCGGGCCGGCCTGCGCGCCCCGGTCGACCAGCGGCTCTGCACCATGGTGCTCTCCCGGGACCTCCGACTGCCACTGCCCAACGGCAAGCTCGCCTCGCTCGCCGAATACTTCGGGGTCCAGCAGCGGCAGGCCCACAACGCGCTGGACGACGCCCGGGTGCTCGCCGAGGCCTTCCGGCCGAGCCTGCACCTGGCCCGCCAGGGCGGCGTGCCGCTGCCGCTGCAGGCCTGCGTGGCCGTCACCGACCTCGGCGAGGAGGAGCCGCAGACCCCCGGCCGCAGCTCCTGGAGCGGCTCCTCGTACCGCGCGGCGAAGAAGCGCCCGCCGTGCCCGTACCCGAACCCGGGGCGCTGGCAGGACGGCAAGCCGCTGGTGCAGGGCATGCGGGTGGCGATCACCGGTGACACCGCCACCGACCGCGAGGTGCTGGAGGACCGCGCGGTGGAGGCGGGCCTGCACATCGCGACCTCGGTGAGCCGGCTCACCAGCCTGCTGGTGACCAACGAGCCGGGCAGTTGGAGCGGCAAGGCCCGCAAGGCCCGCGACCTGGGCACGCCGGTGGTCGGCGAGGATGCCTTCCTCCAGCTGCTGCGCGAGGTCGCGCCGCACCCCGGGGCCTGACCGACCCCCGGTGTCGGGCGGCCGGACGCGGTGGGCGTACCGTGCCGGTGTGTACCGTTTTCTGCTCTCCCGGCGCTGGGTGATCACCGTCCTGATCGCCCTGCTGCTGATCCCCACCACGATCAAGCTGGGTTTCTGGCAGCTGCACCGGCACGAGGCGCGGGTGGCCCGCAACGAGCTGATCGCACACGCGCTGACCGCCGAGCCCGTCCCGTTCGACTCGCTGAGCGGGCCCGGCCGCGCCGTCCCCAAGGACCTCACCTGGCGGGCGGTCACCGCGACCGGGCAGTACGACACGGCGCACGAGTTCGTGGTCCGCAAGCGCACGGACGCCGGCGGGGACAACATCGGCTACTTCGTGATCACCCCGCTCCGGCTCGCCGACGGCGCCGGCGAGGTGCTGGTCAACCGCGGCTGGACGGCCTCCGGGGACTCCGCCGCCGCCTACCCGGACGTCCCGGCCGCGCCCTCGGGCGAGGTCACCCTGACCGGGCGGATGCGCGCGGACGAGACCGCCGCGGGCAGCGGGATCCGCGACCGCGGCGGCCTGCCGGACCGCCAGTTCAACCTGATCAACAGCGCCCAGCAGGGCGAGCGCACCGGGGCCGCCGTACTCCCCGGCTACCTGGAGCTGACCGCCACCGCGCCGGCCCCGGCGAGCCAGCCCGAGCTGCTGCCCGAGCCCAACCACTCCGACATCGGCCCGCACATGGCGTACGCCGTCCAGTGGTGGCTGTTCACCGCGATGATCCCGGTCGGGGTCTGGGTGCTGGTCCGCCGCGAGGCCAAGGACCGGGCCCGGGAGGCCGCCGCCGCGACCGCCGAGGCCGGCGCCGGGCCCGAGCCGGTGCCCGCGGCCCGCTGAACTCCGGGCCGTTCCCCCGGGCCGCCCGCTCCGCCGGTCGGCCGCTCCCCCGCGGCGGCCGTTCCCCGCACCGGTTCGGAGCCCGGTTCAGAGCACGGCGGCCAGCTCGCGCAGCAGCCTGGCCTTGGCCCGCGCCCCGACCACCGACATCACCGGCTCCCCGTCCCGGAAGACCATCAGCGTCGGCATCGACAGCACCGCGTACGCCGCCTGCGTCCCGGGGTTGGTGTCCACGTCCAGCTGCACCACCTTGAGCTGCCCGGCGAGCTCCACCGCGACCTCGGCCAGCACCGGTGCGACCATCCGGCACGGCGGGCACCAGTCGGCCGTGAACTTCACCAGGACGGGCCCCTCGGCCCCGAGCACCTCCGCGGCGAACGACTCGTCGGTGACGGACGCCACCGTGGTCATGACCGTGTCCCCTGCTACCTGCGCCATCCTGTTCTCCCTCTCCTCGACGGCGGCCGCCCGGCCGCCCGCTTCCCGCCGCACCGGCCCGTCGTCGGGCCGGCATCCCCGAACCCGGCCCGCGCGCGGGCCGGTTCCTCCTCGCGCGCCTGTTCCTACTCGTGCGCCAGTTCGCAGCGCGGCGGCGGCCCGGCGGCGGCCTCGTCCGCCAGTTCGGCCCGGGACCACTCCGCCCGGCTCAGCTGTTCCCCGACCTGCGCGCGGACGGCTCGCAGCCGCTCGATGCACTCGTCCAGCTCGGCGAGCTTGCGCCGGTACACCTCCAGCGAGGCCGGGCAGGTGTCGCCCGCCGGATGCCCCGCCTGCAGGCACTCCACGAACGGCCGGGTCTCCTCGAGCCCGAAGCCGAAGTCCTGCAACAGCCGGATCTGCTGCAGCAGCCGCAGATCGTCCTCCCCGTACGCCCGGTACCCGTTGCCGCTGCGCCGGGCCGGCAGCAGCCCGCGCGACTCGTAGTACCGAAGCGTCCGGGTGGTCGTCCCCGCCCGCCTGGCCAGCTCACCGATCCGCATGCCCGTGCTCCCTCCGGCCGCGCCGTGCCGCCGTAACCGACGGTAGACCTTGACCCTGGCGTCAACGCCAGCCCCACCCGGCGGACACCCGCGCCCCAGGGCCCGGCGGCGGCCGGGCCGACCCGCGGCACGTCTCACCCGGAAGGCCCCCGGGCCCGCTCCGGGCGGGGGAGAATACCGTCCATGGATCTTGGACTGCAGAACAAGGTGTACGTGGTCACCGGCGCCACCCGCGGGCTCGGCTTCGCCGCCGCCCGGGAGCTCGCCGCCGACGGTGCCCGGGTGGTGGTCAGCGGCCGCTCCCAGGCCTCGGTGGACGCGGCGGTGGCCGAGCTCGGCGGCGAGGGGCACGCGCACGGCGTGGTGGCGGACAACGCCGACCCCACCGCCGCGGCCCGGCTGGTGGAGGCCGCCCAGGAGGCCTTCGGGCGGCTGGACGGCGTCCTGATCAGCGTGGGCGGCCCGAAGGCCGGCCCGGTGGTGCTGGCCGAGGACGACACCTGGCGGGCGGCCTTCGAGTCGGTGTTCCTCGGCGCCCTGCGGATCGCCCGCGCGGCCGCTGCGGAGCTGGCCGAGGGCGGGGTGATCGGCTTCGTGCTGTCCGGCTCCGTCCGCGAGCCGATCTCCGGACTCGGTGTCTCCAACGGGCTGCGGCCCGGGCTGGCGATGGCGGCGAAGTCGCTGGCGGACGAGCTGGGCCCGCGGGGGATCCGGGTGGTCGGCCTGCTGCCCGCGCGGATCGACACCGACCGGGTGCGCGAGCTGGACGCGCTCAGCGGGGACGCCGAGACGGCCCGGGCACGCGCCAGCGCCGCGATCCCGCTCGGCCGTTACGGGACGGCCGAGGAGTTCGGCAAGGTCGCGGCCTTCCTGCTGTCCCCCGCCGCCTCGTACCTGACCGGCGTGATGATCCCGGTGGACGGCGGGGCCCTGCGCGGACTCTGACCCGTCGCCGGACGCCCGGGTGCTCAGATCACCCGGGGGTGCTTGGGGGTGGCGGCCGGCTTCCTGGCCGCCACCCGCAGCCGCAGCCGGGCCGGCAGGGCGGCCAGCGCGAGGCTGCTCCTGGCCTGATCCAACGGGCCCGCGTCGAAGCCCTCGACCAGGGCCGCCGGGTCGCCGCCCGGCGAGAGCAGCACGACGCCGTGGACGGTCAGCCGCTCCGTCCGGCGGCCCACCACCTTCATCCGCGCCCGCTGGACGCCCGGCAGACCGTCGGTGCCCGACTCCAGGGCCTCCTCCAGGGCCTTGGTGCGCAGCCGGAGCCGCAGCCCGGTGCCCGCGGGGGTGGGCAGCGCCAGGCTGCTCGGCGCCGGCCGGCGGAACTGGGCGACGAGCCACCAGAGCCCCAGCAGCACGATCAGCGACAGGCCGCCGATCACCACCGGCCACCACCAGCTCCGGTCGGTCCAGCGGGTCCGGGAGGCGTCGCTGAGCAACGGCTGGTCGGGCGAGGTGAGCGGCCACCAGTGCGGCATGTCGAGGCCGAGGTGGCGGTAGAGGTCGAGCCCGCCGGCCAGCACCAGCAGGCCGACCGCGAGCAGCAGTACGCCGGCCACGGCCAGCACCACCCGGTTGACGCCGGAGCGGCTCATCGGGTTCGTCCTCCCGTCCGGGGTGTCCCCGCGCCGATCCTGCTGGTCAGGACCTCCAGCCGGAGCGGTCGGGCCAGGGTGATCCGGTCCAGCTCGGCGATCAGGTCGCGCTGGACGGCCGCCGGGTCGGCCGGTCCCTCGATGGTGACCCGGGCCCGCCGGCGGTTGATCCGGACGGTGGTGCGCTCCACCCCGGGCACCTCGTCGGCCCGCGCCACCAGCAGGGCACCGACCCCGGCCCGGTCGATCATGGCGTCGGTGCCGGCCGCGGGCAGCAGCGAGAGCCAGCGCCGGAGCCCGGGGGCGAAGGCCAGCCGGAGGAGCCAGCCGCCCAGCAGGACGGCGGCGCCGGCGCCGAGCAGCACCCACAGGTCGTCCAGGTGGCGGGTGGCCAGCTGGTCGGCGAGTTCCGTCCGCCAGTACGCCGCCCGGTAGCCGGCCCGGACCGCGATGACGTCGTAGAGCAGCGGGCCGCAGACGGCGAGCGCGGCCACCACGACCACCGCGGTGGCGGCCGTCCGCGGGGCACGCTCGCGGCGGACCCGGACGGCCGGGGCGGCTCCGGGGGCCGTGCGCCGCCCGGCCCGGTCACCCGGCCCGGGCTCGGGCGCGGGCTCCGCTCCTGGCTCCGGCCGGTACGGGGAGCCGGACGGCGGCCCCGGCGGCGGCCCGCCCAGGGACGAGGCGGTCGCTCCCGTACCCGAACCGGCGCCGGCCGCCGGCGCCGTGCCGTCGGCGGAGGGTTCGCCGGCGGCGGGCCGGTCCTCCGACCCGCCGGGCGGCTCCTGCTGCGGTCCGGTCATCGCGGCCGCCTCCCCACCAGGTGGGTCATGTCACTCCCCGTCCGTCGTCGGCAGCAGCAGCCGCTCGACCAGCACGGTCACCTCGACCACCCGGGTGCCGGTGAGGGCGGCGACCTGCTCGGCCACCCGGTCCCGGACGATCCGGGCCAGCGCCGCCAGGTCGGCGGGGAAGGGAAGCTCCACGCCGACCCGGACGGTGGCGGTACGGCCCGGTACCGAGACGGAGACCTTGGGCGGGGCGCCGGGCGAGGGCAGTTCCGGGCAGGCGACGTCCAGGGCGTCGCGGGCCGCCCGGGCGGCGACCTTGACGAAGACCCGGTCGGCGACCCGCAGGCCGCCCCGCCGGCCGCGGGCCGGCGCCAGGACGGCCGGCATCAGCGCCGCCGGTCGCGGCCGCGCAGCATCTCACCCAGGGCACCGAGGTCGATGTCGCCCTCCAGCAGCCGGCCCACCACGAATCCGACCGCGCCGAGGACGGCCACCAGCAGGAAGGCGGCGAAGCCGCCGAAGTAGCCGGCGAAGCCGAGGGCCATTCCTGCCACCAGGCCGACGATGGCCAGGTTCATCCGCTGCTCCTCGTGTCTCCGGGTCCGCGTGGGTCCGGGTGGGTGGGGTCCGGGTGGGTCGGGTCCGGGGTGGCCCGGTCCGGCCGGGCCGCTTACTGCAGTTTGGGGCGCTGACCGGTGGAGCCGGTCTCGTCCTCCTCCTCGATGTCCGGCTCGTCGGGCAGGTGGACGTCGTTGACCGCGATGTTCACCTCCACCACCTCCAGGCCGGTCATCCGCTCGACCGCCGCGATGATGTTCTCCCGTACCTGGGTGGCGAGTTCGGGGATCACCACGCCGTACTCGACGACCAGGGCGATGTCGATCGCGGTCTGCTTCTCGCCGACCTCGGCCTTGATGCCGCGCCCCATGCTGGACTTGCCGCCGGGCACCTTGTCGCGCATCGCACCGAAGGTCCGGGTCAGGCCCGAACCGAGGGCGTGGATGCCCGGGATCTCGCGGGCGGCCATGCCGGCGATCTTCTCCACCACGCCCACGGCCAGCGCGGTGCGCCCGCGCTCGGCGGACGCCTTGTTGGTGGACGACCCGGACGATCCGGAGGAGGACATCGGGCTGCCGGCGGGGGCGGTCTTGTGCAGGGCTGCGGGCGTCGGCGTGTCAGGCATGGGGGATCTCCTGTCGTTGCGTGTCCAGCTATATCGCAAATCACCCCAACTCTGGCATTTCGCCACGTAACCCGCCCCCGGAAAGCACGGACGGCCCGACCCCTCCCGGGGCCGGGCCGTCCGCGTGCGACCGTTCGACGGCGCCTACGCCGGGTCGCGCGGCGGGTCAGTCGCCGATACCGGCGAGATCCCGCATCCGGCGGGCCTGCGCCACCCGTTCGGCCGAACGCTGCTCGTCGTACGAGCGGGCGCCGGCGCCCTGCAGCAGCGCCTTGGTCTCGATCACCGCGTTGCGCGGTGCCGCCAGCAGCGCGGCCGCGAGGTCGCGGACGGCGCCGTCCAGCTCGGCCGCGGGCACCGCCAGGTTGGCCATCCCGGTGGCCACCGCCTCCTGGGCGCCGACCCAGCGGCCGGTCGCGCAGATCTCCAACGCCCGCGCATAGCCGACGAGTTCGGTGAGCGGCTTGGTACCGGCCAGGTCCGGGACCAGCCCGAGGGAGGTCTCCTTCATGGAGAACCGGACGTCCTCGGCGACCACCCGCAGGTCGCAGGCCAGGGCCAGCTGGAACCCGGCGCCGACCGCGTGCCCCTGGACGGCGGCGATGCTGATCAGGTCGGGGCGCCGCCACCAGGTGAAGGCCTCCTGGAAGCCGGCGATGGTGTCGTCGAGGTCCTTGTCCTCGGCGGCGGCCAGCTGGATGAAGTTCCGCTCGCCCGGCAGGCCCTCGGGGGTGAACATCGCCCGGTCCAGTCCGGCCGAGAAGGAGACGCCCTCGGCCCGGAGCACGACCACCCGTACGGCGCCGGGCAGGGCGCGGCCGGCCGCGCTCAGCGCTCGCCACATGGCCGGCGACTGGGCGTTGCGACGCTTGGGCTGACAGAGCGTCACCAGGGCGACGTCGCCGTCGATCTCCAGTCGGACACCGTCCTGCTCCCAGGCCTCGGCCTGCGGGTCGGTGGCGGGAGTGGTCATGGGGCACCTCCGGCGGTGAAGGGATCGCGTGGGGACGCGCCGCCGAAGGGGTGGCGGCGGACCACGGCCGGCGGGCGGCAGGACGGCCCACCCGGTCGGCTACCGGAGAGTAACAAACTTGCGGGGGTGACGGCAGGGGCGCCCCCGAGGGCGCGTCCGTGCGCGCAGCGGGCACGTCCGGCCGGCATCGGAAGGAGGCCGGCGACGGCGACGGGGGCCGGACATGGCGATCGGCGGCCGGTTCGCCCGGCCCGGGGGCGGACGACCCTCACGTCGTCTCCCCGGCCGGCGCCCTGCCGCCGATACGTCCTGATCCTCCGACCGCGCTCCTGCGCGCAGCTTCCGGCACGGCGACCACGACCCACCTTTCGGGTCCGCTCAACGGTCGCACCGCCGCCCGGCATGACGTAATGTCAGGAACCAGCTCCTGCAGTAGCCTTGTTCTTGCCCCGCGTGGCACCGCCGCGGCCCCGGAGAATCACTCCGGACTCGCTCAGCATGCGGTGCACGAAGCCGTACGAGCGACCGGTCTCCTCCGCCAGCGCGCGAATGCTCGCTCCGGAGTCGTATTTCTTCTTCAGATCGGCCGCGAGCTTCTCACGCGCGGCACCGGTCACCCGGCTGCCCTTTTTCAGAGTCTCGGCCACCCGTGCCTCCTCGTAGCGTTGCTCGGTCAGATTCCCATGATCACCCATCGACCGCGTCCTGGCCACCCATTCGACAAGGTGGATGTACGCAAGGACCGCCCGTCGGTGGTGATCGCAGCGCACTACGGCGCTCACGCTGGGTGCACGCGCCCCTGCTCGGAGTGCCGCCCCGACGGCGAAAGAGCTGATCAGCACGGCCGGCCCGACCAAGGACCGACACGAGGGCTACGAGATCCCACACAAACGGAATCCCCGACCACTTCATTCCCGGACACACCGGGAGGACCAGTTCTTCTCGTACCGATGGACTACCCCGCGTCCACCCGACGTCACCCTGCGGTCATGACGGCAGGACGCCCGGGCGAGTGCGTACCGGTCCGGCCCCGCCGACGGGCGCGCCCATGGGAAGAGCCCCCGCGAATGCGGGGGCTCCCGAGGTCACCGTACGGTCAGGCCAGCGAGACGAGGTCCGCGTAGGCGGGGCTCCAGAGGTCCTCGACACCGTCCGGGAGCAGGATGATCCGCTCCGGCTGGAGCGCGTCCACCGCGCCCTCGTCGTGGGTGACCAGGACGACGGCGCCGCTGAACTCGCGCAGCGCGCCGAGGATCTCCTCGCGGCTGGCCGGGTCGAGGTTGTTGGTGGGCTCGTCGAGCAGCAGCACGTTGGCGCTGGAGACCACCAGCGAGGCCAGCGCCAGACGGGTCTTCTCACCGCCGGAGAGCACCCCGGCCGGCTTGTCCACGTCGTCGCCGGAGAACAGGAACGACCCGAGGATCTTGCGGATCTGCACCAGGTCGGTGTCCGGGGCGGAGGAACGCATGTTCTCCAGCACCGTCCGCTCCGGGTCCAGCGTCTCGTGCTCCTGGGCGTAGTAGCCGATCTTCAGGCCGTGGCCGGGGATCACCTCGCCGGTGTCCGGCTGCTCCACGCCCGCGAGCATCCGCAGCAGGGTGGTCTTGCCGGCGCCGTTCAGGCCGAGGATGACGACCCGCGAACCGCGGTCGATCGCCAGGCCCACGTCGGTGAAGATCTCCAGCGAGCCGTACGACTTCGACAGGCCCTCGGCCATCAGCGGGGTCTTGCCGCAGGGGGCCGGGTCCGGGAAGCGCAGCTTGGCGACCTTGTCGGAGACCCGGACCTGCTCCAGGCCGGCGAGCAGCTTCTCGGCGCGGCGGGCCATGTTCTGCGCGGCCACCGTCTTGGTCGCCTTGGCCCGCATCTTGTCGGCCTGCGAGTTGAGGGTCGCGGCCTTCTTCTCGGCGTTGGCGCGCTCGCGCTTGCGGCGCTTCTCGTCGTCCTCGCGCTGCTGCTTGTACTGCTTCCAGCCCATGTTGTAGATGTCGATCGCGGCCCGGTTGGCGTCCAGGTAGAACACCTTGTTGACGACCGTCTCGACCAGCTCGACATCGTGGGAGATCACGATGAAGCCGCCCTTGTAGGTCTTCAGGAAGTCCCGCAGCCAGGCGATCGAGTCGGCGTCGAGGTGGTTGGTCGGCTCGTCGAGCAGCAGGATGTCGGCGTCCGAGAAGAGGATCCGGGCCAGCTCGACGCGGCGGCGCTGACCACCGGAGAGGGTGTGCAGCTCCTGGCCGAGGATGCGGTCCGGCAGGCCGAGGGCGGCGGCGATGGTCGCGGCCTCCGCCTCGGCGGCGTACCCGCCCTTGGTGAGGAACTCGGTCTCCAGATTGGAGTACTTCCGCATCGCCTTGTCGCGGGTGGCGCCCTTGCCGTTGGCCATCCGCTCCTCGTTCTCGCGCATCTTCTTCAGCACGGTGTCGAGGCCGCGGGCGGAGAGGATCCGGTCGCGGGCCAGCACGTCGAGGTCGCCGGTGCGCGGGTCCTGCGGGAGGTAGCCCACCTGGCCGGAGTTGGTCACCTGGCCGCCGGCCGGGATGCCCTCGCCGGCCAGCACCTTGGTGAGCGTGGTCTTGCCGGCACCGTTGCGGCCGACCAGGCCGATCCGGTCGCCGGGGGCGATCCGGAAGCTGGCGGACTCGATCAGGACGCGGGCGCCGGCACGCAGTTCGAGGGCGTTCGCGGAAATCATGGCTGGGTACTCCTGGGGCGTGGGCGGGCGCGGGCAAGCGGCGAACCCCAGGGGCTGGGGGTACCGGGCCGGAGCGGCGGCGGGGATGAAGGGGCGGCGTCACGGAACACGGCCGGCCGTCGGACGCACCGCCGAGGTGCACCGATCGACTCGCCGTCCCGCCCGCTAGTGCCCGGAGAAGTCAGCCATGCGGACCAGTCTACCGGGCGCCGCGCGAAGGCCCGAAGGCAATACCGCGCCGGAGCGGCGCACGACGGGCGCACGACGCGCACCGGGCGGGCGCGCGGCACGGCCCCGGCGGCGCGCTCAGGGGCCGGGGTTGGCCGCCGGCTCGGCGCAGGCGCCCTGCGGGCGGACGGCCGCGAAGGCCTCGGTCCGGCTGCCGCAGGCCGACTCCGGGGCGGCCGCCTTGGTGTCGAAGACCCGGCTGCCCAGGATCGGGCCGTCCTCGATCTGCACCCGCTGCCCGTCCAGTGCCCGCATCGCCACGGCCGGGCCGGTGGCCAGCTGCCAGTTGGTGCTGTCCAGGCGGTACCCGGTGATGCCGCCGAACGCCTGGTGGTTGTTGCTGCTGCTGCCGGTGCAGGTCCGCGGGACGAGCACGGCGTAGTTCGTCCGCACGGTGCGCAGCGGGTCGTACGCGCAGTTGCCCGCCGGGCGGTCGTTGTAACGCAGATCACCGTCGGCGTCGCGGAAGCCCATGGTCAGACCCGGCGTCACCACCGCCACCCACGGGCTGGCCTCGGGGACGGTGTACAGGGCGATGGCCGCGCGCTCCACGGCCAGCTGCTTGCGCTGCGTCTCGGTGCGCTGGGCGGCGCCGGTCTCGCCCTCGCCGCGCAGCCACTCCGCGAGGCCGGGCACGGCGCGGTGCCAGCGCACCTCGTGGTCGCTCGGGCGGACCGAGGTGACCAGGCCGTCGTCCCAGAGCACCACCGCGTCGTCGCCGGCCATCGCCAGGTACAGCGCGGTCGCGCCCTCCCGGCGGTAGGACCAGGCGTGCTCACCGCTGGCGGGGTCGTAGGCCTCCAGGCCGGGGCCCACCTTGAGCTCCAGCCCGGCGGTGTCCAGCGACTGCGCGGTCACCGGGCTCGCGTCCGCGCCGCCCGGCTCGGCCACCCGGTCGCCGAACGGAACCGGCTTGTTGGCATGCGCGGCCGCGCCCGCCAGCAGCACCAGCAGGACCGCCAGGGCAGGGAGGATCGAACGGGGGGTGAGAACACGCAGCGGCTTCCAGGACACGGGCGGAGCGTACCTTCCGTTCACCCCGCGAGTCAGCCGGACATCATCCGCCGTCCGTAGGACGGACACCCGTACGGGGGCCGTCCGGCCGGTCGCCGGACGCGTCGGCCGACCTGCGCCGTCGAGGGTGCCGGCGGGCGGACGGGCCGATCGGCGGCACTCGCCCGCGGGGCCGCGGCGGGCCGCCGGACTGTTACAGAGGTGGTACACAGACGCACCGCGCCCCGGAGCGGTTCCCGGCCCCGGCCGGCCGGGGCCGGAACGCCGCACGGCGCCTCCCGGAGGACGCCCGGCGGGGCTGCGGCGGGGCTGCGACGGGCTCCTGCGGCGGTGCTGCGACAGGCTCCTGCGCCGGTACGGAAGGGGAGTTCGAACGGCGTCCACTTTAGGGTGACATTGGGGTTTTCTGACGCCTTGTGGGCTTAGTGTCGCCAACGCGGGCCCGCTCTGCCGGGCCCGGCCTTGATGCCCACGAGGAGAGACCATGCGTTCTGGCCGGCTCACCCTGGCCGCCGCCGCGCTGCTCATGCTGACCACCGCGAGCGTCCCGGCCGGTCCCGCGCCCGACCGGTACGAGCGCGGCGCCCTCTCCGCCGACGGGGCCGCACCACGCGGCGCCGCACCCCGGCCCGCCACCCAACAGCCCCGGCACGAGCCGCCGTTCGGGGCCTTCGTCGGCTCCTGGGACCGGTACATCCCGCAGATCGGGCGCTACGCCCAGTGGCTGGGCAACGCCAACCTGCAGGTCGGCCACACCTACCTGGCCGGCAACAGCTGGGGCGACGTCGAGGGCGAGCCGGTGGTGCTCGGCCTCTGGTCGCAGTGGCGGCAGGCCGACCCCGCGCGCACCCTCGTGCTCGGCGTGCCGATGCTGGTGCCGAGCGAGGGCGGCGTCCCCGACGCCGAGGTGGCCCGGCTGCTGGCCCAGGGCGCGAAGGGCGACTTCGACCAGCACTTCCTCAAGCTGGCCCGCAAGCTGGTCGCGCTGGGCGGCACCGACACCGTGCTGACCCTCGGCTGGGAGATGAACGGCGTCACGTACACCCACCGCTGCAAGCCCGACCCGACCGCCTGGAAGGCCTACTGGCGGCGGATCGTCACGGTGATGCGCTCGGTGCCCGGGCAGCGGTTCCGCTTCGACTTCACGCCCAACCGCGGCCTGGACGCCATCGCCTGGACGCGCTGCTACCCGGGCGACGACGTGGTCGACATCATCGGCATGGACAGCTACGACCAGCCCGCCGGGGCCACCTTCGACGACTACGTCTCGGAGCCCTACGGGCTGCAGGACCAGGTGGAGTTCGCGGCCAGGCGCGGCAAGCCGGTCTCGTACCCGGAATGGGGACTGTTCCGCAACGGCGACAACCCCGAGTACGTCCGGCGGATGGTGGAGTGGATGCGCACCCACGACACCAGCTACCAGACCGTGACGGACTACTGCCCGCACGGGTTCTGGGGGTGCGACCGCAACCCGCGGTCGAGCGCGGTGTTCAAGCAGCTGATGACGGGTTCCCAGGGCGCGCCGAGCCCGGCCCCGGCGGCGTCGGCGCCCGTACCCGCTCCTGTTCCCGCCGGGCCGGCGTCGGCTCCGGCGCCGGCCGCGACCACCACGCCCCCGGCCCCGGCGGCGTCGGCTGCGGCGTCAGCTCCGGCGGCGGGCCGCTAGCGCCTCCTTGAGGCGCGGCAGCCGGGACCGCAGCAGCTCGACGGCGGCCCCCCGGGCCCGGGCCGCGAGCAGCAGCACCGCCACGGCCGGGGCGAGCCGGCCGGGGCCCAGCAGCAGCCGCTGGTTGGCCAGCGCGTCCGGGCGCCAGCGCTGCTTGTAGGGCTCCTGGCCGCGCAGCAGGCTCAGGACCGGGATCCCGGCGTCCACCACCTCGTCCAGGGCCGCGCCGAACAGCAGGCCGGCGATGTCGAGCCGCTCCCGCAGCGCCGGGTGCGCGCCGTAGAGGTAGAGCCCGCCGAAGGCCGGCGAGAGCAGCAGCAGGTTCACCGCCACCAGCTCCCCGTCCAGCCAGTACTGGTGCACGGCGGCGCGGCGGGCGGCGACCAGTCCGGTGGTGGACTCGGCCAGGTGCCGGGCGAAGCGCTCGGAGCGGTGCTCCGGGGTGACGCCGCGCTGCTGCCACTGCAGGAAGTGCAGCCGCAGCAGCCCGGCGACGGCCTCGGGCACCTCCTCGGGCGGGGTGGACCGGAACTCCACGCCCGACTCGGCGATCCGGCGCAGCTTGACCCGGCTGCGCTGGGCCGTCCGGCCCGGCAGGCGCTTGAGCAGCTCCTCCATCGGGACGGCCGGCAGGTACTGGCAGAGCGAGTCGGGCAGCCGATGCCGGGCGCCCCGCCAGTGCTCGAACAGCTGCTGGGCGGCCGCGTCGGGGTGCACCTCGCGCAGTTCCAGGCTGTGCCAGGGCCGGCTGAGCGGCAGCGCCGCGGCCAGCTCGGCGGCGGCCCGGGCCGAGCAGCCGTCGTCCAGCAGGACGTCGGTGAAGTCGATCAGGGCGCCGCCCAGGCCGGTCAGCCCGCCGGACAGCCGCCCGAGCCGGCCGGCCCGCCGCTGGAAGGCGCCGGCACCGACCAGCAGGCCGTCCCGCCGGACCAGGACCACCACCAAGGCCCCCGGGCGGCCGTAACTCCGCCACCAGGAGGCCTGCCAGGCGGCGCTCTGGAAGGAGGTGGCGGTGCGGCAGCGGGCGGCAAGGTCGTCCCACTCGGCGGCGAGGGCGCCGAGGGCCTCGTCGTCCCGGCGGATCTCGGTGGTCCAGCGCGGCGCGGCGGCCTGCGCGGGGAGGCCGGCCGCCGCCAGGTCCGCGGTCACCGGGTGCTCGCGGCCGGTTCGGCGGCCTGGTCCTTGCCCCGGGCCCGCCCGGCGGCCTCCCCGGCGGCGGCCGCCGGGGCCGGCACCGGCGCGGCCTGGGCGGCAGCGGCGACCGGAACGGGCGGCGCCACCGGGGAGGCGGCCGGGTCGTCGCCACGCCGGCGGGTCATCATCACCAGGGCGCCGATCAGCAGCCCGGCCGCGCCGCCCACCGCGACGTCCAGCTGCGCGGACGGGGAGGTCGGGCGGTCGGGCGCGGCGGCCGCCGCCAGCGGGACGAGCTTCACCCCGGTCTCCGGCGTGCGCGGGTTGGCGAAGGCGACCAGCGCCTTCGCCACCGCGTCCGCGGCCGTCGCGGCCTCCTTCGGCGCCGGGCCGGTGCCGGTGATCTCGATCATCGGCGCGTCCGGGGAGGTGGTGCCGTGCACCAGCTCCGACAGCTCCGAGGTGGAGTGCCCGCTCGCCGCCGCGGCCGGGGCGAGCACCTGCGGCTGGCCGGCCAGCCGGCCGTAGGCCTGGGCGAAGTTGACGGCGTTCGCGCCCTCCCCCGGGTTCTGCGGCACCACCACCACGTAGGCGTTGGCGGCGTACACGGGGTGCGCGACGGCCGCGTACCCGGCGCCGGCCGCGGCGCCGAGCGGCACCGCGAGGACCACCGGCCACCAGCGGCGGGCCAGTTGGCGAGCGCTCTGACGCAGTTCGGACATTCGGGGGCTCCGTGGGGTCGGCCGGCCCTGGGCGGGCCGGAGGTGACGGGATCGGGATCGGGCTCAGACGCCGCGTGCGGCGCCCGCGGGTGCGGACGCGGGGCGCGGCACCAGTCGGTCGTAGAGGGCGCCCAGGTCCGCGGCGGCGCGGGCGACGTCGTAGTGGGCCACCGCCGGCGCCGGGGCGAGCGGGCGGGTGGCAGCGGCCCGCCCCTCGTACAGCTCGCGCAGGGCCGCGGCGTAGGCGGCCGGGTCGGAGGGGATCCGGCGGGCCCCGGGAGCCGCCGCCGGGGGCAGCTCGTCCAGGGCCGGGCAGGCGCTGTGCCGGACGGGGAGGCCGGCCGCCAGCCCCTCCAGCACGCCCAGGCCGAAGGTCTCCTCGGTCGAGGGGGCGGCCAGCACGTCGAGGGCGGCCAGCAGCTCGGGCACGTCGTCGCGCTCGCCGGTGAACAGCACCCGGCCGCGCACCCCCAGCCGCTCGGCCCGGCGCTCCAGCGCGGCCCGCTCGGGGCCCTCGCCGATCAGCACCAGCCGGGGCCCCTCCAGCTCGCGCAGCGCGTCCAGCAGGACGTCGAAGCGCTTGCCGGGCACCAGCCGGCCCACCGCGCCGATCACCCAGCTGCCCTGCGGCAGCCCGAGGCCGTCCCGGATCCGGCGCCGGATCGCGGCGCGCTGCCCGACCGGCCAGGCGTACCGGGCGGCGTCGATGCCGTTGGGGATCAGCTCCACCCGGGACGGCGGCACGCCCCAGGCGTGCAGCGTCCCCTCCACCTGCCGGGAGACCGCCACCGTGGTGCGGCCCAGCCGCTCGGCGGCCAGGTAGAGCCCCTTGACGCCCGGGGTGACCGGGCGGCCCTCGATCACCCCGGGTTGCAGCGAGTGCTCGGTGGCGACCACCGCCCGCACCCCGGCCAGCCGGGCGGCCAGCCGCCCGTACAGCCCGGCCCGGTAGAGGTGGGTGTGCACCAGGTCGTAGCGGCCGGCCCGGACCAGCCGGACCAGCCGGGGCAGCGCCCCGACGTCCCGGTTGCCGCGCATCGCGAGGTCGTGGACGGGCACTCCCCCGGCCCGCAGCGCGCCGGCCACCGCGCCGGGGTTGGTCAGCGTGAGCACCTCGCAGTGCTGGTGGGCGGGCAGGTTCCGGACGGTCAGCAGCAGCTGGCGCTCGGCGCCGCCGGAGGCCAGGCCCGTGACGATGTGCAGCACCCTCATCGCGGGGACCTCCCGTGCCGCGCGGCCAGCCGGCTGCGGCGCAGCCCGGTCACGGTGTCGCGCAGCCGGTGGCGGCCGCGCTTGGCCCGCAGCCGCCAGCCGCCGTCGCGGTCGCCGACGTAGCAGCGGGGCAGCGCGAAGCGGCCGGTCAGCGGGGAGTGCGCGATCGCGCAGGCGTAGTCGTAGCCGGCGTCGCGGACGGCGAGGGTGGCGGCCAGGTCCACCGCGCCGTACGGGTAGCAGAAGCCGGTGACCGGGCCGCCGACCATCTCCTCCAGCGCCCGGCGGCTCTCCCTGGTCTGGGTCGCGAGCTGGTCGGCCGGCAGTCCCGGCAGCGCCCGGTGGCCCAGCCCGTGCGAGCCGATCTCCCAGCCGGCGGCGGCCAGCCCGGCCACCTGGTCGACCGTCAGCAGCTGCTTGCGCGGGCCGTCGGAGTCCCAGTCGTTGACCCGGCCGAGCAGGTCGGGCACCACGTACGCGGTGGCGGTGAAGCCGTACTGCTGGAGGACCGGGACGGCGTACCGGGCGAAGTCGGCGTAGCCGTCGTCGAAGGTCAGCCCGACCAGCCGCTCGGCCCGGCCCTCGGCCTGGGCCCGCATCAGCTCGCGGGTGGAGACGCCCCGGCGGCCGGTCCGGTGCAGCCAGTTCATCTGCTCGGCGAACCGCCCGGGGCTGACCGTCAGCAGGTACGGATCGTCCTTCTCGACGGCCACCGAGTGGTACATCAGGATCCACGGCGCCCACGGCGAGCCCGGCCGGGCCGCCGGCAGCGGCCGCCGCGGGTAGGGCAACCGGCCGGCCCGGACCGCGGGGGCCCGCCGGCCGGTGTCGTCCGGCACGGTTTGCGGCGCGCCGGCAGGGCGACGGCGCGGATCGGACAGGACCGGGCGTACCGGGCCCCGTTCAGCGTCCATGGGGCAGCTTCCCTTCATCGGCGATGGATGGCGGGCACAGGGCCCGGACGGCGGCGAGCACGGGGCCCCGCACCTCGGCGGCGCCGAAACCCGTGCCGAGCGCGGCGAAGGCCAGGGCCACAGTCGCCCCGCCCAGCAGGGTCGACAGCAGCGGGTCGGCGGGCATCCCGGCGGCGAAGGCGCCGGCCGCGGCCGCGCCGACGGCCGCCGCCAGCAGCCGGGCCTGGCCGCCCAGCACCCGGCCCACCCGGACGGCGATGCCGCGGAGCAGCAGCCCGCGCAGCAGCAGGGCGGCGGTCGCGGTGATGCCCGCCGCGTTGCCGGCCGCCAGACCCAGTGCGCCGTAGCCGGGGGTGGCGAGCAGTCCGACGGTGACGGTGACGCCGAGGCCGAGCAGCATCGCGGCGGCCGGGTACCAGTCGAGCAGCCGGCGGCCGCCGTCGTCGGGGCGGCGGTCGCCGGCCCGGCGGACCACCGGGCGGACCGAGAAGTACGGCCGGACCATCACCCCGATCAGGGCCTGCGCGGGCAGGCCGAAGCTGTACACCCGGATGACGGCGGCGGTCGCCGCGGTGTCCTGCGGCCCGAAGGCGCCGCGCTGGAAGAGCAGCGCGACCACCGAGGGCGCGCAGGCCATCAGGAAGGCGGTGCCGGCCAGCACGACGGCGGTGGCCTGGCCGAGGTCCTTCTCCACCCGGTCCCTGGCGGTGACCAGGTCGCCGGCCGCCAGCGCCCTGGCCACCAGCGGGAAGGTCACCGTGCAGATCAGGATGGCCGCCGTCATGGCGAGCTGGGAGACCTTGGCGGCGTAGTTCAGGTGCGAGATGGTGCCGGGCGGCAGGTCCGAACCGAGGTAGCGCTCGACGAAGACCTGCGCCTGCCGGGTCAGGGTGAACACCGCGACCGGGAGTATCGCCAGCGGGATCAGGACCAGGCCGTCCGCGCGCGGCCCCCTCCGCCGGCGGGCTGCCGGCCGGGCCGCACCGGCCCCCGGGCCGCGCAGCCGCCGCAGGAACGGGCCCACCAGCAGCGCGGCCATCAGCAGGCTGCCGACCGCCACGCCGATCGCCGCCGAGCGGACCCCCCAGATCGCGTTGCAGGTCAGCAGCACGGCCAGGATGCCCAGGTTGTAGACCACGTAGATGCCGGCCGGGGCGGTGAAGTTGTGGTGCGCGCGCAGCGCCGAACCCAGGTAGCCGGCCAGGCCGAAGGGCAGGATGGTGAGCGCGGTGATCCTGGTGCAGGTGACGGCGAGGCCGGGGTCGGGCAGGCCGGGGGCGAGCAGCTGCACCAGCTGGGGCGCGCCGAGGGCGGCGCCGAGCGACAGCGCGCACAGAGCCGCGAGCAGCCAGGGCAGCGTGGCCCGGACCAACTGCCGGACCGGGTCCGGGGATTCGGGGTTCTCCTCGCGCAGCACCAGGGCCAGGCTGAAGGCGGGCACCATCAGGAACGCCATCGCGTCCTCGATCAGCAGCGGCGCCGCCGTCTCGGGGACGGTCCAGGCCACCAGGAAGGCGTCGGTGCCCTGGTTGGCGCCGAAGAAGCGGGCCAGCAGCAGGTCACGGAGCAGGCCGAGGGCCGACCCGGCCGCGCTCAGCAGGGCGGTGACGCCGAAGGCCTTGACCAGGAAGCCGCGCCGGTTCGAGGCACCGGCCGGCCCGGCGGGCGGCGCGGCCCCGGCCGGGGCGGGCCCGGCCGGGGCGGGCCGGGGCTCGGCGGCGCGGGCCGGCGGCAGCGGCGCGGCCACCGTCGGGGCGGGGCGGTCGCCGTTCACGGGGCGGGCACCTTGGCGGGGGCCGGGGCGGGTCGCGCGGACGGCACCGGGGCGGCGGGCGCGGGCAGGGGTACGGCGGCCGTGCCGGGCCCGGCCGGCAGCGCCGTCCGGGCGGCGAGGCCGAGCACGATCGAGGTCAGCACCGTCGTGGTGCCGCCGATGTCCGCGTAGAGGAAGTCCACCAGCACCCAGGTGAGCAGTGCGAGCGCCGCCGTCCCGGTGCCCCGGGCCCGGCGCAGGCAGCCGGCCAGCAGGCCGAGGAAGAGCGCGGCGTAGGCGAGGATCCCGAGCAGGCCCTGCTCGCTGAGCACCAGGAAGTACATGTTGTGCGGGGAGAGCAGCGGCTCGCGCTGGAACCCGATGCTGGTGTCCTCCGCGTCGCTGCCCGAGGAGAGCCGCAACGGGGCGTGACTGTCCCGCAGTTGCTGGAAGGCCTTGGGGCCGGCGCCGGTCACCGGGTGGTCCTGCCAGATCCGCTCGGCGGTGCCCCAGAGGTCGTAGCGGTCGCTGACCGACTGGTCGGGCGCCGCCGAGACCGAGCCGATGCTGCTCAGCCGGGCCGTCACGCCGGAGGCGCCGAGCCCGAAGCCGCCCGCCAGCACCACCGCGGCGGCCAGCGCGAGCGCGGCGCCCCGCAGGGCCAGCCGGGCGTCGCAGCGCAGCAGCAGCACGGCGGCGGCGACGCCGGTGGCGATCCAGCTGCCCCGGCTGAACGAGACGGCGAGCGGGAACACCAGGAACGCCGCGGCCGCGAACATGGCCCGGCGCAGCCGGGCGTCACCGCCCGGGCCGCGCTCGGCCATCGCCAGCGCCAGCGCGGCCAGCAGGCCGTAGCTGACCACGCTGGACATCGCCATGATGTCCAGCGCGCCGAAGGTGCCGACCGCCCGGATCGGCTGCCCGATGTACGAGGCGCCGGTGCGGGTCAGGTACTGGTGGGCGCCGACCACGCCCTGGACCAGCGCGGCGAGCACGAAAGCGCCGAGGATCAGCCGCTGGTCGGTGCGGTCGCGCAGGGCGCACAGCACGGCGGCCGGGACGAGCACGAAGACCTGGGCGAGCCGGACGAAGCCGGTGACGCTGGCGGCCGGGTCGATCGAGCCGAGGGTGGCGACGGCGGCGGCCAGCACCACGGCGCCGAACAGGACGCCGGCCGTCCGGCCGAGCCGCGGGGTGCGGCCGCGGGCCAGGTCGAGCCCGACCAGGGCCACCAGGGCCAGCGAGGCGAGGTCGGCCGGGGTGACGTGGACGGCGGCGGTGACGTCCTTCTCCCCCGTCGGCACGCAGACCAGCAGGACGGTGGCGGCGGCGAGCAGGCTCGGCCGGGCCGACAGCGCGGCCGCTGCCCGGCGTAAGGCCGCGGCCGGTCCTGGCGAGGCGGGAGGGATGAGGGCCACGGTGGTCAGCTTCCGTCCGGGTGGAGCATCAGGGCTGCCGTCCGGAGCAGGATCTTGACGTCCTGCCACAGGCTCCAGCTCTCGATGTAGCGGTTGTCGAACCGGGCCCGGTCCTCGATCGAGGTGTCGCCGCGCAGGCCGTTGACCTGGGCGAGACCGGTGAGGCCGACGGGGACGCGGTGCCGGTCGGCGTACTCCGGGTACGCCTGGCCGAAGCGCATCACGAAGTACGGGCGCTCCGGCCGCGGGCCGACCAGGCTCATGTCGCCGCGCAGGATGTTCCACAGCTGCGGCAGCTCGTCGAGGGAGCTGCGGCGCAGCAGCTTGCCGACGGCGCCCATCCGGTGGTCCTGGGCGATGTTCCAGCGGGTGGCCGACTCGTGCTCGTTGCTGGGCCGCAGGGTGCGGAACTTGAGCAGGGTGAAGACCCGGCCGTCGAGTCCGGTGCGCTGCTGGCGGAAGAGCACGCCGGAGCCGGTGTCGCAGCGGACGGCCAGCGCGCAGGCGGCCAGCACCGGCGCCAGGGCGATCAGGCCGAGGCCGGCGGCGGTGATGTCGAGGGCGCGCTTGCCGGCCCAGCCGGGGCGGCGCATCGCGGGGCGGCCGATCCGCAGGCAGGGGAAGCCCCAGAGGTGGTCGCCGCCGCGCGGGCGGGCGCCCGCCGGGAGCGAGCCGTACTCCCGCAGGGCGGGGACCAACCAGACCTGGCAGCCCAGCCGGGCGGCCTCGCGCAGGGCGGCGGCGGTCTCCGTCCCGTCGGCGGCGCCCTCGGTGGCGAGCACGTGGTGGACGCGGTGGCGGCGGACCTCGCGTTCGAGCGCCTCGCGGCCGCCGAGGACGGGCAGCCCGGTGCCCTGGTCGGTCAGTACCGGGTCCGGGTCGAGGAAGCCGACCGGGCGCAGGCCGTACTCGCGGCGCTCGGTGAGCGCCGCGGCGACCCACTGGCCGAGCTGGCCGGCGCCGAGCAGCAGGACGGGGCTGGGCCGGCGGCGGCGGGCCTGGCGGATGAGGTGGTAGGAGACGGCGCGGCCGCAGCTGGCGAGCAGCAGGAAGACGCCGAGCAGGGTGAGCAGCCGTACCGGGGTGCCGGTGCCCCGGTCGGGCCAGCAGCCGTCGAGGCAGCCGGCCACGGTGACGGCGAAGGCGGTGGCGACCACGGACCGGGCCGCGAGGGCGGGGAGTTCGTCCAGCGCGGAGAGGCTGAGGCGGGTGCGGTAGAGGCCGCCGGCGAGGTTGAGCACCAGCAGCAGTGCCAGCAGGGTGCTGGTGGCGAGCAGCGGACGGTCGCGGTCGGTGGCGCCGAGGGTGGCGGTGCCGACCGCGGCGGCGGCGCCGAGGGCGAGGATGTCCACGGTGACCAGCGCGGCGGGCAGCGCGAGCCGGGAGCGGAACGGCCGGCGGTGGCGGCCGATCGCCGGGGTGGTCCGGGCCGGGCCGGCGGCGGCCGGGCGGTCCAGGACTCCGGTGGCGGGCCGGCGGGCGGCGCCCATGGGTCCGCCCGGCCTCGGCACGCTCTCGTGGTCAATGGTCATCAGCGCACGAACTCCCCTGCTGTGTGCCCGTGACGTCGGGAGTGCGGCTCCGGGGCCCCCGGGGCGGCCGTCCCGGCCCGGTGGGCGCGGTCCAGGTGGTACCTGCCGCCGCGAACGAATTTCGGCATGTTCGGTGGACTGCCGACGCGAATGGAAACGAAGCAGGCAAATTCAGACAATACCGAACGCTGGCTTTTTCCCCGGCAGTTGACGTGCCACTTCATTCCACCCGCCCATTAATAGGAATGTCCGACTTGAAGCCTCGTCCTATTCGGTTGAGGTGCGAATACGGCAGCACCTTCGCGGCGAGCATTCACGGCTGTTAGAACGATCAGATCCGCCCCGGGACACGGTCCCCGCCGCGCGCGGCTGTCCGCCCCGCCCGGCCCGCCCGCACAACAGTCCGGTACAGCACGTCGACCCGTTCCACCACATCCCGGACGTCGTGGCACGCCACCGCGTGCGCCCGGGCGGCCGCCCCGCGCCGTTCGCATTCGATCGGATCGGTCAGTGCCCGCGCGATCCCCGCGGCCAGCGCGACCGGGTCCCCGGCCGGCACCGGCCCGCCGGCCCGCTCCGACGGCGGCAGGCACTCCCGTGCCCCCGGCACATCGGTCAGCAGGACGGGCCGGCCCGCCGCCATCGCCTCCAGCGGCGCCAGCGCCATCCCCTCCCAGCGCGAGGGCAGCACCACCAGGTCGGCGGCCGCCAGCCAGGGGCGCGGATCCGGTACGTCACCGACCGCCCGCACCCGGAACGGCTCCGCCAACTCCCTTACTGTGGCGGCCAGTACGGCCTGGTCCGGACCGCCGCCGACCAGCGCCAGCCGGGCCGCCGGCACCCGCGCCAGGACCTGCGGCCAGGCCGCCAGCAGGACATCCTGGCCCTTCTGGCGGCAGAGCCGGCCGACACAGACCGCGAGCGGGGCCTCCAGGTCCAGGCCCAGCGAGATCCGGGCCGCGCGCCGGTCGGCGGGTGAGTGGTGGCGGACGTCCACGCCGTTCGGGACGACCGCCCAGCGCGCCCGGACCCCGGCGCCCTCGCCGTCCCGGCGCTCCTGCTCGCTGACGCAGAGCACCCGGTCCGCCCACCGGGCCGCGTACCGCTCCCAGCGCAGGGTGGCCGCCGCCAGCGGGCCCTGGACCGCCGCGAACGACCAGGCGTGCGGCTGGAAGACGGTCGGCACCGCGCCCCGGACGGCCAGCCGGCCGGCCAGCCCCGCCTTGGCGCTGTGCAGGTGGAGCACGTCGGGCGCCGCGTCCCGGACGATCCGGCGCAGCCGCCAGGCCTCGGCCGCCGTCGCCGGGCCGGGCGAGCGGCGGGCCGGCCAGGCCCGCACCAGCGCCCCCGCCGCGGCGGCCTCGGGCGCCAGCCGGCCGCCGTCCGGGCAGGCCACCAGCACCCGGTGGCCCGCCTCGCGCTGGCCGCGGACCAGGTCGACCAGCACCCGGGCGACGCCGCCGTCGACCGGCTGGGCGATGTGAAGGATCGTCATAGGCACGGCCGCGAGCCTAGGGTCCGCCCACCTCCGCGAAACCCCTCGACCGCTCGCCCGGTACGGCTTCCACCCGTACGGCGCCGACGGCCGTACGGGTGTCCGGGTCATTCGAACAGACTTGCCCGCCAAACGGGTTGTCCGGGAACGGGGTCGTCCGGGGCCCGGCTGCCCGGGGCCGGGTTGTCGGGGGCCGGGTCGTCCGGGGCCCGGCTGCCCGGGGCCGGAAGGCCGGCTGCCCCGGTCGGGGCCGGAAGGCCGGCTGCCCCGGTCGGGGCCGGAAGGCCGGCTGCCCCGGTCGGGGCCGGAAGGCCGGCTGCCCCGGTCGGGTCCGGTCGGCCGCCGGTCAGCGGACCTCGTCCGCCAGCGCGGCCAGCACCTGGTCGTGGATCCGGTTGAGCCCCTTCGGGGCGAAGGTCCGCTCGAAGAAGCCGCCGATGCCGCCCGCGCCCTGCCAGGTGGTCTCGACCGTCACTTTGGCCCGGCCCTCGCCGGCCGCCGAGACCGTCCAGGTGATCACCATGCTGGAGTTCGCGTCGCTCTCCACCAGCTTCTCCGGGCTGGGCGAGGTGACGGTGAACAGGCAGTCGCGCACCCGCTTCTCGGTGGCCTGCAGCCGCCAGTGCACCTCGGTGCCCGCGCCGGTGCCGCCCGCCCGCACCTCGTACTCGCTGTACTGCGCGGGCAGCAGCTTCGGGCGGGTCACCTGGTAGTCGGCGAGAGCCTCGTACACCCGCTCGGGGGAAGCCTCGTAGACCCGCTCGGTGGTGGCGTACACCTGTCCCATGACCTTGCACTCCTCGACTGGAATCCGGTAACTCCGGCAAGCCAACCACCGGTAGGGCCCGGTACCAAACCGGCGCGGCCGGGGCGGGGCGGGCGCCGGTGGCGCGATCCGGCGCGGCGGCGCGGCGGCGCGGTCCGGCCCGGGGCGGGGGCAGGCCCGGGGAGGGGGCAGGCCCGGGGCGGGGGCAGGCCCGGGGCGGGGAGCGGTCAGACCAGCCGCAGGCCGCCGGTCCGCTGCGCCCGGGCCTCCCCCAGTCGCAGCGCCAGCACGGCGCCGGCGAGCAGCAGGACGCAGAGTACGGCCAGCCGGGCCAGCGCGGGGGCCAGCTCGGCCAGGTCCTGCCGCTCCAGCAGGGCGCCGCGCACCACCGCCAGGCTGCCGGTCAGCGGCAGCGCCGCGCCGAACACCCGGAGCAGGCCGGGCAGGGCGAACACCGGCAGCCGGACGCCGCCGACGAACCACATCGGGTCGTCCAGCACGGTGTAGACGAAGGTGGAGTCCCGGGAGAACACCATCAGGCTGTTGAGCAGCGCACCCCAGGCCATCGCGGGCAGCAGCAGGGCGAGCAGCACCACCGGGTACGTCCAGCAGCCGGCCACCTGGAGACTGCCGAAGCCGAAGGCGGCCGCGCCGAGGAAGCAGGTGAGCAGCCAGGCGTTCTGCAGCAGGGCGCCGGCGCCGTTGGCGAGCATCAGCACCAGCCGGCCGGCGGGCGACAGGAAGAGCAGCTCCAGGGTGCCGGTGGTCCGCTCGTAGGAGAAGTTCCAGGCGGACTGCACCAGTGAGAAGAAGAACGCCCAGGCGAGCGCGCCGGTGGCGAGGAAGCCGAGCAGTTTCGCCGGGTCGGCGGCGAGCGGCCAGCGGGCGGCGGCGGCGGAGCCCGCCGCGATCGGGTGCAGGGTGTAGTAGGTGGCGGCGAGTTGGAGCAGTGGCCAGATCAGCATGGAGGCCACCACCAGGGGCTGCCCGAACATGGTCCGGTGTTGCTTGAGCGCCTCGGCGGCGAACACCTTTCCGGCGTGACGCAGTTCGGCGCGGACCTGGTGGGCGGCCGACCGGAGCGGCCGGGGCCGGCGGGGCGGGCGGTGCGGGCCGGGGCCGCCGGGCCGGCCGGGCTCGACCGGTCGCAGCGGCAGCAGCCGGTCGGCGAGCGGGAGCAGCAGGGCCTCGGTGCGGGGCAGGTGCTCGGGGCGGGGCAGGCCGCCGGGGTGCCGGGGGTGCCCGCTCACGCCGCCACCTCCGCGCCGGCGCCGGCCCGGTCGGCCATGCCGGGGCCGCCGGGACCGCCGGCGGAACCGGCCCCCGAGCCGGCGCCGGCGCTGCCGTCGGCGAGTGCGATGATCGCGTCCTCCAGGCTGGCCTCGGTGACCTCCAGGCCGCCGATCGCCCCGCCCGCCCCGACGACGGCGCCCGCCAGCGGGCCGGCGATGTCCTCCGGGTGGTGGACGGTCACCAGCAGGCCGCCCTCGGCGGTCGGGACGAGTTGCGGCTCGACACCGATCCCACGGACGAACTCGGTGATCCGGTCGGTCAGTTCGGGCGACGGGTTGGTGACGGTGACCCGGACGGCCCGGTGGCTGCCGGTGGCCGCCTTGAGTTCGGCCGGGCTGCCCTCGGCGAGGTGGCGGCCGTCGGCGATCACATAGACGTGCCGGCAGAGCTCCTCGACCTCGGCCAGGTAGTGCGAGGTGAGCAGGACGCCCCGGCCGTCGGCGGCGAGGTCGGCGACGACCCGGCGCAGGTCGCGGGCGATCGGGGCGTCCAGGCCGAGGGTGGGCTCGTCGAGCAGCAGGTACGCGGGGTCGTTGACCAGTCCGCGGGCGATCGACAGCCGCTGGGCCATCCCCCGCGAGTAGCGCTCGACCGGGGTGTCGGCGGCGTGGGTGAGGCCGACGAGGTCGAGCAGCTCGGTGATCCGGCGGCGCAGGACGGGGGTCGGCACGTCGTAGAGCCGGCCGAAGTAGCGCAGGTTCTCGGCGCCGGTGAGCTTGCCGTAGACCATCCGCTCGCCGCCGGCGATCAGGTTGATCCGACGGCGGGCCTCCCGGGCGTGTTCGACCAGGTCGAGGCCGTCCAGCGTGACGGTTCCCGAGGTGGGGCGCAGCAGGGTGGCGAGGATCTTGATGGTGGAGGTCTTGCCGGCACCGTTGAGGCCGAGCAGGCCGGTCACCCGGCCGGGCGGGATCAGCAGGTCGAGGCCGTCCACGGCGGTCCTGGCCAGGCGCGGACCGAACAGGCCCTTCTCGCGGACGTGGAAGGTCTTGCGGAGGTCATGGGTGCGGATCACGTCAGTAACTCCGTTCGATGGCGCGGCGTTCGGCGCCGGGCAGGACGAGCAGGCCGAGCAGCAGGTACCCCGCGCCGAGGGCGAGGCAGGTGAGCAGGCGCGGTGCGAGTTCGGCCGGGCCCGCGCCGTGCGAGAGGGCGCCGCGCAGCACGTCCATCGCCGAGGTGACGGGCAGGGTCTCGGCCAGCCAGCGGGCCGGCGCGGGGAGGTAGCTGTTGGGGAAGGTGATGCCGCAGAGCAGCGAGACGGCGAGGAAGACGGTGTTCTGCGAGATGTGCGCCTCCCCCGCGACGATCATCAGGGCGCCGAGCACGACCGAGACGGCGAAGACCGCGAAGGCCAGTGCCAGGATCCCGGCGAGGGCGGCGAGCGGGTGGCAGGCGGGCAGGGTGATGCCGAGCAGGGCCGCGAAGCCGCCGAGCAGGCCCACCTCGACCACGGTGTTGGCGAGCGCGAATCCGGTGAAGCCCAGCAGGTAGGGCAGCCGGCCGGCGGGGGCGACGAGCAGTGCGCCGAGGGTGCCCTGCCGCTGTTCGGTGATCAGGGCCTTGCTGCTCCAGAGCAGCAGCCGGACGGTGAACATGAAGGCGCCGGCGCCGATCGCGATGTAGCCGAGGTAGTCGGCGCCGCCGGTGCGGGCGGTGAAGTCGGCGGCCACCGTGCCGCCGCCGATGGCGTGCAGGGCGAGGTAGGAGAGGCCGATGGTGAGGATGCCGCTCAGCAGGCAGCCGACGGCGTAGGACCAGGGGTAGGCCCGGCTGGTCATGGTCCAGGTGCGGCGCAGGGTCGCCCAGGCGACGGGCATGCGGCTCCTTCCGGTGTCGGGGTGGGGCGGGGCGGCGGGTGTCCGGGTGGGCGCGTTTTCAGCTGTCCGGGTGGGCGCGGCGCCGCACCCCGAGCGAGTTCCTATTGGGAACTTACTAGTTCCCTTTTGAAACTCGCAAGCCCGGTGCGAGGATGGGGAGCCCGCCGGCGACCACGCCGGCCCGCGGAGGTGCCGGCCGGCCAAGAAACCGGCCGGGGAAAGCGGCCGGCCCGCGAGAGCACCGGCCGGCCGAGGAGGAGCGGTCGTGCCCAGAGCAGTGCCCGAACGCGACGCGGACTGCGCGATCGCCCACTCCGCGGCCGTGATCGGCGACTGGTGGAGCATCCTGGTGGTCCGCGAGGTGGCCCGCGGCCGGCTGCGCTTCGACGAGCTCCAGCACGAGCTGGGCATCTCCCGCAAGGTGCTCACCGAACGCCTGGTCCACCTCGGCGAGTGCGGTGTCCTGGAGCGGGTGCCCTACCAGCAGGGTCCGGTCCGCCACGAGTACCGGCTGACCGAGTCCGGGCGCGGACTGCTGCCGGTGCTGGTCACCATGCAGGACTGGGCCGACCGCTGGCTGCTCGGCGACGGCTCGCTCTCCGGCTCCGCCGCGCCGGACAGTGCCGAGGCGGCCCGGATGCTCGCCCTGCCCGGCACCCGGCTGCCGGCCCTCACCCTGCCCGCGCACACCGGCGGCGACCTCGACCCGGTCGACCCGGCCGCGGCCGCCACGGTGCTGTTCTGCTACCCGGCGACCGGCCGGCCCGCCCCGCTGCCCCAGGAGTGGAACGACATCCCGGGCGCGGTCGGCTGCACCCTGGAGAACCGGCTGTTCCGGGAGGCGTACCCGGACTTCCGGGCGGCCGGCGTCGCCGTACGCGGTGTCAGCACCCAGCGACCCGACGAGCAGCGGGCCTTCGCCACCGCCGAGGAGCTGCCGTTCACCCTGCTGTCCGACCTCGACGTCCGGCTGGCGGCGGCGCTGCGGCTGCCCACCTTCCACGTGGGGCAGGGCCTGCGGCTGAAGCGGTCCGTGCTGGTGGTGGACCGCGAGCGGGTGGTCCGGCACGTGGTCTTCCCGGTCACGGACATCCCGGCGGCCGTCGGACGGGCCCTCGCGGTGGCCCGGGCGGTCGCCGGAGGAGCGGCGCCCCTCCCGGCCGGGCCCGCGACCGGACGTCCGGGCACCTCACCGGCCGGGTAAACCGTTCGCGGTCGGAGCGGGGCCGCAGGCTATGGTGGCCGATGTGCTCGATCAGGTGACCGCAGTCCGCTATGTCGACCCGCTCCGCGCGGGCGGATCCGTACCCGGCGTCGTCGAGACCGACGACCTGGGCACCTACGTGGTGAAGTTCACCGGCGCCGCGCAGGGCCGCAAGGCGCTGGTGGCCGAGGTGATCGTCGGCGAACTGGCGCGCCGGCTGGGCCTGCGGGTGCCGCCGCTGGTGCTGGTCGACTTCGACCCGGCGGTGGGCGCAGACGAACCCGACGCCGAGATCCAGGACCTGCTGCGCTCCAGCGCCGGCCTCAACCTGGGGATGGACCTGCTCCCCGGCGCCCGCGACTTCCGGCCCGGCATGATCGACGTCGACCCCGCCGAGGCCGGCCGGGTGGTCTGGCTGGACGCCCTGACGGCCAACGTCGACCGGACGGTCCACAACCCCAACCTGATGGTCTGGCACGGCCGGCTCTGGCTGATCGACAACGGCGCTGCGCTGGTCTTCCACCACCGCTGGGCCGGCGCCGCGGCCGGCGTGCACCGGCGCTACGACCTCAGCGCCCACGCCCTCGGCGGCTACCGGCCGGACGTCGCCCGGGCCGACGCCGAGCTGGCCCCGCTGGTCACCCCCGCGCTGCTGCGCGAGGTGCTGGCCCTGGTACCGGACGCCTGGCTCGCGGACGAACCGGGCTTCGACTCGGCCGCCGAACTGCGCGAGGCGTACGTCGGCCACCTCTCCGCCCGGGCCGCCGACTCGGCCGGCTGGCTGCCGGAGGGCTTCGCCACCCCGGAGCAGCAGCGCGCGGCCGAGGCCCGGCGCGCGGCGGTCACCCGGGCGGGCCGGCCGGCCTGGCTGCAGCAGGTGCCGGACCTGCACGGGAAGCCGGCGGTCGAGATCGACGGCCGGGGCCACTTCGACTGACCGACCCGGCCCGGAGGGCGTCGGGTCCGGCCGGCACCTACGGCGGAGCCCACCGGGCGCCATCACGTACGGGGGAGCCGGCCCATGACGGACCGGCTCCCCCTCACACCTGCTGTCCCGCCCGTTCCCGGCAGGTCCCGTGGTCGGTCAGCGCGTCAGCGCCACCACTGGACCGCCTTCTGGGCGTTGATGATGCCGGCCCCGTAGAAGCCGTTGTCGTTCTCGCCGCCCTCGCAGGTGGCGGCCCAGGCACCGGCGCCGCCCGGGTTGTACGGGACGGTCGGGCAGGCGTGCGACTCGGCCTGGTTGAGCAGCAGCTCGGTCAGCTCCTCCGGGTCGGCCCAGGGGAAGGTGCTGGCGAGCAGCGCCACCACGCCGGTGGTGTGCGGGGACGCCATCGAGGTGCCCTGCTTGTAGCCGTAGCCGCCGCCGGTGACGGTGGACAGCACCCGGCCGTTCTTGTCCGGGGTGTCCGGGAGCTGGTAGCGCGCGTCGCCGCCGGGAGCGGCCACCGTGGCCACGCCCTTGCCGTAGCTGGAGTAGTAGGACTTCTCGCCGTTGACGCCTACGGAGGTGGTGACGATCACGCCCGGCAGCTCGGTCGGCAGGGACAGGCAGCTCTGGTCGACCGGGCGGGTGCCCGGGGTGGTGTCGTCCGGGCTGCTGGTGTCGACGGTCTTGTGGGCCAGGTCGATGTTCTCGTTGCCGGCCGCGGCGACGTTGAGCACGCCGTTGCGCTGCGAGAAGGCCACCGCCCGGCGGACGGCGGTGGTGATCGCCGCCTGGTCCGGGTCGTTCTTGCAGTTGAACAGCCACGGGTCGATGTAGTAGCTGTTGTTGGTCACCTTGAAGTGGTGCTCACCCGCCCAGACGAAGCCGCAGATCGCGTACTCGGGGTAGATGAACCCGCCGTCGTCGACGACCTTGACCGAGGCCAGCCGGACGTTCGGGGCGATACCCACGATGCCCTTGCCGTTCTTGGCCGCGGCGATCGTCCCGGCGACGTGCGTACCGTGGTCGCTGGTGGTCGGCTGCCAGGCCTGCCAGGCGGTGTTGGGCTTGCCGCCGTCGATGCAGGACACCGACTGCGAGGCGTCCACGTTGGCGGCGAGGTCCTCGTGGGTGGCCTCGATGCCGGAGTCCAGGACGCCCACCGTGACGTCACGGCTGCCGAGCGAGATCTTGTGGGCCTTGTCCACGCCGATCTGGCGCATGTCCCACTGGTTGGCCTCCAGCGGCTCGCTGCCGTCCGTCGGCGCGGCGGCCGGGGCGGTGGCCGCCTCGGTGGTCTCGACGTCGCTCTGCAGGATGCCGGCCGTCCGGCTGGCGCCGACCGAGTCGACGCCCTTGGCCGGGCGGAGCTTGGCCGCGAACTGGGTGTCGGTGGAGCGGGCGATCACCACGCCGATCTGCTCGTACGACTGGACCACCGTGCCGCCGAGGGCGCCGATCGCCTGTTCCACCTTCTGCACCTGGCCGTGGTTGGCCTTGGTGTTGACCACGTAGCTGATCAGCGGCCCGGTCGTGCCGGCGGCCGCGGGGGTGGCCGCGGCGGCCGCGGCGGCCGGCAGCGCGAGTGCGCCGGCCGTGGCGAGGGTGAGACCCACCACCGCGAGCCGGGTCGGGCGTATCCGCTGAACTCTCATAGGGGTTGACCCTCCGGAGACTCGGATGCACCTGCTGGTTGGCTGGTGCACGGGAATGATCGGGACGTTAGTGAACAGGCGTCGCAATCCGCAAGAGGTTGACACGTCCCCACCACATTCCGGCCACATGGCAGGGCGCACGGTCCGGGTCGACCGGACCGTGCGCCCAACTCTCCGTACTGCCGGCCCCGTCGGGCGCTCCCACGATTCCCCGGGGGCCGCTCCCGTCAGGAGTTGAACAGATCTCCGTAGGTCGCCATCGCGGTCGCGATGTCGGCCTGCGCCCAGAACCGGTGGTAGGTGAAGACCGGGGCCGGGCCGCCGTTCAGGTAGTCCTGCACCTTGGCGAAGGACGGGTCGTTCTTGTACCAGGAGCGGATCGACAGGAAGGTGGACGAGGAGTTGACCGCGTCACCGTCGGGCATGGTGCCCGTCCAGCCGGAGGGCACCGACAGGGAGTCGGCGAACCGGCTGTAGTCCGTGCGGGTCTCGGGCACCGCGATGCCCAGCGCGTCCTGGCTGTTGCCCCACATGCCGTCGAGCAGCTTCTGCGCGGCCGTCTTCGCCGCCGCGCTGCCGGACTTGGCCGCGTAGTAGGAGAGCAGCTTGGCGTACGAGCCCGCCACGCCGACGTCCTTGGTGTAGTCCACGACGCTCACGTGCAGGCCCGTGTTGGCGCCCGGCGCGGTGGCGTTCCAGCTGTCCGGCTTGCCGGTCCAGGCCAGCGTGGACGGGATCTGGTAGCTGCCGTCCGCGTTGAAGGTGGTCTTGGACAGCGCCCAGCTCACCCACTTGTCCAGCACGGCCTTGGCCTTGGTGTCACCGCTCGCGTAGTAGTACTCCGCGACCCGCTCCATGCCCCAGGCCTGGAACCCGAACCACTGGTTGCTCGGCGGGTCGTGGTAGACCGGCGCCTCGTCGTAGTACATCCCGTAGAAGGTGGGCGTACCGGTCGGCGGGGTCGCGTAGCTGCCTTCCCAACTGTTGGTCGCACCACCGGAGATGGCGCCTTCGCTGGACTGCAGCCACTGGATGAACTCCATCTGCCGGCCCAGGCTGGTGGTCCAGTCCGTCTTGCCGGTGGCCGACTTGGGCGCCAGTGCGGCGTCGTTGACCAGGGCGTAGGCCGCCATCGGGTTCTGGTAGCCGCCGTGTGCGGCGCTGTCGCCGATCCGCCAGGCCCAGCCGGCGTTGGTGTCGCTCGCCCCGCCCCAGGCGTAGTACCAGGAGAGCAGGTAGTGCGAGGAGTCCTTGCCGGAGCCGGCCGCGCACGCGCTCGGACCGACGCAGTTGCCGATCTTCTTGAAGTACTTGTCGTACATCGCGTAGCGCAGGTAGTCGCCCATCTTGCCGGCCTTGGCGACCGTGCCGGCCACCGTCGCGCCGTTGCCCTGCGCCTTGGCCCAGGTGTCCGCCCAGTAGGCGGCCTGGATGGCCCGGGCGTCCGCGTCCGGCGCGTCGGTGTACTTCCACTGCTTGGCGTACGAGGAGTCCTTGACGAACAGGTCCAGGTAGCCGTTCTTGCCGCCGTAGGCGAACTTGTCGCAGGTCGGCTGGGGGATGGTCTCCCAGACCGACTCCTGCGCGCCGCGCTGGTAGGTGTTGATGTAGGACGGCCCGGTGTCGGTCGGCCCGGCCTCGCACTTGCCCGGCGCGTTGCCGTAGCCGTACACGTTGTCGACGTCCTGCAGCCAGTGCATGCCGTAGATGTCACTGGTGCCGTAGGTGCTGCTGAGCTCGGCCGCGATCGGGTCCTGGCCCGCCGTCACCGAGGTGTCCAGCTGCGCCGGGTAGTCGCTCGGCAGCGGACGTTCGGGGGCGTAGGTGGCGGGCTTGGCGGCGTTGTAGAAGCTGTTGGTGGGCTGGTCCGCGTGGGTGGGGATCATGTACGTCTCCATGAGCGTCCACGCCGCGTTGAACTTCGTCCAGTCCTTGGTGACCCGGCCGTACTGGGCCTCCAGCCAGATCAGGTAGCTGTACGCCTCCGAGGTGGTCTCGTGCCCCTGGTCGGGGGCCTCCACCAGCAGCGTCTCCACCGAGTGGTACGGGATGCCCTCGGGTGAGAAGTAGCCGTTCGCCGGGTCCTTGATCTTGTTGTAGAGCTGCAGGAACCGGTCGTTGTACACCCCGCTGGCGGCGGCCAGCTCGGTCACCGTGACGGTCGAGGCCGTGTGGCCCGGGGCCGTGGAGGTGAAGGTCGCCGAGCCGGTGCCGGTGGCGTCCGCGGTCAGCGTGACGGTCTGCGGGGTGGACCAGTTGGCCGGGGTGAAGGTCAGCGTCGCGCCCCCGGTGACCGACAGTCCGGTGTTTCCGGCCGTACGGGCGGTGGTGACGGTGACGTTGGCCGCCGGCTGGGCCGAGAGCTTCAGGGCGAAGGTGCCGGTCTTGCCCTGGGCCACCGACACGGCGGAAGGCACCGCCGAGACGGCCGGCCCGGCCGCCACGGTGATGCCGGCCGGCGCCGACTCCCCGGTCGCGCCGGTGCTGTCGAACGCCTTGGCGTAGACCGAGTGGCTGCCCGCCGCGGCGCCGGTCCAGGTGTAGCTGTACGGGGCGGTGGTGTCGCTGCCCAGCAGGGTGGTGTTGTCGTAGAAATCGACCCGGCTGATGGTCGCGCCGTCGGAGGCCGAGGCGGTCGCGGTGATCGGCACGGCCGCCCCGGCGGCGTAACTCGCCCCGGCCGCCGGGCTGGTGAGCGTGGTGACCGGCGCCTGGTGGGCACCGGTGCAGGTGGTGCCGTTGACGGCGAACGCGGTGGGCGCCGCGTTGGTGCCGCTGTAGGCGAAGTTGGCGCCGGCCGTGGCCGAGCCGCCGGGTGCGATGGTGGCGTTGTACGACAGGTTGGTGACGCTGACGTTCTTGCCGCTCTGGCTCCAGGTGCCGTTCCAGCCGGTGCCGGAGAGGGTCTGGTTGCCGGTGTAGGCGTAGGTCAGCTGCCAGCCGCTGATCGCGGCGGTGCCCTTGTTGTTGACGGCGACGTTGGCGGTGAAGCCGCTGCCCCAGTCGTTGGTGGTCCAGTCGACCGTGCACTGGAGGGCGGCCGCCGAGGCGGGCGCGCCGACGGCGGTGGTCAGGCCGGTGGCGAGCAGGGCGAGCGAGACACCGAGCGAGCCGGTGAGACGCCTTCCGGGCGTGCGGGGGCGCAGGGTGGGTGGTGACAAGACGGGCTCCATGGGGTGGGGGTGAGCGGGTCGTTGCCTTGCATGCCTTGCGTTCGCGAGCCGTTGCGCCCGGCGGGCGCCGGGCGCTCCCGCTTGCGGGCTGTGGGAGCGCTCCCAAGAATCGGACCACCCAAAGGAGGTGTCAAGAGGGTGCGCGCGCGTTCCTGACAAGTTCCACGTGGCGGACAAATACCAAGTCAGAAAGGGGAGATGGATTGTCATGCCGATGACTGGTCGCTATCTTCCTCACCGGGACGTGGGAGCGCGCCCATGAAATCTCTCGATCTTGGCACCTCAAGGAGCAACCCATGTCCGTCCGCAGGAAGGCCCTCGCGATGGGATCGGCGCTGGCCGCGGCCGTCGCCGCGACCGTCGCGATGGTGGGCCCCGGCAGCGCCTCCGCCGCCACCGTCGCCTGTACCGTCGACTGGTCCACCAACGACTGGGGCAGCGGCTTCACCGCCAATGTGAAGGTCAACAACCTCGGCACCGCGGCCGTCAACGGCTGGCAGCTGACGTACGCCTACACCGGCAACCAGACTCTCTCCGGCAGCGGCTGGAGCGGCACCTGGAGCCAGAGCGGCAAGAACGTCAGCGTCACCAACCTGTCCTGGAACGCCGTCGTCGCCCCGGGCGCCTCGGTCACGGCCGGCGCCAACTTCGCCTACAGCGGCGCCAATTCGGCTCCCACCTCGTTCGCGGTGAACGGGCTCGCCTGCACCGGCGCCCCGACCGGCAGCCCCTCCCCGACCGCCTCCGCCTCGCCCACGGCGACGGCCTCCCCCACCGCCACCACCTCGCCCACGGCGACGGCCTCGCCGACCGCCACCGCGAGCCCGACCGCCACCGCCACACCCACCGGCACCGGCGCCGCACCCGCCCTGCACGTGGCCGGCAACACCCTGGCCGACACGGCGGGCCGGGCGGTGACCCTGCACGGGGTCAACCGCTCCGGCACCGAGTTCATGTGCGTCCAGGGCTACGGCTTCTTCGACGGACCGGTGGACGCCGCGTCGGTGGCCGCCATCAAGAGTTGGAAGGTCAACGCCGTCCGCGTCCCGCTCAACGAGGACTGCTGGCTCGGCGCCTCCAACGTCAAGCCCGAGTACGGCGGCGCCAACTACCGTGCCGCGATCAAGACCTGGGTCGACACCCTGCGCACCAACGGCATCACGCCGATCGTCGAGATGCACTGGAGCCACGGCCTGTACACCGGCAACTCCTCCGGCTGCTCCGACGTGAACGCCACCTGCCAGAAGCCGATGCCCGGCGCCGAGGCGGTGCCGTTCTGGACGTCGGTGGCCGACACCTTCAAGGGCGACACGTCGATCGTCTTCGACCTGTTCAACGAGCCCTACGCGGACCGCGCGGTCTCCTCGCTCTCCCAGGCCTGGCTCTGCTGGCGCGACGGCGGCAGCGCCTGCCCCGGCATCTCGTACCCGGTCAGCGGCATGCAGACGCTGGTCGACACCGTGCGCGCGACGGGTGCGAAGAACGTCATCCTGCTCGGCGGGCTCGCCTACTCCAACGACCTCGGCCAGTGGCTCGCCCACAAGCCCGACGACCCGACCGGCAACCTCGGCGCCGCCTTCCACGTGTACAACTTCAACACCTGCTCCACCGTCTCCTGCTTCGACTCCACCCTGTCCCCCGTGGCCGCCCAGGTGCCGCTGATGGCCGGTGAGATCGGCGAGAACGACTGCGCCCACGGCTTCGTCGACCAGGTGATGTCCTGGCTGGACGCCAAGAAGCTCTCCTACCTCGGCTGGACCTGGAACACCTGGGACTGCGGCTCCGGCCCGTCCCTGATCAGCAACTTCGACGGCACCCCGACCAACTTCGGCATCGGCGTGCGCGACCACCTGCGCGCGATCGGCTGAGCCGGCGGCGGCCGGGCACGGGGGGCACCACCCGTGCCCGGCCGGCCGCGTTCCGCGCGCCCCGGCCGGACGGGCGTGCTCAGAGCCGGTAGAGCCGGCGCGCGTTCTCCGCCGAGAGCAGCCGGCCGATCCGCGTCACGTCCCCGGCGGAGCACGCGCCGTCCGCCCGCCAGGACGCCAGCAGCGCACCCAGGCCGTGCCGGAACTGGGCGGCACCGACCAGGTGCAGTTCGGGCAGGCCGTACCCGTCGGTGGAGAACAGCAGCTTGCCGAACGGCGCCAGCTCCAGCATCTCGCCGAGCACCGCCGCCACCCTCGGCCCGACGTACGAGGCGGTCAGACCGAGGTCGGCGTACACCTGCGGGAAGGCCTGCGCGAGCCAGGCGGCCTGCCGGTGGTACGGGTAGCCGTGCAGCAGCACCAGCGGGACGCCGGTGGGCTCCGCCGCCCGGACGAACGCGGCCAGCAGTGCCGGGTCGGCCCGGTGCAGGGTGAGGTCCGGGTCGCCGAATCCGGTGTGCAGCTGGATCGGCAGCCGGCGTCCGGCGCAGGCGTCGAGCGCCGTCCAGAGCAGGTGGCGCAGCAGCACCGGGTCGACGAGCCGGCCGCCGCCGGCCCGCAGCCGGGCCCCGGCCGCGGCGACCACCTCGCGGTCGGTCGGCCGCTCGGCCGGGATGTCCAGTCCGTGCCGGTAGGCCAGCACGGACTTCAGCGCGACGGCGCCGGCCTCGACGGCCCCACCGACGGCCTCCCGGACGGCGGCCGGCCAGGCCGCCGCGTCCGGTTCGAGAGCCTCGGCGAGGGTCTCCAGCCGGACCACCTCCCGGACCTCCGCGCCGGTCAGGGCGGCGAACTCCGGCAGCGGCAGCAGCGGCCGGCCGGCGGCGGCGGTCAGGCCGGTGTCGACCAGGCAGGTGTCGAGTCCGGCGGCGGCGAGCAGCCGCCGGGTGGCCTCGGGGGCGCCGAGTTCCCGGCGACGGGCCAGGTAGTCGGCGGCCGGGGCATGGGCGGGCAGGCCGAGCACGGGCGGGCACCAGCGGCGGACGGCGAGGCCGAGGGCGCTGTCCAGGGGCGAGGCACCGGGGGCCGGCGGGCGGTCCGACTCGGTGAGCAGGCCGGCCAGCTCGTCGTCGTCGAGCTGGACGTCGAGCACGCTGTGGCAGTGGTGGTCGACCAGGACGGGTGGGCCGGCCTCCTCCGCCGCATCGCCCGACCCCGCGGCGCCCGTCCCGGTACGGCCCGCCCCCGCGGCGTCCACCTCAGTACCGCCAGCGGGTCGCCGCGATGATCTCCTCGGCGCCGCACCCGGCGAACAGCGCGCTCTCGGCCCGGCGGACGGCCAGCACCGCCCGGTACAACGGCTCGCCGAGGGCCTCCCGCAGGACGGCCGAGCGCTCGTAGGCAGCGACGGCCTCGCCCAGGTCCGCCGGCAGCCGGTCGACCGCCCCGGGGGCCAGCCTGGCCGGGTCGACCGTGGTCTCGGGGGGCAGGCGCAGGCCGCCGTCGATGCCGGCCAGCCCGGCGGCGAGCACCGCGCCGACGGCCAGGTAGGGGTTGGCGGCGCCGTCGAAGCACTTGATCTCGGCGTTGGCTGTGTCCGCCCGCTCGCCCTCCGATCCGGTGACCAGGCGCAGCGCGGCCTCCCGGTTCTCCAGCCCCCAGCACCGGTAGGCGCCGGCCCAGCGGGAGGGGACCAGCCGCAGGTACCCGGCCGGACTGGGGGTGCCGAGGACGAGGAGTTCGGGGAGCGCGGCGAGCACTCCGGCCAGGAAGCTCTCGGCCTCGCCGGTCAGCCCGTGCGGGCCCGGTCCGCCGTGGGAGAGGTTGCGGCCGTCGCGCCAGAGGCTGAGGTGCAGGTGGGAGCCGTTGCCGACGCCACCGGGCTCGACGGCGGGCGCGAAGGAGGCGCGCAGCCCGTGCCGGGCCGACACGGCGCGCACGGTGTGCCGGACGAGCACGGAGGTGTCGGCGGCGGCCACCGGCCCCTCGGGGGCGACGGAGACCTCGAACTGTCCGGGCGCGTACTCGGGGTGGATCTGGAGCACGGTCAGGCCCTGCTGCTCCAGTGCCCGCAGGATGTCGCGCAGGTAGTCGGAGAGGTCGGTCAGCCGCTGCAGGCCGTAGGCCGGGCCGGCCGTCGGGTAGCGCGGCTCCTCCTCGGGCGGGCCGGCCAGCGCGGCCACCCACTCGACCTCGATGCCGGCCCGGACGGTCAGCCCGCGGGCCCGGGCCGCGGCCTCCGCCCGGCGGGCGAACAGGCGCTGGCAGCCGGAGTGCGGGGTGTCCTGCTGGGTGTAGCGGTCGGCGGGGGCCCAGGCCCAGCCGGGCTGGGCGGCGAGCGGGACGAGCCGGTCCAGGTCGGGGTACAGCCGCAGGTCGCCGACGGCGCCGCTGCCGGCCGGCGGCACGGCCGGGTCGGGCCCGGAGCCGTCGGCCGCCGGGTCGGCCACCGGTTCGGCCGTCGAGTCGTCGACCAGGAAGGCGTCGAAGCAGGGCGCCGCGCCGATGCCCCAGGAGGCGGCGTGCACCAGCCCGCCGACCGGAACGGCCTTGACCCGGGCCAGCCCCGCGTTGTCGACCCAGCCGATCGCGACCGCGTCCACGGCGGCCGTCCGCAGCCGGTCGGTGGCGAGCCGCGCGAGGGCGGCGCGCTCCGCCCTGGGCAACCGGGTGTCGGCGGCGGTACTCATGGGGCCATGCTTCCGTGCCCGCCGACCTGGCGGTACTCCCCGTACGGGTGGTTTGCGCGGCCCCGGCCGGGCAGGGCGGCGTTCCGAGCGGGTCGGCCGACCCGGTCCGCCGGACCGGGTCGGCCGGGCGATCCTTCGGCCGTGAATTCTCGCCCACCCCCTTCCTACTCGACGGTAACTTCGCTACAGTGACCGCACGCACCACCGCCGGGCTTCGGGAGCCGCACCGGCGGGGTCGTCGCCCGCCGCGCCATCGCGCTCTGCGGGGCGGCGGCACGGGTGCCTTTCTCCCGGCCCGCGCCCTGGCGGCGCGCGGCCGGATCCTCGTATCAGAGTCGCTTCCTTCTTCTTGAGCGCCTGAGTACCACGGCGTACCCGCGGCACGGCCGGAGCGGACCGGCCCCCTCGCGTACGCCGGACCGTCATCTCCCTCCCCCGTGCGTGACCCTCCTCCGGCGGCTGCCGGCCCCCCGACGACGGGCGCGGCCGCGCCGCCGGAGCACGCCCGGGTCCACATGACAAGGAGTCAGGATCCAATGGAGCGTCCCTTTTCCACTGTCGCCGTGATCGGCCTGGGCACCATGGGTGCCGGCGTCGCGGTGGCGGTCGCACGGAGCGGCCGCCGGGTGATCGGTGTCGAGGCGAACGGCGACAGCGCCGCCCGGGCCCTGGCCAGGATCGCGGAGACCACCGCCCACGACGTCGAGCGTGGCCGGATCACCGCCGAGGAGCGCACCGCGCTGCTCGCGCAGATCACCGTCGGCGACCGGCTGGACGCGGCGGCCGCCGCCGACCTGGTGATCGAGGAGGTCCCGGAGCAGCTGGAGCTGAAGCGGGAGATCTTCGCCGAGCTGGACCGGATCTGCCCGCCCGAAACGGTGCTCGCGACCGGTACCACCGCCCTGTCGGTGACCCGGATCGCAGCCGCCACCTCGCGCCCCGAGCGGGTGCTGGGCCTGCACTTCTTCAACCCCGTGCCGGTGATGAAGCTGGTCGAGGTGGTCCGCACCGTGCTGACCGCCCCGCCGGTGGCCGAGGCCGCCGCCGCCTTCGCCCGGGACCTCGGCAAGGAGCCGGTCGCGGCCGGCGACCGGGCCGGCTTCGTGGTCAACGGCCTGCTCTTCGCGTACCTGAACCAGGCCGCGGCGATGTTCGAGTCCAAGTACGCGACCCGGGAGGACATCGACGCCGCGATGCGGCTCGGCTGCGGCCTGCCGATGGGCCCGCTGGCCCTGCTGGACCTGATCGGCGTCGACACCGCCCGTACCGTCCTGGAGGCGATGTACGAGCAGTCCAGGGACCGCCTGCACGCGCCGGCGCCGATCCTGGGCCAGCTGGTCTCGGCCGGGCTGCTGGGCCGCAAGTCCGGACGCGGTTTCTACACGTACGAGGCGCCCGGCTCCGCCAAGGTGGTGCCCGGCACGGGCGGCGGCGCGGCGGACCGGCCGGCCGGCCGCGAGGTGCGCAGCATCGGCGTCTGCGGCTCGGGCACGATGGCCACCGGCATCGTCGAGGTGTTCGCCAAGGCCGGCTACAGCGTCCTGCTGGCCGCCCGCAGCCAGGAGAAGGCGGACCGCGCCAAGGCCCAGCTGGCGAAGTCGCTGGAGCGCTCGGTCGCCAAGGGCCGGCTGACCGAGGAGCAGCGCGACGCGGCGCTCGCCCTGGTCACCCCGACCGGCGCGTACACCGACCTCGCCGACGCCGACCTGGTGGTCGAGGCGGTGGCCGAGGACCTCGCGGTCAAGCGCGAGCTGTTCGCGGCCCTCGACAAGATCTGCCGGCCGGGCGCGGTGCTGGCCACCACCACCTCCAGCCTGCCGGTGATCAGCTGCGCGGCCGCGACCTCGCGCCCGCAGGACGTGATCGGCATGCACTTCTTCAACCCGGCGCCGGCCATGAAGCTGGTCGAGGTCGTCTCGACCGTGCTGACCGCCCCGGACGTCACCGCCACCGTGCTCGACCTGTGCACCAAGGTCCGCAAGCACCCGGTGGAGTGCGGCGACCGCGCCGGCTTCATCGTGAACGCGCTGCTCTTCCCGTACCTGAACGACGCGGTGCGGATGCTGCAGGAGCACTACGCCACGGTGGACGACATCGACACCGCGATGAAGCTCGGCTGCGGGTACCCGATGGGCCCCTTCGAGCTGCTGGACGTGGTCGGCCTGGACGTCTCGCTGACCATCGAGCAGGTGCTGCACCAGGAGTTCCGCGAGCCGGGCCTGGCGGCCGCACCGCTGCTGGAGCACCTGGTGGCGGCGGGCTGCCTGGGCCGCAAGACCGGCCGCGGGTTCCGCGACCACGCACGCCGATGACTGCCCCCGCAGGACCGTCCGGCGGCCTGCCGAGGGGCGGCTGGAGCCCCGCCGCGGTGTCCTCCAGGTGGCCCAGACCGAGTGTCGCCGGGCCGGTCGCGCCGGTACGTCGGGCAAGGCCGGAATCCGCACCCGCCGGGACGTGTAGCGTTCCGGGCATGGATCGGGTTCAGGCAGCGTCCGAGCAGCAGTCCGCCGTACGGCAGCCGGCCGGCCGGCCCGACCCGGCACGGCACGACCCGCCGCGGCCGGCCCCGGCGGGCACCCCCGCCGCGGCGGACCCCGGGCCGGGCGGCCGCCGGGCCGCGGCGCAGCGCCTGCAGATGCGGCAGGACCTCGCCACGGCGGCGATGGAGCTGTTCGCCGGGCAGGGCTACGAGGAGACCACGGTCGACCAGATCGCCGCGGCCGCCGGGGTGGCCCGGCGGACCTTCTTCCGGTACTTCCGGTCCAAGGAGGAGGCGATCTTCCCGGACCACGACGACACCCTGGTCCGGGTGGCCGACCTGCTGGCCAGCGCCGACTCCGAGGAGCACCCGCTGGACGTGGTCTGCCGGGGGATCAAGGAGGTGCTGCGGATGTACGCCTCCATGCCCTCGGTCTCGGTGGCCCGGTACCAGCTGATCCGCCAGGTGCCGGCCCTGCGCGAGCGGGAGATCGCCGTGGTGGCCCGGTACGAGCGGCTGTTCACCCGGTACCTGCTGGGCCGGTTCGACACGGCCGCGCAGATCCCGCCGGGCTGGCAGCGCGGCGGGGACGACGACTCGATGCTCGCCGAGGTCTCGGCGGCGGCGGTGGTCGCGGCGCACAACCACGTGCTGCGGCGCTGGCTGCGGGCGGGCGGCCACGGTGACGTGGAGGCCCAGCTGGACCACTCCTTCGAGGTGATCCGGGGGACGTTCTGGGCCACCGAGCCGTCCGGCGTCCGGCGCCGTGGGGCTGTTGTGGCACCCGGTGCCACAAGTGACGCGGCTTCCGCGCTGGAGTCGGCGGCCGCGAGCGCACTGAGTGCCACCCCGGGCGGTGAGGTCCTCATCACAGTGGCCCGCACCGACGCCCCGCTGGACATCGTGCTGGACAGCATCCGGGCCGCCCTGGCCGGCCCCAAGGCCGGCTAGCCGGGGGCGTTCTCCCAGGTCAGAAGCGTTTGAAAGGCCCGTCCCGGTCAGCCGGGGCGGGCCTTTCGCATACCCGCCGAAGGATGCTCGAACGGTTTTCCGACTCACTCGAATTGATGACACCCAGTGTCTTTACGAGTGGCACAGGGTGCCACTACCTTGTTACTCACCAGTCGCGGCGCCGCGGCTCCCCACCTCGGCGCGCCGTCGTCAGGCACTCCCACACCCCGGGAGTCAGGCCTCACCAAACCCACCCACCCTCAGCGAAGCCGGTGTCCGCTCCCGGCTCCCCCAGACGCCCTGTGCCCCTCACACAGGTACGCCTTCGGAGGCAGCCATGAAGGAAATCCTCGACGCGATCCTCAGCTCCGACAGCACCGCGGCGGACTTCGCCGCGATCAAGCTGCCGGAGTCCTACCGGGCGGTCACGCTCCACAAGGACGAGGAGCAGATGTTCGCCGGCCTCGACAGCCGCGACAAGGACCCTCGCACGTCCCTGCACCTGGACGACGTCGCCCTGCCCGAGCTCGGCCCGGGCGAGGCCCTGGTGGCCGTCATGGCCAGCGCCGTGAACTACAACACCGTGTGGAGCTCGATCTACGAGCCGGTCTCCACCTTCGGCTTCCTGGAGCGCTACGGCCGGCTGTCGCCGCTCACCAAGCGCCACGACCTGCCGTACCACGTGCTCGGCTCGGACCTCGCGGGCGTGGTGCTGCGCACCGGCGCCGGCGTCAACGCCTGGAAGCCGGGCGACGAGGTCGTCGCCCACTGCCTCTCGGTCGAGCTGGAGTCCTCGGACGGCCACAACGACACGATGATGGACCCGGAGCAGCGCATCTGGGGCTTCGAGACCAACTTCGGCGGCCTGGCCCAGATCGCGCTGGTGAAGACCAACCAGCTGATGCCCAAGCCCGCGCACCTCACCTGGGAGGAGGCCGCGTCCCCGGGCCTGGTCAACTCCACCGCCTACCGCCAGCTGGTCAGCCGGAACGGCGCGGGCATGAAGCAGGGCGACAACGTGCTGATCTGGGGCGCCAGCGGCGGCCTCGGCTCGTACGCCACCCAGTACGCGCTGGCCGGCGGCGCCACCCCGATCTGTGTGGTCTCCAACGACCAGAAGGCCGAGATCTGCCGGTCGATGGGCGCCGAGGCGATCATCGACCGCAGCGCCGAGGGCTACCGGTTCTGGAAGGACGAGAACACCCAGGACCCGCGCGAGTGGAAGCGCCTGGGCGGCCGGATCCGCGAGCTCACCGGCGGCGAGGACGTGGACATCGTCTTCGAGCACCCGGGCCGCGAGACCTTCGGCGCCTCGGTGTACGTCACCCGCAAGGGCGGCACCATCGTCACCTGCGCCTCCACCTCCGGCTTCATGCACCAGTACGACAACCGCTACCTGTGGATGTCCCTGAAGAAGATCGTCGGCTCGCACTTCGCCAACTACCGCGAGGCCTGGGAGGCCAACCGCCTGGTGGCGAAGGGCAAGATCCACCCGACCCTGTCCAAGGTCTACACCCTCGACGAGACCGGCCAGGCCGCGCTCGACGTCCACCAGAACAAGCACCAGGGCAAGGTCGGTGTGCTCTGCCTGGCCCCGTCCGAGGGCCTGGGCGTGCGGGACCACGAGCTGCGCGAGAAGCACCTGCCGGCGATCAACCGCTTCAGGGACATCTGATGGCAGAGCCGAGCGAGCGGATCGTGCGTGACCGGCCCTGGCTGATGCGCACCTACGCGGGACACTCCACCGCGAGCGACTCCAACGCGCTGTACCGCAAGAACCTCGCCAAGGGGCAGACCGGCCTCTCGGTGGCCTTCGACCTGCCGACCCAGACGGGCTACGACTCCGACCACGTCCTCGCCCGCGGCGAGGTCGGCCGGGTCGGCGTCCCGGTGGGCCACGTCGGGGACATGCGGACCCTGTTCGACGGCATCCCGCTCGAACAGACCAACACCTCGATGACGATCAACGCCACCGCGATGTGGCTGCTGGCGCTCTACCAGGTGGTCGCCGAGGAGCAGGGCGCCGACATCGCCAAGCTCACCGGCACCACCCAGAACGACATCGTCAAGGAGTACCTCTCGCGCGGGACGCACGTCTTCCCGCCCGGCCCGTCCGTCCGACTAATCACCGACATGATCGCCTACACGGTCGGCAACATCCCCAAGTGGAACCCGATCAACATCTGCAGCTACCACCTGCAGGAGGCCGGGGCCACCCCGGTCCAGGAGATCGCCTACGCGATGTGCACCGCGATCTCCGTGCTGGACGCCGTCCGCGACTCCGGCCAGGTGCCGGCCGAGCGGATGGGCGAGGTGGTCGCCCGGATCTCCTTCTTCGTGAACGCCGGCGTGCGCTTCGTCGAGGAGATGTGCAAGATGCGCGCCTTCGCCCAGCTCTGGGAGAAGGTCACCCTGGAGCGCTACGGCATCCAGGACGCCAAGCAGCGCCGGTTCCGGTACGGCGTGCAGGTCAACTCGCTCGGCCTGACCGAGGCCCAGCCGGAGAACAACGTCCAGCGGATCGTCCTGGAGATGCTGGCCGTCACCCTCTCCAAGGACGCCCGCGCCCGCGCCGTCCAGCTGCCGGCCTGGAACGAGGCCCTCGGCCTGCCCCGCCCGTGGGACCAGCAGTGGTCGCTGCGGATCCAGCAGGTGCTGGCCTACGAGTCCGACCTGCTGGAGTACGGCGACATCTTCAACGGCTCCGAGGTCATCGAGACCAAGACGGCCGCGCTGCTGGCCGGCGCCGAGGCGGAGATCGCCAAGGTGCTGGAGATGGGCGGGGTCATCCCGGCCGTCGAGTCCGGCTACCTGAAGTCCAACCTGGTCTCCTCGCACGCCGAGCGGCGGGCCAGGATCGAGTCCGGCGAGGACAAGATCGTCGGGGTCAACTGCTTCGACACCACCGAGGAGAGCCCGCTCACGGCCGACCTCGACACCGCGATCATGGTGGTCGACCCGGCCTCCGAGCAGTCGGTGCTGGGCGCGCTCAAGAAGTGGCGGGAGAACCGCGACGAGAGCGCCGTCCAGAGCGCCCTGGAGCAGCTGCGGGCGACCGCGGTCACCTCGGACAACCTGATGCCCGCCACGCTGGCCTGCGCCCGCGCGGGGGTCACCACCGGCGAGTGGTCCTTCGCCCTGCGGGACGTCTTCGGTGAGTACCGCGCGCCCACCGGCGTCGGAGGCGCCCCGGTCGCGGTCGCGGCCGAGCCCGGCGGCGAGCTGGCCGCCGTCCGCGAGGCGGTGGCCGCCACGGCCGCCGAGCTGGGCGCCGGCAAGCTGCGCCTGCTGGTCGGCAAGCCCGGCCTGGACGGGCACTCCAACGGCGCCGAGCAGATCGCCGTCCGGGCCCGCGACGCCGGCTTCGAGGTGGTCTACCAGGGCATCCGGCTGACGCCCGAGCAGATCGTCTCCGCCGCCGTCGCGGAGGACGTGCACTGCGTGGGTCTGTCGATCCTTTCCGGGGCGCACCCGGAGCTGGTGCCCGACGTCCTGAACCGCCTGCGGCGGGCCGGGGTGGAGGATGTCCCCGTGATCGTGGGTGGCATCATCCCGGCAGCGGACGGCGAGGCCCTCAAGGCCGCCGGCGTCGCTGCCGTGTTCACCCCGAAGGACTTCGGCATCACCACCATCATCGGCCGGATCGTGGACGAGATCCGGCTGGCCAACAGGCTCCAGCCCTGGACGCCGACCACCGCCGCGTCCACCAGCTGACCCCGGAAGGAACTGACCCACCCTCATGAGCACCCCTCACCCGTCGCCCGCCGCCAGCTACGACAGGCTCCGCCCCCGCCGCTCCTGCCTCGCCGTACCGGGCAGCAACCCGCGCTTCCTGGAGAAGGCCCAGGGCCTGCCCGCCGACCAGGTCTTCCTCGACCTGGAGGACGCCTGCGCCCCGCTGGTCAAGGAGAGCGCCCGGCACAACATCGTCGACGCCCTGAACAACGGCGACTGGGGCAAGAAGACCAAGGTCGTCCGGGTCAACGACTGGACCACCCACTGGACCTACCGCGACGTGATCACCGTCGTCGAGGGCGCCGGCCCGAACCTGGACTGCATCATGCTGCCCAAGGTCCAGGACGCCACCCAGGTCAAGGCCCTCGACCTGCTGCTCACCCAGATCGAGAAGACCATGGGCTTCGAGGTCGGCAAGATCGGCATCGAGGCGCAGATCGAGAACGCCAAGGGCCTGGTCAACGTCGACGAGATCGCCGCCGCCTCGCCCCGGCTGGAGACCATCATCTTCGGCCCGGCCGACTTCATGGCCTCGATCAACATGAAGACCCTGGTGGTCGGCCAGCAGCCCCCCGGCTACCCGGCGGACGCCTACCACTACATCCTGATGCGCATCCTGATGGCCGCCCGCACCCACGACCTGCAGGCCATCGACGGCCCCTACCTGCAGATCCGCAACGCCGAGGGCTACCGCGAGGTGGCCGGCCGCGCCGCCGCACTCGGCTTCGACGGCAAGTGGGTCCTGCACCCCGACCAGGTCGCCGCCGCGAACGAGATCTTCTCGCCCTCGCAGGAGGACTACGACCACGCCGAACTGATCCTGGACGCCTACGACTGGTGCACCTCCGAGGCCGGCGGCGCCAAGGGCTCCGCGATGCTCGGCGACGAGATGATCGACGAGGCCAGCCGCAAGATGGCCCTGGTCATCGCGGGCAAGGGCCGCGCCGCCGGCTTCGAGCGCACCTCGAAGTTCGAGCCCCCGCAGTCCTGAGCCCCGCCCGCACCCCTGCCTCTAAGGACACCCCATGCAGTTCGGACGCACCTACGAAGAGTTCGAGGTCGGCGCGCTCTACAAGCACTGGCCGGGAAAGACCGTCACCGAGTACGACGACCACCTCTTCTGCCTGCTCACCATGAACCACCACCCGCTCCACCTGGACACCAACTACGCCGAGAAGACCACCGACTTCGGCCGCAACGTCGTCGTCGGCAACTACATCTACTCACTGCTGCTCGGCATGTCCGTCCCCGACGTCTCCGGCAAGGCGATCGCCAACCTGGAGATCGAGTCGCTGCGCCACGTCGCGCCGACCTTCCACGGCGACACGATCTACGGCGAGACCGTCGTCCTCGACAAGTGGCCGTCCAAGTCCAAGGACGACCGCGGCATCGTCCATGTCGAGACCAAGGGCTACAAGCAGGACGGCACGGTCGTCTGCATCTTCCGCCGCAAGGTGATGGTGCCGACCGAGACCTACATCAAGGCCCGCGGCGGCGAACAGCCCGGCCGTCCCGAGCCCCTGTCCTAGCAACGACCCCGGCCCCGGCCCCACCCGGGGCCGGCCCCCAGGACCCCGGAACGAGGGGCCGCCGTCATCGGCCGCTCTCCGGTCACGGGGGGCTCCACGGAAGTCACGCCCGTGGAGCCCCCTGTACCCCCTCCCTGCACCGCCGCCGTACCCCCGCAGCACGCACGCCCCGTACCCCCACCCTCTTTTTTTCCTTTGCATGACAGGAGCCGCACGATGGGACGCCTCGCACAGACCGACGGCCTCACCGAGATCCAGCGGGACATCCTCGCCACCGTGCGGGACTTTGTCGACAAGGAGATCATCCCGGTCGCCACCGAGCTGGAGCACAAGGACGAGTACCCGACCGCCATCGTCGAGGGGATGAAGCAGCTGGGCCTCTTCGGCCTGACCATCCCCGAGGAGTACGGCGGCCTCGGCGAGTCGCTGCTCACCTACGCCCTGGTGGTGGAGGAGATCGCCCGCGGCTGGATGTCCGTCTCCGGCATCGTCAACACGCACTTCATCGTGGCGCACATGATCAACGCGCACGGCACCCAGGAGCAGAAGGACTACTTCCTGCCGAAGATGGCGGCCGGCGAGATCCGCGGCGCCTTCTCGATGTCGGAGCCGGGCCTCGGCTCCGACGTCGCGGCGATCTCCACCAAGGGCGTCAAGGACGGGGACTTCTACGTCCTCAACGGCCAGAAGATGTGGCTGACCAACGGCGGCACCTCCACCCTGGTCGCGGTCCTCTGCAAGACCGACGAGGGCGGCAGCACGCCGTACCGCAACATGACCACCTTCCTGATCGAGAAGACGCCCGGCTTCGGCCCGAACCCGACCGTCCCCGGCCTCACCGTGCCCGGGAAGATCGAGAAGATGGGCTACAAGGGCGTCGACACCACCGAGCTGGTGCTGCAGGACGTCCGGATCCCGGCCGACCGGATCCTCGGCGGCGTCCCCGGCAAGGGCTTCTACCAGATGATGGACGGCGTCGAGGTCGGCCGGGTCAACGTGGCCGCCCGTGGCTGCGGTGTCGCCCGCCGTGCCTTCGAGCTGGGCATCTCCTACGCCCAGCAGCGCTCGACCTTCGGCAAGAAGATCTCCGAGCACCAGGCCATCCAGTTCAAGCTGGCCGAGATGGCCACCAAGGTCGAGGCCGCGCACCAGATGATGGTGATGGCCGCCCGCAAGAAGGACAGCGGCGAGCGCAACGACCTGGAGGCAGGCATGGCCAAGTACCTCGCCTCCGAGTACTGCAAGGAGGTCGTGGAGGACTCCTTCCGCATCCACGGCGGCTACGGCTTCTCCAAGGAGTACGAGATCGAGCGCCTCTACCGGGAGGCTCCGATGCTGCTCATCGGTGAAGGAACCGCGGAGATCCAGAAGATGATCGTGGGACGTCGCCTGCTGGAGGAGTACCGACTCGCCGACTGACCGGAGCAATTCCGGTTGACGGCCGGTGGACGGGCGTGCGGGCCCGACCCGGCACCGCCGTACCCCCGTACCCCGGCCTGGTCCGCCGCGGGTCGGTACGGCGCCAGGGGGGCGGCCGCAGGGCGCATGTCAGTAGGTATGCGCCCTGCGGCCGCTTCTGCACGCCCCCGCGCACACACCCATTGGGCTGAGACATGGGTCACCCGAATCTGCGGACCCCTTGGGAACCGAACCGGGTCGAGCTACGGTCGTACACATAGCAGGGGCACCCCCGCGCAGCCCAGGACAGATGAACGAGCAGGCGGGTTGCCCACCCACCGTGTGCTCCCGATAGCATCCACCGGGACAGCACAGCCGTCCCTTTATCACTCGATCCCCGCGGTGGCCCCCGTCCAGCGGCCATGATCCCCCGCGACTAAGGTCTTCGATGCCCATCAGCCCGTCCCCTCACACCTCCGTCACGGACCGCGATGCCCTCGCCGCTCCGACGGCCGGTCGGCGACCCCGCGTGACCATCGCGCGCGGAGCCACCCCCTGGTTCGTCCCCACCCTGGCCACGGCCGCTCTCACCACCGCCCTCACCAGGCGGAGCGGGAAGTGGGCCCTGGCGGCGGTACCGGCCTGTGCGCTCAGCGCGGGCATGCTGTGGTTCTTCCGCGACCCCGAGCGTGAGATCAGCACCGGCCGAGTGATCTCGCCCGCCGACGGCGTGGTGCAGAGCATCGACGCCTGGCCGGACGGCCGCACCCGGGTGGCGATCTTCATGAGCCCGCTGAACGTCCACGTGAACCGGGCTCCCCTGCCCGGCACGGTGACCTCGGTCGAGCACGTCGCCGGCGGGTTCGTGCCGGCGTTCAACAAGGACAGCGACCAGAACGAACGTGTCGTGTGGCACTTCGACACCGAGCTCGGCGACATCGAGATGGTGCAGATCGCGGGGGCCGTGGCCCGCCGGATCGTGCCGTACGTGAACGCGGGCACCAAGGTCGAGCAGGGCGAGCGGATCGGTCTGATCCGCTTCGGCTCCCGCGTCGACACCTACCTGCCGGCCGGCGTCGAGGTCGGCGTCGAGGTCGGCCAGAAGACCACTGCCGGGGTGACACGCCTTGACCGTGACTGATCCTGAGACGATCGCGGGTCTGGACGACGAGGAGACGGAGCTGCGTCGCCGCCGCTGGGCGCGCGACCGCGAGCTGCGCGCTCCGCGTTCGCCCCAGCACCTGTCCACCGCTGACTTCCTGACCCTGGGGAACGCCGTCTGCGGCTTCCTGGCGATCTACTCGATCACCACCGGGGTCCTGGTCCCGCACATCACCAACCCGGACGCCGCGCCGGACCGGCACAGCGCCGCCACCGCCGTGGTGCTGCTGCTCATCGGCTCGATGTGCGACCTGTTCGACGGCCTGGTGGCACGCAAGCTGCGTTCCTCCGCGCTCGGCGCCGAACTGGACAACCTGGCCGACCTGATCAGCTTCGGCATCGCGCCGGCCTACTTCGTCGCGGTCTGGGGCATGGTCTCGCCGGGCTCCGACAGCCGGCTGTCGGCCCTGATCGCCCTCACGGTGCTGCTCTCGGTGGTGCTGCGGCTCGCCCGCTTCTCCGCCGTGAAGATGCGCCCAGGGGTCTTCCAGGGCATGCCCTGCCCGATGGGTGCGATGACGGTGATCGCCATCGTGCTGCTGGACCCGCCGTTCCTGCCGGGCCTGCTGGCCATCGCCGGTACCGCGTACCTGATGATGAGCCGGATCGAGTACCCGAAGCCGCAGGGCCTGCTGGCCACCGCGACGCTCTGCTGGATCGTCGTCAGCATCGGCTGCCTGGCCGCCTGGGCCACCGGCCTGCCGGGTGGCGACACCCTGCTGCACATCGGCGCCTTCGCCCAGATCGCGCTGGCCGCGATGGCCCCGCTGCTGGTCATCCGCCGCAAGGTCGGCCAGAAGGTCGGCGACGTCCGCGCCCGCCGCGCGGAGTCCCGCCTCGGCTGCGACGGCGAGCTGTAGCGGTACCGCACCACCACGAAGGGCCCGGATCCACCAGGATCCGGGCCCTTCGTGCTGTGTCCGGGGCCGGGCGGGCGGCGTCCGGCCCACCGGGCCGGGCCGCCCACGGGGCTACGCGCCGCCGTTGTGGACCGAGAAGGCCGAGCGGCGGGCCGCCCGGGCCACCGCCGGGTCGGGGTGCACGCCGGAGACGGCGGTCAGCACGGAGGCCGCGCGCGGGTGCCCGGACTGCCGGGCGCGGGCGAAGAGCCGGACCGGGTCGCCGGCCGAGGCGCCCTCGACGTGCCCGACCAGCAGTCCGGTCTCGCCGTGGTCCAGGACGGCGGCGGCGGTGTCGACCCAGAGCCAGGCGGCGTCCTCCGCGCCCAGCACGTCGGCCGGTGAGACGCCCTCCTCGTCCGACTGCTCGGCGAGCCACAGCAGCGCGTAGGGGCGCAGCACGGGCTGGTCGACGGCGGCCCTGACCGCCTGCTCGGCGGTGCCGCCGGCCACCCGCAGCGCCTCGAAGGCGAGGCCGCGCACCAGCGCGTCGTCGCCCTGGGCCGCGTCGAGCAGCTCGGCGACGGCGCGGTCCACCGGCCGGGCCGCGACCCAGGCGCGGTACTCGGCGCGGGCCGGGCCCGGGGAGTAGTCGGCGCAGGCGTTCAGGAGTTCCAGCGCGCTCTGCTCGATGTGCCCGGCGGCGGTCTGTGCGACCGTGCAGATCTCCTCCAGCTTGGCGCGCACCGCCCAGTGGCCGAGTGGGGAGAGTTCGGCGGCCTCGTCCAGGCGGATCACCGCGCCGACGGCCGCCAGGCCGTCCAGCATCCAGTCCAGCACCGCGGCGACGTCGGAGGGCGCCGGCGGGGTGTCGACCTGGGGCTCGCGGCAGGTGCCGCGGACGGCCGACACGGCGGAGGCCGCGTGCGGGACGGGCGACAGCGAGAGCAGGCCGGTGCCGGCGCCCATCCGGCGCTCGTCCAGACCGCGGCGCAGCAGCTCCATCAGCTCGCCGTCGGAGACCGGGCCGTCCACCAGGTGGAGGAAGGACAGCAGCTGCGGGGCCTGGTCGACGGCCTGCCCGGCGAGCACCGCGAAGACACCGCGCAGGGCGGCCGGCGGTACGGGGGCGAGCAGTGTCCAGGCGTCGAAGAGCGCGGACCAGCCGCGGACGACGGCCTCGTCGTCGTGCTCCCAGGCGTGCAGGCGCCAGCCGGGGGCGGCGCCGCCGTCGCGGGGCTCGATCAGCCCGACCAGCAGGGCCTGGCCCCAGGCCTTGGCGGCGGCGCCGACGGTCATGGCGAGCGCGCGGCCGGCGGCGCGGGCGTCCTCGGGGAGGAGTTCGCCGCGCTTGTCGACCTGCTCCAGCTCGCCGGCCCAGCGGGCGATCCGGACGGCGTCGACGAGCATCCGCCGGGCCAGCGGGGCCAGCTCGGCGGGGGCGGGGAAGCCTTCGGGTACAGGTGTGCGCCCGCGACCGGGAGCCGGTGCGGGGCCACGGCGGCGAGGTGCGCCGGGAGTGCCCGGGCGCGCACCGTCGGGACGGTGGGCCGTACCGGGCAGACGGGTCACCGTCGCGCCGGTACCGATCGTCGGCGGGAGCGGGGCATCACGGTCGCGCGGGTTCCGAGACGTCACGCCGTGCAGTCTTCCCCGTGCACGGGCGTTCTGTCACATCGAGTTCGGCGAGTCTGCGGGGAGGCGGGGCGGGGAGGGCCGCAAGATCGGGCAACAGACCCCAAACCGGGCTTGCGCACCGCAAAAATGACGTGGTCACGCCACTAAATAGGTGGTGTACCACCCCGGCGGGCGCCACCCCGGCCCACTGCCGCCGGGGGCCCGCGGACCCGCAGCCCGGTCACCCCGGGACGGACCGGGTGCGTACGGCGCCCGAAGCCGGCGCGGCCGAGCGCGCGGGTACACGGCGCCGGAGGGCGCGGCGATGCCGGAGGGCCGGGCCGCGGGAGGTCACGCCGGGGCGTTTCACGGCAGGGGCGTGCCCCGGGACGCCGGCGCCGGGGCAGCACCGGCACCGGCACCCTCGCGCCGGCGGCAGGGGTCAGAGCAGCGGCGTGAGGAAGCGCCGGAGGCTCTCCTCGTACCCGTCCGGGTCGGCGTTCCACAGCGCGGCGTGCTCGGCGCCGGGCACCGGCCGCAGGGTGACCAGGTTCTCGCGGCGCTCGGCCAGGTGGGCGGCGGCCGACCACGGGGCGACGGTGTCGTCCGGGCTCTGCAGCAGCAGGGCCGGCACCCGCAGGTCGGTGCCCTCGGCGAGCCGGGCGAAGCCCGCCAGGTCGACCCCGGAGCGCCCCTGGGCCGCCAGGGGCCCCGAGCCCGGCCAGCGGGGCGCTGACGCCCGCCCCGGCGGCCTCCCGGCGCACCGTCCGGGACCAGTCGAGCACCGGCGAGTCCAGGATCAGGCCGCACACCGCGTCGGCCCAGGCGGAGCGGGCCGCCGTCTGCAGCGCCATCGTGGCGCCCAGCGACCAGCCGTACAGCACGACCTTGCCCGCTCCGCTGTCCAGCGCCAGCCGGACGGCCGCCTCGACGTCGCGCCACTCGGTGTCCCCGAAGTGGCCGAGCCCGTCGGGGGAGGCGGGCGCGCCGTCGTCGCCCCGGTAGGTGACGGCCAGCACCGGCAGCCGCAGGCGGTTCAGCAGCGCAATGACCGGGAGCGTCTGCTGGCGGTCCGCGCCCGGGCCGTGCACCAGCAGGACCCAGGTGCCGCGCATCCCGTCCAGGTACCAGGCGGGCAGCGGCCCCGACTCGCCGACCGCGGCGGTGTCCAGGAAGGGCAGTCCGAGCGCGGTGGTCGGGTTCCCGAGGAGGACCCGGGGCGTCAGCCGCACCACGGTGCCGGTCTCCAGGGTGCCGGTGTCGGCGCGCTCCAGCCGGCGGGTGACGCCCTGCTGGTCGCTCTGTAGGATCTCGCCGACCACCCCGTGGCCGTCCACTCCCCACTCGATCGCGTAGTGGCCCGGACGGGCGGTCTCCACCGTCCTGGTGAGGGTCACCCGGCCGGCGGCCAGGCCGAGCACCCGGACGACCCGGGCGCCCGACGCCCGATCCGCGCGAGGGTGCACCGCCCGCTCCGACACCTTGCGCCCCAGTGCCAGGACGGCCACACCCGTACCGGCCGCGGCGGCCGCCACGACTGCTGCGGTTCCCCAACGCATATCTCGCTCCCCGCTCTGCTGCTCCCTGCCGGGCGGCCGGCCGCGGCCCGGTTGCATCCGCACACCAGTCCACGCGTCGCGGGGCCGGGCGGCCACCGGTGCGGGGCCGTCCGGGGCACGGGGGCGGGCGATCCGGCCGGGGCGGGCGAGCACGCGCGGGGAGTGGGGGACGAACAGAGGGGAAGGTCAGACCGGGATCTCGGTGGACCGCCGCGACAGCAGCTCCCAGAACCGCTCGCCGACCGGCCGGGCCTGCTGCGGGGGCTCGGGCTGCGCCGGGGCGGACGATCCCCAGCCGCCGGATCCCCAGTGCGCCGTCACCTGGTACTCGTTCTGCAGGTCCGTCAGCACCGCCGCGAGCACGTCCCCGGGCACCGGCACGATCCGCCCCACCGCCTTCACCTGGGCCTGCCAGCGCCCGTCGACGCAGCGGCGCAACCGCTGGTCCAGCTCCTCCTGGCGGCCGAGGACGGCCACCACGTCCCGCAGCGTCATCCCGAGCACCTGGGCCAGCGCGAACGTCTGGTCCTCGTCGCCCGTCCACCGGCCGGCGTCCTCGGCGAGGTCGTAGGCGCGCGGCGAGAGGCCGACCCGGCGGGCGGCCTCGTCCCGGCCGAGCTCCCGGGCCACCCGGAAGTCGCGCAGGCAGGCCGGCCGGGCGCCCATCAACTGGGCGGGCGGGCACCACAGGGCGCGGGCGAGGGCGATGAACTCCTCCTCGGAGGGCCGGATCTCGCCGGTCTCCCAGCCGATCACATGGGCCGGCAGCAGTCGGACCCCGTGCGCGGCCATCCCCTCCGCCACTTGATGAGGGGTCAGGCCCAGCCCGGCGCGGTGCGCCCTGGCCGCCAAGGGCGAGAAGGGGACCGGCGTCACGGAGGGCTTTCTGGATCGCATGAGCAACGACCGTACGGGCCGGGCCCGGACGGCCCCAGACGCCGAACGCACGAAGCGCAGGTCAGGCCCCCGGTGGGCGACTGGCGGATCGTACAGATCCGTGCCGCCGGACGGCCGCGCTACTCGGAGGTAATGACGGTTTCCTCCAAGGCCTTCCGCTACGCGGGTAGCGCGACCCTGGCCTGCGCCGCACGCGAACCGGCAGGCCCGCGCCGGACGGGCGCCGCGCACGGCGCACGCCGGCCGCGCGTGTGACCAAACCCTCGGTGGCCTTGGTTGACTCCCGGTTCGGCCGCGTGATGGGATCCATCAGCCAAACGGAGGCATGCAGAGGAAGCCGGTGCGAATCCGGCGCGGTCCCGCCACTGTCACCGGGGAGCACGCTCGAACCATGGTCACGGCGGTCCGTCAGAAGCCCGCGGGAAGGCCCGAGGGTGTGTCCGACCCGGAAGCCAGGAGACTCTCGCCCCCGGTACGTCGAGCCAGGGCGCGGACCCTGAGTGAGGACACGCACGCCATGCAGGCTGCCCGGGCCGTCCACCGGCCACCGTCGAACCGAGCCCGCCGCCGTACCGCCGCGCCCCTGCCGTGCGCGGGCTGACCCGCGGCACAGCCTTCGCCCTGGGCGCCGTCGCCGGGTACCTGGCCGACGCCCGCTTCGCCGACCCCCGGCGCGGTCACCCGGTGGCCGCCTTCGGCACCGCCGCCGGCCGCCTGGAGCGGGCGCTCTGGCGCGACCGGCGCGCGGCCGGCGCGGCGTACACCGCCCTGTGCGTGGGCACCGTCGCGGCCGCCGCCACCCTGGCCGACCGCACCCTCGGCCGCCCCGCGGCCGGCCGGGCGGCGCTGGCCGCCGCGGCGACCTGGACGGTGCTCGGCGGCACCTCGCTCACCCGCGAGGCCAGGACCATCGGGCGCTCGCTCTCGGCGGGTGACCTCAAGGCCGCGCGGGAGCGGCTGCCGCACCTGTGCGGGCGCGACCCGAGCGCGCTGGACGAGCAGCAGATCGCCCGGGCGGTGGTGGAGTCCGTCGCCGAGAACACCGCCGACGCGGTGGTGAACGCCCTGGTCTGGGGCGCGCTGGCCGGCACCCCCGGCCTGCTCGCCTTCCGGGCCGTCAACACCCTGGACGCGATGGTCGGGCACCGCTCGCCGCGCCACCTCCGCTTCGGCTGGGCCTCGGCCCGGCTGGACGACGTGGCCGGCTGGCCCGGCGCGCGGCTCACCGCGCTGCTGACCGTCCTGGCCGCGCCCAGGCCCGCCACCGCCTGGCGGGTCTGGCACCGCGACGGCGCGGCCCACCCCAGCCCCAACGCCGGCCGGGCCGAGGCCGCCTTCGCCGGCGCGCTCGGCGTGCGCCTCGGCGGCACCCTGGCCTACGGCGAGAGGGTCGAGCACCGGCCGGTGCTGGGCGGCGAACTGCCCCCGGTCGAGGTCGCGGACATCGAACGGGCCTGCCGGCTCTCCCGCCGGGTCGGGCTGCTCGCGCTCGGCGTCACGGCCGCCGGGCACGCCCTCCTGCACCACGCGGGCCGGGGTCTCACACGTCAACGAAAGGGTGGCCGCAATTGAGCGGGGCACTGCTGGTCGCCGGAACGACCTCGGACGCCGGCAAGAGCGTGGTCACGGCCGGGATCTGCCGCTGGCTGGCCCGACAGGGCGTCAAGGTCGCGCCGTTCAAGGCGCAGAACATGTCGCTCAACTCCTTCGTCACCGCCGACGGCGCCGAGATCGGCCGTGCCCAGGCGATGCAGGCGCAGGCCGCCCGGGTCGAGCCGGAGGCGGCGATGAACCCGGTGCTGCTCAAGCCCGGCGCCGACGGCCGTAGCCAGGTGGTGCTGCTCGGGCGGGCGATCGCCGAGGTCGGCGCGCTGGACTACCGCGAGCGCAAGCCCGTCCTGCTGGAGCGCTCCCTGGAGTGCCTGGCCGATCTGCGGCGCCGCTTCGACGTGGTGGTGTGCGAGGGCGCCGGCTCGCCGGCCGAGATCAACCTGCGGGACCGCGACATCGCCAACATGGGCCTGGCCACCGCCGCCGCCCTGCCCGTGGTGGTGGTCGGCGACATCGACCGGGGCGGGGTCTTCGCCGCGATGTACGGGACGCTGGCCCTGCTCTCGGCGGAGGACCAGCGGCACGTGGCCGGGTGGTTCGTGAACAAGTTCCGCGGCGACGCCCGGCTGCTGGAGCCCGGCCTGGAGATGCTGCACCGGCTGACCGGCCGTCCGGTGCTCGGCACCCTGCCGATGCTGAAGGGCCTGTGGCTGGACGCCGAGGACTCGCTCGACCTCTCCACCGTGGTCGACCGCGAGGACGACCGCGGCCCGCTCGGCGCGGACGTGCTGCGGGTGGCCGTGGTGCGGTTCCCCCGGCTGTCGAACTTCACCGACGTGGACGCGCTGGCCCAGGAGCCCGGGGTGCTGGTCCGCTGGGCCACCCGCCCCGAGGAGCTGGCCGACGCCGACCTGGTGATCCTGCCCGGCACCCGGGCCACCGTCGCCGACCTGGCCTGGCTGCGTGAGCGCGGCCTGGAGCCGGCCCTGCGCGCCCGCGCCGCCGCCGGGCTGCCGGTGCTCGGCGTCTGCGGCGGCTACCAGATGCTGACCCGCGAGATCGTCGACCGGGTCGAGTCGAAGGCCGGCGAGGTCGAAGGGCTGGGACTGCTGCCGGCGCACGTCCGGTTCGGCGCCGAGAAGGTGCTGGCCCGGCCGGTGGGCGAGGCGTTCGGTCAGCGGGTCGAGGGCTACGAGATCCACCACGGCGTGGTCACGGTCGAGGGCGGGGAGCTGTTCATCTCCGATGACCGGGGGCAGGGCCTGGACGGCTGCCGGGCCGGATCGGTGTGGGGGACGACCTGGCACGGCGTGCTGGAGAACGACGGGTTCCGCCGGGAGTTGCTGCGCGAGGTGGCGACGCTGGCCGGGCGGGCGTTCGTCCCGGCGCCGGACACCTGCTTCGCCGAGGCCCGCGAGGCCCGGCTGGACCGCCTCGGCGACCTGATCGAGGAGCACGCGGACACCGACGCGCTGTGGCGGCTGATCGAGGGCGGCGTCCCGGCGGACGGCCTGCCGTTCGTGCCGCCGGGTGCGCCGTGAAGACGTTGCCGGGCGCCGGGTGCGCCGTGAAGACGTTGCTGGGTACGGATGCCGCAGGACCGGCCAAGGAGAGGGACACCCGATGACTGACGTCCGATACCCGTTCACCGCGATCGTCGGCATGGCCGACCTGCGGCTCGGACTGCTGCTCAACGCGGTCTCGCCCGCGGTCGGCGGGGTGCTGGTCCGCGGCGAGAAGGGCACCGCGAAGTCCACCATGGTCCGCGCGCTGGCCGGCCTGCTGCCCTCGATCGACACCGTCGAGGGCTGCCGCTTCGCCTGCGACCCGGCCGCCCCCGACCCGCAGTGCCCGGACGGCGCCCACGACGGCCTGGCCGGCACCGCCCGGGCCGCCCAGCTGGTCGAACTGCCGGTCGGCGTCACCGAGGACCGGATCGTCGGCTCGCTCGACCTGGAGCGGGCGCTGTCCGAGGGCGTCAAGGCCTACGAGCCGGGCCTGCTGGCCAAGGCCCACCGCGGCGTGCTCTACATCGACGAGGTCAACCTGCTCCAGGACCACGTCGTCGACCTGCTGCTGGACGCCGCCGCGATGGGCCGCTCCTACGTCGAGCGCGAGGGCGTCTCGGTGCGGCACGCCGCCCGCTTCCTGCTGGTCGGCACGATGAACCCGGAGGAGGGCGAGCTGCGGCCGCAGCTGCTCGACCGCTTCGGCCTCACCGTCGAGATCGCCGCCACCCGGGAGCCGCGCGAGCGCGCCGAGGTGGTCCGCCGCCGGCTCGCCCACGACGCCGACCCGGCCGCCTTCGCCGCCCGGTTCGCGGCCGAGGAGCGGACCCTCGCCGAGCGGATCACCACCGCCCGCGAACTGCTGCCGGAGGTCGAGCTGACCGACACGGCGCTGCGCCAGATCACCGCCGTCTGCGCGGCCTTCGAGGTGGACGGGCTGCGCGCGGACATCGTGATGGCCCGCACCGCGGTCGCGCTGGCCGCCTGGTCGGGCCGCACCGAGGTGCTGGAGGAGGACGTCCGCAAGGCCGCCCAGCTCGCCCTGCCGCACCGCCGCCGGCGCAACCCCTTCGACGCGCCCGGTCTGGACGAGGAGAAGCTGGACCGGACGCTGGAGGAGCACGCCGAGCAGGACGAGCAGCCCGAGGAGGCCCGCAGCGAGGGCCGCGGGCCGGACGACGAGCAGCCCGACCCGGACGGTGACGGCCCCGACGGCGGCGGCCCGCAGGACGAGGGCCCCGACGGCCCGGACGGCGGCGGCCCCGGCGGCGGCGCGCCCGACCCCGCCGGACCGGCCGCACCGAACGAGTTCGCCGCCACCGACACCGCGCCCGCGCCGGACGCCCCCGAGACGGACGTGCCCGCGCAGCACCCCCGCCCGGCCCGGGAGAGCGCGCCGGTCGCCGCCGGGGAGCCGTACCGGACCAAGCTGTTCAAGGTGCCCGGCACCGGCAAGGGCGCCCAGGGGCGCCGCTCCCCCGCCGAGACCGACGGCGGCCACACCATCCGCGCCCGCCGCCCGGCCGGCCCGCTGACCCGGCTGCACCTGGCCGCCACCCTCCAGGCCGCCGCCCCGCACCAGCACGTCCGCGGCCGTACCGGCCGGGCGCTGGAACTGCGCCGGGACGACTTCCGCGAGCAGGTCCGGCAGGGCCGGGAGTCCAACCTGGTGCTGTTCGTGGTCGACGCCTCCGGCTCGATGGCCGCCCGGCAGCGGATGACCGCCGTCAAGGGCGCCGTGCTCTCCCTGCTGATGGACGCCTACCAGCGGCGCGACAAGGTCGGCCTGATCACCTTCCGCGGCGCCGGCGCCGAGCTGGCCCTGCCGCCGACCTCCTCGGTGGAGGTCGGCGCCGCCCGGCTGGAGTCGCTGCCGACCGGCGGCCGCACCCCGCTGGCCGCCGGTCTGCTGCGCGCCCACGAGACCCTGCGGGTCGAGCGGATGCGCGACCCGCACCGCCGGCCGCTGCTGGTCGTGGTCACCGACGGCCGGGCCACCGGCGGGCGGGACGCGCTCACCGACGCGGGCCGGGCCGCCGGACTGCTCGCCGCCCAGGGCCTGGCGAGCGTGGTGCTGGACTGCGAGTCCGGCCCCGTCCGACTCGGCCTGGCCCGCAAGCTCGCCGGACAGCTCGGCGCCTCCGCCGTCACCCTGGACGAGTTGCGGGCCGAGGGCGTCACCGCGCTCGTGCACGCCCACCGACCCGCCACCAGCACCACCACCGCCAACCGAAAGGCAGCCTGACCCATGCCACAGGGAAAGCCGGAGAGCGTCCCCGACGACGGCCTGACGACCCGCCAGCGCCGCACCCTGCCGATCACCGCCGTGCACACCGGCCCCGGCAAGGGCAAGTCGACCGCCGCCTTCGGGATGGCCCTGCGGGCCTGGAACCAGGGCTGGCCGGTCGGGGTGTTCCAGTTCGTGAAGTCCGCCAAGTGGAAGGTCGGGGAGGAGAACGCGCTGCGCGTGCTCGGCGCCTCCGGCGAGGGCGGCACCGTCGCCTGGCACAAGATGGGCGAGGGCTGGTCCTGGGTCCAGCGCAACGCCGACATGGTCGAGTCCAGCGAGGACGCCGCCAAGGAGGGCTGGGAGCAGGTCAAGCGCGACCTGGCCGCCGAGACCTACCGCTTCTACGTGCTCGACGAGTTCACCTACCCCATGCACTGGGGCTGGGTCGACGTGGAGGAGGTCGTCGCGGTGCTCAAGGACCGCCCCGGCAACCAGCACGTGGTCATCACCGGCCGCTACGCCAAGGAGCCGCTGACCGACCTCGCCGACCTCGTCACCGAGATGACCAAGGTCAAGCACCCCATGGACGCCGGCCGCAAGGGCCAGCGCGGTATCGAGTGGTAGAGCCGACGCAGCCGTGAGCACCGTGAACATCCCCCGCATCGTCGTCGCCGCGCCGGCCTCCGGCACCGGCAAGACCACCGTCGCCACCGGGCTGATGGCGGCCCTGTCCGCCCGGGGCCTGGCGGTCTCCCCGCACAAGGTCGGACCGGACTACATCGACCCGGGCTACCACTCGCTGGCCGCCGGGCGTCCGGGCCGCAACCTGGACGCCTACATGTGCGGCCCGCAGCGGATCGCCCCGCTGTTCCTGCACGGCGCGGCCGGCGCCGACGTCGCGGTGGTCGAGGGCGTGATGGGGCTGTTCGACGGCGCGTCCGGGCAGGGCGAACTCGCCTCCACCGCGCATGTGGCCAAGCTGCTGAAGGCCCCCGTGGTGCTGGTGGTGGACGCCTCCTCGCAGTCCCGGTCGGTGGCCGCCCTGGTGCACGGCTTCGCCTCCTGGGACCCGGAGGTCCGGCTCGCCGGGGTGATCCTCAACCGGGTCGCCTCCGACCGGCACGAGCTGCTGCTGCGGGAGGCGCTGGAGGAGGGCTCCGGCGTCCCCGTGCTCGGTTCGGTGCGCCGCTCGGCCGCCGTCGCCACCCCGTCCCGGCACCTCGGGCTGATCCCGGCGGTGGAGCGCTCGGCCGAAGCCCTGCGCGCGGTACGGGACATGGGCGAACTGATCGCCGCCTCGGTCGACCTGGACGCCGTACTGGCCCTGGCTGCCACCGCTCCCCCGCTGCCGGACGCCGTCTGGGACCCGGCCGCCGAGGTCACCCCCGTCGAGGGCCGGCGCCCCCGGATCGCACTCGCCGCCGGGGCCGCGTTCTCCTTCTCCTACGCCGAGAACGCCGAACTGCTGACCGCCGCCGGAGCCGAGGTACTGCCCTTCGACCCGCTGCACGCACGGGAGTTGCCCACGGACACCGCCGGTCTGGTGATCGGCGGCGGGTTCCCCGAGATGTACGTCGCCGAACTGAGCGCCAACACCGCCCTGCGCGAGGCCATCCGGGCGCTCGCCGCCACCGGCGCGCCGGTCGCCGCCGAATGCGCCGGACTGCTTTACCTGGGGCAGGAGTTGGACGGCCTGCCGATGTGCGGGGTGCTCGACACCGGTGCGCGGATGACCGAGCGGCTCACCCTCGGCTACCGCGAGGCGGTCGCCCTGCACGACTCCCCGCTCGCGCCCGCCGGCACCCGGGTGCGCGGCCACGAGTTCCACCGCACGGTCTGCGAACCGGGCGCCGGCAAGGAGCCCGCCTGGGGCTGGCGCACCCCCGCCGGACCCCGGACCGAGGGTTTCGCGGGCGGCAACGTGCACGCCTCCTACCTGCACCTGCACTGGGCCGGCGCGCCGCAGCTGGCCGAGCACCTCGTCGCCGCGGCCTTCCGCTGACGCCACGTCAAGCCGGGCCCCTGGGTGGCCTCGTCGGGCAATGTCCGGCCGCCGGGGGCCACGGCTGGGCTGCGGCCATGATGTTCCGGGCGCTGCTGCGCTTCCTCGCCGTCTCGCCGTTCCTCGCCGCGGTCACCTCCACCTTCGGCTACGCGGGAGCCTGCTGGTCGTCCGGTTCGGGAACGAGCCGAAGCTCGCCGACGACCTGCAGCGGCACCCGGAGGCCTGGGTGGGCGGCCTGCTTGCCCTGCCCGCGGCGCTGCTGATCGCCCACTGGTACCGGCCACATCCCGCTGCCGACCGCCGGCTGGGACCGCCGCGCCACCCACGACAGCTGCCTGGACCTGCGGCTGCGGCAGCTGCCGCCCGGCAACTTCCGCCGGTACGCGGGCCCTTGTCCGCCCGAGGTGTGGGCCGAGGTCAGCAGCCGGACGCTGGGCCACGCCGCAGTCCCGCACCGGGCGGACGCGGGGACGGCGGCCGCACCCCCGCAGGCCGGCCCGGGGCGCGGCTGACGGGGGGGGTACGGCCGCCGCAGCGGCGCAGGGGGTACGGCTGACGCGGGGGCTCAGGGGCTCAGGGGCTCAGGGGCTCAGGGGCTCAGGGCCGGGCGTACGTCCGAGTGATGATCTCCATGTTGTGGCCGTCCGGATCGGCGAAGTAGGCACCCCGACCGCCGAAGAGGTGGTTGACCTGGCCGGGCCCGGTGTGGTTCGGGTTGGCGTAGTAGGTGACCCGGAGCGCCTCCAACCGCGCGATCATGGCGTCGAAGCCGTCCTCCGGCACCAGGAAGGCGTAGTGCTGCGACTGGATCGGCTGGTCGCGCTGCTGGTAGTAGTCGAGCGTCACGCCGTTGCCCAGGTCGACGGGCAGGAACGGCCCGAACGGGGCACCCACCGCCAGCCCCAGGACCTCCGCGAGGAACTCGGCCGACACCTGCCGGTCGGTCGCGTGGACGACGGTGTGGTCGAGCCGGACGGCCGCGGCGGGCGGCGTGTGCGGGTGCTGCGGGTACTGGTCCTGCTGGTCCTGCTGGTCCTGCGACATGGGCGGGCTCTCTCCGGTCCGGGTTCCGTTGCTGGCCAGGCGCCACGCGGGCGCCTGCGAGGAAGACACGAAGAGGACAGGGCGGGGCTCGGGCCCGCCCCTGGCTCATGCCGGGGCCGGGCGCCCCACTCGTGCATGGCCCATGGCCGACCCGGCAGTCACGGGGACGACCCTAACTCCCGCCCCGGGCCGGGGCAACGCCGATCCGCTCGCCCCGGCCGGCTCAGAAGGCCACCCGCACCGAGTCGTCCACCCGGCCGACCGCCTCCTGCTGGAACGCCGCGTCGTAGCGCCGCCGGATCTCCTCGATCTTCACGTCCGAGGACCGCGCCGCCCCCCGCGGGTACAACAGGACGACGTGGTAGGAACGTTCACGCTCGATCACCCCGAACCGGTCCCGGTACTGCCCCCGGCCCTCCTCGACCGTCAGCCCCTCCGGGAAGCGCGAGGTCACCTCCGCGTCCAGGAACGCCTCGAACTCCTGCGCGGTGACGGCCGCCCCGCCGTCCGGCCGCTCGGTGCCGAAGAACAGCTCGGTCCGGGTGTAGGCGTCCCGCGGCCCGACCGGTACGTCCGCCGCCCCGGCCACGGGGGCGACGGCGGCGCCGGTGGCGAGCAGGGCGGCCCCGGCGAGGAGGCCCGTCCAGATCTTGGTCTGCATACCCGCCCCAACTCCCCCGGCGCCCGGCACGACACGGGCCGGCCGCCGTCCGGGTGACGGACCGGCGAGCCCGGGTCACGCCCGGCGGACGCCTACGGGTGGCATCCTTCAGATCATGGAACAGGGCGAGGTACTGAAGCGCGTCATCGGCATTCTCACCCAGGCGGGAGAGTGGCTGCACGAGCCGGACGGCGTCCCGGAGGATGCTACGGAGGAGGGTCCGGGCGTCGTGATGCAGCTGCTCAACGACGTGATGCCGCAGGTGATCATCCCCGCCGACGCCACCGCCGAGGAGATCAGCACGATCCTGAGCGAGGAGCTGGGCGGTCGGATCATGCAGCTCACCACCGCCTTCGCCATCGCCTTCTGGGAGCTGGCCGAGGTGCACGACAGTGGACGCACCGACGTCACCGCCCTCGACGTCCTGCAGGAGCTGGCACTCCGCTCGGAGACCGACTCGTAGCCGGACCCTCCGATGTCCTCGCTCTCGGCCCACCCTCCCCCCTGCGCGAACAACCCGCGCGCCTGCTGGCATGATCAGCGGCTATGCCCACCAGCCACACCTCGGCTCCCCCCGAGCCCTCCGTCTGTCCTGCCTGTTCCGCCGGCCTCACCACCGATGTGCGGTACCCGGCCTGGTGCCCGGGCTGCGAGTGGAACCTGTCGCCGGTGGTGGTGCCCGCCACCGACCTGTCCGAGTCGCAGCGGCAGGCGGCGGCGCGTGAGTGGGAGGCCCAGGCCGACCGGCTGGCGCTCGCGCGGCAACGGGCGGAGCAGGTGTACGGCGCGGTGGCCGCGGGTGCCGGGCCGCGGGAGGACCGGACCTGGATCGCGGCGATGGTCATGGCCGCGATCGTGCACCTGGTGACGGCGGGTCTGCTGGTCGGCTCGGTGGCGCTGCAGTTCGTCGACAGCTGGCCGCTGCGGGTGGCCGGTTGGCTCGGGCTCGCCTTCGCCTTCTTCCTGCGCCCCCGGTTCGCCGGCATCCCGGACAGCGGCAGCGTGCTCCGCCGGACGGACGCGCCCGCGCTGTACGCGCTGGCCGACCGGGTGGCGGCCGCCGTGGGCTCCCGGCCGGTCGACATGATCCGGGTGACGGACGAGTTCAACGCCTCCTTCAACCGGGTCGGCCTGCGCCGGCGCAGCGTGCTCACGCTCGGGCTGCCGCTCTGGGAGCCGCTCGGCGACGGGCAACGCCTCGCCCTGCTCGCGCACGAGCTCGGCCACGACGTCAACGGTGACCACCGCAGCGGGTGGTGGCTCGGGTCGGCGATCACCACCCTGACCCAGTGGTGGTACGTCACCGAGCCGGCGGGCCGGGAGGAACATGGCGGCGTGCTGGCGAGTCTGGTCGAGGTGGTCGCCAACCTGGCGATGGCGGGCGTCAACTGGCTCATCGGGCTGCTGCTCGGCGTGCTGGAGCGGCTCAGCAGCCGGTCCGGCCAGGGCGCCGAGTACCGCGCCGACGCGATCGCCGCCCGGATCGCCTCCACGTCCGAGACCGAGCGGCTGCTGCGGACGTTGCTGCTCTCCGGCAGCGCCGCGACGGTGCGGGCGCGGCTGCGAAGCCTCTCCGGGGTGCGGCGGTCCAGCCACTCGGCCGGGGTCGCCGGGTTCTGGGCGTCGTTCACCGCCGAGCTGGCCGCCGTGCCGGCGCACGAGACGGAGCGGCTGCTCAGGCTGTCCGTCCGGGAGTTGAGCAGCGTCGACAGCACGCATCCGCCGACCTACCTGCGGATCAGGATGCTCGGCCACCGGCCCGTCCCGGCGCCGGCGCTGGTCGTCGCCCCGGAGGAGGCCGCGGCGATCGAGGCGGAGCTGGCGCCGCTGCGCCTGCGGATCGCCCGCGAGTTGCTCGCCTGAACCCGGGTTCCCGCCCCGGCCCGGCGGATAGTCTTCCGGCGGGAGAGGGGGCCCGCATGAGCGAAGTCGGCTGGTACGGCGCGGAGGTGACCTGCGGCGGCGACCGCGCGGCGGGGCCCGGCCGGCCTCGGGGGTGCGGGCGCCCGCCCGGGTGGGCGGCCGCCGGGTGACCGGGGAGCCGGAGCCGATCGCCCGGGCGCTGCTCGCCGCCGGGGTGCTGTTCTTCGACCCGGACGGCCTGGTCCTGCTGGTGAAGCCGAAGTACAAGGACGGCTGGGAGGTGCCGGGCGGCCATCTGCTGCCCGGGGAGTCGCCGTCGGCGGCCGCGGTGCGCGAGGTGGCGGAGGAGCTTGGGGTGACGACCCGGCTCGGGCCGCTGCTGGTGGTGGACTGGGCCCCGATGGGCCCCGAGGACCGGGTGCTCTTCCTCTTCGACGGGGGTGTGCCCGACCGGGAGTGGCGCGAGCGGCTGGCACCGGACGGCGTGGAGATCGGCGAGGCCGCGTTCCATCCGCCCTCCCGGCTGGAGGAGTTGCTGCCGGCCCGGCTGGCCCGGCGGGTCCGGGCCGCGATCGCGGCCCGGACGGCGGGGCGTACGGACCACCTGGAGCCCGGCGTCAGGAGCTGAGCCCCTGACGCCGGGCGGCGAGGTGCTCGGCGGCTCCGGGGCGCTCAGTCGAAGTCCCGCCGGCGCAGGCCGGCCAGGCCGGCTGCGGCGAGGGCGGCGGCGAACACCGTGAGCAGGAGCAGGGGCCGGACCGCGAGGGCGTCGCCCGGCAGGTGCGGGAGGTGGGTGAACGGCGAGAGGTCGAGCACCCACGGGGCGGCCTGGACGACCGGGCCGATCCAGCCGATCAGAACGAAGAGGGTGAGGACGCCCCAGCCCGCCGCGCTCCACCGGGGCAGCAGTCCGTGGAGGAGCAGGGTGACGGCCGCCGTCAGCCAGACGGCGGGGAGTTGGACGAGGGCGGCGACGAGGAGCCTCCCGGTCGTGCCGGCGAGGTCGCCGGTGACGGTGCCCGCGGTGAGCCCGGCCGTCAGTCCGGCGAGCGCGAGCACGGCGGCGCTGCCGAGCAGCGGGAAGAGCAGGTGACCGCCGGCCCAGGCGAGCCGGGAGACGGCGGTGGCGAGGACGGGCTCGGCGCGGCCGCCGGTCTCCTCGGCGCGCAGCCGGAGCACGGCCTGGACCGCGTAGCCGGCGGCGACCATGCCGAGCAGGCCCATGATGCTGCCCAGGTAGGCGTCCAGGATGCCGCGTGAGCCGCCCGTCCGGCGCAGCATGTCCGCCACGGAAGCGTTGTCCCCGGCCAGGGACGCGACGCCCTCGGCGACAGCGCCGAACACGGCGCCGGCCGCCGCCAGGCCGGCGCACCAGCCGTACAGGGTGCCGCTGTGCAGCCGTCGGGCGAGGGCGAAGTGCGTGCTCAGCGAGGGTGCGGCGACGGCCGGGCCGGGGCGCTGGGGGATCAGGCCGGCGCCGAGGTCGCGGCGGGCGACCAGTGCGTACGCGAGGCCCGCGAGTGCCAGGGCGGCGCCGAGCAGGACGGCGAGGATCCACCAGCGGTCCGCGGCGAACGGGCGCACCTGCCCGGCCCAGCCGATCGGGGAGAGCAGACCCGGCCGGCCGGGGCCGGCGGTGTCGGTGGCGTCGCCGGCCGCGCGCAGGACGAAGGCCAGGCCCAGGACGGCGCTCGCGGAGCCGGTGGCGGCGCGGGCGGTCTCGGCGAGCTGTGCGGTGACGGCGGCGACCGCTCCGAAGACCAGGCCGCAGCAGCCGGTGGCCAGGCCGAGGGCGAGGGAGCCGGCGAGCGGCTGCCCCAGGACGGCCAGCGCGGCCGTGATCAGGGCGGCGAGGAGCAGGTCGGCGAGGGCCACGGTGGCCAGGGCGGCGGTGAGCGGCGCGGGGCGGCCGACCGCGCCGGCGCCGATCAGTTCGAGGCGGCCGTCCTCCTCCTCGGCGCGGGTGTGGCGGACCACCAGCAGGATGCTCATCAGCCCGGCGAGCGTGGCGCCGAGGACGCCCATCCGCCAGGCGGTGAGCCCGCCGATGGTGCCGGCGTCGTGGAGCGGGCCGTAGAGGGCGCGCAGCGAGCCGTTCCCGGCGATGCCGGCGCCGAAGCTGCGGCGGGCCTGCTCGGTGGGGTAGAGCTTGTCGAAGGAGTAGGCGGTGGAGGCGACGGAGGCGGTGAGCAGGTAGACCCAGGCGGGGATCATCACGCGGTCACGGCGCAGCGCGAGGCGGAGCAGGGTGCCGGTACCGGCCAGGGCGTTCGCCGTCCGCTCCCCGGCCGTCCGTTTCCCGGTCGTCCGCTCCCCGGCCGGGCGGGCTTTGGCGGGGCGGCGTCCGGCGGGGGCGGTCGGGGCGGGGGCGGTCCGCTCGGGGGCGCTCTGTTCGGAGGCGCTCTGTTCGGGGAGGGGCTTCACCGGGTCACCGCCCCAGGGTCGCCGAGGTGTCGGGGGTCGTCCGGTTGCCCGGGGCCGTCGGGCCGCCCGGGCGGGCTCTGGTAGTGGCGGAGGAAGAGTTCCTCCAGGGTGGGCGGCCGGCTGGTGAGGGCGCGGACGCCGATACGGGTGAACTCGGCCAGCAGCGGACCGAGGTGTCCGGTCTCCACCTGGCAGCGGACCCGCGGGCCGTGGACGTCCAGGTCGTGGACGCCGGGCAGCCGGGACAGGTCACCGGGCTCGGCGGCGAGTTCGGCCTCGACGGCGGTGCGGGTGAGGTGGCGCAGCCCGGCCAGGGTGCCGGTCTCGACGGTACGGCCGGCCCGGATGATGCTCACCCGGTCACAGAGTGCCTCGACCTCGGACAGGATGTGGCTGGAGAGCAGCACCGTGCACCCGCGCCGTTTCGCCTCGCCGACGCAGTCGCGGAACACCTCCTCCATCAGCGGGTCGAGGCCCGAGGTGGGCTCGTCCAGGATCAGCAGTTCGACGTCGGAGGCGAACGCGGCGACCAGGGCGACCTTCTGGCGGTTGCCCTTGGAGTAGCTGCGGCCCTTCTTGGTCGGGTCGAGTTCGAAGCGGTCGAGGAGTTCGGCGCGCCGGGCGGTGTCGAGCCCGCCGCGCAGGGCGCCGAGCAGGTCGATGGCCTCGCCGCCGGAGAGGTTGCGCCAGAGGGTGACGTCGCCCGGCACGTAGGCGAGGCGGCGGTGCAGGGCGACGGCGTCCCGCCAGGGGTCGCCGCCGAGCAGCTCGGCCCGGCCGGCGTCGGTGCGCAGCAGGCCGAGCAGGGCGCGGATCGTGGTGGACTTCCCGGCGCCGTTGGGGCCGAGGAAGCCGTGCACCTCGCCGGTGGTGACGTCGAGGTCCAGTCCGTCGAGCGCGCGGGTCCGGCCGAAGGTCTTCACCAGACCGGACACCTGGAGTGCGGTTGCCATGCTTCCGAAGCTACGCTTGTTTCACAAATCTGTGAAGTTAATGAATCGCATGGATCTCGGCGGGCCCGGAGCCGGCGGCGGGAGATGATGGCACGGTGATCACGGAGCAGGCGGGAGACGACGCGGTGGAGCGGGACACAGAGGCGGTCACCGCCTTCATCGAGCGGTTCGCCGGCGTACTGGGCGAGTCCGGCTTCCCCCGGATGCCCGCACGCATCTTCACCGCCCTGCTGGCCACCGACAACGGCAGGCTCACCGCCGCCGAACTCGCCGAGGGGCTGCAGATCAGCCCGGCCGCGGTGTCCGGCGCCGTGCGCTACCTGACGCAGGTCAACCTGGTCGGCCGCGAGCGCGAGGCCGGCTCCCGGCGCGACCGCTACCGGCTGCACAACGACGTCTGGTACGAGGCGCTGGTCCGGCGCGACCAGATGCTGGTGCGCTGGGAGGACAGCCTGCGCGAGGGCGTCACGGCGCTCGGCCCGGACAGCCCGGCCGGGGCGCGGATGGCCGAGTCGCTGGCCTTCTTCGAGTTCGTGCGGGAGGAGCTCCCCGGCCTGCTGTCGCGCTGGCACGGCAAGCGCGCCGAACTGCGGGAGGCCGGCGGGCGGTAGCGCGCCCGACGGGTGAGCCACTGTCCCGGAACCCGCCCCGCCGGTGCGCCTGCCCACGCCGGGGCACTCCGGCCCCGGCGGCCTCAGCCCAGCACGGCCGGTGCCACCGCCGAGTCCAGCAGTCGGCCGGCCGTTCCGCTCCCGTCGGCGGGGACGGTCCACAGGTCGGCGCCGAAGTCGCCGGGCAGGGCGTAGACCAGGGTGGAGGGGTCGGACCAGAGCGCCTGGTCGTCGATGCTGCGCTGCTCGGCGGTCGCGGTCTCCGTCATGGTGGCCAGGTCCAGCACGTAGAGCCGCCAGGGCGCGTCGGCGTCGGCACCGGCCACCCGTTTCTTGTACGCGATCCTGGTGCCGTCGGGCGACAGGGACGGGCACTCGACGTTCTGGTGCAGGGTGGTGAGGGTCCGGGCGGCCAGGTCGCCGCGGACGAGGTAGGTCTGCCCGCCGGTCGCCAGCGTGGCGTAGAAGGTGCCGTCGTCGGCGAAGGTGACGCCCCAGATGTTGACGTCGTGTGCCTGGTAGGGGCGCCCGTCCTTGATCACCGCGAAGGTCTCCAGGTTGTCCTGCAGGCTCCAGTCGCGGGTGTCGACGATCGAGGTCCGGGTCGAGAAGTCGGTGCCCGCGTAGGAGTCCCCGCTGACGAAGACCGTCCAGGCCGCCAGGTGGCCGGAGGGCGAGACCCGGGCCCGGGTCGGGATGCCGGCCACCGGGAAGTGCCGCAGCTCCCGCATCCGGTCGTCCAGCACCACCGCCCGGTAGGTGTCCTGCAGGGCGCCGCGCTCGGCCTGCAGGCAGATCCCGGTGCCGGCGGCGGCGTGGAAGCGCAGGCACTGCAGGCCGGAGGCGGTGCGGACGCCGCCGGGATCGTCCAGCGGGACGCTGACCACCTCGTCGTGGTGCGGCCCCCAGGCCATGTTCCGGAAGACCAGCTGCCGGGCGCCGGCCTGCGCGTGCAGCTCGATCCGGCCGGGGACCACCGACGGGCCGCCGGGCTGCGCCTGGTCGCGGCGGCCGGACCGGTCGGCCGCGTACAACACCGAGCCGGTGCCGACCGCGCCGAGCACCAGGACGGCCACCAGCAGGACCACCACCCGGCTGGTCAGGGGGCCGCGGCGCGGCGGCTGGGGATCGGTCACGAAGACACCTCGGCGAGGTCGCGGGGTTCACGCAGGACGAAGGCGGCGGCGGCCACGCAGAGCGACAGGGCGCCGGCCGACCAGGCCAGCGCCATGGTGCCGCCGACCGCGCTCCAGGCCGCACCGAAGGCCAGCGAGCAGGCGAACCTGGCCAGCGCCTGCCCGGTGCCGACCAGGGCCAGGCCGGCCCCGCGCTGCCCCTCCGGCACGGCGTCGGCGGCGGCCGCCGCCAGCACGCCGTCCGTGGAGGCGTAGAAGGCGCCGTGCAGCAGCAGGACGCAGACCGCCGCCGCGGTGCCGGACAGCGGCCCCAGCAGCAGCCCGTACGCCAGCAGCAGCAGACCGTGGCCCGCCAGGAACAGCCGCCGGCGGCCGATCCGGTCGGCGAGGGCGCCGAGCGGCACGGCGAGCAGCAGGAAGGCCGCGGCGGTACCGAGCGGCAGCAGCGGGAACAGCTCGGCGGAGAGGCCGAGCCCGCGCTGCAGCAGCAGGTAGAGGAACGAGTCGCTGACCGTGGTCAGACCGAGCAGCACCGCGCAGAGCGTCAGCCGGCGCAGCGCGGGCAGCCGCAGCAGGGCGAAGGCGTCGCGCAGCGAGGCGGGTGCGGTGGCCGGGGTCTGCTTCCCCTGCCGGCCCGGTACGAAGAGCAGCAGCACCAGCACGCCGAGCGCGGCGACGCAGCCGCTGACCGCGAACACGGCGTCGTAGCCGCCCTTCTCGCCCCCGTCGGCGAGCAGCGGCCCGCCGGCCAGGCGGAGCACCGCGAACGCGACCAGCGGGCCGAGCAGGGCGCCCGCCGTGTCCATCGCGCGGTGCACGCCGAAGGCCCGGCCGCGGTGCTCCGGTGCGGTGGCGAGCGAGATCATCGCGTCCCGGGGGGCGGTCCGCAGTCCCTTGCCGGTGCGGTCGACGGCGATGACGGCGCCGATCAGCGGCACGGTGTGGGCGCACAGCAGCAGCGGTTTGCAGAGGGCGGAGAGCCCGTAGCCGACGGCCGCGACCGTCTTGTGGCCGCTCCGGCCGCGGTCGGCGAGGTGCCCGCCGGCCAGCCGGACGAGGGCGCCGACACCGTTGTTGAGGCCGTCCAGGACGCCGAAGCCGAGCGGGGACAGGCCGAGTCCGGTGAGCAGGTAGAGCGGCAGGACGGCGCTGACCATCTCCGAGGAGACGTCGGTGATCAGGCTGACCATGCCGAGGGCGAGCACCGTACCGGGGACGGCGGCCGCCCGCCGCCCCGGGCGGGTGCCCGGGGCGGTGGCGGCGGAGGCCGGCGCAGTGGTGCCGCGGCGATCCGCGAGGTACACGGCCGTCAGTTCCAGATGCCGGTGATGTCGGCGGCGGTGGCGGCGTTGCCGGCGTGGCTGGTGAGACCGGCGAGGTCCTCCACCGTGCGCAGCACGTTGTAGTGGTTGTAGGTGGTGGCGGAGCTGCTGCCCGGCGTCACGTGCTGGCCGTACAGGACGGTCGGGATCTTGTTGCCCGAGAGCTTGTTGTCCTCGTCGAAGGTGACGACCAGGACGCTGTTGTGGGTCTTGGCCCAGGTGGCGTACGCGCCGAGGTTGTTCTTGATCCAGGTGTCACCGGTGCCGACCGAGCAGTCGTGCATGTCACTGCACAGGTTCGGAACGACGAAGGAGACCTTCGGCAGCGTGGTGTAGTCGGTGGGGAACTGCGCGAAGGTGTACGCGGTGTTGGTCGGCACGTTGCTGAAGCCGAACCACGGGTTGTGCTTCTGCGCGTACTTGCCGCTGGAGCAGACCGTCGAGCCCTGGCTCGGCAGGGTCTCGTTGTAGCTGGCCCAGGTCTTCCCGGCGGCGATCAGCTCGGACGCCAGGTTGGGCTGGTTGATCGAGCCGACGCCCACACAACTGTCGTCGGTGCGACCCTGGTTGCTGCCGGAGAACAGCATGTAGTAGTTGGGCTCACTGGGGTGGGTCAGCCCGAAGGAGTTGGTCAGGCTGGCGCCGCCGGCCTTGAGGGTGTTGTTGATGTACGGCGCGCTGGAGCTGCCGATCACCTGGGAGTAGGCGTGGTTCTCCATCACCACGACGATCACGTGGTCGGGAGTGGGAAGACCCACCACGGCCTGGGCGGTGCTGCCGGTGGCGGCCCAGATGCCGAGCGAGCCGGCGACCAGGCCGAAGCCTGCGGCGAGGGCGGTGAGGGGACGACGGGGGCGCTTGCTGTTCCGAGCGAAGGGCATGGTGACCTCCGTGCACAGGGGAATTGGGGGCGGAGCGCCGTAACCCTAGGGTCGGCTCGGTGGCGCGTACGGCACAAGGGAAATGAAGAAAAGACGAACAACGACCGCCCGGAGCGACACCTTGCGCGGTCGAGTGGCGGCGCAGGTCACAGTTGTCCCGATTGACCGTCCCCGTACCACCGTGGTGGGATTTCGGAGCCGCGCAGCGGTGACCGGACGGGAGGAGCCGCGCATGATCGGTCTGGTCGCCGTCACCGCCGCGGGCCGCCCGCTCGCCGACGAACTGCACACCGCCTGGCCGGACGGCAGCCGGCTCTACCGCGCCGTCCCCGGCTCCTGCGCCGGCCCGGCCGAGACGCTGACCAGGGCCCTCCAGGAGTGCCGGCAGGTGGTCTGCCTCACCTCCGTACCGATGGCGGTCCGCCTGCTCGGCCCCGAGCTGGCGCACCTCGACCCGGTGCCCGCCGTGGTCGCCGTGGACCCGCAGGCCCGGTACGCCGTCCCCCTCACCGGCGGCCCCGGCGACGCCGACGAACTGGCCGCACAGGTCTCCGGCGTACTCGGCGCCCATCCGGTCGTCACCGGCAGGCCGCCCGCCGCCCCCGGGCCGCTCGACGCCCTGCGGCGGCACGGCACCACGCTCGGCGTCGGCGGCGCGGGCGCCGACACCACCCGGGCGATCGCGGCCGGCCGGCCGGTACGTCTGGAGCGCGACCGGGTGCACCCCCTGCCGGCGCTCCCGCCCGGCGTCCGCCCGGACGCCCCGGCGCACGCGCCCCTGCTGCGCATCACCGACCGCGCGCCCGGCGCGGGCCGGGCCGGGCTCACCTTCCACCCGCGCACCCTGGTGGTCGGCGTCGGCGCCGGCCGCGCCGCCGACGGCCAGGAGCTGGTCCGGCTGGTCCTGGCCGCCCTGGCCGAGGCCGGCCTGTCCCGCTACTCGATCGCCCAACTCTCCACCCTGGACGGCAAGACGGAGCATCCGGCGATCCGCTGGGCCGCCCTGGTGCTGGGCGTGCCGGTGGTCGGCCACCCCGCCGAGGCCCTGGCCGCCGTACGGGTGCCGCACCCCTCCCGGGCGGCGGACCTGGCGGTCGGCACCCCGAGCGTCGCCGAGGCGGCGGCCCTGCTGGACGCCCCCGGCGGTGAACTCCTCGTCCCCAAGCGGAAGTCGGCGGCGGCCACGGTCGCGGTGGTCCGCCGCGCCGTGCGCGGACGGCTCGCGGTGATCGGCCTGGGCCCGGGCGAACGGGACCAGCTCACCCCTCGCGCGGTCGCCGAACTGCGCCGCGCCGCCGTGGTGGTGGGCTCCGCCGCCGCGCTCGCGCAGATCGCCGACCTGCTGCTGCCCGGCACCCGGCGGACCACACCCCCGGCCGGCACCGGTACGCCCTCCGGCACCGCCGAGCGCGACCGGGCGGCCGCCGCCGGGCACGCCCGCTCGGCCTGCGCCGTCGGCCTGGCCCGGCAGGGGTACGCGGTCGCGCTGATCGGCACCGGCGACGCGGGCGAGTACGCCGGGCAGGTGGCCCCCGGCGCCGGGTTCGACCTGCTGCACGTCCCCGGACTGCCGACATCGGGGGCTCCCACCCCCGGGCCGCCCGTACCCGGGCCGTCCGCGCCCGAGCTGTCCGTGCCCGAGCTGTCCGTGCCCGAGCTGTCCGCAACCAGGCCGCCCGTACCCGAGCCGCCCGTTTCAGAGCCCGCCGGGCCCGGCCCCGGCCGGCCCCGGGCCTCCCGTACCGGCCCCTCCCACTCGTCCGAACCACGCAGGAGCAACACCGTGACCAGCACCATCGACCAGCCCGTCCCCGCCGCCCCGGGCGCCGGGGACACCGGCACGGCCGAGCCGGGGCCGGACCTGCGGCACCACGGCGACGCCGAGGTCCGCACCCCCGGGCTGGTCGACCTCGCCGTCAACGTCCGCGCCGGCACACCGCCGGACTGGCTGCGCGAGCACCTCGCCGCGACCATCGCGGCCCTCGCCGCCTACCCCGAGCCGAGCGCGGCGCGTGCCGCCGTCGCCGCCCGGCACGGCCGGCCCGAGGACGAGGTACTGCTCACCGCCGGCGCCGCCGAGGCCTTCGTCCTGCTCGCCCGCGTTCTGACGCCCCGTCAGGCTGTCGTCGTGCACCCGCAGTTCACCGAGCCGGAGGCGGCCCTGCGGGACGCCGGACACCAGGTCGGGCGGGTCGTGCTGACTTCCCGGGACGGGTTCCGGCTCACCCCCGGCGCCGTCCCCGAGAACGCCGACCTGGTCGTCGTCGGCAACCCCACCAACCCGACCTCCGTCCTGCATCCCGCCGCGGCCCTCACCGCCCTGGCCCGGCCCGGACGCACCCTGGTCGTGGACGAGGCCTTCATCGACACCGTCCCCGGCGAGCAGGAGTCCCTGGCCACGCCGCGGGACCTGCCCGGCCAGGTAGTCGTCCTACGCAGCCTCACCAAGACCTGGGGCCTGGCCGGCCTGCGGATCGGCTACGTGCTCGGGCCCGCCCCGCTGATCGCCGCGCTCGCCGCCGCCCAGCCGCTCTGGCCGGTCTCCACCCCCGCCCTGGCCGCCGCCGAGGCCTGCAGCGCCCCCGCCGCCCTGGCCGAGGCCGAACAGGCCGCCGCCACCACGGCCCTGCAGCGCACCCACCTGCTCAAGGGCCTGGCCGCCCTCCCCGGCGTCCGGGTGCACGGCGAAGCGGCCGCCTCCTTCCTCCTGGTCGAGCTGCCCGACGCGGCCGCCGTCCGGCTCCGACTGCGGGACGCCGGCTTCGCCGTCCGCCGCGGCGACACCTTCCCCGGCCTCGGCCCGAACTGGCTGCGGATCGCCGTCCGCGACGAGGGGACCACGGACCGGTTCCTGGCGGCCCTGGCGTCCGTACTGGCCTGACCCGGGCCGCTCGCTGCGCCCGGACGGCACCGGTCAGGCTTGCCGGGCGGCCGCCCAGTCGGCCAGCGTCGCGAAGTCGGCCGGGAGCAGGCCGATCCGGGCGTCGATCCGCAGCGCCAGGGCCGGGCCCGGGTGGTGGGCGGTGATCCATTCGGCGTCCTGCGGGCCGAGTTCGTCGTCCACCCACACGAACGGGCGCCCGGCGGCCCAGGCCGTCAGGTGGCGGGTCTTCCAGTGCAGACCGTCCGGGTCCTCCTGGTGGAGCTGCGGCCAGGCGATGAACGGCAGGCGGGGCAGACCGAGCAACGGCGAGAGCCAGGTGTTGGCCTCGTTCATCCAGGTGGTCGCCCAGACCAACTCGTACGGAAGTGCCAGCAGTTCGGGGCCGTGCCCGGGGTTGAGCCAGACCCGCAGCGGCCGCACGTACTCGGCCGGCCGCTGCGGGTGGCGGGCCACCCATGAGTCGGGCTTGATCCGGTGCGTACGGTAGCCCGCCGGGCGGCGGTGCGGCTTGGCCGCATACGGGTTGAGCGGGCCGTCCACGTCGAGGAGCAGCAGCGGTGCCGGCGGCGGGGTCATGCCCGCCATCCTCACCCGGCGGGTGGTCCACGAACAAGGGAGCGGGGAGGCCGGAAACCGGAATGCGGACCGGCGTCCGCCGGGCGATACACCCGACCGCCCCGGACCGGTGCCGGCCGCCGTCAGGGCCGCTGCCAGAGCTTGCGCTCCGCCAGCAGTGGCAGCACGCCCTCGCCGAACCAGTAGGCCTCCTCCAGGTGCGGCATGCCGGAGAGGATGAACTCCTCGATGCCCAAGGCGTGATACTCCTCGACGAGAGCGGCCACCTCCCGGTGGCTGCCCACCATCGCGGTGCCCGCGCCGCCCCGGATCAGGCCGATGCCGGCCCACAGACCCGGATGGACCTCCAGCCGCTCGGCCGAACCGCCGTGCAGCTCCAGCATCCGCCGCTGGCCCTCCGACTCGCTGCGGGCGAGGGCCCGTTGGGTCTCCCGGATCCGGTACGGGTCCATCCCGGCGAGCAGCCGGTCGGCCTCGGCCCAGGCCTGCGCGGAGGTGTCCCGGGCGATCACGTGCAGCCGGATGCCGAACCGCGGCGAACGCCCGTGCGCGGCGGCCAGCCGGCGGATCCACCCGATCTTCTCCGCGACCTGGGCGGGCGGTTCGCCCCAGGTGAGGTAGACGTCGGCGTGCCGCGCCGCGACCTCGCCCGCCGCCGCCGAGGAGCCGCCGAAGTACACCGCCGGGACCGGATCCGGCAGCCGGTTCAACTTGGCCCGCTCCACCCGCAGATGAGGGCCGTGGTGGTCGACCGTCCCGCCCGCCCAGAGCCGCCGCGAGATGTCCAGGAACTCGCCGGCCCGGGCGTACCGGGCGTCCTTGTCGAGGAAGTCCCCGTACGCCCGCTGCTCGGCCGACTCGCCGCCGGTGACCACGTTGAGCAGCAGCCGACCGCCGGACTGGCGCTGGTAGGTGGCCGCCATCTGGGCGGACAGCGTCGGGCCGACCTGGCCGGGGCGGAAGGCCACCAGGTACTTCAGCCGCTCGGTCACCTGGGTGAGCATCGCGGTGGTCAGCCAGGCGTCCTCGCACCAGGCGCCGGTCGGGGTGAGCACCGCCTCGAAGCCCAACTGCTCGGCGCTGCGGGCGACCTGCCCGAGGTAGGCGATGCTCGGCGGCCGGTCGGAGCCGGCCGTACCGGGGGTCGAGCCGTGGCCGCCGCCGACGACGTGACGACTGTCACCGTTGGTGGGGAGGAACCAGTGGAAGGCGAGGGACATGCGCGAACTCCTGACCGGGTGCGGCCGGCACGGCCGGGCGCTGCCTGCGGAAACCTACGGGTGACGAAGGTGACAGGTCAGCCGCGACAGGTGGCACCGGCCAGCCGGCACAGGTCGACGTGCAGACGTCGGACCAGGCGGTCGGCGGGAGCGGCGGTCATGGGGGGATTATCCGGGGGCGGATCGCCCTGGATCAAGGGCGGAGGGCGGATCGCCTCGGTCCGAGCGCCTGGTCCGGCGGGTACGGGGCACGGCCGGCGCAACGACGGACGCCCGCCGTCACCCCTTGCGGGGGACGGCGGGCGTCACGTTGCAGCGGACGAACAGAGCCTCAGGCTCAGATCTGGCCGGCCTTCTCCAGCGCCGAGCAGCAGGTGTTGACCATGAGGCGGGTCACCACGTACGGGTCGACGTTGGCGTTCGGGCGACGGTCCTCGATGTAGCCCTTCTGGTCGACCTCGACCTGCCACGGGATGCGGACCGAGGCGCCGCGGTTGGAGACGCCGTAGCTGTAGACGTTCCACGGGGCGGTCTCGTGCTTGCCCGTCAGGCGGGACTCGATCTCGGCACCGTACTGGGTGACGTGCTCGAGGACCTTCTCCTGCGAGGCGCCGAGCGACTCGCAGGCGGTGATGATGGCGTCGTAGCCCTCACGCATCGCCTTGGTGGAGAAGTTGGTGTGCGCGCCGGCACCGTTCCAGTCGCCACGGGCGGGCTTGGCGTCGAGGGTGGCGTCGATGCCGAACTCCTCGGCGGTGCGGTAGAGCAGGTAGCGGGCGATCCACATGTCGTCGGACACGGTCAGCGCGTCGACCGGGCCGATCTGGAACTCCCACTGACCGGGCATGACCTCGGCGTTGATGCCGCAGATCGCCAGGCCGGCGGCGAGGCAGCGGTCGAGGTGCAGCTCGACGATCTCGCGACCGAAGACCTCCTCGGCGCCGACGCCGCAGTAGTAGCCGCCCTGCGGGGCCGGGAAGCCGCCCTCGGGGAAGCCGAGCGGGCGCGAGCCCTTGAAGAAGGTGTACTCCTGCTCGATGCCGAAGATCGACTCCTGGGCGGCGAACTGCTCGGCGACCGGGCGCAGCAGGGCGCGGGTGTTCGAGACGTGGGGGGTACCGTCGATCTCGAAGACCTCGCACAGGACGAGGATGTTGTCGCCGCCGCGGATCGGGTCCGGAAGGGTCCGGACCGGCTCCAGCACGCGGTCGGACGCGTGGCCCTCGGCCTGGTTGGTCGACGAGCCGTCGAAGCCCCACGTGGGGATCTTGTCCGCGTTGGCCAGGATCCGAGTCTTGGAGCGGAGCTTGGCGGTCGGCTGCGTGCCGTCGATCCAGATGTACTCGGCCTTGATTGCCACGGCGGTGAACCTCGCAAACTGAGTGGTGGGTGCCCGCGTAGCGTCGCAAGCCGCCGTTTCCCGGTTGTTCCTCCTATGTGACGCCCATGTAAACCAACTGTCCGCACCGGCCCTGTCACGCTCCGGGAGTGCCGTCGGTGTCACCCCCGGGCCCTCCGGGTGCACCCCCGGAACGGGGTGGGCGCACGGGAGGGGCGACCGTCGGAGCGCACCCGCTCGGCGCGCTCCCCCGCGCCGCACGCGCGCCTTGGTACGCACCCTCTCGGTGCGCGCTCCTTTCGGCGCGTACTCCCCTCAGTACGCACCCCCTCAGTACGCACCCCAGGCGCACTCCTCTCAGCACATGCCCCTTCGGTACACGCCCCTTCAGTGCCGTCGCGCGTGGGCCCGGCGGCGGCGGGCGAACCAGAGGGCGCCCGCTCCGCCCGCGATCAGCGCGGCGGCCCCGGCGGCCAGCGGGCCGGTGCCGCTGCTGCCGGTGGCCGCCAGGTGCTCGCCGGTACCGGCCTGCGGCACGGCCGCCCTGCCGCTGCCGGTGCTGTCCGCCGCCTTCACGGCGGCCGGGGTGGTCGGCGCCGTGGCGGTGGTGGCGGCGGTGGTCGGCGTGGTGCTGCCGGCGGCCGGCTTCTCGCAGCTCACCGAGGCGATGGTGACGGTGCCGCTGACCTTGGCCACGTTGAGGTTGAGCGGGTTCAGCTCGATCCGCACCTCCAGGGCGGAGGCGGCCGCCGTGCTGGAGGTGGTGCTGCGCCTGGAGAACTCGACCGAGACGCTGCCGACGGCGGGCACGTCCACCTTGGTCGGTGCGTACAGGCCGACCGCGACCGGCTTGCCGAGGACGGTGAGCTTGGCGGGGGCGGTGACGTCGGCGGTGGGCGGTCCGTCCACCGGGCAGGTCACCTTGGAGCTGAGGGCTTCCAGGCCGAGCAGGGCGGTCAGCGGCAGGCCCGGCGCGTGGACGTCCGCGTTGACCAGCTCGACCGAGGCCGCGGTCCCCTTGGCGTCGACCGTGGTGACGGAACGGCCGACGTCGGCCTTGACCAGGGTGACCGGGCCCTGCTGGTCGACGCCGTCCACCTTCGCGGTGAGGACGGAGCCGTCGCGTCGGGCCGGGCTCTCGACCTTGTTCAACGAGATGTTCACCGGCACGTCCACGGCGTTGTTCAGCAGGCTGACGTCCAGGTCCACCTCGGCCGTGACCGCGCGGGCGCTGCCGGCGGCCGGGGCCCCCGTCGAACCGGTGCCGCCGGCCCCGGAGACGGCACCGGGCACGGTCGCGTGGGCGGCGCCGGCGGGCAGTACGGCCGCCGCGACGACCAGGGTGGCGACGGCGACACGGAGAGATGAGGACAGCAAAGGAGGAACCCCCACACATGGCGATCGGGAGAGAGCGCCACCGATGTCACCCCACGCGCGGGAATGCTCCGCGCCGGACCGGGGGAAGGTTGCCGCTCTCGACTGCCGCCATCCTCTTCGAACAATCCGTCACATGAGTAACACAGAGCGTCAGTTCACTCCTTCGGGTGAGATTGACGCCACGTGTTGACGGTACGGCGACAGCCGCTCCCCGGCCGCGGACCGGGCCCGGTCCGGGGCCGGGCGCCCCAACGCCCTTGAGCGCTACGGAAGTCGCCAGTCCACCGGCTGTGCACCCTGCCGTACCAGCAGTTCGTTGGCCCGGCTGAACGGACGCGAGCCGAAGAAGCCCGAGTTCGCCGAGTACGGGCTCGGGTGCGCCGACTCGACCGCCGGCACCTCGCCCAGCAACGGGCGCAGGTTACGGGCGTCGCGGCCCCAGAGGATCGCCACCAGCGGACCGCCGCGCGCCGCCAGCGCCTTGATCGCCTGCTCGGTGACCTCCTCCCACCCCTTGCCCCGGTGCGCGGCCGGCTTGCGCGGCGCGGTCGTCAGGGCGCGGTTGAGCAGCAGGACGCCCTGCTCCGTCCAGGGGGTGAGGTCGCCGTTGGAGGGCTGCGGCAGGCCGAGGTCCTGGCCGTACTCCTGGTAGATGTTGATCAGGCTGGCCGGGATCGGCCGGACCTCCGGCGCCACCGAGAAGGACAGACCCACGGCGTGGCCCGGCGTGGGGTAGGGATCCTGTCCGACGATCAGCACCCGCACCGCGTCGAACGGCTGCTGGAAGGCGCGCAGCACGTTCGGCCCGGAGGGCAGGTAGGTTCGGCCGGCGGCGATCTCCGCGCGCAGGAAGTCGCCCATGGCGGCCACCTGTCCGGCCACCGGCTGCAGTGCGGTGGCCCAGCCGGGCTCGACGATCTCGTTCAGTGGACGCGGTGCCATGCGCACCACCCTATCGGCCCAGTGCGGGCCACCTTGCCGGGCCCGCCGGCTGGCCGGGCACGGCCCCGGCGCAGCCCGTACGCCCGGTCGGCGGCAGCGCCGACGACCCGTCCTGGCAGGCCCGCAGGGCCCGTCCGACCGACCGGGTCACCCGACCGGACGGCCTCGCAGCACCACCAGCCGCGGGTCCGCCAGCACCCGGACGTCGGCGCGCGGGTCCTCGGCGTACACCACCAGGTCGGCGGAGGCGCCCTCGGTCAGACCGTCCCGGCCGAGCCAGGCCCTGGCACCCCAACTGGCGGCCGAGAGCGCCTCGGCGGGCGTCAGGCCGGCCTTCACCAGCTCGGCCACCTCCTGCGCGACCAGGCCGTGGGCGAGCGAGCCGCCGGCGTCGGTGCCGACGTAGACCGGGATGCCCGCGTCGTGCGCGGCGCCCACGGTGTCGTAACGGCGCTCGTGCAGCCGGCGCATGTGCGCGGACCAGGCCGGGAACTTGTCCTCGCCACCGGCCGCGAGCTTCGGGAAGGTCGCGATGTTGACCAGGGTCGGGACGATCGCCACGCCGCGCTCGGCGAACTGCGGGATCAACTCCTCGGTCAGGCCGGTCGCGTGCTCCACGCAGTCGATGCCGGCGGCCAGCAGGTCGGGCAGCGACTCGGCGGCGAAGCAGTGCGCGGTGACCCGCGCGCCCTCCTGGTGCGCGGCCGCGATCGCCTCGGCCAGGGCGTCGCCGGGCCAGCAGGCGGCGAGGTCGCCGCGCTCGCGGTCGATCCAGTCGCCGACCAGCTTCACCCAGCCGTCGCCGCGCCGGGCCTCCGCCCGGACGTAGGCCGGCAGGTCTCCCGGCTCGATCTCGTGCGCGTAGTTGCGGATGTAGCGCCGGGTACGGGCGATGTGGCGGCCCGCGCGGATGATCCGGGGCAGGTCCTCACGGTCGTCGATCCAGCGGGTGTCGGCGGCCGAGCCGGCGTCGCGGATCAGCAGGGTGCCGGCGTCGCGGTCGGTCAGTGCCTGCTTCTCGCTGGTGGCCTCGTCCACCGCGCCGTGCGCGTCCAGGCCGACGTGGCAGTGCGCGTCGACCAGGCCGGGCAGCACCCAGCCGGAGACCGTCCGGACGTCGCCCGCGGCCGGCCGCTCGAAGGTCACCCGCCCGTCCACCACCCAGAGTTCGTCCCGGACGTCCTCGGGGCCGACCAGCACCCGGCCCTTGATGTGCAGCACCCCAGCGTCGCTCATGACCGCACTCTACCGACGGGTCCGGCCGGGCCGGCGGCGGGCGATGGGGCAGACTGGGCGCCGGGGCCCGTCCGCACGGCGTCCTCCGTACACCACAGGCCGCCCCGGCCACCGGCAGGGCGGCCCGGCGGGCCTGCCCCGCCCGGCCGGCGGCGGAGCACCACGACCCGCGAAAGGCCGGCCCCGTGAACCCCTTCCTCGACCTCCCCCCGCTCGGCGCCGCGCACTTCGCCGCGATCGAGGACAAGGTGGCCGCACTGCTGCACACCACCGCCGACGTGATCGTCACCCAGGGCGAGGCGCTGCTCCCGCTGGAGGCGGCCATCCGCGGCGCCGCGCACCCCGGCAGCACGGCACTCAACATCGTGACCGGCCCGTACGGGCAGACCTTCGGGAACTGGCTGCGGGACTGCGGTGCCAAGGTCGTGGACCTGGCGGTGCCCTTCGACAGCGCCGTCACCGCCGACCAGGTCGCCGAGGCGCTGCGGGCCCACCCGGAGATCGACTTCGTCTCGCTGGTGCACGCCGAGGCCGCCACCGGCAACACCAACCCGGTGGCGGAGATCGCCGCGGTGGTGCGCGAGCACGGCGCGCTGCTGATGCTGGACGCCGTCGCCTCGGTCGCCGCCGAGCCGCTGCTGACGGACGCCTGGGGCGTGGACCTCTGTGTGATCGGCGGGCAGAAGGCGATGGGCGGCCCGGCCGGCGTCTCGGCCGTGTCGGTCAGCGCGCGGGCCTGGGAGCGGATCACCGCCAACCCGGCCGCGCCGCGCCGCTCCTACCTCTCGCTGCTGGACTGGAAGGAGCGCTGGACGGACGCCGGCCGTACCGTCCTCCCGCACGCCCCCGCCCAGCTGGAGATGCTCGCGCTGGACGCCTGCCTCGACCGGATCGCCGCCGACACCCTCGACGCCACCGTCGCCCGGCACCGCGCCGCGGCGGCCGCCACCCGCGCCGGGGTCCGGGCACTGGGCACCCTGACCCCGTTCGTCCCCGCCGACGGGCACGCGGCTCCCGTGGCCACCACCCTGCGCACCCCGCCCGGCCTGAACGCCGCCGAGCTGGCCGCCGGTCTGGACCGCGCCCTGCCCGTGCAGGCGGGCGGCGGCGCACCGGCCGCCGAGATGCTGCGGGTCAACCACTACGGCCGGAACGCGTCGTCGGAGGTCGTCCAGGACTGCCTGACCGCGCTCGGCGAGGCGCTGCTGGCCACCGGCGCCGCCGCCGACGTGCCGACGGCGACGGCCGCCGCGGCGGCGGCCTGGCGGGCGGCGGGCGGCCCCACCGGGTGACCCGCGGCAGGGGGCCGGTCGGGGCGGAGCGGCCGCTCCGTCCGTGCGCGTGCGGGCGGACCCCCGGGGCGGCCGGGGCGACCGCGACCGACGGACCTCTTGAGCACCTCAAGTGAACCGCTGGGCTCCGGCCACGATCCCATGGACGCCTTCGACGCCCATCTGGTCACCGGGGGCTACCCGCGGCTGCTCCGGGAGTGCGCGACCGCGGCCGGCGCCCGGCCTCTCGTCGAACAGGAGCTGACCCACGAGAACAGCAGCGACGTCGTGGCCCGGACCGCCCGGACCCGGCAGGGACGGCCGTCGGCACGGTGAAGTGGCGGGAGCGCAAGCGGTCACCGCCGGCGAACCGGCCCATCCGGCCGGAGCCCGGGCCTTGGTGCCCGAGGCCGCCGGGGCCCGGCTGGTCACCGTCTGCCCGGCGGGCCTGCACTCCGGCGTGGAGCCCGACCCGCGCCTGGACGCGGGGGATCTGCTGGCAGCCCGGCAGCGATGAGGGCGGCCGGGTGCGCCGGCTGGCCGGAACGGGCGCCGGAGCGTGGGGCTGCGGGCTGCGGGCTCCGGGCTCCGGGGTGCTGAGCGCGGGGCGCGGGGCCGTGCCGGGGGCGCGGGCCGGGTGAGGCCCGTGGTCCCCGGCTGCGGAGCGACTTGGACCGTGCGAATCTACGAAGGTGCCGGAGACCACGGAGGACGCCGTACCGGGCGAGGAACCGGGCCGGCCGGCGGGCGCGGCCCTGCTGGCCGCCACCTGCGTCTCGACCCTGGTCGTCAACGCCAACACCTCGGCGGTGAGCATCCTGCTGCCGGCGATCAGCGCGGACACCGGCGCGTCCCTCGACACCCTCCAGTGGGCCATCACCGGGTATTCGCTGGTCGGCGCGGCCGTGATCGTCACCTCGGGCGCCCTCGGCGACGTCTTCGGGCGGCGGCTGGTCTTCCTCGCCGGGCTGGCCCTGTTCATCGCCTCCTGCGCCGTGATCGCGCTGTCCGGCAGCGGCGCGGGGGTGATCGCGGGCCGGGCGGTCCAGGGCGCCTCCGGGGCCACGATCCTGGCGTGCGGGATGAGCCTGCTGTCGGTGGCGACCTCGGGACAGGGCCGGGTCCGGGCCGTGACCGTGTGGGGCGCCGCCTCGGCGGTGGGCGCGGCCGTCGGGCCGCTGGTGGGCGGCCTACTGGTGGACGGCATCGGGTGGCAGGGCCTGTTCTGGATCGACGCGGCGATCGCGGCGGCCTGCGTCCCGGTCACCCTGAGCGGCATCACCGAGTCCCGTGATCCCGACCGCAGCCGGTCGATCGACTTCGCGGGGACGGTGCTGATCGCCGCCGTGCTGGCCCCGGCGCTGCTCGCGCTGAGCGAGGGCGCCGACTGGGGCTGGACGTCGGCGGGAGTGCTGGGCTGCCTCGCACTGTCCCTGCTCGCGGCCCTCGCCTTCGTCGCGGTGGAGCGGCGGGTGGACGAGCCGCTGGTGGACCTGCGGCTGCTGCGCGACCGCGTGCTGATCGGCGCCACGGTGGCGATCCTGCTCAGCGCCGGCGTGATCAACGGCCTGATGTACCTGGTCAGCCTCTACTTCCAGAATCCCGCCACGCTCGCCCTGAGCCCGTTCCAGGCCGGCCTGGCGACCCTGCCCGCGACCGTGGGCCTGATCGCCGTCACCCCGCTGGTGCCCCGGGCCGTCAAGCGGCTGGGCGTCGGGCCGGTGATCGGGGTCGGTTTCCTGGCGGCGACGGCCGGCTGCGCGCTGCTGGTGCTGGTGCAGGCCGACTGGCGGTACGGGGCGTTCGCCCTGCCGCTGGTGCTGCTGGCCGCCGGCCTGGGGCTCGTCAACGGCCCGGCGAGCTCGGCCTCCACCTCGTCGGTGGCCGAGGACGACGTCGGCGCGGCGTCCGGCATCTCGAACATGGCCCGCTACATCGGTGCCGCCGCGTTCACCGCGGCCGTGGCCACCGTGAACACGTCCGTCGGCGCGTCGCACCTCGCGAGCGGCGCGGGAACGGCGCAGGCGCTGGCGGCGGGCCTCTCCCGGGCCTGCCTGCTGCTCACCATCGCGTGCGGGGTGGGCGTACTGCTCTCCGTCCTGGCCGCCCGGGCCCGCCGTCGCCGGGTCCGGCCCGGGGCGTACGGGGCGGCGGCGGCCTCCCACGCCCATACCGTCAGCTCCGAGGTCGCCGGCTCCGGGTGACGCGGGCGGCGGCCGGCCCGCTCGGCACCGGTCAGGCGGGCACCTCGGCCAGCAGCCGCATCTCCCGGGCGTGCGCGGCGACCTCCTCGACCTCCGGAGGGCCGCCGAACTCGTCCACCTCGCTGTACATGGCCGTCATGCTGCCGTCCGCCCAGAAGCAGACGCCGGCCACCAGGCCCTCGTCCATCGCCAGGCGTCCGCATTCCATCACCCCGCCCCGGGCGCCGGGGTCGACCGTCCGCCGCTCGGTGAAGGCCGTCGCGAACTCCGCGTCGTCGCCGGCCGCTCGCGTGCTCTCGTCCAGGGACGGGACGAAGGCGTGGCGCTCGTAGCCCTGCACGATGACCATCCGGTGCTCGCCCTCGGACGAGTGGACGGTGCCGAAGGCGGACGGGTCGGCGGCGCCCTCCCGGGCGCGCCGGCGCACGGCAAGGGTGAGCGGCGAGTCGGGCTCCAGTGCCATCCCGCGGAACTGCGCGGGGGCCTGGAAGCGGTAGGCGCCGAGCGCGGCGAAGTTGTCGGCGAAGGCGTAGCCGGCGCCGCCCAGGGCGAGGGCGACCACCGTGAGGACGGCCATCCACCGCCGACGGCGGGGGCCGGCGGGTACGCCGTGGTCGTCGGGGGCGGTGCCGTCCGGGGTGTCCGGGGTGTCGGCGACGGCTGGCTCGGCGGCCTCGGCCGGCTCCTGGTCAGGCTGTTCCATCGGCGGATCGCATCAGCTGCAAGCTGTCCGGGCAAGGTCGAAATCCCCGCTTTGGGGGTCTGCGGGAGCAATTGCCCGCATGATCGTTACCGGATCGCCTCCGGGTTGCCCCCGGTACCGCGCGCCGCCTGCGTCGGCACTGTTCCCGCACCGTTCACCTCTGCGGCACCGGCTCCTCACCCGCGCCCGGCAGGGTCTTCGACATCGGCAAAGTTGGCTATACAACTTCGGCCGCCCGATCGCCCGAGGAGGAGAACCCGCATGCCGCTGTCCCCCCTGTCGCCGTACTGGCTGCGCGACAACTGCCCCTGCACCCGGTGCCGCGACCCGCGCAACGGGCAGAAGCTGTTCCAGATCACCGACCTGCCGGAGGACCTGGCGATCGCGGACCAGGACGAGGGCGCCGACCACCTGGCGGTGCTCTGGTCCGACGGCCACCGCTCGCGCTACCCGCTGGAGTGGCTGGACGCCGAGGGCGCCGACGACGGCCGCAACGAGGACGGCAAGCGGCTGTGGGCCGCCGCCGACTTCGCCGCGGGCCTGCCTGAGGCCGACTGGGGCGCCTACCTGGCCGACCCGGCGGAACGCGCGGCGGTGCTCGGCGCGGTGCTGCGATCCGGCTTCGCCGTGCTGCGCGGGGTACCGGCCGTCGAGGGTCAGGTGCTCGACGTGGCCCGGACCTTCGGCTACGTCCGCGAGACCAACTACGGCCGGCTGTTCGACGTCCGGGTTGAGGCCGACCCGAACAACCTGGCCTTCACGAACGCGGCCATCGCCCCGCACAGCGACAACCCGTACCGCGACCCGGTACCGACCCTCCAACTGCTGCACTGCCTCGACAACTCGGCCGTCGGCGGCGACTCCGGCCTGGTCGACGGCTTCCGCGCGGCCGCCGAGCTTCGCGCGGAGGACCCGGCGGCCTTCGCGGTGCTGACCCGCACCCTCGTCCCGTTCGTCTTCCGCGACCGCGCCACCGAACTGCGCGCCGACCGCCCGCTGATCGAGCTGGACGCGCTCGGGCGGATCCGGGAGGTGCGGTTCAACAACCGCTCGATCAGCACCTTGCGCCTGCCCGCCGCCGAACTGGACGCCTTCTACGCCGCCTACCGGCGCTTCGCCGCCGTCACCCTACGCCCCGAACTGCGGTTGGAGTTCCGGCTCGGCCCCGGCGACTGCCTGATCTTCGACAACGTCCGCCTGCTGCACGCCCGGACGGCCTTCGAACCGGCCGGCCCCGGGGGCGGCGCGCGCCACCTCCAGGGTTGCTACGCCGACCTGGACTCGCTGACCAGCACCCTCGCGGTGCTGAACCGGCAGGCCGCCGCGCTCGACACCATCGCCGAGTACTTCGAGGGCGAGGGCGCCGCCGAGTACCTGGGCGAGGCCGTCACCTTGGCCGAGCACATGCTGCAGGCCGGAGCGCTGGCCGAGGCGGCCGGGGCGCCGGCCCACCTGGTCGCGGCGGCGCTGCTGCACGACGTGGGCCACTTCGAGCGCACCGGGCTGGAGTTGATGGCCGGCCGGGACAACCGGCACAGCGACACCGGCGCCGCCTGGCTGGCGCAGTGGTTCGGCCCCGAGGTCACCGAGCCGGTCCGGCTGCACGTGGCCGCCAAGCGGTACCTGTGCACGGCCGAGCCCGGCTACCGGGCCCGGCTCTCCGAGGCCTCCGAGTACACCCTGCGGGTGCAGGGCGGCCCGATGACCGAGGAGCAGGCCGCCGCCTTCGCGGCCCTGCCGGGTGCCGAGGAAGCGGTGGCGGTCCGCCGCTGGGACGAGGAGGCCAAGTACGCCGACGCGGCCATGCCCACCTTCGACCACTTCCGTCCGCTGCTGGCCGCCCTGATCCGCTGACGCCCGGCCGGCGGGGTGACGGGGCCGGGGCTCGGGTGGCGGTCCGCCGCCCCGCCGGTCATGGCCCCGTCGCTCAGTCGCTGTCCCGTGCGTGCCGCGAAAGCGCTGACGTGGCCAGCGAGTTGTGCACGCTGAAGGCCACCGTCCCCGGCAGGTAGCGGTCCTGCGACCACTCCACCGGGGTACCGGTCGGGTCGGTGGTGCGGCGGCGCTCGCGCAGCAGCGGGCTGCCGCGCCGGCATCCCAGCAGCCGGGCGTCCTCGGCGTTCGCGGCGACCACGTCGATGGTGTGGTCGGCGTCCGTGAACAGGATGCCGTGCTCGCGCAGTTGCTCGGTGTGCGAGACCACGTCGGCCGGCAGCTCGGCCACCAGCTCGCCCACCCGCGGCGGGTAGACCGTCCGTTCGACCATCACCGGCGCGCCGGACAGGGTGCGCAGCCGGACGATCGCGTAGACCTCGGCGCCCGGCTCCAGGCGCAGCTGCTCCCGCTCGGCGGCGTCGGCAGGGCGGTGGACCAGCGAGTCCAGGATGCCGCCAGGCTCCTCCCCCATCGAGCGGGCCCAGTGGGTGAAGCTGAGCAGCTCCGAGAAGCTCTGAACCCGGGCGTTGCCGAGCACCACCCGGCGGGTGCCGCGGCGCGAGGTGACCAGGCCGTCCGAGCGCAGCACCGCCAGCGCCTGCCGCACGGTGCCACGGGACACGCCGTACTGCTCGGCGAGCGCGCCCTCCGCGGGCAGCCGCCCGGCCTCGCCGAACGCGCCGGTGGTGATGGCCTCGCGGAGGTCGGCGGCGACCTTGCGGTAGAGGGCGACGCCGCGCTCGGTTCCGGCCGGGCCGGGTGCGGACTGGTCCGGTTCGAGTGCCACGTCAGTCAAGGTCCCTCCTGGGGCGGTGTCCTGCGCTGCCGTACCGGCGCGGACAGGCTGACCTTATCCGTTGCGCCTTCGAAGCATCGCACCATTCCGATCACCGGCCGCCGGGCGGATTCGACCGTTCCCGTAGCCGCCCCCGGTTCTCGGGCATCCGTTCACCTTCCCGTCACCGGACTCCGGCGTACTTACCCCCGTCGGCAAAGTTGGCTAGTCAACTCAGCCCGGTTCAGCTCCCTGAACCAGGCGGCCAGTCGGGCCGGCCCCACTCTCGCCATCGCATCCCTCGCAGTACGCCCCCTGATCAGGAGACTGACTCGTGACCGTGCACCGTGCCCGTGCCGCCGCCTTCGCGGCCGTTCTGACCGCCGCCGCGCTCTCCCTTTCCGCCTGCGGCTCCGCCGGCTCGACCGCGAAGTCCGGCGACGCCGCCAAGGCCGGCGCCAAGGAGGCCAAGGACGCCACCTCCGCCGCCGACCTCGGCGGGATGGACGCGCTCGTCGCGGCCGCCAAGAAGGAGGGGAAGCTGCACGTCATCACGCTGCCCCGGGACTGGGCCAACTACGGCAAGATCATGGACTCGTTCAAGGCCAAGTACGGCATCGAGATCGAGGACGAGAACCCGGACGGCTCCAGCCAGGACGAGATCAACGCGATCACCTCCCGCAAGGGCCAGGACCGCGCCCCCGACGTGGTGGACCTGGGCAGCGCCTTCGCGCAGTCCGCCGCCAAGGACGGCCTGCTCGCCGCCTACAAGACCGCCAACTTCGACAAGATCGCCGACACCATGAAGGAGGCCACCGGCCTGGCGGTCAACGACTACGGCGGCTACGTCTCGATCGGCTGCGACGCCAAGAAGATCGCCAACTGCCCGAAGACCTTCGCCGACCTGCTCAAGCCCGAGTACAAGGGCCAGGTCGCGATGAACGGCAACCCGACCAAGTCCGGCTCCGCCTTCGGCGGCGTCTACGCGGCCGCGCTGGCCAACGGCGGTTCGCTGGACAACATCCAGCCCGGTATCGACTTCTTCGGCAAGCTCAAGCAGGCCGGCAACTTCAACCCGGTCGAGTCCACCCCGGCGACCATCGAGAAGGGCGAGACCCCGATCAGCATCGACTGGTCGTACCTCAACGCCGGCTACACCGACGAGTTCAAGACCAAGGGTGTCGACTGGCAGGTCGCCGTCCCCAACGACGGCAGCTACGCCCAGTACTACAACCAGGCGATCAACAAGTGGGCCCCGCACCCGGCGGCCGCCCGCCTGTGGCAGGAGTACCTCTTCAGCGCCGAGGGCCAGAACCTCTTCCTCGGCGGCTACGCCACCCCGGCCCTCTTCGACGCCCTGAAGAAGGACGGCACCCTCGACGCGGCCGCCGCCGCCAAGCTGCCGGCCGTCGAGAAGCCCTTCACCACCTTCCCGACCCAGGACCAGATCGCCGCGGCCAAGAAGGTCGTGACCGAGAACTGGACCAAGGCGATCGCGGGCTGATCGACACCATGACAACGGCTCCCACCCCGGTGCCGACCCCGGCCGCCACTGACCACAGTGGCGGCGCGGGGGTCTCCGGCACCGCCTCAGCGACCTCCCCCACCGTTCCCGCGCAGCGCACCCCCGGCCGGCACACCACCGGCCGACGCCGACTGCGCCCCCGCGCCGGCGGCTGGCTGGCCACCGTCCCGCTGCTCGCCTTCTTCGCGATCAGCTTCGGCCTGCCCGCGATCGCCATCGCCATCGGCGCGTTCACCGCCTCCAGCGACGCCGAGACCGGCGCCGGCCAGTTCACCACCGACAACCTCACCGCCTCCGTGCAGGGCGCCTACTGGACCGCCCTGCTCAGCAGCGTCAAGCTGTCCGCGCTCACCGCGCTGCTCGGCACCCTGATCGGCCTGCCCATCGCCCAGGCCGTGGTGACCTCCCGCTACCGGGCCGTCCGCGAAGCCGTCCTGTCCGCCTCCGGCGTGCTCGCCAACTTCGGCGGCCTGCCGCTGGCCTTCGCCTTCGTCGCCACCCTCGGCAACGCCGGCGAACTCACCAAGCTGCTGCACCTCACCGACCACGGCTGGAGCCTGTACTCCTTCACCGGCCTGACCGTGGTCTACCTGTACTTCCTGGTGCCGCTGATGGTGCTCAGCATCACCCCGGCACTGGACGGCCTGCGGGTGCAGTGGCGCGAGGCCGCCCACAACAACCGGGCCACCACACTGCAGTACTGGCGCCACGTGGCCCTGCCGATCCTCTTCCCGTCCCTGCTCGGCGGGTTCGTGCTGCTCTTCGGCAGCGCCTTCGCCGCCTACGCCACCGCCGCCGCGATGGTCGGCGCCACCGTGCCGCTGATCAGCCGCTCGATCGCCGACGCGCTGTCCGGCAACGTGCTGGTCGGCCAGGGCAACCTCGCCCTCGCCCTCAGCCTCGACATGATCGTGGTGGCCGCCCTCGTGATGGCCGTGTACCTGCCCCTCCAGCGCCGGAGTGCCCGATGGCTCAGCTGATCTCAAGGCTGCGCCTGTGGCGCGGCGCCGTCCTGCTGGTGGCCGGCATCTACTTCCTGCTGCCGATGGCCGCCTCGGTGTGGTTCAGCATCGACGACCCGCAGGGCTTCACCTTCGAGGCCTACACCGGCCTGCTGAGCGCCCCCGGCTTCACCGACAGCCTGTGGCTGACCCTGCAGCTCGCCCTGGTGACCGTCCTGGTCGTCCTGCTGCTGCTGGTACCGGCGCTGATCGCGGTGCGGCTCGGCTCGCCGAGGCTGCGCACGGTGCTGGAGGTGGTCTGCACGCTCCCGCTGGTGGTCCCGCCGGTGGCGCTCACCGCCGGCCTGATCGGCGTGCTGCGCTGGGGTCCGGACTACCTGATGGACACCCCGTTCTTCCAGACCTTCGTGTTCGTCCAGGACCCGAAGTTCCCGCTGGTGCTGGTGATCGCGTACGTGCTGATGTCGCTGCCGCTCGCCTACCGGGCGCTGGACGCCGGACTGCGCGCGGTCGACGTCCGGACCCTGGTCGAGGCCGCCCGCAACTGCGGGGCGAGCTGGCCGCGCGCGGTGTTCACCGTGGTGCTGCCCAACCTGCGCGGGGCGCTGCTGAACGCGTCGTTCCTGACCCTGGCGCTGGTGCTCGGCGAGTTCACCTCCGCCTCGATCCTCGGCTACCAGCCCTTCGCGGTGTGGATCTACTCGGTCGGCAACAGCCAGGCCCAGATGTCCGTCGCGGTCTCGGTGCTCAGCCTGCTGATCACCTGGGTGCTGCTGCTCCTGCTGGCCGCCGCCGGCCGTGAGCGCCGGCACCGCACGCCTGCCCGCCCCTGACTCCGTTAGCGAGAAACCCCCATGACCACGGTTACCGCCCCCGTTGCCGGCGCACCGCTCGCGCCCGGCAGCGCGACCGTCGAATTCCGTTCCCTGCGCCGCTCGTTCGGCGCCACCACCGCCCTGGACGGGCTCGACCTCACCGTCCACCCGGGCGAACTGCTCGCCCTGCTCGGCCCGTCCGGCTGCGGCAAGACCACCGCCCTGCGGATCCTGGCCGGCTTCGAGCAGCACGACAGCGGCCAGGTGCTGGTCGACGGCGAGGACATCACCCGGATCCCCGCCCACCGACGCGACGCCGGCATGGTGTTCCAGTCGTACAGCCTCTTCCCGCACCTCACGGCCGCCGACAACGTCGCCTTCGGCATGCGGATGCGCGGCACCGCCAAGGCCCAGCGGCGCAAGCGCGCGCTGGAGCTGCTGGAGCTGGTCGGCCTGCCGCAGCACGCCGACCGCTACCCGCACCAGCTGTCCGGCGGCCAGCAGCAGCGCATCGCGCTGGCCCGCGCACTGGCGCTGGAGCCGCGCGTCCTGCTGCTCGACGAGCCACTCTCCGCGCTGGACGCCAAGGTCCGCCTCAGCCTGCGCGAGGAGATCCGCCGCCTGCAGCAGGAGCTGGGCATCACCACCCTGTTCGTCACCCACGACCAGGAGGAGGCCCTGTCGATGGCCGACCGGGTCGCCGTTCTGCGCGCCGGACGCCTGGAGCAGTGCGCGACGCCCTCCGAGCTCTACGCCCGCCCGGCCACCGCCTTCGTCGCCGAGTTCGTCGGCACCATGAGCCGGATCCCGTGCGTGCGCTCCGGGGAGGGCGTCGAGGTGCTCGGCCGCCGCCACCCGGTGGACGGTGTCATCCCCGCCGACGGTGAACTGCACGTCCTGGTACGGCCGGAGAACGTCGGCCTGACCCCCGCTGCGAGCGGCCCGGCGCTGGTCGTCGCCGCCTCCTTCCTGGGCGCCGTGACCCGGCTGACCGTCCGGCTCGCCGACGGCACCGAGGTCAAGACGGACCTGCCCACCGAGGCCGCCGCCAACCTGCCGATCGGCAGCACCGCCGCCATCACCCTCCCCGAGCGGCCCGTACTGGTGGACCGCCGCCCCGCCTGACACCGTCGACCGGGAGCCCGCGCGGCGAACGGCCGGCTCGTCCCGGACGACCCGTCCCGGACGACCCGTCCCGGACCACCCGTCCCGGACGACCCGTCCCGGACGGACGGCCGAACGGCCGACGGACAGCCGACGGACGGCCCACGAACGGCCCACGAACGGCCCACGAACGGCCGACCGTACGCGCGGCACCCGCACGACCGGCACCACCCGAAACACCGAAAAGGTACCGCCATGCCTGCATCCGACCTGCCCGACTCCGACCTGCCCGGCGCTGGATCGGCCGGCTCCGGCCCGCCCGACTCCGGTTCGGCACGTTCCGACCTGCCCGGCTCCGGTCTGCCCGACGCCGGTGTGCCGGGCGCTTCCCGGACCGCCGCTCTGGCCTGGGCACCGCCCGCCGCCGTCCTGTTCGACATGGACGGCACCCTGGTCGACACCGAACATCTCTGGTGCCAGACCGCCGCCGAGATCGCCACCGAGCTCGGACTCACCCTCACCGACCGCGACCTCCCCGAGGTACTCGGCCAGGCGATCGAGCACACCGCCGGCCACCTCCACCACCGCAGCGGCACCGACCGCACCGAGGCGGAGCTGGCCACCCTGCTCGGGGACAACTTCGCCGGCAAGGTGGCCGCCGAGATCGTGCCCCGCCCGGGCGCCCTCACGCTGCTCACGGCGCTGCGCGACGCCCAGGTGCCCACCGCACTGGTCTCGGCCTCCCCCCGGCGGGTCGTCGACCTGGTTCTCGACAGCCTGGGCCGTGACTGGTTCACCGTCACCCTGGCCGCCGAGGACACCGAGCACACCAAGCCCGCACCCGACCCGTACCTCGCGGCCGCCGACCTGCTCGGCCTCGACCCGGCCGGCTGCGTCGCCGTCGAGGACACCCCGACCGGCGTCGCCTCCGCCCACGCGGCCGGCTGCGCCGTGCTGGCGGTCCCCTCCGCCGTACCGATCGCCGCCGCCCCCCGGGTCACCCTGCTCGACAGCCTGGAGCTCGCCGATCTGGACCTGCTCGGGAAGCTCGCCGCGGCCCGGGCGGTTTGACGGACCATGCCCTATCTGCTGCTGAGCCTCGCCATCGTCAGCGAAGTCTGCGCGACCAGTTGCCTGAAGCTCACCGAGGGCTTCAGCCGGCTCTGGCCGAGCCTCGGCGTGGGAGTGGGCTACGTGCTCTCCTTCGTCCTGCTCGGGCAGGCCCTGAAGCACATACCGGTCTCCGTCGCGTACGCGGTCTGGTCCGGGGCCGGCACGGCCGCCGTCGCCGGTATCGGGGTCCTGGCCTTCGGCGAAAGCCTGGGCCGGGCCCAGTGGCTGGGCCTGGCCCTGATCATCGGGGGCGTGGTGGCGCTGAACCTGCGCGGCGGTCACTGAGGCCGGGCGGCCGGGCCTCGCGCAGTCGAGGGGACCGCGCGAGGGCCGGGGGGCCGGGGCGCCGGGGGCCGGGGCGCCGGGGGCCGGGGGCCACCGGGTGGCTGTGGGGCTGGTTCGACGCGGCACGGCGGTCAAGGTGCGCGCGACGGACGGACGGTGGTGGTACCTACTGCCGCTACGGCGGCGGCGCAGCGCGACCTGTGGACAGAATATGTAGGCCGGTCTATTCTTTCGCCATGGGAGCAAAAGGCGAGGAGACACGTGCCCGGCTGGTCGCCGCGACCCGGGCACTCATCGAGGCGCAGGGGTACTTCGGCACCGGCCTCAACCAGGTGCTGGCCGAGAGCGGGGCACCGCGAGGCTCGCTGTACTTCCACTTCCCCGCCGGAAAAGACCAACTGGTCGCGGCGGCCCTGACCGATGCCGGCCTTGAGATCGGCGGGCTGATCGACTCCTTCGCCCGCGAGAAGCTCAGCGCGGGGGTCATGGTCCGACGCCTGCTGGACGCGTTCGGCGACCGCATGGAAGGGTCCGGCTACACCAAGGGCTGCCCGATCGCCACCGTGGCCCTGGAGGTGGCGGGCGGGAACGAGGAGCTACGGCGGACCTGCGCCGAGGCCTACGACAACTGGCAGCAGGCCCTGGCCGCGCAGCTGGTGACCGAGGGCCGGACGTCCCAGGCGGCCGACGTCGCCGCCGGCGCGGTGCTCGCCCAGTTCGAAGGCGCGCTGCTGCTCGCCCGCGTACGACACAGCCGTGCGCCGCTCGACCAGGCGGCGCGGGCTGTGCAACTACTGCTCACGATGTCCTGAGGTCGGGAGGGCAGGGGTGGCGACTGGGGGTTCGTAGGCCTTGAAAATATGTAGACCGGTCTACCAAGATGCGACCCGCCCGTGACGCAGGTGGCTCACCCTGCAGCGACCCAACTCCGAAGCAGGCCAGAGCCGCCGCCGACCCCTCTCACTCGGGGCGTCGCCCCTCGCGAGCCGGCCCCCCGTGAGCCGACCCCCGCGCCGCACGATCGCCACCCTTCAGCACACCGCCCACCGCCCGCACCGGCGACCTCCGATCCTCCGTCATCCAAAATTATGTAGACCGGTCCACCGAAAGGCCGCGCATGCCGTCCCCCGAAAACCCCAGCACGCCCAGCACACCCACCACGCCTATCACCCCCACGGCTCACACCACTCCCATCACCCCCACCACCCTCGTCCTCGGCGCCACCGGCTTCATCGGCCGCTGGCTCGTCCTCGAACTCCTCTCCTCCGGCCTCACGGTCGCTGCGGCCGTCCGAGGTGGGGCACGGCGCGACGGCGAGCTCCGCGAATGGCTCCGCGAGCATGGTGCGGACGATCGCGGGCTGGTCACGGTCGAGGTCGACATCACCCGCCCCGGACTGGGACTCGACCAGGCCGACGACGCACGCCTCTCGACCGTCCGCGACGTCTTCAACACCGCAGCCCTCTACCGCTTCGGACTGTCCAGGGCCGAGGCCTACGCGGCCAACGTGGACGGCGCGCTGCACGCCCTGCGCTGGGCGTCCACCCGACCGCAGCTCCGGCGCCTCGTCCACGTCTCGGGCTATCGCGTCGGGAACAGCCCGGCCGTCTTTCCGCTCCCACCCCGCGAGGCCGACGAGCGATACGCCCGGCTCGGCGCCTACGAGGCCTCCAAGCTGGAGGGCGACGCGGCCGTCCGCGTCGAGGCCGGAAGGCTGGGCGTACCACTGTCCGTGGTGAACCCGAGCAGCGTGATCGGGCACTCCGTCACCGGCGAGGCGGGCCAGTACATCGGCCTGGCGGGCCTCGTCGAGCAGTTGTGGCACGGCCGCCTCCCGGCGCTTCCCGGCAGCCGACGTACCTTCCTGCCCGTGGTGGCGATCGACCACCTGGCCCGGTTCCTGGCAGCGGTGCCGGAGCACGACCGCGGCCCGCTCGGTCTGCACACGGTGCTCGACCCGACGACGCCCGATCTCCCCGAGCTGGTCGGGCTCGTGGCCGCGCACCTCGGCGTTCGCGCGCCGCGGCACCTCGTCCCGACGGGAGTCCTTCGCCGTCTCCCCCGCGCACTCACCCGCGCGGACCCCGAGACGCTCTCCTTCATCTCCGAGGAGCGCTACGACACCTCCTCCGCCGACCGGTTGGCCGAGGCTGCCGGGCTCCGGCATCCGCCGGTGGAGGACCTGCTGCGGCGGTGGGCCGGCCGCCTGGTCGCCGATCGGTTCGGCGCCGGGCCCGGCGGGTCGGGCGGCCCCGGCGGGTCGGTCGGGTCGGTCGGCTCCTTCGTCGGGCTCTCCGGGAGCCGCAGCTACGTCGCGGGCGAGCGGGAAGCACCCGGTTACGTCCTGCTGCACGGTCTGCCGCTGGACTCGGACGGCTGGCACGCGGTCGTGGACCGCCTCCCGGCGCCGTCCCTGCTCGCCGACCTGCCGGGGCTCGGCCGCTCCTCGCCCGCCACCGGCAGCGCCTCGCAGTGGCTCACCGACCTTCTGGCGCCGGTGCGTTCGCGGCCGGTGATCGTCGCGCATTCGGCGGCCGCCGGCCCCGCACTGGCCTACGCGGCGGCGCACCCCGAACGGGTGTCCGCACTGGTGCTGGTGGCGCCGTATTTCCTGCAGTCGCGCCCGCCCCGGGCGGTCCGGATCGTGCCGATCACCGCGACGGTCCTGCGGCGGGCGTCCGCCCGGTTCCTGGCCGGCGCCCTGCTCGGCCCTGGCGCCCGCGGCGCGGAGGCGGATGCCACGGTGGCCGTCGCAGTGCTCGGTCTGCGTCGGCCGGGGGTGGCCGGACGAACCGCCCGTCGTCTGCGGAGCCTCCAAGGGCCGCGGGTGCGTTCGGAGTTGTCGGAACTGCTGCGATCCTGTCCGGTGCCTGTGCGACTGGTGGTCGGCGAGCACGATCCGCTGACCGTGGCCGTTCCCGCCAACCCCGCGATCGCGCTTCCAGTCGTCACCGTGCCGGGCGCGGGTCATCATCCACAGCTGAGCCATCCCGCCCGACTCGCCGAAATTCTGGCCGAGTTCACCGCCCCCATCAGCTCCCCGATCACCGCAATGTTGGACACCCGACCGTGATCCTTCGGCCGGCGGCCCGCTTCCTGTGGGCCGCCGGCCTGGTCCCGGGGCCATGTTCCGTCGCCCGTTCCCGCTCGCCAGTTCCCGCTCGCTCGACCCCGCCCCGACCCCAACCCCCTGCCCCGATCCCGACCGCCCCCGACCCCCGTGAAGGCCGTCTCCCTGGCCCGCCGGCCGTGCGGCGCCACTTCCGCCCGCCTCGCGACGGCCACCCCCCAACGACTCACCCCGCCTGCACAGCCTTGGAGTTACCGCGCGCCCCGGCGCCCGGCCACTCGCCGTTCACGCGCAGTACGCCGCCCTTCGGGTCAATAGGCCTCCAGTTGTGCAACCAACTTGACCTGAAGGATCCTCGTGGCCACAGGCAGCACCCTCACCCTCAGCTCCTCCGGCAGCCCCACCGAAGGCGACAAGCTCACCTTTCACTGGACCACCGGCGCGCCCGACGCCAAGAACTGGGTCGGCATCTACGACGGCACCCGCCAGCCGGGCACCGGCTCCTCGCTGCTCTGGAAGTACACCCCTGGCGCCTCGGGGGACGTCCAGCTGGACACCTCCGCGCTGACCGGCGGCCCGTACACCGCCTACCTGCTGGCCAAGGACGGCTACGGCATCCTGGCGCAGAGCGCCCCGTTCACCTTCCGCCCGAAGCCCGCCGTGCTGCGGCCGCACTCAGCGGTGGACGCGCTGACCGCGACCGCCGTGGCGCCGGGCGGGGCGGTCACCGTGAAGCTCGGCAAGCTCTGGGCCCGGCCGGCGGGCAACCCGGCCGGCTCGGCGACCTTCCGCCGGATCGGCGGGGACAGCTGGCTGTCCGTAGCAGCGGACGGGACGGTCACCGGCACCGCCCCCGCCACCGCCCCGGCGCACCCGGCCATGGTCACCGTCGGGGTCAAGGACAGCGCGGGCGCCACCGACACCGTGACCGTCCTGGTGCCCGTCCGCCCGGCCGCCGGACCGCTCCCACTCAAGACCGCGGCCTGGAACCTCTGGGACGCGGGCACCCATGTCACCGACGCGCTGGAGAAGCAGCTGCGGGTGATCCTCACCCAGGGCCTGGACGTGCTGGCCCTCCAGGAGACCGCCGGCACCGCGGCCCAAGCGCTGGCCGACGCCCTCGGCTGGTACGCCTACCAGAGCCCCGGCAGCGTCGGCGTGCTCAGCCGCTACCCGCTCACCGCCGTCACCCCCGTCACCACCGCCCTGCCTGCCGCCGGCGTCACCCTGCAACTGCCCGGCGGCCGCACCGCCCGCTTCTGGGCCGCCCACCTGAGCGAGACCGGCTACGGCCCGTACGCCGTGCAGGACGGACAGAGCGCGGCCCAGGTGGAGGCGGCGGAGAACGCCTCCGTCCGGCTGCAGCAGGCCAAGGCGCTGGCGACGGCGGTCCAGGCGGACATCGCCACCGGCGTCCCGGTGCTGCTGGGCGCGGGCCTCGCTTCGCCGTCCCACCTGGACTGGACGGCTGCCTCCGGCCGGCCGCTCAACTGGCCTGTCACGGTGGCGCTTCAGGCCGCGGGGCTGACCGACGCGTTCCGCAACGCGCATCCGGACCCGGTCGCCTTCCCGGGGAACACGTGGTCGCCGACCCGCAAGGTCCGGGGCAGCAAGCCGGAGCCGCAGGACCGGATCGACCAGGTGCAGTTCGCCGGTCCGCTCACCTTGGCCGAGGCGCACACCCTGGCCACCGGCTGGCCGCAGGCCGACCCCGCGACGGCCGCCAACGAGTGGCCCTCGGACACCGCCGCAGCCGTCGCCACCTTCACCCTCTGAGAGGCCGGTCCACCATGCCTGAGCTTTCCCGCCGCAGCTTCGTCGGCGCCACCGCGGCGGCCGGCGCCACCGCCCTCGTCGGCCTCTCCACCACCCCCGCCACGGCAGCCGCAGCCGCACCGGCCGCCGGCAGCATCGCGGACGTGAAGCACGTGGTGATCCTGATGCAGGAGAACCGTAGCTTCGACCACTACTTCGGCACCCTGGGCGGCGTCCGCGGCTTCAACGACAAGCAGGCCCTGCAGTTCCCCGACGGCACAGACGTCTTCCGCCAGCCCGACACCGCCCGCACCGACGGCGGCGCCATGCTCCCGTACCGGATGGACACGTCGAAGTACAACGCGCAGAACGCTGGCGGCCTGGCCCACGACTGGGCCACCGGCCACCAGGCCATCAACAACAGCGCCATGAACAAATGGATCGCCGCCAAGGGCGAACGCACCATGGGCTACTTCACCCGGGCCGACATCCCCTACCAGTACGCCCTCGCCGACGCCTTCACCCTCTGCGACGCCTACTTCTGCTCACTCGCCGGACCCACCGACCCCAACCGCCTCTACCTCTGGACCGGCACCGCCGGCCCCGGCCGCGACGGCACCACCGGCCCCTGGATCGACAACACCCCCGTCACGGACAACCCCGTCGCCGACTGGACCACCTACGCCGAACGCCTCCAGGCCGCCGGCGTCAGCTGGCGGGTCTACCACAACCCCAGCAAGGACGACCGCACCGGCGACTACGACGACAACGCCCTCTCCTACTTCAAGCAGTTCCACAACTACCCCACCACCGACCCGCGTTACGTCAACGCGATGACCAAGTTCGACCCCGCCGCCTTCGACGCCCACTGCAAGGACGGCACCCTGCCCACCGTCTCCTGGCTCGTCGCCCCCTACCTCTTCTCCGAACACCCCAACGCCGGCCCCGCCTACGGCGCCCACTGGGTCAACACCGCCCTGCAGTCCCTCATGTCCAACCCCGACGTCTGGAAGCACACCGCCTTCCTCGTCATGTACGACGAGAACGACGGCTACTTCGACCACATGATCCCGCCCACCCCCGAACCCGGCACCCCCGAAGAATTCACCCAAGGCCGCGCCATCGGCCTCGGCAACCGCGTCCCCTTGTGGATCGTCTCCCCCTGGACCCGCGGCGGCTACGTCAACTCCCAGGTCTTCGACCACACCTCCGTCCTCCAGTTCCTCGAAAAAGTCACCGGCGTCACCGAACCCAACATCTCCACCTGGCGCCGCACCGTCTGCGGCGACCTCACCAGCGCCTTCGACTTCACCACCCCCGACACCAGCATCCCCACCCTCCCCGACACCACCGCCCTCATGACCAAAGCCGACGCCGCCACCAAACTCCCCGCCGTCCCCCTCCCCCCAACCGGCACCCAGGCGATACCGGTCCAGGAGCCGGGTACGCGCCCGTCCCGCCGGCTGCCGTACCGGCCGTGGGCGGACGCGACGGTCGACCGGACGACGGGCGCGGTCACCTGCACGCTGGCCAACCAGGGGTCGGTGGCGTTCCCGTTCACCGTGTACCCGAACATCGTCTTCCCGTTCGCGGGCACGCCGTTCACGGTCGCGCCGGGTGCGCAGCGCACCTACACCTGGGACGCCTCCACCACGGACGGACGCTACGACTTCACCGTGCACGGCCCGGACGGCTTCGTGCGCCGCTTCGCCGGCACCGTGGTGCGGGCGGGCCAGGACGACGTAGCGGTGCCGTCCGTCACCGCAGCTGCCCCGGCGCCCGGCGCCACGACGGTGGCCGTGCTGCTCACCAACGGCGGCCGGACGGAGACGTCGTTCACCCTGGCGCGGAACGACTTCGCCGGCGCCGCCCAGACCGCCTGGGTCGCTCCCGGTGGCAGCGTCACCGTCAACTGGCCTCTCGATCAGGGGCGTTACGACCTGACCGTGACGGCTGGCGCCGGCACCCGGTTCGCCCAGCGGTACGCGGGCCGTCTGCACTGAGCCCGGCTTCGGCCCGGTGCCGCCCTCGTTCGGGGGCGGCACCGGGGCGCCGGACAAGGCTCGCGGGCCCGTGGACCGGTGGACCGGTGGCCATGGCCGCTACCTGAGCGCGAGGTAGGCGTGGGTGTAGACGCAGGTCAAGCCGATGCCCCAGTCGTCCGCGTCGTCGCGCCGGAACGCCGGGTCGGCGAAGGCACGGTGCAAGCCCTCGAAAGGGATCACGGTGAACTCGTCCCTGTGCGGGTCGGCCCGGTACCGCACCTCGATCCAGCCGTCGCGCACCAGCGGCAGCAGCGGCGCGAGCTGGGCGTCCACCCAGCCTGCGCGGTCGGCCTCGCCGAGGTCGTCCGGGAGGTCCGCCCAGATCCCGAACGGGCCGGTCAGCATCCCGCTGACCTCCATGGCGCAGACCATCACGTCCCGTTGGTCCTGGTCCAGTTCCTCCCAGACGGGCGGGGCGGGGCGGGGGGCGGCGTCCGCGATCGACCAGCGGTCCCGGCGCCACTCCTCGCCCACGGCCTCGGTGGCGGCCAGGTAGCACGTGGCCGCCGTCCGGGGGCTCCAGATCCAGGTGGCCGGCTCGGCGAGGATGTCCCGCAACTCGGCCCCGGCGACCACCGGGTCGTCGTCGGCCGGAAAACCGCCCCGTAGCCGGCGGACGGTGACCAGCCCGCGCCCGACCAGGTCGAGCGTCAGAGCCCCGAACCGGGGTGCCAGTGCGAGTATTTCGTCGCCCGTGTAGCTGCGCGGGGGTGGGGCGTCCGCCGCACCGGCCCAGCGCAGGTCGACGCCGTGCATCTGGATCAGCCCGGCCAGCGAGCCGCCTTGCCCCATGGCGGCCCGCAGCACGGTCTGTTCAGCGACGGTCAGCGAGTCCCAGGGTTGCATGGGGGGCATCCTCCCAGGTCCGCGCGGAGCAAGCCCGACCGAGCCCGCTCAGCGGGCCAGCCGGCCCATCAGTGAGGAGGCCGCGGCGATGCCGACGAGGGCTGCGAGGCAGAGCACGCCGAAGTCCAGCCACAGATGGGACGGGGTGCCCAGCAGCAGGCCGCGCAGCGCGTCGACCTCGTAGCTGAGCGGGTTGACCCGGCTGACGGCCTGCAGCCAGCCCGGCATCAGGGCGACGGGGTAGAGGGCGTTGGAGGCGAAGAAGAGCGGCATGGTGATGGCCTGGCCGATGCCCATCAGGCGGTCCCGGGTGAGCACGATGCCGGCGATGGACATCGAGAGGCAGGAGAAGAACGCCGACCCGAGCACCACCACGACCACCACGCCGAGCAGGCGCAGCGGGTTCCAGGTCATCGCGACGCCGAGCAGCGCCGCGATGATGATCACCACCACCGCCTGGATCACCGATTTCACTCCGGCGGCGAAGGCCTTGCCTGCCACCAGGGCGGAGTGCGGGGTGGGGGTGACCAGGAGTTTGGGGAGCACGCCCGAGTCGCGTTCCCAGATGATCATGATTCCGTAGAAGATCGCGATGAACATCGCGGACTGGGCGATGATCCCCGGGGCCAGGTAGTCCAGGTACGGAATGCCGCCGGTCGGGATCACGTGCAGCCGGGTGAAGGTCTCGCCGAAGATCAGCAGCCAGAGGGCCGGCTGGACGGCGCGGGTGTACAGCTCGGTGCGGTCGTGCCGCAGCTTCTGCAGTTCGACCACGCACATGGCGCCGACCCGGGCCGGGAAGACCTGCCAGCCGGAGCGGACCCTCGGCGGGGTGCCGAGCAGACCGATGGTCGGAGCGGTCGGAGCGGCCGGGGCCTCAGCCGACTCGGGACGCGGTACGACGGGTGTTGCGGACATCGCGGAACTCCCCTCCTGCCTGGTCGTCGGTGAGGCCGCTGCCGGCGAAGTGCCGGAAGACGTCCTCCAGGGTGGGCGCCGGACCGCCCGGCTCCCCCGACGACGTCTGCTGCCCGGCCAGTTCGTCCTTGAGCTGGGCGGGGGTGCCGAGCGCCCGGATCCGGCCCCGGTCCATCAGGGCGAGGCGGTCGCAGTACTGGTCCGCCTCGTCCATGTAGTGGGTGGTGACCAGCACGGTCATCCCGGTCGCCGCGCGAACCTCGGCGAGGCGGTCCCAGACGCTGGTACGGGCGATCGGGTCCAGCCCGATGGTCGGCTCGTCCAGGATGAGCAGCCGGGGCGCGCTGACCAGGGCCTGGGCCAGCTCCAGCCGGCGGACCATGCCGCCGGAGTACGTGCCCGCCATCCGGTCGGCGGCGTCGCCGAGTCCGACCGCCTCCAGCGCCTGGGCGATCCGCGGCGCGCGCTCGCGGCGCGGCACGTCGTAGACCCGGGCGAACAGTTCGACGTTCTCGCGTCCGGTCAGGTTGGCGTCGGCGGAGAGCTGCTGCGGGACGTACCCGAGCAGCCGCCGCACCGCCATCCGCTCGCGCGCCACGTCCAGGCCGAAGACCTGGACCATGCCGGCGGGCACCGGCAGCAGCGTGGTGATCGCCCGGATCGCCGTCGTCTTGCCCGCGCCGTTGGGGCCGAGCAGGCCGAACACCTCTCCCGGCGCGACCGTGAGGTCGACCCCGTCGACGGCTCTGGCCCCGCCGAAGCTGTACTCCAAGCCGGTGCAGCTCACCGCGTCCGCGGTACCCGTGCCCGTGCGGTCGGTCATCGCGCGGCCTCCTCCTCGTGCAGGTTCGCGGCCAGCCTGCGCAGCGCGGGCAGCGCCGCCGCGAGCGAGGCCCGGTCCTCCTCCGACAGCCGGTCCAGTTGTTCGCGCAGCAGCGCCGCGCGGCGTTCCTCCCAGGCCCGCAGCCGGCCGGCCGCCGCCGGGGTGACGCGCAGCAGCGCCGCCCGGCCGTCCTGCGGGTCGGGCTCCCTGGTCAGCATTCCCAGCCCGATCAACTGCCGGACCAGCGTCGACACCGAGTTCCCGGCAAGTCGCAGCTCCTCGGCCGCCTCCGAGATCCGCAGCCCCGGCCGGGCCCCGACCAGCCGCAGCAACTCGACCTGCGCACCGCGCAGCCGGGGTTCGGGCACTCCACGCCGGAGCCGGCGCCGCACCAGCCGGTTGATACCGACCAGCAGCCCTTCGAAGTCGCCGGGGAATGCCGAGTCGTCCATTGTTCGATTTTAGCTCTCACTGAGAGCAAAAAGCTCGGGAAATCCCGAACCCGCCCCCGCACACGCCGGAGCCCCGCCATCCCCGGAGGGACGGCGGGGCTCCGAAGTGGACGGTCGGGTCAGACGGCGCCGAACTCGCCGCGCGCGGCGGCGGCCACGAACGCCTGCCAGGCGCCGGCGGGGAACACCAGGGCGGGCCCCTCGGGGTCCTTGGAGTCACGGACGGGCATCACGCCCGGGAACCCGGGCGCCACCTCGACGCACTGGCCGCCGTTGTCGCTGTGGCTGGACTTGCGCCAGAGAGCGCCGGTCAGGTCAACGTGCCTATTCATCACAGCAGTTCCTTCCGTATGGCGCGGATCATGGACAGGGAATCAGCCTGCGACAGCGCTTCAACCTGCAGCCGATCGTAGTTCCTCTCCCATCCGGTGACCGTCTCCGTTTCACGCTCCAGGAAGCCCCGTTGTTGCGATTCCGTGTACCCCAGCACCGACCGGTCGGCAAGCGTCAGCAGGGTCACGGGCAAAGCGAACGGGCGACGCTCCCCCAGGTCGTACGGCGCCACCTGAACGATCACGTTCGGCCGGCCGGCCAGGCTCTGCAGGTGGTCCAACTGGCGTGCCATCACCTCACGTCCACCGATCGAACGCCGCAGGCAGCTCTCGTCCAGCACCGCGTGCACGATCGGCGCCGGATTCCGCTCCAGCAGTGACTGGCGGGTGGCCAGGAAGGCCAGGCGCTCGTCGGCCTGGCCTGGGGTGATGTTGCCCCGCCCGACGGCCGCCGCCACCAGCGCGGTCGCGTACTCCTTTGTCTGCACCAGTCCGGGGATGACGCCGAGTTCGAAGAGTCTGATCTCGGCGGCCTTGGCCTCGTCCGCCGCGTACTCCGGAAACCCCTCCAGCAGGGCGGTGTTGCGCTGCTGCCACCACATCAGCGACAGCGTGCCGCCCGTCCCCAGCGCCTCGTCGACGAGACGGGCGAAGCGAGCGGACGGCGGGCGCTGGGCGAGCTCCACGTACGAGACGTAGGAGGCGCCGTAGCTGACCAGCTTCCCCAACTCGGCCTGTGTCACGTTCGCCGCCTGGCGCGACCTGCGGAGCTGTACTCCGAAGGCGGCCCACGGCGAGGCCGAGGGATCGAGTTCCTTCAGGTTCACGAGCGCTTCCCCCAACTCCACACTACGAGTTGTCAAGTCGAAACTGGTACCGATCGTAGCTCCTCCCGGTAATCATGGGGACACGAACAGTGAAGTTCGTCGCCTGCAAGAACCCTACGGAGCAGAGCCCATGACGAGAGATCAGTCCGACCGCCCGCAGCCGTCCCCGGCTCCGGTGAGCGACCGTTCGATGCCCAGTTGCGAGTGCCCCCGGGACTGCGGCGGCCGCCCCGAGGCCGGGCTCAGGCTCACCAGCCCGTACCCGCCGGTCGCGGCCGCGGCAGGCCGCCCGGCGCCGCCGACCATCCCGTACGTTCCCCGGCAGGTGGGCGAACTCGTGCTCGACGCGCTGAGCGGGCGGCTCGGCCACTTCATGGACCGGATCGGGAAGACGGTCTACCTCCGGCCGGAGTCCGGCGGCGCGGAGTGGGAGGCCGATCCCGGCTGGATCGACCGGCCGCCCAAGGCGCTCGGGGCGAAGCTGTCCGAGCGGAACCGGGACAGTCGGCTCAACTCCGGTACCGCGGAGCCGGTATGAGGCCCCCGGTGCGCCCGGTGGCGGCGCCGGCCGCCACCGTCGTGGTGGTCGCCGTCAGCGGCGCCGTCGCCTTCGGTGCGGCCTGGCCGATCCGGGACGGGCCGGCGGGCACCACCGGTCTGGTCGCGCTGCTGGCGTTCGGGATCTCGCTCATGGTGGGGGTCTCGGCGTCCGAACCGGTGATGTGCCGGGCGGCCGCAGACCCGGCGGAGGCGGCACCGGACTCGGGGCCGGACTCGGGACGGTGTGCGGAGTCTCCCCCGCCGTGGGTGTCCGGCCCGGCGCCCGCACCGGCAGCGACACCGGCACCGGCACGGACGCCGACGGCGGAGCGGTCGCCGGTGCCCGCCCCGGACGGCGAACGGCGGCGCGCCGACCGGTGTTTCGGCTGCCTCCGGCTGGCGGAGGTGGCCGGATCGGGCCAGCTGACCGTGGCCGACTCGACCGTCCCGCTGCACCTGTGCCGGTGGTGCCTGGAACATGTGGAGGACTGGCACGCCCGGGAGGCGGCCCGGCTCCGGACGGAGCGCGAGCCGGCCTCCCGTGGCTGAGGCGGGCGCGGGCGGACGGAGTCAGCCCACGCCAAGCCCGCGCCAAGCCCACGATCAGCCCGCGATCAGCCCGCGATCAGCTTCGGCAGCTCGGTGATCGAGGCCAGGACGTGGGTCGCGCCGTCCGCGCGCAGCCGCTCCTCGCCGTGGGCGCCGGTGAGGACGCCCGCGACGATCGGGGCGCCGGAGCGGGTGCCGGTGAGCATGTCGTAGCCGGTGTCGCCGGCGACGGCGATCTGCCGGACGGAGTCGGTGCCGGTGCGGAGCAGCGCGGTGAGCACCATGTCCGGGTAGGGGCGGCCGCGGCCGGCCTCGGACGGGCAGAGGGTGAGGTCGGCGATGCCCTGCCAGCCGAGGGCGTTGAGGATGCTGTCCTGGGTGGAGCGGGAGAAGCCGGTGGTGAGGACCACCTTGCGGCCCTGGCCGCGGAGTTCGGCGATGGCCTCGGCGGCGCCGGGGATGGCGGCGCAGTGCCCGGCGCCGACCAGGTCGTGGTAGGCCTCCTCGAAGGCGAGGTTGGCGCGCTGGGCCTTCTCCTCCTCGCCGAAGAGGTGCCGGAAGACCGAGATCTTGGACTCGCCCATGGTGGCGTGGACGTGCTCCAGCATGCGCCGGTGCTCGGGGCTGTCGGCCTCGACCCCGAGGGCCGCGGCGGCGGAACGGAAGGCCAGCTCGACCAGACCGTCGTCGGCGACGGTGGTGCCGGCCATGTCGAGGACGACCAGACGGATGTCGGTGCTCATGCTCAAGTGTCCTTAAAGATAGGCGCGTTCGATTGCGAGGGGGAACAGGTTCGGCGGGGCTGGGGGCAGCCTCTGCGAGGGGCCGCGGGCTCAGAGGCCGGCGAGGTCCGCGGTGGCTTCGGCGATGGCCGGCGAGCAGGTCATGCCGCGCCCGCCGGGGCCGGTGACCAGCCAGACGCCGTCCCGCAGCTGCTCGCGGTGGACGACCCGGGAGCTGTCGGTGCACTGGGCGTAGACCCCGGCCCAGCGACGCCGGATCCGGGGCAGCCGCCGGCCGAGCAGTTCCTCGGCGACGGAGACCAGGTGCTCGTACGGCGCCTCGTCGACGTCGAAGGCGAAGGGGTGCTCGTACTCGTGGGTGTCGCCGATGGTGAGGCCGCCGTCCTTGCGCTGGACCATCAGCAGCTGCATCTTGTGCTCGGCCGCGACCGGCGGCTGCGGCTGGACGGCCTTCAGCTGCTCCAGCGCGCCGCCGGCGAAGGCGGGGTAGTAACGGAAGCTGTCGCCGTCGGCGACCGAGGTGGTGAGCGGCTCGTCCAGCGGGTCGGTCTGCATCATCTGCAGGCGGACGCGGCGGACCGGCAGGTCGGGGGCCAGTTCGCGGACCAGGCCGCCGGTCCACGCGCCGGTGCAGAGGATCACCAGGTCGCCGGTGTGCACGTCGCCGTGGTCGTCGCGGACGGCGTTCTCGCCGATCACCTCGCGCACCTCCCGCCCGGGCAGGAAGGTGTAGCGGCCGGTGGCCGACATGGCGGCGCGCAGCGCGGGCTGGGCGATCCGCGGCTCGACGGCGGCGTCCTGGCCGCACCACAGGGCGCCGAGCAGCTTGCCGCGCAGGGCCGGGTTGGCGGCCCGGGTCTCCGCGGGGTCGAGCAGGCGGTAGCCGCGGGCGGCGGCGTCCGGCAGGGTGGTGGCGTGCTCGGCGACGGCCAGTTCGGCCTCGGTCGTGATCGCGGTGAGCGAGCCGTTGGCGCGGAACCCGAGGGCGGGCACCCGCTCGCCGATCCGCTCCCACAGCTCGCGGGCGCGCAGCGCGGTGGCGAGTTCCTCGCCGGCGGCGCGTCCGCTGACCCAGACCAGCCCGAAGTTGCGGACGGACGCGCCGCGGGCCTCGGCCTCGCGCTCCAGGTGAACGACCTCGTGGCCGCGCTCGACGGCCTGCCAGGCGTGCATGCTGCCCAGGACGCCTGCTCCTACAACGATGATTCTCATGCGGCCAGGCTGTCGCCTGGAGGTGGCCGCGAGGGGTCCGAATCGCGGCGCGCAGGTGAATGGCCCAGAAAGTTGTACAGACAACACGCTCTTGATCGTCCGGCTCACCGGAGCCCCGGCCGGGCCGGCGGACCCACCTCCACACCCTCGGACCCACCGCCGCACGCGTACTCGCACCCGTACGCGGACCCACCGGGGCACCGCCCCTCGGGCCCACCACCGCCCCGCCGCGGGCTCGGCGCAGGAGCGCCCCCGGGCTCAGCGCAGGACCGTCGCCCGCAGGTAGTTGCGCCGCCCGAACTGCGGCTCGTCCACCGCCGTCAGCTCCTCCACCTGGAGCCGGTAGAGCGCGGCGGCCCCGGCGCCGGTGAGGAACTGCTCGCGGACGTCCGGGTCCTGCGCGAACGAGGGGTAGCGGCCCTGGTACGCGGCGAGGGCCGCCTCCGCCTGCCGCCCCCACGCCTCGCAGGCGCTGCCGGTCAGCTGGACGCCGCGCAGTTGCTCGCCGAAGACCGGCGGCGGCAGGAAGACGGTGGCGGCGGCTCTGGCCTCCTCGGCGAGGTGGAGGCTGTGCCGGGTGGAGCGCTCGCTGACGAAGTAGAGGACGAGGTCCTCGTCGTAGGCGAAGAAGGCCAGGTTGGCGTGCGGCCCGCGCTCGGGGCCGGCGGTGGCCAGGGTGAGCACCATGCTCTCGGCCAGGATGCCTTCGACGCCCTTGCGGAAATCCTCGGCGGGCCACTCGCCCTGCGTGATGTCGAGCCGGTACGGCATGGCGCATCCCTCCGCTGGAACGACAGAGCCGGGCGTGGACCCCGGTGTTCGGGGGCCCTCGCCCGGCTCACATGCTCTCCCCGCCGGCCCGGCCGCACAAGAGTGGCGGACGACCGCCGGGATCAGTCCGCCGGCATCCGCGCCGGGGTCTCGCGGGGCACGCCGGGGTCGGTCGGGCCGGCGCCCAGCAGGGCGCCGAACGGCCCCGCGCGCCCCCGGTCCACCAGCGGGGCGGCGCGGCCGGCCGCCAGGGCGAGCGGCAGGCCCACGGCGGTGCCGACCAGCGCGCCGACGAGGACGTCGTGCGGGTAGTGCACGCCGACCCAGACCCGGGAGAGGCCCATCAGGGCGGCCGCGACCCAGCCGGTCCAGGCGAGGGCGGTCAGGCCGAGACCGCGGAAGGCGAACCAGAGCGCGGCGGCGGCCGCGAAGGCGATCACCGTGTGGTTGCTGGGGAAGGACCAGTCACCGGCGCCCGGGCAGGTCTCCAGGGAGATGGTGCCGGCGATCTGCGCGCAGGGGCGGACCTCCTCCACCAGGCTCTTGAACACCGAGTTGACGAGGTACGCGACGATCACGACGAACGGCGAGGCCAGCACCCGGGCCAGCACCACGGAGTCGGCCCCCCGGGCTCGCCACCAGGCGTACAGCATGAGCAGCGCGAACAGGCCGAGCCCGACCGCCGACCAGGCCTTGACCAGCTCGTCCAGCCAGTGCGGGGCGCGGTCGGCCCAGCCGACGACCCGGACGTAGAGGCCGCCGTCGATGCCGCTGCCGTCGTAGGCGAGCAGCGCGCGCGGCCCGGCCGGAAGCCCCTGGGGCACGGTGACGGTCACGTGTCGCCCCCGCCACGGCGCCCCTTACGGGCGCGGAACAGTTCAAGAACAAGAGGAATCACGGAGACAACTACTACCAGACCGATGATGGGTAGCAGATAACGGTCGATATCCGGCACGGACGAACCGAGGGCGTATCCGGCCATCGTCACCCCGACGGCCCACAGGGTGCCGCCCACGATCTGCCAGAGGGTGAAGGTGCGCAGCGGCACGTCGAGGACGCCGCAGAGCGGGTTGAGCACGGTGCGCACCACCGGGATGAAGCGGGCCAGCACGATCGCCTTGCCGTAGCCGTACCGGGCGAGCAGTTCCTCGGCCCGCAGTACGCCGTGGTGCAGGCTCTTATTGCTCGACCGGCGCAGCAGGGCGTGCCCGCCGCGGCGGCCGATCAGGTAGCCGACCTGGGCCCCCAGCAGTGCGCCGAGCACGGCGGCCGGGAGCACCTGGTGGAGGTGGAGCCGGGGGCCGTCGGTGGCGCCGGGGACGCAGAGCAGGCCGGCGGTGAAGAGCAGCGAGTCGCCGGGGAGGAAGAAGCCGATCAGCAGGCCGGTCTCGGCGAACAGGATGACGGCGATGCCCAGGGCGCCGAAGGCGGCCAGCAGGGAGGAGGCGTCCAGCAGGTTCACCGCCAGTGCTTCGTGACCGGCCTGCCCTGGACCGGCCTGCCCCGGACCGGGGAGGGCCGGACCGGGGAGGGCCGGGCCCGCGAGGCTCCGGACGTGTGCCTGCAGGACGTGCGCCTGCAGGACGTGCGCCTGCGCGGCGGACCACGTGGACACGGACGACTCGAACACGGCGGGCGGACCTCCCGGACGTTGGGGGCGACCCCGCGGGGCGCACTACTGTCGTCTACAGTCATGTAGACGGTCTACGTGACTGTAGACGACCGCTGGAGGAAAACCCCGACATGAGTGAAGCGCCGTCGGCCCGTCGCTCCGCCGGGGAGCTGGAGGCCCGGGTGCTGGCCGTCCTCTGGGCCGCGGAGCACCCGCTGACCCCGCAGGACGTCCGGGCCGCCCTGGGCGCCGGGCTCGCCCGGACCACGGTCGCCACCATCCTCGCCCGGCTGCACGACAAGGGGACGGTGGAGCGGATCAGGGCCGGCCGGGCGTACGGCTACGTTCCGACCGTCCGGGACCCGGCCGGGCTGGCCGCCCGCCGGATGCGCACCGAGCTGGAGCGCGGGGCCGACCGCTCCACCGTACTGGCGCGCTTCGTCTCCGACCTCTCGGACGAGGACGAGCGGGTGCTGCGCGACCTCCTCGGGGAGCGCGCCGGCGGCCCGCGCGGCCGCCAGGGCTCCCCCGTCCCGATCGAAGCCCCGGACGCCACCACCGACCCGCACCGCACGGCCGACGCCGCCCGGAGCGCCGGCCCGCCCGGGCGCTGACGGCCACTCACCGCCCCGATCGCCGCCCCGACGGCGCCCCGACGCCTGCTGGACAGGGTCGCAGCCGCCGCCCAGAATGACCGCAAGGGGCGAAGGTCTGCGCGAACGTGCAGCTCATACCGGTCGGTAGGTCACATTTGCGCACGGGACCCCCGCCGACCGTGCTCCCGCCGTACGCTTTCGGCAACGCGTCAACGACGAGGTAGCGACGGTTCGCGGCTAGGGGGAGCGGAGTGCGGCAGACCCGGCGGCACACTCGACGACCGGCCGGCGCGGCCGCTGCGCCCGCACCCGGGGGGCCCGACCTCTCCGCCGTCCACGACGCCGCGACCGGCGGCGAACTCCCCGCCGACAGCGGCCCCGAGGCCGGCCCGAGGCCCGAGATCGGCGACTCCTGGGCCCGGCTGCGCCGGCTCGGCCTCGACCCCGACCGGGGCGCCGCCACCGTTCACCTCGGCCCGGCCGAGGTGGAGCACCGCCGTCGCGCCAGCGGGCTGGACGAGGTGATCGGCATCCTGCGCGACTCCCTGCTCGACGCCACCGGGGACTGCCCGCTGATCCTCGCCGTCGCCGACGCCGAGGGGCACGTCCTGTGGCACGAGGGCGAGCGGCAGCTGCGCCGGAGCGCCGACCGGATCGGCTTCCTGATCGGCGCCCGCTGGGTGGAGGAGAACGTCGGCACCAACGGCATCGGCACCGCGCTGCGCGCCGGCCGGCCGATGCAGGTGCACTCCGCCGAGCACTACCTGCGCAGCCACCACGCCTGGACCTGCTTCGCCGCCCCGGTGCACGAGCCCCGGACGGGCCGGCTGGCCGGCGTGATCAACATCAGCGCCCCGGCCCAGCACGCCCGACCGTACCTGCTCCAGCTGACCATGACCGCCGCCCGGCTGGCGGAGGCCGAGCTGCGGGCCCGCCGGCTGGAGGCACTGCACCAGTTGCGGACGGTGGCCACCCCGCTGCTCGCCAAGGTGAGCGGACCGGCCCTGGTGGTGGACGACGACGGCTGGACGGCGGCCGCCGCCGGCCTGCCGCCGACCGACCGGCTGCGGCTGCCCGCCGAGGGGTGGGGTTCGGCCTCCGTCCACTGGCTGCCCTCGCTCGGGGAGTGCGCCGTCGAGCCGCTCGCCGACGGCTGGCTGGTCCGGCCCCTCCACTCGCCGGGCCGGGCCGCCGCCGGCGACCGGTCCGGGGTCTCCGAGCAGACCGAGGGCGCACGACTGCGACTGGACCTGCGCCGCCCGGACCGCCCCGAGCTGTCGGTGGAGGGTGCGGCCGGCACCTGGTCGCACGGCCTCAGCCCGCGCCACGCGGAGTTGCTGCTGCTGCTCGCCACCCACCGGGACGGCCGCAGCGCGGCCCAGCTGGCCGAGGCGCTGTTCGGCGATCCGGCCCGTACCGTGACCGTCCGGGCCGAGCTGTCCCGGCTGCGGCGCTACCTGGGCGGGCTACTGGTCCACCGGCCGTACCGTTTCGCCCCGACGGTGACGGTCGGCGTGATCGGCCCGGACGATCCGTACGACCTGCTGCCCGGCTCCTCGGCGCCGGCCGTCCGCCGGCTGCGCTCCCGGCTGGCCGCCGGGACGGTACGGCTGCCGGCCCCGCCGGACGCCGCGCACCCGCCGGCCCTCGCCAGAACGTCGGAGGTGGCGGTTCACCCGGACGGCGGGCACCCGCCCGTTCTCACGCGCCCCCGGGTCTGCTGAACCCGCCGGTCCGCGCGGAGAAATAACCCGGCCTGGTCGCCCGAACCGTCGACTCCAAGCCCGGCGCGCGCCCGGACGCCGGGGCGTGCAACGGCGCCGTGCGCCGGCCACGGGTCAGCCGACCGCAGCTCAGCCGGTCGCAGCTCAGCCGGTCGCAGCTCAGCCGGTCGGCCGGTCAGTCGGTGGGGAAGCCCCCGGCGAGCAGCGCGGCCAGCTGGGCGTCCGTCGGGCCGCAGGAGGCCTCGGCCGCCTCCGACACCTGCGCGTACGTCCGGTCGAGCCAGTCCTGGACCTTGGGCTTGGCGACCTCCAGCAGCGCACTGCCGTGCGGCGACTCCAGCGCCACGTGCAGCGTCGCCCCGTGGCAGGGGCAGTACGCGGGCCAGAGCTTGACGTCGCCCTGCCCGCTCAGGGTGGTGAGGCCGTCCCGCAGCAGTTCGCGCGAGAACACCCAGTCCGCCTCGTCCGGCCGGCCGAGGTGGAAGGTCAGCAGTACCTCGTACGGACGCTGCGGGTCGAACCGGAACCGGGTGCTGACTTCTCCGACTGCTTCGTCGCCGAGCGCGATGCGCATGGTCAGCACCTCCTCCACCGCCGCCGGAGCGGCGGTGGAGCCTTCCTCATCGCCGCCCGTGGGGGTAGCGGCGAGAGAGGCATCGGAGGGTGCGGGCAGAGGGTCGCGCGGCATGACTATCTCTCCGGTACGGCTTGGAATTTCACCAGCGTGCGCCATCCGGCGGGGTACGGCAAGGGTTGCAAGGAGGTTGCAATAATCGTGTCAGGCCCCGGGCGGATTGTCCGACGGTCCGTCAACTGTTCTGCGTACGAGGACGGTCCGTCGGACGGCCGGGTTCGCGCGCGGTCCGGCGACGATCCCCTCCGCCGCTGGTACTCTCGTGCCTCCGGCCCGCGCGGGCACGGTCGCGAGCCCGTTGCTTCCTCACGGGTCCGACCCCGGAACCCGTCGCGGAAAGCGGCGGACGGCACACGGAGGGAAGGGAGTCCGGTGGCTCTCCGTAAGGACCCCGAGGCGGCACCTCGCCCGGACGAGCGGCCTGCGCCGCAGGGCCGGCACAGCCGCCCGAAGCCCTTCGGCGGCCGCCTGCGCCTGCCCACCCTCCGTTTCTCCGGCGCCGCGATGGCGATGTCCACCGTGGTCGGGCTCAGCATCGCGACCACCTGGCTGCTGAACGAGCAGCAGGCGGTGGGGCGCCGGGCCGGCTTCGCCACGGTCGGTGCCACCCCGCCGCCGGCTCCGGGCACCGACGGTGACTCCCGGACCGGCAGTGACGCCGGTCGTTCCCCGGCCTCCGGCGCCGAGCCCTCCGTCCGGGCGATCGGCCCGGGCATCGGCACGCCCGGCTCGCGCAACGCGGAACGGACCACCCCGCCGCCCCTCGGCAGCCCGGCGCCCACGCCGGCGCCCGCCCCCACGGCCGCGCCCTCCGCCACGGCGCCCGCCCCCTCCGCGCCGGCTCCCGTGCCGGCGCCGACCGGCAGCCCCGCCCCCGACGGGCTCCGGCCCGAAGGCCCGACGGCCGCGGAGTGCCTGCTGCAGGCCACTGCGAGCCCCGTACCGGTCGGCCCCCAGTTCGGACCGACCGGCAGCGGATCGCGCCCGTTCGGACCGTCCCTGACCCCGTCGCCGCTCGCCGCACCACCGGCCATGACGCAGTCCGCCGCGCGGCCCGCCCCGCCGCAGCCGCTCACACCCCCGCCCGGGGCCCCCGTGCCCGGGATCGGCGCCCCGTCGACCGGGCCGTCCGCCGCCCGGCCGTCCGCGGCGATGCCCTTCCCCGTGCCGGTGCCCGCCCGCCCGGACGCTCCGGGTGCGCCCACCGGCCGGCCCGGGCCCACCGGTCCGGGTACCCCTTCGACGACCACGCCGGCCCAGGGCGCAGCCCGCCCGCACGCGGCCGGAAAGAACCCGGTCGGCCAGCACCCGGCGACCCAGAACCCGGCCGGCCGGTACCCGGTCGGTCCGCACGCGGCCGACCGTTACCCCGCCGGGCAGTTCCCTGCCGACCAGCACCCCGCGAGCCAGGAGGCCGCTCCCGACCTCGCGCTCACCGGCGCGGCCAGCGTCCGTTCGCTCGGCCAGGACGGCACCCGCCACCTGCTCGGGCTGACCGTGAGCGAGCCGCTGACGGCGCTCCAGGCCGAGTTCCGGCTCGGTCCGGCCGAGGTCGTGCACGGCACCACGGCGTGGACCAACCTGGCCGGTGCGGTGATGACCACCTCCCAGGAGCACGGCGCCCGGGTCTACCGGTTCGCCTCCCCCGTGGGGGCGGACGTCCCGCCCGGCGAGTACACCTTCGGGGTGCGGGGCGTGCTGCCCGCCGCCGGACCGGGCAAGGCCCCCGCGGAGACCTGGACGGCCTCCGCCTTCGGCATCCTGGACCCGCGCGCGGTGGCCGCCATCGGCGCCTTCGAGGCCCTGCCGGCCGCCGGGCCGCTCGCGCCCGGCACGCCCGCGGTGCCCGCCGCCCACCCGGCACTCACCCCCGGGCGCTGACCCCGCCTCAACCACCGTGCCGCGCGGGCCGGCAGGCCGGCCGCGGGCACCTCCGCGGGGCGGCCCGCCAGCCTTTCCCGTACGTCTTCGGGTACCCGGTCGCGGGCGCGGTCACCGGGCCCGGCGGCGGCGTGTCGTCCGGTCCGACGATCCGACAGAACCCGGCCCGTCGGCCGGTCACTTTGCCACACGCGTTCGTTACTGTGGATCCCGTCGGCGCGTCGGCCGCGCCGGCCTCCCAAACGCATCCCAGGAGGATCCCGTGACCACGGTCCTGACCCAAGGCGGCAACGCCCCGCTGACCGCCGCGCGGGTGACCGTCGAGGTGACCGCGCCCAAGGCGCTGGACGTCTCGGGTCTGCTGCTGACCGACGCCGGGAAGGTCCGCTCGGACGCGGACTTCGTCTTCTTCAACGCCCCGAACGGCCCGGGGGTGTCGCACAGACCCGCGAGCGGCGGCGTGGCGGACGCCATCACCATCGACACCCGAGCGGTCCCGGCCGGCATCACCAAGATCGTGGTGACGGCCAGCCCGGACGAGGCCGGCACGACCTTCGCCGGCATCGAGCCGACCGCGACCGTGCGGGACGCCGACACCGGCGCCGTACTGGTCACCTTCACCCCGCCGCGGCTGGACCGCGAGACCGCACTGGTCGTGGTCGAGGTCTACCAGCGCGGCGGCGCCTGGAAGGTCCGGGCCGTCGGCCAGGGCTACGCCAACGGCCTGGCGGGCATCGCCACCGACTTCGGGGTCTCGGTCGAGGACGAGCCGGCGCCGGCCGCCCAGGCCGCCCAGACCCCGCCGCCGCCCGCGCACGCGCCCGCCACGCAGGCTCCGCCGATGCCGATCACGCCCCCGGCCGCGCCCCCGGCGCCGGCCACCGCGCCGTCCTTCACCAAGGTCACCCTGGACAAGGGCCGGGTGAACCTGGTCAAGGGCGGTTCGGTCTCGCTGGAGAAGAACGGCAAGCCGTTCCTGTCCTCGGTCCGGATGGGCCTGGGCTGGGAGCCCGCCCGGGGCGGGCGCAACGTCGACCTGGACGCCTCGTGCATCGCCTTCGACGCCCAGCGGAACAAGATCGAGACCGCCTGGTTCATGAAGCTGTCGATCTTCAACGGCGCGATCGCGCACTCCGGTGACAACCTCACCGGCGAGGGCAGCGGCGACGACGAGTCGATCACCGTCCACCTGGACGGGCTGCCGCCCGAGGCGGTCGGCCTGGTCTTCGTGGTCAACTCCTTCTCCGGCCAGAAGTTCACCGACGTGAAGAACGCCTACTGCCGGCTGCTGGACGCCGGCAGCGGCCAGGTGCTGGTGCGGTTCGACCTGACCAGCTCGGAGCCGCACACCGGCGTGGTGATGTGCAAGCTGGTCCGCCAGTTCTCCGGCGAGTGGGTGATGACGGCGATCGGCGAGTACGTGGACGCCAAGACCGCCCGCGCCATGGTCAAGCCCGCCTCCGCGATGCTCTGAACCACCCGGTGCCCGGTGCCCCGCCCGAGGCGGCGGGGCACCGGGCACCGTCGCGTCCGGGCCGCCCTCTCCGGGCACTTGACCGGGCGGTTCGAGGTTGAGCCGTCCGGCCGACTAGAATCACCCCTTGAGCCTGCGGACCAGAGGCCCGGCTCAGCAGGTGCGGAGAGGCGTCCACCCGGCCTGATGCCGTCCCCGCACCCGAGGAAAAGTCACGTGAGCAACGAGCAGTCCGTCCCGGTCGTCCAGATCGTCAACGAGGCCGGGCGCCGGCGTACCTTCGCCGTCATCAGCCACCCCGACGCGGGCAAGTCCACCACCACCGAGGCGCTCGCCCTGCACGCCCGGGCGATCACCTCGGCCGGCGCGGTGCACGGCCAGGGCGCCCGCAAGGGCGTGACCAGCGACTGGATGGAGCTGGAGCGCGAGCGCGGCATCTCGGTCACCTCGGCCGCCCTGCAGTTCGGCTACCGCGGGCACGTGATGAACCTGGTCGACACCCCCGGCCACGCCGACTTCTCCGAGGACACCTACCGGGTGCTGGCGGCCGTCGACTGCGCGATCATGCTGGTCGACGCGGCCAAGGGCCTGGAGGAGCAGACCCGCAAGCTGTTCGCGGTCTGCCGCCACCGCGGCGTCCCGGTGATCACCTTCATCAACAAGTGGGACCGCCGCGGCCGCGAGGCGCTCACCCTGCTGGAGGACATCGAGACCCACCTGGGCATCACCCCGGTGCCGGTGGTCTGGCCGGTCGGCGGCGCGGGTGACCTGCGCGGACTCGTCCGGGCCTCGGACACCGAGCAGATGCTGCGCTACACCAAGGTGCCCGGCGGAACGCACGCCGCCCTGGAGGAGGTGCTCACCGCCGAGGAGGCGACCGAGCGCGAGGGCGAGGTCTGGGAGACCGCGCTGGAGGAGCTGGAGCTGGTGCTCTCCTCCGGCCCCGAGTACGACCAGGAGGCCTTCGAGGCCGGCAAGATCAGCCCGGTCTTCTTCGGCTCCGCCCTGAGCAACATCGGCGTGAAGCTCCTGCTGGACGCGGTCGTCGACCTCGCCCCCTCCCCCGCCTCGCGTCCGCTGGCCAAGGGCGGCAGCCGCGAGGTCACCGAGGACTTCTCGGGTCTGGTCTTCAAGATCCAGGCGAACATGGACCCGGCGCACCGCGACCGGATGGCCTTCGTCCGGGTCTGCTCCGGCGTCTTCGAGCGCGGCATGAACGTCACCCGGGCGGCCAGCGGCCGGTCCTTCGCCACCAAGTACGCGCAGACCGTCTTCGGCGCCGAGCGGACCGTGGTCGACACCGCCTACCCCGGTGACGTGGTGGGTCTGATCAACGCCAGCGCGCTGCGGGTGGGCGACACCCTGTACAGCGGCAAGAAGGCCGAGTTCCCGCCGCTGCCGGCCTTCGCCCCGGAGTACTTCGCGGTGGCCCGGCCGAAGGACATCAGCCGCTCCAAGCAGTTCCGCAAGGGTGTCTCCCAGCTGGACGAGGAGGGCGTGGTCCAGGTGCTGGTCTCGGACCGCCGCGGCGACCAGGCCCCGGTGATGGCAGCCGTCGGCCCGATGCAGTTCGACGTGGTGCTGCACCGGATGGAGCACGAGTTCTCCTCCCCGATCACCCTCGACCGGCTCTCCTACAAGCTGGCCCGGGTCACCGACGCCGACGGCGCGGCGGAGCTGGCCAAGGCCCGGCTGACCGACGCCGAGGTGCTGATCCGCCGCTCGGACAACGCCCTGCTGGCCCTGTTCGCCGACAAGTGGCACCTGAGCGCCTTCCAGCGCGCCAAGCCGGACATCCTGCTGCAGCCGCTGATCGCCACGGCCGACTAGGTCGGTCCGGGCCCGGCGCCCGGCACGCCGCGTACGCTCCGATCGCCCCCGTCCGGTTGCGGACGGGGGCGATCGCGTGCGGGCCCGGAGCCCGCCGGGGTCGTCCCGTCGATGTCCATCGGGGTGTCGTGACGGAAATCGGCCGGCGATGGATAGCATCTCCGCATCAGTGCCGTGGCCCCGAAGCGCCCCGCGTCCGGGTCGCCGGTCGGGTTCGGCATCCGGCGAACAGCTGCTCCGCGTCGGCCGCGTCGAGCGGGACGTCGGACAGCAGGGATTCCGTCCGGACCTGACCGGTGGCGCTGTGCCGGCGCCGGCAGTGCAGCAGCCCGGCGGCGGTGAGCTGACGGCGTGCCCGGTCCGCGGTGATCCGGCCGCCGGAGAGGCCGGCCGCCAGCTCGGTGACGGTGGTCGCCCTGGCCCGTGCGGGCGGCAGCGACAGGCCGCGGACGAGCAGCCGGAACGCGGCGTCAGACAGACTGTCGTCCCACACATGCGTGTTGGCGATCTGGGTGAAGGCGCGCGAAGGCGCGACAACATGCCCGAGCATCCTCGGTGGTCCTTGTCCACTCGGCGGGTGAAGAGCTCGGCCGGGGGCGTCAACACCCGCCCGGGCCGCCCCTTTTCCGGCAGGGGCGCCCCGCTTCGGCGGCCACGCCACACCGCCGACGAACCATCAGAAGAACGTTACGCATTCATGTGACTACTTCGAGCAATGGTCGGATGGGCGGCGAAGGCCGCCCACGCATCGGTGCGCGGACGGCCTCGGGCCGACAACCAGGCGGGTCAGGTCAGCGAATTCCGGGGACGTAGGACCGCACCCAGGCCGCCCACTCGGTCTGGAACTGCTTCAGCGGCAGCCCGGTGGCGGTGGTGATCTGCTGCTCGTACGCCTTCGGATCGGCGTAGTGCGCCGCCACGAAGGCGAACGCCTTGTCCTCACCGTACTTCTGGGCCATGTACCGGATCCCGAGCGCGCCCAACGCGTAGTTGGCGGAACGGTCCTTGGCCTGGTCGGAGTAGAAGCCCAGGCTGTCCGGCAGCGCGCCGCCGAACCGGTAGCCCTGGAGCGAGGCCTGCGCGTCCGCCTTGGCGAGGTCGTCCTTGCCGCGGAACGCCATGTAGTCGGCGAAGCCCTCGACCACCCAGGTCTGGGTGGCCTGGAGGCCCTTGACGTAGACCTCCTCGGTCGCGAGCAGTTCGACGGTGGCGTGACCCATCTCGTGCCGGCCGATGTCGGTGACGCCGTCCTTCCACTGGGGGCTGGTGAAGCGGCTCAGCGAGGTGTCCATGACGATCCGGGAGCCGCCCGACTCCTTGTCCTTGGAGGTCGAGTTGGGCGCGTGCACCGGGATCGGCATGTTGACGCCGGCCTCCAGGCTGTCGTTCTCGCGGCCGTCACCGGCGTACAGCTTGTTGTAGACCTCGCGCTGCTTCTCCAGCACGATGAAGTAGCCGCGCGCGCTCTCCCGTCCGGCGGCCGGCGGCGGCCCGGACTTCTTCCAGGCGTCGAGGTCGTCCTTCGCGGCCTGCGCCAGCACGTCGACGTCCCGCTGCACCTCGGCCGCCTGCGCCTTGTCCGCCACCACCACCAGGTGGTCGCGGACCTCGACCGCCAGTTCGTCGTACAGATCCCACGGGCCCGGGTAGAAGTTGCCGTCCGAGGTCTTGCCGGTCAGGCCCTTGGTGCCGCTCACTTCGGTGATCACCGGCGCGGTGACGCCCGGCTCCACCCGCCAGTTGAAGGTCTCGCCGACCGGCTTGCTGTCCACGCCCTTGATCTGGTGCACGAAGGTGACCCACATGTCACCGTTCAGCGGCGCCGCGAACTGGGTTTCCCAGTGCGCCTGCTCCCAGGGGATCTTGACCAGGTTCCGGAAGACCTTGCGCTGTTTGGCCTTCAACTCCTCGCTCTTGAACGACTTGACGAACGCCTCCTCGTCCTTGGCCGCCAGCGCGGCCGTCATCCCGGCCGCGATCTTCGAGTACGGGTTGTTGTCGCCGCTCAGGTCCACCGGGCCCGGGCGGGTGGAGATGTGGTAGACCACGTACCCGCCCGCGAGCGCGACCAGACCGAGGAACGTCCCCAGCACGATCAGGACCGCCTTCAGCCCACGTCGGCGCGGCCGTTCGGGCGGCGGCGGCTGCTGCCCGAAGCCCGGCGGCGGCTGCTGCGGAACGCCGTACGGCTGCTGCCCGTACGCCTGGGGCGCAGCCGGTTGGCCGTACGGCTGCTGCGGCGGATAGCCGTAGGACTGCTGCGGCTGCTGGCCGTACGGCTGCGGCGGCTGACCGTACGGCGATGGCTGGGCCTGGTTGGGCTGAGGCGGATACGACATGGGGCTCCCCCGTAGAAAACGAACACGCATTCATAGCACGAGGTCAACAACGGATCACCAACGAGACACCCGACGGGCGACGAGCGGGAACGGGCCCCGCAGGAGGGGTACGGGCCGCCATGGACCACCGGTTTCGGCCATTGCGCCTCCGGATCCGGCCGGACACCCCTAGGCTGATCACGAACCGCTACCGAACGTGTCCGCAGCGACACATTGAGCGGTCGGCGGGCCGGGGTCGGGCAGGTACACGGGTGGTGGCGACGATGGCAGTGGTGGGTCAGGACGAAGCGGGACGGGCGACGGGCATCCCGCACCCGCTCCTCGGGGAGCAGCGGCCGGAGCCGCCGGACGACCCCGACGGCGTCACGGACTTCCTCCGGGCGATCGGCAAGCAGGTCAAACTGCTGCGCGAGCGCGCCGGACTGACGCAGAAGGAGCTGGGCGACCGGCTCCGCTACGGCGAGGACCAGATCTCCTCGCTGGAGCGCGGGCGGCGCACCCCGCAACCGGAGTTCCTGGACGCGGCCGACGAACTCCTCGGCGCCGGCGGCCTGCTGAAGGCCGCGAAGGAGGACCTGGCGCGGGCGAAGGCCAAGGCCCGGGTCCGGCACCCGGCGTGGTTCCGGGACTACGCCCGGCTGGAGGCGGAGGCGGTGGAGCTGCACTTCTACAGCAGCCACGACATCCCGGGGCTGCTCCAGACCGAAGCCCGCGCTCGTGCCCTCTACGCGATGCGCAAGCCACTCTTGGCCGAAGAGGTCATCGAGGAACGGGTGTTGGCGCGCCTCGCGCGTCAGGAGATCCTGACCCGATGGCCCACACCGATCGTGAGCTGCATCATCGAGGAATCGGTACTCAGGCGCCCGCTGGGCGGCTGGGCCGTGCACGACGAACAACTGAGGCAGCTTCTCCGACTGGGCGGCCTGCGCAGCATGGAACTTCAGGTCATGCCCCTGGAGCGGCACGAACACGCCGGCATGGGCGGCCCGTTCATCCTGCTTACTCCGAAGGGACGGCCGCAGGTGGCCTACGTCGAAGTGCAGGCGGTCAGTCGTCTGACGACGGACGCGGAGGAAGTCCGTATCCTGGCTGCACGTTACGGGAGCCTCAGGGCGCAGGCCATGACACCGCCGGAGTCCCTGGCCCTGATCGAGAAGATGCTGGGAGAGCGATGAGCACCGAGGAATTCGGCCGGACCGGCACCGAACTCACCTGGTTCAAGAGCAGCTACAGCGGCAACGAGGGCGGCGAGTGCGTCGAGGTCGCCATGGCCACCGCCACCGTCCACGTTCGCGACTCCAAGGACCGCGGCGGCCCCCTCCTCGGCTTCACCCCGGACGCCTGGGCCGCCTTCGTACGGTTCACCTGCGATGTCACATGAGGTGAGGGGCCACGAGCCGCCGACACAGGAGGACATCCTGCCCCATGGAGCTGGCGCCCCGCCCTGGACGGAGCCGGCCGGCGTGGCGACGGTCGCCGAGGTGACCTCCAGCAGGCCCGATCAGGACCGGATCGCCAAGCGGCACTGCTACGCCCGCGCCGGGATCCCGCTATACCTGCTGGTCGACCGCGACAAGTCGCAGGTCGGTCTGTTCGGAAAGCCGCAACGGGACGAGTACACCGAAGTGCGTCTCGCCCCGTTCGGGCAACCGCCGGCCCTGCCCGACCCGTTCGGGTTCGAGCTGGACACCAAGCCGTTCCTCCGGGCCGGCGCCGGGGAGGTCAGCCCCGGGTGGCCATCGCGCGCAGGAAGAAGGTCAGGTTGGCCGGGCGCTCGGCCAGGCGGCGCATGAAGTAGCCGTACCACTCCTGGCCGTACGGGAGGTAGACCCGCATGGTGTTGCCCTCGGCGGCCAGTCGCAGCTGCTCCTCGGGGCGGATGCCGTAGAGCATCTGGTACTCGAAGCTGTCGCGCTTGCGGCCGTTCCACTCGGCCAGCTGGCCGGCGATCTTGATCATGTTCGGGTCGTGCGAGGCCACCATGGGGTAACCCTGGCCCGCCATCAGGACCTTGAGCGCGCGGACGTACGCGAGGTCCACCTCGCGCTTGCCCTGGAAGGCGACCGACTCGGGCTCCTTGTAGGCGCCCTTGCAGAGCCGCACCCGCGAACCCGCGGCCGCGAACTCCTCGCAGTCGGCCTCGGTGCGCCGCAGGTAGGCCTGGAGGACGACGCCGAGCCACGGGTAGTCGGCGCGCAGCTCGCGGGCGATCGACAGGGTGGAGTCCGTGGTGGTGTGGTCCTCCATGTCCAGGGTGACCGTGGTGCCGGCGTCGGCGGCCGCCGCGCAGATCCGGCGGGCGTTCTCCAGCGCGATCTTCTCGCCGTCCACCGGCAGGAACTGGCCGACCGCCGAGAGCTTGACCGAGACCTCGGCGCCGGCCGCCAGGCCGGTGTCCTTGAGGGCGGTCAGCAGGTGCTCGTACGCCTCGGCGGTGCCGGCGGCCTGGGCGGCGTCCTTGGTGTCCTCGCCGAGGTGGTCCAGGGTGACCGTGCGGCCGGTGGCCACCAGGTCGTCGCAGGCGGTGACCGCGTCGTCGAGCAGCTCGCCGGCGACGAAGCGCTCGACGATCGCGTGGGTCGGGGGGAACTTCTCGACGACGGTGCGCACCTGCGGGGAGCGGGAGGCGGCGAGGAGGGCGGAACGGAGCATCGGTACTCCTGGAACTGGTTTTTCAGCGGTGGCGGAGGGGCCGGGACGGCGGCCGGGGGGGGTGGGCCGCCGCCCCGGGTGAGGGGCGGCACGGGGGAGAGGCGCCCCTCGTCTGGGGGTGTCAGCCCATGTGCGGGTAGCGGTAGTCCGTCGGCGGGACGAAGGTCTCCTTGACCGAGCGGGTCGAGGTCCACCGGGTGAGGTTCTGCTTCGCGCCGGCCTTGTCGTTGGTGCCGGAGGCCCGGCCGCCGCCGAAGGGCTGCTGGCCGACGACGGCGCCGGTCGGCTTGTCGTTGATGTAGAAGTTGCCCGCCGCGAAGCGCAGCTTGTGCATGGCGTCCTGGGCGGCCGCGCGGTCCTGGGCGATGATCGCGCCGGTCAGGCCGTACGGGGAGGCGGACTCCATCTGGGCGAGCATCTCGTCGTACTTGTCGTCCTCGTAGACGTGCACGGCGAGGATCGGGCCGAAGTACTCGTCGCGGAAGTACTCCGCCGTCGGGTCGGCGCAGACCAGCACGGTCGGGCGGACGAAGTAGCCCACCGAGTCGTCGTACGTGCCGCCGGCCAGCACCTCGACCGAGGGGTCGGCCTGGGCGCGGTCGATGGCGGCCTTGTTCTTGGCGAACGCGCGCTCGTCGATGACGGCGCTCATGAAGTTCGACAGGTCGGTGACGTCGCCCATGGTCAGGCCCTCGACCTCGGCGCGGAACTCGTCCTTCAGACCGGCCCAGAGCGAGGCCGGGACGTACGCGCGGGAGAGCGCGGAGCACTTCTGGCCCTGGAACTCGAAGGCGCCGCGGGTCATCGCGGTGCGCAGCACGTCCGGGTGGGCCGACGGGTGGGCGACCAGGAAGTCCTTGCCGCCGGTCTCGCCGACGATCCGCGGGTAGGTGCGGTAGCCGGCGATGTTGTTGCCGACCTCGCGCCACAGGTGCTGGAAGGTCGCGGTGGAGCCGGTGAAGTGGATGCCGGCCAGCGCGGGGTGCTTGAGGGCGACCTCGGAGACGGCCAGGCCGTCGCCGGTGACCATGTTGATGACGCCCTTGGGCAGGCCGGCCTCCTCCAGCAGCTGCATCAGCAGGTGCGCGGAGAACTGCTGGGTGGGGGACGGCTTCCAGAGCACCACGTTGCCCATCAGCGCCGGCGCGGTCGGCAGGTTGCCGGCGATGGCGGTGAAGTTGAACGGGGTGATCGCGTAGACGAAGCCCTCCAGCGGGCGGTGGTCGCTGCGGTTCCACACGCCGTCCGAGGAGATCGGCTGCTCGGCCAGGATCTGGCGGGCGAAGTGCACGTTGAAGCGCAGGAAGTCGACCAGCTCGCAGGGCGTGTCGATCTCGGCCTGCTGGGCGGTCTTCGACTGGCCGAGCATGGTGGCGGCGGCCAGCGTCTCGCGCCAGGGGCCGGCCAGCAGGTCGGCGGCCTTGAGGAAGATCGCGGCGCGGGAGTCGAAGGAGAGCGCCTGCCACGCCGGAGCGGCGGCGAGTGCGGTGTCGACGGCGTCCTGCGCGTCCTCGCGGGTGGCGCTGCGCAGGGTGCCGAGCCGTGCCGCGTGGTTGTGCGGCTGGACGACGTGGATCTCGGCGCCGCCACCCATCCGGCGCTCACCGTTGATCGTCATGGTCAGCTGGACCGGCTCCTGGCCGCCCAGCTCCTTCAGCTTGGCCTCCAGGCGGGCCCGTTCCGGGCTGCCGGGGGCGTAGCTGCGGACCGGCTCGTTCACCGGCGCGGGGACCTGGGTCACAGCATCCATGGCGCGCGCTCTCCTTCGGGTCATGGGGGACGCCGGTGCGGGTCGCGCACCGGCCTAGACCGAAAGGTATGCCGCCGGGCGGCCCCACTTGATTGGCCTGGCGGCCCAAGTCATCCGTACGGCGTTGTCCGATCGGACGAAGTGGGCCGGGCGGCGGTCAGCCCGTCGCGCGCTCGTCCCAGTCGATGGCGTAGCGGTGCACCGGGCCGAACATCTTCTCCGGCGTCAGGAAGGTGCGCAGCGCGACCGGTGCCAGCATCCGGGTGAGGGTCCTGGCGAGCGGCCCGGCCGACTTCTCGCTGTTGCTGCGCTCCGCCCGCGCGATGATCTTCTCCACCCGGGGCCGGCGCAGCGCCTCGTAGGCGGCGAAGGCGGCCTGCGGCTCCGGGATGTCCCGCAGGCATCGGGCGAGCTGCACGGCGCTCTCCACCGCGAGCGAGGCGCCCTGGCCCGAGCTGGGGGACGGCGCGTGCACCGAGTCGCCGACCAGCACCAGCCGGCCGCGGTACCAGCGCGGCACCTTCGGCTGGATGTGCATGGAGCCGACGCTGACCAGGCTGTCCGGGCGGACGGCGCGGAGCACGTCCTCGGCGGGAGTGTCCCCGGCGTGCTGCGCGAGCAGCCGCTCGACCCACTCGGCCACCGGCACCGCGCGGGCCTCGGCCGGCGTCATCAGCTCCTTGTACGGGAGGTTGCTGAACCAGGCGGTGCCGCCCTCGGGCAGCGCCCACCAGCCGAAGAAGGCCCGCCGCCCGTTGGCGAAGTGCATGGCCCGCGGGCCGTCCGGGCCGGCCCCGGTGGCCGGCACGTGGTCGCTGAAGCCGCCGAAGCCCAGCAGCCCGACGTTGCGCGGCCCGGGCGCGGTCGGGTCGACGAGGGTGCGCACCACGGAGCGGACGCCGTCCGCGCCGACCAGCAGGTCGCCGGTGGCGGTGGAGCCGTCGGCGAAGTGCGCGGTGACGCCGTCGGGGGTCTCGTCCGCGCCGACCAGCCGCCGGCCGAAGCTGACGGGGATGCCCTCCTGGCGCAGCCGCTCGTGCAGCAGGGCGTACAGCTCCGAGCGCCACAGCACCCGGCTGGGCGGCAGGCCCGGCACCCCGTCGAACCGGGCCATCGGCCGTCCGTTCGGGTCGTCGATCAGCATCCGGGTGATCGGCTGCCCGATCTCCTCCACCTCCGCGCCCAGGCCGACCAGGCGCAGCGCGGCCAGGCCGTTCGGGGCGAGGGTGAAGGCACCGCCGACGCCGTCGGCGGTGGTGTCGTACGCCTCGTGGACGCTCGCCTCGATGCCCGCCCGGCGCAGGGCCAGGGCGGTCACCGGCCCGGCGATGCCGCCGCCGACGACGATGGCTTTCCGTACTCCGTTCATGTCCGACTCCCGAAGAATTGCTGCCAGGTCCGGAGGTACTCCGGCTCCTTGAGTGACTCGATCAGGCCTGTGACGAAGCGGTGCTCGGCCTCCAGGGCGCCGAGGCGGTAGTTCTCCTCGATCAGGAAGATCCACTGGACTCCCTGGGCGGTGGCGGCCGCGATGTCGGAGCGAATCTCCGCGAGCCGCTCGGTGAGCGCCTCCACCCGGCGGGCGAGCAGTTCAACCGCCTCGGCCGGTGGCAGGACCGCGAGCAGCGACAGCGCGACGCCGAACAGCGGGTACTCGTGCTGCGGTTCGGCGACCAGCTCGACCATCCAGTCGTGCAGCTCGGTCCGGCCCTCGTCGGTCAGCGCGTAGACGGTGCGCTCGGGCCGCTGGGTGTCCCGGACGGTCTCCCGCTCGGCGACGAACCCGGCCTTCCGCAGCTGCTCGACCACCATGTACAGCGAGCTCCGCGTGTACTTGATGTCGCGGTCCTTGCCGTGCTCCTTGAGGCGGCGCCCCATCTCGTAGGGGTGCATCGGCTCGGCCACGAGTTCGGCCAGGACGGCCAGTGCCAGCGGGTTGCCGACCTTGCGTCGCTTCGCCATCAGGCTCTCCTTAGTCAGTATCGACTATCCGAGATCGAATAGTCAGTGTCAACTATTTAGTGACACCGGGCCGGCATCCTGCCCGCACGGCTAAAGTCGTCGGTACCGCATTGTCCGATCCGACAATGCCGCATCAGAAACCGCCCGACCGGACCGGCAGGAGACCCGAGGTGACCGAGCCAGGCCCCGGCACCGGAATCACGCTGCGCCAGCTGCTGATGTCGCTGGGCGAACCACTGGTCGAACTGCAGGCCGCCCCCGCCGGGCTGGACGTCCCCGTCCGGGACGTGGCGATCCTCGACCCGGAGGACCAGGCCACCGCTGCCGCCGGCGAACTCGTGCTGGCCATCGGCGCCCGCGGCCGCGCCGCCCTGCCCGCCCTGCGCGCCGCCGGCCGCGCCCGGGCCGCCGCCGTCGCCGTCAAACTGGACGCCCCCGGCCAGGCCGACGCCCTGCGCGAAGCCGCCACCGAGGCCGGCGTCGCCCTGCTCTCCGTCCGACGGGAGACCCGCTGGGAGCACCTGGACTCACTCGCCCGGGTGATCATCTCGGGCCCGGACACCCCCGACAGCGAAGGGCCGGGCGCCGGCGACCTCTTCTCCCTCGCCCAGACCGTCGCCGTCCTGACCGGCGGGATCGTCTCCATCGAGGACACCTCCAGCCGGGTCCTCGCCTACTCCCGCTCCTCCGACTCCGACGAGGTGGACGACCTGCGGCGGCTCTCCATCCTCGGCCGCCAGGGCCCCGAGCCCTACCTCGCCAAGCTCCGCGAATGGGGCGTCTTCCAGCAGCTGCGCGCCTCCGAGGGCGTCATCCCGGTCGACCCGCACCCCGACCTCGGCATCCGCCGGCGCCTGGCCATCGGCATCCGGGCCGGCGCCCAGCCGCTGGGCACCATCTGGGTCCAGGAGGGCGCCCAGCCGCTCGCCCCGCTGGCCGAACAGGCCCTGGTCGGCGCGGCCCGGGTCGCCGCCGCCCAACTGGTCCGCCGGCGCCGGGAGGTCTCCGCCGACGTCCGGCTGACCCAGACCCTGCTGACCGGCCTGCTGGAGGGCTCCACCGGCCCGCAGTCGCTCGCCACCCACCTCGGCCTGGACCTGCGCCGCCCGGCCACCGTCCTGGCGTACGCCGCCGGCTCGCCCTCCGAGGGCGCCGACCTGGAGCTCACCCGCGCCGAGGTGACCGGCCTGATCTCGGTCCACACCGCCGCCCGGCACCGCGGCGCGCTGCTCGCACCGGTCGAGTCCCGGGTCTACGTCCTGCTCCCCGACCTGCCCGCCGGCCTGCCGATGTCGACCGTCCGCAGCTGGGCCCAGGAGGTCGTGGAGGCCGCCCGGGACCACCTCGGGGTACCGCTGCGGGCCGCGATCGGCAGCACCGTGGACGGCCTGGCCGCCGTCCCCGAGTCACGCGCGCAGGCCGACCGGATCCTGGACGCGATGCGCCGCGGCGGCGTCGACCTGGAGGTCGCGGCACTGATCGACGTCCAGGCGCAGGTCCTGGTCAGCGAGATGCTGGCGCTGCTGCAGGAACGCGCCGGCCTGCGCGACCCCCGGCTCACCGCGCTCACCGGCTACGACCGCAAGCACGGCACCCGGCTCGCCGAATCCGTCCTGGCCTGGCTGGACGCGCTGGGCGAGGTCCGGGTGGCCGCCCAGGCGCTGCACATCCACCCCAACACCCTGCGCTACCGGGTGCGCCGGGCCGAGCAGCTGACCGGCATCGACCTCGCCCAGCCGCAGCAGCGGCTGCTGGCGATGCTCCAGTTGCGGCTGCCCGCCGAGGACTGACCGCCCCCGGGCGGCCGGGCAGGCCCGGGGACGACGGCGGCCCGCCGGGGTCTCCCCCGACGGGCCGCCGTGCTCACCGCTGCGATCAGGCGCCGTAGCCCTGGCCGCGGTGGTGCTCGTTCAGCCGGTGCCACGGGCCGGTGATGGCGAGCTGGATGCCCGGCACCTGGATGTTGGCGAACAGCGTCCTGCCGTCGTCCGAGAAGGTCACTCCGGTGAACTCGCTGAACTCCGGCTTCTCCGCCGTGCCGATGTTCAGGTCGTTGCGGGCGATCGGGTAGGTCAGGCCGTCCTCGGTCGCGCCGAACAGGTGGCTGACACCCTCGCCGTCCTCGGCGATCACGATGCCGCCGTACGGCGAGACGGTGATGTTGTCCGGGCCGTCGTAGTTGTCGTGGTCACCGAACACGTCGGTGTTCACGCCGAGCAGCACCTTGAGGGTGATGGTGCGGCGGACCGGGTTGTAGAACCACACCTGGCCGTCGTGCTGCAGCGGGCTCTCCGAACGGGCGAAGCTGGAGACGAAGTGGAAGCCGCCGTCACCCCACCACATGCCCTCCAGCTTGCGGGCGCGGGTCACCTCGCCGTCCTTGAACTGCTTGCGGACGGAGACCGTCCGGGCGTCGCGGTCCTCGACCTTGACCCAGTCCACGCCGTACGTGGTGCCGACCTTGGTGGCGCGCGACAGGTCGTCGATGAACTTGCCCTGCGAGTCGAAGACCTTGAAGGCCTCCAGCACACCGGCGTCCGCGGCCAGCGCGCGCAGCTTGTAGCGGCCGTGCTTGAAGCCGGCCGGCGGGGTCCAGCGGAACAGCAGTCCGTTCGGGTTGGACGCGTCCTCGGTCAGGTACACGTGACCGCGCTTCGGGTCCACCACGACGGCCTCGTGCGCGTAGCGGCCGAAGGCCTTCACCGGCTGCGGGTTGAGGTTGTACTCGTCGTCGAAGGGGTCGACCTCGAAGATGTAGCCGTGGTCCTTGGTGAAGCCGTTCTTGCCGGCCTTGTCCTCGGTCTCCTCGCCGCTCAGCCAGGTGCCCCACGGGGTGACGCCACCCGCGCAGTTGGTGGCGGTGCCGGCGATGCCGACCCACTCCTCGACCGTGCCGTCGGCCTTGGCGTGCACGACGGTGCAGCCGCCGGCCGCGCCCGGGTCGTAGACGTGACCCTCGGTCAACGGCACCGGGTTCGGCCAGTTGGCGCGGGCGCCGGCCAGCTCGTGGTTGACGACCAGCAGGTTGCCGCCGCGCTCGTCCTCGAAGGCGGAGGTGCCGTCGTGGTTGCTCGGGGTGAACTCGCCGGTCTTCAGCTTGGTGACACCGGCGCGGGTGATCACCTTGTACTTGAAGCCCTTGGGCAGGGCCAGCAGGTTCTCCGGGTCGGCGAGCAGCGGGCCGTAGCCGACGGCGGCACGCTCGGCGTCGGCGGTCTCGGCGGCCTGCGCCTCCCCACCGACCGGAGCGGCGATCGCGCCCGGGGCGGTGGCCAGCGCCTCGGCACTGCCCGCGATCAGCACACCGGCGCCGACGAGGGTGGAACGGTTGACGAAGTCCCGACGGGACAGCGACATGGCAGTCACTCCTGAGGGTTGGCCGTCCGCCCGGTGCGGAATCCCCGGTGCGCGGCGAGCGGGTGTCGAGAAGGAACGTCGACGCCGAGCAGACTGTGCCCCGCGGGTGAACCTCAGGTGAATCCGACACCGCGCCGGAGTGGTCATTTGCCGACCGTATCCGAATGCATGACTCACACTTTGCCAAAGCCCGACCGGGCGCCCCACCACCCACCGGGCCCCGCCGTCTACGCCCCGTCAGCCCGTCAGCCCGCCGGGCCGCCGGGCCGCCGGGCCGCCGGGCCGCCGGGCCGCCGCCTCAGCGGATGCTGCGCTCCAGCCGCCACTGCTCCCAGGCGGACAGCCAGACCTGCTCGGCCAGCCGGCGCGCGGCGCCGCCGCTCCCGTCCTCGTCGGTCCGGTCCGGCCCGCCGTTCCACAGCTGCTCCCAGGCCCGCTGGGCGGGCAGGCTCGGCACCTCGCTGGCGAACACGGTGTACCGGACGACCTCCTCCACGGCGTCCCGCCCGTCGGGCGTGCCGACCGCCCAGTCGGTGTTCCGGGCCAGCCTGGTCAGGTGGTTGACCATCGCCGCCACCGCCTCGGCGGCCTCCTCCCGGGTCTCCGAGGCCAGCCTCATCTGCTGGCGCACGGCGGCCTCCCAGCGGACGGCGCCGACCTCGCCGCGCAGCCGGCGGGGCAGCCGCGGGGTACGCCGGGCACGTACCTGTGCGTCGATCGCCATCGACTCGGCGATGTTGTGCTCGATCAGCTCCCGGTGAGCCTCCAGCCCGACGGCGGGGGCGAGTTCACGCTCCTCGACCGGGACGTCCAGGCCGCGCCGGGCGGCCAGCCGGCGCATCAGCTCGGTGCGGCCCAGGATGTAGCGCTCGAAGTCCTCGATCCTCGCCAGCTCGACCGCGCCCGGCGGCACCCCCCGGCCGCAGACCGTGACGGTCAGACCGTCCACCCGCAGCCGGCCGGCCCAGACCGCCCCGGCCTCCAGCAGCGGACCGGGCGCGAGGCCCGCGCCCGGGACGGCCTCCGGACGGCGGTCCTCGTGGATCTGCAGCGCGCGGGGCTCGCCCTCCACGGTGATCCACTCCCGCAGCGCCCGGACGACGCCGGGGCCGTCGCCCTCGTCGATGCCGAGCTGCTCGTAGAGGCGGTCCCGCTCGTCCTCGACCACGTCCTCCAGATCCGGCAGCGCCTCACCGTGCTCGGCGCCCGGCCGGTAGGTGCGCACGCTCAGGTAGGGGCCGTCGGCCGAGGTCCAGTCACCGGTGCGGACCTCCACCCAGCTGAGTTCGCCGTCGCAGCTCTCGAAGGCGGCAAGAGCCTCGCTGTGCAGGGGCGCGCCCTCGGCCGCCCGCGCCCGGCCGAGCCGCTCCGCGGTGGCCCGGCAGGCGATGCGCCCCACCCCGTACACCGGGAAGTCCGCCTCCGCGATCGTCCGTCGGGAGAACGCCTCCTGGCCGGCGTAGCGGTCGTCCGGGTCCTGGGGCCTGCTCCCGCTCTCTCGCATCATGTTCCGCCGCACCCCCGTGTCCTCGCCGTACCCGCCTGTGCCCCGCCCGGCCGTCCGGCCGCCCGGCCGGCGCCCGCACGACGCCCGCCCAACGATACGACGGGCCGACCTGCCGGGTCATCAGCCGCCCCCGGACGAGCGGCCCGGGCAGCCGGCGGCGACGCACCGGCCGCGTTCCGGACGCCCTGTCAGTCACCGTGCCTACGCTGGCGGCATGACAGCAACCGACGAGTTCCCGGCCCGTATCAGCATCGTCACCCTCGGGGTCTCGGACCTCGACCGCAGCGCCGGCTTCTACGAGCGGCTCGGTTGGCGCCGCTCGGCCAAGTCCAGCCCCGAGATCGTCTGGTTCCGCACCGCCGACTCCGTCCTCGGCCTGTTCCCGTACGAGGAGCTGGCCGCCGACGCGGGCGTCCCCGCCACCGGCGAGCCGTCCTTCCGAGGGGTGACCCTCGCGGTGAACCTGGAATCACCCGAACGGGTGGACGCCGCGCTGAAGGTGGCGGTGGAGGCCGGCGCCACGGTGGTCAAGCCGCCGGCCGCCACATCCTGGGGCGGCTACTCCGGCTACTTCGAGGACCCGGACGGGCACCTGTGGGAGCTGGCCCACAACCCGTTCTTCCCGTTCACCGAGACCGGCCAGCTCGACCTGGCGTAGGACCGCGGCACGGCCCGCGGCACAGTCCGGCACGACACGGCCGGCCGCCGCCCGCCCGCCGGGCACCGCCGGCGCCGCGCGCCGCCCCCTCAGGTCCGGTCCGTCCGAGCCCGGCCGTCCGGCCCGGAGCCGGGCAGGACCAGACCGGACCGGACCGGACGGGGGCCTAGTTCTTCGACCGGGCCTTGAACGCGGCCTTCCGGGCCTCCTTGGCGACCTGCCGGTCCAGGTGCAGCTCGCCGACCGCGTCCAGCACGTCCGCCGTGTTCGGGTGGTCGACCCGCCACAGCTCGCCGAAGTAGCTCGCGGGGTTGTCCGTCACCGGCAGCCCGGTGACCAGCTCGCGCAGGGTGCCGGCGTCGCCGCCACTGTCGAGCAGGTGGGCGGCGAAGGTGTCCACCACCGTCCAGAGCACCATCGGCCGCTCGGGCGCCGGTACGTCCGCGACGCCCGCGGCCGCCAGCCAGGCCCGGGCCGCGCCACCCAGCTCCGGGTCGTCCAGCACCTCCCGTACGGCGGGCTCGGCCGGGCTGCCCAGCTGGTCCAGCGCCAGCCGGCAGAGCAGCCGCCGCAGCGGGGCGTAGGTGTCGACGCCACGCGCCGCCGCCAGCAGTTCGCGCGCCGCCGGCAGCGGCTCACGCCCCTCCAGCCACTCGCGGATCTCCTCCTCGGGCAGCACGTTGGCGGACTCGGCCACCGCGGTCAGCAGTTCGGCCGCGTCGCCCTGGGCCAGCTCGCCGACCAGCGGGGCGTCGTAGCCGTCCTCCAACAGCCACTGCCGCACGGCGTAGACCCCGAGCGGGGTCAGCCGGACCAGTCCGAAGCGGGCCGACTCGGCCTCGTCCAGCGGCTCGTCGCCGGCCGGCGCGGGCGTCTCGCCGTCCTCCTCGTCGAAGAGCTCCGGGTCGATCGGGCGGTAGACGAGCAGGCCCAGCTCGGCCAGGTCGCCGAGCATCGGGTCCAGCGCCACCATGACGTCGGTGATGTCGCCGAGCAGCTCCTCGCTCGGCTCCTCCCCCTCGGGCACCACCAGCAGCGCGGCCAGCACCCCGAGCGGCACGGTCTCGGTGCCGGGCTCGGCGAACGCGGTGGTCTCGTAGAGCACCTGGAGGGCCTCGTCGAGCAGCTCGGCGGCGGCGTCGCGGGACTCCTCGACCTCGGCCAGCCGGGCCTCGTCCTCCTCCGGGCTCTCCTCGGCCTCGTCCTCCTCCTCGCCCTCGGCGGGCAACGAGTCGGCCTCGGCGGCCAGCTCGCGGACGATGCCGGCGGCGGTCAGCCACAGCTCCAGGACGGTCTCCGGGTCACCCTGCTCGGCGGGCTCCAGGTCCGGCCCGGGGATCGCCACGTGCTCGCCGGCCGCGGTGGTGCCGATCTCCACGAGGTCCAGGTCGCAGGCCAGCGACCAGGCCCGCATCGCCTCGACGACCTCTTCCTCGGCCACCTCGCCCTCGGCCGCGGCCAGGCCCAGCAGCCGGGCGGCGGGCTCGCGGTCCGCCTCGGTCAGGTCGCCGAACTCGTCCACCGCCCGGTGCGGGGCCGTCCAGCGGGACAGCTTCAGCGCGTACCCGAGCATCGGGACGGCCAGCGCCTCGGCCGTCAGCTCCTGCTCCGAGGGCAGCCGGACGGGCGGCACCAGGACGGCGGCGTCGTCGAGGTCCTCGTCGTCCAGACCATGCGCCGCGAAGGCGCCGTAGAGGTCCTCCAGGGCGAAGTCGGCCGGCAGCAGGCCCTCGGCAGGGTGTTCGCCGGGCCCGGCCGCCGACGGGTTGTCAGGATTCTTGCGACGTCGTCCGGCCATGGTGTGCGCGTTCTCCCTACAGAGACCTGTCAGCCAACCGGTCCAGCCTCAGCTGTGTGTACCGGCCTATCGGCCCAGCGTATCGGTCGGGCACCGCCGATGCCCCGCCTCCGGGGGCGCGCGCCGCAGCGCACGCCGACCGCGTATCCTTCGACAGGCGCCGCGCACACCCCGCGCGCGCCCCCGGGCAACGAAGCCCACCCTCCCCCAGGCCCGTAACGGGCGGCGGGGCCCACGCACACCCGCTCCGCCAGGGAGCCCCGCACCGAGGCCACCACCAGAGCGCCGCAGGACGGGCGCATCGGCACACCCGCCGACCCATGGTGGCGCCCGGCCACAGGAGACCCCTGACATGGCGGACCTCTCCCCCGCCGGCTCCGGCCTGCCCTCCGCGCCCTTCCCCGGGCGCCACGGCAGCGGACGCCGGCTCTCGGAGGCCTTGCTCCCCCTGGAGCTCGCACCACGCACGCAGCTCCAGCTCGCCGCCGTCAGCCGCTGGAACGCGGTACGCGGCATCCGCGTCGGCCTCTGTGCCGCCGCCCTCCTGTTCCTCCTGATCGGCGCCAATCTGGCCACCCCGATCTACCCCTACCTGCAGTCCCGGCTCGGCCTGACCGCACTGGACACCACGGTCCTGTTCACCGTGTACGTCTTCGCGCTCGTCCCGGTGCTCGCCGCCGTGGGCCACTGGTCCGACCTGCTGGGGCGGCGGGCGCTGATCCTGCCCGCCGTGGCGCTGGCCGCCGGCGGGGACGCGATCTTCGCGACCGCCGGGAGCTTCTGGCAGCTGGCCGCGGGCCGCGCCGTCCAGGGCATCGCGGTCGGCATGTCCACCGGCGCCGCCGGCGCGGCCCTCGGCGACCTGCTGCCCGAGCGCCCCACCCTGGCCGCCAAGCTCACCCTGGCCTGCTCGGCCGGCGGCGTCGCGCTCGGCCCGATCGTCGGCGCCGTGCTCTCCGACGGCGGTCTCGCCGGCGGCGACAACCCGCTGCTCACGCCCTTCCTGGTGCACGCCGTCGCGCTGCTCGCGCTGTGCGTCCCGCTGGCCCTGGTGCACCCCCGGATGCCCGGCCGCCGGCGCCCGCCGGCCTCACCGCCGCGCGTCACCACCCCCGCGCACCTGCGCCCGCGCCGCCTCGCCCTGCCCGCGAGCGGCCGCCGGGAGTTCCTGCTCGCGGCCGGCGCCGGCTTCGTCTCGTACGCGGTCTTCGGCGTCTACCTCAGCCTCGCACCCGCCTTCTCCGCGAAGCTGCTGCACAGCGGCTCGCACCTGACCGGCGCGGTGGTCGCGGCCCTGCTGCTCGGCTCCTCGGCCGCCGTCCAGCTGCTGGTGCCGCCCACCTCGGACCGGCTGGTGATCGCGCTCGGGATGACCGGTCTCGCGGCCGGCCTGGCCCTGGTGGTCGCCGCCCAGTACACCGGCACCCCGGCGCTGCTCTTCATCGGCAGCGTGCTCGGCGGCGCCTGCCAGGGGGTGGCCTTCCGCTCGCTGTTCACCAGCGCGGTCGCCGCGATGGACCCGGAGCGCAGGGGCGGCGAGCTGAGCACCCTGTGGGTGATCGTCTACCTGGGCAGCTCGCTGCCGATCGTGGCCGTCGGCGCGCTGACCCAGCACTACGGCCTGCTGCCCGCGGTGAGCGGCTTCGGGGTGGTCGCCGCCCTGGCCTGCCTGACCCTCGCGGGGGCCGTGCTGCGGCGCCCGGCGCGGTAGCCCGCGGCCGGCCCGGGCGCGGTGGCCGGCGGCCCGCCGGCGGCGCTCAGGCCGCCTCGGCCGCCGCCTTCACGGCGGCCAGCCACTGCTCGTGCTGGGTGCGCAGCCGCTCCCGGCCGAACAGGACGGCGACCACCGGCGCGGCCATCGACTCCTCGATCCGGAGCAGCGTAGCGCCGTCCCCGGTGGGGGTCAGGACGTGCCGGTCGACGGCCTTGACGCCCATCGCCAGGCCCGTCCAGGTGAGTTCGCGGCCCGGGTCGACCACCGCGAACCGGGAGGTGATCCTGGTCGAGCCCATCGCCCAGACGAACCGGGCGTCCTCCCGCACCCCGTCCGCCAGCTCCAGCACCCGGTGGGCGGGCAGGAAGCGGTGCCAGCCGGCGACGTCGGCGACGACCGCCCAGACCCGCTCGACGGGCGCCTCGATCCGGGTCTGCGAGGCGGAGGCCACCGGCGCCCGGTCGTCGATCCGGCCCTGCTTGGCGTACTCGGTGTGCAGGGTCGCCAGCGACGGGCCCGCGTAGAACAGCTTCATGGTGATCCCCCTTCGATCGAGAGCGGTGCTCTCACTTGAGAGCAATGCTCTCTCGTGCGCCCGTCATCGTCAAGAGCACCGCTCTCTTTTCCGTGCACCGCTCTGCTAGCGTGCTGTCCATGACCGCGAGCCGCACCGCCCGAGCCGACGTCCGCGCCGAGCTGACCAGGCAGATCACCGACATCGCCCGGCGCCAGCTCGCCACCGAAGGAGCCGGCGGCCTCTCCCTGCGCGCCGTCGCCCGCGAGATGGGCATGGTCTCCTCGGCGGTCTACCGCTACTTCGCCTCCCGCGACGAGCTGCTCACCGCCCTGATCATCGACGGCTACCAGGCCGTCGGCGCGGCGGTGGAGCAGGCCGACGCGAGCCGCCCCGCCGAGGACCACGCCGGCCGCTGGCTGGCCGTCTGCCGGGCCCTGCGCGGCTGGGCGGTGGCCCACCCGCACGAGTACGCCCTGCTGCACGGCTCCCCCGTGCCCGGCTACCACGCGCCGGCGGACACCCTGGCCCCCGCGATGCGCACCACCCTCGTGCTCGGCGGCCTGGTCGCCGACGCCCACCGGGCCGGGGCGATCACCCCGCCGGCCGGCCTTCCCACACCCCCGGCCGTCCTCACCGAGGACGCCGAGCGGGTCCGCCAGGTGATGCCCGGCGTCCCCGACGACACCGTCCTGCGCGCCCTGACCGCCTGGACGGGCGTCCACGGGTGGCTCGGCTTCGAGCTCTTCGGCCAGTTCACCGGCTCGGTCCTGAACCTCCCCGAGGCCTTCGACCACACCGCGCGCACCCTCGGCACGCTGATCGGGTTCCGGCCCGCACCGGCCGGCTGACCGCGCCCGCCCGCGGGCCGGGCCCCGCCGCATCCGGGAACGACAAAGCCGCGCGGACCGGAAGGTCCACGCGGCAGTGTCGTAACGGAGTAACGGTGCTCAGACGTTGAAGCCGAGCGCGCGCAGCTGCTCGCGGCCGTCGTCGGTGATCTTGTCCGGGCCCCACGGCGGCATCCAGACCCAGTTGATCCGCAGGTCCTGGACGAGGCCGTCGGTGGCGGTCTTCGCCTGGTCCTCGATGACGTCGGTCAGCGGGCAGGCCGCCGAGGTGAGCGTCATGTCGATGGTGGCCACGTCGGACTCGTCGATGTGGATGCCGTAGATCAGGCCCAGGTTGACCACGTCGATACCCAGCTCGGGGTCGACGACGTCCATCAGGGCCTCGGTGAGGTCCTCGACGGAGACGGTGCCCGCCGTGGTGCCGACGATGACCGTCGGACCCTCGGTGGCAACGGTCTCCGCAGGGGTGGCGGCAGCCGGGGAGGCCGCCTCCGGGGCCGTGGTGCTGGTCTCGGTGTCACTCATACGTGTGTCCTCCTCTGCTGCTTCAGTCGTTGACGGCGGGGTGCTGCGCGAGCGCCTGGGCGGTGGCGTCCTTCCAGGCCATCCAGCTCAGCAGCGCGCACTTCACCCGCGCCGGGTACTTGGAGACACCGGCGAACGCGACCGCGTCCTCCAGCACCTCCTCGTCGCCCTCGGCCTGGCCCTTGCTCTGCATCAGCTCCAGGAAGGCCTCCTGGATGAGCTGGCCCTCGCCGACGGTCTTGCCGACCACCAGGTCGTTCAGCACCGAGGCGCTGGCCTGGCTGATCGAGCAGCCCTGCGACTCGTAGCTGATGTCCGCGACCGTCGAGCCGTCCAGCCGGACCCGCAGGGTGATCTCGTCACCGCAGGTCGGGTTGACGTGATGCACCTCGGCGTCGCCGTCCCGCAGCCCCTTGCCGTGGGGGTTGCGGTAGTGGTCCAGGATGATCTCCTGGTACATGGAGTCGAGCTTCATGCCCGCGGCTCCCTTCCGATGCCTCAGCCGAAGAAGTTCCGGACGTGGTGCAGGCCGTCGACGAGGGCGTCGACATCGGCCGGCGTCGAGTACAGGTAGAACGACGCCCGGGTGGTCGCCGGAATTCCGTACCGCAGGCAGACCGGCCGCGCGCAGTGGTGGCCGACGCGCACGGCGATGCCCTGCTCGTCCAGCACCTGGCCCACGTCGTGCGGGTGGATGTCACCCAGCACGAAGGAGATCGCGGCGCCGCGGTCGACCGCCGACCGGGGGCCGATGATCCGCAGGTCCGGGATCTCCAGCAGCCGCTCGACGGCGTACTCGGTGATCGCGTGCTCGTGCGCGGCGATCCGGTCCATGCCGATGGCCGACAGGTAGTCGATGGCCGCGCCCAGCCCGACCGCCTGCGCGATCGGCGGGGTGCCCGCCTCGAACTTGTGCGGCGCCGGGGCGTAGGTGGACGAGCCCATCGTGACGGTCTCGATCATCTCGCCGCCGCCGAGGAACGGCGGGAGGTCCTCCAGCAGCTCCTGGCGGCCCCAGAGGACGCCGATGCCGGTCGGGGCCAGCATCTTGTGGCCGGTGAAGGCGACGAAGTCGGCCTCCAGCGCCTGGACGTCCAGCACCATGTGCGGGGCGGCCTGCGAGGCGTCGATCAGCACCAGGGCGCCGACCGCCTGGGCGCGGCGGACGATCGCCTCGACCGGGTTGACGGTGCCCATCAGGTTGGAGACCAGCGTGAACGAGACGATCTTCGTCTTCTCGTTGATCAGCTCGTCGAGGTTCGACAGGTCGAGCCGGCCCTCGTCGGTCAGCCCGAACCACTTCAGCTTCGCGCCGGTGCGCTGCGAGAGCAGCTGCCACGGAACGATGTTGGAGTGGTGCTCCATCTCGGTGATGACGATCTCGGCGTCGGCGTCGACCTTGTACGGCTCGTCCGCCCAGCCCAGCATGTTGGCGACCAGGTTGAGCGACTCCGAGGCGTTCTTGGTGAAGATCACCTCGTCCCGGCTCGGCGCGTTGATGAACGCCGCGACCTTGTCACGCGCGCCCTCGTACAGGGCCGTGGCCTCCTCGGCCAGGACGTGCACGCCGCGGTGCACGTTGGCGTTGTGCCGCTCGTAGTACGCGTTCAGCGCGTCGAGCACCTGACGGGGCTTCTGCGAGGTCGCCGCGTTGTCGAGGTAGACCAGCGGCTTGCCGTCGTGCAGCACCCGCTGCAGGATCGGGAAGTCCTTGCGGAGCGAGTCGCCGAACTCCTGCGCCTCGGCCAGCGGACCGGTCAGCGCACGCGCCGAGCCAGAATCGATTGTCACTCGGAAGCGCCACCCTTCACGTAGGACTCGTAGCCCTCGTTCTCCAGCTTGTCGGCCAGCTCCGCGCCGCCGGACTCGACGATGCGGCCGGCCGAGAAGACGTGGACGTAGTCGGGCTTGATGTACTTCAGGATGCGGGTGTAGTGCGTGACCAGCAGGGTGCCGACCTCGCCGCTGGAGGCGACCCGGTTGATGCCCTCGGAGACCTGGCGCAGCGCGTCGACGTCCAGGCCGGAGTCGGTCTCGTCGAGGATCGCGATCTTCGGCTTGAGCAGCTCCAGCTGGAGGATCTCGTGGCGCTTCTTCTCGCCGCCGGAGAAGCCCTCGTTGACGTTGCGCTCGGCGAAGGCCGGGTCCATGTGCAGGGCGGCCATCGCCTCCTTGACCTCCTTCACCCACAGCCGCAGCTTGGGGGCCTCGCCGCGGACGGCGGTGGCGGCGGTGCGCAGGAAGTTGGAGACCGAGACGCCGGGGACCTCGACCGGGTACTGCATGGCCAGGAAGACGCCGGCGCGGGCCCGCTCGTCGACGGTCATGTCGAGCACGTTCTCACCGTCGAGCAGCACCGAACCGCTGGTCACCGTGTACTTCGGGTGACCGGCCAGCGAGTACGCGAGGGTCGACTTGCCGGAGCCGTTCGGACCCATGATCGCGTGGGTCTCGCCCTGCTTCACGGTGAGGTCGACGCCGCGGAGGATCTCGCGCGGGCCGTTCTCGGCCTCGACGGAGACGTGCAGGTCACGGATTTCAAGCGTTGCCATGGGGACTCAGGACTCCTGGTTGACGGAGACGAGCACATCGTCCCCTTCGATCTTTACGGGGTAGACAGGGACCGGCTTGGTGGCGGGCAGGCCCGAGGGCTTGCCGGAGCGCAGGTCGAAGCTGGAGCCGTGCAGCCAGCACTCGATCATGCAGTCCTCGACCTCGCCCTCCGAGAGCGACACGTTCGCGTGCGAGCAGATGTCGTTGATCGCGAACACCTCGCCCTCGGTACGGACGATCGCGACCGGGACACCGTTGAGGTCCACACGCTTGGGCTCGTCCTCGGCCAGGTCGCTGAGCGAACAGGCGCGGAGAAAGCTCATCAGACGTTCGCTTCCAGCTCGGCCTCGATCTTCTCCAGCAGGTGGTCCTGGATCTCGGCGACGCCGATCTGCTGGACCAGCTCCGCGAAGAAGCCGCGGACCACCAGGCGGCGGGCCTCCTCGGCCGGGATGCCGCGCGCCTGCAGGTAGAAGAGCTGCTCGTCGTCGAAGCGGCCGGTCGCCGAGGCGTGGCCGGCGCCGACGATCTCGCCGGTCTCGATCTCCAGGTTCGGGATCGAGTCGACCCGGGCGCCGTCGGTGAGCACCAGGTTGCGGTTGTGCTCGTAGGTGTCGGTGCCCTCGGCGGCGGCGCGGATCAGCACGTCGCCGACCCAGACCGCGTGCGCGTCCTTGCCCTGCAGGGCGCCCTTGTAGACCACGTTGGAGCGGCAGTGCGGGGTGTCGTGGTCGATGACCAGACGGTGCTCCAGGTGCTGGCCGGCGTCCGCGAAGTACAGGCCGAACAGGTCGGCCTCGCCGCCGGGGGCGGCGTAGGTGACCCGCGGGTGGATCCGGACCACGTCGCCGCCGAAGGTGACCACGACGGACTTGAGCGAGGCGTCCCGGCCGACCAGGGCGGTCTGCTGGGCGAGGTGCACCGCGTCGCGGTCCCAGTCCTGGACCGAGACGAAGGTCAGCTTGGCGCCGTCGCCGACCAGCAGCTCGACGTTGGCGGCCCGGGTGCCGGTACCGGTGTGGTTGATCACCACGACGGCCTCGGCGAACGGCTTGACGTCGATCACCACGTGGGCGAAACGGGTGCCGCCCTCGCCGTGCACGTCGATCTTCACCGGCTCGGTGAGCACCGTCTCCTTGGGAACGGTGACGACCAGCGCCTGCTCGAAGGCGCTGAACGCCTGCGCGGCGACCCGGTCGACCGGCTTGCCGGCCTTGCCCAGGCGGTCGTCGTCGCGGCCGACCTGCTCGGCGGTGACGCCGTCCGGCAGGCCCAGCTCCACCTTGTCCACGCCCTTGGCGTCGGCGGCGGCGGTGCCGTCGTGCAGCCCGGCCAGGCGGTGCAGCGGGGTGAACCGCCAGTCCTCCTCGCGGCCGGTGGGCACCGGGAAGTCGTTCACGTCGTACGAGGGCTTGACCGTGACGCGGGCGTCGATCGGCTGCTGGACGCTCGCGCGGCCCGTGCCGGGACCGGCCAGCTTCTCGCCGGCGCCGGACGTGCCGACCTCGATGGACCCGGCGGTCGTGGAGCCGGTGCTGTTGTTGACGTCAGCCATGGCTGTCGTGTTGCTCTCTTCCTGAAAGTTCTCGACTGGACTTCGCGCGGCTGACGTCAGCCGACGGAGCCCTCCATCTGCAGCTCGATCAGCCGGTTCAGCTCCAGCGCGTACTCCATCGGGAGCTCGCGGGCGATCGGCTCGACGAAGCCACGGACGATCATCGCCATCGCCTCGAACTCGGTCATGCCCCGGCTCATCAGGTAGAAGAGCTGGTCCTCGCTGACCTTGGAGACGGTGGCCTCGTGGCCCATCGACACGTCGTCCTCGCGGACGTCCACGTACGGGTACGTGTCCGAGCGGGAGATGGTGTCCACCAGCAGCGCGTCGCAGAGCACGTTGGACTTCGCGCCCTTGGAGCCCTCGCCGATCTCGATCAGGCCGCGGTACGAGGTGCGGCCACCGCCACGCGCCACCGACTTGGAGACGATGTTCGAGGAGGTGTTCGGTGCCATGTGGACCATCTTGGCGCCGGCGTCCTGGTGCTGGCCCTCGCCCGCGAAGGCGATCGACAGCGTCTCGCCCTTGGCGTGCTCGCCCATCAGGTAGACGGCCGGGTACTTCATGGTGACCTTGGAACCGATGTTGCCGTCGATCCACTCCATGGTCGCGCCCTCGTACGCCACGGCGCGCTTGGTGACCAGGTTGTAGACGTTGTTCGACCAGTTCTGGATCGTCGTGTAGCGGCAGCGGCCGCCCTTCTTGACGATGATCTCGACCACGGCGCTGTGCAGCGAGTCCGAGGAGTAGATCGGCGCGGTGCAGCCCTCGACGTAGTGGACGTAGGCGTCCTCGTCGACGATGATCAGCGTCCGCTCGAACTGGCCCATGTTCTCGGTGTTGATCCGGAAGTAGGCCTGCAGCGGGATCTCCACGTTGACGCCCTTGGGCACGTAGATGAAGGACCCGCCGGACCACACGGCCGTGTTCAGCGCGGCGAACTTGTTGTCGCCGGCCGGGATGACCGTGCCGAAGTACTCCTCGAAGATCTCCGGGTGCTCCTTGAGCGCGGTGTCCGTGTCCATGAAGATCACACCCTGAGCCTCGAGCTCTTCGTTGATCTGGTGGTAGACCACCTCGGACTCGTACTGCGCGGCGACACCGGCGACCAGGCGCTGCTTCTCCGCCTCCGGGATGCCCAGCTTGTCGTAGGTCGCCTTGATGTCGGCGGGCAGGTCCTCCCAGGACTCCGCCTGCTTCTCGGTCGACCGCACGAAGTACTTGATGTTGTCGAAGTCGATGCCGGTGAGGTCGGAGCCCCAGGTCGGCATGGGCTTCTTGCCGAAGAGCTTCAGGCCCTTGAGGCGCAGGTTCAGCATCCACTCGGACTCGGACTTCTTCGAGGAGATGTCGCGCACGACCTCTTCGCTGAGGCCGCGCTTGGCCACGGCGCCGGCCGCGTCCGGGTCCGACCAGCCGTACTCGTAGGTGCCCAGGCCTTCGAGCTCCGGGTGCGAAACGATGTCAGTCATGCGAGGTTCCTCCGCGCGGACGCAGGTTCCGGATCAGTGAGTGGCGTACCGGCAGTCGGCACCGCACCGGGCGTCCGCGACTTCGCGGACGACGATGCGGCACCGGGTGCCGGCACATAGGTGGTGCAGACCCCGTCGCCGTGGGCGATCGTGGCCAGCCGTTGCACATGGGTGCCCAGGAGTTGGGAGAAGAACTCGGTCTCCGCCTCGCAGAGCTGCGGGAACTGCTCGGCGATGTGCGCGACCGGGCAGTGGTGCTGGCAGAGCTGAGCGCCCGCCGGGCTGTTGGACGCCGTCGCGGACGGCACCCGCCGCACCGTGGCAGCGTACCCGTCGGCACTCAGGGCCTGCGCGAGTGCCTCGGTCCGCTGGTCGGCCGAGGCCTGCTCCAGCGCTCCGAGATACCTCTCGCCCTGCTTGCCGAAGCGGGCCCGGGCGAAGGCGGCAACCGCCTCCTCGCCCGCCTTGCCGCCGCCCACCGCGTCGGAGATCCAGCGCAGTGCGTCGGCGGCGAGCTGGTCGTACGCCTGGTAGAAGGCGTCCCGGCCGGACTCGGTGAGACCGAAGACCTTGGCCGGACGGCCCCGGCCCCGGCTGCCGTAGACCCGCTGCTCGCGGGACTCGACCAGACCGGCGGCGGCCAGGCCGTCCAGGTGGCGGCGCACGGCGGCGGCCGTGAGGCCGAGCCGGCTCGCCAGGTCGGCGGCGGAGGAGGGGCCGTGGTCCAGAATCGAACGGGCGACCCGGTCACGGGTGGCCCGATGGCCCTCCAGCAGCACCTCGGCCGCGGTTTCGGGCACGGCGCAACCGGGGGCCGACTCGGCCTCCTGCTGCTGATTCCGCTCCCGCATGTTTTTCACAACACCAGTGTTGCGTAATTACTTCCGGAAGGACAAGCCGTGATCCACGCCTCATGGGTGGCCTCAGTCACGCAGGTAAGGCTTACCTGACCTGCGGAAACGATCACCGAGGCCCTGTGCGGACCCCGTGTGAAGGCCTCCTAGACTCGCCGGTATGCACGCAGACCCCGACCGTCCGCAGCCCGCAGTCGAGATCGCCGGGCTGGTCAAGCGCTACGGCGGCAAGACCGCGGTGGACGGCCTCGACCTCGTCGTCGAACGCGGCAGCATCACCGCGGTGCTCGGCCCCAACGGCGCCGGCAAGACCACCACGATCGAAACCTGCGAGGGCTACCGGCGCCCCGACGCCGGCACCGTCCGCGTCCTCGGCCTCGACCCCGTCACCCAGGGCGCCCTGCTCCGCCCCCGGATCGGCGTGATGCTCCAGTCCGGCGGCGTGTACGCCGGCGCCCGCGCCGTCGAGATGCTCCGGCACACCGCCAAGCTGCACGCCGACCCGCTGGACGTCCCCGAGCTGGTCGAACGCCTCGGCCTCGGCTCCTGCGGCCGCACCACCTACCGCCGGCTCTCCGGCGGCCAGCAGCAGCGCCTCGCCCTCGCCATGGCCGTGGTCGGCCGCCCCGAACTCGTCTTCCTGGACGAACCCACCGCCGGCCTCGACCCGCAGGCCCGTCGCGCCACCTGGGAGCTCGTCCGCGACCTGCGCCGCGACGGCGTCACCGTGGTCGTCACCACCCACCACATGGACGAGGCCGACCAGCTCGCCGACCAGGTCGCCATCGTCGACCACGGCAAGGTCGTCGCCACCGGCACCCCCGACGCCCTCCGCCGCGGCGGCGCCGAGGACAGCCTGCGCTTCGACGGCCCCGCCGGCCTCGACCTCGGCTCCCTGCTCAAGGTGCTCCCGGACGGCGCCGCCGTCACCGAACCCACCCCCGGCAGCTACCGCGTCGAAGCCCCCGTCGACCCCCAGCTGCTCGCCACCGTCACCACCTGGTGCGCGGCCTCCGGCATCCTGCCGGAACGGCTGACGGTGCAACGCCCCAGCCTCGAAGACGTCTTCCTCGACCTGACCGGACGGGACCTCCGCTCGTGACCGACCAGACCACCCGGCCGCTCCCGACCGACCGCGCCACCCGGCCCGAATACACCCCCCGGCCCGGCGCCGCCCCCATCCCCCGGATGCTGCTCGCCCAGACCGCCTTCGAGACGAAGATGCTGCTGCGCAACGGCGAGCAGCTGCTGCTGACGGTGATCATCCCCAGCGTCCTGCTGGTCCTCTTCAGCGCCGTCGACATCGTCGCCGTCGACGGCCCCGGCAAGCGCGTGGACTTCCTCGCCCCCGGCCTGCTCGCCCTCGCCGTGCTGTCCACCGCCTTCACCGGCCAGGCCATCGCCACCGGCTTCGAACGCCGCTACGGCGTCCTCAAGCGCCTCGGCGCCAGCCCGCTCCCCCGCTGGGCCCTGCTCACCGCCAAGACCGGCTGCGTGCTGGTCACCGAGGCCCTCCAGGTCGCCCTGCTGACCGCCATCGCGCTGGCCCTCGGCTGGTCCCCGCACGGGCTCGCCACACCGCAGGGGGCACTGGCCGTCGCCGCCCTGCTCGTCCTCGGCACCGCCGCCTTCTCCGGCCTCGGCCTGCTGATGGCCGGCACCCTGCGCGCCGAAGCCACCCTGGCCGCCGCCAACCTGGTCTTCATCCTGCTGCTGCTGGCCGGCGGCGTGATCGTCCCGCTGTCGAAGTTCCCCGCCGCCGTCCAGCGCGTCCTGGAACTCCTCCCGATCAACGCCCTCTCGGACGGCCTGCGGGCCGTCCTCCAGCAGGGCGCCGGCGTGCCCTGGGGCGACCTTGGGATCCTGGGCGTCTGGTCCGTCCTGGGGCTTGCGGCGGCGGCGCGGTTCTTCCGCTGGGAGTAGCGGCCCGCGGCACGCTCCGCGGCTACGGGCGCGGGCCCTTCTTCTCCACCTCGATACGCAGGCCCGCCGAGTCTTCGGCCAGCCATCCGCAGTACGTGGCGAATCCATGTGCCTGCCGTCAGGAACGGATTCCTGGGCCAAGGTCAGCAGATGCCGAGCCGTGGAGATCAGGCCCGCCGGATTCCCGGAGACCACGACGGTCGGCTCCGGTGACCTCCAGGCGGAGCACCGATTCCTCGTCACACCAACTCACCGCACCGGTACTCGGGGAGTAGTCCTGAACCTCGACGACAACGTCGGAGGTGGGCGGCTGCCCATCCAGATCCATGCCGTCCACGGATGCCATCCCGGTTCCTCCGCGCGCTGCGCCATTGATCAACCACTCACAGCCTCCCCGGCAAGTCACCGGAAACCGCAACGCCGCCGCTTTCGATCTTCCAGAAGATACTGTCGCCATCTTCGTCGTCACTCACGAGGAACAGCCCCGACACCTCTTCCACGGCATTGGCGACAGCAGAGATCTGGCTGAACACAAACTGGACTCCCTGGACCCTCATGGCGGCACCGAAGAACACATGCCCGGCCCCATTGATAGCCGTTTCGGGATAAATCCAGCCCTCCATGTACAGGTCAACCTGATCCGCCCCCAGGAAGAATTCGGCCGACCTCGCGGAGTGATCGGCCACGATTCTGCGAATCACCGACCAATCTTCCTCATCACAGTCGATGAAGCCTCGCACGTCATAGAATCTGGACATTTCTAATTATGCCCCAGACCTTCGACCACAGCCCCACCCTTACGCTCGACATATTTCCTCACGTCAGGATGGGCTCCGTATTTGAACCAGTATTCAAATGAAATGCCCATTTCAGCTGCCGTCTCCGCCGTCCAGTTGATCTGCTTTCTCGTGCTTTTGCTAAGGAAATTGTGCGGCTTATTCACCGCACTCCACGTACGCTTGACCTGGATCAGCAAATCATCGGTCACGGAATCCACCTCCCTAGGGCCGATAATTTTTGACTTTCCGCCCGTGATAGCACGAACCTGGTCTTCGTAGTGGACATCGGCGGCTTCCTTCCACTTTCCACTCCTGAGCAGATCGCGCGCCTTGTCCGACAGGGTACGCGGAAGCTTTGATTCTTGATAAGGGGAAAGCCCCAGTGGGTCCGCCCAGGCAAGGGGATTGTGGACGTAGGAGTCCGCGTTGGGCGCGGCTACCAGCCCCAGCGGGTCCGGACTGGCGTACCGCGCCGTCTCCGGGTCGTAGTAGCGGTGGACGTTGTAGTGCAGGCGGGTCTCGGGGTCGAAGTACTGGCCGGGGAAGCGCAGGGGTGTGTAGGTGGTGCTGCTGCTGGGCCAGGTGGTGTTGCCCCAGAGGGTGGGGGTGGTGCGCCAGGCGATGGTGCCGGTGGCGGGGTCGACCAGCTCCGTCGGGGTGCCGACGAGGTCGGTGACGATGGCGAAGAAGCGGCGGTCGACCTCGGCCTGGGCGGTTCCGGGGGTGGTGATGGTCTCGGTCTGGGCGAGGGGCTGGAGGCCCTTGTGGTCCCAGCTGAGGGTGTGCGGGCCGGGGAGGTAGGGGGCGTGGGTGGTCTGCTCGGCGAGGGTGGGGCCGTCCCAGGTGAAATCGGTCCGTTCCTCGACGGCAGCGCCGTCGGCGGCGAGGCGTTGCTTGGCGGTCCGGCGGCCGAAGGGGTCGTAGAGGTAGCGCCAGCGGGTGCCGTCGGGGGTGGTGACGGCGGTGAGGCGGTCCTCGGCGTCCCAGGCGTAGTGCCAGCTGTCGGGCTTGCGGTCGAGGCGGGTCTTCTGACGCAGGGTGATGCGCCCGGCGTCGTCGTACTCGTAGCGGATGCGGCCGGCGGTGGTGAGCCGGGTGCCCGTGTAGGTGCGCGGGCCGAGGGCGGCGCGGGTGGCGCCGGTGGCGGGCCAGTGGGCGTCGGTGAGGTTGCCGGCCGGATCGTAGGCGTAGGACTCGGTCCAGCCGGCGGCGCGCACGGCGGTGACGCGACCGGCGGCGTCGAGGTCGAAGGTGCGGCGGCCGGACAACAGGTCGTCGACGCCGGTGAGGCTGCCGTCGGCGCGGTAGGTGTAGCCGCGTCGCTGGAGGGTCTGGACGGCGGTTCCCAGCGTCTGGCCGGTGAGCCGGTGGTCGGCGTTCCAGGTGCTGGCCAGCGTGAGGTCACCGCCGAAGCCACGAGAGTACTCGCGGCCCGCCGCGTCGTACGCGAAGTCGAGGGTGCCGCCGGGTGTGGCGAGGGCGGTGGGGTGACCGGCTGCGTCGTAGGTCCAGGTACTGGTGTGTCCGGCGGGGGTGGTTCGACGGGTGCGGCGCCCGAGGGCGTCCCGGGTGTGGGTGAGGGTGCGGCCGTTGACGGTCTCGGTGAGCAGGTTGCCCAGGACGTCGACGGTACGGACCAGCTCGGTACCGGGACCGCTGGCGCGGAGCAGGTGACCGGCCCGGTCGTAGGCGTAGGTGGTGAGCAGCCCGGCGGCGTCCTTGGCGATGGTGCGGCCGAGCACGTCGTAGGTGTACCGGATCCGCTGGCCGAGCGGGTTGGTACGGGTGACGAGCTGACCGGCGGCGTCCAGTCGGTATCCGACCGTCCGCTGCTGGAAGTCGCTCTCGGCGACCAGCCGACCGGCCGCGTCGTAGGTGTAGTTCCAGGTCTGGCCGACGGCGTTGGTGACGGCGGTCAGCTGCAGCTGTGCGTCGTGGGTGAAGACGTGCCGGACACCGTCCGGTCCGGTGCGGGCGGCCAGCGTCTCGAAGTCCGTGTACTCGCAGCTGGTGACCTGGCCGAGGGGGTCGACATGGGTCAGCAGGTTGCCCTCCCCGTCGTACGTCCAGGACTCGGCGGCGCCGTCGGGTGCGGTGCGCGAGGCGGGGTACCCCTCCGTGGTCCAGGTCATCAGGGTGGTGCCGCCGAGGGCGTCCGTCACCGCGACGGTGCGGCCGAAGGCGTCCCGCTCGTAGCGCTGCACGGAGCCGGACGGCTCGGTGACCTCGATCGGCAGTCCGGCCGCGTTGCATCGGACAAGGGTCACGTGTCCGAGCGCATCGGTGACGGAGGCCAGGTGCCCGAGGTCGTCGTAGGCGTAACGGGTGACGGCCCCGGAGGGGTCCGTGAGGGTGGTCCGCCGGCCCGCCTCGTCGTAGGTCTGGCGCCAGGTGGCTCCGCCGGCCTCCACGATCACCGACGGCAGGCTGAGTTCCGTGGCGTAGGCCGCGAGCGACTGCGCGCCGTCCGGGCGGGTGACGGCTACCAGGTCGCCGGCGCCGTCGTACTCGAAACGCGTGGTGCGGCCCAGCGGGTCCGTCTCGGCGAGCAGCCGGTCGTACTCGTCGCGCTCGAAGCGCGTGGTGTTCCCGAGCGGGTCGGTCCGGGCGACGACCTGGGCGTGCTCGTTGACGTGGTGGAGCGTGGTGTGGCCCAGGGCGTTGGTCTCCGCGTTGACCCGGATCCCGGTCTCCGGGTCCGGCTCCCCGTACTCGAAGTGGAACCGGAGCCAACCGCCGCGGCCGCCCTCGTCGACCACGCGGCCGAGGCGGTCGTAGGTGTAGGTGTAGTGGCTGTCGTTGCGGTCGGTCCAGGAGACGATCCGGCCCTGGGCGTCGTTGGCGAAACGCATCGGCAGGCCGGAGGAGTTGTAGACCTCGGAGAGGTGACCGTCGGTGTAGCCGTAGCGGACCAGGACCTCGTCCCGGCGGTCGGGACCGGCCCCCACCAGCCGGAGTTCGGTGATGCGCCGACCGCTCGTCCGCACCAGGAGACGGTAGCCGCCGGAGTGGGTCAGGGAGAGCGGGGTGCCCTCCGCGTCGTAGGCGTAGTCGAGGTGGCGCCCCGAGCGGTCGCGGACCCTGGTCAGCAGCGCGCTGTCGCCCTCGGGGGTACGGGTGAACTCCCGGACCAGGCCCCGCGAGACGTCAGTGAGCGTGAAATCGCCGTACTCGTCGACATCGAGATCGGTGCGGGCTCCGGCGCTCGCCCGGGTGGGCAGTCCCGGCACCGGGTGGGGGTAGCGCTGGGAGACCCGCTCCGGGCCCAGGTAGATGACCCCCTCGGCGTCGATCTCCAGCCGCTCGTCGAAGGTGCAGACCCAACGTGGGCCCATCCAGCGTCCGGCCTGGTAGCCGGACTCGAAGGTGCGGGTGAAGAGCAGCGGCAGGGAACCGGCCAGCGAGACGTCCGTCTGGTCGACGAACATCCGCCCGGTCGCCACGTCGACGGGCTCGCCGCCCTCGCAGATCGCGTCGTCGGCCCGGCCCGCCTCCCTCGGCCTCTCGACCTGCTTCCTCGCCGCCGCCTTCTCCGCGTCCCGCACGGCAGTCCGCTTCGCGGCTGCCTCGGCGCTGTCGCGGCCGAGGCCGAGGGCGGTGCGTTTGGCGGCGGACGCGGCTGTGCTGCCGCCGCCGGTGACGGCCCCGGAGGCGAAGTCGAAGAAGAGTTTGCCGCCGGCCTCGCTCGGATCCTTGCCCCAGCCGGAGCCGAGCAGTGACGTGGCCACCCGGTCGGGGTGGTTGGCGGCGCCGAGCAGGCTGGTGGCGGTGGTGTTGACCGAGGTGGCGAACTCGGCGGGGTGGGTGATGTTGTAGACGTCCATCGGGTTGAGGGTCCGGGCGAAGCGGAGGGTGTCCGCCGCTCCCTTGGCGAAACCACCCGCGAAGTGGGTGAGCTCGACGCTGCCGCCGACCATGGCGTCGGCGTAGTCCTTGCCCGCCCGGTGCAGGAAGTCCGGCTTGCCCGGTGCGGTGGCGGTGGCCGCTTCCACGGCTGTCCTCGCTGTCCGGGCCGCTTCGGTGCGCTGCTTGCGGGCGGCCGCGAGGAGGTCCTGGGCGCGTTTGCGGTCCCCCTCGCCCGGGTCCTGGAACGCGCCGGGCGAGGTGGGAACGGTGCCCGGGTCCGTCCCGGCGTCGATCTTGGCGTTGTAGGCCCGGACGTCCTTGCGATAGGCCTCGGCCTTCCGGTTGTAGGCGTCCGCGGCCTGCTCGTACGCCTTCGTGCCGCGCTCGTACAGCTCGACGGCTTCGGCCGCCTGCCCCTGGGCCCAGGTGACCGTCTTCGCGTACGACTCCAGGGCGCCGGCCGCGGCACCGCAGGCCTCGCCGGCCACGATCCACTTGCGTGGCTGGCCGTCGAACTTGGCGCGGAACGCGTCAGCCGCCGCACCCTTCCAGTGGTCGGAGTCGAGCCGGGTCAGGCCCTGGCCGGTCGAATCGAAGGCCCTCTCGAAGTCCCGCAGGTGCGAGACGCGCTCGCCGATCGCGTCGACGTCGCCGCGCAGCAGTTCCCTCGGGTCCTTGGTCCGTCCGAGTTGCTCCTCCCCCACCTGGGCGCCGAGGCTGTCGGCCACCCGGTCGCCGAAGTCGTCGACCATGTCGGCGGCGCCTTCGAGGCCCACCGACTCCAGTGCGTCCCCGACCAGGTGCGTGCCGGCTCCGACAGCCTTGCCGACGAACTTCTGCCCGTCGTGGACGAGGCCACCGAGCCCGTCACCGGCCTTGCTGACGAAATCCCCGAACCCCATCAGTGCTCCCCCTCCCCAGCGGCCTGCCCCTCGGCAGGCTTCGGCGGCCGGGGCCCGAACACCTGGTCCTGCACGGCCCGGTACTCGGCACCCTTGCCGGCCAGGTCGGCGGCCTTCTCCTGGAGCCCGAGCGGCCCGTTGGAGAGGTCGCGGCCGGCCTCCTTCCACGCCGTGCCGATCCGGTCACCGGATTTGCCGAAGGACTCGGCCGAGTAGTCGGCATGCTCGATCTGGGTCCACGGGTTGTCCGCGCCGATCTGCCCCCAGGTCTTCTGCTCGGCGTCCTCCCCGGTGAGGTGCGGGTTGCCCATCGCGGCGGAGGCGATGTTCTTGGCGACACCACTGAGGTACTGCTCCTGCTCGTGGTAGAGCCCCGCCGACAGTCCCAGCCGGACGGCGATCTCGTTGCCGTCCTGCACCAGCGTGCGCACCCCCCACTCCCAGCGGTCACAGAATCCGGCGAACGCGCCCTGCAGCTCGCCGTCACCCATGGCGAGGCCGGACAGCTCCAGCATCGAGAAGCCGCGGCCGGTCACCGCCGAGCCGGTGACGCCGAGTTCCTTGAGCTCGGCGATGGCCGCGTCGATGCCCTTGGCTGCCAGCTGCAAGGCCTGCGGGTCGACCTGGAAACCGGTCACCGGGACTGCCCCCGTCCGTCCGGTGCGGCGCTCCCGGGCACGATTCCGGTGAGCGGCGGGAAGAACAGCGGGTACGGGCCGGCCACGTCCACCACGACCCCCGCCGGCACGTCGAGGGCGGGGATCACCGCATCGAGCAGCCGTGCGCCGTGGACGGTCAGGTGGTCCCATCGGCCGTCCGGCCGGTCCGCCGCGCGCTCCTTGGCGAAGGGGCCGAAGGCCTCCTCCCCGGTAAACACGAACACCCGGCGCACGCCGCCCGACCCGGCCGTCCAGAGACCGTCCCCGACCGTCGGCGCGAGCACCGTCGTACGTCTGAACTCGCCCGGCAGGGAGGGCCCGTCGCCCCGCCCCGCGTGCATGTCGGCGATCCGCTCCGCAAGCCCCACCGCGCTCACCGCACCCCCCGGTACGTCGACGACGTCTTCCATTCGATCACGACGCACCCGCGCCCCGGGCCGGTTCCGGGGGTTTCGGAGGCCGGCCCGGGGCGCGGGCGTGGATCGGGGCGGGCCGGGTCAGTGGCGGTTGCCCCGGCGGCGGGAGAGCAGGAGCAGGGCTCCGCCTATCAGGACGACGGCGCCGCCGGCTGCGGCGACGATCGGGGTCGCGCTGCTGCCGCCGGTCTGGGCCAGGGCCGGGGTGGTGCTCGCGGCCTTCACGGTCGCGGGGGCGCTGGTGGCCGGCGCGCTGGTGGCCGGGGCCGCGGAGGTGGTGGTGCTGGTAGGGGCGACGGTGGGCGAGGCCGAGCCGCTGGGTGTCGCCGTGGCGGTGCGGGTGGGGGTCGGCGAGGTGCTGGGGGTCGGCGGGGTGGTGGGGGTGGTGGGGGTCGGGGACGGGGTGGCGCAGACCGCTATGGTCTTGGTCTCCGTCACGTTCCACTGGGGGTTCTTGGGCTGTTCGGTGGTGGTGACGACCAGGGTGGCCATGACCGGGGCGCTGTGCGCCTTGACGGTGAAGCTCTGGTGGTAACCGCTGCCGAACTGGTGCTGGTCCACCACCTTCTCGCCGTCGATGGTCAGGCTGACCAGGTTCTTGACGTTCTTGCTGCCGCTGTAGTCGGCCAGGTCGACGGTGACCTTGTCGCAGGTCACGGACCAGGCCGGGGTGTGCGCCGAGGCACCGGTGGCCAGAACGCCGGACAGCAGGACGGCGGTGCCGGCGGCTGCGGCGAGCGCCGCGCCGCGAATGCGCACGTGTCGCGCCATTTCGCTCTTCCCTCCGAAGGGGCTTGGGCGGCAAGGGTGTTGAACACGCCGGGAGCTGTGCCGGGAAGTACGCCGAGGGGCGTTCCGGGGATGGTCCGGGCCTGCCTGCCGCGAGGTTGCGGGGGACTCTACCGCCCCTGCGGCCACCTGCCACCCCCGCCGAACGTCCGGATCAGGAATGGTCGTTGGGCACCCGCGGGCCCGGGCGCCCCCGGCGGCCGCCGCCCTCCGGGGACCGCCGGACGGGACTGCGCAGGCCACCGGTGCCGTGGCGGGCGTGCGAACAGCGCGGTGCCCCCGGTGGCCAGGAGTGGTCACCGGGGGCACCGGTCCGTTCGGAGCCTCGGACTTTCAGACCTTCGGACGGACGACAGCCGTCAGGCCTTGCCGGCCGCCCTGCGGCGGCTGGCGACCACGATGCCGCCACCGGCCGCGAGGACGACCAGGCCGCCGATCGCGATCGGCAGGGCGCCGCCCGCGCCGGTGAGCGCGAGGCCGCCGCCGGTGCTCGGGGTGGCCGAGGGGCTGACGCTCGGGCTGGGGACGGCGCCGGGGGTGGCCGGGGCGCTGCCGGTGGCGCTGGGCGAGGGTGCGGGCGTGCCGCCGGTGCCGGGGGTGGCGGCGGGCGAGGTGCCGGCGGGGGCGCCCGGAGTACCGGGGGTGGCCGGGGCGGAGGCGCTGCCGGTGGGGACGCCCGGGGTGGTCGGGACGACGACCGGGGGCACCTCGGCGGGCAGGCAGCCGGTGAAGGGGTAGTGGTGGGTCTCGGCGCCGCCCTTGCCGGTGAGCGACTTGGCGATGACCGAGCCGTTGACCGGGCCGCCGCTGCCGAGGTCGAAGGCGGCGTTGGGGGCGAGCACGCTGCCGGACCACGCGGCGGCGCTGTTCTTGACGACCTTGGTGGCGGTCGGGAAGTTCCAGAGCAGCTTGGCGCGCACGGCGCCGCCGGCCGCGGACTGCAGCTTGTCGTCGAGGACGTAGCTCTTCCTGTCCGCGTCCCAGAGGAAGAACCCGGTGGTGCCGGCGGCGGCCATGTCGTAGCCGGAGCCGGTGACGTTGACGATGGTCGAGGCGCCGGCCGGGACGTTCAGGTACACCTCCTTGGCGCCCTGGAGGGTCGCGGCGGCGACGGTGAAGGTGTTGACCTGGGTGTCGGTGCCGGTGAGGGTCAGCCGGTCGCCGGAGCTCTCGACCTTGGCGCCGGCGGTGGCGGGCGCGGCGGCGAGGGCGGTGGAGGCGGCGCGCAGCTTGCCGAACTCGGCCCCGAAGTCGATCGGGGACGTGCCCTTGACGATCTTGCCCTGGTGGGCGTCGGCGACGCCGGTCAGGGTGCCGCCGTAGATGCCGTTGCCCTTCATCACCTGGGTGTTGGTGCCGGTGAGGTTGCCGGCGACGACCAGGGCGTTGCCGCCGGGGAGGGCGGCCACCTGCTCGGCGGTCAGTTCCTGGCCGACGGTGAAGCCGCCGGTGAAGTCGGCGTTGCCGCCGATCGCGACGGCGCCCTCGGCGTCCGGGGTGTGGGTGTCGTCGCCCTCGACGAACTCGCCGTAGAGGTTGGCGACGCCGAGGCTCTGGCACTGCCGGCCGGCCTCGGTCGCGTGGGAGGCCGGCGCGAGGAGGGCGCCCAGGGCCAGGGAGCCGCCGAGTGCGAGGGCGGCGGCGGGTACGGATATGCGCATGTGCAGGATCTCCGCGGTAGGTGCGGGGTGGGAGAGGTCCACAGGTATGGACCAATCGCACTCTTGCGGCCGAGCTGGCGAATGGTCAAGACCTTTGCCTCGCAGTGGTAGAGACCTGTGACCGCAATACCGACAAAACACCCATGCGTGATCACGCTCGCGAAGTGCCGCCCGCCACGCCCCGCGCCCGGCGGCCCCGCCGGAAGATCGTCAACCGTCCAATCTAGGATGAATCCGTGCGTACCCCTTCCTCCCTCCTCGCCGAACGCTGGCAGCCCTCCGCCGTCGTCGTACGGCGGGCCGCGCTCGCCGCGCTGGTGATGAGCATCGTGATCGTGGTCACCGGCGGCGCCGTCCGGCTCAGCGCCTCCGGCCTCGGCTGCACCACCTGGCCGCGCTGCACGGGCGAGAGCCTGACCCCGACGCCCGAGATGGGCCTGCACGGGATCATCGAGTTCACCAACCGGATGCTGACCTACGTGCTGTGCGCGGCGGTCGGCTGGGCGATCCTGGCGGCGCGCTGCGCCACCCCCTGGCGCCGCGGCCTCACCCGGCTCGGCTGGGCCCAGTTCTGGCTGGTGATGAGCAACGCCGTGATCGGCGGCATCACCGTGCTGACCGGCCTCAACCCGTACACGGTGGCCGTGCACCTGGTCTCCGCGATGGCGCTGGTCTGGGTCGCACTGCTGATGTGGGAGCGCTCGAAGGAGGGGGACGGCCCGCCCCGGGTCTCGGTCGCCCGGCCGATCGTCCAGCTCTCGTACGTCCTGGTGACGGTGATCGGACTGCTGGTCGCGGCCGGCACCCTGGTGACCGGCGCGGGCCACCACCCGGGGACACCGAAGGACAACCGGATGGTGCCGCGGATCCCGCTGGACTACGACCGGCTCGCCCAGGTCCACGCCGACCTGGCGTTCGTCTCGGTCGGCCTGGCCGTCGCGGTGCTCTTCGTGTTCGCCGCCGTGAAGGCGCCGCCGGCCGCCCGGGCCCGGGCGCGCGAGCTGCTCGTGGTGCTGCTGGCGCAGGGCGTGCTCGGGTTCGTCCAGTACTTCACCGACGTGCCGGAGGTGCTGGTCGGCGTGCACATGCTGGGCGCCACGCTCACCTGGATCGCCGTGCTGCGCGTACCGCTCGCCCTGCGGGTGCGCACGGACGCGCCCGCCGCCGGCCCGGCGGCGGTGCCGGCCCCCGCGGCCGCCGCCACCGTCTGAGACGGCGTAGGAGCCGCCGTCCGGAACGTCGTACGACGAAGGCCGGGCCGACCGCTGCTCAGCGGTCGGCCCGGCCTTCGTCGTACAGGCGGGAGCGGGGCGCGGTCAGCCGCCGAGCTGGAGGCCCGCCATCCGCTTCCACTCGTAGGCGCCGGTCTTCACCCGCAGGCCCAGCTCGCCCTCGAAGGTGTCGTGCACCGTGAGGCCCGCGAGCTCGGCGGCCCGCAGGCCCACGGCGTAGGTCGGGGCGACCTGGTCGCCCCAGGTGCCGTCGGCGCCGACCACGACGATCCGGGTCGCGGTGCGGCCGACGTACTCGACGACGCCGTCGGCGCTGCCGCCGTGCTGGGCGGCGAAGCTGGTGAGGTGCTTGGCGATGCGCTTGGCGCGGCGCTCGGCGCGGGCGTCGGTCGCGGCGGGGGTGGCGGTCTCTGCGCTGCTCATGCCCGCATGCTACCGAGCGGTAGTGGAGCTGGCGACGGCAGCGCCGTGTGCGGCGGGCCACATCGGGGCGTCACCCCTGCGCCGCGAGGTCGAGGTACCAGTCGTTGCAGCGCATGAAGCTGCCCTTCGGGTACTCGAACCCGCACTCGTCGAGCAGGGTGAACCCGGCCCGGCGGCAGATCGCGTTGGAGGCGGGGTTGCCGACCGAGGGGAAGGCGTGCAGGTCCCGGTGCCGCCCCTCGGCCCGCACGGCGGCGATCACGGCCCGCGCGGCGGCCACCGCGACGCCTCGGCCCTGGAAGCCGGGCAGGACGCTCCAGCCGGTCTCGTAGGTCTTCTCGCCGCGCCAGACGGTCTCCCAGTACCCGATGCTCCCGGCCGTCGGGCCGTCAGGGGCCGTCCCGAGCCGGACGGTGAACATCCGCCCGCGACCGGTGCCCGGCAGCTCCACGTAGCGCCGGTGCCGGGCGAGCAGCTGCTCCTCGGTCTCCGGGCCGCCCAGGTGCTCGGTCATCCCCGGCGAGTTGATCAGGCGCAGCAGTCCGAGGTCCTCCTCCGCCCAGGGCTCCAGCCGGACCGCCCCGTCGGCCCCGGTCCACTCGCCGGCCCCCTGCTGTGTCTCCCGCATACCGACCTCCGCTCCCGCCGGCGCGTCCGGGCGCCGGGACGATCACCCAGGATGGCACGGGCCGGGGCCCCGGCCGCAGGACGGCCTCGGGAAGCGGTTCGCCCCGCCGTCCGGGCGGACGGCGGGGCGAGGAGTCGCGGCGGGCCGCCGGAGCGGGCGAGCGGCTAGCGGAGGAAGGGGTCGACCGCGATGACCACGAAGAGCAGCGTCAGGTAGGTGATCGACCAGTGGAACAGCCGCATCTCCTTGAGCTTGGCGCCCACCAGGCCGGCCTTGGCCCGGGCGTACAGGCCGTGCGCCTCCTTCAGCCAGGCGGCGCCGAGCACCACCGCGGCGACGGGGTAGAGCAGGCTGGTGTCGGCCAGCGGCCAGAGCGCCAGCGAGACGGCCACCATGACCCAGGAGTAGGCGACGATCTGCTTGGCCACCGCCAGGTTGCCCTTGATCACCGGCAGCATCGGCACGCCGGCCTTGGCGTAGTCGTCGCGGACCTTCATCGACAGCGGCCAGTAGTGCGGCGGCGTCCAGAAGAAGATGACCAGGAAGAGCACCAGCGCGGACCAGGAGACCGAGTTGTCGACGGCCGCCCAGCCGACGAAGACCGGCATGCAGCCGGCGATGCCGCCCCAGACGATGTTCTGGGCCGTCCGCCGCTTGAGACCGAGCGTGTAGACGAACACGTAGAACAGCAGTGCGGTCAGCGCGAGCGCGGAGGACAGCCAGTTGACCAGCAGTCCCAGCCAGAGGGTCGAGCCGATCGCCAGCGCGATGCCGAAGAGCAGCGCCTCCCGCGGCGAGACCATGCCGGTCACCAGCGGCCGGCGCTCGGTGCGCGTCATCACCGCGTCGATGTCCCGGTCGATGTACATGTTGAGGGCGTTCGCGCCGCCGGCCGACAGGTAGCCGCCGACCACGACCGCGAGCACCAGCAGCGGGTCCGGGACGCCGCGCTGCGCCAGGAACATCACCGGCACGGTGGTGATCAGCAGCAGCTCGATGATCCGGGGCTTGGTCAGGGCGACGAACGCGCCGACACGGGCCCCGAACGGACGGTGCGCAGGCGTCGCACCGGTGACCCCGGCGGGGCGGGATTCGACGGCGGTCACTAACACCCCAACTGAAGATGAATCTTCGCAGGCGTCCACCGGACCAAGGGGCCGAATTCGTCCGCTCTGCGCGTACCACGCCACCTTAGACGCTCCATATGTCCCGACCGGCCTCGGGGTCCCCCGGCGGGGCGGATCGCACACCGCTGGGTGAACAGCCGCGGCTGACCTGGACGGACCCGCTCGCCCGTCCCGGCCCCGCTGAGAGGCAGACGGGCGGAAAAGGTACGAGGCTGGACAAAACCTCCACCCGTACGCCCGGGAACAGCGACCCGCGGTGCCGGGTTGTCCAAGCACGGAGGGTGAGCCCCGGCCCTAACGGTAGGCTCGCACAGAGAAGCGGGATCTACCCTCCGTGACCGGCACCACCCAAACGTCTGGTCCACAGCGACGTGGCCGACCCGGTCCCCTTCACGGGGTCACTCTTCAATACGGAAGGAGCCCTGAGACTAGGGTGAGCACCACGCCGACGAACGCATTCGAGTGGACCGAGCTGGACGAGCGTACGGTCGACACGGCACGTGTCCTGGCCATGGACGCAGTACAGAAGGTCGGTAACGGACACCCGGGGACGGCCATGTCGCTGGCCCCAGCGGCGTACCTGATCTTCCAGCGCTTCCTGCGCCACGACCCGACGGACCCCTCCTGGGTGGGGCGCGACCGCTTCGTCCTCTCCCCCGGGCACACCAGCCTGACGCTCTACACCCAGCTCTACCTGTCGGGCTACGGCCTGGAGCTGGACGACCTCAAGGCCTTCCGGGTCGCGGGCAGCCGCACCCCGGGCCACCCCGAGCACGGCCACACCGCCGGCGTCGAGACCACCACCGGCCCGCTCGGCCAGGGCATCGCCAACGCGGTCGGCATGGCGATGGCCGCGCGCTACGAGCGCGGGCTCTTCGACCCCGAGGCCGCCGCGGGCACCTCCCCGTTCGACCACACCATCTGGGCCATCGTCTCCGACGGCGACCTGGAGGAGGGCATCTCGGCCGAGGCGTCCTCGCTGGCCGGCCACCAGAAGCTGGGCAACCTGGTCGCGCTGTACGACGACAACCACATCTCGATCGAGGGCGACACCGAGACGGCCTTCTCCGAGGACGTCCTCAAGCGGTACGAGGCGTACGGCTGGCACGTCCAGCGGGTCACCCCGAAGGAGAACGGCGACGTCGACGTGGCGGCGCTGGCCGCCGCGCTGGACGCCGCCAAGGCCGAGACCTCGCGCCCGTCGATGATCGCCATGCGGACGATCATCGCCTGGCCCGCGCCGGACGCCCAGAACACCGCGAAGGCACACGGCTCCGCGCTCGGCGCCGCCGAGATCGCCGCCACCAAGAAGGTGCTCGGCTTCAACCCCGACGAGACCTTCGAGGTGACCGACGAGGTCATCACCCACGCCCGTGAGGTGGTCACCCGCGGCAAGGCCTTCCGCGCCGAGTGGCAGAAGGGCTTCGCCGCCTGGCGGGCCGGCGACCCGCAGCGCGCCGCCGAGTTCGACCGCATCCAGGCGGGCGAACTGCCGGAGGGCTGGAAGAAGCAGATCCCGGTCTTCCCCGCGGGCAAGGACGTCGCCACCCGCAAGGCGAGCGGCGAGACCCTCAAGGCCATCGGCGGGGTCGTCCCGGAGCTGTGGGGCGGCTCGGCCGACCTCGCGGAGTCCAACCTCACCACCATCGACGAGGACAGTTCGTTCCTCCCCGAGGGCAACCCGCTGAAGAGCGCCTCGCCCTACGGCCGGACGATCCACTTCGGCATCCGCGAGCACGCCATGGGCTCGACCATGAACGGCATCGCGCTGCACGGGAAGACCCGCGTGTACGGCGGTACCTTCCTGGTCTTCGCCGACTACATGCGCCCCGCCGTGCGCCTGGCCGCGCTGATGAAGCTGCCGGTCACCTACGTCTGGACGCACGACTCGATCGGCCTCGGCGAGGACGGCCCGACCCACCAGCCGGTGGAGCACCTGGCCTCGCTGCGCGCCATCCCGGGCCTGTCGATCGTCCGCCCGGCCGACGCCAACGAGACGGCCGTCGCCTGGCGCACCGTCATCGAGCGGCAGACCAGCCACCCCGGCCCGGTCGGCCTGGCGCTCACCCGCCAGAACGTCCCGACGTACGACCGCGAGGTCTTCGGCTCCGCCGAGGGCACCGCGAAGGGCGGCTACATCCTGGCCGAGGCCTCCAGCGGCGTCCCGCAGGTGATCCTGCTCGGCACCGGCTCCGAGGTCCAGCTCGCCGTCAAGGCGCGCGAGGTCCTGGAGGCCGAGGGCATCCACACCCGGGTGGTCTCGCTGCCGTCCTTCGAGTGGTTCCAGGAGCAGGACCAGGCCTACCGCGACAGCGTGCTGCCGCCGGACGTCAAGGCCCGGGTCTCGATCGAGGCCGGCATCGCGCAGGGCTGGCGCGAGCTGGTCGGCGACCACGGCCGCATCGTCAGCCTGGAGCACTTCGGTGCCTCGGCCGACTACCAGGTGCTGTTCCAGGAGTTCGGCCTGACCAGCGAGGCCGTGGTGGCCGAGGCCCACAACGCGCTGCGCTCGCTGGAAGCCGTCAACCGCTAACACCCGCCCCCGGGCGAGTACAGAACAGCCGGAGCCGCGTACCCGGCCGCACACCGGGTACGCGGCCCGTCCGACGAACTCAAAGACGCAGAAGACCAAAAAGAGGACTGAGCACCATGACTGACGCATTGAAGCGCCTCAGCGACGAAGGCGTGGCAATCTGGCTGGACGACCTCAGCCGCAAGCGGCTGAACACCGGCAACCTGGCCGAGCTGGTGCAGAACAAGCACGTCGTGGGCGTCACCACGAACCCGACCATCTTCCAGAAGGCCATCGGCGGGGGCGACACCTCCTACGACGCCCAGCTGCGCGACCTCGCCGTCCGCAAGGTCACCACGGACGAGGCCGTCCGCATGATCACCACCTCGGACGTCCGCGACGCGGCCGACGTGCTGCGCCCGGTCTACGACGCCAGCAACGGCCGCGACGGCCGGGTCTCCATCGAGGTCGACCCGCGCCTCGCCCACGAGACCGCGGCGACCATCGCCGAGGCCAAGCAGCTGTGGTGGCTGGTCGACCGCCCCAACGTGCTGATCAAGATCCCCGCGACCAAGGCCGGCCTGCCCGCCATCACCGAGGTCATCGGCAAGGGCATCAGCGTCAACGTCACACTGATCTTCTCGCTGGAGCGCTACCGCGCCGTGGTGGACGCCTACCTGACCGGCCTGGAGCAGGCCAAGGCCAAGGGCCTGGACCTCTCCGCCATCGAGTCGGTCGCCTCGTTCTTCGTGTCCCGCGTCGACACCGAGATCGACAAGCGCCTCGACAAGGTCGGCGGCGACGCCAAGGCGCTGCGCTCCAAGGCCGCGCTGGCCAACGCCCGCCTCGCCTACCAGGCGTACGAGGAGGTCTTCGGCTCCGTCGACGGCTCCACCGCGCCGGGCGCCCGCTGGAAGGCCCTGGAGGCCGCCGGCGCCAACCCGCAGCGCCCGCTCTGGGCCTCCACCGGCGTGAAGGACCCGGCCCTGCCGGACACCCTGTACGTCACCGAGCTGGTCGCCCCCGGCACGGTCAACACCATGCCCGAGGCCACCCTGGAGGCCACCGGCGACCACGGCGAGGTCACCGCCGGCACCATCACCGACAACTACGCCGACGCCAAGTCCGTGATGGACGCCATCGCCGCCGCCGGGGTCGAGTACGACGACGTCGTGCAGGTGCTGGAGGACGAGGGCGTCGAGAAGTTCGAGCAGTCCTGGAACGAGCTGCTCGACACCGTCACCGCCTCGCTGGCCTCCTTCGCAGCCGAGAAGTGATCCCCGCTCACATCGACGCACTGAAAGCGGAGCCAATCAAGTGAGCACTGATTACCCCGAGTTGACACAGGACGCCGAGGCGGGAGACCCCCCACCGGCGCCCGTCAACCCGCTCCGTGACCCCACCGACCGGCGGCTCCCGCGCATCGCGGGGCCGTCCGGCCTGGTCATCTTCGGGGTCACCGGCGACCTGTCCCGCAAGAAGCTCATGCCGGCCATCTACGACCTCGCCAACCGGGGGCTGCTGCCGCCGGGCTTCTCGCTGGTCGGGTTCGCCCGCCGCGAGTGGGAGGACGAGGACTTCGCCAAGGAGGTGCACGACGCGGTCAAGGAGCACGCGCGTACGCCGTTCCGCGAGGAGGTGTGGCAGCAGCTCGCCAAGGGCATGCGGTTCGTCCAGGGCGACTTCGACGACGACGACGCCTTCGACAAGCTGCGCGAGACCATCGAGGATCTCGACAAGGCGCAGGGGACGGGCGGCAACTTCGCGTTCTACCTCTCGGTGCCGCCGAAGTTCTTCCCGCTGGTCGTCCAGCAGCTGAAGAAGCACGGTCTGGCCGACCCGCCGCCGAACTCCTGGCGGCGCGCGGTGATCGAGAAGCCCTTCGGCCACGACCTGGAGAGCGCCCAGGAGCTGAACCGGATCGTCCACGAGGTCTTCCCCCGGGACGAGGTCTTCCGGATCGACCACTACCTGGGCAAGGAGACCGTCCAGAACATCCTGGCGCTCCGCTTCGCCAACACCATGTTCGAGCCGATCTGGAACCGGTCGTACGTCGACCACGTGCAGATCACCATGGCCGAGGACATCGGGATCGGCGGCCGGGCCGGGTACTACGACGGCATCGGCTCGGCCCGCGACGTCATCCAGAACCACCTGCTCCAACTGATGGCGCTCACCGCCATCGAGGAGCCGGCCTCCTTCCACCCGAAGGCCCTGGTCGCCGAGAAGCTGAAGGTGCTCAGCGCCGTGAAGCTGCCCGAGGACCTCGGCAAGCACACCGTCCGCGGACAGTACGCGGCCGGCTGGCAGGGCGGCGAGGAGGTCGTCGGGTACCTCGACGAGGACGGCATCAACCCCTCCTCGAAGACCGACACCTACGCGGCCATCAAGCTGGAGATCAACAACCGCCGCTGGGCGGGCGTCCCGTTCTACCTGCGCACGGGCAAGCGCCTGGGCCGCCGGGTGACCGAGATCGCGGTGGTCTTCCAGCGGGCGCCGTACCTGCCGTTCGACTCCTACGCCACCGAGGAGCTGGGGCAGAACGCCCTGGTCATCCGGGTGCAGCCGGACGAGGGCGTCACGGTGCGGTTCGGCTCCAAGGTGCCGGGCACCTCCTTCGAGGTGCGGGACGTGACGATGGACTTCGCCTACGGCGAGTCGTTCACCGAGTCCAGCCCCGAGGCGTACGAGCGGCTCATCCTGGACGTGCTGCTGGGCGACGCCAACCTCTTCCCCCGGCACCAGGAGGTCGAGCTCTCCTGGGAGATCCTCGACCCGATCGAGAAGTACTGGGACACCCACGGCAAGCCGGCGCAGTACCCGGCGGGCGGCTGGGGCCCGGTTGAGGCGGACGAGATGCTCGCACGAGACGGCAGGAGCTGGCGCCGGCCATGAGGATCGACCTGACGGACACCACGTCCAGCAAGATCAACGCAGCCCTGATGGACGCCCGGCGGGCCGGCGGCGCCGGCGCGGCCGGCATGGTGCTCACCCTGGTGATCGTGACCGACGAGGGCAGCGCCTACGACGCCCTCAAGGCCGCCAACGACGCCTCCCGCGAGCACCCCTCGCGCACCCTCGCGGTGATCAAGCGCGCCGGGCGTTCGCCCCGGGCCCGCGCCGAGACCCGCCTGGACGCCGAGATCCTGGTCGGCTCCGACGCCGGCTCCGGCGAGACGGTCGTCCTGCGGATGCACGGCGAGCTCGCCGCGCACGCGCAGTCGGTCGTCCTGCCGCTGCTGCTGCCGGACGCCCCGGTGGTGGTCTGGTGGCCGGAGAACTCCCCCGCGCACCCCGCGCAGGACCCGCTGGGCTCCATCGCCCAGCGCCGGATCACCGACGCGGTCACCGCCGAGTCGCCGGTGGGCCAGCTCGCCCAGCGGGCCCAGAGCTACACCCCCGGCGACACCGACCTCGCCTGGACCAGGATCACCGGCTGGCGCTCCATGCTGGCCGCCGCCCTGGACCAGCGCCCGGCGAAGGTCACCTACGCCGTGGTCGAGGGCGAGTCGTACAACCCGAGCGTCGAGCTGCTCGGCCTCTGGCTGACGACCCGGCTGCACGTACCGGTGGAGCGGGTCGTCACCGGCGGCCCCGGCATCACCTCGGTGACCCTGCGCACCAAGGACGGCGACATCACGCTCGACCGTCCCGACGGCCTGATGGGCACCCTGTCCATGCCGGGCGCGCCGGACCGCCAGGTGGCGCTCAAGCGGCGCGAGACCTCGGAGCTGATCGCCGAGGAGCTGCGCCGGCTCGACCCGGACGACATCTACGCGACGTCGGTCCGGACGCCCGTCGAGCGGTTGCGCGAGCCGGTCAACGCCGAGACTGCGGCGGCCGACAAGGCTGCCAAGGCCGCCAAGACGGTCGAGGCGGCCACCGCCGCCCCGGCCCGGGTGACGGTCAAGGTGCCGGCCGAGGCGAAGGCTCCGGCAGAGGCCGCTGCCAAGGCTCCGGCCAGGAAGACGGCGAGCGGGGTGGCGAAGAAGGCTCCGGCCAAGCGCGCCCCCAAGCGGAGCGGCTCGTGACCGCCGCCGTCCCGCAGCTGGTGGTCCACCGGGACAAGGAGCTGATGGCCCAGGCCGCGGCGGCCCGGCTGATCACCCGCATCGTCGACGCGCAGTCCGCCCGCGGCACCGCTTCGGTGGTGCTGACGGGCGGGCGCAACGGCAACGCGCTGCTCGCCGCGATCGCCTCCTCCCCCGCGCGCGACGCGGTGGACTGGAAGTACCTGGACCTCTGGTGGGGCGACGAGCGCTTCCTCCCCGCCGGGGACGGGGAGCGCAACGCCGTCCAGGCCAGGGCCGAGCTGCTGGACCAGGTCCCGGTCGATCCGGCGCGGGTGCACGAGATGCCGGCCTCGGACGGTGTCGACGGCTCCGACGTGGAGGCGGCCGCCGACCGGTACGCCAAGGAGCTGGCCGCGGCCGCCGAGCCGGGCGACCGGCTGGGCGTACCGGCCTTCGACGTGCTCCTGCTCGGGGTCGGCCCGGACACCCATGTGGCGTCGCTCTTCCCCGAGCACCCGGGCGTCCGGGAGACCGAGCGGACGGTGATCGGCGTCCGGGGGGCTCCCAAGCCCCCGCCGACCAGGGTCTCGCTCACCCTCCCGACGATCCGGGCCGCCCGCGAGGTCTGGCTGCTCGCGGCCGGTGAGGACAAGGCCGACGCGGTCGCGCTGGCCCTCTCCGGCCCGGGCGAGCTGCAGGCGCCCGCCTCGGGCGCGTACGGCCGCGCCCGGACGCTCTGGCTGCTCGACCGGGCCGCCGCGTCGAACATCCCGGCGGAGCTGTACCCGCCGGCCTCGGCCTGACAGCCGGACCGCAGTAACGCAGGACCGTACGGACGGAGGGGGCGGGCGCCACGGCGCCCGCCCCCTCCGGTCGTCCGCGCGGCCCGTCCGGCGGTGCGACCGGTCACCGGTGCGGCCCGGTCGGCGGTGCGGGCGACCACCGCAGGAGGGCGTCCGGAGCGCCAGGGCGGCCCGCTGCCGCCGCCGGACCAACCGCCGGCGCCCGGCCCGGCCGCGAGGGCCTTACGGCGCTCACACGGCGACCGCCGCACCGCCGGGGCGGGCTGCGCCGATCAGCGGGGCGGGCACGGGTGGCGGCCCGGGAGGAAGCGGAAAACGTGCGGGGGGCCGGGCCGGTGGCCCGACCCCCCGCACGCGGGTGACGTCAGCTCAGATCTCGCCGCGCAGCTTGGCCAGCGCCTCGGCGAGGATCGCCTCGCCGTCGGCGTCGGTCCGCCGCTCGCGGACGTACGCGAGGTGGGTCTTGTACGGCTCGTTGCGCGACGGGGCCGGCGGGTTGTGCTCGTCCTGGCCGGCCGGGAAGCCGCAGCGCGGGCAGTCCCAGGTGTCCGGGATGACGGCCTCGGCGGCGAAGCTCGGGCGCGTCTCGTGCTTGTTGGCGCACCAGAAGGAGATCCGGTTGCGGGGCGCGGACTCGCCGCGCTCCGCCTCGCCCATCGGGCCGGCGCCGACTCTGCTGCCACGGATGGCGTTGCCACTTGCCACGGTCTGACTCCCTGCGTGCTGATGCGATGCGATCTCAGCCGACACCCTGGGACAGGGAGACCCTGGCCCCTCGCGGGGTGCGGGTCGCGGCCAGTATCCACTGCCGGCCGGCTGCGGCCTGCGGGCGGTGGCGAAGTTGTCCCAGTGTAAGCAGCCGATAAGGATCTGTCCGCACCGCCTCCGGGAATGCGCCCTCGGTGGGCACTCCCTCAGGATAGGCGGGCGGACGACGCGCCGTCAGATATGCGGCAAAAAGGCTGTTCGCGCAGGAAACATCAGCTCTTGTACTTGAGCACCAGGCCGAGAACCATGACACACGCGAACCAGCCGACCCCGATGATGATCGTGATGCGGTCGAGGTTGCGCTCGGCCACGGCCGAGCCGCCGCCCGCGGACATCGCGCCGCCGCCGAACATGTCGGACAGGCCGCCGCCCTTGCCCTTGTGCAGCAGTACCAGCAGCACCATCAGCAGGCTGAAGATGATCAGGGCGATGGAGAACCCGAGAACCAACACAGCGGACCAACTCTCTCGTTCATCGGCAAGGGGCCGGGCCGCCCTGAGCGGCCCGGCCCCAAAGCCTACGTTGCTGCAGCGGCGTTAGCCTACTGCCTGCTCACGGTAACGCACGATCCTGACGAACTCGTCGGCGTCCAGGGAGGCACCACCGATCAGGGCGCCGTCCACATCGGGCTTGGCCATCAGGCCGGCCGCGCTGGAGGCCTTCACCGAACCGCCGTAGAGCACGCGGACCTTCGCGGCCAGCTCACCGTCGTACAGCTCGGCCAGCCGGACGCGGATCGCCGCGCAGACCTCCTGGGCGTCCTCGGGGGTCGCCACCTCGCCGGTGCCGATCGCCCACACCGGCTCGTACGCCACGACGATGCTCTCGGCGTCCGAGGCCGGCACGCCGTCCAGGGCGCCGTCCAGCTGGGCCAGCGTGTGGGCGACGTGGGTGCCCGCCTTGCGGATCTCCAGCGGCTCGCCGACGCACAGGATCGGCGTGATGCCGCTGCGGTAGGCCGCCTTCACCTTGGCGTTGACGATCTCCTCGTTCTCGCCGTGGTACTGGCGGCGCTCCGAGTGGCCGATGGCCGCGTAGGTGCACTTCAGCTTGGCGAGCATCGGGCCGGAGACCTCGCCGGTGTAGGCACCGGACTCGTGGGCCGAGATGTCCTGCGAACCGTACTTGATCTTCAGCTTGTCGCCGTCGACCAGGGTCTGGACCGAGCGCAGGTCGGTGAACGGCGCGAGCACCGCGACCTCGACCGCCTCGTAGTCCTTGTCGGCCAGCGCGAAGGCCAGCTTCTGGGTGTGCTGGATGGCCTCAAGGTGGTTGAGGTTCATCTTCCAGTTGCCCGCCATCAGCGGGAGACGCTCGCTCATTGATCAGCCTTCCAGGGCGGCGAGACCGGGGAGGGTCTTGCCCTCCAGGTATTCGAGGCTCGCGCCCCCGCCGGTCGAGATGTGCCCGAACTTCGTCTCGTCGAAGCCCAGGATACGGACGGCGGCGGCGGAGTCCCCGCCACCGACCACGGTGAACGCGTCACTGTCGAGCAGTGCCTGCGCGACGGCCTTGGTGCCCTCGGCGAAGGCCGGGTGCTCGAAGACGCCGACCGGCCCGTTCCAGAACACGGTCTTCGCGTCGGCCAGCTTGGCCGCGAACAGCTCGCGCGACTTCGGGCCGATGTCCAGGCCCTCCTTGTCGGCGGGGATCTTGTCCGCGTCGACGACCTCGAAGTCGGCGACCGGGGCCAGCGTCTTCAGGTCGGGGAAGCTCCCCGAGACCGAGACGTCCACCGGCAGCACGAACTCCACGCCGTTGGCCTTGCCGCGCTCCAGGTACTCCAGGACGGTGGGGATCTGGTCCTTCTGCAGCAGCGAGATGCCCACCTCGTGGCCCAGAGCCGCGAGGAAGGTGTACGCCATGCCGCCGCCGATCAGGATGCGGTCGGCCTTGCCCAGCAGGTTGTCGATCACGCCGACCTTGTCGGAGACCTTCGAACCGCCGAGCACGACGACGTACGGGCGCTCGACCTCGTCGGTGAGGCGCTTGAGCACGCCCACCTCGGTGGCGATCAGGTCGCCGACGGCGTGCGGCAGGCGGGCCGGCAGGTCGTAGACCGAGGCGTGCTTGCGGTGCACCGCACCGAAGCCGTCGCCCACGTAGAGGTCGGCGAGGCCCGCGAGGGCGTCCGCGAAGGCGCCGCGCTCGGCGTCGTCCTTGGCGGTCTCACCCGCGTTGAAGCGCAGGTTCTCGAGCAGCGTGACCTCGCCGTCGGCCAGGGCGGCGACGGTGGCCTTCGCGCTCTCGCCCACGGTGTCGGTCGCGAACGAGACCGGCGCGGCAAGGATCTCACCGAGGCGCACGGCCACCGGAGCGAGGGAGAACTGCGGGTCGGGCTCGCCCTTGGGACGGCCCAGGTGGGACGCGACGATCACCTTCGCGCCGGCCTGCAGCAGCTTGGCGATGGTCGGCGCGACAGCACGGATCCGGCCGTCGTCGGTGATGCTCCCGTTCGAGAGCGGGACGTTGAGGTCGGCGCGGACGAACACGCGCTTGCCGGCGACGTCGAGGTCTTCGATGGTCTTCACGGTCTTCGAGTCTCCTGGGGAGAGTTGGAGCGAGGCGACGGCACGACGCCGGGCCGCCGGGTCCGAGAAGCGAGGGTGCCGCGGTGAGGCGGGCGCAGGGACACGCCAAGGAACAAGGCCCGGACGGCCACGCACGGCCGTCCGGGCCCTGTCCTCACTTCACGTCAGCTCCCGCTGCGTCAGAGCTGGCCGCCGACGAGGGTGGTCAGGTTGACGAGGCGGTTGGAGTAGCCCCACTCGTTGTCGTACCAGCCGAAGATCTTGACCTGGTTGCCCTGGGCCATGGTCATCAGCGAGTCGAAGATCGTGGAGAACGGCGAGTTCACGATGTCGGAGGAGACGATCGGGTCCTCGGTGTACTGCAGGATGCCCTTGAGGGAGCCCTCGGACGCCTTCTGGAAGGCGGCGTTGACCTCCTCGACGGTGACCTCGCGCTCGAGGGTGACGACCAGGTCGGTGATCGAGCCGGTCGGGACCGGGACGCGCAGCGAGGTGCCGTCCAGCTTGCCCTTGAGCTCCGGCAGGACCAGGGCGGTGGCCTTGGCGGCACCCGTCGAGGTCGGGATGATGTTGATCGAGGCGGCGCGGGCGCGACGCAGGTCCTTGTGCGGGAAGTCCAGCGTGACCTGGTCGTTGGTGAACGCGTGCACCGTCGTCATCAGGCCCTTGACGATGCCGAAGTTCTCCTGGAGAACCTTGGCCATCGGCGCCACGCAGTTGGTGGTGCAGGAGGCGTTGGAGATGACGGTGTGGTTCGCCGCGTCGTACTTGTCGTCGTTGACGCCCATCACGATGGTGACGTCTTCGTCGGTGGCGGGCGCCGAGATGATGACCTTCTTGGCACCGGCGGTGACGTGCTTCTTCGCAGCGTCGGCCTTGGTGAAGATGCCGGTCGACTCGATCACGATGTCCACGCCCAGCTCGCCCCAGGGCAGGTTGGCCGGGTCGCGCTCGGCGATGACCTTGAAGGTCTTGCCGTCGACGGTGATGCTGTCAGCGGTGTGGCTGACCTCGGCCTGGAGGGTGCCCAGGATCGAGTCGTACTTCAGCAGGTGCGCCAGGGTCTTGGTGTCGGTCAGGTCGTTGACACCGACGATCTCGATGTCCGCGGCCTGGGCCCGAACCGCGCGGAAGAAGTTGCGGCCAATGCGGCCGAATCCGTTGATGCCTACCCGGATCGTCACGAACCGATCTCCTTGTTAGGTACGCCGGAACTATGCCGACGGGGTGGAAATGGGATGTCCCCGACCACCCATGACCCTACCTCTCCGAGAGCGGCGAGGGCACATCGCCCTGGGCCGACACCGTGGCGTGGCGCGCCGAGGGCGCCCGAGCAGGGCGTGTACCGCCGGCCGCCGCGGAGCTGGTCGCCGGACACCGAAAGGCACTTGGGCCGGAGCCGTCGAACAGTTCGGACGCGAAACGGCTGGTGTCCACGATGTGGGACACCAGCCGTTCAGCAACTGAGATCATTTTGCCCGGCTCAGCTCAGCGCCATCTCGTCGGTCAGGTTGGCCTCGGTGCTCGGCAGTCCGAGCTCGGAGGCCCGCTTGTCGGCCATCGCCAGCAGCCGGCGGATCCGGCCGGCCACCGCGTCCTTGGTCAGCGGCGGATCGGCGAGCGCGCCGAGCTCCTCCAACGAGGCCTGCTTGTGCTGCATCCGCAGCTGACCCGCGGCCGCCAGGTGCTCGGGCACCTCGTCACCCAGGATCTCCAGCGCCCGCTGCACCCGGGCGCCGGCCGCGACCGCCGCCCGCGCCGAGCGGCGCAGGTTGGCGTCGTCGAAGTTGGCCAGCCGGTTCGCGGTGGCCCGCACCTCGCGGCGCATCCGGCGCTCCTCCCAGGCCAGCACCGACTCGTGCGCGCCCAGCCTGGTCAGCAGCGCGCCGATCGCGTCGCCGTCCCGGATCACCACCCGGTCCACGCCGCGCACCTCCCGGGCCTTCGCCGGGATGCCGAGCCGCCGGGCCGCGCCCACCAGCGCCAGCGCCGCCTCGGAGCCCGGGCAGGTGATCTCCAGCGAGGAGGACCTCCCCGGCTCGGTCAGCGAGCCGTGCGCCAGGAACGCCCCGCGCCAGGCCGCCTCCGCGTCGCAGGTCGCGCCGGAGACCACCGCCGGGGGCAGGCCCCGGATCGGGCGACCCCTGCCGTCCACCAGCCCGGTCTGCCGCGCGAGCAGCTCGCCGTCCTTGACCACCCGCACCACGTACCGGCTGCCGCGTCGCAGGCCGCCGGGGGCCATCACCACCAGATCCGAGGAGTGTCCGAAGATCTCCAGCAGATCCTTGCGCAGTCGCCGCGCCGCCACGCCGGTGTCCAGCTCAGCCTCGATCACGATCCGGCCGCTCACAATGTGCAAGCCGCCGGCGAACCTGAGGATCGCCGAAACCTCCGCCTTGCGGCAGCAGGCCCGGGTGACGGGGAGCCGGCTGATTTCGTCCTTCACCGCTGCCGTCATCGCCATGGGCCGATCCTTCCATGTGTCCGGAAAATCCGGTCGTACGCCGCGGCCAGAAGCTCCCGGTCGTGTCGCGGCGTCCCGTCCGCCGCGGCGACCCGGTCGAGCACCAGTGCCGCGCCCATCCGCTCCGCCGCCTTCTCCAGGCCGGCCAGGTCGGCGACGCCGAAGGCGCCGCCGGTGACCGCCCGCTCGTCCACCAGGATCGCATCCACGGCGAGCCCCGGGGCATGGTCGGCCATCACCTCCAGGTGGCGCTGAGGCGTGAAGCCCTCGGTCTCGCCGGGCTGGGGGGCCAGATTCAGGGTGAGCAGGCGCCGGGCCCGGGTCTCGACGAGCGCCTCGGCGAGGTCCGGGACGAGCAGGTGCGGCAGCACGCTGGTGAACCAGGAGCCCGGGCCCAGCACCACCCAGTCGGCCTCCCGGACGGCCGCGACGGCCTCCGGGACGGCCGGCGGCGCGTCCGGCAGCAGCCGGATGGACTGCACCGTGCCGGGGGTCACCGCGACGTTCGCCTGGCCGCGCACGGCGGACAGCTCGCCGGGCAGGGCCGGGTCGTGGCCCCGGACGACCGCCTCGATGTCCAGCGGGACGGCGGACATCGGCAGCACCCGGCCCTGCACGTTGAGCAGCCGGCCGACCCAGTCGAGGGCGGCCACCGGGTCGCCGAGCTTCTCCCAGAGCGCCACGATCAGCAGGTTGCCGACCGCGTGCCCGCCCAGCTCGCCGGTGCCGCTGAAGCGCTGCTGGATCACCTCGGACCAGGTCCGGCCCCAGTCGTCGTCGCCGCACAGCGCCGCCAGCGCCTTGCGCAGGTCACCCGGCGGCAGGACCCCGAGCTCGGTGCGCAGCCGGCCGCTGGAGCCGCCGTCGTCCGCCACGGTCACCACCGCCGTGAGATGGGTGGTGAGCCGGCGCAGCGCCGACAGCGAGGCCGACAGGCCCTGCCCGCCGCCCAGCGCCGCGATTCTCGGAGCGTTGGCACGGGGTTTGCCCGTCATCCAGCGCAAGGGGACCGCCGACCGGTCGGCGGCCTTGTTCTGGAGCTGCCGCCCGGGCACGTATCCCGCCACAACCACCTCGCGTTCCTCTGCCTGCCGCCGCCGGCTGCCTGGCGGCAGGGCGTCGCGGCTACTCCCGTCCCATGTCCCGGTGGACGAGCACCGTCTCCACCCCGTCGGCGATGAGACGCTTCGTCAGCCGTTCGGACATGGCCACGCTGCGGTGCTTGCCACCGGTGCAGCCTACGGCAAGCGTCATGTACCGCTTTCCTTCGCGGCGGTACCCCTCGGTGACGATACGCAGCAGGTCCGTGTAGCCGTCAAGGAATTCGTTCGCCCCGGGCTGCTGGAACACGTAGTCGGCGACGTCACTGTCCGTGCCGGTGCGGGCACGCAGCTCCGGGACCCAGTGCGGATTGGGCAGGAACCGGCAGTCCACCACGAGGTCCGCGTCGACCGGCAGGCCGTACTTGAAGCCGAAGGACATCACCGTGGCGCGCAGCTCGGGCTCGTCGTGGTCGGCGAACTGGGCGTCGAGCTTGGCCCGCAGCTGGTGGACGTTGAGGTTGGAGGTGTCGATCACCAGGTCGGCCTCGCCGCGCAGCTCGCGCAGCAGGTCCCGCTCCTGGGCGATGCCGTCCACGATCCGGCCCTCGGCCTGCAGCGGGTGCGGACGGCGGACGCTCTCGAACCGGCGGACCAGCGCGTCGTCGGAGGACTCCAGGAAGACCACCCGCAGCCGCACGCCGCGCTTCTCCAGCTCGTCCAGCGAGGTCAGCAGGTCGTCGAAGAACTTGCGGCCGCGGACGTCCACCACGACGCCGATCCGGGCGACGGCGCCCTGGGAGCGCGCGCCGAGGTCGACCATGGTGGGGATGAGCGCCGGCGGCAGGTTGTCCACGACGAACCAGCCCAGGTCCTCCAGGCACTTGGCCGCCGTGGAGCGGCCGGCCCCGGACATGCCGGAGATGATCACCAGCTCCGGGGTGGTCTCCGCCCCGGGCTGCGGCCGGGCGGTACCCCCATCGTCTGTCACGGTCACTTCGCTTCCCCGCTCTCAATGGTTCTGCTGAGGAGAACGCCCGGGGCGGCGTCGCGCTTCCCCAGGTCACCCTGGGGAGTGAACGCGGGCCGCGCGGGCTGACGGGCGGCGCCGGCCGTCATGGCGTCTCCGGTTGCTGTGCGGTCGGTGGCGCTGCGGCCGGCGGCATCGTCGCCGACGGCCCTGCGGGCGGCGCTGCCCCGGCGGGCACCGCGGCGCCGCCCCCGGTCACGGCGCCCTCGTCGGCGCCGTCGTCAAGGATCTCTCCGGTGGCGGTGTTCACCGCGAATGCCGCAGGTGTACGGGAGGCCAACGCTGCCGCAACAGTCTCGGCGGTGCGCCGGCCGATCCCCGGGACCTCGCAGAGCTCGTCCACGGTGGCCGCCCTGAGCTTCTTCAGCGAACCGAAGTGCTTGAGCAGTGCCTGGCGGCGAGTCTCGCCCAGGCCGGGTACGGAGTCCAGCTCCCCGGCGGTGAGTCGCTTGGAACGCTTGCTGCGCTGGTAGGAGATCGCGAACCGGTGCGCCTCGTCGCGGACCCGCTGCAGCAGGTACAGGCCCTCGCTGCTGCGGGGCAGTACCACCGGGTCGTCCTCGCCGGGCAGCCAGACCTCCTCCAGGCGCTTGGCCAGGCCGCAGAGGGCGACGTCGTCGATGCCCAGCTCGTCCAGCGCCCGGCGGGCGGCGGCGACCTGCGGCTGGCCGCCGTCGACCACCAGCAGCTGCGGCGGGTAGGCGAACCGGCGCGGGCGGCCGGTCTCCGGGTCGATCGGGCCGGCGGGCAGCTCGCCCGCGGCCGCCGCACCGGTGCCGGTGCCGTTGGCGTCGGCCGGCTGCTGCTGCCCGGGGTCGTCGGCCTCCGGGACGGCCCACTCGCCGGTCTGCTCACGCTCCTGGAGGTAGCGGCGGAACCGCCGGCTGATCACCTCGTGCATCGAGCGGACGTCGTCCTGGCCCTCGAAGCCCTTGATCTGGAACCGCCGGTACTCGCTCTTGCGGGCGAGTCCGTCCTCGAAGACCACCATCGAGGCGACCACGTCCTCGCCCTGCAGGTGCGAGATGTCGAAGCACTCGATGCGCAGCGGCACCGAGTCCAGCTCCAGCGCGTCGGCGATCTCCTGCAGTGCCCGGCTGCGGGTGGTGAGGTCGGAGGCGCGCTTGGTCTTGTGCAGGGCCAGCGACTGCTGGGCGTTGCGCTCGACCGTGGCCATCAGGTCCTTCTTGTCGCCGCGTTGCGGCACCCGCAGATCGACCTGGGAGCCGCGCAGGCCGCTCAGCCACTCCCGGACCGGCCCCGCCGGCTCGGGCATCGCCGGCACCAGCACCTCGCGCGGGACGCTCTCCGCGCCGCCCCCGTACAGCTGTTGGAGGGCGTGCTCGACCAGCGCCGCGGTGTCCACGTCCTCGACCTTGTCGGTGACCCAGCCGCGCTGCCCGCGCACCCGGCCGCCGCGGACGTGGAAGATCTGGACGGCGGCCTCCAGTTCGTCCTCGGCGAGGGCCAGCAGGTCGGCGTCGGTGCCGTCGGCGAGGACGACGGCGTTCTTCTCCATCGCCCGCTTGAGGGCGCCGATGTCGTCGCGCAGCCGGGCCGCCTTCTCGTACTCCATGTCGGCGGCGGCGTCCCGCATCTGTTCTTCCAGCCGGCGCAGGTAGTTGCCGGTGCGCCCGGCCATGAAGTCGCAGAACTCCTCGGCCAGCTCGACGTGTTCGGCCTGCGAGATCTTGCCGACGCAGGGCGCCGCGCACTTGCCGATGTACCCGAGCAGGCAGGGCCGGCCGACCTGGGCCGCCCGCTTGAAGACGCCGTTGGAGCAGGTGCGGACCGGGAAGACCCGCAGCAGCAGGTCGACCGTCTCGCGGATCGCCCAGGCGTGCCCGTACGGACCGAAGTAGCGCACGCCCTTCTTGTGCGCCCCGCGCATCACCTGAACCCTCGGGAACTCCTCGTTGAGGGTCACCGCGAGCTCCGGATAGCTCTTGTCGTCCCGGTACTTGACGTTGAACCGGGGATCGAACTCCTTGATCCAGGAGTACTCCAGCTGCAGCGCCTCGACCTCGGTGCCGACCACCGTCCATTCGACGGAGGCGGCGGTGGTGACCATCGTCGCGGTACGGGGGTGCAGGCCGGCGATGTCCTGGAAGTAGGAGGACAGCCGCGGACGCAGGCTCTTGGCCTTGCCGACGTAGATGACCCGCCCGTGAACGTCGCGGAACCGGTAGACACCGGGTGAGGTCGGGATCGCGCCCGGGGCGGGGCGGTAGGTGGACGGGTCAGCCATGGGTCTACCGTACCGAGTCGGCCGGACATCCCGGGGCCCGGTTCACGGTTCGGTCGGCCGGTCCGGCGGCCGGTCCGTCCGCAGGTCGGGCGGTGGGTCCGGCGGCAGGGCGGGCGGCGGGCCGGACGGCATGCCGGGGCGCGACGTCGGGTGCCGGGGCGGGTGGTGGGTCCGGCGGGCGCTCAGCGGGCGGCGCCGCGGTTCAGCAGGTCGACGCCGAGCGGGGTGATCGAGTGCAGCACCGCGCCGCCCCGGCGGCGGGTGATGATCAGATTGGCATCGCGCAGCACGCCCGCGTGCTGACTGGCGGCCGCCGGGGAGATGTTGAGCCTGCGGGCCAGCTCCCCCGTGCTGCAGCCCTGCGCGACCACGTCCAGGGCCGCCGCCCTGGTCCGGCCCAGCAGGGCGCCGAGGGAGCGCCGGGCCTCCGTACCGCCGTCCTGGTCCCCGTCCGCCCAGAGCGCGGCCGCGGTGAGCGGGTCGCCCAGCGCCGGGACGCCCAGGACCGGCGGGGCGGCCTCGTCCGTCAGGTCGGTCAGCAGGACGGCCTGCCCGCCCAGGAACACCGTCGGTGCCAGGACGAGTCCGCGGCCGCCGAGCCGGACGTCGGCGTCCCGCGGGTACCGGACCCTCAGCACCGGCGCCTCCCAGCGCACCAGCGCCGGGCAGACCGTCTCCAGCAGCCGTTCGACACCGCCGTCCAGGACGGTGCGCGCGTATCCGGCCTTCACCGCGTCGAGGTGTCCGCGCATCCGGTGCCAGTGCGGTTCCACCAGGACCCGGTAGCAGGTGTCGAGCGAGTCGGCCAGCACCTCCCTGGCCTCCCGGTCGCCCTCCATCAGCGCCCGTGACCAGCGGGGTTCGGCCCGGGGCAGGGTGAGGTGCTCGATCTCCAGCCGCACCAGCGAGTCGGCGGCGGACCGCAGCTGCTCCGTGCCGGCCTCGATGGAGGGCCCCGAGCCGGCGAGCGCGGTCAGGTCGAGCAGCTGGCCGGGGCCGGGCACCAGCGAGACCAGCGGCCCGAGTACGTCCCGGAGCCGGCCGCCGAGCTGCCTGCTCAGCTGCCTGCGCCAGGGGCGGAAGGCCACCGGGCCGGCGCGGCAGAGCAACTGGTCGAGCGCGTGGCCGGTCTCGGCGGCCGCCCCGACCGTGCCGGCCACCCTCGTCCTGGCCAGGTCGTCCGCCGTGAAATGGATCCGCAGCATGGTCCTCCCCTCCCCCGGAGGCTTCCGCCCCCGCCCCGGCTGCAGTCTCGCGGGTCGGACGCACGCCGTCCAGCAGGGCCTTTAAGGCTCCGCCGAAAGGCCTGCCGGTCACCTGCTCCCGGGCCGCAGGCTGGAGTTGTCCGGCCCGAAGGGGAGCCCGGCCGGCGCCCCCGACAGGGGTGGGGGCGCATCCGGGCATCCGTCCCCGCGTGTCCAGGGGCGATCACCGACCGGACCGTTCACCCGTCACCGTTCACCTCGAAGAGGGAGTGCCCAGCATGAGGAAGATCTCCACCGTTGTGGCCGGCGCGGCCGTGGCCGCGCTCGCCGCCCTGCTGCCGTCCACCGCCCAGGCCGCACCGTCGCAGCTCTCGGCGGACGGCAACCTGCACGCCTACCTGGGCGTCAACCGGAGTGCGCAGTGCGCCCAGTGGGAGGGCAACTCCTCGAACTGGGGGTCGTGCGCCAACGTGACCCACTCGCTCTGGAACAACGGCGTGGACGACGGAATGGGTGACGTCCTGGTCTACTGGGGCACCGGCTACACCGGCGCCTACCGCTGCATCAACACCGGCACGGTGATCGACGACCTGTCGACGGTGACCTTCAACCGCGGGAGCGGCGGCGGGCGCGGCGAGACCCTGGAGAACAACATCGCCTCCCACAAGTGGGTCCCGTCCGGCACCTGCTGAGGGCCGGCACCGCACAGGCCCCGGTCGGCCGAGGCGCCGGTCGCCCGGGGCCCGGCCGCTCGGGGGGAGCGGCCGAGGCGGCCGGGGCCGATCAGGCGGGCGTCACCTTGAGGGTGCCGCCCTCCACCGCCACCTGGTACGAGGGCAGCGGGGTGGGCGCCGGGCCCGTCCCCTGGACCGAACCGTCGGTGATGCTGAACCGGCTGCCGTGGCACGGGCAGAGGATCTCGTTGTTCTTGACCTGGTCGACGATGCAGCCGGCGTGGGTGCACTTGGCGCTGAAGGCCTTGTACTGGCCCTCGGTCGGCTGGGTGACGACGATCTTCTTCTCGCGGAACACCTTGCCGCCGCCCACCGGCACCTCGCTCGCCGGGCCGACCTCGACCGGGCCGGCCGCGGCGCCGGCGGAGTCGCTCGAGGACGAGGAGCCGCAGCCGGAGACGGCGAGCGCACCGCCGCCGGCGAGCACGGCGGCCGCCCCGCAGAGCAGGGTGCGGCGGGTGGTGGCGGGGCTCGGCTGGGCCTCGGACATCGGTGGCTGCTCCCTGCTCGTACGGTCGGATCTGCCGCGGCCGGCCCTGGCGGGTTCGGCTCGGGGCTCCCGTTGTCGGGCGGCCCGCCGGTCGCGTCCGCATTCTACGGCGCGAGACCGTGCCGCCCGCCCCGGGTGGGCCGGGGGCGGACGGCACGGGGCCTGGGTTACTTCTTGGCGGCGGCGCGCTTGCGGGGCGCCTTCACCGGTGCGGGCGCGGGCGCGTCACTGACGTCGGGCAGGATGTCGCGCAGGAACTTGCCGGTGTGGCTGGCGGGCACGGACGCGACCTCCTCCGGGGTGCCTTCGGCGACGATGGAGCCGCCGCCGGAGCCGCCCTCGGGGCCCATGTCGACCACCCAGTCGGCGGTCTTGATCACGTCGAGGTTGTGCTCGATGACGACGACCGTGTTGCCCTTCTCGACCAGCCCGTCCAGCACCTTGATCAGCTTGCTGATGTCCTCGAAGTGCAGGCCGGTGGTGGGCTCGTCCAGCACGTAGACCGTCCGGCCGGTGGAGCGCTTCTGCAGCTCGGAGGCGAGCTTGACGCGCTGCGCCTCACCGCCGGAGAGGGTCGGCGCGGACTGGCCGAGCCGGACGTAGCCGAGGCCCACGTCGTTGAGGGTGCGCAGGTGCCGGGCGATGGCCGGGACGGCCTCGAAGAAGGCCAGGCCCTCCTCGATCGGCATGTCCAGCACCTCCGAGATGGACTTGCCCTTGTAGTGGACCTCCAGCGTCTCCCGGTTGTACCGGGCGCCGTGGCAGACCTCGCACGGCACGTAGACGTCCGGCAGGAAGTTCATCTCGATCTTGATGGTGCCGTCGCCCGAGCAGTTCTCGCAGCGGCCGCCCTTGACGTTGAAGGAGAAGCGGCCCGGCAGGTAGCCGCGCACCTTCGCCTCCTGGGTCTCCGCGAACAGCCGGCGGACGTGGTCGAAGACGCCCGTGTAGGTGGCCGGGTTGGAACGCGGGGTGCGGCCGATCGGCGACTGGTCGACGTGCACGACCTTGTCGACCAGGTCGGTGCCGGTGACCCGGGTGTGCCGGCCGGGCACGCTGCGCGCGCCGTTCAGCTCCCGGGCGAGGTGGGTGTAGAGGATGTCGTTGACCAGGGTGGACTTGCCGGAGCCGGAGACACCCGTGATCGCCGTGAACGTCCCGAGCGGGAAGCCCACGGTGACGTCCTTGAGGTTGTGCTCGCGGGCGCCGTGCACCACCAGCTGGCGCTTCTTGTCGCGCGGCCGGCGGGCGGCCGGGATCGGGATGGACCGCTTGCCGGACAGGTACTGGCCGGTCAGCGACTCCTTGTTGGTCAGCAGCTGCTTCAGTGACCCGGAGTGCACCACCTTGCCGCCGTGCTCGCCGGCGCCCGGACCGATGTCGACCACCCAGTCGGCCATCTTGATGGTGTCCTCGTCGTGCTCGACGACGATCAGGGTGTTGCCGATGTCCCGCAGCCGGACCAGCGTCTCGATCAGACGGTGGTTGTCACGCTGGTGCAGACCGATGGACGGCTCGTCCAGCACGTAGAGCACGCCGACCAGGCCGGAGCCGATCTGGGTGGCGAGGCGGATCCGCTGGGCCTCACCACCGGAGAGGGTGCCGGCCGCGCGGTTGAGCGAGAGGTAGTCCAGGCCGACGTCGACCAGGAACCGCAGCCGCTCGTTGACCTCCTTCAGCACCCGCTCGGCGATCTGCTTGTCGCGGCGGTCGAGCTTCATCGCGCCGAGGAAGTCGGAGCAGTCGCTGATCGACATCGCCGACACGTCCGCGATCGAGCGGCCCTGCACGGTGACCGCCAGCACCACCGGCTTGAGCCTGGTGCCCTCGCAGGTCGGGCAGGGCACCTCGCGCATGTAGCCCTCGAAGCGCTCGCGGCTGCTGTCGCTCTCCGCCTCGGTGTGCCGGCGCTGGATGAACGGCACCGCGCCCTCGAAGCCGGTGGTGTAGGAGCGGTCGCGCCCGTAGCGGTTGCGGTAGCGGACCTCGACCTGGTGCTTGTGGCCGTACAGCAGCGCCTTCTTCGCGCGGGCGGGCAGCCCGGCCCAGGGGATGTCGGTACGGAAGCCCAGCTCGCCGGAGAGCGCGTCGATCAGCCGCTGGAAGTACTCCTTGGTGTGGCCGCCGGACCACGGGTGGATCGCGCCCTCGTCGAGGGACTTCTCCTCGTCGGGGATGACCAGCTCGGGGTCGACCTCCATCCGGTTGCCGAGGCCCGAGCAGTCGGGGCAGGCGCCGAACGGGGAGTTGAAGGAGAAGGAGCGCGGCTCCAGCTCCTCGAAAGAGACGTCGTCGTACGGGCAGTAGAGGTGCTCGGAGAACATCCGCTCGCGCTCGGGGTCGTCGTCCGGGAGGTCGACGAAGTCGAGCACCACCATGCCGCCGGCCAGCTTGAGGGCCGTCTCTACGGAGTCGGTCAGCCGGCGCTTGGCGCTGTCCTTGACGGTGAGGCGGTCGATGACCACCTCGATCGTGTGCTTCTCCTGCTTCTTGAGCTTGGGCGGCTCGGCCAGCTGGATCGTCGCGCCGTCCACCCGGGCGCGGGCGTAGCCCTTGGACTGGAGGTCGGCGAACAGGTCGACGAACTCGCCCTTGCGCTCCCGCACGACCGGGCTCAGCACCTGGAAGCGGGTGCCCTCGGCCAGCTCCAGCACGCGGTCGACGATGGCCTGCGGGGACTGCTTGGCGATCGGCCGCGCGCAGTGCGGACAGTGCGGCTTGCCGATCCGGGCGAACAGCAGCCGGAGGTAGTCGTAGACCTCGGTGATGGTGCCGACGGTCGAGCGGGGGTTGCGGTTGGTCGACTTCTGGTCGATGGAGACGGCCGGGGAGAGGCCCTCGATGAAGTCGACGTCGGGCTTGTCCATCTGCCCGAGGAACTGCCGGGCATACGAGGACAGCGACTCGACGTAGCGCCGCTGCCCCTCCGCGAAGATCGTGTCGAAGGCCAGCGAGGACTTGCCCGAGCCGGAGAGGCCGGTGAAGACGATCAGCGAGTCGCGCGGGAGGTCGAGGGAGACGTTCTTGAGGTTGTGCTCGCGAGCACCGCGGACGATGAGGCGGTCGGCCACTGCTTCTGGCGCCTTTCTCCGGTGGGCTTCTCACTCAGTGATTTGGCTGAGGACTCTCACCCAGATGCCAACGAGCGCGGAGGGCCCGTTCTTCCGGTGTCCCAGTCTCGCAGCTTGGGACGGCCAGCCTACTAGCTCAGGCGTTCGATTATCGAGCTTGTCCAGTGGAGACCACCCGAACGGGTGACGGCGGCCCGGCCCCGCCCGACCCCGCAACCCGGACAACCCCCCAGGTGAACCGGCCAATCCGGGCCGCCGCACCGGATATCCGCCCCACCGCCCGGCGGATCGGCGATAGCGTCGTACCACTCAACGAGCGGCCGCCCCGGCAGGCACGCGGCCAGGGCGACACCCAGCGGTCCACGCGTCACCGGACAGGGCACGACAGACCCGGGCGGGTTCGGACCGGCCGGGCGACACCTTCGGAGGGGAACACCATGACCGACACCGACCACTCGGCACCCAGCGCTCCCGACATCGCGGCCCGGGCCGCGGCGGCGAGCCTGCTCCTGGTCGCCGACAGCACCGCCCAGCTGCTGCGGACCGTCGCCGCACTCGACCCGGAAGCCCTCGCCGGTCCCTCGGCCCTGCCCGGCTGGACCCGCGGCCACGTCCTCGCGCACATCGCCCGCAACGCCGACTCGCTGGTCAACCTCCTCGACGGCGCGCGCACCGGCACGGACATCCCGCAGTACGCCACCCCCGAGACCCGGGACCGGGACATCGAGGCCGGTGCGCCGCGACCGCTCGACGTCCAGCTCGACGACATCCGTGCCTCCGCCCTGCGCTTCACCGCGGCCGCCGCCGAACTCGACGACAAGGCCTGGACGGCGGAGGTCCGCCACCGCGCCGGCTTCACCTTCGAGGCGTCCGAGATCCCCTGGAGGCGCCTGATGGAGGTCGAGTACCACCACGTCGACCTGGACGCCGGCCACACCCCCGCGCACTGGCCGCGGGAGTTCGCCACCGCCGAGTTCCGCCGGCTGGCGGCCAAGCTGGACGGCGCGCCCGGACTGCCCGGCGTCCAGCTGGTCGCGGAGGACACCGGGGAGCGGGCCCGGATCGGCGACCGGGACGGCGAGCCCGCGCTGACCGCCGAGGGCCCGGTGCGGGCGCTCACCGCCTGGTTGTCCGGCCGGTCGGCCGGCGACGGCCTGCAGGTCCACCAGGACGGCCGGCAGCTCACCGACCCCCGCACCGCGCTGCCCGGGCTTCCGCCGCTCGGCTGAGCGCGCCACGATGGGAACGCCGGGACTCGCGGCGCGGGCGGGGACCACGCGATGATCACTGCAGAGCCAGGAGTCCTGCCCTTCGGCAGCACCCGAGACCAACGAGGAGCGCCCCGATGACGTACCACGGAGCGGTGAAGGTCGGCGGCCCGCCGGACGTGCGCGAGCTGGCCCACCTGATCATCAGCAAGGTGGCCGTCGGCCCGTACGACAACAACGCCTACCTGCTGCGCTGCCGGGCCACCGACGAGCAGCTGCTGATCGACGCGGCCGCGGACGCGCCGGTACTGCTGGAGACCGTCGGCGACCGGCTGGCCACCGTCGTCACCACCCACCGCCACCACGACCACTGGGGCGCGCTGGCCGAGGTGGTGGCCGCGACCGGCGCCCGTACCGCGGCCGGCCGGATCGACGCCGAGGCGGTGGACGTCCCCACCGACCTGCTGCTGGACGACGGCGACGTGCTGCGGGTGGGCCAGGTCGAGCTGACCGTCCGCCAGCTGGTCGGGCACACCCCCGGGGCGATCGTGCTGGTCTACGACGACCCGCAGGGCCACCAGCACGTCTTCACCGGCGACTGCCTGTTCCCCGGCGGGATCGGCAACACCTGGGGCGACCCGGCGGCCTTCGAGAGCCTCTTCCGGGACGTCAACGAGAAGATCTTCGACGTGCTGCCGGACGAGGCCTGGGTCTACCCCGGCCACGGCGCCGACACCACGCTCGGCGCCGAGCGCCCGAAGCTCGGCGAGTGGCGCGAGCGCGGCTGGTGACACGACGGTGGGGCCGCCCCCGGTCGGGGCGGCCCCACCGACCGGTCCGGCGATCGTCAGAAGTCCCCGTAGTTGACCTGGAAGGTCGGCAGACCGAGCCGGCGCCAGAGCGCCACCACCCGGTCCCGGTCGTCGAGGCTGACCCGGACGGCGAAGCGGTGGCGGACGTGGGCGTCGAAGAGGTCCAGCTTCACCGCGTCGTCCCGGCGGGTGTCCCCCGCCGCGCGCATCCACAGCTCGTCGTACGGCACGCTGTGGGTGGCCAGCCAGGCCTCGGTCTGCGGCCGGTACTCCTCGCTGCGACCGGACAGGACCACCACCTGGTGGCCGGCGTCCCGGTACAGCCGGACGGTGTCCGCGACCGCCGGGTTGAGGGCGTCCTCGTCGCAGTGCTGGAAGTCGTACGGCCCGCGCGAGACGTTCAGGGCGAGCGTGCCGTCGATGTCGACCATCACCGCCGACGGCAGCCCCTCGGCGGGCACGTACGGCTGCACCGGGATCGTCTCGGCCATCCACTCGGCGGTGAGCCGCCAGCCGCTGCGCCGGGCCGAGCGGTGCCGCTGGTCCAGCCGCCGGATCGCCTCCTCGCCGACCGGGTCGGCGCGGGCGGCGTCGCGGGCCAGGCACTCCTCCAGCGGGACGTCGGTGAAGTCGTGGACGACGAACGTGATGTCGTCCGCCTGGGCCAGGACGGCCTTCAGCCGGCCGGCCATCCCCGAGGTCATGTGGGTATTGTCGACGATCACGTCGAAGCCGTCCCGGACGGCGGCCAGGATCGCGGCCTCCTGGACGGCCATCGCGGTCTTCTCGTGCTTGTGGCTCCAGGCCCGCTCCCCGCCGTGCTCGTCGAGCATGGCGCGGATGTCGTCCATGTTGACCCGGCGCATGGTGCCCCGGGAGTCCGCCAGGAGTTGCAGGGCCCGGGTGGTCTTCCCGGAGGCGGGCAGGCCGGTGGTGAGGTGCACGGTGGGCATGGTTCAGCCTTCGTCGTCGGTCTTGAACGGCGCGTCGCCGCGGGGCTTGACGGCCCTCCAGGCCATGTCGGTGACGTCCCGCCCGTCGTAGAGGCGGAACATCGCGGCGGGCAGGCGGGACTTCTTGGCCTCGGCCGCGAAGGACTTGCGGTCCAGGCCGGCCGGGATCAGGGCGAAGTCCGCCCCGGCCCGGGCCACGAACTCGGCGGCCTGGGCGCGCTGGCGGTCGGCGATCTGCTCCACCCAGTCCCGGAACTCGTCCGGGACCCGGTCGAACAGCGTCCCCGGCTCGCGGCCGGCGGCCAGCGCCTCCCAGACCGTCTTCTCGTTGGTGCCGGTGTAGAGGCGGTGCAGCGCGAGGTAGGCGGTCAGCTTGAGCTTGGCCCGGACGCCCGAGGCGAACCGGATGACGTAGCCCTCCTCCTGCGTCCCGCCGACCTGGTCGCCGTCCATGGAGGTGTCCGTCGCGGCGCGCTTCTCCAGCTCCGCGACGTCCGAGCTGAGCCCCCAGCTCCGGACCGCCGGGCCGATCGGCGCCCAGTGCTCGGCGGCGGCCGCCAGCGGCTCCTCGGTGCCGTCGGCGGGCCGGTACGCGGCGAGCAGCACCAGCTCCTGGCGGGCGCCGTAGTCCACGACGATCCGGTTGCCGGGGTAGATCGCCTCGGCCAGGTAGGTGAGGCCCTCGTCGAGGCCGCTCGTGTCGGAGCGGTCCAGGACCTGCTGCGCCCACCGGGCCTGCTCGGAGATGAACGAGCCCTTGGAGGCGGCGTGCCAGCGGCCGGCGTGGTGGAAGACGATGGCCAGGCTGCCGTCGGCCTTCTCGAAGACCTCGAAGGGCTCCGCGGGCAGCTCCGGCGCGAAGTCGTGCAGACCGTGCATCGCCGTCACGAAGATCTTCGGGAACGGCAGGGCGACCACCTCGCCGCTCGCGTCGTCGGCGATCAGGCCCCGGCAGCGCATGGTGACCGGGGTCCAGACATGCCCGTACTGACAGATCGGCGTGTAGGTGTAGATCGAGATCGGCAGCGTCGGGTGCGGCTTGCGGGTGACGTGTCCGGCCTCGATCGCGGCCGCGAGATCCGCGGCGTCGAAGAGGTCGTCGAGGGTCGGACGGGTCGGTACGGGAGTCACGGGAGCCTGCTTTCGGTGGTCTGCCCGCGATTGTGCCCCGAATAGCGGTACGACTGCCGGGAAATATTACCGAGCCGTCGAGGGCGGGCCGCACGGAGACACCCACCGGCCGGGCCCGTCGCGAACCGGCCGTCCACCCGAGGAGCCGTCAGCCGAAGCGACCGTCAGCCACCGGGCCACAGGCGGCCGGACCGCCCCCGGGAATGCGAGCGAGAACGTGACCGGGAACGCGCTCGGTGCAGCGGACGGGAAGCCACCGCTGAACGTGACACGTACGCGAACGCGAACGGCCCCGCGGACCGGTGTTCCGGTCCGCGGGGCCGCCTCGCCCGCCCGAGGGCGTCAGACGTCGATCTTCTCCTGCCGCTCGCCCGCCGCGGCCTCCTGCCGCTTCGAGGCGATCAGGCTGGCCACCGTGGTGACGGTCAGGACCACCACGATGAAGCCGAGCGAGAGCGGGATGCCGATCTCCGGCACGTGCAGGCCGCTCTCGTGCAGGGCGTGCAGCACCAGCTTCACGCCGATGAAGCCGAGGATCACCGACAGGCCGTACGACAGGTAGATGAGCTTCTTCAGCAGACCGCCGATCAGGAAGTACAGCTGACGCAGACCCATCAGGGCGAAGGCGTTGGCGGTGAAGACGATGTACGGGTCCTGGGTCAGGCCGAAGATCGCGGGGATCGAGTCGAGCGCGAACAGGACGTCGGTCGTGCCGATCGCGATCATCACGATCAGCATCGGCGTCATCAGCCGGCGGCCGTTCTCCCGGATGAAGAGCTTGGTGCCGTGGTAGACGCTGGTCGACGGGAAGCGCCGCTCGATCGTCTTGAGCAGGCGGTTCTCCTCGAACTCCTCCTCCTCGCCGGCCCGGGCGTCCTTGATCAGCTTCCAGGCCGTCCAGATCAGGAAGGCGCCGAAGATGTAGAAGACCCAGGAGAACTGCGTCACCAGGGCGGCACCGCCGGCGATGAAGACCGCGCGCAGGACCAGCGCGATGATCACACCGAACATCAGCACACGCTGCTGGTAGATCCTGGGCACCGCGAACTTGCCCATGATCAGGATGAACACGAACAGGTTGTCGACACTCAGCGACTTCTCGGTGATGTACCCGGCGAAGAACTCCGTGGCGGGCTGCGAGCCCGAGTGCCACCAGAGGAATCCGCCGAACATCAGGGCCAGGACGATCCAGACCCCCGTCCAGATTCCGGCCTCCTTGATCGAGACCTCATGGGGCTTTCGACCGCCGATGAAGAAATCGGCCACGATCAGGGCGATCAACACCCCGATGGTGCCGACCCACATGGATACGGAAACGTCCACTTCTGCTGCTCCTCCGGCAGATAGGCGAGACAGTCATCGTCACTGCCGGAGGTCTCTTCCGCCCGTCGGCCCCACGAGCCGGGGCAGACGGACCAGCGCCCCGGGAAACCTGGAACAGGCGTCCGTGATGACGGGAACACTGCGGGGGAATACTCCCCTCCGCTGCGCCCAACACTAACAGGAAGCCCAAGAAAAGGTAAAGAAGGTAAAAAGCTGGCCCGTACCCGCCCGCCGGCAGGACCGTACGAAGGGGCCCGGCCTGTCGGAGGGCCCCAGCGGGGCCGGGGCGCGGGGCGCGGGATCAGTGCAAGGGAGTCGGCGCGGCGGGGGTGGGCGCACCGGAGTCGGCACCGTGGGATCGGCGCCGTGGGTCGGGCGGGCGGATCGGCGCGGCGGAATCCGGGCCGGGCTCAGAGGAAGGGGTCGATCGCGGGCAGCATGTCCTGGAAGGTCCGGGCCCGGGCGGGCGCGCCGATCGCCTGCATGCCCCAGCCACCGGACTCCTCCCGGAACACCTTGGCCATGATCTGGCCGGTGTGCGGGCCGCCGCCCGCCAGCTCGTAGCGGGCCAGCTCCTGGCCGGTGCTCTCGTCCACCAGCCGGCAGTGCGCGTTCTGCACCTCGGCGAAGGTCTGCCCGGTGTACGAGCTGACCGTGAAGACCACCTGGGTGATGTGCACGGGCACGTGCCCCAGGTCGACCAGGATCGACTCGTCGTCGTCGCCCGCCCCGGCACCGCCCACCAGGTTGTCGCCGGTGTGCCGCACCGAGCCGTCGTTGCTCTCCAGGTGCTGGAAGAAGACCACGTCGGACGGGGTCTTCTCGGCGTAGAGCAGCGCGGAGGCGTCCAGGTCGATCTGGCGGGTGCGGCTGCCGAACAGGCCGCGCTTGGGGGCGGCCCGCCAGCCCAGCCCCATCCGGACGACGGTCAGGGACTCGCCCGAACTCTTCTGCAGACTGACCGACTGTCCCTTGGCCAGGTTCACCGACACGGTGCTGTCCTCTCTCCTCGGCCACGCGGGTCGGTATCCCGCGCCGGCTCCACGGCGGAACACCCCGTTGCCGTCCCCCGGCTGAGGCCCCCTGGTACCGGCCCCGGACCGCCTCCGGCCGCCGGCCGGCCGGCGGCACGCTGCCGACACCCGCAGGCAAGCCTATGGCCTGCGGATGTCGCCGCCGTGCAGGACGGACCGTTTGTACCAGTCCCGGGACACCCCCGGGGTCGGCCGCGCCGGCCGGCTCAGGCCATGCCCGCCTCGCGCATCTGACGCAGCTCCTTCTTGAGTTCCTTGACCTCGTCCCGGATCCGGGCCGCGACCTCGAACTGGAGGTCGGTGGCGGCCGCGTGCATGCGCTCGGTCAGCTGTTGGATCAGGTCGGCCAGCTCGGTGGCCGGCAGGCTCTTGGCGGGCTTGCGGTCGGCCCCCAGGGCGGGCACCGGGGCCTTGCCCTTGCCGCTGCCCCGGTAGCCGGTGGAGAGCAGCTCCTCGGTGTCGATCTCCTCGCGGCTGAGAGTGGCGAGGATGTCGCCGATCTTCTTGCGGAGCGGCTGCGGGTCGATGCCGTGCTTGGCGTTGTACGCCTGCTGGACCTCCCGGCGGCGGTTGGTCTCCTCGATGGCCTTCTCCATCGCCGGGGTGATCCGGTCCGCGTACATGTGGACCTGGCCGGAGACGTTACGGGCGGCCCGGCCGATGGTCTGGATCAGCGAGGTGCCGGAGCGCAGGAAGCCCTCCTTGTCCGCGTCCAGGATGGCGACCAGGGAGACCTCGGGCAGGTCGAGGCCCTCGCGGAGCAGGTTGATGCCGACCAGGACGTCGTACTCGCCGGCCCGCAGCTCGCGCAGCAGCTCGACCCGGCGCAGGGTGTCGATGTCGCTGTGCAGGTACCGGACCCGGATGTCGAGGCCGAGCATGTAGTCGGTGAGGTCCTCGGACATCTTCTTGGTCAGGGTGGTGACCAGGACGCGCTCGTTGCGCTCGACCCGCTTGCGCACCTCGTGCACCAGGTCGTCGATCTGGCCCTCGGTCGGCTTGACCACGATCTCGGGGTCGATCAGGCCGGTCGGGCGGATGATCTGCTCGACCACGCCGTCGCCGCGGGACAGCTCGTACTTGCCCGGGGTCGCCGAGAGGTAGACCGTCTGGCCGGTGCGCTCCAGGAACTCCTCCCACTTGAGCGGGCGGTTGTCCATCGCGGACGGCAGCCGGAACCCGTGCTCGACCAAGGTCCGCTTGCGGGAGGCGTCGCCCTCGTACATCGCGCCGATCTGCGGGACGGTGACGTGCGACTCGTCGATGACCAGGAGGAAGTCCTCCGGGAAGTAGTCGAGCAGGGTGTTGGGGGCGGTGCCCGGCTCGCGGCCGTCGAAGTGCATCGAGTAGTTCTCGACGCCGGAGCAGGTGCCGATCTGGCGCAGCATCTCGATGTCGTAGGTGGTCCGCATCCGCAGCCGCTGGGCCTCCAGCAGCTTGCCCTGCTTCTCCATCCGGGCGAGCGTCTGCTCCAGCTCCTGCTCGATGCCGTTGACGGCCCGCTCCATCCGCTCCGGGCCGGCCACGTAGTGGGAGGCGGGGAAGATGTGGACGGAGTCGTCCTGGCTGATGATCTCGCCGGTGAGCGGGTGCAGGGTGTAGAGCGCCTCGATCTCGTCGCCGAACATCTCGATCCGGACGGCCAGCTCCTCGTAGACCGGGAAGATCTCGATGGTGTCGCCGCGGACCCGGAAGGTGCCCCGGGTGAAGGCGAGGTCGTTGCGGGAGTACTGGATGTCGACGAAGCGGCGCAGCAGGACGTCCCGGTCGATCTCCTCGCCGATCTTGAGCTGCACCATCCGGTCGACGTACTCCTGCGGCGTGCCGAGGCCGTAGATGCAGGAGACCGAGGCGACCACGACCACGTCGCGGCGGGTGAGCAGCGAGTTGGTCGCGGAGTGGCGCAGCCGTTCGACCTCCTCGTTGATGGAGGAGTCCTTCTCGATGTAGGTGTCCGTCTGCGGGACGTACGCCTCGGGCTGGTAGTAGTCGTAGTACGAGACGAAGTACTCGACGGCGTTGTTGGGGAGCAGCTCGCGGAACTCGTTGGCGAGCTGGGCCGCCAGGGTCTTGTTGGGCGCCATCACCAGGGTGGGCCGCTGGAGCTTCTCGATCATCCAGGCGGTGGTGGCCGACTTGCCGGTGCCGGTGGCGCCCAGCAGGACGACGTCCTGCTCGCCGGCCCGGATGCGGCGCTCCAGGTCGGCGATGGCCGCGGGCTGGTCGCCGTTGGGCTGGTAGGGGCTGACGACCTCGAAGGGCGCCACTGTCCGCTCAATGCTCGTGATGGGTCGCACGCCTCCACCGTAAGGCCCGGCACCGACAATCCGGCGGGGTTCCGCGGGCACGGGCGGCCGGGGGCGGCGGCGGGCCCTTCAACCGGGCGGGAGAACGTGTCATCATTCGATGACATCAGCTGATGACATCGAATGACGACAAGGAGCACCCCGTGCGCCCCGGCACCCCCAGCGCACCGGTCCTGGCCGACCCGCGGACCGTACGCGGCCGGGCCCTGGTCCCCGTCCTGGTCTTCCTCGGCATGGTCGTCGCCGTGGTCAGCAGCCTCGGCGCACCGCTGGTGCCGACCGTCGCCGCCGACTACGGCGTCTCGCTGGGCGGCGCGCAATGGTCCCTCACCATCACGCTGCTGGCCGGCGCGGTGGCCACGCCGGTGCTCAGCCGGCTCAGCGACGGGCCGCACCGGCGCCGGGTCGTCCTCGGCGCGCTGACCCTGATCGTCACCGGCTGCGTGCTCGCCGCCCTGCCCGCCGGGTTCCCGCTCCTGCTGGCCGGCCGGGCACTGCAGGGCATCGGCCTCGGCCTGACCCCGCTGGCGATGGGCGTCGCCCGCGACCACCTGCCCGCCCTGCGGGCCCGGTCCGCCGTCGCGACGCTCTCCGTCACCACCGTCGCTGGTGTCGGGCTCGGCTACCCGCTGACCGGGATGATCGCCCAGCACCTGGGCTTCCACGCCGCCTTCTGGGTGGCCGCCGCGGCCGGCGCCACCGTGCTCGCCGCCGCCGCGTTCGTGCTGCCCGCCAGTACGCACCGCCCGCACCGCCCGCTGGACGCCCCCGGCGCCGTCCTGCTCGGCCTCGGCCTCGCCGCCCTGCTGGTCGCGCTGAGCGAGGGCGGGCAGTGGGGCTGGACCTCGGCCCGGCTGCTGGCGGTCGCCGCCGTCGCCCCGCTGGCCCTCGGCGCCTGGGTCCGGCACGAGCTGCGGACGGAGCATCCGCTGGTCGCGCTGCGGCTGCTGCGCAACCGGGCCGTGCTGGCCGCCGACGTCACCGGCCTGGTCGCCGGCGTCGGCATGTACTTCCTGATGTCGCTGGTCATCCGCTACGTGCAGACCCCGGTCTCGGCCGGGTACGGGCTCGGCCGGTCCGTGGTGGTCGCCGCCCTCACCCTGCTGCCGTTCTCGGTGGCCAGCGTCGGGGCCAGCCGGGTGGCCCCGCTGATCGGCCGGCGGTTCGGCGCCCGGGCGGTGATGCCGGCCGGCGCGCTGGCCTTCGTGGTCGCGATGCTGGTCTTCTGCTTCGCCCGCTCCGGCCTCTGGGAGATCTTCCTGCTGATGGGGATCGCCGGCCTGGGGGTGGGGTGCACGTTCGCGGCGATGCCCGCCTTCATCGTCAGCGCCGTCCCGCCCGGCGAGACCGGCAGCGCGCTCGGCGTCAACCAGGTGCTCCGGGTGATCGGCGGCTCGATCGGCAGCGCGCTCAGCGCCGGCATCCTGACCGCCCACACCACCCCGCCGGCCCGGCTGCCCGCCGAGAGCGGCTACACCGTGGCGACGCTGGTCGGGATCGGCGTCTGGGTCTTCGCCGGGCTGGCCGGCCTGCTGCTCCCGGCCCGCCGGCCGGGCGGGGAAGGCGCCGCCGTCGCCCCCGCCACCCGGGACGGCGCGGACGTCTCCGACGGCGCCGCCGGTAAGGTCACCGCCGGGGCCACCGGCAGCGGGCCGGACGGCGGCGAGGGGCACGGCCAGGACGGCAACCGGCCCGGACGCGTCCCCGCGGACCATCGGGAGGGCCGATGACGGACACCAACCCTGCGGCGGCGGCCACGCCCCGCCGCCGGGACGCCGAGGGCAGCCGCCGGGCGCTGCTGGACGCCGCGCGGGCCCTGTTCGGCGAGCGGGGCTTCGAGCGGACCACCGTCCGGGAGATCGGCGAGCAGGCCGGGGTGGACCCGGCCCTGATCGCGCGCTACTTCGGCAGCAAGGCGGCCCTCTACGTGGCCGCGCTGCACAGTGACAACGACCCCGAGGGGCCGTTCACCGACCTCCTCGCCCCCGGCCGGCTGGACGAGGTGCTCGCCAAGGTCGACCGGATGGGCCCCAGCCCCGTACTGCAGGCCGCCGTCCGCCCGCACGACGACCAGGTCGTCCAGCGGGCCGCCCGGACGGCGCTGGCCACCCGGCTCACCGACCCGCTGGAGCAGCGGCTGGAACGCTCCGGCACCGACCGGGCCCGGCTCCGCGCCGAACTCGCGGTCGCGGCGGTCGCCGGCATCGCGCTGGCCCGGTCGGCCGGCGCCTTCGACACCCTCGGCGCCGCACCGCACGCCGAGGTGGCGGCACTGACGACGAGGATGCTCGACGCCCTGGCCGACCGGTGACCGCTCCGGTCCGGTGCTACCCCACCTTGGCGCTGTCGCGGGCCAGCGCGACCAGGCGGGAGACGGCGCGCAGGTACTTCTTGCGGTAGCCGCCGCGCAGCATCTCCTCGGAGAACACCTGGTCGAACGGGACGCCGGAGGCGGTGACCGGCAGCTCCCGGTCGTACATCCGGTCCGCGAGGACGACCAGCCGCAGCGCCGTGGACTGGTCCTCGACCGGCTTCACCCCGCGCAGGAAGACCGCCTGGACGTCGTCCAGCAGCGCGCCGTAGCGGCTGGGGTGGACCGCCGAGAGGTGCTTCAGCAGGTCGTCGAAGCTGTCCAGCGAGGCGCCGGCGGTCCGGCCGGCGGCGGCCTCGACGGCCTCGTCGGTGTACGGCGGCGGGGCCTCGGGCAGGCCGCGGTGGCGGTAGTCCTGGCCGTCGATCCGCAGCGGGCGGAAGTGCGCGGCCAGGCCCTGGATTTCGCGCAGGAAGTCGGTGGCGGCGAACCGGCCCTCGCCGAGCTTGTCGGGGAGGGTGTTGGAGGTCGCGGCGAGCTTGACGCCGTTCTCGACCAGCCGGCCGAGCAGGGTGGAGACCAGCACGGTGTCGCCCGGGTCGTCCAGTTCGAACTCGTCGATGCAGAGCAGCCGGTGCCCGGAGAGCGTCCCGACGGCCTGCTGGAAGCCGAGCGCGCCGACCAGGTTGGTGAGCTCGACGAAGGTGCCGAAGGCCTTGGGGCCGGGGGTGGCGTGCCAGAGCGAGGCCAGCAGGTGGGTCTTGCCGACGCCGTAGCCGCCGTCGAGGTAGACCCCGGACGGGCCGGCGGGCACCGGGGCGGTGCGGCGGAACCAGCTGCGCTTCGGCGCGGTGCTCGCGTGGTTGAGGCCGGCCGCGAACTCCTCCAGGACCTGCACGGCCTCGTACTGGCTGGGCTGGGTCCGGTCCGGCAGGTAGCTGCCGAAGCTGACGTCGGAGAAGCGCGGCGGCGGGACCATCTCGGCGACCAGCCGCTCGGCGGGCACCACCGGGCGGCGGTCGGTCAGCGCGAACGGGGGCACGGCGGTCGCGGCGCGGTCGCCGGCCGGGTTCGGGACCTGGTCCGGGGTCGCTATTGCGTCGGGGCGGGAGGCTGCGGGCACGTTAGTAGAGGGTACGCCTGGTGGAAGACTGGCTCTCATGCAGCAGCTGATCTCTCCCCTGCCCCGGCCCGAGCCGGGTGCCGCGCCACCCGATCCGGCGTCGCTGGAGTCGCTCGCGGCCGTCTACGCGTACCCCGACCAGGTGAATCACGGCCGGCCGTGGCTGCGCGCCAACATGGTGGCCGGTCTGGACGGCGGCGCGCGCCTGGAGGGACTCTCGGAGGGCCTGTCGGGAGACGCCGACAAGCGGATCTTCGGGGTGCTGCGGGCGCTCTCGGACGTGGTCCTGGTGGGCGCGCAGACCGTCCGGGCCGAGGGGTACCGGCCGGCCCGGGCCCGGGCCGAGTTCGGGGCCGCCCGGCAGGCGGCGGGGCAGGCGCCGGCGCCGGTGATCGCGATCGTCAGCCGCTCGCTGGAGCTGGACCTGGCGGCGCCGCTGTTCACCGAGCCGCTGGTCAGGACGGTGGTGATCACCACCGAGGACGCCCCGGCCGGGGCTCGGGCGGCGGTCGCGGAGGTGGCCGACCTGGTGCTCGCGGGCCGGGGCTCGGTGGACCTGCAGGCGGCCGTCGCGGCGCTGGCCGCGCGGGGCTGGACCAGGCTGCTGACCGAGGGCGGCCCGCGGTTGCTGGGGCAGCTGGCGGCGGACGGCCTGCTGGACGAGCTGTGCCTCTCGGTGGCGCCGCTGATCACCGGCGGCGACGCGCCGCGCATAGTCCACGGCGCGCAAATGCCGGACGTGCAGCGGATGCGACTGGTGTCATTGATCGAGCAGAAAGGTTTCCTCTTCACCCGTTACCTGCGTCCGCAGGCCTGGTGATCCAGCTCCCCTGTGGCGGCTGTGCCGTGTGTGCAGCGTGAGGAAAGCTTCCTCCGGGCAGTATGGGACTGGACGCCGGACCCGGGGGCCTGCCACTGGAAGGGACTCACGTGTTCAAAACCGTACTGATGATCGAGAAGGCACTCTCCGATGCCGATGTGGAACTCGTCACCACGCTCCACAGCGAGGAGAAGGTCTCCTTCATCGTCCTGATGCAGCCACGCGGCAAGCAGGACGAGCTGCTCCGCGCGCTCGACGACGTGGCGCTGGGACACCTGGACAAGGTGGTGCACGAGCACGACGAGTCGGACACCACCCCCACCCTCGCCAGTGAGTCGCTGGAGCACAGCCTGCGCCACCTGCGCGAGGCCGGCGCCGACGCCACCGGCGAACTCGTCGAGGACAAACCCCTGGACCGCCTGCGCTCGGTGGTCGAGGCGAACACGGCGGACGAGGTGGTGGTCCTGACCTCCCCGCACTTCGTCGAGGAGTTCTTCCACCGCGACTGGGCCTCCCAGGCCCGGCACAAGGTGGGTGTCCCGGTCCTGCGACTGTTCGCCAGCGACTCCTGACCCACTCCCCCGGTGGTGCAGAATCGTCCTTGCGGCCGGTCCACGTGACCGGTCCGCGAGGACGATCCGCCCCGTGGTCCCCCTGCCGCCCCAGCCCGTACGGAGCCCCGCCTTGAACGACGCCGCGCACGACCTGCACGCCCCGCACTTCATCGGCATCGGCGGGGCCGGCATGTCCGGACTGGCGAAGATCCTCGCCGTCCGTGGCGCCCAGGTCTCCGGCAGCGACTCCAAGGAGTCCGAGACCGTCCTCGCCCTGCGCGCCCTCGGCGCCCAGGTGCACGTCGGCCACGCCGCCCAGAACGTCCCCGCCGGCGTCAGCAGCGTCGTCGTCTCCAGCGCCATCCGCGAGGACAACCCCGAACTGGCCGTCGCCCGCGAACGCGGCGTCCCGGTGGTGCACCGCTCCGACGCCCTCGCCGCCCTGATGGGCGGCCGCCGCGCGCTCGCCGTCGCGGGCACCCACGGCAAGACCACCACCACCAGCATGCTCGCCGTCAGCCTCGCCGAGCTGGGCCTGGACCCCTCGTACGCCATCGGCGGCGACCTCGACGCCCCCGGCAGCAACGCCCACCACGGCACCGGCGAGATCTTCGTCGCCGAGGCCGACGAGAGCGACCGCAGCTTCCACAAGTACGCCCCCGAGGTCGCCATCGTCCTCAACGTGGAGCTCGACCACCACGCGAACTACGCCTCGATCGAAGAGATCTACGAGTCCTTCGAGACCTTCGCCGGGCGGATCACCCCCGGCGGCACCCTGGTGATCTCCGCCGACCACGCCGGCGCCCGCGAACTCACCTCTCGGCTGGCCGGCCAGGGCGGCCTGAACATCGTCACCGTCGGCGCCGCCGAGGACGCCACCGTCCGGGTCCTCTCCGTCGCCGCCCGGGGCATGACCAGCGAGGTCACCGTCCTGCTCGACGGCGCCGAGCTCACCTTCACGGTGTCCGTGCCCGGCCGCCACTACGCCCACAACGCCGTCGCCGCACTGGCCGCCGGCGCCGCCCTCGGCGTCCCCGCCACCGACCTCGCCAAGGCACTGGGCGCCTACACCGGCGTCCGCCGCCGCCTCCAGCTCAAGGGCGAGGCCGCAGGCGTCCAGGTGATCGACTCCTACGCCCACCACCCGACCGAGATGACGGCCGACCTCGAAGCCGTCCGGGAGGGCCTGGACGGCCAGGGCCGGATCCTGGTGGTCTTCCAGCCCCACCTGTTCAGCCGCACCCAGCAGCTCGCCGAGGAGATGGGCCAGGCCCTCGCGCTCGCCGACAGCTCCGTCGTCCTGGACATCTACCCCGCCCGTGAGGACCCGATCCCCGGCGTCACCAGCGAACTGATCATCGACGCGGCCCGCCGCGCCGACGCCCGGGTCACCGCCGAGCACGTCTTCGACGCCGCCCCCGCCGTGCTCGCCGGCCTCGCCCGGCCCGGCGACCTGGTGCTCACCATGGGCGCCGGCGACGTCACCAACCTCGGCCCGGAAATCTTGAAGCACCTCGCGAACGTTGCAACCAACGCCTGACGTCGCCACCCATGCCCGACGTCCGACCGACCGGGAGCCCGCCGTGAGCAAGAAGATCGAGAAGACCGACGCCGAGTGGCGCGAGCAGCTCAGCCCCGAGGAGTACCACGTGCTCCGCGAGGCCGGGACGGAGCGCCCGTTCGTCGGCGAGTACACCGACACCAAGACCGTCGGCGTCTACGGCTGTCGCGCCTGCGGCGCCGAACTCTTCAGCTCGGAGACCAAGTTCGACAGCCACTGCGGCTGGCCGTCGTACTACGCCCCGCTCGCCGAGGACCGGGTCCAGTACATCGAGGACACCACCCTCGGCATGCGGCGCGTCGAAGTCCGCTGCGCCACCTGCGGCGGCCACCTCGGCCACGTCTTCGAGGGCGAGGGCTACGGGACGCCCACCGACCAGCGGTACTGCATCAACAGCATCTCGCTGACACTGAAGCCGGCCGAGGACTGATCGCGCACAGCACAGGGCCCCCGACATGACACCGCCAAGCGTCATCACGTGGTCCTGCTTCAGCGCGGGAATCGCATCACCGGTCGGTCTCTGTCCTCCTCCGACCCGGATTCACCGCTGACGCTTGAACTCACGGTGGATCGAACGGTGATCACCGGCACGTGGACCGAGCAGACGGCGGAGGACGGCTACTACGTCAACACCGGACCGTGGTCGTTGGTGTTCAAGGACGCCAGCACGGGTAAAGCGGCTGTCGAGAGGTACAGCGTGCCTCCGGAATAGCATGGGGTCTCCTCCTCACCGGGGCGAACCGGCCACCGGTCGGTGGCCAGGCCCCTCGGTGTCGCGGACCCGTTCCGGTCGCCGTCGTCCGTCAAGGACCGGCGACCGGGGCGGGAGTCTCCGGGTCTGACCTCGATCGGTCTCACGGAATGCGGCCGGCAACTCCGTCCTCGTCGACGCTCGTCCTCCGCCGGAGGGCGGCCGGCATGCTCCTCCGGGGCGAACCGGCAGCAGTGACAAGGCGGGTGCTCGTCCGCCGGCACCGGGGCGGAGGTCACCGGAGCGGCCCGGAGGCGGGCTGAAGCGGCCGCGGTTCGCCATCGCGACGACGTACTCCGGACCGCCCCCGTCCATGTCCATCGCCGTGCCAGGGAACGCAGACCGGCCGGGCCCCACGCCGGCGCACCGCGGCGCGGCCGGCGGGCGTCCTGACCTGAGCCGGCAGCGGGCTCCCCGGGAGCCTCGCGAACTTCTCCACCCCGACCAGCACCGCTCGATCATGCCTGTTCCGGTTCGCCGCCGTCGCCCTCGGCCGACGAGTCGGTGCCCGGCGCGGGGCGGCGGACGATGTGGCCGCCGTCCGGCTCGCCGATCGCCGGGCCGTCGGGGAAGGGCGGTGCTGTCGGGCCCGCCGGGCCGCGGGACGGCCCCCGGGTGCCCCGGCCGCCACCGGGCCGGCTCGGCCCCTTCGCACCCGGCGGTGGTGTCCGGCTCATCGGTGTGCCTCCCTGCTGACGCGACCTGTCCCGGCCATCCTGGCCCATCCGGCGGCCGCCGCGGGCCTCCCGGGGTGTTGGCGGGCGGTTGGCGTCCTGTTGGAGCCCCGTCGGCGGGGGCCCGGAGGATCGTCCCGTCGGTGACCTAGGAAAGGAACGCGGAGATGATGAAGAAGTTCGTGACCCGACTGGGGCTCACGGCGGGGGTGGCGGCGCCGGCGCTCGGCGGGGTCAGCGGCACCGCGTAGGCGACGCCGGGCGCCGCCTACGTCGGCCCGGGCTACGCCACAACCCGCATGCGGTGTGGTGCGTGCAGCACCTGATGAACGACCCGTCCCGGCAGTACGGCCAGCCCACGGTCGACGAGGACGGGGTCCGGGGGCCGAAGACCTTCGAGGCGGTGAAGAAGTTCCAGAACCGGTTCTGGGCCACCTCCTCGAACGGGGCGGACGGGATCGTGGGGCCGACCACCGGCGAGTACCCGCTCTCCTACGGCGGCGAGTACCACGGTCGCGGCACCTACTGCTTCTGGTACGTCCCGTCGCCGGACGCCACCTTCACGCCGGTGGCGAGCACCCACCTCGACTGACGCCGGCCGCCACCACGCGGGGAGTGGCGGGCGGCCGGACCGGGAATGAGGTCCGACCCGCACAGTGAGCGGGACGAATGCCGGAGCGATCCGGCGCGACAGCAGCCGCAGGCCCATGCCTGCGGCTGCTGTTACCCAGGCCGCCCGAGGGGCCGTCAGAACCGGACGGTGTCCCCCTCCCGGACCGGACCGGGCCGCAGCACCTGGGCGTACACCCCGACGCACGGTTCCGGGGGCCGTCCGGGCAGGGCCGGGACGCGGTTGTGCACGGCCGGGGTCCGCAGGGCGTCGGCGTCCCGGGGCAGGTCGCCGTGCGCGAGGGTCGGCACCGCGCAGCGGGGTGTCGAGGCCACCACCCGCAGGACGAGCCGGTCGCCGATCCGCAGCTCCCGGCCGACCCACTGCTGCTCGACGAATCCCGTACCGGGGGTGTCGATCACCAGGTTGGGGCGGTAGCGCTCCACCTCGGCGACGCCGCGCGGGCTCAGCGCCGCCAGCCGGTCCAGGGTGGCGGTGGTCAGCAGGTGGACGGGGGCGAAGTCGAAGAACGTCCCGGGCGGGGACGCCGACCCGAACCGGACGACATCGGCCGCCACCTCGGCGTCCAGGCCCTGCGCCAGGACCTCGTCGGGTCTGGACCGGTCCAGCTCGGCCCCGTCCGGCGGCCGGTCGGTCAGGATGACGGGCCGGCCGACGATCGCGGACAGCGCGTCGTCGACGCCGGCGTCGGTGCTCAGCAGGGTCTCGCCGGCCGGGCCGGTGATCCGCGCGGCCGGGCCGGCGAGGGCGGCCGCGCAGGTGAGCAGGGAGCGCCACAGTCGCGGGGTCTTCGCGCTGGCGACCTTGCCGGTCCCCCGATCGAGCAGGGCGAGGCGCCGGTCACCCGCGAGCCCGCGGTCGGTCACCTCCGTGGCGGGGATCCGCTCCCCGAGCATCGACTTGACGGGGTAGCGCCGCAGGGCGCCGACCGTGCCCACCGCGGTGTCCGTCACCGGTCACGCCCCGCGCCGGTGCAGGGCGTCCAGCCGGGCCAGTTCGTCCGTGGTCAGGCGCAGGGCGCCGGCGGCGACGTTGGCGGCCAGGTGTTCCGGGTCGCCGGTGCCCGGGATGGCCAGCACGTGCGGGCCCTGGTGCAGCGTCCAGGCCAGCCGGATCTGCGCGGGCGTCGCGTCGTGGGCGCGCGCGACGGCCAGCACCTCCTCGGCCTCGGTGCCGGTGGCGCCGCCCTCCCGGCCGGCGGCGGCGATCGAGTAGAAGGGCACGAACGCGACGCCCTGCTCGCCGCAGGTACGCAGGAAGTCGTCGTGCTCGGGCCGCATCCCGATGCCGTAGAGGTTCTGCACGCAGACCACGGGGGCGATGGCCTGGGCCTCGGCGAGGTGTTCGGGCTGGATGTTGGACAGGCCCAGGTGGCGGATCAGTCCGGCGTCGCGCAGGTCGGCGAGGGCGCCGAAGCGCTCGGCGATCGAGGCGGTGCCGAGGATGCGCAGGTTGACCACGTCGAGGTGGTCGCGGCCGAGCTGGCGCAGGTTCTCCTCGACCTGGCCGCGCAACTCCGCGGGGGTCGCGGCGTGCTGGGCCCAGTCGCCGGCGGGGCCGCGGGCGGGGCCGACCTTGGTGGTGATGACGAGGTCGTCCGGGTAGGGGCCGAGCGCGCTGTTGATCAGCTCGTTGGCGGAGCGCAGCGATGAGAAGTAGAAGGCGGCGGTGTCGATGTGGTTGACGCCGAGTTCGACGGCGCGGCGCAGCAGGCCGACGGCCCGGCCGCGGTCGCTGGGCGCGGCGCGGGGGTCGAAGGCCGCGCCGGTCTGGGTCAGGCGCATCGCGCCGAAGCCGATCCGGTTGACCGTCAGGTCGCCGAGTTCCCAGGCGCCCGAGGCAGCCGCGGTGATGGTCTCGTTGGTCATGCCGAGCATCATCATCGGGACACGGCCCGGCCGCCATTGAATAAGACACGTCAGGCCGACGGCCCGAGCGGCGGCGCGCCCGACGGGGTGAGCAGGGGCGACAGGATTCGAACCTGCGACATGCGGTTTTGGAGACCGCCGCTCTGGCCAACTGAGCTACGCCCCTCGGTGGGTGGCCCCAGCCTGCCGTACCGCGCCGGGCGCACGCAACGTCATTTGCGGCGTCACGCCCGCCCGGCGGGCCCTCAGACCGTCAGCTGCTTGACGAACTTGCGTTCGCTCGCGCAGCGTTGGTAGCCGAGCCGCTCGTTGATCGCGAGCATCGGGGCGTTGGTGGCGTCGTTGCTGGTGAACGCCTCGGTCAGGCCCGCGGCCCGGGCCAGGTGCAGGGAGTGGATTTTGGCCAGGCCGGCCAGGCCGCGGCCGCGGAACTCCCGGCGGCAGGCGGTGAAGGCCGACCAGTAGCGGGACCCGCCGTCGGTCTGGGCCGCGCTGAAGGCCACCGGGGCACCGTCGACCACGGCCACCACGGTGAGTTCGCGGTCGAGGTCGGGGCGGGACCAGACGGCGTCCAGCCAGTCCTGGTAGTCGGCCCGGTCGATGTCCACCTCGCCGGGTTCGTCCCGCGCGGCGTCCGCCTCCACGACGAACAGCGGGTACGGGTCGTCGCGGTAGTCGGCGGCCGTCCGCAGCTCGACGCCGGCCGGGAGCGCCGGCACCGGCGGCAGCGGTGCGGTGAGGTCGCGGCGGGCGAAGTGGGCGATCCTGCCCTCCCGGTAGCCGCGCCCGGCGGCGAAGGCGCGGGCCTGCGGCTCGTCGTCGACCCAGCTGTGCACCTCGGTCGCGCCGTGCTCGGCGAGGTGCCGCTCGGCGGTGGCCAGCAGGGCGGTGAAGGCGCCCCGGCGGCGGAACTCGGGGAGCACGCTGCCGTTGGCGTACCCGATGCCCTCCGCGCTGGTGTCGACGACCCGCCCGCAGCGGACGCTGCCGACCACCCGGCCGTCGATCTCGGCCACGAAGGTGCGGTAGTGCTGTTCCGCCGGCAGGTGCCCGGGCAGCCAGGCGAACACCTCGGCGGTGAGGACCAGGTGGGGGCGACCGGCGCAGTGGGAGGCGGCGGCCGCCTCGGCGTCGGCGGGGCTGAAGTCACGAATCATCAGAGTCATATGCATGCCACGCTATCCGAGCAGCCGTCCGTACGCCTCCGGTTTTCCGCTGCCCCGGCCGCGTCCCCGCAGGTCACACGGCTGAGACACCCCCCGGGGCCACCGGTGCCGCGGCCATATGCTCAAGTAATGCTCTGAGAATCCCGGTCGAGGCTTGGCAGCGGCCCCGGCCGGGGACATCCTCAGCAGCAGGCGGGGCCGAAGCCCCGCGGCACGTACTCCACACCGGCCCGACGGCCGCCCGGCGACGAAGCCCGCGCACCGTCCGGCACCCTTTTCGCAAGCCCTCCGAAGGGGGCGCACCCATGACCACCCCTGCAACGACCCTGCCCCGGCTCGGTGTCGGCCTCGGCTGGCGCACCGAGATCGACACCGTCGTGGAACGGCTGCCCGGCCTGGACTGGGTCGAGGTGGTCGCCGAGAACCTCTGCGCCGGCCACCTCCCCGAGTCGCTGCGGCTGCTGCGCGAGCGCGGCGTCACCGTCGTCCCGCACGGCGTCTCGCTCGGCCTCGGCGGCGCCGACCTGCCCGAGCCGCACCGGCTCGCCCGGCTCGCCGAGGCCGCCCAGGCCCTGGGGTCGCCGCTGGTCACCGAGCACCTGGCGTTCGTCCGGGCCGGCGGCCTGGAGGCCGGCCACCTGCTGCCGGTGCCGCGCTCGCGGGATTCGCTGCGGGTGATCGCCGAGAACGTCCGGATCGCCCAGGAACAGCTCCCGGTGCCGCTGGCGCTGGAGAACATCGCGGCCCAGCTGGCCTGGCCCGAGGACGAGCTGACCGAAGCGCAGTTCCTGGCGGAGCTGGTCGAGCGGACGGGCGTCCGGCTGCTGATCGACGTCGCCAACCTGCACACCAACCGGGTCAACCTCGGGGTCGACCCGGCCGCCGAGCTGGACCGGCTGCCGCTGGAGGCGATCGCCTACGTGCACGTGGCGGGCGGGCGGCTGGTCGACGGGATCTGGCACGACACCCACGCCCACCCCGTCACCGAGCCGGTGCTGGAGGTGCTCGCCGAGCTGTGCTCCCGGGTCTCGCCGCCCGGGGTGCTGCTGGAGCGGGACGGAAACTTCCCGTCGCCGGCCGAGCTGGGCGGCGAACTCGACGCGATCCGGCGGGTGCTGGAGGGGGTGCCGCAGCATGTCTGAGGGACTGGAGTACCTGGCCCGCGGCGCCGACGCCGAACTGGTGGTGGCCCGGGCCGCGCTGGCCCGCCGCCAAGCGGCGCTGCTGGCAGCCCTGGTCGCCGGCGGCCCGCCGCCGCCGGGCTTCGACCCGGAGCAGATCCGTGCCCAGGCCCTCGGGCTGGCCGCCAAGCGGCGCGACACCGTCGCCAAGGTGGTGCCCGAACTGCCGCAGCTCCTCGGGCCGGCCTTCGGCCCGCTGTTCCTGCGGTACGCGCGGCAGCGGCCGCAGGACGGCGGCTACCGGGCCGACGGCCGCGCCTTCGCCGAATGGCTCCTCGCCGACGGCCACCGGGCCGGCGAACCCGCCGGCGCCGGACCGCCCGGGCCCACCGAGGAGCCGGCCCCCGACCGCCGCCGGGCCCTCGAAAGCTGGCTCGCCCCAGCAGGTACGCGGGTGCCCCCGCAGCGCTCCGGTCCGCTGGACCGGCTGCGCCGGGCGCTGCGCCCGCAGCAGGACTGACCGAACCACTCACCACCCGGGGGAACCGCACATGTGGCACACCACGCACCTCACCGTCCTCACCGTGCTGCTGATCGCCGCCGGCCTGTACACCGTCGTGACCTACGTCCGGGCCCGCCGCCGGTCGCACCCGGCCGACCTGCCCGGCACCGGGATCCCGCTGCTGGACGCCGCGTTCCTGGCGGGCGGGCCCGGCCGGGTGGTCGACACCGTGCTGGTCCGGATGCACCAGGAGGGCCGGGTGATCGTCTCGCGCGGCGGGCTGGTCACCGTCACCGCCAACACCTCGTACGACGAGGTGGAGGCCGCGCTGCTGCTGGCCGCCGGGGACCTGCGCCAGCGCGACCTGCCCGGCCTGCGCCGGGCGGTGATGACCTCCGACGCCGTCCAGCGGATCGGCGACCGGCTCGCCGCGCACGGGCTGATGCTCGACCCGGCCCTGTTGCGCCGGGCCCGCTCGGCCCGCCGGCTGCTCTGGCTGGTGGTACTGGCAGTCCCGGTCAGCACCGTCGTCGGCTCGATCGTGGCGGCCGGCCGGCCGGCCGCCGAACGTCCGGTGCTGGGCGGCGCGATGGCGCTGCTGTTCGCGGGCGTCGTCCTGCTGGTGACGACCCGGCCGGCCCGCGGCCGGATCACCCCGTCGGGCCGGCGCCAGCTCCAGCAGCTGACCGGCATCGGGTGGCGCCCCCGGCACGGCGTGGGCATCGCGAGCGGCGCGCTGCTCGGCGTGGTGGCCCTGGAGGGTGTGAACGCCGGCCTGCCGGACGAGGAGCTGCAGGCGGCGATGCTGGCCGCGGCGCGGCCGATCACCGTCCCCGGCTCGTCCTCCTCGTCCTCGTCCAGCTGCGGCTCCTCGGCCACCTGGTGCGGCTCCTCGGACCCGGGCTCCTCCGGCGGGTCGTCGAGCTGCGGGTCGTCCAGCTGCGGCTCCGCCAGCAGCTGCGGGTCCTCCTCGTCGAGCTGCGGTTCGTCCTCCAGCAGCTGCGGGTCCAGCTCGAGCAGCTGCGGTTCCTCCTCCAGCTGCGGCGGCGGGTCGAGCTGCGGTTCCTGAGGCCCGGCCCGGCGGCCGGGGCGGGGCCGGGCGGGTCAACTTATCGCCCGCTCACCCGCCTCACATGCGGCCCTCATGTCGTGTTCCTACCCTCGCGGTATGGGACACGATCATGAGGGCCGACGCGTCAGCCGCCGGACGGCGCTGGCGGGCATCAGCAGCATCGGCCTCGGCGCGCTGCTCGCGGCCTGCGGGCAGGGCGGCGGGGGCCGGGCGACCACCACCACCGGCGCGAGTGCGAGCGTCTCGCCGCAGTCCGTCACCACCGAGGACCTGACCTCGCTGTTCGCGGCCTCCGGCACCTGCACCCTGACCGCCGCGACCACCCAGGGGCCGTACTACTTCGACGCGGACAAGATCCGCAGCGACATCCGCGAGGACCGCGCCGGCACCAGGCTGCGGCTCGCCGTCCGGGTCCAGGACAGCGAGAGCTGCGCGGCGATCCCGAACGCGGTGGTGGAGATCTGGCACTGCGACGCGGCGGGCCTGTACTCCGGCGCCGAGAGCCTCTCGTCGGGCGGCGGGGGCGGGGCTCCCGGCGGTGGCGCGGGCGGCGGAGGCGGCACACCGCCCGCCGGTGCTCCGTCCGGTGCGCCCTCGGGCGGCCCGGGCGGCGCCCCGCCCGGCGCAATGCCGAGCGGCGCACCGCCCTCGGGCGGCCCGGGCGCGGGCGGCGCCCCCGGCGGCACCGGCGGCGGCACCGGTGGCGCGGCCGACCTGACCCCCACCGACGACAAGCGCTACCTGCGCGGCGCCCAGGTCACCAACGCCGACGGCATCGTGCAGTTCACCACCGTCTGGCCCGGCTGGTACGCCGGCCGGACCGTGCACGTCCACGCGATGGTGCACGTCGACGACGAACGCACCCTCACCACCCAGCTGATGATGGACGAGAAACTCAACAGTGCGGTTTTCGCCAAGGAGCCCTACTCCCGGCACACCGGCCGCGACACCTTCAACGACGGCGACTCCATCTACCGGCCGGGCATGCTGCTGACGGTCAGCGAGGACGGCGACGGCTACCTGGGCGTCATCACCCTTGCGGCGGACCCGGATCACAACGGCAAGTGACCGGCGCCGCCGGCGGTCACAGTTCGGTATCGCGCACCTGGAACGGTTCCGCGATGGCCGGATCCGGTCTAGAACAGCCCCATGTGGCTGCTCCTGCTGATCCCCGCCTGCGTCGCCGCCGTGCTCTCCTGCATGCGGCTGGTCCGGATCGCGGCCACCGCCGACGCCCTGGCCGGAGCGGACGCCCCGCGCCCGGCCGAGGCCGTCGGGATCGGCCTGTACGAGACGGCGTACCTCGCCGGCGGCCCGGCCCGGGTGGTCGACCTCGCGCTGGTACTGATGGCCTCGCGCGGCCGGCTGCACCTGGCGCACACCGGGTGGACCAGCGTGGCGGACCCGCGCGGGCGCAGCCGCCTGGAGCGGGCGCTGATCGCCGCCGTCGGCCCGGACGGCCAGTGCCGCACCGGTGAGCTGCGGCAGGCGATGGCCTCCCACCCGACGGTGATGGAGGTCGGCGCCCGGCTGTCGCTGGCCGGCCTGGCCACCCCGGCGGCGGTCCGGCAGAGCACCGCGACGGCCGTCCGGCACGTACGCCAGGCCCTGCTGCTCGCGCTGGTCCTGCTCGGCGCCGCGATCATCCTGGGCGCTCCCGACGGGGAGGACCCGGCGGCGGCCTTCGCCTGGTTCGCGCTGCCGGTGATCCTCACCTCGGGCACCCTGCTGATGGCCCGGGTCGACGTCTACCCGTACACCCGCTGGGCCTCCCCGGCCGGGCAGGAGGTCCTGCGGGCGGTCCGGCTGCCGCGCCAGGAGGCGGCCGACCGGGAGCAGGAGCTGCTGACCGCGGTGGCGATGGCCGGCCCGGCCGCCGTCCAGGACGCCCGGCTGCGCGCGGCGCTTCGGCACTGAACCCCCGGCCCGGGCGGCGCCCCGGGAACGCCGAAGGGTGCCGCCCCGACCGGGGCGGCACCCTTCGTTCGTCCGACCGGACGGCGTCAGGTCACGCCAGGCCGTTCAGCAGCTCGGCGACCGGCTTGCGGCGCCCGGTGAAGAACGGCACCTCCTCGCGCACGTGCAGGCGGGCCCGCGACGGGCGCAGGTCGCGCATCAGGTCGACGATCCGGTGCAGCTCGTCCGCCTCGAAGGCGAGCAGCCACTCGTAGTCGCCGAGCGCGAACGAGGCCACCGTGTTGGCCCGCACGTCGGGGTAGCCGCGCGCCATCCTGCCGTGCTCGGCGAGCATCGCGCGACGCTCGTCGTCCGGCAGCAGGTACCACTCGTAGGAGCGGACGAACGGGTACACGCAGATGTAGTCGCGCGGGGCCTCGTCGGCGAGGAAGGCCGGGATGTGCGACTTGTTGAACTCCGCCGGGCGGTGCAGCGCCATGTTGGACCAGACCGGCTCCAGGCGGCGGCCGAGGCCGGTGCGACGGAAGCGGTTGTACGCCTCCTGCAGGTCGTCGGAGTCCTCGGCGTGCCACCAGATCATGACGTCGGCGTCGGCCCGCAGCCCGGACACGTCGTAGGTGCCGCGCACCGTGACGTCCTTGGCGGCCAGCTGCGCGAACAGCTCGTCGACCTCGGCCGCGAGGGCGGCGCGGTCGTCGGGCAGGTTGTCCTTGAGCTTGAACACCGACCACAAGGTGTACCGGATCACCTGGTTGAGGTCGCGGGCCTTCTTCTTCTCGGGCTGCTGCGCGGCTGCCTGCTCGGCGGCCGCCTGCGGCTCAGTGCTGTCAGTCATGCGGACATTGTCCCTTCTGTGACGGCCGCCCCGGCGGCCGGGGTCAACACCTTGTCGACGGCCGCGCGGGCGCTCGCGACGCAGGCCGGAATGCCCACCCCGTCGTACGCGGCGCCGCACAGGGCCAGCGCGCCGAGCCGCTCGACGCCCGCCCGGATCCGGGCCACCCGGTCGAGGTGGCCGACCGGGTACTGCGGCAGGCCGTCCCGCCAGCGGGTGACCGCCGTGTCGTACGGCTCGGCGGTCAGGCCGACGGCCGCGCCGAGGTCGGCCAGCGAACGGGCGACCAGCTCCTCGTCGGGGAGGTCCAGGGCCTGCTCCTCGCGGTGGCGCCCGAGCGAGGTGCGCAGCAGGAAGCTGTCGGGCGCCGAGCGCTCCAGCCAGCCCCACTTGTTCGAGGAGAAGGTGGACGCCTTGATCTGCCGGCCGTCCACCGGCGGCACCAGGAACCCGCTGCCGGCCGGCGGCAGGGGCAGGTCGGCGCGGCGGAAGGCCATCGTGACCAGGGCCATCCCCGCGTACTCGACCCGGGACAGCTCGCCGGCCGCGCCGGGGGCGTCGGCGCGCAGCAGCCGGGCGGCCTCGGGCGCCGGCACGGCCAGCACCACGGCCTCCGCGTGCAGCAGCTCGCCGCCGACGACCACACGCCAGCCCTCGTGGGTGCGGCGCAGCTCGTCCACCGGACTGCCGGTCCGCAGGTCGGCGCCGGCCGTGCGGCAGGCGACGGCGACGGCCTCGGGCAGGGTGCCGAGGCCGCCCTCCAGACCCTGGAAGACCGGGCCGCCGCCGCTCTGCGGTCGGGTCGCCAGCTCGTGCACGCCGTCGAGCAGCGGGCCTCCGGTGCGGGCCAGGGCGAGCAGCTGGGGGACGGCCGCGCGCAGCGAGATCTCGTCCGCGTGGCCCGCGTAGACGCCGCCGAGCAGCGGCTCGACCAGCCGGTCGACCACCTCGCGGCCGAGCCGCGCCGCCACGTACGCGCCGATGGCGATGTCGTCGCCGACCGCCGGGGTGCTCTCCTCCCGACCGGCCCTGGCCAGGCCCTCCGGGGTGAGCACGCCGGAGGCGGCGAGCGCGTCGAGGTCACCGGGGACGCCCATCACCTGGCCGCCGGGCAGCGGGCGCAGCGCGTCCCTGGTCCAGATCGCGGCCTTGGCGGTGCCGGGCGGCTGCAGCGCGTCGGCCAGGCCGACGGAGCGGGCCAGGGCGACCGCCTCCGGGCGGCGGGCCAGCATCGACTCGGCGCCGAGGTCGACCTTCACCCCGCCGACCTCGCCGCCCCGCAGCTTGCCGCCGAGGCGGTCCGAGGCCTCCAGGAGGGTGACGGCGGCTCTCCCGCCGCCACCGTCCGCCCCGCTGAGGAAGGCGGCCGCGGCGAGGCCCGCGATACCGCCGCCGATCACGACGACATGAGGTTGCGACATGCTTCGCAGTCTTGCAGAGAGCCGGGCGAAGGCCTCAATCCGTACGCGGACGGGCGGGCAGCAGGGCGTCCAGGTCGATGACGAGCGGGAACGGCACGGGGCGCTCCAGCTTGTCCCGGTAGATCCCGGCGGGCGCGTAGGAGGAGGTGACGGTGTCCAGTTCGTAGACGTGCACGACGGGCGCGCCGTTCTCCTCCTCGATCAGCCAGTAGTGCGGGATGCCGGCCTCGGCGTACTTGCGGACCTTGACGGTGCGGTCGCGGTGCGCGGACTCGGGGGAGACGACCTCGACGACCAGGGAGACCTCGTCGGGGGCGAACCAGGTGCGGTCGGGATCGTAGTCCGTCACGGCGGCGACCAGATCGGGCTCGGGACGATTGCGCTTGTCCAGCCGGATCGTCATCTCGCGCTCGACGAGCGTGCCGCCGGGCGCCTGGTCCGCAAGAGCCACGGTCAGGGCCGTCACAACGCGACCGTGCCAGGAACGCTGCGGGGACATCATGAAGACAAGTGCTCCGTCGATCAGTTCGGTGTGCCGGGGCGCTTCGGTCAGCCGGTCGAGGTCCTCGGCGAACCAGCCCTCGGCACGGGGCGGTCGCATCCAGTCGGGCAGCGCACTCATGGGCCCAGCCTAGCCAAGCCGGGGCTTCGCCGGGGGCCGCCGGCGCCCGGCGACGCCGAAGCCGACGGCGCACAGCAGCACGACGGCGGCGGACACCAGCAGCGGGAGCTGCGGACGGTGGCCGGCGGTGAGCATCCAGGCGCCGAGCAGGCCGCCGAGGAACATCGCCACCACCCCGGCCGCCCGCAGCAACGCCGAGCCGGCGTCGCCGTTCCGGGCCGGGTCGCGTCCGACCACCGGGGCCAGCCCGCTGATCACGGAGGTGAGCGCGCGGGTGGTGAGCGTGGTCGGCAGTTCGGCGACCCGGGCCCGCAGGGTGGTGACGCTGCGCAGGCCCATCGCCAGCGCCGTCAGGGCGATCACCAGGTAGAGGTGGCCGGTCAGCGGCTCGTCGAGCCTGCCGATCCCGCCCGCGGCCAGGCCGGCGCCGCCGAGCAGCAGGGCCTCCGCCACCAGTCCGGCGACGAACCAGCGGTGGCGGCGGGCCTCGACCCTGGTCTCCAGCAGGGCGCCGGCCAGGTTGCCGACGGCGAAGGCCCCCAGCGAGACGGCGGAGGCCGTGACGGACAGGCCCGGGCCGCCGGCCAGCCCGAAGGCGAGGAAGAGCATGTTCCCCGTCATCAGCGCGGTGAAGACGTGGCCGAGCGCGAGCAGGCTGACGGCCTCGATCACCCCCGTGGTCAGGGTCAGCACGATCAGCACGGCGTCGAGCGCGGCGCTGCGCCTCAGGGTCAAGGCCGGTTTCCTTCCCTCGGACGACGAACCACCCACTCTCGCGTTCCGCCGCGGAGCGGCCCGGCATTGGGCCATGTGTGGGGGCGGTGGGGCCCGGCCCGCGGGTGGCGGTTCCGGTCCGGGGGCGCCGGTAGGCCCAGCTGGTGGCGGGCGCGGACGGCCCGTCAGGTGGCGTAATGCGGTGGCAACGAAAAACCCGCCGGTACGCCCCTAGGGTTCTGCCAGAACCAACCGCCCGGCGCCGCCGCCCGGCGGACGACCATCGGCCCCCAGCACCGGAGCAGTCGCGATGAGCACCGAGAACCCGCCCCGGCCGACCGGGGCCTGCCAGCCCCGCCGGCCCCGCGCGGACCGGGCCCGGCAGGTCGCCGACGTGCTGCGCCAGCAGGTGCTGAGCGAGGTGTACGGGCCCCGGCCGCTGCCGCACGAGGAGGTGCTGGCCGAGGAGTTCGGGGAGTCCCGGAACACCATCCGGGAGGCGCTCGACCTGCTGCGGACGGAGGGCCTGGTCCGCCGGGTGCCCGGGTCGGGGACGCTGGTGGTGGCGGAGAAGGTGCCGCACGGGCTGAACCGCCTGATGGGGCTCGCCGAGACCTTGCACGAGCACGGCGAGGTCACCAACGAGGTCCGCTCGTTCGGCCCGGTCCGCGCCCCGGGCCCGGTGGCCCGCCGGCTGCGGCTGCCGGACGGCGCGGACGTGGTGTACGTCGAGCGGGTGCGGCGGCTGAACGGGCTGCCGCTGTCGCTGGACCTCACCTATCTGGCCCCCGACATCGGCGCCGCCCTGGACGCCGAGGACCTGGTCCACCAGGACGTCTTCCAGCTGATCGAGGAGGTCGCCGGGCAGCCGCTCGGCTCGGCCGACATCACCCTGGAGGCGGTGAACGCCGACGCGCACTCGGCCACCGTGCTGGAGGTCCCGCGCGGCGGGGCCCTGCTGATGCTGGAGCGGCTGACCACGCTGGCCGACGGCCGCCCGGTGGACCTGGAGTACATCCGGTTCCGCGGCGACCGGATCACCATGCAGGGCCGGCTGCTGCGCTCCGCGCTCTGACCCGCGACCTCCCCCACCCGACCTGCCCCGACTCCCTCACCCGACCTGCCGCGACCTGCCCCGCAGCTGCTTCCGCAGCCGCCTGCCCGCGGTCGCGTTCCCGTAGCCGCATTCACGTAGCCGATTCCCGGAGACCCCCATGGCGCTCGCCGACCACCGCTCCGACGTGCCCGTCACCATCGACGGCTCGCTCTGCATCGACGGCTGCACGCTCTGCGTGGAAATGTGCCCGCTCGACTCGCTGGCCATCGACCCGGACACCAACAAGGCCTTCATGCACGTCGACGAGTGCTGGTACTGCGGCCCGTGCGCCGCCCGCTGTCCCACCGGGGCGGTCACCGTCAACATGCCCTATCTGCTGCGCTGAGGAGCGTTCCCCGATGTCACGCCGCCCGCTGTCCCACCGCCCGACGTCCCGCCCGCTCAGACCGTCGTCGTCCCGGCGCCCGTCCGCCGCCCGGGGCCCGCTGCCGGCCGGCCCGCTGCCGCTCGCCCTGCTGGCCGCCGCCGTGCTGGCCGGCCTCACCGGCTGCTCGTCCGCCGACGCCTCGTCGGGCGGCGCCGTGGAGGTGGTGGTCGGGTACCAGTCCAAGACCATCAACACCGTCACCGCCGGCACCCTGCTCCGGGCCCGGGGGTACCTCGAGCAGCAGCTCGCCGCCGAGGGCAGGAAGAACGGCCGTACGTACAAGGTCAGTTGGCAGGACTACGACTCCGGCGCGCCGATCACCGCGCAGATGCTGGCCGACAAGACCGACATCGGCTCGATGGGCGACTACCCGCTGCTGATCAACGGGTCGCGGGCCCAGGAGGCCGGCGGGGCGGGCACCCGGCTGGTCTCGGTCACCGGCTACAACCCGCTGGGCGCGCTCAACAGCGTGGTGGTGCCGAACGGTTCGCCCGCGCACACGCTGGCCGACCTGAAGGGCAAGAAGGTCTCCACCTCGGTCGGCTCGGCCGCCGACGGCACCCTCGTCCAGGCGCTGCGCAAGGCCGGCGTGCCGGACACCGAGATCTCCAAGCAGAACCAGCAACCCGCCATCGGCGCCTCCGCGTTGAAGGCCGGCGGGGTGGACGCGCTGGCCCAGTTCGTGGCCTGGCCCGGCCAGGTGGTGTTCGCCGGCGACGCCCGGCTGCTCTACGACGGCGCGGCGCTGGCCCGCCCCACCCTGCACGGCGTGGTGGTCCGGCAGAAGTACGCCACCGAGCACCCCGAGGTGATCGAGGCCTTCCTGCGCGCCCAGGCGGACGCCACCCGCTACCTCAACGAGCAGCCGCTGGCCGCCTCGCAGGAGGTCGCCGCGGCGACCGGCCTGGCCCCCGAGGTGGTCCACCTCTACAACGGCCCGAACGGCATCGCCACCTTCGGACTGCCGCTGCGGCCCGAACTGCTGGCCGCGCTGCGCGAGGACGTCCCGTTCCTGAAGTCGGTCGGCGTGCTGAAGGCACTGGACCTGGACGCCTTCGTCGACCCCTCCTACCTGGCGAAGGCCGCCCTGCCGGAGATCGCGCCGGCCCGGATCACCGGCACCGACGCGGTCTGCGGGCAGCCGGTCACCGACCCGGCGAAGGCCGGCGAGATCTGGTTCGACGGGGAGGACAGCACCCGGCCCGCCGCCACCCCGGCCTGCCTGCTGAAGGCGGTCAAGGCGGCCGCCGGCAAGAAGGTCCGGGCCGCCTACGTGCCCGACGCGACCACCGGCACCCGCTGGTTCGCCGACAAGGACCACTGGGCGCAGGACGGCGCCGACCTGCTGCCCTTCACCACCGAGGACGGCCTCAAGGCCTACCTGGCCGCCCACCCGGGCGCGAAGCGGATCGGCTACGAAGAAGCCCTGGCGGCGTCGTGACCGCCACCCTCCGGCGGGCCCCGGCACCCGCCGGGGCCACCGCCCCGGCGGCCCCGCGGCGCCCGGCGCCCTGGCGCCGCCGGGCCCTGCGGGCCGGCTCGCTGCTGGCCTTCGCCGGCCTGTGGCAGCTGCTCACCGCCGCCAAGGTGCGCCTCTGGGTGCGGTTCGACCACCTGCCGACCGCCGTCCAGGTCTGGCAGGCCTTCGGCCGGCAGCTGGCCACCGACCAGTACTGGCAGGACCTCGCGGACAGCCTGCGCCGGATCGGCAGCGGGTTCCTGCTGGCGGCCGTCCTCGGGGTGGCCGCCGGGGTGGCGACGGCCCGCTCGCGCTGGGCGTCCGACCTGCTCGGACCGGTGCTGGAGGTGGTCCGCCCGGTGCCGGCGATCGCGCTGGTGCCGGTGGCGATCATGCTCTTCCCGGACAACGAGCAGGGCATCGTCTTCATCACCTTCGCGGCCGCGTTCTTCCCCGTCACCGTCTCCACCCGGCATGCCGTGCGGGCCGTCCCGCCGCTCTGGGAGGAGGCCGTGCGCACCATGGGCGGCGGCCGGTGGCGGGTGCTGTGGAGCGTGGTGCTGCCGGGTGCCCTGCCCGGGGTGGTCGGCGGCCTGTCGGTCGGCATCGGCGTGTCCTGGATCTGCGTGATCTCCGCCGAGATGGTCTCCGGCCAGTTCGGTGTCGGCTACCGCACCTGGCAGTCGTACACCGTGCTCGACTACCCCGGCGTCTTCGTCGGGATGGCCACCATCGGCCTGCTCGGGTGGCTGACCTCGGGCGCCGTCGAACTCCTCGGCCGCCGCGTCACCCGCTGGCTGCCGACCCGACCCGGGAGCGCCCGATGAGCACCGCGACCGCCACCGCCGCAGCCACCGCGACCACCGGCCTGCGGCTGACCGCCCGGGGCCTCGGTCTCGGGCACGCCGGGCACCCCGTCCTGAGCGGCCTCGACCTGGACGTCGCACCGGGCGAGGTGCTGACCGTGGTCGGCGCGTCCGGCTGCGGCAAGTCGACCCTGCTGCGGGCGCTGGCCGGCCTGCTGGCACCCACCGCCGGCGAACTCCTGGCCGACGGAGAGCCGCTCACCGGCCCGCACGCCGACCGGGCGCTGGTGTTCCAGGAGGACGGCCTGCTGCCCTGGCGCAGCGTCCGCCGCAACGTCGAACTCCCGCTCGCCATCCGGCGGGTACCGCGGGCCGAGCGGGCCCGGCCGGTCGCCGAGTGGCTGGGCCTGGTCGGCCTGGACGGCCATCAGGGCAGGCTGCCGAGGCAGTTGTCCGGCGGCCAGCGCCAGCGCGTCCAGCTGGCCCGGGCCCTGGTCGGCGCGCCGCGGGCCGTCCTGATGGACGAGCCGTTCGGCGCGCTCGACGCCCAGAACCGCGCCGCCATGCAGCAGTTGCTGCTCACCGTCCGGGAGCGGCTGCGCTGCACCGTGGTCTTCGTCACCCATGACGTGGACGAGGCGCTGCTGCTCGGCGACCGGGTCGCGGTGCTCGGCGGCGGCAGGATCGCCGCGCTGCACGACGTACCCCGCCCCCGCGAGGCCGCCGCCCGCACCGACCCCGCCGTACTGCGCCTGCGCGAGGCCGTCCTCGCCGGGCTGTCCTGAAAGGCCGCTGACCATGTCGACCACCGAAGCCCTGCGGATCCCCGACCTGGCCGAGGCCCGCCACCTGACCTGCGACGTCCTGGTGATCGGCGGCGGCACGGCCGGCTCGATGGCCGCGCTCAGCGCCGCCGAGAACGGCGCGGACGTGCTGCTGCTGGAGAAGGCGCACGTCCGGCACTCCGGCGCGCTCGCGATGGGCATGGACGGCGTCAACAACGCCGTCGTGCCCGGCCGGGCCGAGCCGGACGACTACGTCGCCGAGATCACCCGCGCCAACGACGGCATCGTCGACCAGCGGACCGTCCGGCAGACCGCCACCCGCGGCTTCGCGATGGTGCAGCGGCTGGAGAAGTACGGCGTGAAGTTCGAGAAGGACGAGTACGGCGAGTACCAGGTCCGCCAGGTGCACCGGTCCGGCAGCTACGTGCTGCCGATGCCGGAGGGCAAGGACGTCAAGAAGGTGCTGTACCGGGTGCTGCGCCGGCGCGAGATGCGCGAGCGGATCACCATCGAGAACCGGGTGATGCCGGTGCGGGTGCTCACCTCGGGCGGCCGGGCCGTCGGCGCGGCCGGGTTCGACACCCGCAGCGGGGAGTTCGTCACCGTCTCGGCCGGCGCGGTGGTCCTCGCCACCGGCCCCTGCGGCCGGCTCGGCCTGCCCGCCAGCGGCTACCTGTACGGCACCTACGAGAACCCCACCAACGCCGGGGACGGCTACGCGATGGCGTACCACGCGGGCGCCGAGCTGAGCGGCATCGAGTGCTTCCAGATCAACCCGCTGATGAAGGACTACAACGGCCCGGCCTGCGCGTACGTGGCCAACCCGTTCGGCAGCTACCAGGTCAACCGGCACGGCGAGCGGTTCGTCGACTCCGACTACTGGTCGGGGCAGATGATGGCCGAGTTCGCCGCCGAGCTGGAGTCCGACCGGGGGCCGGTGTACCTGCGCACCACCCACCTGCCGGAGGAGTCCGTGCAGGCGCTGGAGTCCATCCTGCACACCACCGAGCGCCCCAGCCGGGGCACCTTCCACGCCGGTCGGGGGCACGACTACCGCACCCACGACGTGGAGATGCACATCTCGGAGATCGGCCTCTGCGGCGGGCACTCCGCCTCCGGCGTCTGGGTGGACGAGAACGCCGCGACCACCGTGCCCGGCCTGTACGCGGCCGGCGACCTCGCCTGCGTCCCGCACAACTACATGATCGGCGCCTTCGTCTTCGGCGACCTGGCCGGCACCCACGCCACCGCCCACCTGCCCGCCGAGCGCGCCGAACTGCCCCCGGACCAGGTCAAGGAGGCGCACGAGCTGGTCTACCGCCCGCTGCGCAACCCGGACGGCCCGCCGCAGCCGCAGGTCGAGTACAAGCTGCGCCGCTTCGTGAACGACTACGTCGCCCCGCCGAAGACCGGCTCGCGGCTCTCCGTCGCGCTGGAGCACTTCGAGCGGATGCGCGGAGAGATCGCCGGCATGGGCGGACGCACCCCGCACGAGCTGATGCGCTGCGTGGAGGTCGACTTCATCCGGGACTGCGCCGAACTCGCCGCCCGCTCCTCGCTCGCCCGCACCGAGAGCCGCTGGGGCCTCTACCACGAGCGGATCGACCACCCCGGCAAGGACGACGAGAGCTGGTTCAGCCACCTCAACGTCCGCAAGCACCCCTCCGGGGCGATGGAGTTCCTGACCCGGCCGGTGGCGCCCTACCTCGTCCCGGTGGAGGGACTGGAGCCGCCCGGCGGCGAGATCACCGTGATCGGCGAGGTGCACGCGATGCCGGTCGGGCGCACCGGCACGGGCGCCGCCCCGGCCGCGACGGCCACCGGCGTGGCCGACGGGCCGCAGGGCGGCGCCCCGGCCGCCCCGCGCCTGCTCGACCTGCTCCGGCTGGCCGAGGAGCAGCCGACGCTGGCCCGCCTGCTGCCCTACCTCGACGACCCGGCGGCGGACGTCCGCCGCACCGCCCTGAGCGTCCTCACCGAGGCCGCGCCGGAGGGCACCGGCACCGAACTGGCCCGCGCGCTGGCCGACCGGGACGGCTCCGTCCGGGCGGCGGCGGTCGCCGGGCTGCGCGAACTGGTCGAGGTGCTGGACGCGGCCGCGCTGGCCGAGCCGCTGCGGGCGGCCGCCGGCTCCGCCGACCCGGCCGTCCGGGCCGGCGCGCTGGACGTCGCGCGCTCGCTGCGGACGGGCAGCTCCGGGGGTTTCGCCGCCGCACTGACCGACCCCGAGGTCCCGGTCCGGCTGCAGGCCGTGCACGGCCTGGTCTCGCTGGACGCGGCCGGCCCGCTGGCCCGCGCCGCCGAGGACGCCGCCCGCGAGGTACGGGTGGCCGTCGGCGAGGGCCTGGGCACCATCGGCGACCCGGCGGCCACGCCGGTGCTGGTCCGGCTGGCCGGCGACCCGGACCCGCTGGTGCGGGCCGCCGCCCTGCAGGGCGCCGCCGGGATCGGCTGCCCGCCGCCGCTGGACGCCCTGGCGGCCGCGCCGGACGAGGCCTGGCAGGTCCGCAAGGCGGCGGCCGCTGCCCTGGGCCGGACCGGATCGGCTGGCCTGGCGCCGCTGCTGGCCCTGCTCACCGACGGGCACATGGATGTCCGCCGGGCCGCCGTCCGGGCGCTGGCCCCGCAGTCCGGCACCCCGGCCGTGGCCGAGGCCCTGCGGGCCCGGCTGGCCGACTCCGACGCCGACGTCCGCGCGTACGCCCGGATCGCCCTGCGCCCGGCCGGCTGAGCGGCGGCCCGGCTCCGGCGGTCGGGCCGCGGCGGGCGGCGGGTGCCGGCGGCGGGTGCCGGCCACAGGTGGCGGGGCTGTCCGACCGGGCATTTCGGTGCACCCCGACCCAAAGGTCCCGGCCGGGTCCCGGCCGAGTCCGGGCCGCCGCCGACCCGTGACCGAGTTGCGATCTCCCGGGCGGATCCCGACAGGCCGTCAGCCCGTCGAATGGTTCGGAGCACCCGAACGGGGCTCGGAGCGAGGGCGGGGAGGGCTTTGACCATGGGAGCAGCAGGACGCAGACCGGGGGCGGTGGCGGCGGCGGTGCTGGCCGTCGCGGTACTGATCGGCGGGTGCTCCGCCGAGGCGGGCGGCAGGTCCTCGGCGGACTCGGCCAAGGCCCCGGTCCAGGCGCCGCAGGCGGCCGACGCCGCCGGGAAGGCCGCCGGCGCCGCGCCCGCCGCGCCGGCCACCGGGGGCGCGGCCGGCGCGGAGCCGGCCCCGGCGGTGACCGCCGACAGCCGCCTGATCGCCTACACCGCCCAGCTGACGCTGGTGGCCAAGGACCTCGACCAGGCGATGGCCCAGGCCCGTGGCCTGGCGGCCGGCGCCGGCGGCTACGTCGGCAAGGAGACGGTCAGCGGGGCGGCCGGCTCCGGCGCCCCCGGCGGTGAGCGCGACAGCGGCCCGCTGGGCGGCCAGATCGTGCTGAAGGTGCCCTCCGGCTCCTACCAGAAGACGCTGGACCAGCTGGCCGCCCTGGGCAAGGTGGTCTCGCGCAACAGCCAGGCCGACGACCTCACCCAGCAGGTGGTCGACGTCGCCAGCCGGGTGCAGAGCCAGCAGGCGAGCGTGGAGCGGGTGCGCGCGCTGATGGCGCAGGCGAAGTCGCTCGCCGACGTGGTGTCGCTGGAGGCCGAGCTGAGCCGCCGGCAGGCGGACCTGGAGTCGCTGCAGAAGCAGCAGACGGAGCTGACGGCGAAGACCTCGCTCTCCACCATCACGCTGGAGCTGCGGCGGGAGACGGCCGCTCCGCCGCCGGCCGAGCAGGCGAAGAAGAAGGACGGCTTCTGGGCCGCGGTGGGCAAGGCGCTGGGCGGCGGCTGGCACGTGCTGTCGACGATCGCCAAGGGCCTGCTGATCGCCCTGGCGGCCGTGGCGCCCTTCCTGCTGGTGCTGGCGCCGCTGGGCTGGATGCTCTGGTACCTCGCCCGCCGGCGGAAGGCCGCCCGCCCGGCCGGCGCGCCGCAGGCGCCCCCGCGCGACCCCTGGTCGACGCCCGGGGACGGCCCCGACCCGCAGTGAGAACGCGGCGGCGGCCGGCGGACCTGACCGGTCCACCGGCCGCCGCCGGACTGCTCGCCGCTCGCGGAGCCCCGGCAGGGGCGCCGGCTCAGCGCGCGCTGGTCTCGTGCACGAAGGCGACCAGGCGGCTCAGCGCGTCCGGGTCCATGCTGGGCAGCACGCCGTGGCCGAGGTTGAAGATGTGGCCGCTGCTGCCGAGCGCCTGGGCGGCGTGCAGCACCTCGCGGGCCTTGGTCTCCACCGCGCGGGTCGGGGCGAAGAGCACCGCGGGGTCGAGGTTGCCCTGCAGGGCCTTGCCGTGGCCGACCCGCTCGGCGGCGACGTTCAGCGGCACCCGCCAGTCGACGCCGACCACGTCCGCACCGGCCTGGCCCATCAGCCCGAGCAGTTCGCCGGTGCCGACGCCGAAGTGGATCCGCGGCACGCCGTACCCGGCGACCGCGTCGAACACCTTGGTGCTGGCCGGCATCACGGAGCGGCGGTAGTCGTCCGGGGCGAGCGCGCCGACCCAGGAGTCGAAGAGCTGAACGGCCGAGGCGCCGGCCTCGATCTGCACCTTCAGGAAGGCCGCGGTGATGTCGGCGAGGCGGTCGACCAGCTCGGCCCACAGCTCCGGCTGGCCGTACATCATGGCCTTGGTGTTCTCGTGGTTCTTCGACGGCCCGCCCTCCACCAGGTAGCTGGCCAGCGTGTACGGGGCGCCGGCGAACCCGATCAGCGGGGTGGGGCCGAGCTCGTCCACCAGCAGGCCGACGGCCTCGGTGATGTAGGGGACGTCGTCCGGCTCCAGGTTCCGCAGCCGCTTGAGGTCCTCGGGGGTGCGGATCGGGTCGGCGATGACCGGGCCGATGCCCGGCTTGATGTCGACGTCGATGCCGATCGCCTTGAGCGGCACCACGATGTCGCTGAAGAAGATCGCCGCGTCCACCTTGTGCCGGCGCACCGGCTGCAGGGTGATCTCCTTGACCAGCTCGGGCCGCATGCAGGACTCCAGCATGGGGATGCCCTCGCGGACCTTCAGGTACTCCGGCAGCGAGCGCCCGGCCTGGCGCATGAACCACACCGGGGTGTGCGGCACCGGCTCCCGCCGGCAGGCGCGCAGGAACGCTGAGTCGTACGCGGCGCCGCGGCGCGCGGGGGGCTGCTGACCGGTGGTGTCTGCCGTTGTCTCGCTCACGGTCCAAATCTTCGCACGCGCCCCGGGCGCGACTTCCCGCCCCCGGGTGGTGCGAAGCTCCAACATTGGCCCTCGGACGGGCCTCGGCACGCCGCACAAACGGAAGTTGCAGGAATTGCGGCTCCGTCCGACCTAGTCTTCGGGTCATGGCAGCGGTCGGCGGGCACCCCGCACAAGGTGGAGGAACGGGCAAGGAGTCGGCGCCGATCGAGTTCCGCGACGCGGTCGAGGCGCTGAGCGGAGCGAGGCTCCGCCCCGAGGTGCAGCTCTCCCCTGCCCCGGCGCCGCGCCGGCTGGCCCCGTACGCGTTCGCGCTGACCGCCTCGGTCGAGGTGGACGGCGAGGAGCTGGCGGACGGGCGGATCGTGCTGCTGCACGACCCGGCCGGCCAGGAGGCCTGGCACGGCGACTTCCGGGTGGTCACGATGACCCGGGCCGAGCTGGAGCCGGAGATGGCCGCCGACCCGATGCTGTCCGAGGTCGGCTGGGCCTGGCTGCTGGACGCCCTGCAGGCGCACGGCGCCGGCTACGCGGAGGCGGGCGGCACGGTGACCCGGTGCGCCTCGCAGTACTTCGGCGCGCTCGCGGACCGGCCGTCCTCGACCGAGATCGAGATCAGGGCGTCCTGGACGCCGTCCGACGGGCGCTTCGAGCGCCACCTGGCGGCCTGGGGCGAGCTGCTCTGCGCCGGCGCCGGGCTGCCGCCCGTCCCGTCCTCGCCGCAGAACGCCCCGGACGCCCCGTCACTCGGTGGAGTGGTCCCGATGCCCGCCCGGCGTCGTCCGCGTTCGCACTGAGGAGTGAAGCCCGGCCGCCGAGGGCCTCACCTCGGCAAAAGCCACTCCCAGGGCTGACGGAGTGTGACTTCCGCCCCGTTCTCCGTCAATTCACCGACCTGAGACGATCAAGGCGCGCCCGAAAGTGATCGATTTTGTGCGATTTCGGAGCATGTCGCATCAGTCACCCGCGCCCTTTGTCCGTATTGTTACTCACTAAATCGTGATCTTTCGCTAAAGCCGGGCACGGTTGTTGCCGAAGCAGACTGTGACCCTTTCCAAACGCGGAACACTCCGACCGCCCCATCGGGGTTCCGTCCGCCACTCCCCGCAGGAGGCCTGGTGTCGGTCCTTCTTGAGCACCCCGCAAACGTGGTCGCCTACCGTCCGACGAAGCCCACCGCCATGGTGGTCATCGCTGATCCCCGAGTCCGAAACACCGTCACCCGCCACCTGTGGGCGCTCGGCGTCCGGGACGTCATCGAGGTCTCCTCGATCGCCGAGGCCCGCCCCCGGGTCTCGACGCCCCGCGACATCTGCGTCGCAGACGTCCACCTCCCGGACGGCTCCGGGCTGACCATCCTCGCCGAGACCCGCGCCGCGGGCTGGCCCAACGGCCTCGCGCTCTCCGCCGCCGACGACATCGGCGCGGTCCGCAGCGCGCTGGCCGGCGGCGTCAAGGGTTACGTGGTCACCGGTACCCGTACCAACATCGCCATGCCGGGCCGGCCCGGCATGCCCCTCGGCACCGGCGGCCTGGCCGGCCGGATGCGGCGCCCCGGCATGCCGGGAGTCCCCGGAACCGCCGGAGCCCCCGGCGCCCCGGGTGCTCCCGGTGCTCCCGGGACGCAGCAGTCCGCCTACCGGGAGCTCTCCGGCCGCGAGGTCGAGGTCCTGCGACTGGTGGCGGAGGGCCAGTCCAACAAGGCGATCGGAGTCGCCATGGGCCTGTCCGCCCTCACCGTGAAGAGCCACCTCGCCCGGATCGCCCGCAAGCTGGGCACCGGCGACCGGGCCGGCATGGTCGCGGTCGCGCTGCGCACCGGCATCATCCACTGACCCACCCGTACGACCGCGGCGGCGGCCCGGAGGAACGTTTCCTCCGGGCTGTTGCTTTTTAGGCGTCTCTCGCCGAAGGGGCCCGGACGCGGTCCGTGCCGGGCGGGGGTTACGGCGGGTCCGTGCGGGGCGGGGTGGGCGGGATGCTTCCGGGCCACCTCGGCCGTCCGCCCCTTCGCCGTCCGCTTCCCTTGGTTCGAACGCTCGCCGATCCGGGCCAGGGGCCCGTCCTTCGCTCCCTGATGGCGCCGGTTTCCTCCGGCCGGGACGGTGGCGTTACGGCAGACGGGGAGGTGGGAGGCGGGATTTCTGCGCGCGGTCGTATGTTCGTCCGCTTCATGTGCTTCATGGGTGCGAGGCGGGGTTCTCGGTCAGGTTTTCGCGTTCCGGTGGGGGCTGTGGCCCGCTTCCGGGGTGGGTGGGGTGATCGGTTTGCGCCGGTCCGTGGCGGAAGGCGATCTCCCGGATTCGGGGTGGCATATACCTGAACGCGGTCTGACCAGTCCGACAACACTCCCGCCGGCGGGGGGCGTCGTACCCTTGGGGGGTGACCGACGCCGTAGCAGCCATCCCAGAAGAGACAGCCCCGGTCCCGCTCCTCGAACCGCGGGAGGGAATCCCCCCGGTCGTGGCGGACGCGAAGGCTCTCGCCGCCACCGTCGCCGCGTTCGCGGCGGGCACCGGACCGGTCGCCGTCGACGCCGAGCGGGCCTCCGGCTACCGCTACGGGCAGCGCGCGTACCTGATCCAGCTGCGGCGAGCCGGGTCCGGCACCGCGCTGATCGATCCGATCGCCTGTCCCGACCTCGGCGAACTCGGTGAGGCGCTGGCCGACGCCGAGTGGGTGGTCCACGCGGCCACCCAGGACCTGCCGTGTCTGGCCGAGGTGGGCATGAAGCCGCGCCTGCTGTTCGACACCGAGCTGGCCGGCCGGATCGCCGGGTTCCCCCGGGTGGGCCTGGGGCCGATGACCGAGAGCGTGCTCGGCCTGACCCTGGCGAAGGAGCACTCCGCGGTCGACTGGTCGACCCGCCCGCTGCCCGAGCCGTGGCTGCGCTACGCCGCCCTGGACGTCGAGGTGCTGGTCGAGCTGCGGAACGCACTCGAACAGGAGCTGGACGCCCAGGGCAAGCTCGGCTGGGCGATGGAGGAGTTCGCCGCGATCGCGAACGCCCCGAAGCCGGCGCCCCGGGTCGACCCCTGGCGCCGGACCTCGCAGCTGCACAAGGTGCGCCGGCGCCGGCAGCTGGCCGTCGTCCGGGAGCTGTGGCTGGCCCGGGACCGGATGGCGCAGGACCGCGACGTCTCCCCCGGCCGGGTGCTGTCGGACGCCGCGATCGTCAACGCGGCGCTGGCCGTGCCGCTGAACCTCGCCGCGCTGCAGGCCGTCCAGGGCTTCGGGCCGCGGGTGCACCGGCGCCAGCTGGAGCAGTGGCTGGCCGCGGTGCAGCGGGCCCGGGAGATCCCGGAGGCGCAGCTGCCGCCGCCGTCCGCGCCGCACGAGGGCCCGCCGCCGCCGCGCGCCTGGGCCGAGAAGGACCCGGTGGCGGCCGCCCGGCTGTCCGGGGCGCGGGCCGCGGTCGGCGAGCTGGCCGAGAAGCACAGCCTGCCGCCGGAGAACCTGATCACCCCCGACCTGGTGCGCCGGGTGTCCTGGGAGCCGCCGGTGAACCCGACGGCGGAGAACGTCGGGGCCGCCCTGCGCGCGCTGGGCGCCCGGCAGTGGCAGGTCGACCTGGTCGCCCCCGCGGTGGCCGCGGCCTTCGTGAAGGCCGCCACCGCTCCGGCCACGCCGCCGGCGACGCAGCCGGAGCTCCCCGAGGGGTGAGCGGTCGGCCGATCGGATGAGGACGGGAACGGGGACGCCGGGCGGCGTCCCCGTCGTCGTTCCCGGCCGCACAAGCCGGGCGCAGGCCGGGCCCAGGGCAGCCGCAGGCCGGGCGGGGCACGGTGGCGGCCGGACCTGGCCGGGTACCGACGACGGGACGTGGCGCGGGACACACCACGTCATCGGGGTGCCGGGCCTGGGCAAGTTAGTTACCGGCGGGTAGCATGGCCGTGAAGCAGCGCCGCCCGCCTTTGTCCGCGCCGGCCTGCCCACATCATCCGTTGGTCCCTGGGAGGAGAGCCCCCGTGCCTCGTACCGCGAGGGATGTCGTCTTTGTCGATGGCGTCCGCACCCCGTTCGGCAAGGCAGGCCCGAAGGGCATCTACCACGAGACGCGCGCCGACGACCTGGTCGTCAAGTGCATCCGGGAACTCGTGCGTCGTAACCCGAGCCTGCCCGTCGAGCGCATCGACGAGGTCGCCATCGCGGCCACCACGCAGATCGGCGACCAGGGCCTGACGATCGGCCGCACCGCCGCGCTGCTGGCCGGTCTGCCGAAGTCCGTCCCGGGCTACTCGATCGACCGCATGTGTGCCGGCGCGCTGACCGCCGTCACCGCCACCGCGGGCGGCATCGCCTTCGGCGCCTACGACGTCGTCGTGGCCGGCGGCGTCGAGCACATGGGCCGCCACCCGATGGGCGAGGGCGTCGACCCGAACCCGCGCTTCGTCTCCGAGAAGCTCGTCGACGAGTCCGCCCTGTTCATGGGGATGACCGCGGAGAACCTGCACGACCGGTTCCCGCACATCACCAAGGAGCGCTGCGACGCCTACGCGGTGCGCTCCCAGGAGAAGGCCGCCAAGGCGTACGCCAACGGCGACATCCAGCCGGACCTGGTGCCGATCTCGATCCGCAACACCAACCCCGACGTCGGCGAGACCGGCTGGGGCCTGGCGACCACGGACGAGCCGATGCGCCCGGGCACCACGATGGAGTCCCTGGCCGGCCTCAAGACCCCGTTCCGCCCGCACGGCAACATCACCGCGGGCAACTCGGCCGGTCTGAACGACGGCGCCACCGCCTCGCTGCTGGCCGCCGAGGACGTGGCCGAGGAGCTCGGCCTGCCGGTCAAGATGCGCCTGGTCTCGTACGCCTTCGCGGGCGTCGAGCCCGAGGTCATGGGCATCGGCCCGGTGCCGGCCACCGAGAAGGCGCTGGCCAAGGCCGGTCTGACGATCGACGACATCCAGGCCTTCGAGGTCAACGAGGCCTTCGCCGTCCAGGTGCTGGCCTTCCTCGACCACTACGGCATCGCGGACGACGACGAGCGGGTCAACCCGTTCGGCGGCGCCATCGCGTACGGCCACCCGCTGGCCTCCTCGGGCGTGCGCCTGATGACCCAGCTGGCCCGCCGCTTCGAGCAGCGCCCGGACGTCCGGTACGGCCTGACCACCATGTGCGTCGGGTTCGGCATGGGCGCGACCGTCATCTGGGAGAACCCGCACTTCGAGGGTGGTAAGTGACCATGAGCACCACTGAGCTGCTGAAGCGCGCCGCCGAGCTGTTCCCGGGCGAGGTCGTCACCTCCGCGCACGTACGGCACCTGGACCTGCCCCTGCAGGCCGGCAAGCTGGCGCTGATCACCCTGGACAACGGCTTCGACCACACCAAGCCGACCACCTTCGGCCCGGGCTCGCTGGCCAAGCTGTCCGAGGCGCTGGACCAGGTCGAGGCGGAGGCCGCGGACGGGAAGATCGTCGCGGTCGCCGTCACCGGCAAGCCGTTCATCTTCGCGGTCGGCGCCGACCTCAAGGGTGTCGAGGTGCTCAAGGAGCACAGCGACGCGCTGGCCATCGGCAAGGGCGGCCACGACGTCTTCAAGCGGATCGCCGCGCTGCCCGTCCCCAGCTTCGCCTTCTACAACGGCGCGGCGATGGGCGGCGGCGTCGAGGTCGGCCTGCACTGCACCTACCGCACGGTCAGCACGGGCGTCCCGGCGTTCTCGCTCCCCGAGGTCTTCCTGGGCCTGGTACCCGGCTGGGGCGGCTGCACGATCCTGCCGAACCTGATCGGCCCGTCCAAGGCGATCAAGGTCATCGTCGAGAACTCGATGAGCCAGAACAAGCAGCTGCGCGGCAAGGACGTCTTCGAGCTCGGCATCGCCGACGCGATCTTCGAGCCGGCCGACTTCCTGGAGCAGTCGCTGCTCTGGGCCTCCAAGGTGCTCACCGGCGCGACCGCCGTGGAGCGCGAGGAGATCGACCGCGGCAAGGCCTGGGACGACGCCGTCGCCTGGGGCCGCCTGATCGCCGACTCCAAGGTGCACGGCGCCGCGCCGGCCGCCTACAAGGCGCTGGACATCATCCAGCAGGTCAAGGACAACGACCTGCAGGCCGGCTTCGACGCCGAGGACGTGGCGCTGGCCGACCTCATCATGAGCGGCGAGCTGCGCGCGGGCCTGTACGCCTTCAACCTGGTGCAGCGCCGGGCCAAGCGTCCCTTCGGCGCCCCGGACAAGTCGCTGGCCCGCCCGGTCACCAAGGTCGGCGTCGTCGGCGCGGGCCTGATGGCCTCGCAGCTGGCACTGCTGTTCGCCCGCCGCCTCCAGGTGCCGGTGGTCCTCACCGACATCGACCAGGAGCGCGTCGACAAGGGTGTCGGCTACGTCCACGCCGAGATCGACAAGCTGCTGGCCAAGGGCCGGGTCAGCCCGGACAACGCCAACCGCCTCAAGGGCCTGGTCACCGGCTCGCTCGACAAGGCCACGGCCTTCGGCGACGCGGACTTCGTGATCGAGGCCGTGTTCGAGGAGATGGGCGTCAAGCAGAACGTCTTCGCGGACCTGGAGGCCGTGGTCTCGCCGACCTGCGTGCTGGCCACCAACACCTCCTCCCTCTCGGTCACCGAGATGGCGTCGAAGCTGCAGCACCCCGAGCGGGTCGTGGGCTTCCACTTCTTCAACCCGGTCGCGATCCTCCCGCTGCTGGAGATCGTCCGCGCGGAGAAGACCGACGACGCCTCGCTGGCCACCGCCTTCGGCGTGGCCCGCAAGCTGAAGAAGACGGCCGTCCTGACCAAGGACGCCCCGGCGTTCGTGGTGAACCGGATCCTGCTGCGCTTCATGGACGCGATCCAGGGCGCCATCGACGAGGGCACCCCGATCGAGACCGTCGAGAAGGCCGTGCTGCCGCTCGGCCTGCCGATGTCCCCGATCGTGCTCCTGGAGCTGGTCGGCCCGGCCATCGCCCTGCACGTGTCGGAGACCCTGGCCGCGGCCTTCCCGGAGCGCTACACCGTCTCCGAGAACCTCGGCAAGCTGGTCAAGGCCGGCAAGCGCGGCTTCTACGTCTGGCAGGACGGCCAGCAGGTGCTGGACCCCGAGGTCCTGGCGCTGCTCTCGTTCGGCACCACCGTGCTGACCGAGGAGCAGGTGCTGGCCCGCGCCCTCGACGCGGTGGCGCAGGAGATCGGCCTGATGCTCGACGAGGGCGTCGTCGGCGAGGCGCAGGACATCGACCTGTGCATGATCACCGGCGCCGGCTGGCCCTTCCACCTGGGCGGGATCACCCCGTACCTGGACCGTGAGGGCGTCTCCGAGCGGGTGAACGGCAAGAAGTTCCTCGCCCCCGGCCTGGCCAGCATCCCGGCCTGAGCCTGAAGCAACGCCGTACGGCGGAGCGCCGGTGACCCCCTCGCGGGTGGTCACCGGCGCTCCTCGTCGTTCCCGCCCCGTCCGCAGGACCGGGCGCACCGCCGTACGCGGCCGTCAGGGGCCGCCGCGGACGCTCCGGGCCGCGCACCGCCGCCACGCGCTCCGCGTCGCCGTCAGGGGCCGGCGGGGGCGGCGGACGGGGCCGGCGGTCAGCGCTTCATGTAGACGCTGTCCATGAACTCGACGATCTGCCGGTCGGTGAGGTGGTTGCCCTCACGGTGGCCCATCGCGATGTCGGCCTCGCTGATCATGCCGACCAGCCGATCCTCGTGGATCACCGGGATCCGGCGGATCTGGTGCTGCTCCATCTTCTTGAGCACCACGTTCATGTCGTCGTCGGCCCGCACGCAGTGCAGGTGGCCGCCGAGGTCCATGGCCTTCATCATGGCCGGGTCCTTGCCCTCGGCGATACATCGCACGACGATGTCCCGGTCGGTGATGATCCCGCTGAGCTTCTCGTCCGCGCCGCAGATCGGCAGCGCGCCGACCCCCATGTCGCGCATCATCCGGGCGGCGTCGGCCAGACTCTGGTCGGCACGGACGCACTGGGCACCACCGTGCATGATGTCACGGGCTGTAGTCACTGGAGTCTCTCCTCGATCGGCCCCACGGTCCGGCGCCGCAGTCCCTCACGGCTCGCACCCGGAGCTGTACGTGATGATGCGATCACCATAAGCAGCATCGCGGGAGGCGGCGAGTGGATCAGCGGGCGGCCGGTGCCGGCGGGGCCGGCGGAGGCCGGGAGGGGCCGCCGGATGCCTAGCGCTTGAGGCGGTAGACCACCGTGTCGGTGAAGACGCCCACCATCTCGTAGTGGGTCTCCAGCAGGTTCTCGATCCGGGGGACGAGGAAGGGCTGGTACGGTGCCGGGCCGGAGTCGTCCACGACGATCTCGGGCAGGCCGTTGGCGAGCAGCTCGGCGTCGAAGGTCTGCCAGGCGTCGGTGACGCTGTACTTCTCGCCGACGTTCTGGCTGCCGTCCTTGCCGCCGCTGAAGTTGGTCAGGAAGCCCGCCGTCAGATAGCGGGTGGCCGGGCGGCGGTCGGCCAGCCAGTAGAGCTCCGGGTGCATGCCCCAGACCAGCACGGTGTCCTTGGGCGTGGTCTGGGCCGCGACGGCGGTGGCGACCTCGGTGGTGCGGTCCAGCCGCTCCCCCGGCCAGGCCACCGCGAGCACCCAGAAGGCGGTGGCGGCGGCCGTGCTGTAGATCATCACGGGCTTCCAGCGGATCGCCGAGGTGGAGACCGCGCCGACGCCGAGCAGCACCAGCGGCGGCATCAGCTGGAGGTAGTAGTGGCCGAAGAAGTGGAAGCCGACGCTCACCGCGACCAGCGAGGAGAGCAGCCAGACCCACAGGTCCGCGGTCGAGCCGCGCTCCTCCCCCGCGGCCGGCAGCGGCCGGTGCCGGTACTTCAGCCAGAGCCGGTGGCCGAGCGGCAGCACCAGGCCGAGGCCCGCACCGAGCAGGATCGCCGAGTTGCCGAGCGCCCGGCCCGCCATCTGCACCCAGGCGCCGCCGAACGAGGCGTAGTCGCCGCTGCCGGTGACCACCCAGAACAGGAAGCCCTTGGGCTTGGTGAGGATCACCGCGACCAGCGCTATCGGCAGCGCGAAGCCGAACCAGATCTTGGACAGGGCGGGCAGCCACCGGACCCCGCGTCTGCGGCTGTCCTGGAAGAGCATCCAGAGCACCGGGAGCATCACCGCGCCGCCGGTCTGCTTGGTGAGCGAGCAGAGCGCCACCGCGATGCCGGCGGCCAGCCAGCGGCGCCGCTCGGCGTACCGGAAGGCGGCCACCATGGCGGGCAGCATGAAGACCTCGAAGGTCGCCGCCTGGGTGTCCTCCGGGGACAGCCCGATGGAGAGCAGCAGGTACAGCGCCCCCGCGGCGGCGCCGGCCCGGTTGCCCCAGCGGCCGCGGGCGATCGAGGCCAGCAGGATCGCCGTGACCAGGTGCGCGACTATCGCGAGGCTGCGCAGCGGCCAGAGCGAGAGCGAGCCGAAGACGGTGAAGCAGGCCTCGTACAGCCAGGGCAGCAGCGGGGGCTTGCGGTCGACCACGGTGTCGTACAGGACGCCGCCGTCGGCCAGCATCCGGGCCTGGGTGGCCAGGAAGCCCTCGTCGGGGCTCCAGACCGGCCGCAGGAACGACGGGATGTGGGTGATGACGGCCAGCAGTGCCAGGACCGGGACCACTCTCGTCCAGTAGCCCGTGCGTACCCGTGCGGGCAGGCGCTCGGTGAGCGCGGCGAGTCGGTGGATGGTGGTCGGCACGAAGGACAACCTACCCGGCGGGACCGGCGCGAGGAGCGCCGGTCCCGCCTTCCGTACGATTATCGATCCATGATGTCGCGTACGGTCATCAGGGTGTCGCCGCGGGTGGTCAGGCCTCGACCCGGTCGACGGCCAGCCGGGACACCAGCGCGGTGACCTGACGGGCGATGTCCGGGGCGGTGAGACCGATCTCGGCCAGGATCTCGGCCCGCGAGGCGTGGTCGAGGAACTCCTGCGGGATGCCGAAGTCGCGCAGCGGCAGGTCCACGTCCGCGTCCCGCAGGGCCTGGGCGATCGCCGAACCCACGCCGCCGGCACGGCCGTTGTCCTCGACCGTGACGACCACCCGGTGCTCGGCCGCGAGGCCCGGCAGGGCGGCGTCCACGGGCTTGACCCAGCGCGGGTCCACCACCGTGCTGGTGATGCCCTGGGCGTCCAGCAGGCCGGCCAGCTCCAGGCAGAGCGGGGCCAGCGCGCCGACCGAGACGATGAGCACATCGGCGCGGCGCCCGCCCGCCGGCTCGCCGCTCTCGCGCAGCACGTCCATGCCGCCGACCTTGCCGACGGCGGGCACGGCGGGGCCGACGCTGCCCTTGGAGTAGCGGACCACGGTCGGGGCGTCGGTGACCTCGACGGCCTCCCGCAGCTGCGCGCGGACCTGGTCGGCGTCGCGCGGGGCGGCCAGCCGCAGCCCCGGGACGACCTGCAGGATCGACATGTCCCACATGCCGTTGTGCGAGGCGCCGTCGGTGCCGGTGACGCCGGCGCGGTCCAGCACGAAGGTGACGCCGAGCTTGTGCAGCGCGACGTCCATCAGGACCTGGTCGAAGGCCCGGTTGAGGAAGGTCGCGTAGACCGCGACGACCGGGTGCAGGCCGTTGCTGGCCAGGCCCGCCGCCGATACGGCCGCGTGCTGCTCGGCGATGCCCACGTCGAAGATCCGGTCCGGGTAGGCCTTGGCGAACGGCGCCAGGCCCACCGGGTGCAGCATCGCGGCGGTGATCGCCACGATGTCCTCACGCTCGCGGCCGAGCGCGACCATCTCCTCGCCGAAGACGGACGTCCAGTCCTTGCCCGAGGACTTGATCGGCAGACCGGTCTCCGGGTGGATGACGCCGACCGCGTGGAAGCGGTCCTCCTCGTTCTGCTCGGCCGCGCGGTAGCCGCGGCCCTTCTCGGTGAGGCAGTGCACGATCACCGGGCCGCCGAAGCCGCGCGCCTTGGTCAGCGCGGACTCCAGGGCGGTGAGGTCGTGGCCGTCGATCGGGCCGATGTACTTCAGGCCGAGGTCCTCGAACATGCCCTGCGGGGCGATGAAGTCCTTCAGGCCCTTCTTGGCGCCGTGCAGGGTGCCGAACAGCTGCTGGCCGACCACCGGGGTGCGCTGCAGCGCGTCCTTGCCCCAGGACAGGAAGCGCTCGTAGCCCTGGGTGGTGCGCAGGGTGGCGAGGTGGTTGGCCATTCCGCCGATCGTCGGGGAGTAGGAACGCTCGTTGTCGTTGACGACGATGACGACCGGCAGGTCGCGGGCGTCCGCGATGTTGTTGAGCGCCTCCCAGGCCATGCCGCCGGTGAGCGCGCCGTCACCGATCACGGCGACCACCGGGCGGTCCTTGTGACCGAGGATCTTGTTGGCCTTGGCCAGGCCGTCGGCGTAGCCGAGGACGGTGGAGGCGTGCGAGTTCTCGATCACGTCGTGCTCGGACTCGGCCCGGGACGGGTAGCCGGACAGGCCGCCCTTCATCTTCAGCCGGGAGAAGTCCTGGCGGCCGGTGAGCAGCTTGTGCACGTAGCTCTGGTGGCCGGTGTCGAACAGGATGCGGTCGCGCGGCGAGTCGAACACCCGGTGCAGGGCGATCGTGAGCTCCACCACGCCGAGGTTGGGTCCGAGGTGGCCGCCCGTCTTGGAGACCTCTTCGACCAGGAAGCTGCGGATCTCCTCTGCCAGGGCGGACAGCTGTCCGGGCGTGAGCCGGTCGAGATCGCGCGGTCCCCGAATGCGGGTCAGCAGGGCCACCCGTTCCTCCTCGTACATTGTTTCGTCCGAACGGACTCGGACCTGTTCGGATCCGACGGGCTTGGCCGCCCATGCCGGCGCCGCGAACCGACGGTGTCGGTTCGTCCCGGCTGGTCGAGTCTAATGTCCGCCTGCCGGACACCGAGCGGCGCGCCCGTCGTTGTCGTGTCCGTGCGGCGCCGGACGCGGTCGGCGACCGCACATGACAGGACGAGGCCCGGCACCCGATCGGTTCGGGTGCCGGGCCTCACACGTGCTACCGGTACGGGCGTCAGCCTCGGCCGGAGGACTTCTGCGTCCGGCGGGACACCGAGTCCAGGACGACCGCGGCGAGCAGCACCGCGCCGGTGATCATGTACTGGATCGCCTGGTCGACGTGGACCAGGTCGAGACCGGTGATGATCGACTGGATCACCAGGATGCCGAGCAGCGCCGACCAGGTCTTGCCCCGGCCGCCGAAGAGGCTGGTGCCGCCGATGACGGCCGCCGCGATGGAGTTCATCAGGACGTTGCCGCTGCCGAGCGCCTTGTCGGCCGAACCCTGCTGGGACATGATGAACAGCCCGCCGAGGGCCGCCATGCCGGCCGAGATCATGAAGACCGAGATCCGGACCCAGGCGACGTTGATACCGGCGCGGCGGGCGGCCTCGATGCCACCGCCGACCGCGAAGATCTGCCGGCCGTAGGAGGTGCGGCGGAGCACGAAGTCGGTGACGATCACGATGCCGAGGAAGATCACCAGCGGCAGCGGCAGGCCGCGGCTCTGGTTCAGCATGTACGCCGCGGCGATCGCGATCAGGGCCAGCACACCGGTGCGCAGACCGATCTCGCTCATCGGGCGGGCCGGGAGCCCGGCCGCGCTGCGGCGGCGGCTGTCGAGCACCTGGCCGGCCAGGAACAGGGCTATGCCGGCGACGGCGAAGATCCAGGTGATGGCGATGTCGCCGTCACCGAGGAAGTAGTGGTCCAGGTCCGCGATGACGCCGTTGTTCACGACGTTGGCGGTGCCCTTGTCACCGAGCACCGACTGCTGCAGGCCGCTCCAGGCGAGCAGGCCGGCGAGGGTGACGACGAAGGCCGGCACGCCGATCTTGGCGAAGAAGAAGCCGTGCAGCGCGCCGATGGCGACACCGGCGGCCAGCGCGATCAGGATCGACAGCCACTCGTTGACGCCCTGGCGGGCCGACAGCACACCGGCGATGGCCGCCGAGACGCCGGCCACCGAGCCGAGCGACAGGTCGATCTCACCGAGCAGCAGCACGAACACGATGCCGACCGCGATCAGGCCGGGGCCCACGATCCACAGCGTGATGTTGGTGAGGTTGTCCGCGTTCAGGAAGTTGCCGGTCAGGCTCTGGAAGATCGCGGCGATCAGGATCAGGCCGAGGACGACCGGCACCGAGCCGAGCTCGCCGCTCTTGATCTTGCGCTTGAAGTCCGCGACGTAGCCGGCCAGGCCCGCCTCGCGCACCAGCAGGCGCGGGTCCACCGCGGGGGCGGGGGTGGCGGCCGGCACCTGGGAGGGTGCTTCCTTGACGGCGGAGGCCGCGGTGGCCTCGGTCTTGTTGGTGCTCACTTCGCTACCTCCGCGATGCGTGCCTGACGCCGGGTCACGGCGTTCTCCGTGGCTCCGGTGATGGCGGAGATGATTTCTTCGTGGGTGGTGGACGCGACGTCGAACGCACCGTTGTTGCGTCCGAGGCGCAGCACCGCGACGGTGTCCGCGACGGCCTTGACGTCCGCCATGTTGTGGCTGATCAGGATGACGCCGAGGCCGCGCTCGCTGAGCCGCTCGACCAGGTCGAGCACCTGGGCGGTCTGCTCGACGCCGAGGGCGGCGGTCGGCTCGTCCAGGATGACGATCTTCGGGTCGCCGACCAGGGCGCGGGCGATCGCGACCACCTGGCGCTGGCCGCCGGAGAGCGCGGCGATCGGGATGCGGACGCTGGGGATGCGGATCGACAGCGTGTCGAGCAGTTCCTTGGCGCGCTTCTCCATCGCGACCTCGTCGAGCGTGCCGAAGCGGCGCAGCTCGCGGCCGAGGAAGAGGTTGCCGACGACGTCGAGGTTGTCGCACAGCGCGAGGTCCTGGTAGACCGTCGCGACACCCAGGCCCTGGGCGTCCTGCGGGCGGTTGATGCGGACCTCGCGGCCCTCCCACTCGATCGACCCCTCGTCGATCGGGTGGACGCCGGCGATCGTCTTGACCAGCGTGGACTTGCCTGCGCCGTTGTCGCCGACCAGGGCGACGACCTCTCCGGCGTGGACCTCCAGGTGAACGTCGGTGAGCGCCTGAACGGCACCGAAGCGCTTGGAGACCCCGCGCAACGCCAGTACGGGTGCGCTTGTCAACTGAACCATCTCCTTCTTCCCGCCCGGCCTCTGTTGCACGAGGTGGGACGGCCGACGCGCGCCGACCCGGGCGCGAAGGGAGTAGTGCGAGAAATAAGGGGGTGCGCGGCGGGACGCACGCGCAGGGCCGCGACGACCCCTGGGGAGGGGCCGTCGCGGCGGTCTGACTACTTCAGGCCCGCGGTCGCGCAGGCGGCGGCGTAGTCGCCGGTGCAGATGTCGGCGACCTTGTACAGGCCGTCGGCGATGACCGTGCTCTGGACGTTGGCCTTGTTGACGACCTTCGGCTCCAGCAGCTTGGCCGGGATGCCCTTGTCGGTGTCGCTGTCGATGGTCGACGACGCGATCGACTTGACGTCCTTGCCCTGCAGCAGGTTGACGGCGAGCTCGCCGGCGCTGTCGGCCAGCGGCTTGTAGGCCTTGTAGATCGTGTAGGCCTGGTCGCCGGAGACGATGCGCTGGATCGCGTCGATGCCCGCGTCCTGGCCACCGACCGGGACGTTGATGCCCGAGGACTTCAGCTGGGTGATGATCGCCGCGGCCATGCCGTCGTTGGCGGAGTAGACGGCCTGGAAGCCGTCCTTGCCCAGGCTGGTGATCGCGGTGCCGATCTTCTGGCCCGCGACGGTGGGCTTCCACTCGCCGGAGGCCTCGTAGACGACCTTCTTGACCTTGCCGTCGAGCACCTTGTGGGCGCCGGACTTGAAGAGCGCGGCGTTCGGGTCGGCCTCGTCACCGTTGATCATGACGATGTTGGCGTCCGCGGCCTTGGCACCGAGGGCCTCGACCAGGGCCTGGCCCTGGAGCTCGCCGACCTTCTGGTTGTCGAAGGAGACGTAGGCGGCGACCGGGCCGGTGGCCAGGCGGTCGTACGCGACGACCTTGACGCCCTTGTCGGCGGCTTCCTTGACCCAGGACTGGGTCGACTTGGCGTCGAACGCGTCCAGGATGATGACCTTGACGCCCTCGGCGATCAGGGTGTCGAACTGCTGCTTCTGCTTCGAGGCAGAACCCTCGGCGTTGCTGTACTTGACCTTGCAGTCGGGGCAGAGGGCCGCGACCTTGGCCTCGATGAACGGCTTGTCGAAGGACTCGTAACGCGTGGAAGACGCGTTCTCGGGGAGCAGCAGGCCGATGGACTTGGTGTCGCCGGCCTTGTCGGAGCTCTTCTTGTCGTCGCCGGCCTTGCCGCAGGCTGCCATGGACAGAGCCATCGAGACGGCGGCGGTGGCGATGACAGCGCGACGCATCATTGCGTTCATGGTGGGGGTTGCCTCCCTGACATTGCCGCAACGCTGCGGCGAGGTGGGAGGGAGTCAACCCGCACCCGGCACATGCCGTCAATAAGTAAATCCAACCTCCGGCGGATCCAAACCCTTTCGTTATCTTCCTGAACGCTTACCCGATACCAAACGGGGTAGCTCCAGGTCAGGTTCGAGCGCCCACAGTGTGTCCGGTACGCCCCAGAGCGCCCGATTCGCCCATCTCGCTCATCACCAGGGCAAGCGCTCCCAGAACCTCCGCACGGCCACCGAGCGTGCCCGGAACCACCGACAACTGGCGGGCCGCGCTGGGGATCGCATAGCGGGCCACGGAGTCCCGGATAGGGGAAAGCACCAGCTCACCGGCCTCGGCGAGGTCACCACCGAGGATGATCCGGCGGGGGTTGAGCAGGTTGCAGAGCGTAGCGACGCCGCTGCCGATCTGCCGGCCGGCGTCGGCGATCACCCGGCGGCAGCCCAGATCACCCTGCTGGGCGAGCTGCACGACCTTCGACAAGGTGAGGTCGCCGCCCAGGTTGGCGTTCAAGAGATTGAGCAGGTAGCGAGAACCGACGAAAGTTTCCAGGCAGCCGCGGTTGCCGCAGCGGCAGACCGGCCCGGCCTCGTCCAGCGTGATGTGCCCGATCTCGCCCGCCGTACCGCCCGGACCTCGGTAGATCTGGCCGTTGATGACCAGCCCCGCGCCCACGCCGCTGGCCACCTTGATGTACGCCAGGTCGCTCAGCCCCCGCCCGGCGCCCCAGACCAGCTCGCCCAGCGCGCCCAGGTTGGCGTCGTTGTCCACGTGCACCGGCATGCCCAGCCGGGTCGCCAGCTCGCGGCCGGGCGCGATGCCCGTCCAGCCCGGCAGGATCGCGGTGGAGCCCAGCGCGCCGGTCTCCACGTCGATCGGGCCGGGCACGCCCAGGCCCACGCCGATCACCTTGTCCGGATTGAACCCGGCCTGCTGGAGCAGCCGGTCGACCAGCGCCTCGGCCCGGTCGAAGCCCTGCTGCGCCGAGACGTCCACGTCGATCGGCTCGCTCTCCTCGGCCAGCACCCGGTGTGCGAGGTTGCCGACGGCGACCCGCAGGTGGGTGTGACCGAAGTCGATGCCGACCACGATGCCCGCGTCACCGCTGAGCGAGACGCTGCGGGCCCGGCGGCCGCCGGAGGAGGTGTCGGCCACCACGACGGTGCCGCTCTCCTTGAGCTCCCGGACGATGTTCGACACCGTGGCCGCCGAGAGTCCGGTACTGCGTGCGATCTCCGCCTGTGTGAGCGAGCCGGCCATTCTGACCGCTCGCAGCACTCGTTCGAGATTCGCCCGGTGCAGTGAGGACTGCGATCCCGGTGTGTCCGTCGACATGATTCACCCTCCCAAGGGCGCGGGGACCTGACGTCCCCGCCCTTGCCGCGCCGTTGCGGCGGAGTCCGTTGTGTCAGTGGCCGGGTCACCGGAAGATGTGGATCCCTCAACCAACTGTTCACTTTCAACTTCTGAACTCTAAGCTCAGCCAACCCCTGAACGTCGCGTCAAGGCCGAACAAGGATCGTTGCGAAACCTCCGCCGAGCTCCGGTTCACCGGCGGACGGTGCCCCCGACGGCCCGCCCGTGACCGCCGGAAAACCCGCCCCCCTACGATGGTCCCCAATCTCACCCGCCCCAGCAGCCTCGGGACCACCAGGCGCGGGGCAGGACGCACACACGATCGACGGGGCATCAGATGGCAGGGGACCACCCGAATCCGGGTACAGGCGACACCTCCGGCGGTACGCCGGAACACCGGGGAGTGTCCCTCGGCCGGAGGCCGGACGCCGATCCGGCCGCGCTGGCCGACCAGATGACACAGCTCGGCGGCGCGCCCGTCGCGGCCCCCACCGGGCCCCCCGCGGCGCCCGCCCCGGCCCAGGGCGGCGATTACGCCTATCAGCCGACCGCCGCGGCCTTCCCCGCCCAGAACGCCCCGTACCAGCCCCAGGCGCCGCAGCCGGCCCCCGGCGCGCCGGTCGGCCCGTTCGACCCGTACGCCATGACCCCGCCGCAGCCCTTCCAGGCGCAGCAGACCCCGCCGCCCGCCGCCGGCGGATACGGCTACCCGCCGCAGGCACCCGCGCCCGCGTTCCCGCAGCAGCCCGGCTACAGCTACCCCGGCCCGGCGGCGCCCGCCCCCCGCAAGCGCAACCCGGTGCTGGTGTACGGCGGAGCGGTCTGCCTGCTGCTGGTGGTCGCCATCGTCATCGGCCTGTTCGTCCTGTTCGACGGCAAGGACCCGAAGAACCCCACCGCCGGCGGCCCGGCCGGCACCTACAACGTGGCCTGGGCCGCGCCCAAGGCGCAGGGCTCGCACTCCGCGGGCCTGCTCGGCATCTGGGGCAGCGAGAAGCTGACCGTCCGCGGCGACGAGGGCGGCATCAAGGCGTACACCAACTCCGACGGCAAGGAGGCCTGGTCGCTCGCGCCGCCGGCCGGCACCAAGGAGTTCTGCTCGATGTCCTACGGCCACAACAGCAAGGGCGTGGCCGCGGTCGCCCTCAACACCGGCGACGGCGACTGCTCCACCCTCGGGGCGGTCGACATCACCACCGGCCAGCTGCTCTGGTCCAAGAAGATCGACGCCGAGCGGATCTACGCACCCACGCTCAGCATCACCGACAAGGTCATCGCGGTCGGCGCCGGCTCCGCCCTCGGCGGCTTCGGCGTGGCCGACGGCTCCCCCGTCTGGACGTACCAGCCCCGCGAGAAGAACTGCAGCACCTCCGGGGCCAAGGCCGCCGGCGCCAGCGTCGTACTGACCGACCGCTGCTACGGCAGCACCACCACGACCAAGGCCACCCTCCAGGTGCTGGACGCGGAGACCGGCAGGACCGGCGCCCAGTTCGCGCTGGAGGGCACCAACGAGCGGCTCGGCACGGTGCTCTCCGACAAGCCGCTGGTGCTGGCGATGTCCGGCGGCACCGGCGGCGACTACGTGGTGGGCTTCGACTCCGCCGGCAAGCCGATGGCCAAGGTCCCGGCCAAGGAGGCCGGCAGCGACAGCCTGCGGTTCTCCGACTCCTCGGACGCCTTCACGCTCAACGTGGTGAGCGGCACCACGCTGTACGTCCAGGCCGGCAGCAGCAGCAAGCCGTCGATCGAGGCCTACGACCTGACCGCCGGCAAGAAGCTCTGGGAGCAGAACGGCGGCAGTGAGCAGGGCCTGCGGCTGGTCTCCGGCACCGACAAGGACGGCGCGGTGCGGGCCGTCGCCGCCAACGGGTACAGCAAGCCCGGAAAGCTGGTGACGCTCGGCAAGGCCGACGGCGCCGTCACCGAGCTCGGCCCGGTCGCCAAGCCGAAGTCCGGCACGCTGATCTACAGCATCACCGAGTTCGTGGTCACCGACAACGGCTCGCTGCTGGCCTTCCCGAAGACCAGCAGCGGCGAACCCGTCATCAGGTTCACCAAGGGCTGAGTCAGGAGCCGTCGCGGGGCCGGGCCGGCACGACCGCCCGGCCCGCGACGGCGGGCCCGCCCGGCCCCGGGTATTCCCCCGCTGCGGCCCTCCGGCCATGGGAGGATGCGGAGCATCCCTGCCTGACGAAGGAGTCCTGCGAGTGCCTGGCACAAACCTGACCCGTGAGGAGGCCCGCACCCGGGCCCAGCTCCTCCACGTGGACGCGTACGACATCGAGCTCGACCTGAGCTCGGCCCGCGAAGGAGGCACCTTCCGGTCCACCACCGTGGTCCGGTTCAGCGCCAGCACCCCCGGCGCGTCCAGCTTCATCGACCTGGTGGCGCCCGGCGTCAGCGAGATCGTGCTCAACGGCGAGAGCCTGCCGGTGGAGAACTTCGCCGACAGCCGGATCGCCCTGCCCGCCCTGCGGGCCGAGAACGAGCTTCGCGTGGTCGCCGACTGCGCCTACACCAACACCGGCGAGGGGCTGCACCGTTTCGTCGACCCGGTCGACGGCGAGACCTACCTCTACACCCAGTTCGAGGTCCCGGACGCCCGCCGCGTCTTCGCCTCCTTCGAACAGCCGGACCTCAAGGCCGCGTTCCGGTTCACCGTGACCGCCCCCACCGGCTGGGTCGTCGTCTCCAACTCCCCCACCCCGACCCCGGTCGGCGAAGGCCCCACCCAGGTGTGGGAGTTCGAGCCCACCGGCCGGATCTCCTCGTACATCACCGCGCTGATCGCCGGCCCGTACGTCGGCGTCTTCGACAGTTACGAGAACGGCGCCCAGAAGGTGCCGCTCGGTGTCTACTGCCGGCCGTCACTGCGTGAGTTCCTGGACGCCGACGCCGTCTTCGCCGTCACCAAGCAGGGGTTCGACTACTTCCAGGAGAAGTTCGACTTCGCCTACCCCTTCGCCAAGTACGACCAGCTCTTCGTCCCGGAGTTCAACGCCGGCGCGATGGAGAACGCGGGCGCCGTCACGCTGCGCGACCAGTACGTGTTCCGGTCCAAGGTGACCGACGCCGCGTACGAGTCGCGGGCCGCGACCATCCTGCACGAGCTGGCCCACATGTGGTTCGGCGACCTGGTCACCATGGAGTGGTGGAACGACCTCTGGCTGAACGAGTCGTTCGCGACCTTCGCCGAGGCCGTCTGCCAGGCCGAGGCCCCCGGCTCCAAGTGGCCGCACTCCTGGACCACCTTCGCCAACCAGATGAAGACCTGGGCCTACCGCCAGGACCAGCTCCCCTCCACCCACCCGATCATGGCCGAGATCAACGATCTCGAGGACGTCATGGTCAACTTCGACGGCATCACCTACGCCAAGGGCGCCTCGGTGCTCAAGCAGCTGGTGGCGTACGTCGGACAGGACGCCTTCTTCAAGGGCGTCCAGGCCTACTTCAAGCGCCACGCCTGGGGCAACACCCGCCTCAGCGACCTGCTCGGCGCCCTGGAGGAGACCAGCGGCCGCGACCTCGGCGCCTGGTCCAAGGCCTGGCTGGAGACCGCCGGCATCAACATCCTGCGCCCCGAGCTGACGCTGGCCGCCGACGGCACCATCGAGTCGCTCACCGTCCTGCAGGAGGCCCCCGCGCTGCCCGCCGGCGCCAAGGGCGAGGCCGTGCTGCGCCCGCACCGGATCGCCATCGGCGCCTACGAGCTGCAGGACGGCAGGCTCGTCCGCACCGAGCGGATCGAGCTGGACGTCGACGGGGCCCGCACCGCCGTGCCGCAGCTGGCCGGCCGCCGCAAGCCCGCCGTGCTGCTGCTCAACGACGACGACCTGTCGTACGCCAAGGTCCGCCTGGACGAGGACTCGCTGGCCTTCGTCACCGAGCACCTCGGCGCCTTCGCCGACTCGCTGCCGCGCGCCCTGTGCTGGGCCTCCGCCTGGGACATGACCCGCGACGGCGAGCTGGCCGCCCGCGACTACCTGACGCTGGCCCTCTCCGGCCTGCCCCGGGAGTCCGACATCGGCGTCGTCCAGTCGGTGCACCGCCAGGTCCGCGCCGCGCTGGACGTCTACACCGACCCGGCCTGGCGCGAGCAGGGCCTCGGCCGCTGGGCCGCCGCCGCCGAGGAGCAGCTGCGCGCCGCCGAGCCCGGCAGCGACCACCAGCTGGCCTGGACCCGCGCCCTGGCCGCCGTCGCCCGCACCGACGGGCAGCTCGCGCTGCTCGCCGGCCTGCTGGACGGCTCGGTCGAGCTGAAGGGCCTGGCCGTCGACACCGAGCTGCGCTGGACGCTGCTCGGCCGGCTGGCCGCCGCCGGCCGCGCCGACGACCAGGCCATCGAGGCCGAGCTCGCCCGGGACCGCACGGCCGCCGGCGAGGAGCACGCCGCGACCTGCCGCGCCGCCCGGCCGACCGCCGCCGCCAAGGCGGAGGCCTGGGCCTCGGTCGTCGAGTCGGACAAGCTGACCAACTACATGCAGGACGCGGTCATCGCCGGCTTCGTCGACTCGGACCAGCGCGAGCTGCTCGCGCCCTACACCGCCAAGTACTTCGCGGCGGTCAAGGACGTCTGGGAGAGCCGCAGCCACGAGATCGCGCAGCAGATCGTGGTCGGGCTGTACCCCTCCGTCCAGGTCGAGCAGGCCACCCTGGACGCCACCGACGCCTGGCTGGCCTCGGCCGAACCGGTGCCGGCCCTGCGCCGCCAGGTCGTGGAGGCCCGCGACGGCGTCCAGCGCGCCCTGCGGGCCCAGGCCGCCGACCGGGCGGCGGGCGCCCGGGAGCTGGGGCACTGAGGTACTGAGGTACTGAGGTACTCGTGAGCGGGCCGGTGTCGGAGGTGGTCCACCTCCGGCACCGGCCCGCTCCGGCGTTCCCGGCCCCGAATCCCGCGTTCCCGCACCTCGCTCTGTCGATCCCGTAGGGATTTTCAAAGGAAACGCCCATCTTCCGATGGCACGCTGGCTCGCCAAGGAGGCCAGCCCATGACCACTCCCGCCACCACCCCCCGACCGGCCCGCCGGACGCCCCGGCGCCCGTCGCACCGGCCCCGGCTGCCCGCCGACACCCTCGCCACCACCGTCCTCGCCCTCGTCGGGGCGGGCGCGGCCGCCGTGCTGGCGCTCTGGTGGCAGGACACCCGGTCGATCAGCGGCGCGGACCAGTGGCTGACCGGCGCCGGGCGGATCACCGGCCTGCTGGCCGGCTGCACCGCGCCCGTCCTGATCCTGCTGACGGCCCGGCTCCCGCCGCTGGAACGCGGCCTCGGCGCGGACCGCCTCACCCGCTGGCACGCCGCCGGCGGCCGCTACCTGGTCGGCCTGCTCACCGTCCACGTGCTCACGATCGTCTGGGGCTACGCACTGACCGTGCACCGGAACGTGGCCGGTGAGGCCGTCGACATCGTGCTGCACTACCCGGACATGCTGAAGGCGACCTTCGCCACCCTGCTGATGCTCGGCGTCGGCGCCGTCTCGGCCCGGGCCGCCCGCCGCCGGATCGGCTACGACACCTGGTACCACCTGCACCTGACGACCTACCTGGCGGTCGCCCTCGGCTTCGGCCACCAGCTCACCAACGGCGCCGACCTCGGCCCCGGGCCCGCCCGGGCCTGCTGGTACGCGCTGTACCTGGGCACCGCCGCCGCGGTCGGCTGGTACCGGCTGGCCGTCCCCGCCCTGCGCGACCGGCGGCACCGGCTGCGGGTCGCCGAAGTGCGGCCCGAGGCGCCCGGGGTCGTCTCGGTCTTCGTCACCGGGCGCCGGCTGCCGGAGCTGCGGGCCGAGGCCGGCCAGTTCTTCCGGCTGCAGTTCCAGGCGCCCGGCCTGCGCTGGACGGCCAACCCGTACTCGCTGTCCGCGCCGCCGCACCCCGACTTCCTGCGCTTCACCGTGAAGGACCTCGGCCGTCACAGCGCCGCCGTGGCGGCCCTGCGCCCCGGCACCGCCGTCCGCGCCGAGGGCCCGTACGGCGCGCTCACCGCCCACCGGGTCCGCGACCGGGGCCGGCCGGTGCTGCTGCTCGCGGCCGGGGTGGGGATCACGCCGCTGCGGGCGCTGTTCGAGAGCCTGCCCGCGCCGCGCGGCGCACTGACCCTGGTCTACCGGGCGAGCAGCGCGGCGGACGTGCTGTTCCGGGCGGAGCTGGCCACGGTCGCGGCCGCGCGCGGCGCCCGGGTGCACTACCTGCTCGGCCCGCGCGCGGAGGTCGGGGACACCGGCGCCGCGCTCGCCCGGCTGGTGCCGGGGCTGGCCCGGCACGAGGTGTTCCTCTGCGGACCGGACGCGTTGGCCGAGGCCACCGTCCGGGCGCTGCGGGCGGCCGGCGTGCCGCGCGGGCGCATCCACCACGAGTCGTTCAGCTTGTGAAGTCCGGCTCGCCCCCCCCGGGGGGGCCGGCCGCCTACCCATCTGCCATCAGCACCACCGCCTACAGATCCTCATCGGGAGTCACCGTGCGCAGAGCCGTCGTCGCCAGCAGCGCCACCGTGGCCGGCATAGTCCTGCTGCTCTCGCTCAAGCCGCACGAGGCGGCCACCACCCCGGCCGCCATCGGCACGGACACCGGTACGGGGGCGGGGGCCGGCACCGGTACGGGGTCCGGCACCGGTGCCGAGGCCGATGCCGCGAGCCCGTCCGCCGGGACGGGCGCCGCCGCCGGGACCGTCCGGACGGTCACCGGGACCGCCGCCAACACCCGGTTCGGCCCGGTCCAGGTCAAGGTCACCCTGGACGGCACGAAGATCACCAAGGTGGAGGCGATCCAGTACCCCACGCAGGACCGGCGCGACCAGGAGATCAACAGCTACGCGGTGCCCCTGCTCGACCAGGAGGCCGTCGACGCGCAGAGCGCCGACATCGACGTCGTCTCCGGCGCCACCTTCACCAGCCAGGGCTACACCACCTCGCTGCAGAGCGCCCTCGACCAGGCGGCCGGCCGATGACCGCCCCCGCCTCGCCGAGCGCCCTGCCCGCCACGTCGCTCCGCGTCGTACCGTCCACCACGTCGTTCCGTGTCGTGCGGCCCACCGCCGGGCCCGGCGCCCCGCTGCGGCACGCCGAGCACGTGATGGGCACCGTGTTCTCGTTCACCGTCCGCGACGCGGGACAGGGCGCCCGGCGGGCCGGCATCGAGGCCGCCCTGCGGCGGGCCGTGGACCGGCTGCACCGGATCGACCAGGTCTTCTCCCCGTACTGGCGGGACAGCCAGGTCAGCCGGCTGGCCCGGGCCGAGACCACCCTCGCCGGCTGCGACCCGGAGCTCGCCGAGGTGCTCGACCGCTGCCGGGAGGTCGCCGGCGAGACCGACGGCTGGTTCACCGCCCACCCCGGCGGGCAGCTGGACCCTAGCGGCTGGGTGAAGGGCTGGGCCGTGGAGGAGGCCGCCGGGCTGCTCCGCGCGGCGGGGGCGACGGACCTCAGCGTCTCCGGCGGCGGGGACGTCCAGTGCGTCGGCGGCCCGTGGCGGGTCGGGATCGCCCACCCGACCAGGCCCGGCGCCCTCACCGCGGTGGTGGCGGGCCACGACCTGGCGGTCGCCACCTCCGGCACGGCCGAGCGCGGCCCGCACATCCTGGACCCGCACAGCGGCCGGCCGGCCACCGGCCTGCTGTCGCTCACTTTGGTCGGCCGGGGACTGGCCCGCACCGACGCCTGGGCCACGGCGGCCTTCGCGATGGGCCCCCGGCGCGGCCTGGCCTGGGCCGAGGCGCGCGCCGGCGTCGAGGCGCTGGCGATCCTGCCGGACGGCCGCAAGCGCTGGACGAGCGGCTTCCCCGCCCTGGTCGCGCCGGGCGTCCCGCTCGGGCGGGCCTGACCCCGGAGCCGCGCCGGCCCGATCCGCCCCGGCCCGACATACGACTGCCCCGCCGGCCACGGTGGGCGGGCGGGGCAGTCGTACGGCGTGACGGGCGGGAGGCGCTACTTCTTCTTGTCCTTGCCGACCACCGACGGCAGCATGACCAGACCGGCGATCACCAGGAACAGCACGATCGGGAGTGCCACGTACAGGCCGAGGGTCTGGGCAACACTCAGACCTGCGCCCGGGTCGTCGCCGTCGTCCCGGGTCAGGGCCATGGCGGGCGACGACATCAGCATCATCAGCGTGGCCGCTGCGGAGACCGCACCGGCGCGCAAAGCGTTCCTCTTGTCCACGTTTCCACCGTACCGGCCCCTTACCCGGGGCCGCGCGCCGGGGTCAGCCTTCCGGGCCGACGGCCTTCGCGTCGTTCGCCCCCTCGGCCTGCCTGACGTTCTTGGCCTCGGCCGTACCGTCCTGGCGGTTCAGCTCGGCCAACACCGCGGCGAGGGTGGCGGTGCCCGGTGCGGCGGCCAGCCGGTCCAGGGTGAGCGGCCGCCCGGCCGCGTCCGCCACCGGAAGCCGCCAGTTGGGGTACTGGTCCCAGGTGCCGGGCAGGTTCTGCGGGCGCGGGTCGCCGACGGTGTCGGGCAGCCAGACGCCCACCAGCTCGGCCGGCGTCTCCAGCAGGAACCGGTGCAGCGCCTGCGGGTCCAGCGGCTCGCCCTTCGCCAGCAGGCCCAGCCGGGTCAGTTCGGCCCGCCAGTCGGCCAGTTCGGCCGCCGCCTCGGCCTGCTCCTCGCCCAGCGCGCGGGCCAGCAGCCCCAGCCGGTGGCGCAGCTCCACATGCTCGCCGGAGAGCCGGGCCGCGGTGCTCGGCAGGTCGTGGGTGGTCAGGGTGGCCAGGCAGTCGGCGCGCCAGCGGGCGGGCGGCAGGATCTCGCCCTTCGCCTGCCAGTCCCGCTCGAACCACAGCACGGAGGTGCCGAGGATCCCGCGCGCCGCCAACACCTCGCGCACGCCCGGCTCGACCGTCCCCAGGTCCTCACCGATCACCGCCGTCCCGGCCCGGTGCGCCTCCAGGGCCAGCACGCCCAGCATCGCCTCCGCGTCGTAGCGCACGTACGCGCCCTCGGTCGGACGGTGGCCCTCCGGCACCCACCAGAGCCGGAACAGCCCCATCACATGGTCGATCCGCAGCGCGCCCGCGTGCCGGGCGGCCGAGCGCAGCAGCTCCGCGTACGGGGCGTAGCCGGCGGCGGCCAGCGCGTCCGGGCGCCAGGGCGGCAGGCCCCAGTCCTGACCGTGGGCGTTGAAGGCGTCCGGCGGGGCGCCGGTGGAGATGCCGGTGGCCAGCACGTCCTGCAGCGCCCAGGCGTCCGCGCCGTTCGGGTGCACGCCGACGGCCAGGTCATGGATCAGTCCGACCGTCATACCGGCCCGCTCGGCGGCCTGCTGGGCCTGCCCGAGCTGCTCGTCCACCTGCCAGGCCAGCCAGCGGTGGAACTCCACCCGGGCGGCCAGCTCGCCGCTCGCCAGCGTGACGTGCGGGCTGTCGGGGCGGCGCAGGCCCTTCGGCCAGGCGTGCCAGTCACTGCCGTGCGCCTCGGCGAGCGCCGACCAGACGGCGTACTTCTCCAGCCACGCGCCCTCCCGCAGGACGTACGCCCGGTACGCGGCCTCGCGCCCCACCCCGCGCGGAGCCTGGTGCAGCAGCTCCAGCGCCTCGCACTTGAGCGTCCAGACCGCGTCCCGGTCGATCAGCCCGTCGTGCTCCAACACCTCCGCCCGCAGCAGACCGGCCCGGCGCGCCAGGTCCTCCACCCGGCCGCGCTGCCCCGGCCGCAGGTAGGCGTACTCGGGGACGGCCTCCACCCGCAGATGCACCGGATCGGCGAACCGCCGCGAGGACGGCCGGTACGGCGACGGGTCGGAGGGCACCCCCGGCAGCGCCGCGTGCAGCGGGTTGATCTGCACGAACCCGGCGCCCAGCCCGGCGCCCGCCCACTGCGTCAGCTCGGCGAGATCCCCCAGGTCGCCCATCCCCCAGGATCGGTCCGACAGCACCGAGTACAGCTGCGCCAGGAAGCCCCAACTGCGGCCCCGCAGCCCGTCCAGCCGCTCCGGCGCGACGATCAGCGCCGCCTCGGCCCGCCGCTCGCCCACCACGGCCAGCAGGCGGTGCCGGCCGAGCGGCAGGTGCGCCGGCAGCCAGTGCGAGCGCGCGGCAGGCAGCGTCCACTCGCCGCCGTCCTCCAGCTCGATGCTCACCCGGGCGTCGGCCGGCACGTCCAGCGCCGTCCGCCGCCCGGCCCGCACCACCACGCTCGGCGGCAGCAACCGGGCCTTGACCTGCGCCAGATGACGCTCCATCGACTCCCGGACACCCTCCGGCGTCCCCGCCTCCACCCCCAGCGCGGCGAGCACCGCCACCAGCGTCCGCGCCCCCACCGGCACCGGCCCGCTGCCCGGGTCGTACGTACTGTCCACGCCGTGCGCGTGCGCCAGCGCCACCAACTCCGGCGGAGGCGGCGGGGCATCCTGCGCCGGCACCTGCCGGCTGCCTGTTTCGTCACGGTCGAGGTATGCGGCCACTCGCGGCTCCTGCGGGTCTCGGCGACGCCCGTACGGGACAGCACAAGTCCTACCCGCGCGGGGGTCGGCCGACCCGGCACGACACGACGGGGTGCGGGCGGGTGCGGCGGGACGGGTGACGGGGGCGGCGCACTCGCCCCACGGGTCAGGCAGTACCTGACTGGGCGCTTCGTGCTCTGCCGGCAGGCGACACCCTTGGGCGGGAGGCCGAGGCGGCGGCCCTCGGTCGTGACCTCGTCGCCCCGGCCGCCGCAGTCGTGCTGCCGGGTGGCGGACATGGCGTCGGGCCGCCCGCCTCGACCTGGAGCGGCCCGGTGCATCACATGATCAACTCGTTGGTTCGTCGTGAAGCCGCAGGCCACCGCAGACCACGAATCCGCTGTGGGTCCCGTCCGAGACCCGGTAGGTCCGGTAGTTGTGACGGAGATGCTCGGGGACCTCGACGAAACCCGCCGCCTCGTCGGGACCCTCGGCCTCGGACACCACCAGTGGGCGGTAGTCGTGCCTGATCTTCATGGCCAGGACGTTCATGAAGACCATGTCGAGCACCTTCGGCGTCGCATCGCGGGCCTCGCTGCGCAGGACGAGTGTCCGATGGGACACCCGGTATCGCCACGGTCGGAAATGCCGATCGATGTGGAGCAGAAGTGTCACCGGTCGGTATTCGTCGGTTGATTCCATCACTGCCTCACCATGTGGGGGGTCTACTCTCTCGCCGTTCAGCCACCAGGTGACTCGGCGCCGGACCGACTTCGGCGTGGCCCTGATCATGGCCCGCTCCCAGCCGGTGAACTCACCGTCAGGAGAGGCTAGGCCCTCGCTCGCCCTGGCCCACCCGGCGGTTGTCGCCAACGGGAAGCCCCTCCGTGCCAATGGTCCGACGCACGGCGCCCGGGGAAGGGGGCTCGCCGCCGGACCGCACCCGGCGACCCGCCCCTTTCGACGAACAGGCACACCGTCACCCCTGCCGGCAGCGATGGTCGGGCGGACCGCATGGTCAGCTCCGTCCGCGCGGGGGCTGACCATGGCGGGCGGCCCAGGAACCGTCGACGGCATCAGCGGCCCGTCAACCGTCGGCCGCAGCGCTCCAGGTCGCTGTGAGCCCGATTCGCGCCGCGCAGGACGTCCCGCCGCGTCCGAGTTCGCCTCGGTCACCTGTACGGCCACGGCCCGGCGTGCGCGAAGCAGCCGGCGATGCCGTCACACCTCGGAGACCGCCTCGTCGAACGCGCCCGACAACACGTGACGGTGACGCCGCTCCTGGGTCTTCCGTCGCCCTTGGACATCGTCAACAGGACTGGGTCGACCGACGTCGGTGAGCCTCGGCGCGGCTGTACTCGAAGCCCTGCGCCGACACCGACGTGGCCTGCCCCGACCGGACGGATCCGTTCGCTCGGGCGCACCGCCCACGAACGGATTAACCAGCACAAAGCGGATATACACGCCGCCGACGTTGACACCGCCTGTCTCAGCTGGTGGGCTTTGGCCGCGACAGGGATCGCGGGCGGCGGGGCGCGCCGCCCCGGTCGGTCGCGGAATGTCGATCACTCCGTGCGTCCGGCCCGTTGACCTGGGTACTCATCGCGAGGAGGCTCCTGTGCAGTCACGTGTGTCCGTCGTCGCCGGTCGCAGGCTGAGGCAGCAGCTGGAGCAGAGCGCCGCCCTGCGGGACGTGTTGCAGCACCCGGCCGCGCTGGCGGCCCGGCGGGCGACCGCGCGGACGGCGCGGCAGTTGGCGCCGCGGGCGGCGGACCGGCTGATAGCGGACATCAAGGGGACGGAGCCGTTGCTGGCGTCCGTCCGGGCCGAGCGGGCGGCGATCGTGGGCGGGGTGCGGATCCCCTCGCCGCGGCGGCGGACGCTGCAGGTCGCGGCGACGCTGTCGGCGGCCGCGGTGGTCGGCGGGCTGCTGGTGAGCGCCCCGTCCTCGTACGCGGCGCCGACGGCGTACGCGGCGGCGGCCGACGTGGTCGGCGGGGAGGCGCAGACGCCGCTGGGGAGCCTGGCGAATCCGCAGGTGTTCCCTCGTCCGCAGCAGCAGGCGGTGGCGGGGCTGCCGGTGACGGTGCCGGCCGAGGTGACGCTGGTGCTGGCGCCGAAGGCGGACAACGCCGCGGTGGACGCGGTGCGTGAGGTGCTGTCGATCGCCGGGGCGAGCACCCTGACGCCGCAGCCGGATTCGCCGCAGCCGGCGGCCGGTTCGCTGGTGGTGTACGTGGGCGGTCCGGCGGAGGGCGCCGATCCGGTGGTGGACCGGGTGCTGCGCGAGCTGTCAGCAGCCGCGGGCAACAAGGACAGTGCCGTGCCGTCGCCGGCCGGACTGCCGGCCGGCGGTTACGTGCTGTCGGCGGGTCAGCTGGCCGCGCAGGGCGGCGGGACGTACGGCGCGGTGGTGCTGGCAGGCGTGGACGCCACCGGCACGTACTACGCGGCGCAGAGCCTGCGGCAGCTGCTGGCGGCCGTCCCCGCGGGTCAGGGGCAGGCTCCGGCGCCGGGCGGCCAGGCCGTCCCGCAGCCGGCCGCGACGAACGCCGGCACCCTGGGCCTGCCCGGGATCTCGCTGCGCGACTGGCCGGGCGGCGCGCCGGTGCGCGGCACCGCCGAGGCCTTCTACGGCCGGCCGTGGACCCAGCAGGAGCGGCTGGACCAGCTGGACTTCCTCGGCCGCTCCAAGCAGAACTTCTACCTCTACGCCCCCGGCGACGACCCGTACCGCCTGGCCCGCTGGCGGGACGCCTACCCGGCCGCGCAGGCCGGGGAGCTGGCGGCGCTGGCCTCCGAGGCTCGCCGCAACCACATCACACTGGGCTACGCGATCGACCCCGGGCAGTCGTTCTGCTACAGCTCCGGCAAGGACGTGGACGCGCTGGTGGCCAAGCTGGACGGGCTGCGCCGGATCGGTTTCGGCTCCTTCCAGCTGCAGTTCCTGGACGTCAGCTACGACGAGTGGCACTGCGGCGGGGACAAGCGCGCGTACGGCTCCGGGCCGGCCGCGGCCGCCAAGGCGCAGGCCGAGCTGGTCGGCAAGGTGCAGCAGCGGCTGATCGCGAAGTACCCGGGTCTGGCGCCGCTGTCCGTGGTGCCGACCGAGTACCACCAGCAGGGCTCCACGCCGTACCGCAAGGCCTTGGCGGCGGCGCTGCCCGAGGGGGTGCAGATCGCCTGGAGCGGGGTCGGGGTGATCCCCGAGAAGATCACCGGCGCTCAGGCCTCCGACACCGGCGCGCTGTACGGACACCCGCTGGTCACCCTGGACAACTACCCGGTCAACGACTCCAGCCCGGACCGCCTCTACCTGGGCGCCTACACCGGCCGGGACCCGGAGGTCGCGGCCCGCTCGGCCGCGCTGCTGACCGGCGCGATGCAGCAGCCGGTGGCCTCCCGGATCGCGCTCGCCACGGCGGGCGACTTCGCCTGGAACCCGGCCGGCTACCAGCCGGACGAGTCCTGGAAGGCCGCCGTGCGCTCGCTGGCCGGCCCCGCCGCGGGCCCGTCCGCCGGGCCGGCCTCGGTGCTGGGCGCGGTCACCGCGCTGGCCGGCAACAGCTCGTCCTCCCCGCTGGCCAAGCAGGAGTCCGGTTACCTGGCGCCGCTGCTGGAGCGGTTCTGGTCCGCCCTGGAGCCCGCCTCCGGCAACGCCCCCGACCAGGCGAAGCTGCTGGACGCGGCGGCCCCGCTGCGGGAGGCCTTCGGGGCGATGGCGGCGGCCCCGCAGACCCTGGCGGGCGACCGGGCGACGGCCGCGCTGGCCGCCGAGGCCGGCCCGTGGCTGGCCCCGCTGCGGGCGTACGGGCTGGCCGGGCAGTCGGCGATCGACATGCTGCTGGCGCAGCGCGGCGGTGACGGCACGGCGGCCTGGAAGGCCCGGGTGGAGCTCGGCCGGCTGCGCGACCAGGCCGGCCAGAGCCCGGCGACCGTCGGCGCGGGCGTGCTGGGCCCCTTCCTGGAGCATGCGGTGCGGGTGGCGGACACCTGGGCCGGGGTGGCGGGCGGCAGCGTGACGCCGACCAGCACCCTGGGCGCGGCGAACGAGCACCCGCCGGCGCTGATGGCGGACGGGGAGGCCGGCACCTTCTACTGGAGTTCCGCGCCGCCGCAGCCCGGCGACTCGGTGGGGATATCGCTCGGCGACGGGCGCCCGGTCGGCAGTGTGACCGTGCTGATGGGCTCCTGGGGCAACGGCCCGGACGCCGCGACCGCGGTGGACGACTACATCCGCGACGGGGTGCTGGAGTACTCCACCGGCGAGGGCGGCTGGAAGCAGCTGGCCCAGGTCAGCCGGCAGAAGAGCGTCACGGCGCCGGTGCCGGCCGGCGAGGTGGTGCGGGCGGTACGGCTGCGGGCCACCGCGGCGCAGAAGACGGCCGTCGCGATCCGCGAGTTCAGTGTCACGGCGCCGGGCGAGGTTCCGACGAGCGTGTCGGGCGGCCCGGCGGCGACGCCCGGTTTCTCGGCCGCGGCCGTGCTGGACAACAACCCGGACACCGCCTACCGGGCGGCCACCGCGCCGACCGCCGCCGACGAGCCGCTGACCGTCGAGCTGGGCGCCGACCGTCCGCTGGACCGGCTGACCGTGCTGACCGACCCGAGCGTGCGGGCCACCGCGACCGTGCAGGTGCGCCGTGCGGACGGCAGCTGGGCGGAGATCGGCACCGTCCGGCCCGGCTACAACGAGCTGCCGGCCGGCGGCCTGCCCGCGGGCGCGGTCCGGCTGACCTGGCAGCCCGGCGGGGAGCCGCCGGTCGTCAACCAGGTGATCCCCTGGTACGCCGACACGCCGGCCGCGCGGCTGAGCCTGTCGGACACCGCGGTGGACGTGGTGACCGGCGCGGCCTCGCCCGCGCAGACGAGGGCGTTCGTCGAGGCCGGCCGGCCGGAGGGGGTGTCCGGTGAGCTGCGCACGGAGGTGCCGCCGATCGCCAAGGGGCTGACGGTCACTCCGGTGGCCGCCGTGACGGTGCCGCGCGGCGGCCGGGTCGGGACCCCGCTGCTGATCACGGCGACCCCGGAGACGCCTTCGGGGACGTACCAGGTGCCGGTGGTGTTCACGGCGGGCACGGCCGGCGTGCGGCAGGTGCTGCAGGTGCACGTGGTGCCGCCGACCGGTGGCGCCGACCTGGCGCCGACCGCGACCGCGACGTCCTCGGGCGACGAGACGCCGGCCTTCCCGGCCTCGGCGGTGGCCGACGGTGACCCGAAGAGCCGCTGGTCCTCGCCCGCCTCGGACAGCGCCTGGGTGCAGCTCAAGCTGCCGCAGGCGGTCCACCTGGGCGCGGTGGTGCTGCACTGGCAGGCCGCGTACGCCGCCTCGTACAAGGTGCAGACCTCGGCGGACGGGGTGACCTGGACGACGGTGGCCTCGGTGGACGACGGCGGGGGCGGCACCGAGACGGTCCGCTTCGACGCGCCGGGCGCGGTGTACCTGCGGGTGCAGGGCGTGTCGCGGGCCACCAAGTACGGGTACTCGCTCTGGGGCATCGAGACGTACGCGGTCACGCCGGCCGCGCCGCCGGTGGTGCCTCCCGCGCAGCCGAGCGCTCCGGCCACGCCTCCCGCGGCTCCCCCGGCGCAGCCGCACTGACGCGCGCCGTCCGTCCCCGGACGGACGGCGGGCCGCCGGCGCTCCCGCTCGGGGTGCGCCGGCGGCCCATGAGGCGTACCGGGATATGACGGGGCAGGCCCTTTGTGGAGCGGGGTCAGGCGGAGAGCGGTTCGGGCTGCTCGCCGCGGCGGCCCGGCGCGGGGCGCGTGGGGGCGCCGTGCACCGGGAGGGGGTGGGCGGCGTGCGCCCGGCCGAGCGGTACCGGGTGGGCCCCGGCGAACTCGGTATGGTCGTGGTGCTCGTACTCCCGGAACTGGTCGTTCGCCCCGTACGGCTCCAGGTAGGGCCGCCAGCGCGGGTCCTTGATCCCGGTGCCGATGATGCGCCAGGCCAGGCCGCTGGGCGGGGCGGGCTGGCGCTTCATCCGCCAGCCGAGTTCGGTGAGGTGCCGGTCGGCTTTGGTGTGGTTGCAGCGGCGGCAGGCCGCCACGACGTTGTCCCACCGGTGCTGGCCGCCCCGGCTGCGCGGGATGACGTGGTCGACGCTGGTCGCGGCGGCCCCGCAGTAGACGCAGCGCCCGTGGTCACGGGCGAACAGAGCGCGGCGGGTGAGCGGGACGGGCCCGCAGAAGGGGACCCGGACGAAGCGGGTCAGTCGGACGACGGACGGCGCCGGAAGGGCGCTGGTGGCGCTGTGCAGAGTGACTCCCGAGTCCTCCAGGCTGACCGCCTTGTGGTTGAGGACCAGGATGAGTGCGCGGCGCATCGATACGACGCCGAGTGGCTCGTAGGACGCGTTGAGGACCAGGACATGCGGCACGGATGCCTCCTTGGACGCCTGCGGCGCGTGGCTCGCGCCGGGACGAGCGGTTCGACCACGCAGCGGGTGCGTGATCTCCCCCAGTGTCGCCTTACGTGTTCGCGCGGCGCCACCACTCCTGTGTAACGGACCTGACGTGAATTCCGGATGTGTCTTCCGTCATACCCGGTATGCCCAGGTCGCGGCCCGGTTGCACCCGACGCGCCGGGGCGTCCTCGGCGCGTCGTCACCCGCCCGCCCCTCGGCGGTCACCGTCCGCCGTCACCCGGCGTCGGCCGGGCCCCGGCCGGTCGGGGCGGCCCTGACTGCCTGTCCGGGACGGCACCGGGCGGCCGCTAGGCTGGTCCGGACGGCCTTCGGGCCCGGGAGCGGCGCCGCACCGGGGTCCCGGCGGCCCTCCACCGCTCCCTGCAGGAAGGCCCCGCACGTGTCCTGGTCCGGTGTCACCGGTCTCCTCGCCGACGCGTCCCCGACGACGGCTCCCACGGCTCCCGCGACCGGTCCGAGCCAGCCGCCGTCCGGCCTGCCCGGGCTCGAACTCAGACTCCCCACCAGCGCGGACGAGGTCACCAGCAGCACCAAGGAGGCCGCGGGCTGGCTGGACGCGCACTGGCAGGACTGGGTCGCCGGCGGCATCCGGATCGTCTTCATCGTGGTGCTCGCGCTGGTGCTGCGGGCCATGGTGCGCAAGCTGATCACGCAGCTGATCGGACGGATGACCAAGCCCGCCGAGAGTGAGGACGCCGAGCCGAGCCGGCTGGGCGGGCTGCTGGCGAACAGCGGGGTGGTCAACCCCGAGCGGCGCCGGCAGCGCTCGGAGGCGATCGGCTCGGTGCTGCGCAGCGTGGCCTCGTTCAGCATTCTGGGCACGGCCGCGCTGATGGTGCTGTCGGCGCTGGGGATGAATCTGGCGCCGCTGCTGGCCAGTGCCGGTGTCGCGGGTGTGGCGATCGGTTTCGGCGCCCGCAACCTGGTGACGGACTTCCTCTCCGGGGTCTTCATGATCATGGAGGACCAGTACGGGGTGGGGGACGAGATCGACACCGGGGTGGCCACCGGCACCGTGCTGGAGGTCGGCCTGCGGGTGACCAAGCTGCGCGGGGCGAACGGCGAGATCTGGTACATCCGCAACGGCGAGGTGAAGCGGATCGCCAACATGAGCCAGGGCTGGTCGACCGCCTCGGTGGACGTCCAGGTCGGCTACAAGGAGGACCTGGTCCGGGTCGAGGCGCTGATCCTGGAGACGGCGGAGGCGCTGTCCAAGGAGTCCCCGTACGACGAGCTGATCTGGGCGCCGTTCTCGGTGCTCGGGGTGGAGTCGGTGGCGGCGGACTCGGTGGTGCTGCGGCTGGAGGCGCGGACGGCCCCGGGCAAGTCCGCGCTGGTGGGACGTGGTCTGCGGCAGCGGCTGAAGGCGGCCTTCGACCTGGCGGGGATCAAGCTCAAGGAGGAGATCCCGACGGCGGCCGCGGCCGCCGCGACCGCCGTGGCTGCCGCCGCCGTGGTCGCCCCGGTCCTGGTGGCCGACGCCGGGCCGCCGTCGGCGCTGGCCGATCCGACCTCCCCGCGGTCGCTGGCCGCGGCGCCGATACCGGCTCCGGCCCGCGCGGGCGACGACGCCGGGCCCCTCAAGAGCACCTGAGCCGGTCGGCGCGGCCTGCGGGCCCCGGCCCGGGCGTCCGTGCGGACGGCCCGGGGTGCCTTCCACCGAGCCCCGTCCCCTTTGCCGGGGGCGGGGCTCGGTCGTGTCCGGTAACGCTTCGGCATCCACCTTCGGGCGGGCCATTGACACCCTGCTGAGCCGGGTTCTACGGTCCTCTCCAAGCGACTGGAAAGTTTCCTAACAGTTCTTGTCGCAACCACCGGGCGACCCCGCCCGGTCCCCCCGGCATGCCGGGCCCGAGCCACCCCGGCCTGCCGGCCGGGCCACCGAAAGAGGAGGATCGACCTGTGACCGAGAACACCAGCCGCCTCCCCCTCGCCGGTACCCCCAGCCTGCTGCGCGCCATCAACGACCGGGCCGCCCTCCAGCTGCTGCTGGAGAACGGGCCGCTGTCCCGCACCCAGATCGGCACCCTGACCGGCCTGTCCAAGCCCACCGCCTCCCAGCTGCTGGCCCGGCTGGAGGCCGCCGGGCTGGTCCTGCCGGTCGGCACCACCGAGGGCGGCCCCGGGCCGAACGCGCAGCTTTACCAGGTCGACCCGGCCGCCGGGTACGTCGCCGGGCTGGACGTCACCACCAGCCAGGTCCGGGTCGCGGTCGCCGACATCACCGGCCGCACCCTCGCCGAGCACGTCGTGCCCACCAAGGGCCGGCCCGCCGCCGCCACCGTCGAGAACGTCGCCGAAGCGGTCGCCGAGACCGTCCGCCGGGCCGGCCTCGCGCCCGGCAGCCTGCGCGAGATCGTGATCGGCGTCGGAGGCGCCCCCGACCCCGTCACCGGCAAGCTCCGCTACGCCTCGCACCTGCCCGGCTGGCACTCCCCGCGGCTCACCGACGAGCTCTCCGCCGCGCTGGACGCGCCGGTGAGCATCGAGAACGACGTCAACCTGGCCGCCGTCGCCGAACAGGCCTCGGGCGCGGCCCAGGGCTGCGAGGACTTCGTCCTGCTCTGGGCCGGCGAGGGCACCGGCGCCGCGATCGTGATCGCCGGCCGCCTGCACCGGGGGTTCACCGGGGGCGCCGGGGAGGTCGGCTACATGCCGGTGCCCGGCGCGCCGGTGGTCCGCGACGTCCGCCGGAAGAACTCCGGCGGGTTCCAGGAACTCGTCGGCGCGCCGGCCGTCCGGGCGCTCGCCCGGGAGCACGGCCTGACCGCGCCGAGCGCCGAGGAGGCGGTCCTGCTGGCCCTGGAGACCCCGGGCGCCGGCGACGACTTCCTCACCGCGCTGGCCGGGCGGCTGGCCGTCGGGCTGGCCGTGATCGTCTCCGTCGTCGACCCCGAGCTCGTGGTGGTCTCCGGCGGGGTCCCGATCGCCGGCGGCGAGCGGCTGCGGCTGCTCGTCGAGGACGAACTGGCCCGGATCGCGATCACCCGGCCGGAGGTCCGCAGCAGCGCGCTGCCCGGGCCGCCCGTCCTGCACGGGGCGCTGCAGCGCGCCCTGGCCGCCGCCCGCGAGGCGGTCTTCTCCACCCACTGACCCGCCACCCACCGACCCTCCCCGCGCCGACCCGCCACACCGACTCTCCCCGCACCGACCCGCCGCACCACAGCTGAGGACGACTCAGAACGGCGCCGTACCCGACACCGCGACCGCAGCACACCTTCCCCCAACCCCCGCCGGGCGACGAGGCAATGACGCCTGCCCGCGCACCCCCAGGAGGACCTCGAAGTGCACGCCACCACCTCCCGCAGAGCCCGCCGTACGATCGCCGCCGTCACCGGCAGCGCCGTCCTGGCCCTGCTCGCCACCGCCTGCACCGGCACCAACTCCGCCGGTGGCAACGACGATTCGGCCAGCGGCAAGGACGTCACGATCACCTTCTGGCACGGTTGGAGCCAGGACAGCGAGACAAAGGCGATCAACGACAACATCGCCGCCTTCGAGAAGGCCCACCCGAACATCCACGTCAAGGCCGTCGGCAACATCGCGGACGACAAGACCAACCAGGCGCTGCGGGCCGGCGGGGACGACGCCCCCGACGTGGTGTCCTCCTTCACCACCAACAACGTGGGCACGTTCTGTTCGTCGAACGTCTTCGCGGACCTCAACCCGCTGCTGAAGAAGGACGGCATAGACGCCGCCAAGACCTTCCCGGCGGCGATGCTCAACTACACCCAGTTCAAGGGCAACCAGTGCTCGCTGCCGCTGCTCGGTGACGTGTTCGGCCTCTACTACAACAAGAAGGCCTTCGCCGCGGCCGGCATCACCGCGGCGCCGAAGACCTTCAGCGAGTTCGCCGACGCGGCCGCCAAGCTGACCATCGCCGACGGCGACGGCTTCAAGCAGCTCGGCTTCATGCCGAACTACCACGGCTACGAGTCGACCACCGAGCACTTCCTCGGCCAGTTCGGGCCCAGCTACTTCGGCACCGACGGCAAGTCGAGCATCGCCACCGACCCCAAGGTCGCCGAGATGCTGACCTGGCAGAAGGGCCTCGTCGACAAGCTGGGCGGCTTCGACAAGCTGGAGAAGTACCGCACCTCCTTCGGCGACGAGTTCAGCGCCAAGAACCCGTTCCACACCGGCCAGGTCGCGATGGCGATCGACGGTGAGTGGCGGACCGCGTCGCTCGCCACCGACAAGCCCGACTTCGAGTGGGCCACCGCGCCGTTCCCGGTGCCGGACGCCGAGCTCTCCACCTACGGCCGCGGCTACCAGACCGGCACCATCATCGGCATCGCCAAGAACAGCAAGAAGCAGGCCGCGGCCTGGGAGCTGGTCAAGTACCTGACCACCAACACCGACGCCGTGGTGAGCTTCGCCAACGCCATCCACAACGTGCCGAGCACCTTCGAGGCGCTGAACTCGCCGAAGCTGGACGCCGACGCGAACTTCAAGACCTTCCTCGACATCGCGAAGAACGCCAACTCCGGCACCACGCCCGCCAGCGTCAACGGCGGCGCGTACATCGTGTCCCTGCAGAACCTGGGCTACGACTACGAGTCGGGCAAGCAGACCGACCTGGCGGCCGGCCTCGCGGCCACCGCGAAGGAAATCGACGCCGCCGTGAACCAGGCGAAGTAGCGTAAGGCGAGCAACACATGGCAATCGCGTTCGGCTCCCGTAAGGCGAGTGCCGGACTCCCCGTCCCGGCGGCGCTTCGCAGCAAGCGCCGCCGGGAGGCGGCCCGCACCCTGGCCTTCCTCTCGCCCTGGCTGATCGGCTTCGGCTTCTTCTTCGTCTACCCGCTGGTCTCCACCGTCTACTTCTCCTTCACCCACTACGACGGCTTCACGGCCCCGGTGTTCACCGGTCTGAAGAACTGGTCGTACGTCTTCAACGACTACCCGTTCTTCTGGCAGGGCCTGCGGAACACCCTGTGGCTGGTCGTGGTGATGGTCTCGCTGCGGGTGGTCTTCGGTCTCGGCATCGGCATGCTGATCACCAAGGTGAAGACCGGTGCCGGCCTGTTCCGGACCTTCTTCTACCTGCCCTACCTGGCCCCGCCGGTGGCCGCCACGATGGCCTTCGCCTTCCTGCTCAACCCCGGTACCGGCCCGGTCAACCAGCTGCTCGGCGACCTCGGTCTGCCGGCGCCCGGCTGGTTCACCGACCCCAGCTGGTCCAAGCCCGCCCTGACCATGCTGGCCATGTGGGGCATCGGCGACCTGATGGTGATCTTCATGGCCGCCCTGCTGGACGTGCCGAAGGAGCAGTACGAGGCCGCCGAGCTCGACGGCGCCGGACCGCTCCAGCGCTTCCGCTACGTGACCTTCCCGAACATCTCGCCGATCGTGATGTTCGCGGTGGTCACCGGGGTGATCCAGACCATGCAGTACTACACCCAGGCGATCGTCGCCGGGAAGGTCGCCAGCGGCGTGATCGGCGGCTCCGGCCAGCAGTTCGAACCCGGCTACCCCCAGGGCTCCACCTGGACCCTGCCGCAGATGGTCTACAACCTGGGCTTCCAGCGCTTCGACTACGGCTCGGCCTGCGTCATCGCCCTGATCCTGTTCGCCATCGCGATGGCGTTCACGTCGATCCTTCTGCGCCGCAAGTCCGGCTTCATGGCGAACGAGGACTGACCCATGACACTCAGCACCACCCTCACCAAGCCCGCGGCCGCGCCCGGCTCCTCGAAATCCGCCTCCGAGGCCGCCAGGACCGCCCGCCGGCGGGCCGCCCTGCACTGGGTCGCCGTGCACTCGACCGCGATCGCGGCCGCGCTGTTCTTCGTCCTGCCGTTCGTGTTCGTCTTCCTCACCTCGGTGATGACCGACCAGCAGGCCCTCACCAAGAACCTCTGGCCCACCTCCTGGGAGTGGGGCAACTACCTCAAGGTGTGGCAGACCCCGGGCTTCCTCACCTGGTGGCGCAACACCCTGCTGTACGCGGGCCTGGGCACGCTGCTGACCGTGGTCTCCAGCCTGCCGGTGGCGTACGCGCTGGCCAAGTTCCGCTTCCGGGGCCGCAACCTCGCCCTGATGGCCGTCATCTCGATGATGATGCTGCCGCCGCAGGTCACCGTCATCCCGATGTACCTGTTCTGGGCGAAGCAGATGCACCTCAGCGGCACCCTCTGGCCGCTGATCATCCCGATGGCCTTCGGCGACGCGTTCTCGATCTTCCTGCTGCGTCAGTTCCTGCTGACCATCCCCAAGGAGTACATCGAGGCCGCCAAGATCGACGGCTGCGGTGACCTGCGGACGCTGCTCAAGGTCGTGCTGCCGATGGCCAGGCCGGCCATCGCCGCCGTGGCGCTGTTCCAGTTCTTCTACGCCTGGAACGACTACTTCGGCCCGCAGATTTACGCCAGCGAGAACGCCGGTGCCTGGACGCTCTCGTACGGGCTGGAGTCCTTCAAGGGCGCCCACCACACCAACTGGAACCTCACGATGGCCGCCACCCTCCTCGTCATGGCACCCGTCATCATCCTGTTCTTCTTCGCCCAGAAAGCCTTCATCGAAGGCGTCACACTGACAGGGGTCAAGGGCTGATGTCCCCCACTCTCAAGCTCGCCGTCGTCGGCGGCGGATCCACCTACACCCCCGAACTCATCGACGGCTTCGCCCGGCTCCGCGACACCCTGCCGATCGGCGAACTCGTCCTGATCGACCCCGCCGCGGACCGCCTGGAGCTGGTCGGCGGGCTGGCCCGGCGGATCTTCGCCAAGCAGGGGCATCCCGGCACGGTCACCACCACCACCGACGTCGCCGCCGGCGTGCAGGGCGCGGACGCCGTCCTGCTGCAGCTGCGGGTCGGCGGACAGGCCGCCCGCGACCGGGACGAGACCTGGCCGCTGGAGTGCGGCTGCGTCGGCCAGGAGACCACCGGCGCCGGCGGCCTGGCCAAGGCCCTGCGCACCGTCCCGGTGGTGCTGGACATCGCCGAGCAGGTCCGCCGGGCCAACCCGGACGCCTGGATCGTCGACTTCACCAACCCGGTCGGCATCGTCACCCGGGCACTGCAGAGCGCCGGGCACAAGGCCGTCGGCCTGTGCAACGTGGCGATCGGCTTCCAGCGGCGCTTCGCCAAGCACCTGGGCGTCGACCACGAACTGATCCGGCTCGACCACGTCGGGCTGAACCACCTCACCTGGGAGCGCGGCGTCACCCTGCTCGACGCCCCCGGCAGCGCCACCGGCCGCGAGGTGCTGCCCGAGCTGCTGGCCGGCTTCGGCAAGGAGATCTCCGAGGACCTCCACCTGCCGCTGCCGGTGATCCAGCGCCTCGGCGTCGTCCCCTCGTACTACCTGCGGTACTTCTACCAGCACGACGTGGTGGTGCAGGAGCTGAAGGCCAAGGGCTCCCGGGCGATGGAGGTCGCCGCGATCGAGCGGCAGCTGCTGGACATGTACGCCGACCCGGCGCTGGACACCAAGCCCGAGCTGCTGGCGCAGCGCGGCGGCGCGTTCTACTCCGAGGCGGCCGTCCAGCTGATCGCCTCGCTGCTGGGCACCGACGGCCGGACCACCGTGCAGGTCGTCAACACCCGCAACGACGGCGTGCTGCCGTTCCTGCCGGACGACGCCGTCGTCGAGGTGCCGGCCGAGGTGGACGCCGGCGGCGTGCGCCCGCTGCCGCAGCGCCCCGTGGAGCCGCTCTACGCCGGCCTGATCGCCGGCGTGACCGCGTACGAGCAGCTCGCCCTGGAGGCCGCGCTCAAGGGCGGCCGGGACCGGGTCTTCGACGCCCTGCTCGCGCATCCGCTGGTCGGCCAGCTGGAGCTCGCGGACAAGCTGACGGACAGCCTGCTCGCCAACAACCGCGAGCACCTCAGCTGGGCCTGAGCAGCCCTCAGCAGCACCCAGAAACCCCGGTCGGGACGACGGCCGGGGCACGTACGAGCGCGGGGACCTGATGACCCACCAGCCCGATCCACTCCTGCCCGGCGTCCTGGCCATCGACGCCGGCAACAGCAAGACCGACGTCGCCCTCGTCGGTGCCGACGGCACCGTCCTGGGCAGCGCCCGGGGCGGCGGCTTCCAGCCGCACCTGGTCGGTCCCAAGGCCGCGATCGCCGCCCTGGTGCCGCTGGTCACGGCCGCGGCCGCGCAGGCCGGCCACGCCCTCGGCGACAGACCGCTGACCAGCCACGTCAGCGCCTGCCTGGCCAACGCCGACCTCCCGGTGGAGGAGCGGCTGCTGCAGGCCGCCATCGCGGAGCAGCCGTGGGGCGTCACCGCCGAGGTGGTCAACGACACCTTCGGCCTGCTGCGGGCCGGCACCGACGGGCCGCGCGGGGTGGCCGTGGTCTGCGGCGCGGGCATCAACTGCGTGGGCCTGCTGCCGGACGGCCGGACGGCGCGGTTCCCCGCCCTCGGCGAGCTCACCGGCGACTGGGGCGGCGGCGCGGGCCTGGCCGCCAGCAGCATGTGGCACGCGGTGCGGGCCGAGGACGGCCGGGGCGCGCCGACCGCGCTGGCCGCGGCCATCGCCGCGCACTTCGGCCTGCCGAGCTCCAGCGCCGTCGCCGAGGCGATGCACCTCGGCCAGCTGGACCGCGGCCGGCTGCACGAGATCGTCCGGGTGCTGTTCGCCACCGCGCAGGCCGGCGACGCCCCGGCGCTGGAGCTGATCAACCGCCAGGCGGACGAGATCACCCGCCTCGCGATCGTCGCCCTCACCCGGCTCGGCCTGCTCGACGAGCCGACCCCGGTGGTGCTCGGCGGCGGTGTGCTGGCCTCCCGCCAGCCGCTGCTGATCGACAACGTGACGGCCCGGCTGGCGGCCGCGGCCCCGCGGGCCGAACCGCGCATCGTGGTCGCCCCGCCGGTGCTGGGCGCCGCCCTGCTCGGCCTGGACCACCTGACGGCGGCGGGCCTGGGCGGCGGCCCCGCCGCCCAGGAGCGGCTGCGTCTGGCGTACGCGCTCCAGGACCAGGTCGCGGCCTGAGGCCGGCCCGGCACCACCCGCCCTTCGGGGCAGCACCACCCGCCCTTCGGGGCAGCACCCTCCGACCCGGCGTCCGCCAGGGAGGTCGGCCGGACGGGCCCGCACGCCTGCCCGGCCGGCTCCCCCGGCGGACGCCGTCATGTCCGGGCCCGCCACCTGCGGACGTGACATCCTGCGGCCCGGCGGCGGTGGACGCCTCACCGGCCGGACGGCCCGGCTCGTCTACGCTCCTCCCCATGAGCCCCTCCATCGCCTCGAACACCCGTGTGGAAGTTGCCGAGTTGCTGGACTTCGTCCGGCCGCGGCACCGCGCGCTCCTGCTCACCCGCCGGGCCGACGGCTCCCCACAGGCCTCGCCGCTCACCTGCGGCGTGGACGACGCGGGCCGGATCGTCGTCTCGACGTACCCGGAGCGCGCCAAGGTCCGCAACGCCCGCCGTGACCCGTCGGTCAGCGTGGTGGTGCTGTCCGACGAGTGGAACGGACCGTGGGTGCAGATCGACGGCGAGGCCGAGGTCGTCGACCTGCCCGAGGCGGTCGAGCCGCTGGTCGAGTACTACCGCAACATCGCGGGCGAGCACCCGGACTGGGACGAGTACCGGGCGGCGATGGTCAAGCAGGGCAAGTCGCTGATCCGGATCACCCCGCGCCGTTGGGGCCCGATCGCCACCGGCGGCTTCCCGGCCCGGCTGGCCGCGCCCGAGGGGGACGGGGTGGACGAGGGGGACCAGGGGGACGACGGGCAGGGCTGAGCCACCGGTCCGCCCGCCCCGTACCGCCCGCGAAGGACGTCCAGTGACCCGTCCCGGCGCCGCCGGCCCGCCCGACCCCGAGCACTCTCCGGTGCCCAGAGACCCGCTGCCGTCCGAGGAATCGCTGCCCCCGACCGAGCGGCGCAACCCGGCCAGCACCGGCCTGGACCGGCTCGGCACCGCCGAACTGCTGGCCCTGATCAACCGTGAGGACGCCGGCGTGCCGGCCGCCGTCGCCGCCGCGCTGCCCGCGATCGAGGCCCTGGTGGAGGCCGGCCTGGCGGCCCTCGCCCGGGGCGCCCGGGTGCACTACTTCGGGGCGGGATCCTCCGGCCGGGCCGCCCTGGCCGACGCCGCCGAACTGCTGCCCACCTACGGCGTCGGACCGGAGACCGTCTGCCCGCACCTGGCGGGCGGACCGGCGGCCGGGCGGACGGCCGACGAGGCGGCGGAGGACCGCGCGGACGGCACCGACACGGCCGACGTCCGGGCCGGCGACCTGGTGATCGGGATCAGCGCGAGCGGCCGGACGGCCTACGTCGGCGCCGCGCTCACCCACGCCCGGGCGGCCGGCGCCGTCACCGCGTTGGTCTCCGCGGACCCGGCCGCCCCGCTGGCCGCCCGTGCCGACCTGCACATCGTGCTGGCCACCGGCCCCGAGGTGGTCACCGGCTCCACCCGGATGAAGGCGGCGACCGCGCAGAAACTCGCCCTGAACATGTTCTCGACCGCGCTGATGGTCCGCACCGGGCACACCTGGTCGAACCTGATGGTGACCGCCTCGGCCGGGAACGCGAAACTGCACCGGCGGGCGGTCCGTACGCTGTCCCTGGCCTGCGGGGTGCCGGCCGCCGAGGCCGAGCGGACGCTGCGGGCCTGCGGGGGCGAGACCGCGACCGCACTCGTCTCGCTGCTGGCCGGCGTCGGGCCCGAGGCCGCCGGGGCCGCGCTGCAGGCGGCGGGAGGCCTGCCGCTGGCCGCCGTCCGGCGGCTGGCCGCACCAGCGGCCGCAACGCCGGCCGCGCCCGACGTCCACGACCCGGAGGACCGTTCATGAGCACGCCCGACGACCAGGCCACCGGCCTGCGAACCGGCCCCGGCACCGCCCCGGCCGCCCGCCCCGGTCCGACCGCGCGGGAGCCGGGAACCGGACCGCTGCCCTGGTCCGAGCAGCGCCTGGTGCTGGGCGTCGACGCCGGCGGCACCGCCGTCCGGGCCGTCCTCACGGACCTGACGGGCCGACGCCTCGGCGAGGCCCGGACCGGCGGCGGCAACCCGCAGGCCCAAGGCGGGCCGGCGGCCGCACACCGGATCGGCGAGGCGGTCCGGGCCGCGCTCGGCGACCACGACCCGGGCCGGCTCGCCGCCTGCGTGATCGGCCTGGCCGGCCACCGCCGGTTCGCCACCGACGCGGCCGCGGTGGCCTTCACCGAGGAGTGCCGGACGGCCGCCGGCCCGGCCGTCCCCGGCCACCTGCGCCTGTCCCTGCGACCGGACGCGGAGGTGGCCTTCGCCGCCGGCACCGCCGCGCCGGACGGCGTGGTGCTGATCGCGGGCACCGGCGCGGTCGCCTGCCGGCTCCAGCGCCGCCGGGTCAGCACCGTCCGGGGCGGCCAGGGCTGGCTGCTCGGCGACGAGGGCTCCGGGTTCTGGCTCGGCCGGGAGGCCGCCCGGCACGCCCTCGACACCCTGGGGTCGCCGTCCGGCGCGCCGGACGCGCTGACCACCGCCGTACTCGCCGCCCTGGACGTCCCCGCCAGGCCGCGGGCCGGCGCCGTCGCGGGCCTGCTGCGCGCGGTCTACGACGCGCCGGCCACCGCCCCGGCCACCCTCGCGCCGCTGGTCAGCACCGCCGCGGCGGCCGGCGACCAGGCCGCGGCCGGGATCGCGGCCCGCGCGGCGGCCCACCTGGGCACCCTGGTCGAAGCCACCCTGCCGGCCGGTGCCCCGCCCGAACCGATCGTGCTGGCCGGCGCCGTGGCCGCCTCCCCCGGCCCGGTGCGGGACGCGCTGACGGCCGCCCTGGCCGACCTCCCCGGCCAGGTCCTGGTGGCCGGGGACACCACCATGGCGGCCGCCTGGCTGGCCGCCCGCACGATCGTGCCGGGCACCCCGCACGGGGCCTTCCTGCCGTAGGCGGGCCGGCTCCGGGCGCCCCGCGCGGCCCGCCCCGGCCCTGTCCGGGCGCGGCCCGCCGTCTACCTGCTGGACGCCCCGGCCCCCGCCCGCCCTGTTCGGGTTGAGTGTCGGGCGGGCAGGGCGGTCGACCAGGAGGTGGCGAGGATGCGAGGCTCGCGAGGCGTGGCGCCGACGGACGGCGGGCCGGCGCCCGAGCGGCGGCGCTGGGTGGTGCTGGCGGTCGGGATGCTCGCGATGGCCACCGGCTGCGCGTTCCAGTACGGGCTGCCCTACCTGATCCCGGCCCTGCGCGACGAGGGCCTGACGCTGGGGCAGGCCGGCCTGCTGGCGGCCTGCCCCGTGTTCGGGCTGGTGCTGACGCTGGCAGCCTGGGGTTCGGCGGCGGACCGCTGGGGCGAACGCTGGGTGCTGGCGGGCGGGCTGGGCCTCGCCGGACTGGTGCTGCTGGCCGCACGGCAGGTGCACGGGACGGCCGCGCTGGGTGCCTGCTTCGTGCTGGCCGGTGCGGCCGGGGCCTCGGCGCACGCCTCCAGCGGGCGGCTGATCCTCGGCTGGTTCCCGGCCCGGGAACGGGGTGTCGCGATGGGGCTGCGGCAGACCTCGCTGCCGCTGGGGATGGCGCTCGCCGCCGTTCTGCTGCCCCGGACGGCGGCGCACGGGCGCGGGACGGCGCTGGCCGTGCTGGGCGCGATGAGCATGGCGGCGGCCCTGCTGGTGGTGGCCGCCGTCCGCGATCCGGCCCGGCCGGCCCGGGACGCGGTGGAGCGGGCCGGGTCGCCGTACCGGACGCCGGTGCTGTGGCGGCTGCACGGCGCGGCGACGCTGCTGGTGGTGCCGCAGTACGTGGTGGGCTCCTTCGCCCTGGTGCTGCTGGTGGACGAGCGGGGCTGGGCGCCGTCCACGGCCGGTGCGCTGCTGGCCTGCGTCCAGGTCGGCGGGGCGGGCGTCCGGTTGGCCTCGGGCCGCTGGTCGGACGTGGTGGGCAGCCGGACCGGTCCGATGCGGGTGCTGGCCCTGGTGACCGCCGGGGCGCTGGCGGCGCTGACGGTGAGCGTGCTGACCCGCTCGCCCGTCGCGACGGTGGCGCTGGTGGCCGCCGGGGTGCTGACGGTGAGTACCAACGGGCTCTCGTTCACCGCCGTCGCCGAGTACGCGGGGGCCGGCTGGGCGGGCCGCGCCCTCGGCGTCCACACCACCGCCCAGAACGCGGTCGCGGCCTGCGTGCCGCCGGTGGCCGCCCAGCTGATCGGCGCGCGCGGCTTCGGCCTCGCGTACGGCCTGACCGTCGCTCTCCCGCTGCTGGCCGCCACCCTGGTACCGACGGCCCTCCGCCCGCCCGACGCCGAACCGGTGGCCGGTGCCGGGACGGCGGACGACACCGGGCCGGTGACCGAAGCCGGGCCGGGGTCGCCGGGCGAACTCCGCCCCGCCCGGCGGACGTAGACTCCCCCGACCGGCAAGGCGAGGGGGTGCGACGGCCGTGGACAGATGGACCGGAGCGGCCACCGTACGGCCCGGGATGCTGCTCTTCGGCGGCCGGATCGGCGCCGCCACGATGCACGCCCACCACTCGGTCCAGCTGCTGGTGGCCGCCCGGGGCGAGTTGGAGCTCGCGGACGCCGCCGGCCTGCGGGTGGCCTGCCGGGCCGTGATCGTCCCCGCGGACACCGCGCACTCCGTGCTGCGGGGCGCTGCCGAGGGCGTACTGGCGCAGCTCGACCCGGACTCCGTGACCGGCCGCGAACTCGCCCGCCGCGCGCAGCCGCCCGGGTGCGCGGCCGCCTGGGCCCGCGCCGGGGCGGCACTGCCGCCGGTGACCGGTGGCGGACACGAGGAACTCCTCGCCCAGATCGGGGCGCTGGTGGACGCGACGCCCGGCGCCGGCCCGTCGGAGGCCCGCCACCCCGCGGTGGCGCGGGCGGTCGCGCGGCTGCCGGAACTGGTCGCGGACGGCCCGGTACGGATCGGCGTCCTGGCCGCCGCGGCGGGTCTGTCGGAGAGCCGGCTGGCCCACCTGTTCCGGGCCGAACTGGGCCTGCCGCTGCGGCCGTACGTGCGCTGGCTGCGGATGCGGCGGGCGACCGAGCTGATCGCCGCCGGGGCCTCGCTGACGGCGGCGGCGCACCAGGCGGGCTTCGCCGACGCGGCGCACCTCACCCGAACCTGCCGCCGGACCTTCGGCATCCCGCCGTCGGAGTTCGCCCACCGGGTCCGCTGGTCGCCCGGGGCGGTCCCGCCGGGCCTGCCCGGGCTGTCGGGCGGCCGGCCGGCCTCGCCGACCCGGCCGTAGACCTTCACCCACCTGGCGTGCCGCTCACCGGCGGAGGCCGCGAAGTGGCCGGCCTTGCGCTCGTAGCGGCTGTGGAGCCCGCGGGGCGAGGTCCGGGCCCTTCGACCTCGTGTGCCGGCGCGTCGCCGGCCCTGCCCGGTGACGCGGATCACGGAACCGGCCCCGGCGGTTCGACGGTCCCCTGCATGTGTCCACCATTTCGTCGTTCGCCTCCGGTGACGGGGACGTGCTGCTCCTTGTCGAGCTGCTGCCCTTCCTCTCGCCGTTCGTCCTGCTGATCGTCGCGTTCGTGCTGACGGCCCGGTTGACCCGGGCGCTCTCGGAGGGGGTGCCGTCGACGGCCCGGGCCCTGCTCCTGGCCGCCGACGGTGCCGCGTTCGCGGCCTCCTGCGCCTACGTCACCGGCCGGTTGGTCGGGCCGGGTTTTGACTGGACCACGCCCAGGGAGTGGTGCGCGCTGAGCGGCTTCGCGGGTGCCGACGTCGTCGAGCGGACGACCTTCCCGATGAGTGCGCACTGCGCGCCGGGCGGCGCCGAGCTCGTCCCGGCCTGGGTCAACCCCGTGCTGATCACCGGCACCCTCGCCGCCGTCGTCGCACTGGCCGTCGGCCTCGCCGCACACCTGCGCCTGCGGGCAGGGCACCGGGCACCGACGGACGAACCGGCCGACCGACGGTGAAGGCGTGGAGGACGACGGGCACGCTGTCATCGGCCCGCACCCGCAGGATCGCAGCAGGTTCGTTCAAGTCAGGCCGGCCGGCGCCCGGCAGGCTGGGTGTCGCGCCGGCTCCGAGCGGACCGGCCCGTCAGGAGGAGCCATGCCGTCCACCAAGCCGTCCACCATGCCGCCCCGCGTGCGCGAAGCCTTCGAGGGCGAGCTGCGCCGGGCCCGTACGAGCGCAGACCCCGCCGGGATGTGGACCGCCCTCGAACGGGCGCACATCCTCTCCCAGCCCTGGGCCTGGCCGCACACCCGGGCGCACTGGGCGATGTTCCGGCTGGCGCTGCGCCACCGGGACCGCCGGGAGGCCGTCGGCCAGGTGGTCCGGCTGCTGGTGGCGGCGCCGGGTTCGCTGACCGGCCGTGCCCCGCTCGGGAACAACGGCCGTACGTCCGCGGGGCTGTTCACCCCGATGACCGTCCCGGACGACCTGGCGCTGCTGCTCGACGACCGGCCGGTGCCGGTGTCCGGCGACGCGAGGCCCCGGGTCTCCTCCTAGCTGTACCCGGCGGCTCCTGAATGACCCTGACGGCTCATCGGCCGAGCAGTCGGGCCAGCGCGGTGACCAGCACCGCGAGGGCGACCACCAGCAGGAACGGCGCGCGGCGCCAGGCGGCGAGCGCGGCGGCGGCCAGCCCCAGGGCGCGGGCGTCCAGGGTGAGACCGCCGTCCTTGCCGAAGGTCTGCAGGGCGGTGAGGGCGGCCAGCAGGGCGACCGGGACGAGCGCGGCCGAGCGGCGCACGGCCGGGCGTTCCAGCAGTCCGGCCGGGATGCTCAGGCCGAGCAGTTTGAGCAGGTAGCAGCCCAGCGCGGTCGCGCCGACGGCGATCCAGACGGTCATCCGAGGTCCTCCTTGCCGGTGTGGCCGGGGGCGGTTGCGAGGCCGGAGCCGGCGGGCCCACCGGGCCCGCCGCCCCCGGACCGGCCGCGGGGGCGGGTGGCGGCCAGCACGATCGGCACGGCGGCGATCGAGAGCAGGACCGGCACGCCGGTCGGCAGCACGACGGTGGCGGCCAGCGCCAGGGCCGCGCCGACGACGGCGACCTTCAGTTCGGTCGCGCCCTCCCGCAGCCGGGGCGCGAGCAGCGCCAGGAAGACGGCCGGGCCGGCCGCGTCCAGCCCGTACACGGCCGGGTCGCCGAGGGCGTCGGCCCCGAGGGCACCGGCCAGGGTGCAGAGGTTCCAGGTGGCGAACAGGCTGATCCCGGTGACGGCGAACCCGAGCCGGGCGGTGCGGCGGTCGGGCTGGGTGAGGGCGACGGCGGCGCTCTCGTCGATCATCAGGTGGGCGGCGAACGGCCTGGTGAGGCGGGAGAGTTCCAGCCGGGGCCCGAGGCGCAGTCCGTAGAAGGCGTTGCGGGCGCCGAGGAAGAGCGCGCCGAGCACGGCCGCCGGCAGCGCGGCCCCGGCGGCCAGTGCGCTGACCAGGGCGAACTGCGAGGCGCCGGTGAACACCAGCAGGCTGAGCGCGCAGGTCTGCCAGACGCTGAGGTGGGCGGTGCTGCCGGCCACGCCGAAGGCCAGCCCGGAGACGCCGACCGTGAGCCCGATGCCGAGCGAGTCGCGGACGACGGCCGCTGCGGCCTTCCGGGCGGGGGCCGTCCCGGCGGGGGCTTCCGCGAGGGTCGGCAGGTCCCGTTCCACACTCATCCGGTCACACTCATCCGGTCCGCACTGCCTGATGTTCGCCATGGCGAACGTCTGTCCATTAGAGTGAACGAGACAGTGGATGCGTTCGTCAAGTCGAACGAGCAGACTTCTGGAGCGAACACGTGGCAGAGGGCACCGCAGCGGGCGCGGCCGACGGCGCAGAGCCGGACGGCACGGAGCCGGACGGCACGGAGCCGGACGGCACGGAGCCGGACGGCACGAAAGACAGCGCACCGAACGGCGGGACGACCGTCGGGACGACCGGCAGCGACCGGCCCGGCCCCAACCCGATCGCGCTGATCGCGGTGTCCATCCGCCGGGAACGCGAGCGGACCGGCCTGTCCATGACCGAGCTCGCCAAGCGCGCCGGCATCGCCAAGTCCACCCTCTCGCAGCTCGAATCAGGCGTCGGCAACCCCAGCGTGGAGACCCTCTGGGCGCTCGGTGTCGCCCTCGACGTACCATTCAGCCGGCTGGTCGACCCGCCCCGGCCGGTCGTCAAGGTGATCCGCGCCGGCGAGGGCCCGGTCACCCACTCCGAACGCGCCGACTACTCGGCCACCCTGCTGGCCTCCTGCCCGCCGAACGCCCGCCGGGACATCTACCGGATCGAGGCCCAGCCCGGCGAGGCCCGCGCCTCGGACCCGCACATGCCCGGCACCACCGAACACCTGCTGCTCAGCACCGGCCGCGCCCTGGTCGGCCCCGCCGAGGACCCGGTCGAGCTGGCCCCCGGCGACTACATCGCCTACCCCGGTGACACCCCGCACATCTTCCGCGCGCTGACGCCGGACACCACCGCCGTCATCGTCATGGAGCACACCTGAGCCCAGGCCGAACGGCAGCCCACCGGGCCGCCCGAACCGGATCTCGGCGCGGCGGCGGCGCACCCCGGGGTCACCCGCCGGCGCCGGGCTGCTCCGCCAGGACGGCCGCGAACGCGGCCCGCAGCGCGACGCGCTCCGCACCGGTGGGCTCGGGCCCCGCGTGCGGCACGGCCGCCGACGGGTTGACCACCGCCGTCAGCTCCGACCCCGGCGGCGGCGCGAGGGCCTGCAGGATGCGGGGCCAGCTGTCGAGCGGCGGTTCGCCGACGCGTTCGAGCCACCTCCGGAGTTCGGCGGTGAGATCCACCTCGGGCAGGTGCACCACGTCGTCGGACGCCGCCGCCTGCCGGGTGTGGTCGTCGCCCCAGAGGCACAGCTCCCAGCCCGCCCAGCCCGGCAGCGGCCAGGAACGCAGGCCGACCATGGGGACGGTGGTCCACACCCCGATCGTGCGGGTCAGCTGGTCGAGGTGGATCCCGCTGTCCGGCATCGTGGCGAGCCCCGGCACGGACGCGTCGTCGGGCAGCAGGCCGAGCAGGGCCTCGCCGCCGCCGAGCTGGTCCACGACCTCCAGCGGGGAGCCCCAGGCGCGTACCCGGCCGTCCGGACGGCGGACCGTCAGAAGCGTACGGGTGTCGTCCTCGTCGGGCCGCTCCCAGAAAGGTGCACCGGCCTCCTGGGGCTCCGCGTCCCGCCGGGTGAAGCCACGGCCCAGGCCGAGGTGGTCGTGCAGGTCGCCGAGGCCGTCGGAGGCCCACCGGATCTCCCAGCCGGGCCAGGTCCGGGCCAGCACCGCGCGCTGCGCGGCGTACCGGGCCCAGCCGTCCCACTCGTCGCAGTACCAGAGCAGCATCCTCCGGTCGTGGTCGACCAGGGCGGCGCCCTCGCACCAGACGTCGTCGAGCCAGCCGTCCGGGTCGGTTCGCAGGGCGTCGTCGACCCGGCTGTTGGCCCGGAAGCACCGGGTGGCCGCGGCCGGGCCGTGGGCCAGGTCGGTCGCCACCCGGCCGGCACCCCAGTGCGAGCGGTGGAGCGTCCAGTCGCCGCCCTCCACCACCACGTAGTTCGCTCGTGATCCCATGATCCGGAACGGTAGACCCGGCAACCCCGAACGGCCGACCGGTTTTCCCGGCGTCCGGCCTGGCTTGCCATCGCCCGGCCGGACCCTCGCGCCATCCCCTGATCTTCGCAGGGAATCCCGGCCTTTAGGCCGGGCGGGAATGCGATCCTTGGCCCGGAGCCGCGAAGCGGCGGAGTTCTCTGCGGCTCCGGGTTGACGGTCAGGTGGGCCGCTTCTGGTTCTCGATGTAGTCCTTGACGATGCTGAGCGGCGCGCCGCCGCATGAACCCGCGAAGTACGAGGGCGCCCAGAACACCGACCCCATCCCGATGCGGTTGATGCGTCCGGTGTATTCAGCCCGCAGGTAGCGGGAGCTGACGCCCTTGAGGCTGTTGACCAGCTTCGACAGGGCGACCTTTGGCGGGTAGTGCACGAGCAGGTGCACATGATCGCCCTCGCCGTTGAACTCGCGCAGCTCCGCGCCGAAGCTCTCGCACACGTCCCGCATGATCTCCTCGCAGCGCGTCAGCATGGCGTCATCGAAGATCTCTCGGCGGTATTTGGTGACGAACACCAAGTGGGCGTGCAGGTTGTAGATGACGTGGTTTCCCCGGCGAATGTCGGGGTTTGGTTCCCAGCGTGGTGACATGGGCCAATTATAGTATGCTCTTCGAGCTGACCAAGGAAGGGGGTGGGCCGGATGATCCGTGCATACAAGTTCCTCATGCGGCCCACCGTGGGCCAGACACAGGCGCTGTCCGAGATGCTGCGGGATCACTGCTCGCTCTACAACGGTGCGTTGCAGGAACGCCGGGACGCCTACCGGCACGTGTCGAGGACGAGCATCAAGTACGGGATGCAGTCCGCGCAGCTCAAGGAGATCCGGGCGTTCGACCGTGAGCGCCAGGGCCGCTGGTCGTTCAGCTCGCAGCAGGCCACGCTTCGTCGTCTCGACAAGGCGTTCGCGGCGTTCTTCCGGCGGGCCAAGTCCGGTGACACGCCCGGCTATCCGCGCTTCCGGGGCGTGAACTGGTTCGACACGGTGGAGTTTCCGAAGGACGGGGACGGCTGCCGCTGGGATTCCACGCCGCACGACCCGGTGACCCGCGTGCGCTTGCAAGGTGTCGGGCACGTCAAGGTGCATCAGCACCGGGCCGTGGCCGGTAGGGTCAAGACAGTCAGCGTCAAGCGCGAGGGCCGGAAGTGGTTCGTCGTGCTGACCGCGGAGCAGGACCAGCCGGAGCCGCTTCCCGCGACCGGCTCCGCTGTCGGCATCGACCTCGGGATAGCGAACTTCCTCGCCGACTCGACCGGCGGGTTCGTCCCCAACCCCCGCCACGGTCGAACCGACGCGGCGAAGCTCGAAGCCGCACAGCAGGCCCTCGCCAAGTTCCCGCGCGTCCGCCGGGACAAGCGCACCAGCAACCACCAACGCGCTGTTGAGAAGGTCGCCAGGCTGCACGGAAAGGTCCGCCGCCAACGGCTCGACCACGCCCACAAGACCGCCGTCACCCTGGTCCGTGAGCACGACTTCATCGCGCACGAGAACCTGACGATCCGCAACATGGTCAAGACCGTCGCGCCAAAGCCCGACCCCGAGAGGGCAGGGGCATTCCTGCCCAACGGCGCGGCGGCCAAGACCGGACTCAACCGCGGCATTGCCGATGCCGGATGGGGGGTGTTCCTGACGATCCTGCACGCCAAGGCTGAGAGCGCCGGACGAGAAGTGATCGCCGTGAACCCCCGCAACACCTCCCGGACGTGCCCCCCGTGCGGGCACGTCGCGGCGGAGAACCGGCCCAACCAGGAGACTTTCCACTGCGTCGCCTGCGGGCACAAGGCCCACGCCGACACAGTGGGAGCCATCAACGTTCTACGGGCCGGGCTGGTCCGTCGCGAAGCCCAACCGGCTTAACGAGAAGCCCCGGCGTTTACGCCGGGGAGGAGTCACGACGGCGATATCCGGTCAGACCCGGCACGCGCCGGTGACGGACAGGCGCCGAGCGCCTACGCTCCGGACTATGCCACGGACAAATTACGGAGCCTCAGGCCTGCCGAACGGGCCGGCGGCACCGGCACCGAGGACGGCCTCGCCCACACCGGCGACACCTTCGTGAACTGCCTCATGTGACCGACTCCCGTCCGCTCCCTGCTCTCCCAGGGAGCGGACGGGACCCGCCGGCCGCCGCAGGCCCCCTCACCCGTGACTGCTGTCGATCACGCAGAAACGGTTGCCCTCCGGGTCGGCGAGGACGATGAAGTCGGGGTCCTCCGGGTAGCTGTCCCAGTCGACCCGTACCGCGCCGAGCGCGACCAGCCGTTCGACCTCGGTGGCCTGCTCCGCCGCGTCGTCCGCGTACAGGTCGAGGTGGACCCGTGGGTGCTCCTGGACGGGCGTCACGCTCCGGCCGAGCGCCACCGGCGTGCCCGCCACCCCCGCCGCCGGGACCAGGACCACCCAGTCGTCCGCGGGCTCGCCGGCGCGCGGGACGTAGCCGAGGGCCCGCCCCCAGAACTCCGCCGCCCGCCGTACGTCCTGGGCGCCCAGGACCACCGTTCCGATTCTCAGCATGCCCCGATTGTGCCGCTCTCCCGATCATCCGTCAGGTCGGTTCCCGGGCAACGGCTTCCGTGCGCCGGCTCCTGGCCGGGGTGTCCGCCGGGCCGTTGTCGGTGGCGGCCCGTAGGTTGCTGGACGGACGGGAACACCGCACCACCCCGCCGACGAAGATCCTCCATGATCACGACCAGCAGCGCCGACAGTCAGGACGAACCGAGATGACCGAGCCGGTCAAGGGCCCCGCCAGCTACTTCCCCTCGATCGAGAAGAAGTACGGCCGCCCGATCGCCGAGTGGAAGGACGCGATCCGCTCCTCCCCGCCGACCAAGCACATGGAGCTGGTCACCTGGCTCAAGACCGAGCACGGGATGGGCCACGGCCACGCCAACGCCCTCGTCGCGCACACCCTCGCGGAGGACAGCGGCAAGTAGCGGCGGGGCGGGCCGGGGGCTCCGGGCGGCCTCTGTTGGGGCGGCGTTGGTGGGCTGTTGGTGGGGCGCGGCAGAGTGCTGCTTGTCGATCACCTTCGAGCAAGGAGAGCCCCTCGTGGCCCGCAAGACCCTCAAGCTGCGCAGTGTGTTCCTCGTGACGGCGGTCGCCCTGGCCAGTGTCGGCGCGTTGGGTGGAAGTGCTCAGGCCGAGCCCGGGCAGTCGTACATCGGGCCGGGGCAGCCCAACGAGTACGAGGGCGTCATCTGCACCCAGATCCTCTCCAACATGCTGCACTGGCAGACCGGTTACCACGTCGTCGCCGAGGATGGCCACTTCGGCCAGGACACCTACGGGGCGATCAAGGCCATTCAGAAGTGGGCGAGCCTGCGGCAGGACGGCATCGTCGGCCCGCAGACCGGAACCGTGATGCTGCAGGCCACCAAGGACGGCGACGGCAACAGCTGCTACTGGCACCTGCCCTCGTACAAGTGACCTCCGGATCGGCGGAACCGCTGCTCGTCCCGCCGATCCGGCTCCCTGAGGGGTGGAGCATCTCCGAGCCGCTCCGGCAGATGCCCCCGCTCGCCCCTGAGGCCGCCGTTCCCCCCGCTGCTGGTGGGGAAGGCGGCCTCGGGTGCTGCCGGGCGAGGCTCTGCCGGTTCGGCCGATCCGAACCGGCTTGAGCACGGCGGAATGTAAGGTGACATCAGGTGTGCCGGGAAGTCTGGTCGGCGAGTGAGTCAGCCGCGCCTGCCCGAGGAGACCCCCGTGGACATCGTCCCCGCCCCCACCGACCACCCCTCCCGCGGGGGTAACACGCCCGCCCCCGACCGGCTCGGCCCGCTGGTGCGGGTCGAGGGCCGGTGGTTCATCGGCGACCACGAGCGCAAGGCCCACATCGCGCTGCTCCCTCGAGGGTTCGAGCACCGAGTCGCGGGCCGCGAGCCCCACCTCGTGACCTGGGACCGCCTCATGGACCTCACGGTTGCCGTCACCAGCAACCGATTCCTCAGCACACCGGTCGGCGGTCTGCTCACGAAGTACGACGGCATCACCATCCACGGCTCCACCCTGCGCGCCACCGTCCGACACCCGTACGACGTCTGGGTGCCCCGGTTCATCCACCACCGCTGGTGGTACCCCGTGAACGAGATCCTCGCGCTGGACGCGCTGCTGAGCACCGCCGTCGAACTCGGCCGCGCCGAGCGCCTCGGCGACGACGCCTGGCTGCGCACCGCCGTCGCCCTGGTGACGTCCGACCGCCACGTCCGGAGGGGGTGGCGCGGCTACGAACTCAGCGAGGCCCTGAAGGACCTCATCACGCGCGAGGGCTGAGGCCCGGGCCCCCAGGGCTCGAGTCGTTCGGGCGCGCGGCGCCTGGCGTCCCGGTCCGGCACCGCCGGGCCGCCAGGCTTCACCCCCGGTGCGCTCAGCGGTCGGTGTGGAAGTCGCCGGCGCGGACGCCCTCGACGAAGGACTGCCAGCCGGCCGCCGGAAACACCAGCGCCGGACCGGACGGGTCCTTGGAGTCACGAACGGGGACGAGGCCCGGGAATCCGGGGGCCACCTCGACGCAGTCGCCGCCGTCGTCCCCGCTGTAGCTGCTCTTGTACCAGGTCGCTGCGTCGAGATCGGGAATCGTCATGGGCGTTCACCTCTCCGGGTCACGGGAGCGCCAACTCCCTGCGGGGGAATCCACGCCGTCGGTCAGCGGTGAGTGCGGAAGTCGCCGGCGCGGACGCCCTCGACGAAGGACTGCCAGGCGGCCGCCGGGAAGACCAGCGCCGGACCGGACGGGTCCTTGGAGTCACGAACGGGGACGAGGCCCGGGAATCCGGGGGCCACCTCGATGCAGTCGCCGCCGTTGTCTCCGCTGTAGCTGCTCTTGTACCAGGTCGCTGCGTCGAGATCGGGAATCGTCATGGGCGTTGTACCCCTCCATCGCACTGGTGATCACGGCAGCGGACTCCACGGCTGAGAGAGAGTCAGCTCGTAGCACATCATAGGTCCGCGTGTGTCGGTCGATCACTGCTGGATCATCGCTGAAGTGGCCTCGGTCAAGGCTCTCCGAGTACACCCACTCATGGCGGTCAGGCAGCATGACCAGCGACATGGAGGTGTTGAGTGGCTTCAGGCCGCCCACATCGAAGGGGGCAACCTGAAGCACGATGTTCGGACGGCGGCCAACCTCCAGCAGATGCTCCATCTGCCCACTCATCACTGCAGGTCCACCGACCGAGCGCCGGATAACGCTCTCATCCAGGACCACCACCAGTAGTGGCCCGTCCGGCGCCATGAACCGATGCTGCCGACTGAGGCGGGCAGCGACCCGCTCCTCGATCAGATCGGGATCACCTACACCCGCACCCCTCGCGAAGAGGGCTCGCGCGTAGTCCTCAGTCTGCAGCAGGCCTGGCACATGCTGGATCTGGAACTTGCGCAGGGCGACCGCCTCCGCCTCCATCTGCGCGAAGCGCTGGAACCAGTCCGGATGTTCGACCTCGGCGTACCAGTCGACCCGCTTCCAGATCCGGATCAGGACGCCGCCCATCAGCAGCACCTCGTCGCACTGCTTGATGAACTTCTCCTGCGGGATCCGGCCGCCGTTCTCGATCCGGGTGATGAGCGTCCGGTCGCAGTGCAGGAGTTTGGCCAGTCCGGCCTGGGAGTAGCCGGCCGCCTCGCGGGCGTGGCGGAACTCGCCGCCGAACAACACGGCCGAACTGATGGTCGAACCCGTGTCGGGCCTGGGACGTGGCACAGCCAACCCCCGTAGTGACATTGGACCTTGGCACCCTTGATCGCTCGTCACGCTACCTCCGCAGGCCGATGCTTGTTAGCGGAACGGAATTGTTCCCTCGCTCTGCGTGAGCGTGCGCGCCCGGCGACGGTCGCGTGCGCCGTGTGGGGCGCGTTTCGGCAGCTCGTACACCGGAGGTGGGCCCCATGGCCGAGACACTCGACAGACCGGCGACCGTGGAGGGCGAGTACGCCTGCTGGCTGCCGCGTCACCGGCGTTCGCCGGGGGTGGCGCGGTTGCTGCTGCGGACCTTCCTGGGCGGGTTCGCGGACGGTGAGCGGTTCGCGGAGGTGGGTGAGTTGCTGCTCAGCGAACTGGTGGCGAACGCGGTGGAGCACGCCCGGGTGCCGGCCGGGCGGCTGGTGAAGGTGCGGTTCGCGTTGGAGGCGGACCGGCTGCGGGTGGAGGTGCACGACGCGAGCCCGCAGCGGCCGGTCCCGGGGCCCGTGCCTGCTCAGCCGGACGCGGAGGCGGGCCGGGGGCTGCTGCTGGTCCGAGAGCTGTCGGACGCCTGGGGGTGCTGTCCGCGAGCGGGCGGGATCGGGAAGTGCGTCTGGTTCGAGTACGCCCCCGCCGGGGAGTCCGGGGGCGGGGCCGGCGACGCGGGATCGGGGCCGGCAGTGGCGACGGCGGAAGGGCGGGGTACGCCATGACACGGCAGGCCGGGCGGCGGTGGCCCCGGATCGCGGCGGAACTGGCCCGGGCCACCTCGGCGGACGATGCCGGTACGGGTACGGGTACGGGTATGGCTATGGGTACGCCTACGGGTGCCGGAACGGCGGACCTGCTGGATGCCGTCGAGCTGATGCTCCCCGCCGGTGGGCCGCAGACCCTCCCCCAGGTGCTGGCGCCCGTCCGCGCCTACCTGCTGCGGGCGCTCGGCGCGGACCGGCCCTTCGAGGGGGCGTGCGTGTTCGCCGGGGAGATCGCGGCGGCCGGGCGGCGGCCCGTCCAGGTGCGGGTGGAGTTACTGGCGCTCGCCCCGGAGGACGGGCACCGGGTGCACGGGCCGTACCGCCGGCCGCCGCTCCGGGACGTCGGGGAGGTACGGATCAGTCCTGCGGAGGCGTGACCGGGGCGGGCGTGACCGGCACCGGGGTGACCGGGCGGCCGGCGGGGCTGTCCGCCTGCTGGTCCGACCGGGTGGGGCCGCCCAGCGGGGAGCCCATCCAGGACAGGGCCTTCCAGCCGCCCTCGGGCGTACCGTCCAGCACCACCACGCCGGTGTTGTCGAGCGGGTGCCGGGCGGCGAAGGGGACGTCCACGTTCTCGGCCCGGGCGGCCGCCCACATCCGGATCGCGGCGCCGTGGCTGATCATGGCGACGGTACCGGCCCCGGAGTCGGCCGCCTCGGCCATCACCTCGTCGATCCGGGCGAGGGCCTCGACGCCGTTCTCGCCGCCGGGCATCCGCAGCGCCGTGTCCCCGGCCGACCAGGCGAAGGCCGTCCGCATGTAGGTTTCGCCGGCCTCCTGGTCCCCGCGCAGCTCCAGGTCGCCGGCCGAGAGCTCCCGCAGGCCGTCCCGGACCAGCGGCTCCAGCCCGCGGGCGGCGGCCAGCGGCGCGGCGGTCTGCTGGGTGCGGACCAGGGTGGAGACGTACAGCAGGTCGACGTCCTCCTCGGCCAGGGCGGCGGGCAGCGCGGCGGCCTGCTCCCGTCCGAGCGGGGTCAGCTCGGCGCCGGGCCTGGCGGTGTCCAGCAGTCTGCCGAGGTTGGAGAAGGTCTCGCCGTGGCGGATGAGCAGCAGGCGCATGGTGCGGGTCGGGCTCCGATCTCGGCCTCGTACGGACGGGCGGCCCGGGTGGCGGGGCGGCCGCCCGGAGCTTCCATCCTGCCAGGAACCCCCGCCCGGGGCCGTCGCCGGCGTACGTCCCGAAGACGGTCGTCCGGGTGGACGGAGGCAGGCGGGCAGGCTCGCCGGCGGACGGGCTCAGCCCGGCGGGGCGACCAGGCCCGCCTCGTACGCGGTGATCACCAGTTGCACGCGGTCCCGGGCGCCGAGCTTCGACAGCAGCCGCGCCACGTGCGACTTGGCGGTGGCCACCGAGATGAAGAGGTCCTCCGCGATCTCGCTGTTGGAACGGCCGCGCCCGACCAGGGTCAGTACCTCGCGCTCCCGGTCGGTGACACCCCCCAGCGACCGCGGGGCGCGACCGGGAGCCGCCCGGGAGCCGGCCAGGAAGTCCGCGATCAGGCGGCGGGTGACACCCGGCGCGATCAGCGCGTCCCCGGCGGCGACCACCCGGATCGCCGCCAGGATGTCGTCCAGCGCCATGTCCTTCACCGCGAAGCCGCTGGCACCGGCCCGCAGCGCGCCGTGGACGTGCTCGTCCTCGTCGAAGGTGGTCAGCACCAGCACCCGGGTGCTGCCCGGGCCGGCCATGATCCGGCGGGTGGCCTCGATCCCGTCCATGCCGGGCATCCGGATGTCCATCACCACCACGTCCGGCGCCAGCTCGGCGGCCAGCCGGACCGCCTCCTCGCCGTTCGCCGCCTCGCCGACCACCTCCAGGTCGGGGGTGTCGGTGATCAGCACCCGCAGCCCCGAGCGCACCAGCGGCTGGTCGTCGGCCAGCACCACCCGGACGGTCACCGGGCCGCCTCCACCGCGTCCGGGGCCTGCGCCGGGGCGGCCGTCACGACAGCGGGCGCGCCGGCCGGCAACGGCAGCACGGCCGCCACCCGGAACCCGCCCCCGGGGCGTGGCCCGGCCTCGAACCGGCCGTGCAGCAACCCGACCCGCTCCCGCATCCCCAGCAGGCCGAACCCGCGCGCCGACGACCCGCCGGCTCCCCGCCCCTCGTCCACGACCTCCACCGACAGCTCCTCGTCCCCGTAGTCGACGCTCACCCGGCAGTGGCCGGTGCCCGCGTGCCGGACGACGTTCGTCACGGCCTCCTGCACGATCCGGTACGCCGACAGCTCTATGTCCGGCGGCAGCGGCCGCCGCTCCCCGCTCCGTCGCACCTCCACCCGCACCCCGGCGGCCGCGGTCGCCGCAGCCAGCCGCTCCACGTCCGCCAGCCCCGCCACCGGCTCGGACGACACCGGGCCCACACCCTGCGGATCGGCCTGACGCAACGCCACCAGCGTCCGCCGCAGCCCCGCCAGGGTCTCCCGGCTGGTCGCCTCGATCGCCTGCAGCGCCCTCCTGGCCTCGTCCGGCTGCGTCCCGATCACCCGGCTGCCGACCCCCGCCTGGATCGCGATGATGCCGATGCTGTGGGCGACCATGTCGTGCAGCTCCCGGGCGATCCGCAGCCGTTCGGCGGTGATCGCCTGTTCGGTCGCCCGCGCCCGGGACGCCGACGCGGCCTCCCGGGCCTGCCGCACCGAAAGGCCGATCAGCCAGGCGAACAGCATCATCAGGGCGGCCGGGTACTGGACCTGCCCCAGCTGCACATCCACCCCCAGCACCGCCTGGACCACCTGGTACCCGGCCATCAGCGCGAGGGAGACGCCCAGCGCCCGCATCGCCACCGTGCCCGATCGGACCGTCACCAGGTAGCAGAGGGCCGCCGCGGCGGGCAGCAGATGACCGATCCGCAGATTCAGCGGCAGCAGTTCCTCGGTCAGGGCCATACCGAGGCCGGCCGACAGCAGCATGCCGAACACCGGCACGGGGAAGCGCCGCAGCAGGACGGCGGCCAGCAGGTCGACGCTCACCGCGGCCAGCGGGCCCGGCCGTTGAACCCCGTGGTCGACACCGTACGGCTCGCCGAGCAGGCTCTCCGCGATGGTGACGATCAGTATGGTGGCGCCCGCCCACAGCAGCGCCGGCCGCATCCGGTGCGCGGCGGCGAGCGAGGGCGGAGCTGCCGGTGTGACGTCCATCCGGCGAGACTAACCGGCCTGCGACCGGCGGACATCAGCCCCCGGGCGTAAGCCCACCGGCCAGTACCGGCCGGACAGGTGTCGCCCGCGGCCCGATGTCAGGCGGTGCCCGCACCGGCAGGGTTGGCACCGTGATCGAAGTCAACGAACTCACCAAGCGCTACGGCCGCAAGACCGCCGTCGACCAGCTCACCTTCACCGTGCGCCCCGGGCAGGTCACCGGGTTCCTCGGCCCGAACGGGGCCGGCAAGACCACCACCCTGCGGATGATCCTCGGCCTGGACGCGCCCACCGGCGGCACCGCCACCGTGAACGGCGTCCCGTTCCGCGACCACCGCCGCGGGCTGCACCACGCCGGTGCCCTGCTCGACGCCCAGCAGGTGCACGGCGGGCGCACCGCCGCCGCCCATCTCGCCGCGCTCGCCCGCAGCAACGGCATCGCCGCCCGCCGGGTGGACGAGGTCCTGGAGGAGGTCGGCCTGGCCGGGGCGGCCCGGCGCCGGGTCGGCGGGTTCTCGCTCGGCATGAAGCAGCGGCTCGGCATCGCCGTGGCCCTGCTCGGCGACCCCCCGGTGCTGATGTTCGACGAACCCGTCAACGGCATGGACCCGGAGGGGGTGCTCTGGGTGCGCCGGCTCTTCCGTCGGCTCGCCGCCGAGGGCCGCACGGTGTTCCTCTCCAGCCATCTGATGACGGAGATGGAGCACACGGCCGACCAGCTCGTGGTGATCGGCCAAGGTCGGTTGATCGCCGCCGAGTCGGTCGCCTCGTTCGCCGCCCGCGCCGGCCGGCCGAGCGTCCTGGTCGGGACTTCGCAGGCCGCCGAACTGGCCGACCTGCTGACGGCCGCCGGCGCGACCGTGCTGCCGGAGGGCTCGGCCGGCGCCGAACGGCTCACCGTGACCGGCCTGCCGGCCGGCCGGATCGGCGCACTGGCCGCCGAACACCTGATCACCCTGCACGAACTGACTACCCGCACCGCCTCGTTGGAGGAAGCCTTCATGGAACTGACCGCCGACAGCATCGAGTACCAGGCGGGGGGATCCCGATGAGCACCCCCGTCACCGGCGCGCGGCCAGGCCGGGCGACCGGCCGCGACCTGGCGCCCCGGACCGCCGCCGGCACTGCGCCGCCCGTCCGTTTCGGAGATCTGGTCGCCGCCGAGTGGATCAAGATCCGGTCGCTGCGCTCCACTCCCTGGCTGCTCGGACTCGTCGTCCTGGTCGCCGTCGGCGCCGCCGGGCTGGTCTCGTTCGCGGACTACGACGCGATCCCCGGCCGCGACCCAGGCTCGCCGTGGGAGCCCACCTTCGCCCTCCACGACGCCTTCCCGCCCGAGGGCTACCTGATGCTGATGCTCGCCGCCGGCAGCCTCGGGGCGATCGCCGTGGTCAGCGAGTACGGCAGCGGGCTGATCCGCACCACCACGGTGGCCGTCCCCGCCCGGGGGTCGGTGATCCTGGCGAAGGCCGCCGTCCAACTCCTGCTGTGGACGGTGGTCGGCGCGGTCACCGTCACCTGCTCGTACCTGCTCTCCTGGAGCATCCTCGACGGCCGGGACGCCGGCATCGCGATCACCGCCCCCGGCGCGCCGACCGCCCTGGCGGCGACGGTCCTGCTCGGCCCGGTCTGCGCACTGGTCGGCCTCGGCCTCGGCACCCTGATCCGGCACGCCGCGACCACCGTGCTGGCCGGTGTCCTCGTCCTGCTGATCCTGCCGACGCTCATCCTCCCGGCCAACAACCGATCGACCGTCGACCTCAACCACATGCTGGTGCTCAGCGCCTGGCAGCGCCTCACCCGCACCTGGGGATCGCCGTCCGCCGTCGACCACTACGCCTCGTACGCCGGGTCCTGGACCGTGTACGCGCTCTGGCCGCTGGTCGCGGTCGCCCTCGCGCTGGTGGTGGTGCGCCGGAGGGACGTCTGACGAGAAGGGGGCGCTCCGACCGGACGGTGCCTCAGCCCACCTCGCGGCCCCGGAAGGACCGCCGGTACTCGCGCGGGGCGAGCCCCACCCGGCGGACGAAGGCCGGGCGCAGCGAGACGGCGGAGGCGAAGCCGCAGCGGCCGGCCACCTCGTCGACCGGCAGGTCGGTCTCCTCCAGCAGGCGCTGGGCGGCCAGCACCCGCTGCTCCAGCAGCCAGCGCAGCGGGGAGGTGCCGGCGGCCTCGACGAAGCGGCGGGCGAAGGAACGCTCGGACATCAGCGCGAGACCGGCCATCCGGCGGACCGTCCACGGGGTGTCGAGGCCGGCCAGCACCTCCGTCCGGACTCGGGCCAGCGCGTCGTCACCGGCCTCCTCGGGTACCGGGGACGGGATGAACTGGGCCTGGCCGCCGGCCCGGAACGGCGCGGTGACCATCGCCCGGGCGATGGTGGCGGCGGCCTGCTGGCCGTGCGCGGAGCGGACCAGGTGCAGGCAGAGATCGATGCCGGCGGCGACCCCGGCCGAGGTCCAGATCTCACCGTCGCCGGTGAACAGCACCTCCGGCTGGACGTCGACGGCCGGGTGGCGGGCGGCCAGGTCCTGGGCGACGCACCAGTGCGTGGTGGCGGCCCGGCCGTCCAGCAGCCCGGCGTCCGCGAGGACGAACGCCCCGGCGCAGAGCGAGGCGATCGGGACGCCGCGCGCGTGCACCGCCCGCAGCGCCGCCAGCACAGCGGGGGCGGTGGGCGCCAGCGGCTGCTCCACCCCGGGGACGACCACCAGATCGCAGTCGAGCAGGGCGTCCAGCCCGTGGTCCGGCGTCCGTTCCAGCCCGCCGCCGAGCCGGACCCTGGCCCCGTCCGGCCCGCAGACCCGCAGGTCGAAGGCCGGCACTCCGGGTCGGCTGACCCGGTTCGCCCAGACCTCGCCGATCACCGCGTAGTCGAAGGCCCGTACGCCGTCGAAGATCAGGCAGCCCACTGTGCGCATGGCAGAAATCTATCGATCGACGCCGCCTCGCGTCACCGGACCTGGCATTCCGCCCGGGCCGGAGCGGCCAGGGCGGCCAGGGCGGCCAGGGCGGCGGACCGCGCAGGACCGACGAGGACGTCCGACCGGGCCCGCTCGGACGCTCGAAGGGCACTGGCAGGAATGTATCGATCGCTGGCACCGGCGCCACTCACCGGCCCGAACCGCCCGGCGGCACGATCGACGCATGACGAACACCAGCGCATTCGACGCCCCACTCACCCTCGCCCCCGATGCCGTCCTGATCGTGATCGACGTCCAACAGGGCTTCGACGAGGAGAAGTTCTGGGGCCCGCGGGACAACCCTGACGCCGAGAAGCGGATGGTCCAGCTGATCGAGAGCTGGCAGAGCACCGGCCGGCCGATCGTGACCGTCCAGCACGCCTCCGCCGCCGGGCCTCTGGTGGCCGGCACCCCCGGGTACGAGCTGAAGCCCGAGATCGCGGCCGTCGAACCCGACCTGCACATCGTGAAGTCGGTCAACAGCGCCTTCTACGGCACCCCCGACCTGCACGAGTGGCTCCAGGCGCGCGGCGCCCGACAGCTGGTCGTCGTCGGCATCATGACCAATGTGTGCAACGAGGTCACGGCCCGGATGGGCGGCAACCTCGGCTATGACGTGATCTTCCCGGCCGACGCCATGCACACCTTCGCGATGGCCGGCCCCGACGGCGAACTCATCCCCGCCACCGAACTCGCCCGCGCCACCTCGGCGGTGCTGCACACCGCCCGCTTCGCGAAGGTGGTCACCACGGACGCGGTACTGGCCGCCGCCGCGGCCTGACCCCGCCCGGCGGGCGCCCGCCCCTTCCACGACGACCACTGTCGGCGGGTCGTCGTGGAAGGGCTGGACAGCGTGGACGGGGGCGGATGGCGTGGACGGGGCGCGGGGTGGCCCGCGCCGGGCGGCGGGGCGCCACCGGCGAGACAGCGGGTCACACTCGTACTCGTACTCGCACTCGTACTCGCACTCCCGCAACCGCTCCCGCTCCCGCTCCGGCTCCGGCTCCGGCTCCGGCTCCGGCTCCGGCTCCGGCGTATCGAACTGATGAACATTTCGCCGCGCGGCCGGTATGCCGCTTTTGGCCGTTGCCGCCGCATTCCGTGCTCACTACGCTCGCCCGTTCCGTCCGCACCTCGCGAACGGGATCCGATGCACAGGGAGCACGCCGGATGGCGATCCGTAAGTCCACCATTCAGGAGCAGGTCGCCCAGGCGATCGCCTCGATCGAGCCCAACGACCGCCCGATCGTCACCTTCCAGACCATCACCGGGCCGAGCCCCTGGCTGATGAACTCCCTCGGCCTGATAGGCCAGCTGTTCGTCAAGTACTACTACGTCACGCTGACCGAGCGTGTGGTCGTGGTGCACCGCGCCTCGCGGCTCTCCAACCGGCCGCAGGAGATCGTCCACGTGGTGCCGCTGGAGCAGGCCCGGACGCTGGTGAGCGACATCCGCCGCAACCCGCTCTGGAGCGCCCTGCAGTTCCACTTCCCCGGCGAGGAGAAGTCCACCCGGCTGAACGTGCACCGCTACTGGCGCACCGAGCTGGACGTCTTCGTCCCCGGCCTGACCGGCCAGCCGATCGCCTCCTGACCCGCTGCCCCGCCCGTGGCCGGCACCGGCCGCGGGCGGGCCCGCGACGCCGACCGTACGGTCAGAGGCCCTGGTCGCGGGCCCAGTCGGCGAGTTCGCGGGCGCAGTCGTCCACGGACTCCCGCCAGGTGCGGGCCGCGCCGGTGCCGGCCTCGTCGCTGACGTGCTTGATCAGCCGGATCGGCACCTCGGCCTGCCGGGCGACCGTCGCCAGGGCGTAGCCCTCCATGTCGACCAGGTCCGCACTGCGCGCCAGGCGGTCGCGGGCCTCCGGGTCGGACACGAACAGGTCGCCGGTGGCGAGCGTCGGGCCCTTCCGGTCGCTGAGGGTGATCGCGGCACCGTACGAACGGCCGGTCAGCTCCCGCAGCACCGGGGTGTCGATGTCGTGCTGGAGCACCTCGACGACCTCGTGGGTGCCCTCCCAGCCCGGGCGCAGCGCGCCGGCCGTACCCAGGTTGACGATCTCCGACGGCCGCTCGCCGCGGGCCAGCACGGTGGCCAGGCCGGCCGCCGCATTGACCTTCCCCATGCCGGTGAGCAGCACGGGAAGCCGATCGCCGAGGTACGCCGCCTCCTCCTGGACGGCGACGACGATCAGCGGGCGGTCGGGGGAGATCGTTCCGAGCAGGCGCATGGCGCCCATGGTACGGAGCGCCTCCGGCCCCCGGAAGCCCGGGAGCGCGCCCCGGCCCGTCCGGCGCCCGGCGCAACCGCATAGGGTGCAACCCGCGTCGCACTGGAGACGGCCGGGCACCGCCTGGCCGGCCCCGGACGGACGGCCCGAGCACGGGCGGCCCGACCCGGCAGGCAGGTCGAAGCTCAAGATCGGCGCAAGTCGGGTGTGACTGTCACGACCGGCGGCCATACTGCTGGCAACGACCGGGCCCCGTCGGCGGGTCGGGTCACTGGGGAGGGTGGGGCGGTGGCGACACCAGTACGCACGGAGGAGCAGGGCCCGGCGCCGGGCACGACCGGTGCCACAGCCCCGCGTCCGGACGCCGGACCTGCGAGAACGCCGGCCGCCGGACGACCGGCCCGGGCGCCGGGACGGCTCGACCTGTCCGGGCGGATCACCAGGATCGCCGACGCCCGGCACACCGCGCCGGGGCGGCTGCGGCTGGCCGGCGCAATGCTCGCCGTCCTGACGGTGGCCTTCGGCCTGCTGACCGCCTGGCAGGTCGACTCACGCGCGCAGGCCGCGGACCGGGTGGTCTCCTACAGCCAGCCGCTCAGCCAGGCCGCCGCCGACATCCACCGCTCGCTGGCCGACGCGGACACCACCGCCGCCACCGGCTTCCTGCTCGCGGGCGCCGAGCCCAAGGCCGTCCGTGAGCGCTACGAGAAGGACCTCGCCACCGCCTCCCGGCTGATCGCCGAGGCGGCCGCCCGCACCACCGCCTCCTCCCCCGCCCAGCAGTGGCTCTCCTCGCTCAACCAGCAGATCCCGGTCTACGCGGGCCTGGTGGAGACCGCCCGGGCCGACAACCGGCTGGGCTTCCCGCTCGGCGGCGCCTACCTGCGCTACGCCTCCCAGCAGATGCGCGACACCCTGCTGCCGGACGCCGCGAAGCTCGCCGACGCCGAGAACGAGGCCCTGGCGCGGGACTACGCCGAGGCCCGCGCGGTGCCGTGGGCCGCGTTCGTGCTGGGGCTGCTCACGCTGGTGGCGCTGGTCCGGGTGCAGCAGGTGCTGTTCCGGCGGACCAACCGGGTCTTCAACATCGGGCTGGTCGGCTCCACCGCCGCGGTGCTGGCCGCCGTGCTGTGGCTGCTGGCCGGCAGCTGGATCACCGGCGCCCGGCTCGACGAGAGCGAACGGGACGGCTCCGCGCCGCTGCGCGCGCTCAACACCGCCCGGGTCGACGTGCTGACCGCCCGGCTGGCCGAGAACCTGCACCTGGTCGCCCGGGGTTCGAGCACCCAGTACGCCGACCTCTGGGCGTCGACCACCAAGGAGCTGACCGGCATCGCGGGCGGCGACGCGGCCCCCGGCACCGGCGGCGCGCTGGGCGAGGCCCGGCGGCTGGCCCCCAGGGACGCGGCGGACGCCGTCGACCAGGCCCGCAAGGAGTACACGACCTGGTCCGCCCGGCACGCCGCGGCGATCACCAAGGAGACCGTGGACGGCGACTACCAGGGGGCCCTGGACTCCACCATCACCGTGAAGGAGGCCGACGTCCCGAACACCTCGGACGCCTCCTTCAGCGCCACCGACCAGCAGTTGGAACGAGCGGCGGGCATCGAACTGGCGAGGTTCAAGGCCGCGGCGGGCGGCACCGGCGGGCTGCTGGACGCGCTGGCCGCCGGCGCGGCGGTGCTCGCCCTGGTGGCGGCCGCCAGCGCGGTGCGCGGCCTCGGCCGCCGCCTGGCCGAGTACCGGTAGAGGGGCGGGAGATGACGATGCGTACAGCACCAGCGCGGAGCACGGACGTGGCGGACACGGGCGGTTCGGGTACGGGCGGTTCGGGCGCGAACCCGGCCGGCGCCGACGGCGCGGGCCGGGCCCGCCGGGGCCGGGCGGCAACCGTGGTCGCACTGCTCGCGGCCGGCGCCACCCTGCTCGGCGCGGGCAGCCCGCAGGGCGCCGGACTGCCGGCCGCCGGCGGCGGGCCCCGGCAGCAGGCCCCGCAGGCCGCGCCGGCCGCCGACCCGAACTGCGACACCGGCCGGAGCGTGCCGCCCAGCTCGGTGGACGGCCCCGCCGTGAAGGCGATCAAGGACAACAAGACGCTGGTCATCGGGGTGGACCAGAACAGCTACCGGTGGGGTGCGCGCAACCCCGCCACCGGCGAGATCGAGGGCTTCGACATCGACCTCGCCAAGGCGATAGGCACCGCCCTGATGGGCGACCCGAACAAGGTGACCTTCAAGGCGGTGCCGACCGCCGAGCGGATCAAGTTCATCCAGGACGGCAAGGTCGACATGATCGTCCGCACCATGACGATCACCTGTGAGCGGATGGACCAGGTCGCCTTCTCCAAGCCCTACTTCAAGACCGCCAACCGGCTGCTGGTGCCGAAGGCCAGGGGCGTGAAAACCTTCGACGAGGCACTGAAGGGCCGGACGGCGTGCGCCGCCCGCAGCTCCTCCGCCGAGGACGAGCTCAAGAGCAACCCGCACGGCTCCAAGCTCGTCACCGTGGAGAACCAGCTCGACTGCCTGGTCCTCATGCAGCTCGGCAAGGTCGACGCCACCATGACCGACGACGGCCTGGCCGCCGGACAGGCCGCCCAGGACACCACCGTGACGCTGCTCGACGAGCAGGTCCGCCCGGGCGTGATGGGCGTGGCGATGAAGCTGGGCAACACCGACCTGGTCGCCCGGGTCAACCAGGTGCTGGCCGACTACCAGGCGAGCGGCGCCTGGCGGGACAGCTACGACAAGTGGCTCAAGCCCACCATGCACGACGACGCCGAGCGCTTCCGGCCCTGAGCGGGCGGCGGGTGCGCCAGGGCGCCAGGGGCACCGGGGCGACAAGGACGGTCGAGCGGTTGAGCAGGTGAAGGACGGAGCGGTGGGACGGTGCCGACGGTACCGGCCGCACGAGCGGAGAAGGAGGACCTCGCGTTGGCAGGATCTGCTGGCCCGGTGATGAGCCGGGAGGAGGTGGACCGCGCACTGGCACGCCTGGGCGCGGAGCGCGACGCCGTCGAGGCGGCCCTGCTCTCGTTGCAGGACCACCCTGGCCGCCGACTGCTGGAGGGGGCCTCGCTGACCGGCCGGACGGAGGAGCGCTGGTCCGTCGCCGGGCAGGGCCTGCCACTGCTCTGGGCCCTCTTCGACCGCTACTCCGAGGCCCTCGCCTCGGCCCGCGCCGTCCGCGCCCGCAAGGCCAGACCCGGCGGCGCGGAGCTCGCCGAACTGAGCGAACTGCTCAGCGGCACCGCCGTCACCGTGCCCGGCGGCGCGCTGCCGGACGGCGGGCAGCGCCCCGGCGCACCGGCCCGGCTGGTCGAACAGGTCAGCCTGGCCGAGCTGATGGACCGGATGAACGCCTGGTACGCCACCGTGCTGGAGGTGGTGACCGCCGCCGACGCCGTCTGGTCCGCGCTGCCCGCCCGGATCGACCTGCTGCTCGCCGAACTGCGCCGGGTGCAGAGCCTGGCCGGCTCGCTCGGCGTCCGGGCCGGCGCCCATCCGCTCGGCGACGACCTCCTCGAGCTGGACAGCGCGCTGACGGCCCTGCGGGCCGAGGTGGTGGCCGACCCGCTGGCTCTCTGGCGCCCCTCCCGGGTGCCGGCCCAGCGCGGCACGGTGCCCGACGGCACCGCACTGGCCGGCCCGTCCGGGCTGGTCGACACCGAGCGCTTCGACCGGGCCGGCCGCGCCCTGGACGGCATCCGCCTGGAGCTGGAGGGCCTGCTGCGGCTGCGCGACGACGCCGAGGAGCGCCTGCAGCAGGTCGGCGACCTGCTGCAGCGGGCCGACGCCACCCTCGGCGAGGCCCGCCGGGCCCGCGGCGAGGTGCTGGCGAAGATCGCCGCCACCGAAGTCCCCGCGGTGCCGGGCCCGGCCTCCGCACTGCGCGAACGCGTCGTGCTGGCACTGGAGTTGCGCCAGAGCGGGCAGTGGCACCGGCTCGCCCCGCTGCTGGACCAGCTGGAGGACGCCGCCGCCAAGGAGCTGGGCCGCGCCCGGCAGGCGCTCACCGAGGTGACCCAGCCGCTCGCCGTCCGGGCCGAACTGCGCGGCCGCCTCGACGCGTACAAGGCGATGGCCGCCCGGCTGCGGGTCGCCGAGGATCCCGAGGTCATCGAGCGCTACGAGAAGGCCCGCTGGCTGCTGTGGAGCGCGCCCTGCGACCTGCGGGCGGCCGCGGGCGCGGTGGCGCGGTTCCAGCAGTCGCTGCGGCCGGTCGCCGAGGCGGCGGCGGGCGGCATCGCGCCGGGTGGCGGCGCACCGGGCGGGATCGCCCCGGGCAGTGGCCGTCCGGGCGAGGGGCCCGGCGGCGGCCCGGCCGACGACCGGCCAGGCGTCGGGAGCAGTGTGCAGGACAGCGTCCAGAGCAACGGTCAGGGGGCCTGAGTTTCATGAGCGAGGCGTGTGCACGGCCGGACTGCACCGGCGAGGGGACCATCGACGAGGACGGGTACTGCACCGAGTGCGGGCTGGCCCCGGCCGTCGCCGTCGCCGCCCCGGCCGCCGGGAGCACGACAGGCGGTACCGGCGGCGGGGCCCGGACGGGCGGCGGCGGCCCGGGCTCCCCCTGCGCCCACGACTGCCCGGGGACGATCGACCCGGACGGCTACTGCGACGAGTGCGGGCTCGCGGCGGAGGCCGACACCGGTCTGACCCAGCCGCACCTGCCGTCCGCCCGGCTCGCCCCGGACTCCTCCCGCTCGCACCGCTCCACCCGCACCGGCTCGGCCCGCTCGATGTCCGGCCGCTCGCGTTCGCACCGCTCCACGCGTACCGGCAGCAGCCGGTCCCTGTCGGTGCGCAGCGGCCGGGGCAGCACCGGCACCAGCAGCCGCGGCCGGCTCGGCGCCGGGCTGGTGACCGTCCCGACGGTGCCCCGGCTGGACCCGACGGCGGCCGTCCTGGCCAATCCCGAGGTGCCCGAGCGCAAGCGGTACTGCAGCAAGTGCGAGGCGCCGGTGGGCCGGGAGAAGAACGGCCGCCCGGGCCGCCCGGAGGGCTTCTGCACCAAGTGCGGCACGCCGTACTCGTTCACGCCCAAGCTGGCCCGCGGCGACCTGGTCGGCGGCCAGTACGAGGTGGTGGGCTGCCTGGCGCACGGCGGGCTCGGCTGGATCTACCTGGCGATCGACCGCCGGGTGAACGACAAGTGGGTGGTCCTGAAGGGCCTGCTGGACACCGGCGACGAGGACGCGCTGGCGGTCGCGGTCGCCGAGCGCCGGTTCCTGGCCGAGGTGGACCACCCGAACATCGTGCGGATCATCAACTTCGCCGAGCACCCGGACCTGCGGACGGGCTCGACCGACGGCTACATCGTCATGGAGTACATCGGCGGCAAGTCGCTGAAGGACATCGCCAACGACCGCCGCACCCCGGACGGGCGGCGCGACCCGCTGCCGGTGGAGCAGGCGATCGCGTACGCGCTGGAGGCGCTGCCCGCGCTGGGCTACCTGCACAGCCGGGGGCTGGTGTACTGCGACTTCAAGATCGACAACGTGATCCAGAGCGAGGACTCGCTCAAGATCATCGACATGGGCGCCGTCCGCCGCCTCGACGACGACGGACCGATCTACGGCACCATCGGCTACCAGGCCCCCGAGATCGCCACCGACGGACCCACCCCCGCCTCCGACCTCTACACGGTGGCCCGCACCCTGGCCGTACTGAGCTTCGACTTCCAGGGCTACAGCACCACCTACCGCGAGGAACTGCCCGGCCCCGAGGACGTCCCGGTCTTCGCCGAGTACGAGTCCTACTACCGCTTCCTGGTCCGCGCCACCGACCCCGACCCGGCCCGCCGGTTCTCCTCCGCCGAGGAGATGGCCGACCAGCTGACCGGTGTCCTGCGCGAGATCCTCGCCCTCAAGGACGGCCGGCCCCGGCCCGCGCTGTCCACCCTCTTCGGCCCCGAACTCCGCGTGGTCGACAGCCGACTGGTCACCGGCAGCGCCGTGGTCGGCGCCCCCGCCGCGAACGCCCCGGCCACCGCCGCCCCGGCCCCGGTCCCGACCCCCGACCCGGCCCCGACTGCTCCGGCCCCGGCCCTGGCCCTGACCGCCGGGCCGCGGGTCGTCGCCCTCGACCCGGCCGCCGCCGCCCTCGCCCTGCCGGTGCCCCGGGTCGACCCGGCCGACCCCAACGCCGGCTTCCTCGCCGCCCTGGTCGGCACCGCCCCCGAGGAGGCACTCGCCGCCCTGGCCGGCGCCCCCGCCGACTCGGTCGAACGCACCCTGCGGGAACTGCGCGCCCACCTCGAACTCGGCCACCAGCAGGACGCCCAGCAGACCCTGACCGCCCTGGAGAGCGCCCACCAGGGCGACTGGCGGGTGCTCTGGTACCGCGGCCTGACCGCTCTCGCGGCCGCCGCCGGGGCGGGCGACAGCACCCGCGGCCACCAGGCCCGCACCGAACGGCTGGAGGCCGCGGCCGAAGCCTTCGACGCGCTCTACGACGCCTTCCCCGGCGAGGCCGCACCCAAGCTGGGCCTCGCCGTCTGCGCCGAACTGCTCGGCAACGGCGACGACGCGGCCGAGTTCCACCGCCTGGTGTGGAGCACCGACCACGCGTACGTGAGCGCCGCCTTCGGCCTGGCCCGGGTCCGGCTCGCCGCCGGCGACCGGCCGGGCGCGGTGCTGGCCCTGGAGTCCGTGCCCGCCACCTCCAGCCACTGGACCGCCGCCCGGGTCGGCGCCGTCCGGGCCCGGCTGCGCGAGCGGCCCGCCACCGACCCGCTCGGCCCGGACCTCGACGCCTGCTCCGAACAGCTCGGCCGGCTCGGCCTGGACGACCGCCGCCACGAGGAGCTCGCCGTCGAGGTGCTCGACGCCGCCCTGGGCTGGGCACTCGCCGGACGCCCCGGCGCGTCCGGCGCGCCCACGGTGCTGGGACAGCCCGTCGCCGAGCGGGAACTGCGCTTCGCCCTGGAACACTCCTACCGGGTACTCGCCCGGTTGGCAGACCGGGCGCAGACCAGGATCGAGATGGTGGAACGGGCCAACCGGACCCGCCCCAGGACGTGGGTGTAAGCAATGCAGCAGACCGTGTGCCCGAGCTGTTCCGAACCGCTTGACCCGGAGGACTCCTACTGCGGGAGCTGCGGCGCCGGCCGCCACGAGCCCGCGCGCGCGACCGCCTCCCTGCCCGGCAGCTGGGTGGCCGACGACCGGGCCGGCGGCGCGCCGCCGGCGATGCCCGCACCGCCCGCCCCGCGGAGCGGCGGCCCGGGCATCGCCCCCGGCCTGGTCTGCGCGCACTGCGGCGCCGCCCAGGTCGCCACCGACGGCTACTGCGAGGACTGCGGCGGCGCCCAGCCGCGCCCGCGCGACCACATGGAGAAGGTGCTCGCGGGCGTCGCCGGGGTCAGCGACCGCGGCGTGCGCCACCACCGCAACGAGGACTCCTTCACCGTCGCCGCCACCTCGCTGCCCGGTGGCGCGCCCGCCGTGGTGGCCGTGGTCTGCGACGGCGTCTCCTCCTCCGACCGGCCCGACGAGGCCTCGGAGACCGCCGTCGACAGCGCCTCCGAATCGCTGCTGACCGCGCTGGAGCGCGGCGTCGCCCCCGGCACCGCGATGCGCGCGGCGATCGCCGACGCCGCCCGCGCGGTGGCCGCGCTGGCCGAGGACGGCAGCTCCCCCACCCGTCCCGACATCAACGCGCCCGCCTGCACCTACGTCAGCGCGATCGCCGCCGACGGCCGGATCACCATCGGCTGGGTCGGCGACACCCGGGCGTACTGGATCCCGGACGACCGGGTGTCCGCCGAACCGTTCCGGCTCACCCAGGACGACTCCTGGGCCGCCAAGATGGTCGAGGCCGGCCTGATGGGCGAGGCCGAGGCGTACGCGGACCCGCGGGCGCACGCGATCACCGGCTGGCTCGGCGCCGACGCCGAGGAGGTCGTCCCGCACACCCTGGACTTCACCCCGCACGTCCCCGGCGTCCTGCTGATCTGCACCGACGGGCTGTGGAACTACGCCGAGGCGGCCACCGACCTGGCCCACGTCGTGCGCACCGACGCCCGGACGGAGCCGCTGGCCGCCGCCCGGACCCTGGTGCGGTTCGCGATCGAGGCCGGCGGCCACGACAACATCACCGTCGCCGTGCTGCCGGTCCTGCCCGCCACCGACCTGGCGGGCACCGCCCGGCCGGACGACCGCACCGCCACCCTGCTCGACCTGCCGGTGATCGGGGCCGGCCACGCGGCGGCCCGGCCCGAGTACGACCCGCACGACGAGACGCTGCCGGACCTGCCGGTGATCGGCTCGCCCCGCGCGCCGCTCCCGCCGCTGCCGCCGCACCCGCCGGCCGCGCCGCCCGTCCCGCCCGCCGCACCCGCGCCGCCGGACCACCCGCCGGCCCGCTGAGGCCGGAGCCGGCGGGGCGCCGGCGCCCCGCCCCGCCCGCCGGCGGTCCGCCGCACCACCCCGACCCGTCCCTGCCCATCCTGACCATCCGACAGGAGCCCACGGCCATGGCAAGTCTGGCGAAGTCGAATCTGCCCCGGTTCGACGTGGACATCTTCCAGAACGAGTACCTCGCGGACGGCGCCCGCGAGGTGAACGCGATCGTCACGGTGACCGCCACCGGCGGCGGCACCTCCGGCGGCCGCCCGCTGCCGACCGACGCCACCGCGGCCGGCGCGCCGGCGCAGTCCTCGGCCGTGATCATCCTGGTCGACTGCTCGGGCTCGATGGAGTACCCCGCCACCAAGATGCGCGGCGCCCGGGAGGCCACCGCCGCCGCCATCGACACCGTCCGCGACGGCGTCGCCTTCGCCGTGGTGGCCGGCACCCACGAGGCCAAGGAGGTCTACCCGGGCGACGGCGGGCTCGCCGTCGCCGGGCCGGCCACCCGGAGCGCCGCCAAGGAGTCACTGCGCCGCCTCACCTCCGGCGGCGGCACCGCCATGGGCACCTGGCTGGCCAAGGCCGACCGGCTCTTCCTCAGCCGGCGCGACATCGCGCTGCGGCACGCGATCCTGCTCACCGACGGCAAGAACGAACACGAGTCCGCCGCCGACCTCGACAAGGCGATAGCCCAGGTCACCGGCCATTTCACGGCCGACTGCCGGGGTGTCGGCACCGACTGGCGGGTGGACGAACTGCGCAAGATCTCCTCCGCCCTGCTCGGCTCGGTGGACATCGTGGCGGAGCCGTCCGGTCTGGTGGACGACTTCCGTTCGATGATGGAGAACGCGATGGGCAAGCAGGTCGCGGACGTCGCCCTGCGGGTCTGGACACCGGCCAACGCGATGGTGAAGTTCGTCAAGCAGGTCGCGCCCAGCGTGGAGGACCTCAGCGGACGCCGCACCGAGGCCGGCCCGCGCGCCGGTGACTACCCCACCGGCTCCTGGGGGGACGAGAGCCGCGACTACCACGTCTGCATCGAGGTCCCGGCCGCGGGCGTCGGCAACGTGATGCTCGCCGCCCGGATCAGCCTGGTGCTGCCGCAGCCCGGCGGCGCCGCCCCCGAGGTCCTCTCCCAGGGCCTGGTCAAGGCCGTCTGGACGGACGACCTGTCCTCCTCCACCCGGATCAGCCCGCAGGTCGCCCACTACACCGGCCAGGCGGAGCTCGCCTCCTCCATCCAGGAGGGCCTGGAGGCCCACCGCGCGGGCGACTTCACCCGGGCCACCGCCAAGCTCGGCGCGGCCGTCCGGATCGCCCACGCGACCGGCAACGACGGCACGTTCAAGCTGCTGCAGAAGGTGGTGGACGTGGTGGATCCCAAGGAGGGTACGGTTCGGTTCCGTAAGGACGTGAGCGAGGCCGACTCCAAGACCCTGGAGACCCGGTCCACGAAGACCGTGCGCGTCAAGAAGTGACCCGGGCCTACACCCGGACGGAAGCGGCCCCAACAGGCTGGAAACGAGGGGGGACCTGATGCCGATCTGCCCGAGGGGCCACGAGTCGCAGGCCGAGGACTGGTGCGACTTCTGCGGCTTCCCGATGACACCACCACCGGGGCTGCCGGTGCCCGGCGCGCCCGCGGCCGGACACCTCACCCCCGGGCACCCCGCGCCCGGCCAGGTGCCGCCGCCCGGGCCGGTGGCGCCCGCCCCGGCCGCGCCGCCGCAGGCCCAGGGCTTCCCGGACGTCACCGAGGGCCTGGTGGTCTGCCCGATCTGCCGCAGCCCGCAGACCGGCCGGTACTGCGAGGAGTGCGGGTACGACTACGACCTCTCCTCCCCCTCGCGCCGCCAGCCGCCCGCGCCGGCCTCCGGACATCTCGCGCCCCCGCCGCCGTCCGCGCCGCTGAACATCCCCGCGGCGTACGGCGGCGCGCAGGCTCCGCAGCAACCCGCACCGGGCGGCCAGGGCGGTTACGGCTACCCGCAGGCCGGATCCGGCGGCCAGGGCGGCTACGGCTACCCGCAGCAGGCGCCGGGCCCCTACGAGCAGGCCCCGCAGCAGCCCGCGCAGCCCGCACACGGCGGCCAGGGCGGTTACGGCTACCCCCAGCCGGCGCCCGGCGGGTACGAGCAGGCCCCGCAGCAGCCCGCGGCCGGCGGGTACGAGCAGTCGCCCTACGAACCGCAGCAGTACGAGCGGCCGCAGCCGTACGAGAAGGCGCAGCAGTACGAGCAGGCGCCGTTCGAGCCGGCCGGCCGGCCCGGCCAGGCACCGTACGAGCAGCCGGACGGCCGCCGAGGCACCGGCCCGGTGTACGCCCAGCAGGGGCCGACCGCGCAGGGCGAGGAGTTCGGCACCTCGTTCCAGCTGGCCCCGCCGCTGGCCGGCGCCGGGCCGGAGGGCACCGCGACGCCGGAGCCCCAGCGCACCACCTGGATGGCGGTGGTCTCGGCCGACCGCGACTACTTCACCGACATGATGGCGCGCAGCGGCCCGGAGGCGGCCGGCCTGTTCTTCCCGCCCTACTGCCCCGAGCGGCGGATCCCGCTGACCGGGCGCGGCCAGCTGCGGATCGGACGGCGCTCCCAGCACCGCGGGACCGTGCCGGAGATCGACCTGTCGGTGCCGCCGGAGGACCCGGGGGCCTCCCACCAGCACGCGCTGCTCGCCGAGCAGGAGGACGGCAGCTGGGTGCTGGTGGACCAGGACTCGACCAACGGGACCACGGTCAACGGCGGCGCGGAGTCGATCGCGCCGCACACAGCCGTGCCGCTGAACGACGGTGACCGCGTCCACGTCGGGGCGTGGACCACGATCACCCTGCACCGGGCCTGACGACCGGGACGGCCACGGCCGCCGCCGGGACGGCCGCCGGCGGAGCAGTCGGCGGCGGCCCTTCGGCACGGGGGCGACGGAGCATCAGGTTCCGTCGCCCCCGCCTTGTTCCCCCGTCCAAGTAAAATGATCTTCAAAAAAATCGAACACGCAGCACCCGCCAGCTGGACCTTCCTCTAAGGTCAGGGCACATGACTGCAGCTATCACCGCCGACGGCATACGTCAGCGGTACGGGGATGTCCAGGCTGTCGACGGGGTGTCACTCACCGTCGAGACTGGCGAGTTCTACGGAATTCTTGGGCCCAACGGGGCCGGCAAGACCACCACTCTGGAGATCCTGGAGGGGATCCGGAAGCCCGACGAGGGCCGGATCGAGCTGCTGGGGATGGCTCCCTGGCCGCGCAACCGTGACCTGCTGCCGCGTATCGGCGTGCAGTTCCAGGCCTCGGCGTTCTTCAACAAGCTGACCGCGCGGGAGACCATCCGCACGTTCGCCTCGTTCTACGGTGTCGGGCCCAAGCGGGCCGACGCCATGCTGGAGCGGGTCGGCCTGACCGACTCCGCCTCCGTGATGACCGACAAGATGTCCGGCGGCCAGGCCCAGCGCCTCTCCATCGCCTGCGCGCTGGCCCACGACCCGGAGCTCGTCTTCCTCGACGAACCCACCACCGGCCTCGACCCGCAGGCCCGCCGCAACCTCTGGGACCTGCTGCGGGACATCAACGGCGAGGGCCGCACCGTCGTCCTCACCACCCACTACCTGGACGAGGCCGAGATCCTCTGCGACCGCGTCTCGGTGATGGACCACGGCAAGGTGCTCAAGACCGGCACCCCCGCCGCGCTGGTGCGCGAGATCGACGACACCGTGCGGGTCAGCGTCGAGTCCGGACAGATCGGCCTCGACCGCCTCCGGGAGCTGCTCGCCGCCGCCGGCGCCGAGACCGGCTCGGTCGAGGACGACGGCGCCACCGTCGCCATCGCCACCCGCGCCCCCGCCCCGGTGCTCTCCGTGCTCGCCGAGCAGGGCGCCCTGCGCGGCCTGGAAGTACGCGGCGCCACCCTGGAGGACGTGTTCCTCCAGCTCACCGGACGGGAGTACCGCGCATGAGCGCCGAGCGCAGTGATGCCGTGAGCGAGCCGGGCACCGAGCCGCGGGCCACCGAGGCACCGGCCACCGAGGCACAGCCCACCGAGGCACCGGCGGTCCCCGCCCAGCGGACCGCCGCCAGCGGACCGGCCGGGGCGGGGACGGCCGAGGCACCGAAGGAGCGCGCCAGCGCGTTCCTCAGCCTGTCCCGGGTGATGATCGTGTCCTTCCTCCGGGACCGGACCGCGGTGTTCTTCGTCCTGGTCTTCCCGCTGATGTTCCTGCTGCTCTTCGGCACCTTGCTCAAGGGCGCCGGCAGCCCGCACGCCAAGGTCGCCCAGGTCGGGGCGGTGCAGGTGCTGGACGCCGTCCAGGGCGAAGGCCGGGCGGACCTGGAGAAGGTCCTCGCCATCACCAGGACCGACGACGCCGCCGACGCCCTGGCCAAGGTCAGGAAGGGCGACCTGGACGCACTGATCCAGCAGGGCCCCGACGGCCGGATCGAGCTGCGCTTCAGCGCCGCCGACCAGGTCCGGGCCGGCAGCGTGCAGGGCATCGTCAACTCGATCGTGCAGCAGGCCAACCAGGCCGCCACCGGCAAGCCCGCCGCCTTCACCCTGGAGTCCGTCCAGGTCGAGGACAACTCGCTCAAGCCGATCCAGTTCCTCACCCCCGGCCTGCTCGGCTGGGCCGTGGCCACCGGCGCCGTCTTCGGGGCCTCGCTCACGCTGGTCTCCTGGCGGCAGAAGAAGGTGCTCCGCCGGCTGCGGCTGGCCCCGGTCAGCGCGGGCTCGATCATCGTCTCCCGGATCTCGGTGAGCATCCTCACCGCGCTCGCCCAGACCACCGTCTTCCTGCTGGTGGCGACCACGCCCTACTTCGGGCTGAAGCTCACCGGCGACTGGTGGCTGATCGTGCCACTGGTCGTCTGCGCCACGGTCGCCTTCATGTCGATCGGCCTGCTGGCCGGCTCGCTGGCGAAGACCGAGGAGGCGGCCAACGGCATCTCGCAGATCATCGTGCTGCCGATGTCCTTCCTGTCCGGCTCGTTCTTCCCGATGGACGACGCACCGGGCTGGCTCAAGATGATCTCGGACGCCCTGCCCCTCAAGCACCTGGTCACCGCCTCCCAGTCGGTGCTGACCCGCGGCGGCGGCCTGTCGGACGCCCTGCCGACGATGGGCGGGCTGCTGCTCTTCGCCGCCGTCCTGACCGCGATCGCCTCCCGCTTCTTCCGCTGGGAGGACGCCTGACCGAGCACCCGCCGGCCGCCCGTTGACGGGACGGCCGGACGGGTTCCCGGCCGGTGAAGGCCCCGGTGCGGGCCCGCGCCGAGTGTCACGAAGTGTCGTGGGTCGTACGCCGAAAGTCCTGGTGTACGACCCACGCGCCGTCTGCGACCATGGTCAGGTGACTGAAATCGGGCGTGAAACACTCAGCGAGGAGACCTTTTTCGACTCGGTCGGCGGGGAGTCGACCTTCCGGCGACTGGTGCACCGGTTCTACCAGGGCGTCGCCGAGGACGAGTTGCTGCGGCCGATGTACCCGGAGGACCTCGGCCCGGCCGAGGAGCGGTTCGCCCTCTTCCTGATGCAGTACTGGGGCGGCCCCCGCACGTACAGCGAGGAACGCGGCCACCCCCGGCTGCGGATGCGGCACGTGCCGTTCAAGGTCGACCGCGCGGCGCACGACGCCTGGCTGCGGCACATGCGGACGGCGGTGGACGAACTCGCCCTGCCCGTCGACGCCGAGCGCCAGCTGTGGGACTACCTCACCTACGCCGCCGCCTCGATGATCAACAGCGCCGACTGACCCGGCCGCCCGACCCCCTCACCGCCCCCTCCGGCACCCGCCGGCCAGGGGGCGCGTTCGAATGTCAGCCCCGGAGCGGGCTGAGCCCGAGCCCCGCCCCCGGCGCCGCCGCCGTCCGCACCGCGATCGAACCGGCCGGCGCGCTCAGCCGCAGCCAGCTGCCTGCCCGGTGCACCGTGAGCCGCGCGTCCGGCTTCAGGAACCCGATCACGTACGAGGCGTGCGCGGCGCGCAACGGCAGCTCCGGCACCGCGGACAGCGGGCGGGACCAGATCTCGTCCGCCAGGCCGTCCAGCACAGCGCGGGTGCGGTGGTGCTCGGGCACCGCCTCGCTGCGCTCCTTGAACTCCCGGACGGCCGCCATCAGCTCGGGAACCACCTCGACGGCGGGCGGCTCGGCGAGCAGGCGCCAGCCCGTCCGCGGCGGCAGCAGGCCGGCCCAGGCCGGGCCGGTCACCGGCGCGGGGAGGGTGACGGTGTCGGCACTCTCGTCGACGTCGTCCAGCAGCCGGCCCGCCGAGACGGTACGGTCCACCGGCGCGTCCGGCCCGGCCAGCCGGGCGGTGCGGACGGCGATCGCGCCCGAACTGCCCAGCGGCAGCCGCCCGAAGACCGCGAGCACCCCGGCCGCACCCTCCGGGGCGGCCTCGCCGCCGCCCTCGGCACCGGCTCCGCCGCGGCTCCCGCCCGCGCCGCCGAACCGACCCACCACCTGGAGACGGACCGCCGCCGCCCGGTCGAAGCGCAGCAGGCGCACCAGGAAGGCGGCGAGGTCCGCGGCCTCCCCCGCGTCGGCGAGGACAAGACGGGCGTTGCTGGTCACGAGGAACTCACTCAAGGTCGGCGGGGCGTTCGCGCACACGGGCCGCGCGCCGAAGGGCGCCGGCACCGGACGCGGTCGGACGGACCCGGTGATCGGACGGACCCGGTGGTCGGACGCCCCGGTGGTCGGGGAGGTCACCGGGGCGCGGCACACCGGGCACGCGGGGCCCGGCGGGCGAGCCGGCCCCTCAGGACCGCCGGTGCACGCGGGCAGCCGGCGGAGGCGGGGCGTCCGGGCCCCGGCACGGGCCGGCCCGGCGTCCCCGGGCTCCGGCAAGCACGCTCCGGGTGCCCGCCGTACGGACCGGGGGGGCAGGTCAGGCGGCCACGGCGGCCACAGGCTCCTCGACGTCCATGAAACGGCTGAGGAACTCGCGCTCCACCGGGCTGATCCGGCGCGGCCTGGCCGCGGCCAGGTCGTAGGGCACGACCACGGTCGACGCCCGGACGTACACCGTCTCGGTGCCGTCCTCGGCGGTGTCCTTGACCTCGTAGGAGACGGTCAGCGAAGCACCGCCGATCTTGGTGACCCAGGTCTCGATGGTCACCGGCGTCGGGCGGTGCACCAGCGGACGCTTGTAGTCGATCTCGTGGCGGGCCACCACCGAACCGCCCGCGAACTCCCCGGCGCCGGCCTCGGCGGCCTGGGTGAACATGAAGTCGATCCGGGCCTCCTCCAGGTAGCGCAGGAAGACCACGTTGTTCACGTGTCCGAAGGCGTCCATGTCGGACCACCTCAGTGGGCAGGCGTAGATGTGGCGTGCCACAAGTGTTCTCCTCAAACTTCCGTTGCCCCGCCGGTCCCTTCCGAGACTACGGGCAGCGGCCCGGCAGACCGCCCTGAGGTCAGCCTGCCGGGCCGTTGTTGCGGCAGCGTTGCCGCGTGGCGATCAGCCTCGGGTCAGCTTCTTGTAGGTGGCCCGGTGCGGGCGGGCGGCGTCGGCGCCCAGCCGCTCGATCTTGTTCTTCTCGTACGAGTCGAAGTTGCCCTCGAACCAGAACCAGTTGCTGTCACCCTCGTAGGCGAGGATGTGGGTCGCGACCCGGTCCAGGAACCACCGGTCGTGGGAGATGACCACGGCGCAGCCGGGGAACTCCAGCAGGGCGTTCTCCAGCGAGGAGAGCGTCTCGACGTCGAGGTCGTTGGTCGGCTCGTCGAGGAGCAGCAGGTTGCCGCCCTGCTTGAGGGTGAGCGCCAGGTTGAGGCGGTTACGCTCACCGCCGGACAGGATGCCGGCCGGCTTCTGCTGGTCCGGGCCCTTGAAGCCGAACGCCGAGACGTACGCGCGGGACGGCATCTCGACCTGGCCGACGTTGATCCAGTCCAGCTCGTCGGAGACGACGGCCCACAGGGTCTTCTTCGGGTCGATGTTGGCGCGGCCCTGGTCGACGTAGCTGACCTTGACCGTCTCGCCGACCTTGATCGAACCGCTGTCCGGCTGCTCCTCGCCGAGGAGCATCTTGAACAGGGTGGTCTTGCCGGCGCCGTTCGGGCCGATCACACCCACGATGCCGTTGCGCGGCAGGGTGAAGCTCAGGTCGTCGATCAGGACCTTGTCGCCGAAGCCCTTGGAGAGGTTGTTGACCTCGACCACGATGCTGCCCAGACGCGGGCCCGGCGGGATCTGGATCTCCTCGAAGTCCAGCTTCCGCATCTTGTCGGCCTCGGCCGCCATCTCCTCGTACCGCGCGAGGCGGGCCTTGGACTTGACCTGACGGCCCTTGGCGTTGGAGCGGACCCACTCGAGTTCTTCCTTGAGCCGCTTGGCGCGCTTGGCGTCCTTCTGGCCCTCGACCTTGAGGCGGGACTGCTTGGCCTCCAGGTAGGTGGAGTAGTTGCCCTCGTAGCCGATCGCCCGGCCGCGGTCGAGCTCCAGGATCCAGCCCGCCACGTTGTCCAGGAAGTACCGGTCGTGGGTGACGGCGACAACGGTGCCGGGGTACTTGGCCAGGTGCTGCTCCAGCCAGTTCACCGACTCGGCGTCGAGGTGGTTGGTGGGCTCGTCGAGGAGCAGCAGGTCGGGCGCCTCCAGCAGCAGCTTGCAGAGCGCCACCCGGCGGCGCTCACCACCGGAGAGCTTGGTGACCGGCCAGTCGCCGGGCGGGCAGCCCAGCGCGTCCATCGCCTGCTCCAGCTGGGCTTCGAGGTCCCAGGCGTTGGAGTGGTCCAGCTTCTCCTGGAGCTTGCCCATCTCGTCGAGCAGCTCGTCCGAGTAGTCGGTCGCCATCAGCTCGGCGATCTCGTTGAAGCGGTCGAGCTGGCCCTTGACCTCGCGCACGCCGTCCTCGACGTTCTCCAGGACGGTCTTGGTCTCGTCGAGCGGGGGCTCCTGGAGGAGCATGCCGACGGAGTAGCCGGGCGAGAGGTACGCCTCACCGTTGGACGGCTGCTCCAGGCCCGCCATCATCTTCAGCACCGTGGACTTACCGGCGCCGTTGGGGCCAACGACACCGATCTTCGCCCCGGGGAGGAAGTTGAGCGTCACGTCGTCAAGGATGACCTTGTCGCCGTGGGCCTTGCGCAGCTTGCGCATGGTGTAGATGAATTCCGCCACGTGAGATCGCTCCGGCGTCGTCGGGAGTATTCGGCTTGCAGCCTTCCATTGTGCCGCACCCGGCCGGACCTCCCGAACGCCCGTCGTGGCCGGCCGGCCTCCGCCCGTAACCGGACCGGCGCCCTCCGGCGGCTGATCCCGCCGGGCGCCGCGGCCGCAGGCGTGGTCGCGGCCCCGGCCCGGGCGCGGTCCGGGGCCGCGACGACCGGTGGCCCGGTCCTCCACGAGAAGTGGAGGACCGGGCCACCGGACCTTGCACGGCTGCCTTGCGGCGGGCCGCTATGCCTGAGATGGGACTCAGGCGGCGTTGCCGCTGTGACGGCCGCGGCGGCGCAGGACGAAGACGGCCGCGCCACCGGCGAGGACGAGGGCGCCCGCGACGCCGGCCAGCACCGGGGTGGCGCTGCTGCCACCGGTGGCGGCCAGACCGCCGCCGGCGGTGGTGGCCGCCGGGCCGGTGGAGGTGCCGGTGCTCGGGGTGGTGCCGGTGCTCGGGGTGGCCGAGCCGCTGTTGGCGGGGGACGGCGAGGCCGACGGCGTCGGGACGGCGACCTTGCAGTCCAGGACGCCCTGGAACTGCTGGGCGAAGCCGTTCGGGCCGGTGACCTTGATGTCGTACGCGGTGTCCTCGGCGACCGGGACGGTGATCTTCTCCGACTTGCCCGGCTGCACGGTGAGGTCCTTGCCCGGCTTGACGGTGACGGCGGCCGGCTGGTCACCGGTGTTGGTGACGGTCACCTCGACGCCGTTCTCGACGCAGTCCACCTTGGAGGTGGCCGCGAGCAGCGGGCCCTTCTCCTGGGTCCACTTGGCCTTGGCCGCGTCCGAGACGGCGACCTTCTCCGAGCCGGCCAGGATCATCGTCTGGCTGTGCTTGTCCGCGGTGTAGCCCTTGCTCAGGAAGACGCGGCCGCTCGGCACCACCGTGGAGGCGGCGGCCGTCACCGTGGCGGAGCCGTCGGCCGTGCCGGCCGGGACGTCCAGGAAGAACTGGGTGTCCTTGGCGATCGGACCCTTGAGCGAGGCGAGCGGCTTGCCGTCCTTGTCCACCACGGCGACCGTGGCGGGCCCGCCGGACACCGACAGCTTGACCTCGTCGGCGCCGCTGTTGACGGTGAACGGGCCGAGCTTGCCGCCGCTCTTACCGGCCACACTCTCGGGGGTGAGGCTGAGCGAGGGCTTCGGCTCGGCGGCGATCCCCTTGTTCTTGTCGCTCAGCAGGTAGGCGGTGAGCGCCGCGCCCTGCGGGTCGTCGGGGGTGGCCTTCTTCCCGTCGGAGAAGTGCCAGATCGCGGCCTGGGTGCCGGCGGCGGCGTCCTGCTCGGTGAACTCGCCGCTGATGCCGGCGGTCTTGGCCAGCGCGCCGAGGTCCTTGACGTGCGGGTAGGAGTTCTCCAGGATCCAGCGGATCTTCGCCGCGGCGTCCGTCTTGCCCTTGGCGCCGAGCGAGCTCGACTTCCAGTCGGCCTCCTGGTACTGCACCTTCGCGGTGGTGTCGACGCCGTGCCCGAAGTCGATGCAGTACGTCTGGAGGAGCTCACCGTCGGCGGTCTTGAGGGTGAAGAGGCCGCCGGCCACCTTGCCCTCGCCCTGGACGGTGATCTGACCGCTGACCATCGTCTCCTGCAGGGTCGCGCTGACCCCCGCCCCGGGCCCGTCGGCCGCGGACGCCGCACCGGCTCCGAGAAGGCTTCCGCCGGCCACCAGGGTCGACGTGAGCATGACAGTTGCTATGCGGGGGAGAATCCGCCCCTGCCTGTGGAACATGTGTGATCCCTCCGGGCCGGGCCATGCCGATCACAGCCCGTCTTGCATTGCCGCATCCCCTGAGACGCGGCTGCACTTGTGTGAACCAGACGCATCCTATTGAGCCCTACCGGCCCGTAAACCAACGTGCTGAATCCGGACGATACCGTATCTGTATCGTTATCAGCCCGGCGATCACCGACGCGCTCTGACGCTCCGCCAGAAACTCGTCATGATTCGATCGATGCTCAGGATTACGCCTTCGTTAGGTCAAGAAGTATCCCGTTCGGCACACTTGGACGCAGCCGGGGGCACCGAACGGTCATACGACGGCAACCTCTCCTTCCGTCACAGGACCGCCGGTGGACACCTCGGCCGCCGCCACCGACGCCCGCCGGGCATGCACCGCGGCGACGATCCAGTCCGGCACGTCGGGCTCCGCCAAGGCCTCGGCGACGGGCCCCGGGGCGCCGCCGGCCACCGCTCCACCCACGGCCCCGACCCCTGCCCCGACGCCGCCGCCGAGCCCGCTCGCGAGCGGCGCGGGCGCCGGCCCGGCCGGCCCGCCGGTCATCGGCAGACCCCCCGAACCACCCCACTGCTGCTCGGACTTGCCCCGCACCGCCCACCGGAAGGCCGACGTCCCACGGCTGAGGTCGTGCCCCACCGAACGGGCGTCGATCTCGACCCCGCTCCTGCGGCGCTCGCCCTCCTCCCACTCCCGGACCCGCAGCCGGCCGCTGACGACCACCGGGTCGCCCTTGCTCAACGAACTCACCAGGTTGGCGGCCAGCCAGCGCCAGGCGACCACCGTGACCCAGTGGGTGTCCCCGTCCACCCACTCGCCCTTCACCCGGTCGTAGCGCCGCTCGGTGGCCACCAGGCGGAAGTTGGCCACCGGCACGCCGCCCGTCGTCTGCGCATAGCTCACCACCGACGCGACATTGCCGACCATTGTCACCAGGGTCTCGTTCATGGAACACACTCCGTTCGCAGTGATGCACCGTACGGAATCGACCGGCACGGGACGAGAGTGCCCTTCACCGAAAATCCTCACAAGCCCGATCCGAAATCCTGTGGATAACTCGCGCATGTGGAAAACCTGCATCCCCCGCAGGAGTGAAATTCCCGGTCCGCGCGCCTCCGGCCGGAACTCGCCCCCGGGATCCGCACCGAGCCCGCCCGGGGCGGATCCCGCGACGGTCCGCACCGCCGGGCCGGGGGCCCACGCCAGTGGCATACTCGCGCCGCCACCCGGCTCCCACCTGCGCGGTCATGACAACCGTCCGTACACTCCCGCGCCCCCGAGGCGCCCCGATCGGGTGGCCGGGAAGCCTATCCACCCACGTCATCCGACCGAAGGAACCCGAATGCCGCCCCCCACCCGCGTCGACGGCGGCACTTTCTTCGCGCCGAATCCATAACGGGTGGGGCGACAGCCCCGTAACGACTGCACAACGTCCGGCGCCAGAGCCTGCCAGACCGCTGCACGCACGGTCTCCACCTGCGATTATCGGACCGCCCCACCGAAGCCGACACACCCGCGACGGTGTTGTCAGGCCCGGTGGAGGAACCGGGCACCCTTATCCTGTCCCCAACAGGGCAAGGGTTCCGCCAACCCCAACCGCACCCCCACGACGGGGCCGGGCACCGGGCGCCGAAGGGCACTCGACACCCGATCCCGGCGACGGTCACGCCCTGTCCGGGTCGGCCGGTCACGCCCCCATAGCTCAGCGGATAGAGCACCCGCCTTCTAAGCGGTAGGTCGCAGGTTCGAATCCTGCTGGGGGCACGCACAGTGCCTGACCTGGGAGTTCATTCCCCCAGTGGCCGGTCCCGCCGATCGCACGGCGGTCCTGGAGCGACCGCCCGCCGGCGCAGGGCGGCCACGGGCGCCATCCCGCAGCCGCCCCGAACCGGTCCGACGGTCACCCGTTTTGTCCGACTCCCGTGGCACCCGCGGCAGATGACCCGTTCACCCGGCCTGCCACCGGCCGCAGCCGGAGCGCCAACAGCATGGCGAGCACCATCAGCCCGCCCGCCGACAGGAACACCACGTCGGCGGCGTCCACGAAGGCCCGCACCGCCTGCTCGTGCTCCGCGCCGGCGAGGGTGGCCACCGCGCCGAGCGGGGTGCCGGGCTCGGCGGCCCCGAAGACCCGGGCCAGCACCGTGCCGAAGAGTGCGGCGCCGAGCGCGCCGCCCAAGGTCTGGAAGAACCGGACGGCGGTGGTGGCGACGCCCAGTTGGTGCGCCGGGGCGGCGTCCTGGACCACCCCGATCAGCTGGCCCACCAACTGCCCGAAGCCCACGCCCAGCAGGGCGAGCTCGGCCCGCACGGTCCACAGCCCGGTGTCCGGCCCGCTCAGACCGAGCAGCAGCAGCGCGAGCGCCGAGCAGCCGGCACCGGCCACCAGGAAGGTGCGCGGTGACCGGCCCCGCCGGGAGAGCCGGTTGACCAGGAGGCCGACGGCGGTCATCCCGGCCGCCATCGGGATCAGGAACAGGCTGGCGGAGGTGGCGGCCACACCGCGGGCGACCTGCAGGTACAGCATCACGTACACGACGGAGCCCATCAGACCCATCCCGACCAGGCCCTGCACCGCGAAGCCGGTCCGCAGGGCGGGGATCCGGAACAGCGACAGCGGCAGCACCGGTTCGGCGGCGGTGGCCTGGCGATGGAGGAAGAGCCCGAGGGCGGCCAGGGTGCCGGCGCCGAGGAGAAGGATCGGCGTGGAGGACCAGGCGTACTCCTTGCCGCCCCATTCGGTCACCAGCAGCAGACCGGTCGCGAAGGCCGCGGCGAGCGTCGCCCCGAGGAAGTCGAGACGGCCCCGGCCGGTGCGGTGCGGCAGCTTGAGCGCGAACGCGGCCCCGGCCAGGACGAAAAGCCCCACCGGCAGGTTGACGTAGAAGATCCAGCGCCAGCTGAAGTGGTCGGCGAGCAGCGCCCCGATCAGCGGCCCCACCGCCATGCCCGCGCCGCCGACGATCCCGCCGATGCTGCCCCCGCCGCCCTCGTCCCCGGGTTCGCGCAGTTGGGCCATCACCACCATGGTGACGCTCATCAGCCCACCGCCGCCGATGCCCTGGAGGGCCCGGAAGGCGATCAGCTGGTCCATCGACCCGGCCGCCCCGCAGAGCGCCGAGCCGGCCAGGAAGGTGGCGACCGCGCCGAGGAAGACCCGCTTGGCGCCGTACAGGTCGCAGAGCTTGCCGTAGAGCGGGAGCAGGGCGGTGGCCGCCAGGGCGAACGCGCTGACCAGCCAGGGCAGCCGGTCGACGCCGTGAACCGGGTCGAGGTCACGGACGATCGGCACGGTGGCCGCCGACACGATGTTCATGTCGAGCACCGCCAGGAGGATCGTCACCAAGCAGATGATCTTGGCGAGCCCGCGCCGGGCGGCGGTCGCCGGAGGTCCGGACGGTGCGGGGCCGGACGGGGCGGGGCCGGACGGCACGGCGGCGGGTGCGGGTGCGGGTGCGGCGACCGCCAATGGTGCGGCGGGTGTCGGTGGTACGGCAGCAGGCATGGGAAGTCCCCCCGGTGCGATGGGTGCGTGGTGGCCGGCGGGGCCTGGTGGTCCGGACGGCAGCGCCACCATGGCAGATATTTTTGTAGTCAGTCAATTCTTTTGCTTGGTACATCTTTGATCCTGGTACAGTGATGCCATGCCGAAGTCACCCGCTGCCACCCACGCGCCGGAGGAGCTGAGCCTGCGCGAGCGCAAGAAGCAGCAGACCGGCCGGAAGCTCTGGACCGTCGCGATCGGCCTCTTCGTGGAGCGCGGCTTCGACCAGGTCTCCGTCGCCGAGATCGCGGCCGCCGCCGAGGTCTCCAAGATGACCGTCTTCAACTACTTCCCGACCAAGGAGGACCTGGTCCTGCTCCCGATGGAGCGGCACACCGGGGAGGTCGCCGAGGTGGTGCGCGAGCGCCCGGCCGGCTGCTCCGCCGTGGCCGCCGTCCGCCGCCAGTACCTGGCCGCGCTCGACGCGCAGGACCCGGCCTCCGGCCTCTGCGACCAGGGGTCGGTGCTCGACGTGCTGCGGCTGATCCGCGGCACGCCGGCGCTGGCCCTGCGGGCCCAGGCCACCATGGCCCGCGCCGAGGAGCTGCTCGCGGCCGAGCTCGGCGCCGCCGACCGCGACGGCGACGGCGACCGCGAGGGCGACCGGCTCACCGCCCGACTGGCGGCAGCCCTGCTGCTGGGCACCCGAAGGACCCTGGTGCGGGAGAATCAGCGCCGGATGCTCGCGGGCGAACCGGCCGCGAGCGTCCTGCCCGATGCCCGGGCGAACGCCCTGCGCGCCTTCGCGCTGGTCGAGAACGGGCTGGGCGACTACTGCGGCGGCTGACCGCCGCACCCCGCACCCGCGAAGCGGTCGGGCAACACCCGGCCCGCCGCCCTCCGGTCCGGCCCGCCGGCCCGCCCTGCGGGGCGGTCCGGCCCGCCGCCCTGCGAGAGTGTCCGGTGCACGCCCACCCGCTCCCCGGAGGTACTCATGACCGGATCACCGCTGCTCCAGGGGCGCGCCGCGCTCCCCACCGGCGTCGACGGCCTGCGGGCGTACACCGGCCCGGACGGCGTGGCGGTGCTGCTGCTGGACCGCCCGCACAAGCGCAACGCGCTGACCCTCGCGATCTGGCAGGCGCTGCCGAAGGTCCTCGCGCTGCTCGCCGAACAGCCCGGCGTGCGTGCGCTGCTGGTCACCGGCGCGGGCGGCACCTTCAGCGCGGGCGCCGACATCTCCGAACTCTCCGAGGTGTACGGCGACGCCCGGCGCGCCGACGCCTACCACGAGGAGAACGTGGCCGCCGAGGAGGCGCTCGCGGCCTTCCCGCACCCCACCCTGGCGGTGGTGCACGGGGCCTGCGTCGGTGGCGGCTGCCAGCTCGCGGTCGCCTGCGACCTGCGGTTCGGCGCGCAGGACGCCCGGCTCGGGATCACCCCGGCCAAGCTGGGCGTGGTCTACCCGGCCGTGCCGACCCTGCGGCTGGCCCGGCTGGTGGGGCCGGCCCGGGCCAAGTACCTGCTGTTCTCAGGCGAGTTGGTGCCGGCCGCCCGGGCCGCCGAGATCGGCCTGCTGGACGAGGTCGTCCCCGTCGGCGAGCTGGACGCCCGCGCCCTGGAGTTCGCCGTCCTGCTCGGCAAGCGTTCGCCGCAGACCATCGGCGCCGTCAAGGCGGCCCTGGCCGGCCCGCCGGAGGAGGCTGCCGCCGCGATCGAGCCGTGGGCCCGCCGCTCCCGCGAGGCCCCCGACGTACGGGAGGGGCTGGCCGCCTTCCTGGAGCGCCGCGAGCCCCGGTTCTGACCGGCGCCGGGCCGGAGCCGGCCCGGCGTCGACCCGGCGCGCCCACCGCACGGTCCGGGCCGGGGAGGCGGCGGGCGGACCCCGGCGCGGGCAGCCGTACGTCGTCCAACGAGCCTTCGTGGACCGGGACCTGAGCGCTCCGCCGGCGGCGATAGGATCATCGGACACCCGTCCGTACGCCCTCTGGAGAACCCGATGACCGAGACCACCTGGGCCCGGCGGGTCACCGACGGTGTGGAGCCGAAGAACGTCATCATCGCCGTGCTGCCGCTGGTCGGTGTGCTGCGCTACGGCTGGACCGGCCTCGGCTGGGCGCTGTTCGCGGCCCTGTTCGCCGCCGTGATCCCCACCTGGTTCATCCGGCGCGGCATGCGCAAGGGCAAGTGGGAGGACCGGCACGTCGGCCAGCGCCGGCGCCGGCTGGTGGTGATCCCGTTCATCATGCTGTCGGTGCTCACCAGCTTCGCCGTGATGCTCCTGGTCGACGCGCCGACCGACATGACCGCGATGGTGCTGGCGATGTTCGCCGCCCTGGTGCCGATCATGGTGATCACCGTCTGGTGGAAGATCTCCGTCCACACCGCCGTGGCGAGCGGCGCCGTGGCCTGCCTGGCGATCGCGCTGGGTGCCTGGTGGCTGCTGCTCTACCCGATGGTCGCGGTGATCGGCTGGTCCCGGGTGGTGCTCCGGGACCACACCAGGGCGCAGACCGTGGCCGGCGCCCTGGTCGGCGCGCTGAGCGCCGGCCTGACCTTCTGGGCCGCCCGCTGACCGGGCGCCGACCCGGCGCCCGGCCCGGCCGGACGGACCCCGCCGGCCCGGTCTACCGGATGGGCATCCCGGAGATGGTCCGGGCGATCACCAGCCGTTGGATCTCGCTCGTCCCCTCGAAGATGGAGTAGATGGCGCTGTCCCGGTGCATCCGCTCCACCGGGTACTCCCGGGTGAAGCCGTTGCCGCCGAGGATCTGCATCGCCTGCGCGGTCACCCACTTCGCCGTCTCGCCCGCGTACAGCTTGGACATCGATCCCTCGGCCGAGGTGAACGGCTGCTGGTTCGCCGCCATCCAGGAGGCCCGCCAGACCAGCAGCCGGGAGGCGTCGATCCGGGTCTTCATGTCGGCCAGGGTGAAGGCGACGCCCTGGTTGTCGATGATCGGCCGGCCGAACTGGACCCGGGTCCGCGCGTAGTCGAGGGCCACCTCGTAGGCGGCCCGTGCGATGCCGATGGCCTGGGCGCCGACGGCGGGCCGGGACGCCTCGAAGGTGGCCATCGCGGCGTTCTTCCCCGAACCGCCCTTGCCGGACGCGCCCTTGGTGTCGCCGTTCGCGGCGGCGGCCGCCCGCTCGCGGGCCCGGGCGAGCCGCTCGTCCAGCTTCTCCTTGCCGCCCAGCAGGCAGTGGCCGGGCACCCGGACGCCGTCCAGCACCACCTCGGCGGTGTGCGAGGCGCGGATGCCGTGCTTCTTGAACTTCTGGCCCTGCGCGAGCCCGGCGGTGCCGGGCGGGACCAGGAAGGAGGCTTGGCCGCGGGCGCCGAGCGCCGGGTCCACGGTGGCGACCACCACGTGCACGGCGGCGATCCCGCCGTTGGTGGCCCAGGTCTTGGTGCCGTTGAGCACCCACTCGTCCTTGGCCTCGTCGTAGACGGCGCGGGTGCGCAGCGCCGAGACGTCGGAGCCGGCGTCCGGCTCCGAGGAGCAGAAGGCGGCGACCTTCACGTCGTCGGGGGTGCCGAACATCTGCGGCGCCCAGGTGCCGATCTGCTCCTCGGTCCCGTTGGCGAGCACGGCGACGGCGGCCAGCGTGGTGCCGACGATCGACAGGCCGATGCCGGCGTCGCCCCAGAAGAGCTCCTCCATGGCGATCGGGATGCCGACACCGGAGGGGTCGAAGTACTGCTGGGCGTAGAAGTCCAGGGAGTAGATGCCGAGTTCGGCCGCCTCCTGGATGACCGGCCAGGGGGTCTCCTCGCGTTCGTCCCACTCGGCCGCCGCCGGGCGCATCACGTCGGCGGCGAAGCCGTGCAGCCAGTCGCGGACGGCGATCTGGTCGGGGCCCGGGTCCAGCGAGAAGGTGCTCATGGTGCCTCCGGTCGAAGGGGTCCGGCAGCGGCGGGCCGCCGTGTGGGGAGGTGTGGCGAGGAGGGGGTGTCGTACCGGGGTTACCGCCGGTAACATCGCTGGGAGTCTGCTACTGATACGTAGGAAATGTCAACGCCCGCGGCGGCCCCGGCGGCCCGACCCGGCCCCCGTACCCGGACCTCGACCACCCGCCACGACCCCGCGTCAGCCCGCCCGTACCCCGGCGCCGCACCCCGGCGCCCCGCCCAGCGCCGCCCGACCGGGCGTCAGCACCCCAGCCAGGAGCCGCCCGTGCCGCCCGCCGACCCCGCCACCCCCGGCGAGCCCCGCAGGGAACAACTGCTGAACGCCGCCGACCGGGTGGTCCAGCGGGAGGGCCCGGGCGCCAGCATGAACGCCATCGCCGCCGAGGCCGGCATCACCAAGCCGATCCTCTACCGCCACTTCGGCGACCGCACCGGCCTCATCCGGGCCCTCACCGAACGGCACACCGGCGGACTGCTCGCCGCCGTGCGGGCCGCGCTGAACGAGCCGCTGGAGCGCCGCGACCGGGTCGAGCACGTGCTGGACACCTACCTGGCCGGCATCGAGTCGCGCCCGCAGGTCTACCGGCTGCTGACCCACCCGGAGGCGGGCGACCCGACCGGCGCCGGCAACGCCCTCGCGCCCGCCCTCAAGCAGATCGCCGACGAGATCACCAACGCGGTGGCCGTCCAGGTCGACCTGGGGCCGGAGACGCCGCTGCTCTCCGAGGCCTGGGGCCGGGGGATCACCGGCATGGTGCTGGCGGCCGGGGACTGGTGGCTGGAGACCAAACCCTGCCCGCGCGCCCGGATGGTGCAGGCCCTGGCCGACCTGCTCTGGGGCCGGCTCGCCGCGGCCGCGGAGCTGCCGTCCGCCACCCCGCCGGCCCCGGCGGCCGCGCCGGCCGACTGAACTCTTGTGCGGTACATGCCAGTCGGGCATCATCGGGCCCCACCCGAAACCGCCGCCGGCCCAGCGAGGTAGCCCCATGCGCCTGCTCCGTACCGCCGCCGCCCTCCTGCTCGCCACCGCCACAGCCCTGGCCGGATCCCCGGCCGGGGCGGCCGAACCCCGCGGCCGTCACGCGGAGTTCCCCACCGGCACCAGCACCTCGCCGGACGGCCGCACCGCCCTCACCGACGCCCGGGGGCGCGAACTGCGGCTGCACGGCTTCAACCTGGACAAGTACGCCGAGACCACCGAAGCCGACGTCCGCGCCATCGCCGCCCACGGCTTCACCCTGCTGCGGGTGGCGGTCTCCTGGACCCGGCTGGAGCCCGGCCCCGGCCGGTACGACCGCACCGAACTCGACCGCCTGAACCAACTCCTCGACCGGGCCGACCGGTACGGGCTGCTCGCCCTGATCGACTTCCACCAGGACGTCTACGGGCCCAAGTTCGGCGGCGGGGACCGCGGAATCCCGCTCTGGGCCACCCGCGACGACGACCTGCCCTTCGTCCCGGACCCGGACGACTGGTTCGCCGGGTACTTCCAGCCCGCCGTCCAGGCCGCCTTCCGCCACCTCTACGACGACCCTGACCTGCGCCGCGCCCAGAGCGACTTCTACACCCGGATCGCCCGCGAACTGCGCGGCCACCGCTCGCTGCTGGGCTACGACCTGTTCAACGAGCCGTTCGGCCCGATCCCCGGCGACCCCACCGATCCGGCCGACCAGGTGGCCGGCTCGGCCGCACTCGAACGCGGCCGGTTGGCCGACATGTACCGCCGGCTGATCCGGGCGGTCCGCGCCGCCGACGACCGCGCCTGGCTGTTCGTCGAACCCACCGTCCTGGTCGGCCAGGGCGTCCCCACCCAGCTGCCCGGCTTCACCGATCCCCGGCCCGGCCCGCCGCGCCTCGGCTACGCCCCGCACTTCTACGACACCGCCGTCGAGTCCGGCGCCGACTGGGACCCGGCCGGCGGCTTCGTCGAGGCGTACGTCGCCGCCGTCACCGCCTACCCGGCCGCCCACCGGCTGCCGGTGCTGATCGGTGAGTGGGGCCCGCCGGACTCCCGCCGGCCGGGCAACACCGAGCTGGTCCGCCGGCAGGTCGCGGCGATGGAGACGATCTCCTCCGGCTGGGCGATGTGGTACTGGTGCAAGGGCGCCGGCGGCTACTGCGCGCTCGACCCGGACGGCCGGCCGGCCCCCGGCGACGGGCCGGTCTTCGCGCCGTGGCCGACCGCGCTCGACGGGCACCTGCTCAGCTCGCACTGGACCACCGCCACCGCCACCTACCGGCTGGGCTGGGCCGCCGGCAGCGCCGGCGGCCCGACCGAACTGGCCCTGCCCGCCGACGCCTACCCGACCGGAGTCCGGGTCACCGTGGAGGGCACGCCGGCCGCCCTGGTGGACATCGACCAGCCCGAGCGGGGCCGGGCCGGCAGCGTGCGGTTCCGGCTGCCGCGGGCGCGGCCGGGCACGCCGGTCACCGTCACCGTGACCCCGCGCTGAGGCCCGGGCCCGGGCCGCGCCCTCCGTACCGCGGCCGAGCTGTCAGGCCAGCCCGCGCCGGGCCAGCAGCGGCCCGGTCCGCGGGTCGCGCCCGACCACCGCGCGGAAGCACTCCAGCGCGTCCACGCTGCCGCCGCGCGAGAGGAGTTCGGCACGGAACACCTCGCCGCTCTCCCGGACGGTACGGCCGTTGGTCCGGAACCACTCGACGGTCTCGGCGTCCAGCACCTCGGACCAGATGTAGGCGTAGTAGCCGGCGCTGTAGCCGCTCGCGAAGATGTGGTTGAAGTAGGTGCTGCGGTAGCGCGGCGGGATCGCGGCCACCGCCAGGCCGGCCTCGGCCAGCGCCCGCGCCTCGAACTCCTGGGCGTCCGCGATCTCCAGGCCCACCGGCACGGTGTGCCAGGCCCAGTCCAGCAGGGCGGCCGCCAGGTACTCGACCGTCCGGAAGCCCTGGCCGAAGCCCTCGGCTGCGGTCATCCGCTCGACCAGGTCGGCCGGCAGCGGCTCCCCCGTCACATGGTGCTTGGCGTAGTTCGCCAGGACGGCGGGCCAGGTCATCCACATCTCGTTGACCTGCGAGGGGAACTCCACGAAGTCCCGGGGGACTTCGGTGCCGGAGAAGAGCGGGTAGCGGACGGCCGAGAAGAGCCCGTGCAGCGCGTGCCCGAACTCGTGGAACAGGGTCCGCACCTCGTCCCAGGTCAGCAGGACCGGCTCGCCGGGAGCCGGGCGGGCGATGTTGAGGTTGTTCAGCACCACCGGCCGCTTGTCCAGCAGCGTGGACTGCGAGACGAGTTCGTCCATCCAGGCGCCGCCGCGCTTGGAGGCCCGGGCGTGGAAGTCGCCGAGGAAGAGGCCGAGCGAGCCGCCGTCCTCCTCGAACACCTCGAAGACCCGTGCGTCGGGGTGGTACCCGACCAGGTCGGGCCGCTCGGTGAAGGTCAGGCCGTAGGCCAGGTTCGCCGCGAAGAAGACACCGTCGTGCAGCACCCGCTCCAGCTCGAAGTACGGGCGCAGCACCGCCGCGTCCACCTGGTACGAGGTGCGGCGCACCCGCTCCGAGTAGAACGCCCAGTCGTGCGCGGCGATCTCGTCGATCCCGTCGGCGGCCGCCAGCTTGGCCAGCTCGGCGGCCTCCCGCTCGGCGTTGGCCACCGCGGGCGGCACCAGCCGGGCCAGCAGGGCGTCGACGGCCCCGACCGTGCCCGCCGTCTCGTCCTCGACGACGTACGCCGCGTGGCTCGGGTGGCCGAGCAGGGCGGCCCGCTCCGCCCGCAGGCCGGCCATCCGGATCGCCAGCGGGCCGTTGGTCAAGGCGGCCCGGCCGACCGAGGCCGCCAGCAGCCGCTCGCGCACCGAGCGGTCGGTGAGCTGGGCCAGTTCGGACTGGTTGGAGAAGTTCTTCAGGCTGAGCACGTAGGTGCCGTCGTGGCCGAGCGCCCGGCCGTTCTCGGCGGCGGCCGCGACCGCGTCCGCGGAGAGGCCGTCGAGCTGCTCGGCGCTGTCCAGCACGAGTGCCCGGGCCCGGGTGTCGGCTGCCACGTTCTGCTGGAACGCGGTGGCGGCGGAGGCCAGTTCGGCATTCAGTTCACGCAGCCTGGCCTGCTCGGCCGCGCCGAGGCGGGCGCCGGCCCGGACGAACCGGGTGTGGTGACGCTGCAGCAGCCGCAGCGACTGGGCGTCCAGACCCAGGCTGTCGCGACGCTCGTGGAGGGCCTCGATCCGGGCGAAGAGGGCCGCGTCCAGGTGGATCGCGTCCTGGTGGGCCGCCAGCCGGGGGCTGATCTCGGCGTCCACCGCGTCCACCAGGTCGTTGGTGTCGGCGGAGCTCTGGTTGAGGAACACCGCGCCGACCCGGCGCAGCAGGGCGCCGGAACGCTCCAGCGCGATCAGGGTGTTGTCGAAGGTCGGCGGCTGCGGGTCGGCCGTGATCGCCGCGATCTCGGCCAGCTGGTCGGCCATGCCGCGCTCGAAGGCGGGCAGGTAGTGCTCTTCCCGGATCGCGGTGAAGGGCGGCAGTTCGTAGACCAGGGTGCTGGGCTCGAAGAAGGGATTGTCGCTCATTTCGCCGACCCTACGCGGTGGCATTCACGCTGCCTACGGTCGGTCGGCGGACGGCCGGTCGCGGCCGCGCCGAAGGAGGCGGCCGCGCCGGTCGGAGCCGCCCCGATCCCGCCGCGCCGGCCGCCGGCCGCCGGACCCAACGGCCCGCTCACCCGCCACACCCCACCCCGGACCGGCGCCTCCCCCGTACTGTCGGACCTCACCGCTACCGTCGAACACACCACCCGAACACCCGAGAGAAGACCGCGTGCCACCCCGGATCGCCCTGGCCCCCGACCCGCACGGCCCCGGCGGCCGCCTCCAGCCGCTCGACGACGCCGGCACCCCCCTCGGCGCCCCGGTGCACGCCACCGACCTCGCCGCCGCCGTCGCCGAACACGAAGCGGCCTCGCACCCGCGCTGGGTCTGGGCCACCGCCGACAGCGCCTACGCCCCGCTGCTGCCCGAGCTGCCCGGCCGGCTGGCCCGCTGCCACGACCTGCGCCTGGTCGAGGCCCTGCTGCTGTCCCACGAAGGCCGCTACGGGCAACCGCGCTCGCTCGGCGCCGCCTGGGCCCGGCTCCACCGGCTGCCCGTCCCGGCCGACCTGCCCGACTCCGGCGGCCACGACGACCAGGACAGCCTGTTCGCCCCCGACCGCCTCCAGCTGCCGCCCGCCACCGACCCGCTGGCGGCCGTCGTCGCCGTCCACGCCGACCAGCAGCGCCGGATCCAGGCCGTCACCGACCCCGCTCCCCCGACGGGCCGGCCCGCCGACACCGCCGGCTCCGCCGCCCGCGCGCGCTTGCGCCTGCTGGTCGCCGCCGAGTCGGCCGGTGCGCTGGCCGCCGCCGAGATGGCGCACGACGGCCTGCCCTGGCGCTCCGACATCCACGACCGGCTGCTGACCGACCTGCTCGGCCCCCGCCCGCAGATCCCCGGCACCCAGCCCAAGCGGCTCGCCGACCTCGCCACCGAGCTCCAGCAGGCCCTCGGCGGCCGCCCGTTCAACCCCGACTCGCACACCCAGGTGCTGCGCGCCTTCGCCGACCAGGGCGTGCACCTCGGCTCCACCCGCTCCTGGGAACTGCGCGGGGTCGACCACCCGGCGGCCACCCTGCTGATCCGCTACAAGGAGCTGTCCCGGATCCACGCCGCGCACGGCTGGGCCTGGCAGGACGCCTGGGCCCGCGGCGGCCGGTTCCGCCCCGAGTACGTGGTCGGCGGCGTGGTGTCGGGCCGCTGGGCGAGCCGGGGCGGCGGCGCGCTGCAGATCCCGCGGATCCTGCGCGGCGCGGTGGTCGCCGACCCGGGCTGGCTGCTGGTCGTCGCGGACGCCGCCCAGCTGGAGCCCCGGGTACTGGCCGCGCTCTCCCAGGACACCGGCATGGCCCGCTCCGCCGCCGAGGGCGACCTGTACGCGGCCCTCGCCGCCACCGCCTTCCAGGGCGACCGGGACAAGGCCAAGCTCGGTCTGCTCGGCGCGATGTACGGGCAGACCAGCGGCGACATCGGCCCGCTGCTCGCCACCCTGCGCCGCCGCTACCCCACCGCGATGGGCTACGTGGAGGCGGCCGCCCGCACCGGCGAGGACGGCGGCGTGGTCAGCTCCCGGCTGGGCCGGGTCTGCCCGCCGCCCTCCGCCGACTGGCAGGACGCCGCCGAGGACGCGGACGGCGCGGCCGACGCCGGGGCCCGTTCGGCCCGGGCCCGCGGCCGGTTCACCCGCAACTTCGTCATCCAGGCGAGCGCGGCCGACTGGGCGCTGGCCCTGCTGGCGGCGCTGCGCCGGCGGCTGGCCGGGCTGGCGGCGACCCCCGGTGACCGGCCGCACCTGGTGTTCTTCCAGCACGACGAGGTGGTGGTGCACACCCCTGCGGACCTCGCCGACCAGGTGGCGGCCGCCGTCACCGAGGCGGCGGAGGAGGCCCGGGCCCTGGTGTTCGGCGACACCCCGGTGCGGTTCCCGCTCAGCACCGCCGTGGTCGACTGCTACGCCGACGCGAAGTAGCGGCAGCGCGGAGCTCGCCCGGTACGGCCCGGCGGACCTCAGGCGGTACGGCCGAACGTGGCGGCTCGGCGTGGCGGCGGCGGGCCGCGGTGCCTGCTCAGAACTTCCGGAAGCCGCGGGCGTCCTGGGCCGCCGTGACCACCTCGGCCAGCGCCGCCCCGGCGGAGGCGGTCACCACGGCGGCCACCGCGCCCTCCACGAACGGCGCGTCCACCAGCACCACGTCCGAGCTCGGGTGGTCGGCCAGCACGGTGGCGGCGGTCAGCACGGAGCTTCCCAGGTCGGGCAGCACGACGACGCCGGCGCCGTGGTCGGCCTCCGCGACGGCTCGCACGACCAGGTCGTAGCTGGTGCCGAGCGAACCGTCCTCGGTGCCCGCCGCGAGCACCACCGGGACAACGCCCGAGCCGAGTTCACGCAGCAGCTCGCGCAGGCCGGCGGCCATCGCCGGGCTGTGCGAGACGAGGACGACACCTACGGGTCCGGTCATGTCCCGACCCTAGCCCCGGGTCCCGCATCCTGCCGGGGCCGCCGCGCGGGGCGCCGGCCGGCGGGGCCGTTCCCGCGGCACCGACCGCACCCTGTCGGCGAGTTCGACCGGGCCTGCGGCAATCCCGGCCGACCGCGCCGCTCTCGCGTAGCGTCGGCGGCAGGAGCGTCCGTGGCCCGAGGGAGCGCGTCGTGAAGAAGCTGATCAACACCCCCGAGAGCGTCCTGGAGGATGCGCTGGCCGGGGTGGCCGCAGCGCACCCGGAGTTGGCGGTGGACGTCCCGAACCGGGTGATCACCCGGGCCGTCCGCCCGGCCGCGCCGAAGGTCGCGCTGGTCTCCGGCGGCGGGTCCGGGCACGAGCCGCTGCACGGCGGTTTCGTCGGGCCGGGGATGCTCGACGCGGCCTGCCCGGGCGAGGTGTTCACGTCCCCCGTGCCGGACCAGGTGCTGACCGCCGTACGGGCCGTGGACAGCGGCGCGGGCGTGGTCCTGGTGGTGAAGAACTACACCGGCGACGTGATGAACTTCCGGCTCGCCGCCGACCTGGCCACCGAGGAGGGCATCGAGATCCGCACGGTGCTGGTGGACGACGACGTGGCGGTGGAGGACTCGACCTGGACGGCCGGCCGCCGGGGCACCGGTGCCACCGTCCTGGTGGAGAAGATCGCCGGCGCGCTGGCCGAGCGCGGCGCACCGCTGGCGGAGGTCGCCGCCGTCGGCGAGCGGGTCAACGCGGCCTCCCGCTCCTTCGCGGTGGCGCTCACCGCCGCGACCGTCCCGGCGGCGGGCAGGCCGGGCTTCGAACTGCCCGAGGACGAGATCGAGGTGGGCGTCGGCATCCACGGCGAGCCGGGCCGGCGCCGGGAGAAGCTCCGTCCGGCCCGGGAGCTGGCCGCGGAGGTGGTCGACACCGTCCTCGCCGACCACGACCTGGCGGCCGGCGACGAGGTCGTCGCGCTGGTGAACGGCCTCGGCGGCACACCGCTGCTGGAGCTGTACATCGTCTTCGGGGAGGTCGCGGCCCGGCTGGCCGAGCGTGGGGTGACCATTGCCCGCAGCCTGGTCGGCAACTACGTCACCAGCCTGGACATGGCGGGCTTCTCGCTCACCCTCACCAAGGCCGACGCCGAACTGCTGGAGCTCTGGGACGCCCCGGTGGCGACCCCGGCCCTGCACCGGTCCTGACGGGGGCGCGCGATGGAACAGGACACCCCGGGTGCCGGCACCGCTCCGAACACCGGACCCCCGACGGATCACCGCACTCTGGACGCCCCGCTCGCCGAGGCCTGGATCCGCGCCCTGGCGGCCGCCGTGGACACCCACCGGCAGGAGCTGACCGACCTGGACTCCGCGATCGGCGACGGCGACCACGGCAGCAACCTTCACCGCGGCTTCACCGCCGTGCTCGCCGTCCTGGACACCCTGGAGCCCGCCGACGCCGGCGCCGTCCTCGGGCGGACCGGCAGCACCCTGATCTCCAAGGTCGGCGGCGCCTCCGGCCCGCTGTACGGCAGCGCCTTCCGCGCGATGGGCGCGGCCCTGCCGCCGTCCCCCGCGACGCCCGCGGAGTTCGCCGGGGCGCTGGCGGCCGGGCTGGCTGCGGTGCGGCAGCTCGGCGGCGCCGGACCCGGCGACAAGACCCTCGTGGACGCGTACACCCCGGCGCTGGCCGCCTTCGAGCAGGCGGTCGCCGCCGGCGGCGACCTGGCCGGCGCCGCCTCGGCCGCGGCGGAGGCGGCCGAGCAGGGCATGCGCGCGACCACCGCGCTGCAGGCCCGCAAGGGCCGGGCCTCCTACCTGGGCCCGCGCAGCATCGGCCACCAGGACCCGGGCGCGACCTCCACCGCGCTGCTCTTCCGGACGCTCGCCGACGTCACCGGATGACTCCGCTGCCGCCGCCCCCGGCCCGGGGTGGCGCGACCGCCCCGGACAGCGGTCCCACGGGGCGCTTCCGTCGTCCGGGGCGCAGCGGTCGCCAGCTGCGGCCGCGGTCAGGCGGGCGTGCGGTCGAACGCCCCGGGGCCCGGGTCGGTGCGGCTGATCAGCAGCAGCAGCGCGTCGTCGCCGAGGGCGCCGCCCGTGTGCGCGAGCAGGTCCGCGTACAGCCGCCCGACCGCCGCCTCCAGCTCGGCCGCCGAGCGGGCCGCGCCGTGCACCAGCGGGCCGGCCCGCTCCGCGAGCGGGTAGAAGTCCCCCGAGCCGTCGCGCCGGGCCTCGACCACGCCGTCGGTGCAGAGCACCAGCACGTCGCCCTGCCCGAACGGCAGGTCCCAGCTGTCCGGTTCGCCGGGGACGAGCCGGCCCAGGCCCAGCGGCACCCACGGGTCGGGGTGCTCCAGCACCCGTACCGTCCCGTCCGCCATGACCTGGACAGGCGGGACATGGCCGTAGTGCAGCAGCTCGACGACGCCGGGTCTTCGGAACTCGGCGAACAGCGCGGTGGTGAACTCGCCGTCCGGCACATGGCGCTCCACGCTGGCCTCGATCCGGTCCGCGACGCCGCGCAGCCGGCTCTCGTCGTACGCGGCCTCCCGGAAGGCGCCCAGCACCACGGCCGCGGTCTGCACCGCGCCGAGGCCCTTGCCGCGGACGTCGCCGACCAGCACCCGGGTGCCGTGCGGGGTCTCCAGCACCGAGTACAGGTCACCGCCGATCCGGGCGTCGTCAGCGGCCGAGGCGTACCGCACGGCCAGCCGCAGCGGGCCGACCGTCGGCCCGGGCAGTCGCAACAGGGCACGCTGGGCCGCCTCGGCGACGGAGCTGACGGCGGCGTACGCGGCGGCGCGGCGCATCCTGATCCGGGCGACCCAGGCGCTGAACAGGGTCAGCACGACGTAGCTGACCATGGCTCCGAACAGGAAGCGCCGGTCGTTGACGTTGTCGACCTCGTCGTAGTGGCTCAGACCGAACACCGTCAGCAGGCCGAGGGAGCAGACCAGCAGCAGCTCCCGGGGTTTGAGGGTGAGGGCCGCGATCGACGGGACGACCGTCATCAGCGGCGCCAGGTAGCGGTCCTTGCCGGAGAGGAAGTCGGCCAGCGCGACCAGCGCAATGGCCGTCAGGGCCGGCGTCGCCCGTTTGTACCAGGGGATGTCCAGGAGGTCGACGGCGAGCAGCGCGCTGCGCCGTCGGGCCGGCGGGAGCACGGCGGCCGTCAGGTCCGCGGTCGACCGAGCTCGACGGATCCGGAACACATGTCCGAACATATCGGACGATCTGTTCCTGCGCCCCGCCACTCCGCCCGACGGCGGCACCCCTCGCCCGACGGCGGCAGTGCTCGCCGACCGAGACCCCCGGGCGGGCGGGCGAGCGGGACACGCCGGGCGGGACACGGCACGGCGGCAATTCGGACGGAACGTACCCGGACGCATACTCTCTGCAATCGAGTCGCTCGCCCGATGCGACCCACGACACAGGAATCCCCACCTTCCGAAATACCCAGTGGGGGTATGGTGTTGTGAGCAGACAGCAGCACGGGCACCCGCCCGTGGCAGCCACCCCCCGGAGGTCCCGATGTCCAGCACCATCACCTACACCGTCACCGGCATGAGCTGCGGCCACTGCGAGAAGTCGGTCAGCTCCGAGGTCTCCGCCCTCCCCGGCGTGACGGAGGTGGCCGCCGACGCCAAGGCCGGCACCGTGACGGTCTCCTCGGCCGCCCCGCTGGAGGACAGCCAGGTGCGCGCCGCCGTCGACGAGGCCGGCTACGAGCTCGTCGGCCGCTCGGCCTGAGGTCCGGTACGGCGGGGGCGGGGCACCGGCCCCCGCCGTACGCTCTCCGACATGGAGGAGACGACATGAGCACCACCACCCCCGGGACCCCGCGCACCGGCCCCTCCGCCCCCGCGACGGCGGGCGAGCGCGTCGAACTGTCAATCGGCGGGATGACCTGCGCCTCCTGCGCGGCCCGGATCGAGAAGAAGCTCAACCGGATGGACGGCGTCGAGGCCGTCGTGAACTTCGCGACCGAACGGGCCCGGATCGACTTCGGCCCCGGCGTCAGCGTGGCCGACCTGGTCGCCACCGTGGAGCGCACCGGCTACACGGCCGAACCGCCCACCCCGCCGCCGGCCGCCGAAACGGCCCCCGACGTCGCCGCCGCCCCGGACCCGGACCGGACCGCCGCCCGTGACCGGCTGCTGATCAGCACCGTGCTCACCGTCCCGGTGGTGCTGCTCTCGATGATCCCCGCCCTGCAGTTCGACAACTGGCAGTGGCTGGCCCTCGCCCTGACCGGCCCGGTCGTCGTGTACGGCGGGCTGCCGTTCCACCGCGCGGCCTGGACCAACCTGCGGCACGGCGCCGCCACCATGGACACCCTGGTCTCGCTCGGCACCCTGGCCGCCTTCGGCTGGTCGCTCTGGGCGCTCTTCCTCGGCCACGCCGGGATGACCGGCATGAAGCACGAGTTCTCGCTCGCGGTGACCCGCGGCGACGCCTCCTCCTCCCTCTACCTGGAGACCGCCGCCGCCGTCACCGTGCTGATCCTGCTCGGCCGCTGGCTGGAGGCCCGCTCCAAGCGCCGCGCCGGCGCCGCCCTGCACGCCCTGCTCGACCTGGGCGCCAAGGACGTCGCGGTACTGGAGGGCGGTCGCGAGGTGCGGCTGCCGGTGGCCCGGCTGACGGTCGGCACCCGCTTCGTGGTCCGGCCCGGCGAGAAGATCGCCACCGACGGCGTGGTGACCGAGGGCGCCTCCGCGGTGGACGCCTCGATGCTCACCGGGGAGTCCGTACCCGTCGAGGTCGCGGTCGGCGACCCGGTCACCGGCGCCACCGTCAACGCCGGCGGCCGCCTGGTGGTCGAGGCCACCCGGGTCGGCGCCGACACCCAGCTGGCCCGGATGGCCAAACTCGTCGAGGAGGCGCAGAACGGCAAGGCCGCCGCCCAGCGCCTGGCCGACCGGATCTCGGCGGTCTTCGTCCCCGTCGTCATCCTGATCGCGCTCGGCACCCTGGTCGGCTGGCTGCTGGTCAGCGACAGCCCCACCGAGGCGTTCACCGCGGCCGTGGCCGTCCTGATCATCGCCTGCCCCTGCGCCCTGGGACTGGCCACGCCCACCGCGCTGATGGTCGGCACCGGCCGCGGCGCCCAGCTGGGGATCCTGATCAAGGGACCCGAGGTGCTGGAGACCACCCGCCGGGTGGACACCGTGGTGCTCGACAAGACCGGCACGGTGACCACCGGCCGGATGGCCCTCACCGCCGTCCACACCGTCCCCGGAGTCCCGGTGGAGGAGGCGCTGCGGCTGGCCGGCGCGCTGGAGCACGCCTCCGAGCACCCGGTCGCCGCCGCCGTCGCCGCGGCCGCCGCCGAGCGGGTCGGCGCCCTGCCGCCCGTGGAGGGCTTCGAGAACGTGCCCGGACTCGGCGTCCGGGGCATCGTCGAGGGCCGTTCGGTGCTGGTCGGCCGCGAGGCACTGCTGGCGGCCGCCGCCCAGCCCTTGCCGGACGTCCTGGCCGAGGCCAAGGCGGCGGCCGAGGCAGCCGGCCGGACGGCCGTCGCGGTCGGCTGGGACGGCGCGGCCAGGGCGGTGCTGGAGGTCGCCGACACGGTGAAGCCCACCAGCGCCCGGGCGATCGCCGAGCTGCGCGCGCTGGGCCTGCGGCCGGTGCTGCTGACCGGGGACAACCGGGCGGTGGCGCAGTCGGTCGCGGCCGAGGTGGGCATCGACCCGGCGGACGTGTTCGCCGAGGTGCTCCCGGAGGACAAGGTCGCCACCGTCCGCGCCCTTCAGGCCGCGGGCCGGTCGGTGGCGATGATCGGGGACGGCGTGAACGACGCGGCCGCGCTGGCCCAGGCCGACCTGGGACTGGCGATGGGCACCGGCACCGACGCCGCGATCGAGGCCGCCGACCTGACCCTGGTCCGGGGCGACCTGCGCTCCGCCGGGGACGCGATCCGGCTCTCCCGCCGTACGCTGGCCACCATCAAGGGCAATCTCTTCTGGGCCTTCGCCTACAACGTGGCGGCGATCCCGCTGGCCGCCGCCGGACTGCTGAACCCGGTGGTGGCGGGCGCCGCGATGGCCTTCTCCTCGGTCTTCGTGGTGACCAACAGCCTGCGGCTGCGGCGCTTCCAGGCCGCCTGAGCAGCCGCGTCCCGACGGCCCGGACGCCCCCCGCCGCCGCCCCGCCGGATCCCCTCCGGCGGGGCGGCGCGTCGTGCGACGGTCGTCCGCGCCGTCGTTCACGGGCCCCGGTTCCATCGGCCGCCGACCCCGGTGCGGACCCGCGGCGCGCTCAGCGTCCGAGCAGCTCCCCGCCGTTGCAGTGCAGGATCTCGCCGGTGATGAAGCCGGCCTCGGGCGAGGCCAGGAAGTAGACGGCGGCCGCCACCTCGCCGGTCTCGCCGATCCGGCCGAGCAGGGTGCGGGCGGCCCGGCGGGAGACCTCGGCCTCGTCCAGCCGCGGCCCGAAGAACTCGGTGCCCGCGACCGTCCCGGGCGCGACGATGTTGGCGGTGATCCCGGACGGCCCGACCTGAGCGGCGAGGAAGTTGTTCCAGGCGTGCAGCGAGGCCTTGGCGGCGCCGTACGAGCCGGCCCCGCGCAGCGCCGCGATCGAGCTGACCGTGACGACCCGGCCGGAGCCCTGGGTGAGCCGGTCCCGGACGGACTCGGTGAGCAGCACCACCGTCAGCACGTTGCGTTCGAAGTCGCCGCGCCAGCGGGCCAGCAGGGCGTGCGGTCCGGCGCCGATCACGGTCTCGCGGCTGCCCGCGTTGTTGACCAGGACGTCGATCCGGGCCGGCAGTCCGCCGAGGGCGTGCTCGACCGCGTCGGGGTCGGCGAGGTCGCAGACCAGGGGGGTGACCCGGGGGCCGAGGTCGGCGGCGGCCTTCTCCAGCACGTCCCGCCGGCGTCCGACGATCATGACCCGTTCGCCCGCCTCGGCGAATCTCCGCGCGACCTCGTACCCGATGCCCGTGCCACCCCCGGTGACGACGACGTTCCTGGCCATCTGCGCACTCCCTCCCCGGTCCGGCCACTCCGCTGCCGATGTGCGGGCGGTCCGTACCGGAATGCCACGATTCTTATCACGCTGGGTCGCCGTGACTGCGGGGAGGGTGACGTCGACCGCCGTTGATGATGTGGTATGAGCCCGCGGTCGGGCACACACGGAGCGTGGCGAGAGACAGCTCACACCCCCCGGGCGTAACTTTGAGCGCCCTGATACGTCTTAGCTTTGTAGTGCGGCAGTTTTTCGGCGCGCGGCGACAGGGCGGACATCCGCCATGCCTCCGCACGGCCATGGCTGTCGCCGGCGGGGCTCCGGCGGGCCCCGGGACGGCCGTCGACTGCTCGGCGGTCTTCGCGCACGACGCCGGGGTGCGGCGGGTCAGGGGCGCTTTGAGCGGCCGCCCCTGACCGCGGCCGCCCCCGGACGTCGTGCGCCGTACCCAGCACCCGGTCGACCGCACCGGACGAACCGCACCGGACAAACGCGAGGGCCCGGTCGCACCCCTCGGGAAGAGTGGTGCGACCGGGCCCTCTGCGACTGCCGGCAGGCGGGGTCAGCGAGCGTCGAGACCGACGTAGTCGCGGATCGCGGTGCCGGTGTAGATCTGACGCGGACGGCCGATACGGCTCGTCGGGTCGTTGATCATCTCGTGCCAGTGGGCGATCCAGCCGGGCAGCCGGCCGAGCGCGAACAGCACGGTGAACATGCTGGTCGGGAAGCCCATGGCGCGGTAGATCAGGCCGGTGTAGAAGTCCACGTTCGGGTAGAGCTTGCGCGAGACGAAGAAGTCGTCGTTGAGCGCGTGCTCCTCCAGCTTGAGGGCGATCTCCAGCAGCTCGTCGGACTTGCCGAGCTGGGCGAGCACCTCGTGGGCCAGGATCTTGACCTGCGCGGCGCGCGGGTCGAAGGCCTTGTACACGCGGTGACCGAAGCCCATGAGCTTCACGCCGTCCTCGCGGTTCTTCACCTTGCGGATGAAGGAGTCGACGTCGCCGCCGTCCTTCTGGATCTGCTCCAGCATCTCCAGGACGGCCTGGTTGGCGCCGCCGTGCAGCGGGCCCCAGAGCGCCGAGATGCCGGCCGAGATCGAGGCGAACTGGTTCGCGTGGCTGGAGCCCACCAGGCGCACGGTGGAGGTCGAGCAGTTCTGCTCGTGGTCCGCGTGCAGGATGAACAGCTTGTCGAGCGCGTTGACGACGACGGGGTTGAGCTCGTAGTCCTCGGCGGGCACGGCGAACGTCATCCGCAGGAAGTTCTCGACGTAGCCGAGGTCGTTGCGCGGGTAGACGAACGGCTGGCCGACCGACTTCTTGTAGGCGTAGGCCGCGATGGTCGGCAGCTTCGCCAGCAGGCGGACGGTCGACAGGTGGCGCTGGCCGGCGTCGAACGGGTTGTGGCTGTCCTGGTAGAAGGTCGACAGGGCGCCGACCACCGAGGAGAGCATCGCCATCGGGTGCGCGTCCCGGGGGAAGCCCTGGTAGAAGCGCTTGACGTCCTCGTGCAGCAGGGTGTGCTGGGTGATCTCGTTGCTGAAGATCGCCAGCTGGTCGGCGTTCGGCAGCTCGCCGTTGATCAGGAGGTACGCGGTCTCGATGAAGCTGGCCTTCTCGGCCAGCTGCTCGATCGGGTAGCCGCGGTAGCGCAGGATGCCGTTGTCGCCGTCCACGAAGGTGATCGCGGACTTGTAGGCGGCGGTGTTGCCGAAGCCGTTGTCCAGGGTCACCAGGCCGGTCTGCGGGAGCAGCTTCGAGATGTCGAAGCCGGCGTTGCCCGCAGTGCTCGGGACGACGGGGTACTCGTACTCGCCGCCCTGGTACCGCAGTACTACAGCGTCTGGACTGTTCTCGCTCACGCTCTTCCTCACCGACGAAATGAATCCTCATCCAAGGTGCCCTGACTGTCTCTACCATCCCCCATCTGGCGGACAGTTGCGCACCCGGGGTGGCCCGAAAGGGCCCTCCCCTACAAAACCCGTCGCCGCAGCCGGTATGAACCGGACAAGATCGGCACCGCACCAGGCTCTGCCCTAAATCTCTTCACGTCAAGAGAACTCTAGAGGCAAGGATCCCGTTGGAGCATCATCCAGTCGCCAGCCGGTGGTCCAGCGCGGAGTGCCGACGACCTGCACTGACCGTCCGAACGGCCTGTCCGATCGCCTTGCGTGACCCCACCAGTACAACCAGTTGTTTTGCCCTGGTCACCGCCGTGTAGAGCAGATTTCGCTGGAGCATCGTCCAGGCCGAGGTGGTGACCGGAATCACCACCGCCGGGTACTCGCTGCCCTGCGAACGGTGGATCGTCACCGCGTACGCGTGCGCCAGCTCGTCCAGCTCGTCGAAGTCGTAGCCGATCTCCTCGTCCTCGTCCGTCAGCACCGTCAGCCGCTGGTCGTCCACCGCGATCGCGGTCACCACCCCCACCGTGCCGTTGAAGACGCCGTTCTGCCCCTTCTCGTAGTTGTTCCGGATCTGGGTGACCTTGTCCCCCACCCGGAACGTGCGCCCACCGAAGCGGCGCTCGGGCAGCCCCTCGCGCCCCGGCGTGACCGCCGCCTGGAGGAGCGTGTTCAGGTTGCCCGCGCCGGCCGGCCCCCGGTGCATCGGCGCCAGTACCTGGACGTCCCGGCGCGGGTCCAGCCCGAACTTCTGCGGGATCCGGCGCGCCACCACATCCACCGTCAGCCCGGCCGCCCGCTCGGCGTCGTCCTCCACGAAGAGGAAGAAGTCCGCCAACCCCTCCGTCCGCGGTGGCAGACCCTCGTTGATCCGGTGCGCGTTGGTCACCACCCCGGACTCCTGCGCCTGCCGGAAGATCCTGGTCAGCCGCACCGACGGCACCGGGCTCCCGGCCGCCAGCATGTCCCGCAGCACCTCGCCCGCGCCCACCGAGGGCAGCTGGTCCACATCCCCCACGAACAGCAGGTGCGCCCCCGGCGCCACCGCCTTGACCAGCTTGTTCGCCAGGATCAGATCCAGCATCGAGGCCTCGTCCACCACCACCAGGTCGGCCTCCAGCGGCCGGTCCCGGTCGTACGCCGCCTCGCCGCCCGGCCGCAGCTCCAGCAACCGGTGCACGGTCGACGCCTCCACCCCCGTCAGCTCGGACAGCCGCTTCGCCGCCCGGCCGGTCGGCGCCGCCAGCACCACCTTCGCCCGCTTCGCCAGCGCCAGCGTCACGATCGACTTCACCGTGAAGGACTTCCCGCAGCCCGGCCCGCCGGTCAGCACCGCGACCTTCTCGGTCAGCGCGAGACGCACCGACTGCTCCTGCTCCGGCGCCAGCTCCGCCCCCGTCCGCTTCGCCAGCCAGCCCAGCGCCGCCGCCCAGTCCACACCGGCGAACCCCGGCATCCGGTCGGAATCCGCCCGCAGCAGCCGCAACAACTGGTTCGACAGGGAGATCTCCGCCCGGTGGAACGGCACCAGGTAGACCGCCGTCACCGGCTGCCCGCCCTCCCCCGGAAGGGCCTCCCGGACCACGCCCTCCTCGGCGACCAGCTCGGCCAGGCAGTCGATCACCAGCCCCACGTCGACCTGCAGCAGCTTCACGCCGTCCGCGATCAGCCGCTCCTCCGGCAGGTAGCAGTGCCCCTGGTCGCTGCTCTGCGAGAGCGCGTACTGCAGCCCCGCCTTCACCCGCTCCGGACTGTCGTGCGGGATGCCCACCGCCTGCGCGATCCGGTCCGCCGTCAGGAACCCGATGCCCCACACGTCCGAGGCCAGCCGGTACGGCTCGTTCTTCACCACCCCGATCGAACTGTCCCCGTACTTCTTGAAGATCCGCACCGCCAGCGACGTCGAGACCCCCACCCCCTGCAGGAAGACCATCACCTCCTTGATGGCCTTCTGCTCCTCCCAGGCCTCGGCGATCTTCCTGGTCCGCTTCGGCCCCAGCCCGGGCACCTCGATCAGCCGGCCAGGCGCCGTCTCGATCACCTCCAGGGTGTCCACCCCGAAGGCCTCCACGATCCGCTCCGCGAACCGCGGCCCGATCCCCTTGATCAGGCCCGACCCCAGATACCGCTGGATGCCCTGGATGGTCGCCGGCAGCACCGTGGTGTAGTTCTCCACCACGAACTGCTTCCCGTACTGCGGGTGCGAGCCCCACCGCCCGTGCAGCCGCAAGGACTCCCCCGGCTGCGCCCCCAGCAGCGCGCCCACCACCGTCAGCAGGTCGTTGCCGCCCCGACCGGTGTCCACCCGGGCGACGGTGTAGCCGGTCTCCTCGTTGGCGTACGTGATCCGCTCCAGCACCCCCTCCACCTGGGCGAGCTGGCGCGGCACCGCGGGCTGCTGCTGCGTGGCCACGGGACCTCCTTGCCGATTCGGGTGACCATCCGCCACGCACCGTACCGTCCGGCTCCGACAACCCGGACATTCGGCGGCGCCCGAACCGGCCGGCGCCCCCGCGAGGAGACCCGCGGAAGGCCACCCCGGCACCGCCGGACGGGGGCGCCGGCGGGCGCCCGCACTGCGGGCGCCCGGCACCGGTGGAAGGCTGGGGAGCGCAGGGGGGAACCCATCCGTCCCCGTCCCCGGCGGGCCCGCGCAAGGAGCAGTCCCGACCATGCTCACCACCGACTACGTGCCCGGCTCCCCCAACTGGCTCGACCTCGGCAGCCCCGACACCGCGGCCTCCGCCGCCTTCTACAGCTCCCTGCTCGGCTGGACCTTCGCCTCCGCCGGCCCGGCCGCCGGCGGCTACGGCTTCTTCCAGCAGGACGGCCGGACGGTCGCCGCGCTCGGCCCGCTCACCGAGGAGGGCGCCGCGTCCGCCTGGACGATCTACTTCAGGACCACCGACGCCGACCGCACCACCGCCGCGGTGGAGCGGGCCGGCGGCAAGGTCCGGTTCGCGCCCTTCGACGTCTTCACCAACGGACGGATGGCCGGCTACACCGACCCGACCGGCGCCGACTTCGCCGTCTGGCAGCCGCAGGACACCGTCGGCCTGGACGCCGTCACCGACCCGGGGACGCTCTGCTGGACGGAGTGCTACAGCACCGACGCCGAGGCCGGGAAGACCTTCTACCGGGCCGTGTTCGACTGGCAGGAGCAGGACGTGCCGTTCGGCGACGTCACCTACACCGTGCTCACCCCGGCCGGCGGCGGCACCGACGACGGACAGGGCGGCATCATGCAGTTGGGCCCGGAGCAGACCGCCGCCGGCACCACCTCGCACTGGCTGCCCTACTTCGAGGTCCTCGACCCGGACGCCTGCGCCGCCACCGCCGAGCGGCTCGGCGCGACCGTCCGGATCCCGCCCACGGACTTCCACGGCGTGGGCCGGCTCGCCCAGATCGTCGACCCGCACGGCGCGGTCCTCGCCGTCATCAGGAGCGCTCAGCCCGGGCAGTGAGGCCCCGTCACCCGGACGGGAGCGGGTACGGCCGCCCCGGAACCCGCCCTGGACGGCGCGACGGCCGCACGGGAGCGGCCTGCGCTGCTCGGAGGCCCGGAACGCGCCACGGCGTCCGCTGCTGCCCCCTGCCGGCCCTTGTCGGCCCATCAGCGGGAGGACGCTGCCACTCGCCTACCCTGAGCCCATGAACGATCTCCAGATCCGCCGTGCGACCGCCGACGACCTGCCCGCCATCGTGGCCATGCTGGCGGACGACCCGCTGGGTGCCGTCCGGGAGTCCCCCGACGACCTGACGCCCTACCGCTCCGCGTTCCGCCGGATCGAGGAGGACCCGCAGCAGCACCTGATGGTCGCCGTGCGCGACGGCCGGACGGTCGGCACCCTGCAGCTGACGCTGATCCCCGGACTCTCCCGGAAGGGCTCGACCCGGGCAGTCATCGAGGCCGTCCGGGTGCACGCCGACGAGCGCGGCGGCGGGCTGGGCACCCAGCTGATCGAGTGGGCCGTGGACACCGCCCGCGAACAGCGGGCGGACCTCGTCCAGCTCACCTCGGACGCCAGCCGCACCGACGCCCACCGCTTCTACGAGCGCCTCGGGTTCACCGCCTCGCACCTCGGATTCAAGCTTCAGCTCTGATCCGGGCCTCGGAATCGGCCTGCGCGTCCGGTCGGCCCCGTCCGCGGGACCGGCGACCCGCCGGCGGGCGTTTCCGGACCGTTCCGGTGAAGTCTCTTCGCCGTCGCGGCGGAATCCCGTCGGTCCGGAAACGCAGAGAAGCCCCGCCGGTTACCCGGCAGGGCTTCTCCACAATGATTGTTCGGCGGCGTCCTACTCTCCCACAGGGTCCCCCCTGCAGTACCATCGGCGCAATGAGGCTTAGCTTCCGGGTTCGGAATGTAACCGGGCGTTTCCCTCATGCTATGACCACCGAAACACTATGAAACTGTCACCGCACCACCCACCCGTGACCAGGGCAAAGTGGGGTCGTTGTTTCAGAACAACACAGTGGACGCGAGCAACTGAGGACAAGCCCTCGGCCTATTAGTACCGGTCAGCTCCACCCCTTACAGGGCTTCCACATCCGGCCTATCAACCCAGTCGTCTACTGGGAGCCTTACCCTCTCAAGGAGGTGGGAATACTCATCTCGAAGCAGGCTTCCCGCTTAGATGCTTTCAGCGGTTATCCCTCCCGAACGTAGCCAACCAGCCATGCCCTTGGCAGGACAACTGGCACACCAGAGGTTCGTCCGTCCCGGTCCTCTCGTACTAGGGACAGCCCTTCTCAATATTCCTACGCGCACAGCGGATAGGGACCGAACTGTCTCACGACGTTCTAAACCCAGCTCGCGTACCGCTTTAATGGGCGAACAGCCCAACCCTTGGGACCTACTCCAGCCCCAGGATGCGACGAGCCGACATCGAGGTGCCAAACCATCCCGTCGATATGGACTCTTGGGGAAGATCAGCCTGTTATCCCCGGGGTACCTTTTATCCGTTGAGCGACGGCGCTTCCACAAGCCACCGCCGGATCACTAGTCCCTGCTTTCGCACCTGCTCGACCCGTCGGTCTCACAGTCAAGCTCCCTTGTGCACTTACACTCAACACCTGATTGCCAACCAGGCTGAGGGAACCTTTGGGCGCCTCCGTTACTCTTTAGGAGGCAACCGCCCCAGTTAAACTACCCACCAGACACTGTCCCTGATCCGGATCACGGACCCAGGTTAGACATCCAGCACGACCAGAGTGGTATTTCAACGTCGACTCCACAACCACTGGCGTGGCTGCTTCAAAGTCTCCCACCTATCCTACACAAGCCGAACCGAACACCAATATCAAGCTATAGTAAAGGTCCCGGGGTCTTTCCGTCCTGCTGCGCGAAACGAGCATCTTTACTCGTAATGCAATTTCACCGGGCCTATGGTTGAGACAGTCGAGAAGTCGTTACGCCATTCGTGCAGGTCGGAACTTACCCGACAAGGAATTTCGCTACCTTAGGATGGTTATAGTTACCACCGCCGTTTACTGGCGCTTAAGTTCTCAGCTTCGCCGAGACGAATCTCGACTAACCGGTCCCCTTAACGTTCCAGCACCGGGCAGGCGTCAGTCCGTATACATCGCCTTACGGCTTCGCACGGACCTGTGTTTTTAGTAAACAGTCGCTTCTCGCTGGTCTCTGCGGCCGGCCCCAGCTCAGAGTGCAAGACTCATCACCAGTTCCGGCCCCCTTCTCCCGAAGTTACGGGGGCATTTTGCCGAGTTCCTTAACCATAGTTCACCCGAACGCCTCGGTATTCTCTACCTGACCACCTGAGTCGGTTTGGGGTACGGGCCGCCATGAAACTCGCTAGAGGCTTTTCTCGACAGCATAGGATCATCCACTTCACCACAATCGGCTCGGCATCAGGTCTCAGCCTCAATGAGTGACGGATTTGCCTATCACTCGGCCTACACCCTTACCCCGGGACAACCACCGCCCGGGCTGGACTACCTTCCTGCGTCACCCCATCGCTCACCTACTACCCTGTTGGGTCAGCGGCTCCACCACGTCCCTTCGTCCGAAGACTCCAGGCCGGCTTCGCGGCTTTAGCATTCAGAGGTTCGACGTTGGCGCTTCAAAGCGGGTACGGGAATATCAACCCGTTGTCCATCGACTACGCCTGTCGGCCTCGCCTTAGGTCCCGACTTACCCTGGGCAGATCAGCTTGACCCAGGAACCCTTGGTCAATCGGCGCAAGAGTTTCTCACTCTTGTATCGCTACTCATGCCTGCATTCTCACTCGTGTCCCGTCCACAACTGGATTCCTCCGCTGCTTCACCCGGAACACGACGCTCCCCTACCCATCACAGCAGGCGTTGGCCCTGTTGCTGCAATGACACGACTTCGGTGGTGTGCTTGAGCCCCGCTACATTGTCGGCGCGGAATCACTTGACCAGTGAGCTATTACGCACTCTTTCAAGGGTGGCTGCTTCTAAGCCAACCTCCTGGTTGTCTCTGCGACTCCACATCCTTTCCCACTTAGCACACGCTTAGGGACCTTAGTCGGTGTTCTGGGCTGTTTCCCTCTCGACCATGGAGCTTATCCCCCACAGTCTCACTGCCACGCTCTCACTTACCGGCATTCGGAGTTTGGCTAAGGTCAGTAACCCGGTGAGGCCCATCGCCTATCCAGTGCTCTACCTCCGGCAAGAAACACGTGACGCTGCACCTAAATGCATTTCGGGGAGAACCAGCTATCACGGAGTTTGATTGGCCTTTCACCCCTAACCACAGGTCATCCCCCAGGTTTTCAACCCTGGTGGGTTCGGTCCTCCACGAAGTCTTACCTCCGCTTCAACCTGCCCATGGCTAGATCACTCCGCTTCGGGTCTTGGGCATGCAACTCAATCGCCCTATTCGGACTCGCTTTCGCTACGGCTACCCCACACGGGTTAACCTCGCTACACACCGCAAACTCGCAGGCTCATTCTTCAAAAGGCACGCAGTCACGAGACAGACGGGCAAGCCCACTGTCCGACGCTCCCACGGCTTGTAGGCACACGGTTTCAGGTACTATTTCACTCCGCTCCCGCGGTACTTTTCACCATTCCCTCACGGTACTATCCGCTATCGGTCACCAGGGAATATTTAGGCTTAGCGGGTGGTCCCGCCAGATTCACACGGAATTTCTCGGGCTCCGTGCTACTTGGGAGAAGCTCAAGTGAGCCGCTGATGTTTCGTCTACGGGGGTCTTACCCTCTACGCCGGACCTTTCGCATGTCCTTCGACTACACCAACGGTTTCTGACTCACCCAGCCGCCGGCAGACGACTGAAGAACTTTCCCACGACCCCTCATACGCAACCCCTGCCGGGTATCACACGTATCAGGTTTAGCCTCATCCGGTTTCGCTCGCCACTACTCCCGGAATCACGGTTGTTTTCTCTTCCTGCGGGTACTGAGATGTTTCACTTCCCCGCGTTCCCTCCACATACCCTATGTGTTCAGGTATGGGTGACAGCCCATGACGACTGCCGGGTTTCCCCATTCGGAAACCCCCGGATCAAAGCCTGGTTGACGGCTCCCCGGGGACTATCGTGGCCTCCCACGTCCTTCATCGGTTCCTGGTGCCAAGGCATCCACCGTGCGCCCTTAAAAACTTGGCCACAGATGCTCGCGTCCACTGTGCAGTTCTCAAACAACGACCAGTCACCCACCATCGGACACCACCAGGGCGACCTCAAGCAGGACCGGCACTGAAGCAACGACCATACGGCCGTTCCCTCAGGACCCAACAACGTGCCCGACCCACCAGACCCGCCAGAAACCCGTTCCACGCACCGAAGTGCAGTACTTGGGAGGCCTGACAGACCTCGTGTGCCGAATAGTCAACGTTCCACCCATGAGCTAGCACTTCAGGACATTCGCCCGAAGCTGCCATGTGCTCCTTAGAAAGGAGGTGATCCAGCCGCACCTTCCGGTACGGCTACCTTGTTACGACTTCGTCCCAATCGCTGGTCCCACCTTCGACGGCTCCTCCCCTTACGGGTTAGGCCACCGGCTTCGGGTGTTACCGACTTTCGTGACGTGACGGGCGGTGTGTACAAGGCCCGGGAACGTATTCACCGCAGCATGCTGATCTGCGATTACTAGCAACTCCAACTTCATGGGGTCGAGTTGCAGACCCCAATCCGAACTGAGGCCGGCTTTTTGGGATTCGCTCCGCCTCGCGGCATCGCAGCCCTTTGTACCGACCATTGTAGCACGTGTGCAGCCCAAGACATAAGGGGCATGATGATTTGACGTCGTCCCCACCTTCCTCCGAGTTGACCCCGGCAGTCTCCTGTGAGTCCCCATCACCCCGAAAGGCATGCTGGCAACACAGAACAAGGGTTGCGCTCGTTGCGGGACTTAACCCAACATCTCACGACACGAGCTGACGACAACCATGCACCACCTGTATACCGACCACAAGGGGGCGACCATCTCTGGCCGTTTCCGGTATATGTCAAGCCTTGGTAAGGTTCTTCGCGTTGCGTCGAATTAAGCCACATGCTCCGCTGCTTGTGCGGGCCCCCGTCAATTCCTTTGAGTTTTAGCCTTGCGGCCGTACTCCCCAGGCGGGGAACTTAATGCGTTAGCTGCGGCACCGACGACGTGGAATGTCGCCAACACCTAGTTCCCAACGTTTACGGCGTGGACTACCAGGGTATCTAATCCTGTTCGCTCCCCACGCTTTCGCTCCTCAGCGTCAGTAATGGCCCAGAGATCCGCCTTCGCCACCGGTGTTCCTCCTGATATCTGCGCATTTCACCGCTACACCAGGAATTCCGATCTCCCCTACCACACTCTAGCCTGCCCGTATCGAATGCAGACCCGGGGTTAAGCCCCGGGCTTTCACATCCGACGCGACAGGCCGCCTACGAGCTCTTTACGCCCAATAATTCCGGACAACGCTCGCACCCTACGTATTACCGCGGCTGCTGGCACGTAGTTAGCCGGTGCTTCTTCTGCAGGTACCGTCACTTGCGCTTCTTCCCTGCTGAAAGAGGTTTACAACCCGAAGGCCGTCATCCCTCACGCGGCGTCGCTGCATCAGGCTTTCGCCCATTGTGCAATATTCCCCACTGCTGCCTCCCGTAGGAGTCTGGGCCGTGTCTCAGTCCCAGTGTGGCCGGTCGCCCTCTCAGGCCGGCTACCCGTCGTCGCCTTGGTAGGCCATTACCCCACCAACAAGCTGATAGGCCGCGGGCTCATCCTGCACCGCCGGAGCTTTACACCAACCCCCATGCGGAGGAAGGTCATATCCGGTATTAGACCCCGTTTCCAGGGCTTGTCCCAGAGTGCAGGGCAGATTGCCCACGTGTTACTCACCCGTTCGCCACTGATCCACCCCGAAGGGCTTCACCGTTCGACTTGCATGTGTTAAGCACGCCGCCAGCGTTCGTCCTGAGCCAGGATCAAACTCTCCGTGAATGTCTGCCCGACAGTGCTTAATTAAAAGCGCGGGCCGGCACTCGCGTTGAGCGGCACGGCAACCAACCGGAATAGGGCGGTCCCGCGCACTGCGTCCTCGCTAGTGTTTTGTTACTAAAGGAATCTCCAACCCGGATCGAGTGATCCAGGCCGGGGATGTCAACATATCTGGCGTTGACTTTTGGCACGCTGTTGAGTTCTCAAGGAACGGACACTTCCTTCGAGTCACTCTCGTGAACTCTCCGGGCGCTTCGTTCTTTCGTGTTTCCAGCTTATCAGATGTTTTCCGCTCCGTTTTCCGGGGCTTCGTTCATCCGATTTGCTTTTGGCCTTTCGGCGCTCCCGAACTCTACCAGAGTTTCTCGGGCTGCTTTTCCCTCTCGAATCCGAACCTGAATCCGAATCCCTGCGGGTGAAGCGTGCTGCCACTGGGGCAACCCGGAGAACTGTACGGGGGTCGGGCGGCACAAGCAAATCGCCCCCGCCGCGGTATCCCGGGCGGGGGCGATCGGTGCCTTGAGCTGCGGCTCAGCGGACCTCGGTGATCTCCGGGCCACGCGCGAACGGGTCCAGCGCGGTGGTGCCGAACCGGGCGCCGGCACCGTCCTCGGTGGGTGCGGCACCACCGTCGGCGACCATCTGGGCGTCCTCCGGCAGCTTCAGCACGATCGGGTCGCGGGGAGCCATCGGGACCTCGCCGCGGACGACGACGGTCTGCTGGAAGACCTGCTCCAGAATTCCGGCCATCTCAGGCTGCACGGCAGCCTGACCGGAGATCACTCCGCGCAGGAACCAGCGCGGGCCGTCACAGCCGACGAAGCGGACCAGCTGGACACCCTGGGTGCCGTCCGGAAGCTGGACCGGGACCTGGGCACGGAGGTGCCAGCCCAGCGGGCCCTCCTCCTCCTCGACGAGGCCGCCCTGCGAGGTGATGCCGTTGGCGATCTCCTCGCGGACCTCGCCCCAGATGCCCTCGGACTTCGGGGCGGCGAAAGCCTGCAACTGAATGGCGCTGTTGCCGAGGACCAGGGTGGCGGCGACGATCGAGTCACCTGCCACCTCGACCCGCAGCTCCATACCCTCGACTCCGGGGACGAGCAGACCTCCGAGGTCCACCCGGCCTTCCTCGGGCTGTTCCAGCTCGGAGTGGTCCCACGGACCGTCCGGGCGGGGGGCCGGCGGCAGGCCGACCCGCTCCGCCGGGTCCAGCTCGGTGTTGTTCTCGCTCTCGGAGTCGGCGGAACCTTCGACGTCATCGGCCGGCTCGTCGGCGCTGATGGCGTCGTCGGCGAGCTGCTCGACAGCGTCCTCGCTCTTCTGGCGACGACGGAACACGGTCACTGTCCTTCCCGGTCCAAGACCGACACGAATACCTGCTCGGCCGCGGGCAGCCTAGACCGCGGCATGGCCACCGGTCGACCCGAACCCACCCTCGGCACGTGCCGACCCGGGCAGTTCGGCCACCTCGTGGAAGCGGGCCTTCTCGACCTGCTGGATGACCAGCTGGGCGATTCGGTCCCCACGGCGGAAGCTGACACCCTCGCGCGGGTCCAGATTGACGACGATCACCTTGATCTCCCCACGGTACCCGGCATCGACCGTCCCTGGGGCGTTCACAAGGGCAACTCCGCAACGAGCTGCCAGACCCGAACGCGGGTGCACGAACGCCGCGTAGCCGTCGGGTAGCGCGATGGCCACACCGGTCGGCAGGACGATCCGCTCCCCGGGTGCGAGCTCCGCGTCGACCGTGGTGCGCAGGTCGGCTCCCGCGTCGCCGGGCTGCGCGTAGGCGGGCAGGGGCAGCTCGGGGTCGATTCGCCTGATCAGGACGTCTACCGGCGGGCGGGCGGTGGTGCTCACGGATTCACCTCGAAGGCTCTGGCGCGCTTGAACAGGTCAGGGTCGTCCAAGGCCTTCTTGATGTCCTCGGGACGACCGTGCTGGGTGAAGTGTTCCAGCTTCACCTGGATGAAGAGCGCCTGCGCCCTGATCGCGACCGGTCCGTCGGGGCCGCCGATCCGTCCCTCCGCCGCGCTGTAGATCTTGCGGCCGTGCACGCCGGTGATCCGCGCGCGGATGTGCAGCACCGAGTCCACCGGTACCGGTCGGACGAAGTCGGTCTCCAGGCGGCCGGTCACGGCGGCGGAGTGCAGCAGCCAGTTCAGCGAGCCGAGAGTCTCGTCCATCGCCGTCGTCAGCAGGCCGCCGTGGGCCAGCCCCGGGCCGCCCTGGTGGCCCGGTCCGACGGTGAACTCGGCGGTGACGTCCAAGCCCTCGCCGGCCACGACGGTCATCCGCAACCCGGCCGGGTGCTGCGGACCGCAGCCGAAGCAGTGGTCGTAGTGCGAGCCCACCAGCGTTCCCGGGGCCGGGGCCTCGGGCGCCCGGGGCGGGAGCACGGCGTCCTGCGGCGGCGTGGTGGGCGAGAGCTGGGCGGCTGGGCGCTCGGCGGGCTGCTCGGAGCCCTTCGGCGCCGGCTGCGAGGTTATGGATCCGGTCACGAAAACAACCCTACCGACCGGTAGCAAGAGGTGTGCCGGGGGCGCCGTCCCGGCCCGCCGGGGCCGGTGACCACAATGGAGGTATGTACGACGAACGCCTCACCGCACCTCGCTCCTGGTGGCTCCTCCCGGTCGCGCTCGGGCTGACGCTCGCGCTGATCCTGCTGCGGGTCGGCGGGGTGGCCGCGCTGATCGGACTGGTGATCGGCATCGCCGCCGGGGCGGCGGCCGTCAACAGTTACGGCTCCGCCCGGATCCGGGTGGTGCAGGGCTCACTGGTGGCCGGCCAGGCCCGGATCCCGGTCGAGGCGCTCGGCGAGGCGCACCCGCTGACCCCGGTGGAGGCGGTCGCCTGGCGCGGGGTCAAGGCGGACCCGCGGGCGTTCATGCTGCTGCGCAGCTACGTCCCGACCGCGCTGCGGGTCGAGGTGACCGACCCGGCCGACCCGACGCCGTACCTGTACCTGTCGACCCGCTCACCCGAGCGGCTCGCGGCGGCGCTGGCCGAGGCCCGGCGGCGCACCGCCTGAGCCCGCGGGGCGGCGCGGCCGCACCCCCCGTACGGGCACCCCGGCGAGGCCTGGCGCCCCGGCGGACGGGCCGCCGGCGGCCCGCACCGGCCGCGGCCCTGAAACACGGAGGAGGGACGGTTCCGCTGCTGCGGGACCGTCCCTCCTGTTTCCAGTGCTGCCGCTGCCGATGACGCCGCTCGCACCGGTGCCACGGCCGCTTCCGCGACCGCGCTTGCTGCAGGTACCGCCGGTGGTGCTGTTACTGCTGTGTTCTGCAGGACCAGCCTGCCGGTGCGACCGACGGAACGGCCGCCGGATCTGCCTCCGGCCCCGCTGCCCGGGGCCGGACGGGGCGGTGTACCGAGCCCACGGAAGCCGTGGGACCCGGGCCGTGACCGCCCGGTGCTCAGGCGCCGCAGTCCCGGCAGATCGGGTTGCCGTTCTTCTCGCTGTAGAGCTGGCTGCGGTGGTGCACCAGGAAGCAGCTCATGCAGGTGAACTCGTCGGCCTGGCGCGGGAGCACCCGGACGGAGAGTTCCTCGTTCGAGAGGTCGGCACCGGGGAGCTCCAGGCCCTCCGCCGCCTCGAACTCGTCGACGTCGACCGAGCTGGTCGACTTCTCGTTCCGACGAGCCTTCAGTTCTTCGATGCTGTCCTCGTTGAGGTCGTCATCGGTCTTGCGTGGGGTGTCGTAGTCCGTTGCCATTTGTTCGCTCTCCCCCTCCGGGTGTCTGCGGTGTGTGCGGTATCTCCAGCGCACGTAACGCACGGGGGGCCGGTGTTGTGCCCGACCCGAGGCGGAGATTTTGCCTTACTTCAAGCCCTGTTACTCAATCGACACTCAGCCCAGGGCCCGTCGGGGTGATCCGATCGGGCCTGCGGGGCCTCACTCAGGGCCATCAAGGGCGGGTCCGCACCCCTTGCGATCGGGCACCCTCGGTGATCGGGGAACGGGCGGAGCACCGCCTATCACCCGCCCGACCTGGGGCGACCGCCGCTCCCCTCGCCCCACCCGCACTTCCGAAACGGTGACGGAGAGCGATCGGAGCGGCGTGCGCCATGATCACCCTACGGGGTCGCCCGATCGTGTGGCGCTATCGGATGTGACCTTGCTCACGTTACGAATTTTTCGGGCAAACTCTTGGAAATCCACCCACCGTGAGCGCCCCCTCAGCGCCTCTCGCGGGCTACTTCTTCGCCGCGTTGGCGGCCCGGCGGGCCAGCAGCGCCGCCTGTCGCTCGTCGAACTTGGTGGCCTGGGCGTCCAGCCCGCCGAGGAAGAGGCCGAGCTCCTGCTGGGCCTGCAGGCCCTCCGGGCCGAGGCCGGAGATCTCCATGACCCTGAGGTGGCGCAGCACCGGCTGCAGCACGTCGTCGTGGTGGATCCGGAGGTTGTAGATGCCGCCGATGGCGATCTGGGCGGCGGAGCGCTCGAAGCCGGGCATGCCGTGTCCGGGCATCCGGAAGTTGATCACCACGTCGGCGATCGCCCGCATGGCCTGGTCCGGTGCGATCTCCAGGGCCGCGCGCAGCAGGTTGCGGTAGAAGACCATGTGCAGGTTCTCGTCGTTGGCGATCTTCGCCAGCAGCTGCTCGCAGAGCGGGTCGCCGGCGAAGTGGCCGGTGTTGCGGTGCGAGATGCGGGTCGCGAGCTCCTGGAAGGCCACGTACGCGACCGAGTGCAGCATGCTGTGCGAGTTGTCGGACTCGAAGCCCTCCGACATGTGCATCATCCGGGCCCGCTCCAGCTCGACCGGGTCGACGGCGCGGGTGGCCAGCAGGTAGTCGCGGAGCGCTATGCCGTGGCGGCCCTCCTCGGCGGTCCAGCGGTGCACCCAGGTGCCCCAGGCGCCCTCGCGGCCGAACATGGTGGCGATCTCGTGGTGGTAGCTGGGGAGGTTGTCCTCGGTCAGCAGGTTGACCACCAGCGAGACCCGGCCGAGCGGGGTCACCTTGGACTGGCTCAGCTCCCAGGCCTCGCCGCCGAGCACACCGTCGAAGTCGCGGCCCTGGCTCCACGGGACGTACTCGTGGGGCATCCACTCCTTGGCGACCTTCAGGTGGCGGTTGAGTTCGGTCTCCACCACCTCTTCGAGGGCGAGGATCAGACGCGCGTCGGTCCAGGCGCTCGAACCGGTCGATGCGGTGCGCTGCACGGGGGCGATGGTCACGGCTCTTGCTCCTGAGGGACGGGCACGCGGGGCACACTTACGGATGCGTAGGTTACGACACCGTAAGTTGCTCGGACCGGAAATGACAAGCCGCCCCCGCCAGCACTTATGTCGTCCTGACACGGCCGGCGGGGGCGGCGGGGATGGTCTGCGCACGGAGCGCGGAAGCACCCGAGGGCGTGTGCGGGCGCCTACCGGCCCGCGAGGAGGATCAGGCTCCCGGAATGCGCACCCTCATGGTCAGGCCGCCTCCGGCGCGCGGAGTGGCCTCGATGGCACCACCGTGCGCCCGGACCACCGATCGGACGATGGAGAGGCCGAGTCCGACCCCCTTGTCGCTGCGGGTCCGGTCGGCGCCCTTGACCCGGCGGAACGGCTCGAAGATGTGCTCCAGCTCGTACCCCGGGACCACCGGCCCGGTGTTGCTCACCACGAGCTCGCCGCCACCGCCGGGCACCAGGGCGGTGGTGATCTCCACCCAGCCGTCGGCCGCGTTGTAGCGCACCGCGTTCTGGATCAGGTTGAGGGCGATCCGCTCCAGCAGGACGCCGTTGCCGGAGACCACCACCGGCGTCAGCTCGGCCTTGATCTCCACCTCCCGCCGGGCCGCCTCCGGACGGATCTGCTCCAGCGCCCTGGTGGCCACCTCGGAGAGCTCGACCGGCCGGCGGTCGATCAGCTCGTTGTCGCTGCGGGCCAGCAGCAGCAGGCCCTCGACCAGCTGCTCGCTGCGCTCGTTGGTGGCCAGCAGGGTCTTGCCGAGCTGCTGCAGGTCCGGCGAGGCCGCCGGGTCGGAGAGCTGGACCTCCAGCAGGGTCCGGTTGATCGCCAGCGGGGTGCGCAGCTCGTGCGAGGCGTTGGCGACGAACTTGCGCTGCGAGTCGAAGGAGCGGTCGAGCCGGTCCAGCATGTCGTCGAAGGTGTCGGCGAGCTCCTTCAGCTCGTCGTCCGGACCGTCCAGCTCGATCCGGCGGTGCAGGTCGGAGCTGGCCACCTCGCGAGCGGTGCGGGTGATCCGGCCGAGCGGGCGCAGCACCCGGCCGGCCATCGCGTAGCCGGCCGCGAAGGCGATCACGGCGAGGCAGACCAGCACCGTGAGGGACTTGCGCAGCAGGGTGTCCAGCGCCCGCTGGGACTGACCCGCCTGGTAGTGGCTGAACCACTGGTTGAAGGTCTGCGCGGTGACGCTCTGGTTGTCCGGGGTGAGGATCGAGACGCCCGGGCCGATCTGCAGGTTCGGGGGCGCCGCGTCGTGGAACGCCTGCTGGATGAAGAAGTACATCAGCATCAGCAGGACGACGCCGGCCATCAGGAACATGCCGCCGTACAGCAGGGTGAGCCGCATCCGGATGGTCGGCCGGAACGGCATCCAGGCCAGCAGGCCGTCGCCGGGCGTGTAGATCTGCTGGGACGGGTGCGACTGGATCATGGGCGCGCGCGGCGGCTGGGCCGGACGGGGCGGTACGGCGCGCGGGCCGCCGGCGGGCGCGCCGGAGGACCCGCCGGCCGGGGGCGGGGTGGTCATGATGGTCCTCTCGGGGTGAACGAGCGGGGTGTACGAGCGGGGTGTACGAGGCGGTGGACCGGGCCGCGGGCCCGGTGGGTGGTCCGGCGGGGATCAGATCCGGTAGCCGGACCCGGGCACGGTGATGATCACCGGCGGGTCGCCGAGCTTGCGGCGCAGGGTCATCACGGTGACCCGGACGACGTTGGTGAAGGGGTCGGTGTGCTCGTCCCAGGCCTTCTCCAGCAGCTGCTCGGCGGAGACGACGGCGCCGCCCGCCCGCATCAGCACCTCCAGGACGGCGAACTCCTTGGGGGCGAGCTGGATCGGCCGCCCGTCGCGGATGACCTCGCGGCGGCCGGGGTCGAGCGAGATGCCGGCCCGTTCCAGCACCGGCGGCAGGGGTACGGTCGCGCGGCGGCCGAGGGCCCTGACCCGGGCGACGAGTTCACTGAAGGCGAACGGCTTGGGGAGGTAGTCGTCCGCGCCGATCTCCAGACCCTCGACCCGGTCGCTGATGTCACCGGAGGCGGTCAGCATGATCACCCGGGTGGCCAGGCCCTGGTCGACCACGCTGCGGCAGACGTCGTCGCCGTGCACCAGGGGGAGGTCCCGGTCGAGGACGACGACGTCGTAGTCGTTGACCGCGATCCGCTGGAGCGCGGCCTCCCCGTCGTAGACCACGTCCACGGCCATCGCCTCGCGGCGCAGCCCGGTGGCGACGGCTTCGGCGAGCAGCTGCTCGTCCTCCACGACGAGTACCCGCACGATGGTTGTCCCTTCTCCAGGCCCCGCCCCACCGTGGACCGCCCGCAGGGCAGGCTGCGCGGGCGCGCGGCCGAGGTCCACCGGGAGCGGACGCACGACTCCGACGGTGTGTCCATCCTGCCTGGTGGTGCGGTAAAGCAGGGGTAAGTCCGAGGGTCGCGCTCCGGTTGGACCATGACGCGGGCAACTTTCTTCGGCGGGGAGGTTTCCCCCGCCAGGGGCGGGGGAGGACACGTGCACACCCGCGATCTGGCTGTTGGCCGGTCGCACCCACCCGCCGTGCGTTCATCCGCACCGGCCTGGGGGCTGGGACGTCACCGGGAGCGGCCGTAGGCCGTCTCCGCGCCCGACCGGAGAAATACAGGCCCCGGTTCCGGACGCTTTCGTTGGCACCGGACCCGTTGGCCGGGGAACTCACGACCGTGCACGTCCGACACAGTAAGGGGGCCCGTATGGACGCCTTCACCGCCGGAATCCTGCAGCGCATACAGAACGCCGAACAGGATCTGCACCGCGCTATCGAGTCGGGGGACGAGTTCCTGGCCGAGGTCGAGCAGTCCGAGCTGGACGATCTCCGCCGGCTCGCCGCCGACCACGGCGTCGACACCGTGCTGGAGCGGCACCGCGCCGCTGCCTGACACCACCACCGCACCGTCCACCGCTGCCCGACCCCGCCGGCCCGTCCGGTCCGACCCGCAGCGGTCCGCGAAACCCAAGCCCTGGTGCCCCCGCGCCAGGGCTCTTCGCCGTCCCCGACCACCCGCGGCCGGCCACCGCTTCACGGGGCCGGCCGCAGGCCGTCGGTCACGGGCACGTCAGTCGCGCCAGGCGCCGAGCTCCTCCAGGCGGGCCTGCAACGGCTCGAACACCCCGGGCGCGGCGGCCACGGTCAGCAGGCCGTCGGCCGGCCGGCCCGGGCGGCCGCCGCACAGGGCGCCCGCCTCGGTGGCGATCAGCAGGCCGGCCGCGCGGTCCCAGGGCTGCAGGCCGCGCTCGTAGAAACCGTCCAGCCGGCCGGCCGCGAGGTCGCAGAGGTCGACGGCGGCGGCGCCGGCCCGGCGGATGTCCCGGACCTCGGGCATCAGCGCGAGAAGCACCTCGGCCTGCCGGACCCGCACCGGGCCGACGTAGTTGAACCCGGTACCGATCAGCGCCTGGCCCCAGGGGGCGGCCGGGCGGGTCCGGATCGGCCGCCCGTCGAGCCGGGCGCCGCCGCCGAGCACGGCCTGGAAGACCTCGCCCCGGGCCGGGACCGCGACCACGCCGACCACGGCCCGGCCGTCCAGCTCGGCGGCCACGCTGACCCCCCAGGAGGGCAGGCCGTAGAGGTAGTTGACCGTGCCGTCGAGCGGGTCCACCACCCAGCGCACACCGCTGCGGCCGGGCCGGTCGGCGCCCTCCTCGCCGAGGTAGCCGTCGTCCGGGCGACGGCCGGTGATCAGCTCCAGGACGAGCTTCTCGGAGGCCAGGTCCATCTCGGTGACCACGTCCACCGGGCTGCTCTTGGTGCCCGCCACCCCGAGGTCGGCGGGTCGGCCGTCGCGCAGCAGGGCGCCGGCCAGGTCGGCGGCCTCCAGGGCGACGGAGAGCAGCTCGTCGAGCAGGTCGGGGCTGGGCGCGGGGTCGGGCACGGGGTCGGTCCTCTCGACGGGTGGGCGGGCGCTCACGCCTCGGCGGCGGCCGGGCGGGGGGCCCTCGGGTTGGGGCAGCAGGCCACGGCGCAGACGTCGTGGCTGGGACCGAGCGCGCCGAGGGCGCAGCGGGCGGGGGCCGCGCCGCGCTCGGTGGCCGCCCGCTCCAGCACGAGTTCGCGCACCGCGGCGGTGAACCGGGGGTCGGCGCCGACGGTTGCGGCCCGGGCGACCGGCAGGCCGAGGTCGGCGGCCTTGGCGCGGGCCTCGGTGTCGAGGTCGTACTTGACCTCCATGTGGTCCGAGACGAAACCGATCGGCACCATCACCACCGCCGGGGCGCCGGCCGCGTGCACGGTCTCCAGGTGGTCGCAGATGTCCGGTTCCAGCCAGGGGGTCTGCGGGGCGCCGCTGCGGCTCTGGAAGACCAGCTCCCAGGGGCGCTCGGCGACCCCGGTGGCCTCGGCCACGGCGTCGGCGATCTGCCGGGCGAGGTCCAGGTGCTGGGCGACGTACGCGCCGCCGGGGGCGCCGCGGGCCGGGTCGTCGGGGGCGCCGGAGGTCTCGGCCATGGTGTCCGGGACGGAGTGGGTGGTGAAGGCCAGCCGGGCGCCGGGCCGGACGGCCTCGGGCAGCTCGGCGAGGGCGGCGAGGGTCGCGTCGATCATCGGACGGACGAAGCCGGGGTGGTTGTAGAAGTGCCGCAGCTTGTCGACCCGCAGGGCGGGCAGGCCCTCGGCGGCGAGCTGTCCGAGGGCGTCGGCGAGGTTCTCGCGGTACTGGCGGCAGCCGGAGTAGCCGGCGTAGGCGCTGGTGGCGAGGACGGCGATCCGGCGGTGGCCGTCCGCGGCCATCTCGCGCAGGGTGTCGACCAGGTAGGGGGCCCAGTTCCGGTTGCCCCAGTGGACCGGCAGGTCCAGGCCGTGGTCGGCGAAGTCCTTGCGCAGGGCGGCGAGCAGCTCGCGGTTCTGCTCGTTGATCGGGCTGACGCCGCCGAACATGAAGTAGTGCTTGCCGACCTCCTTCAGGCGCTCCTTCGGGATGCCGCGCCCCCGGGTGACGTTCTCCAGGAAGGGCACCACGTCGTCGGGGGCCTCGGGCCCGCCGAAGGAGAGCAGCAGCAGGGCGTCGTAGGGGGCGGCCGGACCGGCCGCACCGGCCCCGCCGGACCCGGTGGCCGTTCCGGCCGGGTCGGCCGCGTGGGTGACAGCGGCCCCGGCGCCGGGGAGTGAGGGTTTGCGCGCGTCGGACATGGGACTGATCCTGCCACTGCCGGGGTCGGGCCCGCGGGCAGGCCCGCAGCCGGATGTCCGGTATATCTCGTTCGCCAAGGTACGTAAGCTGTGTTTGCCAGCCATGTTCCTTACCCCCTGCGGAGCCCCCGTGCTGTCCAGCTACCGCCAGATCTTCGCCGCCCCCGGCAGCCTGGCCTTCTCCTCGACCGGGTTCGTCGCCCGGCTGCCGATCTCGATGACCGGCATCGGCATCGTCACGATGCTGGCGGAGTTGCGCGGCTCCTGGGGGCTGGCCGGCGCGGTGTCGGCGGTGCTGGCGCTGGCGGCCGCGGTAGCCGGCCCGCAGGTCTCCCGGCTGGTGGACCGCTACGGGCAGCGCCGGGTGGCCCTGCCCGCGACCGCGATCACCCTCGCCGCCGCGACCGGGCTGCTGCTCTGCGCCCGCCTCGGCGCACCGGACTGGACCCTCTTCGTCTGCGCCGCCGCCATGGGCGGCATGCCCAGCACCGGCGCGATGGTCCGCGCCCGCTGGGCCCACCTGTACCGCGACGAGGCCCCCAGGCTGCACACCGCCTACTCCTTGGAGGCGGTGGTCGACGAGATCTGCTTCATCGTCGGCCCGATCCTCTCCATCGGCCTGGCGACCACCGTGTTCCCGGAGGCGGGCGTCCTGCTGGCCGGGGTCTTCCTGGCGGTCGGCATCGCCCTGTTCACCGCGCAGCGCCGCACCGAGCCGCCGCTGCACCCCGAGGCGCACCACAGCAGCAGCTCGGCGATCCGCAACGCGGGGCTCCAGGTGCTGGTACTGACCTTCGTCGCGACCGGGGCGATCTTCGGCTCGGTGGAGGTGGTGACGGTGGCCTTCGCGAAGGCGCAGGGCCACGTCACCACCTCCAGCCTGGTGCTCGCCGTCTACGCGCTCGGCTCCTGCCTGGCCGGTGTGGTGTTCGGGACGCTGAAGCTCAAGGGGTCGATGGCCCGCCGGTTCATCCTGGGGGTCGCCGTGATGGCGGTCAGCATGGTGCCCCTGGTGATCGTCGGGCAGACGGTGACCGGGACGGCCGGGATGGTGGCCATCGGCGGCGCGCTGTTCGTCGCCGGCACCTCCATCTCCCCGACCCTGATCACCGCGATGGCCCTGGTCGAGCGGCTGGTGCCGGCCGCGCAGCTGACCGAGGGGATGACCTGGACCACCACCGGCCTCGCCCTCGGCGTGGCCCTCGGCTCCTCGACGGCCGGCTGGGTGGTGGACGCCGCCGGCGCCCCCGCCGGGTACTGGGTGCCGGTGGCCGCCGCCGCCTTCGGCGCGCTGACCGCACTGGCCGGCCTCGGCCGGCTGCACGCCGGACTGCCCGCCGGGGCCGGCGGCGAAGGGGCCCCGCAGACCGTAGACCTGGGGCGTTGAACTGGCTACGCTCCCTACCCACGGGTAGCGGTCCGGTGTCCGGCTCGCCGCGCGATCCCGGACACCGCCGACACCGTTCGGCCACGGAGCAGGAGGCAGCGCAATGCCCCAGGCCATCACCGCCGGCCGCTGGACCAACTGGGCCGGCAACCAGAGCGCCCGGCCCGCCGAGGTGGCCACGCCCGCCTCGCCGGCCGAACTGGGCGAGCTGGTCCGGCGGGCCGCCGAGGCCGGCCGCACGGTCAAGGCCGTCGGGTCGGGACACTCCTTCACCGCGATCGCCTCGGCCGGCGACGGCCTGCTGATCCGCCCGGACGCGCTCACCGCCGTCCGCGAGCTGGACCGCGAGGCCGGCACCGTCACCGTCGAGTCCGGCCTGCCGCTCTCCCGACTGAACCGGCTGTTGGAGGCCGCGGGCCTGTCGCTGACCAACATGGGCGACATCGAGGTGCAGACGGTTGCCGGCGCCACCAGCACCGGCACCCACGGCACCGGCCGCGAGTCCGGCTCGCTGGCCGCGCAGATCCGCGCGCTGGAGATCGTCCTCGCCGACGGCAGCGTGCAGCACTGCTCGCCGACCGAGAATCCTGAGCTGTTCCAGGGCGCCCGGCTCGGCCTGGGCGCCCTCGGCGTGATCAGCGCGATCACCTTCGGCGTGGAGCCGACCTTCCTGCTGACCGCGCACGAGCAGCCGATGCGCTTCGACGAGGTGCTCGGGCGGCTGGACGACCTGACGGCCGTCAACGAGCACTTCGAGTTCTACTGGTTCCCGCACACCGACCGCTGCTCCACCAAGCGCAACAACCGAAGCCAGGGACCGGCCGCCCCGCTGCCCCGCTTCAAGGCCTGGCTGGACGACGAGTTCCTCTCCAACACGGTCTGGGAGGGTGCCTGCCGGGTGGGACGGCGCTTCCCCGGGTCGGTCCCGTCGATCGCGGCCGTCGCCAGCCGGGCCTGGTCGGAGCGGACGTACACCGACGTCGCGTACAAGGTGTTCACCAGCCCCCGCACGGTCCGCTTCACCGAGATGGAGTACGCGGTGCCGCGCGAGGCGGCCGCCACCGTGCTGCGCGAGCTGAAGGCGCTGGTCGAGCGCTCGCACTGGCGGATCAGCTTCCCCGTCGAGGTGCGGTTCGCGCCCGCCGACGACCTCTGGCTGTCGACGGCGAGCGGACGGGACAGCGTCTACATCGCCGTCCACCTCTATCGGGGCACCGCCGAGCAGGGCTACTTCACCGAGGTGGAGAAGCTGATGACCGCCCACCAAGGCCGTCCGCACTGGGGCAAGCTGCACACCCGGGACGCCCAGTACCTGTCGGAGGTCTACCCGCGCTTCGGCGAGTTCACGGCGCTGCGCGACAAGGTCGACCCGCAGCGGCTGTTCGGCAACGACTATCTGCGGCGGGTGCTCGGGGCCTGACCGCGCGTGCTCACGGGGTGGCCGGCGCGCCCGCGCCCGGGTCGGCACCCGGGTTCGCGGTGGTGCCGGTGGCCGGGGTTTCGCCGGGTGCCGTCGTCGCTCCGCCCGGCGCGGGAGTGGCGGCCCCCGGGGAGGCCTGGCCGGACGGCGACGCTCCGGCGGAGGGCCGGCCGGACGACCCGGAGGCCTGCCCGGCCGGCGGCGCGGTGGAGGGCCCCGCCGAGGGTGCGGCCGTACCCAGCCGCGCGGACGGGCCGTCCGCGCCGGACGAGGGCGAGGGCGAGGCGGACGAAGGAGCGGGGGACGGCGAGCCGGCCGGCTTCGTCGAGGGCGTGCCGTGCACCGACCCGCCGAAGGACGTCCCCTGCCCGGTCCCGCCCTGGACGGTCGCCGAGACCGGCTGGCCCGTCACCAGCTCGAAGGCGACGATCGGCACCATCGCCAGCAGGAAGACCAGCCCCGGCAGCACCAGGGCGGACCGCCAGGACCGCCGACGGCGCGCCCGCAGCACCTTGGAGCTGTTCCAGTCCGAGGAGGGCGGCAGCCCGACGGACGGCCGGGCGGACGAGGGCGCGGCAGCGCCGGTGCCCGGGCCCCGGTCGGCCGCCACCCGCAGCTGGTCGCCGGTGCGGCGGAAGATGTGGTGGAACACGGCCGTACTGGTGGTGGCCGCGACGCTGACCACCGCCGCGCCGATGACGGTGCCGGCCACCCCGAGTTCGGAGGCGAGCAAGGCACCCACCATGGTGGCGAGCGCGCTCGCGACGACCTGAGCCATGCTCAGATCGATCCGCTTCCCGCCCTTCTCCGCCGCCTCGACGGGCTTCTGCTCCGGCATCAACATCCCCTGGTCGGTTCGACTGCTCCTGGAACAAGTCATTCCATCGTGCCCAAAGAAGGACACAAGGGGCGAATGTCCGGTTCTTCGCTGTCGATATATGTGAAGATGATCACCGTGCGGCTGCCAACGGCCCGCCGTTGAGGTGGCCACTCTTGAGATTCCCGTGAATCGCGGGAGACTTGAGCGGCGAGCCGCCCCGCTGGATGCCACGAATGGAGTACTGTTCGTGGAGCCTGAGCCTTCGGTCGACTTGTCGACTGCCCATCAACCGGCAGATCGCCCGACGATCACGGAGCAGGTACGCACGGCGGCGCCCGTCCCGGATCGTCGCGTCACGCCATGTGCGAGGACGGCCGGGACACCCAGGCGCGACGTCGACCGGTGACGTGGCAAAAAGGCAACCGTGCCACAGCGGCGTGCCCGGGCAGAAGCCCGACACGCCGGGGAACTCAGCAAGGTTGTGGCCAGCCGCCAGTGGGCAGGCCACACTCAGTACGGGAGCAGCGACGCAGGTGACGTCGGCAGGCACCACCCGGGAGGTAACCGTGCCCGAACTGCGCGTCGTGGCCGTCAGCAACGACGGCACACGGCTGGTGCTCAAGGCTGCCGACAGCACGGAGTACACCCTCCCCATCGACGAGCGGCTGCGCGCCGCCATCCGCGGGGACCGGCCACGCCTCGGCCAGATCGAGATCGAGGTCGAGAGCCACCTCCGCCCCCGCGACATCCAGGCGCGGATACGAGCTGGTGCCTCCGCCGAGGAGGTCGCCCAGGCCGCCGGCATCTCCGTCGACCGGGTCCGCCGCTTCGAGGGGCCCGTGCTCGCCGAGCGCGCCTTCATGGCCGAGCGCGCCCGCAAGACCGCCATCCGCCGGCACGGCGAGTCCACCGGGCCCCAGCTCGGCGAGGCCGTCGCCGAACGGCTCGCCCTGCGCGGCGCCGAGAAGGACACCGAGCGCTGGGACTCCTGGCGCCGCGACGACGGCACCTGGGAGGTCGTCCTCGGGTACCGCGCCGACGGCGAGGGCCGCTCCGCCAGCTGGACGTACGACCCGCCGCGGCGGCTCGTACAGCCCAACGACGACGAGGCCCGTGCGCTGATCGGCGAGAACGTCGAGCGCGAGGACGAGCAGGTCTTCCCGTTCATCCCGCGGATCGCCAGGCTGCCGCACGACCGGCCGCTGCGCCCGATGATCGACCGACCCTCCGCGGACCGCATCATGTCGGCCCGTGAGGTCCGGGAGTCGCGGGAGGCCACGGCCGACGCGCGGGACTCGCTGACCAGCCTGCTGGACGTGGTACCCGCCTTCCGCGGCGACCTCGCGGTCGGCAGCCCGGCCCCGGTGGAACCCGCCGTGGCCGAGGTCGTCGAAGAGGTCGAGGAGCCGGCGGCGCCCGCGGCCGGCATCGGCGCGGGCTCGGCCTACGCCGACATCCTGATGCCGCGCGCGGTCGCGCCGCACCGCGAGCGCCTGGTCGGCACCACCGACCGGCAGGCCGAGGCGGACGGCGTACGCCCCGGGCGACGCGCCACCGTGCCCAGCTGGGACGAGATCGTCTTCGGCAGCCGGCGCAAGAAGCAGGAGTAACGGCAGCAGCACCAGGCGGTACCGCGCGGGCGGCCGCTCCCTCCAGGGGGCGGCCGCCCGCGCGCGTGCCGGGTGGTGACGGGCGGTCAGCCCGGCTGGGCGCCGGTGGCGATCGGCCGCTGCGGGTCCCGGGACCACTCGCTCCACGAGCCCGGGTAGAGCGTGGCCGACAGCCCCGCCACCTCCAGGGCCAGGATCTGATGGGCCGCCGTCACCCCCGAACCGCAGTAGACGGCCACCTCATGGGTGCCGGCGCCGAGCCCGCCGAAGCGGGCCGCCAGCGCGGCGGCCGGCAGGAAGCGCCCGTCCGAGCCGACGTTCTCCGTGGTGGGCGCCGACACCGCACCCGGAATGTGCCCGGCCTTCGCGTCGATCGGCTCCACCTCACCGCGGTAGCGCTCGCCGGCGCGGGCGTCCAGCAGCAGTCCGGTCCGGGCGAACGCGGCCGCGCCGTCCGCGTCCAGGGTCGGCAGCAGGCCGGGCACCGGCTTGAAGTCGCCCTCCCCCGGCGGCGGCAGCTCGGAGCTGAGCGCCAGGCCGGCGGCCTGCCAGGCGGCCAGGCCCCCGTCCAGCACCCGCACGTCGGGGTGCCCGGCCCAGCGCAGCAGCCACCAGGCCCGGGCCGCGGACATCGCCGGGCCGGCGTCGTAGACCACCACCGGTCGCTCCGCGCTGACGCCCGCTCGGCCCAGCGCGGCGCCGAGCACCTCCGGATCGGGCAGCGGGTGCCGGCCCGCCGTGCCGGGCGGGGCCGCCAGTTCGGTGTCCAGGTCCACGAAGTACGCGCCGGGGATGTGCCCGGCCTCGTACTCGCCGCGGCTGGACGTGCTGCCCAGCTGGAAGCGGATGTCGAGCAGCACCGGCGGCCGGGGGGAGGCGAGGGCCGTCTCCAGGTCCGGGACGGAGATCAGCGGGGAGTCCTGCGCAGTATCCATGGGCGCCATTCTTGCGCAGGGCGGGCCGCCGGCAGCTCTTTGTCCCTTCTTTGCCCGGCTCCCCCGCGCGGCCGCCCGCCTCCGCCGCACCGGTGGTGCGAGCATCACCCCCTACGCGCGGACCTGCCGCGCCGACCGTCCGCGTCGACCGCCCCGACGCCTCGTTGAGGAGACCTGCCCATGCCCGCGGTGACACTCCGTCTGGCCCAGGGCTCACCCTGCTGGACGAGCCTGCTGACCGACGACCTGGAAGGCGCCCGGGCCTTTTACGGCCGGCTGTTCGGCTGGGAGTTCTCCCCCGGCCCGGACCGGCCCGGCCGGTACGTCCGAGCCCGCGCCGGCGGCGCCCTGGTGGCCGGCCTCGGGGTGTCGCCCGGGGCGCCGGGCCGCCCGGTCGGCTGGACCACGTACTTCGCGGTGGACCACGCCGACGAGGTCTCGCAGCGGGTGCGCGAGTGCGGCGGCACGGTGGCGGTCGGACCGGTGCAGGCCGGACGGTCCGGGCGGCTCGCCATCGCCGCCGACCTCGCGGGGGCGGCCTTCGGGCTCTGGCAGGGCGAGGAACTCCTCGGCTGGGAGGCGGCCGGCGAGCCCGGCACCCCGGGCCGGACCGAACTGCTCACCTGCGAGCCGCCGGTCGCCGCCGCCTTCTACCGCGCGGTGCTGGCGGACGAGGTCCGCGGGCCGGCGGCCCCGGACGGCGGGCCGACGGAGGCCGGCGACGGGTGCGAACTGGTCGCCGGCGGCCGGACGGTGGCCCGGATCCGGCGTGGCGAAGGGCCGGCCCCGGCCCGCTGGCGGACCTGCTTCACCGTCGCCGACGCCGCCCGGACGACCGCGCTGGCCGTGCGGTCCGGTGGCCGGGTGGTGGCACCGCCCGGGCAGCCGGCGGCGGGCGGCGCCCGCCGGGACGGCGCCGGCGACACGGACGGCGGCGGGTACCGCGGCGCCGGTGGCAGGGTCGTGCACCTGGCCGACCCGCGCGGCGGCCTGTTCTCCGTGGTCGAGGCCGGCTGACCGGCGCCGGCCGGGGGCCGGCGGGCAGCCGATGCCCGGCCGGGGGCCGTCAGGCCTGCTGCTCGAAGGGCAGGACGTCCGGGGAGAGTACCGAGGCGCGGGCGGTGGCCGCGGTCAGCCGGCGGCGGTGGTGGCGCCGGCACAGCACCTCGTAGCCGATCTCGTCCTCGCTGACCGAGATGTCGCCGACGACCACCTGCGCCCCCTCGACCACCATCACGCCGCCGACCGTCCGGGCGTTGTGGGTGGCCCGGGCGCCGCACCAGCAGAGCGCCTCGACCTGGAGCACCTCCACCCGGTCGGCGAGTTCGATCAGGCGCTGCGAGCCGGGGAACAGCCGGGTGCGGAAGTCGGTGGTGATGCCGAAGGTGAAGACGTCGATACCGAGCTCGTCGACCACCCGGGCCAGCTGGTCGACCTGCCCTTCGGCGTAGAAGTTGGCCTCGTCGCAGATCAGGTAGTCCACCCGGCCGCCGGCCGAGAGCAACTGGACCACATGGGCGTGGAAGTCGAAGGCGTCCGTGACCTCCACCGCCTCGGCCCGCAGTCCGAGCCGGCTGGAGATGGTGGAGGCACCGGCCCGGTCGTGCCGGGAGAAGATGATCCCCTGCCGGCCGCGCGCGGCGTGGTTGTGGTCCAGCTGGAGCGCGAGCGTCGACTTGCCGCAGTCCATCGTCCCCGAGAAGAACACCAGTTCAGCCATGGGTGGTGCAGAGGCCCTTCACTTGAGGTGGGCGGTTCGAGGGGGTTCAGCCGCGGACTTCGAGCAGCGGCACATGCTGCTCGACCGGGGTCATCGACCCGTGCAGCCCGATCATCGTGGACTCGCCCGGCTCGTTGCGGGAGGCGATCACCGCCACGTCGTCCCGGGCCGCCGCGACCACGTCGCCGATCCGCTGGTAGACCCGGTCGTCCACCGACGGCCCGAACCAGCCCGCCGCGATCGCCTGCTCACGGGTGGCCACCCACATCCGGTCGCCGAGCACCTCGCTCCAGACGGTGTGCACATCGGCCGCCGCCCCCGGCACCGCGTAGACGTGCCGGGCCCGGCCCTCCCCGCCCAGCAGCGCGACGCCGGCGCTCAACTCCCAGTCCTCGTCGAAGTCGATCCGGTCCTCGGGCGCGATGTCGATCATGCCGTGGTCGGCGGTGACGTACAGCGCCGACCGCGGCGGAAGCTGCTCGGCCAGCCGACGGGCGAGCCGGTCGACGGTGTTCAGCATCATGCGCCAGTCGTCCGAGTCGACCCCGAAACGGTGGCCGGCGCCGTCCAGCTCGCTCACGTACGTGTAGACCAGCGCCCGGTCGTGCTCGGCCAGCCAGCGCGCCGCCAGATCCATCCGCTCCTCGCCGGTGGTCCGGCCGAGGAAGCTGCCGCCGGAGAGCGCCACCCTGGTCAGCGGGGTGGTCGAGAACAGCGGCGAGGAGACCTGGCAGGTCGCCACGCCCGCCGCGTGCACCTGCTCGAACACCGTCGGGTACGGCTGCCAGACCCGCGGCTCGGTCGGCGGCTGCCAGCGCAGCTGGTTCATCAGGTAACCGGCACCCGGCACCGCCACGGTGTACCCCACCAGGCCGTGCAGGCCCGGCGGCAGGCCGGTGCCCACCGAGGCCAGCGAGGTCGCGGTGGTCGCCGGGAAGCCGGCGGTCAGCGGGCGGCCGGTGTTCCCGAGCGAGCTGCCGATCAGCGAACTGAGGAACGGCGCGTACTCGGGGTGGCGCAGCAGGAGCTCCCAGCCCAGCCCGTCGACCAGGAACACGCAGACCCGGTCGGCCGGCTCGACCGGCAGGGTGGACGTGAAGCCGGCCACGCCGAGGCCGGCCGCGACCGAGGGCAGCAGGTCGCTGAGCGACCCACTGCCGTAGAGCGGCGCGGGGGCGTCGGCCGGGTCCAGGATCTCGAAGGAGTCGTAGCCGTCGGCGGGTGCGAGAGTCATCGTGAAGGTGTCTGTTTCCTGGGCTTTCCGGGAGCCGGGGGTCAGGGCCGGCCGCTGCTGATCGTCGCCTCGGACAGCGCCCGGGCGAAGACCAGCGCCTGCGCGACCGTCTCCGGACCGTCGCCGGCCTCGCTCACCCGCAGTGACAGGTCGTCAGCCGTGGCCGAACCGGTGTAGCCGTGGTCGGCCTCGCAGTTCGGGTCCGAACAGCCGGCCGGCTCCAGGTCCAGCCGCTGCACCGCGCCCCAGCCGATGGTCAGCACGACCTCGCGCGGCAGGGTGCCCGGGGTGTACGTCTCCGGGTTGGAGACCATCCGGCTGAGCACGACCGAACCGATCCGGTCCAGCCGGACACACTCCGTCGAGGTGGTCGCGAACGGCACCGGGCTGTTGGCGTCGCCGGACTGCTCGTCGGTGTGGCTCACCACGAAACGGGTCTGGGTGAGGACCAGCACGGTGACGTGCCGGCGCACCTCGTTGGCGTCGAAGGTGGTCTCCTGGTGCACCAGGTAAGAGCTGATCGGCTCGGAACCCACCGCGGACTCGACCGCCTCGGACACCAGGGCCGGGTAGTAGCCGCTGCGCTCGATCGCCGAGCGCAGGTCCTGAGTGGTGGTACCGGTCTTGGCCATAGCTCCATCCTGGCATGGTCCGCCGACGAAGCGGGCGGCACGACGCCGGGATCCCGGCGTACGGGCACCCCGGATGGGGCGCAACCAAGGAAGGTTACAGGCTGCTCATGGCGCGCGGGCCCAGATCACTGCGCACGGGCAGCGGCGCGATCCGCACCCGGGCACCCAGGATCGCCAGTCCGTGCGGGGCCACGACCACCGGTTCGAGATCCACCGCGGCAACCTCCGGCAGGTCGTCCACCAGGCACGACACCCGCAGCAGCAGCTCCTCCAGGGCCGCGGTGTCCACCGGGTCCGAGCCCCGCCAGCCGAAGAGCAGCGGGGCCGCCCGAACCTCCCGGATGAGACTCGCCACATCCTGGTCGGTGGCCGGCACCAGCCGGTGGGCGACGTCGCCCAGCAGCTCCGCCGGGGCCCCGGCCAGGCCGAAGGACAGGATGGTGCCCACCGCCGGGTCGACGGTGGCGCCGATCACCGTGTCCACCCCGCGCGGCGCGAGACGCTGCACCACCAGCCGCGCCTGGGCGGCGCCGCCCAGCAGCGCGTCCAGCTCCCGGTGGGCCCGGCGCAGCCCGGGCTCCCCGGTGAGGTCCAGCCGGACGCTGCCCAGGTCGGGGCGGTGGCGCAGGTGCGGAGCGGTCGCCTTCAGCGCGACCGGGTAGCCGAGGACGGCGGCGGCCCGTACCGCGCTCTCCTCGTCGGGCGCCTGGATCGTCGGGTGGACCTCGATGCCGTAGGTGGCGAGCAGCGCGTTCCCCTCGGCCTCCGCCAGGGTGATCCGGGCGCCGCCGGGCTGGAGGCGGGCCGCGGCGGCGGCCCGGGTGCCGAGCGCCGCCTCGACCAGCGTGCGGGCCGCGCCCTCGTCGATCCGGTCGAGTTCGGGGACCCGCGCGGTCTCCTCCGCCTCGGCGGTACGGCGGCGCCAGTCGGCGTACCGGACGGCGTGCGCCAGCGCGTGCACGGCCCGCTCGGGCGCCGGGTAGGCCGGGAGGCCGCCCTCCCGAAGCCGGTCGGTCAGATCGGTCAGCGCCAGATGGGCGAGCAGCAGCGGCTTGCCCAACTCCTTCGCCCTGGCAGCCGATTCGAGCAGGGCGTCGGCGATCTCCGGATGGTCCTGGCCCGGGTCGTCCGCATGCAGCCGGCCGCCCGTGAAGGCGTGCGCCGCGGTACCGATCGGCGGGATCGCCACCGCGATCACCGCGTCCACCGCCGGGTCCGCGAGCGCGGTGTCCAGGGCTATCCGGAAGTTCTCCCCGGTGGCGGCGGTGGTCAGGTCCACCGGGGTGCGCGGGCGCAGCCCGGCGCCCAGGCAGGCGTCATGGGTGAGCAGGCCCATCGAGTCGGAGTTCCCGACCACGGCCACCCGGTCACCGGGCGGCAGCGGCTGGCGGGCGAGCAGCTCGCCGGCGTCGAAGAGTTCGGTGATGGTGTCCACCCGCAGCACCCCGGCCTGCTGGAACAGCGCGTCCACGGTGGCGTCGCGCAGGCCGCTGGCGGCCGGCTGGACGGCGTGGCCGGGCGGCAGGCTGCCGGTGTGCCGGGCGCCCTTGACCACCACCACCGGCTTGACGGTGGCGAGCCGGCGGGCGATCCGGGTGAACTTGCGGGGGTTGCCGAAGGACTCCAGGTACAGCAGCACCACGTCGGTGGCCTGATCCTCCTCCCAGTACTGCAGCAGGTCGTTGCCGGAGACGTCGGACCGGTTGCCGACCGAGGCGAAGGAGGAGACGCCCAGGCCGCGACGGTGTGCGGCCTCCAGCAGGGCCACACCGATCGCGCCCGACTGGCAGAAGATCCCGAAGCCGCCGCGCTCCGGCAGGACGGGCGCCAGCGAGGCGTTCAGCGGCTGCTCCGGGTCGGTGTTCACCAGGCCGAAGGCGTTCGGGCCGATCACCCGCATGCCCGCCGCCCGGGCCTGGCGGACCAGCGCCCGCTGGTGGTCGCGGCCGTCCGGGCCGGTCTCGGCGTACCCGGCGGTGACCACCACCAGGCCCTGCACCCCGTGCGCGCCGCAGTCCGCGACGGCGGCCGGCACCGCGGCGGCCGGCACGGTGATCACCGCGAGGTCCACCGGCCCGGGGATCTCCAGCACCGAGCGGTAGACCGGCACCCCGTCCAGTTCGCCACCCGGCGGGACGTTGCGGTTCACCGCGTACACCGGCCCCCGGAAGCCCGCGAGGTCGCGCAGGACCGCCCGGCCGACCGTCTGCGGGTTGCGCGAGACGCCGACCACGGCGACCGAGCGCGGGGTGAGCAGCCGCTGCACCGACCGGGCCTCCGCGCGGTGCTCGCGGGCCCGCATCACGGCCAGCGAGGCCGCGGTGGGCTCCAGGTCGAACTCCAGGTGCACGACGCCGTCCGCGAAGCTGCGGTGCTGGGTGTAGCCGGCGTCGGTGAAGACCTTGACCATCTTGCGGTTCTCCGGGAGCACCTCGGCGACGAACCGCCGGATGCCACGTTCCTGTGCGACCGCCCCGATGTGCTCCAGCAGGGCGGAGGCGACACCCCGGCCCTGGTGGGCGTCCTGCACCAGGAAGGCGACCTCGGCGTCGGTGCCGTCCTCGGAGGGGCGGCCGCTCTCGTCGATGCGGTCGTAGCGGACGGTCGCGATGAAGCGGTCACGGACCACCACGGCCAGGCCCACCCGGTTGACGTAGTCGTGGTGGGTGAAGCGCCGGACATCCTTGTCGGACAGCCGCGGGTAGGGCGCGAAGAACCGGAAGTACTTCGACTGGTCGGACACCTGCTCGTAGAACTCCACCAGGCGCGCCGCGTCGGCCGTGGTGATCGGCCGGATCCGGGCGGTGCCGCCGTCCCGCAGCAGCACGTCCGCCTCCCAGTGCCGGGGGTAGCCCTGCTCGTCGGTCGGCTTCGCCTGCGGTACCCGAGAGTCGTCCACGTTCGTCAGGTTATCGGGCAGCGGGCCGGATGGCGCCGGCCACGCGCCCACGGCACTGTGGAGGGGCGCCCACCCCTGTGGGCAAAGACTCTCGCGACCCTTCCGACCGGGGCCGCGGACCCGGGCGGACCAGGTCCGGGAGGCCGGCCGGAAGGGCTCCGTGCCCGGTCAGACGCGTTCCGTGGCCGCGAGCGGCGGTGAAGCAGTCCGGCACTCATGCGACACTGGTCTAGACAACATGGCCGTCTACGTAACATGGCCAGCAACACCGAAAGGCACGTCTCATGGCTGAGCGCCGCGTCACCATCGGTTGGGCCGAGGGCCTGCACGCCCGTCCCGCCTCCATCTTCGTCCGCGCCGTCACGGCCACGGGCGTGCCGATGACCATCGCCAAGCCCGACGGCAAGCCCGTCAACGCCGCGTCGATGCTCGGCCTGCTCGGCCTCGGCGCCGAGGGCGGCGAAGAGGTCGTCCTCGCCTCCGACGCCGAAGGCGCCGACAGCGCCCTGGACCGCGTCGCCAAGCTCGTCCACGAAGGCCTCGACGAGCTGCCCGCGGCCTGAGCCGTCGCCTGCCGGAGGGGTGCGCCACAGCGGGACGGCGCACCCCTCCGGCGTGCCGGGCGGTAGGCGAAGGCGGGGCCCCGGCACCGCCGCGGCCCCGCCCCGCCCATGCCGTCAGCCCTTGACGCAGACCACCTGCTTGAGGTGGGCGACCACCTCGACCAGGTCCCTCTGCTGGGCGATGACCTTCTCGATCGGCTTGTACGCACCCGGGATCTCGTCGACGACGCCGCTGTCCTTGCGGCACTCGACGCCCTTGGTCTGCTCGGCCAGGTCCTTCGTGGTGAACCGCTTCTTGGCGGCCGTCCGGCTCATCTTCCGGCCCGCTCCGTGCGAGGCCGAGTTGAAGGCCGCCTCGTTGCCCAGACCGCGGACGATGTACGAACCGGTCCCCATCGAGCCCGGGATGATCCCGAAGTCGCCGGAGCCGGCCCGGATCGCGCCCTTACGGGTCACCAGCAGGTCGACGCCGTCGTACCGCTCCTCGGCGACGTAGTTGTGGTGGCAGCTGATCACCTGGTCGAAGCCGACCCGCGCCTTCGCGAACTCGCGGCGGACCACGTCCTGGAAGAGCCCCATTATCACCGCACGGTTCTTCTTGGCGTACTCCTGGGCCCAGAAGAGGTCCTGCCGGTAGGCATCCATCTGCGGCGTCTGCGCGATGAAGACCGCGAGATCGCGGTCGACCAGCCCCTGGTTGTGCGGGAGCGAGCGGGCGACGCCCATGTGGTGCTCCGCCAGCTCCTTGCCGATGTTGCGCGATCCGGAGTGCAGCATCAGCCAGACCGAACCGGATGTATCGACACAAACCTCAATGAAATGGTTCCCGGACCCGAGAGATCCCATCTGCTGCATCGCCCGCTCGCGCCGCCACTTCACCTCCGGCGCGACGGTGTCGAACCGCTCCCAGAAGTCGTCCCAGCCGGCCGCGCCGAAGCCGTGGAGCCTCTGCGGGTCCACCGGGTCGGTGTGGAGTCCACGGCCCACCGGGATGGCCTGCTCGATCTTGGACCGCAGCCGGGACAGGTCGTCCGGCAGGTCCTTCGCGGTGAGCGAGGTCTTCACCGCGCTCATCCCGCAGCCGATGTCGACGCCGACCGCCGCCGGGCAGACGGCGCCGTTCATGGCGATCACCGAGCCGACGGTCGCGCCCTTGCCCAGGTGGACGTCCGGCATCACGGCGAGCCCGTGCAGCCACGGCAGCGTGCTGATGTTGCGCAACTGCTGGATGGCCTGGCCCTCGACGGTGGCCGGGTCGGTCCACATCCGGATCGGGACGCGGGCTCCGGCGATCTCGTACGGGGCTGGTACTGCGGTCTGCGACATGACTGAACGACCTCCGGGGTCGACTGGTTCCATGCTAGTTCGGGGGGTGCCGCGCGAAGCTTCCGGCGTGGCTCGGGTACGTCCTGGACGCGGCGCTCAGGAGCTGCGGCGTCGGCGCGAGGCGGGACGGGGCAGTCTCGGGGAGCGCTGCGCGCCGGTGGGGCGCAGGGTGGGCTCGACCCGCATGGTGACCGCCTCCTTCCGTCGCCTCGGCACCTGTGCAGCACGTTCGGCTGCGGGGTGTATCTACCCACGGGGGCGGCGGGCAGGGCAAGGGAATTTCTCCGCGCGGACGTGAATCTCCGGGCGGACGCGAATCCCCGGGCGGACGCGAAGGGGCCCGGCGGAGCCGATGCTCCGCCGGGCCCCCGTCCCGTGCGCGCGGGAGGCCGGTCCGTCAGGAGGTGACGACGGTGACCTCGCCGATACCGAGCTTCTTGACCGGGTCGGCGATCACGGCGGCGTCGCCGACCAGCACGGTGACCAGGCGGTCCGGCGGGAAGGCCGCGACGACGGCCTCGGTGGCGGCCGCGGTGCCGAGTTCGGCGAGCTGCCGGTAGACCTCGGACTGGTAGTCGTCGGGGAGGTACTGCTCGACCTGGTCGGCGAGGGTGCCGGCGACGGAGCCCGCGGTCTCGTACTTCAGCGGGGCGACGCCCACCAGGAACTGGACGGCCTCCTCGCGCTCGGCGTCGGTGAGGCCCTCGGCGGCGAGGGTGCGCAGGATGGTCCAGGTGTCGGCCAGGGCCGGGGCGGTCGAGGCGGTGTCGACCGAGCCGCTGATGGCGAGCATCGCGCGGCCGGAGCCGTCGGCGGCGGAGCGCAGCGGCTGGGCGAAGGCCCGGACGCCGTAGGTGTAGCCCTTCTCCTCGCGCAGGACGCGGTCCAGGCGGGAGGTGAGGGTGCCGCCGAGGCAGTAGGTGCCGAGGATCTGGGCGGCCCAGGCGTCGTCGTGGCGGTCCGGTCCGATCCGGCCGATGAGCAGCTGGGTCTGGACGGAGCCGGGGCGGTCGACGATGATCACGCGGCCGGTGTCGTCGGCGGTGACGGGGGCGTGCACGCTGGGCGCGGCCGCGGTGCCGGTCCAGGCGCCGAGGGTGGCTTCGAGCAGCGCCGGCAGGTCGATGCCGGTGAGGTCGCCGACGACCACGACGGTGGTGGTGGCGGGGCGGATGTGGGCGTCGTAGAACGCCTTCACGGCCGGCCGGTCGATGGCCTTGACGGTGTCGGCGGTGCCGCCGCGGGGGCGGGAGAGCCGGTCGGCGCCGTCGAAGAGGTCGGCGTAGAGGGCCTTCGCGGCGCGGCGCGCGGGGTTGGCCTGCTCGTGGACGATCTCGTCGAGGCGGTTGGCGACCAGGCGCTCGATCTCGTTCTCGGGCAGGGCGGGCGCGCGCAGGGCGTCCGCGAGCAGGCTGAGTCCGCGCTGCAGCCGGGAGGCCGGGACCTCCAGGGAGACCCGGATGTCGGGGTGGTCGGCGTGCGCGTCGAGGGTGGCGCCGGTCCGCTCCAGCTCGGCCGCGAACTGCTCGGCGGTGAGCGTGTCGGTGCCTTCGTTGAGGGCGCGGGCGAGGATGCCGGAGACGCCGTCGAGGCCCTCGGGCTCGGCCGCGAGCGGGGCGTCGAGGAGCACGTCGACGGCGACCAGCTGCTGGCCGGGGCGGTCGCAGTACAGGACGGTGATGCCGTTGGCGAGGGTGGTGCGGTCCGGCCGGGGGAACGCCCACGGGCTGGGGGTGCCGGGCTCGGGCTGGGGGTGGAACGTCATGGCGGGGGTGGGGTCGGTGCTCATGCGGCCGTCTCCTCCTCGGTGTCGTCGGCCGTAGCGGTGTCGTCGGTGTCGTCGGTGGGCTCGTAGACGAGGACGGCGCGGTTGTCGGGGCGCAGGCGGGCCTCGGCGATCGCCTTGACCTCCTCCGCGGTGATGTCGAGGACCTTGGGGAGGGCGTCGTTCAGCAGCTTGGGGTCGCCGAACAGGACGGCGTAGCGGCAGAGTTCGTCGGCGCGGCCGGCGACGGTGGTGAGCCGGTCGAGCCATTCGCGCTCGATCTGGGCCTGGGCGCGCTCGAGTTCCTCGGCGGTGGGGCCCTCGGCGGCGAAGCGGGCGAGCTCCTCGTCGACGGCGCTCTCGATCTGGGCGATGGTGGCTTCGCCGGAGGTCTTCACGTCGAGCCAGCCGAGCGAGGGGGCGCCGGCCAGGCGCAGCAGGCCGAAGCCGGCGACGACGGCGGTGCGGTCGCGGCGGACGAGCCGGTTGTAGAGGCGGCTGGACTCGCCGCTGCCGAGGATGGTGAGGGCGAGGTCGGCGGCGTCGGCCTCGCGGGTGCCGTCGTGCGGGAGGCGGTAGGCGGCCATCAGGGCGCGGGAGGGGACGTCCTCCTCGACGAGTTCGCGGGTCTCGGCTCCGATGGTGTCGGGGAGGCTGCCGTCGCGCGGGGGCTGCTTGCCGTCGTGGCCGGGGATGGTGCCGAAGTACTTCTCGATCCAGGCGACGGTCTGCTCGGGGTCGATGTCGCCGACGACGGACAGCACGGCGTTGTTGGGCGCGTAGTAGGTGCGGAAGAACGCGCGGGCGTCCTCCAGCGTGGCGGCGTCCAGGTCGGCCATCGAGCCGATGGGGGTGTGGTGGTAGGGGTGGCCGTCGGGGAAGGACAGCGCGGTGAGCTTCTCGAACGCGGTGCCGTAGGGCACGTTGTCGTAGCGCTGGCGGCGCTCGTTCTTGACGACGTCGCGCTGGTTCTCCATCGAGGTGTCGTCGAGCGCGGAGAGCAGCGAGCCCATCCGGTCGGCCTCCAGCCAGAGGGCGAGTTCGAGCTGGTGGGTCGGCATGGTTTCGAAGTAGTTGGTGCGTTCGAAACTGGTGGTGCCGTTGAGCGAGCCGCCGGCGCCCTGGACGAGCTCGAAGTGCCCGTTGTTGGAGACGTTGGCGGAGCCCTGGAACATCAGGTGCTCGAAGAGGTGGGCGAGACCCGTACGGCCCTTGACCTCGTGGCGGGAGCCGACGTCGTACCAGAGGCAGACGGCGGCCACCGGGGTGAGGTGGTCCTCGGAGAGCACCACGCGCAGGCCGTTGGCCAGGCGGTGTTCGGTGATGGCGATGGCAGCGCCAGTGCCTCCGGTGGAGGCGGCTGCGGGGGCCGGGTTGGCCATGCGCTCGGGTCCTTCCCGTCGTCGAGGGTCCGGGGTTCGTTGAGTGATCCCCATTGTGGTGCAACGCGTGAAGGCCGTGGATGTGTCCGCGCGGACGGGGCGTTCGCCACGGGCGGAAGCGCCGGCGGAGCGGGTGGGAGGTGCGTCCCGGTGGGTGGGTGGCGGCCCTTGGCGGGGTCTGTCGGCCGTAGGGTTCACAATGGGGGCGCTGAACGACTGGCCGACAGTCGCCCGGAGCGCCGAAGGGTCCGCGGGCACGGGGCAGTCCCCCGTCCTGCGGACGCAGTCCGCCGAACACAGAGCCGAACACAGAGAAGTCCAAGAGCACAGCGCCGTCCGGGCCCCTGGTCCGGGGCGGCAGACGAAGCCGACAGACGCAAGGGAGCCCCGCCGCGATGGCCCGCCGCAGTTCGCCTACCCCGCCGCCCGGAGATTTCGAGGAGCGGATCCTCGACGTCGATGTCGTGGACGAGATGCAGGGCTCCTTCCTGGAGTACGCCTACTCGGTGATCTACTCGCGTGCGCTGCCGGACGCGCGGGACGGTCTGAAGCCGGTGCACCGGCGGATTCTGTACCAGGCCAACGAGATGGGCCTGCGTCCGGACCGCGCGCACGTGAAGTGCGCCCGCGTGGTGGGCGAGGTGATGGGCCGGCTGCACCCGCACGGCGACGCGTCCATCTACGACTCGGTCGTGCGGATGGCCCAGCCGTTCTCGATGCGGCTGCCGCTGATCGACGGGCACGGGAACTTCGGTTCGCTGGGCAACGACGACCCGCCGGCCGCGATGCGGTACACCGAGTCGCGGCTGACGGCGGCATCGATGGCGCTGGTGGAGTCGATCCACGAGGACACCGTCGACTTCGGTCCGAACTACGACGGCAGCGAGCAGGAGCCGTCGGTGCTGCCGGCCGCGTTCCCGAACCTGCTGGTGAACGGCACCTCGGGGATCGCGGTCGGGATGGCGACGAACATGCCGCCGCACAACCTGGCCGAGGTGGTGGCGGCGGCCCGGCATCTGATCAAGCATCCGACGGCGGACCTCGACACCCTGATGCGCTTCGTACCGGGCCCGGACCTGCCGACCGGCGGGCGGATCGTCGGCCTGTCGGGGATCCGGGACGCGTACGAGAGCGGCCGCGGCACCTTCAAGATCCGGGCCACCACCACGGTGGAGAACGTCACGGCCCGCCGTAAGGGCATCGTGGTGACGGAGCTGCCGTACACGGTGGGGCCGGAGAAGGTGATCGCGAAGATCAAGGACCTGGTCAACGCGAAGAAGCTGCAGGGCATCGCGGACGTCAAGGACCTGACCGACCGCGCGCACGGGCTGCGGCTGGTGATCGAGGTGAAGAACGGCTTCGTGCCGGAGGCGCTGCTGGAGCAGCTCTACAAGCTGACGCCGATGGAGGAGACCTTCGGCATCAACAACGTGGCCCTGGTGGACGGTCAGCCGTTGACGCTGGGTCTGAAGGAGCTGCTGGAGGTCTACGTCGACCACCGCTTCGAGGTGGTCCGCCGGCGCAGCGAGTTCCGGCGGCGCCGGCGCCAGGAGCGGCTGCACCTGGTCGAGGGCCTGCTGGTGGCCCTGGTGGACATCGACGAGGTCATCGCGATCATCCGGTCGAGCGAGAACGCGACGCAGGCCAAGGACCGGCTGATCGAGCGCTTCTCGCTGTCGGAGACGCAGACCTCGTACATCCTGGACACCCCGCTGCGGCGGCTGACCCGGTTCGACCGGGTGGAGCTGGAGTCGGAGCAGGAGAAGCTGAACGCGGAGATCGCGGAACTGACCGGGATCCTGGAGTCGGACACCAAGCTGCGCGGCGTGGTGTCGGCGGAGCTCGGTGCGGTGTCGAAGCAGTTCGGCACCGAGCGGCGGACGGTGCTGCTGGAGGCCGGTTCGGTGCCGACAGCGGCCCTGTCGGTGCCGTTGGAGGTGGCGGACGACCCGTGCCGGGTGCTGCTGTCGTCGACCGGTCTGCTGGCCCGGACCGCGGACGGGGAGCCGCTGGAGCCCGCGGAGTCGCGTGGCCGGCACGACGTGATCGTCTCCGCGGTGCCGGCGACGGCGCGGGCCGACGTCGGTGTGGTGACCTCGGCGGGCCGGGTGCTGCGGCTGCCGGTGATCGATCTGCCGGGGCTGCCGCCGACGCCTTCGCCGACGCTGGCGGGCGGGGCGCAGGTGTCGGAGTTCCTGCGGCTGGAGACCGGTGAGCGGGCGATCGCGCTGACCACGCTGGACGAGTCCTCGCCGGGCCTGGCGCTGGGCACGCTGCAGGGTGTGGTGAAGCGGGTGGTGCCGGAGTGGCCGGCGAACAAGGACGAGTTCGAGGTGATCGCCCTCAAGGACGGTGACGAACTGGTCGGCGCGGTGGAGCTGCGGACCGGCGAGGAGGACCTGGTCTTCATCACCTCGGACGCCCAACTGCTGCGCTACCCGGCGGGGCAGGTGCGTCCGCAGGGCCGCCCGGCCGGCGGCATGGCCGGTGTGAAGCTGACGGACGGGGCGCGGGTGCTGTCGTTCACTGCGGTGGATCCGGCGGTGGACGCGGTGGTGGTGTCGGTCGCGGGTGCGTCGGGAACGCTGACGGGCGAGGCGCAGAGCAGCTGGAAGGTCACCCCGTTCGAGCAGTACCCGCGCAAGGGCCGGGCCACCGGCGGGGTGCGCTGCCAGCGCTTCCTGCGCGGTGAGGACGCGCTGGCGTTCGCCTGGGCGGGTGCGGCGCCGGCCCGGGCGGCGACGGACAAGGGCGCGCCGGTGGAGCTGCCGGAGCGCGACCCGCGCCGGGACGGTTCGGGGGTGCCGGTGACCACGCCGATCGCGGCGGTGGCCGGGCCGGTGTAGCGGTTCGCGGTACGGACGGGAGGGGGTGCCGGTCGGCGCCCCCTCCCGGCGTTGGACGGCCCCGCGCGGCCGGTCCGGCGACGGGTGCGGGCCGGGGGCGCCTGCCGGGTCGCCGGTCCCTGGCAAAGGTAGGCTCAGCTGGGTGAGCACCTGTGCGACGGCGTCGCTGGAACTGTCGGAGCCGCTGGCCGCCACCGCGGCGACCGCGACCACCTGGCTGCTGGTGGAGCAGGCCGGCCCGTGGGGTGCCAAGGCACTGACCGAGAGCCACTTCGATCCCTCGCTCGGCCGGGCGCTGGACGCCGCCTGTGAGGGGACGGGTGTGCGGGTGGCGCTGATCCGGCGGCCGGGACGGCACGCGGACTGCCTGCCGGACACCCGGCGCGAGGTGGTCGTCGCACACACGGTGCCGGGCCGTTCCTGGGTGCGGCGCACCTCGGTGGCGGATCCGGCCGAGCTGCTGGCGCTGGACTTCGGCGGGCTCGGGGCGGGCGACCACCAGGGTTTCGGCACCGAGCACGTGGGTGGGCCGCTGGCCCTGGTGTGCACCAACGGGCGGCGGGACCGCTGCTGCGCGCTGCTGGGGCGGCCGCTGGCGGCGGACCTGGCGGCGGCCGGGCACAGCGAGGTCTGGGAGGTCACCCACCTGGGCGGTCACCGCTTCTCCCCCACCATGCTGGTGCTGCCGTACGGGTACGCGTACGGGCGGCTGACGCCGGAGAGCGCCAAGGAGGTGCTGGCGGCGACGGCCGCGGGGCACATGGTGCCCGAGCTGTCGCGGGGCTGCTCGGGTTGGGACCGGCCGGGCCAGGCCGCCGAGCACGTGGTGCGGGAGCTGACCGGGGAGACCCGGGTGGACGTGCTGACGGTGGCCCAGCGGCCGGCCGGCGAGGGCCGCTGGCTGGTCGGAGTACGGCACGCGGACGGCCGGGCCTGGGAGGCCGAGGTCACCCAGGGGGCGAGTGGGCCGCCGCGTCCGGAGAGCTGCGGCAAGGCGGCGGCGCGGCCGGCCCGGATGGACGTGACGGGGCTGCGGGCGCTCTGACCGCCGGCATCGGGTGGTACGGGTGCGGGGCCGAGGCGGCACTGCGGCGGCCCCGCACCCGCTGTCCGGGAGGTGCGGGGCCGCGACCCGGCGGCGCGACGAGGGGGGCGGCCTGGCGGCCGCGTCGCGCCCCGGGTGCCGGCGGGCCCCGGTCCGGGGCCCGCCGCGCGGGTCAGCCGGCCGCGGCCTTGCCGACGAACTCGGTGGTGTAGGTCTTGGCCAGGTCGATCGAGGACTCCTTGCCCTGGACGTCCGGGTGGAAGGCGGCGAGCACCGAGAGCACCGTCTTCGGGCCGTCCGCGGGCATCACGCCGTCGGTGGTGAACATCGGCAGGGTCGCCTTGATCGCGGCCGCGTACTGCTCGGCGCCGCCCTGGCCGTAGTCGGCCGGCATCTTGGCGGCGATCTCCTCGGGCGAGTGGCTGGACATCCACTTCAGCGTCTTCACGAAGGCGTTGGCGAGCTTCTGGGTGGTGTCCTTGTTCTTCTCGACCCAGTCGGTGTTCATGTAGAGCGAGGACGAGGGGTAGAGGCCGCCGAGCGCGGCCCGGGAGCCCTCGGGGGTGCGCATGTCGTACAGCACCTTGCCGAGGTCCTTGGCCAGGATGTTGGCGACGGTCGGGTCGGTGGTCATGCCGGCGTCGATGCTGCCCTGCTGGAGGGCGGCGATGAAGGTCTGGCCGGCGCCGACCGCGATCGGGCTGAACTCGCTCACGGCGACACCGTTCTTGACGGCCAGGTACTTGGTGAGGAAGTCGGTGGAGGAGCCGAGGCTGGTGACGCCGAGCTTCTTGCCCTTGAAGTCGGCGCCGGACTTCACGGCGTCCGCCTGCTTGCTGGAGACCACCTCGACCTCGCCGGGCGCCTGCGAGAACTGGACCACCGACTCGACGGACTTGCCCTTGGCCTGGAGGTCGATGGTGTGGTCGTAGAAGCCGACCGCGCCCTGGACGTCCCCGGCCAGCAGGGCGGTGGTGGCGTTGACGCCGGCGGGCTCGCTCATCAGCTCGACGTTGACACCGGCCTCGGCGAAGTGGCCGAGGCGCTGGGTGAGCATGGCGGGGAGGTAGATGACCTTGTCCAGGCCACCGACCATGATCTTGACCTTGGGCCCGTCGACCGACTGGCCGGCCGGGGCGGCGCCGCTGTGCGAGGTGGAGGCGGCGTCGTTGGCACAGGCGGTGAGGGAGGCGAGCAGCGCGGCGGCGACGGCGGCTACGGCGGTTCTGCGCATGAGGTGGGGGCCTCTTTCTGCTTCTGCGGGGTTCTGCTTCTACGGGGTTCTGCTTCCGGGCGGGTTCTGCTTCTTCGCGGGGCGGGTGGGGCGTGCGGCGCGAGGTCAGCGGCCGTCGCCGGCGTCGGCCGGCTTCCAGCGGAACAGCCGTTTCTCGGCGAAGGTGAGCACGCCCTCGGTGAGCAGGGCGACCACCGCGAGGATCGTCATGGCGGCGTACACGCCGGCCGCGTTGAAGGTGCCCTGGGCGGCGGCGACCAGCAGGCCGAGACCCTTGGTGGCGCCGATGTACTCGCCGACGATGGCGCCGATCAGCGCGAAGCCGAAGCTGACGTGCAGGCTGGTGAAGATCCAGGTGGTGGCGGCGGGGATGACCACCTGCAGGGTGACCTTGCGGTTGTCCGCGCCCAGGATCCGGGCGTTCGCGACCAGGTTGCGGTCCACCTCGCGCGCCCCCTGGAACGCGTTGAAGAAGACCGGGAAGAAGACCAGGACGACCGCGGAGGCCACCTTGGAGGCCGGGCCGAGGCCGAACCAGATCAGGAAGATCGGCGCGAGCACGATCCGGGGGATCGCGTTGAGCACCTTGATGTACGGGCCGAGGACGTCCGCCAGGAAGCGGATCCGGCCGAGCGCGATGCCCAGCAGCACCCCGCCGACGACGCCGATGACCCAGCCGGTCAGGGCCTCGTACAGGGTGTAGGCGATCTGCTCGCCGAGCGAGCCCTGCGCGGTGCCGTGGGTGATCCACTGCCAGATCTGGTTCCAGATCCGCGACGGCTGGGAGAAGTTGAACGGATCGACGACCTCGGTGCGGGCGCAGATCTCCCAGAGCCCCAGGAAGAGCGCCAGCACCACCACCCGGGCCCCGAGGACGGTGAACCTCCGGTGCCGGGCGGCCCGTTCGCGGGCCTCGGTACGGGTGGCCGGCGGCGCGGCGGCGGGGGCGGCGGGCACCCCGGTGTCCAACGTACTGTCAAGCGGCATTGCCCGCTCCTCTCTCCCGGGTGATGCGGACCTCTTCGCCGAGGGACGCCCAGATTTCGCGGTAGATCTCGATGAACCGGGGCTCCAGCCGGACCGCCTCGACCGTGCGGGGCCGCGGCAGGTCGACGGTGAAGACCTCCTTGACGGTGGCCGGGCCGGCCGTCATCACGACCACCCGGTCGGCCAGCGCGATCGCCTCGTCCAGGTCGTGGGTGACGAAGACGACCGAGGAGCCGGTGCCGGCCCACAGGTCGAGCAGCTGGTCCGACATCAGCGCGCGAGTCTGCACGTCGAGGGCCGAGAACGGCTCGTCCATCAGCAGGATCTTCGGGTCGTTGACGAAGGTCTGGGCCAGCGCGACGCGCTTGCGCATGCCGCCGGACAGCTGGTGCGGGTAGCGGTCCTCGAAGGCGGCCAGACCCACCCGGGCCAGCCAGTCGCGGGCCCGTTCGCGGGCCTGCGCCGCGGGCACCCCGCGGAAGCGCGGGCCGGCCATCACGTTCGACAGGACGGTGCGCCAGGGAAAGACCGCGTCCTGCTGGAACACGAACCCGACCTGGTCGCTGATCCCGGCGACCGGCTGCCCCTGCACCCGCACCTCGCCCTCGGTGGGCTCCTCCAGGCCGCTGACCAGTGTCAACGCGGTGGACTTGCCGCATCCGGTCGGCCCGACCACGGCCACGAACTCACCCTGGGCGACCGTGAGGTCCAGGTCGCGGACGGCGGTGTGCAGAGCCCCCGAGGGCGTCCTGAACCGCTTGGTCGCGTTGGTCAGCTCGATCGCCGGGACGGCCGTGGACGGCCCCGCGGGCCGCTCGCCGCCGTCCCGCCGGGGGCCGGTGCCCCCTCCGGTGACCGGCTTGAATTGCTCGCTCATGAGACCTCCGAGGTCCGGCTCCGTCGCCGGGGTTCTGTGCTGTGCTCCGGAGGTTAGGAGCGGCGTACGCCATGGCGGGAGCCTTGTCGGCGTACTGCGGCTTCCGCGCGTTGAGGGGTGTTCTGCTCGTTTTGCTTCCGCTACAACTGCGGGGGCGCGGCTGACAGAAACACGGCCGAAACGTAGGGTGTGCCGACCCGCCGCCACGTCCGCGCCGGCCGGAACCGGCCCCGCGGCCGGCCGGCGGACCCGTCCATCCCGCCCAGAGCCCGCCCAGAGCCCGCCCAGCGCCCCGCCCGGCACCGGAGAGGAGCACCCGTTGAAGCGCCCGCACTGGCCCCGCCGGGTCTTCGCCCAGCTGCTGCTGAGCCAGACCGTGGTGACCGTCGGGGTCACCGCCGTGACCGCCGGGCTGTTCCTCGCCCCGGTCAGCTCGGAGCTGGACCGCGACGCGATGCAGCGGGCCCTGTCCATCGCCCAGTCCACCGCCGCCGACGAGAACATCGCGCTGGCCGCCCAGGACCGGGACTCCGTCGCCGCCCAGCGGGACGCCGAGCAGATCCGGCTGGCCACCGGCGCCAGCTTCGTGGTGGTCACCGACCTGGACGGCATCCGGCTCTCGCACACCGACCCCGCCCGGATCGGCCACCGGGTCAGCACCGACCCGGAGCCCGCGCTGAGCGGGCGCAGCGTCACCGCGATCCAGGAGGGCACGCTGGGCCGCACGGCCCGCGGCAAGGTCCCGCTGCGGCTGGCGGACGGCCGGATCGTCGGCGAGGTGTCGGTGGGGATCAGCGACGACTCGATCCGCCGGCGGATGCTGGGCATGGTGCCCGGCATCCTGCTCTGCGCCGGCGCCGGCCTCGCCGCGGGCCTGGCCGCGACACTGCTGCTGGCCCGCCGGCTGAAGCGGCGCACCCGCAACATCGCGCTGGCCGACATCTCGGCGCTGCTGGTCGAACGGGAGGCGATGCTGCACGGCATCCGCGAGGGCATGGTGGCGCTGGACCGGCGGGGCCGGATCCGGCTGGCCAACGACGAGGCCTTCCGGTTGCTGGCGCTGCCCGCGGACTGCGTGGGGCGGCCGGTCGACGCGGTGCTGCCGCCCGGCCGGCTCGCCGACGTGCTGGCCGGGCGGACCGAGGGCGCCGACCTGCCGGCCGTGCTCGGCGACCGGGTGCTGGTGGTGAACCGCACCACCACCGAGCAGGACGGCGCGGTGGTGACCCTGCGCGACCGCACCGAGCTGGAGTCCCTGGTCCGCGAGCTGGACACCACCCGCACCCTCACCGAGGCCCTGCGCGCCCAGGACCACGAGCACGCCAACCGGATGCACACCCTGCTCGGCCTGCTGGAGCTCGGCCTGCACGAACAGGCGGTGGCGTTCATCTCGGAGCAGTCCGGCTCGCACGCCGCGGTCGCCGCGAAGATCGCCGAGCAGGTGCAGGACCCGCACGTGGCCGCGCTGCTGGCCGGCAAGGCCGCGGTGGCCGCCGAGCGCGGCGTACGGCTGGCGGTCACCCCCGGCAGCCATCTGCCGGACGCCGCCCTGGACCCGCGGGCGCTGGTCACGGTGCTCGGGAACCTGATCGACAACGCCGTCGACGCGCTCGGCGCCCCTGGCGCCGCGGCCGGCAGAACGGTCGAGGTCACCGCGCTCACGTCCGGTTCGACCCTGCTGCTGGGCGTCGAGGACAACGGCCCGGGCGTGCCCCCCGACCTGCGGACCCGGATCTTCGACGAGGGCTGGACCAGCAAGGAGGCCCCCGCGCACCGCCCGCGCGGCCTCGGCCTCGCCATGGTGCGCCGCCTGGTCGAACGGGCCGGCGGACGGATCGCGGTCGACCGGGGCCCGCTCGGCGGCGCCCGCTTCACCGTCGAACTGCCGGAGGCCCTGCACCCCGCGGCCCTCGCGGAGGCAGTCGTGGAACCAGCCCTGGAGGGAGCGCCGTGATCGACGTCCTGGTGGTGGACGACGACTTCCGGGTCGCCGACGTGCACGCCGCGTACGCGGCCAAGGTGCCCGGGTTCCGGGTGGTCGGCACCGCGCACAGCGCGGGCGAGGCGCTGGCCGCGCTGGAGCGCCGGCCGGTGGACCTCCTGCTGCTCGACCACCACCTGCCCGACCGGACCGGCCTCGAACTGGTCCGCAGCATGCGCGAGCGGCAGATCGGCTGCGACGTCATGATGGTCACCGCCGCCCGCGACGTCTCGACCGTGCACGCCGCCATGCAGCACGGCGCGCTGCAGTACCTGGTCAAGCCGTTCACCTTCGCCGGGCTGCGCGAGAAGCTCGTCGCCTACGCCGACCTGCGGCACGCCCTGGCAGGACCGGCCGCCCGGGAGGCCTGCCAGGACGAGGTCGACCGGATGTTCGCCACCCTGCGCAGCGCCGCCTCGCCGATGGCGACGCTGCCCAAGGGGCACTCCGCGCCGACCACCGACCTGGTGCTCGGGGAGCTGCGCCGGGCCGGGCGCCCGCTCTCCGCCCAGGAGGTCGCGGACGCCACCGGCCTCAGCCGCTCCACCGCCCAGCGCTACCTCAAGCAGCTGGAGCGCGACAGCCGGCTGCGGCTGAGCCTGCGCTACGGCGACACCGGCCGGCCCGAGCACCGGTACGTGCTGCCCGCCGAGCGCCGCTGAGCTCGGCGCCCCCGTGCGGGTCCTGGGCCTGGGCCGACCCCGGAGGTCGACCGCTCAGGCCGCCCCGGTGCCGGTCAGCGCCCTGACCTCCAGCTCCGCGTACCGGTCGGGGTCGGGCAGCTCCCGGGAGGTGAGCGTGCCGAGCCAGCCGGCCAGGAAACCCAGCGGGATGGAGACCAGGCCGGGGTTCTCCAGCGGGAACCAGTGGAAGTCCAGACCGGGGAAGACCGCCGTCCGGCCGCCCGAGACCACCGGCGAGAACACCACCAGGAGCACCGCCGGGACGAGCCCCCCGTACACCGACCAGATCGCGCCCCGGGTGGTGAAGCGCCGCCAGAACAGGCTGAACAGCAGCACCGGCAGATTGGCCGAGGCCGCGACGGCGAAGGCAAGGCCGACCAGGAAGGCCACGTTCAGCTGCTGGGCGAACAGGCTCAGCACGATCGCCAGCGCCCCGATCGCCACCGCCGCCACCCTGGCCACCCGCACCTCCTGCTGCTCGGTCACCGGCCGCCCGCCGCCCGCCCGGCGCCAGACCCGGGCGTACAGGTCGTGCGCGAAGGCCGCCGAGGAGGCCAGGGTCAGCCCCGCGACCACGGCCAGGATGGTGGCGAACGCGATGGCGGAGATCAGTGCGAAGAGGATGATCCCCCAGGTGCTGCCCTCGCCACCGCCGAGGTTCAAGGCGAGCAGCGGGACGGCGGTGTTGCCCGCCGGGTTCGCCGCCCGCACGGCCGGCGAGCCGATCAGGGCGGTGGCGCCCAGACCCAGCACGACGGCCATCAGGTAGAAGGCGCCGACCAGCCCGATCGCCCACATCGTGGAGCGCCGGGCGGCCCGGGCGGTGGGCACGGTGTAGAAGCGGGACAGGATGTGCGGCAGACCCGCGGTGCCGAGCACCAGGGCCAGCCCGAGGCTGAAGAAGTCGAGCCGGCTGGTCAGGCCCGTCCCGTACTTGAGGCCCGGTTCCAGGTACCGCTGCCCGGCGCCGCTGCCCTCGGCGGCGGTGCGCATCAGGTCGGCCAGGTCGCCGTGGAAGCGGACCAGCACCAGGACGGTGAGCAGCACGGACCCGGCGATCAGCAGGAAGGCCTTGACGATCTGGATCCAGGTGGTGGCCCGCATCCCGCCGACGGTCACGTAGACGATCATCAGCGCGCCGACCCCGACGATCGTCCAGGTCTTCGCCTGCCCGCTGTCCGTGCCCAGCAGCAGCGCCACCAGGCTGCCCGCGCCGACCATCTGCGCGATCAGGTACAGCAGGGTGACCACGATGCTGGCGCTGCCGGCCGCCGCCCGCACCTGGCGGTGGCGCATCCGTAGCGCCAGCACGTCGGCGAGGGTGTAGCGCCCGGCGTTGCGGACCAGTTCGGCGACCAGCATCAGCACCACCAGCCAGGCCACCAGGAAGCCGATGCTGTACAGCACGCCGTCGTACCCGTAGAGCGCGATGAGGCCGGCGACGCCGAGGAAGGAGGCGGCCGAGAGGTAGTCGCCGGAGAGCGCGAAGCCGTTCTGCAGCGGGCTGAAGTCCCGCCCGCCGGCGAAGAAGTCCTCGGCGGCCTGGCCGCGCCGGCCGACCCACAACGTGATCGCCAGGGTGACCAGGACGACCACCGCGAACAGGGCGACGGCGAGGCCGTGGTGCTCCCCCGCGGGAGCGGGCGCCGGGGCGGCCGCACCGGCGGCGGAGCCGACGGCCGAGGTGACGGTGGCGGCGGCGCTCATCGGAGCTGGTCCTGGGTGCTCCAGCGGAGCTCCAGTGCGGCTCGGTCGCGCCGGGTGCGGGCGTTCCGGGCGTACAGCCAGGTCAGCAGGAAGGTGGAGGCGAACTGGAGCAGTCCCAGCACCCAGGCCACGTTGAGCGGCCCGGCGACCCGGCTGCGCATCAGCGCGGGAGCGGCCGCCTGGGCGCCCACGTAGAGCAGGTACCAGCCCAGGAAGGCGCCCACGGCGGGGAAGACGAAGGCCCGGTAGCTCCTGCGGATCTCCTGGAACGCCGCGCTCTCCTGCACCGCGCGGTAGACCTCGGCCGCGTCGGCGGGGGCGGCCGGCGCCTCGGGGGCCGGGGCGGGGTCAGTGGGAGCGGCGGGGGCGGGAGCGGCGTCGGCGGGGGCCGTCCGGAACGCCTGGGCGGCAGGGGCCGGTGGGGCAGCGGGCGCGGGTTCCGTGGGCACGACCGACGGCGCCGGTACCGCCTGTCCCGGCGCCGGAGCCACCGGCTGCGCGGACCGGGCGGGCTGGGCCGGCCGGGCCGGCTGCCGCGGTGTCCGGCGGGACTTCGGAACAGCACGGGCCGGCCCGGCGGGCCGTGCGGCCCACCAGTCGAACCGCTCCCCCTGGTCGGGACTGCTCGTGTGCTGTTGTGGCACTGCTGCTCCTGGGCCCGGCGCACCTCTGACCGGACCATGATGGTCGCGCCCTCGCCCCGGGCCACGCCCGTTTGCAGATACGTTCACTCAATGAGGTGAGGAATCAGCCCGGAAGGCCTAGACCGGTCCTTCGGCGGATGACACTCCCTCACCACCGGCTCGTGAGAAGGGTTTCGAGCCCTTCAGGACGACGGCCCGGCGATCCCGTGCCGGAAGGCGTAGGTGACGGCCTGGGCCCGGTCGCGGACGGCGGTCTTGGCGAAGAGGTTGTTGATGTGGGTCTTCACCGTGGCGGGGCCGACGAACAGCCGCTCGGCGATCTCGCTGTTGGACAGGCCCTCGGCGATCAGGGCCAGCACCTCGGCCTCCCGGACGGTCAGCCCGTCCGGCAGGACCGAGGGGAGCGCCCGCGGCTCCCGCTCGGGCGCTCGCTCCTCGGAGACCGTCGCCGACAGCCTTTCCAGCAGCCGGCGTTGGATCTGCGGAGAGAGCCCGGCCGCACCCGAGCGCACGTCGGCGACGGCCCGCGCGATCTCCTCGCCGCCGGCGTCCTTGGTGAGGTAGCCCCGGGCCCCGGCCTGCAGCGCGGGGAAGAGCGACTCGTCGTCGGCGTAGGTGGTCAGGATCACCACCTCGGTGCCGGGGTGGTCGGCGCGGATCCGGCGGGTCGCCTCGACGCCGTCGCACCGCGGCATCCGAAGATCCATCAGGACGACATCGGGGTCGTACCTGGCGACCAGCCGGACGGCCTCCTCGCCGTCGGCGGCCGCTCCCACCACCTCGATCCCCGGCAGCAGCCCCAGCAGCATCACGATCCCCTCGCGCACCACGGTCTGATCGTCCGCCACCAGCACCCGGGTGGGTCGCCCGTCCGCCCCGGGGCCGCCGGCCGTGCCGTCCCCGCCGCCCCGGCCGAAGGTGCCTTCCGTCATCCGGGCATCCGCAGCAACACGCGCCATCCTCCCTCGTCGGGGCCCGCCAGCAGGGTGCCGCCGAGCAGTTCGGCGCGTTCGCGCATCCCCAGCAGACCGTACCCGCTGCCGCTCTCCGCCAGCCCGGCGATCGGCTCGACGCGCGGCCCGACGCCCTCCTGACCACCCTGCTCGGCACCCTGCTCGGCGGCCCGGCCGACGCCCTGGCCTTCGGGCTGCTCGGCGCTCGCCGGCCGGGGCGGCGTGTTGCGGACCTCCAGCTCCACCACGTCCCGCTGGTAGCGCAGTTCGAGAGTGCACCGGCCGCCGGGCGCGTGCTTGCGGACGTTGGTGAGCGCCTCCTGCGCCGTACGGCGGACCGCCAGGCCGGCCTCCGCGGCAAGCGGGCGGGGCGTGCCCGTGACGGTCAGTCCGGCGCGTTCGCCCTCCGCCAGCGCGACCAGGTACTCGCCGACCGGCGTGAACTCCCCGCGCAGCGCGGAGAGTGCCTGCCGAGTCTCGGTCAGCCCGTCCTGGGCCATCCGCCGCGCGGCCACCACCCGCTCCCGCACCCGGGCCCGATCGGCGCCCGCGTCCAGCATCAGCCGGGCCGCCTCCAGATGGACGAGCTGCGCGGAGAGGCTGTGTGCCAGCACGTCGTGGATCTCCCGGGCGATCCTGGCCCGCTCGGCGAGCGCCGCGCTCTGCGCCTCGGCCGCGCGCGCCGCGCGCTCCTGCCGGAGTAGCCGGGCCGCCGCCCCCCGGGACTCGCCGTCCAGCCGCAGCAGGTAGCCGAACAGCGCGAGGCCGCCGACCGTCGCCGAGACGCCCGGCCAGCTGTCCCCGCTCGCCAGCGCGTAGGACCCGAGGCCCAGCACCGTCACCGGCAGGGCGGCCGCCAGCGGCAGCCTGATCAGGGCGGTCAGCCCGAGGCCGCACCAGAGGAAGTTCGCCAGCAGGTGGGCGTGCCCGAGATCGGCGGCCCACGCCGTGGCCAGGAGCGTCGCCGCCAGCACCAGCGAGGACCGCAGCCACTGCTCGCGGCCGGCCCGCAGGAAGGCGGCGGCCTGGGCGAGTGCCGCGACCAGGCCGAGAGCGGCGGCGACCGCCCCCCACCCGTGGTGGTCGCCGGGTGCGAAGGTGCCCCAGACCAGCACCCCGACCAGCACCGCCCGGCCGATCAGCGAGAGCGTCCGGCGGGCGGGCGTCAACGGCTCCCTGACCAGCCCCTCACGGGCCGGCCAGCGGGTCCAGGTCTCCGAGCGCAACGGACGGCCTTCCTGTTCGGGTGCCGGACCGGTCGTCCCGGGCGCGGCACGGACGGGCCGGAGGGAGGGGCGGGCCCGTGCGGTCGGTGGATCAGCCCGGCGCGTGCAACAGATCGCGCGCCCTCCAGTTCACCACGGCGCCCCTGACCAGCAGCAGCACCGCGAGGCTGAGCAGCAGCGCATCGGTGCTCTGGTGGATGTGCAGGGCGGCCGCGAGGCCGTACAGGCCCAGCCGGAGGGCGATCATCCCGCCCCAGGCGGCCGCGGTGGCCCTGGTGCCCCGCACCCAGACACTGCCGTCCGGCTCCCGGCGGATCCGCACCGTCCAGCCCCAGACCGTGCCCATCGCCGCCACCACCAGCAGCGACCCGGCCAGCAGGGCGACCGCCCCGGCCCGGTGGGCCGGGTCCAGCAGGTGCGGGTCGCGCAGGGCGATCACCGCCAGCACCGCGGGAACCACCCAGAAACGTCGCTCGGTGTCGATCCGCTGCGGGCGCAGCTGGCGGCGGACCACCAGGGCGAGCACCGCGATGATCACGAGGATGTTGACGAGGCCGCTCATCGGTCACTCCGTAGCCGGTCGGGGAGGTCTGCTGACCTCTTCGACGCTACGGATCGGGCCGCCCGGCGGGATCGGAGCCGGGGTGGAACCACGGCGCGGGGGCTCTCCACCCGTGGGTGGAGAGCCCCCGCGCCGTGCGGGTACCGCTACCGGCCGTCCGGCGTGGCCGGAGGTTGGTCCGTCCTGCGGAGCCGAAGGCTCAGGCGTCGATCCGGGAACGGTCCAGGGTGGCGGCGGAGTCGACGATGAACTCCTTGCGCGGGGCGACGTCGTTGCCCATCAGCAGGTCGAAGATCCGCTCCGCCTGCTCCAGGTCGCCGAGGTTGATCCGGCGCAGGGTGCGGTGGCGCGGGTCCATGGTGGTCTCCGCCAGCTGGTCGGCGTCCATCTCACCGAGGCCCTTGTACCGCTGGACCGGGTCCTTCCAGCGCTGCCCCTTGCGCTGGAACTCCAGCAGGGTGCTGCGCAGTTCGGCGTCCGAGTAGGTGTAGTGGTACTTCTCCTGCCCACGCTTGGGGTTGGTGAGCTCGATCCGGTGCAGCGGCGGGACGGCCGCGAAGACCCGGCCCTGCTCCACCATCGGCCGCATGTAGCGCTGAAAGAGCGTCAGCAGCAGGCAGCGGATGTGCGAACCGTCGACGTCGGCGTCGGCCATGAAGATGACCCGCCCGTAGCGGGCCTGGTCGATCTCGAAGGTGCGCCCCGAACCCGCCCCTATGACCTGGATGATGGCGGCGCACTCGGCGTTCTTGAGCATGTCCGAGACCGAGGCCTTCTGGACGTTCAGGATCTTGCCGCGGATCGGCAGCAGGGCCTGGAACTCGGAGTTGCGGGCCAGCTTCGCGGTACCGAGGGCGGAGTCGCCCTCGACGATGAAGAGTTCGCTGCGCTCGACGTCGTCGCTGCGGCAGTCGGCCAGCTTCGCGGGGAGCGAGGAGGTCTCCAGCGCGGTCTTGCGACGCTGGGCCTCCTTGTGCTGGCGGGCCGCGACCCGGGTACGGGCGGCCGCGACGACCTTCTCCAGGACGGCCCGGGCCTGGAGCTTGTCGTCCTTCTTGGCGGAGGTCAGGAAGTTCTTGAGCTCTTTGGCGACGACCGCCGCGACGATCCGGTTGGCCGCCGAGGTGCCGAGCACCTCCTTGGTCTGCCCCTCGAACTGCGGCTCGGCCAGCCGGACCGTCACCACCGCGGTGAGGCCCTCGGTGGCGTCGTCCTTGGTGACGTCGTCCTCCGCCACCCGCAGCAGCTTCGCCGAACGCAGCGCCTCGTTGACCGTCTTGGCGAGCGAGCGCTCGAAGCCGGTGACGTGGGTGCCGCCCTTGGGGGTGGCGATGATGTTCACGAAGGAGCGCAGGGTGGTGTCGTAGCCGGCGCCCCAGCGCAGCGCGATGTCCACCCCGAGCTGGCGGGTGACCTCGGTGGGGGTCATGTGGCCGAGCTCGTCCAGGACGGGGACGGTCTCCTTGAAGGTGCCCTCGCCGTGCAGCCGCAGGACGTCGCAGACCGGCTTGTCCGGGGCGAGGAACTCGCAGAACTCGCTGATCCCGCCGTCGTAGCGGAAGGTCGACTCCTCGACCTTCTCACTCTCCGTCAAGCGCTCGTCACGGACCACGATCGTGAGGCCGGGGACCAGGAAGGCGGTCTGCCGGGCCCGGCTGTGCAGGCCTTCGAGGGAGAGCTTCGCCTCCCGGAGGAAGATCTGGCGGTCGGCCCAGTAGCGGATCCGGGTGCCGGTGCGGCCCTTGGGGACCTTGCGGGCCTTGGTCAGGCCGTTGGCGGGCTCGAACGGCGCGTCCGGGCTGAGCTCGGTGAAGATGCCGGGGGTGCCCCGGCGGAAGCTGATCGCGTGGGTGTGGCCGCTGCGGTCCACCTCGACGTCCAGCCGGGCCGAGAGGGCGTTGACCACCGAGGCGCCGACACCGTGCAGGCCGCCGGAGGCCGCGTAGGAGCCGCCGCCGAACTTGCCGCCGGCGTGCAGCTTGGTCATCACGACCTCGACGCCGGACAGACCGGTCTTCGGCTCCACGTCGACCGGGATGCCGCGACCGTTGTCGCGGACCTCCACCGAGGAGTCGTCGTGCAGGACGACCTCGATACGGTCGCAGTGGCCGCCGAGGGCCTCGTCGACCGAGTTGTCGATGATCTCCCACAGGCAGTGCATCAGACCGCGACTGTCCGTCGACCCGATGTACATGCCCGGGCGCTTGCGGACCGCCTCCAGGCCCTCCAGGACGAGCAGATGCCGAGCGGTGTAGTTGGATCCGTCGTCCCCGGACAACAGGGCGGCCGAGGCGTTCTTCCCGGCGCTCATGCCCGCGCCCCGATGCCCTCGGCAGGCACCTGCCGCACCGCACACCTGTTGCTGGTTCGCTCGCTCCGCTCGCTCACGCGGTGCTCTCCTCGGTGAAGTTCTGTCTCGTCGGTCACATCCGGGCCCGGCCAGTGCATCACACCGGACCGACAGCCGTTCCACTCCGTGTGCGCTCCCCTTCGCTCGGTACGCACACGCCCCGCCGGGGCCTCTGCATGCCGGGCCCGGTCCGCGCAGCCTGTACGCGCTGCGCGAACACGACTTCCGGTCGATCCGGAGCAGCGGAGCGCCATCTCCTCCCGAAATCACCGGCCCTGGCGGACCGTGGGGACGAGTGCAGGCTCTGGAACTGCCGAGATGCAGGCTACCGGTGGCTGGGACGGGGCTTATGCTCCAACCCAGCAGAGGATTATGCTACGCGGACCTCGACCCCCGGTCCGATCGGGCGTTCGAGCCGCGGGCGGATCCTGGGAACCGGTACGCATGAACCACCGGCCCCCGGGGCACGTCCTCATCAACACAAGCAGAATCCTCAAAGAAGAAAAGCCACGAGCGGGAACGTTTTCGGCCTGGTTGGATGTTGACCCTGGTACGACAGCTCGTCGAGCTAGAGAAGAGGCGACGTGACTACTGTTCTGACACCTGCGAGCCCGCTGACCGCGGCTGACCGCTGCGACCGCTGCGGCGCCCAGGCATACCTGCGCGTCGTACTCGCGAGCGGCGGAGAGCTGCTCTTCTGCGCCCACCACGGGCGGAAGTTCGAGCCTGAGCTCAAGAAGATCGCCGTTGAGATACAGGACGAGAGCGGTCGTCTCACGACCACGGCCACCGCCACGGCTTCCGACGACGAACGCTGACCCAGGCGCTCCACGGACGAACCCGCATCGGACCGCACCGACCGACTGGTCGGACGAGCCGGACGACAGGCCCCAGCCAGGGGCCGGTCGTCCGGCTTTCGCGTTCACCGGTTCTTCGATCCTGCGACTGCGAGTGATCCGGCGACCACGTTCTGACGCTCTGTCGGGCGGCGGTCACTGCGCGTCCCTCGCGGGCCCGCGCCGAACGCGAGCCCAGTTGAAACCCCTCCACCCCTGCTGCCCGGGCGATTTCGCGAGCCGCGGCCACCGGGAGCGACCACCCGGTCACATTCTGCCGTGCACCGCGTCCGCCACCGAGGCGATCCTGGTGTAGACGCCCGGCTGGGCCGCCTCCGCGCAGCCGGTACCCCAGGACACCAGGCCCGCCAGTCGTCCGGCGACCACCAGCGGACCGCCACTGTCGCCCTGGCAGGCGTCCCGCCCCCCTTCGGACTCCCCCGCACACACCATGCCGCGCGCGTCGAAGTGCCCGTCCGGGCCGCCCGGATAGGCGTGGGCGCAGGTCTCGTCGGCCACGATCGGCACCTCCACACCACGGAGCGTGGACGAGTAGTGACCGTCCCCGACCGTGTCGCCCCAGCCGTAGACCTGGGCCCGGGTGCCGACGGCGTACGGCTCCGTCTCCCCCTGGCCGACCAGTTCGATCACCGGCCGGTCGGTCTGCGGCGCGGCGAGCGTGAGCACCGCGACATCGTTCATGTTGGCGACGAAGGAGTAGTCGGGGTGCAGCCAGATGTTCTCGACCTCCACCTCCCGGCCCGCCGTGCCCCGCAGATCGTCCCGGCCGACCAGGACCCGCAGCCCCGGGCGGTCCACCCGGCGCCCCTTGATCTCGTCGTAGAAGCAGTGCGCGGCCGTCACGACCTTGGTGGGGGTGACCAGGGCGCCCCCGCAGAACTGGCCGGACCGGCCGGCGCCGAACTGCTGCCGGCTGGACAGGGCCACCACCCAGGGGTGCTCCCCGGTGACGGTGGCCGTCCCGCCGACGATCCGGCGGTGCGGCTCGGCCGAGGCCGGCTGACCGGAGGCGACCAGCGGCGCCGGCAGGGCGACCAGCAGAGCCAGCAGGGCCGTCCGCCGTCGCCGACGCGGGCGCGCACCCACCGGCTCGGCCGGCACCGTGCCCTCCGGTGCGGTGGTGTCCGACTGGGCGTCCCGCGTGTCCGGGTTGGGCAGCACCGTGTCTCCAGGTTGAATCGGTGGCAGGCAACCGGCACAGCGTAGTCGATCAAGCACGGTGAGCTATCACCGCGCGGGTGCAAGACACCCGGACGAGCGACGGCGGCTGGCGACAGGCTGACGTGGAGCGGCCCCGGAGCCCGACGCGAAGAGGCCCGGAGCGAAGTGCTCCGGGCCTCTCGGCGGCGGCTGGTGCGGGGCCGGGTCGGTCCCGTCCGGGCCGGCTGCTAGTCCAGGTAGTCGCGCAGCACCTGGGAGCGCGACGGGTGGCGCAGCTTGGACATCGTCTTGGACTCGATCTGGCGGATCCGCTCGCGGGTGACCCCGTAGACCTTGCCGATCTCGTCCAGCGTCTTCGGCTGGCCGTCGGTGAGGCCGAAGCGCATCGAGACCACGCCGGCCTCACGCTCGGACAGGGTGTCCAGCACCGAGTGCAGCTGCTCCTGGAGCAGGGTGAACGAGACCGCGTCGGCCGGCACGACCGCCTCGGAGTCCTCGATCAGGTCACCGAACTCGCTGTCGCCGTCCTCGCCGAGCGGGGTGTGCAGCGAGATGGGCTCGCGGCCGTACTTCTGGACCTCGATGACCTTCTCGGGGGTCATGTCGAGTTCCTTGGCCAGCTCCTCCGGGGTGGGCTCGCGGCCCAGGTCCTGGAGCATCTGGCGCTGGACGCGGGCCAGCTTGTTGATGACCTCGACCATGTGCACCGGGATACGGATGGTGCGGGCCTGGTCGGCCATCGCGCGGGTGATCGCCTGGCGGATCCACCACGTCGCGTAGGTGGAGAACTTGTAGCCCTTGGTGTAGTCGAACTTCTCGACCGCGCGGATCAGACCGAGGTTGCCCTCCTGGATCAGGTCCAGGAACAGCATGCCGCGGCCGGTGTAGCGCTTGGCCAGCGAGACCACCAGGCGGAGGTTGGCCTCCAGCAGGTGGTTCTTGGCGCGGCGGCCGTCCTCGGCGATGATCTCCAGCTCGCGCTTGAGCTTGGGGGCCAGCTTGTCCGCGGCGCTCAGCTTGTCCTCGGCGAAGAGGCCGGCCTCGATCCGCTTGGCGAGCTCGACCTCCTGCTCGGCGTTGAGCAGCGGGACCTTGCCGATCTGCTTCAGGTAGTCCTTGACCGGGTCGGCGGTGGCACCGGCGACGGCGACCTGCTGGGCCGGCGCGTCGTCCTCGTCGTCGTCGGAGAGCACGAAGCCCTGCGACTCCTCCTCGGGCTCCGCCTCCTCGCCCTTGGCACCCGGCGCGGCGTCCTCGACCGACTCCTCCTCGCCGAGCAGCTCCTCGCCGCCCTTGGCGGCGGTCTTCTTCGCGGCGGTCTTCTTGGCGGGCGCGGCGGCCTTCTTCGCCACGGCCTTCTTGGCCGGCGCGGCGGCCTTCTTCGCCACGGCGGCCTTCGGCTCGTCGGCGGCGGCCACGGCGGAACCGTCCGCCGGCAGGGCCGCGACGGCGACCGGGACGGACGGGGCCACGGGCGCGCCGGGCGCGATCCGCACCGGGGGCTTGGTGGGGGCGGACGGGGTCCGGGTGGTGACCGCCTTGGTCGCGGTGCGCTTGGTGGTGCTCTTGGCCGCGACACTCTTGCGCTTGGCGGCGGCCGGCTCGGCCGCGCTGACCATGAGGTCCACGCCCTCCTCAATCAGAACCTGATTGAGGCTGCGCATGACGTTCTTCCACTTGGTGACCGGGATCTGGTCCGCCTCGAAAGCCTGACGCACGTCGTCACCGGCGATCTGCCCCTGGGCCTTGCCCCGCTCGATGAGCGCCAGCAGAGCCGCGGACTCGGCGATCTCGGGGGGGAGCGAACGGGATGTGCTGGCCGACACGAACAACCTCTCGGACGATGAGTGGACTCGAACCCGTACCGGGCCGCCCGAGCGGGCGGGGAAGGATCACGCGTGACTGCACGCGGCGTCGATTCCGACCGACTCGGGCTTGAGGACTGGGTTTGCAGGACGGCAGCAGCGCCGCAGACCAACACAGCATTCTGACATGGTGGTGGTATTCCGGAGCTGCTTCCGCTCCGTACACATCGCTGCCACCAGTCAAGTGTTACGCATGCCGTTGGTGGCGCGGGTCACACCCTCCGGGTTCCGGGGTCCGATGCCCGTCCCGGCCGCCTCCCACCTGCGGTTCGTCTCTTTCGATCCCGTCCCGCGGAATTGCTCCGGGACGCCCTCCCGGGGCCGCCCGCCGCCAGGCCGGACCGCTGTGCCGGGTGGTCGGCCCGAGTGGTGGACACGGCCCGCCGGTCGCTCCTACGAGGCGGCCGGCGGGCCGGGGAACCGCGTCCTCATGTCGTTCGTCGGGGTCGCTGGCCGGACCCGCGCTCAGTGCTCGCGGGGAGCGGGGACGGAGGGCTCGATCTCCGGGTGGACGGTGAGCAGGGCCCGGGTCGCGGCCTCACCGGCGGTGCCGTCACCGGTACCGAGCGCGTCCACCAGGCGGATGTGCAGGCTGACCGAGGACTCCGACGGACGCTCGCAGGAGGTGGCCGGACCGCCGGAGACCTGCAGGGCGCAGGAGACGATCCCGGAGAGGTGCTCCAGCATCCGGTTCCCGGCCATCTGCAGGATCAGCGCGTGCAGCTCGGCATCGGCCCGGGTGAAGGTGACCTGGTCCGCCTGGGCGGTGGCGTGGGCCATGATCTCGGTCAGCTCGACCAGCCGCTGCTGGACGTCCTCACGGCCGTGGCCGGCGGCCAGCCGGGCCGCCAGCGGCTCGATCGCCCAGCGCAGCTCGAACAGCTCGCGGCGCTGCTCGTCGCGCTGCGGGCCGAAGGCGCGCCACTCGATGATGTCGGGGTCGAGCAGGTTCCAGTCGGCGACCGGGCGGACCCTGGTCCCCACGTTGGGCCGGGCACTCACCAGGCCCTTCGCCTCCAGCACGCGGAGCGACTCGCGCACGACGGTGCGGGAGACCTCGAAGCGCTGGCCGATCTCCTCGGGGACGAGGGGGCGGTCGGCGCCGAGGTCGCCGGAGACGATCATCTGGCCGAGCTGCTGGACGAGCTGGCCGTGCAGGCCTCGGCCACGGCTGCTGGTGGTCTTGCGGCCGACCCGGACGAGGTCGGAGTCGACGCCCTCCCAGCGGGGCAGGGGCGGGGTCGGCCGGTCGGTGTAGGAGAAGCGATCCAGCTCACCGGGGCCGGAGGCGGCGCCATCGGCGGGGCGGGCGGCGGTCATGGTGGGGTGCGCAAGGGTACTCACACGTCCTTTGTCGGCGATCGGCGGGCCCAGCTTGAGAATTCTCGTGAAAAGCACACGAAAGGGTGATCGCCCGTGACTGGATAATTGACTTCTTATCAGGAAGAACCTCGCATTACGGTCACCTGTTGACTGATCGTCATGACACCGGCCCGCAGGCGTTCGAGTGCCGCCGGCCCGGTGGCCGCAGGTCGGCCCGACTCAGAGCGCTCGGCGCCGCACCTGCACCATCAGGCAGACGAGCACCAGCAGCACCGCGGGGGAGGCCAGCACCGCGAGCAGGGCCGGATCGGCGAGATCCAGCGGGCCTCCGACGGCCGGGCCCGAGCCGGCCCGTACCCAGTCGAAGCCGTACTGCAGCGGCAGCACTCCGTCCGCGACGTCCGCACGGACCGCCCCGGTCTGCCGCAGGAACAGGGCCAGGCCCGCCTCCAGCAGGACGGGCAGGGCGCAGAGCAGCAGGATCCCGGCCGACGCGCTACGGGTGAGCGAAGCGGTCAGCACCCCGGCGCCGCCGGCCGCCACCACGAGGACGGCGAACACCGCGAGCGCCACCGGCAGTCGACCGCCCGACGCCAGGACGCCCCGGGTGAAGACCCGGGAGGCGTCCACGGCGGGCCCCAGCGCCAGCCGGGTCACCACCGCGTCCAGCAGCACCGTGGTCGCGGCGAGCACCGCCGACAGCGCACCGACCACGACGACCTTGCCGAACAGCAGCCGGACCCGCCGCAGATACCCCACCTGCGAGGCCGCCAGTCCGGGATGGCGCACCTCGTGCCCGTACGAGAGGGCGCCCAGAACGCCGGCGCCGATGGCGGCGATCGGGAGCGGCAGCAACGGGACGGCGGCGGTCACCGACCGGACGGCGGCATCGACGCCCAGCGGGCCGGGCACGGCCTGGCGGGCCAGCAGGGCGGCCACCGCGGCGTCGCAGAGCAGGACGGTGGCGAGGACGATCCAGGTCGAACGAAGGCCGCTCAGCCGGCGTGCCTCGTAGGCCAGTACGCGCACGGTCACTCGCTCCGGTGGTCGGGCCCGGTGAGGGGCGCGGGGGTGGCGGGGGTGGCGGGGTCGCTCGGCCGGGCGTGGGCGCCGGCCCTGGAGAGGGCGCTCGCACCGGAGGTCGCTCCGGTGAAAGGCGTACTGGTGAAGGCTGTGCCGGTGGCGGCCGAGCCGATGGAGGGGGAACCGATGGAAGGCGTACCGAAGGCGGGTGTGTCGAAGGCGGGTGTACCGGCGGTGGGCGCACCGGTGGCGGCCGTGCTGGTGGTGCCGGCGCCCGTGCTGCCGGCGGAGGCGGCGCGCAGGGCGTAGCCGGGCTCGGACGACTGACGCCCCTGGGGGACCTGCTGGGCGGGTGGCGGCTGCTGCGCCAGCGGGGACGGCGGTAGGTGCGAGGGGGTGGATCCCGACGGGGCCTGCATCACCGGCAGCGCCTGGGTGGGCGGCAGGGGTCGACCCGGAGCCGATACCTGAGCCGGCGCCAGAGACGGTGTCAGGGCCGGTTCCGACATCGAGGATTGAGCGGCCTGCGGCGACCGGTGGGCCGGTGCGGTCAGTGCGGCCTGCCGGGCCGGTGACACCTGCGGGGGGTGTGCGGCCTGTGGGATCGGAGCGGTCTGCGGACCGGGGACGACCGGGGACGCCGGCGACGGCTGCCCGTCGGGCGCCCGGCGGGCCTTGTGCAGTTGGACCTGGCCCGAGCGGCCCGAGGAGGCGGGCAGTGCGGCGCGTGGCGCCGGCTGCTCGACCACCCGTTCGGCCAGCTCGTGCAGCAGGATTCCGTGCCGGTAGGCGAGTTCGCCGATCTCCGTCCGGCCGATCCCGGAGACCGCCAGGCCCACGGCGCCGTCCCGGCGGACCAGCGCGCCCTGGCCGAGCAGCAGGTCCGCGAGCCGGGCCATCTGCGGGCCCCGGACGGACACCTCGGGGCGCAGCCGGGTGCGGCGGAAGTCGGCGACCGGCTGGTCCGCGACCAACCTTCCCTGCTCCAGGGTGGCCACCCGGTCGGCGAGCCGGGCCGCCTCCTGCGGGGCGCGGGTGGTCACCAGGACCGAGCCGCCGGCGACGGCGAACGAGCGCAGGAAGGAGTGGAACCACTCGATGTTGCGCGGGGAGAGACCCTCGGTCGGCGCGTCGAGCACCAGGGTGCCCGGCGTCCCGAGGAGAGCTCCGGCGAGGATCAGACGGCGGTTCATACCCGGGGAGAAGACCCGCAGCCGGTGGCCGGCGACCGTGGCGAGGCGGGTCTGCTCCAGGAGTTCGTCGGCGCGCCCGGTCGGCACGCCCGCGGCGGCGGCGAGCATCCGCAGGTGGCCCCGGGCGGTCCGGCCCGGGTGGCCGGCCATCGCCCCGACGGTCGGCAGGACGACCCCCACCTCGCGCTCCGGCCTGCGCAGCGTGCGGTAGGTGCGGCCGCCGAAGAGGGTGACGCCCTGGCCGCGTTCGAGGTCGAGCATCAGCCGCAGCGCGGTGCTCTTGCCGGACTCCTCGGGGCCGAGCAGGGCGGTGACCATGCCGGGGCGGACATCGAAGGTGAGGTCGAGCAGGGCCGGTGGCCGGCCCCGGCGGTAGACCTTGGTCAGTCCGGTGATCTGGATCATCGCTGGCTGCTCCCATTACCTCGACCGGCCGGGTCCACGGCACGGGCCTCCCCGGACGTCCCCGCGCCAGCACACTAGGTGCCGCAGTCGGAGATTTCGGGCATTACGGAAGCGGCGTCGGGCACAAGTCCGCACACCTCACCCGATCAGGGGAAAATCCCACCTCGGGCATCCCCCGGACGCACCGGCCCGGGTGGGCGGACGGGCGGGACCGGGTGCGGAGTTCGGGCTTCGGATGCCGGGGCCCGGCAGTCAGGACTTGGGGGGAGGGCTCGGAGGTCAGGACTCCGGGCGCAGCATCGGCGGGTTGAGGTCGGTGGCACCCCCGGCGGTGAACAGCTGCGCCGGGCGGCCGCCCTGACGGGTCGTCGTGCCGCCGGAGGGCAGCAGGAAGCCCGGCGTACCGGTGACCTTGCGGTGGAAGTTGCGCGGGTCCAGGGAGACGCCCCAGACGGCCTCGTAGACCCGGCGCAGCTCGCCCACGGTGAACTCGGTCGAGCAGAAGGCGGTCGCCAGCGAGGAGTACTCGATCTTGGACCGGGCGCGCTCGACCCCGTCCGCCAGGATCAGCCCGTGGTCGAAGGCCAGCGGCACGCCGTCGGCGGGGTTGCCGCCGAGCAGTTCGGCCACCGGCGCCCAGCGCGCGCTGCTGGCGTCCCCGCCCGGGCGAGGGGTCGGCAGGTCGGGCGCGAGGACCAGGTAGGCGACGCTGACCACCCGCATCCGGGGGTCGCGCTGCGGGTGCCCGTACGTCGCGAGCTGCTCCAGGTGGGCCCCGACCGAGCCGTGTTCGGGGGCGGAGTGGGCCCGCAGGCCGGTCTCCTCGGCCAGCTCCCGCGACGCAGCCTCGGCCAGGCCCTCGTCGAGGCGCACGAAGCCACCGGGCAGCGCCCAGTACCCCTGGAAGGGCGGCTCGCCCCGTCGCACCAGCAGGGCACAGAGCGCGTGGTCCCGCACCGTCAGCACCACCAGGTCGACCGTGACAGCGAACGGGGGGAAGGCCGACGGGTCATAACGCGACATGGCGACGATCATAGTCGTCTCTCTGACGATAAGCACAGGGCCTCGCGTCCGTGACGTCGGCCGCTCCGGGACACGGGCCCCGAGGCGCTGACGTCCGGGTGCGGGCGGCCGCGCTCCGGCCTCCGGGCCCGGGCTGCCCGGGACAGGCGTCCGGGCGCAGACGGTCGGGCGGCCACATCCACCCGTGCCGGCGACGCCCGCGCCCGGGCTGGCATGTCGGGGCGGGCGTCACCCGGGTGATCGTGTCCGGGTGATCGTGTCCGGGCGGGCGTGTCCGGGCCGGTGTTGCTGGCAGGTAGTGCTGGCGGGGCAGCCGTCCGGACACCCGGCAGGCCGGTTGCCGGGCGCTCCGGGCGCTCCGGGCGCGGACGCGGCGGCCCCGCGCCCCGGCCGGTTCCGCGGGCCCGGCAGCCGCAGCCGCAGCTGGTTCAGCGGGCGCCGAGCTGCAGGTCGGCCGACGCCTCCTCCACGACCGCGACACCGATCCGGCTCACCCGCACCGAGAACGGCTCCCCCGCGACCCGCAGGCCGGTCAGCTGCAGCTCGCCCAGGGGCGCCGTGCTGGCCGGCCTGACCAGCACCCGGCCGGCCGGGACGTCGGGGCGGACGCCGGCCAGGGTGAGTACGGCATGGACCGCCCCCGCCGCGGAGACCGCCGCCGGGCGGCAGGCCGCCGGGTGCGGCACCGGTGGGCAGCCGGGGATCCGCTGCTCGCCCGCGTACATCTCGGGGAGCCGGCCCTCCAGGTACGCGGAGGCGCCGAGCAGGCCTTCGAGCAGCGCGCCGGCCTCCCGTTCGAAGCCGGCCTCGGCCAGACCGCCGACCGCGAGAGCCGTTTCGTGGACCCGCACCGCGCCACTGCGGTGGCCCAGCGGGTTGAAGCGGGCCGACTTGGCGCTGAGCGTGCGCAGACCCCAGCCGCAGTCCAGCTCCGGCGCGGCGAGCCGCTGCGCCACCATCCGGGTCTGCTCGCGGTCGAGCAGACCCTCGTGCCGGCCGCCGTCCGAGGAGAGCCCGAGGTCCAGCAGGTGGACGAGGGAGGACGCCACCGCGGGCAGCGGGCGGCCGCCGACGGCCAGCGCGGCGGCGGGGCGGCCGCCGGAGAGGTCGTCGATCCAGAACTTCTCCCGGAACCGCGACCGCAGGGCCGCCGCCCAGTCGCGCCATTCGCCGGCACCCGGCCTACCGAAGGCCTCCAGCAGCTCCGCGCCGTGCAGGGCGGCCCGCAAGGCCTGGGCCTGCACCTCGCCCCGGGCCGCCGGGGGGTTCGCCGAGCGGTCCTCCACCGGGCGGCTGAGGTCCGTGACGAAGCCGTCGACGAGGCCGGCCCGCAGCGTGCCGAGCGCCCGCTCGGTCGCCGGCAGCAACTCGGCCACCTCCTGCCGGGGCAGGCCCCAGCGCCAGGCCTCGGCCAGCACCGTGACGAACAGCAGGGTGGCCTCGGTCGCCGTGCAGGAGGGCGGCAGTTCGGGGCCGGCGTGCCGCAGGGCGCCGGGCAGCAGACCCTCGGGGCGCTGGCCGGGCCCGCCGGCGGGCTGCTGACGGCGGGCCAGCGCCCGGAGAGTGCCGGCCGCGAGCCGGGTGCCGAGCGGCAGGGTCAGCCGGGCCGCCCACAGGGCGTCGGCGGGGGCGAGGCCGAACCGCCAGGGCGCGCCGGACGCGGCGTACAGGTCGGTGGGGCGGTCGGGGTCGGCCAGCAGCAGCCGGCCCAGGGCGTCCAGGGAACGCGGGACGAGCAGTTCGGCGCGGGGGTCGTCGCAGCGCACCTCGGCCTCGGCCCAGGGCAGCGGCACGCCCGTCCCCCGGCCGCCCGGTGGCCGCGGGCCCGGGCCGGTGATCTCGAGCTCGGTGCGGAGCTCGACGGACCACCTCGCTCCCGGCTGGACCTCGAGGTCCCAGCGCAGGACACCGGCGCCGGCCAGCACCGCGTGCGGCGAGGGCTTGGCCGTCACCGTCGCGCTGTGCGTCGGGCCGGCCCAGCGGAGCCCGGCGGACTGCACCTGGCTGGGGAGGTCGGGTGAGCGCAGGCCGGCGGCGATCTCGGTCATCGGGCCCAGGTCGGTGCCCATCGCCAGCTCCAGCGGGAGCCGGGCCGGACGGCTTCCGCTGTTGCGGACCGTTACGGTCTCCACCCCGTCGGCGTGCCGCAGCCGCTCGACGGTCAGGGCCGGATCCGGGTCCGGGTCGCCGGGGAGGCGGACCGCACCGAGGAAGCGGGCCTCGGCAGCCGACGTGAGGGTGCCCTGGAGCGGCAGCGGCTCGATACCGCCGAGCCGCAGTTCCAGACGGGCCAGGACGCGGATGCCCGAGCGGTAGAAGCCGTGCAGGCCGTGGCCGCGCAGCTGGCCGTCCGGGCCGGAGGCCGCCATCGCCGGTGCGTTGACGCAGACCACCGCGTGATGGGCGGCGGGGGGCTGGGGGCGTGCCGGGCCGGCGGCCGGCCTGGGCGTGTGGTCGGGCCGGCCGGCGGGTCTCGGTGCGCCGACCACGCTCTCGGCCGGCGCGGCCTGGGGTGGCCTCGTGGCGGTCACCGGACTCTCCTCCCCTCGGCGGTCCGCCCGGCTGTGGGCCGGGCGGCCGCGAGCGTGTTCGATCGCGATCTGGTGCGTCCGGTCCCGGTGGACTGCTGCTCCGCCGGGCCGTCGGACTGCTTCTGTCGGACTGCTGGATGGCACTACTGGGTGGCACTGGCGAGTGCCGGGCCGTACTCCGGCGCCGCGGTGCGCCGGCACTGCTCCGTACCGGCACCTCGTCGTGCCCGACTGCTTCGTCGTGCGGGCGGCCCGTACCGGGCGGCGCTCCCGCCTCGCCGCCCTGTGCTGCCTTGCCGAACCGATTTGCCGGACCGGCCGGTCGGGGCCGTCGGTCCGCCCCGGTCGGGCCGGTGACTCCCCGTCGAGTCTCCCGGCCGCAGCCCGGACGTCTGCTGCCGGCAGCCCCCTGCCGCCGGCGGTACCGCGTCGGACCGGCCGTGTACCGCCCCGGTGCCGATATTCCCCAGGATGAACGCCGTGGACCCTCAACAGGTCACGCCATCGGTGCGCCGCGGTGGTCGTCCGGTGCGCACCGGTGGTGCCGTCCGGTCGCGGGACGGTGGCCCGTCGGGTGGAGCCACGAGCACGCCAGGCGGACGGGACCGGATCGGCCCCGGCCGTGCTCCGGCTGCCCCGAGCCGATGTGGTGCGGCCGCGGAACCGGTGCCCGGCCGCCGCCAGGATACGGTGCGGGGGTCGTGGCCTCCGCACCGGCAACACCGTGGGCGGTGGTCATGACAGCTGTGACCAGCACATACCGAGGAGTTGTATGTCCACCGCCAGCCGGCTGCCCGGGATCGTCACGACCGATCACGTCTTCCACCTGCCGCTCGACCACTCCGTGCCCCAGGGCGAGCGGATCGAGGTGTACGCCCGGGAGGTGGTCGCGGCCGGCCGCGAGGGCGACGACCTGCCCTGGCTGCTCTTCCTCCAAGGCGGCCCCGGCGGCAAGGCCGGGCGGCCGCTCGGCCGTGACGGCTGGCTGGTCCGGGCCCTCGACGACTACCGGGTGCTGCTGCTGGACCAGCGCGGGACCGGCCGCTCCACACCCGCCACCCGGCAGACCCTGGCCCGCCGCGGCGGACCGCAGGCGCAGGCCGACCACCTCGCGCACTTCCGGGCGGACTCGATCGTCCGGGACGCCGAGCACGTCCGCCGTCTGCTGCTGGGCGAGGAGCGGCGCTGGAGCCTGCTCGGGCAGAGCTTCGGCGGCTTCTGCGCCCTCACCTACCTCTCGCTGGCGCCGGAGGGCCTGCGAGAGGTCTTCATCACCGGCGGCCTGGCCGGCCTGCGCAGCTCCGCCGACGACGTGTACCGCTCGGCCTACCCACGGGTGGCCGGCAAGAACGAGGCGCACTACGCCCGCTACCCGGGGGACGTCGCCGCCGCCCGGCGGATCGCCGCCCGCCTGGCCGACTCCCCCGCCACCCTCCCGGACGGCGGGCTGCTCACCGTCGAGGCGTTCCAGGCCCTGGGCATGATGCTCGGCTCGGGCGCGGGTTCGCACGTCCTGCACTACCTGCTGGAGGAGGCCTGGGTCGAAGGACCGGCCGGACCGGAGCTCTCCGACACCTTCCTGGCGGAGGCCCAGGCCAAGCTGTCCTTCGCACAGAATCCGCTGTACGCGGTGCTGCACGAGTCGATCTACGGCCAGCGTTCGGTGGACGCGGCCGGGACGGCCTGGGCGGCCGAGCGGGTTCGCAAGGAGTTCCCCGGCTTCGACGCCCGGGCCGCGCTGAGGTCCGAGGCGCCGGTGCTCTTCACCGGCGAGATGATCTACCCCTGGATGTTCGAGACCGACCCCGCCCTGCGCCCGCTCGCGGAGACGGCCCAGTTGCTCGCCGACCGCACCGACTGGCCCGACCTCTACAGCCTCGAGCGGCTGGCCGCCAACGAGGTGCCGGTGGCCGCCGCCGTCTACCACGACGACATGTACGTGGACACCGCCGACTCCCTGGCGACCGCGCGCGCCGTCCGCGGCCTGCAGCCGTGGATCACCAACGAGTGGGAGCACGACGGCCTGCGGGCGAGCGGCGGCAAGGTGCTGGACCGCCTGATCGGGCTGGCACGCGGCGAGCTCTGAACGGCCCGCCCGCCGGGCCCGGCCCCTGGTCCCGGCGAGCCCTGGAGCCCGGTGGCGGCCCGGCGGCCCGTGCGCGGGCCGGGGCCTGCGCCGGGCAGGCCACGGACCTGTACGCGATCCACGATCCGTCCGTGCGGTGCGGGACACCGCCCCGGCCCGGCGCACGTCACGACCCCGCCGCGGTGCCACGGGCCCTGCACCGGTGTCCGGGGCCGTCCCAGGCCCGAAGGCCGTCCCCGGGGCCGGGCGGGACCTCGGCGGCCCGGCGCCGCCGTCGGACCGCCGCCCTGGTGCGGGCCGACAGCTGCCGCCCGGGGAGCGGCCGCCCCGGGGCCTGCGGCCGCCCGGCCCGCACCGACCGACCTGGGGCGGGCCCGGGCCCCCGATCGTCGTCCGGCCCGGGCGACGGCGGCTCCTCCTCGTACGCTGCCGCCGACCCGGCGCCGGGCTCCGGTACCGGTCGGCGCCCCGACGGCGGGCGCCGCTCCCCCGCGGCGGGGCCGTTCCCGGCCGCCGGGCCCGGCAGGGCGACCGCTCTCCTGGCCCGCTCGGCCCGTACACCCTCCAGCAGCTGCTCCGGGGCGAGGCCGCCGTTCAGGGACTCGTGGAGCAGCTGGGCCAGCAGGTAGTCCGGGTCGAGCCGGAGCACCAGGCCCAGCACCACCCGGGCGGTCGCGGTGTCGTCCGCCAGCCAGGACGTCCAGGCCAGCAGGGTCAGCGGCGCCGCCGCGTAGCCGTCGAAGGGGATCACGCAGCGCTTGGCGAGGAACCGCCAGAGCCGCTGGGCCGCCCCGAGCTCGGCGGGTTCGGCGTACTCGGCGGCGCGGTCGCGCAGGAGCTTGTCCTGGAGCCCCACCAGCAGCAGGGCCGTCCGCCGCTCGTCGAGCTCCCGCGCGCCCGCCCGGAACTCCGCCATCACCTCGTCGAGGAGCTCCCCCGACCGCTCGCGGGCCGCCCCGGCGTCGGCGCCCGGCTGCCGCAGCGCCTGCTCGATCGCCAGCCGCTGGGTCTCCGCGCCGGGCTCGCCGATCGGCGCCAGGCCGGCCACGATCGCCTTGCGGCTGCCGCGGGGGGCGAGGCCGGCGAAGGTGGCCGCGGCGACCACCGGGCCCGGCCCCCGAGTCCGGTGGACGGGGTTGCCCGAGGGCTCGCAGCAGCCCGCCCGTCGGCACAGGAAGGACCACCAGCGGCCGCCGGAGACGCACAGCGACTCCTTGACGCTCACGCCCCTCGCCTCGAAGGCCGTCCGCAGGGCCTCCGCCAGCGGGCCGAGTGTGCCGAGCACCGGCCGGGCGTCCCCCTCCTCGGGATCACGGCACAGGTAGAGCAGCACCTGAGCGGGCCGGTGGTCGCGCCGTTCGGAGAGCCGGACGAGCAGCGCGGCCGTCTCGGCCGCCGCCCGCGGCCAGTCCGCGGGTGCTTCGGGGATGTCGACCCGGATCACCCCGCCCTGCTGCAGGTCCGCGCCCTGCAGGCCGACCGCGACGATGCTGTCGTCGGGGAAGAAGCCCAACAGGTAGGGGAGCAGCTCGGCCATGTCGGCGGGGCCGCGCATCCTGACCGGCAGGTGACCGGGGATCGGGTCCGGGTGCGGTGTGCCGTGTTCTTCGTTCATGGACCGAAGAATGGCGCGCGGATTGTCAGCCGCCCGGAATTCGTCATTTCCTGTGGACAAACCCCGCCTGTGGATATCTTGTCACCCGTCCGGCGCACATGAAAATCACTCGCACGAGCGGGATTTGACGTCAGGTCAGTTTAACCGAAAGGCCCTTGCGGCGAAAGAGCGGACGGTCTGCCGTCCAGGGCGTTCGCGGTTTGTCGGCCCGGCACTGTTACATGGACGCATGGATCAGCCCGAGACCCACACCAGCCCGCAGGACGACGCCTCCGCCGCCTTCCCCGGTCCCGACGCCCCCGGCGGCGCACCCGTACCCGGCGGTCCGGCCGTGGCGCGGTCCGGCGCCACGGCGGCCGAGCGGGCCGCGGTCCGGGGGCGGGCCGAGGAGGTCCTGCGCGAGCTGGCCGGCCCGGCCGCGACACTGCGTGAGGACCAGTGGCTGGCGATCGAGGCACTGGTGGTCGACCACCGGCGCGCACTGGTCGTCCAGCGCACCGGCTGGGGAAAGTCCGCGGTCTACTTCATCGCCACCGCACTGCTGCGCGGCCGTGGCGCCGGCCCCACCGTGATCGTCTCGCCGCTGCTGGCCCTGATGCGCAACCAGGTGGACTCGGCCGCCCGGGCCGGCATCAAGGCCCGCACCATCAACTCCGCCAACACCGAGGAGTGGGACGAGATCCAGGCCGAGGTGGCGGCCGGGGCGGTGGACATCCTGCTGGTCAGCCCCGAGCGGCTGAACAACCCCGACTTCCGCGACCAGGTGCTGCCGAAACTGGCCGCCTCCACCGGACTGCTGGTGGTCGACGAGGCGCACTGCATCTCCGACTGGGGGCACGACTTCCGCCCCGACTACCGCCGGCTGCGCACCATGCTCGCCGACCTCTCGCCGGGCGTCCCGGTGCTCGCCACCACCGCGACGGCCAACGCCCGGGTCACCGCCGACGTCGCCGAGCAGTTGGGCACCGGCACCTCGGACGAACTCGCGCTCGTGCTGCGCGGCCCGCTCGACCGGGAGAGCCTCTCGCTCGGGGTGCTGTCCCTGCCCGACCCCGCGCACCGCCTCGCCTGGCTGGCCGACCACCTCGACCGGCTGCCCGGCTCCGGCATCGTCTACACCCTCACGGTGGCCGCGGCCGACGAGGTGACGGCGTTCCTGCGCGAGCGCGGCTTCGCGGTGGCCTCGTACTCGGGGCGGACCGAGGACGCCGAGCGCCGCAGCGCCGAGGCGGACCTGCTGGCCAACCGGGTCAAGGCGCTGGTCGCGACCTCGGCCCTCGGCATGGGCTTCGACAAGCCCGACCTCGGGTTCGTGGTGCACCTGGGCTCACCGGGCTCCCCGATCGCGTACTACCAGCAGGTCGGCCGCGCGGGCCGTGGCGTGGACCGGGCGGAGGTGCTGCTGCTCCCCGGCCGCGAGGACGAGGCGATCTGGCGGTACTTCGCCTCGTTGGCCTTCCCGCCGGAGGAGCAGGTCCGCCGCACCATCGACGCCCTGGCCGAAGCCGGGCGTCCGTTGTCCACGGCCGCCCTGGAGCCCCGGGTCGACCTGCGGCGGGCCCGGCTGGAGACCATGCTCAAGGTGCTGGACGTGGACGGCGCCGTGCGGCGGGTCAAGGGGGGCTGGACGGCCACCGGGCAGGCCTGGGCTTACGACACGGCCCGGTACGCCAAGGTCGCGGCCTCCCGCGAGGCCGAGCAGCGGGCGATGCGGGAGTACGCCTCGACCTCCGCCTGCCGGATGGAGTTCCTGCGCCGGCAGTTGGACGACGACCAGGCCGTGCCCTGCGGCCGCTGCGACAACTGCGCGGGGCCCCGGCACAGCGCCGACGTCTCCGACGCCGCGTTGGACGCCGCCCGCGCGGCGCTGGGCCGCCCGGGGGTGACCTTCGAGCCGCGCCGGCTGTGGCCGACCGGGATGGACGCGCTCGGGGTGCCGCTCAAGGGCCGGATCCCGGCCGGCGAGCAGGCCGAGACCGGTCGCGCGCTCGGCCGGCTCTCCGACATCGGCTGGGGCAACCGGCTGCGCGCGATGCTGGCCGACCAGACCCCGGACTCGCCGGTGCCGGACGACGCGGTGAACGCCCTGGTCTCGGTGCTCGCCGACTGGGCCCGCGGCCCCGGCGGCTGGGCCGGCCCCGCGACGTCCGAGGGCGGTCGGCTCGACCGGCCGGTCGGCGTGGTCACCATGGCCTCGTCGGGCCGGCCGCAGCTCGTCGGGAGCCTCGGCGCGAAGATCGCCTCGATCGGCCGGCTGCCGCTGCTCGGCGGGATCGAGTACGCCGCCGGCCACGCGCCGCAGGGCGGGCGGAGCAACAGCGCGCAGCGGCTGCACTCGCTGGCCGGGGCGCTGGTGCTGTCGCCCGGGCTGGCGGAGGCGCTCGCCGAGGCCGCCGGGCCGGTGCTGCTGATCGACGACCTGGTCGATTCGGGCTGGACGGTCACCGTGGCGGCCAGACTGCTGCGCCGGGCCGGGGCGAGCGCCGTCCTGCCGCTGGTGCTGGCCGTCCAGGGGTGACCACGGCCTGCGGGCCGGGGCACCGGCCCGCAGGCCGGTGGGCGCCGCGGCGGGAGACCCGAAAGGATGACCCGCGGTAGGCCGGGGGAACCCGCTCGGAGCGGCGGGAGGGGCGGCACCCAGGGGCGCGTGGGGTGTGCGGGGCACCGGGGACGGCAGTGGCCGGCGCGGCCCCGGCAGCGGTGGTGGGGGCCGCCGGTCGAAGTCCCGCCGTCGCCGGGCGACAGTCTCGGCCTCAGCCGAATGGCCGTACCGCCCCGGTGGAATATATCCGGCAGAACGTCGACTTTCGGGCGGCGTTCGTCATTTCATCGTTGCCGGTCCGGCCTCTTTACCGGGAGAATTGGAGCGTACCCAAATGCCTGGTCCGACGGACCGGGCTTCGGCGTACGCGCGCACCCGCACACTCGCCGGGGCAGGGAAGGAGGATCGTGATCAACGGTATGGACCGAGGTCGGAATCCCTTCACCCGGGGTGCGGACGGCAGACGCAGTCTGGATCTGGAGAGCTGGGCCGCGGTCGGCGTGCCGCTGCTGCGCGATCCTCGCGAGTTCGTGACCGAGCTGCACCGGCGCCACCTGCCCCAGCCCGGCACCGTGGTGATCAGCGTGCTGGACGTGGTGCAGCATGTCGTCGCGTCGGCCTCCTTCACGCCGCGCCCGCACGTCAGCGACGGCTGGCAGCACCGCAACGCGCTGCTCGCCCAGTTGCGCCAGGTGATCCCGCACGACCTCCGACGGGCCGCCCCCGCCAGGACCGCGGTGCTGCTGCGCTGCCGGGACGGCCTGGCCGGCTGGACGGAACAGGACGGGGCCTGGATGTGGGCGCTGCGCGACGCGGCGGCGCTGCACGGCCTGCGCTGCGGCTCGTACATCGCGCTGACGCCGGCAGGATGGCAGACCCTCGGCGACGGTCGCGGCGGGCGCAGCCCGCACTCGGGCTCCTGGGCCGACGGTCCGGTGCACACCGTCACGGAGCTGCCGCCTCGCTCCGCCCGTGAGGAGCGGGCGGCCGAGCGGTCTTGGGGGCAGCCCGCGGTGCCCGCCGTCGAGCCGGCCAGACGCACGGCCGCCCGCTGAGGTCCGGAGACCTCAGCGGGCGTGGCGGGTACGGCCGATCCGGGCGGGCCGGCCGACGATCCGACCGAGCCGGCCGGGCCGGCGACGGTCGTGGGAGCGGGTGCCGGGCGAGGAGGCCCGGCGGCGGGACGGTCAGGCCAGGGCCGGTCGGCTCTCCGGGGCACCCGGGGCGCCCACCGCCTCGGCCTCGCCGCACACGACCAGCAGGGCGCCGGCGCGGCCGAGCGCCTGCTGGAACGCGAGTCCGGCGCGGTCGGGGGAGGCTTCGTTGACGACCAGCACCACGACCTCACGGCCGGCCGGCCGGGTCAGGCCCGCGTCCGCGTAGAACACGTCGTCGCCCTCGGTGAGCTGCGCCCAGTAGCGGGCCTCGCCGAAGGAGAGTTCGTGCTGCTGCCACGGGTGCGGTTCACCGACGGTCAGGACCAGGACGTCACCCGGCCGACGGCCGGACTCCAGCAGTTGGTCCACGGTGTCGTCGGCACGCTCCAGGGCGTCGGCCGTGGGGGCGGCGACGTACTGGACGGTCGGTGCGGGGCGGCCGGCGGCCGTCCCGGGCTTGGGACCGCGGCCGGGACGGGCCGGCGGTCCGGGCTTCACGGCCCGGGGCGGTGCCGGTCGCGGCGGACCGGGTCGGGGCCCCGGCACGGCGGGCACGGCGGCCGCGGTCCGGGAGTTGGCGGGGTTGATGGCAGGGGACGCGCTGCCGGTGGCAGGCGTACGGCGGGCTTGTGCGTCCGACTCGCGGGGGAAGGGAACGCCGGGGCCCGGGATGCTCTCGTGAATCTCCGGCTCCTCGGGGAAGACAGGCATACCCGGATATCTATCAAATGCCGCTCGAACGCGCACGGGCGCCCCACCCCTTGAACACCGGACGCGCACGGAGGAGGGCCGGCCGGGGCGGAGGCCGACGGCGGCGCGCGGGGCGCAGGATCCGTCAGAAACCCAGCGTGAGCTGCTCGTCCGCGCCGGCGAAGGTCCGTTCGCGCTTCAGGTGGCGCCACTTGGGCAGCGCGTCGAGGTAGGACCAGGAGAGCCGGTGGTGCTCGGTCGGACCGAGTTCCTCCAGCGCGGCCCGGTGCACCGGTGAGGGGTACCCGGCGTTGTCGGCGAAGCCGTACTCGGGGTGGCTCTCGCCGATCTCGGCCATCAGGGCGTCCCGGTGGACCTTGGCGAGCACCGAGGCTGCCGAGACGCAGATGCAGGACTGGTCGCCCTTGATCACCGTCCGCACCTGCCAGGGGCCGCCGAGGTAGTCGTGCTTCCCGTCGAGGATCACCGCGTCGGGACGCACCGGCAGTGCCTCCAGGGCCCGGACCGCGGCCAGTCGCAGGGCGGCCGTCATGCCGAGTTCGTCACACTCCTGCGCCGAGGCGTGGCCGAGCGCGTAGGCCGTGACCCAGTCCGCGAGCAGCGGGGCGAGCGCGCCCCGGCGGCGCACGGTGAGCAGCTTGGAGTCGGTCAGGCCGTCCGGCGGCTTGCGCAGTCCGGTGACCGCCGCGCCGACCGTGACCGGGCCGGCCCAGGAGCCCCGTCCGACCTCGTCGAGGCCGACGACCACCTGGGCGCCGGCCCGGCGCAGCGAGCGCTCGACGGAGTGGGTCGGGGGTACGACAGGCATCGGGGCATCCGTTTCGACGAGGAGTCCCTCCAGCCTACGGCGCGCGCCGGGCGGCCCCGGTCACCCGGTGGGACGGGCCGACCCCGGGGACGCGGCGCGGCCGGCGGTCGCCGCAGAGGGTGTACGCCGGCCGGCGGGTGGCCCACCCGGGCCGCTCGGGGTCGCCCAGGGCGGCCCGGACGGCACGCGGCCGGCCGGGGCGGCCCGGAAAACGGGTGGAAGCGGCGGCCCCGGCCCCCTACCGTCGCACCATGGGCAGCAGCACCTGGTCCACGAGGTCCACGCCGAAGCCGTCGCCGAGCCGGCCGTCGCAGACCTTCACCCGGTACATCAGCATCGCCGGGGCGACGTCGGCGACCAGCGGGTTGGCCGCGCCGGGCCGGACGTCCCCGCGGAGTTCGCCGCGGCGCAGGATGGCGAGGGTGGCCGCCTTGGTCGGGTCGAAGACCCGCTCGACCACGAACTCCTTGAAGACCTGGGCCTGGTCGTGGTCCAGCTCGTTCATCAGAGCGTTCATCGCTCCCCCCACCCGGGACTCCAGAGCCGTCCCGAAACGGTCGATGAGCAGCAGCAACTCGCTTCGGGCGGACCCGAGGTCGGGGATGTCGTCAGGGGGTGGCAGAGTGGAGCGCAGGGCGTCGAGCACAAGGTCGACCTTGGACGCCCATCGCCGGTAGAGCGCTGCCTTCCCGGTGCGTGCCGCGCCGGCGACACCCTCCATCGTCAGTCGCGCGTACCCGCCGGAGGTGAGTTGGTCGAGGGTGGCCTCGAAGATCGCCCGCTCCAGCGCCTCGCCGCGCCGGCGGGCCGGCCTGGCGAGGACCTCCGCGACGCCGACCGCGACGCCGGCGACCAGCGCGCAACCGGACGACACCGGCACGGCCGACGGGCCGGCCTCCTTCTGCAGTCGTTTCACCTGATCCATCGCCACCAACCTTAGAGAACGGTTGCGTTCACAAACACGCTCCGGCTATCGTCCAGCTTAGTGAACGCTACCGTTCCTTCATAGACCGCGACCACGGCCGGCAGACCGGTCCGGCCCACCGCCCGGACCAGGCGCCGAACCATGCCCGGACCACGGCAGGCATTCGCGGACCGCAGCCGAAAGCATACGAAGCAGTAGCCAGCAGGGGGCACATCTTGGCTATCTCCGACACACTCAGCAAGAACTCTCCGCCACTCGGCAAAAGCCGGGGCAAAGGCATCACGCTCACCGTGATCGCCGCGACCCAGCTGATGGTGGTGCTCGACGCCACGATCGTGAACATCGCGCTGCCGCAGATCCGGGACGTGCTGAAGTTCTCCACCACCGACCTGTCCTGGGTCATCAACGCGTACACCCTCACCTTCGGCGGGCTGCTGCTGCTCGGCGGCCGGGCGGGCGACATCCTCGGCCGCCGCCGGGTGTTCATCATCGGCACCCTGCTCTTCGGCTTCGCCTCGCTGCTCGGCGGGTTCGCGCAGGACAGCACCATGTTGCTGGCCGCGCGCGCCCTGCAGGGCATCGGCGGCGCGATCTGCTCACCGACCGCCTTCGCGTTGATCGCCACCAACTTCGAGGAGGGACCGGAACGCAACAAGGCCTTCGGCGTCTTCTCGGCGGTGGCGGGCTCCGGCGCCGCCATCGGCCTGCTGGCCGGCGGCCTGCTCACCGAGTACCTCGACTGGCGCTGGGTGTTCTTCGTCAACGTGCCGATCGCGGCCCTGATCGCGTTCGCCGCTCCGCGCTACATCGCCGAGTCCGAGCGCCAGACCGGCCGCTTCGACATCCCGGGCGCGCTGACCTCCACGGTCGGTTTGGTCGCCCTGGTCTACGGCTTCATCCGGGCGGCCTCCGACGGCTGGTCGGACCCGATCACCCTGGGCTCCTTCGCCGCGGGCCTGATCCTGGTGGCCGCGTTCGTGGTGATCGAGCGGACCACCGCTCAGCCGATCACCCCGCTGCACCTGTTCGCCGACCGCAACCGCACCGGCGGCCTGGTGATGATGCTCTGCCTGGCGGCCGCCATGTTCGGCATCTTCTTCTACATCACGCTGTTCGTTCAGGGCCCGCTGGGCTACAGCCCGCTGCGGGCGGGCGTCGCCTTCCTGCCGATCAGCGCGGCGATCATCGTGGCGGCGCAGATCGCGTCGACCTTCCAGGCGAAGCTCGGCCCCAAGCCGTTCATGGCCGGCGGCGCCGCACTGGTCACCGTCGGACTCACCTGGCTGACCACCCTGAGCGCCGACAGCGGCTACGTGGACGGCGTGCTCGTCCCGACCGTCATCTTCGGCTTCGGGATGGGTCTGATCTTCGTGCCGGTGATGCTGCTCGCCGTGGCGGGTGTCGCCGAGCAGGACACCGGCGCCGCCTCGGGCCTGCTCAACTCGATGCAGCAGATCGGCGGCTCGCTCGGCCTGTCGATCCTCACCACGGTGTTCGCGACGGCCGCGGCCGACAGGACCACCGAGCTGATGGCCGCCGCACCGAAGGGCGCCGCACCGACCAAGGAGCAGGCCACGGCGATGGGCAACCAGGTCCTGGCGTACGGCATCTCGCAGGGCTTCATCGCGGGTGCCGCGCTCGCCGGGGTCGCCCTGCTGGTCGCGATCTTCGTGATCAAGGCCAAGGCGAGCGACCTGCCCACCGGGGAGGCGCACGGCGCGATCCTCTGACGTACGGCCACGACGATCGTCTCGATCGCGTGAACCACGGCGCCGGCCGGGAGCACTCCGCTCCCGGCCGGCGCCGTCACTGCCGCGCCCGGCACGCCCCCGACCGTGAGGGCGCCCGGCCGATGGTCAGTAGTCGTACGAATAGCGGTACTTGAACCCGACGGCCGAGCAGGAGGCGGCCGGGTGGTCCCCGATCGGGTGCCGCTCAAGGATCTCCCGGGCCCGGGACTCGGCCAGGCTGGTGGCGTACCAGGGCGCCGGACCGTCCGCGAGCGCCCGGTCGATCTCCTGCAGCGCGCAGGTCCGCAGGTCCTCGGGCAGCCGGTCGAGGGCCGGCACGGCGTCCAGCGAGAGGTCCCGGACGTTGCGCAGGTCGATCTGCTTGGTCGGGCTGTTCTCGTAGCGGGCCACGTTCTGCTCGGCGACCATGGCGTCCGGCCCCATCAGCCCGTACACGGCGGCGGTGACGGCCGCACTGAGCACCACGGCGCGCGGCAGGAAGGATCCCGAGCGCAGCACGCCGGCGGCGATCACCAGCAGGAAGACGACGCCGAGCCAGATCTCCACGACCAGCACCCACAGGCGCAGCGTGGTCAGGCCGGAGGCGTCCACGTAGTAGTACATCCGCAGCAGTGCGGAGCCGACCACCACCAGGGTCAGGACGCAGAGGGTGCCGAGCAGCGCCCGGGTCAGCCGGTGGTCGGCGGGCGTGGAGCGGGGGGCCCAGCGCTTGGCCAGCGCCACCACCCCGAGCGTGAGGACGGTGATCACCATCAGCTGCCAGAAGCCCTGCCGGGCGTACTCGGAGCGGCTCATCCCGGTGTTCTTGGTGATCGCGTCGCGACCGCCGGCCAGCACCACCACCTGGATCACGGTGAAGGTGGCGAACATCAGGTTCAGGGCGGTCAGCGGGAGTGCCCACTCCAGGCGGCCGCGCTCGCGGCCGGGCTTGGTGGTGGCGCGGTCCCAGACCCGGGGGCCGGCGGCGAGGTGCGCGAAGCCCAGTACCAGGACGGTGCCCAGCACGAAGCGCAGGAACCGGGCCGGCAGGTCGTCGAGTTCGACGGTGGGCGTCAGGCTGGACAGCACGTCACCCATGGCGACATCGGCGCTGGCGAACAGGGCGCCGAAGACGATCAGGAGCACCACCGCGACGGCGGTCGCCTTGAGGATCGGCACGACCTTGTCCCTGGCCGGGTAGTCCCGGCCGCGCAGGGCCTGCAGCGCCCACGGGAGCGAAGGCACCAGGTGCCAGAGGAAGCCGGGCAGGGCCAGCGTGACGCCCGTCCAGCGGCGCCCGCCGTGCAGCGCGAGGGAGGCCAGTGCGAGGGATGAGGCGACGGCCAGGAAGGTCGGCCACCCGGCGTCGGAGAGCACGGGGACGACCAGGACGCCCGCGGCGAGCACGCTCCACAGCACCGTCCAGGGCCGGAGTTCGCGTCCGGCCGCCCTGGCGGCGAGCCCGGCGGTCGCGGTGGCGGCGAGCGCGCAGATCAGCAGGTTGACGCCGACGCCCTCCCCCAGCAGCCAGGAACCGAGCAGACCTGCGGCGATCGCGGCCAGCACCACCCTCAGGGTGGCCGGTGCCCGCCGGGCGGGCGCGGTCTCGGCCATCAGCCGGTTCGGCGGCAGCGGTTGCGGCCGGAACGGCTGGGGGCCCTGCGGGGCGGCGAACGGGTCGACGGGACGGGTCCCGGCGACGGCCGGCTCCGGGGTGACCGGCGGCTGCGCGTCCGCGGGCGGCGGGGTGCCGGGCGACGGCTCGGGTATGGACGAATCGGACATGAGTCACCCTCAACTGGTCAGTGGGCATGCGGAACCAGCCCACGGGGCAGTCCGCCGGCAGGCGCTGGATCGACGCCGCGACATGACGCAGACTCTAGGGAGAGCGATCATTCTGAACAAGTTCAAATCCACCCCGGAGGGCTTGTGTCGCAGATTTGTGACACAAGCCCCCGGACGCGCGAAGGCCCGGTGGCCGCCCGTAACGGGCGGCCACCGGGCCTTCGTCGGGGCGTTCCCCGAGGGTCGACGGGATGCGTACCGCGCAGACCGGGCGGTCCGCCGGCGCCGCTTCGCGACGCTCCTCGTGGCCGCCGCGCTCCGGGCGGCCACGAGGAGCGGGTCAGCCCTTGACCGAGCCGGCCAGCAGCCCGCGGACGAAGTAGCGCTGCAGGCTGAAGAAGACGATCAGCGGAATGATGATCGACAGGAACGCACCCGCCGTCAGCAGCTCCCAGCGTCCGCCGAAGGAGCCGGACAGCTGGGCCAGCCGGACCGTCATCGGGGCCACCTCGGGCGTACCGCCGGCGAAGGTCAGCGCCACCAGCAGGTCGTTCCAGACCCAGAGGAACTCGAAGATCGCGAAGGAGGCCAGCGCCGGGGTGCAGAGCGGCAGCACGATCGATCGGAAGATCTTGAAATGCGAGGCGCCGTCGACGATCGCCGCCTCCATCAGGTCCCGCGGCAGCTGGGAGACGAAGTTGTGCAGCAGGAAGATCGCCAGCGGCATCGCGAACATCGTGTGCGCCAGCCAGACCGGCGCGTACGTCCCGCTCAGGTCGAAGGCGGGGATGATCGTCACCGAACCCAGGTGCGCCCCGCCGGAGAACAGCTGGAGCAGCGGGATGAGTGCCATCTGCAGCGGCACCACCTGGAGGGCGAAGATCACGAAGAAGATGACGTCGCTGCCCCGGAACCGCACCCAGGACAGCGCGTAGGCCGCCATCGCCGCCAGCACCAGCGAGAAGACCGTCGCCGGGATGCTGATCGCCAGCGAGTTGACCAGGTACGGCATCAGGCCGCCGCTGACGCCGAAGCCGCCCTCGAAGAGCACCGTGTGGTAGTTCGACAGCCCCAGGTCGGGGTGCGCGAACACGGTCCACCAGCCGTTCTCGGCCACATCCTGCTTCGGTCGCAGCGAGGTGACCAGCAGGCCGAGGGTCGGCAGCGTCCAGAGCACCGTCACGGCGATCACGAAACCCGAGGCGAGCGGACTGCTGAAGGCCTTGCGGACCGGCCCCGCGACGGGTGCCGGCAGCTTCGCGCCGGCGGGTTCGGCGGCCGGGGCCGCGCCGTTCTCGTTCATCGGACGGCACGCTCCTTGCGCAACTGGACGATGTTGTAGGCCACCAGCGGCAGCACCCCGAGGAAGAGGATCACCGCGAGGGCGCTGCCCCGGCCGGTGTTGAACTGCACGAAGGACTGCGAGTACATCTCGTTGGCCAGTACCTGGGTGCCGAAGTTGCCGCCGGTCATCGTGCGGACGATGTCGAAGGCCTTCAGGGTCGTGATCATCACCGTGGTGAGCACCACCACCAGGGTGGTGCGGATCATCGGCACGGTGACGAACCAGAACAGCTTCACCCCGCCGGCGCCGTCCAGCCGGGCGGCCTCGGTGACCTCGTCCGGGATCGCCTTGATCGCCGCGGACAGCACCACCATGGCGAAGCCGGTCTGCACCCAGACCATCACCACCATCAGCAGGAAGGTGTTCAGCGGCTGGGAGAGCATCCAGTTCGGCGGATGGTGCCAGCCCAGGCTGATGGCCAGCTGGCTCAGCAGGCCGATCTGCGACTGGGAGACGTCCCTGGCGTCGTAGACGAACTTGAAGATGATGCTCGCGCCGACCAGCGAGATCGCCATCGGCATGAAGATCAGAGATTTGTAGACGGCCTGCCCGCGCACCCGGTCGACCAGCAGCGCGAGCATCAGGCCGAGCCCGGTGGCGGCCAGCGGGGCGACCGCGAGCCAGAGCAGGGTGTTCAGCAGCACATGCTGGACGGAGTCGCTGGTGAACGCCCAGCCGTAGTTCCTGCCGCCGAGGAACTTGGTCCCGTCGTCGTTGTAGAAGCTCAGGTAGACGGTCCGCACCAGGGGTGCGACCAGCCCGACGATCAGCAGCAGGACGGCCGGTCCGAGGAACACCACGACCGCCAGCGGGCGGGCGATCCGCCCGGAGGCCCGGCCGGCGACGAAGAAGATCACCAGCAGGATGCCGAGGAAGCCCGCGACGGCCCCCACCATGTTGCCGAGTTTGACGCTCGCGTCGGTCCACGCGCCGTCGGCGAGCAGCGCCCTGGTGACGGACATGACTGATCGTCCTTCCTGGAATCCCGCTCCTCCCCGGTGGGGCACGTTCGGGGTGAGGGACGGTGACGGCCGGCAGGTGCGGCGCCGGTGGGGCGTAGGGGGCGGGCGGTGCGGGTGGGTGGCCCCGCACCGCCCTCGGCAGGTGGTCTCGGCCGGTCGGCCCGCCGGTGCACACCGGCGGGCCGACCGTTCAACTGTTGACGTCGGCTGGCTGCCTGCCGGACCGCCGGTTACTGGGGCCAGGCGCCGTCGATGTCGGCGGTGACCCGCTGGATGGACTGGCCCTCGGCGAACCAGGCGGTCAGCGACTTCCACTCCTGTCCGGAGCCGACGGCCGCCGGCATCAGGTCGGAGGCGTCGAACCGGAAGGTCGCGGTCGGGTCGGTCAGCTTGGAGGCGGAGAGCTGGTCGATCGGGTCGGTGTACAGGCTCTTGTCCACGCCCTGGTTGGCCGACACCCAGCCGGTGGCCGTCTTCACCCGGCTGCTGGCCCAGTCGGAGCTGGACAGGTAGTTCTGCACCGCCTGCACCTCGGGCCGGTCGGAGAAGGCCGCGAGGAACTCGCCGCCGCCCTCGACCGGGTTCGGGACCGCCGGGTTCACGGCCGGCAGGTGGAAGGCGAACACGTCACCGTCGGCCGCGACCTTGGTGCCCTTGGGCCACTGCGCCTGGTAGAAGGACGCCTGCTGGAGCATCGCGCACTTGCCCGCCAGGATCGGCGCGCCCGCGTCCTGGAAGGTGGTGGTGGCGATCGACTTCACATCGCCGATGCCGCCGTTCACCCAGGCCGGGTTCTGCATCCAGCCGGCCAGCGTCTGCATCGCGGTGGTGATCTTCTCGTCGCTGAACTTCACCTTGTGGTCGACCCACTGGTCGTAGACCTCGCCGCCGTACGAGCCGAGGACGATCTCCTCCAGCCAGTCGGTGGCGGGCCAGCCGGTGGCCGTGCCGGAGCCGATGCCGCCGCACCACGGCTTGGCGCCGCCGGCCTTGGCGAGCTTGTCGCTGGCGGCCATCAGGTCCGCCCAGGTCTTCGGCACCTCGATGCCGGCGTCCTTGAAGGTCTTCGGCGAGTACCAGACCAGCGACTTCATGTTGGCGCTCATCGGCGCCGCGTAGAAGGTGCCGTTGACGGAGCCGTAGGTCTTCCAGACCGGGCTCCACTTGTCCTCGTTGGCGACCGTCCCGGCCGGCGGCTTCGCCACCTTGCCGGTCTTCACCATCTGGGCCAGCAGGCCCGGCTGCGGGATGATCGCGAAGTCGGGCGCGTTGCCGCCGCTCACCCGCACGGGCAGCTGGGACTCGAAGTCGTTGGAGCCCTCGTAGCTGATCTTGATGCCCGTACATTTGCTGAAGTCGGCCCAGGACTTCTCCAGGTTGTCCGACTCCGGGCTCAGGATCGAGGCGAACATGGTCACCTTGGTCCCCGAGTGGCCCGCGTAAGGCTGGAACTTCGCGCAGTCACCGGTCAGCGCGGCCGCCGACCCCGAACCTCCGCCCGAGCCGCCCGAGCCGCCGGAACCGCCGGCACTGTTGGAGCAGGCTGCGGTGAGGGCCAGGACCAGAACGGCGGGGGCCACCAGCAGGCGTCGGCGGGCGTTCATCGGCACACCTCGGTCGCGGTCAGGGTGAGGGTCAAAGCGTCCTCCAGGCCAGGGCTTCGGGCAACGGCGATATGGCGGAGCAACACTGCGCTGTACACGAGAACTGTCCGTACCCAGCGGTAGCTGGCTTGAAGACGTTAACGTAATGGCAACCTCGCGCCAAGGTGTCCGTTCGACCTTCATCGGGTGGAGTCGGAGTCGTGACCGAGCTGTGCTGGAACCAGCCACGACCGCCGACGGCGAGGGCGGGACACCCCCGCCCTTCCGAGGATGCCCCGCCCGCCGTGACCGGACCGACCGACCCGCTCAGAACCTGACCGGCAGCTCCTTCAGACTGTTGACCACCAGCGACGGGCTCGGCGACAGCTCCCCGTCCGGCACCGCGAGCGCCAGCCCGGGGAAGCGTTCGAACAGCGCCGGCAGGGCCACCGCCGCCTCCAGCCGGGCCAGCGGCGAACCCGGGCAGACATGCGGGCCGTGCCCGAACGACAGGTGCCTGGCCGGATCACGGGTGACGTCGAACAGCTCCGCGGTGACACCGTGCTGCGCCGGGTCCCGGCCGATCGCGTTGTACGAGATCAGGACCGGCTCGCCGCGCGGGATCACCGCCCCGTCCACCTCGACGTCCTCGGTGGTGAAGCGGAACAGGAAGTTGCTCGTCGGCGGGGTCCAGCGCAGGGACTCCTCGACCACCGCCGACCACGGCGCCTCCCCCGACCGGACCAGCGCCAGCTGCTCCGGATGGGTGAGCAGGGCCCGGACGGCGTTGCTGATCAGGTTGACGGTGGTCTCGTGACCCGCCGCGATGATCACCCGCAGGGTGGCCGCCGCCTCGGCGTCGCTGAGCGCGCCGCCCTCCACGTCCGCCGCCAGCAGGGCACTGGTCAGGTCGTCACCGGGCGCGGCCCGGCGCTGCGCGACCACACCGCCGACAAAGGCGTTCAGGGCGGCGATCGTCGCCTGGATCCCGCCCGGGTCGGGCCGGCTGCCGAAGAACCGCTCGTACAGGTCGCGCAGGTGCGCGTGGTCCGCCTCGTCCACCCCCAGCAGCGTGCCGATCACCGTCATCGGCAGCGGGAAGGCGAACGCCGTCTTGAGGTCCACCTCGCGCGGCCCCGCCGCCAGGGTGTCCAGCAGTCCCGCCGTGATCGCCTCCACCTGCGGGCGCATCAGCTCCACCCGGCGGGGCGTGAAGGCCTGGGCCACCAGCGCGCGCAGCCGGCGATGCTCCGCCCCGTCGGTGGTCACCATGCTCGGGCCGGGCACCGCGAGGCCGATCAGCGGCCAGGTCCGGGGCACCTCGCCGCGCTGGAAGGCCGCCCAGTGCCCGGCGTCCTTCACCAGCCGGGGGTCGGTCAGCAGCTCCCGCGCCGCCGCGTGCCGCGTCACCGCCCAGGCGGCCACCCCACCGGGCAGCACCACGGCCGCCGCCGCACCGGCCCCGCGCAGCAGCGCGCCCTCGGCGGCGTTGTCCCGCGCCAGCGGGTCGAGCACGATCGGTGCGGTCATCGGCGCACTCCTTCGGTTCGGGAATTCGACGGGACGCGAGGACCGCTCACCCGGCCACGTACCCGGGGGTGAACGAGACCGGCAGAGCCACCAGGCCGCGGACCCAGGGCGAGGGACGCCACACCAGGGCGTGCTCCGCCACCGCCAGCCGCAGATCGGGCAGCCGGTCCAGCAGCACCTCGATCGCCGTGGTCGCGATCATCTCGGCCACCTCCTGCGCCGGGGCCGGGCAGCCGTGCTCGCCGTGGGAGTGGCTCAGGTGCGCCCGGTTCCCCTCCGCGGGAGTACCGTCCGCCTGGCGCACCGCCGGGTCCGCGTTCGCCCCGGCCAGGCCCAGCAGCACCAGGTCGCCGGCCGCGATCCGCTGCCCGCCGAGCTGGGTGTCCCTGGTGGCCCAGCGGCCCGCGAAGATCTGCGTCGGGGTGTCCTCCCAGAGCGCCTCGTTCAGCGCCTGGCCGACGCTGCGCCGCCCGCCCGAGAGCGAGGCCGCGAACCGCTCGTCGGTGAGCATCAGCCGCAGCGCGTTGGAGATCCAGTAGGTGGTGGGCTGGTGACCCGCGATCAGCAGGACCCGGAGGTCCCGCATCAGCTCCGCCTCGCTGAGCCCGGCCTCGTGCGCCATCATCCGGGACGGGATGTCGGAGCCGGGCCACTCCCGCTTCTCCTCGACCAGCCGCTCCATACCGGACAGCAGGCGCGCCGCCCCGGCCTGCGCGTCGGGGCCGCCGTCCAGCATCGTCAGCAGGCCCTCGATCAGGGCCGGCGCCTCCTCCTCGCGGAGGCCGAACAGCCGGCAGAGCACCAGCAGCGGCAGCCGGTGCGCGTAGTCGGCGACCAGGTCCGCCTCGCCGCGCCCGGCGAACTGGTCGATCAGCCGGTCGGCGATCTCCTCGGAGTGCTTCCTGAGCTCGTACTGGTCCACCCTGGCCAAGGCGTCGCCGGCGACGGCGGAGCGCCGCCGGTGCTCGGCGCCCTCGGAGTACAGGATCGACGGCACCGGCGCCATCATCGGCTTCATCGGCCAGTCGTCCGGGATCGACGGCCAGGCGTTCCAGCGGGCCGAGTCCCGGCCGAACAGCTGCGGCTGCCCGGTGACCTGCTGCAGCTCGCGGTAGCCGATGACCAGCCAGCCCGGTACTCCCCCGGCCAGCTCGATCGGTGCCACCGGACCGTGGGCGGCGCGCAGCTCGCGGTACACCTGGGCCGGGTCGGTCTGGAACCGCGGCCCGTACAGCGGGGCCGCGTCGGCGTGCGCCGGGCAGCCCGGCGGCGGGGTCGGGGCGGGCTCGGTCACGGGGTGGTCTCCTCCTCGGGCGCGCCCTCCCGCTGGGAGGCTTCGACGCGGGTGTGCAGATGGCGGACGAGTGCGATCAACACCTGCTTGGCCGACTCGCGGTCCCGGGCGTCGCAGTCCACCAGCGGGACGTCGTCGGGCAGGTCGAGCGCGCGGCGGACCTCGTCCAGGCCGTGCGTCGGCTCGCCGAAGTTGTTGCGGGCGACGATGAACGGGGTGCCGTGGTGCTCCAGCCGGTCGATCGTGTACCAGGACTCCTCCAGGCGCCGGGTGTCCACCAGCACCACCGCGCCGAGCGCACCGCTGAACAGCCGGTCCCAGAGGAACCAGAACCGCTCCTGCCCGGGCGCGCCGAACAGGTACAGCACGTTCTCGTCCGAGAGGGTGATCCGGCCGAAGTCGAAGGCGACCGTGGTCGACTTCTTGTCCGGTACGGCGGAGGTGTCGTCGACGCCCACGCCCGCCCGGGTCATGGTCTCCTCGGTGTTCAGCGGACGGATCTCGCTGACCGCGCCGACCAGGGTGGTCTTGCCGACGGCGAAACCACCCACCACGACGATCTTCATGCCGTTGTCGGCGGTCCCGCGCAGCGGCGCGCGCCCCGGGCGGAGCGCGGTGTCAGAGCTGCTGGAGTCCATGGAGCACCTGCTTCAACGTGTCGAGGTCGGGCAGCCGGGCGGCGCCCGGCCGCCGGCCCGGGGAGAACCGCGGATGGCGGGCGCTGATCAGGCCCGCCTCCACCAGGTCGCCGAGCAGGATCTTCACCACGGACACCGGCATCCTCAGCTCGGCGGCGATCTCCACCACCGCCGTCGGGGCCGAGCAGATCCGCAGGATCCGGGCGAGCTCGGACTGCATGCCCGGAGTCGGGCCGGACTCCGCGACGATCAGCGTGACCAGGTCGAAGGCGTTCTCCGGCGGACGGCTGCGCCCCCGGGTGACGGTGTAGAGCCGGTCCGGGTCGTCGTCGCGGCCCGCCGGCACCGGCCGTGCGCTCATGCCGGGCCGACGCCGGCCGGCCGGCCGTCGCCCTCGTCCTGCTCCCGCGGCGGGGCGCTCAGGTGACTGCCGATCTGCTCGATCAGGCCGTGCATGTTGTGGCCCACCACGCCCACGTCCGCGTCGTCGTCGGTGACCAGGGCCAGGTGCGCGCCCTCGCCGGCCGCGACGATGCACAGGATGCCGCCGTGGAACTCGGTCATCGACTGCCGGACGCCGCCGGTGCGGTCGCCGAACTCGATCGAGGCGCCGTGCGCCAGGCTCTGGATCCCGGAGGCGATGGCGGCGAGCTGGTCCGCCTGGTCGGTGCTCAGGGCAGCGGTGTGACAGAGCTTCAGGCCGTCCGCCGAGAGCACCAGGGCGTGCCTGGCACCGGGCGTCGCGGTCAGCAGGTTCTCCAACAGCCAGTCGAGGTCACGGCCGGTCGCGCTGCTCATCAGGAGTCGTCCTTCGGGGATACGGGGGAATCGTCGGATGTGTCCTGGCCCTGCAGGGCCTTGCGGAACGCCCCGAACCGGGCGGCCCGCGCGGCGTCGATCCGATCGGGGGCGGCCGTCCGCGGCGGCTCGGCCGCCGGCGGCGCGACGGTGAGCGTCCCGCCGGGAACCGCCGCGGCGTGCGTGGCGGCCGCGAGGGTCTGGCCGCGGCGACGCTGCGGCAGGCCGCCGTCGACCGTCGGCCCGCTCCCCCGCCCGGCGGTGTCACCGGGTGTGGCGGCCGCGACCAGCTCGGGCACCGGCGCGGGAGCGGGGACGGCGGCCGGCACGGGCCGGGCGGGCGGCGCCGGCGGGGCCGCGGGCGGCGGCTCGGCGGCCGGCGGGTGAGTGACCAACTGCTGCGGGATCAGCATCACCACGCCCGTGCCGCCCCGGGCGGACGGCCGGAAGGAGATCGTCAGTCCGTGCTTGCGGGCCAGCGAGCCGACCACCGCCAGCCCGATCCGGGTGCCGGCCGACAGTGCGCCGAGGTCGAGGGGCTCGCCGGAGACCGCCCGCTCCGCGCGGCGCAGCCAGCTGTCGCCGAGGCCGAGCCCGCCGTCCTCGACGGTGATCACCAGGCCGGCGTGCACCTCCTCCACGTAGACGTGCACCTCGGCCGGAGGGGCGGAGAAGTTGGCCGCGTTGTCGAGCAGTTCGGCGAGCGCGTGCATCACGCCTTCGGCGGCGTACCCGGCGACCGCGGCGGTGCTGGCGTTGTGCAGCCGCACCCGCTGGTAGGCGCCGATCCGGCCGAGCGCGCCGCGCAGGACGGACTCCACGCCGATCGGCTTGGTCCAGCGGCGGCCGGAGCGGGCGCCGGTGAGGACGGCGATGCTGTCGGCCAGCCGGCCCGCCTGGGCGGTGGAGTGGTCGAGCCGCAGCAGGTCGCCGAGGACGTCCTCGTCGTGCCGGTGCTGCATCTCGCGCAGGTCGGCGTGCATGCTGGTGGCCAGTGCCTGGACCCGCCCGGCGGCGGTGGCGCAGACCGCGAGCGCGGCCGCCCGCTCCCGCTCGCCGCGCCCGACCTGTTCGGCGACGGTGCGCAGGACGGCGATCTGCGGGTGGCGGCGGTGCTCGGCGAGCGCGGTGTCCACGGAGTCGCCGGTTCGCAGCCGTTCGACCACGGCGGGGAGGATCTCGTCGGTCAGCCGGAGGAGTTCGCGGCGTTCGGCGTGCCGGTTCTCGGCCTCCTTCTCGGCCCGGGCCAGCTCGTCCTGGGCGGTGGCCAGAGCGGCGAGGGCGGTGTCGCGCTCCTTGCGGGCGGCCTCGGCGGCGGCGGTGGACTCGGCGGTCCGCGTGTGGGCGCCGGCCGTGTCGTTCCGGGCGTCCGCCAGTTCGTCCTGGCAGGTGGCCAGTTCGGCGGCGAGGCGGCGGGCCCGTTCGGTGGCGCCGGCGGCGAGTCCGACGGCTATGCACCACAGGACGACGACGGCGCAGACGGCGGCGGCGGTCAGCGGCTGGTCGGCGGCGGTCGCCCGGGTCACGGCCACCGGGCCGGCGACCGCGGCCAGCAGCACCGCGGCGCCCGTCAGGGCGACGGTGCGCGGGGCCGGTCGCAGGCGGGGCCCGTCGGCGGGTCTCGTGCGTGCTCTCATCAGTCCGGTCCTCGGCTGCAGGCGTCGACGGCGGGGCGGGCAGCGTGCAACCGCCCGGGGGCACGCTGCCGTGGCCTCCGGGCGGTTGCGCGCCAGGCGCGATCGAAAGATCATATCCATTCATTTGATGTACTCAACCGACCAGTTGACGGACGGTTCGGGAACACCGGGCTTCGACCGGTCGGCGTCCGCGCCGACCCGGGCACGACCGACAGGCGACCGACGACCGGATCGGCGGCACCGGCGGGCTGCCGACCCCGGGCGGGCCGGCCGCCCCCGGGCGCGACGCACCCCACCCGGGCCGCCCTGCCTGCGGCCGGCCTGCCCGCGGCCGGCCCGCGACCGCCCCGTCAGCCGGCCGGCTCGGCGAGCCGGACCTCGACCGCCCGACGCACGGCCGCGAGGTCCAGCCCGTGCTCCGCGACCACCCGGGCCCCCAGGCCCTGCCCCTCGCGCAGCAGGCCGAGCAGGATGTGACCGACCGCGATGTGGCCGGAGTCGAGGCGGATCGATTCGCGCAGCGACAACTCCAGCGTCTTCTTCGCCCGGCCGGTGAACGGGCTGCGGCCGCCGCCCTTGAACCAGCTCCGGCCGCGGCGCTCCCCCTCCCTCGCCGGCCCGTCCAGCGCCCCCTCGCCGAAGGCGGCCTCGACCGCCTCCCGGACGGCGTCCAGGTCCACCCCGATCGCGGCCAGCGCCTGTGCGTCGTCGCCGGGGCCGAGCAGTCGGACCACGGCGGCCCGCGCGGTGGCCAGGTCGAGCCCGGCGTCGACGAGCACCCGGGCGGAGGGGTCCGCGGCCTGCCCGAGGACGCCGAGCAGCAGATGCTCGGTGCCCACGTGGTCGTGCCGGAGCTCGGAAGCCTCCTCCTTGGCCTGCACGATCGCCTGGCGCGCGGCAACGGTGAATCGTTCGAACATCTCAGCCTCCGTCCTTCTCGTCCGTCCCGAATCCGCGTCGGCCGTATTTCTTGTGGACCGCCTGCCGGCTCACGCCGAGGCAGATCGCGATGTCCTGCCAGGACCAGCCCTGGCCGCGGGCATTGCCGACCTGGAGGTCCTCCAGCCGGTCCGCCAGGTCGCGCAGGGCTCGGACCGCCCGTAGGCCCACGGCGGGGTCACGACTGCTCGCGGCTGCCGCGAGTTCCTTGGTGTCGCTCATAGTGTCAACCTAGGTTGACAGTCGGGCACTGTCAACCCAAGTTGACACTTCAGGCCGACCCGCCGAACCGCTCCGCCAGCGCCTCCTCGAAGGTCCCCCGCCCGTCCGCGTGCTCCGGCGTCAGATTCCCGCCCGCCCGCAACCGCCGGAAGGTCTCCCCCGGCAGCCGGACCGGCAGCAGCACCCGGCGCAGCCCCGCCGCCCGCAGGTACGCCCGCGCCAGCTCCTCGTACCCGATCACCCTCGGCCCGCCCAGCTCCGGCGCGTACCCGGCCGGCTCCCCGCCCACCAGCTCGACCAGCCGGGCCGCCACCTCCCGGACGTCCACCGGCTGGAACCGCACCCCCGCCGCCACCGGCACCACCGGGGACTTCGCGGTCACCCGCAGCACCGACAGCAGCAGGTCGTGGAACTGGGTGGCCCGCAGGACCGTCCAGCCCAGCCCCGACTCCCGGACCAGCCGCTCGGCCGCCAGCTTCGCCCGGTAGTAGCCCAGCGGCACCCGGTCCACGCCGACGATCGAGATGTACACCAGGTGCGGCACCATGGCCCGGCGCGCCGCCGCCACCAGGTTCGCCGTCGCCGTGACGTCCGCCTTCCCCTGGGTGGTGGCGCAGTCGACCACCGCCGCGACGCCGGCGACCGCCGCGTCCACCCCCGCCCCCGTCGCGAGGTCCCCCACCACCCAGGCGTGCCCGCCCCCGGAGTGCTCCCGCCGGCTGAGCACCCGCACCTCGCAGCCCCGGGCGAGCAGCAGCCGCACCACCTCCCGGCCCAGCGTGCCGGTGCCCCCGGTCACCAGAATCGGCTTCGTCACAGGTCTGCCCTTCTCTCTTCCGTCATCAGGAGAACGACCGGACGGCCCGCCGGAACGTGACATCCCCCGGCCGAGGCCCTGTTCGGCCGGTCGGGGGAGGTCGGAACCCGGGCAGCACGAAGGGCGCCGACCCGATGGTCGGCGCCCTTCGTCACCTTGCGGCTTGCCGGGGAGCACGGCCCGGTGTCCTCGGCGAGCGGTGCTCATCGCCGTGGCGCCCGGGCCGCGCCCGCAATCAGCTGCAGCCGCTGGTCGAGCCGCAGCCCTCGCACAGGTAGCAGCTGCCCGCGCGGCGCATCTTGGTGCCGCAGGAGAAGCAGAGCGGGGCGTCGGCGTTGAGGCCGAGCTGGATCTCCATCAGCTCGGTGGAGTTGTGGGCCTGGGCCGGGGCGGCCTTCGGCGCCTCGACGGCGACGGGCTTGGCGGCCGCCACCGGCTCCGCGGCGCGGGGGGCGGACTGGGCGAGGCCCTCGACGTCCAGCTCCTCGGCCTCCAGCGGCTCGTACGAGCCGGTGTCCAGGTGCCGCTGGCGCTCCTCGACGGAGTGGATGCCCAGCGCGGAGCGGGTCTCGAAGGGCAGGAAGTCCAGCGCCAGGCGGCGGAAGATGTAGTCGACGATCGACTGCGCCATCCGCACGTCCGGGTCGTCGGTGAGGCCGGCCGGCTCGAAGCGCATGTTGGTGAACTTCGAGACGTACGTCTCCAGCGGGACGCCGTACTGCAGACCGACCGAGACGGCGATGGAGAAGGCGTCCATCATGCCCGCGAGGGTCGAGCCCTGCTTGGACATCTTCAGGAAGACCTCGCCGAGGCCGTCGTCGGGGTAGGAGTTGGCGGTCATGTAGCCCTCGGCGCCACCCACCGTGAAGGAGGTGGTGATGCCCGGGCGGCCCTTGGGCAGGCGCTTGCGGACGGGGCGGTACTCGACGACCTTCTCGACCACCGGGGCAGCCTCGGCCTTGGGGGCCAAGGCGGCGGGGGTCTTGGTCTTGGCGGAGAGCGGCTGGCCGACCTTGCAGTTGTCGCGGTAGATCGCGAGGGCCTTGACCCCGAGCTTCCACGCCTCGAAGTAGATCTCCTCGATCTCCTCGACGGTGGCGATCTCGGGCATGTTCACCGTCTTGGAGATGGCGCCGGAGATCCACGGCTGGATCGCCGCCATCATCCGCACGTGGCCCATCGCCGAGATGACCCGCTCGCCCATGGCGCAGTCGAAGACCTCGTAGTGCTCGGGCTTCAGGCTCGGGGCGTCGACCACGTTGCCGTGCTCGGCGATGTGGGCGACGACCGCCTCGACCTGCTCGGGCTGGTAGCCGAGGCGCTTCAGGGCGCGCGGCACGGTGCCGTTGACGATCTGCATCGAGCCGCCGCCGACCAGCTTCTTGAACTTGACCAGGGCGAGGTCGGGCTCGACGCCGGTGGTGTCGCAGTCCATCATCAGGCCGATGGTGCCGGTCGGGGCGAGCACCGACGCCTGGGCGTTGCGGAAGCCGTTCTGCGCACCGATCCGCAGCACGTCCTGCCAGGTCTCGGTGGCCGCGGCCCAGACCGGGGCGTCCAGCTCGTCCACCGACACGGCGGCGGCGTTGGCGTCGGCGTGCTGCTTCATGACCCGCTGGTGCGGCGCCGCGTTGCGGGCGTAGCCGTCGTACGGGCCGACCACGCCGGCGAGCTCGGCGCCGCGGCGGTAGGCGGTGCCGGTCATCAGCGAGGTGATGGCGCCGGCCAGCGCGCGGCCGCCCTCGGAGTCGTACGCGTGGCCGGTGGCCATCAGCAGGGCGCCGAGGTTGGCGTAGCCGATGCCGAGCTGGCGGTAGGCGCGGGTGGTCTCGCCGATCTTCTCGGTGGGGAAGTCGGCGAAGCAGATGGAGATGTCCATCGCGGTGATGACCAGCTCGACGACCTTGGCGAAGCGCTCGGCGTCGAAGCCCTGCCCACCGTTGGACGCAGTGTCGTCGCGCAGGAACTTCATCAGGTTCAGCGAGGCGAGGTTGCAGCTGGAGTTGTCCAGGTGCATGTACTCGGAGCAGGGGTTGGACGCGTTGATGCGGCCGGACTCCGGGCAGGTGTGCCAGTGGTTGATCGTCGAGTCGTACTGGATGCCGGGGTCGGCGCAGGCCCAGGCGGCCTCGGCCATCTTGCGGAAGAGCTTCTTCGCGTCGACGGTCTCGATGACCTCGCCGGTCATCCGGGCCCGCAGACCGAACTCGGTGCCGTTCTCGACCGCGGTCATGAACTCGTCGGAGACGCGGACCGAGTTGTTGGCGTTCTGGTACTGGACGGAGGTGATGTCGTCCCCCCCGAGGTCCATGTCGAAGCCCGCGTCGCGCAGGGCGCGGATCTTCTCCTCCTCCTTCACCTTGGTCTCGATGAAGGCCTCGACGTCCGGGTGGTCCACGTCCAGGACGACCATCTTGGCCGCGCGACGGGTGGCGCCGCCCGACTTGATGGTGCCGGCGGAGGCGTCCGCGCCGCGCATGAAGGAGACCGGGCCGGAGGCGTTGCCGCCGGAGGAGAGCAGCTCCTTGGAGGAGCGGATCCGGGAGAGGTTCAGGCCGGCGCCCGAGCCGCCCTTGAAGATCATGCCCTCTTCCTTGTACCAGTCGAGGATCGACTCCATGGAGTCGTCGACGGCCAGGATGAAGCAGGCGGAGACCTGCTGGGGCTGCTTGGTGCCGACGTTGAACCAGACCGGCGAGTTGAAGCTGAAGACCTGGTGGAGCAGCGCGTAGGTGAGCTCGTGCTCGAAGATCTCGGCGTCGTTCGGGGCGGTGAAGTAACCGTTCTTCTCGCCGGCGGCGCGGTAGGTGAGCACCACGCGGTCGATGATCTGCTTGAGGCTCCACTCGCGCTGCGGGCTGCCGACGGCGCCGCGGAAGTACTTGGAGGTGACGATGTTCACGGCGTTCACCGACCAGGAGTCGGGGAACTCCACGCCGCGCTGCTCGAAGTTGATCGAGCCGTCGCGCCAGTTGGTCATGACGACGTCGCGGCGCTCCCAGGTGACCTCGTCGTAGGGGTGTACGCCAGGGGTGGTGTGGATGCGCTCGATCCGCAGGCCGCCCTTCGTCGCCTTGCCGGCGGCGCCCTTGGCAGCCTTCTCGGACTTGGACCCGCGTGCGGAACCGCTCGTCGTGTCTGTCACTTCTCGCTCCTCCTCCTGGGCAAACGCCCTCGGCGCCCCTTTGCTTCCGGGGTGCCGCTGGTTCGCTTCTCCTGGTGTGCGGACAGCCGGGTCGCCGGCTGCTACCGCACGGTTTGTGGTGTTCTGTGCCCAGATTTCGGGCGCGCGTCAGCCCCGAAGGGCTGGTCGGTACGGTTGTAGTACGTCGGTGTTACACCGCCGCGTCGAAGGACGCGCCGGTTCGGGTCGTGCGGTGCCGGCCGGTCAGGACGCGGCGGCGGGGGCCGGCACCGGGGCACCGTCCACCAGGGCGAAGGCCTGCTCGGCGCGGAGTTCCGCGATGGCGGCCTCGAAGTCTTCGAGTCCGTCGTACGCCCGGTACACGCTGGCGAAGCGCAGGTAGGCGACGACGTCGAGGTCCTTGAGCGGACCGAGTATGGCGAGCCCGACGTCGTGTGTCGAGAGCTCGGCACTGCCGCTGGCCCGCAGGCACTCCTCGACCCGCTGGCCGAGCTGGGCGAGGGCGTCCTCGGTGACCGGGCGGCCCTGGCAGGCCTTGCGGACTCCGGAGATGACCTTCTCCCGGCTGAACGGCTCGGTGACGCCGCTGCGCTTGACGACCATCAGCGCGGCCGTCTCCACCGTGGTGAATCGGCGGCTGCAGTCGGGGCACTGGCGGCGGCGGCGGATCGAGCTGCCGTCGTCGGTGGTGCGACTGTCGACAACGCGACTGTCGGAGTGCCTACAGAAGGGGCAGTGCACCTGAGGATTCCCTCCCTGGCATGACGTGCGGACCCCGACGAGTCTACGCGATGCGAGGGGGTCGACCACAACTTGTGGGTCCGAGGAGCACTCTAGCCACTAGATCTAGGTCTTTGGGGGATCCAGCCACCCAGGCGCGCCGCCCCGGATTAGACTTGTGCAGTCGAACATTTAATCGATGTACAACAAAGCCTTGATCGAGTGTGTCAACTCTCGAATAATTCACTCGAACGTGTGTTTGGCGCAACCTTTCGATAGGTGGTGCCGTTGGGCTGGAAAAGGGGAGGACATCCGTCGAGAGGGGCCGCCGTGAACACGATCGAAAGCAACACCATCCCGGTGCAGGAACACACCCAGCTCAAGGTGGGGCAGCGCACCACGAACCAGAGTGTGGACCACAGCATGGACCGTAGCGAAGACCACCGCCACGCCGGCCCGGCCGTCTCCAACGTGAGCCGCGTCCCCGACCAGCCGATCGAGCACGCCGGCGCCCAGGACGCCGCTCTCGGCCACCCGGCACCCACCCGCTCGCTCCCCGGCCGCCCGCCCGGCATCCGCACGGACGAGGCCGGGCTGACCGAACGCCAGCGCCGCGTCATCGAGGTCATCAGGGACTCCGTGCAGCGCCGGGGCTACCCGCCGAGCATGCGGGAGATCGGCCAGGCCGTCGGCCTGTCCAGCACCTCCTCGGTCGCCCACCAGCTGATGGCCCTGGAACGCAAGGGGTTCCTGCGCCGCGACCCGCACCGCCCGCGGGCCTACGAGGTGCGCGGGGTCGAGGTCACCCGGCCCAACACCGCCGAGACGGCGGGCCGTCCGTCCACCTCGTACGTACCGCTGGTCGGCCGGATCGCCGCCGGTGGCCCGATCCTCGCCGAGCAGACCGTCGAGGACGTCTTCCCGCTCCCCCGTCAGCTGGTCGGCGAAGGCGAGCTCTTCGCCCTCACCGTACGCGGCGACTCGATGATCGAGGCCGCCATCTGCGACGGCGACTGGGTCACCGTCCGCCGTCAGCCGGTCGCCGAGAACGGCGACATCGTGGCCGCCATGATCGACGGCGAGGCCACCGTCAAGCGCCTCAAGCGCGAGGACGGGCGGATCTGGCTGATGCCGCACAACTCGGCGTACGACCCGATCCCCGGCGACAACGCGACCATCCTGGGCAAGGTCGTGGCGGTGCTGCGCCGGCTCTGACCCACCGGCGGTGCGCACCGCCGGGCTGCCCGGCCCACCCGGCCCGCGGCGGGGAACAGCTGAACCCACCACAGATGAAGGGGACTCCGGTCGCAGCCGGAGCCCCCTCTGTCATGCCCGGCCGCGGCGGCCGAGAACCAGGCCCGGTACCGCCGCTCAGCCGCGCTTGGCGACCGGGCGCGGCTCCGGGGCCGAGGCGTCGATCGCGGCCAGCGAGCGCCGCACCTGGTTGCGGTCGGTGGTGTACCAGAACTCCGGCATGGAGGAACGGAAGTAACTGCCGTACCGGGCGGTCGCCAGCCTCGGGTCCAGCACCGCCACCACCCCGCGGTCGTCCACGGCCCGCACCAGCCGGCCGGCGCCCTGCGCCATCAGCAGCGCCGCGTGGTTGGCGGCGACCGCCATGAAGCCGTTGCCGCCCGCCTCTTCGACCGCCTTCTGCCGGGCACTCATCAGCGGATCGTCCGGCCGCGGGAACGGGATCCGGTCCATCACCACCAGCTGGCAGGCGGACCCGGGCACGTCGACTCCCTGCCAGAGCGAGAGGGTGCCGAACAGGCAGGCCTCCGGCTCGGAGGCGAAGTCGCGGATCAGTTCGCCGAGGGTGTCCTCGCCCTGCAGCAGGATCCGGTTGTCCAGCCGCTCACGCAGCGCCTCGGCCGCCGCCTGCGCCGCCCGCATCGAGGAGAACAGCCCGAGCGTACGGCCGCCGGCCGCACCGATCAGCTCCTCCAGCTCGGCCAGCATCTCCGGCCGGTCGGGCTCGCGACCCGGCGGCGGCAGGTGCTTGGCGACGTAGAGGATGCCCTGCTTGGGGTAGTCGAAGGGCGAGCCGACGTCGATCCCGCGCCAGTACGGCGGGGTGTCCTCGCCGAACTCCAGCTCCGGGTCCTGCGGCGTGCGGACGTCCGCCAGCCGGCCCTCGCCGGGCAGACCGAGCGAGCCGGCCACCCCGTTGAAGTCCCCGCCGAGCTTGAGGGTGGCCGAGGTGAGGACGACCGAGCGCTCCTTGTAGAGGTTCTCCCGCAGCAGCCCGGCGACGTTCAGCGGCGCCACCCGCAGCGAGGCCGTGCCCGGGCCGAAGCGGTCCGAGCGCTCGATCCAGACCACGTCGTACTCGGACTCGGCCAGCAGCCGCTCGGCCGTCTCGTGCAGGGTGTCGGCGTAGGCCATCGCCTGCTTGCGGACGGCGTCCTCGTCGGTGAGGGCCTTGTCCCTGGTCTCCCCCAGCGAGGTGATCACCTGGCGGGCGGCGTCCCGGATCGCCGAGACCGCGTAGGAGAGGTACTCGGGCAGCTCCTCGACCCGGCCGGGCTGGGCCGTCTCCATCAGCCCGTGGTAGCTCTCGGCGGCCGCCTGCAGGGCGTCCACCGCCTTCTCGTTGGCCAGCCTGGCGGCCCGCTTCACCGCGCGGTTGACGGCGCCGACGGTGAGCTCGGCGGTGGCCGCGCCGGTCACCCGGTTCACCAGCTCGTGCGCCTCGTCGACGATCAGCATCGCGTGCTCGGGCAGCACCGGCGCGCCCTCGATCGCGTCGATCGCCAGCATCGCGTGGTTGGTGACGACGACGTCGGCCAGCTTGGCCCGCTCGCGGGCCTTCTCGGCGAAACACTCCTGCCCGTACGCGCACCTGGTCGCGCCCAGGCACTCCTTGGAGGTGACCGAGAGCTGGGCCCAGGCCTTGTCGGAGACGCCGGGGGTGAGGTCGTCACGGTCGCCGGTCTCGGTCTCGTCGGCCCACTCCCGCAGCCGCAGGACGTCCCGGCCGAGCTTGCCGGTGGGGCCGCCGAGCGCCTCGACCGGGTCGAACAGGCCCTCGCCCTCCTCGCTCGGGGTGCCCTCGTGCGCCCGGTGCAGGCAGAGGTAGTTGGAGCGGCCCTTGAGCATGGCGAACTGCGGGCGGCGGCGCAGCACCGGGTGCAGCGCCTCGACCGTCCGGGGCAAGTCCCGTTCCACCAGCTGGCGCTGGAGCGCGAGGGTGGCCGTGGCGACCACCACCTTGTCGCCGTGCGCCAGCGCCGGCACCAGGTAGGCGAGGGACTTTCCGGTGCCGGTGCCGGCCTGGACGAGCAGGTGCTCGCCGTGGTCGACGGCGTCGGCCACGGCCTCGGCCATCCGGACCTGGCCGGGGCGCTCCACGCCGCCGACCGCGGCCACGGCGGCGTGCAGCAGATCCGGCAGGCGCGAGCGCTTCACCTCGGGTGCGGCGGCGGGCTCGGCCTCGTCGTCACCGGGCAGGGGCTGGGGTTGGGAGTCGTTCGTCATCGCCCTCCCACCCTACGGCGCGGCACTGACAATCCGGCTCCGCCGACCGGGCATCGCCGCCAGCACACCGGGGTGCAGCGCGTTGGGCACCTGACCGTGCACGGCCGCGTGCGGCCGCTCGGGGCGGTCCCGGTAGCCGTCGAGCAGGAGCCGGTTGCGGTTGAGGCAGAGCCGGTCGATGGCCGGCCGGAACAGGTCGAAGAGCTCGAACCGCTCGCGCAGCTCCGGGAAGCGGGCCTGGTAGCGCAGGATCTCCTCGCGCAGCAGCGCCCAGAACTCGGCCTCGGGCAGGCCGAGCTGCTGGTCGAGCAGCGGCGCGAGGTAGCGGTAGACGCCGATGAAGAGGCCGGAGTGCAGGAACTGGCAGAGGAAGTCCGGCCGGTCGCGCAGCAGCACCCCGGCCACCTCGGCGGGGATGCCGCGCAGCTCGGGCAGGTCCTGGTCGCTGAGGTTGACGTCGTCGACGAAGTCCTTGACCGCGAGCCGGACGGGCACGTCGTCCGCGTCGAACACCACGATGGCGTTCTCGCCGTGCGGGGAGAAGACGGTGCCGTAGCGGTAGAGGAAGTGCAGCAGCGGGGGAAGCATCGCGCCGAACAGCCGGCCCACCCACTCCTGCGGGCCGAGCCCGGAGCGGGTGATCAGCTCGGCGGTCAGCGCCCGGCCGTCCCGGCCGCTCTGCAGCAGGGAGGCCAGCGTACGGGCCCGCTCGCCCGGGTCCAGGAAAGGCCCGAGCGGCTCCCGCCAGATCGCCCCGAGCAGTTCCTTGTACTGGTAGGGCGCCTCGGGCAGCTCCCGGTAGACCGGGTGGTCGACGGTGACGGAGGCGATCTCACCGAGCAGGATCACCCGGCACTCGTCGCGCAGGAACGCGTCGCCGTCCCGCAGCCCGTGGATCCAGCCGGTCACGGCCGGCGCCACCAGCGTGCGCTCGGTCGGCAGGCCCCGCCAGACCAGGGTGTTGAGGATGGCGAGCGGCAGTTTGACGGTGCAGCGGTCCGGGCGGCTGACGTTGAAGAAGGAGCGGATGGACTGCTGGGGAAGCCGCAGGTCGCCGTCGGAGGGCAGCGGCACGATCTCCCCGGCGGCGATCCAGGGGGCGAAGAGCGGCACCACGGTCTCGTCCCACTGCCAGGGGTGCACCGGCAGCAGCAGGTAGTCGTCGGCCGCGTCGCCGAGCACCGCGCGCAGCGCGGCGGGGTCGTCCAGCTCGCCCCGGTACAGCTGCTCCGGGGTCTCCAGGCCGGGCACCCCGCGGTAGGCGGCGAGCCGCTTGTGCACGGCGATCCAGGGCAGCGGCCGGGGTGTGCGGGCCTCCGGGGCCCAGCGGGCGGCGTCGGCGGCGGAGAAGCCGAGCCTCCCCTTGTTGGGGACGATCCAGGGGTGCCCGCCCTGGCGGCCCTCCAGCTCGGTGTGGCCGAGGTCGGCCAGCTCGGCGGCGGTCGGCGCGGTGGCGAGCTGGTGGGCGTCGGCGAGCAGGGTGGCGGTGAGCTCGCGCACCAGGTGGCCGGTGGTGTCGCCGCCGAGTCCGAGTTCGTGGCGGGCGAACTGGACGAAGCGCAGCGGGTCCAGGTCCGGGTCGTGCGAGCAGTGCAGCGAGGCCGGGTCGACCTGCCAGCTGCCGTAGGCGCCGCGGCGGGCGGTGAAGCGGTACGTCACCGCGCCGGGCAGGGCGAGCAGGTGGCCGCCGCCGTCCTCGACGACCGGGGTGATGAGTTCCTCGTACGCGAACTCGCCCAGCATCTTGGCCAGCATCGCCCGGCGGGCCCGCTGCCAGTGCTCCGGGGTGAGCTGCGGGGGCAGGTACAGCGGCGGCTCAGCGGCTGGCTGCTGCGGCACGGGGCCACTCCTGGGGTCGTGGGAAGCCGGTGGTGGTCGGGGCGGTGGTGCCGGGACTGTCGGTGGCGCCGGGACTGTCGGTGGCACCGGGGCTGTCGGAGGTGCCGGCCGTGCTCCGCGGGGCGGCCGCAGGCGGGGAGAAGCCGGTCCAGGCGGTGCGGGCGGGCAGCCGGTGGACGGTCCGGCCGGCGACGGCGTTGAGGATCACGGCGGCCCGGTGGGCCCCGAGCCCGAGGTCGGGGGTACCGACGCCGTGGGTGTGCAGTTCGGCGTTCTGAACGTACAGCCCGCCGGTCAACTCCGGGAGGGTGGCGACGCGGTGGTCCAGGTCGACCCGGTAGCGGCCGGCCTCGTCCCAGTCGATCAGGGCGGCCAGCGGCCCGAGCGCGGCCGGCCGGGCGGCCCGGTAGCCGGTGGCGAGCACCACGGCGTCGGTGCGCAGCACGTACTCGGCGGCCGAGTCGACGTGCCGGCAGCTCAGTTCGAGGCCGCCGCGGGGGCCCGGCCGGGCGTCGGTGACGGCGGTGCCGGGGGTGATCTCCACGGCGGCCGAGTCGATCGGGCGGCCGATCGTCCGCTCGTACAGGTGGTCGTGGATCTCGGCGAGCGTCTCGGCGCTGGCGGCCTTGTGCAACTGCCACTGGGCGGTGACCAGGTCGTCGCGGACGCCGGCGGGCAGCCCGTGGAAATAACGGGTGTAGTCGGGGGTGAAGTGCTCCAGGCCGAGCTTGGAGTACTCCATCGGGGCCAGTGCCCGGGTGCGGGTGAGCCAGCGCAGCCGGGTGCCGTCCTCGCCGCGCCGGCGCAGCAGGTCGAGGAAGACCTCCGCGCCGGACTGACCGGAGCCGACGACGGTGATGTCCCGGGCGTCGTCCAGCTCGCGCCGGCGGTCCAGGTGGTCCGCCGAGTGCCAGGCCCGCGGGTGCCCTGCCAGTGCGGCGAAGACCTCCGGCAGCACCGGGCGGGTGCCGACCCCGAGGACGACGTTGCGGGCCAGTACCGTCCGTCCGCCGCCGGTCGCGGTGTCGGTCAGCTCGGCCCTGAACAGGCCGTCCGACCAGCGCAGCGCAGTGACCTCGGTACCGAACCGGCAGGCGGGCAGGCGTTCGGCGGCCCAGCGGCAGTAGTGGTCGTACTCGCGGCGGGGCAGTTGGAAGCGCTCGGCGAAGTAGAACGGGAAGAGCCGGTCCTGCTCGCGCAGGTAGTTGAGAAAGGACCAGGGGCTGGTCGGGTCGACCAGCGAGACCAGGTCGGCGAGGAAGGGCACCTGCATCCGGGCGCCTTCGACCAGCATCCCCGGGTGCCAGCGGAACTCCGGCCGGGCCTCGCAGAACAGCGTGCGCAGGCCCGCCTCCCGGTCCGCCAGTGCGGCGAGCGAGAGGTTGAACGGGCCGATGCCGACGCCGAGCAGGTCGTAGGGGTCGGGGGTGGGCGTTTCCATGACGGAGGGGGATTCCTAGGGGAGGGACGGCGGCGCCTGGGCCGGGCGGCCGGGCGGGCGTTGGCGGATCATCAGGGCGGCGCGCTTGGTGGGCAGGTCGAGTTCGGCGGTGACCCGGAACCCGGCCCGCTCGAAGGCCCGGACGGACGGCAGGTTGCGTACGTCGGGTTCGGCGACCACCCGGGTGCAGCGCGGGCGAACCTGCAGGATCCGGGTCGCGAGTGCGGCCAGCAGCATCGTGCCCAGGCCCCGGCCGCGGGCCCGGGAGGGGCCGAGCAGCAGATGGACCCCGGTGTCGTGCGGGCGGGCCGGGTAGTACCGGGCGAGCGGGTCGAGGTCGGCCCGGTAGACCTCCCAGTAACTCATCGGGGTGCCGTCCAGCAGGCCCATGCAGGGCACGCTGCGGCCGTCGCCCTCCAGTTGTCCGCGCAAGTGGTGCTCGGTGGTGGCGGGCGGCCCGTCGAGCTCCCAGAAGGCGGCCACCTCGGGGTCGTTCATCCAGCCGGTGAGCAGGTCGAGGTCGGGGGCGAGCCGGACGGGCCGCAGCCGGAAGTCACCCGCGTCGGTGGGCATGGTGCCCCAGCGGGCGATGCCGTCGAGCAGGTCGGCGGGGGCGCGCGGCGCCGGCGGCGCGAACCGTACCGGCGCCCCCGCCCGGGAGCCGGCCGTCACGCGGCGGCCACCGGGTTGGCGATGTCCACGTACACCGACTGGGTCTCGACCGGGCCGACCAGTTCGTCCAGGCCGTTCAGCCTGGTGAGCAGGTTCGCCTTGCAGCGCAGGGTGGCTGCCTCCAGCAGGTGGGCGGGCAGCGCGGAGCCGGTGGCGGCGGCCCGGGGACCGGCCAGGAAGCGCCGCAGGGCGGCCAGCAGGACCTGCTCGTCGGCGAGCCGCTGGGAGCCGAGCGCGCCGATCAGGCCCAGCACGTGGTTGATGCCCAGGTAGTAGGCGAAGCGCTCGTCGGCGGTGGCGTCCGCGACGAAGGTGTCGCTGGCCTCGCCGAGGCCGGGCAGCCGGGCGTGCAGCCGCTCGGCGTACGAGTCGCGGAAGTAGTAGCCCTGGTTGTCCCGGTAGCGGCCGCCGACCGGCCAGCCGGCGGCGTCCAGCAGGACGAGGCTGTTCTGCTGGTGGGCCTCCAGGGCGATGCCGGCCCGGCCGTCCAGCCAGAGCACCGGCAGCACGACGGCGTCCAGGTAGCGCAGGAACCACTCGGTGGCCACCGTCCGGAGCGGACGGCCGCAGCGCGCGGACAGGGCCCGCAGCACGTCGCCCAGCCGGCTGCGGACCGGCCCGTCACCGCCGAGCGGCTGCTCGGCCACCAGACCGGCCACGCAGAGGGCGCGCTGCTCCGGGCCGAAGGGCTGCTGCCGCAGCACGGTGTCCAGACCGCTGGGGTCGGCGGGGCCGCTCCGGCCCCCGGCGGCGGGCAGGTCCACCCCGATCCAGGCCGGGTCCCGGACGATGTCGAAGCCCGGGTGGGCGGCGCGCCACTCCTCGCCGAGGCCGCTCTCCAACAACCGGTGCACCTCCAGGCCGCGGTGGAGCTCCTTGCGGAGGTTCTCCCGGCGGGAGTTGGTGATCCGCAGGCCGAGCGAGAGCTTGAGCATCCAGGGGGTGCCGGGGCGGCAGACGGTACGGACCGAGGAGGTCGGGTACCAGGGAGCGCCGTGCGGGCCGAGGTCGTGCAGCCGGCCGTCGGCGAGGAGCGCGGCGACCGCCGGGCGCAGGGCCAGCTCGCGGGCCTGCCAGGGGTGCAGCGGGAGGGCGGCGGTGCCGGGCGGGAGCAGCCCGGGGGTGGCCAGCAGGCTCTCGGTGAGCTGTTCGGCGGTGCTGGTCAGCGCGGAGCCGGCGGCGAGCAGCTCGCGGTCGACGGCGTACCAGTGCAGTTGGAAGGAGCCGCGCAGCTCCGGCGAGTAGGCGGCGCTCTGGGCCGGGCCGAGTCCGTCGCGGCTCTTCGGGGTCGGGTGCAGCGGGTGGCCGAGCAGCAGGTCCTGCTCGGCGGCCAGGAAGGGCGAAGCGGGCCGGGCGGCGGGGTCGGCGGCCTGCCGGCGGTGGGCCAGGATGTCGGCGGTGCGGGTCACCGAGTCGGCGACCCGGGCGGCGAGGTCGGCGATCCGGCCGGGGTCGGGGCGGTCGGCGGCGGCCGCGGCGAGCAGCGCGGCGGCCGTGACGGCGTCGACGGGGGCCCCGTCCGGGACGGGCCGGCCGGGCTCCCCGGCAGCGGCGGGGCTTTCCGGTCCGGCCGCGGCGGCCTCGGCGGCGCCCGCACCGGCGAGGGTCGCGGCGTCGAACCGGTGCCAGCCGCAGGCCGACCAGTGCCGGACCGGGACGGTCAGCCGGGCGGCGCCGCCGAGGACGTCGATCCGCAGCAGGCCGTCGGGGCCGGGGCGGGCGCCGGTCTCCCGGGTCCAGCAGCGCAGCAGGGCCTCCAGCGCGGCCTGCTCGGCGGCGACGGCCGGGTCCTGGTGCAGCAGCCGGTCCGGCTGCGCCGCCCCTCTTGCGCGTGCACGGGCTTCGGCGCCGGCCCGCTCCGTGCCCGCCCGCTCGGGCGCCGCCCGCTGCGGACCGCTCCCGTCCGGATGGGCCGCTTCCACCCCGGCCTCTTCCGCCGCTGCCTGATGGGGCAGGTACGGAAGTGCGGTCGGGGCTCCGGTGAGGGCGGTGCTCAAGGCTGCTCCTTGGGGCGCGGGGGACTCCGGACGCGGCATTGTCGGGGGATGTCTGGCGGGCACCTCTCACCGTGCGTCAGGTAAGGGTTACCTATCCCTGAGGGGTGATCACAAGAACGGATCACTCGTTGGAGTGAAGATCGCGAGTTACTCACCCTCAGGGGGGAGCAGCTGCTTCCCTGACACGACGCCGAAGGGGTGGCAACGCTGCGCGGCAACCGGCCGAGGACACGCTCCGAGCGCCGTGTCACGGATCGGTGACCGTCCATCATCGCCTGCAACCGGGGGGTGGCCACGGCCGTCCTGATGGCCGGTGGAAGACTCCACCATGCCCGCGACGCGGCCGCAGCCCTGCGGCACGTCACCCCCGGCGACCGGTCGTCGGCGTCGGGCAGTGGACCACAGGGGGAGCGAAGCCCATGTCACCGATCCGCCGATCCGCCGACCGCGCGCCCGGTACGGCCGCCCGGCCGGCCCGCGCGCGCCGCAGCTCCGTCGGCGCGGCCCTCGTCGTGGCGGCCCTCCTCGGCAGCGCCGCCTGCGGCCCGGACGACAGCGGCAAGGCAGCCCCGCCGCCGGCCGGCCAGGCGGCCGCCACCGGCCCGGCAGCGGGCGGCGGCGGGGTGATCGGCGGGCTGACGCTGCCCTCGGGACTGCCGTCCGGCCTGCTCGACGGGCTGCCGAAGACCTGGGACGACCTGAAGAAGTGGAAGTTCGAGGACTGGGACAACTGGGCCAACCAGCACGTCTTCAACAACCCGGTGGTCAAGGACTTCTGGAACCCGGACAAGATGGGCGACTCCAAGCCCGCCGACCCGGCCCCGCCGACCACGCCGCCGGCCGGCGACAGCGGGGCCAGCGACCCCGAGCCGCCCGTGGTGAAGGCCTCCCCGGTGGCCCGCCCGTACACCAAGCAGCCCTCGGGGAAGGTGTTCTTCAGCGCCGAGGGCGGGCGCGGCAACTGCTCGGCCACCGTGATCGCCGACCCGGCCCACCCGGGCAGGAGCAACCTGGTGTGGACCGCGGGCCACTGCGTCCACCAGGGCAAGGGCGGCGGCTTCTACAAGGACCTCGTCTTCGTCCCCGCGTACAACAACTCCGGTGCCTCCAGCGGCGGGAAGAAGGCGCCGCTGGACCAGCTCGCGCCGCTGGGCACCTGGTGGGCCGACAAGGTCGTGCCCTCGCCGCAGTGGACGGCCGAGGGCGGCGGCACGGGTGACTCGGCGAGCCAGTACGATTTCGCCGTCATGCGGGTGCACAACCAGAACGGCGGCGGCAAGTCGCTGGAGGAGACGGTCGGTTCGGCCGTCCCGGTCTGGTTCGACGCCCCGCGCGACGCACTCTCGGTGGCGGCCTGGGGCTACCCGCTCTCCAAGCCCTTCGACGGCCAGGAGCTGTACAAGTGCGACGGCGGCAAGCCGTCCCGGCTCTCGTTCGACGCCAAGCGGCCCTCGATGCTCACCATCGGCTGCGACATGACCCAGGGCTCCAGCGGCGGCGGCTGGTTCGCCAAGATGCCGGACGGAAGGACCGCCCTGGTCAGCAACACCTCGATCGGCACCCAGGAACACACCTCGCTGAGCGGCCCCTATCTGGAGACCGTCGCCAAGCAGGCCCTGGACTACATCTCCAAGAAGTAGGCCGGCCCACCGGCCCCCTGCTGCCGGGGCACCGCCGCCCGGCGGCACTCACCACCACCCTCACCACCGCTCACGACCACCACGGGGAACCACACACCATGTCGAACACCGTCCGCACGAGCCCGGTCCGGCGCAGGGCCGCCCTGGCGTCCGCCTCCGTCCTGGCCGTTCTCTCGCTCACCGCGACCGCCTGCGGGCCCGAGAACAGCGACCAGAGCGCCGACGCGGGCGCTACCACCGCCCCGACCGTCGCGGCCACCGGCGCCGCGTCCGGCAAGCCTGGCCTGGGGCTGCCCACCAGCCTCGCCGACCTCGCCAACTGGAGCCTGGACGACTGGGCGAAGTTCGCCAACGACAACATCCTCAAGAACGATGTCGTCAAGGGCTTCTGGGACATGACGAAGATGGAGGCCGCCGCGGGCCGGGACACCCCCGAGTTCAGCACCCAGAGCGCCACCGCCCAGAACGAGACCGACCCGCAGCTGCCGAGCCCGATACCGGCCAAGCCCCAGGCCCACCCGTACAACGCCGCGACCGCCGTGCTCGGCAAGCTGTTCCTGGAGGACGGCAAGGGCGGCGGCGGCTACTGCTCGGCCACCGTGGTCAGCGACCCGGCGAACCCGGGCCGGAGCAACCTGGTGTACACCGCCTCGCACTGCCTGCACGAGGGCAAGGGTGGCAAGTTCTTCCAGAAGATGACCTTCGTCCCGTCCTTCAACAAGAGCGGCGCGTACAGCAACGGCAAGAAGGCAAGCGAGGCCGAGGTGGCCCCGTACGGCTGGTGGGCGGCCGACGAGGCCTACGTGAGCCCGCAGTGGGCGGCCGAGGGCGGCCACGACGGCGGCCCGGTCAGCCAGTACGACTTCGGCATGATCCACGTCCACAACATGAACGGGGACGGGAAGTCGCTGGAGGAGACCGTCGGCAGCTCCGTGCCGGTCTGGTTCAACGCCCCGCGCGACCAGGTCACCTCGGCCTTCGCGTACGGCTACCCGTCGGCGGCACCGTTCGACGGCCGTGAGCTGGAGCACTGCGACTCCACCGTCAAGCCGGCCAAGCTCTCCTTCGAGGCGGCCCGGCCGACCATGTACGTGATCGGCTGCACCATGACCCCGGGCTCCAGCGGCGGCGGCTGGTTCGTCACCAAGGACGGCAAGCCGGCCCTGATCAGCGTCAACTCGATCGGCCCGAAGCCCGCCGCCTGGATGGCCGGCCCCTCGCTGCAGGCCCAGGCGAAGAACATGTTCGACTACGTGAGCAAGAAGAAGCGCTGACCCGCGCCACGACGAACGCCGAGGGCCCGATCTCCTGGGGAGATCGGGCCCTCGGCGTTCGGGTGGGCCGGGCTCAGCCCTGCGTCACCACGGTGTAGCGCTCCAGCTCGGCCGCCAGCTCGGCGGCCACCTTGGCCTTGATCAGGGTGCCCTCGCCGGTGTGCTCGGTGGCGAGCAGCTCGCCCTCGGCGTGCACCCGGGAGACCAGGTCGCCCCGGGTGTACGGGACCAACGCCTGGACCTCGATCGCGGGCCTCGGCAGCTCGTCGTCGATGAGGCGCAGCAGCTCCTCGATGCCCTGGCCGCTGCGGGCCGACACCACGATGGCGTGCGGCTCGCGGCGCAGCAGGCGCTGCAGGACGTGCGGGTCGGCGGCGTCCGCCTTGTTGATCACGACGATCTCCGGCACGTTCTGCGCGTCGACCGAGACGATCACCTCGCGGACGGCCGCCAGCTGCGTCTCCGGCTCCGGGTGCGAGCCGTCCACCACGTGCAGGATGAGGTCGGCGTCGGCGACCTCCTCCATGGTGGAGCGGAAGGCCTCGACCAGGTGGTGCGGCAGGTGCCGGACGAAGCCGACGGTGTCGGCCAGCGTGTACACCCGGCCGCTCGGGGTCTGCGCCCGGCGGACGGTCGGGTCCAGGGTGGCGAACAGGGCGTTCTCCACCAGGACGCCGGCGCCGGTGAGCCGGTTGAGCAGCGAGGACTTGCCGGCGTTGGTGTAGCCGGCGATGGCCACGGACGGCACCTGGTGGCGCTTGCGCTCCTGGCGCTTGGTGTCGCGGCCCTTCTTCATGTCGGCGATCTCCTTGCGGAGCTTCGCCATCTTCTCGCGGATCCGTCGCCGGTCCGTCTCGATCTTGGTCTCACCGGGACCACGGGTCGCCATGCCGCCGCCGGAGGAGCCGGAGCCGCCACCACCCATCTGCCGGGAGAGCGACTGACCCCAGCCTCGCAGCCGCGGCAGCATGTACTGCATCTGCGCGAGCGAGACCTGCGCCTTGCCCTCACGGGACTTGGCGTGCTGGGCGAAGATGTCGAGGATCAGGGCGGTCCGGTCGACGACCTTGACCTTGACGACGTCCTCCAGCTGGATCAGCTGGCCGGGGGTGAGCTCACCGTCGCAGACCACGGTGTCGGCGCCGGTCGCGGCGACGATGTCGCGCAGCTCGCGGGCCTTGCCGGAGCCGATGTAGGTCGCGGCGTCGGGCTTGTCACGGCGCTGGATCACACCGTCCAGCACCTCGGAGCCGGCGGTCTCGGCGAGGGCGGCGAGCTCGGCGAGCGAGTTCTCCGCCTCCTCGACGGTGCCGTTCGTCCAGACACCGACGAGTACCACGCGCTCCAGGCGGAGCTGGCGGTACTCGACCTCGGTGACGTCCTGGAGTTCGGTGGAGAGGCCGCCGACGCGGCGCAGGGCGGCGCGGTCGCTACGGTCGTACTGGTCGCCGTCGTAGTGGCGGTCGAGGTCCTCGTCGATGGCCGCGAGGTCCTCGTCCATCAGGGCCTCGGCCCGGAGGTCGCCGAGGCGACGGGAGGAGTCATCGGATTGGTCGCGGGTTTCGAACGTGGAGGTCATTCTGTCCTTTGTTCAGCGGTTGCGGGTGGCCGTGCGTGACCGTGCGGAACGGTCGCACAGGGAGTGTGCCCGCCGCCGCCCCCTTGTACCTCGTACCGTCCGGGCGGATCGGAGCAACCCCTCAGGACCGCAGGTGCCAGTAACGCTTCTACACCTCTGGGAACGCCGCGGACCGGCCGTGAATTCCCCATGATGGTCGCACGCCCGGACCGGGCGGGTCATCCGCATTTCCCGCGCCCTCCGGCTGCGGCCGGCACACGTCGTACACCCCGGAGACCCGCAGCATCGCCCGCATCACCAGCGGCAGCGTGCCGGCCGTGGGCAATTCGATGGTGTAGGTGTGGCGGACCCGGAGCTCCTGCGGCGGCTCGACCTCCGCGGAGACGATGCCGATCCCCTCGGCGGACATCACGGCGGTGAGGTCGGCCAGCAGCCGGGGCCGGTTCAGCGCCTCGGCCCTCAGGGTGACCCGGTAGCCCGAGGGCGGTACCGCGTCCGGCACCCAGGTGATCATGAGCGGGCCGCGCCCGGCCGCCCGCATCCGCTCCCCCGCCGGGCAGCCCGTGCGGTGCACGGTCACCGAGCCGCCCTTGGTCGCGTAGCCGGTCACCTCGTCCGGCGGCACCGGGGTGCAGCAGCGGGCCAGCCGGACCGGTGCCCCGGGCCGCCCGGCGACCGCCACCGGCGCGGCGCCCCGGCCGGCGGACGGCGGCCCGGGCGGGGCGGGCTGCTCGGCGGAGGGGCCGGTCCGCACCACCGGCGCGCCGGCGGGGTGGTCGGCCAGCCAGCGCTCGATGGCCAGCCGCGCGCCGGGAGTACGGGCGTACGCCAGCCACTCGGGCGCCGGGCCGGACGGCTCCGAGCCCCCCGCCGCACCGAGCTGGTCCGGGCCGCCGCCGCCCTCGGTGAGGATGCCCAGCACGTCGCCGTCCTCCAGCGCGGTGGAGAGCGCGGTGAGCCGGCCGTTGACCCGGGCGCCGATACATCGGTGGCCGGTCTCCTCGCCGATCAGGTACGCGGCGTCCACACAGCTGGCCCCGGCCCGGAGCTGAAGCGTTTCGCCGCTCTCCGTCACGACGGTGATCTCGCGGTCGCCGGCCAGCTCGGCGGTAAGGGTGGACCAGAAGGCGTCCGGGTCGGGTGTCTCCTGCTGCCACTCCAGCAGCCGGCTCAGCCAGCCGGGCCGGGCCGGGTCCGTGCGGTCCAGCTCGTCGCGCGGGCCCTGTCCACCGGGCTGCCCGCCCGGCTGGCCCGCCGACTGCCCGCCGGGCTGGTGCGGGTCGCCCAGCGCGACCACGCCGGTCTCGGCGACCAGGTGCATCTGCCGGGTGCGGACCAGCACCTCCACCACCTCGCCGTCGACCGCCACGGCGGTGTGCAGGGACTGGTAGAGGTTGAACTTGGGGGCCGCCACGAAGTCCTTGAACTCACCCGGCAGCGGGGTCCAGCAGGTGTGCAGCTCGCCGAGCACGGCGTAGCAGTCGGCGTTCTCCTCGACCACCACCAGCACCCGCCCGAAGTCGGCCGGGTGCAGACCCTGCGGCAGCCCGTCCCGCCCGGCCGCTCCGGAGCGCTTCACCATCACCCGGTGCACCGAGACGCCGTGCCGGGGCCGGACGGTGACCCCGGCCGACACCCCGGCCTCGGCCAGCTGCCGGCCCAGCGCCTCCGCGAACGGCTGCAGCAGCGTGTCGGGATCGGCCTCGTGGGCGGCGACCAGCGCCCTGGTCCGGGCGTGCTCCTCCGGGTGCAGGGTGGCGAAGACGATGTCCTCCAGCTCCGCCTTCACCACCTGGATGCCGAGCCGCTCGGCGAGCGGGATCAGCACGTCCCGGGTGACCTTGGCGATCCGTGCCTGGCTGGCCGGCTTCATGTGACGGATCGTCCGCATGTTGTGCAGCCGGTCGGCGAGCTTGATCACCATCACCCGGACGTCGTCGCCGGTCGCGACCAGCATCTTGCGGAAGGTCTCGGCCTCGGCGGCCGCGCCGAAGTCGACCTTCTCCAGCTTGGTGACCCCGTCGACCAGATAGGCCACCTCGGGGCCGAAGTCGGCGCTGACCTGGTCGAGCGTCACCTCGGTGTCCTCCACGGTGTCGTGGAGCAGCGAGGCGACCAGGGTGGTGGTGCCGGCGCCGAGCTGGGCCAGGATCATGGTGACCGCGAGCGGGTGGGTGATGAACGGCTCGCCGCTCTTGCGGGTCTGCCCGCGGTGGCTGGCCTCCGCCGTCCGGTAGGCCCGGCCGAGCAGGCCGATGTCGGCCTGCGGATGGTGCCGGCGGTGCGCCTGGACGATCGGCTCGATGGCGTCCGGCGCCGGCTGGCGGCCGGTGGCCAGCAGCGCGGCTCGGCCGGCGCGGCCCAGGGCGCCCCGGCCGAGCCCGCCGAGCGGGCGTCTGACGGAGCCGGGTCGGGCGGCGCGGGGGTCGTCGGCGGATCGGGGGGTGGCGGCCGGCGGAGCCGCGGGCGGCGCGGCGGGCTGCGGGGCCGGCGGCTGCGGGGGATTCGGCCGCGGAGCGGCGGGCGGGAGCGTACTCGGCTGCAGGGCACCGAGCCCTGCGACACTGAGCTGCCCGGTCTCGGGCTGCCCGGCTTCGACGGTCATCGGCACCTCCGGCAGCTAGCACCGGAGCGACTGCCGACCCGGTGGTCCATGCTACCGAGGACAGCACGTTCCGCGATGCCTCGCTTCCCTTCCGTCATCGGGATCACCCGATCGGGGGGATTCGCGTCGGTACGAAATGGGCAAAACCACCCGCCGGCCACCCGCTCGGCCCGCGAAAACGACCCGGAAACGGCCCGGAAACGACGACCCAAGATCAGCCCGGGATCAGCCCGGACAGGGCCCGGGAGCGGCCCGCAGGCGACGCGGCCCCGGGCCGGGCCGGCCGGAGGGCGGGGCCGGTCCGGGGCGCGACGGGCACGGTCCGGGCAGGATCAGGACGTGGTCAGGGCCGCCGGCGGGCGGCGTGCGGTCAGTGCGGGAGCGCGGCCAGCCAGCCGGGCTCCAGGACGCCGCTGCCGACGATCACGGCCGGGCCGGTCATCTCCACCCGGCCGTCCGGGTGCTCGGCGATGACCAGCCGCCCGCCCGGAAGGTCCACCACGTAGCTGACGCTCTCCCCCGTGACCGCGGGGTCGGCGCCGTCCCGGCGGGCGGTCGCGACCGCCACCGCGCAGGCGCCGGTGCCGCAGGACCTGGTCTCGCCGGAGCCGCGCTCGTGCACCCGCATGGCGACGTGCCGGGGCCCCCGGTCCACCACGAACTCGACGTTGACGCCCTCGGGGTAGGCCCCCGCCGGGCTGGTCAGCGGCGCGCCCAGCAGGTCACCGGCGTGGTCGAGGTCGTCGACGAAGGCGACCGCGTGCGGGTTGCCCATGTTGACGTTGCGGGCCGGCCAGCGCCGGCTGCCGACCGTCACCTCGATCCCGTCCGGGCCGGGCAGCCGGGCCACGCCCATGTCCACGGTGATGTCGCCGGGGGTGCCGTCGGGGGCGTCCTCGGCGATCCGCGCCTGCAGCACGCCCGCCCGGGTGGCGACGGCCAGCGGTCCGGGCTTCGCCAGGCCCGCGTGCACCAGGTAGCGGGCGAAGACGCGCAGGCCGTTGCCGCACATCTCGGCGATGCTGCCGTCGGAGTTGCGGTAGTCCATGAACCATTCGGCGCGGTCGGCCAGCGGCGCGGAGACCGGGTCGGCCGCGGCGCGCACCACCCGCAGCAGGCCGTCGCCACCGATGCCGGCCCGCCGGTCGCAGAGCGCCGCGACGGCCTCGGGGCCGATCACCAGCCGCCCGTCCGGGTCGGGCAGGATGACGAAGTCGTTCTGGGTGCCGTGCCCCTTGAGGAAGGGGAGACCGGCCGGCTGCAACGGGGATTCGCTCACACGGACGATGGTACCGACCGGGCCCCGGCGGACGCGGCGTCCACAGCTCCGGCCGGACGTCAGCTGTGCAGGTGGACGACGCGCCAGACGGCGAGCGCGCAGGAGACCAGGGCGATCAGCGTGTAGATCACGATGGCCCGCCAGCCGGCTCGCTGACCGGATCCCCGGCGGGGCAGTCCGGGCCACTTGTAGCCGGCGTGCCGGGCGGCCATCGCGCCCCAGCCGACCGAGGCCGCGGTGAGCAGCAGGCCGAGCATCCCGACCATCGCCCCGCCGGAGCCGAAGGCCAGCGGGAACCCGAACATCAGCGAGCCGACGGCGGCGAGCAGGGCGATCGGCAGCGTCTGCCACCAGCGGAGTCTTCGGCGCGGGCGGATCTCACGCTCGTGCACGACACCGCCCGGACCGAGGTCGTCGAGCGTCGGCAGCGCCAGCGCGTACGAGGTGGGCCCGTCGAGGGGCGGCAGGTCGGAGAACTCGGCCAGGGCCGGTGCGTGCTTCTCGACCGCTTCGGTGGTGGCGCTCATCCGCTGCTCGGTTTCGGGGCCGGTACCCGTCGACACGCGGCCTCCCCTGACAGTTCGACACGAGTCCGGACTCACGGCCGGTGCGACCGGCCCGCGCGGCCGGTCTCCAATGCTTTGATGATGGCATGTCCCGGGTGGCCGACAGCGCGTCCCGAGGGGTCTTCGGGTGATCCGTGGCCATGACGTGATCCGCCTGTAACCGCCGGTTCGTCCTGCACGGGAACCTGCGCGCGCAGGTGCACCACCGAGTGGCCGGATACCGCCGCCGGACGGCTCAGATCTGATGTCCGATCAGGTCCAGCGAGCGCCGGAGGAGCTCGACCGGGTCGGCGCCGGCCGGCCGGGCGAGCCAGTGGATCCGATCGTCGCGCCGGAACCAGGACTCCTGGCGGCGGGCGAAGCGCTTGGTCGCGCGGACGGTCTCGGCCCGCGCCTCGTCCTCGGTGCAGCCGCCGGCGAAGTGGTCCAGGACCTGCTGGTAGCCCAGCGCCCGGGCGGCGGTGCGGCCCTCGCGCAGGCCGGCCTTCTCCAGCGCGCGGACCTCGTCCAGCAGGCCGGCCTGCCACATCCGGTCCACCCGCAGGGCGATCCGCTCGTCCAGTTCGGGGCGCGGCACGGCGACGCCGATCTGCACCACGTCGTAGACGGCCGTGTTGCTCGGCAGGTTGGCGGTGAACGGCAGGCCGGTGATCTCGATGACCTCCAGGGCGCGGACGATCCGCCGCCCGTTGCTCGGCAGGATCGCGACGGCCGCGGCCGGGTCGAGGCCGGCCAGCCGCAGGTGCAGCGCGCCGGAGCCCAGCTCGACCAGCTCCAGCTCCAGCCGGGCCCGGACCTCCGGGTCGGTGCCGGGGAACTCCATCTCGTCGACGGCCGCCCGGACGTACAGCCCGGAGCCGCCGACCAGCACGGGGGTGCGGCCGTCCGCGAGCAGCCGGTCGATCTCGGCGCGGGCCAGCCGCTGGTACTCGGCGACGCTGGCGGCCTCGGTGACGTCCCAGACGTCCAGCAGGTGGTGCGGGACACCGCCCCGCTCCTCGACGGTGAGCTTGGCGGTGCCGATGTCCATGCCCCGGTAGAGCTGCATCGAGTCGGTGTTGATCACCTCGCCGCCGAGACTGCGGGCGAGGGCGACGGCCAGGTCGGACTTGCCGGCGGCGGTCGCGCCGACCACCGAGACGACGCGGGGCGGGGTGGGGAGGGAGCTGCTCACACGGCAAGTCTCGCAAAAGCGCCGCCGCGCCGGTCCGCCCGCTGCCGAAGCGGGCGGAGCGCGAGACGATATGACCGGTATCGGGTGATTAGAGAGCCGATCCAGGTCCGGACCCGCACCGGCGGGCACCGGAGAACGACTCGGCGCGCACCAGCGTTGGGTGAAGAAGAAGGACGATCGGCCTCCGGGCCGCAGCGGCCGGACGCGACACGGGAGACGTCACCATGGGCATGATGGACAACCTCAAGGGCAAGGCCGAGGAGCTCAAGGAGAAGGCCAGCGAACTCACCGGCAAGCACAACGAGCAGATCGACCACGCGGTCGACAAGGCCGGCGACGCGATCGACAAGGTCACCAAGGGCAAGTACAGCGAGAAGATCGAGCACGGCACCGCGAAGGCGAAGGACGCGGTGGACGGCTTCGCCCACCGGCCCCACCCGGACGGCGGTCCCGGCCCCCACCCGGACGGCGGCCAGGCCGGCAACGGCCAGGGTCCGACCGCCTGAGCCGGCGGCCACGGCGCCACCCACCCAGCGGGTCGGATCGGCAGGCCCGGCCCGCCCGGCGACGGCGCTGCGGCGTCAGCGCCAGGAGGCCACGAAGTACCCGACGCCGTACGGCGCGTCCTGGTAGGTGAGGCGGGCCCGCAGGTCCGTGCCCTCGGCGGCGCCCGCCAGCACCTGCCAGGGTGCCCGGCCGTCGGCCTGCAGCTCGGCGCCGAGCCGGCTGTCCAGCGCGGCCAGCGCCGCCGGGTCGGCGGAGCCGAGGGCCCGCGCCACCGCCGCGTCGTAGTCCTCGGCGCGCTCGTCGAAGTAGCCCGGTGCCTTCACCGAGCGGCAGGCGCTGCCGTCACCCATCACCAGCAGGCCGACCCGGTCGGCGAGGCCGGCCAGGCCCTTGCCCAGGCCGGTCATCCGGTCGGCGGGCGAGTCGGCCGGGACGGCGCAGGCATGCGTCGGCAGGGCCACGCCCGCCCGGTCCAGCAGCCAGGCACCGACCGTGAGCGAGGGCGTGAGCTCCGGGCCGTCGACACCGCCGGACGGCAGCCGGACGGCCAGCCCGACCCCGTAGCGGCGGAACGAGCCGGCCCCGCCCTCGGTCCAGACCTCGGGCTCGGGCCCGGTGCCGACCACGACGACCAGCTCGGGCCGGGCCGCCACCAGCTCCGCGACCGCCTCGGCGCAGGCCGCGCGCAGCGGCTCCAGCTCGGCCGCCGCACCGGCGGCGACCTCCGGCACGAGCAGCGGCGGACTGGGGCACACGGCGGCGGCTACGAGCATGGCGATCACTCTATCGGGGCGGGCACCCGGGGCGGGGCAGGTCCCGCCCACGGCTCCCGGCCGGGTGGACCCGCGTACGCCGGCGGCCCGGCGGGAGAACCCGCCGGGCCGCCGGTGCGGTGCTCCGCGCAGGAGCCGTCCGCTCAGTCCCCGCAGCAGGCGCCCGCCGGGGCGGCGGCCGACGGCTGGGGCGCGCCGATGCCGGGCAGGCCCAGCATCACGCCGGCGGGCTTGGCGGCCGGGGCGGCCTGGCGCCTCTCCCAGGCGTCGCCCGCCCGGGTGCGGCGCACCGCCAGGGTCGGGCCCTCGGCCAGCAGGTGGTGCGGGGCGGCATAGGTGATCTCGACGGTCACCACGTCACCGGGGCGCACCGGCGACGTGGGCCGGGTGAAGTGCACCAGCCGGTTGTCGGGGGCCCGGCCGGAGAGCCGGTCGGTGCGGTCGTCCTTCTTGCCCTCGCCCTCGGCGACCAGGATCTCCAGGGTGCGCCCGACCTGCTTCTTGTTCTCCTCCCAGGAGATCTCCTCCTGGAGGGCGATCAGCCGGTTGTAGCGCTCCTGCACCACGGCCTTGGGGACCTGGTCCGCCATGTCGGCGGCCGGGGTCCCGGGGCGCTTGGAGTACTGGAAGGTGAAGGCGTTGGCGAAGCGGGCCTCGCGGACCGTGTGCATGGTCTGCTCGAAGTCCTCCTCGGTCTCGCCGGGGAAGCCCACGATGATGTCGGTGGAGATGGCCGCGTCCGGCATCGCCTCGCGCACCTTGCGGATGATCCCGAGGAACCGCTCCTGCCGGTACGAGCGGCGCATCGCCTTCAGCACGGTGTCCGAGCCGGACTGCAGCGGCATGTGCAGCTGGTGCATCACGTTCGGGGTCTCGGCCATCGCGGCGATCACGTCGTCGGTGAAGTCGCGCGGGTGCGGCGAGGTGAAGCGGATCCGCTCCAGGCCCTCGATCTGCCCGGCGGCGCGCAGCAGCTTGGAGAACGCCTCGCGGTCGCCCAGGTCGGAGCCGTAGGAGTTGACGTTCTGGCCCAGCAGGGTGACCTCGATGACACCCTCGCCGACCAGTGCCTCGATCTCGGCGAGGACGTCGCCGGGCCGGCGGTCCTCCTCCTTGCCGCGCAGCGCGGGCACGATGCAGAAGGTGCAGGTGTTGTTGCAGCCGACCGAGATGGCGACCCACGCGGCGTAGGCGGACTCCCGGCGGGTGGGCAGCGTGGAGGGGAAGGTCTCCAGCGACTCCAGGATCTCCACCTGGGCCTGCTGCTCGATCCGGGCCCGCTCCAGCAGCGCCGGCAGGTGCCCGATGTTGTGGGTGCCGAAGACCACGTCGACCCAGGGCGCCTTGCGCACGATGGTGTCGCGGTCCTTCTGGGCGAGGCAGCCGCCGACGGCGATCTGCATCCCCTTGTGGCGGGTCTTCGCGGGCGCCAGCTGGCCGAGGTTGCCGTACAGCTTGTTGTCGGCGTTCTCGCGCACCGCGCACGTGTTGAAGACCACCAGGTCGGGATCCCCGTCCGAGGTGGCCTTGACGTACCCCGCGTCCTCCAGCAGCCCGGACAGGCGCTCGGAGTCGTGGACGTTCATCTGGCAGCCGTACGTGACGACCTTGTAGCTCTTCAATCCGCTGTCACCGCTCACACAGACCAGGGTAAGGGCATGGCGTGCGGCCCCTTCCTGACCGGTGCGGAGCGGGGCCCGCGCACCCGGGCACGGGACCTCGGTCCGGGGGCCGCGCGGCATCACAACTCGGTCCCTTCACCGGGGCGACCCCTCCCGTTCTCCGCGCCGGGCTGGCAGTATCCCCCCATGACCGCCTCCGCCACCGCCCGCCTCGGCGCCGCCGCCCGCGCGGCCGCCCGCAGCCGGCTGTGCCGCGTCGTGCTGGCCCTGGTGCTGGTGCTGGCGGCGCTGGGCGGCTGGTGGCTTTCGGCCACGGGCTCCCCCGGCTACCCGCGCGGGGAGACGGGCTTCGCGACCGGCGTCCAGCGCGGGGTCTACGACCGCTACGGCCAGCTGCTGCAGGAACACGTGGCCGGCGCGATGCCCGGCGTCCGGCTGCGGCTGGACAACTCGCAGGGTTCGCTGGACAACCTGGAGCGGGTGACCTCGGGGCGGGACGACTTCGCGATCGCCACCGCCGACTCGGTGGCGAAGTACTCGGGGCCGGGCAAGGACCGGCTGCGGGCGATCGCCCGGCTCTACGACGACTACCTTCAGCTGGTCGTCCCCGCGGACTCGCCGGTGCAGCGGACGGCCGACCTCAAGGGCCTGCGGGTGGGGGTCGGCCAGTCGCTCTCCGGGGTCAACCTGGTGACCCGGCGGCTGCTCGCGGCGGCCTCGCTGGACCCGGACCAGGACATCCGGCCGTCGATGCTCGGTGTGGGGGACGCCGCCGACCAGCTGCAGGCCGGCCGCCTGGACGCGTTCTTCTGGTCCGGCGGACTGCCCACCAGCGCACTGACCGACCTGTCCGAGCATTTCCGGATCAAGTTCGTACCGCTCGGCGACCTGGCGGAGATCGTCCACCAGGTGGAGGGCGGCGGGACGGACGCCTACCGGGCCGCCACCATCCCCAGCAACACCTACCCGAAGGCCGGGCCCACCGAGCCGGTGTCCACCGTCGCGGTGCCCAACCTGCTGGTCACCCGGGACGACGTCGACACCGCCCTGGTGCAGGGCATGACCCGGGCGGTGATAGACAGCCGCGACCGGATCGGCTCCCAGGTGCACGCGGCCCAGCTGGTGGACCTGCGCACCGCCGTCTACACGGATCCGCTGCCGCTGCACGAGGGCGCCCGGCGGTACTACCGCTCGGTCAAGCCGTAGCCGAAGCCGGAGCCACGGGCGCTGCCGGGCCTGGCTCCGGGCGGCCCCCGACGACCTGCCCGGTCCCCGCGAGGCGCTCCGCCCCCGGCCGGTTCAGTCCCCGGGGCGGCGCGGGACGGCCAGCGTCACCGCCAGGCCGGCCGGCTCGACCGGCGCGAAGGAGAGCGAGCCGCCGCCGGCCAGCAGCAGGGTGCGGGCGATCGACAGGCCCAGCCCCGAACCGTCCACGTTCTGGTGGCGGGGGCTGCGCCAGAAGCGGTCGCCGACCCGGGCCAGCTCCTCCTCGGTCAGCCCGGGGCCCGCGTCGTACACGGTCACCGCGACCTCCCGGCGGCGCACCGCGACCAGCAGCCGCACCGGGGCTCCGCGCGGCGAGAACTTCAGCGCGTTGTCCAGCACCGCGTCCAGCGCGCTGCCGAAGCCGATCGGATCTGCCATGCCCAGGGCCAGCGGCGGACCGTCCCAGACCAGCTCGACGCCGCGCTGGGCGGCGACCGGCCGCCAGGCGTCGATCCTGGCGAGCACCAGCGCGGTGAGGTCGGTCGGCTCCGGTTCCGGGCGGGCGTGCTCGGCGGTGGCCAGCCCCAGCAGGTCGTCCAGCACCCGGGCGAGGCGCACCCCCTCCTCGCGGACCCCGCCGAGCTCCTCCTCGTGGCCGTCCGGCAGCTCCAGCCCGAGCAGCTCGACCCGCAGCAGCAGCGCCGCCAGCGGGTTGCGCAGCTGGTGCGAGGCGTCCGCCACGAAGGCCTTCTGCTGGTCGAGGGCGAGCACCACGTGGTCGGCCATCTCGTTGAAGGAGCCGGCCAGGCGCTGGAGCTCGGGCGGGCCGCCGCCGGGAGCGACCCGGGCGTTCATCCGCCCGGTGGCGATGTCATGGGTGGCCCGGTCCAGGGTGCGCACCGGGCGCAGCACCCACTCGGTGAGCCGGATCGCCAGCAGCACCGCGACGATCATCGCGGCGGCCTCGCCGGCCCCGATGAACAGCCAGCGGTTCAGCACCCGGGAGCGCAGTGGGCCGGTCGGGGACTCGGTGAGTACGACCGCGACCACGTCGCCGTCGCGGACCACCGGGGCGGCGACGGCGAGGGTACGGTCCGGGGTCCACGGCCAGACCTGCGGCGGGTTGTGGCTGCGCCGGCCGTCCAGGGCCTCCTGGAAGGCCTGCGCGCCCCACCCCGTGGTCGGCGCCTGCCAGTCCCCCGGGGCGATCGCGATGGCGCTGCCGTCCCGGGCGAAGAGGCCGATCCGGGCCCCGTACAGCTCGTGGTAGCGGGCGACCTCGGCCCGCAGCGCGTGGCGGCGGCTGGTGTCGCCGGTGGCCTGGGCGGTGGCCGTCTGCTGGGTGCCGGCGGCCGCGGCGGCCGGCGCCGGGTCGGGCAGGTCCTGGGCGAACCGGGCCGCGTCGTCGAGCCGGTCGACCACCACCCGGCTCTGCTCGGCGGCGGCGACGGCGGCCCCGAGCGGCAGGCCGAGGGCGGCCAGCACGCAGGCCATCAGGGAGAGCAGGATGCCCAGCAGGCGGGTGCGCACGGGCTGTCAGTGCTCCGGGGCGTTCGGGGAGGTCCCGGCGGCGGGCGCCGGGGGCTGCCGGTCCGCCGGGGCGGCGGCCGGGGACTCCGGGATCAGGCGGTAGCCGACGCCCCGGACGGCCTCGACCAGGCCGGGCAGCGCGAGCTTGGTGCGCAGCGAACCGATGTGCACCTCCAGGGTGCGGCCGTTGCCCTCCCAGCCGCTGCGCCAGACCTCGCTGAAGATCTGCTCCCGCCGGTAGACCACGCCGGGGCTCTGCGCGAGCAGGGCCAGCAGGTCGAACTCCTTGCGGGTGAGGGGGACGTCGCGCCCGTCGACACTGACCCGGCGGCGTTCGCGGTCGATCCGGATGCCGCGCGACTCCAGCGGTCCGCGGGGCGCGGGCAGGGCGTCGTCGTCCACCGGGACGGCGGCCGCGGCGGGTGCGGCGCCGCGGCGGGCCACGGCGTGGATGCGGGCGAGCAGCTCCCCCATGTCGTACGGCTTGGTGACGTAGTCGTCGGCGCCGAGGTTGAGGCCGTGGATCCGGGAGCGGATGTCGGCGCGCGCGGTCACCATGATCACCGGGACGCCGCTGCCGGCCCGGATCCGGCTGCAGACCTCGAAGCCGTCGCGGTCGGGCAGCCCGAGGTCGAGCAGCACCACCCGGTAGGGCTCGTTGCCGTCGGGCACCAGCGCGTCGAGGGCCTCGTGCCCGCTCCGGGCATGCCTGACCTGGAAGCCGTGCCGGCCCAGTACCGCGACCAGCGCGGCCGCGACCCGTTCGTCGTCCTCGACGAGGAGCAGTCGCATGGTGTTCCTCCTTCCCGCCGGCTGGCCCTCGGCCGTCCCGCTCGGTTCTCCGGTCCCACCCGGCGGGCTTCCCGCCGGCCCGGCGGTCGGCCGGACGGACCCCGGTCCTGCGCAGTATGGGCCAGCAGGGCGGCCGGACGCCAGGCTCGGTCACGCTCGGCCACGGAGCGGACACCCGGGCCGACCGTCCGTACCCGTGCGATCACCGGGCGCGGGCGGGCCGCCACGGGCGCACCGGGCACTCGGCGGGGGCGCTGTGGCGGTGGTGTGGCCGGATCGTGATCCTCAAGTTCCGCTCAGATCGGCTGACGTGGCATCGTCACCACTTCTATGGTCGCCCCACCGGGGGCCGCGAGCTCCGCCGGCTTCCGGCCCCCGGTACCGGGCCGCCGTACTCGGCGCCCTTCTTGTACCACTGACACCACTTCACCAGTCAGCGCATCATCAGTACTTCCGCCCAAGGGAGTTCCCCCAGGGCCGACACGAGGGAGCACGTCGCGATGAGCACGAGCATCGTCAAGGACCTCGCCCCCGGTGCGGCCCCGCTGGTCGTCCTGGACGGCGTGAACAAGCACTTCGGCGCCCTGCACGTGCTGCAGGACATCAACCTGGAGATCGCGCAGGGCGAGGTGGTGGTGCTGATCGGCCCGTCCGGCTCCGGCAAGTCGACGCTGTGCCGCACCATCAACCGCCTGGAGACGGTCGACTCCGGCACCATCACCATCGACGGCCGGCCGCTGCCCGCCGAGGGCCGCGAGCTGGCGCAGCTGCGCGCCGAGGTCGGCATGGTGTTCCAGAGCTTCAACCTGTTCGCGCACAAGACGGTGCTGGAGAACGTGATGCTCGGCCAGGTCAAGGTGCGCAAGGTGCCCCGCGCCCGGGCCGAGGAGACCGCCCGGGAGCTGCTGGAGCGGGTCGGCGTGGCCGCGCAGGCCGACAAGCTCCCGGCCCAGCTGTCCGGCGGGCAGCAGCAGCGGGTGGCGATCGCCCGCGCCCTCGCGATGAACCCCAAGGTCATGCTGTTCGACGAGCCGACCTCGGCCCTCGACCCGGAGATGATCAACGAGGTGCTGGAGGTGATGCGCAGGCTCGCCGCCGACGGCATGACGATGGTCGTCGTCACCCACGAGATGGGCTTCGCGCGCTCCGCCGCCAACCGCGTCCTCTTCATGGCCGACGGCCGGATCGTCGAGGAGAACACCCCCGAAGCCTTCTTCACCGCCCCGCGCAGCGACCGCGCCAAGGACTTCCTTTCGAAGATCCTGCACCACTGACCGCGGAGTTGATCCAGTATCGGTGTGCCGGTGGTGGCCGGCCCCGAGGCCGCACCACCCCCGCCACGCACGGACCTTCCCGATCCCAGCGCCCGGTTGACCGCGGCCCTGCCCCGAGGAGAACAACCCTCATGAGGACTCGTCACATCATCGCCGCCACGCTCTGTGTCGTCGCGCTGACCGCCACCACCGCCGCCTGCGGCAAGAGCGGCACCCCGGGCGACAGTGCCGCGGGCGCCTCCGCCGCCCCGAAGCTGCCGACCTACCAGGTGAAGGCCGACGCCAAGGTGGAGGGCTCGAAGACCTTCGACGCCGCCAAGAGCCGCGGCAAGCTGATCATCGGCGCCAAGGCCGACCAGCCCTTCCTCGGCTTCGAGGACCTCAGCACCAACACCCGCAACGGTTTCGACATCGAGATCGCCAAGATGATCGCCGCCGACCTCGGCTTCTCCGCCGACAAGATCGAGTGGAAGACCATCGCCTCGGCGAACCGCGAGACCGAGATCAAGGGCGGCGGCATCGACTACTACGTCGGTACCTACAGCATCACCGACACCCGCAAGACCTCGGTGTCCTTCGCCGGCCCGTACTACATCGCCGGCCAGGACCTGCTGGTGAACAAGGACAACACCGAGATCACCGGCCCCGAGTCGGTCAAGGGCAAGAACGTCTGCACGGTCACCGGCTCCACCTCGATCAAGCAGATCGAGCCCTACGGCGCCAAGATCACCCAGTACGAGACCTACTCCCAGTGCGTCGACAAGCTGCTGACCAAGGAGGTCGACGCGGTCACCACCGACGACTCGATCCTCAAGGGCTACGCGGCCAAGAACGCCGGCAAGTTCAAGCTCGTCGGCAAGCCGTTCACCAAGGAGAACTACGGCGTCGGCCTGGGCAAGGACGACAAGGCGCTGCGCGACGCGATCAGCGACGCGCTGAAGGCGCACGAGGACAACGGCGACTGGAAGAAGGCCTACGACGCCACCCTCGGCCTCTCCGGCTCCCCCGCCGAGATCCCGGCCCTGAACCGCTACTGATCCTTTTTCCGACCATCTCCCGATCGAGAGGAGGGCCGCCGGCATGGACATCCTGTTCGAGCACGGCAACTTCGCGCTGCTTCGCGACGGCTTCCTGCAGACGGTCGAGCTGAGCGCACTGGCCGCGCTGCTCGCCCTGCTGCTGGGCACCCTGCTGGCGGCCTTCCGGGTCTCGCCGGTACCGGTCCTGCGCGCGTTCGGCGCCGTCTGGGTGACGGTGTTCCGCAACACGCCGCTGACCCTGCTGTTCCTGGCCGCGGTGTTCACCCTGCCCCGGCTGGACGTCCGGTTCAGCCCCTTCACCTTCGCGGTGCTGGCGCTCGGCTTCTACACCGCCGCCTTCGTCTGCGAGGTGCTGCGCTCCGGCATCAACACCGTCCCGCTCGGGCAGGCTGAGGCCGCCCGCAGCCTGGGCATGACCTTCGGGCAGACCCTGCGCCTGGTGATCCTGCCGCAGGCCGCGAAGACCGTGATGGGCCCGATGAGCAGCGTCTTCATCGCCCTGCCCAGGAACTCCGCGATCGCGGGCGCCTTCAGCGTGGCCGAGCTGTTCCAGGCCCAGGCCTCGCTGACCGACCTCGGCTACCCGATCGTGCTGATCTTCTTCTGGGTCGCCCTGCCGTACCTGGCGATCAGCGCCTCGGTCGGCGTGCTGTTCCACTACCTCCCGCAGATCGCCCTGGCCGCCGGCCGGCTGGTCCGCGGCCTGTCCGAGCGCGGCACCCCCGTACGGACCGAAACCGTGGAGGCGAACCAGTGAGTTCCTCCCGCTCCGCCTCGGCCAGCGTCCTCTACGACGCGCCCGGCCCGCGCGCCCGGGTCCGCTACCGGGCCCTCGGCGTCCTCGCCGTGCTCGGTATCGCCGGCCTGCTCTGGTACGCCTACGACAAGCTGGACAGCACCGGCCAGTTCGCCCCCGAGCTGTGGGAGCCGTTCCAGTACACGGCCGTGCAGCAGCGCATCCTCGACGGACTGCTGGCCACCCTCAAGGCCTTCGCCCTGGCCGCCGTCCTGTCGCTGCTGCTGGGCGCGCTGCTGGCGGCCGGCCGGCTGTCGGACCACAAGCCGGTCCGCGCGGTCTCCACCGCCGTCGTGCAGTTCTTCCGCGCGATGCCGCTGCTCATCATGATCTTCGCGCTGTACCGCGGCCTGTTCGCCGGCGACCCGTTCTGGGCCCTGGTCACCGGGCTGACGCTGTACAACGGCTCGGTCCAGGCGGAGATCATCCGCTCCGGCGTCGAGGCGGTGCCCCGCGGGCAGGGCGAGGCCGCGTACGCCCTCGGGATGCGCAAGAGCCAGGTGATGCTGAGCATCCTGGTGCCGCAGGCGGTCCGCTCGATGCTGCCCGCGATCATCAGCCAGATGGTCGTCACCCTCAAGGACACCTCGCTCGGGTTCGTCATCACCTACCCCGAGCTGCTCTACGCCATCAAGATCATCGCCAGCAACAGCACCGGCTACCCCTACGTCCCGACCGTCCTGGTGGCCACTCCGATCTACATCACGATGTGCCTCCTGCTGACCGCGCTCGCCCGCTGGATCGAGGCGCGCGGACGCCGCGGCGCGAACCGGCGTACACCGGTCCCTGCTTGACGGACACGCAGGTGATCTGTTGCATTGCTCTTCGTGACACCACCCGGGACCATCCTCGCGGCATATGACGCCCCCTCCACCCGAGCGTCGGCCTGCCGCCGCCCGGCCGGGCCGGAGGTCCCCCCGTGGACCCGGTGATCGTGGTCGGGGCCGGGCCGGTCGGCCTGGCCCTGGCCCTCGCCCTCGCCCGGCACGAGGTTCCGACCGTCGTCCTGGACGAGGGCACCGGCCTGTGCCCCGAAGGGCCGCGCAGCGTCGTCCTCGGCGGCGACACCACCGCCCTGCTGACCCGCCTCGGCTACGCCCGTGCCGCCTCCGACGCCGCCCGCTGGGACAGTTTCGCCATCTGGCGCCGACGGCAGGAGGTCCTCCGGGTGGACCTCGCCCGCACCCCCGCCCTCCACCTGCCGCAGCACCGCCTCCAGCGCGGCCTGCGGGACGCCCTGACCGCCACCCCGCTCGTCCAGCTCGCCCCGCTCAGCCGGGTGGTCGAACTCGAGCAGGACCGCGACGGCGTCAGCGTCCGCACCCGCAACCCGCAGGACGGCACCGAGACCTGGTGGCGCGGCAGCCACCTGGTCGGCTGCGACGGCGCCCGCTCGGCCGTCCGCAAGCTGCTCAAGATCCGCTTTCCCGGCCGCCCGGCCGTCGACCGGCACGCCGTCGCCACCGTCCGGGTCGACCTGCCCTTTCCCGGCGAGGCCAGACTGCACCGCGAGCCCCCCTGGCGCGGCGACCGCGAGGCCTCCGCCCGCCCGCTCCCGGACGGCCTCTGGCGGCTGGACTGGCGCCTGCCCCCCGGCCGGCCCGCCCCCACCGAACCGGTCGACCCGCACGCCACCTGGCCCGGCATCGTCACCGGCGACACCCTGCTCGCCCGGGTGAAGGCCACCCTCACCGGCTGGTGCGGCGAACTCCCCCGCTACGACCTGCTCGCCGCCGCCGACCACACCGCCCAGCAGCGCCTGGCCGCCCGCTTCCGCAGCGGCCGCTGCTTCCTCGCCGGCGACGCCGCCCACCTGCACGGGGCACTCGGCATGCAGAACCTCGCCGACGGCCTGCGCGACGCCGACAACCTGGCCTGGCGGCTCGCCCTGGCCTGGCACCTCCCGCCGCACGCCGGCGGCCCGCAGCCCGGCGGATCCCTGCTCGACGGGTACGAGGCCGAACGCCGGGGAGCCGTCGGCGCCCGGCTGCGCGCGGTCGACCAGACCATGCCGCTGCTGCGCCCGCTGCGCGGCTGGCAGCAGACCCGCCGCTCGCTGCTCAGCGGCTCCTTCCGCAAGCACGCCCCGCTGCTCGCCGACGGCCAGCTCGGCAGCGGACGCTTCGGCGGCGCACCCGCCTACCCGGCGGCGCCCTCCGGCGTCCCCGGCCGGGTGCCCGTGCAGCGCGGCGCCGGCCGCGGCACCTCCCTGTCCGAACTGCTGCCGGCCACCGCGCCCGGCGTCCTCGTCCCCGACCTGCCGGTGCTCGCCATGGACGGCGCCGCCGACCAGCTGCACGCCCGGCTCGGCGGGACCTTCCTGCTCCTGCTGGTCGCCCCCGGCACCGCCGTCTGGTCCGCCCAGCACTGGTTGGGCGCCGGCCTGATGCCCCGACTGGCCGAGGTCGCCGCCGCGCTCCCGGTGCCCGCCGAAGTGCTGGTCACCGAGGACTACCCCGGCGCCGCCCCGCACACCGTGCTGCTGATCCGGCCCGACGGACACCTGGTCGGCACCACCCAGGGCTGCCACGCCGAGGGCCTGCTGGCACTGGCCGACGACGCCCGTGGCGGCCCCGCGCCCCTGCCCGGCACCCCGGAGCCGGCCGCCTGACGCCGGGCCCGGACGCCCGCCCGGGGGGCCGCGCCCAGGTCACCGGGCGACGGCGGTGACCCGGCTCTCCCGCACCACCGTGATCCGTATCTGCCCCGGGTAGGTCAGCTCCTGCGCGACCCGCTTGGCCACCTCCCGGGCGATCACCTGGGCCCGCAGGTCGTCCACCACCTCCGGCTGGACCATCACCCGCACCTCGCGCCCCGCCTGCATCGCGAAGACCTTCGAGACCCCGTCATGGGCGGCGGCGATCTCCTCCAGCCGCTCCAGCCGGCGCACGTACGTCTCCACCGCCTCGCGACGCGCCCCCGGCCGGCCGCCCGAGCAGGCGTCGGCCGCCTGGGTCAGCACCGCCTCCACCGTCTTCGGGTCCACCTCGCCGTGGTGCGCCTCGATGGCGTGCACGACCTCCGTCGACTCCCCGTGCCGCCGGGCCAGCTCGGCCCCGATCGCCGCGTGGCTGCCCTCGACCTCGTGGGTGAGCGCCTTCCCGATGTCGTGCAGCAGCGCCGCCCGTCGCACCAGGGCCGCGTCCACCCCCAGCTCGTCCGCCATCATCCCGCCGATGTGCGCCGACTCCACCAGGTGCCCGAGCACGTTCTGGCCGTACGACGTCCGGTACCGCAGGGTACCGAGCAACCGGACCAGCTCCGGTGCCATCTCGCCGACCCGGGCCGCCAGCAGCGCGTCCTCCCCGGCCCGCAGGCAGAGTCGCTCGACCTCCGCCCGGCTGCGCTCGTGGACCTCCTCGATCCGCACCGGGTGGATCCGCCCGTCCTCGACCAGGGTCTCCAGGGTCAGCCGGGCGGTCTCCCGCCGGACGGGGTCGAAGCAGGACAGCTGCACCGACTCCGGGGTGTCGTCGACGATCAGGTTGACCCCGGTGACGGCCTCGAAGGCCCGGATGTTGCGGCCCTCCCGACCGATGATCCGGCCCTTCATGTCCTCGCTGGGCAGCCGGAACACGGACACCACCGTCTCGGCGGTCTGCTCGCTGGCCAGCCGCTGGATCGCGCCGGCGATGATCTCGCGGGCCCGGCCGTCGGCCTCCGCCTTGGCCGTCCGCTCGATCTCCCGGACGGAGACGGCCGCCTCACGCCGGGCCTCCGCCTCGGCCTCGCGGACCAGTTCGGCCCGGGCGCTCTCCGCGCTCAGCCCGGCGACCCGCTCCAGCGCGGCCCGGCGCCCGGTCTCCAGCTCACGGACGGCGGCCCTCTCCAGGGCCAGCTCGGCCGCCCGCCCGGCGGTCTCCTCCTCCAGGGCGCGCACCCGGCGCAGCTCCTCGGCCAGCCGTTCCTCGCGCCGGTCCAGTTCGCCGCGCAGCTGCGCGGTCTGGGCCTGGGCCCACTCCCTGGCCTGCGTGCTCTCGGCGGCGGCCCGGCGCTGGGCCGCCTGGAGGCGGCGGATCATCAGCCAGGTCGCCCCCAGGACGGCCACCAGGACCCCCGCCAGCACCAGGGAAGCGACCGATCCGGCACCCACCGCGATCTTCATCCAGCCCACTCCCCGTCCCTGCGCGCTCAGCTGTCACGGCGGTGAGGGGCCTGCCGGGCTCGTGGCGCCGGCCGGTGAGGCTCACTGGCCTCGGTTGCGGGGCATTCGGCAAGTGGAGCAAGCCGCCCGGGGCCGACTCCGGCCGTACCCGCGCATGCCCGCCCGCTACGTGGTCGAAGTGCTCCCTCACTGCTTGCGAGGCTAGGCGCAGGTTACGAAACGGTCAAGATGCGATCGAGAGTTGACTTCGGTTCTCCCTGACGCGACATCACCAGCCGTCGGGCTCCTGGCCGTCGTCCTCCTCGCCCAGCGCCTCGCGGACGACCCGGTAGGCCAGCCCCTCCGAGTAGCCCCGCCGGGCGAGCATGCCGACCAGCCGTCGGGTTCGGGCCTGCTGTTCCAGGCCCTTCGTGGCGCGCAGCTTCCGCTCGACCAGGGCGCGGGCCGCCTCGGCCTCCTCGTCGGGGCCCAGCTGGGCCATCGCCTGCTCGACCAGCTCGCCGGCCACGCCCCTGGTCCGCAGCTCCTGCGCCAGCGCGCGCCGGGCCAGCCCGCGGGCGGCGTGCCGCGACTCGACCCAGGCGTCGGCGTAGGCCGCGTCGTCGATCAGTCCGACCTCTTCGAGCCGGGTGAGTACCTCGTCGGCGACCTCGTCCGGGATCTCGCGCTTGCGCAGCGCGTCCGCGAGCTGCTTGCGGGTCTTGGCCGTGCCGGTGAGCAGGCGCAGGCAGATGTCCCGGGCCCGGGCCGCCGGGTCGGCCGACTCCTGGGGCCGGGCGGTCGCGGGCTCGCGCTCGCCCTGCGAGCGGCCTTTCTGCCGGCGTCCGCCGGGCCGTCGGCCGTCGGCGCGCCGACCGTACTCCCGGTCGGGCTCGTCGGCGTGCTGCTCGGGGTACTCCTCCTGGCCGTGATCGGCCTCGGCCGCACCGGGAGCCCGGCGTCCGAAGGCCGGGCGTCCGGACGGCGAACCCCCGAAGCCCGGGGCCGACGAGGCCCTGCCCTTGGCGGCCGCGCCCCGGGCGGTGTCCTGCCCGCCCGCACCGGCCGGCCCGGTCTCCTCCTCCAGCGCGGAGCGGCGCCGGCGCCGCCCACCGGGCAGCTCGGACGCCGGCGCGAGGACGGCGCCCAGGGACCGCAGCGCGGATCCGGCCGGGATCGGGCGGGCGGCATGCCCGTCAGCGGCGGGCGCGTCCTCGGCCGCCGGGCCGTCCACGGCGTTCGCGCCGACGCCGCTCGCGCACCAGTCGGCCGGACCCCAGTCGCCAGTGGGTCCGATCTCGGCATCAGGCTCCCCCGGGCCCGGCAGACGGCCGCCGGACCCGGGACGGGGCTGGTACTCCTCGGTGTCGTGCATCGGGCGATCAGGCCTTGGCGGCCGCCGCCGTCTTCTTCGCCGCGGCCGTCTTGGCGGCGGTCGCGGTGATCGGCTTGGCAGCGTCGGCGGCCTCGGCGACCTCCGCACCCTCGGCCGGGGTCTCCGACTTCGGGCCGATGCCCAGCTTCTGCTTGATCTTCTTCTCGATCTCCTCGGCCAGCTGCGGGTTGTCCCGCAGGAAGTTACGGGCGTTCTCCTTGCCCTGGCCGAGCTGGTCGCCCTCGTACGTGTACCAGGCGCCGGCCTTGCGGATGAAGCCGTGCTCGACACCCATGTCGATCAGGCCACCCTCCCAGCTGATGCCGTGGCCGTAGAGGATGTCGAACTCGGCCTGCTTGAACGGCGCGGCGACCTTGTTCTTGACGACCTTGACGCGGGTACGGTTGCCGACCGCCTCGGTGCCGTCCTTCAGGGTCTCGATCCGGCGGATGTCCAGGCGCACCGAGGCGTAGAACTTCAGCGCGCGGCCACCGGTGGTGGTCTCGGGCGAGCCGAACATGACGCCGATCTTCTCGCGCAGCTGGTTGATGAAGATCGCGGTGGTGTTCGACTGGTTGAGCGCACCGGCGATCTTCCGCAGCGCCTGGCTCATCAGGCGGGCCTGCAGACCGACGTGCGAGTCGCCCATCTCACCCTCGATCTCCGCACGCGGGACGAGCGCCGCGACGGAGTCGATGATGATCAGGTCGACCGCGCCGGAGCGGATCAGCATGTCGGTGATCTCCAGCGCCTGCTCACCGGTGTCCGGCTGGCTGACCAGCAGCGAGTCGGTGTCCACGCCGAGCTTCCGGGCGTACTCCGGGTCGAGGGCGTGCTCGGCGTCCACGAAGGCGACCGTGCCGCCGAGCTTCTGGGCGCTGGCCGCGGCGTGCAGGGTCAGCGTGGTCTTGCCGGAGGACTCCGGACCGTAGATCTCGATCACCCGGCCACGCGGCAGGCCGCCGACGCCGAGCGCCACGTCCAGCGCCGTGGAGCCGGTCGGGATCACGTCGATCGGGGCGCGGGACTGGTCGCCGAGGCGCATCACCGAGCCCTTGCCGAACTGCCGCTCAATCTGCGCGAGTGCGTTCTCAAGGGCCTTCTCGCGGTCCGTACCTGCCATGGCTTCCACCCTCGGGTTCTGTGCTGTGCGCTTCATCGTCCTCGACGCTAGCGCGTCCCACTGACAAACGGCCCCGACCTGGCTCCGCCTGTGGAGAACTCATCGCCGGAGAGTACAAAGAACATATGTTCGATTCAAGCCGGAAGGCAAGGCGCTAGCCCCTCCGGCCACCGCCACCCGGGCCGCCACCTGCGGAGTCGTCCCGGTCCTGGCCGCCGCCGACCATCCGCCGCAACCGGCGCGCCGTCTGCCGACGGCGCTCGCGGCGGGCCGCGCGCCGGTCCTCGCCCCGGTCGATCCGGGGATCGGTGGCCACCTCGTACCGGCGCACGTACGTCCCCACGAACCCCTGCAGGGTGGCCGCCGCCGGGATGGCGATCAGCGCGCCCACAGCCCCCAGCAGCGCGGCGCCGGCGATCACCGAACCGAAGGCCACCGCCGGGTGAACGTCCACCGTCCGCGCGGTGATCCTCGGGTGCAGCAGGTAGTTCTCGATCTGCTGATACACCACCACGAAGACCAGCACCCAGAGGGCGTCCACCGGCCGCCCGGTCAGTGCGACCAGCACCGGCAGGGCGCCCGCGAGATAGGTGCCGATGGTGGGCACGAACTGCGACATCACCCCGACCCAGACCGCCAGCGCGGCCGCGTACGGCAGGCCCAGCACCGTGAACATGATCCAGTGCGCGGCGGCCGAGACGACCGCGAGCAGCGCCCGCGAGTAGAGGTAGCCGCCGGTCTTGGCCAGCGCGATCTCCCAGGCCCGCAGCACCTCGCCCTGCATCGCGGGCGGCAGCAGCGAGCAGACGGTCCGGCGCACCCGGGGCCCGTCGGCGGTGAAGTAGAAGGTGAACAGGCCCACCGTGAAGGCCTTGAAGAGCCCGCCGATCAGGGTGCTGGACACCCCCCAGGCGTTGTCCGCGGCCTGCTGCGCGTAGGTCTCGATGCTGCCCGAGTCCTTGAGGAGCTTCTCCTGCAGCTGGTCCAGCGAGAGGTTCTGGTGGAAGGTCCGGTTGACCCAGCCGATCAGGTTGTCGAGCAGGTGCGGAAGATCTCCGGCGATCTTCGCCACCTGGTCCACCAGCAGGGTCCCGAGCGCGGTCAGGAAACCGACGATGGCCACCACCACCGCGACGAACACCAGGAAGGTGCCCAGCCCGCGCCGTATCCCGCGGGCGGCCATCCGGTCGACGGCGGGCTCCAGTGCCAGCGAGAGGAAGAAGGAGACCAGCAGCATCACGAAGAGGTCGATCAGCTGGTGGAAGGCCCAGTCGGCCAGTTGGAACAGCCCGACCAGGACCAGGGCGAGCACCATGGCTCTGGGGAGCCAGCGGGGCATCGAGCCGGTCCGCCCGTCGCCCGAGGCCCGCGAGCCTTCGGCGCGGGAGCCCTCGGCGCGGGGCGCCCGGTTCTGCGCGGACTCGGCGCGGGGTGCCGCCGGTGGTCCGGCGTCCGCCGGCGCGGTCGTGGGTGCTGTGTCCTGATTCGGGGTTTCCGGGCTGCTTACCACTCGCACAGTCTCACGCATCCGCCGGCGCGGGCGGGCGCCCCCGGCCCGGGTGCGCCGCCCGCCGCGACGGGCGGCCGGGCAGGTCGGGCCGGGCTCAGCGCAGCAGCGCCGACACGCCCTGGGTGTCGCAGATCACCCGCCAGACGTCCTTGGCCTCCCAACCCGCGTCCAGCGCCTGGTGCACCGTCCGGCCGCCGAGCTCGCTCATCACGTGGTCGGACGCGAAGGACTCCGCGTACACCTCGCCGAAGTGCTCGTACATCCGTCGCCAGAACTCGGTCAGCCTCATGCGCCCAGTATCCCGGACGGGCCGCGGGAGGATGCCTGCGCCCGGATCCGGTCGGACGCCTCCAGGGCGTACTCGACGTCGCCGTGCTCGGCCCCCTCGATCGGGTCGGGCCAGCTCTGATGGAAGGTCCGGACGTGGCGCAGCCCGACCTTCTCCATCACCCGGCGCGAGCCCGTGTTGACCGCCATGGTGGTCGCCGTCACCCGTCGCACGCCGAGTTCGGTGAAGCCGCGGCGCAGCAGGGCCAGCGCCCCCTCGGTGGCGTAGCCGCGGCCCCAGGCCGAGTGACGCAGCCGGTAGCCGAGCTCGACCTCGTCCAGCGGGTGCCGCTCGTCCACCGGCCGGAACTCGAACCAGCCGACGAAGGCCCCGCCGGCCCGCTCCTCGGCGGCGAAGTACCCGAGCGAGGCGTGCAGGCCCTGGTGGCCGAGCATCCGGGGCAGCACCTCGCGCTCGACCACCTCCCTGGGGGTGGCGCGCCCGCCGGTGAGGTGGCGCATCACCCGCGGGTCGGCGTCCAGGGCCGTCAGGTGGCCGGCGTCGTCCGGGGTGAGGCCGCGCAGCACCAGGCGGTCCGTGATGAGAGATGCCGTCACGCCTCCGATGCTGGCCCCGGGCCCGAGCCCTTGTCATCCCCTTTCGGGGCCGCCGAGGCTGCCGGACCGCCCGGATCCGTGCCCCGGCCCGGGGTTCAGCGCGGGAGGGTGACGATCCCGGCGCCGTAGTACGCGCGGTCCCCGCAGGCCTGGGCGACCGGCGGGCAGGCGGCGGCCGCGGTGCTCGCCAGCAGCGCGGCGAGCTGCTCGGAGTCCCAGTCGGGGTGCAGCACCGCCGCGACGGCGACCGCACCGGTCACGTGCGCCGCCGCCATCGAGGTGCCGGCCAGCGCGGTGTACTGGCCGCCGGGCCAGTCGGAGACCACCGCGCCCTGGACGCCGGAGTCCGGGTCGCCGCCGGGCGCGGCCAGCGAGACCTTCCCGCGCCCGTAGTTGGTGTAGGCGGAGGGCTGCCCGTCGCGGTTCACCGAGGTGACGGTGACCACGCCCGGCAGTTCGCCCGGCAGCCGGATGCACTCGGTGCCCAGCTCGCGGCTCTGCGGCGGTCCGGAGACCCGGTCGTTGGGGCTGCGCTCGTCGCGGCGGGGGGCGCCGAGGTCCTGCCCGTCGTTGCCGGCCGAGGCGACCACCACGGCGCCCTTGCCGCGCGCGTACTCGACCGCCCGGGACACGGCGGCGACCACGGCGGCCTGGTCCGGGTCCTGCGGGCAGTTGTACTTCCACGGGTCGGCGAAGTAGCTGTTGTTGATCGCCTTCGCGCCGTGGTCGGCGGCCCAGATCATGCCGCAGACGATGTTCTCGGGGTAGTACTGGCCGAGCGGTCCGAGCAGCCGGACGGCGCCGATCCGCACCCCGGGGGCGACCCCCATGACGCCGTGGCCGTCGCGGACGGCGCCGACGATCCCGGCGACGTGGGTGCCGTGGCCGCTCTCGCTGACACCGTCGTCGGGCCGCCAGGCGCCGGCCCGGGCGTCGGGGCGGCCGTCCGCGCAGGAGGCCGAGCTCTTCGGGTCGACGGCGCCGCGCAGGTCGGGGTGGGTGTCGTCGACCCCGGAGTCGAGGACCGCCACCATCACTTTGTGCAGCGCCTCGGGGGTGGGCACCCCCCGCTCGGCCGCCGGTGTGCGCAGCAGCGCGGCGGAGGTCTCCACACCAGGGCGTACGCCCGCACCGAGCATCGCGATGTTCCAGTTGTCCTGCTCGCCCGGGTCGGGCAGCGTCGCGGTGCCCTCGTCGTCGCCGCCCTCGGGCCCGTCCAGGGAGTCCGAGCCGGCGCCGCCGCCGAAGCCGCCGGCGCCGGTGAGCGGGCGCGGCGGGCTGGGGACGGGGGCGGTCCGGGTGGCGCCGACGGCGGCGATGCCGGGCCGGGCCCGGACGGTCTCGGCGAAGCCGCCGGTGGCGTAGGCGAGGACGGCGCCGATCTGCGGGTAGTCCTGGACGACGTCGCCGCCGGCCGCCCGGGCCTCCTGGGCGGCCAGCGCGGAGCCGCCGGCGCCGATCTGCTGGGCGAGCACCAGGTAGCTGAGGTAGGAGCGGCCGGGACCGGCGACGTAGGGGACGGCGCCGCCGAGCACCAGGGCGGTGAGCAGCATGACGAGCAGCATCCGGAGCGGGCCCTTGCGCGACCCGGGGGTGCCGCTGCCGGCCAGGTGGACCTGCTCCATCGCGCCGGCCTCCGCTCATCGGTCCCGCCGGGTGTCACGGGTCTAATTCCTAACGATAGAAGCTGATTATCACTTTTGTCCCTTTCGGCTACGGCAGACGGCATCCCCGCGGTCCGCCGACGGCCCGACACACACACACATCCCGCCCCGTCGCGCCGGGCGCCGCCCGCGCGCTCCGGCCGCTTCGCACGGGCGCCGCCCCCGAGACCGCCGACCCGCCGCCCGCCGCTCCCCGGTTGTCAGTGGCACCCGGCACCATGGGGGCATGGCGCCTCGCACCCCCGCCCAGCCCGCCGGACCGGACGACCCGCTGGCGGGCTTCGCGCCCGCGACCCGGGCCTGGTTCACCGGCGCCTTCAGCGCACCCACCGACGCCCAGAGCGAGGCCTGGCGCGCCATCCGGAAGCGGACGGACGTACTGGTGGTCGCCCCCACCGGCTCGGGCAAGACCCTCGCTGCCTTCCTCTCCGCCCTCGACCACCTCAGCAGCACCCCGGCCCCGGCCGACCCCAAGCGGCGCTGCCGGGTGCTCTACATCTCCCCCCTGAAGGCCCTCGCGGTCGACGTCGAGCGCAACCTGCGCGCCCCGCTGGCCGGCCTGCGCCAGGCCTCCGTCCGGCTCGGCCTGCCCGAGCCGGACGTCCAGGTCGGCATCCGCTCGGGCGACACCCCCGCCGCCGACCGGCGCCGCTTCGCCACCCACCCGCCGGACATCCTGATCACCACCCCCGAGTCGCTCTTCCTGCTGCTCACCTCCGCCGCCCGGGACGCCCTGCGCGGCATCGACACGGTGATCCTCGACGAGGTGCACGCCGTCGCCGGGACGAAGCGCGGCGCCCACCTCGCCCTCAGCCTGGAACGGCTGGACGAACTGCTGGAGCGCCCCGCCCGCCGGATCGGCCTCTCGGCCACCGTCCGGCCGGTCGAGGAGGTCGCCCGCTACCTGAGTCCGCAGCGCGGCGCGGCGATCGTCCAGCCGCCGGCCGGCAAGCGCTTCGACCTCAAGGTCGTCGTCCCCGTCCCCGACCTCGACGATCTGCCCGCCGCACCGGCCGGCCCGGGCTCGGCGGCCGCCGACGACCCCGGCCGCAAGGCCTCGATCTGGCCGCACGTCGAGGAGCGGATCGTCGACCTCGTCCAGGCCCACCGTTCGACGATCGTCTTCGCCAACTCGCGACGGCTCGCCGAGCGGCTCTGCAACCGCCTCAACGAGATCGCCCTCGAACGGGCCGGCGCCGGGGCGCTCGCCGAGGCCCACGCGCCGGCCGAGCTGATGGGCGGTTCCGGCGCCGCCAAGGGCGCGCCGCCCGTCCTCGCCCGGGCCCACCACGGCTCGGTCTCCAAGGAGCAGCGGGCCCTGGTCGAGGAGGAGCTCAAGGCCGGCCGGCTGCCGGCCGTGGTCGCCACCTCCAGCCTGGAGCTGGGCATCGACATGGGCGCGGTGGAGCTGGTCGTCCAGGTCGAGTCGCCGCCCTCGGTCGCCTCCGGGCTGCAGCGGGTCGGCCGGGCCGGGCACCAGGTCGGCGCGGTCTCCACCGGCGTCTTCTTCCCCAAGTACCGCGGCGACCTGGTCCAGTCCGCCGTGGTCACCGAGCGGATGCGGGCCGGGCGGATCGAGGCCCTGCGGATCCCCCGCAACCCGCTGGACGTGCTCGCCCAGCAACTGGTCGCGATCACCGCACTGGACACCTGGGCGGTGGACGACCTGCTCGCCCTGGTCCGCCGGGCCGCGCCGTTCGCCACCCTCCCGCAGTCCGCCTTCGACGCGGTGCTGGACATGCTGGCCGGCCGCTACCCCTCCGACGCCTTCGCCGAACTGCGCCCCCGGCTGGTCTGGGACCGGGTGGCCGGCACCGTCACCGGCCGCCCCGGCGCCCAGCGGCTCGCCGTCACCTCCGGCGGGACGATCCCCGACCGCGGCCTGTTCGGCGTCTTCATCGCCGGCAGCAAGGCCTCCGACCCGAAGGGCGGCCGGCGGGGCGGCGGCCGGGTCGGCGAGCTCGACGAGGAGATGGTCTACGAGTCCCGGGTCGGCGACGTCTTCACCCTCGGCACCACCTCCTGGCGGATCGAGGAGATCACCCACGACCAGGTGCTGGTCACCCCCGCCCCCGGCGTCCCGGGCCGGCTGCCGTTCTGGAAGGGCGACACCCTCGGCCGGCCGCTGGAGCTGGGCCGGGCGCTCGGCGCCTTCGTCCGCGAGCTCGGCACGCTCGACCCGGAGCGGGCCACCGAGCGGCTGCGGGCCGCCGGCCTGGACGACTGGGCCTGCGGCAACCTGCTCGACTACCTCGCCGAGCAGCGCGCGGCCTGCGGCCACCTGCCCGACGACCGCACCATCGTGGTCGAGCGGTTCCGCGACGAGCTGGGCGACTGGCGGATCGTCATCCACTCGCCCTTCGGGGCCCAGGTGCACGCGCCGTGGGCACTGGCACTGGGCGCCCGGCTGCGCGAGAAGCACGGCCTGGACCCGCAGGTCATGCACGCCGACGACGGCATCGTGCTGCGGCTGCCGGACGCCGACCTGCTCGCCCCCGACTTCGACTTCCCCAGCCCCTCCGGCGGCACCGGCGGCACCGGCGGCACCGGCGCCTCCGACGAGGCCCCGGTCGGCGCCGACGCCGCCCTGTTCGACCCCGGCGAGATCGAGCAGCTGGTCACCGACCAGGTCGGCGGCTCCGCCCTGTTCGCCTCCCGGTTCCGCGAGTGCGCGGGCCGCGCCCTGCTGCTGCCCCGGCGCAGCCCCGGCCGGCGCACCCCGCTCTGGCAGCAGCGCCAGCGTGCCTCCCAGCTGCTGGAGGTGGCCTCCGAGTACGGCTCGTTCCCGATCGTGCTGGAGGCCGTCCGCGAGTGCCTGCAGGACGTCTTCGACGTGCCCGGCCTGGTCGAGCTGATGGGCGATCTGGAGTCCCGGGCCGTCCGCCTGGTCGAGGTCACCACCCCCGAGCCGTCCCCCTTCGCCCGCTCGCTGCTCTTCGGGTACGTCGCCCAGTTCCTCTACGAGGGGGACTCCCCGCTCGCCGAGCGCCGCGCCGCCGCCCTCTCGCTTGACTCCCGCCTGCTGTCCGAACTGCTCGGCCAGGCCGAGCTGCGCGAACTGCTCGACCCGGCCGTGCTCGCCGACCTGGAGGCGGAGCTCCAGCGGCTCACCCCCGAGCGACGGATCAAGGACGCCGAGGGCGTCGCCGACGCCCTGCGCCTGCTCGGCCCGCTCGGCGAGGCCGAACTGACCGCCCGCGGCGCCGAACCGCTCCAGGCCCTGGAGCTCGAAGCCGCCCGCCGGGTCATCCAGGTCCGGATCGCCGGCGAACAGCGCTGGGCCGCCGTCGAGGACGCCGGGCGGCTGCGTGACGCCCTGGGCACACCTCTGCCGGTCGGCGTCCCGGAGGCCTTCACCGAGCCGGTCAAGGACCCGCTGGGCGACCTGCTGGCCCGCTACGCCCGCACCCACGGACCGTTCACCGCCGCCGAGGCCGCCGGCCGCTTCGGCCTCGGCACCGCCGTCGTCACCGGCGCCCTGCAACGGCTGACCGCCGGCGGCCGGCTGGTCCAGGGCGAGTTCCGCCCGGTCGAGGGCCACACCGCCACCGTCGAGTGGTGCGACGCGGAGGTGCTGCGCCGCCTGCGCCGCCGCTCGCTGGCCGCCCTGCGCCAGGAGGTGGAGGCGGTGCCCCCACGGGCGCTGGCCGCCTTCCTCCCGCAGTGGCAGCACCTGGCCGGCCACCGCCTGCGCGGCCTCGACGGCCTGGTCCGGGTGGTGGAACAGCTGCAGGGGACGGCCCTGCCGGCCTCCGCGCTGGAGAAGCTGGTGCTGCCCGCCCGGCTGACGGACTACCACCCGGCCATGCTGGACGAGCTCACCGCGGCGGGCGAGGTCGGCTGGTCCGGCGCGGGCGCCCTGCCGGGCAAGGACGGCTGGATCAGCCTGCACCTCGCCGAGAACGCACACCTGCTGCGCCCCGAGCCGCTGCCGCCAGCCCTGACGCCGGTGCACGGCGCCCTGCTGGACGCGCTGGCCGGCGGGTACGGGCTGTTCTTCCGCCAGCTGGTCGAGCGGGTCCAGGCGGTCGGCGGGCAGCCCCCGACGGGCGGGCCGCCGTTCACCGGGCAGCCGGCGGGCGGGCAGGCGGGCACCGGGCAGGCGGGCGGCGGGCAGCCGGCCGGCGACAGCGAGATCGTCGAGGCGCTCTGGGACCTCCTCTGGGCCGGGTACGTCACCAACGACACCCTCGCCCCGCTGCGCGCGCTGCTGGGCTCGGGCCGGACGGCGGGCGCCACCGCGCACCGGGCGCCCCGGGGTACCCCACGCGGCCGGTACGGCGGCGCGGGGCGGGGCCTGGGCCGGCTCGCGCCGGGCGGGGTGCGGTCCGGGCCGCCGACGGTCGCCGGCCGGTGGTCGCTGCTGCCGGCCCTCACCCCGGATCCGACCGTGCGCTCCACCGCCCAGGCGCAGAGCCTGCTGGACCGGCACGGCCTGCTCACCCGGGGGACGGTGGCCGCCGAACGGGTCCCGGGCGGTTTCGCGGGCGTCTACCGGGTGCTGTCGGCGATGGAGGAGCGCGGCCGGGCCCGGCGGGGCTACTTCGTGGAGGGGCTGGGCGGGGCGCAGTTCGCCATGGAGGGCGCGGCCGACCGGCTGCGCGCCGTCAACACCCGCCTGGAGCGCACCCGTGGCAGCGACTGGTCGGGCGGCGCGGGCGCCGAGCCCCCGAAGGTGCTGGTGCTGGCCGCCGCCGATCCTGCCAACGCCTACGGCGCCGCCCTGCCCTGGCCCGAGCCCCCGACCGGCCCGCCCGCCGGGAAGAACGCCCCCGGCGCGGACACCGCCAGGAGCGAGGCTCCCTCCAAGGCGGCCACCGCCCATCGCCCCGGGCGGAAGGCCGGCGCCCTGGTGGTGCTGGTCGACGGTGAACTGGCGCTGTACGTGGAGCGGGGCGGCAAGTCCCTGCTCGCCTGGCCCGAGGACACCGCCACCCGTGCGCTGGCCGCCGAGGCGCTGGCCGGCGCCGTCCGCGCCGGTGCGCTCGGCAGTGTGACGGTGGAGCGGGCCAACGGGGAGCCGGCGCTGACCTCGGAGCTGGGTGCGGCGCTGGAGGCCGCGGGCTTCCACCCGACCCCGCGGGGCCTTCGGCTGCGGCCCTGAGCCCCGTGCGGCCGGCCGCACGGGGCGCGGCGGGCCGGGGCGGCCCCGGGAGCACGGCCGGAGCGGGCCTCTGGAGGGGGCCTGGCGGGCCGGGAGAAGCGCGACGGCGGTGGGGAGGCACCCGGGGCCCGGAGGCTACGGGTGCCTCCCCACGGCCGTCGCACAGATGTCCGCGGGGTGTCGCCGGTCAGTCCGCCGGGGCCACCGAATCCTCCGGCGCGGGGGATTCACCCGATCGGCGGGCCGGCCCGGTCAACCGGGGGTCGGCGTGAATCGGCAGCAGCCCGAGGCCCCAGCCGCCGGCGGCCAGCGCCCCGAGGACGACACCGTCGGCGCCCGGCCCCCTGGTCAGCAGGAGCCACCAGCAGAACGGGCCCAGCAGCGCCACCAGGGCCCATCGGACCGGGCGCGGAAACACCCGGCTCGGGCGTATTCGGGCATCGGTACCCGCCGCCTCGACTCTGCGCACCGCCGCCTCCTTCGCTCGTCCCCGGGTCGGGCCCGGGGAGGGCGGGATCCGGTCGGGTCAGGCCGCGACCACGTCCACGGCCGCGGCCTTGGGCGAGATGGAACTCATCCGGTCGACGCCGGGAGCCGGCAACGGCACGGGTTCGAGAACCGGCCTCAGCAGTTCACCTTCGGAGAGGGTGGCCATCGCCGCAAGTTCGGCGAGCGACAGTTCGTCGCTGACCTCGCGCATGACCTCGGACATCCGGACGTCGAGCGCGTCGCAGATGGCGGAGAGCAGCTCCGAGGAGGCCTCCTTCTGTCCTCGCTCCACCTCGGAGAGGTAACCGAGCGAAACCCTGGCTGCCGCCGACACCTCGCGAAGTGTGCGGCCCTGGCGCTGGCGCTGCCGACGCAGTACATCGCCCAGTAGGCGACGGAGCAGGATCATCGGTGCCTCCCTCCTCGGACTGCGGATCGAGATGTCACGTCCCCACCGTACCGCCTCGCTCGCGTCGCGTGCGGGGACCGTGGTCGTGTTCACTCTGGGCTGCAAGGCTGCCCCCTCCCCTGTTTCCGTTGTCCCACCCGGCCCGTCGGGCCCCTCGCTGTGCCCGCTCCGGGAGCGCGGCGACCGCCACGCACTCGTCTCCCACCTGGTATCTGCCCAACCAGGCCCTTCGATGTAACACGATCCTCCAAGTACGGCGACCGGTTCCGCCGGTTCGTCAGTTCCAGCCCGGGCCGAGGCCCTGGGCCGGTCGCGGATCCCGGCGGGGTCGCGGGTCGGCCGGCAGCTGCCGCAGGAGCAGCTCGAGCGCGGCCGTCACCGCCTTGCGACGGATTGTGGCACGCTCCCCGGACAACCGTGGCGAAGTGACCAGACTTCCCGCAGGACTTGCAAAAGCCAGGTACACCGTCCCCACCGGGTGTCCGTCCTGCGGATCCGGGCCGGCCACCCCGGTGGTCGCGAGCCCGTACGTGGCGCCGAGCAGCCGCCGTACGCCCTCGGCCATCTGGCGGGCCACCACCGGGTGGACGGGGCCGTGGACGTCCAGCAGGCCCTCGTCGACGCCGAGCACCGAGGCCTTCAGCTCGGTCGCGTACGCGGTGACGGATCCCCGGAAGGTCGCCGATGCGCCGGGGACGTCGACCAGCGTGGCGGCGAGCAGCCCGCCGGTGAGCGACTCCGCGACGGCCAGCGTGCCGCCGGCCGCCCGCAGCGCCGCGTGCGCGCGCGCCGTGAGACCGTGCTGCGCGCCCGCAGCGGCCTCCGGACGCGCTCCGGTGCCCCCGGCCGCTCCGGCGGCCCCCCTGGCCCCGCTCATCGGCCTTCGCGCTCCTGCGCCAGGCCCTGGCGGCGCATCCGCACCGCCTGGCTGATGTAGTCCAGCGCGGTGCCCAGGGTGAGCAGCACGGCGAGGCCCATCAGCACGGCCCGGGCGGTGGCGAGCCAGCCGTCGAGCACCAGGACGTACATGCCGACGGCGATGCCCTGGGTGAGGGTCTTCAGCTTGCCGCCGCGGCTGGCCGGGATCACGCCGTAGCGGATCACCCAGAAGCGCATCAGGGTGATGCCCAGCTCGCGGGCGAGGATCACGATCGTGACCCACCAGGGCAGGTCGCCGAGGACGGACAGGCCGATCAGCGCGGAGCCCATGATCGCCTTGTCGGCGATCGGGTCGGCGATCTTGCCGAAGTCGGTCACCAGCCCCTTGCGCCGGGCGATCTCGCCGTCGAAGAGGTCGGTGATCATCGCGATGGCGAAGGAGGCCCACGCCACCGAGCGCCACTTCGGGTCGTGGCCGCCGTCCGCGAAGAGCAGCAGCACGAACACCGGCACCAGCAGGAGCCGGAGCATCGTCAGCATGTTCGCGATGTTCCAGATGCGCGGCGGCGGGGGCAGCGCCGCCCCCGACCGGCCGGGGGCGGCCGCAGCCGGGGCGCCGGGCCCCTTGGTCATGCCCCGGCTCCGGCGGGCGCCGCCACGGCCGGCGCCGGGGCGGCGGCGGTGATCCGCACCTGCTCCAGCGCCTCGGCCACCAGGTCGACGCCCTCGCTGGCGACGACCCTGGCCCGGTAGAACCGGCCGACCACCGGGTTCTCCACCCCGGTCAGGGTGGTGAGGCCGTCGGTCTCCGGCGCCTGGTGCTCGGCGCGGCCCTCGACCAGGTCACCCTCGACGGACTCGACCATGACCTCGATCTCGGTGCCGATCCGCTGCTCGGCCCGCTGGGCGGTCAGCTCCTCGGCCAGCCGGGAGAGCTTGGCGAGGCGCTCGGCCACCACGTCCTCCGGCAGCTTGCCCTCGAAGGTCGCGGCCTCGGTGCCGTCCTCGTCCGAGTAGCCGAAGACGCCGATCGCGTCCAGGCCGGCGTTGGTGACGAAGCGCTCCAGCTCGGCGAAGTCCTCCTCGGTCTCCCCGGGGAAGCCGACGATGAAGTTCGAGCGGGCGCCGGCCTGCGGGGCCTTGCCGCGGATGGTCCCGAGCAGTTCCAGGAACTGGTCGGTGTTGCCGAAACGCCGCATCCGGCGCAGCACGGCGGGCGCCGAGTGCTGGAACGACAGATCGAAGTACGGCAGGACGCCGCCGGTGCCGGTCATCACGTCGATCAGGCCGGGGCGCATCTCGGCGGGCTGCAGGTAGCTGACCCGTACCCGCTCGATGCCGGGCACGGCCGCGATCTCGCTGAGCAGCGTCTCCAGCAGGCGGATGTCGCCGAGGTCCTTGCCGTACGAGGTGTTGTTCTCGCTGACCAGGACGACCTCACGGACGCCCTGCCCGGCCAGCCAGACGGCCTCGTTGAGCACGTCCGAGGGGCGGCGGGAGATGAACGAGCCGCGGAAGGCCGGGATCGCGCAGAAGGAACATCGGCGGTCGCAGCCCGAGGCCAGCTTGATCGAGGCCACCGGGTTGTCGTCCAGCCGCTTGCGCAGGGTGCGCGGCCCGGAGGCGGGGGCCAGGCCGTCGGGGAGGTCGGCGGGCACGTTCTCGGGGGCGCCGTGGCCCGGCAGGGCGACCGCGGCGGCCGCGGCCTGCCGCTCGACCGGGGTCAGCGGCAGCAGCTTGCGGCGGTCGCGCGGGAGGTGCGCGGCGTGGTGGCCGCCGGAGAGGATGGTCTGCAGGCGTTCGGTGATGTTGGCGTAGTCGTCGAAACCGAGCACCGCGTCGGCCTCGGGCAGCGCGTCGGCGAGCTCCTTGCCGTAGCGCTCGGCCATGCAGCCGACGGCGACGACGGCCTGCGTGCGGCCGTGACCCTTGAGGTCGTTGGCCTCCAGCAGGGCGTCGACGGAGTCCTTCTTGGCGGCTTCGACGAACCCGCAGGTGTTGACGACGGCGACGTCGGCGTCGGCGGCGTCGTCGACCAGCTGCCAGCCGTCGGCCTCCAGGCGCCCGGCGAGTTCCTCGGAGTCCACCTCGTTGCGGGCGCATCCGAGCGTGACAAGGGCGACAGTACGGCGTTCAGGCATAGGGCCAAGATTAACGCGCGGCCCCCGGTGCCGTTCGCCCCGGAGGCCGCGCGCCTCGGATTAGCAGATCTTCGCCCCGCCGGTTCAGCCTGCCTGCGGGTCTCCGGGGGTGTACGTGACGTGCACCACCTGGCCGTCCTTGCCTGCCGGACCGAGGTCCTTGCCGTTGACGTACACGTGCACGGCACCGGCGTTGCCGATCACCAACTTGATCTGCTTGGCGTCGGTGAAGGTCTGGTCCTGGCCGGGTTCGACGTTGTTCTGGTAGAGGGACTTGCCGTTGCCGTCGACCGCGGACACCCAGCTGGCGTCCTTCTCGGCGACCAGCTTCACGGTCACCTTGTCGGCCGGGGCGGCCGCGATCGCCGCGACGCTGGGCGCCGGGGCGGGCGGCTGGACGCTGGGGGAGGCGGCGGCGACGGACCCGGTGCCCGAGCCGCTGGGGAGGGGTGCGCTGGCCGAGCCGGTGCCGGAGACACCGGTCCTGCCGTTCACCAGGTTGAAGCCGATCAGCGCGACCACCGCGAAGATCGCGGCGACCATGGCCGCCGTCCAGTTCGGACGGCGACGGTCGGTGACCTTGATCGGCCCGGTGTCGAGCAACTGGCTGGGACGCTTGGTCTCCGGTGCGCCGCCGTGCGCGGCGTCGTACCGGGCGATCAGTTCGTCACTGTCGATGCCGACCGCCTTGGCGATCGAGCGGATGTGGCCACGGGCGTAGAAATCGCCGCCGCAGCGGCCGAAGTCGTCCTCCTCGATGGCGTGGACTATGGGAACCCGGACGCGGGTGCTCGTACTCACCTGGTCGACCGTGAGGCCCGCCTCGATCCGGGCGCCGGACAGCACCCGTCCGATGCTCGGGCCGTCGGCGACCGGATCCGGCGCCGCAGGGGTCCCGTCGGAGCCGTCCCGGCCCGGCACGGCTCCGGTCTTGCCGGCGGAGGATCGGCGGTTGTCACGGTCCGGGGACTTGCCGATGGTCACGGGGTGCGCCTTTCGAGCGGATGGCCACCTGCTGGAGAAACAGTCTAGGGGCGGGGTCGGAACGATTCTCAAGCGGAATAGGCCCGAACGTGCGCGCCCATCCCGGCCGGGGTCCGCGGGCCGGCCGCCGTCGGATGACGGCAGGTCAGCCCGGCGGGTCGGTCGTGCTCCCCCGGCCCTGTGACGCGACGGCAACCCGGTCGGTTCCCACCGCGCCCTCTGTCCTCCGAACGAGTGGACACGTCCGGAGGTCACTGCTCGCGCGGGGCACGGCTACCCCCGGATGCTGATGATCACACCGTCCAACTCGTCAGGTTTGACGAGCACATCCCGGGCCTTGGAACCCTCGCTGGGGCCAACGATCCCACGGGACTCCATCAGGTCCATCAACCGGCCCGCCTTCGCGAAGCCGACCCGCAGTTTGCGCTGGAGCATCGAGGTCGAACCGAACTGGGTGGAGACCACCAGCTCGGTCGCCTGGATGAGCAGATCGAGGTCGTCGCCGATCTCCTCGTCGATCTCCTTGCGCGGCCCGCCGCCGACCGTCACGTCGTCGCGGTAGACCGCCGTCAGCTGGTCCTTGCAGTGCTGGACCACAGCGGCGATCTCCGCCTCGGTGACGAACGCGCCCTGCATCCGGACGGGTTTGCTGGAGCCCATCGGCAGGAAGAGCGCGTCGCCCTTGCCGATCAGCTTCTCGGCGCCCGGCTGGTCGAGGATGACCCGGGAGTCCATCATCGCGGAGGTGGCGAAGGCCAGTCGGGAGGGCACGTTGGCCTTGATCAGGCCGGTGACCACGTCCACCGAGGGCCGCTGGGTCGCCAGCACCAGGTGGATGCCGGCCGCCCGGGCGAGCTGGGTGATCCGGACGACCGAGTCCTCGACGTCGCGCGGCGCGACCATCATCAGGTCGGCCAGCTCGTCGACGATCACCAGCAGGTACGGGTACGGCGTCAGCTCCCGCTCGCTGCCCAGCGGCGGGGTGATCTTCCCGGCCCGCACCGCGGCGTTGAAGTCGTCCACGTGGCGGAACCCGAACGCGGCGAGGTCGTCGTAGCGCAGGTCCATCTCGCGGACCACCCACTGCAGCGCCTCGGCGGCCTTCTTCGGGTTGGTGATGATCGGTGTGATCAGGTGCGGGATACCCTCGTACGCCGTCAGCTCGACCCGCTTGGGGTCCACCAGCACCATCCGGACCTCGTCCGGGGTGGCCCGTGCCAGCACCGAGGTGATCAGGCAGTTGATGCAGGACGACTTGCCGGCGCCGGTGGCGCCGGCGACCAGGATGTGCGGCATCTTGGCGAGGTTGGCCATCACGGTGTGGCCCTCGACGTCCTTGCCCATCCCGACCAGCATCGGGTGCGGGTCGTCGGCGGCCACCCGCGAGCGCAGCAGGTCGCCGAGGTTGACCATCTCGCGGTCGAGGTTGGGGATCTCGATGCCGACCGCGGACTTGCCGGGGATCGGGCTGATGATCCGGACGTCCGCGCTCGCCACCGCGTACGCGATGTTCTTGGCGAGCGCGGTGATCCGCTCCACCTTGACCGCCGGGCCCAGCTCGACCTCGTAGCGGGTGACCGTCGGGCCGCGGGTGAAGCCGGTGACCCTGGCGTCCACCTTGAACTCGCCGAACACCGCGGTCAGCTGGGCCACCACGTCGTCGTTGAGCTTGCTGCGGGTCTTGCCCGGCCCGCCGCGCTCCAGCAGGTCCAGCGAGGGCAGCGCGTAGGTGATGTCGCCGGAGAGCTGCAACTGCTCCATCCGGACGCGCGCCGGGCCGTGCTCCTCCGGGGCCGCCTGGCCGGCCGTACGGGCCGCCGGGACGGCCGGCTCCTCCGGCACGGCGGTGCGGTCCTGGACCTGGTGCATCATGTCCGCCACGGCGGGCGAGGCGGGCACCCCGTACAGCAGGGCGCCGTCCAGGTCGGCGGCCACCCCGGCCGCGATGTCCCGGGTCGCGTACGGGTCGTCCCCGTCCTCCCCGGGGCCGTTCTGCGGGTGCTTGGCGAACATGTCCGGCACGGCCGGGCCGAGATCCGGCTCGTCCACCTGCTTGCGCCGCCGGCGCCGCCGCCGGGCGCCGTCCGCCGGACCGTCACCGTCGGTGTCCACCGTGAAGGGCAGCGCGTTCGGGTCCGCGTCCTCCGGCGGATCGGTGGAGTACTCGCGCGCCGGCGCACCACCCCCGGCGGCCGCCTCCTCCTCGGTCGGTTCGACCACGCCCAGGCGCACGCCGAGCATCCGCAGCCGCTCGGGGATCCGGTTCACCGGGGTCGCGGTCACCACCAGCAGGCCGAAGAAGGCCAGCAGCAACAGCAGCGGAACAGCCAGCGGGGGCCCGGCGGCCGCCATCATCGGCGTCGAGGCGGCCCAACCGGCCAGACCGCCGGCCAGCCGGATCCTGGTCGCGCCACCGGCCATCGCCGGCGCGCCGCAGCCGATGTGCACCAGCCCGAGCACGCCGACCACCAGCGCGCTCAGCCCGATGACGATCCGTCCGTTCGCCTCCGGCACCTCGGGGTGTCGCATCAGCCGCACCCCGACGGCCGCCAGCAGGAACGGGACCAGGACGTCGAGCCGGCCAAACAGCCCGGACACCACGTTGGTCGCGGCCTCGCCGAGCCAGCCCTGCGGGCTGAACCACGTCCCGGCCGCGGTGACCAGGGCCAGGGCCAGCAGCAGCAGCCCCACGCCGTCCTTGCGGTGGTCCGGGTGCAGGCCCTTGGCACCGTCCCCGAAGCCCCGGAAGAGCGCCCCGACACTGTGCGCCAGACCGAGCCAGACGGCCCGTACGGCGCGGAAGAGTATCGGCCTGGGCGGAGCCGGTGCGGGCGCCGCGGCGGGCTTGGCAGCCGCCTTCTTCGCCGGCGCGGTCCTCTTCGCCGCCGCCTTCCCGGCCGGTGCCTTGGCCGGGGGCTTCGCCGCCGCCTTCTTGGCCGAGCCCGCACCGGAGCCGCGCGCGGCCCCGCCGCGCGAGCCGCTGATGTCCCCGCGGCGCACGCCGCTAGTGTCGCTGCCGGGCGTACGAGTGGCCATGGTCCAGCAGCCTACCGGCGGCGCGCGGCTGTGGACACGCGCCCGGGCGCCGGGTCGCACGCGTGTCGCAGACACACCGTCACGCTGACCGCGCTTCACCCGCCCGGCCGATCCGGCCTGCCGGGCCACCCCGACCGGACGGCCGGCCCGGAGCGCCGTAACCGCGGCGCGGCACCCCGACCGGACGGGCCCGCACGACCGGCGGGACCGGCCGCCGAGGGCCGGGCCCAGGGGCGGCCGGGCTCAGTCCGAGCCGGGGCGCAGCGCCTCCAGCGCCCGGCGCAGGCCGGTCAGCTTGCGCTCCAGATGGGCGGCCGTGGCGGCGGCGCCGCTGTCGTCCGCGCCGTCCAGCTGCTTCGTCAGGGCCTCCGCCTGCTCCTCGACCGAGGCCAGCCGGGCGGACAGCTCGCTCAGCAGGGCACTGCCCAGAGCCGGCTGCGCGTCGCCCGCCTCCAACTGCAGCCGCAACAGCGCCGCCTGCTCCTTGAGCTGGCAGTTCTTCATGTAGAGGTCGACGAAGACCGACACCTTCGCGCGCAGCACCCACGGGTCGAAGGGCTTGGAGATGTAGTCCACCGCACCGGCCGCGTAGCCGCGGAAGGTGTGGTGCGGCCCGTGGTTGATCGCGGTGAGGAAGATGATCGGGATGTCCCGGGTGCGCTCACGGCGCTTGATGTGGGAGGCCGTCTCGAAGCCGTCCATCCCCGGCATCTGGACATCGAGCAGGATCACCGCGAAGTCGTCGGTCAGCAGCGCCTTGAGCGCTTCCTCGCCGGACGCGGCGCGCACCAGCGTCTGGTCGAGCGCGGAGAGGATGGCCTCCAGGGCCAACAGGTTCTCCGGTCGGTCGTCGACCAGGAGGATCTTCGCTTTCTGCACCACGACCCGCCCTCCTGCCGCCTGCCGCCCAGGGGACGGCACCTTGGTACTGCCCACCATTACCCCGGTCATGCTAGCCCGACCCCCTCGCCCGCCACATCGCCCCGGTGGAATGCGGTCCGCCGATCTGTGCGGAGCCGCGTCGCCGACCGGGCGGACAGTACTCCGGCGCACCTCTGCGCTGAGTCGCGGTTCCGTCACTGTTCGCAACGATCGGTGACCCTACCGGGTTCCCGGCCGTCCCCGCCAGCGAACGGGCGCGGCCACCGGCGCGGGCCGGCGCCCGGGCTCCCCCCTCCACGCCCCGGCCGACCGGGGTGCCCCCGCGGCCGCGCTCACTTCTGCTCCAGCCAGTGGTGCATCACGGTCAGCAGATGGTCGGTCTCGACCGGCTTGGTGATGTGATCGGTGGCGCCGGCCTCGATGCTCTTCTCCCGGTCCCCCTTCATCGCCTTCGCCGTCAGCGCGATGATCGGCAGGCCCGAGAACTGCGGCATCCGGCGGATCGCCTCGGTGGTCGCGTAGCCGTCCATCTCCGGCATCATGATGTCCATCAGCACCAGCGCCACGTCCTCGTGCTGCTCCAGCACCTCGATGCCCTCCCGCCCGTTCTCGGCGTACAGCACCGTCAGACCGTGCTGCTCCAGGACGCTGGTCAGGGCGAAGACGTTGCGGATGTCGTCGTCCACGATCAGCACCTGCTCACCGTCGAACCGGCCGTCGAAGCGCCCGTCGGGCCGTGCCACGGCGCCCGGGCGGGCCGCCGGCTCGGTCTGCTGGCGCGGGACGCTCTCCTCGGCGGCGGCCGCCCGGCGGCGCTCGACGGCGCCCCGACGGCGCTCCTCGGCGAGTTCCCGCACCTCCTGGGCCCAGTGCTCGGCCGGGTTCTCCCCCACCGGCACCGGCGTACCCACCGGCGTCACACCGACCGAGGCGCGGACCATCGCGGCGGCCGGGCGCTCGTGGACGGACGGGTCGGGGGCCTCGCTGCGCAGCGGCAGGTACAGGGTGAAGGTGGAGCCGCGACCCAGCTCGCTCTCGGCGTGGATCTCGCCGCCGAGCAGCCGGGCGATCTCCCGGCTGATGGAGAGCCCGAGGCCGGTGCCGCCGTACTTGCGGCTGGTGCCGCCGTCGGCCTGCTTGAACGCCTCGAAGATCTCCCGCAGCTTGTTGCCGGGGATGCCGATCCCGGTGTCGGAGACCGAGAAGGCGACCAGCTCCTCGTCCGGGTCGCCGATCGCGCCGGCCTCCAGCAGCTGCTCACGCACGTGCTGGGGCACATCGGCGCCGGCCGGGCGGATGTACAGGTCGACGGCGCCGGAGTCGGTGAACTTCACCGCGTTGGAGAGCAGGTTGCGCAGCACCTGCTGGAGCCGCTGCTCGTCGGTGTGCAGGGTGACCGGCAGCTCCGGGGAGACCCGGACGGCGAAGTCCAGGCTCTTGTCCACGGTGAGCGGCCGGAACGCCGCCTCGACGTAGTCGACCAGCTGGACCAGCGCGATCTTCGCCGGGCGGACGTCCATCTTGCCCGCCTCCACCTTGGAGAGGTCGAGGATGTCGTTGATCAGCTGGAGCAGGTCGGACCCGGCGCCGTGGATGGTGTCGGCGAACTCGACCTGCTTGGGCGACAGGTTGCCCTCGTTGTTGTCGGACAGCAGCTTGGCCAGGATCAGCAGCGAGTTCAGCGGGGTACGCAGCTCGTGCGACATGTTCGCCAGGAACTCGCTCTTGTACCGGGAGGCCAGCGCCAGCTGCTCGGCGCGCTCCTCCAGGACCTGCCGGGCCTCCTCGATCTCGCTGTTCTTGATCTCGATGTCGCGGTTCTGCTGGGCGAGCTGCTCGGCCTTCTCCTGCAGTTCCTCGTTGGTGCGCTCCAGCTCCTCCTGGCGGGCCTCCAGCTCGGCGGAGCGCATCGAGAGCTCGGCGGTGAGCCGCTGCGACTCCAGCAGCAGGCCCTCGGTCTTGGTGTTGACGCTGATGGTGTTGACCGTCACGCCGATCAGGTCGGCGATCTGGTTGAGGAAGTCGAGCGCCACGGTGGTGAAGGAGCTGAAGGTGGCCAGTTCGATGACGCCGAGCAGCCGGCCCTCGAACAGCACCGGCAGCACCACCACGTGCGCCGGCGAGGCCTCGCCGAGCCCGGAGGCGATCTTGAGGTATCCGGGCGGCGCCTCCTTCAGGATGATCGAGCGCTTCTCCACCGCCGCCTGGCCGACCAGCGACTCCCCGGGCCGGAAGGTGGTCGGCATCGCCCGCCGCTGGTAGCCGTAGCTGCCGATCAGGCGCAGCACGGTGTCGTTCTCGTCGTCGTCCTCGGTGATCAGTTCGGCGGTCCGGCCGGCCGGCTGGGCGAGGAAGAAGGCGCCGTGCTGGGCGGAGACCACCGGCGTCAGCTCGGTCATGATCAGCGAGGCGACGGCCTCCAGGTCACGGCGGCCCTGCAGCAGGCCGGTGACCCTGGCCAGGTTGGTCTTCAGCCAGTCCTGCTCCTGGTTGGTCCGGGTGGTCTCCCGCAGGTTGGCGATCATCTGGTTGATGTTGTCCTTGAGCTCGTCGAGCTCGCCCGAGGCGTCCACGTCGATCCGCAGCGACAGATCGCCCCTGGTCACGGCGGTGGCGACCTGGGCGATCGCGCGCACCTGACGGGTCAGGTTGTTGGCGAGCTCGTTCACCGACTCGGTGAGGTCCTGCCAGGTGCCGTCCACGCCCGGCACCCGGGCCTGGCCGCCCAGCCGCCCGTCGGTGCCCACCTCGCGGGCCACCCGGGTGACCTCGGCCGCGAACGAGCCGAGCTGGTCGACCATGGTGTTGATGCTGGTCTTGAGCTCCAGGATCTCGCCCCGGGCGTCCACGTCGATCTTCTGCGACAGGTCGCCGCGGGCCACCGCCGTGATCACCAGGGCGATGTTGCGGACCTGCCCGGTCAGGTTGTTCGCCATCAGGTTGACGTTGTCGGTCAGGTCCTTCCAGATGCCGGCGACGCCCGGTACCCCGGCCTGGCCGCCCAGGATGCCGTCGGTGCCCACCTCGCGGGCCACCCGGGTCACCTCGACGGCGAACGCGGACAGCTGGTCCACCATCGTGTTCAGGGTGCCCGCCAGGGCCGCGACCTCGCCCTGCGCCTCGATGGTGATCTTCTTGGACAGGTCGCCGCGGGCCACCGCGGTGGCGACCTCCGCGATGTTACGGACCTGGCTGGTCAGGTTGGAGGCCATGAAGTTGACGTTGTCGGTCAGGTCCTTCCAGATGCCCGACACCCCGCGCACCCGGGCCTGGCCGCCCAGGATCCCCTCGGTGCCCACCTCGCGGGCCACCCGGGTCACCTCGTCCGCGAACGCCGACAGCTGGTCCACCATCGTGTTGACGGTGGTGACCAGTTCCAGGATCTCCCCGCGGGCGTCCACGGTGATCTTCTTCGACACGTCGCCGCGGGCCACCGCGGTGGTCACCTCGGCGATGTTGCGGACCTGGCTGGTCAGGTTGTTCGCCATCAGGTTGACGCTGTTGGTGAGGTCCTTCCAGATGCCGGCCACCCCGGGCACGCTCGCCTGGCCACCGAGGATGCCCTCCGTCCCGACGTCCCGGGCGACCCTGGTCACCTCGTCCGCGAAGGCGCCCAGCTGGTCGACCATCGTGTTGATGGTGTTCTTCAGCTCCAGGATCTCGCCCCGGGCGTCGACCTGGATCTTCTGCGACAGGTCGCCCTTGGCCACCGCCGTGGTCACCTGCGCGATGTTGCGCACCTGGTCGGTGAGATTGTTGGCCATGAAGTTGACGTTGTCGGTGAGGTCGCGCCACACGCCGGCCGCGCCCGGCACCTGCGCCTGACCGCCGAGCCGCCCCTCGGTACCGACCTGGCGGGCCACCCGGGTCACCTGCTCGGCGAAGCCCGAGAGCTGGTCCACCATCGTGTTGATGGTGTTCTTCAACTCCAGGATCTCGCCCCGGGCGTCGACCTCGATCTTCTGCGACAGGTCGCCGCGGGCCACCGCCGTGGTCACCTGCGCGATGTTGCGCACCTGCCCGGTCAGGTTGTTCGCCATGAAGTTGACCGAGTCGGTCAGGTCGCGCCAGACCCCGGCCACCCCCGGCACCTGCGCCTGACCACCGAGCCGCCCCTCCGTACCCACGTCCCGGGCGACCCTGGTGACCTGCGCGGCAAAGGAGTTGAGCTGGTCCACCATCGTGTTGACGGTGTTCTTCAGCTGCAGCATCTCGCCGTCGACCTCGACCGTGACCTTCCGGGAGAGATCCCCCTTGGCCACCGCCGTGGTCACCTCGGCGATGTTGCGCACCTGCGCGGTCAGCCGGCCGGCCATCGTGTTGACCGAGTCCGCCAGGTCCTTCCAGCTGCCCGAGACGCTGCGCACCCGGGCCTGGCCGCCGAGCTTGCCCTCGGTACCCACCTCGATCGCGACCCGGGTCACCTCGTCGGTGAACTCGGAGAGCTGGTCGACCAGTCCGTTGACCGTGCGGCCGATCCGCAGGTACTCGCCGCGCAGCGGGTGGCTCACCCCGTTGGTGTGGACCGAACGCAGTTCCATCTTCTGTTCGAGGTCGCCGTCGGCGATCGACGTCAGCACCCGGCCGACCTCGGCCATCGGACGCGCCAGATCGTCGATCAGCGCGTTGCAGTTGTCGACCGCGGCCATCCAGGCGCCCTCGCCCGCGCCGGTCTCCAGCCGCTCGGACAGCCGGCCCTCGCGGCCCACCGCCCGGCGCACCCGAGCCAGTTCACCCGTCAGATGCTGGTTCCGCTCGGCGACCTCGTTGAAGACCGCGGCGATCTCCGCCAGCGGACCGTCCCCCGGCACGGTCAGCCGCCGCTTGAAGTTGCCGTCGCGCATCGCCGTCAACGCCGCCAGCAGCTTGCGCAGGTCGGCGGGCTCGGCGCCCCTGGCGTGGTTCGGGCGCCGTCCGGCGGTGCCCCGAGGCGCCGCCCCGGACCGTCCGCCGCGTGCGGCGGACGGAGTCGTGCCGGTCGCGTCCTTGGTGGCCGAACTCAACGGGACCCTCCCACATCGTGAACTGTCCAGTACGCCCGGAACCGCTCGGGCACAGGCACCGGTGCGGCCGAAAACCGCTGCGGGGACCGTCCGGCCCACCGGCACCGCCTCGACCGTACTGCGCGATCAGGTCGTTGCGGACCCCCCAGTCTGGCAGTACTGGCACCGGGTGTACGGCCGGTTGCGCTCGGTTGGTACGACTCCCGGCCAAACACGTGCCCAGAATCACCCTCCGGAGCCTGTTTTGGCTCCCTGTACCCACGGGGAACCAACCGGAAAGTAGGGTGGAGCGCTGCACCGGGCCACGAGTCGTCCCGGCCGCGCCACCACCCGGCAGGCGCAGCAGGTGATTCGCCCCCGGGACCGTCCACCGTGTGCGGCGGGCAGCCGGACCAGAGCAGAGGAGAAGTGGCAACGTGGTCACCGCGCGCGCAGCCGCCACCTTCGGACCAGTGGGCCGGTCGGCCGCGGCCGCGCGCGGCTTCGTCCGGGACGCCCTGCTGAGCTGGGGGCTGCCCGAGGTCGTCGACGACGCCGTCGTCCTGGTGAGCGAACTCGTCACCAACGCCGTCGTGCACGCCGGCACCGCCGCCGAGGTCTGCTGCCTGCGCGAGGACGAGACCGTGCGGGTCGAGGTCACCGACCACCACCCCGAACGCGGCCTGCCGGCCTTCGCCGACGTCCCCGACGCGAGCGTCGAACGCTACGCCGACCCGGACGACGAGGGTGGCCGCGGCCTGCTGATGTGCTCGGCGCTGTCCTCCTGCTGGGGGGTCGAGTACGCGGCCGGCCGCAAGACCGTGTGGTTCCGTCTCCAGCTGCCCGACCACGTCATCGGCACCCGGTACGCCGAACCGGCCGCCCCCGGCGACGAACTGCCCAGCACCGACGGGCCCGTGCACGTCGCCGTCGTCCAGGTCGACGAGCACGCCCGGGTGCTGGCCTGGAACCCCGACGCCGAGGCGCTGTTCCGGCACCGCGCCGAGGACGTACTCGGCCGTCCCTGGGCCGAGTTCGCCGCCTGGCCGCAGTCGGCCGGCATCGGCCTCGGCCTCGACGAGACCCTCCGGCTGGCCCGCTGGGAGGGCAGCTTCGGCCTGCGCCGCGGCGACGGCCTCACCGTCGAGGTGTACGGCGTGCAGATCCGGGTCCGCGACGCCGAGGGCGTCCCGACCACCCTCTGCCTGCTGGTGCGCGAGGTCGACCGCGCCGTCCTGCGCTCCCCCGCCCGCACCCACGGCGCCGAGCCGGCCGGCGCCTCCGACGCGCCGCTGGACCTGCTGGCCGGGGCGGCCGCGCCGGACGACCTCGGCGCGCTGCTCCAGCGCACCGTGGAACGCGCCCGGGACCTCCTGGACGCCGACGCCGCTTACCTGCTGCTGGTCACCGACGACGAGAGCGAGTTCGAGGTCCGCGCCGCCACCGGGCTGACCGCCGGCCGCCGCCGCTACGACCGCTTCCCGGTCGACCCCAACCGCAGCCGCTTCGACGCCTCCCGGCTGCCCACCGTCCACGAGGACCTCGCCACCCGGCCCGCGCCCGTCCCGCTGCTCCAGGGCAGCGGACTGCGCTCGCTGATCACCGTCCCGCTGAAGGTGGACGGCCGGCTGATCGGCTCCCTCGGTGTCGCCGCCGCCGCGCCGGGCCGCTACGACAACGAGGACGCGCTGCGCCTGCAGTTCGCCGCCGACCGGGTCGCGCTCGCCCTGGAGAGCGCCCGGCTGGCCGAACTGGAACGGCTGCGCCGCGGCTCGCTGTCCTTCCTGGTCGAGGCCTCCGAACTGCTGGCCGGCACCCTGGAGCACGAGCAGACGCTCGCCCTGATGGCGCAGATGGCCGTGCCCACGCTGTCCTCCTGGTGCGCGGTCTACACCACCGGCGAACAGGGCGGCCCGGCCACGCTCGCCTTCGTCCTGCACCAGGACGAGGACCGGATCGATCCGCTGCGCTACGTCCTCGACAAGATCCCCGCCCCGGAGGCCGACCCGGCCCCCGGCACCCGTTTCTGGACGGCACCCGCCGAGGCGGCCCGCACCGGCGGCCTCGCCGACAGCCCCGAACTCGCCGGCCTGCTCGGTGAGACGGTGGTGCTGCCGCTGGCCGCCCGCAACCGGGTCATCGGCCTGCTCGTGCTGGGCGCCCCGGCCGGTGTCCGGTTCCGCCAGGAGATGCTCGAACTCGCCGAGGACCTCTCCCGCCGCGCCGCCCTCGCGCTGGACAACTCCCGGCTCTACTCCGAGCGCACCGCCACCAGCCAGGCACTGCAGCGCAGCCTGCTGCCACCGGAGTTGCCCGAGATCCCCGGTGTCGAGGTGGACGTGTTCTACCAGGCCGCCGGCGAGGGCAACGAGGTCGGCGGCGACTTCTACGATCTCTTCCCGATCCGCGAGGGCACCTACGGCTTCGCGATCGGCGACGTGTGCGGCACCGGCCCCGAGGCCGCCTCGGTGACCGGCCTGGCCCGCCACTCGCTGCGGCTCCTCGCCCGCGAGGGACTGGACGCCCCGCAGGTCCTGCGACGGCTCAACGCGGCCATCCTGGACGAGGGTTCGCGCAGCCGCTTCCTGACCCTGCTGTACGGCGAGCTGACTCCGAGGGCGGACGGCTGCACCGAACTGTCGCTGGTCTGCGCCGGCCACCCGTTGCCGCTGCGGCTGCGCGTGGACGGACAGGTCGACCAGGCCGCCACCCCGCAGCCCCTGCTCGGCGTGATGGAGGAGCTGGAGCTGACCGCCGAGCACCTGGTGCTGCACCCTGGCGAGGTCCTGCTCTGCGTCACCGACGGGGTCACCGAACGCCGGGAGGGCCTGCGGATGCTGGGGGACGACGGCCTGGCCCAGGTGCTCACCGGCTGCACCGGACTGACCGCCGGAGCGGTGGCCGCCCGCGTCCAGCGGGCCGTGGAGCGCTTCGCCCCCGAACCGCCGTCGGACGACATGGCGATCCTGACCCTGCGGGTGCCCGCCCAACGGGCCGGCTGACCCGGCGTCAGTCGAGTCCAACTCGTAACACCCGGGCGACGGTTCACCCGGACGGTCGATCCCGTTCACCAAGTGGCCAATCGTGCGCGGTCCACAACGGCGGACAGTACAAATTGTGCCATTCACAAGGGTACAAGCGGCTACCGGCCGGGTACACCGGATTCACCGGGGAATCCCCCGGAGGGGACACTGACCAGCAGCTCAGCCGCTGGCACTTCACTGACCGCAGCCGTTCGCACGTCGATTTTCCGTGCGCCCTCGGCCGGCCACGCGCAGCCACCTCATCGCTCGCATTGACAGCGCCTCAGGCGCGCCCAGAGTGAAAGGAGCCTCCGGTGAGCAACGAAGCTACCGGGGCGCAGAACGCCCGGTCCTCAGGAGCCGACGCCGGTTCCCTCGGATATCTCGCACTCGGCCTGACCCTCCTCGCCTACGGCCTGCTCTCCACCGGCATCTTCAGCGGCACCGGTGCCAAGGACGCGGCCACCCTCGCCCACCTGGTCGGCGGGCTGACCCTGTTCGTCGCCGGCCTCTGGCAGCTCCGCTCCGGCGAGGGCTTCACCGGCACCGCCTTCACCAGCCTCGGTGCCTTCTGGGCCACCTGGTCGGCAGCGGGCGGGGCGGGCAAGAACGCCGCCGGTCTGTTCCTGCTGCTGTGGGCGCTGCTGGCGCTCACCCTGACCGCCGCCAGCTGGAACTCCGGCCTGTTCAGCCGCGCCGTGTACGGCCTGCTCACGGTGTCCCTGGTGGTCTCGGCGATCGCCGTCTTCGGCAGCTCCGGCGGGCTCGCCAAGGTCGGTGGGTGGCTCGCCGCCCTGTCCGGCCTGGTCGCCTGGTACTGGGCCACCGCCGCGCTGACCAACAGCGGGTGGGGCCGGGCGGCACTGCCGGTCAAGTAGCGCGCCCGGCCGGTGGGCGCCGCGACGACGGGTCGCCCCGCCGGAGCGGACACCGCGGCCGGCACGGCCACCCCCGTGCCGGCCGCGGCAGCAGCCCAACGAACCGTGGGCCGGGCCTCGTGAAGAGGCCCGGCCCACACGTCTGCGCTCCCAGCCCCACGGATGTGCCCGTGCGGCACCACGGGTGTGCCCGCTCGGCGCGGGCCTGCCTGCCCCCCAGGGCAGTACCGGCCCGTCCAGGCCGCTCAGTGCCGCACGGGCGCCCGTCGCGGTGCCGTACGCGGCTCGGCGGGCCCCTCGGCCTTCCGGCGGCCCGCGCGGAACCTCCGCACCGCCCACTGCGCCGTGTAGGCCAGCGCCAGGATCACCAGTGCGACCAGCCCGTCCGCCCAGAAGTGGTTCGCGGTGACCACCACCACCCAGACCGTGAGCAGCGGATGCAGGACGATCAGCCAGCGAAGCGCGCTGCGGGACACCACGATCACCGTGATGGCCGCCAGGACGCACCAGGCGACATGCACCGACGGCATCGCCGACAGCTGCGCTGCCACCACCACCCCGCCGACCGCGCCGCCGTAGACCGACTGCCCGTACTCGGCCGCCACGTCGACGAATCCGCTCTCCGGCAACATCCGGGGCGGCGCGACCGGGATGAACTGGACGGCCAGGCACACGGCCGTGGTAAGCACCACCGTGGTCCGCACCCAGGCGTACCGGGCGCGATGGCGGACGAAGACCCAGAGCAGCACCGCGATCATGACAGCGAAGTGCATGGACGCGTAGTAGTAGTTGGCGGCCTTCACCACCACCGGGTACGGCGTGACGGCTGCCTGCCAGCCGGCCTCGTCGGGCAGCCCCAGGGTCAGTTCGGTGCGATGGATCCAGGCCGCCCGGTCCAACGCGTGCTCGGCACTCATCAACGAGAGCCGGCCGACCAGCTGCCAGAGCGCGAAGAGCGCCAGTAGGATCCCGGCCTCCCGCAGCATGCTGCCCAACGAGGGCCGCCGCAGCCGCTTGGCCGCGTACCCCGCCGCGAGGAGGGCGACCGAGGCTCCGCCGGCTGTCTGCCACGTAAGGGTCAGGTTCTGCACTGGACGCGCCTCCACCGAGCTTGGGTTGTGCTGGGGAGACGTTAACGCAAAAAAGCCCCCTCCCGAACGGGAGGGGGCTTTTTTGGAATGATTGTTCGGCGGCGTCCTACTCTCCCACAGGGTCCCCCCTGCAGTACCATCGGCGCAATGAGGCTTAGCTTCCGGGTTCGGAATGTAACCGGGCGTTTCCCTCATGCTATGACCACCGAAACACTATGAAACTGTCACCGCACCACCCACCCGTGACCAGGGCAAGTGGGGTCGTTGTTTCAGAACAACACAGTGGACGCGAGCAACTGAGGACAAGCCCTCGGCCTATTAGTACCGGTCAGCTCCACCCCTTACAGGGCTTCCACATCCGGCCTATCAACCCAGTCGTCTACTGGGAGCCTTACCCTCTCAAGGAGGTGGGAATACTCATCTCGAAGCAGGCTTCCCGCTTAGATGCTTTCAGCGGTTATCCCTCCCGAACGTAGCCAACCAGCCATGCCCTTGGCAGGACAACTGGCACACCAGAGGTTCGTCCGTCCCGGTCCTCTCGTACTAGGGACAGCCCTTCTCAATATTCCTACGCGCACAGCGGATAGGGACCGAACTGTCTCACGACGTTCTAAACCCAGCTCGCGTACCGCTTTAATGGGCGAACAGCCCAACCCTTGGGACCTACTCCAGCCCCAGGATGCGACGAGCCGACATCGAGGTGCCAAACCATCCCGTCGATATGGACTCTTGGGGAAGATCAGCCTGTTATCCCCGGGGTACCTTTTATCCGTTGAGCGACGGCGCTTCCACAAGCCACCGCCGGATCACTAGTCCCTGCTTTCGCACCTGCTCGACCCGTCGGTCTCACAGTCAAGCTCCCTTGTGCACTTACACTCAACACCTGATTGCCAACCAGGCTGAGGGAACCTTTGGGCGCCTCCGTTACTCTTTAGGAGGCAACCGCCCCAGTTAAACTACCCACCAGACACTGTCCCTGATCCGGATCACGGACCCAGGTTAGACATCCAGCACGACCAGAGTGGTATTTCAACGTCGACTCCACAACCACTGGCGTGGCTGCTTCAAAGTCTCCCACCTATCCTACACAAGCCGAACCGAACACCAATATCAAGCTATAGTAAAGGTCCCGGGGTCTTTCCGTCCTGCTGCGCGAAACGAGCATCTTTACTCGTAATGCAATTTCACCGGGCCTATGGTTGAGACAGTCGAGAAGTCGTTACGCCATTCGTGCAGGTCGGAACTTACCCGACAAGGAATTTCGCTACCTTAGGATGGTTATAGTTACCACCGCCGTTTACTGGCGCTTAAGTTCTCAGCTTCGCCGAGACGAATCTCGACTAACCGGTCCCCTTAACGTTCCAGCACCGGGCAGGCGTCAGTCCGTATACATCGCCTTACGGCTTCGCACGGACCTGTGTTTTTAGTAAACAGTCGCTTCTCGCTGGTCTCTGCGGCCGGCCCCAGCTCAGAGTGCAAGACTCATCACCAGTTCCGGCCCCCTTCTCCCGAAGTTACGGGGGCATTTTGCCGAGTTCCTTAACCATAGTTCACCCGAACGCCTCGGTATTCTCTACCTGACCACCTGAGTCGGTTTGGGGTACGGGCCGCCATGAAACTCGCTAGAGGCTTTTCTCGACAGCATAGGATCATCCACTTCACCACAATCGGCTCGGCATCAGGTCTCAGCCTTAATGAGTGACGGATTTGCCTATCACTCGGCCTACACCCTTACCCCGGGACAACCACCGCCCGGGCTGGACTACCTTCCTGCGTCACCCCATCGCTCACCTACTACCCTGTTGGGTCAGCGGCTCCACCACGTCCCTTCGTCCGAAGACTCCAGGCCGGCTTCGCGGCTTTAGCATTCAGAGGTTCGACGTTGGCGCTTCAAAGCGGGTACGGGAATATCAACCCGTTGTCCATCGACTACGCCTGTCGGCCTCGCCTTAGGTCCCGACTTACCCTGGGCAGATCAGCTTGACCCAGGAACCCTTGGTCAATCGGCGCAAGAGTTTCTCACTCTTGTATCGCTACTCATGCCTGCATTCTCACTCGTGTCCCGTCCACAACTGGATTCCTCCGCTGCTTCACCCGGAACACGACGCTCCCCTACCCATCACAGCAGGCGTTGGCCCTGTTGCTGCAATGACACGACTTCGGTGGTGTGCTTGAGCCCCGCTACATTGTCGGCGCGGAATCACTTGACCAGTGAGCTATTACGCACTCTTTCAAGGGTGGCTGCTTCTAAGCCAACCTCCTGGTTGTCTCTGCGACTCCACATCCTTTCCCACTTAGCACACGCTTAGGGACCTTAGTCGGTGTTCTGGGCTGTTTCCCTCTCGACCATGGAGCTTATCCCCCACAGTCTCACTGCCACGCTCTCACTTACCGGCATTCGGAGTTTGGCTAAGGTCAGTAACCCGGTGAGGCCCATCGCCTATCCAGTGCTCTACCTCCGGCAAGAAACACGTGACGCTGCACCTAAATGCATTTCGGGGAGAACCAGCTATCACGGAGTTTGATTGGCCTTTCACCCCTAACCACAGGTCATCCCCCAGGTTTTCAACCCTGGTGGGTTCGGTCCTCCACGAAGTCTTACCTCCGCTTCAACCTGCCCATGGCTAGATCACTCCGCTTCGGGTCTTGGGCATGCAACTCGATCGCCCTATTCGGACTCGCTTTCGCTACGGCTACCCCACACGGGTTAACCTCGCTACACACCGCAAACTCGCAGGCTCATTCTTCAAAAGGCACGCAGTCACGAGACAGATAGGCAAGCCCACTGTCCGACGCTCCCACGGCTTGTAGGCACACGGTTTCAGGTACTATTTCACTCCGCTCCCGCGGTACTTTTCACCATTCCCTCACGGTACTATCCGCTATCGGTCACCAGGGAATATTTAGGCTTAGCGGGTGGTCCCGCCAGATTCACACGGAATTTCTCGGGCTCCGTGCTACTTGGGAGAAGCTCAAGTGAGCCGCTGATGTTTCGTCTACGGGGGTCTTACCCTCTACGCCGGACCTTTCGCATGTCCTTCGACTACACCAACGGTTTCTGACTCACCCAGCCGCCGGCAGACGACTGAAGAACTTTCCCACGACCCCTCATACGCAACCCCTGCCGGGTATCACACGTATCAGGTTTAGCCTCATCCGGTTTCGCTCGCCACTACTCCCGGAATCACGGTTGTTTTCTCTTCCTGCGGGTACTGAGATGTTTCACTTCCCCGCGTTCCCTCCACATACCCTATGTGTTCAGGTATGGGTGACAGCCCATGACGACTGCCGGGTTTCCCCATTCGGAAACCCCCGGATCAAAGCCTGGTTGACGGCTCCCCGGGGACTATCGTGGCCTCCCACGTCCTTCATCGGTTCCTGGTGCCAAGGCATCCACCGTGCGCCCTTAAAAACTTGGCCACAGATGCTCGCGTCCACTGTGCAGTTCTCAAACAACGACCAGTCACCCACCATCAAACCCCCGAAACGGAGATCATCAAGTAGGACCGGCACTGAAGCAACGACCATACGGCCGTTCCCTCAGGACCCAACAACGTGCCCGACACGACCCAACCCCACCAGATGCTTTCCACGCGCCGAAGCGCAGTACTCGCGGTCGATGAGACCGAACCGTGCCGAATAGTCAACGTTCCACCCATGAGCTAGCACTTCAGGACATTCGCCCGAAGCTGCCATGTGCTCCTTAGAAAGGAGGTGATCCAGCCGCACCTTCCGGTACGGCTACCTTGTTACGACTTCGTCCCAATCGCTGGTCCCACCTTCGACGGCTCCTCCCCTTACGGGTTAGGCCACCGGCTTCGGGTGTTACCGACTTTCGTGACGTGACGGGCGGTGTGTACAAGGCCCGGGAACGTATTCACCGCAGCATGCTGATCTGCGATTACTAGCAACTCCAACTTCATGGGGTCGAGTTGCAGACCCCAATCCGAACTGAGGCCGGCTTTTTGGGATTCGCTCCGCCTCGCGGCATCGCAGCCCTTTGTACCGACCATTGTAGCACGTGTGCAGCCCAAGACATAAGGGGCATGATGATTTGACGTCGTCCCCACCTTCCTCCGAGTTGACCCCGGCAGTCTCCTGTGAGTCCCCATCACCCCGAAAGGCATGCTGGCAACACAGAACAAGGGTTGCGCTCGTTGCGGGACTTAACCCAACATCTCACGACACGAGCTGACGACAACCATGCACCACCTGTATACCGACCACAAGGGGGCGACCATCTCTGGCCGTTTCCGGTATATGTCAAGCCTTGGTAAGGTTCTTCGCGTTGCGTCGAATTAAGCCACATGCTCCGCTGCTTGTGCGGGCCCCCGTCAATTCCTTTGAGTTTTAGCCTTGCGGCCGTACTCCCCAGGCGGGGAACTTAATGCGTTAGCTGCGGCACCGACGACGTGGAATGTCGCCAACACCTAGTTCCCAACGTTTACGGCGTGGACTACCAGGGTATCTAATCCTGTTCGCTCCCCACGCTTTCGCTCCTCAGCGTCAGTAATGGCCCAGAGATCCGCCTTCGCCACCGGTGTTCCTCCTGATATCTGCGCATTTCACCGCTACACCAGGAATTCCGATCTCCCCTACCACACTCTAGCCTGCCCGTATCGAATGCAGACCCGGGGTTAAGCCCCGGGCTTTCACATCCGACGCGACAGGCCGCCTACGAGCTCTTTACGCCCAATAATTCCGGACAACGCTCGCACCCTACGTATTACCGCGGCTGCTGGCACGTAGTTAGCCGGTGCTTCTTCTGCAGGTACCGTCACTTGCGCTTCTTCCCTGCTGAAAGAGGTTTACAACCCGAAGGCCGTCATCCCTCACGCGGCGTCGCTGCATCAGGCTTTCGCCCATTGTGCAATATTCCCCACTGCTGCCTCCCGTAGGAGTCTGGGCCGTGTCTCAGTCCCAGTGTGGCCGGTCGCCCTCTCAGGCCGGCTACCCGTCGTCGCCTTGGTAGGCCATTACCCCACCAACAAGCTGATAGGCCGCGGGCTCATCCTGCACCGCCGGAGCTTTACACCAACCCCCATGCGGAGGAAGGTCATATCCGGTATTAGACCCCGTTTCCAGGGCTTGTCCCAGAGTGCAGGGCAGATTGCCCACGTGTTACTCACCCGTTCGCCACTGATCCACCCCGAAGGGCTTCACCGTTCGACTTGCATGTGTTAAGCACGCCGCCAGCGTTCGTCCTGAGCCAGGATCAAACTCTCCGTGAATGTCTGCCGGTAATCCGGCGAGCCACTCGCGTTGAGCGGCACGGCAACCACCGGAATAGGGCGGTCCCGCGCACTGCGTCCTCGCTAGTGTTTTGTTACTAAAGGAATCTCCAACCCGGATCAAGTGATCCAGGCCGGGGATGTCAACATATCTGGCGTTGACTTTTGGCACGCTGTTGAGTTCTCAAGGAACGGACACTTCCTTCGAGCCACTCTCGTGAACTCTCCGGGCGCTTCGTTCTTTCGTGTTTCCAGCTTAGCAGATGTTTTCCGCTCCGTTTTCCGGAGTTTCGCTTCCCTGCCTTGCTTTCCTTCGGCCTTTCGGCACTCCCAGACTCTACCAGAGTCTTTCGTGCGTCCCGGCCTTCAGGAGGCTTTCGCCGACCGGACCTGACGGTCCGTCCGACGGCTCAAACTCTAGCCCAGCCCCGCCCCGAAAGGCGAATCCAAGCCAATCCGCTAAACACACACATGCCAATTAACCGCACAGGAATACGCCGAAGCGAAAAAACCCATGACGATGCGATGGAAGGTGGTTCGTGGAGTGGCCGCCCCGGGACCGTCCGCGCTGACTGCGTGTCCGGTGCTCCCTGCCGAGCGACTAGGGAACACTACGCCGTTCCCGTCACCGAAGCAAACAGGGCCTGCCGGCCGCGTCGTACGCAGCCGGCAGGCCCTGAGGGCAAGGTGCGGGCGGGCTCAGCTGTTGGTGGGGAAGCCCAGGTTGATGCCGCCGTGGGACGGGTCCAGCCAGCGCTGGGTGACGGCCTTGCCCCGGGTGAAGAACTGGACGCCGTCCGGCCCGTACGCGTGGCTGTCGCCGAAGAGGGAGGCCTTCCAGCCGCCGAAGGAGTAGTAGGCGACCGGCACCGGGATCGGCACGTTGATGCCGACCATGCCGACCTCCACCTCGTGCTGGAAGCGCCGGGCGGCGCCGCCGTCGTTGGTGAAGATGGCCGTGCCGTTGCCGTACGGGTTGGCGTTGATCAGCTCCAGGCCCTCGTCGTACGAGGCGACCCGCACCACCGAGAGCACCGGGCCGAAGATCTCGTCGTTGTAGACGGACATGCCCGGCTTCACGTGGTCGAAGAGGGTGGGGCCGAGCCAGAAGCCGTCCGTGGTCGGTGCGCCGTTGACGTCCTCGCCGGCGATCGGGTGCTTGCGGCCGTCCACGGCCAGCTCGGCGCCGTCCGCCACGCCCGACTCCACGTAGGACGTGACCTTGTCACGGTGCTGGCCGGTGACCAGCGGGCCCATGTCGGAGTCGCCGTTGCAGCCCGGGCCGACCTTGAGGGTGGCCATCCGCTGCTTGATCTTCTCGACCAGCTCGTCGCCGATCGGGTCCACCGCCACCAGGACGGAGACGGCCATGCAGCGCTCGCCGGCCGCGCCGAACCCGGCGTTGATGGCCGCGTCGGCGCTGAGGTCGAGGTCCGCGTCGGGCAGGACCAGCATGTGGTTCTTCGCCCCGCCGAGCGCCTGCACACGCTTGCCGTAACGGGTGCCGGTCTCGTAGACGTAGCGGGCGATCGGGGTGGAGCCGACGAAGCTGACGGACTTGACGTCCGGGTGCTCCAGCAGGCGGTCGACGGCGACCTTGTCACCGTGCACGACGTTGAAGACACCGTCGGGCAGCCCGGCCTCCTTCCACAGCTCGGCGATGAAGTTGGCGGCGGACGGGTCCTTCTCCGAGGGCTTGAGCACCACGGTGTTGCCGGCCGCGATGGCGATCGGGAAGAACCACATCGGCACCATGGCCGGGAAGTTGAAGGGCGAGATGACGGCGACCGGGCCGAGCGGCTGGCGGATCGAGTAGACGTCGATGCCGGTGGAGGCCTGCTCGGTGAAGCCGCCCTTGATCAGCTGGGGGATGCCGCAGGCGTACTCGACGACCTCCTGGCCGCGGGCGATCTCGCCGAGGGCGTCCGAGTGCACCTTGCCGTGCTCGGCGACGATGATCGCGGCCAGCTCGTCCTTGCGGGCGTTGAGCAGCTCGCGGAAGTTGAAGAGCACGGTGGTGCGCTTGGCCACCGAGGCGTGGCGCCACTCGGCGAAGGCGGAGGCCGCGGCCGCGACCGCCTGGTCGACCTCGGCGATGCCCGCGAAGTCGACGTGACCCGCCACCTGGCCGGTGGCCGGGTCGAAGATGTCGCCGCGGCGCGGCGCGGAGCCGGCGGTGGCAACGGGCGCGCCGCCGATCCAGTGGATGAGGTGCTTGGTCACGTTGGGCTTGCTCAAGATCGTCTGCCTCCGAAGTCCCGGGCGGCACTCCGCCGGTCCCTTTGTGCGGCGCCGCCCGGGAATCGGCCGGGCGACGGGATCACGGGGCTACCGCGCTCGTTCTCCAGTCTGGTCCGCACCGCGGCCCGCCTCAACGAGCAGGCTGACGGGTATCCGGGATTCAGCCTTACAGGTCGTCGGCGGCGTACGCCGAACGGCCCAGCGGTCGCTCGGGGCAGCAGCGGCGCACGACGGCCGGCGGCGGCGCGCCCCGGGAGAGCCGTCAGGGCCGTCAGTGGCAGGGGTGGACAAGATCGGCGGCCGCCTCGTGCAGCGCCAGCTCCAGCAGCGCCGGGTCGGTGAGCCGCCCGGAGCCGTCCGGTGGGACCAGCCAGCGCACGCCGCTGCCCCGCCGGGCCGGGTGCGGGAGGACGATCCAGCAGCCGGTGCCCGCCGTCCGTACCCCCGTGCCGAGCCAGCGGGCGGCGGTGCCCACGGGGACCAGGAAGCCCAGGTGCTCGCCGCCGAAGTCCGCGTACACCGGACCGGGTCCCCCCGGGCAGCGGGCCAGGGCGGCGAGGGCCGGCCGCCCGAGCGGGCCGGCCACCAGCAGGACGTCCCAGCGCCGGCCGGCCGGCAGCAGCAGCAGACCCGCGCCGCCGCGGTGCCACTCCCGCCGGCAGGCGTCCGGGTCCGGGGCGGCCTCGGCGAGCCAGTCCAGCCCGGGGGACGGTCCGGCGGACGGGGGCTCGCCCTGGCCGCCGGACCGTCCCCCGGCCGATCCCTTGCTCTCCATGGCCCGTCCTCCGCTCGTTCGGCACGGCGGGGTCCGCTGCCCGCCGTCACCGTGGAGAGGGGCCCGGCCGCGCTTTCTTACACGGGTCCGGCAGGCTGCACGGGTTCTGCACAGTTCGCGCCGCGCCCCGGCGGACCGACGGGACCGACCGGACCGAACACTGACGGACGGACGGACGGCGGCCGGACAGCACGGCGGGGCGCACCCCTGATGACAGGGATGCGCCCCGGACCCCCGAGGGCCCATGCCGTACGGGAGCCGTCCGGGCGGACGTCAGCTGTCGAAGCCGAGTCCGAGCCGGTCCAGCGTCCGCAGCCAGAGGTTGCGGTGGCCGCCGTTGCGGTCGGCGCGGTCCAGCGACCACTTGGTCATCTCGATCCCGGCCCACCGCACCGGCTCCGGCGGGAACGGCAGCGGCTTGCTGCGCACCATCTCCAGCGAGGTCCGCTCGGTCCGCTCGCCCGCCAGCAGGTCGAGCATCACCTCGGCGCCGTAGCGGGTGGCCCCGACACCAAGGCCGGTGTACCCGGCCGCGTACGCGACCCGGCCCCGGTAGGCGGTGTCGAAGAAGGCGGAGAAGCGGGTGCAGGTGTCGATCGCCCCGCCCCAGGCGTGGGTGAACCGCACCCCCTCCAGCTGCGGGAAGCAGCGGAAGAAGTTGGCCGACAGCGTCCGGAAGGTCTCCGGCCGCTGGTCGTACTCGTCCCGCACCTTGCCGCCGTACTGGTAGACGGCGTCGTAGCCGCCCCACAGGATGCGGTTGTCGGCGGAGAGCCGGAAGTAGTGGAACTTGTTGGCGCTGTCCCCGAGGCCCTGCCGGCCGCGCCAGCCGATCGCGGCGAGCTGCTCGGTGCTCAGCGGCTCGGTCATCAGCGCGTAGTCGTACACCGGCACCACGAACGGGCGGACCCGCTTCACCAGTGACGGGAAGACGTTGGTGCCGAGGGCCACCCGCCGGGCGAAGACCCGGCCGTACGGGGTGCGGACGGCCATGCCGCTGCCGTGCTCGGCGAGCGCGGTGGCCTTGGTGCGCTCGAAGATCCGCACGCCCTGGCCGAGGCAGGCCTGCTTGAGGCCCCAGGCCAGCTTGGCCGGGTGGACCATCGCCACGCCCTCCTTGTCCCAGACGCCGCCCAGGAAGGTGGGCGAGTCGACCTCGGCCCGCAGGGCGTCGGCGTCCAGGACGGTGAGCTCCAGGCCGTGCTCGGCGACGGCCTCGGCGATCTCGTGCAGCTCCTCCAGCTGGTGCGGCTGGGTGGCGACGTCGATCTCGCCGGTCCGCTCCCACTCGGCGTCGATGCCGTAGCGCTTGAGGGTGTCCTCGATGGCCTGCAGGTTGGCCGCGCCCTGGCGCTCCAGCTCCGCCAGCTCGCCCGGCCAGCGCTGCAGGCCGTTGCCGAAGCCGTGGGTGAGGCTGGCGGCGCAGAACCCGCCGTTGCGACCGGACGCGGCCCAGCCGACCTCGTTGCCCTCGACCAGGACCACGTCGAGGGACGGGTCCCGCTCCTTGGCGATCAGCGCCGTCCACAGGCCGGAGTAGCCACCGCCGACGACCAGCAGGTCGCAGGTGGTGTCGCCGACGAGGGCGGGCAGCGCCTGCGGCCGACCCGGATCCTCCAGCCAGAAGGGGGTGGGCCTGGCGTCACTGAGCGCGCGGGCGGAGTCCATGCATTATCAGCCACTTTCTGGACATTGAGGGTGATTTCGGTGCAACACTGCGGAGCCTACCCAGACCCGGGCCGCCCGTACCGGACCGGTGGTCAGGCGACGGCCTTGCGCCGGTTCCCGAGCCACTGGCCGCCCACGGTCAGGGCGACCGCCGCGATGAACATCGCGGTGCCGATGACGTTCACCTGGACGGGGATGCCGCGCTGCGAGGCTCCCCAGACGAACATCGGGAAGGTCACGGTGGTCGGGCCGGAGTTGAACTGGGTGATGATGAAGTCGTCGAAGGAGAGCGCGAAGCTGAGCAGCGCGCCGGCCGCGATGCCGGGGGCGGCGAGCGGCAGGGTGACCCGCAGGAAGGTCTGCACCGGGGTGGCGTAGAGGTCCTGGGCGGCCTGTTCCAGCCGGGGGTCCATGCTCATCACGCGGGCCTTGACCGCCGTCACCACGAAGCTGAGGCAGAACATGATGTGGGCGATCAGGATGGTGACGAAGCCGAACGGGATGCGCATGTTGAGGAAGAGCGTGCCCAGCGAGGCCGCCATGACGACCTCGGGCATCGCCATCGGCAGGAAGATCATCGCGCTGGTGGCGCCCCGGCCGCGGAAGCGGTAGCGGGCGAGCGCGAAGGCCACCATGGTGCCGAGCACCGTGGCGCCGATCGTGGCGAGCACGGCGACCTGCAGGCTCAACGACAGCGACTGGCACATGTCGGCGACGCCGCAGGGGTTGGTCCAGGCGTCGGTGGAGAACTCGGACCACTCGTAGTTGAACTTGCCCTGCGGCTTGTTGAACGAGAAGGCCAGCACGACCAGGTTGGGCAGCACCAGGTAGGCGAGGGCGAGCACGCCCGCCAGCACCACCAGGTGGGACCGGATCCACGTGAAGATTCGGGACATCAGACCAGTTCCTCCGTCCCGGCCTTGCGCATGTAGACCGTCACCATGCCCAGGATCAGGGCCATCAGGATGAAGCTCAGAGCGGCTGCCGTCGGGTAGTCGAGGACGTTCAGGAACTGCTTCTGGATGCCGTTGCCGACCATCTGCTCGCTCGGCGACCCCAGCAGCTGGGCGTTGATGTAGTCGCCCGAGGCCGGGATGAAGGTGAGCAGCGTGCCCGCCACCACGCCGGGCAGCGAGATCGGGAAGGTGACCTTGCGGAAGGTCGTGAACGGGCGCGCGTACAGGTCGCCCGCCGCCTCGTGCAGCCGCGGGTCGATCCGCTCCAGCGAGGTGTACAGCGGCAGGATCATGAACGGCAGGAAGTTGTACGTCAGGCCGCAGACCACCGCGAGGGGCGTGGCCAGCACGCGGTCGCCGGAGGTGAGGCCGACGGCGCCGGTCAGGTCCAGGACGTGCAGGGCGTTCAGCGCGCCGACCACCGGGCCGCCGTCCGACAGGATGGTCTTCCAGGCCAGCGTGCGGATCAGGAAGCTGGTGAAGAACGGCGCGATCACCAGGATCAGGATGACGTTGCGCCAGCGCTTGCTCGCCTTGAAGGCGATCGTGTACGCGAGCGGGTAGCCGATCGCCAGGCAGAGCACGGTGGCGATGGCCGCGTAGGAGAACGAGCGGACGAAGTGCCACTTGTACTCGCCCAGCGCGTCCCAGTAGGTCGCGACGTGCCAGGTGAGCTTGAAGCCCTGCTCCAGCGAGCCGGTCTGCAGCGAGGTGGAGCCCTGGTAGACCATCGGCACCGCGAAGAAGACCACCAGCCAGGCGATGCCCGGCAGCAGCAGCCAGTACGCGGTGAGCTTGCGGCGCGGGCGGCGGGCGGGCGACGGCGAGGCGTCGTCGGGGGGTATCGCCCGGGCCGGCGCGGGCGCGGTGGTGGACGTCATGCCGCCGCCTCCCCGGTGCCGGCGTCGATCGCCTGGGCGGCGTCCATGCCGAAGGAGTGGGCCGGGTTCCAGTGCAGGACGACCGGCGCGCCGGGGACGATCCGGGCGTCGCGCTCCATGTTCTGCTCGAAGACCGCGACCTCCTGACCGGCATCGGTGCGCACCACGTACTGGGTGGAGACGCCGATGAAACTGGAGTCGACGACGGTGCCGCCGAGCCGGTTGCGGCCCTCGGCGACCTCGGCCGAGACGTGCGCGATGGTGATCTTCTCGGGGCGCACGCCCAGGTAGATCTCCTTGGCCGCGGTGGCGCAGCGGGCCTTCGGCACGGCCAGTCGCACGCCGCCCGCCGAGAGCAGCAGGTCGGTGCCCTCGGCGCCGGTGACCTGGGCGGTGATCAGGTTGGACTGGCCGAGGAAGTTGGCCACGAAGGTGCTGGCGGGGTTCTCGTACAGGTCGGCGGGGGCGCCGAGCTGCTCGACCCGGCCGCCGTTCATCACCGCGATGGTGTCGGCCATGGTCATGGCCTCCTCCTGGTCGTGGGTGACGTGCACGAAGGTGATGCCGACCTCGGTCTGGATCCGCTTGAGTTCCAGTTGCATCTGCCGGCGCAGCTTGAGGTCGAGGGCGCCGAGCGGCTCGTCGAGGAGCAGTACCTGCGGGTGGTTGATCAGTGCCCGGGCGACCGCGACGCGCTGCTGCTGGCCGCCGGACAGCTGGTGCGGCTTGCGGCGGGCGAACTGGCCGAGCTCGACCAGCTCCAGCATGTCCTCGACCTGCTTCTTGACGTCCTTGCGGCCGCGGCGGCGCAGGCCGAACGCGACGTTCTCGAAGATGTCGAGGTGCGGGAAGAGCGCGTAGCTCTGGAAGACGGTGTTCACCGGCCGGCGGTAGGGCGGCAGCGCGGTGACGTCCTGGCCGCCGATCACCACGGTGCCGCTGGTGGGCTCCTCCAGGCCGGCGATCATGCGCAGGGTGGTGGTCTTTCCGCAGCCCGAGGCGCCGAGCAGGGCGAAGAAGGACCCCTGGGGCACCGTCAGGTCGAGCGGGTGGACGGCGGTGAAGGCGCCGTAGGTCTTGCCGATACCGGTGAGGCGGACGTCGCCGCCGGCGGCCGAGTCGCGCAGCTGGTCTGTCATGGTCTCTCTCTGTCTGCTGCCGTGGGTGCTGATGCCGTCAGGTGGGGTCAGGCGCCGATCAGTTTGGAGAACTTCTCCTCGAAGTCGCTCTCCTCGGCCTCGTTCAGGGAGCGGAAGACGTGGACCTTGGCGGCCATCTCGGGGGTGGGGACGACCAGGGGGTTCGCCGCGGTCTCCGGGTCGAGGGCGGCGAGTGCCTCCTGCATGCCGGTGACGGCGGAGACGAACCCGATGCCGGCCGTGAGCCGGGCCGCGATCTCGGGCCGGTAGTAGAAGTCGATCAGGCGCTCGGCGTTCGCCTTGTGCTGCGCCCGGGCCGGGATCACCATGTTGTCGGTGGAGGAGACGTAGCCCTTCTCCGGGATCACGAACTCGATGTCGGGGTTGTCGGCCTTCAGCTGGATCAGGTCGCCGCCCCAGGCGAGGCAGGCCGCGATGTCGCCGGAGGAGAGCTCCTGGCCGTAGTCGTTGCCGGTGAACTTGCGGATCTGCTTGGAGTCGACGCCCTTCTGCAGGCGGGCGACGGCGGCCGCGTAGTCGTCGGCGGTGAACTTCGCCGGGTCCTTGTCCATGTCCAGCAGGGTCATCCCGATGGTGTCGCGCATCTCGGACAGGAAGGTCACCCGGCCCTTGAGCTCGGGGTCGTCGAGCAGCTGGCTGACGCTGGTGACCGGCTTGCCCTTGGTGGCCTTGGAGTTGTACGCGATGACGACCTGGATGCCGGCCCAGGGGTAGCTGTACAGGCGGCCCGGGTCCCAGTCGGGTGCGCGGAAGCGCGACTCGATGTTGGTGATGGCCGTGGTGATGTTGGACTGGTTGAGCTTCTGCACCCAGCCGAGCCGGATCAGCCGGGCGACCATCCAGTCGGTGAGCACCATCACGTCGCGGCCGGTGTCCTGGCCGGCGGCGAGCTGGGGCTTGACCTTGCCGAAGAACTCGACGTTGTCGTTGACGTCCTCGGTGTACTTGACCTTGATCCCGGTGGCCTCGGTGAAGGCCTCGACGGTGCCGTGCTTCTCGGTGTCGTTCTCGTCGGTGTCGACGTAGAGCGGCCAGTTGGAGAAGTTGACCTCCTTGTCGCTCTCCGAGCGGTCCTCGGCGGCGTTCGCGACGGAGTCACCGGTGCCGGTGGTGCGGGCCGCCGGCGGGATGCCACAGGCCGCGAGGGTGCCCGCGCCGGCGGTGAGGGCGGCGGCGCGCAGCATCGTGCGCCGGGTCAGCGCGGCACGGCCGCTCGCCAGGCTGCGTTCCCAGGCCTTGCGGACGGGCTCTGGCAGGCCGTCGGTGATCTCGTTGAGCTCCATGCTGGAACGCCCTCCCGGGGGAAGTGAGGGGGACGGCCCGCCGGTGACCGTGGGGGTGGCGGGCCGTCCACGAGGGGTTATCTGTCTCCGAAGACGGTGCGGTGCCAGTCCTTGCGGACCACCGCGGTGGTGTCGTACATGACGTGCTTGACCTGCGTGTACTCGTCCAGCGAGTACTGCGACATGTCCTTGCCGTAGCCGGAGGACTTGTAGCCGCCGTGCGGCATCTCGCTGATGATCGGGATGTGGTCGTTGACCCAGACGCAGCCGGCCGCGATCTCGCGGGTGGCGCGCAGGGAGCGGTGGATGTCGCGGGTCCAGACGGAGGCGGCCAGGCCGTACGGGGTGTCGTTGGCGAGGCGCAGGCCCTCCTCGTCGCTGTCGAAGGGCAGCACGACGAGGACCGGGCCGAAGATCTCGCCCTGGACGACCTCGCTGTCCTGGGCGACGCCGGTGATCAGCGTCGGCCGGTAGTAGGCACCGCGGCCGAGGTCGGTGCCGTCGTGGCCCTTGGTGGGGGCGTGGCCGCCGGCCGCGACGACGGCGCCGTAGCCGCGGGCGCGCTCGACGAAGCCGGCCACCCGGTCGCGGTGGGTGAAGGAGACCAGCGGGCCGAGGTCGGTCCGCGGGTTGAGCGGGTCGCCGAGGCGGACGGACTCGAAGAGTTCGGCGACGCCGGCCACGAAGGCGTCGTGGAGCGGGCGCTGGACGTAGGCGCGGGTGGCGGCGGTGCAGTCCTGGCCGCTGTTGATCAGCGATCCGGCGACGGCGCCGTGGATCGCGGCCTCCAGGTCGGCGTCGTCGAAGACCACGAAGGGTGCCTTGCCGCCCAGCTCCAGGTGGGTGCGCTTGGCGGTCGCGCTGGCCAGCTCGGCGACCCGCCTGCCGACCGGGGTGGAGCCGGTGAAGGAGACCATGGCGACGCCGGGGTGGGCGACCAGGTGCTCGCCGGCGCCGAGGCCCGCCCCGGTGACGACGTTGACGACGCCGTCCGGGATGCCGGCCTCGGTGCAGGCGCGGGCGAACATCAGCGAGGTGAGCGGGGTCAGCTCGGCGGGCTTGAGCACGATGGTGTTGCCGGCCGCGATCGCCGGGAGGATCTTCCAGGCGGCCATCTGCAGGGGGTAGTTCCACGGCGAGATCGACCCGACCACGCCGATCGCCTCGCGGCGGACGTACGAGGTGTGGTCGCCGGAGTACTCGCCGGCCGCCTTGCCCTCCAGGTTGCGGGCGGCGCCGGCGAAGAACGCGGTGTTGTCGACCGTCCCGGGGACGTCGAACTCGGTGGAGAGCTTGATCGGCTTGCCGGTCTGCGCGGTCTCGACCCGGGCCAGGTCGTCGGCCGCGCCGGCGAGCACGGCGGAGAGCTTCAGCAGCGCCTCGGAGCGGGCGCCGGGGGTGGCGCCGGCCCACTCGGGCAGAGCGCCCCGGGCGGCGGCGACGGCGGCGTCGACGTCCCCGGTGGAGGCCAGGGTGACCTGCTGGACGACGCTGCCGTCGGCCGGGTTGACGACCTGGAAAGGCCGGTTACCGGTGCCCTGGGTCTGCCTGCCGGCGATGTACTGCGCGCCCGCGCTGAAGTCGGTCAGGTCCATCGTGGTTCCTCCATGTGCCCGGTTTTTCGGCTGCCGCCCTGACGGGCAGCGCGATTGCTGCACGTCATGCTGCCCGCGACGCTCGGCGCGGGCCCGTAGCCGGTGGCGGAGCGGCTGGTCGAGTCGCCGCCTGGCAGTACGGGAGCCCCCGCTGTGGTCGCGGGCGGCCCGATTGATCACCGAGGTGCGTGATCCTGACATCACGGTGCTGCCGCTACAAGGATTCCGCCGTTGCTTTCTGGTTACGCGACGGATTCCGTGCCGATGTCCCGCAATCGCCACAGCGGGTCGCCACTGCCGACTCGCTGACGATGCCCTCTGCCGGGGCGGGGTGACAAGGACCACTCCGGCAGCCTCCGCACAAAGGGCCTTACAGGGTGCAAAGGCTCGATTTGGGCAACAGGTCGTCGCGGGGATGATTCACCTGACACAGTGCACGGGACCGGCCCCCACGCCGCCTCGTGCCCGAAGCGTGCCCCACCCGCCGCGCGAACCGCCCAGCCCCCGGAGGACCGACGTGCTCCCCACCGTCGCCCGCGTACTCGACCTGGAGGTGATGCGACGCGGCCTGCCCCAGGTGGTGGCCGGTGCGGCCCACCTGGAACGACCGGTCCGTTGGGTCCACGTCAGCGAACTGCCGGACGTCGCCGGCATGCTGCAGGGCGGCGAGCTGGTGCTCACCACCGGTATCGCCCTGCCCGAGGACCGCGACGGCCTGGCCCGGTACGTCCGCGAGCTGGACGAGGTCGGGGTCGCCGGGCTGGTCATCGAGTTCGGGCGGCGCTACTTCGACACCCTGCCGCGCGCCCTGGTGCACGCCGCCGAACAACGCGGCCTGCCGCTGATCGCCCTCCGCCGGGAGCTGCGCTTCGTCGCCGTCACCGAGGCCGTGCACGCCCTGGTGGTCAACGCCCAGCTGGAGCAACTGCGCACCTCCGAGGCGGTGCACCAGGTCTTCAACGAGCTCGCGGTGGAGGGCGCCGAGCCCGGCGAGGTGGTCCGCCAGGTGGCCCGGATGGCCGGCGCCCCCGTGGTGCTGGAGAACCTCGCCCACCAGGTGCTGGCCCACGACACCGCCGGCCGCCCCGAGACCGAACTGCTGGAGGGCTGGGAGCGCCGCTCGCGCGGGGTCCGCCCGCCCGGGCGCACCGGGCACGACCCGCGCAGCGGCTGGCTGGTGACGGCGGTCGGCGCCCGCGGGCAGGACTGGGGACGGCTGATCCTGGTCGACGACCCCGGCCCGCTGCCGGACGGCACCGCGCACCCGCACGCGATGCTGCTGGAGCGCGGCGCCGCCACCCTGGCGCTCAACCGCCTGGTGCTGCGCGACCGGGAGAGCCTGGAGCGACAGACCCACCGCACCCTGCTGTCGGGCATCCTCACCCACGCCCTGACCGTCTCCGAGGTGGCGCTGCGGGCCCAGGCACTCGGTGTGCCGCTGGAGGGCCGGCGGCTGGTCGGTGTGGTGCTGCGGCAGCGGCGCGGGCCGAGCCCGGCCGCGCTGGAGGCACAGGCACGGCTACGGGACTTCACCGAACTGGCGGCCGCCGCGGTCCGCACCTGCCGGCTGCCCGCCCTGGTCGGCGCGCTCGACGACGAGGGCGTCGGGGTGCTGATCGCACTCGGCTCGCAGCAGGACGAGCACGCCGCGCTGGACGCGTTCGCGGCGGCGCTGCGCAAGCTGGCCGCCGACAGCGGCCGGGAGGCGGGCGGCGGCGAGGGGCGGCAGGCCGCGCAGGCGATCCAGCCGGTGGTGGCCGTCGGTTCCTCGGTCGGCTCGGTGCGGGACGCCCGGCGCACCCTGCTGGAGGCCACCCAGGTCGCCGACGCCGCCCTGCACGACGCGCCGGGCGGGCGGGCGGCCGCGTACTACCGGCTGCCGGACGTCCGGCTGCGGGGCCTGCTGCACCTGCTGCGCGACGACGCCCGGCTGCAGACCTACGTCGAGCGCGAGCTGGGCCCGCTGCTGGCCCACGACGCGGAGCACGGCGGCCAACTGGTCCAGATGCTGCGGATCTACCTGGAGCAGGGGCGCAACAAGTCGGCCGCGGCGGACGCGGCGCACCTGTCCAGGCCGTCGTTCTACGACCGGCTGCACAAGGTCGAGCGGATCCTGGCCGTCGACCTGGACCAGGTGGAGTCCTGCCTGTCCCTGCACGTGGCCCTGCTGGCGCTGGACGCCGTCCGCCGCTGAACCGGCCGGCCGACCGCCGCTGTCGGCGGACCCGGCCCGGCCCGTCGCCGACACCCCGTCAGACGCCGGTGATCCGGCCCCAGACGCGGTGCAGGTCCGGCCGCTCGGCCGCGGTGACGTCCCGCATCGTCCGCAGCCGGGCGCGCATCTCCTCGGTGGGGAAGATCAGCGGCTCCTCCGCGAGCGCGACCCGCTCCGCGTCCCCGCTGTCGGCCAGGACGTCCCGGGCGGCCGGCACCGGGCAGATGTACTGGACGGCGGCAGCGAGTTCGGCGGCGACCTCGGGCCGGTAGTAGTAGTCGACCAGCAGCTCCGCGTTGCGCTTGTGCCGCGCCCGGTTGGGCACCAGCAGGCTCTCCGCCCACAGCTCGCCGCCCTCCTCGGGCACGACGAACTCGATGTCGGGGTTGTCGGCCTTCAACTGGATCGCGTCGCCGGAGTAGGCCTGGCAGGCGAGGGCCGCGCCGGAGGCCAGGTCACTGGTGTAGTCGTTGCCGGTGAAGCGGCGGATGTGCCGGCTGTCGACGAGCCGCTGCACCCGGTCCATCGCCCGGTGCGCGTCGTCCGCCCCGAACGCGGCGATGTCCGCGCCGTCGGCGAGCATCAGCAGGCCGATCGCCTCGTCCAGCCCGGCGAAGAGGGTCACCCGGCCCTTGAGGTCGGGCGCCCAGAGGTCGGCGGTGGTCCTGATCTCCCGGCCGAGTTCCTTGCGGTTGTACGCGATGCCGGTGATCCCGGACTGCCAGGGCACGCTGTGCGCCCGCCCGGGGTCGAAGGCGGGGTGGGCCAGCTGCGGGTCGAGGTGCTCGGCGACGTTCGGCATCGCCGTCCGGTCCAGGGCCTGCACCCAGCCGAGCGAGACGTAGCGCCCGGCCATCCAGTCGCTGACCACCATCAGGTCGCGGCCGGGGTCGCTGCCCTGGGTGAGCACCGGGCCCATCTTGCCGAAGAACTCGTCGTTGTCGTTGATGTCCTCGGTGTACGTCACCGAGATGCCGGTCTCCTCGCTGAACGAGTCGAGCGTGGGCCGGCCACCGGTGTCCTCGTCGACATCGATGTACTGCGTCCAGTTGGAGAAGGCGAGCGCCTGGTCCTGCGCGGAGCGGTCGTCGCCGGAGCGTCGCGCCTCGGGCACGTACGCGGCGGGGATCCCGCAGCCGGCCAGGGCGCCGGCACCGAGCAGTCCGGCGCTGCCCAGGACGGCGCGGCGGGTGAGCGTGGAGCGCATGTGAGGGTCTCCCGGACATGAGTCGGCCCCGGGCAGGGCGTTGCCCGGGGCCGTACCGATGGGTCCTGATCGTTGCTTGCGGCGTTCCTGGTGCGAGGTGGGTCGGCGGGGTCGGCGGGTCAGACGGTGTGCGCGTCCGTCAGCGACAGCACCTCGTCGAGGACGGCGAGGCCGGTCTTGGCCTCCTCCTCGGTGACGGTGCACGGCGGAACGACGTGGAAGCGGTTCATGTTGACGAAGGGCCACAGGCCGCGCTGCTTGCAGGCGGCGGCCAGCTCGGCCATCGGCGCGTTGGCAGCGCCGGCCGCGTTGTAGGGCACCAGCGGCTCGCGGGTCTCGCGGTTCTTCACCAGGTCGAGCGCCCAGAACACACCGAGGCCGCGGACCTCGCCGATCGAGGGATGGCGCTCGGCCAGCTCCCGCAGGCCGGGGCCGAGGACGTCCTCGCCGATCCGCTTGGCGTTCTCCACGATGCCCTCCTCGGCCATCGCGTTGATCGTCGCGACGGCGGAGGCGCAGGCCAGCGGGTGGCCGGAGTAGGTGAGCCCGCCGGGGAAGGGCCGCTCGGCGAAGGTGGCCGCGATGGCGGGGCTGATCGCCACGCCGCCGAGCGGCACGTAGCCGGAGTTGACGCCCTTGGCGAAGGTCAGCAGGTCGGGGACGACGCCCCAGTTGTCGGCGGCGAACCACTCGCCGGTGCGGCCGAAGCCGGCCATCACCTCGTCCAGGATGAAGACGATCCCGTAGCGGTCGCAGATCTCGCGGACACCCGCCAGGTAGCCGGCCGGCGGGACGAGGACGCCGGCGGTGCCGACCACCGTCTCCAGGATGACCGCCGCGACGGTGTGCGGGCCCTCGAAGGCGATCGTCTCCTCGAGGTGCGCCAGCGCGCGCTCGCACTCCTGCGCCTCGTTCTCGGAGTGGAACGGGGAACGGTAGGCGTACGGGCCCCAGAAGTGCACGATGCCGGAGACGCCGGTCTCGTTGGCCCAGCGGCGCGGGTCGCCGGTGAGGGCGATCGCGTTGGCGGTGGCGCCGTGGTACGAGCGGTAGGTCGACATGATCTTCTGCCGGCCGGTGTGCAGCCGGGCCATCCGGATGGCGTTCTCGACGGCCTCGGCGCCGCCGTTGGTGAAGAAGATCTTGTCCAGGTCGCCGGGGGTGCGCTCGGCGATCAGCCGGGCGGCCTCGCTGCGCGCCTCGACGGCGAAGCCCGGCGCGATGGTGCAGAGCTTGGCGGCCTGCTCCTGGATCGCGGCGACCACCTTGGGGTGCTGGTGCCCGATGTTGGTGTTCACCAGCTGGGAGGAGAAGTCGAGGTAGCGGTTGCCCTCGTAGTCCCAGAAGTACGAGCCCTCGGCCCCGGCCACCGCGAGGGGGTCGATCAGTGCCTGGGCGGACCACGAGTGGAAGACGTGCGCGCGGTCGGCGGCCTTGACTGCCTGCCCGGCGGCTGAGTCAGCGGTGGGGATGCTCATGGCGCAAGCGTAGGGAAGCAGCCGCCTGACGTGCAGCTGCATCTTGTCAGGCGGTCGGCGCGTCGGCCGACAGGCTGACAGGCCGCAGGCCCGGACCGCGGTCGGGCGGACGGCGAGGCGGCCGCGCCGGGTCCGGTCGTGCCGGGGGCCGGACGGCAGGGAGCCGCGCCCGGTCCCGACAGGACCGGACGCGGCGCTCCACGCGGTGCGGCTGCGTCAGATCGCGGTCATGACGTGCTTGACGCGGGTGTAGTCCTCGAAGCCGTAGGAGGAGAGGTCCTTGCCGTAGCCGGACTTCTTGAAGCCGCCGTGCGGCATCTCGGCGACCAGCGGGATGTGGGTGTTGATCCAGACGCAGCCGAAGTCCAGCCGGCGCGACATCCGCATCGCGCGGGCGTGGTCCTTCGTCCAGACCGAGGAGGCGAGCGCGAACTCCACCCCGTTGGCGTAGTCGACGGCCTGGTCCTCGTCGGTGAACTTCTGCACGGTGATGACCGGGCCGAAGACCTCGTTCTGGATGATCTCGTCGTCCTGGTTCAGGCCGGAGACCACGGTCGGGGCGTAGAAGTAGCCGGCCTCGCCGACCCGGTGGCCACCGGACTCGACCTTGGCGTGGGCGGGCAGCCGCTCGATGAAGCCGGACACCTGCTTCAGCTGGTTGGCGTTGTTCAGCGGGCCGTAGAGCACGTCCTCGTCGTCGACGCCGCCGGTCTTGGTCTCGGCGGCGGCCTTGGCGAGGGCCTCCACGAAGGCGTCGTGGATGGACTCGTGCACCAACACGCGGGTGGCGGCGGTGCAGTCCTGGCCGGCGTTGAAGAAGCCCGCCACCGAGATGCCCTCGACGGCCTCCGGGATGTCGGCGTCCTCGAAGACCACGACCGGGGCCTTGCCGCCCAGCTCCAGGTGGACGCGCTTGACGTCCTTGGAGGCGGACTCGGCGACCTGGATGCCGGCGCGCACGGAGCCGGTGATGGAGGCCATCGCCGGGGTGCGGTGCTCGACCATCAGGCGGCCGGACTCACGGTCGCCGCAGATCACGTTGAAGATGCCGGCCGGGAGCTCCAGGTCCTTCAGGATGCCGCCGATGATCTCGGCGAGCAGCACGGTGGAGGCCGGCGTGGTGTCGGAGGGCTTCAGGACGACGGTGTTGCCCGCGGCGATGGCCGGCGCGAACTTCCAGACGGCCATCATCATCGGGTAGTTCCACGGCGCGACCTGGGCGCAGACGCCGACCGGCTCGCGGCGCACGATCGAGGTCATGCCGTCCATGTACTCGCCCGCGGCCTTGCCCTCCAGCAGGCGGGCGGCGCCGGCGAAGAAGCGGATCTGGTCGGCCATCGGGCCGATCTCCTCGGACCTGGTCAGCCCGCGGGGCTTGCCGGTGTTGCGACACTCGGTGTCCACCAGCTCGTCGGCGCGGTCCTCGACCGCGTCGGCGATCTTCAGCAGCAGCTTCTGCCGGGTGCTCGGGGTGGCGTCGCGCCAGATCGGGAAGGCCGCGGCGGCGGAGGCCATCGCGGCGTCCACGTCGGCCGCACCGGACAGCGGGGAGGTGGCGTAGACCTCGCCCGTGGTGGGGTCGACGATCTCCAGCGTGCGGCCGTCCGCCGCATCGACGAACTCACCGTTGATGTAGTTGCGCAGCGTACGAAGGTCGCTCACGGGTCTCTCCTCGGTCTGGGCCTGCGGCGTTGCAGAATCCGGCGCAATGGTACGTCGGCGTCGAGTGGCCGGGTCGGGTTCGGCGCGGTCCACTCGAAGGGTGCGCACGCCTCCGCGCAGCGGCGCGTGTACAGGTACCAGGCTAACCGCTGGACTGTCGTTCTCGACAGGCTCACACCGAAACAGCGATGAAATCCGCATGTGTTTTCCAGGACGACGACGAAATCAGCAGCTCACTCGCTTGCGATTGCGCAGCCCATCAGGCACAGTGGCGACGTGGCCAACCGCGACCGGAACGCCAGCGTTCCACTCGACTCCGCCTCCAAGGCGATCATCGAGCAGCTGCAGGAGGACGGGCGGCGCCCGTACGCCGCCATCGGCAAGGCCGTAGGCCTGTCGGAGGCGGCCGTGCGCCAGCGCGTCCAGAAGCTGCTCGACCAAGGCGTGATGCAGATCGTCGCCGTCACCGATCCCCTCACCGTCGGCTTCACCCGGCAGGCCATGGTCGGGATCAACGTCGAGGGGGACATCGAGCCCGTCGCGGACGCGCTGGCCGCCCTCGACGAGGTCGACTACGTGGTCTGCACCGCGGGCTCGTTCGACCTGCTGGCCGAACTGGTCTGCGAGGACGACGAGCACCTGCTCGAACTGATCAACAAGCGCATCCGCTCGCTTCCCGGCGTGCGGAGCACCGAGAGCTTCGTTTATCTGAAGCTCCGGAAACAGACCTACACCTGGGGCACCCGATGAGCGCCGACCCGGCACAGAAGGACCTTTCGAAGACCGCCTACGACCACCTGTGGATGCACTTCACCCGCATGTCGTCGTACGAGAACTCCCCCGTGCCGACGATCGTCAAGGGCAAGGGCACCTACGTCTGGGACGACAAGGGCAAGAAGTACCTGGACGGGCTCGCCGGCCTGTTCGTCGTCCAGGCCGGCCACGGCCGCGAGGAGCTGGCCGAGGCCGCCGCCAAGCAGGCCAAGGAACTGGCCTTCTTCCCGGTATGGAGCTACGCCCACCCGAAGGCCGTGGAGCTCGCCGAGCGCCTGGCCAACTACGCCCCGGGCGACCTCAACAAGGTCTTCTTCTCCACCGGTGGCGGCGAGGCCGTCGAGACCGCCTGGAAGCTGGCCAAGCAGTACTTCAAGCTGACCGGCAAGCCGACCAAGTACAAGGTCATCTCGCGCGCCGTCGCCTACCACGGCACCCCGCAGGGCGCGCTGTCCATCACCGGCCTGCCGGGCCTGAAGGCCCCCTTCGAGCCGCTGGTGCCGGGCACCCACAAGGCCCCCAACACCAACATCTACCGCGCCCCCGCCTTCCTGGAGCGCGACGGTGTGATCGACCCCGAGGCCTACGGCCGCTGGTGCGCCGACGAGATCGAGGTCGCGATCCTCAACGAGGGCGCCGAGACCGTCGCCGCCGTCTTCGTCGAGCCCGTGCAGAACGCCGGCGGCTGCTTCCCGCCGCCGCCCGGGTACTTCGCCCGCCTGCGCGAGATCTGCGACCGCCACGACGTGCTGCTCGTCTCGGACGAGGTCATCTGCGCCTTCGGCCGCCTCGGCACCATGTTCGGCGCCGACAAGTTCGGCTACCAGCCCGACATGATCACCTGCGCCAAGGGCATGACCTCGGGCTACTCCCCGATCGGCGCCACGATCATCTCGGACCGTCTCGCCGAGCCGTTCTACAAGGGTGACAACACCTTCCTGCACGGCTACACCTTCGGCGGCCACCCGGTCTCCTCCGCGGTGGCGCTGGCCAACCTCGACATCTTCGAGCGCGAGGGCCTGAACCAGCACGTCCTGGACAACGAGGCGAACTTCCTCGGCACCCTGGACAAGCTGCGCGACCTCCCGATCGTCGGCGACGTGCGCGGCAACGGGTTCTTCTACGGCATCGAGCTCGTGAAGGACAAGGTCACCAAGGAGTCGTTCAACGACGACGAGGTCGAGCGCGTGCTCTACGGCTTCCTCTCGAAGGCGCTCTACGACAACGGCCTGTACTGCCGCGCCGACGACCGTGGCGACCCGGTCATCCAGCTGGCCCCGCCGCTGATCTCCGACCAGTCGACCTTCGACGAGATCGAGCAGATCCTGCGGGTCAGCCTCACCGACGCGTGGGCCAAGATCTAGTACCTCCTTCCCCACCCTCCGCCGCAGGGCGGCCCGGCACCTCGCCGGGCCGCCCTGCGGCGTTTCCCTGAGGGCGGACACGCCGTGTTCGTCCGTATTTCGACCCGTTCGGATCCGTGTGCCGCAACCTCTTCGTGTCCTTGTCGTTCTAATCTGACGACTGTCATATCGCGATGAATCACGTTCTGGACCGGCGGAGGAGTTTCATGTCAGCGGCCCCGCCTGACAACGACGTGCTGTGGGCCCGAGGGATCGTCAAGTCCCACCACGGCACTCCCGCCCTGCGCGGCGTCTCACTCGGCGTCCAGGTCGGCGAGGTGCTCGCCGTCACCGGCCCGCGGGGATCCGGCAAGAGCACCCTGCTCGGCTGCCTCTCCGCCCTCCTGCCGGTCGACGAGGGGGAGGTCTGGTTCAACAGCTCCCCCGTGCACACCCTCGGCCGCACCGGCCGGGCCCGGCTGCGCCGCGACCGCTTCGGCTTCGTCGGCTCGCAGCCGCACCTGGTACCGGAACTGACGGCCCGGGAGAACGTCGCCCTGCCCCTGTTGCTGGCCGGCGCCGGCAACAAGGCCGCCTACACGGCCGCCGACGAATGGCTGGAGCGGCTCGACATCGCCGACACCCGCCGGCTGCGGCCCGAACGCCTGGTGCAGAGCCAGCGCCAGCGGATCGCGGTGGCCCGCGCCCTCGCCCCGCTGCCGCCGGTCGTCTTCGCCGACGACCCCACCGCGCCGCTGCACCGCGAGGCCGCCGACCAGGTCCTGCGGATACTGTCCAGCGCCGCCCGCTCGCACCGGCTCACCCTCGTCCTGGCCACCCACGACCCCGAACTCGCCCGGTACGCGGACCGCTCCGTCGCCCTGGCCGACGGGCGTCTGACCGCACCGGCCGCGCCCACACCGGCGCCCGGCACCGGGCCCGTCACGGTCGCCGCCGGCACCGGCTCGTCCGCCGTCCCGGCCACACCCCGGTAGCGCTGAAAGAGTCCTCGTGTTCTATCTCCGCCTCGCCCGGGGCTACCGGGCACCGGACCTCGGCCGCTGGCTGCTCACCGCCGTCACCGGCGCCGTGGTCGCGGCCTTCCTGCTGCGCGCCCTCGGCCGGGCCATGAGCGAGCCGCTCGGCAGCGGCGGCGCCGTCACCCGGCTGCTCTGGTGCCTGCCGCCGCTCGCCGCGGTCGCCTGGTTCGCGGCCGTCGCCGCCCGCGCCGTACCCGGCCAGCGCCCCGAACGGATCACCGGCCTGATCGCCGCCGGCGCCGGACCGGCCCGGATCCGCACCCTGATCGCCGGGGAGACCGCCCTGGCCGGCGCCATCGGCAGCGCCGTGACCCTGCTGCTCTTCCTGATCCTGCGCAACGACATCGCCGGGGCCTCGCTGGCCCCCGAACTCGGCATGGGCGTGGAACTGCCGGCCGCCGCCCCCGTCACCCTGCTCGTCCTGGTCCCGCTGGTCGCCGGCCTGGCGGCCGCGGCCGCCGTCCCCGTCCCGGACACCCTGCCCGGCAGCAGCCCCCGGCCGGGCCCCCGCGGCTTCCACCCGCTGCGCCTCGCCCTGCCCACCGGCCTGACCGTCACCGGCATCGCCCTGGAGCTGTACGGCCTGCGCCCCGGCGCCGCCGAGGACGGCCGCCCCGTGCGGCTCCCGGCCGGTCTCGGCACCAGCAGCCTCGCCGCGGTCGGCGGCTGGGCCCTCACCGCGCTCGGCCTGGCACTGTTCACCGGGCCGCTGCTCGCCTGGGCGGGGCGCCTGCTGGCGATCGCCCGGCCGACCCCGCTGCGGCTGCTCGCCGGACGCGGCCTGACCGCCGAGGCCCGCCGGCTGGGCCCGCCGCTCGCCGTACTCGCGCTGACCCTCGCCGTCGTCCTGACCGTGGTCCGGTACTGGGTGCAGGCGCCGGGCAGCGCCGACGTCCTGCCCGCCGTCGAGGGCGGACTGCTGGTCGGCTGCGCGGTCGCGGCCGTGCTCACCAGGCTGGCCGAGATCCGGACCGCCCGCCGAGAGATCACCGACGCCCTGCTCGACCTCGGCACCCCGCCCCGGCTGCTGTACGGCGCCGTCGCCATACGCACCCTCACCGCGGGGACGGTCCTGCTGCTCACCGGCGGGCTGACCGCCCTGCTGGCCGCCGCCGTCCTGACCTGAGGCGGCAGCCATCCGAACACACGAACGCCCGGGCGGACCGTGAAGGTCCACCCGGGCGTTCGCCTGTCGAGCCGGGTCAGCCGGCCGCCGCGAGCTGGCCGCAGGCGCCGTCGATCTCCTGGCCCCGGGTGTCACGAACCGTGGTCGGCACCCCGTGCGACTGCAGGACCCGGACGAACTCGCGCTCGTCCTCCGGGCGGGAGGCCGTCCACTTCGAGCCCGGCGTCGGGTTCAGCGGAATTAGATTGACGTGCACCCGGTGCTTCTTGATCAGCCGGCCCAGCAGGTCGGCACGCCAGGCCTGGTCGTTGATGTCCTTGATCAGCGCGTACTCGATGGAGATCCGGCGGCCCGACCTCTCGGCGTAATTCCATGCCGCGTCCAGCACCTCGGCGACCTTCCAGCGGGTGTTCACCGGGACGAGCTCGTCGCGCAGCTCGTCGTCCGGGGCGTGCAGCGAGAGCGCCAGACGCACGCTCAGCTCCTCGTCCGCCAACCGGTTCATGGCGGGGACCAGGCCGACCGTCGAGACCGTGATGCCGCGCTGCGACATCCCGAAGCCGTCCGGCGCGGGGTCGGTGAGGCGACGGATCGACTTCAGGACCCGGTTGAAGTTGGCGAGCGGCTCACCCATGCCCATGAACACCACGTTGGACAGCCGCGCCTCGCCGCCCGGGATCTCCCCGGCCTTCAGCGCGCGCATGCCGGCGGCGATCTGCTCGACGATCTCGGCGGTCGACAGGTTGCGGGTCAGGCCCGCCTGGCCGGTCGCGCAGAACGGGCAGTTCATACCGCAGCCGGCCTGCGAGCTGATGCACATGGTGACCCGGTCCGGGTAGCGCATCAGCACCGACTCGACGAGGGTGCCGTCGAAGAGCTTCCACAGCGTCTTGCGCGTGGTGTCGTCGTCGCACGAGACGTGGCGCACGACCGACATCAGCTCCGGCATCAGCGCCTCGGTCAGCTTCTCGCGGCTGGCCGCGGGGATGTCCGTCCACTCGCCCGGGTCGTTGGACATCCGGCCGAAGTAGTGGTTGGACAGCTGCTTGGCGCGGAACGGCTGCTCGCCCAGCTCGGCGACGGCCTCCTTGCGCTCGGCGGGGCTGAGGTCGGCAAGGTGTCGCGGGGGCTTGGCGCCACGCGGCGCGACAAAGGTCAGTTCTCCGGGCTTAGGCATGGTTGTTCAAGTGTCGCAGATGGCAGTGAGTGCCCTCCGCCGACAGCCTGCGCCCCTCGGGTACGGGCCGCCGGGCCCCGCCCCGGACATGCCTCGGGCCCCGGGCGGCCGGCGCCCGAGGCCCATGACAGGACGTGTACGCCGGTCAGCTGCCGACGAAGGCCGCCAGCAGCAGCCAGACCACCGGCGCGGTCGGCAGGAGCGAGTCCAGCCGGTCCATGATGCCGCCGTGGCCGGGCAGCAGCGTGCCCATGTCCTTGATGCCCAGATCGCGCTTGATCATGGACTCGCCCAGGTCCCCGAGCGTCGCGGTCACGGCCGCGCAGCCGCCCAGGACCAGGCCCTGCCACCAGCTGCCGTCGTCGATGATCAGCTGCATCAGCAGCGCGCCCGCCAGCATCGACAGCGCCACGCCGCCGGCCAGACCCTCACGTGTCTTGCCGGGACTGATCGTCGGCGCGAGCTTGGTCCGGCCGAACTTGTACCCGACCGCGTACGCCCCGGTGTCACTGCAGACGGTGACGATCAGGAAGAGCACGATCCGCTGCGGGCCGTCGTCCGCCGCCAGCATCATCGCGACGAAAGTCGCCAGGAAGGGCACGTAGAAGGCGGTGAAGATACCGGCCGTGACGTCGCGGAGGTAGTTCTCCGGCGGTGCGGACATCCGCCAGACCATCACCGCGAGACCGGTCAGCGCGAGCGAGGCGGCCGCCCACTCCACCCCGGCCCAGTAGCCCGTCGAGAGCATCGCGACGCTGCCCGCGACCAGCGGGATCAGCGGAGCCTTGATCTCCTTGCGCTCGGTCAGCCGGCTGGACAGCTCCCAGACGCCCACCACGACGGCTGCCATCACGACGAACAGGAAGAGCGCCTTCACGACGAACAGCGAGGCGATGATCACCGCGCCGAGGCCGACCCCGACGCCTATCGCGGCCTGGAGGTTACGGCCGCCGCGCTGCTTGCGAGGCTGCGGGTCGGGCTGGGCCACTGGTGTCTCCTGCCCTGGGTAGGACGGCACGGGGTGGTGCTGCGCGGAATGGTGCTGCGCCGGGTGGTGCTGTGCGGTGTGCTCCTGCCCCGGGTACTGCTGCGGCGAGGGCTGACCCTGCTGCGGGTGCTGCGGGTACTGCGACGGGCCGCCCTGCGGCGGTTGCTGCGGCTGTGGCGGCGGCTGCAGTTGCTGGTGCTGCGACTGGTGCGGCTGGTCCGGCTGTTGCGGCCCGGGGTACGAACCGCCCGCGCCGAACCCGCCGTCGGACGGCTGCGCGGCCTCCGGCCTGCGATGCGCCGCCCGCTGCGGCCCGGAGTGCCGCGGCGCGGACGGCTGCGCCGGCCCGTCGAGCAGGCCGGTGATCGGTGGCAGGACCACCGTCTCCTCCACCGAGGGCAGACCGGACGCCGGCTGCTCGTCACGGAACAGCGGGCCGCTGAGGCGGCCCGGCACGCGCGTCTGCTGCTGGTCCTGGTGCTGCCCGTGCCCCTGGACGGGGCGGTCGGGGGCGCCGGCCGGCCGGTACGGCTCGGGCGGAGTCACCCGGGGGTTCTCCTGGCCGGAGCCGTCCTGGACTGGGCGCATGAACTGAGTCTGCGCCGCATCGTCGCCCCAGTACACCGGGGGCTGCTGCGAGTGACCCATTTGGTGCTGGTCACCCGCAGCAGACGACGGCGCGGCGGGGTACGGCGGCAGGTACTGCTGGTCGGATGAGCCCCAGTAGCCAGGGGCGTCAGGGGCGTCGTTCATCAGACTTCGAGCAGCTCGGCTTCCTTGTGCTTCAGCAGCTCGTCGACCTGCGCGACGAAACGCGCGGTGAGGTCGTCCAGCTCCTTCTCGGCGCGGCGGCCCTCGTCCTCGCCGTGCTCGCCGTCCTTCACCAGCTTGTCGATGGTGTCCTTGGCCTTGCGGCGCACGGAACGGATGGAGACCTTGGCGTCCTCTCCCTTGCCGCGCGCGACCTTGATGTACTCCTTGCGGCGTTCCTCGGTCAGCTGCGGGAACGACACCCGGATGATGGAGCCGTCGTTCGACGGGTTGACGCCCAGGTCGGAGTCGCGGATCGCGGTCTCGATGTTGCGCAGGGCGGTCTTGTCGAACGGCGTGATGATCGCCATCCGCGGCTCCGGCACGGCGAACGAGGCGAGCTGGTTGATCGGCGTCAGGGCGCCGTAGTAGTCCGCCACGATCTTGGCGAACATCGCCGGGTGGGCCCGGCCGGTGCGGATGGCGCCGAAGTCGTCCTTGGCGACGGCGACGGCCTTCTCCATCTTCTCCTCAGCTTCGAGGAGGGTCTCTTCGATCACGGTCTGCTCCCTGTCCGGTGTGCCTTGATGCCGTACTGATGTCCCGTCGGGCCCGTCACGCTCCGGGCCGACGGCTTGCTGCTGCGGCCGACGTGCAGGCTGCTCAGGCCCGGACGGAATCCTGGCTGATGAGCGTGCCGATCTTCTCACTCTTCACGGCGCGGGCGATATTGCCCTCGGCCAGCAGCTCGAAGACCAGCATCGGCAGGTTGTTGTCCTTGCACAGCGTGATCGCGGTGAGGTCGGCGACCTTGAGGTCGCGTGCGATGACCTCGGAGTACTCCAGGGCGTCGAACTTGACCGCCTCCGGGTTGGTCCGCGGGTCGGCGTCGTAGACACCGTCCACACCGTTCTTGCCCATCAGCAGCACCTCGGCGTGGATCTCCAGCGCGCGCTGGACCGCCGTGGTGTCGGTGGAGAAGTACGGCATGCCCATACCCGCGCCGAAGATCACCACGCGGCCCTTCTCCAGGTGCCGGACGGCGCGCAGCGGCAGGTAGGGCTCGGCGACCTGGCCCATCGTGATGGCGGTCTGGACCCGGGTCTCGATGCCTTCCTTGATCAGGAAGTCCTGGAGGGCGAGGCAGTTCATCACGGTGCCGAGCATGCCCATGTAGTCGGAACGGGCCCGGTCCATGCCGCGGACCTGGAGTTCGGCGCCGCGGAAGAAGTTGCCACCACCGATCACCACCGCGACCTCGGTACCGGCGCGGACCACCGTGGCGATCTCACGCGCGATCGCGTGCACGACGTCCGGGTCGACGCCGAGGCCGCCGCCACCGGCGAACGCCTCACCGGACAGCTTGAGCAGAACCCGGCGGCGCCGGACTTCCTGCGCGGTCTCCTGCGTCTCCTGCATGGACTTCTCCTTCTACACCTGCTGATTCACAGGCCCGGGCGTGCGGGTCCCCGACCTGCGCGTACACGCGAGGAGGCCACTGCCGCGGGAACCGGTACGGTGTCCTGCACGGCAATGGCCTCCTCGTCGTTCATGGTGCCGACGTGCCCCCTGGGGGTGCGGAGAGCCCGATCGGCGCGTTCCTTCCCGTCCTGGTCAGTGGACGGGGGTGGTTCCTAGCCTATGCGGGCCGGAACCTCCGTGGAACGTGGCTCAGGCGCCGACGCGGAAGCGCGCGAAACGCTTGAGGGCGACGCCGTTCTCCTCGAGAACCTTGGCGACGGACTTCTTGCTGTCCTTCGCGAAGGCCTGCTCCAGGACGGAGTTCTCCTTGACGAAGCCGGTGACGCGACCCTCGACGATCTTCGGCAGGGCAGCCTCGGGCTTGCCCTCCTCACGAGCGGTGGCCTCGGCGACGCGACGCTCGTTCTCGAGGTCCTCGGCCGGGATGTCCTCGCGGGAGAGGTACTTCGGCGCGAAAGCCGCGATGTGCTGCGCGACGTCCTTGGCGACCACGGCGTTCTCGGTGTCGAGCTCGACGAGGACACCGATGGTCGGCGGGAGGTCCGGGTCCGACTTGTGCAGGTAGACCGCGACGTAGCTGTCAGCGTCGAACTGCGCGAAGCGGCGGAAAACGATCTTCTCGCCCAGGGAGGCGTTGGCCTCGTCCACGAACTGCTGGACGGTCTTGCCGGCCTCGATCTCGCTGGCCAGCGCGGCCTCGATGTCGGCCGGGGAGGTGGCGGCGACGTGTGCGGCGATCGCGTTGGCGACCTCGACGAACTTGCCGCCCTTGGCGACGAAGTCGGTCTCGCAGTTCAGCTCGACCAGGACGCCGGACTTGTTGCCCTCGGCGATCAGCGCGGCGACGGCGCCGTTGGAGGCGTCACGGCCCTCGCGCTTGGCGACGCCCTTCTGACCCTTGATGCGGAGCTGCTCGACGGCCTTCTGGACGTCGCCGTCGGCCTCGACGAGAGCGTTCTTGCAGTCCAGCATGCCGGCGCCGGTGAGCTCACGGAGCTTCTTGACGTCCGCGGCGGTGTAGTTCGCCATGGTGTGAATCTCTTCTCGCGTCTCGCGTGTCTGCGTGGGGTTGTACCGGGGCTGGTGGTTCAGCCCCGGCACGGGAGAGAGGGGCACCTACCGGTGTCGTACCGGCGGGTGCCCCTCGCCCTTGGGTACGTCAGGCCTGCTCGGCCTCGGCGGCCGGAGCCTCGGTGGCCTCGGCGGCGGGGGCCTCGGCGGCGGGGGCCTCGGCAGCGGGGGCCTCGGCAGCGGGGGCCTCGGCCTCGGCGGCGGGAGCCTCAGCCTCGACGGCGACCTCGGCGGCCGGGGCCTCCTCGGCCTTCTTCTCGCCCTCGATGAGGTCCTTCTCCCAGTCGGCCAGCGGCTGGTCGGCGCCCGGCTCGGCCTTGACGTCGCCCTTCGCAACACCGGCGCGGGCCTTGAGGCCCTCGGCGACGGCGTCGGCGATCACGCGGGTCAGCAGCGTGACGGAGCGGATCGCGTCGTCGTTGCCCGGGATCTTGTAGTCGACCTCGTCGGGGTCGCAGTTGGTGTCGAGGATGGCGACGACCGGGATGTTGAGCTTCCGGGCCTCGCCGACCGCGATGTGCTCCTTCTTGGTGTCGACGATCCAGACAGCGCTGGGAACGCGCTGCATGTCACGGATACCGCCAAGGGTCTTCTCGAGCTTGGTGTGCTCGCGCTCGAGGACCAGGAGCTCCTTCTTGGTGAGACCGGAGCCGGCCACGTCCGAGAAGTCGATCTCGCCGAGCTCCTTCATCCGCTGAAGGCGCTTGTAGACCGTCTGGAAGTTGGTCAGCATGCCGCCGAGCCAGCGCTGGTTCACGTAGGGCATGCCCACGCGGGTGGCCTGCTCGGCGATGGCCTCCTGGGCCTGCTTCTTGGTGCCGACGAAGAGGACGCTGCCGCCGTGGGCAACCGTCTCCTTGACGAACTCGAAGGCGCGGTCGATGTAGTTCAGCGACTGCAGCAGGTCGATGATGTAGATGCCGTTGCGCTCCGTGAAGATGAAGCGCTTCATCTTCGGGTTCCAACGACGGGTCTGGTGACCGAAGTGGACGCCGCTCTCCAGCAGCTCCCGCATCGTGACGACGGCCATGGCCGTGCTCCTCGGTGTTACGCCCGGCGCTGGCGTTTCCGCGGTTGCCGGGTCGGGCTCGGTTTGTCCGCGACGGCCAGGTGACCGCCACGCCTGACGCCCCGAACGTGCCGAGCCGCTGCGGCCTGGGCGGTCGGAACCGCGTCAGGCTCGGCGGACCGAGCGGCACTCGCACCTGGCGACGGCGGCGGTGAAACCGCTGCTTTCGACCGGTGGCGGGGCGTGCGAAGTCGACCCGGCAGACCGGGTCGCGTGTGAAGTGTACGGGAAGCGCCGAGCGGGCGGCGACTCGAAGCGTTGCGCGGGCCCCGGGACAGGGCGGATCCCGCACTGTCGGAGCACCCTCGGTGGCCCCGGGCCGGGCTCGCCTCACCCGTTCGGACGGCTGATCGGACACGGGGATCGATCGGACACGATGGGTCGGGTGGTCGGGTCGGTGATCGGTGGTCGGGTCGGTGATCGGTGGTCGGGTCGGTGGTCGGGCGGTCGGGTCGGTGGTCGGGCGGTCGGGTCGGTGGTCGGGCGGTCGGGTCGGCGGTCGGGCGGTCGTTGAGTCGAGCGGGTAGGTCAGCAGGTGGGTCGGCCTGCCGGTGTTGGGCAGGCCGGTAGGCGGGCGGACGGCGAGTGGGGCGGTAGGCGTGGGGCGGTTGCGGGTCGGTGCCGGGGTTGTCCACAGGGGCCGGTTGTCCACAGGTTCACGGCGGGGGCTGGTGACCGCGGCCGGTCGCCGCGACCCTCGTCCGCATGGCCCCTCACCTGAAGCTCGTCCCTCCCGTGTCCTGCTGCGCCGGCTCGGCCCTGCCGCCGAGGCCGGACCGCCCCCGGCACACGGTGCTGCTCGCCCTGCTGCTCGCGGCAGTGTTCCTTCTGACGCTCCCCGGACCGCTGGCACACGCGCTGCCCGCGCGAGTGCCTCACGCGGAAGTGGGCCCGGTTCACGCGGCCGCGCCACCCTTGCCCACCGAGCGGGCCTGGCCGGTGGGCGGCCCCGCCGACCTGCTCCGCCGGTTCGACGCGCCGGCCACCAAGTGGGCGGCCGGCCATCGCGGGGTCGACCTGGCAGCCGTGGCGGGCAGCGAGGTACGGTCCGCGGCGCCCGGGGTGGTGACCTTCTCCGGCGTGGTCGCGGGACGTCCCGTGGTCACGGTGAGCCATCCCGGCTCGGGAACCCCGCCGCTTCGTACGACCTACCTGCCCGTTGCCGGAACCCTCCCGGTCGGTACGCAGGTGAGCGCGGGCATGCCCGTCGGACTGCTCACCCCGGGACTCGGACACTGCGCCGAAGGTTGCCTCCACTGGGGTCTGCTGCGTGGCGACCGCTACCTCGATCCGCTGGCGCTGCTCGGCACCGGGACGGCCCGCTTGCTCCCGCTCCACAGCTGAGCCTGCGCGCGATCCGTCCCCAGGGGCCGGCCCGCTCGCGAGACTCGCGAGCGCTTCCCGAGCCGGGTACGAGCAGGGCCGGACCTGTGCGACTGCCAGGGGCTCCGCTGTCTAGGCGAGCGACCCGGGGCTGCCGGACTCGGGGCTACCGGACTTGGGGCTACCGGGCTCCGAACTGCCAGGCTTGGGGCTGGCCGCCGGGCGCGCGTCGGTACCCGGGGCGCTGCGCCGGGCCTCGCCCGTTGCGACGGTGCGCGTCCCGAGCCCGTGGAGTGCCAGGGCGACGGCAGCGTCCGCGATCTCCTGCGACTCTTCGCCCGAGCCGGAGGCGGCGCTGCGCTCGCAGCGCTTCACCGCGGCTTCCACCACACCCTGAAGCAGGGCCGCGGCCAGCCGCGGCCGGTCGTGCCCGAGATCGTCGAGCGCCTGGACCACCAGCCCGACGAGTCTGCCGTGCGCGGCCCGGATCCGCTCCCGCGCGGCCTCGTCCAGTTCCAGGGCCGAGATCGCCACGACCGCCCGGTGCCGGGGGTCCCCCGCAAGCGCGAGCTGACCGCGGACATAGGCCTCGATGCGGTCGGCCGCGTGGTCGCACCCGGCCATGCCGGCCTCGATCTCGGCCGCCCAGAGCGGGAAGTCCACCTCGCACAGCGCCTCGACCACGGCGGCGCGGGAACGGAAGTACTCGTAGACCGAACTACGGGCCAGCCCGGTGCGCGCCGCGAGTGCGGGGAACGTCAGGGCGTCCATCCCACCTTCGGTGAGCAGGCTGCGGGCAGCATCGAGAAGGGCTGCCCGCTGCAGGTGGCGATGCTCGGCCAAGGTGGCTGCTCGGATCTTCGGCACGGCTCCACTGTACGGAGCCCGCCGCCCCGCCGGAACGGTGCCGCGCTACCCGCGCCGCCCAGGGCGGCGACGGCCGGCGAAACGCCGGTCGCGGCCCGCCCGTCAACGCAGCCGGGCTCAGCGGATGTCGGACAGCTTCGCCCTCAACTGCAGGACCGACTTGGTGTGGATCTGGCTCACCCTGCTCTCGGTCACGCCGAGCACCTGGCCGATCTCCGCGAGCGTCAAACCCTCGTAGTAGTACAGCGTCACCACGGTCTTCTCCCGCTCCGGGAGCGTGTTGATCGCATTGGCCAGCAACCGTCGCAGCTCGCGGTCCTCGGCGACCGCGACCGGGTTGTCGGCGCCGCGGTCCTCCAGGACGTCCACCAGGCTCAGCCGGTCGCCACCCTCCACTGCCGGATGCAGCAGCTCGTCCAGGGCGACGACGTTGGCGAGCGAGAGCTGACTGAAAATGGCGTGCAGGTCCTCGATGGCGATGCCCATCTCGGCCGCCACCTCGGGCTCGTGGGGTGTCCGGCGGAGCTTCGCCTCCAGCGTCGCGTACGTCCGTTCGACGGCTTTGGCCTTCTGCCGCACCGATCGCGGGATCCAGTCCAGTGCCCGAAGCTCGTCGATGATCGCGCCACGGATACGACTGATGGCGTACGTCTCGAACTTGATCGCGCGGTCGATGTCGAACTTCTCGATGGCGTCGATCAGCCCGAAGACTCCGGAGGAGACGAAGTCGGCCTGTTCGACGTTGGCGGGCAGGCCCACGCCCACCCGGCCGGCCACGTACTTGACCAGCGGGGAGTAGTGAAGGATCAGCTGCTCCCGCAGACGCGCGTCGCCGGTCTCCTTGTAGGAGCGCCAGAGGGCGTCCAGCGCGGTGCGGTCCACCCCGCCCGTCTCCCGCCGGGCCGCGGGGGCCCGGCCGGATCCGGGTGCGGTGCGCGGCGACGTCGCGGCCTTGACCGCCGACCGGCCCGAACGCGGCGGCTCCGCACGACCTGCCGTACGCGCCCCGCCCTCGGCCGGCAGGACGTCGGTCGCCGTCGGCGCTGCGGTGTCGGCCGGCGCGGCGCTGTCGCTCGGCGCAGCGTCGGCGACGCCGGCTGCGCCGAGCGTGCCCGCGGTGCCGACGGCCATCTCGATGGCGCCGGCCGAGTCAGCCGTGGCGGCTGCGCCGGCAGGAGCGACGGCCGTGGCGGGAGGGGCCGCTGCCGCCGGGGCCGAGGGTGGTGCGAGCGGGAGGGTCGGTGCGGCCGGTGCGGTTTCGGCCGATGTGCCGCCTGCGGTGGCTCGCCCGCTCTGCCGGGCCAACCCCATCGCGCCCAGCGTCTTCGGCTGGAGGTCGGCCCCGGAACGTGTCTCGGTCCTCGGCCCTCCCGAGGACCGACCGCTGCCGGTCACCCTGTGTCCGGGAATGTGTGTGGGCATACGTTGGTCTGCGCCATTCTGCCGAGTCGTGTGCTGATAGGGAAGCCAATGGCGAGCGTAGCGTGACCGACTCACTGCAATGCGCTACCGCCACTCGGTCGTCCCCCGATCCGGTGGCGTCCCGGCCGCACCCCTGGGCGGTGCGCCCCGACGCTCGCGACGGGCGGAACAACCCCGCCGGATCACCTCCCGCGGACCAGCCTCCAGTGCGCCCCGGACCGCTCGACGAATCCCAACGAGCCCAGTTCGTAGAGGCGTTGCAGAACTTCGTCCGGCGGCAGCCCGGACTCCCGTGCCAGCCGCTCGACCGGTGCCCCCTCGGCGGTCGCCGGTACGGCTTCGAGGACTCTGGCGACCGCCGGCTCCAGAAGATCCCGAGGCAGAACCGGCCCGGCGCGGCGCGGCGCCAGGTCGTCACCGATCGCCCCGATCAGCTCACCGATCTCGGCCGCGTCGGTGACCAGGGTGGCGGCGCCGCTACGGATCAGCGCATGCACACCGGCCGAGAGCTCGGAGGTGACGGGGCCGGCGACACCCATGGTGTGCCGGTTGAGATCGCGGGCGCGCCGCGCCGTGCTGAGCGCCCCGCTGCGCATGGCCGCCTCGACCACCACCGTGCCCCGGGTCAGGGCTGCGATGACCCGGTTGCGCAGGACGAAGCGAAAGCGGTTCGGGTGCTCCCCCGGCGGGAGTTCGCTGAGCAGCAACCCCTGCTCGGAGATCCGGCGGATCAGCTCCGTATGCCCATGCGGGTAGGACATGTCGACCCCGCAGGCGAGCACACCGATGGTGAGCCCTCCGACCGCGAGTGCCCCCCGATGCGCGGCGGCGTCGATCCCGTACGCCGCGCCGGACACCACCACCCACCCGCGCTCGGCGAGCTGCGCTCCCAACTCCCCAGCCACGTGCGCGCCGTAACCGGTGCAGGCGCGGGCGCCGACCACCGAGACCGAACGCAGGGCCAGCAGCCGCAGTGAGCCGGTGCCGATAACCCAGAGCCCGATGGGTCTCCCCGAGCCGAGATCGTCCAGTTGGCTGGGCCATTCCGTGTCCCCCGGAATGATGAAGCGGCCACCACGGGTTCGTACCCGTTCCAGGTCCGCCGACGGATCCACCCCGGTCAACCGTGCGCGGTAGGAGGCCAGCCGCCCCGGGTCGAGATCCGGTTCGTCGGGCGCCCGGTTGTCGCGGATGCAGGCCACCACCGTGGCCGCCTCGGCCCGGGCCAGCCATCGGCCGAGGACGGCGTCGCCGGGCTCACTGAGTCTGCTGAGCGCCGCTCTGGCCAGCCGCTCCCGCTCGATCTGCGGGGGTGCGCCGCACTCCGGCCCGGACTTCGTCCCGGGCTCGGCCGATGCCGGTCCGGCCCTCGACGCCCGACCGGGGCCGGGCTGGTCCGTCGCGGGTCGAGCGGCCCCGGCCCGAGCGGCTCCGGCCTGAACGGCGGTGGGGCGAACAGGCGTGGATCGATCTGCCGTCGGTTGAACAGCTGTGGACTGGGCCGATGCCGCTTCGTCGGGTGCGTGCTGACGGGTGGTCCGGGTAGTGCGGTTCACCGTCACCTCCATGGTTGACCTTCGGTCAGTGCTGAGTAAGGGGTGGTGGGGCCTCGACCCCGGACTTCGCCGGGCGGGCAGTTGGGTCGGGTCAGGCCCGCCGAGAGCCGGCCGGACGCTGTGAGCCGGCGGTTCGCCCCGCGAGCGGGAGCCCGTGATCGACTCCGGTGCGCAGGACGAGTGCGGTGCGCAGATCACGTTGGTCGGGTCGCTGCCGCCCCGCGAGATCGGCCACCGTCCAGGCCACCCGGAGCACCCGGTCCAGCCCGCGGGCGGTGAGCAGACCTCGTTCCAACTGGCTCGCGGCCTCGGTCATCGCGCCCGGCGCCAGTTCCCAGCGGGTGCGCAGATGGTGGCCCGGCACCTCCGCGTTCGTCCGCCACGGGGTGTCGGCCAGGCGCGCGGCCGCGCGGTTCCGGGCCTCCCGCACCCGGGCCGCGACCGTCGCGGTGGTCTCCGCCGTACTGTCGTGCTCCATCAGCTCGGCCCGGGTCACGGGGGCCACCTGTACCTGCAGGTCGACCCGGTCCAACAGCGGGCCCGACAACCTGCCCTGGTAGCGGTTCACCATGACGGATGTGCATTCGCAACCGCCGCCGCGCAAGGAGTGCCGGCCGCACGGGCAGGGGTTGGCGGCCAAGCAGAGCAGGAATCTGGCGGGCAACCGAAGCGAGCCGGCCGATCTGGCGATCACCACCTCGCCGGACTCCAGCGGTTGGCGCAGCGCGTCCAACACCCGGACGGGAAATTCCGGCGCCTCGTCCAGGAAGAGCACGCCGCGATGGGCCAGTGAGACCGCGCCCGGTCTGGGAAGCCCGCTGCCGCCCCCGACGATGGCGGGCATGGTGGTGGAGTGGTGCGGGGCGCAGTACGGCGGGCCGGCGATCAGCGGGCGCCCGGGTGGCAGGAGACCGGCGACGGAATGGACCGCTGTGACCTCCAGCGCCTCGGACTGCGTGAGCGGTGGGAGCAGGGCCGGCAATCGCTCGGCCAACATCGTCTTGCCTGCTCCCGGCGGCCCTTTGAGGTAGAGGTGATGGCCTCCGGCGGCCGCGATCTCCAGTGCGCGACGGGCCTCGTACTGGCCGGCGACATCGGCGAGGTCGACCGGCGCACTCGCCTGCCCCGCGAGCCCTCGCATCCCCGAGCCGGGCAGCATCAGCCCGGCCAGCATCGGATCGGGGCGCCCGGCCACGGTGTCGTCGGCCTCCTCCGGTACCGGCGCGTTGGTGAGGACGGCGATCAGCTGGCGAAGGCTGCGGACGCCGATGACGGAGACCCCGGGGACGAGAGCGGCCTCGGCTGCGGTCTGCTCCGCCACCACGACCTGCCGGTAGCCGGCCTCGGCTGCGGCGAGTACGGACGGCAGCACCCCTCGTACGGGTCGCACCCGGCCGTCCAGGCCGAGCTCCCCGATGATCAGAAGCTCCGCGATGGTGGAGGGATCGAGCCGTTCCGCGGCCGCCAGCACGGCGCAGGCGACGGCGAGGTCGAATCCGCTGCCACTCTTGGGTACCGAGGCGGGACTCAGGCCTACGGTCAGTTTGCGCTGGGGCCAGGGCTCGCCACTGTTGACGACCGCGGCCCGGACCCGGTCCCGGGCCTCCGACAGCGCCTTGTCCGGCAGCCCGACCAGACTGAACGCCGCAACTCCCGGTTCGAGGTCGGCCTGGACCTCGACCACGACGCCGTCGACGCCGACCAGGGCGACCGAGCAGGTGCGTGCGAAGGCCATGTCACACCACCCCGCGGAGGTGTTCCACGGTGGCCGCGCCCCTGATCCGGTTGATCACAGCCACCAGGTCGATCCGTACACCACCGGGCGGTGGCGGGGCCGGCCACGGCGCGTCGGCAGCAGCCCCCGCCGCACGGCTGTTCCCGCCGCGCTCCTCCCGACCGGGCGGGCTCGTACCGGAAGCGCCTGCGTCCAGGGGGCTCGCATCGGGTCCCTGCGCCCCGGCGGCCATGGCGAGGGAACGGCCCGTGCCAGGGATGCTCACGCCCTCCGCCAAGGCGGCGAAGTGGACGGGCCAACGCTCGGCGAGCCAGCGTTCGGCCAACCGCCGCAAGCGGTCGGCCTTGACCCCGTCGATGGCCTCGGTGGGCTGCTGGAAGCTCCGTTCGGAGCGGGTCTTCACCTCGCAGACGGCCAAGGTCTCGCCGTCCAGTGCGACGATGTCCAGCTCGCCCTCGGCGCAGCGCCAGTTCCGTTCGAGGATGCGCAGCCCGTCCGCGACGAGCCGGCGGGCCGCGACCTGTTCGCCGTAGCGGCCCAGCCCGTTGTTGGTACTTCGGTCCACCTCGGCACCGCGGTCGGCCGATCGAGGGGCGGCGACCGGCGTGCGGGCATCGGGCGGCGCGCCCTGCCCCCCGTCCTGCGACGGTTCCCCGGACCCGCTGGTGCCGGGCTTTCGTGCGGTGGCTGCGGCCGCCCGCCTCGGCCGGCTGCCCTCGCTCCGCGTGGTGCTCCGACGTACCGGCGGCTTGGTCCGCCGGGTGCCCTCGGTCGTGCCCTGCTGGGTGTCCTGCATGATGACCACCTCCGGCCACGGAGGCTGCCCGGTCCGGCCGAGGTGGTCCAGAGGATGCGGTTTTCCTGTGGACAACCAGGGGGTGTGGATAACTCTTGTCACCCACAGGAGTGAGGAATCGGATCACCCCTGGACATCGGCCCGCAGGCGGTCCACCGTCAGTTGCCGAAGCCCGAGTCGTCGGAGGGCAGCTCCAGATCGCTCTTCGCCAGCTCTTCGATGTTGACGTCCTTGAACGTCAGCACTCTGACCTTGCGGACGAATCGGGCGGGCCGGTACATGTCCCAGACCCAGGCATCGGCCATCGACACCTCGAAGAACACCTCGCCCTGGAGCGAGTGGACCTGCAGCTCGTAGTCGTTCGTGAGATAGAAACGCCGTTCGGTCTCGATCACGTACTTGAACAGGCCGACAACGTCCCGGTACTCCCGGTAGAGCTTGAGCTCCATCTCGGTCTCGTACTTTTCGAGATCCTCGGCACTCATTCAGGCGTCCCCTCAACTCGTCAGTCCACCCATTGTGGACCACCACACCCGTCATCAGAGCCGTACTGGAGTGACTGGCGGCCCATCCGCCAGCAGGCGCTCCAGGAACCCCGCCAGTCCGACCGGGTAGACGGTCTCCGCCGTGTCCCGCAGCTCCGCCACCGTCCACCAGCGTGACTCCAGCAACTGGGCGTGCTCCTCCGCCCCGGAGCCCGAGGAGTCGACCGTCGTGCACGCGGTACGGGCCAGGAGAAAGCACTGATCCTGCTCGAACCGCTGCCCCCGGAAGGAGAAAGTCACCGTGCCGTACGCCACCAGCGGGCCCATTGCCACCTCGCGCAGACCCGTCTCCTCGGCCAGCTCCCGCAGCGCGGCCTCGCGCGCTCCCTCGCCCGGTTCCAGGCCGCCGCCCGGGGTGACCCACCAGGTCAGCTCCGGGACGGACGGGTCGAACCCTCGGAAGAGCAGCAGTCGGTCCTGGTCGTCGAGCAGCAGGACGCGCGCCGCCTTCCGCCGTTGCGTCGCCATGCCCGTCCCTCCTGCCACCCCGAGATGCCGGCCGGCCAGGCCTGCCCTCAGGCCGCGCTCGTGCGCCGGATCCGGCGCACGAGACCCGCCACCGCGCCCACGGCCGACGTCACCACGATCAGCGCGGCCCCGACCACCGTGGCGTAGGCGGCCGGCTCCAGCGGGCCGCGCCCGCTCGTACCTGGTCCGCCGACGCCGTCGAAGGCCACGGTACGCCCGAACATCCCGGCCCTGCCCAGAGGCAGGACGGTCGCCTCGACCCTCGCGACCACGTCGGCCGCGGGGACGGTACCGCTCGCCACCTCCAGGTGGGTCCGGGAGTCCAGCGAACCCAGGCGGTTGTCCCCCAGCAGGAAGAACCTCCCCGCCGGGACCTCGACGCTGAAGGCCGCGCCCTGCAGCTGCTGCTCGTCGACGTACGGTTCGTCGACCGCCTTGCCGTTGACCGTCAGCCGGTTGCCGTTGTCGCAGCAGGCCACGGTGTCCCCGCCGATCGCGACCACCCGCTTGACCATGACCGCCCCGCCCCAGAGTCCGTCACGGAACACCACCACGTCACCGCGGCCGACGACGCCGGCACCCTTGCGGGCCAGGACGGTGTCGCCGATCTGCAGCGTCGGCGACATCGAGGCCGTGGGGATGCGGTAGGGGGTGTAGTCCGCAGCTATCAGCCCGAATCCTCCGAGCATCAGCACCAGTCCCAACGCGATCGCCGCGCCTTGGACAACGGACCCCACCCGGCGCCGCGGCCGAGGTGCGCCCACCGGACGATCGACCGCCTGCTCCGTGACACTGCTCATCGAAACCGTCCAACCTGACCGACCGGGGAACCTGTGGGTGAACCCTCACCCCGTGGCGCGGACGCCGACGGGCCGTGGCACGTCCGAGCAGATTACTCGTCGGTACCACGGCCCGCGCAAGACCCGTATCACCTCGATCACCCGGATCCACCGACCCACCGGTCGACTGCCCGGAAGGAGCTGCTCCGGATGTTCAGAACGTCCCAGGGGGTGACGCCCCTTGTCAGGAGTCGATCCGCCGCCTCATCCGGCGGACCAGCGGCCAGAGGCCCACCGCGCCGAGCGTGCCGGCCGCCGGGGGGACGAACGGCTCGGCGGCCGCCAGGCCCTTCTGGTCGAAGGTCGACGGCACCGGGAGCGTCGCCCAGCGGTCGAGCGGCCATGCGACCACGAAGGCACGGCCGACCACATCACCCACGGGCACGGTGCCGCCGCCGGGCTGGTCCATGTGGTAGCGGGAGTCCAGCGAGTCGGCGCGATGGTCACCCATCACCCAGATCCGGCCGTCGGGAACGTGAACGGGACCGAACTGCTTGGTGCCGCACGGCGTGTTCCCGGGGAAGATGTAGGGCTCGTCGAGCGCGATCCCGTTGACCTTGACCGGCCCTTCGCCCTCGCACTCGACGGTGTCGCCGCCGACCGCGATGACCCGCTTGATCAGGTCCTTCTCGTTCGCCGACGGCATCAGGCCGACAAAGCTGAGGACGTCCTGGAGTCCTCTCACGAAGGAGTTGTTGCTCTGCTGGGCGGGCTCGTCACTCAGCCAGCCGCCCGGGTCGTGGAAGACCACGACCTCGCCGCGCTCGGGTTCGGCCCCGAACCACGGGGTCAGCTTGTCGACCAGCACTCGGTCGCCGACCTGCAGAGTGTTCTGCATCGACTCGGACGGGATGGAGAACGCCTGGACGAAGAACGTCTTGATCACCAATGCCAGGATCAGCGCGATCCCGATCAGGATCGGCAGTTCCTTCCAGAAGGACCGCTGCCTGCGCTCCCCGCTCGGTGTCTCCGCCGATCGCTCATCGTCCTCGGCAGCGGCGGGCACGTCGTCCGCGCCGCCGCCCTGGTCCTCCGCCGACTGTGCCGCGGTGTCCTCGACAGAACCCGAAGGCTCTGCGGACTCGGCCGACCGGGCCGTCCGGCCGCCGGCGCCCTCGGGCTCTCCGGCGCCTGAACGGGCGCCGATCACCAAATCCCCCACGACATCTCCTCCCTGCTGTGCGGACGCCCGTGCGCCCGCTCTCACCAGTGCCGCACAGCGGGCACCACGCTCACCACGATCCGGCCTTCGACCAACCTCAGACCTGCCCGTCAAAGGCATGCCTGACGCCGGTCCGGCCGCCGGGAAACCGGCACTTCGTACCGGGGAACCCAGCACTTCTCTATCACTCCAAGGCATCCTGCCCGTGATCCCACGCGCCATGGCTCCGCGGCCGCCCTGGGCGAGACCTAACCCGACTTCACCCGTCGGCGACCGACGATGACCGGAAGGAAACCCAACACACCCATAACGAGCGGAGGTTCCGTCGGAACCGGCTTCGAACCCATCGAGTACGGGACGGCCCCGGGTGCCGCCGTGGCACGCGGCAACGAGGAGAGTGAAGCGGGCTCCTCCAGTTGATGAAAGCGCTGAAGCGGCCAGGCGATAACGAAGGCCCTGCCCACCACGCCCGACAACGGGATGGTGCCCTGGCCCGGGTTGCCCATGTGGAAGCGCGAGTCGGCGGAGACGTCCCGGTGGTCCCCCATCACCCACAGTCGTCCCTGCGGCACCTGCACCTTGAAGGGCTGCCTCGACGGGGGATTGTCGGGCGCGAGGTACGGCTCGTCGATCGGCGTGCCGTTGACGCTGACCCGTCCCTGCTCGTCACAGCACTCGACCGTGTCACCGCCGACCCCGATCACCCGCTTGATCAGGTCCTGCTCGTTCTCCGAGGGCAGCAGGCCGACGTAGGTGAGAACAGACTTGGCCCCCCGCATGACCGGCCCGTCCGTGGAAGGCTTGTGATCGCCTTCCAGCCACCCGCCGGGATCCTTGAAGACAACCACATCGCCACGTGCCGGCTCGCTGCCGAACCACGGCGTGAGCTTGTCCACCAGCACTCGGTCGCCGATCTGGATGGTCTGCTCCATCGAGCCGGACGGAATCACGAAGACCTGGACCAGGAAGGTCTTCATCACCAGCGCCACGAGCAGCGCCACGATCACGATCAACGGGAACTCGCGCAGGACCGACCGCCTGCGCCGACGCGCGGCCCGCCGCGCACTGCGTCGCCGCTCCGCACGCCCGCGGCCGGGAGCGGCAGCGGAGTCGCCGGGGGCGGCCTCCGACCGATCCCCCGCGACGACCGCGCCACGTATGCCGTCGGCAGTGCCCACCCCGGCCCCGAGGCCCGGCCTCGACCCGCCGGATGCGGAGCCCGTACCCCGGCGGCCCGGCGTACCGCTCGGCGTGCGGTCCGCGACCCTGCCTTTACCTCTGGTCCCCATGGCCACCTGTCCCCCCTAGCGCGGCGAACGGCGCCGGCTGGTCCAGGCTGGTCCAGTGTCCGACCGGGAAGACGACCCAGTCGGCCCTCCCGATCACCTTGTCCTCGGGCACGAAGCCGCCACCGGGTTCGCCGAGGTGATCGCGGGAATCGCGGGAGGCGTTGCGGTGGTCGCCCATCACCCACAGCTTCCCGGCAGGCACCACGATGTCGAACGCCACCGCCGACGGGGCGTCGCCGAGACGGAGGTAGGACGACTCGTCGAGCGGAACACCGTTCACGGTCAGCGGCCCGTCCGGCCCGGGGCTGGTGACCCGGTCACCCCCGACACCGATCACGCGCTTGACGTAGACGGTGTCACCGGCGGGTGCGAGGCCCAGGTCCTGCCCGAGCGCGCGCAGGGCGCCGCCGACGCCGCGCGGGCCGGCGGATTCGGGGAGGAAGGAGCCCGTGCCGTCGAACACCACGACGTCCCCGCGTCGGACATGCCCGCCGAAGGCATAGGCGAGCTTGTCGGCCACCAGCCGGTCGCCCGGCATCAACGTGTTCTCCATCGACCCCGAGGGGACGGCGAACGGCCGGGCCACGAACGCGTTCACGAGCAGCAGGGTCAGCAGGCAGATGCCCCCCAGGAGGAGGAGATCACGGGCCCACCGTCCGCCGCCTTCGGCCTCGTCCTCAGCGGCAACCCCGGACGCGTCCTGGTCGGCCTCCGACCCCTGGTCCGTTCCCGCAGGCATGTCGGCATCAGCACCGGTACCGGCAGCACCGGCGAGGAGCCCGGGTCCACGGCCTGGAACGGCCGCCGAATCCCGCTCGGACTCGACATCGGACTCGACATCGGACTCGGCAGGCGGTTCCCCGGAGAGATCGGATGCGACCCCTGAACCGGCCCGAACAGCGGTGCCGGGACGGGCTCTCACCGCAGCAGAAACAGCCGCGGACCGCGACGGCGTGTCCGCACCCGTAGGTGCGGGACTGCCGTCGCGGTCCGCGAATGGTTCGTGCGTGCTCATCGGGGGCTGAGCTTACCTTGCGGCAAGTCGGCCCCGTCGAGCGTCCTGGTCCCCTCCGCCGGAGCGGGAGGACCGAAGGATCAGCGGTCGCGCTTCTCCTTGATCTTCGCGGCCTTGCCGCGGAGGTCACGGAGGTAGTACAGCTTGGCGCGGCGAACCGCACCGCGGGTGATGACCTCGATCTTCTCGACGACCGGGGTGTGCACCGGGAAGGTACGCTCCACGCCGACGTTGAAGCTCACCTTGCGGACGGTGAAGGTCTCACCGACGCCGGAGCCGTGACGACGGATGACGACGCCCTGGAAGATCTGGACACGAGAGCGGTTGCCCTCGATGACCCGGACGTGAACCTTCAGGGTGTCACCGGCGCGGAACGCGGGGATGTCGGTACGCAGCGATGCCGCGTCGACAGCAGCGAGCTTGTTGCTCATGTTGCTCTCCATCGCAGGCGCCACGGGCCGCCCACGGAAGTTCGTCACAATGGGGTGCGTTGCGGGCCGCACGGCTGGCGGTGATCCCCCCGTGGCGGGGGCACCGGTCCACATGGCTCCTACGGGAGGAACCCAGCGACAGACAACAGCCGCCTATTCTTCCACATCTTCGACCAGGGACCGAAATCGGCCGAGCCGCTCGTCCCAGGCCAGCCCGAGGATGCTGAGAGCCTCCCGGTCCTTCTTGTCGAAAGCCCCCTGCTGCCAGCGGGCGACCAGGTCGGGACGGTTCGCCAGGGTCCGGGCGAAGGCCTGCTCGCGCCGCCACCGGGCGATCTTGCCGTGATTGCCGCTGAGCAGGACATCCGGTACGACGCGACCCCGCCACTCGGCCGGCTTGGTGTAGACGGGGCCCTCCAGGAGGTCCGCCATCGCGCCGGGGGCGAAGGAGTCGTCCCGGTGGGACTCCGCGTTGCCGAGGACGCCGGGCAGCAGCCGGGCGACGGCTTCCACCATCACCAACACGGCCACCTCGCCGCCGGCCAGCACGTAGTCACCGATCGAGGCCTCCACGACCGGCATCCGGGTCGCCGCTTCCTCGATCACCCGTCGGTCGATGCCCTCGTAGCGGGCGGGGGCGAAGGCCAGCCAGGGCCGGGCCGCGAGCTCCTGGGCCAGCTCCTGGGTGAACGGGCGCCCGCTCGGCGTGGGCACGACCAGGGTCGGCACCGCGCCCTCAGGCCCCTGGCCCACCACGGCGTCCAGGGCGGCCGCCCAGGGCTCCGGCTTCATCACCATGCCGGGACCACCGCCGTACGGGGTGTCGTCGACGGTGCGATGCACATCGGTGGTCCAGCTGCGCAGGTCGTGCACGTGCACGTCCAGCTGACCGCGGGCGCGCGCCTTGCCGACCAGCGAGACGTTCAGCGGTTCGAGGTACTCGGGGAAGATCGTGACAACGTCGATCCGCATCCCGTGCTCACCCGGCTCGGCGGTGCCGACCGGCTCGGGCGTCCCGACCGGCTGACTCATGCGTCGCCCTCGTCACCCTCGTCGCCCGCGCCGGTCTCGTCCCCGGTACCGAACTCGGCGCCGTCGGACTCACCAGGCACGACCTCGGCCTCCACCGCGTCGATCAGTCCGGGCGGCGGGTCGATGACGGCCCGCTGGTTCTCCAGGTCGATGGTCGGCACGATCCTGGTGACAAAGGGCACCAGGACCTCCGTACCGTCGGCCTTCGTGACGGTGAGCAGGTCCTGGTACGGCAGGTGGACGACTTCGGTGAGCTCGCCGACCGGCGTGCCGTCCAGCAGCACGACGTCCAGGCCGATCAGCTGGTGGTCGTAGAACTCCTCCGGGTCGTCCGGACGCTCCTCCGGGTCGACTTCGGAGATCAGGACCGTCCCGCGCAGCGCCTCGGCCGCGTTGCGGTCGTTGACCCCGGCGAAGCGCAGCAGCAGCCGGCCGCTGTGCACCTTGCCGGATTCGACGGTCAGCGGCCCGGTCGACGCCGGGTCGGTGAGCACCACGGCCCCTGGGCCGAGCCGGAGCTCCGGCTCGTCGGTACGGACCTCGACGCTGACGTCCCCCTTGATGCCGTGGGCGCGGCCGATCTTGCCGACGACGAGCTGCACGGTGATCGCTCTCCTGAGTTCGGTACGGGCCGGGTACCGGGACTCGACCCGGCCGGCAAAAAAGAAGAAGGCCGGTCGGGACGACAAGCGTCCCGACCGGCCCCAAGCAGACTGCCTGCTCCGCAGACCTGCAGAGTCAGCGAATGCTGTCCACGTCGACCAGGTCGACGCGAACGTTGCGACCGCCGAGCGCGCCGACCACGGTGCGCAGAGCGCGTGCGGTCCGGCCGCCACGGCCGATCACCTTGCCGAGGTCATCAGGGTGCACCCGCACCTCGATGGTGTTGCCCCGACGCAGGTTGCGCGAACGCACCTGTACCTCGTCGGGGTGCTCGACGATGCCCTTCACCAGGTGATCGAGGGCGTCCTCGATCACGATCAGGCCTCGGTGGAAGCGGCGGCGTCGGCGTCAGCCTCGGCCTTGTCCGACTTCTTGGCCTTCGGGGTGATGGCAACACCGGTGGTGCTGTCCTCGAAGCCGGCGACGGCCTTCGCGAAGAGGTGCGAGAAGTCCTCGACCTTGGGCTCGGCGACCTTGAGCGGCGCCGGGGCCGGCAGGCCCTTGAACTTCTGCCAGTCGCCGGTCAGCTTGAGGATGGCGAGCACGGGCTCGGTCGGCTGGGCGCCGACGGACAGCCAGTACTGGGCGCGGTCGCTGTCGACCTCGATCTTCGAGGGGTCGTAGGTCGGCTGGTAGATGCCGATCTCCTCGATCGCGCGACCGTCACGCTTGGTGCGGGCGTCGGCGACGACGATGCGGTAGTGCGGGGCGCGAATCTTGCCGAGACGCTTGAGCTTGATCTTGACTGCCACGGGAGTGGATTCTCCTGGAGTTGACGTGGGTGAGCGGCCGCGTACTCCGCGTGGGGTTGCGGGGGTCGGCCGTTCAAGGGACACGCCAGCCGTAGGAGAGAGGGGTCCTGCTCGGCTGCCGAGTACTCAGCTGTCAATTGTGCCATACCGGCGCAGGTCGGCCTGCCAGGGGCCGGGTCGATCAAGGTCACGACCCGGGCGAGGGCCGATCGGCGGTACCGGCCGGAGCACCTGCCGGCGGGGGTGGATCCCGGCGGGCCTGGACGCGTCCACCGCGGGACGGGCCTCGGACGGGCCTCGGAGAGGCTTCCCGGTCGGCGGGCGACCGGGAGGCTACCGGGCCTGGTCCGCACCGACTCCGGCACGGACGAAGCCCTGGCCGGCCGAAAGCGGCTCCGACCGGCCAGGACCCTGACTACGCAATCTTGAACGGCTGCTGGCAGGCGCCACAGACGATCGACGCCTGCGCGAGCACCGACGGCACGACCCGGACGTTACGGCCGCAGCCGCAGATCGCCTTGACCCTGACGCCGCCCCCCGAGGAGCCGTGCCGTGCGGCCGGCCCACGGAAGGCACGGTTGGCGCCGTCGCCGGCCACGGCCTCCTGGTGTGCGCCGAGCGCGCGGTCGAGCCGCTCTATGGTGTCGACGTACCGCTCCTGGGTCTCCTTGAGCATGGTCACCTGGGAGAAGCCGCTACTCGCGTGCGGCTCCACCGGGTGCGCCAGGCCGAGTTCGGAGGCCAACAGCAGGAAACGCCTGTTGTGGTAGCGCCCGGCCCTCGAAGTGTCCCGGATGTCCCGGGCGGCGGCCAGGCCGTGGGCAGCCTCGTGGAGCAGCCGCTCGAAACCGAGTCGGGTGCCACAGGCCGAGGAGGACTCGCCGATCAGCGCCTCGGGAGAGGCCAGGTCGGGGAGATCCTGGTGGTGGGCCTGGATGTCACTCCAGGCGGCGGCCAGTTCGGCCGCGAGGACGAGGGGCTGTGTCGTGCTCACGCTAGACCAACGATGGAGTGCGAGCCGATGTTCCGCATGTTCCCGTTCCCCGGGAATTCCCAGGAAACTCTCAGGAATGCGTGGCAGCGCGCGAATTGCGCGTTATGGATCTGACGCAAGACCAACCCCCTGCAAGTATGTGCCCGTCGGAGTTCGCGGGCTCGTCACTTTCGCCCGGGGGCGGGCTGTCGCCCCAAGACGTGCGGCCCGAGGCCCTCGTCGAGTTGACAGGGCCACGGGCCGTACACCGTACCGCTATTCCGTTAATACCGGCAGTTGACCGGTCAGTAGGCATGTCAACAGGCGAGACAGTTGCCCCCACCACGGCGTTCCGGGCCCTCTTGGCCGGAAGTAAACCGTCCGGTAACTACGGCGAAATCGAATCAGTAGGCACGCGCGACGATCGCGATATTGCCTTCCTGGTCGTCCGCCAGCGGCACGGAGCCGTCGGCGGCGACGATGCAGCGCACCGAGACACCCTGCTCGGCCAGCTTGGCCTCGCCCTCCGGGCCCAGTTCGGCCCAGGAGATCCGGCCCCAGCCGGTGGTGGCGGCCTCGACGGCCTCGTCGATGGTCGAGACGTCGACCGTACGGGCCTCACGGCGCTCGCGGGACTGGCGCAGCAGCAGCGCCTGGTCCTCCTCCAGGATGCCGGGCAGCAGCGACGCCAGGGCGTCGATGGAGACCGGCTCCTTGCCGCCGGGGATCCGGCGGGCCAGCATCGCGGTGCCGCCCTCCAGGTCGCGCGGGCCGACCTCGATGCGCACCGGTACGCCCTTGAGCTCCCAGTCCACGGCGCGGCGGCCGAACGGGGTGTCGGTGCGGTCGTCGACCAGGACCCGGATGCCGGCGGCATCCAGCTGGGCGCCGATCTCGCGGACCTTGGCCAGCACCGCGTCGTCGCCCTTGATCGCCAGGACGACGACCTGGGTGGCCGCCAGGCGCGGCGGGACACGCAGGCCGTTGTCGTCGCCGTGCGACATGATCAGGCCGCCGACCATCCGGGTCGAGACGCCCCACGAGGTCTGCCAGACGTGCTCGCGCTCGGCGCCCTGGAGCTGGTACGTGGTGTTGAACGCCTTGGCGAAGTTCTGGCCCAGCTCGTGGCTGGTGCCCATCTGCAGCGCCTTGCCGTCGCCCATCATGCCCTCGAGGGTGAGGGTGTTGATGGCGCCGGCGAACCGCTCACGCGCGGTCTTGCGGCCGAGCACCACGTCGATGCCGAGCACGTTGATCATGAAGTCGGCGTAGACCTCGGTGTGGATGCGCGAGGCGTACGCGCGAGCGTCCTCGTAGGTCGCGTGGGCCGTGTGGCCCTCCTGCCAGAGGAACTCGGTGGTGCGGAGGAAGACGCGCGGACGCAGCTCCCAGCGGACCACGTTGGCCCACTGGTTGATCAGCAGGGGCAGGTCGCGGTGGCTCTGCACCCACTTGGAGAAGTACTCGTTGATGATGGTCTCGGAGGTGGGCCGGACGACGACCGGCTCCTCCAGTTCCTTGCCGCCGCCGTGGGTGACCACCGCGAGCTCGGGCGCGAAGCCCTCGACGTGCTCGGCTTCCTTGGTCAGGTAGGACTGCGGGATGAACATCGGGAAGTAGGCGTTCTGGGCGCCTGCCTTCTTGATGCGGGCGTCCATCTCCTGCTGCATCCGCTCCCACAGGCCGTAGCCGTACGGTCGGATGACCATGGTGCCGCGCACCGGACCGTTGTCGGCCAGCTCGGCCTTGTTGATGAGGTCCTGGTACCAGCGCGGGAAGTCGTCCGCCTGGGGGGTGAGAACGGGTGCCTTTGCCATGGGGCGAATCGTACGGGGAGTGCGGCCCCTCTTCCGAATCCGTCCACGCCGTGATGACGGAGGGGCGCACGCCCTCGGCGCGCGGATACCACCCCGCACCCCTCTGGACGGCGCGCCCGAGCCGCTGTTCGCTTGAGTGGGGCGGGACTTTGGGGGAGGCCACGGACACGACACCGAAGGACCGGATGGGAGGCCGCGATGGCTTCAGCGCAGGCGACCGGCACGACCGCACAGCACCCGCGGGCAGCGGATCGGACAGCGGCCCACGGGCCGGGGCCCGGGCGGGCCCGCGACTGGGCGGAGATCCAGGAACGGATGCTGGTACCGCTCTACGAGGCGGTCTACGACCGGTTGGAGGTCGGGCCGGCGACCAGCGTGCTCGGCCTCGGATGCCGGTCGGGGCTGGCGCTGCTGCTCGCCTCCGCCCGGGGCGCGCAGGTGGCCGGGCAGGAGCCGCAGGCCGAGCTCCGGCAGCTCGCGCAGGACCGTCGGCTGCGGGTCGGCGCGGCCGACCGGCCGGGTACGGCGGCCCGCGACGTCCCCCGCACGGCCTATTCGCTGGTCACGGTTTTCGAGCAGCTCCCCGGGGCCGCCGATCCGGGCCTGCTGGTCGCCGAGGCGGCCGGTCTCACCCTGGCCGGCGGCCACGTGGTGCTGGCGGCCTGGGGGCCGCCGGAGCGCTGCGAGAGCGCCGCCGTCCTGGACGTGGCGCGCCGCCGGGCAGGGCGCACCACCGCGCGGGACCCGTTCGCACTGAGCTCCCCCGGAGGTCTGGAGGATCTCCTCACCGGGGCCGGCCTGCGCCCGGCCGGCAGCGGCCGGGTGAGCTGCCCCTTCGCGTACGCGGACCTGGACAGCGCCGTCCGCGGGCTGCTCTCCACCGGCCTGTACGACGCCGCGGTGGAGTTCTCCGGCGGCTCGCTGGTGGCGAAGGAGCTGGAGGAGGCGCTGCACCCGTACCTGCTGCCGGGCGGCGCGGTGCGGATGGCCAACGTCTTCCGGTACGTGATCGCGGAGCGGATCCGCTGATTTCCCGGCACGGTCACTCGTTCGGGGGCGCACGCCAAGCGGCGAGCGCCCCCAACGGGCCACGGAAGACGGAACGGAACACCGCGTGCCCATTGGGCCACGGGAGGCGTGGCGGAACACCACCCGCCCACGGGGCCGCGGGAGGCCTGACGGAACACCACCCGCCCACGGGGCCTCGGCAGGCCGAACGCACCGTACCGGCCGAAGCCGTCCCCGACCGAACCCCCAGCGCTCCCGTCCGAAGCGACTCGGCGCCCGGTCGGACCCGGCTCAGCGCCCGGCCAGCCCCGGCCATTCCTCGGACGTCATGGCGAACCGCTCGTGGTCCCGCCAGGCACCGCCGAGGTAGAGCATCCGGGGGGTGAAGCCCTCGTGCCGGAAGCCCAGCCGGCGGGCCATCGCGGCGGAGCGCTCGTTCTCCGGCTGCACGTTGATCTCCAGCCGGTGCAGGCCCAGTCCGCCGGTGGACTGGTCGGCGAAGCAGCGGTCCACCACCAGCAGCATGCCCTCGGTCATCCGCCCGGTGCCGGCGAAGGGCTCGTACGAGTCGTAGCCGAGGGCGCCGTTGCAGAAGCGGCCCATCACGATGTTCGCGACGTTGCACTTCCCGACCAGGCCACCGGTCTCCTGATCCACGATCAGGAAGGTCCGCAGGCCCGAACCCTGGCGTGCGAGCAGCTCGGGCAGTCCGTCCGGCTCCACCGGATTCCACCGGCCGATGTGCTCGGCGGACCGCCTGACGGCGTCGGCGTACTGCTCCACGTCTGCGGGCCTCGGCGCCCGGATGGTCACTCGCACCCCACCATCATCGGGCACGCCCTCGGTCATGGGTGCGGCCCGCCGCCCGGGTCTACCGGGTGGCGGGCCGCAGCCGGGGGCTCAGCGCCCCGGGACGCTCAGAGGAGGTCCTTGAACTCCTTGGGCAGCTCGAAGTCGGCCGGGCCCTTGCCCGCGCCGATCCCGAACGCGCCGCCCTCGGCGGGGGGCTGCTGGCCGGCGCCCGGGCCGAGCGCGCGGCGCTCGGCGGCGGCCTGCTCCTCCTGGGCCCGCTTCAGCGGGTTGCCGGACTTCTTGCGGCCCTTGGCGGGCTGCGCCTTCTTGCCGGACTTCTTCGCCCCGCCGCCCATGCCCGGGATGCCCGGCATACCGGGCATCCCCTTGCCGGAGGCCATCGCCGACATCATCTTGCGGGCCTCGAAGAACCGCTCGACCAGGTTGTTGACCTCGCCGACGCCGGTGCCCGACCCCTTGGCGATGCGCAGCCGGCGCGAGCCGTTGATGAGCTTGGGGTCGGTCCGCTCGGCCGGGGTCATCGACTTGATGATCGCGCCGACGCGGTTGACGTCCTTGTCGTCGATGTTGTTGATCTGCTCGCGGATCTGGCCCATCCCCGGCAGCATGCCGAGCAGCTTGGAGATCGAGCCCATCTTCTGGACCTGCTCCAGCTGCGACAGGAAGTCGTCGAGCGTGAAGTCCTTGCCGCCGCCCTGCAGCTTGGAGGCCATCTTCTCGGCCTCGGCCTGCGAGAAGGTCTGCTCGGCCTTCTCGATCAGGGAGAGCATGTCGCCCATGCCGAGGATGCGCGAGGCCATCCGGTCCGGGTGGAAGGCGTCGAACTCGTCGACCTTCTCGCCGTTCGAGGCGAACATGATCTGGCGGCCGGTGACGTGGGCCACCGAGAGGGCGGCGCCACCACGGGCGTCACCGTCGAGCTTGGAGAGCACCACACCGGTGAAGTCGACGCCGTCGAGGAAGGCCTGGGCGGTGGTGACCGCGTCCTGGCCGATCATCGCGTCGACGACGAAGAGGACCTCGTCCGGGTCGACCGCGGCCCGGATGTCGGCGGCCTGCTGCATCAGCTCGGCGTCGATGCCGAGCCGGCCGGCGGTGTCGACGATGACGACGTCGTACTGCTTCTGCTTGGCGTACTCGATCGAGTCGCGGGCGACCTTGACCGGGTCGCCGACGCCGTTGCCCGGCTCGGGGGCGTAGATCGCCACCCCGGCCCGCTCGGCGACGACGGTCAGCTGGTTCACGGCGTTGGGGCGCTGGAGGTCGCAGGCGACCAGCAGCGGGGTGTGCTTCTGCGACTTCAGCCAGTGGCCGAGCTTGCCGGCGAGGGTGGTCTTACCGGCACCCTGCAGACCGGCGAGCATGATCACCGTCGGGCCGGTCTTGGCGTACCGGACCCTTCGGGTCTCGCCGCCGAGGATGTTGATGAGCTCCTCGTTGACGATCTTGATGATCTGCTGGGCCGGGTTCAGCGCGCCCGAGACCTCGGCGCCGAGCGCCCGGTCCTTGACCTGCTTGATGAAGGCCCGCACCACGGGGAGCGCGACATCCGCTTCGAGCAGCGCGATCCGGATCTCGCGGGCGGTGGCGTCGATGTCCGCCTCACTGAGGCGGCCCTTGCCCCGGAGGTTCTTGAACGTCGCTGCGAGGCGATCGGAAAGAGTGTCGAACACGTCGGTCGCGGGTCCCTTGCGGCATCGGTACGGGTACGGTCGTCGCCCCCAGGGTATCCGGCCGCCCCGGGTACGGTCTCCACCCCGGTCGCGGACCGGTCCGACGAGCTGCCCGGGCGGGCGGTTTCTTTACCCGAGCGAGGTTCCGCGCCCGCCCGCGCTTGGCTACGGTCGGTGCCGTCATGCCTGCGTCACAGGGGGAGCATTCATGAGCGCCGGGGCATCGGGCGGCGGGGATTCGAGCGGCGGGCCGTCGAAGGACGGGCCCGCCGGGAGCGCGGCACCGGACGACGGGCCGCCCCGCTCCTTGCCAGGAGGCGGGGCGCCGCACAACGGGGCGCTGGCGGCCAGGGCCGCCGAGCTGGGCACGGCCGCCTACGACCCGGACGCGTTGATCGGGGAGTTCCGTCGCAGCGCCGTACTCGTCCCGGTCACCGCGGACGGCGGCTGGTGGGCGGCCGACAGCGGCGGGATCCGCTGGCTCCACGCCTTCACCGGCGAGGCGGCGCTGGCCCGGTTCGCCGAGCAGCGGGACGGCCGCGCCGGCCGGGAGTGGTCGTACGTCACCGTCTACGGCGCGCGCCTGCTGGACGTCGCCGTCCCGGCCGCCCCCGTGCCCACCGGCGTGGTGCTGGACGTGGCGGGTCCGACCCCCGCGTTCCTGCCGCCGATGGCGGGGATCGTGCCGGACGCGGCCGCCCTGGACCTCACCGAGGAGGACGGCCGTGGCTGACAGCTACGCGGTGGACCCGCAGGCCCTCAAGCTGGCCGCCGACGGCATCAACGGCGCGATCGCGGAGCTGAAGACGCTCGGCATCGACGAGAGCGCCGAGGTGGGGCGCGGTTTCTCCAACATCGAGCTCTCCGGGCTGCAGATCGGGCACGCCGGCCTGCACGGCTCCTTCGCCGCGTTCGCCGAGCGCTGGGCCTGGGGCGTGCGCACCGTCGTCCAGGACGGCAACGAGATCGCGATGCGCCTGGGCCTGTCGGCCGGGCTGTACCACGACCAGGAGCAGTACGTGTCGGGCACGTTCAAGGACGTGGTCAACGCCGCGATGGGCAACCCGGACCTCACCCAGGAGCAGGTCGAGGCGCAGTCCTGGGGCAAGACCCTCTCCGACAACCCGTACACCCAGGTCCGCGACGCCGACTACTCGGCGGAGTCCGCCGCGAAGGCCGGCGAGCACATGAAGGAGACCTGGCAGGCCGAGGGCCGGGACATGATGGACGGCCCGATGGGCGTGCGGCGCAAGGCCGCCGACCTGGCGGGCCTCGGGGACGAGTACGAGCAGGCGCAGACCGACCTGTTCGGCACGAAGGTGGTGCCGCAGCAGCGGCCGGACAGCGGGGGCTGAGATGGGTTTCGGGGATTTCGTCGACGGCGTCGGGGACGCCTTCGAGGACGGCATCGACTCGGTGAAGAGCACGGTCGGCTCGGCCGTCGACGGCGGGGCGCACCTGCTGGGCGACGGGCTGGACGCGGTCGGGCTGCACGGCGCGGCCCACGCGGTCGACTCCTTCGGCGACTCGGTGGCCGACTCGCTGGGCGCGCAGGTCGGGGAGTACCAGCTGGGCGAGTCCGACGACCCGAAGGATCTGGTGCACGGGGACGTCAAGGAAATCGGCGAGTCGGTCAAGCACCTGCGGAAGTTCCAGGTGGCGTTCGAGCAGACCGGACAGGGACTGTCCCGGTTGGACGCCGACCACTGGAAGGGCGCGGCCGGCGACGCCTTCCGGGCGAAGTTCGCCCCGCAGCCGAAGCTCTGGCTGAGCGCCGCGGACGCCTGCCGGGGGGCGGCCGACGCGATGGACGGCTTCGCGCACACCGTCGACTGGGCGCAGCAGGAGGCCCAGCAGGCCATCGACCTGTACAAGGCCGCGAAGAAGGCCTCCGAACAGGCCCGAGACTCGTACAACAAGAACGTCGACCGGTACAACCAGGCCGCCAAGGACTGGAACAAGACCTCCCAGGCCGGTGGGGACCCGGGCCCGCGGCCCACGGATCCGGGCGAGTTCCAGGACCCGGGCGTGGCGGGCCTCAAGCAGGCCCAGGAGAAGCTGCGCGGTGCGCGCCAGCAGCGGGACACCGCCGCCGGCACCGCCCAGGCGGCCGTCGACGCGGCCACGGCCACCGCGCCGGCCGAGCCGAGCTTCACGTCCAGGATGGGCAGCGACCTGTCCGACACCTTTCAGGGCGCCATGGTCGGACAGCTTCACCTGGCCGGCGGCCTGGTGAAGGGCGCGGCGGACATCGTCAAGTTCGGTCGCGGGCTGAACCCGACGGACCCGTACAACCTGACCCACCCCGCCCAGTACGCCGATCACGTCTCCAGCACGGCCGCCGGGCTGCTGCACGCCTCCAACCACCCGATGGAGCTGCTCTCGGCCGTGGTCGGGTCCGGCTGGAGCTCCGACCCCTTCGAGGCCTTCGGGAAGCTCACCACCAACGTGGCCTTCGGCGTGGCCACCGGCGGCGCCGGCGAGGCGGGCGCGGTCGCGGAGGACGTCGCGCTCAACGCGTCCAAGAACGTCGCCGAGAACGCGGCCAAGGACGTCGGCGAGAACGCCACGAAGAACGCGGCCAAGGACGCGGCCGAGAACGCCGCCCGCAAGGACGCCGGCCAGGCGGCCAGGGACGCGGCGGAGAACCCGTCGAAGGAAGCCAGGAAGCCGAACGAGGTCGAGGGCTGCGGCGACCCGGTCGACGTGGCGACCGGGCAGATGTTCCTCCGGCAGAACGACCTGGGGCTGCCCGGCTCGCTCCCCCTGTTCTTCGAGCGCTCGCACACCTCCGCCTACCGGTCCGGCCTGTGGATGGGCCCGACCTGGGCCTGCACGGTCGACGAGCGCCTGGTCGTCGACGCGGCGGGCGTACTGCTGCTCCGCCCGGACGGCGGCATGCTGGTCTACCCGCACCCCGTGCCGGGTGTCGCCACCCTGCCGGTCTCCGGCAGCTCCCGCTGGCCGCTCGTCCTGGACACCGAGGGCCGCTACCGCGCCACCGACCCGCTGTCCGGGCTGACCCGCACCTACCTCCCCGAGCCGGACGACCCGGGCACGGCGCTGCTCGGCGAGATCCGCGACCGGTCCGACCGGTGGATCGCCTTCGACCACGACGACGCCGGAGCCCCGGTGTCGATCCGCCACCACGGCGGCTACCACGTGAAGCTCACCGTGGAGGGCGGCCGGATCACCGCGCTGCACCTCGCCGGGGCCGGGCCCGACGGCGGCGACGCCGAGATCGTCCGGTACGGCTACACCGACGGCCACCTGACCCGGGTCACCAACTCCTCCGGCCTCCCGCAGCGCTTCGACTACGACGCCGCGGGCCGGATGACCGCCTGGACCGACCGCAACGGCTCCCGCTACGGCTACGCGTACGACCACCTCGACCGCTGCGTCGACCAGGGCGGCGCCGAGGGGCACCTGCGGTACCACTACGACTACGACCAGCGCGATCCCGGCAGCGGGCACCGGATCACGGCCGCCACCGACTCGCTCGGCCACACCACGCGCTACCTGATCGACGGCGAGAGCCGGATCGTCGCCGAGACCGACCCGCTGGGCGCCACCACCCGGTACACCTACGACCCCCACGGCCGTCGACTGTCGGTCACCGACCCGCTGGGCTCGGCCGTGACGCTCACCTACGACGAATCAGGCAACCCCACGACCGCCACCCGCCCGGACGGGACGCAGTCCGTGGTCGGCTACAGCGAGCTGAACCTGCCCCTGGCCGTCATGGAGCCGGACGGAACCACCTGGCGCCAGTCGTACGACGCGACCGGCAACCGCACGGCGCTGACCGACCCGACCGGTGCCACCACCCGCTTCGGTTTCGACGCGAGCGGGAACCTCTCGCAGATCACCGACGCCCTCGGCCACGTCTCGACGCTCCGGTGCAACGCCGCCGGCCTCCTGACGGAGACCGTGGACCCGCTCGGCGGCCGGACCGCCTACCGGCACGACGCGTTCGGCCGGCCCACGGCGATCACCGACGCCCTCGGCGGCACGACCCGTTACACCTGGTCCGTCGAGGGTCTGCTCACCTCCAGGACCACCCCGGACGGCGCGGCCGAGCACTGGACGTACGACGGCGAGGGCAACACCCTCACGCACACCGACCACGGCGGCGCCGTGACGACGATGGAGTACTCCCACTTCGACCTGCTGACCGCCAGGACCGGTCCGGACGGCGCCCGCCACACCTTCACCCACGACGCGGAGCTGCGGCTCGTCCGGGTGACCGGTCCCCAGGGCCTGTCCTGGAGCTACGAGCACGACGCGGCCGGCCGGGTCACGGCCGAGACCGACTTCAACGGGCGGACCGTCAGGTACACCCACGACCCGGCCGGCCGGGTCGTCGGCCGGACCAACGGCCTGGGCGAGACGGTCGGCTACAGCTACGACCTGCTGGGGAACCTGTCGGTCAAGGACGCCGCCGGCCGGCGGACCACCTACGGCTACGACCGGGCCGGCCGGCTGACGAGTGCGACCGGGCCCGCGGTCAGCCTGAGCCGGCGATACGACCTGCTGGGGCAGGTCATGGCGGAGACCGTCAACGGCCGCACCCTGGCGTCCGAGTACGACGCGCTCGGCCGGCGCTCCCGCCGCCGGACCCCGTCCGGCGCCGAGAGCAGGTGGAGTTACGACGCCGCGGGGAGCCCGGCCTCTTTGACCGCCTCCGGCCACGTCGTCGGCTTCGAGCACGACGCGCTCGGCCGCGAGACCGGTCGCCGGCTGGGCCCCGGCCTGACCCTCAGCCACACCTGGGACAGTGTCCACCGGCTCACCTCGCAGACCCTCACCTCGTCCGCCCGCGCCCTGCAGCACCGCGCCTACAGCTACCGCGCCGACGGCAACCTGACCGGCATCTCCGACCTGCACGACGGGACCCGCAGCTTCGACCTGGACGCCGCCGGCCGGGTGACCGCCGTCCACGCCGCGGACTGGACCGAGCGGTACGTCTACGACGCGGCCGGGAACATCACCGACGCCCAGTGGCCCGGCGGCCGCAACGACAGCGGCCGCGGCCCGCGCACCTACCAGGGCACCCTGATCAGCACCGCCGGCCGGATCCGGTACGACCATGACGCCCAGGGCCGGATCACCGCCCGCCGCCAGGTGACCCTCTCCGGCCGGACGAACACCTGGCGCTACACCTGGGACGCCGAGGACCGCCTCACCGACGTCACCACCCCCGACGGCACCCGCTGGCAGTACCTGTACGACCCCTTCGGCCGACGGATCGCCAAACAGCGCCTGGCCGAGGACGGCGTCACCGTCGCCGAGTGGACGGACTTCACCTGGGACGGCAGCACGCTCGCCGAACAGACCGCGCACGGCCCCGCGCTCCCCGGGCCGTACACCCTCACCTGGGACCACGAGGGGCTCCGTCCGCTGGCCCAGACCGAGCACATCCTGCTGCCCGACGCCCCCCAGGCCGACGTCGACCGCCGCTTCTTCACCATCGTCACCGACCTGATCGGCACCCCCACCCACCTGCTCAACCCCGACGGCAGCCCGGCGTGGCAGGCCAGAACCACCCTCTGGGGTGCCACCGAACGCAGCGACAGCGCCAGCACCACGACGCCGCTGCGGTTCCCGGGCCAGTACTACGACCCCGAGACCCGCCTCCACTACAACCTGCACCGCTACTACGACCCGATCACGGCACGCTACGCGACCCTCGATCCGCTCGGGCTCGCCGCCGCCCCCGACCCCCAGGCCTACATCCAGAATCCGCACACCTGGGCCGACCCCTTCGGTCTCGCCCCGTGCAAGCTCACGGAACGTGCCAAGGACGCCATCGAGAAGTTCCACAACCTGATGAAGGACCCGATCGGCGAGATCAACGGCACCCCGAACCACAACCACTACAATGCCGCCAGGCGCGAGGCGGCCGGCGAGGTCGTGGCCCGCAAGCCGGACGGCACGCCCTTCTCCCACATCAGCGACCTGCAGCAGGCTCGCGACGGCCTGCTGAACGTCAAGAAGGCCCTCCACGACGAGTTCCGCTTCAACAAGGAGCTCACCGACCGGGACGTCCAGATCCTCAAGAAGTACCAGGCCGCCACCGAGGGGCAGTTGGGCAGGCTCAACAGGTTCCTCCACGGAATCGGGCACGGAACCACGCCTCCCTACCACGCCTGGCCCCCGGGGTCCTGACCGAAAGGCACAGACCGTGAGCAGCAGCTCCGACTTCCCCGATCTGTACGGCGTGTTCGGACCCACCTCGTCGTCCGAGCAGCGGCGGGCCCGCTGGCAGACCCCGGAGGGCCGCGAAGCCCTCCGGGAGGCGGTGCGGATCGCCCGGACCGGCGGCCCCTGGCAGGACACCCTCGCCACCCTCCCGTACGCCGAGGAGACCTTCGACCCCGCCCTCGGGCAGCGCGACCTGCGCAACGCCCCGCTCGACGGCCTCGACCTGACCGGCGCCGACCTGCACGGCGCCGTCCTGCACGAAGCAACAGCCCGAGGCACCGACCTCACCGGGGCCGACCTGCGCGGCGCCGGGTTCGACGACGCGGACTTCACCGGCGCCGACCTCTCCGGGGCCGACCTCGGCGAGGCGTCCGGTCAGGCGACCTTCCGCGATGCGCACCTGGACGGGGCACGGCTCGTCGACGCCGTCCTGGTCGGTGGCGACCTGCGGGGAGCGTCGCTGGTGCGCACCGATCTGACCGGCGCCAATCTGTACGGTGCCGACCTGACCGGAGCCGACCTGACCGGAGCGATCACCGTCGGGACCTCGCTCGGCGCCTTCGCCGAAGCCGAGGACGAGGACGAGGACGAGAACAAGGACGAGGCCGAGGCCGAGGCCGAGAAGCCCGGGGCGGACGACGGGAGGCCGCTGCTGCCCCCGCTCCACGGCAGCATCGGCACCACCTCGTCGTCCGAGCAGCGGCGGGCCCGCTGGCAGACCCCGGAGGGCCGCGAAGCCCTCCGGGAGGCGGTGCGGATCGCCCGGACCGGCGGCCCCTGGCAGGACACCCTCGCCGCCCTCCCGTACGCCGAGGAGACCTTCGACCCCGCCCTCGGGCAGCGCGACCTGCGCAACGCCCCGCTCGACGGCCTCGACCTGACCGGCGCCGACCTGCACGGCGCCGTCCTGCACGAAGCGACAGCCCGAGGCACCGACCTCACCGGGGCCGACCTGCGCAGGGCCAAGGTGATCGACGCGGACTTCAGCGGCGCCGACCTCTCCGACGCCGATCTGAGCGGGGTGCGGGGCCGGGTCGTGCTGCGCGAGGCCCGGCTCGACCGGGCCCGGTTCGTCGGCGCCGCGCTCCAGGGCTGCGACTTCCGGGGCGCGTCGCTCACCGACACCGACTTCACCGGCGCGAGCCTCCTGGACTGCCGCCTGCCGCCCGGGGCTCTCGCCCGCTCGATCACGGTGGACACCTTCTTCGGATTCGGCCCGGAGGAGACGGCCTGACACCCCCCAGGGCTGCGACCCCCACCCGCGTCCACCCTCCCCCGCGTCCGACCCGGGCGCGAGCTCCGGACATCCCAAGCCCGGGCGCGAGCTCCGGACATCCGAAGGGCGTCGAGCACCAGGACCGCACCGGGCCCAGGACGCCCGGAGCGCTGCGGGGAAAACCGACCGACTCGACCGGAACAGGCGCCGGATGACCTCCCGGAACCCCGGTAGCGAGCCGTCCGACGCCAGGGGCTTCAGCTGTCCGTGCTGCGGCCACCTGACGCTCCGCGCTCGCGGGATGTACGAGATCTGCCAGGTGTGCGGATGGGAGGACACCGGTCAGGACGGCGTGGACGCGGACGAGTACATCGGCGGCCCCAACCGCGTCTCCCTCACGGACGCACGCGAGAACTTCCGCAGGATCGGGGCGTCCGAGGAGCGACTGTCGGACCAGGTCCGGCCGCCCGTGGACTCCGAACTCCCCGACGGCAGGCGGTGACCCCCGCCGAACCCCGACAGTCGCCGGCCTCGCCGTTCGGGTGGGAGCTGCCGGCTCCGCGGCGGCCGGCCGTGGGGCCGCAGCGGGCCCGTGACGGCGGCGGATCGCCGATCCGCGCCCGTCACCCCAGTGCCGCCTGGATCCGGGCCGCCACCTCCGCCGCGCGCTGCGCCGACAGCGGCCGGCCGGCCGGGTCGGTGACGTAGAAGGCGTCGACGGCGTCGGCGCCCAGGGTGGAGATGTGCGCGGTGCGGACCCGCACCCCGGCGTCGTCCAGGGCGCGGCCGATCCGGTGCAGCAGGCCGGGCGCGTCGTGCGCGCGGACCTCCAGGACGGTGGCGGTCGCGGAGGCGGCGCCGGGGGCGACCGAGACCACCGGCGGCGGGGTGCTGATGCCGCGCCGGCGGGGGGCCGCGGCGTCGCGCTCGGCGAGCTTGCGGGCGACGTCCAGCGAGCCTTCCAGGGCGCGCCGCAGGTCGGCCCGGAGCCGGGCGGCCTCGGGCAGTTCGCCGTACTCGGCGGTGACCGTCCAGGAGATCAGCAGGACGGCCCCGATCCCGATCGGGTCGAGTTCGCGCAGGCTCGCGGCCCGGACGGTGAGCCGGTGCAGGGCGAGGACGCCGGCCACCGTGCCCAGCAGGCCGGGGCGGTCCGGGATGGCCAGGACGAGGTCCACGCCCATCGGCTCGGTGGCGAAGGAGTCCTGGTTGCTCTGGGCGTGCAGGGACAGCGCCGGGCCCCCGGTGCGGGCCGCCTCCACGGCGAGGCGCTCCTCCTCGGCGGTCGGTTCGACGTCGGCCGGGAAGGGATAGCCGCCGGCGAGCTGGGCGGCCGCGCGACCGACCAGGTCGTCCACCAGCGAGGCCCGCCAGCTGCTCCAGGCGGCCGGGCCGGTCGCGGTGGCGTCCGCCTCGGTCAGCGCGTGCAGCAGCTCCAGGTGGGGCAGGGTGCCGACCACCTTGGTGATCAGGTCGACGGTGGCCGGGTCGTCGGGATCGCGCCGGGTCGCGGTGTCGACCAGTGTGAGGTGGTGGCGCACCAGCACCGCGAGGGTCTCGGTGTCGGCCGTGTCGAAGCCCATCCGGACGGCCACGTCGCGGACGATCACCTCGCCCGCCTCCGAGTGGTCGCCGGGCCAGCCCTTTCCGAGGTCGTGCAGCAGCGCGGCGACCAGCAGCAGGTCGGGGCGGGCCACCCGGCGGGTCATCGCGGCGGCCTTCACCGCCGTCTCGACCAGGTGCCGGTCGACCGTCCAGCGGTGCACGGCGTTGCGCTGCGGGCGGCAGCGGACCCGCTCCCAGTCCGGCAGCAGCCGGGTGATCAGGCCCTCGGCCTCCAGCGCCTCCCAGACCGGGATGCAGGCCTCGCCCGCGCCCAGCAGGGTGACGAGCTGCTCGCGGGCCTCGTCCGGCCAGGGCACCGGCAGTGGCTTGGTCTCGGCGGCCAGCCGCCGCACGGTCGCGTAGGAGATGGTCAGGCCGGCCTGGGCGGCCGCGGCGGCCGCGCGCAGCGGCAGCACCGGGTCGGTGGCGGGGCGGGCGCCCTGGGCGAGGACCGCCTCGCCGTCCTGCTCGACCACGCCCTCGGCGAGCGGTCTGCGGTCCACCGCGCCGCGGGCGACCGCGCCGGACCCGCGTCCGGTCCCGGTGAACGGGAAGGACAGCCGGGAGGAGCGCCGGCCCCGGGAGGAGCGGGCGGCCAGCACCCGGTCGACGGCCCGCCAGGTGACGTCGCCGGCGTAGGTGATGGTGCGGGCGGCTTCGTAGACCTGGCGCAGCAGGGTGTCCGCGTCGAGCACGCCGAGGGTCGCGGCGACCTGGTCCTGGTCCTGGAGGCTGAGCCGTTCGGTGGCCCGGCCGGTGGTCAGGTGCAGCGCGTCGCGGACGTCGCTGAGGCGGCGGGCGGCGGCCTCCAGGCCGTCGCGGGGCGCGTCGGCGAGCCAGGAGGCGGCGATCGCGTTGAGCGCGACGATGTCGCGCAGGCCGCCCCTGGCCTCCTTGAGGTCGGGTTCCAGCAGGAAGGAGAGTTCGCCGTGCCGCTCGGCCCGCTCGGCGCCGAGTTCCTGCAGCTCCGGGAGGCGGGTGGAGGCGGTGGCGCGCCAGTCGGAGAGGACGGCGGAGCGCAGCGAGGCGGTGAGGGCGGCGTCGCCGGCGATGTGCCGGGCGTCCAGCAGGCCGAGCTGGGCTTTGAGGTCCTCGGCGGCGACGGTGCGGGCCTCGGCCAGGGTGCGGACCGAGTGGTCCAGGGCGGCGCCGGAGTCCCAGACCGGGTACCAGATGCGCTCGGGCAGCGCACTGTCGACCGGGCCGTCGTGGAGCAGCAGGATGTCGAGGTCGCTGCGCGGCGAGAGTTCGCCGCGCCCGTAGCCGCCGACGGCGACCAGTGCGACCCCCGGCGGGGCGCCGGCCCCGGCGAGCAGGCCGGTCAGCCACCGGTCGGTGAGCCCGGCGAGGGCGGTCCTGCGCCGGCTGCCCGAGGCGTCGGGGTCGGCGAGCAGCCGGGCCCGGGCGTCCGCGTAGGCGACGGGCCCGTCCGGTCCGGCGGCGGGTGAGGAGGGAGGGCTGGCTTCGCTGGTCATTTCGGGATCCCCATCCGTCGTCCGGCGGTGCACGGTCCTGATATGCCGTCAGCGGACCTGCGACCGGTAGCCGGCCGCAGGTCCGCGTGAGTGATCGATGTGAATGTTAGAGGGCGTCGGGCCCGCGCTCCCCGGTACGGACCCGAACGGCGGTCTCGACGGGGACGCTCCAGACCTTGCCGTCGCCGATCTTGCCGGTCCTGGCGGCCTTCACCAGGACGTCGATCAGCTGCTCCGCGTCGTCGTCCTCGACGAGGACCTCGATGCGGACCTTCGGCACCAGGTCGACGGTGTACTCCGCGCCCCGGTAGACCTCGGTGTGGCCGCGCTGGCGGCCGTAGCCACTCGCCTCGGTGACGGTCAGACCGTGCACCCCGAAGGCCTGCAGTGCGGCCTTCACGTCGTCCAGCCGGTGCGGCTTGATGATCGCGGTGATGAGCTTCATCAGGCACCAACCTCGGTCTTCTCGGCGGTCTTCTCGGCGGTCTTCTCGGTCTTCCCGGCGGGGGCCGGGGTGGCGCGGGACAGGCTGGCGCCCATCGCGCTGAAGTCGTACGCGGACTCGGCGTGCTCGGCCTGGTCGATGCCGGCCACCTCGACGTCCTCGGTGACCCGGAAGCCGATCGTCTTGTGGATCGCCTGGCCGAGCAGCCAGGAGACCACGAAGGAGTAGACGGCGACCGCTGCCACGCCCATCGCCTGCTTGCCGAGCTGGTCGAAGCCGCCGCCGTAGAACAGGCCCTTGGCGGTCTGGCCGACGGTGCCGGTGGCGAACAGGCCGACCAGGAGGGAGCCGATGGCGCCACCGATGGCGTGCACGCCGACCACGTCGAGCGAGTCGTCGAAGCCGAAGCGGTACTTGAGGCTGATCGCGGCGGCGCAGGCCGCGCCGGCGATCAGGCCGATGGCGATCGAGCCGAGCGGGCTGACCGAACCACAGGCCGGGGTGATGGCGACCAGGCCCGCGACCGCACCGGAGGCCGCACCGAGGGTGGTGAAGGCGCCGTGCTTGAGCTTCTCGTAGACCAGCCAGCCGAGCACCGCGGCGGCGGTGGCGATCTGGGTGTTGATCAGGGCCATCGAGGCGACGCCGTTGGCGGCCAGCGCGGAGCCGGCGTTGAAGCCGAACCAGCCGAACCACAGCAGGCCGGAGCCGAGCATCACCAGCGGCAGGCTGTGCGGGCGCATCGGGTCACGCTTGAAGCCGACCCGCTTGCCGAGCACCAGGCAGAGCGCGAGGCCCGCGACACCGGCGTTGATGTGCACCGCGGTACCGCCGGCGAAGTCGATCACGCCGTTGCGGTCGCCGAGCCAGCCGCCGTTGCCCTTGTCGAAGAAGAAGACCCAGTGCGCGACGGGGAAGTAGACCAGCGTCACCCAGAGGGCGATGAACAGCGCCCAGGCGCCGAACTTGGCCCGGTCCGCGATCGCGCCGCTGATCAGCGCGGGGGTGATGATCGCGAACATCAGCTGGAACACCGCGAAGGTGGTGACCGGGATGGTGCCGGTCAGGTCGTTCAGGCCGATGCCCTGCATCCCCAGGAAGTCGAGGTTGCCGATCAGGCCGGCACCCGCGTCGGGGCCGAAGCTCAGGCTGTAGCCGTAGAGCACCCAGAGCACGGTGACGATCGCCAGCGAGATGAAGCTCATGACCAGCATGTTGAGCGTGCTCTTGACCCTGACCATGCCCCCGTAGAAGAAGGCCAGGCCCGGGGTCATCAACATGACCAGGGCCGCACTGATGAGCACAAAGGCGGTATCGCCTGCGCTGAAGCCGTCCGGCATCGGCGTCTCCTCGTAAATGAATGCCGCTCCACCCGCGGGATACCTGTCCCGTGCCACCCGGGGTGTCGGCGATGAGAGGAGAGTGTCGAAGTCCGGTTTCGGCCGATGCGGCTCGGTGTTTCACACCCGTGACGACGTCAACGCGTGGGTTACACCGACGTGAACTACGGCCGTGCCATGACAGAAGATGGGCTACTGTACGGCCGCACAGCACCCGGAGTACCCAAACGATCACCGACCGTGGAGATCGGGGCTTGAACGGCCGGTGGCGCAGGGCTCGGGACGAGTCCCGATGGCCGGAACTCTGCGGTCGCGGCGCGTACCGGTGCCGAACGCGACCCGCCCGCCCGGGGCAACGGCGCCGGGCGGGCGGGTCGGCCGGGGCGGGCGGGTCGGGGGGACGGGTCGGCCGGGGCGGACGGGTCGGGGGGACGTGGCCGGGCGGACGACACCGGACTCGACAGCCCCGAGCGGGGCGGGCCCGGCGGCGCCGGGCCCGGGCGGGTCAGACCGCCGAGGCGAACTCCGGGATCTCCTGGATCACCCGGTCCGCCAGCCGACTGACCCCGGGCACGCCCTTGAAGGTGCGGTTGGCCGCCTCCGAGGTCTTGCGGACCCGGGTGTTGAGCCGCTCCGAGCGCACCTTGGTGGCGATGTCCACCGCCTGCTCCGCCATCACCGCGGCCTGCTCGGGCTCGTTCTGCAGCAGGTGGACGCTGGCCATGCCGACCAGGTTGAAGGCGTACGAGCGGACGTGGTCGTCGTCCTGGCGGAACAGGTCGACCGCGCGCTCCATCACCGGCGCGGCCATCGAGGCGTACAGGTCGCTGCGGCTGGAGTGGTAGGCGAGGTCGCGGTAGGAGTGCGCGTTCTCGGCGTTGAGCTCGGCGGCCGAGAAGAACTTCAGCCAGTCCGGGTCGTTGTCGCCCTCACGGATGTCGGTGAAGGTGTCCTCCGCCAGCCGGACGGCCCGGGCGCAGCGGTTGACCTCGCCGATCGTCGAGTAGGCGCGGGCCTCCATCGCGTACAGCAGGGACTGCTGCTTGGGGGTGGCGGTGTCGCGGCTGCCGTACTGGGCGAGGTGGATCAGCTCCAGGGCGTCCTCGCCGCGGTTGAGGTGGATCATCTGCCGGCTCATGTCGGTGAGGATGAGCGCGCCGAACGGGCGGTCGCCGGCCTCCTTGGCGGCGTGCAGCGCGAGCACGTAGTACTTCTGCGCGCTGGGGTGCATGCCGACGTCGTAGGACATCCAGCCCGCGAGATGGGCGAGTTCGGCGGTGAGCCGGAACAGCCGCCGGGTGGTCTGCTCGGGGTAGCTCTCCTGCAGCAGGTCGGTGACCTCGTGCAGCTGGCCGACCACGGCCTTGCGGCGCAGGCCGCCGCCGTTCTGGGCGTCCCACTGACGGAACATGACCGTGGTCTGCTCCAGCAGTTCCAGTTCGGGCTCGGACAGCCGGCCGCTGAACGGCTCGCCGCCGTTGGCGGCGGCCAGGATCGGGGTGGGGGCTCCGCCGGGGCCGGGGGTCAGCCAGCGCTGCATCGGTTCGATCAGCGCGGCGCCGGCCGTCAGGGCGAGCGAAGTGCCCAGGAATCCGCGCCGGTTGAGCATCAGGTCGCTGCGCGAGTACTCGCTGATCAGCTGGACGGTCTGCGGGGCGCTCCAGGGCAGGTCGACGCCGCCGCCCACGGTGGAGACGGGCACGATCGCCCGCAGGCCGAGGTCCTCGATCGAGACCACCGAGCCGAAACGCTCGGAGAAGAGCTCGGACATGATCTTCGGAATGGGTTCGCGGGGTTGTTCACCGTCGAGCCAGCGACGCACCCGTGAGGTGTCGGTGGAGACGTGGTGAGCGCCGATCTGGCGCGCCCGGCGGTTGACCTGCCGGGCCAACTCGCCCTTGGACCAGCCGCTTCGGCCGAACCACGAGGCCAGCTTCTCGTTGGGTTGCTTCTCTGCCATGGGAACGTCCCCATCCCGCCCGGCCCCGCCCACGGGGCCCCGCTCGTGATGCCCGACGGTCGCGGGCGATTCCTAGACGTGCCGTACCTGTTCGTACCGCCGAGGTGCTCGCTCGTACCGCTGTTCCCGCACCGGATGCTGTCTCACCCGGTGCGGTCGTACTGGTGTGCCGCCGTGCTCGTCCGATTGTCCTGCTCATGCGCTGTCGTACTGGTGTTCAAGCACCTCGCGCCGGCCACCGGACTCCCAACTCCCGCCCCCGGAGGGGCCGGAGCGGACATCCCGTCGTGCTCGGCGAGCTGAACGTAACGCTCTTTCGACCATCCGGGGGAGCATCGCCGGGGAAACGCCACCTTTCGCCACCCCCACGAGTGAACTGTGCGCAGTCCGCACACGCTTCACTGGTACTCCGGCCCGCCCGGCATATGCGGACCGCCAAGTCACCCGTGATATCCCGATCAGCACGGCAATCACCAGCAGCCCCAGGCGAGTTTGCCGCCCCGGTGCACCTCGGGGGCGCGCTCGCCCCCGACGATCCGGCATCCGCACCGGCCGCCGCAAGGCGACCCCGGGATCGCGCCGCACGAACGGGCGCACGCCGACCGCTGCGCGCCGTCCCCGCACCACTCGCACCACATCGGACGATCCACACGACGTCACGATCCCGTAACCACCGGCAACGAGAACCTGTTGGGGGAGGCATGGACAACCTGTTCGGCGATCTTCGGCTGGGACACCTGCGGCTCGTACCGCGCGGTACCCGGCGCCGCACCCGCGCCACCGCGTTCCAGGCGGCGGCGTTCCAGGCAGCGGCGGAGTACACCGGACGCTGGGGCTGGGCGGTCGCCGCCGGCGCCCCCGCCCCGGGCCACCCGATCCCGGCCCCCCCGGCCGGGCCGCGGGCGGACGGGCCGCGGGCGGACTGGCGCCCCGGCCCCGCGGGCGCCGTCCTCCTCCCCACCGGGCGGGCCTTCGACGTGCTGGACGTGCCCGAGCAGGCCGGCCTGCAGGCCCTGGTCCGGCTGGAGCGGATGGGCACCCAGGTCGGCCCGGTGCTGGCCCCGCCGACCGGCCGCCTGCAGTTCCTGGTCGCGGCCGGTGCCGCCCGCCGGCTGCCCGACCTGCTCTACCGGATGGGCTGGGACGACGCCGCGCTCGACCTGGCCTGCCACGGCGAGGGCGGCTACGTCGCCGCGCCCCCGACCGTCCTCGACGGCCTCGGCCCGGTCCGCTGGCTGCGCCGCCCCACCCGGGACAACGCCGGCTGTCCGCCGGAGGCCCGGCTGCTGCTCGGCACGCTCGCGTACGCCTGCCACCGCAGCCGCGAGCGCAGCTCCGAGCCCGCCTGGCTCGCCTCCTGACCTGCCCGCACCGCCCGCACCGCCCGGCCCGCCCGAACACCGGAGCTGCCGTACTGCCGGAGCCGCTCCGGACCTGACGAGGCCGGCCGCGCCCCGGCGGCGGCACCCCCCGCCCCGCCCCCCCCGGGGGACGACGAAGGGCCGCTCCCCCGGTCCTCCGGGAAAGCGGCCCCTGCCGCGGCGCTCCGGCCCACCGGGCCGTCCGCGCCGCCGCGGTGTCGGTCGTCGGTCGGTCGCCGCTCGGTCAGTCGCCGATCAGCGCGTCGACGAACGCGGCCGGCTCGAAGGGCGCCAGGTCGTCCGCGCCCTCGCCGAGTCCGATCAGCTTGACCGGGACGCCCAGCTCGCGCTGGACGGCGATCACGATGCCGCCCTTGGCGGTGCCGTCCAGCTTGGTCAGCACGATGCCGGTGATGTCGACCACCTCGGCGAAGACCCGGGCCTGCACCAGGCCGTTCTGGCCGGTGGTGGCGTCCAGGACGAGCAGCACCTCGTCGACCGGGCCGTGCTTCTCGACGACCCGCTTGACCTTGCCCAGCTCGTCCATCAGGCCGGTCTTGGTGTGCAGCCGCCCCGCGGTGTCCACCAGGACGGTGTCGGCGCCCTCGGCGATGCCCTCCTTGACGGCGTCGAACGCGACCGAGGCCGGGTCGCCGCCCTCGGGCCCGCGGACGGTCCGTGCGCCGACCCGCTCGCCCCAGGTCTGCAGCTGGTCGGCGGCCGCGGCCCGGAAGGTGTCGGCCGCGCCCAGGACGACCTTGCGGCCGTCGGCCACCAGGACCCGGCCGAGCTTGCCGGAGGTGGTGGTCTTGCCGACCCCGTTGACGCCGACCACCAGGACGACGGCCGGGCGGCCGTCCTCGTGCCGGGCGGTGTGCAGGGTGCGGTCGGTGTCCGCGCCGATCAGCTGGACCAGCTCCTCCTGGAGCAGGCCGCGCAGCTCGGCGGGCGTGCGGGTGCCGAGCACCTTGACCCGGGTCCGCAGCCGGTCGACCAGCTCCTGGGTGGGCTTCACGCCGACGTCGGCAATCAGCAGGGTCTCCTCGATCTCCTCCCAGGTGTCCTCGTCGAGCCGCTCCCGGGAGAGCAGCGTGAGCAGGCCCTTCCCGAGCGAGTTCTGCGAGCGGGAGAGCCGCGAGCGCAGCCGGACCAGGCGGCCGGCGGTCGGCTCGGGGACTTCGAGGGCCGGCGGTGCCTCGATCTCGGCGACCGGCGGGAGCTCGACCTCCTCGACGGTCTGGACCGGGACCTCGACCGGTGGCGCCGCCTCGTCCCCCACCTGGGGTTCGGGCTCGGGCTCGGCCGGGGCCTTCGGCGCCGTGATGACCGGTGCCGACGCCTGCGGCGGCAGCTCCTTGCGTCGCCTCCCGCTGACGACGAGGCCCGCGATCGTGCCGATGACGGCCACCGCGATGACCACGGCAAGGATCACGAATTCCACATCAAACTCCTTCGCTGGGTGCCCGTCCGTGAGGCCGGGAGTGCTGGTGATCCTTCGCCCGGCGGGCCGGAGCGCCGCCGCTTCACTGCTTGACCACCGCCCCTCGGCGGCGGTCGTGGCCGGCCGGCCCGACCTCGTCGGGCGGCTGAGTGCGCAGCCCCCCTCGCGGGCGAGGGGGAGGAGTCACAACCCTCCCAGTATCCGCGACGGGCTCCTGGAAGCGGCACATGCCCGGCCCCGGCGGCCGGGCCGGCTCGTGGATCACCCGGCGGGCCCAGCACGGGCGGGCCCCCGGTCCCCGCACGGCGGGCGGGGGCTCCGGACGGTACCCACCCGGCTCCGCGTCCCCGGAGCGACGGGCCCGTCTCCGCGCGGACGGACACCCCGCTCCCCCGGGCCCACCGCGGTCGACACCGGGGCCGGCGATCACCGGCCCCGTCCGGGGCGGCCTCAGGACTCCCCGGCCGTCACCCGGGCCGGCCGGGGCGCGGCGGCCCCCCGCTCGTGGCGCTCTCCCCCGGTCCCACGGCCGGGAGGCGGGACCGCCCGCAGCCGCTGGCTGATCACCTGCGAGATGCCGTCGCCCTTCATGGTGACGCCGTAGAGCGCGTCGGCGCACTCCATGGTGAGCTTCTGGTGCGTGATCACGATGAGCTGGGAGCTCTCCCGCAGCTCCTCCATGATCGCGATCAGCCGCCGCAGGTTGGTCTCGTCGAGCGCCGCCTCGACCTCGTCCATCACGTAGAAGGGGCTCGGCCGCGCCTTGAAGATCGAGACCAGCAGGGCGACGGCCGTCAGGGAGCGCTCGCCGCCCGAGAGCAACGACAGCCGCTTGACCTTCTTGCCCGGCGGGCGGGCCTCCACCTCGACGCCGGTGGTCAGCATGTTGTCGGGGTCGGTCAGCACCAGCCGCCCCTCCCCGCCGGGGAACAGTCGGGAGAAGACGCCCTCGAACTGCGCGGCCGTGTCGTGGTACGCGGCGGTGAACAGCTGCTCGACCCTGGCGTCCACGTCCTTGACGATCTCCATCAGGTCGCGCCGGCTGCGCTTGAGGTCGTCCAGCTGCTCGCCGAGGAACTGGTGGCGCTCCTCCAGGGCCGCGAACTCCTCCAGCGCCAGCGGGTTGACCTTCCCCAGCTGCTGGTACGCGCGCTCGGCGGCCCGCAGCCGCTTCTCCTGCTCCGCCCGGACGTACGGCCGGGGCTCCCCCGGCTCCTGCCCCTCCTCGGGGACACCGGGCGGCACGGGTACGCCCGGCCCGTGGCTGGTGAGCAGTTCCTCGGCCTCGATGCCGAACTCCTCCAGGGCCTTGGCCTCCAGCTGCTCGATCCGCAGCCGCTTCTCGGCGCGGAGCACCTCGTCCCGGTGGCCGGCGTCGACCAGCTTGTCGAGTTCGGCCTTGAGTTCCCGGCCGTGCTCGCGGCCGGTGCGCAGTTCGCTCTCCCGGGCGGCGCGGGCCTGCTCGGCCTCGTCGCGTTCGGCGGCGGCCCTGGCGAGCGAGATCTCCAGGCAGGCCAGCAGCTGCCGGGTGCCGGCCGCGACCGCGACCGCCACGGCGCACTCGTGCCGGGCCCGCTCCCGCCGGGCCGCGGCCCGGGCCCGGGCCTCCCGCTCGGCGCCGGCGGAGCGGTCCAGCTGGTCGGCCCGGCCGGCCAGGGCCCGGACGCGCTCCTCGTGGGTGCGGACGGCGAGCCGGGTCTCCAGTTCGGCCTGCCGGGCCTGGCCGGCCGCCTCGGCGAGCCGGTCCTGTTCGTCGGTGTCGGGCTCATGGTCGTCCGCCTCGGCCGACTGCTCGGCCGTCGCCAGCCGCCCGGCGAGTTCCTCCGCGGCAGCGGCGGCCTGCTCCAGCCCCTCCTCGGCCCGGGCGGCCGCCGCGGCGAGCCGTTCGGCCTCGCCGGCGGCGGCTCTGGCCTGGCCGCCGAGCCGGCCGAGGGCGCCGGCGACCTGGGCCCGTTCCTTCTGGCCCTGCCGTGCGCGGAGGGCGAGCTGTTCCACCTCGGCCGCGGCGCCGGCCCGCCGGGTGGTCAGGTCACCGAGTCGCGTGCCCAGCAGGGCGCAGCGGCCGGTGAGTTCCTCGATCGCCCGGTCGGCCTCGTCGACGGCCGCCTGGGTCTCCAGCAGGCTCGGCGCGCCGGCCGCGCCGCCCTGCGCGAAGCGGGCGCCGAGCTGGTCGCCGTCGACGGTGAAGGCCGTCAACTCCGGATGGTCCTGGATGAGTTGCCGGGCCTGGTCGAGGCCGGTGACGACCACGGCGGCCGCCAGCAGCCGCCGGACGGCCGGCCGCAGACCGGGGGGCGCCGTCACCAGGTCCGCGGCCCGGCGGGCGCCGGCCGGCAGTTCGGCCGGGAGGACGTCCGGGGAGACGTCGGACAGCTGGTCCGGCCCGGGGTGGTCCGGCCGGTCGGCGATCAGCAGGGCGGCCCGGCCGGCGTCCTCGGCCCGCAGGAGGTCCAGGGCCCGGACGGCCGCCTCGACCCCGTCCACGGCGATCGCGTCCGCCGCGGCGCCGAGGGCGGCCGCGATCGCGACCTCGTACCCCGGTTCGGGCTTCAGCAGGGCGGCCGCCGGCCCGAGCACCCCCACCGCCCCTCCCCCGGCGGCGAGCAGGGCGCCGCTGCCGTCCTTGCGCCGCAGGCCGAGGGCCAGCGCGTCCCGGCGGGCGGTGGTCGCGGCCCGCTCACGGTCGGCGGCGCCCGCCGTCTCCCGGGCGTCCGCGAGCTCGCGGTCGATCGCGGCGAGACGGGCCCGGGCCTCCTGGTGGGCGTCCTCCAGCTCCTCGTCGCCCCGGGCGAGTTCGTCGACCTGCTCCTGGAGCTCGCGGAACTCCTGGTCGGCGGCCGCGGCCCGGACGAGCGCCTCGTCCCTGGCCTGGGCGAGCCGCCCGATCTCGGCCTCCGCGCCGGCGGCCCTGGAGCGGGCCGCGGCGGTCTGCCCCTGCAGCCGGGCCAGGCCCTCGCGGCGATCCGCGACGGCGCGCGCGGCCGCCTTCAGGCGGCGCTGCTCCTCGCCGAGTTCGCGTTCCAGCGCGGCGCGGGTCTCGACCGCCTCGGCCAGCGCGTAGCGGGCCTCCTCCAGCGCCTCGGCGAGCGCGGCCTCCTCCTCCCGGACCTGCTCGGCCTCGCGCTCCAGCTCCTGGGGGTCGCGGCCGCGCCGCTCCTCGGCCTGCCCGCTCGCCTCGGCGTGCCGGGCCCGGGCCTCGGCCAGGCCGATGGTGCCCCTGGCCCGTTCGGTCAGCGCGGAGAGCTGGTACCAGGTCTGCCGGGCGGCCTCCAGCCGCGGGCCCAGCTGCTCGACCTGGGCCTCCAGCACGGCCTCGCGCTGCAGGGCGCGGGCGAGTTCCTGCTCGACGGTGGAGCGCCGCAGGCGCAGCGCGAGTTCGTCCGCGATCTCGGCCTCGACGGCGCGCCGCAGGCCGGTGAGGTCGTCCGCGAGCAGGCGCAGCCGGGCGTCGCGCAGATCGGCCTGGATGCCGGCCGCCCGCCGGGCGATCTTCGCCTGGCGTCCCAGCGGGCCCAGCTGGCGGCGCAGTTCGGCGACCAGGTCCTGGACGCGGTTGAGGTTGACCTGCATCGCGTCCAGTTTGCGCAGCGCCTTCTCCTTGCGCTTGCGGTGTTTGAGGACGCCGGCGGCCTCCTCGATGAAGGCCCGGCGGCCCGTCGGGTCGGCCTGCAGGACGGAGTCCAGCCGGCCCTGCCCGACGATGACGTGCATCTCGCGGCCGATGCCGGAGTCGGAGAGCAGTTCCTGGATGTCCAGCAGCCGGCAGGTGTCACCGTTGAGCGCGTACTCGCTGCCGCCGTTGCGGAACATCGTCCGGGTGATGGTCACCTCGGTGTAGTCGATGGGCAGCGCGCCGTCGGTGTTGTCGATGGTGAGGCTGACCTCGGCCCGGCCGAGCGGGCTGCGCCCGCTGGTCCCGGCGAAGATGACGTCCTCCATCTTGCCGCCGCGCAGGGATTTGGCGCCCTGCTCGCCCATCACCCAGGACAGCGCGTCCACCACGTTGGACTTGCCGGAGCCGTTCGGCCCGACCACGCAGGTGATGCCGGGTTCGAAGCGGAGGGTGGTGGCGGAGGCGAAGGACTTGAAGCCGCGCAGGGTCAGACTCTTCAGGTGCACGCGCCGGCTCTCCTCCACACTCGCCCGACCCCCCGGTCTGCGACTGTATCCGGCTGTGGTGCGGGGAGGGTTTCAGGCGTGCGGAGGAGGGCAGCATGGTCGGCAAAGGGTGTCGAGGACGACGAAGGGACGCCGGTCAGGGCGTCCCTCGCAAGCTGCGTCCCTTACGGGAGCTCAGTGCACAACAGCGTCGATCGACGAGGGTACGGCGATGATCAGGTGAGTGCCGGCTCGCGCTGATCCAGATCGATGCTGCTGAGCAGCGAGTGCTCGTCCGCGACGGCGATCAGAGCGTCGTTCTCGGCCTGCATCCGAATGAGCTCGGACTCCAGGTCCTGGACGCGCTGCTGAAGCCGTCGCATCTCGGAGAGCATTCGCGGGTCGGGGCCGCCGACGTACCCGAGAAGCGCCTTTGCCATGATGAGTGGTCCTCCACGCTGAGTGACCGAACCTGTGCGGTATGGGTCTAGGGGGAAGGGAAGACGCACGCGCGTCGCGCCACCGGCAGTGCTGGCTGGGCACTACGGAACAACCACTGTGAGCTGGACTCACAGGGGCATGCGCCTACCGGGAAAACGCGGTCGTGTGCGCGGGCTTCCAGCGTCTCACCAAAGACGGAACGGGTCAACACGATCACCGCAAGCTACGACGGCCCTGTCACCTGCACGGCGGAACTGTCACGCCGGGCGGCCCTGCGGGCGGTCTGGGGCGGACCCACCGACCTCCGGTGGATCACTGCTCGATGCGGAGTCAACCACGAGTCTGCCCAGATGGCAACCGCACGACACCGGCCGTTGCCGAAGCACCCGCAACTTCGGCCTCCGGCCTGCTGAGGGCGTGCTCCGGACGGGTGACCCAAGTGATCGGTACGATCTCCCGACCGGTGCGATCAGCGGATCGCGAAGCTGTCGTAGCCCTCGCCGGTGACCGTCCAGATCTCCGTGACCCCGGTGACCGCGCCGGGCGTGTCCGGGCCGCGCAGCAGTGCGAGGAGCTGTTCGCAGTCGGCCGGCAGCCCCTCGGCCACCACCTGCACCCGGCCGTCGCCGAGATTGCTCGCATAGCCGGTCAGGCCGATCTCCAGCGCCCGGGCACGGGTCCACCAGCGGAAGCCGACCTGCTGCACCCTGCCCCGCACCCAGACGGTGGCCCGGACGGGCTCGTTGCTGTCACGACCATGCATGGTTGCGAGCCTATCCGTAGCGCCGGGTGACCGTCCCGGGCGGTTTCACCCCTCCCACACCTCTCCTTCTCCGCCCTTCCTCTCCTGTCACTGCCGCCATGCCCTAGAGTCCTCACCGATCGCTCACAGTTTCGGGAGGGGTTCAGCGCGATGGCACGACACGCACGCGGCGCGCGACCGGCCGAGGACGAGCAGCCCGCCGGACGCGCGGGCCGGCGACAGGCCAGGGCGGCCGCCCAGCAGAAGCGCCGGCGCCGTACCGGCGGACTGCTGGCGATCTGCGCCACGGCGCTCGCCGCAGGCGCGGGCGGTGTGGTGAGCGGCGTCCTGCCGGCCCCCGACGCCGCGGTGGTGGCCGGTGACGCGCCCCTGGAGGCGCTGTCCCCCGGCGGCACCGGTACGCCCGGCAACTCCTCCCCCGGTGCCTCCCCGACCGGTGCGGCGGACACCGCGGCGCCGTCCCCGAGCGCCGGGCCGACCCGGGACGACGCCTCCCCGGCCGCCGACCGCGGCGAGGCCCGCTCGCCGCTCGCCTCGCCCAGTGCGAGCGCCCCCGGCGCGACCGCGGCGCCGAGCAGCCCGGCCGCCACCACGCCGGCGCCCAGGCCGAGCCCCACCGCGACGGCCACGCCCACCGCCACCGCGAGCCCGAGCACCAAGGCGGCCAACCCCGCCGCCGCCGTGCTCGCCCTGGTGAACGACGAGCGCAAGGCGGCCGGCTGCGCGCCGGTGACCGCGGACACCCGCCTGGACGCGCTCGCCAAGGCCTTCAGCGACGACATGGCCGCACGCGGGTTCTTCGACCACACCGACCCGGACGGCCACACCCCGTGGGACCGTGCCAAGGCCGTCGGCATCAGCAACCTCGGGGGCGAGAACATCGCCCGCGGCCAGGCCACCCCCGAGGCCGTGATGACCGCCTGGATGAACAGCCCGGGCCACCGCGCCAACATCCTGAACTGCCAGTTCACCAAGCTCGGCGTGGGTGTCCACACCGGCTCCGGCGGCCCCTGGTGGACGCAGGACTTCGGCTTCTGATCCGGTTCTGATCCGGCGGGCGGCCCCCGCCGCCGCCCGGTGCGGCCTCGGACGGCCCCACGCCCTCGCGGGTCAGAAACCGCCGCCGAAGTCCCCGCCGCCACCGAAGTCCCCGCCGCCGCCACCGTCGAACCCGCCGAAGTCACCGGGGTCGAAATCGGCACCGGACGAGTCACCGCCCTGGTAGCCGCCCCCGTCGGCCGCCCAGGCCTGCCCGCCGCCCATCGCCGAGCCGAGCATGGTGCCGACCAGCAGGCCGGGCAGCAGACCGCCGCCGTACCCGCCGAAGTAGCCGCCCGCCCACGGGCCGTAGGCCGGCCCGGCGTTCCAGTACGGCTGCGGGCCCTGGGCGGTCGGCACCGTCCGGATGTCCGGGTCCCGGCCGTCCTCCAGCCGGGCCGCGTCCGCCGCGCACACCGGGACGGTCCGGTCGGCCCCGCCGGCCGGCGCCCAGTCGGCGTCCCGCACGGACGGGCCGTGCCGGGGGTCGAAGAAGCACGGCGGCCGGCGCTCGGGCAGCGGCAGCTTCCCGCGCCGGGCCGCCAGGGTGGCGAGCGCGAACCGGCCGTCCTCCAGGGTCTCGGTGACCGGCCGGACGTCCGCCGGGCCGGTGGCCGCGTCCATGGTGCCCTTGGCCCGGTCGTAGCAGTCCAGCGCATGCGCGTAGTCGGTGCGCTGCTCGTCGTCCGCGTCGGGCGCGCCGGGGCTGAAGTCGAGCCGGTCGAGCTCCTCCCCGAAGGCGGTGATGTCCTCGTCCACGACCACCCGCAGCTGCTCGAGCTCGGCCCGGCGCTGCTCCTCCTGGCGCTTCCTGGAGCGTCGCAGCAGCAGGAACACCCCGCCGCCGGCCAGCGCCAGCAGCGCCAGCGGGACGACCACCGCGGCGGCCGACAGGCCGCTGCCGGCGGAGGCCACCCCGTGCCCCTTGACCTGAGAGGAGGCCTGGTCGACGAAGTCGGTGAGGGTGCCGTCGACGTCGTCCGGGTGGGAGCGGAAGGCCGCGCCGGCGATCCGGCCGGCGGCCGCGCCGGAGAGCGCCGCCGGGTCCGAGCGGGCGGCGAACCGGTCACCGCGCCAGATCGCGTAGGTGCCGACGACGCCGACCTTGGTCCGGAGGTCGGTGAACAGGTCGGCCGACGCGAACTCGTCGGTGGCGGGGAGCACCGCGACGAAGATCGGCTTGTCGGCGGCCTTGATCTTCGCGGCCAGCGCGTCGGCCTGGGCCTGGCTGAACCTGCCGGTCATCGCCGGGTCGACGTACACCTGGTTCTGCTTCAGGGCCGACGCCGCCGCGTCCAGGCCGCCGGCGGCCGAGGCGGCCGGGGCCAGCAGGAGCAGCAGCCCGAGCAGCACCGCCAGCAGGGCGGCGGGCGCGCCCGCCCGGGAGCGTCGAGCGGAAGTTCTCATGCCTTCGACGCTACCGCTCCCGGCGACGCCGGAGGGTCCGCCGGCCGGCCGGGCGTCCCTGCCTTTCGTCGGGGTCCGGCGCCATCCTCGGGGATGATCCTCGGCTCCCCGGCCGGCTCGGCCCGGTGATCGGGAACCCCGGCCGCACGCTGCACGTCTGTCGCGCTGGGCGGTCGCATCCGGACCGCCCGGAGCGGGCATAGTGGTGCCTGCCGCCACCCTTCGCGCTCACGCGCCTTCCCCACCGATCGGAGCATGTGGTGATCCTCGGCCTCGTGACCGCCGTCGGAGCCTCGGTCTGCTACGGCACCGGCTCCGTTCTCCAGGCCGTCGGTTCCCGCCGCTCCGCACGGGAGGAGGCCGCCGCCAAGGGCCGGATGGCCGGGGTCACCGAGCACGGCGGACCGAACCTGACCTCCACCGCCAAGGCCGCCGTGACCTGGGAGTTCATCCTCGGAACGGTGCTCGACCTGATCGGCTTCGGGCTGGGCGCGCTGGCCGCCAGGCTGCTCCCGCTGTTCCTGTCCCAGACCATCATCAGCGCCAACCTGGTGATCACGGCGCTGCTGAGCATCAAGCTGCTGGGGATCCGGCTCAAGCGCCCGGAGTGGGCCTCGATCGCGGTACTCTGCGCGGCGCTGATCCTGCTGGCGGTGGCGGCCGGCCCGGAGGGCGGCCACCACGTCGCGATGTCCTTCCACTGGTGGCTGTTGGGCGCCTCGGTCGTGCTGATCGCCGGCGGCAGCCTGGTGGTGCGCCGGCTCGGCGCGGGCGGCGCGATCGTGGCCGGCCTGCTCTCGGGTCTGGGGTTCGGCGCGCTCGGCGTGGGTGTGCGGATCCTGGACGGGCTGGACCCGTTCGCCCTCGGCACGCTGCTCAGCGACCCCGCGCTCTACGCGATCCTGATCGGCGGTCTCGGCGGGATGTACCTGCACACCATCGCCCTGCAGATCGGCTCGGTGAACGGCGCGACCGCCGCCCTGGTGGTCGGCGAGACGGTGGTGCCGGGCGTGGTGGGCGTGATCTGGCTCGGCGACTCCTCGCGGGACGGCCTCGGCTGGCTGGCCGCGATCGGCTTCGTCCTGGCGGTGACCTCGGCCGTCGGCGTCGCCTACTTCGGCCAGAGCGAACAGGACCTCAGCGAGGACCCGCAGCCCGCCGAGCTGACCAAGAAGTGAGCCGGTCCGGGCCGGGGCCGACAGCTCCCGGTCCGGGCCCCGCCCGGGGCAGGTGGCGCTGCGCCGCAGCAGCTGCCACCCCCGGCGCCGCTCAGCGCGGGCGGGGGATCCGCTGGCAGCGCGGGCAGAAGTAGCTGGAACGGTTCATCCAGGCCGCCCGGCGGATCGGGGTGCCGCAGCGGCCGCAGGGCTCGCCCTCGCGGCCGTAGGCGTCCAGGTCGCGGGAGAAGTAGCCGCTCTCGCCGTTCACGTTGACGTAGAGGCTGTCGAAGCTGGTGCCGCCGACCGCCAGGGCCGCGTTCATCACCTCGCGGGCGTGCCCGAGCAGCAGCGCGCCCTGCGGACGGGTCAGGCCGGCGGTGGGGCGGTCGTAGTGCAGCTTGGCGCGCCAGAGCGCCTCGTCGGCGTAGATGTTGCCGACCCCGCTGATCAGCGTCTGGTGGAGCAGGGCCCGCTTGACCGTGGTGCGCTTGGCGCGCAGCGCGGTGACGAAGGCCTCGTCGTCGAAGCGCGGGTCGAGCGGGTCACGGGCGATGTGCGCGATGGAGAGCGGCGTGCCCTCGGGGTCGCCGTCCTCGGCCTCCTCGACCGCGAGGCCGCCGAAGGTCCGCTGGTCGACGAAGCGCAGTTCGCGCCCGCCGTCGGTGAACCGCAGCCGGACCCGCAGGTGGGTCTCGTCCGGTACCGAAGGGTCCTGGACGAGGAGCTGGCCGCTCATCCCGAGGTGGCCGATCAGCGAGAACCCGCCGCCGGCCGCGCCCCGGCCGCCCTGCAGCGGCACCCAGAGGTACTTGCCCCGGCGCCGGGCGGAGCCGAGGGTCGTCCCGGTCAGCCGGGCGGCGAAGTCCGCGGCCCCGGCCGGCTGGCGGCGGACGGCGCGCGCATGCAGCACCTGGACGTCCTCGACGGTCCGGCCGGCCACCCAGTTGGCCAGTCCGCGCCGGACGACCTCCACCTCGGGAAGTTCGGGCACTTCGACGCCTCCGCTGTTCCACCACCGGGAGCAGGCGGGCTGCTCCCTGCCGGCCTCAGGCCTTGTCGCCGGGGAGGCTGTCCGCGTACTTGGCCTTGATCGCGCGCCAGGCGCTCTCGGCGGCCTTCTGTTCGGCTTCCTTCTTCGAACGTCCGACGCCGCTGCCGAAGTCCTGACCGGCCACCCGGGCGGCGGCGGTGAAGGTCTTCTCGTGGTCCGGGCCGGATTCCTCGATGACGTACTCGGGGACGCCGATGCCGGCTGCCGCGGTGAGCTCCTGAAGGCTGGTCTTCCAGTCCAGTCCGGCCCCGAGCTGAGAGGACTCCTCGATCAGCGGGTCGAACAGGCCGTGGACGAAGGCGGTCGCCGCCTCCAGGCCCTGGTCCAGGTAGACGGCACCGATCACGGCTTCGACGGTGTCGGCGAGGATCGACGACTTGTCACGGCCACCGGTTCCCTCCTCGCCCTTGCCGAGCCGGATGAAGGTACCGAGTTCGAGGCCCCGGCCGACCTCCGCGAGCGCGCGGGAGTTGACCACCGCGGCGCGAAGCTTGGCGAGCGTTCCCTCGGGCACGTCCGGGTGGACGCGGTAGAGGGTGTCCGTCACCACCAGACCCAGCACCGAGTCGCCGAGGAACTCCAGGCGCTCGTTGGTGGGCAGCCCGCCGTTCTCGTAGGCGTAGCTGCGGTGGGTCAGGGCACGCACCAGAAGGGCGCGCTCGAGTGTGTACCCGAGGCGCCCTTCCAGGACGTCGTATTCGGTCGAAGCCGGCCCGCCGCCCTTGCTTCCGTTGGCAGAAGCCTGCTTGCGGGTTGAGTTGCTATCCGACATCGATCCGTGCACCCCGCCGATCAGACCGAGAGGACCTGGCGACGGTTGTACGTGCCGCAGCTCGGGCACGCGATGTGACCCAGCTTCGGCTCGTGGCAGCGGTCGCACGCCACGAGGGCGGGGACAACGGCCTTCCAGTTGGACCGGCGGTGGCGCGTGTTGCTGCGCGACATCTTCCGCTTCGGAACAGCCACGGCTACTTCTCCTGGTTCTCGGCTCCACCCTCACGGGTGTCGCTGGTCTTGATTCCGTCACCCTCGTCGCCGTGGGCGGCGGAGAGTCCCTGCAGAGCCGCCCACCGGGGGTCGGCGGCCTCGTGGTGGTGGTCCGGGTCGTCACTCAGGCGCGCTCCGCATTCGGAGCACAGGCCCAGGCAGTCTTCCTGGCACACCGGCTGCAGCGGCAGTGCAAGCACCACCGCGTCACGCAGCACCGGCTGGAGGTCGAAGTAATCGCCCTCCAAGCGGTAAGTCTCTTCGTCGTCGTCCTCGTCGAGCTCGTCGGCGGCGGCGGGGATGCGGCCGCGCCCCTTCTCGTCGGACTCCGGGTAGTAGAACAGCTCCTGGAACTCGACGTCGATCCCGTCCTCGACCGGCTCCAGGCAGCGCACGCACTCGCCCTCGACCTTGGCCTCGGCGGTGCCCGTGACGAGGACGCCCTCGACCACGGACTCCAGACGGAGCTCCAACGCGATCTCGCTCTTCTCGGGCACACCGATCACGTCGATGATGCCCAGCCCCTCGGGGGCCTCCAGGGTGCGGGTCACCTTGCGCAGCGATCCGGGGCGACGTCCGAGCTCGTGCGTGTCGAACACGAGGGGGTCGCGGTGGTCGAGGCGGTTCAAGGTGTCCTGACTTCCTGAGGCGGCACGCGTGCTGCGTGGCGCGGGTGGTTCGTACGGCGTGCGGTGCTGCGCGTCTCAACGATGCGCGGGCAGCCGGACTACCCCGGCACGAGCAGGCCGGAGTGGTCAGACTACCGGACACTCCGGCCAGGCCCAACTTCACGCCCTTCGGCCGGCCCGTACCGGGCCGGCCGGGCGACGTCAGCGGCCGCCGAGCTCCCGCAGCCTGGTCATGTCGATCATGCTGGTGTCGAAGAAGCTGGTCTCGTCCAGGCCGGGCTGCTGTCCGGAGGCCTGCTGCGGCAGCTGCGGCTGGCCGCCCTGCGGGTAGCCGCCCGCGGCCGGCACCGGGTTGCCCCAGGCGTCGTACTGCGGGCCCTGGCCCTGCCCGGGGTAGCCGCCCTGCTGCTGGTAGCCGCCGGCCTCGGGCACCGGGTTGCCCCAGGCGTCCTGCTGGGGCTGCTGCTGGCCGGGGTAGCCGGGCTGCTGCTGGTAGCCGTACTGGTTGCCGTACGGGTCCTGCTGGCCCTGGCCCGAGGGGTCGAAGCCGCCCCCGTAGACCTCGGCGTACTGGGTGCCCTCGGGCGCGCCGTACTGGGCGGCGGCCGCGTACTGGCCCTCGCCGGGGGCCTGCCAGCCCGCCGCGGCCGGGGTCTGCTCGGGCCAGCTCTGCTGCTGCGGGACGTCGGCCCGGTACCAGGGCTCCTGGTCGGCGTCGGTGCCGTCGCCGTAGTTGTCGGCGAAGCCGGCGGCCACGGCCTCGGCGCGGTCCTTGAGCTGCTGCGCCTGGTCGGCGGCGGCCAGGTAGGCGCCGAGGTCGTCGATCGGGGCCTTGCCGAGCAGCTTGTCGCGGCCCTTGCCGACGGCCGACAGCGTCTTGCTGAGGACGGTCTCCAGGGTGGCGAGCTTCACATCGACGTACTCGTCGACCTCGGGGCTCGGGCTGACCCGCGGCTGGAACTCCTCGCCGTCGCCCTCGCCGTCGGTGTCCGTCTCGAAGACGCCGGAGTCGCCGCGCAGCTTGGTGCGGCCACGGCCGACCGCGCCGAGCGTCTTGGTGAGCACCACCTCGAAGTTGGCCAGCTTGCTGTCGACGTAGTCGTCGGCCTCGGCGCGCTTGGTCTCCACCTCGGCGCGGGCCTCGGCGAGGATGCGGTCCGCCTCGGCCTGGGCCCGGCGGACCACCTCGGTGTCCGAGATGAGCGACCCCCGCTCGGAGTGCGCCCCCTGGATGATGCGCTCGGCCTCGGCCTCCGCGTCGGCCACCACCTGCTCGTGGTCGGCCATCACCGACTGCGCGTGCGCGAGCTCGGCGGGCAGGGCCGCGCGGAGGTCCTGGAGCAGCCCGACCAGCTCGGCACGGTTCACCACACAGGAGGCCGACATCGGCATCGCACGGGCGTTCTCGACGGCCGCGACGATCTGGTCGACCTTGTTCTGCACGTCCACGGGGCTTCGTCTTTCCGTGTGCCGCCGACGTCCGGCGGAGGCAGGCCCGGCGCGGTGCACCTCACCGCAGGGCAGGAATACAGACTGTACGGCCACTGCGGCGGGACCTCACAACGCCTGCGCCCGCCCGGCCGCCGGGGAGGGGGACAGCTGGTGACGAACCGGCAGAAACGGACCATCCGGGCCTACTGCGCGGCGCGCTCCGCGATCCGCTCGACCAGCCGGCCGTGCACCGCCTGAGGCAGCAGGTGGGAGACGTCGCCGCCGTACGAGGCGACCTCCTTGACCAGGCTGGAGGAGAGGAAGCTGTAGGTCGGCGAGGTGGGCACGAAGAGCGTCTCGACACCGGTCAGACCGTGGTTCATCTGCGCCATCTGCAGCTCGTAGTCGAAGTCGCTGACCGCCCGCAGCCCCTTGATGATGGCCGGGATCCCGCGGTCGCGGCAGAAGTCCACCAGCAGGCCGCTGTGCGACTCCACCTCGATGTTGCCGTAGTGCCCGCAGGTCTCCTCGATCAGCGCGATCCGCTCCTCGACGGTGAACAGCCCCTGCTTGTTCCGGTTGATCAGCACCGCGACATGCACCACGTCGTACAGCTTCGAGGCCCGCTCGATGATGTCGAGGTGACCGTTGGTGATGGGGTCGAACGATCCGGGACAGACGGCGCGACGCATGGCGTGAGCTCCCTCGTGGGGTTCGGTGCTGCGGGTGGTGGCCCGGCTACGAGTGTTGCCGGGTCTCGGCGGCGGCGCGACCGTACCAGAGGGTGCCTTCGCCGTACCGCCGTGAGCGCAGCACTTCGAAGCCCTCGGGCCAGCCGAACCCACCGCCCCTGGTGCTGCGCTCCACGGTGACGAGTGCGTCCTCCGCGAGCCAGCCCCCGGCGCTCATTGTGATCAGCATCTCGCGCACCTCGTCGTCCGTGACGGCGTACGGCGGGTCGAGGAAGACCAGGTCGTAGCCGCTCTCCGGGGCCCGTCCGGCGAGCACCCGCTCGGCCCGGTCGGCCCGCACCTCGGCGCCGGGCAGGTTGACGATCCGTACGTTCTCCCGGATCACCTTCGCGGCCTGGGCGTCCGCCTCGACCAGCAGGACGTGCTCCGCGCCGCGGGACAGCGCCTCCAGGCCGACCGCGCCCGAACCGCCGAACAGGTCGAGCATCCGGGCCCCGTGCAGGGTGCCGCGCAGCGCCTCCAGGGTGGAGAACATGGCCTCGCGGGCCTTGTCGGAGGTCGGGCGGGTGCTCCGGCCGGGCGGCACGGCCAGGCGGCGGCCGCCGGCCGTCCCGGCGATCACGCGGGTCATGGGGTGGGGGGTCCTTTCGTGGCGGAGCCCCGTCGGCCGGCCGGCGGGGCTCCCCCATTCAAGCGCGGTTCCGCCGCTGATGCGTCACCCGGCGGCCCCGGCCGCACCGGTCAGCCCTTCTCCAGGTACTCCGCGCGGTCCTCGTCCAGCAGGCCGGCCAGCGCGGCGCGCAGGTCCGGGTGGTCCTCCAGCCGGGGGTCGACGGCGACCAGCGCGGCCGCCTCGGCCCGGGCGGTCGTGATGACCTCCTCGTCCTCCAGCACCGAGAGCACCTTGAGCGAGGACTTCACCCCGGACTGGGCCTGTCCCAGGACGTCGCCCTCCCGGCGCTGTTCGAGGTCGATCCGGGAGAGCTCGAAGCCGTCCAGGGTGCCGGCCACCGCGTCCAGGCGGGCGCGGGCCGGGCTGGCCCCGGGCATGTCGCTGACCAGCAGGCACAGGCCCGGCGCGCTGCCCCGGCCGACCCGGCCGCGCAGCTGGTGGAGCTGGGAGACGCCGAACCGGTCGGCGTCCATGATGACCATCGCGGTGGAGTTGGGAACGTTGACGCCGACCTCGATGACGGTAGTGGCGACCAGCACGTCGACCTGGCCGGCCCCGAAGCGGCGCATCACGTCGTCCTTGGCGTCCGGCTGCAGCCGCCCGTGCAGGATCTCGATCCGCAGGCCGGCCAGCGGCCCCTTGGCGAGCATCTCGGCGGTCTCCACCACGGCCAGCGGGGGCCGCCGGTCGTCGCTGCCGGCGCCGAGGTCCTCCGGGTCGTCGGGCATCGCCCTGCGCTTCTTCTTCGGGTCGGCCGGCTCCTCGTCGCCGATCCGCGGGCAGACCACGTACGCCTGGTGGCCCTTGCCGACCTCCTCGCGCACCCGCTCCCAGGCGCGGGCCAGGAAGTTGGGCTTCTCCAGGGCCGGCACGACATGGGTGGAGATCGGCGAGCGGCCGGCCGGGAGCTGGTCCAGCACGGAGGTCTCCAGGTCGCCGAAGACCGTCATGGCGACCGTGCGCGGGATCGGGGTGGCCGTCATCACCAGCAGGTGCGGGGGCTGTTCGCCCTTGGCGCGCAGGGCGTCGCGCTGCTCGACGCCGAAGCGGTGCTGCTCGTCGACGACGACCAGGCCGAGGTCCTGGAACTGGACCTTGTCCTCGATCAGCGCATGGGTGCCGATCGCGATGCCCGCGTCGCCGCAGGCCATGTCGAGCAGCGTCTGGCGGCGGGCCGGGGTGCCCATCGAGCCGGTCAGCAGCACCACCTTGGTGGCGACGTCGGCGCCGCCGAGCATGCCGCCCTCGGCGAGGTCGCCCATCATCTCGACGATCGAACGGTGGTGCTGCTGGGCGAGCACCTCGGTGGGGGCGAGCAGGACGGCCTGGCCGCCGGCGTCGACCACGGTGAGCATGGCGCGCAGCGCGACCAGGGTCTTGCCGGAGCCGACCTCGCCCTGGAGCAGCCGGTGCATCGGGTGCGAGGTGGCCAGGTCGGCGAAGATCTCGCCGCAGACCTTCTGCTGGCCGTCGGTGAGGGTGAAGGGCAGCCGGGCGTCGAAGGCCGCCAGCAGCCCGCCGGCCCGCTCCGGGCGGGGCACCGCGGGCAGCGCGGAGTCGGCCGCCCGGCGCTGGGCCAGCGCGACCTGGAGCACGAACGCCTCGTCCCAGCGCAGCCGGCTCTGGGCGCGCTCGCGGTCGGCGTGGCCGCGCGGGCGGTGGATGAGTTCGAGCGCCTCGGGGAGCGGGATCAGCCCGTGCTTCTCGCGCAGTTCGGCGGGCAGCGGCTCGCCGACCCCGCTCCAGCCGTCGTCGGCGAGGGTGTCGAGGACCGTCCGCACGCACAGGCCGACCGTCCAGGTCTGCGCCTTGGCGCTGGCCGGGTAGACCGGGATCAACCGGCCGGCGAACTCCGCGGCGGCCGAGGTGTCCGCCTCCTCGTCCATCAACTGATAGTCGGGGGAGACGAGTTGGCGGGTACGGTTGAACTGGCCGACCTTGCCGGCGAACAGGCCCTGGGAGCCCGGCCGCAGCTCCTTCTGCCGCCAGCCCTGGTTGAAGAACACCAGGCTGAGCCGCCCGCGCCCGTCGGTGACCACCACCTCCAGCCGGTCGCCCTTGCGTCCCTTGAACGGGATCAGGGTCACCTTCTCGATCCTGGCGAGCACGGTGACGTGCTCGTCGATCTCCAGGTCGTCGAGGCTGGTGAGCTGGCCGCGTTCGGCGTACCGGCGCGGGTAGTGGTGCAGCAGGTCGCCGACCGTGCGCAGCTTGAGGCTGTCGGCGAGCACCTTCGCGGTGCGGTCGCCGACCACGGCGGTCAGGGGCGTGTCGAGAGTGAGATCGGCCATCACGCCCTATTGGACACCACGGCACCGACAGCGCGCCGCATTCACCCGGTGCCCAGGCCGCCGCGGGCGGGTTCGCCCCACCCCGCCCACGGGCTCACTCCACCCCGATCAGCAGCGGCGCCCACTCCTGGCCCCCCTCGAAGACCACCGCGTCGACCTCGGGACGCTGCCGGCGGGCGTGCGCCACCAGTTGCTCGGCGAGGCCCCGGGGGGCGCCCTCGCCGAGCACCAGGGTGACCAGTTCGCCGCCCGCCGCGAGCATCCGGGCGAGTACCGTCTCCCCGGTGCCGGCCAGGTCGGCGCCGATCACCGCGACATCCCCGTCGATCAGGCCGAGCACGTCGCCGGCCTGGCAGACGCCGGCCATCGTCCAGGACTCCCCCTCGGCAACGGCCAGTTCGGCGTACCGGGTGGCGCCGGCGGCCGAGGTCATGGCGACCACGTCCTCGTCGAAGCGCCGGGAGGACTCGTGCACCGCCAGGGCGGCCAGGCCCTGCACCGGCGAGCGGGTGGGCAGGACGGCGATCCGCACCCCCTCCTCGCGGAGCTGGTCGGCGGCGGCGCCGGCGGCGGCCCGCAGCTCCGGGTCGTTGAGCAGCAGGATCACCTCGCGGGCGCCGGCCCGGCGGACCGCCTCGGCGAGTTCGGCGCTGGCCGGCGGCCGGTCCGGGTCGGCGTGCAGGACGGCGGCGCCGGCCTGTTCGCAGAGTTCGGCGAGGCCCTCCCCGCTGACCACGCTGAGCACCGTCCGGGCCCGCGGCTCGCGTTCGCCCCGACGGTCGGCGGCGCCGGCCCGGGCGGCGGCCTCGGCGAAGTGCGTGATCCGGATCCGGTACGGCCGGCCGGCCCGGACGCCGGCCTCGACGGCGGCGCCCGCGTCGTCCACGTGCACATGGACGTTCCACAGTCCGTCGCCGCCGCCGACCACCAGGGAGTCGCCGAGCTCGGCGAGCCGGGCGCGCAGGACGGGCAGTTCGGCGTCGGGGGCGTCGAGCAGGTAGATCACCTCGAAGGCGGGGTGACCGGGGCCGGGCGGGCGGACATGGCCCTCGCAGTCGCCCGCCAGGACCGCCGCGCCGACCGGCGGCAGCGGCTGGCTGAGCGCCACCGGGCCCATCGGGTGGTGGCCGGCGACGGCGTCGGCGAGCGCGCCGAGGACGGCCACCAGGCCGCGGCCGCCGGCGTCGACCACCCCGGCGTCGGCCAGCACCGCGAGCTGCTGCGGGGTGCGCAGCAGGGCCTGCCGGGCGGACCGGTAGGCGGTGTCGGCGACCTGGGCGAGGCTGCCGCCGACCTTGTCGGCCTCCCGCGCGGCCGCGGCGGCCACCGTGAGCAGCGTCCCCTCGACCGGTTCGGCGACCGCCTGGTAGGCGGATTCGGCAGCCTTCAGCAGGGCCGCACGCAGCTGCTCGGCGCCGCCGCCGGCCGCGGCGAGGGTCTCGGCCGTGCCGCGCAGCCACTGGGCGAGGATCACGCCGGAGTTGCCCCGGGCGCCGAGCAGGGCGCCCCGGGCCATCGCCCGCACGCTGTCGCCGAGCTCCGGGACGGCGTCGGGGGCGCCGTCCCGGCCCGCGGCGGCGAAGCTGTCCTCGACCGCGGCGGCGGCCGATTCGACGGTCAGGTAGAGGTTGGTGCCGGTGTCGCCGTCCGGTACGGGGTAGACGTTGAGTGCGTCGATCTCCTCGCGGGCCTGGCCGAGCGAGCGCAGGGCCAGCCGGCACCAGGTCCGCACGGCCGGGGCGTCGAGCGTGTGCAGCACCAGGTCTCCTCCGGGTGTACGCCGCGCATGGCTGTGGGTGGTGAACGGCGGGCGGCGCGGGGCGATGCTGGCAGGTTATCCGGGCCCGCCCGGGATCGTGGCTGGCAGGAGCCCTGCCGGACGGGCCTCGGGCGGCCTTGCCGCCCAGGTCGGCGGGAGGGCCGGACGGCGCCCGGGGCGGGGTAAACCCTCCGGACGTGGTAGTTTCGTTGAACGGGAGCAAGCGTTGTATGCTCTTCCGGTTGCCTGGAACAGTCCAGGCTCACCCTTTGAATCGGTCCGGTCCACGTGAGTGGCCCGTTGATTCAGCCGGGGTTTTCGAACGTAAATGATCTGAAGTCTTGGAGTGACTCCTGTGGCTGCCAACTGCGACGTCTGCGGCAAGGGGCCGGGCTTCGGCAACAGCATCTCCCACTCACACCGCCGCACCCCTCGTCGTTGGAACCCCAACATTCAGACGGTGCGCGCTGTGATCGGGCGGACGCCGAAGCGGCTCAACGTCTGCACCTCGTGCATCAAGGCCGGTAAGGTCTCGCGCTGACGCGCAGACCGGTAAGCCGGTCCTCCAGTAAGCCGATCCCTCCTCGGATGGATCGGCTTCCTGTTTTCCGGCGGCCCCCGCCGGGTGACCGCCCATGAACGCCGCCTGCCCCGGCCCTGCGCCCCGGCCGGCGGCGTTCGTGCGTCCCGATGCGCCTGTGCACGGCCCGCCCCGGCGCCGCCGCCCGGCCCCGGGGCCGGGCGGCGGACCCCCGCCCGGCCGCCGGTACGAACTCCGGACCGGTCAGGCCCCGCGCAGCCGCCAGCCGTGGTCGACCGGACCGATGCCCGCGCCGAGCGCGAAGCCGGCCGCGATCGCCCCGGTGACGTACTCCTTGGCCGCGGCCACCGCCTCGGGCATCTCCTGCCCCTTGGCGAGCTCGGCGGCGATGGCACTGGCCAGCGTGCAGCCGGTGCCGTGGGTGTGCCGGTTGTCGTAGCGCGGCGCGCGGTACCAGTGCTCCTCCCCCGGCCCGCCGTACAGCAGGTCGGCCGCCTCGCCCTCCAGGTGACCGCCCTTGACCAGCACCCAGCGGGGGCCGAGGTCCAGCAGGGCCCGCGCGGCGTCCGCCATGTCGCCCTGGCCCAGCACGGTGATCCCGGTGAGCTGCGCCACCTCGTGCAGGTTGGGCGTGGCGACGGTGGCCACCGGCAGCAGCCGGTCCCTCAGGGTGCTGACGGCCTCGGCGGCGAGCAGCGCGTCCCCGTGCTTGGAGACGCCGACCGGGTCGACGACCACCGGCGCGTCCAGGCCGGTGAGCAGTTCGGAGACGGTCTCGACGAGCTCGATCGAGGCGAGCATGCCGGTCTTCACGGCCTGCACCCCGATGTCGTCGACGACGCTGCGGAACTGGGCCCGGACGGCTTCGGCGGGCAGCTCCCAGTAGCCCTGGACGCCGAGCGAGTTCTGCGCCGTGACGGCGGTGATCACGCTCATGCCGTGCACGCCGAGGGCGAGCATGGCCTTGAGGTCGGCCTGGATTCCGGCGCCGCCGCCGGAGTCGGAGCCGGCGACGGTGAGCACACGCGGAGGGGCGGCGACGGGGCCGCGCGACGGGAGAGCCATGGACCACAACCTACCCGGGAGGGCCTGCGGCGTGGCGGGCCCGTCCGGCAGCCGGCGGGCCGGACCGGGCGAACCGGCCGCTCGGGCCGGCCGCCGGTCAGAGGATGGCTTCGGACTCCGCCCAGCGGTCCACCGGGACCGTCTTCAGCCGGGTGACGGCCTCGGCGATCGGCACCAGCTCGATCTCGCCCCGGCGCAGCGCGGTGAAGTGGCCGAAGGCGCCCTTGTGGACGGCTTCGACGGCGTGCCAGCCGAAGCGGGTGGCGAGCACCCGGTCGCGGGCGGTGGGCGTGCCGCCGCGCTGGGTGTGGCCCAGGATGACCGGGCGGGCCTCCTTGCCGAGCAGGTCCTCCAGCTCGTGGGCGAGCCGGGTGCCGATGCCGCCGAAGGTCTGGTGCCCGTACTGGTCGACCGAGCCGTGGTCGAAGCGCATGGTGCCCTCGGCCGGCGCGGCCCCCTCGGCGACGGCGATGATGGCGAACTTCTTGCCCCGCTCGAAGCGGTCCTCGACCATCCTGGCGATGGACTCGATGTCGAAGGGCTTCTCGGGGATCAGGATGCCGTGGGCGCCGCCGGCCATGCCCGCGGTGAGGGTGATCCAGCCGGTGTGCCGGCCCATCAGCTCCACCACCATCACCCGCTGGTGCGACTCGGCGGTGGTCTTCAGCCGGTCGATGGCCTCGGTGGCGACGTGGACGGCGGTGTCGAAGCCGAAGGTGACGTCGGTGGCGTCGATGTCGTTGTCGATGGTCTTGGGGACCCCGACCACCGGCAGGCCGGCCTCGCTGAACATCTTGGCGGCGGTCAGCGTGCCCTCGCCGCCGATCGCGATCAGGGCGTCGATGCCGAGGTTGCGGGCGAGCGTCGGGGCGTTCCGGACGGCCCAGTCGATCCGCTCCCGCTTGACCCGGGCGGAGCCGAGGATGGTGCCGCCGAGGGTGAGCAGGCCGGTGACGTCGTCGTGCGAGACGGGCCGGCTGCGGCCCTCGATCAGGCCGAGGAATCCGTCCTCGATGCCGATGATCTCGTCACCGTGGACGTCGGTGCCGCGGTGCACCACGGACCGGATCACCGCGTTGAGGCCGGGGCAGTCGCCGCCGCTGGTCAGGACGCCGATTCGCATGGTGGCTGAGCTCTCCCGCTCCATGGGCGCGTACGCCCCCGAGTAGTTGGATGCCGTTCGTCGGCCGGCCCCGCGCCTGGTCCTCATGTACCGGACAAAGCGGGCAGGGCCTGACATTTGACGGCCAGCCTACGCGCTCCGCCCTGCCCCGGACCCCTTCCCCGGCGGGCGCGGCCCACTCGGGGGATCACTCGGCGAAATGGTCCCAACCGCCGACCCGGTCCCAGGGCGCGCCGTCCACCGTGACCCGGCCGCCCCGCGAGGGGCCGGCCACCCGAACCACCTCGCCGATCACCCGCCAGCGGGCGGGCAGTTGGGCGGCGGCGGGGAAGGTCGCCACGATCGCGTGGTCCTCCCCGCCGGAGAGCACCCAGACCAGCGGGTCCACGCCGACCGCCTGGCCGATGTCCGCCATCTGGGCCGGGATGTCGAAGTCCGCCGCCCGCAGGTCGATGTCGACCCCGCTGGCCTTCGCGACATGGCCGAGGTCCGCGACCAGCCCGTCGCTGACGTCGATCATGGCGGTGGCGCCGAGCTCGGCCGCGGCCGGGCCGGCGTGGTACGGCGGCTCGGGCCGGCGGTGCGCCTCGACGAAGGCCCGCGGGGAGCGGAAGCCGCGCTGAAGGACGGTCAGGCCGGCCGCGGACCAGCCGAGCCACCCGGTCACCGCGACCACGTCCCCGGCCTGCGCGCCGGAGCGGACCACGGGCGCGCGCCCCTGGAGGTCCCCGAGCGCCGTGATCGCCAGGGTGATGGTGTCACCGCGCACCACGTCGCCGCCGACCACCGCCGCCCCCGCCACCTGGCACTCGTCGCGCAGCCCGTCCATCAGCTCGGTGGCCCAGGTGGTGGGGAGGTCGGCGGGCGCGACCAGGCCGAGCAGTATCGCGGTCGGCACGGCGCCCATCGCGGCGATGTCGGCGAGGTTCTGCGCCGCCGACTTGCGGCCCACGTCGTACGCGGTGGACCAGTCCCGGCGGAAGTGCCGGCCCTCGACCAGGACGTCGGTGGTGGCCACCACCCGGCCGTCGGGCGCCCGGACCACGGCGGCGTCGTCGCCCGGACCGAGGTCGACCGCCGGGGTGGGCTGCAGCCTGGCGGTCAGCTCCTTGATGAGTCCGAACTCGCCGAGCTCGCCCACGGTCCCCTGCATGTGCCGTCCTCTCACGTCGTGCTGGATCTCGCCGGCGTCCGGCCGGCCGTACGCCCCACCGCGGCCTGCGGCCGGGGCGCGCCCCCAGCGCGCAGCGTACGCCCTCGGACCGTGCAGAGGTCTCCCCCACCCGGCCCGCAGCGCGGTAGCGTGGTGATCAGACTGCCGGTGAACCCACCCCCACCACGCTCCACGGGCGATCACGGCGGCGATCTCCGTACCCAGCCGCCCTGGAGGTCCTCGTGGTACATGCGTACATCCTGGTCCAGACCGAGGTGGGCAAGGCCACCTCGGTGGCCGAGTCCATCGCCAAGATCCCGGGCGTCCTGCAGGCCGAGGACGTCACCGGCCCGTACGACGTGATCGTCCGGGCCGAGGCGGAAACCGTCGACGACCTGGGGCGGATGGTGGTCGCCCAGGTTCAGCAGGTCGAGGGAATCACCCGGACGCTGACCTGCCCGGTGGTCCACCTGTAGACCGCTCCCCCGGGACGGCCCGCCCGCGGGCCGCACTACCATCGTCGGGTGATCCGAGCCGCCCGTGCGACCCACGCCCTCAAGGCCCTCCCGGCCCCCGTCCGGTGGCTGGCCGCACCCGTGGCGCTGCTCGGCTGCGTGATCCTGCTGGTCGGCACCTGGGGGGCGCCGGCGGCGCCCGTCACGCCCACGCCCAGGGCGAAGGAAGTGCCGTACTGCGAGGCGCTCGCGCGCGCCCTGCCGCAGCGGCTGACCGGCCACGGCCGTGAGCACTCCGACTCGCCCTACGTGGTGATCTGGAGCAGCTCGCCGCGGACGGTGCTGCGCTGCGGAGTGCCCCGCCCCGACGCGCTCAACGGCCCGCAGGCGCTGAAGAGCGCGCCCGAGGTGAACGGCGTCCAGTGGTTCGACGAGCCGGACGGCGAGGGCGGCTACCGGTTCACCACCACGCTGCGCGAGGCCAACGTCGAGGTGAGCGTCCCCGCCGGGGCCTACCCCAGCTACGCCGACCCGCTCCCCACCCTCTCCGACGCCGTGAAGGCGAGCGTCCCGGTCTGGAACGAGCCGCTGCCGGGAGCCGCGAGCACCTCGCCGGCGCCCTGACGGCCGTGGGGCCGGGCCCCGTGCGGGGCCCGGCCCGACAGCCGTGGCGTGTGCTGCCCGGGCGGGCCTAGCGCAGGCCGGTGGAGCGGCGCAGCGCAGCCGTCAGCAGCCGGTCGATCAGCTCCGGGTAGGCCAGGCCGCTGGCCTCCCACATCTTCGGGAACGCCGAGATGGGCGTGAAGCCGGGCATGGTGTTGATCTCGTTGACCATCCAGCCGCCGTCGTCCAGCAGGAAGAAGTCGACCCGGGCCAGGCCCTCGCAGCCGAGCGCCTCGAACGCGGCGACCGCCTGCCGGCGGATCTCGGCGGTCTGCGACTCGGTCAGCCGGGCCGGGATCTGCACCTCGGAGGAGTCGATGTACTTGGCCTCGAAGTCGTAGAACTCGTAGCCGCCGCCGACCACGATCTCGGCGGGCACGCTGGCCCGCGGCCCGTCCTCGAACTCCAGTACGGCGCACTCGATCTCGCGGCCCGAGACACCGGCCTCGACGATCACCTTGGGGTCGTGCCGGCGCGCCTCGTCGATCGCGGCGTCGAGGTCGGCGAGGTCCTTGACCTTGGTGATGCCCATGCTGGAGCCGGCCCGGCAGGGCTTGACGAACAGCGGCAGGCCGAGCGCCGCGACCCGCTCGCGGGCGGCGGCGCGGCCGGCCTCGGACTCCCACTCGCGCGGGCGGACCACCGTGTAGGTGCCCACGCCGATGCCGTGCGAGGCGAGGATCCGCTTGGTGAACTCCTTGTCCATGCCGACCGCGCTGGCCAGCACGCCGTTGCCGACGTACGGCACGCCGGAGAGCTCCAGCAGGCCCTGCAGGGTGCCGTCCTCGCCCCATGGGCCGTGCAGCAGCGGCAGGACGACGTCGACCTCGCCGAGGGCCTTGGGAACGGCGCCCGGCTCGTTCCAGACCACCTCGCGGGCGCCCGGGCCGATCGGCAGCGCGACCTGACCCTCGCCGGACTCGGCCACCTGGGCCACGTCCGGCAGCTTGCCGTCGGTGATGGCCATCCGGGCGGGGTCGTCGCTGACCAGGGCCCAGCGGCCCTCGTGGGTGATGCCGATCGGCAGCACCTCGTACTTGTCGCGGTCGATGGCCCTGAGCACACTGCCCGCGGTGGAGACCGAGATGGCGTGCTCGGAGCTTCGCCCGCCGAAGACGATCGCCACCCGCGGCTTCGTGGCGGCGGCGGACTGGTTCGGGGGGGTCTGTTCGATGCTCATATCGGCCATGAGACTACCGTGCGACCCTTTGCGTCGGTGTTACCCGCCGGGGCCGTGTCCCGAGCCCCGGCGCGGGGGCCGCCCGCGCCGGCGGCCCGCCGGCGCTACCGGCGCTCGGGCTTGGCCGAGCGGGCCATCAGCGCCGCCAGGACCTCCTGGGTGGGGCGTCCGTTGTGCACCACGTCCACCACGGCCTCGACGATCGGCATGTCGACCCCGGTCCGCCTGGCCAGGTCCAGCACCGACTCGCAGGACTTGACGCCCTCGGCGGTCTGGCTGGTCGCCGCCACCGCCTCGGCCAGCGTCATGCCGCGCCCCAGGTTGGTGCCGAAGGTGTGGTTGCGCGAGAGCGGCGAGGAGCAGGTCGCGACCAGGTCGCCCATCCCGGCGAGCCCGGCGAAGGTGTACGGGTCGGCGCCGAGCGCGGCCCCCAGCCGGGTGGTCTCGGCCAGGCCGCGGGTGATCAGCGTCGCCTTGGTGTTGTCGCCCAGACCCATCCCGTCCGCCATGCCGACCGCCAGGCCGATCACGTTCTTGACCGCGCCGCCCAGTTCGCAGCCGACCACGTCGGTGTTGGTGTACGGGCGGAAGTACGGCGTGTGGCAGGCCGTCTGGAGCCGCTTGGCGACCACCTCGTCGCTGCAGGCCACCACGGTCGCGGCGGGCTGCCGGTTGGCGATCTCACGGGCCAGGTTGGGGCCGCTGACGACCGCCACCCGCTCCGGGCCCACCCCCGCGACCTCGGCGATGACCTCGCTCATCCGCTTCGCGGTGCCCAGTTCGATGCCCTTCATCAGGCTGACCAGCACCGTGCCGGGCTCCAGCAGCGGCGCCCAGGCGGCCAGGTTCTGCCGCAGCGTCTGGGAGGGCACCGCCAGCACCGCGAACTCCGCGCCGGCCAGGGCGGCGGCCGGGTCGGTGGTCGCCGTGATCGCGTCGGACAGCCGGACCCCCGGAAGGTAGTCCGGGTTCTCGTGCGTCGTGTTGACCGCGTCGACCAGCTCCTGCCGGCGGCCCCACAGGGCCACCTCGCAGCCCGCGTCGGCGAGGATCATCGCGAAGGCGGTGCCCCACGATCCGGTACCGAACACCGCGCAACGGGTCACTGGCTGTTCTCCTCGGTGGTGCTGTCGTCGGTACCCGTGCCGGTGCCCGCCGGGCTCTGGGGCCGCCCGTCGGCGGCCCGGTGCCGCTCGGCGGTGGCCTTGACCGCGCGGGCCCGGGCGGCGGTGCGCATGTCGTAGCGCTCGGCGGGCGGCTGCTCGCCGCGGATGCCGGCCAGCACCTCGGTGATCGCCACCATGATGTCCTCGGTGGCGTCGCGCAGCACCTGCGGGGTCAGTTCGAGCCCCTGGTAGCGGCTGAGGTCCACCGGCGGACCGGCCGCCACCACCACGGTGTGCCGGGGGAAGAGGTTGAACTTCCCGCGCCCCGCGGTGGCCCGGCCGTACGGCGGGATGATCTCGTGGGCGCCCCAGTGCGCCACCGGGACGACCGGCGCCCCGGTCATCAGCGCCACCCGCGCCACCCCGCTCTTGCCGGTCATCGGCCAGAGGTCCGGGTCCCGGGTGAGGGTGCCCTCGGGGTAGAACTGCACGCACTGGCCGTTGTTGACGGCGTCGATGGCCGCCCGGAACGCCTGCGCGGCGTCGGTGGACTCCCGGAACACCGGGATCTGGCCGGTCTTGCGCAGCATGAACCCGATGAACGGCACCGAGAACAGCGAGGACTTGCCCAGTATCCGCGGCGGCCGCCCGCTGTTGTACTGCCAGTGCGCGTAGACCACCGGGTCGATGATCGAGTTGTGGTTGACCGCGGCGAGGAAGCCGCCCTCCTTCGGGAGGTGCTCCCAACCCCGCCAGTCCGGCTTCACCAGGGCGGTCGTCACCGGTTTCACCAGCACGGCCGCGAAGCGGTACCAGATGCCGTAGTCGGCGTTGCCGAAAGCGGCGTACGAGCGGCGGGCCACCCCAGGTCCTCCTCATCCGGTGCGACACGTGGGGTGTCGCAGGTCAGTCGCCTCCCGGTGTCCCCGGCCGGGGGTCCGGCGCTCGGGGCCGAGCGCGGAACAGTTTCGCGCGACCGCTCACCGGCTGTCGAGCAACCCCTCCGGACCGGACCGGCTCACGTGATCAATCGCACGTCAGCCCGGACGAGGCGGCCTGGCGGGGGTTCCGGGACCGGCGCCACAATGGCGCCGATGACCCAGGACACGGTACGCCCCGACGGCACCCTCCCGCCCCCCGCACCCACCGACGGGTGGTCGCTGGTGCTCCCGCTCAAGCCGCTGGGGCTCGCCAAGAGCCGACTCGCCCCGTTCGCCGGGCCGCACCGCGCCGACCTGGCCCTGTCGTTCGCCCTCGACACCGTCGCCGCGGCACTCGCCTGCCCGGGCGTGTCCCGGGTCCTGGTGGTGACCGGCGACCGGCTGGCCGGGCGGCGGCTCGCCGCGCTCGGGGCGGTGGTGGTCGCGGACGAGCCCGGCGGCGGCCTCAACGCCGCGCTGGCGCACGGCGCCGCGTACGCGCGCAGGATCGGGCCGGACGCCCCGTTGGCCGCTCTCTCGGCGGACCTGCCCGCCCTGCGCCCGGCCGAACTCGCCCGCGTCCTGGGCGCCGTACCCACCGGCGGCCGGGCCTTCCTCGCGGATTCCCCCGGTGTCGGCACGACCCTGCTGGCGTGCGCCCCCGGCGCGCAACTCGCGCCGGCCTTCGGCGGGGGCTCCCGGGCCCGGCACGCGGCCGGCGGCGCGCACGAGATCACCTTGCCGGACGTGCCGTCGGTGCGCCGCGACGTGGACACCGGCGAGGACTTCGTCCAGGCCCTCGCCCTCGGGGTGGGCCCGTACACCGCGGCGGCCGCGGCGGCCCTGGTCTGACCCGCCGTCGCGGGCACCTCCCGCCCGGGCGCCCGGCCGTCCTCCCGACCGGCCTTCCTCCCGACCGCACGTCCTCCCACCGGACGCGCCCCCCCACCCACGGGCCGCCGGACCGGCCGCACCCCGCCGCCCGCCCCGGGCGGCTCGATATGCTGCTCGCATGCAGGCCACCGCGTTCACCTACGACCCCGACACCCGGGCGGGCTCCGTGCTGCTCGACGACGGCACCCCGGTGCCGTTCGACACCGCCGCGTTCGACGCCGGCGGCCTGCGGCTGCTGCGGCCGGGCCAGCGGGTACGGATCCGCACCGAGGGCGAGGGCGAGGCCCGCCGGGTGGTCTTCGTGACCCTGCAGACCTTCCCCGACCCGATGCTCTGAGCCGGTCGGGACCTCGGCGGACCGGGCCGGACCGGGCCGGCCACGCCGCGCCCCCTCCGCCGCTGCCCGCACCGCAGCAGCAGCCACCACCGCCGTACGGCCGCCTCCGCCCGCTCACGGCCACCGTCGCGACGAGCCCTCACGACGGGCTCTCATAACCGCCCGTCGGCCCGGCCCGGTGCGCCGGGGCGATCCGGACCAGGTGCAGCCGTCCGGCCAGCCGGAAGCTCAGACTCAACTCGCCGTCCCGCTCGATGGATTCCTCCACCCGCCGGACCGCGCCCGGGCCGAGGAAGTGGCGGTACGCCTCGTACTGGGTCCAGCCCAGCGGCAGCACCCGCAGCGCCTCCCAGAGTGCCGCCACCGCGTCCGGCAGCCTGCTGAACGTCGCCGGCTCGGCGATGTCCTCGATCTCCACCGTCACCGCGCCGCCGGCCCGGTCGGTCCCGCCGCTCTTCACCCTGGTTGCTCCCGCTCCTCGTCGAGTTCGGCCCAGACGGCCTGGGCCGCGTCGGTGTACTGGTGCCCGTAGCGGTCGGCCCCGGCCAGCACGGCCAGCACCGCGCGATGCGCCTCGTCCCCCAGGTCGCCGGGTACCGCCGCCTCCACCAGGAAGCCGCCCTCCCGCCGGCAACGGACGCGGGCCCGGGTGCCGGCCGCCTCGGCGAGACGAACTGCCAGGTCAAACGCCTTGGTGTGGGCACGCACCGACTCTCCCCGAGAGCAGACAGTCACAGACTGTGAATCTAAAGCATTAGATTCCACCTGATGCATTAGATTGTCAACGCTGAAATACCCGCCCTGCCGCAACCGGCAGCGGTGGAGCCTGCCGCCGGGAGAGCCAGATGCCCTCAGAGGTGCCCCCGTACCTGCAGATCTCGGACGACCTGCGCCGTCGCATCGCCGAGGGCGAATGGCCGCCCGGCGAGCGGCTGCCCTCCCGCGCGCAGCTCGCGCTGGCCTACGGGGTGGGCGCCAACGTCCTGCAGCGGGCGCAGGAACGGCTGATCGCCGAAGGCCTGCTGGAAGGGCGGGCGGGATCCGGCACCTACGTCAGAACCCCCACCGAGCGCTCCCGGATGGTCCGCGCCCGGCTCAGCGACCGGCACGCGGATTCACCCTTCCGCACCCGGCTGCGCGAACAGGGCCGAACGGGCAGCTGGGAGTCGAACAGTCATGTCCGCACCCCGGCGTCCGAACACATCGCCCACCGGCTGAACATCGCCCCGGGCGACCTCACCGTGCGGACCTGCTACGAATTCCTCGCCGACGGCCGGCCCGCCCAGCTCGCGGAGAGCTGGGAGCCGATGGCCGTCACCGACGGGACGCCGGTGCTGATGCCCGAATTCGGCCCGCTGGCGGGCCGGGGCGTGGTGGAGCGAATGGCCTCGATCGGCGTGGTGGTCGATTTCGCGGTCGAACTCCCCCGCCCCGGCCGGGCCACCACCGAACAGGCCCACCTGCTCGGCATCTCGGCCGGCGACCTGGTCACCCTGGTCGAGCGGACCTATTTCGACCTGGACGGCCGGGCGGTCGAGACCGCCGACATCGTCATTCCCGACGCTCTGTGGGAAATCGCGTACGAGTTCCCGATCGAACGCCGCTGACGGCGCACCCGCCACCGGCCCGGCCGGCCACCGCCGCGCCGAGCGCCCCGGCCGGATCGCCCGGCCGACCCACCGGCCCGCCGGCCACCGCCGAACGCACGGCACGCAAAAGAGCCGTGGCGGCCCCCCACCCGGAGTTCCGAGTGGGCGGGCCGCCACGGCTCACGACCCCGTGCGGGGGTCGTCGCCCGAGGACCGTGCGAAGGGACTACTTCGCGGTGGTCTTGCGCGCGGTGGTCTTGCGCGTGGTGGTCTTCTTGGCCGGGGCGGTCTTCTTGACCGTGGTGGCCTTCTTGGCCGTCGTGGTCTTCTTGGCCGCGGGGGCGGGGGTGGCCGCGGTCTTCTTGACGGCGGCGGCCTTCTTGGCCGTGGTCGCCGTGGTCTTCTTCGCGGCGGCGGTGGTGGTCTTCTTGACCGCGGCCGCCTTCTTGGCCGTGGTCGCCGTGGTCTTCTTCGCGGCGGCGGCGGTGGTGGTGGCCGTCTTCTTCGCGGCCGTCTTCTTGGTCGCGGCCGGGGCAGCGGCGGCGGCGGTCGCGGCGCGCTTGGTGGCGGCACGCTTGACGGCGGCGGTCGTACCGGACTTGCCCGGGGTGAGCGAACCCTTGGGGGCCTTCTTGACCGACGGGCCCTCCTTCGGCAGCTTCTTGCTGCCGCTCACCAGGTCCTTGAAGCCCTGGCCGGGGCGGAAGCGAGGCACCGAGGTCTTCTTGACCTTGACCTTCTCGCCGGTCTGCGGGTTGCGGGCGAAGCGCGCGGAGCGCTCCACCTTCTCGAAGGTGCCGAAGCCGGTGACCGAGACCCGGTCACCCGCGACAACGGCACGCACCATGGTGTCGAGCACTGCGTCGACGGCCTCTGCGGCAGCCTTGCGACCGCCCAGCTGCTCGGCCACCGCTTCGACAAGCTGAGCCTTGTTCACGTCTTCCCCTTCAGAAACGGGCGCCGGATGATTCCATCCGTTCAATTCGCACGTTAGGTATGTATCTGCGGACTTTCAATTACCAAACGCGCGAATCACCCTAGTGTCGCAATGGATTTGCGCGTCTGCGACCTCAGCGGACGGGCGGGGGCCCCTCGTCGAGGTCTTGGACAAAGCGACTCAACCGCCTTGCCGCCTCCGGAAGATCGCGCTTGGCGGCCTCGGTGACGATCAGCAGTTGACGGGTGAGAGCGGTCTTTGCATCGGCAGACACGTTCAGCGCATGCACGCGGGCGTGAGCTTGCTTCAACCGCTCGGCCACAAGCGCGAAGAGCGCTGCGACTTCCGGGTCGTCCGGCACCTCGTCCGGCGAGGTGCCGTCGTCGTCCGGCCGATCGTCAATTCGGCGTTCGGCTCCCCGGCCCGTGGTCTCCGACGACGCGGGTTCGCGCCCCGCGTACGGAGGTTCATGGTGCCGGTGCATGTACTGATTGTGCCATCTGCGCGGAGTTGTGCTGCGCGCGGGTTTATCGGGAGCCCACGTCAGGCCCTAAGTCGGCTCCGCGACGCGGCGATGGCCCGCCCCCCCGAGGGGGGACGGGCCATCGCGGAAGGTCACCGAAAGCGCGGTCTCAGGCGACCGGCAGGGTACGCGGTTTGAAGGCCGGACGGGTGGTCTCGAAGGCCGCGATGTCACCCTCGTTCTGCAGGGTGATGCTGATGTCGTCGAGGCCGTTCAGCAGCCGCCAGCGGACATTGTCGTCCAGCTCGAATGCCGCCGTGACGCCCTCGGCGCGCACCTCGCGGGTCTCCAGGTCCACCGTGATCTCGGCGGTCGGGTCGGCCTCGGTGAGGGCCCACAGCCGCTCCACGGTCTCCTGCGGCAGCAGCACCGTGAGCAGGCCGTTCTTCAGCGAGTTGCCGCGGAAGATGTCGGCGAAGCGCGAGGAGATGACAGCGTGGAAACCGTAGTTCTGCAGCGCCCAGACGGCGTGCTCGCGGGAGGATCCGGTGCCGAACTCGGGACCCGCCACCAGCACCGTGGCGCCGCTGCGCTCGGGCTGGTTGAGGATGAACGACTCGTCCTTGCGCCAGGCTTCGAAGAGGCCGTCCTCGAAACCGTTGCGGGTGACCTTCTTCAGCCAGTGGGCCGGGATGATCTGGTCGGTGTCGACGTTGCTGCGGCGCAGCGGAACGGCCGTGCCGGTGTGGGTGGTGAACTTCTCCATGCGGCTCAGGCCTCCACGGTGATGTCGGACGTGAGGTCGGCAGGTGCGGCCAGCCGGCCCAGCAGTGCGGTGGCGGCGGCGACCTGCGGCGAGACCAGGTGGGTGCGTCCGCCCTTGCCCTGCCGGCCTTCGAAGTTGCGGTTCGAGGTGGAGGCGCAGCGCTCGCCCGGCGCCAGCTGGTCCGGGTTCATGCCCAGGCACATCGAGCAGCCCGCGTGCCGCCATTCGGCGCCGGCGGCGGTGAAGACCTTGTCCAGGCCCTCCTCGATGGCCTGCAGGGCGACCCGGACGGAGCCGGGGACGACCAGCATCCGCACGCCGTCGGCGATCCGGTTGCCGTCCAGGATGGCGGCAGCGGCGCGCAGGTCCTCGATCCGGCCGTTGGTGCAGGAGCCGACGAAGACGGCGTCGACCTTGACCTCGCGCAGCGGCGTACCGGCCTCCAGGCCCATGTACTTGAGCGCGTTCTCGGCCGCGACCCGCTCCTGCGGGTCGGCGAACGAGGCCGGGTCCGGCACGTTGGCGCCGAGCGGGGCGCCCTGGCCCGGGTTGGTGCCCCAGGTGACGAACGGGGTCAGCTCGGTGGCGTCGATGAAGATCTCGTGGTCGAAGACCGCGTCCTCGTCGGTGCCGAGCGTCTCCCAGTACGCGACCGCGTCGTCCCAGTCCTGGCCCTTGGGGGCGTGCGGGCGCCCCTCCAGGTAGTCGAAGGTGGTCCGGTCGGGGGCGATCATGCCGGCCCGCGCGCCCGCCTCGATGGACATGTTGCAGATGGTCATCCGGGCCTCCATGGAGAGGCTGCGGATGGCGGAGCCGCGGTACTCCAGGACGTAGCCCTGGCCGCCGCCGGTGCCGATCCTGGTGATGATCGCCAGGATCAGGTCCTTGGCGGTGACGCCGTCGGGCAGCTCGCCCTCGACGGTGATCGCCATGGTCCTGAACGGGGCCAGCGGCAGCGTCTGGGTGGCCAGCACGTGCTCGACCTGGCTGGTGCCGATGCCGAACGCCAGCGCGCCGAACGCACCGTGGGTGGACGTGTGGGAGTCGCCGCAGACCACGGTGGTACCGGGCTGGGTCAGTCCCAGCTGGGGGCCCACCACGTGGACAACGCCCTGCTCGACGTCGCCCAGGGAGTGGATCCGGACGCCGAACTCGGCCGCGTTGCGGCGCAGCGTCTCCAGCTGCACCTTGGAAACCGGGTCCGCGATGGGCTTGTCAATGTCGAGGGTGGGGGTGTTGTGGTCCTCGGTCGCGATCGTGAGATCGGTCCGGCGGACCTTGCGACCGGCCAGCCGGAGGCCGTCGAAGGCCTGCGGGCTGGTCACCTCGTGCAGCAGGTGCAGATCGATGAAGAGCAGGTCGGGCTCGCCCTCGGCGCGCCGGACGACGTGGTCGTCCCAGACCTTCTCTGCGAGTGTCCGTCCCATCGGGTTCCCTCCAGCCGGCCGCTCTGCCGGCCTTCTCGTGTGGTCGAGGTCACTGCCATTGCCGCCCTGGTGAGGCTCGCGCCGGGCAACCTGCACGCCGGTTCGTCGTCCCCCTGCGCGCCGCTGTTGTCGGCGTCGGCGGGGGTTTCCTCCGGGCTGCTTCCTCAAGAGTGGCGCTTTTCCTCGAAGATTGAACTTGCGTCTCGCGGAATGAGACTGCAGTATCAGGGCATGGACAACTCTAGCGGCGTCGGCGTTCTCGACAAGGCCGCTCTGGTGCTGAGCGCACTGGAGTCGGGCCCCGCCACGTTGGCGGGGCTGGTCGCCGCCACCGGTTTGGCGCGGCCCACCGCCCACCGACTCGCCGTCGCACTCGAACACCACCGCCTGGTCACCAGGGACATGCAGGGCCGGTTCATCCTCGGCCCCCGACTCTCCGAACTCTCCGCCGCGGCGGGCGAGGACCGGCTGCTCGCCACCGCGGGCCCGGTCCTGACCCACCTGCGCGACGTCACCGGCGAGAGCGCACAGCTCTACCGCCGGCAGGGCGAGATGCGGATCTGCGTAGCCGCCGCCGAGCGGCTCTCCGGTCTGCGGGACACCGTCCCGGTCGGCAGCACCCTGCCGATGAAGGCCGGCTCCGCCGCCCAGGTCCTGCTGGCCTGGGAGGAGCCCGAGCGCCTGCACCGGGGCCTCCAGGGCGCCCGCTTCACCGCCACCGCGCTGAGCGGCGTACGACGCCGCGGCTGGGCCCAGTCGATCGGTGAGCGCGAGCCGGGCGTGGCGTCCGTCTCCGCGCCCGTCCGCGGGCCCTCCAACCGCGTGGTGGCGGCCGTCTCGGTCTCCGGCCCCATCGAGCGCCTCACCCGGCACCCGGGCCGGATGCACGCCCAGGCCATCATCGAGGCCGCCAACCGGCTCACCGAGGCCCTGCGACGCAGCTGAGCACAGGCCGCGGCGGGCAGCCGTGGCCGGTCACGACAGGAAACGGGTCCACCCCCGGGGATTCCCGGGGGCGGACCCGTTTCCTGTACCGGTCCGTTCCGGTGCCGGTCCTTTCCGGTACCCGTTCTCGGTGCCGATCCGCTCCGGGGCCGCTCCGCCTCCGGCGCGGCCCGGACTTTCGGCCCGCCGGCCGAATTCCGGGACCGCCACTGCCGGTCCCGACGCGCGGTCCGAGGGTCGGACGTACACCCGGCGGCCGATTCGGCGGGCACCCCGCGCCGTCCGTGCCCGGCGGACCGGCCCGGGGCCGTCCGGCCAGGTCGGGACCGGTGCCGCCGGGCGACGGCCGGGTCGGCGCCGAATCGCGGCGGGGCGCAGCCGAATACCGCGGGAAAGCCCCGCGGGAATTCCGCGTGGAAAAGCCCAGTAGACGCAAAAAAGGCCCCGGTGACCGGGGCCTGCGACTTTCTGAACAACTGGCTGGGGTACCAGGACTCGAACCTAGACTAAATGAACCAGAATCACTCGTGCTGCCAATTACACCATACCCCAACAAAGCATTCAGCCGATGGGCGAGCCCACCGGCCTTACTGCTCTGGTACCCCCGACCGGATTCGAACCGGCGCTACTGCCGTGAGAGGGCAGCGTGCTAGGCCGCTACACAACGGGGGCAAACTTAGTGATCCCGACTTCGCCGCCTCCGGGGTTTCACATCATCCGGATGGTGACAGTGGTAAGGATCTGGTACCCCCGACCGGATTCGAACCGGCGCTACTGCCGTGAGAGGGCAGCGTGCTAGGCCGCTACACAACGGGGGCTTGTACTGCTCGATACTACTGGGTACTGCTCAGGTTCCTGCTCGGCCCCTTGCGGGACCAGTACCCCCGACCGGATTCGAACCGGCGCTACTGCCGTGAGAGGGCAGCGTGCTAGGCCGCTACACAACGGGGGCTTGTACTGCTGTGGTGCTCGTACTGCGCTGGGGTACCAGGACTCGAACCTAGACTAAATGAACCAGAATCACTCGTGCTGCCAATTACACCATACCCCACCTGAGTTCAACCCCTACGGGGCCTTGCTCGGTGTTGCGCCTGAGGTTCGGTGCTGACGAGGTTTCTGGTCCCTCGCCGTTCCCTCCCGGGCGGCGCAGAAAGAACATTACCCGATGCCGGGCGCGGCTCCAAAATCGATAACCACGAGGGGGTACCCGCCGACCCTCGGGAGCTGCGAAAACGCCCTGCGGGCGGGTGCCCGGCCGGCCGGCCGGGCACCCGCCCGCAGGGAGGCGGCCCGAGAGTGCTCAGGCGGCCGGGACGGCGTCCAGGGCGGCCGCCAGCCGGCGCAGCGTCTCGGTGCGGCCGAGCAGCTCCATCGACTCGAAGAGCGGCGGGGAGACCCGGCGGCCGGTGACGGCCACCCGCAGCGGCGTGAAGGCGAACTTGGGCTTGATGCCCAGGCCGTCCACCAGGGCCTCGCGCAGTGCGGCCTGGATCGGCTCGGGGGTGAAGTCCCCGAGCGCCTCCAGGGCCTTGATGCTGGCCTCCAGCACCGGACGGGCGTCCTGGGTGAGGACCTTGGCGGCGTCCTCCGGGTCCAGGGCGAAGTCGGCCGGGGCCACGAAGAGGAAGCCCGCCATGGTGACGATCTCGCCGAGGACGACCATCCGCTCCTGGGTGAGCGGGGCCACCTTCGCCAGCAGGTCGAGCTGCTCGGCGCTCGGCTCGGCCGGCAGCAGGCCTGGCGCCTGCAGGTACGGGACCAGCCGGCGGACGAACTCGTCCGGGGCCAGCTCGCGCAGGTGCCGGGCGTTGATCGCCTCGCACTTCTTCAGGTCGAAGCGGGCCGGGTTGGCGTTCACCTTCGCGATGTCGAAGGCGGCCACCAGCTCGTCCATGGAGAAGTGGTCGTCGTCCGCGGAGAGCGACCAGCCCAGCAGGGCCAGGTAGTTGAGCAGGCCCTCGGGCAGGAAGCCGCGCTCGCGGTACAGGTTGAGCGAGGCCTGCGGGTCGCGCTTGGAGAGCTTCTTGTTGCCCTCGCCCATCACGTACGGCAGGTGGCCGAAGCGCGGGGTGGCGCCGCTGCCGACACCGATCTCGGCGAGCGCCGCGTAGAGCGCGATCTGGCGGGGGGTGGAGGACAGCAGGTCCTCGCCGCGGAGCACGTGGGTGATGCCCATCAGCGCGTCGTCCACCGGGTTGACCAGGGTGTACAGCGGGGCGCCGTTGGCACGGACGATGCCGTAGTCCGGCACGTTCTCCGGCTCGAAGCTGAGCGTGCCGCGGACCAGGTCGTCGAAGGTGATGGTGCCGTCGGGCATCCGGAAGCGCAGGATCGGCTGCCGGCCCTCCAGCTTGTAGACAGCCACCTGGTCGTCCGTCAGGTTCCGGCAGTGGCCGTCGTAGCCGGAGGGCTTGCCGGCCGCGCGGGCCGCCTCGCGGCGGGCGTCCAGCTCCTCGGTGTTGCAGTAGCACTCGTACGCGTGGCCGGCCTCGCGCAGGCGGCGGGCGACGTCCGCGTAGATGTCCATCCGCTGGGACTGCCGGTACGGCTCGTGCGGGCCGCCGACCTCCGGGCCCTCGTCCCAGTCGAAGCCGAGCCAGCGCATGGCGTCCAGCAGCTGGTTGTAGGAGTCCTCGGAGTCGCGGGCCGCGTCGGTGTCCTCGATCCGGAAGACCAGCGTGCCGCCGTGGTGGCGGGCGAAGGCCCAGTTGAAGAGGGCGGTGCGGACCAGGCCGACGTGCGGGTTGCCGGTCGGGGACGGACAGAAGCGGACCCGGACCGTCGGGTCCAGGTCTGCGGTTGCGTTAGCCACGCTTGATCACCTTATTGGTGAGAGTGCCGATGCCTTCGATGGAGACGGCGACCTCGTCGCCGACGTTGATGGGGCCGACCCCCGCGGGGGTGCCGGTGAGGATGACGTCGCCCGGGAGCAGGGTCATCGCCTCGGAGATGTGGACGACCAGTTCGGCGATCGAGCGGACCATCAAGGAGGTCCGGCCGGCCTGCCGCAGGTCGCCGTTGACGGTGCAGGTGATCGCGAGGTCCGCCGGGTCCAGCTCGGTCTCGATCCACGGCCCGAGCGGGCAGGAGGTGTCGAAGCCCTTGGCGCGGGCCCACTGGCCCTCGCGCTGCTGGACGTCGCGGGCGGTCACGTCGTTGGCGCAGGTGTAGCCGAAGATCACCTCGGGGACCCGGTCCAGCGGGACCTCGCGGCACATCCGGCCGATGACCACCGCCAGTTCGGCCTCGTGCTGGACGTCCGAGGAGAACGGCGGGTACGCGATGGACTCGGTCGGGCCGATCACCGCGGTGGAGGGCTTGAAGAAGGTCAGCGGGACGTCGGGGACGTCGTTGCCCAGTTCGGCGGCGTGCGCCACGTAGTTGCGGCCGACCGCGACGATCTTGTTGGGGAGCATCGGGGTGAGCAGGCGCACGTCCTGCATGCGGTAGCTCTCACCGGTCAGCTGCGGCTGGCCGAAGGGGTGGCCGGCCATGGCGTGCAGGACCAGGGAGTCCGGCTGGGAGGCATCACCCTCGACCACGCCGAAGGAGACGCTGCCGGCAGCGGGCCCGCCCTCCACGGCTCGGCCTTCTCGGACGGAAAACCTGGCAATGCGCACGGTCGGGCTACCCCTCGCTTCGTCGGACGCCCGGGGCGCGCCCGGGCGCTGGCGGGCCGCTCGGCCTGACGCGGCCCCGCTCAATCGCCTCCCAGGCTATCGCGTGAGCCTTCGGGCGCCCGCTTTGCCCCATAGGTCCCTTCGGGGCGCCGCGACCGGGAGGCGCCCGCGCCGCCGCCGGCACCGGACGCGAGGGGCCACGCACGCCGGAGGGCGCCGTTGCCGCAGGCGGTGCGACGACGGCGCCCTCCGGAGACGGGGCCACCGGGGGCCGGCGGGCGGGCCGGCCCCCGAGTGCTCCGCGGTCGTCAGCCCTGCGGCACTGCGACGGCCGGAGCGACCTGGAGGATCGTGCGGCGCGGGTTGGCGGTGCTGGTCGGGAGCTCGGTGGAGTACGTGACGACGTCCTCGGGCCGGCGCGCGCCGGGCAGCTCGGCGAAGTCCGCGACCGAGGCCAGCGTGGTCCGGCGCGGGTTCGCCGTCGAACGGCTGACGAGCGTGGACGGGTCGGCGTTGTTGGCCGGCTGGGACATCGCTTCACACCTTGGGATAGGAGGGGCCGGCCAGGAGGCTGCGGCCGCACGTTTCGGACGAGCACTGTTCGGGGCAGCACTCTTCGGGGCGGGGAGTGCCGGGCGGGGGATTTCGGCCAGGCCGACCGCCCCCGCGTCCGACTGAGCAAGATTAAGGATCTCTTTCCACAGTCGCCGTGACCAAAGCTACACATTGGGCTGTGATTTTGCTCACAAATTGAAGATTTATTCCGCCATAGCGGGCAAATCGCCGCAACAAGATATTCCGACATTTCGCCCATTTCGGAGCGAACGGGAAGCCTCGCGGCTCTTGTTGATCAGTGGTCTGATTGACATGTATCGGGCGAGTGTCCGAAAAAGGCGGTATTCCGGTCCAGTTACCGCACAGTCTGTGAAATGGCGCACGCACTGGGTAGTACCCGGAGATGCTCCACAGCGCCCCTTGTTGGACTCCCCCCGCTGTGCTGGAATGCCACGGACCGTGGGAAAGGACCCGTCCACCCCGGTAGACCCGCTCTCCCGGACCGGCCGGGGTGCGGATGGAAACTCGACACCGTCCAGGCCGCGGCAACGCGGCGGGACGCCCGGTCCAGAGGTTGCGACGCCAGTGCAGGGACGTTTCAAGAGGGGTAGCGGCGCCGCGGGCGACCCCGAGTCGCGAGAGCCCGCAGCAGCCCCCCACCAGGCAGTGCCCCAGGGCGGCCCGGGTGACCGGGCAGCCGGGAACCAGGCCGAACCGGGCAACGCCGACACCATCGAGAACGACGACCAGAAGTCCAAGCGGGCGAAGCTCCGCAGCACCCTGACCAGGCGCCGGGCGACCGGTCTGAGCCGGCTCGCCATGCGCAACTGGCGCATCCGGACCCGCCTGATCGCCCTGCTCGCGCTCCCCGTCATGGTCGCGCTGGTCCTCGGTGGCCTGCGCATCCAGACCTCGTTGGAGGCCTCGCAGCAACTCGCGCAGATGGCCAACCTGAGCGACCTGGCCAAGAAGGCCACCAACCTCGCCGACGCCCTGCAGACCGAGCGCGACATCAGCGCCGGCCCGCGGACCCGCGGCGGCCAGGAGGCCGACGACGAGGTCGAGGCCTCGCGCAAGAACACCGACGACCTGAGCCGGACCTTCACCGCCTCCGCCGACAAGTTCGAGAACCTCGAACTCTCCGGCGGAAAGGCCCTGCTGCTGCAGGTGCGCAAGGACCTCAACTCGGTCGCCGACGCGCGCCGCGACGCCTACACCAACGACCAGAACATCCAGGCCACCATCACGTCCTACGACGTGATCATCAAGGACCTGCTGTCCATCACCCAGGACATCGCGCTCGCGTCCAACAACAGCGACCTGGTCCGCGCCACCCGTGCCCTGCAGCAGTTCTCACTGGCCAAGGACGTCACCTCGCAGCAGCGCGCGCTGATCAGCGCCGCGCTCGCCAACAAGAAGGGCCCCGACCTCAGCCTGAGCGACGAGTCCTTCGGTATCCGGCTGCGCGGCGCGTACGACAACGCCATCGGAAACTTCAACAGCATCTACACCAGCCACGAGCTGGACAGCCTCCGCGAGCAGCTCAGCTACAACTCGCTGATCGCCGACGCCGACCGCTACTCACGCTCGATCCTGCAGCAGAGCGGTATCAAGCAGACCGAGAGCCGGAGCTACAAGGACTGGTACGACCAGTCCAGCGCGAAGATCACGCAGGAGCGCCGGATCGAGAGCCGGCTGATCGAGGAGCTGGACGGCAAGGCCCAGGCCCTGCAGTCCACCGCCGACACCGAGGCCCTGATCACCGGTGCCCTGGTCGCCCTCGTGCTGCTCGTCGCCATCGCCGGCGCCGCGGTCATCGCCCGCTCGATGGTGCGCTCGCTGACCCGACTGCAGACCGCGGCCGAGGACGTCGCCGAGCGCCGCCTCCCCGAGCTGGTCAAGACCCTCTCCGAGAGCGACCCGCACGACGTCGACGTCACCGTCGAACCCGTCGGCGTCGACTCCACGGACGAGATCGGCCACGTGGCCCACGCGTTCGACATGGTGCACAGCGAGGCCGTCCGCCTCGCCGCCGAGCAGGCCCTCCTGCGAGGCAACATCAACGCGATGTTCACCAACCTCTCGCGCCGCAGCCAGGGCCTCATCCAGCGCCAGCTGTCGCTCATCTCCGAGCTGGAGAGCCGCGAGGCGGACCCGGACCAGCTCGCCAGCCTCTTCAAGCTCGACCACCTCGCGACCCGCATGCGCCGTAACGGCGAAAACCTCCTCGTCCTCGCGGGCGAGGACCCGGGCCGCCGCTGGACCAGGCCCGTCCCGCTGGTCGACGTGCTCCGCGCCGCCGCCTCCGAGGTGGAGCAGTACGAGCGCATCGAACTCGCCTCCGTGCCGTCGGCCGAGGTCGCCGGCCGGGTCGTCAACGACCTCGTCCACCTGCTCGCCGAGCTGCTGGAGAACGCCACGTCGTTCTCCAGCCCGCAGACCCGCGTCCGGGTCACCGGTCACGCCCTGCCCGACGGCCGGGTGCTGATCGAGATCCACGACACCGGCATCGGCCTCAGCCCCGACGACCTCGCGGACATCAACGAGCGCCTCGCCAACCCGCCCGTGGTGGACGTCTCCGTCTCCCGCCGGATGGGTCTGTTCGTGGTCGGCCGCCTGTCCCTGCGACACGGCATCCGGATCCAGCTCCGTCCCAGCGACTCGGGCGGCACCACCGCGCTCGTCATGCTCCCGGTGGACGTCACCAACTCCGCCGACCGCCGCGGCGGCGGCCGCCCCGGCGGTCCCAGCAAGCAGCCGCGCGGCGTCGGACCGACCCCCCGCCAGCGCCAGATGCCCGGCCAGGGCCCGGCCGCCGCGCTCCCGCAGGGGCCGGCCGGCGGTGCCCCGGGCGGCGCTCCCGGCAGCCGTCCGCAGCTCGGCCAGGGCGGCCCCGGCGGCCGTCCCGGCGGTGCCCCCGCGGGCGCCCCCGGCGGCCTGCCGACCCGCCAGGCCGGCCAGTCGCTGCGTCAGAACCCGCCGACCGGTGCCCCGCAGCAGGGCGGCCCCGGCCGTCCCGGCCAGCAGGGCAACCAGCAGCAGGCCAACCAGCAGGGCGGCCCGCAGCAGGGCAACCCCGGTGGGCGCCCCGGTGCGCCGCTGCCCCGCCGCGGCCAGCAGCCCGAGCAGGGCCAGCAGCCCGAGGCCCGCCGCCCGGCCCAGGAGCGCCCGCGCCCCGGCGCCGAGCTCCCGGACCAGAACGGCCCCCGCCAGGCCGAGCAGCCGCAGCACGGCTGGGCCGACCAGCCCACCCGCGGCGGTCGCCCGGACGGTCGGCAGGACGGGCCGCCGGCCCGTCGCCTGCCGCAGCAGGGCGGCCCGCAGGGCCCCCGGCCCGGCCAGGGCCTGCCGCAGCGCCCGCTGCCGCAGGGTGCCCAGGGCCAGCAGGCCCCCGCGCCGCACGCACAGGCCGAGCCCGCGCCCGAGGAGACGACGGCGCAGTTCGCCCGCCCGCGGTTCGAGGCCAGCGAGATCGACCCGCGCGACCCGCTCGGCCTCGGTCTGGTCGAGCCGGTGCTGCCGGCCGTGCCAACCCCGGCCCGACCGGAGCCGGTCCGCCAGGAGCAGGCCGCCGCCCAGCAGGCCCAGCAGCAGTTCCGGCCGGAGCCGATGGCCCTGCCGACCGCGCCCGCCGGCGCCGTCGGCCAGGGTCAGGAGCAGGCCGACTCCCGCTGGTTCCGCGAGGACGGCCGCCCCGCCGGCGACCAGCAGGCCCGGGCCAGGCAGTACCAGCCGCAGCGTCCCGGTACCAGCGCACCCGGCTTCGACGGTCCGCCCGGACCGAGCCGGTCGCCGTACCAGGCCCAGCAGCAGGGCCAGCCGCAGCAGCGGCAGCAGGCCCCCCAGGGTCAGCAGGCCCAGCAGGCCCAGGCCCAGCAGCAGGCCGCGCAGGCCCAGGCCCAGGCCCAGCAGGGTCAGCCCCAGCAGGGCCAGCAGCCCGGCCAGGGCGACGCCCCGTGGCGCCCGTCGGCCAACGACGAGCGCTGGCGCCGGGCCGAGCAGGTCCGCGAGCCGTCCACCAACGGCATCACGCTCTCCGGCCTCCCCCGGCGGACCCCGCAGGCCAACCTGGTCTCCGGTACCGCCGAGCAGGCCCCGCTGACCGGTCCGCAGGTCTCCCGCGCTCCCGAGGAGGTGCGCGGCCGGCTCACCAACCTGCGGCGCGGCATCCAGCAGGGCCGGCGCGCCGGGGCCGAGCAGACCGGCGGCCAGGGCAATCCCGCGGGCCCCGGCCATGGTGCTCAGCAGGCAGGATTCGATAGTTTCGGGTCCCGCGGGGACGGCAACGAGGCCGGCCGCAACGTGAGCTTCGGCAACGGCGCAGATCATCAGGAGCGTTGAGTTGAGTCAGATGAGCCAGGCCGCACAGAACCTGAACTGGCTGATCACCAATTTCGTGGACAACACCCCCGGGGTGTCCCACACAGTGGTGGTCTCCGCCGACGGGCTTCTGCTCGCCATGTCCGAAGGCTTTCCCCGTGACCGCGCCGACCAGCTCGCCGCCGTCGCATCCGGCCTCACCTCGCTGACGTCCGGCGCCTCCCGCATCTTCGAGGGCGGCGAGGTCAACCAGACCGTCGTCGAGATGGAACGAGGCTTCCTCTTCCTGATGGCCGTCAGCGACGGATCCTCCCTCGCCGTCCTCGCCTCCCCCGACTCCGACATCGGCCTCGTCGGATACGAGATGGCACTCCTCGTCGACCGCGCCGGCACTGTCCTGACCCCCGCACTGCGCGCCGAACTCCAGGGCAGTCTCCTGCACTGAGCAGATGTCACCATCCACCTCCACGCCGGGTCCGGCCCGACCGGGCCCGGCGTCCCCACCCTCAGTCAGCGGCCCCCGGGCCCCTGGCACCGCCTCAGCTGAGCATCGTCCCAGCTGGAACCGGCTGCGGACGGCTGCAGCGCAAGGAGGACCCAGATGACCCCGCCCCCGACACCCGCCGGCTCGTACGGCTCCGGGTACGGCAGCGGCTACGGTGGCCAGTCCGACGGCTACGAGCAGCAGCCACTGGTCCGTCCGTACGCGATGACCGGCGGCCGCACCCGGCCGCGGTACCAGCTGGCGATCGAGGCGCTGATCTCGACCACGCCGTCCGCCGAGCGCACCGGAGGGCTGCTCCCCGAGCACGCCCGGATCGTCGGCCTGTGCCGCGAGGTCAAGTCCGTCGCGGAGATCTCCGCACTTGCCGGCGTGCCGCTGGGGGTGGCCCGTATCCTCGTGGCCGACCTCGCCGAGGCCGGTCTTGTCGCCATCCACCAGCCCGCCGCCGCGGGCGAGTCGGGCGGAACGCCCGACGTCACGCTGCTCGAAAGGGTCCTCAGTGGACTTCGCAAGCTCTAACGCGGCCGCCGCGACCCGCGCCACCACCTCCGCGAAGATCGTCGTCGCCGGCGGCTTCGGCGTCGGCAAGACCACCCTCGTCGGCGCCGTCTCCGAGATCAACCCCCTGCGCACCGAAGCCGTCATGACCAGCGCCAGCGCCGGCATCGACGACCTCACCCACACCGCAGGCAAGACGACCACCACCGTCGCCATGGACTTCGGCCGAATCACCCTCGACGAAGACCTCATCCTCTACCTCTTCGGCACCCCCGGCCAGGACCGCTTCTGGTTCATGTGGGACGACCTCGTCCGCGGCGCCATCGGCGCCGTCGTCCTCGTCGACACCCGCCGCCTCGCCGACTGCTTCCCCGCACTCGACTACTTCGAAAACAGCGGACTCCCCTTCGTCGTCGCACTCAACGGCTTCGAAGGACACCAGCCCCACACCCCCGACGAAGTCCGCGAAGCACTCCAACTCGGCCCCGACACCCCCGTCATCGCCCTCGACGCCCGCCGACGCGACAGCGCCAAAAGCGCCCTCATCACCCTCGTCGAACACGCCCTCCTCGCCCGACTCCGCTGAGCCGGACGACCACCCTGATGCCCGCCCACCTGCCCCGGAGGCAGCGGGCGGGCATTTCGGCATCCGGACATGAGGGATGGATAACAGTTCGGTAGGCATTTGGTGATCGACAGTGACCTGCAGTAGCCGGGCAGCGCCACTCAGCGCCAGCATCGCTCCGCTTCGTCCAACCTTGTCATCAAATGTCCGATTCCAGCGGCACCGAACCGTCACCAACAGCTGTTTGTCCCGAATCCCTGCACGTGCTGAAATTCCAGCTACCCCGAAGACTGTTACGGCAGTTCCGCCCAGCCCCCGGGCCGCTGCCAGGGGTAGCGGTGAATTGATCCATGGCCGCCAGTCGGCCGAGAGGTTGTTGTCGAGTGAGGCGTAAGCAGCCAGTCACCCCGCAGCGGCGCTCCGAGCCCCGCCAGAGCGAGCCGAACGGTGGAGCGACCGAGCCCACCGGGTTCTCCGCGTTCACCCCGACGGAGGACCGGCCGAACGCCGGACCCGCCGGGCCCGCGGCCGCGCCGGGCGCTTCCGAGCGCAAGCCGGGTGCCAAGCCGGAGTCCGAACCGGAGAGTGCCAAGGAGTCCGGCGGGAGGTACGAGTTCCTCGCCCCGCGCAACTGGCGGGTGCCCACCCGCCTGATCGCGATCCTGCTGATCCCCGTCGTCATCGGCCTCGTCTTCGGCGGCCTTCGCGTCAACTCGTCGTTCGACGACTACGTCAAGGCCGACCGCGCGGTGAAGACCGCCGAGCTCGCCCGGTCCGCCACCAAGCTGGCCGACGCCCTGGAGAACGAGCGCGACCAGTCGCTGGCGCCGCTCCTGCTCAACCAGGACGCCGAGGGCAAGGTCCCCGCACTGCGGGCCAAGACCGACGCGGCGCTCAAGGGTTACAAGGACGCCTACGCCAAGATCTCCGACGACGCCCTGCTCGCACACCGCGACGCGGCGTTCCAGGGCCTCCTGGTCTCGCTGCCCCACCTGCGCGACAACGCCTACAAGCCCGAGCTCTTCGCGACCGCCACCCAGGCCGCCTACTCGACCCTGATCGCGCCGCTGATGGCGTACGACAACTCGGTCGGCTTCGGCAGCTCCAGCGTCACCAGCAAGGGCCGGGCGATCTACGCCATCTCGCTGGCCAAGGCCTCCGCCTCGACCCAGCGCGCGCTGATGCTGCACCTGCTGGTCGGCATCCAGGCCGGCTCCACCACCCGCTACGAGAACACCGAGCTCATCCAGCAGCTCCTGGTCTCCGCGAAGCTGGAGCAGGTCTCGATCGCCGAGTTCAACACCGGCAGCGCCCCCGAGGACGCCCGGGTCTACGCCGACGCGCTGGTCACCCAGGCCAACGCCGACGAGCGGGCCGCGCTGCGGATGCCCAACGGCACCGCGCCGACCGTCCCCGGTCTGCTCGCCATCGGCATGGCCTACAGCCAGAACGCCGCCGAGGGCCAGAGCAAGGGCAAGGCCGCCGCCGACGCGGCCATCGCCGAGGCCGTCGCCGCGGGCCTGGAGCCCAAGCGCTGGGAGCAGGCCACCAGCACCCACATGGCCAGCCTGCAGGCCACCGAGAACCAGCTGCTGGACCAGGTCGTCGCCGACGCCGGGAACCTCAAGTCCCGCGCCCAGACCGACGCCCTGCTCAACTCGGTCATCGTGATCGCCGCACTCGCCCTGGCCGGTCTGCTCACCGGGTTCATCGCCCGCTCGATGATCCTCGGCATGCGCACCCTGAACAGCGCCGCGCTGGAGATCGCCAACCACCGCCTGCCGGACCTGGTCGAGAAGCTCTCCAAGACCGACCCGGACCGCGTGGACACCTCGGTCTCCCCGATCCCGCTGCACGGCAAGGACGAGATCGGCGAGGTCGCCCGCGCCTTCGACCAGGTGCACCGGCAGGCGGTCTCGCTGGCCGCCGAGCAGGCACTGCTCCGAGGGAACGTCAACGCGATCTTCACCAACCTGTCGCGCCGCAGCCAGGGCCTCATCCAGCGCCAGCTGGCGCTGATCACGGACCTGGAGAACAACGAGGCCGACCCGGACCAGCTGGAGAACCTCTTCAAGCTGGACCACCTCGCGACCCGTATGCGCCGCAACGGTGAGAACCTGCTCGTCCTCGCGGGCGAGGAGGCCGGCCGCCGCTGGAACACCCCGGTGCCGCTGGTCGACGTGCTCCGCGCCGCCTCCTCCGAGGTGGAGCAGTACGAGCGTGTCGAGCTGGCCGGCATCCCCGAGGCCGAGGTCGTCGGCGCCGCCGTGACCGACCTCGTCCACCTGCTCGCCGAGCTGCTGGAGAACGCCACCTCGTTCTCCAGCCCGCAGACCCGGGTGCTGGTCAACGCCACCCGCCTGCCGGACGGCCGGGTGCTGGTCGAGATCCACGACAAGGGCATCGGCCTCACCGCCGAGGACTTCGCCGAGATCAACGAGAAGCTGGCCGAGCCGCCCACGGTGGACGCCACCATCTCCCGCCGCATGGGCCTGTTCGTGGTCGGCCGCCTCTCGCAGCGCCACGACATCCGGGTCCAGCTGCGTCCGTCCGGCGAGTCCGCGGGCACCACCTCGCTGGTGATGCTCCCGCAGCACCTGACCGAGATGAACGCCCCGGCGGAGCCCGAGGAGCAGTTCACCGTCTCGCGGATCTTCGCCGAGCAGGAGTCCGACCAGGAGGCGTGGAACGCGGAGCTCCAGGGCGCCCGCAGCGCCGCCGAACTCGGCTTCGACGACCACCTGACCGGCCGGGGCGGCGCCAGCGGCTTCAGCCCGGCCCTGGAGGCCGTACAGCGCTCGCAGCAGCGGATCGACCAGGCCCGCCGCGCGGCCCTGGAGGCCGGCCCCGCCGCGGACGAGCCGGTGGACGCCGAGATCGAGGAGGCGCCCTACGGGACGTCCTCGGACGACTACCAGCAGCAGGAGTACGCCGCTCCGTACGCCCAGGAGCCCTTCCAGGGCGCCCAGGGTTACGACCAGGACCCGTACGGCCGCCCGGTGCAGAACGGGCAGGCCTACGGCGACGGGGGCTACGACGCCTTCCAGGGCGACGGCTTCCAGGGCGACCAGTACGGCCAGCAGGGTTACGGCCAGCAGTACGCCGAGGCCGGCTACGACGGCGGCTACCAGGGCGACGGCTACGGGCAGCAGTACGGCGGCCAGGACGACCAGTACGGTCAGCAGGAGTTCGACGGCTACCGCGGCGACTCCTACCTGGACGACGTCCGGCAGGCCCGCGAGGAGGCCGCCGGCCACCCGTACACCCCGGAGCCCGCCGCCCTGCCGCCGGCCGCACCGGCCGCGCCCGCCGCGACGCTCGCCTCCGGGCTGCCGCAGCGCCGCCCGGGCCAGCAGCTGGCCGGCGGTGGCGCCGGCCTCGGGGCCCGCGCGATCGGCGACCAGGACGCCGGCGACAAGCCGAACTGGTTCACCGGCGCCAAGGAGGCCACCGAGGCTCCCGAGCCGCGCGGCCACGAGGTGTCGGCGCTCGGCGGGTACGGTCCGACCGGCCCCACCGGCCAGCCGACCCCCGCCTGGCAGTCCGCCAACGACGGCGACTGGCAGCGTGCCGAGCAGCTGCGCGAGCCCGCCGCCGGCGGCGTGACGCCCTCCGGGCTGCCGCGCCGGGTGCCCAAGCAGAACCTGGTGGCCGGCAACGCCAAGCCGACCCCCCAGGACGGCCCGCAGGTCTCCCGCACTCCGGAGGAGGTCCGCGGCCGGCTCACCAACCTGCGCCGCGGCGTGGAGCAGGGCCGCAGCGCGACGAGTGGCTCCGGCAACACCGGGAGCTTCCGGATCGACCCCGACCAGACCGACCGGTCCGGCAACGGACAGCAGAACCGCAGCACCGATCTCTTCGGCGGCTCGAACCACCAGGAGCGTTGAGTTGAGTCAGATGAGCCAGGCCGCACAGAACCTGAACTGGCTGATCACCAATTTCGTGGACAACACCCCCGGGGTGTCCCACACAGTGGTGGTCTCCGCCGACGGGCTTCTGCTCGCCATGTCCGAAGGCTTTCCCCGTGACCGCGCCGACCAGCTCGCCGCCGTCGCATCCGGCCTCACCTCGCTGACGTCCGGCGCCTCCCGCATCTTCGAGGGCGGCGAGGTCAACCAGACCGTCGTCGAGATGGAACGAGGCTTCCTCTTCCTGATGGCCGTCAGCGACGGATCCTCCCTCGCCGTCCTCGCCTCCCCCGACTCCGACATCGGCCTCGTCGGATACGAGATGGCACTCCTCGTCGACCGCGCCGGCGCCGTCCTGACCCCCGCACTGCGCGCCGAACTCCAGGGCAGTCTCCTGCACTGACGGATCGTCGGATACCGTCCTGGTATTCGAAGCACCTCTGCGCCCGTCCCGGGCCCGCTTCAGCGGGCTCGGGTTCGGACGTTGTACGGCCTTCGCACCACCGGCCCCGGACTCGTCCGGGGCTCGCAACGCACCGCCGCACCTTGTGAGGAGAGGATCCGTGAACCCGCCCGACGACCATAGCGGCCAGTACGGCGTTCCGTACCCAGGCACCGGCCACGACGCCTTCGGAGCCCCTGGCGTCGGCCACGGCCAGCAGTACGGCCGGCACCAGCAGCCCGGCCCGGAGTACGGTCAGCAGTCGTACCAGCAGGAGCAGTTCGGCCAGCAGTACGGTCAGCAGCCGTACCAGCAGGACCAGTTCGGCCGCCCGCAGGAAGAACGCCAGTACGACCAGCGGCAGTACGGCCAGGAGTACGGCCAGCAGCCGTGGGAGCGCCGGCCCGGCGCCTACCCCGCGCCCGAAGCCCCCGGCCACGTCGAGGAGTTCGAGGACGAAGAGGACTCCGGTCCGCTGATCCGTCCGTTCGCGATGACCGGCGGACGCACCCGGCCGCGGTACGAACTCGCCCTGGAGGCGCTGGTCTCCGCGAACGTCGACCCGCAGCGCCTGGCCACCCTGCTCCCCGAGCACCAGCGGATCTGCTCCCTGTGCACGGAGGTCAAGTCCGTCGCCGAGGTGTCGGCCCTGCTCTCCCTGCCCCTGGGAGTGGCCCGCATCCTGGTCGCCGACCTCGCCGAGGCCGGCCTCGTGGCCATCCACCAGCCCGCTTCCGGCGGCGAATCCGGAAACCAGCCCGACGTCACGCTGCTCGAAAGGGTCCTCAGTGGACTTCGCAAGCTCTAACGCGGCCGCCGCGACCCGCGCCACCACCTCCGCGAAGATCGTCGTCGCCGGCGGCTTCGGCGTCGGCAAGACCACCCTCGTCGGCGCCGTCTCCGAGATCAACCCCCTGCGCACCGAAGCCGTCATGACCAGCGCCAGCGCCGGCATCGACGACCTCACCCACACCGCAGGCAAGACGACCACCACCGTCGCCATGGACTTCGGCCGAATCACCCTCGACGAAGACCTCATCCTCTACCTCTTCGGCACCCCCGGCCAGGACCGCTTCTGGTTCATGTGGGACGACCTCGTCCGCGGCGCCATCGGCGCCGTCGTCCTCGTCGACACCCGCCGCCTCGCCGACTGCTTCCCCGCACTCGACTACTTCGAAAACAGCGGACTCCCCTTCGTCGTCGCACTCAACGGCTTCGAAGGACACCAGCCCCACACCCCCGACGAAGTCCGCGAAGCACTCCAACTCGGCCCCGACACCCCCGTCATCGCCCTCGACGCCCGCCGACGCGACAGCGCCAAAAGCGCCCTCATCACCCTCGTCGAACACGCCCTCCTCGCCCGACTCCGCTGAGCACCGGGCCCGGCCTGGACGCGACGTGGCCCACGGACCTACCCGGTCCGTGGGCCACTTTCCGATCGTCCACCGGCCCGGCCGGGCGCCGGCCGCGGCCCGCACCCCCCGGCCGGTTTCACTCCTGCGGGTCGAGCCCCGCCCGGATCAGGCCGTAGGTGTAGGCGTCCTCAAGTGCCCGCCAGGAAGCGGCGATCACGTTGTCCGCGACCCCCACCGTGGACCAGGACGTGGTGCCGTCGGTGGACTCGATCAGCACCCGGGTCTTGGAGCCCGTACCGTGCTGGCCCTCCAGGATGCGCACCTTGTAGTCCACCAGCTCCATCTTGGCGAGCTGCGGGTAGATGCCTTCCAGCGCCGCCCGCAGGGCCCGGTCCAGCGCGTCGACCGGGCCGTTGCCCTCGCCGGTCGCGATCCGGCGCTCGCCCTTCGCCCAGAGCTTCACGGTGGCCTCGTTGCCGGCGCTCTCGCCCCCGCCGTTCCCGTTGCCGGCCTGCTGCTCGCTGATCGTCCGCCAGGACTCCAGGGTGAAGAAGCGCTCCCGGCCGCCGCGCACCTCGTCGCGCAGCAGCAGCTCGAAGGACGCGTCCGCGGCCTCGTAGGTGTAGCCGAGGTTCTCCTGCTCCTTGACCTTGGCCACCACCCGGCCGACCAGGTCGCGGTCGGCGGAGAGGTCGTAGCCCAGCTCCTTGCCCTTCAGCTCGACCGAGGCCCGGCCGGCCATGTCGGAGACCAGCATCCGCATGGTGTTGCCGACCCGCTCGGGGTCGATGTGCTGGTAGAGGTCCGGGTCCACCTTGATCGCGGAGGCGTGCAGGCCCGCCTTGTGCGCGAACGCCGAGACGCCGACGTACGGCTGGTGGGTGGAGGGCGCCAGGTTCACCACCTCGGCGATGGCGTGCGAGATCCGGGTCATCTCGGCGAGCCGGCCCTCCGGCAGCACCTTCATGCCGTACTTGATCTCCAGCGCGCCGACCACCGGGAAGAGGTTGGCGTTGCCGACCCGCTCGCCGTAGCCGTTCGCGGTGCACTGCACATGGGTGGCGCCGGCGTCCACCGCCGCCAGCGAGTTGGCGACCGCGCAGCCGGTGTCGTCCTGGGCGTGGATGCCCAGCCGCGCCCCGGTGACGGCCAGCACGTCGGCGACGATCTCGTGCACCCCGGCCGGCAGCATCCCGCCGTTGGTGTCGCAGAGCACCACCACGTCGGCGCCGGCCTCGTGGGCGGCACGCACCACGGCGAGCGCGTAGTCGCGGTTGGCCTTGTAACCGTCGAAGAAGTGCTCGCAGTCGATGAACACCCGGCGGCCCTGCGAGCGCAGGAACGAGACGCTGTCCCGGACCATCGCCAGGTTCTCGTCCAGCGTGGTGCGCAGGGCCAGCTCGACGTGTCGGTCGTGCGACTTGGCGACCAGGGTGACGACCGGCGCGCCCGAGTTGACCAGGGCGGCCAACTGCGGGTCGTCGGCGGCGCTGCCGCCGGCCCGTCGGGTGGCTCCGAAGGCGACCAGCCGTGCGTGCTTGAGGTCCAGCTCGGCGGCGGCGCGGGCGAAGAACTCGGTGTCCCGGGGGTTGGCACCGGGCCAGCCGCCCTCGATGAACCCGACGCCGAACTCGTCCAGGTACCGGGCGATGTTCAGCTTGTCGGCCACCGTGAGGTTGATGCCCTCGCGCTGCGCGCCGTCGCGCAGGGTGGTGTCGAAGACGTGGAAGCTGTCGTTGGAATCGCTGCTGGCCTCGGTCATGGCCCTGGTTTCTCCGTTCGGGCTGGGCCCCTCCCGCCCGGAACCGGGCGGGAGGGGAACTGCTGTTGCCGGATGTCTGGCTCCACTGTCCACCATGCCCGCGCACCATCCGGAGGACCGAACAGCCCCTTGTGGGGGCTCCGGGGCTCCGGATCCTGCCCTGCGGGCCGGGGGTTGGGCCTGCGGGGCAAAACAAAAGACCCCTCGCGGGTGCGAGAGGTCTGCGCGCGGGTCTGACACCAGGTCGCTCCGCGAAGGGGTACTGCGGAGCGGTCACTGTGGACCGGCGCGCCTGCTGCTAATAATGAGCGCGAGCGAGGACACGTTCGCAGTCTGGCACAGCATCCAGGATGCGGCTGCGGTGTCTCGCCATCCGGGACGGACTCCTCGCCGACGCGGAGCGTCCGGCCCGGAGCGTCCGGCTGTGCAGCCGGCTCAGCGCGTCCGGCTCAGTGCGTCCGACTCAGTGCGTCCGGCGACTCAACGAGCGGAACGCGTCGAGGCTACTCGGCGCGGGCGCCCCGCCGCTGCGGGGCGCCCGGCACGAGGGTCAGACGATCTTGTGCAGCCAGCCGTGGGTGTCCGGCGCCTGGCCGCCCTGGACGGCGAGCAGCGCCTTGCGCAGCTCCAGGGTGATCGGGCCGGGCTCGCCGGCGCCGACCGTCCAGTCGGCGCGGGCCGACTTGACCGAGCCGACCGGGGTGATGACCGCGGCGGTGCCGCAGGCGAAGACCTCGGTCAGGGTGCCGTCGGCGTTGCCCTGCTTCCACTCGTCGGTGGAGATCCGGCGCTCCTCGACGGCGTAGCCGAGGTCGGCGGCCATCGCGAGCAGCGAGTCACGGGTGATGCCGGGGAGCAGCGCGCCGGAGAGCTCGGGAGTGACGATCTTCGCGTCCTTGCCCTCGCCGAAGACGAAGTACAGGTTCATCCCGCCCATCTCCTCGATCCACCGGTGCTCGGCGGCGTCGAGCCAGACGACCTGGTCGCAGCCCTTCTCGGCGGCCTGGGCCTGGGCGATCAGCGAGGCGGCGTAGTTTCCCGCGCACTTGGCGGTGCCGGTGCCGCCGGGGGCGGCCCGGACGTACTCCTCGGAGAGCCAGACGGAGACGGGCTTGACGCCGCCGGGGAAGTAGGCGCCGGCCGGCGAGGCGATGATCATGAAGAGGTACTCGTTCGCGGGCCGGACACCCAGGCCGACCTCGGTGGCGAACATGAACGGCCGCAGGTACAGGCTCTGCTCGGGCTCGCTCGGGACCCACGCCTGGTCCTGCTGGACGAGCAGCTCGACGGCCTCGACGAAGGCCTCGACCGGCAGCTCGGGCATCGCGAGCCGGCGGGCGGAGGCCTGGAAGCGCTCGGCGTTGGCGGTCGGGCGGAAGGTCGCGATGGAGCCGTCGGCCTGACGGTAGGCCTTGAGGCCCTCGAAGATCGCCTGCCCGTAGTGCAGCGTCATGTTCGCCGGGTCGATCTCCAGCGGCGCGTACGGCGTCAGCTGGGCGTCGTGCCAGCCCCGGCCCTCGGTCCAGCGGATGGTCACCATGTGGTCGGTGAAGACCCGGCCGAAACCGGGATTGGCCAGCCGGGCCACCCGCTCCGCGTCGGCCAGCGGGTGGGCGGAGGGCTTGAGGTCGAACGTGATGGGCGCCTGGGTGGGCGTACTCATGGCTGTCTGTCCTTCACCGTGGGGTTGGTCCGGGCCCTGCCCGTCGGTGATTCGGACTGATCGAACGCACGACGGCACGGCCCACTGTTGATGGTCGCATCTGGAGGGCCGTGCCGAACAGCTGGCATGCAGCTGGCGAGGTGCTCCGGCCCGTCAGCCGGATACTCGGGCGACGAGCGCGTCGCCGACCTGCGAGGTGGAGCGGGCGCCGGCGCGCTCGGCCAGGTCGGCGGCCACGGCGGCCTCGACCTTGGCGGCCTCGGCGGTGAAGCCGAGGTGCTCCAGCAGCATGGCGACGGACAGCACGGTGGCGGTCGGGTCGGCCTTGCCCTGGCCGGCGATGTCCGGCGCCGAGCCGTGCACGGGCTCGAACATCGACGGGAAGTCGCCGGACGGGTTGATGTTGCCGCTCGCCGCCAGGCCGATGCCACCGGTGACGGCCGCGGCCAGGTCGGTGAGGATGTCACCGAACAGGTTGTCGGTGACGATCACGTCGAAGCGCTCGGGCTGGGTGACGAAGAAGATCGTCGCGGCGTCGACGTGCAGGTAGTCGGTGGTGACCTCGGGGAACTCCTGGCCGACCTGCTGGAAGATCCGGGTCCACAGGTGACCGGCGTGCACCAGCACGTTGTTCTTGTGGACGAGGGTCAGCTTCTTGCGCGGGCGGGCGTCGGCGCGGCGGTAGGCGTCGCGGACCACGCGCTCGATGCCGTACGCGGTGTTGAGGCTGACCTCGGTGGCCACCTCGTGCTCGGTACCGGTGCGCAGGGTGCCGCCGTTGCCGACGTACGGGCCCTCGGTGCCCTCGCGGACGACGACGAAGTCGATCTCCGGCTCGCCGGCCAGCGGCGACTTCACACCGGGGAAGAGCTTGCCCGGGCGGAGGTTGATGTGGTGGTCGAAGGCGAAGCGCAGCTTCAGCAGCAGCCCGCGCTCCAGGACGCCGGACGGGACGCTCGGGTCGCCGATGGCGCCCAGCAGGATCGCGTCGTGGCCCTTGAGCTCCTCCAGCACGCTGTCCGGGAGGGTCTCCCCGGTGCGGTGGTAGCGGCGGGCGCCGAGGTCGTACTCGGTCGCCTCCACCTTGACGTCCGCGGGGAGGGCGGCACCCAGGACCTTGAGGCCTTCGGCCACCACTTCCTGGCCGATGCCGTCACCGGGGATCACTGCGAGACGAAGGCTGCGAGACATGTAGGGGACCCTACTCCGGCGTCCACGGGCTGACACCTGATGTCCACTATCCGGACGCGTCGTGTCGCCCGCACAGGTGGGCGGCCCGTCAGCCGAGTTCGACGTCCACCGGGAACGGGCGGTCCAGCTTCAGCACCTTGTGGTGGATCCCCGCCACGCCGTACCCGCCGGTGGCCGGGTCCAGCTCGTACACGTAGACCACGGGGCGACCTTCGTCGCTCTCGACCCGCCAGAAGTGCGGGATGCCGGCGGCGGCGTACTTCCGGGGCTTGGTGTCGCGGTCCCGCTCCTTGGACTCCTCGGAGACCACCTCGACGGCGAGCAGCACGTCGCCGGGAAGGAAGAAGGTCTGGTCGAACCCGGTGTCCGAACTCTCGTCCACCACCAGCAGGTCGGGCTCGGGCCGGTTCCGGGCGTTCAGCTTCACCGTCATCTCCCGCCACACCTCCCAGCCGGCCGGGACGGCCGCCAGCAGCGCCTGCTCCAGTGCGCGGATCGTGCGCACATGGAACTTCGTCTGAGGACTCACGAAAACCAGGCTCCCGTCGATCAGCTGCGTGTGCGGCGGGAGGTCCGGCAGCCGGTCGAGATCGTCGGCGGTCCAGCCGCCGACCGGCGGGCGGATCCAGTCGGGGTACGGTTCGGCGCTCATGATTGCTCCCACGCGGCGAGTCTGGCGGGTGTTCCCAGGCTACTGGGCGGGCACCCGGAAGAAGCCACTCCCACGAGGGAGCGCCTGGCCCGGCCGTGCGCCCCCGCCTCCTATGCTCGATCCGATCAGGCCTGGACATTCCTCGCAGAACGGACCACGGCGCGTTGAGCGAGACCTTCACCCCTCGCCGCCGGGAGGCCGCCGCGGCCGGGGTCGCCGCCGCGCTGGCGGCGGGCGCGTACTGCCTGGCGGCGGCCGCCCGCGGGACCTACCCGTTCGGTCCGCACGCCCCCGCCGGCGCCGCCCTGCGGGACGTCGCCGTCCCGTTCCACGCCCACCTGTGGGACCTGCTGCACGGCAACACCACCGGCGACCTGCTGTTCAACTGGGGCAGCGGCTACGGCACCCCGTTCCTGCCCGACCTCGCCGCCTACCTGCTCAACCCCTTCTCCTGGCTGGTCGGGCTCTTCCCCCGCTCCGCCGTCGGCACGGCCGTGCTCCTGGTCACCGTGCTGAGCATCGCCGCCGCCGCCGCGCTGATGACCCACGCCCTGGGCCGGCTGCACCCCGGGCCGCCCTGGCTGCGGGCGCTGCTCGCGGTCGGGTACGCACTCTGCGCCTGGGTGCTGGACGACGGCGCGGCGAACCCGGGGTGGATGTGGGGGCCGGTGGCGCTGCCGCTGCTGCTGCTGGCGGCCGACTGGTGCCTGCGCGAGCGCCGCTGGGCGGCCGGCGCCGTCTGCGTGGCGGCGGCCTGGACCGGCAGCCTGCACACCGCCGTGGCGGCCACCCTCACCGCCGGACTGGTGCTGGTGGTCCGGCTGGTGGTCACCGCCCCGCTGCTGCCGGGGTCCGCCCTGCGGGCCTGGGTCCGGGTGACCGGGCGGGCGGTGACCATGACGGTGGCCGGGGCGCTGGTCTCCTCGCCGGTGCTGTTCGTCGCCGTCACCGCCGCGCAGGACGCCCAGCCCGGGCCGCTCAGCGCCACCGACGGCTCGCCGGGGCTGCTCGCCCAGCTCGCCCGGCTGCTGCCCGGCGGGCAGGCCGCGCCGCCGTTGCCGGACGTCGCCGTCGGAATGCTCGGGCTGCTGCTGGCGGCGAGCCTGCCCTTCAACCCCCGGGTGCGGCCCAGGGAGCGGATCGCCTGGTGCGGGCTGCCCGCGCTGGCGGCGCTGAGCCTGTTCTGGCGGCCCGAGGTGCTGCGCTGGCACGGGCTGGCCCTGCCGGTGGCGGGCCCGTACCGGGCGGCCTTCGTGGTCAGCGGACTGCTGGTGCTGGCCGCCTGGGTCTCGCTCTCGCACCGGCCCGGGCCGCTCGCCCTGCTCGGCGGGGCCGGGCTGGTGCTGCTGCTCGCGGTGCTCGTCCACGGCCAGGACGCGCTGCGCACCCCGGACTGGCTACGGGCGGCGGCCAGCGGCGCCGCCGCGCTGGCCGCCCTGTGGGCGCTGGAGCTGCTGCACGACCGGCCCCGGGCGAGCGGGCTGGTCACCGTGGCGCTGACCGTGGGGGTGCTGGGCGGCGCCGTCTGGTCGGCGTACTCGGCGGGCGGCGGGTCCGGACGGCAGGTGGCCGTGGCGCCGGCCGAGGCCGCCTACCGGGCGCTGCGGGCGGCCGACGACTGGCCGGACGGCCGAGCCGATCCCGGTCCGCACGCGTTCACCGCCAACGACCCGCTGCTGCTGGGCGGCCAGGGCGGCGGGTACGCCTCCGACCAGCTGCCCGCCGCCCTCGCGCAGACCCTGCACGACCTGGGCGCGGGCTGGACCAGCTCCGGCCGGCACACCCTGAGCCCGGACGACCCGGTCGGCCGGGCGCTGTTCGGCGTCCGCAGCTACCTGGCGGACGGCCCGGCCCCGAACGGCTTCACCGTCCGGGGCGCCGCCGCCCCGGCACTGGTCACCGTGCGCCCGCCCGGTCCGGGCGACACCGGCTCGGTGTGGACCCGGCGGGAGACCGTGCTGGGCGGCGCGCTCTACGACGTCCCCGAGCCCGCGCCGGCCGGCGGGCCGCCCGCGGTACCGCACGGCAGCAGCGGCTGGTCGGTGCCGGCCACCCCGCCGGGCCAGGCCGGCACCGTACTGGCGGCGAGCTGCCCGCCGGGCAGTACGGCGTACTTCCACCCCCTCTGGTTCCACGGCACCGTGTCGGGGCTGGGCAGCACCTTCACCAGCGACGGCGAGCAGCCGTACACGGCGGTGGGGGTACGGGTGCTCGGCCCGGTGCCGGCCGACGGCCGGGTGGAGGTGCTGCTCCGGACGTCCGCCGCCGGCCAGATCCCGGCCAGGCCGCTGGGCTGCCTGCGGGCCGGCGCGCTGGAGGAGACGCTGGCGCGGCTGGCGGCGGGCGGCGGCGCCGTGGTGACGGCGGGCGGGCACAGTCTCGGCGCGGTGCTCCCGGCCGGTCCGGCCGGCACCGCCGTGCTGTCGGTGCCGGCCGTCCGGGGCTGGTCCTGCTCGGCGGGCGGCGGGCCGTACACCGCGCCACAGTCCGTGGTGGGGCTGATCGGTGTGCCGCTGAAGCCCGGGGACTCCCGCCTCACCTGCTCGTTCCGGCAGCCGGGGCTCGCGGCCGGACTGGTGGTGGGACTGGCCGCGGCCGGGGTGGTGGCGCTGGTCGCGGCCACCCACTGGCCGCGCCGCCGGCCGGCCAGGTCGGCCCGGGCGACCCGGCGGGCCGGGGCGACGGCGGCCGGGGGCGGCGGGCCGGCCGCACCGCCGCCCCCGGTCTGAGCCGGGGCCTCCCCCGGTCCGGCCGGCCCGGACCAGCTCCGCCCCGGCCCCGGCCCCGGCGGAAGGCCGCGGCTCAGCCGAGGCCGATGATCTGGGCCCGCCGCCCGTCCGTGTTGAGGTGGTGGACGAGCAGCAGCCCGGTCCGGTCACCGGCCGCCCGGCGGACCTCCAGCACCGCGCCGGGCCGCTCCGGCGCCAGCGCGGCGGCCGGGCCGCCGATCCCGCTGCGGACGTCCAGCGCCGGGTGCAGCACGTCGAGGACGGCGGTCGGCCGGTCGCCGTCCAGCCCGATCGAGGAGTACGCCTCGGCCGCATCGGGCAGTCCGGGCGCGGCGGGGCCGGTCCAGAGCCCGTAGCGGATCTGCGAGGCACCCTCCCGGAGCCCGGGCAGCACGGACAGCCGGACCGGCAGCACGACGGTGTCGCTGTCCAGCAGGTCGGTGTCGGTGTCGCCCCAGCGGGCGTTCAGCGGCTGGACGTCCAGCTCCTTGCCGGTGCGCGCGTCCAGCGCCCGGGCCACCAGGACGTCGCTGCCGCGCAACCGGTCGGCGGAGACCAGGACGTCGGTGGTGCCGTCCCCGTCGGTGTCGATCGAGGCCCGGGCGGCGTGCACGCCGACCGGGGTGACGGCGGGGGCCCAGAAGTTCGCGGCGAGGTAGAGCATGCCCCGGCCGAGCTGGTCATCCGGGCCGGTGGCGACGGCCGGCGCGTCGGTGGCGGCGCCGGCCGCCCGCAGGTCGGCGGACCGGTCGCCCGGGCGGTCGACGCAGATCCCGTCGGCCGGGCAGTCCGGCCAGCGCTCCCCCTCGCCGGCCAGGGCGAAGGCGCTGACCAGGCCGCCGGTCGCGGCGGGTGCGGCGGTACCGCCCAGGGTCAGCAGGGTGCCGGTCCGCGGCAGCCGGGCCTGCACCTCGGCGCTCAGGTCGGAGGCGGCCCGGGGCGCGGCGAACAGCGGCACCCGCAGCTCCGGCGGGCCGTCCGGGCCGGCCCCCTGCGGGCCGTCGGGGGTGAGCAGCAGCAGGCCGGAGAGCTCGCCCCGGTAGCTGCGGGCGTGGCCGGCCTGGGCGGTGTCGACGGTCGGGTCCGGGATCCGGCCCAGCTCCCCGGGGACGCGCAGGGTGACGGTGACCCGCGCGGCGCCGCCCGCCGGCACGGTGATCCGCTCGGGCGCCAGGCCGAAGGCCGCGCCGGGCAGTTCGGTGGCGGCCCGGTAGCCGGTCCGGTAGGTCAGCGGAGCGCCGGAGACGTTGCGGACCTCGACCTCGCGGGTCAGCTCCAGCGGGCCGCCGACCGGTACGGGGCCGAAGGAGACCCCGACCGCGCCCTCGACGGCGCCCTCCCCCGCCGCGTACGCGACGGCGGGCGTGCGGACGGCGAGGTCGACCCGGGCCCGCCCGGCGCCGGTCCGCTCCGGCCCGTACACCGGGCCGCTGTGCTCGTCGCCGGACCAGGTGTCGGTCGCGGTGTTCATCAGCGCGGCCTTGACCTGCTCGACGGTCAGGTCGGGGTGCGCCGAGCGGACCAGGGCGGCGAGGCCCGCCACGTGCGGGGCCGCCATCGAGGTGCCGCCCTCGCGCATGCCGCCGGAGCCGCTGCCGGCCTTCGCCGACCAGATGGTCTCGCCGGGCGCCGCCACGTCGGGCTTGACCACGCCGGGGACACCGATGCCGCGCGAGGTGAAGTCGGTGAGGGTGTCGGTGCGCTGCGGCTGCTCCTGGGCGACCACGCCGTGCAGGGTGTTGCCGGGGGTGGCGAGCTGAACGGTGACGGCGCCCTCGGCGGCAGCGGCGCGCAGCCGCTCGCCGTCGGCACGGGCGAGCAGCACGGCCGGGATCCGGTCGTTGCCGGCGATCTCGGCGAGGTGGTCGTCGACGGCCGCGAACAGCGTGCCGACGGCGCCGGCGTCGGCCGCGTGGTCGGCCCGCGGGCCGGACCCGCAGGCCCGCTCGGAGTCCTTGGTCTGCCAGCTGAGCACCGCGATCCGCCCGGCCAGCCGGGCCCGGTCGCTCTCGTCGAAGGGCGTGCAGCCGTCCGACTGGTCGACCGGCACGGCGAGTTCGCCGCTGACCTCCTTGGCCGCCCAGTCCTGGTAGCGGGAGCTCCAGTGGGCCGGGACGACGCCGGCCAGGTCGGCGGGGGCGAGCACCCGCAGGCCGTCCGCGTCGCTGTGCGGGTCGACGGAGGCGGCCACCGTGAGCGCGCGGGGGGCCGTGCCGGGGCTGCCGCCGATGCCGTAGACGTCGCCCTCGTTGCCGGCCGAGGCGACCACCAGGGTGCCCAGGGCGGAGAGGCGGTCGGCGGCGATCGAGTCGGCGTCGTCGGTGTTGCCGAAGCGGCTGCCGAGCGAGAGGTTGACCACGTCCAGGCGGTCGGTGAGGTCGCCGTCGCCGTCCGGGTCGGCGGCCAGGTCGAGGGCCTGGGTGAGCTGGTCGGTGGAGCCGTCGCAGCCGAACACCCGGATCGCGTACAGCTCCGCGCCGGGGGCGGCGCCCGGGCCGACCCGGAAGCCCGCCGGGTCCAGGCCCGGGAGGTAGGGGCCGGTGTAGGTGCGGCCGTCGGCGCTCACCCCGAGGCCGGCCGCGGTACCGGCCACATGGGTGCCGTGGCCGTTGAGGGCGCAGTCGATCGGGTTGTCGTCCGGGTGCGGCTGCGGCTGGAACGTCGGGGAGGAGGGGTCGGGGTCGTAGTCGTCGCCGACCAGGTCCTTGCCGCCGGTGACCTTCGGGTTGGGGAAGAGGCCGGCCGGGGCGGGCGCGGCGCCGTCCACGGCCCGGAAGGCCTGCTCGGTGCCGGGGCCGCCGAAGTCGGCGTGGGTGTAGTCGATCCCGCTGTCGATGATGCCGATCCGCACGCCCTGGCCGGTGTTCGGGCGGTCGGCGTCGCCGGAGCCGCCGGGCACCCCGGCCCAGACCGCGGGCGCGCCGGTGAGCGGAACGGAGTAGGCGTTGACCCGCTCCTTGCGGGCGACCGGGTGGGCGGCCCGGACGCCGGGCAGGGCGCGCAGGGCGGGCAGCCGGCCGGCCGGCGCGGTGACGGCCAGACCGGTGAGCAGGGCCTCGGTCCGGTAGAGCTCGTGGGCCTCGGGGACGGCGGCGCGGACGTCGGCGGCCAGCCGGTCCAGGGCCCGGACGGCCTCCCGGCGCTGGCCCGCGCCGGCCCGGGCGGCCTCCTGGCGCACCACCTCGGGGGAGCGCAGGGCGCGCCTGGCCCCGGCGGCGGCGCGCTGCCAGGCGGGGGCGGCGGGTTCGGTGCCGAGTTCCAGCAGGACGGTGACCTGCCCGGCGGCCGGCGGCCCGGCGGCCCGGGCCGGCGCGCCGCCGGCCGCGGTGCTGCCGACGGGTGCGGTGTCGGCCAGGGCCGCCGGATGGGCGCCGAGGACGCCCACCGGCCCCGCCATCAGGGCCAGCGCGACGCCGAGTCTGCTGAGCGGGCGGCGGACGGATTGCTTGAGCACTGGGCCCTCTCCCCCGGCGGGGGTCTGATCCGCACGCGTGCCGCTGACGTCCGCCCCGTGCGGACGTCGATCTCCCCTCCGGAGGCCTCAAATTACGATCATCGCGCCGGGGAGTGCGAGCAACCTCCCTCGTACGGGGGCCACTTGCACTCTCCGGAGTGACAGGACGTCAGGCCATCCGGGTGAGCGGGGGCGGCTCGGGGCTACCCCAGGTGGCCGGTCTCGCCGCCGTTGTCGCGGCGGTCCAGCGCCCGCTGCAGGGCGGCGGCGACCTGGGGGTCGGGCTCCACCCGGCGCCGGCGACGGGTGGCCGGGCGGGCGGGCGCCTGGGCGGCGCGGTGGTCACGGTGGGTGAGCAGGTCTGCGGTGGGGGGCATACCGGGCTCCTCGGTTCAGTGCACGTGGAAGTGCTGAGGGTGGGGAGGGTTGGTACGCCGAGCAGGGGTCGCCTGCCGTAGCGCGTACGGCACACACGGGCCCACGCGCCCTGACCGGAAGGTAGGAGCCAGGGGTGGCTGACCGTATGGCTCTTTCACGGTACGACGCCCCACCCGTCGCTGTCTGCACAACTACTTGGATTTCCTACTATCTGAGACGGCACCCGCCCCGGCCACCCGTACGGCCCCGGGCACCACGGGGCCGGGGAGCCCGGGAACGGCCCCGGAACGGCCCGGGAACGGCCCGGGAACGGCCGCGGCCCTCCCGTCACGAGGACGGGAGGGCCGCGGCGGGCTGCCGGCCGGAGGGCCGGCGCCGGGGTCAGCGCAGGTCGACCGAGCGGGCGAACTTGGCGCCGATCTCGGCCGCGATCGCCGACAGGACCTCCTGCGGGATCTGGCTGTCGACGGTGATCGAGGCGAGCGCGCCCTCACCCTCACGGGCGACCTGCATGCCCGCGATGTTGATGCCCGCGTCGCCGAGGTGGCGGCCCAGGATGCCGACCACGCCGGGGCGGTCCTCGTACTTGAAGAACGCCATGTGGTCGGTGAGCGCCACGTCCACGTCGAAGGCGTCCACGCCGACGATCTTCTGGATCTGCTTCGGGCCGGACAGGGTGCCCGAGATGGCGATCTCGCCGCCGCCGGAGAGCGTGCCGCGCACGGTGATGACGTTGCGGTGCTCGGGGCTCTCGCTGCTGGTCGTCAGGCGGACCTCGACGCCGCGCTCCTGCGCGAACAGCGGGGCGTTGACGTAGCTGACCGTCTCGGCCACGACGTCCTCGAACACACCCTTGAGCGCGGAGAGTTCGAGCACCTTCACATCGTGCTGGGTGATCTCGCCGCGGACCTCGACGTCCAGGCGGACGGCGACCTCGCCGGCCAGCGCGGTGAAGATCCGGCCGAGCTTCTCGGCGAGCGGCAGGCCCGGGCGCACGTCCTCGGCGATCACGCCGCCCTGGACGTTGACCGCGTCGGGTACCAGCTCGCCGGCCAGCGCGAGGCGGACCGACTTGGCGACCGCGATACCGGCCTTCTCCTGCGCCTCGTCGGTGGAGGCGCCCAGGTGCGGGGTGGCGACCACGTTGTCGAAGGCGAACAGCGGGGAGTCGGTGCAGGGCTCCTTGGCGTACACGTCCAGGCCGGCGCCGGCCACCCGGCCGTCGCGCAGGGCGCTGGCGAGCGCGGCCTCGTCGACGATGCCGCCGCGGGCCGCGTTGACGATGCGCACGGTCGGCTTGACCTTGTGCAGCGCCTCGTCGCCGATCAGGCCGATGGTCTCGGGGGTCTTCGGAAGGTGCACGGTGATGAAGTCCGACACCTCCAGCAGCTCCTCCAGCGTCAGCAGCTTGACGCCCATCTGGGCCGCGCGGGCGGCCTGGATGTAGGGGTCGTAGGCGACGATCTTCATGCCGAAGGCGGACATCCGCTGGGCGACCAGCACGCCGATCCGGCCGAGGCCGACGACGCCGAGCACCTTCTCCGAGAGCTCGACACCGGTGTACTTGTTGCGCTTCCACTCGCCCTGCTTGAGGGCGGCGTTGGCGGGGGCGATGTGCCGGGCGCTGGCGATCAGCAGGCCACAGGCCAGCTCGGCCGCGGTCACGATGTTGGAGGTCGGCGCGTTGACGACCATCACGCCGGCCTTGGTGGCGGCGGAGACGTCGACGTTGTCCAGGCCGACACCGGCGCGGGCGACGACCTTCAGCTTCTTCGCCGCGGCCAGCGCCTCGGCGTCCACCTTGGTGGCGCTGCGGATCAGGATCGCGTCCACGTCGGCGATGGCGGTCAGCAGCTCGGTACGGTCCGCACCGTTGCAGTGGCGGATCTCGAAGTCCGGCCCGAGGGCGTCAACGGTGGCGGGCGACAGCTCTTCGGCGATCAGTACGACGGCGTTTTTGGAAGTCACAGTGCTCACGACAGTGTGTCCTTAACTGTCCGGTTCTCCCCGGTCCATGGCACGAAGGTGGCGTGACCAGCGGGGGAAGGTGGCATGCCGCGTAGATAGACGCACGACGCTGTGGGCCTGACGCGCACTCGGAAGTGTATCGACGGGCGGGGGGCCGGGCTGCTCCCGTACGGCGAAATCACTCGCACGGGATCAACCAGATGTACAGACGGGGCAGGCCTGGCCCAGGCCTGCCCCGGCGCGGCTGTACGTCGCGCCCGGCGCACGCCCCCGTGGGGTGTGCGCCGGGCGCGACGGGAGGCCTACGCCTCTTCCTTGACCCAGCTCATGAGCTTGCGGAGCTTCTTGCCGGTGGTCTCCAGCAGGTGCTCGGAGTCGGCGTTCTTGTACTCGTTGTACTTCGGCAGACCGGCCTTGTACTCGGCGATCCAGGTGTTGGCGAAGGTGCCGTCCTGGATCTCGGCGAGGACCTTCTTCATCTCGGCCTTGGTGTCGGCGGTGATGATGCGCGGGCCGGTGACGTAGTCGCCCCACTCGGCGGTCTCCGAGATGGACCAGCGCATCTTCTCCAGGCCGCCCTCGTACATGAGGTCGACGATGAGCTTCAGCTCGTGCAGGCACTCGAAGTAGGCGATCTCCGGCTGGTAGCCGGCCTCGACCAGGGTCTCGAAACCGGCCTTGACCAGGGCGGCGGTGCCACCGCAGAGGACGGCCTGCTCACCGAACAGGTCGGTCTCGGTCTCCTCGGTGAAGGTGGTCTTGATGACGCCGGCCTTGGTGGCGCCGATGCCCTTGGCGTACGAGAGCGCCAGGTCGAAGCCCTTGCCGGTGGCGTCCTGCTCGACGGCGACGATCGCGGGGACACCGCGGCCCTCGACGTACTGGCGGCGGACCAGGTGGCCCGGGCCCTTCGGGGCGACCATGCAGACGTCGACGTCGGCCGGCGGGGTGATGAAGCCGAAGCGGATGTTGAGGCCGTGGCCGAAGAAGAGGGCGTCGCCCGCCTTCAGGTTCGGCTCGATGGCCTCCTTGTACACGTCGCCCTGGATGGGGTCCGGCACCAGGATCATGATGACGTCGGCCTCGGCCGCGGCCTCGGACGGCGACACGACGCGCAGGCCGGCCTCCTCCGCCTTGGCGCGGGACTTCGAGCCCTCCAGGAGGCCGACACGGACGTCCACGCCCGAGTCGCGCAGCGACAGCGCGTGGGCGTGGCCCTGGCTGCCGTAGCCGATGACCGCGACCTTGCGGCCCTGGATGATGGACAGGTCGGCGTCGTCTTCGTAGAACAGCTCGGCCACGGGGGCACATCTCCTTGCGTGATGGTGATGCCGGGTGGTGCGGTACCCACGGTACGTGGACCCGGCGGGGGTGTGGGGCGTTGCTTCAGGTGGTGAGACGGGTCGCGTCGCCGGGGCGACCGCCCGTCACTACGCGCTGCGGTCGAGGGCGCGCAGCGAGCGGTCGGTGATCGAACGGGCGCCGCGCCCGATGGCCACCAGGCCGGACTGCACGAGCTCCTTGATGCCGAAGGGCTCCAGCATCCGGAGCATCGCCTCCAGCTTGTCGGAACTGCCGGTGGCCTCGATGGTCACCGCATCGGGTGACACGTCGACCGTCTTGGCGCGGAACAGCTGGACGATCTCGACGATCTGCGACCGGGTGTCGTTGTCGGCGCGGACCTTCACCAGGACCAGTTCGCGCTGGATCGCAGCGGTCTGGTCGAGTTCGACGATCTTTATCACGTTGACCAGCTTGTTGAGCTGCTTGGTGACCTGCTCCAGCGGGAGGTCCTCGACGTTGACCACGATCGTCATCCGGGAGATGTCCGGGTGCTCGGTCGGGCCGACCGCGAGGGAGTCGATGTTGAATCCCCGACGGGAGAACAGGGCGGCGATGCGGGCGAGCACGCCGGGCTTGTTCTCGACCAGGACGGAGAGGGTGTGCTTGGACATTTCGTAGCTCTCTCTGGTTCTGGTGGTCGGGGGTCAGTCGAGGTCGTCGCCGAAGTCCGGGCGCACGTCCCGGGCGGCGAGGATCTCGTCGTTGCTGGTGCCGGCCGCGACCATCGGCCAGACCATGGCGTCCTGGTGCACGATGAAGTCGATCACGACCGGGCGGTCGTTGATCTCCATCGCCTGCTTGATCACCGCGTCCAGGTCCTCCGGGCGCTCGCAGCGCAGGCCGACGCAGCCCATCGCCTCGGAGAGCAGCACGAAGTCCGGGATCCGGGTGCCCTGGGCCGGTGCGGCGATGCCGTCGTGCTCCGGGCCCGCGTGCAGGACGGTGTTGGAGTAGCGCTGGTTGTAGAAGAGGGTCTGCCACTGGCGGACCATCCCCAGCGAGCCGTTGTTGATGACGGCCACCTTGATCGGGATGTTGTTCAGCGCGCAGGTGACCAGCTCCTGGTTGGTCATCTGGAAGCAGCCGTCGCCGTCGATGGCCCAGACCGCGGCCTCCGGCCGGCCGGCCTTGGCGCCCATCGCGGCCGGGACCGCGTACCCCATCGTGCCCGCGCCGCCGGAGTTCAGCCAGGTGGCCGGCTTCTCGTAGCTGATGAACTGCGAGGCCCACATCTGGTGCTGGCCGACGCCCGCCGCGTAGATCGCGTCCGAGCCGACCAGCTGGCCGATCCGCTCGATGACCTGCTGCGGGGCGAGCCCGCCGGCCGGAGCGGGCTCGTAGCCCAGCGGGTAGGTGGTCTTCCACTCGTTGAGCTTGACCCACCAGTCGGCGTAGTCGGCCTTGTGGCCGGCGTCGAACTCGGCCTGGACGGCCACGATGAGGTCGGCCAGCACCTCGCGGGCGTCGCCGACGATCGGCACGTCCGCCGGGCGGTTCTTGCCGATCTCGGCCGGGTCGATGTCGGCGTGGACGACCTTGGCGTACGGCGCGAAGCTGTCCAGCTTGCCGGTGACCCGGTCGTCGAAGCGGGCGCCGAGGGTGAAGAGCAGGTCCGACTTCTGCAGCGCGGTGACGGCCGGGACGCTGCCGTGCATGCCGGGCATGCCCAGGTGCTGCGGGTGGCTGTCGGGGAAGGCACCGAGCGCCATCAGGGTGGTGACGACCGGGGCGCCGGTCAGCTCGGCGAGGATCCGCAGCTCCGCGGTGGCGCTCGCCTTGAGCACACCGCCGCCGACGTACAGCACCGGCTTCTTCGCGCCGACCAGCATCCGCGCGGCCTCGCGGATCTGCTTGGCGTGCGGCTTGGTGACCGGACGGTAGCCGGGCAGCGAAGTCTCCACCGGCCAGCGGAAGGTGGTGGTGGCCTGCAGCGCGTCCTTGGCGATGTCGACCAGGACCGGGCCGGGGCGGCCGGTGGCGGCGATGTGGAAGGCCTCGGCGATCACCCGGGGGATCTCGGCCGGGTCGGTCACCAGGAAGTTGTGCTTGGTGATCGGCATCGTGATGCCGCAGATGTCCGCCTCCTGGAAGGCGTCGGTGCCGATCGCCTTGGAGGCGACCTGGCCGGTGATCGCGACGAGCGGGACGGAGTCCATGTAGGCGTCGGCGATCGGGGTGACCAGGTTGGTCGCACCGGGGCCCGAGGTGGCCATGCAGACGCCGACCCGGCCCGTGGCCTGCGCGTAGCCGGTGGCGGCGTGCCCGGCGCCCTGCTCGTGGCGGACCAGGATGTGACGGACCTTCTGCGAGTCCATCAGCGGGTCGTACGCCGGAAGGATGGCCCCGCCCGGGATCCCGAAGACGGTGTCCGCGCCCACGGCCTCCAGCGAGCGGATGAGCGACTGCGCGCCGGTCATGGTCTCGACGACGTGCTGGGGACCCGGCGCGTGGGCGGCCGGGGTGTCCCCACGGCGGGGGGATGCGGCGTGCTCAGTCATCTGCCTGTCTCTTCTCGGGTTCTGCCGGCCCCGGTGGTGTGCCCTCCCAGAGGAGAGGGATGCCTGGGTGGGCCGGTCGCCGGCTCTGCCTCAATCGTCCGCCTGTTCCCGCCGGAACGGGAGGTGCGGACCTCATGGTCAGTGGTCTTGCGGTGTTCGACAGCTGGGTTCACCAGGTGTCAGTGCAACAAAAAACCCCTCGTGCCCAGGGCATGCGAGGGGTGGCGCGTCGGTCTGTCACGAGCGGGGCGTATCAGCCCGCTCAGCCGACGCGCCCGCCAAGTACGAGAATTCGGGTGCGCATGGCAACGACCTTCCTCCCGGGCGGTGTCGAGTGTCAAGCGGGTGGGACGGCGGTCTCACCATGCGGACCATGTCCCGGACCACCCACCGATCGGCGTTCCGGCAGGTCGGAGGCCACGTGGTGATGTACGACACGCCCCGCTCCGGGCTCCGTCCGGCCACCCGAACGGGCCTCCGCGGCGAGGTACGCGCGGCGGGCCGACAGCGCCCCCAGCGGTCTGGGCAGCGGGTAGACCCGCCGCCCCAGTGCCCGGCGCAGCCGCTGCTCGTCCATCGGCTGCGCGAAGGCCGTGCCCTGCCCCTGGCGGCAGCCCAGCTCCTGCAGCGCCACCACCTGGCGCGGCAGGTCCACCCCCTCGGCGGCGGTGACCAGGCCGAGGTCCCGGCCGAGCCGCAGGGCGTGGCCGGCCAGCGCGCGGCTGAGCGCCGAGTCCGCGAGATCCTGGACCAGGGTGCGGTCCAGCTTCAGCGAGTCGAACGGGAGCCGGGCGAACGCGCCCAGCGAGCCGCCGCCGGCGCCGAAGCCCGCGATCGCGGTGGACACCCCGAGCCGGCGCAGCGCGGTCAGCCGCCGGCCCAGCTCGTCCGCCGTCTCGTCCGGCCCGGTCCTGGCCACCTCGATGACCAGCTGCGCGGCCGGCAGGCCGGTGTCCCGCAGCGCCGACGCGATGGTCTCGTACATCCCCGGGGCGCAGAGCCGCTCCGCGGACAGCCGTACCGACACCGGGACGGCCGCCGCCCGGGGACGCTGCGTGGCGGCCCCGCGCAGGGCGGCGGCGGCCACCACCTCCTGGACCAGCCAGCGGGAGAACCGGGTGGCGCCGTCGCCCTGCTCGGCGCTGCGCAGGAACTCCGCCGGGGTGAGCAGCAGGCCCTGCGCCGAGCGCCAGCGGGCCTGCGCCTCGACCGCGGCCACCGCGCCGGTCGCGAGGTCCACCACCGGCTGGTGCAGCAGGGTGAAGCCGCCCTCCCGGACGGCGACCCGCAGCCGCTCCTCCAGCTCGCTGCGGCGTTCCAGGTCGGCCCGCATGCCCGGCGAGTACAGCACCACCCGGCCCTTGCCCTCGGACTTGGCCCGGTACATCGCCAGGTCGGCGTTGCGCATCAGCTCGTCGGTGGCGGCCTTCGGGTCGGCGGCGGCCTCCCGGGACTGCGCCGCGAAGGCGATGCCGATGCTGGCCGCGACGCCCAGCTCGGCGCCGCCGATCCAGTAAGGCTCGGAGAGCGCGGAGCGCAGCCGCTCGGCCAGCTCCTGCACCTGGACCCGCCCCAGCCGCCCGCAGACCAGGGCGGCGAACTCGTCCCCGCCGAAGCGGGCCACGGTGTCGCCGGAGCGCACCACGCTCTGCAGCCGCCGGGCCGCCTGCACCAGGAGCTCGTCGCCGACCTGGTGGCCGGCGGTGTCGTTGACCGCCTTGAAGCCGTCCAGGTCGAGGAAGAGCACCGCGACGGCGGCGCGGTCCTCCGGCCGTTCCGTGCGCGGCCGGCCGTCCCCGCGCTCGCCCAGCGCGGCCCGCACCCGTTGGGCGAACAGGGCCCGGTTGGGCAGGTCGGTGAGCGGGTCGTGGAAGGCGTTGTGCTGCAGCTGGGCCTGGAGTATCACCCGCTCCGTGACGTCCCGGCTGTTCAGGATCAGGCCCTCGCGGTAGCGGTTGACGGTCGACTCCACGTGCAGCCACTCGCCGCTGCCCGAGCGGATCCGGCACTCGACCCGAGCCGAGGGCTCGGGGGACCCGGGGGTGCGGTGGGCGGTGTGCTGGCACTTCACCAGCAGCCGGCGGACCTCCAGCAGCACCCGGTCCACGTCGTCGGGGTGGACCAGGTTGAGCAGGTTCCCGCCGACCAGCTCGGCCGGGTCGCGGTTGTAGACCCGCAGAGCCGCCGGGCTGACGTAGGAGAGCACGCCGTTCGCCCCGGCGATCATGATGACGTCGCTGGAGCCCTGCACCAGGGAGCGGAAGTGCGCCTCCTTCTGGGCGAGTTCCTGCGCCAGCGAGAGGTTGTCCAGCAGCATCACCCCCTGGCGCAGGATCAGCGCGAGCCCGACCGTGCAGGCCGCCGAGGCGACCACCCGGTCCAGCGCGTGGCCGCCGAGGGCGTTGTACAGGATGCCCGCCGTGCAGACCGCCGCCGCGACGTACGGGGTGAGCGCGCTGAAGGTGGTGGAGACCCGGCGCAGCGGGGCGCCGGCCGCCGACGGGTGCTCGCGGCTCGGCCGGCGCCGGCGCGGCGACCACGGGGCCCAGGCCAGCAGCAGGCTGCCGGCGAACCAGCCGGCGTCCAGGAGTTCGCCGGAGTGGTAGCTGCTGCGCAGCTCGGGCGAGGTGAACAGGGCGTCGCAGACCACGGTGAGGGCCAGGCCCACCATCGCGGTGTGCACGGCCGCCCGGTTGCCGTCCCGGCTGCGGAACCGCAGCCCGACCACCAGGCTGACCAGCAGGATGTCCAGCACCGGGTAGGCCAGGCCGAGGGCCAGTCGCAGCGGGTCGCCGGTCTCCCCCTCGGCGGTGCGTCCGAGTGCCAGGCTCCAGCTGAGCGTGAACAGCGAGCCGGCCACCAGCCAGCCGTCCAGCACCAGGTAGACCCAGCCGGCGACGGTGCGGGGGCGCTGGGCGAGCACCAGCAGACCGGTGATCGCGAGCGGGGCGAAGAGCAGGAAGGCGTACTCGGCGAGCGAGTCCTCGGGGAGGGTGGTGCCCAGCACCACCTCGTACCAGCCCCAGGTGCCGTTGCCGAAGGCCACCATGGCCGAGGAGAGGCCGAACAGCAGCCAGGCCTGGCGCAGGTGGCCGCCGACGGTGCAGCCGTGCACCAGGCAGGAGAGGGTGGCGGCCAGGGCGGCGGCGGCGAGGCCGAAGTCACCCATGAAGAGGGCGAGCCCGGGCGAGCCCCAGCCGACGGCGGCGCCCAGGGCGTACGCCAGGCAGAGCGCCGCCAGCAGGGCGCCGGGCAGCCGGGGGTGGCGCAGCAGTCCGCGGATCAGGGCCCGGGGGGACTCGGCGGACGGGCGTGGACCGGGGATGCGGCCCGCGGCCTGATGCGCGTCCGGGGCGGCGGCGGAGGGGTACGTCGGCCCGGGGGCCGGTTGCGGGCCCGGGGGAGGACCGTCCTCGGGGGCGTCGGAGCCGGCCGGCCCTGGCAGCACCGCATCGGTGGAGCTCACTGGACATCTCCCCCTCCGGCCCGGGGCCTGGCGGCATCCGGGCGTGGGCCGCGCCGCCGACCGGTGTGGCCATGGACCACCCGCCGCGCACAGTGACCTGGTACCCCGTCAGGGCGGTGGCCCAGGGTGCCGGCGGCCCTGGGACCGCCGCGCCGCACCGATGTTCCCACCCGGGACACTACACCACTTCCGTCACTCAATGACACGCACACTCCACTTAGAGTAATGGTCAAAGCGTGGGGAAACAGGCCTACTCCGGGCGGATCCACCCCGTTCGGCGGCGGCGCCCGCCCGGGGGCTCACGCGGCGCGCACGGGAGCACGACGGCGGCCGCCCGGCGCTCCCGGCGGCCGTCAGCGCGCCGCCGGCGTCAGCGTGTCGGGGAAGAGCCGCAGCCGGTGGGCCATCGCCGCGGCCTCGCCCCGCCCGGTCACGGCCAGCTTCGCCAGGATGTTGGACACGTGCACGCTCGCGGTCTTGGGGGAGATGAACAGCTCCTCGGCGATCTGCCGGTTGGTCCGGCCGAGCGCGAGCAGTCGGAGCACGTCCCGCTCACGGGGGGTGAGGCCGAGCGCCTCGGCGGTGGCCGGCCGCGGCGCTATGTCGGGCGTGTCCGACCCGGCCGGGGCGGCGCCGCCGGCGGCCGCCGGGTGCGCCGGGCCGTCGATCGCGGCCCGGTCGAGGCCGGCCCGGTCCGCCAGGTGACGGATCTCGCCGAGCAGGAACTGGTCCCCCCGCCGGCCGGCCAGCTCGGCGGCCTCCCGGAGCAGTCCGGCGGCCGCGTCCCGGTGCCCGGCGGCGGCCTCGGCCCCGGCCGCCCGGAGCAGGGCCAGCGCCAGCGGGTAGGGCAGGCCGGTCAGCCGCAGCGGACCGAGCGCGGCCGCCCAGTGCCCGGGCGTGTCGCAGCCCTGCGCACGGGCGAGCTCGGCGTCCAGCAGCCGGGCCCAGCCGAGGTGCAGCGGCACCTTGGGGGTCAGTCCGGCGGCGGCCGCGGCGATCCTGGCCAGCACCGCCGGGCGATCCTGGTCCGCCGCCGGCAGGCCGCGCGAGTCGGCCTCGGCGCCGGCCGCCAGGGCCAGCAGCGGGAGCAGCAGCGCCTCTCCCCCGGCCGGGAGTTCACCGTCCAGCACCGCGAGCAGCTCGGCCCTGGCGGTCAGCGGCTGCCCGGTGCGGGTGGCGACCTCGACCGCCAGGACGGCGATCGGCAGGGTGTGCTGGAGCTGGCCGATCCGGTGCGAGGCGCGGGCCTGGGCGAGCAGCCCGGCGGCGGCCCGGACGTCCCCGCGCATCAGCGCGAGATCGGCGCGCAGCCGGTCCAGGAACTCGGCGTGGGTGCCGGTCGGGCGGCCGGTCTCCGAGGCCTCCAGCAGTTCGGCGGCCTCCTGCGGGCGCCCGGTGGCGATCAGCGCCTCGGCCAGGTTGCCGGTGAGGATGGCGCCGGTGTTGCGCAGCAGCCCGGTGCCGCCCGCGGCCTCCAGGCCCTCGCGGGCGTACTCCGCCGCCTCGTGCGAGCGGCCCTGCGAGTGCAGCAGGCTGGCCAGGTTGTTGAGCCCGCGCAGCAGCAGGTCCGGGGAGGCGCCGGCCGTCCTGGTGGCGGCCACCGCCTCGGTCAGCAGCGCGACGGCCGCCTCCGGGTCCTTGCCGAGCTCGCTGCGCATGGTGCCCAGTGTCATCAGGGCGTGCTGCTCGACGTCGGAGGCGCCGACCTGCCGGGCGATCTCCACCGCCCGCTCGGCCAGCTCGATGTGCTCCTGGGTGGGGTTGCTCAGCATCCCGGCGGCCGCGTCCAGGGCCAGGACCTCGGCCTGCACCGCGGACGGCGGCAGGCCCTCGACCAGCCGGCGGGCGTACCCGAGCTCCTCGTCGTGGCCGGGCCGGTTGAGGTGGCCGAGCATCCGGGAGCGGTACATCCGGAACCAGGCGGCGCGGGCCGGTCCGGCGTTCTCGTCCACCAGCTTCAGCGCCCGCTTGGCCAGGCTGAGGCCGCGGTCGCGGTCCCCGCTGCGGCGGGCGGCGACCACCGCCTCGGCCAGCACGTCGACGAGCTGGAGCTGCTCGCAGGTGTCGTCGTGGGTGCCCGGGGCGCAGCCGCATGGGGGGTAGGTCTCGGCCCAGTCGTAGGGGCGCAGGGTGTTCTGCAGCACCTCGGCGGAGACCTGGTCCCAGAGTTCCAGGGCCCTTTCCAGCATGCGCAGTTGCTCGGCGAAGGCGTTGCGGCGGCGGGCCGCCCGGGCGGCGTCCAGGGCGCTCGGCAGCGCCCGGGCGCTGTCGTGCGCGTGGTACCAGTAGTTGGCCAGCCGGGCCGGCCGGACGTCGGGGCCGACCAGCGCGGGCTGTTCCTCCACCGCGGTGGCGTAGCGGCGGTTGATCCGGTGGCGCTCGCCGGGCAGCAGGTCGTCGGAGACCGCCTCTCGGACCAGGGCGTGGCGGAACCGGTAGCCGTCACCGTCGGTGTCCGGGCGCAGGATGTTGGCGCCGACGGCGGTGCGCAGGGCCTCGATCAGCGCCTCCTCACCGTCGTCCAGCACGGCGGCGAGCAGCGCGTGCTCGACGTAGGAGCCGCCCTCGGCGGCGATCCTGACGACCCGTTGGGTGTCCTCCGGCAGTGCCTCGACCCGGACCAGCAGGATGTCGCGCAGGGAGTCGGTGAGCCCGGCCGAGCAGCCGCTCTGGAACGAGGTGGCGAGCTCCTCGACGAAGAAGGGGTTGCCCTCGGAGCGGCGGTGGATCCGGTCGACCAGCTCCCGGTCGGGGGCGGCGGTGCCGAGGATGCCGGCCAACTGCTCGGCCACCTCGCCGCGGACGAAGCGCTCCAGCTCCAGGCGCTGGACGGTGCGCAGCCGCTCCAGCTCGACCAGGAAGGGCCGCAGCGGGTGGCGGCGGTGCAGGTCGTCGGTGCGGTAGGTGGCGACGATCAGGACCCGGGTGCGGTGCAGGGTGCGCAGCAGGTAGGCGAGCAGCTCCCGGGTCGAGCGGTCGGACCAGTGCAGGTCCTCCACGGCGAGGACCAGGGTGCGGTCCGCGCTGAGCCGCTCGAAGAGGCGCGCCGTGTGCTCGAAGAGGTGGGCCCGGCCGTGCTCGTCGTTGGGTCCGCCGTCGGGCTCGCCGAAGTCGGGGAACAGCCGGGCGAGATGGCCCTCCATCCCGGCGGCGGCGGCCTCCAGCTCGGGGCCCAGCGAGCGGTGCAGCCGGCGCAGCGCGGTGGCCAGCGGCGCGTACGGCAGGCCCTCGGCGCCGATCTCGGGGCAGCTGCCGAGGGTGGTGACCACGGTGCCGGGCCGGCCCGGGCCGCCGTCGCAGGCCTGGTCGAGGAACTCCTCCAGCAGCCGGGTCTTGCCGACGCCGGCCTCGCCGCCGATCAGCACGGCCTGCGGGCGGCCCTCGCCGGCCCGGCGCAGCGCGTCCATGAGAGTGGTGATCTCGGGGTCACGGCCGACGAAGACGGGACTCACCGATATCTGCTGCATGGGCCAGAGCATGCCACAGGGCCCGGCGGCGGGCCGAGTAGTTATTGCGGCCGGTCCGGCGGTCGCCGGACGGCCCGAGGGGGAGGCGCCGGTGGCGTCCTCCCCCTCGTCCTGCGCGGTGGCACCCGGTGTGTGCCGGTCCGTCAGCATCCTTCGGCGCGGGCCGTGCGGGCCGGACGGACCGCCCGCGGCTCGGCCTGCGGCCGGGCGGCGGCGGTGCGGCGTACCGCGCCGGCGACGCGGCCGAGCAGGCCCTCGGGCCGGCCGGCCCCGCCCGCCCGGGCGGCCCGGACCAGGCGCTCGCGCTCGGCGTTGGCCTGGAGTTCCCGGGTCCGCTGCTGGATGAGCTCGTACTCGATCATGGTGTTCCCCTCGGTTGCGGACGCTTCTTCGTCCTGGGAAGAGCCTCCTCCCCCAGAGGGGTGCACCACATCGGCAGCCTGCCGCATCTTCCGGCCCCGCGGTGCCTTAGTCGCGAGGGCCCGGACACGCCGGGAGCCCGTACGCGCCCCGGGGAACGGGGTACGTACGGGCTCCAGGGCCTTACCCGGGCCCGTCCTCGGGCCCCGCCGTGGCGGCGCGGCCTAAGGGGGCCTTAGGAAGGTGCCTACGGCGCTTCCACGCCGAGGCGCTCCAGGATGAGGTCCTTCACCCGGGCCGCGTCGGCCTGGCCGCGGGTGGCCTTCATGACCGCGCCGACCAGTGCACCGACCGCGGCGACCTTGCCGTCACGGATCTTGTCGGCGACGGCGGCGTTGTCGGCGATGGCCTGGTCGACCGCCGCGCCGAGCGCGGAGTCGTCCGAGACGACGGCCAGGCCGCGCTTGGCGACGACCTCGTCCGGCTCGCCCTCGCCGGCCAGCACGGCCTCGATGACCTGGCGGGCCAGCTTGTCGTTGAGCTTGCCCTCGGCGACCAGCGCGGTGACCCGGGCGACCTGCGCCGGGGTGATCGGCTGCTCGGCGAGGTCGGTGCCGGTCTCGTTGGCGCGGCGGGCCAGCTCGCCCATCCACCACTTGCGGGCCTGGTCGGCGGGGGCGCCGGCGGCGATGGTCTCCAGGATCGGCTGGACGGCGCCGGCGTTCAGCACCGACTGCATGTCCTTGTCCGACAGGCCCCACTCGCCCTGCAGGCGGGCACGGCGTACCCGGGGCAGCTCGGGCAGCCCGGCGCGCAGCTCCTCGACCCAGTCGCGGGCCGGGGCGATCGGGACGAGGTCCGGCTCGGGGAAGTACCGGTAGTCCTCGGCGTTGTCCTTGATCCGGCCGGCCGTGGTGGAGCCGTCCTCCTCGTGGAAGTGCCGGGTCTCCTGGACGATGGTGCCGCCGTCGGTGAGGACGGTGGCGTGCCGCATGATCTCGAAGCGGGCGGCCCGCTCGACGCTGCGCAGCGAGTTGACGTTCTTGGTCTCCGAGCGGGTGCCGAACTTCTCCCGGCCGTGCGGACGCAGCGACAGGTTCACGTCGCAGCGCATCTGGCCCTTGTCCATCCGGGCCTCGGACACGCCCAGCGCCTTGATCAGCTCGCGCAGCTCGGCGACGTACGCCTTGGCGACCTCGGGGGCCCGGACGCCGGCGCCCTCGATCGGCTTGGTGACGATCTCGATCAGCGGGATGCCGGCCCGGTTGTAGTCGAGCAGCGAGTGCGAGGCGCCGTGGATGCGGCCGGTCGCGCCACCGATGTGCGAGGACTTGCCGGTGTCCTCCTCCATGTGGGCGCGCTCGATCTCGACCCGGAAGATCTCGCCGTCCTCCAGCTGCACGTCGAGGTAGCCGTTGAAGGCGATCGGCTCGTCGTACTGCGAGGTCTGGAAGTTCTTCGGCATGTCCGGGTAGAAGTAGTTCTTCCGGGCGAACCGGCACCACTCGGCGATCTCGCAGTTCAGCGCCAGACCGATCTTGACGGCCGACTCCACGCCGACCGCGTTGACCACCGGCAGCGAGCCGGGCAGGCCGAGGCAGGTCGGGCAGACCTGGCTGTTCGGCTCGGCGCCCAGCTCGGTCGAGCACCCGCAGAACATCTTCGTCTTGGTACCCAGCTCGACGTGGACCTCAAGGCCCATCACCGGGTCGTAGGAGGCGAGTGCGTCGTCGTAGGAGACCAGGTTACTGACGCTCACAGCGTCCCCTTCACTAAAAATGTCTTCGGAGGTACGGGCCCGGCCCCCGGTGTTCGGGAGCCGGACCCGGGCGGGCTGTCAGCCCAGCAGTACGTCGTCGTCGCCGAGCTGCTTGAGCTCACGGATCAGCAGCGCGGCGCCGGTGACCAGGGCCAGCGCGCCGACCACGGCGTTGATCAGCTTCAGGTTGTCGCGCTCGTCCTGGGCCTTCCGGACGTCCTTCGCGATCGAGATCGCGCCGAACGCCGTCGTCCCGAGGGAGAGCCAGAGACCGGGCTTCGAGTGCTTGAACCCCTTGGCCTTCGCGATGCTGCTCACAGTGCCGGTGCCTCCTCCAGCAGGGTGTGCCCCCACTTGTCGTTGAGTGCGGCCTCGACGGCGCCGCCCACGCGGTACAGGCGGTCGTCCGCCATCGCGGGTGCGATGATCTGCAGGCCGACCGGGAGATTGTCCTCCGGCGCGAGCCCGCAGGGCAGCGACATGGCCGCGTTGCCCGCCAGGTTGGACGGAATCGTGCACAGGTCGGCCAGGTACATCGCCAGCGGGTCGTCGGCGCGCTCGCCGATCGGGAAGGCCGTGGTCGGGGTGGTCGGGGAGACCAGCACGTCCACGCCGGCGAAGGCCGCGTCGAAGTCCCGCGAGATGAGCGTGCGGACCTTCTGGGCCGAGCCGTAGTAGGCGTCGTAGTAGCCCGAGGAGAGCGCGTACGTGCCCAGGATGATGCGGCGCTTCACCTCGGGGCCGAAGCCGGCCTCGCGGGTGAGGGCGGTGACGTCCTCGGCCGAGCGGGTGCCGTCGTCGCCGACCCGCAGGCCGTAGCGCATCGCGTCGAAGCGGGCCAGGTTGGAGGAGGCCTCGCTCGGCGCGATCAGGTAGTACGCCGGCATCGCCAGGGTGAAGGACGGGCAGGAGACCTCGACGACCTCGGCGCCCAGCTCGCGCAGCAGCTCCACCGACTCGTTGAAGCGCTGCATCACGCCGGCCTGGTAGCCCTCGCCGGCGAACTCCTTGACCACGCCGATCCGCATGCCGCGCACGTCGCGCCGCTTCGCGGCCTCGACCACGGCCGGCACCGGCGCGTTGATCGAGGTGGAGTCCAGCGGGTCGTACCCGGCGATGGCCTCGTGCAGCAGCGCGGTGTCGAGCACCGTGCGGGCGCACGGGCCGCCCTGGTCCAGCGAGGAGGAGAAGGCGATCAGGCCGTAGCGGGAGACCGAGCCGTAGGTCGGCTTGACGCCGACGGTGCCGGTGACGGCGCCGGGCTGGCGGATCGAGCCGCCGGTGTCGGTGCCGATCGCGAGCGGCGCCTCGAAGGCGGCCAGGGCCGCGGCCGAGCCGCCGCCGGAGCCGCCGGGGATGCGGGAGAGGTCCCACGGGTTGCCGGTCGGGCCGTACGCGCTGTTCTCGGTGGAGGACCCCATGGCGAACTCGTCCATGTTGGTCTTGCCGAGGATGACGATGCCGGCGTCCTTCAGACGGCCGGTCAGCGTCGCGTCGTACGGCGGCACCCAGCCTTCGAGGATCTTGGAACCGGCTGTGGTCGGGACGCCCTTGGTGGTGAAGACGTCCTTGAGCGCGAGCGGGACGCCGGCCAGCGGGCCGAGCTCCTCGCCCTTGGCGCGCTTCGCGTCGACCGCGCGGGCCGCGCTCAGCGCACCCTCGGTGTCGACGTGCAGGAAGGCGTTGACCTTCTTGTCGACGGCGTCGATGCGGTCCAGGTGCGCCTGGGCCACCTCGACGGCGCTGACGTCGCCCTGGGCGATCGCGGCGGCGGTCTCGGCGGCGGTGTGACGAATGAGGTCGGTCATGGGTGTTAGTCCTCCCCCAGGATCTGCGGCACGCGGAAACGCTGCTCCTCGGCGGCCGGCGCGCCGGCCAGGGCCTCGTCCGGGGTGAGCGACGGCCGCACCTCGTCCGCGCGCATGACGTTGGTCAGCGGCAGCGGGTGGGAGGTCGGCGGGACGTCCTGTCCGGCGACCTCGGAAACGCGGGCGACCGCGCCGATGATCACGTCGAGCTGCTCGGCGAAGTGGTCCAGCTCTTCGGCCTGCAACTCAAGACGCGACAGCCGGGCGAGGTGGGCGACCTCCTCGCGCGTGATGCCAGGCATGCAGCGATCCTCAAAGTGAGTTCTGGTGGAGCCGGAGCCGTGTCGACACGGCGCCCGGCCGGACGCGGCCCGGCGGCACCGCCGCCCGACCCGACCGTCCTGGTGGTCTGTGGGCCCCATCCTATGGGGCGCCGCCCGGCCACCGGCGACGCCAACCGGGTCAGGCCCGATTCGCCGGGGGCGGGACGGCCGCGGCGATCTCGGCCTGCACCGCCTGGACGGGCTGACCGACCTGCTGCCAGCGGCTCGGCGGCAGCGCCGAGGACAGGCCCGCCGCCAGCCCGGAGGAGAGGCCGGCGCCCAGTTGCGGGGGCAGCGCCGGCAGCGCCGCGGGCAGCGCGGCCGGCGGCGCCAGCCGCTCGACCGGCGGGGCGCCCGTGCGGTGCACCCGCAGCCACGCGGTGGCCTGCTCGGCCGGCAGCGCCGCCGACACCAGCCAGCCCTGGACGGCGTCGACCCCCATCGAGTGCAGCCGCTCCCAGGTCTCGTCGTCCTCGACGCCCTCGGCGACGACGGTCAGCCCCAGCGAGTGGGCCAGTTCGACGGAGCAGCGCACCACCGCCGCGTCATGGTCGTCGGCGACCATCCGGGAGACGAAGGAGCGGTCTATCTTCAGCTCGCCGACCGGCAGGCTGCGCAGCCTGACCAGTGAGGAGTACCCGGTGCCGAAGTCGTCCAGCGACATCCCGACGCCGTACTCGCGCAGCTCGGCGAGGGTTTCCGCGGCCAGCCGGGAGTCGTCCAGCAGCAGCCGCTCGGTGATCTCCAGCTGCAGCGCGTGGGCGGGCACGCCGTGCCGGACGAGGTGCCCGGCGACCCGCTGGGCGAAGCCCGGGTTGAGCACGTCGCGCGGCGAGACGTTGACGGCGACCTGGACCTGAAGGCCCTGCCCCCGCCACAGGGCGAGCTGGCCGACCGCCGACTCCAGCACGTAGTCGGTCAGCCGGGGCATCAGCCCGCTGGACTCGGCCAGCCCGACGAACTCGTCCGGCGAGACCCGGCCCTGGCCCGGCCGCTCCCAACGCAGCAGCGCCTCCAGGCCGACCACCCGGCCGTCGAAGGCCACCTTCGGCTGGTAGTGCAGCTGCACCTCACGGGTCTCCAGGGCGCGGCGCAGATCGCCCAGCAGACCGATCCGGTACGGCGTGTCGGCGTCCTGGGTCTCGTCGTAGCACTCCACGCCGCTGCGGCCGCGCTGGGCGTGGCCCATCGCCACGTCCGCCCGGCGCAGCAACGACTCGGCGTCCTGGGCGTGCTCGGGGTAGACGCAGACGCCGGCGCTGGCCTCCAGCACGAGCAGCAGTCCGTCGAGCCGGATCGGCGCGGCCAGCTCGGCGATCAGCGTCTTGGCGACCCGCTCCAGGGTGTCCGGGCAGCCGATGCCGGGCATCAGGACGGCGAACTCGTCGCCGCCCATCCGGGCCACCACCGGCCTGCTGCCGTCGCGCTCGGGCGGCGAGAGGGCGGCGAAGGCGTCGTCGACGGACTCGCCGCCCAGGCCGCTCGGGGCGCCGGGGCGCAGCGCCCGGTGCAGCCGGCGGGCGATGTGCACCAGCAGCCGGTCGCCGGCGGTGTGCCCGAGGGTGTCGTTGAGCGAGCGGAACCGGTCGAGGTCCAGCAGGATCAGCCCGACGCTGTAGTTGTCGCCGTGGTCGGCGATCGCCTCCTGGGTGGCCAGCAGCAGGGCCTGACGGTTGGGCAGATCGGTGAGCGGGTCGGTGAGTTGGTCCCGCGCGCGGTCCCGGGCGATCCGCCAGGCCGCGACCAGGACGGCCAGCGGCACCGCGAAGAGCGGCAGCAGCTCGGGTTCGTAGCGGTAGACCAGGACGGCCAGCGGGATCAGCGGCGCCGCCCCGGCCAGCAGCACGCCGAGCAGCAGAACCGCACCCGCCACCCCCTGCGGCGGGCGTGTGGGCGCACCGCCGGTCGTACGATCCATAAGCCCTGTCCTCCGTCGGGCCCGCCCCGTTTCAGGCCGCCTTACGGTGAGGCACCTCGCCGGTGCCGGCAGCTGCCGGGCATGGAGCGACCCCGCGGAGACCGGCTCAGCCGGTGCCCCCACCCCTGCTGACACTCTGTTGGCCACCAGGGTAAGCCGGGGCTCACCGGAAGGGCAGACTTTCGGGCAACCGGGAATGCCGCACAGATGTGCGCAAGCGCACAGTGACAGAATGCCCGCCGCCACCGCTGCCAGGCAAAAATGACGCCCCCTCAGGGCGGCGGCGGGCCGTACCGGTCACTCCGCGACAGGCTGCCCGGTCGCCTCGCCGGCCTCGTCGACCGGCGCGTCGGCGGCGTCCGCTCCCGCCCCGGCGTCGGCCTGCGCCGCCTCCGCGGACGCGTCCGGTTCGGCCTCCCCGGCCGCGGCCGCCTTGGCCCTGCGCCGGGCGGCCGGCTTCGCCGCGGGCTCGGGGGTCTCCGCCGGCTCCGGCAGACCGAGGTGGGCGCGGGCCGCCTGCGGGCCGCTCTCCAGCAGGACCGCGAACCCGGCGTCGTCCAGCACCGGCAGGCCCAGCTGGACGGCCTTGTCGTACTTGGAGCCGGGGTTGTCGCCGGCCACCACGAAGTCGGTCTTCTTCGACACCGATCCGGTGACCTTGGCCCCGCGCGAGGTCAGCGCCTCCTTGGCGCCGTCCCGGGTGTGGCCGGCCAGCGTGCCGGTGACCACCAGCGTGAGGCCCTCCAGCGGGCGCGGGCCCCGCTCCTCGGCGGCGGCCTCGGTGAAGACCACGCCGGCGGCCCGCCACTTCTCCAGGATCTCCCGGTGCCAGTCCTCCTCGAACCATTCGCGGATGGCCCGGGCGATGGTCGGGCCGACCCCCTCGGCGGCGGCCAGCTCCTCCTCGGTGGCGGCGAAGATCCGGTCCAGGTCGCGGAACTCGGCGGCCAGCGCCTGGGCGGCGACCGGGCCGACGTGCCGGATCGACAGGCCGTTGACGTACCGCCAGAGCGGGCGGTCCTTGGCCTTGTCGAGGTTCTCCAGCAGCAGGGCGGCCGACTTCTTGGGCTCGCCCTTCAGGTTGGCGAAGAAGGTCATGACCTTCTCCTCGCCGGTCCGGTCGTCCAGCTTGGGCATGCCGGACTTCTGGTCGCGGACCTTGACCTTGATCGGCAGGAGCTGCTCCAGCGTCAGGCCGAAGATGTCGCCCTCGTTGCCGACCGGCGCCTCGGCGGGCTCCAGCGGCTGGGTGAGCGCCGTCGCGGCGACGTACCCGAGGCCGTCGATGTCCAGCGACTCGCGGCCGCCCAGGTAGGCGATCCGCTCCCGGACCTGGGCCGGGCAGAACCGGGCGTTGGGGCAGCGCAGGTCGATGTCGCCCTCGGACATCGGGCGCAGTTCGGTGCCGCACTCGTGGCAGTGCGAGGGCATCACGAACTCCTGCTCGGTGCCGTCGCGCAGGTCCTCCACCGGGCCGAGGATCTCGGGGATGACGTCCCCCGCCTTGCGCAGCACCACCGTGTCGCCGAGCAGTACGCCCTTGGCCTTCACCACCTGCTGGTTGTGCAGCGTCGCGTACTGGACCATCGAGCCGGCCACCTTCACCGGCTCGGCGAGCACCGCGAAGGGGGTGGCGCGGCCGGTGCGGCCGATGCCGACCTGGATCCGGGCCAGCTTGGCGGTGACCTCCTCCGGCGGGTACTTCCAGGCGATCGCCCAGCGCGGCGACTTGGAGGTGGAGCCGAGCCGGCCCTGCAGGGCGATCTCGTCCACCTTGACGACCACGCCGTCGATCTCGTGCTCGACCGAGTGCCGCTGCTCGCCGTACTGCTTGATGAACGCCCGGACCTCCTCCAGCGTGCCGACCACCCGGTTGTGCCGGGCGGTGGGCAGGCCCCAGCCCTCCAGCAGCCGGTAGGCGTGCGACTGGCAGTCGATGTCGAAGCCGACCCGGGCACCGATGCCGTGCACCACCATGTGCAGCGGCCGCGAGGCGGTGACCAGCGGGTCCTTCTGGCGCAGCGATCCGGCGGCGGCGTTGCGCGGGTTGGCGAACAGCTTCACCAGGGCGTGCGGGCGCCTGCCCTCCTTCGCGCGCTCCTCGTTGTCCAGCCGGCGGCGCTCGTTCTCCGCCGCGAAGGAGGCGTTGAGCTCCGCGAAGGCCTCGGTCGGGAGGTACACCTCGCCGCGGATCTCGACCAGCTCGGGGATGTCGTCGCCGGCGAGCTGGTGCGGGATCTCCTTGATGGTGCGGACGTTGGCGGTGATGTCCTCGCCGACCCGGCCGGTGCCGCGGGTGGCGGCCAGCACCAGCCGGCCGTGCTCGTAGGTGAGGTTGACGGCCAGGCCGTCGACCTTGAGCTCGCAGAGGTAGTGGTAGTCGAGGCCGTCCAGCTCGCGGGCCACCCGCTCGGCCCAGGCGGACAGTTCCTCGTCGTCCATCGCGTTGTCCAGGCTGAGCAGCCGCTCCCGGTGCTCGACCTTGGTGAAGCCCTCGGCGGCGCCGCCGCCGACCTTCTGCGAGGGCGAGTCGGGGGTGACCAGCGCCGGGTGCTCCCGCTCGACCGCCTCCAGCTCGCGCATCAGCGCGTCGAACTCGGCGTCGCTGACGACGGGTGCGTCCTGCTCGTAGTACCGGGTGCGGTGGTCCTCGATCTCGGCCGCCAGTTCGGCGTGCCGCCTGCGCACCTCCGGCGGGATCTCCTCCCAGCCCTCGACAGCCACCACTGCAAGCCTCCTACCGTCTCACTCCGGATTGTCCACCAGACTCCGCGCCGCCCTCACGCTGTGTGACAGCGCGGTGCGCGCGTACGCGGGGCTCGCCCCCGCCAGCCCGCAGGACGGTGTCACCAGCACCCGGCGGCCCAGGAGTTCCGGGGCCAGCCCGAGCCTGCGCCACAACGTCCTGACACCCTGGACACTACCGGCAGGGTCTGACACTCCCGCTGATTGAGCGGCCGCCCGGGGGCGGGCGCCGGACGGCGCGGGGACGGCGGCCGGCTCGGTGGACGGCACCACCCCGGCCAGGATCCGGGTGCCGGCCTCGATCGCCTCGCCGAGGTCCTCGTCCTCACGCTCCGTCAGGAAGGCGAAGTCCAGCGACACTCCGGCCGCACCCGCCCGGCGCAGCAGCGGGATCGGCACCTGCGGGGCGCAGCAGTGCACCACCACCGGGACGTCCAGCCGGGAGATCACCCCGCGCAGCAGCTCCTCGGCGACCTGCCGGTCGACCGAGCGCAGCCGCTGGAAGCCGCTCGCGGTCTTCACCGCGCCGGCCAGCACGGCGGGCAGCGACGGCTCGTCGAGCTGCAGGACGACCTGCGCGCCGGGCACCCGGCGGCGGACGTCCTCCAGGTGGCGGCGCAGGCCCTCGGTGAGGGAGTCGGCGATGCCCCGGCAGGCGCCGCGGTCGCGGAGCGCCTTCTCGCCGTTGCGCAGTTCGATCGAGGCGGCCAGCGTCCAGGGGCCCACGGCCTGGACCTTGAGCGCGCCCCGGTGGCCCTGGGTGAACTCCTCCAGGGCGTCCAGGTCCTCGCCCAGCCAGGAGTGGGCCCGCCGGGTGTCGCGCCCGGGGCGGTCGGCGAAGCGCCAGCCGCTGGGCTCGGTCTGTGCGAACAGCTCGACCAGCAGGCCCGCCCCGCGCCCGATCATGTCGGCGCCGGGCCCGCGGGCGGGCAGTTCCGGCAGGAAGGGGAGGTGCTCCAGGGCGCCGACGGCGGTCTTGGCGGCCTCCCGCGCGTCGGTGCCGGGCATCGAGCCGACGCCGGTGGCGGCGCCGTACAGCTCCGGGAAGGCCTGCGGGTCGAGGGATGCGTCTTCGCTGCTCACTCCGCGAAGCCTACGGCGTCCGGGCCCCGGCGGGGCGACCGGCCGGGCCGCTACGGCCGGGGCCGTCCGGGCCCCTGGCCGGGGCCCCGGCGGGGCGGCCTCAGCGGCCCGGGCGGACGGTGATCTCGGTGATCTCGGCGTCGCGCGGCAGGTCGAGCGCGGTCAGCACGGCCCTGGCCACCGACTCGGGGTCGATCCAGCGCTCGGGCTCGTACTCCTTGCCCTCCTGCTGGTGCACCTTGACCTGCATCATGGTGGCGGTGCGGCCGGGGAACACCGAGGTGACCCGGACGCCGTTGCCGTGCTCCTCGGCGCGCAGCGCGTCGGCGAGCGCCCGCAGGCCGAACTTGCTGGCCGCGTAACCGCCCCAGTTGGCATGCGCGGTCAGGCCGGCGCCGGAGTTGACGAAGACCACGTGGCCGCGGACCAGCCGCACCGAGGGGAGCACCAGCCGGGTCAGCTCGGCCGGGGCGACCAGGTTGACGTTCAGCTGCTCCTGCCAGGCCTTGACCGGGAGGTCACCGATCTCGCCGAGCTGGACCACACCGGCGATGTGCAGCAGGGAGTCGATCTCGACCGGGAGTTCCTGCTGGCCGAGGCTCCAGGAGAGCCGGGCCGGTTCGGCGAGGTCGGCGACCAGCGTCCGGGCGGTGGGGAAGCGCTCGCGCAGTTCGGCGGCGCGCCGGGCGTTGCGGGCGAACAGCCAGAGGTTCTCGCCGCGCTCGGCGAGCCGCTCGGCGACGACGGCGCCGATGCCGGAGCCGGCGCCGGTGATCAGATGATTTCCCATGATCGACAGCCTCTCAGGCGCGGGCTTCGAGGTGGGTGAACACCTCGGCCGGATCGGCGGTGAAGGTGATCAGGTCGGCCAGCGGGCGGGGCAGGAAGCCCTCCTGGTCCATCCGCCGCAGCTGCAGGCGCAGGCCCTCGTAGAAGCCGTCGGTGTCGAGCACCACGACCGGCTTGTCGTGCAGCGCGTGCTTCTTCAGCTCCAGCACCTCGGTGACCTCGTCCAGCGTGCCGAGACCGCCGACCAGCACCACCACGGCGTCCGCCCGCTCCAGCAGCTGGGCCTTGCGCTCGGCCAGGTCGCGGGTGGTGACCAGCTCGTCCGCGCCCTCGTAGGCCTTGTGGGCGAGCATCTCGACCGAGACGCCGACCAGCCGGCCGCCGGCCTCCTTGACGCCGTCGGCGAGCAGGCCCATCAGCCCGGCGTGCGAGCCGCCCCAGACCAGGGTGTGGCCGCGGCCGCCGAGCAGCCGGGCGAACTCGGCGGCGGGCTCGGTGTAGCGCTCGTCGAGCGAGAACGCGGAGCAGAAGACGGTGATGTTCATGGTTCCCCTGGTCTGCCGCGGCCGCGGGGCCGCGATCATGGTGGTTCGGGGCCGTACCGGGCGGCGCTCCGAGGCGGCCGCGCCGGAACGGCTCAGGCGTTGACGGCCCGCCGCCCGGTGGACGCGATGGTGGCCGAGCCGACCACCCGGGTGCCGTCGTACAGCACCACGGCCTGGCCGGGGGCGATGCCCCGGGCGGGGGTGTCCAGCTCGACCCGCAGCTCGCCGTCGACGACGGCCGCGCTGACCGGCACCTCCTCGCCGTGGGCCCGCAGCTGGGCGGTGTAGCGGCCGTCGGCGGCGGGCACGGCGGAGCACCAGCGCGGGCGGATCGCGGTGAGCGACAGCACGTCCAGACCCTCGACCGGGCCGACCGTGACGGTGTTGTCCACCGGTGAGATGTCCAGTACGTAGCGCGGCTTGCCGTCGGCGGCCGGTCGCCCGATCCGCAGGCCCTTGCGCTGGCCGATGGTGAAGCCGTACGCGCCGTCGTGCTCGCCGAGCTTGGTGCCGTCCGCGTCGACGATGTCGCCGGTGGCGGTGCCGAGGTGCTTGGCCAGGAACCCCTGGGTGTCGCCGTCGGCGATGAAGCAGATGTCGTGGCTGTCGGGCTTCTTGGCGACGGCCAGGCCCCGGCGCTCGGCCTCCTCGCGGATGACGTCCTTGGTGGTGTCGCCGAGCGGGAAGAGCGAGTGGGCGAGCTGATCGGCGTCGAGCACGCCGAGGACGTAGCTCTGGTCCTTGGCCATGTCGACGGCGCGGTGCAACTCGCGCTCGCCGGTGGGCAGGTCGACGATCCGGGCGTAGTGGCCGGTGCAGACGGCGTCGAAGCCGAGCGCGATCGCCTTGTCCAGCAGCGCCGCGAACTTGATCTTCTCGTTGCAGCGCAGGCACGGGTTGGGGGTGCGGCCGGCGGCGTACTCGGCGACGAAGTCGTCGATGACGTCCTCGCGGAAGCGCTCGGCGAGGTCCCAGACGTAGAACGGGATGCCGATCACGTCGGCGGCCCGGCGGGCGTCCCGGGAGTCCTCGACCGTGCAGCAGCCGCGCGCGCCGGTCCGGAAGGACTGCGGGTTGGCGGAGAGCGCGAGGTGCACGCCGGTCACCTCGTGGCCGGCCTCGGCGGCGCGGGCGGCGGCGACGGCGGAGTCGACGCCGCCGGACATCGCGGCCAGCACGCGCAGGCGGCGGCCGCCTGCCGCGTCGATCGGGCTCGGACCAGTGGGGGCACCCGGGAAGTCAGTCATGATGCCTCCAAGAGTACGGGGTGCCCCCCGCTGCCCCGACGGCAATTACCCGCGGGCCGGGCCCGGGCCCGGCGGCGGGCGGCCGCCGTGTGCCCGGCGTCACGCCGGGCACCGTCCCGGCGGGCTCGACGGCGGGGCCGGGCGGAGAGGCTCGACGGCGGGGCCGGGCGGAGAGGCTCGACGGCGGGGCCGGGGCTCAGCGGCGGGCGGCCGCCGCGACCCCGGCGTTGCGGGCCCGCAGGACGGCCGGACCGATCGCCGCGGCGAGCGCCTCGACGTCCGCCCGGGTGGAGGTGTGGCCGAGCGAGAACCGCAGCGAGGCCCTGGCCAGCAACGGGTCCGCGCCCATCGCCAGCAGCACGTGGCTGGGCTGCGGCACGCCGGCCGAGCAGGCCGAGCCGGTGGAGCACTCGATGCCCTGGGCGTCCAGCAGCATCAGCAGGGCGTCGCCCTCGCAGCCGGGGAAGGAGAAGTGCGCGTTGGCGGGCAGCCGGCCGGCGGCGGCCGGGTCGCCGTTCAGCACGGCGTCGGGCACGGCGGTGAGCACCGCGTCGACCAGTTCGTCGCGCAGCGCGGCGACGGCCGCGGCGTGCTCGGCCCGGCGCCCGACCGCGACCTTGGCGGCGGCGGCGAAGCCGGCCGCGGCGGGGGCGTCCAGGGTGCCGGAGCGGACGTCCCGCTCCTGGCCGCCGCCGTGCAGCAGCGGGACGGGCGTCGCACCCCGGGAGAGCAGCAGCGCGCCGATCCCGTACGGGCCGCCGATCTTGTGGCCGGTGACGGTCAGCGCGGTCAGCCCGGACTCGGCGAAGGAGACCGGCACCTGACCGAGCGCCTGCACCGCGTCGGCATGCATCGGGATGCCGTACTCGCTTGCGACGGCCGCGAGTTCGACGACCGGCTGGACGGTGCCGACCTCGTTGTTGGCCCACATCACGGTGACCAGCGCCACCGAGCCGGGGTCGGCCTCGATCGCCTCGCGCAGCGCCGCCGGGTGCACCCGGCCGTAGGCGTCCACCGGCAGGTACTCGACCCGGGCGCCCTCGTGCTCGGCGAGCCAGTGGACGGCGTCCAGCACCGCGTGGTGCTCGACCGGGCTGCTCAGCACCCGGGTGCGGGCCGGGTCGGCGTCGCGGCGGGCCCAGTAGAGGCCCTTCACCGCGAGGTTGTCGGATTCGGTGCCGCCACCGGTGAGGACGATCTCGCTCGGCCGGGCGCCCAGCGCCTCCGCCAGCGACTCCCGGGACTCCTCGACCACGCGGCGGGCGCGCCGGCCGGCCGCGTGCAGGGAGGAGGCGTTGCCGACGACACCGAGGTGCGCCGTCATCGCGGCGATCGCCTCGGGCAGCATCGGCGTGGTCGCCGCATGGTCCAGGTATGGCATAACCCGTCGATTGTAGAGGGCCGCCGGGTCACGATTCGGCCATTGCACCCTCTGCAACGCGTCGTTAGCCTGGCGCAGCACACCGGGCCGTCCGAGAATCGGACGGGCCGGGCCACGGCCACCGGCCGGACCACGGGCCCAACTCCCGGCGGAGGAACGCCCGGACAGCCGTCCTGACCTGCCGGCCGCACACCCGCGGCCCCGCACCCGGCCAGGACCTTCGGCCGGCCCGCCCGGCCCGCAGAACCCTCAGCAGGACCCAGCCGCACGACGCTCCGGGGGGCGCCATGTCACAGTCGGTCGACCGCGCACTGACCATCCTGGCCTCGCTCGGCGACGGCCCGGCCTCGCTGGAGCAGGCCGCGAGCTCCATCGACGTGCACAAGTCGACCGCCCTGCGGCTGCTGCGCACGCTGGAGTCGCACGGCTTCGTGCACCGGCAGTCCGACCACCGCTACCGGCTCGGCGGCCGGCTGATCTCGCTCGCCCAGCAGGCCCTGGAGGAGGTCGACGTCCGCCAGGTCGCGGCGCCCTACCTGGCCTCCCTCAACGAGCGGTACGGCCACACCGTGCACCTCGCGGTCCTGGAGGGCGGCGAGGTGGTCTACCTGGACAAGGTGGAGAGCCGATACCCCGTCAGCCCCGGCTCCTGGCTGGGCCCGGCGTCCCGGATCGGACGCCGGGTGCCGGCCAGCGCGACCGCGCTCGGCCGGGTGCTGCTGGCCGACCTGCCCGAGGACCAGCTGACGGCGCTGACGGTGACCCGGGAGTTCGAGGCCCGGTCCACGCGGCGGCCGGCCGCCGGGGCGCCGCACGGCGACCAGCAGCACTCGGAGGAGCTCCTCGCCGACCTGGCGGCCGTCCGGCGGCTCGGCTGGGCGATGGACCGCGGCGAGAACAAGCAGGCGGTGACCAGCGTGGCCGCGCCGATCTCCGGCAGCGGCGGGCGGGCCGTCGCGGCCTGCGCCATCTCCGCCCCGGCCGACGTCGCCCCGGCCACCGTGCTCACCCGGCTGCTGCCCGAGCTGCTCTGCACGGTCGAGGCGATCTCGCTGGCGTACGGCGGCTCGCCTACTCCTCGCTGGTGCGAGAACCGTTGCGGTGCCAAGCACGAGGTGCCCGCCAGCCGAACCTGAGCGCGAACATCCGCAGCAGGAAGGCGGTCAGCGCGGCGGTCGTGCCGGTGGCCGCCGTCAGGTGGTCGCCGGCGATCAGGACGGCGGTCGCCGCCGAGCCGATCAGCGCGGGCACCGCGTAGATCTCGCGGTCCCAGCGCAGCAGCGACGGGATCTCCTGCGCCAGCACGTCGCGCATCACGCCGCCGCCGGCCGCGGTGACCATGCCGAGCGCCACCGAGGCGACCGAGCCGAGGCCGTAGTCGTGCGCCTTCGCCGTGCCGGTGACGCAGAACAGGCCGAGCCCCAGCGCGTCGAGGGTCTGCACGCTGCGGTTGATCCGCTCCACCTGCGGGTGCAGGAAGAACACCACCAGGCCGGCGGCCAGCGGGGTGGAGAAGTACCCGAGGTTGCTGAACGCGGCCACCGGCGTCGCGCCGATCACCAGGTCGCGCATCACCCCGCCGCCGAGCGCGGTGACCTCCGCCAGGACGCAGATGCCGAAGATGTCCATGTTCTTGCGCACGGCCAGCAGGCCGCCGGACAAGGCGAAGACGAAGATGCCGACCAGGTCCAGGGTCTGCTGCACGTCGGTGGGGAAGATCTGCGAGGTCACCGCACCAGTCTCCACCGCGCCGGACGCCATCCGGACCGCGGGCCTCCGGATCGGCCGCCGGCTCGCCGGGAGGCCCTCGCGGCCGGCGGCGGTCCCGGCCGGGCCGGCAAAGGCCCTCACTCCGGGGCGGCAGCGCCTAGCGTGGTGCCATGACACTGAACTGGGAACAGGTGGTCGTCGACGCGAAGGACCCGGTGGAGCTGGGGCGCTGGTGGGCCGAGGCGCTCGGCTGGGTGACCGTCGACGACGATCCGGACGAGTACGAGATCCGCTCCGCGCCGGACCGGCTGCCGAGCCTGCTCTTCATCAGGGTGGACGACCCCCGGGTGGTGAAGAACCGGCTCCACCTGGACTTCCGCCCGGACACCGGGCAGGCCGCCGAGGTGGAGCGGCTGCTGGCGCTCGGTGCCCGGCTCGCCGACGTGGGCCAGGGCGAGCAGTCCTGGACGGTGCTGGCCGACCCGGAGGGCAACGAGTTCTGCGTGCTGAGCGCCCGCCGCTGAACCACTCGGCGCCCCCGGACGGAACGGCGGTGCGGCCCCGACCGAGAGGTCGGGGCCGCACCGCCTTCCCACGCCCGGAGACCGCCGGGCGGGTCCGTTCAGCCGGCCGCCAGGGTCTTCGTCTGCTCCGGGGTGTTCTCCGGGAAGTGGCAGGCGACCTGGTGGCCCGTCTTGAGCGCGACCAGCGGGGGCTCCTGGGAGGCGCAGACGTCCTGGGCCTTCCAGCAGCGGGTCCGGAAGCGGCAGCCGCTCGGCGGGTTGATCGGGGAGGGGACGTCGCCGGTGAGGCGGATCCGCTCGCGGTTCTCCTTGCGCCGCGGGTCCGGCACCGGGACGGCCGACATCAGGGCCGTGGTGTAGGGGTGCATCGGCGACTTGTAGAGGGAGTCCCGCTCGGCGATCTCGACGATCTTGCCGAGGTACATCACCGCGACCCGGTCCGAGACGTGCCGGACCACCGAGAGGTCGTGCGCGATGATCAGGTAGGTGAGGCCGAGCTCCTTCTGGAGGTCGTCCAGCAGGTTCACCACCTGGGCCTGGATGGAGACGTCCAGGGCCGAGACCGGCTCGTCCGCGACGATCATCTTGGGCCGCAGGGCGAGCGCGCGGGCGATGCCGATGCGCTGGCGCTGGCCGCCGGAGAACTCGTGCGGGTACCGGTTGTAGTGCTCGGGGCTGAGGCCGCAGAGCTCCAGCAGCTCCTGGACGGCCTTCTTGGTGCCGCCCTCGCTCTTCACGTTCTGCAGCCGGAACGGCGCGCCGACGATGGTGCCGACGGTGTGCCGCGGGTTCAGCGAGGAGTACGGGTCCTGGAAGATCATCTGGATGTCGCGGCGCAGCGGCCGCATCGCCCCGGTGCCCAGGTGGGTGATGTCGGTGCCCTCGAACTCGACGGTGCCGGAGGTCGGCTCGTCGAGCCGGGTGACCAGCCGGCCCATCGTGGACTTGCCGCAGCCGGACTCGCCGACCACGCCAAGGGTCTCCCCCGCGTTGACGGTGAAGTCGATGCCGTCGACCGCGCGCACGGCGCCGGACTGGCGCCGCAGCAGGCCCTTGGTGATCGGGAAGTGCCTGGTGAGTCCGGTGACCCTGAGCAGCGGTTCGCGGTCGGAGGCGGGCGCCGGTGACGGGATCGCCGCTACCTGAGTGTCCGTCATGAGGTCTCTCCTGAGGGGTGGTACGTGCTCACAGCCGGGGCGCGATCTCGTCGGTGAAGATCCGGTGCCGCTCGGCGGCCGGGATGTGGCAGGCCGCGTGGTGGCCGGGGGCCGCCTCCGCGAGCACCGGCACCTCGGTCGTCGAGCGTCCGCCGGTGCTGCCGGCGTACGGGCAGCGCGGGTGGAAGGCGCAGCCGCTGGGCACGTTGATCAGGCTGGGCGGGGTGCCCTTGACCGGGACCAGCCGCTCCTGGAGCTCGCGGTCCAGTCGCGGCATCGAGCCCAGCAGACCCCAGGTGTAGGGGTGTTCGGGGCTCTCGAAGAGGGTGTCGGCGGGGCCGCGCTCGATGCACTTGCCGCCGTACATGACCAGGATGTCGTCGGCGAGCTCGGCGACCACCCCGAGGTCGTGGGTGATGATGATGACGGCCGAGCCGAACTCCTGCTGGAGGTCGCGGATGAGGTCCAGGATCTGCGCCTGGACGGTGACGTCCAGGGCGGTGGTGGGCTCGTCGGCGATCAGCAGGGACGGGTCGTTGACCAGGGCCATGGCGATCATCGCGCGCTGGCGCATGCCGCCGGAGAACTCGTGCGGGTAGGCGTCGACCCGCTTGTCGGGCTGCGGGATGCCGACCCGGTCGAGCATCTCGATCGCCCGCTTGCGGGCTTCCTTCTTGCTCGCGCCGGGGTGGTGCGCCCGGTAGCCCTCGACGATCTGCGCGCCCACCGTGTAGTAGGGGTGCATCGCGGTGAGCGGGTCCTGGAAGATCATGGCCATCTTCTGGCCGCGCAGCTTCCGGACCCGGTCGGGGTCGGCGCCGATCAGCTCCTCGCCGTCCAGCCAGACCTCGCCGGAGATCTGCGGTGCGCCGCGCTTGGTGCCGGTGCGGTGCAGGCCCATGATCGAGAGCGAGGTCACGGACTTGCCGGAGCCGGACTCGCCGACGATGCCGAGGGTCTTGCCCTTCTCCAGCGTGAAGTTGAGGCCGTCGACGGACTTCACCAGGCCGTCGTCCGTGGGGAAGTGCACCCGCAGGTCGCGGACGGTGAGGAAGCCCTCGGGGGCGCCGGCCGCCTGCTGGAGCCGGGTCTGGGTCTGGGTCTTGCTCATGTCAGCCTCACCCGAGGATCGACAACGGCGTACAGCAGGTCAACCAGCAGGTTGGCCAGGATGATGAAGAAGCCCGCGAAGAGGGTCACGCCCATGATCACCGGGAGGTCGCTGGCGCTGATGGCGGCGACCGCCTCGTAACCGAGCCCGCGGAAGTTGAAGGTGGTCTCGGTGAGCACCGCGCCGCCGATCAGGCCGCCGAGGTCCATGCCGAAGACGGTCAGGATCGGGGTGAGGGTGGAGCGCATCGCGTGCTTGCCGATGACCGTCCGCTCGCCGAGGCCCTTGGCCCGGGCGGTGCGGATGTAGTCCTCGCCGAGGACGTCCAGCAGGGTGGCGCGGGTGAGCCGGGCGTAGGTCGCGGCGTAGAGGAACGCCAGGGTGATCCACGGCAGCATCAGGTTCTGGAACCAGGCCACCGGGTCGTCGGTGAAGGCCACGTAGTCGTGCGGGAACCAGCCGAGCTGGTAGACGAAGATCGCGCTGGCGAGCATGCCGGTGAAGTAGATCGGCAGCGAGACGCCGGCCAGGGCGGTGGTCATCGTGAAGCGGTCGAGCAGGGTGCGGCGGCGCAGCGCGGAGACCACTCCGGTCGCGGTGCCGAAGACCAGCCACAGCACGGCCGCGCCGAAGGCGAGCGAGGCGGTGACGCCGAAGCGGTCGAGCAGCACCGGCCAGACCGCGCGCTCGGTCTTGAAGGAGTAGCCGAGGCAGGGGGCCGAGCAGTGGGTGACGTCGACCCCGGTGCTGTAGTCCCGGCCGGCGAAGATGCCCTTCAGGAACAGGAAGTACTGCTCGATGATCGACTTGTCCAGGCCCATCTTGTGCCTGATGCCTTCGATCGCCGCCTTGTCCGCGATCTTGCCCACGTAGAGCAGTGCGGGGTCGCTGCCGGTGATTTTCGGCACCATGAAGAAGATGCCGAAGGTGACCGCGGAGACCACCAGCAGCATGGCGACGACGTTGACGAGCCGTCGGATGAGATACACGAGCACTGCGGCCGGCGCCGCCGGTGACCGGCCGAGTCCCCTTGTGGGGGGCCCGGCCGGCCCGGCGAAGCCTTCACCTGCCCTTCGGACTAGCGGTACGAACTACGGGAGCGGGTGGAGCAGGTCACTTGCCGTCGGAGACACCGAGCGCCTGGAAGTCGATCTCGCCGCCCAGGGCGTCCTGGGTGTAGACGTTGGTCAGGCGCGGGTTGCGGTAGTTGAGCGCCTTGTCCGCGACGATCGGCAGGTAGTAGCCGCTGTCGATCACCTTGTGGTTGATCTTCTTGTAGAGCTCGGCGGCCTTGGCCGGGTCGGTCTCGCCGGTCGCGGCGTCGAACCAGCCGTTGATCTCCGGGTCGTTGATCTCGGAGTAGTTGCTGTTGCCGTTCTGGGTGATGAACCGGCCGTCGGTGAGCGGCTGGAGGTAGCCGCTGCCGTTCGGGTAGTCGGCGGCCCAGCCCATCACGATCAGGCCGTAGCCCTTGGTCGCGACGACGCTCGGCGAACCGATCTCGGAGGCGATCAGCTTGCCGTCGTACTGGTCCACGGTGACGTCGACGTTGATGGCCTTCAGCGCGCTCTGCAGGGCGACGGCGGAGTTGACTTCCTTCTCCTTGTTGCCGCGGACCGCGATGTTGGTCTTGAAGCCGTCCGGCTTGCCGCAGAGCTTCAGCTCCTCCTTGGCCTTCTCCACGTTGGGCTTGCCCTTGGTGAAGCCGAACGGGTCGTAGTCGTCCGAGCCGAGGATGTTCGGGGGCAGCATGGAGCCGTAGGTGGAGCCGGCCGTCGACCCGCCGCGGGCGGTCTGCAGGGCGGTGGTGTCGGCCGCGTAGAGGACGGCCTTGCGGCAGTGCTCGTTGTCGAACGGCGCGACCTTCGGCACCACCGAGATGTAGCGGATGAAGCCGTTGTAGGCGTCGTCGGTGTTGGCCTTGAGCTTCGGGTCGGTGAGGACCTTGGCGCCGGCGGCCTGGGAGAGGCCGGTCTGGCTGAAGTCGATGTCGGCCGAGCCGTCGAGCAGGCGGGCGTCCATGTCGTCGGAGTTGGTGGTGATGGTCAGCTTGACGGTGTCCGGCAGCGCCTTGCGGACGGTGTCGGTGGCCTGGTCCCAGTTCTCGTTGCGGACCAGCTCGACGGACTTGCCGGGCTCGATCGACTTGAACTTGTACGGGCCCGAGGAGACCGGCTTGTCACCGTACTTGGAGCCGGTGTCGAGCTTCTGCGGCACCGGGGAGGCGCTGCCCATCGCGAGCAGGTAGAGGAAGGACGAGTCCGGCTTCGCGAGCTTGAAGACGATGGTGGTGTCGTCCGGGGTCTCGACCGTCTTCAGGCCCAGCTTGTTCGGGTCCGCGTCGGTGTACGGGCCCTTGTAGTCCTGGCCCTGGTCCAGGGAGTTGATCAGGTAGGTCGGGCCGCCGCTGATGACGTCCTGGGCGAAGATCCGCTCGATGCCGTACTTGATGTCCTTCGAGGTGATCGGCGAGCCGTCCTCGAACTTCACGCCGGACTTCAGCTTGAAGGTGTAGGTCTTGCCGTCGGCCGCGATCTCGGGCTGGGCCGCCGCGAGGTCGGGGACGAGCGTGAGGCCGTCCTTGCCGGGCTTGGAGTCGTACGTCAGCAGCGTGCGGGCGTAGTAGCGCTGGAAGTTCCACACCGAGGCGTAGTAGGCGCGGCCCGGGTCCCAGGAGTCGGCGTCCGTGCTGGTCCACAGGTTGATGGTGCCGCCCTTCTTGTCCGAAGGGTTGAGCACCTTGCCGACCGCGGCGTTGAAGCCGCCCTCTGCACCCTTGTTGGCGTCGCTGCTGCCGCCCTTCGAGCCGCCGCAGGCGGTCGCGGTGAGCGCCAGCGTGGCCACCAGGGCAGCGGCGGCGAGCGTCCGGTTACGCGTCATGAGTACGGTTCCTCCTGAAGATGTGCGGGCCCGATCGGTCCGCCGAGGGGGTGCTGTCCCCTGGTGTGGGGGGGTGGGTCTGAAGGGGCTCAGTTGCCCTTGGGGTCGAGCGCGTCACGCAGCCCGTCGCCGAAGAGGTTGAAGGCGAGCACGGTGATGAAGATCGCGAGACCGGGGACGACCATGTAGGTCGGGTCCACCTGGTAGATCTTGGTGGCCTGGGAGAGCATCTGCCCCCAGGAGGGCGTGGGCGGCTTGACGCCCGCGCCGAGGAAGCTGAGCGCCGCCTCGCTGAGGATGTTGGTCGGGATGATCAGCGTCGTGTAGACGAGGATCGGGGCCACCAGGTTCGGGAGCAGCTCGCGCAGCAGGATGTGGCCCGGGCCGGCGCCGAGGCTGCGGGCCGCGTCGACGAACTCCCGTTCGCGCAGCGACAGGGCCTGTCCTCGGACGATGCGCCCGATGTAGGGCCAGCCGAAGAAGCCGATGACCACGACCAGGATGCCCATCCGCAGGAAGCTGCCGTCCACGCCCAGCAGGGATGGGGGCATCACCGAGACCAGCGCGATGCTGAAGAGCAGCTGCGGGAAGGCGAGCAGGATGTCCATGACCCGGCTGATCGCGGCGTCGATCCAGCCGCCGAAGTAGCCGGCCGCGACGCCCAGCACCACGCCGATCAGCAGCGAGAGGGCCGCCGCGGAGAAGGCCACCCCGAGCGAGATCCGGGCGCCGTAGACGATCCGGCTGAAGACGTCCCGGCCGAAGGTCGGGTCCACGCCGAGCAGGAAGTCGCTGCTCATCCCGCCGAAGGGATGGTTGGGCAGGCCCAGTTCGGGGTTGATCTGGTCCGGGTGCGGTTCGTCGACCGGGTGGCCGAGCAGCGCGGTGAGGACCGGGGCGAAGAGCGCCACCAGGATCAGCAGCATCACCACGACGCCGCCCGCGAGGGCGACCTTGTCGCGTTTGAGGCGGTCCCAGGCGATTCTGCCCGGGGAACGGCCTTCGATCTTCTTGACCGGCGCCGCTGCGGGTGCCGGTCCGGTCTCGGCCGGGCCGGCGGATCCGGTGGTGTCGATGGGTGTGGTCATGAGTCAGTTCGGTCCCCTCGCCGACGGTGGCCGGCCCACGGTGCCCGGTCGCGCGAGGTGTTCCGACCCGGTCCGGGTCAGGACTGCGTGAGCGGGTGGCGCTACTGGTGCGTGTTGCAACGGTGCGGTGGTGCTGGTCGCCGGATCGGCGGTACGGCGTTGCGGAAGTACAGCGGAACGGAGGTGCTCAAGTGCTCCGCGCGGGATGGGCATCGCGCGGATCATGCGGTCTGCGTGCACGTTCGCCCTTGTGGGGCCCGGTGTGAGCACTGCATTGCGCAGAACTCTCTGCCATTCCCCCGGGCTTGCGCCAGCCCTGACAACCGAAGGATGCCCAACTGTGATCTGTCGGCATGCACGGCCTCGGGGGCCGCATATGCTTCTTCACATATCTGTTACATGCATGTCAAGATCAATGACAGAAGTGGCAGCCGAATGCCCCGGAAACGCCACGACCGGCCTGACATGACATCAGGCCGGTCGGGTGCGAAATGAATGTTTCGTGGCCGCACAGGGCGGGAATTGCGGGACGCGGACCTCAGCGGCCCGGATAGCCCGGCCACGGCTGCTGCGGCCACCCCGGGCCCGCGGGCGGCGGCTGGGTGCCGTACGGGTACGAGGCCTGCGGCGGGTACGCCTGGGCCGGGTACGGGGCCACCGGCGGCCGGCCGGCCGCCTCGCGGTCGAAGAACGGGCGCGCGTTGGCCCGCATCCACATCGCCACCGGGTCGTACTCGTCGCCCATCGCCACCGTCGACACCGCGAGCCCCTCCGGGGCCACCGCGATCGCCCGCTGCATCAGCGCCCGGACCGCCTCCACGGCCGGCGGGGAGGTGTCGTACAGTTCCAGTCCGATCGCCAGGTACGGCTCACCCACGGCGGGACGCACCCATGCCCGGCGCAGTGCCCGGACGGCCCGCACCTCCAGCGCCTGGTGCTCCAGCAGCCCGTAGAACTGCGGTGCCTGGACCTGGGGTTCGCTCAGGTGCAACGGCCCGGCCGGCAGCCGGTCCAGGCCCGCCGCGATCCGCCGCAGGTCCGCCCACGGGATGCCGACACCGCCGCCGGGGGCGTGCGGGTTCAGCCACAGGCCCCAGCGGGTGCGGTACAGCGAGGCGGCGATCTCCTGCCCGGAGATCACCTCGTGCCCGCGCGCCCAGCCGCTGGACGCCAGCTGCTCGGGCGAGGTGACCGCGGGCGCGTACCCGTGCCCGGAGACGTCCATGTTCCCGTACTGCGCGTCGGGACTGCCCGCGGAGCCGTGCCAGAGCAGCATCCAGACCTGGCCCTCGGCCAGCGCCCGCAGCATGCCCTCGTACGCCTCGTACCGCTCCGGCGCGACCTCGCGCAGGGCGCGTTCCAGCGCCCCCGGGTCACCGCCGGGGCGTGCCGCGGGAGGTGGGCCCCACGGGCCCGGTGCTCCGCCGCCGGCCGCTGCCGCGTTCATACGCCCACCTCGATGGCCGCCACGCGAAACGCGCACCTTCTGCCGGCGCGCTCGCCCCGCTCGCCCACTTCGAGCCCTCTTCCTGGTCTGCCGCCGCCGGTGTGGCAGGGGTGTCCGTCCCGGGGTGTCCGGACGCAGCCTATGGGGCGCTGCGGACAGTCGCCATGCCGACGTGCCCCAACTCCGCCGGTCACATCCTTGTGTAGAAGGGCTGTACCCGGCCGAGCAGCCACTCGACCACCGGGTCGTCCACCAGGTCGAGCAGCACGAGGTGGACGCCGCCCGGCAGCGGCGCGGTTCCCAGCGCCCGGCCGAGCGCCTCGTTCACCGCGCCCGCGTCGGCCGGCCAGGCCGGATCGAGCTGGACCCCGACGAACATGACGGTCGGCTCGCCCTCCACGCTGGCCAGCGCCCGACGCGCCGTCAGCACACCCGGCAGCGCGCCCAGTTCGGCGGCCGCCGCGGACAGGAAGGCGAACGGCTCCTCCTCCGGCGCCGGCTCCCGCAGCGCCACCCGGCCGCCGGCCCCGGCGTCCGGCGCGGCGTCCCAGCGGTCCTCCCGCGGCCCGCGCCGCAGCTCGGCCACCCCCGCGGGCGGCACCGGGATGCCCACCGGCGCGTCCGGGTTGACCGCGATCCCCAGGCCCAGCGGCAGCCCCCGCGCGAACTCCCACACCGGGGCGACCGCGAAGGCCAGCCCCGGGGCGTGCTGCAGGAACTGCTCCTGGGAGGAGAACACCGGGACGTACGGCGCACCGCCCAGTTCGATCGTCGGCAGGTCCAGCGACTGCCCCTGCGGGTCGGCCCCGGCCGGCAGCGGGATCCACACCTGGCTGCGGGCCAGCACCTCGATCACCCGCGGCGTGGCCCCCGGGTCGCCCAGCGCGGCGGTGAGCACCTGCTCCAGCTCGTTCGCCGGCCAGCTCCCCCCGGGCGGCGCCGCCCCCGGCCCGCCCCACGCCTGCGCATCCTCCGCCGGGTAACCCATACGCCCCTGTACCGCCCCATCTCTCGCCTGACCGCCAAGCCTATCGGCCCGAACCCCCGCCCGACCGGGCGCACAGGACCACGAAGAAGCCGCCCCCCACCGGCCCGGGAGCCCCGCGTACGAACAGCCCCCGAGCCGCCGGGAACCCGGCCCGGCCCTCGCCCGAAGCCCCGTACGCGGACCGCCCGAACCCGGGAGCCCTGACCGGCGTGAGGGAGCGACGACCGTCGGCACCGGACAGGAGCGCCCCGGAGGTGAGCCGAGCCCGGACAAGGAGCGCCCCGGAGGTGAGCCGAGCCTAATGTTGGGCTTCCTATGCCATGATGTGCCCGTCCTCGTGCGCGTTCGGCGGGGCGCCCAACTCCATACAGGCCGCTCGAACCCGCGCGGGAGAGTCCGGAGTGCCCTTGGGGTACAGCCGGCGCCGAAGGAGCAAGTCCTCCCCGGAATCTCTCAGGCACCCCTACCGCACGGGCGAGGCACATCTGGAAAGCGGACACGGCCCTGCCGTGCGCCCACCCACGGTGCAAGCCGCCATGCTGTCCCCAGGGCAGCGCGCGGTGAAGCTCTCAGGTTGTGACGACAGATGGGGAGACCCAGCCGCCGCATGCCCGCGCGCAGGTCGGGTCCCCGTCGGGACCGGTCCGGCGTGCGCTCACCTGAGTGCCCAGCCCAAGGAGTACAGGCCATGTCGTCCCCCCGTCTCACCGCGCTCGACGCGCTGCACCGCGCCCTCGGCGCCACCATGACCGACTTCGCCGGCTGGGACATGCCGCTGCGCTACGGCAGCGAGCGCGAGGAGCACCTCGCCGTCCGGACGAAGGCCGGCCTGTTCGACCTCTCGCACATGGGTGAGATCACCGTGTCGGGCCCGCAGGCCGGCGAGCTGCTGGACCACGCGCTGGTCGGCTTCATCTCGGCGCTGGGCGTGCTCCGCGCCCGCTACACCATGATCTGCGCCGAGGACGGCGGCATCCTGGACGACCTGATCGTCTACCGGACCGCCGAGGACGAGTACATGGTGGTCGCGAACGCCTCCAACGCCCAGGTGGTGCTGGACGCGCTGACCGCCCGCGCCGAGGGCTTCGACGCCGTGGTGCGCGACGACCGCGACGCGTACGCGCTGATCGCCGTGCAGGGCCCGGAGGCGAACGGCATCCTGGCCTCCGTCACCGACGCCGACCTGCCGGGTCTCAAGTACTACGCGCTGCTGCCCGCGACGGTGGCCGGCAAGCAGGTCTGGCTGGCCCGGACCGGCTACACCGGCGAGGACGGCTTCGAGATCTTCTCGGCCCCCGCCGACGCCGAGCACCTGTGGAACGCGCTGACCGGGGCGGGGCAGGGCGTCGGCCTGATCCCGTGCGGCCTGTCCTGCCGGGACACGCTGCGCCTGGAGGCGGGCATGCCGCTGTACGGGCACGAGCTGAACACCGACCTGACCCCGTTCGACGCGGGCCTGGGCCGGGTGGTGCGTTTCGACAAGACCACCAACGGCGGCGCGTTCGTCGGCCGCAAGGCGCTGGAGCAGGCGGCCGCCGAGGCGGAGACCAACCCGCCGCGGGTGCTGGTCGGCCTGGTGTCCGAGGGCCGGCGGGTGCCGCGGGCCGAGTACGCGGTGGTGGACGCCGAGGGCGCCCCGATCGGCCGGATCACCTCGGGTGCGCCGTCCCCGACGCTGGGCAAGCCGATCGCGATCGCGTACGTGGACGCCCAGCACGCGGCGCCGGGCAGCACCGTCGCGGTGGACGTGCGCGGCAAGCACGAGCCCGTCCAGGTGGTCGCGCTGCCGTTCTACAAGCGCGCCCGCTGAGACCGCACCGCTGAAGGCCCTGCGGTGCGGACCGCGGCCGAACCCTGTGGCCGGGCGCCGGTGCGGATGCCCGCCCGGGTGAGCGCGGTCACCCACCGTCACCCTTGTCCGGGCCGCCGGGCCGATCCGGCGACCCCGCATTTCCACCGACTGCTTCCCATCCTGGAGAATGACGCCATGAGCAACCCCCAGCACCTGCAGTTCAGCAAGGAGCACGAGTGGCTGACGGCCGCCGAGGGCGGTGTCTCGACCATCGGCATCACCGCCCACGCGGCGGACGCCCTCGGTGACATCGTCTACGTGCAGCTGCCCGAGGTCGGCGAAACCGTCACCGCAGGTGAGACCTGTGGCGAGCTTGAGTCCACCAAGTCGGTCAGCGACCTGTACTCCCCCGCCACCGGCGAGGTCGTCGAGGTCAACCAGGCCGTCATCGACGAGCCGGCCCTGGTGAACTCCGCCCCCTTCGAGGGTGGCTGGCTGTTCAAGGTCCGGCTCGACGGCGAGCCGGCGGACCTGCTGAGCGCCGACGAGTACACCGCCCTCACCGGCGGCTGAGTCCCCCGACGGGGCGGCCGCAGCGCGGCGGCCGCCCCCGCCCGGCCCCTTGCCCGCTCCCGCCCGCCGCCCGGCCGTCCCCGCGGCCGACGAGCTGCGCGCGGCTGCCCCATGACGGGAAGACCACACCATGACTGTTCTCAACCAGTCCCTGCACGCTCTCGACCCGGAGATCGCCGCCGCGGTCGACGCCGAGCTGCACCGTCAGCAGACCACCCTGGAAATGATCGCCTCCGAGAACTTCGCCCCGGTGGCGGTCATGGAGGCCCAGGGCTCGGTGCTGACCAACAAGTACGCCGAGGGCTACCCCGGCCGTCGCTACTACGGCGGCTGCGAGCACGTCGACGTGGCCGAGCAGATCGCCATCGACCGGGTGAAGGCGCTGTTCGGCGCCGAGCACGCCAACGTCCAGCCGCACTCGGGCGCGCAGGCGAACGCCGCGGCGATGTTCGCGCTGATCCAGCCGGGCGACACCATCCTGGGCCTGAGCCTGGCGCACGGCGGCCACCTGACCCACGGCATGAAGATCAACTTCTCCGGCAAGCTCTACAACGTGGCCGCGTACCACGTGGACGAGAAGACCAACACGGTCGACATGGCCGAGGTCGAGCGCCTCGCCAAGGAGCACCAGCCCAAGCTGATCATCGCCGGCTGGTCCGCCTACCCGCGCCAGCTGGACTTCGCCGAGTTCCGCCGCATCGCGGACGAGGTCGGCGCGCTGCTGATGGTCGACATGGCGCACTTCGCCGGCCTGGTGGCCGCGGGCCTGCACCCCAACCCGGTGCCGTACGCGGACGTGGTGACCACCACCACCCACAAGACCCTCGGCGGCCCCCGCGGCGGCGTGATCCTCTCCAAGGCCGAGTACGCCAAGAAGATCAACTCCGCGGTCTTCCCCGGCCAGCAGGGCGGTCCGCTGGAGCACGTGATCGCCGCCAAGGCCGTCGCGTTCAAGGTCGCCGCCTCCGAGGAGTTCAAGGAGCGCCAGGAGCGCACCCTGGCCGGCGCCAAGATCCTCGCCGAGCGCCTGCTGAAGTCCGACGCCACCGAGGCCGGCGTGTCCGTCCTCTCCGGCGGCACCGACGTCCACCTCGTCCTGGTCGACCTGCGCAACAGCGAGCTGGACGGCCAGCAGGCCGAGGACCGCCTGCACGAGGTCGGCATCACCGTCAACCGCAACGCGATCCCGAACGACCCGCGTCCGCCGATGGTCACCTCCGGCCTGCGGATCGGCACGCCGGCGCTCGCCACCCGCGGCTTCCAGGCCGAGGACTTCCGCGAGGTCGCCGACATCATCGCCGAGGCGCTGCTGCCGACCTTCGACGAGGCCAAGGCCACCGCCCTGAAGGCCCGGGTCAGCGCGCTGGCCGCGAAGTACCCGCTGTACCCGAACCTGTAGGACCCGATCCTGTAGGGCCCGAACCTGTAGGACCCGCTTCACCTCTCGTGAGGCCCGGCACACACCCGCCGGGCCTCCCGAAACCCCGGGGCACCGCGCACACTGGAACGTGGCGCGCGGTGCCCCGACGCGTGTACCCGCTTGTCCTTCCACGAGACCAGACAAGGACGTCCCCCGTGGCCATCAGCGTCTTCGACCTCTTCTCCATCGGCATCGGCCCGTCGAGTTCCCACACCGTCGGCCCGATGCGGGCCGCCCGGATGTTCGCCCGCCGCCTGAAGTCCGAGGGGCTGCTGGCCCAGACCGCCGCCGTCCGGGCCGAACTGTTCGGCTCCCTCGGCGCCACCGGCCACGGCCACGGCACCCCCAAGGCCGTCCTGCTGGGCCTGGAGGGCAACTCGCCCCGCACCGTCGACGTCGACCAGGCCGACCTGGACGTCGAGCGGATCAAGGCGACCAAGCAGCTGCGGCTGCTCGGCCACGACCTGGCCGACGCCCACCGGATCGCCTTCGACACCGACACCCAGCTGATCCTGCACCGCCGCCGCTCGCTGCCGTACCACGCCAACGGGATGACCCTGGCCGCGTACGACGCCGACGGCGTGCCCGTGCTGGAGAAGACCTACTACTCGGTCGGCGGCGGCTTCGTGGTCGACGAGGACGCCATCGGCGCGGACCGCGTCAAGCCGGACGACACCGTGCTGCGCTACCCCTTCCGCACCGGCGAGGAGCTGCTGCGCCTCACCCGGGAGACCGGGCTGTCGATCTCCGGCCTGATGCTGGAGAACGAGAAGGCCTGGCGCAGCGAGGCGGAGATCCGCACCGGGCTGCTGGAGATCTGGCGGGTGATGCAGGAGTGCGTCGCCGCCGGCATGTCCCGCGAGGGCATCCTGCCGGGCGGCCTGAAGGTCCGCCGCCGGGCCGCCTCGGGCGCCCGGGCCCTGCGGGCCGAGGGCATAGGGCCGGCCAACGCGATGGAGTGGGTGACCCTCTACGCGATGGCGGTGAACGAGGAGAACGCCTCCGGGCAGCGCGTCGTCACCGCCCCGACCAACGGCGCGGCGGGCATCATCCCCGCCGTCCTGCACTACTTCCTGAACTTCATCCCCGGCGCGGACGAGGACGGCATCGTCCGCTTCCTGCTCGCGGCGGGCGCGATCGGCATGCTCTTCAAGGAGAACGCCTCGATCTCCGGCGCCGAGGTCGGCTGCCAGGGCGAGGTCGGCTCGGCCTGCTCGATGGCGGCCGGCGGCCTCGCCGAGGTCCTGGGCGGCTCCCCCGAGCAGGTGGAGAACGCCGCCGAGATCGGCATCGAGCACAACCTCGGCCTCACCTGCGACCCGGTCGGCGGCCTGGTCCAGATCCCCTGCATCGAGCGCAACGGCATGGCCTCCGTCAAGGCGATCACGGCGGCCCGGATGGCGCTGCGCGGCGACGGCCGCCACCACGTCTCCCTCGACAAGGCGATCAAGACCATGAAGGAGACCGGCGCCGACATGAAGGTCAAGTACAAGGAGACCTCGCGCGGCGGCCTCGCGGTCAACGTCATCGAGTGCTGACCGGCTGCCGCAGCGGCGGCGGGTAGCAGCCTCACCCCCGTGGCGGGGCCGACCGGTTCGCCCCGGTGGGCCCCGCCACGGGCGTGAGGCCCGTCAGACGGCTGGGAGGTCGCCCGCCTTGACCCCGGCGACGAAGGCCGACCAGGCCTCGGCGGGGAACAGCAGTGCAGGGCCCTCAGGGTTCTTGGAGTCGCGGACAGCCATCCCTCCGGTCACGATCCGGCCCGTCTCGACGCAGTCGTTCGCCTGCGCGCTGTAGCTGCTCTTGTACCAGCCCAGAGCGGCGATCTTCGGTACGGTCATGTGCCCACCCTCTTCGTCCGATCTCGCGCTCATGCCTTCGCTCGTACGGCGGCGATCATATCCAGCGATTGAGCAGGGTTCAGTGCTGCTGACCTCAGATACTCGAACACGAGCCCATAGCCGTCGAGTTCCGCCTCCTGCTCCAGGTAGTGGCTGCTGGTCAGCGTCTCAAGAAATACGGCGCCTGGGGTCGGGGAGTCGCTGAATCCGAACATGACGAAGGCCCCACAAGCCCCCGCAGTCGCTCCAACCTCCAGCGGAACGACCTGAAGAGTCACATTGGGAAGCTCAGCGACCTTACCGAGGTGGTCGAGCTGCGCTCGTTGCACCTCCTTGCCGCCCACCGGGCAGCGCAGGGCCGGCTCCCAGATGATGGCCCAGAAGCGTGCCGCTTCGGGCTTCACAAGAACTTCCTTGCGCTCCATCCGGATCTTGACGAGTTGGTCGATGCGTTCCGGTCGAACGGCGGCGGGATTGGCTTCCAGCAGGGCACGAGCGTACTGCTCTGTCTGCAAGAGGCCTGGCAGAACCACGGGTTGCCACGTCCGGATGTAGCGGGCGTCACCTTCCAGCCCGAGGAAGTCCGCGTAGGCGGACGGGATGGTGTCGCCGTAGTCGTGCCACCAGCCGCGCCTCTTGCTGTCCCGTGCCAACTCCTCAAGGGCATCCCTGCTTCTTGCCTCGCTGACCCCGTAAAGGTCCAAGAGGATGCCGAGGTCCAGTCGGCGAATGCCGACCGCACCGGTTTCGATGCGGCTGATCTTTGCGCGCGAGCACTTGAGAGCACCGGCCGCGTCTTCGGTCGTCCTGTTCGACGATTCCCGCAGTCGACGAAGCTCCGCGCCCAGGCGGCGGCCTCGCACGGTCGGCCTTGATTCCTCGGTCATGCCCATTCCTCCCTCGACAACTCCAGTCTGCCTCCTGACGGTGCATCGGAGACAGTGAGATCAATCTGCACAGTTGCAACTGTTCTGGTTGCACATTGCACGCATGCGGATGCATGCTACTCGGAGTAGTCCATCAGTCGACACGCAGTAGTCGAACAGGACAAGGCACCGGGCATCCCCATGTCCGTTCCGGGCCGCCGGGCCCGTCCGCCCAAGCACACCCGAAAGGGGCTCCGCCATGCCCGAAACCCTCCACCCCACCCCGTCCGCCATCACCGAACAGACCTGCTGGCTGCCACCCCGCCGCAGATCCGCCGGAGCGGCCCGCCAACTGCTGCGTACGTTCCTCTCCCGGCACGACGGCGGCGAACGCCACGTCGAGGTGGGCGAGTTGCTGCTCAGCGAGCTGGTCACGAACGCGGTCGAACATGCTCACGTACCGCCCGACCGCCTGATCATGGTCCACTTCGCGCTCGCCGACGGACGGCTGCGGATCGAGGTCCACGACCCCGGGGACCACCACCTCGACACCGGCGCGGCCGTCGACCCGCCCGCGCCGGACGAGGAATCCGGACGGGGCCTGTGGCTGGTACGCCAGCTGTCGGAGCAGTGGGGTTGCCGGGCCCGTAGGAGCGGCATCGGCAAGGCCGTCTGGTGCAGCATCGCCGCCACCCCCGACACGACCGCCACCCGCAGGAGCGCCGCATGACCTCCTGCCCCGGCCCGCCCGGCGCCGGCGCCGTCATCGTCGAGATCGAGGACGTGACCGCCCCCGCCCGGTTCCAGCACCTCCCGGACGCGCTCGCCGCCCTCTGGCGCTCGCTGCGCGAACTCCCGCTCGGCGCCGACCAGTCCGACGCCTTCGAGTACTTCCTCACCCGGCGCGAGGCCGCCGCCCGGGTCCACGAGTTCCTCGTCAGGGACGGGTCGCTCACCCTCACCCTGCGGATGGACGGCCGCCTGCACTCCGTCCTGATCCGCCCGGCCGGGGGCGATCAGGCCCGCCCGCGCCCGACGACGCATCCCATGCTGTGACCGGCCCGCCGAACCGCCTCCGCCGGTCACGCCGCAGCGCCGGGGAAGAGCAGCCGCCCACCGGCGGCCGAGCCACCCCGACCCTGCGGCACGAGGACCAGACGCCCCGTGCCACCGTGCTGCGCCCGGGCCCACCCTGCCCCTCGCACCCCTGCGGAACCGCCGGCATGGCTCCGGAGCTCGAATGACACCCGGTCCTAGGACGCCTCCGTAGGCGGCATGAGGCACGGGGTGATGATCTGCAGGAGGATGGTGTTCTCCCGTCCGCCGGTAGAAGCGGTCACAAAGTACCGGCTGGTGGGGTGGGACGCATCGACGAGGGCGTCCGGCTTGTCGTCGATCGCTTCGCGGTATCCCTTGATACTGAGCCCTTCCTTCTGCAGCATGTCACGGATCTTGCGGATGACTTCGGGGTGTTGGGCCAGTGGTACTGCACTGAAGATGCTGTACATGAGGTAGTAGCGGTCGTCGGGAGCACTCTCGCCGTTCTTCCCGGTGCAGTGGTTGAAGAAAGGGTTGGCCGTGGACGGATCGGTCCGGAGGCCGGCACTGTCGGCCATGTGCTGGGTGATCTGCTGAGCCCAAGCCTGGGCCTCGGCCTTGGACTTGACCGGCAGAGGGTCATCCTTGCCGGGAGTGGTGGCGGACATGCATGCTCCAAGAGTGAGGACGAGGACAGCTGCGGCCAGGAGGCTCCGGGAGGTCCTGCTCGCATTCCTGGTCGCACGGTCGTACAGCGGGGTCATCGATCAATCTCCTGCGGTTGCCTGCATCTCGCCGGTCACGGGTGGGGAGCGATGCCGTCCCAGCCCTCCTTGGAAACCGTTGAAGGCTGCCGCCCTGCGATGATCCGGGCTTGATTGGTCATGCTCTCGCTACCCGGGTTCCAGTAGCCGTCGTGACCGTCGGTATCGATCTTGATGTTCTGACCGCCCCAGCCGTCCAGGTGGGGCCCCTGTCCGAGGGTGAGGCCTCCCAACGACTTGGTGAAGTCGTCGTGGGCCGATCCGATCCAAACGTGCTTGGGGTCGATGTTGAGCTTGGAGGCGTTGTCGACGCCCATGCCGGGGCTGCCCAGAGCGATGATGTCGTCGGCGTGCAGGCCCCCGCCGTCGCGGGCTGCGGCACCCAGGGCGTAGCTGCCGTAGCTGTGCCCGACAAAGGTGAGGTGATGGCCCTTGAGGTCGTCGCTCTGGGCTACCCGGACACCGCCCGCGAAGCGGCGCATGTCCTCGGCACCGTCATCCCCACGCGACGTGGTGCCGACGCTACCGTTGCCCCACTCGGGAGTCTCGTACCCCAGCCAGGAGACCACCGCGACCTTTTGGCCCTGGGCCTGCTGCTCGGTCGCTGCCTGCAGCCCCTTGATGTGGTCGATCTGACCCGGGACACCGGCGAGCACCGTACCGGTGCCGGGGACGAAGACCGCGGTGTGGTCGGCCGTGTCGGGGTTACCGGTGGAGACGATCGCCCTGCCGTTGTGCTTGTCGGGGTCGATCCCGAGAAGGAACAGCTTGTGCTCATCCGGGTTGCCGTCGGTCTCGTCGAGCTTCGACTTGATCGTCTCCAGTGCGCGGACCCGCTCGTTGTACTCGTCGTAGGTGATCCCGAAGTCCTTCGGGTGGCCCTCGTTGAGTGCGTCGAGCTTCTGTTCCAGCACCAGGCGGTTGGCCTGGTCACGTACAGCGGAGGGCAGCCCGTCCATGCGGCCGATCTCCGTTGGATGCAGAGCCAGGTAGCTACGCTGCTGATCGGGGGTCAGGGACTTCCACCAGTCGGCGGACCTGTTGGGATCCTTGCCGTCCGGGATGGACGGGTCGGACGACAGGCCGAGCTGCCTGATGACAGCAGCCGCGTCCCGCGCCGTTTCGGCCGTCGCACCGAAGGGCTTGGGGCTGGTGAGGATGTTCGCATCCAGCTCGTCAAGGGCGCTGCTTCCCTGCCGGTCCGCCTCCTGCGCCGCCTTGAGAGCGGCATTGATCCGCTCCTGGGCCTGGCCTTTGAGACCGGCCAGGTTGCGGCGCACTTCCTGCGCATCCGGGTCGTGGCGCTCGGCAGGCTCTTCGGCCGGCATATCGACAATGCCGTCCGGGGATACCTTCAGGCCCCAGTCCTGCGCGCGGTGTACCGCGTTCGTGAGGTTGGTCTGCGCCTGGTACATGCGGTCGGCGACGGTGTCCAACGTGAGCGCGGCGGCCTCGGCCTCCACCTTCACGATGTCCAGGATTTCCTCGGTGTGCTCCATCGTCCCGAAGCCCGCACTTGCCGCGTCACCCTTCCAGGAGTTCCGCAGCAGCCCGTTCACCTGCCGCCGGTGACGGGAGCCAGAGTCCTCCACAGCGTGGGCCAGGGCTCGCCACCCCTTCGCGGCATCGTGCAAGCCGGCCGGATCGAACTTCAGCAGAAGGGAGTAGAACTCGCTCACCGGGCCACCTGCGCGTTCCAACTGTCGGCAATCGCCTTGTCGTTCCACTGGTGGTTCTCGACGGTAATGTCCAGGTTGGCCGCAGTGTCGGCCAACAGTTGCCGCAGGGCCGAGAGCGGTTGTACCCACCCTCCCGCCAGGTGGTCCAGACTGCGGGCCAGGAACCAACCCGTCATCTGACCGGCGGCCGTGGAGGCGCTCCTGATCGCGGCGTCCACCGGCTTGCCGAGGTCCTCCCCGATCTCCCGCGCCGCCTTCGCCGCCGCCTTCATGTCATCCGTACGCATTTCGAACCCGCTCACGGCAGGCCCCCTCCCCCGAGGACAGCGATCCGATCATGTGAATAGCTCACGGTATCCGTTCCACTACCACCCACGCCGGGGGTGCCACTTCGGTTCCCGCACCTTCTGCGGCACCGCCCACACAGACCCCTCGCCCGAACGGGCAGAGAAGGCGTGGACCCCGGCGTCGAGCACCCTTCCCGCCCTGACCACAGCGGAGGGCCCACGCCAGACGTGATCGAGTACAGCATCACCACCCAAGCAAGGGGGAGCATTCAAAGGCATGAATACGAATTCATGCACGCAGCAAAGGTGAACTAGGTTACAAACCTTCCAATCCAAGCTGTCCGGTTTGCTCACATCCTGAGACACATGCGATAGTCGAAGCAGTCCGGGGCGTGACGACGCCCCGGGCGCGAACCACGGCCGTCCCCGACCTGGCGCGGCCGTCCGCATCGCGCGGTATGCACCCCCTTGACCGGCGCGATGACCTGCACGGGCCTCCACGCCGCACCACGGCGACGGGGGCCCTGCGTGTTTCCGGGGCGGGGCGAACACTTCCGCCGACGGTGTCAGCCGCGTTCGCGGATCTTCAGCTCGAACCAGACGGCCTTGCCGCGGGGCAGCAGGTCGGCGCCCCAGCGGTCCGAGAGGTCGTCGACCAGCTGGAGGCCGTAGCCGGCCTCGCCGCCGGGCTCGGCGACGATCCGGCAGGGCAGGGCCCGCGAGGAGTCCCGGACCTCCACCCGTAGCCAGCCCGACCGGCGCTGCACCTGGAGCCCGACGGTGCGTCCGGCGGCGTGGCGGACGGCGTTCGCGATCAGCTCGCCGGCCAGCAGTTCGCCGGCTTCCAGCAGTTGGTGCAGGCCCCAGGACTGCAGGACGGCCAGGACCAGCCGGCGGGCCACCGAGGCCGACTGGGGCCGCGACGGCAGCACCACCTCGTCGGAGCCGTCCTGCTCGCACATCCGGCCGAAATACACCTGTTCCAGCTCTGTCGGACTGAGCCGTTCCAGGGCTGCCAGCGCCAGGGGCCGGTGCTCCGACGATGCGTCACCCAGCAGACCGGACCCAGGATGTGATGACTGTTCCGCTTCGCCCCATCCCGCCATGCGCCCATCATTGCGGAACGCATGCGGCCGCGTACGGACAATGAGCAAACAATCACTATTCGAAGGGCATATGCCGACAGCAACCGTCCGAAACGGCACTGCCGGGCACCCCGCGAGGGGTACCCGGCAGTCGTGCGCGCCGTCCGTTACCAGGAACCCCAGGGCAGGTTCCAGCCGCTGAGGCCGTTGTCCGGCTCCACCTGGCCGCGCTTGGAGTTCTGCACCGTGACCACGTCGCCGACCAGCGAGGAGTCGTAGAACTTCCCCGCCACGGTGCCGGCGCCGCCGCCCTTCACGTCCTGGAGGCCGACGCAGCCGTGGCTGGTGTTGTCCTCGCCGAAGGAGTGGCCCCAGTAGTTGCCGTGCACGTAGGTGCCGGTGTCGGTGAGCCGCATCGAGTGCGGCACCATCAGGTCGTACGGCTCACCGGTCATCCCCGGGAGGGTGCTGGAGCGCATGTTCACCACGCCCTCCTTGGCGGAGATCACCATCGTCCCGTTCCAGGTCGGGTGCTCGGGCGAGCCGGAGGTGATCGGGATGACGGAGGTCTGGCCGTCGCGCACCACGGTCATCTCATGGGTGTTCGCGTCCACGGTGGAGACCTGGGAGCGGCCGACGGTGAACGGCTCGTCGCGGTCCACCCCGCCGTAGACGCCGGGCGAGATCTCCACGCTCTTCAGCCGGTAGTGCACGGTGACCTTGGTGCCGGGCTTCCAGTACGCCTCGGGGCGCAGGTCCAGCCGGCGGTCGCCGAACCAGTGGCCCTTGACCACGGTGCCGTTGTCGGTCTCGAAGGTGATGCCCTTCGCCACCTCGGCCTTGTTCTTGACGTCCTTGTCGAAGGCCACCGACAGGATCATCCCGACCCCGTAGGTCTCGCCGTCGGCGATGTTGTCGGTGGGCGACGCCTCGCTCTGCGGCGTCAGCGTGGTGAAGCCGCTCTCCGCCGTGGCCGGCACCCCGGCCGCGTCGGACGCCTGCGCGCTGACCCGGTACGCCGTGCCGACGGCCAGCGGCGCGGCGGGCGTCCAGGCGGCGCCGTCGGCGGTGGCCGCCCCCGGTATCTCCCGGCCGTCCTTGTCGGTGACCTTGACGGTGGTGAGCTTCCCGCCCGCCACCGAGACCCGCAGCGCGCCCGGGGCCACGCCCTCGGCACCGTTCTTCGGGGTGATGTCCAGCACCGCCGCCGAGACCTTCGGCTGCGGCTGCTCCGACCTCGCGCCGGCCGGCGCCGAGGCACCCCCGCCCGCTCCGCCGGCCCCGCCCAGCGCCGCCCCCGCGGGGGGCTGCTTGCCGTCCCCGGCGCCTCCGCCGCAAGCGGTGGTCAGCACCAGCACACCGCCCAGCACCGCGGCGGCCGCTGCCCTGCGTATCGGCCCGACGGGCCTGCGTATCGACTCCACGGCCGACTCCCTCCCTTGATCCCCAGCTGAGTACACGCCGTCCGATCGGGAAAAGTTGCGCCCGTCTCCCGACCGTTACCGGAGGGGCGAGGGACCGTTACCGCAGGAAGGAGCGGCTCTCGCGACCCGGTGACGACGGCCTCGTGGGCTCGGGGCGGCCCGGCCCGAAACGCGGACGACCGGGCCGGTCCCCCTCGGCGGGGGGCCGGCCCGGTCGCGGTACCGGGGTCGACGCTCGTGAACCGGGACTACCAGTTCTTGAAGTCCATCGTCCAGCCGCTGAGGCCGTTGTCCGGCTTCACCGTGGCGCTGGTGGAGTTCTTGATCGTGACCGGGTCGCCGATCATCGAGTCGTTGAAGAACTTGCCCGCCACCGAGGTGTCGCTGCCGCCCTGGACGTCCTGCATGGAGACGCAGCCGTGGCTGGCGTTGCTCTTGCCGAACGGGTTGGCCCAGTAGTTGCCGTGCACGAAGGTGCCGGAGTCGGTCAGCCGCATCGCGTGCGGGACGTCCTGGATGTCGTACTCCGCGCCCAGGCCGACGGTCTGGGAGTTCATCCGGGTGACCTTCTCCTTGCTGGAGATCACCATGGTGCCGTTCCAGGACGGGTTCTTGGCGTCGCCCAGCGTCACCGGCAGGACGGTCGACTTGCCGTCGCGCACCACGGTCATCTGGTGCGCGGCGGAGTCCGCGGTGGAGACCTGCGAGCGGCCGATCACGAACGGCTCGTCCTTGTCCACGTCACCGTAGATGCCGGGCGCCACCTCGACGTTCTTGAGGCGGTACTTGATCGTCACCTTGGTGCCGGGGTTCCAGTACTTCTCCGGGCGGAAGTCCAGCCGCTGGCTGCCGAACCAGTGGCCCTTGACGGTGGTGCCGTCGCTGGCCACGAAGGTGATGCCGTTGACCACGGCGTCCTGGTTCTTGATCGCCTTGTTGAACTTCACCGAGACGATCATGCCGACGCCGTAGGTGGCGTTGTCGGCGATGTTGTCGTTGGTGGAGACGGTCTTCGCCGGCGTCAGCGTGGTGAAGGTGGTCGTCGACGCGGACACCAGCCCGGCCGGGTCGGTCGCCTGCGCGTTCACCTTGTACGCCATGCCGACGGTCAGCGGGCCGGAGGGCGCCCAGCCGAGGCCGTCCGGGGTGATCGCGCCGGCCACCGCCTTGCCGTCCTTGTCGGTCACCTCGACCGCGGTCAGCTTGCCGCCCGTGACGCCCACCTTGACGCCGTTGGTCGGGTTGACGTCGACGGCGCCGTCCTTGGGCTCGACGTTCAGCACCGCGGCGGAGACCTTGGGGGTCTCCTGCGAGGGCGCGGCCGCCCCGCCCGTGGCGCCGCCGGTCGCGGCCGTGTCGTTGCTTCCCCCTCCGGCGGTGCTGCCACCGCCGCCGTTCGACGAGCAGGCGGCCCCCAGCAGCAGCACACCGCCCATCATCACCGCCACGGCGCCACGGCGCCCTCGGTGGTTGGTCCTACGTATAGCGGCGTTGTCCGCCTGAACCGGCTTCACTCGGTCTCTCCCCTCCCGGTATCCACCCTGAATACACGCGCTGGTGCCCGGAAGGGTTGCACCGGGAGCAGATCTTCTCGATACCGGGCCCCGGGGGCGAGGAGCAGGATAACCGGGCACGATGAGTGAATCTTCGGCGGGAGCCCGGTGCCCGCGCCGTGCTTCCTCAGTGAACCGTCGGCGAGCCTGCGGGCGGCGCGGACGCCCGTGCCGTAGCGGACGCGCCCCGGGTACCGGACACACCGGGCGTACCGGACGCGCCGGGAGCCGGCCGCGCCCCGGCGGACGTGGCGGGCGCAGCGGAGGACGCCGCTGCGGAGGACCCCGAGGGCGACACGGACGGCGCCGGCGTCGCCGGGCCGCCCGGGACGAGCGCGCTGCCGGCCAGCCACTGCGCCCAGGGCAGGTTCCAGCCGTTCAGCCCGTTGTGCGGCGGCACCGCCTCGCCCGCCGAGCCGCGGACCTCGATCACGTCCCCGGTGAGGGTGTGCTCGAACAGCCAGCCCGCCGGGGTCTCCGCCGCCCCGCCGCCCTTGGCGTCGGCCAGGCCGATGCAGCCGTGGCTGGTGTTGTCGTTGCCGAAGACCTCCGGGTCGGCCCAGTAGTTGCCGTGGATGAACGTGCCGGAGGTGGTCAGCCGCATCGCGTGCGGGACGTCCTTGATGTCGTACTCGTCGCCGAGCCCCACGGTCTGCGAGTTCATCCGGGTGACCTTGAACTTCTCCGAGACGACCATCGCGCCGAGATAGGTGCTGTGCTCGGGCGTGCCGCCGGAGATCTTCAGCCGCCGCACCACCTTGCCGCCCTGGCGGACGGTGAGCGTGTGCTCGTCCAGGTCGACCACGCTGACCTGGGAGCGGCCGACGGTGAAGCGGACGTCCTTGGTCTGCGTCCCCAGCTCGCCGGGCGCGCCCTGCAGGCCCTTGAAGCGCAGCGCCAGGCCGACCTTCGTCCCCGGCGCCCAGTACTGCTCCGGGCGGAAGTCCAGCCGCTGGTCGCCGAACCAGTGCGCGGCCACCGGCACGGCCGGCTCGGCGGTGACCCGCACCGCCCGCTCCACCGCCGCGCGGTCCGCGATCGGACGGCTGAAGCGCAGCGAGACGGGCATCCCCACGCCGACCGTGCTGCCGTCCTCCGGCGTGAAGAAGGCGACGAAGGTACGCGCCTTCGCGATCGTGCTGAACTTGCTGTGCCGGGTGGCGCGGGCGCCGTCGCGGTCCACCGCGGAGGCGTCCAACGAGAAGGTGCCGCCGAGCGGCAGCAGGCCGTCCGGCGTCCAGGACGCGCCGTCCTCGGCGAGCGTGCCGGGCAGCTCGGCGCCCTTGTTGTCCCGGAACCGGACGGACTCCAGCCGCCCGCCGGGGGCGACCGTCACCTTCACCGGCCCCTCCGGGGCGACCTCCCGGCTGCCGTCGCCCGGTGTCACCAGGATCGCCGGCCGGGAGGCCGGCGGCGGTGGCGCCGGGTCGTCCCCGCCGCTCAGCACCCCGCTCCCGTCGCAGCCGGTGAGCAGGCACAGCCCGAAGGCCGCCGCCCGCCGTGCCCAAACCCGCAGTCCGGGGCGCATCCGGCCTCCCGCTGTGTCCGTGGTCCGCCTGCTCGCCGCGGTCCGGCAGGCGGCCGCCGACGGACCCTCACCAACCGTCCGATTGTCAGCGTAAGGGTCCAACCGCTCGATACCGGGCATAACGACCGCGTCCCCGGCCGGACACGAACGAAGCCCTGCGGACGGCCTACGCCGTCCGGGTGCCTGTGCCGGGGCAGAATCGTTCACGGTCCGTCACAAGATGATCCGCCACGTGACAGCGGCATCCGATCAGGGAACAAGTGTGGAACGGGGTACGGGACACCCCGTACTGGGAGGGTGCGGCCATGACAGCAGGGCAGGAGCTGGGACCAGGCGCACGACCGGAGGACGCGGCCGACCGGGGCCGGGCCGGGCCACGCGCCGCACCGCCCGCGGGCGCCGGCCCCGCCACCCCCTGGCCGGGCAGCTGGCAGCCGCTCGGCGCCCGCTTCCGCACCGGCCCCGACGGCGCCCGGGGCACCAACTTCGCGCTCTGGGCGGCCGGCGCCGAAGCCGTCGACCTCTGCCTGTTCGACGAGGACGGGCAGGAGAGCCGGCACCGGCTGACCGAGCAGAACTTCCAGACCTGGCACGGCTACCTGCCCGACGTGCTGCCCGGCACCCGCTACGGCTTCCGGGTGCACGGCCGCTGGGACCCGTGGACCGGCGCCCGCTGGAACCCGGCGAAACTGCTGCTCGACCCGTACGCCCGCGCCGTCGACGGCGACTACACCGCCCACGACGCCACCTGCGGCTCGGTCCGCGACTGGCCCGAACGGGAGGTCGCCGACACCGTCCGGGACAACCGCGACTCCGCCGCGTACGTGCCCAAGGCCGTGGTCGTGCACGACGACGACGACTGGTACGACGACCAGCGGCCGAAGACGCCCTGGGCCGAGACGGTGCTCTACGAGGTGCACGTCCGCGGCTTCACCATGCGCCACCCCGGCGTGCCGCCCGAGCTGCGCGGCACCTACGCCGGGCTCGGCCACCCCGCCGCGATCGAGCACCTGACCGGCCTCGGCGTCACCGCCGTCGAACTGCTGCCCGTCCACCAGTACGCCAGCGAGGACCACCTGCAGGCCCGCGGGCTCACCAACTACTGGGGCTACAACAGCATCGGCTACTTCGCACCGCACGCCGGCTACTCGTCCTCCGGCAGCCGCGGGCAGCAGGTCGGCGAGTTCAAGCGGATGGTCCGCGCCCTGCACGCGGCCGGCATCGAGGTCATCCTCGACGTGGTCTACAACCACACCGCCGAGGCCGGCGAGCTGGGCCCCACCCTCTCGCTGCGCGGCATCGACAACGCCGGCTACTACCGCCTGCCGCTGAACCGCCGGCGCGGCTACGCCGACTACACCGGCTGCGGCAACACCCTGGACACCCGCCAGCCGCAGACCGTCCGGCTGATCACCGACTCGCTGCGCTACTGGGTCACCGAGATGGGCGTGGACGGGTTCCGCTTCGACCTCGCCGCCGCGCTCGCCCGGGGCAGCGACGGCGTCGAGATGCACCACCCCTTCCTCGCCGCCGTCTCCCAGGACCCGGTGCTCAGCCGGGTCAAGCTGATCGCCGAGCCCTGGGACGTCGGCGCCGGCGGCTACCAGGTCGGCGGGTTCCCGCCGCTCTGGGCCGAGTGGAACGACAAGTACCGCGACACCGTCCGCGACTTCTGGCGCGGCGCCCGCCCCGACGTCCGCGAACTCGGCTACCGGCTCTCCGGCTCCTCCGACCTCTACCAGCGCGGCGGCCGCCGCCCCTACGCCTCCGTCAACTTCGTCACCGCCCACGACGGCTTCACCCTGCGCGACCTGGTCAGCTACCACCGGAAGCACAACGAGGCCAACGGCGAGGACAACCGGGACGGCACCAACGACAACCGGTCCTGGAACTGCGGCGCCGAGGGCGGGACGGACGACCCGGCCGTCCAGGAACTGCGCCGGCGCCAGCTGCGCAACCTGCTCGCCACCCTGCTGCTCTCCACCGGCGTCCCGATGCTCACCGCCGGCGACGAGCTGGGCCGCACCCAGGGCGGCAACAACAACGCCTACTGCCAGGACAACGAGGTCAGCTGGCTCGACTGGTCGCTGCTGGACGACCCCGGCTGGCGCTCCCTGCGCGACCTCACCGCCCGGCTCGTCCGGCTGCGCCGCGACCACCCCGTGCTGCGCCAGCGGGCCTTCTTCTCCGGCCGGGCGGCCACCCCCGACGGCCGGCCCGACCTGGCCTGGTTCGGCCCCGAGGGCCGGGAGATGACCGAGGCGGACTGGTTCGCCCCCACCACCGGCCTCGGCATGCTGCTCTCCGGGGCCGCGATGTCGGAGCGCGACCAGCGCGGCCGGCCGCTGCGCGACGACAGCTTCCTGCTGCTGCTCAACGCCGGGACGCGCGAGCTGCCGTTCACCCTGCCCGGCGGCGCCCCGACCACCGGGTACGAGAGCGTGCTGGACACCTCGCTGGCCGACCAGTCCGCGCCGCCCGCCACCCGCTACCCCGCGGCGGTCGCGCTGCCGCTGCCGGCCCGTTCGCTGCACCTGATGCGCCTGCTCCCGGCGGCCTCCACCAACGGCGACCACCCGCGGTAGCCGGTCAGCGGAGGCAGGCGGTCACCTGAGGCAGGAAGTCACCTGAGGTGGGCGGCCAGCCGCGGCCGGGCCGGGGCCGCCGGGTGCGGGCCTCCGTCGGGCTGCCCCGCCCTGCCGCCCCGCCGGGCGCGGTCCCCCATCGGGCCCCGGGCCGGCCGGGCGCGACCCGCCGGGTGGCCGGTTCTCGCCGACAGGAGCAAAAAACCTGGTGAGAAATGACCGTGCACCGACTTACCCTCACCACGATGGCCGAGAACCAAGAGTCCACGCTGCCGCAGTCGCCACCCCGACCGAAGCAGGAGGACCCGGACCCACCCACCCCGCGGTCCGGACCACCTCCCCGCAGCACCACCGCCGCCGCGCCCGTACACCGGTCGACGGTCCGGTCCCTGCTGCGCCTGTGGCCCTACGCCCGGGTGATCCGCTGGCGGCTGGCCGCCTCGATCGGCGCGGCGCTCGTCGCCATGCTCAGCGTGCTGGTCGTACCGCTGGTGCTCGGCCGGATCGTGGACGGCCCGATCGCCCGTCACGACCTGCCCGCGCTCTGGCCGCTCGCCGGCGTGCTGCTGCTGCTCGGCCTGGTCGAGGCCGGCCTCTTCTACACCAGACGGGTGGTCCTGGCCGGCCCGCTGGCCGGGCTGGAGACCGCCATGCGCGGCGACCTCTACGCCAAGCTCCAGCGGCTCCCGGTCTCCTTCCACGACCGCTGGGCCTCCGGCCAGCTGCTCTCCCGGGCCACCTCCGACATGTTCACCATGCGGCTGTTCCTGGCCTTCCCGCTGGTCTTCCTGATCGTCAACTCGGTGATGTTCGCCGCCGGCACGGCCGTGATGTTCGTCCTCGACCGGCGGCTCGCCCTGATCACCCTGCTGCCCGCACTGCCGCTGATCGTGCTGACCCGGCACTTCGAGTCCGGCTACTCGCTCGCGGCCCGCCGCGCCCAGGACCAGACCGGCGACCTCGCCACCGTGATCGAGGAGTCCGTCCTCGGCATCCGGATCCTCAAGGCCTTCGGCCGGCACCGGACGATGGCGGAGCGCTTCCGCAACCAGACCCACGAGCTGCGCGAGACCGAGCTGCACAAGGCCGGCCTGCTGGCCAACCTGTGGGCCGTCATCGTCGGCCTGCCGGAGCTGGCGCTCGGCTGCGCGCTGGGCGTCGGCGCCTACCTGGTCGCCCAGGACGAGCTGACCACCGGCACCCTGGTGGCCTTCCTGTCCACCGCGCTCGCCCTGCGCTGGCCGGTCGAGTCGCTCGGCTGGCTGCTCGCGTACGCGAACGAGGCGGCGACCGCCACCGACCGCTACTTCGAGGTGCTGGACGAGCCGGAGGACGGCGGCGCCCCCGCCCCGGCCGCCACGCTCACCGCCACCGCCACCGCCACCGCCACCGCGGACGAGGGCATCCGGCTCACCGGCGTCCGGTTCCGCTACCCCGACGCCCCCGACGACACCCCCGACCTGCTGTGCGGCATCGACCTGCACGTCCGCCGCGGCGAGACGATGGCCCTGGTCGGCGCGACCGGCAGCGGCAAGACCACGCTGACCGCGCTGCTCCCCCGCCTCTACGAGGCGACCGGCGGCACCATCACCCTGGACGGCCAGGACATCCGGGAGATCCCCCGGGCCCGGCTGCGCGAGCTGGTCTCGGTGGCCTTCGAGGAGCCCACCCTGTTCTCCGCCTCGGTCGGGGAGAACGTCCTCATGGGCGCCCCCGACGCCTCCCCCGAGCAGCTGCGCCGGGCGCTCGACACCGCCCAGGCCGAATTCGTGCAGCGGCTCCCGGCCGGCAGCGAGACCCAGGTCGGCGAGCAGGGCCTGAGCCTGTCGGGCGGTCAGCGGCAGCGGCTGGCACTGGCGAGGGCCGTGGTCGGCGACCCCGCCTTCCTGGTGCTGGACGACCCGCTCTCCGCCCTGGACGTGCACACCGAGGCGCTGGTCGAGCAGGCCCTGCGCGAGGTGCTCGGCTCCACCACCGCGCTGGTGGTCGCGCACCGGCCGAGCACCGTCCTGCTGGCCGACCGGGTGGCCGTGCTGGCCGACGGCCGGATCGTCGCCGTCGGCACCCACCAGGAGCTGCTGCAGTCCTGCGCCGTCTACCGCGAACTCATGTCGGGCGAGGCCGCCCCCGTGCTGGAAGGAAGCCCCGCCCGATGAGCACCACCACCGTCCGGCCGGCCGAGGAGGCCCCGGGCCCGGAGGAGCAACCGGACCCGCCCGAGGCCGAGCTGCTCCCGCCGCCCTCCGACGACGAGGACATCCCCGTCCCGCCCGGCGCGGCCCGTACCCTGCTGGCCGCGCTGCTCGGCCCGCACCGGGCCCGGATCGTCCGAGCCATGCTGGTCATCCTGGTCCAGCAGGCCGCGCTGCAGGCCGGCCCGCTGCTGGTGGCCATCACCATGGACCGGGCCGTCCCGGCGCTGCGCGACCACGACAGCGGCCCGCTGATCGCCGTGATCGGCGCGTACCTCGGCTGCGCCGCGCTGAGCACCGTGCTGCAGCGCGCCTTCATCCGGATGAGCGCCCGGATCAACCAGGACATCCTGCTGGAGCTGCGCGGCCGGATCTTCCGGCACGCCCAGCGGCTCAGCCTGGACTTCCACGAGCGCTACACCTCGGGCCGGATCACCTCCCGGGCCACCAGCGACGTGGACGCCCTGCGCGAGCTGCTCTCCGAGGGCCTGCAGGAGCTGCTGACGGTCTTCCTGTCGGTGTTCTACATCTCGGTGCTGCTGCTGGTGATGGACTGGCGCCTCGGCCTGGTCTCGCTGGTCTCCTTCCTGCCGCTGTACCTGATCACGCGCTCCTTCCGGCGCCGCTCGCTGCGGGTCTACCGGCGCTCGCGCACCGCGACGGCCACCCTGATCGTGAAGTTCACCGAGACCATGAACGGCATCCGCCCGGTCCAGGCCTTCCGCCGGGAGGCCGCCAACGAGGCCGCGTTCGGGGTCCTCAACCGCCGGTCGGCGACCGCCCAGGCGGAGGGGTTCCGCGAGCTGGCCCGCTTCGTCGGCCTGTCCAGGACCACCGCCAACGTCTGGGTCACCGGCGTCGTGGTGCTGGGCGCGTTCCTGGTCACCGACGGCAGCCTGGAGCTCGGCGTGCTCACCGGCTTCGTGCTGTACCTGCGCCGGCTGTACGACCCGATCGACCAGCTGGCGATGTTCCTGAACAGCTACCAGTCGGCGGCCGCCGCCCTGGAGAAGATCGCCGGCCTGCTCGCCCACGAGCCGACCGTCGCCGAGCCGGCCACCCCGCTCACGCTGCCGGCCGGCACCGGCTCCGGCACCGGGCGGGAGGTGGCCTTCCACGGCACCCGCTTCGCGTACCGGACCGGCAAGGAGGTGCTGCCGCCCTTCGATCTGGTGCTGCCGGCCGGGCGGACCACCGCCGTGGTCGGCGCCACCGGCGCGGGCAAGTCGACGCTGGCCAAGCTGCTCGCCCGGTTCTACGACCCGACCGAGGGCCGGATCACCCTGGACGGCGTGGACCTGCGCGACCTGTCCACCGCCGACCTGCGGCGCGGGGTGGTGATGGTGACCCAGGAGTCCTTCCTGTTCTCCGGGACGGTCGCCGAGAACATCGCCATCGGCAAGCCGGGCGCCACCCGCGAGGAGGTCGAGCAGGCGGCCCGCGCGATCGGCGCGTACGAGTTCGTGGCCGCCCTGCCGGAGGGCTTCGACACCGACGTCCGCAAGCGCGGCGGCCGGATCTCGGCGGGCCAGCGGCAGCTGGTCGCCTTCGCCCGGGCGCTGCTGGCCGACCCGGCGGTGCTGATCCTGGACGAGGCGACCTCCTCGCTGGACGTCCCGGGCGAGCAGGCCGTGCAGCGCGCGATGCGGACGGTGCTGGCCGGCCGGACGGCCGTGATCATCGCCCACCGGCTCTCCACCGTGGAGATCGCCGACCGGGTGCTGGTGATGGAGCAGGGCCGGATCGTCGAGGACGGCACCCCCGCCGAGCTGATCGGCGGCGCGGGCCGGTTCGCCGACCTGCACCAGGCCTGGCGGGCCAGCCTGGTCTGAGCCGGGCCCGCAGCGGGCAGGCCGCCGCCGTACCGGACACGCCGGAGGGCGCCGGGCCCTGTACGGGGCCCGGCGCCCTCCGGTCGTATCTCTCCGCGCCCGCCGCGCGGCACGCGGTCAGCGCAGCAGGCCGGTGTCCATCCCGGCCGACTCCGCCGGCAGCGCCACCAGGCCCAGCTCGGCCGGGGAGGCCAGCAGCGGGTGGGCCGGCAGCACCCGGACGGTGTAGCCGAAGGGGCCGGTCCGGCTGAGCTCCAGCTGGCCCTCGTAGCGGGTCCGGCCGTCGATGTCGGGGCCGCCGGCCGGCTTGAGCGCGAGCAGGGCGGCGTCCGAGATGCCGTCCCGCTCGTCCACCCGGCCGGAGACCACCTGGACCTCGACGTCGGCCGGCTCCAGCGGGCCGAGCGAGACCTGCACCCGCAGGGACAGCGCGCTGCCCAGCTCCTGCGCCTCGTCCGGGCACTCGGCCTCGACGTGCTCCACCCGGACGGCCGGCCAGGCCTGGCGGACCCTGGCCTTCCACTCGGCGAGCGCCCGGGCCCCGGCGTAGCCGGCGCCCCCCGGCGCGGGGGCGGCCAGCTCGCGCTGGGCCAGCGCGGCCGGCGTGTAGAGCCGCTCCACGTACTCCCGGACCATCCGGCCGGCCAGCACCTTGGGCCCGAGGGTGACCAGGGTGTGCCGGACCATCGCGATCCAGCGGTGCGGCAGCCCGTCCGCGCCCCGGTCGTAGAAGCGCGCCGCCACCTGGTGCTCGATCAGGTCGTACAGGGCGGCGGACTCGATGTCGTCGCGGCGCTCGGCCTCGGCGCTCTCCGGGTCCAGCACGCTGCCGACGCCGTCGGCGGTGGGGATCGCCCAGCCGTTCTGGCCGTCGTACCACTCGTCCCACCAGCCGTCGAGGACGGACAGGTTCAGGCAGCCGTTCAGGGCGGCCTTCATCCCGGACGTCCCGCAGGCCTCCAGCGGCCGCAGCGGGTTGTTCAGCCAGACGTCGCAGCCGGGGTAGAGCCGCTGGGCCATCGCCATGTCGTAGTCGGGCAGGAAGACGATCCGGTGCCGGACCGCCGGGTCGTCGGCGAAGGCGACCATCTGCTGGATCAGCCGCTTGCCGCCGTCGTCGGCCGGGTGCGCCTTGCCGGCCACCACGATCTGCACCGGCCTGGTCGGGTGCAGCAGCAGGGCGCGCAGCCGCTGCTGGTCGCGCAGCATCAGGGTGAGCCGCTTGTACGAGGGCACCCGGCGGGCGAATCCGATGGTCAGCACGTCCGGGTCGAGCACCGAGCCGACCCAGCCGAGCTCGGCGTCACCGGCGCCGCGCTGGCGCCAGGAGGTGCGCACCCGCGTCCGGGCCTCGTCCACGAGCTGGGCCCGCAGGGCGCGCCGCAGCTCCCAGATCTCGGTGTTGCCGATCCGCTCCAGGCCCGTCCAACGCTTGGTCTCGCCGGTGGTCATGGCGTCCTCGGCGCGTTCGGTGCCGATCTCGGCGGCGCCGAGCCGCACCACGGCCGGGTCGATCCAGGTCGGCGCGTGCACGCCGTTGGTGACCGAGGCGATCGGCACCTCGGCCGCGTCGAAACCCGGCCAGAGGCCGTTGAACATCGATCGGCTGACCTCGCCGTGCAGGGTGGAGACGCCGTTGGCGCGCTGCGCCAGCCGCAGGCCCATGGCGGCCATGTTGAACAGCTTGGGGTCGCCGCCGCGCCAGGTCTCGGCGCCGAGCGCGAGCACCCGCTCGACCGGGACGCCGGCCAGCGCCGCGTCGCCGGTGAAGTGGCGGGCCACCAGGTCGCGGTCGAAGCGGTCGATGCCGGCCGGCACCGGCGTGTGGGTGGTGAAGAGCGTTCCGGCCCGGACGGCCTCCAGAGCGGCGGCGAAGTCCAGACCGTCGGCGCCCTCGTCGCTCTTCTCGCCGGCGGTGACCAGCTCCCGGATCCGCTCCACCCCGAGGAAGCCGGCGTGGCCCTCGTTGGTGTGGAAGACCTCGGGCGCGGCGTGGCCGGTGAGGCGGCAGTAGGTGCGGACGGCGCGGACGCCGCCGATCCCCAGCAGCATCTCCTGGAGCAGCCGGTGCTCACTGCCACCGCCGTAGAGGCGGTCCGTCACATCCCGCTCGGCGGGCGAGTTGGCCTCGATGTCGGAGTCGAGCAGCAGCAGCGGGACCCGCCCGACCTGGGCCTTCCAGACGTGGGCGGCCAGGGTGCGGCCGGCGGGCAGGGCGAGGTCGATCCGCACCGGGCCGCCGTCCGCCTCGCGGAGCAGGCTGACGGCGAGTTCGTCGGGGTCGAGCAGGGGGTAGCGCTCCTGCTGCCAGCCGTCCCGGCTGAGCGACTGGCGGAAGTAGCCGTGCCGGTAGAAGAGGCCGACGCCGATCAGCGGCACGCCGAGGTCGCTGGCGGACTTCAGGTGGTCGCCGGCCAGGATGCCGAGGCCGCCGGAGTACTGCGGCAGCGCGGCGGCGATGCCGTACTCCGGGGAGAAGTAGGCGACCGCGGCGGGCAGCGCGACGCCGTCCTCGGCGGACTGGTACCAGCGCGGGCCGGACTGGTATTCGCGCAGGTCGTCGGCGAGGTCGCCGAGCCTGCGCAGGAAGCGCCGGTCCGCGGCGAGGGCGGCGAGCCGGGCGGCCGGGACCTCGCCGAGCAGGCGCACCGGGTCCTCCCCGGTGGCGGCCCAGACCTCGGGGTCGACGGAGCGGAAGAGGTCTCTGGTCTCCGAGTGCCATGACCAGCGCAGATTGAGCGCGAGCTCGTGCAACGGCTGGAGTTGTTCGGGCAGGACGGTGCGGACGGTGAATCTGCGGATTGCCTTCACGGCGTGAAGCGTAGACCCGTCATTGGCTCTGATGGCGTGTCACCTGACGTTTAGGTGATCCGTTCGGCCTATTGATGAGATCGCATTCAGCGCATTGGGCTGCGCGGGGGGCGCGCGGGGCGCACTTTTCCAAGTCCCGCACCACCAATGCGTGAACACTGTGGAACAGCTTGATTTCCGCTGGCCGATATACCCCTCGGGTGGTCCGAAAGTGTCGCACTACCGCTGCGTAGGTCTTGTCGGCGGTGTCACTATGAACAAAGGTCGTTGATGCTGCGGGGTGTGCGGCGACGGGTGGCGCCCCCCGACTGCAGCACGTCCGAATCCTTCCGCTTCGACAAACCCTCACCTTCCTTAGCCCATTCGGCCCTAGCCGCGTTTCCGTTGCGTGTCCTCGTGCTGCCTCCGCTCGTTCACGGGTGGGTTGGGTCGCACTGGGGCGCGCCCGGAGAGGCGCGCGCCGGGACGCGCGCGGGCTCTCGGACTCGCGGCCGCAGGCATGACCGGAGTCGGGCAGGTTGCCGGGTGCGGCGACATGGGCAGGCTCCGGTCGCGGCACGACCTCCCCCCACCCAGCAGTTCTCCCGGTACTCCCCTGGCCCCGGACCGGCCGGCGGGAGCTGCCGCCGATCTCGGGCAGGAGTTTGGCATGCACGGCGACACGCGGGACCAGTCCACACCGGTGGCCGACACACTCGACACGGCGCTCGCGGAATCCGCCGAACGGGCGGAATCCGACGGCCCGTCGGACGCGGCGATGCCCAAACCCCGGGCCGCCGCGGCGTCCCGGCCCCAGCGGGCGGCCACCGGCCGAGAACCCGCGGCCGACGAGGCCCGGCCCGCCGCCCCGCGCAAACGCGCCACCCGTACGGCTGCCGGCCCGGGCACGGCGGCCGGCCCGGCCGGGGCGGCGGCGCGGACCACCACCGGGGCGGCCGCCCGGAGCGCCGCGCCGAGCGGGAGCACGCCCCGGAAGACCACCACCCGGAAGACCTCCGCCCGTAAGACGACAGAGAGCGACACCGTGATCGGCCGCATCCCCGTCCTGGACGTCAGCCCCCTCGTCGACGCCGGCCGCCGACCCGCCAAGGCGGTGGTAGGCGAGGCCTTCGAGGTGACCGCGACCGTGTTCCGCGAGGGCCACGACGCGGTCAACGCCAACGTGGTGCTGCGCGACCCGCGCGGCCGCAGCGGCCCCTGGACACCGATGCGCGAACTGGCCCCCGGCACCGACCGCTGGGGCGCGGGCGTGACGCCGACCGCCCCGGGCCGCTGGTCCTTCCTGGTCGAGGCCTGGAGCGACCCGGTGGCCACCTGGCGCAAGGCCGCCGCGGTGAAGCTGCCGGCCGGCCTCGACACCGCGCTGGTCCTGGAGGAGGGCGCGCAGCTGCTGGAGCGCGCCGCCGCGGGCGTGCCGAAGAAGGACGGCCGCTCGCACGTCCTGGCGGCCGTGGACGCGCTGCGCGATCCCGGCCTGCCGCCGCTGTCCCGACTGGCCGCCGCGCTGGCCCCCGAGGTGACCGAGCTGCTGACCCGTCACCCGCTGCGGGAACTCGTCACCTCGACCCGCCCGATGCCGCTGCAGGTCGACCGCGAGCGCGCCCTGTTCGGCTCCTGGTACGAGTTCTTCCCCCGCTCCGAGGGCGCCGTGGTGGACCCGTCGGGCGTCGAGCCGCCGCGCTCCGGCACCCTGCGCACCGCCGCCGAGCGCCTGCCGGCGGTGGCCGCGATGGGCTTCGACGTGGTCTACCTGCCCCCCGTGCACCCGATCGGCCGAGCCTTCCGCAAGGGCCCGGACAACACCCTGACGGCCGGCCGGCACGACGTCGGCTCCCCCTGGGCGATCGGCTCGCCGGAGGGCGGCCACGACGCGATCCACCCGGACCTCGGCACCATCGAGGACTTCGACCACTTCGTCGCCGAGGCCACCGCCCTGCACCTGGAGGTGGCCCTGGACTTCGCCCTCCAGTGCTCCCCCGACCACCCCTGGGTGAACAAGCACCCGGAGTGGTTCAGCCACCGCGTCGACGGCACCGTCGCGTACGCGGAGAACCCCCCGAAGAAGTACCAGGACATCTACCCCGTCAACTTCGACCAGGACTTCGACGGCATCGTCAAGGAGACCCTGCGGCTGCTGCGGTTCTGGATGGGCCACGGGGTACGGATCTTCCGGGTCGACAACCCGCACACCAAGCCGGTGGTGTTCTGGGAGAAGGTGCTCGGTGAGATCGCCCGCACCGACCCCGACGTGGTCTTCCTCGCCGAGGCGTTCACCCGGCCGGCCATGATGCACACCCTGGGGAAGATCGGGTTCCACCAGTCGTACACCTACTTCACCTGGCGCACCACCAAGCAGGAGCTGACCGAGTACCTCACCGAGCTGTCCGGGGAGTCGGCCGCCTACATGCGGCCCAACTTCTTCGCGAACACCCCGGACATCCTGCCGGAGCACCTGCAGACCGGTGGCCGGGCCGCCTTCGCCGTCCGGGCGGTCCTGGCCGCCACGCTGTCCCCCAGCTACGGCGTGTACGCCGGTTTCGAGCTGTTCGAGAACGAGCCGGCCGAGCCGGGCTCCGAGGAGTACCTGCACTCGGAGAAGTACGAGCTGCGCCCGCGGGACTGGAACCGCGCCGACTCCCTCGCCCCGCTGCTGACCGTGCTGAACCGGCTCCGCCGGCGGCACCCGGCCCTGCAGCAGCTGCGCGACCTGCGGTTCCACCCGACGGACAACGAGCAGGTGCTGGCGTTCTCCAAGACCGCGAGCACCGAGGACGGTCTCACCGACCGCGTGATCACCGTGGTCAACCTGGACCCGCACCACGTCCAGGAGGCCACCGTCACCCTCGACGGCGACGGCCCGTACACCGTGCACGACGAGCTCACCGGCGCCGCCTTCACCTGGGGCCGGCACAACTACGTCCGGCTCGACCCCTCCGCGGAGCCGGCCCACCTCCTCACGGTTCGGAGGAACCCAGCGTGACAGTGAACGAGCCCGTCCCCGACACCTTCGCCGAGACCTCGAAGAAGGACCTGGACCCGGAGTGGTTCAAACGTGCGGTTTTCTACGAGGTCCTCGTGCGGTCCTTCCAGGACAGCAACGGCGACGGCGTCGGCGACCTCCAGGGGCTCACGTCCAAACTCGACTACCTGCAGTGGCTCGGCGTGGACTGCCTCTGGCTGCCGCCGTTCTTCGCCTCCCCGCTGCGCGACGGCGGCTACGACGTGGCCGACTACAAGTCGGTGCTCCCCGAGTTCGGCGACCTGGCCGACTTCATGGAGTTCGTGGACGCCGCGCACGCCCGCGGCATGCGCGTGATCATCGACTTCGTGATGAACCACACCAGCGACCAGCACCCGTGGTTCCAGGCCTCCCGGGAGGACCCGGACGGCCCGTACGGCGACTTCTACATGTGGGCCGACGACGACAAGCAGTACCCGGACGCCCGGATCATCTTCGTCGACACCGAGACCTCCAACTGGACGTACGACCCGGTGCGCAAGCAGTACTTCTGGCACCGGTTCTTCTCCCACCAGCCGGACCTCAACTACGACAACCCCCGGGTCCAGGAGGAGATGGTCGCCGGGCTCCGGTTCTGGCTGGACCTCGGGATCGACGGGTTCCGGCTCGACGCGGTGCCGTACCTGTTCGCCCGGGAGGGCACCAACTGCGAGAACCTCCCGGAGACCCACGAGTTCCTCGCCCGGGTCCGCAAGGAGATCGACGCGGACTACCCGGACACCGTGCTGCTCGCCGAGGCCAACCAGTGGCCGGAGGACGTGGTCGACTACTTCGGCGACTTCGGCTCCGGCGGCGACGAGTGCCACATGGCGTTCCACTTCCCGGTGATGCCGCGGATCTTCATGGCCGTGCGCCGGGAGTCCCGCTACCCGGTCTCGGAGATCCTCGCCAAGACGCCGACCATCCCGGGCGGCTGCCAGTGGGGCATCTTCCTGCGCAACCACGACGAGCTGACCCTGGAGATGGTCACCGACGAGGAGCGCGACTACATGTACGCGGAGTACGCCAAGGACCCGCGGATGCGCGCCAACGTGGGCATCCGCCGGCGCCTGGCGCCGCTGCTGGAGAACGACCGCAACCAGATCGAGCTGTTCACGGCCCTGCTGCTGTCGCTGCCCGGCTCCCCGGTGCTGTACTACGGGGACGAGATCGGCATGGGCGACAACATCTGGCTGGGCGACCGGGACGGCGTCCGGACCCCGATGCAATGGACGCCCGACCGCAACGCGGGTTTCTCCTCCGCCGACCCGGGCAGGCTCAGTCTGCCGCCCATCATGGACCCGGTGTACGGCTATCAGGTGACCAACGTCGAAGCTCAGCAGAGCAGTTCGAGTTCGCTGCTGCACTGGACGCGTCGCATGATCGAGATCCGCAAGCTCAACCCGGCGTTCGGCCTCGGCACCTACACCGAGCTTCCCTCCAGCAACCCCGCGGTACTGGCCTTCGTGCGCGAGTACGAGGGCGACCTGGTCATGTGCGTGAACAACTTCTCGCGGTTCGCGCAGCCGACCGAGCTGGACCTGCGTCGGTACGGAGGCCGGTACCCGGTCGAGCTGATCGGCGGGGTGCGCTTCCCCTCGATCGGCGAGTGGCCGTACCTGCTCACCCTCGCGGGGCACGGCTTCTACTGGTTCCAGCTCCGCAAGCCGCCCCGCCCCGACGGGGCCCGGCCCACGGGTCTGCAGTAACGGTCCCTCTGGGCCCCAGGGCCCAAGCGCTTCGGGGCGCGCGGGAGTTCGCGCCCGCGCCCCCCGAAGGCGCCTGCACCACCGCGTACGGAGAACAGCCCAACGGCCCACCACACTATGGCGTGACACCCGAGCCCCGCTCGCGTGCCGTCGCCGCCGCGCAGCCGAAATCCGGAAGACTGACGGGCCCGGCCAGACCCGTCGGGCAGTCGGCCCGCTTCCGGGGAAAGGGAGTCATGTCCGAAACCTCCCGGTCTCAAGCCCATGTGCACCGCGACACCCCCACCGGCACGGCCGTGCCGGCCGGAGCGCGGAGCCCCGGGGTACGCAGAACCGCCTTGGGAGTCAGCGAGCTGATCCAGGCAGCGCTGCCGCTGATCACCGATTGGCTCCCCACCCAACGCTGGTACGCCGGCAAGGGGCGCGCCATCACCGGCCTCACGCCGGTGGTCGGCACCCCGCTGCAGGTCGGCGATCCCTCACTGCTGCACCTGCTGCTGCGGGTCGAGCACGGGACCGCCGGCGGCACCCCGCAGGGGGACATCTACCAACTGCTGCTCGGCACCCGCTCGGAGGAGCCCGCCGGGATCGGCCCGGGCGCCGTACTGGGCCGGCTCAGCCAGGGGCCTTACGACGGCGCCCTGCTCTACGACGCGGTGCACGACCCGGAGCTGACCGGCCGGCTGCTGGAGCACCTGGCGACCGGCGACCGGTTCGGCTCGCTGTCCTTCCGCCGCACCCCCGGCCCCGGACTGCCCGCCAACCTGCCGGGCCGGGCCAGCACCGCCGAACAGAGCAACAGCTCGGTGATCTACGGGACCTCGCTGATCCTCAAGCTGTTCCGCCGGATCAGCCCCGGCACCAACCCGGACCTCGAACTCTCGCTCGCCCTCTCGCGGGCCGGCTCCACCCGCATCCCGCGGGTCGCCGCCTGGTTCGAGAGCCGGCTGGAGCGCGCCGAGCCGGCCACCCTCGGCCTGCTCCAGCGCTACCTGCCGGACGCCGAGGACGGCTGGGAGCTGGCCCTGGACCAGGTCGGCCGGCTCAAGGGCGACCCGTCCCCCGGCAACTTCGCCATCGAGGCGCACCGGCTCGGCCGGGCCACCGCCGAGGTGCACCGGGTGCTCGCCCGCTCGATGCCGGTGGCACGCCTGGACCGCACCCAGACCAGACAGCTGGCCACCGCGATGGCCGACCGGCTCGACAGCGCCGTCGCCGCCGTCCCCGGCCTGCTGCGCTACCGCTCCGCGCTGCGCAGCGCCTTCCAGCAGCTCGCGGACGCCCACCCGGACGGCATGCCCGTCCAGCGGATCCACGGCGACCTGCACCTGGGCCAGGCGATGCGCACCCCGCAGGGCTGGGTGCTGCTGGACTTCGAGGGCGAGCCCGCCAAGACGGTGGCCGAGCGCCGGGAGCCGCAGACCGCCCTGCGGGACGTCGCCGCGATGCTGCGCTCCTTCGACTACGCCGCCGCGCACCTGCTGGCCGGCGGCCCGGTCGACCCGGAGCTGGCCCACCTGGCGGCGGCCTGGGCCGCCCGCAACCGCACCGCGTACTGCGCGGGGTACACGGCCGGCGGCGGCACCGACCCGGCGGCCTCGCCGGAGCTGATGCGCGCGCTGGAGATCGACAAGGCGGTGTACGAGGTGGTGTACGAGGCCCGGCACCGGCCCAGCTGGCTGCCGATCCCGCTCGCCGCCATCAACCGGCTGGCCCTGACCGTCTGACCCGGCCCGGCCGTCCCCGGCCGGGCCGCCCGCACCCTCCGCCCGTTCGTCCGCCCCGACCGTCCGCAGGATCCGCGCCCCGCCGTACCGACCCCGCTGGAGGACCCCGTCGTGACTCCGCTCGACCTGCCAGGCCGCACCACCACCCCCGCCGTGCCCGCGACCTTCCTCGCGGGCACGGACTCACCGAGGCGAGAGCCCGTGGTGCCCCAGCGGGCCGAGCCGGAGCACCCCGCCCCGGCCCCGGGCGCCACCCGTCCCCGCACCGCAGCGCCCCGCACGGCCCGGGCGGGCGCCGCACCGGCCGGCGCCGCACCCTCCACCACCGCACCCGCCCCCGGCCGGACCGCCGGTGCGGCCCCCTCCGCCGCGGATGCCGCCCAGGCGGGCGCGCTGCGGCTGCCGGAGGCCCCGCTGCCGCCCTCCGAGGTCGACCGGCTGGTCGGCGGTGCGCACCACGACCCGCACGCCCTGCTCGGCGCCCACCCGACCAACGGCGGCACCGCGATCCGCGTCCTGCGCCCGTTCGCCGAACGGGTGGTGGTGGAGACCGGCCAGGGCCCGGCCGAACTCACCCACCAGCAGAACGGCCTGTTCACCGGTCTGCTGCCGGGCAGCGGCCTGCAGCGCGCCACCCTCGCCGAGCACCGGCTGCTGGTCACCTACCCCGGCGGCAGCCCGCTGCCGCAGTACGACGGCTACCGCGCCGGCCCGACCCTCGGCGAACTCGACCTGCACCTGATCTCCGAAGGCCGGCACGAGCAGCTCTGGCGGGCGCTGGGCTCGCACCTGCGCACCGTGGACGGCGTCGACGGCACCGCCTTCGCCGTCTGGGCGCCCAACGCGGCCGGCGTCCGGCTGATCGGCGACTTCAACCACTGGGACGGCACCGGCCACCCGATGCGCTCGCTGGGCTCCTCCGGCATCTGGGAGCTGTTCGTGCCGGGCCTGGCCGAGGGCACCCAGTACAAGTACGAGATCCGCACCCGGGACGGCCGCACCCTCGACAAGGCCGACCCGCTGGCCCGGGCCACCCAGTGCCCGCCCGGCACCGCCTCCGTCGTCACCTCCTCCTCGTACAGCTGGCAGGACGCCGACTGGATGGACCGTCGCGCCCGGGCCGTGCACCACCGCGCCCCGATGTCGGTCTACGAACTGCACCTCGCCTCCTGGCGGCCCGACCTCACCAGCTACCGCGAGATCGCCGAGGAACTCCCCGGCTACCTCAAGGAGCTGAACTTCACCCACGTGGAGTTCATGCCGGTGATGGAGCACCCCTTCGGCGGCTCCTGGGGCTATCAGGTCTCCGGCTTCTACGCGCCGACCGCCCGGCTCGGCGGCCCGGACGACTTCCGCCACCTGGTCGACACCCTGCACCGGCACGGGATCGGCGTGATCGTCGACTGGGTGCCCGCGCACTTCCCCAAGGACGACTTCGCGCTGGCCCGCTTCGACGGCGAGCCGCTGTACGAGCCCGCCGACCCGCTGCGCGCCGAGCACCCCGACTGGGGCACCCTGGAGTTCGACTACGGCCGCACCGAGGTCCGCAACTTCCTGGTCGCCAACGCGGTGTACTGGTGCGAGGAGTTCCACATCGACGGCCTACGGGTGGACGCCGTCGCCTCGATGCTCTACCTCGACTACTCCCGCGAGGGCGGCGCCTGGACCCCGAACCAGTTCGGCGGCCGGGAGAACCTGGACGCCGCGGCCTTCCTGCAGGAGATGAACGCCACCGTCTACCGGCGCTGCCCCGGCGTGATCACCATCGCCGAGGAGTCCACCGCCTGGGACGGCGTCACCCGCCCCACCGACAGCGGGGGCCTCGGCTTCGGCCTGAAGTGGAACATGGGCTGGATGCACGACTCGCTGGTCTACATCTCCAAGGAGCCGGTGCACCGCAAGTACCACCACAACGAGATCACCTTCTCGATGGTGTACGCGTACTCGGAGAACTACGTGCTGCCGATCTCGCACGACGAGGTGGTGCACGGCAAGCAGTCGCTGGTCTCCAAGATGCCCGGCGACTGGTGGCAGCAGCGCGCCAACCACCGCGCCTACCTGGGCTTCATGTGGGCCCACCCCGGCAAGCAACTGCTCTTCATGGGACAGGAGTTCGCCCAGGGCGCCGAGTGGGACCACGAGCACGGACCGCAGTGGTGGGTACTGGCCGACGACTGGCCGGCGGCCGCCGAGCACCGGGGCGTGCGCGAGCTGGTGCGCGACCTCAACGGGGCCTACCTGGACGCGCCGGCCCTGTGGGAGCAGGACACCACCCCCGACGGCTTCCGCTGGCTGGACGGCGGCGCCGCCGAGGACAACCTGCTCTCCTTCGTCCGGTACGCCGCCGACGGCACCCCGCTGGTGGCCGTCTGCAACTTCTCCCCCGTGGTGCGGCACGGCTACCGGGTCGGCCTGCCCACCCTGGCCGGCGCCGAGCAGCTGTGGGAGGAGGTGCTGAACACCGACGCGGAGGCGTACGGCGGCAGCGGCATCGCCAACTCCAGCCCGGTGAAGGCGGAGAAGGTCTCCTGGAACGGGCAGGACCGCAGCGCCGAACTCGTCCTGCCGCCGCTGGCGACGGTCTGGCTGCGCCCGGTCTGACCGCACCCCGTGTGGCGGCGGCGACCCCGCCGCTACACGGGCGTGACCAGCACCTCGTACCCGTAGGCATCGGCGTACGCGGCGATGTCGCCCGGGTCCGAGGTCATGATCTCCTCGGCCTGGTACAACTCCGCTGTGACCACGACCAGGGCGTCGACGACGTCCAGGCGCTTGCCCTTGGGCGGAGTGGTGATCGCGAGAATCTTGGCGACCGCCTGGTAGTCGTCGAACGTGTAACCGGTGTACACCTCGCACTGCGAGAGGAACGGGCCGACCGTGGCGGCGGTCCGCCCCGGGCGCCACACCTGCGCGTACACCGGACCGGGGACGACCGGGGCCACCCCCTCGGCAACCAGCGTCTTGTGCAAACTGCGGGCACCCCCCGGCTTCGCCAGGCCGATCAGCATTCCGGCGTCGTAGACCGCGAAGCGGCTGGCCGTCCGCCGGGTCACGCCACCGCCCGGCGGGTGCCGGCCACGAAGCTCTGGGCCCTGGCCCGCCGGGCTTCGACCCGCTCCTCCGCGGTGGGCTCGCCGATGGTGGAGTCGCCCTCCACCTCGACCGCCTCACCCCGCTCGGCGAGCACCCGCTTCACCCGCTCCTCGAAGGCCACCCGGTGCGTAGCGGTCCGCTCCAGCCGGTCCGCGCGCTCCAGGGCGGCGGCGACCACGAACGCCGAGAAGTCGACGCCCTCGGCCGCGGCGGCCGCCTTGAGCCGACGGTCTGCCTGCTCGTCCAACGAAATCGAAGATCGCTTCTTCGCCATGCATACACCGCACTACGCCACGCGCGGGACGCACTACGGCTTGCGCCGACCCTTGACGCCGGGCTCCCGGGCCCGGCTCGCCCGGAGAACGCACGAGCCGGATGCGAAGGTATGGTCGAGTCAGCTCCCTCCGCGGACGAGCCGGGAGTGCTCCTCACCGAACGGAGGCAACCACGTGGCGCGCAGCGTGTACGTGACCGGGATCGACCGGGGCGACGGCCGGCAGGCCGTCGAACTGGGGGTCATGGAACTGCTCACCCGCCAGGTGGACCGCGTCGGCGTCTTCCGCCCGCTGGTGCACGCGCACGCGCCCGGCGAGGCCGGCAGCGACCACGTGGTCGAACTGCTCCGCGGCCGGTACCGGCTGGATCTGCCCACCACCGAGATGTACGGCCTCACGTACGAGGCCGCCGCCGCCCTGCAGGCCGCACAGGGCCAGGACGAACTGGTCGGCGCCCTGGTCGAGCGGTTCCGCGCGCTGGAGCGCGACTGCCAGGCCGTGCTGGTCCTCGGCACCGACTTCGCCGACACCAACATCCCCGACGAGCTGGCCTTCAACGCCCGCCTGGCCAACGAGTTCGGCGCCGCGGTGCTCCCGGTGGTCGGCGGCCACGCGCAGGACCCGCAGGCCGTCGTCGCCGAGGTGCGCAACGCCTACCGGGCCTACCGCGACCTGGGCTGCGCCACCTTGGCGATGATCGCCAACCGGGTCGCCCCCGGCGCCAAGGAGGAGGTCCTGCGGGCGCTGGCCGAGAAGCTGCCGATCCCGGCGTACGTGATTCCCGAGGAGCCGGCCCTCGCCGCGCCGACGGTCGCCCAACTGGTCGAGGCGACCGGCGCGGAACTGCTGCTCGGCGACGCCGCCGGCCTGGCCCGGGACGTCCGCGGCTTCGTCTTCGGCGGCGCCATGCTGCCGACCTTCCTCACCGCGCTGACCGAGGGCGCCCTGGTGGTCACCCCCGGGGACCGCGCCGACCTGGTGATCGGCTCGCTGGCAGCGCACGCGGCCGGCGCCCCGCCGATCGCCGGCGTCCTGCTGACGCTCGGCCAGCACCCCGGCCCGAACGTGATGGCACTGGCCGCCCGGCTCGCCCCCGGCACCCCGGTGGCGGTCGTCCCGGAGGGCAGCTGGATCACCGCCGCCGCGCTGACCCACCTGGAGGGCCGGCTCGACGCGGCCGGTCCACGGAAGGCCGAGATCGCCCTCGGCCTCTTCGAACTGCACGTCGACACCGCCGAGTTGACCAAGCGGATCGAGCTGAGCCGGTCCGAGCGGGTCACCCCGATGATGTTCGAGCACGAGCTGCTGGAGCGGGCCCGATCGATCCGCCGGCACGTCGTCCTGCCGGAGGGCACCGAGGAGCGGGTGCTGCGCGCCGCCGAGGTGCTGCTGCGCCGCAACATCTGCGACCTCACCCTGCTCGGCGACCCGGAGGAGGTCCGCCGCAAGGCCTCCTCGCTCGGTCTGGACCTGCCGGCCGAGGCCCCCGGGGACCGCGCCCGGCTGCGGATCGTCGACCCGGCCACCAGCCCGCTGCGCCAGCAGTTCGCCGAGCTGTACACCCGGCTCCGCGCCCACAAGGGCATGACGGTGGAGCTCGCGCTGGACGTGGTCACCGACGTCTCGTACTTCGGCACCCTGATGGTCCAGGAGGGCATCGCCGACGGCATGGTCTCCGGCGCCGTGCACTCCACCGCCGCTACCATCCGGCCCGCCTTCGAGGTGATCAAGACCTCGCCGGGCGCCGCCATCGTCTCCTCGGTCTTCTTCATGTGCCTCGCCGACAAGGTGCTGGTGTACGGCGACTGCGCGGTCAACCCCGACCCGGACGCCCAGCAGCTCGCCGACATCGCCGTGCAGTCCGCCGAGACGGCCGCCCAGTTCGGCGTCGAGCCGCGGGTCGCGATGCTCTCCTACTCCACCGGCACCTCCGGCTCGGGCGCGGACGTGGACAAGGTCCGCAAGGCCACCGAGCTGGTCCGCGCGCTGCGCCCGGACCTCCTGGTCGAGGGCCCGATCCAGTACGACGCGGCGGTGGACGCCCATGTCGCGGCCACCAAACTGCCGGGGTCGGCGGTGGCCGGGCGGGCGACGGTGCTGATCTTCCCCGACCTGAACACCGGCAACAACACCTACAAGGCCGTCCAGCGGTCGGCCGGCGCGGTGGCGGTCGGCCCGGTGCTGCAGGGCCTGCGCAAGCCGGTCAACGACCTCTCGCGCGGCGCGCTGGTCGAGGACATCGTCAACACCGTGGCCATCACCGCGATCCAGTCGCAGACCGGCCGGCCCGCCGGCGGCCCCGAAGCCGCGGGCGCCGCCGTGCCCGCGGACAGCCCCGAAGGAGCGCAGCAGAGTTGAGCGAAGGCACCCGGGTCCTCGTCCTGAACGCGGGATCGTCCTCGGTGAAGTACCAGCTGATCGACATGCTGGACGGCTCCCGGATGGCCTCCGGCCTGGTGGAGCGGATCGGCGAGCCGGCCGGCCGGCTGGTGCACACCCCGCTCGGCGCAGAGCGGCGTGAATCGCTGCAGGCCTTCCCCGACCACGGCGCCGCGCTGAAGGCCGTCGCCGGGGAGCTGGCCGCGGACGGCCTCGACCTGGACTCCCCGGAGCTCGCCGCGATCGGCCACCGGGTGGTGCACGGCGGTCTCCGGTTCACCGAGCCGACCCTGGTCACCGACGAGGTGCTGGCCGAGATCCGCCGGCTGATCCCGGTCGCACCGCTGCACAACCCGGCCAACATCACCGGTATCGAGGTGGCCCGGGCCCTGCGGCCCGACCTGCCGCAGGTGGCCGTCTTCGACACCGCCTTCCACACCGGCATGCCCGAGCACGCGGCCCGGTACGCGATCGACCGGAAGGTCGCGGACGAGCACCGGGTGCGGCGCTACGGCTTCCACGGCACCTCGCACCAGTACGTCTCGCGGGCCACCGCCCGGCTGCTCGGCAAGGACCCGGCCGAGGTCAACGTGATCGTGCTGCACCTGGGCAACGGCGGCTCCGCCTCGGCGGTGGCGGGCGGGCGGTGCGTGGAGACCTCGATGGGGCTCACCCCGCTGGAGGGGCTGGTGATGGGCACCAGGTCGGGCGACGTCGACGCCGGCGTGGTGTTCCACCTGCACCGGGTCGGCGGACTGTCGGTCGACGAGATCGACGACCTGCTGAACCGCCGCAGCGGCCTGCTCGGCCTGTGCGGGGACAACGACATGCGGGAGATCCTGCGCCGGTCCGAGGAGGGCGACCCGGACGCCCGGCTGGCGTTCGAGGTGTACGTCCACCGGCTGCGCAAGTACATCGGCGCCTACTACGCGGTGCTCGGCCGGGTGGACGCGATCGCGTTCACCGCGGGTGTCGGCGAGAACGCGGCGCCGGTGCGGGCGGCGGCCACCGCCGGCCTGGAGGCACTGGGCATCGCGGTCGACCCGGCGCTGAACTCGATCCGCTCCGACCGGGCCCGGGTGATCTCCCCGGAATTCCTCCGCACCGGGGGGGCAGCCCGGGTGACGGTCGCCGTGGTGCCCACCGACGAGGAGCTGGAGATCGCCCGGCAGGCCTTCGCACTGGTCCGCACGGTGAGCTGAGCGGGCGGCCGGTCCACGTGCCGTCCCACCCCTCGGAATGCTTCGTCCGCGTTTTCTGGTGATTCGCGCCGAATGCCCCCATAACACGAACGGATAGACTGACCCATATGCGCCGAGCGAAAATTGTCTGCACCCTGGGTCCCGCGACGGACTCCTACGAACAGCTGAAGGCCATCGTCGAGGCGGGCATGAACGTCGCCCGTCTGAACATGAGCCACGGTAACCACGCGGACCACGAGGAGCGGTTCCACAAGGTCCGCCAGGTCTCCGAGGACACCGGCCGGCCGATCGGCATCCTCGCCGACCTGCAGGGCCCCAAGATCCGTCTGGCCACCTTCGCCAACGGACCGGTGACCGTCGACAACGGCGACGAGTTCATCATCACCACCGAGGACGTCCCCGGTGACCAGCACATCTGCGGTACCACCTACAAGGGCCTGCCCGGCGACGTGAAGCCCGGCGACCCGGTCCTGATCAACGACGGCGTCATCGCACTGGAGGTCGTCAGCGTCGACGGCCCCCGCGTGAAGACCGTCGTCGTCGAGGGCGGCGTGCTCTCGAACAACAAGGGCATCAACCTTCCCGGTGCGGCCGTCAACGTCCCCGCCCTGTCCGAGAAGGACAAGGACGACCTGCGCTTCGCCCTGCAACTGGGCGTCGACATGGTCGCGCTGTCCTTCGTCCGCAACGCCGCCGACATCGACGACGTGCACAAGGTGATGGACGAGGTCGGCATCCGGGTGCCGGTCATCGCCAAGATCGAGAAGCCGCAGGCCGTCGAGGCCATGGAGGAGATCGTCCTCGCCTTCGACGCGATCATGGTCGCCCGTGGCGACCTCGCCGTCGAGTACCCGCTGGAGCGGGTGCCGCTGGTCCAGAAGCAGCTGATCACCCTGGCCCGCCGCAACGCGAAGCCGGTCATCGTCGCCACCCAGATGATGGAGTCGATGATCCACGCCTCGCGCCCGACCCGCGCCGAGGCCTCGGACGTCGCCAACGCCATCCTGGACGGCGCCGACGCGGTCATGCTGTCCGCCGAGTCGAGCGTCGGCAAGTTCCCGGTCGAGACCGTGCGCACCATGAGCCGGATCGCCGAGACGGCCGAGGAGCAGCTCCTGGAGCAGGGCCTGCAGCCGCTGAACCCGGGCCGCAAGCCGCGCACCCAGGGCGGCTCGATCGCCCGCGCCGCGTGCGAGCTGGGCGACTTCCTCAACGCCAAGTCGCTGGTCGCCTTCACCAAGTCCGGTGACACGGCCCGCCGGCTGTCGCGCTACCGCTCGCCGATCCCGGTGGTCGCGTTCACCCCGGACGCCGCCACCCGCAACCAGCTCACCCTGAGCTGGGGCGTCGAGTCGCACGTGACCGAGCAGGTCGGCTCGACCGACGAGATGGTGCTCCAGGTCGACCGCGAGCTGCTGAGCATGGGCGACCTCACCGAGGGCGACACCGTGATCGTCACCGCCGGTTCGCCCCCCGGCGTCCCCGGCAACACCAACATGGTCCAGGTGCACCACCTGGGCACGCGCGGCGACGGCTGATCCGCCGCCCCGACGCCCGCAGGGCGGCCCCTCCGATGCCGGAGGAGCCGCCCTGCGGCGTTCTCCGGCCCACCCCGGGGCCGCTGCCACCACTCCCCAGGCCCCCGGGGGCCCCGCACCGGTCGGCCGCGGGGCGGCACGCCGCAGGCCCGACCGGGCGGGCCGGTCGGGCCTGAGAGCGTGGGCGGTGCCGGGCGGCCCGCCACGGGCGGATGCCCCGGACGGACGCCGCAGGGCGGACGGCCCGTCAGTTGGTGTAGGGCTCGTCGTCCTTGTAGAGGTGCATGCCCGGGATCTTGAGCGTGCCGCGGAACTGGCCGGCCTGGACGGCCTCGACCTTGGTGAGCTCGATGTCGAGCGGGATCGGGACCGCGCCGATCAGGTCCCAGAGCCAGCGCGGCAGGGTGTCCGGGGTGAGGGTGATCTCCCCCAGGTCGATCGGGATCGGCAGGCCGAGCAGCTTCGACAGGTGGCCGGAGAGCCGCTCGACGTACATGGTGACCGGGCCGTTGCGCATCGTCGAGGTGGTGCCCGGGCCGCCCTTGACGTGGAAGGTCTTGCCGTTGCCCTGCAGGGTCGACATGTCGAGGTTCTCGATGTCGACGCTGGACACGGTGAACTTCAACACCCGCTTGGTGCCGGCGACAGTCCGGACGTCGTAGACACCGTTGAACACCGCGCCGTGCAGGCCCAGCCGGCTGCTGCGCAGGGTCCAGTTCTGCTCCGGGACGACGTCGCCGCCGGCCGCGGTACGGGCGGCGACCGAGCTGGTGTCGACCGCGCAGTTCGGGTTGGCGCTCGGCGAGGCCGTCGGCTTCGGCGAGGTGCTCGCGGCGGCCGCCGGGGAGCTCGCCGCCGGCTTGGCGCCGGTGGTGGCCTTCGGGGTGCCGGTGGCCTTGGCGGTGGGCTTCGCGGTGGCGTCCGGGGACGGGGCCGGGGCGGCGGAGACCGTACCGGCGGCGGGCTGCGCGGGGGCCGCCGCCTTGGAGCCGGCAGGCGCGGGCACCGCCGCGGAGGGCGACGCCGAGGGCGAGGGAGAGGCGGACGGCGAAGGACTCGCCTTGCCGGGGGTGAGCAGCCCGCCGATCCCGCCGATGATGTCGCCGATCAGGCCGGCGGGCGCCACGACCGGGGCGCCGGCGGTGCCCGCGGCGGGCACCACGTACGCCGCACCGACCACCTGGCCGCCGGTGGCGGTGCCGCTCTTGGCAGCGGGCGCCTGAGCGGCCGGGGCCTGGGCGGCGGGGCTCTGCGCGGCGGGCGTGGAGGGCGCCGGGGCTGCGGTCGGGGCGGGGGTCCCGCCGGTGACCGCGCCGGGCTCCTCGGACCCCGGCAGGGACGGACCGGGCAGCGGAGTGAGTTCGTTCTTGGGGACCGGCGTCTCCTCCAGGACGGTGTCCTGGGCGGGCTCCGGCGCCTGGCTGGACGGGGCGAGGTCCGGCGCGCTGGCGCAGGCCTTGCCGACCGGGGTGTCGGCCGAGGCTATCGAGGGCGTGTAGACGGCTCCCATCAGCAGCGCGGTCGGCACCGCGGCCATCGCGAGCGCCCGCCCGCGCAGCCGGCTGCGGGCCGAGACCCGCGGGGCCGCGTGCCGGGCACGCCCGCCCGGGATCTCGGGTTCGGTGCGGTCCTCCGTGGTCACCGCGCCTCCTCCGGTTCCCCGGCGGCCTGCGCGGGGATGTCGGCACCGGCGGCCGGGGCGGCGTGCTTGGGGCCCGTGGCCTGCTCGGCGACGGCCGGCACGGCCTCGGTGTCGTCGGCGGCGTACCCGGCGGCTGCCTCGTCGGCGGCGCCGTCACCGGCGGCCGGCAGATCGGCGGCGGCCCACTCCTTCAGCGGCGCCCAGGACACCATCAGCCCGCCGCCGACCAGGCCCGGGATCAGTGCCAGGCCGAAGCCGGCCAGGTTGGAGACCGGGATGGAGACCAGGGTGAGCAGGGTGGTGGCCACGCCGGCGAAGACCCGGACGGCCGGCTGGTACCAGGCGGTGAGGCCGAGCACGATCAGCAGGATGCCGATGATCAGGGATCCCGCGCCGGCCGTGGTGGACATCGCCACCGTCATGCCGCCGAGGGAGAGGTGTGCGTAGGGGAGGTACATGATCGGAATGCCGGCGATCATGGCCAGTAGCCCGGCCCAGAACGGCCGGGTGCGGCGCCAGCTACGGAACCGCAGCCGCAACCGGGTGAAGAGGTTCTCGCCTTCGGACCACGCGTCGGCCGTTGCGCTGGACATGATGCAGCTCCTCGATGATGTGAACGAGGTAAGGAAAAATCGGTGATGCGGCCGGGAGCGGCGTCTGAACGCCGCTCCCGGCCGCCGGGCCTGCTACCCGGCCGCGCCGTCAGGCGCGCCCGCGGTCATCGGCTCAGTAGCACTCGTGGCCGCCGTCGGTGTAGAGCTTGAGGCTCAGACCGTTCAGCTTGAAGTTGCCGGCCGAGGTGGCCCAGGCACGCTGCTTCACGTTGTACAGGTCGGCCTTGTCGGCGGCCTGGGCGAAGCCGACGCCACCGGTGGGCTTGGTGCCGCCCAGGGCGGACTTCCAGTCCTTGGTGGCCGTGCCGGTGAGGGTGGACGCGTCCTGGCCGATGTTGATGTTGGTGAACTCGGCGTCCGCGTACAGCTCGTCCAGGTCGATCAGCAGGTTGCTGGCGACGACCTGCTTCTTCGGGTCGGCGCTGTCACCGGCCTCCAGGCGCAGGGTGATCACCGGGAGCTTGAACGGCAGCGGGATGATGTTGGGGTCGGTGACGACCGACTGGCACATCTTCTTGATGGTGGCGGTGTCGAACGCGGAGACCGCGACCGGCACGGTGGTGTTGTTCTTCTGCACGTCGATCGTGCCGAACTGGGCGAACTTCTCGCCGTGCAGCTCCTCGGCGGTGACCTTGAAGCTCTGGCCGGAGATGCTGAACGAGGCGGCGAGGGCGCTGTTCGCCAGGCCGACACCGATGGCGCCGGTGGCCGCCAGGCTCGGGAGCATCACCAGGGCGAAGCGCTTCCAGCGGGTCTTGCCATAAGTCTGGGACATGCGAGTCCTCCTTCTAGGACGTACATCTCCGGCACCTCCCGGTGCTTGCCGCACCGGCGGTGGCCTGGGATGGGAGAGAGCTACGTCCTCGGTAGCGGAGAGCGCCATGAGTGCCGTCGGAGTCGGGCGCGGCCGTCCGTGACGGCACTCCCGGTCCTGCACCGGCCACCTGTGGGATGGCGGGTACGGCCGACGACATCGGCGATCACCCCCGAGCGACAACCAGCGACCGCGCGGGCTGCGCGGCCGTTTCGAAGGACAGGAACCGCCGTGGGACCGCGGATACCCCCCTGCCCTCCCCGCCGCCGGCCGGAGCCGTCGGCTTGCCCGGTGGGGATCCCGTGCTCCGCTTCTCCGGCCGGCTGCCGGGAGGTGAAGTGTGGGGACCAGGCGTCGCCGATCGTGCTTGAATCCCGGGCGAAGCACAAGAGGTTCGTTACTGACGGGTAATCCAACAACAGGCGACGTTGATCATGGTTTTGGCCCGCCGTGCACCCAGTGTGACGAAATGAAGGATTCGTGCCGAGGAAATCCCCCAGAAACACCGAGGAAACACCCCTGGACGGTCACCATCGGTGACCGTCCAGGGGTGTTGTCAAGATTTGGTAAACCTCGGCAGTGATGACCGGAATGTCGCCAAATCGCCAGCGACACCGCAGGTCACCCGCCGTGCCAGGACACGCGGCGACCGGGCGGGCCGGCAGGGCTCAGAAGAGCACCCGGGCCAGCGCGCCACGCGCCGCCGTGACCCGCGAATCGTCGGTGCCGATCACCTCGAAGAGCTCCAGCAGCCGGAGCCGGGCCGTGTCACGGTCCTCCCCGGAAGTCCGGCCGACGGTGTCCACCAGACGACCGAAGGCGTCCTCGACGTGACCGCCCACCAGATCCAGGTCGGCCGCGTCCAGCTGGGCCGCGACGTCCTTGGGATCGGCGGCCGCGGCCGTCCGGACGGCCTGCGGGTCGAAGGCCTCCACCCGGCGCAGCAACTGCGCCTGGGCCAGGCCCAGTTTGGCCTCGGTGTTGCCGGGCTGGTCCAGCAGCACGTTCTGATAGGCCTGGATCGCGCCGCCCAGGTCGCCGCGGTCCAGCGCGTCGTGCGCGGCCGCGAGCGCCGGGTCCTCGGGGGCGTACGGAAGCTGCTCGCCGCCGGCGGGCGCACCCGCGCCCGCGCCGCCGACCACGCCGAAACGCTGCTCGGCCACCATGATCAGCTGGTCCAGCACCTGACGGATGTTGGACTCGCTCTCGGCGCCCTGGAACAGCGGCACCAGCTGCCCGGCCACCACGGCCATCACGGTCGGGACGGCCTGCAGTCCGAACTGCTGGGCGATCACCGGGCTGGCGTCCACGTCGATCCGGGCCAGCACGATCCGGCCGGCGTACTCCTCGGCCAGGCTCTCCAGGACCGGGGTGAGCTGCGCACTGAGCGCGCTGCGGCCCGACCGGAAGTCGATGACGACCGGGACCTCGCCCGAGAGCTGGACGACCTCGGCCTCGAAGGTGTCCTCGGTGACGTCGATGACGAGCGGGTAGGCCGGGCCGGCCGGGGCGATCCCGGCCTCCTCGGCGGCCGCCGCCTGGCGGGCCCGCTCGGCCCTGGCCTGCTCGGCCTTCTGGGCAGCCTCGCCGGCTGCCTTCACTGCGGCGAGGTCGACCGCGCCGCGCAGGGCGGAGCTGTTCAGATGCGAATTCCGTGGCTGCATGGCACTATCCTCCCCCGTCCGTGCTGGTGGCGGGCGCCATCCGCCGGGAAAGTCGCGCCGCGCTGGTCTGCGTGGCCCGAACCGCCCGGGCGGGAACACCTCTCCCCCGGTGGAACTGAACCCTTCGGTGCGGATCCCCACCCGCACCGCGCGCCGTCTCGTCCCACGAGGCTCCCCGGCAGAGGAGCGATGGCGCTCGGTCGTCACTCTTTCGCTACGAGTCGTAGCGTAACTGCACCGAGGCCCCCCGCCGCAAGCCCATCCCGTCAACGCGGGACGTGAGCTGCCCCACTTTCGCGGCCCGCCCGGCTGCCATCGGGCACGATCAGTCGCTACCGTTACGTCCCCCACCCAAGTTACTTACTGGTAGAACGCAAGGAGGCCCGGTGTCCGCCGCCCAGACCCCCGTGGCCCAGGACGCCGTCGACCCGCGGCCGGCCGCCGGCCGGGAGAATGCCGCGGGCTCCGCGGCGCAGGCCCCCGCACCGGCGAGAGCGACGGGGACCACGGCGGCGGAGGGCACGGCGGCGCAGGACACCGGACGGGACGGCGCGGGACGCGAGGATGCCGGACGGGAGAGCGCCGGAGGCGGGAGCACGGGACGCGAGAGCGCAGGACGGGACGGCGCGGGCCCCGAGGGCGCCGCCCGGGCGAAGGGCCGGCCGCGCAGCGCCGCCGCCGACCGCGCGATCCTGGACGCCACCCGCGAGACCCTCGCCGAACTCGGCTGGGGCGGGCTCACCATGGGGCACGTCGCCACCCGCGCCGGGGTCGCCAAGACCACCCTGTACCGCCGCTGGCCCTCCAAGAACGAGCTGGTGGTCGACGCCGTCGCCACCCTCTTCGACGAGCTGGTGCTGGCCGACCTGGGCAGCCTGCGGGCCGACATCGAAGCCGTGGTGCGGGAGTTCGCCGAGCTGCTGGCCCGGCCGGAGACCCAGGCCGCCCTGCTGGCGCTGTTCGCCGAGGGCACCCGCGACCCGCAGCTGCGCCGCCGGATCCGTGAGGCCATCGTCGACCCGCAGAAGCAGTTGGTCCGCCAGGGCCGGGCCTACGCCCAGGCGCGCGGTGAGCTCGACCCGGACCTCGACGAGGAGGCGGCGGCCGAGGAGATCGACATCATCTTCGACACCGTCGCCGGCACCGTCGAGCACCGGATCCTGGTCAGCGGCGAGCCGGTGACCCCGGAGTGGATCCGCCGCTTCACCACGCTGCTGCTCGGGCCCTTCCCGCACCTCGCCGGCGGCGGCCCGGCCTGACCGGTGCGGCCGCCCGGCGCCCCGTCCCGCCGGGTCCGGGCAGCCGGGCGCACCCGGAACCGGGCACGCCGAAACCCGGGACGGCCGTGGGGCCGTCCCGGGTCGGGCCGGGGCGAGGAACCGGGCGGCGTTCCGGTCAGGTGGTCGGCCGCCCGGCAGCCAGGCGTCAGAACCTGGCGGTCTCCCGGTAGATGCCCCACTCCTCGCGGAGCAGGTTGCAGATCTCGCCGAGGGTGGCCTCGGCCCGCACGGCGTCCAGCATCGGCGGGATCATCGAGTCGCCGGAGCGGGCCGCGGCGAGCATCGCGTCCAGCCCCGCCTTGACGGCCGCCTCGTCGCGCGCGGCCCGGCGGGCGCCCAGCACCCGTACCTGCTCGCGCTCGACCTCGTGGCTGACCCGGAGGATCTCCAGCTCGGGGGTGACGCTGCGGGGGTGGCAGTTGACGCCGACGACGCGCTTGTCCCCCTTCTCCACCGCCTGCTGGTACGCGAAGGCGGCCTCGGCGATCTCGCCGGTGAACCAGCCGTCCTCGATGCCGCGCAGGATGCCGGTGGTGATCGGGCCGATCTCGTGCTCGTCGGCGCCCAGCACCCGGCCCCCGTGCGCCTGCTCGGACTTCCGCAGGATCTGGGCGAAGATCTCCTCCGCCTGCGCCTCGATCCGGTCGGTCAGCGCCTCGACGTACCAGGAGCCGCCCAGCGGGTCGGCCACGTTGGCGACGCCGGTCTCCTCCATCAGCACCTGCTGGGTGCGCAGGGCGATCTCGGCGGCCTGCTCGGAGGGCAGCGCCAGGGTCTCGTCCAGGGCGTTGGTGTGCAGCGAGTTGGTGCCGCCGAGGACGGCGGAGAGCGCCTCGACCGCGGTGCGGACCACGTTGTTGTACGGCTGCTGGGCGGTCAGCGAGACGCCGGCGGTCTGGGTGTGGAAGCGCAGCCACTGCGCCTTGTCGGTCTTCGCGCCGAAGCGCTCGCGCATCCAGCGGGCCCAGATCCGGCGGGCGGCGCGGAACTTGGCGATCTCCTCGAAGAAGTCCAGGTGCGCGTCGAAGAAGAAGGACAGGCCGGGCGCGAAGACGTCCACGTCCAGCCCGCGCGACAGGCCCAGCTCGACGTACGCGAAGCCGTCCGCCAGCGTGTAGGCCAGCTCCTGCGCGGCCGTCGCCCCCGCCTCACGGATGTGGTAGCCGGAGACGGACAGCGGCTTGTACGCGGGGATGCCCTCGGCGCAGTACGCCATCAGGTCGCCGATCAGGCGCAGGTGCGGCTCGGGCGCGAAGAGCCACTCCTTCTGGGCGATGTACTCCTTGAAGATGTCGGTCTGCAGGGTGCCGTTGAGCACCGCCGGGTCGACGCCCTGGCGTTCGGCCGCGACCAGGTACATGCAGAAGATCGGCACGGCCGGGCCGCTGATGGTCATCGAGGTGGTGACCTCGCCGAGCGGGATGCCCTTGAAGAGCACCTCCATGTCGGCGGCCGAGTCGATGGCGACACCGCAGTGGCCGACCTCGCCGAGCGACTTGGCGTCGTCGGAGTCGTACCCCATCAGGGTCGGCATGTCGAAGGCCACGGAGAGGCCGCCGCCGCCGGCCTCCAGGATCATCCGGTAGCGCTCGTTGGTCTGCTCGGCGTTGCCGAAGCCGGCGAACTGGCGGATGGTCCAGGTCCGGCCGCGGTAGCCGGTGGCGTGCAGACCCCGGGTGTAGGGGTACTCCCCCGGCCAGCCGATCCGCTCGAAGCCCTCGACGGGCTGCCCGGGCGGCGGGCCGTACATCGGCGCGACCTCGTCGCCGGAGAGCGTGCTGAAGTCCGCGTCGCGCTTGCGCGCGCTGTCGTAGCGCTGCTGCCAGCGCTGTCTGCCGCGCTCGATCTCTTCGGCGTCCATTGAGCCGAACTCCGCTCCGTACGGCCGCCACTGCGTCGGGGCGGCAAAACTGGTAGGACGTCCTCACAATTTACTAGGATGTCCTAGTAATTGTCGATGGCACCACGCCAGGGAGCTGCCGTCGGCACCTGGGCGGGCCGGAACCGGCACCGGCGCCGGCCGCACCGGCCTCGACTCCAGCCTCGAATTCGGCCTCGGCGCGAACCCCGCGCGGGCATGCGAAAGGGCGCCCCTCCCCCGCACTGGGGGGAGGAGCGCCCTCGACGCATGCGGACCGGGCGGTCCGGTCAGACGCCGGCGGCCTGCTGCGCGGCGCCGACCGCGGGCTGCTCGGCGGCCTCGCGGACCACCCGGCGCTCGGCCACGAAGGAGGCGAACGGGATGCAGCCGGCAGCCAGGGTGAAGACCAGCCGGCCCAGCGGCCACTTGAGCTTCTGGCCGAGCATGAACGTGACCACGAAGTACCCGATGTAGAGGTAGCCGTGGAGCATCGCCACATAGGTGGTGATCTCCTCGGCCGAGCCGAAGCCGTACTTGGCCACCATGAAGCCGCAGAAGACCAGCAGCGCACAGCCGGTCGCCACGGCCAGGGCCCGGTACCAGCCCAGCAGGGGGGTCGCCTTCATTTCCTACATCGCCTCGCTCGGCAAGATCGGTTGGTACGTCCGGATCTGCGCACCGCTCCCCCGAGGGTAGCGGCCGCCCGGCACCGCCCCGCGCGCGCCCCCGCCGTGGCGCGGCCACCGGCCGGGCCCACCCCGGGACGTCGTACCGGGCAGGGCAGGTCAGCGGTCGGCCTGCTCCTCGGCCGGGAGGAAGTCGCCAGCCGACACCCGAAGCGGCCTGAGCAGGTCGAACACCTGCCGGCACTGGTCGGCGTCGTAGTCCTCCATGCCGAACTCCATCGCCACCAGCTCCCGGGTCGCCTCCTCGACGACCTGGCGGCCGCGGTCGGTGATCGAGGCGAGCACGCCGCGGCCGTCCAGCGGGTTGGGCCGGCGGGCGACCAGGCCTGCGCGCTCCAGCCGGTCGACGGTGTTGGTGACGCTGGTGGGGTGCACCATCAGCCGCTCGCCGATCTTGGAGAGCGAGAGCTCGCCGGTCCGGCTGAAGGTGAGCAGCACCAGCGCCTCGTAGCGGGCGAAGGTCAGCCCGTACGGCTTGAGCACGGCGTCGACCCTGGCGAGCAGGATCTGGTGGGCGCGCATGACCGAGGTGATCGCCGCCATCGAGGGGACACCGCCCCAGCGGCTGGTCCACAGCTCGTCGGCGCGGGCGATCGGGTCGAAGTCGAGTGCGAGGGGCTTGGCCACGTCCTTACCGTACCGGCGGGCACGGGGGCGGGTACCAGGCGTCCCTGATGGTGGACAAGCCCGGGGCGATGGCGGGATCTCGCCAAGCCCTCACGCAGGTACATACCAGGACATTACAAGGGTGTGAACCGGCGTCAACCGCGCGGCGAAGTGCGGATGTTCGCCGGATCGCGGCCGACCCGGCCGTCAGCAGGGACGAAACCTCCGGCCGGGGGCGCGTTGCGCCCTGTCCACCGGTCGGACAACGGCACCGGACATGGCGAGCTGTGGCCAATCGATGAGCAAGACCTGTCATTTCACGTCATGGATTGTCATGCTTCTGGCCAGCCCCGTACGGCAGCCACCGCCCACCCCAGCGGCCGCTGCCGCGTGACCGCACGGAGCAGCACGTCAGCGCCCGTTCCGCCCCACGGCACTAACCCCGGTGCCCCGGAGCGCGGCGCGCGACCGCGCACAAGCGGTTGTCCCGGAAGGAATCCGTACGTGAAGCGAAAGCTCGCAGCCGGCGCCGTACTCTCCGCCACCGCCCTGCTCACCGGCGTCATCCAGGTGAGCGCCTCGGCCCAGGCCGGCCCCGTCCCCGCCCCGCAGGCCCAGGCCGCCCAGCAGCGCGCCACCCTGATCGCCCTGGCGAACGGCCAGTCCGTGCAGCTGGCCAAGGCGCTGGCGCTCGGCGGCCAGGAGCAGCTGGTCGCCAAGGACGCCGTGGTGGACGCCGACGGCGCCCGCCACCTGCGCTACGAGCGCACCCTCGGCGGGCTGCCGGTGCTCGGCGGAGACCTGATCGTGCACCAGCGCGTCGACGGCTCGGTGACCTCGGTCGACAAGGCCGTGGACGGCCAGCTGTCGCTGCCGAGCCTCACCCCCGCCCTGTCCGCCGACAAGGCCGCCGCGCAGGCCTCCGGCGCCGTGGCCGCCACCGTCGGCATCGCCGCCGACAAGGACGAGCAGCCGCTGCAGGAGGTCGGCCGGGCCGGCGCCCCGAAGCTGGTGGTCTGGGCCGCGTCCGGCGCCCCGCGCCTCGCCTACCAGACCGTGGTCGAGGGCATGCGGGCCGACGGCACCCCGAGCCGGCAGACCCTGGTCACCGACGCGGCCAGCGGCGAGGTGCTCTCCACCCACGAGGACATCCAGACCGCGAGCGGCACCGGCAAGGGCGTCTTCGTCGGCTCGGTCGCCCTGACCACCACGCAGAGCGGCTCGACGTACCAGCTGAAGGACGCCACCCGCGGCGGCCAGTACACCACCGACCTGAAGCACAAGACGTCCGGCGCCGGGACCCTCTACACCGACGCCGACAACGCCTGGGGCGACGGCACCGTCTCCAACGGCCAGTCGGCCGCCGTGGACGCCCAGTACGGCGTGGCCGCGACCTGGGACTACTACAAGAACACCTTCGGCCGCAACGGCATCAAGAACAACGGTGTCGGCGCGTACAGCCGGGTCCACTACGGCAACAACTACGTGAACGCCTTCTGGGACGACTCCTGCTTCTGCATGACGTACGGCGACGGCGCCAGCAACACCCACCCGCTGACCGCGCTGGACGTGGCCGGGCACGAGATGAGCCACGGCGTCACCGCGGCCACCGCCGGCCTGAACTACTCGGGTGAGTCCGGCGGCCTCAACGAGGCCACCTCGGACATCTTCGGCACCATGGTCGAGTGGTACGCCAACCTGCCCTCGGACGTGCCGGACTACCTCATCGGCGAGAAGATCAACATCAACGGGAACGGCACCCCGCTGCGCTACATGGACAAGCCCTCCAAGGACGGCGGGTCCGCCGACTACTGGTCCTCCACGGTCGGCAACAAGGACGTCCACTACTCGTCCGGTGTCGCCAACCACTTCTTCTACCTGCTGTCCGAGGGCAGCGGTGCGAAGACCATCAACGGCGTCAGCTACAACAGCCCGACGTCCAACGGCTCCACCCTGACCGGCATCGGCCGCACCAAGGCCGCGGCGATCTGGTACCGGGCCCTGACCGTCTACATGACCTCCACCACCAACTACAAGGCCGCCCGTACGGCGACCCTGAACGCGGCGAAGGACCTGTACGGCGCGACCTCCACCGAGTACAACGCGGTGGCGGCGGCCTGGAGCGGCGTCAACGTCAGCTGACGCTCCCCCGAACGGACGGTGCCGGGCGCCTGCGGAAGGCGCCCGGCACCGTCATGTCGTCCGCGGGTCTCAGGCGGCGGCGGGCTCGCGGTCCGTGGCGGGGGCGGGCGGGTACTCGCCGCGCTCCTCCTTGGCGAGCATCCGCTCGGCGAAGAATCCGCCGGTCGGCAGGACGGAGAGGACGAACAGCAGGGCGCCCCGCTTGACGTCCCACTTCTGCTGCTGCCAGGCCAGGATCAGGAAGACCACGTAGAGGATGAAGAGGATCCCGTGGATCATCCCCATCACCGGCACCCCGTTGAAGCTGGTGGTGCGCTTCAGCACCGAGCAGATCATCAGCAGGATGAAGGAGAGGCCTTCGGGGCCGGAGACAAGGCGCAGGCGGTGGACGGCGCTGCTGGTCTTCACGTTCGATACCTCATTGCTGCGGGGCGACGGGGGCGCGAGGGTCGGGGCCGGCCGGGCCGGCTCCCGCGAGCCGGCACCTTCGAACCGTTCTTGTGAATCGGCTCACAAGCCCGGCGTCCATTATCACCGAGCCTTACGCCCGGCCCGCGCCCGGGGACCCCCGCCGTGCCCGACGTCACAGCCGCGCCACAGAACCGGCCACCCGGACCGGGCCTGCCCCGGACCGCTCTATCCTGCTGCCGCACGGCCTGTGAACAGGGCCGACCGCGACGATACGGGGGACCACCAGATGTTCAGGCCGGACTGGAACCGACGGACGTGCTCACGGCGCGGGCACATCACCTACGCGCCCACCGAACCCGAGCTGCGCCGGCGCCTGCACACCGCCACCGCGGTCGGCGACGCCTGGCGCTGCCTGCGCTGCGGCGACTTCGCGCTCGGCGAGCCGCACGGCTCCGGGCCCGCCGACGAGGCCCCGCTCGTCCCCCGCGGCAAGGCGCTGCGCGACCTCTTCATCCTGCGCTTCCTCGCGGTCGAGCGGTTCCTGCGCGGACTGCTGATCGTGCTCGCCGCCTGGGCGGTGTGGAAGTTCTCCAACAGCCAGGACTCGATGCGCCGGCTGTTCGACGAGAACCTGACCGTCTTCCGGCCGGTCACCGACCACTTCCACTGGGACCTCGAACACTCCCCGGTGGTCGACACCATCCGCAAGACCTTCGACTACGAGCACAAGACCCTGCTGGTGGTGGCCCTCGCCCTGGTCGTCTACGCCCTGGTGGAGATCGTCGAGGCGGTCGGTCTCTGGCTGGGCCGGCGCTGGGCCGAGTACCTCACGGTGGTGGCCACCGCCGCCTTCCTGCCGCTGGAGGTGTACGAGCTCACCGAGCACGTCTCCGCGCTGAAGGTCGGCACGCTGCTGCTGAACATCCTCGCGGTGCTCTGGATCCTGCTCTCCAAGCGGCTGTTCGGGCTGCGCGGAGGCGTGGTGGCGTTCGAGGCGGAGCGGCACTCGGCCTCGCTGCTGGAGGTCGAGCAGGCGGCCGGGACGGTCCCCGGCGCGGCGACGGCCGCCGTCTGAGCCGGGGCGCCGGGGGCGCCGTTTTGTCGCAGCTGGGTACCAGAACGCCCGGCCCACTCCCACGGGAGTGCCCCCGCCCGCTACATTCAGCCGGTGGCACAGTTTCGACTCCAAGGATCCAAGGTGCTCGCCGTCGACATGACGGGCGACGCCGTCAAGGCCAAGAACGGCTCGATGGTCGCTTACACCGGCCAGATCGCCTTCAAAAAACTGTCCGGTGGCGGTGACGGCCTTCGTGGCATGGTCACCCGCAGGCTGACCGGTGAGCAGATGGTGGTCATGGAGGCGAAGGGGCAGGGCACCTGCTACTTCGCCGACGCGGCCACCGAGATCAATCTGGTGCGGTTGAACGGCGAGACGCTCTACGTCGAGTCGGACAACCTGCTGTGCACCGAGGCGACCCTGCACACCGGTACCAGCTTCACCGGCCTCAACGGAATCTCGTCCGGCAACGGCCTGTTCACCACCAAGGTCGAGGGGCACGGCTGGGCTGCCGTGACCTCCAAGGGTCCGGCGATCATCCTGCGCGTCTCCCAGGGGATGCCGCTGCGGGTCGACCCGGGTGCGTACGTCGCGCACACCGGCAATCTCAACCGGAGCCTGAAGTCCGGCGCGGGCTGGACCACGCTGATGGGCGAGGGCGGCGGCGAGGCCGTGCAGGTGGAGTTCGCCGGCGACGGCCTGGTCTACGTCCAGCCGTCCGAGAAGCTGACCGTCGGGGGTGACGTCTGATGCCGTTCACGAAGATCAACAACAAGATGGTCGAGGCACAGATGGTGCCCGGCCAGCGGGTCTTCAGCCAGCGCGGCGCGATGCTCGCCTACCGGGGCGAGGTCACCTTCACCCCGAACCTCACCGGCGGCCAGGGCGGCGTGATGTCGATGATCGGGCGCCGGGTGGCCAACGAGGACACCCCGCTGATGACGGTCGAGGGCCACGGCAGCGTGATGTTCGGCCACGGCGGCCACAACATCCACGTGATCGACCTGACCGGCGACACCCTCTACGTGGAGGCGGACCGCCTGCTGGCCTTCGAGGGCTCGCTCCAGCAGTCCACCATGTTCATGGGCCAGCAGGGCGGGGTGATGGGCATGGTCCGCGGCCAGGTCACCGGCCAGGGCCTGTTCACCACCAAGCTGGACGGCCGCGGCTCGGTCGCCGTGATGGCGCACGGCGGCGTCATCGAGCTGCCGATCACCCCCAACCAGCCCGTCCACGTCGACCCGCAGGCGTACGTCGCGCACCGCGGCGACGTCCGCAACAAGCTGTCCACCGCGCTGGGCTGGCGCGACATGGTCGGACGCGGCTCGGGCGAGGCGTTCCAGCTGGAGCTGTCCGGCCACGGCATGGTGTACGTGCAGGCGAGCGAGGAGAAGCTCTGATGTCCTACCCTCCCCAGCAGCCGCCGTACGGCCAGCCCGACCCGTACGGGCAGTCGCCCTACGGCCAGCCGACCCAGCCCGGGTACAACGCGCCGCCCCCGCAGGGCTACCCGCAGCAGGGCTACCCGCCGCCGCCCCCGCAGGGGTACCCCCCGCCGCCGCCCCAGGGCTACCCGCAGCAGGGCTACCCGCCCCAGCACCCGCAGCAGCCCCAGCAGAACTACGCGCAGGAGCAGTTCGGCGGGGCCCAGGCACCGCTGCCGAAGGGGCAGGACGGCTCCGGCCCGGTGGTGCACGACGTGCACAGCCTGCCGGCCAACGACAACGTCAACCCGTACGCCTTCTCGGTCGACCTGAACGGGTCGTACTTCCTGCAGAAGGGCAAGATGATCGCCTACTACGGCGACATCAACTTCAAGGGCGTCGGCGCGGGCGCGGTCGACCGGATGCTCGGGCGGCACTTCAACTCGCCGCTGCACGCCTCGGACTGGGTGGTCGCCGAGGGCCGCGGCAAGATGCTGCTGGCCGACCGGGCCTTCGACCTCAACTCGTACGACCTGGAGAACGGCAACCTCACCGTCCGCTCCGGCAACCTGCTGGCCTTCGAGCCGACGCTGCAGCTGAAGCAGTCGATCATCCCGGGCTTCCTGACCCTGATCGGCAGCGGCAAGTTCGTGGCCGCCTCCAACGGGCCGGTGCACTTCGTCGAGCCGCCGATCCGGGTCGACCCGCAGGCGCTGGTGGGCTGGGCGGACTGCCCGGCGCCGTGCCACCACTACGACGAGGCCTACATGCACGGGCTGATCGGCGGCCTGCGCCGGCTGACCGGCCTGGGCGGGGCGTCCGGCGAGGAGCACCAGTTCGAGTTCATCGGCGCCGGCCAGGTGCTGCTGCAGTCCTCCGAGACGCTGATGGCGGACCGCTCGGTGGGCCAGGTGCACGCGGAGGCGGGTGTCCCGATGGGCGGGGTGCCGCAGCAGCCGGGCGGTCACGCCGGCGGGCAGCAGCTGCCGAACGTGAACATCCCGGGCCTCGGTAACCTGGGTGACCTCGGACGACGGTTCGGTCTCTAATTTTGTACAACATTTAACCAATCGGGCTATGCTGTCCCCATGGACACGCAGACCCCTCATGCCGCCGACGTCTCCTCCTCGCCTTCCTCCAGCGCCGAGGAGGAGACGCCCTGGCTCACCGCCCGGGAGCAGCGGCTCTGGCGTGCCCACCTCGAGGTCAGCAAGCTGCTCGACTACCAGCTCGGCCGCGAGCTCCAGCCGCACGGCATGGCGATCAACGACTACGAGATCCTGGTCGTGCTCTCCGAGGCCCCCGAGCGGCGGATGCGGATGACCGACCTCGCCACCGCCACCCTGCAGTCCAAGAGCCGCCTCTCGCACCAGATCACCCGGATGGAGACGGCCGGCCTGGTGCTGCGCCAGGAGTGTCCGGGCGACCGCCGCGGCCTCTACGCCCACCTCACCGAACCGGGCTGGGAGACCATGCAGAAGGTCGCCCCCGACCACGTCCGGAGCGTCCGCCGGCACTTCATCGACCACTTCTCCCCCGAGCAGCTCGACGCCATGTACGCCGCGCTGGGCCCGGTCGCCGAACACCTGCGCGACCTGCGCGGACGGGCCTGACCCTCCTCGCGGGGCCGGGCCGGTGGGTCAGGGCAGCCGCGTCGCGGGCGTCGCGCTCGCGCGGTTCGGCGAAGACCCGCTCGGACGGCTCGAACCGCCGCGAGACCGACCCGGTACAGATGCGCCGACGCCTCCAGCCGCCTGCGCCAGCTCACCCAGTCGGCGCGAGCACCGTGGTCCCCGTCAGGCGCATGGCCTCCCCAGGGACCGCGTCGTCCACGTCCACCTCGATCATCCCCACTGCGGCACCTCCGCCGTCGATGTGACAAGCCCTCCACATCGCCCACGATGCCGGGGCACTGCGCCGGGAACGAGGTGATCGGGACACCGCGAGGCGGCCGGGTGCGCGCACCGAGCCGGCCGCCCGGGCCTCGGTCAGGCCCCGGTGAGGCCCGCGACCAGCTGGTCGGCGGCGCCGTACGGATCCAGCTCGCCGGCCGCGACCCGCTCCGCCAGCGCGTCCAGGTGGCGGTCCCCGTGCAGATCCCCGATCCGGGCCCGCAGGGCGGTCAGGGCGATCGCCTCGATCTCGTCGGAGGCCCGGCGGCGCCGGCGGGCCGCCAGTTCGCCGTGCTCCTCCAGCCAGGCGCGGTGCTTCTCCAGCGCCTCGACCACCTCGTCCACGCCCTCGCCGCGGGCCGCCACCGTCTTGAGGATCGGCGGCCGCCAGGCGCCCGGCTCGCGGGTCTCGCCGAGACCCAGCATGTGGTTGAGCTCGCGGGCGGTGGCGTCCGCGCCGTCCCGGTCGGCCTTGTTCACCACGAAGAGGTCGCCGATCTCCAGGATCCCGGCCTTGGCCGCCTGGATGCCGTCGCCCATCCCCGGGGCCAGCAGCACGACGGTGGTGTCCGCCTGGGCGGCGATCTCCACCTCGGACTGGCCGACACCGACGGTCTCGACCAGGATCACCTCGCAGCCGGCCGCGTCCAGCACCCGCAGGGCCTGCGGGGCCGTCCAGGAGAGTCCGCCGAGGTGGCCGCGGGTGGCCATCGAGCGGATGAACACCTCCGGGTCGGTGGCATGGTCCTGCATCCGGACCCGGTCGCCGAGCAGCGCGCCGCCGGAGAACGGCGAGGACGGGTCGACGGCCAGCACCCCGACCCGCTTGCCGAGCCGGCGGTACGCCGAGACCAGGGCCGAGGTCGAGGTGGACTTGCCGACGCCCGGCGAGCCGGTCAGCCCGACCGTGAAGGCCTGTCCGGTGTACGGCGCGAGGGCGGCCATCACCTCGCGCAGCTCCGGGGCGCCGTTCTCGACCAGCGAGATCAGCCGGGCCACCGCGCGCGGGCGGCCCGCCCGGGCCTGCTCGACCAGTGTCGGCACATCGACCATCAGGGCACTCCTCGATCGGGCTGCGGTTCTCGCCGCCGAAGACGGGTGGGCTGCGAACCGCTGCCGCCCCGCGCCGGTGGGCGCTTCGGGCGGGCTCGCGGTTCGCAGCCCAGAGGCTACGTCAGACTCCGGCGACCCGTCAGGCCTTCGGGCCCTGGCCGGCGGGGACCCGGACGATCAGGGCGTCGCCCTGGCCGCCGCCGCCGCACAGCGCGGCCGCGCCGGTGCCGCCGCCGCGCCGCTGCAGCTCCAGTGCCAGGTGCAGCACCACCCGGGCGCCGGACATGCCGATCGGGTGGCCGAGCGCGATGGCGCCACCGTTGACGTTGACCTTCTCCTCGGTGACGCCGAGGTCCTTCATCGACTGGTGCGCGACCGCGGCGAAGGCCTCGTTGATCTCGATCAGGTCGAGGTCGGCGACCTCGATGCCCTCCTTGGCGACCGCGTGCAGGATCGCGTTGGACGGCTGCGACTGCAGCGAGTTGTCCGGGCCGGCCACGTTGCCGTGGGCACCGATCTCGGCGATCCAGCTCAGGCCCAGCTCCTCGGCCTTGGCCTTGCTCATCACGACCACGGCGGCGGCGCCGTCGGAGATCTGCGAGGAGGTGCCGGCGGTGATGGTGCCGTCCTTGACGAAGGCCGGACGCAGCTTGGCCAGGCTCTCGACGGTGGTCTCGGCGCGGATGCCCTCGTCCTGGCTGAACAGGACCGGCTCGCCCCTGCGCTGCGGGATCTCCACCGGGACGATCTCGGCGTCGAAGACGCCGTTCTTCTGGGCGGCCGCGGCACGCTGGTGCGAGCGGGCGGCGATCTCGTCCTGGACGTCGCGCGGGATGCCGAGGCGGGTGTTGTGCTTCTCGGTCGACTCGCCCATCGGGATGTTCTCGAAAGCGTCGGTCAGGCCGTCGTGGGCCATCGCGTCGAGCATCTCGATCGCGCCGTACTTGTAGCCCTCACGGGACTTCGGCAGCACGTGCGGGGCGTTGGTCATGGACTCCTGGCCGCCGGCCACCACGATGTCGAACTCGCCGGCGCGGATCAGCTGGTCGGCGAGCGCGATGGCGTCGAGACCGGAGAGGCAGACCTTGTTGATGGTCAGCGCCGGGACGTTCATCGGGATGCCGGCCTTGACGGCGGCCTGGCGGGCGGGGATCTGGCCGGCGCCGGCCTGCAGCACCTGGCCCATGATCACGTACTGGACCTGCTCACCGGTGATGCCGGCCCGCTCCACGGCGGCCTTGATCGCGAAGCCGCCGAGGTCGGCGCCCGAGAAGCCCTTGAGCGAGCCGAGCAGCCGGCCCATCGGGGTGCGTGCGCCTGCGACGATCACAGAGGTGGTGTTGGTCATGGGACGGGCCCCTTCGCACGTCGTGGCCAGGTGTGAGGATGCGCTCAATGTACTGAGCCGGGAGCCCACCGTCACCGGAGCGGCGGTGTGATCAGGCGCACTGGCACTGTCCAGTCAACACCGTGTCAGGGAGGTCCGGGTGAATCGGCGCGGACGGCCCGCCCGGGGCCCCCGCCCGGGGGCCACGGCGGGCGGCGGTGCGGATGTGAGCAGGCTCGCACCGGCCACCCTGGCGTGCGCCGGTCGGATGCGCTGCACTGAGGGCATCCCGTCCGGCGGCCCAGTCCGCCCCAGCCCTGGAGGCCCGAAGTGCTGACCCGCATCGACCACATCGGCATCGCCTGCTTCGATCTCGACAAGACGGTCGAGTTCTACCGCTCCACGTACGGCTTCGAGGTGTTCCACAGCGAGGTCAACGAGGAGCAGGGGGTGCGCGAGGCGATGCTGAAGATCAACGACACCGGTGACGGCGGCGCGTCCTTCCTGCAGCTGCTGGAGCCCACCCGGGAGGACTCCACGGTCGCCAAGTGGCTGGCCAAGAACGGCGAGGGCGTGCACCACATCGCCTTCGGCACCGCCGACGTGGACGGCGACGCGGCCGGGATCCGCGGCAAGGGCGTGCGGGTGCTGTACGACGAGCCGCGGATCGGCTCGATGGGCTCGCGGATCACGTTCCTGCACCCGAAGGACTGCGGCGGGGTGCTCACCGAGCTGGTCACCTCGGCCGGCACGGAGCACTGACCGGGCCGTCGGTCAAGCCCGGCGAAGCATCGGGCGAGCCGTCGAAGAAGGCCCCGGGCGGGGCTCCGTCCGGGGCCCGGGCGGGGCCCGACAGGTACGCCCGGGGCCCGGCAGGTGCGCGCCGGGGGCCCGCCCCGGGGGTGGTCGGGGCACGATCCGTCCGGACCGTCCCGCACCGTCCGGACGCCCCCGGACCTGATGTGACCCGCCGGTAATGTCTGGAACCGCCCCGAAAACCCCTACGTGGCCATTCCCCCGAGGTGCGCGACCACTACAATGCCCAGGTGCGCGAAGGCCTCGGGGAGGAAGAGGTCCGACGGGCACGGCCGAAAGCGGGTCAGGCCGGTCGAACGCCGGTCTTTCGCGCCGCCAGGGGAGTCCACAACGCGGGCACGGCTCAACAGTCGCAGTCCGGATCTGTCACCATTCTCCACAAGGCAAGAGTTCGCCCAGGAGTCCACCCGGACGGGGGAGCGCGGAAACACCGCGTACCACCGGCCAGGACTCCGACCGTGGCGGGCGGTCCCAGCAGGTCAGGGGGCGTCCACCGGCCGCGGATGCAAGGACCAGCCGCACCGGCTCCCGGACAGTACGGGGACGTCGGACGGCCGGGTCGAGGACGCGACCAGGAGATGGATGGGACCGCGGAGTGCGGGGCTACGACCGCTACGAGGCTGACGATCACCTCTCCCAGTTCGAGGCCGACATGGATCGGACTCGCAAGGAGCGGGACAAGGCCGTCGAGCATGCCGAGGACCTCGCCTACCAGGTGGAGGTGCTTCGGGCCAAGCTGCACGAATCCCGTCGGCAGCTCGCTCAGCCACGCGCTTTCGACTCCGTCTCCGGCCAGGCCGAGCAGCTCCTGCGGAACGCCGAGATGCAGGCCCAGCAGCTGCGCGCCGACGCCGAGCGGCAGCTGCGCGAGTCCCAGGCCGCCACCCAGCGGCTGATGGCCGAGGCCGCCGACCGCACCGCGCGGCTGGAGGCCGAGCTCGCCGACCGCCGCCGCCAGCTCGACGCCGAACTGGCCGAGCTGCGCCGCAGCGCCGAACGCCACGTCAACGAGAACGTCTCCTGGGCCGAGCAGACCCGGGCCGGCACCGAGCAGGAGGCCCAGCGCCTCCTCCAGGAGTCCCGCGCCGAGGCCGACCGGCTGGTCGCCGCCGCCCGCGCCGAGGCCGCCGCCCTCGCCGACCAGGCCCGCGCGCAGACCGCCGCCGACGTGGACGCCGCCCGCGGCGAGGCCCAGGCCGCCGCCGAGGCCGCCCTGCAGCGCGCCCAGACCGACGCCGAGCGCCTGCTGCGGGCCGCCTCCGAGCACGCCCAGCAGGCCAACGCCCAGGCCGAGGAGATGCGCGGCACCGCCGCCAACCAGGCCCAGCAGCAGCTGGCCGGCGCCCAGGCCGCCGCCGAGCACCAGCTCGCCGCCGCCCAGGCCGAGATCGGCCGGCTCAAGGAGCAGGCCGTCGCCGACCAGGCCCGCGCCGAGGAGACCCTCGCGCGTGCCCAGGCCGAGATAGAGCGACTGCGCGCCGAAGCCCTGGCCGAGGCCGAGCGGGCCCGCCAGGAAGCCGCCGAACTGCGCGCCCGGGCCGAGGAGGCCGCCGAGCAGCTCCAGGCCGACGCCGAGGCCGCCGTGGAGCGGCTGGTCGCCGGCGGCGAGGCCGCCAGCGAGCAGCGCTCGCAGACCGCCCGCGCCGAGATCGCCCGGATGGTCGCCAACGCCACCAAGGAGACCGAGCGGATCAAGGCCGAGGCGGCCAACGCCAAGGCCGAGGCCGACGCCGCCAAGGCCGCCGCCGCCGAGGAGAGCGAGCGGCTGCGGGCCACCGCCGAGAGTGTCGCGGGCCAGCTGCGTGCGGAGGCCGAGGCCACCATCGCCGAGCTGCGCGCCGACGCCGAGCGGGACGCGGCCGACCTGCGCGCCCAGGCCGAGGCCACCGCCGAGCAGCTCCGCAACGAAGCCCACGAGCAGGGCCGGGCCACCGGAGCCAAGGACGCCACCGTCCACCTCGCCAAGGCCGCCAAGACGGCCGAGGAGGTGCTCGGCCGGGCCGACCGGGACGCCGAGACCACGCGCGGCGAGGCCGCCGCCGAGGCCGAGCGGATCCTGGCGGCGGCGGTCGCCGAGGCCGAGCGGCTGCGCGAGCAGGCCCAGGCCTCCGTCGAGCAGGCGCAGAACGCCGCGCTGGACGACGCCGCCGGCATCCGCGAGCGGATGCAGCAGATGCAGGACGAGGCCGCCCGGCTGCGCGCGGAGGCCGAGGAGCTGCGCTCCCAGGCCGCCGCCGAGGCCGAGCGGGTACGCGGCGAGGCCCGCCGGCAGGCCGTGGTGCAGATCGAGGAGTCGGCGAAGAACGCCGAGGAGCTGCTCACCCGCGCCAAGACCGACGCGGACGACCTGCGGGCCGGCGCCGCCGACGAGGTCGAGCGGCTGCGCGGGCAGGCCAAGGAGCGGGCCGCCGAGATGCAGGGCCGGGCCGAGCAGACGCTCAGCCGGGCCCGCGCCGAGGCCGAGAAGCTGGCCGCCGCCGCCGAGCAGCAGCACCGGGACGCGATCGCCGCGGCCAAGGCCGCCGCCGCCGAGAATCGCGCCGCGGCCGAGCGGGAGACCGCCGACCTGCGCCGGGAGGCGACGGAGTTCGACGAGCGGGTGCGCAGCGGCGCGAGCGCCGACGCCGAGGCCGTGCGAGCCGAGGCCGCGGCCGCCGCCCAGGCCCTCGCCGCCACCGCGGAGGCCGAGGCCGAGCGGCTGCGGACGGAGACCGGCACCGAGCTGGCCGCCCTGCGCGCCGAGGCCGAGGCCGCCGCCGAGGCGCTGCGTGCGGAGAGCCGTCAGGCGTACGAGGACGCCGCCGCCGGGCTGCTGCGGGAGCGCGAGCTGACCGCCGAGCAGCTGGCCGCCGCCCAGGCCGCGCACGAGCAGGCCGAGGCCGTCGCCGCCGAGCTGGCCGAGCGCACCGAGGCCGAGGCCACCGCCGTCCGGGAGGCCGCCGAGAGCGAGGCCACCCGGCTGCGGGCCGAGGCCGCGCAGGCCCTGGAGGCCGCCCGGACCGCCGCCGTCGCCCAGCTCACCAAGGCCGAGGACGCCTCCGGCAAGCTGCGCGAGCAGGCCGAGCAGGCGCTCGTCCGGGCGAAGGAGCAGGCCGAGGCGCTGACCGCCGAGGCGACCGCCGCCGCGGACACCGCCCGCGCCGAGGCCGAGCGGGCGCTCGCCGAGGCCCGGGAGCGGGCCGCCGAGCTCGCCGCCGAGGCGCAGGCCGCCGCCGAGGCCCTGCGGGCCGAGGCCGGCAGCGAGCTGGACCGGGCCCGCGCCGAGGCGGAGAAGTCCGCCGCCGAGGCCGCGCGCACCGCCGCGGAGCTGGTCGCCGCCGCCGAGGACGAGGCCGCCGAGGTCCGCCAGTCCGTCGCGGGGATGCACGAGGCCGCCTCGCAGCAGGTCGCCGAGGTGCGGGCGACCGCCGAGCGGGAGGCCGCCGAGACCCGGGAGCTGGCCGCGCTGGAGAGCGCCGAGCTGCGGGAGAGCGCCGAGCGCGACAGCGCCGAGCTGCGCGGGACCGCCGACCGGGAGACGGCCGAGCTGCGCGAGCGCGCGGAGCGCGAGACCACCGAGCTGCGCGCGAAGGCCGACCGGGAGACCGCGGACCTGCGCGAGCGGACCACCCAGGAGGTCACGGCCGACCGCGAGGCCGCCGAGGCCGAGCTGGGCCGGCTGCGGGCCGAGGCGCAGGCCTACGACGAGCGGCTGCGCGCCGAGGCGCAGGCCGAGCTGCGCGGCGCCCAGGAGCTGGCCGGGCGGCAGCGCGCCGAGGCCGAGGAGATCGCCCGACGGACGGTCGCGGAGGCCGAGAAGCGGGCCGACGCGACCATCGCCGAGGCGGAGGAGCTCGCGGCCGGCCTGCGGGCCGAGGCCGAGGAGTACGCGCTGGCCACCCGCTCGCTGGCGGACGACTACGACAGCTCGACCCGGGCCCGCGCCGAGGTGTTCGACACCGAGACCCGCGACCAGGCCGAGCAGTTCGACCGGTCCACCCGTGAGCGGGCGAAGTCCGTGCTGGAGAAGGCCTTCGCGGACGCCGAGTCGCTCGGCGAGGACGCCCGGACGACCGCCCTGGCCACCACCGCGGCCGCCGAGGAGCAGGCCGACGCGATGGTCGCGGCGGCCCGCAAGGAGTCCGACCGCCTGGTGGCGGTCGGCGAGGCGGCCGGCCAGGCCGAGGTCGAGCGGGCCCGTGCCGACGCGGACGCCCTGCTCTCCGAGGCCCGCCGGGACGCCACCGCGATCCGCGAGCGGGCCGAGGAGCTGCGCGAGCGGACCGACTCCGAGGTGGAGGCGCTGCACGAGCGCGCCCGCAAGGAGAACGCGCAGGCGATGAAGTCGGCCGGCGAGCGGGTGGACGCGCTGGTGACGGCGGCCCAGGAGCAGCTGACCGAGGCCGAGGAGCTGGCCGTCGCGGCCGTCGCCGAGGCCGAGGAGCGCGCGGCGGCACTGGTCGCCGCCGCCGAGGAGCGGGCCGCCGAGCTGGCGTCCGAGGCCTCGGCGGAGGCGAGCAAGGTCCGGATCTCGGCGGTCCGTAAGGCGGAGGGCCTGCTGAAGGGCGCCGAGCAGAAGCTCGCCGACTCCACCGACCGGGCCGAGGCCCTGATCGCCAAGGCCCAGACCAGGCTGAAGGAAGCCCAGGACGAGGCCGAGGACCGGATCGAGGCGGCCTCCGCCGAGGCCGAGAAGCGGCTCCGGGCGGCGGACGAGACCGCGGACGAGCAGATCGCGCTGGCCGCCGAGGAGGCGGAGCGGCTGCGGTCCGAGGCCCGGACGGAGGCCGAGCGGGTCACCGACGAGGGCCGGCGCGAGCTGGACGAACTGGTCCGGCGCCGCAAGGACATCAACACCGAGATCTCCAGGGTGCAGGACGTGCTGTCCGCCCTGGAGGCCTTTGAGGCACCGTCACCGGTCGCGCAGGCGGCCACCGGCGGATCTGCCGGCGGGGGATCGGCCAACGGGGGATCGAACAGCAGGAACAGCGGCTCCGGAGGCCGCGAGGCGGCGCCGAAGGCCGGCGCCGGGGTGGGCGCTCCCCGTTCGGGTGGCAATCGCTCCGGTGGCGCGCCACCCGATTGAGCGGTCATTGTCCGCGAAGCATCGGCATTTCGCCGATGACACTCCGGTAACGTGTCAGGATTCCCTCAACCACCTCAGCGGTTTGACGACAGGAAGCCCAAAATCCCATGAGCGACAGTCACTCCCCTCACGGCTTCGACCTGGTGCGCCGTGGGTACGAGCGTGCCCAGGTCGACGAGCGGATCACCAAGCTGGTGGCCGACCGTGACAGCGCCCTGACCCGCATCGGGGCCCTGGAGAAGCGCATCGAGGAGCTCCACCTGGAGACCCAGAGCGCCCAGGCCGCGGTCACCGAGTCCGAGCCCTCGTACGCCGGTCTCGGCGCCCGGGTCGAGAAGATCCTCCGTCTCGCCGAGGAGGAGGCCGCCGACCTGCGCAACGAGGCGCACCGCGCGGCCGAGCAGCACCGCGAGCTGGCCGAGGCTGCCTCGCAGCAGGTGCGCACCGAGGCGGAGAACTACGCCAAGGACCGCAAGGCCAAGGCCGAGGACGAGGGTCTGCGGATCGTCGACAAGGCCAAGAGCGACAGCGCGCAGCTGCGCAACGAGGCGAACAAGGACGCGGCGACCAAGCGCGAGGAGGCGGACGCCCTCTTCGAGGACACCCGCACCAAGGCCGCCCAGGCCGCGCTGGAGTTCGAGACCAACCTGGCCAAGCGCCGCGAGCAGTCCGAGCGTGACCTGGCGGCCCGCCAGGCCAAGGCCGAGAAGCGCCTCGCCGAGATCGAGCACCGGGCGGAGCAGCTGCGCCTGGAGGCCGAGAAGCTGCGCACCGACGCCGAGCGCCGCGCCCGCCAGACGGTGGAGACGGCCCAGCGCCAGTCCGAGGACATCGTGGCCGACGCCAACGCCAAGGCCGACCGGATCCGCAGCGAGTCCGAGCGCGAGCTGGCGGCGCTCACCAACCGCCGCGACAGCATCAACGCGCAGCTGACCAACGTGCGCGAGATGCTCGCCACGCTGACCGGCGCGGCCGTGGCCGCCGCCACGCTGCCGACCGACGACACGCTGGGCGTGCCGGCCCAGCAGTCGCGCTGACGCACCGGCCGACGCACCGTCGGCGGGCCCTCACCCTTCGGGGCGGGGGCCCGCCGCGTTTTCCCCGGTGGACGCGGGCGGCGGGGCCCGGTCGCACGGCCGGACGGGCCCGGCCGTGCGCGGTCCGGCCGTGCGCGGTCCGGCCGTGCGCGGTCCGGCCGCTCAGATCGGGTAGGCGCCGTCCGGGCGCTGGTGGCCGCAGCTCAGCTGGTTGCCGTCGTCGTCCGAGACCGTCCCGAACCACGAGGTGCACCAGACCGAGACGGAGTCGGGCCAGTACTGCACCTCGAAGGGGTGGCCGAGCCCGTGGTCGCCGTACGAGGTGACGATGAAGGTCTCGCCGGGCTTGAGCCAGTAGTCCTCGCCGAGCGGTTCGAGGGTCAGCTCGGTCAGTTTGTCGCCGCAGTTGGTGACGGGCATCCGCCCGGACACCTCCAGTGCGGAGAAGTCCCAGGTGGCGGCCTCGTCCCCCGGTGCTCCCGGCCGGTCCGGCCCGTCGGAGCCCGCTCTGTCGTCCGCTCCGCCGCTGTCGCCGTCCCGCATGCCGCCGCCCTTCCGCTCCCCGCTCCGGCCCTCGCCGCCCGTCGGCTCCCCGCCCCGGCCGGCCCCGCTCACCGGTCCACCCGGGCGAGCAGGGCGCGGACGGCCGTGTTGAAGGCCTCGGGGGCCTCGATCGCGCTGAGGTGGCCCGCGTCGGGGATGACGGTCAGTTCGGCGTCCGGCAGCGCGTCGGCCATCAGCCGGGCCTCGGCGAACGGGGTGACGGTGTCCGCCGCGCCGACCACGACGGCCGCCGGGACGTCGAGGCCGGGCAGCACGTCCAGGGTGTCGGTCCGGGCGGCCATCGCGCGCTGGGCCCAGGCGACGGCCTGCGGGGAGGCCTCGGCGATCATGCCTCGGACCCGCTCGGCGAGGTGGCCGGAGGCCGGCCCGAGCAGGGTGTCCTCCATCCGCTCCTCGGCCAGCAGCCGGACGCTGTCCCTGGCCAGGACGGCGGCCGCGATCCGCTCGCGGTTGGCGCGGGCCGCGTCGGTGTCGGCGGTGGCCTTGGTGTCGGCCAGCAGCAGCCCGGCGAGCCGGCCCGGGTGGCGCCGGGCGAAGGCCAGCGCCACGTAGCCGCCCATGGAGAGCCCGCCGAGCACCGCGCGCTCGATCCCGGCGGCGTCCAGCAGCAGGGCGACGTCGTCCGCGACGAGGTCCAGCGAGGGCTGGTCGGTGCCCAGTTCGGTACGGCCGAAGCCGCGCTGGTCGGGGGCCAGCACGCGGGCCTCGTCGCCGCTCAGGCCGGGCAGCGCGTCCAGTTGCGCGCTCCACATCGAGGCGCCCAACGGGAAGGCGTGCAGCAGGACGAGAGGGGTGCCGGTGCCGCTCTCACGGACGGCCACTGCGGTGGGGAGCCGGTTCATGACGCCCACCGTAGCGGCACACCGGGCGGGCGCGGCCGATGAGCCCTTATGTCTGGATTGTCGTAATCTGACGGAGAGTGAGGGAGAACCGATGATCGAGTTGCACGAGCTGACGAAGCGGTACGGCGACACACTCGCCGTCGACCGACTGAGCTTCCAGGTGCCCCAGGGCGTGGTGACCGGGTTCCTCGGCCCCAACGGCGCCGGCAAGTCCACCACCATGCGGATGATCCTCGACCTGGACCGGCCCACCGGCGGCTCGGTCACCATCGACGGCAAGCGCTACGGCCGGCTCAGCGAGCCGCTGAAGTACATCGGCGCCCTGCTGGAGGCCAAGGCGGTCCACCCCGGCCGGACCGCCTACGACCACCTGCTCTGGCTGGCCCAGAGCAACCGCATCCCGAAGTCCAGGGTCGACGAGATGCTGGACCTCGTCGGCCTCGCCTCCGTCGCCCGCAAGCGCTCGCGCGGCTTCTCGCTCGGGATGGGCCAGCGCCTGGGCATCGCCTCCGCGCTGCTGGGCGACCCCGAGATCGTGATGTTCGACGAGCCCGTCAACGGCCTCGACCCCGAGGGCATCCTCTGGATCCGCAACCTGATGAAGCGGCTCGCCGCCGAGGGCCGGACGGTCTTCGTCTCCTCGCACCTGATGAGCGAGATGGCCCTGACCGCCGACCACCTGGTGGTGATCGGCCGGGGCCGGCTGCTCGCCGACCTCTCGATGCCCGAGTTCATCCGGCAGAACTCCCGCACGGCCGTCCGGCTGCGCACCCCGCACCCCGAGCGGCTGCTGGACGCCCTCGACAGCGCGGGCGTCCGGGTCGAGGCCGGGCCCGAGGGCTCGTACGAGGTGGTCGACGGCGACCTCGCCAAGCTCGGCGAGCTGGCCGCCGCCAACGGCGTCGTGCTGCACGAACTGAGCCCGCAGCAGGCCTCGCTGGAGGAGGCCTTCATGCAGATGACCGCCGACTCGGTGGAGTACCACGCCGGCGGCACCGCCCCCCGGAAACCCGGCGGCCCGGACGCCGCCGAGGCGCCGGGGCCGACGGGCGCCTGGGGCGCCTCCTGGCAGGCCGGCAGGGCGGCGCCGGGCGGACCGCCCGGCACCGGCCCCCAGGCCCCGAACGCCAAGCCCGAGGAGGAGAACTGAGATGGCGTCCTTCCCCGCGGTCCTGCGGTCCGAGTGGACGAAGGTCCGCAGCGTCCGCTCGACCATCTGGACCCTGGCGCTGACCTTCGCGGTCACCGCCGGCCTCGGCGCGCTGCTGTCCCTGCTGACCAACAACAACTTCGACGAGTTCACCCGGGGCGACAGCACGCCCTTCGACGCCACCGGCACCGCGTTCTCCGGCATCCTGCTCGGCGAACTCGCCATCATCGTCTTCGGCGTGCTCGCGGTCGGCAACGAGTACAGCACCGGAATGATCCGGGTGACCCTGGCCGCCGTGCCGCAGCGCGGCACGCTGCTCACCGGCAAGGCCGTGGTGCTCGGCGCACTGGCCTTCACGGTCGCCCTGGTGACGGCCTTCATCACGTTCTTCCTCGGCCAGGCGCTGCTCGGCGGCCACTCCACCGACCTGGGCCAACCGCACGTGCTGCGCGCGGTGTTCGGCGCGGCGTTCTACCTGACGATGCTCTGCCTCTTCTCGGCCGGCGTCACCGCGATGCTGCACAACCAGACCCTGGCCCTCGGGGTGCTGGTGCCGTTCTTCTTCCTGCTCTCGCCGATCCTCTCGGCCGTGCCGAAGGTGAAGACCCTGGCGCACTACTTCCCCGACTACGCGGGCTCCCGGATGCTCCTGGTGTACGAGCAGAGCGGCCAGCCGTACGGGCCGTGGGCGGGCTTCCTGATCTGCCTCGCCTGGACGCTGGCGGCCCTGGTCGGCGGCGCCCTGGTGCTCAAGAACCGGGACGCCTGACCCACCGCGGCAGCGGGCCGCACCACCGGGCCGCGGGCGCGGCGCCCCTCAGTACCGCGGGGCGCCGCGCCCGCGCTGGATGTTGGAGCTGCGCCGCTCGCGCGCCCCCCAGCAGGCGCGGTGCCAGTGCCGGCGGTCCTCCACCCCGGCCCCGAACTCCGGCCAGGCCACCACGTGCCCGACCCCCGGCGGGATCTCCTGGTCGCAGCCCGGGCAGCGGTAGTGGCGCCCGGCGGTGCCGGCCACCGTCTGCACCACCCACTCCTCGCCCTGGTAGCTCTCGGTCCGCCGCAGGGACCCGCCGAGCGGCCCGGGACCGGGCTCCTCACGGTCGTCGTTGCTGATCCGGTTGCGGCGGGGAGACACGTGGGCGACCTCTCTGCAGGGGCTCGAAAACCCTTCCAGGGTACGGGGCGCACACGGTCCTCCGTGGCCCTACCACGGCTTCACCCGGCACTCCGGTGTTTCCGGTGAGATCCACCCGATCTTCGGCGAAATAGGTGAATCCGCGTGCCATTGGCACATGACATGGGTTACTCACGAGGTGACGAGGCGGGGCCCGCAGACCCTGCGCGACCCCCAGGAGGCTGCCCATGACCAAGACCAGCGCGCGCGCCGAGGCACACCCGACCGTCGGCGTCCGGCCGTCCGCCCCGCCCGCCGGGGCCTCGCCGCTGCCCGGCCGGCCGGCCGCGGTGCTGCCGGGCGGACCGGTGCCGCTGGCCGAGAGCGGCGGTGGCCGGCCGGCGGCCACCGAGGCCCTGCGGGTCGGCGCCTTCCTGCTGTCCGCGCAGTTCCCCGGCCAGAGCCACGCCGAGGTGCTGGAGCGCACCGTCGGCGCCACCGTCACGGCCGAGCGCGCGGGCCTGGACGCCGTCTGGCTGGCCGAGCACCACTTCGTCCCCTACGGGGTCTGCCCGGACGCCGCGACCCTCGCCGCGATGCTGCTCGGCCGCACCCGCCGGATCGGCGTCGGGACGGCGGTGAGCGTGCTCTCCACCCGGCACCCGGTGGCCCTCGGGGAGCAGGCCGCGCTGCTGCACCTCACCTCCGGCGGGCGGTTCACGCTCGGGGTGGGGCGCGGCGGGCCGTGGATCGACCTGGACGTCTTCGGCAGCGGTCTCGACGCGTACGAGCAGGGGTTCCCCGAACGGCTGGACCTCCTGCTGCGCTGGCTGCGCGAGGCCACCGTGGGCGCGGACGGCCCGCAGTTCAGCTTCCCCGAGGTGGCCGTGGTGCCGCGGGCGGGCGAGCCGCCGCGGCGGCCCGGCCTGTCCTCCTGGCTGGGTCTGGAGCCGGGCCAGGCCGTGGTGCCGGGCCTGGCCGGCCGGCTGCCCCGGCAGCGGGTGGACGGGCTGCGGCCCGAGCCGGCCGAACCTCGGCAGGTTCCGGAGGGAGCCGGTGAGCGGCCCCAGGCCGGCCCACCGCTCGTGGTCGCCTGCACCTCCCCCGGCGGCGTCCGGCTGGCGGCCGAGCGGGGCCTGCCGATGCTGCTCGGCATGCACTCGGGGGACGAGGACAAGCAGGAGATGCTCGCGCTGTACGGCGCCGCCTGGCGGGCCTGCGGCCGCTCCGACGAGGGGCTCGCCCGGATCCGGGGGGAGCATGTCGCGGCCGGCGTGACCCAGGTCGAGGACGGCCCCTCGGCGGCGCGGGCGACCCTGCTGCGCTCGATGCCCGGCTGGTTCGAGTACGGGCTCGGCGCGCACCGCACGGTGGACGGGCGCGAGCGCAAGATGCGCGACCCGCACGAGTACACCGCGCTGCTCTGCGACCTGCACGCGGTGGGCACGCCCCGGCACTGCGCGGACCGGCTGCTCGCGACCGCCGAGCGGACCGGCATCCGGCGCTTCGCGCTGCTCACTGAGGGCAGCGGGGACCACGAGGCCACCCTGCACAACATCGCCCGGCTGGGCTCCGAGGTGCTCCCGCAGCTGTCCTGAACGCGCGGACGCCCGGGCCACCCTGCCCCACCTCCGAGGACGCGCACAGCGCGCCCGGAGCAGGAACGGGGTGGCCCGGGTCGTTCGGCCCGCTCGACGACGGGTCAGCAGTCCCGCAGTTCGTCGGACTGGTTGAGCAGCTGCTCCCGGACGGACGTGAAGCGCTGGTGGCGCGCCACGTTGTTCTCCGTCGGCGCGAAGACCGCGACCCGGTGGCAGTTCTGGAAGGCCAGCTGGACGCCGAAGTGCCGTTGCAGGGCCCCTCGGATCGCGTCACTGGCGAGGGCGCGCAGCAGCTGCCCGCGGGCCTGCTCGCTGGGCGGCGGAACGTGGTTGTCTGCGAAGTCGGTGCCGTCGACCTTCAGCTGGGCGACCAGCGAACTGATCAACTCCCAGGCGTACGGCAGGGAGACGCGGACGCAGTCGACGAATTCCCGCTCGTCGACCTCGCCCCGCTCGGCCTTCTCCAGGAGGGCCGGTGAGACGTCGAGCGACATGGGTTCTCCTCTCGCGGTCCACCCGCGCGCGGCGCCCGGGTGGTGGTGCGTGTGTACGGATGGTGCCGTGCCTTGCTCAGGTTGGTGCTTCGGGTGGTGCTGGTGTTCCCGTTGTTCCCGATCGCCGATTCGTGCACGATCGTGGTCCTTGGAGGATCGCCGGGTGGTGCGCGATCACCGGGCCCCTTTCGATCGCCGGTCGTGCGCGATCATCGGGCCAGGGGCTGGTGGGGCGAATGCGACAAGGGTGTTCGGTGAATGCAGGTGGTGCGGAAATTGCACCGGGGGAATGCGATGAGAGCCTGCGGTGACGTGGGGCGGACACCGGCCTGTCGGCCCGACCTGCTGGTCCGACGCACCGGCTGGCCGACGGTCGAACGATGTCGGGCCACCCGGGCCACCCCTGGTCGGCTCCGCCGGGTGGGGGCGGCAGCCGCTCGGAACAGCGTGTCAGCCATTGGCCCGCAGAACAGGCGAATCCGCTGATTTCCTATGAATTCGCACGCCGCCGAAGCAGGTTTGGCCGGATTCGGCCGGATCTCGCATCCCGTGTCCCCATCCCCGTGTCTCCGTCCCCGTCGACGACTCGTCCCGCAAGCGCTCAGTCACACACCGTAGCCGTCAGTGGGTAAGCGCGCCAGAGTGCGGCGGGCAACCGGTCGGACCGCCGAACCTCCATGTTCGCCGTCCCCCCGGTTTCTTCACCCCGCCGTACCGGAATCGCATCAACTGGCCCCGGTGGGCTAGCGTGGTCGACCGTGCGTCTCGTAATTGCCCGTTGCTCAGTCGACTATGCCGGTCGGCTCTCCGCCCATCTGCCGTCCGCCACCAGGCTCATCCTGGTCAAGGCCGACGGCAGCGTCAGCATTCATGCCGACGACCGCGCCTACAAGCCGCTCAACTGGATGTCGCCACCGTGCTCCCTCAAGGAGGCGGACGGCACCTGGACGGTCGTGAACAAGGCCGGCGAAAAGCTGATCATCACGCTGGAGGAGGTGCTGCACGACTCCTCGCACGAACTCGGGGTGGACCCGGGACTCGTCAAGGACGGGGTCGAGGCCCACCTCCAGGAGCTGCTCGCCGACCGGATGGAGGTGCTCGGCAGCGGCTGGGCACTGATCCGCCGCGAGTACCCGACCGCGATCGGCCCCGTCGACATCCTCTGCCGCGACTCCGACGGTGCCACCGTCGCCGTCGAGATCAAGCGGCGCGGCGAGATCGACGGCGTCGAGCAGCTCACCCGCTACCTGGAGCTGCTCAACCGCGACCCGCTGCTCGCCCCGGTGAAGGGTGTCTTCGCCGCGCAGGAGATCAAGCCCCAGGCCCGCGTCCTGGCCACCGACCGGGGCATCGGCTGCGTGGTGCTGGACTACGACGAGCTGCGCGGCATCGAGGACGACAAGCTCAAGCTGTTCTGACCCGCGGGCCCCTACGAGGGCGGTGAGGCCGCTGTCGTGCTCGAACTCGGGCTCGTCGTCGGCGTCACCGGGGGCGAACTGCTGGGACTGGTCGTCGGCTGGGTCGTCGGCTGGGTCGTCGGCACCACCGGCGGCGGCACGACCGGCGGCTGGCTCGTCCCCGGGGCCGGTGTGCTGCTCGGGCTGGGGCTCGCCGACTTCGTCGTCTTCTTCGGCGAGGGCGAGGCGGACGCGGAGCCCGAGGGCGACGGACTGCCGCTGGTCTCCGAGGCCTCCGGCGACGGGGAGTCGGTGCCGGCGGGCGAGGCCGCGTCGGAGGCCGAGTCGCTCGGGGCGGGGATCGTGTAGTTGCCGGTCAGGCTGCCCGGCTGGTCCGGAGCGCCGTTGTGCGGGGTGGCACCGCCCCTGGGGGTGTCCTGGCCGGCCACGCTCAGGCCGACCGCCGTGCCGAGCACGCCGAGCGCGAGCACGGCCGCCGAGGCGGCGATGACCGTCCGGCCCCGGCCGCCGGCCTTCGGGATCATGCCGAAGCGCCAAGGCACCTGCGCGATGGCCCGGATGACGGGCCGTCGGGTGACCACCGGCAGGTCCCCGTCGCCGGCCGTCAGCGCCTGGGTGTCGGCGCGCAGCAGGTCAAGCATCCGGCGGCCCGCGGCGCCGCCGCGCTGCTCGCCGAGTGCGACCCGCAGGGCCACCGCGGCCTCCAGCTCGGCCACCGCGCGCTCGGGCGTCCGCCGGCAGAGCGCGTACACCCCCAGCTCGTGGTGGAACCAGGCCTCGTCCGGGCCCGAGCCGACCGCGCGGGCGGCCTCCAGGCCCAGCTGCAGCGCCCGCTCCCAGGCCCCCCAGCGCAGCGCCAGGGCAAGCGCCGGGGCGGCCGCGCGGGCCAGCCGCAGCACGGCGGCGGGGCGGCCGGCGGCGCGGTCGGCGAGCATCGCGCCGATCACCACCTCGGCCTCGGCCGCGACCTGCTCGATGCTGACCGAACTGTGGCCCACCCACCAGGCGAAGTGGGTGGCGGCGCCGTTGGTGCTGCCCGCGTCCGGCCAGTGCGGCTCCAGCAGCTCCAACGCGCCCGCGGTGAGCCGGTGGTGGCCGCCGATGGAGACCGCCAGGCCGCAGTCGGTGAGCTCGTGCAGAGCGCTCTCGCCGTGGCCGACGTCGATCAGCGCGGGCAGGTGCGGCGCGGTCGGACACTCGCCGCCGAGCGCCACCGCGAGCCGCAGGACGGCCTGGGCGGACTCGCTGAGTCCCTCCGCCAGCCGCAGGGCGGGCGCGGCGCTCTCGGCGACCGTCGGCAGCGCCACGGTGCGCCGCAGCTCGGCCTCACGCACCGCCGGGTCCTCGTCCACCTCCGGGTGCTCGACCGCGCCGAACACCCCGCGGCGGTCCTCCTCGGCGGCGACCAGGGCGTCCACGGAGACGTCGCGCTGGCGCAGCAGGGCGGCCGCCTGGACGAAGCGCAGCGGCAGGCCCTCGGACTCGAACCAGAGGTCGACGGCCCAGGCCCGCTCGGCCTCGTCCAGGGCGCGGCCGGCCAGCCGGGCGGTCAGGGCCAGGCAGGCGGCCCGGGACAGCCCCGCGACCAGGTGGTCCTCCAGCCGGGAGTCCAGGGCCAGGGCGGCGCTGTCGGGGGCGACCGAGATCAGGAAGGCGCAGTCGGGCGCGGTCGCGAGCAGTTCCTCCAACTCCGCACCGGTGGACTCGACCTCGTCCACCACCACGACGGCGCCGACCGTCGCGAGGTGGCGGGCCAGCTGCTGCGGGTCGGGGCGGAAGCCGGGGGCGTGGTGGGTGGCGGAGAAGAGCGCCTGGAGGAGGTCGGCGGCGGTGCGACGGTGGCCGCAGAGCTGGACGACGCCGTCGGGTGCCAGCTCGCCGGCCGCCGCGGCGACGGCGGACAGCAGGGCGCTGCGCCCGGAGCCGGCCTGGCCGACCAGGCGTATCGAGCGGCCTTCGGCCAGCTTGCCGAGGAGTTGGGCGATGTCGGCCTCGCGGTCCAGCAGCGGCAGGTCGGCCGCGCCGGCGCCGAGGGCCAGCGGGCCGACGGCGGGGCTGGGGCCGAGGGTGGCCCGGCTCGGGCCGCCGCGCTCCAGCCGGCGCGGGCGGGGCCGCCAGTCGTCGGGGCAGGGCCGGGCCTCGGAGCCGTCGGTCGAGCCGACGGTCACCAGCAGGTCGCCGGAGACGAGTTCGCCGGTACGGGGGCGCAGGCCCTCCTGCCGAAAGTCGCCGGTTGGCTGTCCCACGTATCGCTCCGCCCATGCTCGGCCGCCCGGCCCGGGGCCGGGGCGTTGACGACGTTCGAGCGGCCTTGCGCGGGCAGGCTTTTGGGTCCCGGCGGCCGTCTCCTGACCGCAGACTCTCGCACATCCGTGCCCTGCCGTGCAGCGCGGGCCCCTCGTGGGAGCGCCAGGGCTGCCTGTGAGCTGGCCCGTTCGCACCCGACATGTACGCGACGGCGGCCCTACGGGGGCCTTCAGCGCCGTACGAGGGCCCCTGGAAGCGGCCCGCGGGGCCGGGCGAAGGACGGGGTCGCGGAAGTGACCGGGCGGCGGGGCCGCGGGGCCGGGGGGCCGGGGCGGGGCGTCGGTCCGAACCGTCGGACCGGGCAGGCGTACGAGGTGGCCCACCGGTGGGCCCGGAGGGGCGGGGCCACCGCCAGGGGGCCCCGGACGAGGGCGCCGCCGGTCAGAGCAGCGGGGCCACGACCGGCTGGCCCGTCACCGGGCCGAGCCCGGGCAGGGTCGCGCCGTGGACGTCCGACACCGTGCCCTCGACGGCCAGGATGCGGTGCAGCCGGGTGGCCACCAACAGGCGCTGCAACTGCGCGGGGACGGCCCGCAGGACGAGCCGGCGACCGAGCCGGCCGGCCCGGCGGTGGGTGCCCATGATGACGCCGAGGCCGGTGGCGTCCCAGGACTCCAGTCGGCCGAGGTCCAGCACGAGGTCGCCCTGCCCGCCGTCGACGGCCTGGTGCAGCAGGACCCTGGCGTCGGCGGCGCTGCGCACGTCGAGGTGGCCTTCGAGGGCCAGGGCGGTGTGGTCACCGATGATGCGCATGCTCTCCTCCTCCGCTCGTAGGCCTGCCCGAGGGCCTCGGCCTGCCGTCGGCCGCCCGCCACGGGCTGCCGGCCGCAGGTTGCCTTGTCGTGCCGGTCGGGCCGCCCCGGCCTGGGTGCGGCCGGTCCGGGTCCGACAGGGTTTTTCGTGCTACGGGGTTCCGTGCCGCAGGGATTCCTTCGGACGGGCCGGGCGGGCACCTGCCCGGAGCCCGGGCCCCGGCGCTCGCACCGGGGCTCCCCCTCATCTGACGGTGAACCAGCTCCGCAGGTTGCTGCTGCGGCCCAGACCTGAACCAACTTCACTCGTCCGAGGGAATATACGCAGTAAGTCCCCATACCTACGCTCGATTACCGCCCAAATCACCCGTCTGCGGCACCTGCGTGAGGAAACTCACCCGCCCCCGGGCGGGCGGGCCGTACGATGTCCGATCCGCACGGCCCGCCGGTCGCCGGCCCCCTGTTCCGGGGGCCGCCGTCACTTGCTCCCGTACGGGTAGAAACCGCGGCCGCTCTTGCGCCCGAGGTCGCCCGCCGTGACCATCCGCGCCATGATCTCCGGCGCGGCGAACTTCTCGTCCTGGGTCTCCTCGTAGATGTTGCGCGCGGCGTGCAGCAGGATGTCGACGCCGGTGAGGTCGGCGGTCTGCAGCGGGCCCATCGGGTGGCCGAAGCCGAGCCGGCAGGCGGTGTCGATGTCCTCGGCGGAGGCGACGCCCGACTCGTACAGCTTGGCGGCCTCGACGACCAGCGCGGTGATCAGGCGGGTGGTGACGAAGCCGGCCACGTCGCGGTTGACCACGACCACCTCCTTGCCCACCCCCTCGGCGAACTCGCGGACCACGGCCAGCGTCTCGTCACTGGTCTTGTAGCCGCGCACCAGCTCGACCAGCTTCATCAGCGGTACCGGTGAGAAGAAGTGCACGCCGACCACGGACTCGGGGCGCCCGGTCGCGGCGGCGATCCGGGTGATCGGGATGGCCGAGGTGTTGGAGGCCAGCACCGCGCCCTCCTTGACGATCTTGTCGAGCTCCCGGAACACGCCTTCCTTGACGTCCAGGCGCTCGAAGACCGCCTCCACCACGATGTCGGCGTCGGCGACCGCACCCAGGTCGGTGGTGGTGGTGATCCGGCCGAGCGCCGCCTCGGCGGCCTCCGCGTCGAGCTTCCCCTTGGAGACGAACTTCTCGTACGAGGCGCGGATGCCGTCCAGCCCACGCCGCAGTGCCTCGTCGGTGACGTCCCGCAGCACGACCGGGTGACCGGCCTGAGCGGCGACCTGCGCGATGCCGGCGCCCATCAGTCCGGCGCCGATCACGGCAATCTGCTTGCTGGGTACGTTGCTCATGGCTGGGTCTCCCGGGGTGCCGTTTGACCGCCCCCGCCGCCGGGCCCGCTGGTCGGGCGGTCGGCTCAGGGCGGTGCCTGAAGGCGGCCCTGGGCAGGGGTCACCCCCCGGAGCCGCGCCGCTCATCGCCGGACTCTAACGTCCCGGCAGGCTCCATGGTGAGATTGGCCGGTGTGATCTGCGTCCGGCGGGGCGCACCGGCGGAAGGACCGATCGTGCGGAGCCTGGCGTTCCTGCTGCTAACCGCCGCCGTGATGGCGGTGCTGATCCTGCTGCTGCGCTGGACGTACGGCGGCGGGTCCTCCCTGGTCGAGCGCCGCCCCCGGACGGGCGGGCCGGACGAGTACGGACTGCTGGTGGCCGTCGCCGACCCGGCCGACGCCGAGCAGGCCCGCCGGCTCGCCGCCCGGCTCGCCGCGGCCGGCCTGCGGCACACCCTGGTACGGACCGCCGAAGGGCCCCGGCTGATGGTCTGGCCGGCCGACGCGGAGGCCGCCCGGGCCCTGCTGCGGCGCGGCTGAGCGGCGGCGGGTCCGGCGGCCGCCGCCGGCCCGCGGCCGCGGGCACTCAGCCCGCGATCAGGCCCAAGTCCTGGGCCAGGATGGCCGCCTGGACCCTGCTGCGCAGCTCCAGCTTGGCCAGGATCCGGCTGACGTGCGTCTTGGTGGTCGCCTCCGCCATCACCAGCCGGTCCGCGATCTCACCGTTCGACAGGCCGGCGCCGATGCAGCGGAGCACCTCCCGCTCGCGCGGTGTCAGCGCCTCCACCGCCGCCCTGGCCTCGGCCCCCACCGTGCGTCCCGGGCGGGCGAAGGTGCCGATCAGCCGCCTGGTCACGGAGGGCGCCAGCATGCCGTCGCCGCGCGCCACCGTCCGGATCCCCTCGATCAGCGCGTCCGCCTCCAGGTCCTTCAGCAGGAAGCCCGCGGCGCCGGCCCGCAGCGCCCCGTAGACGTACTCGTCGAGATCGAAGGTGGTCAGCACCAGGACCTGCGCGGCGCCCGCCGCCACCACCTGGCGGGTCGCCGAGACACCGTCCAACCGGGGCATCTGGATGTCCATCAGCACCACGTCCGGCCGCAGTTCCAGGGCGAGACGCACGGCCTGCTCGCCGTCGCCCGCCTCACCGACCACCTCCAGCCCCGGCTCCGCGCCCAGGATCATCACCAGCGCGGCCCGCACCGCCGCCTGGTCCTCCGCCACCAGTACCCGGATCGTCATGCCCGGCCCTTCCCTTCCGCCCTCGCCACACCCCGCGGCAGCACCGCGCGGACCAGCCACCGGCCGCCGCGCGCCCCCGCCTCGAAACTCCCGCCCAGCAGCGCCGCCCGCTCCCGCATGCCGACCAGCCCGGCCCGGGCCCCGGGCAGCACCCGGCCCTCCCCCGCCCGGTACGGGCTGTCCACCTCGATCTCCAGGTCCTCCGACCGGTACGTCAGCCGCAGCCGGACGGTCCCCGGCGCGGCGTGCTTGAGCGCGTTGGTCAGCGACTCCTGGACGATCCGGTACGCGGCCAGCCCGACCGGCACCGCCAGCCGCCCTCGCTCGCCCTCCTCGGACGCCTCGAAGACCAGCCCGGCGTCCTGGCCGGCCGCCCGCGCGTTCTCCAGCAGGGTGTCCACCGCGTCGAGTTCGGGCGCGGTGTAGGTCTCCTCCTCGCCCTCGCCGCCACCGCTGGAGCGCAGCAGGCCGATCATCCGGCGCATCTCGGTCAGCCCCTGCACACTGTTCTCCCGGATCACCGCGAGCACCTCCACCAGCGGATCGTCCTCCGGCCGGCGCTGACGGCGGGCCAGGGACTGCGCGCCGGTCGCGTGGATCGCGATGGCGGAGAGGTGGTTGGCGATGACGTCGTGCAGCTCCCGCGCCATCCGGGCCCGTTCGGCGACCACCGCGCCGCGCCGGTCCATCTCGGAGAGCAGCGCGGTCTGCTGCGCACGCAGCCGCTCCGCCACGGCCTCGTCCCGGTGCCGGCGCAGCAGGTCCGCCGTCCAGACCGGCGCGATGAAGACCAGCCCGGCGAAGACCGCCACCAGCAGCGCGGCTGACACCGTGGCGTACAGCACCGTGAGGCTGCTCAGGACCAGCGTCGCGGCGGCGCCGGTGAGGTGCAGGATCGCCGCCATCCGCTTGGACCCGTAGAGCACCGCCGCGTACAGCAGGTCGGTGTACATGATGACGGTGGCCACCACCGACCCGGCGAAGATGTTGGCGGCGAAGACCCCGCCGCCCAGGCAGACCGTCCACACCGGATGGGTCCGGCGGAGCAGTTCCAGTCCGGCCATCGCGCAGAGCGGCAGCACCGCCACCCACGGCCGGATCGCCTCGGAGTTGTCGTAGGCGCCGGTGGCGATCAGCACCAGGCCGCCGAGCAGTCCGGCCAGGGCGATCGCGCGGTCCTCCTGGCGCGGGGTGAGGCTGAGTCCGGTCACAGGGTCCACCCAACCACCCGGCGGGCCGCCGCGCGCGGACCGCCAGGACGATCCGCCGTACATCGAAGGATGCAGGGGCCGCTCCGCACCGGCGACGACGACCGGGCGGCCCTGGGCGACCAGGCTGGAGGGCGGACCACCGAGGAGAGGGGACCACCATGATCGTGACCGTCGTCCTGGCCGGCGAGGCCGGGTTCTGGGTCGTCCTCGCGCTGGGCCTGGCGGCCCGCTACCTGCTCGGGTGGCGCCGGGCCGGCGCGGCGCTGCTGCTCTGCCTGCCGCTGGTCGACCTGGTCGTCCTCGGCGCCACCGTGCTGGACCTGCGCGGCGGCGCCACCGCGCAGGCCTCGCACGGCCTGGCGGCCGCCTACGTGGGCTTCACGGTCGCCTACGGGCACTCCCTGGTCGCCTGGGCCGACGGCCGGTTCGCGCACCGCTTCGCGGGCGGCCCGAAGCCGCCCGCCGCGCCCCGGTACGGCCGGGCGCGGGCCGCCCACGAGTGGCTGATCTTCCGGCGCACCCTGCTGGCGGCCGGCATCACCGTCGCCCTGATCAGCCTGATGATCCTGCTGGTGGACGATCCGGCCCGGTCCGGCGCACTGACCGCCTGGTACCCCCGGACGGCCTGGGTGACGGGCATCAGCCTGATCGTCGCGGCAAGCTACACGGTCTTCCCGAAACGGCCGCGGTAGTTCCGCCCCGGCACCGGGGTCAGCGGTTCTCGCCGGGCACCCAGAGCACGTCGCCGCGCTCCTTGTTGGCGGACCTCGCCAGGATGAACAGCAGGTCGGAGAGCCGGTTGAGGTACTTCGCGGTCAACGGGTTGACGCTGTCGCCGTGCGCCTCGATCGCCGCCCAGGTGGACCGCTCGGCCCGCCGCACCACGGTGCAGGCCAGGTGCAGGTACGCGGCGCCGGCCGTGCCGCCGGGCAGGATGAAGCTGCGGAGCTTCTCCAGCGTCTCCAGGTGGAGGTCGCAGTCCGCCTCCAGCCGGTCGATGTAGGTCTGCAGCACCCGCAACGGCGGGTACTTCGGGTCCTCGACCACCGGCGTCGCGAGGTCCGCGCCCACGTCGAAGAGGTCGTTCTGGACCCGGGTCAGCACCGCCGACACGTCCTCCGGCAGCCCGCCGGCCGCGATGGCCACCCCGATCGCCGCGTTCGCCTCGTTGGTGTCCGCGTACGCGATCAGCCGGGGGTCGGTCTTGGTGGTGCGGCTCATGTCGCCGAGCGCCGTGGTGCCGTCGTCGCCGGTGCGGGTGTAGATACGCGTGAGGTTGACCATGGACAGCAGACTACTCAGGCCCGGCGCGGCTCACCCGTGATTGCGACGCCGATCACAAAGCCCTTGGCCGGGCCCTCGGGGACGGTCACCTCGGTGCCGTACGGGACGCGGATCCCGGCCTCGTACGTCGCCGTCTTCGGGTCGGGGTCTGTGAGCAGGGTGAGGTCGAGATCTGCTTCACGGGCCATAGCGGTCATCGAGAACACACCTCCTCCGTACAGTGTGGGCGGGCGCCATGCCATGGCACAACCAACACCGCAGACGCCAGGCGCGCCGCACCCTCCGGGCGGGAGGTGCCCCCGTACCCGAGAGTCTCGTCGCTACGCGACTCCCCCACCCTCCGGGCGGGGGGACCCCCAGTCTCGTCGCTACGCGACTCCCCCACCCTCCGGGCGGGGGGACCCCCAGTCTCGTCGCTACGCGACGTTGACTCTCTGCCCGGGCGGGGCGGCCTCCAGCCAGGCGAGGAAGCCGGTGAGGGCGTCGTCGCTCATGGCGAGTTCGAGGGGGGCGCCGTTGTGCAGGCAGCGCAGGACGACGGAGCCGGAGAGCAGGGCGAGCTCCTCCTGGCCCTCGGGGTAGCGGCGGCCGAGCACCTCGATCTCGCGGCGCGGCAGGACCCGGCGCGGGCGGGGGGCGTAGGAGAAGACCCGGAACCACTCGATGGAGTCGCCGCTGTACCGGCCGATACCAAAAACCCACCCCTTGCCGTCGGTCTGCGGAACCGGGGCTGAGGTGGGTTTGCCGTTCTCGTCGAGGTCGGGCTGCGTGGAGGCGTCGGCCGGCATTTTGAGCCGGTAGCTGCAGTCGAACGTTCCGCCGACCCGCTGGATCACCCGCCGACGTACGGCGAAGGCCACCAGGCCTGCCACTCCGAACGCCACGACCGCCGCGCACACCACAAGGGCGAGGACCATGCTCACCGACCTCCTCGCTACCCGCGTACCCCGGATCGGCCGTGACGAGCGGCCGCGCTGTCCTACCAACTGATACGACAGTCCCGGGGTCACGCTCGCGCGTCCCCGGGACCGTCGGTCTGACTACGTTCAGGCGGCCTTGCGGCGACCTGCCGCGACGAGGCGGACCTCGGCGCGTCGCTCGGCGTGCGCGTCGCTCTCGCCCTGGGCGAGTTCGAGCGCGCGCTCCGCGCGGGTGACATCGATCTCGTCCGCCAGCTCGGCGATCTCCGCGAGCAGAGAAAGCTTGTTGTCGGCGAAGGAGATGAAACCGCCGTGGACGGCGGCCACGACGACGTTGCCGTCGGTGGTCCGGATCGTCACCGGGCCGGACTCCAGCACGCTCAGCACCGGGGTGTGGCCCGGCATGATGCCGGTGTCACCGGAGGCCGTACGGGCGACAACGATGGTGGCCGCACCGGACCACACCTTGCGGTCGGCTGCGACCAGCTCGACGTGCAGCTCAGCCAACGTGGGCTCCTAGGCTCTTGCAACGCCCGATTACTCGGGAGTTTCGGTAAGAATAACGGGCCCGCGCCCCGGAGATGAAACCGGCGGCACGGAGATGACCGGAATCACAGTGAGTGCGCCGTGAGGGGTGGTCCCCAGGGCTCGGGGCCACCCCTCACGGTCACTCAACTGCTACCGGCCGGTCGCGACTACTTCTTCGCGAGCTCGGCGGCGTTCTTCTCGAGGTCCTCGATGCCACCGCACATGAAGAAGGCCTGCTCGGGGACGGAGTCGTACTTGCCGTCCGCGATCGCGTTGAAGGCCTCGATGGTCTCCGACAGCGGCACGGTCGAACCCTCGACACCGGTGAACTGCTTCGCCACGTAGGTGTTCTGCGAGAGGAAGCGCTCGATCCGACGGGCACGGTGGACGGTGAGCTTGTCCTCCTCGCCCAGCTCGTCGATGCCGAGGATCGCGATGATGTCCTGGAGGTCCTTGTACTTCTGCAGGATCCCCTTGATGCGGAGCGCCGTGTCGTAGTGGTCCTGCGCGATGTAGCGCGGGTCCAGGATGCGGGACGTGGAGTCCAGCGGGTCGACGGCCGGGTAGATGCCCTTCTCGGAGATCGGACGGGAGAGAACCGTCGTCGCGTCGAGGTGGGCGAAGGTGGTGGCCGGCGCCGGGTCGGTCAGGTCGTCCGCGGGGACGTAGATCGCCTGCATCGAGGTGATCGAGTGACCGCGGGTCGAGGTGATGCGCTCCTGCAGGAGGCCCATCTCGTCGGCCAGGTTCGGCTGGTAGCCCACCGCGGAGGGCATACGGCCGAGCAGGGTCGACACCTCGGAACCGGCCTGGGTGAACCGGAAGATGTTGTCGATGAAGAGCAGAACGTCCTGCTGCTCGACGTCGCGGAAGTACTCCGCCATCGTCAGGGCGGACAGGGCGACGCGCAGGCGGGTGCCCGGCGGCTCGTCCATCTGGCCGAAGACCAGCGCGGTCTTGTCCAGAACGCCCGAGTCGACCATCTCGTGGATGAGGTCGTTGCCCTCACGGGTGCGCTCGCCGACACCGGCGAACACCGACACACCACCGAAGTTCTCGGCGACGCGGTAGATCATTTCCTGGATCAGAACGGTCTTGCCGACACCGGCACCACCGAACAGACCGATCTTGCCACCCTGGACGTACGGGGTGAGCAGGTCGATGACCTTGATACCGGTCTCGAACATCTCGGTCTTGGACTCGAGGTCCTTGAAGGCCGGGGCCTTGCGGTGGATCGGCCAGCGGACCTCGACCTGGGACTCGAACTCGTCCTTGTCGACGTTCAGGACCTCACCGAGGGCGTTGAAGACCTTGCCCTTGGTGACCTGGCCGACCGGGACCTCGATGGCCCTGCCGGTGTCACGCACGACCGTGCCGCGCACGACGCCGTCGGTCTGCTGCATCGAGATGCCGCGGACCAGGCCGTCGCCGAGGTGCTGCGCGACCTCCAGCGTCAGGGTCTTCGTGCCGCCGTCCGACGTCTCCACGTCGAGCTTCAGCGCGTTGTACATGTTGGGAATCGCGTCGACGGGGAACTCCACGTCGACGACCGGGCCGATGACCCGCGCGACGCGGCCCGTCGCCGTGGTCGGCTCAACAGTGGTGGTCATGTCTTATTCACTCCCCGCGTTAGCGTCGGCGAGGGCGTTGGCGCCGCCGATGATCTCGCTGATTTCCTGGGTGATCTCGGCCTGTCGGGCCGAGTTGGCAAGCCGCGTGAGCGCCTTGATGAGCTCTTCCGCGTTGTCGGTCGCCGACTTCATCGCACGACGCCGGGCGGCGTGCTCCGAGGCGGCCGACTGCAGCAGTGCGTTGTAGATCCGGCTCTCGACGTACCGCGGCAGCAGGGCGTCGAGGACGCCCTCGGCCGACGGCTCGAAGTCGTACAGCGGGAAGATCTCCGCCTTGGCCGGCTTCTCGTCGCTGAGCTGGACCTCGTCCAGCTTCAGCGGCAGCAGCCGGGCCTCGACGGCGGTCTGGGTGAGCATCGACTCGAACTTGGTGGAGACCAGGTGGAGCTCGTCCACCCCGCCGTTCTCCGCCGTGAACGCCTCGATCAGCTCGCCGGCCACCGTCTTCGCGTCACCGTACGTCGGCTTGTCGGAGAATCCCGTCCACGCTGCCGCGACCTCACGGTGGCGGAAGTTGTAGTACGAGACGCCCTTGCGGCCGACGATGTACGTCACCACATCCTTGCCCTCGGCCCGCAGCCGCTCGGAGAGAGCGGTCGCCTGCTTGATGGCGTTGGTCGAGTAGCCGCCGGCCAGACCGCGGTCCGCCGTGATCAGCAGGACCGCGGCGCGGGACGCCGCCGGGTTCTCGGTGGTGAGCGGGTGCTTGGCGTTGGACCGGGTGGCCACCGCCGTCACCGCCCGGGTCAGCTCATCGGCGTACGGAGTGGAGGCGGCCACCGCGCGCTGCGCCTTGACGATGCGCGACGCGGAGATCATCTCCATCGCCTTGGTGATCTTCTTCGTCGCGGTGACAGAGCGGATCCGGCGCTTGTAGACCCGAAGCTGTGCTCCCATGGGTCGTTACGTCCTTTCCCTCGCTACCGGACTCAGGCCTGCTCGCCGAGGAGCTTGCCGTCGGCGGTGGTGAAGCCCAGCTTGAAGGCCTTGATCGCCTCGGTCAGCGCGTTGATCGTGCCGTCCTCCAGCTTGGAGGTCTCCACGATGCCGGCCAGCAGGTCCTTCTTGGAGGTCCGCAGGTGGTCCAGGAACTCGCGCTCGAAGCGGCGGATGTCCGCGACCGGTACGTCGTCCAGCTTGCCGGTGGTGCCGGCCCAGATGGAGACGACCTGCTCCTCGACCGGGAACGGCTGGTACTGGCCCTGCTTGAGCAGCTCGACCATGCGCGCACCGCGCTCCAGCTGGGCCTTGGAGGCCGGGTCCAGGTCGGAACCGAAGGCGGCGAACGCCTCCAGCTCGCGGTACTGGGCCAGGTCCAGGCGCAGGCGGCCGGCGACCGACTTCATGGCCTTGATCTGGGCCGAGCCACCGACGCGGGAGACCGAGATACCGACGTTCACGGCCGGGCGGATGCCGGCGTTGAACAGGTCGGACTCCAGGAAGCACTGGCCGTCGGTGATCGAGATGACGTTGGTCGGGATGTACGCCGACACGTCGTTGGCCTTGGTCTCGATGATCGGCAGACCGGTCATCGAGCCCGCGCCCAGCTCGTCCGAGAGCTTCGCGCAACGCTCCAGCAGGCGGGAGTGCAGGTAGAAGACGTCACCCGGGTAGGCCTCGCGGCCCGGCGGACGACGGAGCAGCAGCGACACGGAGCGGTACGCCTCGGCCTGCTTCGACAGGTCGTCGAAGATGATGAGGACGTGCTTGCCGTCGTACATCCACTCCTGGCCGATGGCCGAGCCGGTGTACGGGGCGAGGTACTTGAAGCCCGCGGGGTCGGAGGCGGGAGCAGCCACGATCGTGGTGTACTCCAGCGCGCCGGCCTCCTCCAGGGCGCCACGGACCGACGCGATGGTCGAGCCCTTCTGGCCGACGGCGACGTAGATGCAGCGGACCTGCTTCTTCGGGTCGCCGGAGCGCCAGTTGTCGCGCTGGTTGATGATCGTGTCGATCGCCACCGCGGTCTTGCCGGTCTGGCGGTCGCCGATGATCAGCTGACGCTGGCCGCGGCCGATCGGGGTCATCGCGTCGATGGCCTTGATGCCGGTCTGCATCGGCTCGTGCACCGACTTGCGGACCATGACGCCGGGGGCCTGCAGCTCCAGGGCACGACGGCCGCTGGAGGCGATGTCGCCCAGGCCGTCGATCGGGTTGCCCAGCGGGTCCACGACGCGGCCGAGGTAGCCCTCGCCGACCGGGACGGAGAGGACCTCGCCGGTGCGGTGCACCGTCTGGCCCTCCTCGATCCCCGAGAACTCACCGAGGATGACGACACCGATCTCGCGGGTGTCGAGGTTCAGCGCGAGGCCGAGCGTGCCGTCCTCGAACCTGAGCAGCTCGTTCGCCATGACCGAGGGCAGACCCTCGACATGCGCGATACCGTCCGCTGCGTCAGTAACCGTGCCGACCTCTTCACGCGAGGCCGCGTCCGGCTGGTACGACTGGACAAAGTCGGCCAGCGCGTCCCGGATTTCCTCCGGACGGATCGTAAGCTCCGCCATCAGGCTTCCCTGCTCTCCTAGTTTGCGATCCTCGGCCCGCCATTGAGGGCCGCAAGTATGTTCCGCGTCATGGCCCGGGTCGGTGTGTACCGCCCCGGGGTCCGGGGGTTGCCCCCCGGACGACGCAGTCGACTCTCGGCCGGGTCGTTGCGAACCGGCCGTACGATTTACCGGCTCCCGCCAAGCGGGGCCGGCGCCCGACCGAGGGTCGGATGTTGCTCGGTGCTCAGCCTTCGAGCGCCTGGCGAGCGCCTTCGAGGCGGCTCGACACGGTCCCGTCGATGATCTCGTCGCCGATCTGCACCCGGACACCGCCGCGGACCGCGGGGTCGACGTCGATGTTCAGGTGGACCTGGCGGCCGTACAGCCGGCCGAGGGCGCCCGACAGGCGCTCCCGCTGGCTGTCCGACAGCGGCACAGCGCTGGTGACCACGGCCACCACGCGACCGCGCCGGGTGGCGGCGAGCTTCGAGTAGGACTCCAGGCCCTGCTCAAGGCTACGTCCACGCGGGTTCGCGACCAGGCCGGTGACCAGCCGGACGGTGCCCGGGTTGGCCCGGCCGCCGAGCAGCTTGACGACCAGCGCGGCCTTGGCGGCGGCACCTGCCTTCGGCTCGGTGAGCGCACTGCGCAGCTCGTGCGAGCCGTTGACGATCCGGCCGAAGCGGAACAGCTCGTCCTCGACGTCGTCCAGGGCACCGGCCTTGTCGGCGGCGATGACCTCGGCGTACGCGGCGAGCTCCTCGGTGGCGTCCACCAGGTCACGCGCGCTCGACCAGCGGGAGCGGGCGAGGCCCGACACCAGGTCGATCGTCTGGCCCGAGACCTGGCCGGCGAACAGCGAACCGACCAGCCCGGCCTTGTCCTGACCGGACCGCGAGGGGTCGGTCAGGACGCGGCGCAGCGACACCTCGCGGTCCAGCAGGACCGTGACGGCGGCGAGCTCCCCGGCCAGCTCGGCCGAGTCCACCGAGGTGGAGTCGGTCAGGCTGTCGAGGTTCTTCCGCGCTGCGGCGAGGGCCTCACGGCTTGCGCCGATCACTTGGCAGCCGCCGTGGACGCGGCGGCCTTGGCCTCCAGGTCCTCAAGGAAACGGTCGATCACGCCACTCTGCCGGGCGGAGTCCTCCAGGGACTCGCCGACGATGCGGGAGGCAAGCTGCGAGGCGAGCGAACCCACGTCGTGACGCAGAGCCGCCGTCGCCTGCTTCTTGTCCGCCTCGATCTGGGCGTGGCCCGCGGCGACGATGGACTCGCGCTGACGCTGGCCCTCCTCGCGCATCTCGGCGACCAGGGCGGCACCCTGCTCACGCGCCTGCTCGGTGATCCGAGCGGCCTCGTGACGTGCCTCGGCGAGCTCGGCACGGTACTGCTCAAGCAGAGCCTGAGCCTCGCGCTGAGCGATCTCGGCCCGCTCCATACCGCCCTCGATGGCGTCCCGGCGGTCCGCCAGCACCTTCTCGATGCTGGGCAGGAGCTTCTTGCCGAGAAGGCCGAAGACGATGAAGAAGCAGAGCAGGCCGATGATGACCTCGGGCCATGCGGGGAGGAGAGGGTTCATCTTCTCCTCGGCCGCGATAAGGACCTCGGGGTTCATATCAGAACCTTTCGTCGAAAAGACGTACGACAGGAATTAGGCGCCGGTGCCGTAGACGAACGGCATGACGATGCCGATGAGGGCGAGCGCCTCGGTCAGCGCGAAGCCGATGAACATGTTGGAGCGGATCAGGCCGGCAGCCTCAGGCTGACGGGCCATGGCCTGCACACCGTTGCCGAAGATCAGACCGACACCGATGCCGGGGCCGATCGCAGCGAGGCCGTAGCCGACGGAAGCGATGGAACCGGTGACGCCAGCGGCGAGGATGCTCATATCAGCTGTCCTTTGCGGGGTGAAGAACCGGTGGTGGTTGGCCACCGGACGAAATGGGGGGTACGGGGGTGCTACAGGGTCAGTGCGCTTCTTCGAGGGCACCGGCGATGTAGCTGCTGGCCAGCATCACGAAGATGTACGCCTGCAGGAACTGGACCAGCAGCTCGAAGCCGGTGAGGCCGACGGTCACCCCGAAGGAGACCGTGCCGTACAGCGCACCGAGAGTCGGGCTGAGCAGGTACCAGGAGGCCACGGAGAAGACCACGATCAGCAGGTGGCCGGCGAACATGTTCGCGAAGGCACGGACCGCGAGCGTGAAGGGGCGCACGATGATGTTCGAGAAGAACTCGATCGGCACCAGGATGAACATGACCCAGCCGGGGATGCCGGAAGGCCAGCAGAGGTTCTTCATTCCGCCCACGAAGCCGTGCTTCTTGAACGTGAGCGACATGTACGTGATCCACACGACCGCCGCGAGTCCGACCGGGAACGCGATGCGCGACATCACCGGGAACTGTGCGAAGGGAATGATGGACATGATGTTCATGATCCAGATGAAGAAGAACATCGAGACCATCATCGGGACGTACTTCTCGCCCTTTTTGCCGATGGTCTCCAGCACGATGCTTCGCTTGACGAAGTCGTAGCCGATCTCGCCGACCAACTGGAGCTTCCCCGGGAGGAGCTTCGGCTTGGCGAACGCCGCCCAGAAGAACACGACGACCAGCAGAGCGCAGATCAGCGCCAGCAGCATGGGCTTGGTGAAGTCCACGCCGCCGACGGTGAAGATCGGCTTGAAGTCGAACTCGTTCAGGCCGGGGGCCGGGAAGCCGCAGCCGTTGTCCCCGCCGAAGTGGCAGCTGCCCTCAGAGGCGAGGGACGTGAGTACAGCACTCACCACGGACTCCTTCGTCGTGACGCATGATTACGGCAACCTCGGTGTGTCGGCGTGGCCTGCGGCCACAGTGCGGCACTGGAACTTGATGGGTTTCTCGCCGACCCGGCGCGGTAGTGCTGAGCACCGCCGCGGGATCATCGAAGACTGCGCGGATCCGGGGGGCGATCCGTCCGCCGAGCGGATGGACCAGGCCTCTTCCCGTTGTCCGTTGTTGCGACGGACGATAGCAGTCCGTCAGGGCGGCATAAACACCGCCCCCCTCGTTGGGGGGACGGTGGAGCCTCGTCACTGTTGACGCCCCGAGTCCGAAGGCTTGTCGGCCTTCTTTTCGGAGGCGTCGGGCTGGACGTAGAACATCTTCGCCTTCATGGCGCCGCGCACCTGGAAGCCCGTCCAGATCAGAGCGCAGCCGAGCAGCGTGAAGCCGAAGACCTTGGTGTCGAAGAGCGTCGTGTTCTTGAACACTGCGAGAACGATGCCCACCAGCAGGATCTGCGTGGTGTACACCAGCAGCGCCGCAGCCATCATCATCTGCGGGTTGTTCCTGGTCAGCCGATCGAGGGCGACCTGGCCCGAGCTGAAGAAGGCCATCACCAACAGGGTCGCGAAGAGGGCGCCGAGCAGTCCTTTGCCACCCACGACCACGGTCGAGATCGCCATGGCGATGGCTCCGGCGACCGCAGTGGGGATTGCGGCGCCGCGAAGGATCCGGGCGTCGGGGGACGGCATGTCGGCAACTCCGGCGGCATGTCGGGGAAACGGGGGACGGGCGCACAGTGCGGTGGGTGGCACCTACCGGGAAGGATCGCCGCAGGCCGGCCGCTTGGCGGCGAGCCCGTCGAGGGAGACCCGACCAGGGACGGAAGTCCTCCACCTGTCAGGTCTTTCGGCGCGTTTCTCGGTACTCGTGAACGGTATCACAAACTATTTGATGAGAGCTTTACCATGAATGTGTGGTACCTGTCACACCGACGGCCCAACGGTGCCGCCGTACGGGTGAAGCAGATTGACACACCATCACACGCGCCGGTCAGCTCTCGCGCGAGCCCCGTCCGCGCCCGTGGCCGCCGACCGCCGAAGCGCCGGTACCCAGCCGTCCGAGCAGCTCCTTGTCCTTCGCCGAGAGCTCCGCCATGGCCGGCGCCGCACCGGGCACCTCCTCGCCCGCGGCCCGTTCCTCGGCCCGGCCACCGGCCCGGCCCGCGGCCGCCGCCGCCTTCTTCGCCGGCTTCGTTCCGGCCTTCGCCCCGGTCGGTTCCGCGGCCTGTTCCGCCGCCTGTTCGCCGGCTTCGGTGCCGACCGTGGCCGGCTGCTGCCCGGTGTCCGCGCCGGCCCGGCGGTAGCGCGGGGGCACGAAGGCCTGCACCGCCTGCGGGGCGTGCGGGCGGAACCGCGGGATCAGCAGCACGACGATGCCCAGCAGGCAGAACCCGGCGATGGTGAGCACCACGGTCCGGCCGGTGTCGGTGACCGAGAAGGCCACCGTGCCGAAGGCGATCAGCGCGGCCCAGAAGTACATGATCAGCACGGCCCGGCTGTGCGAGTGCCCGACCTCCAGCAGCCGGTGGTGCAGGTGCTGCTTGTCGGCGGCGAACGGCGACTTCCCGGCCCAGGTGCGGCGCACCACCGCGAGCAGCAGGTCGGCCAGCGGCAGCGCGATGACGGTCAGCGGCAGCAGCAGCGGGATGTAGACGGGCACCAGCGTGTGCACGGTGACGGCCAGCGACTCGGTGCGGTCGGTCAGCAGGTCGGGGTCCACCCGGCCGGTGATGGAGATCGCCGAGACGGCGAGCATCAGGCCGAGCATCATCGAGCCGGAGTCGCCCATGAAGATCCGGGCCGGGTGCAGGTTGTGCGGCAGGAAGCCCAGGCACATGCCGATCAGCAGCGCGCTGAACAGGACGGCGGGCGCGGCGGCGGTGATCGTGTAGCCGTACCAGAGCCGGTAGGAGTACAGGAAGAAGGCGCCTGCGGCGATGCAGACCATGCCGGCCGCGAGGCCGTCCAGGCCGTCGATGAAGTTCACCGCGTTGACCATGATCACCACCAGGGCGACCGAGATGACCATGCCCTGGGTCGGGCCGACGGCCACCGCGCCGTAGCCGGGCAGCGGCAGGGAGATCACCGTCACGCCCTGCCAGACCATCACGCCCGCGGCGATCATCTGGCCGCCCAGCTTGACCAGGGCGTCGACGCCCCACTTGTCGTCCAGCACACCGAGGATCCACATGATCCCGGCGCCGGAGAGTAGCGCCCTGATGTCCGAGCCCTCGACGAACGCCTTGCTCAGGTTGTCGAGTTGGGAGGCGACCAGGACGCCCGCGCAGAGTCCGCCGAACATCGCGATGCCGCCGAGCCGGGGGGTCGGCTCGCGGTGCACGTCGCGGGCCCGGACCGGCGGCATGGCGCCGGCCAGGATGGCGAACTTACGGACGGGGCCGGTCAGCAGATAGGTGACGGCCGCGGTGCAGAACAGCACCAGCAGATACTCACGCACCACGCGCCTCCAGCGTCACAGTCCGACGGGTGAATACCGAAGGTACTCCCGTGCTCTTCCGGGGTTCGAGGTGCTTCGCCACGGCACATACCTTATTGAGTTGGACGCGGTCCGTGTGCATCGCGGTTCGCTTCGACGGGTACGGATCCCTGTTCAGGCCCCGCCCGGGCGGGTACGGAGCGGGATCCGGCGCTCAGCTCCGGCCGGCGAACTGCCAGGCGAGCTCCCGTACCCGGGCCCCGATCCGGGCCTGCGGACCACCTTCGAGCACCTGTCCGACCAGGGCGGCGATCTCGGTGAGCTCCGTCTCACCCATCCCCTGCGCGGTCACCGCGCCGGTGCCCAGCCGGATCCCGGAGCCCTCGGCGGCCGGCGCCGGGTCGTAGGGCAGGGCGCACTTGCCCAGCATCAGTCCCACCGCGGCGCACCGGCGCTCGGCCTCCGCGCCGCTCACCCCGAGCGGGGAGACGTCCGCCGTCACCAGGTGGGTGTCGGTGCCGCCGGTGGTCGGGCGCAGCCCGGCCGCGGCCAGCGCGGCGGCCAGCGCGCGGGCGCCGGCGACCGTGCGGCGGGTGTAGTCGCGGTACTCCGGGGTGGCCGCCTCGGCGAACGCCACCGCCTTGCCGGCCACCTCGTTCATCGCCGCACCGCCCTGGGTGAACGGGAAGACCGCCCGGTCCACCCGGTCGGCCAGCTCGGAGGTGCAGAGCAGCAGACCGCCGCGCGGGCCGCGGAGCAGCTTGTGGGTGGCGGCGACGGTGATGTCCGCGTACGGGACGGGTGACGGGGCCGCTCCCCCGGCGACCAGGCCGACGGTCTGCGCGGCGGAGGCGATCAGGTAGGCGTCGACCTCGTCGGCGATCTCCCGGAAGGCCGCCCAGTCCAGGTGGCGGGGGTAGGAGATGCCACCCGCGATGATCGCCTTCGGGCGGTGCCGGCGGGCCAGTTCGCGGACCTGGTCCAGGTCGACCAGGCCGTCGTCCTCGCGGACGCCGTAGCCGACGAACTCGAACCACCGGCCGGAGAAGTTGGCGCGCGAGCCGCAGCTGAGGTGCCCGCCGTGCTCCAGGGACATCGACAGCACCACGTCGCCGGGCCTGAGCAGCGCCGCGTAGGCCGCCAGCATCGCCGAAGTGGCGGACCGGGGCTGGACGTTGGCGTGCGGGGCGGCGAACAGCGCGCGGGCCCGGTCGACGGCCAGCAGCTCGGCGGCGTCGGCGAGGGTGCAGCCGGTGTGGTGGCGCCGGCCCGGGTAGCCCTCGGCGTACTTGTCGATCAGCGGGCCGCCCAGCGCGGCCAGCACGGCGGGACTGGTGAGGTTCTCCCCGGCGAGCAGCTGCACGCTCTCGGCCCGCCGCTCGGCCTCGGCGGCCAGCAGGTCGGCCAGCTGCGGATCGGCCTGCCGCAGGGCCCGCGAGGGCTGCCATCCCCCGGCTGCGGCGCCCACGCCGGTGTCGGGGTGGGCGGGTTCGCCGTGCGCGGTGTCGCGAAGGGCGGTACCGGACTGGGCGGTGTCGTGGCGCGCGGTGTCGGAATGCCCGCTCTCGGAGCGACCGGTGGGGGCATCGGTGACGGTCATGGCGGGACTCCCGGGCTGCGGGTGCGGGCACCTCCCGGCCGAAGGCGGGGGGAGAGGTTCCTCCAGCGTAGGACCGGCCCGCGCGGCCGTCCTGCCGACGCGAGGCGGGTGCACCCGTCAGGGCGCAGGACCCCCGCGGCGGGTGGTGCCCGGGGGCGTCAGCGCGGCGCCTGGACGCCGGTCAGCGCTGTGACGACCGGGTCCACGGCGTGGAATATCTCCTCGCCGCAGTTGCGGAACATCCCGATCGGCGCGCCGTAGGGATCGTCCACCTCGTCCGACTCCGGGGTCGCCGCGAGCAGCCAGCCGCGCAGCGCGGCGGCCGCCCGGACCAGCGCCCGGGCCCGCTCGGTGACGTCGGCGCCGCGCCGGGGGTCGGGCAGCGTGCCCGGGTCGATCCGGCGGACCAGGCGGGTGAACTCCTTCAAGGTGAAGGTGCGCAGCCCGGCCGCGTGGCCCATCGAGATCACCTGGGCCCGGTGGTCCAGCGTCGCGGTGAGCACCAGGTCGGCCTCGACCACGTGCTCGTCCAGCAGCTCGCGACCGGTGAAGCCGCCGCTGTCCGCCCCGTACTCGTCCAGCACGGTGGCGGCGTGCGCCTCCATCGGGGCGCCCTCGTGGCCCCACGTACCGGCGCTCTCCACCAGGATCCGGCCGGCCACCCGGGGGCTCAGCCGGGTGTCCAGCTCACGCCGGGTGAGCCGCTCGGCGATCGGCGAGCGGCAGATGTTCCCGGTGCAGACGAACAGGATCCGGAAGTGGTCGAGCGGGCGGGGCGCCACGCTGAGGTACGGCGATATGCCGGGCCCCGCGTGCAGGGAGGTCGCCGTCAACTGCCGGCCTCCAGGTCGGGGACGACCTCCCTCAGCTGCTCGGCGCTGATCGCGCCGGCCCGCAGCAGGACCGGGACCTTGCCCGTGACGTCGACGATGGTGGAGGCGGTGGCGTGGTCGGCCCGGCCGCCGTCCAGGTACACCGAGATGGCGTCGCCGAGCTGCTCCTGGGCCTCGTCGCAGGTGGCCGGGGACGGGCCGCCGGTGCGGTTGGCGCTGGAGACGGCGAGCGGGCCGGTGGCGTTCAGCAGCTCGATCGCGACCGGGTGCAGCGGCATCCGGACGGCGACGGTGCCCCGGGTCTCGCCGAGGTCCCAGCGCAGCGAGGGCTGGTGCTTGGCGACCAGGGTGAGACCGCCGGGCCAGAAGGCGTCGACCAGCTCCCAGGCCCGCTCGGAGAAGTCGGTGACCAGACCGTGCAGCGTGGTCGGCGAGCCGACCAGGACGGGGGACGGCATGTTGCGTCCGCGGCCCTTGGCGGCCAGCAGCGCGGCGACGGCCTCCGGGGAGAAGGCGTCCGCGCCGACCCCGTAGAGGGTGTCGGTCGGCAGCACGACGATCTCACCGCGGCGGATCGCCGAGGCGGCCTCGCGCAGTCCGGTGGCGCGGTCCCCTGCGTCGGCACAGTCGTAGCGGCGGCTCATCGGTGCGGTCCCCTTCCGAGATGGCTCATGGCGTTGACGGCCGGGTCCGCGGCGGCGCCCCGGGCGCGGCGCCGTGCTGCCCGGTCGTGGTGGTGCGGCAGGTCGCGGCGCTGCGGCCGGCCGCTGTGCCCGAGGGTCACAGCGACGCCTTCCGGGCCGTGGTGAAGCGCGGGCGGTTGTTGAGGTCGCGGTGGTCGGCGGCGTCCGTCCAGCCGCCTTCCTCGTTGAAGATCCACGGCACCTGGCCGCCCTGGGTGTCGGCGTGCTCGATCACGACGGCGCCGCCGGGGCGCAGCAGCCGGGCGGCGACCCGCTCGATGCCGCGGATGGTGTCCAGGCCGTCCTCGCCGGAGAACAGCGACATCTGCGGGTCGTGGTCGCGGGCCTCGGGCGCGACGTACTCCCACTCGGTGAGCGGGATGTACGGCGGGTTGCTGATCACCAGGTCGAAGCGGCCGTCCCAGGAGCGGTCGTCCTCGAAGGCGCGGGTGGCGTCCCCGGCGTGCAGGGTGACCCGGGCGCGGTCCGAGCTGGCCGCGATGTTGCGCCGGGTGTAGCGCATGGCGCCCTCGTCCAGCTCGAAGGCGTGCACCTGGGAGCGCGGCAGTTCCTGGGCCAGGGCCAGCGCGATCGCGCCGGAGCCGGTGCACAGGTCGACCACCAGCGGCTCGGCGACGTCCATGTCCCGGACGGCGTCTATGGCCCACTCCACGACCGTCTCGGTCTCGGGCCGGGGCACGAACACCCCGGGGCCGACCTCCAGCTCCAGGTACCGGAAGAAGGCCCGGCCCGTGATGTGCTGGAGCGGCTCACGCGCCTCGCGACGGGAGATGGCCTCCCAGTAGCGGGCGTCGAAGTCGGCGTCCGGGACGGTGTGCAGCTGGCTGCGCTTGACGTTGTGGATGTGTGCGGCGAGTTCCTCCGCGTCGAAGCGCGGCGACGGCACGCCGGCCGCGGCCAACCGCTGGGTGGCCTGGGCCACCTCGGCGAGCAGCAGGTTCATCCGCACGTACCCCTTCCGGCGCAGCCCGGTGGTCGACTCCGGGCCGGGTTGCTCAGTTCTGTTGTGCCGAGGCGAGCTTGGCAGCCGCGTCGGCGTCCACGCACGACTGGATCACCGGGCTCAGTTCGCCGTCCAGGACCTGGTCCAGGTTGTACGACTTGAAGCCCGTGCGGTGGTCCGAGATGCGGTTCTCCGGGTAGTTGTACGTCCGGATGCGCTCGGAGCGGTCCACGGTGCGGACCTGGCTACGACGCGCGTCCGAGGCCTCCTGCTCGGCGGCCTCCTGCGCGGCGGCCAGCAGCCGTGAGCGCAGGATACGCATGGCCGACTCCTTGTTCTGGAGCTGGCTCTTCTCGTTCTGGCAGGAGGCCACGATACCGGTCGGCAGGTGGGTGATCCGGACGGCCGAGTCGGTGGTGTTGACGGACTGGCCGCCGGGGCCCGACGAGCGGTACACGTCGATCCGCAGGTCGTTGGCGTGGACCTCGACCTCGACCTCCTCGGCCTCAGGGGTGACCAGCACGCCCGCCGCCGAGGTGTGGATCCGGCCCTGGGACTCGGTGGCCGGCACGCGCTGCACACGGTGCACGCCGCCCTCGTACTTCAGACGGGCCCAGACGCCCTGGCCGGGCTCGATGGTGCCCTTGGTCTTCACGGCCACCGAGACGTCCTTGTAGCCGCCGAGGTCGGACTCGTTGGAGTCGATGATCTCGGTCTTCCAGCCGGTCCGCTCCGCGAAGCGCAGGTACATCCGCAGCAGGTCGCCGGCGAACAGCGCGGACTCCTCGCCGCCCTCACCCGCCTTGATCTCCAGGATCACGTCCTTCTCGTCGCTCGGGTCCCGGGGGACGAGAAGCAGGCGCAGGTCCTCGGTCAGCTCCGCCTGGCGGGCCTCCGCGGACTTGATCTCGGCGATGAAGTCAGGGTCCTCGGCGGCGAACTCGCGGGCCGCCTCGATGTCCTCGCCGGCCTGGCGCCAGGCGCGGTAGGTGGCGGTGATCGGGGTGAGCTCGGCGTAGCGCTTGGCGAGCTTGCGGGCGTTCGCCTGGTCCGCGTGGACGGACGGGTCGGCCAGCCGCTCCTCGAGGGCGGCGTGCTCGACGAGGAGCTCTTCGACTGCCTCGAACATGGGATGGCCTACTTCCGGATCGGTCTGCGGTGGCTGCGTTGCGCGGGCGGTGCTGCGGTGCGGCAGTGCGTCGGTGGGACGCGAACGGCGCCGGTCCCGGTGCCCCCGTGCTGGACGGGGGCACCGGAGACCGGCGCCGTGGGAGCGCTAGGCCGTCTTGCCGCTGTGGCCCTTGCCGAAGCGGGCCTCGAAGCGGGCGACGCGGCCACCGGTGTCCATGATCTTCTGCTTGCCGGTGTAGAACGGGTGGCACTGCGAGCAGACCTCGGCGCGAATGACGCCACTGGTCTCGGTCGAGCGGGTGGTGAACTCGTTGCCGCAGGTGCAGGTCACGGAGGTGACCACGTACGTGGGGTGAACGTTGGGCTTCAAGGGGTTCTCCTAGGTTCGGGAGGGCACCGGGTCGGCGTCTGATCAGCCGCACGTGAACCGGGACCGACGGACCAGTCTGCCAGGACTGCCCGCTTCTTCCCAAACCGGGAACCTCCGGGGGATATTCCGGACACCCTGGGCCGGATCTCAGCGCCCTACGGCGGCGGCCGCCGAGCCGCTCGCGGAGCCGCCGGGCAGGCCGCTCGGGGAGCCGCTCGGGACACCGGCGGGAGCAGTGGCGGGAGCAGTGGCGGGAGAGCCTCCTGAGGGCCGTGTGGCGGCCCCGGAGGGCGAGGTGGCGGGATTGCCCGGCTGCACCGCCAGCACGGCCTGCGGGACGGCCTGGTCGGTCTTCAGGGCCGCCCACAGCTGGCCGGCCTGCGGCTGCTGGGAGACCACCCGGTTGGGGTCGGAGGGGGCCGTCACGACCGGCAGGGTGACCATGGCGAGCTGCGCGGGGCCGATGCCCCTGAGCGACTGCGCGAGACCGACCAGGGAGTTCACCGAGGCGAGGTCCGAGTCGGTCGTGATGCTGCTGGTCAGGGTGTCCCCGACGGACCAGAGCTTCACCGGGTTGGAGAACAGTCCGATGCCGGCGACCTGCTGCAGCACGGACTTCATCATCTGCTTCTGGAGTTCTATCCGGCCCAGGTCGCTGCCGTTGCCCACGCCGTGCCTGGTACGCACGAAGGCGAGGGCCTGGGTGCCGTCGAGGTGGTGGGTGCCGGCCGCGAGGTCGAGGCCGCTGTCCTTGTCGTGGATGGCCACCGTGGTCGTCACGGTGACCCCGCCTATGGAGTCGATGACGTGCGCGAAGCCGGAGAAGTCGATCTCGACGTAGTGGTTCATCCGCAGACCGGTGAGCTGCTCGGCGGTCTTCACGGCGCAGGCGGCGCCACCGGTCTCGTAGGCGCTGTTGAACATCGCCCGCTGGACGGCGGCCACGGTCCTGCCGGTCTTGTCCGTGCAGGCGGGACGGGCGACCAGGGTGTCGCGCGGGATGGACACCACCTGGGCGCCGGAGTGGTCCTGGTTGACGTGCACCACCATGGCGGTGTCCGAGCGGGCGGTGTCGGCGGTGTCGCCGCCGGCCAGGGCGCCGTTGCCGCCCGCCCGCGAGTCCGAGCCGAGCACCAGCAGGTTGAACGAGCCGTCGGTGGCGGCCGGCGGCCGGGCGGTGCCCAGGCTGGCGTCGATGTCGACGCTCTTGATGTTGCCGTTGAACTTCCAGTACGCGTAGCCGGCCACCCCCGCGCCGATCACCGCGACGGCGACCATGGCGCAGACGGCGATCCGCAGGGCGCGGCGACGGGGGCTGCGGCCCTTCTCGTGATCGGCCATCCGGTTCCGTCCTCGAGACTAGGCGATTTTTCCCTTATCTCCCTCTTATGGCCGATATGGCCACCCGTTCGAGCATAGGCGAAGCGGGCCGAACCGGCGGCCGGTGCACCGGACCCGGGAACGCCCGAGCCCCGGACCGCGTGCGCGGCCCGGGGCTCGGGTTGGTGCTGCCGGTGGTCCCGACCGGGTGTCAGTCGCCGGACCCGGGGGTCGTCTTGGCGATCTGCATCAGGAACTCGGCGTTGCTCTTGGTCTGCTTCATCTTGTCCAGCAGCAGCTCGATCGCCTGCTGCGAGTCGAGCGCGTGCAGCACCCGGCGGAGCTTCCAGGTGACGGCCAGCTCCTCCTTGCCCAGCAGGATCTCCTCCTTGCGGGTGCTGGAGGCGTCGACGTCGACGGCCGGGAAGATGCGCTTGTCGGAGAGCTTGCGGTCGAGCTTGAGCTCCATGTTGCCGGTGCCCTTGAACTCCTCGAAGACGACCTCGTCGGCCCGGGAGCCGGTCTCCACCAGCGCGGTGGCGAGGATGGTCAGCGAGCCGCCGTTCTCGATGTTGCGCGCGGCGCCGAAGAACTTCTTCGGCGGGTAGAGCGCGGTCGAGTCGACACCACCGGACAGGATGCGGCCGGAGGCCGGCGCCGCCAGGTTGTAGGCACGGCCCAGGCGGGTGATCGAGTCCAGCAGGATCACCACGTCGTGGCCCAGCTCCACCAGGCGCTTGGCGCGCTCGATGGCCAGCTCGGCGACCACGGTGTGGTCCTCGGCCGGGCGGTCGAAGGTCGAGGAGATGACCTCGCCCTTCACCGACCGCTGCATGTCGGTGACCTCTTCCGGACGCTCGTCGACCAGGACGACCATCAGGTGGCACTCGGGGTTGTTGTGGGTGATCGCGTTGGCGATCGCCTGCATGATCATCGTCTTGCCGGTCTTCGGCGGGGCGACGATCAGACCGCGCTGGCCCTTGCCGATCGGCGACACCAGGTCGATGATGCGGGTGGTCAGCACGCCCGGGTCGGTCTCCAGGCGCAGGCGCTCCTGCGGGTACAGCGGGGTCAGCTTGCCGAACTCGGGACGGCCGCGGCCGCTCTCCGGGTCCATGCCGTTGACGGAGTCCAGCCGCACCATGGCGTTGAACTTCTCGCGGCGCTCGCCGTCCTTGGGCTGGCGCACGGCGCCGGTGATCGCGTCACCCTTGCGCAGGCCGTTCTTGCGGACCTGGGCCAGCGAGACGTAGACGTCGTTGCTGCCCGGCAGGTAGCCGGAGGTCCGCACGAAGGCGTAGTTGTCGAGGATGTCCAGGATGCCCGCGACGGGGATCAGCACATCGTCGTCGTTGACCTGCACGTCGGGCTGGCCCACGTCGAAGCCGTCACGGCGGGTGCCGCGGCCACGGCGGTCGCGGTAGCGGCCGCGGCGGCCGCGCCGTCCGTCGCCGAACTCGTCGTCGTCGTAGCCACCCTGCTGGACCTGCGGCTGGCCGCCGCCCTGCTGGGTCTGCCGGCCCTGCTGGCTGTCGCCCTGGGCGCCGGACTGCTGGCCGGACTGGGGCTGGGCCTGGCCGCCCTGGCGCTCGGCGCGGTCCCGGCGGTTGCGGCGGTCACGGCGCGACTCGCGGCCGTCACCGTCCTGGCCCGCCTGCGACTCGGCGGTGTCCTGACGCTCGCCGCCCTCGCGGCGGTCGCGGCGGTCACGGCGGTCGCGGCGGCTCTCGCTGCGACCGTCGTCCTGGCGGCCGTCGAAGGCACGGGTCTCGCCCTGCTTGACGTCCGCCTGGCGGGTCTCGGCCTGCTTGGCCTCCGCCTGCTTGGCCTCGGTGGCGACCGACGCGGCGGCGGCCTCCTCGGCGGTCGGGGCGCCGGCGGCCGAGGTGGCGCGGCGGCGGGTGCGCTCGGCACGGGCCGGCGCGGTGGTCTCGGCGGCGGCCTGGACCGGGATGTCGATCTGGGTCTGCGGCTCGGCGGCCGGGGCCTCGGCCGGGGCGGCGGCGGCGCGGGTGCGACGGGCGGGCTTCTCGGCCGGCTCGGCGGCCGGGGCCTCGGCCGGCGCTGCGGCCTTGGCGGCGCGCTTGGCGGCCGGGGCGGCCGGCGCGGAGCCGGCGAGCAGCGGGTCGCCGCCGCTCTTCTCCTTGATGGCCTCGATCAACTGGCTCTTGCGCAGGCGCCCGGTGCCACTGATGCCCAGCGTCGAGGCGAGCTTCTGAAGCTCGGCCAGGACGAGACCGTCAAGGCCCGCGGCGGCGGTGCGACGGCGTCGTGCCGGAGCCGCGGGGGCCGCGGCTGCGTCCGGCGCCTCGGCGTCGGGGCGCGCGCCCATCAGATCGGTGGTGTCGCTCACTAAGGGTCCTTCCCTGGAGCGGACGTCGGCCTGTCTGGCTCGGCGACCGGTTGTGCTGTCCTGACCGACGCTCGTCTGCGTCGGCCCGAGGCTGTGGTCCCCCGAATGAAGGTGCCAGTCGGGAGAGAGCTGCGAGGTGCGGTGTGTGAAGCACGGGTGGTGCTCGGTCTGCGCGGTGGACCGGTCTCGTGCCGGCCCGCGCCCTCCTTGCCCGCCATGGAGCAGGAGGAGCCCACTGCCTGCGAATCCCGGGCCCCCGTTGCGAGACGGTCGCCCGTGTTCCGCCCGGCCGGGCCTCAGGTTGGAGGCCGCGGGTGGGAGTCAGGTGCCGTCACGGCTTCGGGATGCGGCCGCAATCGCGCAGGCAGGCTGCGTACGCGCTGTGGCGGGCTCCCGGAGAATCGCGGTCCCGTGCATCGCCCTGATTCCGCGGAAGCGGAACGCTGGGATCGGGACGCGGCGCACCGAGCCCCGGAGGGCACCTGGTGCAGCAATGAGGTTAACACTACCGACCCCCTCAGACATTCCCCAGCCTTGCGCTTGCCAATCGTGTCCGTACCGCCGGGCCGCGCCGCGGGTCGGCGCACCCGCGGCGGCGGCGGTCTCAGACGTCGAGCGGGAGTACCGAGGCACCCGTGCGGTCGAGTTCGAGCCGGTGGGCGGCGAAGCCCGGGCCGGCGAAGCCGAGGAGCTTGTCGGCGCCCTCGGCGTCGGTGAACGCGAGCACGGTGGGACCGGCGCCGGAGATCACGGCCGGGATGCCCTCCGCCCGCAGCGCGCCCACCAGCCCGGCGCTGTCGGGCATCGCCGAAGCCCGGTAGTCCTGGTGCAGCCGGTCCTCGGTGGCGGCCAGCAGCAGGCCGGGCTGCCTGGTCAGGGCCTCGACGAGGAGCGCGGCGCGGCCCGCGTTGGCGGCCGCGTCGGCGAGCGGCACGGTCTTCGGGAGCAGGCCGCGGGCCGTCTCGGTGAGCACCTCGGTGGACGGGACGAAGACCACCGGCACCACCTGGGCGGCGGGCTCCAGCTTCACGGCCTTGGCACTGTCCTCGTCCGTCCAGGCGATGGTGAACCCGCCGCGCAGACAGGCGGCGACGTTGTCGGGGTGGCCCTCCAGCTCGGAGGCGAGGGCCAGCAGCGCCTCGTCGTCCAGGGCGGACGGGCCGCCGATGGTGACGGCGCGGGCGGCGACGATGCCCGCGCAGATCGCGGCGGACGAGGAGCCCAGGCCGCGGCCGTGCGGTATCCGGTTGGCGCACACCACTTCGAGGCCGCGCGGCTGGCCGCCGAGGCGCTCGAAGGCGGCGCGCATCGACCGGACGACCAGGTGGCGCTCGTCCCGGGCGAGGGTGTCGGCGCCCTCCCCGGCGATGTCCACCGAGAGACCGGAGTCGGCGACCCGGACGACCACGTCGTCGTAGAGGCCCAGGGCGAGTCCGAAGGCGTCGAAGCCGGGGCCCAGGTTGGCGCTGGTGGCGGGCACCCGGACCCGGACGGCGGCGGCACGGAACGCAGGACCGGCCATCGGCTGGACCCTCCTGAAGAACTAGGCGCTGTCGCGCGACGGGGGCTCTCCTGGACGGGGCCCGGGAGAGCGTCGGTGCAAGGTGACGGCGGGGGCGGCTGGCAGCCCGGGCGGACGCGGGCGGCGGGTGGGACGACGCGGGCTCTGCACGCAGGGCCCCGGCGGGGGCGGGCGGTCACTGTCGATGCCGCGGCCCTGGGGGCGGGCCGGGCCCGGGGCATGTGCCACACGGCCGGTTCCAGAGTATCGAAGAGAAGTTCCACAGCGGTACACCCCACGGCCCACCGATCCGGTGTGTTGCCGGTTCTGGCCGGAATGCATGCCGGAATGACAGGGAAAAGGACGCGGAAAATGACACAAAAGTGTCACCCGGGAACGCCGGTGGGCCAACCCCCGAAAGAGTCGGCCCACGGGTGACGTCGGTCAGTCGAGCAGGCCGAGCCGGCGGGCGGCGGCCTCCGCCTCGATCGGGACGACCGGCGGCTGCGGCGCGCCGGCCACCGCCCAGTCCGGGTCCTTCAGGCCGTTGCCGGTGACGGTGCAGACGATCCGCTGGCCCGGGTCGACCAGTCCGGCCTCCGCCTTCGCCAGCAGGCCGGCCACACTGGCCGCCGAGGCGGGCTCCACGAAGACGCCCTCCTGCGAGGCCAACAACCGGTACGCGGAAAGGATCTGACGATCCGTCACCTTGTCGATGAGGCCGCCCGACTCGTCCCGCGCGGCGATCGCGAAGTCCCAGGAGGCCGGGTTGCCGATCCGGATCGCGGTGGCGATGGTCTGCGGCTTGAGCACCGGGTGACCGTCCACGATCGGGGCCGAACCGGACGCCTGGAAACCCCACATGCGCGGCAGCCGGGAGGACAGCCCGTCGGCGGCGTACTCGCGGTAGCCCTTCCAGTACGCGGTGATGTTGCCCGCGTTGCCGACCGGCAGGACGTGGATGTCCGGGGCGTCACCCAGCATGTCCACGATCTCGAAGGCGGCGGTCTTCTGGCCCTCGATGCGCACCGGGTTCACCGAGTTGACCAGCGCCACCGGGTACTTCTCGGACAGTTCACGCGCAAGGGTGAGGCAGTCGTCGAAGTTCCCGTCCACCTGAAGGATCTTCGCACCGTGCACCAGCGCCTGGCCCATCTTGCCGAGCGCGATCTTGCCCTGCGGCACCAGCACCGCCGACACCATGCCGGCCCGCACCGCGTACGCCGCGGCCGAGGCCGAGGTGTTGCCGGTGGAGGCGCAGATGACGGCCTGGGCGCCGTCCTCCTTGGCCTTGGAGATCGCCATCGTCATGCCGCGGTCCTTGAAGGACCCGGTCGGGTTGGCGCCCTCGACCTTGAGGTAGACCTCGCAGCCCGTGCGCTCGGAGAGCACCTGCGCGGGGACGAGCGGCGTGCCGCCCTCCAGCAGGGTGACCACCGGAGTGGCGGCGCTCACCGGCAGCCGGTCGCGGTACTCCTCGATGAGGCCGCGCCACTGGTGGGTGTGCGCAGCTCTGTCGATCACTGCGTTCATGGTGCTTCCTACTCCCCTTCAACCCGCATGATGCTGGCCACGCCCCGCACGCTGTCGAGCGCGCGGAGCTTGTCGACCGTCGCCGAGAGCGCGGCGTCGGTGGCGCGGTGGGTGACCACGACGAGCGAGGCGTCGCCGTCGCGTCCCTGCTGGCGCACGGTGTCGATGGAGACGCCGTGCTCGGCGAAGGTGGACGCCACCTGGGCGAGCACCCCCGCACGGTCGTCCACGTCCAGGCTGACGTGGTAGCGGGTGACGACCTCGTCCATCGGCATGGCCGGCAGCTGGGCGTACACCGAGTCGCCGGGGCCGGTCGAACCCGCGACCTTGTTGCGGCAGACCGCGACCAGGTCGCCGAGCACCGCGGAGGCGGTCGGCGCGCCACCGGCGCCCGGGCCGTAGAACATCAGCCGGCCGGCCGCCTGGGCCTCCACGAACACCGCGTTGTACGCCTCGCGGACGGAGGCGAGCGGGTGCGACAGCGGGATCATCGCCGGGTGGACCCGGGCGGTGACCGACTCGCCGTCGGCCGAGCGCTCGCAGATCGCGAGCAGCTTGACCACGCAGCCCATCTGCTTGGCGGAGGCGATGTCGGCGGCGGTGACCTCGGTGAGGCCCTCGCGGTAGACGTCGGCCGCGGTGACCTTGGTGTGGAAGGCGATGCCCGCCAGGATCGCGGCCTTGGCGGCGGCGTCGAAGCCCTCGACGTCGGCCGTCGGGTCCGCCTCGGCGTAGCCGAGCGCGGTGGCCTCCTCCAGCGCCTCCGAGTAGCCGGCGCCGGTGGAGTCCATCTTGTCGAGGATGAAGTTGGTGGTGCCGTTGACGATGCCGAGCACCCGGTTGACGCGGTCCCCCGCGAGGGACTCGCGCAGCGGGCGGATCAGCGGGATCGCCCCGGCCACCGCGGCCTCGTAGTACAGGTCCACGCCGGCCTCGGCGGCGGCGCGGTGCAGCTCGGCGCCGTCCCGGGCGAGCAGCGCCTTGTTGGCGCTGACCACCGAGGCGCCCTGCCGGAACGCCGACAGGATCAGGTGTTTGGACGGCTCGATGCCGCCCACGACCTCGATCACCACGTCGATGTCGCCGCGGTTCACCAGGGCCTCGGCGTCGGTGGTGAGCAGGTGCTCGGGCACCCCGGGCCGGGCCCGGCCGGCCCGGCGGACGGCGATGCCGGCGAGCTCGACCGGCGCGCCGATACGCGCGGCGAGGTCGGCGGCGTCCGTCGTCATGATGCGCGCCACCTCGGAGCCCACCACACCACAGCCCAGCAACGCCACCTTCAGCGGGCGCGTACGCATCATCCGACTCCGCTCTGCATTCTTCGTGTATTCCGGCGCCCATTTCGGACGGTCGCCGGACCTTCGGTCCGTACCAGTCTCCGGGACTTTCCGCGGGGATCTACGGTCGTTCCATGATCTGAGACAAGAATTTCGTCATCCGATATCGAGACGCAGGAGATCCTCCTCCGTCTCGCGCCGGACGATGACCCGGGCCGCGCCGTCCCGGACGGCGACCACGGGGGGCTTGAGGGCGTGGTTGTAGTTGCTGGCCATCGAGCGGCAGTACGCGCCGGTGGCCGGCACCGCCACCAGGTCGCCCGGCGCCAGGTCGGCGGGCAGGAACGCGTCCCGGACCACGATGTCGCCCGACTCGCAGTGCTTGCCCACCACCCGGACCAGCATGGGCTCGGCGTCGCTGACCCGCGACACCAGGGCGACGGAGTACTCGGCGTCGTACAGCGCGGTGCGGATGTTGTCCGACATGCCGCCGTCCACGCTGACGTACGTCCGCAGGCCCTCCAGCGGCTTGACCGTGCCCACCTCGTACAGCGTGAAGGCCGTCGGGCCGACGATCGCCCGGCCCGGCTCGACGCTCAGCCGCGGCGCCCGCAGGTCCGCGGCGGCGCACTCGCGGCGGACGATCTCGGCCAGCGCGGCCGCGATCTCGGCGGGCTCACGCGGGTCGTCCTCGCTGGTGTAGGCGATGCCGAGGCCGCCGCCGAGGTCGATCTCCGGCAGCTCCACCCCGTGCTCGTCGCGGACCTCGGAGAGCAGCCCCACCACCCGGCGGGCGGCGACCTCGAAGCCCGCCATGTCGAAGATCTGCGAGCCGATGTGCGAGTGGATGCCGCGCAGCTCCAGACTCGGCCGCGCGAGCACCTGGCGGACCGCCTCGGCGGCCGCGCCGCCGGACAGCGACAGGCCGAACTTCTGGTCCTCGTGCGCGGTCGCGATGAACTCGTGGGTGTGCGCCTCGACGCCCACCGTGATCCGGATCAGCACCGGCTGGCGCACGCCCTGACCTGCGGCGATGGCCGCCAGGCGGTCGATCTCCTGGTAGGAGTCCACCACGATGTGGCCGACCCCGACCTTGACCGCCTGCTCCAGCTCGTCCGCGGACTTGTTGTTGCCGTGCAGCGCGATCCGCTCCGCCGGCATCCCGGCGGCCAGCGCCACCGCCAGCTCGCCCTGGCTGCACACGTCGAGGTTGAGCCCCTCCTCGTGCAGCCAGCGCACGATCGCCTTGGAGAGGAACGCCTTGCCCGCGTAGTAGACGTCGGCGCCCGCGCCGAAGGCGTCCCGCCAGGCCCGGGCCCGGGTACGGAAGTCATCCTCGTCCAGCACGTACGCGGGGGTGCCGTACTCGGCGGCCAGCGCCTTCACGTCCAGCCCGCCGACGGTCACCACGCCGTCTTCGCCGCGCGCGACCGTCCGGGACCACACCTTGGGGTCGAGGGCGTTCAGGTCGCTCGGCGGGGCCTGGTAGTGACCCTCGGGCAGCACGTCGCCGTGGCGCGGGCCTGCGGGGTGGGCGGAGCGGCTCATGTCCTCTTCCTGACGTTCTCGGCTGGAGCGTGGGCGGATCTCTGGAGCGGGTGGGTCCTGAAGCGGGTGGATCTATGGAAAGGGGCGGCGACGGCCCGGAAGGACCGTCACCGCCCCGTCTGCGCGTGGGGCGGTTACATCCGCTCGGGGGCTGTCACGCCGAGCAGCGTGAGGCCGTTGGCGACGACCGTCTGCGCGGCCTCCACCAGCCAGAGCCGGGCACGGTGCGTGTCCGTCATCTCCTCGTCGCCCTTGGGCAGGAACATGCAGTTGTCGTACAGGCGGTGGTAGACACCCGCCACGTCCTCCAGGTAGCGCGCCACGTGGTGCGGCTCGCGGGTCTGGCCGGCCTTGGCGAGGATCCGCGGGAACTCACCGAGCGCGCCGAGCATGTCGCTCTCCCACTGGGTGGCGAGCAACTCGGGTTTGAAGTCCTCGGCCGAGCCCTTGTCGACGCCCAGTTCCTTCGCCTTGCGCGCCACGCCGCACATCCGGGTGTGCGCGTACTGGACGTAGTAGACCGGGTTCTCGTTCGACTGGCTGGTCAGCACGTTGATGTCGAGCGTGATCGTCGAGTCGGTGGAGGAGCGCGCCAGGGTGTAGCGGGCCGCGTCCACGCCGATCCAGTCGACCACGTCGTCGATGGTGATGATGTTGCCGGCCCGCTTGGACATGCGGACCTCCTCACCGTCACGCAGCATCTTGACGAACTGGCCGATCTTGACCTCGATGTTGCGGTCCATGTCGTCGCCCGCGCAGGCCACGATGGCCTTGAGCCGGTTGACGTAGCCGTGGTGGTCCGCGCCGAGCATGTAGACCGAGACCTCGCTGCCGCGGTCCCGCTTGCTCAGGTAGTACGCCGCGTCGGCCGCGAAGTAGGTGGTCTCGCCGTCGGCCTTGATCAGGACGCGGTCCTTGTCGTCGCCGAAGTCGGTGGTGCGCAGCCAGATCGCGCCGTCCTCGTCGAAGACGTGGCCCTGGGCGCGCAGCCGCTCGATCGCCTTCTCCACCGCGCCGGAGTCGTGCAGCGACTTCTCGGAGAACCAGGTGTCGAAGTGCGTGCCGAACTCGGCCATCGAGCGCTGGATCTCGGCGACCATCAGCTTGAGGCCCTCGACCCGGAAGGTCTCCAGCTGCTCCTCCACCGGCAGGTCGAGCACGCCGGGGATCCCGGCCACCAGGGCCTTGGCGATCTCCACGATGTACTGGCCGACGTAGCCGTCCTCGGGCGCGGGCCGGCCGTTGGCAGCGGCCTGCAGCGAGGCGGCGAACTTGGAGATCTGCACGCCAGCGTCGTTGAGGTAGTACTCGGTGGTGACGTCGGCGCCGGTGGCCTTGAGCACCCGGGCCAGCGAGTCGCCGACGGCCGCCCAGCGGACGCCGCCGATGTGGATCGGGCCGGTCGGGTTGGCCGACACGAACTCCAGGTTGATCTTCAGGCCCTTGAGCGCCTCGTTGCGGCCGTACGCCGTACCCGCCTCGACGATCGTGCGGGCCAGCTCGCCCTGGGTGGCGGCGTCGAAGGTGATGTTCAGGAAGCCCGGTCCGGCGATGTCGACCTTGGCGACCCCGGGCAGCTCTCGCAGGCGTGCGGCGACCAGTTCGGCGACGGCTCGCGGCGGCTTGCCGGCCGGCTTCGCGAGCTGGAGGGCCACGTTGGTGGCGTAGTCGCCGTGGTCCCTGTTCTTGGGCCGCTCGACGGTCACGTGCTCGGGCACGGTGACGGTCAGCTCGCCCGCCTCGACGGCGGTGCGCACTGCGGCCTGGACTGCCTGGGAAAGCTCTGCGGGTGTCACGACGCCAAGCGTAGGCGAGAGAGGGTGCCCGCCCGCCACCCGGTTTACCCGTTGAGACGCCGGGCCCGCCCGGGCCTCACCCGCCCCACCGGCACCCGACCGGCAGGCCGTTGCGGTTCGCGGCGTCGTCGGTGGCGGCCGTCAACCCCGCTCTGTTCGCTGAGAGCGGAATTCGCCGGGGCCCGCGACCGGGCCGCCGACGCCCGGACCGCCCTGCCCCGGAGCGGCCGGACCCGGAACGCCCGGCGCCGGAACACCGTGAGCACCCGGACGGCCCGGCACCCCCGGGACACCGCCGCCCGGAGCGCCCGGCCCGGCGCCGAAACCGTAGGCGAACCCGGACGTCCGGCCGCCGCCCGCGCGCAACGCCATCAACCGGTGCACCAGGGCCACCAGGTCCGCCGGGTCGAAGGGCTTGCCCAGGTAGCCGTCCACCCCCACCGACTCGCCCCGGTCCAGATCCGCCGGCGTGCAGGCGCTGACTATCGCGATCGGCAGGTGACTGGTGCGCGGCGCCGCGCGCAGCCGCGCCGCCGTCTTCAACCCGTCCAGGCGCGGCATCATCACGTCGAGCGTCACCACGTCCGGGTCCACCCGGCGGACCACCTCGAGGCACTCCGCGCCGTCGGCGGCAGTCACCACCTCGAAGCCCTCAAGCTCCAGGTTGACTCTGATCAGCTGGCGGATCACCTCGCTGTCGTCCACCACGAGGACCCGCCCGGACACTCCAGACACCTCACCGAGGGTAGCCGCGCGCCCACCGCCCCGTCCGGGCTTTCCGCACTTCCGTCACCCCCGCCGGAACCCGTTCCGACGCGTCCGTCAAAACCCGTGCACGGACAGAGCCGACGGCCTGGTAATGTTCTCCACGTCGCAGCAAGGTCGCGACGAAGAGCAGGCCCCCGTAGCTCAGGGGATAGAGCACCGCCCTCCGGAGGCGGGTGCGTAGGTTCGAATCCTACCGGGGGCACTTCGCGAGAAGTGCTGAAGAGGCCCAGCCAAGCGGTGAGTTGCCGCGAAGCTGGGCCTTCGTCATGTCCGGATCGGCTGAGCTCTGCTTCTCTCACGTGCCGGACGGGTCCGGTGGTTCGGCCGGCCGCACGGCTTCCGGGTCCTGCCTCGGAGGATGGAGCAGGCGGAACCGCCTACCGCGATCGACCCACCGAGGCCGGGGACGGGCGGCTCCACGGTTTGGCCCTCCGGCCAGAACCGGTGTCGACGACCTGACCCGACCCATGAGGCCGCACCGCCCTCGGGGCGCCGGGTGGGGCACGCTCCGTGCATGCACTCTGCCCGCGAGTCGGGCTCCCCCGTGCTCCACCGGTCCTGGTGCGGTCGGGCCGCCCCTTTGCCGTTACACCGGGCGGTAGGGTGCGACGCGAGTGCTGGAGGGGTGAAGTGACGGAACGGCGATGGGCATGGGGACAGGCCGGGTACTGGCTGGCCGTGGCGGCCGGGGCCGGCACGGCTGCCGCCGCGGTGGACACCACTCCGGCGGGTGCCCTCGATGCGGACGACCTGGTGGGTCCTGCCCTGGCGCAACTTGCGGCGCTGCTGTACGCCGGGCTGTCGGTGCTCGTGGCGGTCTTGTGGCTGGTGGCCTGGTGGCGCCTGAAGTCCGGCGGGGGCTGGGCGTGGGCGACGGCACTGGTGTCGTTCCTGATCGCGTTGCCAGGGATGGCGATGACATCGGCGGTGCCGGGCCTGTGGAAGCTGCCGATCCTGGTCGGCTTTCTGACGGTGCCCGTTCTCGGAGTGGTGAAGGCGGCCGGCGACGACCGGTCACCCAGGTGACGGACCCGGGGGTCCGCGTGCGACACCGCTCCGGATGGGGGCGGTCACGGTCGACCGGAGGCACCGGCCGGCCGGTTCGCCGGTTTCGGCCGAGGGGCGTCCACCCGGGTCGCACCGGGTGACCACCAGCGCCGAAGAGGCCCAGCCAAGCGGTGAGTTGCCGCGAAGCAGGGCCTTCGTCATGTCCGGGCTCGGTGGGGACGCCGAGGGCTCACGGGCGCCCGGGTGGAATCACCGCCGAGCCGAAGTGACCCGTCCCGTGCACCTGTTCACACGCCCCGACCGAGGCGGCGGCGCCGCCGACATGGACAATGATCTTGAAGTGGGGCGGCGAGGCGCCGTCCCGTCGGATCGTCTGCGGGGGGAATCAGCAATGAAGGCAGCATCGGGGAGGACGTCCGGCGGCCGGGCCGGGCGGATGATCGGCCTGGGTCTCGCGGTGGCACTGGTCGGGGCGGGCGCGGTGGCCTGCTCCGGCGGTCCGGCCGCCGAGCCGGCCGCAGCGGGCGCGGCCGCGCCGGCCGGCTCAGGGAAGTCGGCGGCCGGCAAGGCGCCGGAGGTCTTCGGCGCCACCGGGTACCGCGGGCTGGCCCCGGGCACGGCCAAGGAGGCGGCGCTGGCCGGCGGTGCGCTGGCGGCCGCCCCGGTGTCCACGCTGGACGGCTGCGTCGACTTCTCCTACACGGGCGGGCCCGCGCCCGACCCGGTCAGGATGGCAGCCGAGACCGCGGCGGAGGCCAGGTTCAAGGACCTCGACGCCAAGGCCGACGCCGCCGCCGCGAAGGCGGACAGCGGGAAGGTGGGGCCCGGCGCCTCCGCCCGGGACTCCGCGGACGACGCCGCCCGCCAGGCGGAGGCCGCCCGGGCGATGGCCGACGCGGCCCAGGCCGTGGTCGGGGTGGCGACGGCGCGCGAGGAGCGGGACAAGGCCTTCGCGGCCGCGGGCGGCGCCTCGTTCGGCAAGGGCGGGCTGCACGAGCTGGTCGCCCCGGCGGGCGCCCGGACGGTCGAGGGGATCGGCGCCGGCTCCACCGTCGACGAGCTCAGGACGGCCTACGGGGCCCGCGGCCTGGAACTCGCCGGCAGTGGTCGCTACCGGATGCCGGCCGGCGGGCCGCAGGGCTGGGTGTACGAGTTCACCGTAGCCGCCGAGAAGGTCGGCGCCGTGGTGCTGGTCGACCGCGGGACGAAGTGCGCCTGACCGCGTACCGGTTGCCGTAGGCGTCGGGGCGCGGCCGCCCCGGCGCCGATCAGGCCCCGTCGCATCGGGACGGGTTGCATCGGGACGGGTGGAATCGGGCCGGGCTTGAAGAGGTCAGGGCCTGGGCCGGGCGTGACGCGGATCAGGCCGTGGCGCTACCGAGGACGCGCGTCGGCGTGATCCGGATGACCAGCCGGACCACCTCCGCCGGCAGGTCGAGGTACTCCTGGCCGGCGCCCGGGCCCTCGTACTGCTCGGCGAGGTCCACGGCCAGCCGGCGTCCGGCGTCCTCGGCGACCGTCGCCGTCCCGCGCACCTCGGCGTAGACGTCCGGGTTCTCCCGGTCGTAGACGGTGAGGCTGACCCGCGGGTCGCGGCGGATGTTCTTCTCCTTGCGGCGCCCGGCGGCGGTGGATACGACCACCTCGTCCCCCTCCCGTCCGACCCAGACGACCGAGGTCTGCGGGGCCCCGTCCGGGTTGAGGGTGGCGAGCACGGCGGAATGCGGCGCGTCGAGGAGCTTGCGTACGGCTTCGTTGAACGGGGATGTCATGACCGCGACCCTAATCGTGGTCGACCGGGCCCGGCCGCCGATCTCCGCAAAATCCGGACGAACGGCTCCGGGAGCCGGGCCGGTCATGCGGGTCAGTCCATGGCTGGGGCCGAGAAGGATTCGGCCGGGCCGAAGTCCTTGAAGGCGACGGTGTCGTGGGCCGGACCGTGGGCGCTCTGGATCCACTGCTCGAAGCGGACGGTGCGGCCCTCGGCATCGATCCACAGGTCGTTCGAAGGACGCGACACCGGTGGAGCGCATGGAGTTGCAGACCTTCGGGTCGATCGTGCGGACCTGCTCCAGCTCGATCCGGCCGGACAGCCGGTAGGCCTCCACCCCGTTCTGGGGCTCCGGGCCCTACGGGCGGACGGGCCGAGGTGGCGAGCGCGGCGGCGGATGCCAGGACGGCCGAAGCGAGGACGAGTGCTGCCCCGCTCCGGGGCCCACTGACCGCCCGCTGACCGCCGCCCGTGCCGGGTCGCTCAGCCCGCCGCCGCGACCGCCGTGGCGTAGAGGGCGGTGATGGTGTGGTCGAAAAGGGCGCTGTACGAGGTGTCCGGGGTGTCGCCGCCCTCCTGGTAGCCGCCGATCAGCCCGATCACGGCGCCGGTGGCGGTGCTGATCCAGGGGCCGCCGCTGGTGCCGCCGGTGTAGTCGGGGCAGTCGATGGCGCGCTGGTAGGTGTCCTCGCGGCTGGTGGCGTTGACGCAGGTGAGCGGCGTCTCGCCGGCGTTGGGGTAGCCGAGGAGGCGGACCTGGGCGGAGAAGCTCTCGCCGGTGCCGAGCGGGTGGGCGCCGACCACGTCCTCGATCTCCCGGCCCTGGTCGGCGGCGACCTCCAGGATCGCGAAGTCCTCGTCCTGGTCGCGGTGCTGGTCCCAGCCGGTGGTGGTGTGGACGGCGGTCACCTTCCAGCTCCCGTACGGCGCCGAACCGTCGCGGTAGCCGGGGGCGAAGGTCACGTCGCCGGAGCTGCTGAGGCAGTGGGCGGCGGTGAGCAGCAGGTTCCTGGTGGGGCTGTGGACGACGCTGGCGGTGCAGAAGTGCCCGCCGGCCGCGACCGGACCGTTGAACAGGGCGCCGACCTTGGCGGATTCGGCGTCCGCCGGGGCGTCCGCGGTGGTGCCCCGCTTGACCGTCGCGGTCGCGGTGGCCACGGGGACGGCCGCCGGGGTCGGGGAGCCGGACGCCGCTTCCTGGGGGGTGGGAGGGTCCTGGGTGGTGGCCGCGGCCGCCGGGGCGAGCGCCGTGGACGGACCGGCCGAAGTGGTGGGCTCGGTGTCCGCCGAGGTGGCGTGCGGGGCGGCGGCGGTGGCGCGCGAGGTCAGGGCGTGGGTGCCGGCCAGGACGGCGGCGACGGCCAGCGCGGCGCAGGCTGTGGCCAGGGCCGGCCGCAGGATGCGCCGCCGCGGCGGCTTTCGGCGGGCGTGCTGCCCGGCCCGGTGCTGTCCCATCCGGTGCCCCACTCCTGCCCCCGGTCCTGCGTCGGTTCGCTTACCGTCCGACTGTGCAGGGCCGAGCTGGGAGGGCCGTGATGCTGTGCTGGGAGTCCGATGAGAATTCCCGCCCCGGGCCGCCGCCCGCGGGAGAGCCGCCGGTCAGCGGCCGTTCAGGGCGCCTACGAGGCCCTCGGCGAGGCCCTGCGCGGAGATGAAGTCGGTGTGCGTCCCGGCGCTCGTGCAGGCGTACGCGCCGGCGACGGCACCGCTCACCACCGCTTCCTCGGCGGGCCGGCCGTCGAACCAGGCGTGCAGGAACCCGGTCACGAAGGCGTCCCCGGCACCGTTGGTGTCGACCACCGGCGCGGCCGGCGGGAGGGCGGGGAAGTGGCGGACGAGCGCGGGCTCGTCCCGCGTCAGCAGGTGGCAGCCGTCGGCGCCGTCGGTGGCGACGACCAGCCGGGCCCGGCCCTCGGCGAGGATCCGCCGCATGACCTCCTGGTGGCGGCCCCGGCAGCCCGCGACGGACAGGAAGACCAGGTCGGAGTTGACCGCGTAGTGGTGGTGGTGCGGGTTGTGGCCGTCCCAGTCGTGCAGGTCGGTGGAGCTGGTGAGGCCCAGCCTGCGGATGTCCCCGTACATGTCGCGGTTGGGGCCGGTGATGGAGAGGTGCACGTGCCGGCTGCGTTCGAGGTACGGCAGGTAGAACTCGCTCGGCAGCCGGAGGTCGGCGGGGTGGCGGCCGTCGTAGAAGGAGAACCGCCGGCCCTCGGCGTCCACCAGGTTGACCGCGCGCGGAGTGCCGTGCGGGGAGAGCAGGTGGTCGAAGAGCAGGCCGCGGCGGGCGTACTCGGCCAGGATCAGCTCGGCCTGCGGGTCGTCGCCGAGGAAGTCGACGAAGGCGGTGCGCAGCCCGAGCTCGTGGGCGCCGAGGGCCACGCCGTTGCCGGTGTGGGCGACGTAGTCGCGGATCGGCGGGGCGTACACCGAATCGCCGTCCGGGACCTCCAGCCGGTCGACCCTGACGATGGTGTCCACGCCGGTTCCGCCGACGACGAGCAGGTCGAACTCAGGCACGGTGGTGGCCCCTTCGGCTGTTGGCTGGGTGCTCGGGCGGAGCACGCGGCTGATCCGCAGCAGGAGTCAAGCAGCCGGGCGAGGCGCGTGCAATATCTTTCTGCAACTTTCAGACGATCTCCTGCGGTCGGCTCGGGCCGGCGCCCGGCGCACCGAGCGGGCCCGGGGCTCGCACCCCGGGCCCGCAGGCCCCGGCCGGTCGGTCCGGATCTCAGGATTCCGATCTGAGCGGGTCGGGGTTCAGGGTGTCGGGCCGTCGGGAGCCCGCCGCCGGGGAGTCCGCCGCCGGGGAGTCCGCGCGCGACCGGGCCGCCTGCGGGTTCGCCGTCCGGGCGACGTGCGGGTCCGGCTGCGGCTGCCGGCCGGCCGCCGCCTCGGCGTCCGCCTCGGCACCCGGTTCGGAGGGGGCGCCGCCGGTGGCCTCGCCCGGCGCCGGCCGGTGGTTGATCATCAGGAACGCGATCAGGGCGGCCGCCAGCAGGATGACCATCGCGACCGTCGTGGCCACGGCGTATCCGTGCACCGCGCCCTGGGCCTGGACCAGCGGGTCCGTGGCGACCCGGGAGGCGAGGTAGGTCGCGGTGACGCTGGCCGCGATGGTGTTCAGCAGTGCCGTACCGAAGGAGCCGCCCACCTGCTGGGCCGAGTTGATGGTGGCCGCCGCCGCGCCCGTCTCGCGGGGTGCGACGTTCAGGGTGGCCAGGCTCATCGAGGGCATGAACACCAGGCCCATGCCGAAGCCGAGCAGCAGTTCGCCCGGCAGCACGGTGGCCACGTAGGCGCTGGTGACGGTGATCTGGGTCAGCACCGCCAGGCCGCCGGCGGCCAGCAGCAGGCCGGAGGCGATCAGGTTGCGCGACGGCACTCTGGTCATCAGTCGTGCGGCGATGCCGGTCGAGCTGAGCACGATCGCTCCGGTCATCGGCAGGAACGCGACGCCGGTCATCACCGGCGAGTACCCCTTGATGATCTGGAGGTAGTAGGTGAGGAACAGGAACACGCCGAACATGCCGATCATGGCCAGGCCCACCGACAGGGCCCCGCCGCCACGGTTGCGTTCGGCGACGATGTGCAGCGGCAGCAGTGCGTGCGGGGTGCGCTTCTCCACCAGCACGAAGAGCAGCAGCATCAGGACGCCCAGGCACAGCGAGCCGAGCACCAGCCAGTCGCCCCAGCCGCGCGTCACGGCCTCGGAGGTGCCGTACACGATGGCGAGCAGGCCGCCGCAGCCCAGGAAGGCGCCCGGCAGGTCCAGCTTCACCCGGCGGCCCTTGGCGATGTGGTCAGGGGTGAGGAGGTAGAAGGCGGAGATCGCGGTGACGATGGCGATCGGGGTGTTGACGAACAGGCACCAGCGCCAGTTCAGGTACTCGGTCAGCAGGCCGCCGGAGATCAGGCCGATCGCGGCGCCGCCGCCGGCGATGGCACCGAAGATGCCGAAGGCCGTACTGCGTTCCTTGGGATCGGAGAAGGTGGTCGAGAGCAGGCCCAGCGCGGACGGCGCGAGCAGTGCGCCGAAGGCGCCCTGGAGGGCGCGGGCCGCGAAGAGCATGGTCGGGCCCTGGGCGCCGCCGCCGAGCGCGGAGGCCGCCGCGAAGCCCAGCAGGCCGATCACGAAGACCCGTTTTCGGCCGAAGAGGTCGCCGAGCCGGCCGCCGAGCAGCAGGAGCCCGCCGAAGGCCAGGGTGTAGGCCGTGATGACCCACTGGCGGTCCGCGTCACTGATGCCGAGGTCGGTCTGGGCCGACGGGAGCGCGATGTTCACGATGGTGATGTCGAGGACGATCATCAGCTGGGCGATGGCTATCACGGCCAGCGCCCACCAGCGGCGGGAGTCCGCCGTACGACCGCCGGGGGGAGGTTGCGAAGACACTGGGAGAGCCTTCCGGAGGGTTCGGAGAGGACACGCAGTCGTCTTCCAGGCAAACTCTCGGACGGCCGATTGGCAAGGAAAAATGTACCCAAATGTACCGAAATGGGACTTAAGGCCCAGCTCGGCTAAACCCCTCCTCCGTCTCCGGGACCGGACCACGGGACCAGGGAGGTACGACCAGAGGCCCGGTCCGACCCCTGGTGGGAGCCCGGCAGGGCCCCCACCAGCCGCCCCTGCCTACAGCGCGGTGAGTTCGGCGACCAGGTCGTCCAGTCCCAGCGAGCCCTGGGAGAGCGCCGCCATGTGCCAGGCCTTGAGGTCGAAAGCCTCGCCGCGCGCCTCGTGCGCCGCCTTCGCCGCCGCACGCCCACGCAGCCAGGCCCGCTCCCCGAGCTTGTAGCCGATGGCCTGGCCCGGCAGGCCCAGGTAGCGGACCAGCTCGCTGTCCAGGAATTCCGCCGGCAGCCCGCAGTACTGCCCGAAGAACTCCCGGGCGTCGTCCGGCAGCACCGGCTCGCCCGGCTTGAACGGCGAGTCGGCGGGGAAGTCCAGGCCGACGTGCATACCGATGTCGACGATCACCCGCAGCGCCCGCATCATCTGGGCGTTGAGGTAGCCGAGCCGGTGGCCGGGATCGGTCAGGTAGCCGAGCTCGTCCATCAGACGCTCGGCGTACAGCGCCCAGCCCTCCAGGTTGGCGCTCACCCCGCCCAGGCTGACCTGGTAGGTCGAGAGCCGGTCGGCGACGTAGTTCCACTGGGCGAGCTGCAGGTGGTGGCCCGGCACGCCCTCGTGGTACCAGGTGGAGACCAGGTCCCAGACCGGGAAGGCCTCCCGGCCCAGGGTCGGCAGCCAGGTCCGGCCCGGCCGGGTGAAGTCCAGCGACGGCGCCGTGTAGTACGGAGCGGCGGCGCTGCCGGCCGGGGCCAGCCGGGACTCGACCCTGGTGACCGACTCGGCCAGGTCGAAGTGGGTGCCCTGGAGGTCGGTGATCGCCTGGTCCATCAGCCCCTGGAGGTACTCGCGGGCCGCCTCCTCGCCCTTGATCGACGGGCCGTCGGTCTCCAGCCACTTCATCGCCTGCATCGGCGTCGAACCGGGCCGCACCTTCTCCGCCTCGACCCGCATCTGGGCCGCCAGCTCGTGGAACTGCTGCCAGGCCCAGCCGTACGCCTCGTCCAGGTCGAGGTCGGAGCCCGTCCAGTAGCGGACCCAGCGGGCGTACCGCTCACGGCCGACGGTGTCCGGCGCCGCGGCCGCGGCCGGGCCGTACACGTCGCGCAGCCAGTCGCGCAGCGTCGCCAGCGCGTCGGCGGCCGCCACCGCGATCCCGGTCAGGGTGGCCCGCTGCTCCTCCGGGGCCGCCCGGACGAACTCGCCGAACCAGCCGCCGGGGGTCGCCGGGTCCAGCCATTCGCCGAACTGGCCCACCACCGTGGTGACCTGGCGGGGGCCCGAGAGGAGACCGCGGGCGACGCCCTCCTCCAGGGTCTCCCGGTACTGGCCGAGTGCCACCGGCACCCGGGCCAGCCGGCGGCCGACGAGCTCCCAGTCCTGCGCGGTGTCGGTGGCCATCAACGTGAAGACCTCCCGCACGTTGTGCACCGGCGAGCCGAGGTTGCGCACGGCCCGCAGGTTCTCACCCGCCTCATGGACGGCGAGTTCGGCCGTCAGCCGCTCGCGCAGCAGCCGGGCGCAGCGGCGCTCGGCCTCGTCGCGGGAGGCTCCGGCGGCCTCCGCGGCGTCGAGTTCGGCCAGCGTGCGGCGGCCGAGTTCGGCGATCTCGCGGTCGCCGGCCGGGGAGAGGTCCGGCAGCCTGTCGTCGTCGGGGTTGAGGCCGAGATAGACCGCGGTCAGCGGGTCGAGCTCGGCGAGGGCCTGGACATAGGAGTCCGCGATGCGGCGGGGGGTGGTGCCGCCTTCGTGAGAGTTGATCAGTTCTTCAACCATCTGGACATCCTGTCGCAGCCGGGGCCGAATGCAACCCTCTTGGGGCATCGTCCGGCGCCCCGGAGCACAACTCGGCACGGTGCGGGCCGCGCGTGCCGGATGCCGGAACCGGCTCCTCCGGACAGGGCCGGATCGGACGGTCCGCCACTACGCTGGCGGCCATGGAAGCCAGCTCCGCGCCAGACCCGTCCCCCGCCGAGGCCCGCCCCCGGCGCGCCGGCTACCGTCGGCTGCCGGTGCAGCAGCGCCGCGAGCAACTCATCGCCGTCGCCCTGGAGCTGTTCGCCTCCCGGCCGCCCGAGGAGGTCACCCTCGACGACGTCGCCGAGGCCGCCGGCGCCTCGCGCCCGCTGGTCTACCGCTACTTCGCGGGCGGCAAGCAGCAGTTGTACGAGGCGGCGCTGCGCAGTGCCGCGGAAGAGCTGATCAGCCGGTTCAAGGTGCCGAAGGAGGGCACCCCGACCCAGCAGCTGGCGACCGTGCTGGACCACTACTTCGACTTCGTCGCCGAGCACCATGCCGGCTACGGGGCGCTGCTGCGCGGCGGTTCGGTGGTGGAGACGGCGCGGACCTCGGCGATCGTGGACGAGGTCCGGCGGGCGGCGCTGCGCCGGACACTGCGGCACCTGGGTGTGCGGCAGGCCGGGCCGCGGGTGGCGATGCTGGTCCGGTCCTGGATCTCGGTGGTCGAGGGTGCGTCGCTGACCTGGCTGGACGAGGGCCGGCAGATCCCGCCGGCGGAGCTGCGCGACTGGCTGGTGGACCAGTTCGTGGCGATGAGCGCGGCCTCGGCGCTGCACGATCCGCAGACCGCGCAGGTGCTGGGCGGACTGCTCGCGCTGGAGCGGCCGGACGGGCCGGCGGCGGCGCTGGCCGGGCGGCTGCAGGAGCTGCTGTCGGCGCGGGCCGGGACGGTGTAGCAGGGCGGGACGGCGTCGCCCTGAGACGTCGGGCGGCGGGCCGGCAGGGCGGTCGGTACGCGGGGTGATCGGTACGCCGGGCGGTCGGTACGCGGGGTGATCGGTACGCGGGGTGGTCGGTACGCCGGGCGGTCGGTACGCGGGTAGGTCGGCGGGGAGGGTGGCCCCGACCCCCGTGCCCGGGGTCGGGGTCGCAGAACGGGCCTTGCGGTAGGACCTTGCCGTCGGGCCCGGGTCGGGCCCTGTGACCGAGCCCTGTGATCAGGCCCTGCGGTCGAACCCTGTGATCAGGCCTTACGGTCAGGCCTTGCCGAGCACCTGCCGCTGGCGGCCGAGACCGTCGATCTCGATCTCGACCACGTCGCCGGGCTGCAGGAACGGCGTCCCCGGGTGCCCGAGGGTGACGCCGGCCGGGGTGCCGGTGACGATCACGTCGCCGGGCTCCAGCACCATGAAGTGGGTGAGGTAGCGGACGATCTCCAGCACCGGGAAGATCATCTCGGCGGTGGAGCCGTTCTGCCGGAGGTCGCCGTTGACCCAGGTCCGCACCGGGAACCGCTGCGGGTCCTCCACCTCGTCGGCGGTGACCAGCCAGGGACCGAGCGGTGTGAAGGTCTCCGCCGACTTGCCCTTGTCCCACTGACCGCCGCGCTCGAACTGGAAGGCCCGCTCGGTGACGTCGTTGGCCACCGTGTAGCCGGCGATCACGGCCGCCGCGTCCTGGTGGGTCTCCAGGTAGCGGGCGGTCCGGCCGATCACGATGGCCAGCTCGGCCTCGTAGTCGGTCTTCTCGCTGCCACGCGGCACCAGCACCTCGTCGTAGGCGCCGACCACGGTGTTGCTCGGCTTGAGGAACACCACCGGCTCGGTCGGGATCTGCGCCCCCGCCTCGGCCGCGTGGTCGCGGTAGTTCAGACCGATGCCGACGACCTTGCCCGGGCGCACCAGCGGCGCACCGACCCGCTGCCCGGCGATGTCGGTCACCGGCAGCGCGCCGGCGGCCACCGCCCGGGCCAGCTCGGCGGGGTCGAGCCCGGCGAGGAACGCGCCGTCGATGTCGGGCGTCCGGCCCGAGAGGTCGTACGCGGTGCCGTCCGGGCCCAGTACGACCGGGCGCTCAGCGCCGGGGAGGCCGACACGGAGGAGCTTCATATGACCGTCACCACCTGGTTCATCGCATCTCACCGGGCGGGCCGCACAGCTCACCCGGTCTATGCATCCGAGGTATATCAACCGCTGCCACCTGCGAACCAGACTGCTCGGGTCGGCGAATTCCTATCAATTCCTCCAAGTGCCCGGAGCCCCGAATAGGTCGCCCGTACGGTTGACAAGCGCGGACCGGCCTTGCGCGGCCGGTACGACCGGGCCGTACGGCGGCCGTGACGACCGGGCCCGGTCGCCCTGGGCCGGCCCGGCGGCGGGCTCAGGTCTCCCGCTCGGGACGGTAGTCCTGCTCGGCGACGCCGAAGGTCCAGGCCACGCCGCCCGGTCCGTCCGGGTGGCCAGCGGCACCCGCAGCCAGTACGTCCGGAAGGTGCCGTCCGGCTCGGCCGTCGAGTTGACCACCTCGACCATCACCACCGGCTCGTCGTCCGGCAGCTGGATCCGCCAGAGCACGCCGGTCTCGTCGCGGTGCAGCGGCTCGGCGCCCGAGTCGGCGAGGTAGCGGTCGTAGCCGTAGTGCTCCAGCATCACGCGGCGCAGCTCGGCGTTCTCCTCCTCGCGGATCCGCTCGGCGGTCAGGCCGTCCAGCCCGGCCAGGAAGTCCTCGGGCACCGGCAGGCCGCGCCAGGCGTGCAGGGCGAACCCGTCGGGGTAGGCGAGCGCGGGGCCGTCCGCGCGGTCCAGCCGGCCGGCCTCGTCCCGGTGCAGCGTGGTCGGGCGGGCGGCGACCAGCGCGACCCGCTCGTACGGCCACCACCAGCCGGCGTGCCGGGCGACGCCGGCGAGGCCCGCCAGGTCGGCGAGCTCCCCGTCGAAGCCGGGGCCGGCCGCGTCGAAGGCCGACAGCCAGGGCGCGTCGTGCTGCCCGAGCACGGCGTCCAGCAGGGCCGACCGGACGGTGCGGACGGCAGCGGCGGCCCGCGCCCGCACCGGGCCGTCCGCGTCCTCCTCGGCCTCGGGGGCCAGCCGGTCGGTCAGCACGCCCTCGATCCGCCCGGTCAAAGCCTGGGTCTGCGGCCACAGCTCGCCGCCGGTCAGCGCCCAGAGCCGGGCCCAGCCGGCCCCGCCGAGCCGCTCGCGCACCTGCCGGCGGGCCCGCTCCCAGGGCGCCGTGCGGACCCGCTCGCGGACGCTCGGCCCGGCCGCGCCCGGCACCGCGGCCACCCCGGCGGCGGCCAGCCGCTCACGGGCGGCCGCGAACACCGGGGCCGCCTGCGCCGCGCCCGGGCCGGCCAGTACGGCCTGCGCGCCGCCGCCGAGGATCAGGGCGGCGGCGAGCGCCTGCAGCGGCGAGTCCAGCCGGACCACGGCCGCCGGGTCGGCGAGCCCGGCGGCCCGGTAGGCCGTCCGTACCGCCCGCTCCGCCGCGGCCCGGTCCCGCGGGGCGTCGGCGACGGGCGCGGTGGCGACGGCGACCCGGCGCCAGTCGGCGGCCACCCGGGCGGGGTCGGCCGTCGCGGGGTCGGCCGGCCGGGTGGCCGGCGGGAGGACGGCCGGCGGGGCGGCGAGGGCCCGGTCGGGCCGGTCGGTCTGCTGGGTCATCGTCCTGCTCCTGGTTCCTGCGTCCTGGGGGTGGGCTGCCGCCGCGCGGGCGGTTCGGACCGACGTGTCCTGTTGTCGGGCGCTCTCAGTCGGCCACGACCCGGACGGCGCCCGGCAGGTACTCGCGCTGGCGCACCACCCGGTACCAGCCCCTGGGCAGCGGGATCACGGCGTGCTCCTCGTGCACCACCCGGCCGCCCTCCGGCAGGTGCAGCCAGGCGGTGGCGAACGGGCCCGGCTCCCGGCGCAGTTCGCCGGGCCCGACCACCGCGTGCGCGTGGCCGGTCACCTCGCCCAGGGCCAGCACCAGCCGCCCCCGGGCGTCCCGCGGCTGCCCGGGCAGGCCGGCCACCCGCTGCGGGACAGCCGCCTCCTCCACCGGAACGATCAGCACATCACCCTGCCGGTACACGGCGCCTCCCCGCACTCGCTGCCTTCTTGACGACACGGCAGACGCTACGGGCGGGGTCCGACAACGAGCCCCCGGGCGCCGCCGGCCACGCCCGGGCGGACCGCCCGCGAGCGCTGTCGGCGGCACCTGGTAGACAAGGGTCAGCCCCTTCCAGCCCGAGGAGACGCGCCATGGCGATCGGCCGGCACATCGAGGAATTCCACGGCCTGCCCGTGTTCAACGTGGAGGCCGCGCTCGCCGACGGCAAGCCGCTGCCCGCCGCCGGCGAGGTCGCCTGGCGCCTGCACCTGGACTACGACGGGGACGGGAGCTTCGAGGAGCTGTGGGAGTCCTTCCTCACCGCCGTCGACGGCACCGCGGTACGGGCCCTGGTGATCGGCTCCTGGTGGGGCGACGACGCCATGGACCCGCTCACCGAGTCGCTGGCGCTGATCGTGCGCAGCGCCGAGCGGCTGCCCGCCCTGCGGGCCCTGTTCCTCGGCGAGGTGACGTACGAGGAGAACGAGATCTCCTGGATCCAGCCCGCCGACCTCACCCCGCTGCTGGAGGCCTACCCGCGACTGGAGGAGCTCGTCGCCCGCGGCGCGTACTCGACGTACGGCGAGGTCGCGCCGCCGTACCTGCGGCCGCTGCGGCACGAGCACCTGCGCGCCCTGCGCTTCGAGTCCGGCGGCCTCTCCGGCACGGTCTCCCAGGCGATCGGCGCCTGCGAGCTGCCCGCCCTGGAGCGGCTCGAACTCTGGCTCGGCACCGAGTGGTACGGCGCGGACACCACCCTCGACGACCTCGCACCGCTGCTCGACGGCGGCCGCCTGCCCGCACTGCGCCACCTCGGGCTGGAGAACAGCGACCTCACCGACCAGCTGGCCGCCGCCCTGGCCGGCGCACCGGTGGTGGCCCAGCTGTCGAAGCTCAGCCTGGCCCTCGGCACGCTGAGCGACCAGGGCGCGGCCGCCCTGCTGGCCGGCCAGCCGCTCACCCACCTCGCCGCGCTCGACCTGCACCACCACTACCTCTCCGAGGAGATGCAGCAGCGCCTGAAGGACACCGTGGGCGCGGCCGGCACGGCACTGGACCTCTCCCAGCAGCAGGACCTGGACGACGACCGGCCCTACGTCGCCAACGGCGAGTGACCCGGCAGCCCACCCGAGCCCCGACGGACGACCGACAGCGATGACACCGGCCCCGCCGACCGACCCGACCGCCCCGCGGCTCACCGTGCTGGGCAACCCCGGCCACCGGCGGGTGGCGCTGTTCGCCGCCGCCGTCCGGGCCTCCGGGCTGCCCGAACCCGCCGTGCTGCCCTGGTTGGACGTGCTGCGCGGCGAGTACCGGATCGAGCCGGGCACCCTGCTGCGGGTGGACTCCCCCGGCGAGGACGAGGCGGTGGACAGGCTGCTGCGCGGCGCCGCACTCGGCCCGGGGTACGCGCCGACCCGGGTGGAGGGCAGCGCCGCCTGGTACGCCGGGTTCACCGCAGCGCTGGCGGGGGTGGACCGGGCGGTCGGGGCCGCCCCCGGGGCCCGGCTGCTGTCCGCGCCCGCCGAGATCGCCGTGATGTTCGACAAGCGCCGCACCCACCGGCTGCTGGCCGGCGCGGGCGTGCCCGTCCCGCCGGCGCTCGACCAGTCGGCGGGGCCCGTCACCGGCTGGGCGGACCTGAAGGAACGGCTGGCGGCGGCGGGAATGCGCCGGGTCTTCGTCAAACCCGCCCACGGCTCCTCCGCCTCCGGGGTGCTGGCCCTGGAGTCCGGCCCGCGCGGGCGGCTCTCGGTCACCACCTCGGTGTCCTGGCAGGGCGGCGAACTGCACAACTCGCTGCGGGTGCGCCGCTACCAGGAGGAGGCCGGGATCGCCGCGATCGTGGACCGGCTGGCGCCGGACGGCCTGCACGTGGAGCGCTGGATCCCGAAGTCCGCCCAGCACGGCCGGGCGGCCGACCTGCGGGTGGTGGTGGTCGCCGGCCGGGCCACCCACCTGGTGGTGCGCACCAGCACCGGCCCGATGACCAACCTCCATCTCGGCGGCGCCCGGGGCGACACCGAGCTGCTCCGGGAGGCGGCCGGCCCGCACTGGACCACCCTGCTGGAGACCGCCGAGTGGGCGGCCGGGTGCTTCCCCGGCTCCCTGGCCGCCGGCGTGGACGTGCTGCCCGGGGCCGACTGGCGGCGCTACCTGGTCGGCGAGGTGAACGCCTTCGGCGACCTGTTGCCCGGTCTGACCGGCCTGCCCGGCGGCCCCGCCGAAGGGCTCGACACCTACGCGGCCCAACTCGCCGCCGTACTCGCCGGCCCGGCCCGCCCGACCCCGGCCGCCGGCCCCGCCGGCAGCACCGGACCTTCCCCCGCCGCCGACCCGTCCCGCCGTACCGACCCGTCCCGTACCGGCGCCCGGACCGGTACCGTCGCCCCGCCCCCAGGCCATGGAGCCACCCCGTGAACCACGCTGTCCCGCCCCCGGCCCCGGCCATGCCCCCGGCACCCGACATGAACGAGATCGTCGGCAGTCACGACCTGCTGCTGGTCACCCTCGACACGCTCCGGTTCGACGTCGCCCGGGAGCTCGCCGAGGCCGGCCGCATCCCGCACCTGGCGGCCGTCCTGCCGGGCGGGCGCTGGGAGCGCCGGCACGCCCCCGGCAGCTTCACCTACGCCTCCCACCAGGCCATCCTGGCGGGGTTCCTGCCGACCCCGGCCAGCCCTGACGGCCCGCACCCGCGGCTGTTCGCCGCCCGCTTCGCGGGCTCCGAGACCACCGAACCGCGCACCTGGGTGTTCGACACCCCGGACCTGCCGTCCGCGCTGGCCGCGGCCGGGTACCGGACGGTCTGCATCGGCGGCGTCGGCTTCTTCAACAAGCAGGGCCCGCTCGGCTCGGTACTGCCGGGGATGTTCCAGGAGAGCCACTGGGAGCCGGAGTTCGGCGTGCCCTCGCCGGTCTCCTTCGAGGCCCAGGTGGCCCGCGCCGAGGAGGTCGCGGCCGGGCAGCCCGCCGGGCAGCCGCTCTTCCTGTTCCTCAACGTGGCCGCCCTGCACCAGCCGAACTGGTTCCACCTGCCCGGCGCCACCCGGGAGCACGGCGACAGCCGGGCCAGCCACGCCGCCGCCCTGGAGTACGTCGACCGGCACATCGGGCGGCTGTTCGCCGCGATGAGCCGGCGCCGGCCGTGCTTCGCCGTCGTCTGCTCCGACCACGGCACGGCGTACGGCGAGGACGGGTACACCGGGCACCGGATCGGCCACGAGGTCGTCTGGACCGTCCCGTACGCGCACTTCACCCTGCCCGGCCCCGCCCAGGACCTGCCCGGCCCCGCCCAGGAGACGCCGCCCCGATGACCACCACGCTGCCGCTGCTGACCGGCGCCCCGTCGGCGGACTCCCCGTACCGCAGCTACGTCTACGCCTATCCGCACAAGACGGCGTACCGCCGGCTGCCGGACCGGCCCGCGCTGCGCGACCTCTGGGCCGGCGAGCCGCAGCACGCGCTCTCGCTCTACCTGCACATACCGTTCTGCGAGGTGCGCTGCGGCTTCTGCAACCTGTTCACCCGGATCGGCGGCCCGGAAGGCCTCACCACCGCCTACCTGGACGCGCTGGAGCGGCAGGCCGACGCGGTGCGCGGAGCCCTGGACGAGGGCGCCCGGTTCGCCCTCGCGGCCTTCGGCGGCGGCACCCCGACCTACCTGAGCGCCGCCGAGCTGGAGCGCCTGTGCGACATCGCCGAGCGGCGGATGGGCGCCGACCTGCGGGCGATCCCGCTCTCGGTGGAGGCCTCGCCCGACACCGCCACCGCCGACCGGCTGGAGGTGCTCGCCGCCCGCGGCACCACCCGGCTCAGCCTGGGCGTGCAGTCCTTCCTGGACGAGGAGGCGAAGTCCGCCGTCCGCCCGCAGAAGCGCGCCGCGGTCGAGGCGGCGCTCGGCCGGATCCGCGCCGCCGGCTTCCCCGTCCTCAACATCGACCTGATCTACGGCATCGAGGGCCAGACCCCCGTGAGCTGGCTGCGCTCGCTGGACGCCGCCCTGGCCTGGCAGCCCGAGGAGCTGTACCTCTACCCGCTGTACGTGCGCCCGCTGACCGGCCTCGGCCGGCGCGCCGGCGAGCACGGCTCGCGGGCCTGGGACGAGCAGCGCCTCGCCCTCTACCGCGCGGGCCGGGACCACCTGCTCGCGCACGGCTACCAGCAGGTCTCGATGCGGATGTTCCGCCGGGCCGGTTCGCCGCAGGCCGGCACCGACGAGTACAGCTGCCAGAGCGACGGCATGGTGGGCCTGGGCTGCGGGTCCCGCTCGTACACCGCCGCCCTGCACTACTCCTTCGACTACGCGGTGGACGCCACCCAGGTCCGCTCGATCATCGACGACTACGTCTCCACCACCGACTTCGGGCACGCCGAGTACGGCCACCGGATGGACGGCGAGGAGGCCCGCCGGCGCCACCTGGTGCAGTCGCTTCTGCAGGCCGAGGGCCTGGACCTGGCCGACTACCGGCGGCGGTTCGGCACCGCCGCAGCGGACGACTTCGCCGCCGAGCTGGCCGCACTGCGGGCGGCCGGCCGGCTCGCCGACACCCCCGGCCGGCTCCGGCTCACCCCCGAGGGCCTGGCCCACTCGGACGCCGTCGGCCCGGACCTCTTCTCCCCCGCCGTGCGCGACCTGATGGCCGCCTACGAGGCGAAGTGAGCGGCCGCCCGCCCGCCGACCTGGGCATGCCCGTATTCCGCCCGCCGGCCGGCCAAGGCTTGCCCGCGTTCCCCCCGCCCGCCCCCGCGCCGCTGGACCTGACGATCCTGTACCGGGGCCCGCTGGCCTCCTGCGACTACGACTGCCCGTACTGCCCGTTCGGCAAGCGGCGGGACACCCCGGAGCAACTGCGCGCCGACCGGGCCGCGCTGGACAGGTTCGCCGCCTGGGCCACCGGGCAGCGCGGCGACACCCTCTCGCTGCTGTTCACCCCGTGGGGCGAGGGCCTGGTCCGCTCCTGGTACCGGGAGACGCTGGCCCGGCTGAGCCGGCTGCCGCACGTGCGGCGGGTGGCGATCCAGACCAACCTCAGTTTCCGCACCGACTGGCTGGCCGGCGCCGACCTCGGCACCCTCGCCCTCTGGGCGACGTACCACCCGGGCGAGGTGACGCACGAGCGGTTCCTGGCGAAGTGCCGGGAGCTCACCGCGCTGGGTGTGCGCTACAGCGTGGGCGTGGTCGGCGAGCCCGAGCACCTGGAGCCGGCCCGCCGGCTGCGCGCGGAGCTGCCGCCCGAGGTCTACCTCTGGGTGAACGCCGCCGAGGGGCGCACCTACACCGACCCGGAGGCGGCCCGCTGGACCGACCTCGACCCGCTCTTCGCGTACAGCCGCACCCCGCACCCGAGCGCCGGGCAGCCCTGCCGCACGGGCCGCACGGTGATCTCGGTGGACGGCGCGGGCACGGTGCGGCGCTGCCACTTCGTCCGCACCGAGCTGGGCAACCTGTACGACGGCTCGTACCGCGCCGCGCTCGGCCCGCGGCCCTGCGAACTGGCCGTCTGCGACTGCCACATCGGGTACGTCCACCTGGAGACGCTGCCGCTGTACGAGGTCTTCGGCGAGGGCGTGCTGGAGCGGATCCCGCACGGCCGGTGAGGTGGCGCGCGGCGGCCGGCCGCCGCCGGCCGGTCAGCGCTGCTGCGCGCCGCCGAGCAGGACGGTACCGAGGGTCAGGGAAGCACCGCCGGCCACCGGGCCCCCGGCCGCCGCGCCGCCGACCGGGCCGCGGCGGGCGAGTTCGCGCTCCCAGCGGGCCAGGTCGCGGGCGGCGTCGGCGCGGGCCTCCGCACCCGCCGCGCCGGCCCCGGGCGCTCCGGCCGGCGGCTCCGCGAGCTCGCGCAACAGGTCGACGGCGAGCAGCAGTTCACCGGACCGGGCGAGCCAGAGCGCGAGGTCGTGGCAGGTCCGCAGGGTGCGCGGGTCGGCCGGACCGCAGACCCTGGCGAACTCGGGGAGCACCCCGCGCAGCAGCCGGACGGCCTCGACGGCGTCCCCGTCGGCGCCGCGCGCCCAGGCCTGGTCGGCCCGTTCCCTGAGCTCCTCCGGACTCGGGCCGGCCGGAGCGGCCGGCGGCGTCGGGCCGGCCTCGACCGCCGACAGCCGGCGGCGGACCTCGGCGGCGTCGGCCGGCCGGTCGGCCGGGTCCTTGGCGAGCAGTTGGAGGATCAGCGCGGCGAGTTCGGGGCCGGCGCCGGGCGGCGCCGCCGGAGTGTCGTTGAGGTGCTGGTACATCAGGGCGACCGCGTTGTCGGCCCGGAACGGCTTCGCGCCGGAGCAGAGCTGGTAGAGCACGCAGCCGAGCGCGTACAGGTCGGCCCGGCCGTCCACCACCCCGCCGGACCACCGCTCGGGCGAGAGGTAGTGCGGGCTGCCGATCACGCTTCCGGTGCTGGTGAGACCGGCCGACTGGGTCTCCAGCCGGGCGATGCCGAAGTCCAGGACCTTGGCCTCGTGGTCGACGGTGATCATGATGTTCTCGGGCTTGATGTCGCGGTGCACCACGCCCGCGCGGTGGGCCGCGTCCAGCGCGCCGCAGACCTGCCCGGCCCAGCGCAGGGCGAGCCCCGGCGCCGGCACGCCGTCCTTGAGCACCTCCGCCAGCGAGCGGCCCCGCACCAGCTCCATCACCAGGTAGTGGGTGGCGAAGCCGCCGTCCCGGACCTCCCCCAGGTCGTACAGGGTCACGATGTGCGGGTGCGGGAGGTTGCCGACGGTCCGGGCCTCGGCGATGAAGCGCCGCACCTCGCGCTCGTCGGCGGCATGCTCCTCCGAGATCACCTTCACCGCCACCGGGCGTCCGACCTTGGCGTCGAAGGCCTCCCAGACCACCCCGAAGCCGCCCCGGCCGATCCTGCGCACCATTCGGTAGCGACTGTCCAGTACGTCCCCGACCTGCATGACCGCCCCCAACTCCGCCCGATTCGAACGAGTTTCACGATAGCGGTGGGGCGGCCCGGCGGGCGGCGGACGGGTCGCGACCCGCCGCCCGCCGCGTGCGCGGGCCCGCGTACCCCTGGCCTAGGGGTTGACCTTGGGCAGCCCGGGCGGGTTGATCTCGGAGGCCTTCACACCCTCGTTCTCCAGACCCCAGCGCTTCAGCACCTGCCCGTAGCTGCCGTTCTTGATGATCTCGTCCAAGGCCTGGTTGAGGGCCTTGACCAGGCCGTTGTCCTTCCTGGTGGTCGCCGCGATCTTGCCCAGGACCTCGGCGCCGCCACCCGAGTAGGTCCCGATCACCTCGGTCTCCCCGGTCTGGACGGCGTGGAAGGCCGCGCTCGGGTTGGGGCCCAGGTAGGCGTCGATCCGGCCGGAGGAGAGCGCCAGGTAGTAGTCGGTGGAGTTCTGGTAGTACTTGATGTCCACCGGCTTCAGCCCGGCCTTGACGTTCTCCTCGTTCCAGGAGACCAGCAGCTTCTCCTGGTTGGTGCCCGAGGTGACCGCGATGGTGTGGCCGGCCACGTCCTTGGGCCCGGCGACCTTCCAGCTGCCGCCCTTCTTCGCCTCGAAGCCGAGGATGTCCAGCCGGTAGGTGGCGAAGTCGTACTTCTCCTTGCGGGCCTCGGTGACGGTGATGTTGCTGATGCCCACGTCGTACTTGCCGCTGTCCAGGCCGACGAAGATGTTCTCCCAGGAGACGGGGTTGAACTCGACCTTCAGGCCGAGGACGTTGCCGACCAGGGCGGCGATGTCGGGCTCCACGCCGATCACGGTCCGGTCGTCGTCGGCGTAGAAGTCCAGCGGCGGGACGGTGCCCAGCGAGTCGACGACCGTCAGGGTGCCTTTCTTCCTGATCTCCTCCGGGACGAGCGCCGCGACGGCGTCCACCTTCGGCGTGGTGACCCGGTTCTGCTCCGGCGTGAGGTTCACCGAGGATCCGTCCGGCGCGGTCGCGGCGCCCTTGGGCGCGGAGAGGTCGGCGGCCGTGTCCGGGGAGCTGCCGCAGGCGGCCAGGGTGAGGACGGCGGCGAGCGGGGCGGCGGCCAGCAGGGCGCGACGGGGTAGGGACATGGCGGAACTCCTTACGGGGGTGCGAACTTCGAAGAAAGCAGGATCCGGCGGCAGGCTTCGGCGCGGCCTAGACGAGTAGATCCGAAGTGCCCGATGGTGTCTGGCAGCTGGCTGGCATCATGGGAGTCTGATCTTGAAGGAGTGCTGACCGCGTGAGACTCATCTGCGATCCCGTGAACGGCGAAGTGGATCTCACGGCGTCGGCAGAGGAACTGAACCGTTTGGCGGCCGCGGTGGCCGAGGGCGAGGGGCTGCTCAGCTCCACGCCCTCAGCGGGCAGCGACGCCCTGGCGGGGATCGAGGTCAAGAAGACTGCCGGCCCCGGTGTCCTTGTCCATCTGGGTTCCGGGCGGCGGTTTCTTGTGATCAGCGGTGACTCCGCCGGCAGGGCGGTGCTCGCGGAAAACCTGCGCGGCATGGCTTCCGCTGAGGACGGCGGCCACCTCCACATCGACTACTTCCCCGGGCACTTCTACCTTGCTGAAGGGTCGCTGCCGTTGGTGGTCAACAGCCCGCACGGAGGCATGCCAACCCGTTGAATGGACCGTTGGTTGCTGCGGTCAATGGTCGTAGGCGACGAGCGACCGGGTGACCGGTGCGCCGATCTTGTTGTTGTGCCAGATCCCGGCTGCCATCGCCAGGATTCGCTGGGCGACCCGGATGGCGACGCCCTCGAAGGTCCGCCCGCCGTGTTCCTCCAGGTCGAGCTGGCCTTTGAGGGTGTCGTTGACCGACTCGATCAGCTGGCGGACCTTCTTGAGCATCGGTTCCCCGAACCGCTGTTTCTCCCGCTTGCGCGAGGGCCTCAGCAGTTGGATTCCCTGCTCGCCCAGGGCCTGCTCGAAGGGCACGGACGCGAAGCCCTTGTCCGAGATCAGCAGGATGCCCGCGCGGTCGGCGACCAGTCCGGCGTCAACCTCTAGCATCGCGGCGAGGACTTCGCGTTCACCGATCTTCGGGTTGGCCAGTGCCCACATGATCGGCATCCCGGTCGGAGTGCAGACCAGGTACAGCCGCAGGCCCCAGAAGAAGCGGGAATGCGAGGCGCAGTAGCCGTAGCCGGCCCAGCCCGCCAGGTTCGATCGCTGGACGGTCGGGCGTGAGGTCCCGCACGGGACCGGGGTGGAGTCGGTGATCCACACGGTGTCGGTCCAGAAGTCGCTGTCCATTGCGAGTTCCCGGATCATGCGTTTGACCAGCGGGAGCGCCGCGCGGAGGCGCTTGTTGTAGCCCGCTCGCTGCGGCAGATACGGGAACATGCTCCACAGGTGCTTGTTCGCGTAGCGCAGCCAGCGGGCCTCGGAACGGAAGCCGAGCAGGGCCTGCGCTACCGCCAGGCAGACGAGTTCGGAGTCGCTGAGCAACGGCGGCCTGCCGAGGCATCGGGTTCCTCCGAGCTCGTCGTCAATCTTCACGTACAGTGCGGTCAAGAGGGTGTTCAGGTCTGTCGTCACACACGGATCTTGGACACCCTCGCCCCTTTGACGGGCCCGAACTTCGGATCTACTCGTCTAGAGGACCTTGGAGAGGAAGGCACGGGTGCGCTCGTGCTGCGGGTCGTCCAGCACCGCGGCGGGCGGACCCTGCTCGACGACGAGCCCGCCGTCCATGAAGACCACCGTGTCGGCCACCTCGCGGGCGAAGCCGATCTCGTGCGTCACCACGATCATGGTGGTGCCGGAGCGTGCCAGGTCCTTGATCACGTCGAGCACCTCGCCGACCAGCTCCGGGTCCAGCGCCGAGGTCGGCTCGTCGAACAGCAGCACCTTCGGCTCCAGCGCGAGCGCCCGGGCGATCGCCACCCGCTGCTGCTGGCCGCCGGACAGCTGGCGCGGGTAGGCGTCCGCCTTGTCCGACAGGCCCACCCGGGCGAGCAGCGCCAGCGCGGACCGGCGGGCCTCGGCCTTCGGCTGCCGCAGCGCGCTCACCGGCGCCTCGACGATGTTCTCCAGCACCGTCAGGTGCGGGAAGAGGTTGAAGTTCTGGAACACGAAGCCGATGCCGGTGCGCTGGCGCAGCACTTCGCGCTCCTTCAGCTCGTGCAGTTTGCCGCCCGAGCGCCGGTAGCCGATCAGCTCCCCGTCGATCGCCACGAAGCCGCGGTCGACCTTCTCCAGGTGGTTGATGGCGCGCAGCAGGGTGGACTTGCCCGAGCCGGACGGCCCGAGCACCACCGTCACCGACCCGGCCGGGACGAGCAGGTCGACGCCGCGCAGCACCTCCAGGGCGCCGAAGCGCTTGTGCACGCCCCGGACCTGCACCATGGCGTCGGTGGTGGTCGTGGTCATGAGCGGCCTCCGGTGAACGGTGCGGTGCGGCCGGCCGGCGGGGTGCGCCGGGTGGCCTGGACGGTGCGGACGAAGTCCCGGGCCCGCTGCAGCGGGGTGGGCGGCGGGGTGCGCCGCGCGCCCCGGGCGAAGTGGCGCTCCACGTAGTACTGGCCGACCGAGAGCAGGGTGCTGAGCAGGATGTACCAGACGGTGGCGACCATCAGCAGCGGCACCACCCGGCCGGTGCGGCCGTAGACCACCTGGACCTGGTAGAAGAGTTCGCCGATCGCCATCACGTAGACGATCGAGGTGCCCTTGAACAGCGAGACGACCTCGTTGGCGGCGGCCGGCAGGATCCCCCGCATGGCCTGCGGCAGGACGATCCGCCAGGCCTGCCGGAACCGGGGGATGCCCAGTGCGGACGCCGCCTCCGTCTGGCCGCCGTCGACGGCGATGATGCCGCCGCGGATGATCTCTGCGGCGTAGGCGGCCTGGTGCAGGGCGAGGCCGAGCACGGCGGCGCCCATCGCGCCGAGGACGCCGACGGTGTCGAAGGACCACACGGTCGGCCCGAACGGGATGCCCACCCCGAGGCGCTTGTAGAGGTAGGAGAGGTTGAACCAGAAGACCAGCTGGACGATCAGCGGGATGGACCGGAAGGCCCAGATGTACGCCCAGCCGATGGTCTGCAGGATCGGGCTGCGGGAGAGCCGCAGGGCAGCCACCCCGGCACCCAGCAGGAAGCCCAGGACCGTTCCGTAGAAGGTCAGTTGGAGGGTGATCCAGACGGAGCGCAGGATCGTCGTGGTGCTGAAGAAGGCCCGGAAGGTGGGCCAGTCCCAGCCGGGGTTGGTGGCCAGGCCGTGGGCGAACTGGGCCAGGACGACGAGGGCGGCGACGCCGGCCGCCCAGCGCCAGGGGTGGCGGGCGGGGACGATCCGCAGGTTGTCTGGATCGTCCGGTGACCCGGTGGCGGGCGGGCCGGCCGCGGCGGGCGGCTCCTTGCGGACGAGGACGGGCACGGGGCCGGCGGGCTCCGCGGACGTATCGCGGTCCGCGACAGTCCCGGTGCCGGGCTCGGTGCCGGTGGTGGCGGTCATGGGGGGATTCCTCCGAAGCGCTGACACGGGATCACGGGTGCTCGGGCGGGCTGATCAGGGATTCCTTGATCGCGGAGTCGGTGACGCCCCACTTCTTCAGGATCCGGTCGTACGTGCCGTCCTTGATCAGCTGGTTGACGGCGCCCTGGAAGGCGGGTGTCAGCGCCGAGCCCTTCTTGAAGGCGAACCCGACGTCCAGCCGGTGGAACTCGCCGAGGAACTTCGTCCCGGCGCTCTCCTGGGCGGCCTGGTACCGCAGGCCGTTGATGGTCGACATCACGATGTCGATCCGGCCCTGCTGCAGGCCGGTGAGGACGGCGCCGTTGTCGGAGAAGGCCTTCACCTCGAACGGCTTCCTGCCGGCGTCGGAGCAGACGTTCTTCCTGCTGTTCAGCGTGGTCTCGAAGGTGGTGCCGGCGCCGACCCCGACGGTCAGGCCGCAGAGCTGGCCGAGTTCGGTCACCGCCGGGACGGTGGTGTTGTCCTTCTTGACCGCGAAGCCCTGGCCGTCGTCGATGTAGGTGACGAAGTCGATGGTCTTCAGACGGGCCGTGGTGACGCCGAAGTTGCCGGTGCCGAAGTCGTACTTGCCGCTGTCCAGCGCCGGCAGGATGGTCTCGAACTTCGCGTCCTCGCGCTCGACCGCGACCCCGAGCACCTTGCCGACGGCGTCGGTGAAGTCGATGTCGATGCCGGCCGGCTTCCTGTTCGCCTGGTCCGGGTAGTAGGCGCTCGGCGGCGCGCCGGTCGAGCTGCCGACCTTGAGGGTGCCCGCCTTGCGGACCTCCTCCGGCAGCAGCGCGGCGATGCTGTCGACCTTGGCCACCGCGGAGACGACGTCCTGGCCGGGCGCGACCCCGGCGGCGGCGGCCGGCTTCGCCGGGGCGGCCGGGTCGGAGCCGCAGGCGCTCAGGGCCAGCACCGGGAGCAGGGCGGTGGCGGCGAGCAGGCCGCGTCGGCGGTTGGTGGCTCTCACAGGGACGGCGCCTTTCGGTGGGATCCGGACATCAGGAGGGGTGTACGGCGGAGGTCGTGCGCAGAGGTGCCGGCCGGCGGACCGGGCCCGCCGCGGCGGCGGCCGGGCCGCGGGCGGCGGCGCTCACGCCTGCACGGCGATCAGCTGGTGCCGGTCCCGCTCGGCCCGGGCCAGCCGGGCGGCCTGCTCGGCATCGCGCCTGGCCACCTCCTCGCGGACGATCGGGATGACGTACCGGCCGAAGTCGACGGCGTCGTCGAGCAGGGCGTAGCCGCGCGCGGAGAGGATGTCGACGCCCAGGTCGTAGTAGTCGAGCAGGGCTTGCGCGACCGTCTCCGGGGTGCCGACCAGCGCGTTGGAGTTGCCCGCCCCGCCGGTGGCGGCGGCGGTGGGCGTCCACAGCGCGCGGTCGTAGCGCTCGCCGGCCTCGGCGATGGCGAGCAGCCGCTGGGAGCCGGTGTTCTCCGGCGCCGGGGCGGTGCCGGTGGCGCCGGCCGGCTGCCGGCGGCCGAGCGCGCCGGAGCGCCGGCGCTCCTGGATCGCGTCGACCGTCCGGTAGGCCTTCTCCCAGGCGAGTTCCTCGGTCGGCGCGATGATGGGCCGGAACGCGACCTGGATCCGAGGCAGGTCGGTGCGCCCGGCGGCGCGGGCGGCGGCCCGCACCGTCTCGATCTGCTCGGCGGTCTGCGCCAGCGGCTCGCCCCAGAGGCAGTAGACGTCCGCCTCGGCCCCGCCGGCCGCGTAGGCGGCGGGCGAGCTGCCGCCGAAGGAGACGCCCGGGCGCGGCTGCTGGACGGGGAGGACGTCGGAGACGAAGTCGTTGAAGCGGTAGTACTCGCCCTCGTGGTCGAAGGGCTCCCGGCTGGTCCAGGCCCGCTTGACGATCCGGATGTACTCGCGGGTCCGGTCGTAGCGCTGGTCCTTGGTCAGGAAGTCGCCCTCGCGCTGCTGCTCGTGGTCGTTGCCGCCGGTGATGAAGTGCACGGTGAGCCGGCCGTCGCTGATCCGGTCGAGGGTGGCGAAGGTCTTGGCGGCGAAGGTCGGGTAGGAGACGTTCGGCCGGTGGGCGAGCAGGATCTGCAGCCGGTCGAGCCTGGCGGCGATGTATGCGGCGGCGGGCGCCGGGTCCGGGGCGCCGGCGGCGTAGGCGAACAGGACGCGGTCCCAGCCGTTGTCCTCGTGGGCCCGGGCCAGTCGCAGGGTGTAGTCGCGGTCGAAGGCGGCGGTGGTCCGGGCGGTGGTCTCCGAACCGTCTCCGGTGGCTGCGATACCGAGGAATTCGACGGGCATGGTGCTGACCTTTCGTTCTCCGCGGGGGTGGCCGCGGTGGGGCGGTGCGCGAACCCAGCGCCCTTGAGCCGCAAAGGTGTTCACGGACGGTACGGGTGGTTCCGGGTACGGCGGGGCGCCGCGTGGCCGGGCCGGCGACGCGTTCGGGCAGGCGGGAGCGGGGGTGGTGGGGGGGCGGCGGGCAGCAGGGGCGGGCCCGGATGCGGACCCGGCCGGCGTCCGGACGGCGGAAGGCGGACGGAAGGCCGGGGAGGAGGAGGCGGCAACGCGTGACGGGGTACGGCTGGAGTGAGGAGGCGGCAGCGTGCGCCTTGAGAACCGTCGGCTACGGACGGCTTCCCGGCCCGCGTCGGGGCACCGAGGGAGGGGTCTCCGAAGAGGGAGAAGGGCCGGTCAGACGGCCCGCTGCCGGGTCAGCCGCGACACGCCGCGGACCACACCCGACCGAAGTCGATGTGGTCGCGGGTGACCAGGGGCTGCTCGGCGTACATGGGGCAAGTTGAGCAGTGAATGATGGACTTCGTCAACCACCGTCCATTCCCCGCCCCCCGGGCGGCCGCGGCCGCGCCGCCACCGGACCCGGGGCGGACCTCGACCGACGGACGCGGGCGGCCCGGCCGAAATTCCCACCGACCGACCTCTCCTGCACGGGCTTTGACGGAGCGTCAATTCGCGGCCCTTGACACCGCCCGATCGTGCACACGTACGATCCAGGCGGAGTGAGTGCACGCCGGCCGCGTTGAGGGACGCGGTACGAGCGACGGCAGTACGTGACGACGCCCGCCTGCCCGCACCTCCCGCCTGGAGCCCGCCTCATGGCCACGCCGCAGGACGTCCTGCCCCCGTCCGGACCGCCACCCCTCAGCAAGCGCCCGACCGCCCCGCCGACCCGGGGCACCCGGCCCGCCGCCGGCCACGAGCCCCTCGCCACCACTCCCGCCGGCGCCCCTGCTGCACCCGCCGACCCCGCCGACCCCCTGGCCGACGCCCCCGTGGTGGCCCGCCGGAGCCCCTGGCAGTGGGTGTCCGCCGCGGCCGCGCTGCTGCTGCTCGCCATGGCGCTGAACTCGGTGGTCCGCAACAAGGCGTTCCAATGGGACGTGGTGGCCGCGTACTTCACCTCCACCTCGGTGCTGGACGGGCTCGTCCTCACGCTCTGGCTGACCGCCGCCACCCTCTCCCTCGGGTTCGTGCTCGGCACCGTGCTGGCCACCATGCGGCTCGCCGCCAACCCGGTGCTCCGCACCCTCGGCTGGGGCTACATCTGGCTCTTCCGCTCCACCCCGCCCCTGGTCCAGCTGCTGTTCTTCTTCAACATCGGCGCGCTCTACCCGACCCTGGGGCTGGGCATCCCGTTCGGCCCGGAGTTCATCACCTTCCGGACCGTCAACCTGCTCGGCCCGACCCTCACCGCCGTGATCGGGCTGACCCTGCTGGAGGCCGCCTACGCCGCCGAGGTGGTGCGCGGGGGCATCCTGTCCGTCGACCGTGGCCAGCTGGAGGCCGCGCAGGCGCTCGGTCTCGGCCGCGGCCGGGTGCTGCGCCGGATCGTCATCCCGCAGGCCATGCGCTCGATCGTGCCGACCGCCGGGAACATGCTGATCAGCGCCCTGAAGGGCACCAGCATCGTCAGCGTGCTGGCCGTCTCCGACCTGCTCTACTCGGTGCAGCTGGTCTACAACCAGACGTACCAGGTGGTCCCGATGCTGGTGGTCGCCACCATCTGGTACCTGGTGGTCACCACCGTGCTGTCCGTCGGGCAGTACTACGTCGAGCGCCACTACGCCCGCGGCGCCACCCGCGAGGGCCTGCCGCCGACCCCGCTCCAGCGGGCCCGGGCCGGCCTGCGTCGGCTGCAGCGGCGGGTCGAGGCCACCGGGGAGGCCCGGTGAGCACCCTGGTGATCGTCGGCGCCGGCCCGCGGGGCACCGGACTGCTGGAGCGCATCGCCGCCAACGCCGCCGAACTCCTGCCGCCCGACCGGCCCTTGCACATCCACCTGGTCGACCCGTACCCGCCGGGCGCCGGCCGGATCTGGCGGCACGAGCAGTCGCCGCTGCTGCGGATGAACTCCATGGCCGAGGACGTCACGATGTTCACCGACGAGCGGTCGACCATCGAGGGGCCGGTCCGGCCGGGGCCGTCACTGGCCGAATGGGCCGCCCGCAGCTCCGAGTTCGCACCCCACCGGGAGATCGACGACCCGGACGTCCGGGCGGAGCTGCGCACCCTGGCGCCGACCGACTTCCCCACCCGCCGGGCCCAGAGCGCCTATCTGGACTGGGTGCTGCGCCGCGCGGTGGCCGACCTGCCGCCGCACGTCACGGTGACCCTGCACCGCGACACCGCCCGGGAGCTGACCGGCCCGGCCGACGGACCGCAGCTGGTCCGGCTCACCGACCGCACCCTGAGCGCCGACCATGTCGCCCTCACCATCGGCCACCTGGACTCCGCCCCCGACCCGCGCCATGCGCCGATGGCCCGGTTCGCCGCCCGGCACCGCCGGTTCCACCTCGCGCCGGCCTTCTCCGCCGACGCCGACCTGTCGCCGATAGCCCCCGGCGAGCACCTGGTGCTGCGCGGCTTCGGCCTCGCCTTCGTCGACCTGACGGCGATGCTCACCGAGGGCCGGGGCGGGCGCTTCGAGGAGAGCGACCACGGCCTGGTCTACCGCCCGTCCGGGCGGGAGCCGGTGATCCACGTCGGCTCGCGGCGTGGCGTCCCGTACCACTCGAAGACCGACTACCGGCTGCAGGGCCCGCCCGCACCGCTCCCCCGCTTCTTCGACCGGGCCGCCGTGGACGGCGTGCTGGCCCGCCCCGGCCGCCTCGAACTGCGCAGGGACTTCTGGCCGTTGATGGCCAAGGAGATCGGCTTCGGGCACTACCACGAGCTGTTCCACGCCCACCCCGAGCGCACCACCGTCCGCTGGGCGGACTTCCTCGCCGCCTACGAGCGGCTCGACTGGTACTCGCCCACACTGGCCCGACTGATCGCCGCCGCCGTCCCCGACCCCGCCGACCGGCTGGACTTCGAACGCCTGGACCACCCGCTGGCGGGCCTCGAACTCGACTCCTCCGAGGAGCTCCAGCAGCACCTGCGCGGGTACGTCGGGGCCGACGCCGACCGCCGGGCCGACCCCGCGCACAGCGCCGACCTCGGCGCCTTCCTCGCCCTGCTTTCGCTCTTCGGCCAGCTGCCCCGGGTGATGGCCTCGGGGCGGCTCACCGCCCGCTCGGTGGGCGAGGAGCTGGACGAGTGGTGGTTCGGCTTCTTCAGCTACCTCGCCTCCGGCCCGCCGGGATTCCGGCTGCGCCAGTTGCTCGCGCTCTCCGAGGCCGGGGTGGTGCGCTTCCTGGGCGCCGGCATCAGGGTCGAGGCGGACGAGGCCACCGGCACCTTCCGGGCGAGCAGCCCGACCGTGCCCGGGCACACCGTCACCGCCACCGCCCTGATCGAGGGCTACCTCCCCAAGCACGACCTGGCCCGCACCCGGGACCCGGTACTGCGGCAACTGCACCGGGACGGGCGGATCGCCGAGGAGGTGGTCGGCGACGAGGAGCACACCCACCGCTCGGGCCTGCTCACCGTCTCACCGGCCGACAGCCGCGTCCTGGACCCGGCGCTCGGCGGCGCCCCGCACCCGCGGCGCACCGCGCTCGGCCCGCACACCAGCCTGCGGGCGGCCGCCGCCTTCGCCCGGCCGCGCACCGACTCCCCCGGCTTCCGCCAGAACGACGCGGCCGCCCGCGCCATCCTGCGGGATCTGGCCGGGCCGGCGCCCGACCCGCCGCCGGGCCCCGCCGCCCGGCAGGGGGCCGGCGACCTGGCGGTCGCGGCGGCGCCTTAGGGCCGGCCGCCGGCGGCGGGGTCGAGGCCGGTCGGCCTCAGTAGCCGGCGAACGGCGGCGGCATCGTCGGTGGGGCCGCCGCCGGCACGCCGAAGGCCGTCGCGGCCACCTGTTCGGTCGTCAGGTGCTCCGGGGCGAGGAAGATCCGGTCCATCAAGTCCCGTGCTCCGGTCCGCCGTTCCAGTTCGCGCAGGCTGGCGTCGGCCTCCCGGTCGGTCTCGAAGTCCCAGACCAGCAGCCGGTGCACCATCGCCACCACCTCCACCCAGCCGAGCCCCGTGGAGCGGCCGGCCGGGGTCAGGCCCCAGAGTTCCGCGTAGCGGCCGAGGTCCAGCCGGACCTCGGCGAGCAGCGGATGCCCCTCCCCCAGCATCTGCTGCACCAGCGGCACCAGCAGCCTCAACTGGTTCAGCGCCCCGGCCACGTCCCCGGCGTCGGCGACCTGCAGCGCCAGGTCGTGCTGCGCCTTCAGCACCCGCTCGTCGTAGGGGCCGAGCGTGGCGGCCAACTGCGGGATCAGGGCGTGCAACTGGTGGGCGGCACCCTGCGGGTTGCCCGCCGTGCCGATGAGCACGGCCAGCTCGAAGCGGGCCTGCAGGGTGTCGGGGTCGGCGTGCCCGAGGGCCTGCACCAGGTCGGGGACCACCTGCTCCAGCAGCTGCAGGGCGCCGGCCGGGTCACCGGCCGCGTCCCGGTACCAGGCCAGCTCGCGCCAGGTGGTGAGGGTGTCGCGGTCGTACCGGCCGAGCCGGGCGACCATCTCCCTGGCCGTCCCCTCCAGCAGTCCCGCCGCCGCGGCCGGCTCGACCTGCCGCGCCGCCTCCCGCTGCCGCAGCAGCTCCGCCCGGACGTCCTCGGCCGGCGGGGCGGGCCTGGGCACGGCGGGCGGGGCGGGCGCCGCGGACGGAGTGGGCACCGCGGACGGAGTGGGAACGGGACCGGGCGGGGCGGGCGGCGGTCCGGGCGGGGCCGGGGGGACGGCCGGCGGGGGTCCGTAGGCCCCCGGGGGCTCCGGTGCGGTTCCGCTCAGCGGCATGGTCCACGGCTCCTCTGCGTCGGTCGGCACCGCACATTCTGTCCCGGGGCGCCCCGTCCGCTCCAGGCGGCCGCCCCGCCCGGCCGGACCGGGCCGCTCCCCCGGGCACCGCCTCCAGGACCGGCCGGGCGGGACGAGTGGAAGGATGGAGCCAGGGCAGGCAACGACGCGGCCCGCACGATCCGGAGGTGCCAGTCATGGCGAAGCAGGCCCCGCAGAGCGACCCGGCCCAGGACGCCCCGCAGGTGTCCGCCCCGCAGCACGCCGCGGCGGGGCTGCCGGCCGTGGGCCACAGCCTGCGGATGGCCCACGAGCAGATGGGCGCCAGGCGCACCCTGGCCACCCTCAGCAAGGTCAACCAGCCGGACGGCTTCGACTGCCCCGGCTGCGCCTGGCCCGAGCCGGGGAAGACGCACGCCGCCGAGTTCTGCGAGAACGGCGCCAAGGCGGTCGCCGAGGAGGCCACCGAGCGGCGGATCACCGCCGAGTTCTTCGCCGCGCACCCGGTCGCGGAGCTGGCGGAGCGCTCCGGGTACTGGCTCGGCCAGCAGGGCCGCCTCACCGAGCCGATGCTGCTGGACGAAGGCGCCTCGCACTACGTGCCGGTCTCCTGGGAGCGGGCGTTCGCGACGGTCGCCGAGGAGCTGCGGGCGCTGGACACCCCGGACGGCGCCGCCTTCTACACCTCGGGCCGGACCAGCAACGAGGCAGCCTTCGCCTACCAGCTGTTCGCCCGCCGGCTGGGCACCAACAACCTGCCGGACTGCTCCAACATGTGCCACGAGTCCTCCGGCTCGGCGCTGGTGGAGACGCTGGGCGTGGGCAAGGGCAGTGTCAGCCTGAAGGACCTCCACCAGGCCGACCTGATCATCGTGGCGGGCCAGAACCCGGGCACCAACCACCCCCGGATGCTCTCCGCCCTGGAGCGGGCCAAGCGGGCCGGCGCCAAGATCGTCAGCGTGAACCCGCTGCCCGAGGCCGGCCTGGAGCGGTTCAAGAACCCGCAGAACGCGCGCGGACTGGCCGGCCACGGCACCAAGCTGACCGACCTGTTCCTGCAGATCCGGCTCGGCGGCGACCTGGCGCTGTTCCGGGCCGTCAACCAGCTGCTGCTGGCCGCCGAGGACAAGCACGGGAACGTGCTGGACCACGAGTTCGTCGAGCGGCACTGCCTGGGCTTCGAGGAATGGGCGGCCGACGCCCGCACCACCGACCGCGAGGCGGTGCTCGCCGCCACCGGTCTGCCGTACGAGCAGATCGAGGAGCTCGCCTCGATGGTGCTCTCCTCCCGGAAGATCATCGTCTGCTGGGCGATGGGCCTCACCCAGCACAAGCACTCCGTGCCGACCATCCGCGAGGTGGTCAACTTCCTGCTGCTGCGCGGCAACATCGGCCGCCCCGGGGCCGGGGTCTGCCCGGTGCGCGGGCACAGCAACGTGCAGGGCGACCGGACGATGGGCATCTTCGAGCGCCCGTCCGAGGCCTTCCTGGACGCACTGGGCAAGGAGTTCGCCTTCGAGCCGCCGCGCGAGCACGGCTTCGACGCGGTGGACACCATACGGGCGATGCGCGACGGCCGGGTGCGGGTGTTCTTCGCGATGGGCGGCAACTTCGTCGCGGCCACCCCGGACACCGACGTGACCGAGGCCGCGATGCGCCGCTGCCGGCTCACCGTGCACGTCTCGACCAAGCTGAACCGCTCGCACGTGGTCACCGGCGCCCGCGCCCTGATCCTGCCGACCCTCGGCCGCACCGACCGGGACGTCACCGCCAAGGGCGCGCAGTTCGTCAGCGTCGAGGACTCGATGGGCATGGTGCACTCCTCGCGCGGCGGGCTGCGGCCGCCGGCCCGGGGGCTGCTCTCCGAGGTGGCGATCGTCTGCCGGCTGGCCCGCGCCACCCTCGGCCCGCAGGACAGTACGCCGTGGGAGGACTTCGCGGACGACTACGACAGCGTCCGGGACCGGATCGCCCGGGTCGTGCCCGGCTTCGAGGACTTCAACGAGAAGGTCCGCCGCCCCGGCGGCTTCACGCTGCCGCACGGCCCGCGCGACAGCCGCTCGTTCCCCACCTCCACCGGGATGGCCAACTTCAGCGTCAACCCGCTGACCGCGCCCGAGGTGCCGCCGGGCCGCCTGCTGCTGCAGACCCTGCGCTCGCACGACCAGTACAACACCACGATCTACGGCCTGGACGACCGCTACCGCGGCATCACCGGCGGGCGCCGGGTGGTGCTGGTGAACCCGGCCGACGCCGCCGCGCTGGGCCTGGCCGAGGGGAGCTACGTCGACCTGGTGAGCGAGTGGCGGGACGGCGTCGAGCGCCGGGCCCCGCACTTCATGGTGGTGCACTACCCGGTGGCCCTGGGCGGCGCGGCCGCCTACTACCCGGAGACCAACGTGCTGGTGCCGCTGGACTCGACCGCCGACATCAGCAACACCCCGACCTCGAAGGCGGTCGTGGTGCGTTTCGAGCCCGACAGCGGCCTCGCCCGGGCCTGACCCGCGGGGCCCGGCCGCACCCCTCGTGGGGTGCGGCCGAGGGGTGCGGCCGGGAGTCGGGGTGCGGGCTCAGCGCACGCCGGAGGCGGAGGCCGAGGCGGACTCCGGCTTCGCCGAGGCCGAGGACGGCACCGCCGAGGTCGCCGCGGTGCCCGCGGAGGACGCGGCGGAGCCCGGGGCGGACGGCGCGGTCGCGGACGGGTCCGGCGTGGCCGTGGACGGCGTGCCGGTGCCGGACGGGCTGCCGGTGCCGGAGGGGGTGCCCGTCCCGGACGGGGTACCGGTGCCCGACGGCGTGCCCGGGACGGTCGGGGTGCCGGAGCCGGACGGCGTCCCGCTCGGCGTCCCGGTGGCGGGGGCGGTCGGCGAGGTCGTCGGCCCGTCCGTGGCCGGGGGCGTGACGGGCGGCGTGGTGGCGCCCGGCGCGGGCACCACGGGCGGCAGGGTCGCCGGCGGGGACGGTGCGATCGGGGTGGCGGTGTCCCAGCCCGCGGGCAGGTCCGGCACCTTCCAGACGCCGCCCTGGTCGTCGGGCGCCGTCTCCGGGTCGGGGCGGACGGCGCCGAGGATCGGCATCGACCCGATCGGCGACACCTTGATGACCGCGCCGGGACGCGGTGCCTGCACCACCAGGCCGCCGCCGATGTACAGGGCGATGTGGGTGGCACCGGCGTAGTAGACGACCAGGTCGCCCGGGCGCAGCTGGTTCAGCGGCACGTGCTGGAGCTGGGCCCACTGCTCCTGGCTGGTGCGCGGCACCGGCCGGCCCGCGTGCAGCCAGGCCTGCGAGGTCAGCCCCGAGCAGTCGAAGACGTCCGGTCCGGCCCCGCCCCACACGTAGGGCTTGCCGAGCTGCGCCAGCGCGTACGCCACCGCCGCGCGGCCGGCCTGCGAGGGCGTCCGCTCACCCTTGCCGAGCGCGCCGGAGGCGAGGAAGGCCAGCTGGGACTGGTCGGCCTGGGCCTTCTCCAGCGCGGCCAGCTCGGTGCGCTGCGCGCCGGTCAGCGAGGTGACCAGCTTCTCGACCTCGGCGAGCTGGGTGGCGACGGTGGCCTTGGCGGCGTCCTGCTGGACGGCCAGTGCCTGCGAGTCCTTGAGCGCCGCCTCGGCCTGCTTCTGCAGCTCGTCCAGCGCGGCGCGGTCCGCCTTGAGGTGGTCCAGGAAGGACGACTGCGAGCGGCTGGCCTCGGCGAGCAGTTCGGCGATCGTGACCGCCTCGTAGGGGTCCTCGGCGAGCAGCAGTTCGGCGTACGCGGAGGCGCTGCCGTTGCGGTACTGCGCGGCCGCGAGCTGGGCGGCCACGTCGGTGCCGGCGTCCACCGCCTTCTGCTGGCGCTCCACCCGGCCGCGCAGGTCGGTCACGGTGGCCTGCTGCTCGGTGAGCCGGGCGACGGTGCCGTTGTACTGCTCGGTGGCCGCCTCGGCGTTGCCGTACAGCAGGTGCAGCTGGTCGAGCAGCGGGCCGAGGGTGGCCTTGGCGTCGGCGAGCGGGTCGGCGCCCGGCGAGACGGTGATGGTGTTGGCCGAGGGGCTCGCGGAGGGCTCCGGCGCGGCGAACGCGGCCTGGGTCGCGAAGGGCAGCGACAGGGCGGCCACCGCCAGCACGGCTCCGCACCTGAGTGCGGCCCGCACCCACGGCCTCATCGCACTCGACTCGGTGCGCCACAAAGCCCCGCCCATCGGCCCGCCCTCCCCCTCCGGCAGCTCTTCGGTTCGGCCTCCGGATCTCTGCCGAATCCTGTCATGGCGGCCCCGGCCGAGACAGACGGTGCCCGTACATATTGATGAATTCTTCAGAGACTGTGACCCAGATCTCAGCAAACCACCACGAAGCGGCACGATCCGCTCAAAATGGGGGGCCGCTGACACTCCCTCCACACTTTCACGGGATCTCCGCAACCTCCCGGACATCCCAGGAACCACGATGCCCGACCCTGTTCACCTTCCGTTCATCCACCATCCCTACGGTCGCCCGTGACACCAACGTCAGTGCGACAACTACGACGATTGTTTGGGTATGGAACACATCTCGTTCCTGGTAGCCGTCGTGATCATCACGGCGCTCGCCTTCGACTTCACCAACGGGTTCCACGACACCGCCAACGCGATGGCCACCTCCATCGCCACCGGTGCCCTGCGACCCAAGGTCGCGGTCACCATCGCGGCGGTCCTCAACTTCGCGGGCGCGTTCCTGTCCGTGAAGGTGGCCACCACCATCTCGGGTGGCATCGTCAACGAGAAGGCGGGCATCCACCCGTCGATCATCTTCGCCGCCCTCGTCGGCGCGATCCTGTGGAACCTGCTGACCTGGCTCAGAGGCCTCCCGTCGAGCTCCTCGCACGCCCTGTACGGCGGGCTGATCGGCGCCACCATCGTCGGTGTCGGCTTCAACGGCGTGAACTTCAACACCGTCGTCACCAAGATCCTCATCCCGGCCGTGGCCTCCCCGATCGTGGCCGGCCTGGCCGCCTGGGGCGCCACCAAGCTGGCGTACGCGATCACCCGCCGGGGCAACGAGAAGACCACCACCAAGGCCTTCAAGACCGGCCAGATCGCCTCCTCCTCGCTGATCTCGCTGGCGCACGGCACCAACGACGCGCAGAAGACCATGGGCATCATCACCCTGACGCTGGTCTCGGTCGGCGCCCTGCCCAAGGGCGCACTGCCCCCCACCTGGGTGATCGTCGGCGCCGGCGCGGCCATCGCACTCGGCACCTACATGGGCGGCTGGCGGATCATCCGCTCGATGGGCAAGGGCCTGGCCGACATCCAGCCGCCGCAGGGCTTCTCCTCCGAGACGGCGGCCGCCGCGGTCATCCTGACCTCGTCGCACATGGGCTACGGCCTCTCCACCACCCAGGTCTGCTCCGGCGGCATCATGGGCGCCGGCCTCGGCGGCCCGAAGCGTGAGCTCAACTGGAGCATGGCCCGCCGGATGGTCTACACGTGGGGCCTGACCCTGCCCGCCGCCGCCTCGGTGGCCGGCCTGGCCGCCTTCGTCGCCGACCAGGGCACCTGGGGCGTCGTCGTGGTCGGTGCGGCCCTGGTGGCCGGCTCGGGCGCGATGTACCTGGTCTCCCGCCGCCAGCCGGTGCACGCCGGCAACGTCCACGACGCCGCGGCGGTCGAGGTCACCCCGGTGCCCACCCCGGCGGCCCCCGCGCCCGTCCAGACCACCGTCGCGGCCTGAGGAGCAACGCCATGAACATCAAGTGGAACGCGCTGGCCCAGACCGCCGGCATCAGCTTCGGCATCACCGTCGCCGTGGTGACGGTCTTCGCCCTCGGCATCCTGGCCCTGTCCCGCCGGGAGGCCGTCCTGGAGGCCGCCGGCGGCTCCGGCGGCCAGGGCACCGGCCGGGCCAACGCGGCGCTCGCCGGCGCCACGGCCTGCTTCGCCGCCTGCGCGGCGGTGGTGGTCTACGGACTGTCACTGATCGCCGGGTAGTCACACCCGTACGCCGAACGGCCGGGGCGGTCATCCGCCCCGGCCGTTCGGCGTTCCCGGGGGCGGTGGCGTCCCCGACCGAAACGGGGCTCCCCGGCCGGTGGGTCTTCCGGGACCTCTCGCGCTCCCGGGGCCGGGGGTCCACGGCCGTACGGGGCTCCCCGGCCGGTGGCGTCCACGGCCGTACGGGGATCTCGCGCCGGTGGCGTCCACGGGCTTCCGGCCCCGCCGTACGACCCGTCGGCGGCCGCCGGCGGCCCGCTCCCGGACCCCCGGCCGCCCCGCGGGGCCATCCCGGCAGCGGGGCCCGCCGCCGCCTCGGCGTACGGCGAAGGGCCGGCCGCGGATCTCTCCACGACCGGCCCCGGGGGCGCGGGTCTCAGCTCTGCGGGCCGCCGCGCAGCGGAATCTCCCGGATGAAGAGCACCACCAGGAAGGCCAGCAGCGCGAACGGCGCCGCGACCAGGAACACCACACCGACGCCGTGCCCGAACGCGTCGGTCACCAGCGGGACGACCGGCGCGGGCAGCGCGTGCAGGTCCGGGATCTCGCCGCCGCCGGCCGCGCCGGCGTGCCCGGCCGGGACGCCGGCCGCGGCCAGGTTCTCGGTCAGGTAGTGCCCGACCCGGTTGGTCATCAGCGCGCCGAGGGCCGAGACCCCCATCGCACCGCCCATGGTGCGGAAGAAGGTGACCGCCGAGCTGGCGGCGCCGAGCTCCTCCCGCGGCACGGTGTTCTGCACCGCGAGGACGAGGTTCTGCATGGTGAGGCCGAGGCCGATGCCGGTCAGCACCATGTAGAGGGAGAGCGCGCCGTAGCCGGTGTCGTCCCGGACGGTGCCGAGCAGGCCGAAACCGACGGCCAGCAGGAACGTCCCGACGACCAGGTAGGCCTTCCACTTCCCGTACCGGGTGATCAGCTTGCCGGCGACGGTGGAGGAGACGGCCAGGCCGAGGATCATCGGCAGCGTCATCAGGCCGGCCGCGGTGGGGGACTTCTCGCGGGCGAGCTGGAAGTACTGGCTGAGGAAGGTCGTCGCGCCGTACATCCCGACGCCGACCAGCACGCTGGCGATCGCGGCCAGGGTGACGGTGCGGTGCCGGAAGAGCGAGAGCGGGATGATCGGCTCGGCGGCGCGGCCCTCGACCAGCACGGCGAGCGCGCCGAGCAGCAGGCCGCCGCCGACCATGGCCAGGGTCTGCCAGGAGAGCCAGGCGTAGTTCTTCCCGGCCAGCGTGATCCAGATCATCAGCAGGCTGACGGCGCCGGTGATGACGGTGGCACCGAGGTAGTCGATCTTCGCCTTGCGCCGGACCACCGGCAGCCTCAGGGTCCGCTGCAGGACGAGGATGGCGACCAGCGAGAACGGGATGCCGACGTAGAAGCACCAGCGCCAGCCGAGCCAGTCGGTGTCGACGATGACGCCGCCGATCAGCGGGCCGCCGATGGTGGCGAGGGCGAAGACGGCACCGAAGTAGCCGCTGTAGCGTCCTCGCTGGCGCGGCGGGACCATCGCGGCCAGGCAGATCTGGGCCAGCGCGGTGACGCCGCCGGCGCCTATCCCCTGCAGGATCCGGCAGGCGATCAGCTCGGCGGTGTTCTGGGAGAGCCCGGCGAGTGCCGAGGAGACGATGTAGATCACCAGGGCGATCTGGACCAGCAGCTTCTTGCTGACCAGGTCGGAGAGCTTGCCCCAGATCGGGGTGGAGGCCGTCAGCGAGAGCAGGGCGGCGGTGATCACCCAGGTGTAGGCGGACTCGCCGCCGTGCAGGTCGGTGAGGATCCGCGGCAGGGCGTTGGAGACGACCGTCGAGGAGAGCACCGCGACGAAGAGCCCGAGCAGCAGCCCGGAGAGGGCTTCGAGGACCTGGCGGTGGGTCATCGGGGCATCGTCGTCGGTGGCGGCTCCGGTCGGAACGGGGGTGGTGACGGTCATCGGGGTCCTTCGACTTTGACGCGAAATTCGTTGCCTTGAGCAACCATAGGATGAATGGTTGACTCGGGCAACTTTATTCAAGCCTAAGTAAAATCCTCGGCCGGCCATGGGCCGCACCGATGGTTCATCCCCACCTGAACCCTGAACCCTGAACCCTGAGCCCTGAACCGCGACGGGCCCGCCGCCCGCGACAGCGAAACCCGGCAACCCGCACGACTGCACGACTGCACGCAGCACAGTCGTGTGGCCCCGGCTCAGTCCTCCAGCGACTCGCCGGTCAGCTCGTTGAACCGCTCCAGCAGGTCGGCGAAGCGCAGCACGTCGTCCTGCGGCCAGGTCGCCAGCAGTTCGCGGAACCGTCCAGTCCGGGAGTTGCGGACCCGCAGATAGCGCTCCGCGCCGTCCTCGGTGAGCGAGACCAGCGACGCCCGGCGGTCCAGCGGGTCGGCCTCCCGGGCAACCAGGCCGATCTCCTCCAGCGCCTTGATCTGCCGGCTGACGGTGGCCTTGCCGACCGAGAAGTGCGCGCCGATGTCGGTCAGCCGCACCCGGCCGGCCTGCTCGACGAAGCCGAGCATGCTGTACGCCATGCCCTCCAGCTCCGGGTGCACCTGGCGGGACAGCTCCGCCACCTTGGCCCGGCCCCGCCGGAACAGCAGCGCAATCTCCCGCTCCACCGACAGCAGAGCCTGCTCGTCACTCACCGGGCCAGTATCCCGCAGGCATCGGCGCGGGATTGGCGGGCAGGCAAGTAGCTGATGGTACGAAGTATCCGATTGGTACCTAAAAGTGAGGAGATGTCGATGGCCGCCTCCGGGCAGGGGTTCGTCGCGGAGTTCAAGGACGCGGTGACCCCTCGCGCAGCACTGCTGGTGATCGCCGTCCTCCTGCTCCAGCTGGGCTTCATCGTGTCGTACGTCGGTGCCCTGCATCACCCGAGCCCGCATCAGCTCTCGATCTCGGTGGTCGCCCCGCCCGAGGTGCAGCCGAAGCTGGTCGCCGCGCTGGAGGCGGTGCCGGACGACGCGGTGAAGGCGGGGACGGTGGCCGACCCGGCCGAGGCGACCGCCCTGATCAAGGATCAGAAGATCTACGCTGCCCTGGTCTTCGACCCGGCGGGCACCCAGGACACCCTGCTGGTCGCCGACGCCCGCGGCCCGGCCGCCGCGCGGGCCGCCGAGGAGATCGCCACCGGCATCGCGAAGGGCCAGGGCCGTACGGTCGTCGTCCAGGACGTGGTGCCGCTCGCGCCGGGGGACGCCGAGGGCCTCTCCTCCTTCTACCTGGTGATCGGTTGGTGCGTCGGCGGTTACCTGGTCGCCTCGATCCTCGGCATCAGCGCCGGCTCCCGGCCGGCCAGCACCGGACGCGCGGTGATCCGGCTGGGCACCCTGGCGCTCTACTCGGTCGCCGCCGGCATCGGCGGCGCGCTGATCGTCGGCCCGGTGCTGGACGCGCTGCCCGGTTCCACCTGGGGGCTGCTGGGCCTCGGCAGCCTGGTGGTGTTCGCGGTCGGCGCGTTCACCATGGCCCTGCAGTGCCTGTTCGGCATCGTCGGCATCGGGCTGGCGGTGCTGGTCTTCGTGGTGCTCGGCAACCCGAGTGCGGGCGGGGTCTTCCCTCCGCCGCTGATGCCGGCCTTCTGGCGGGCGATCGGCGCCTGGATCCCGAACGGCGCGGGCACCGACGTGGCCCGCTCGATCGCCTACTTCGACGCGACCGGGATCGTCGTACCGCTGATGGTGCTGGTGGCCTGGGCGGTGGTGGGCGTGGCCGTCACGCTGCTCGCGGTGTCCTTCCGGCCGGGGCGCGAGGAGCAGCGGACGCCCGGCCAGGAGCAGGAACCGGCCCCGGTTTGAGCGGCCCCGGCCACCCCGGCCGGCGCCGGACCGGACGGCCCGTCGGATCCGTCCGGCGGGTCAGCCGGCCCGTCCGGTCCCGGCTTTCAGGTCAAGCGGTCCGTCCGTCCGGGGAGCCGGCCCTTCCGGTCCGGCCCGGCCGCTCAGACGGAGTCGCTCCCCCGGCCGGCGAAGCGTCCCGGGTCGGCGACGATCGCCCGGACGACGCCGACGGCCGCGCCCAGCAGCGGGCCCCGGCGGCCGAGTGCGGAGACCGTCAGCCAGTCGTCCGACCACGGTCGGACGGTCACCCGGGCGGCCAGCTCGGCCCGCATCGCGGGGAGCAGCCAGGGCGCCAGCTCGGTGTAACCGCCGCCGAGCACCAGCTCCGCCGGGTCCAGCAGGTTCACCGCGCCGGTGGCCGCGATGCCGAGCGCCGCGCCGGCCCCGGCCAGCGCGGCCCGCACGGTCTCGTCCCCGGCCGCCGCCCGACCGGCGAGCAGCGCGACCCAGTCGCCCCGGACGTCCTCCAGGCCGGCCGCCCGCAGCACCGCCGCCTCGCCCGCGTACTGCTCCAGGCAGCCGCGGGCGCCGCAGGCGCACGGCGGTCCGTCCGGGCGCACGGGTACGTGGCCCAGCTCGCCGGCGAAGCCGCGCGCCCCGCGCAGCAGCCGACCGCCGACCAGGATCGCGGAGCCGATGCCGGCCTCGGCGGACAGGTGGACGAAGTCGCCGGGCCGCCCGCCGAGCCAGAGTTCCGCCAGCCCGCCCAGGTTGGCCTCGTTGTCGACCTCGATCGGCAGGGCGGAGAGCTCGCCCGCGCCGGCCGCGCGCAGGGCGAGGCGCAGTTCGGCGGCGGCCGGCAGGCCGACCCAGCCGAGGTTCGCGGCCCGCTCGACCATCCCCTCGGCCGCGCCGACGAGCCCGGGGACGGCGAGGGCGAGCCCGGCGGGCCGCAGCCCGGAATCCTCGGCCGCGCGGTGGAGGAGTCCGGCGAGGTCGGCGAAGACGGCGGCGGGCGGGCGGCCCTGGTTGCGGATCTCCATCCGGTGCCAGCTGCGGACCTCCCCGCGCAGGTCGACCACGCAGGCGGCCAGGTGCTGGACGCCGATCTCGGCGCCGAGGCCGCCGGGTCCGTCCGGGGCCAGGCCCAGCGCGGTGCCCGGCCGGCCGACCTTGCCGCTGGGCATGGCGGGGCCGGCCTCGGTGAGCAGCCCGGCGGTGAGCAGTTCCTCGGCCAGGGAGGAGACCGCGGCCCGGGTCAGCCCGGTGGCCGCGGCGACCTCGGCCCGGGAGCGCGGGCCCTGGGCGATCTGTCCGAGGACGAGGGCCAGGTTGGCCCGGCGCATGCCCTGCTGGCTGGCCGGCCCGGCCTGTCTGGGGTCCGTCTCACGCATCGCTCTCGCCCCTCTCAGGCCTGCGGGACCCGCGCGGGCCGCTCCTGCGGGGCCGCCGCGGGGTCGGCCAGGTGCACGAAGACCCAGCGCTGCATCGCCCAGTAGCGGAACACCATGGCCAGCAGGGTGCCGACGACCATGCCGCTGAGGAAGTCGGCGGCCTCCTGGGTGAAGGAGCTGACGTCCGGCTCACGCAGGTCGAGCAGGTAGCGGGAGACGATCAGCGGCACGTCGTTGACCAGCACCGCCACCGCGCTGACGACGAAGAACAGGACGGCCTCGCGCTGCTTGCCGTTCGCCCGGAAGGACCACTGCCGGTTCAGCACGTAGGAGACGACGGTGGCGACGACGGTCGCGACGGTGAGCGCCACGACCGGCTTGTGCTGGAGCACGGTGAGCTTCAGCGAGAGGTTCACCACCATGGTCAGGACGAAGCAGGTGCTTCCGACCAGCAGGAACTTCACCAGCTTGCGGTGCTTCACCAGAAGCGGGCGGATCCGGGCCGGGACTCGGGCCAGGGCGCGCTGGGTGGGGGACGGCATCCTCGCAGTCTCCCACGGTGCCCGGCCCGAGCCGGCATCCGAGCACCCGGTCCGGCTCACGGCCGGGACCGGGCGCCCCCGGTCCGCTCCTGCCCGCCCGGGCCCGGTCCGACGGTCACTCCCCCGTTCCGATGTTCACTCCCCCGTGATCCGGAGCACCCCGGTGGTGGTGCCCTGGTAGACCACCCCGCCGGGCGCGATGGAACCGACCATCTGCAGGGTGTCGAAGACGAATCCGGCGCCGGTGTACTTGGTGCGCACCACCGCGCCGGTCGCCGGGTCGACCTCGGCGTAGTAGTAGGGGTCCACCACCGAGGTCGCGTCGGTGCCGGGGATCACGGGGTTGCGCAGCACGGTGTGGATCAGCCCGTCGGCGGTGGACAGCCGGGGGACGGCGGCGGAGCGCACCTTGGTGTCCCAGACCAGGTCGCAGCCCGAGCCGTCGGCCCGGACGTCGACCCGGCTGAGCCCGCCGCGGAAGGCGCCGTCGGAGGGCACGCTCGGGCCGGCGTCCTCCGGCAGCTTGGGGTACGGGTAGCCGTAGGTGCTGGCGACGAACACGGCGTTGCCCACCGCGACCGGGGAGTTCTCGCTGCCGCTGCCGCCGGCCCTGAGCACCGGCACCGAGCAGACCGGTGCGCCGGTGTCGGCCCGGTGGACCAGCAGGTTCACGGTCGGTGCGGCGTTGTCCACGACGGTGACGTACTCGGTGCCGGTACGCGGCCCGAAGAAGGTCGGGGTGGAGCCGGTGCCCCAGCTGAGCTGGCCGGGCTTGCGGCCCGGGCCCCGGTCGTACGGGCGGCGCCAGGCGACCGCGGGGGCGCCGTCGGCGTCCGCGGTGAGCAGGTAGGTGGCGTGGGTGGTGGCGACGGCGGTGCCGGCCGGGGCGGTGGAGATGCTGTTGGCGATCCGCTCGCCGGCGGGGAGGGCCAGGGCGTGGACCGCGCCGGTGCGGTCGTCGGCGGTGCCGACCACGCCGCCGCCGGTGGCGAACCAGACCCGGCCCTGCCAGTCCGGCGAGATCCCGGTGACGGCGTCCCCGGCCGGTACCGCCCCGGCCAGCGGGAGCCTGCTGTCGACGTACAGCTCCCACCGGCCGGCCCGGTCGCGCCGGTGGCCGATCCGCAGCAGGTCGCGGTTGCCGTCGACGGCGACCAGGCGGTCCAGGTTGTCCAGGTAGGCGTAGACGCCGCCGAGCAGGGAGCCCTTGGCGAGCGGCAGCTCGGCGAGCGATCCGCCGTCGGCCGGGTCGAGCAGGTGGACGGTCGGGGTGAGCCCGAAGATGGTGGTGCAGAGCGCGACCGGGTAGCCGTCCGAGCCGACCAGGATCGTCGGGCAGGCGGACTGCAGGGCGATCCGGTCCGAGGAGAGCGGCCCGGCCGCGGGCCCGGGCAGCGGGGTGGCGTCGGAGGATCCGGTGTCCCCGTGCATGGTGGCGGTGCCGGGCGGACCGGCCCAGGGGTTGGCGGGCGACAGCGGCCCGAACCGGCCGTCGGTGGCCGGGGCGACGGTGGGTGCGGCGCCGGCCGGACCGGCGGGGAGCAGGGCCAGCAGGGTGGCGGCGGAGAGTACGGCGGCGCGTGCGGGCAGCGCGAGGCGCATGGGTGTCCCGTCCTGGGTCGTGGTGGGCCCCTCCGGAGAGGGTGGACAGCGGTGCACGCCGCCCGGACGCTCACCGGAACCTGGGGAGCCTCGGACAGGGAAGGACCCGGACACGGCCGGGCGGGGTCACCGCGCTGGTCAGGCTGCGCGGCGACAGATCGCGGAACACGCGTGGGCCAGGTCGACGTCGAGTCGACGGCTCAGGTGGGCGTGGCGATCCATGGATCCCATGCTGGAGTACTGACGAGACGTCTCACAAGGGCGTCCCACTACGCGGACGCGCCCGACGGGACGTCATGTCCCGCCGGGCGCACCCCGACCCGCCCGCCGGCTACGCGGCGACCAGCACCTCGGCCGGCTCCAGGGCCAGCGCCAGCACCTCCCGGACGTCCGCCACCGGGTGGACGGTCAGCCGCTCCAGCACCTCGGCCGGGACGTCGTCGAGGTCCGGCTCGTTGCGCTTGGGAATGATCACCATGGTGACCCCGGCCCGGTCGGCGGCGAGCAGCTTCTGCTTCACCCCGCCGATCGGCAGCACCCGCCCGGTGAGCGAGACCTCACCGGTCATCGCCACGTCGTTGCGGACCTTGCGGCCGGAGAGCAGCGAGGCCAGCGCCGTCGTCATGGTGATGCCCGCACTCGGCCCGTCCTTGGGCACGGCCCCGGCCGGTACGTGCAGGTGCACGCCGCGGTCCCGCAGCGAGGTGACCGGCAGCTCCAGCTCGGCGCCGCGCGAACGCAGGTAGGAGAGCGCGATGTGCGCCGACTCCTTCATCACGTCGCCCAGCTGCCCGGTGAGGGTCAGACCGGTGCCGCCGGTCTCGGCGTCGGCGAGCGAGGCCTCGATGTAGAGGACGTCGCCGCCCGCGCCGGTGACCGCGAGCCCGGTCGCCACCCCGGGAACGGCGGTACGCCGCTCGGCCGGCTCCTGGGCCGCCTCCGGGGTGTGGTGCGGGCGCCCGATCAGGGCCCGCAGGTCGCCGCTGCCGATCGCGACCGGCAGCTCGCGCTCGCCGAGCTCGCTCTGCGCGGCCACCTTCCGCAGCACCCGGGCGATCGCGCGCTCCAGGTTCCGTACGCCGGCCTCCCGGGTGTACTCCCCGGCGAGCAGCCGCAGCGCCTCCTCGGCGACCGAGACCTCCTCGCCGGTGAGGCCGGCCTTCTCCAGCTGGCGCGGGAGCAGGTGGTCCCGGGCGATGACGACCTTCTCGTCCTCGGTGTAGCCGTCCAGGCGCACCAGCTCCATCCGGTCGAGCAGCGGCTCGGGGATGGCCTCCAGCACGTTGGCGGTGGCCAGGAAGACCACGTCGGAGAGGTCGAGCTCGACCTCCAGGTAGTGGTCGCGGAAGGTGTGGTTCTGCGCCGGGTCGAGGACTTCGAGCAGGGCGGCGGCCGGGTCGCCCCGGTAGTCGGAGCCGACCTTGTCGATCTCGTCGAGCAGGACGACCGGGTTCATCGAGCCGGCCTCCTTGATCGCCCGGACGATCCGGCCGGGCAGCGCGCCCACGTAGGTGCGCCGGTGGCCGCGGATCTCGGCCTCGTCCCGGACTCCGCCGAGCGCCACCCGGACGAAGTCGCGGCCCATCGCGCGGGCCACCGACTCGCCGAGCGAGGTCTTACCGACCCCGGGCGGGCCGACCAGGGCCAGCACCGCTCCGCCGCGCCGGCCCCCGATCTGCCCCAGGCCCTGGTCGGCCCGGCGCTTGCGGACGGCCAGGTACTCGACGATGCGGTCCTTCACGTCGGCGAGGCCGGCGTGGTCGGCGTCCAGCACCGCCCGGGCGCCGGCGATGTCGTAGGCGTCCTCGGAGCGCTCGTTCCAGGGCAGCTCCAGGACGGTGTCCAGCCAGGTGCGGATCCAGCTGCCCTCGGGGGACTGGTCGGAGGAGCGCTCCAGCTTGTCCACCTCCTTGAGGGCCGCCTCGCGGACCTTCTCGGGCAGGTCGGCGGCCTCGACCCGGGCGCGGTAGTCGCCCTCCTCGTCCGCCGGGTCGCCGTTCAGCTCGGCCAGCTCCTTGCGGACCGCCTCCAGCTGGCGCCGGAGCAGGAACTCCTTCTGCTGCTTGGCGACGCCCTCCTCGACGTCCTTGCGGATGGTGTCGTTGACCTCCTCCTCCGCGAGGTGCTCGCGCAGCAGGGTGAGCGCGTACTCCAGACGGGCCACCTGGTCGGCCTCCAGCAGCACCTTGAGCTTCTGTTCGGCGGTGGCGAACGGCGCGTAGCCGATGTTGTCGGCCAGCTCGCCGACGCCCTCGATCTGCGCCACCCGGTCGACGATCTGCCAGGCGCCGCGCTTGCGCAGCCACTGGGTGGAGACGGCCTTGTACTCCTTGGCCAGCTCGGCGGCCCGGCCGGTGAGCGGGGTCGGCACGGCGGATTCGCGGAACGGGGTGGTCTCCACCCAGAGCGCGGCGCCGGGGCCGGTGGTGCCGACGCCGATCCTGATCCGGCGCACGGCCCGGACCAGGGCCGCCGGGTCGCCGTCGGCGAGCCGGCCGACCTGCTCGACGGTGGCGAGGGTGCCGGCGGCCGCGTACGAGCCGTCCACCCGCGGGACCAGCAGGACCTGGGGCTTCTGGGTGCCGACGGCCGCCGACCTGGCGGCCTCGACGGCGGCGCGCACCTCGGTGTCCGACAGGTCCAGCGGGACGACCATGCCCGGCAGCACGACGTCGTCGTCGAGCGGCAGGACGGGCAGGGTGAGCGGTGTGGACGTCGATGCCATGATCTCTCCCCAGTCAGTGAAGTTGAGCTGACCTGACTAAGGTTTGGCGTGCGCCAGTTGTTCCCCGCCTTTTGTTCGCCAGCAGCGAAAGGGGAAAGCGCCCCGGTCGGAGGGCCTGTCAAACGGCCCCGCGACCGTCGGGGCCGGGCACGGGGACGGTCAGGGCGGGGCGGAAGGACCGACCGGAACGGTGGGAGCCGGAGCCGAGCGGCGCGCGGCGACGTCGGTCCACGCCCGGTCGAGCACGGCCCGTCCGCGGGCGGTGTCCGCGCGCGGCCGCTCCCCGGCCGGGCGCGAGCCGCGGGCCCGACGGGGCGGGCGGGTCCGGCGCCGCAGGCGGTACCCGAGGAGCACGCCCAGAAGCAGCGCGGCGGGGTGGCCCACCCCGGTGACGAGGTCCTGATCGGTGGCGACCTGGTCGGCGACCAGCAGCCCCGCCCCGACCAGCACCAGCAGTCGCCCGGGCCGCGGGAGCAGGGCCGCGACCGCCCCCAGGCTGGCCAGCACCCCGTAACTGACGCCGATGTCGAGGGTGTCCAGCGCGTCGGGGCCCAGTCGCCCGGTGCGGACGGCGGTCGCCACCACGCCCTGCGACAGCAGGGTCGCCAGTACGTGCCCGGCGGCGAACACCCCGGCCGCCCGGGCCGGGCCGACCCGGCGCTCCAGCGGGGCCACGGTGAAGGCGAAGGCCCACAGGTACGGCATCCAGACCGGGCCGGCCACCCAGAGCCCGCTGAGCAGCAGCGCCCGCAGCGGGTGGCGCAGCAGGTTGTGGCCGTCCGTGCTTGACAGCTCCTGGAGGTGGCGGACCAGCTCCGGATCGGCCAGCCGGGAAAAGACCGTGGTGGTGGCCAGGGCGGCGAGAAAGGCCAGCGTGAAGGGGGTGCGCCGGGGCGTGGGGATCCGCCGGAGCACCCAGGCCGCCAGGCCCGCGCGCAGCCCGAGCCGCAGTCCGCCGTAGGGCGGTCCGAGAGCGAGGGGCTCCCGTCGTGCGCCTGCCAACGCACCTCCCTTCCGGGCCGGCCGGCATCCCTGCCACACTTGTCGTGCTCACGTTACGTCGAGGATCTGAGTGTTCGCTGGGAACAGGATGTGAAGATCGAACGCGCACCGTGCGACAGCTGCCCGAGATGGTCCGGACCAACCCTCTGTTTACGCACGAGTAGCGGTGCCTCGGAGGGAGTCTGTCATCACCTTGGGTGCATACGCACCGTTACGGGGGAAATTCTGGGCGGGTAAGGTATCGGCCCGTGCCAACTCCGGACCGGGTCGGAACCAGGTCCGCGGGTAGGCCCGCGGACCAAAAAGTGCCTGGTCCATCTGCCGGGAACCGCCCGCTGTCCGTACTCTGCGGTGTGCGGAAAGGGTGAGCGGTCCACACCTGCGAACCTGTCCGTACCTGCGGGGACGGCGGACCCGGCACAGTCCACGACGGAACAAGACTACGAGCGGAGCCCGCCGTCCTACCGACGGCCGGCCCGCAGCCCTGGGGGCGGTGGCGTGACCGTGACAGAAATTCAGCAGGACAACAACACCAGCAACGCGGTGAGCAGCCAGCGCAGAGTGCTGGTGGTTGAGGACGAGCCGACGATCGCCGAGTCGATCGCGGCCCGGCTGGGCGCGGAGGGCTTCAAGGTCGCCGTGGCCCACGACGGCCCGGGCGCCGTCGACGGCTTCCACACCTGGCAGCCGGACCTCGTCGTGCTCGACATCATGCTGCCCGGCTTCGACGGCCTGGAGGTGTGCCGCCGGATCCAGGCACAGCGCCCGGTCCCGGTGCTGATGCTGACCGCCCGCGACGACGAGACCGACCTGCTGGTCGGCCTCGGGGTCGGCGCGGACGACTACATGACCAAGCCGTTCTCGATGCGCGAGCTGGCGGCCCGGGTCAACGTGCTGCTGCGCCGCGTGGAGCGCGCCCAGCAGGCGGCCAGGACACCGACGCTCGGCAGCCTGCGCTTCGGCGAGCTGGAGATCGACCACGTCCAGCGCCGGGTCCGGCTGGCCTCGGGCGACGTCCACCTGACGCCGACCGAGTTCGACCTGCTCGCCTGCCTGGCGGCCCAGCCGCGCGCGGTGCTCACCCGCGAACAGCTGCTCGCCGAGGTCTGGGACTGGACGGACGCCTCCGGGACCCGCACCGTCGACAGCCACGTGAAGGCCCTGCGCCGCAAGATCGGCGCGAGCTGGATCCGCACCGTCCACGGCGTGGGGTACGCGCTGGAGGCACCGGCCGCCTGACGGCCGGACGAACAACCAGCGGCTGGGCCTCCGGGGGGCCCACGCCGTGCACGGACACGGGGGGCTCGCGGGGATCAGTCAGGGGACTCATGACCTTTCCACAGCAACGCAACGGGGACACCGACACCACCCGGCCGCCGACACTGGCCGCCCGGGCGGCGCGCCGCGTCTGGGCCGACATCCGCCCGCTGGACCCGGTGCGCTCGATCAAGGGCAAGCTCGCGCTGCTCGTGATCGTCTCGGTCTTCCTGGCCAGCGGCATGGTCGTGGTCGCGATCCGGTCCGAGACCCAGATCCGGATCATCATGATCTTCTCGATGATCGCCTCCCTGCTCTTCATGCAGTTCCTCGCGCACGGGCTGACCGCCCCGCTGCGCGACATGACACTCGCCGCCCGCGAGATGGCCGGCGGCGACTACAGCCGCCGGGTCGAGGTGTCCTCCCGCGACGAGATCGGCGAGCTGGCCGCGACCTTCAACCAGATGGCCGCCGACCTGGAGGCCTCCGACCGCCACCGCCGCGAGCTGGTCGCCAACGTCTCGCACGAGCTGCGCACGCCGATCGCCGCGCTGCGCGCCGTCCTGGAGAACGTGGTCGACGGCGTGGTGCAGCCCAACCCGGCCACCCTGGGTGCGGCCCTGGAGCAGACCGAACGCCTCGGCCGACTGGTCACCCACCTGCTGGACCTTTCCAAGCTGGACGGCGGCGTGGTGCCGCTGGACGCCCGCCCGTTCGAGGTGCGGACCTTCCTGGACGGCGTGCTGCGCGGGGTCACCGTGGACGGTGCGACGGCCGGCGGGGCGTTCTCCCGCCGCGGCGACGTCCGGCTGGCGCTGGAGGTGCAGCCGTCCGGGCTGACCGGCGTGGCCGACCCTGAGCGGCTCCACCAGGTGGTCGCCAACCTGGTCGACAACGCCTGCAAGCACTCCCCGCCCGGCGGCACCGTGACGGTCCGGGCCCGGCCGTCGACGGACCCGGGCGGCCTGCTCCTGGAGGTCGAGGACGAAGGGCCCGGCATCCCGCTGCAGGACCGCGGCCGGGTCTTCGAGCGGTTCAGCCGCAGCGGCGCCGCCACCGCGCAGGGGCCGGGCAGCGACGGCGGCACCGGGCTGGGCCTGGCGATCGCGCGCTGGGCCGTGGACCTGCACGGCGGACAGATCGAGGTGGCGGAGGCCGCCCGCGGCTGCCGGATCGAGGTCCGCCTGCCCGGGCAGCGCTAGCGCGCGCCCGACCGGGCCGGCCGGCTCCCGCACGGGAGCGAGCGGGACAACTGTCACACAATCGGGACCGAGCCTCCGGGCTCGTACGGCTGTCCGCCATGCGGACAGCCGTACGACCTGGGTTTGTCCGGTTTTACTGGGGTAAGACCACTGATCGGAACCGATCGCTTCCCCTGACCATGGAACTTCTAACGCACTTTTTCGGCCAAATTGCAGGTCATGACTGTGATCTGGGTGACGCCTGGGCTGTTGGGACTACGCGATCACTGGTCAGGGGCGTAGCCTTAATCCCCGCTGTCCAACCATCCCAAAAGGAAGCGGAAGAGGGCGGTTGCCGCCGTGTCGCCACAGTCCCCTGAAACCCCCAACAGCTCGGCCCCACGCACTACGACGGAGCCCTCGGGCTTCGGCCCCAATGAGTGGCTCGTCGACGAGATCTACCAGCAGTACCTCCAGGATCCCAACTCGGTCGACCGAGCCTGGTGGGACTTTTTCGCCGACTACAAGCCCGGTACCGAGGTGACTCCAGTGACCCAGGCCGCGACCCAGGTCGGCCCCACGCCGACCCCCGTTGCCGCCCCTGCCCCTGCTGCCGTTCCGGCGGCGCCCGCGCCCGCTGCCCCGGCCGCTCCGGCGCCCGTGCAGCAGGCTCCCGCGCCGCTGGCCGCAGCACCGGCCGCTCCGCCGGCCCCCAAGGCCGCCGCCCCGGCCGCGGCCCCGGCCGCCACCACGGGCCCCGAGCTGGTCCCGCTGCGCGGCCCGGCGAAGGCCGTCGCCACGAACATGGACGCCTCGCTGGAGGTGCCGACCGCGACCTCCGTGCGCGCCGTGCCCGCCAAGCTGCTGATCGACAACCGCATTGTCATCAACAACCACCTGCAGCGCGCCCGCGGCGGCAAGGTCTCCTTCACGCACCTGATCGGTTACGCCCTGGTGCAGGCCGTCAAGGCCAGCCCGGGCATGAACCACAGCTACCAGGTCAAGGACGGCAAGCCGTTCCTGGTGAAGCCCGACCACGTGAACCTGGGCCTGGCGATCGACCTGGTGAAGCCCAACGGCGACCGCCAGCTCGTGGTCGCGGCCATCAAGAAGGCCGAGACCCTCGACTTCTTCGGCTTCTGGCAGGCCTACGAGGACATCGTCCGCCGGGCTCGCGCCAACAAGCTCACGATGGACGACTTCACCGGTGTCACGGTCTCGCTGACCAACCCGGGCGGCATCGGCACCGTGCACTCCGTGCCGCGCCTGATGCAGAACCAGGGCACCATCGTCGGCGTCGGCGCGATGGAGTACCCGGCCGAGTTCCAGGGCTCGTCCCCGGACACCCTGGCCAAGCTGGGCATCTCCAAGATCATGACGCTCACCTCGACCTACGACCACCGGGTCATCCAGGGCGCGGCGTCCGGCGAGTTCCTGCGCACCATCCACCAGCTCCTGCTGGGTGAGCACGGCTTCTACGACGAGATCTTCGAGTCGCTGCGGATCCCGTACGAGCCGGTCCGCTGGGCGACCGACGTCGCCGCCACCCACGACGACGAGGTCAACAAGACCGCGCGCGTCATGGAGCTGATCCACTCCTACCGGGTCCGCGGTCACCTGATGGCCGACACCGACCCGCTGGAGTACAAGCAGCGCAAGCACCCCGACCTGGATGTCGTGGAGCACGGGCTGACCCTGTGGGACCTGGAGCGCGAGTTCGCCGTCGGCGGCTTCGGCGGCCAGAAGATGATGAAGCTCCGCGACATCCTCGGCCTGCTGCGCGCCTCGTACTGCCGCACCGTCGGCATCGAGTACATGCACATCCAGGACCCGAAGCAGCGCAAGTGGCTGCAGCAGCGCCTGGAGAAGCCGTACACCAAGCCGGAGCGCGAGGAGCAGCTGCGCATCCTGCGCCGGCTGAACTCGGCCGAGGCCTTCGAGACCTTCCTGCAGACGAAGTACGTCGGCCAGAAGCGCTTCTCGCTGGAGGGCGGCGAGTCGCTCATCCCGCTGCTGGACGCCACCATCGACGCCGCCGCCGAGCACCGCCTCGACGAGGCCGTGATCGGCATGGCCCACCGCGGCCGCCTCAACGTGCTGGCCAACATCGTCGGCAAGCCGTACGGCAAGATCTTCGGCGAGTTCGAGGGCAACCTCGACCCGAAGTCGATGCACGGCTCCGGCGACGTCAAGTACCACCTGGGCTCCGAGGGCACCTTCACCGGCCTGGACGGGGAGACCATCAAGGTCTCGCTGGCCGCGAACCCCTCCCACCTGGAGACGGTCGACCCGGTCGTCGAGGGCATCGCCCGCGCCAAGCAGGACGTCCTCGACCTGGCCGGCACGTCCTTCCCGGTGCTGCCGATCCAGATCCACGGCGACGCGGCCTTCGCGGGCCAGGGCGTGGTCGCGGAGACGCTGAACATGTCGCAGCTGCGCGGCTACCGCACCGGCGGCACCGTGCACGTCGTGGTGAACAACCAGGTCGGCTTCACCGCCGCCCCGGCGTCCTCGCGCTCCTCGATGTACTGCACCGACGTGGCCCGGATGATCGAGGCCCCGATCTTCCATGTGAACGGTGACGACCCGGAGGCCGTGGTCCGCGTCGCGCGCCTCGCCTTCGAGTTCCGTCAGGAGTTCCACAAGGACGTCGTGATCGACCTCATCTGCTACCGCCGCCGCGGTCACAACGAGGCCGACAACCCGTCGTTCACCCAGCCGCTGATGTACGACCTGATCGACGCCAAGCGCTCGGTGCGCAAGCTCTACACCGAGGGCCTGATCGGCCGGGGCGACATCACCATGGAAGAGGCGGAGCAGGCGCTCCAGGACTTCCAGGGCCAGCTGGAGAAGGTCTTCTCCGAGGTCCGCGACGCCGCGCAGACGCCGGTCTCGGCGGCCGGCGGCAAGCCGCAGGCCGACTTCCCGGTCAACATCCAGACCGGCATCTCCCAGGAGATGGTCAAGCGGATCGCCGCCTCGCAGGTCAACCTGCCGGACTGGCTGACCGTCCACCCGCGCCTGCTGCCCCAGCTGCAGCGGCGCGCGGCCTCGGTCGAGGACAACACCATCGACTGGGCCATGGGCGAGACCCTCGCCATCGGCTCGCTGCTGATGGAGGGCCACCCCGTCCGACTGGCCGGCCAGGACAGCCGCCGCGGCACCTTCGGTCAGCGCCACGCGGTGCTGATCGACCGGGTCACCGGCGAGGACTACACCCCGCTGCTGTACCTGACCGAGGACCAGGCCCGCTACACCGTCTACGACAGCCTGCTGTCGGAGTACGCGGCGATGGGCTTCGAGTACGGCTACTCGCTGACCAGGCCGAACGCGCTGGTCATGTGGGAGGCGCAGTTCGGTGACTTCGTCAACGGCGCGCAGACCATCGTGGACGAGTACATCGCCTCCGCCGAGCAGAAGTGGGGCCAGCACTCCGGCGTCACCCTGCTGCTGCCGCACGGCTACGAGGGCCAGGGCCCGGACCACTCGTCCGCCCGCCCGGAGCGCTTCCTCGCGCTGTGCGCGCAGAACAACATGACGGTCGCGATGCCGACCCTGCCGTCGAACTACTTCCACCTGCTGCGCTGGCAGGCGCACAACCCGCACCACAAGCCGCTGATCGTCTTCACCCCGAAGTCGATGCTGCGTCTGAAGGCCGCGGCGAGTGCCACCGAGGAGTTCACCTCCGGCTCGTTCCGCCCGGTCATCGGTGACACCACCGTCGACCCGGCCAACGTCCGCAAGGTGGTCATCACGGCGGGCAAGTTCTACTACGACGTGGCGGCGGCCCGCACCGAGCGCGGGGTCACCGACACCGCGATCGTCCGGGTCGAGCGGCTCTACCCGCTGCCGGTGGCCGAGCTCCAGGAGGAGCTGGGCCGGTACGGCGAGGACGTCCAGTTCATCTGGGCGCAGGAGGAGCCGGCCAACCAGGGTGCCTGGCCGTTCATCGCGATGAACCTGGTCGACCACCTGCAGGTCGTCGTCGGCCGCAGCGCGGGCGGCGCCCGCCTGCGCCGCGTGGCGCGCACCGCCTCGTCCGCCCCGGCGGTCGGCTCGGCCAAGCGGCACGGCGCCGAGCAGCAGGCGCTGCTGGAGGAGATCTTCACCCTCTGACGTCCGTCGGCCGAAGGCCCGGCACTCGCACTCCCGTGCGGGCGCCGGGCCTTCGGCGTTCCCCGACATCTCGTCAAAGTCGCAGCTGTGCAACCAAATGGCCGACGGCTTGGGGTGCGGCCTGACGGGTCGATAGGTTATGGCGGTCACACCGCCGCCCGCGTGCCCGTCACACGCCAGGAGGCGGCCGAAAGCTCAACGCTCGTACCAGGGGGACACCCGTATGACCGCCGACACTCCCCGGGACTCCGTCGTCCCGCCGCTCCCACCGATCTTCCAGCCGCTGCTGCCCGAGGACCCGCGCGAGGTCGGCGGCTACCGCCTGTTCGCGCGGCTGGGGGCGGGCGGGATGGGCCGGGTCTACCTGTCCTACACACCGGGCGGCCGGCCGGTCGCGCTGAAGGTGGTCCGCCCGGAGTTCGCCGAGGACGTGGAGTTCCGGCGCCGCTTCGCGCAGGAGGTCACCAACGCCCAGCGCATCCACGGGCTGTACACCGCCCAGGTGATCGACTCCGGGGTGGACGCCGACGCCCCGTGGCTGGTCACCGCGTACGTGCCGGGCCCGTCGCTGCAGCAGGTGATCCGCGAGCACGGCGCGCTGCCGGTGCGGACCGTCCTGCTGCTGATGGGCGGCATCGCGGAGGCGCTGCAGGCGATCCACAGCGTCGAGGTGGTGCACCGCGACCTCAAGCCCGCCAACGTGCTGGTGGCCGGCGACGGTCCGCGGGTGATCGACTTCGGCATCGCCCGGGCCGCCGACGCCACCGCGCTGACCGGCACCGGGTTCCGGATCGGCTCCCCCGCCTTCATGGCGCCCGAGCAGGCCCAGGGCCGGGCGGTCACCCCCGCCACCGACGTCTTCGCGCTCGGCGCGCTGGCCGCGTACGTCGCGGGCGGCATCCCACCGTTCGGCGAGGGCCCGGAGACGGCGGTGCTGTACCGGGTGGTGCACGAGCCGCCGGAGCTGGACGGTGTCCCCGCCGACCTGCGCGAGCTGCTGCTGCGCTGCCTGGCCAAGAACCCCGAGGACCGCCCCAGGCCGGCCGAGATCATCGAGATCGCCCGCAACCACCCGACGGTCGGCGGCCAGCTGCGCTTCGCCGACGACTGGCTGCCCAAGCAGATCAACACCGAGATCACCCGCCGCTCGGACCTGCCGAAGACCCCGCCGACCCCGCTGCCGGTGCCCCCGGCCACCGCCCCCGTCCTCGGACCGCCGGCCACCGCGCCGTCCTTCCCCCCGCCGCCGCCGGCGACCGCGCCGGGCTTCGGGCCGCCCCCGGCCATGGCGCCCCAGCCGCACCCCCACCAGCAGCCGCAGCCCCCGCAGGCGGGCTTCGTGCCGCCGCCGCTCGGCTCGTACGGCGTCCCGCAGCCGGCCAACGAGGCGCCGACCGGGCCGGTGCTGTCCTCGCCGCCCACCATGCAGCTGCACCAGCAGCCCTCGTTCGACACCCCGCCGCCCGGCCCGGTCGTCACGGACGGCACGCCGGCCGCGCCGGAGCCCCGTCGCAAGGGCGTCTCGTGGAAGGTCCTGCTCACCGTCGCCCTGGTGATGGCCGTCGGCGGAACCGCCGGCGGCGTGGTGCTTGTGAAGAAGCTCGACGACAACAAGGCCAAGGGCGCCGTCGCGGGCGGTGCCACCAACTCGCCGGCCGCCGACCCGAGCAGCCCCCAGGCCGCCCCCACCCAGTCCGTCTCGCTGGCCCCGGTGGCCGGCGACAGCCCCTCGCCGTCGAAGAGCGCCTCGGCCGCCTCGTCCAAGTCGCCGTCCGCCACCGCGAGCACACCCCGCGGGGCGGCCGTCTACACCGCGGTCTACCAGGACCGCGAGCTGGGCACCCCCGACTACAGCTACGGCTACGACCTGGCCGAGGGCAAGGTGGTGAACTCCTCCGCCAACCCGTCCTGGGAGCTGCAGACCGGCTCCAGCGAGTTCCAGTGGAACGGCGCCGACGCCTTCGTCTCGCTGGACGCGCAGCTGAGCCCGGAGCAGTGCTCGGCGGCCATCGACCGGCAGCCGACCGGCGCGCTGCGCTACGACGCGCTGCCGCCCGGCCGGATCTTCTGCATGCGCCACCGCGCCAGCGGCAGCATCGTGGTCGCCAAGGTGCTGACCCAGGGCAACCACACCGGCGCGACCAAGCTCTCGATCACCTACTTCCGCAACGACGGCTGACCGGTGGGACCGGGCCGGCGGCAGGCCGGCCCGGTCTATCCTGACCTGGTCGAAAATCCCACCGGACCGGAGCGCACCGTGTACTTCACCGACCGTGGCATCGAGGAGCTGGCGAGCCGGCGTGGCGACGAGGAGGTCACCTTCGAGTGGCTGGCCGAGCGCCTGCGCGAGTTCGTCGACCTCAACCCCGACTTCGAGATCCCGGTCGAGCGGCTGGCCACCTGGCTGGCCCGGCTCGACGACGAGGACGACGAGTAGGCGCCACAGCACGCGCAGGTGCCACCGTCCCGGCCACGACCGGGACGAAGGGCCCGGGAGGCGATCGCCTCCCGGGCCCTTCGCATGCCGCCGGACACTCGGACAGCGCGCGGGTCGGGTCCTTCCCGGGGCCTCCCCGATCGGTTCCCGGGCCCGTCCCGGACGTCTCCCTGACGCCGTCCCTGACCCCACCCTGGCTTCCCCGAGGCGTGCTTGACTTCCCCCGCACGCGATATATCGTGTTCAACAAGGGAACGCGATACATCGCGAATCGTAACGGGAGGCGGCACACCATGAGCCAGTGGACGGTCAGCGAACCTGACAGGATCACCATCGACGAGCCGGTCGGCACCCTGCACGTGCGGATCATCGACGGGGCCGTGAACGTCGTCGCCGCCGAGGGCCCCGCCCGGCTGGAGGTCACCGAGCTGGAGGGCGAGCCGCTGCACGTCACCCTGGAGAACGGGGTGCTCACGGTGACCTACAAGAACCTCAACTGGGGCGAGCTCGGCGAGGCCGTGAAGTCCGTCCAGTCCGTCAAGGAGCTCTTCAGCTCGCTGCGCAAGAAGCGCCGGGCCGTGGTCTCGCTGGCCGTCCCGGCCGGCTCCGAGGTGAAGATCGGCACCGTCTCCGCGGACAGCACCGTCTCCGGCGTGTCCGGCCACGTCGCCGTGCACGGCGCCAGCGGCGCCACCACCCTGGTCGGCCTCTCCGGCCGCACCGAGGCCAACTCCGTCTCGGGGGACGTCGATGCCCAGTCCGTCTCCGGCGAGCTCAAGGTGAAGACCGTCTCCGGCGGGATCACCGTGGTGGCCGGCACCGCCGACCGGCTCTCCGCCAACTCCGTCAGCGGCGCCGTCACCCTCGACCTGGACGTGGAGACCCCGTCCGACATCAAGGTCAACACGGTCAGCGGCGCGGTCGGCGTACGGCTGCCCTCGCTCGCCGACGCGAAGGTCGAGGCCGGCACCAACAGCGGCGACGTGTCCAGCACCTTCGAGCAGCTCAAGGTCAACGGCACCTGGGGGGCCAAGAAGCTCTCCGGCCAGCTCGGCGACGGCAAGGGCAGCCTGCAGGTGACCACCGTCTCCGGCGCCGTCACGGTGCTGCACCGCCCCGACACCGAGGACGAGGGCCCGGTCGTCGTCAAGGAGCTGCCGGCGGGCCCCGACCTCACCAAGGAGGCCTGACATGACCCCCGTCTTCGGCCACGGCCGCCTGCGCCTCTACCTGCTCAAGCTGCTGGACGAGGCTCCCCGGCACGGCTACGAGGTGATCCGCCTGCTGGAGGAGCGCTTCGAGGGCCTGTACGCGCCCTCCGCCGGCACGGTGTACCCCCGGCTCGCCAAGCTGGAGCAGGAGGGCCTGGTCACCCACAGCACCGAGGGCGGCCGCAAGGTCTACCGGCTGACCGAGGCCGGCCAGGCCGAGCTGGCGTCCCGCCAGGGCGAGATCGCCGAGCTGGAGGTCGAGATCCGGGACTCGGTGGCCCAGCTGGCCGGCGCGATCCGCGAGGACGTCCGGGACAGCGCCAAGGACCTGCGCGAGGAGCTGTGGGGCGCGGCCAAGCAGGCCCCCCGGGCCGAGCCGCCGACCGGCGGGGACCCTTGGGCCGGGCCGTGGGGCGACAAGGAGAGCTGGCAGCGGGCCAAGGAGGAGTTCGCGCAGTTCAAGGCGCAGGCCAAGGACCAGGCCAAGCGCGCCAAGGAGCAGGAGAAGGCGGCCAAGGCCAAGGCGAAGGCCGCCGAGGAGGAGGCCCGCCGGCTGCGCGAGCAGTCCCGGGCCGCCCGCACCGCGGCCCAGCAGGAGGCGCTGCGGATCAAGCGCCGGGTCGAGCAGCAGGTCCGCGAGCACGCCGCCCGCGGGGACTGGCCGACCGGCCTGGCCGAGGGCCTGGCGGAGCTGACGAAGGGTCTGGCCGGCCTGGCGGACGCCGCCAAGTGGGGCCACCCGACGAACGACGCCCCGGCGGGCGGTCCGGCGGCGGCCGAGGGGATCCGGGTGACCCGGATCGATCTCGACAAGGAGGACGCCGACGGCGACACCGCGACGACTCCGGTCGACCTCCCCGGCTGGACGGTGACCGACCCCGCCGGCGATCCGGCGCGCGAGCTGGAGCGGCTGCTCGACCGGTTCCGCGACCAGGTCAGGGACGCCGCCCGGGACAGCGGGGTGACGGCGGCCCAGCTGGAGGGCTCGCGCGGCGCGCTGGCGGCGGCCGCCGATCGGCTGCGCCGGCTGCTGGGCTGACCGTCCGCGGCACCGGGCCCGGCACTCCCCTCGGGGTGCCGGGCCCGGCCGGCTTCCGCCGCGTCACGTCGTCACGGCCCCACGGCGTCGGCGCCTCAACGCCTCACAGCGTCAGCGCCTCAGCCGCTCAACGCCTCAGCACCTCACGGCGTCAGAACGATCTTGCCGAAGACGTCGCCCTTGGCGAGCCGGGCGAAGCCGTCCCGGGCATCGGCCAGCGGCAGCACCGAGTCGATCACCGGCCGGACACCGGAGTTGGCGCAGAGCGCCAGCAGCCCGGCCAGCTCCTCCTTGGTCCCCATGGTGGAGCCGACCACCTTGAGCTCCAGGAAGAAGATCCGGTTGAGCTCGGTGGCCTTGGGGTTGGCCCCCGAGGTGGCCCCCGAGATGACGATCGTCCCGCCCGGGCGCAGCGACTTGACGGAGTGCGACCAGGTGGCGGCGCCGACCGTCTCCATCACCGCGTCCACCCGCTCGGGCAGCCGGGCGCCGCTCTCGAACGCCGCGTCGGCGCCCAGCTCGACCGCCCGGGCGCGCTTGGCCTCGTCCCGGCCGGTGACCCAGACCCGCAGGCCGGCGGCCTTGCCGAGCACCACCAGGGCGGTCGAGACACCGCCGCCGGCACCCTGCACCAGCACGGTGTCGCCGGGGCGCACGCCCGCGTTGGTGAAGAGCATCCGGTACGCCGTCAGCCAGGCGGTGGGCAGGCAGGCCGCCTCGGCGAAGGAGAGCTCGGCGGGCTTGGGCAGCAGGTTCCAGGTGGGTACGGCCACCTTCTGCGCGAAGGTCCCCTGGTAGCGCTCGGTCAGGATGGAGCGCGGTTCGGCCGGCCCGACCCCGTGGCCGCTCTGGCCGATCACGGAGTGGATGACCACCTCGTTGCCGTCCTCGTCGACACCGGCGGCGTCGCAGCCGAGGATCATCGGCAGCCGCTCGGCGGGCAGTCCGACCCCGCGCAGCGACCACAGGTCGTGGTGGTTGAGGGTGGCGGCACGGACCGTCACCACGCTCCAGCCGGGCCGGGCCTGCGGCTCGGGGAGTTCGCCGACCTCCAGTCCGCTCAGCGGGTCGTCGGCATCGATACGTGCGGCGTAGGCAGCGAACATGCCACGGACGATAGCGCCGGACGGCCGAGGCCCGGAACCACGCGACGGTGTGACCTCCACCGCGTGTCCCGGGCCCTCGAAAGCTGCTACCGGCGCTGCCGGCCGTCGGCCGGAGCGGCCTAGCGGCGGGCGACGCCCTCGCGCCGGGCGGCCTCGGCCACCGCCTTGGTGACGGCCGGGGCGACCCGCTCGTCGAACGGCGACGGGATGACCTTCTGCGCCGTCAGCTCGTCGGCGACGACGCCGGCCAGCGCCTGGGCGGCGGCCAGCTTCATGCCCTCGGTGATCCGGGTGGCCCGCACCTGGAGCGCGCCGGCGAAGATGCCGGGGAAGGCCAGCACGTTGTTGATCTGGTTCGGGAAGTCGCTGCGGCCGGTGGCGACCACGGCGGCGTACTTGTGCGCGACCTCCGGGTGGATCTCCGGGGTGGGGTTGGCCATCGCGAAGATGAAGCAGCCCTTCGCCATGGTGGCGACGGCCTCCTCAGGCACGGTGCCGCCGGAGACGCCGATGAAGACGTCGGCGCCGTTCAGCGCGTCGGCGAGCGAGCCCTTGAGACCGGCCCTGTTGGTGACGGCGGCGATCTCGGCCTTGACGTCGGTCAGGTCGCCCCGGCCCTCGTGGACGACGCCGCGGCGGTCGCAGACGGAGACGTCGCCGATGCCGGCGGCCACCAGCATCTTGGCGATGGCGATGCCGGCCGCGCCGGCGCCGGAGATGACGGCCCGCAGGTCGCCGATCTCGCGGCCGGTCACCTTGGCGGCGTTCCACAGGGCGGCGGTGGAGACGATCGCGGTGCCGTGCTGGTCGTCGTGGAAGATCGGGATGTCCAGGGCGTCCTGGAGCCGGCGCTCGATCTCGAAGCAGCGGGGGGCGGAGATGTCCTCCAGGTTGACGCCGCCGAAGGAGGGCGCCATCCGGACCACGGTCTCGACGATCTCGTCCACGTCGGTGCAGGCCAGCGCGATCGGCACGGCGTCGACGCCGCCGAACTGCTTGAACAGGATGGCCTTGCCCTCCATCACGGGGAGCGAGGCCTCGGGGCCGATGTCGCCGAGCCCGAGCACCGCGGTGCCGTCGGTGACGACCGCGACCACGTTGGACTTCCAGGTGTAGTCGTTGACCAGCTCGGGCTGCTCCGCGATGGCCGTGCAGACCCGGGCGACACCCGGGGTGTAGGCGAGGGACAGATCGTCCGCGTCGCGCACCGGCACCGTTGCCCTGACCTCCATCTTGCCGCCGCGGTGGAGCGCGAAAACGGCGTCGACGGGGTCGACGGTGTCCTGGGTGTTGGGGTGGATGATCTCCGCTGCCACGATGACCTCTTCGTCATTGATCAGCGAGAGCGCGGTCCGACGGGCGGACGACACCGTCCAGGGAAACTGGAAACCGGGTACGCCGAAGCGGACCCGGAGCGGGGTCGGGGCGCTGCCGTCGGGCGGCGCCCTCGGGGTGAGGGTTTTGGGTCTAGTTGTCTGCGCTGTGCTTCCGGGCCGAGCGTAGGTCGGACGAAGGCATCGCACCTATGCCTTTTCGTCCTCGTCACGTGCTCTTCATCCCATTGCCGGTCACTTGACAGGCCGGGTTTCGGAAGTACCCGGGCCCGGCGGCGGCAAGGAGGAAGGAACACGCACACCCGCAGGAGTGAACGCAGACACGGAGGGGAGCTGGTGTTCGGGATACGGAGCCGCCGTACTCGGCTTCCGTTCCTTCGCACCCCGGGTCTGTCGCGACCCGGCGGCCTGTGTTCGGGATCGGGGGTCACCCGATACCAGATTCTGACACACCCGCCGCCCGCCACATCAGGGCGGGATGGGAGACTCCCCCTTTCTGGTCACTTCCGCTCCCTCGCGGATGCCGGTCGCACCACCTCGCCCCACAGAGGAGCACCACCTTGCACCACCTCTCCTGCCTGCTCCCCGGCCGCCGGGCCCTGCCGGCCGCCGCCGCCCTGACCACCGCCTCGGCCCTGCTGCTCACCGGCTGCGGCAGCTCGGACGCCCCGAAGAGCGCCGCCGACGAGGTGAAGGCCTCCGTCCCCAAGGCCCAGCGCACCGCCGGGGTGCTGCGGATCGGCTCGGACCTGAACTACGCGCCGGTGGAGTTCCGCGGCGCGGACGGCAAGCCGGACGGTCTGGACCCGGATCTGGCCAACGCGCTCGGAAAGGTCCTCGACCTGCGGATCGAGATCGTCGACACGCCGTTCGACAAGCTGATACCGGGCCTCAACGGCAAGCAGTTCGACGTGGCGATGTCCGCGATCAGCGACACGCCGCAGCGCCGTGACGCGCTCGGCGAGGACGGCAAGCCGACCGGACAGCCGGGCGTCGACTTCGTGGACTACTTCATCGCCGGCACCTCGATCATCGTGCAGAAGGGCAACCCGAAGGGGATCCGGACGCTGGACGACCTCTGCGGCCGCACGGTCGCGGTGCAGCGTGGCACCACCCAGGACGAGATCATCGGCCGCCAGGTCGCCGCCTGCGGCCGGCAGGGCAAGCCGCTGCAGGTGCACCGCTTCGACAGCGACAGCCAGGCCCTCGCCGAGGTGGCGGCCGGCACGGCGGTGGCCGGTTTCAACGACTTCCCGGTGGCGGCGTACGCGGCCAAGACCACCGACGACGGGAACCGGTTCGAGGTGACGGGCGCGCAGTCGCAGTCCAGCCCGTACGGGATCGCGGTGAACAAGAGCGACACGGCGCTGCGCGACGCGGTGGCGAAGGGGCTGGACCAGCTGATCCGCAGCGGCGAGTACGACAAGATCCTCGCGAAGTGGAACGTCACCGCGGGTGCCGCGCAGGCGGCGGCGGTCAACGGGGGGCTGTGACCCTGGGTCACCCGGGGTGAGGAGGGACGCCGGCGATCCGGCCGCGTGGGGGGCAGTGCAGCGGGCACGGGCGGGTCGCCAGGCCGGGCGCGAACAGATCTGCATACTTATACACAGGGTGACAGGGACGCGGTATTCGTCCGAATAGCGGACACCAGGACCCCTCGTTATCCGATTTTGATCTGGATGAGGGCATCCTGGCCGTCATCTGATGACAGGATTCCCATCAACTCGGATCGAGCCGGCCACTGGTCGAGGCGGTTCGGTCGACGTCCACCTCGGCGGAGGGTGGCGGATCAGTACCCGGCACCACCTGCAGACCTCTCGCACCACCGGCTCGGCCCGTACGACGAGCGCAGCCCGTACAGCGCAGTACGGACAGCCGGCCCCCGGTGTGCCGTACCCCCGACGGCGCACTCCGCCCGACCTCTCCATCAGGAGGAGACCCCCCTCATGACCGCTCGTACCCCGCGCACCCGCCTTCTCGCGGCCTGCGCCGTCCTCGCCTCCGCCACGCTCGCCCTGACCGCCTGCGGCAGCAGCAGCGACTCCACCTCGGGCTCCGGCTCCACCGGTGCGAGCGCGGGCGCCACGGTCAAGGCCGTCACGGCCGACCCCGCCCTGGCGGCACTCGTCCCGGCCGACATCAAGTCGGGCGGCAAGCTGGTCGTCGGCTCCGACGCCTCCTACGCCCCGAACGAGTTCCAGGACGACAAGGGCACCATCGTCGGCATGGACGTCGACCTGGCCAACGCCATCGCCGCGAAGCTCGGCCTCAAGGCCGAGGTCCAGAACGCCGGCTTCACCGCGATCATCCCGGGCATCGGCGCGAACAAGTACCAGCTCGGCATGAGCTCCTTCACGGACACCAAGGAGCGCGAGCAGACCGTCGACATGGTCACCTACTTCACCGCGGGCACCGCCTCCGCGGTCAAGAAGGGCAACCCGGACAAGATCTCCGCCGACGACCTCTGCGGCAAGAAGATCGCCGTCCAGACCGGCACCACCCAGGCGGACGCGATCGTCGACGTCATCAACCCGGCGTGCGTGAAGGCCGGCAAGCCGACCGTCCCGAACGACGGCGACAAGTTCGACCTGCAGACGGACGTCACCAACGCCGTCGTCTCCGGCCGCGACCAGGTCATGATGGCGGACTCCCCGGTCATCGACTACGCCCTCAAGCAGACCGGCGGCCAGCTGGAGAAGCTCGGTGCCACCACCGACTCCGCGCCGTACGGCATCGCGCTCGCCAAGGGCTCGGCGCTCACCCCGGCCGTCCAGAAGGCCGTCCAGGCGCTGATGGACGACGGCACGTACAAGGAGATCCTGCAGAAGTGGGGTGTCGACGCCGGCGCGATCGACAAGGCTCAGCTCAACGGTGCCACCAGCTGACCCTCGCCGTCCTCGTTCCACAGCGACCCCGTTCTGAGGCCACAAAGTGAACTCTCTCCACAAGGGGCCGGCTGCCCCGGGACGGCCTGATGTCATCAAGGCCGTCCCGGTCCGCCACCCCGGACGCTGGGTCGGAGCCGCAGTCATCCTGCTGCTCACGGCCATGCTGATCCACGCCATCGTGACCGTCCCCGCCTTCAAGTGGGATCTCGTCGGGCACTACCTCTTCGACGACCGCATCCTGCACGGCCTGGTGGTCACGCTGGAGCTGACCGCGCTCGCCATGGTGATGGGCGTGGTCGGCGGCATCCTGCTCGCGGTGATGCGGCTCTCGCCGAACCCGCTGCTCTCCGGCACGGCCTGGGTCTACATCTGGGTGTTCCGCGGGACACCGGTGCTCGTCCAGCTGGTGTTCTGGAACTTCCTCGGCGTGCTCTGGGCCGAGCTGTCGATCGGCATCCCGTTCGGCCCGGCGTTCTGGTCGGAGCAGACCAACGTCCTGATCCCGACCTTCGTCGCCGCCCTGCTGGGCCTCGGCCTGAACGAGGCCGCCTACATGGCGGAGATCGTCCGCGGCGGCATCCAGTCGGTGGACGAGGGGCAGCTGGAAGCGTCCCAGGCCCTGGGCATGAACCGGTTCGACGCGATGCGCCGGATCATCCTGCCGCAGGCCATGCGAGTGATCATCCCGCCGACCGGCAACGAGACCATCTCGATGCTGAAGACCACCTCCCTGGTCAGCGTCATCGCCCTGGAAGAACTCTTCCGGGCCGGACAGAACATCTACTCGCGCAACTTCCAGAGCATCCCGCTGCTGATCGTGGTCAGCCTCTGGTACCTGTTCCTCACCTCGATCCTCACCGTGGGCCAGTACTACATCGAGCGGCACTACGCCCGCGGTTCCAACCGCTCGCTGCCGCCGACACCGCTGCAGCGGATGAGCGGACTGTTCCGGGGTATGAAGTCGGCACCGGCCGCGAAGCCTGCGAACGCGGGCGTCCACGGCGGCGGCGGCGAAGGCGGAGGTGCGGCATGACCGATCTGACGAAGACCCCCGCCGAGACCGTGCCCGCCGGCCCGATGGTGAAGGCCGAGGCCGTCCACAAGTCGTACGGCCTGGTCGAGGTGCTCAAGGGCATCGACCTGGAGGTCAAGCAGGGCGAGGTGTTCTGCCTGGTCGGGCCGTCCGGCTCGGGCAAGTCGACCTTCCTGCGGTGCATCAACCACCTGGAGAAGGTCAACGGCGGACGCCTCTGGGTGGACGGCGAGCTGGTGGGCTACCGCCAGAAGGGCGACAAGCTCTACGAGCTCAAGGACCGCGAGGTCGCCATGAAGCGCCGGGACATCGGCATGGTCTTCCAGCGCTTCAACCTGTTCCCGCACATGACCGCGATCGAGAACGTCATCGAGGCGCCGGTCCAGGTCAAGGGCGAGAGCAGGGGCGATGCCCGGGAGCGGGCGATGGCCCTGCTGGAGCGGGTCGGACTGGCCGACAAGGCCAAGAACTACCCGTCCCAGCTCTCCGGCGGCCAGCAGCAGCGGGTGGCGATCGCCCGTGCGCTGGCGATGAAGCCGAAGCTGATGCTCTTCGACGAGCCCACCTCCGCGCTCGACCCCGAGCTGGTCGGCGACGTCCTGGACGTCATGCGCGGCCTGGCCGAGGAGGGCATGACGATGATCGTCGTCACCCACGAGATGGGCTTCGCCCGCGAGGTCGGCGACGCGCTGGTCTTCATGGACGGCGGCGTGGTCGTCGAGTCCGGCAACCCGCGCGAGGTGCTCACCAACCCGCAGCACGAGCGGACCAGGGCGTTCCTCTCCAAGGTGCTCTGACCCTCCACCGGGGCACCGCCCCGGCCCAGGGCGTCCGGCGCCCGGCAGGTCCATCCTGCCGGGCGCCGTCGCGTTGCCCCCGAAAGTAATAGGCTGGAGCCAGCTCACCCGTTACCGGCCCTGGAAGGACCACCGTGGAGCTCGCCTCGTACGCCGACTTCGCCGTCCGGCTCGTCAACAGCGAGCAGCCCTGGCGCGGCACCGACCAGCTGACGTCGGTGGACGCCGTACGGAGCCTGTTCGGCAGCCCGTCCCGGGCCGCCTCGCTCGCCGACGAGTCCGACCTGCCCCGGCTGCGGGCCGCCCGGACCAGGCTGCGCGGGGTCTTCGAGGCCGCCGCCGAGGGCGACGAGGTACGCGGCGTCGACCTGCTGAACAGCCTGATGATCGAGTACCCGGTCAGCCCGCTGGTCTCCGGGCACGACTACCTGGACGAGAACGGCCGCCCGCGCTGGCACCTGCACCTCGCCGACAACGCGCCCACCGCAGCCGCCAACTACACCGCGGTGGCCTGCATGGGCCTGGCCATCCACCTGACCGAGCTCGGCGCCGACCGGCTCGGCATCTGCCAGGCCGCACCCTGCCGCAACTCCTACCTGGACACCTCCACCAACCGCTCGCGCCGCTACTGCTCCGACCGCTGCGCCACCCGCGCCAACGTCGCCGCGTACCGGGCCCGCAAGCGCCAGGAGGCCCTGGAGGCGACGGCCGCCCAGGCCTGAGCGGGCCGCGCCGGCCCACGCCCGCCACCGCGGGCCATCGGCCACGGCGGCTACAGCTCCGGGCTCAGCCAGACCCCGAACCGCCGGGCCAGCCCCGGCACCCGGGCCAGCGGCCCGGCCAGCAGCGCCCGCTCCAGCCACCGCGCCGGCGCCAGCCAGGCCGGCCCGGGACGCACCCGCAGCAGCACCCGGCCGAGCACCAACTCGTCCGGCACCGCACCGAACTGACGGCTGTCACTGTCCACCGGACGGTTGTCCGAGAGCAGCCACCAGCCGCCCAGCCGCCGTCCGTCGGCGCGCTTCACCAGGCGCAGGTCCTGCTGCAGCGGGTGCCGGAAGAGCACCACCGCCCCCGGCCTGATCCGTGCCCCGTACCGGACCACCACCAGGTCCCCGTCGTACAGCGTCGGCACCATCGACGGCCCTGCCACGTCGACCACGCCGAACGGCAGCAGACCGCCACCCGGCACACCACCCGCCGGCTCCTCCATCGGCCCCACGCCTACCTCCTCGGGTTCACCGCGTCCAGTGTCCCGCACCGGGCCTCGCCCGCCCGTGTCCGAAATCGACCGGTTCAGGCTCCGCCTTTGGCCCTAGGCCCCCGGGGCCACCGCGAAAGCCGCCCTCCGGCGGGGTAATCTCAGCCGCGGGAAGACGATCTAAGGAAGGACTCCCATGTTCTCTCGTCTGTTTGCACCTCGCGCCACCGCCCAGGCCCACTGCGACCTGCCCTGCGGCGTTTACGACCCGGCCCAGGCCCGGATCGAGGCCGAGTCCGTGAAGGCCACCCAGGAGAAGTACCTGGCCAACGAGGACGCGCACTTCCGCGCTCGCGCCATCATCATCAAGGAGCAGCGCGCCGAGGCCGTCAAGCACCACATCTCGGTGCTCTGGAGCGACTACTTCAAGGCCCCGCACTTCGAGAAGTACCCGCAGCTGCACCAGCTCATCAACGACACCCTGAAGGCCGCCTCGGCCACCAAGGCGTCGACGGACCCGGCCACCGGCCAGGCCCTGCTGGACCTCATCGCCGAGGTCGACAAGATCTTCTGGGAGACCAAGCAGGCCTGACGCCTGATCGGACCCCGCGCCACGGAGCCCCCCGCTCGCCCGACGAGCGGGGGGCTCCGTGGTGCCCGGAACTTGAGTACGTGTACTCAGGCGCACCGGCCGAGGCGCCTGTTCGACGGGCTTCGCAGGCCAACCAGGTCGGGAGCCGCTGGAAACAGCTCGGCCACCGGACAGCCGGCGTCCGGGCCGCCACCCCCACGTCGGTACGGGCCACCACCGAGGACGGCAGTGAACTCGTCCTGGAGATCGGCCCCGACGGCCGGACGACCCTTCAGGCGTACCTCGGTCCGGATGTCCACCGCTCTTCCTGCAGCCGACCGGACGGTGTTCCCACGGGCAGCCCCGTCGATCCGCAGCCACCGGCCGAAGATCCCTACTGGTCCCGCTGGACCGGCGCGGGACGAATGTGACGTTCGATCAGCTGGTCACCCCGGTGGAAACGTTGGCCTTCGACTCCTGCCCGGGTGCGCGCAGGCACCGGCCCGGGCTGGAGGTTCCACCTCTACTCCAAGATCGGCTTGTGATCCCCTTCGTGGCCCGGGCCACCTTGTCGTACCGGAGGGCCGGACCACTCGCCGTGCCGGCGGTCGGAGCCCGGACGATGCCCCGGGAGGGGCCGACGGGGGCCCGGATGATCTGGCCCGCCCGTGCACGGGCCCTCTCCCGTACCGGCGGGGCTCTTGGGCCGCCGGCACGGGCGCTCCGGGCCCAAGGCGTCGTACCCGGCACCCGGGGCTCGCCGCGACGACCGGGCAGGTCCTGCCGCGACGACCGGGCGGGTCCCGCCGCGACGGTGGCGAGGTGCGCCGCGCGCCGGTTCCACAGCACCGAGGAAGATCGTCGCCAGGTGGCGGGCGCACGCCGCCGCCGGGCCCCGCCCCGGCCGCCGTCGCTCCGGCGGACGCCTGTCCGCGCACGGTGAGGCCCGGTCGAAGTCCCGGGCGTAGGCTCGTTGGTACCACTGGAATCAACCGGAGGAGCGACACCATGGGCACCACGGCGGCACCGACCGCCTTCGACACCACAGCGCTTCGCGAGGGCATCGAGCACCGGGACGCGGACACGTTGCTCGCGCTGTACGCGGACGACGCCGAGCTTCGGATGGTCGACCACAAGACCCAGCCGAGCCACCCCCTGGTCATGCACGGCCGGTCGGAGATCAGCGCCATGCTGGCCGACGTCTACGGCCGGGAGATGACCCACAAACTGGAGCAGGTCGTGGTCCAGGGCGACCACCTGGCCTTCATGGAGTCCTGCCTGTACCCGGACGGGGTCAGGGTGCTCTGCACCTCGGTCGCCGACCTCCGGGACGGCCGGATCGTCGACCAGACGTCCATCCAGGCCTGGGACGAGCAGGAGTGAGCCGCCCGCAGGCCCCGCCGGATCGGCACATCCCGCCCGGCCGGCGCTTTGAGTACCCTCGACAACATGATCCGTACCGCCGCCATAACCGATGTCCCGGTCATCCACGCCATGATCCGCGAGCTCGCGGACTACGAGAAGGCCCTGCCCGAGGCGCAGGCGACCGAGGAGCAGCTGCGTGAGGCGCTGTTCGGCGCGAACCCGGCACTGTTCGGCCTGATCGCCGAGGACGACAGCACCGGTGAGCCGGTCGGCTTCGCCCTGTGGTTCCTCAACTTCTCCACCTGGCGCGGCACCCACGGCATCTACCTGGAGGACCTGTACGTCAGCCCGGCGGCCCGGGGCGGCGGGCACGGCAAGGCCCTGCTGCTGGAGCTGGCCCGGATCGCGGTGGAGCGCGGCTACTCGCGGGTGGAGTGGTCGGTGCTCGACTGGAACGAGCCGTCGATCAACTTCTACAAGTCGCTCGGAGCGGTGCCGATGGACGGCTGGACCGTCTACCGGCTGACCGACGAGGCCCTGGCGGCGGCCGGCCGCCGCTGACCGGCCGCCGCCGGTCCGCCCGAAACCGGGTGGCGTCAACCCCTGCCACCCTGCGTCGCGAGGGCTTACCATGAGTGACCCTTGGTTCCGGAGTCGCTCGTTCCCGTGACGACGGTCAAGGATCGCGACATCCGCCCACTGATCGCGGTAACGTCTCGGGCGGATGCGCGGCGTCCGGCCACCCCTACCGGGGTATGAACCGGTACGTACCGCACCACCCCTCTGGACAGTTGGGGCGAAGCAGTTGAGCCAAGCAACAGACAGTGCCGCGGCCTCGGGGCCGGAAGCACAGCGCGTCACCCAGGAGGTGAGGGTGTCCCAGATCGACGGCGAGCCCGGAGTGAAGGACTTCGTGGAAGTCCGGCTGCCCGCGGCGGGGGCCTACCTCTCGGTGCTGCGAACAGCAACGGCGGGCCTCGCGGCCCGGCTGGACTTCACCCTGGACGAGATCGAGGATCTCCGGATCGCGGTGGACGAGGCCTGCGCCATCCTGCTCCAGCAGGCGGTGCCGGGTTCGGTCCTGTCCTGCGAGTTCCGGCTGGTCGGCGACTCGCTCAGGGTCACGGTCTCGGCACCGACCACCGACGGCCGGGCCCCCGAGCGGGACACCTTCGCCTGGACGGTGCTCTCCGCGCTGGCCGGCGAGGTGGACTCCTCGGTCGGCGACGACAAGACGGTGTCGATCAGCCTGCACAAGAAGCGCGGTGGATCCCCGGCCCAGCCGTAGCGGCGCCGCGCGGGAGCGCGGCGCACGCACCACCGAGCAAGGGCCGTACGCCCGGCGCCGCACCCGGGCCGCGCGTACGGCTCCCGGTACCGCCCAGCGCGGTACGACCAACGAGATGACTCCGGGGCCGCGACCGCGGCTCCGGCGCTCCCGGAACGGAACGGGGGAATGGCCGTGAGTGATCTGGACCGTACGGGTACCGACCGGCGAACGGCCGGCTCCGCCGAAACGGCTGCCGGCGCGGAGGCCGGCGCCCTCGCGACGGCCGGACGGGCCCTACCGCCCCAGGCGAGCGTTCCCGGCCTCGCCACCCACGACGACGCGCACCCGAAGGACGCCCACCGGATGAGCCAGCCGACCGAGCCGACGTCCGATCCGTCGACGCCGCCGCCGTCGACCGAGCCCGCGGCCGAGCCGTCGGCCGAAACGGCGGCCGCGCTGCCGGCCGAGGACACCACGGACGTCACCGACGCCGACCCGGCCGAGGCGACCGGCACCGCGGTGCGTGCCGCCGTGCCGGCGCAGCCGACCCCGCACCGGTCCGGCGCCCCGGACCGGGAGGCCGCCCGGGCGCTGTTCGTACGGCTGTCCGCACTGCCCGAGGGCTCCGCCGAGCGGGTGGAGCTGCGCAACCAGCTGGTCCGGATGCACATCCCGCTGGTGGAGCACCTGGCCCGGCGCTTCCGCAACCGCGGCGAGCCGCTGGACGACCTCACCCAGGTCGCCACCATCGGCCTGATCAAGTCGGTGGACCGCTTCGACCACGAGCGCGGCGTGGAGTTCTCCACCTACGCGACGCCGACCATCGTGGGCGAGATCAAGCGGCACTTCCGCGACAAGGGCTGGGCCGTCCGGGTCCCGCGCCGGCTCCAGGAGCTGCGGCTGTCGCTGACCACGGCGACCAGCGAGCTCTCGCAGCGGCACGGGCGCTCCCCCACGGTGCACGAGCTGGCGGAGCACCTCGGGATCTCCGAGGAGGACGTGCTGGAGGGCCTGGAGTCCGCCAACGCGTACAGCACGCTCTCGCTGGACGTCCCGGACAGCGACGACGAGTCGCCGGCCGTGGCGGACACCCTGGGGACGACCGACGAGGCGCTGGAGGGCGTCGAGTACCGGGAGTCGCTCAAGCCGCTGCTCGCCCAACTCCCGCCCCGCGAACAGAAGATCCTCGTCCTGAGGTTCTTCCGGAACATGACCCAGTCGCAGATCGCCACCGAGGTCGGCATCTCCCAGATGCACGTGTCCCGGCTGCTCGCCCGGACCTTGGCACAGCTGCGGGAGAAGCTCCTCGTGGAGGAGTAGCGCCCCGCGGACGCCGAACGCCGGCACACCCTCGGGTGTGCCGGCGTTCGGCGTCTCCTGCCCTGCTGCCGGCCCTTGCCGGGCCGCTCAGCTCTCCCGCGGCGGGTACAGCACGGCGGTCACGGTCGGGTTCAGCAGCGAGCCGATGCCGACGATGCCGAGCAGCGCCACCACCACCGCCAGGACCGACATCACGCCGCCGGTCTGCCACATGTAGTACGCCACCGGCAGGCAGATCGAGCTGGTCAGCACCGCGGGGCTGCGGCCCCAGCTGCGGAGCTTCAGCAGACCCCGGGCGGCCAGCAGCGGCATCACGCCGAGCAGCAGGATCACGAAGCCGCCGAAGACGCTCAGCCCGCGGTCGATCGGGTCGCCCACCAGCGCGGCGATCATGTCGTAGCCGCCCCAGACGGCCAGGGCCGCACCCTGCAGGGCGGCGATCGCCGCGCCGACGAGCAGCGAGGTGGGGCGGGTGGCGGTGGCGGGCGTCCGGCCGGCGGTTTCTGCGGTCACTCAAGCAGGGTAGCCGCCGCCCTCCGCGTACCGACCCGTAGGCTGGGCCCATGCGCGCTCTCCTGGTCGTGAATCCGAAGGCGACCACCACCAGTGCCCGCACCAGGGATGTCCTCACCCATGCGCTGCGCAGCGACCTCAAGCTGGAGGTCGCCCACACCCAGTACCGGGGGCATGCCCGCGACCTGGCCCGGCAGGCGGCCGACGACGGCGCGGTGGACCTCGTGGTGGCCCTGGGCGGCGACGGCACGGTCAACGAGGTGGTGAACGGCCTCCTGGCGCACGGCCCGGGCGAGCGGGTGCCGCGGCTCGCGGTGGTACCCGGCGGCAGCACCAACGTGTTCGCCCGCGCCCTGGGGCTGCCCAACCACCCGGTGGAGGCCACCGGTGTGCTGCTGGACGCCCTGGACCAGCGCCGGGAGCGCCCGGTCGGACTGGGCAAGGCGATGACCGAGGGCCTGCCGGACCGCTGGTTCACCTTCACCGCGGGGCTGGGCTTCGACGCCGGCGTGGTGGGCCGGGTGGAGGAGCAGCGCAGGGCGGGGCGCAAGTCGACCCACGCGCTCTACGTCGGGCAGGCACTACGGCACTACGTCACCGAGCGTGAACATCGCCGGGCGGGCCAGGTGACCCTTGAGATTCCGGGCCGGGCACCGACCCCGGGCCTGGTGCTGACGATAGTCAGCAACACCTCGCCGTGGACCTTTCTCGGGAACCGTCCGGTGTATCCCTCCCCGCTCGCTTCCTTCGACACGGACTTGGACGTTTTCGGCATCACCCGGATGACGGCGTTCGGTACCGCTCGAACGGTCCGTCAGATCCTGCGGTCACACACGCCTTCGAAGGACGACGCGCAGGCGGCGGGGCCGCTGGGCAAGCACGCCGTCTCCTATCACGACGTCCGGCACTTCACCTTGGTTTCACAGGAACCGGCCCCGTTTCAGGTCGACGGGGACCACCTTGGAGACAGGAGTCGCGTCAGTTTCACAGGCGTTCGGCGGGCACTGCGTGTGATTGTGTGACCAGAAGAGGGTTTCGCCCTTCTTCTCGAACGCACAAGCCCCCTTCACTCCATAGAAGTACGGGCTGTGAGCTAGGCGACACCGAAGAATCAAAAATTCCTGTCCGAAGGGGGTTGTATCCGGGCCCGAGGTTTGCGAACCTCTACATGGCGATCGGGACGCATCGCAACGGCAACAACGTCAGAGCCTGACGGACGCGGCCGGGGCGCTTCCCCTGAATCACCCGAACCCCACCCCAGCACAGACCACCCGGGCCCGATGGGCCTTTGGTCCCTTTTGCTGTTGCGGGATTCGTGAAAGCGTTCACATTCACAAGCCCATCGATTGCGCCGGCCCGGGCCACCGCCCGCCGGCAGGAGGAGTTGGACGAGCATGGACTGGCGCCACCGCGCTGTCTGCCGCGAAGAGGACCCGGAGCTGTTCTTCCCGATCGGGAACACCGGTCCTGCTCTGCTGCAGATCGAGGAAGCCAAGGCCGTGTGCCGCCGCTGTCCCGTCATGGAGCAGTGCCTGCAGTGGGCTCTTGAGACCGGCCAGGACGCCGGCGTCTGGGGCGGTATGAGCGAGGACGAGCGTCGCGCGATGAAGCGCCGCGCAGCCCGCAACCGCGCCCGCACCGCCTGATCGAAGCACCATCAGCCGTCGGGCCACCCGGCGGCCGCACGACCCGATCAACCCATGATCAAGGGCTTCCCTGCCTCTTCTGGCGAAGCCTTCCGTATGAGGGGCCGCACTCCGGTGAGGTTCCGCGACGCCGAGCGGCCCAGGTACTTGATACTGCTCACTGAGAGCAATATTGTGGGCCTAGGGCGCTCACCGTGCGCAATGCGTCGGTGATCGTCGCATCACCCAGAGCCCCCGTTCCGGCCGACTCCCCCCGACGGCCGGAACGGGTTGAGAGGCCCTGTCGACCCACCCCCCCCGGTCGACAGGGCCTCGTTTTTGTCTCTGCGGTGCCCCCGACCCGGGCGCCCGTCCGGCGCGAGGGGCGCCCGCAACAGCTGCGCGCGCCCCCAACTTCCCTGCCCCGGCCCACCGTTGGGCCTACCTGCCGCGCCGCCCCGAGGCGGCGGGCCGACCGGTCAGCGGACCGGGATCTCCAGCACCACCTTCGTACCGCCGTCCGGCGCCGCCACCATGTCGAAGGTGCCGCCCAGCTCGCCGGTCGCCAGCGTCCGGACGATCTGCAGGCCCAGATTGCCCGCCTGCTGCGGATCGAACCCCTCGGGCATCCCCCGGCCGTCGTCCTGCACCGTGATCAGCAGGTACTCCTCCGGCTTCGCCCCGCCGTTCCAGCTGTCCGACCAGCCCATCCCGGTGGCCGGCGCCCGCCCGCGCAGGGCGCTCACCTCCAGGTTCCCGGCATCCTTGCCGCCGAAGGCGTGCTCCAGCGCGTTCTGCAGCAGCTCGGTCAGCACCATCGCCAGCGGGGTCGCGACCTCGGCGGACAGGATGCCGAAGCTGCCGCTGCGACGGGTCGCCACCCGGCCGTCCTGGGACAGCTCCATGACCATCGCCAGCACCCGGTCGGCGATCTCGTCGAAGGCGACCTGCTCGTCCAGCGTCTGCGAGAGCGTCTCGTGCACGATCGCGATCGAACCGACCCGGCGCACCGCCTCGTCCAGCGCGGCCCGCCCGGACTCCGAATCCATCCGGCGGGACTGCAGCCGCAGCAGCGCCGCGACCGTCTGCAGGTTGTTCTTCACCCGGTGGTGGATCTCCCGGATGGTGGCGTCCTTGGTCATCAGCTCCCGGTCGCGCCGGCGCAGCTCGGTGACGTCCCGGGCCAGCACCAGCGAGCCGGTGAGCACCCCCTTGGGCTTGAGCGGGATGGCCCGCAGGGTGACCACTCCCCCCTGTGCCTCCACCTCGGTCTGCCGGGGCGCCCACCCGCTGGCCAGCTTCACCAGCGCCTCGTGCACGGCTCCACGCGAGGGCGGCGCCAGCTCGGCGGTGCTGCGACCCAGGTGACTGCCCACCAGGTCGGTGGTCAGTCCGAGCCGGTGGTACGCGGAGAGCGCGTTGGGGCTGGCGTAGGTGACGACGCCGTCCGCGTCCAGCCTGATCAGGCCGTCGCCGACCCGGGGCGCCGCGTCCATGTCGGTCTGCTCGACGCCCGGGTAGGGGAACGAGCCGGCCGCGATCATCTGGGCCAGGTCGGAGGCGCTCTGCAGGTAGGTGAGCTCCAGCCGGCTGGGCGTGCGGACGGTCAGCAGGTTGGTGTTGCGGGCGATCACCCCCAGCACCTTGCCCTCGCGCCGGACGGGGATCGACTCGACCCGCACCGGCACTTCCTCGCGCCACTCCGGGTCCCCCTCGCGGACGATCCGGCCCTCGTCGAAGGCGGCGTCCAGCAGCGGGCGCCGGCCGCGCGGCACCAGGTGCCCGACCATGTCGTCCTGGTAGGAGGTCGGGCCGGTGTTGGGCCGCATCTGGGCCACCGAGACGTACCGGATGCCGTCCCAGGTGGGGATCCAGAGCACCAGGTCGGCGAAGGAGAGGTCGGAGAGCAGCTGCCACTCCGAGACCAGCATGTGGAGCCACTCCACATCGGCACCGGTCAGGGTGGTGTGGCGGCGGACGAGTTCATTCAGCGAGGGCACAGGGCCGAGCGTAGTCGCAGCGCCGCCGCCGGGCCCGGCCGGAGGCCCCGCCCGGGTTGTCCAGACCAATTGCGGGCCCGCTCTGGACAAGCCAGATTGGTCTAGTCCACAATGAAGAAGCACCAAGGAGAGGCCCCCGCGCAAACTGCCCTGACCGCGCGCGGCCGCTCCTCGGTCGGACATCGCCGAACGAGGACCCCGCACAGTTCTCGATCGAAACCGGCGTCCGACGACAGCTCCGGGCTGCGGTGCCGCATGGGTTGAGGGTCCCGTGTCGGCGCCGTGGCCCGTAGTGCTTTCCGGGCCCGGGCACGGCCCCGCCGCCCACGCCGAAGCGCCCGTCCACAGGCTGTGGACGGGCGCTTCGGCGTACGGCCGGGCGTCAGTGGGTCTCGGTGACCTTCGCCAGGGCGCGCGGGGCGTCCGGGTCCTGGCCCCGGGCGATGGTGACCTCGTAGGCCAGCAGCTGCAGCGGCAGGATCTCCAGGATCGTCTGGACCTCCTCGGGGACGCCGGCGGGCAGCGCGAAGCCCGCGGAGGCGGCGTCGACCTGGTTCTGCTGGCCGATCACCACCAGGTCCGCGCCGCGGCCGCGCAGCCGGTCCAGGACCGGCTGCAGGGCCTCCCCGCCCTTGCCCTCCGGCACGATCGCGATGACCGGGGAGACGTTGTCCACCATCGCCAGCGGGCCGTGCAGAAGGTCCGCGCCGGAGAACGGCGAGGCCGGGATGTAGGTGGTCTCCATCAGCTTGAGGGCCGCCTCGCGGGCCGTCGGGTAACCGTAGCCCCGCGAGGTGATGACCAGGCGCTGGGCGAACCGGTAGCGCTCGGCCAGCGCCTTGACCTCGGCCTGCCTGGCCAGGATGCCGGCGGCCAGAGCTGGCAGCGCCTTGGCGGCCGCGCCGTCCCCGCCGCGCAGGCCCTCGACCAGCAGGTACAGCGCGAGCAGTTCGGCGGTGTAGGTCTTGGTGGCCGGCAGCGCCTTCTCCGGCCCGGCCAGCACGTCGATGTGGAACTCGGAGACCTCGGCGAGCGGGGACGCCGCGTTGTTGGTCACGGCCAGCGTGATGGCGCCGGCCTCACGGGCCGCCTTGGTGGAGGCGACCAGGTCGGGCGAACCGCCGGACTGGCTGACGGTGACGACCAGGACGTCCGTGAGGTCCGGCTTGGCGCCGTAGGCGGTGGTGGTGGACATCGAGGTGAGGCCGGCGGGCTTGCCCAGCAGGATCTCGATCAGGTACTTCGCGTACAGCGCGGCGTTGTCGGACGTGCCGCGGGCGGTCAGCAGGACGAAGCGCGGGTTGCGGGACGCGATCTCGGCGGCGATCTCGCGGATCTTGGGGGCGCCCTCGTCGAGGATGCGTTGCAGGACGGCCGGCTGCTCGGCCATCTCCGCCGCCATGATCCGGCCGGGGACGGCTGAGAGGGTCTGCGGGTCGGACATCTGGATGCCTCCGATGAGATGGTTCAACCCCTTCGGGCGGCTGCCCGGCGGGGACCTCTACGGCGGCGAGTCCGCACACTCGCTGCGGTGATTGCGCTGCAATCCTACGGGGGCGCCCGCGGCCGGCGCAGCCGGGAGCGCCGTCCGTGGTCACGGACGGCGCTCCCGGCGGGGCGGCGGGGCCGGCGGGGCGGCGGGGCGGCGGGGCCGGCGGGGCGGCGGGTCAGGCCGGGTTGTTGATCAGCTGGTTGATCAGGGCGTCGGCCTCCTTGGTGGCCTGGTCCACCGACTTGCCCTTGAGGATCGAGTTCAGCATGTTGACCAGCACGTTCTGCTTCTCGATCGCCCCCCAGCCCGGCGCCAGCGGGGTGAACCACGCGTCCGGCACGGCGTTGGCCGCGGCCGCCGTGGCGGGCTTGCTCTTCAGCGGCTCCAGCTGGCTCAGGTTGTTCGGCAGGATGTCCTTGTCCGCGAGGAACTGCTCGGACTTGGTGCTGGTGAACATCCGGATCCAGTCCGCGGCGAGGTCCCGGACCGGCGACTTCGCGGTGACGGCCAGGTCGGAGCCGCCGATGAAGGAGGGCAGCGGCTTGCCGCCCGGGCCGGGCATGGTCGCCACCTTGACCGCGTCCTTGAGGGTCGGGTCGCCGGTGACCGGGGCGACGGCGCTGCCGGCCTCCCAGCCGTTGCCGTAGAGCACGGCGGCGCGCTTGCGGGCCAGCACGGTGGCCTGGCCGCTCTCGTTGACCGTCAGGTCGTTGTGGTTGTACTTCTGCACCAGGTCGACGAAGTGCTGGACGCCCTGCTGGGACTTGGGGTCGTTGAGCGTCCCGTGCCAGTTGCCGGCGCTGTCGAAGCGGGCGATGGCACCGCCGTACGCGGCGACGTAGCTCATGGCCGCGTACCAGTACGGGCCGGGCAGGTAGAGCGCGGAGAAGGTCTTGTCGGCCTTGTTCTTGTCCTGGACCTTGTCGAGCGCGGCGCGCAGCTCGTCCTCGTTCTGCGGGAGTTCCGCGGCGCCGGTGGCCTGCTGGAACATCGCCGCGTTGTAGATGCCGACGCGGGCGCCGGCGTAGTACGGCACGCAGAACAGCTTGTCCTGGTAGGTGCAGGTGTTGACCAGGCCGCGGATCCAGTTGTCGGCGTTGTCGAAGCTGGCCTTGTCGACCGGGGCGAGCGAGCCGTTGAGGATGTACTTCATGGTCTCGGTGTTGCCGAGCTCGACCACGTCGGGCGCGGCGCCGGCCTCCAGCGCGCCGTCCAGCTTGGCGACCTTCTGGGTCCACTCCTGGTAGGCCAGCTTCAGGGTGACCTTCGGGTACTTGGCGGCGAAGTCGTCGTTGACCCGCTGCACCAGCTCCGGCCAGCTGGTCTGGGCGTCGTTCATCAGCCAGACCGTGACGGTCCCGGTCATCTCCTTGGGGTCCGCCGCCTTGGTGGCCCCGTCCTGCGCGGACCTGGCCCCCGAACCGCATCCCGCGACCGAAGCGGCGAGCGCCGCGATCCCGAACATCGCCATGAGCTGACGCTTCACGTCATCCTCCCGAGGGTGCAAAAAAATGTGCCCACCGACGGCGTGTTCGAGCCACCGGGATCACCGAGGTGGGCAGCGCGGAGCCTGGGAGGGTCAATACCACATCCGGTCAGGATTGGTTCAGACCAGATTCCTGGAGCTTGGCCTAGACCACTCCGGGTGTCAACGCTCAAATGGCCTACTGCAACCTGCCGTTGCAGACCTGTTGTGAGCCGTTGCCCTCCGTCGTCACCCCATCACCATAAGTAGAACTTAAGGCAGCCTTAAGGCTCACTTGAGGGAACACCGTCATGCCAAGGTGGGAGGAACGTCACACACCGCCGAAAACGGACCAGGGGCCGTCGGAGGAATCCTCCGACGGCCCCTGGCCTGAATGAGACGTTTCGTCAGCTCGCGGTCTGCGGCTGGCCGGTGAGCACCTCCACCGCAGCGAGTCCGCAGACCCGCGCGGCGCCGTGGGTGGCGATGTGCAGCGCTCCGACCGGAGCGGCCTGCGGCACCCCCATCTCCACCACCAGCGCGTCCGGACGGGCCGTCACCAGCCGGTGCAGTGCGGCCGACATCCAGTCGTGGCGGTGGGTGTCACGGACCATCAGCACCAGCCGACGGTCCTGGGCGCCCGCGAGCACCCTGGCGACCAGCGCGTCCAGCTGCTCGGGCGTGGCGTCGGCCGGGCCGAAGTTCTCCGTCCGGGTGCCGGGCAGCCGTGCGGCGAGCATGCCCGCCACGCCCCACGGGGTCTCGTCGCCGACCGCCACGTTCGCCTGCGGGGAGAACGAGGCGACGTACGGACGGTCCGTCACCGGGGCCACCGGGCGCCCGGGCGCCCGGACCACCCGCAGGGCCCGCCGGGCGGCCTGCAGGCCGATCGACAGGTCCGGCTCGCGGCGCTCGCCCTGGGCCTCGATCCGGGCCCAGCTGCCGAGCCTGCGGACCCGGTCCGCGGCGTCGGCCAGGCGCTCCTCGGAGAGCCGGCCGGAGCGCACCGCCGCCACGATGGCGTCGTGCAGCTGCAGGACGGTCTCCTCGTCGGCGTGCTCGCCGCCGACGCAGATCGCGTCCGCGCCGGCCTCCAGGGCCAGCAGGGTGCCCTCGGAGGTGCCGTAGGTGTCCGCGATGGCACCCATCTCGATCGCGTCGGTGACGATCAGGCCGTCGTACCCGAGCCCGCCGTCCTGCGGCCGGGCCCGCAGCAGGCCGCTGAGCACGGCCTTGCTCAGGGTGGCCGGCAGGCTCGGGTCGAGCACCGGGACCATGATGTGGGCCGTCATCACGGCCTTGGCACCGGCCGCGATCGCCGCCTTGAACGGGACCAGGTCGCGCGAGCGCAGCAGGTCGACGTCCACGTCGACCACGGGCAGGCCGTGGTGCGAGTCGACGGCGGTGTCGCCGTGGCCGGGGAAGTGCTTGGCGCAGGCCGCCACGCCCACCGACTGCAGGCCCTCGACCCAGGCGGCGGTGTGCCGCGCGCAGAGCTCGGGGTCGGCGCCGAAGGAACGGACGCCGATCACCGGGTTGCCCGGGTTGGAGTTCACGTCCGCGGACGGCGCCCAGTTGTAGTTCACACCGCAGGCGGCCAGCGCGCGGCCGAGCTCGCGGGCGACGTCCCGGGTCAGCGCCGGGTCGTCGACGGCGCCGAGCGCGAGGTTGCCCGGCCAGGACGAGCCGGAGCCAGTCTCCAGGCGGGTGACGTCGCCGCCCTCCTCGTCGATGGCGACCAGGATGTCCGGGTTCTCCGCGCGCAGGGCGGCGGTGAGCTCGGCCAGCTGGGCGGGGTCCGTGACGTTGCGCCCGAACAGGGCGACCGAGCCGAGGCCCGCCGCCAGGTGCCGGCGGATCCAGTCGGGCGGCGTGGTGCCCACGAAGCCGGGCTGGAGCACGGCGAGGGCGTCGCGGTGCAGCTGGTCGTTGACCGTGCCGCTGGGGATCAGGATGCTCACGGTCGTCAGCCCTTCACGGCGCCGGCGGTCATCCCGCCGACGGCCTTGCGCTGCAGGAAGACGAACAGGATCAGGACCGGGATCGCGAACAGCGAGGAGGCCGCCATGGTCGCGCCCCAGTCGTCGCCGAAGGCGCTGCGGAATCCGGTCAGCCAGAGCGGCAGGGTCTGGCCGCTCTGCTTGTTGAGGATCAGGACCAGCGGGAACTCGTTCCACGCGGTGATGAATCCGAACAGCGAGGTCGACATCAGACCGGGGGCGAGCAGCGGGAAGACCACCTTGACGAAGGCCTGGACCCGGGTGCAGCCGTCCACCATCGCGGACTCCTCCAGCTCCTTCGGCACCGCGGCGATGAAGCCGCGCAGCGTCCAGATCGTGAAGGGCAGCACCATCATCATGTAGAAGATGGTCAGCGGGAGCAGGCTGTTCAGCATGTCGTTGTCGCGGGCGATCAGGTAGACGGAGATCGTCATGACCTCCCAGGGCGCCATCTGGGCCGCCATGATCACCAGCACGAAGCTCTTGCGGCCGCGGAACTTCATCCGGGCGATGGCGAAGGACGCCAGGGTGGCGATCACCAGCGAGGCGAGCACCGCGCCGACCGTCACGATGAAGCTGTTGCCGACCATCGTCCAGAAGCCGTCGGCGTGCACGGCCCGGTCGAAGTGCTCCAGGGTGCCGTTCAGCGGGACGAGGACCGGGGTCTTGCTGATGATGTCCGTGTTCTGCTTGAAGGCCGTGGAGACCATCCAGTAGACCGGGAAGATGAAGAAGACGAAGAGGACGACCGCGATGATGTTGGGCCAGCTGCGTCCGATGATCGAGCGCCTCACAGCTCGTCCTCCTGCTTCAGAATGATCCGGAAGTAGTACGCCATCAGGACGCCGAGGATCAGGATGGTCAGCACGGCGATCGCCGCCCCGCTGCCGTAGTGGTTGTTGCTGATGCCCTCGATGAAGGCGTACACGGGGAGGGTCTCGGTCAGGCGCTGCGGCCCGCCGAAGTTGAGGACGTAGACCTGGGTGAAGCACTTGAACACCCAGATGACCTCAAGGAAGGTCGTGGCGAGGAAGAACGGCTTCAGGCTGGGGTAGATCACCGAGCCGAAGATCTTGAACGCGCCGGCGCCGTCCATCCGGGCGGCCTCGTAGAGCTCCGTCGGGATGGTGGTCAGGCCCGCGTACATGTTGAAGGCGACGAACGGGATCGAGCCCCACACGATCAGCAGGATGATCACGAAGAACGCCGAGTACTGGCCGCTGAACCAGTTGTAGTCGAGCATCCCGTGGAAGCCGAGCTTGTCCAGGCCCCAGTTCACGACGCCGTACTTCTGGTCGAAGAGCCAGGTGTAGACGGTGGTCTGGGCGACGATCGGCATCGCCCAGGCCAGCAGCAGGCCGACCGAGAGCAGGAACCGCATCCACTTGCCGAGCCGGTTCAGCAGCAGGCCGACCAGGGTCCCGCCGACCATGATCAGGACGACGGTGCCGGCGGTGAACGCGACCGAGCGGCCGGTGGTGTGCCAGAACTCCGCGCTGGTCAGCTGCTCCGTGTAGTTCTCGAAGCCGTTCCACTCGGTGAGGTGCTGGACGAGCTGGCGGCTGTTGAGGTTCTGGAACGAGATCAGAAACGTCTTCAGCAGGGGCCAGCCCAGCAGGAACAGGGTGGCCGCGACGGCCGGCAGCAGCAGCAGGTACGGCGCGATGCGGGTCAGCAGGCGCGGACCGGCCGTAGGTCTGCCGTTCGTGGGGGTGCCGCCCGCGGTGGGCGGGGCGATCTGCTCAGTGGCGGCCATGTCAGCCTTCCCTGATTCCGGGGACCGTGTCTGCACCCGCTCCGAATGCACAGCCATCGTTCTCTCTTCCTTACCAACCTGGCCACGACGGGTAGGCGGCGCCGCTCACCGGCCCGCGGGGGGCCGGTGAGCGACGCCGCTCAGTGTTACTGCTTCGCCGCGAGGCGCTTGGTGATCTCCTCGTCGTACTTCTTGGCCGTGGCGTCGTAGTCGCCACCCTGGAGCACGGCGGTCATGAACTCCTTGATCGGGTTCGGGTTGTTCTCGACCCCGGCCCAGGCAGCGATGTTCGGGGTGGTGGCACCGTTGGCGGAGGCCGCCAGGGCCGCCTTCGCGAAGTCGCCGACGACCTGGCTGTTCAGCGAGGCCTTGTTCGGGATCAGGCCGGCGGCGGCCATCTGGCCCTCGAACTTGTCCGAGAGGGCGATCTTCAGGAAGCCCTTGGCCAGGTCCTGGTTCTTGCTCGCCTGGGCGACGGCCAGGTTGGAGCCACCGAGGAACACGCCGGACGGCTTGTCGGCGGTCTTGCCCGGGAGCGGGAAGACGCCCCACTTGTCGGCGGTCATGTCCTTGGCCGCCGGGGCCTCCCAGCCGAGGCCGATCATCGAGGCGATGTCACCCTTGGGGAAGAGCGTCATCTGCTGCGGGTTGGCCTCGTCCTTGTCCTTCGGGGCGCTGGAGAAGGCGGCGAGCTTCTGGTAGGTCGCGAACGCGGCCTTCGCCTCGGGGGAGGACAGGTTGCCGACGTACTTGTCGCCGTCCTTCTTGACGAGCTTGCCACCCTCGCTGGTGATCAGGCCGAAGTAGGTGTACCACTCCTGGCCCGGCAGGTAGATGGCCTGGGCGACGCCCGGGGTGGCCTTGAGCTTCTCAAGGTCGGCGACGTACTCGTCCAGGGTCTTCGGCGGGGCGGCGATGCCGGCCTTGGTCCACAGCTCCTTGTTGTAGATCACGGAGCGGTTGGTGAAGTACCACGGGGCGGCGTACTGCTTGCCGTCCAGCACCGAGGACTCGTTCAGGTTGGCGGCCCAGTCGTTGCCGCCCAGGGTCGCCTTGTCCTTGGTGAGGTCGACGAGGCCACCGGTGGCGGCGTAGCCGGCCGTCTGGGTGTTGCCCAGCTCCAGGACGTCGACCGAGCCCTCGGAGAGCGCGGTGGTGACCTTCGGGCCGATGCCGTCCCACTTCTGGACCTGGATGTTGAGCTTGGCGCCCGGGAACTCCTTCTCGAAGTCCGCCTTGATGCCGTCCTGCCATGCCTGCGGCGCAGAACCGTCCATGAACCACGCGGTCAGGGTCTTGCCGTTGTAGTCCTTCGGCTTGGCCGCGTCATCGGCCTTCTTGCCGTCGGAGCCACAGGCCGCCAGACCGACGACCATTGCTGCGACGCCGACCGCCGCGATGAGCTGACGCTTCACGCCATCCTCCTGAGGGATGCCAGGGTTTCCCCCCATCGGTGGCAACGGCAGACCCACACAAAGCGGTAGGAATGGTGCCGCGGACCCATGGGACGGGTTGGGATTCATAGCTGCTGGCCTGCAGTGGTGTAGACCAACTGCCTGGAGCTTGGCCTAGACCAATGGGCGTGTCAACGGTCCTCGGACCAATCCGGACCACCTGTTATCAAGCCGACACCGCTCATCGTTCATCGTGTGATGAGGTATTCGTTCCCCGGGCATACATGCAACGATGTGTGCCGTTGAACAAGGTGGCGGGGCCGGTGCGGTTCCGCGAGGAGCAGGAGATACGGCCGATGACCAGCGACGGGGGCAGCACAGCCCAGGTGAACGACCCCCAGGTGAAGGGCCTCGCGGTGCAGCCCTCCCCCGCGGGCGCCCGGGTTCCCAAGTACTACGGCCTCAAGCGGCACCTGCTCCAGCTCACCGAGACCCAGCCGGCCGGCACCCCGGTGCCCCCCGAGCGGGCCCTCGCGGCACAGTTCGACACCTCCCGGACCACCGTCCGGCAGGCCCTGCAGGAGCTGGTGGTCGAGGGACGCCTGGAGCGCATCCAGGGCAAGGGGACCTTCGTCGCCAAGCCCAAGGTCGCCCAGGCCCTGCAGCTCACCTCGTACACCGAGGACATGCGGGCCCAGGGCCTGGAGCCCACCTCCCGGCTGATCGAGGTCGGCTACATCACCGCGGACGACCGGCTCGCCCCGCTGCTGGACATCAAGCCCGGCGGCCGGGTGCTGCGGATCGAGCGCCTGCGGCTGGCCAACGGCGACCCGATGGCGATCGAGGTCGCCCATCTGTCCGCCAAGCGCTTCCCGGCCCTGCGCCGGAACCTGGTCAAGCACAACTCGCTCTACACCGCGCTGCGCGAGGTGTACGGGGTCACCGTGGCCGAGGCCGAGGAGACCATCGAGACCACGCTGGCCAACCCGCGCGAGGCCGGCCTGCTCGGCTCCGACCTCGGCCTGCCGATGCTCCAGCTCTCCCGGCACTCCTTCGACGCCGAGGGCGCCCCGGTGGAGTGGGTCCGGTCGATCTACCGCGGCGACCGGTACAAGTTCATCACCCGCCTGCAGCGACCGGAGTAGCCGCCACCGCCGCCGGGCCCCGGCGGCGGTGGGCACTCCCCCAGGCAGGTACTCCCCCAGGCAAGTACTCCCGGCGCGCGGACCGTCCCACGGTCCGCGCGCCGGTGCGTTTCCGGCGTACGGAGCCGGCACGCCGACCGGACCGACCGGCCGGGTGCCCGACCCCGGCTCACCGAGGGTGCACGAACCGGGCATGCGGTGCCAAGGCGCGCCCGCACGGACACCGATAGTGGGGGAGTTCCGTGAATCGGGTGACATACGTCACCCCGTGCTCTACATTCCGCAGCTGTAGTGACTGCCGATCACCAGTGGTGCTGCTCGGCGGGTTCTGGGTGCCCACGCGCCCGGGACTGCGGCGCCGACGAGGTGACACCTCTTCAGCCGGAGCCGTAGATGTCCGCAGATCTCGAAGTACCCGAACCACTGCCCGGGCCGCCACCCGCGCCCCTGCCCGCCGTGACCCCCGAGCGGGTCCTGGCCGGGCTCAGCCTCGCCGTACCGGTGGTCGCCATGCTCTGGGTGGCCTCGTACACCAAGGCCGACCCGGAGGCCGGCGGCGTGCCGTTCTTCTACTGGTACCAGCTGCTGTGGGTGCCGGCCTCGGCCGTCTTCACCTTCGCCGCCTACCTGCTCGTCAACCGTGACGAGAAGGCCCGCAAGGCCGCCCGGGCAGGTGGGAAGCGATGAACGACGGCGTCAACGTGACCGCCCTGGCGGTCTTCGTCCTGTTCTTCCTGCTGGTCACCGTGATGGGCTTCATGGCCTCGCGCTGGCGCAAGGCGGACAACGCCCTGCACCTGGACGAGTGGGGGCTCGGCGGCCGCAACTTCGGCACCTGGGTGACCTGGTTCCTGCTCGGCGGCGACCTCTACACCGCGTACACCTTCGTCGCCGTCCCCGCGGCGGTGTACGCCACCGGCGCGGCCGGCTTCTTCGCGGTGCCGTACACGATCATCGCGTACCCGCTGGTCTTCCTCTTCCTGCCGCGGCTGTGGTCGGTCTCCCGGGTGCACGGGTACGTCACCCCGGCGGACTTCGTCCGCGGCCGGTACGGCTCCAAGGCGCTCTCCCTGGTGGTGGCGCTGACCGGCATCCTGGCCACCATGCCGTACATCGCGCTCCAGCTGGTCGGCATCCAGGCGGTGCTGGACGTGCTGGGCGTCGGCGGCGGGGCGGGCAGCAACTGGTTCGTGAAGGACCTGCCGCTGTTCATCGCCTTCGGCGTGCTGGCCGCCTACACCTACTCCTCCGGGCTCCGGGCGCCGGCGCTGATCGCCTTCGTCAAGGACGCCCTGATCTACATCGTGATCATCGTCGCGGTGATCTACATCCCGATGCGGCTCGGCGGCTACGGCCACATCTTCGACACCGCCGCGCAGAAGTTCAGCACGCCCAAGTCGCCCGGGTCGCTGATCCTCGCCGAGAACAAGCAGTGGACGTACGCCACGCTGGCCCTGGGCTCGGCGCTGGCCCTGTTCATGTACCCGCACTCGGTGACCGGCGTGCTGGCCTCCAAGTCACGCAACACCGTGCGCCGGAACATGGCGATCATGCCGGCCTACTCGCTGATGCTGGGCCTGCTGGCGCTGCTCGGCTTCATGGCCATCGCGGCCGGGGTGGGCAGCGGGGTGAAGGGCTTCAACGCGCAGCTCTCGGTGCCCCAGCTGTTCGAGAACATGTTCCCGGACTGGTTCACCGGGGTGGCCTTCGCGGCGATCGGGATCGGCGCGCTCGTGCCGGCGGCGATCATGTCGATCGCGGCGGCCAACCTGTTCACCCGCAACGTCTACAAGGAGTTCATCCGCCCGGACGCCACCGCGGCGGACGAGACCAGGGTGGCCAAGCTCGCCTCGCTGCTGGTGAAGGTCGGGGCGCTGGCCTTCGTCCTCACCATGGACAAGCAGGCGGCGATCAACCTGCAGCTGCTCGGCGGCCTGTGGATCCTGCAGACCTTCGTCTCGATCGTCGGCGGCCTGTTCACCCGCTGGTTCCACCACTGGGCGCTGTTCGCCGGCTGGGCGGCCGGCATGGTCTACGGCACCTGGCAGGCGTACGGCATCGCCAGTCCCGCCACCAAGCACTTCGGCGGCAGCGCGGCGAACATCCCGGTGATCGGCGAGATCGGCTACATCGGCCTGACCGCGTTCCTGCTGAACCTGGCGGTGGCCGTGCTGCTGACCCTGGTGCTGCGGGCCCTGAAGGCCCCGGTGGGCACCGACGAGACCGACCCGGACGACTACGGCGCCGAGGCCGGCGATCCGAAGGCGCAGCACGCGCCGGTGCCCGCAGCGGCGCATTGATTCGCGCTGCGCGCGCCCTGTGATCGCGCCGTCACCTCCGTGAACACTGGAGGTGACGGCGCGATCATATGTATGAACGGCTGTCGGAGGATTCGACGACAACGGGGAGACCGGACATGGCAGAACTCGGCACCACCCTCAACGGCCAGCACCGGAGCACACCCGGGCTGCGGCTGCCGTCCGTGCTGATCGCCACCCGGCACGGGGAGTCCACCGCGAACGTGGAGTTCCAGCTCGCCGAGGCGGCGGGCGCGCTGAGCGTGCCGATCAACTGCCGGGACGCCGACATCCCGCTCTCCATGCACGGCCAGCAGCAGGCCCAAGCGCTCGGCCGCTGGTGGGCCGGCCTGCCCGCCGGCGACCGCCCGCGCAGCGTCTGGTGCTCGCCGTACGTCCGGACCGCCGAGACCGCCCGCATCGCGCTCGCCCAGGCCGCCGGGCTCGGCGCGGTGCCGATCTCGCTGGCCGTCCGCTACGACGAACGGCTCCGGGACCGCGAGCTGGGCATCCTGGAGATGCTGCCCGCGGCGGCCATCGAGGCCAAGCACCCGGAGGAGGCGGCCCGGCGGCGGAAGATGGGCGAGCTGTACTACCGGCCGCCCGGCGGGGAGTCCTGGTCCGACGTCGCCCTGCGGGTCCGCAGCTGCCTGCGCGACCTCTGCGAGCAGGAGGACGGCAACCCCGTCCTGGTGGTGGCGCACGACTGCACCGTGCTGATGCTGCGGCACGTGCTGGACCGGCTCACCGAGCAGCAGCTGCTGGAGGTGGAGCAGGTCGCCAACTGCTCGGCCAGTGTCTGGCGCACCGACGGCGAACGGCTGCGGCCCGAGCGGTGGAACACCACCGGGCACCTGGAACCGGGCGCCTGAACCGCCCGGGCCGGCAGCGGCGCCCGAACCGCCGGGGCGGGCCCGGCGCCCGCGGGCCCGCCCCGACCGGTCAGATCCGCAGCTCCGGCTCCCCCTGCCAGCCGCCGGCGAAGGTCCGGCGGTAGGCCAGCGGGGTGGTGCCCAGCCGGCGGCCGAAGTGGTGGCGCAGGGTCGCGCCGTTGCCGAAGCCGCAGCGGGCGGCGATCGAGTCCACCGGCTCGTCCGTTCCCTCCAGCAGCCGCTGGGCCAACAGCACCCGCTGCCCGGTCAGCCAGCGGTGCGGGGTGGTGCCGGTCTCCTGCTGGAACCGGCGGGCGAAGGTCCGCGGGGACATGTGGGCGCGCGCCGCCAGCTGGTCCACCGTCCACTCCCGGTCGAGCTGGTGGCGCATCCGGTCGAGCAGCCCGCCGAGCGAGGCGCCGTCCTCCTCGGGCAGCGGCCGGGCGACGAACTGCGCCTGGCCGCCCTCCCGGTGCGGGGCGACCACCATCCGGCGGGCGATCCCCCGGGCGACCTCGGCGCCCTGCAGCCGGCGGACCAGGTGCAGGCAGGCGTCGATGCCGGCGGCGGTGCCGGCCGAGGTGATCACCGGGTCCTCGTCCACGTAGAGCACGTCCGGCTCGACGGTGGTGTGCGGGTGGCGGCGGGCCAGCTCGACGGCGTGCCGCCAGTGGGTGGTGGAGCGGCGGCCGTCCAGCAACCCGGCCTCGCCGAGCAGGAAGGCGCCGCTGCAGATGGAGAGCACCCGGGCGCCGCCCTCGACGGCCGCCCGCAGCGCCTCGACGAGGGCCGGCGGGTACGAGTCGCGCAGGCCGGTCGCGGTGACGATCACCAGGTCGGCGCCGGCCAGCCGCTCGGGGCCGTACGGGACGTCGACGCTGAAGCCGGCGTGGGTGCGGTGCGGCCCGGTGCGCTCGCCGGCCAGCGCGAACTCGTACACCGGCAGGCCGTCGCCGCTCCGGTCCAGGCCGAACACCTCGCAGGCCACCCCGAGTTCGAAGGGGTGGACCTCCTCCAGCACCACGGCCACCACATTGCTCAGCATGCCGTCCAGGATGCCGCCCGGGCTCCGGGAGCACCAGGGATCTGCTGGCAGTATTTCGATGCGATCGGGCATTCCTGCCACTCGTGGCGGAGCGCCGCGCCCACGAAAGTGAAGACATGGACTCCTCGACGCTCACGAACGCACTCGCCCTCATCGCCGCCGTCGGCGGCTTCGGCCTGCTGGGTGTGCTGGTCGGCCGGGACCTCGACCGGAACGGCGGGCACGGACGCGACAACTGGCACCGGCCCGGCGGCTACCCGCACGAACCGGCGCCCGGCGACCGACTACAGGACGGCCTGCCCGCCGCCTCCGACCGGCCTTCGGGCAGACTGGGGCCATGGACCTCGTCATCCGCCGCGCCGTTCCTGCCGACCTCGAAGCCGTCGGCGCCGTCACCCACGAAGCCTTCGTCGGCGACGGCCACAGCCCGGCCGACGGCCCCTACGCCGCACAGCTCCTGGACGCCCGCCCCCGCTTCGAACAGGCCGAACTCCTCGTCGCGGTCGATCCGGCCGACGGACGGCTGCTCGGCTGCGTGACCTTCGCGGCCGGCGGCAGCGAATTCGCCGACATCGCCGGCCCGCACGAGGGCGAGATCCGGATGCTCGCGGTCGGCGGCGCCGCCCGCGGCCGGGGGGCGGGCGAGGCCCTGGTGCGGGCCGCGATCACCCGCAGCCGCGAGCTCGGCCTGACCGGGATGGCCTTCTCCACCCGCCCGTCGATGACCTCGGCGCACCGCCTGTACGAGCGGCTGGGCTTCCGGCGGGCCCCCGAGCGGGACTGGGAGGTCCGGCCGGGCATCGTGCTGATGGTCTACTCGATGACGTTCTGAGACCGTCCGCCCCGGATCCGGCCGACACCGGCGGTCCGGGGCGGACGGCCGGGGCGTGGCGCCCCGGCCGCCGGCTCAGCCCTTGGCCTTGTTCCGCTCCAGCAGCACCAGCCGCAGGTTCGGCACCTTCTCGGTGCTCACCGTGTGGAACTGCTTGAGCTCCTTGGCCACCTTGTCGGAGACCCCGCCGTACGGCCGCTTGTCGGCGGCCCCGGCCAGCAGCCAGATCCGCTGGACCCCGGCCATGCACCTGGCCGGCTCCTCGCACTCCAGGGCGCCGAAGCTGCCGGCCTCCTGCGGGGTGACGCCGAGCAGGGTGTCCTTGGGGGCCGGCAGGCCGCGCAACTCGTACGCCAGGGCGCGCCGCATCGAGCTGCTCGGGTCGAAGATCACACCGTCCCCCGGCCGCAGCCCGGCACTGATCACCCGGGCCGCCGCCCGGGCGTCCATCTCCCCCGGCAGGTCGTCGCGGACCTCGGACTGGGACGGCCAGGCCACCACCGCGACCACCGCGAACGCCACCACCAGCGGGATCGGCCCGACCACCCAGCGCGGCGGCGTGTGCGAGGCGGTCAGCTGCGACACCAGGCCGGGCAGCCGGCCCACCACGGCGGCGGCGAGCAGCGTCCAGGCGGGCACCGTGAAGAGCAGGTACCGGGCCAGGAAGAGATGCAGCCAGTGGGCCGTCAGCACGGTGACGAGCACCGGCACCACCGCCCAGCAGGCCAGCAGGCCCACCGGCTGACGCAGCACCAGCAGGCTCACCGCGCCGATCACGCCCGCCAGCAGCAGCGTCCAGCCGAGCCCGGCCGAACCGGCCAGGTCGGTGAGGAGCTGGCCGAGGTCGCCCCAGTCCCGGTCGTTCCAGGCGATCTGCCCGCTCTGCCCCGCACCCAGCAGCAGCAGCGGGCTGAGCAGCAGCACCGCCCCGGCCATCGCGACCGCCCAGCGCACCGGCAGCACCCAGCGGGCGTTCCCCTCCCGGGAGCGGCGGGCCTTCTGGACGACCAGCAGCAGGTGCCCCGGCAGGATCATCAGGGTCACCAGGTGGGTCAGCCCCATCCCGACCACGGTGGCGCCGTAGCCCGCCCAGGCGAGCACCGCCGGGTCCTTCCAGAGCGCCGGCGGGCGTCCGCCGGGCACCGGCGCGGCCGGGCGGGTCGGACGCTCGACGATCCTGGTCAGCAGCAGGGTGCTGCCGGCGGCGGCCAGCACCGCGAAGGCGTACGGACGGGCGTCCTGCCCGTACCAGGTGATGCTGGGGCAGACCGCGAACAGCAGCCCGCCGAGGGCGCCCAGCCGGGGCGTCAGCAGCCTGCGGCCGAGCAGGGCCACCATCGCGGCGGCGCCGGCCATGGCGAGGGCGGAGGGGATCCGCAACGCGGCCTCGGAGTCCCCGAACACCGAGACCCACAGGTGCAGCAGCACGTAGTACGGCGCCAGCACCAGATCCATGTTGGAGGTCAGCGCGCCCAGGTCCCCCCAGGACAGGGTGGCGGCCCACCAGCTCGCGTGCTCGTCCCGCCAGAGCTGGCGCTGCTGGATCCCGTACAGGCAGAGCACCAGCGTGAGCAGCGCGGGCGGCAGGGCGACGGCCAGCGCCACCCGGCGGTCCCGGGCCGGCTCCCCCGCCTCGGGCAGGTCCAGGGGGCGGGCCGGCGCCGACGGGATCGGGGCGGGCCCGCCCGGCGGCGGGGCCGGGAACTGCCGGACCGGTGCCGCGACCGGGACGGGTGCCACGACGGGAACCGGCGGTGCGACCGCGACGGGCGCGGCCGGAGCGGCCGGGACCGGGGCGGCCGGCGGGACCGGTGGGGGTGTCCCGGGGGACTGCACAGGCGCGACCGGTGCGGGTGCGGGCACGACGGCGGCCGGAGCAGGCGGCGCCGCAGGCGCGGCCGGGGCGACCGGCCCCGGCACGAGCGGCGCGGCCGCCGGCGGTGCGGCGGCCACGGGCGGTGCGGCGGGGGCCGGGGTTGCGGCCGGGGCCGATGGTGCGGCGGGGGTCGGCGGGGTGGCGGTCCCGGGCGGGGTGTCCGGCCGGGGCGGCCAGGCCGCGGACGAGTCCGCCACGTTGGTGGGGGTCGTCATCTCTACTGTTTCACCCAGATCCGGTAGTAGCCCGTCCCCCCGACGTGGGTGAAGGGCAGACGGCCCAGCAGCCGGTAGTGCGGGCTCTGCGCCACGGCCTCGGCGACGACCCGGTCGGTCTCCGGGGTGGCGACCCCGTCGAGCACGATCAGGTCGAACCAGCCGTCCGCGATGGCGGCGCGGTAGCCGTCCTCCGCCGAATGCAGCTTGCCGTCCTTGTCGACGTAGCCGATGCCGTACGTCGAGGTCCACTGGCTCTGCAAGGTCAGATCGCGCAGGTAGTAGACCGGCACGTTGTCCGCCGAGGCGAGGTAGCGCCCGTTGGCGTCCACGTGCTGGCGCAGCACCGCGACCATCTTGCTGGAGTCGGGCCAGGTGTTGAACCGCCACTGCGACTGCGACAGACCCAGCGAGAGCATCACCACCCAGAGCAGGATGCCCAGTTGCGGGTGCCGGAAGTGCGGGCCGATCAGCCGGGCCATGCCGATGCCGGCGATCGGGGCGGCGAACAGCAGCCCGAAGCCGATGTGCTTGTAGAGCGCCACCGAGGTGTGCAGGTGGATCTGGTAGGCGGGGGCGAGCAGCGCGGTGCCGGTGAGCAGCAGGCCGAGCATGATCCGGCGCTTGCGGCCGGGGCCGGTCAGCGCCAGGGCCAGCGGCGATTCGTTCATCCGGCCGCGCATCGCGTAGGCGATCGCGCCGCCGCAGGCGGTGAGGAACATCAGGCCGCCGAACTCGCCGGACTGCCGCAGCAGTTCGGTGGCCTTCTCGGTGCCGTGGGCGCGGGCGGTGGTGGTCGCCTGGACACCGCTGAGCACATCGGTGAAGGTCAGCCCGGCCCAGAGCAGTCCGCCCGCCGCGCCCGCCAGCAGCAGGCCGCGCAGCAGCGGCTGCCGGGCCTTGTTGCGGATCCCGGTGAGGACGGCGAGCAGGACCAGGCTGGGCAGGTACAGCGCCGAGGCGTACTTCAGTCCGACGGCCAGCACCGCCACCGGCGCGGCGAGCATCACCACGCCCGCCGGCGCCCGGTCGGTGCGGACCACGATCCAGATCGCCAGCGCCAGCAGCAGCACGGCCGGGGCGTCGTAGGTGGCGAAGAAGCCGAGTACCACGGTCGACTGGGTGACGGCGAACATCGCCGCCGCGCCGAGCGCCACCCGCTCGTTGAACAGCCGCCGGCTGAAGCTGTAGAGCAGCGCGGTGGCCCCGAGCATGCAGAGCAGGCTGAACACCCGGACGCCGACCATGGCGAAGTGGTTCTCGACCACGGCCGCGACGATCGGGTAGAGCATCGGGGAGCCGGAGAAGTAGCTGTTGTAGTCCTTCGGCAGCGCGGTGCCGTACAGCAGGTGCGAGAGCTCCGCGTGCCCCGCGTACATGTACAGCGCCTCGTCCTGGAAGGCGGTGTTGGACAGCCGGACGGACAGGGCTGCCTGCAGTCCGAGGATGGCCAGCAGCAGGGCGCGGCTGACCCAGGAGCGGCGCCGGCCCGGGTCCAGCGACCAGCTGGCCTCGGGCACCGGCGCGAGGGTGTAGCCGGGGGTGTCCCGGCGGTCCCGCTGCGCCGGGACGTCGGCCAGGGCCGGCACCTCCTCGGGGTGCCCGCTCGGGCCGGGTTCCTCGGGCGCCTCCTCGGCGGCCGCCGGGTGCGCCTCGGCCGGGAACTCGTCCGTCCTGGCCCCGTCGGTCCGGGCACCGCCGGTCCGGGCACCGCCGGTCCGGGCCTCCTCCGCCCTGGCCGCGCGGGCCGCGGCCCGGCGCGAGCGCCCGGCAGCCGGCCCCGGACGTCCGGACCGGCCGTCCCCGTTCGGCGCCTCCCCGTTCAGGGCGTCCCCGTTCAGGGCGTCCCCGCTCAGGGAACCGCCGCTCAGGGAATCCCCGGGCCGGACGGCCCCCGCCCCGGCGGCCTCGTACGGCGCCGGCTCGAACGGCTCGGCCCGGTACGGCCCGTCGGTGTACACCCCGGGCTCGTAGAGCGCGTCCTCGTGGCTCCCGTCCCCCTCGTACCGCCCGTCCTGGCGCCGGCCGCCCTGGTACGGGTCCTCGTGACGAGGGCCGTGGCCGGCCCGGCCGTCGCCGAAGCGCGCACCGCCGAAGGACGGGTCGCCGGAGGGCGCACCGCCGAAGGGCGCGTCCCCGAAGAGCGGATCGCCGGACGGCCTGCCGCCGAAGGACGCGTCGCCCGAAGGTGCGTCGTGCCGGCCGTCGTCGTACGTACCGTCGTCGTGCGGGCCCGGCCCGGTGGCCGTCGGCCGCTGGGCCTGGAACCAGGAGCCCCCGGGATCGGGCCGGCGGACCGGCTCCTCGATCAAGGGCTCCTCGGCCCCGGGCCGGTCGGCGGCGAGGCTCTGATCGGGGTTCCCGCGCCGGCGGCGGCCGCTGTGCGGAGGGGAGGAGGTCATCAGGGACTCTTCACATCGAATCCGTAGCGGCCGTCGGAGACCGCCTGCTTGAAGGAGGAGAGCGCCTGCGGATCGCTGTCGATCCGCCAGTTCGTCTCCTTGTTGATGTTGAACCAGATGAACCCGAGGCAGTCCGGGCGCTTGATCACGTTCGCGGCGAGGTTGGCGATGTCGGCGGGCTTGCGCGCGCCGGGCTCGGAGCCGGTCTCGGCGATCAGCCAGGGCTTCTGGGTGAAGGTGCGGATCTGGGTCAGCGTCGGGGTGTAGAGGGTGTCGAAGGTGCCGGCCTCGAGGTGGGTGTAGTACGCCACGATCCCCACCCAGTCGACGTAGGTGTCGCCGGGGTAGTAGGGCTTGAGGGCCACGGCCGGCATCGGGTTGATGCTGTTCGGGCTCCACACCCAGATCACCTGGCCGACGCCGAGCTGGGCGAACACGTCGTGCAGGTGCTGGTACGCCGCCACGAAGTCGGCCGCGGTGGCGTGCTTGGTGCCCCACTCGTACCAGCCGCCGTTGAACTCGTGCGCGAAGCTGATCGCCACCGGGATGTTGGCGTTGCGGATACCCGCCGCGTACCGCTTGACGTAGTCGTCGCTCTTGCCGGCCGCGATGTCCGCGAGGCTGACGGTGAACGGCTCCCAGGCGATGTACGGCAGGGCGCCGCTGTCCCAGGCGTTGCGGGCGCCCTTCGAGTCGTACTCGTCGCCCCAGCCCGAGTAGAACTCGATCATGTTGGGCTTCTTGCCGGCCTTGGCCGAGAACTCGTCCACCGTGGCCATCGACAGCGGCGCGCCGTCGGCGGCGATCCCGAGGTACTTCTTCGCCGGCTTGAGCAGCGGGCGGACGTCGTACGGCAGGCCGGTGGCCGCGACCTCGGCCGGTGCCGGGGCCGCGCCGGTCGCCCCGGGGTCCGCGACGGAGGCGGCCGCCGCGGACGGGGTGGGGCCGACGTTCTTCTCGCCCAGCAGGTCGCAGGCCGCCAGCGGGAGGACCAGGGCGGCGACCGCGATCAGGCGGACCACCACCGGGAGCCGGGACCCCGGGCGGGTGTTGCTGTCTGTCATGCCAATGCGTCCTGGGATCGGGGCTGGATGAGTATTCGGCCGACGGTCACGGCGTAGAACAGGCCGGAGGAGAGCACCAGGGCGAAGTCCGGCGGGTGCATGGTGAACATCCGGTAGACCGCGGCGCCCACCCAGACCACGGCCGTCCCGCCGCTCCAGAAGATGACGCCCCACCAGAAGCGCCGCTGCTTGTCCTTCTTCGCGCCGTTGGAGCCGGTCGGCTGCCAGCCCATCTGACGGCCCCGGACGAGGTCCCAGATGGCGAAGAAGTGCGACCAGCCGTACATCATCCGGCCGGCCCAGGCCTCCAGGCGGTAGGGCGCCCGGTGCCACAGCGGGAAGATGACGGTCGCGTAGACCAGGCTGGGGATGACCAGCACCAGGTGCCTGACCTCCAGCAGCCGCGGCTGCAGGACGAGCAGCATGATCGGCAGCATCGGCAGCGCGAAGGTCATCAGCGCGGTGTGCATGTAGTAGAGGAACCCGGAGACGTAGCAGAGCCGGGTGGTGAAGCCGAGCTTCGCCTGCCAGAATTTCTTGCTGGTCAGCAGGGACATCGAGCCCATGCACCAGCGGTACTGCTGGTTCTGGAAGGCCCCCGCGGTGTCCGGGCAGACGCCGGTGGAGAGCGCGACCGGGATGTACTGCAGGTCCCAGCCGAGACCGCGCAGGTCGAAGCCGGTGTGCACGTCCTCGGAGTGCGCGATCAGGGTGGTGCCGCCGTTCTCGGCCAGCGCCTCGCGCCGGTACACGGCGCAGCTGCCGACGCAGATCGCGCCGTTGTTGCGCTGCCGGGCGACCTGCACCGAGCGGTAGAACAGCTCCTGGATGGCGCCCGCGCCGCGCTCGATCCAGTTCTGCGAGTCGAGGACGCGGAAGAACTGGGGCGACTGGACGATGCCCAGCTTCGGGTCCCGGTCCATGTACGGCAGGACTTCGTCCAGCAGGTCGTGGCGGGGGGCGAAGTCGGCATCCAGGATCAGGATGTACTCGCCGTCCGAGCGGTCGAACCCGTAGTGCAGGTTACCCGCCTTCTTGAACCAGCCGCGGTTCTCCCGGACGCCGTAGCGGAACCCGAAGTCCGCGGCCATCGCCTCGACCGCCGGGCTGGCCGCGTCGTCCAGGACGTACGGCATGACCAGGCCGGGGTAGTGCTCGGCGAGCTTGCGGACATGCGTCCAGGTGTTGTGCAGGGTCTCGATCGGCTCGCCGCAGACCGGCAGGAAGACGTCGACGGTCGGGTACTCGGCCGGGGTCCACTTGCGGACCAGCCGGCGGTGCTCCTTGATGTCGAAGTTCGGCGTGAAACTGTTCACCCGCAGGGAGACCAGGTAGTACACGACGGTGAACACGAGGAACGGCACGCAGAGCCAGAACCACGAGCCGACCCGGAAGAGCTCGACCTGGCTGATCACCAGGCAGACGAAGCTGATCACCGAGCAGAGCGTCAGCACCCACTGGTTGCGGACGGTGTAGTTGTACTTCTCCTGGGCGTTCGGCGGTGCCGGGAGCAGCAGGCCCGAAACGGGCTCCGACGCGTTCCGGCGCCGGCCGGACGACTTGCGTCTTCTGCTGGGCGCACTGGTCGCGGTGCTCACCGCGCGATACCTCCTGGTAGCTGCGTTCCGCATGCCGGAGCGAACTGACCAAGCAGCAACTGTCCCCCGGGGCACCACACCTTATCGGACGCACGTTCGCGGACTGTTACAGCCCGTCGCGAACAGGTCATCAGGAAGGGTCCGATACGAACGGCCCTTCAACCGCACCCCGGACGGCCTGTCACGGACGGCCCGCCACGGGCCCGGCACGGGCCGTCCGCCACGACCCGCCGGTCACCGGCGGCCTTCGACCCGCCCCCGTCGGCGCCGGCCCATGGGCGTCGGGCGGCCGGCGCCGGGCCGGCATCAGGCCGCCCGCCGCCACCCGTCGCCCGGACGCCCCCGGGCCCGGACCCGCTCAGCCGGCGGTGGCCGCCGGCTTGGCCCGGCCCAGCAGGACCTCCTTGGCGCGGTCCGCAAGGGGGCTCGCCGCCGCGGTCGCCGCCGGATCGGCCTGGTCGGGAGTCTGCTTGAGCGAACCGGCGACGGTGAAGTACCCGAACCGGCCCACCGCGGCGTGCGTCTCCGTGCAGCCCGACTTGTCGGTGACGCAGAAGGTGGCGACGCCCGGGCCGGACAGACCCTGGACGAGGCCCGCGTGCCGGCCGAGGGCCTTGTCGGCGCCGGCCTTGTTGTCGAAGACCGCGATGCCGACCGTGACGGCGCTCTCCCCGGACACGTAGGTCGCGCGGACCAGCGAGCGGCAGGCGTCGTCGCCGAGGGCGAGCCCGAGCCCGCCGGTGGTCCCCTTGGAGCAGGGGGAGGTCGAACCGGTGACCATCCGGGTCCAGACCTTGCCGTCGATGGTGCGGGTCTGGTCGGGGAAGAGCGTCGCGGCGTCGACCGGCGCCTTGTCCGTCGAGGCGTCCGAGATCAGCGGCAGCGCCTGCTCCAGCGGCAGGCCGGTGGACGCGGCCGGCTTGGGGTTCGGCTTGTTGCCACCGCCCTGACCGGAGATCACCACACCGGCCGCCACCACGCCGCCGACGAGCACCACGGCCAGCAGCGCGCCACCGATCCACAGCCGGCGGCGCTTACGGGACTCGTTCTCGTGCTGGTCGGCCAGCTGGGTCCAGTTCGGCTCGCCCTGGAAGGGCTGCGGCGCGGGCTGCCAATGCGGCGGCGCCTGCTGCGGGCCCGGCTGGGGCACGAACGGCTGCTGCGGCTGGTGCTGCTGCGGGATCGGCGGCGGGACCGGCTGGCCCTGCGGCGGAAGCTGCTGCGCGGGCTGGCTGTACGGCACCGGGGGCGGGCCGAAACCGCCGGCGGCCGGCGGCACGGGCTGCTGCCCCTGCGGCGGCTGCCCCGGCGTCCCCGGCTGCTGACCCTGGACCGGCTGTGCGGGCTGACGCGTCCAGTCGGACGGTACGCCCGTTCCCTCGCTCATGAGGCGAGATCGTAAAGCATGGTGTGCGCGGCAGGCCCATCCGGTAATCAATCCGTTCCCAAATCCGGGCCCGGCGCCCGTTCCCGGGCCTCCTCCGTGAGCCGACGAGTAGCCACCCGACACGCCACAGTGCACAACATGTGGTGCTTCATCGGGCTGGCGCCACTAGATGTATGCTCACTCCTGCTGTCGAACGCAGGGGAACCCGGTGGAAGTCCGGGACTGCCCCGCAGCGGTGAGCGGGCTGCCCGACCGGGCCACGCGAGTCCGATGACCTGCCGACGGTGTGCCACAGGGCTTCCCCGCAGTCGCCATGCAGCACAGCAGTTTCGTCCGGGCCTCGCGGGTGGGCCGGGGGGTGGTTCGCGCGCGCCGTGAGGTGTTCCGCGCTGCGCTCCCCTGCGCCCATACGGCCCGGCAGCCCCCTCGCCGACCGCCGCCGCCAGGAGAGAAGCGCCTTGACCATCGCTGCCTCAGCCACCCTGCCCGCCCAGGGTTCCAGCCCCGCCGTCCCGTCCGACCCGACGGTGTCCGACCCCGGTGGAGCGCTTCTTCGGCTGCTGACCGACCGCAGCGTCGACCTCCCCCAGGTCGACCCCGGCCACGTCGCCGCCGCCGCCCTGCGCGGCCGGCACGCCGGCTCCGACTTCGCGGAGCTGCGCGGGCTGGCCGTCGAGGCCGCCGCGTCGATGATCGCCGAGGACCCCCAGTACTCGAAGCTCGCCGCCCGACTGCTCGCCCTGGAGATCCAGGACGAGGCCGTCGGCCAGGGCGCCGTGTCCTTCTCCGCCTCGATCACCGTCGGCCACGCCGAGGGCCTGATCGGCGACACCACCGCCGCGTTCGTGGCCAAGCACGCCGACGCGCTGGACGCCCTGATCGACCAGAAGGGCGACGACCGCTTCGAGTACTTCGGTCTGCGCACCGTGCAGTCCCGGTACCTGCTGCGCCACCCGATCACCCGCAAGGTGATCGAGACCCCGCAGCACTTCCTGCTCCGCGTCGCCAGTGGCCTGGCGGTCGGTGACGACGAGCAGTCGGTCCGCGAGGTCTCCGAGCTGTACGCGCTGATGAGCGCGCTCTCCTACCTGCCGTCCTCGCCGACGCTGTTCAACTCCGGCACCAAGCACCCGCAGATGTCCTCCTGCTACCTGCTGGACTCGCCGCTGGACAACCTGGACTCGATCTACTCGCGCTACGCGCAGATCGCCCGGCTCTCCAAGCACGCCGGCGGCATCGGCCTGTCCTACAGCCGGATCCGCTCGCGTGGCTCGCTGATCCGCGGCACCAACGGCAAGTCCAACGGCATCGTGCCGTTCCTGCGCACCCTGGACTCCTCGGTGGCGGCGGTCAACCAGGGCGGCCGGCGCAAGGGCGCGGCCTGCGTCTACCTGGAGACCTGGCACGCGGACATCGAGGAGTTCCTGGAGCTGCGCGACAACACCGGTGAGGAGGCCCGCCGCACGCACAACCTGAACCTCGCCCACTGGATCCCGGACGAGTTCATGCGCCGGGTCAACGCCGGCGGCGACTGGTCGCTGTTCTCCCCCGCCGACGTCCCCGAGCTGGTCGACCTGTGGGGCGCCGACTTCGACGAGGCGTACCTGAAGGCCGAGGCGGCCGGCAAGGCCGTGCGCACCATCCCCGCGCAGACCCTGTACGCCCGGATGATGCGCACCCTGGCGCAGACCGGCAACGGCTGGATGACCTTCAAGGACGCCTCCAACCGGGCCGCCAACCAGACCGCCCTCCCCGGCCGGACCGTCCACTCCTCCAACCTCTGCACGGAGATCCTGGAGGTCACGGACGACTCCGAGACCGCGGTCTGCAACCTCGGCTCGGTCAACCTGGGCGCCCACGTGGCCCCCGGCGCCACCCCCGCCGACCTCGTGAGCGCGATGGACTGGGACCGGCTGGACTCGACCGTCCGCACGGCTGTCACCTTCCTCGACCGCGTGGTGGACATCAACTTCTACCCGACCCCCGAGGCCGGCACCTCCAACTCCCGCTGGCGCCCGGTGGGCCTCGGCGTGATGGGCCTGCAGGACGTCTTCTTCCAGCTCCGCCTGGACTTCGACTCCGCCGAGGCCAAGCAGCTCTCCACGCTGATCTCCGAGCGGATCATGCTGGTCGCCTACGAGCGCTCCAGCGAGCTGGCCGAGCAGCTGGGCCGGCACGAGGCGTACGCCGAGACCCGCGCCGCCCGCGGCCAGCTGCACATCGACCACTTCGGGACCACCCCGCAGTGGACCGAGCGCTGGGACGCGCTGCGCGCCCGGATCGCCACCACCGGCCTGCGCAACTCCCTGCTCCTGGCGATCGCCCCGACCGCGACCATCGCGTCGATCGCCGGCGTGTACGAGTGCATCGAGCCGCAGGTGTCCAACCTGTTCAAGCGCGAGACCCTCTCCGGCGAGTTCCTCCAGGTCAACCCGTACCTGGTCCGCGAGCTGAAGGAGCTCGGCGTCTGGGACGCGCAGACCCGCGACGCGCTGCGCGAGGCCAACGGCTCCGTGCAGGACCTCAACTGGCTGCCCGCCGAGGTCCGCTCGCTGTACCGCACCGCCTGGGAGCTCCCGCAGCGCGCGCTGATCGACCTGGCCGCCGCCCGGCAGCCGTACATCGACCAGAGCCAGTCGCTGAACCTCTTCATGGCCGCGCCCACCATCGGCAAGCTCAGCTCGATGTACGCGTACGCCTGGAAGGTCGGCCTGAAGACCACGTACTACCTGCGTTCGCGCCCGGCCACCCGGATCGCCCAGGCCGCCGCCGGCGCCGCCCGCGCGGCCGCCCCGGTGCCGGTGGCGGTCGCCGCGCCGACGTCCACCCTCACCCCGGAGGAGGAGGCGGCGCTCGCCTGCTCCCTGGAGAACCCCGAGTCCTGCGAGGCCTGCCAGTGAGCACCACCCCGGAGACCGACTTCGACGCGCCCGGCCGCGAGAAGATGCTCCTCGACCCCGGCTTCGAGCTGACGCTGCGTCCGATGCGCTACCCGTCGTTCTACGACCGGTACCGGGACGCGATCAAGAACACCTGGACCGTGGAGGAGGTGGACCTGCACTCCGACGTCGCCGACCTCGCCAAGCTCAGCGAGGGCGAGCGGCACATGATCGGCCGGCTGGTCGCCTTCTTCGCGACCGGTGACTCGATCGTCGCCAACAACGTGGTGCTGAGCCTCTACAAGCACATCAACTCGCCCGAGGCCCGGCTCTACCTGTCGCGGCAGCTGTTCGAGGAGGCCGTGCACGTCCAGTTCTACCTGACGCTGCTCGACACCTACCTGCCCGACCCGGACGACCGCGCGGCGGCCTTCGACGCGGTGGAGAACATCCCCTCCATCCACCAGAAGGCGCAGTTCTGCTTCAAGTACATGAACGCCGTCGACCACCTGGACTCGCTGCAGACCAAGGACGACCGGCGCGCGTTCCTGCTGAACCTGATCTGCTTCGCGGCCTGCGTCGAGGGCCTGTTCTTCTACGGCGCCTTCGCCTACGTGTACTGGTTCCGCAGCCGCGGCCTGCTGCACGGCCTGGCCACCGGCACCAACTGGGTGTTCCGCGACGAGTCCATGCACATGGACTTCGCGTTCTCCGTGGTGGACACCGTCCGCCAGGAGGAGCCGGACCTCTTCGACGACCAGATGGCCAAGCAGGTCACCGAGATGCTGGAGGAGGCCGTCGAGGCCGAGCTCCAGTTCGCCCGTGACCTGTGCGGCGAGGGCCTGCCGGGCATGAACACCGAGTCGATGCGGGAGTACCTGCAGGCCGTCGCCGACCAGCGCCTCGCGCGCCTCGGCATGCCGGTCCGCTACGGCTCCAGCAACCCGTTCGGGTTCATGGAGCTGCAGAACGTCCAGGAGCTGACCAACTTCTTCGAGCGCCGGGTCTCCGCGTACCAGGTCGCCGTGGAGGGCACGGTCGCCTTCGACGACGACTTCTAGCGACACCTCCGGGAGGACCGCCGGCGGCGACGCCCGGCGGGCACTCCCGGTGACGCCGAGGGGCCCGGTACCGCGGAGATCCGCGGTACCGGGCCCCTCGGCGTCGCGCCGGTGCCGGAGCGTGTCCTGCCGGTGCCGGACCGTCAGTCGTTGGGGACCGTGGCGTACTTGGGCGTCCCCTCGGCCATCTGCTTGAGCGCGTCCTTGCGGTCGCGCTTGGAGAGCCGGTCGATGTACAGCTGGCCGTACAGGTGGTCGGTCTCGTGCTGCAGGCAGCGGGCGAAGAAGCCGGTGCCCTCGACCCGGATCGGGTTGCCGTCCTTGTCCTGGCCGGTGACCGCCGCGAAGTCGGGGCGGGCCAGCTCGGCGTAGGCGGTGGGGACGGACAGGCAGCCCTCGTTGCTGTCGTCCAGCACCCGGCGGCCGGCCGGGAGCTCCTCCAGCACCGGGTTGACGACGTGGCCGATGTGGCGCACACCCTCGTCGTCCGGGCAGTCGTAGACGAAGACCTTGGTGTCGACGCCGATCTGGTTGGCCGCCAGGCCGACGCCCTCGGCCGCGTACATCGAGACGAACATGTCGTCGATCAGCTCGGAGAGGCCGGCGTCGAAGGCGACGACGTCCTTGCACTCGTGGTGCAGGACGGGGTTGCCGACCACGGTGATCGGGCGGGCGGTGCCCTTGGAGAGGTCCGGCTCCTCACCGACCACCTTCAGCGGGGCGGCCGGCGCCTCGCCGTGCTCGTGGTCGTGCTCGTGGGTGTGGTCGTGCTGCTCCGCCATCGATTCTTCCGCTTCCCATGGGTCTGCCGAGGTGTCCGCTCAAGGGTACGGCCCCCGCAGGCCGCCGGTCCCTTACTTCCGGGGTCGACGACCGCTCCCGCGGGACTTCCGGGGTCGACGACCGCTCTCCCCCGGGCGCCCCGGGGACAGGCGCGGCCGGACCGGGCCCTAGCAGACCTCTTCGAGGTCGCGGTAGGCCCGGCCGCCCGGGTTCGCCGCCACCCAGCGGTCGAGCAGGGAACGGACCAGCCCGGCGGGGGCCGCGATGCCGCACTCCCGCTCGGCCAGCCAGGCCAGCCCGCCGGCCCCCTGGCTCAGGTGGCTCAGGTGCCCGGGGTGGGCGGCGTCGCCGTCGTCGTGCGGATCGTGGTGGGCGGTGCGGCCGTCGTCGGCGGGCATCCGGCTCTCCGAACAGGCCCGGCAGAGCAGCCGGACGGAGGACGTCCAGTCCTCGGCCGCGTAGCCGGCGTCGGCGACCAGCCGCTCCAGGGCGTCCCGGTCACCGGTCGTGGCGGCGTGCAGCAGCACCACGTACGTCGGCACGGGGGACGGCGCCCAGAGTTCGATCTCGTCGAAGACCGGGTAGGCCGCGCCGTCCGCGACCCGCTCGCCGTGCGGGGCGCCGTCGTGCAGCACCACCTCGCCCCAGCGGCGGCCGGAGGACGGCAGCGGGATGGAGAGCACCTCGATCCGGGCCGGGTCGAGCCGGCGGCCCCAGACCACCTCGGACTCGCCCTCGGGGGAGAGCCGCACCGGGGTGGTGCCGAGGTCCAGGCTGACCGGGCCGTCGGTGGGCGTACCCGCCCGGCCGGGGAGCTTCAGCCCGTACGCCTGCCAGGCGCGGTGGGCCAGCGGCCAGTCCTGCAGGGCGGTGGCGGTGATGCCGAGGTTCCACCAGTCGGCGGCCCCGTGCTCGCGGTCGAGCAGGGCGACGGCGCGCAGGCCGGCGGCTCTCGCCTGCTCCCAGTCCCGGCGGAACTTGTGCAGCAGCGCCAGGTTGAACCAGGAGTCGGAGAGCCACGGCTCCAGGTCGGCGGCCATCACGAGCAGCGCTCCGGCGTCCTCGTACCGGCCGTCGCCGATCAGCGTGAAGGCCCGGTCGGTCGTCTGCCGCCAGGTGGCCGACGGCCGGTGCCGTGTCCGGTGGAAGATCCTCACGTTCGTCCCTGCCGTTGTCGTCCGCTGAGTCCCGCTGGTCACGCTCAGCCCTGCTGAGTCCTGATGCCTGCTGCCCCGCTCGGTTGCCGGGCCGCAGGTCCCGCACCGCAAGTCCCGCACCGCGGGCCCCGGACCGCAAGCCCTGCGGCGTGAACCCTCGATGTGAACCCCGTGCCCCGGATCGGGTGTTCCACGCTACGACCGCATCCAACCACGGTCACCAGGGGCCGCGCTCCCCGCCGCCCGGTTCAGCCGGGTTCGCGGGCCCGGCCGCCCATCCGCGCCAGTGCCTCGACCACCCGGGGGTCGTACGCCCGGCCGCGTTCCAGCCGGAGCGCCTCCAGGGCCTCCAGGCGGCCGGCCGGATCGGACAGGCCGCGGCCCCGGGCGGCGGTGAGCAGGTCGTCGTGGGCGTTGGCGACCCGGATGATCCGGGCGGACAGCGGCAGCGAACGGTCGTACCCGCCGTCCGGCCGGCGGCAGGGGTCGGCCAGCCGGGCGACCTGCTCGGCGACCCGGGGCGGCACCCCGGTGCGGCGGATCACCTCGCTGCCCAGGCGGGCGATCCGCTGCTGCTCGGCCGCGGGCAGCAGGGCCGTGGCGCCGTCCGGGACGGGCTCGACCAGGGAGAGCTGCCCGACGTCGTGCATCAGCGCGGCGTACTCCAGCAGGGCGAGCTCCCGGGTGCCCAGGCCCAGCTCACGGCCGAGCGCGCAGGCCGTGTCGGCGACCCGGCGGGCGTGGCCGGGCGGGGTGTAGCCGGCCACCTCGGTGGCCCGGGCCAGGGCGGCGATGGTCTGGCCGGTGGTGGCCCGGATGGCCGCCGCCCGGCGGAACGAGACCTGGGCGAGCAGCAGCGGGGCGCAGAACACCGGCAGCGCCCAGAGGCCGATCTCGCCGGCCGCCAGGCTGACCAGCATCCCGGTGGCCACGATGGCCGAGCCGATCCCCGGCAGCGAGCGCAGCTCGTCCTCCAGCGCGGCCGGGAACCGCAGGCCGGTGCGGGCCCGGTGCAGGGCGGCGGCGAGCGTCGCGTCGCAGAGCGCCGCCAGGGCGGCCACCGCGGCCAGGAACACCCCGTACGCGGGCCCGGACGAGGGCAGGCGGTCGAGCGTCCCGCCGTTGTACAGCGGCTGGAAGACGGCGGCCGCGAACCCCACGGTGAGCAGCCGGCGGGCCGCGGTGTCCCGCCGGACGGGGTCGGCCCAGGGCCGTCCGCGCCGGCGCCGCAGGGCCCGGCCGCAGGTCCCCGGCAGGGCCCGGGAGAGGGCCGGCGCCGCGGCGGCGAGCAGGCTGCCCGCGCCGGCGACGGCGACCACCTGCAGCACCCCGTGGGTGGTCGGCAGGCCGCGCAGCGGCCCCAGCAGGGCGTACGCGAGGGCGGCGGCGGCCCCGATCGGGGCCTGCTCGCGGTCCCCCGGCAGGGTGATCCGGACGCATTCGCCGACCGCGATCAGGGTGAGGAAGGCGACGGCCACCACGGGCTGGGTCACGCCGGCGGCCGCCGTGGCGGCGACGGCCGCGACCAGCAGCGCCCCGGCGGCGGTGTGCAGCACCGCGGGCACGGCGCCGGCCGCGCGCGCCCGGCGGGGCGCCCGGCCGGCCGCTGCCCTGCGCTCCGCCGATGTCCTGACCTCCGCCGCTGCCCTGACCTCCGCCGATGCCCGGGGTGCCGCCGTCCCGGGTGCCGGCTGCTCCGCCGGGTGCGACCGCGCGCCGGACGCCGGGCGGGGCACCCGGCGCTCCGCCCGACGGACCGGGCCGCGTCGGCGGCTCATGCCGGCCCGGCCGGCGGTGTGCTGGATCCCGCGTCCGTTCCCGCGTCCGTTCCCGTGCTGGTTCCGCCCCGCGCCGGCCACGCAGCCCGTGTCGGTCGGTCGCCCCGCGCCGGCCCGTCGGCCTGCGCCGGGAGACGGGGCGGCGCGCCGCGGGCCGGTTCGGGCACGCCGAGCGGGATGTCCGGGACCTCGCCGGTCCAGCCGCCGGGCGGGGGCAGCGCGGGCTGCCAGCCGTGCTCGCCGACCGCGACGACCAGGGCCCGCACCATCACCGGGTCGAACTGGCTGCCCGCACAGCGCTCCAGCTCGGTGACCGCCTCGGCCACCGGGCGCCCGCGCCGGTAGGAGCGGGTGGAGGTCATCGAGTCGAAGGCGTCCGCGACCGAGATGATCCGGGCGAACTCGGGGATCCCGTCCCCGACCAGGCCGTTCGGGTAGCCCCGGCCGTCCATCCGCTCGTGGTGGTGCAGGATGCCGGCGTGCGCCTCGCCGAGGAAGGCGATGCCGCGGACCAGCTCGTACCCGTACACCGGGTGGACCTCGACCGCCCGGCGCTCCTCCTCGGTCAGCGGGCCGTTGCGGCGCAGCAGCTCGGTGGCGACCCCCAGCTTGCCGACGTCGTGCAGGATGCCGGCGAAGCGCAGGGTGCGCAGCCGCTCGGGCTCCATCCCCAGCTGGCGGGCGATCAGCACGGCGGCCCGGCCGACCCGTTCGCTGTGCCCGCGGGTGTACGCGTCCTTGATCTCGACGGCCTGCACCAGGGCCTGTACGGTCGCCTGGTGGGTGTCCCGCTCGCGGTGGCCCTGGGCCAGTACCCAGGCCGAGATGGTGAGCGGCAGCAGGGCGAGCAGCGCCGCGAAGGCGCCGTACGGTCCCTGCCAGAGCACGGCGACCATCAGGGCGCCGGCCGCGTGCACCAGGACGGGCAGGCCGATCGCGGCGGTCGCGCCGCGCAGCAGGACGGCCGGCGGCCGGCGTTCGGCCAGCGCCAGCATGCCGCCCACCAGCGCGCTGTTGACCAGGCAGAAGACCGCGACGGCGGCGAAGGCGGGCAGCAGCGCCCCGGGGAAGCGTGAGCCGAGCAGCAGCCTGGGCCCGGCCAGCAGGTGGAAGACGCCGGCGGCGGCGAAGGCGGAGAGGGCCAGCTGGGCGGCGTTCCAGCACCGGCGCGCGGCGCCGGGCGGGGCGGCGCCGGCGGCGAGCGCGGCCGGTACGGCGACCAGGGCGGCGGCGGCGGGCGGCAGCATCAGCAGCCCGGCGAAGAGCACCGGGAAGAAGGTGTAGGCGCCGGGCCGGGCGGGGGCGCGTCCCTGCGGGGGTCGGCGGCCCAGCAGCCGGGCCCGGGTGCGCAGGAGCATCTGCAGGCAGGGCGTGGGCAGGCCCTGGGCGACCGACTCCCAGCAGGCGTGCAGGAAGGCCAGCAGCCCGACCTTGGGCCAGTCGACCGGGGCGCCGAGCCAGCGGGGCAGCACGGCCGCGCCGGCGGGCAGCAGCGGCAGGGCGCAGCAGTACGCGACCAGCGGCAGGGCGAGGGCGGGCAGGGCGACGAGGTAGCGGGCGGCTCCGGCCGGCAGGGCCGGGCCAACGTTGTCGGTAGCGATCCCGGCCTCCCCCGCCGTCCTGGTCCACGCCGCCCTCGACGCGTCGGGTGGCGCGGCGGCGGGTGTCGTCAGGAGGATAGGCCTCCGCCCCGACGTGGGGACGCATGATCGCGGAATGGCCCTGCTGGCGCAGCTCCAACTCACCCGAACGAGTGAAACGGGTGGTCAGGGGTTCGCCGTCGGGGCAGGCCGAAGGCCCCGGGAGCGTGCTCCCGGGGCCTTCGGAACCGCTGGTGCCCTGCTGGGCCGTGGCGTGCGACGAGTCCGTACGCGCGCGGTCCCGCCCTCGGCGTACTCCTGGCCGGGGCGTGCACTCCGCCCGGTCCTGTACTCCGCCCGGTCCTGCACACGGCCGGATCGCAGCCCGGCGTCGCCGCACCCGGGCCGGTCAGGCCGCGCCGCGGGCAGGTGCCGGCCGGCCGACGCGGGGTGCGTCAGCGAGGCCGGCGGCCGGTCACTCCCCCGCGCCGCTCGCCTCGGCGGCCGCGTAGGGCGCCGAGCGGGACTCGCGGGCGGTGGCGGCGGCGGACTCGGCCGTCACCTCGACGGTCGTCTCGACCGTCACCACGAGGGCCTCGCCCGGGCGCTGCCCGGCGCGGATCGAGTCGATCCGCGCCAGCACCTTGCCGCGGAGGTCCGCGGGGGTGTCGTCACAGCCGCAGGAGCGCTTGATCAGTGCCTTGATGGCCTGTTCGAGGCCGTACTTCTCCAGGCACGGCGAGCACTCGTCGAAGTGCACGCGCAGCTTGGCGCAGTCGCCCTCGGCCATCTCGTTGTCGAGGAATTCGTAGAGGTGGTCGAGGACCTCGCCACACTCGGTGTCGTGCGGATCGCCGCAGCTCATGAGCCCGAGCCCTTCGCTTCCTGCCCTGCCCCGGTGCCGGCGGGGACGAGCCCGCGCTCACGGGCGTAGTCCTCCAGCATGCCGCGCAGCTGACGGCGGCCACGGTGCAGCCGGGACATCACCGTACCGATGGGTGTACCCATGATGTCCGCGATCTCCTTGTACGCAAACCCCTCGACATCGGCGAGATAGACGGCGATGCGGAACTCCTCCGGGATGGCCTGGAGGGCGTCCTTCACATCGCTGTCGGGGAGGTGGTCGAGTGCCTGGGTCTCCGCCGAACGCAGGCCGGTCGACATGTGCGACTCGGCCCGGGCGAGCTGCCAGTCCTCGATCTCCTCGGCCGCCGTGCGCTGGGGCTCACGCTGCTTCTTGCGGTACGAGTTGATGAACGTGTTGGTGAGGATGCGGTACAGCCAGGCCTTGAGGTTGGTGCCCTCACGGAACTGGTGGAAGGACGCGTACGCCTTGGCGAACGCCTCCTGGAGCAGATCCTCCGCGTCGGCGGGGTTGCGGGTCATCCGCAGCGCCGCCGAGTACATGGGATCCAGGTAGCCCAGGGCGTCGCGCTCGAAGCGCTCCCGCCGGGCCTCCTCGCTCTCCTCCGCGGACACCCGGAAGGTGTCCTCACCGATCGCCTCGGCCAGCTCCTCGCCGGTGAGCGCCTCACCTGTGGGCACGCCCTCGCGCGGGTCCGTACCCGGATCGGCCTCGTGCTCGGTCCCGACGACCGGACCCACCTCCTCGGCATAGCGGGCATGGCCCACGGTGGGCCGTCCCGAAATGGAGGATATCGGGCTGACGGGCTTCTCGCCCGCGACAAGCCACTCGGACCAGGACGGGACGAAGCCGTTCTCGACCGCGCGCTCGTCAGGCCGCTCGGGGCACACGATCGAACCCATCTGCACTTGCCTTTCCACCGGGACTGAAGCTGACGAGGGTGACAACCATGCCGCTCCCGCCCGCATTCCCAGGGGGCCGGCCACCCCGCCGGTCGGCCCCGGAGGTCCACCGGCGCACCGCTCCGGGCCCCGCCCGGGAGGCTGCGGCTCCCGCCCAGGCCGGGCTGCGGGCCCCGCCCGGGCCGGGCTCAGGAGGGTGCGCCGACCAGCCCGAGAACCCACCCGCCCACCGCGTCGGTGATCATCTCCAGCACCTCGGCCTGCCCCGTCGGCGCCCGCTTGGGCACGTCGAAGCCGTGGCTGCCGTACGGAATCGCCACCAGCCGCTGCCCGGCCGCCAGCTCGGGGAACTCGGCCGGCCCGCCGAAGGGGTCCGCCACGCTCTGCACCACCAGGGCCGGCAGCCCGCACTCCAGCAGTTCCCCGGCCCGGCTCTTCTCCGGCCTGCCCGGCGGGTGCAGCGGGAAGGCCAGCGCCAGGACGCCGACGGCGCCGGTCGCCACTCCCGTCCGGCAGGCGACCCGGGCGCCGGCGCTGCGGCCGCCGGCCACCACCGGCAGGCCGTGCTCCGCCAGCGCCCGCGCGACCGGGAGCCAGCCGGCGTCCAGGGTCTTCGGTGCCGGGGCGAGCCGCTTGCCGGCCACCCGCCAGGGCTGCTCGACGAGGGCGACGGTGATCCCCAGCGGCGGCAGGGCGGCGGCCAGCGCCTGCAGGTCGCGGGCCTCGATCCCGCCGCCGGCGCCGTGGCCGAGGGCGAGCAGCGCCTTCGCGGCGCCGCGGGCCGGGGCGTAGGTGATCCGGGCGTCGCCGGCAGGGGTGGGGACGAGGACGGGGTCGGTGGTCTGCATGGCTCGGGGCTCCGTACCGGGGTCGGCCCGACTGGGCGGGGAGAGCGGGGGTGTGGGCAGAGCGGGGGTGTGGGCAGAGCGGGGGTGTAAACAGAGCGGGAGGAGGGGCGGCCGAGTTCCCTGAGCGGCCGGCCGGGCAACCGCAGGACGGGTCCGCGGCACGACCGGCCTCTGTACGCCTCAGAACAACGTGGTGACCAGTTCCTCGGCGTCCAGCGGCCGGACCAGCTCCGGCCCGTCGTTGCGGATGCTGCCGACGGCGGCCCCCACCGGCGCCGCGAGCAGCGCGCCCGGCGGCGGCGGGACGAGCAGCGGGAGCAGCTCGTCCGGGTCGCTCAGGCGGGGGTCGAGCCAGTCGTCGAAGGCGGCCGGGTCGAGGAACAGCGGCATCCGCTCGTGGATCGGGGCCAGCGTCTCCTCGGCGGCGGTGGTGACGATGCTGCAGGTCACCAGCCAGGCCTCGGGGTGGTCGGCGGGGTGCGAGCGGTCGCGCCAGAACTCGTAGACCCCGGCCAGCGCCAGCACCCCGCCGTCCGCGCGGCTGACGAAGTACGGCTGCTTGGGCGGCCGGCTGCCGCCGCCGGGGAGGGTCTGCCACTCGAAGTAGCCGTCGACCGGGACTATGCAGCGCCGGGAGGCGAAGGCCTGCCGGTAGGAGGGCTTCTCGTGGATCGTCTCCGCCCTGGCGTTGATCATCTTCACCGCCGCCTCCGGGGACTTCGCCCAGGCCGGCACCAGCCCCCAGCGCAGCACCCGCAGCTGGCGAACCGGCCGCGTACCGCCCTTGGGCAGCCGCTCCAGCACCGCGAAGGCGGGCCGGGTCGGCGGGACGTTCCAACTGGGGGCCAGCGTCTCGGCGGGATCCCACTGCTCGACGCCGAAGATCTCGACCAGGTCCTCGGGCTTGTTGGTGGAGGCGAAGCGACCGCACATGCCGTCAGCTTGCCACGCGGGCCGCTTTCACCACTTCCTCATCCACGGATCAGAACCGACGGCTACCGGGGCACCGTCCTGGCATGGGAGGCTGCCACCTCGACGGGGCGGCGACCGACCCCGGGCCCCCGGCACCGAGCCGGGCGGCGCCCGCAACAAGCACGACCGGAGGCGAGACCCGCAGGCATGGACGGACACAGCATCGCCGAGGTGTGGGACCGCGTCCTCGGCACCCAGCCCGCCCCGCCGCAGTGGATCGCGCTCGGCAGCGCCGGCCTCGCCCTGCTCGCCGTGCTGCCGCACCCGGTCTGGCGGATCACCCGCAACGTCGTGACGATCGCGCACGAGGGCGGCCACGGCCTGACCGCGCTCCTCACCGGCCGCCGGCTCTCCGGCATCCGGCTGCACTCGGACACCTCGGGCCTGACCGTCTCCTCCGGGAAGCCCACCGGCCCCGGCATGATCCTCACCGCCGCGGCCGGCTACACCGCGCCCTCGCTGCTGGGCCTCGGCGGCGCCGCGCTGCTGGCGGCCGGCCACATCACCGCGCTGCTGTGGATCTCGATCGCCCTGCTGGCCGGCCTGCTGATCATGATCAGGAACGCCTTCGGGCTGCTCTCGGTGGTGGCCACCGGCGCCGCGTTCTTCCTGGTCTCCTGGTACGGCAGCAGTGAGCTGCAGGGCGCCTTCGCCTACCTGGGCATCTGGTTCCTGCTGCTCGGCGGGGTGCGCCCGGTCGCCGAGCTGCAGCGCAAGCGCCGGCACGGCGGCGCGCGGGACTCGGACGCGGACCAGCTGGCCCGGCTGACCGGCGTCGCCGCGCTCGTCTGGGTGACCGTCTTCCTTGTGGTGGCCCTCGCCTGCCTGGGCCTGGGCGGCAGCTGGCTGGTCGGCCCCGTCCCACCATTCGGGTAGGCGCGAGGGCCCTCCCCCGTACGGCCCCTAAACTTGCCCCTATGACCGAGACCCTGTGGCCTGCCCCCGTCGCGACCACCGCCGTTGACGCGACCGTGACCATCCCCGGCTCCAAGTCAGTCACCAACCGAGCGCTGCTGCTGGCCGCGCTGGCCGGCGAGCCCGGCTGGGTCCGCCGCCCGCTGCGCAGCCGCGACTCCCAGCTGATGGCCGACGGCCTGCGGGCGCTCGGCGTCGGCATCGAGGAGACGGTCAACAACGCGACCGGCGGCAGCGGCGGCGGCGAGGCCTGGCGGGTCATCCCGGCGCCCGTGCTGCGCGGCCCGGCCCGGGTCGACGTCGGCAACGCCGGCACCGTGATGCGCTTCCTGCCGCCGCTCGCGGTGCTGGCCGACGGCCCGGTGCACTTCGACGGCGACCCGCGCTCCTACGAGCGCCCCCAGCACGGCGTGATCAACGCCCTGCGCGCGCTGGGCGCCCGGATCGACGACGGCGGGCGCGGCTCGTTCCCGCTGACCGTGCACGGCTCGGGCGCGCTGGACGGCGGGCCGGTCGAGCTGGACGCCTCGTCCTCCTCCCAGTTCGTGTCCGCGCTGCTGCTCTCCGGCGCCCGCTACAACCAGGGCGTGGAGGTGCGGCACGTCGGCGGCCCGGTGCCCTCGCTGCCGCACATCCGGATGACCGTGGAGATGCTGCGCCTCGCCGGCGTCCAGGTGGACGCCCCCGAGGACGGCGGCGAGAAGGACATCTGGCGGGTCACCCCCGGCGCTCTGCTCGGCCGTGACCTGGTGGTCGAGCCGGACCTCTCCAACGCGGCGCCGTTCTTCGCCGCCGCACTGGTCACCGCCGGCCGGGTGACCGTCCGAGACTGGCCGGCCCACACCACCCAGCCGGGCGACCAGCTGCGCGAGATCTACACGCAGATGGGCGGCAGCTACCGCTTCACCGACGAGGGCCTGGAGTTCACCGGCACCGGCCGGATCCGCGGCATCGAGGCCGACCTGCACGACGTGGGCGAGCTGACCCCGGTGATCGCGGCGGTGGCGGCGCTGGCCGACTCCGAGTCCCACCTCTACGGCATCGCCCACCTGCGCCTGCACGAGACCGACCGGCTGGCCGCGCTCGCCAAGGAGCTGAACGACCTCGGCGGCGACGTCACCGAGACCGAGGACGGCCTGCGGATCCGCCCGCGCCCCCTGCACAGCGGTGTCTTCCACACCTACGAGGACCACCGGCTGGCCACCGCCGCCGCCGTGGTCGGCCTGGCCGTCGAGGGGGTGGAGGTGGAGAACATCGCCACCACCGCGAAGACCCTGCCGGACTTCCCGCAGATGTGGTCGGACCTCCTCGCAGGGGCGGCGGCGAGGGCCTGAGCGGAGACTTGAGCACATGCGCCGCTACGGCAAGGACGCCGACGAGGACGACATCCGCAACCGCCCGGGCCGCAAGGGCTCCCGGCCACGGACCCGGATCCGCCCCACGCACGACGACGCCGCCGAAGGGATGATCCTCACCGTCGACCGCGGCAGGCTGACCTGCCTGGTCGACGCGGGGACGAAGAACGAGCGCGAGATCGTCGCGATGAAGGCCCGCGAGCTGGGCCGCAAGGGCGTGGTGGTCGGCGACGTCGTGAACATCGTCGGTGACCTCTCCGGCGAGCCGGACACCCTGGCCCGGATCGTCCGGGTGGAGGAGCGCACCTCGGTGCTGCGGCGGACCGCCGACGACGACGACCCGTACGAGCGGATCGTGGTCGCCAACGCCCAGCAGCTGGCCATCGTCACCGCGCTGGCCGACCCGGAGCCCCGGCCCCGGTTGATCGACCGCTGCCTGGTGGCGGCCTACGACGCGGGCATGGAGCCGATCCTGGTACTCACCAAGTCCGACCTGGCGCCGGCCGAACCGCTGCTGGAGTCGTACGCCCCGCTCGGCATCACCTATGTGGTGACCAGGCGGGACGAGCTGGAGACCGCGGGCGCCGAGGCGGTCCGCGCCCACCTGCGCGGGCGGTCGACGGTGTTCATCGGCCATTCCGGGGTGGGCAAGACCACCCTGGTGAACGCCCTCGTCCCGCTGCACCAGCGGAGCACCGGCGTGGTCAACGCGGTGACCGGCCGCGGCCGGCACACCACCGTCTCCGCGCTGGCCCTGCGGCTGCCGCCGCCCCCCGGGGTGAAGCCTGGCTCGAAGAAGGCGCTGGACCCGGGCTGGGTGATCGACACGCCGGGCTTCCGTTCCTTCGGGCTCTCGCACATCGACCCGTCCCGGGTGATCCACGCCTTCCCCGACCTGGAGCCGGGCACGGTGGACTGCCCGCGGGCCTGCAGTCACGACGAGAAGGACTGCGCGCTGGACGCCTGGGTCACGGACGGCCACGCCGAGCAGGCCCGGCTGTACTCGCTGCGGCGGCTGCTCTCCTCCAAGGACACCCGGGACGGCGACTGACCCGCGGTCACCCGGCGGCTCCGGCGCCCGGCAGGCCGATCAGGCCGCCGGGCCGCGGAGCGCTCCGGCACCCGGCTGCCCGGCAGCCGGCCGGGGGCGATCCCGGCCCGGATTGCGGTGCGCCGCGAGGTGTCGGAGTGGCCCGCTCTGGTGATCATAGGAAAGTCGGCCGCATCGGCCCGACCCGTCGATCGACAGGGAGTCAGCGCGATGGCATGGGCCTTGGTGATCCTCGCCGGCCTGCTGGAGACAGGTTTCGCGATCAACCTGAAACTCAGTGAGGGCTTCACCAAGCTCTGGCCCACCATCGGTTTCTGCGCCTTCGCCCTCGGCAGCTTCGGCCTGCTCACCCTCTCCCTCAAGAGCCTGCCGGTGGGCAGCGCCTACGCGGTCTGGACCGGCATCGGCGCGGCCGGCACCGCGATCTACGGCATGGTCTTCCTCGACGAGTCCTCCTCCACCCTCAAGCTGGTCTCGATCAGCCTGGTCATCGCCGGCGTGGTCGGCCTGCAGCTCAGCGGCAGCGGACACTGACCCGCCCGGCCCTCCGGCGCCCGGCCCGGCCGTCCCCCGACACGGTTGTCCGACGACCGGGCCCGACTGTCGGGATGCCGGGCACCTCGCTACTGTTTCGCCCATGGCCGACTACCACGACGATCTCCGCCTCGCCCACGTCCTCGCCGACTCGGCCGACTCGATCACCCTGGACCGCTTCCGGGCGCTCGACCTCAAGATCGAGACCAAGCCGGACCTGACCCCGGTCAGCGACGCCGACAAGGCCGCCGAGGAGCTGGTCCGGGGCGTGCTCCAGCGGGCCCGCCCGCGCGACGCGGTGTTCGGCGAGGAGTTCGGCATGCAGGGCTCGGGCCCGCGCCGCTGGGTGATCGACCCGATCGACGGCACCAAGAACTACATCCGCGGCGTCCCGGTCTGGGCCAGCCTGATCGCCCTGCTGGAGACCGGCGCCGACGGCGAGGAGCGCCCGGTCGTCGGCATGGTCTCGGCCCCCGCGCTGAACCGCCGCTGGTGGGCCGCCGAGGGCCTCGGCGCCTACGCCGGGCGCAGCCTGGCCAAGGCCTCCCGGATCCACGTCTCCGGCGTCTCCCGGCTGGCGGACGCCTCCTTCTCCTACTCCTCGCTCAGCGGCTGGGAGGAGCGCGGCCGCCTCGACCCGTTCCTGGACCTCACCCGCGCCTGCTGGCGCACCCGCGCCTACGGGGACTTCTGGTCGTACATGATGGTCGCCGAGGGCTCGGTGGACATCGCCGCCGAACCCGAGCTCAGCCTCTGGGACATGGCCGCGCCCTGCATCGTGGTGCAGGAGGCGGGCGGCCGCTTCACCGGCCTGGACGGCGTGCCCGGCCCCGGCGGCGCGGACGCGGTGGCCTCCAACGGCATCCTGCACGACGAGGCGCTGCGCCGGCTCAGCGTCTGAGCGGACCGGCCCGGCCGCCGGGGCGGCCCCGCTCCGCCCCGGCTCGCCCGGGCCCGGCCGGTGTACGACGGCAGTGTTTCCGCCGCTGGTCCGGCGGATTGCCGACTGCCCATCAAGTGCACCAGGCCGACGCTGAGTTCGGTGCAACTCCGCGGCAATCCCCACCCCCTACGCTTCGACGGGCCAAGGCGCCGGCTCCCGGGCCGCGCCCCACTCCCCGGACGCCCACCCACGCCGGGCCGCTCGCCCAGGGGGCTCCCCACGTGCGTACCGTCCGCACCATCCGTCACCGACTGGCCCTGTTGCTCGCGCTGCCCACCGGCGCGCTGGTGGTCCTCGCCGCGCTCGGCACGGCCGGACAGGCCACCCGCTTCACCGCGGCCGGCCGGACCGACGACCAGGTCGCGCTGACCGTCGCCACCCAGGAACTGGTCCACCAGCTGCAGCGCGAACGCGGCCTGACCGCCGGGCTGCTCGGCGGCGACGAGAGCTTCCGGGCCCAGCTCGGCGGCGGCCGCGCCGCCGCCGACCAGGCCCGCCGGGCGCTGGACCAGCGACTGGCGGCCGGCCCGCCCGGCGCCGCCGCCGTCCGCTCCGCGCTCACCGGCCTCGGCCAGCTGGCCGCCCTGCGGGGGCGGGCCGACACCGGCACCGCCACCCGCGCCGAGGCGCTCGGCTTCTTCACCACCGCCGTCACCGGGCTGACCTCGGCCGCCTTCGACGGCCTCGGCGCCTCCGGCGACGACCGGCTGCAGGCCTCGCTCGCCACCCTGCGGGCCCTGTGCGAGGCCACCGAGGCGACCGCCCTGGAGCGCGGCACCCTGAACGGGGTGCTCGCCACCGGCTCCTTCAAGGGGGCCGACTACCCCTCCTTCGTCCGCATCATGGCGGTGCGCGGTGCCGCCGTGGCCCAGGTGCCGCGCACCGCCACCGCGGCCCGCACCGACGCGCTGGACGCCGCGCTGCGCACCCCGGCCGCGGTCACCGTCGCCGGGATGGAGCAGCAGGCGCTGGCCGGCTTCGCCGCCGAGCACCTGCCGGTGCTGCCCGCCGACTGGTGGCGGGCGGCCAGCACCCTGGTGGACGACCTGCAGCAGGTCCAGAGCGGCGCCGCCGCGGAGAGCCGGGAGCGGGCGGCGGAGCTGCGCTCGGACGCGTTGCGGGCGCTGCTGCTGGACGTCCTGCTGGCGGTGACCGCCGTGCTCGGCGCCGTGCTGCTCGGCCTGGCCGCGACCCGCTCGATCACCCGCCCGCTGGCCGCGCTGGCCGCCGGGGCCGCCGACCTGGCCGACCGGGTGCTCCCCGAGGCGGTGGGCCGGATCCGCGACGCGGGGCCCGGGCAGGACCTGGACGACCTGGCCGCCCTGCCCGCCCCGGTCGGGGCCGGCCGGGCCCAGGAGCTGGCGGAGGTCGCCGAGGCGCTCGACCGGGTGTCGGCGACGGCGCTGCGGCTCGCCGTCGAGCAGAGTGTCCTGCAGCGCAACAGCACCGGCTCGCTGGCCAACCTGGGCCGCCGCAACCAGGCCCTGGTCAGCCGTCAGCTGGGCTTCCTGTCCGCCCTGGAGCGCGAGGAGCACGACCCGGGGGTGCTGGCCAACCTGTTCGAGCTGGACCACCTGGCGACCCGGATGCGGCGCAACGCGGAGAGCGTCCTGGTGCTGGCCGGCGAGCGCAGCCCGCGCCGCTGGGCCCGGCCGGTGGGCACCGGCGACGTCGTCCGGGCGGCCCTCGGGGAGGTGGAGGACTACCGCCGGGTGGTCCTGCGCCAGGTGGACGAGGCGCAGCTGGACGGCGCCGCGGTGGCCGAGGTGGCCCACCTGCTGGCCGAGCTGATCGAGAACGCGCTCGCCGCCTCGGCGCCCGACACCGACGTCGAGGTCTACGCCCGGCTCGGCGGGGCCGGCTACCTGGTGGCCGTGGTGGACCACGGCGCCGGGATGACCGAGGCCGAGCTGGAGCGGGCCAACGCCCGGCTGGGCGGCGAGGAGAGTTTCCTGGTGGGCAGCACGGGGCTGCTCGGCCACTACGTGGTCGGCCGGCTCGCCGTCCGGCTCGGCGCCCGGGTCCGGCTGACGCCGTCGCCGGTGCGCGGGGTGACGGCGACGGTCCTGCTGCCGGGCGGCCTGCTGGCGTCCGCCCCGCAGTCGCCGCAGCAGTTGCAGCCGAGCGAGGCGCGGTGAGGGGCGGCGAGGAGTTCGGGGCCGGGGAGTACGAGACCGGGGAGGTGGTCCGCCCGTTCGTGGTCACCGCCGGGCGGACCCGCCCGGTCACCGGGGAACTGAGGCTGGAGACGCTGGTCTCGGCGGCGCCGGCGGCGCTGAGCGCGCCGCTCGGCTTCGAGCGGCACCGGATCGTCGAGCTCTGCCAGTACCCGCGCTCGGTGGCCGAGCTGGCCGCCCTGCTGCCGGTGCCGGTCGGCGTCGCCCGGGTGCTGGTGGCCGACCTGGCGGCCGAGCGGTACGTACGGGTCCACCTGGCCGGCAACCCGTCGGTGGCGCTGCTGGAGCGGATCAGGGACGGTCTGCTCCGGCTCTGAACCGCCCTGCGGGGCCGCGCCCCCGACGCCGCCCCCTCAAGGGTGCGGGCCCCTCATGGGTGCGGGCCCCGGACCAGTGGGTGGGCAACTGGTTCCGGGGCCCGCTGTTCGTGGGGCCGCTACGGCTGCTTGCGCAGCTCGCGGACGGCCGTCTCCAGGCGTCGGCCGTAGTCGGCGTCGGCCTTGCGGAAGTTCTCGACCGCCCGCTCGACGATGTCGTCGCGGTCGGCGGAGACCTTGGCGATGAAGCCGGCCAGGTTGTCGATCAGCCGGGCCTTCTCGTCCTCGCCGAAGAGCCGGTAGAGGTTGCCGGCCTGCACGAAGTCGTCGTCCTCGCGGTGCGAGGGCGCCTCGTGGTTGCCGGTCGTGCCGGTGACGGCGGTCGCGGCCCAGAGCGGGCGGCCGGTCTGGACCGGGCCGCCGAAGGTGTTCGGCTCGTAGTTCTTGCGACGGCCGTGGCGGCCGTCGTAGAGGTGGCCGTCCCGGCTGTTGGTGAGCGCCTCGGTGGCGTGCGGGCGGTTCACCGGCAGGTGGTCGGCGTTGATCCCGACCCGGTAGCGGTGGGCGTCCGCGTAGGCGAACAGGCGGCCCTGCAGCATCTTGTCCGGGGACGGGCCGATGCCGGGCACGAAGTGCGACGGCGAGAAGATCGACTGCTCGACCTCGGCGAAGACGTTGTCCGGGTTGCGGTTGAGCTCCAGCGTGCCGAACTCGACCAGCGGGTAGTCCGCGTGCGGCCAGACCTTGGTGAGGTCGAAGGGGTTGAAGCGGTACGTCGCGGCGTCGGCGGCCGGCATGATCTGGACGCTGACCGTCCAGCTCGGGAACTCGCCGCGCTCGATCGACTCGCGCAGGTCGCGCTGGTGCGAGTCGGGGTCGGTGCCCGCGAGGACGGCCGCCTCCTCGCTGGTGAGGTTCTTGATGCCCTGGTCGGTCTTGAAGTGGTACTTCACCCAGAAGTGCTCGCCGGCCTCGTTCTGCCACTGGTAGGTGTGCGAGCCGAAGCCGTCCAGGTGGCGGTAGGAGGCGGGGATGCCGCGGTCGCCGAAGAGCCAGGTGACCTGGTGGGTCGCCTCGGGCGAGAGGCCCCAGAAGTCCCAGACGTTGTCGGCCTCCTGGGAGCCGGTGTACGGGTCCCGCTTCTGGGTGTGGATGAAGTCCGGGAACTTGATGGCGTCCTTGATGAAGAACACCGGGGTGTTGTTCCCGACGAGGTCGTAGTTGCCGTCCTCGGTGTAGAACTTCAGCGCGAAGCCGCGCGGGTCGCGGACGGCGTCGGCCGAGCCGAGGTTGCCGGCCACGGTGGAGAAGCGCAGGAAGGTCTCGGTCTCCTTGCCCACCTCGGACAGGAACGCCGCCCGGGTGTAGGCGGTCACGTCGCCGGTCACCGTGAAGGTGCCGTAGGCGGCGGCGCCGCGGGCGTGCACCACGCGCTCCGGGATGCGCTCGCGGTTGAAGTGCGCGAGCTTCTCGAAGAGGAGCTGGTCCTGTATCAGCGCCGGACCGCCGGTGCCTGCGGTCTCGGTGTTCTGGTTGTCGGCCACGGGCGCGCCCGCCTCCGTGGTCAGCGTGGGCCGCAGCTCGTCCTGGGCAGTCATCGGGGAGACCTCCGCGTCGTCCGGTCGTGAGGGGCTTCAGCCTAGCTTGGACTTTGTCCAAGTCAATACTGATCCCAAGTCCGGAGCTGTTCCGAAGGAAGACGGTGCTTGCTACCCTGGCCGCATGAGTGACCTGCTGGAACGACTTCGGATGCGCGGCTGGCGCCTGACCGCACAGCGGCGGGTCGTGGCCGAGGTGCTCGACGGCGACCACGTCCACCTGACCGCCGACGAGGTGCACGCCCGCGCCGTCTCCCGACTGCCCGAGATCTCCCGGGCGACCGTCTACAACACGCTCGGCGAACTGGTGACCCTGGGCGAGGTCCTGGAGGTCGCCACCGACGGGCGCGCCAAGCGGTACGACCCCAACGCCCACCACGCGCACCAGCACCTGATCTGCTCGGGCTGCGGCGCCATCCGCGACGTCCACCCGCTGGGCGACCCGGTCGCCGCGCTCCCGGCCGACCAGCGCTTCGGCTTCACCCTCTCGGGCGCCGAGGTCACCTACCGCGGGCTCTGCCCCGACTGTCGCTAGCCGGCTGCCCGCCCGGGCACCCGGCGGCCCCCGCACCGACGCCCCGGCCCGGAACGGCCGGACCCCCGTCCACGGGTCCACGCCCCGGCGGGGGACGGAGCTCCGGCGCGGCGAAAAGGCCCGCCCGGCGCGCGGTCGCGGCGGATACGGGCCCCCGTGCTCAGGCGCTCAGTTCGGCGTGCAGCGCCCCCAGCAGCCGGCCGGCCCGCTCGGCCACCTCGGCCGGGCCGTAGTCGGCCGCCCGCCGGCACCAGTTCTCGGCCTGCACCGGCTCCCCGCGCCGCAGCGCCAGCAGCGCCAGGCGCAGCGCGGCCCGCCCGTGGCCGGCGTCCGCCGCCCGGGTGTACCAGAGCATCGCCTCGGCCTCGCTGTCCTGACGGGCCAGCAGCAGGCCCAGGTTGAAGGCCGCGCTGCGGCTGCCGGCCTCCGCCGCCCGGCGGTACCAGCTCTCCGCGATCTCCAGCGCGCCGCGCTCGGCGGCCCGCACGCCCATCCTGACCTGCGCCCGGCGGTGGCCGGCGTCGGCCGCGACCGCGTACCAGTGCTCGGCCTCGGTGTCGGCGTCGCCGCGCCGGTCCAGCAGCGAGGCCAGCCGGAAGCAGCCCTCGGCCGAACCGCCGCCGGCCGCCTGGCGGTAGCGCTCCAGGGCGCCCGGCAGGTTGCCGCGCTGCTCCTGGGCGACGGCCAGCTGGAGGGCGGCCTCGCCGTGGCCCTCCGCGGCGGCGCGCGCGTACCACTCGTGCGCCTGCTGCTGCTCCCCGCGCCCGGCGTGCAGCACGCCGAGGTTGAAGGCGCCGTCCACGCTGCCCGCCTCGGCCGCCTTGGAGAACCACGGCTCGGCCCCCGACTCGTCGCCGCGCTGCAGCAGCACGACGGCCAGCGCGTTGCAGGCCTCCCGGTGGCCGGCGTAGGCCGCCCGCCGGTACCACTGCTCGGCCTGCTGGTCGCGGCCGGCGCCGGCGCAGAGCAGCCCGAGGTTGAAGGCGCCGTTCTGGTCGCCGGCGTCCAGCGCCGCGCGGTACCAGTGCTCGGCGACGGCGGCCTCGCCGCGGCCCGCGTGCAGGGCGCCGAGCGCGTTGGCGGCGTTGCCGTCGCCGGCCTCGGCCGCCTCCTGCCACCACTCGGCGGCGGCGGTGAGGTCGCCGGCGTCCCGCATCAGGAAGCCCAGCGCGCAGGCCGCCCGGGGCTCGCCGTTCTGCGCGGACTGGCGGTACCAGCGCGCCGCCTCCTCCATCAGCGCCGGGTCGCCCTGGGCGCGCTCCTCCAGCAGCACGCCCAGGCGCAGCGAGGCGCGGGCGTGGCTGCGGGCGGCGGCGGTGCGGTACCAGGTCTCGGCGGTGTCCTTGTCTCCGGCCGCCTCGCGCATCCGGGCGAGGCGGTAGGCGGCCTCCCGGTGGCCCGCGTCGGCGGACACCTTGAACCAGCGCTCGGCGCGCACGTCGCGCCGGTGCTCCATCAGGTCGCCCAGCGCGTACGCCCCCAGCGGGTGCCCGTGGTCGGCGGCGAAGTGCAGCCAGTACTCGGCGGCCTCCTCCTCGCCCTGGTCGCGCAGCTGCAGGCCGAGCGCGTGGGCGGCGGGCGCGCTGCCGGCCACGGCGGCCTGCCGCCACCACTGCGCGGCCTCGGCCCGGTGGCCCTGCTGGTGCAGCAGGACGCCGAGGTTGTTGGCTGCGGCGCGCACCCCGGCCGCGGCGGCGGCGCGCAGGTACGGTTCGGCGTCCTCCAGGTCGCCGCGGCGCAGCAGCAGGGCGCCGAGCCGGCTGGCGGCGTCGGTGTCGCCCTCGTCGGCGGCCTGCCGGTGGCGGCCCTCCAGCGCGGCCTGCTCGCGGGCGGCGAGGGCGCGCTCGAAGGTGGCGCCGTCGAGGCCCGCGCCGTCCTGGTCCGGGTCCTCGCCGACGGGCGCGTCCGGGCGCCCGGTGTACGGGCCGACACCGGCGGCGAACTGCTGGGCGGAGACGTGGACCAGGCTGTCGGGGCCGTAGCCGGCCGACGGCCGGCGATCCGCCAGGCCGCTGGTGCGCTGGGCCGGCAGGGCGCCCGGCAGGCCTTCCGCGCCCTCCGGGTCCGGGCTCTGCGCCCAGCCCTCGGTGTCCGGTTCGGCCGTGACGGGCTTGCTCCCTGGTCCGTTCTTTCCGATCAGCTTCATGCCGACTCCCGCTCCCCCAGAGTGTCGCGGCATCTGCCGGGGGCAGATCGGAGCCGACGGCCGGTCAACAGCCGCGCCCCGTACCCCATGTGCTCCATCGTCGCATCACCCGCAACCCGCGTACACCTGCCCCGGCCAATTTTGGTGGTGCGGGCCGAAGCCGGCGGGATTGCTTCAGTGCTTTGTCGATTTCCCGACACTTCAGCCTCACAAACCCCCACCAGGGCCCCGATGGTGAGTGTTCGCCACCGAACGGCAGAGGGGCCGCACCGGCAGCCGGCGATGGTCGGCACCCTTGGCGACACCCGGACAGATCTCCCCGCCCGGCCGACCGGTACGGATCGGGCGAGCAACGCTAGATGGTACCGAAGCCGCCGCCACCGGGACCAAGCCCGGCCAGGACACCCCCGGGCGGCCACCCTTCCGGCCGCACAACACCGAAGGCCCGGAGGAAAGATCCTCCGGGCCTTCGGCCTTTGTAGCGGGGACAGGATTTGAACCTGCGACCTCTGGGTTATGAGCCCAGCGAGCTACCGAGCTGCTCCACCCCGCGTCGGTAGTTGAACTCTATCACGATCACGGACGGGGCCGTGAACCGCGCCGGGCGGGCGGCCCGGCGCGGTTCACGGCCCGGTCGCGCGCGTTCGCGCGGCCGGGCCGGACCTTACGGGGTGGCCCCCGGCGAGGGGGTCGCGGCCGCGGAGGGGGTGGCGGCCGGGGAGGGCGAACCGGCGGGCGTACCCGCCTTCTGCTCGGCCGCGATCGCCGCGCTCACCGCGTCCTGCAGAGCCTTCTGGGCCTGGCCGTACTTGACCCAGTCACCGGCCTTCAGCGCCTCCTGGCTGTCGGTGATCGCCTTCTGGGCGTCCTGCAGCGCCTTCTGCACCACCGGGTCGTTGCTGCCCGCGGCGGGCGGCGTGGTGGGGCTCGTCGGCGTGGTGGGCGTCGTCGGCGTGGTGGCCGGCGGCGTGGTCGTCCCGGTGGAGACACCGGCGAAGACCTTCTTCAGCGCCTCCTCCAGGGTGTTCTCGAACGCCACGTTGTCGTTGCCGTACACCGCGAGCACCTTCTGCAGCACCGGGTACTTGGCGCCGCGGCCCTTGACGTAGACCGGCTCGACGTTCAGCAGCCCGCCGCCGACCGGCAGGGTGAGCAGGTTGCCGTACTCCAGGTCGGAGTCCCCGCCGCTCTTCAGCAGCGTCAGCTGGTTGGCGACCTCGGGCCGGGAGTTGAACTGGGACTGGACGAGGTTCGGCCCGAGGGTCTTGCTGTCGCCCGGCACCTTGAGGATGCGGATCTTGCCGTACTCGGGGCCCGGGTCCGCGCTGACCGCCATGAAGGCCGCCAGGTTCTCCCGCCCGCTGGGCACGAAGGTGGTGGTCAGCGAGAAGCTCGCCGCGGTCACGGCCGGGTCGGGCATCCGGACGGTCAGGTAGTACGGCGGCTGGACCTGCTTGGTGTCGCTGGTCGGGTCGACCGGGATCTGCCAGATGTCGGTGCCGTTGAAGAACGAGCCGGCGTCCGTCACGTGGTACTGGCCGAGCAGCTCGCGCTGCACCTTGAACATGTCCTGCGGGTAGCGCAGGTGCGGCATCAGCGTGCTGGGGATGTCCGTGCGGGGCTTGACGGTGTCCGGGAAGGCCTTCATCCAGGTCTTCAGCACCGGGTCGGCGTCGTCCCACTGGTAGAGCGTCACCTCGCCGGTGTACGCGTCCACGGTGGCCTTGACCGAGTTGCGGATGTAGTTGACCTTGTTGGCCGCGGTGAGCAGCTCACCGCGCTGGTTGGTCAGCGAGTCCTTGGTGACCGCGCCCAGGGTGGTCTTCGAGGCGAACGGGTAGCCGTCCGAGGTGGTGTAGCCGTCGAGCACCCAGACCAGCTTGCCGTCCTGCACCACCGGGTACGGGTCGGCGTCGATGGACAGCCAGGGCGCGACCTTCTCGACCCGCTCCTTGGGGGTGCGGTCGTAGATCACCTTGGCGCCGTCGGTGATGGCGCCCGCGTAGAGGATCTGCGGCTCGGCGAACTTCACCGCGTACGCGGCCCGGGTGAACGGGTTGTCCAGCGAGACGCCGCTGCCACCGGTGTACTGGTAGAGCTTGTCCCCGGTGTCGGTGGTGTAGTCGATCTCCTGGTTGGAGCCGCCGACGATCGAGTAGGTGCCGGTCTTCTCGCCGTAGTAGATCCGCTGCTGGTACTCGCCCAGCGAACCGGTGGCCGGCAGACTGGACTCGGTGAAGACCGGCTGGCCCTTGTCGTTGACCTGGTTGCCCTTGGCCGCGACCGCGCCGTAGCCGTGGGTGAACTTGAAGTGGTCGTTGATCCAGTTCCGCTTGTCGCCCTGGACGCCGCTGAGGTCCAGCTCACGCAGGCCGATCACGGTGTCCTGGGCACCGGCACCGTTGCCGTAGCGGTCGACGTCCAGGGTGCTCGGGAAGGCGTAGTACGAGCGCTGCTGCTCGATCGACTGGAAGGTCGGCGAGACCACGTTCGGGTCCAGCAGCCGGATGTCCGCGATGGTCTGCGCGTCCGGCTTCAGGGCGTCCGCGGTGGTGCTGGCCTTCGGCGTGTACGGCTGGGTCTGGCTGTCCGCGATGCCGTACGCCTGCCTGGTGGCGTCGATGTTCTTCTGGATGTACGGCGTCTCCTTGGCCTGCTCGTTCGGCTTGACCTGGAACTGCTGGACGATCGCCGGGTAGACGCCGCCGATCAGCACCGCCGAGAGCGCCATCAGGCCGAAGCCGATCAGGGCCGGCACCCAGGTGCGGCGCAGCGGGGTCAGGAAGAACATCACGGCGCAGATGACCGCGACGAAGAACAGGATGGTCTTGGCCGGCAGGAAGGCGTTGGCGTCCACGTAGCGCAGGCCGGTCCAGCCGTCCACGCCCTTGTAGGAGCCGGTCTTGACCGCCAGCGCGTACCGGTCCAGCCAGTAGGCCGCCGCCTTGAGCAGGACGAAGACACCGAGCAGCACGGCCAGGTGCCCCTGGGCACCGACGCTGGCGCGCCGGCCGGGGCCCTGCAGCCGCAGGCCGCCGTACAGGTAGTGCACCAGGACCGAGGCCAGCAGCGCGACGATCACCGCGCTGAAGGCGAAGCCGAGCATGAACTCGTAGAACGGCAGCTCGAAGGCGTAGAAGGAGACGTCCAGGTTGAACTGGCTGTCCTTGACCCCGAAGGAGGTGCCGTTGGTGAACAGCAGCCAGGTCCGCCACTGGCCGGAGGCGGCGGCGCCGGCGATCAGGCCGACCACCAGCGTGACGCCGATCAGCGCCCAGCGCTTGAACGGGGCGATCCCGGACCGGTAGCGGTCCAGGCTCTGCTGCTCGACCGACATCGCGGACAGCGGCGGGCGCAGCCGGTGGGCCAGCCAGATGTTGGCGCCGACGAACAGCGCCACCAGCAGGCCCACGACGGCGAACAGCCCGACCTTGGTCCAGAGCTGGGTGGTGAAGACCGAGGAGTAGCTGACGGACTTGAACCAGAGCCAGTCCGTCCAGAACCCGGCGAACATGACGAACAGCAGGAACAGCACCGCGAGCACGCCCACCGTCAGCAGGAGCACCCGGGTGCGCCGTGAGGGCGGGCCGACTCTCGGCCGGAAGCCCGGTCCTGAGCGGTCGGGCATCTGGAACACCACGGTGGCACCTCGGCTGTGTCGTCTCGAATCGTTCGGTCCTCCATGCAACTTAATCAGTCTTTACCTGAGTTCCCAGGCTTTGCTGTCGGTTCGGTACCGGTTCCCCGGGCCGGGGCCCGGGGCCGCCGCCGGGCCGGGAGCGCCGGGCACCGGGGCAGCCCGCCTCGTGTGAGGATTGAGGCATGTCCGATGCTTCCAACACCCCGTCCGACGTCTCCAGCCTCCCCGCCGCCACCCCGCTGACCAGGGCCGCGCTGGAGATCGACGAGTACGCCTCCACTCTCGGCTGGGACCTCCCGGCCCGGCTCTTCGCCCTGGTGGACAGCGCCCAGCTGCGCAAGGCCGACCCCAAGCTGGCCAAGCAGCTCGGCCTGGCGGCCTCCGACGAGCCCGGCCTCACCCCGATCGAGCAGGACGAGCTGCCGGCCGGCATGGAGCTGGACAAGTTCCTCGGGACGATCGCCTGGCCCGACATGATCGCCGGCTGCGCGCTGGTGGTCGAGCGCCTGATGCTCCCGCCGGGCGCCGAGCAGAGCCGCCCGAAGAACGCCACCGAGGCCCAGCTCGCCGAGTGGGTGGCGAACCACCCCAAGCGCGAGGAGGTGCGGATCACCGCCGCCGTGCTGCGCGACGGCAAGCGTGAGACGGCGCTGCGGCTGCGCTCCAAGGACGTCGCGCGCGAGGTGCTGACCGGCCCCGACCTGGTGCCGGGCCTGACCGACGCACTGCTGGCCACCTTCGCCTGAGCCGCCCGGGCCCGAGCCTTACCCGGTGGCCTGCGCCTGGCGTGCCCGGGCTTCACCCCGCCTGTGCCTGACCCGCGCCGGGCGGCCGTGCGGACTCCTCGCGGCCGCCCGGCGCGGCGCTGCGCTCCGCCGGCCCGGGCGGCTGCGCCCGGCGGCTCAGCCCTTGCCGCAGGAGGGCAGCGCCGCGGTCTGCCCGGAGCGGACCTGCTCCAGCGACTTCAGCGCGCCGTCCAGGGTCTCCGCCTTGACCAGGGTGAGCCCGCTCGGGGTGGCCCCGGCGGCCTCGGCACAGTTGTCGGCCGGGGTGAAGAAGTACTGCGCGCCGGCGTCGCGGGCGGCGATCAGCTTCATCGCGATGCCGCCGATCGGCCCGACCTTGCCGTCGTCGGTGATCGTGCCGGTGCCGGCCACGAACTTGCCGGCGGTCAGGTCCTCGGGGGTCAGCTTGTCGATGATCCCGAGCGAGAACATCAGCCCGGCGCTGGGCCCGCCCACGTCCTGCAGGCCGATGTCGATCTGGAACGGGTACGTGTGCTTGGTGTCGGGGCCGATCCCGACGATCGCCCGGTCCCCGTCGGAGGCCTTGGCCGTGGTGACGGTGACGTCGGTCGGCTGCCCCTGGTCCGGCGCCGTGCTGTCCTTGCCGCGCGGGACGACGGTGAAGACCACGTTCTCGCCGGGCTTGTGCTTGGTGACCAGCTTGGCGACCTGGTCCTCCGCGGTCACCACGGTGCCGTCCACCGAGACGATCCGGTCGCCCGCGTGCAGCTTGCCGTCCGAGGGTCCGCCGGCCACCACCGAGGCCACGATCACCTCGCTGCCCATCGGGATGCCGAGCTCGCTCAGCGCGGCCGTCTTGGCGCTGTCCTCGGAGGAGGCGAACTCCTCGGCGTTCTGCTGCTGCGCTTCCTTGTCGGTCTGCCCGGGCGGGTAGACGTTCTCGTGCGGCACCACCAGGACGTCGCCGCGCAGCCAGCCGACCACCGCCGAGACCAGGCTCGGCTCGTACTTCGCGCCGGTCACCTGGACGGTCGTCATGTTGAGGTGGCCGGTGGTCGGGTACGACTCGTGGCCGGTGATGGTGATCACCGGCCGGCCCGTCTTGTCCTGCACACCGAGCGTGTTGTACGTCGGCCCGGGGCTCATCTCCGTGTACGGCACCTTCATGAGCACGGAGACGCAGAGCAGGGCTATCAGCAGCAGGGTGGCGGCGAGCATCGTCGCAGAGCGGCGTGGCATGGCTCGACAGTACGGGACGCCGGTGGCCGGGCGCCCGCCGGGCTACCGGCCCAGGCGTTCCGTGGGGGCCGCGCCGGGCGCCGCCGTGGTGCGTTCCATCGCCGCCAGGAAGCGCTGGTGCTCGGCCAGCGAGGCCGGATCACCGGCGGATTTGGGGGCCCGGGCCGCCCAGAGCGCCCACATCGACGCAAGCACCGCGGCGACCGCGGGAATGATCAACCAGGCGAGCGCACCCATATCCGAACTCCCAGCTCGTCGTGTCTATGAGCAGATTAACCACCCACACGAACAACGGGCTTGGCGCCATCCGGGTTACGGCACCGACAACCCGCCCACAGCACCGCGCAGGGGCCTCCGGGCCCCTCCGGGAGCGCGGCCGAACGGGTGAGGCGGGTAACGCCCCGGGCCGGCGGACGGGTGAGGCGGGTACCCGAAGGGCAGGGCGGTGCCACTGGGGGGAGCCGGCGGGCCGGGCGCTCAGCAGGAGCCGGCGCCGACCCACTCCTCCTCGCCGTCGGAGAAGACCTGGTGCTTCCAGATCGGCACCTCGTGCTTGAGATCGTCGATCAGGCGGCGGGCGGCCGCGAAGGCCTCGCCCCGGTGGGCGCAGGAGACGGCGACGATCACGGCCTTGTCGGTGATCTCCAGCCGGCCGATCCGGTGCACCGCGGCGAGCGCCCGGACGGGGAAGTCCGCGACGACCTTCTCGGCGATCCGGCGCATCTCCTGCTCGGCGGTCGGGTGGCAGCTGTACTCCAGCGCGGCGACCGACTTGCCGCCGTCGTGGTCACGGACCGTCCCGACGAAGACGGTGGTCCCGCCGGCCGCGTCGTCCCCGACCGCCTCGTACACCTCGTCGAGGGAGAGCGGGGTGTCGCGGATCGCGAGCAGGCGGATGGGGTCGTGGTTCTCGGACATGCCCCCATGATTCCTCATCCCGGCCGGGCCTGGGCAAGGGGCTTCCGCATCACGATTGTGAACTTTCGCATCGTGAGAAACATCCGGGATTTCGGCGGACGGGCGGGACTCCGGCGCCAAGGACCGCGGGCCGACGGCCGCGGGCGGCCACCACGCGCACACCACACGCACACCACGCGGTCGGCACTCCGGGACGAGGACCGCCGGCACCGGGCGGCCACGGGCGGACCGCCGGCCGGACGGGCGCAACCGCCGCCGGGGGCGTCGAGCCACGGGCGCGGAGCTGCCGGCGAGCGGCGCGGGCCGTCGGCGGACCGCCTCAGAAGCGGCGCCGCTTGCGCGCCCGGCGCACCAGCGCCGCCGTACCGACCAGGGCCACCGTGGCACCCGCCGCGCCCAGGCTGGTGGCGGCCTCCTTGCCGCCGAGCCGCCGACCGGCCACCGCGTGCTTGCCGGCGACCTGCGCCAGCAGCTCGGCCAGCACCTGCTCGTTGGAGTGGGCCGGGCGCCAGCCCGCCTCGTGCAGCCGGCTGCCGGACACCACCCAGGGGTACATCGTGTAGGCGAGGTCCCCCGCCGGGGCCGGGGTCAGGCCCAGCCGGTGCAGCCGGGCGGCGGTGCCGAGCGCCAGCGCGGCCGGCAGCTCCATCCGCCGGATGCCGGAGAGCTTCTCGACGTCCTCCTGCTCCAGCCAGCCGTCGCAGCCGACCGTCACCTCGCCCTCGACCAGGCCGAGCGCGGCGTACTCCAGTGCTGCCGCCAGGTCGTCCACGTGGCAGAACTGCCAGCAGGGCCGCGAACCGGCCACCACCAGCAGTCGGGGCGCCTCGAAGTGCCTGGTCAGCACGGTGTCGACGCCCGGTCCCACCACCACGGCCGGACGCAGCACGGTGACCTGCAGGCCGGGGTGGGCGCGCGGGGCCCGGCGGGCCAGGCGCTCGATCTCCAGCAGGTCGCCGACCAGCGAGGCCTCCTCGGTGGCCCGCAGCTCGGAGTCCTCGGCGAGCGGCACCTCGTTGTCCGGCAGCGCCCCGTAGACCATCGCGGAGGTGCAGAGCACCACCCGGCCCACACCGGCGGCCGCGGAGGCGGTCAGCACCGTCTGCGCGCCCCGCACGTTGTACGCGCTCCGGGCGCGCGGGTCGGTCTCCATCCCCAGGTCCATCGCCAGGTGGACGACCACGTCCACCCCGGCCAGGCGCTCGGCCACCGCCGGGTCGCGGACGTCCAGGACGCGCCACTGCACGCCCGGCACCTCGCCGCGCCGGTCGTCGACGGCCAGCACCTTGCGGACGCCGGGCGAGGCCACCAGCCGGGCCGCGACCCGTTCGCCGAGCACACCGGCGGCACCGGTGACCGCCACGGTCAGCGGCTTGCCGCCGTAGGCTGGAGGCGGCGACGCCGTGGTGCGTGGGTCGTCCTCACCTCCGGTCAGCCCAGAGCGAACGTCCGAAGGCGGGGAACTCACCGGCCATCCTCCACGGTTAGCTTATGTGCGTACGTACGAGTGTTACGTACGGTCCATCCTGCCCGAGGCGAAGGCCCGGCGGTGCACCCCGCGCGGGCCGGTCCGTGCGGGAGCCGCTCACCGGCTGTGAGTTCCGACTCCTTCCACCGCCCCGGGCCTGCAGACTTCCCCGCCACACCATCCGCGTGACGGCCGACCAGATCGAGGAACCCGTGAGCGACCTCCCCTTCGGATTCGGCGTTCCGCCCGAGGAGCCCGAGGACGGCAAGGCCAAGCGCGACAAGTCCGAGAACTCCGAGCAGGGCGGCCCCGACGCGGGCGCCACCCCGCAGATGCCCTTCGGTTTCGGGCCCGGCAACCCCCTGGGGGCGCTCTTCGGCATGGGCGCGCCCGGCGGCAACGGCGCGGACAACCCCTTCGGCGCCATGCTCGGCGGCCTCGACCCGAACGACCTCGGCGCGGCCTTCCAGCAGCTCGGGCAGATGCTGTCCTTCGACGGCGGCCCGGTGAACTGGGAGCTCGCCAAGGACATCGCCCGGCAGACCGTGGTCGCCGAGCCCGTCGAGGGCGATCGCCGCAGGGCGACAAGTAAGGACCGCTCGGTCAGCGCCGCCGAGCGCTCGGCCGTCGCCGAGGCCGTCCGGCTCGCCGACCTCTGGCTGGACTCCGCCACCGAGTTCCCCTCCGGTGCCGGCACCGCCGTGGCCTGGAGCCGCGCGGAGTGGATCGAGGCGACCCTGCCGGTCTGGAAGGACCTGGTCGACCCGGTCGCCGAGCGGGTCGGCAACGCCATGGGCGGCGTCCTGCCCGAGGAGATGCAGGCCATGGCCGGCCCGCTGATGGGCGTGATGCGCTCGATGGGCGGCGCCATGTTCGGCACCCAGATCGGCCAGGCGCTCGGCGCGCTGGCCGCCGAGGTGGTCGGCTCCACCGACGTCGGCCTCCCGCTGGCCCCGGCCGGCAAGGCCGCGCTGCTGCCGCAGAACGTCGCCGAGTTCGGTGAGGGCCTGAACGTGCCGGCCGACGAGGTACGCCTCTACCTGGCCCTGCGCGAGGCCGCCCACCAGCGCCTCTTCGCGCACGTGCCGTGGCTGCGGGCGCACCTGTTCGGCGCCGTCGAGGCGTACGCGCGCGGCATCAAGGTCGACACCTCCCGGTTGGAGGAGCTGGCCGGCCAGCTCGACCCGAGCAACCCCGAGGCCCTGCAGGAAGCCCTCGCCGGCGGCCTGCTGCAGCCCGAGGACACCCCCGAGCAGAAGGCCGCGCTGGCCCGCCTGGAGACGGCGCTCGCGCTGGTCGAGGGCTGGGTGGACGCGGTCGTGCACAGCGCCGCCCAGCCGCACCTGCCGCAGGCCGGCGCGCTGCGCGAGACCGTCCGGCGGCGCCGGGCCGCCGGCGGCCCCGCCGAACAGACCTTCGCCACGCTGGTCGGCCTGGAGCTGCGCCCGCGCCGGCTCCGGGACGCCTCCCGGCTGTGGGCCACCCTCGCCGACGCCCGGGGCGTCGAGGGCCGCGACGCCCTCTGGCAGCACCCCGACATGCTGCCGACCGCCGCCGACCTCGACGACCCGGACGGCTTCGTGCACCGCGGCTCCGCCGACGACGCCGAGGGCGGCTTCGACTTCGACGCGCTCGACAAGCTGCTCGGCGAGGCGGCCGCCGGCAAGGGCGGCACCGGGGACGCCGCGGGCGGCCCGAAGGGCACCGACGAGCCGCGCGGCACCGACGAGGACGGGAAGGGCGAGCCCACCGCATGACGGTCACCGAGACGAGCGCGACGGCGCTGCACAGCGACGCCGTGCGCACCCTGGAGGGGTGGCGGACCGCCGACGCCGGCCAGGACCGGCTCCGACGCGACTACCTGGCCCACCTGGCCGGCAACGCCGACGGAATGTTCCGGGCCTGCCTCCCGGCCCACCTCACGGCCAGCGCCCTGGTCGTCGACCCGGCCGCCGGCCGGGTGCTGCTGACCCTGCACCCCAAGGTCGGCATCTGGCTGCAGATGGGCGGCCACTGCGAGCCGGGCGACCCGACCCTCGCGGCGGCCGCGCTGCGCGAGGCCACCGAGGAGTCCGGCATCCCCGACCTCACCCTGCTCACGGCCGACGGCGCGCCCGTCCCGGTGCTGCTCGACCGGCACCAGGTGCGCTGCACCGGCAAGGACCGCCCGGAGAACACCCACCTGGACGTCCAGTACATCGCGCTGGCCCGACCCGGCGCCGAGGCGCTGATCAGCGAGGAGTCGCTGGACCTGCGCTGGTTCGAGTACGACGGGCTGCCCGAACCGACCGACGACTCGCTGCGCACGCTGGTCGCCCGGGCCAGGACGCTGACCGGCTGACCTCCGCTGCCGGGCCGGGCCGACCGGCCGCACCCGCACACGACGAAGGGGGCCCGGGTGACCGGGCCCCCTTCGTCATGTCCGCAGCCGCGCGCCCCTGCGGCCGGCGGCCGGTCAGCGCATCGGCACCCGCTGCGGGGCGAGCAGCTCGCTCGGCTGCACCAGGACGAAGCCGCTGCCGGTGAAGGCCATCTCCCAGCCCTCGGTGGCCGTGCCGCGCCGCCGCCAGGCCTCGGTGTTGCTGCTCTGCGCCTGGAGCTGCACCTCAAGCGCCGAGGACCAGCCGACCACCGCGTCGGCGTCCGCGTACACGTACCGGCCCGGCTCGACCCGCATCACCAGCGGCTGGCCGGAGGTCATCAGCACCAGCCGGCCGCTGCCGGTCAGCTCCAGACTGCGGGTGCCCACCCCGGCGATCCGCTCACCGCCCTCGATGCCGACGACCTGCCAGGTGATCGTGGTGTCCATCGCCAGCACGTAGGTGCTGTTCACCGTCAGCCGGTCCCGCCGCAGGTCGAGGATGTGCAGGTGCTGCGCGAGGTTGGCGAGGTAGACCGTGCCGGCGCCGCTGCACCGCATCAGGTCCAGCTCGGTGGGTGCGACGTTGGCACGGTTGCGGCGGCCCGGCGGCGTCCAGCCGGTGAACTGGACCCGGCCGGTGTGGGCGACCATCGCGCCACTGCGGGCCAGCACGTCGGCCGGGCCGCCGTCCAGCACCACCCGCAGCATCTGCGGGTTCTGCAGGGAGTAGCGCTCGGTGCCGGTCAGGGCGGCGTGGTCGAGAAGGGGGCTCTGCACGGTGGTCGCTCCTCAGCCGCGGATCTTGAGTCGGTCGGAGGTGTCCTCGCTGGGCTGGACGACGACGAAGCCCGAGCCCTTGAAGCCCAGCTGCAGGGCCTCGCCGCTGCCGCGGCCGATCAGCGCGCCGACCTTGACGGTGCGCCGGGTCTTGATCTCCAGGCCGGTGGTCCAGGCGACCAGCGCGTCCGGGTCGACGAAGGTCTCGGCCTCGGCGCAGTCCAGCACCACCGGTACGCCCCGGGAGGTGACGGAAACCCAGCCGCTGCCGGACACCGTCACGTTGAACAGCCCGGTGCCGGCCAGCATCGCCGGGCCCTTCACCTTCTCGACCACGCAGGTCAGCCCGGCGTCCATGGCCAGCAGGTGCGAGCCGTTGACGGACAGCGACTCGTTGTCGAGCTGCAGGTTGAGCACGTCGGCACCGAAGTCGGCGAGGTAGAGCGTGCCGTCCCCGGACCATCGCAGCAGCGGGCTGCGCTCACCCGAGGCCCACTCCCCCAGCGCCCGCCGGAAGGTCTGCGAGACCGCCTCGTACTGCAGGAACCCGTCGTACGCGACCATCGCGCCCGGCTTCGCCAGGACGTCCTGGCCCGTCGTCACCGCGACCTTGCACATCGCGGCGCCGTGGTTGCTCATCCTGGCCGTCACCGGGGACTCCAGGTACCCCTCCAGGTACGTGCCCGAGAGCGTCTGCCTCTGCATGGAACCCGCCTACCTCTCCCGGACGCGTCCGGCTCTCAGACCTCGAACGGCTGGACGACCACGAAGTTGCCGGGGCCGCCCCTGAACTGCAGGCTGTACGACTCCGCGGCGTGGCCCGCGTAGGCCGAGCGCCTGATCCGCACCGGCGCCGTGGTGATCACCTGGGACCCCTTCGACCAGGCCACCAGGGCGTGCACGTCCGCGTACGTCTCCGGCGCCGGGGTGACCGGCAGCACCACCGGGATGCCGTTGGTCTTCACCACCACCGTGCCGTGTCCGCCGAACTGGAGGGTGAAGAAGCCGCCGCCCGGCAGCCCCTCGCCCTCGATCCGCCGCACCTCGTGCTCCAGGCCGGCGTCGAAGGCCAGTACCCGGTCCGAGCTGACGCAGAACGAGTCGCCCTCCAGCCGGACCACGTGCAGGTGGCTCGCCTCGTCCGCGAGGAAGACCTGGCCCTCGCCGGAGACCCGCATCAGCTTCAGCTGCTGGCCCGTCAGGTTGGCGGTCAGCTTGCGGAGCACACCCGAGCTCTCGTGGGCGAAGTCCGCCTTGCCCTGGTAGGCGACCATGCTGCCCTGCAGGGCGAGCACGTCCTGGCCCTTGGTGAGGGTGAAGCGGACCAGGTTGTCGTTCTGCTTGAGCCAGCCGGTCTGCTCGGGGAGTTCGGCGTACTTGGTCAGCGAGATCTTCACGCCGGGGGCCTGGGCGGGTGCCTGCGACTGGGCCGGGATCTGCACGGTGGCCGGCGGGGCGACGGGGACGGTGGCGACGGGCGCCGGCACCGGAGCGGGGGTCGGCGCGGCGGGTGCGGCGGGTGCTGGTTCGGGTGCGGGTACGGCGGGTGCGGGGGCCGGGTCGTCCTCCAGGACCTCGCCGCCGAAGTTCTCCAGCAGCGCCTGCAGCCCGCCGTCGAAGCCCTGCCCGACCGCGGCGAACCGCCACTCCCCGCCGCGCCGGTAGACGTCGGCCAGCATCACCGCGCGCTCGGTGCTGAACTCGGCGCCGGTGAAGGAGTACCGGCCGACCTCGGCGCCGCCCGCGACGATCCGGACGTGGCCCGAGCTCACCTGCGACATCCGGCCGTCACCGTCGATGGTCGCGGTCAGGCTGAGCTTGTGGATGCTCTCCGGCACCGCCGACAGGTCCAGCTGGAAGGACTCGGTGTCGTCCTGCTGGGCGCCCAGCAGCCGCACCGCGTTCTCGGGGCTGGCCGGCTGGTTGAAGAAGACGAAGTACCGGTCGTCGCTCAGCCGCTCCTCGGCGTCCAGACCGAAGCAGCTGATGTCGAACGTCAGGCCGGGCGCGGTCAGCCGGACACCCAGGTAGAGGTCGGTCACCGGAGTGAGGTCACCGATCCGGATCCGGGACGCCTTGGCGAGTTCTCTGGTCATGGCGCTGAGAACGCCCCTCCCTGTGTGCCGGCCTGATTCCGGTGACCCTATCCCAGGGAGGTCGGTCGGCAGCAGGCCCGGCCCACGGCTTTCCGGGCCCGGCCGCGGTGCGGCGGGCGCACTACCCGCAGGACTCGTCGGGCGCCGGCTCGCGGGCCGGGGCCCCGGCCGGGCGGTCGCCCCGGGCGCCGGGGATGTGCGGCAGCCGGGCCGCCGACGCCACGCCCTCCAAGTACCCGCGGGCCCGCTCGGTCCGCGGGTAGGCCTCCAGCAGAGCCCAGAACCCCGGACCGTGGTCGGGGACCAGCAGGTGCGCCAGCTCGTGCAACAGCACGTAGTCGACGACGTACTCGGGCATGCCCTGCAGCCGGTGCGAGAGCCGGATGGTCCGCTCGCTGGGCGTGCAGGAGCCCCAGCGCGAGTTCTGGTTGGTCACCCAGCGGACCTGCAGCGGCCGGGCCCGACCACCCAGGTAGGCGGCGGACAGCTCGTGCGCCCGGGTCGACAGGGCGTCGTCGCCGAGCACCCGGCGGCTCTCCTGGGCGGCCAGCTTGTCGAGCATCTGGGCCACCCAGCGCTGCTCCTCGGCGACCGACATCCGGGCCGGGATCAGGACGACGGTGCGGTCACCCTCGCGGTAGGCGGAGACCGTGCGGCTGCGCCGGGCGCTGCGACGGACCTCCACCTGGGAGCGGTCGGCCGACTGGTCCGGCCGGGATCCCTGGGCCGAGGGCTGGTGCTGCGCGGGCGGCTGGTGCTGGAGCTGCGCGGGCGGCTGGGCCTGCAGCTGCCCGGGCGGCCGGCGCTGCGAGGGGGCGACGGAATCCGCCGGCTCCGGGCGCCCACGCGTGCTCGGCGCCGCGACACCCGACCCGGACGCTGCACGGGCACGCCTGCGCGACGCCGGGGGATGGGGTTCCCGTTCGGCCGCCATGGCAGACGACGTTACCTGGTACCCCTGACAGAAGTCCCGGTGCCTTGGCCGAAATGTTTCATGGAGTGATCGCGAACGAAAGGCCTACGGGGGATGACATCACCGTGAGCCGGGACGGACCGGAAAGTTATCCACAGGGCATGCGAAGCAATCCTGCGATCATAGGCCCGGAGCTGTGGACAACCCCGAGCGCGACCCGCCGCCGATCCGGCATCCTGCGGGCAGCTCCCCTCGTCGGGGAGCACCGCCGCGACGCGGCCGGGCCGGCCGCCGACCCGGCCGGCTGTCCGGATCCGACCTGGAGGCACACCTCATGCGCCCGGTGCTCAAGCCCGCCCTCTCCCGCACCTGGCGGGACACCGAGACCCTGCAGTTCGGCAGCGTCCACCGCCACGCCGGAGTCGTCGAACAGGCCGACGCGCCCTTCTGCTCCTTCCTCGGCCTGCTCGACGGCAGCCGGGAGCGGCCGGATCTGCTGGACGCCGGCGAACGGCTCGGACTCGGCCGGGACCAGACCGGCGAACTCCTCGACTCGCTGGAGAAGGCCGGCCTGCTCGACGACGCCGCGGCCGACCGGGAGGCGCTGGCCCGCTACCCGCAGCCGCACCGCGACCTGCTCGGCCCCGACCTCGCCTCGCTCTCCCTGGTGCACCCCGAGCCCGGGGCCGGCCCGGCCGTCCTGGGCGGCCGGGCCGGCGCCCGGGTCGAGGTGCGCGGAGCCGGCCGGGTCGGCGGCGCGATCGCCGCCGTCCTGGCGGCCGGCGGGATCGGGACCGTCACCGTGCTGGACACCGGCCGGGTCACCCCCGCGGACTGCTCCCCCGCCGGCCTGCCGCCCACCGAGGCCGGCCGGCTGCGGACCAGCGCCGCCCGCGCCGCCGTCGACCGGGCCACCGGCCGCCGGCCGGCCGGGCACCCGCGCGGGGACCGGGCCGGCGGCCCGCCGCCCGCGCTCGTGGTGCTGGCGCCTCGCGACGGCAGCGGGGGCTTCGCCGGCGGCGCGGTCGAGGCCCGGCGGCTGATGCGAGCCGGCGTGCCGCACCTCTACGTGGGCGTCGTGGAGCACCTCGGGGTGGTCGGCCCCCTGGTGCTGCCCGGTGCCTCGGCCTGCGGCGGCTGCCTGGCCCTCGGCCGCACCGACGAGGACGCCGCCTGGCCCCGGCTGCTCGCCCAGCTCGCCGAGGACGGCCCCGGGCGGCCCCGCACCCCCGCCTGCGACAGCGCCCTCGCCACCGCGGTGGCCGGGCTGGCGGCCCTGCACGTCCAGTTGCACGTCGACGGCGCCCGCCCTCCCAGCGTGGACGGCTGGTGCGAGATCTCGGCCGCCGACGGCTTCGCCCGCCGGCTGCGCCTGCCGAGCCATCCCGACTGCGGCTGCCTCTGGCAGCCGGCCGCGCACCGCTGAACCGGCGGCCGGTCCCCGACCGGAGCGACGGCGGGCCGGTCCGAAGCGCCACGAGCCGGGTCCGGAGCAGCCGCGGGCCGGCCGGGGCCGGAACAGCCGCCCGCCGAGCCGGCCCGGCAGCCGACGGCCCCGGCCGGGAGCCCGCGCGCCCGGCGGGTGGCGCCCGGAGGCCGACGGGTCGACCCGTCCGGGCCCGACGCCGACGGCCACCCGCCCGCCGCGGCGCGCCGGGCCTCCGGGCCCGCCACCCGGCCCGGAGCGGTGCCCGCCGGTGCCGTACTGTCAGCGCTCCCGCACTATCCACAATTCGGCCGGGCCCGCCCGCCGAGCGGGCACAATGGCGTAGTGACCGCCGTCCCTCAGGCCCCGCAGCTCGCGAAGGCCGCCGGGGGCGTCTGACTGGGAGGCCCGGGTGAGCGATCTTCCGCGCAAGGCAATGACCCGTACGGCAAAGCTCGCAGCTCTGCCGCTGGGGATGGCCGGCCGGGCCACGCTGGGCCTGGGCAGGCGGATCGGCGGTCGCTCCGCCGAGGTGGTGACCGCCGAACTCCAGCAGGCCACCGCCGACCAGCTCTTCAAGGTTCTTGGCGAGCTGAAAGGCGGGGCGATGAAGTTCGGGCAGGTGCTGTCCGTCTTCGAGGCCGCGCTGCCCGAGGAGGTCGCCGGGCCCTACCGGGCCGCCCTGACGAAGCTTCAGGACGCCGCGCCGCCGATGCCCGCCGCCAAGGTGCACACCGCACTCGCCGAGCGGCTCGGCAAGGACTGGCGGGAGAGATTCCGGAGCTTCGACGACAAGCCGGCCGCCGCCGCCTCGATCGGGCAGGTCCACCGGGCGGTCTGGCACGACGGCCGCGAGGTCGCGGTCAAGGTCCAGTACCCCGGCGCCGGCGAGGCGCTGCTCGCGGACCTCGCCCAACTGAGCCGGGTGGCCTGGCTGCTCGGCCCGCTCATCCCCGGGCTCGACATCAAGCCGCTGATCACCGAACTGCGCGAGCGGGTCGCCGAGGAGCTCGACTACGAGCTGGAGGCGCAGGCCCAGGGCCGGCACGCGGCGGAGTTCGCCGGCGACCCGGACATCGTCGTCCCCGGAGTGGTGGCCCAGGCCGACCAGGTCCTGGTCACCGAATGGATGGGCGGCACCCCGCTCGCCGAGGTGATCGCGGGCGGCACCCAGGAGGAGCGCGACCGGGCCGGCCACCTGCTCGCCCGCTTCCTGTTCGCCGGGCCGTCCCGCACCGGCCTGCTGCACGCCGACCCGCACCCGGGCAACTTCCGGCTGCTCAAGGACGACGGCCCGGCCGACACCTGGCGGCTCGGGGTGCTCGACTTCGGCACCGTCGACCGCCTGCCCGGCGGCCTGCCCTCCCCGATCGGGGACTCGCTGCGGATGGCGCTGGCCGGCGACGCCGCGGGCGTGCTGGACATGCTCAGCGAGGAGGGCTTCGTCAAGCCCTCGATCCGGCTCGACCCGGACGCGGTGCTGGACTACCTGCTGCCGATCATCGAGCCGGCCACCGTGGAGACCTTCCACTTCACCCGGGCCTGGATGCGCTCCCAGGCGGCCCGGATCGCCGACCCGCGCTCCCCCGCCTACAACCTCGGCAAGCAACTCAACCTGCCGCCCTCGTACCTGCTGATCCACCGGGTGACGCTGAGCACCATCGGGGTGCTCTGCCAGCTCGGTGCCAACGCGCCGTTCCGTGCCGAGATGCTGGAGTGGCTGCCCGGCTTCGCCCCGGCGACGGCGCCGGGCACCACCGCGGACGTGCTGAAGAAGCGCTGACCCGCCGTCCGGCCCGACGGCCGGCGCGCACGGCGATGGCCGCTCCCCCTCGTTCGGGGGAGCGGCCATCGGCATGACGGGGTGGAACGCTACGGGCCTGCGGTCACATCACCGCGAGGGCCAGGGCCTTGCGGGCCCGCAGGGAGGCCCGCTCGGCCTTCCGCATGAGCTTCTGGGCCCTGACGACCCGTAGGCCGAGGCGTTCGTGCTCGGCTTCCTGGAGGCGTTCCTGCATATGGGCACGAGCCAGGGATTCGTGGAGGAGTTGCATCTCAAGGGTCCTGTTCTGGATCTGAAGTTCGGTGGTCTGCTCTGCGCGGACGGTGGGATCGACGGCGGCGGCGGTCATGTGGTGGTCCTGCTCGTGGTGCGGGCTCGGAAAGGGGATGCTGCGGGCTGCGTCCGCCTTGGCGGCGGCGAGGCGTACGGAGTGGCGCAGGGCGCTGTCCAGCGGGGGCTGCTCTCCCCGGCGGACGGCCTCGGCACCGAGCGCGGGGTTCACGCGACGGCCTCGGTCTTGCGCGGACGGCCACGGGGACGCTTCCGGGCCACGACGACACCCTGGACGAAGAGCTCGCCGCCCCAGACGCCCCACGGCTCGCGACGCTCCAGCGCACCGGCCAGGCAGGCCTCCTTGACCGGGCAGGTCCCACAGAGGGACTTCGCGTACTCGACGTCCGCCGGGGTCTCGGCGAAGAAGACCTCCGGGTCGAAGGCGCGGCACGGGATGGGAAGGCCCAGGGCCTCGGCGTCGTCGATCGCGGTGAGCTGCATGAGAGATACCTCCGGGGGGTCGGCCTGGTCGGCCTTGGTGATCTGGTCTGTCGTCGGTACGGACGGGAGGGGCGGTGTGATGACCGTGGACACTGTGGGCGTCTTCCTCGTCTTTTCAGTGGGTCCGGTTCAGCTGGCTGGTGGGGCCGAACCGGAGGCCCCGGGGGGCCTGGGTGGTCTTACGTACCGGACAAAACAGAAGGGCCGCGGATCCCGGTGTACGGGTTCCGCGGCCCTGGAGGGTGCCGACCTGATGCTGACTCAGGTGCGTTCTCTCCAGGGTTCAGGCCCGCGGAAGGCCCTGCTCCGGATGACCGAGGCGCCGATAAAGGCGGCCTTGGCCTGGTTGATCAGCTGCTCGTTCTGCTTCTGGGTGATTCCGGCACCGATGACCTGCGCATAGTCGCCATGCTTGGCGGCTGCTACTGCTGCCTTCGGTGCCTGGGTCGGTCGCTCGTCACGCAGTTCGCGGGACATGGCGTCCATCGCCCAGTCACGGGACAGACCCGTCTCGACGGCGCCGGCTCCCGTGCTGCCGCCAGTGTTCCCAAGGGCACTGACAACGGGCACGACGGAGACAACGGTGGTGTCGAGACCCAGACCGGCCGCGGCAAGCGAGGCAAGAGCCCGCTCGGGGGCAACGCACAGGGAGGCAGCGGTGACGGTCTGGCCAGTCAGTTTGGTGATCATCGTCTTGGTTTCCACTGTCTTCGCCTCCTCTCGGCGTCTCGCGGTGCCCAGTTCCCCGGGCTCCGGCTGTTCGGATGTCTGTCTCGGTGAAGCTTCTTCTCGGCAAGGCTTGTGGTGACGCGCGGTGATACGCGTGACACGCAGGGGAAGGCCGTTTCAGGAGTGACCCCGTACGGCTCGCGGTCTCGTCCCCTTGACCGCTCCGGCAGGCTATTGCGCTCCATGCACGGCGCGCAAACTATTTTTCCGGCGAGTTTTGAAGTGCCCGCCGCAAGCGGCTCAGGCCGGCTCGTCCGACGTGTCGTCCGGAGCCTCTTCCGAGTCTGCCTCGGGCTCTTCCCCCGCACACAACGAGAGCACGGCGGCCCCGTACTTGTCCAGCTTCATGGCGCCCACGCCCGAGATGACGGCCAGCTCGCGCTCGTTGGCGGGCACGTCCTCGGCGATGGCCATCAGGGTGGCGTCGGTGAAGACCACGTAGGCCGGCGCGCCCTGCTTCCTGGCCTGGCCGGCCCGCCATTCGCGCAGCCGCTCGAACAGGGCCTCGTCCATCGAGGACGGGCAGCTCTCGCAGCGGCGCAGCTTGCGCTCGACGGCCTCGGTCAGGGTGCGGTCGCAGACGCGGCACTTGACCGGACCGCGCGCCTTGCGGGCCGCCGGGCGCCCCTCGCCGAACTCGACACCACCGCGCCCGCCCCGGGCGCCGGAGCGCGAGCCGGGCGCGCCCGAACCGGGGCGCAGCCCGTCCAGGAACCGGGTGGGCTTGCGGCTGGCCCGGCCGCCCGGGGACCGGGAGAGGGACCAGGAGAGGGAGAGGTTGCGCCGGGCCCGGGTGACCCCCACGTAGAGCAGCCGGCGCTCCTCCTCCACCTGCTCGTCGGTCTTGGCGTAGATGATCGGCATGGTGCCCTCGGTGAGGCCGACCAGGAAGACGGCGTCCCATTCCAGGCCCTTGGCGGCGTGCAGCGAGGCCAGGGTGACACCTTCGACCGCCGGGGCGTGCTGGGCGGCCGCCCGGGCGTCCAGCTCGGCCACGTAGGCGCTCAGGTCGCCGCTCTCGCCGGCCTTGTGCCGGGCCGCCTCGAACTCCTCGGCGAGCCGGACCAGCGCGGCCAGCGACTCCCAGCGCTCGCGGACCGCGCCGGAGCCGCCCGGCGGGGTCGCGGTGAAGCCCCGGGTGGCCAGCACCGCGCGGACCTGCGAGGCCAGGTCGGGTGCGTCGGCGGTGAGCGGGTCGGAGCCGGCCCGGGCGGCGCCCTTCAGCAGGACCCCGGCCTCCCGGACCTCGGGCCGCTCGAAGAACCGCTCGGCGCCCTTCAGCTGGTACGAGATGCCGAGGTCGGCCAGCGCCTGCTCGTAGACCTCGGACATGCCGTTGGTACGGAACAGCACCGCGATCTCGCTGGCCCGGCAGCCGCCGCGCTCGGCGGGCAGGGCCAGCAGGTCCTTGATCCGGTGCGCGGTGCTCTCGGCCTCGGTGGGCTCGTCCGCGTACTCCACGTAGACCGGCTCCGGGCCGGCCTCGCGCTGCGAGACCAGTTCCAGCCGGTGCTGGGCGGCCTGGCCCTTGGCCTGGGCCAGCAGGCCGTTGGCGAGGTGCACCACCTGCGGGGTGGAGCGGTAGTCGCGGACCAGCTTCACCACCGTGGCCTCGGGGTGGCGGGTGCGGAAGTTCAGCAGGTAGTCGGGGGTGGCGCCGGTGAAGGAGTAGATGGTCTGGCTGGCGTCGCCGACCACGCAGAGACTGGCGCCCGGGCCGGTCCACTGGTCGAGCAGGCGCTGCTGGAGCGGGGAGACGTCCTGGTACTCGTCCACCGTGAAGTGCCGGTACTGGGCGCGGACCCGGTCGGCGATCTCCGGGCGCTCCTCCAGGATCGCGGCGGTCAGCAGCAGGACGTCCTCGAAGTCCATGACGTCCCGCTCGCGCTTGGTCTGCTCGTAGGTGGCGTAGACCCGGGCGATCTCGGCCGGGTCGCGCGGGGCCTCGCGGCCGGCCTTGAGGACGGCGGCCGCGTAGTCGTCGGGGACGATCTGGGTGACCTTGGCCCACTCGATCTCGCCGGTGAGGTCGCGCAGCTCGGTGCGCTGGACCCGCAGGCCGCAGCGCCCGGCCGCCTCCGCGACCAGCTGGACCTTGCGCTCCAGCAGCCGGGGCACCACGCCGCCGATCGCGCGCGGCCAGAAGTACTGGAGCTGGCGCAGCGCGGCCGAGTGGAAGGTCCGGGCCTGGACGCCCTCGGCGCCGAGCTCGCGCAGCCGGCCGCGCATCTCGCCGGCGGCGCGGGCGGTGAAGGTGACGGCGAGCACCTGCTGCGGCTGGTAGACGCCGCTGCGCACGCCGTAGGCGATCCGGTGGGTGATGGCCCGGGTCTTGCCCGTCCCGGCGCCGGCCAGGACGCAGACCGGGCCGTGCAGGGCGGTGGCGACGGCCCGCTGCTCCGGGTCGAGCCCGGCCAGCACGGCGTCGGCGCCGACGGGGGCCGGGCGGTCGTCGTCGTACGGGCTGCCGCTCAAGAGGTCTTCCTGCATGCAGTCCATCCTCTCAGCCCGGCGGGGGCTTACGGCCGGTCGCGGGTGCGAACGGTCCGGACATCCTGGCAGGGCGGGGTGACAGCGGCGGAAAGTTGTCCACAGACCTGGTACGACCGGAGGATGATCCCTTCGCCGCCCGGCGCGCGTACTCGCGGTCACGCCCGGCGCACGCGGAATGACCGAGTCGTGCCGTGCGTTCACTCCGGAGACCGCACGCCCCCTCCCGAAGGAGACCCCACCGATGTCCGGCAGCGTCACGATGTACAGCACGACCTGGTGCGGGTACTGCACCCGGCTCAAGGGCCAGCTGCAGCGCGAGGGGATCGGCTACACCGAGATCAACATCGAGGACGACCCGGCGTCGGCGACCTTCGTCGAGTCGGTGAACAACGGCAACCAGGTGGTCCCGACGGTGCTGGTGACCCCGGCCGGCGGTGGCGAGCAGATCGTGATGACCAACCCGAGCCTGCGTCAGGTCCAGGCCGCGCTGGCGGGCTGAGCCGCTCCCGGACGGGTGGGGGCCCCGCGGTCCCTGACCGCGGGGCCCCCACCCGTCCGCCCGGGCTCGCCCCTGCGCGGGGCTCGTGCCCGGCCGTCGGCGGCGCCCTCCCTCAGGGCGGGGTCAGGAGACGTCCGCGCGGACGCTGTCGGCCGCGCGCAGCTCCGTCCGGGCGGTGTCGACCGGCGTGGCCGGCGCGGGCAGCGTGGTCCGCGCCCCGAGGTCGCCGATGCCGTAGACCAGCCGGCAGCGGTCCGCCGAGTAGCGCGTCTCGATCACCCGGACCGGCCCGCGCCGGTCGTAGGTGACCCGGGTCTGCACCACCAGGGGCACCCCGGGGCCGCCCTGGAACCACTGGGCCTCCTCCGGCCCGGGCATCCGCGCGACCATGTGGTCCACCGCGCCGATCTCGGTGCGGCCGAGCGCGGCGAGCACCGCCTCGTCCCCGCCCTCGACCTGGTCGGGCTCCATCAGCGGGGTGCCGGCGGCCAGTCCGGCGCGGTAGTGGCTCTCCTCGATCGAGTAGGGCTCCCGGTCCAGCATCCGCAGCTGGCGGCGCACCACGATCGCCTCGCCCGGCCGCAGTCCGAGCCGTTCGGCGATGTCCACCCGGGCCCGGACGATCAGCATCTCGAAGTCGGACGTCAACTCCCGGCCCGCCTCGACGGCCTCTTTCGTGTAGATGTCGGTGGGCGCGGCCAGGCAGTCCCGCTGCCCGGGCAGCAGGCTGGGCCCGTACGCGCGGTGGTCCAGCACGGGGTGCTCCCGCAGGTAGGTGCCCTTGCCCTGGAGCCGGACCAGCCGGCCCTCGTTGACCAGCACGTCCACCGCCAGCCGGACGGTGTTGCGGGCCACCCCGTACTGCTTCTCCAGCTCGCCCTCGACCGGCAGGGGGTCGTCGGCGGTGAACTCGCCGGCGGCGATCCGGCGGCGCAGGTCCGCCGCGAGCCTCTGGTACTTGGGGGATTGGGCACTGCCCCGTGGGATTGTCACCCAAGTGAATGTAGCGATCGGGCTTCGTCGATTTCAGCCGAACCCGCCGGAACCGGCCGATCCGGAGGATTCCCCGATTGCTCCCGGCCGGGCCGGGCAGAACCGGTCGGACGGCCTCCGGAACACCGCCGGGGTGATTGCGCCGGCATTTCCGGTGTCCCGGCCGGTGTGGGCCGGGGCAGCGGCGGCGGGGCGGTGACCTGTGCCGTACCCCGGACCGGCCGGACCGGGCGGCGGCCCTTCCCCGCCGGCCCGGAAAGCGGGCAGGAAATAGGGGCGCTCTGGCCATAGCCACGCGCCCCTATTTCCAATCATGCGCCCCTTCGTGGACAACCGAAGGCGCGATACCGCCGCCGCTGCCGGCGGGTCGTGACTACCAGCGCGCGGCCGCCGGGAGCGGCTCGCCGTACCAGAGCTCGACCAGGTGCCGGGCGATCGAGATCCCCGACGGCGGCAGGATCTCCCCCGACGCCATGCCGGCCCGCAGCTCCTCGCGGGAGACCCAGCGCGCCTCGGCCAGCTCCTCGCCGTCCACCGTGATCGCGGTGCCGGCCGGATCGGCCTTCCCCATGAAGCCCAGCATCAGGCTGCTCGGGAACGGCCACGGCTGGCTCGCCACGTACGAGACCTCGGCGACCCGGACACCCGCCTCCTCGAAGACCTCCCGGGCGACCGCCGCCTCGATCGACTCGCCGGGCTCGACGAAACCGGCCAGGGTCGACCAGCGGCCCTCCGGCCAGATCGCCTGCCGGCCCAGCAGGCAGCGGTCCTGCTCGTCGGTGATCATCATGATCACCGCCGGGTCGGTGCGCGGGTAGTGCTCCGCCGCGCAGGAGGTGCAGCGCCGCAGGTGACCGGCCCCGGCCTTCTCGGTCGGGTGGCCGCAGCGCGAGCAGAAGCTGTGCAGGCGGTGCCAGTGCTCCAGCGCGACCGCGTGCACCAGCAGCCCGGCGTCGCGGTCGGAGAGCATCGCCCCCACCTCGCGCAGTCCGGCCGGCCGGGCGTCGCCGTCGAGGCGGCCCGGCAGGGTCTCGCCGGTCAGCGCGAAGTAGGAGACGCCGTCGTCGTCGGTGCCGAGGAAGTAGCGGTCGCCGTTCTGCGGCGCCTCGAAGGAGGGCAGCAGCACCAGCTCGGTGCCCTCCTCGGTGTCCACCACGAAGGCCTCGCCGCCGGCGATCGGCAGCACCTTGGTGGTGGGGTGGCTCCAGGCCGCCGCGAGCCAGGGCTCGTCGACCCGGTGCTGCGCGGCACGGTCGACACCGGCCCTGGCCAGGGCGAGGGCCTTCGGACGTTCGGTCTCAGGCACGGTGCTCACTTAAGGTTCCATCCCCACGTGAAGAATCGTCAGGTCCGTCACTCGCTCTCGCCGCCCGGCCGCCAGGTCTCCGCCAGGTCGCCCCACAGGTAGGCGGTGGCCTCCACACCCTTGCGCAGCAGGTCCAGCTCGACCTTCTCGTTGACGGAGTGCCAGCCGTCCGAGGGCACCGAGATGCCGAGGAAGAGCACCGGCGCGCCGAGCACGTCCTGCAGGTCGGCGGCCGGCCCGGAACCGCCCTCGCGGGTGAAGAGGATCTTCTTCTCGAAGGCCCGCCCCATCGCCCGGACGGTGGACTGCAGCGCCGGGTGGTCCAAGGGGGTCAGGCAGGGCCGGGTCGCGCCGGGGAAGACCAGCTCGTACCGGATGCCGTCGGGCACCCGGGCCGCCACCCACGCCCGGACGGCCTCGCGGATCTTCTCGATCTCCTGTCCGGCGACCAGCCGGAAGGAGAGCTTGAGGTGCGCCGAGGCCGGCACGACGGTCTTTCCGCCGGGGCCGGTGTAACCGCCCCAGATGCCGTTCACCTCGGCGGTCGGCCGGGCCCAGACCCGCTCCAGGGTGCTGTAGCCGGCCTCGCCCTGCGTCCCGTACGACCTGGCGACCCGCAGCCACTGCGCCTCGTCGAAGGGCAGCTCGGCGAAGAGCTCGCGCTCACGGTCGGTCAGCTCGACGATGCCGTCGTAGAAGCCCGGGACGTCCACCCGGCGGTCCGCGTCGTGCAGCGCGGCCGCCAGCTCGGCGGCGACCGAGGCCGGGTTCGGGACGGCTCCGCCGAAGGAGCCGGAGTGGATGTCGGTGTCCGGCCCGAACAGGTCGATCTGGGCGTCGGCCAGGCCGCGCATGCCGGTGCAGACGGTCGGGGTGTCCTCGGACCACATCCCGGTGTCCGAGATGATCACCACGTCCGAGGCGAGGCGCCCCGCCTCCCGCCGGACCAGGTCGGCGAAGTGCGGCGAGCCGGACTCCTCCTCGCCCTCGATCAGCAGCTTGAGGTTGACGGCGGGCGCGGTGCGGCCGGTCGCGGCCAGGTGCGCGCGCACCCCCAGGGTGTGGAAGAAGACCTGACCCTTGTCGTCGGCGGCGCCGCGGGCGAACAGCCGGCGGCCGACCACGGTCGGGGTGAACGGCTCGGTCGCCCAGCCGTCCTCCTTGGCGGCGGGCTGGACGTCGTGGTGGCCGTAGACGAGAACGGTGGGCGCGGACGAGTCCCCGGACGGCCACTCGGCGAACACCGCCGGCAGGCCGTCGGTCTCCCAGACCTCCGCCACCGGGAAGCCGGTCTCCCGCAGCTTGTCCACCAGCCACTCGGCGGAGCGGCGGACCTCGCCGGAGCGGCCCGGGTCGGCGGAGACGGACGGAATGGCGAGCCAGTCGGCGAGATCCGCCAGGAAGGCGCTCTCGTGCTGCTCGATGAAGGTACGGACGACGCTGTCCGGAGTTCTCGTCATACGGACGACTTTAGTTCGCCCGTGCGGGTGCTCGCCCCGGCCGTCCGCTCGCTGGGCGGCGCGGGGCCTGTAACCTCCGTCACCTCCCGGCCGCGGACGGCGGGGAGGTGACGGAGGCGGTGCGGGCGGGGTCGCTCAGCCGCTGGTCCGCAGCAGGGCGATCCGGGAGCGGGTCAGCAGCGCGGCCAGCGCCACCGCGACGAGCGGCAGCACCACCAGGGTGATTCCCATGGTCATCCACGGGAAGACCACCACCGTCCGGTCGACGGCCTCCTCCGGGCCCATCCCCGGGTACGGGGTGGCCACCCCCTCCACCTTGCGCAGGGCCACCGCGGGCACCACCCCGCAGATCGTCCCCAGCACCGCGCCCATCGCCGCGATCACCCCGCACTGGAAGCCGGAGAGCGTCCGGCGGATCCGCGGGGCCGCGCCGACCGCCGCCAGCGTGGTGAGGTCACGTTGGGAGTCGGCCGCCGCCAGGCCGGTGGCGATGCCGGCCGCGCCGAGCGCGACCAGTGCGGCGAACCCGGTGAGCGCCAGGGTGGCCAGGTCGCCCTGGGCCCGGTAGCCGCGCTCGACCTCGAACTGGACGCCCTCGCTGATCCGGTCCACGGCGGCCAGGGTCTTCTGCTCGGACGCGTCGCCCGGCCGCTTCTCCGGGAGCCAGACCGAGCCGGCGTCGGTGCTGGTCAGGCCGAGCCGCTGGACCACCTGCGGAGCGATCACGGCCCGGCTCCAGGTGACCGGCAGCGGCACGGTCACCAGCACGGCGTCCACGGTGACCTGGTGGACGGCCGGCCGGTGCGAGGGGCCCCCGCCGTCGGTCGGCCGGCCGGCGATCGGCAGGCCGGCCGCGGGCGCGGCGGACGAGGACGCGGACGCGGACGCGGACGCGGACGGCGACACGGACGTGGACGGGCCCGCCGACGGGGTCGCGCCCGGGGACTGCGTGGCCGACGGAGCCGCGGACGACGGCGCCGCGGACGGGCCGGCCGACTCGTCCTGGTACGGCTCGGTCAGATCCAGCGTGATCTTGCCGTCCTTGAGGTACTTCGGGTCGAAGACCAGCGCCTTGCCCGCCGCCAGGGCCTGCTCGGCGGCCTGTTCGTGGATCCCGAAGTAGTTGTGCAGCAGCGTGCTGTCACCCACCTGGAGCGACCCGAACGCCCCGCCCCGGAAGCTCGTGGCGTCCTGCTTGCAGCGCGGGTCCTTGCGCAGTTCCCGGAACTGCTCCGGCGTGCTCGCGGGCGCCGCGTAGAGGTCGTCGGCCGGGCAGCGGCGCTCCTTGGGCGTCGACACGTCGACGTTGCCGCAGCCGCCCTTCATGGCCGCCTGGCAGTCGCCCATGTAGTTGACCCGCTGGACGTCGGCCCGCGGCCCGAGCGCGCCGAGGTTGTGGTCGACGGCCGTCCGCAGCTGGGGCAGCAGCTTGCCGTCGCCGGCCGGCCCCCAGCCGCCGGCCAGCGTGACCGCCCCGGCCGGCGCCGAGGCGACGTACTCCCGCCGGTTCTGCTCGTCGCTGCTCGCCGAGTAGACGCCGACCGCCACCGACCCGGCCACCGCCGCCATCACGGCGGCCACGGCGGGCGCGGTCCGGCCGCGGTGGCGCACCGAGTCGCGCAGCGCGAGCCGCGGCCCGAGCGGCAGCCGGCCGCCGAGCCGGCCGAAGAGGCCGACCAGCATCGGGGCGAGGGCGACCATGCCGAGTTCGGCGATCATCGAGCCGCCGAGCACGGCCAGGCTGCGGCTGCCGACGCCGGCCGTCGATCCGAGCAGGGCCAGCGCGGCGCCGCCCGCCAGCATCAGCAGGCCGAGCGCCGCCAGCCGCTTGCTCGGCGGCTTGACCGAGCCGCGGCCGGTGAGCGCCGAGACCACGTCCTGCCGGGAGGCCTGGACGGCCGGCACGACCGCGGCGAGCAGCCCGGTGACCAGCCCGATGCCCATCACCCCGAGCAGGTCGAGCGGTTGGAGGTCGAAGTGCCCGAAACGCTCCCCGGCGTACTGCTCCGCCCACGGGCGCAGCGCGGCGACCAGGCCGACGGCGACCACCAGACCGGCCGCGGCGCCGGTGACGCCGAGGACGACACCGCCGCCCAGCACCACCGAGCGGATGTGCGCGCGCTCACCGCCGCCGGCCGCGAGCAGGCCGAGCTGCCGCCGGGAGCGCCTGGCCCCGACGGCGAAGGCGGGGCCCGCGAGCAGCACGATCTCCAGCAGTGCCATGCCCGCGACGGTGGCCAGGATGACCACGGCCGTCCGGTCGAAGTAGTTGCCCGAGCCGGCGCCGCGCCGGTCCAGCTCGACGTAGTAGGGCACCTCGGAGCGGGGCGGCTGGTCCAGCAGGACGCTGCGCGAGGCGGCCGTGAAGCCGTACTTGTTGAGCTCCATGACCTTCGGCCAGTCGAGCACCGCGCCCTGCGGCAGCTTCACCAACCAGTGCTGGTCCGGCTCGACGGCGCCGCTCCTGGTGTTCTGGCGGGTGCCGGGCACGGCGGCCAGCGGTGCCACCAGCTCGCCGGGGCGGCCGATCAGGACGGCGCTGTGCAGCTCGCCCGGGTACTCGACGGCGGCGGTGATGGTGTACGGCGTCTGTTCCAGCCCGCGCGGGCTGGTGCGGTCGCCGATCTTCAGGTGCGCGCGGTCCAGGAAGTCGCGGGTCGCCGCGATCTCGTGGGAGGCGGCGGGCACCCGGCCCTCCAGCACGGTGACCCGGCCCCGCCAGACCGGGTCGGCCAGGTCGGCCTCGCCGGTCTGCACCTGGAGCAGGCCCTCGGCGCTGGTGGTGGAGGTGAACGGGCCTTCGGTGACCGGGATCAAGGTGCTGCCGGCCGGCAGCAGCTCGCGGACCAGGGTGGCGGGCAGGGTCTCCAGACTGCGCTTCTGCTCCGCGGTGGGCTGCTTGCCCTGCTCCGGTCCGTCCGACGAGCTGCCGTCGCGGGGGTCGGGCGCCTGGAGCACCGTCGTGCCGGCGCCGGACAGCCGGATCTCGGCGTCGGCCCGGCCCATGGTGCGGACCACCTGCTCCACCGGGTCCAGCTGGCTGCTGCGAAAGACGATGTCGGCCCCGGCCACGCCGAGGACGGGCAGGGCGACCATCGCGACGACCAGGGCGCTGCGGCCCTTGGCGCGCAGGGCGTCGCGGCGGGCGATGCGCAGGGCCACCCGCCAGGCGGTGAGCTTCACTCTTGCACCGGGCCCTTCACGCTGTTGGTCGCGGCGGAGACCAGCAGGCTGGCGGCGTCCTGGCTGACGCTCTCGTCGACCATCCGGCCGTCCCGCAGGAAGACCACGCGGTCGGCCCAGGCGGCGTGCCGGGCCTCGTGGGTGACCATCATGGCGGCGGCGCCGGCGTCGCAGCGGGCCCGCAGCACACTGAGCACCGACTCGCCGGTGGTGGAGTCGAGGGCGCCGGTGGGCTCGTCGGCGAGGACGAGGCGGCGGTCGCCGATCAGCGCGCGGGCGATCGCGACCCGCTGCTGCTGGCCGCCGGACATGTCGTCGGGGAAGCGGTCGGCGAGCTCCGGGATGCCGAGCTCCTCCAGGGCGGCGAGCGCCTCGCGGCGGGCCGCCCGGCCGGAGACGCCGTCCAGTTCGCGGGGCAGCGAGATGTTCTCGGCGGCGGTCAGCGCGGGTATCAGGTTGTAGTCCTGGAAGACGTAGCCGATGGAGCGGCGGCGCACCCGGGCGAGGTCCTTGCGGGAGAGCCCGCCGAGGGCGACGCCCTCGACCAGCACCTGGCCGCCGGTCGGGGTGTCCAGGCCGCCGGCCAGGGTGAGCAGGGTGGACTTGCCGGAGCCGGAGGGCCCCATCACGGCGACGAACTCGCCGGGGTGCACCTTGAGGTCGACCCCGCGCAGGGCCTGGACCTCGGAGGCCCCCTGCCCGTGCACCCGGGTGACGTGGTCCAGGTGGAGCACCGCTCCCGTCGTGTTCCTGGTCGGATCGCTCACTGTTTCCCCCTCGTGGGTCGGGCTGTGGGTACGGGCTCGGGTTCGAGCCGGTGGGAGCGCGCCGGCCAGGTGTGGCCGGGCCGCGGCTCGTGACGTCGGGTGGCCGCGGGCGCCGGTCGGCTCCGCGGGCCGCGGCGGGGCGGCAGGTCGGCGGAGGTCGGGGCGGCCCGGCGGGCGGGCGGAAGGGCGACGGGCTCGGCCCGGTGCGCGGGCGGCCGGTGCCCGGCGCGGCGGTCGCGGTCGGGGCGCCCGGAGGCAGGGCCGGGGCACCGGTGGCCGGTCCGGTGGTGGTGTCGGTCCCGGTGTCGGTCCGGGCGGTGGTGTCGGTTCGGGGTGGGGCGGGGTCAGCCTCTGAAGACCCGTCGACCGGTGCGGGCCGGCGGGGCCTCCTTGGCCGGCTCCGGCCCGGTGCGGGGTTCGTCGGGCGCCGGCCGCGCGGCGCGGGCCTCGGCGTGCTGGGCGAGGCGGGTCTCGCAGTGGTCGAGCCAGCGCACCTCGGCCTCGGCCTGGAAGATCAGCTGGTCGAGGACGAGCAGCCAGGCGAGGTCGGAGCCGTCGTCACGGCCGGCCTTCGGCCCGCTCTCGCCGGCCAGTGCGCGGCCCTTGAGGCGGGTGTAGTCCTGGAGTGCCTTGATGCTGTGCCGACGCTGGCTCTGGACGACGGCGGGCACGTCCACCCCCGGGACGGTCACCGCCATGGCCAGCTTGATCGCCAGTTCGTCGCGGGGCGGGTTGGTCCGGGGCACCGGGGTGTCGAACCAGTTGCGCAGTTCCGCGCGTCCCTCCTCGGTGACGGCGTAGAACTGGTGGCCCTCCTCGTCCTCTCCGGCGGGTACCACCAGGCCGTCGCGTTCCAGACGTCCGAGCGTGGTGTAGACCTGCCCGACGTTGAGCGGCCAGGTCGATCCGGTACGGGCCTCGAACTCGGCGCGCAGCTGGTAGCCGTAGCGGGGGCCTTGGTCGAGCAGGGCCAGCAGACCGTGACGAATGGACATACCGAGTATGTATACCCGGTATGCCCTTCGCACTCAAGCCGCGCCCGCGCCCTCTCCCCGCCGCCCGCACGTCCCGCACGTCCCCGCCGCCGGCCCGCCCCCGGCTCGTCGCCGGCCGATCGCCCTCCCGTCGCCCGCCGATTCCCGGCCCGGCGCGCCGACCCGGTAGCGTCGTGCGGTGTGAGCCAGTTGCGCATCGCCACCTTCAACCTGTTGCACGGTCAGCCGCTGGCCCCCGACGGCAGCCCGCTGGACCTCCCGTCCGCGGCCGGCGACCCGCTCGCCGAGGCGATCGCCGGCCTGGACGCCGACGTGCTGGCGATCCAGGAGGTGGACCGCCACCAGGAGCGGTCCGGCCTGATCGACCAGGCCGCCGTCGCCGCCAAGGCGATGGGCGCCGCCGACTGGCGCTTCGCCGCCGCCCTGCACGGCCACCCGGCGCCGGTGGCCGGCTGGGTGCAGGACCGCACGGTCAGCGGCCTGCAGGTGTACGGCCCCACCGAGGTCGGCACCGCCACCGACCTGCCCTCGTACGGCACGGCGCTGCTCACCCGGCTGCCGGTGCACCACTGGCGGGCCCGCCGGTTCGCGCCGGCGCCGTTCGGTCTGCCGCTGCGGGTGGCCGGCCGGCGCGGGCTCACCCCCGTGCCGGACGAGCCGCGGGCGGCGCTGGCCGCCGTACTGGAGGGCGAGCGCGGACCGTTCACCGTGGTCGCCGCGCACCTGTCCTTCGTGCCGGGCTGGAACATGGCCCAGCTGGCCGGCATCCGCAGGTGGATCGCCGACCTGCCGCAGCCCTACCTGGTGCTGGGGGACTTCAACCTGATCGGCGCGGTGCCCCGCACCGTGCTCGGCGGGGCCACCGCGCTGGAACGCTCCGGCCCGCGCCGGATGCGCGAGCTGCGGGCCGCCCGCCGGGCCGGGGCGGCCCTCGCGGAGCCGCGCCGACGCCGGGTGCGCGAGCCGCGGGCCCGGCTGCAGGGCTGGCACGACCTGGCCAGGATCCCCACCTACCCCTCGCACCGGCCGGCCGTGCAGTTCGACCACGTGCTCGCCGTCGGGGTGCCGCGCGGCGCCGTCGGGGCCTCCCTGGCGCCGCGCACCGCGGTCTCCGACCACCGGCCGCTGGTGGTGGAGGTCGGGCTCTGAGGCCCCGTCCGGGCCCTCCTGGCCGTCCGTCTAGTAGTGCGTCAACTGGCCGTTCTGGTGCGGCAGCACCGTGGCGGGGGTGAGCGGGTCGTACTGCAGCAGGAGCATCGCGGCGTCGTCGCCGAGCTGCCGGCCGACATGGCGGACCACGTCCTCGTGCACCCGGTGCAGCACCTCGGCCGGGTGGCCCAGGGCGTGCGCCGGCAGGCGCTCGGCGAGCGGGTAGAAGGCGCCGGCGCGGTCCCGGGCCTCGACCACGCCGTCGGTGAAGAGCAGGACCCGGTCGCCGGGGCTCAGCCGGACCCGCTGCACCGGCGGGCAGACGTCCGCCGGGTCGAGGACGCCGAGCGGCGGGACGGTCTCGTCCAGCCCCAGCACCCGGACGCCCTCGCCCTCCCGCAGCAGCAGCGGCGAGGGGTGTCCGCAGTTGGCGATCTCCGCGGTGCCGTCCGGCCCGACCCCGATCAGCACGAGTGTGACGAACTCCTCCTCCACCCCGGTGTGGTCGTTCTCGTGCAGGGCCCGGTCGAGGCTGACGGCCAGCCAGCCGGCCACCTTGTCCAGCGCGGGCTCCTGGTGCGCGGCCTCCCGGAAGGCGCCGAGCACGGCGGCGGCGGTCTCGACCGCGTTCAGACCCTTGCCGCGGACGTCGCCGACCACCGCCCGGACGCCGTGCCGGGTGTTGACCAGCTCGTAGAGGTCGCCACCGATCCGGGCCTGCGCGGCGGCGGCCGCGTAGTGCACGGCCGCCCGGACGCTGCCGACCCGGTCCGGGACCGGCCGCAGCAGCACCCGGCGGGCGACCTCGGCCACCAGCTGGGCGTCGGCCAGGGCCTTCTCCTGACGCAGGCGCAGGGTGGCGCTGACCCAGCCGATGGCGGCGACCAGGACGATGGCGAAGACGGTGGCGCTGTGCACGGACTCCCCGAGCGAGTCGCTGGAGAGGGCCATCAGGAAGGCCGCCGCCTCGGTGCAGAGCCCGATCAGCAGCGGGTACCAGGTGCGGCGACTGACCACGGCGGCCAGCGCGGGGACTGCGGTGAGGGCCGGTTCGACCGTCACCCCGGTGTCGGTGAAGTAGTTGAGGGCGACCACCAGCGCCATGCCGATGAACGGCAGCGCGAGTGCCGTCCTCGGCCAGGTGCCGGTACCGCCCGGAGCGGCCCCCGGGGTCGGCCCCGCGAAGCGCTCTCTGATCCATCCGGTCGCGCTCAACTTCGGTCTCTCCAGCAGAAGGTGCGGGCGCCCCGAGGGTTGCCTGCGGTGATGACTGAGGGTCAGGAGGAAGGGGCCTTGCTGGCGGCCGGAGTACGAGGTGACCGGTTACCGACCCCACAATAGGCGCGAAACGCGCATGGAGCACAGGTTTCGCGTGATCGCGTGACGACTTGGAAGCTCTCTGTGACTCATTCTTCACTGTTCCCGATCAGGAGCCGTTCCAACTCTTTTCGACCAGGAAGTCCTGCCGGTTGTTCGATCCGACCGCTGCGGACGTACAGGAACGAAGCCGTGACCTGCTCCGGCGGGACACCGGCCTGTTCGGCCCAGGCCACCCGGTAGACCGCCAGTTGCAACGGGTCGGCAGTCTCCTCCCGATTGGTCTTCCAGTCCACCACTTCGTAGCGTGACGCTCCCGCCGCTCCTGACTCACTGTCATCAGTGCGGTACACCGCGTCGATCCGGCCGCGCACCACCCGGCCCGCCAGCACCAGCTGGAACGGCGCCTCGACCCGGTGCGGGGTCCGGTGCGCGTACGGGGTGCGCAGGAACGCCTCCTTGAGCAGCTCCAGGTCGCGTTCGTCCTCGATGCCGTCGTCGTCCGTGCCCGGCAGGGCGTCCGGCTCGACCAGCAGCAGCGGCTCGATCCTCGCCTGCACCCAGGCGTGGAAGCGCGTCCCGCGGCGGGCGGCCGGCTGCGGCGGCCGGGGCATCGGGCGGGCGAGGTCCCGGGCGAAGCCGTCCGGGTCGGCGGCCAGCCGCATCAGCTGGGTGGCGGACAGGGCCGCGGGCAGCGGCACGTCGCGGACGCTGCGCCGGGAGCGTTCCAACTCGCCCAGCAGGGCGTCCAGGTCGCGGTCCCAGGAGTCGGTACGGCGCTGGTCCTCGACGGCCATCCGCTCGGGCCCGGGCGGCGGCTGCCCGGCGAGCCGGCGGCGCACCACGTCGGCGACCCGGCGCCGGGCGTGCTGCGCGTCCGGGTCGAGCGGCAGCGGCCAGGGCCGCTCCACCGCGTCGGCCAGCGCCGGGTTCTCGGCGTCCTTGGGCGGCGCCTCGGCCCAGTGCTCGATCTCGCCGTTGCCCGGCCGCTCGCAGTGCGCGCGGACGTCCAGCAGGAACTCGGAGGGGCCGCGCGGCCGCTTCTGGCTCGGCCCCCACCAGTGCCCGGAGGCCAGCAGCAGGCTCCGCGGGCGGGTGAACGCCACGTAGCCCAGGCGCAGTTCCTCGGTCGCGGCATGCGCCGACATGGCGTTCTTGAAGGCGGTCATGGTCCGGCCGGTCCAGTCGCCCCGGACGTCGGGCAGGGTGGCGGCGTCCCCGCGCAGCGCGTGCGGCAGCACCCGCTTGGTGCTGGTCCAGCGCTCGCGGGCGGTCGAGGACGGGAAGCTGCCCTTGACCAGTCCGGGCACCGCGACCACGTCCCACTCCAGCCCCTTGGACTTGTGGGCGGTGAGCACCTTCACGGTGTCCTCGCCGCCGGGCAGGCTGCTGTCCAGGCCGCGCTCGTACTCCTGGGCAGCCCGCAGGAACCCCAGGAAGGCCGCGAGACCAGGGTCCCCGTCGAGGTCGGCGAAGCCGGCCGCGACGTCCAGGAAGGCGTGCAGCGTCTCGCGGCGCCGGGCGGCCAGCGCCAGCGGCGACGCGGCGAGCTCCACCTCCAGGCCGGTGACGGTCAGCACCCGGTGCAGGACGTCCATCAGCGGGTCGGCCAGCGAGCGGCGCAGCTCGCGGACCTCCCGGGCGAGGCGGGCGAAGCGGACCCGCGCCTCGGGCGAGAACGCCAGGTCGTCGGGCTGTTCGGCGTCCAGGAAGGTCTCCAGCGCGTCGGCCAGCGAGACCACCTCGGTCGGATCGGTGTCGGCGACGGCCGCCGCCAGCGCGTCCACCCCCGCCGGGCGGGCGGTGCGGACCAGGTCGGCCGCGCGGCGCCCGAGCAGCGCCAGATCGCGCGGGCCGATCCGCCAGCGCGGGCCGATCAGCAGCCGGACCAGCGCGGCGTTGGCCGTCGGGTCCTGCAGCACCTCGCAGACCGCGACCAGGTCGGCGACCTCCGGCAGTTGCAGCAGCCCGCCGAGGCCCACCACCTCCACCGGGACCTCGCGCGCCACCAGCGCGGCATGGATGTCGGGGAAGGCCGCCCCGCCCCGGCAGAGCACCGCGATCCGCCCCGGCGCGGTGCCGGTGCGCACCAGGTGGGCGACGGAGTCCGCCAGCCAGTCGATCTCCTCGGCGTGGGTGGGCAGCAGCGCCGCCCGGACGAAGCCGTCCTGATCGGCGCCGGGCGCGGGGCGCAGCGCCTCGACCCCCTCGTGCATGGCCCGCAGCGGCGCGGCCAGCTCGTTGGCGAAGGCCAGCAGCCGGCCTCCGCTGCGGCGGTTCTCGCTGAGCGAGTAGCGGGCGGCGGGGGCGCCGTCGCGCCGGGGGAAGTGCACGGGGAAGTCGTCCAGGTTCGCCACCGAGGCGCCGCGCCAGCCGTAGATCGCCTGGCAGGGGTCGCCGACCGCGGTGACCGGGTGGCCGCCCTCGCCGGGGACGCTCCCGGGCCCGCGGCCGAAGAGCCCGGCCAGCATCAGGCGCTGGGCCACCGAGGTGTCCTGGTACTCGTCGAGCAGGACCACCTTGTACTGCCCGCGCAGCACCGCCCCCACCTCGGGCCGCTGCTGGGCGAGCCGGGCGGCGGCGGCTATCTGGTCGCCGAAGTCCATCAGGCCGGCGGAGCGCTTGCGGCGCCGGTACTCCTCGACCAGCCGCAGCAGCTCCTGCCGGGCCCGGGCGGCCACCGGCACGGCCCGCAGGTCGTCGTTGGTGAGCCTGACCCCGGCCAGGGTGTCGAGCAGCGCGGCGTCCCAGGCACGCAGCTCCTCGGGTTCGGTGAGGTGCTCGGCCAGCTCGCCGTCCAGTGCGATCAGGTCGGCGACCAGCGCGGAGAAGGTGCCGGTCAGCGATGGGAACGGGCCGCGCTCGGCGCGCAGCACCTTGGCGGCCAGCTGGAACCGGGTGGCGTCGGCGAGCAGCCGGACCTCCGGCTCGATGCCGATCCGCAGCCCGTGCTCCTTGAGCAGCCGCCCGGCGAACGCGTGGTACGTGGAGATCTCGGGCAGTCCCAGCGGCTCCTCGCCGGGGCCGCCGACCTCGTCCGGCTCCAGGATGCGGGCGCTGTACAGGGCCGTCCGGACCCGCTCGGACAGCTCGCCGGCCGCCTTGTTGGTGAAGGTGAGACCGAGCACCTCCTCCGGCCGGACCGCGCCCGAACCGACCAGCCAGACCACCCGGGCCGCCATCACCGTGGTCTTGCCGGAACCCGCGCCGGCCACGATCACGGCCGGCTCCAGCGGCGCGCCGAGGGCCCGCATCTGCTCCGGGTTGAAGGGGATGCCGAGCAGCTCCTTGAGCTGGTCGGGGTGGTCGAGCACGGCATTCACCCCCCCACGCTAACCGGCGCCACGGACAGCGGGCGCCGCCCGCCGGGCCCCGCCCGCCGAGGGCGGGTGACCCGGCCGGATGCGGGCCGCCCCGGCCCGGCTACTCGATCAGCTGCGCGCCGTCCCGCTGCGCCGAGCAGCTGCGGCGGAAGGAGCAGCGGTCGCAGCCGGTGCCGGTGGCGGGCACGAAGCGTTCGGCGAGGACCCGGCCGGCGGCGTCGGCCAGCAGGTTCTCGATCCACGGTTCGCCGTCCGGGGGCGCCTGCTGCTGGACCTTGGGACCGTCCGGCAGGGCCTTGTCGGCCGCCCGCAGGTGCACCAGCTCGGCGCCGCCGGGCATCGGCACGCCCGTCTCGAAGCCGGGCAGCTCGTTCAGCGCGCCCGCCCGCACCGCCAGCTGGTAGACGGCGAGCTGCTTGTGCTCGGGCAGCGACTTCTCGGTGGGGATCTGCTTGCCGGTCTTGAAGTCGACGACGTACGCGCGCCCGGCGGCGTCCTTCTCGACCCGGTCCATCGAGCCGCGGATCTGCACCGCGATGCCGCCCACGTCCAGGGTGACGTCGAAGCCGTGCTCGGTGGCGACCGTACTGCGGCCGCGCTCCAGGACGTGCCAGTTCAGGAAGCGCTCCAGGGCGGCCCGGGCCTCGTGCTTCTCCTGGTGGGACTTCCAGGGGGCGTCGAAGGCGAGCGCGTCCCAGACCGTGTCCAGCCGCTCCATCAGCACGGCGAGGTCGGCGGGGGTGCGGCCGGAGCCGACCTCGTCGGTGAGCGCGTGCACCACGTTGCCGAAGCCCTGGGCGGCGGAGCTGGTGGTGCGCGCCTGGACCTCCTTGTCCAGGAACCACTGCAGGGAGCAGTTCTCCAGCTGCTCCAGGCCGCTGCCGGAGAGCCGCACCGGTACGTCGGGCCGGCGCAGCGGGTCAGGGGCGGCGGTGGCGTCGTCCAGGCCCCACCAGCGGTCGGGGTGCGCCACCGGCACCAGCGGCAGGCCGTCCTCGTCGGCCGCGGCGGCCAGCCTGGCGAGCCGCTCGGCGGCGGCCCGGCGCAGCTCCGGGGAGCGGTGCGGGTCGACGGTCACCGCGCGCAGTTCGGCGACCAGCGCGGGCACCGACAGCGGGCGGCGCGGGCGGTGGGTGATGTCCTCCACCACGACCTGCGGGGTGCGGCGCAGCACCCGGCCGGTCCTGGGGTCCAGCTCCTCGCGGTACAGCTCGCGCAGGAACCGGGACGGTTCGTCGCCGTCCTCGGCGGGCGCCTTGACGGCGGTGACGATCAGCCGCTCCTTGGCCCTGGTCGCGGCCACGTAGAAGAGCCGGCGCTCCTCGCCGAGCAGGGCGGCCGGGGAGAGCGGCTCGGCGAGGCCGTCGCGGCCGATCCGGTCGGCCTCCAGCAGCGAGCCGCGGCGGCGCAGGTCGGGCCAGAGGCCGTCCTGGACGCCGGCCACCACGACCACCCGCCACTCCAGGCCCTTGGACCGGTGTGCCGTCATCAGCCGGACGGCGTCGGGCCGCACCGCGCGGACGGTCAGCGTGTCGGCGGCGATGTCCTGCGCCTCCAGCTCGGCGAGCAGGTCGAGGGCGCTGCGGTGGCCGGTGACCTGCTCCTCGGCGCGGGCGGCGGTCTCGAACAGGGCGCAGAGCGCGTCCAGGTCGCGGTCGGCGTTGCGACCGCCGGCGCCGCCGCGCAGGGCGGCGCGCTCCAGCCGCTCCCGCCAGCGGCGGCTGCCGTCCCAGAGCGCCCAGAGCGCCTCCTTGGCGGTGCCGCCGCCGGCCAGCAGCTCGCGGACCTTGCGCAGCAGCATGCCGAGGTCGCGGGCCCGCCGGGCGTACGAGGGGTCCATCGCGACCAGGCGCTCGGGCTCGGCCAGTGCCTCGCGGATCAGCTCCTCGGCGGAGCGGACGGTGGCGCCCGCCGGGCGGACGGGCGCGCCCTGCCCGTCCGGTCCGTCCTGCCCGGCCCGCTCGGCCTGGCGCAGCACCTGCCGCTCCTCCTCACGCAGGGCGCGGCCGAGCCGGCGCAGGTCGGAGCCGTCCATGCCGCCGAGCGGGCCGGTGAGCAGGGTGCGGGCGAGGTCGGCGGTGAGCGGACCGTCGGCGGCGGGCCCCCGCCCGTCCTCCTCCGCGTCCGCGGGGCCGTCCGCGGGGCCGTCCGCGGGCTCTTCCACGGCCTCGACCGCGTCGGGGAACCGGCGGCCGGGCCGGTCCAGGGCCGCCTGCTCCGCGCAGACCCGCAGGGCGAGCAGCAGCGGCGTCACCGCCGGCTCCTCGCGCAGCGGCACATCGTCACCGTCGATCTCCAGCGGTACGCCGGCCGCGCTCAGGGCCCGCCGGACCCCGGGGATCGAGCGGCCGCCGGCCCGGACCAGCACCGCCATCTCGCCCCACGGCACGCCGTCCTCCAGGTGCGCGCGGCGCAGCAGGTCGGCGACGCTGTCCAGCTCGGTGCCGGGGGTGGCGTAGGTGTACACCTCCACCCGGCCGCCCTCGCGGGAGGGCAGCAGGGCCCGGTGCTGGGCGAGCTTGTCGGCGGGCAGCCGGCCCATCGGCATCCGGCGGGCCAGCTCCCGGGAGGCGGCCAGCAGCACCGCGCCGGAGCGCCGGGAGACCCGCAGCACCAGGACGTCGGCCGGGTCGCCGTCGGCCTTCGGGAAGGCCTGCGGGAAGTCGAGGATGCCGTTGATGTCGGCGCCGCGGAAGGCGTAGATCGACTGGTCCGGGTCGCCGACCGCGACCAGGTCGCGGCCGCCGCCCGCCAGCTGCCGCAGCAGCCGCACCTGGGACGGGTCGGTGTCCTGGTACTCGTCGACGAACACCACGTCGTAGCGCCGGCGCAGCTCGTCCCCCACCTCGGGGCGCTCGGCGAGCAGGACCGCCCGGTGCACCAGCTCGGCGTAGTCGAGCACGCCGCGCAGGTCCAGGACGTCCAGGTAGTCGGCCAGGAAGTGGGCGGCTGCGGCCCAGTCCGGGCGCTGCACCCCGTCCGCGAAGCGCTTCAGCTCGGCCTCGCCGAGACCGAGCTCACGGCTGCGGGCGAGCACGGCACGGACCTCGTCGGCGAAGCCGCGGGTGGTCAGGCAGGCCCGCAGGTCAAGCGGCCAGCTGATCCGGCCGGCGCCGAGCCGGGCGTCCTCGGCGCCGCCGGCCAGCAGCTCGCGGACCATCACGTCCTGCTCGGGGCCGGAGAGCAGGCGCAGCGGCTCCGCGTAGGCCTCGGGGTCCTGGTGGGAGCGGAGGAGGGCGTAGCAGAAGGAGTGGAACGTGGTCGCCTGCGGCGACCGGAGCGCAGACGCCTGCGGCGACCGGAGCACAGGGTCCTGCGGCGACCGGAGCACAGGCTCCTGCGCAGCCTGGGGGCCGGCGGCCTCGGGTGCCTGCCGTGCCGCCGGCACGGTCGCCTGCGGGGCGGCCGCGGCGGCGCCGATCCGGGCGGACATCCGGTCGCGGAGTTCCATGGCGGCCTTGCGACTGAAGGTCAGCACCAGGATCCGGTCGGGGTCGGTGCCCTGCTCGATCCGCCGGGCGACCGCCTCGACCAGGGTGGTGGTCTTGCCCGTCCCCGGCCCCGCGAGCACCAGCAGCGGGCCGCCGGCATGCTCGACCACCGCCTGCTGGTACGGGTCCAGCACAGGCGGGGCGGGCTGCGCGAGCGGGCTGCGCACCAAACGGTAGGGGGAGGTCACGAACGTCCTGGGGTCGGGCTGCGGTCGGGCTGCGGTCGGGCTGCGGATCAAGCGGCGGCGGGCCTGCGGGCACGGTGCGGTCGGCCGTCGGGGGCCGGCCGGTCCTGCCCGCGGGCGACAGCGGGACGGGCCCGCCGGGGGCCCGCCCGTATCGAGCCTACGATCCTGCCCCGTCATTCCCGACCACGCACCCGGTTCGCCGAAGGTGGGGGCGCACTGGCCGGCGGGTGCGCCTGGTCACACGAATGCCGGGGCGCGACGGGGCGAAGACTCTCCGTCGTGGCCCTCGTCGCTGTCGTCCTACCGCCCGTCCCAGCGGGCCAGCTTCAGATCGACCCTGGGCAGGTCCTCGGCCGCCCGCGACCCCCGGGCCGGCCCCCGCCCGGCGGTGCTGCGCAGCGGGGTCCCCTCCTCCCGGTAGCGGGCCAGCGCGCGCTGCTCGTGGCCGGGCAGCAGGGCGCCGTCCGCGCGGATCACCCGCCACCACGGCACCGCGCCGCCGTACAGCGCCATCACCCGGCCGACCTGCCGGGGGCCGCCCTCGCCCAGGTACTCGGCGACGTCCCCGTAGGTCATCACCCGGCCCGGCGGGATCCGCTCGGTAAGATCGAGGACCAACTCCGCGAACGGGGGCAGCGCGCCCTCGCCGTCGTGCCTCCCGCTGTCCGTCATCTGCGGCATTCTTCCCCATCCGGGCGATTCGCGGGCCTCGTGAGGGGTATTCGCCGCGCCCGATCCGGCCCCTGTCCAGCGCCGGACGCCACGGCATGCCACCATCTTCGGGGCGGTGAGTCGTGATACGAGGACAAGACCAGATGACGGGGACGGCAGACGTGGGCGTGGACGAGGACTCCGACGAGTCCGCCGCCGACATGTCCGCAGGCCACGGCGACGGGTCGGCCGCCACGCCGGAAGTGTCCCTGATCAAGGACGGTCGGTTCAAGACCCCGCGGCCGCCGAAATCCGCCGGCGCCGCGGTGCCCTCGCCGGCGGTGCCCGAACCCGGGCCGGCCGACCTCCCGCCGCCGATCGAACTGCCGGACCTGGAGGCGGAGCCCACCCAGCCGCTCCCCGAGCCCGAACCCCGGCCGGAGCCGGAGCAGGAGCCGAAGCAGGGTGCCCAGGGCCCGCTGACCGACCCGCTCGACGAAGCCCCCCACCTGGACGTCGACGAGCCGCTGCTGGCCGCCCGCGCCCACCGCCCCTCCGACCTGATCCGCTTCCTGGCCGGCGTGTTCGGGATCGTCGCACTGTTCGTCCTGGCCAGCGTCGCGACCTCGACCACCAGCGGGATCGAGATCGACATCAGCTCCAACGCGGAGCGGATCTCCCCCGTCCTGTCCACCATCGCCGGGCTGGTCTCCAGCGTCGCGGTGCTGGCCGTCCCGCTGGCCTTCGCGGTGGAGCGCCTGATCAAACGCGACGGCCTGCGGGTCGCCGACGGCGTGCTCGCCTCCGTCCTCGCGTACGGGGTGTCGCTCGGCATCGACTGGTGGGTGGCCGAGGGCGCCTCGGAGACCATCCGGGACGCACTGACCCGGCTGCCGACCGACAGCGCGGGCACCCTCACCGACCCGGTGCACGGCTACCTCGCACCGGTCATCGCCTATATGACGGCGGTCGGCATGTCGAGCCGCCCGCGCTGGCGGGTGGCCCTGTGGGTGGTGGTCATCCTCAGCGGCGCCACCGAGCTGATCAGCGGTTACACCACACCGCTCTCGCTGCTGCTGACCGTCCTGATCGGCTGGTCCGTCGCCTACGGCACGCTCTACGCGATCGGCTCGCCGAACATCCGCCCGACCGGCCAGCACCTGATGATCGGCCTGCGCAAGGTCGGCTTCACCCCGGCCAGCGCGCACCGGGCCCCCGACGCCCCCGGCGGCACCCGCCGCTACCACGTGACCCAGCAGACCGGCCCCCCGCTGGACGTGCACATCGTCGACCGGGAGCAGCAGGCCTCGGGCTTCTTCTACCGCGCCTGGCGCCGGCTGCGGCTGCGCTCGGTGGCCGTCCGGCGCAGCCCGCAGTCGCTGCGCCAGGCCCTGGAGCAGGAGGCGCTGATCGCGTACGCGGCGGCCGCCTCCGGTGCCCAGGCCCCCCAGTTGGTGGCCACCTCCGAGCTCGGGCCGGACGCCGCCATCCTGGTCTACGAGAACGTCGAGGGCCGGCCGCTGGACGACCTGGCGGACGAGGAGATCACCGACCAGGTGATGGCCTCCCTCTGGGAGTCGGTCGCCGCCCTGCACGAGCGCCGGATCGCCCACCGCCGGCTCACCGGCGAGTCGCTGCTGGTGGTGGACGACAAGACGGCCTGCCTGGTCAACCTCTCCGGCGGCGACATCGCGGCGAGCGACCTGACCCTGCGCATCGACGTCGCCCAGCTGGTCACCACCTTCGCTCTGCGGATCGGCCCGGAGCGGGCGGTCAGCGTCGCCAACCACGTGCTCGGGCCGGAGCGGGTGGCGGCCGCGCTGCCGCTGCTCCAGCCGGTCGGCATGAGCCGCTCCACCCGGGTCGACCTCAAGCGCCTCAGCAAGGAGCGCAAGGCCGCCGCCCAGGCCCGCGCCCTGGAGCAGGTCGCCGCCGGGGAGCGCACCCAGCAGCAGGCCGAGGAGGACATCGCGGTGGCCGGCGAGGACCTCCTCAGCCGGATCCGCGGGCAGATTCTGCAGATCGCCCCCGAGGCACCGATGGAGCCGGCCAAGCTGGAGCGGCTGAAGCCGAAGACCCTGATCATGGTCATCGCGCTCACCTTCGCCGCCTACCTGGCGCTGACCACCATCAAGCCCGCGCAGCTCAAGCTCTCCCAGATGAACTGGGCCTGGGCGGCGCTGGCCCTGGCGGCCGCCGCCTTCAGCTACATCGCCGCCTCGATGAGCCTGACCGGCTTCGTACCCGAGCGGCTGCCGTTCCGGCGGACGGTCGCGGCCCAGGTCGCCGGCTCCTTCGTGAAACTGGTGGCGCCCGCCGCGATCGGCGGCATCGCGCTGAACACCCGCTACCTGCAGAAGTCCGGCATCCGGCCGGGCCAGGCGGTGGCGAGCGTCGGCGCCTCCCAGCTGGCCGGCCTGGCCGGGCACCTGCTGCTGCTGTTCAGCTTCGGTCTGATCACCGGCAGCCAGACCAACGGCGACCTCAGCGCCTCCCGCGCGGTCATCATCGGTGTGCTGGCGGCCGCCGTGCTGGCCCTGGTGGTGGCCGCCGTCGGCCCGCTGCGGCGCTTCGTGGTGACCAGGGTCCGCTCGCTGTTCTTCGGGGTCGTCCCGCGGATGCTCGACCTGATGCAGACCCCGACCAAGCTGCTCACCGGCTTCGGCGGCATCCTGCTGCTGACCATGAGCTTCACCGCCTGCCTGGACGCCTCGGTGCAGGCCTTCGGCGGGGACATCAGCTTCTCCGCGGTGGCCGTGGTGTTCCTGACCGCCAACGCGGCCGGGTCCGCCATTCCCACCCCGGGCGGGATCGGCCCGGTGGAGTTCGCGCTGATCGGTGCGCTGACGGTGGCCGGGGTCCCGCCGGCGGTGGCCACCCCGGCCGTCTTCCTCTACCGGGCGCTGACCTTCTGGCTGCCGGTGCTGCCGGGCTGGATCGCCTACAACGTCCTGCAGCGCAAGGGCTCGCTCTAGCCAGGGCCCCCAGCGGGTACCGGCCCCGCCGCGGCGGCGCCGGGCAACGCGGAGGGGCCGCCGCCTCCTGAAGCTTCAGGAGGCGGCGGCCCCTCCGGACCTTCGCGGAGCCTGACCCCGGCCGGGGTCGCAGGGGCCTAGTAGGCCGGCTTGTGCGGCTCGATCTGGCTGACCCAGCCGAGGATGCCGCCACCGAGGTGGACGGCGTCCGAGAAGCCCGCGGACTTCAGCACGGCCAGCACCTCGGCCGAGCGGACGCCCGACTTGCAGTGCAGCACGATCTTCTTGTCCTGCGGGAGCGTCTCCAGGGCGTTGCCCATGAGGAACTCGTTCTTCGGGATCAGCACCGCGCCGGGGATGTTGACGATCTCGTACTCGCCGGGCTCGCGGACGTCGATCAGGAGGATGTCCTCCTTGTCGTCCTGCCACTGCTTGAGCTGCTTCGAGGTGATGGTCGAGCCCGCGGCGGCGGCCTGGGCCTCGTCCGACACGACGCCGCAGAAGGCCTCGTAGTCGATCAGCTCGGTGACGGTGGGGTTCTCACCGCAGAGCGCGCAGTCCGGGTCCTTGCGGACCTTGACCTGGCGGTAGTTCATCTCCAGGGCGTCGTAGATCATCAGCCGGCCGACCAGCGGCTCGCCGACACCGGCGAGCAGCTTGATCGCCTCGGTGACCTGGATCGAGCCGATGGAGGCGCAGAGCACGCCCAGCACGCCGCCCTCGGAGCAGGACGGGACCATGCCGGCCGGCGGGGCCTCCGGGTAGAGGCAGCGGTAGCAGGGGCCGTGCTCGGCCCAGAACACGCTGGCCTGGCCGTCGAAGCGGTAGATCGAGCCCCAGACGTACGGCTTGCCGAGCAGCACCGCGGCGTCGTTCACCAGGTAGCGGGTGGCGAAGTTGTCGGTGCCGTCCACGATCAGGTCGTAGCCGGAGAAGATCTCCATCACGTTGGAGTTGTCGAGGCGGTCCTCGTGGAGGATCACGTTGACGTAGGGGTTGATCTCCAGCACGGACTCCCGCGCGGACTCACCCTTGGAACGGCCGATGTCGGACTGACCGTGGATGATCTGGCGCTGCAGGTTGGACTCGTCGACGACGTCGAACTCGACGATGCCGAGCGTGCCCACACCGGCCGCGGCCAGGTACATCAGCGCGGGGGATCCGAGGCCGCCGGCGCCGACACACAGCACCTTGGCGTTCTTCAGCCGCTTCTGCCCGGCCATGCCCACGTCGGGGATGATCAGGTGGCGGGAGTACCTGCGGACCTCGTCGACGGTGAGCTCGGCGGCCGGCTCGACCAGGGGTGGCAGCGACACGGTGACTCCGATGGTCGTCAGTTCAGGTTCGGCCGCGCCGCCCGGATGGATCCGGCGCCGTCGAACGGTGGCATTGCTAGGCCAACAGTGTCATGCCACCTCTGTATTCCGAGACAGCTCGTCCGATGGGCGAGACGGTGCGCACCGGATCGTGGGACCCGCCCCCGGCCGGCCGTCCGCGGACCTACCGGCCGTGGGCCCGGAGCGCCGCCGGCCCGGGCCCCCGACCGTCGGGGGCCCGGGGGCCGGGCCGGGGCGGGGGCCCGCGACCTGCCCAGCCCCACCCCGGGCCTGCCCCGGAGCAGCCACGGAACAGCCACGGAACAGGCTCAGACCCGGCAGGCGGTCTCCAGCCAGATGTCGCCCAGCGACTCCTCCAGCGGAACCTGTGTCCGCCAGCCGAGACGGTCCCTGGCCGTCCGGACGTCCGCCTGCCGCCACGGCACCGGCTCCGCGGCCGGCGAGCGTCCGTCGACCGACCGGCCCTCGGCGGCGCGGGACTCCGCCGTACGGTGGCCGGCCAGGTGGTGCGCCAACGGGTGCAGCAGATGGTCGGCGGCGCCCGCCGACTGCGCCGGAAGCAGCGCCGGCCGGCTCTCCTCGGCCACCGTGCCCTCGAACCCGGCCGTCCGGACCAGCATCTGGGCGGCGTCCCTGGCCCGGACGGCGTGCCCGCTGCCGATGTTGATCACGCCGGTGGCCGCCGAGACCGCCGCCGACTGGATCGCCCGCGCGACGTCCCGGACGTCGACGAAATCCCGGTATCCGGACAGGTCCGGCATCCGCACCACCGACTCGTCCCGCTCCAGCGCCCGGCGCAGCCCCTCCGAGAGCCGACCGAAGAGGGAGGCCGTGGGCGCGCCCGGGCCCACCACGTCGAAGACCCGCAGCACGGTGGCGTCCAGCCCGGAGGCCAGCACCAGCTCCGTCCCGGCGAGCTTGGACACCCCGTACGGGCCGACCGGGCGCGGCTCGGCGCTCTCCGCGATCGGGATCCCGCCCGGCACCGGACCGTACTCGGCGGCCGAGCCGACATGGACCAGCCGGGCCGGCTCCCGGCTGCGCCGGATCGCCTCGCAGACGGTGGCGACGGCCAGCGTGTTCGACCTGATCAGCACCCGGGAGCTGCCGTAGGTCGCCCCGGCGCAGTTGATCACCACCTGCGGAGCCACCGCGTCGAGGAACCTGGCCAGCGCACCCGGGCTCCCCGTGGTCAGGTCGAAGCGGATGTCGGCGGAGTCACGCCGGCCGAGCACCGTCACCTGCAACTCCTGGTCCACGAGCAGACGATCGGTGACCCGACGGCCGATAAAGCCGTCGGCGCCCAGCAGCAGCACCCTCATCGGGGGGCGTCCTTCCACGAAGCAAGGTCTTGGACGACCTGGCGGATCAGATAAAAATTCGGAAGTGAGATCAGGATGGGTCTGCGGGAGCCACAGCAGTGCGCCCTCGGACCCGGGGCCGGACGCGTACCGGCCCGGCGGGCCGTGACCACCGGCCCCGCGGGAAGCAAACGACCACCGCTCGCCGCGGCGGACGGACCCGGCCCTCGGGCAGCCCGTCCGTCCGGACGGCGGCACGCCCCGCGGGCTCCCGGCAGCAGCTGCCCGCAGCGACTGCCGGCCGGCACCTGGCCGGCTCAGCGGTACGAGCCCGGCCGTCCCAGCACCACCCAGGCGTACGGCAGCAGCACGGCCACGGCGGGCCCGCTGCCGAGCAGCAGCGCACCGGCCGGGCCGTGCTCCGCGAGCAACGGCCAGCCGAGGCCCGGCCGGACTTGGAGCAGCAGCAAGGTCGCCCCGGCGGAGCCCGCCGCGAGGGCGGCGGCCGCCGCTCCGGCCCGGCCGCAGTGCAGCAGCAGCACGGCGAGCAGGAGGAGCAGCCCCTGGCCGCCCTGGGCCGCCCACTGGACCGCGTCCGCGCGGTGCGCCACGGCGTGCAGCAGCCCGCCGCCCGGCGGGCCGGGCCGGGGCGCGACGGCGGTGAGCACCGCGAGGGCGGCGAAGGTCAGCACGGCCAGCACCGCCAGGTGCAGGCCGACCGCCACCGGCAGCACCGGGCGCAGCCGGGAGCGGAAGTCGGTGATCGTGGCGGCCGTCCGCAGGTGTATCCGGCCGACGTGCCGGAACCAGCGGGCGGACCACTCGGCCGCACCCAGCGCCGCCCCGGCCGCGACCACCATCGCGGCCTGGGCCGGGCCGGCCCCGGCCGCGAGGGGCAGCAGCAGGGTGGCGGCGGCCGCCAGGCCGTAGCCGAGCACGGCCGGCCGCGGGCGCCGCCGTCCGGGCCGCGCCGGACCGGCGCTCCACGGGCTGACGCTCCACGGGCCGGGCCGGCCCGCCAGCTGTTCCGGTCGCTCGGGGGCCTCGGGATGCCCGGTCTCCGGGCCGGCGTTCGGCCCGGAGCCGGTCGCCGGATGCACGGCCGACCCCGACCCGGTCAGCGCGTGCACGGCGGCGGCCGCCAGCCAGCCGCCCGCCGCCAGCACCGCCAGCAGGCCGAGGGCCCCCGGCGGTCCCGGGCGTGCGCCCCGGACGGCCGCCAGGGCCGCGCAGGGAAGCGCCGAGGCCAGGGCCGTCCACAGAGCCGCGCCGGAGCGCCGCCGCCAGGACTCCCCCGGCTCGGCGGCCCCCGGATCGGGCGGGCGGCGCGGCACCCGGGCGTACAACTCCTCGGCCAGCGAGAAGACGTCCGCGTGCCGGTAGCGGGCCGCCGCGCCCGGGCCGAGGCCGGCCTCCTCCAGGACCGCCGCGATCTCCAGCGGGTCGACCGCCTGCTCGCACAGGGCGCGGTGGCGCGCCATCAGTTCACGTACCGGGTCGCCGACCGCGCCCCGCGATCCGGCCGGCTCCGGATCGTCCTCCCCGGGGCCGAGCGCGTCCACGGGCACCAGGCCCGACGGCGTCCCGACCGGCGACGACTCCCCGGCCGGCGGCCCGCCCGGCAGCGGGCCGCCCGATAACGGACCGCCCGATAACGGACCGCCCGCAGGCAATCCGTCCGACGACGGGCCGTCCGGCAGGTACCGGCCCGGGCGCCGGACACCGGGCACCCGCCCGGCCGGTGCCCGGCGGGCCGCCGCCGGGGTGGCCCCGCGCGCTGGATCCCGGCCGGCCATCAGACCACCTCCGCCAACGCTTCCGGCTTGGCCTCCGGCTCGGCGCCGGTCCCGGCCTCGCTCCGGGTCGGCCGCTGCCCGCCGCCCGTCCCGTCGGCGGCCGGGGCGCGGCCTGCCGGCCCGGCGGCCATCCAGTACTCGGCCGGCCGGGCGAACGGCCGCAGCCGCTGCCCCGAGGCGCCGCTCCGGCCGTCCGGATAGGCCGGCCAGTTCGAGACCAGCTCCAGGTAGATGTCGCGGAAGGCGGTGACCACCGGCTCCACGGCGAAGCGTTCCTGCGCGCGCAGCCTGCCCGAGAGCCCCAGGCGCGAGCGGCGTTCCTCGTCCCTCAACAGGGCCAGGCAGGCGCCTGCCAGTGCCTGCGGATCCCTCGGCGGCACCAGGAGGCCGGTCGGCCCGACCACCTCACGGGCCACCCCGGTGTCGGTCGAGACCACCGCGCGGCCGCTCAGCATCGCGTCCGCGAGCAGCAGCGGGCCCCGCTGGACCAGTGCCGTGAAGACCACCACCGTGCCGCTGCGCCAGGCCTCGGCGGCGGAGGCCGGCCGGCCGGCGAACTCCACCGACCCGGTCAGGCCGAGCCGCCCGGCCAGCGCCTCGCAGTGCGCGAGGTAGTCCGGCGCGGCCTCCTCGCCGTGGATCAGCAGCCGGGCCGCGGGCAGCTCCGCGTGGATCCGGGCGAAGGCGTGCAGCATCAGGGCAGGGTCGCGCCCGGGCTCCAGCGGGCCGACCCACACCACCGTGGGCGCCGTCGGCTCCGGGCCGGCGGCCGGCCGGGCCACCGCCGGGGTGCCCTCGTGGACGACCCTGGTGCGGGCCGGGTCGGCGCCGACCCGGCGCTGCCACTGCTGGTCGTGGGCGCTGCCCGGGGTGAGGAGGGCGGCCTGCCGGTAGGTCTCCTCGGTGAGCAGCCGGAAGAAGGTGAGCAGCAGGGCGCGGACCGGCCAGCGGTAGGGCGCCTCGCGGTAGCCGGCGTACTGCTCGCGCAGGTGCAGGCCGTGTTCGGTGACCACGAACGGCACCCCGTGCAGCTGCTTCGCGGCGAGCGCGGGCAGGGCCGCGGGGCCGGTGCCGATCACGTGGCAGACGTCCGCGGCGCCGAGGCCGCCGGGCCCGGTGCCGTACCAGGGCGCGGACAGCGGCCGCAGGCACTGCTCCAGCAGGTCGGCGGCGACCAGGACGTCCCTGACCATCGGCTGTCCGGCCGCGGTGTCGGCGCCGGGCGATCTCCAGGCGCGCTCCAGGACCCGCTGGGCCTGCCCGGAGGCGAGGAAGGCGGGCAGGCCGCCGTCCGCCCGGGCCAGCTCGGCCAGCCGGTACAGGCCGGGGCCGAAGGAGCCGCGCTCGCGCGGCATCACCAGGGCCCGGACCAGCTGCTCGTACGCCCGCTGGTACTGCCGCCGGCGCAGGGCGACGGGCCCGCGCCCGGCGGGCCGCACGCCCCACATCGGCAGTTCGTGCACGGCGTCGAAGCGCCCCTGGACGCCGCCCGGCCCGTCGCCCGCCGTGCCCCGGCCGGCCGGGCCGGCCAGCACGTACAGCTCGAACTCGTGCTCGCGCAGGCCCTCGGCCAGCCGGGCACTCCAGCCCGGGCCGCCACGCTGTGCGTACGGCCGGGCGCCCTCGGTGAGCAGTGCGATGCGCACGAAGACCTCCAGAGCAGAGCGGATCAACGGATTGCTTCAGCAGTCGAGGAGCTGAGGAGCCGGATCGGCCGGCGACACCGCCGTCCCGGAGGGGCACCGCTCATGGGCGGCCCGGACGTGCCGCCCGACAGGCCGCACGCCGGCCCGCCGGGCCCCCCTCTCGCAGCCGCCCCTTCGGGCACCCCGGCGGCTGCTGCTCCCCCACACCTGTTCGGTCCGACATCAAAAAGGTAGGACGGACCGCCGACAATCCATCGGCCGCCTGCCCGGTTGCCACCTGAACGAGTGAACGGGCGTGACCAACCCTGATCCGGGGCGTTAGGAGCCCACGTTTTCCACGCCCCCGTCGGCGGCCCCGTCGGCCTCCCCGGCCCCGGCCACGTCCCCGACGGCGACCCCGTCGAGGAGTCCGGCCCGCTCGCCGGTGGCTGCCGCCGGGCCCGGGGGCACCTGCGCGAGCAGCTCGCGGACGGCCCGGGCCACCTGCGCCGGGAACTCCATCATCGCCACGTGCCCCGACTCCGGCAGCACCAGCAGCCGGGCGTCGACGAAGGCGGCACAGGCCCGCCGGGCCGAGCGGTACGAGACCAGCTTGTCCTTGAGCCCGTACACCAGCAGCACCGGCACCCGGACCTGCTCCGCCTGCCGCCACAGCGACTGCTCGCCGCGCTCGGTGTACGCCGAGACGATCCCGCGGGCCGAGCCGACCAGCACCTGCATCGCGTACGGCAGTCCCGTCCGGCGGCGGTACTCGGCGACGGCGGCGGCCCGCCGGGCCTCCGACACCGAGGCGACGTCGCCGTACACCAGCCGCAGCAGGCCCTCGGTGGCGTCCTCGACGCTGCGACCGTTCGCCGGCATCCGCCGCATCAGGGCGGGCACCCCGGGCACCGCGAGCAGGCCGGTCGGCCAGGCGGTGCGCTGCGGCGGCAGCTCGGGCAGCGCCGGGGAGATCAGTGTCAGGCTGAGCACCAGGTCGGGCCGCAGGGCGGCGAGACGGACGGCGACGGCGCCGCCGAGCGAGTTGCCGAACAGGTGCACCGGGCCCCGGCCGGACGCCTCCAGGTACCCGATCACGGCCCTGACGTGCCCGGACAGCGACAGGTTGCCGTCCGCGGGCGGGGCCGAGCGGCCGAAGCCGGGCAGGTCCACGGCTTCGCCGGCGACCAGGTCGGAGAGCTCGTCCATCAGCTCGGTCCAGTTGTCGGACGCGCCGCCGAGCCCGTGCACGAACAGCGCCGGCGGCAGCTGCGCGCCACCTCGCGGCCCGGTCTCCACCGGCCCGCTCACGGCCAGTACCGCCCCGGGGATCTCGACCGTCCGGATCTCCGCGCCCGCACGCGTCCCGCCCTCGGCCATCGGCTCCACCTGCTGCTCAGCGCTCATGGAGGACGATGGTAGTGAGCCCCGGGAAGGAAATCCCAGGCCTCGGGAAGGTACCGTTCCGGGACCGCACCGCTGCCAACAGCCTTGGTCACGCCCGTATTGTGGGCTCCCGACAAGGGGGTTCCGTGCTTTTATCGGCTCCACCCGGCGCGGATGTGGTTACCCAAAAGTAGAATCAGTCACCTTGCCCGTGCTGTAGATCCCGTGAAGTGAGGAGCGCCGTGACGGCCATCCAGGAGGCGCAGGAGCGCCCGCGCGGTGCCCGCCTGCCGCGAAGCGCCCGCCGTGAACAACTGCTCGGCGCTGCCCAGGAGGTGTTCGTCGCCCAGGGCTACCACGCTGCGGCCATGGACGACATCGCCGACCGCGCCGGGGTCAGCAAGCCGGTGCTGTACCAGCACTTCCCCGGGAAGCTGGAGCTCTACCTCGCGCTGCTCGACAAGCACTGCGACGCTCTGGTGGAGGCGACCCGGACCGCGCTGTCGGCGACGACCGACAACAAGCAGCGGGTGGCCGCGACGATGGAGGCGTACTTCCACTACGTCGCCAGCGAGTCCGGCGCGTTCCGGCTGGTCTTCGAGTCGGACCTGACCAACGAGCCGGCCGTGCGCGAGCGGGTCGACCGGGCCGCCGACCTGAGCGCGACCCTGGTCAGCCAGGTCATCGCCGAGGACACCGACCTGCCCGAGGCGGAGGCCAAGCTGCTCGCGGCCGGCGTCTGCGGGCTGGCCCAGATCACCGCCCGCTACTGGCTCTCGCAGGGCCGGGAGATCCCGCACGACGAGGCCGTGCGCCTGGTCGCCAGCCTGGCCTGGCGGGGGCTCAAGGGCTTCCCGATGCACCCGGGCGAGCCGGGCGCGGAGGGCGGCGCCGAGTCCGCTGCCGAGTAGGCGATCTCCTGACCTTCACCTCAGCGCGCAGCTCGTGCTCTATGGTGAGGCTGTACGGCGCGGTGGCCACGAACGCCTGTTCCAGGGCGGTCCGGCTCCCGCGCGTGGATGGCTGCAACCCCGGAGGGACGGAAGCCGTGGAGGTCAAGATCGGCGTGCAGAACGCGCCCCGAGAGATCGTTCTCGAGAGCCCGCAGACTGCCGATGAGGTCGAGAGCGCGGTCGCGAAGGCGCTGGAGGGCACCTCGAAGCTCCTCACGCTGACCGACGAGCACGGCCGCCGCGTCATCGTCCCGGCCGAGCGCCTGGCGTACGTGGAGATCGGCGAGCCGACCGTCCGCAAGGTCGGTTTCGGCACCGCCTGAGACGGTCCACCGGTGCCCCGTCCCTCGTCGAGGGGCGGGGCACCGGTGCGTTCCCGGCCGGGGCACCGGTGCGGGCCCCGGTGGTGGGCCCGCACCGGTACGGGCGCCGGGTGTGTGCGGCCGTTCGCTTCCGGGTACGGGCACGGGCAGCCGCACACCGCGATCCCAGGAGGCAGCTCTTGCTCGTCGAACCGGTCGCCTTCGTCCTGATCGGCCTGCTGGTCGGCGCCTTCGCGCTGGCCTGGCACCCGGAGTACTTCCCGCCCTCGCGCGCCCTGACCCTCGGTACCGCCGTGGTGGCGGCGCTGGTCAGCGGGGTGATCGCGCACTACGCCCTGGGCGGGGCACTGTCGGCCCTGGTGCTGGCGATCTCGGCGACCGGCTCGGCCCTGCTGGTCTCGGTGCTCGCCCGGCCCGAACCGGCGGGCCGCCGGGCCGGTGCGCACCGCGACGGCGCCGGCCGGCACGCGGGCCGGCGACGGCCCGCGTGAGCGGCTGACGGCCGGCGGACCGCCGGGCGACCGTCCCGGCGGTCCGGAGGCCGGTCTCAGGAGAACGGGGTCAGGAGGCCAGCCCCAGCGCGGCCATCCGCTTGGTGTGCGCCTCGGTGATCCGGTTGAACATCTTGCCGACCTCGACCAGGTCGAAGCCCTGCACCTGCGCGCCGCCGACCAGCAGGTTCGACAGCGCGTCCCGCTCGGCCACCACCCGCTGGGCCTGGCTGAGCGCCTCGCCCATCAGCCGCCGGCCCCAGAGCGCCAGCCGGCCGCCCACCCGCGGGTTCTCCGCGATGGCCTGGCGGACCTTGTCGACGGCGAACTGGGCGTGGCCCGTGTCGGCCATCACACCCAGCACCAGGTCGCGGGTGTCGTCGTCCAGCCGGACGGCCACCTCGCGGTAGAAGTCGGTCGCGATGGCGTCCCCGACGTACGCCTTGACCAGGCCCTCCAGCCAGTCGGACGGCGCGGTCAGCCGGTGGAAGCCCTCCAGCGGCTCGACGAAGGGGGTCATCGCCTCGTCCGGGTCCGCGCCGACCGCGGCGAGGCGGTCGTGCAGCAGCTGGTAGTGCTGGAACTCGGCGGAGGCCATCCGGGCCAGCGCGGCCTTGTCGGCCAGGCCGGGCGCGAACTTGGCGTCCTCGGCCAACCGCTCGAAGGCGCTCAGCTCGCCGTACGCGAGGGCGCCGAGCAGATCCACCACCGCCGCCCGGTACCCCGGGTCGGCCGAGCGACTGGCCCAGTCACCGATCGAACCGGCCCCGACGTCCTGGGTCTCACCTTGGGTCTCCATGGCTCGCCACCTTAGCCCGCCCGGCTGAAGGCGCACGGAAGCCGGCGCTGTGCCGGTCGGCGGGTCCGCCCCGGCGGCCGGCGGCGTCGCCCCGGTCGGGGCCGGGATCCGGGCCGCGGCACCGGCCCGGCGGCCGACCGCGGCGCGGGCGACGGGATCCCCGGCCGGGCGCGGCGGCCGGCGGCCCCGGCGGCCGTGTCACCCGCGTCACGTGTTCGAGTCGTCGCGTGACTGTATGGTGGTAGGGAGGCCCGTAGTGCTCGCATGGTTCCGCCGCTTCCGGCGGACCGGGCGAGCCCGCTCCGAACGGATGTCGTCCTTGCCGGACACGTCCCGCCCGGATGCCGGGCGCTCACGTACGCGGATGCCCGGTCGGAGAGCCGATCGGCTCCGACCTTGGCTTGGACCTCAAGCCTTGGCACCGCATCAGTGGCCGAGCGAGGGCCGCCGCGGACCGCGCCCCCACGGTGCAGGTCCCGCGCCGGGTTCCCTCACGGGAAATCCTCCCCCACGCCGCCGGGCGACGCGCCTTCACGGGCCGTCCGACCTCGGCCGGCCGCAGGGACCGGCGCGGTTGTGCGTCCGACGCAGCTGTATTCGGGCCGATCCGGCCCGCCCGCAGCCGCGCGGCTGCCCGCCGCCCTCTCGCTCTCGGCCCCCCACATGGAAGAGGCAGCACCCTGTCCACCACCGCTGAACCCACGAAGACCACGTTCCGTGAGCTCGGAATCCTCCCGGAGACCGCCGAGGCCCTGGAGGCCGTCGGCATCATCCACCCCTTCCCGATCCAGGAGATGACCCTTCCGGTCGCCCTGACCGGCCACGACGTCATCGGCCAGGCCAAGACCGGCACCGGCAAGACCCTGGGCTTCGGCCTGCCGCTGATCGAGCGGGTCGTCGTGCGCGCCGACGTCGACGCCGGCCGGGCGACCGAGGAGCAGCTCTGCGACAGCCCGCAGGCGCTGATCGTGGTCCCGACCCGCGAGCTGTGCACGCAGGTCACCAACGACCTGCAGACCGCCGGCAAGGTCCGTAACGTCCGCGTGCTCGCCATCTACGGCGGCCGGGCGTACGAGCCGCAGGTCGAGGCGCTGAAGAAGGGCGTCGACATCATCGTCGGCACCCCCGGCCGCCTGCTGGACCTCGCCGGCCAGCGCAAGCTCGACCTCTCGAAGGTCCGCGCCCTCGTCCTGGACGAGGCGGACGAGATGCTCGACCTGGGCTTCCTGCCCGACGTCGAGAAGATCCTCACCATGCTGCCGGCGAAGCGGCAGACCCTGCTGTTCTCGGCCACCATGCCGGGCCAGGTCATCAGCCTCGCCCGCCGCTACATGAGCCAGCCGACCCACATCCGGGCCGCCGCGCCGGACGACACCGGCCACACCGTGGCCAACACCACCCAGCACATCTTCCGGGCCCACTCGCTGGACAAGGTCGAGATGGTCTCGCGGATCCTGCAGTCCGAGGGCCGCGGGCTGGCGATGATCTTCTGCCGCACCAAGCGCACCGCCGCCGACGTCTCCGACCAGCTGACCCAGCGCGGCTTCGCCGCCGGCGCCGTCCACGGCGACCTCGGCCAGGGCGCCCGCGAGCAGGCCCTGCGGGCCTTCCGCGGCGGCAAGGTCGACGTCCTGGTCTGCACCGACGTCGCCGCCCGCGGCATCGACGTCGAGGGCGTCACCCACGTCATCAACTACCAGTGCCCCGAGGACGAGAAGACCTACCTCCACCGGATCGGCCGCACCGGCCGGGCCGGCGCCTCCGGCACCGCCGTGACGCTGGTGGACTGGGACGACATCCCGCGCTGGCAGCTGATCAACAAGGCGCTGGACCTGAAGTTCCCGGAGCCGGAGGAGACCTACTCCACCTCCCCGCACCTCTACGAGCTGCTGAAGATCGCCCCCGGGACCACCGGCGTGCTGCCGCGCGCCGAGCGGACCCGGGCCGGCCTGGGCGCCGAGGAGGTCGAGGACCTCGGCGAGACCGGCGGCCGCGGCTCCCGTTCGGCCGGCGGCCGGACCCGGGGCGGCAAGCCCGCCGGCGGCTCCGGCTCCGGCCGCGGCCCGGCGGCTCCGGCCGCCGAGGTGGCCGAGGAGAAGCCCGCCCGCAAGACCCGTGAGCGTCGCCGCACCCGCGGTGGCACGACCTCGGCCGACGCGGTGGCCGACGGCGCCGTGGTCGAGGCCGTCGCCCCCGCGACCGCCGACGCCGCGGCCGAGGGCGAGGGCGCCCCGCGCCGTCGTCGTCGCCGCCCGCGCAGCGCCGCCGCCGGTGAGGGCACGGCCGCCGCGGTGACCGAGGCCGGCGCCGAGGCGCCCGCCAAGGCCGAGCCGAAGGCCGAGTCCAAGGCCGCCGACAAGACGGAGGGTGAGGCCGCCCCGCGCCGCCGCACCCGCACCCGCCGCCCGGCCGCCGGCGGCGAGGCCGCCCCGGCGGTCTGATCCGGCACCCACCGGGATCCGCACACCGGGGCGGGTCGGCCCCCAAGGGCCGGCCCGCCCCGGCCGTTCCCGGGCGCCGGCGGGCCCCTACGACGTGACCCGGCGACGCCGCCGGGCGCCCCGGCACCCCGTCGACCCGATGCCCGGCCCGGCGGGCCCCGCTGCTCCGTCCGGCCCAGCCGCCCGCCCGCCGCAGCGCCACGGCCGCGTCGGTGCGGCCTGGCCGCCGGGCCCGGTGGCTAGGCTCGGAAGGTACTGCGACCGGCCCCGCCCTGGAGGAGACCGCACGATGAGCACCCCGCCGTTCCTGACCCTGCCCGGCTGCGCGCGCTCGCTGCGGCTGACCACCGCGCGCGGGGAGTTCGCCGCCCTGTGGGCCGACCCGGCCGGCGCTCCGCTGGGGACGGCCCTGCTGGTGCCCGGTTTCACCGGGAGCAAGGAGGACTTCGTCGCCCTCCTGGAGCCGCTCGCCGAGGCGGGCTACCGGGTGGTGGCGGTGGACCAGCGCGGCCAGTACCAGAGCGGCGGTCCGGACGACCCCGCGGCGTACGCCGTCGCGGCCCTGGGCGCCGACGTCCGGGCGCTGGGCGCCCTGCTGGACGGCGCGGGCCCGCTGCACCTGCTGGGCCACTCCTTCGGCGGCCTGGTGGTCCGGGAGGCCCTGCTGGGCGCCGACGGGCCGCCGCCCTGGAGCTCGCTGACGCTGCTCTCGACCGGCCCCGCGGCGATCGACCCCTCCGAGGCCGCCCGCACCAAGCTGCTGGTGGACGCGCTGCAGACGATGGACCTGGAGTCCATCTGGCAGATCCTGCAGCAGATGGAGGAGGGCAGCGGCGACCCGGCCCGCCGTCCGGCCCCCGACGTGGCGCGGTTCCTGCACGAGCGGTGGCTGGCCAACGTCCCGCAGGCGCTGATCACCACCGGCGGGCACCTGATCTCCGGCCCGGACCGGGCGGACGAGCTGGCGGCCGCCACCCCCGGGCTGCCCAAGCTGGTGCTCTCCGGCGTGCGGGACTACGCGTGGCCGGTGGAGGAGCAGTCCCGGATGGCGCTGCGGCTCGGGGCCCGCCGCGTGATCATCGACGACGCCGGGCACTCCCCGAACGCCGAGCAGCCGGCTCGTACCGCCGCGGCACTGGCGCAGTTCTGGTCCTGACCTGCACGGATACACCCCCGGCCGAGGGCCGGGGCAGGTCCGGGAGGTGGGCGGACGCACACCTCCCGGACGGTTCCGGGATTTCTCGCGGGACAGAATTCGTTAGTTCCGGTAATATTTGAGTCTGTCCGGGAATCTTCGACCGTCCCGAGCCTGTTGAACCCGACGACAGCCTGTTGAACCGACGACCGGCCGTACGACTGCGCCGATCCACGCCAGTCAGCCGAAACCGGGACTTCACGGGCGGGCAACCACCCGGAATCAGCACCGCGCCACAGTGGTCCATGAGGTGCCGGCAGTCCCGGCGACCAGGGGGGCACGCTTGCAGCAGCAGACCGCCGAACGAACGACGCCACAGACCCTCAAAGGGCTGATCCCGACTCAGCCACAACCGCCCCGGTCACCGGGGCCAGGAAAGGAGAGGCCCATGCGCTTCGAAATTCTCCGACTGGACGACGCCCAGGGTGCCGCCACCGACCGGCTGATTGCCGACGCCGAGACCGTGAACGAGCTGGTCCAGGCTGCGGCCCGGACCGGTGAGCGTCTGCTCATCCGCCCGTGCAAGACCATCTGACGCCGCCCGGCGCAGCCCCGGCCGGGGGTCCGGAGTCCGCCCCGGACACCTGCGAAGCGCCCGCGTCCGACGTTCCGATACCCCACTGACGCCCTGTCACCGCACAGTCGATGACGGGGCGTCAGTGTGTTCCGGGGCGGGCCCGTGACGTTTGCCGCCGCCCGTCGCTGGACATCCCCTAGCCGGGACCGCCCGCACGGCCCGCCGGCGCGGGTGGCCGACGCACCGGCAGATGACGCGACGCACTCCGTACGGGTGATCGTCCTTGACGCGGCGGTCTGGAGGGAGGAGCGTTGTCGGCTATGAGGGGCGAGCCAAGCTGCCCGAGGTGCGCCGGTCGGGTCCGCGCCCCCGGTCTGTTCTCAGACACCTGGCAGTGCGACCGGCACGGAGCGGTGCACCCGATGCAGCCCGTACTGCCCCCGAGCGTGGAGGCACTGGGCGTGGCCGTGGCCCGCTCGCAGGTGCCCGTCTGGCTGCCCTGGCCACTGCCGGTCGGCTGGCTCTACACCGGGATCGCGCACGTCGGTGACGACCTTTCGGGCGCCCGGGCCACCGCCGTCGCCTGCGCCGGGCCCGCCCCGCTCGGCGGATTCGGCGAGCTGGTGCTGGTGGCCGAGGAGCTGGGCGTCGGTCTCGGCGCACGCTACGCCGGGCTGCCGGGCCCCGACCCGGGCGACTCCGTCTCGCTGTACAAACCCGCCGACGCCAAGCTGCTGGCGGCCGGACGGCCGACCCCGATGTTCCACGTGCCCGACGCCCCGCCCGACCGCGCGGTGTTCGCCGGCGAGGCCCGCGGCCTCTGGCTGTGGGCGATCGCCTGGCCCGAGCAGTCGGCCCTGGTGATGTACGACGAACTGGTGCTCACCGACCTGCGGGAGGCCGGCGCAGAGCTGGACCTGCTGCCCTGCGGGGCGCTCACCCCGCGCCTGCTGGGCTGACGGCGGCCGCTCCCGACGGGGCGGCGCCCGGGGCCGGACGCCCCGGACGCTCCGGGCGGTCGCCGACCGCGGTCGGCGAACGGCGGGCCCTGACTATCCTGAGGCGGACCCGGCGAGCGTCGACCCCCAGGAGCCCTGACACCCGTGCGCATCGATCTGCACGCCCACAGCAACGCCTCCGACGGCACCGACAGCCCGGCCGAGCTGGTGGCCGCCGCCGTCGCGGCGGGCCTGGACGTGGTGGCGCTGACCGACCACGACACCGTCTCCGGCCATGCCGCGGCCACCGCGGCGGTGCGCGCGCTGCCGGCCGGCAGCGGCCTGACCCTGGTGCCGGGCGCCGAGCTGTCCTGCCACACCGACGGCATCAGCCTGCACCTGCTGGCCTACCTGTTCGACCCGGCCGAGCCGGCCTTCGCGCAGGAGCGCGAGCTGGTCCGCACCGACCGGTTCCGGCGCGGCCGGGCGGTGGTCGAGCGCTGCCGGGAGCTGGGCGCGCCGATCAGCTGGGAGCAGGTGGAGCGGATCGCGGGCACCGGCTCGGTGGGCCGCCCGCACATCGCCAGCGCGCTGGTGGAGGCGGGCGTGGTGGCGACCGTCTCGGACGCCTTCACCGCCGACTGGCTGGCCAACGGCGGCCGCGCCGACGTCCGCAAGCACGAGACCGATCCGGTCGAGGCGGTCCGGCTGGTCCGGGCGGCCGGCGGGGTGCCGGTCTTCGCCCACCCGGGCGCGGTCAAGCGCGGGCGGACGGTCTCCGACGCGACCATCGCCGGACTCGCGGCGGCGGGGCTGGCGGCGCTGGAGGTGGACCACATGGACCACGACGAGGAGACCCGCGCCCATCTGCGCGGCCTGGCCGCCGACCTGGGCCTGCTCACCACCGGCTCCAGCGACTACCACGGCAGCCGCAAGACGGTCCGACTCGGCGAGCACACCACCGACCCGGAGGTCTACGAGGCGCTGCTGGCGCAGGCGACGGGGGCCGCGCCGATCGGCGCCTGACGACCGGCCCGGTCCGTGGCTCGCGCCGGCGCAGCCTGTCGGCGCACCCGGACGGCGCCCGCCCGCCCGCGCCTCCACGCGCCCGCACGAAAGTCCACCCGCGCGCCGTCAGGGTTCGCGGGGGCAACGGGCGTTCCACAACCGGACAATTCGGGCATGAGCTTCTTCGACGTCACGACGTTCGGGTCGCTGTTCGTCACCCTCTTCGTGATCATGGACCCGCCGGGCACCATCCCGATCTTCCTGGCGCTGACCTCCGGCCGGGCCCACAAGGTCCGCCGCCGGATGGCCTGGCAGGCCGCCGCCGTGGCGCTCGGCGTGATCACCGCCTTCGGCCTGTTCGGCCGGCAGATCCTGGACTACCTGCACGTCTCCGTCCCGGCGCTGCAGGTGTCCGGCGGCATCCTGCTGCTGCTGATCGCCCTCGACCTGCTGACCGGCAAGATCGAGGAGCCGACGCAGACCAAGGAGGTGAACGTCGCCCTCGTCCCGCTCGGCACGCCGCTGCTGGCCGGCCCCGGCGCGATCGTCGCCGTCATCCTGGCCGTCCAGGCCGCGGACACCGGCGCGCAGGAGCTCGCGGTGTGGTGCGCCATCGTCGTGATGCACGTCGTGATGTGGCTGACGATGCGCTTCTCGCTGCTCATCATCACCGTCATCAAGGAGGGCGGTGTGGTGTTGATCACTCGACTGTCGGGCCTGCTGCTCTCCGCGATCGCCGTCCAGCTGACCGCCGACGGTGTCTTCGGGTTCATCGCCGAACAGGGCTGAACCGCGCGGGGACGGCCGGCCTGAGGGGGGTTCAGTCCAGCGGGACGGCGCGGCGCAGCGGGTCCCGCAGGTCGGTCCCGTGCCGCAGCCAGAGCTCCTCCAGGGCGGCCGCGCCGTGCACCCGCTTCCAGCCGGCCTCGTTGGGCGTCATCGGCAGCAGCGGCAGGAACCGCACCGGGTCGGCCGGCTCGTCGAGCTCCAGGTCCGGCACCAGCCCGCCCGGCTCGGCGGCCAGCACCGAGGTGAACGGCGCGCCCGCCCAGAGCGGGGAGCCGAGGTCCAGCGAGCCGCCGGGCGCCACCACCAGACCCTCCACCTGCGGCGTCGCCGCGAAGGTGGCCAGCGTCCTGAGGACGTCGTCGCGCCCGCCCCGGACGGTCAGCACCAGCTCCGCGCGGGGCCCGCGCACCGGGTCGGCGACCGTCGCGGTCGGGTCCGCCATCGGCGTCGCGGCCATCCCCAGCGTGGCGTAGCGGACCAGCCCCTCGGCGTCCGGGCCGAAGCGCAGCACCTCGATCCGGTCGGTGCCGAGGAAGGTCACCGCCGCCCGGCCGCTCGGTTCGCCGAAGGTGGTCAGCAGCCGGGCCTCGACGGCGGCCAGCACGGCCTCGCGGGTGTGCCGGCCGGGGCCGTGCGGATCACTGGACGGATCGCCGAAGAGCGGGAAGTCGTGCGCCATGCCGGTGAGCGTAACCCGCGCCCGGCGACCGGCCCGTGAACACCCCAGCGGCGGGGCCCCGTCAGCTGTTAATGTGAGCAGCTGACCACCGGGGACTTCTGTCGCCCGGGGCAGCGGCGTGAAGGAGGTGGTTGCGGTGGATACCAGCCGACCATGCAGTACCGGCAGCTCTACCCGGCCCGGACGCCTTCCCCGTACCCCTCACCTCTCCAGCTGAAACAGCTGCGTCTGCCGAGGTGACTGAGGCGGCGTCACATCGGGCCGGGAGAGCACCCTCCCCGGAGCCTCGTCGTCCCGCATCGCGCCCCAGCAAGGCCGAGGGCCGACCGCAGGCACCGGATTCCATCGGTGTTCCTCGCCGCCGCACCACGGCCCCTCCGACGTGCCGCCGTGCGACGGCTCCTGCCCAAGGAGCCTGCCATGTCGATGATCAACAACCTGCGCGCCGCCGTCCGCCCGCACCGCCGCCGCCCGGGCGACGACGCGTACGACTCGATCCACCCCGGCCAGTCGCCCTCGGCGGTCGTCGACTGTGCGGTCTACCAGGACGGCAAGCGGCACGGCGAGAGCTGCAGCCCCCGCGAGGCCGCCCGCCGGGTCAAGGCCGCCAAGCAGCTCCAGGGCACCCCGGGTTCGTTCAGCTGGATCGGACTGCACGAGCCGACCGAGGCCGAGTTCGAGGGCATCGCGCAGCGCTTCGGCCTGCACCCGCTGGCCGTCGAGGACGCGGTGCACGCGCACCAGCGCCCCAAGGTCGAGCGCTACGACGACGTGCTGTTCGCCGTGTTCAAGACCATCCGCTACGTCGAGCACGACCAGCTCACCCCGACCAGCGAGGTGGTCGACACCGGGGAGCTGATGGTCTTCGCCGGCCAGGACTTCGTGATCACCGTCCGGCACGGCGGGCACAGCTCGCTGCAGGAGCTGCGGCGGCGGATGGAGCAGGACGTCGACAGCGCGGACGGCACCGCGCTGCTGGCCAAGGGCCCGTCCGCGGTGCTGCACGCGATCGCCGACCACGTGGTGGACAACTACCTGGAGGTCGCCAACCGGCTGCAGAGCGACGTGGACGAGATCGAGTTCGACGTCTTCGCCAACAAGGGCGGCAAGGGCACCGACGTCGGCCGGGTCTACCAGCTCAAGCGCGAGGTGCTGGAGTTCAAGCGCGCGGTGACCCCGCTGCTGCGGCCGATGCAGCAGCTCTCCGAGCCGCTCCAGCGGCTGGTCGACCCGGACATCCAGAAGTACTTCCGGGACGTCGCCGACCACCTGGCCCGGGTGACCGAGCAGGTGCACGGCTTCGACGAACTGCTGAACTCGCTGCTCCAGGCCAACCTGGCGCAGGTGTCGGTCGCGCAGAACGAGGACATGCGCAAGATCACCGCCTGGGCGGCCATCTTCGCCGTGCCCACCATGATCACCGGCGTGTACGGGATGAACTTCGACTACATGCCCGAGCTGCACCACAAGTACGGCTATCCGATGGTGCTGCTCGGCGTGGCGACCATCTGTGTCGGGATGTACCGGGGCTTTCGCCGCAACGGCTGGCTGTAACCCGACCGACGGGGCGCCACCGTCCGCCGCCGGACGCGGGCCCGCCGCGCCCGGGTGTCCCGCGCGGCGCCGGCGGCCCGGACCGTACGGGCGGCTCAGCGGCGGCCGCCGCGGGCCACCAGGACCAGCCCCAGCAGGATCAGCGCGACCGCCGGGTAGGCCGCCACCGGCGGCCACTGGCCCAGCCAGAGGGCCGCGATCAGCGCGGCGCCCGGCGTCTCCAGCAGGATCGCGGTGGACGTCACGGACGGGCCGAGGGTGCTCACCACCCGGTTGCTCAGCGAGTGGCCGAGCAGCTGCGCACTGACCATCAGCGCCACGATCTGCCACCACACCCCGCCCGACCAGCCGGCCAGCGGGGTCCCCGCCACCAGGCAGATCGCCAGCAGGACGACGGACGTGGTCGCGTAGCAGACCAGCGTGTACGCCGTCGTACTGACGCTCTTGCGGACCTCCGCGCCCAGCAGCACGTACCCGGCCGCGGCCAGGCCCGCCCCCAGCGCCAGCGCGTCACCGAGCAGCGCCCGCGGGGAGAGCGACAGGTCGACGCCGGTGAGCACCAGGACACCGGCGAAGGCCACGCACATGCCCGCCCACACCAGGCGTGGCGCGCGGACCCCGAACACCCGCATCAGCAGGATCGTCCAGAGCGGCGTGGTGGTCACCAACGCCGTCGCCGAAGCGACCGAGGTCATCCGCAGGCTGGGCATCCAGAGCGCGAAGTGCACCGCCAGCAGTGCCCCGGCCGCCGTCGCGAGCAGCAGGGCCCGGCGGCCGATCCCCCGCAGCTCGGCCCGGTGGCGCAGCAGCGCGTACGGGCCCAGCAGGCCGACCGACATCACGTTGCGCCAGAGCGCGATCGCCAGGGCGGGCGCGGCGGTGGCGCTGATCAGCGGGGCGGAGAGGGAGATGCCGCCGATGGAGACGGCGAGCAGCAGCAGGTCGGTCCTGGGCAGGGCGGGCCGGGCCGGCGCGGTGCCGGTGGTGACGGGAACGGCGGTGTCGGCGGCGTCGGACCGGACGGCTGGCACGGCTCTCCTCTGGTGGTCGCACCACGCGGCGGGTGGTCGCGGGTGACGGGGGCCGGCGGTTCGCCGGACGTCACCAAGGTAAGGCCCCTTTCCACCGGACGGAACTGTCGTCCTGACCGCTGAGACACCCGGTGGGCACCAGGCCGTACGCTGTCCGCCATGGACCGCACGCCTGCCGCCGCCGCGACCGCCGCCGACTTCCTGGACCGGGCCCTCCTGGAGGAGGCCGCGAAGAAGTCCGGGCTGCTCTGGGTCCGCGCCGACGGGCAGCAGCAGAGCCGGGCCCTGTGGCACGCCTGGTACGACGGCGCGGTGGTCGTGGTCGGCGACGGCGCCGAGCAGCCGCTGCACGGGCTCACCGCCGGCGGCGCCGCCGAGGTGACCGTCCGCAGCAAGGACAAGTGGGGCCGGCTCACCGGCTGGACCGCCCGGGTCGGCGAACTCGCCCCCGGCAGCGAGGCCTGGCTCGGCGCGGTCGAGGAGCTCAAGGGCAAGCGGCTGAACGCCCCCGACACCGACACCATCGCCGACCGCTGGGCCCGCGAGTGCCGGGTGCTGCGGCTGGAGCCGGCCGGCGCCGAAGGACGGCAACTCACCGAGCAGCCCGGCTCGATGCCGGAGGGCTCGCTGGCGGCCGCGCCGATGCCCTCGCCCGTCACCACCCGGCTGCCCGTGCCGGCCGGCCTGCCCAAGCTGCTGCTCAGGCGCCGGGGGCGCTGACCGCCACCGGGCCGCCGCCCCGGCGTGGCGCGCCGTCACCACCGGCCGGACGCCGCCCCGGACACCTGCCCACCGCCGCCCGCCCGCCGGCACCCCGCCCCCGCAACCCGCCCGTCGCCGCGCCGTCACCGCCGGGCCGTGCCTCGGCGGGCTGCGCCCCGCCCGCCCGGGTAGCCTTGGCCGCGAGCGTCAGGGCGGGCGCCGTACGGGCAGCGAGGGAGTCGAGGAGCCATGGCAGGGGCAGGCAGCCGGGTCTTCATCTCCCACCTCTCGGGCGTGGCGGTCTTCGACCCCAACGCCGACCAGGTCGGCCGGGTCCGGGACGTGGTGGTCTCGCTGCGGATCGGCGGACGGCCGCCCCGGGTGCTCGGGCTGGTCGTCGAGGTGGTCGGCCGGCGCCGGATCTTCCTGCCGATGACCCGGATCACCAGCCTGGAGTCCGGCCAGGTGCTCACCACCGGCGTGATCAACATGCGCCGCTTCGAGCAGCGCCCCTCCGAGACCCTCGTCCTCGCCGAACTGCTGGACCGCCGCGTGGTGCGCACCAGGACCGAGGAGGAGGTCACCGTCCTGGACGTGGCGATGGTGCAGACCCGGGTCCGCGAGTGGGAGATCAGCAAGGTCTTCGTCCAGATCGGCCGGCCGAGCCGGCTGCGCAAGGCCAAGGGCGAGACCCTCACCCTGGACTGGCACGACGTCACCGGCTTCTCGCTCGCCGAGGAGGACCAGGGCGCCGCCAACCTGCTCGCCACCTTCGACCAGCTCCGGCCGGCCGACCTCGCCAACGTGATGCACCACCTGTCCGCCAAGCGCCGCGCCGAGGTGGCCGCCGCGCTCGACGACGAGCGGCTGGCCGACGTCCTGGAGGAGCTCCCGGAGGACGACCAGGTCGAGATCATCGGCAAGCTGAAGGACGAGCGGGCCGCCGACGTGCTGGAGGCGATGGACCCGGACGACGCCGCCGACCTGCTCTCCGAACTGCCCGGTGACGAGGCCGAGCGGCTGCTCCAGCTGATGGAGCCGGACGAGGCCGCCCCGGTGCGCCGGCTGCTGACGTACGAGGAGAACACCGCCGGCGGTCTGATGACCACCGAGCCGATCGTGCTGGAGCCGGACGCCACCGTCGCCGAGGCCCTCGCGCTGGTACGGATCGCCGACAACAAGCCGGCCCTGGCCGCGCAGGTCTTCGTCTGCCGGGCGCCCAGCGAGACCCCGACCGGCAAGTACCTGGGCACCGTGCACTTCCAGCGGCTGCTGCGCGAGCCCCCGTACACCCTGGTCGGCTCGCTGGTGGACGACGACCTGGACCCGCTGCCGCCGGACACCCCGCTGTCCCTCATCACCAGCTACCTGGCGACGTACAACATGGTCGCCGCCCCGGTGGTCGACGAGGCTGACCACCTGCTGGGCGCCGTCACCGTCGACGACGTGCTGGACCACCTGCTGCCGGACGACTGGCGCGACGCCGCCCTGCACTCCCCCGACGGCGACGGCCCGTACGGCGGCGCCCACGACAACGGGACGTACGGCGACCGGGTCCACGAGAGGCAGGCCACCGGTGGACGCTGACCGCAAGGGGCGGCGGGAGGACACGCCGCGCCAGCGCCTCCAGGGCGAGCTCCGGCACCTGCGCCAGCTGCGCGAGAAGCGCGCCCGCGAAGGCAGCCGGATGCAGCGCACCGAGAGCGGCAGCAGCGGCACCGCGCGCACCCGGCTGGACCAGCCGCGGACCACCCGGCCCGGCCTGATCAGCCTGCCCGCGTACGACCCCGAGGCGTTCGGCAAGCTCTCCGAGCGGATCGCCCGCTTCCTCGGCACCGGCCGGTTCATCGTCTGGATGACGGTGGTGGTCATCGTCTGGGTCGGCTGGAACACCGTCGGGCCGGTCGCCTGGCGCTTCGACGACTACCCGTTCATCTTCCTCACCCTGATGCTCTCGCTGCAGGCCTCCTACGCGGCGCCGCTGATCCTGCTGGCGCAGAACCGCCAGGACGACCGCGACCGCGTCAACATGGAGCAGGACCGGGCCCGCAGCGAGCGCAACATCGCCGACACCGAGTACCTGACCCGCGAGGTGGCCGCCCTGCGCCAGGGCCTCGGCGAGGTCGCCACCCGCGACTTCATCCGCTCCGAGCTGCAGTCGCTGCTCAAGGAGATCGACGAGCGCCGGGAACCCTCCGAACTGCTGTGACCGGTGGCACGCTACCGGCGAGTCGGGCCGCACCACCGCGCGCCGTACCATCAAGGCATGGCCAACGAGACAGAGGTTGCGGCCGGCGTCACGGACGAGTCCGTACGGGCGGCGCTGGCAACCGTGAACGACCCGGAGATCAACCGACCGATCACCGAGATCGGCATGGTGAAATCGGTCGAGATCGCCGAGGACGGCGCGGTGCGCGTCGCGGTCTACCTGACCGTCTCCGGCTGTCCGATGCGCGAGACCATCACCACCCGGGTGACCGAGGCGGTCGCCGCCGTCCCCGGCGTGACCACCGTCGAGGTCGAACTCGACGTGATGAGCGACGAGCAGCGCAAGGAACTCTCCACCCTGCTGCGCGGCGGCGCCCCCGAGCGGGAGATCCCGTTCGCCAAGCCGGGCACCCTGACCCGGGTGTACGCGGTCGCGTCCGGCAAGGGCGGCGTCGGCAAGTCCTCCGTGACGGTCAACCTGGCCGCCGCGATGGCCGCCGACGGCCTCAAGGTCGCGGTGGTGGACGCCGACATCTACGGCCACAGCGTGCCGCGCATGCTGGGCGTCGAGGGCCGGCCCACCCAGGTCCAGGACATGATCATGCCGCCGTCCTCGCACGGCGTGAAGGTCATCTCGATCGGCATGTTCACCCCGGGCAACACCCCTGTGGTGTGGCGCGGCCCGATGCTGCACCGCGCGCTCCAGCAGTTCCTGGCGGACGTGTACTGGGGCGACCTGGACGTCCTGTTGCTCGACCTGCCGCCGGGCACCGGCGACATCGCGATCTCGGTGGCCCAGCTGGTGCCCAACGCCGAGATCCTGATCGTCACCACCCCGCAGATGGCCGCCGCCGAGGTCGCCGAGCGGGCCGGCACCATCGCGCTGCAGACCCACCAGAAGATCGTCGGCGTGATCGAGAACATGTCCGGCATGCCGTGCCCGCACTGCGACGAGATGATCGACGTCTTCGGCACCGGCGGCGGCCAGACCGTCGCCGACGCGCTGACCCGCTCGGTCGGCGCGAGCGTCCCCGTCCTCGGCTCGATCCCGATCGACGTCCGCCTGCGCGAGGGTGGCGACGACGGCACCCCGGTCGTCCTCGCGGCCCCCGACTCCCCGGCCGGCGCCGCCCTGCGCACCATCGCCGGCAAGCTGGGCGGCCGCCAGCGCGGCCTGTCCGGGCTCTCGCTGGGGCTCACGCCGAAGAACAAGTTCTGACGCCGTCCGACGGCACGAAGGGCGGGGCGGTGACACACCGCCCCGTCCTTCGCCGTCGTGCGAGCGGCGCGTCGCCCGGCCCGCGCCCCCGGGCGGCCGGGGCCGCGCGCTACGGGCGGGTGTACGTCGTGAGGTCGGGGACGGTCGAGAAGCCGACGCCGTACGCGCTGACGCCCCGGCCGTAGGCGCCCAGCAGGACGCCGGGGGCCTCGCCGGCCAGCACCCAGCCGTACTCGGACTCGCGGTAGCGGAAGGGCTGCGGGAGGCCGTTGACCGGGAGGCTGAGGGCGGACCAGCCGGGGCCCTCCAGGTCGTCGGCGAGGTCCCAGGCGAGGGCGGTCTGCTGGTCCATCCAGTCCTGGCGCAGGGCGCGGTCCAGCTGGCCGGGCCAGGTGGCGGCCAGCAGGCCGGAGCCGGCCAGCCAGGCGGCGGAGGAGGCCGAGGTGGCCTCCAGGGTGCCGGTGTTGTCGGCGCTGCGGCGCACGTCCCGGCGGGCCACCGTGACCACCACGGCGAAGCGGCGGACGTCCCGGGCCTCGTGCTGCTTGGCGGGCTCCTCGCCGTGACCGAGGGTGCCGTAGTCGACGCCGGCGCTCTGGCCGGCCCGCACGCCGGAGCCGGCCTGCATCAGCCAGCGGCGGCCGGTCCAACCCTCGTCCAGCCCGTACCAGGGGAAGTCCGCCGCCCGGTACGCCAGCAGCGGGTCCACCGGGCGGGCCCGGCCGCCCGGTACGGCGCCGGAGGCCGCGCCGGCCTCCGGTCCGCCGGCCGTCGCCGTTCCCACCGCATGACTCGTCGCGTCCATCCCCGGGCCTCCTCAACGCCTGTTCCCTGCCGCGGTGCGCTCCGATGACGGCGCTCCACGGCGTCCCCGCCGGGCCGGAAACGGCCCGGAAACGGCCGGTCCGCGCGACGGAGACAATCAGCACAATAGCGGCGGACATGCCGGCGCCCCGCTCAGCCGACCGGCCGGGCGGGGCGTTGGCGCGTCGTGGATCGGTCGGCGGCGGGCCGAGGATCAGGTCGCGTCCAGGTCGAACGGGGGGCGCTCACCGGCGGCGAGCGGCGCGCCGGCGGCGGCCGCCGACTCCACGGGCCCGGTCTTCTCCATGCTCACCGAGCCCGACCGGCCGTTCACCGACGGGGAGGGCCGGTCGTCCAGGACCGACTTGATGTCGAGGCTGTCGCGGATCTCCTTGAAGCCCAGCGGGTCCTCGGTGCCGCCCATGAGCTGCTTGCGGACGAAGGTCTTGGGGTGCAGGTCCTCGAACTCGAAGTCCTTGAAGTCCGGGCCGAGCTCGCTGCGGATGTCCTCCTTCGCGCTGTCGGCGAAGGAGCGGACCTTCCGGATGAAGCCCATCGTGTCCTGGATCAGCTTGGGGAGCTTGTCCGGGCCGAAGATCACGATGGCCATGATGACCAAGGTCAGGAGTTCAAGTGTGCCTATGTCTGTGAACACGCAAGCTCCCACACTGTCCGGACGGCGTCCCTACAGGGTAATGGCCGTCGGCCGGTACCGGGGCCTCGAAGTGATGAAGCCGTGGTGAAGTCCCACCGATCGCCGCAGGTGAGGTCAGCGCGGCCGGCCGGACCCGTCCCCGTACGGTCCGTCGCCGTGGAACCCGCCGCTGTACGGCGCCCCGCCGTAGGGGCTGCCGCTGACCGGGAGCCGGCCCGAGTCGCCGGGCACGGCCGCGGTACGGGTCGCCGCCACCGGCAGCACCGGGAAGTCGACCGGGACCTGTCCGCTCATCGGCACCGGAGCTCCGCCGACCGGGCCGCGCGCCGGGGTGACCGCCGTACCGGGCCGGTCGTCGCCCGCCGGGGCGGGCAGCCCGCCGACCCCGCCCAGGGTGACCGCGGCGACCGAGAAGGCGCCGGCCGCGGCGGCCGCGAAGACGAAGCGGCGGGCCCGCGGCTGCACCGGGCGCCCGGAGGCCCCGGAGGGCTCGGTGGCGGCCGCGGTGGGCGTCCCCGGCCCGGCGGCCGCCAGCGGTCCGCCCGAGCCCGTCTGCGGGCCGCGCCGGCCCATCAGGGGGCGCAGCACGGATCCCCGGCCGAAGGCTCTGGGGTCCACCCCGGGCAACGGGGCGTCCGCGCCGAGCGCGCCGGCACCGAACGGGGCGCCCGCGCCCCGCCCGAACGAGCCGCCGTTGAGCCGGCTGCCGCCGAGCGTGCCGGTGACGGCCGCCAGGCCGCCGCCGGGTCCGCCCCGGCCGTCGTCCGAGCGGTCGTCGCGGTCGTTGTCGTCGCGCCGGCCCTGCGCCCCGTCGTCGTCCTGCTGCTCGCCGAGGGCGCCGACCGCGAGCAGCCGGGCCATCAGCGTCGAGGAGGGTGCGGGAGTGCCGGTGTGGGTCAGCAGGTGTTTGACCGCGCGGCCGGCGTCGGCCTCGGCCAGGCACTGCGGGCAGGTCGCCAGGTGGGCCTGGACGCGGTCGCGCGAGTCGTGGCCGAGCTCGCCGTCCACGAAGGACGAGAGCCGCTCACCGAGATGGTGCTCCTCCGCGGGGGCTTCGGCGCTGCTGCGGACCGCGACCGGGAGCAGCCCGCTCTCCGGTCCGACGGGTACCCGCGGCGCCGCCGCCGGCTCGGGATCGGCGCCACCGCGCCGCCCCAGCTGCGCCCAGCCGCCGCGGCGGGACGGCGCCCTGCCGGACGACTCGTGCGGACCGGACCGGCCGACAGCACTCACGACCGCCTCCGTCCACGCCGGTCGGTGGCGCCCGCGTCACCGCCGACCGCACCGACCGCCACCGGCTCGTCGGAACCGCCGCGGCGCTCGCGCCCGGGGGCGGAGCCGGGGGCGCGGTGCTTGAGCGCGGCGCGCAGGTGCGAGCGGCCGCGGTGGATGCGGCTGCGCACGGTGCCGAGCTTGACGCCGAGGGTGGCCGCGATCTCCTCGTAGGAGAGGCCCTCGATGTCGCACAGCACCACGGCGGCGCGGAACTCAGGGGCGAGGGTGTCGAGCGCCTGCTGGACGTCGGCGTCGAAGTGGGTGTCGCTGAAGTGCTGGGCCGGGCTCGGCTCACGGCTCGGCAGCCGCTCGGCGGCGTCGTCGCCCAGGGCGTCGAAGCGGATCCGCTGGCGTCGGCGCACCATGTCCAGGAAGAGGTTGGTGGTGATCCGGTGGAGCCACCCCTCGAAGGTGCCCGGGGTGTAGGTGGAGAGCGAACGGAAGACCCGGACGAAGACCTCCTGGGTGAGGTCCTCGGCGTCGTGCTGGTTGCCCGTCAGGCGGTAGGCGAGCCGGTAGACGCGGGCGCTGTGCGCCTCGACGATCTCCTCCCAGGAGGGAGGGGTCCAGACCTGCGCGTCGGGGCCCTCGGCGAAGGTCGCCAGAGCAACGGGGGCCTCGGCGGTGCCGTCGGCCGGCTTGTCCAGGGGGGAGTGCGCAGGCTGGTTCATCACGGGCTCCGGCGTACGGGCCGACGTGGTGCCGCGGTGGTGCCGCCGCACAGGGACGTCGCCCTCGGCCACACCTCCTCGGTCGGCTCTTCTGCCCAGCAGGGCCACCACCATATCCACCTCACCCGTCAGATCCGGATAAAAGTGCTCAACCCCTGGTCGAGCACCCCTGCCGTGCGTTGTCGGCCGTTCGGTACGTACTCCCATCGCCCGTTCCCGACTTCACCAACGGCCCGCCGCCGGACGCGGTTCCCGGGCGGCCAGTAATCTGTGCCAGGAAATATCGACATCCGGTCGGCACAGGGCCGGCACCCGGCGCTCCGAAAGAGGCAGCCATCACCGAGTTCGGGTCAGCGCACGCGGCCCTCGCGGACACCTACGTGGATGAGGACGCCGTCCTGACCTACGCCAGGGCCCAGTCCGCACGGACGGGCATCCGCGCGATCGGGCCGAGCGGCGGGGCGTGCCTGCGACTGCTGGCCGCCGCGCTCGACGCCAAGGCGGTGGCCGAGATCGGCACCGGGACGGGCGTGTCCGGGGTCTACCTGCTGCGCGGCATGCGGCCGGACGGGGTGCTGACGACCGTCGACTCCGAGCCGGTCCGCCAGCAGTTCGCGCGGGAGGCGTACCTCGCGGCCGGCTTCGCGGCCAATCGGGCCCGGTTCATCCCCGGGCGCGCCCTGGACGTGCTGCCACGCCTCGCGGACGGCCAGTACGACCTGGTCTTCTGCGACGGCGACCCGGCCGAATCGCAGTCCTACCTTGCAGAATCGTTGCGCCTGCTGCGCCCTGGCGGCATGGTCTGCTTCGAGGGCGTCTTCCAGGAGGGCCGGCTCGCCGAGCCCTCCCACCGGGACGCGCAGACCCATGCCGTCCGCGAGCTGGTCCGGGACGTCCGGGAGAGCGAGGACCTGCTGCCCGCCCTGCTGCCGGTCAGCGACGGGCTGCTCTGCGCGGTCAAACGCTGACCCGCCCGGGGTGGGGCGGGCGCCGCCGGGCGGGCGTCCGCGGACGCCAGGGAGCCCGGGCCGACGGTGTGTCGGCCCGGGCTCCGTGCACATCTCAAGGAGATGAGGGGAACACCCGCTGCGGTCAGCCGCAAGCCTTCTTCAGGGCCTCGCCCAGGGCGTCGGCCTCGTCCGGCGTGAGTTCCACCACCAGGCGTCCGCCGCCTTCCAGCGGAACGCGCATGATGATGCCCCGCCCCTCTTTGGTGACCTCGAGCGGGCCGTCACCCGTCCGCGGCTTCATGGCCGCCATGCTCGTTCCCCTTCCTGCAACCGCGCAGCTACGTACCGGTTGTCCGTCCACCGCCGGTATCGAACGCATTGATCGGAAGCCATTATCCCGCATGCGGTGGCCTGATGACCAACATCACTCCCAGCACAACCGTGGCCGGACCCGCCGATACCGGGAGATTTCGTGCCAGAAGCCCCACGAGGACGGCAATACCGGTACCCGGGAAAGGTGCGATACCTCACACTCCCCAGGCGGCCGCCGGCTCCGGCATCCTGACACACACGACCCGCACCACCACCCACCCACCAAAAGCTGGGAGCCCACACCCTCATGTCCGACTCCGTGCTGTACGAGCTGGACGGTGGCCTCGCCGTCGTCACCATCAACCGACCGGACGCGATGAACGCGCTGGACACCCCCACCAAGGTGGCCCTGCGGGACACCGTCGCCGCCGTGGCCGAGGACCCGGCCGTCCGGGCCGTACTGCTCACCGGCGCCGGCGACAAGGCCTTCTGCGTCGGCCAGGACCTCAAGGAGCACCTGGGCCTGCTCAAGCGGGCCGAGGAGACCGGCGAGGGGGCGCTGCGGACGGTGGCCGAGCACTACAACCCGCTGGTCCGCGCGCTGGCCGGGATGCGCAAGCCGACCGTCGCGGCGGTCGGCGGCGTGGCGGCCGGCGCGGGCGCGTCGCTCGCCTTCGCCTGCGACTTCCGGATCGTGGCCGACTCGGCGGGCTTCAACACCTCGTTCGCCGGCGTGGCGCTGACCAGCGACTCGGGCGCGTCGTGGACCCTCCCCCGGCTGGTGGGACACGCCCGGGCGACCGAACTGCTGATGCTGCCCCGGACGGTCAAGGCCCCCGAGGCGCTGCAGCTGGGCCTGGCCAACAAGGTCGTGCCCGCGGCCGAACTCCAGGCCACCGCCCGGGCGTTCGCCAAGCAGCTGGCCGAGGGGCCGACGGTCGCCTACGGCGCGATCAAGGAGTCGCTGGCGTACGGCGCCTCGCACTCGCTGGACGAGCTCCTCGACAAGGAGGACGAGCTGCAGACCCTGGCCGGCGCCAGCGCGGACCACCGGATCGCGGTCGACGCGTTCGTCGCCAAGCAGACGCCGGTCTACCTGGGCCGTTGAGACCGGCGGCGGTCCGGGCCCCTGCCCGGGCCGCCGCCGCCCGGGCAGATGTCGGCGTGGCAGATGTCGGCGTGGCAGGCGTCGTCCGGGCCCGGGTCGTCCGGGCAGGCGTCGGTGTCGACACCGGGCCGACCGAAGAGCGGCGCCGTGGCCGGCCCGCGCGGCTACGGCTTGCCGGTGCCGGTCCGGACGTGACAGTCCGCCAGGTGGTCGTTCACCAGTCCGCAGGCCTGCATCAGCGCGTACGCCGTGGTCGGACCGACGAAGCGGAAGCCTTCCTTCTTCAGCGCCTTCGCCAGCGCCGTCGACTCCGGCGTCACGGCCGGCACCTCGGCCAGGGTCCGCGGCGCCGGCCGGTCCGGATCGCCGGCGAAGCCCCAGATCAGCGCGTCCAGCCCGCCGTCCAGGGCGCGGGCGACCTTGGCGTTGGCGATCGAGGCCTCGATCTTCGCCCGGTTGCGGATGATGCCGGTGTCCTGCAGCAGCGTTTCCACGTCGGCCGGGCCGAACTCCGCCACCTTCGCGATCTCGAAGCCCGCGAAGGCGGCCCGGAACCCCTCCCGGCGGCGCAGGATGGTGATCCAGGACAGCCCGGACTGGAACGCCTCCAGACAGACCCGCTCGAAGAGCGCGTCGTCGCCCCGGACCGGGCGTCCCCACTCCGTGTCGTGGTATTCCCGGTAGTCCTGGGCCGACTCGCCCCAGGCACAGCGCAGCAGGCCGTCCGGGCCCGCCAGCGTGCCGCTCAACGATCCGCCAGCGGCTCGTCCGACGCCGGACCGCCGGCCGCCGGCTGCGAGGTCTTCTCCAGCGAGGTGGCCGGGGCCACCACCTTGGCGAACTCCTCCAGGCCCGGCAGCGGCTCGACGCCGGGTTCGGCGTCCGGGCCGGCCTCGACCGCGCCCCGCAGCGCGGCGGCGGCCTCCAGCTCCGCGATCCGCGAATCCCGGTAGGCGAGCTCGGCACCGAGCCGGTCGAGCACGTCGTCCACCTCGTCCATCCGGTAGCCGCGCACCGCCATCGGCAGCCGGATCTCGTCCACGTCACTGCGGCTCAACGGCCGGTCCTGCGGGAGCCGCGCGGCAAGCCGGTCCTGCACCGCCTCCGGCAGCGAACCGCCACCGCCCAGCGCCACCAGCGCGGCGCCGCCGACCACCACGGCCATCGCCACCACGATCACCCAGAACACGAGCTGTCCTCCAGACGTCCGATCGGCCCCGCCAAGCGTGCCGACCCCTACAAAGTGCGAGCATGGTCCCCGAGTAGGCCGGGGGCCATCATCGCACCCGCAGCAGCTGTGGAGGAGACATCGGTGGCACTGCGCCTGGGACCGCGTGAATTCGGCGACGACGAGCTGGTGATCATGGCCATCGTCAACCGCACCCCGGACTCCTTCTTCGACCGGGGAGCCACCTTCGCGGACGAGGCCGCGTTCGCCGCCGCCGACCGCGCGGTGGCCGAGGGCGCGGCGATCCTCGACATCGGCGGGGTCAAGGCCGGCCCCGGCGACGAGGTCACCGTCGAGGAGGAACTGCGCCGCACCGTCCCCTTCGTGGCGGAGCTCCGCAAGCGCCACCCCGAGGCCGTGATCAGCGTGGACACCTGGCGGCACGAGGTCGGGGAGGCCGTCTGCGAGGTCGGCGCGGACCTGCTGAACGACGCCTGGGGCGGGGTCGACCCCGAACTCGCCGCGGTCGCCGCCCGCTTCGACGCCGGACTGGTCTGCACCCACGCCGGCGGCGCCGAACCCCGAACCCGCCCGCACCGGGTGGGGTACGAGGACGTGATGGCCGACATCCTCGACGTCACCGTCGGCCTGGCCGAACGCGCCGCCGCCCTCGGCGTCCGCCGGGACGCGCTGATCATCGACCCCGGCCACGACTTCGGCAAGAACACCCGGCACTCGCTGGAGGCCACCCGGCGGCTGCCCGAGATGACCGCCACCGGGTTCCCCGTCCTGGTATCGCTCTCCAACAAGGACTTCGTCGGCGAGACCCTGGACCGGCCGGTGGACGAACGGCTGCTCGGCACCCTCGCCACCACCGCCGTCTCCGCCTGGCTCGGCGCCCGGATCTACCGCGCCCACCAGGTCGCGGAGACCCGGCAGGTGCTGGACATGGTCGCCTCGATCAGGGGGAGCCGGCCGCCGGCGGTCGCCCGGCGGGGGCTGGCCTGACCTGTTGAGGCTCGGCTCGCCTCCGGGGCGCTCCTCTTGTTGGGGCTCGGCTCGCCTCCGGGGCGCTTTGATCCGGTACCGACGGTCATCGCTCCCGCGGCCGCTTCGCTCCCTTCCTCGCTCCCTCCCTTTCGGCACCGGCGCGCCCCTTCGGCTCGCTCGCAGTTGTGGCCTTCCGCAGGTCAGGGCGCGCGCGTGGTGGTGGCACAGGGCAGGGCGCACGAGTGGCGGGAGGGGTCCCTCCCGAGTCAGGTGGCCGGGGTGGCCCGGGAGCCGGCCTGTGAGAAGGCCGGGCCGGGCTCCCGGGGCCGGGCCTCGGGGCCCGGTCGCCGGTCAGATCTCGTGGTCGGGGCGGCGGGTCTCGGCGAGGATCTTCATGACCTCGTCGATGTCGTCGGTGATGTGGAACAGCTCCAGGTCCTTCGGGGAGGCCTTGCCCTCGGCGACCAGGGTGTTCTTCAGCCACTCGAAGAGTCCGCCCCAGTAGGCGCTGCCGAACAGCACCACCGGGAACCGGGTGACCTTCTTCGTCTGCACCAGCGTCAGCGCCTCGAAGAGTTCGTCGAGGGTGCCCAGGCCGCCCGGCAGGACGACGAAGCCCTGGGCGTACTTCACGAACATCGTCTTGCGGACGAAGAAGTACCGGAAGTTCAGCCCGAGGTCGACGAACTCGTTCAGGCCCTGCTCGAAGGGCAGCTCGATGCCGAGGCCCACGCTCAGGCCGCCGGCCTCCGAGGCGCCGCGGTTGGCCGCCTCCATCGCCCCCGGGCCGCCGCCGGTGATGACCGCGTAGCCGGCCTCGGCCAGGGCCCGGCCGATGGCCACGCCGGCCGCGTACTCGGGGGAGTCGACCGGCGTCCGGGCGGAGCCGAAGACGCTGATCGCGGCGGGGAGTTCGGCCAGCGCGCCGAAGCCTTCGACGAACTCGGAGGTGATCCGCCAGACCCGCCAGGGGTCGGTGTGCAGCCAGTCGGTGGGGCCGGTGGTGTCCAGCAGCCGCTGGTCGGTGGTGCTGGTGCCGACCTGGTCCCGGCGGACCAGCACCGGGCCCTTCTGCTTCTCCGGCCAGGCCTTCTTCCGCCCCGGCGCGCCGACCTGCTCCGGGCCGTGCCCGTAGTGCTTCTCGTCTCCTGTGCCTGTCATGACGAAACCCTACGCCTGTCACCCCCCGTTTCGGGGGAACGGCGGAGGGTCGGTACGGGGACGGCAGGTGGCGTCCGGGCGGCCACCCGGGAGCCGCGCGGCCGCCGGCCGGGGCCGGCGGCCGGACGCTCAGGTACTCGGGCGGTCAGGCGCTCAGCCAGGCGGCGAGCCGCGCCTCCACCTCCGCGATGGCGGTGAGCGAGCAGTGCTCCTCCCGCTTGTGGGCGAGGTTCGGGTCGCCGGGGCCGTAGTTGACGGCGGGGACGCCCAGGGCGCTGAAGCGGGCGACGTCGGTCCAGCCGAACTTGGCGCGGGCGGTGCCGCCGGTGGCGGCCAGGAAGGCCTGCGCGGCGGGCTGACCGAGGCCGGGCAGGGCGCCGGGCGCCGAGTCGGTCACGGTGACGTCGAAGCCGGCGAAGACCTCGCGCACGTGGGCCTCGGCGCCGGCCTCGTCGCGGTCCGGCGCGTAGCGGAAGTTGACGGTCACCACGCACTCGTCGGGGATGACGTTGCCGGCCACCCCGCCGTCGATCCGGACGGCGTTCAGGCCCTCGTGGTACTCCAGGCCGTCGATCTCCACCAGGCGCGGTTCGTACGCGGCGAGCCGGCCGAGCACCTCGGCGGCGTGGTGGATCGCGTTGTCGCCGAGCCAGCTGCGGGCGGCGTGGGCGCGGACGCCGGTGAGCCGGACCTGGACGCGCAGGGTGCCCTGGCAGCCGCCCTCGACCATGGCGCCGCTCGGCTCCAGCAGGACGGCGAAGTCGGCCGCCAGCCAGTCGGGCCGCTGGGCGGCGAGGTGTCCCAGGCCGTTGCGGGAGGCCTCGATCTCCTCGCAGTCGTAGAACACGAAGGTGAGGTCGCGGTTGGGCTCGGGCAGGGTGGCGGCCAGCCGCAGCTGGACGGCGACCCCGGACTTCATGTCGGACGTGCCGCAGCCGTAGAGGAGGTCGCCCTCCACCTGGCTGGGCAGGTTGTCGGCGATCGGCACGGTGTCCAGGTGTCCGGCGAGCAGCACCCGCTCGGCCCGGCCCAGGTTCGTCCGGGCGACGACGTTGTTGCCGTACCGGTCGACGGTCAGGTGCGGGTACTCCCGCAGCGCGGCCTCGACGGCGTCGGCGAGCGCCTGCTCGTCACCGCTGACGGACGGGAAGTCGACCAGCCGCGCGGTCAGCGTGCCGCCGTCGAGGGTGAGGTCCAGGGGCGTGTTCGGGCTGCTCATGGTCGACAAGCGTATCGGCGGCCCCCACCTGGGAGGCTGCCGCCCCGCCCGGGCCGGGCCGCGGGCGCAACCATGTACTACGCACACCCGTCCGAGTGGGTACGGTGTCGGGACGACCGACGGGCGAGAGGGGTGGCGGTGGCCAGGAAGACTGATGACGGGCAGAGCGGTGGCAGGGCTGCCCGCCGTCGAGGCGCGCCGCTGCTGAAGGTGCTGATCGCCCTGGTGGTGCTCGGCGCGATCGCGGCCGGGGCGCTCTACTGGCTGAACCACGGAAAGATCGTCGCCGAGGGCTGTTCGGTGAAGACCCCGGCCGGTGAGGGGACGCTGGAGATCCCGCAGGCCGCCAACGCCGCGACGATCACCGCGGTGGCGCACGCGCGCGGACTCCCGGACCGGGCGGTGACCATCGCGCTGGCGACCGCGATGCAGGAGTCCAAGATCCACAACCTGGCGGGCGGCGACCGCGACTCGGTCGGCCTGTTCCAGCAGCGGCCCTCCCAGGGCTGGGGGACGGTCGACCAGATCAGCGACCCGGTGTACGCCACCAACAAATTCCTGGACGGCCTGGTGAAGGTGCCCGGCTACACCCGCCTGCCGCTGACCGACGCGGCCCAGCAGGTCCAGAAGAGCGGGTACCCGCAGGCGTACGCCAAGCACGAGACCAAGGCGACGATGCTGGCCTCGGCGCTGACGGGCCGGGAGGCCGCCTCGGTGAACTGCGTGGTGCACGAGTTCGCGGAGCCGGAGACCCCCGCCCCGACGGTGGCCGCCGCCGGGGACGCCGCCTCCCCCGCCGCGCCCGCCGCCCCCGACCGGACCCAGCAGCTGACCGACCGGGTGCGCCGCGAGTTCGGCCGGACGGTGACCGCGGCCGGCGGCTACTCCTCCAGCATCAAGGGCGCGGAGAACGCGGTCGCGCTGACGCCCGAGCCCTCCGCCAGCACCGAGTCCGGCCCGGACGCGGCCCGGCAGAACGGCTGGGAGGTGGCGCACTGGGCGGTGACGCACGCCCAGCAGCTGGGCATCAGGACGGTCGCCTACGACGGGAAGATCTGGCGGATGGCCAAGTCCGCGGACGGCTGGAAGCCGCAGGCCTCGGGCACCTCGACCAGCCTGGTGCTGGTCTCGCTGGCCGCGAACACCGCGAAGAGCTGATCCCGCCCGGGACGGCCGGGACGGGGCGCGCGACGGGTTGACGCACGGGCGATCGAGCCCCCGCCGTCCGGGTGATTCCGGTCAACCCCGCAGATGGGGTACCACTCCTGCGGGCAGGCCCACCCGGGGGCGCGTCGGCGTCCGGACGACGGCCGACACAGCTGGCACGGCAAGGGAAGTGACGATTCTTCACCCGCCGCCACGGCAGGCGGAATGCCCCGAATGCCGGAATAGCGATGATGTGATCTTTAGTGACTCTTTGCATTGCGGCCCCGAAACCTTCTCGCTCCTCAAGCGGTAATCAGCACGTCCGCCCGGCGGACGGGATTCACCCACACCTCTTAGGAGCACCATGTCTCTCCCCCTCAAGCGCCGGATCGCCCAGGCCGCGCTGCTCGTCGCGGCCGGCGCCACCCCTCTGGTCGCTGCAGGGTCCGCATCCGCCGCCGCCGACCTGGTTCCGAGGACCGACCTGGGCGCGCCCCTGACGCAGCTGGCCTCGCCGGACGCGGGCTCCACCCTCCAGCACACCACCCACGAGCTCGGCCACGCCGCCGGCACCACCGGCGCCGCCACCGTCGCCGCGGGCGTGCCGGCCACCGCCGACGCCACCGGCAACATCGTCGCCGACACCCTGCCCGAGGCGAACGAGAAGACCGGCTCGCTGACCGCCCCGGTCGACAAGACCGCCGCCACCACCGGCGCCCTGTCCGGTGTGGCGAGCCAGGTCGCCCCCGCGCTGGCCGGCAAGCTCGGTCACGCCGCCACCGGCCGCAGCGCCGAGGCCCCGGTCGGCGGCCTCGGGCAGACCACCGCCGTGACCCAGAGCCTGCCCGGCGCCGGCGGCCTCGCCAACAGCGTCCCCGGCGCGGACACCCTCACCGGCGCGCTGCCCACCAGCTCCCTGCCCACCAGCGGCCTCACCAAGGCCCTGCCCGGCGCGGACCTGCTCGGCCTCGGCGAGCACGGCGCGGCCAACCGCCTCGGCGGTGTGCCGGACCTCGGCAGCAGCTCGCCGCTCGGCAGCCTGACCGGCGCGCTCGGCCCGGTCAGCGGCCTGCTCGGCGGCATCGGCGGCGGCGGCCTCGGCTGACCTGTCCGGTCGGTACGCACGGGGTGCACGACGCCCCGACAGCACGGCGAGGGGGCCGGGAGCGATCGCTCCCGGCCCCCTCGCCGTTGCATGTCCCGCCAGGACGACCGGGTCAGCCGCGCAGCCGCTCCACGGCCGCCGCCACCCGCTCGTCGGTCGCCGTGAACGCGACCCGGACGAACCGCTCGCCGGCCGGCCCGTAGAAGTCCCCGGGCGCCACCAGGACGCCCAGGGCGGCGAGCTCCGCCACCGTCTCCCAGCAGGGCCGGTCCTGGGTCGCCCACAGGTACAGGCTGGCCTCGGAGTGCTCGATCCGGAACCCGTACGCCTCCAGCGCCCCGCGCAGGGCCGCCCGGCGGGCCGCGTAGCGCCCGCGCTGCTCGGCCACGTGCGCGTCGTCGGCCAGCGCGGCCGCGGTGGCCGCCTGCACCGGCGCCGGCACGATCATGCCGCCGTGCTTGCGGATCTCCAGCAGCTCCCGCACCACCACCGGGTCGCCCGCCACGAAGGAGGCGCGGTAGCCGGCCAGGTTGGACCGCTTGGACAGCGAGTGCACGGTGAGCAGGCCCTCGTGCCCGTCGCCGCAGATCTCCGGGTGCAGCACGGAGACCGGCTCGGCCTCCCAGCCCAGCTCCAGGTAGCACTCGTCGCTGACCAGCAGCGCCCCGTGCTCCCGGGCCCAGGCCACTGCGGTGCGCAGCTCGTCCGCGCCGAGGACCCGGCCGGTCGGGTTGGACGGCGAGTTCAGCCAGAGCAGCCGGACCCTTGCCGGGTCCAGCTCGTCCACCGATTCGTACTCGACCGGCTCCGCGCCGCAGAGCCGGGCACCGACCTCGTACGTGGGGTAGGCCAGCCGCGGGTAGGCGACCTGGTCGCCGGGGCCGAGCCCGAGCTGGGTCGGCAGCCAGGCCACCAGCTCCTTGGAGCCGACGGTCGGCAGCACGGCCTGCGGGCCGATCTCGGCGCCGACCCGGCGGCGCAGCCAGCCGGCGATCGTCTCGCGCAGCTCCAGCGGGCCCCAGACGGTCGGATAGCCGGGCGTGTCGGAGGAGGCGGCCAGCGCCTTCTGGATCACCTCGGGGACCGGGTCCACCGGGGTGCCGACCGAGAAGTCGCAGATCCCGCCGGGGTGGGCGAGCGCGGTCTTCTTGTACGGCTCCAGCCGGTCCCAGGGGAACTCCGGCAGAAGGTCCGACAGCTTGTTCTTCATGAACGGGCGGCGCGCCGCCCCGGAGTGACCCGGGAGCGGCGCGCTCGTGTCGTTACTGCTCACAGCTCAGCTGCCACCGATCAGTGGTCGGCGTTCTGCGGCGGCAGAGCGGCGATGAACGGGTGGTCGCGCTCGATCAGGCCGAGCTTCGAAGCACCACCGGGCGAACCGAGGTCGTCGAAGAACTCGACGTTCGCCTTGTAGTAGTCCTTCCACTCCTCGGGAGTGTCGTCCTCGTAGAAAATCGCCTCGACCGGGCACACCGGCTCGCAGGCACCGCAGTCGACACACTCATCCGGGTGGATGTAGAGGGACCGCTCGCCCTCGTAGATGCAGTCGACCGGGCACTCTTCGATGCACGCCTTGTCCTTGACGTCGACACAAGGCTGCGCGATGACGTAGGTCACGCTGTCGTTCCTCCTCGGAAGGGCTGGCCGCCCCAAACTGTATTGCTCGCGTGCGCGGGTGAGCGCGTGTCGTCGATGCCCGCCCCTAGTATCGCGGGTCAGGGACCGCAAATGCACAGGAGGTGCCCAGATGGCGGGTGGAGGTTCGGCCGAAGGCCGGCCGGAGGTCCGGATAGACCGCTCTGACGTGGGACGACGCGTCTCGGCACGGCGCCTTTCGGAGTTCGTGGACGACAGGCCGGTGTTCCGCGATGTGATCGGTGTGCTCACATCCTGGGACGATGCCGGGCTCACCGTGACCCCTCGAAGCGGCGCGCCGGTCACCTTTCCGGAGAACGTCCTGGTCGCGGGCAAGACCGTACCGCCGTTCCCGGCCCGCCGCGCCCCGCTGCCCGCCGCCGGCCCCGTCGAACTGCAGCGGATCGCCGCCCGCGGCTGGCCCGCCGTCGAGCAGCAGCAGCTCGGCGAATGGACCCTGCGCGCCTCCGCCGGCTTCACCCGCCGGGCCAATTCCGTCCAGGCGCTCGGCGACCCCGGGCTGCCGCTGCCGCAGGCCCTGGAGGCCGTCCGGCGGTGGTACGACGAGCGCGGACTTCCCGCCTGGTTCGAGGTCACCACGCCCGGCTCCCCGGCGGACCTGACGACCGAGCTGGACCGGCTCGGCGCCGCGTACTCCCCCACCCTGGTGCGCACCGCACCGCTCGCCGCCCTTGCCCGCGCCGGCCGGGGATCCCCGGGAGCGCCCTCCACCGAAGGCTGGCGCAAGGTGCGGCTGTCGCGCACCGCCGGCCCGGACTGGATGTCGCTCTACCGCCGGGTGACCGGCGACCCCGCGGTCGAGGCGGCCGCCCGGCAGGTCGTCCACGGCGGTCCGTCCGTCTGGTTCGCGACCGTCCCCGGCCCCGGCGACACCCCGCTGGCCATCGGCCGCTGCGTGGTCGACGGCGACTGGGCCTGCTTCGGCGCCGTCGAGGTCGCCCCGCACGCCCGCAGGTCCGGGCTGGCCACCGCGCTGATGGCGGTGCTGGCCGCCCGCGCCGCGGAGGAGGGCGCCACCGGCGGGTACCTGCAGGTCGAGGCCGAGAACAGTGGTGCGATCACGCTCTATGACGGACTCGGCTTCACGACCAGTCACACTTACCACTACGCCCGCCTTCCCCAGCGGTAACCGTCAGCAGCCTTCACCACGAAAGCCGTCGCAGCCACCGTGACCGAGCAGAGCAGAGCACGCTTCCGAACCGCGGCCCGGGCCGAGCACCCCGACCCGGTGCTGCTCTGCCTGCTCGCCGCCGCCGAACACACCCTGGGCCCGCACCCGTTCAACCGGGACGCCGAGGAACCACCGACCCTGGACGCGCTGCTGGCGGCCTGCCAGGCCGCGATCGAGCGGCACGCCGCCGCGGTACGCCAGGCGGTCGCCGAACGGGCGCCGGGCACCCCGGAGGCCACGGCGGCACTGCTCGCCGCCGTGCTCGGCGGGCGGGAGCGGTTCCACGGCCGGCAGTCCGACTACCGCCGACTGGAGTCCTCGCTGCTGCCCGAGGTGCTGCGGCGCCGGCGCGGACTGCCGATCATGCTGGCGCTGGTGTGGAGCGCGGTCGCCGCCCGGGCCGGCCTGACCGTCCACGGCGTCGCGCTGCCCGGCCACTTCATCGTCGCCGTCGGCGGCCCGGCGGGCGGCGAGGACTATGTGCTGGCCGACCCGTTCCACGGCGGCCGACTGCTCGACCTGGACGACGCGGCCCGGCTGGCGCACCGCGCCGGGCACGCCTTCTCCCCCGAACTCCTCACCCCCGCGCAGCCGCTGGACATCGTCCTGCGGGTGCTCGGCAACATCCGGAACTGGGCCGCGGACCGCCCCGAGCACGCCCGCACCCAGCTGTGGGCCACCGAACTCTCGCTGCTGCTCCCCCGCCATCCGGCCCAGTTGCGACTGGAACGCGCCGAACTGCTCGTCCGTACCGGCGACTTCCTGGCCGGGGCGGCCGAGATGGACTCCTACGCGCAGATCCTGGACGCCTTCGACCCGGACACCGCCACCCGGGTCCGCCAGGACGCCCGGGCGGCCCGGCACAGGTTGAATTAGGCTCGGCTCGCCTCCGGGGCGCTTCGATCCGGTGCCGACGGTCGTCGCTTCGTCGGTCGCTCCGCTCCCTCCCGCGCTCCTCCCTTACGGCACCGGCGCGCCCCTTCGGGTCGCTCGCGGGCCTGCCCTCCCGCAGGTCACAAACCTGCGGGGTGACCCGAACGTGGGGCCGGCCCCCCGCAGGTCACAAACCTGCGGGGTCGCCCTTGCACGGGGTGCGGACACCGGCACCGGCGCGCCCCTTCGGCTCGCTCGCGGCCGTGGCCTCCCGCCGGTCAACGATCTGCGGGGTGACCCGAACGCGGGGCCGGCCTCCCGCAGGTCACCGTTTGCGGGTCGGGGTGTTCGGCCCGGGTGGGGTCAGAGCCAGCCCTTCTCCCGGGCGATGCGGACTGCCTCCGCGCGGTTGCGGGCGTCGGTCTTCTGGATCGCCATCGAGAGGTAGTTGCGGACCGTCCCCTCCGACAGGTGCAGGCGGCCGGCGATCTCGGCGTTCACCGCGCCGTCCGCGGCGGCGGCGAGGACGTCCCGCTCCCGGACGGTGAGCGGGTTGGCGCCCTCGGCCAGGGCGGCAGCGGCCAGGGCCGGGTCGATCACCCGCTCGCCGCGCAGCACCCGGCGGATCGCCTCGGCGAGCTCGGCGGCCGGGGCGTCCTTCACCAGGAAGGCGTCGGCGCCGGCCTCCATCGCGCGGCGCAGGTAGCCCGGGCGGCCGAAGGTGGTCGCGATCACGATCTTCGTCTGCGGGCGCCGGGCGCGCAGCAGCGCCGCCGCCTCGATGCCGGTCATGCCCGGCATCTCGATGTCCAGCACGGCGACCTGCACCTCGTGCGCGACCGCCGCGTCCACCACCTCGTCGCCGCGCGCGACCTGCGCGACGACGTCGATGTCCCCCTCCAGTCCGAGCAGTGCGGCCAGCGCCTCCCGGACCATCCCCTGGTCCTCGGCGAGGAGCACGCGCACGGACTGCCCGCCGGTCTGATTCTCACTCATGCGACGACCTTAGACCGGTCGGTGCCGGCTGCCGTGGGCGAGCTGCGCCCTGGCCCCTCAGGCCGGCGGCGCAGGCTCGGAGACCGTCCGCAGCGGCACCAGCGCCCGCAGCCGGAAGCCCTGTCCGCGGGCGCCCGGGCCGGTCTCCAGCCGCCCGCCGACCAGCGCGAGCCGCTCCTCCAGGCCGGAAAGGCCGTTCCCCGGGCCGGACTTGCCGGGCCCACGACCGTTGTCGGTGATCTCCAGGACGGCGTAGCGCTCGCCGTCGCCCTCCCAGGTCCGGTCCGCGCTGACCGTGCAGACGGTGGCGCCCTCGCCGTGCCGCACCACGTTGGTGACGGCTTCGCGCAGGGCCCAGGCCAGCACCCCGGACTCCTCCGGGCCCAGTCCCGGCCAGCCGTCGAGCACCGAGGGGGCGGCCTCCAGGGTGACCTGGGCGGCGGCCAACGCCGTCCGGGCGGCCGCCAGTTCGACCGGCAGGGTGGGCCGGCGGAAGCCGCTGACCGCCTCCCGGACGTCCACCAGGGACTGCCGGGCCACCGACTCGATGTCGGCCACCTGCGCCCGCGCCGCCTCCTGCTTGTCCTGGTCCATGAAGCGGCCGGCCAGTTCGCTCTTGAGCGTGATCAGCGACAGCGAGTGGCCCAGCAGGTCGTGCAGGTCACGGGCCAGGCGCAGCCGCTCCTCCGAGGCCGCCAGGTGCGCGACGGCGGCCCGGGCCTCGCGCAGCTCCTGCATGGTGGCGATCAGCCGCTGCAGGCCGGTCATCGCGAGGCCGCCGAGGAAGCAGGGCAGGATGATCGCGACCAGGGTGTCCGGGTCGGCCCGGGTGAGCAGGGCGACGACGAGCGCCAGCACCGTGGTTGCGCCCACCCCGCGCAGGCCGAGCCGCGGCGGCAGCACCACCGCGACGCAGACCGAGGCGTAGGTGAACAGGGTCAGCCAGGCCTCGCCGAGTCCGACGGAGGTGGCCACGGCCAGCACCAGCATCGCCGCCACGAACGGGTACTTGCCACGCCAGCCGTCCGGCCTGGTCGAGCGGAAGGCCACCAGGGCGAGGTAGGCGGCCAGGAAGACCGCGAGTGCCACCCAGCCCGCGACGGTGGCCGCCGTACCGTGCGTGCCGCCGGTCAAGTCCTTGACCGGGTACACCAGGTAGACCATCCAGAGCGACATCCAGGCCAGCTTGACCACGAGTTGGCGCCGGTTCTGCACGGCGGCGCCGGGGAGGTTGCCGTAGGAGGCGTGCCCCTGGTCGCCCTGGTCGCGGTCGTCGGGGTGGCGGGCCGGGAGCGAGGTGGACATGAGCGCCATCATGCCTGCTTGGCGTCCTGGCGGTACAGGTAGGCCGCCGCTGCCACGAAGAGCGCGAGGAAGCCCGCCAGCCCGGCCACCGCCACCGTGTCCAGCGCGTGGCCGGGCTGGGTGAAGGACGCCAACTGGTTGTACAGGTAGACCGGGTTGAAGCGGGCGAAGGTCTTCAGCGACTCGCTCACCGGGAACCAGGTGCCGCCGAACAGCGCCATCAGCATGTAGACGATCATCACCATCGGCTGCACCGCGTCCGGCTGCGCGGCGTACCCGAGGGCCACGCCGAGGGCGGCGAAGACGAAGCTGCCGAGCCACAGTGCCAGGCCGAGCCCGAGCCACTGCGCGGCGCCCAGCCGGACGCCCTCGACGGCGCCGATCGCGAACACCACCGCGATGGCCGGCAGCGTGGTGACCGCGCAGGCGGCGATCTTGCCGACGGTGTACGCCCGCCCGGGCAGGGCGGTCAGCCGCAGCTGCCGGGTCCAGCCGCTCTTGCGCTCCAGCGAGATCCGCTGAGCGCTGCCGGTGAGCACCGCGCCGACGGCGCCGAAGGTGGCCATCGACACCATGAAGTACGACTTGGCGGGTATCCCGCCGGCGATGTTGCCGCCGCTGTAGGCGCTGATGAAGAAGACGTAGAGCAGGGCCGGGTAGAGCACCGTGAACATCAGGTACCGCTTGTTGCGCAGCGTGCGCAGGATCTCCAGCTGGATCAGGGTGGTCATCGCACGCTCTCCTTCACGGTCTCGGTGGTCCCGGCGCCCCAGGCGTCGTCGGTGTCCTCGGCGTCCTCGGTGTCCTGGGCACCGGTGATGGTCAGGAAGGCCTGCTCCAGCCCCAGGCCGGTGACCTCCAGGCCGCGCGGGAACAGGCCGGCCCGGTAGAGGGCGGCGACGTCCGCGTCGGCGTCGGTGCTGCGGATCCGGACGGTCCGGACGCCCTCGATCCGGGCGGTGACGTCCAGCGCCACCATCCCGGGCAGCGCGCGCAGCGACTGCTCGTCGAAGGGGCCGTCGGCGGTGTGCAGTTCGAAGCTGATCCGGCGGGCGCCCGCCTTGGCCTTGATCTCGGCGGAGGTGCCGTCGGCGATCAGCCGCCCCCGGTGCAGCACGAGCACCCGGTCGGCGACCGTGTCCGCCTCCTCCAGGTAGTGGGTGGCGAAGAGCACCGTCCGCCCGGCGTCGGCCTGGGCCCGCATGCTGGCCCAGAAGGCCTGCCGGACGGAGACGTCCATGCCGGTGGTGGGCTCGTCCAGCACGATCAGGTCGGCGGCGCCGGCGATCGCGAGGGCGAAGCGCACCCGCTGCTCCTGGCCGCCGGAGAGCTTGTCGACCTTGCGCTCGGCGATCTCGGTGATCCCGGCGTCGCGCAGCACCTCCTCGACGCCGCGCCCGCGCGGGTGGACGGCGCAGGCGAACTTCACCAGCTCGCGCACCTTGACGTCGCTCATCAGGCCGCCGCTCTGCAGCATCGCGCCGACCCGGCCGGCCTGCACGGCCGCCCGCGGGGTGCCGCCGAACAGCGAGACGCTGCCCCGGTCGGGTTCGCGCAGGCCGAGCAGCAGGTCGAGGCTGCTGGACTTGCCGGCCCCGTTCGGGCCGAGCAGCGCCACCGTCTCGCCGGGGCGCAGCACCAGGTCGAGGCCGTTCACCGCCCTGACCCGGCCGTAGCTCTTGCTGACCTGCCGGAAGGCGGCGACCTCACCGCCCCCGTTCAGTTCCGTCCCGCTGCTCATCCGTCCGGTCCTCTCCTGGCGGGCCGCCCCTCGGCCCCACACCGGCAAGAGTCCCGCTCAGGGGGTGCACGGCGGCAGTGTGCGCCGTCGTGTCCTCGGTATGACGGATGTCATGGCCCGTGATGGCGGGCGGTGCCGCCCGCCACCCGGGAAGTGTCCGGTCAGCCCGCCAGCGCGCGCCTGATGAAGTCGACCTGGAGCAGCAGCAGGTTCTCCGCGACCTCCTCCTGCGGGGTCATGTGGGTGACTCCGGAGAGCGGCAGCACGGTGTGCGGGCGGCCGGCCGCGAGCAGCGCGGAGGAGAGCCGCAGGGTGTGCGCGGCCACCACGTTGTCGTCCGCCAGCCCGTGGATCATCATCAGCGGCCGCTCCAGGCCGGCCGCGTGGCCGGTCAGCGAGTTCGCCTCGTACACCTCGGGGCGCTCGGCGGGGTGGCCGAGGTAGCGCTCGGTGTAGTGGGTGTCGTAGAGCTCCCAGTCGGCGACGGGGGCCCCGGCGACGGCCGCGTGGAAGACGTCCGGGCGGCGCAGCACGGCGAGTGCGGCCAGGTAGCCGCCGTAGGACCAGCCCCGGATCGCGACCCGGCCGAGGTCCAGCGGGAACTCCTCGGCGAGCGCCGCCAGGGCGTCGACCTGGTCGTCCAGGGTGGCGCCGGCGAAGTCGAAGGCGATCGACTTCTCCCACTGGGGGCTGCGCCCGGGGGTGCCGCGCCCGTCGGCGACGATCACGGCGAAGCCCTGGTCGGCGAACCACTGGGAGTTCAGGTGCGGGTTGTGGGCCTGGACGACGCGCTGCCCGTGCGGGCCGCCGTACGGGTCCATCAGGACGGGCAGCAGGCCGTCCCGTTCGCGGTCGTAGCCGGTGGGCAGGAAGACGGCGGCCGGGATGCGCCGCTCGCCCGCGAAGCGGAACACCGGGCGGGCGGTGATCACCGGGGTCTCGGCGTACGAGTCGATGACGGCGATCTCGTCGACCACGACGCCCTCGGGCAGGTCGCGGCCGACCTGGACGACGGCGCCGGGGCGGCCGTGCTCGGCGGTCGAGCGGACGGTGACGCCGGCCGCGTGCACCGCGGTGGTGACGGAGGTGAACGGCTCGCCGTTGGCCGACTCCCAGGAGAGCCGCTTGCCGTCCTGCGAGATCCGGCCCACCGCGACCCAGCCGGGCTCGGGGTCGGTCTCGGCGGCGCCGCCGGAGGCGGTGAAGAACACCTCCTCCTCGGTGATCGCGAGGACCGAGCGGACGTGCAGGTCCGGACCGGTGACGGTGTGGTCGCCGACCACCAGCGCCCGGGCGCCGCCCTCGTCGGTGATCCGGACCAGCTTCCCGTCCGGGGTCCAGGCCGGTACGCCGCCGAAGGCCTCCAGCCAGGCCTCGTCCTGCTCGGCGTGCAGCGTGGTGGTGGCGCCGGTCTCGACGTCGACGCCGAGGATCTGCTGGCTGCGCTGGTCCCGGGCCTGGACGAGGAGCAGCGGCGGCCCGCCTGCCGACCAGTGCACCCGCGCCAGGTAGGGGAAGGCCTCCTGGTCCCAGTCGACCTCGACCCGGGTGCCGTCGAGGCCGAGCACCCAGAGGCCGACCTCGGCGTTGTCGGTGCCGGCCGCCGGGTAGGCGATCTCGGCCGGTGCGCTGGCCGGGTTGGCCGGGTCCGCGATCCACCAGCGCGCCACGGGGCTGTCGTCGGCCCGCTCGACCAGCAGCCGGTCGCTCTCCGGCGACCACCAGTAGCCGCGGTCCCGGCTCATCTCCTCCTGGGCGATGAACTCGGCCTGGCCCCAGGTCAGGCCGGGGCCGTCGGGCTGGGCGAAGGCCCAGTCGGCGCTGCCGTCGGTCCGGGTCAGCCGCAGCTCGCCGCCGGTGGTGGCGTACGCGACGTAGGCGCCGTCGGGCGAGGGACGGGGGTCGAGCAGCGGGCCCTCGGCGGGCAGTTCGCGGGCGCTGCCGGTGCTGAGGTCGGTGACGAACAGCCGTCCGGAGAGGGCGAAGGCGGCGAGCCGGCCGGCGCCGTCCAGGGCGTAGCCGACGATGCCGGCGGAGCCTTCGCGGCTGCGCTCGCGGCGGGCCCGCTCGGCCGGGGAGAGGTCCTCCTCGCCGCCGCCGAGCAGGGCGACGGGGTCGGCGGCGATCTGCTCCCGGCCGGTGGCGGTGTCGAGGGTCCAGAGCAGGTTCGCCCGGTCGCTGCCCGACCGGGAGCGCAGGAAGACGACCCTGGAGCCGTCGGGTGCGACGGCGAAGGACCGGGGGGCTCCGACGGTGTAGCGCAGGGTCCGCGCGTACTGCCGGGGGAAGGTGTCCGCAGGGGTATCGGAGGTCATGGCACCAGACCCTACGACCTTCCGGCGCCGCCGCCCGGCTCATTGTGATCACTCGTTCGGCGCATCGCCGTGAAGAAGCCCCGGAGGGCGCCCGCACCCCTTCCCACCGGCCCGTGCGCCCCGCTGGAGCCCCTGTGCCCCGGGTGATGTCGACTCACGGTGCGTAACGCGGTGCTCACCCGTCGGGTATGACTTGATCCATCGAGTGATCGTCAGGCCCCGTCCCGGGCCCGGCCCACCCGATCCGCTTGTCCCGCACGGTCCCGACCGCCACCCTCCCCCAGGTGTGGCGCACCCGAGAAGGGGTGTGAGCCGTCATGGCTTTGTCCATCTCCGCCGTCATGCTGATGCTGGTCATCGTGGTGGTGCTGATCCGCCGGTCCAATCTGAAGCTGGCGCACGCGATCATCTGCGCACTGCTCGGCTTCTATCTGGCGTCCAGTTCGATCGCGCCCTCGATCAGTGAGGTCACCAGCAATCTCGCCGGGATGATCAACGGCCTGAAGCTCTGACCGTGCCCCGCCCGGCGCCGGGCCGGGCGGTGGTTAGGCTGCTCCCCATGACCGCGAATCCCGGCCGCCGCCTGCTCCTGGTGCACGCCCACCCCGACGACGAGTCGATCGGCAACGGCGCGACGATGGCACGCTATGCCGCCGAGGGCGCCCGGGTCACCCTGGTGACCTGCACCCTCGGCGAGGGCGGCGAGGTGATCCCGCCCGAACTGGCCCGTCTGACGGCGGACCAGGAGGACGCCCTCGGCCCGTACCGGATCGGCGAGCTGGCCCACGCGATGCGTGCGTCCGGCGTCGCCGATTTCCGCTTCCTCGGCGGCGAGGGGCGCTACCGCGACTCAGGGATGATGGGCGTGCCCGACAACGACGTCCCGAACTGCTTCTGGCGGGCCGACCTCGACGAGGCCGCCGGGTACCTGGTGGCGGTGGTCCGCGAGGTCCGGCCGCAGGTGCTGGTGACCTACGACGAGAACGGCGGTTACGGGCACCCCGACCACATCCAGGCGCACCGGGTGGCGATGCGGGCGTACGAGCTGGCCGCCGACCCGCTGTTCCGCCCCGAGCTCGGCCCGGCCTGGCGGATCGCCAAGGTGTACTGGAACCGGATGCCGCGGTCGGTCCTGGAGCGCGGCCTGGCCGAGACGGCGGCGAAGGCGCCCTTCCCCGGTGTGGCGCGGCCCTCCGACGTACCCGGCGTGGTGGACGACGAGCTGGTCACCACGGTGCTGGACGGCGCGGGGTACGCCGACCGGAAGGCGGCGGCGATGGCCGCGCACGCCACCCAGATCACCGTCGCGGGGGAGTTCTTCGCGCTGAGCAACGACCTGGGCCAGCCGCTGATCGCGGCCGAGTACTACCAGTTGGTCCGCGGCGAGGCCGGCCCCGGCCGGCCGGAGACCGATCTCTTCGCGGGCCTGGACACCGACGCCGGCGACGACGCCCCCGGCTCGGACTCCCGCTCCACCGCCCCCGTCACCGAGGAGACCGCCCGATGATCGAGCGCGCCCCGGCCCCGGCCCCCGCCGCCACCCCCCGCCGCCCCTCGCTGCCGGCCCGGCTGCTCGGCACCCGGGCCGAGCGGCTGGCCGAGTCGCAGCCTCCGACGGCCGGCCGGGTCGTCGCGTACGTCCTGCTGTTCGTGCTCGGCGCACTGGTCTCGCTCTGCGGAAGCTTCGTGCAGACCTTGTGGACGCCCGTCGGCCTGCTGCTGGCCCTGGCCGCCACCGGCGCGGTGTTCTACGGCGGCCTGCGGGTGACCGGTACCAAGCTCGGCGCGGGCATGCCGCTGGCCGGCTGGTTCCTCGCCCTGATGGTGCTGATGGTGCCTCGCCCCGAGGGCGACTACGTGCTCTGGCCGAGCCTCTCCTCGTACGCCTACCTGTTCGCGGGCTCGGTCCTCGGGGTGATCTGCGCCACCCTGCCCACCCGGTCGGGGGGCTTTCTCGGGGTGCCGGGACCACGCCGCTGACCTCTGCCGGGGCCCGCCGGTAGCGTGTCCGTACACGATCCTCACGACGAGCAGTCAGGACCGCGCGACCGTAGTCTCATACCGGAGGAACCGGACGTATCAGGTTCTATCCGAAGCAGTTCGCCGCTCAGTTCTTCCCAGTATGGTGGTGCCGCAACAAGCCGCCCCCGCCCCCGACCACTGCCGGGCGGGACCGGCGGGAGAGAATCAGCCAAGACGAAAGAAGCTGGTGTCGGAGGGGACGTTGTCCCGGTCCATCGCCCGGTGGCATCCGCCGGACGGACGGACGGGCACCCCACAACCCGCGGTCGCGCCCCACGGCAGCGACCGCGAACCCGGAGCAGAGCAGCATTGAGCAGCCGCGAATCTGACAACGCCTACCCGACGCCCCGGCGCACGGGACCGGACGCCTACCCTTCGGGCACCCCGCCGTACGGCACGCCTGGCCTGCCGGGCGGCGCCGACCGGACGGGCCCGGGCCAGTCCGACACGGCCGGATCAAAGCCGGCCGAGGGCGGCGGCGACGCCCCGAAGACCGAGACGACGCTGACCACCCGGGTCCGGATCAACATCCCCGGCTCGCGCCCGATCCCGCCGGTGGTGGTCCGTAGCGCAGTCAAGAACGAGGACGCGCCGGAGGCGGCGCCCGCCGAGGCCCCCGAGCCGCCCGGGCCCCGGCACCGCTCGGCCGCCCCCTCCTCCCCCGTGCTCGGGGTGATGGACGGCAGCGCCAGGACGGCCACCCCGCCGAACCTCCCGCCCGAGTGGCAGACCGGCGAGCCGGCCGGCCAGTCGGAGGCGGAGTCGACCGGCGAGTGGTTCCGGCCCCGGCAGAAGAGGGGCGCCGCCGACCCGGCCCCCGCCCCGGTCACCGCCGGCGCCCCCGCGGCCGCCCCCGGCCGGCCCGCGGAACCCCGCGCCACCGAGCCCGGCCGCCCGAACGGTCCCCGATCCGACGCGGGCCGCCCGGGCGCCCCCCGCGGCGAGTCCGGACGCTCCGGCCCCGGCCGGGGCGAGCCGGGCCGCCCGAACGGCCAGCGCCCGACCCCGGGCCCGCCGCCCACCGGCGCACCCGCCTCGCCGTTCGCGAACACGGCCGGCCCGGACGGCGCCGGCAACCCGTTCGACGACGGCATGCCCGCCGATCCCTTCGCCGCGGACCCGTTCGCCACCGACCCCTTCGCCACCGACCCGTTCGCGGGCGGACAGGGGGCCCCCGGCGCGACGGACCCCTTCGGGCCCGGCGCCGGCGACCCGATGCCGAACCGGCCGCGCCCGCAGGACACCGGCCGGCAGCAGGGCGGGCCGGCCGGCCGGCCCGCGCAGGAGGACACCGCGATCGGCGGCTTCGAGCCGATCCGCGACGAGGCCCCGCCCGCCGCCATACCCGGCCTGCCGCAGTCCGGCCTGCCCCGCTCCGGCCCGTACACCCCGGCCCCGGGCGGCATGGGCGCCGACCCGTTCGCCGCCGGCCACCAGGGAGCCGGAGCGGACCCGTTCGCCACCGCCGCTCCCAACGGCCGCTTCCCCGGCGGTCCCGCCGGGGCCCCGGACCCGTTCGCCCCGGCCGCGCCGGGCCGCCCGTTCGACCAGGGCGCGGCGTTCGGCTCCGAGCAGCCCTTCCCGGCGGGCGCCCCGTACGCGGACGGCTCCGGCCGCCCCGGCCCCGGTGCCCCCGCCGGCGGCCGCCCGGCGCCGACCCCGGCCGCCCCCGCCGGCGAGAAGCCGGCCGACAAGGCCACCGACAAGCCCGCGCCCAAGGCCGCACCGCCCAAGCGCCGCGGCAAGGCCTCGAAGCTGGTCGTGTACGGCATCGGCTTCCTGCTCTTCGCCGGCGCCGCCGCGTACGGCACCGGACTGATGCTCAACCAGGCGGACGTGCCCAAGGGCACCGTGGTGCTCGGCACCGACATCGGCGGCAGCAGCCGTGACCAGGCGATCCACCAGCTGGAGGACACCGTCGGCAAGGCCGGCCAGCAGCCGGTCAAGCTGAAGATCGGTGAGCAGACGCTCGACCTCGACCCGACCGCCGCCGGGCTGAGCTTCGACACCACCGGCACGGTGGACGGGCTGACCCAGCACAGCTACAGCCCGGTCGACGTGATCAACTCGCTGAAGGGCGGCGAAAAGGCCGTCCCGCCGCTGGTCAAGGTCGACCGCGCCAAGCTCAAGGCCGCGCTGGACGCGCTGGCCGCCAGCTCCGGCCAGGGGCTGCAGGAGGGCTACGTCAAGTTCACCGAGGCCGGCGAGGTCGTCGTGGTGCCCGGCAAGGCCGGTCAGGCCGTGGACTCCACCACGGCCGTCGACCAGGTCGAGCAGGCCTACCGGGACCGCGCCGCGGGCAAGCCGGAGACCCCGATCAACCTGACGGTCGCCGCCGCGCAGCCGAAGATCTCCCCGCAGGCGCTGCAGGCCGCCGCCGACAGCCTGGGCAAGTCCGTGCTGAACGGCCTCGTGCACGTCACGGCGGGTACCAAGAAGTTCGACTTCGGCAAGGCGACGGCCGCCAAGGCGCTCACGCTGGCCCCGGACGCCTCCGGCAACATCGTGCCCAAGTGGGACTACGACCAGCTGGGCGGCGCGATCGGCGGCATCTTCGACAAGCTGAAGGCCCGCAAGGCCGGCGCCCTGGCGCCGATCACCGCGCAGGACGTGGCGGACGGCATCACCTCCGTCCTGGACAAGACGGGCGACAAGGACCGCACCTTCAAGTTCACCACTACCTGACGTATCGTCATGCACAGTGAGAGCCGGGGCCCCGATCGGGGCCCCGGCTCCTCGCTTTGGCGCGCCGCGGCTACGCAGTGACACCATTTCGCTCACCCAGTGTCATGGTGGCGGCCGATAAGGCGTGCACTTACCGCCAGTGGCGGGAATTCGCCAGGAGCGTCCGATAAACGGACGGATGAGTACGTCCCGGTACGTCCGAAAAGTCCGAGGTATTCACTGTACTTCAGCTGTTATTCAGCCACCGTCACACTGTCCGCACAGCGCTTAACCGCGCCCGCGTTACGGATGTGTGAACAGCTATTGTCCATATTTGCCCCTGTACGCCCGCGCGCCGGACATGGCGTCAAGTCCCCTTTGACAACGACCTGATGGATCTTGCAGGACGAAGTGGAAATGTCGCTTCCGTGAACTTCCGACCCCTTGACGTTCGATAAACGGCTTGCCAGAGTCCGTTCAACCAACTTCTTGCGGCCGCTACATCCCGGGCGGGAGCTCCACCACCATGACCAACCCCACTAAGGCGTCGGCCGAGTCCGAGACAGTCGTCTCGCCGGCCACCCCTGATGCCGCCGGCGCCGCGCCGGCGAAGGCGTTCCAGGGGCTCTCGCCCCGCACCATCGCCTGGCGCCGGTTCCGGCGCGACCGCACCGGTGTGATCTCCGCCCTCGTCGTGCTGTTCTTCGTCCTGGTCGCGCTCACCGCACCGCTGATCTCCGCGATCTACGGCAAGGACCCGTACACGCTGTACGGCCAGGACCAGAGCGGCCTGCTCAACGACTACGGCTTCCCGATCGCGCCCAACGGCGGCATGAGCGGCGAGTACTGGTTCGGCCTGGAGCCCTCGCTCGGCCGCGACGTCTTCACCCAGCTGGTGTACGGCATCCGCACCTCGCTGCTGATCGCCCTCGCCGCGACCGTGCTGAGCACCGCCATCGGCGCCGCGATCGGTGTCGCGGCCGGCTACCTGGGCGGCAAGTTCGACTACCTCGTGGGCCGGACCATCGACGTGCTGATGTCCTTCCCGTCCACCCTGTTCTTCATCGCCTTCATGCCGGTGGTGTTCGCGGCCTTCTACCGCCCGGACGAGAGCATCCCCTCCTGGGCCCGGGCCTTCGTCCTGGTCGTCGTGCTGGTGGTGTTCGGCTGGGCGGGCCTGGCCCGGCTGCTGCGCGGCTCGGTGCTCTCGCTGCGCGAGCGGGAGTTCGTCGAGGCCGCCAAGGTCACCGGCGCCTCCCCGATGCGGATCATCTTCAAGGAGATCATGCCGAACCTGGGGACCCCGATCCTCATCCAGGCGACGCTCTCCCTGCCCGCCCTCGTCACCGCCGAGGCCGCCCTGTCCTTCCTCGGCGTCGGCATCATCGAGCCGACCCCGGACTGGGGCCGCATGATCCAGCGCGGCACCGAGATCTACGGCGACGACATCACCTATCTGATCTTCCCCGGCCTCTCGATGGTGATCTTCGTGCTCGCCTTCAACCTGCTCGGGGACTCGGTCCGGGACGCACTCGACCCGAAGACCAAGCGCTGACGCACCGTCGCCAAGGCGCCGCACACCCTCACATCGATCATTCAGCGCAGGCTTCGGCAGTCCGCCGTGCCTCCGTGCCCACCAGCCGGTTACCGAACAGGCAGGACGACATGATTTCTCGCAAGACCCTCCGGGCCGCGGCCGCGGTACTCGCCGTCGGCACCCTCACCCTCACGGCCTGCAGCAGCGGCGGCGGCGGTGGCTCGAAGAGCGCCGACTCCGGCAAGAAGGGGCAGCTCTCCGACAAGGCCCAGGTCAGCGTCGGCACCGCAGCCGACTCGCAGGGTCCGGCGAAGGCCGTCGAGGGCGCCAAGGCCGGCGGCACGGTCAAGGACATCGAGCGCGACGACTTCGAGCACCTCGACCCGGCCCAGGTGTACAGCAACACCGGCTCGAACTTCTCCCAGCTGATCACCCGCGGCCTGACCGGCTACAAGCAGGAGGGCAGCAAGGTCACGCTGGTCGGCGACCTGGCCACCGACGCGGGCACCCCCTCCGACGGCGGCAAGACCTGGACCTTCACCCTGAAGGACGGCGTCAAGTGGGAGAACGGCGAGGCCATCACCTCCGCCGACGTCAAGCACAGCATGGAGCGCACCTTCGCCCCGTTCATCACCCAGGGCGCGACCTACGTCCAGCAGTGGCTGACCGACCAGGACTACCGCAAGGCCTACGAGGGCCCCTACGGCGGCAAGCACCTGGACAACGTCATCGCGCAGGACCCGAAGACCATCGTCTTCAAGTTCGCGAAGCCGCACGCCGACTTCAACTACGCGCTGGCCATGACCACCTACGGTGTCGTCTCCGAGAAGGGTGACACCAAGGAGGAGTACGACAAGAAGCCGCTCTCCAGCGGCCCGTACAAGATCGTCGAGCGGGTCACCGACAAGACCCTGACGCTGGAGCGCAACACCAACTGGGACGCGAAGACGGACCCGATCCGCAACGCCTACCCGGACAAGTGGAACTTCGAGTTCGGCTTCCAGGCGATCCCGGCCACCGACAAGCTGCTCGCCGCCGACAAGGGCGAGGACCAGACGACCATGTCGTTCTACGCCAGCGTCGCCGGCGACCGCCTGCAGAAGGTCCTGAACGACCCGACCCTGAAGGACCGCCTGGTCAAGGGCAACAGCCCGTACGCCGACTACTACTGGATCAACAACAAGCGGATCACCAACCAGAAGGTCCGCGAGGCGCTCGTCCAGGCCTGGCCGCTGGCGCAGATCCGCCAGACCGAGGGCGGCCCGGACACCGGTGACTTCGCGCGCTCGCTGCTGAACCCGACCGTCGCCGGCTACCAGGAGAGCGACGTCTGGGGCAAGATCGCCAAGCCCGAGGGCGACCCGGAGAAGTCGAAGGCCCTCCTCAAGGAGGCCGGCGCCGAGAACCAGAAGATCGTCTACGCGTACAACAACACGCCGAAGCAGCAGCAGGTCTCGGTCGTCATCGAGGCGGCGCTGAAGAAGTCCGGCTTCGACGTCGTCATGAAGCCGATCGACACCAAGACCTGGTACGACGAGATCGGCAAGGTCGACAAGGAGATCGACGTCTTCTGGGGCGGCTGGGGCGCCGACTGGCCGACCGGTGCCACCGTCCTGCCGGTGCTGTTCGACGGTCGCACGATCGCCGACGGTGCCAACAACTACTCGAACTTCAACGACCCCGAGGTCAACGCCGAGATCGACCGGATCATGGCCCTCTCCGACTCGGCCGAGCAGAACAAGGCCTGGGGCGCGCTGGACAAGAAGATCCTGGAGAAGGCTCCGGCCATCCCCGGCATCATCAACAAGTTCTACATGCTGCACGGCACCAAGATCGGCGGCACGGAGTACGACCCGCTGGGCCAGATCATCAGCCCGAACAAGGTCTTCGTGAAGCAGTAGTCCCCCCGCACCACCGGTAGTACCAGGTGTCCGCCGCCCCGACCGGGCGGCGGACACCGCCGCCACCCGACCGGACCCGACCGGATGGCGCCCCGTACCCAGCCACCCCAGCTGCCGGCCGCCGACCGCCCCTGCTCAGCCCGGCTGTGACACCCGATCAGGAGATCCCGCTCCCATGTTCCGCTTCCTTGTGCGCCGGATGCTAGGTGCGGGCGCGATCCTATTGATCATCAGCGCCATCACCTTCTGCCTCTTCTACGCCGTACCGGCCGACCCGGCCCGGTCGTTCTGCGGCAAGATCTGCTCCCCCACGGACCTGGAGACCGTCCGGACCAACCTGGGGATGCACGAGGCGCTGCCGCTGCAGTACTGGCACTGGTTCGTGGCACTGTTCGTCGGCCGCACCTACCCCGCCTGGGGCGACTGCGCGGCCCCCTGCCTCGGGTACTCGTTCGCCAACCACGAGCCCGTCCTCGCGACCATCCTGGACCGCTTCCCCACCACCATCTCGCTGACCCTCGGCGCGGCCGTGGTCTTCCTGGTGCTGGGCGTCGGCGCCGGCATGCTCGCCGCGCACAAGCAGGGCAGCCTCCTCGACAAGTCGGCCAGCGCCATCTCGCTGACCTTCTCCTCGATGCAGATCTACTTCATCGGCACCCTGGCGATGTACTTCCTCGTCCGCCAGACCGGTCTCCTGCCCGAGCCCCACGACGGCTCCATCACCGAGGACCCGGCGGCCTGGTTCAGCGGCCTGCTGCTCCCGTGGATCGTGCTCGCCCTGATCTTCACCGCGAACTACACCCGGATGACGCGCTCGTCGATGATCGAGCAGCTCTCCGAGGACCACGTCCGCACCGCCCGCGCCAAGGGCATGCCCGGCCGGACCGTCTTCATGCGGTACGCCTGGCGCGGCTCGCTCGGCCAGATCATCACCATCCTGGGCATCGACCTCGGCTCGCTGCTCGGTGGCGCGATCATCACCGAGACCACCTTCAACCTGCACGGCATCGGCCGGCTGTCCATCGACGCGGTGGTCGACAACGACCTGCCGATGCTGATGGCCGTGGTGCTGGTCGCCGCAGGTCTGATCGTCCTCTTCAACATCGTCGTGGACGCCGCGTACGCCCTCATCGACCCCCGAATCCGACTGGCATGAGCACCGTGAACCCCGCCGCGCGCCGCACGACCCACCGAGGAGTCCGCCCGTGACCACCCAGGCCCAGCCCCAGGCCTCGACCGACCGGAGCGAGTCCGGGCCGTTCCTCTCCGTCGACGACCTCCAGGTGCGCTTCAGGACCGAGGACGGCGTCGTCAAGGCGGTCGACGGCCTCTCCTTCGATCTGGAGAAGGGCTCCACCCTCGGCATCGTCGGCGAGTCCGGCTCCGGCAAGTCGGTGACCAACCTGGCCATCCTCGGGCTGCACCACCGCAAGGCCACCGAGATCACCGGGTCCATCAAGCTGGACGGTGAGGAGCTGGTCGGCCGCACCGACCGCGAGCTGGAGCACCTGCGCGGCAAGAAGATGGCCATGATCTTCCAGGATCCGCTGACCGCCCTCTCGCCGTACTACACGATCGGCCGCCAGATCGGCGAGACGTACAGCAAGCACACCGGCGCGAGCAAGAAGGAGGCCCGCGTGCGGGCCGTCGAGATGCTCACCCGGGTCGGCATCCCGCAGCCCAACATGCGGGTCGACGACTACCCGCACCAGTTCTCCGGCGGTATGCGCCAGCGCGCGATGATCGCCATGTCGCTGGTCTGCGACCCCGACCTGCTGATCGCCGACGAGCCGACCACCGCTTTGGACGTCACCGTCCAGGCGCAGATCCTCGACCTGCTGAAGGACCTCCAGCAGGAGCTCGGCACCGCGATCATCATGATCACCCACGACCTCGGCGTGATCGCCCGCACCGCGCACGACGTGATGGTGATGTACGCCGGCCGGGCCGTGGAGCGCGGCACGGTCCGCGAGGTCCTCAAGGCCCCCCAGCACCCCTACACCTGGGGCCTGCTGTCCTCGATGCCCAGCCTCGGCGGCCCGCTGGACGTACCGCTCCGCCCGGTGCGCGGCACCCCGCCGAGCCTGATCAACATGCCCAAGGGCTGCCCCTTCAACCCGCGTTGCGACCACCAGGAGCAGGCCGTCGGCGGGAAGTGCTCCACCGAGCGCCCGCTGCTGACGCCCGCCACCGGGCACGCCACGGCCTGCCACCTCACCCTGGAGCGGCAGCAGGACATCTTCATCAACCAGATCCAGCCGCGGCTCGGCTGAACGGGACGGGCAAGAGACCATGAGCGACCAACTGACCCTCGGCAAGCCCGAAGGCTCCCCCGCCGGCCCGGCCGGTGAGCCGCTGCTGCAGATGACCGGTCTGCAGAAGCACTTCCCCGTCAACGGCGGGTTCATCTTCAAGCGCCGGATCGGCTCGGTGCACGCGGTCGACGGCGTCGACCTGACGGTGCACGCCAACGAGTCGGTCGGCCTGGTCGGCGAGTCCGGCTGCGGCAAGTCCACCACCGGCCGCCTGGTCACCCGGCTGCTGGAGCCGACCGGCGGCTCGATCCGGTACGCCGGCCAGGACATCACCCACGCCTCCCGCAAGGCCCTGGCGCCGGTCCGGTCCGAGATCCAGATGATCTTCCAGGACCCGTACTCCTCGCTGAACCCCCGGCACACCGTCGGCGCCATCATCGGCGCCCCGATGGAGATCAACGGCATCAAGCCGGCCGGCGGCATCCAGCGCCGGGTCCAGGAGCTGCTGGAGACGGTCGGCCTCAACCCGGAGCACTACAACCGGTTTCCGCACGAGTTCTCCGGCGGCCAGCGCCAGCGCATCGGCGTCGCCCGCGCGCTCTCGCTGAGCCCCAAGCTGATCGTCGCCGACGAGCCGGTCTCCGCGCTGGACGTGTCGATCCAGGCCCAGGTGGTCAACCTGCTGCAGCAGCTGCAGAAGGACCTCGGCATCGCGTTCCTGTTCATCGCGCACGACCTCTCGATCGTCCGGCACTTCTCGCAGCGGGTCGCGGTGATGTACCTCGGCAAGATCGTCGAGATCGCCGACCGCAAGTCGCTGTACGAGAGCCCCCGGCACCCGTACACCCACGCGCTGCTCTCGGCCGTCCCCGAGGCCGACCCGGACGACCACCGCGAGCGGATCCGGCTGACCGGCGACGTGCCCTCGCCGATCAACCCGCCGTCCGGCTGCCGCTTCCGCACCCGCTGCTGGAAGGCCCAGGACAAGTGCGCCACCGAGGAGCCGCCGCTGGTGCAGCTCTCCGGCAGCCTGGACAGCCACCTGACGGCCTGCCACTTCCCGGAGGGCCCCAGCACCGCCGAGGTGTCCGCGAAGGCCGCCACGGACCTCCTGCCGGGCCAGCGCGAGGGCGGGCTGGTCTGACCCGACGGCGCCGGCCGGCACACGTACGACCTGAACCGAGGCCCGGGGGTTGTCCCCCGGGCCTCGGCCGTTCCCGCGGTCCGGTGCCCCGGCGCCCGGCGCCCTGACGGGGCGCCGGCGGCGGACGCGAGAGGGCCGCGGTCGCCCGACGGCGGCCGCGGCCCTCTCCTTCCCCACCCGTCCGGTCAGCCGGCCCCCACCACGTCATGGACCTGCGCGAAGTGGCAGGCGGAGTCGTGCGCCGCCGGGCCCTTCAGCAGCTCCGGCGCGGCCAGCAGCGGCTCCTCGGTGGCGCAGCGCTCCTCGGCCTTCCAGCAGCGGGTGCGGAACCGGCAGCCCGACGGCGGGTTGGCCGGCGAGGGCAGATCGCCGCTGAGCAGGATCCGCTCGCGGTTCTCCCGGCCGGTCGGGTCCGGCACCGGCACCGCCGAGAGCAGCGCCTGGGTGTACGGGTGGGTCGGGAAGGAGTAGATCTGCTCCTCGGTCCCGATCTCGACCATCTTGCCGAGGTACATCACGCCGACCCGGTCGGAGATGTGCCGGACGATGGAGAGGTCGTGCGCGATGAACATGTACGACAGGTCGAACTCGGTCTGGAGCTGCTCCAGCAGGTTGATGACCTGCGCCTGGACGGAGACGTCCAGCGCCGAGACCGGCTCGTCGCAGATGATGATCTCCGGCTTGAGCGCCAGCCCCCGGGCGATGCCGATGCGTTGACGCTGGCCGCCGGAGAACTGGTGCGGGTACCGGTTGATGTACTCCGGGTTGAGCCCGACCACGTCCAGCAGGTCCTGGACGGCCTTGCGGCGGTCGCCCTTCGGCGCCACCTCCGGGTGGATCTCGAAGGGTTCACCGATGATGTCGCCCACGGTCATCCGGGGGTTCAGCGAGGTGTACGGGTCCTGGAAGACCATCTGGATGTTGCGACGGACGGCCTTCAGGGCCTGGCCGGACAGCCGGGAGATGTCCTCGCCCTTGAACAGCACCTGGCCGGCCGTGGCCCGCTCCAGGTTCATCAGGACCTTGGCCAGCGTGGACTTGCCGCAGCCCGATTCGCCCACGATGCCGAGCGTCTCACCGCGGTGGAGGTCGAAGGAGATCCCGTCGACCGCCTTGACCGCGCCGACCACGCTCTTGAACAGGATGCCCTGGGTCAGCGGGTAGTGCTTGACCAGGCCCTTGACCTCCAGGATGGGCTCAGCCATGGAGGGTCTCCTTCCAGAAGTGGCAGGCGCTGCGACGGCCCGGGAGGTCCCCGCCCTCCGCGTCCAGCACCGGTACCAGCTGGGGCAGTTCGCTGCGGCAGAGGTCCGTCGCCCGCTCGCAGCGCGGGTTGAACGCGCAGCCGGTCGGGACCTTGAGCAGGTTCGGGGGCAGGCCCTTGATGGCGTAGAGGTCCTGGCCCTTCTGGTCCAGGCGCGGGATCGAGCGGAGCAGGCCCTTGGTGTACGGGTGCGCCGGGTTGGCGTACAGCTCGTGCACCGGCGCCGTCTCCACGATCCGGCCCGCGTACATCACGGCGATCTTGTCCGCGACGTCGGCGACCACGCCCAGGTCGTGGGTGATCAGGATCAGACCCATGTTGAACTCGGCCTGCAGCTCCGCGAGCAGGTCCATCACCTGGGCCTGGACGGTGACGTCCAGCGCGGTGGTGGGCTCGTCCGCGATGATCAGGTCCGGCTCCAGGGCCAGCGCCATCGCGATCATGATGCGCTGACGCATGCCGCCCGAGAACTGGTGCGGGTAGTCGCCCACCCGCTGCTTGGCGGCCGGGATGCGCACCCGGTCCATCAGCTCGATCGCCTTGGCCTTCGCCTCCTTGCGGGAGGCGCCCTGGTGCACCCGGAACATCTCACCCAGCTGGTAACCCACACTCAGCACCGGGTTCAGCGCGGACAGCGCGTCCTGGAAGATCATCGCGATCTTCCGGCCACGGATGGCCCGCCGGTCCTTGGGACTCATCCGGAGCATGTCCTCGCCCCGGAACCGGATCTCACCCGCGGTGATCTTGCCGGGTGGCATGTCCAGGATGCCCATGATCGCCTGCGCGGTCACCGACTTGCCCGAACCGGACTCGCCGAGGACGGCCAGCGTCTCACCGGCCGAGACCGAGTAGCTGACGCCGTTCACGGCCTTGGCGATGCCGTCCCGGGTGTGGAACTCGATGTGCAGGTCGTCGACCTCCAGCAACGGGGTGCCCGGCACCAGGTTCTCCCGCCCGCCGGTCACCTCCATCAGGCCGGCCTCGGGGGTGCTGCTGTTCTTCGACAGCGTCGACAGCCTTGACGGCTTCGAATAGTTCGGCACTGCGGTCATAGCCCGCGGCCCTCCTCAGCGCAGCTTCGGGTCGAGGGCGTCGCGCACCGCGTCGCCGAGCATGATGAACGCCAGCACGGTGATGCTCAGCACCACGGCCGGGAAGAGCAGCACGTGCGGCGCGGTCAGGAACCGGGCCTGCGCGTCACTGATCATCAGACCCCAGGAGATCGCCGGGGACTGGATGCCGATCCCCAGGTACGACAGCGCGGCCTCGGCCCCGATGTACACACCGAGGTTGATGGTGGAGACCACGATGACGGGCGCCACCGCGTTGGGCAGGATGTGCCGGCCGAGGATGCGCGTGGTGCCGGCGCCGAGGGCCTTGGCCGCGACGACGTAGTCGTTGTGCTTGTTGGACAGCACCGCCGAACGCATCAGCCGGTAGATCTGCGGCCAGCCGAGCACCGCCATCACCATCGAGACCGTGAAGGCGTTCCCCTTCTGGAAGTTCGCCATGATCAGCATGCCGCCGAGCAGCAGCGGGATGGCGAAGAAGATCTCGGTGACCCGGGACAGCAGGCTGTCCCAGAATCCGCCGACCCAGCCCGCCAGCAGTCCCAGCGCGCCACCCACCAGGACGACCAGCGTCGTGGTGAGCATGCCGACGACGATCGAGTTCCGGGCGCCCCAGACCGTCCGGGTGTAGACGTCGCAGCCCTGCACGTCGAAGCCGAACCAGTGGTCGGCACCGGGCCGCTTCAGCGAGTCGGCGAGCTGGCAGAAGCCGGCCGACTGCGGATCCTTGCCGGTGAACAGCTGCGGCGCGATCGCCAGCGCCACCATGAACACCACCAGCAGGGCGCCGATCAGGAACAGCGGGTTGCGGCGCAGGTCGTACCAGGCGTCCGTCCAGAGGCTGGCGACCCGCTCGGTGTCGGCCTTCCGAGGGGCCTTCCCGGCCTTCGGCGGGGCCTCGGTGACGGTCGCGACCGGGCTCGGGGCGCCGGCCGCGGACGGCTCGCCGACGGCCTGCTCCGGGAGGCTCACGGGGTCGGCCGGCTTCGCGGCGGGGACGACCAGGTCGTCGCTCTTCGTCGGCTCACTCATAGCGGATCCTCGGGTCCAGGACGGCGTACAGCAGGTCGACCACCAGGTTGGCGAACAGGTAGACCAGCACCAGGGCGCTCACGATGCCGACCACGATGGTCCGCTCCCGCAGGTAGACGGACTGGAAGAGCTGGTGTCCGACGCCGGGGATGTTGAAGATGCCCTCGGTGATCACCGCACCGCCCATCAGCCCGCCCAGATCCATGCCCAGGAAGGTGACGATCGGGATCAGCGCGTTGCGCAGCCCGTGCCGGACCACCACCCGGAACGGGCTGAGCCCCTTGGCCACCGCGGTGCGGACGTAGTCGGCCCGCATGACCTCGATCAGGCTGGCCCGGGTGAGCCGGGCGACATACGCCAGCGAGGTCGACGCCAGCACGTAGGCCGGCATCAGGTAGGACCGGAACCCCGCCTCCTCGTTGAAGGAGACCGGGAAGAAGTCGATGCCGTAGTCGGTCTTGAGCTTGACCCCGAGCACCAGTTGCAGCACGAAGCCGATGACGAAGACCGGGATCGAGATGACCATCAGGGTGGAGATCATGACGACGTTGTCGATGAAGCGGCCGCGCTTCAGGGCGGCGGCCACACCGGCCGTGACACCCACGGCCATCTCGATGCCCAGCGCCGTCAGGGCGAGGTTGATGGTGTAGGGGAACGCCGCGGACATCACGTCCACCACCGCGTTGCCCCGGTAGTCCTCGCCGAAGTCGCCGGTGAACAGGTGCGACAGGTAGTACCAGTACTGCACGAAGAACGGGTCGTTCAGGTGGTAGCGCTCCTGGAGCACCGCCACGACCGTCGGATCGGCGCGTTTCTCACCGGCCAGTGCCGTAATGGGATCGCCAGGCAGCAGGAAGACCAGTGCGTAGATCAGGAACGTCGCGCCGAGGATCACAGGTATGGCCTGGATGATCCGGCGGACCACATAGCGGCCCACGGGGCCTCCTCGTGGCTAGGGGCACGGCCGCGAAGGGTGGCGCGGGGGTCCCCCGCGCCACCCGTCGGGGCGTGCCGTCAGCTGGATGTCGGTCAGGCCAGTTCGACGTTGGCCAGGTCCATCTGACCCTGGGCGTTGACCTTCACGTTCTTGACCGTCTTGGTGTACGCCGCGGAGGACATGTACGTGTAGATCGGGATGTACGGGACGTCCTTGATCAGGACGTCGTCGGCCTGCTGGTACAGCTTCAGGCTCTCCTCGTCCGTCTTCGCACTGTCGGCCTTGGCCAGCAGCGCCTCGAACTCCTCGTTGACGTAACCGCCGTAGTTGGAGCCGTTGTCGATCGCGACCTTGGAGAAGATCGGCCGCAGGTAGTTCTCCGCCGACGGGTAGTCCATCGACCAGGCCATCCGGAAGGCGCCGCTGTAGGCCTTGTCGCCCAGCGCGGTGAGGATCGCGCCGAACTTCTCGAACGGCTTGTAGGTGACCTCGACGCCGAGGTTGGCCTTCAGCTGGTTGCCGACCGCCTCGATCCACTCCTTGTGGCCGCCGTCGGCGTTGTAGCCGATCTCCATCGTGTTGCCGGGCAGGCCGCCGGCCTGCGTGAAGAGCGCCTTGGCCTTCGCCGGGTCGTACTTGGCCACGTCACCGAGGGCGCCCTTGCGGTACCCCGGGATGATCGGGCTGATGAAGTCGTCGGCCGGCTTGCGGGTGCCGCTGAAGATGGTCTTGGTGATCGACTCGCGGTCGATCGCCATCGAGATCGCCTTGCGGACGTCCGCGTTGGCGAACGCCGGGTTGGTGGCGATCGGGAAGCCGATGTAGCCGACCCCGGACTCCGGCTTGTAGATGTACCGGTCGCCGAACTCGCTCGCCACGGTGGCCATCGCGGAGACCGGAAGCTTGTCGGTGATCTGGATGGTGTCGGCGCGCAGGTCGTTGTACGCCGTCTCCAGCTTCTCGTAGATCTTGAAGGTGACGGTGTCCAGCTTCGCCTTGCCCTCGGCGGCCGGGAAGTTCTCGTACCGCTTCACCTTGATCTGCTTGTTGTGCTCCCACTTCCCGTCCATCTGGAAGGGGCCGTTGCCGATCGGGGCGTCGTCGAAGGCCTTCGGGTCGGTGAAGAAGGCGGTCGGCAGCGGGAAGAACGCGTTGTAGCCCAGCATCGTCTTGAACTGGGAGAACGGCGCCTTGAGGGTGACCGTGAAGGTCTTGTCGTCGACCACCTTCAGGCCCTTGAGTTCCTTGGTGGCGGGCGTCTTGCCCTTGCCGGGGGCCAGCTCGTCGGAGCCGAGGATCTTGTCGAAGAAGGGCAGCGCCTCCTGGGCGTTGTCCTGGTTCGCCCCGTAATTCCAGGCGTCCACGAAGGATTTCGCGGTAACCTTCTCACCGTTGTGGAAGGTGTAGCCGTCCTTCAGCTTGATCGTCCAGGTCGTGGCATCCGGCGATTCGATCGACTCGGCCACGCGCAGCTTCGGCACGCTGGTGTCGTTGTCGTACTCGACCAGGCCGGAGAACAGCGCGTTGAGCACCTCGGAGCCCTCGGACTCGGCAGTGTTCTGCGGGACCAACCCGTGCTGGGGCTCACCCAGTTCGACACTGATGGAGCCGCCCTTCTTGCCCGACCCACCACTCGCCTGATCCGTCGCAGACTTGCCACCACTGGTGCTGCAGGCGGAGATCGCAAGCGCGGTGCACGCCGCCAGGGCGGTCCAGCGCATGGTCTTGGTGAGCCTCATTCAACTGCTCCTCGTTTTAGGGGCTTACGAACGAAACAGCACCCACGCCACTCGGTGTGCCGGGCATGGGGAATCAACGTCAGCGCCGAACCACCGAGTTGATGGTGTGACCACTGACACGCGCAGAGCAACTATCGATCACCCGGACCCTCCGGCGGAATCGCCCTTACATCTCTTTTCAGTTACATGCTCAGACCAAGTCGTGACAATGCTCGCCAAATTCCGCCATATCACACGCGGAACAATTTCTTCCGCCTTCCGAATATCGGACGACAGACACCGGAATTCGGCACATTACGCGGCGTAATATCCAAAAGCCCCTCGGAGTCCGGACCAGCATTCGGGAGTTCTCCCAGCACAGGCCGCAGGGCGCGCCCTCCGAGGAGGACGCGCCCTGTGTTCACCGCTTCGAAGAACTCAGTCCGGTGGTGCCAACCCGGTTTGCCCGCCACCGGGGCCGGCCTCCGGGCCTCCGGGGGCGCCGGGCGTACCGGGCGTGCCGGGGGTGCCGGGCGTGCCGGGCGTGCCGGGCGTGCCGGGGGTGCCGGGAACCGTGTCACCGGTTGCGGGGCCGCCCGCACCCCGGTCGACCCCGCGCTCCGCCGCACTCTGCTCAACCCCGCGCTCCGCCGCACCCCGGTCGACCCCGCGCTCCGCCGCACTCTGCTCAACCTCGCGCTCCGCCGCGAAATGACAAGCCGACTCGTGCTTCGCGAGCCCCCCGAGCCAGGACGGCGCGGCCAGCAGCGGCAGTTCGGTCGCGCAGCGCTCCTGGGCCTTCCAGCAGCGGGTGCGGAACCGGCAGCCCGACGGCGGGTTGGCCGGCGAGGGCACATCGCCGGTGAGGACGATCCGGTCCCGGTCCTCCCGCGCGCTCGGGTCCGGCACCGGGACCGCGGAGAGCAGCGCCTGGGTGTACGGGTGCGTCGCGTGGTCGTAGATCTCCAGGTCGCTCCCGATCTCGACCATCTTGCCGAGGTACATCACGCCGACCCGGTCGGAGATGTGCCGGACGATGGAGAGGTCGTGCGCGATGAACATGTACGACAGGTTGAACTCGGTCTGCAGCTGCTCCAGCAGGTTGATCACCTGCGCCTGGACGGAGACGTCCAGCGCGGAGACCGGCTCGTCGCAGATGATCACCTCGGGCTTGAGCGCCAGGCCGCGGGCGATGCCGATGCGCTGGCGCTGACCGCCGGAGAACTGGTGCGGGTACCGGTTGATGTACTCCGGGTTGAGCCCGACCACGTCCAGCAGGTCCTGGACGGCCTTGCGGCGGTCCCCCTTCGGCGCCACCTCCGGGTGGATCTCGTACGGCTCCCCGATGATGTCGCCCACCGTCATCCGGGGGTTCAGCGAGGTGTACGGGTCCTGGAAGACCATCTGGATGTTCCGGCGCACGGCCTTCAGCCCGGCCCCGGAGAGATGTGAGATCTCCTCCCCCTTGAACCGCACCGAACCGGCGGTGGCCGGCTCCAGGTTCATCAGCACCTTCGCCAGCGTGGACTTGCCGCAGCCGGACTCGCCGACGATGCCGAGCGTCTCACCCTGGACCAGGTCGAAGCTGATGCCGTCGACCGCCTTCACCGCGCCGACCTGCTTCTTGAACAGGATGCCCTTGGTGAGCGGGAAGTGCTTGACCAGGTCCCGGATTTCGAGGATCGGCTCGCCCCGTCGGACGGGCTTGTCGAACGCGATCTCCTCCGGCGCGGCCGCGCTGCCCAGCGCGCTAGCTCCGTGAGCCATGGAGGGTCTCCTTCCAGAAGAAGCAGGCGCTGCCCCGGCCGGGCTGCTCGGTGCCGTCGTCCTCGGTGACCTGGAACAGCTCCGGCACCTCGCTGCGGCAGATGTCCTGGGCCCGGGGGCAGCGCGGGTTGAACGCGCAGCCCGGGGGGATCCGCAGCAGGTTGGGTGGCAGGCCCTTGATGGCATAGAGCTCCTGGCCCTTCTGGTCCAGGCGCGGGATCGAGTCCAGCAGGCCCCTGGTGTACGGGTGGGCGGGGCTGGCGTAGAGCTCGTGCACCGGGGCGGTCTCGACGATCCGGCCGGCGTACATGACGGCGATCTTGTCCGCGACGTCGGCGACCACGCCGAGGTCGTGGGTGATCAGGATCAGCCCCATGTGGTACTCGGCCTGCAGCTCCGCCAGCAGGTCCATCACCTGGGCCTGGACGGTGACGTCCAGGGCCGTGGTGGGCTCGTCCGCGATGATCAGGTCCGGCTCCAGGGCCAGCGCCATCGCGATCATGATCCGCTGGCGCATACCGCCCGAGAACTGGTGCGGGTAGTCCCCCACCCGTTCCTTCGCGGCGGGGATCCGGACGCGGTCCATCAAGTCGATGGCCTTCGCCTTCGCCTCCTTGCGGGAGGCGCCGGTGTGGGCACGGAACATCTCGCCGAGCTGGAACCCGACGGTCAGTACCGGGTTCAGCGAGGAGAGCGCGTCCTGGAAGATCATCGCGATCTTCTGGCCGCGGATCTTGCGCCGCTCCTCCTTGCCCATGGTCAGCATGTCCTGACCGCGGTAGCGGATCTCGCCCTTGGGGATCCGGGCCGGCGGCATGTCCAGGATGCCCATGATCGCCTGCGCGGTCACCGACTTGCCCGACCCGGACTCCCCCAGCACGGCCAGCGTCTCGCCCGCGCTGACGCTGTAGTTGACCCCGTTGACGGCGCGGGCGACGCCCTCCCGGGTGACGAACTCCACGTGCAGGTCCCGGACGTCGAGCAGCGGCCCGTCGTAGGGAGCCTGCCGGGCGCTCTTGGTGGTGTCGACGGCAGTGGTCACGATCGTCCCCTCGCTCAGCGCAGCTTCGGGTCGAGGGCGTCGCGGACCGCGTCGCCCAGCATGATGAAGGCCAGCACGGTGATCGACAGCGCGGCCGCCGGGAAGAACATCACGTACGGGGCGGTGCGGATCACCTTCTGCGCCGAGGAGATGTCGATGCCCCAGGAGATGGTGGGCTCCTGCAGACCGATGCCGAGGAAGCTCAGCGTCGCCTCGACGGCGATGTAGCCGCCGAGCGCGATCGTCGCGACCACGATCACCGGCGCCACGGCGTTCGGCAGGATGTGCCGGAGCATCAACCGGCCGGTGCCGGCCCCGAGCGCCTTGCCCGCCATCACGTAGTCGGCCTGCTTGACCGTCAGCACCGCGCCGCGCATCACCCTCGCGATCTGGGTCCAGCCCAGGACGGCCAGCGCGATGACCACGCTCCACACCGTGCGGGCGGAGAAGGCGCCCAGCAGCACCAGCGCGCCGAGCAGCAGCGGGATGCCGAAGAAGATGTCGGTGATCCGGGAGATCACCGCGTCGGCCCAGCCACCGAAGTAGCCGGCGAGCATGCCGGTCAGCCCTCCGAGGAGGGTGACCAGGGCGGTGACGCAGATGCCGACCGTGATGGACGCGCGAGCCCCGTAGATCACCCGGGCGTAGATGCTCCGGCCCTGCCCGTCGTAGCCGAACCAGCCCGCGCCGAAGAAGTCCGTCCAGTCCGGCCGCTTGAGATAGTCGTTGACCAGGTCGGAGGCGCGCGGGTTGGTGTCGGTGAACGCCCAGGGGAAGATGGCCATGATCACCAGCAGCAGGATCAGCACCACCGAGATCAGGAAGATCGGCCGGGTCCGCAGGTCCCGCCAGGCATGGCCCCAGAGACTGCGGGCCTCCTCGCGCTTGGCCGGGTCCCGCTCGATCAGCGTGTCCTCTTCGACCACCCGGCCCTGCTCGCCCGCGTAGTCCAGGTGGTCGACACCGGGCTTCGGGTGGGGCTCGAACCCGCTCTCGTCGTGGATGTCAGGCATAACGGATCCTCGGGTCCAGGACCGCGTACAGCAGGTCGACGAGCAGGCTGGCGACCAGGTAGACGATCACCAGGACGGTCACGATGCCGACCACGGTGGGCCCTTCCTTCTGGTTGATCGCCCGGTACAGGACGTTGCCGATGCCCTGCACGTTGAAGATGCCCTCGGTGACGATCGCACCGCCCATCAGCGCCCCGAGGTCGGTCCCGAGGAAGGTGACCACCGGGATCAGCGAGTTGCGCAGCAGGTGGCGGGTGATGATGGTGCGCCGGGGCAGGCCCTTGGCGGTGGCCGTGCGGATGTAGTCGGCCCGGAGGTTCTCGCCGATGGACGTCCGGGTGAGCCGGGCGACGAACGCCAGTGACAACGATCCCAGGACGATGGCGGGCAGGATGAGTTGGGAGAGGTCGGTGGAGTCCTGGACGGTCGGGGTGACCCAGCCCAGATTGGTCGCGAAGATGGTCTGCGCGATGTAGGCCAGCACGAAGACCGGGATCGAGATGACGACCAGGGTGAGGATCAGCACCGCGGTGTCGACGACGCTCCCGCGGCGCAGGCCCGAGAGCACGCCGAGCGTCAGGCCGACGACCAGCTCGAAGACGAAGGCCATCAGCGCGAGCCGGATGGTCACGGGGAACGCGTCCGCCATGATCTCGGACACCGGGCGGCCGGTGAAGCTCGTCCCGAAGTCGCCCTGGAACAGGTTGCCCATGTAGTGCAGGTACTGCTTCCAGATCGGCTGGTCCAGGTAGTACTTCTGCCTGAGGGCCGCCACCTGGGCCGGATCGGCGGCCTTGTCGCCGAAGAGCGCCACGATCGGGTCGCCCGGCAGGGAGTAGACCATCAGGAAGATCAGCAGAGTCGAGCCGAAGAACACCGGGATCATCTGCAGCACTCGCCTGAGTACGTAGCTGCCCATCGCGCCTCCTTCCTAGAGGACTGAGTGCCCGGGCCCCGCCCTCCGTGCGGGGAGGACGGGGCCGGCGGGGATGGGGCCCCTCCTGCCCCGCGGGCCCGCTCCCCGGGCCTGCCGGGGGCGGGTGGCCGCGGGAGGATCAGCCCTTGACCTCGACCTGGGTCCAGGCCGGGTTGCCGAAGGAGTCGAACGTGACGTTCTGGACGTTGGTGGAGTAGCCCGAGTTGGTGCGGTAGTACCAGAGCGGGATGGCCGGCATGTCCTGCTGGAGCACCGCCTCGGCCTGCTGGTAACCGGTGGCCGAGGCCTGGATGCTGTCGGCCTGGTCCGCCTGGGTGGACAGCTTGTCGAACTCGGGGCTGCTGTAGCCGAAGTCGTTGGAGGCGGCGCCGGTGCGGTAGACGTCGGCCAGGAAGTTCGCGTTCAGCGGGTAGTCCTGCACCCAGCCGGTGCGGAAGGCGCCGGTGACCGTGTGGCCGGTGATCGCCGCGCGGGCGGTCTTGAAGTCGACCTTCGGGTCGCCGACGCAGTCCACCCCGGTGTTCTGGCGGATCGAGTTGCAGACGGCGTCGACCCACTCCTTGTGGCCGCCGTCCGCGTTGTAGGTGATCGTCAGCTTGTTCCCGGGGACCCCGCCGCCCTCGGTGATCAGCTGCTTCGCCTGGGCCGGGTCGAAGTTGCAGAAGTTCCCGCAGTTGCCCTGCTTGTAGCCCTCGACGCCCTCGGCGACCCAGGCGGAGGCGGGGGCACGCGAACCCTGCAGCACCGTCTTGGTGATGGTGGCCCGGTCGATCGCCATCGACAGGCCCTGGCGCACCTTCGCCTTCTCCGGCCCCGCCCAGTCGGGCTGGTACAACGGGAAGCCGATGTTCTGGATCGCGCCCTGCGGGGAGTCGATCGCCCGGTCGCCGAGGTCGTTCTTGTACGTCGCCAGCGCGGACGGCGGCACCTGGTCCATCACGTCCAGGTTGTTGGACTGCAGGTCCGCGTACGCGGCCTCGGCGGTGGTGTACATCTTGAAGACGATGCCGCCGTTCTTCGCCGGGTCCACCCCTTTGTAGTTGGGGTACGACTTCGTGACGACCTGCGCGTTGTGGTCCCAGCTGACGAACTGGTACGGGCCGTTGCCGACCGGCTTCTGGCCGAAGCCGGCCGGGTCGCTGTAGAAGCTGTCGGGCAGCGGCGAGAAGGCGATGTAGCCGAGCTTGTACTCGAAGTACGACACCTTGGTGGTCAGCTTGATGGTGAAGTGCGTGTCGTCGGTGACGGTCAGCCCGGACATGGTCGTGGTGGTCGGCGCACCGCTCTCGGGGTGGACGTCCTTGTAGCCCTGGATGTCGGAGAACCACGAGCTGTTGATCTGGTTGTTGGTGGTCGTCGCGGCCCAGTTCCAGGCGTTGACGAAGTTGCTCGACTTGACCGGCGTACCGTCGTGGAAGGTCCAGCCGGACTTCAGCGTCACGTTGAAGGTCTGCGAGTCACTGGTGTCGATCGAGTCGGCCACCTGCATCCGCAGCGTCGCGTTGCTCGGGTCGTAGTCGACCAGGCCCTTGAAGAGGTTCTGGATGATGCGACCGCCACCCGCCTCGTTCGCGTTCGCGGGCTGGAGCGGGTTCTGCGGCTCGCTGCTCTGGTAGCTGAAGGTCTTGCTGGCATCCGACGAGCTGCTGCCGCCTCCCCCGCTACTGCCACACCCGCTGGCCACCAGGGCCACCGAAGTCGCAGCGGCGAGGACCCATCGAACGCGGGTGGCTTCGGGCATGGAGGTCCCTCCTCAGGGTGTCTTGTCGCATCACACCCCATGAGAAGCGCGCCCTTTCGGCGGCGCGACCCGGATACCGCCGGATGGGTGCGCCGCGCCACCGGCAGGGGGCCACCCGGGGCGCCGGACGGCCGAACCGGCCCGGAAAGGCCGAAGGACCCGCAGCACGAGGCTGCGGGTCCTTCGGGAAAGAGCCGGGTCAGGCGGCGACCGGCGCCACGACCTCGGCGAAGTGGCAGGCGGAGTCGTGCGCCGCCGGGCCCTTCAGCAGCTCGGGCACGGCCAGCAGCGGCACCTCGGTGGCGCAGCGCTCCTCGGCCTTCCAGCAGCGGGTGCGGAACCGGCAGCCGGACGGCGGGTTCGCCGGGGAGGGGATGTCCCCGGAGAGGATGATCCGCTCGCGGTTCTCCCGGCCGGTCGGGTCCGGCACCGGCACGGCGGAGAGCAGCGCCTGGGTGTACGGGTGCGTGGCGTGGTCGTAGATCTGCTCGTCCGTACCGATCTCGACCATCTTGCCGAGGTACATCACGCCGACCCGGTCGGAGATGTGCCGGACGATGGAGAGGTCGTGCGCGATGAACATGTACGACAGGTTGAACTCGGTCTGCAGCTGCTCCAGCAGGTTGATCACCTGGGCCTGGACGGAGACGTCCAGCGCGGAGACCGGCTCGTCGCAGATGATCACCTCGGGCTTGAGCGCCAGGCCGCGGGCGATGCCGATGCGCTGGCGCTGACCGCCGGAGAACTGGTGCGGGTACCGGTTGATGTACTCCGGGTTCAGACCCACGACGTCCAGCAGGTCCTGGACGGCCTTGCGGCGGTCGCCCTTCGGCGCCACCTCCGGGTGGATCTCGTACGGCTCCCCGATGATGTCGCCCACCGTCATGCGGGGGTTCAGCGAGGTGTACGGGTCCTGGAAGACCATCTGGATGTTGCGGCGGACGGCCTTCAGGGCCTGGCCGGAGAGCCGGGAGATGTCCTCGCCCTTGAACAGGACCTGGCCGGAAGTGGCCTGCTCCAGGTTCATCAGCACCTTGGCGAGCGTCGACTTGCCGCAGCCCGACTCGCCGACGATGCCGAGCGTCTCACCCTGCATCAGCTCGAAGCTGATGCCGTCGACCGCCTTGACCGCGCCGACCTGCTTCTTGAAGAGGATGCCCTGGGACAGCGGGTAGTGCTTGACCAGGTCCTTGACCTCCAGGATGGGCTCAGCCATGGAGGGTCTCCTTCCAGAGGTGGCAGGCGCTCTTGCGACCGGCGATCTCGGCGTCGTTCTTGTCCATCACCTGGTGCAGCGCCGGGATCTCGGTGCGGCACAGGTCGGTGGCCACGTCGCAGCGCGGGTTGAACGCGCAGCCGGCCGGGACCTTGAGCAGGTTCGGGGGCAGGCCCTTGATCGCGTAGAGCTCCTGGCCCTTCTGGTCCAGGCGCGGGATCGAGCGCAGCAGGCCCTTGGTGTACGGGTGCGCCGGGTTGGCGTACAGCTCGTGCACCGGGGCGGTCTCCACGATCCGGCCGGCGTACATGACGGCGATCTTGTCCGCGACGTCGGCGACCACGCCGAGGTCATGGGTGATCAGGATCAGACCCATGTTGAACTCGGCCTGCAGCTCCGCCAGCAGGTCCATCACCTGGGCCTGGACGGTGACGTCCAGGGCCGTGGTGGGCTCGTCCGCGATGATCAGGTCCGGCTCCAGGGCCAGCGCCATCGCGATCATGATCCGCTGACGCATACCGCCGGAGAACTGGTGCGGGTAGTCCCCCACCCGCTGCTTCGCGGCGGGGATCCGGACGCGGTCCATCAAGTCGATGGCCTTCGCCTTCGCCTCCTTGCGGGAGGCGCCCTGGTGCACCCGGAACATCTCACCCAGCTGGTAGCCGACGCTCAGCACCGGGTTCAGCGAGGACAGCGCGTCCTGGAAGATCATCGCGATCTTCCGGCCACGCAGCTTGCGGCGCTCCTCGTTGCTCATCTTGAGCATGTCCTGGCCGCGGAAGAGGATCTCACCGGAGGTGATCCTGCCGGGCGGCATGTCCAGGATGCCCATGATGGTCTGCGCCGTGACGGACTTGCCGGAACCCGACTCGCCCAGGACGGCGAGGGTCTCGCCGGCCGCGACGGAGTAGTTCACGCCGTTGACGGCCTTGGCGATGCCGTCCCGGGTCACGAACTCGACGTGCAGGTCCTTGACCTCCAGCAGCGGGGTGCCGGGGGTGAGGCGCCCGCTCTCGGGGGCGACCTTCGGGTCTATGACGGTGGTCATGATGCGTCCGCCTCTCTCAGCGCAGCTTCGGGTCGAGGGCGTCGCGCACCGCGTCGCCGAGCATGATGAAGGCCAGAACGGTCAGGCTCAGCATGCCGGCGGGGAAGAAGAGCGCGAACGGGGCGGTGCGGATGACCTTCTGGGCCGAGTTGATGTCGATGCCCCAGGAGATGGTCGGGTCCTGCAGACCGATGCCGAGGAAGCTCAGCGTCGCCTCGGTGGCGATGTAGCCGCCGAGCGCGATGGTCGCGACCACGATCACCGGGGCGATCGCGTTCGGCAGGATGTGCTTGACCAGGATCCGCGAGGTGCTCGCGCCCAGGGCCTTGGCGGCCGTCACGTAGTCGGCCTGCTTGACCGTGATGACCGAGCCGCGCATCACGCGGGTCATCTGCGTCCAGCCGAGGGCGACCAGGGCGAAGACGACGCTCCAGATCGTGCGCGAGGTGAAGGCGTTGAGGATCACCAGGGCGCCGAGCAGCAGCGGGATGCCGAAGAAGATGTCGGTGACGCGGGACAGGATCGTGTCGACCCAGCCGCCGAAGTAGCCGGCCATCATGCCCGTGAATCCGCCGATGACGGTCACACCGGCGGTGACGCAGATGCCGACCACGACCGAGGCGCGGGCGCCGTAGATCACCCGGGCGTAGATGGACCGGCCCTGGCCGTCGTAGCCGAACCAGTCCGCCTGGAAGAGGTGGCTGTAGTTCGGCTTGGTCAGGAAGTGGTTGCGCAGGTCGCCTGCGCGCGGGTCCACCGAGGTGAACAGGCCGGGCGCGATGGCGATCACGATCAGCAGCAGGATCAGCAGGGCCGAGATCACGAAGATCGGCTTGCGGCGCAGTTCCTGCCAGGCGTCCGAGCCGAGGCTGCGGGCCTTCTCGGGCTTGGGCTCCGCCGGTCCGCCCGCGCGCTGCGCGGGGATGTCGGCGGTCTTCTGGATCAGGTCAGGCATAACGGATCCTCGGGTCCAGGACCGCGTAGAGCAGGTCGACGAGCAGGCTGGCGGCCAGGTACACGAGCACCAGGACGACGACGAAGCCGGAGACCGTGCCGCCCTCCTTGAGGTTGATCGCGTGGTAGAGCGCGTTGCCGACGCCCTTGACGTTGAAGATGCCCTCGGTGACGATCGCGCCGCCCATCAGGGCGCCCAGGTCGGTGCCCAGGAAGGTGACGACCGGGATCAGCGAGTTGCGCAGCAGGTGGGTACCGATCACCCGGCGCTTGGGCAGACCCTTGGCGATCGCCGTACGCATGTAGTCGGACCGGACGTTCTCCACGATCGAGGTACGGGTCAGCCGCGCGACGTAGGCCAGCGACAGCGAGCCGAGCACGAACGCGGGCAGCAGCAACTGGCTCAGGTTCATGGAGTCCTGGACCGTCGGGGTGACCCAGCCCAGGTTGGTGGCGAACACCGTCTGGAAGACGAAGCCGAGCACCGGCACCGGGATCGAGATCAGCAGCAGGGTCACGACCAGGGTGCCCTTGTCGAAGGCCTTGCCCCGGCGCAGGCCGGAGAAGAGACCGATGGCCACACCGAGCACGATCTCGATGGCGAAGGCCATCAGCGCGAGCCGGATGGTCACCGGCATGGCCTCGGTGATCACGTCGAGGACCTTGCGGCCCGACATGGTCTCACCGAAGTTGCCGGTGAAGAGGTCGCCCATGTAGTGGATGTACTGCATGTACCAGGGCTCGTCGAGGCCCAACCGGTGTTTGAGAGCGGCGAGCTGAACCGGGTCCGGCGCCTTGTCGCCCCACATCGCGCTGACCGGGTCTCCGGGGAGCTTGTGCACCATCAGGAAGATGAGTGTCACCGTGCCCAGGAAGACCGGGATCATTTGGAGCAGTCGCCTCGCGACAAAGCGCCCCATCGTTCCTCCATGTTGTTCTCTGACGGGCCGTCATCCCGGGTCAGAGGTGAGTCGGCGTGCCAACGGCCGGTGCCAGTCCTGCCCTTGTGGGGATGGGACGGGCACCGGCCGCTACCTGTTCAGCCGTGCGGTGCCGGGCTGAACTACTTCTGCTTGACCTCGACGCCGGTGAAGACCGGGTTGCCGAAGGAGTCGAACTTCACGTTCTGGACGTTGTTGGACCAGCCGGAGTTGGTCTTGTAGTACCAGAGCGGGATGGCCGGCATGTCCTTGGCCAGGACGGCCTCGGCCTGCTGGTAGAGGTCCGCGGTCTTCTCGACCGAGGTGGCCTGGTCGGCGGCCTCGGCGAGCTTGTCGAACTCCGGGCTGGAGTAGCCGGCGTCGTTCGCGGAGGCGCCGGTGCCGTAGACGTCACGCAGGAAGTTGGCGTTCAGGGGGTAGTCCTGGACCCAGCCGGTGCGCATCATGCTCGGCACGGCCTTCTTGCGGATGATGTCGCGCGAGGTCTTGAAGTCGGGCTTCGGGTCACCGAGGCACTCGACACCGGTCGACTGGCGGATCGAGTTGCAGACCGCGTCGACCCACTCCTTGTGACCACCGTCGGAGTTGTAGATGATGGTGATCTTGTTGTTCGGCACGCCGCCGCCGGCCTGGATGAGCTCCTTGGCCTTGGTCGGGTCGAACTTGCAGGCGTCGCCGCAGGCGCCGGCCTTGTAGCCCATGACGCCCGGGGCGACCCAGCTGTCGGCGGGCTGACGCGAGCCGTTCAGCACGGTCTTGGTGATGGTGTCGCGGTCGATCGCCATCGACAGGCCCTGGCGGACCTTGGCCTTGTCGACGCCGGCCCAGTCACCCTGGTACAGCGCGAACGAGATGTTCTGGATGGCGCCCTGGGCCTGGTCGACCGCGCGGTTGCCGAGGTCGGTCTTGTAGGAGGCCAGGTCGGTCGGGTCGACCTGGTCCAGCACGTCCAGGGTGTCCGAGGTGAGGTCCTTGTAGGCCGCCTCGCCGGACGAGTAGTTCTTGAAGACGATGCCGCCGTTCTTCGGCTTGTCCGTGCCCGCGTACTTGTCGTTCGCGGCCAGGGTGATCGCCTTGTTGTGCTCCCACGAGACGAACTTGTAGGGGCCGTTGCCGACCGGCTTCTGGCCGTAGCCGGCCGGGTCCGCGAAGAAGCCGGTGGGCAGCGGGAAGAAGGCCGAGTAGCCGAGCTTGTACTGGAAGTACGAGACCGGGCCGGTCAGCTCGATGGTGAAGTGGGTGTCGTCGACGACCTTGAGGCCGGACATCGCGTCGGCGGTCGGGTCACCCTTCTCCGGGTGCACCGCGTCGTAGCCGGCGATGTCGGAGAACCAGTCGGAGTTGATCTGGTTGTTCTTGGTGTTGGCCGACCAGTTCCAGGAGTCGACGAAGGACTTCGCGGTCACCGGGGTGCCGTCGTGGAAGGTCCAGCCGGACTTCAGGGTGACGGTGTAGTTCTTGGCGTCAGTGGTCTCGATCTTGTCGGCCACCTGGTTGCGCAGAGCGCCCGAGGCCGGGTCGTAGTCGACGAGGCCCATGAAGAGCTGCTTCACGATGCGGCCGCCCTGGTTCTCCATGGCGTTGGCCGGCTGGAGCGGGTTCTGCGGCTCGGCGCTCTGGTAGCTGAAGACGCCCTGAGCGTTGACGGCGCTGTCGGAGCTACCACCGCTGGACGAACCGCTGCCGCAAGCAGTTGCGGCGAGGGCAACAGCAACAGCTGCGACGACCCACTTGGCCTGGCTGGCACCGCGCATCGGTGTGCCTCCTGAAATCCGTGTTTGCAAACGTGGAGAGCACCGGGGGGAGTGGCCGGCAACAGCGCCTGACCGGCGGTGCTTCCTCGCTCGAGGTTCGGCGCGCACCCCTGCGCGTAACCCTTGCCCGAGCCTGACTGCACCCACTATCCGTCACACAGGGAGACGAAAGCGACGAATGCGGATCTCAATTAGGTCACATGAACGGTCGGTAAGTTTCGAAAATCGGACATATGAGACATAGCCAGACAGGTATTAAACGGACAGTTGTCATGTATGACGGATTGTCACGTTCGCTCAGCGGACATTCGGGCGTGATAGGGGCCTCGGAGGCGCTACGCGCGTCGACAGCGCTCCGTTAACAGACACCGTTCACTTAACAGTCGGGACTGCGGTTAACGCCGCCCTTCGCCGGCGCCCCGGGGGGGCGCAAAGCACGAATTGACGCGGCCATGGCACTATCGGCGGCCCGATCCGTCCGTGGACGATCCGACCGGGCTGCCCGAGGTGCCCGGAAAGGCGACGGACGCCCCCGGCGGGGCCTCTCGGGGCCACCTGCGGGCACGAAAAACGGCCGCCGTCCCTCCTCCCTCTCGGGAGGCGGGACGGCGGCCGGACGGCGCTACGGTCGCGGTGTCAGGACACCGCGGCGAGCGTCAGCACGCCGGAGCGGGCGTCAGTTCTTCTTGGCGCGCGAGGCCGTACGGCCGCGCTCCTTCTGGTCCAGGACGACCTTGCGGATACGCACGGTCTCCGGGGTCACCTCGATGCACTCGTCCTCGCGGCAGAACTCCAGCGACTGCTCCAGCGAGAGCTTGCGCGGCGGCACCAGGTTCTCGGTGGTGTCGGAGGAGGCCGCACGCATGTTGGTGAGCTTCTTCTCCTTGGTGATGTTGATGTCCATGTCGTCCTGGCGCGAGTTCTCGCCGACGATCATGCCCTCGTACACCTCGGTGGTGGGCTCGACGAAGAGCGTGCCGCGCTCCTGGATGCCCATCATCGCGAACGGCGTCACGACGCCCGCGCGGTCGGCGACCAGCGAACCGTTGTTGCGCATCCGGAGCTCGCCGAACCACGGCTCGTGGCCCTCGAAGATGGAGTGCGCGATGCCGGTGCCGCGGGTGTCCGTCAGGAACTGGGTGCGGAAGCCGATCAGGCCGCGCGACGGGACGATGAACTCCATGCGGACCCAGCCGGAGCCGTGGTTCGTCATGGTCTCCATGCGGCCCTTGCGGGTCGCCATCAGCTGGGTGATCGCGCCGAGGTACTCCTCGGGGCTGTCGATGGTCATCCGCTCGACCGGCTCGTGGGTCTTGCCGTTGATGACCTTGGTGACGACCTGCGGCTTGCCGACGGTCAGCTCGAAGAGCTCCCGGCGCATGGTCTCGACCAGGATGGCCAGCGCCAGCTCGCCACGGCCCTGGACCTCCCAGGCGTCCGGACGCTCGGTCGGCAGCACGCGGAGCGAGACGTTACCGATCAGCTCACGGTCCAGGCGGTCCTTCACCATGCGGGCCGTGACCTTGTGGCCCTTGCCGCCCTTGCCGACCAGCGGCGAGGTGTTGGTGCCGATGACCATCGAGATGGCCGGCTCGTCGACCGTGATCAGCGGCAGCGCGATCGGGTTCTCGATGTCGGCCAGGGTCTCGCCGATCATGATGTCCGGGATGCCCGCGACGGCGCAGATGTCGCCGGGGCCGGCCACCTCGGCCGGCTTGCGGGTGAGCGCCTCGGTCATCAGCAGCTCGGTGATCTTGACCTGCTGGATCGAGCCGTCCCGCTTGATCCACGCGACCTGCTGGCCCTTGCGCAGCTCGCCCTGCTCGACGCGGCAGAGCGCGATGCGGCCGAGGAAGTTGTCGGCGTCCAGGTTGGTGACGTGCGCCTGGAGCGGGGCGTCCTCGTCGTAGACCGGGGCCGGGACGTGCTCCAGGATGGTGGAGAAGAACGGCTCCAGCGAGTCGCTGTCGGCCGGCACGGTGCCGTTCTCCGGCTTGGTCATCGAGGCGACGCCGTCACGCGCACAGGCGTAGACGATCGGGAACTCGATCTGCTCCTCGGTGGCGTCGAGGTCCAGGAAGAGGTCGTAGGTCTCGTTGATGACCTCGTCGATCCGGGAGTCCGGACGGTCGGTCTTGTTGATGCAGAGGATGACCGGGAGCTTGGCGGTCAGGGCCTTGCGGAGCACGAAGCGGGTCTGCGGCAGCGGACCCTCCGAGGCGTCGACCAGGAGGACGACCGCGTCGACCATCGACAGGCCGCGCTCGACCTCGCCACCGAAGTCGGCGTGGCCCGGGGTGTCGATGATGTTGATCGTGATCGGCGCGCCACCCTCCTTCGGGTGGTACTTGACGGCGGTGTTCTTCGCGAGAATGGTGATGCCCTTCTCGCGCTCCAGGTCGTTGGAGTCCATCATTCGGTCGTCGAGGTGCTGGTGGGCGGCGAAGGCGCCGGCCTGCTTCAGCATGGCGTCGACCAGCGTGGTCTTGCCGTGGTCGACGTGGGCGACGATGGCAACGTTGCGGATGTCATTGCGCGTGGGCATGCGGAGCGGATTCTCCCGGAGTCGTGGGTTACGGCGCCCGGCTGCGTGACCGCCGACCTGCGATCCCTGTTGATCGCCGCCGCCCGTTCCGCCTGCTACTACCGGTCCACCCGCCGGGCAGACACGCCACGGCTTTCTCCTATGGTACTGGGAACCACCCAGCTGGGCCGAAACGGCCACTTGCCCCCGGCTCCGGAGCGGGGGTGTGATCGGTCACCCGGCACGGTCGTGACCGTGCCGGAGGGGCCCGCGGACACACCCGGGGCCCCTCCGGAGGCCGTCCTCGGACGGCGGTCAGAGCTGGTCGATGGCGGTCAGGTCGATGTCGATCGCGAACGGCAGCGCGAGCTTCAGCCGCTCCCGGTGGATGCCGACGGCGAGGTACTCGCGGGTCGGGGCGTCCAGTTCGTAGACGTGCACCACGGGGCGGCCGCCCTCGCGCTCGACCAGCCAGAAGTGCGGGATCCCGGCGCCGGCGTACAGGTCCGGCTTGCGCTCGCGGTCGCGCTCCTCCGAGTCCGGGGAGACCACCTCGACGGCCAGCAGGACGTCGGCGGGTCGGAAGCTCGTCCGCTCGGGGCCGGTGACAGCGGAGGCCTTGACCACCATCAGGTCGGGCTCGGGGCGCTGGCGCGGGCCGAGGGTGACCGTCATCTCCCGGCGCACCCGCAGGAACCCTGGGGCAGTCACTCTCAAGCCCGCCCCATGAGCAGGTCGACAGCGACGCTGTGAAAGTCACGCTGAGGGCTCACGAGTACCAGGCTCCCGTCGATCAGCTCCGTGTGCGGAGGCAGGTCGGGGAGCCGGTCGAGGTCTTCGGCGGTGAAGCCGCCCCCCGGCGGAACGGCCCGGTCCGGCATTTTCTCGCGAGTCATCGTCGCGCCCATGGACGGACGTCTGGCCCTGGTACACAGCGTAGTGCCACGACTTCCGTCCGGGTTCACCATGTCGTGCGGATCGGTCAGGTCGTGGCCAGGAATCCGAGGTCCTGGTAGCGCGGCCGGGCGAAGCCGTACGCTCCCGCGCCGGCCACGCCGTTGCGGACGGCGACCAGGTCGGGGCGCTGGTAGAGCGGGACGGAGTGGCCCAGCTCCCAGATCCTGGCGTCGGCCTGCTGGAGCAGCGAGCGCTCGGCGGCCGGGTCGAGTTCGGCGGCGGCCCGGTCGAAGAGGAGGTCGATCTCCGCGGTGCCGGTCCGGGCGTAGTTGGAGCCGAGCCGCGGGGCGCCGTCCGGGCCGGGCTGCGGCTTGGCGTACACGGCCCGCTCGTCGGTGGCCGGGGAGGCCGTGGCGGGCCAGGAGAACAGGGCGAGGTCGAAGTCGCCCGAGGCCAGCGGGCCGCTGACGAAGGTGTCGACGGGGACGGCCCTGGAGTGCAGCGCGATGCCGGAGCCGGCCAGGTCGGCGGTCAGCGCCTCGGCCGTGCGGCGGGCGGTGGCCGATCCTTCGGGCAGCAGCAGGGTGAGGCTGAGCTCCTTGCCGTCCTTGGACCGGGTGCCGGAGCCCGCGTTCTTCCAGCCGGCCTCGTCCAGCAGCCGGGTCGCCGGGGCGTCCCCGGCCGCCGCGCTGTTGTCCTGGTAGCCCTCCTGGCCGACTGCCAGCAGGTGGTTGCCGAGCGGGGTGGCGGGCAGGCCGAGCGGGGTGAGGGCGGCGTCGGCGATCTTGCGGCGGTCGACGGCCCGGGCCAGCGCGCGGCGGACGGCCGGGTCGGTCAGCGGCGCCCGGGAAGCGTTGAGGGTGAGTTCGGTGAGCGCGGGGGCGGCCGCCCGGTGCAGGGAGAGGCCGGGCAGGGACTCGGCCCGCTTGAGCGCCTGCGCGGAGGCCACGGCCAGCGCGACCCCGGCCGAGTCGGGCGGCGCGGCGGCGGCCGACGCCGCGGAGGCGGACGACGCCGCGGACGAGGACGACGCCGCGGACGAGGACGGCGCGGTGGCGGGCTCGGCCGCCGCCGGCGTGGTGGCCGCGGCCTGGGTGACCGCGGGCTCCGAGCCGCCGGCCCGGTCGACCGCGTCGGTGAGGGTGGCGATGTCGAGCTTGCCCTGGTCGAGGGCGTCCAGCCGGGCGGACGCGGGGGTGGCGAGGAAGTCGATCCGCTCGGCCTTCGGCGCGTCGCCCCACCACTTCGGGTTGCGGACCAGCGCCGCCCGGCCCGCCGTCCGGTCGTAGTCGGCGAGCAGGAACGGTCCGCCGGAGGTGTGGAAGTCCCCGGCGAGCGGCTGGTTGAACGCCTCCGGGGAGCCGGTGGCCGAGGCCGGGTAGAGCGGGCCGAACAGCGCCCGCCACTGCCCGTACGGCTGCTTGAAGGTGACCTTCACCTCGGTGGCGTCGGCGCCCTGGGTGATCGAGTCGATCGTGTCGTACCCGGCCGGGCGGGCCGCCTGGTAGGCCGGGTTGGCGCCGGCCAGGGCGCTGCGCTGGGCGGTGAAGTCGGCGACCGAGATCGGGGTGCCGTCGCTCCAGACCGCCTTCGGGTTGAGCCGATACGTGACGACCTGCGGGGACTGCCCGACCGGGGTGGACTCGGCGGAGAGCAGGTAGTCCGGGTCGGCGGTGGGGCGGGCGTGCTCGTCGAAGCGGAACAGCGAGGGCAGCACGGCCCGGGCGAGCAGCTCGGAGTCGGCGGTGGCCGCGGGCTGGTACACGTTCAGCGTCGCGGGGACGGCGTCGACGGCCCAGCGCAGGGTGCCCCCCTCGCGGACCTGGGCCCGGTCGGCGGCGCTGACGTCGGAGGCCGCCGCGGCGGCCGGCGCCGGGTCGTCCGAACAGCCCGCCAGCACGGCGGCGAGGAGCAGCGCGGCGGCTGCGGCGGTGACTTGGCGGGCGCGCATGCTCGGCTCCGTCGGCTGGTCGGGTGACCCGAGGACCGGGGTGGGTCACCACTCAACGCGACGGCGTACCGGGCGTGGGCCCGACACGGCGGACGACCGCGCCGAAGCACCCGCGTGGCGGACAGCCGGGCACCCGGCGAGGGGCGGCCGGAGGGCCGCCGCGCCGGTCAGGGGCTCAGCTCGAACCAGACGATCTTGCCCTTGGGCGTTCGGCGGCTGCCCCAGCGCTCGGCCAGCAGACTGACCAGCTGCAGGCCGCGGCCGCCCTCGTCGGTCTCCTGGGCGCGGCGCTGGCGGGGCTGCGCGTAGCCGTCGTCCCAGACCTCGCAGACCACCGTCCGGTCGCGCAGCAGCCGCAGCCGGATGTCGCCCCGGCCGTGCCGCAGGGCGTTCGTGACCAGCTCGCTGACCAGCAGCTCGGTGGTGTCGACGAGTTCGTCCAGGCCGCGGGCCAGCAGCCAGCTGCAGGCCCGCTCGCGGGCCTTGGCGACCGAGGTCGGCTCGGGCGGCAGGCGCCAGTCGCCGACGGCGTCCTCGGGGAATGCGTGCACCTTTGCCATCAGCAGGGCGATGTCGTCCTCGCCGTGGTGCGGGTTCAGCTCGCCGAGGACGTGGTCGCAGAGGTCCTCCAGGCTCTTGGCGCCGGCCGACAGCGCCTGCCGGAAGGCGCGCAGGCCCTCGTCCAGCTGGTGCTTGCGGGACTCGACCAGGCCGTCGGTGTACAGGCCGAGCAGGGCGCCGTCCGGGAGAGTCAGCTCGACCTCCTCGAAGGGCTCGCCGCCGACGCCCAGCGGCAGGCCGGGCGGGACGTCGAGCATCCGGGCGCTCTCGCCGGGGCTGAGCAGGACCGGTGGCAGGTGGCCGGCGTTGGCGAACACGCAGCGCCTGGTGACGGCGTCGAAGACCGCGTACACGCAGGTGGCCAGGTAGACCTCGCGGGCCTCCTCGTCGGCGGGCGAGGTGAGCCGGCCGTACGGGGTGGTGCCGGCCGCCGGGGCGGAGTCGTCGCCGAGCCCGCGGGCGATCTCGTCCAGGGCGGTGAGCACCTCGGCCGGGTCCAGGTCGAGCATCGCGAGGGTCCGTACCGCGGTGCGCAGCTGGCCCATCGCGACGGCGGCCCGCAGGCCGCGGCCCATCACGTCGCCGATCACCAGGGCGGTGCGGTTGCCGGGCAGCGGGATGATGTCGAACCAGTCGCCGCCGACCTCGGTGTTGTTGTTGCTGGGCAGGTAGCGGCAGGCGATCTCCAGGCCGCTGGCGGCCGGGTTGCCCGGGGGCAGCAGGCTGCGCTGCAGGATCAGCGCGCGCTCGTGCTCGCGGCGGTACAGCCGGGCGTTGTCGATGCAGACGGCGGCGCGGGCGACCAGCTCCTCGGCGATCGCGACGTCCCGGGCGTCGAAGGGCTCGCTGCCGATCGCGCGGGACAGCTGGACCAGGCCGAGGACCTGGTCCCGGGCGACCAGCGGGACGATCAGGGTGGAGCGCAGCAGCGGGTCGGGCCCCGGCTCGGGGGCGACGCTGCGGCCGGTGCGCAGGGCCCGGGCGTGCGGGGAGCGGCGCGGGTAACAGAGCGTGCCGCCGGCCTCGGCCACCGGGAACCCGGCGACCGAGCCGAGCACCGAGGAGGCGCCGCCGACCACGCTGGAGACGGCGACCCGGCGCAGCTCGCCGCAGCCGTCGGTGAGCACCGGCTCGCCCGGCCGGCCCGCCCGGGGGGCGTTCTCACCGGTCAGCAGGGCGGTGTAGAGGTCGACCGTGGCCAGGTCGCAGAACGGCGGGACGACAACGTCCAGCAGTTCCTTGGCGGTGGTCTCCAGGTCGAGGGTGGAGCCGATGTGCGCGCTGGCCTCGTTGAGCAGCGCGAGGTTGCGCCGGACGCCGTCGGCCTCACGCTCGGCGACATGACGGCTGGTGACGTCGGAGACCTGCCCGGCGACGCCCATCGGCTGCCCGCCGCCGCCGTCGAGGCGGTAGAGCGAGATGGCCCAGAGGCGGTTCCCCTCCACCGCGGGGGCGTGGAAGCGCAGGTCGAAGACGGGCTCGCCGCTCTCCAGCACCTTGCGCAGGGCGGCGGCCAGGCGGTCGGCCTCGGAGGGCGGGAAGAGGTCGAACGGGGTGAGGCCCTCCAGGTCGGCCGGCCCGAGGCCGACGCCGGAGGCGAAGGCGTCGTTGACGCGCTGCAGGCGCAGCCGGGCGTCGAAGAGCACGAATCCGGTCGGGGTCTGCCCGAAGACGGCCTCGGAGGCCGCGAGGTCGGTCTCGATCCGGCGCAGCCGGCCGAGGTCGACGGCCAGGCAGGTCGCGCCGGTGGCGGGCAGCGCGCTGTCGGGCATCAGGTACAGCTCGGCGAGGCTCTCGGCGCCGGTGGCGTCCCGGTAGGGGGCGGTGCCGACCCATTCCTCGCCGCGGAGGATGCTCTCCAGCCTGGCCCGGCCGCGGGCCCAGAGCTCGCGGGGCACGAAGGTGGTGATCGGGTCGGCGCCGACCGCCTCGCCGGCGGGCAGGCCGAAGAACTCGGCGGCGCGGTCGCTCCACTGGCTGATCCGGCCGTCCGGGCCGATCGCGAAGGTGGCGACCCGGATGTAGTCGTAGATCGATCCGGGTTGGCCGTGTCCCCAGCGGGCCAGGCTCGCCGGTGCGGGCCTCGGCAGTCCGCCGGGAGCCGTGGACTGTCCGGGCACGGCGACATGACCGCTGCTGCTCGGCGCGCTCCGCGCCGGGGTGCTGTTCAACGGACCGACCCCTCCAACCCGCGACCGTCCGGATGTCGAGAAGACCGAGTATTCATCATCGAGGGGTGAGCGCACACGCCCTCAACATCACAACATCAGATCGGGCGAAGGTTTTTGTCCGGCCGCCCGCGCAACCACAATGCCACGCCCACGCCCCCTGCTGTCGTGCGCGCCCCCTCGGACCGCCGTACGCCATGTCATGTCCCGATCTACTCGCGTCACCTCTCGTCCGGCTCCATACCCGGGAGCGCCTGTTCGAACCAGACGACCTTGCCGATTCCTTCGGCCCGCGCCCCCCAGCGCAGGGCCAGCCGGCGGACGAGCTCCAGCCCCCGGCCGCCCTCGTCGGCCTCGGCGGCGTGCCGCTCCCGGGGCGGGTCGGGCAGCGGGTCGGAGATCTCGACCAGCAGGGTGTTTCCCAGCGTCAGGCGGACGCCGATCGGCGCGCTCGCGTAGCGGACGGAATTGGTGACCAGTTCGCTGACCAACAACTCGGCCGTGTCGGTGAGCTCCTCCACGCCCCATTCCGCCAGGGTGGCGCGGACCAGCCGGCGGGCCCGGGCGACCGCGGTCGGCTCGGCCGGCAGCGTCCAGCCCGCCGTCGGGGTACCGGCCTGCCCGTGGCCGAGCCGGGCCAGCAGCAGCGCGACGTCGTCCGGCTCCCGGCCCTGCTCCATGGTGCCCAGCACCGCCTCGCAGGCCTGCTGGATCGAGGCGTACGGCTCCTCCAGGACGGTCAGCAGCCGGCCGAGGCCCACGTCGAGGTCCTTGTCGCGGGACTCCACCAGACCGTCGGTGCAGAGCGCCAGCAGGCTGCCCTCGGGGATCTTCAGCTCGACCGATTCGAAGGGCACCCCACCGACCCCGAGCGGCGCCCCGGACGGCAGCTCCAGCACCCGGCCGACACCGCCGGGCAGCGGGCCGCCCGTGCGGGTCGGCTCCTCGGCGGCCTCCCTCGGGACGATCAGCACCGGCGGGATGTGCCCGGCCTTGGCGACCACCAGCCGGGCCGTCGCCGGGTCGAAGACGGCGTAGATGCAGGTCGCCAGCAGCGCCTCGTCCGGGCTCTGGGCGAGGTCGTCGGTCAGCTCGTGGACGTGCCGCAGCAGGACGTCCGGCGGCAGGTCCAGGCCCGCCAGGGTGCGCACCGCCGTCCGCAGCCGGCCCATCGTGGCGGCGGCCCGCAGACCGTGGCCCATCACGTCGCCGACCACCAGCGCGGTGCGGTCGCCGGGCAGCGGGATGACGTCGAACCAGTCACCGCCGACCTCGGTGCCGCTGCTGCCCGGCACGTACCGGTAGGCGACCTCCACCCCGGTCGGCTGCGGGACCTGCTGCGGCAGCAGGGTGCGCTGCAGGGTGAGCGCCGCGGTGCGCTCCCGGGCGTACAGCCGGGCGTTGTCCAGGGAACTGCCGGCCCGGTCGGCCAGCTCCACGGTGAAGGCGAGGTCGTCGCGGTCGAAGCCCTCGCGGTAGCCGGCCCGGCTGACCAGCAGCAGGCCGATCACGATGCCGCGGGCCCGCAGCGGCACCACCAGCATCGAGTGCACCCCGAGGTCCTGGGCGGCCTGCATCTTCGGGTCGGCCGGATAGGTGACGTCGGCCAGCTCGTCCGCGCCGGACAGCAGCTCGGGCACGCCGGTGCGCAGCACCCGGCCGCAGGCCGAGTCCTCCGCGAAGGTGATCCTGGCCCCCCGGCGGAGCATCACCTCCACCTCGGGGCCGTCCTGGACCGAGGCCGTGCCGAGCTGGAGCAGCGAGGTGCGGCGGTCGTGGCCGTGCCGGGGCAGGTCGTCCCCGTGCGCGACGGCCTGCAGCAGGATCACCGCCGCGTGGTCGGTCAGCCGGGGCACCACCGCGCTCGCCAGCTCCTGGGCGATCCGGGAGGCGTCCAGCAGGTCGCCGACCCGGGAGCCGAACTCGTTCAGCAGTGACAACCGGCGGCGGGCGTGCTCGACCTTGGCCACCGCCCGGTAGCGCTCGGTCACGTCCATCACGGTGCCGGAGATGCCGAGCACCCGGCCCGCCCGGTCGGTCATCCGGCTGTAGGAGATCGAGCGGAACCCGGCGCGGGCCGTCACCGGCGAGGCCAGGGTGACGTCGATCACCGGCTCACCGGTGGCCAGCACCTGCCGCTGGATGGCGGTGATCTCGTCCGCGGCCCGCTCGGGCAGGGTCTCGCCGGTGGTCCGGCCGGTGTGCTCCTCGATCGGGACGCCGTTCATGTCGGCCAGCGTCTGGTTGACCGCGGTGTAGCGCAGGTCGGTGTCGAGCACCGCGATGCCCAGCGGTGACTGCTCGAACAGGGCGTCGCGCACCGCGAGGTCCCGCTCGACGGCCTGCAGGGCCCGCGCCTCGGCCAACGCCACCTGGAGGAACGGGGTGCCGTCACCGTCCACCAGCAGCGAGATCCGGGCCTCGACGGCGACCGCCGGGCCGTCCCGGTGGCGGATCTCGGTCAGCCCGTGCCAGCCGCCGCTGCGCAGGGTCGCCTGGATCGCCGCCCTGGTCCGGACGACCTGCTCCTCGTCGCCCAGCAGGTCGTCGATCCGGCGGCCCACCAGCAGCTCGCTCGGCCAGCCGAGCAGTTCCTCCGCGGCCGGGCTCCACAGCACCACCCGGGCGGAGGTGTCCAGGATCGCGATGGCCACCTTCACCACGTCGAAGAGGCTGCCCCCGGTCCGCGTCGGCGGCCCGTCCTCCGGCGGCCCGGTGTCGGGGAACGCCAGCCCCGGGCCGCCCCGGGTGCCCACCGTCGGGGGCCCCGGATGGACCAGCGGCAGCGTGACGCGGGGGCCGGCCTCGGCCTCGCGGCGGCGGGCGGCCGGGCCCGCCGCCCGGGTGCCGGAGCGCAGCCGGGCCCTCGCCGCCGCGCCACCCGCCTGCGCGCGGCGCAGTGGACCCAGGCCGGTGGGGGCCACGCGCCGCGGCCCCCGTCGGGGAAGGCCCTGGGCTCGTCGTTCTCCCTCGCCATTACCCGTACTCGACACCGACGGGGCCTCCGCCTCTCGGACTGCGCGCCCCGGCGGGGTGCCGGGCGCGGAATGTCGTGGCCGATCCCAGGTCACGACCGGATCCGCCGGAACGGCCGGCTCACCGATGGTGACGAATGCTGCCGAACAGTGACATACCCAGCGGAAACCACGGCTATCCCGGCGGGTGGCCGGTGGTTTCCGATTGGCCTACCCGGGCCGCCGTGGGTGGTGCCGTGACGGGGCCGTGCCGCGGGCCCCGGCCGGCGGGGCGGGGCGGTCGGGCGCGGTCGGGCCTGGTCGGGGCGCGGCGCGACCGGACGGGACGGCGCGGCCCGCGAGGGGCCGCCACGGGCCGTGGGCGGGCCGGAGGCGGCCCGCACGGATCAGTCGCGGGCCAGGAGGCGGGCCACGTGCGGCAGGACCTCACGGTCGTGCTCCAGCCACTCGACGTCGCCCAGTTCGCCCGGGCCCAGCCAGCGCAGTTCGGAGTGGTCCTCCAGGGGCTGCGGCTCGCCGGACACCAACTCGGCCGCCCAGAACCGCAGCTCCAGGCCGGCCCGCACCGTCCAGCTGCCCGGCAGCGCTTCCAACGCCTTGGCCCTGACGCCCAGTTCCTCCAGCAGCTCGCGCTCCAGCGCCTGCTCCTCGGACTCGCCGGGCTCGGCCTTCCCACCCGGGAACTCCCAGCGCCCGGCGACCTCGGGCGGCGCGCTGCGCCGGGCCGCCAGCACCCGGCCCCGGTGGACGAGTGCGCCGCCGACGACGATCCGGATCTCCATGGCCCCGACCCTATGCGCCCTCGGACTCCACCCAGTACAGCTGCTTGTGGCCGCGGGCCTCGAACTCGGCGGCGAGCCGCTCGGCCTCCGCCCGGCCCAGGCCGCCCGCGACCAGGTATCGATTGCCGTTGTCGTCCTGCCGCATCACCCGGTACGTCCCCATGCGGGCGAGGGTAGCGGGCCCGGCCCGCGTGGGGGTCGAGCCGGGCCGGCCCTGCCCTCGACGCTAGAGGCCGTCCGCTACCGGCAAGTACGGGACGGGTTAACAGTGCGTAAGGCCGCGACGGGCGGGGGCCGGACGGACCTGCCAGGGCTCGTCCGTCCGCCGCGGGCCCTGTGGTGCGGGCGGTGCGGCCGGTGCGGCCGGTCAGACCTGGAGGTCGCCGGGGTGTTCCCCGGTGGACAGGCCCAGGGCCGCGCGGACGGCCTTCGCCTCGCCGACGGAGTCCCGCAGCAGCGCCTTCGCCCGCTGCAGCGCCCGGGTCAGGTCCGCGCCGTCCCGCGCGGTCGTCACCGCGTGCCAGGCCTCCACGGCCGCCGGCTTGCTGGCCACCATCGCCTCGCCCGGAGCCTTGGCCCCCTCCGGCCAGGCGATCACGGCCAGCTTCTCGCCCTCCTGCCGGGTCGCCGTGGCCATCGTCGCCGCCCACGCCCGGTAGTCCGCCGGAGCGTCCGCGACCTCGTCCTCCGGGATGTCCTCGGCCGCGGCGTTGAGCGGCTTCACCGCCTCCAGGTAGGCGAGTTGGGCGGCCGTCAGGGTGGTGCGGTCGGTCCGCAGGGAGCCCTTGTGCGGCACGTCGACGTCCTCGAGGACGCAGATCAACGAGCCGCCGGAGGCCCGCCAGCTCCCCCGGGTCGGGTACATGTAGCTCAGACCGACGCCGTCCGGGACGGCCCAGTCGTCCAGGACGTAGCTGTCGAAGACCGGCTTGCAGAGCGTGTCGGCCGTCTTGAGGATCTTGTCCTCGCCCGGGTAGCCGCCGCCCTCGGCCGCGGCGATCGGTGCGGTGCCGGCCGCCTCGGAGTGGTGCGGGAGCGAGCACGGCACCTTGGTCACCCAGGACACCTGCCGGCCCGCGTCACCGCTGCCCGGCGCCGGGTTGTAGCAGTCGCCCTTGGCGACCTTGTCCCAGGTGACCGAGCCGGGCGGACCGGCCGGGCGGATCGGCAGAGCGCCGTCCGCGTCCTCGGACGCCACGCCGAGGACGGCCAACGCACCGAGCAGCAGGCCGAGAACGGCCAGCACCACCCCGGCCACCGCCATGCCGCGACCGCGCTCCTGCCGCTTGTGGATCTGCACCAAGGCGATCACCCCGAGCACCAGGGCGACCGGAGACATGCAGGTCAGCGCGGTGACCAGCGAACCGATCGCCAATCCGTTGGTGGGCCGCGGCGGGTACGCGTACATCCCCTGGTACCCGGAAACGGCGCCCGGCGTGACCGCACCCCAGCCGGTGGCCGGCGGGGCCCAGCCGGCCGGCGGCGCAGTCCGACCGGCCGGCGGCGCGCCCCAGCCGGCGGGCGGCGGGACGGCCGGGCCGGCCTGGCCGGCGGCGAGCAGGGCGGCGGCCTCCGCGGCGCCGGGCGGTGCCCACGGGTCGAAGGGTTCGGGGGCGGCGGGCGGGAACTGCTCGTCCGGCCGGAGTGCCCCGGGCGGCGGACCGGCGGGGGCCGGGATGCCGGCGGCGGGCGGCGCCTCGTCCTGCGGTGTCCCGATCGGAGCCGGCCTCACCGGCGACGACTCGACCTGCGGTGCCTCGTCCTGCGGTACCGCGGCCGTGGGCGCGGGGGCGGCAGGGTCGGCGGGGCCGTCCTCCGGGGAGCCCGGCTCGGCCTTCGACATGTTCGGCGACACCTTGAGCTCCCCCGGCCCGCCACTGGCGGGCACCAGTTCGACGACTGACCGACGCGCGACTCTATCGGACCAGCTCACCGATCCTTCACGGGCCCGTCACGCCCGGCCGGGGCGCCTCACGCCCGGGCCAGCACCTCCCCGTGCAGCACCGCGAACCAGCCGTCCTCGGCCGCAGCCCAGCTGCGCCAGGCCGCCGAGATCCGCTCCAGATCGGCCTGCCCGGCGAAGCCCTCGGCCAGGGCCGTCCCGGCGATCGCCGACTTCAGGATGCGGTCCGCCCACATGCCGCCCCACCACTCCCGCTGGTCGGGCGTCGCGTACGTCCAGGTGGAGGAACCCGCCTCGATCTCGGTGAAGCCCGCCGCCCTGGCCCAGGACAGCAGGCGGCGCCCGGCGTCGGGCTCGCCGCCGTTGGCCCGCGAGACGCGCTGGTACAGGTCGGCCCAGTCGTCCATCCCGGCCGGCCGGGGGTACCAGGTCATCGCCGCGTAGTCGGCGTCCCTGGCCGCCACCGTGCCGCCGGGCACCGTGACCCGGCGCATCTCGCGCAGCGCGGCGACCGGGTCGGCCACGTGCTGCAGCACCTGGTGGGCGTGCACCACGTCGAACTCGCCGTCCTCGAAGCGCAGTCGGTGGACGTCGGCGACCTCGAACACCACGTTGTCCAGCCCGCGCGCCGCGACGAACGCCGCGGCCTGCTCCAGCACCTCGGCCGAACTGTCCACCGCGACCACCCGCCCGCCGGGGCCGACCAGTTCGGCGAGGTCGGCGGTGATCGTGCCGGGCCCGCAGCCGACGTCCAGCAGGGCCTGGCCCGGGCGCAGCGACGGCAGCAGATAGGCCGCCGAGTTGGCGGCCGACCGGGACCGGTGCGAACGCAGCACGGACTCCTGATGGCCGTGGGTGTAGGTGTTCTGATGCTCGGTCATGACGCCCCCTCGGATCGGGCCGGACCGTTCTCCGGCCGTTCCGACGCTACTCCGCGTCTCGCCCAATGAGAATATTGATCTCAACATAAGAGACGATCGGAAGATGCACTGCCCCCGGGCGGCCCTCCTGCCGGAGAATCGGGGCATGGGAAAGACCTACGAACGGATCGACGGACGGCTGCGCGCTTTCATCGAGAGCCAGCCGGTCTTCTTCGCCGCGACCGCCCCGCTGGCGGACGACGGCCATGTCAACGTCTCCCCCAAGGGGCGCTCCGGCACCCTGGTCGTCATCGACGAACTCACTCTGGCCTACCTGGACTTCGGCGGCAGTACCGCGGAGACCATCGCCCATCTGCGGGAGAACGGGCGGATCACCCTGATGTGGTGCGCCTTCACCGGGCCGCCCACCGTGGTGCGGGTGCACGGGCGCGGCGAGGCCGTCTTCCGCGACGACCCGCGGTTCGCCGGACTGGTCGGCCGCTTCGACCCGGAGGCCGACGGCAGCGCCCTGCGGGCGATCGTGCTGGTGCACGCCGAGCGGGTGAGCGACTCCTGCGGCTTCGCCGTCCCGCTGATGGAGTACCGCGAGGACCGCAGCCTGCACGCGGACTTCTTCGACCGCAAGACCGACCCCGAGTTCGCCGTCTACTGCGAGGGCAAGGACTACGTCGGCACCAGCATCGACGGCATGCCCGCCCTGCCACTGCCGCTGCCCCCGCGTCCGGCGGTCTGACCGGCCCGCCGGACGGCGCGGGGCAGGCCGCAGCCCCCGCCGGACCCACTCCGGCGGGGGCTGCGGCACTTCGGCGGCCGCGGGCCCCGGTGAACGCGGGCCCGACGACTACGGGGCGACGGTGAACCAGGTCGAGCGGGACTTCTTCCACTCGGGGTGGGTCAGGTCCTTGGCCTCGGTGCCGTCGTTGTACAGGTCGGCGGAGCCGTCGTCCGTGATGAGCTGCACCCGGGCGCCGGACACGGTCAGGTCGGGGACGTCCACCACGGCCTCCCAGCCGCCGGCGTCCGTCGTCGGCAGGTCGAGCAGCTTGACCGGGGCGGTGGTGGCCAGGCCGTCCCAGCGGTAGAGCGCGTACGGGTCGGTGTTGTCGTCCGCGGCCCAGGAGCCGGCCACGATCAGGTACTGGCCGGCCGCGTTGCGGCGGATGTCCCGGACGGACAGGCCGCCCAGGTTCAGCTCGATCGGCGTACCGAAGGTCGCGTGCACCGAACCGCCGGGCAGCTGGTTGAAGTTGGTGACCGGCACCAGCAGCGCCTTGCCGTTGGTGACGGCCGGCGTCAGCGGGGCGCGGAACCCGACGAACGCGGTGGTGGAGCTGCCCGGGGCGAACTCCAGGCCCTCGACGTTGAAGCCGTCGATCTGCTTGGGGATCTCGCCGGCGGCGGCACCGGCCGCGAAGCCGTAGTGGTTGCCGTTGGCCTTGTCCCAGTTGATCAGATCGTCGCGCAGGCCGGTGTACTTGCCGCCCAGGGTGAGCTGGGTGGTGGCGCCGGAGCCGGTGACGTCGGTGGTGAAGACGGTGCGGCGGTCGGCCTTGATCTCGCCGTCCTTGTTGTTGCCCAGCGAGCCCGTCCAGTAGATGGTGTTGCCGACCCGGGTGGCGCCCTCGATGTCGATCTCCTTGGAGACACCGAGCGCGGAGGTGAAGTCCCAGGTCCTGACCGGGGCGCCGGAGGCGTTGCGGTCGTACAGGCGCAGCACGTTGGACTCGTCGTCCGCCACCACGATGTAGCCGTTGCCCGCGTCCACGGCCGCCGAGGCGTCGCTGGAGCCGGTCAGGTAGCGGGCGTCGGCGGAGTGCTGGACGGCCGCCGAGGCCGCGTAGTGCAGCGTCTTGGTGGCGGTCTTGCCGCCGAGGCCGGTGACCTTGATCGTCAGGTCGGTGTAACCGACGCCCCGGGCCGCGACGTTGAGGGTGCGGCTGCCGGTGGCGCCGGCGACGGTGACGTCCGTGGTCCTGGCGACCGAGGTCCTGGTGCTGGCCGAGGCGGCGACCGTCAGCGCGGAGACGTCCGCGCCGCTCTGCGCGATCGTGACGGTGACGGTCGGGTCACCGGTCGCACCCACCGCGCCGGAGAGGTAGCCGGCCGACAGCGAGATGGTGGGGGTTCCGTAGGACGCCGCCAGGGCGGGGGCGGCGGGGACGGCGACGGCGGGCAGTGCGGCGGCCAGGGTGAGCGCGGCGGCGAGACCGAGCGGACGGCGCGGGTACGACACTGGTGGGGCCCTTCTACGGCGGGGCGGTGCGAGGTCCGGACCAGGCTGAGGTCCCCGGGCGAACGCCGCCCCTACAACATCGGACCGGCGGGCGAACACCGTCCTTCCGCCGGTGGCGCCCGGTGGGGACCTACCGCTGTCCGGTGCCCGCGCGGGCCCCGGGTACCGGTGGGCGGTCAGGTCGCGGCGGCCACCGCGGCGGCCGGGGCCGGGCGGACCGGCGGTGGGTGACCGCCCGGGGGCGGCCGTACCGTTGGCGGTGCACCGCAGATGAAGGGATCCCGCACCCATGGCCCCACCCCGCCCGTACGTCCTGCTGAGCGCCGCGATGTCGCTGGACGGGCACCTCGACGACGCCTCGCCCGAACGGCTGCTGCTCTCCAACGCGGCCGACTTCGACCGGGTCGACGCGCAGCGGGCCGACAGTGACGCGATCCTGGTCGGCGGCAACACCCTGCGCGCCGACAACCCCCGGCTGCTCGTCAACGACCCGGCCCGGCGGGCCGCCAGGGTCGCGGCGGGGCGGCCCGCGCACCCGCTGAAGGTGACGCTGAGTGCGAGCGGCGCCCTGGACGCCGGTCTGCGGTTCTGGCACACCGGCGGCGACAAGGTCGCGTACACGACGCAGGCCGGGGCCGGGCGGCTGCGCCCGACTCTGGACGGCCTGGCGGAGGTGGTCGCGCTGGGCGCCGAGGTCGGGCTGGGCGCGGTGCTGGACGATCTGGGCGCGCGGGGGGTGCGGCGGCTGATGGTGGAGGGCGGCGGCGGCGTGCACACCCAGTTCCTCGCCCAGGGTCTCGCCGACGAGCTGCAGCTGGTGATCGCCCCGCTGCTGGTCGGCCAGGCCGCGGCGCCGCGGTTCGTGCACCCGGCGGCGTTCCCGGGCGGGCCGACCCGGCGGATGCGACTGCTGGAGGCACGTACGGTGGGTGATGTCGTCCTGCTCAGGTACGCCCCGAAGGAGCCCGCACCGTGACCGCTGACCAGCGAGCCGTCGATCTCGCCCTGCTCGGCCGGGCCGTCGAGCTGTCGAAGCGGTGCCCGCCGTCCGGAACGGCGTTCTCGGTGGGCGCGGTGGTGGTCGGCGCGGACGGTGCGACCGTCAGCGAGGGGTGGAGCCGGGAGGGCGACCCGCTCGTGCACGCCGAGGAGTCCGCCCTCGCCAAGCTCCCCGCCGGGGACCCGCGGCTGCTCGGCGCGACGGTCTACAGCTCGCTCGAACCCTGCGGGCAGCGTGCCTCCCGGCCGCTGACCTGCTCGCAGCTGCTGATCGCGGCGGGCGTCGCCCGGGTGGTGGTGGCCTGGCGCGAGCCGGACCTGTTCGTCACCGGCTGCCAGGGCACGGCCCTGCTGGAGGCGGCCGGGATCGAGGTCGTGGAGCTGCCGGAGCTGGCGGCGGCGGCCCGGGCGGTGAACGCGCATCTGATCGGCTGAATTGTTTGTATCATTACGATACAAACATCAGCCGTACGAGGAGCCCCGCCGTGCCCGTCATCACCGAGCTGTCCGCCCGAGCCCTCCTGCTGGACATGGACGGGACCCTGGTCAACTCCGACGCCGTCGTCGAACGCTGCTGGCGCCGCTGGGCCGCCCGGCAGGGCCTGGACGGCGACGCCGCGATGCGCGTCGTGCACGGCCGCCAGGGCCACCTCTCGATGGCGATCCTGCTGCCCGACCGCCCGATGGAGCAGAACATCGAGGAGAACCGGCTGATGCTGGCCGAGGAGACCGCCGACACCGACGGCGTCGTGCCCGTCCCCGGCGCCCCCGCCTTCCTCGCCTCGCTGGCCGGCCTCCCGCACGCGTTGGTGACCTCCGCCGACGACGGCCTGGCGCGGGTCCGGATGGGCGCGGCCGCGCTGCCGCTGCCGCCCGTCCTGGTCACCGCCGAGTCCGTCGGCGCCAGCAAGCCCGACCCCGAGGGCTTCCTCAAGGGCGCCGCCGCCCTCGGCTTCGCCCCCGCGGACTGCCTGGCCTTCGAGGACTCCGAGGCCGGCATCGCCGCCGCCCTCGCCGCCGGCATGCAGGTGGTAGGCATCGGCCCCCGGGCCGCCGCCCACCACCCGACCGTCCAGGCGGACTCGCTGGAGCAGGTCGAGGTGACCGCCGACGCCGACGGCAGGCTGACCGTCCGGGTCGGCTGACCCGATCCGACCGGACCGGCCGGATCGCGACCCGGCCGCGGGTTCACTGCAACCGGCCCAGCGAAGCCCGCAGGCGGCGGGCGTCCCGCAGCCGCTGCTCGTACGTCGCCCCCAGCACCAGCAGCAGCAGGCCCGCGAGGGCCAGCGGCACCCAGCGCGGCAGCAGGCCGAACACCTGGACCACGGCCGGCGCCAGCTCGTGCACGGCGACCAGAAGCAGCGTCCCCCCGCCCAGCAGCAGCGGGCAGCGCAGCCGCAGCCGCCCGCCCAGGACGGTCACCACCAGTGCCGCCGCACCCAGCAGCAGCGGCCGCAGCCAGCCCCCGTCCGCCCACACCGCCAGCAGGCTGGGCAGCAGCCCGAGGCCGAGGCCGGGACCGTAGGCCGTCCAGGACCCGGCCTCGGGGAACCGCCGTCGGTGCAGCACCCCGATCACCAGGGCCGCCACGGCCACGGTGAGGGTGTACGCCTCCGGCGTGCCCACCCCCGAGAGGGCCAGCCGGATCCAGGAGGAGCCGATCAGCAGCCCGGTCGCGGCGACCGAGGCCGCCCGGCGCCGATCCGGCCGCAGGGCGACGCCGAGCAACGCGGTGCCGGCCACCGCCAGCGCGAAGGACAGGCGGCCCGGCTCACCGACCGTCAGCAGCAGCGCGACGGCACCGAGCAGGTAGCCGGCGCCCTCCACGGCGCGGGACACGACGCCGGCCGTCCGGGCCGCGACGGCGGCGGAGGCGATCGCCACCCCGAGCACGGCCAGCATCACGGCGGGCAGGTCCAGCCCCGCCGTGGCGGCGACGGCCGCGGCCTCGGCACCCGCCGCCAGGACGGCGCAGGCGGCCGGGACGGCGGCCCGGGGTGCGGGGACGGCGCCGGCGGACGAGGACGCGGCCGAAGTCACGGACGCGGACGCCCGGACGGTCAACGCGGTCGAGAGCACCACCAGGACGGCGAGGACGGCGATGGTCGCCGCGCGGTCGGCCGGCGCCCACAGCAGCGCGAGCACGGCGGCCGTGGCCAGGGCCGTCCGGCCGGCCGGAGCGGCCGGGCGCAGCACCGCGTACCCCGCCGCCAGCACGGCGAGACCGGCCGCCACCGCGACGGCGGCGCCGTACCCGGCTCCGAGTGTCACCGGCAGCAGGGCCAGGGCGGGCACGCCCACCAGCGCGGTGGCCGCGCCGAGGAGCCCGACCGGACGGGTGATGGCCGGGGCGGAGCGAGGAAGACCTGAGCCGGCGGTGGCGGCCGCGGCGGCTGGACCGGCCGAACCGACCCCGAGCGCGCCCCCGGTGAGGCGCAACGCGGTGAGCGCGGCGAGGACCAGGAGAAGCAGCCAGAGCCCGGCGACCGCGGCCGGCGCGACGGACCACTCCCAGGAGGGTGACGGGCCGCCCGCCCAGGCCGCCGGGACGTGGCCGAGCGGCGCGAACACGGCGGGCACGATCCCGCCGAGCGACGCGGTCGAGCTGACCACCAGGGTGAACGCCGCCGCGAGGAACATGCCGAGCGGCAGCGCCGCGCCGGAGGTCCCGGCGGCCGCCGGCCCGGCCTGCGCGCGGTCCGTCCCCCGGCGCAGCAGGGCGCCCGTCGCGACGGCGAGCAGCGCGGCCGGCAGCGCGTACGCGATCGCGGCCCAGTCCCGGGCGAGCGGCACGGCGATCGTTCCGCCGGCCGCCACCAGCAGCGCCGTCCCCGCCAGCGAGGCCGCGAACCTGCGGGCGGCGAGCGGAAGGACGAGGTGACCGGACATCGGCCGGCGCAGCGTCAGCACCACGGTGAGCGCGGCGAACCCGCCGAGCGGCAGCCAGGCCCAGCCGGTGGTGGCCAGCCGTTCGTCCGCCGCCGCGCCCGTGACTGCGGGCAGCAGGGCGGCCGAGAGGGAGGCCTGCCCGGCGAGGAAGGCGCCCAGCCCGCCCCACAGGGCGGCGAACAGGCCGGCGGCCGGCAGCAGCGCCGTCGGGCCGATGGCCTTCTGCGGCGCCCCGCCCGATGCGGCGGGGGCCGGGCCGGCGCCCGCCGGACCGCCGGCGGGGGTCTGCGGGGCTCCGGCCGGCCCGCCGAGCCCGGCCACCGCCCGCAGCACCGCGTGGTCCACGGCGGCGGTCGCCACCATCGCGGTGGCGACGGCGTTGACCCCGCCCAGCCCGAAGGCCTGGACGGCGAGCAGTCCAGGCAGCCGCCCGAGCAGGAACCCCGCGGCGAGCGGCATCCGCAGGCGCAGCGCCCACCCGTACGCGGCCGCGCCCGCGCCGGTCAGCGCGGTGGCCACCGCCCAGTAGCCGGACGCGTCGGTGCCGCCCAGCCCGGCCAGGTCGGCGGCGCGCGCGGCGAAGAGGTCGAGCAGCACCAGCGCCAGCCCGACGGCGGCCGAGGTCTCCGCCGTGGCGGACAGGCCCCGGCGCCGCAGCCGCACGGGCAGCGCGAGCGCGCAGCCGGTCAGCACGGCGAGGACGGCGGCGCGCCCGCCGATCCCCAGGTGGCCCCAGCTGACCACGGTGAAGACCAGCGCGGCGACGGTCACCAGCAGACCGCCGAGCACCAGCAGCACGGTCTGCGCGGACCGCCCGGACACCTCGGGCCGCCCGGCCACGGGCACCGCCCCGGGCGGGGGCGGCCCCCACGAGGGCACCGGTGGCACCGGGCCACGGGCGCCCTCCGGCTCGTCCCGGCGGGCTCGGAGCCCGGTCAGCAGGTCGTCCCGCTGCCGGAGCAGCACCAGTCGCTGCGCCTCGACGCCCTGCAGCGCCAGCGTCACCTGCCAGAGTGCGGCGGCGGCCGGGCCGTCCAGCGGGAGCCGGCACCGGCCGCAGCGGGCGGGCCGCTCGGTCTCGAACGGCGCCCCGCAGTCGGGGCAGGCCGGGACCTGGCCGGGCGCGGCGGGACCGGTGGGCGGAGTGCTGGTCATGCCCAGAGTGTCCCGGCCGGGCGGGCACCGCACATGAGTACGGGTACTCAATCCAGGCTCGGGTACGGTCGGGGGGGGCGAAGAACCGGGCGAAGAACCGGACGCCGGCCCGACCGGTCGTGTCAGGACCCTCCATCCGAACGGCCGGGAGTCATATCATCGACGCGCCAGGCTCCTTCGGCGGCGTGCGGCCGCCGCGCTGCCCCCATCAGATGATGAAATCTGACGATCCATCAATTATGTTATGGCGCAGCAACATTGGCATGTTCTACACCAACTCCGCCGAGGCTCGCGAGCTCCCCGCACGCCCCCTGTCGCGCCCCCGCCCGCCACGCCGACCCCTACGCTCCCCTCATGACGACCCCCGAGTTCATCGTGGCCACCACCACTCACGACGCCGAGGACAAGGCCCGCGCACTGGCCGCCGCCGTGGTCGGCGAACGACTGGCCGCCTGCGCCCAGGTCTCCACCGTCGCCTCGGTCTACCGCTGGGAGGGCACGCTGCGGACCGACCCCGAATGGCGGATCGACTTCAAGACCCGCGCCGAACTCTTCGACCCGCTCGCGGCGTTCGTCACCGCCCACCACACCTACGACACCCCGGAGATCATCGCCGTCCCGCTCCTCGCCGGCAGCCCCGACTACCTCGACTGGGTGCGCACCGAGACGGCCGGCTGAGCGGGGAGGCGCGCCACGGGCAGGCCGGGCGGCGGGCACCGCGCGGCAGGGCCCCGGCCGGACCCACATCCACAGACGTACACCTTCCTGTACTCAGGAGGAGGGTGGCCATGAAGCCGATGACCTGCTCGGAATCCCGCGCCGGCATGCCGAGGTGTCGAACGCCGTCACGGACGACCGTGAGTCCTCCAGGGGGACGATGACGACCGGCTCGCGTCCGGCGGGCGATCACTGGAACATTGATTCTCCCGGGTGGATCGACGGCGATGCAGACTCCCACACGCCAGCACCAAGTCAGCACGGAAATGAGGAGAGGGCCGGACCTCATGGAGTCCGACCCTCTCCGACCTGCACACTTGTCAACTCAGACAACATGCAGTAACAGCTTGATCACACATTGAAGCGGAACTCCACCACGTCGCCGTCCTGCATGACGTACTCCTTGCCCTCGATGCGGGCCTTGCCCTTGCTGCGGGCCTCGGCGATCGAGCCGCACTCGACGAGGTCGTCGAAGGAGATGATCTCCGCCTTGATGAAGCCCTTCTGGAAGTCGGTGTGGATCACACCGGCGGCCTCGGGGGCGGTGGCGCCCTTCTTGATCGTCCAGGCCCGGGTCTCCTTGGGGCCGGCGGTGAGGTAGCTCTGCAGGCCGAGGGTCTCGTAGCCGACGCGGCCGAGGGTGGCCATTCCGGTCTCCTCCTGGCCCATCGACTGGAGCAGCTCCAGCGCCTCGTCCTCGTCCATGCCGATCAGCTCGGACTCGATCTTCGCGTTGAGGAAGATCGCCTCGGCGGGGGCGACCAGGGCGCGCTGGGCGTCCTTGAACTCCTCGTCGGTGAGCTCGTCCTCGTCGACGTTGAAGACGTAGAGGAACGGCTTGGTGGTGAGCAGGTGCAGCTCGCGGACCGAGGAGGAGTCGAAGCCGGCCTCGAAGAGGGTCCGGCCCTCCTCCAGGATCTTCTGGGCGGCCTCGGCGGCGGCCAGCGTTGCGGCCGACTCCTTCTTCAGGCGCGACTCCTTCTGGAGGCGGGGCAGCACCTTCTCGATGGACTGGAGGTCCGCGAGGATCAGCTCGGTGTTGATGGTCTCGATGTCGTCCTTCGGCGAGACCTTGCCGTCCACGTGCACCACGTCGGGGTCGACGAAGGCGCGGATGACCTGGCAGATCGCGTCGGACTCACGGATGTTCGCGAGGAACTTGTTGCCCAGGCCCTCACCCACGGAGGCGCCGCGGACGATGCCCGCGATGTCCACGAAGTCGACGGTGGCCGGCAGGATCCGCTGCGAGCCGAAGATCTCGGCGAGCTTGTTCAGCCGGGTGTCCGGGACGCCGACGACGCCGACGTTGGGCTCGATGGTGGCGAACGGGTAGTTGGCCGCCAGCACGTCGTTCTTGGTCAGGGCGTTGAACAGGGTCGACTTGCCGACGTTCGGCAGGCCGACGATTCCGATCGTGAGCGACATGAAGCGCAGTCCCGTGGGCTCGGAGGGAGTGGAGCGGCCACCGTACGGGCCGATCCCCCAGTCTACGGGCTGGCGCTCAGCCGACCGGCTCGGGCTCCAGGAACTCCAGGCGGTTGCCGAGCGCGTCCGTCGAATGGAAGCGCCGGTACCCGGGGAAGTTCCCGTCCCGGACGACCTGGTGGCCGTGGGCGGCGAGCCGGGCGGCCAGGCCGTCCAGGCCGCTCACCAGGATGCCGGGGTGCCCCTTGGCGGACGGGGTGAAGTCGGCCACCACCCCGAGGTGGACCTCGACGCCGCCGCCGCGGAACCAGCAGCCGCCGCGGGCCGCCAGCACCGGCGGCTTCTCGAGCTCGGTCATACCGAGCACGCCCACCCAGAACGCCCGGCACCGGTCCTCGGCACCGGCCGGCATGTCGAGCTGTACGTGGTGGAGCCGCTCGAAGCCGAAGTCCGCCGTCATGGTTCCTCCCCGTACGCACGATGACGGACCATCATACGACTGCGCCGGACGGAGACACGGAGCAAGCTCCCGATCACCCATTACACAGTGTGGCGTTGATCGGACCGTACGTTGGGCAGGTGGAGCAGAGCATCCGTACCCAGCCGCCAGGGCCTCGACGCCGACCGCCGAACGGCGGCGCCGGGGCCGCCGTACCGGGCCCCGGCCGGGCCCCCGAGCGGGCCGCCGCCGAAGGGCCGGACCGGCCCCGGCTGCGGGCGGCCTCGGCGGGCCGGGACGGCGCCCGCCCGGCGTCCGGCACCGGGCTGAGACTTCGGCTGCCGCTGGGCGGCCGGGCCGGCCGCGAGCGGCCGCGCAGCGGCCGGCCGGCCCGGCTGACGGCAGTGGGCACCGGGGTGCTGGCGGTGGCCGGCACCGTGCTGGCGGCCGGCGTCGACCGGATGCTCTTCGGTGGCCTCGGGGTGCTGTTCGGGGTCGCCTATCTGGTGGTCTGCTTCCAGCTGGCGGTCCGGGTGCGCCCGGCCGATCTGCTGGCCGCGCCGATCTCCGGGCCGATCGCGTTCGCGGCGGCGCTGCTGCTGCTCGGGCCGGTGTCCAGTTCCGGGGTGACCGCCCAGGTGGTGGCGCTGGCGACCGGGCTGGCGCTGCGGGCCGGGTGGTTGTTCGGCGGGACGGGGCTGGCCGCGGCGATCGTGCTGGCCCGCTTCGTGGCGCAGCGCCGGATCCAGCGCAGCCGCTGACCGGCCCGGCCCGTCCGGCGGCTCCACCGGGCGGGCCGCGAGCGCCAGGAGCGGATCCCCGGGCCGGGGCCGCCGCCAGGGCCGGGAGCGCCGCCAGGGCCGGACGGGGCCCGCGACGGCGCCGCTCCCGGGCCCCGCCGGCACCCGGCCGGCCAACCGCCCGGTCAGCTCGCCTTGGCCGCCGCCATCGCCGCGCCCACGATGCCCGCGTCGTTGCGCAGCTCCGCCGGGACGACCTCCGCCTCGCGCTTCTTCAGCAGCGGCAGGAACTTCTCGTGCTTGCGGCTGACCCCGCCGCCGATGATGACCAGTTGCGGCGAGAACAGGCCCTCCACCAGGTCCAGGTACTCGTCGACCCGGACCGACCACTGCTCCCAGGTCAGCTCGTGCCGCTCCTTGGCGGCCGAGGAGGCCCGGCGCTCGGCGTCCTTGCCGCGCAGCTCCAGGTGGCCGAGCTCGGTGTTGGGCACCAGGACGCCGTCCACGAAGAGCGCGCTGCCGATGCCGGTGCCGAAGGTGAGCACCAGCACCACGCCGTCACGGGCCTTGCCCGCGCCGTGGGCGGTCTCGGCCAGGCCGGCCGCGTCCGCGTCGTTCAGCAGGGTGGCGGGCAGGTCGAGGGCCTCCCGGAAGAGGCCTTCGGCGTCGAGGCCGATCCAGCCCTTGTCCACGTTGGCTGCCGTCCGGGTGTGGCCGCCGACCACCACGCCGGGGAAGGTCAGCCCGACCGGGCCCTGGTGGCCGAAGTGCCGGACCACCTCGCAGACCGCGGCGACGACGGCCTCCGGCGAGGCCGGGCGCGGGGTCAGCACCTTGTGGCGCTCCTCGGCCAGCACTCCGCGCCGTAGGTCCACCGGGGCGCCCTTGATACCGGAACCGCCGATGTCCACGCCGAATACGTTCGCCGTCATGCGTCGTCCCTTCTGTCCACAGGCCTGTGCACAACCGTACGGAAGGCCGTTCCGGCACCAACGTACGAGAGGCCGGTCGGCCCCGCCTGCTGATACCCGCGGACGGGCAGCACGACGCCCGGGGCCCCGCAGGGCTCCCGGGCGTCGGACGGGGTTCGGGTCAGAGCTTGCCGGCGGCCTCGGCGCGCAGGTCGCGGCGGAGCTCCTTGGGCAGCGAGAAGATCAGGTGCTCCTCGGCGGTCTTCACGATCGAGACGTCGGCGTAGCCGCGCTCGGCGAGGTAGGCCAGCACGCCGTCGACCAGGATCTCGGGCACCGAGGCGCCGCTGGTGAGGCCCACCGTGGTGACGCCCTCCAGCCAGGACTCCTCGATCTCGTCGGCGAAGTCCACCAGGTGGGCGGCCTTGGCGCCGTACTCCAGGCCGACCTCGACCAGGCGCACCGAGTTGGAGGAGTTCTTGGAGCCGACCACGATCAGCAGGTCGACGTCGGGCGCCATCTGCTTGACGGCGACCTGGCGGTTCTGGGTGGCGTAGCAGATGTCGTCGCTGGGCGGGCTGACCAGCAGCGGGAAGCGCTTCTTCAGCTCGCCGACGGTGGCCATCGTCTCGTCGACCGACAGCGTGGTCTGGGAGAGCCAGACGACCTTGCTCTCGTCACGCACGGTGACGTTGGCGACGTCCTCGGCGCCGTCCACCAGGTGGATCCGGTCCGGGGCCTCGCCCATGGTGCCGACGACCTCCTCGTGACCCTCGTGGCCCACCAGCAGGATGTCGTAGTCCTCCTCGGCGAACCGGACGGCCTCCTTGTGGACCTTGGTCACCAGCGGGCAGGTCGCGTCGACGGTGGCGAGCTTGCCGGCCTTCGCCTCGTCGTGGACGGACGGCGCGACGCCGTGCGCGGAGAAGACCACGATCGAGCCCTCGGGCACCTCCTCCGTCTCGTCGACGAAGATCGCGCCCTGCTTCTCCAGGGTCTGCACGACGTACTTGTTGTGGACGATCTGCTTGCGGACGTAGATCGGTGCCCCGTACTGCTCAAGGGCCTTCTCCACGGCGATGACGGCGCGGTCGACACCCGCGCAGTAGCCCCGGGGGGCGGCGAGCAGGACGCGGCGCTGAGCAGTGGTGGACATGGCTCCCATGGTACGGGCGCCACCGGGCCGCGCCGACGGGCGCCACGTACCGGGCCGAAGGTGACCGGAATGCTCAAATGTGGAGTTCATGGACACCAGCGGCGAGAAGGTCGGGCCCGGCGGACTGCGGCGCACCCTGGGCGTGCGCGACCTCATGGTGTACGGCCTGCTGTTCATCGCCCCGATGGCGCCGGTCGGCGTGTTCGGGGTGCTGGACGCGAAGAGCCACGGCGCGGTCGCCGCGGTCTACCTGGCGGCGACGGTCGCGATGGGGTTCACCGCCTTCTCGTACGCCCAGATGGTGCGCGCGGTGCCGCGGACCGGATCGGTGTTCGCCTACGCGCGGGCCGGGCTCGGTGAGGGGCCGGGGTTCGTCGCGGGCTGGATGGCGATGCTGGACTACCTGCTGATCCCGGCGGTGGCGTACCTGTTCTCCGGCATCGCGCTGAACTCGCTGGTGCCGGACGTCTCCCGGTGGGTGTGGACGACGCTGGCGGTGCTGGTCACCACCGGGCTGAACCTGGCCGGCGTGCGGACCGCGGCCGTGGTGGGCTTCGCGGTGCTGGCGATGGAGATCGCGGTGCTGGCGGTGTTCCTGGTGGCGGCCGTGGTGGTGCTGGTGCGCGACGGCGCGGCCCGGGACTGGCTCTCGCCGCTGACCGGGGTCGGGGGCTTCTCCCTCACGGCGGTGCTCTCCGCGGTCAGCGTGGCCGTGCTGTCGTTCCTGGGCTTCGACGCGATCGCCTCCTTCGTGGAGGAGGCGGTGGGCGCCTCGGCCGCGGTCGCCAGGGCGGTGCTGTGGTGCCTGGTGCTGGCCGGGCTGCTGTTCGTCGCCCAGACCTACCTGGCGGCCCTGCTGGAGCCGGACTCCCCGCAGCAGTTGGCGGCCGACCCGGCGGCCCAGGGCGCGGCCTTCTACCGGACGGTGGACACCGCGATCGCGCCCTGGCTGCACACCCTGGTCGCGGTCAGCAAGGCGATCGGCGCCGCCTTCGCGGCGCTGGCCGGGCAGGCCGCGGCCGGCCGGCTGCTGTTCGCGATGGGCCGCGAGGGCCGGCTGCCGCGCGCGCTGGGCTCGGTGGACGACCGTACGGGAGTGCCGCGGCTCGCCCTGCTGACGGCGGCGACGGTCACGCTGGTCGCGGCGGTCTGGGCGGCCCGCCGCGACGACGGGCTGGACCAGCTGACCTCGGTGGTCGACATCGGCGCGCTGACCGCGTTCGTGCTGCTGCACGCGTCGGTGATCGGCTGGTACACCGTCCGGCACGGCTCCCGGGACCGGCTGCGGCACCTGGTCGTGCCGGCGCTCGGCATCGCGGTGACGGTGGCGGTGATCGTGGCGGCCGCGCACACCGCCCAGTGGGTGGGCGCGGTGTGGCTGGCCGTCGGGCTCGCGGTGCTGTTCGTCCAGGACCGGACCGCTGTCGGCGGGCGGCGCTAGCCTCGTCGGTATGGCCAACACCAGCTCACCCGAAGCCCCGATCCCGGTCGGCAAGGTATCCGCGCTGATCGGCGGCTGGATCGAACGGCTCGGCGCGGTCTGGGTCGAGGGCCAGATCACCCAGCTGAGCCGCCGCCCCGGCGCGGGCGTGGTGTTCCTGACCCTGCGCGACCCGGAGCGCGACGTCTCGCTGACCGTCACCTGCTTCCGGGCCGTCTTCGAGCAGGTCGCGGACGTGGTGCAGGAGGGCTCGCGGATCGTCGTGCACGCCAAGCCCGAGTGGTACGGCGCGCGCGGCACGCTGTCGTTGCGGGCGAACGAGATCCGGCCGGTCGGGCTCGGCGAGCTGCTCGCCCGGCTGGAGCAGCTCAAGCGCAAGCTCGCCGCCGAGGGCCTGTTCGCCGCCGACCGCAAGCGCCCGCTGCCGTTCCTGCCGCAGTGCGTCGGCCTGGTGACCGGCCGGGGTTCGGCGGCCGAGCGGGACGTCCTGGAGAACGCCAGGCGGCGCTGGCCGGCCGTCCGCTTCGAGGTCCGCAACGTCCCGGTGCAGGGCGCGGCCGCGGTGGCGCAGGTGTCGGCGGCGGTCCGGGCGCTGGACGAGCACCCCGAGGTGGACGTGATCATCGTGGCCCGGGGCGGCGGCAGCGTGGAGGACCTGCTGCCGTTCTCGGACGAGCAGCTGGTGCGGCTGGTCGCGGCCGCCCGGACGCCGGTGGTGAGCGCGATCGGGCACGAGCCCGACCAGCCGCTGCTGGACTTCGTCGCCGACCTGCGGGCCTCGACCCCCACCGACGCCGCCAAGCGGGTGGTGCCGGACGTCGGCGAGGAGCTGGTCAAGGTCCGCCAGCTGCGCGACCGGGCCCGGCGCCAGGTCACCGGCCGGGTCGAGCGCGAGCAGCACGGTCTGGACGGCGTGCGCAGCCGCCCGGTGCTGGCTGCGCCGCAGCGGATGCTGGACGGGCGCACGCACGAGGTGACGGCCATGCTGGAGCGCGCCCGGCGCACCCTCGGCCACCGGCTGGACGCCGCCGAGTCGGACCTCGGGCACACCCTGGCCCGGGTGGTCGCGCTCTCGCCGGCCGCGACGCTGGAGCGCGGGTACGCCGTGCTGCAGCGGGCGGACGGCACGGTGGTGACCGATCCCGCCCAGGTCGCGGCGGGCGACGCGCTGCACGCCCGGGTGGCGGCCGGCGGCTTCGGGGTGACGGTCGACCCGGAGGGGTGAGACCCCACCGGGCGACGCGCCCGCCCGGGGCGGACGGCGGGTGCGCCGCGGGCCGCCTCCGTGCCCCTCGTCCGCCCGGACGCCTGTCGCGGCGGTCGTTCTGTCGGCCCCGCCCCCTAGGCTGGCCCCATGGCAGACCAGGAGAACCAGCAGGAGAGCGCGCAGCCGCCGACCCCCGACGACGCCCTCGGGTACGAGCACGCCCGGGACGCGCTGCTGGAGGTCGTCCGGCAGTTGGAGACCGGCGGGACGTCCCTGGAGGAGTCGCTGGCGCTCTGGGAGCGCGGGGAGCAGCTGGCGAAGGTCTGCCAGCGTTGGCTGGACGGTGCCCGGGCCAGGCTCGACGCGGCGCTGGCCGCCGAGGAGGCGGCCGACCGAGGGTGACCGGAGGACGGACACCTAGGGCGACCGGGGGCCGGAGTGACGCGGATCACATCACCCCAGGGAACAGTTGAATGTTCACTCATGTTGTGAAGCGGTGATCGGCTCGCCGGCCGACCTTCCAACCGCTCAGCATGAGGTGCACAAGCATGACGACTGCCGCCAACGACGCCCTGGTGCTCGACGCCGCCGCCCAGGACCTCCTCTTCCGCGAGGCCCGCACGGCCAACACCTTCACCGACGAGCCGGTCAGCGACGAGCAGATCCAGGCCGTCTACGACCTGGTGAAGTTCGGCCCGACCGCATTCAACCAGCAGCCGCTGCGCATCGTCCTGGTCCGCTCAGCCGAGGGTCGCGAGCGCCTGGTCAAGCACATGGCGGACGGCAACAAGCCCAAGACCGCGAGCGCCCCGCTGGTCGCCATCCTGGCCGCCGACAACGAGTTCCACGAGGAGCTGCCCTCGCAGCTCCCGCACTTCCCGCAGGCGAAGGACATGTTCTTCTCCGAGCGCCCGGTGCGTGAGTCCTCCGCCCAGCTCAACGGCGCCCTGCAGGCCGCCTACTTCATCATCGGCGTGCGCGCCGCCGGCTTCGCCGCGGGCCCGATGACCGGCTACGACGCCGACGGCCTGAACAAGGAGTTCTTCGGCGACGGCGACCACTCGGTGCTGGCCGTGGTCAACATCGGCAAGCCGGCCGAGGACGCCTGGTTCCCGCGCTCCCCGCGCCTCGCCTACGACGAGGTCGTCACCACCGTCTGATCCCCGCCCGCCCCGGGGCGGACGCAGCAGAGGGCCCCGGCCGGTCGAACTCAAGCGACCGGCCGGGGCCCTCCGGCGCGTACGGCCCGCCGGGACCGGGCTCACTTCAGCGCGTCGGCCAGCTCCGCCAGCTCCTCGTACGAGGCGGTGCCGGTCACCAGCGTGGTCGCGTTGCCGCTCCGGACGGCCAGCGCACGGGCCTTGCGGCCCTGGACCTTGTCCCAGCTCGTGCCGTCCACCGTCGTGCTGCCGTCCGCCTCGCCGCCGGCCACCGCCGCCGCCAGCACGTCCGCGCGCGGCGCGTCGCTCTGCTCGACGGCCGCGTACTGGCCGGACGGGGTCACGAAGCCCAGGTGCCAGGTGTTGTGGCCGTTGTTGCCGGCCCGGCTGCCGTCCCGGTACTCGACCGAGGTGGCCTTCCACTTCTCCGGCAGCCCCTCCGGCGACAGCAGCGGGAACGGCGCGTCCCGCTTGGCGGAGGACGCGGCGGCGCGGTACTCGACCGGATGCACGCCGTCGCCCTCGGAATGCGGCATGAACGCGTACCCGACCGCGACCACACCACCGATGGCCACCATCGACAGGACCATGTCCCGTACCGTCTGCCGGCCCCTCATGCTGCTCTTCCCTGCCATCCCCACATGGTGACCCATCGCGCCCGGGGCCCCCGCACCCGGGGTACCCGCGAACGGGTGAACAGGGACATACCGACCCGGACCGAGCCCAGCGGGGACCCGCGCCACAGACAGTGCTCCGGCAGGAAGATACGATCGCAGCACCCTCACCACGGCGTTCGACCGGGCAGTAGTCGGGCGCTTACCGGCCGTCGCGTACAGAGAGGTATCGACGATGACCACGCACGCGGTACACAGCAACTTCCCGAACACCCTCCCGCAGTCCCTCGAGGTGGCCCCCGAGGCCCCCGACCGCAACCTCGCGCTCGAACTCGTCCGGGTCACGGAGGCCGCCGCCATGGCGGCCGGCCGCTGGGTCGGCCGCGGCGACAAGAACGGCGCCGACGGCGCCGCGGTCAAGGCCATGCGCACCCTCGTCTCCACCGTCTCGATGAACGGCATCGTCGTCATCGGGGAGGGCGAGAAGGACGAGGCCCCGATGCTCTACAACGGCGAGCGGGTCGGCGACGGCACCGGCGCCGAGTGCGACGTCGCGGTGGACCCTGTCGACGGGACCACCCTGACCGCCAAGGGCATGGCCAACGCCGTCGCCGTCCTGGCCGTCGCCGACCGCGGCACCATGTTCGACCCGAGCGCCGTCTTCTACATGGACAAGCTCGTGGCCGGCCCCGAGGCCGCCGAGTTCGTCGACATCACCGCCCCGCCGGCCGTCAACATCCGCCGGGTCGCCAAGGCCAAGGGCAGCGCCGTCGAGGACGTCACCGTGATGATCCTGGACCGCCCCCGCCACGACGACCTGGTCCGCCAGGTCCGCGAGGCCGGCGCCCGGATCAAGTTCATCTCGGACGGCGACGTGGCCGGCGCCATCATGACCGCTCGCGAGGGCACCGGCGTCGACCTGCTGCTGGGGATCGGCGGCACCCCCGAGGGCATCATCGCGGCCTGCGCGATGAAGTGCATGGGCGGGGTCATCCAGGGCCGGCTGTGGCCCAAGGACGACGCCGAGCGGCAGAAGGCCCTCGACGCCGGGCACGACCTGGACCGGGTGCTCACCACGAACGACCTGGTCAGCGGCGAGAACGTGTTCTTCGTGGCGACCGGCATCACCGACGGCGAACTGCTGCGCGGCGTGCACTACCGCCAGGAGACCGCCACCACCAGCTCGCTGGTGATGCGCTCCAAGAGCGGCACCATCCGGGAGATCCACTCCACCCACAAGCTCTCGAAGCTGCGGGCCTACAGCGCGATCGACTTCGACCGCGCGAACTGACCGGACGGGCGCCGTCGGCGTCCGAGGGTCACGGACCGCAGTCCGGACCGGGACGAGAGTCCTGACAGAACGTGAGCAGCGGCCTCGGCGGAGTCCCCCTCCGCCGAGGCCGCTGCCGTCTCCGTACCGGTCTTCGACCCCTCCCCGTCCGACCCCGCGGCCGCTGCGCCCCGACCGCCTCGCTCCGGGCCCGGCCCCGCCGGGCGGTCCCGCTCAGCCCGCTATCCGGCGGGTGGCGGGCACCCGGGCGGCCTCGCGGAGCTCCACGTCCCGGCGGCGACGGCGGGCCAGTACCACCCGGCGCTCGGCGGCCGTCAGGCCGCCCCACACCCCGTACGGCTCCGGCTGGACCAGTGCGTGCTCCCGGCACTCCAGCAGGACGGGGCAGCGGGCACAGACCCGCTTCGCCTGCTCCTCACGGGCCAGCCGGGCCGCCGTCGGCTCCTTGGACGGCGCGAAGAACAGACCCGCCTCGTCCCGGCAGCAGGCGGCGCCCGTGTGCCAGGGATTGTCCTCGTCGTGCGAGGGCGACGGCGACGGCTGCGGCGCGGCGGCGACAGGACGAATGGTGCGGGACTCGATCGGATGCAGCACGGCGTACTCCTGACGAGGCTCAGTCTCGGGGGAAGGCTCGCGTCCCTGCCCGGCTGCCCCGTGCCACACCCCCCGGGGCCGGCTCAGGCCGCCTCCGGTGTCACAGCCGTACAAGAAACGATGTGCGTGAGGAACTACCCCGCCCCATCCGGATTCATGCACACCGCACGCAACCGACTACGGAGTGCACTCAAGGCAATGCCGAGTGCCTGCCCGGGAGTTGACGGAGAGTGCGGGCGGCGGGGCGGACGGCGGCGGCTGCGTACCGCCGCGCCTGTCGCCCCCGTCCCGGCCCCGCCCGCTCCTCGTCCGCCGCTCGCCGCCCGGCGCCCTTCGCCCGCCACCCGTTGCCGGACGCCCGTCGCCCGCCACCCGTTGCCGGACGCTCGCCGCCGGATGCCCGGCGTCCGTCGGGCTCAGGTGCCGAGCTGCTTGCGCACCCACTCCTTGAGCTTCTTGCCCTTGCGCGGCTTGGCCTCGCAGCCGCCGAACACCGCGGCGCCCTTCACCCGCACCACCGGCGCGTACGGGTCGGCAGCCGTCTGCTCCTTCACGTCGAAACCGCCGAAGATGCCCACCCCGCCGCCGTGCAGGCTGACGTTCTCCGGCACCTTGATCTCGACCCCGCCGAACACCGCGGCCACCTCGATCACCACCTCGGGCGATTCGAACACCGCGTCCGTCAGGTCGATCTCGATCCCGCCGAACACCGCGACCGCGCGCAGGTGCGAGCCCACCCGCCAGCGGCCCTTCCGGGAGGCCCCGCCGAAGACCGCCAGCATCGTCGGCGCCTCCTGCCGGGCCGGCGGCCGCGGCGGCACCGGGGCGCCCTGCGGGGACTTCTCGAAGGAGATCGACCCGTGCGCGGGCAGGTCCCGGGTCAGCGGCGCCAGCTCGCCCAGGGTCTTCGCCCCGTACGCCGCCTCGATCCGCTCGGCGTGCTCCTCGACGTTCAGCCGGCCCTCCGCGTAGGCGTCCCGGAGGAGCTCGGCGACCCGCTCGCGGTCGGCGTCCGAGGCCCGCATGTCGGCCTCCGCCACAGGGGCGCCGTGGTCGGTCCGCGCGGGTGCGCGCGCGGGCTCGGGCTTGGTCATCGGTACGGGCGCGTGCCCCTGGTCGTCCTGCGGCTGGTCGTCCTGCGACGGCGAGTTGTCCACGGGGAAAGACTAGTCACCGCGGCCCTACCCGAACGACAGTTCCCCCGGTTTCCCGTGACTCCGGTCACGCAGGCAGACCTGTGCGCGTGCGCCGTTCCGCCGCCGCCTACCCTTGAGGGTGCTTCGCCGCCGCAGCCGGATCACCCTAAGGACCGCCCCCATGGCTCCCACGCCAGAGTTCGACTACACCGACCTGCTCCCCCTCGGTGCGGACCCCACCCCCTACCGCAAGATCACCTCCGAGGGCGTCTCCACCTTCGAGGCCGGCGGCCGCCGCTTCCTCAAGGTCGAGCCCGAGGCCCTGCGGCTGCTCACCGCCGAGGCGATGCACGACATCTCGCACTACCTGCGCCCCGCGCACCTCGCCCAGCTGCGCCGCATCCTGGACGACCCCGAGGCCAGCCCCAACGACCGCTTCGTCGCGCTGGACCTGCTGAAGAACGTCAACATCTCGGCCGGCGGCATCCTGCCGATGTGCCAGGACACCGGCACCGCGATCGTCATGGGCAAGCGCGGCCAGAACGTGCTCACCGAGGGCCGCGACGAGGCCGCCATCGCCGGCGGCGTCTTCGACGCGTACACCAAGCTCAACCTGCGGTACTCGCAGATGGCCCCGCTGACCATGTGGGACGAGAAGAACACCGGCAGCAACCTGCCCGCCCAGATCGAGCTGTACGCCACCGACGGCGACGCGTACAAGTTCCTGTTCATGGCGAAGGGCGGCGGCAGCGCCAACAAGTCGTACCTGTACCAGGAGACCAAGGCCATCCTCAACGAGGCCTCGATGCTGAACTTCCTGGAGCAGAAGATCCGTTCGCTCGGCACCGCGGCCTGCCCGCCGTACCACCTGGCGATCGTGGTCGGCGGCACCAGCGCCGAGTTCGCGCTGAAGACCGCCAAGTACGCCTCGGCCCACTACCTGGACGAGCTGCCCACCACCGGCTCCGCCGCCGGCCACGGCTTCCGCGACCTGGAGCTGGAGGCCAAGGTCACCGAGCTCACCCAGAAGATCGGCATCGGCGCCCAGTTCGGCGGCAAGTACTTCTGCCACGACGTCCGCGTCATCCGCCTGCCGCGGCACGGCGCCTCGCTGCCGGTCGCGATGGCCGTCTCCTGCTCCGCCGACCGCCAGGCGCTCGGCAAGATCACCGCCGAGGGCGTCTTCCTGGAGCAGCTGGAGACCGACCCGGCGAAGTACCTGCCGGACACCACCGACGAGGCCCTGCTGGTCAGCGGCTCCGCCGGGGGCGCCGACGACGTGGTGCGGATCGACCTCGACCAGCCGATGTCCGCCATCCGCAACGAACTCTCCAAGTACCCGGTGAAGACCCGCCTTTCGCTCAGCGGCACGCTCGTGGTCGCCCGCGACATCGCGCACGCCAAGATCAAGGAGCGGCTGGACGCCGGCGAGGGCATGCCCAAGTACCTCCAGGACCACCCGGTCTACTACGCGGGCCCCGCCAAGACCCCCGAGGGCTTCGCCTCCGGCTCCTTCGGCCCCACCACCGCCGGCCGGATGGACTCCTACGTCGACCAGTTCCAGGCCGCCGGCGGCTCGATGGTCATGCTCGCCAAGGGCAACCGCTCCAAGCAGGTCACCGACGCCTGCGCCAAGCACGGCGGCTTCTACCTGGGCTCCATCGGCGGCCCGGCTGCCCGCCTCGCCCAGGACTGCATCAAGAAGGTCGAGGTCCTGGAGTACGCGGAGCTCGGCATGGAGGCCGTCTGGCGCATCGAGGTCGAGGACTTCCCCGCCTTCGTCGTGGTCGACGACAAGGGCAACGACTTCTTCCGCGAGACCACCGAGGGCCCGCTGATCACCAACCTGCGGGTGCGCTCGGCGGAGTAGCCCGGCCGGCTCGTGCGGCCCACGGCGCCGGAACGCCGCCGCGCCGGACTCCTGGAGTCCGGCGCGGCGGCGTTCGGTGCCGGACGCGGGGCACCCTGCCCCGCGGTCCTGCTACGGACGGCTGGTGATCGCACCGAGGGGCTCGAAGACCTCGCCGGACTTGTCACCCTCGGCCGGCACCGGCTCGGCGACGGGCTCCCCGCCGAACAGGTCGTCCAGCCCGGGCTCGACCTCGACGGCCGGAGGGACGTATTCGGTCACCGGCTGCGTGGCGGCTGCCTCCTGCTCCGGCGTGGCCTGAGGCTCCGGCGTCGTGCTCTCGTTAGTGGCCATGAACGGGCCGCCTTTCGGGTCATCAGATCTCAGTGCGCCCGAACTGATGGTCCGGGCGCCCGGGCAAGTATCGTAGGGGCCGTTAAATGTCTTATAAACATCGTGCCGCTGGTGCTCCAGTCCACCGATTGCGCCCCTCCACCTAAACTGGCGTAGCTACTACGGACAGGCGAGCGCCCAACGCGGGAACCACCAGAAGCCACATCGGGGGAGTACATGGAGCTTCGGGAGACGCCGCACTCAGCGCTGCGCTTCCAGGTGCTCGGCCCGGTTCAAGCCTGGCGTGGCGAACAGGCGTTGTCCCTGGGATCGCCCCAGCAGCAAGCCGTCCTCACCGCACTGCTCCTCCAGCGCAGCAGGCCCGTCACCACCCAGGACCTCGTCGACGGACTCTGGGGCGACCGGCCCCCTCCGCAGGCCGTGGCGGCACTGCGCACCTACATCTCCCGCCTGCGGACCGTCATCGAGCCGGACCGGGAGACCCGGGCACCCGCCGCGCTGCTCGTCTCCGTCAGCGACGGGTACGCCCTGCGGATCCCCTCGTCCGCGCTCGACCTCTCGGCCTTCGACGCCGGCTTCGCCGAAGCGATGGGCGCCCGCACCGCCGGCCGGACCCACGAGGTGCACCGGCTGCTGGTCTCCGCACTCGCCCTGTGGCGGGGCCGCCCGCTGGCCGGCGTCCCCGGCCCGTACGCCGACGCCCAACGGCTGCGCCTGGCCGAACGCCACGTCACCGCGTGGGAGGAGCGCTGCGCGTCGGCCCTGGACATCGGCCTGCACTCGGAGATCGTGTCGGAGTTGAGCTCCCTCGCAGCCGAACACCCGCTGCGTGAGCGGATCCGCGAACTGCTGATGCTGGCGCTCTACCGCTGCGGACGGCAGGCGGAGTCCCTCGGCGTCTACTCCGACACCCGCAAGCTGCTCATCGAGGAACTCGGCGTGGAGCCGGGCACCGGCCTGGCCCTGATGCACTCGCGCATCCTCTCGGCCGACCCCGCCCTGATGCCCTCGCCGGAGTCCGAGGCCCGGCCCGCCGACCGGGACGACGCGCCTGCCTTCACCCCGCCGGCGCAACTCCCGGCCGACGTATCGGACTTCAGCGGCCGCTCCGAGCTCGTCAGTGAGCTCCGTGAAGTGCTCCGCAGCGCGGCGGGTCAGGCCGTGGTGGTCACCTCGCTCGCCGGCATCGGCGGCGTGGGCAAGACCACGCTCGCCGTGCACGTGGCCCACAGCGTGCGAAGTGCCTTCCCCGACGGCCAGTTGTACGTCGATCTGCGCGGCGCCGGGGCGTCGCCGGCCGACCCGGCCGTGGTCCTGGGCGACTTCCTCTACTCCCTGGGCGTCACGGAGACCCCGGACTCGCTGGAGCAGCGCGCCGCGCTCTACCGCTCGATCCTCGCCAACCGGCGGATGCTCATCCTGCTGGACAACGCCCAGGACGCCCAGCAACTGACGCCGCTGATCCCCGGGGTGTCCGGTTGCGCGGTGCTGGCCACCAGCCGCTCCCGGCTGGCCGGAATTCCCGGTGCCCACCTGGTCGATGTGGAGGAACTCAGCCCCGAGGAGGCGCTCGGCCTGTTCTCCGCCATCGTGGGCGAGCAGCGGGTCGCCGCGGAGCCCGACGCGTCCCTGGCGGTGGTGAAGGCGTGCGGGTTCCTCCCGCTCGCCGTACGCATCGCCGCCGCCCGGCTGGCCAGCCGGCCCCGCTGGAGCGTGTCCGACCTGGCCCGCCGCTTAGCGGACCAGCGGCGGCGGCTGGCCGAGCTGCAGCTCGGCAACCTGGCGGTGGAAACCACCATCGGGCTCGGGTACGGACAGCTGCGCCCCGAGGAGGCCCGCGCCTTCCGTCTGCTGTCCCTGGTGGACGCCCCCGATCTGCCGCTGAGCGCGGTGGCCGCACTGCTGGGACTCGACGAGGGCCGCGCCGAGGCGTTGGCGGAGGCCCTGGTCGAGGCCAACATGCTGGAGTGCTACTCCCCCGGGCGCTATCGCTACCACGATCTGCTGCGGCTCTACGCACAGCAGCAGAACGAGAAGCTGGCCGACGTCGAGCAGCAGCAGTCCGCCGTCCTGCGGCTCCTCGACCTGCTGCTCGCCACCCTGCTGAACGCGGCGCAGGCCATCGAGCCCGAGGACCTCCTGCCGGAGCCCCTGAACGAGCTGGTCTCCGAAGGGATCGGCTTCAGCACCGGGCCGGCCGCTCAACTCTGGCTGAGGGCCGAGACAACGCTGCTGCTGAGCACCGTCGAGGCAGCCGTCCGGGCGCCGTCCGGGATGCTGCGGCCGGCCGTGGACCTGCTGATCGTGCTGAACAGCATGGTCGAGGACCCGACCCACGGCCAGCGCATCCGGCAGATCCTGGAGACGGCCTACGTCGAGGCCAAGGCGCACGGTGACACCGCCGCGCTCGCCCGGGTGCGCTTCGCCCAGGGCTTCCTGCAGCATCTGACCAGCGAGTTCCACAATGCCGAGGTCTCCCTGCGGGAGAGCCTGAGCCTTCAGGGCGAGAACGACGTCACGATGCTGCGGTCCATGGTCGCGAACCTCCTCGGCATCATGCTCAGCATCGCGAACCGGCCTGCCGAGGCCCTGCCGTTCTTCGGGCAGGCGCTGGCGATCAGCCGGGTGATCGGGGCGCCGAGCGGTGAGGCCCGGCTGCTCGGCAACATCGCGCGCGCCCAGCTGGACGTCGGGCAGACCGTGGAGGCGGTCCGGTCCGTCCACGAGGCTGTCGCGACGGCGCGCACCTCCGGCAACGCCCCGTGCCTGGCCGACACGGTGTACCAGCTCGGCGTCGTGCTGCTCTCCACCGGCGACCCCGGCGGAGCCGCCGTCCACCTGCGCGAGGCCCATCAGCTCTACCAGTCCCAGCAGAACCGGCTGCGCGAGGCCTACACGCTGACCCGCCTCGCCAGCAGCCTGCTCGCCGACCGGCAGGTGCCGGCGGCGGCCGAGGCGGCCGAGGAGTCGCTGGCGATCGCGCAGGAGATGGACTCCGCCTACTGCCAGGGCCTGGCCAACGCCGCCCTCGGCGAGGCGCTGCTCCAGCTCGCGCAGCCCGCCCGCGGGCTGGCGTGTCTGCAGGAGGCGTACGCGATCTTCACCCGGCTCGGTGTGCCTGAGGCCTCCCCCGTGCTGGACCTCGTCTCCCGACAGCAGCAGCACACCGAGCCTTCCTCTCCCCCTGCGCCGTAGCCCTCCACCCCCCGTCCCCCGACAGGAGGGCTCTCCCCCCGGTCGCGTGTGCGGTGCCCCCGCAGCCCCCCGGCTGCGGGAACACCGTCGACGCTTCCCCGGCGCTGGATCCCACTGTGCACCCCGCTGATTGACGTTCGATAAACGCCGCGTCGGCGTGGGAAACCGCAGGTGGGAGGCGGTGGCCGGGCGCGCCATGCGGCGTGCGGCCGCGATCCGCACCACCCCGTACTGCTTCTGCACGCTGCCGTCGCCCGGGTGGTATCGGCCCCTCGGCCACGGGTTGGCCAAAAAGGGGCCCCACGGCGTAGTGATCACGCATATTCTCAAGCATCAGTGCATACAACAGGCAGTCAGGAGCGCACCGGGCACGGCCGGACCACGGCCGGCCAGGCAGCACGGAGTGACGCAGGGAGCGTGACAGACCGCCACCGGCAGTAGGCCGGCGAGGAAGTACGGTGCCGGCGAAGGCGGCGCCCGGCCTCGTACTGCCGACCGGCGGCCAGGGTGGAAGGGTGCCTCGCAATCGTGACGACCGGACAGATCTCCGATCCGACGCCCTCCGGCGCGTCGGCCGCCGCCCTGCCGTGCGCGTCGCGGCCCGCCGCCGTCCCTTGTGCCTCCGGCTCCCCCGTACCCGCCACCGCACCCGCCATCACCGCTCCCGGTACCGCACCTGTCACCGCCGCCCCCGGTACCGCCGACGCGCTGCGGCGCCGGGGCGTACGGGCCCTGCAGGCCGTCGCCTTCGACAGCATCGGCACCGGCTACAACGAGGCCTTCCCGGCCAAGGGCGGCCAGCTGGCCTGCGGCGAGTGGCTGCTGGGCGAGCTGGAGGCCGGCGCCGAGGTGCTGGACGTCGGCTGCGGGACGGGCGAGCCGACCGCCGGCCATCTGCTGGCCGGCGGCCTGCGGGTCACCGGCGTCGACCTGTCCGACGGGATGCTGGCACTGGCCCGCGCCACCGTCCCGCAGGCCGTCTACCACCGGATCGACATGTACGACCTGGCGACCGAGCGAGCCGACACCGCCTGGGACCTGCCCGCCCTGGGCCCGGCCGGGGCCGGCCGGTTCGCGGCCGCGACGGCGTTCTTCTCGCTGATCCTGCTGCCGCAGGACGAAGTCCCCGCCGTGCTGCGGCGGATCCGCCGGCTGCTGCGCCCCGGCGGCCTGCTGGCCCTGGGCATGGTGGAGGCCGATCTCGACCATGCCGCCCTGCCGTTCCTCGGCACCACACTGAGAATCACCGGCTACCTGCGCGAGGACCTCGAACGGGTGCTCACCGGCGCGGGGTTCGCCGTCGAGGAGCAGTTCGGGCTGCCGTACGCGCCGGCCAGCACCTCACTGCCGCCGGAGGAGCAGCTGTTCCTGCGCTGTCGGCGCGTCGGCTGAGCCGGCGCCGGCCACCGCACCCGGCCGGCGCGGCCCCCGGACCCGATTCCTCCCACTACCCCCCAGGACAGGCAGCCGTGCGCGACCAGCTCAAGCCCGAGACCGGGCAGCCACCTGCCGTGCCGGCGCAGCGCCGCCCGCCCCCCGGCGGCGGCGCCGACCCGAACGACGGCGAGGAGACCGACGGCGTCGCCGGTCCGGTGGCCGAACGGCTCGCCTACCTGGACGCCGCCACCCGCCGGATCAACAGCGCCCTGGACCTCGCCTCCACCCTGCGCAACCTGTGCCGGGTGCTGGTCCCCGCGCTGGCCGACGCCGCCGTGGTCCACCTGCGCGAGCCGCTCCCCAACGTCGAACGCGACCCGGGCTGCCCGACCCGGCTGCGCATCCACCACAGCCAGGGCACCCGGCTCGGCCGCCGCTCCGGCGCCGGCCCCAGCACGCCCGTCCCGCCGGACGGCGCGCTCTGCCGGGCGATGCTCAGCCGCGACCCGGTCGAGCCGGCGGTGCTCGGCACCCACTCGGACGCCCGGATCCGCCCGCTGCTGCGGGAGTTGTACGGCTCCCGGACGGCCGGACGGCTGGCGGCGGGCACCTCGGTGCTGGCCCTGCCGCTGCGCGGGCGCAAGGCGGTGCTGGGCCTGCTGGTGCTGATCCGCCGCCCGCCGAAGGGGGTGGCCGGCGCTCCCGAGGGGCCCGGGCCGACCGGGCCCGCCGGCCTCACCGCCGGCGGCGCTGCCGCCTCCGCCGCCTCGACCGGCCCGGCCGCCTTCGACGGTCCCGCCGACGGCCGGGAGCACGGCCGCTTCGACGCGGCCGACACCGCCACCGCCTCCCATCTGGCCACCCAGGCCGGACTCGCCGTCGACACCGCGCTGCGCTACTCCCGCGAGTGGGAGATCGCCGACGAACTGCAGCGCAGCATGCTGCCCACCCACCTGCCGCAGCCGCACGGCGTCCGGCTGGCGCACCGCTACCTGCCGGGCGAGCGCGGCGCGCAGGTCGGCGGCGACTGGTACGACGCGGTGCCGCTGCCGGGCAACCGGGTGGCCCTGATCGTCGGCGACGTGATGGGCCACTCGCTCACCTCGGCCGCCATCATGGGCCAGTTGCGGACCAGCGCGCAGACCCTGGCGGCCCTGGACCTGCCCCCGCACGAGGTGCTGTACCACCTCGACGAGCAAGCCCAACGCCTGGGCCGTGAACAACACTTGGCCACCTGCGTGTACGCGGTCTACGACCCGATCGCCAACCGGGTGGTGCTGGCCAACGCCGGCCATGTCCCGCCGGTGCTGGTCCAGCCGGACGGCCGCGCCGAGCTGCTGGACCTGCCGTCCGGCGCGCCGATCGGGGTCGGCGGCGTCGACTTCTCCTCGGTGGAGCTCCCGGCCCCGCCGGGCTCCGCGCTGCTGCTGTTCACCGACGGCCTGGTGGAGACCCGCCGCCGCCCGATCAGCATCGGCCTGGAGCTGCTCCGGGCCCGGCTGGCCACCTCGCACCGGCACTCTCCGGAGCACCTGTGCCAGGACGCCCTGCGGATCCTGCCGTCGGGCGACCGCGGCGACGACATCGCGCTGCTCGCGGCCTCCTTCGACGGCATCCCGGCCGAGGACGTCGCGCACTGGTACCTGCAGCCCCGGCACGAGACCCCCGGCCGGGCCCGCCGGCTGGCCGCGCACACGCTGCGCCGCTGGGGGTTGGAGCATCTCACCGAGTCGACCGAGCTGATGGTGAGCGAGCTGGTCACCAACGCCGTCCAGCACGCGACCCGCCCGGTGACGCTCAGCCTGGTCCGCACGTCGCGGCTGCGCTGCGAGGTCGGCGACGACAGCCCGCTGCTGCCCCGGCGGCGCCGGGCCGCGCCGGACGAGGAGCGCGGCCGGGGCCTGCAGATAGTCGCCCGGTGCGCGGACCGCTGGGGGGCGACCCGGCTGGGCGCGGGCAAGGTCGTCTGGTTCGAGCAGCGGCTGCCGTAGGCCGGTCCGTGGCCGCCCGGCCGGGCACGGACCGAGCACGGACCGGGCACACGCAATCCGGGTGGTCGTGGTCCGGGCCGTTCCGTGGGCCCGTACGACCCGGCCGACGGTTCGCGTCCGTTCACCGGGCCGGGGTGCCGCCGCCCGCCCGCAGGTCCCCGGCCGCCTCCTGGTAGGCACGGGTGGCCTGGGCGAAGTAGTCGAAGAGGACGTCCAGTTGCTCGGGCGAGTAGCGGCCGAAGACGTTTCCGATCCGCTGCCTGGCGGGCGCCATGACCTCGTCCAGGGCCGCGGGCCTGCCGACCGGCTCGACGATGACCTTGCGGCGGTCGTCGGGCGACGGCGTCCGGCGGACGTAACCGGCCTGCTCCAGCCGGTCGATGAGCCTGGTCGTCGGGCCGGTGGTCAGCCCGGTGCGGGTGGCCAGTTCACCGGGGGTCATCGCCCCCGACAGCTCCAGGATGTTCAGCGCGTACAGGTCGGTCGCTCCCAGGTCGCACGCCCGGGCCCCCGCGTGGCCGTGCAGCATCACCGCGCTCAGATACCGGCGGTAGATCCGGCTCGCGTCCGACGGCAGGCCCGGCTGATCAGTTGACACGGTCTTCCCCGCTTCCTAATCTCTTCTTTGAGGAAGAGAAATCCTCAGAGCAGTAACTTCTCCCAGGAAGCTACCATGGAGGTCGCATCATGAGCATCACCGCGGAGAACCCCGGCCCCACCGCCTCGGCCCAGGCCGACCTCGCCGCCGTCCGGGCCCTGCTGGAACAGTCCTGCGACGCCTGGAACCGCGGGGACGGCGCCGCCTACGGCGAACTGTTCACCGCCGACGCCACCGACGTGACCTACGTCGGGACGGTCTACACCGGCGGCCGCGAGATCGGCCGCGCCCACCAGGCGCTGTTCGACGGCTTCCTCAAGGGCAGCCGGCTGACCACCGAGATCATCGCGATCCGGCGCCACGGAGCCGACACCGCCGTCGTCCTCACCCGCGGCGACGTCCGGAAGGGACAGCCGAGGAAGAAGGAGAGGAAGCCGGGCAAGGTGGCGACCTACACGGTCGTCCGGGAGGCCGACGGGCGCTGGCGGATCGCCGCCGTCCAGAAGACCAGGCGCAACGCCCTGCTGGAAGCCCTCTCCTTCCGGTTCCAGCCCGCCACCCGGCCCGCCGCTCCGTCCGCCGCACGCTGACCCCGCCCCGGACCGCCCCACCCCGGACCGGATCGCGGATCGCGGATCGCGGATCGCCGCGGATTCCGTCCGCGCACATCGGGCACATCCGACGACGCTCCTGCCGGAGCCGGACTCACCGCTTCGTCCGGCAGCCGGCTGCCGGACGGCCGACCGACCGACCGACCGGCTACTCGACGATCCGGACGGGCAGCTCCCGCAGGGCGTCCCGCAGGGTGGCCGCGAAGCGGTCGTACTCGGCGGTGCGGGCGGAGCCCGGGCGGGTGGCGAGGCCGATCCGCCGGCCGGGGGCCGGGGCGGCGAAGCGGACGGAGGCCAGCCGGTCGGTCCGGCCCGCCTCGACGTCCAGGGCGGTGGCCGGCAGCAGCGTCACGCCGAGGCCGCCCGCGACCAGCTGGACCAGGGTGGAGAGGCCCGCGGCCCGGGTGCTGCCGCCCTGCGGGAGGTCGGCCCCGGTCTGCCGGCAGATGTCCAGGGCCTGGTCCCGCAGGCAGTGGCCCTCCTCCAGCAGCAGGACGTCCAGGTCGAGCAGGACGTCACGCGGCACGTCGGCCCGGCCGGCCAGCGGGTGCCCGGGCGGGGTGACCAGGACGAAGTCCTCGTCGAAGAGCGGGATGTCCCGAGTGGGCGAGCTGCCGCCGGAGGGCAGTGCGAGCAGCAGGACGTCCAGCCGGCCGGCCGCCAGCCCGTCCAGCAGCGAGGGGGTGCGCTCCTCGTGGACGTGCAGTTCGAGGTCGGGGTAGCTGGTGCGGACCAGCCGGAGCAGGGCGGGCAGCAGGTAGGGCGCGACGGTCGGGATGACGCCGAGGTGCAGCGGTCCGGTGAACGGGCGGCGGGCCGCCTCGACCTCCTCGGTGAGGGCGTGCAGGGAGGACAGCACCCGGCGCGCGTGATCCAGGACACGCTCGCCCAGTGGGGTGATGATGACCTTGCGGGTCGTACGCTCCACGAGCTGCGCGCCCAGGGCCTCCTCCAGCGCGGCGACCGCCCCGGACAGGGCCGGCTGGCTGGTGCCGCTGGCCGCCGCGGCGTCCCGGAAGTGGCGGTGCTCGGCGACCGCCGCGAAGGCCCTGAGCTGGGCGACCGTAGGTGTGCGGGGTCCGCGCGGGGCGCTGCCCGCTGTGCCGCTCGCCACACCGCTGTCGGGTTTGCGCGCCCGCTCCCGGCGGGGGTTGGGCTGTTGGGTATTGATAGCTCTCTCCGATCAGATGAATCGAGTCTAGCTATTTCCGCGATCAGTGCCCGTCGTGTCACTGTGGATCACGCCCGGAAGCTGTCGAATCATAGGCAATACGGGCAGAAACCCTCACATCCCACACCCAGGAGAAGTGAACGTGCTCACGATCGGTGACAAGTTCCCCGAGTTCGAACTCAACGCCTGCGTCGACCTCGACGCCGCGAACGCGTTCGCCGAGATCAACCACAAGACCTACGAGGGCAAGTGGAAGATCGTCTTCTTCTGGCCGATGGACTTCACCTTCGTCTGCCCGACCGAGATCGCCGCGTTCGGCAAGCTGAACGAGGAGTTCGCCGACCGTGACGCCCAGATCCTCGGCGTCTCCGGCGACTCCGAGTTCGTCCACCACGCCTGGCGCAAGGACCACAAGGACCTGCGCGACCTGCCCTTCCCGATGCTGGCCGACATCAAGCACGAGCTGATGCAGGCGTGCGGCGTCGAGGGCGCGGACGGCACCGCCCAGCGCGCGGTGTTCATCGTGGACCCGAACAACGAGATCCAGTTCGTCATGGTGACCGCCGGCTCCGTCGGCCGTAACCCCAAGGAGGTCCTGCGGGTGCTGGACGCCCTGCAGACCGACGAGCTGTGCCCGTGCAACTGGAACAAGGGCGAGGCCACCCTGGAAGCCGACCAGCTGCTGGCGGGCTGACCCATGGCCCTCGACGACCTGAAGGCGGCACTCCCCGAGTACGCCAAGGACCTCAAGCTCAACCTGAGCGCGGTCATAGGCAACTCCGACCTCCCCGCCCAGCAGCTCTGGGGCACCGTGCTGGCCTGCGCCATGGCCACCCGCAGCCCCTCCGTCCTGCGCGAGCTGGAGCCCGAGGCCAAGGCCAACCTCACCCCGGCGGCGTACAACGCCGCCAAGGGCGCGGCCGCGGTGATGGGGATGAACAACGTCTACTACCGGACGCTGCACCTGCTCTCCGACAAGGAGTACAGCAGCATGCGGGCCGGCCTGCGGATGAACATCATCGGCACCCCGGGCGTCGAGAAGGCCGACTTCGAGCTCTGGTGCTTCGCGGTCTCCGCGATCAACGGCTGCGGCCAGTGCCTCGACTCGCACGAGGCCGTGCTCCGCAAGCACGGCGTCGAGCGCGAGGTGATCCAGGCCTCGATGAAGATCGCCGCCATCCTCCAGGGCGTCGCCGCGACTCTCGATTCCGAGGCCGTCCTCGCGGGCGTCACCGCCTGACGCACCGCCGACAGCAACACCGAAGGGCCCGCCGAACCGGCGGGCCCTTCGGTGTTCGCAGCCGTCCGCACGGGAACCAGCCGCACCGCCCCGGCGTCACAGCCTGTGCCGTCATCATGACGGAGCACGCACGGAGCCATCCATCCGAACAGGAGAACCAGGCTGTGCCTGACACGGGGGGAAGCGGGGGCTTCCGCGTCCATCCGGACGAGCTTCGAGCCGCCGGAAAAGCCGTGCAAGAGACCGCTGATCGGATTCCGGGGGAGACCGAAGAGGTCCTTGCCTCCTCCGACCGGACCGAAGGACAGATCCACGGCCTGCAGACCACCGCCGCGCTGAACGACTGCACGGATGCATGGCGCAGTCTGCTGGACAACCTGCATACAGAGATGAACCAACAGGGCCAGAACCTGATCCATTCTGCAGAGGATTACCAGAATGCCAACACAAGCGTCCGGACCCCGAAGGATTACCCCAAGGATCCCTTCGGCTCGCCGCCCCCCGACGTGGTCGGTTCGGTGGCCTTGCGCAACACCCTGAGCGACCCCTACTGGTCCGGGTGAGGAGGCCGGCCCCGGGACCGCCTTCCGGGCTGTGACCGCTGCCGGCCACCACCGAGCGCCCGCGTGATGCTCCCGCAGGGCGCGCGGTGGTGGCCGGTGCGAACGAAGATCGCCGGCGCCGCGACTCAGACGGCGTCGACCTCGGCGGTGCTCCCGCCGCCGGCTGCCCCCACCGTACGGGCCGCCGCTTCGCGGGCCGCCTCCAGGGCGACGAAGACCTCCTGGCCGGCCTCGTTGCGGCGGCGCAGGTGGGTGACCACGGTGTTGGTGACGGCGATCAGCGGGACAGCGACGATGGCGCCGCCGATGCCGCCGACGATCGAGCCGGCCGCGACACCGAGCACCACGCCGAGCGGGTGGACCCGGACGGCGCGGCCGAGGATCAGCGGCTGCAGGATGTGTCCCTCCAGCTGCTGCACGGCCACCAGCACCACCAGCACCATCAGCGCGGTGAACGGGCCCTCGGTGACCGCCGCGATCAGCACCGCGATGGTGCCGGTGACCAGTGCCCCGACCAGCGGGACGAACGCCCCCAGGAAGATGATCACCGCCAGCGGCAGGGCCAGCGGGACACCCAGCAGCTCGATGCCGATACCGATGCAGACCGCGTCGATGAAGGCCACGCAGACGGTGCCCCGGACGTACGCGGTGAGCGTCGCCCAGGCCTTGGGGCCGGCGCCGGCCATCGCGTAGCGCGAGTGGCGGGGCAGGCCGCGCAGCGCCCAGCCCCAGATCTTCTCACCGTCGTACAGCAGGAAGAAGGTGGTGAAGAAGGCGAGCAGCATGGCGGTCAGCACCTCGACCGCGATCTGCGCGCCGGTGATCCCCGCGGAGGTGATCTGCTCCGAGTTGGCGTTGATCGCGGTGGTGATCTGCTTCGCGAAGTCGTTGATCTGCTGCTGGGTCAGGTGCAGCGGCCCGGTGACGAGCCAGTCCCGCAGTTTGTCGACGCCGTCCTGGACCCGGACGGTGACCGACGGGAGGTTGGTGGTCACCTGCCAGACCACGAACCAGCCGACCAGGCCGATGCCGGCCAGGCCGCTGAGGAAGGTGCCGGCGGCCGCCAACGAGCGCGGCACCCCGCGCCGGCGCAGCCAGGAGACGGTGGGCTCCAGCAGGGCGGAGATCAGCAGCGAGGCGAGCACCGCGAAAGCGACCAGGCGCAGCATGTCGACGACCCGGAAGACGACGTACAGTGCGGCCCCGAGCAGCAGCAGCCGCCAGGTCGACTCGGCGGCCACCCGCAGGCCCCACGGGACGGCCTCGGCCGGGGTGGCGGGGCGGCCGGGGTGCACCTCGCGCCCGAAGGCGCCGTGGCTGGGCAGGTAGGGCTCCGGCGGTGCCTCGGCCGCCGGGCGCCGGGGCGGGGGGATCTGCTCGTCGTGCACGGCCGGGGCTGCCATGAGGGCGGCGGGCGCGGCCGGTTCGGCGGCGATCGCCGCGCGCCGGCGGCGCTCGATGCCGGCGGCCGCGCGGGCGACCAGCGCCAGCCCGGTGGCCGCCGCCGTGAATGCTTTTCCGCCCCGTGCCATCTCGACCTACCACCGCTCCCCGTCGGACCGCCGTCCCTGGCGGTACGCCGTGGGTGTCGCCACGGCCGTGGTGAAGACGCTACCTGCCCGGCGGCCGGCGGGTCCGGGTGGCCGGTGAGTTGGTGGCCGGACCGGTCGGCCGGCGCGCGAGGCAATCGTCACAAACCCATCGAAAGGGGTGGTTTCAGGTACCCGAGGGCAGGGGAGGTACCCGAACGAAGGAGCACTTCGGACCGCGGCCGAGCCGGGGGCCGGAGTGGTCCGTCGGACCAACCGCCGGCGGACCGGCCGGTGCGGGAAGCTACCAGGACCCCTTCCCGCGCCCCGCGTCCGCACCCAGGACCGCACCGTCCGCGCGCACTGGTCAGCGCAGCCCGGGCGGGGCGGCCCGCCCGACGGACGGTCCTCGCACCATGGAGCGCCGGGACACGGCAAGGCCCCCGACCGTACGGTCGGGGGCCTTGCCGGACAGCATCGGGGCCGACCGGCACGCACTGCCGGGCGACTCCTGGCACCGGGGACCGGTGCCGGGTACCAGTGGCCTAGTACCAGTGGTGCGACTGCCAGAACGACCAGGCGCCGCAAGGGCTGCCGTAGCGGCTGTTCATGTAGCCGAGACCCCACTTGATCTGCGTCGCGGGGTTGGTGCGCCAGTCGGCGCCGGCCGAGGCCATCTTGCTGCCGGGCAGCGCCTGGACCAGGCCGTACGCGCCGGAGCTCGCGTTGGTGGCCGTGTAGTTCCAGCCGCTCTCGCGCTTCACGATCTGGCTGAAACACTGGAACTGCGTGTCGTTGCCGATGATCTGCTGGGCGAGCTCCTGCACCGAACCCGGGCTGACCGAGACCGGCGGGGCCGAGTTCTCGACCGCGGCCATCGTCGAGCGCGCCTTGGAGCGGTTCGCAGCGGCCTCGTCGGCCTTGCGCTTCTCGTCGGCGGCCTGGGCGGCCTGGGCGGCGGCCTTCTCCGCGTCCGCCTTGGCCTGGGCGTCGGCAGCGGCCTTCTGGCGCGCGGCTTCCTCCGCGGCCTTCTTGGCAGCAGCGTCGGCGGAGGCCTGCTGGGCGGAGGCCTGGTGGCTGAAGTTGTCGCTTATGGTCTGCGCCTGGGCGCCTGAGGGGACGTCGGCAAGCAGGGTCGCGCCTGCGACATCGACCGTCTGCACGGCCTTGCCCTCGCTGCCCGAGGCCACACCCGCGACGGCACCGACAGCGGTGACGACGGTGGCGGAGGCCACAGCGACTCCCCGGACCGAGATCCGAGTCACATGGTTTCCTTCCAGCATCGCCCACGCGTGACCGTACGGGCGCAACATGCCCCTTGGCACTGTCCTCCGCCGAGCTGGTCACGGGAGGTGCTGGCCCGGCGCCCGGCCGATGGTGGTCGGCTGGACGTGTGAATCGGGCGGCGTACGGCTCAGGTTTTCAGTTGTCCTCCCACCGACCGGAGTTGGCGGGCACTTCGCACACATCGTCACCGTCTGGGTGACGCGGACCCCGGTGAAGGGGCCCTGTCGTGCCGTACGCGGGGCCTGACAGGGAACTCACCATGCCGCACCGGGCATCTCCGGCGCAATTCCCGTCTGCGTGGCGCATCTCACAATCCTCCGGGGCGAGAAATTTCGCCGTTCGGCGGACAGCGGGCGATCCGATGTGATGACAAACGTGGAGCCCGCCCTCTCAAGGGCGGGCTCCACCATGCGAATTGACCACCTATGACCCGCTACATCCGATTTGCCCGATGCTGCTCCGGCCCAGGACCCGGCCCAGGACCCGGCCCAGGTCCCGGGCCGCACCGGACCGGCCGGCCTAGGGCTGGATGTCCTCCAGCATCTCGGTGACCAGGGCGGCGATCGGGGAGCGTTCGGAGCGGGTGAGGGTGATGTGGGCGAACAGCGGGTGGCCCTTCAGCTTCTCGACGACGGCGACGACGCCGTCGTGGCGGCCGACTCTGAGGTTGTCGCGTTGGGCGACGTCGTGGGTGAGGACGACGCGGGAGCCCTGGCCGATCCGGGAGAGGACCGTGAGCAGCACGTTGCGTTCCAGCGACTGGGCCTCGTCGACGATCACGAAGGCGTCGTGCAGGGAGCGGCCGCGGATGTGGGTGAGGGGGAGGACCTCCAGCATGCCGCGGGAGATGACTTCCTCGATGACGTCGGGGGTGGTGACGGCGGAGAGGGTGTCGAAGACGGCCTGGGCCCAGGGGCTCATCTTCTCGGACTCGGAGCCGGGGAGGTAGCCGAGTTCCTGGCCGCCGACGGCGTAGAGCGGTCGGAAGACCATCACCTTGCGGTGCTGCTGGCGTTCCAGGACGGCTTCGAGTCCGGCGCACAGGGCGAGGGCGGACTTGCCGGTGCCGGCGCGTCCGCCCATGGAGACGATGCCGACGTCGGGGTCGAGGAGCAGGTCGAGGGCGACGCGTTGTTCGGCGCTGCGTCCGCGCAGGCCGAAGGCTTCGCGGTCGCCTCGCACGAGGCGGACGCGGCCGTCGCCGGCGACGCGGCCCAGGGCCTTGCCGCGCTCGGAGGTGAGGACGAGTCCGGTGTGGACGGGGAGCTCGTCGACGCCGTCGACCTCGACGGTGTGGTCGTGGCCGGCGCCGAAGAGGGCGTCGACCTGGTCGCCGGAGACGTGGAGTTCGGACATGCCGGTCCAGCCGGAGGTGGAGGCGAGTTCGGCGCGGTACTCCTCGGCGAGCAGGCCGACCGAGCTGGCTTTGATGCGCAGCGGGAGGTCTTTGGAGACGACGGTGACGTCGTAGCCCTCGGCCTGGAGGTTGCGGGCGACGGCGAGGATGCGGGTGTCCGCCTCGCCGCCGCCGATGCGGTAGCCGGCGGGCAGTATCGACGTGTCGGAGTGGTTGAGTTCCACCCGGATGGTGCCGCCGAGTTCGCCCACCGGGATCGGCTCGTCGAGGCGGCCGTGCCGGATCCGGTAGTCGTCGAGCAGGCGCAGTGCCTGGCGGGCGAAGTAGCCCAGCTCGGGGTGGTGGCGCTTGGCCTCCAGCTCGGTGACCACCACCACCGGCAGGACGACCTCGTGCTCCTCGAAGCGCGTCATGGCGAGAGGGTCTGCCAGGAGCACGCTGGTGTCGAGAACGTACGTGCGCCGGTCTGGTGTCCGGCGGCTCTTGGAACTGACCACTAGGCCTCCAGGGCGGATGACCCTGCGTCACCCGCGGCATACCGGCCCCCGTGGCCCCGGTGGCCCAGGTACCGGTCTGATCCGAGTATTCCCAGGCGAGGGGTGGTGCATTCGCGCCGGGAAGAACTGACGGATCATTCCTGGTGAACGTTTGCCCGCACCGGCGGCGGGTACGTCAGCCCTTCGGAAGCCCCACGGGCTGTCAGCTCCCGACGAGCCCGGCGGCGGCTGTCGCGCCGGCCCGGCCATCGGCCGGCCGGGGCGGGTCCGCGCGGGCGGCCGGGCGGCGCGGGCGGGTCAGAGCCCGAGGCGCCGGTTGCGCTGCTGGAAGTCGCGCAGCGCCCGCAGGAAGTCGACCTTGCGGAAGGCCGGCCAGTACGCCTCGCAGAAGTAGAACTCGCTGTGGGCGCTCTGCCAGAGCAGGAAGCCGGACAGCCGCTGCTCGCCGGACGTGCGGATCACCAGGTCCGGGTCGGGCTGGCCCTTGGTGTAGAGGTGCTCGGCGATGTGCTCGACGTCCAGCACCTCGGCCAGCTCCTCGATCGAGGTGCCGCGGCCGGCGTGCTCCTGGAGCAGCGAGCGGACGGCGTCGGCGATCTCGTGCCGGCCGCCGTAGCCGACCGCCACGTTGACCGTGATCCCGTCGATGTGGGCGGTGTCCTGGGCGGCGCGCTTGAGGACGTCGGCGGTGTGCTGCGGGAGCAGGTCGAGGGCGCCGACCGGGTTGACCTTCCAGCGGCGGGCGTCGGCGAGGCCGGTGACGGCGTCCTCGATGATCCCGAGCAGCGGGACGAGCTCCTCGGCGGGCCGGGAGAGGTTGTCGGTGGAGAGCATCCACAGGGTGACGACCTTGACGTGGGTCTCGTCGCACCAGCCCAGGAACTCACTGATCTTGTCCGCGCCGCGCTGGTGGCCGTACGCGGTGGTGCCGCCGGTGGCCTTGGCCCAGCGCCGGTTCCCGTCGAGGATCACGCCGATGTGGTGGGGCGTACGGGCGAGGTGCACCTCGACCCGGCGGCCGTACAGGCCGTACATACCGTCCAGCAGGGTGCGCAGACCCGGCGTGCGTTCGACGACATCGCGCAGACCCATGGCTTCCGGCCCCTCCGTGCTCATTCCCTTGGGGTGCGTACAACCCCCGCGCGCAGCCTACTCCCGCACGGTGCCACTCGGTAAAGCCGCAGGTCCCGGTCCGGTTACGGTCCGGTAGCGCCAGGTGTACGGCGGCCGGGCGGCCGGTGAACCCGGTCGGATACGGAATGGTCTCCGCTTCCTTAAGGGATCCGTAAGGCGGGTTCCGGATGCTTGACGACCCCCATTGGTCTAGTCCAGCTTGTGTGTCCAAGGGCGAGCGCACCACCGACGCCGCCCTTCCCCCACACCAGTCCTGCGGACCTTCCCTCCCCCACAACGCGGCCGCCGCGCCCCCCACCGCGGCGGCCGCTCCCTCCTCCCACAGGAGCGTCGACAGCATGGCCCGTACGCTGAACCAGCCCGCGCACAAGCGCCGGCGAAGCACCCTGCCCGCCCTCGCGGCCGGCACCACGGCCCTCGCGCTGGCCGGCACCGGCCTGGCCCTGTTCGCGGGCGGCGCCAGCGCCGCCGTCGGCAACGTGGCGACCAACGGCGGCTTCGAGAACGGTCTGACCGGCTGGAGCTGTGTCGGCGCCACGAGCGCGGTCAGCACCCCGGTCCACTCCGGCACCGGCGCGCTCAAGGCGACCCCGGGCGCCGGCGACACCGCCGAGTGCCGCCAGACCGTCTCCGTGCTCCCCAACACCAGCTACACGCTGAGCGGTTGGGTCCAGGGCCCGTACGTCTACCTCGGCGCCAGCGGCACCGGCGGCACCGACCCGAGCACCTGGTCGAACCAGAGCACCTGGAACCAGCTCAGCACCACCTTCACCACCGGCGCCACCACCAACACCGTCACGCTCTACGTGCACGGCTGGTACGGCCAGGCCACCTACGGCGCCGACGACATCACCCTGACCGGCCCGGCCGGCACCGCCTCGCCGAGCCCGACGGTCACCCCGACCGCCACGCCCACCGCGACCAGCTCGCCGACGGCCACCAGCTCCCCGACGGCCACCAAGTCGCCGACCGCCACCCCCACGGCCACCGCCTCCCCGACCGCCACGCCCACCGCGACGGCGACGCCCACCCAGCCCGCCACCGGGCTGCCCAAGCACGCGGTGACCGGCTACTGGCAGAACTTCGACAACGGCGCCACCGTCCAGCGCCTGCGTGACGTCCAGAGCGCGTACGACATCATCGCGGTGTCCTTCGCCGACGCCACCACCACGCCCGGCGGGATCAGCTTCACCCTCGACCCGAAGCTCTCCACCGCGCTCGGCGGCTACACCGACGCCGACTTCAAGGCCGACATCGCCGCCAAGCGCGCGGCCGGCAAGAAGGTCGTCCTCTCGGTCGGCGGGCAGAACGGCGCGATCAGCGTCGCCAACTCCGCCGCCGCGACCACCTTCGCCAACAACGCGTACGCGCTGATCCAGCAGTACGGGTTCGACGGGGTCGACATCGACCTGGAGAACGGCGTCGACGCCACCTACATGGCGCAGTCGCTGCACACCCTGGCGGGCAAGGTCGGCTCCGGCTTCATCCTGACCATGGCCCCCGAGACCATCGGGATGTACAGCACCGCCGGCAACTACTTCCAGCTGGCGCTGAACGTCAAGGACATCCTGACCGTCGTCAACACCCAGTTCTACAACTCGGGCGGCATGAACGGCTGCGACGGCAAGGTCTACAACCAGGGCAGCATCGACTTCATCACCGCCCAGATCTGCACCCACATCCAGGGCGGCCTGCGGCCCGACCAGGTCGGCATCGGCGTCCCGGCGTCCACCAAGGGCGCGGGCAGCGGCTACGTCTCCTCCACCGTCGTCAACAACGCGCTGGACTGCCTGGCCACCGGCAACCACTGCGGCAGCTTCGTCCCGCCGGCCAAGTGGCCGACCATCCGCGGCGTCATGACCTGGTCCACCAACTGGGACGCGGCCAACAACAACGACTTCTCCAACAACGTGGGCAGCTACGTCCACAACATGCCGTAACTCTCCCCGGCGCGCCGCTCCTTGAGGGTGGAGTACGCGCGCCCACGGCGGGGCCCGCCGCACCGACCAGGTGCGGCGGGCCCCGACCGCGTTCGGGCCGGAGCGGGCGGACCCCACGACGGGGGCCGGGGCAAGGGCCGGAGCGGCAGGACCCCACGGCGGGGCCGGGGCACGGACCGCAGCGGCCGGACGGGCGCGCGGAGCGGTCAGCGCTGGGCCAGCAGGACGGCGCCGAGCGTACCCAGCAGCATGAACGGGCCGTAGGGGATCTCCAGCCCGCGCACCGGGCGGCGCCGGACCAGCTCCGCGACCGCCCGGCCGGTGCCCCACAGCGCCCCCAGCGCGGAGGCCAGGAAGAGCGCGACGAACGCCGGGCCCCACCCGTAGAAGCCGAGCAGTGCCCCGAGGCCGAGCGCCAGTTTGGCGTCACCGAGGCCGATCAGTCCGAACCAGGCCGGCAGCTCGAACAGCGCGCCGGCCACCAGCGCCACCAGCAGGCAGCGCAGCAGCACCCCGGGGTGTCCGTCCGCCAGCGCCGCCGGCACCAGCAGCAGCGCGACGCCGCCCCCGAGGCACCCGGTCACCCGGTCCGGCAGCCGCCGCACCGCGCCGTCCACGAAGCCGAGCGGCACCCCGCACAGCACCGCCCAGAGCAGCAGCAGCCCCTCCACCGGCGCGGCGGCCGCCAGCGCGAGGCCCGCCGCACCCCCCGCGGCCAGTTCGACCAGGCCCGCGCCCGGGCCGAGCCGCCCGCCGCACCCGCGGCACCGGCCGGTCGGCGACAGCGCCCGGACCGGCCGACCGCACGCCGAACAGGCCGTCCGCAGCGGGTCCTCGGCCGTCGGTACGGCGTGCCGGACCACCACCGCCCGGAGCAGCGGCGCCGCCGCCAGTCCGGCCACCGCACCCAGCATCGGACCGTTCACGGCCACCCCCGTCTCGCTCTCCCGGACCGTCAAGTCCCCCGGCCCGTATACCCGGGCCTGTCGGTCCGGGCACTTCGCGGGCTCGGTTAGAGTCTGGTGCTTTCCATGCCACACCATTGACGGGGGATGTTTTGAAGCCCATGCACACCATCCTGCGCGCGGCCGTTCCGGCCGCGGCGCTGGCCCTGCTGCTGACCGGCTGCGGCCCGGACAACGGCAACGACCCGGTCGCCCCGGGCGCCGACGGCGCGGCGCCGACCGCCACCGCGGGCGGCGACGCCCCGGGCGGGACGCCGACCGACGGCAGCACCGGCGGTTCGAACGGCGGGGGTTCGAACGGCGGCGCGAGCGGCGGGCCGAGCGCGGCGGCGAGCGCCCCGGGTGGCAGCGGCGGGGGCAGCGGCAGCTACGCCAGTCCGCTCGGCCCGACCGCCACCGGCACCTACACCGGCAAGAGCAAGGCCGACCTGGCGCCGGTCAGTACGGTCAAGGGCAACATCGCCGACCTGGCCCCGCTGAAGCTCGCCGCGGGCGACACCAACGGCAAGACGCCGTACTACATCACCGTGTCGTACACCAACCGCTCGGGTGCCACGGTGGCCGACGACTACTTCATGCAGCGCGTCACGGTGAAGACCGCGGAGAGCGGCGACGCGATCTTCCAGGCCGGCACCACCAAGTCGATCGCGGCCTGCGCGGCCGGCGAGAAGCCCGCGCCGCTGGCGGACGGCCAGACCCGGAAGTCCTGCGGGATCTACCTCGTGCCGACCAACGCCGTACCGAAGTTCCTCGTCTACGGCTCGATCATGGACACCAAGCCGCTGATCTGGAAGCTCGGCTGAGTCCGGCCACGCGGGCCTGACGCCCCGACCGGCGCGGCGGCCGGCCCCTCTCCTCCAGGGACGGCCGCCGCGCCCGGCCGGCCCGCCGGGACGCCTCCGGCGGGGCGGCGCGTCCACGTGGCAGACGACACGCCCGTACGCGGGCCCCGGACCCGTAAAGTAAGCAGGCATGCAGGTCATCCAGTCCAGCAAGCTCGCCAATGTCTGCTACGACATCCGCGGCCCGGTGCTCGACGAGGCGATGCGACTGGAGGACCAGGGCCATCGCATCCTCAAGCTGAACACGGGCAACCCCGCGCTCTTCGGTTTCGAGGCTCCCCCGGAGATCCTCCAGGACATCCTGCGCAACCTCTCCACCGCGCACGGCTACGGGGATTCCAAGGGCCTGCTCTCCGCCCGCCGAGCCGTGGTCATGCACTACGAGGAGCGCGGCCTGCACGGGTTCACCGTCGAGGACGTCTTCCTCGGCAACGGCGTCTCGGAGCTGATCCAGCTCGCGATGACCGCCCTGCTGGACGACGGCGACGAGGTGCTCGTCCCCGCGCCGGACTACCCGCTGTGGACGGCCTCGGTCAGCCTGGCCGGCGGAACGGCCGTGCACTACCGCTGCGACGAGCAGGCGGAGTGGTACCCGGACCTGGTGGACATCGAGTCCAAGGTCACCGACCGCACCCGGGCGATCGTGGTGATCAACCCGAACAACCCGACCGGTGCTGTGTACCCGCGCGAGATCCTGGAAGGAATCGTCGAGATCGCCCGCCGCCACCAGCTGGTGATCTACGCGGACGAGATCTACGACAAGATCCTCTATGACGGCGTCGAGCACATCCCGCTGGCCACCCTGGCGCCGGACCTCTTCTGCGTCACCTTCAACGGACTCTCCAAGGCCTACCGGGTGGCGGGCTTCCGCTCCGGCTGGATGGTGCTCTCCGGCGACCGGCAGCGGGCGGGCAGCTACATCGAGGGCCTCACCGTGCTGGCCTCGATGCGGCTCTGCGCCAACATGCCGGCCCAGCACGCGGTGGCCGCGGCGCTCGGCGGGCGGCAGTCGATCAAGGACCTGATCCTGCCGGGCGGCCGGCTGCTGGAGTCGCGCGACGCGGCGTACAAGCTGCTGAACGAGATCCCGGGCGTCAGCTGCGTCAAGCCGAAGGGCGCGCTGTACGCGTTCCCGCGGCTGGACCCGAACGTCTACAAGATCAAGGACGACGCTCAGATGGTGCTGGACCTGCTGCGCTCGCAGCAGATCCTGCTGGTCCAGGGCACCGGTTTCAACTGGCCGGAGCCGGACCACTTCCGCCTGGTCACGCTGCCCAGGGCCGAGGAGATCACCGACGCGGTGACCCGGATCGGCGACTTCCTCAGCGGGTACGCCCAGCCGTAGCGGGCCCCACCCGGCACGGACGGACCACCCGGCACGGACCGCGGAGCCCGTCGGCACGAGCGCCCCGCCGCCCGACCGGGCCGGGACATGCCTACGGCCGGAGACCCGATCCGGACGATCCCCCGGCCCGTTCGGGCGGCGGGTTCGTCCGGCCGGGGCTCCGGCCGTAGGGGCCGGCCGGCGTGTTCCGCCGGCCGGCCGCAGGCGGTCAGCCCAGGCGCTTGACCAGGGCCCGGTACTCGTCCCACAGCTCGGTGGGGGTGTGCTCGCCGAACAGCTCCAGGTGGGCCGGGACGAGCGCGGCCTCCTGGCGCCAGATGTCGGCGTCCACGGTGAAGAGCAGGTCGCGGTCGTCCTGCGACAGCTCCAGACCGGACAGGTCGAAGGCCTCCTGGGTCGGCAGCACGCCGATCGGGGTCTCGACGCCCTCGCCGGTGCCGTCCAGCCGCTCGACGATCCACTTCAGGACCCGGCTGTTCTCGCCGTAGCCCGGCCACACGAACTTGCCCGCGCTGTTCTTGCGGAACCAGTTCACGTAGTAGATCTTCGGGAGCTTCGAGGCGTCGGCCTGCGCGCCCAGCTTCAGCCAGTGGCCGAAGTAGTCGCCCATGTTGTAGCCGCAGAACGGCAGCATCGCGAACGGGTCGCGGCGCAGCTCGCCGACCGTGCCCTCGGCGGCGGCGGTCTTCTCCGAGGCGATGTTCGCGCCCAGGAAGACGCCGTGCTGCCAGTCGAACGACTCGGTGACCAGCGGGACGGCGGTGGCGCGGCGGCCGCCGAACAGGATGGCCGAGATCGGCACGCCCGCCGGGTCCTCCCACTCCGGGGCGATCGTCGGGCACTGCGCGGCCGGGACGGCGAAGCGGGCGTTCGGGTGGGCGGCCGGGGTGCCGGACTCCGGGGTCCAGTCGTTGCCGCGCCAGTCGGTGAGGTGCGCCGGGGGCTCCTCGGTGAGGCCCTCCCACCACACGTCGCCGTCGTCGGTGAGCGCGACGTTGGTGTAGACGGTGTTGCCCCACAGCGTCTCGATGGCGTTGGCGTTGGTGTCCACGCCGGTGCCGGGCGCGACGCCGAAGAAGCCGGCCTCGGGGTTGATGGCGTAGAGCCGGCCGTCCGCGCCGAAGCGCATCCAGGCGATGTCGTCGCCGATCGTCTCGACCTTCCAGCCCGGGATGGTGGGCTGGAGCATCGCGAGGTTGGTCTTGCCGCAGGCGGACGGGAAGGCCGCGGCGACGTACTTCGGCTCCGCCTCGCCCGAGGGGCCCGCCGGCGGGGTGAGCTTGAGGACGAGCATGTGCTCGGCCAGCCAGCCCTCGTCGCGCGCCATGGTGGAGGCGATGCGCAGCGCGTAGCACTTCTTGCCGAGCAGGGCGTTGCCGCCGTAGCCGGAGCCGAAGGACCAGATCTCGCGGGTCTCGGGGAAGTGCGAGATGTACTTGGTGCTGCTGCACGGCCACGGGACGTCCGCCTGGCCCTCGGCCAGCGGGGCGCCGACGGTGTGCACGGCCTTGACGAAGTCGCCGTCCTCGCCGAGCTGGTCGATCACGGCCTGGCCCATGCGGGTCATCACGCGCATCGACACGGCGACGTAGGCGGAGTCGGTGATCTCGACGCCGTACGCGGCCAGCGGGGAGCCGACGGGGCCCATCGAGAAGGGCACCACGTACATGGTGCGGCCCTTCATCGCGCCCTTGAACAGGCCGTTCTCGCCCTGGAAGACCTCCCGCATCTCGGCGGGCGCCTTCCAGTTGTTGGTCGGGCCGGCGTCCTTCTCCTGCTCGGAGCAGATGTAGGTGCGGTCCTCGACGCGGGCCACGTCCGTGGGGTCGGAGGCCGCGTAGTAGGAGTTCGGCCGCTTCTCCTGGTTGAGCTTCTTGAAGGTGCCCTGAGCCACCAGCAGGTCGGCGAGGCGCTGGTTCTCCTCCTCCGAGCCGTCGCACCACTCGATGCGGTCGGGCTGGGTGAGCTCCGCGATCTCGCTCACCCAGGCCAGCAGACGCTTGTGGCGGGTGGGCGCGGATGCGCTGAGAGCAGAGTTCTCGTACGACACGATCGCTCCGTTTCACGCCGTCTCGGCACCGAGACGGCGTAGCGGGGGGTTTGAGGGTGCTTGCAGCGTAGCTCCGCCATTCGGGGCTGAACACGGCACCTTGGCGAGTTTGACGCGATTTTTACTCCTAACTGGCAGATTACTGGTTGGTAATCCGGCAGTGGCGTCCCTCCTTGAACCGTCGGGTGCCACCCCTGATTACTCCAAAACGTCCAAGAGTGACACCCGCCACTACCTACGATTCAGTAACCTACGGACCCGTAGGTAGCATGTCGCGCATGACTGCGGATCAGAGCACCGCCCTCGAGGCATTCATCGCTGAGGTCAAACCCAAGTGGCGCGGGTGGCTGCACGCCGGGATGTTCCCGGCCTCGGTGGCCGCCGGAATCGTGCTGATCTGCCTCGCCGGATCGACCTCGGCGAAGATCGCGTGCGCGATCTACTCGGTGAGCGCCTGGCTGCTGTTCGGCGTCAGCGCGGTCTACCACCGCTTCACCTGGGGCCCGCGCGGCGACGCCGTGCTGCGGCGCCTCGACCACGCGAACATCTTCCTGATCATCGCGGGCTCGTACACCCCGTTCACCATCCTGCTGCTGGACGGCGGCCGGCAGCAGACGCTGCTCTGGCTGGTCTGGGGCGGAGCGCTCGCGGGAATAGCGTTCCGGGTCTTCTGGGTCGGCGCCCCGCGCTGGCTCTACACGCCCTGCTACCTGGCGCTCGGCTGGGCCGCGGTCTTCTTCCTGCCCGACATGATCCGCACCGGCGGCGCCGCGGTGATCACCCTCATGATCGTCGGTGGTGTCCTCTACAGCCTCGGCGGCGTGGTCTACGGGCTCAAGCGGCCGAACCCGTCACCGCAGTGGTTCGGGTTCCACGAGGTCTTCCACGCCTTCACGCTGGGTGCCTTCATCTGCCAGTACGTAGGCGTCTCGCTGGTGGCCTACACGGTGGCCGGCTGACCCGGTACGGCGCGCCGCCCGGGCGTCCAACGCCTCCTGGGCCCGCCGGCAGCGCTCGCAGTGCGCCGCCGGCGGCCGCGCCGCCCCCCGCGGGGCCGCACCGCGTGGCAGGTGCGCAAGGCGGAAGCGCCGCGCCACGTGCACCATCACCAGCAACGCCTCGACACCGGCCACACCGAGCACCAGCGCCGCCCCGTTGATCAGGTAGGCCGCCACCACGGCCAGCGCGGCCGCCACCACGACGACCGGCCCCCACACCTGTGCCCCCGTCGAACCCTTCGTCGGCATCGGCATTCCCTTCCCCGCAGGCTCGTGGTCGGCTCCTGCCGCCCCACCCCTTCTCTGCTCCCGGCAGTTCCCGGTCGCCATTGACCGATTGCCACATTCTATCTACCGACAGTGATCCTAGGGCCGGTCGGGACGGCTAACGGGGGGTCAACGCTTCGTCAATTTCCTGTGCTTGACCGCGATTTAGCATACCGGTCACGGAATGCGACGGTTTACGCACAGCGACCGCGGGCTGCCGTAACGCCCTCGAACGGCCACGGGTCGGGCCGGCCCGGGGGCGCCTGCCGCCAGGCGTCCCCGGAAACGGCCTCCCCGGCCGGCCACCCGCTCCGGGCTCCCGTGCCGGACCCCGACTCCGGACTCCGGCTCCGGGCTCCGGCTCCGGGCTCTCCCGCTCCGGGTACCCGCTCCGGACACGGCGAAGCGGCGGACCCCGTGACGTACCGGATCCGCCGCTCCCACCGCACCGCAGGCGCTACCCGTGCAGCCTCCGCCGCAGTGCCAGGCCCGCACCCATGAGCGCGGTGACGCCCAGGGCCGCGGCCGCCGCGGCAGCCGGCAGGGTGCTGCCGCCGCCGCTCGTCGTCGGGGCGGCGGCGTCCGGCCGGTAGCCGCCGCCCTCCCCTGCCCGGTCGTAGGCCGACCCGGGCAGCTTGTCGCCGTACCGCTGGTGCACCAGCTTCTGGTACGCCGCCAGTTCGATTCCGCCGGCGCCGACCGACCGCCGGGCCTCGTCGTCCAGCGGCAGCACCCGGCCCTCGCGCAGCACGTACCAGGCGTTGATCTGCGGCTCGCGGAACGCCGTCCCGCCGCCGCCGCTCGCGGCCAGCGCCGGGTAGTCGCTCTCGTCCCCGCCGGAGGCGACGTTCACCACCCGCCAGCCGCCGGCCTCACGGACCGTCCAGACCGAGGCGACCTGGCCGTCCGCCGAGACGGCCCTGCTGGCCGCGAACTCCGCCTTGGCGACCGGCACGCCCGGCGTACCGGCCACGAAATCGCGGTCGAGGGTGTAGACGGCGTAGGTGTCACCGGCCAGCCGAGGCGCGGCCGCGACCGCCGCCCGCGCCTCCTCGGCCGCGCCCGGCGCCGACTGCCCGGTGGGAGGGACGCCCTGGCGGGCGAAGAAGTGCCCCAGCTTGTCGAGCACCGCCGGGCTCTGCGCCGCCGCGCGGGCCTGCGCCAGCTCGGCCGCGGCGACCGGCGCGGGCGCGCCGGCCCCGGACGCGGGAGCCCCGGCTGCCTGCGCGCCCGGCGCCAGGGCGAAGCCGAGCGCGAGCACGGCGGTCACCCCGGCGGCCTTCGCGGCGAGGTCGCGGACGACGGCTTTCCTGATGTCGGTCATGTCGCCCCTCACGCGCCGATCCGGTACAGGGAGTGGGTCCAGGAGAACGAGCCGTTGCTCACGTAGTACGAGTAGTCGGCCCAGTTGTAGCGGTTGTTGGACGGCCACGGGTCGCCCCAGTAGACCCAGTTGCTGGCCGTGTCGAACCCGTACAGCACGTGCATGTGGCCGCCGCCCGAGCTCCACTGGATGCGGGTCTCGACCGGGCGGTTGGCGTTCACCTCGGTCTGCACGGTGCTGTAGCGCAGGTAACCCGTCACGTAGGAGCCGGGGTTGATGCCGATCCAGCTGAGGCCGTTCTGCACATCACCCAGCGTGGCCTGGCTGTTGGGGCAGCTGGAGTTGATCGGTCGGCCGAAGGCGGCGTTGCAGAACTGGTTCTGGCTGTAGGAGTAGCCGAACCAGGTGGCGATGGTGTTGCCGCTCGCCGCCCAGCACCAGTTGGTGTTCTGCTGCTGCTGCATGGTGATGTTGAGCTTCTTCGAGGTGCCGGCCAGGTCGGCCGTGGCACCCGGCGCGGCGGCGGGCCGCACCTGGGCGAGGGGGTGGCCGGTGGCCGGCGCCGCGGCCAGGGCCGGGGTGGTGGCCGCGGCCGTGAGCGCCGGGGCCAGCACGCCGAGCGCGAGCGCGGCGACCGTACGGCGTAGCCGTATCCGATGAACTGCCATGGGGGAAGGCCTCCTTGCATCCGCAGAGGAGAAGGTGTGGGGGGCGCGTCCGGACGCTGGTGGGAAGCATCGGCCCATTGACACCGGGCGGTCAACGGCCGCCGGACGGCCCGGGGCCCAGGTGTGAACGGCCCCGCCCGGGTGTGAACGGCCCGGCGCCCTCCCCGGCCCGGCACGCCCCGGCCGGTGACAACCCGGGCCGCCACGTGTGAATATTCACGCCCCGGCCGGACACCACCGCTGCCCGCGCCCGCGAGCCGACCAGCAGACCAGCCGCCCCCAGGAGTGGACATGCAGCGGACCGGCACACCCCCCGACCTCACCACCGCGCTGCGCACCGGGCCGTTCCACCTCGCCCTGCGCACGGCCATCACCGCCCGGGGCCTCGCCCTGCACCGGGTGCGCGAGCACCTCGCCCAGCGCGGTATCCAGGTCGGACTCACCACCCTCAGCTACTGGCAGCAGGGCAGAAGACGCCCGGAGAGACCCGAATCGCTCCGTGCGGTACGGGCGTTGGAGGAGCTGCTGGAGCTCCCGGCGCACTCGCTGACCCGGCTGCTCGGCCCCCGCCGGGCCACCCTGCCCGGGGCCGCCGACCCCTCGGCCGTGCCCGCGCTGCTCCCGTACCGTGACCTGATCGCCCCGGCCGCCGCGGTCGACGACCTGCTCGCCGCCCTCCCCGGCCCGCCCGACAGCGGCCTGCACACCATCACCCACATCGAGCGGGTCCGGCTCGGCCCGGACCGCCAACTGTGGCGCCGCGACTCGCTGCACGCCGTCCGCGCGCACCGGGACGGCGTCGACCGCTATCTCGCCCTCTACCAGGGCGACCCGGGCTGCGACATCTCCCGGGTGACCGTCCGCGCCGAGGAGAACTGCCGGCCCGGCCGGATCCGGCGGGACCAGACGGCCAACCTGCTGGTGGTGGAGCTGCTGCTGGACCGCCGGCTGCGGGCGGGCGACACCCACCTGCTCGGCTACGGCTTCGACGACGCACCGGCCGCGGAGCCGGGGCGGGAGTACGTCCGGGGCTTCAACTCCGGCACCGGGCAGTACGTCCTTCAGGTCAGCTTCGACCCGGCCGCCCTGCCCGTCCGCTGCCATCGCTTCGCCTGCCACTCCCCCGGCGAACAGCCCTACGAGGAGGAGGAGTTGACGCTCGACGGGCATCGTTGCGTGCACCTGTTCGCGTCCGGCCTGCGCCCCTGCCTGCTGGGTGTGCACTGGGACTGGGACTGACGGGGAGCAGGCCGGGCGGCCGGGCCGAGGTGCGAACTCGGCGCTCCGGCAAGGCGGTTCAGTCGTGGAAGGCTACCGCCAGGCAGTCCTCGACCGGCCGGTACCCGAGCTTGCGGTAGATCGAGTTGCTGGTGGGATTGGCCAGGTCGGTGTAGAGCAGCACTTCGCCGGCGCCCTCGGCGAGGGCGTACGCGGAGGCCGCCGCGGTGACCGCGCCCCCATAGCCCCGGCCGCGCAGCGCAGGCGGGGTGAAGACCGGGCCGATCCGGGACATGCCCGCGACCACCGGACTGCGTCCGGCGACGGCGACCGGGCGGCCGCCGTCCTCCCAGACGTGCAGGGTGCCGTCCGCGATCCGCCGGTCGACCGCCTCCGGGCCGGCGTGGAAGTCCGCCGCGATCTCCGCTCCGAAGTCCTCGAACCAGCCGATCAGCAGCTCCCGTTCGGCCGCCCTGGCAGCTCGGGCCAGGCCGGTCGGCGCCGGGCTCGGCGGCACCAGCTCCGCCAGCCGGTGGAGTCGCTCGTCGACCTGGACGGCGGACGCGCGGCCGGTGGCCGCGCACCAGGCCGCGGCGAACTGCCGCACCGCGGCCTTCCCGCCACCGACACCGCCGAGGGCCCGGCCGGCCCCGACCCCCAGCACACCGGACCCCAGCGCCCCGGACCCCAGCGCCCCGGCCTCGAACGCCCCGGACTCGGCGAACGCCCGGGCCAGCGCGGCCCCCGCCGCCGCGGGCATCAGGCCGAGCCGGGGGTGGTACGGCGGCGTCTGCAGGTACGCGCCCTCCACCGGGCCGCCCTCCACGGGCCGCCACCAGCCGAAGCGCGGCGGTTGCTCGCCGTAGGCGCCAAGGCCGTCGGTGGCGAGCCGGGCCGCGACCGACAGCAGGACGGTGTTCTCCACCGGGTGCGCGGCGAGGAAGCCGCCCGCCTGCGTCCGGAAGTCGTCCAGGGAGGTGCTCAGCGTCCAGGCCATGCCCCATCCTCCCGCGGCGGTCCGCCCCCGCACGAGCCATTTCTCAGCCGGTCCTGCCCCCCAGCCGCTCGGCCAGCACGGCCGCGTCCGCCGTCGGCGCGTCGCAGGTGAAGTGCCGGCAGACGTAAGCGGCGGGGGCGCCGCCGACCAGCGGGCGGTCGACCAGCAGCGGTACGTCGGTCGGCCCGGGTTCACCGAGGGCGACCACCGCGCCGGGGGCGGTGGCGAGCAGCGCCGTACGGTGCAGCAGGGCGGTGGCCGGGTCGCCCGCCGGGCCGATGACGGCGACCTCGCGCGGCCCGTCCGTCCAGGCCTCGGCGGCGGCCAGGCCCCAGCCGATGAAGCGCGGGGCCCGCGAGGCCAGCGCGCCGACGATGGCGAGCGCCCGCTCGGCCGCCGTCCGGTGGGTCTCGGAGCCGGTGTAGGCGGCGTACGTCAGCAGCGCGTTGGCCGCGGCCGTCCAGCCGGACGGGGTGGCGTTGTCGGTCGGGTCCTGCGGGCGGCGGATCAGCTCCTCCGCGTCGTCCGCCGTGTCGTACAGGGCGCCCGAAGCCCGGTCGACGAAGTGCGCCAGCACGGTGTCCAGCAGCACGCCCGCCAGGTCCAGCCAGGCGCTGTCGCCGGTGACGGCGAACAGGGCGAGGAAGCCCTCGGCGGTGTCCGCGTAGTCCTCCAGGACGCCGGCGTTGCGGCCGTTGCCGCGGCCGTCGCGGGAGGTGCGCAGCAGCCGGCCGTCGGGCAGCAGGTGGACCTCGATCAGCAGGTCCGCGGCGGCCTCGGCGGCCTCCACCAGGTCCGGCCGCTCCAGCAGGGCGCCGGCCTCGGCCAGGGCGGCGATCGCCAGGCCGTTCCAGGCGGCGACCACCTTGTCGTCCCGGGCCGGCGCGGGCCGCAGGGAACGGGCCGCGAGCAGCCTGGCCCGGATCCGCTCGTAGGCCTCCGGGTCGGCCGGGTCGGCGGGCAGCTGGAGCACCGAGGTGCCGTGCTCGAACGTCCCCTCCGGGGTGACGGCGAAGAGTTCCGCGGCCGTGGCGCCGTCCTCGGGGCCGAGCACCTCGGTCAGTTGCTCCGGGGTCCAGGCGTAGTAGGCGCCCTCGACGGACTTCCCGCTGGCCGGGTCCAGGCTGTCGGCGTCCAGCGCGGAGGCGAACCCGCCCTCCGGGGTGCGCAGTTCGCGCAGCAGGAAGTCGGCGGTGCCCAGCGCCACCCGACGGGCCAGGGCGTCGCCGGTGGCGCGCCACAGGTGCAGGTAGGTCCGCAGCAGCAGGGCGTTGTCGTACAGCATCTTCTCGAAGTGCGGCACCACCCACTCGGCGTCCACCGAGTACCGGGCGAAGCCGCCGCCGAGCTGGTCGTGGATACCGCCGCGGGCCATCGCCTCGCAGGTCCGGGCGGCCATCTCCAGCGCCACCTCGGATCCGGTGCGGGCGTGGTGGCGGAGCAGGAACTCGACCGTCATGGACGGCGGGAACTTGGGCGCCCCGCCGAAGCCGCCGCACCGGGGGTCGAAGCTGCGGCTGAGCCCGACCAGCGCCTGGTGCAGGTCGGCCTCCCCGGGCGGCTGGTGGACGCCGGCGCCCACCGTGTAGACGGCGGCCCGCTCGGCCAGGTCCGCCCTGATCCGGGCGGCGACCTCGCCGACCTCCTCGCGGCGCTCGCGCCAGGCGGCGTCGACGCCCTCCAGCACCTGCCGGAAGCCCGGCATCCCGTGCCGGGGCTCGGGCGGGAAGTACGTGCCGAAGTAGAACGGGTCCTTGTCCGGCGTCAGGAAGACCGTCATCGGCCAGCCGCCCTGGCCGGTCGCGGCCTGCACGGCCTCCATGTAGACGGCGTCGACGTCCGGCCGCTCCTCGCGGTCGACCTTCACCGCGACGAAGTGCTCGTTGGCGTACGCGGCGACCTTCTCGTCCTCGAAGGACTCATGGGCCATCACATGGCACCAGTGGCAGGCCGCGTAGCCGACCGAGAGCAGCACGGGCACGCCCCGGCGCCGGGCCTCCTCGAACGCCTCGGGGCCCCAGGGCCACCAGTCCACCGGGTTGTCGGCGTGCTGGAGCAGGTACGGCGAGGTCGCATCAGCGAGACGATTCACGCTGCCACCCTACTCATGGCGGGGAGAGGGACAGCTGTCGAAACGACGACCCCGTGCGCCCGCTGTGCGTTCGCGATGTGCTCGATGCCCCGGAACCCGTTCCCGAGGTAGCCGCCGATCATGATGACGGTCGCCGCCGAGGAGAAGACCGATCTGGCGCGCTTGAAGTGGGTGCTCTCCCGGCTGCGGGTGGAACCGGTCAGCCAGGAGGGCTCCCTGACCGCGGCGGCGCTGCTCCGGGACGCCGGCGGGCTGCACGGGCACCAGTACGCGATCGACGCTCTCGTCGCCGCGCTCGCGCTCCGCCTCCCGGCCCCCGTGATCGTCCTGACCTCCGGCCGAGACGACTGGTCGAAGCTCTGCGGGAAGCGCGTGATCATCAGAGAAGTGTGAGCACCGCCGACTACTGGGTCTGCCAGTTCACCGGCACCAGTGACAGGCCGCGTAGCCGACCGAGAGCAGCACGGGCACGCCCCGGCCCCGGGCCTCCTCGAACGCCTCGGGGCCCCAGCCGCCAGTCCACCGGGTTGTCGGCGTGCTGGAGCAGGTACGGCGAGGTCGCGTCAGCGAGACGATTCGGCATACCTCCCTCCTCGCGCATCCCGGCGTCGGGAGGCCGCCGGACCCGGCGGAGCGAGACGCCCGGTGCAGGGCGTACGCGGTCCGGGCCGGCGCCTGGACCAGTGCCACGGGCCGGTGACGTTGCGGGCGGCGCCGCGTCAGCCGTCGGTGACCCGGACGATCCGCTGCTCGGCCACCGGCGCGTAGTGATCGGTGAAGAGCCGGCCGACGAGTTCGCCCCGGCTGGAGACGCCGACCTTCTCGAACACCGCCTTCACGTGGTCGCGCACGGTGTGCGGGGACAGGAAGAGCTGCTTGGCGATCTCCCCGGTCGGCAGACCACGGGCGATGAACTGGGTGATCTGCAGCTCCCGTTCGGAGAGTTCGTAGGCGTCCACGATCAGCGGCACGATCTCGGAGGCCTTGGCCGGTTCGATCACGACCGCCGAGGCGCCGAGCACCCCGCCCGCCTCCCGCAGGCAGGAGGCGTGGCAGACCAGCCAGCGCCCGGACCTGGTCCGGGCACGCACCCGGGCGGTGCCCCGGCCGCGGTCCTGCGCGATCGCCCGGGCCTGGGCGGCCGTACTGCTGATCCAGGCCGGGACCTTGATGTCCAGTCCGGTGTCCGTGGACGGCCCGGCCGGGAGGTCCTCCAGGTGCTGGCGGGCGTCGTCGTTGACGGAGATCAAGGTGCCCAGGGCGTCGAAGAGCAGCAGGCCGGGCCCGTGCTGAGCGCCCGGCGGGCGCTCCGGCAGGACTTCCACGACCGGCTGGTCGTACGAGCGCAGCCGCCGGGCCAGCGGGCCGACCAGGCTCTCGACGAGCCGGGCCTCGGCCCGCCCGAACGACGCCCGGCCCTTGGAACGGAACAGGCTGATGTGGCCACGCGGGCGACCGCCGATGCGCAGCACGGCGCGCAGCTCGTCGTCGAGCCCGCGGGGGCGCATGAAGTCGTGGTAGACCACGCTGCGGCCGGGCAGGTCGCCGGTGCTCTCGCGCAGGCCGGCGACCGGTACCTCGGCGCGGGCCAGGTCTCTGAACAGGTTCACACTCTCGGTGAACAACTCGCAGCCCCAGTAGACCGCGCAGCCCTCGTCGTCGAGGTTCTCGGCGCGGATCGGCGCGGTCATCAGCCCGGTGACCGGGTCGGTGGCCCGCCACACGGCGGCGTCGTAAGGAACGAGTCGGCGCAGGTGACGCGAGGCCTCACCGAACATGGCGAGCGCGTCCGGGGCCCGTAAGGCGCTGTCGAGCAGCTCGTCACGGCCGGCCATCAGCCGGGAGGTGGTTGCTTTGCTCACGCGGCGATCCTCCCGCCCCGGGGGCGGGCCCGCCATCCCCCGAGTGAGGGGGCGGCCGGCCACCACGGACACCGGGCGGCCCGCACCGCCCGCGCCCGCCCGCCCGCGAATCCCGCACCGGCCCTTCCGGCCCCCTTGGTCGAGGGATCCGGCCCCCGCAGACTCCCCCCGTTCAAGGGATGGGTTGTGCCACCGCCGGAGCGAAGGATCCAGGTGGAAGGTACGGCACATCGCTCGAAGGGGAAGAACTGTGGGGATTGCACAGGAAGGTCAGGTCGAATTCCGCTCGGCACCGGCCGGGGTGGCGCGGAAACTGGCCCGTGCCGTACGCGGCGCGGTGCTGTCGCCGGGCGACGAGGGTTTCACCACCGAGTGCGCGGGGTTCAACCTCGTCGCCGCCCATCGCCCGGCCCTGGTCGTCGTCGCCGAGGGCGCGGCGGACGTGCGGGCGGCGGTCCGCTTCGCCGCCCGGCACGACCTGCCGGTGACCGTCCGGTCGACCGGGCACGGCATCAGCGCCCCGGCCGACGGCGGCCTGCTGATCTCCGTCCGGCGGATGGACGGCGTCGCGGTGGACCCGATCGCCCGGCTCGCCCGGGTGGAGGCCGGGACCCCGTGGCACAAGGTCATCCGCTCCGCGGCTGCCCACGGCCTGGCCCCGCTCAACGGCTCCTCTCACCTGGTCGGCGCGGTCGGCTACACCCTCGGCGGCGGCCTCGGCCTGCTGGCCCGCAAGTACGGCTACGCCGCGGACCACGTCACCCGACTGGAGGTGGTCGGCGCCGACGGCGATCTGCGCGTGGTGACGCGGGATCAGAACGCCTCGCTGTTCTGGGCGTTGCGCGGCGGCAAGGGCAACTTCGGGGTCGTCACCGCGATGGAGTTCGAGCTCGTCCCGGTGACCCGGCTCTACGGGGGCGGCCTGTTCTACGACGGGGAGGACAGCGGCGACGTCCTGCACACCTGGCGGGCCTGGACCAGGGACCTGCCGGAGGAGATGACCTCCTCGGTGGCCCTGCTGCGGCTCCCCGACCTGCCGGTGGTGCCGGCGCTGCTGCGGGGCCGGCTGGTGGCGCACGTCCGGATCGCCTTCCAGGGCTCCGCCGCCGAGGGCGAGCAGTTGATCAGGCCGCTGCGGACGGTCGCGCCGCCCGTCCTCGACACCGTCGGCGACATGCCCTACACCGCCGTCCAGGAAATCCACCGGGACCCGACCCATCCGCTGCCGTACCACGAGCGCTCGATCGTGCTGCGGGAGCTGGACCACCAGGCGGTGACCCGGCTGCTGGCCCTGGCCGGCCCCGGCTCCGGCTGCGGCGAGCTGATGGTGGAACTGCGCCACCTCGGCGGGGCGCTCGGCCGCCCCCCGGCCGTTCCCAACGCGGTCGGCAACCGGGACGGCGCCTTCACCCTGTCGACCCTCACCCCCGCCGTACCCGCGGACCCGGCGGCCGCCGAGGTCGCCGACAGCGAGGTGCTGGACGGCCTGGCCCCGTGGGGAACCGGCGGCCGGTACCTCAACTTCCTGGGCGGCCCGGCCACCACCGGCGCCGACCAGGTGCGGGCCTGCTACGACACCGAGACGTACCGCCGGCTGGCGGACCTCAAGGCCGTGTACGACCCGCGGAACCTCTTCCGCTTCAACCACAACATCGTGCCCGGCGAAGGACTCTCCCAGTGACCACCGACCCCGCCGTGCGGCAGCAGCAGCAAAAGTCCGAGGCTGCCGCTCCGATCACTCTCACCGCTCCGGCGGCCCGCGCCATCGGCGCCCGCTCCACCGGACTACGCCTCGGCGCCCTGTTCGGACCCGCTGTCTTCGGCGTCACCGCGGCCGGTGTGGCCCTCCCCAAGGTCACCGCCGCGCTCCACACCACCCCGGCGGCCACCGCCTGGGTCCTGACCGTCCACGCCCTCGCCCTCGGTATCGGCACCGCCCTGTTCGGCCGGCTCGGCGACTCCCTCGGGGTACGCACCACGCTGCTCGCGGGCTCGGTGGTCCTGCTGCTGGGCACCGGCATCTGCGTCTCCGCGACCAACCTCGGCGCCCTGGTGGCGGGACGCTTCGTCCTGGCCGCCGGATCCGGGGCGATGACCTCCGGCGCGCTGACCCTCGCCGCCTCCCGCGACCCGGCGAGCCGGCCCAAGGTGCTGGCCGGGTTCGGCGCGACGATGGCCGCCTTCTCCGCCGGCGCGACCCTGATGGGCGGCGTCATCACCCAGTGGCTGAGCTGGCGGCTGACCGTCGTGCTGCCCGTGCTGTCGCTGCTCGCCGTCCCGTTCTGCCTGCGTCTAGCCACCCGGCCCGGCTCGCGCAAGCCGGTCGACGTCGCCGGCGCCGCTCTGCTCACCCTCACCGCGGCGGCCCTGCTGGTGCTGATCCAGTCCCCCACCCTGTCGCTCTCCACCCCGGTGGTGCTGGTCACCGCCCTGCTGGTGGTGCTGGGCGCGGGCGCGCTCGCCCTGCGGGTGCGCGGTCTGCCGACCGGCTTCGTCCCGAAGTCGCTGGCCGGCGACCGGCTGTTCCTGCTGTCCGCCGCCGTCGGCGTGGGCGTGTACGGCGGCCTGTTCGCCGCCATGTACGCCGTGCCGCAGGTGCTGGTGAAGACCTACGGCTGGAGCGTGCTCACCGTCGGCTTCGCGCTGCTCCCCGGCGCCGTGATCGGCGCGGTGCTCTCCCGGGCGGCCGGCCGGATCTCCGGCAGCGGTGGCAGCCGGCTGCTGGCGGGCGCCGCGGCGGCCTCGGCCGCGCTGCTGGCAGTCGCCGGGGTCTACGGCGGCGGGGCGATCCTGCTGGTGGCCGGTGCCTCGCTGGGCTTCGCCGCCTTCGCCGTGACGCAGGTGGTGACGACGGGTCTGATGTCGGCCCGGATCCCCCCGGCGCAGCGCGGCGGGGCGATGGGCCTGCTGAACCTGACCTTCTTCGTCGGCGGCGCGGTCGGTTCGGCGGCGGCCGGGGCACTGTCCAGGTCGATGGCGCTGACCGGCGCCCTGGGCCTGGTCGCCGTGCTGCCCCTGGTGGCCGCCCTCGTCGCCCTGGCGCTCGACGGCAGCGCCGCGCAGCCGGAGCAGGCCTGACACCGACGTCCTCTCCACCGGCTGCACCTGGGGCCGAGCGGCCCGGTGACGGACGTGCGGGGCCGGACCTGATCAGGTCCCGCCCCGCACTCGTGTGCACCGGGGCCTCGCACGCGGGCCGGCGCGGGTCACTCCTTGGGAGCGTCCGGCTCCTCGACGAAGTTCACGCGCTTGAACTGCTTGTTCATCGACTTCACCAGGAACCAGGTGGCGACCGCGAGCGCGGCGAAGACCACGAAGCCCAGCAGGCCGGGGGTCACCTTGGTCTCGTCCAGGGCGAGCCCGGTGGCCAGGTCGGTGAGGTTCACGGGGGTGCTCATCTCTCCATGGTGACCCGGCCCGCTCGGGGCCGGGTCACCGGGGTGGTGCGTGTCGGAGCCGGCCGGTCAGTTGCCCGGCTCGGCGGCCAGGCTGCGGGTGCGCAGACCGGCGAAGAGGTCGTCCTCGGGCAGATCGGTGTCGATCAGGGAGCGGGCCAGCTCGTAGTCCTCGGTCGACCAGACCTCCCGCTGGACGTCCAGCGGGACGCGGAACCACGGCCCGTCCGGGTCGATCTGGGTGGCGTGGGCGATCAGCGCGCGGTCCCGGGTCTCGAACCAGTCCCCGCACTCCACCCGGGTGGTGATCTCGCGCTCCTTGCGGCCGCTCTTCTCCCAGCCCTCGATCCACTCGCCGTAGGGCGACTCGTGGCCGTTCTCGGTGAGGTAGGCGTGCAGCGCCCGGATCCGGCCCATCGGGAAGCCGTGGTTGTAGTAGAGCTTCAGCGGCTGCCACGGCTCGCCGGACTCCGGGTAGGCGTCCGGGTCCCCGGCGGCGTCGAAGGCCAGCATGGTGATCTTGTGGGTCATGATGTGGTCGGGGTGCGGGTAGCCGCCGTTCTCGTCGTAGGTGGTGATCACCTGCGGCTTGAACTCACGGATCAGCCGCACCAGCGGCTCGGCCGCGTCGGCCACCTCCTGGAGCGCGAAGCAGCCCTCGGGCAGCGGCGGCAGCGGGTCGCCCTCGGGCAGACCCGAGTCGACGAAGCCCAGCCAGGCCTGCCTGACCCCGAGGATCTCGCGCGCCGCGTCCATCTCCTTGCGGCGCACCTCGTGGATGTTCTCCTCGACGAACGGGTCCCCCTGCAGCTTGGGGTTGAGGACCGACCCGCGCTCACCGCCGGTGCAGGTGGCAACGAGCACGTCGACCCCCTGTTCGACGTACATCGCCATGGAGGCGGCACCCTTGCTGGACTCGTCGTCCGGGTGGGCGTGCACCGCCATCAGTCGCAACTGCTCAGTCAACGCCTGGTTTCCTTCCACCAATATTCTGGGCCGCCCACCGTCCGGGCCGCGCAGTTTCCGGGGCCGCACCATCGCGGGACCCACCGCCGACGGGTATCGGCGCGACAGGCCCCCCGCCCCCGCTGGACCGGCCGCGGGCGTGCCCCTCCTATAGTGACGGACTGGAGGAGCCTTACATTCCCCGCACCACCCCGGCGGGCCCCTCCCCCGAGAGGACTGAGCCAGCATGAAGGTCGGCACCACCACCGCGCAGCCGCCCGCGGGCCGCTACGGCCGTACCGGCGACCGTGAGGCGGACCGCAGGCTGAAGGCGGTCGGCGCGGCCTGCGCGGTCGTGCTGCTGGGTCTGGTCACCTGGTTCGGCGTCTCGTACCTGCTGCGTGAGACGGCCATGAACGGCCTGGTGCCGACCTTCCAGGCCGTCTCGGACTCCGAGATGCAGATCCACCTGCAGGTGAGCAAGAACAACGGCACCGCCGGGGCCTGCACGGTCCGCTCGCAGGCCGCGGACGGCACGGTGGTCGGCCAGAGCGACTTCCCGGTGCCGGCGGCCGGCAGCGACTACGACGCCGTGCTGACCCTGCGGACCACCGCCCGGGGCACCACCGCCCAGCTGCTCGGCTGCACCCCGGCCAAGTAGGTCCCGGGGCACGCCGAGTCCCCGCCGGCCCGCTCTTCCGGCCCTGCGGCCCGGGCTTCTTTGAAACTCACCCGATCGGGCGCATATTCGATCGGGGGAGCGGGAATCCGTCCAGCGGCCCTGGTCACCTTCGCGCAACCTTGTGGTCAACAGCGCGCCAATGCCCCTCCCGCCCGGTGACGGAAATTGTTAGGCTCGGGGTTTCGCCCCTTCCGCGCCGGATGGTACGGGAGTGGGCGTTGCTTTGTAGTTAAGACCGATATCACCACCACCACCCCGTGCCGACGACCCTGTCCCCCCGGCACCGCCCAGTACCTACGAGGAGCACCCGTGACCCAGACCAGCGAAAACGTGACCTGGCTCACTCAGTCCGGCTATGACCAGCTCAAGGCCGAGCTGGAGAACCTGACCGGCCCCTGGCGTGTCGAGATCGCCCAGAAGATCGAGGCGGCACGCGAAGAGGGTGACCTCAAGGAGAACGCCGGCTACCACGCGGCCAAGGAGGAGCAGGGCAAGGGCGAACTGCGGGTACGCCAGCTCACCCAGCTCCTGGAGCGCGCCAAGGTCGGCGAGGCCCCCACCGACACCGGCGTGGTGGCCCCCGGCATGGTCGTGACCGTGGCCTTCGACGGCGACCCGGAGGACACCATGGTCTTCCTGCTCGGCTCCCGCGAGGCGGCCGGCGACCTGGACATCTACTCGCCGCAGTCCCCGCTGGGCCGCGCCATCGACGGCAAGAAGGTCGGCGCCGACGCCACCTACGAGCTGCCGAACGGCAAGAAGGCCTCGGTCCGGATCATGGAGGTCAAGCCGTACACCGGCTGACACCCCCCGCGCACGTCGCCGGGCACCGCACGACGAGCGGCGCCTGAGCGTGGCAGCGGACCGGCAGCACCGCCGAGGGCGGCCGTGGAGTCTTCTCCACGGCCGCCCTCGGCGCGTCGGGCGCGGCGCGGCCGGTCAGCCGACCGCGGAGCGGTACTTGCGCACGGACAGCCAGGAGAAGACGACCATGATGATCAGCGACCAGACGACCGAGACCAGCGTCGCGTGCTGCATCGGCCAGACGTCGTCCACCGGCCCGACCTGGTTGCCGAACAGGTCGCGGCAGGCCTGCACGGTCGCGCTGAACGGGTTCCAGTAGGCGATCGGCTGGAGCCAGCCCGGCATGCTGCTGATCGGCACGAACGCGTTGGAGATGAAGGTCAGCGGGAACAGCCAGATCAGGCCGGCCGAGGTGGCCGCCTCCGGACTGCGCACCGACAGGCCGATCAGCGCACCGATCCAGGAGAAGGCGTAGCCGAGCAGGAGCAGCAGCGCGAACGCGGCGAGCGCCTTCGGGAAGCCCTCGTGGATGCGCCAGCCGACCCCGAAGGCCACCAGGGCCAGCACCAGCAGCGTGAACGCCGTCTGGACGAGGTCCGCGAGGGTCCGGCCGACCAGGACGGCCGAGCGGGCCATCGGCAGCGACCGGAAGCGGTCCACCAGCCCCTTGGTCATGTCCTCCGCGATGCCGGCCGAGGCGCCGGCCACCGCGAAGGTCACGGTCTGGGCGAAGATGCCGGCCATCAGGAACTGGGTGTACGTGTCCGAGCTGGCCTCGGCGCCGGGGATCTGGATCGCCCCGCCCATCACGAACGAGAACAGCAGCACGAACATCACCGGCTGCATCAGACCGAAGACCACGATCTCCGGGATCCGGGTCATCCGGCGCAGGTTGCGCTTGGCGACCACCCAGGAGTCGTGCAGGGTGGCGGCCACGCCGTGCCGCTGCTTGGGAACGGCGCCGCCGATGGCGTGTTCGGTGACCGTCGTCATCTCAGGCGTCCTTCCCGGCCGCGACGGCCTGCTTGTCCCGGCCGCGCCGCTCGGCGTCCGCCCCGCCGTCCGTGCCTCCGCCGTTCTCGGCGTCCTCCGCCAGGGTGGCGTGGCCGGTGAGGGAGAGGAAGACGTCGTCCAGGGTCGGCCGGCGCAGGCCGATGTCGTCGATCTCGATCGCGCGGGTGTCCAGCTCGCGGATCACGTCGGCCAGCACCTTGGCGCCGCCGCTGACCGGGACGGTGATCCGGCGGGTGTTCTTCTCGACCGCCGGGTCGCCCTTGGCGTAGGGGGAGAGGGCCTCGAGGGCCTCGCTCACCTGGTCGCGCCGGTGCACGACCACCTCGACCCGCTCGCCGCCGATCTGCGCCTTGAGCTGGTCGGCGGTGCCGCGGGCGATCACCTTGCCGTGGTCGACCACCGCGATGTCGTGGGCGAGGCGGTCGGCCTCCTCCAGGTACTGGGTGGTGAGCAGCAGCGTGGTGCCCTGCTCGACCAGGGTCTCGATGACCTCCCAGAGGGCCAGGCGGTTGCGCGGGTCCAGCCCGGTGGTGGGCTCGTCGAGGAACATCACCGGCGGGCGGACGACCAGCGCGGCCGCGAGGTCGAGCCGGCGCCGCATGCCGCCGGAGTAGGTCTTGGCGATGCGGTCGGCGGCCTCGGTGAGGTTGAACCACTCCAGCAGTTCCAGCGCGCGGGCCTTGGCGTCCCGAACGCTCATCTGGTAGAGCTCGCCGACCATCTGGAGGTTCTCACGGCCCGTCAGGTATTCGTCGACGGCGGCGTACTGGCCGGAGAGCCCGATCAGGCTGCGGACCTTGTTGGGGTGCTTGAGCACGTCGACCCCGGCGACCACGGCGTGGCCGGAGTCGGGGCGGAGCAGGGTGGTGAGGACGCGGACGGTGGTGGTCTTGCCGGCGCCGTTCGGGCCGAGCAGTCCGAGCACCGTGCCCTCGGGGACGTCGAGGCTGACGCCGTCCAGGGCTCGTACGTCACCGAAGGTCTTCACCAGGTTCTCGGCTTGGATGGCTGGCGCCATGGGCCTGCTTCATCTCCTCTGACTGGAAGCGTCGGGCGGTGCTGTTCCGGCGCGCTGTTGGGGCGTGCCGGTCGCGAGGACGGCGGGATTCTCAAGACTTGGGAGCATTTGCCCCAATTTGTGCCCACATAGGGCTACCCGAGCCGCCCCGCCTTCATGCATGCGTTCGCACATGCGATCGGCGGAAACGCGATACATCGCGAGAATGGCAGCTTGCGATATATCGCGTCAAGGTTCAGGTCTCCGCCATCCTGGCAGGCACCACCGACAACCGGGGCCCGGCCGCCCGGACGGCAGCCGCGCGGCCCGGACGGGCCCGCCGAAAGGGCCCGGAAAGTCCGCGGGAAGGGCTCCGGGAAGATGATCGGGAAGGCCTGCGGGCAGCGGCCCCGCAGCCCCCGCCCGCCGTCAGTGCGAGACGACGTACCTCGCGTCCCGCAGCTCGCTCACCACCAGGGCGCAGTGCTCGGGCCCCTTGGTCTCCAGGTGCAGGTCCACCTCGACCTCGGTCAGCCCCAGCCGCGGGTCGATCCGCACATGAGCCACGTCCAGGACGTTGGCGTCCACCCGGGTGAGCACCCCGAGCAGGTCCGCCAGCGAGCCGGGCCGGTCGGTCAGCCGCACCCGCAGCGACAGGTAGCGGCCGGCCACCGCCAGCCCGTGCCGCAGCACCCGCTGCATCAGCTGCGGGTCGATGTTCCCGCCGGAGAGCACCGCCACCACCGGGCCCTCGAACGACTCCGGCTGCTCCAGCAGCGCCGCGACCGGGCTGGCGCCGGCCGGCTCCACCACCAGTTTCAGCCGCTCCAGGCTCAGCAGCAGGGCCCGGGAGAGCGAGTCCTCGGAGACGGTGCGGATGCCGTCCGCCAGGGTGTTGATCACCTCGAAGGGGATGTCCCCCGGGCGGCCGACCATGATCCCGTCGGCCATCGTGGCCACGTGCTCCAGCGACATCGGGCGGCCCGCCGCCAGCGAGGGCGGGTAGGCGGCCGCGCCCGCCGCCTGGACGCCGATCACCTTCACGTCCGGCCGCAGCGGCTTGACCGCCGCCGCGATCCCGGCCAGCAGGCCGCCGCCGCCCACCCCGACCAGGATGGTCCGCACCTCCGGGCACTGCTCCAGGATCTCCAGCCCCACGGTGGCCTGGCCGGTGATGACGTCCCAGTGGTCGAACGGGTGGATGAAGACCGCGCCGGTGGTCTCCGCGTACCGCTGCGCGGCCTGCAGCGCCTCGTCCACGTTCGCGCCGTGCAGCCGGACCTCGGCGCCGTAGTCACGGGTCGCCGCGACCTTAGGCAGCGGGGCCGGCAGCGGCATGAACACCGTCGAGTGCACCCCCAGCAGCGAGGCGGCCAGCGCCACCCCCTGCGCGTGGTTGCCGGCGCTCGCCGCCACCACCCCGCCCGCCCGCTCCACCGGCGAGAGCCCGGCGATCCGGACGTAGGCGCCGCGCAGCTTGAACGACCCGGTGCGCTGCAGGTTCTCGCACTTCAGCCGGACGGGGGCGCCGACCAGCCCCGAGAGGTACCGGCTGCCCTCCATCGTGGTGACCCGGGCGACCCCGGCGAGCATCTTCTGGGCGCCGCGGACATCGTCGATGGTGATCGGCCAGCTCTGCATGCCGCCAGCGTACGGCCGCGCGGCCCGCCGTCGGGGACGCACGCACGGTTCCCGGCGCGGGCCCGCCCGCGTACGCTGCTGGTCCCGAGACCGACCGGCGCCTGGTGGGCGGACGGAGGAGCGGCGTCCGCGCCGCACCCGCAGCGCTTACCGGCCAGCCCACCGCGCACCGGCCGGCCGAGCCTCCCTCACCGCACACCGATCGTGAGCCGCGATGACGACGACCTCGCCCAGGGCCACCCCCCGTACCGACCCCGTACACACCCAACTGCAGTACCAGGTGGCGGTCTTCGCCCGCCGGCTGGAGCAGGTCCGGACCTCCGACGGGGTCGGGGCGCTGGACCGCGCCGCCTATCTGCTGCTCGACCGCCTGGAGCGGCACGGGCCGGCCAACATCAAGACCCTGGCCGACTGCCTGGGCATCGACTCGTCGACCGTCACCCGGCAGGTCGCCCCGCTGGTCGAGGCGGCCCTGGTCGGCCGGGTACGGGACCCGGCCGACCGACGCGCCGTGCGGCTCGCCCTCACCCCGCTCGGCGCCGACCGGCTGGCCGAAGTCAGATCGGGACGCGAGGAGTTGATCCGCCGTCTGCTGGACGGCTGGCCGGCCGACGAGCAGCGGGCGTTCTGCGCCCTGCTGGCCCGCTTCAACGGCAGCCTGGAGTCGTACGCGGCCGGGCCGGAGAACGACCCGGCCGGGCCGTGACGGGCTGCGGCCCGGCCGGGCGGTGGACGCCGGGGACGTGACGGGCCCCGGCCGGTGGCGGCTCCCCGCCGGAGCGGGGGACGGCGTCCGGCCGGGCCCGGCCGGGAGCGGCCTACTGGCCGAGCGCCTGCTGGAGGTCGGCCAGCAGGTCGTCGATCGACTCGATGCCCACCGAGACCCGGACCAGGTCCGAAGGCACCTCCAGGGCCGAGCCCGCCACCGAGGCGTGGGTCATCCGGCCCGGGTGCTCGATCAGCGACTCGACGCCGCCCAGCGACTCGCCGAGGGTGAACAGCTGCGCGCGGTTGCACACGTCGACGGCCGCCTGCTCGCCGTCCTTGAGCCGGAAGGAGACCATGCCGCCGAAGGCCTTCATCTGCTTGGCGGCGATGTCGTGGCCCGGGTGCTCGGCCAGGCCCGGGTACAGCACGTGACTGACCTTCGGGTGCCGGGTCAGCAGGTCGGCGATCTTCTCGGCGTTGGAGCTGTGCCGGTCCATCCGGACACCCAGGGTCTTGATGCCGCGCAGCACCAGCCAGGAGTCGAACGGGCCGGCCACGGCGCCCATCGCGTTCTGGTGGTAGGCGATCTCCTCGCCCAGCCCGGCCTCGGCCGCCACCAGCGCGCCGCCGACCACGTCCGAGTGGCCGCCCATGTACTTGGTGGTCGAGTGCACCACGACGTCCGCGCCCAGCGCGATCGGCTGCTGCAGGTAGGGGCTGGCGAAGGTGTTGTCCACCACCAGCAGCGCGCCCGCGGCGTGCGCGATCTCGGCCAGCGCCGCGAGGTCGGTGATGCCCAGCAGCGGGTTGGACGGGGTCTCCACCCAGACCGCGCGGGTGTTGGGGCGCAGCGCGTCCCGGACGGTCGACAGGTCCTGGGTGTTGGCCACCGAGAACTCGACGCCCCAGCGGGTCAGCACCTTGGCGAACAGCCGGAAGGTGCCGCCGTAGGCGTCGTTCGGGATGACGATGTGGTCGCCCGGCTTGAGGACGGTGCGCAGCAGGGTGTCCTCGGCGGCGAGGCCGGAGGCGAAGGCCAGCCCTCGGCTGCCCCCCTCCAGCGCGGCGAGGCACTCCTCCAGCGCGGTGCGGGTCGGGTTGGCGGATCGGCTGTACTCGTACCCGCCCCGGAGGCCGCCCACCCCGTCCTGCTTGTAGGTGGACACCTGGTAGATCGGCGTGACGACGGCCCCGGTCTGGGGGTCTGCTTCCTGACCCGCGTGGATGGCAAGGGTCTCGAAGCCGTGGGGAAGCTGGTGCTCGGTCATAGCACCGAGGGTAGTGGGCGAATGGTGCGAAGTCCGGTCGAAGCGAGAGGGCCGACGCCGCCCCCGGTACCGGACCTCCGCGCTCCGCGGTGGCCCCGCGCCCGCGGCGGCCGCCGACGGGCCGCGGGGCCACCGGAATCCGCCGCGCCTGCGGCGCGTTGCAGTCACTGCAACCCGTCCCTCGACAGCTGGAGCAGGCCGTGCTGTTCAACCGCCACAAGACCGAGCTCGTCTCCGCCGAGCAGGCGCTGCCCGGCCGGGCGGCCGCGCCGTTCACCCTCACCCAGCCGCACACCGTCCTCGGCAACCCGCTCACCGGCCCGTACCCGGCCGGTCTGGAGGTCGCCGACTTCGGCCTGGGCTGTTTCTGGGGCGCCGAGCGCACCTTCTGGAAGCTGCCCGGCGTGTGGACGACCCTGGTCGGCTACCAGGGCGGCCACACCGAGAACCCGACGTATGAGGAGGTGTGCAGCGGCCGGACGGGCCACACCGAGGCCGTCCGGGTGGTCCACGACCCCGCCGTCCTCCCGTACGAGACGCTGCTGAAGACCTTCTGGGAGGCCCACGACCCGACCCAGGGCAACCGCCAGGGCAACGACGTCGGCACCCAGTACCGCTCCGCGGTCTACACCCACTCCCCCGCCCAGGCGGCCGCCGCCGAAGCCACCCGGGACGCCTTCCAGCCCGCCCTGTCCGCCATCGGCCTGGGTCCGATCACCACCGAGATCGCCCCGGCGGGCCCGTTCTACCCGGCGGAGCCGTACCACCAGCAGTACCTGTCCGACGCCAAGAACCCGAACGGCTACTGCGGTCTGGGCGGCACGGGCGCGAGTTGCCCGATCGGGGTGGCCCGCACGGAGGGCTGAGCCGTAGGGCCCGACGGGCAGGGAGCCGTACCGGGCGATGCCGCGCGACGGCGTCGCCCCACGGCTGCGGTCACCGGGCTGCGGGCACTCGGCCGGCAGGGGTCCGGGCAGCGCTTCACGCTCCCGGGCCCCCGGGCCCGGGTGCGGCCCGGATTCCGGCCGTCCCGCTGCAACACCGGGACACCCCGGGAGCCACCGCCTGCCGGCCGGGCCGCGGTGACAGCCCCCGCGAGCGGGCGCAGACTGAAATGACCAGCAGGGCGGTCCCGGAGACCGCCGGACGGACGCGGTCACCCGCCCTCGGCAGAGGAGCAGCCATGTCCGGACTGATCCGTATGAGCCTCGACTCCCCCGAGGAGGTCCGGCCCTTCGACGGGGGCATGGGGCACGTGGCACTCGTCAACCTCGAAGCCGGCGCGGTGGGGCGCGGGGTCTTCGAGCCCGGGTGGCGGTGGACCAAGCACATCAAGCCGCTCGCCGGGACGGACACCTGTCAGGCCTCGCACATGGGCTACGTCGTCTCCGGCCGCATGAAGATCGTCATGGACGACGGCGAGGAGGCCGAGTTCGGGCCCGGCGACGTCATGATCTGCCCGCCCGGCCATGACGCCTGGGTCCTCGGGGACGAAGCCTGCGTCGTGCTGGACTGGCAGGGGTTCACCGACTACGCCAAGCGCTGAGTACGCCCCGCACACCCCGTAGGCCCCGTAGGCCTCGCCGCCGGGCCCGGTGCGGGGCCGGTCGGCTCAGCCCCGCCGGACCTCGTGCAGGAAGCAGCCGAACTCCAGCGCCCGCACGTGTACCAGCGCGACCTCGGGGTCGGCCAGCAGCCCGCGGGCCGCGGTCTCGGCGGTGTCGGGGGTGACGACCGTGCCGCCCAGGATGTGGCCCCGGCGGTCGTAGGCACGCAGCACCCGCTCGGAGCCGTGGAAGCCCGCCGGCCAGGCGGAGCCCGCGCCGGGGCAGGCTTGCGCGTGAACGAAGACCGGGCCGACCTCGTCGTAGGGGCCAGGTTCGGCCCCGGTCTCCTCCGCCCAGCGCCGGAGCGGCGCGTAGCTGAGCAGGGCGATCCGCTCGCCGGGCCTGGCCCGGGTGAGGCAGCAGCGCAGCGGGGCCCCGCCCTCCTCGTCGACGGAGAGGACGGGCGGGCGCCCCGCGTCGTCCCGCTCGCGCAGGCGCCGGAGCGCCGCCGGGTCGATCGGCCTGACCTGCGGGGCTGGTGCGGCTGTCGTCGTCATGCCTGCCAGCCTGCGCGATCCCGGCCGCCGTCACCGGCGGGATTCGGTCATCGCGCTCGCAGGCCGGCGATCAGCCAGTCGAAGGCGGGGCCGAGCGCGGGCGGGACGGGGTCGCCGTTGACGACCGCGATCAGGTGCCAGTAGCGCTCGGTGCGGGGGTCGTTGCCGGTCTCCAGCCGCTCCAGCAGCCAGGCCCGGAACGGCGGCTCGTCGGGGCGGGCGAAGAGGTCGGCGAAGGCCGCCGCCAGCTCGTCGACGACCGGCCGGGCCGCGGCGGAGTCGGGCGCGACGCCCGCCTCGCGGGCCTCGGTGGTCCGCGCCAGGACGGTCATGACGAGCCTGCCGTCCTCGTCGGTGCCGGTGCGGGCGCCGGCCGCGCGTTCCCGATCCTGATAGGCGGCCATCCGGCGCACGGCGGCCCGGAAGTCCTGGTCCTGGACGAGTTCGCCGAGTTCGATCCAGGCGTCGGACTGCTCGTCGCTGGGCTCCTCGGGGAGGTCCGGCAGTGCGGCGCGCATCTTGGCGGCGAACTCGGGGCCGACGTCGAGGCCGTCGAAGGCCTGGTCGACGAAGTCCCGGACCAGTCGGCGGCGTTCCTGGCCGGAGAGCCTTGCGAGCCTGTTCACGAGTTCCAACTCCTCCGGGGTGGACCCGCGTCCGGCCGCGGACCGCAGCACGGCCCGGCGCAGCCGCAGGGTGCGGATCTGCGTGTCCAGGGCCTGCGCGTGCATGGCGGCGACCTCGGCGACGGTGGTCTCGCGGGCCAGCAGCCGCTGGACGGTCGCGAGGTCGACACCGAGTTCGCGCAGGGTCCGGACGAGGTCCAGACGAGCTCGCGCGTCACGGTCGTAGAGCCGGTAGCCGGCGGGTGTACGGTCGGTCGGCGGCACCACGCCCTCGTCGGACCAGAACCGGATGGTCCTGACCGGCAGCCCGGTCAGGGCGGCCAGTTCGCCGATGGTGTGCAGGGTGTCGCCGTCCATGTCCGCCACCTTGGGCCTTCCAGTCGCTGGAGACTCAAGTCTGGGGCGCGAAGTGCCCCCGGGAGGGGGGAACGGCTCAGACCGCGCTGCCGGCCTTCCAGGCCGCCCAGGTCATGTTCCAGCCGTTGAGGCCGTTGGACGGTTCGACCGTCTTGTCGCCGGAGTTCACGACCTCGACCACGTCGCCGACCATCGAGCTCTTGTAGAACGCGTAGCCGTTGGTGGACGGGTCCTCGCCGCCCTTGGCGTCCTGCAGGCCGACGCAGCCGTGGCTGGTGTTCTGGCTGCCGAAGATCGACGCGGGGGACCAGTAGTTGCCGTGGATGAAGGTGCCCGAGGTGGTGAGGCGCTGGGCGTGCGGCACGTCGGGGATGTTGTACTCGTCGCCGAGGCCGACCGTGGTGGAGTCCATCTTGGTCTGCTGGAACTGCTCGGATATGACCATCTTCCCGCCCCAGGTCTTGTGCTCCGGGGAGCCGCCCGAGATCGGGTAGGTGGCGCTGACCTGCCCGTCGGTGGTGACGGTGAGGGTCTTGGCGGCCAGGTCGACGACGCTGGTCCGGCTGCGGCCGACGGTGAAGCGGACGTCCTTCGACTGGGTGCCGTAGTACCCCTTGGCGCCCTCGACGTCCTTGAGGCGGAGCTTGAGGGTGACCTTGGTGCCGGCCGCCCAGTAGTCCGCGGGCCGGAAGTCGAGGCGGGTGCTGGAGAACCAGTGCCCGACTATCTCGACCCCCGGCTGGGCCGTCACCGTTATCGCCTGCTGGACGGCCGCGCGGTCGGTGATCGGCTTGTTGAAGTTGATCGAGACGGGCATGCCGACGCCGACCACCGAGCCGTTCTCGGGGGTGAAGTACCCGACGAAGGTGTTGGCGGGGGTGGTCGTGGTGAAGGTGGTGTTGGCGTCCGACTCCAGCCCGTCGCCGTCGGTGGCGGCGACCGCGACGGTGTACTTGGTGCCGCTGGTGAGCGTGCCGGTGGAGGTCCAGCTGGTGGAGTCGGCGGAGAGCTTGCCCTCGACGGCCTGGCCGGCGGAGTCGGCGAGCCGGACGGAACCGAGGGTGCCGGCGGTGACGGTGACCTTGACCGGCTCGGTGAAGCTGGCGTTGGCGGCCTCGTCGGCGGGCAGCACGGTGATCTTCGCGACGGAGGTCTTCGGCGAGTTGCTCGCACTGCCGGTGGCGCTCGCGCCGCCGGTGGGCCCGCCTGCGGCGCCCGTGCCGCTGCCCGCGCCGGTGTTCTTGGTGTCGTTGCAGGCGGCGATCAGCAGGACGGGTGCCCCGAGCAGCCCGGCGAGCACGCCGCGGCGGGTCCAGGTGCCTTCGGTGGTGCCTTCGGTGGGCCGGTTTCGTCGCTCGCGTGCCGTCACGTCGTCGTCTCCCTGCTGCTCACCTTCGGGGCATTACGGATAGAAAGGCGTTCTGTCCTTCCGCGGTTGCACCGCCAACGGGAAGAGATCGTATGAGAACACTTATCTTCATGCCAAACATGGACAAACCGCCCGACCTGTGCAGTCACAGGCCGGGCGGTCGTCACAGCAGCTCAGCGGCTTTCCCGCTGCGGCGAAGCGTGTCCGGAGTCACTCCGAGGACGCGGGCTCCTCCACCGTGTACTCGTCCCAGCCCTCCCCCTCCGGGTCGAACTCGGTCTGCACGGACTCCCAGGTGGCCGAGGCGAGCTCGACCCCGGGGATGTCGCCGAGCAGCGCGACCGGGTCGATGAAGTGGGCGAGCGAACCCGACGGGTCCACCTCGATGGCCTCGACGGACTGCGTCCGCTCCTCGTCGTCGAGGTACTCGTCATTCTCCACCTGGGCCAGGGCGGCGGTCTTCAGGGCCTGCTCATCGGTGATCTCCGCGATGAGCTCGATGCTGAGCCGGACGTAGCGCGGGGCGTCCTGGCCGGTCAGTTCAGTGCTGGTCATGCGTGCGAGGTTACGGGAACACCGGGCCGCGCGGGCGCGGGCGGCGCACCCGTCCCGGAACACGGGAAGGCCGGCCCCTCCGAAGAGGGACCGGCCGTCTCGCCTCCGCCGGGGCTCCCCCACCCGGGAGCCGCGGAGACGCGCCTTTCGGCGCGGTTGGGTGCCGTGGGAGCCGCCGCACCCTGTTGATCCGGCAGTACCGGACAGGGGCGGGACGACGGCGTCCCCCACGGGCAGACACGGCGGGCCGGGTCAGGGCCGACCGACGTGTCCCAGATGACCGCGGTTGCCGGGGAGCCGCTCCCGGCGGTTGCTGTCATCTCGCTTCGGCATCTTGCCGTTGACCAATACGATGCCCGACCGTTGTTAACCGGATGCTGCGCGCAGGTGACGCCGGTGTACCACTTCACGGGGTGGACGAAGTTTCACGGCCCCGGCGGACCGCCGCCCCTGATCCCGGATCAGCGGGCCGACAGGGCGGGCCGGTCGGGAGCGGGGCGGCGGTCCGCCGGGGCGCGAGCCGCACGGTGCACATCGCACGGCGGATCGGCACACGGCGGCAGGGCTCAGTGCGCGGTGCGGCTGGTGAGGAAGCCCAGCAGGTCCTGGCGGGTGACGATGCCCTGCGGCTTGCCCTCCACCAGCACCACGGCCGCGTCGGCCTTCTCCAGCACCGTCATCAGGCTGGTCACCGTCTCGCCCGAGCCGACCACCGGCAGCGGCTTGGACATGACCTTCTCCAGCTTGTCGCCGAGGTCGATCTCCTTCGCGAAGAGACCCTCCAGCAGCAGCTTCTCCGCCACCGAGCCGATCACCTCGCCCGCCATGATGTCCGGGTGCCCGGCGCCCGGGGAGACCACCGGCATCTGCGAGACGCCGTACTCCTGGAGCACCCGGACGGCCTCGGCGACCGTCTCGCTGGGGTGCATGTGGACGAACTGCGGGATGCCCTCGTGCTCGATGGCGTCCTTGCGGGCCAGCACCTCGCCGATGGACGCCTCGTCGGTGGCGGACGGCAGGAAGCCGTAGTCGGCCATCCAGTCGTCGTTGAAGATCTTGGAGAGGTAGCCACGGCCGCCGTCCGGCAGCAGCACCACGACCACGTCGTCCGGGCCGAGCCCGCGGGCGACCTCCAGCGCGGCCACCACGGCCATCCCGCAGGAGCCGCCGACCAGCAGGCCCTCCTCCTTGGCCAGGCGGCGGGTCATCTGGAAGGAGTCCTTGTCGGAGACCGCCACGATCCCGTCGGCGACGCTGCGGTCGTAGGCGGTCGGCCAGAAGTCCTCACCGACGCCCTCGACCAGGTACGGCCGGCCGGTGCCACCCGAGTAGACGGAGCCCTCCGGGTCGGCGCCGATCACCTTGACCTTGCCGCCGGACGCCTCCTTCAGGTAGTTGCCGGTGCCGGAGATGGTGCCGCCGGTGCCGACGCCCGCCACGAAGTGGGTGATCTTCCCGTCGGTCTGCTCCCACAGCTCGGGGCCGGTGGAGTAGTAGTGGGAGGCCGGGTTGTCGGGGTTGGAGTACTGGTCCGGCTTCCAGGCGTTCGGGGTCTCCCGGACCAGGCGGTCGGAGACGTTGTAGTACGAGTCCGGGTGCTCCGGCGCGACGGCGGTCGGGCAGACCACGACCTCGGCGCCGTACGCGCGGAGGGTGTTGATCTTGTCGGTGGAGACCTTGTCCGGACAGACGAAGATGCAGTGGTAGCCCTTCTGCTGCGCCACGATCGCCAGACCCACACCGGTGTTGCCGGAGGTCGGCTCGACGATCGTCCCGCCGGGCTTGAGCGCGCCGGAGGCCTCGGCGGCCTCGATCATGCGCATCGCGATCCGGTCCTTGACCGAACCGCCGGGGTTGAAGTACTCGACCTTCGCCAGCACCGTCGCGCTGATCCCGTCGGTGACCTTGTTCAGCTTGACCAGTGGCGTGTTGCCGACCAGATCGATGATCGAGTTGTGGTACCGCACGGGGGTCCTCCCGGTCTGTGGCCCTGCAAGATTTCGGTACTTCAAAGACTATGGCCACGGATGGCCCACGCTCACCGATAGCGCGCCGCCAGGACGGGTACCAGGGGTACACAGACACTGGAACGGCCCCGTCGGGGGCGACGCAAGGACGCGAAGGGGGGACCGGATGCCAGGCGCGACACAGTCGCGGGCCCGGGTGGCCCGGCGGATCGCCACGGCGGCGGCGTACGGCGGGGGCGGGCTCGGTCTGCTCGGGGTGGGACTGGTCGGAATCCTCCTGACCGAGAGCAAGCTGGCGGTCCGGGCCGTCGGGATCCTGGACGGCGACCCGCCCAAGGCCGACGGGGTGTACGGGGAGGCCTTCGCCGAACCCGGCGGGGACGTCCCCCCGCTCACCCTGGCCTTCCTCGGCGACTCGACGGCCGCCGGCCTCGGCGTGCTCCGCGGGCGGGAGACGCCCGGCGCGCTGCTGGCGGCCGGGCTGGCGTCGGTGGCCGAGCGGCGGGTGCGACTGCTGAACGTGGCGAAGTCCGGCGCCCGCTCCGCGGACCTGGCCCGGCAGGCCGAGCTGGCGCTGCCGCACCGCCCCGACCTCGCGGTGATCATGGTGGGCGCCAACGACGTGACCCGGCACAGTCCGGCCGCGCAGTGCGTGCGCCAGCTCGGCGAGGCGGTCGAGATGCTGCAGGCGGCCGGCTGCCAGGTGGTGGTCGGCACCTGCCCGGACCTGGGGACGATCAAGCCCGTCCGGCCCCCGCTGCGCTGGGTGGCCCGGCGGCTCAGCCGGCAGCTGGCGGCGGCGCAGACCATCGCGGTGGTGCAGGCCGGCGGGCGGACCGTCTCGCTGGGCTCGCTGCTCGGCCCCGAGTTCGCCGCCCGCCCGGAGATGTTCGCCTCCGACCGCTACCACCCCTCGGCGCAGGGGTACGCGACCGCGGCGATGGCGATGCTGCCCTCGCTCTGCGCCGCCGTGGACCTGTGGCCGGTGGAGGACGGACCGGGCGAGGACGGACCGCTGGAGGGCGAGGCGGTGCTGCCGGTGGCGGTCGCCGCCGCGGCGGCGGCCGGGCAGTCCGGCGCCGAGGTCGAGGCGGTCGGACCGGACGGCGGCGCCCGGCGCTGGGCCCTGATCCGGCACCGGCTGCGGCTCGGCCTGCCGGACCCGGGCGCGCCCGCGGGGGCGCCCGCGGGGGCGCCGGACGGGCCGGAGCAGGACGCGCCGGAGCCGGGCGGGTCCGCCCCGGCCGGGCCGGACGGGCAGCCCGCGGCGACCCCACCCCGGGAGGCGGGTACGGCGTCGGCCAACTCACACGTGAGGGCAGGTGACGCCTGAGCTACTAAGCGGTAACTTTCCTCCCGGGTGTCCACCCCGGCCCGGCCGGCCGCCCGGACACCAGGTAGCCGAAGGTCACTCAACGAGGAGCCCGTCATGCCCGAAGCCGTCATCGTCAGCGCAGCCCGTTCGCCGATCGGCCGGGCGTTCAAGGGCTCGCTCAAGGACGTCCGCCCGGACGACCTGACCGCCCACATCATCGCCACCGCGCTGGCCAAGGTGCCCCAGCTGGACCCCCGCGACATCGACGACCTGATGCTCGGCTGCGGCCTGCCCGGCGGCGAGCAGGGCCACAACCTGGCCCGCATCGTGGCCGTCCAGATGGGCATGGACTACCTGCCCGGCGCCACCATCACCCGCTACTGCTCGTCCTCCCTGCAGACCACCCGGATGGCACTGCACGCCATCAAGGCGGGCGAGGGCGACGTCTTCATCTCCGCCGGTGTCGAGACCGTCTCGCGCAGCGTCAACGGCACCTCCGACGGCATCCCCGGCACCCTCAACCCCTTCTTCGACGACGCGCTGGCCCGGACCGCCAGGCGCGCGGAGGAGGGCGGCGGCGAGTGGCACGACCCGCGCGCCGACGGCCTGGTCCCCGACGCCTACATCGCGATGGGCCAGACCGCCGAGAACCTCGCCGCCCTCAAGGGCATCACCCGCGCCGACCAGGACGAGTTCGGCGTCCGCTCGCAGAACCTCGCCGAGGCCGCCATCGCCTCCGGCTTCTGGGCCCGCGAGATCACCCCGGTCACCACCCCCGACGGCACCGTCGTCTCCACCGACGACGGCCCGCGCGCCGGCGTCACCCTGGACGCCGTCTCCGGCCTCAAGCCGGTCTTCCGCCCCGACGGCACCGTGACCGCCGGCAACTGCTGCCCGCTCAACGACGGCGCCGCCGCCCTGGTGATCATGTCCGACACCAAGGCCCGCGAGCTGGGCATCACCCCGCTCGCCCGGGTGGTCTCCACCGGCGTCAGCGCTCTGTCCCCCGAGATCATGGGCTACGGCCCGGTCGAGGCCTCCCGGCAGGCCCTGCGCCGGGCCGGCCTGACCATCGGCGACATCGACCTGGTCGAGATCAACGAGGCCTTCGCCGCCCAGGTCATCCCCTCCTACCGCGACCTGGGCGTCGACATCGACCGCCTCAACGTCAACGGCGGCGCGATCGCCGTCGGCCACCCCTTCGGCATGACCGGCGCCCGCCTCACCACCACGCTGATCAACTCGCTCCAGTGGCACGACAAGCAGTTCGGTCTGGAGACCATGTGCGTCGGCGGCGGCCAGGGCATGGCCATGGTCATCGAGCGCCTCAGCTGAGAAACACCCCTGCGGGGCCGGGTGGTTCACCCATTCGCCATGACGCAGAGTAATTGAGGGCCGGATCACATTCTGACCGTGATCCGGCCCTCGATCTGCTCCGATCCGATCCGAAAATCGACACTCCGAAGTGGATCAACTCCGCTGCGTAGAACGGCGTTACCTAACAATTTGAGGACAAGTACGAAAGTCACGGACATATCGGACATCTGCCTCTGCAGTAACTCGCTCCCATGCGGCAGTGTGGAGGCGTAACCCCGTTCCACTCCTCCCTAGGAGTACGTTCCGTGAGCGCCGTCTACACCGTTCTGCTGTTGATCCTCATCGCCGTGTCGACCTCCGTGCTGATCCATCTCCGCGGCATCTCCCGCCACCTGGCCGCACGTTCCACCGCCACCGCCGAAACCCCCGTCGACGAGGCCGCGATACGCCGGGCCGTCACCGAGGCGCTGGCCGCCGACCGCGAGCGGGAGATCACCGAGGCCCGGGCGTTCTGGGCCGAGCAGGAGGCCCGCGCGGCCGAGGACGCGCCGCTGTTCGACACCCCGGGCGGCGCCGGCGGCGAGTGGCCGCTGTTCTTCCCGCGTCCCACCGGCCCGCTGGAGGCCGCCGACAACGCGGGCACCATGGACCCGGAATTCGGCGAGGCCCTGCGCTCCGCACTGGAGGAGCTCATCAACGAGGGCGACGCCGGCGGCACGGCGGCGGGCGGCGCCGCGATGCGCCCCGGCCACCCGAGCCACCCCGGCCACCCGGCCGGGATCGCGGCCGGTGAGGCCGGCGGCGACGCCAAGGCCCGCCGGGAGGCCGATCTGCTGGCCACCGGCCTGGAGGCCGGGCTGCTCGACACCGAGCCCGCCGTCGAGGCCGAGCCGGCCACCGCCCCGGACCCGCGCCGGCACCCCTCCCACCCGGACTTCGTACCCAGCCAGGCACCGTCCCGCGAGTGGACCGACACCCGGCTGACCGCCCTCGCCGACGAGGGTGTCGCCCTCACCGACGTCCGGCCCGGCCCGCTCGGCACCCTGGACGTGTACGGCTTCGCCGACGGCACCACCCTCTGCGTGGCCCCCGGCGACCGCGAGGCGGCCTACCGGCTGATCGACGCCGTGCGGGCCGGCGAGGACGTCCGGCTGCTGGGCGGCTCCCGCTTCTCCGGCTCGTACTCGCTGACCTTCTCCACCGACGAGGAGACGGTCTACGTCCTGGCCGACCGGGTGGTCGCCAGCATCTGACGCGGTACCAGAAGGCCGGCCGGGTCTCGGGGTTACGCCTCGGCCCGGCCTTCTGCCGTTCCGGGCGCCCGGTGCCCGCCCGGGCGCCGGTGCGTTCCGGGCGCCGACCCGTCGGGGCCGCGGCCCGCGCCCACCCCGCCCCCACCCCGCCCCCGGGTGCGGCTCGGCGATCGGCCGCGCGCCCGGGCGCCGGGCGCGGACATTCGGACTCAGGCGCAGAGCCCGGCGGTGGCGGCGACGGCCGCGAGGGCCTCGCCCAGCACCGCGGCGGGGTCGGCCGGCCCGCCGGCCGGCAGGGCCCCGAGCGACACCGGCAGCACCACCGGGTCGCCCCCGGCGACGGCCACCGCGGCCGCGAGATCGTGCCCGGCGACCGCCAGCTGGTCGCCCGCCGCGAACGCCCCGGCGTCCGGGAAGGGCTGCGGCTGCCGGCCCTCCAGCGCCTGCGCGACGGCCGCCAGCGTCCGGGCCAGTGCCAGCCCGGCCGTCGCCCGGGAGACGTGCCCCGGGACGGCGGCGAGCAGCCGGCTCTGCGGCATCGCGCGGAAACGATCCGCCAGGCGGTCGACGGCTTCGATCAGGAGTGTCGGTTCGGGCATACCGCGAGCCTAGCGGCGCCCCGCAGGCCCCTGTACGCCGACGGACCCCGGAGCGTGGGCTCCGGGGTCCGTCGGTGTCCGGGCCGGCCGTCAGGCGGCCGGCCCGGGGGCACGGCGGGGGTCGCGCCCCGCCGGGCGGTGCCAGGCCCTGTCCGGCAAGGCCTAGTCGTCGCCGCGCAGGATCGCGATCAGGCGCAGCATCTCGATGTAGATCCACACGAGTGACAGGGTGAGCCCGAAGGCCGCCCGCCAGGCTTCCTGCTGGGGCGCGCCCCGCCGGATGGCCTCCTCGATCTCGGCGAAGTCCAGCGACAGGAAGAACGCGCCGAGGGCGATGCCGATCAGGCCGACCGCGATCCCGAGCGGTCCGGAGCGCAGACCCATGTCCGCGCCGAGGAACGAGGCGATCATGTTGATCAGCAGCAGGCCGACGAAGGCCATCGCGATGGTCAGGCCGATCCGCGTGTAGCGGGGGGTGACCCGGATCCGACCGCTCTTGTAGGCGACCAGCATCGCGGCGAAGACCACCGCCGTGCCCAGCACGGCCTGGATGGCGATGCCCGGCCAGACGGTGTTGAACACCTTGGTGATGGCGCCGAGGAAGAAGCCCTCCAGGCCGGCGTAGGCCAGGATCAGCGGCGGGCTGACGCTGCGCCGGAAGGTGATGACCATGCCGACCACGAAGGCCGCGAAGGCGGCGGCGATCGCGAAGCCGTAGTTGGCGGTCGGCAGCACGAACCACGCCACGGCGCCGGCCGCGACGAGGGTGAGCAGCGTCATGGCCGTCCGGGCGACCACGTCGTCCAGCGTCATCCGCCCGGTGGCCAGCGGGCCGGCCGAGGGGGCCTGGTACATCTGGGCCAGCTGGTCGTCGGTCAGCGGGGGCTGGCCGTAGGCCTGCTGCGGCTGCTGCTGGGCGTACGGGTTGTTGCCGTAGGGGTTGTTGGCGTAAGGGTTGCCGGCGTAAGGGCTGCCGGCGTGCTGGCCGCCGGCCTGCGGCGCCTGCTGCGTGGTGCCGAAACCCGCGTATCCGGAGTCGCGGGTGAAGGACCCCTCCCGCGAGAAGACCGGGTTGCTGCTTCTCATGCTCATTCCCTCCGGGGCGGCACGGCGCTGCCCACAGGTCAAGGGTAATGGCTTGGCAAAGTCTGGTGGGTACGCCTCCAGGAGGAAATCCGCGGGGCGTCGCGGGGGGCCGGCGCCGGACGCCCCCCGCGATCCGAGTGTGGTGCCCGGAGCCGGACTCGAACCGGCACGGCCTCGCGGCCAAGCAGTTTTAAGCTGCCCGTGTCTGCGTTCCACCATCCGGGCGTGAACCGCTCCGCACCGTGCGGGCCACGCCCTGAGCCTAGTCGTCCAGATCCCTCTTTCGCATGTTCGCAGCCAGGGAATTTGTCATGTTTCCTTGCCATCTGACGAACTGTTCGCGATCCGGCCACGGCAGGCGAGTGATCCGGCCAGCGGCCGTCCTCAGGGTCCGTGTCATACCGCAGGATGAGGCGGCCGACCTGGAAGTACGCCCAGCGGCGGTAGGGCCAACCGTTCCCCGGATCGACGTAGAACCATGATCACGTGAAGGACCATGGAGGTACGGCCCGGGCCCGTGCCCTGCCCTCCCACCACCCCCTCGTTCCCCAAGGAGTTCCCCGTGACCACGACGACCGCAACCGCCGTCCGCACCGGCCAGGCGGCCGCCCGCGCCACCGGCCTCAACAAGGTCTACGGGGAGGGCGAGACCAGGGTGGTCGCGCTCGACAACGTCAGCGTCGTCTTCCCGCAGGGCGAGTACACCGCGATCATGGGCCCGTCCGGATCCGGCAAGTCCACCCTGATGCACTGCATGGCCGGGCTGGACACCGTCTCCTCCGGCTCCTCGATGATCGGCGACACCGAGCTGGTCGGCCTGAAGGACAAGCAGCTGACCCAGCTGCGCCGCGACCACATCGGCTTCATCTTCCAGGCCTTCAACCTGCTGCCGACGCTGACCGCGCTGGAGAACATCACCCTCCCGATGGACATCGCCGGCCGGAAGGCCGACCAGCAGTGGCTGGACCGCGTGGTCGATACGGTCGGCCTCTCCGATCGCCTCTCGCACCGCCCCTCCCAGCTCTCGGGCGGCCAGCAGCAGCGGGTCGCCTGCGCCCGCGCCCTGGCGAGCAAGCCCGACATCATCTTCGCCGACGAGCCCACCGGAAACCTCGACTCCCGCTCCGGCGCGGAGATCCTCTCCTTCCTGCGCAACTCGGTTCGTGAGCTGGGCCAGACCGTGGTGATGGTCACTCACGACCCGGTGGCCGCCGCCTACGCCGACCGCGTGGTCTTCCTCGCCGACGGCCGGATCGTCGACGAGCTGCTCTCCCCGACCGCCGACAGCGTGCTGGACCGGATGCGCCGGTTCGACGCCAAGGGCCGTACGAGCTGACGGGCCGGCGGACCACCGCCCCCGGCCGCCCGTACCGACTCCTTCACCCTGGACGCATCCATGTATCGCACCGCACTGCGCAACGTGCTGGCCCACAAGGGCCGCCTGCTGATGACGGCGCTGGCCGTCATGCTGGGCACGGCCTTCGTGGCCGGCACCATGGTCTTCTCCGACACGTTCGGCAAGGCCATGTCCAACAGCTACGCCAAGAGCTTCTCGGACATCTCCGTCCGGGTCACCGACTCCGCCGCCGGCAACGAGGCCCGCGCCCGGGAGAAGAGCGAGCGCGGTACGGCCGCGCTGACCGACGCCACCCTCCAGCAGATCGCCGCGCTGCCCGGCGCCGCCGCCGCCCGCGGCGTGGTCGACGGCTTCACCGGCGTGGCCGACAAGAAGGGCAACCTGATCGGCCAGGCCTGGAACGCGAGCGGCGCCAACTACGCCCCCGGCGCGGACGGCAAGGACAGCCGCTACCCGATCGCCGAGGGCCGCGGCCCGAAGGCGGCCAAGGAGGTCGCCCTCGACCGGGGGACGGCCGACAAGGGCGGCTACAAGGTCGGCGACACCGTCCGGGTGGCCACCAACGGCCCGGTCGTGGACGCCACCCTGACCGGCATCTTCACCACCGACGACCCCCAGGTCGTCTCCGGCGGCACCCTGACCCTCTTCGACCGCGCCACCGCCCAGCAGCTGCTGGTGACCCCCGGTCAGTACAGCAGCATCGTGGTGACGGCCAAGCCCGGCACCGCCGAGACGGCGCTGGTGGACGCGGTCCGCCCGACGATCCCGGCCGACGGCGACCGGTTCCGGGTCGAGACCGGCCAGGAGCTGAAGGACGAGCAGGCGAAGATGATCGCCTCCGGCACCGACGGCATGAAGACCATGCTGCTGGTCTTCGCCGCGATCTCGCTCTTCGTCGGCATCTTCATCATCGCCAACACCTTCACCATGCTGATCGCCCAGCGCACCAAGGAGCTGGCCCTGCTGCGCGCGGTCGGCGCCAGCCGCAGGCAGGTCACCCGCTCGGTGCTGGTCGAGGCGCTGGTGATCGGCGCCGTCTCCTCGGTGGCCGGCCTGGTCGCCGGCATCGGGATCGGTGCCGGCATGCAGGTGCTGATCGGTGCCATCGGCACCGGGATGCCCTCGGGCCCGCTGGTGATCGCGCCCCTCACGATCGCGGTGGCACTGCTGGTCGGCGTCCTGGTGACGGTGCTCTCCGCGCTGCTGCCGGCCGTCCGGGCCGCGCGGATCGCCCCGGTGGCCGCGATGAGCAGCGGCGACCAGCCCAGCACCCAGAAGAGCCTGGTGATCCGCAACGCGATCGGCTCGGTCCTGGCCGGCGGCGGCCTGGCCCTGGTGGCCTACGGCGCCTCCACCGGCAACGACTCCGGCCGGGTCCCGGTCGGCGTCGGCGCCGCGCTCGCGCTGATCGGTGTCTTCGTCCTGCTGCCGCTGCTGTCCCGCCCCGTGATCGCGCTGGTCGGGCCGGTGCTCGGCAAGCTGTTCGGCACCCCCGGCAAGCTGGCGCGGCAGAACGCGGTGCGCAACCCGCGCCGCACCGCCGCCACCGCGGCGGCCCTCACCATCGGCCTGACCCTGGTCAGCGCCCTGACCGTGCTCGGTGCCTCGGTCGGCGGAGCGGTCGACAAGGCCGTCACCAGCGCGATGAAGGCGGACTACAACGTCGCCATGGCCAACGGCATGGCACTGTCCCCGCAGGTCCCGGCGGAGATCGCGAAGACCTCCGGGGTGACCGCCTCGTCGGCGCTGACCGCGGTCTACTGGCAGCTCGACGACCGCACCAGGGCGATCACCGGCATCGACGCCGGGAGCGCCGACCAGCTGCTGTCGCTGACCTTCACCGCCGGCTCCGGTGCGGGCCTCGGCAAGGGCGAGATCCTGGTGGACTCCGACGTCGCCAAGAGCAAGGCCCTGGTGCCCGGCAGCAGCGTCGCGGTGACCTGGCCGGACGACACCAAGGGCACCTACAAGGTCGGCGGCGTCTTCGAGAAGAACGAGATGCTCAGCCCGGTGGTCCTGGACAACGCCGAGATCGCCAAGCACGACCCGGACCCGTACATCACCGATGTGCTGGTGAAGGGGGCGGGCGGCGAGAGCGGTTCGCTGAAGCAGGCCCTGAAGGACTCCACCGGCTCCAACCCGGTGATCGAGGTGAAGACCAAGCAGGACGTCCGGGACCAGTTCAGCCAGATCATCACCTTCGCGCTGAACATGATGTACGGCCTGCTGGCGATGTCCGTGATCGTCGCGATCCTGGGTGTCATCAACACGCTGGCCATGTCGGTCTTCGAGCGCAAGCGCGAGATCGGGATGCTGCGGGCGATCGGCCTGGACCGCACCGGCATCAAGCGGATGGTCCGTCTGGAGTCCGTGGTGATCTCGGTCTTCGGCGCCCTGGTGGGTGTCCTGCTCGGCTGCTTCATGGCCTGGGCGGTCAACGGCACCCTGAAGTCCAACATCGCCGGGCTGACCACGGTCGTCCCGTACGACCGGATGGCGCTCTTCCTGGCGCTGGCCGGGCTGGTCGGCCTGGTGGCGGCGTTCTGGCCGGCCCGCCGGGCGTCCAAGCTGGACATCCTGGACAGCATCAAGACCGACTGAGCCGGGCGGGGCGGGGAGCCGCCCGAGCACCGGACAGCGCGACGCGGAGGACCTCGTCCGGCCCCTGGAGGGGCCGGGCGGGGTCCTCCCCGTTCGTACCGGGGCACGCGCCCGGGCCTGCGAGCCGCCGGGCCCGCAACACCTCGGGACGTCCGGGCTCCGGGCCGCCCGCCACCGCGCGGCGCCCCACGGCGTCCGGGCGGCGGACATGCGAGAAGGACCCCGCCATGGCCCCTGAGGGAGGGGCGGCGGGGTCCTTCTCACATCGGTCCGTCTCGCTACTGCTGTACTCCGCCCGGTCGCACGGCCGGCTGAGCACCACGGAGGTCGTGGTCCGGCGACACTGCCGGGCGGAGGGCCTCCGACACATACCCGGGCGCTCCCACACCCGGGCCGGGTCGTTACTTGCTGGTGGCGAGTTCCTTCTCGACGGGCTTGGCCTCGACCGGCTTGGGGGCCGGCGCGGTCGCCTCCTGGAAGGCCTCGAACGGCTTCTCCATCTCGGCGAGGCCGACGGTCTCGCGCTTGAGGAACATCGCGAGGGTCCAGTCGGTGAAGACCCGGACCTTGCGGTTCATGGTCGGTACCCGGCTGCCGTGGTACAGGCGGTGGAACCACCAGGCCGGACGGCCCTTCAGCTTGTACTTGCCGAAGAGGATCGCCACGCCCTTGTGCAGGCCGAGACCGGCCACCGCACCGAGGTTCTTGTGCTTGTACGTGGCCTGCGGGAAGCCCCGCATGCCCGAGATCACGTTGTCACCGAGGACGATCGCCTGACGGACGGCGTGCTGCGCGTTCGGCGGGCACCAGGCGCCCTCGCCGACGGCGAGGTCCGGCACCTGGGCGTTGTCGCCGGCGGCCCAGACGTAGTCGAAGCCCTGGACCTGAAGGGTCGGCGCGGTGTCGACGTGGCCACGGGGGCCGAGCGGCAGGCCGAAGTTGTTCAGGATCGGGTTGGGCTTGACGCCGGCCGTCCACACGATGGTGGAGGCGTCGGCCTCGACGCCGTTCTTCAGCACGACGTGCTGGTCGACGCAGGAGTCCATCGAGGTCTCGATGTAGATCTCGATGTTGCGCTCTTCGAGCTTCTCCTTGGTCCACAGACCGAGGTCCGGGCCCATCTCCGGGAGGATGCGGTTGGCCGCCTCCACCAGGATGAAGCGCATGTCGTCGCGGCTGACGGTCTTGTAGATCTTCGCCGCGTCCCGCGCCATGTCCTCGACCTCGGCGATGGTCTCGACGCCGGCGAAGCCGCCGCCGATGACCACGAAGGTGAGGGCCTTGCGACGGACGTCCGGGTCCGTGGTGGACTCGGCCTTGTCCAGCTGCGCCATGACGTGGTTCCGGAGGCTGATCGCCTCTTCGACCGTCTTCATGCCGATGCCGTGCTCGGCCAGGCCGGGGATCGGGAAGGTACGGGAGACCGAGCCGGTGGCCACGACGAGGTAGTCGAAGGGCAGCTCGTAGGTCCCGCCGGCCGGCGGCGCGATGGTGGCGACCTTGCGCGCGTGGTCCACACCGGTCACGTGACCGGTGAGCACCTCCGCGTTCTTGAGGGCGCTGCGCAGCGGCGCGACGAGGTTGCGAGGCGCGACGTTGCCGCCGGCCGCCTCGGGGAGGAAGGGCAGGTACGTCATGTACGACCGCGGGTCGACGACCGTGACGGTCGCCTCCCCGTAGCGCATCTTCTTGAGGATGCGCATCGCGGCATACAGGCCGACGTAACCACCGCCGACAATGAGGATGCGAGGACGCTCCGTGGTGCTCATATCCGAAAGTATCCAGCACCGTCCGAGGCGCCCTTCGTGAGGCCCGTCACAGGGGTCTGGACACCCCGTGCTACACTACGCGGCCACTTGAGGCGGGGCGGGGCTTCTACTCACTCGTAACAGCAGTTGCCTGTGAGCACAATCGTTCGATCAACCCGCGTGAGCAGCAACGATCCGTGCGGCGCTTGGGTTCCCCGCTCCCGATTGCGATTCCACCGCCGGAGCGCGAGACGACCTGCGAACCAGCGGTCTGCGCCTGCGGACGACCTTCGGTCCCACATATCGGACGTAGTGGACCTCTCAGTGCCCCGAAAGCGCGGATCGCCATGTGAAGAAATTCACGAACTTTCTCGCCGGGCCCCGCGCGCGGCGCGGCCCCGGGCGCCGATCGGGCACTCCGGGGCCGAAAACGTAAGCCCCGCAAGGGGCGGGCGGGGCCGACAGGGCCTGCCGGCCGGACCGGGCCGAGGCACCGGCCGGCCGGAGCGGGACGCGCTCCGGCCGGCCGGGCCGGGCCGACGGTCAGGCCTGGACGACGCTCCAGGCGATGCCGTCCAGGATGTCGTGCTCGCTGACGACCACCTCGGCGGCGCCCGTCCGCCCCATGATCTCCAGCAGCTCCAGCGCGCCGGCCGCGATCACGTCGACCCGCCCCGGGTGCATGGCGGGGATGGCCGCGCGCTCGGCGTGCGTGGAGGCCAGCAGCCGGCCGGCGATCTCCGCGACCTGGTCGCGCGAGATCCGCGAGTGGTGGATCCGCTCCGAGTCGTACTCGGGCAGGTCCAGCGCGATCGCGGACACCGTGGTGACGGTGCCGGCCAGGCCGACCAGGGTGGCCGCGCCGGTCAGCGGGACGTCCTCGGCGGCCTTGTCCAGCTCGCCCCGGATGTGCGCCTTGGCGGCGGAGATCTGCCCCAGCGTGGGCAGCTCGGCGCCGGCGAAGTGCCGCTCGGTCAGCCGGACGCAGCCGACGTCCACCGAGCGGGCCGCCTGCACGTCGTCCGTGCCCAGCACGAACTCGGTGGAGCCGCCGCCCAGGTCGAAGACCAGGTAGGGCGAGGGGAACTGACCGCCGGTCAACTCCTTGGTCGCGCCGACGAAGGAGAGCCGCGCCTCCTCGTCCCCGCTGACCACCTCGGGGGCCACGCCCAGGATGTCCCGGACGCCCTTGGTGTACTCGTCGCTGTTCTCGGCGTCGCGCGAGGCGCTGGTCGCCACGAACCGGATCCGGTCCGGCGCGACCCCGTACGAGCTGATCACCTCGGCGTACTCGCGGCAGGCCGCGAAGGTCCGCTCCAGCGCCTCCGGGGCGAGCCGGCCGGTCCGGTCGACGCCTTGGCCGAGCCGGTTGATGACCATCCGGCGGTCGAGGTCGGTGATCTCGCCGGTCTCCGGGTCGAGGTCGGCGACCAGCAGCCGGATCGAGTTGGTGCCGCAGTCGATCGCGGCCACCCTGGTGGTGCTCATGCGCCCTCCTCCTCGGCCGCGCGCTTCTTCGCGGCCCGCTCGGCGGCCAGCTGCTCCTTGGCGGCGATCACGGCCGCGTGGTCCTCGGCGGTGGCGCGCTGCTCGGCGACCCGGGCCGCGCTCTCGGCCACCTCGGCCGCGGAGACGCACGGGCCCTTGGCCCACCAGTCCTCCAGCATCCCGATCGCCTCGTCGCCGAGCGGGTTGACGCCGGGGCCGGCCGCCAGCGAGTGACCGACCAGCACGTGCAGGCACTTCACCCGGTCGGGCATGCCGCCGGCGCTCGGGAAGTTCTCCAGCACCTCGATCGCGTCCCGGCGGGCGATGTAGTCCTCGTGCGCCTTCCGGTAGGCGGTGGCCAGCTCCGGGTCCTCGGCGAGCCGGGCCGTCTGCTCCTTCATCACGCCGTCCGCCTCCAGGGTGCCGATCAGCGAGGCGGCCTTGGGGCAGGTCAGGTAGTAGAGGGTCGGGAACGGCGTGCCGTCCGCGAGGCGGGGGGCCGTCTCGACGACGTCCGGGTTGCCGCACGGGCAGCGGTGGGCGACGCCGCGCAGACCGCGCGGGACCCGGCCGAGCTGGGCGGCGATCGCGGCGACGTCGGTGTCCGCGACGGCCGCACCGGGGGTGGCGTCGGAGGCGGAAGGGGTGTTCTCAGTGGTCATGGGGAGAGCTGTCTCTAGCGGGGGCAGGGGCGGGGGCGGCGGCGGGCGGGGCCAGGGCGGCCGTGTCGGCGGCGTCCACGGAGTCCCAGACGCTCGCGTACCAGGGCTTGGCGGCCTTCGCCGGGCCGGCGGCGCCGGCGCCGGCCGAGGAGGACTTGGCGGCGCCGGCGGCCGGGTCCACCGAGATGAACGGGGTCTCCCCCGGCATCGCGTAGTGCAGCCGGGCCCGGGCCTGGGCCTTGACGAACTCCGGGTCCTGCCAGCGGGCCTTCTCCCGGCGGAGCTGCTCGACCTGCTGTCTGGCGTGTTCGGCCCTGGCGCGCTGGGCGGAGATCTCCGAGCGCTGGGAGATGAACTGGCGGGTGGGGTAGGCGAGGATCGCCACCAGGGAGCAGAGCACCAGGACGAGCACGGTCGCCCGGCTGGTGAATCGCGGGCGCGCCGCGAAGCCCGGAATCTTCCAGCCTGCCATCTCCCGTTACCCCTCCTGGTCGCGCCGGTGCCCCGGCCCCCACCCTACGGGGTGAGAGCCGGGGCACCGGTGCAGCGGCTGTGTGTCCGCCCCCGTACTCGGGGCGGACAGCTCTCGCCGAGGGCGTCAGCCCTCGTGGCGAGGTCAGGCCTCGTACTTGAAGCGCGGGAAGGCACCCCGGCCGGCGTACTCGGCGGCGTCGTCGAGGATCTCCTCGATGCGCAGCAGCTGGTTGTACTTGGCGACGCGCTCGGAGCGGGCCGGGGCGCCGGTCTTGATCTGGCCGCAGTTGGTGGCGACGGCGAGGTCGGCGATGGTGACGTCCTCGGTCTCGCCGGAGCGGTGCGACATCATGCAGCGGTAGCCGTTGCGCTGGGCCAGCTCGACGGCGTCCAGGGTCTCGGTGAGCGAGCCGATCTGGTTGACCTTCACCAGCAGCGCGTTGGCGGTGCCGGTCTCGATGCCCTTGGCGAGGCGCACCGGGTTGGTGACGAACAGGTCGTCGCCGACCAGCTGGACCTTGTCGCCGAGCTTGACGGTCATGGCCTTCCAGCCGTCCCAGTCCTGCTCGTCCAGCGGGTCCTCGATGGAGACCAGCGGGTACGAGGCGACCAGCTCGGCGTAGTAGTCGATGAGCTCGGCCGAGGAGAGGCCCTTGCCCTCGAACTGGTAGGCGCCGTCCTTGTAGAACTCGGAGGCGGCGACGTCCAGCGCCAGGGCGACGTCCTTGCCGGGCACGTAGCCGGCCTTCTTGATGGCCTCGACGATGAGGTCGAGCGCCTCGCGGTTGCTGTCCAGGTTGGGGGCGAAGCCGCCCTCGTCGCCCAGACCGGTGGAGAGGCCGCGCTCCTTCAGCACGCCCTTGAGCGTGTGGTAGACCTCGACGCCCCAGCGCACGGCCTCGGAGAAGGACTCCGCGCCGATCGGAGCGATCATGAACTCCTGGATGTCGACGTTGGAGTCCGCGTGCGAGCCACCGTTGAGGATGTTCATCATCGGGACGGGCAGGACGTGCGCGTTCGGGCCGCCGAGGTAGCGGAACAGCGGCAGGTCCGAGGCCTCGGAGGCGGCGTGGGCCACGGCGAGCGAGACGCCGAGGATGGCGTTGGCGCCGAGCGAGGACTTGTCGGGGGTGGCGTCCAGGTCGAGCATGGCCTGGTCGATCAGGCGCTGCTCGGTGGCGTCGTAGCCGACGAGCTCCGGGCCGATCTGCTCGATGACGGCCAGGACGGCCTTCTCCACGCCCTTGCCGAAGTAGCGGTTCTTGTCGCCGTCGCGCAGCTCAAGTGCCTCGAAGGCACCGGTGGAGGCGCCGGACGGGACAGCGGCACGGCCGGTGCTGCCGTCGTCGAGGCCGACCTCGACCTCGACCGTGGGGTTGCCACGCGAGTCGAGAATCTCACGGGCTACGACGACATCAATGGACGGCACGAGGCATCTCCTAGCGGAAGCAGGTATCCGCGGACCGTTGTGGAGTCCTGCGGACGATTGCGGAGTCGTTACGACCAGAGCCTAACCGCACGGGCTCTCCCGGCCACGTCGGCCTGGGTCCCGTCTCAGCGTGTGGCCGGGCTACCCACCGGTAGTTCACCTGGATGCCCCACGGGATGCACCCAGAGCGGGGCGAAAGCGGGCGAAGGGGGCCGCACCGGACGGCACGACCCCGCGCGCCGTGCTCAGCCGAGGTTCAGGACCTGGCCCGGCAGGATGAGGTTCGGGTCGCCGCCCACCACGGAGCGGTTGCCGTCGTACAGCGCGCCCCAGCCGCCGGCCACGTCCTGGCTGCCGGCGATCCCGCCCAGGGTGTCGCCGGGCTGCACGGTGTAGGCCCGCCCGGTCGTCGCGGCGGCGGGGGTGACCTGCGCGGCCGGTGCGGCGGGCTCGGCCGTGGGGGCGGTGCGGGTCTCGGACGCGTCGTCGCCCGCGTGGCGCTCGTAGACGTTCTGGTGGCTCGTCCAGTGCCAGCCGCCGTCGACCTGGTACCAGAAGACCTTGTTGGCGGCGTCCCAGCCGGTGCGGCCGGAGAAGTCCGGGTCCTGGGCCTCGCCGCGACCGGACGAGGCGCCCTGGTCGTCCGTCGAGACCTTCGCCCGGGTGGCCCGGGCCGGCTTCGACTGCGCCGGCTTGGCGGGCTTGGCGGTGGTGGGGGCGGGCTGCGCGCTCCTGGTGCCGGTGTCCTGCGAGGCGCTCTGCGGGGCGGCGTCCGCGGTGTCGACCTGGGCGGAGGCGCCGCCCTTCGTCAGGCCGGCCTTGACCGAGCAGACCGGCCAGGCGCCCGGGCCCTGCGAGGAGAGGACCTTCTCCGCGACGGCGATCTGCTGACCCTTGCTGGCCTTGTGCGCCTGCGGGGCGTACTGGCCGCCGCCGAAGGCCTTCCAGGTGCTCTGGCTGAACTGGAGTCCGCCGTAGTACCCGTTGCCGGTGTTGATGCTCCAGTTCCCGCCGCTCTCGCACTGGGCGACCTTGTCCCAGACGGACACGGGGGCCGCGTGGGCGCCGGTGGCGGCGAGGAGCGGCATCGCGAGCCCGACGCCGGCGACGCCGGCCACGGCGATGGCCTTCTCGGTCTGGGTACGACGACGGTGACGACCGTTACCAACGAACAGCATGGACAAGTCCCTCTCCGCACGCCTGCGAGGTGAGCTGTCGGGTTCGGACCGGGAGGTGGCCCGGCCGCCTCGGGCGGAATCCTTCTTCCACCTGATGCGGCTTCACCCCAAGCCGTGGGGAACGGCAGAAAATCCTGGGTCCCCCGCCCCTGCCCAAGGGTCTGGTCGGTTTCCCGGCAGCGCGGCGGGCAGGACTCGGCGTTCCGCGCACGGGTGTTCGCAGCTGCGAACACCAGGGAGAGTAGACAGATCCTCACATCAATCACAAGCTCATATCGCATACATCACACGGAAATTACGACAGTCGGCGGATCGTTTACAAACCACGCCTAAATGTCCGCATTGATGCATGTTCTGAGCGCCCGTGAGCGAGTCTGTCCGACACGCCGTCAGCGTGACCGGGCCGGTCAGAGCGCCTTCGCCGGGGTGAATTCGACCGGGAGTTCACGAAGTCCACGCATGATCAGCCCACCGCGCCAGCGAAGTTCCTCCGGTTCCGCCGCAAGCCGCAGATCAGGCAGCCTGGTGAGCAGCGTGGCCAGTGCGGCCTGGCCCTCCAGCCGGGCCAGCGGCGCGCCGATGCAGTAGTGGATCCCGTGGCCGAAACCGAGGTGCGGATTGTCCTTGCGGGCGATGTCGAGGGTGTTCTCGTCCGCGAAACGTGCCGGATCGCGGTCCGCCGCCGCCAGCACCACCAGGACCGGGTCGCCGACCGGGATGTCCACCCCGCCGATGGTCAGCGGACGGGTCGCGAACCGCCAGGTGGCCAGCTCCACCGGGCCGTCGTAACGCAGCAGTTCCTCCACCGCGGTGGCCAGCAGCGCGCTCTCCCCCGCCGCCACCGAGTCCTGCAGCAGCGCGCGCTGCTCGGGGTGGCGCAGCAGCGCGTAGAAGCCGTTGCCGATCAGGTTGACGGTGGTCTCGAAGCCCGCGAACAGCAGGATGAAGGCCATCGCGGCGGCCTCGTTCTCGGTGAGGTGCTCCCCGTGGTCACCGGCCCGGATCAACCCGGAGATCAGGTCGTCGCCCAGGTCGGCCCGCTTGCGGTGGATCAGCTCCAGCAGGTAGGACCGCATCTTCTTCACCGCGCGGGCCACCCCGCCGCGCGGGCCGCCGCCGTGCCGGATCATCATGCCCGCCCAGTCCCGGAAGTCGTCCTGGTCCTCGGGCGGGACGCCGAGCAGGTCGCAGATCGCGTAGATGGGGAGTGGGAAGGCGAACTCGTGGATCAGGTCGGCCGAGCCGCGCCCGGCGAAGGAGTCGATCAGCCGGTCGGTCAGCTGCTGCACCCTGGGCTCGAACTCCGCCACCCGGCGCGGTGTGAACGCCTTCGAGACCAGCCGCCGCAACCTGGTGTGGTCCGGCGGGTCGATGTTCAGCAGGTGTGTCATCAGGTCGGCGCTGCGCTCACCGGGGATCCCCACCCGCCCGGTGCGGTGCGCCTGCTCGCTGTGGTTCGCCGGGTTCTTCGAGAGCCGCCCGTCGGCCAGCGCCTGCCGGGCCTCCGCGTACCGGGTGACCAGCCAGGCGTCCACGCCGCTCGGCAGTGTGGTGCGGTGCACCGGGGAGTGCTCGCGCAGCCACGCGTACGCGGGGTAGGGGTCGGCGGCGAACTCCCACGTGAAGAGGGGAGGCTGGGCGGGGTTCGGCTGATCCGGCATGACCTGACGGTATCCGGTGGCCGGCAGGCGTGAGCCTGGTCACCTGATGGGTAATCCCTGTCGCAGAGGGTCGTGACGTGCCTAGGATCCTCCGACATGTCTTTGGTGGGCGCCGGTGCGGTGTCGCCCACAGGGAGGAGCGCACCCATGCGGGTAGCCGGGGCAGTGGTGGTCATCGCGGTACTGGACGGCGGTTCGGGAGCCGATCTGGCCCGCCGTTTCACGGCCGCCGGCGCCGCCGGGGTGCTCATCGCCGACCAGCACCCCAACCGGGCCGAGGACCTCGCCGCCGAACTGGACCGCCCCGGCTGCCCGGTGGTCGGGGTGTGCGGCGACATCCACCGCCCCAGCGACGTGGCCGCCCTGGTCGACACCGCGGAGAAGCACCTCGGCCCGATCGACCTGTTCTGCGTCGCCGGGCCCGACGGCGAGCGGATCGTCTCGCCGGCCGAGCTGCCCGGCCACCTCGACCGGCTCGCCGAACTGCTCGCCCTCGTCGGCGAGGCGATCAGCGAGGTCGTCCCGCCGCAGCGCCGGCCCGCGGACGACCAAGCGCTCACCGGCACCGCCGCGGGCACCGAGCGCGGCTGACGCCGGACCCGTCCGACCCCGCGCCACCCGACCTCGCGCCGTCGGCCGCGCTCCGTCCGACCCCGGCCGGCCGCCCGCGTGCCCGGCGCAGAGCCCGGGCGGCCCGGCTCAGTCCGCCAGGCCCTCCGCCGCCCGGACCTCCCGGCGGTAGCCGCGGGCACTCGCCCGGAGCGCGGCGTCCACGTCCACGCCGGCGTCGTGCGCCCGCTGCGCCACCGCGAGCAGCAGCCGGCCCGCCGACTCCGCGGTCAGCTCCGCCGGCAGCTCGTACGGGGCGTCCGGCACGGCGGTGAAGCCCGCGCGACGTACCCGGGAGACCAGCTTCGCCGCGTACGCCAGTGCCGGCAGGCCGGCCGGCACACCGTCCAGGACGGACTCGCGCTGCTTCTCGGCCGCCTTCAGCTGCTCCCAGTTCGCCTCGACCGCGGCCGTCCCCTCGGCCTCGACGTCGCCGAAGACGTGCGGGTGGCGGTACATCAGCTTCTCGACGATGTCGCCCGCGACGTCGTCGATGGAGAACGGGTCCTCGGAGTGCTCCTCCGCGATCCGCGAGTGGAAGAACACCTGCAGCAGGACGTCCCCGAGCTCCTCGCGCAGTGTCTCGCGGTCGCCCTCCTCGATCGCCTCGACCAGCTCGAAGGCCTCCTCCACCAGGTACTTCACCAGCGAGGCATGGGTCTGCTCGGCGTCCCACGGGCAGCCGCCGGGCGACCGCAGCCGGTCCATCACCGAGGCCAGGTCGAGCAGCCGCGCGCCCGGCAGGTCGTAGGAGCCGGGCAGCAGCTCGATCTCGGGCACCGACCCGGCCTCCTCGACCGCGAGCCGGGCGAGCGCGTCGGTCAGGCCCGGGTCGCCGTCGGGGCTGCCCAGCCAGACGGTGACCCGCTCGGGCCCGGCGGACAGCCGGCGGGCCAGCGCGGGGGCGGTGCCACGCTCGACGATCTCCACCTGGACACCCGCCTGGCGGACGGCGGGCAGCTGCGGGTGCGCCGGGTCCGCCGCCAGCACCAGGCCCGCGCCGCGCAGGGCTTCCCAGGCCGGCCAGGACATCAGACCGGGGGCGACCCGGTGGGTGGTGGTGAGCAGGATCAGCTTCGGGGCTGCCGTAGACGTGGTCACCCTCCGAACCTACCGGTCCGTGCCCGGGCCCCGGGCACGGCTGCCGGGCCGTGGACGGCGGCCGGGCCGGGCGAGCACCCGGACCCGGCGGGCGCCCCGGCCGGGCGGTCGGGCCGGCTTCAGCTGTCGGGCCGGTCCGGTGTGAGCACGACCCGCTGCGCGTCCCAGCTGCCGTACCGGGGATTGACCCGGACGTGCAGGGCGTCCGCCGCCTCGGCCAGTGCCCGGCGGACCTCGGTGTCCCCGGCCTCCGTCCCGGCGTCCTGCCCCCGGGCGGCGGCCAGCCGGCGGATGCCCACCTGCTGGAGGTAGTACCGGTCGACCTCGGTCGCGGGGACGCCCCGGGCGGCCAGCAGTTGTTCCAGCTGCGCCGCGCCGCCCGCCCAGGCCTGGTCCGCCGCGCGGGCCGCCGCCGCCTCGCCGGCGCCGACGCTCAGCCCGCGGTCGGCCAGCGCCCGGGACACCAGGGCGTCCAGCACCAGCTGGGTGACCGCCCGGCGCGCCAGTCCCTCGGCGCCCGCCTCGGCGTCACCGGGCGAGGCCGCCGTGACCGTGCGCAGCTCGGCCACCCGCTCCTGCACCGCCGTCAGGCTTATCCGCTCGCCGTCCAGCACGGCCGCGGCGCCCGCCTGCACGGGCCCGCCGCAGGAGCAGAGCAGCAGCACGCCGAGGCCGGCCACGGCCGCGGGCAGCGCCCGGGCGGCGGGGGCGACGGCGCGCCGGAAGGTGGCCAGGCGGTTCATTGCGGGAGCCTCCCCAGAGGGTGCGGCGGGGTGCGGAAGGGCGGTGCGGACCGACCGTGCGCACGGCGCGGCGCGTACGGGCGCGGTGCCGGCGCGCGCGGTGCCGCGGGCAAGGAGCGCTCGGCGCGCGGGCGGACTGCCCGGGCGCTCGGGCGCGCGTCGGCGCGCCCGCGCGGGGCGGATGCGCCCGGAGCGCCGGACGTGCCCCGAGCGTAGGGCGACCGGTGCCCGCCGTCGGGGACCCTGCTCCGAACGGGCGAACCCGGCCCGTCGCGGGTCCGGCCGGTCAGCGCCCGGTCGCGTACGGGTTGCCGGGGGCCGGCGTGGGCCAGCCCGCCGAGCGGGGGTCCGTCGCCGGCGGGGTCGCGGGCGCGGGCACCGGGCCGGGGGCGGGGGCGGCGGGCGGGTTGCCCGTCCGGCGGTGCTGCTGGAGCTGGTCGAGGCTCTGCCGCAGGCGGCGGACGTCCGGGTGGTGCGGGCCGAGCAGGCGTTCGCGGTCGAGGAGCAGCTGGAGCAGCCACTGCCAGGCGTTGTCCGGGTCGCCGGCGGCGGCGAGCAGCAGTCCGATCCGCTCGCGCAGGTCGTGGACCCGCTCGGGGCCGGGGTCGAGGCCCGCGTCGAGCCGGGCCGACCGGGCCGCGAGCAGCGCCTGGTACTCGGCCAGCGCCTGCGCGGGCTCGCCGAGCTGCTCCAGGCAGTCGGCCGCCCGGTGGCGGTGGTCCAGGCCCTGCGCGCCGTGCGGTCCGCCCTCCGCGGTGGCGGCCAGCAGCAGGTACTCGGGCAGGGCGTCCCGGAACCGGCGTTCGTGCAGCAGGGTCCGGGCGTAGATGGTCCGGATGGTGTGGACGAGCGGCGCGCCGTCGCCCTGCTCGGCCCGGGCCCGCGGCAGCAGCCGGGCGGCCAGGTCGATGACCTCGGCGTGGCGCTTCGCGGCGACCAGGTCGGACAGGTCCGCACAGGCCTCGGCGAGGTCCCCGACGGCCGGGGGCTGCGCCACCGGGCCCTGGGCGGGGGGACCGGGTACGGACGGGCCCTGGGCGGCCGGCGGCCACGGCTGCGGTCCGGCGGGCGAGGGGTACTGGTCCCGGGCGGGCGCGCCGGGCAGCGCCGTCATCATCAGCGGCCGGGGCTCGGTACGCCCCGGGGAGGCGGCGCCGGGCCGGCCCGGCGGGTCCGGTTGCCGGGCGGGGACGGACTGCCCGGGGACCGCTCCGGCCGCGGCGGGCCGCGCTGTCGCCGGTGGCAGGACGGCCACCGGCGGCCCGACCGGGACGGGCGCCGGCCGCGGGTGGCCCGGGTAGCGGAACGGGCGGGTGGGGTCGGGCACCGGACCGTACGGCGGCTGGGGCTGCGGACCGGCCGCCGGCGGGAGCATCGGCAGCAGCCGCGCGTACACCTGCTGGGCGTCCGCCGGGCGGTCGGCGGGCTGCTTGGCGAGCAGGTCCAGGACCAGCGCCTCCAGCGGCGCGGGCACCTCGGGGCGCAGCTCGCGCAGCGGTACGGGCGGCTCGTCCACGTGGCGGCGCAGCACCCCGAGGGCGGTGGGCGCGCGGAACGGCTCCTCGCCGCAGAGCATCTCGTGCAGCAGGCAGCCGAGGGCGTACAGGTCGCTGCGAGCGTCGGCGGTGGCGGCGAGGGCCTGTTCGGGTGCCATGTAGGCGGGGCTGCCGATCGGGACGCCGGTGAGGGTGAGCCGGGTGGCGTCGGCCTCCACGGCGGTGGCGATGCCGAGGTCGAGCAGCACGACCCGGCCGTCCTCACGGACCATCACGTTGCTGGGCTTGATGTCCCGGTGCACCACCGGGACGGCGTGCACGACGGCCAGCGCGGCGCAGAGCTGGGCGGCGACGGCCGTCGCGTGCCCGATCGGGAAGGGCGCCTCCTCGGCGATCAGGTCGGCCAGGCTCAGCCCGGGGACGCGCTGCATCACCAGGTGGAGCTCGCCGTCGTCCTCGCCCGCGTCGAAGACGGTGACCAGGCCCGGGTGGTCGAGCGCGGCGGTGATCCGGCACTCCCGCAGGAAGCGGCGGCGCAGTTCCTCGCCCCGGCTCCGGCGGTGCGGTTCGGTGGTGCCGGCGGGGAGGAGGTGGTCGGTGTGCAGCAGCTTGACGGCGACCCGGCGGTCCAGCCGCTCGTCGTACGCCGCCCAGACCTGGCCCATGCCGCCGTGGCCGATCTTCTCCGCGAGCCGGTAGCGGCCGCCGATCACTCTCGGTGCGGTCACGGCCGGCCTTCGCGGGACTGCCGGCGCAGCAGCTCGCCGAGCTGCTGGAGGTCGTCGCCGGTACGGGCCGGGGCGGGCGCCGCGGGCTGCGGTTCGACGGCGGCCGGTGCTCCGGCGACCGGTGTTCCGGCGGCCGGCGGGGCGTGGTACCGGGCCACCAGGGCGTACGGGTCGGCCTCGGCCGTCGGCGCGGGCACCCCCGTCATGGGCAGAGGTGCGACCGGGGGCGGCGGATACCAGGCGGGCTGGACCGGCTGAACGGGCGGGGCCGGCTGGTAGTACGGCGCCGGCACGGCGAGGACCGGTGCCGGCCACAGCGGCCGGCGGTCCATCGCCAGGTAGTGCAGGGGCGCGCCGAGCCAGAGCAGCACCATCGCGACGGTGCCGGTGGTGTCGGCGGTGTTCGGGCTCTTCGATCCCCCCGCGAGCGCGATGCTGACCAGGAAGACCACGAAGACCAGGCAGAACAGCACCGCACCGATCACGTCGAACACCCGCTTGCGCCGCACCGCCAGGAGCAGCGAGGGGACGACTCCGAGGAGGCCGACGGTCAGCAGCGGCGCCAGGCAGCAGAGCACCCGGCCCGGCACCCCGAACCGGCCCGGGGGCCGCTGGTCCGCACCACCGGGTGCGGGAGCGCCGGCCGGCGGTCCGAACGGGCCCGGGTAGTGCCCTGCCATGTGCGCTCCTGAACGGTGGTGACGGCGGTTCACGGGGCCGGCTACGAGCCCCCGCACACGCTACCCCTCGGGCCGACACGCCGGTGGGCTTCCGGCGCCGCCGGCCCGCGCCGGCCGGAGCCGCGCGGTGGCCGCCGCTCCCCGTCACTCCCCCGCGGGCAGTTCCAGGGTGCCGTCCGCCAGACCGTCCGTCAGGCCCTGGGCGAGGGTGCGGCCGAGGGCCGCCGCCCGGTGCAGGGCGGTGTCGAAGGCCGCGACCCGGGCGAAGGCGGCGCCGAGGACGCGCTGCCGGTCCGGGGGGAGCCTCGGCAGCTCGACCCGGCGGATGTCGAGGCGGGCGGTGGTGGAGGCGTGGCTGGCGGCGCGGCGGGTCAGCGCGGTGGAGCGCAGCTGGCCGGCCAGGAACTCGGGGTCGACCAGAGCCGGGTCGGGCCGCAGCAGGTGCAGCTGCCGGCCGAGGGCGACGCCCTCCAGCGGGCCGCCGGCCAGCACCACCCGGGCGACGCCTCCGCCGAGGGCAGGGACCAGGACGTCGCCGGCCCGGGTGAGGACGGGGGCGTCCGGGGCTCCGGGGTCGGTCACGGCGGCGGTGTCGGTCACGGCGGCGGAGTCGGTCACGGCGGTGGGCGCAGTGCCGGCGATCAGGTCCTGGTCCGTCAGCAGCGGGACGCCTTCGGCGCCGTGACCGGCGGGCCGGCCGGGCGCGCCCGGCCCGGAGGAGACGACCTGCAGCGCGCCGCTGCGGATCAGTTCGCCGACGGTGACGACGGCCGGCGGGTGGCCCGGCTGCCGGGCGGCGCCGGCCTCGGGCAACGCGGCGTCCTGCTCGGTGAGCCCGGCGAGCAGTTCGGTCAGCCGTCCGCGCAGGTGGGCGAGGGCCGGGGCGTCACCGGCGGGGGCGGCCGGCGGGACGTGCCGGGCGGGCGAGAGGTCGGTCTCGTCGTCCAGCAGGTCGATCGCGGCCATCACCCGGTGGGTGCCCGGCCGGTCGGCGGGCACCGGCCGGCCGGTGGCGGCGGCTTCGTCGAAGGCCTGCCAGGACGCCGTCACGGTGGCCCGCAGCTCGGGCCAGTCGACCCGGTCGCGGCCGCCCTCGCCGGCGGCCTGGGGCGGGGCCGCGTCGAGCAGCAGCACCTGCCGGAAGTCGTCGCCGGGCGCCGGGCGGCGCAGCACCCACAGGTGCAGCGGCACCCCGTACGGCGGGGCGGCGCCGGCGGGCAGGGCGATCACGGCGCGCAGCGTGCCGGAGCGCAGCAGTTCGGCGCGGACCCGGCGGCCGGCCCGCCGGGAGGCGACGGTGGGCGGCAGCAGCAGGGCCGTGAGGCCGCCGGGGCGGGTGTGCGACAGGCAGTGCAGCACCCAGGCGAGCTCGGACTCGCCGCGCGGCGGCAGCTGCCCGGCGGGCCAGCGGGAGTCGTACTGCAGCTCGTCGTGCCCCCAGTCGCGTTCGTTGTACGGGGGCTGGCAGAGCACCGCGTCCACGGCGAGGCCGGGGTGCGCGTCGGCGCGCAGCGAGTCGCCGGCCCGCAGGTCCAGCGGGAGCGGGCCGGGGTCGGTGGCCGGGGTGTGCAGAGCGAGCCGGAGCAGCGCGAGTGCGGCCGACACCGGGTCGAGGTCCTGCCCGTAGCGGGCGACCTCGGGCGGCAGGGCCAGCAGGACGGCGCCCAGCCCGACGGCCGGGTCGAACGCGGTGGCGCCCGGGACGCTGAGCAGGGGCCCGGCGACGGCGGCCAGCAGGCCGGCCGCCTCGGGCGGGGTGGGGCTGAGTTGGCGGGTGTTGGCCTCGGCGTGCCGGGTGAGCAGTCGCTCGAACGCGGCGGCCGGGCCGGCGGGGGCGTCGGCCGCCGGTCCGGCGGCCTGCGGGTCGGCGGCCGGGCCGCCGGCGGGCCGGGCGAGGTCGGCGAGCAGCCGGACGAGGTCCAGGTAGGTGCTGCCGAGCAGGCCGGGCAGGCCCAGCTGGGCGGCGCCGTCGATGCCGAAGGTCAGGGCGGCGACCCGGGCGAGCGCCCTGGGCAGGGCGGTGGCGAGGCGGGTGTCGGGCTCCGCGGCGAGGGCGGGCCAGGTCTCGGGCTCGCGGTGCAGCAGGAGGAGGAACGCGCCGGCCGGGACGAGGGGGGCGGCGGGGTGGCCGGCCGGGTCGCGGAGGGTCTCCAGCCGGCGCCAGGCGCGTTCCAGGACCGGGAGTTCGGCGATCTTGCCCTGGCCCTGCAGCCAGCTCTCGACCGCCGCCAGGGCGAAGGTCGGGCTGGCGTCGGTGCCGCCGACCGGCTGCGGGAAGTCCGGGTGGCGCCGACGCCAGTTGCTGACGGCGGCCCGGCCCACTCCGGCGAGTCTGGCGATCTCCACCGCGGTCACCTCGGGGCGGTCCGGCATGGGGGCTCCTTCGGTGCGGCGTGCGGGGGCGGGTGCGCGGGTGCAGGTGCGGCGTGCGCGTACAGGTACGGGCGCGCGGGTGCAGGTACGGGTGCGGCCCCGGGCCTGCGGCCGGTGTGACCACACAGCATAGCCAGCGTGAACACCGGGGTCTGTTCACACGTGAACAGAGAGGTTTGCTGAAATGCCGTTGACATCGTTCACAGCTGGTGGTGTGATCTACCCATCGCTTCCGGCGGCAGCCGCCGCAGGGGGAGCGCCCACCTCACCGATCGGGAGAGCCCGCCATGTCCTTCACCGCCACCGCCCGCCGCCGCTCCGCCGCCCTCCTGCTCGGCGCCGCCCTGGTCACCCTGAGCGCCACCGCCTGCACCTCGGGCGCCTCCGTCTCGACCACCCCCAAGCAGACGGCCGCCGCCCCGGCCGCCGACGGCGCGAAGCCGGCCGACCAGGGCGCGGCCAAGGCGCCCGCGGCCGCCAAGGTCGGCGACACCATCGCGCTCAAGGGCATGGAGAAGAGCAACACCGCCGACGTCACGGCGGTGAAGGTGGTCGACAACGCCGAGAGCGGCGACGAGTACCTCAAGCCCGCCGACGGGAAGCGCTGGGTCGCGGTGCAGTTCCAGATCAAGGCCACCGGCACCAAGGCCTACAGCGACGCCCCGCTCGGCGCCGCCAAGGTGGTGGACGCCCAGGGCCAGTCCTACGGCCCGAGCTTCACCGACACCACCGCCGGGCCCAGCTTCCAGACCCCCACCAACATCGCCCCCGGCGAGACGGGCAAGGGCTTCATCACCTTCGAGGTCCCGAAGGACGCCAAGCTCGACAAGATCCAGTTCGGCCTGGACGCCGGCTTCGCCGACCAGACCGGCCAGTGGAAGATCGGCTGAGGCCGCACCCGCCCGCCGGTCCCCCGCAGGACTGCCCCTTCGACCGTGCATCGCTGCCCACCCGGCCGTTCCCGGCCGGCCGCGGCAGCGTGTACCTGTGGAAGGTCCCCCCAGTCCCACCAGAGAGGGGCCTCAGCCCGCCATGCACACCCCCGACCACGGGAAGAGTCCCGAGCCGCGGCGGAGCCCCGCACCGGTGCGCCCCGCAGCCCCGGCCCCCACCCGGACCGAACCGGGCCCGCTGACCGGGCCGGCGGCCCTCGCCCTCCAACGCAGCGTCGGTAACCGCGCGGTGGGCCTGCTCGTCCAGCGGGCCCAGCACCAGCACGGGTCCGGCTGCGGCCACGACCAGGCGGAGCAGCCCTCGCTCCAGCGCTCCGCCGTGCACGAGGTGCTGGGTACGCCTGGCCAGGCCCTGGCCGCACCCCGGCGGCAGGAGATGGAGTCCCGGCTCGGCGCCGACTTCTCCGACGTACGCGTGCACACCGACAGCGCCGCCCGGGCGTCCGCCGCCGAGGTCGGCGCCCGGGCCTACACATCCGGCAACCACATCGTCATCGGGGACGGGGGCGGCGACTCCCACACCCTGGCCCACGAGCTGACCCACGTGATCCAGCAACGCCAGGGGCCGGTGGCCGGCAGCGACAACGGCTCCGGCCTGCGCGTCAGCGACCCCACCGACCGCTTCGAGCGCGAGGCCGAGGCGAACGCCACCCGGGCGATGTCGGACGCGGCCCCGGCTCAGCGCGCGGAAACGGAAGGGGCGCCGCTCCAACGGTCGGGCGCATCCGGAACTCTCCAACGGGTCAGGAACAACGGCGAAGGCAGCTCGACCGGAGGGGCGGCCTCCAAGCAGGGCGAGCACATCTTCAACGCGCTCAACGCCCTTGTCGACAGACTGCGGGAGGCGCTCGTAGCACTTCTCGACCGCGAGTTCGATCACCTGGACTCGTACTCCAGTACCCCAGCAGCCCATGCGGCCGCCACTACGGCCAGGCAGACGGCAGATCAATCACTGGCCGCCCTGGCCGGGTTGACCACCGCCGCCGGTCGCCTCCGCGACAACACCAGGTTCCGCTCCGCCATGACAGGCGGCGCCAAGGGCCCGGACGGCGACGCCAACTCCCAGTCCTACTCGGATTTCTGCGGTTCGGTGACCGCCGCGGTCCGCGGTTGCGCGAACCGCACCTGGACCGACACGGCACTTCGCGGGCTCGATGCCGGACTCATCGGAACCATCAAGGACACCACCGCCCAGAGCAACAAGGCCACGGAGTTGGGATCGAGCAACAAGACCCAACGCGAATTCAGCGCCTGGGTCACCGAAACCGAAACCGCGATGCGGAACCTCTTCACCGGACTCATCACCGCTGCCAACGACGTCCATCTGGCCATCGTCGCCGCGAAGCAGATCAAGCGCCCGGCTGCGCAACCGGAGGCGCAACCGGATGGCGATGAGACTCCTGGGCCTGCGCCGGAGTGACGCAAGCGACCGGCCGGGCGCCGGCCGGGCGCCGGCCGGGGGAGGATCCGCCGACCGGCCGTCACGGGCGGGGACACCCGGCGCACCGACTTCGGCAGGCCCAACCGTCAGGCCTCCGCCGGCGGGAGGGCCGGCCCGGCCGCGAGGAACTCCCGGGCCCCGGCCCGCACCGCGGGCCAGTCGGTGGCAGGGGTACGGGCACGGGCCCGCTCCAGCCAGGCGGCCCGGTCCCGGTGCTCGTGGCGGAGATGCTCCAGGTCCAGTTCCACGCCGGACGGCGGGCCGGAGGCCTCCAGCGCCGCGACGCGCTGCTCCATCGCCGCCAGGAGCGCGCCGTCCAACTCGGCGACGGCGGCCAGGTAGTCGCCGGTCGGCAGGACGAGACGACCGGCCGGCGAGGCCGCGAACTCGATCCGGTGGCCGGGCTCGTGCGACCAGCTGACGGTGATCCGGTCGCCATCGTCGTCGACCGTCCGCCACCAGCGCATCTGCGGGGCGTTGACCAGCGGGCCCATGTACATCGACCGGCGCCCGTGCCAGTCGGAGGCCGCCTCGGCCTCGTGGGTGAGGTCGTCCTCGTCCCAGAGCGGATGGCCGGCGAGATCGCTCGACACGAAGGTGACCAGGTCCGGCGGCACCGGCTCCAGCACGTCCGCCAGGATCTCCAGCACGTCCTCCCAGATCCGGACCACGAAGTAGTCGGCGTACGGGCGGACGTCGCCGCCCGCCTCGTCGCGCCACCGCCGCAGGGTCCGCTCCGAGTACCGCAGCAGCTCCTGGCCGCCCAACTCGATCCAGTAGCAGCCCTGGGTCAGCGCGAACCAGTGCAGATCGGGGTTCCGCTCGCCGCCCCAAGGGCCGACGTCCGCCAGTGCCCGCAGCTCGAACCGGAACCGCAGCCGGCCGCTCAACCGCCCTCCCCCTTCCCGTTCGGTGACACCGGCTTCAGAGAGCGAACACCGGGCGGGTGGAGAAGTCCTCGCAGATCCCCTCGCCGTCCGGGCCGTGGACGAACTCGGCCATGAACGGGTTGCGGTTGGCGGTGGCCAACGGCAGCCAGGCCAGCAGGCAGCCGTAGCCGCCGCACACCGACTCACCGCCGTCCCCGCCATGGACGGCGGTGACGTCACTGGTCAGTTCCGTCCGGTAGACGTCGTACCCGATGTGCAGGCCGAAGGCGTTCAGCCCCTGCTGGGGCCCCGAGGCGTCCTCGTAGGGGGTGCGGTCGAGCGGGCATTCGTCCCCCCACCGGAACAGCGTGCCCGCGCCGGCGCCGCAGGCGTGCTCCCACTCGTCGGAGGTCGGCATCCGCAGTCCGCGCTTCGCGAGCACGGCGGGCATGTCCACGGGCGACTCGGTCAGGTTCTCGTCCTCCACGGCCATCAGCACGGTGGCCACGGTGGCCCTCCGGCGTGGCGAGAGCAGTTGGGCGAGATGGGCCCGCAGGTCGGCGCCGTAGCCGAAGCCCTGCTCCAGGCTGTCCTGGTAGTCGGCCACCTGCCCGGGTGTCGGCCGCCAGGCGTCGAGGTCGAACCCGAGCGCGACCGTGCCGCCGGGCACCAGGGCGAACTCCTGCCCGTCCCGCTCGATCCGCACCCGGTGCAGCGGGGCACCGAGATGCTCGACGGTCTCCAGCGCACTCACCCGCCCGCCCGCGCGGTCCGCCACCTGCCGGGCGAGGCGGCGCGCGGTGGGGAGGTCGTACGACCGCCACTGGTCGAGACCGAGATCGGCGAAGTTCATGGGCGGAAGTCTCGCACCGGGGTCCGACACACCCCGCACGGGCCGACCCGAGTCCCCCCGACCCCGGCCGGCCGCCCCGGCTACGCCACCGCGCGCAAGGTGTGCAGCTCGAACCAGACCCCTTTGTCGGGCAAGCCCGGACGCGAGTCGGTGACCCCCCAGTTGTCGGCCAGTGCGTCGACCAGCCCGAGCCCCCGCCCGCCGAGCTGGTCGTCCGTGGCGAGGCGGAGCCTCGGGCGCTCCGGACTGCTGTCGTAGACCGAGACCCGGACCCGCGTCCGGTCGGCCGTGAACTGGAGATGGACCAGCCCGCCCGCGTACCGATGGGCATTGGTGACCAGCTCCGAGGTGCACAGCGCGGCCCGCTCGGCGAGGTACCCGAACCCGATCAGGTCCAGCACGGTCGTGACGAAGTCCCGGCAGATCTTGGGCGCGATCGCGGCGGCCGGCAGCAGGATCGTGCAGGAGTGGGGGAACCAGAACGGTTCGGGGCGGTCCGAGGCAACGTCAATCGTCATAAGGGGGCCTCCGTACAGGGATGGTGACATGACGTCGGGCGGTGGCGTTGGCGCCCCCGGGCAGGCCGGGGCGATGCACTTCCGACTTACGGCCGTCACGCTGGGCGGTCGATGCGATACTCAAAGTAGGGGTCATTTATGACTCCCTACAAGCGCCATCACGAATGTCACCCGAACGTGTGTGGACCCATGACTGGGCCCGCGACAGACTTGGGCGAGCACGGAGGAGGGCACCCATGCCCCTGAGAAACACCCCCACCGCCCGGCAGGAACGGCTTGGCGCCGAACTGCGGAAGCTGCGCGAGCGGGCCGGCCTGACAACCCGCGAAGCAGGCCAACTACTGGGCGTGGACCAGGCGAAGGCGTCCCACTTCGAGGCCGGACGGGCCAGCGTCAGCGAGGCACGGATCCGCCGGTTCGCCGCCCACTGCGGATCGGACGACGCCGCACTGATCGACGCACTCGTGAACATGGCGACGGAACGGGTTCGCGGCTGGTGGGAGGAATACCGGGATGTCCTCTCCCGCGGCTTCCTCGATCTGGCCGAGGCCGAGTATCACGCCCAGGCCGTACGCACGGTCAGGATCGCGGACATCCCCGGCATCATGCAGACGGAAGCCCATGCGCGAGCGGTGTTCGGCTACACCGTCCCGGAGCTGCCGCCCGCCGACCTGGAGGCCAAGGTCGCCTACCGGGTGCAACGACGCGTGATGCTGGACCGCTGTCCAGCCCCCTCAGTACGTGCCGTAATCCACGAGGCCGCACTGCGCATGAGGGTGGGTGGGACGTCAACGACTCGCGAACAGCTGACCTTCCTGCTGGCCATGTCCGAGCGGCCAGCCGTTGAGATCCGTGTCATCCCCTTTGCCGCCAATGATTTCGCCGGTACCAGTTGGCCCATGTATTACTTGACCGGACCCGTGCCCCAGTTGGACACAGTGCACCTCGACACCCCTCTGAAGGGCGTGTTCTTGGACGCGGAGGCGCAACTCAAGAGATACCGCAGCCTCTATTCCAAGGTGGAGAGTTCCTCGCTCGGGCCCACGGAGACACGCGACTTCATCTCCCGTGTCATCAAGGATCTCTGAAGGGAACACGAGATGCATGAGCAGGCCAACTGGCAGAAGTCGAGCTTCTCCGGCAACGGGGACGGCACCGAGTGCATAGAACTGGCCGCCACCGACGGCCGAATCCTGCTCCGCGAGAGCGACGACCCCGCCGTCGTCGTCACCACCACCCCCGCCAAGCTCCGCGCCTTCATCCTCGGCGTCAAGGCCGGCGAGTTCGACCACCTCGTCGACTGACCCCCAGGCCCCTCCCCGTTGCCCCGCCAGGGCCTGCAGAGCGCGCAAGGCTTTGGTCGATGCCCCACCGAGATTCTCACTGTTCCGCGTTCTGCCCCGGCCATAGCCGTGCGGCCGTACGGACCAGGCCGGCCAGCGCGAGGGAGCGGCTGTGCGCGGGCCAGGCGATGTGGGTCACGACGGAAGGTGCGTCGGCCAAGGGAACGGCCGCGTGCTCGGCCCACAGCCAGGAGCGGGCGGATTCGGGGACGACCGCCACGGTGCGTCCGAGGGCGATCAGCTGGGCCAGTTGCGTCTGGTTCTGGATCTCGGGGCCGGGGCCGGGTGCGTAGGTGCCGCGGGTGGGCCAGCGGGCGAGCGGCAGACCGGGGATGTCCCTGACTTCGGCCAGGGACAAGGTCTCGCGGGCGGCGAGGGGGTGCCCGGCAGGCAGGAGGGCGACCTGCCCCTCGGCCTCCAGCGCCTCGCTGTCGAACCCGGTGAGGGAGTTCCACGGGGTGTGCATGAGCGCGACATCGGCGCGTCCGTCGCGCAGCAGCTCCTCCTGCTCGCAGAGGCCGCACGGGAGTACCTCGATCTCGGCGCTGTCGGGCTCGGCCGCGTAGGCGTCGAGGAGCTTCCGCAGCAGGTCGTGGGACGCGGCGGCCTTCACCGCGAGGACCAGCCGACCTCGGGGGCCGCCAGGACTGTCGGCACCCCCGGCACCCCCGGCGCGCCGGGTGCGGCGGACGGCGGCAGCGGCCGCGTCGAGAGCCGCCCGGCCCTCCCGCAACAGCATCTCCCCGGCACCGGTCAGGCGGACACCACGGCGGTTGCGCTCCAGCAGACTGACCCCCAGGCGTCGTTCGAGCTGCTGGATCGCCCGCGACAGCGGCGGCTGGGCCATGCCGAGGCACTCGGCGGCGCGCCCGAAGTGCAACTCCTCGGCCACAGCGACGAAGTACCTCAACTCGCGGGTCTCCAGGGTGTCCACGGCCGCAGCATACGCGGTGATACCCGTGGGGTATGACAGGGCACCGTAACGGTGTTGGCCGCACCACCCGCCCACGGGCCAACATCATCGGCATGAGCGAAACAAACATCGCGCTGGTGACCGGCGCGAACAAGGGCATCGGCTACGAGATCGCGGCCGGACTGGGCAGCCTCGGCTACCGCGTCGGGGTGGGAGCCCGCGACGCGACCCGACGCGAAGCCGCAGTCGCCAAACTGCGCGCCGCCGGCGTGGACGCGTTCGGGGTACCGCTGGACGTGACCGACGACCGCAGCGTCACCGCCGCCGCGGAACTGGTCGAACGACTGGCCGGACGCCTGGACGCCCTGGTCAACAACGCCGGCATCCCGGGCGAGATGGGCCCGGGATGGCTGCAGGAGCCGACCACGCTCGACCTGGACGTGGTCCGCACCGTCGTGGACACCAACGTCATCGGCGTCGTCCGGGTCACCAACGCGATGCTGCCACTGCTGCGGCGCTCCGCCTCCCCCCGCATCGTCAACGTCTCCAGCAGCGTCGGCTCCCTGACCCGACAGGCGGACCCGGACATCGAGGTCGGCCCCGTCATGGCGGCCTACGCACCGTCGAAGTCCTTTCTCAACGCCCTCACCCTGCAGTACGCCCGACAGTTCGCCGGTACCGGCATCCTCATCAACGCCGCCTGCCCGGGCCTGGTCGCGACCGACTTCACCGGCTTCCACGGACCCCGCACCCCCGCACAGGGGGCGGCCACCCCGATCCGGCTCGCCACCCTCCCCGACGGCGGCCCGACCGGTTCCTTCTTCGAGGACGACGGCGTCGTCCCCTGGTGATCACCAACCCGCCGCGGATTCCCCCTGCCTCGGCATGGGCCCGCCCGTGATCCAGGAGCGACGACCCCGCTCCCGCACCCCGGAACCCCCACGGGCCCGCCCCTCCCCGCACACGGCGGAGGGGCGGGCCCGTGGGCGTGGTGGTCAGCGCTTGCTTCCCGCCAGGTCGTCGAACATGGCGGACAGGAACTCGCTGCACCAGGTGAGGAGTTCGCGGCCGACCAGCGGCTTGCCGCCGATCCGGCCGGTGGACGGGCGGGGTACCAGGATCTGCTGGGCGGTGGCCTTCACCTGGCTGCGCGGGTAGAGCCGATTGAGGCGCAACTCCTGGGACTCGCGCAGGTCGACCGGGCCGAAGCGGACGTTGGCGCCCTGCAGGGTGATGTCGCTGATGCCGCAGCGCCGCGCGTACAGCCGCAGCGCGGCGACCAGCAGCAGGTTCTCCACGGCCTCCGGCAACTTGCCGTAGCGGTCGGTGAGTTCCTCGCGGACGTGGACGATGTCGTCCTCGGAGTTGACCGCCGCGATCGAGCGGTAGGCCTGCAGGCGCAGCCGCTCGCCGGGGGCGTAGTCGTGCGGGACGTGGGCGTCGACGGGCAGCTCGATCTTGACGTCGAGCGGCTCCTCCTCCGGCGCCGCGCCGCCGTTGGCCAGCGACTCGCGGAACTCGGCGACGGCCTCACCGACCATCCGCATGTAGAGGTCGAAGCCGACCCCGGCGATGTGGCCGGACTGCTCGCCGCCGAGCAGGTTGCCGGCGCCGCGGATCTCCAGGTCCTTCATGGCGACGTACATGCCGGCGCCCATCTCGGTGTGCTGGGCGATGGTGGCGAGCCGCTCGTGGGCGGTCTCGGTGAGCGGCTTCTCCGGCGGGTACAGCATGTAGGCGTAGCCGCGCTCGCGGCCACGGCCGACCCGGCCGCGCAGCTGGTGCAGCTGGGAGAGGCCGAAGGTGTCGCCGCGCTCGACGATCAGGGTGTTGGCGTTGGAGATGTCGATGCCGGACTCGACGATGGTGGTGGCCACCAGGACGTCGAATTCCTTCTCCCAGAAGTCGACGACGACCTTCTCCAGCAGGTTCTCCCCCATCTGCCCGTGGGCGGTGGCGATCCGCGCCTCGGGCACGAGCTCCTTCAGCCGGGCGGCCGCCTTGTCGATCGACTCGACCCGGTTGTGGATGTAGAACACCTGGCCCTCGCGCAGGAGTTCACGCCGGACGGCGGCCGAGATCTGCTTCTCGTCGTACGGGCCGACGAAGGTCAGCACCGGGTGGCGCTCCTCCGGCGGGGTGGTGATGGTGGACATCTCCCGGATGCCGGTGACGGCCATCTCCAGGGTGCGCGGGATCGGGGTGGCCGACATGGTCAGCACGTCCACGTTGGCGCGCAGCTTCTTCAGCTGCTCCTTGTGCTCCACACCGAAGCGCTGCTCCTCGTCGACGATCACCAGGCCGAGGTCCTTGAACCTGGTCTCGGAGGAGAACAGCCGGTGGGTGCCGATGACGACGTCCACCGAGCCCGCGAACAGGCCCTCCAGGACGGCCTTCGCCTCGGAGTCGCTCTGGAACCGCGACAGTGCCTTCACCGTGACGGGGAAGTTCGCGTAGCGCTCGGCGAAGGTCGAGAAGTGCTGCTGGACCAGCAGCGTGGTGGGCACCAGCACCGCCACCTGCTTGCCGTCCTGGACGGCCTTGAAGGCGGCCCGCACCGCGATCTCGGTCTTGCCGTAGCCGACGTCGCCGCAGATCAGCCGGTCCATCGGGACGGACTTCTCCATGTCCGACTTGACCTCGGCGATGGTGGTCAGCTGGTCGGGCGTCTCCGCGTACGGGAAGGCGTCCTCCAGCTCGCGCTGCCAGGGGGTGTCCGGGCCGAAGGTGTGGCCGGGCGCCGCCATCCGCGCCGAGTAGAGCTTGATCAGGTCGCCGGCGATCTCGCGGACGGCCTTCTTGGCCTTCTGCTTGGTCTTCGCCCAGTCCGCGCCGCCGAGCCGGTGCAGGGTGGGGGCCTCGCCGCCGACGTACTTGGTGACCTGGTCGAGCTGGTCGGTCGGCACGAACAGCCGGTCGCCGGGGTGGCCGCGCTTGGCGGGGGCGTACTCCAGCACCAGGTACTCGCGGGTCGCGCCCTGGACGGTGCGCTGCACCATCTCGACGTACTTGCCGACGCCGTGCGCCTCGTGGACGACGTAGTCGCCGGCGGCCAGCGCCAGCGGGTCGATGGCGTTGCGGCGCCGCGAGGGCATCCGGCGCATGTCCTTGGTGGAGGACTTCTGGCCGGACAGGTCGGTCTCGGTGATGACGGTGAGCTTCAGCGTCTCGTCGACGAAGCCGTGCTCGATCGAGCCGCAGGAGACGTACACGACGTCCCGGGTCGGCGCCTCGGCGAGGTCGGCGACCAGGCGGGCCGGGATGCCCTCGTTGCCGAGCACCTCGGCGAGCCGGGAGGCCGGGCCGTGGCCCTCGGTCACCATGACGACCCGCCAGTCGGCGGCCAGCCGCTCCTTGGCGTCGGCGATCGCGCGGGCGGTGTCGCCCCGGTAGGCCTCCACGGCGTGCATGCCGAGGGTCAGCGTGTTCGTGTCGCTGTACTCATCAGCGGCTCCGCCGCGGGCCAGCACCGAGCCGACCGAGGAGTCGCTGGTGGCGAACGGGCTGACCGACCACCAGGGCAGGCCGATGCCGGCCGCGTGCTCGCGGACGTCGGCCAGCGACCAGAGCGAGGCGGCCGACACGTCGATCGCCTCGACGTCGATCGGGCGGTCCCCGCCGGAGGCGGCGGCCACCCAGGAGGCGTGCAGGAACTCCTGACTGGTCGCCACCAGGTCGGCGGCCCTGGTCCGGACCCGCTCCGGGTCGCAGACCACGGTGACGCTGCCGGCCGGCAGGACGTCCAGCAGCAGCTCCATGTCGTCGACCAGCACGGGTGCCAGCGACTCCATGCCCTCGACCGCGATGCCCTGAGCGATCTTGTCGAGGATCTCGCGCAGCTCCGGATGCGCCTCGGCCAGTTCGGCGGCCCGGGCCCGCACCGCGTCGGTCAGCAGCAGCTCCCGGCAGGGCGGCGCCCACAGGCCGTGCTCGGCGATCTCCAGGGAGCGCTGGTCGGCGACCTTGAAGTAGCGGATCTCCTCCACCTCGTCGCCCCAGAACTCCACCCGCAGCGGGTGCTCCTCGGTCGGCGGGAAGACGTCCAGGATGCCGCCGCGGACGGCGAACTCACCGCGCTTCTCGACCAGTTCGACCCGGGAGTAGGCGGCGGCCGCGAGCCCCCGGGCGATCGTCCCCAGGTCGTGCGTCTGCCCCCGCAGCAGCGCCACCGGCTCCAGCTCGGCCAGGCCCTTCACCTGCGGCTGCAGCACCGAGCGGACGGGTGCCACGATCACCTGGACCGGCCCGGCCGCCGGATCGTCCGCGCGCGGGTGGACGATCCGGCGCAGCACCGCGAGCCGGCGGCCGACGGTGTCCGATCGCGGCGAGAGGCGCTCGTGCGGCAGCGTCTCCCAAGCGGGGAACTCGGCCACGGCGTCGGCGGGCAGCAGCGAGCGCAGCGAGGCGGCGAGGTCCTCGGCCTCCCGGCCGGTCGCGGTCACCGCCAGCACCGGGCGGCCGCGTTCCCCGTCGGCCCGCGAGGCCAGCGCCCTGGCCAGGGCGGCGACGGCGAACGGCCGGGCGGCGGGCGGGCCGACCAGGTCGAGGTGCTGGCGGGCGCCCGCCGAGGCGCCGGTGGCGGTGGCGGCCTCGATGGCCTCGGCGAGGGCGGCGTCCCGCGCGACGACATCGAGCAGTCCGGTCAGGCTCATGTGGAGTCTCTTCTTCGTCCCGTAGCTGGAGTGCCCGGGCGCCGGAGGTCCGGCGGGGCAACGCGAACGGCCCGGCGCGCCGAGCGGCCGGGGGTGTCCAGCCTACGCCGCGGCGCGGACGCTGACGCGGCGCACCGGTCGTGCCGCGTCCGGTGCGGCCCGGAATGCCGTGGATGAACATCCCGTACGCATGCGGGCGGACACCGCGAATGAATGCCACGAAGTGGACATACTCCTGTCACTGGCCGTCCATGGAGATCGCGCAGCATGGTGAATGTGCCCGCCGCACCCAACCGTGGGGGATGGCTGCAGCGGACACGGACGCAGCCCGATGGGGGTCGGACTGCGCGGCCGGGCGACCCTGGGTGGGGGCGCCCGCCCAAGCGCCGGGAACCGTGGCGCCCTTTCCTGGAGGGCGCCACGGGTCTCGGCCTCTTCGCGTTCCGGGGCCCCGCCGCCCGGTCGCCCCGCTGAGCTGTCGCCCCGTCGCCCTGCTGCGGGACTGCCCCGCACGTGCTGGCCGCTCCCGCGCGAACACCGGAAAGCCCACGCGGTCCTGGCCCGCTCCCTACCCTGATGTCCAGGACGCGGTGGGGCCGCGCCGGGGCCGCCGGGACGGCGGCCCGCGAGGGAGGGGGTGGTCCGCCGTGCGGGTGGTCGTCGCAGGCCAGGGCCGGGTGGGACTGCCACTGGCGGTCCGCGCGGCCGAGGTGGGGCACCGGGTCGTCGGGTACGACGTGGACGAGGGCCGGATCAAGCGGCTGACCGCGGGCGGGTCCTGCGTCGAGGACGTCCCGGCCGCCCGGCTGCGACCGCTGCTGGAGAGCGGCGCCTACCGGCCGTCGACGGACCCGGCCGACGTCGAGGGCTTCGAGGTCGCGCTGATCACCGTGCCGGTCCCGCTGCGCGACGGGGCCCCCGACCTCTCGCTGGTCGAGTCGTCCGCGCGCCTGCTGGCCCGGCACCTGCGCCCGGGCGCGACAGTGGTGCTGGAGTCGACCAGCTACCCCGGGACGACCGAGGAACTGCTTGCCCCGCTGCTGGAGGAGGGCTCCGGGCTGACCGCCGGCCGGGACTTCCACCTCGGCTGCAGCCCCGGCCGGATCGACCAGGGCGATCCCGCCCGGCGGCTGGAGAACACCCCGAAGGTGGTGTCGGGCCTCGGTCCGGCGGCGCTGGCCGCGGTCGACGCCTTCTACCGCCGGCTGGTGGAGCGGACCGTCCCGGTCTCCTCCTGCTGCCAGGCGGAGCTCACCCAACTGCTGGAGTGCGGCTTTCGGCAGGTGAACACCGCGCTGGTCAACGAGCTGGCGATGTTCGCCCACGACCTGGGGCTGGACCTCCGGGAGGCGATCGACGCGGCCGCCACCAGGCCCTTCGGCCACCTGCGCCCCACCCCGGGGCCCGGGGCGGGCGGGCCCTGCCTGCCGATCGACCCCGGTTTCCTGCCCTGGCGGGCGGAACGGGCGCTCGGCCAGTCCTTCCGCCTGGTGGAGCTGGCCAACGAGGTGAACGGCCGGATGCCCGACTACGTGGTGCGCCGGCTCACCGCGGCACTGGCGGAGCGGGGGCGGCCGGTGCGGGGCGCGCGCATCCTGCTGTTCGGCGCGGCGGACGGGGGGAGCGCCGGGGACGCCGGGGTGACGCCGGTCGCCCGGATCGTCGAGCTGCTCACCCGGGCGGGCGCCGAGGTCCGGGCGGCCGACCCGGACGCGGTGACCGACCCGTACGCGGCGGACGACCCGTATGCGGCGGACGACCCCTGCGCGGCAGGCGAGCCGTACGCGGCAGGCGACCCGTACGCGGTGGCCGGGCCGGGCCTGCCGGAGCCGGTGCTCCCCCGTCGGCCGGCGGCCGGGCAGCAGCCGGACGCAGGCCCGTCCGGGGCCGTCCCCCGGGTGGCGGCGACACCCGGGGAACTGGCCGCGGCGGACGCGGTCGTCCTGCTCACCGAGCACCCGGAGTTCGACCTCCCGGCCGTGACCACGCACGCCCGGTACGTCCTGGACTGCCGCCGGCGGCCGGCCGGCGCCACGGTCGAGGTGCTCTGACCGGACGCCCGGTCGAGCGGGCCGGCGGCCCGGGCGGACGTGGTCACGGCCGGCGGCCGGACGGCGGTCAGCCGCCGGCCGCGGTCACTTGCGGCGGGGAACGACCGTGTGGGGCGTCGCGTAGTCGGAGCCGTCGTCCACGATCACGATCTTCGGAATGATCCGGGTCGCGACCTCCTCACCACCGGCCGGCGGCGCGCCGGCGGAGGCGGCAGCGGCGGGCGCGGCAGCACCCGGCGCCGATCCGCCCGACCCGGCATCGCCCGACCCGGCACCGGCCGGCGCGGCACCGCTCGACGGCACACCGCTCGACGACACACCGGCCGACGGCGCGGCGGCCGGCTTCGGCGGCACCACCGAATCGGGCGCCGGCCCCACGGCGGGAGCGTCCGCGAAGGCGTCGGCGGAGGCGGCCGGAGCGACCCGGCCGGGCACGAAACCGGGCTCGGCGGGCGTCACCGGGAGCACCTCGGTGGCCGCGTCGCCCGGCACGGACTGACCGCCGCCGGGCGCGGGGACGGCCGCCTGCACCGGGGCCGGGGCGGTCGCGGGGACGGCCGCCGGGAATCCCGCCTCCCGGGCGTCCTCGGCCGCCGGAGGCGCGTCGACGGTCAGCACGATCTCCCCGGTGTCCGCCTCGGAGTCCACCGGACGGGCCGCCGGGCGGGCCACCGACCGCAGCTGGACGGTGCCCCCCACCACGACGGGCTCGGCCACGACCGCGTCCTCGCCCGCCGCCGCGTCGGCCGCGGGCACCGCGGCGACCTGCGGGCCGGGCTCCGGCTCGGGCTCCACGGCACCGACGGCCGCGCCGGTCAGCGAGGCCAGGGTGCCCTTGATGTGGTCGAGGTGCTGCTGGACCACTTCGTAGCGGGTCTCGAACTCCGACTGCTCCTGCTCGCTGATCGCGTTGACCCGCTCCGCCTCCCGGCGGGCCCGGTCGATCAGCTGGTCCGCCTTGGCCTGGGCCTCGGCGTCCGACTGCTTGATCTGGCTGAGCACCGTCTCGCGGAACTGCTCGGCCTCCTTGAGCCGGCGCTCCGCGGTCATGGTGATCTTGGCGTCCTCGGCGTCGGCCTTCACCACCGCGGCGGCGAACATCTCGTCCGCGCTGCGGCGCAGGTCGGCCAGGGCCGCCTCGGCCTGCTCGGAGGCCTCGGCGGCGGCCACCCGCACCTTGGCGGCGTGCGCGGTGGCGGCGTCCCGAACGCCGCGGGCGTCGCGGTCCGCCTCGCCGCGCAGCTTCTCGGCCTCGGCCCGGGTGCGCTCCTCGCTGCGCCGGGCGGCCTGGTCGGACTCGGCGCGCAGGGCGGCCGCGTACTCCTCGGCGGCCCGGGCCAGCGCCTGGCCGGCCTCGTAGACCTCGTCCCGGGTGTCCTCGGCGAAGCGCTCCGCGGCCTCGCGGACCGCCAGCGCCTCGGCCTCGGCCCCGGCGGCCAGCCCGGCGGCCTGCTCGCTGAGCACGCTGTAGTCGGGCTCCGGCGCGTTCTCGGCGGCCTGCTGGATGTCGGCGAGCCGCTTCTCCATCTCCCGCAGGCCGGCGCCGAGCACGCTCAACCGCTCCCAGGCGGCGTCCCGCTGGGCGGTCAACGCGACCAGCGACCGGTCGACCTGTTCGGGCGCGTAGCCACGCCGGCCAACGGTGAAGCCGTACTGGGAGACGGCGTCGCTCATGGGCTCTTCCCCTCGTGATCACGGGCTGCGGAGCCCAGGGCCGGGACGAATCGATGCGTGGCGAGGAGCGGGCGGGTACGACCGTCCTCTTGACCTATTTTGCGCAGATCGTGGCGAAACCCCAACGAGGCACCGCCGTGCCGACACGGACGGGGGCCGTACCCGAGGCCGGTACGCCCCCGTCACCTGCGGCGATCCGCTAGAGCAGACCGTCCCAGAACTGTTCGAGAAGAACCGCCCACCAGGTGTCCGCCGACTGCAGCGCCGCCGGGTCGACCGCGGCCAGCTGGGTCTGGAAGTCGGTGGTCCAGCGGCCCGCCTGGTCCGGGGTGAGCGAGTACCGCAGCCGCCACATCCGGCCCAGCAGGGCGAGCGAACGGACGAACTCCGGCACGCCGGTGTTCACGAAGCGCGGCGGCTCCCCGCCGCCCTCCAGGTCCACCGCCACCACGGCCGCCGTGCCGTACTGCACGCACAGCTGGCGCCCGTAGTCGTTGCCGAGAACGAGGTAGCCGCCGAAGTCCGGCCCGCCCTGGACGCCCCGCTCGGCGGCCAGCTCGGCCAGCGTCGGGATCGGGCGGCCCTCCTGCGCCTGGGCCCAGAAGAACGGCCCGAAGTCCCGCGGCAGACCGGCCCACATCAGGGTCTGCGCGACCGGCTCCGGCACCCCCTGGCGGGAGACCGCGCGCTGCTCGAAGCGGAACACGGCCGGCCCGAAGGCCTGGCCCAGCTCCGCCGCCAGCTGCTGCGGCGGGAGCGGCGGCAGCGGCGGCACACTGCCCGGCGCCGGCAGCGGCGCCCGGACGGGGCGCGGGCGCTGCGGGGCGGAGGCCAGCTGGTGCAGCTCGTCCAGATGGTCCAGCAGGTGGGACATCCCGGCCTGCCGGGCCTGCTGGTCCCGCCCGTAGCCGGCGGTGTGGGTCAGCCGCACGTTCGGCCAGGACGCCCGGATCATCCGCGCGCAGTAGCCGCCCGGCAGGTCGCAGGACTCCAGCTCGGTGTACAGCTCCAGCACCTGCTCCGGCGGGACGTTCAGCCGGCGCAGCTCCTGGAGGATCTTCCACTCCGGGTGCGGCGTGCCCGGCTCGCTGCGCTGCAGCAGCTTCTGCTCCGAGCCGTCGGGGGCCCGGTAGCTGAGCGCGGCGAAGTAGCCGGGGCCGACCACCGGGACCCCGGGGGGCACCGGCGGGCCCTGCGGGCCGGGGGCGGGCGGCGGCACCACGGCGGGCGCGACGGCCGGGCCCGCGGCCCCGGGCGCACCGGCGCCCGGGTAGCCGTAGCCGGCCGGCGGCACGGCCGGGCGCGGCGTGCCGGGGCCGCCGGGCAGCTCGACCGCGTGGGCCAGCTGGGTCCGCTCGTACGCGACACCTGCGGCCGGACCGCCCGGGGCGCCGGGCGGCGCGGCGGCGGGGGCCGGCGCGGGCGGGCCGTCGGCGCCGCGCAGCCCGGGCGGCGGGGGCGGCGGCGGGGCGCTGGAACCGGATCGGCCGAGGCCGCCGGCCGCCGGAGCGACGCCGGGGGACTGGCGCAGTCCGCCCGGCGGAGGCGGCGGCGGGGCGCTCGCACCGCGGCCGGCACCGCCCTGGGCGGGCCCGGCGCCGCCGCGCAGGTCGGCGGGCGGCGGGGGCGGCGGGGCGCTGGAACCGGACCGGCCGAGGCCGGCCGGGCCGGGGGCCGCGGGGGCGCCGGGCAGGCCCATCAGGCCGGGCGCCGCGTCGGGCGAGGCCAGCATGGTCGGCGCGTGGTCGACGCCGGGGCCGACCACGGGCGGACCGGGCACGCCCGGAGCGCCGGGCAGGCCCTCCGGGGGCGCCAGCATCGTGGCGGCGTGGTCGACCGGGGGCTGCGGGGTGCCGGGCGCGCCGGGCAGCCCGGCCAGGCCCGGCGGGCCGCCGGGCGGGGCGAGCACGGTCGGCGCGTACCCGTCGGCGGCCTGCTGCTGGGCCGGGAACGGCGGTGTGGCACCGGGCGGCGCCGGGGGGCCGGCGGGCATCCCCTCGGGCAGCAGCACGGTGGCGGCCTCGCCGCCGGCGGGCGGCGCGGGCGCGTCCCGGCCGGACGGCGGGGCGAGCATGGTCGGCGCATCCCCGGCCGGGCGGTCGGAGGCGGGCGGCGTGCTGAGGACGGCGGGCCCGGCGCCCTGGCCGTACCCGCCGGCGAACTCCGGCTCGGGCGCGGGCGGGGCGGCGGGTGTCGGGGCCGGTGCCGGGGCCGGGGCCGGTTGCTGGGCGGCCGGTGCGGGCGCGCCGAGCCGCGCGGCCTCCGCCGCGATCGCCGCCGCGCCGGCCTCCTGCAGCCACTGCGGCGGGCTGAGCAGGAACGAGGTCGCCTCGACCGGACCCGGGGCCGGTCGGGCGGCACCCGCCGGGTTCGCCCCCACGGGCCGTCCGTAGACCTCCTCGTACTGCCGGACGACCTCGTTCACCGGCAGGGCCGGCCACAGGGTGCTCGCCCCGGTGTCCCGGGCGATCACCAGCCGTACCTCGCCGCCGTCGCCCGCCGGGCCCTCGGCCGGGTCCACCGACCAGCACACGAAGCCCAGGTCGAACTCCCGGACCCGTACCTCGCGCTGCTGCGAGCGCGGCACCCCGCCATTGATCCAGTCGTCCGCGACCGCCTGCGCCTGCGCGTACGTCACCACGCCCGGTTCACCCCTGTCCGCTCACCATCTGTTGCCTGCCCCGCCCGCCGCCCGCCGCGCATCTCAGCGCACCGGGACGGCCCGGGCGAACCCGCCGTCCACCATCAGCTCCGCGACCGTCTCCAGCTCCGGCGGGCTGCCGGCCAGCCGGAGCAGGAACGCGTCGAAGTCGTCCCCGCAGGGCAGCAGCAGCCGCGCCACCCGGTCCTCCGGCGCCTCCGGACCGCCGGCGTCCCGGGCGTCGTCGTAGAGGCAGGCCCAGACCGAGCCGGTGCCCTCGCCACGGACCTTGATCGCCAGCAGGCCGCCCTGGACGTACGCGATCGCGAGGTAGTCCTTGGTCAGGTGGTCCCGCAGGCACTTGTTGGCGTAGACGAGGTCGTCGACCCCGTACTCCTCACTGAGCGTCAGGAACGGCTGGTCGAGCAGCAGTCCGTACTCGGTGTCGAGCGCGACGCCGGCCGGCGTGCGGCCGCCGGCCACCTTGAGGAAGTTGCGGTAGGCGCCGGGCAGCCGGTACCCCAGCCGCTCCTCCGCCCGCTGGACCAGGTCCTCCGGGACGCTCAGCGGGTCGCCGCCGTCCTTGGCCAGCGAGAAGTGCACCGGGCGGTGCTCCTGGAGCGGGCGGGTGCCGCGCCGGCCGTGGTCGGCGGTGGAGCGGGCCAGCCCGCCGTGGTGCCGCAGCAGCGCCTTCACCTCGACCGGGACGAGCTCCATCCGGCGCCAGCCCGGGGCGGCCCGCCCGACGGCGTGGTGCCAGGTCCAGCCGGGCGGGGTGGCGACGGCGGTGTCCAGGTCGGCCCAGAGCTCGTGGCCCTGGGTGAACAGCGCGGCGTTCGCCGAGACGAAGTCGGTCAGTCTCAGCTCGTCGACCCCGAAGCCGTCCGGCGGGTCGGCGACCTCGGCGGCGGCCGCGGCGTACGCACTGAAGTCCGGGTACCCGTACTCGTCCACCCGGACCCCGGCGGGATGCCTCTGCGCCCGTACCGGGTCCGGGAACTGCACCACCTGGCCCGCGTACGCCCCGTTGGGCGCGGCGGCGGTGCCGGGCCGACCTGTCGTCATCTGGGAGCCCCCACCTACTGAAGCCGATTGCTGGACACCAGGGTAGGGGGTCGGCCCGGAGCACGGTCGCCCCGCCTGGAGGTTCGTCCGAGCAGGCCGCAGCGGCCGACGGGGTGCCACGCCCCGCCCCCGGCCGCCCGGCCGCCCGGCGGGGCCGCCGCATCGCCCGGCCGCCGCGGGTACGCCCTCGCCGGGCCCCCTGCCCGGCACCGCGCCGCCCCGCCAGAGACTGCCCCAACAGCGCTTTCGGGCCGCGGAGTTGCCGGCCGCGACCGGTGCCCGCCCGGCCGCCCCGGCGCCCGGCGTCCCGGTCGCCGGCCGTCGCACGGCCCACCCGCCGCCACCTGCCGGGATCCGCTCGACCGGGGCCGGTACGAAGCCGGTCCAGCGCCGGTCCAGCGCCGATCCGGGCCTGTCCAGGGCCGATCCGGGCCCGATTCGTGAGGACAGCGTGCAGATCCGGCCCCCACCGCGTGTGCACCGGCCCCGCCTCCCGCGTTCCGGGCCGCCGATGCCCCATCCTTCTCTCCCCGGCCCAACACCCCGGGTGACCGACTGACAGTGGCGTTTGACAGGCTTGGGCCCGGGCCGAAGCCGGTCCGAACCGCCGTAGGCCCACGCCAGGGCACTACCCGCCGGTAGCCCGGACGGACGGACCGGACGGACGGACAACCGGACCACCGGCCCGGACGGACCGAGCGGCGACCGGAGCGGACGCCACGCAGAAGGAGGAGGCCGTATGACCGTCGAGGAGACCACCCCGGCCGGCGCCCCCCTGCTGCGCCACCTCCGCGACAGCCTGCTGCCCGCCGTCGCGGCCGCCCTCTCGCTGCGCGGCGGCGAGGTGCTCACCCTCGCCGGCGACAAGACCGAGCACCGACCCGGCCTGCACCCGCTGGTCGGCGACTTCCTGGACGCCCTGCCGATCGAGCACCGGGAGCGGTTCACCGGGCACTGCCCGGAGGCCGTCCTGCTCTCCCAGCACCTGACCACGGTGGACGCCGGCCGCTCCAAGCGCGCCGCCCGCAAACCGCTCAGCCTGGGCGAGGCCCGCAAGTCCCTCAAGGGCGCCCGGCTGACCACCGTCCGGATCCGGGAGGAGCACGACCCCTCGCACGGCACCCACGCGCCGCCGTGCCGGTCCTGCGAGCCGCTGCTGGAACACCTGAACGTCCAGAGCGTCGCCGTCGGGCCCCCCGGCGCCTGACCGCCGCCCCGCCGCACGACCCCTGTCCCCGATCGCTGGAGCACGCTCTGAACCCGCTCAGTCAGACCCCCGCCCGGCTGCGGCCGCGCTTTCCCGCCGACGTCGCCGCCGAGCTCAAGCAGGCCGGCTGGCACCCCGGCCGCTGGCAGATCCAGCAGGCCGAGGAGTGGGCCGACGCCCTCGCCGGGTACGGCGCCCCCGGCGATGCGCACGGCGTACGGCACTCGGTGTTCCCGGCGGCGGTGGAGGCCTGGGCCGAGTTCGGCGGCCTGCACTTCGAACCGTCCGGCGCCGGACGCGAACTGGCCCGCACGCCGTTCCTGCTCGACCCGCTCTGCGGCCTGCACCAGCCGCGCACCCTGGCCGACCTCGGCCGCGCCCTGGACACCAAGCTCGCCCCGCTCGGCGAGGAGATGTACGGCCGGGCGCTGCTCGCCATCGACGAGGCGGGCCGGGTCTACAGCCTGGACCACACCGGCGAGTGGTTCCTCGGCGAGGGCGTCGACCAGGCGGTCAGCACCCTGCTGCTCGGCACCGTCCCCGAGCGCCTGCGCACCGGTCCGCCGCCGGCCTGACCCGGCCGCCCCGGGCATCGGGCCCCGGGCACCGGGCCGGCTCGACCGCCCGCACGGCCCGGCGCCCGCTCAGCCCAGCCGCTCGCTCTGCAGTGCCAGCCGCGAGGGCAACACCGCCTCGACCCGGAAACCGCCGTCGCACTCCGGCCCGGCCCGGAAGGTGCCGCCCAGCGCCACCACCCGCTCGCGCATCCCGACCAGCCCGTTGCCCCCGCTCGGCAGGCCCACCCGCTCCCCCGCCGCCGGGCAGCCGTTCACCACCGCCACCCGGACCCCGTTCGGCACGTACGCCAGCAGCACCGCCACCAGCGCCCCGCCCGCGTGCTTGTGCGCGTTGGTCAGCCCCTCCTGGACCACCCGGAAGGCCGTCCGCTCCGCCTCGGTGCTGAACGGGCGGCGCGCCCCGCTGACCGTGAAGGTGACGGTCATCCCGGCCGCCTTCGACTGGTCGACCAGGCCCGGCAGCCCGGCCAGCCCGTCCGCCTGCTCGCCGGACCCGGCGCCCGGCTCCTCGGCCATCCGCAGCACCCCGAGGATCTCCCGCAGCTCGTCCAGCGCCTGCCGGCCGACCTCCGCCACCAGCTTGGCGCTCTGCGCCGCCTTCTGCGGATCCTTCGCCACGATCCGCTCCAGCGCACCGGCGTGCACCACCATCAGGGACACCCGGTGCGCGACCACGTCGTGCATCTCCCGGGCGATCCGGGTGCGCTCCTCCAGCCGCGCCCGGCGGGCCCGCTCCTGCGCCTGCTCGGCCAGCAGGTCCAGCTCGGTCTCCAGCCCGTGCGCACGGTCCTTCAGCGACTCCACCAGCCGCCGCTTCGCCCCCACGTACAGCCCGGTGACCACCGGAGGAACCGTCAACGCCACCCCGACCAGCACCGCCAGCAGGACCAGGCCCCACAGCGGCGGCCCGCCCACCTCCGGCGAGGGCGCCGAGGTGCCGGGGGCGAGCATCGCCGTCAGCACCATCCCCACCGACTCGACGAACGCCAGCCCCGACAGGGCCACCACCCGCCGGCGCCGCGAGGGCCACTCCCAGGTCGCCGCCAGCGTGTACAGCGACACCATCAGCAGGATCACGCCGGACAGCCCCGGCAGGAACAGCAGCGCCATCAGCACCGGCACCGCCGGCCAGCGCCGGCGCACCACCAGCGACGCCCCCGCCAGCACCCCGAGCACCACGGCCAGGACCGCGAGCGGCAGGCCCATCCCCAGCCGGTTGCCGACGAACTGGTACGCCCCGAATGCGCATTCCAGGCCGGCCAGCACGGCCAGCCCGATGTCCAGGAACGCGCTACGGCGCCGTTTCCACCACCACAGCGGCCGGACCGGCGGCGCTGCCTCCCCAGGCGGGTTACTCATACCTGACAGCCTAGGCGCTGGGGCGATCCGGCCCCATCGGATTCCCCGTCCGCGACCGTCCCTGCGGCTGTCCTCGCGCCCCCCGCCGGGCCTCGCCGACCCCCGCCAAGTGGTCCAGACCTCTCACCGCCGACCGCCCCGAACGACCGGACGTGTCCGCGATCCGGCCACCTCTCGGACGCGAGCCACCCACCCACCTATGCTGGTCGCGTCGGACAGCGCGGTCCGCACGCGTCACCGTCACCCAGGTGACAAGAGCCGTTGCCGAACCCCACCACCACAGGGAGCCAGCCGTGACCGCTCCGGTCCCCACCCCGGCGGACAGTCCCAACGCCGCCGCAGGTCCGATCGCAGACAACGCAGCCCTGCGCGCGGACATCCGCCGCCTCGGCGACCTGCTCGGCGAGACGCTCGTCCGTCAGGAGGGCCCGCAGCTGCTGGGCCTGGTCGAGCAGGTCCGCCTGCTCAGCCGCACCGACGGCGAGGCGACCGCCGAACTCCTCTCCGACATCGACCTGGAAACCGCGGGCAAGCTCGTCCGCGCCTTCTCCACCTACTTCCACCTCGCCAACGTCACCGAGCAGGTGCACCGCGGCCGCGAGTTCGCGACCCGCCGCGCCCGCGAGGGCTCGCTGCTCGCCCAGACCGCCGACCAGCTCGCCGAGGCCGACCCCAAGCACCTCGAGGACACCCTCGCCCACCTGGCCGTACGCCCGGTCTTCACCGCACACCCCACCGAGGCCGCCCGCCGCAGCGTCCTCAACAAGCTCCGCCGGATCGGCGAGCTGCTGGAGCGCATCCACCGCGAGCACGTCGCCTCGGGCCTCTCCACCACCGACCCCGCCCGGCACTCCTCCGCCAAGCGCCAGGCCGACCGCCGCCTCGCCGAGGTCATCGACCTGCTCTGGCAGACCGACGAGCTGCGCATCGCCCGCCCCGAGCCCACCGACGAGGCCCGCAACGCCGTCTACTACCTGGACGAGCTGTACCGCGACGCCGTCCCCGAGGTCCTCGAAGAACTCCACGAGGAGCTCGCCCGGGTCGGCCTCACCCTCCCCGAGGGCGTCCGGCCGCTGACCTTCGGCACCTGGATCGGCGGCGACCGCGACGGCAACCCCAACGTCACCCCGCAGGTCACCTGGGACGTCCTCAACCTGCAGCACGAGTACGGCATCAAGGACGCCCTCGCCGCCGTCGACGACCTGCGCAACTCCCTCTCCACCTCCGAGCGGCTCGCCGGCGCCTCCGTCGAACTCCTCGCCTCCCTCAACAACGACCTCCACCTGCTCCCCGAGCTCAGCCCCCGCTACAAGCGGATGAACGCCGAGGAGCCCTACCGGCTCAAGGCCACCTGCGTGCGCCTCAAGCTGGAGAACACCCGCGAGCGCCTCGCCCACGGCACCCCGCACGTCGAAGGCCGCGACTACCGCGGCACCCGCGACCTCGTCGCCGACCTGCGGCTCATCCAGGACTCGCTGCGCAGCCACCGCGGCGAACTCATCGCCGACGGCCGCCTCGCCCGCGCCATCCGCACCATCGAGGCCTTCGGCCTCCAGCTCGCCACCATGGACGTCCGCGAGCACGCCGAGGCCCACCACCACGCCCTCGGCCAGCTCTTCGACCGGCTCGGCGAAGAGGCCTGGCGCTACGCCGACATGCCCCGCGAGTACCGCCAGAAGCTGCTCGCCAAGGAACTCCGCTCGCGCCGCCCGCTCGCCCCCACCCCCGCCCCGCTCGACGCAGCCGGCACCAAGACCCTCGGCGTCTTCAACACCATCCGCGAAGGCTTCGAGCGCTTCGGCGACGAGATCGTCGAGAGCTACATCATCTCGATGTGCCAGGGCGCCGACGACGTCTTCGCCGCCACCGTCCTCGCCCGCGAGGCCGGCCTGATCGACCTGCACGCCGGCATCGCCAAGATCGGCATCGTCCCGCTGCTGGAGACCACCGACGAACTCCAGGAAGCCGACCGCATCCTGGACGAGATGCTCTCCGACCCCTCCTACCGGCTGCTCGTCTCCCTGCGCGGCGACATCCAGGAGGTCATGCTCGGCTACTCCGACTCCTCCAAGTTCGGCGGCATCACCACCTCCCAGTGGGAGATCCACCGCGCCCAGCGCCGGCTGCGCGACGTCGCCCACCGCTACGGCATCCGACTGCGCCTCTTCCACGGCCGCGGCGGCACCGTCGGCCGCGGCGGCGGCCCCTCCCACGAGGCGATCCTCGCCCAGCCCTGGGGCACCCTCGAAGGCGAGATCAAGGTCACCGAGCAGGGCGAGGTGATCTCCGACAAGTACCTGCTGCCCTCACTGGCCCGCGAGAACCTCGAACTCACCATCTCCGCCACCCTCGCCGCCTCCGCCCTGCACACCGCGCCCCGCCAGGCCCCCGAGGAACTGGCCCGCTGGGACGCCGCCATGGACCAGGTCTCCCAGGCCGCCCACGACTCCTACCGCGCCCTCGTCGAGCAGGAGGACCTCCCGAAGTACTTCTTCGCGGCCACCCCCGTCGACCAGCTCGCCTCCCTGCACCTCGGCTCCCGCCCCTCCCGCCGCCCCGACTCCGGCGCCGGCCTCGACGGCCTGCGCGCCATCCCCTGGGTCTTCGGCTGGACCCAGTCCCGCCAGATCGTCCCCGGCTGGTACGGCGTCGGCTCCGGCCTCGCCGCCGCCCGCGCGGCCGGCCTCGGCGACGTCCTGGACGAGATGCACGGCCAGTGGCACTTCTTCCAGAACTTCCTGTCCAACGTCGCCATGACGCTGGCCAAGACCGACCTGCGGATCGCCCGCCACTACGTCGAGCAGCTCGTCCCCGCCGAACTGCACCACGTCTTCGACCAGATCGTCGCCGAGCACGAGCTCACCCTCAAGGAGGTGCTGCGCCTCACCGGCGAGAGCGAACTCCTGGAGCACAACGAGGTGCTGAAGCAGACCTTCGCCGTCCGCGACGCCTACCTCGACCCGATCTCCTACCTCCAGGTCGCCCTGCTGCGCCGCCAGCGCGAACTCGTCGCCCAGGGACGCCCCGAGGACCCGCTGCGCGCCCGCGCGCTACTGCTCACCGTCAACGGGATCGCGGCCGGCCTGCGCAACACCGGCTGACCGCACCCGCGCACGACCGCACGTATCGCGCCCGCCGGCACCCCGCCGGCGGGCGCGCTGCCGTCCGGGGGCCCGCCCGGCCGGCCCCCGGCGAACCCCCAAGGCCCCGGACAACACACCGGGCCGGCCCCGGTCACCCGGAAACCGGCCCACGGCCGTACGTCCACCTCACCACGCCACGCCACGCCACGCCGGGCGGGCGGCACCACGGCCGCTCACCGGGCACCGCGACCGGTCACCGGTTCAGTGCTGCTCCAGCACCCCTGAACGGCGGCGCTTCAGCCACAGCGCCGCACCCCCGGCCACCACCACCAGGCCGCCGCCCACCGCGACCAGGCCCGCGTCCCCGCCGACCGAGTCGCTCAGCACCGGCGCGAACTCCGCCGAGGCCGGCGCCGGGGAGGAAGCCACCCCCGTACCGGGCTCCGAGCCCTCCGCGTGGGCCGGGCCGGCCATCGAGATCAGCACCCCCACCGCGCCCGCCGTACCGACCCGCCGGCCGAGCCTCGCCAGCCGTACCACCCGCGTGCGACGCAACCGCCGCACCCGCCGCAAACTCCGCATCGAGCACTCCCCAGACCCCATCGCGTACTCGACCGACCGTATCCGATCCGCCCCACGCGTCCCACGCCGGACCGGACGAGCACGGCCAAGCGTTGTAACACCGTTGCGTACCCCGCACGGGACGCCCCGGCCCACCGCGGAGCACCCGCACCGACCCGCGCCCGACACACCGGCAGCCGGAACGAACCGGCCGGACCACCGGCCACCGCGACGCCCACCCCGCCGCCGGCACCGGTGGAATGACACCCGGTCAGGAGTTGTAGTTCGCCTGCGCCCGCTCCAGCCCCTCCGACACCAACGCCTCCACCGCGTCGGCGGCCCGGTCCACGAACCAGTCCAGCTCCTTGCGCTCCGCCGCCGAGAAGTCCTTCAGCACGAAGTCCGCGACCTCCATCCGCCCCGGCGGCCGACCCACCCCGCACCGCACCCGGTAGTACCCCGGCCCCAGCGACTTCGTCATCGACTTCAGCCCGTTGTGCCCGTTGTCACCACCACCCAGCTTCAACCGCAGGGTCGCGTAGTCGATGTCCAGCTCGTCGTGGACCGCCACGATCGACGACGTCGGCGCCTTGTAGAAATCCCGCAGCCCGGTCACCGGACCACCCGACAGGTTCATGAACGTCATCGGCTTCGCCAGCACCACCCGCTGCCCCGCCAGCCGCCCCTCCGCGACCTGCGCCCGGCTCTTGTGCGCCTTGAACTTCGCACCCATCCGCTGCGCCAACAGGTCCGCCACCATGAACCCGATGTTGTGCCGGTTGCGGGCGTAGCCCTCCCCCGGGTTGCCCAGACCGGCCACCAGCCAGGGCCCTGTGTACTCGTCGTCGCTCATCAACCGCTCCTCAACGTGCCGTCCAGCACATCATCCCGGACACACCGCTGCCCCGGCCCTCCATGGCGGCGGAGGGCCGGGGCAGCGGTCTCAAGCAGGGGGTGAGGCTCAGGCCTCGGCGGCCACGGCCTCGGCGGCCTCGGCGTCGGCGTCGGCCTGCGAGGCCTGGGCGCCGATGACCTGGAGGACGACGGTGTCGGCCTCGACGGCCAGCGTGGTGCCCTTCGGCAGCGCGATGTCACCGGCGGTGATCGAGGCACCGGCCTCCAGGCCCTCGACCGAGACGGTCACGGACTCGGGCAGGTGGGTGGCCTCGGCCTCGACCGGCAGGGAGTTCAGAACGTGCTCGAGCAGGTTGCCACCGGGGGCCAGCTCGCCCTCGGCGATGACCGGGATCTCGACGGTGACCTTCTCGCCGCGCTTCACCAGCAGCAGGTCGACGTGCTCGATGGTGCGCTTGATGGCCTCACGCTGCACGGCCTTCGGGAGGACGAACTCGTCCTTGCCCTCGATCGGCACGACCAGCAGGGCGTTCGGGGTCTTCAGCGCCATCATCAGCGCGTGGCTCGGCAGGTTCAGGTGCACCGGGGCGTGGCCGTGGCCGTAGACGACACCGGGGACGAAGCCGGCGCGACGGGCACGACGGGCGGCACCCTTGCCGAACTCGGTACGGGTCTCGGCGTCAAGGCGGATCTCGGACACGACTGCACTCCTCGGAATAAGAACTGGCGCGGGGGTGCAGGCAACGCGAAAAAACCGCCGGGACCACACCCACAAGTACGTTTGGGGGTCACTCGGCGGCCTACGACCTCTGCCAGGAACCGGCAGAACCGGCCTGAGCAGCGCGTCGATCACGGAGCGCACACCCGCAGAACAGGCACACGACATCCCTCGCCGAGCAGTCTCACGAGTCTAACCGCACCGGCAGTCAACCGTGAAATCGACAGCGGCCCCGGCCCCGAAGGGACCAGGACCGCCGCCGAACAGATCGTCAACGCCCACCCACGCACACCCGACGGCTCACCGCCGGGGCGCCGGCAGGCACCCGGACCCGAAGAATCAGTGCACGCCCTCGAAGAGGCTCGTCACCGAACCGTCCTCGAACACCTCGCGGATCGCGGCCGCGATCGACGGCGCGATCGACAGCGTGGTGATCTTGTCCAGCTGGATCTCGCCCGGCGTCGGCAGCGTGTTCGTGAACACGAACTCGCTCACCCGCGAGTTCTTCAGCCGGTCCGCCGCCGGACCCGACAGCACACCGTGCGTCGCCGCCACGATCACGTCCGCCGCACCGTTCTCGAACAGCGCGTCCGCCGCCGCACAGATCGTGCCCGCCGTGTCGATCATGTCGTCGACCAGCACACAGACCCGGTCCTTGACGTCACCGACGACCTCGGCCGACAGGATCGTGTTCGCCTGCGTCATGTCACGACGCTTGTGGATGATCGCCAACGGCGCACCCAGACGGTCCGACCACTGGTCCGCCACCTTCACCCGGCCCGCGTCCGGCGACACGATGGTCAGCTTCGAGCGGTCCACCTTCTCGCCCACGTAGTCCGCCAGCAGCGGCAGCGCGAACAGATGATCCACCGGCCCGGAGAAGAAGCCCTGGATCTGCGCGGTGTGCAGATCCACCGCCATGATCCGGTCCGCACCCGCCGCAGCCAGCAGGTCCGCCACCAGACGCGCCGAGATCGGCTCCCGGCCCAGGTGCTTCTTGTCCTGCCGGGCATACCCGTAGAACGGCAGGATCGCGGTGATGCTGCGCGCCGAAGCCCGCTTCAGCGCATCGATCATGATCAACTGCTCCATGATCCACTGATTGATGGGAGCCGTGTGGCTCTGCATCACGAAGCAGTCCGCACCACGCGCCGAATCCAGGAACCGCACGTAGATCTCACCATTGGCGAAGTCCAGCGCCTTCGTCGGGACGAGCTCGGTGCCCAACGACGCGGCCACCTCCTTCGCCAGCTCAGGGTGGGCACGGCCGGAGAAGAGCTTCAGCTTCTTCTCACCCGACGTCGTGATCCCGCTCACTGCACCGTCTCCTCGTGTTGCTTACGCACATGAACCCGCCGCACCGCGGGCAGGCAACCACCTGAAGCGATGAAGGTCGGGGATTGGCGGTACGCCCCAGCACAGGCCGAAAGCCCAATGGCGCACGTATGACCTCCAGGTTACGCGCCCGAGCGATAAGCGTCCGCTCCGGTACCAGCCCTCGGACCCCCCGACCAGCCCCGTCAGACCCCGGCCACCCCATCAACCCCAGCACCCGCAGCGCCCGCCGCCGCAGCCGCCTCCGCCGACGACGTCCCCGGACGCTTCCGCTCCACCCAACCCGGAATGTTCCGCTGCTGCGCCCGGCTCACCCCCAACGCACCCGCCGGCACATCGCTCGTGATCACCGAACCCGCCGCCGTGTAGGCACCGTCCCCGATCGTCACCGGCGCGATGAACATGTTGTCCGAACCCGTACGGCAGTGGGCCCCGATGACCGTCCGGTGCTTGTTCACCCCGTCGTAGTTCACCGTCACCGAAGCCGCACCGACGTTGGTGCCCTCACCGATCGTGGTGTCCCCGATGTACGACAGGTGCGGCACCTTCGCACCCTCACCCAGCTCCGAATTCTTGATCTCCACGTACGTCCCGACCTTCGCCTTGCGGGCCAGCACCGCCCCCGGACGGAGATACGCGTACGGCCCCACCGACGCCGCCTCACCCACCACCGCACGATCCGCCGTGGTGTTGCTCACATGCGCCCCCGCACCCACCCGGGTGTCCTTCAGCGTCGAGTTCGGACCCACCTCGCACCCCTCACCCAGATGCGTCGAACCCTGCAACTGCGTGTTCGGCAGCACCACCGCGTCCGGCTCGTAACTCACCTGCACATCCAGCCACGTCGACGCCGGATCCACCACCGTCACACCCGCCCGCATCGCCCGCTCCACCAGGCGGTCGTTCAGCAGCCGACGCGCCTGCGCCAACTGCACCCGGTCGTTGATCCCCAGAATGTCCCGGAAATCACCCGCCACCACCGCACCCACCCGGTGACCCCCGGTCCGCAGGATCTCCAACGTGTCCGTGAGGTACTCCTCACCCTGCACGTTGTCCGTCGTCACCCGCCCCAACGCCTCCGCCAGCAGCTTCGCGTCGAACGCGTACACCCCCGAGTTGATCTCCGCGATCGCCCGCTGCGCGTCCGTCGCGTCCTTCTCCTCGACGATCGACGCGACCGCGCCGTCCACGTCGTCCCGCAGGATCCGCCCGTAACCGAACGCGTCCGGCACCACCGCCGTCAGCACGGTCACCCCGTTGCCCTGCTCCTCGTGTGCCCCCACCAGCGACGACAGCGTCGACCCCGTCAGCAGCGGAGCGTCCCCGGTCGTCACCACCACGGTGCCGTCCAGCTCCACACCCGACTCCGCCAGCGCCTCCAGCGCCGTCCGCACCGCGTGGCCGGTGCCCTTCTGCTCCACCTGCACCACCGAACGCGCCGCCGGGTACCCCGCCGCCAGGTGCGCCTCCACCTTCTCGCGCATGTGGCCCACCACGACGACCAGCTGCTCCGGGCCCAACTCCTGCGCGGCAGCCACCGCATGGCCCACCAGGGACCGTCCGCACACCTCGTGCAGCACCTTCGGCAGGCTGTTCGACTTCATCCTCGTCCCGCCGCCGGCGGCGAGCACGATGACAGCGGCAGGGGAATTGGCACTCACGCTGGAGGCTCCTCGGTCGGTTCGCAGAGAGGGCAGAACAGCCTGAGGCTCAGCGAAAGCGCACGTCCGTGCCTCGGCGCTACGAGGATAACCGGGGGGCGGAAACGGCCTGCTCGCGATGCACACACGAAGGGGTTAGGGCTCCCCGGGCAGGAATCGAACCTACGACCACCAGATTCAAAGTCTGGGCGCCCATGCCAGCAGAGCAACCGGGGATGGCAAGCACACCCTACGGCTTTCGCCGCGCCGTCTCCACCACTATGCGGGACCACCACCCCTCGATCCTGCGATAGAGGTCGGCACTGTCGAGCACACTGACGACGAGGCACCCGCGGTAATTGTCACCGACGTTCTTTCGGACCGTCGTGGGATTGTGGCGCTTGAGCGTGGAGCGGCTGAGCCGCTCCACCGGCACCTCGGCCAACCCCGCCCAGAACAGCTCTGCGGCTGCGACGTCGGCGCTTTCGTGGATTGACACACGCAGCCGCCACCGCTCCTCGCCGAACCCGAGCAGACGCAGCCAGGACAGGTACACCGACACCACGTCGGGGTCACTGTTGATGAAGGCGGCGCTCTCCCGGCGGTCGTAGGGCTTGTCCTTGCTCCCCTCCGCCCAGTACAGGGCGATGCCGACCAGGAAGAGGTCGCGATCACTCAACGGCCCGATCTCCGCCGCGGCGGCTGCCTTGGTCGCCCTGCGCTCCTCGTCCCGCTGGGATCGAACCGGCCCCCAGCGGGTCTCGGCCGCACGGCGCATGCGGTCCCGGCGTATCCCGTCCGCGTTCGGCACCGGAACGTCCCGCACCCAGAGCGATATGGAACTCTTCGAGACCCCCGGCGCAGCCTGGATCTCGTCGTACGTGCGGCCCTCGGCGCGCAGGCGGCGGGCGGTTTCGCGGTGTTCGGTCCTGGCTCTCATGGCGGTGAGTCTGGCGACCCCTGGTGGGGCTACTGGCGGGTTTCGGGGTCGACCATCCGTTCGGGTGAAAACGCTAAAGCCCTGTTGGGATCACTCGCGGCGCACTTCCCTTGGAGGTGCCCGTCAACCTACGATGCCGTAGGTTACGCCTACGTAGGCTCCCCTCCCCCTCCCTCTAGGGATGCCCCATGACTGTCCAGGCCGGCCAAGAACGCACCTCGCCGCCCGACCCCTCGCCCCAGCAGCTGATCTCCGCCACCCGCGGCGGTGAGAAGCAGGGAGCGGCCGAGCGGATCACGCTCGCGTTGTTCATCGCCGTGCCGTTCGTGGCTCTGCTGGCCGCCGTGCCGGTGGCCTGGGGCTGGGGTCTGGGCTGGCTCGATCTCACGATCGCGACGGTCATGTACTTCGTGGCCTGCCACGGGATCACCATCGGTTTCCACCGCTACTTCACCCACGGTGCCTTCAAGGCGAACCGGGCGCTGCGCCTGGCCCTGGCGGTGGCGGGGAGCCTGGCGATCGAGGGGCCGCTGGTGCGCTGGGTGGCGGACCACCGCAAGCACCACCGCTACAGCGACAAGGAGGGCGACCCGCACTCGCCCTGGCGCTACGGCGAGAGCGTCCCGGCCCTGCTGAAGGGCCTGTGGTGGGCGCACATGGGCTGGCTCTTCGACGAGGAGCAGACCCCGCAGGCGAAGTACGCGCCGGACCTCATCGCCGACCCGGCCATAAGGGCGATCTCGCGGCTGTTCTGGCTCTGGACGCTGATCTCGATGCTGATTCCGCCGCTGGTGGGCGGGCTGGTCACGATGTCCTGGCAGGGGGCGCTGACGGCGTTCTTCTGGGGCTCGCTGGTGCGGGTCGCGCTCCTGCACCACGTGACCTGGTCGATCAACTCCATCTGCCACGCGATCGGGGACCGGCCGTTCAAGTCGCGGGACCGCTCGGGCAACGTGTGGTGGCTGGCGGTGCTCTCGTGCGGGGAGTCCTGGCACAACCTGCACCACGCGGACCCGACCTCGGCCCGGCACGGTGTGCTGCGCGGGCAGATCGACTCGTCCGCCCGGTTGATCCGGTGGTTCGAGCAGGCCGGCTGGGCACGGGACGTCCGCTGGCCGGACGCGGAGCGGATCGCCGCCCGCCGCGCCGCATGACCCGTCGGCTGCAGCATGATGTAGGGGTGAACGGGAGCAACGGAGACAGCGCGGACGGCCGGCGGACTTCGCGGACGGGGGCCGCGACGGGTGCCTCGCCCGGTCGGCGTGCCGCTGCCCCGGCGGCCCGGCCGCGCGGCGGCCGGGTCCGGATGACCGGCAAGCAGCGCCGTGAGCAGCTGCTCGACATCGGGCGCTCCGTGTTCGCCGAGCGGGGGTACGACGGGACGTCGGTGGAGGAGATCGCCGAGCGGGCCGGGGTGTCGAAGCCGGTGGTGTACGAGCACTTCGGGGGCAAGGAGGGGCTGTACGCGGTGGTGGTCGACCGCGAGATGCAGCTGTTGCTGGACATGGTGACGGGGGCGTTGACCGGGGGGCATTCGCGGGAGCTGCTGGAGCAGGCGGCGTTCGCGTTGATGGATTACATCGACACGTCGACGGACGGTTTCAAGATCCTGGTGCGGGATTCGCCGGTGGCGCAGTCGACGGGGACGTTCGCGTCGTTGATCAGTGACATCGCGACGCAGGTGGAGGACATTCTGGGGCTGGAGTTCAAGGCCCGGGGGTTCGATGCGCGGTTGGCGCCGATGTATTCGCAGATGTTGGTGGGGATGGTGGCGCTGACGGGGCAGTGGTGGCTGGAGGTGCGTAAGCCGGGGAAGGCTGAGGTCGCGGCGCATCTGGTGAATCTGGCCTGGCACGGCCTGGAGGGTATGGAGCGGCATCCGAAGCTGGTGGGTGACCGGAAGACCTGAGCGGCGCCCGGGTGGGTGCCGGTCGCCCCGACTCGGTTCCGGCGGAGTCAGTTCCGGACGGCGACGGCGAAGATCCGGCGGAACGGGAAGACCGTGCCGTGCGGGGCTGGGGGGTAGGCCTCGCGCAGGAGGGCGCCGTACTCGGCGAGGAAGGCCGTCCGGTCGGCGGGGTCGGTGAGCCGGCTGAGGACGGGGCGCAGGGCGGTGCCCTTGACCCATTCGAGGACGGGGTCGGGGCCGCTGAGCAGGGTGCTGTAGGTGGTTTCCCAGACGTCGGCGGTGCAGTCGGCGCCGGTGAGGGTGTCGAGGTACTCGGCGGGGGTGTGGACGCCGGCGCGGGTGGCCTCGCGGCCGAGGAGACGTTGCCAGCGGGGGGTGCGGCGGAGTTCGGTGAGCAGGGTGTGGCTGGGGGCGTCGAAGTTGCCGGGGACCTGGAAGGCGAGGGTGCCGCCGGGGCGGAGGGCGGCGGTCCAGGTCGGGAGCAGGTACAGGTGGCCGTGCTGGGTGGTGGGCCCGGTGGGGTCGGGGTTCAGCCATTGCAGGGTGGCGTTGCTGACGATGAGGTCGGGGTGGTCGGGGGCGGGGTCGTAGGTGCGGGCGTCGGCGAGGAGGTAGCGGGCGTGGGGTTCGCCCTGGGTGCGGGCGGTGGTGAGCATGTCGGGGGAGTTGTCGATGCCGGTGAGGTGGGCGTGGGGCCAGCGTCGGCGCAGGACGGCGGTGGAGTTGCCGGGGCCGCAGCCGATGTCGAGGACGGTGGGGGTGCGGGGTTCGGGGAGGGTGTGGACGCGGGCGAGCAGGTCGTGCAGGGGCCTGGTTCGTTCGTCGGCGAACCTGAGGTACTGCGCGGGGTCCCAGTGCGTGGTGGTCATGATGTCCTCACAAGTATCTCGATATCAAGATATCCATCGGCAGCATGCGCTTAACATTTCTCGACGTCAAGAGACTTCACATCGACACAACCCCCGATACACTGATCGTCATGGAGGACGAGGTCGACCGCCTGGTCGCAGCATGGCGCCGTGAGCGCCCCGACCTCGACGTGGAACCACTTGAGGTGCTCAGCCGGGTCAGCCGGCTCGCCCGGCACCTGGACCGCGCCCGCCGCACCGCCTTCGCCGAGCACGGCCTGGAGCCCTGGGAGTTCGACGTCCTGACGGCCCTTCGGCGGGCCGGGTCGCCGTACCAGCTCTCCCCCGGGCAACTGCTCACGCAGACCCTGGTGACCTCCGGGACGATGACCAACCGGATCGACCGCCTCACCGGCAAGGGCCTGGTCAAGCGCCTCCCCGACCCGGACGACCGCCGCGGCGTGCTGGTCCGCCTGACCGACGACGGCCGCGACCGCGCCGACCAGGCCCTGGCCGGCCTGCTCGCGCACGAGCGGGCCCTGCTCGCCGAACTGTCGGCCGGCCAGCAGGGCGAGCTGGCGGGACTGCTGCGCCAGTTGGTCGCCCCCTTCGACAACGTCCCCGGCTAACCCCTCCCCGGCGGCCCTCCCCCGACGGCCTTGTGCCGGCGGCCCTTCCCCGGTGGCCCGGCCCACCCCGCGAACCTGAGCCCCGGCAGCGTGCGGCCCGGAACCCGTCGGCGCCCGGGCACCACCTGGGTGTTTCAGCCCGTGCCCGGTGCGGGGGTCGAGCCGACCGGCGGCGGGGCGGGATGGGTGCCCGGGTCCGGGGGGCTGACGCCGGCCCGGCGGGCGACCGCCACCGCGGCGAGGGTGGAGTGCACACCGAGCTTGCCGAGCACGTTCTGCATGTGGGTGCGGACGGTGTGCGGGGAGAGGTAGAGCCGTTCGGCGACGGCCTGCCGGCCGAGTCCGGCGACCATGCAGCGCAGGATCTGCTTCTCGCGAGGGGTGAGACTGTCGACCAGGCGCTCGCTCTCGGTGCGGTCGCGCCGGGCCGTGGTGAGCTCCCGGATGACCCCGGTGAGCAGGGCGGGCGGGAGATGGGTCTCGTCACGCAGGGCGCCGCGGACGACGGCGGTGAGGCGGGCCAGGGAGCTGTCCTTGGCGACCCAGCCGCAGGCTCCGGCGTGCAGGGCGCGGGCGGCCCGGCGGGGGTCGTCCGTCTCGGCGAGGACGACGGCGCGCAGACCGGGGTGGTTGCGGCGGGCGCGGGCCAGCAGAGTGATGCCGTCGGGGGGCGGAGTACCGCTCTCGGTGGGGCGGCGGGGGGCTTCGGCGGATGCCGATGGCTCGGCGGCCCGGGGTGCGGCGGGCGGCGGCGCCGTGCTGCCGGCGCCCGGGGGCGGGGCGGCGCCGGAGTGGGCGGGGCGGCGGGGCGGGGGCACGCCGGGCAGGACGGGCAGGACGGGGGCCGCCGGCGGCGGTACGAGGCCGGGCTGTGCTGGGCCGGGCTGTACTGGGCCGGGCTGCGCGGTTCCTGGCTGCGCCGGGGCGGGCGGCTCGAAGGGGATCTGGGCCGGCCGGCGGACGGCCGGGGGCGACGACCCGGTACCGAGGTCGGCGTCGACGAGGACGACGTCGAACGCGCGGCCCTCGCGGGCCGCGCGTTCCAGTGCTCGTTCGGCCGCGCCCGCGCTTCCCGCGGCGCCGACCTCGATGTCGCTCTCGGCGGCCAGAGCCGCGGCCAGGGCCTCGGCGAAGATGCGGTGGTCGTCGACCACCAGGACGCGGATCCGTCCCACTTGTCACTCCCCCCTGCCAGGGCGCTGCCCCCACCCGGTGGCGCAATCAGCGTACGGGGTAGGGGGCGACCTGGTGGGGGTTCGGTGAAGTTTCGCCCGGAGAGGGGGAATTGGGCATTCGGCGGCCGGGGCCGCGGCCCGGGCCCGACGGTGCGGGGTGCCCGGCCGCGGCCCGGTGCCCGGCGGTGGGGTGCCGGCGGGGTCGGTCGGCGGGGTCAGTCCGCCTGCTGCCCGGCGGCCCGCTCCACGGTGAAGCGCCAGGCGTCGGCGACGATCTCGTCGAGCTCCGGGCGGCGCGGGGTCCAGCCGAGCGATTCGTGGGCGCGACGGGCGGAGGCCACCAGGACGGCCGGGTCGCCCGGGCGGCGCTCGGAGGTGACCACCGGGATCTCGCGGCCGGTGACCCGGCGGACGGACTCGATGACCTCGCGGACGGAGAAGCCGCTGCCGTTGCCGAGGTTGCAGATCAGGTGCTCGCCGGACCTGGCGGCGCCGAGCGCGAGCAGGTGCGCCTCGGCCAGGTCGGCGACGTGGATGTAGTCGCGGATGCAGGTGCCGTCCGGGGTCGGGTAGTCGTCCCCGTAGACGGCGATGTGCGGGCGCTGCCCGAGGGCGGCCTGGAAGACCAGCGGGATGAGGTGCGACTCGGGGTCGTGCCGCTCGCCGTAGCTGCCGTAGGCACCGGCCACGTTGAAGTAGCGCAGCGAGACGGCGGCCAGGCCGTGGGCGACGGCCTCACTGGTGATCAGGTGGTCGACGGCGAGCTTGGTGGCGCCGTAGGTGCTGGTCGGGGAGGTCCGGGCGGTCTCGGCGATCGGGACGCTCTCGGGCTCGCCGTAGACGGCGGCGGTCGAGGAGAAGACCAGCTTGCGGACGCCGGCCTTGCGCATCGCGGAGACCAGCTCCAGCGAGCCCGCCACGTTGTTGCGCCAGTACTTCTCCGGGTCCTGCACGGACTCGCCGACCTGGGAGGAGGCGGCGAAGTGCAGCACGCCCTCGTAGGAGGAGTCCAGCACGTCGGCGGCGTCCTGGATGCGGCCCCGGACGAAGTCCGCACCGGCGGGTACGCCCTCGCGGAAGCCGGTGGAGAGGTCGTCCAGGACGGTGACCTGGTGGCCCGCCTCCAGCAGGTGGGCGGCCACCACGCTGCCCACGTAGCCGGCGCCACCGGTGACCAGGTACTTACTCATGTGCTGTGACCTCCCGCAGGCGGTCCGCGCCCGGGGCGACGGACCGGTGATGAACGCTTCGCCAGGCCGGATCGCGCCCTGGCGAGGAACTTGGGCCCTACCGTACGACGGATTCCCGGCGGCTCCGGTTGCCCGGGAGCCGGGCCGGGGATCGCCCTACATCAAACATAATGAAACATTTATCATCATCAGACAACATTCAGAGCGCCGGGAAATCTGCGGAGGTACCAGGACGATCCTGGGCAGATCCGGACCAAGCGGCGCAGCGGGTGAAGCCTCGGGCGGCGCGCGGTGCGCCGCGGGAGGCAGGAGACAGCGGGCGGCAGGAGACGGCGGGCGGCACGGGGCGGTGGGAGGCCGTGGGCCCTGGGAGGTGTGGGCCGCGCCGGGAGGGCGGGGCCGGTCCGTGGGCCGGGGCCTTGGACGCCCGGGGCGCCGCCGAGCGGCCGCGGTGCCCGCCGTTCGGGGCCGGTCAGCCGCCGGTCATCCGCTCCAGCAGTCCGGTGCGGGCCGCCACCGCGGCCGCCTCCAGCCTGGTCCGCGCGCCGAGCTTGGTCAGGACGCGCTGCACATGGGTGCGGGCGGTGCTGGCGGCGATCCCCATTCCGGCGGCGATCGCCTGGGTGTCCTCGCCCTCCGCGATCCGTACCAGCACCTGGATCTCACGCCGGGTCAGCGAGCGCAGCAGCCGCAGGGCCTCGTCGTCCGGATCGGCGGTCGGGCGCAGCAGTTGGTCGAAGGCGCCGCGGAGCAGGTCGGCGGTGACGGCGGCTTCGCCGCCGCGGACCCGGGCGACGGCTCGTTCGACGACGTCGATGCGTTCGTCGCTGCGGACGTAGCCGGCCGCGCCGGCGGCGAAGGCGGCGGCGACGCCGCGTAGTTCGCCGAGGGGGCCGAGGACGATCACGGCGATCTCGGGCCGTTCGCGGCGGATCCGCCGGACGACGTCGAAGGCGCCGGGCTCGCCGGGGCCGGCGATGCCGAGCAGGCAGACCTCGGGTCGGCGGCCGGCGAGCAGGTCGAAGGCGGCGCCGGCGGGTGAGCCGACGGCGAGCAGGCGGTGTCCGCGGAGCTGGAGGGCGGTGGCCAGTGCTTCGGCCAGCAGTCGGTGGTCGTCGACCACTACGAGCCGAACACCCACGGTGCCCTCCTTGTCCCGTCCGGCGGTGCCCGTCGCGCCCGTTGCCCGGCCGGGCGGGGCCGCTCGGTCGGACGGGCCGCGCATGACGCACCATCAGAGCGCATTCCGTACGCGATCCGCCAGGGTGCACCGTGCGGGTGCTTCGTGCGGGTGCTCCACGGTAGCGTCCGGAACGCGAAGAAGGACCCTCGCCGTTGGCGAGGGTCCTTCTTTTCCGAGCCCCCATGCGGAATCGAACCGCAGACCTTCTCCTTACCATGGAGACGCTCTACCGACTGAGCTATAGGGGCGAACCGGTCGAACAAGGAAGACAGTACAGGGTGGTCGGCCGGAAAGTGAAATCGGTGGCCGTGGCAGGTTCAGGCGGTGCGGTGGGGGTGCCGCGCGGGGTCGTCGGCGTCGTCGTGGGCGTCGTCGTGGGAGGTGTCGTGGGAGGTGTCGAACTCTTCGCAGGCGACGAGCATCGCGGGGGTGTTGAGTTCGGTCCAGCGGCCGAGCGGTGCGACCAGGTCGGCGAGCTCGCGTCCGCGCGGGAGGAGGCCGTAGACGACGCGGGGCGGGGTCTGCGGGTGGACGGTGCGGCTGATCAGGCCGTGCCGTTCGAGGGTGCGCAGCGATTGGGTGAGCATCTTGCGGCTGACGCCGCCGACGGCCCGCTGGAGTTCGGAGAAGCGTTGCTCGCCGAGTTTGCCGAGGCTCATCAGGATCAGGAGTGACCATTTGTCGGCGAGTTCGGCGAACATGCCGCGACTGGGGCAGAAGCGCCCGAAGACGTCGAGTTCCTGCTCCTCGCTCTGGCACTGCTCGTCGTTCTGCCCAACTTGCCCCTTGCTGTGGGCCTGCCCCTTGCCGTGGGCCGGCAGCGGCGGGTGGGCCGGGGTGGATTCCTGTGTGCGGCCCGGTCGGGCGGGGGTCGGCGTCCGCTCCTGGATGGTCATGGGACCAGGGTAGCCCGCCGGTCTCCGATCCAGCCTTGGTAACCAATAGAGACCTGGTCTATATTGGAGACCGCCGAGCGGGGTGACCCCGCCGGTCCCCGTACTGCCTCCCCCTCCGACCCAGGAGTCGCTTCGCCATGACCACCACCAGCCCCGCCGCCGTCCGGCCGACCGTCGCCATCGCCTTCCACTCCGGATACGGCCACACCGCCGTCCTGGCCGAGGCCGTCGCCCGGGGCGCCGGCGCCGCGGGCGCCACGGTCGTGACCGTCGCCGTGGACACCATCACCGACGAGCAGTGGGCTCAGCTGGACGACGCCGACGCGATCGTCTTCGGCTCGCCGACCTACATGGGCACGGCCTCCGGCGCCTTCCACGTGTTCGGCGAGGCCAGCAGCAAGCGCTGGTTCGCGAGCGCGTGGAACGACAAGGTGGCGGCCGGCTTCACCAACTCGGCGTCCAAGAGCGGCGACAAGGCCGGCACGCTGGGCTTCCTGCAGACGCTGGCCGCCCAGCACGGCATGCACTGGGTCAACCTCGGTCTGAAGCCGGGCTGGAACGCGTCCACCGCGAGCGAGTTCGACCTCAACCGGCTGGGCTTCTCCAACGGCGCGGCCGCGTCCACGCCGTCGGACGGCGGGCCGGAGGCGGTGCACAAGGCCGACATCGCGACCGCCGAGCACCTGGGCGAGCGGGTCGCGCGGCACACCGCCGTCGTGCTGGCCGGACGGGCCGCCCTCGCGGCCTGAGGTGCCCCCGGGCACGGCCCGGGTGCCTGGGCGGCCGCCGGCCGGTCCGGTCGGTCGGTCGGTCCGGTCGGTCCGGTCGGTCGCCGCGACTGCTTCTCGCCGCCGGGCCCGTACGAGGTACGGGCCCGGCGGCTCGGTGCGTCCCGCCCGGCCGCGGCGGCGCGTTGCGCAGATCGTCCGGGCGCGGATCGTCCGGGGGCGCAGATCGTCCGGGCGCGGTACGTCCGGGAGCCCGGTGGGCCGGGGAGCGCGGTGGGCCGGGGAGCCCGGTGGGCCGGGGAGCACCGGTACCGCTCGGCGCGCGGTCCGGCTTGAGGTCCGGCCCGAGGTCCGGCCCGAGGTCCGGCCCGATGCCCGGTCAGGCCCCGGGGGCCGTCACGCGGAGCGCGGCGAGGCCGAACGGGTCGGCCAGCAGCAGGATCCCGTCCGGGGTGATGTCCGCGGCCACCAGCGAACCCGGCGGCAGGGCCAGGGAGGTCACCGGCTCCTGCGCCGAACCGCCCCAGACCCGGACCTGGTCGGCGCCCGAGCTGAGTGCGAAGCGGGCCGCCGCACGCTGCTCCTCCCCCGGCCGGGCCAGTCGCTCGGCCTGCGGGAGCGGCGTACCGGTGGCCGCGTCGAAGCCCACCAGGGTGCTGCCCTCCGCCGTCGGCAGGGCCGCCACCACCGCGGGCGCGCCGTCCGGGCCGTACGCGGCCGTCACCGCCGTGATCTCGGGCAGCGGCTGCCACCAGAGCGTGCGCCACGGCAGGCCGGGGCCGAGGTCCAGGCCCGGCAGGCCGTCCTGGTGGCAGGCGTAGTCGAGCAGGCCCGCCCGCTGGGCCGGGTGGAGTTCGGCTCGGGTGAACTGCGGGGCCAGCCGCAGCCAGGTCCGCGCCACCGGCGGCAGCTCCGCGCCGGTACGGGCGAGGTGCTCCACGGCGGCGCGCAGCAGCACCTGCGGGGTGTGCACCAGGAATCCCGGGTCGGCGAGCAGTTCGGGCAGCCGGCCCGCCTCCAGGGCGTGTGCGGTCAGCTGCTCGCGGACGTAGGGGGCGACGCCCGCCCAGCGCTGCGGGCCGCCGGCGGGAACGTCCTCGAGCAGGACCCCGGTGATCCGCCGATGGGCCTCCAGCGCGGCGGTGCCGAGGCGCTCGCGCAGTTCGGCGCCGACGGCGGGGTGCACCAGCCGGACGGCGGGCTGCCCGTCGTCCGGCTCCGTCCGGCCGGGCTGGCCCGGCTCGACGAGTTCGAAGAACGGCGCCAGCAGGGTCTGCCCCTCCAGCAGGGTGCGGGAGAGGTCGCGGCCGGCCACGGCGGAGGCGAGCCGCGCCCACAGCGGCAACGGCAGCACGGCCCCGTCCCGGGCCAGCGCGAGCGGTGTCAGCAGCCGCCGGAGCGTCAGCTCGTGGGTGCCGCAGCGCTCGGCGTGCAGGTCCAGCGCCTCGCCGACGCTCCGGGGCAGCTTCGGCGGACCGCCCCCGGGGGTGACCCGCATTGACGAGGCCGCCAACCGGACCACCAGGGCGTTGCCGGCCGTCCCGGCGAGGCCGGCGGCGAGCCGCTCGACCTCCCGCGCGGACGGCGCGAACGGGAGCCCGCCGCCGAGCGTGTGGGCCGCCTGCAGGGCCAGCCCGGGCGCGTCGGCCCAGGGCGCCTCGTCCAGGTCGATCACCCGCACCTGGTCCGGGGGCAGCTGGTCGGCGAGCCAGTACGCCTGTGCGCGGGGCAGGTCGGCGAGCAGCCGGACGCCCGGGGACTGCGCCAGCGGGCTGAGCACCGCGCGGGTCGCCCGGACGGCCTCGTCGCGCACCCGCAGCACACCGACCCGGTCCACGTCCGGCACCACGATGGTCACCGGGTTGCCCTCGTCGAGTGCGGCGAGCTGCTCGTAGACCTCCGCGGTGAGCCGGGCCCCGGGCGCCAGCACGTCCGCGAGACGCAGCAGCAGCTGGTCCGGGGTGAGGCCGGCGGCGCCGAACACCAGCGGGCCGGGCCCGGTCGCCGACGGCACGGTGGCCGGGTCGAGGACGGTGAGGTCGATCCGGCGGCGGAAGACCGGGTCGCAGAGCATCAGGAACCCGCCGACCAGCCGCGACCGGCCACTGCCCGGATCCCCGGTCAGCAGGAGCACCTTGGGCTCCCCCGGGCCGGCCGCATGCCAGGCGGCCAGTGCGCGAAGGGCCTCCGCCCGGCCGCCGAGGTGCGGGTGCGGCTGGTGGCGGGGGGTGGTCGGGCCGGTCATGCGGGCTTCTCCCTCGTCGCGATGGGGGCCATCGCGGCGTCGGACCGGGCGCGCCCGGGCCATGCGCTGCCGGCCTTCCCGTGGACCCCCGTGGCCAGGCCCCCGTGGCGCCCGGCCCGCCCCACGGAACCGGACCGGCCCTGGACGCACCTGACGGACCGTGACCTGATCTGTCCGCCGACCAGCGTAGTGGCAGCCGGCCGCCCCGACGGACAGCGGGGCCGGGGGCGGTCGCGCCCGCACCGCTGCGGGGCCGCGGGGCGGGGAGGCGGGACGGCTACCAGTCGCGCCAGGCGTCCGTGATCTCGTGCCGCCCCAGGCCCTGGCGGGCCGCCAGAGCCCCGACCTCCACGCCGGCCGCGATCAGCACCTCGTCGATGTACGCGCAGAGCCGCTCCCGCTCGTCGGTCTCGTACGCGGCACCGTCGTGCTCCTCGTTGACGGCGTTGAGCGCCAGCACCACCCGCTCGACAGCGCCGAGGACCCGCGCGTCGGCCGGAGCCGCGCCCCAGGCCGCCGCCTCCTCCTCGAACGCCGCCAGCACGACGTCGGTGGCCGCCAGCATCGTGTCGGGAAACAGCTCCGCCAGGTACGCCTCCGTCGGGTCGAGCGTGCCGGCGGCCAGCTCGGCGGCCTCCTCCGCCCGGTGCCGGCGCCAGTGCGCGGTCGGGCGGGCGGGCCGTGCTCGGGTGTCGTCCATTCCCCGGAGGCTAACGGCGAGGACCGACAGCGCGGGCTCGCGCTGCCGGTCCTGGTGGTCCTGGTGGTCCCGTGTCCGGTACCCGGGCGTTACCGGGCGTTACCGGGCGTACGGGTTGTTCGCCGGCGGATCGGCCGGCGGCCCGTACTGCGGCGGGGGCGGGGGCGGGGTCCCGTACTGCGGCGGCCCGGCCGGCGGGCTGTACTGCGGCGGCGCGGCCTGGCCGTACGGGGCCGTGGGAGCGCCACCCGGGGCGCCCGGGCCGCCCTGCGGCGGAAGCTGGCCACCGTACGGGGCACCGGCGGGCGTGGGCTGCGGGGCGGCAGCGGATCCGGCACGGCGGCGGCGCATCAGCAGCACCACCACAACGGCGATCACCGCCAGAGCTGCCGCCGAACCGCCGATGACCAGCGGCAGGTTGCCGGAGTCGCTCTCGGCGGCCTGGCCGGTGACGGGGAGGTCGACCGGCTCGCTGCCCTCGCCGGGGGTGCCCGATGCGGACGGTGCGGGCGTCGCCTGTCCCGTCGCGGGCGCGGTGGCCGACGGGGCCGGGGTGGCCTCGCCCTCCATCTGGCCGATCAGCGGACTCACATTGGCCGGACCCGGGTCGCCCGGGGTACTGAGCGCGATCCGGGGCCGGACGGTGCCGTAGCCGATCAGGTCGGTACGGGCCGAGCCGTCCTGCGGCTTGCCCGCGGTGTTGATCAGGACGCGCAGGATCTGGTTCGGACTCCAGTCCGGGTGGACCGACCAGAGCAGCGCGGCGGAGGCGGAGACGATGGCGGTGGCGTCGGACGTGCCGTGGGACTTGCAGTAGCCCGAGGGGCCGGTACAGGGTCGGTAGATGTCCTTACCCGGCGCAGCGAGATCGATCTGGCTGCCACGCTCGGACTCGTCGGTCACCACGCCGTTGCGGTCGGTCGCGGCTGCGGCGACGATCGTGGGCAGTGCCGCCGGATACATCACGGGGTTTCCGTCCTGGGCACTGTTCCCAGCACCGGCGATGACCATGGATCCCTTGGAACTCGCGTGGGCCACGGCTGCCTTGAGGCCGGAGATGTCCGCTTCGGAGAACCCGGACGCCGCGCCGGCCTGAGAGATGTTGATGACCTTGGCATCTTGGTCCGCCGCGTAGACGATGGCCTGGTCGATCTCCTTGAGAAACTCCGTATTGGTGACAGTTGCCCCCGAGTTTCCACTGTTCTTGATCTTCAAGGGAAGGATCTTGACACCCGGAGCCAGTCCGAAGGCACCCTTCCCACCCAGGCCCTTGCCGGTTCCGGCGATGATTCCGGCGATGCCGGTTCCGTGGCCTTCCTTGTCGTCACCAACCCCACCCGGAAGGCCGCTGAAGTCCTTGCCCGGCAGGAACTGCCCCACCAGGTCCGGGTGGTCCAGCTTGAACCCGCTGTCGATCACCGCGACGGTGACGCCCGCGCCCTTGGTGGTCTGCCACATCTCAGGGGCCTTCATGGCGTCCAGGTGCCACTGCTGGTCCCGGATCGAGTCGACCGCGGCGGCCGGGGTGGCCACCAGGCCCACCACCGCACCCGCAGCCAGCAAGGCCGCGGCGAGCCGCCGCCCCCGCGTTCCCGCGTCCGTCCGCCGCATCACATCTCCCTCGTCGATCTCCCCGTGGTCCCGGGGCCGGTGGGCCCCGGGACGGATCTGCCCGGCCACGGGGTCGATTCCCGTGGCCGGGCAGGTGGTCCGGCCTTACTCAATCACGCCGGGATTGCTCTGCGGGGTTCCGTTGGTCCAGGTCTCTTCGTCCTCGTGCAGGTAGTCGGCACGATTGCGGCGCTCGCGCTCGCTGCGACCGGCGCCGCCCTGGCCGCCCATCATCCCGCCCTGCCCGCCACGGGCACCCGAGGCACCCCCGGCCGCGCCACCGGCGCCGCCCGCGGCACCCGCGCGGTTGCGCAGGCCGCTGCCGCCCGGGGTGAACTCCCCACCGGCACCGGGGCCCTTGCGGCCGCCGACCGTTCCGCCGGCCGTCGAGGTCAGGCCACGGCCACGGCCGCCGGCGGAACCGCCGCCGGCGCCGCCCATGCCGCCACCCATACCGCCGCCCATACCGCCAGGGGTCCCGGCGCGTCCGGCCTGCGCCTCCTTGGCACCGAAGACGTTGCCACCGGTCGTACCGGCGCCGCCCGTGCCACTACGGCCACCGGTACCGCCCGCGCCGCCGGCGCCGACCGTTCCGGATCCGCCGCGGCCGGGGATGCTGCCCGCGCCGCCGATCTTGCCGCCGCCACCGCCACCGCCGGCACCTCCCTTGCCCGGGATGAAGCCGCCGCCGCCACCGCCGGGGATACCGCCGGGAACCCAGCCGGCGCCGCCGCCGGGGATGGTGCCGGTGCCGCCACCGGGGATCGTCCCGCCGCCACCGCCGGGCAGCGGCGTCACGGGGATCGTCCCCCCGGGCTGGCCGGTCCTGGGCGGTCCGGGGATGCTGTTGAGGTCGGTGCCGGGGTCGTTTGTCCAGGGGAGCGTCCCGGGCGGGCGATCCCCTGGCAGCGGCACCGGAACGGGGGTGGGGTCGATGTGTCCGGGGGGTGTGGGACGCGGCGGGGTACCAGGAACCCAGCCACCACCGCCACCGCCCCCACCGCCCCCACCGCCGCCGCCGCCGCCGGGGATGCTGCCGCCCCCACCGCCACCGCTGCCGGAGCCCCTGCCGCCACCACCGCCCGAGCCGGTGCCAGTCCCGGAACCTCCGCCACTGGGGTCGACCGGAACATTCTCACCGCCGTCAACGCTGCCCGGCGGCGGCTTCGGGGTCTCCGGCATCGACAGCGCGTTCAGCTGCGAAGCCGCCATCTGGTACGTCTGCGCCAGCTTCTCCATCTCGTGGATGGCTTCCTGGTGCGCCGCGACGACCCGCTTCTGGGCGGCCTGCGCCTCCGCGTCGGTGACCCAGTCGGAGTCGACCATGTTGGCGGCCTTGTCCGCCGCGGTCGCGCCGAACAGGCTGCCGACGGGGCCGAAGAGGCCGCCGGCGGCCGCGCCGGCGCCCTTGACCAGGCCGGTCGGCTGGTCCTTGTGCTTGCTGACCGCCGCCATGTCCGCCTTGGGCACCTCGGGGATGCCGTGCTTGGCGCTGGCGAGCGCCTGGCCGACCTGCTCGACGACCTGGCCGGTGACGCGCGAGGCCTCGCTGATCTCGCCCGCGGTCCGGTGGACCTTGGTGGCGAACTGCTTGAAGGCGTCCGCCGCCGCACCCTCCCAGTCCAGCTGGCCGAGGTGGGCCGCGAGCACCTTGCTGATCTCCTCCAGGGCCTTCGCCGCGCTGGAGATCTGGTTGCCGCGCTCGGAGACCTTCGCCGGGTCCGAGTTGGCGATCATGGCCTTGAGCTTGGCGTGATCGATGCTCTCGAAGTTGGTACCGCCTGCCATCACTTGCTCCCCGTGTCAGTGAACCGCCCGGCCATCAGTAACCCCCGGCGCCCGCACCCGTGGCCGGAGCCGGGGTGCTGGGGGCGGACGGGGCGCTCGGCCGGCTGGATGCCGCGGCGGACACGTTCGGGACGCTCACGCCGGTGTAGGACTCCGCCTGCCGGGCGACCGTGTTGATCGTGTTCGCCTGCTCCTCCTCGGTGGCCCCGTAGTTGGCGGCCGTCTTGGCGAGCGCGGACGTCATGCCCTCGATCTGGACGGCCAGGCCCTTGACGAGTTCCTGCAGGCCGTTGAACGTCCGGTTGTACGCCGTCATGAGGTCCGCCGACTCGGCGAAGCCCTCTCCGAGGTTCCCCTGGTTCAGCTGAAGCTGGGACAGCTGGGACGCCGCCGCCGGCGAGGAGCTGAGGGCCTGCAGCAGTTCCTCCGCCCGCTTCTTGAACGTGACCAGGGTTTCCAGTTCCATCCGGACGCTCTGCGCCCCGTACGTAGCGACCAGCTGGGCAGCGCCCATGGCGGCGGCGGCAACGCCGCCGACCGCCCAGCCGATCGCATCCGCCGACGGAGTGCCGCCGCCACCGTCTGCAGCAAGGTTCACCACAGCAATCCACCTCTCCCCCGCGTGCGGGCAGCCCCTCGGCTGCCACACCGCAACACACCATCACCTACGAAGTCCGGTACAGCTTCTCGGCGTACGACCGGTCGGGCCGGCCGTCGCCACGGTCAATCGTATCCACCCCCTCCGTCGGTGCGGCAGGGGCCTTGTCGTGGCCGGGCGAGATCGGTACGAACTTGACACGTACAGTTCCGTCGGACCGATGCATCGTCAACATGCTTTCCCCGCACGGCAGCCGTCGGAGGAGCCCGGCCAGGCCCCCGGAGACCGGGACGGACCGAGGCCACCGAGGGGCCGTCCCGGCGCGCCCGCCACGACCGCACTACTCGGACCCGACACCCGCAGGACGCCGCAGCCCGTCCGCGGAACGCCCGGAACCCCGTCCGACCCCAGCCACGCCCCAAGCCGCGCCCCGGTCACGACGCACGCCCGAAGCAGCCCCGACGCACGCCCGAAACGGCCCCGGCCCGGGCCCCGCGCAGGCCCGGCGCGATAGACTGGGCCGACCGGTTCCGTCCGGTACGACCTCTTCTGCCGCGCAATGTCGCACAGCAGCGACCCCTGGCCCTCCCGGCGCACCAGGAACGGCCATCGCAGCGGATCGGACGTGATCGCGTGTCAGTCGAACGGCCGCCCAGCCGGACCGGACACCCCCACCCGCACCCCCCGGCCGGCGCCCCGGCGCCTCCCCGGACGACCGCCTGGTGGGCCCGGGCCGCCCGGACCACCTGGCCGCCGCTGCCGCTCGTGCTGATGCTCCGGGCCGCCGTCGGGATGGCCGTGCCGCTGGCCGCCGGGCTGCTGCTGGACCGGCTGGACCTCGGGATCTTCGCCGCCCTCGGCGCGATGCACGCGACCATGAACGACCGGGTGGAACCGGCCCGGCTGCGGGCGCCGCGGATCGCCGGCGCCATCCTCTTCTCGGCCCTCGGGATGCTGATCGGCTCCGCCCTGAAGGATTCCGGCGGCGGCCACCTGACGGCCGGTCTGGTGCTCACCGCCGTCGCGTTCGCCTCCGGGGCGCTCAGCGCGACCGGCCCGCGCGGTTCGGCGGCCGGGCTGCTGCTGCTGGTGTCGGCGTCCCTCGGCAGCGGCATGCCGACGGCCCGCCCGTGGTGGGCCGGCGCGCTGATGGTGCTGGCCGGCGGCGCGCTGGTCTTCCTGCTCGGCCTGCCGCACCTGGCACGGCGCCGCCGCCCGCACGCCGACCCGCGCAACCGGGCGCTGGCCGCCGCGTACGACGCGCTCGGCGCGACCCTGGCCGACCTGGGCACCCCGCAGGGCGCGAAGTCCCGGCAGGTGCTGACGGCCCGGCTGAACCAGTTGCAGGATCTGCTGCCGCCCGCCCGGGGCCGCGAGTCCGCGCGCGGGCTGCGGCTGCGCCGGATGTACGAGGCGGGGCTGGCCGCCACCGAGGCGGCCACCGGCCTGCTGTGGGCCTGGCGCGGGGTGCCGGCGGAGGTGGCCGCCGTGCCGGGGGCGCTGGCCCGGGCGGTGGAACGCGGCGGCGGCGAGGTGGCGGTGCCCGACTGGCGGCCCGACACGCCGGCCCGGCGGGCCCTGGACGCGGCGCTGCGCTCGGCGGCCGGCACGGTGGCGGGCCGGGACGCGGCGCTGGTCACCGCTCCGGCCCCGCCGCCGGACCCGTGGCGGATGCGGGTCCGGCTGCTGTCGCGCGGCTCGGTCCGGTACGGCCTGCGGGTGGCGCTGTGCGTCGCGGTGGCGCAGACCGCGACCGCCTGGCTGCCGCTGGACCGGAGCTACTGGGTGCCGATGACCGTCGCCTTCGTCCTGAAGCCCGATCTCGGCTCGGTGTTCCTGCGGGCGGTCAGCCGTTCGGTGGGCACCGTGCTGGGGGTGGCGGTGACGGCGGCGCTCCTCTCGCTGACCACCGACCGGTGGTGGCTGACGGTGATCGCGGCGCTCTGCGTGGCGCTGCTGCCGTACGCGACGGTGGTGCACTACGGGCTGAACACCGTGGTGATGACGCCGATGGCGCTGGTGCTGCTGCAGCTGGGCGGGCAGAGCGGCGCCTCGGACATCGCGCCGCGGGTCCTGGACACCGTGCTGGCCAGCGCGATCGTGCTGGTCCTCGGATATCTGCTGTGGCCCGAGCGGACCCGGCACCGGATCGAGCCGCTGCTGGTGGACGCGACCGGTGCGCTGCGCGCCTACCTGGCCTCGGTCGCCGGGTCCGGCGCGGAGCCGGTGGCCGAGGTGTGGCTGCGGCGCAGGGCGTACCGGGCGCTGGCCGACGCCCGGCAGGAGGTCCGGAACGGGCTGGCGGAGCCGCCGCCGACGGGCCGGCTGGCCGAGCAGTGGCTGCCGGCGACGGCGGCCCTGGAGCGGATCGGCGGCGGGCTGGCGGCGTACGCGGCGCAGATCCGGTACGGCGGGCAGGTGCCCGAGCCGGCCGAGGTGGAGCGGGTCCGGCGGGCCTTGGAGGACCTGGCCTCGGCGGCCCGGACGCACCGCCCGCCGACCCGGCCGGCCGACCGCCCGACCGGGCCGCACGACCCGGCGCGCAGTGCGCTGGGCCGTGCGGCGGACGAACTGGAGACGCTGCTACGCCCCTGAACGATCCCAGCGGTCCCACCGGTACCAGCGGTCCCACCGGGGGACGCGGGGAGAGCGGCGCAGCTTGGATCTGCGGTGCCGGCCCGGGTCAGATCTGTTCGGCCAGCTCCATCCAGGCGAGCTCCAGCTCCTCCTTCTCCTCGCGGACGGCGCGGAGCTTGGTGTCCAGGTCGGCGACCTTGCCGAAGTCGGCGGCGTGCTCGGCGAGCTGGCTGTGCAGCTTGGCCTCCTGCTGGTCGAGCTTGGCGATCTGCCGCTCGATCCGCTGCAGTTCCTTCTTCGCCGCCCGGGTGTCGCCGACCGGCTTGGCCGGGGCGGCGCCGGGAACGGCGGAGGCCGCTGTGGCGGCGATCTTCGCCCGGCGCTCCAGGTACTCGTCGACGCCGTTGGGGAGCATCCGCAGCTGCTGGTCGCCGAGCATGGCGTGCACGGTGTCGGTGGTGCGCTCGATGAAGAACCGGTCGTGGCTGATCACGACCATCGAGCCGGGCCAGCCGTCGAGGAGGTCCTCCAGCTGGTTGAGGGTCTCGATGTCGAGGTCGTTGGTGGGCTCGTCGAGGAAGAGCACGTTGGGCTCGTCCATCAGCAGGCGCAGCAGCTGCAGGCGGCGGCGCTCACCGCCGGAGATGTCGCCGACGGGCGTCCACTGCTTGTCCTTGCCGAAGCCGAACTGCTCGCAGAGCTGGCCGGCGCTCATCTCGCGGCCCTTGCCGAGGTCGACCCGGCTGCGGATCTGCTCGACGGCCTGCAGCACCCGCATCGCCGGGTCGAGCTCGGCGACCTCCTGGGAGAGGTAGGCGAGGCGGACGGTCTTGCCGACCTTGATCACGCCGGAGGCGGGCTGGACGTCGCCCTCGGAGGCGTACGCGTCGCGCATGGCGCGCAGCAGTGAGGTCTTGCCGGCGCCGTTGACGCCGAGCAGGCCGATCCGCTCGCCGGGGCCGAGGTTCCAGGTGAGGTTCTCCAGCAGCAGCTTGGGGCCGGCCTTGACGGTGACGTTCTCCAGTTCGAAGACCGTGCGGCCGAGGCGCGCGTTGGCGAACTTCATCAGTTCGCTCTTGTCGCGGGGCTCGGGGACGTCGGCGATCAGGGCGTTGGCGGCCTCGATCCGGTAGCGGGGCTTGGAGGTCCGGGCGGGGGCGCCGCGGCGCAGCCAGGCGAGTTCCTTGCGGGCGAGGTTCTGCCGCTTGGACTCCTCGGTGGCCTCGATCCGGGAGCGCTCGGCGCGGGCGAAGACGTAGTCGGAGTAGCCGCCCTCGTACTCGTGCACCTCGCCGTGCTGGACGTCCCACATCCGGGTGGAGACCTGGTCGAGGAACCACCGGTCGTGGGTGACGCAGACGAGTGCGGAGCGGCGGTTCTGCAGGTGCCTGGCGAGCCAGGCGATGCCCTCGACGTCGAGGTGGTTGGTGGGCTCGTCGAGGACGATCAGGTCGGGTTCGCCGAGCAGCAGCTTGGCGAGTGCGATACGGCGGCGCTCACCGCCGGAGAGCGGGCCGATGACGGTGTCCAGGCCCTGGCCGAAGCCGGGCAGGTCGAGGCCGCCGAAGAGGCCTTCGATGATGTCGCGGATCCGGGAGTCGCCGAGCCACTCGTGGTCCTCGCGGTCGGCGATCACCTCGTGGCGGATGGTGGCCTCGGGGTCGAGCGAGTCGTGCTGGGTGAGGACGGCCATCTCGACGCCGCCGGCGTGGGTGATCCGGCCGCCGTCGGGCTCCTCCAGCTTGGCGAGCATCCGGATGAGGGTGGTCTTGCCGTCACCGTTGCGGCCGACGACCCCGATGCGGTCCCCCTCGCTGACGCCGAGGCTGACCCCGTCGAGAAGGGCCCGGGTGCCGTAGACCTTCGTGACGGACTCGATGGTGGCGAGGTTGACGGCCACGTGTGCTGCGCTCCTGGGATCGGCTGGGCCGGGGGATGCCCCGGTCTCCCAAGAGTAGTGGGGCCGGGGCGCGCGCCGGTCCGGCGTCCGCCCGGGCCCGGTTCAGCCGGTGCGGACGGCGGCGCCGGGGACGGGGCCGTGGGTGGCGCGGGCGGTGCGGCAGGTGCCGGAGGCGGTGAGGGCGGCGGCGACGGCCTCGGCGGCTTCGGCGTCCTTGGTGAGGAAGGCGCAGGTGGGGCCGGAGCCGGAGACCAGGGCGCCGATGGCGCCGGCTTCGGTGCCGGCGGTGAGGGTGGCGGCCAGCGTCGGGCGCAGTGAGAGGGCGGCGCTCTGCAGGTCGTTGGTGAGGGCGGCGGCGAGGGCGGCGGGGTCGCCGTCGGCGAGGGCGGCGAGCAGGGCGGGGTCGGCGTCGGGGGTGGGGACGTCGGTGTCGGTGGAGCCGGTGCCGGCTTCTTCGCGGAGGCGGTCGCACTCGTGGAAGACGGCGGGGGTGGAGAGGCCGCCGTCGGCGACGGCGAAGACCCAGTGGAAGGTGCCGGTGACGGGCAGGGCCTGGAGGATCTCGCCGCGGCCGCGGCCGAGGGCGACGCCGCCGAGCAGGGCGAACGGGACGTCGGAGCCGAGTTCGGCGGCGAGGGCGAGCAGGGTGTCCCGCGGGGTGCCGAGGGCCCAGAGGGCGTCGCAGGCGACGAGGGCGGCGGCGCCGTCGGCGCTGCCGCCGGCCATGCCGCCGGCGACCGGGATGTCCTTGGCGATGTGCAGGTGGACGTCGGCGGCGATGCCGTGGTGGGCGGCGAGCAGCCGGGCGGCGCGGGCGGCGAGGTTGCTGTCGTCCAGCGGGACCTGGTCGGCGTCGGGGCCGGTGCAGGTGAGGGTGGTGCCGGCGCCGGGGGCGGTGGCGGTGGCGGTGACCTCGTCGCCGAGGGCGACGGCGAAGAAGACGTTGGCGAGGTCGTGGAACCCGTCGCTCCGCAGGCCGCCGACGCCCAGCTGGACGTTGACCTTGGCGGGGACTCGTACGGTCACACTCACTGGGCTTCCCCTGCGGGCTGGTGCTCGGCTGCGGGCTTGTGCTCGGCGATGGCGGCGAACTGCTCGACGGTGAGCATCTCGCCGCGCAGCTTGTGGTCGATGCCGGCGCCGGCGAGGGCCTGTTCGGCGGCGGCGGGGGAGCCGGCCCAGCCGGCCAGGGCGGCGCGCAGGGTCTTGCGGCGCTGGGCGAACGCGGCGTCGACGACCGCGAACACCTCCTTGCGGGTGGCGGTGGTCCGCGGCGGGTCGCGGCGGATCAGCGAGACCAGGCCGGAGTCGACGTTGGGTGCGGGCCAGAAGACGTTGCGGCCGATGGCGCCGGAGCGCTTCACGTCGGCGTACCAGTTGGCCTTGACCGAGGGGACGCCGTAGACCTTGTTGCCGGGTTTGGCGGCGAGCCGGTCGGCGACCTCGGACTGCACCATCACCAGGGTCCGCTCGATGCTGGGGAAGGTCGCCAGCATGTGCAGCAGGACGGGGACGGCGACGTTGTACGGGAGGTTGGCGACCAGCGCGGTGGGCGGCGGGCCGGGCAGTTCGGTGACGTCCATGGCGTCGCTGAGCACCAGGTCGAAGTCCTTGGCCCGGGCGGGCATCCGGGAGGCGATGGTGGTCGGCAGGTGCGCGGCGAGCAGCGGGTCGATCTCGACGGCGGTGACGTGGGAGGCGACCTCCAGCAGCGCCAGGGTGAGCGAGCCGAGGCCGGGTCCGACCTCGACCACCGCGTCCTCGCCCGTCACGTCGGCGGCCCGGACGATCCGCCGTACGGTGTTGCCGTCGATGACGAAGTTCTGCCCGCGCTGCTTGGTGGGCTTGACGCCGAGGGCGGCGGCCAGCTCCCGGATGTCGGAGGCGCCGAGGAGGAAGCTGTCAGGGGTGGGGTCGGTGGTGCTCACCCGGCAAGGATACGGGCGGGGCGGGTGGCCGGGCGGCACCTGCCGGTCGTCCGGGCCTTGTCCGGCGGTTCGGCCGGGCAGGCGGCGCCGTTCGTCGGACGGTCCTAGAGCGTCCACCGGCGTGTGATCTCCTCGGCCTCGCGGAAGAGCAGCAGTTGTTCCTCCCGCCGGCCGAGCCGGCCGAGGCTGAAGCCCCGGGCGAGGAGGGTGGCGGGGAGGCGGGGTTCGTAGGTCGCGGGGTCGGTCAGGGCCAGCCTGCGGACGATCTTCTCGGCCTCCAGCAGCGGTGCCAGGGATTCGTCCCAGCGCTCCAGCTCCCGCAGGGTGTTGCCGAGGGAGTAGAGGGTGCGGGCGAGTCCGGGTTCGCGGGTGTCGGGGTCGGCGAGGGCCAGTCGGCGGCGCAGTTCCACCGCCTCCCGCAGCGGGGCGAGGGATTCCTCCCAGCGCCCCAGGTCCTTCAGGGCGTCCCCGAGCGAGGCCAGGGTGCGGGCCAGACCGGGCTCGGGGGCGAGGGGGCCGGTGCGGTCCAGTCGGCGGCGCAGTTCCACCACTTCGCGCAGCGGGCCGAGGGCTTCCTCCCGGTGTCCCAGTTCTCCCAGGATGAAGCCGATCAGGTAGAGCGCGGTGGCGAGGCCGGGCTCGAAGGTCGCGGGGTCGGCGAGGGCCAGCTCGCGGCGCAGTTCCACGGCCTCCCGCAGCGGGACGAGGGCCTCTTCCCACCGGCCCAGTTCTCCCAGGGTGTCGCCGAGGATGTACAGCACGCGGGCCAGGGCGCCTTCGTGGGTGCCCGGGTCGGCCTGGGTGAGGGCCCGCCACTGGTCGACCGCCTCCCGCAGGACGTCCAGGGACTCCTCCCGGCGTCCGAGCCACCCGAGGGTCGTGCCGAGGGCGGACAGGGTGGCCGCGAGGCCGGGCAGGTGGGTGGCGGGATCGGCCGGCACCAGGCCCCGCCAGAGGTCCACCGCCTCCCCCAGTGCTTCCAGGGCCCCTGCCCAGTTGCCCGACCGTCCCAGGTAGCCGCCGAGGTTGTGGAGTCTTCGGGCGAGGTCGGCCTCGTGGGAGCCGGGATCGGCGTCGGCCAGCCGTCTGGACGCTCCCACCGCCTCGACCGCCACCGCCACGGCTTCCCGGTAGCGCTTCTGGTCGGCCAGTTCGGCGGCCAGGGCGGTCAGTTCGGCCACGGACCGGCTGAGGGCCGGGTGGGCGCCGTCCGTGGTCGCCGGACGCGCTCCGGGGCCGTGCCCGGCGCGGACGCGGGCACCGCCGAGGCTCTGCGGCCCCTCGGCGGCGACGGCGGGAAGGACTGCGGTCAGCTGCCCGGCGCTCGTGGGTGCGGCGGCCCGGACGGCGGTCAGGCGGACGCCGGGTGTCGTGGGGCGGACGGCCCGGGCGGCGGCGGCGAGCGCCGCGGCGATGCCGGTCAGGCGGCCGGCGACCTCCATGGCGCTGGGCGGTCGCCGGGCTGGGTCCTTGGCGAGGAGGTCGAGGACGAGTCCGTCCAGCGCGGCGGGGACGCCGGGGCGGGTGGCGCCGGGTGGTTCGGGGGTCCGGTCGAGGTGGGCGAACAGCAGGGCCGCGACCTCGCCGGCGCCGAACGGCGGTGTGCCGGTCAGGAGTTCGTGCAGCAGGCAGCCGAGGGAGTAGAGGTCGCCGCGGGCGTCGCCGACCTTGCCGCGCAGGCGTTCGGGCGGCATGTAGGCGACGGTGCCGATGACGCGGCTGGCCTGGGCACCGGTGGCGGCGGTGTACCGGGCGATGCCGAAGTCGAGGATCTTGACGGCGCCCCCGGGCACCAGCATCAGGTTGGCGGGCTTGAGGTCGCGGTGCAGGACGTTGCTGGCGTGGGCGGCGGCCAGGGCGTCGGCGACCTGGGCGGTCCAGCCGACGGCCGTGGCGATCTCCGGCAGACCGTCCTTGAGGACGCGGCCCAGGTCCCGGCCGGGGATGAGCTCCATGACGAGGTACAGGGTGCCGCCGGTGTCCTGCCCCACGTCGTGGACGGTGACGATCCCCCGGTGGCTGAGGCTGCCGACGGTACGGGCCTCCCGGAAGAAGGACTCGACCTCCTGGGGCGCCGCCTCGGAGTGGTACTGCGGGAGGGTCTTCACCGCGACCGGCCGCCCGATCAGCAGGTCGGTGGCCGCCCAGACCTCCCCCATGCCACCCCGGCCCAGCAGAGCGCCCAGCTCGTACCGGCCCCCGATGACTCGCCCCACCCCTACCCCCTGACTCGCCGCCCCGCCGTCCCGCACTCGTGCCGACGGTCAGTGTTCCAGGTGTGCGCGGCTCCGTTGACGAGATACCCCAAGCCGTGACCGGTCCCCGGGCGGCCCCGGGGGGCCGCCCGGCCGGGTCAGTACCCGAAGGCCCGGGCCGTGTTCGCCGCGATGGCGGTGGACAGCTCGTCCTCGTGCAGGCCGAGGGTGGCCGCCATCGAGCGGACGGTGACCGGGATGAGGTACGGCGCGTTGGGGCGGCCGCGGTAGGGGTGCGGGGTGAGGAAGGGCGCGTCGGTCTCGACCAGGACGCGCTCCAGCGGGGTGGCGAGCAGGGCGTCCCGCAGCGGCTGATTGGCCTTGAAGGTGACCGGGCCGGCGAACGAGAGGTACCAGCCGTGCTCGGCGCAGATCTTGGCCATCGCGGCGTCGCCGGAGTAGCAGTGGAAGACGGTGCGCTCGGGGGCGCCCTCCTCCAGCAGCACCCGGACGACGTCCTCGTGGGCGTCCCGGTCGTGGATGACCAGGGCCTTGCCGTGCCGCTTGGCGATCTCGATGTGCCGGCGGAAGGACTCCTGCTGGATGTCCACGCCTTCGGGGCCGGTGCGGAAGTAGTCGAGGCCGGTCTCGCCGACCGCCCTGACCTGCGGCAGGGCGGCGAGCGCGTCGATCTCGGCGAGCGCGGCGTCCAGCGCGGCGGCCCCGCCGGCCGGGCGCTGCTGCCCGGACCAGTTGTCAGGGTCGCCGAGGAAGATCCGGGGCGCCTCGTTGGGGTGCAGGGCGACGGCCGCGTGGACCTGCTCGAACTCGGCGGCGAGCTCCGCCGCCCAGCGCGAGCCGGCCACGTCGCAGCCCACCTGGACGACGGTGGCGACCCCGACGGCGGCGGCCTTCGCGAGGCCCTCGGCCGGGGTGCCGGACTGCATGTCCAGGTGGGTGTGCGAGTCGGCCACCGCCACCGCCAGCGGGGCGGGCGGGGGCGGCGGGGTCGACCGGTCGTCGTCTTTGCGGGCCATCAGACTGCGGGCTTCTCTTCCAGGCGGGGGAACAGGATCTCGCCCTTGGTGACGGTGGAGCCGGCCGGCAGTCGGCCCCAGTCGGCGGCGGAGACGACGCTCTGCGCGGCGAGCGCGCCGAGGCCCGCCTCGGCGCCGAGCGAGTCCCACAGCTTCTCGGCGGTCACCGGCATCACCGGGTTGAGCAGGACGGCGGTGGCGCGCAGCGACTCGGCGGCCGTGTAGAGGATGGTCGCCAGGCGTGCCCGGCCCTCCTCGGAGTCGTCCTTGGCGACCTTCCAGGGCTCCTGGTCGCTGATGTAGCCGTTGACCTGCTTGACGAACTCGAAGATCGCGGCGAGGCCGCCGGCGAAGTCGAGGTCCTCGCCGATCTTCTGGTCGGCGGTCTTCACGGCGGCCGCGAGGCCGTCCGCGACGGCCTGCTCGGCGGGGCCGGCGGCGGTGGCAGCGGGCAGCGCGCCGTCGAAGTACTTGCCGACCATGGCGGCGACCCGGGAGGCGAGGTTGCCGAAGTCGTTGGCCAGTTCGGAGGTGTACCGGGCGGAGAAGTCCTCCCAGGAGAACGAGCCGTCGGTGCCGAACGGGATGGCCCGCAGGAAGTAGTAGCGGTAGGCGTCCACGCCGAAGTGCGAGGTGAGGTCCTGCGGCGCGATGCCGGTGAGGTTGGACTTGCTCATCTTCTCGCCGCCGACCATCAGCCAGCCGTTGGCGACGACCCGCTTGGGCAGTGGCAGCCCGGCGGCCATCAGCATCGCGGGCCAGATCACCGCGTGGAAGCGCAGGATGTCCTTGCCGACCAGGTGGACGGAGGCGGGCCACAGCTCGGCGAAGCGCTCGGGGTCGCTGCCGTAGCCGGCGGCGGTGATGTAGTTCTGCAGCGCGTCGACCCAGACGTACAGGACGTGCTTCTCGTCCCAGGGCAGGGGGACGCCCCAGTTGAAGGTGGAGCGGGAGATGGAGAGGTCCTGCAGGCCCTGCTCGACGAAGCGCAGCACCTCGTTGCGGGCCGACTCCGGGGCGATGAAGCCGGGGTTCTCGGCGTAGAACTCCAGCAGCTTCGGGCCGTAGGCGGAGAGGCGGAAGAAGTAGTTCTCCTCCTCCAGCCACTCGACCGGCTTCTTGTGGATCGGGCAGAGCTTCTCGTCCTCGGTGGCGCCGTCGAGCAGTTCGGCCTGGAGCTTGTACTCCTCGCAGCCGACGCAGTACGGGCCGGAGTAGCCGCCCTTGTAGATCTCGCCCTTGTCGAAGAGGTCCTGGACGAACTCCTGGACGCGGTCGGTGTGGCGCTGCTGGGTGGTGCGGATGAAGTCGTCGTTGGCGATGTTCAGGTGCTGCCAGAGCGGCTTCCACGCCTCCTCGACCAGCTTGTCGCACCACTCCTGCGGGGTGACGCCGTTGGCGTCGGCCGTCCGCATGATCTTCTGTCCGTGTTCGTCGGTACCGGTCAGGTACCACACCTTCTCGCCGCGCTGGCGGTGCCAGCGGGTGAGGACGTCGCCCGCCACGGTGGTGTACGCGTGGCCCAGGTGGGGGCGATCGTTGACGTAGTAGATCGGGGTGGAAACGTAGTACGCCGGGGTCTGGGCCCCGGTGGTGCTGTGGTCTGCTGTGGCCGCCATGGTCGGAAAGCTTAGTCGCGCGCGGGGGCCGTCCTCGACCCGATTCCCGGCGGCCGGCGGCCGCGGGCGCGGCGGGGCGCGGGCCGACGCGCGTCAGGACGTCACGGCCGGGCCGCGGGCCCGGCCGTGCGGCGGTGCGGGTCAGCCCCGCACGGCCGCGGACCGACGGCGGTCGGCCCGCCCGGACGCCGTCCGTCCCGCCCCGGGGTCGATCAGCCGCGCAACCAGGCCCAGAAGCCGGCCAGGCGTCCGCGCGGCGTCTCCTTCATGGGGGGACGGGTGGGGCCGGCCGGTTCGGCGTGCGCCCCGAAGCCGGGGGCGTGGTGGAAGGACCGCTCGGTACCGGCCACCCGGCCCGCCCGCATGATCCGCACCGTGTGTCCGCCGCAGCCGGGGCAGGTGGGCTTCAGCAGCGGCGACGGCACCCGGACCCCGTTGGCGTGGTACTCGAACACGATGTGGCCGTCCCGGGCCACGTGGTGCTCGATCTCGTACGCCTGCTCCCAGCCGTACCCGCAGCTCAGGCAGGCGAAGGAGTAGGCCTCCCGGACGGTCTCGACCGGGGTGGGCGGTCGGCTGGTCAGGCCGAGATCGCTCAGTGCGTTGCCACCGAGGGGGCTGCCGATTGTGTCGCTCATCGCGTCTCCCAGCGCCCGCCGGGCCCTCGCCCGGTTCGGGTCTTTCATACCGGTGGATGCCCGGGACGCCCCGGTCGATGCCCGGCTTGTCGAGACTTGGACCCGTATTGGGAATCCCTGTACGAAGTCCGGGCCAAAGCTTCAGATCATCGGGCGTTTACCAGGGCCTTTTCTCCAAGGTACGCGCCTGTGGCCCCAGTGGCACCCCCATTCTCAGCGGGTCCCGGCAGCCTCGTTCTTCGCCGCCACCACGGCGTCGAAGACCTCCCGCTTGGGCAGTTTCAGCTCCAGCGCGACGGCGGCGATGGCCTCCTTGCGGCGCTCCCCGGCCTCCTCCCGGACGGCCACCCGGCGGGCCAGCTCCTCGGGGGTGAGCTCGGCCGGTCCGGCCGGCGGGGCGCCGGCGACCACCACGGTGATCTCGCCGCGGACGCCCTCGGCGGCCCAGGTCGCCAGCTCGCCGATCGGGCCGCGCTTGACCTCCTCGTAGGTCTTGGTCAGCTCGCGGCAGACGGCGGCCGGCCGGTCAGCTCCGAAGGCCTCGGCCATCGCGGTGAGGGCCTCGGCGATCCGGTGCGGGGCCTCGAAGAAGACCATGGTGCGGGGCTCGGCGGCGACCTCCGCGAGCCGGCGGGCGCGGTCGCCGGCCTTGCGGGGCAGGAAGCCCTCGAAGGTGAACCGGTCGACCGGCAGGCCGGAGAGCGCGAGCGCGGTGAGCACCGCGGACGGCCCGGGCACGGCGGTGACCTTCACCTGGGCCTCGACGGCGGCGGCGACCAGCCGGTAGCCGGGGTCGGAGACCGAGGGCATGCCGGCGTCGGTCACCAGCAGCACGCGGGCGCCACCGAGCAACGCCTCGACCAGTTCGGGGGTGCGACCGACCTCGTTGCCCTCGAAGTAGGAGAGCACCCGCCCGGCCGGGGTGACCCCGAGGGCCTGGGTGAGCCGGCGCAGCCGCCGGGTGTCCTCGGCCGCGATCACGTCCGCCGTGGCCAGCTCGTTGACGAGCCGGGGCGGGGCGTCCGAGACGTCGCCGATGGGGGTGCCTGCCAAAACCAGTACGCCTGTCACGGGCCCCATCCTCGCAGGCTTCGGGACGCCGCGGTGCGGGTGGCCTTTCCGGACGAACCGGGCAGCTTCGGAGGGAGCCGCCGCGGTGCCGGGCACCGCCCCTACGATGTGCGGGTGAACGGCGACACGGCGACTGGCGCGCCTACTGGTACAGACCACACCCCGCCGGGTGGCGTCGACGTGCTGGGCCGGACGGGCCAGCCGTCCCCCGCCCTGCCGGCCCCGCGCGAGGGCGCGGACGGCCCCGGGGACGGCCCGCCCGGCGCCCGGCCGCCGTCCTGGCGCCGCACGCTGGAACGTTTCGGCCACCGCCCGCCCGAGCGGACCCCGCTCGCCGAGCGGCTGGTGCCGCCGATGCCGTCGGCCGGCGGGCCGCCGCTGGTGCTGAACCGACTGGGGATCTTCCCGCCGGCGCGGCTCTGGGCCTGGCTGTGCCGCTGGGCGGGCTGGCTGGGGCCGCTGTCGGTGGCGCTGTTCGGCGGAGTGCTGCGCTTCACCGGGCTCGGCACCCCGAACGCGATCGTCTTCGACGAGACGTACTACGCCAAGGACGCGTACACGCTCTGGCACCTCGGCTACGAGAGCAACTGGGCGGACGGCGCCAACGAGGCGATCATGGCCTCGCCGCAGGGCATCCCGTACCGGCTGGACGCGGCGTACGTGGTCCACCCGCCGGTAGGCAAGTGGATCATAGGTCTGGGCGAGTACGTCTTCGGGATGAACCCGTTCGGCTGGCGGGCCGCGATGGCGCTGCTGGGCACCCTGTCGATCCTGATGATCGCCAGGATCGGCCGCCGGCTGTTCCGCTCCACGCTGCTGGGCTGCGTGGCCGGGCTGCTGCTGGCCGTGGACGGGCTGCACTTCGTGATGAGCCGGGTCGCCCTGCTGGACCTCGTGGTGATGTTCTGGATCCTGGCGGCCTTCGGCTTCCTGCTGCTGGACCGCGACCGCACCCGCGGCCTGATCGCCCGCCGGCTCGGCGACGCCCCCGACGCCGTGCTCGCCCGCCGGATGAACCTCGGCTGGCGTCCGTACCGGATCGCGGCCGGCGTCTGTGTCGGCCTGACCTGCGCCACCAAGTGGAGCGGCCTCTACGTCGCGCTCGCCTTCGGGCTGCTGACCGTCCTGTGGGACGCCGGCTCCCGCCGGCTGGCCGGCGCCGCCCGGCCCTACCTGTGGACGCTGCTGCGGGACGCGGTACCGGCCTTCTGCTCGATCGTGCTGACCTCGGTGGTCGTCTACATCTCCTCCTTCGCCGGCTGGTTCGCCAGCAGCAGCGCCCCCGGGCAGGGCGGCTACGGCCGGGACTGGGCGGCGCACCGCGCCGGCCTCTCCCCCGAGTACCTGCCGCTGCCGGTCCTCGGCCGGGTGAAGATGCCGTTCCAGGTCGACCTGACCTGGGTGCCCGACGCGCTGCGCAGCCTCTGGCACTACCACTCGACGGTGTACGACTTCCACACCCACCTGACCAGCCCCCACACCTACCAGTCCAACCCGTGGAGCTGGCTGGTGCTGGGCCGGCCGGTGTCCTACTTCTACGAGTCGCCCAAGCTCGGCCAGAGCGGCTGCCAGGTGAACGAGTGCGCGCGCGAGGTGCTCGGCATCGGCACGCCGCTGCTGTGGTGGGCCGGCGTGGTGGCGCTGGTCTACTGCCTGTACCGCTGGGCGGTGCGGCGGGACTGGCGGGCCGGGGCGCTGCTCTGCGGGCTGGCCGCCGGCTACCTGCCGTGGTTCGCCTACCAGCAGCGGACCATCTTCCTGTTCTACGCGGTCGCCTTCGTGCCGTTCCTGGTGCTCGCGGTGACGATGATGGTCGGGGTGATGATCGGCCCCGCCGGGGCCTCGCAGGACCGCCGGATCATCGGCTCGACGGCGGCCGGCGCACTCCTTCTCGCCGTTGTATGGAACTTTTTGTACTTCTATCCCCTCTATACGGGACAGACGATACCGATGGACGACTGGCGTGCCCGGATGTGGTTCACCAGCTGGATCTGACGCGGCGGCACCACCGCCGCGACAGGTACCGGATGCATCACGAGACCCCCACGTTTCGTGAGCGCACGGATCGGACCGGCCTAGGCTGGTCCCCGAACGTGCGTCCGCCACACCCGGACGCCCGCCAGTCGCCAGACCCTTGGGGGACCAGCACCATGCGCAGAGGCGCGAAGATCGGCATTATCACCGGCGTTTCCGTCGCGATGATCGGCGGAGCGGGCTACGGCGCCTACAGCCTCGTGGGCCCCTCCGACGACCCGAAGGCCCCCAAGGCCCGCACGGTGGTCGCCGAGCCGCCCTCAGCAGAGCTGGCCGCGAGCGGGAGCAAGGCGTTCCTCGACGCCTGGGCCTCGGGCGACCTGGAGGCGGCCGGCAAGCTCACCGACGACCCGCAGGCCGCGACCACCGCGCTGACCGCGTTCAAGGACAAGGTCAAGCCGAGCGCGATGACGCTGGCCACCAGCGGCCCGGCCACCGCGGCGGCCGTCGCGGCCGCCACCAGCGCCTCCCCCTCGGCGGCCCCGAAGGCCACCGCCTCGGCGAGCGCCGCCGCCTCTCCCGCCTCCACCGCCACCCCGCCGCCGGCCGGGCAGGTGATGATGGCCTTCAAGGCCAAGGCCGAGTTCGCGGGCACCACCAGCACCTGGAGTTACGACGGCTTCCTCGGCGTTGTCAAGATGAGCGACGGCACGGCCTCCGTGCACTGGGCGCCGACGGTGATCCACCCGCACCTGGCCGAGGGCGAGACGATCACCGCGCAGCCGATCTTCGCGCCGCCGTCCAACATGACCGACCGCAACGGCAAGTCGCTGGCCGGGTACGCCTCGCTGACCAGCATGCTGGCGGGCATCCCGAAGGCCAACATCGCGGGCGACCCGGCCGACGCGGGCAACGGCGTGGTGATCCTGGACGCCTCCGGCAAGGGCACCCCGGAGAACCTCTTCACCATCACCGCGCCCAAGCCCGGCAAGCCGCTGAAGCTGACCATCGACGGCGCGCTCCAGGCCGCCGCCGAGAAGGCCGTCCTGGACCAGTCGCAGGGCGGCAAGCGGAAGGCCGCGCTGGTCGCGATCGAGCCCACCACCGGCAAGATCCTGGCCGCCGCCAACGCCCCGGCGACCGGCTTCAACACCGCCTTCCTGGGTGCCACCGCGCCCGGCTCCACGATGAAGGTGATCACCGCGGCGGCGCTGCTGGAGGGCGGGCTCAGCCCCGAGTCCCCGATGCCGTGCCCCGCGACCACCGCGGCCGGGCACACCATCAAGAACGACTTCGAGGAGCCGCACCCCGAGTACACCCTCAAGGACGACTTCACGAACTCCTGCAACACCGCGTTCGTGATCGAGGGCAAGGCCAAGCTGAAGTCCGGCGACCTGGCCGACCTCGGCGCCAAGGTCTTCGGGTTCGGCACCCCCTGGAAGGTCGGCGTGCCCAACGTCGACGCCGTCATCCCCGGTGCCGGGCAGAACCCGGACGAGACGGCCGACGAGTACTACGGCCAGGGCAAGATCAAGATGAACCCGCTGGCGATGGCCTCGGTCGCCGCCACCGTCAAGGGCGGCGTCTTCAAGCAGCCGATCCTGATCGAGGGGCTCCCGCAGATCGAGGCGCCCGGCAAGCTCTCCCCCGACACCCTGACCAAACTGCGCGCCCTGATGGCGGCCACCGCGCACAGCGGCACCGCCGCCGGCCCGATGGGCGGCCTGAAGGGTGACATCGGCGGCAAGACCGGCACCGCCGAGCGCGCCGCCGGCCAGGCCACCGACAGCTGGTTCACCGCCTACCGCGACAATCTGGCGGTCGCCGCCATGGTCGAGGGCGGCGGCCACGGCGTCGACGCGGCCGGCCCGGCCTCGGCGGCCGTGCTGGCGGTCGGCAACGGCGGCTGATCCGCGCCCCGCACGAGAGGGGGCGGGTACGGGATCCTCCCGTACCCGCCCCTTCGGCGTTCTGCGGACCTGGGCCCGCCCCCTCGGCCTTCGTCAGGCCTGGGCCCCGGCCCGGACGCCTTCCGCCTGACTCACCGGCAGGCTGAGCAAGCAGGGCACCGGCCGGCGGGCCTTCCAGCGCTGGGCGGCCAGCCGGGGCCAGATCACCAGCACGGCCGGCAGCGCCAGGTACCCGAAGCGCCCGGCGGGGGCGAGCGTGAACGCTATCGCCAGACCGGCCGCCAGCAGATCGGCGGCGGCGATGGCGGACACCGGCGGGCGGGCCAGCAGCCAGATGGCGACCGCGGCGCCGCCGAGCGTCAGCAGGGCCAGTGAGACGGTGTGCCCGGTCGGGCCGAACCCGGCCAGTATCTTGCCCGGCAGCGGACTGCCGGCCGGGGTGTGGATCGCGGTGAGGCCCAGCGGGAACCGGACCACCTGCTCGCGCAGGGTCGCCGGCTCGGACAGCGCGACCGGCAGGACGACGGCCAGCGCGGCGCCGGCCGCCGTCAGGCCGGCCCGGAGGGCGGGCCTGCGCCCGTACAGCCGCCAGATCAGCAGCACCGCCACCGGAAGGGCCGGCCAGGCCGTCCACTTCAGGCTGCAGGCGAGGGCGAGCACCAGCCCGGTGGCGAAGGTGCGGTCCCGCTCGGCGAGCGCCATCGCCAGGCAGCAGACCCCGATCAGGGGCAGGTCGACGCCGCCCACCACCAGCGCCAGGGCGATCAGCGGCGAGGCGGTCAGCACGGCCAGCGGCAGCACCGGCCCGCGGTCCCGGGTCGGGCGCAGCAGCCGCCAGCAGGCCAGCAGGCAGCCCAGGAAGGTGAGGGCGAACCAGATCCGGGCGTCGCCGAGCACCTCGGTCAGCGGGTCGGAGTTGCCCAGCAGGGTGCGCGGCAGGCCGAACAGGGCCATGGCCGGCAGGTACGGGTTGTAGTCGCTGACGACCACGGGGTGGGGCAGGTAGGGGCTGCCGGTGCTGAGCAGCAGCCGGGCCGAGCGCTCGACCACCATCACCTCGGACTGGTGGCGGCCCTGCAGCGCGAGCAGGGCCAGCGGCAGCAGGACGGCGCCGAGCACCGCGACCCCGGCCGCGGCCCGGGCGGCGAACCGGCGCGGCAGGGTCGCGCAGAGCACTCCGGCCAGCAGGTAGGCGGGCGCGGCCACGGTGCCCCAGAGCCGCTGGTTCGCGAGGTCGGAGACGACCGGGAAGGCCGCCGCCCAGACCGCGGCGACGGCGCAGCCCAGCAGCTGCACGCGGCGCATGGCGGCGAGCCGGGCGGGGCCGGCCAGCTCGGCCCGGCCGGCGGGGCCGGGGCCGTCGCCGCGCTGGCGCGGGAAGACCCGGGTGCCGCGGCGCGGGCCGGGCCGGCGCGCGGCGCGCGGCTGGGCCCCCGGCGCGGCCGGGGCCGTGGCCGGGTGGGCCTGCGTGCTGCGGCGGCCGGTGAGGCGCCCGCGGCTGCGGGGCTGGCCGGGCATGCGGGTGCTCACCATGAGGGAAGGTTAGGCGCGGGGAGCGCGCCGTGTCGCGATGTTGGCGTACGGGCTTCGGGGTGTCTCTGCGGGACGCGCGGGGCCGCCGGCCGTTTCCGGGGGGCGGCGGCCCCGCGCTGACCTGCGCGGACGGGCAGTTCCCGGCCGCCGGAGGTCCGCATCGGCGGGCCGGTCAGCCGACCTTGCTGAGCTCGGGTTCCGCGGCCTGGTTCAGCCTGGAGTGTTGGGCGCTGTAGCCGAAGTAGACGGCGGCGGCGACGGCGAGGGCCGCTCCGGCGAAAAGGTAGACCTTCGGGTCGAGCCCGTAGATCAGGTAGGCGCAGAATCCGACGCTGAGCAGCGGGGTGACCGGGTAGCCGGGCACCTTGAAGCCGCGGGCCAGGGCGGGCTGGGTCCGGCGCAGCACGATCACGCCGATCGAGACGACCGAGAAGGCGACCAGGGTGCCGAGGCTGGTGAGGTCGGTGAGGATGTCCAGCGGTACGAAGGCGGCCAGTGCGGCGACGGCGGTGCCGACCACCAGGGTGTTCCAGACCGGGGTGCCGGTGCGCGGGGAGAGCTCGGCGAACTTCTTGGGCAGCATGCCGTCGCGGCCCATGGAGTAGAGGATCCGGGTCTGGCCGTAGATCACCACGAGGGTGACGCTGAAGATCGAGATGATCGCGCCGAAGGCGAACATCATGGCCGGCCAGGTCTGGCCGGTGATGTCCTGCAGGATCTGCGCGAGGCCGGCCTCCTGGCCGTCGAAGCGGCTCCAGTGCTGGGCGCCGAGGGCGGCGATCGCCACGCCGATGTACAGCAGGGTCACCACGACCAGCGAGATGATGATCGCCAGCGGGAGGGTGCGGCGCGGGTTCTTGACCTCCTCGCCGGCGGTGGACACGGCGTCCAGGCCGATGAAGGAGAAGAAGATGCTGGAGGCGGCCAGCTGGACGCCGCTCGCACCGAAGGGCATGAAGTCGCTCAGGTTGCCGGAGCGGAACCCGGTCAGGCCGATCACCACGAACAGCAGCAGGATGAAGATCTTGATGCCCACCATGGTCGCGTTGACCTTGGCGGACTCGCTCACGCCGCGCACCAGCAGGAAGCAGACCATCCCCACCAGGATCACGGCGGGGAGGTTGAAGTAGCCGCCGTGGCCGGGGGCCGAGGCCAGGAACTCCGGTATCCGCACGCCGAAGGCCAGGTCGAGGAACTTGTTCAGGTACTCGCCCCAGCTGACCGCGATCGCCGAGGCGGAGACGCCGTACTCCAGCAGCAGGCAGACGCCGACGCCGAAGGCCACGCCCTCGCCGAGGGTGGCGTAGGCGTAGGAGTAGGAGGAGCCGGAGGCGGGGATGGCGGAGGCCATCTCGGCGTAGCACAGTGCGGTGAGGCCCGCGGTGACCGCCGCCAGGACGAACGACAGGATGACGGCGGGCCCGGCGTCGGGCACCGCGCTGCTCAGGACGAAGAAGATGCCGGTGCCGACGGTCGCCCCGATGCCGATAGCGGAGAGCTGCCAGAGCCCGATCGTCCGCTTCAGGTGGATGCCGGAGCGTCCGCCTTCGGCCGGTGCGCCGGCCGGGAGCGCGTCCCGGCCCTCGCTCTCCGCGATCAGGGTGGCGACGGGCTTCCGCCTGAGAAGTCGTTCGCCGAGGGTGGTGGTGCTGGCCAAAACGTGGATCCTTCTGGGCGGGGAGAGGGTGTTCCGTGCCGCCGGTCACCCGAGGGGCTGTGGGGTGCCATCGGGGACCAACCGAACAAAGATGGGACAGTACCCCGCGAATGCACCAGTGTCGCAATCGAACAGTCCGAGCCGTCGCATTGGACGATTCGTCGAATATGTCAGCACAAACCGGACACTCCGCAGACGGCGCACCGCCGTACCGGGCGGTAGGGGGTCTCGGCCTCCTCAGCCGCCGAGCACCGCCTGCATCACCGAACGGGCGATCGGGGCGGCCAGGCCGCCGCCGGTGACGTCGGTGGCGTCGCTGTCGGCGATCACCACGGCGACGGCCACCGGGGGCACCTGGTCGGAGCCGGCGGGCTTGGCCCAGGAGATGAACCAGGCGTACGGGGTGCCGCTGTTGTCCACGCCCTGCTGGGCGGTACCGGTCTTGCCGCCGACGGTGGCGCCGCGGATCTTCGCGTTGGTGCCGGTGCCCTTCTCCACCACGTCGGTCATCAGCTGCTGGACCTGGGCGGCGACGGCCGGGGTGAGGGCCTGCTTGTACGTCCGGGGCTCCATCACCTGCACGGCCGTGCCGTCGCTGCGGGTCAGCCTGTCCACAAGCTGTGGATACATCACCGTGCCGTTGTTGGCGACGCCGGCCGCGACCATCGCCATCACCAGCGGGGTGGCGGCGGTGTCGAACTGCCCGATCGACGAGAGCGCGAGCTGCGACTCGTTCATCTCGGTGTCGAAGTTGGATCGCGCCGCCCGGAACGGGATGTCCAGCTTGGCGTCGTTGAAGCCGAAGTCCCGGGCCGTCGAGAGCATCGTGTCCAGCCCGGTGCGCACCCCGAGGTAGCCGAGCACGCTGTTGCAGGAGTAGATCATCGCGGTGTCCAGCGAGAGGTTCGGCCGGTTGCACGCGGCGGTGTCGTTGACCAGCGGCGTCGTCGTCCCCGGCAGCACGTACGGGTACGGGGCGCCGGTCGGCGCGTTGATGTCGGTCACCGTGCCGGCGGCCAGCGCCGCCGCCGCGGTGACCACCTTGAAGGTGGAGCCCGGCGGGTAGATCTGCCGCAGCGCCCGGTTGAGCATCGGCTGGTTGGTGTCGGCCTGCAGCTTGTCCCAGGCCTGCTGGTCGGCGGCGGAGGTGCCGGCGAACGACCCGGGGTCGTAGCTGGGGGTGCTGGCCAGCGCCAGGATGCGGCCGGTGGCGGGCTCGATCGCGGCGACGGCGCCCTTCTGGCTGCCCAGGCCCTTCGTCGCGGCCTGCTGGGCGGCCCGGTCGATGGTGGTGTAGACGTCGCCGCCGGGGCTCTGCTTGCGGGCGATCGCGTCCCACAGCGCCCAGCCGGCCAGCCGGGGGTCGGTGCCGGAGAGGACGTCGTCCTCGGTGCCCTCCAGCTGGGTGTTGCCGTAGGTCTGCGAGGAGTAGCCGGTGACCGCGGCGTACAGGGGGCCGTCCGTGTACGTCCGCCGGTAGTCGTAGCGGCCGCCGGTGGGGACGGAGCCGGTCACGGTGTCGTGGCCGACCAGGATGTTGCCGCGGGGCTGGCTGTAGCGCTCCACCGTCAGGCGCTGGTTGGCGGGGTTGTGGTTGAGCCGCTTCGCCTGGAAGACCTGCACCCGGGTGGCCTGGGCGGCCAGCGCCACGATCAGCAGCACGCAGAAGATGCCCGCCCGGCGCCCGGTGGTGGAGATGCCCGGCAGGCCCTGCGGACCGCCCGCCGAGGCGCCCGTCCTGCTCCGGCGCGGCATCAGGCCTCCTCCGGCCGCGGCGCGGGGCGCCGGGCCACGTCGCTCATCCGCACCAGCAGCGCGACGATGATCCAGTTGGTCACCACCGAGGAGCCGCCCTGCGCGATGAAGGGCAGCGTCATACCGGTCAGCGGGATCAGGTCGAGAACGCCGCCGGCCACCACGAAGACCTGGATGCCGACGATCGCGGCCAGCCCGATCGCCAGCAGCCGGCCGAACGGGTCGGTGAGCGCGATGCCCGTCCGGAAGCCCCGCGAGACCAGCAGCGCGTACAGCAGGAACATCGCGATCAGGCCGGTCAGGCCGAGCTCCTCGCCGATGGTGGCGAGGATGAAGTCCGACTTCGCGGCGAAGCCGATCAGGATCGAGTGCCCGTTGCCGAGGCCGGTGCCGAGCAGCCCGCCCCAGGCGAAGGCGAACAGCGACTGGGCGATCTGGTTGGCGCCCCGACCGGCCGCGATCGAACCGAGCGGGTCGAGCCAGTCGGTGACCCGGCTGTGCACGTGCGGCGAGAGCCAGCCGACGCCGGCCGCCCCGACCGCCGCCAGCAGCAGTCCGATGGCGATCCAGCCGCTGCGCGCGGTGGCCACGTAGAGCATCACCACGAAGAGGCCGAAGAAGAGCAGCGAGGTGCCGAGGTCCGTCTCCAGCACCAGGACGCCCACGAAGGCGGCCCAGATCAGCAGCACCGGCCCGAGCACCCGGCCGACCGGCAGCTGCACCCCCCAGATCCGGCGGCCGGTCAGGGCCAGCGCGTCCCGGTGGACGGCCAGGTACGCGGCGAAGAACACCGCCAGCAGGATCTTGGCGAACTCCCCCGGCTGGAAGGAGAGCGGGCCGATGGTGATCCAGATCCGCGAGCCGTACACCGGCGGGAAGAGCACCGGCAGCACCAGCAGGACCAGCGCCACCAGCGCGCCGCTGTAGGCGTAGCGCTGCAGCCGCTTGTGGTCGCGCAGGAACAGCACCACCGCGATGAACAGCGCCACCCCGAGGGTCGACCAGAGCAGCTGGGTGGGGGCGGCCTCGCTGCGCGGGGTCGCCCGGTCGAGCCGGTAGATGACGACCAGCCCGACGCCGTTCAGCAGGATCGCGATCGGCAGCAGCAGCGGGTCCGCGTACGGCGCCCGCCAGCGGATCACGCCGTGCGCCAGCAGGGCGAGGACGCCGAGCGCCGCGCCGTAGCCGGCGGCGCCGGAGGGCACCGAGCCGTCGATGTCGACGCCGACCTCGATGTAGCCGAGCACGGCGATCAGGACGGCGGCCAGCACCAGGGCGAGCTCGGTGTTGCGGCGGGTGCGCACCGGCCGGGGCCGGGAGCTCGACCGCGCCACGGCGGATGGGGTCGCCACGGACCGTCCTGTCGGGGCTCGTCGGGGTGGGTCGGGCAGGCGGGGCGCCCGGGCCCGGGCCCGGAACGCCGGACGGACGGCCCCGGGGGCGGGCGGGCCGCCGCCCGTCCGCCCCCGGGGAGCCGCGGGAGGAGCCTCAGACGTCCGCGGTGTGCGCCTGCGCGGACTTCATGGCGGTCTTCAGGTGCTCCTCCGCCTCGTCGGACAGCGAGGTCTGGATGATCTCGCCGCCGTACTGGGCCAGCGCCGGGACGACCTTGTCGGCGGTCGCCGTCCGGACCAGCAGGAACAGGGCCGCGCTGCCCGGCTGGAGCTTCTGGCCGACGTTGCGCATGAAGTTGTCGTCCACCCCGATGTCGGTGGAGGCGCCGACGGCCGCGCCGGTGGCGCCGCCGATCGCCGCGCCGAGGAAGGGCATGAAGAAGAGCAGGCCGATCACCCCGCCCCAGAGCGCGCCGGAGGCCGCGCCCGCACCCGTGGTGCTCACCGCCTGGTGGAGCTTGATCTTGCCGTCGTCGCGGCGCTCCACCACGACCACGTCCTCCAGGTCGATCAGCTTCTGCTTCTGCAGGCCGAGGGCCTCGCTGCGGACCGCCTGGGCGGTGGCGACATCCGGGTAGGCGATCGCGAACAGGTTGCTCACGGGGGAGGTCCTTCCAACTCGTCGAGCGTGCCGGCCGGGCACGGGGCAGCCGGTACGGCGGCGCCCCTGGCCTTGCGCGTCACCCTAGCGAGCAATAGCCATATTTATTTCCTTTAGTGCCGGTGTGTCACGTTTTTGCCGACGCCTCCCGGCACCCGGCCCCGCTCCCGCCCCGACCGCCGACCGGTCATTCCGTACGGCGCCCCGCCAGCCCGCAGGCCCCCGCCGCGGCCACCGACAGCAGCACCGCGGCCACCGCCAGCGCCGCCCACGGGTACCCCACCCGCCCCGAGCGGGAGGCGTCCACCAGCTCCCGGACGGCCGCCTCGCCGGCGACGGCGGCGCCACCAGCACCAGCGTCGCCGCCGCCAACGCCAGCGGGATCCCGTACTGCCCGCGCAGCAGCACCGGCCGGTTGCAGAGCGCGCCGACCGCCACCCCCAGCAGGACGCACACCACGGAGGCCAGGAAGCCGGCCGGCACGGCCTCCCCCACCGGCGCCGGCGGCGCCTTGGGGTTGCTGACCGGCCCGCTCGCCGTCAGCAGCGCGAACGTCCCGCCGGCCGCCAGCAGCAGGCCCGCCGAGAGCGCCGAGAGCAGCGCCGCCAAGTGCACCCGGGGGCCGGTGGCCGCCGCCGCCAGACAGGCCCGTGAGGCGGCCGGCTCGGCCGTCACCGCCACCCGTACCAGCCAGGCGGTGACCGGCAGCAGCACCGCCGCGCCGACCGCCTGACTGCCGAGCAGCGGATCCCCGATCGAGACGCCGATCACCATCAGCAGCGCGTATGCCAGGAAGGGCGGCAGCCAGCCGTACGAGCGCAGCAGCAGTTCCGCCTGATAGCGGATCAGCGCCCTCACGGGGCCGGCTCCACGACCGGCTCCACGAGCGGCTCCGCTGCCGACACCACGGTGGGTGCCACGGCCGGCGCAGCCACCGGCTCCGCCAGTCGGCGGACGGCCAGCACCCGGACGGCGGGCCGGCCGGTGAGCAGCCGGCGCAGCAGGGCGTCCGACTGCCCGGCCCGGACGGTGAGGCGCACCGCCGTACCCGCCGACGGGGCGCGGACCGGGTCCCCGGGCAGTCGGGCGGGCAGCAGCCCGGCCAGCGGACCGTCCGGGGAGTCCGCGTCGATCTCGACCAGCGGGCCCGGCGCCGCGCCCGCGGCGGCCGAGGTGGGCGCCACGTGGTGCAGCGCGCCGTCCTCGCCCACCCGGTAGCCGTCGGTGGCCAGGCCGGCGAGCCGGTCGGGGTCGTGGTCGACGAAGAGGACGACACCACCGAGCGCGGCCCGTTCGGCGGCGGCCTCGTCGAGCAGGGACCTGGCCGGCTGGTCCAGGCCGGTCCACGCCTCGTCCAGAAGCAGCAGGTCCGCCTCCGCGAGCAGGGCCTGCGCCACCGCGACCTTCTGACAGGTGCCCTTGGAGAGGCGGCTCAGCGGGGTGTCCGCCTGGGCGGTGACACCCAGGCGCTCCAGCCAGCCGTCCGCCCGCCGCCGGGCCTCGGCCGCCGGCAGTCCGTGCACCCGGCCGAGCGCGGCCAGGTAGCCGCGGGCGTCGAAGGGCAGCGCGGGCGGGAACCGCTCGGGCACGTACGCCCGCCGCCCGGGCGACCGCACCCGCCCCTCGCTGGGCCGTTCGATCCCGGCGGCCAGCTTCAGCAGGGTGGACTTGCCGCTGCCGTTGGGCCCCTCGATCCGCACCAGCGCGCCCGGTTCCAGGGCCAGGTCGGCCCCCCGCAGGACCCACCGCCCGCCTCGGCCGTAGCGCTTGCCGACACCGTCCAGCCGCATCCACCGCTCCCATCCCTTTGCTCGGCAGGGTAGTTCGCGCCGTGTTCGGAGGGCGTCAGGGCGGCCCCGCGTTGGCCATCGCGAACTGATGATCCCTAGGATTCGCCGGGTGACTACCGACCGACGACCGACGGCCAGGCTCGGCAGCCTGTTGGCCGCTCTCGCGATAGCGGGCGGTGCGCTGCTCAGCGGCCTGCCCGCCCATGCCGACGAACCATCAGGCGGCGCCACCGCCAAGGCCACCGGGGAGGCCCCCAAGGTCGACCTCGTCCTGGACGTCAGCGGCTCCATGCGGGCCGCCGACATCGAGGGGAAGAGCCGCATCTCGGTGGCCCAGCAATCGCTGAACGAGGTGATCGACGCCCTGCCCGCGGAAACCGACTTCGGCATCCGCACCCTCGGCGCCAACTACCCCGGCGACGACAAGGCGCAGGGCTGCCTGGACACCAAGCAGCTCTTCCCGGTGGGCAGGACGAACAAGGTGGAGGCGAAGACCGCCGTCGCCACCCTGCGGCCCACCGGCTGGACCCCGATCGGCCTCGCCCTGCGCGGCGCCGCCCAGGACCTCGGCAAGGGCGAGACCACCCGCCGGGTGGTGCTGATCACCGACGGCGAGGACTCCTGCGCCCCGCCGGACCCGTGCGACGTGGCCCGTGAACTCGCCGCCCAGGGCATCCACCTGGTGGTCGACACGCTCGGCCTGGCGCACGACGACAAGACCCGCCAGCAGCTGCTCTGCATCGCCAACGCCACCGGCGGCACCTACACCGACGTCCGGACCCAGGAGCAGCTCACCGACAAGGTGAAGCAGCTGGTCGACCGCTCGGTGGACACCTACACCGTGACCCCGACCAAGACCGCCGGCACCGACACCTGCGCGACCGCGCCGGTGCTGACCCCCGGTGTCTACAGCGACCGGGAGAAGTTCTCCGAGCACCGGGTCTACCGGGTGCCGGTGCAGGCCGGGCAGGAGCTGCGCGCCTCGGTCAGCGTCTCCGTCGACCGGGCGGTGGCCCGCGACTACGGCGTGCTGCTGCAGGCGACCAGCACCGCGGGCCAGGAGCTCGTCCGCGGCACCGACGCGGGCAGCGGCCGTACCGACGTGGCCTCCACCGGCCTGCGCTGGTCGGCCTCGATGACCTCCGCCTCGCCGACCGCCTCCGCCTCGGCCTCGCCGAGCGGCGCCGCCCGGACGGACGTCTGCCTGGTGATCAGCAACTCGCTCGCCCCGCAGCCGGGGGTGGCGGCCGATCCCGGACTGCCGCTGGAGCTGACCGTCGACCTGGCGGCGGCCTCCCCGGCCCCGGACGGCCCGGCGATGGGACTCGGCCACGGCTGGATCCTGCTGCTGGTGCTGACCCTCGCCGGCCTGCTGACCGGCCTGCTCTTCGGCTGGATCGCACGCTGGCGCATCGCTGTCTGGCGGGAGAACTGACCATGCGTACCCTTCTCAGGACCTCGCTCGCCGCCCTCGCCCTGGCCCCGGTGCTGGTGCCGCTGGCGGCCCCCGCCGCCTCGGCCGCCTCGCCGTCCCCCTCGCCGTCGGCGAGCAGCACGGCGCCCAGCAGCAAGGTCGGGACCACCTTCCTGACCGCGACCACGCTGGCCCCCGGCCAGGACGCCAAGGTGTCCGCGTCCACCGGTGACTACCTCTACTGGGCGTTCGCCGCGTCCGAGGGCCAGACGCCCACCGTCTCGCTGAACGTGGCGCTGGCCGCGGCCGCCGACCGGCACGGCCCGCAGACGTGGAGTGTGGAGGTCTTCGACGGCCTGCGCCGCCGCCAGTCCTGCACCGCGGGCACCCAGAACGCGACCGGCGAGGCCGCCGCGGCCTCGCTCGCGCTCGGCTGCACGCTGCGCCAGGTCCGCTCCTGGGCCGAGCCGTGGTCCGGCGACCCGCTGCCGGGCACCTACTACGTCCGGCTCTCGGTGGCCGACGCGCCGCAGCAGGACCTGGGCCTCGCGGCCTCAGTCCAGCTGCACATCGCCACCAAGGGCGGCCAGGACGACGCCCAGCCCGAGGGCGGCTCGCTGAAGGCGCCGCTGGTGCCGCCGGTCAACGCCGGTGCCACCGCGGCCCCGGGCAGCACCGCCGTGCCGGCCGCCGGCGCCCGGGCGGCGGCCCCGGTCGAGCCCGAGTCGCACTGGTACACCGGCTGGTTCTCCGGCTGGAACAGCCGCTGGTTCTGGACGGTCGCCGGCGGCGCGCTGGCCGCCCTGGCCGGCGTCGCGGGCTACACGCTCACCCGCCACCCGCGCGGGCGCCGCCCGGCCCGGTACGGCGCCGTCCCGCCGCAGGCCCAGCCGCAGGGGCCCAGCCAGGCGCCGCAGCCCGGCCAGTACCCGGGCTCCGGACAGCGCTGACCGCGTCCCCCACGGGGGAACAGGGCGGGAGCACAGCGAAGGGCCCGGCCGGAGAAGGGCGGATTCCAGGGGTCGTCGCAACACGTGGCCGTAGGCCGTGGAGTCTAGCGACAGGGTCCGGCTCTGGTGCAGGCAGATGCCTGCGCCAGAGCCGGACCCACAGGTCAGCGGGTTTCCGGCCTTCCGCCACGTCGAACACTGCGGGATGCGACAGACGGCTTGCAGCGTGAGTCACGCGTCCGGCAGGCTTCGCTGATGAGCTCCTTCGAACAGCGCTACGTCGCCGGTGACCACGAGGGCGTATGGGCTGACATGCGCCGCCTTGGGCCGATTCCCGATGACCTGTCCGAGGACTGCGCGGCCGTCGCGGCGGAGACGATGCGCAGGGTCCATCGTCATGTCACCCGCCTCGGTAGTGCGCTGGTGGAACTCGGTCTGGTCCCGATCGCCGAGTTGGACATGCTCAAGCCGCCGACCCCGGCGGACCACGCCGAGTTGGCGGCGCTGGCAGGAGAGGTCGGCACTCTGCCGTTCGCGCTCGACGCCTGTCTTCGCCATGTCGGCAGGGTGTTGTTCGCCGGGGATTGTCCCGCCGTGGACCTGACCTGGGCGGCAGGGGACCAGTACGACGTCGCGGGTCTGTACCCGGATCCGCTGGTGCTGCCCGACGTGGAGCACCTGCGCTACTGCTGGGGCGAGCATCGTGAGCGGCTGCGGGATTGTCCCGAGCTGGTGGAACCAGGATTCCTGTTCGAGTTCGCCCCGGACGAACTGCACAAAGCCAACATCAGCGGGTCGACCCACGACATCCTTCTCCCCGAGGCGACAGCCGACCCGGTCATTCGGGGGGTCGAAGGCCGTCCGGGCATCACGCTGGTCGAGTACCTGCGCTTGTCCATCGCCTGGGGTGGGATGCCCGGCTGGTCGTTGAAGCCCGACCGGGCGCCCGCCGCCCTCGCGGCGCTCCGAGCACGCCCTGATTTCTAGGCTCAAGCCACGAGTAGCTTCTGCAGACGCTCGGCCGGGGTCTCCCAGTCGAGCGTCTTGCGGGGCCTGCCGTTGAGTTCGGCGGCGACGGCGGCCAGATGTTCGCTGCTGTGGCCGGCCAGGCTGGTGCCCTTGGGGAAGTACTGCCGCAGCAGGCCGTTGGTGTTCTCGTTGGAGCCGCGCTGCCAGGGGCTGGCCGGATCGCAGAAGTACACCGGGATATCGGTGGCGACGGTGAAGGCGTGATGGGCGGCCATCTCCGCGCCCTGATCCCAGGTCAGGGACCTCGTCAGATGGGGCGGCAGAGTCTGCACCGCTTCTTGGAGGGCGTCGCGGACATGTTCCGCGCCACGGCCGGCAGGCAGGTGCAGGAGCATCACGTAGCGGGTGGTGCGCTCCACCAGGGTGCCGATGGCCGAGGCGTTGTCCTTTCCGATGATCAGTCGGGTAGCCGGGGCCCATTACTGGGACCCCGGCCCCCTCAGAACCGTGCAAGCAGCTTTCACCGCACACGGCTCAAGCAAGCCCCGTGGGCTCGCGGGCAGGCGAAGGTGCGGGACGTGTCGGCTCGGCGGCTCCGTTCCGCCGTTGACACTGGGTGTGGAGGAGACGGATTCGTTGATCGCCCGGCGTGCTCCCGCCCAGGAACGCGACGTACTGCTTGGAGATCGCCTTCCTGATGACGGCCCGCCACGTCTCCCACTCCTGGGGGCTTCGCGGCGGGTGGTCGGCGTGCAGCAGGAGCCCTCCGCAGGCTGGGCAGCGACCGTGCTGGGCCTGAAGCAGGCGCATGGTCATACCGTCCACCGGCAGAGGTGGTCCCTTGCGGCGCCGCTCGGCCCAGTACGGCTCCAGGGCAGGGTCATCCGGAGACGCCCTGCCCTTGACCAACTGGTGCCGGACGATCTTCGTCCAGGAGAACTTGAGTAGGTAGGCGCCGCTGTCGCGGTCGCCGAACACCCACCGGTCCTTCCTGGACTTGTTGAACCGGCCGAAGTACTTGCTGGAGACCCAGTGCTTCGGCTTGTTCGGGTGGCTGTGCTTGGCCCACTTGTAGGCGAGCGTCCACATGTAGTTGTCCAGCGCCGTGAAGACCTCGCTGGACACCACCGTCCGGTAGTAGGCCGACCAGCCCCGCACGATGGGGTTGATCTTCTTGAGCACGGCCGCAGCGTTGGCCCCTCGCAGGGCCAACATCTCGGCGTGCAGCTGTTCCCGGATCCGTCGTTGCGCCGCTGTGCTCGGCTTGATCAGCAGTTTGCCGTGATACCGGCGGACGTTGAACCCCAGGAAGTCGAACCCGCTCTCCGCGTGGACGATGCGTGTCTTGTCCTCGTGGAAGGCGAGTCCTCTGGGCGTCAGCCATGCGGCCAGCCGTTCCTTGACCAGTTCGGCCTGCTCACGGCTGGTGCATATCGCGACAAAGTCGTCTGCGTACCGCACCAGCACGGGGCTTCCGCTCTGCGCACTGCCGGCGTCTCGGCCGGCGGTGAAGTAGCGGACCCCTGCGGCTTCCTCCATCCCGTGCAGGGCCACGTTGAAGAGCAACGGGCTGATCACCCCGCCCTGCGGAGTTCCCTCCTCGGTCGGGGCGAACCGACCTTTGTCCACGACCCCGGCCTTCAGCCACTGCCGGACCAGTCCCCGGGCGGGGAAGGTGCCGAGCGCGGCCATCAGCCGGGCGTGGTCGATACGGTCGAACGCCGCCGTCAGGTCCGCGTCGAGCACCCACACACGCTGCGGGTTCTTCCCGTTGAGCGTGGAGTAGATGGCCCCGATCGCGTCGTGACAGCCGCGGCCGGGCCGGAAGCCGTACGACTTCGGCTCGAACCGCGCTTCCCACTCGGGTTCCAGTGCGCCCAGTGCCACAGCTTGAAGGCACCGGTCGACGATCACGGGAATCCCGAGGCCGCGCTTCTTCGTGGTCCCTGGTTTCGGGATGAACACCCGCTTGACGGGCTGGGGAGTCCAGGGTCGGGCCCGGTGCTGGACCCAGTGGGCCAGCGCGGCCTTCGACTGGGGAAGCAGTACCACCTTCCCGTCGACTCCCGCCGTCGCGCGTCCTGCGTTGATCTCCGTGACCCGCCGCACACTCAAGAGCGTGTTCGAACGGGACCGGAGCATCAGCTTCTGCAAGTTGCGGACCTTCTTCAGGTCCCCTGCCTGCGATGCCGTGAAGATTCTCTGCCGCAGACGCCGTACGTCCTCCTCGGCGCGGCGCCAGTTGACCGACGCCCAGTCCAGGCCTTCGCCCTCAGGTCCGTTCACCGTCGCGGCAGCAGCCGGGACGGTCTGGACCGCTCCGTCCGCATCCGTGTTGGTGTCCAACTTGTCCCTCGGTTCCGTCGTCTTCGTCCAGTGAGTCCGCACAGGCTCACCCGGCCCACGTCAGCACCCTTTCGGGTCCAGGCAGCAGCCTGTATCCGGACGGTTATGCGAGGCGATCGACGGAGAGGCCGATCATGCTGCCCCGGGTTCCCGTTTCCTTTCGGCTTCCGGCATTGGCTTCTTGGGCCATCCTGTTCCCGCTGGGGAGTTGAGCCTTCCTCACGGTCGGCCGACCGAGCCACGCAGGCTCGGACCCCAACGGGGTTTCCACGTTCCACACGAGTGAGATACGACCGGGGTGGGTGCTCTCTTTACCCCGAGGCGGCGGTGTCCACCTGGCCGGAGTGACCTCTACCGGCCAGCGCCTGCCGCTTCTCAGCGGCCAGCCATGCACCCCGCTGGTGCTTTCCATCGGCGGGGCTTGGGATCACGAGGCATCAACGAGAGTTCACTTGCGTTCACCCGTCCGGTCTTCCCCTTGCCGGTAACTTCCGGATGGAACGGAAGTCCTTGGGCTTTCCCCTGAGCTTCGCACCACGCCGTTACCGGCATCGCACGTCAAGGGTGGGGACGGGTCATACGGACACGGACCCGTGACTGCAATTACGGCCTCATCAGCCGCCCCTCCAATCGGTCAGTCCACTCAAACTCGTGCAGCTTCGTGTCGCACGGTCGCCCTCCCAGTGGCCGGGAACGGCACGGTCCTCGGCCTCGGCCGGCCGCTCACTGATCATGACCATGGGGTCCACGAAGCGGGGCCTGCGCTGCTGGGCCTGGCGGCGGGGCTTTCGCGTCGCCCTGCCGGTTCGCAGCACGCGGGTCAGCTCACGGCGGAGTTCGCCGCGGCCTTGGACGTAGAGGGCCTGGTAGACCGTCTCGTGAACCACATGCATCTCCGGCCGCTCGGGGAAGTGCCTGCGCAGAGCCTGGCAGATCTGCTCAGGGCTCCACCGCTTGTCCAGACGGTCCTGGATGAATGCTCGCAGCTCGTGATTCTGGTCGAGCTTGGTCAGCTTCGGCCGAGGGCGGCGGGAGTCCGCGCGCGCCTGCGCGGCGTGCGGCCGGTACTGGCAGTTTTCCGGGTGGCGATTGCGGCGGATCTCCCGGCTGACCGTCGAGGGACTGCGGCCGAGTTCAGCAGCGATCGCCCTCACGGAAGCCTTCTCCCGCAGCCGGTCGGCGATGTAGATCCGTTCGGCCTCAGCCAGGAACCGGGAGGATGCGGAAGGTGGCACCGCCGGGCGAGCCGGGGGTGCCACCTTGTTGCGGCCGGACGGGTTGCGGCCGTTGCGCCAGCGCCTGCCGGTCTTCGGGTTGACTCCGACGATCCGGCAGGCCTCGTTGTTGCTCGCACCCCGCTTCATGAGCTGGAAGTATGCAGCCCGCTCGGCGGCCAGCTTCCGCCGCCCCTGAGGGCTTCGGATCTCACGGATCTCGAAGGTCATCGCATCCCCTGAACTGGGGTGTTGCGACGACCGCTAGAACCTAAGGATTCTCCGGCCGGGCCCTTCCGTCCGTCGGGCCGGCCCGTTCAGGCCGGCCCGACGGACGCTGCCCGCCCGGGACCCCGGGCGGGCACGGCGTCAGCTGCGGCGGGCGCGGCGGCGGCTGAGGAACACCGCGCCACCACCCAGCGCGAGCAGCGCGGCGCCACCGGCCGAGATGGCGATGGTCTGCGAGCTGTTGCCACCGGTGCTGGCGAGGTTCTCGGACGGCGTGGTGGAGACCGGCGCGACGGTCGGGCTACCGACCGGGCCCGCGTCGGTGGGCACCGGCGCCGGGGCCGAGGACGACGTGCTCGGGGTCGCCGAGGTGGTCGGCGTGGCCGAGGTGGTGGGGGTGGCCGACGGCGAGACCGAGGCCGACGGGCTGGCGCTGGTGGTCGGGGTGACCGTGGCGGTCGGCGACACGGTGGCGGTCGGCGACGGCGAGGTCGACGGCGTGACCGTGGCGGTGGGGCTGGTGGTCGGGGTGGGCTTGCACGGCTTGCCGCCGTTCCACGCCGTGATCAGGTCCTTCGGGAAGACCGCGTTCGGGTACTTCGGCAGCGGCGCGCTGACACCGTCGTGCTTCTTGTCGGTGCCGTACAGGTCGATCTGCCCGAAGCAGGTCGGCGCGTACTTGCTGACGTCCAGGGTGGCCTGACGCTTGTCGCCGCTGAGCACCGTGGTGTCCCAGCCGAGGAAGGTCTGGGTGCCGGACTTGGCCCAGGTCGGGCCCTCGGTGTTGTACGAGGCCAGCGAGACCTTGTACTCACAGCCCTCGGCGGGCTTGGACTTGGGGTCGAGACGGACCTGGATCTTGGTGGACGGCTCGGACAGCCGGCCGTCCTCCTTCCAGTGCGCGCCGTTGTCGACGGAGTACTGCACGCTGACCGAGTCGCAGTGCGAACCGTGGGCGGTGGCCTGCGCGGTGCCGGCGAGAACGACGGGGGAGGTTACTGCTATGCCGACAGCGGCCAGCGCCGGCAGCGACCTGCGAAGTGATCGGTACACGGGGGGATGCTCCTTCAAGCGGTGATCGCCTGGTCCCGGTGCGGGGTAACACGGCCGGGAGCTTAGTGGTGCGAAGGGGTGACAGTACACGAGCGAACCGGGCCGCCCACGGCTGGGTTCCCCGCCGGGCGGCCGACCGCAGGTCACCTCAGGTCGGCCGTACACGTAGGGGATCTGACGCCGCCACTCCTCCCGGCCGGGCGGCCGCCGGCCGGCACCGCGCGGCCGGCCTGCGGGCCCGTCACCGGGGGTCGGCCGGGGCCGTTCGACGGCTCGGCGGTCAGTACCCGACGGTGAACCTGGCCCGGTGGTGGCGCGGCCGTTCGGCCTCGTCCAGCAGGGCCACCGCGAGGTCCTCCATCGAGATCGCCGACGTGCCCCGGGCGTCGACGAGCAACTCGTCGGCGCCCAGCCGGTAGCCGCCGGTGCGCACACCCGGCTCCAGCAGCGCGGCCGGGCTGAGGTAAGCCCAGTCCACCGCCCGGTCCGCCCGGCAGACCGCCAGTTGCTCGCCGCAGGCCTCGGCGATCGGCCGCCGGTCGGCGGGGAAGCCCGGGTCGTCGGTCACCAGCGCACCGCCGGTACCGGGCACGGTCAGGCTGCCCGCCCCGCCGACCACCAGCAGGCGGACGCCGGTCCGGGCGAGGCCGGCCAGCAGCCCGCGGGTGGTCGCGGCGAACTCCCCCTCCCGGCCGGGCGCCGGCCGGGTCGCGCTGATGACGACGTCCTGATCCTTGCTCAGCCGGACCACGTCCTCGGCCTCCCCCGCGTCGCCGGTCCGCGCGAGGGCGGCCGGGTCCAGCTCCGCGAAGCGGGCGGCGTCCCGGACCACGGCGGTCACCTCGTGCCCGCGGGACAGCGCCTCGGCCACCACGCGGCTCCCCACGTTCCCGGCTGCTCCGAACACGGTGATGCGCATACCTGTCAGCTCCTTCGTACGACGTTCGGATTCGACCTTGCGGACCGGGACGGCCCGGCCTCCGTGGTCAGCCGGCCCGGCTGCCGGTGCGCGACGGCCCGGCCGTCCCGGCACCACCGGCCGGGCGCTCCCCCGCGGCGCCCGGCCGGGTCGCACCCGGCCCGGCAGCGGCGGCACCCGCGGCGGCCGCGAGCCGCCGGTCCGGACGCCGGAGCTGGGCCGTGACCAGCGCGCCGAGCACGATCGCGCCGCCCAGCCCCTGGGCCGGGGTGAGGTCCTGACCGAGCGCGAGCCAGCCCAGCAGGGTGGCCACCACCGGGCTCAGCAGCCCCAGGAAGGTGACGCTGGTGGGTGTCAGCGCGCGGATGCCGCGGAACCAGAGCGCGTAGGCGACGGCGGCGCCGACGATCGTCAGGTAGCCGTACCCGAGCAGGTTCCGGGCGGTCAGGTCGGCGGGCGGCGGCCCCTCCACGAACAGAGCGACCGGGAGCAGCAGCAGTCCGCCGGCCACCAGCTGCCAGCCGGTGGTGGCGAGCAGCGGCGCGGGCGACACCCAGCGCTTGCTGAGGACGACCCCGGCGGCCATCACGACGGCGCCGCCGAGTGCCGCGGCGACCCCGAGTCCGTCGAGGCGGGCGTCGGCGCGCAGCACCAGCAGGCTGACCCCGGCGACTCCGGCGACGGCCGACAGGACGGTCCGCAGGGTGAGCCGTTCGCCCAGCAGGCCGGTCGCGAGCCCGGCGACGAGCAGCGGCTGGACGGCGCCGACGGTCGCGGCGACCCCGCCCGGCAGCCGGTAGGCGGCGACGAAGAGCAGGGCGAAGAAGGCCCCGATGTTGAGCGCCCCGAGCACCAGGGCGCGCAGCCACCAGATGCCCTTCGGCAGCCGCCTGGTGAGCAGGACGAGCAGCAGTCCGGCCGGCAGGGCCCGGGCCACCCCGGCGAGCAGCGGGCGGCCGGGCGGCAGCAGTTCGGTGGTGACGAGGTAGGTGGTGCCCCAGACGGCGGGCGCCAGCGCGGTCACCAGGATGATTCCGATCCGATTCCTTAGCACTAAGACAAAGTAACTCACCGCTAAGAGATTGGCTAGACTGGAGCCGTGACGGATCACGTGGACAAGCTCCTTGAGCAGTGGCGCCTGGAGCGCCCCGACCTCGACGTGTCACCGATGGCGGTGATCGGACGCCTCAAGCGGCTCACCCGGCTGATCGAGGCCGACCTGCGCCGCACCTTCGCCGAGCACGGCCTCGACCCCGCGTCCTTCGACGTCCTCGCCACCCTCCGGCGCAGCGGACCGCCCTACCGGCTGACCCCCGCCGAGCTGATGCGGACCGCCATGGTCACCTCCGGCGCCATCACCCAGCGGCTGGACCGCCTGGAGGCCCGCGGCCTGGTCACCCGCACCCCCAGCGAGTCGGACGGCCGGGTGGTGCACGTCGCCCTCACCGCCGCCGGCCACACCCTGATCGACCAGGCCCTGCCCGACCACGTCGCCACCGAGCACCGTCTGCTCGCCGGCCTCACCCCCTCCCGGCGCGACGACCTCGCCGAAACCCTGCGCGACCTGCTGGCGTCGCTGGGCGACTCGTCGGGCTGATCCGCCGACGGGGCCCCGGTCGGCACGGGGCGCGAAAGGCCGCCGCCGGACATGAAAGGGCGGCGCGGGGCACGAAAAGGCCGCTGCCGCGCCCCCGGGGTTCCGGGCGGCGCGGCAGCGGCTGGGGTCGTGCTCCGGGTCAGGCCTCGAACCAGCCGTTCAGGTCGGCGATCACGTCCGCGTCCCCCCAGTTGTTGGAGATGGTCACCCGGCCGTCGACCACCGGGACCACCACCAGGTTGGAGACGGTCTGCCCGGCCGTGAAGTTGAGGTTCGACACGCCCGGACGGGCCCCGCCGTGCGGATACACGGTCAGGTGGCTCTCCTGGCTGGGCGCGGTCACGGTGACGTTCAGCACCACCGCCGTCACCCCGGTCGCGGGCACGCCCTCGACCCCGGCCACGGGCAGGCTGACGATGCCGTCCGAACCCACCTTCCCGGCCCGGGCGCCGGCGCCGTAGCGGGTGTCGAGCAGCCGTACCGGCGCCGCCGAGGAGAAGGTCGAGCCGGTGGCGGAGTAGTAGCCGGTGACATCGGCGATCAGGTCGACCGAGCCACCGGAGTTGCGCAGGTCCACCTTCCCGTTCACGACCGGGACGGTCACCAGGTTCGGGACGATCTGCCCGGCCGTGAAGTTGAGGTTCGACACGTTCGGCAGCGGCTGCCCGTTCGGGTAGACCGTCACATGGCCGGCCTCGGTCGGGTGCACGGCCGTCACGTTCATCACGACCGCCTTCACGCCCTCGGCCGGGATCCCCTTCACACCCGCCACCTGCAGCGTCACCACTCCGCCCGGACCGACCCGCTGCTGCGGGGCGCCGGTGCCGTCCCGGGTGTCCAGGAACCGGGACGGAGTGATCGGCGTCAGCGCGGAACCGGTGGCCGCGTCGGTGTAGTAGCCGGTGACGTCGGCGATCAGGTCGACGGACCCCGAGGAGTTGCGCAGGTCCACCTTCCCGTTCACGACCGGGACGGTCACCAGGTTCGGGACGATCTGCCCGGCCGCGAAGTTGAGGTTCGACACGTTCGGCACCGGCTGCCCGTTCGGGTAGACGTCCACATGGCCGGCCTGCGAGGGGTTCACCGCCGTCACGTTCATCACGATCGCGCTCACCCCGGTCGCCGGAACCTCCTTCACGCCGGCCACCTGCAGCGTCAGCACGCCGCCCGGTCCGACCCGCTGCCTGGTGGCACCGGTCCCGTCCCGGGTGTCCAGGAACCGGGCCGGGGTCACCGGGACGAAGCGGCTCTTCACCGCGGCCGTGGCGGCCGTGACCGTGTACGCCTTGGGCAGGTAGCCCGGGGAGGGCACCCCGCCGCTGTACCCGATGCCCTCGAGCACCACGTCGTACCCGCCCGGCTCCAGCCCGTTGGTGTCGACCAGGACGGTGAGCGCGGTGCCGTCGGGGGTCACCGAGAGCGGGGTCATGACCGGCTGCGTGCCGGACCCGGTGTCGCTGCGGACCAGCCTCACCTTGGTGCCCAGGGTGAGCCCGGAGCCCCGCACCACGGCCTGCGTCCGCGTCCCGGCCGCGCCGGTGGCGGGGCTGATCGCGGCCGGCAGCTGGCTCGGCGGCCGGGTGCACCCGGTGTCGCAGAGGCCCTGCATGCTGTACTCGACCGGGGTGGCCGTCTTGGCCGCGCTCAGCAGCAGCACGGCCTGGCCGGCGTCGGAGCCTCCGATGGTCTGGCACCGGGTGCCGAAGGTGCCGTACGAACCAAGGCACTGGTAACCGAGATAGGAGTTGTCACCCCACTTGGGGCCGCTCAGCAGGCTCAGGTTGGGGGTCTCGGGGCCGGTGACGCTACTGGTGCCGACCACCGTGAAGGCCTGCGAGGGCACCACGTCGATCACCGCGCAGTAGCCGGTGGAGGACTCGTCGAGCACCCCGCTGCGCAGCGGGAAGCCGTCGACCGAGATCCGGTGGGCGGTGCACTCCGGTGCCCAGCCGGCCCCGGTGCCGACCTTCCAGGTGTCGACGTCGGTGTGGATGGGCTTGTCCGTGTAGCCGGCGGCGACCACCACGACGACGTAGGAGGTCGAGCCGGTGACCCGGCAGGAGACTCCCCACTGCCGGCAGAGGACCTTGCCGTCGGCGTCGACGGCCATCAGCAGCGTGGAGGGGTCGTAGCGGGACCCGAGGGTCCGCGAGCTCAGCCAGAACTTGTCGGTGGTGGCCCCGCCGACCCGGATGCAGCGGGCGTCCAGGGCCGAGGTCAGGTCCAGCGGGGTGGACCGGCCGCCGAGCGTCGTCGAGGCCGGAGCCGGGCAGGTCGCGGTCTGCGAGATGTCGCGCCGGACCAGCTTGTAGGTGTCCTCCCAGCCCGTCCCCACCAGCATCGCGGTGTAGGGGACCCCGGCGGCGAGGACGCAGGTGGTGGTGGAGCCGCCCGCGGTCGAGCAGACCGTGGTCCCCGCGGGGTCGACCAGCTGGACCGAGGCGTTCACCTGGTTCCTGAGGTTCGCGTAGTCGAGCATCTCGGCGGCGGAGTGCCGGTCGGCGGGCAGGCTCAGGCAGGCCTGCTGCACGGCCTGGGTCAGCGGGACCTCCGCACCCCAGGAGCCGCCGAACGCGGACTGCGGCCAGGCGCCGCAACCGGCGGCCTCACCGGTCCGGTGCACCACCAGCTGGTACGCCTCGGCCGCGGTACCGCTCAGCACCGCACGGAACGGCGCCGTACCGGTCAGCTTGCAGACCGCGTACGAGGCCCCGTTGCTGTCGCACTGCTGGGTGCCGGCCGCGTCCTGGACCACGACGCCGACCGAGGTGCCGCCGGCCGGCGGACGGTTCAGCAGGTAGAGGCCGTTGCCGGAGGCGGTGGGCAGGGTCAGGCAGAGCTGCTGCCCGGGCCCGCCGAAGGTACCGGCCACCGGACCGGACACCAGGCCGCTGTCGCCGGCGGCGACGCAGCCCCTGGTCTCCTTGGCCGAGTGGAAGGCCATGCCGAACGCACCGGCCTCGGTGTTCCGCGCCTCGACCACCCAGACGTAGTCACCGGGGGTCAGGTCGCAGGCGCCGGCGCCGCAGGTGGCGAGCAGGACGGTGCCGTCCGCGGAGAACAGCCCGCCGTAGGGGGTGGCGGCCGCCCCCACCGGGGCGAAGGTGTACCGGGCGGCCTGCGGAGCCCGCAGGACGCGGCAGCGCGCCGTGCCGGTCACGTCCGGGGAGGCGCCGAACGCCTGTGGGTCCACCACCGCGCAGCCCTCAGGCCGGGACAGCCGGGCCGCGGTGAAGCCGTACTCCTGGGCGGTGCCCGAGGACTGCTGGATCGTCACCCGGAACGGAGCGGTCCCCGTGAGCGCGCAGTCGAGACCGCTGCTCGGATCGCGCTGCGAGGTGCAGAGCTCCTTGCCGGTGGCGTCGTAGACGGCCTGGACCACCTGGTAGGTGGAGGCGTAGCCGCGCAGCACGTCGCCCGCGGCGAGGTCCAGCGTGTAGCAGTCACCCGCCGAGCCGGCCGGCAGCGAGCCGTGGAACACGGTCGGGGCGCCGAGCTTGCGGTCGGCGGCGGTCACCGCCTTGCAGGCCGGCGAGGTGAGCAGCGGGACGTACGAGGCCGAGAACGCGGTCTGCTGGCCGCTGTTGTCCCGGACCTGCAGCGCGTACACCCCCGCCTGGCCGGTGGCGCAGCGGAGCACTCCGTACCCGTAGCCGGCGCCGAGGGTGTTCTCGCAGGTCACGGTCGTACCGTCGGGCGCGACGAGCTTGGGCGAGAAGTAGCCCTGGGCCGCGACGACCTGGAGGAGGACGAGGTCCTTCTGCTGCGGCAGGGTCAGGGCGAAGGAGACGGTCTGGTACGGCTCGACCGAGCAGGCTACGACCGTGTCGGGCTCCAGCGCCGCCGGACAGGCGGAGCTCGGGGCGCTCTGCCCGACGGAGCGGGCGGCGGCCTCGTGGTCGGCCTTCGGGTCCGTCCTGGGCGCGGGCTGCGCCGCCGCCTTCGGCGCGGGTGGCGGGGGCTCCTCCGAGGTCCCGGCCGGGGCGGCGGCGTCCGGGCTCGCGGCCGGGGCGCCGGCGGCCGCCTGCGGGGAACTCGCGGCGGCGGGCCGGGCCGGTGCGGCCTGGGCGACGCCGGCCTGGCCGACGAGCGAGGCCAGGACGGTCAGCAGCAGCGCGGCCGAGGCCAGCACCCCGCCTCCGCTCCCCCGCCTTCTGCGTGGTGTTCCACCGATCGGCAAAAAGTTCATGCAATCCCCCCAGGCTTGGACAGACCCGATGTCCCGTGACCACCACGGACGTTGTCGAGCAGGCGGGTTCCGGCCGATCGCGGCCGCGCGGCCGCGCCGGCGACGAGGAACGGAAGCCGGCGAGCCCGCGGCCACGAAGTCGAGGACGACGTCCGGACCGCCTGTCACAGCCGGCGGGCAGTCCGGCCTGCGAGAGATTGTCATGACTCCTCGCAGTAGTCGAGAGGATTTCGTGCAGATCCGCCGACCTCCTTCGGCGCGGCCCCAATTCCCCTGCTCACCCCGGCGGGCCGCCCCCGACGCACGCCTGACGGGCAGTCCGGCTGCCGCCCGGCCGCCCCGGCTCCGACAGTCCGGAAACATCCTCACAACGCAAAGATCCCGCCCGATCACAGGGATCGGACGGGATCTCGTGACCACTCTCGTGGTCGTTGGGTGGGGTGTTCACGAGTGGGGCTGACCAGCAGCAGGCGGGGTCCTTGAAGATCGCTTCCCGTTTACTTGGTGATCGTTTCCCGAGTCGGCTGTCAGAGCCGGATGCCATGCTGCCGAGCAGAAGAGGGCGGCAACGGGTTGCGGGGGCTGAGTGCGATGGGTTTCGAGGGCCAGGTCTGGCGTCTGGTAGGCCAGGATGAGCCGGTGGGCGAGATCGTGATCGAGGAAACCGACTTTCCATGGCTTCGCGGGCGCTTCATCGCAGGTCCGGCCTTCGCCGCGTTTGAGCCGCTGTTCGCCCGGTCAGGGGCACTGGCCGACGCGGAGGACTGGGAGGGCTTCGAGGGCGTCTACGGGGAGATCACGAAGGCCCTGTCCTTGGTCTCGCCCTCGGGCCCCGTGGCCGAGTTCCTGCTCCATATCCAGGACGGTCATTCCTGGTTCCGGTGGAGCGACGAGCCGTTCGACGACGGGGACGATGACAGTGATCACGTCGTGAACGATTCGAGGACACCACTGAACAACGGCGTCGACCCCGGCCTCCCGATCATGACCTGGGAGCGGTTCTGGCAGCTCATCGAGGTTCTCGGCGGTGACACCGGCATCGAGACCTGCCAGGACCTCGAAGAGGGCTGCGCCCGCCTGACCAAGCTTCTCTCGTGCGAGCCGGTGAGCCAGATCATCGGCTTCGGCGAGCGTCTCTCCGAAGCACTCTACCGCTTGGACCAGGAACAGTTCGGGACCCTGCCGATCTTCGGGGCGGTGCTGCCCGACGGCTCGCCGTTCCCGCAGTCGAGCGACCACTTCCTCTACACACGCGCCGCAGTGGTGGCTGCGGGCCGCGACGCATACGAGGGCGTGTTCTACGATCCCGAGCGGTTCGCACCGTTCACGGCGCGGCAGTGCGAGCAGTTGCTCTACGTGCACGAGGAGGCGTTCGAGCAGGTGACCGGGACGGAGTGGGACCGCCTGACCCGCTACGACCACGAGTCCTGCTCGAACAAGGACGGTTGGCCCGAGCTCCGTGGCTGAGCACCGTCCGCCGCAGAGCCGGTGATCACCTCGCGGGCAGGCGGAAGGGGACTGTCGACCGGGCAACAGGAGCTCAGAATAGATGACCAGCTGCTGTGCCTGAGGTCTGACGGCCTCGCGCAGGCACCAGTCACGCCAGCCACTCGCCCGTCTGCTCCGTCTCCCCCCTCGGCCCAAGGGTTGCCTGACGCGTTTCAAGTCCAAGTGCCAGACGTGGTTGGGCGTTTGCCTGCCTGACACGTCTGGCATTCCCTACGATGTCTGCGGTTGCACTGGTGTGTCAGGACATCTCGGGAGGGCGCATGGGTTCCGTGGGAGCGGATGAGGCTGCTGCGGCCCCGGGGCTTCGGACCGCCGTTGACTTCTACACGGCCAAGAGCGAGCGACTGCGGCGGCGGCAGGCGGATCTGGAAGCCGAACTCGCTTCTTTGCGTGTCGAGTTGGTTAAAGCTGACAGTGCCCGGGACCAGCTCGCCGAGGCCCTCGCTGAGATCGCCGGCCGCGATGCGGGTTCCGCGCAGGACCGCGAGCCGAGTGCAACAGGTTCGGCGAAGGCAGCTCAGGATGACGAGGCCGGGCCAGCGGATCGGCCGGGCCGGCAGGCCGGCACGGACCAGGTGGCCGCCCGCCGGAAGTCACCCGTCCCCGGCGATGGCCAGGCTGCCTCAGCGGTGAAGTCCGGAGAGGTGATGCAGGCGATCCTGCAGATTCTGGCCACATCCGGGCGTCCGCTGGGCGTCAGGGATATCACCGAGGCCCTGGGCCGGCCGGTGAGTGGCGCCGAGGGCCGGGTTGTGAAGGAGACGACCCGCTCGACCTGCAAGCGGCTGGTGAAGACCGGCAGGGTCGTCGAGGGTCCGGTCGGCGTGTTCGCCATCGCCCGTCCCGAGGGCCCGCACGCGGAGGGGGCCGCCTGACGACGCGCCCTTCATAGAGGTGTTCCCCCCTCCCCTGGCAGGGAGGAGGGAACCGGCTCCGGCGGGGTTGCTCCCGGATCGGAACCTTCACGTGGCCCCATATCAAGTGGTTCACGCACCCCCGAGAGTAGAGGAAGCTCACTGGCCTCGGGGGGCGCGTGGCCTATTTCGTCGTCCCCGGGACAGCGTCGCGGGGACGGAAAGGCCGTTCACCATGCGCGATGCGCGTTCCGCCGCGGTGCGGATACAACGGCACGGCGAGGAAGTGCTCCAGGCGGGCGACGGTCGCGATGTCCGGCCAGGACCGGCCGGCCAGGAGGTCGGCGATCGCCTGCCGGTTGACGCCGGATGCGGCTGCGGTCTGACGCAGGCTCGTTCCCTGCTCGGCGAGGGCGTCGGCGAGGCGGCGGGAGACCTCCCGGACGGCTTCCGCCCCGACATCGGCGCTGGCCAGATGGGGCCAGGCTTCCGGATCCCCGGTCAGATCCCTAGGGGGGCGCACGCGGGCGCTTCCGCCGACCATGTTCACACCATCCTGTCCATTGAAGTGGATCAATCCCCGGACGGCTGCTTGACCAGCCGGTATTCGTGGAACGTGGCACTTGATCCAGACACTTCCGCGAAGATCACTCGCTACCGGCCCCGTGAGGCACCGCCGGGCTGGGACGATGTCGCACCGCTGGTGCGGTCGATCGTCGCAGCGACGGTCACGGCCGTGCCCTACGACGTCGAACGGCTTCTGCACGCCACCGCCGGCCTGGCCCTCTGGGCTGAGGCGAGCGGCCTGCCGCGTGATCCGGACCTCTGGTTGCGGGGCGAGGTCATCGACGCCTTCGTCCTGTCCCGTGTGGGTTCCCTCACCCCGAACTCGGTGAAGACCTATCGCAGCTGGCTGAGGAGGGTGCGTGACGCGCTGGCCTGGGCGGACCGGGGCGAGCCCGTCCCTCCGAAGCTGCACGCCCCAGCCAATCCCCACGACCCCTACAGCAAAGACGAGCTGGCGGGACTGCGGCACTGGGCCTCGCGGCTTCGGGGGCAGCAGCGGACCGACGCGCTCGCGTTGCTGGCGCTCGGGGCCGGTTGCGGGCTGATGCCCCGGGAGGTCGCCGCCACCAGAGGCCTGGATCTGCGGCGCCCCGGACCGGGGCATCCACTCGTCCATACCGGCATCGAGCGCTCCCCGCTGGTCGCCCGTGCCCAGTGGGAGGAGGTACTGGCCGAGCTCGCCGACCTGGCGGGCGGCCACTACCTCTTCCGGCCCCGTCGCACGACTCCCTACGCGAAGAACCTCATCGGCTCCTGGTCCCTGCTGCATCAGCCGTCCGGCGGCCTCCCTCCGGTGTCGGTCGGCAGGCTGCGGGCCGGCTGGATCGTCGAGCTGATGACCGACCGCATCGACCATGCCCTGATCGCCAGGGCGGCCGGGCTCGCCTCCGCCGCCTCCCTCGCCCGCTACCAGCACCTCGTCCCCCCACTCGACGACGCCACCGCGGTCCGGCTCCTGCGGGGCCGCTCGGCATGACCGTCCCGCGCGCCTGGCGGAACCCGGAGAAGATCAGGCACTGCCGGCCCCGGCCGGTCAGCGATGCACCCGCGCAGATAGCGGACTCCAAGGTCGGCCAGCTCGACTTCCTGCTCCACCGCTCCGGCGTCCTCGACCTCATCGACACCGAACTGGCGGGCCGTCCGGGACCGGGCGGCCTGCCGGTCCGCACCGTGCTGGTCGGCCTTCTGCTGTCCCTGCACCACCACCAGAATGCGTGCCTGGCCGATGCCTCCCGAATCCTGCTCGACCAGCTCAGCCCCACCGCCCGAGGATGGCTCCACGTCCCCGACGTCGACCGGGGCGACCCGTGGGCACGCGTCGCGTTCTCCCGTCGTCTCTCCCGTTCCTTCGACCGACTGACCACGGCCCTCGACCCCTCCCGCGCCGACCGCCGGCGAAGGCTCCCCCTCGCCGAGGCCGCCGCCCACGCCGCCGCCTGGGAGGACGACGACCCGGAACACCTTCGGCGCCGGGCCCTGCTGCAGGAGATCAGCGACCGCATGGTGCTGGTCACCGTCCGACTCGCCCAACGCCGCGGCCTCTTCAAGAGCTGGCGCGGCGACATCGGCGCCGACACCACCGCCGTCCCCGCCTGGCACCACCCGCCCAGCGACCGGCGTGACCTCGCCTCCGTCGAACTGACCGCCGGGTGGCACTTCAGCGGTGGCGCCACCGAAGGCGTCTTCGGCCACAGCGCAACCCTGCTGGTCGCCGCCAGCCGACGCCACCCCGCCGGCCACCCCCACGCCGGGGAGCGGGCCAGCAAGCACCCCCAACTCGCCCTCGGGGCCGTCCTGGACACTCCCGGCAAGCGCGTCGGGCCCAACGCCGTCCACGCTCTCACCACCTTGGCCCCGCTCGGTCTGCCCGTCGGGCTGCTGGCCGCCGACCGTGCCTACACCGACCAGAAGTCCGAGCACTTCCAGCAGCCAGCCCGCCGCCTGGGCTACCAGCTCGCCCTCGACTACAAGCAGGACCAGCGCGGCGTCCAGGGCACCCACCTCGGCGCACTCCTCATCGACGGCACCCTCGCCTGCCCCGGCATCCCGGACGCGCTCGCGAACGCGACCACCGGTCTGGAGGACAAGGCCGTCCGCGACCTCGACCAGAAGCTCGAACAGCGTCTCGCGAAGCGCGAGCCCTTCTTCCTCAAGCGCAAGCAGGGCCCCGACCAGCACGGGACCATCCGCCTGCAGTGCCCCGCCGCCGGCCCTTCCCCCTCGGTGACCTGCGCGCGCTTCAACCGCCTGCACCGGCCCGAGGCCGGCGCCCCCGCCGTCGTCGACCTCACCAACGCGCGCTCCACCGCGGCCCACCCCTCCGCCAAGCCGAGCATCCAGATCAGCCCCGCCGAGCGCCTGCGGCCAGCGAACAAGAACGAGCTGCCGAGGATCTGCCGCAAGCCGACGATCACCGTCCACCCCGGTGACCTGGGGAAACTCGACAAGTTCCGTCAGGATCGCCACTACCTCAGCCCTGACTGGCGCGACGCCTACAAGCCCATCCGGGCGCACAACGAGGGCCTGAACGGCCGGGCCAAGGGCCACCGCATCGATATCGCCGACCCCAAGAAGCGCCTCGCCCACGGCCGCGTCGCCCAGAGCCTCCTGCTCGCCCTGATGATCCTCATGATCAACCTGCAGATCCTGCACGACTGGACCCGCACCAGCAGCGCCGAACCCATCGAGGCCGGCCGGGGTCAGGACTACGACGGGCTCACGCCCATCCCGCTCACCACCAACGGACTTCCCCCACCCCCAGGCTGACGAGACGTCCACCCGTGTCCTGAAGAGTCCGAGCCCCGGTCGCCGTTGGTCACTGGCCCAGCGGCAGCCCCGGCCTGCCTCCCGCACCTCGGACCACCCCCGAACCGCCGCCGCAGACCACCGAATGCCACACGCCAGGGCCTGCCGGGTTCGGTCACCGCCTCGAACAAGCCCGCACAACGCAGAGATCCCGCCCGATCACATGGATCGGACGGGATCTCGTCAACCATTCCCGAGCTAACTCGTGAACAGTCGTTGGGTGGAGCTGAGGGGATTCGAACCCCTGACCCCCTCGATGCGAACGAGGTGCGCTACCGGACTGCGCCACAGCCCCAACGAGAAGAAACTTTAGCACCTTTCGGAGGTGGCTCGTGACCACCTCCGGCCGGAGCGCCCTGGTGAGGCGTGGGGCGCTCCGGTCGGGGTCATTCGTTGGCGGCCCGGGGGCGGGTGTCGTAGCCGTCCTCGGCGGGTGCGGCGGCCGGCGGTTCGGCGTACTGGTCGAAGAGCGGGGTGCTGCGGGGCTCGGCCGGGCGGCCGGCGGTCCAGGTGCCGGGGGAGCCGAGGTCGAGGCCGCGGGTGACCCGGGGGGCGACCGGCGCGGTGACGTAGGTCGGCAGCGGGACGGGGACGGGCTCCCAGGAGTCGGGGCCGGCCGCGCCGCGCTCGCGGATGCCGTCCACCCACTCCTCGTGGTCGGTCGCCTCGACCAGGGCGGAGGCCGCCGTGGCCGGCCGGACGTCGTGGGGCGCCGGGTCGGCGGCGATCCGCAGGTGCGGGCGGCCGCGGTCGGCGGCGTGCGCCGCGTCGTGCGGGGCCTCCCGGGGGGAGTCCGCCGGGCGCTCCGGCCGGGCCTCGTCGGCGCGGGCGCCGACGGGGGGCCGGTGCTCGCGCTGCGCCTGCTCCCGTTGTCCGTGCTCCTGGCGCCCGGCGTCGGGGCGGCCGGCGTCGGGGCGGCCGGTCTCGGCCCGCCGGTTCTCCCGCTGCCGCAGGCGTTCGGCCGCCTGCGCCGCGCGGTCCCGGTCGAGCTTGACCTCGAAGCGCTGGCGTTCCAGCTTGCGCAGGTGGCCGATGTAGAAGGTCAGGAGGGCGGCCGGCACGGCCGGGGCCCAGAGGAAGGCCAGCCCGAGGACCGCCGCGGCGATCGCCCCCAGCGCGAAGGCCAGGAAGAGCACGGTGACCATCCGGCGCCGGCGGGCCAGCAGCCGGGCCCGGCGCTCGGCCCCGAGCCTGCGCTCGGACGTCCGCCCGGACCCGCGCTCGGACCGCTCGGGTGCCCGCTCGGGCCGCTCGGGGCTCCGGGGGGCGTGCCCCTCGGGTGCCGAGGGGCGGCTCGCGGGCATGCCGGAGACCGCCCGGTCGCCGGGGGCGGGCCGGTCGCCGGGGGCGGGCCGGTCGCCGGGCGCCCGGTCGTCCTCGGGCCGTTCGTCGTCGGACCGCGCGCCGTCGGACCGTCCGTCGGCGATCAGCTCGTCGCCGTCGGGCGTCCCGTCGTTCGTCCCGTCGCCGGACCGCCCGTCGGCGCCCAGGTCGTCGCCGCTCCGGTCGTCCGTGCTCCGGTCGTCGCGCACGTCGTCGCCAAGGACCCGGGATGCCCGCCGCTCCATCGCCGAACGCCCGGCCAGCAGGCGGATGGCGGTACTGAAGCGTTCCGTCGGGCGCGCCTCGTTGAGCTCGTCCTGCCTGCGGAGCCACATCGGCACCAGATAGGCGGCCCAGGCCCCTACGATGACCGCGTAGATAAGGCCGCTACTGCTCACGTTTCACACCGTACGGGCGTCGGGGAAGGCCTGGCAGCAATTTGGCACGGCGTGTCGTGTGATCAAGCTGATTCTCCGACTATTTTGCCGGTATTTGTGCCCGTCCGTCGGGGCGGCGATGCCATATCGATATTATTTTCGAACATATATTCAATTCCCAGCTTCGCGGCCGGACCTGATCGCCCGCCAGCGCTCCAGCATGCCCTCCGGAACCTCCTCGGCGGTCAGCACGTAGACCAGGTGGTCCCGCCAGTCCCCGTCGATGTGGAGATACCGGGGGCGCATTCCCTCCGAGCGGAACCCGAGCTTTTCCACCACCCGGCGGCTCGGCATGTTCTCCGGCCTGATGCACACCTCGATCCGGTGCAGCCCCAGCACCTCGAAACAGTGCTCCACCGAAAGCGCCACCGCCGTCGGCATGATGCCCCGCCCGGCGACCGCCTCGTCGATCCAGTAGCCGACATTCGCCGAGCACATCGAGCCCCAGGTGATGCCGCCCACGGTCAGCTGGCCGGCCAGCTGCCCCTGGTGGAGCACCACGAAGGGCAGCATCCGCCCGGCCGAGGCCTCCCCGCGCAGGTAGCGCACCATCTGCCGGTAGGTGGGGCGCGGTCCGGCGGGCCGCCCGGCCGGGGACGGCGGGACGGTCGCCTCCCAGCGCCGCAGCCAGTCCCGGTTACGACGGCTGACCTCCTGCCAGTCCCGCTGGTCACGCGCCCTGATCGGGCGCAGCGTGACGTCCCCCTCGTGGAGTTCGACCGGCCAGCCGGCGTTCAGTGCGCGCTCCCGTCCGCGGCGCCGGACGTACCGGACCCGTGCCGGACACCGGACGCGTCCGAGGAGTGCGAGGCGGCGGTGCCCGCGCCGGATGCGCCGGCGGCGTCGGGGCGCGGGTGGTCGCCGCCGGCGAGCTGGTCGACGGCGTGCGGGAGCAGCGGTGCCAGGACGGCCAGCCCGTCCTTCACGCCGCCGGTGGAACCCGGCAGGTTGACGATCAGGGTGCGTCCGGCCAGGCCCGCGAGGCCCCGGGACAGCGCCGAGGTGGGGACCTTCTCCCGCCCGTGGGCCCGGACGGCCTCGGGGATGCCGGGGATCTGCCGGTCGAGGACCCGGGCGGTCATCTCGGGGGTGAGGTCCATCGGCGAGATGCCGGTGCCGCCGGTGGTCAGCACCACGTCGTAGCCGGCCGCGACGGCCTCCCGCAGGACGGCCTCGACCGGGTCACCGTCGGGCACGACCCGCGGGCCGTCCGTCTCGAAGCCCATCGCGCGCAGGCCGGCCACCAGCAGCGGGCCGCCCTTGTCCTCGTACACACCGGCCGAGGCGCGGTTGGACACGGTGACGGCGAGCGCCCTCATGAGGCGCTCGCCGGGGCGGGCTGTTCGTCGGAGTGCCAGTCGCCGCTCTTGCCGCCGGTCTTGCTGAGCACCCGGACGTGCTCGACGCTGGCGCCCTTGTCGACGGCCTTGACCATGTCGATGACGGCGAGCCCGGCGACCGCCACGGCGGTGAGGGCCTCCATCTCGACGCCGGTGCGGTCGGCGGTCCTCACGGTGGCGGTGATCTCGACCGCCTCGTCGGTGACGGTGAGGTCGACCTTGACGCCGGAGATCGCGATCGGGTGGCAGAGCGGGATCAGCTCGGGGGTCTTCTTCGCCCCCATGATCCCGGCGATCCGGGCCACCGCGAGGGCGTCCCCCTTGGGCACGCCCTCGCCGCGCAGCAGTTCGACGACCCGGGGGGAGACCCGTACCCGTCCGGCGGCGACCGCCGTCCGCACGGTGGTCGCCTTCTCGGAGACGTCGACCATGCGGGCCGCGCCGCTGTCGTCGACGTGGGTGAGGCGGTCGCCGGGTGGTGTGGTCGTCACGGGTGCTCCAGGAGGACGGGTCGAATACCGCGCTACCGTACCCCCAGGGCCGCCCGCCGGGTGGGACGGGCCGACGGCTGGGCGATGTTGTCGCCCGGTCGCCGCGGGCACCGCCACCGGCTGCCGGAGCGCCCGGCCGAGGGCGTACGTCCCGGAGCGGCCCCGGCGCCAGTGCCTGTCAAGCGGTCAGGCGGTCAGGCGGTCAGGCGGTCAGCAGGACGACGTCGACCTCGGTGCCGGCCGCGAGCACGGTGACGTCCTCGGGGACGGTGATCAGGCAGTTCGCCCGGGCCAGCGCGCCGACCAGGTGCGAGCCCTCGCCGCCGACCGGCTCCACCCGGCCGTCCGGGGTGTACCGGCCGCGCAGGAACTGCCGGCGGCCGGCGGGCGAGCGCAGCTCGACCGGGCAGACCGCACGGACCACCGGGCGGTGCACGTCGGGGGCGCCGAGCATGGTCCGGATGACCGGGCGGACGAACAGCTCGAAGGAGATGTAGGAGCTGACCGGGTTGCCGGGCAGCGCCAGCAGGGGGACACCGGCCGGGCCGCCGATCAGGCCGAAGCCCTGCGGCTTGCCGGGCTGCATCCGCAGCTTCCGGAAGTCCACGCTGCCGGCTCCCTCGCCGCCCTGGAGCGCCTCCTTGACCACGTCGTAGGCGCCGACGCTGACGCCGCCGCTGGTGACGATGAGGTCCGCCCGGCCGAGCTGGTCCTCCAGGACGGCCCGCAGCACCGCCGCGTCGTCGGGCACGCCGCCGACGCGGTAGGCGATGGCGCCGGCGTCCCGGGCCGCGGCGGTGAGGGTGAAGCTGTTGGAGTCGGAGATCTGCCCGGGGCCGATCGGCTCGCCGGGCTGGACCAGCTCGCTGCCGGTGGAGAGGACCACCACGCGCGGGCGCGGGCGGACCCGCACGCTGCCCCGGCCGACCGCCGCGAGCAGGCCGAGCTGGGTGGGCCCGAGCAGGGTGCCGGCGTCGAGGATCCGGTCCCCGGTGGCGATGTCGCTGCCCCGGCGGCGGATGTGGGCGGCGGCCGGGACCGGGCGCAGCACCCGGACCTCCTCGTCCTCGACCGGCGCGGTCATCGCCTCGGCGGCGCGGCCGGTGCCGGTGCCGCCGTCGGTCCACTCGACCGGTGCGACGGCCTCGGCGCCGGGGGGCATCGGGGCGCCGGTCATGATCCGGGCGGCCTGGCCGGGGCCCACCTTGGGCAGTTCCCCGGCGCCGGCCGCGATGTCGCCGACCACGGCCAGCACCGAGGGGTACTCCCCCGTGGCGCCGGCCGTGTCGGCAGTCCGGACCGCGTAGCCGTCCATCGAGCTGTTGTCGAAGGGCGGCAGGTCACCGGTGGCGACCACGTCCTCGTCGAGCCGGCAGCCCTGGGCGTCGAGCAGCTGCAGTTCGATCGCGGGCAGCGCGGTGACGCCCGACAGGACGTCGGCGAGGTGTTCGTCGACCGTCCACATCCTGGGGGCGGGGACGGGCGATGCCTGGTCCGCGGTGCCGTCGCAGCAGGCTGCGGGGTCGGTGCTGCGCTCCGTGGGCCCGGTCATCGCTCTCTCGCTCTCAGTCGTCGGTTCAGTCCTGCATCTCGTCGCGGACGAACTCCTTCAGCCAGGAACGGAATTCCGGGCCGAGGTCCTCGCGCTCGGACGCCAGTCGGACGATAGCGCGCAGGTAGTCCGCACGGTCGCCGGTGTCGTAGCGGCGGCCCTTGAAGAGCACGCCGTGCACCGGGCCGCCGGCGTCCTCGTCGTGGCCGGCGAGCACGCGCAGGGCGTCGGTCAGCTGGATCTCGCCGCCGCGGCCGGGCGGGGTGTCCCGCAGGACGTCGAAGACCGCCGGGTCCAGGATGTAGCGGCCGATCACGGCGTAGTTGGAGGGCGCGTCTGCGGTCTCCGGCTTCTCGACCAGGTCGGTCACCCGGAAGACGTCGTCGCCGAAGCCGTTGGCCTTGACCGCGGCGCAGCCGTAGAGGTGGATCTGCGAGGGCAGCACCTCCATCAGCGCGACCACGGACCCGCCGAGTTCCTGCTGGACCTCGATCATGCGGGAGAGCAGCGGGTCGCGCGGGTCGATCAGGTCGTCGCCGAGCAGGACGGCGAACGGCTGGCCGGCGACGTGCTGCTCGGCGACCAGGACGGCGTGCCCGAGACCCTTCGGGTCCCCCTGGCGGACGTAGTGCATGTTGGCCAGCTCGACCGACTCGCGGACCCGGCGCAGGCGGTCCTGGTCGCCCTTGCGGACGAGCAGCTCCTCCAGCTCGTACGCGCGGTCGAAGTGGTCCTCGAGGGCGCGCTTGTTGCGGCCGGTCACCATCAGTATGTCGGAGAGGCCGGCCGCGGAGGCCTCCTCCACGACGTACTGGATGGCTGGCTTGTCCACGACCGGCAGCATCTCCTTCGGCGTGGCCTTGGTGGCGGGCAGGAACCGGGTCCCCAGACCGGCTGCGGGCACCACGGCCTTGGTCACAGGAGTGCGGGAGGTCGTCGTCATTCGTTTACCTTACTAAGGCGTGTTTAGACCGGGCTGTGAGCAGGATGAAGCCGCTATGAACAACGGTCGCGGCCTGCGGCGACAGCACTCGGCGGGGCCGGATCGACGGCGGGGGTGAGGGTCCCCTCTCCGTTACTGGGCGACAGGCTACCCGGATCGGACGACCGGTCGTGCACCGCCTCCGGGCGGGGGTGCCCAGGACCGTCCGGCGAGGGTTCCCCGGCCGCCGGGCGACCGCGCCGGTCCTGCCCGGGGGCCTCGGCGGCGGTCCGGGCCGCGGGGGCGCCGGACACCGGGGACTCCACCGCGGGGCGCGGCGGGCTCGCCCCGCGCCAGCAGTCGCCGCCGGCCTGCTTGGCCTCGGTGAGCGCCCGGTCGGCGGCCCGCAGCAGCAGGGCGGCGTGGGCGCCGTCCCGGGGCAGGACGGCGATGCCGACGGCGGCGGTCAGGCCGTTGCCGTCGACGGGGCGCGGCTCGCGGGGGCCGGAGGACCAGTCCAGCAGGCGGTGCCGGCGCACCGACCAGACCAGCCGCTCGGCGACCTGCACGGCGCCCTCGACGCCGGTGTCGGGCAGCAGCACCAGGAACTCCTGGCCGCCGTACCGGCCGAGGGTGTCCGAGCGGCGGATCTCCATGCCCAGCCGCTGGACGAGGTCGCGCAGCATGGCGTTGCCGCGGCCCCGGCCCTGCTCGGCGATGATCGCGTCGAAGCCGGAGATCTCCAGCATCAGCACGGCCAGCGGGTGCGGCTGGTCCAGCCGGTCGGCGCGCTGGTCGGCGCGGCGGGCCCGCTCGATCTCCCGGCCGAGGGTGAGCTGCAGGTGCCGGTAGTTCCACGCCCCGGTGAGCGGGTCGCAGGAGGCGGTGCGCTCCAGCTCGGCGCAGCGCTCCTCCAGCTCGGTGATCCGCCCGCGCAGGCCCGCCTCGCGCAGGGCCGTGCCGGAGTCGCCCCGGCGCAGCCGGACCCCCAGCAGGGTGGCGCCGGCGAGCGCCGGAACGCTCAGTACGGCCATGGCCTGGACCAGTAACGCGGTGGACATCGGGGGCGCCTTCCGCATGTCAGGCTCTGACCGTCACCGGGCACAGAGCTGTGGAGGATCCCTTGCACAACGAGAAGGCGGAACTGAGGACACGGTTGCTCGCCGAGCGGCGGGCCGGCTCGGCGCGCTCACGGGAGGCGGCGGCGGCCGCGCTGGCGGGCCACGCGGCGGGGCTGGCCGAGCCCGGGCAGACCGTGGCCGCGTACGTCTCGGTGGGCGCCGAGCCGGGTACCGGGCCGCTGCTGGACGCGCTGGCGGAGCGCGGGGTGCGGGTGCTGCTGCCCGTCCTGCTGGCCGACAACGACCTGGACTGGGCCCGGTACGAGGGCCCGGACGCGCTGGCCCCGGCGACCCGCGGGCTGCTGGAGCCGACCGGGCCGCGGCTGGGCCCGGACGCGGTGACGGCGGCGTCGGTGGTGCTGCTGCCGGGTCTGGCGGTGGACCGGCACGGCCTGCGGCTGGGCCGCGGCGGCGGCAGTTACGACCGGGTGCTGGCCCGGCTGGCCCGGGCCGGGGCGCACCCGCTGCTGGCCACCCTGCTGTACGAGGGCGAGCTGCTGGACAGCGTCCCGGCCGAGCCGCACGACCTGCCGGTGGACGCGGCCGTCACCCCCTCGGGGGTGCACCGGCTGGGCCCGCGCGGGCGGGCGGGCGGTGGCGGCCCGAAGGGGTGACGGGGGCGTCTGCGGCGTCGGCGGTCAGCCGGTGGTGAGCACCAGCTTGTTCCTGGTCGCCTTGGCGACCGCGTCCTTGGAGTAGGCCCAGGGCAGCAGCCGGCCCTTGACCCAGAGGGCGGTCTGGTCGTTGTAGTTCTGGTGGAAGGCGTGGCCGGAGGCGCCGCCGACGTTGATCCAGTGCGAGGCGTCGAAGTCGCTCAGGTCGACCACCATGCGCATCGAGGGGATCCAGTCCACCTCGTAGCCGGCCGCCGCGTTCCAGCCGGCCGCGTCGACCGCGGCGGTGCCGCCGGACAGCTCGTACGGGCCGCGGTTGAGCATCTTGTGGACCAGGCCGGAGGCGATCGACGAGTCGTCGGTGCCCATCGTCTGCTCGCGCAGGGTCAGCGTGTGCAGGCGGCCCCAGCTCCAGGTGGAGATGTCCTTGCCGAGCCGGGAGGTGAGGTCCTGGCGGGCGTCCTTCATGGCCTCCGCGAGCAGGTTGTTCATGCCCTTCTGCTCGTGGTGGTCGGCGTCGATGTAGGTCCACCAGTCGCCGTCGGGCTGGGTGAGCTGCTGGCGGACGACCTCCGTCCAGCGGTCGCCGCCGTCGGGCTGGGCCTTGCCCGGGTCCCGGGTGCCGCACTCGGTGACGATCGTGGTGGTGGTGTCCGGCTTGGTCGGGTCGGTCGGCGCGTGCACGAGCAGGCAGTTGTCCTCGGCCCGCAGGCCGGCCGGGAACTTCTGGCCGAAGGCGAGGCTGAGCAGCTGGCGCCAGACGCTGTTGTAGTAGGCGGCGGCCGCCGAGTCGGCGTCCTGGTGGAAGTTCCAGTCCTTGAGCAGGTCCTGGGCCTCACGCACGTACGGGTCGTCGATCTGCACCTTGAGCAGCAGCGGGACGAGCGTCTGGGCCATCACGCTGGTGTTGTCCAGCTGGACGGACTGCATGTCGTCCGGGGAGATCTTGCCGCCGTTCTTCAGCTTGGACTCGATCTGGTCGGTGATCTCCTTGGCCCGGGTGCCGTACTCCCAGTCCTTGGTCAGCAGGGGCTTGTACGACGGGTCGACCACGGCCTGGTTGGCGGTGACGATGTAGCCGGCCGCCGGGTTGAAGCTGTAGGGCAGGGTGTTGAAGGGGATCGAGCCCTTCCAGCCGTACGCGGAGTCCCAGCCGAGCGAGGGGTAGCTGCCGTCGCCGGCGCCGCGGACCGGGATGTTGCCGGGCGCCTGGTAGCCGATGTTGTTCTTGGTGTCGGCGTAGACGAGGTTCTGCGCGGGGACGGCGAAGTCCTTGGCCGCGCCGCGGAAGTCGTCCCAGCCGGTGGCGCGGTCCAGCTTGAAGACCGCGTCCATGGTCTTGCCGGGGGTGAGCGCCGTCCACTGCAGGGCGACGCCGTAGCCGGTGGTGCCGCGGTCGGGGGCGGCGTTGCCGTTGGGGGCGTAGGTGCCGACCTTGCGCTGCTCGGAGCTGGCGTCGGAGATCAGCGGCGCGCCGCTCTGGGTGGTGCGGACGGTGATGGTGCGGTCCTCGCCGCCGGCGACCTTGATGGTCTCCTTGCGCAGCTCGAACTTCACCTCCTTGCCGTCCACCTGGTAGCTGTCGGGCGCGGTGACCTTCTCCAGGAAGAGGTCGGTCACGTCGGCGCCGAGGTTGGTGAAGCCCCAGGAGATGTTGTTGTTGTGGCCGATCACCACGCCCGGCATGCCGGCGAAGGTGAACCCGGCGGTGTCGTAGGCGCAGGCGGCCGAGACCGCGCGGCAGTGCAGCCCCATCTGGTACCAGACGGAGGGCATGCCCGGGCCGAGGTGCGGGTCGTTGGCGAGCAGCGGCTTGCCGGTGGTCGTGTGGCCGCCGGCCACCACCCACGAGTTGGAGCCGATGCCCTGGCCCTGCCGGCCGAGCAGCTGCGGCATGGCGTCGATCCGGTCGGAGACGTCCTTGAGCAGGGCCTGGGTGGTGACCGCGCCCTGGGCCGTGGGGGCGGCCGGGGCGGCGGGCGGCGGGGTGGAGCCGTCGGCCGGCTTGTAGGTGTCGCCGCTGACGGTGCCGGTCTTCACGATGGTGCCGTTGCGGGCGTACGGGTAGTCCGGGTAGAGCTGGGCGATCTTGTCGGCGCTGAAGTCCTGGCTGAGCAGGGAGCGGTCGATCTCCTCCTGCAGGTTGCCGGAGAGGTTCCAGGCCATCGCCTTGAGCCAGGCCACCGAGTCGACCGGCGTCCACTTCTCGGGCTTGTAGTCGGCGTTGGCGACACCGAGCAGGGCGTACTCCAGGGAGGCGCTCTCGCCGCCCGGGTGCTCGGCGAGCCAGGAGTTCACGCCGTCCGCGTAGGCGTCCAGGTACTTCTTGGTCTCCGGCTCCAGCAGGGAGTCGTACTCCTTCTGCGCGACCTGGCGCCAGCCCATGGTCCGCAGGAAGGTGTCCGTCTCGACCTGGCCGGCGCCGAACATCTCGGAGAGCCGTCCGGCGGTGATGTGCCGTCGGACGTCCATCTCCCAGAAGCGGTCCTGGGCCTGCACGTAGCCCTGGGCGCGGAAGAGGTCGACGGGGGTGTCGGCGTAGAGCTGGGGGATGCCGTTGGCGTCCCGTTCGACGTCCACCGGCGCGGAGAGCCCCGGCACCTTGACGCTGCCGTTGACGTCCGGGAAGGACGCGCGGACCGCGGCCACCCCCCGGTAGCCGCCGTATCCGACTCCGGCCACCAGGAGCACGGCCAGCGCGAGCACGATCAGACGGGCGCGCCGGAACTTCTTCGAGCGGGGCATCTGGGTCCTTGGCATCAAACGTTGTCGCCCGGAGGGCGTCCTTGGAGGGTGACGGTGGGCGACGGGCGGGCAGGTCTCGGGTTGCGGCCGTGACAGGTCACCACATTAGGCCGACTCAAGTGGCGGCCGTGCACGGGGGACGCCCACCGTTGGATCCAAGGCCCTCCCGGGGGCTCCCGCAGCGGGTTCGAAGGCGGTTCCCGGGCGGGTCCGGCAGGGTGCCGGGGTGGACCCGAGAGCTGTCCGACCCGGCCCCGGACCGTGCGCGGACCGCGGCCGGGCCCGGGCGGGACTGCGGGAAGGGCCCTGGGCAGGACTGCGGACCGGGCCGTGGGCAGGCCGCGGACCGGGCCGTGGGCAGGCCGCGGACCGGGCCGTGGGCAGGACCGCCGGCAGGACTCTGAGCAGGGAGAATTTCAACCTAAAGAGCGGGTAAAATGTTAGACTGAGTAACGATCCGTGTGACGATCCGTCAGCCACCCCGTCCGCCCGCTGCCCGAGGTGCCCCTGCGTGACTGTTGACCACCTGAACCACTTCCTGCTCGAGTTCTCCGCGATCCTGCTGGTCGCGGTGGTCGCCGTGCGCATCTCCACCCGCTCCGGACTTCCCAGCCTGCTGATCTACCTCGGCATCGGGGTGGCACTCGGCCAGAACGGCCTGGGCATCACCTTCAACAACGCCGAGCTCACCCAGGTGCTCGGCTACGCGGCCCTGGTGGTCATCCTCGCCGAGGGCGGCCTCAAGACCAGCTGGCGCGAGGTCAGACCGGTGATGCCGGCCGCAGTCGTCCTGGCCACCTTCGGCGTCGCGATCAGCGTCTTCGTCACCGCGGCCGGCGCGCACTACCTGGTCGGCCTGGACTGGCGGGCCGCCCTGCTGCTCGGCGCGATCGTCTCCTCGACCGACGCCGCCGCTGTCTTCTCCGTCCTGCGGATGGTCCCGCTCCCGCACCGGCTGACCGGCCTGCTGGAGGCCGAGTCGGGCTTCAACGACGCCCCCGTGGTCATCCTGGTCGTCGCGTTCGCCACCACCGGCGAGGCGGACTCCTGGTACGTGCTGACCGGCACCATCGTCGCCGAGCTGGCCATCGGCGCCGCGGTCGGCCTCGCGATCGGCAAGCTCGGCGCCTACGCGATCAAGCACGTCGCCCTGCCGTCCTCCGGCCTCTACCCGATCGCCGTGCTCGCCCTGATCGTCCTCGCGTACGCGGGCGGCGCCCTGCTGCACGGCTCGGGCTTCCTGGCCGTCTACGTCAGCGCGGTCATCCTGGGCAACGCCAAGCTGCCGCACGGACCCGCCGTCCGCGGCTTCGCGGACGGACTGGCCTGGATCGGGCAGATCGGCATGTTCGTCCTGCTCGGGCTGCTCTGCACCCCCGCCAGCATGGGCTCGGCGGTCGTCCCCGCGCTGGTCATCGGCAGCGTGCTGGTCCTGCTCGCCCGCCCCCTGTCGGTACTGCTGACGCTCACCCCGTTCAAGCTCCCGCTGCGCGAGCAGGCGCTGCTGAGCTGGGCCGGGCTGCGCGGGGCGGTGCCGATCGTGCTGGCCACCATCCCGCTGGTGTCCGGGGCCCCCCGGGCCCAGGAGATCTTCAACATCGTCTTCATCCTGGTCGTGGTCTTCACCCTGATCCAGGGGCCGACCCTGCCGTGGGTCGCCAAGTGGCTGAAGATCTCCGAAGGCGCGATGGGCCAGGACCTCGGCATCGAGTCCGCCCCGCTGGAGAAGCTGCACGGGCAGCTGCTGTCGGTGGCCCTCTCGGCCGGCTCCCGGATGTCCGGGGTGGAGGTCGGCGAGCTGCGACTTCCCGCCGGGGCCGCGGTGACCCTCGTGGTGCGGGAGGGCAGCAGCTTCGTGCCCGACAAGACCACCGTGCTGCGCGGCGGGGACGAGCTGCTGGTGGTCACCACGGACGCCGTCGGCGAGGCCGCCGAGAAGCGCCTGCGGGCGGTCGACAAGGGCGGGAAGCTGGCCGGCTGGCTCAACGGGCGGTAGGCCCCGCCCGGCCCGGCCCGCAGGGCGGCGGGTGGCGGCGGACCACGAGCGGCGGGCGGGCTTTCGCCGACACGGGCAGGCACCGACGAGGGCGGACAGGCGGGCCGGCGGGCGGTGGAATTCCACCGTGTCACCGAGCGTTCACCTTGATTCGACAGGACGAGTTGCCTCGGAGCCTGTACTGTGGAGGAATACGCGTGTCTACGCGCGTATAAGAACGCGAACAACGACTGATACATCCGCAACATCTGCCTGAAGCAGAGTTGGCGCGACCGCTCGGCGGCCGCGGCCCGCAGCACCCACCGCCGGGCCCGGTATCTACCCCGGTCGACGCGCGAGAGGACGACTCTCGGCGCCGTCGGGGCCACCCATACCCCTGCCGCGCTACCAGGCAGCAGGAAGAACCGAACGTGACGGCCCGCCGAACGCTCGACAACGCCCCCGCCCGAGTCGGGTACGGCACGCTGCTGCGTACCCCGGGAGCCCGCAGGTTCCTGGTACCCGCCTTCGCCGCCCGCCTGCCCTACGCGATGCTCAGCCTGGGCATCGTGCTGCTGGTCCTCGACACCCACGGCTCGTACGGGACGGCCGGCGCCGTCGCGGCGGTCTCCGCCGTCGCCCAGGCCTTCGTCGGCCCGCAGACCGGCCGCCTCGCCGACCGCTACGGCCAGTCCGCCGTCCTGCTGCCGAGCGTGCTGGTGCACGCCGTCTCGGTCGGTGCGCTGATCGCGCTGGCCCTCGGCCACGCCCCGGTCTGGACGCTCTTCCTCGCCGCCGCCCCGGCCGGCGCCAGCGTGCCGCAGATCGGCGCGATGGTCCGGGCCCGCTGGGTCACCAAGCTGGCCGACTCCTCCCCCGGCACCCTCAACACCGCCTTCGCCTTCGAGTCCGTGACGGACGAGTTCACCTTCGTGGTCGGCCCGGTGCTGGCCACCGCCGTCGCCACCGGGGTCACCCCCGCCGCCGGACTCGTCGCCGAAGCCACCCTGACCGTCCTCGGCGGGCTCGCCTTCGCCGCGCAGCGCGGCACCGCGCCGGCCCGCCACCCGCAGGTGGCCGGCGCCCGGCGGGTCTCCGCGCTCGCCTCGCCCGGGGTCCGGCTGCTGGCCGGTGCGTTCCTCGGCGTCGGCACCGTCTTCGGCGCCATGCAGGTCTCGGTGACCGCCTTCGCCGAGGCCGCCGGACGCCCCGGCGCCAGCGGCATCGTGTACGGCGTCTTCGCCGGCGGCTCGATGCTGGCCGGCGTGCTCTACGGCATGGTCGCCTGGCGCAGCTCGGCCCGCCGGCGGATGCTCGGCAGCTACGCGCTGCTGGTCCTCGGCTGCTCCACCCTCTGGGCGATGCCCAACCTGACCGCTCTCGCGCTCGCCGGGCTGGTCTGCGGACTCGCCATCGCCCCGACCCTGATCACCGGCTACACGCTGGTCGAGACCCTCGTCCCGGACGGTGCCAAGACCGAGGCCTTCACCTGGCTGACCGGCGCGATCGGCCTCGGCCTCGCCGCCGGCTCGACCGTCGCGGGCCGGCTGATCGACGGCCACGGCCCGTCGGCCGGGTTCCTGGTGCCGGTGGCCGGCGCCGGCCTCGGACTGCTGGCCCTGGCCCTGCTGCGGCGGCTGCTCGTCGCGCCGACGGCGGGCGCGGCGCGCACCGCCGTACCCTCGGAGGCTGCGGACGTGCTCGTCCCCTCGACCTTCGCGGGTGCGGGCGCGGCGGGCTCCGGCACGCCGGTCCGAACCCTGGCGAAGAGCGGTGCCACGGCGCAGCTGGTGGGGGCCGCGAAGGGCTGAGGCCGGGCCGGGCGGACACGCCGGGACGCGGCTGTCGGAGCGGTCGCCGCAGCGGCGGCCGACCGGCCTCGCGCGGCGACGGCTCGGGGTCGGGCGATCGTCCGTACCCGCCCGTCCGGCCGTCCGGGCCCGCCGGTGGGGGTATCTCACACCTGCGGCGCTGGACTGATCAGGCGGAATGCCGCATCATTGACCGTCGTTAGCACTCATCAGGCGAGAGTGCCAGGGGGAAGTGCAGGAGGAAGTCAAGTGCCCACGTACCAGTACCAGTGCACCGAGTGCGGCAACGGCCTGGAGGCGGTGCAGAAGTTCACCGACGACGCGCTGACCACGTGCCCCGACTGCCAGGGACGGCTCCGCAAGGTCTTCTCGGCCGTGGGTGTGGTCTTCAAGGGCTCCGGCTTCTACCGGACGGACAGCCGCTCGTCCTCCAGCAGCTCGGTCGGCGGGGCTTCGTCCGCCGCCACCGCCGGCAGCGGCTCGTCCACGGGTGGCTCGTCCACCAGCGGCTCCTCCACCGGTGGCTCCAGCACCTCCACGACCCCGGCTCCGGCCGCGGCCAAGTCGACCGGCAGCGCCTCGGCGAGCTGAACCGGGCGGCCGGCAGCGCCGCTCGCGCGCCGGTCAGGACCGGAACGGACTTCGAAGGGCCTGGTGTCACCGCTCTGTGCGGTGGCACCAGGCCTTTCGCATGACCGCCTCCGGGGTCGGCCGCCGGGGATGCCGGTGGCCTTGGGTACCGGTGGCCTTGGGAACGGGTCGGGCGTCTGGTGGTGGCCTTGGGAACCGGTCGGGCGTCTGGTGGTGGCCCTGGGTACCGGTCAGGCGTCTCGTGGCCCTGGGACCGGTCGCGGCTCTGACTCTCACCCTTGCGGGTGAACGAAGTTATCCACAGCCCCGGGTTGTCCACAGGAAACCGGACGGGGATTCCGCCACCGGCCCGGTGGTCGCAGGCTGAGCACGCACCACCGGCCCGACGCCGGTGAGCGCGGTACCGGCCCGCCGCCGGCAGGTCCGGCCGCGCCGCTCCCAGCCCCCACCCGAGTAGCTCCCCACCCGAGGCGGTGCCCGTCATGACCCACCCCACCCGGCCCCTGCTCCCGTCCACCTGCGCCCGCCCGGTGTCCCCGCCCGCGTACGGCCAGCCGCCGGCCCCGCCCGCGTACGCCCGGCCCGTCGCGCCGCCATCCTGCGCCGTGCCGGCGGCGTCGCCCGGCGGCGCGCGGCACCGGGCCTCCGCCCGGCGTACCGTCCCGGCCGCCGCGCCCGCGGTGCCGCCGCGCCGGGCGGTGCCGGAGTTCGCACCCATCCGGCGCGGCGGGAGCGGGCGGCACCGGCTCCAGCAGGCCGTACGCCACCGGCCGGGCGTGCTCGCCGCCGGCCTGCTCGCCGCCGCCACGGCACTCGCCGCCGGACCACTGCGCCCGGGCCCGCCACCTCCCGCTGCCGCCTCGACCGCGGCAGCCGCTCACGAGCCGGCCGCGGCGCCGCGCTGCACGCCTGGCGGGGGAGCACCACAGACCCCTTGAGCCGGCCAGGGCTCAGCCGCCGTGGTGCGGGGGCCGCTGACTGAGGTACCAGTCCAGGCCCCGTCCGGCGCTCTCGCCGGCTCCCGGCCGCTCACCCCAACCACGATCGGTATCGTCCCCGGACTGCTGCTCCAACGGGTCACCGAAGACCAGCTTGGCCTTGCCCGCCACGACCGACCCCCGGCCCGCCGCCTCGGCGGCCTCCGACCCGCCCACGACCGTCACCGCCTCCGCGCGACCGGACGCGGACCGATCCGCCCCGTCCTGCTCCCCGTCACCGGGCCGACCCGGATGCTGCTCGCCCATCGCCCTACCTCCAGCCGTTGCGACCGGCCCGACCGCTCGGGCCGATCCGTCACCAGCCTACGAGCCGCGCCGCCCGGCCCGGACCTCCTTCGACCCCGCCCGCCCCCCAGCAGCCCGCCCACCCCGAAAATCCACCCGCTCCGATCCACCTGCCCTGACCCGCCCCGTCCGCCGGTACTCCCGCACGCTGTCCGCGCTCGACCGCGCCCACGCACGCCGGAACCCCGGCGTGGGCTTACGCCCGCACCGGGGTCCGTACGGCTCGTCCGGCCGTGAAGGTCAGGCGGCCTCGAAGCCCGCGTGGTCGGCGATCTTCTTCAGCTCGGCCAGCGCGTGCTTCTCGATCTGCCGGATCCGCTCGCGGGTGAGCCCGTGCTGCTTGCCGACCTCGGTGAGGGTCCGCTCGCGGCCGTCCTCCATGCCGTAGCGGGACCGGATGATCGACGCGGTGCGGTCGTCCAGGCGCCCGATCAGACCGTCCAGCTCCTCACGGCGGAGCATCACCATCACCGCATCCTCGGGCGAGGTCGCGCCGGTGTCCTCGACGAGGTCGCCGAACTGGGTCTCGCCCTCGTCGTCGACGGACATGTTCAGACTGACCGGGTCGCGCGCCCAGTCGAGCACGTCCTTGATCCGGGTCTCGGTGGTGTCGAGCTCCGCGGCGATCTCGGACGGCTCGGGCTCACGGCCCAGCTCCTTGGCCTTCTCGCGCTGCACCCGGCGGATCCGGCCGAGCTCCTCGACCAGGTGCACGGGCAGCCGGATGGTGCGGGACTGGTCGGCGATCGAGCGGGTGATCGCCTGCCGGATCCACCACGTCGCATAGGTGGAGAACTTGAAGCCCTTGGCGTAGTCGAACTTCTCGACCGCCCTGACCAGGCCGGCGTTGCCCTCCTGGATCAGGTCGAGCAGGGGCAGGCCACTGCGGGGGTAGCGCCGGGCCACCGCCACGACCAGCCGGAGATTGGAGCGGATGAAGACGTCCTTGGCGCGTTCCGCGTCCTCGGCTATCGCCTCCAGCTCCTCGCGCTCGGCGCCCTCGGGGAGCGTGCCCTGCTCCAGCAGGTGCTGGGCGTAGACGCCGGCCTCGATCCGCAGCGACAGCTCGACCTCCTCGGCGGCATCGAGCAGGGGCGTCCTGGCGATCTCGTCGAGGTACATCCCGACCAGGTCACGGTCGGCTTCGAAGTTGGTCGGGCGGGCCGCGCGAGTCCGGTCGGCCCTGTCGCGAACGACGGCACGGGTGGCCATGCTTGCTCCCTTGCTGATGTTGCCGAGGTCTGCCTGCCTGCCCGCAAGGGCAAGAATGCGGGCCCTCTTCGGGGCTCACACGTAACGATCCAACGCACAGAATCCGGACAACATTCCCATGTCGCTCAGATTCTTCGCCCGATGCAGTATCCTGCCGATTTTCACCCCGGCTTTGAGCGGAGGGTGAGCGGAACGACACGGCGGGTGCCAGATCCCGGCCGACCCGGCGATTCGCCGCCCATTGATGGAACATCCATTCGATCCGCGGTTCGCGCCCTCCGCAACATGAACCCCCGGAACCCCCCTTCGCGTTCCCGACCCCCGAACTCCCCACCCGGTGCTCCGTACTCGCACCGAAAAAACCGAGAGCCCCGCCCGGGAACCCGCGCCCAGCTTCTCCGCACAAAAGATGCCGAATCGCTATGCGTCCACCGCCGGATCGGCACGACCCGCTGGGAATGTGTCAGCCATGCACCTGACCAAAGGCACGCCCTCAGCTGCCCCGAACCGCCATCTGCTGCGGTACGGGGCGGTGTCGGCCTGCTGCGCCGCGCTCTTCGCGGTGCTGTTCGCCCTGGTCGAGGCGCACTGGGGGCCGCTGGTCCGGCTCGACCGGGCCTGGACCGACGGCGAGCACGGCTACGCCCGCGACCACACCGCCTGGACCGCCGCCGTGCAGACCCTCAGCAACATCGGCGGCACGGTCACCATGCGGACCCTGCTGGGGCTGGCGGCCGTCTGGCTCTGGCTGATCGGTGCCCGGGTGCTGGCCGCCTGGGCGGCGGCCCAGGCGCTGATCGGTTGGGCCGCCCTGCGGGTGCTCGGTCTGGTCGTCGGCCGCCCGCGCCCGCACTTCGGCGACCCGGTCGCCCACGACACCGGCCCGGCCTTCCCGTCCGGGCACGCGATGGCGTCCGCGATCACCTGCGTGATCCTGGTCTGGCTGATCCGCCCGCACGCGAACCGGGCCGGCCGCGCGGCTGCCACCGGCGCGGCGGCCGTGGCGATCCTCGCGGTCGGTTGGACCAGGATCGTCCTCGGCGTGCACTGGCCGAGCGACGTACTGGCCGGTTGGCTGGCCGCCGGGGTGATCCTGGGCGCGGTGACCGTCACCGTCGAGCTCTGGCGCCCGGGCGACCTCGCCCGCGACGTCCGGCGGGTCAACTGGCGCACCCGCCCCCGGGTGCAGCGCGTCCTGGCGGGCGAGACGTCCGCACCGGGCCGGGAGGGCTGACCGGCCGGAAGAGCCACGAGGGGATCAGGGGCAGAGGACGGAGGCGGGGGCAGGGACGCAGCGAGCGCCGTCCGGGCCGAGCCCCGCAAACCCCGGCCGGGGCGCCCGGGCGACTCTCGGCTAGCGTTCTGGCATGTCGTCGACAGCCACCGCAGACCACCTCCCGCGCCCTGCCGAGCACCCCCTCGCCGGCGGACTTCCCAGCACCGTGCTGCGGATCGCCACCGTGCAGGCCCCGGTCGTGGCGGGTGACATCCCCACCAACGCCGCGACGGCAGCCGCCCTGATCCGCGAAGCCGCCGCGGCCGGCGCCCGGCTGGTGCTCTTCGCCGAGAAGTTCCTCTCCGGCTACGAACCCGCCCTCATCACCGCCGACCCGCTGCGGCACGCCGTCCAGCCCGTCGACCCCCGGCTGGCCCCGATCACCGATGCCTGCCGCGAGAGCGCCGTGACCGCGGTGGTCGGCGCCGCAGTGCGCGACGAAGCGGGCGAGCTGCGCGTCTCCGCCCTGGTCGTCGGCCCCGACGGGGAGTTGGTCACCCGGTACGACAAGCAGTACCTCTTCAAGTCCGAATCCGAGATCTATCGTCCGGGCACCACCGGCTGCACCCTCGAACTGGACGGCTGGCGGCTCGGTCTGGGCATCTGCTACGACTCCGGTTTCGCCGAGCACGCCCGGGCCGCCGCGCTGGACGGCTGCCACGCGTACCTGGTCGGCGCGCTCTTCAGCGTCGGCCACGGCCACCACGAGTCCCGGACGTGGTTCCCCGCTCGCGCCCTCGACAACACCGTCTACGCCGTCCTGTCGAACCACATCGGGCAGACGGGTGGCTGGAACACGTGCGGTGCCAGCGCCGTCTGGAGCCCCGACGGCCGCCTGCTCGCCGAGGCCGGCCCGGACGCGCGCGAACTCGTCCTGGCCGATCTCGACCCGGCCGTCCTGAGCGCCACCCGGCAGTCCGAGCCGCTGCTCCACGACTTCCGCAGCAACCCCGCCTTCCGCACCGGCCCCGCTGCCGGCGGGCGCCTGCTGCACCGCCTGGGCTGAACCGCCCCGCCACCGAGCCGCCGGGCGCGACCGCGCCCGACGGCCGTGCGTCGCGGCCCTGGACCGGCGGGCCCGGGCTACGCTCCGGCTCATGCGGAGCTCACTGCACGGCGCCCTGGTCACCCTGCGCCCGGCCACCACCGCCGACGTCCCCGCGCTCGCCGGCATCCGCGCCACGCCCGAGGTCCGCCGGTGGTGGCGCGGCGGTCCCGATCTGCCCGCGGAGATCGCCGAGGACCTCGCCGACCCGGGCACCCACACGTTCGTGGTGCTGCACCAGGGCCTGGTGGTCGGCGCGATCCAGTGGTCGGCGGAGGACGAGCCGGACTACCGGCACGCCAGCATCGACATCTTCCTCGGCCCCGAGGTGCACGGCCGTGGCCTGGGCACGGACGCCGTCCGCACCCTGGCCCGGCACCTCTTCACCGAGCACGGGCACCACCGGGTGGTGATCGACCCGGCCGCCGACAACGCGGCGGCCATCCGCAGCTACACCAAGGTCGGGTTCAGGCCGGTGGGCGTCATGCGCCGCTACGAGCGCGGTCCGGACGGCAGCTGGCACGACAACCTGCTGATGGACCTGCTCGCGGACGAGCTCCCCGGCCCCGGCGACCCGCCCTCCTGAAGGTCCCGCCGAACCACCGCCACGGCGGGGAGCCCGGTCCGCCCGGCGCCTGCCCGGTAACCTCCCGGCGCCGAAATCCGTTGATGGACCATGAGAGTGATACCTGCGCAATGGCGACCGCCCACCCTCGCCGACGACGAAACGGTTCTGCACCCGGACGAGCCGGACGAGCCGATCTTCGACGAACTGGTGCACCGGTGGACCAGCGCCGGGCGATCCGTCCCCGGACGCCCCGACAACGAGTGGACCACCCTGGTCAGCCGCGCCCCCTGGCCGCGCCGGTAGGCATCCGGCCCCGATGCGGCCGGACGCCCGAAGCCATGTCCCGGTCCGGCACCCGGTCTTGAAGGACCCGGCCCGACCACCGGACACACCGCACGAACCGGGAGACAACGGGACTGATCCTGTGTCACAACTCCACAGCGCCGCCCCGCCGGGCCTACGCGCGCTGCCTCGTCCGGACACTCCTCCGACCGCGGCCCCGCCCCCACGCCCCGCCGACCCACGGACGCCGCCGGTACCCCGCGCGCCCGTCCGCCCGGCCGCGCGCCCGCCGGCCGGTGTCCGGACCCCGACCGGAACGCCCGCACCGCAATGAACGGAACTGGGGCGATCTCCGCAGGCACCATCCGCTAGTCTGTCAGGGGTCAGCAGGCCACCCCGCTGCGCACTCGGACGGACGCCCTCCACGGCACCACCGGGCGCAACGCCGCGCCGGCCGACCAGCACGTCTGTCGGTCCGCGCCGAGCAAGCCCCCCGGGGTACGGCGAGGCCCGCGAGACACCCCGCCTCAGTAGCTCAGGGGATAGAGCACGGCTCTCCTAAAGCCGGTGTCGCAGGTTCGAATCCTGCCTGGGGCACAGCGCGCGCGAGCGCACCGCAGGACCATGGGCCGGCTCACGGGTGATACCCGGGACCGGCTCTTCGTGGTTCCCGGACGGGACAGCAGGCCCGGCGACAGCCGATCGCAGGCCCGGCCGGACAGCGGCACCGGCACCAATCTGGGTGTGGAGCGGTGTGGCTGACCGCGGCTCACCGAACGGCCGGGCGAGAGGGAGGCCCCCGCGGTACGGCGGGCCGGCCGATGCCCCCGAGGTTCGTCCCCACCCCTTCACCCGCCCGCCGGTGCGAGCGGACCACCGCTCGTGCCATCGGCTCATCGCATGGCCTCGACCGGGGAAAGCGATCGACCGGCTGGCGCCCACCAGCCCTTTGACCTGCGCGTACGTCCTTCCCTGCGGCCCCACGACCGTCCCCCGTCGTGGCTCCGGGCGTCCGCCGGGACGCCGGCGGACCGCTCCGGGCCCTATCGTCCCGAGTCCGGGCAACCGCCCCGGGAGGCGGGCGCGGCGGGACAGCGGGGCGGCGCTGCGCACCGCTGTGCGGTCCGCCTGCCCGTCCGCCCGGGAACCCACCCGGCGATCCACCCGGCGATCCACCCGACAGGAGAGTCCGCCGTGAGCCGTTCCAGCAGCAGGCCGCCCGCACCGGCACGGCCTGCCGACGCACCTGCCCCACCGCCCGCACTGACCGCACTGACCGCGCCGACCCCGCCGACCCCGCCGCCCGCGCCCACGTTGTGGGCGACGGCTCTGGGCGCCGTCACGACCACCGTGGCGCTGCTGGTGCTGGTCGTCCTCGGGCAGGCGAGCGGCCTGCTGCTGATGATCGCCCCGCTGGCCGCCACCGCGATGATCGTCTGCGCCTCCCCCGCCCTGCCGCCGGCGCAGCCGCGCGCCGTACTGCTCGGCCAAGGCGTCTCGGCGGTGGTGGGCCTGACGGCAGGCGCCCTGTTCGGCCGCTCGCTCTGGGTCGCGGCGGTGGCCGCCGGCCTGTCGGCCGGTCTGATGGGGCTGCTGCGGGCGGTGCACGCGCCGGCGGCGGCCACCGCTGTCCTGGTGGTCGTCCAGCATCCGGCGCCGGTGCGGTTCCTGCCGCTGCTGGTGCTGGGCAGTGTGCTGATCGTGCTCGTCGGGGCCGCTGCGGCACGGATCGGAGCGATCGGGAGGTACCCGGCCCGGTGGTGGTGACGGCAGCCGAGGCGCCGGCGGTCCCGAGGCGGTGAGTGGTCCCGAGGCGGTGGGCGGTCCCGAGGCGGTGGGCGGTCCCGAGGCGGTGAGCGGTCCCGAGGGCCGCCGCGCCCGCTCCTAGGGCTGCGGCTGCGGCTGCGGCTCCGACTGTGGCTGCGGCTCGCGGTCAGCCGCCCGGAGCAGCGCGGCCGCGACGGCGCGGGCCCGCGGGGCGGGCTCGGTGCCGCCCTCGCGCAGGGCGGCGACGATCGCGCCGTCCCCGAGCAGGGCGAACTGGCGCGCCAGCGTCGCATGGTCGCGGTAGCCGCCGTCGACGAGCAGCTGGTCGAGGTACGCGATCACCTTCTCCTTGTGCTCCGCGGCCACGTGGTGGGCCGGGCTGCTCCGGTCGGCCTCCTCGATCATGGTGTTGATGAAGGCGCAGCCGCGGAAGTCGGCCGCCTCGAAGCGTTCGGCCAGCCCGTCGAAGAGGGCGAGCGGGAGCTGTTCCGGGTCGAGGGTGCTGGCGGCGACCGTCCGCGCGAGCCAGGCCCGCCAGTTGGCGTCGCGGCGTCGGAGCATCTCGACCACCAGGTCGTCCTTGCTCGGGAAGTGGCGGTAGAAGGACGCCCGTCCGACCTCGGACTCGGCCAGGATTCGTTCGACCCCGACGGCGCGGATGCCCTCCTCGTAGAAGAGGCGTTCGGCGGCGATGAGGAGTCGCTCCCTGGCATTGGTCGGCATCCAAAAACGGTACCACTCGGTACTGAATTGTCGACGGGCCGTTGACTTAAGACGGAACCGATCAGTACCGTCCTGCTTGGTACCGATCGGTTCCATTTCAGCCGTAGGCCGAGGAGCGACCCCATGTCCCGGATGCCCCAGCTCACCACCGACACCGCCACCGGGGAGCAGCGCGAGCTGATCGAGGACACCCGGAAGCAACTCGGCCGGGTGCCCAATCTGTACGCGGCCATGGCCAACGGGCCGGCCGCCCTGCGCGGCTACCTGGCCCTGCGCGACGCCTTGGTCGGCGGCAGCTTCGACACCCGCCGGCGCGAGCAGCTCGCGCTCTTCATCGCCCAGCGCAACGGCTGCACCTACTGCGTGTCGGCGCACAGCATGCGCGGCGGCAAGGTCGGCATGACCTCGGACGAACTGCTGCTGACCCGGCAGGGCGCCGACGCGGACCCGCACATGAACCAGGTCCTGCGGATCACCGGCGAGATCATGGCCACCGGTGGCCGGGTCACCGACGAGGCCGTCGCCGAGGCCCGCCGGGCCGGCGTCACCGACGCCGAACTGACCGAGATCGTCGCCCACATCGCCCTCAACGTGCTCTCGAACTACTTCAACCACCTGGCCGAGCCGGACCTGGACTTCCCGCTGGTCGACGCGCACGTCGCCGGGTAGCCCGTGAGGTGGCAGCGCGGCACCGGCGCGGCGACTCGGGACGGGCCGCCGCGGGCAGCACGGGACAGGGCAGGACCAGACAGGCCAGGGCGGCACACCGGTCGGGAGGAACGGCGACATGGACATCGACGCCAGGACCTTGCGCACCTTCTGCGCGGTGGTCCGGAGCGGGTCGTTCACGGCGGCCGCCCGCCGGCTGGGCTACTCCCAGTCCAGTGTCACCGCCCAGATGCGGGCGCTGGAGAAGCAGGTCGGCGAACCGGTTTTCGAACGGCTCCCGGCCGGGGTCCGGCTCACCCCGGCCGGCGCCACCCTGCGCGGCTACGCACAGCAACTCCTCGGCCTGGTGGGCGAGATGGAGGAGGCGCTGCGCGGCCCGGCGGCCACCGCTCCCCGGCTGACACTGGGCCTGGCGCCGACCCTCGTCCAGGCCGAACTGCTGGCCCGGACGGCCCACTTCGCCCGCCTGCTGCTCCCCGGTCGGCGGATCGGACTGCGGACGGTCGGCAGCCGTGAGATCCCCGCCGCGCTACGGGCCGGCACCCTGGACGCCGCGCTGCTGCTCTCCGGTAAGAACGGCGTGAACGGGGTGAACGGGATGAGCGGCATGAACGGGATGCCCGGCATGAACGAGGTGAACGGCGCGACCGTTGCGCCCGGCGACGGCGACGGCCGCCCGGCGCGCGGGGACCTCTCGGCGACCGTCCTCCAGGAGCTGGAGTTCGCCGCGGTGACCGGCGCCGGCCCGCACCGCCCGGCCGGCCTCCGGCCTGGACCGCCGGAGAGCCTAGGACGCCCGGGACAGCCAGGACGCCCGGGACGCCCGGAGGGACGAGGCCGACCGCAGCGGGCGGGCCGGGCGGCCGCGTGGACCCCTGACCGGACGGTGGTGACGGATCTCGACTGCCCCTCCCAGCGTTGGCTGCCGGAGTACCTGCGCCTGCGGTACGGCGTGACCCCGGAGTGCCTGGAGGCCGCCTCGGCCGACGGGGCGGGCGCCGGCGTGCGGGCGGGTCTCGGCTGCGCCATGCTCCCGACCGGTCCGGCCGTAGCCGGCGACGGCGACGGCTACCGCGGCGGGCTGCTCAGGGTGCCCGGCGTACCGCGGATGCGCTGGTCCGTGGTGCTGGCCTCCGGCCGGGCGGGCGGCCTGCGTGAGGGCCCCCGGGAGGCGCTGGCCGAGGCACTCCGGCTGGCCCTCGCCGACACCCTCGGGAGCCAGGCCGGTGCCGCGGCCCCGGCCGGTGCCGCCTGAGGTTCCGACCACCGGTGGTGCCCCCCGGGCCCGCCCCGCCGGCGCGGCGGCCCCACCTCCCAGGACCGGCCGGCAGCCGGTGCCGCCGCGTCCCCGGTACGCCGTCCCCGACCCGGACACGGTCGCGGACGCGGTGCGCACCGCTGCCGGCCACCGCCCCGGGCAGGGCCCGGAAGCCCGGCCCGGCGGCCGGGGCCGACCGGCTGGCCGTCACCGTGGGTGACATCGCCGGACCGCTCGGCACACGGTCACGGGCGCCGTCCGCCGCAGCCCGCACGGGTACCGGGACGGACCCGTCGCGCGGACGGTACCGGGGCGATCATTTTCAGGAAACCGGATGAATCGTCAGCGCTCATCTCCAGTAGCCTGGGAGCCGTTCCGGTCGCCTGTCGGCCCGGTGCTTCCTCATGACGCTCCCTTCCAGCACGAGGCTCCGCTCCATGACGCCATCCGCGCCCGCCCGAACCGTTTCCCGGCTGACGGGCAATGTGTGGATATGGCCCGCGCTGGTCGCGCTCTGCATCGGCGGCTACCGGATGACCACCCCGGGCCTGTGGCGGGACGAGGTGTCCACCTGGACCGCGTCCACCCGTAGCCTCGGCGACCTGCTGCGGATGCTGGACCACGTCGACGCCAGCAACGGCGTCTACTACGTCCTGATGCACGGCTGGACCGCCGTCGTCGGCGACTCGACCGTCGCCCTGCGACTGCCGTCCGTGCTCGCCATGGCCGGCGCCGCGGCCTTCTCCGCGCTCACCGCGCGACGGATGTTCGACAGCCGGGTGGCGGGCCTGGCGGGCGGGCTGCTCCTGGCGGTCGTCCCCAGCATCTCCCGGTACGCCCAGGAGGCCCGCTCGTACGCGCTGGTCACCTGCGCGGTGGCGGCCGCCACCTGGCTGCTGCTGCGGGCGCTCGACCGGCCCGGCCTCGGCCGGTGGGCCGCCTTCAGCGCCTGCCTGGCGCTGGCGGGGGGTGCCCACCTGATCTCGCTCAGTACGGTGGGCGGACAGCTGGCGCTGGTGCTGCTGCACCTGTGGCGCACCCGGGCCGCGTTGGACCTGCGGCTGCTCTGGCACTACCCGCTGGCGGTGGCGGCCGCGCTGGCGCCGGTGGTGCCGCTGATGCAGTTGGGCAGCAGCCAGTCCGACCGCCAGCTCGGCTGGATCCCCACCCCGACCGTTTACGCGTTGCGGGCCTTCGGCAAGCAGCTGTTCGCCTCGGCGGACGTCTACCACGTGTTCGGGGCGCTGGCGCTGGCCACCCTGCTGTGGTCCGGACGGCGGATCCCGGCACTCCAGCTGCTGCTGCTCGCCGTGGTGCCGGTGGTCGGGGTCTGGGCAGTCTCGCTCGGCGAGACCTCCTACTTCATCGACCGCTACCTGCTCTTCACCCTGCCGGCCTGGGCCTCGCTGGCCGGCGGCGGGGTCGGCGCGCTGTACGCGACCGCGCGGCGCTGGGCGCCCGCCAGGGTCTGCGCGGTGCTGGCGCTCGCCCTGGTCGCCGTCCCGGCGGTGCTGGCCCTGCCGCAGCAGCGGGTGCTGCGCGGCGCGTTCTCGCACGAGTGGGACGACGACTACCGGAGCGCCGCCGCGGTGATAGCGGCCGGCTTCCGTCCCGGGGACGGCATGGTCGCCCCGCACGGCCAGAAGAACTGGGCGATGATCGGGCCCGGCGTCGACTTCTACCTGCCGCGCAACCTCCACCCGTACCCGGTCTTCCTGCAGAACACGGCGGCCCAGGCCGAGGACCTCTTCCCGGCCGAGTGCCCGGTGGCCGCCGAGTGCCTGGGCCCGAGCGGCCGGATCTGGGTGGTGACCTTCGAGGGCGCCGCGGACCCGCTGCACAGCCTGCCGGGCGACCAGGCGAACGCGCTGCTCGCGCAGTACCGGCCCACCGAGGTCAAGCAGATGCGGGGGCTCACGGTGTCCCTGCTGGAGCGCAAGGGCTGACCGCGCGAGGCCTGGCGCAACCACCCGGAGCGCGGAACGAGGACGGGACGGACGGTGGCAACCGTCCGTCCCGTCCTCGTTGCCGGCACGCCGGCAGGCGCGGGACGGCTGCTTCGTCCAGCCTCCTGCCCACCTCCTTCCCACCTCCTGCCGCCTCGCTGCGGCGGCCCCGCAGGGTTGCCGGGGTGCCGTCGCCGAGGACGGTCGGAGGTGCGGCGGAGGCCCGACACAGAGCTCCCGCCCGACCGCGGTGCGGTCGGGCGGGAGGAGGCTGCGGCTCGGTGCGGCAGCCGGGTCGGCCCTGCGCGTGAGCGCGTGCGCCGGAGCAGGTGGATCCGAGCAGGTGGATCGGAGCAGGTGGGTCAGAGCAGGTGGGTCAGCCGCGCGAGGATCGACGGCGGGGCCAGGTCCGACTTCAGGGCCACCGGGACCTCGACCCTGCCCTCGCCCACGCCGGCCCTGAGCACGCCGACCTGGGTGCCGGCCTTGGCGGTGTGTCCGACCGTGGCCGGCTCCAGCGCCAGGGTGGCGGTGATGCCGTCCCAGCCCGCCACGGTGACGTCCTTGGTGGCCACCACCGGGACCTTGCCGCCGAGGCCGTCGTCCACGAACCCGACGACGTCGCCCTGCTTGGCCAGGGTCTGCCCGGTGAGGGCCCCCTGCGCCGCCGCGATCTGCTTGGCGCTCACCGTCTGGACGGCCTTCAGGATGCCCTCGGTGGCCGTGCCCGGCTGGCCCAGGGTGACCCCGAGGATCATCCGCCGGACACCGCCGATGTCCTTGACGGCCGCCCACATCAGGCAGCCGCCGGCCGGGGTGCTGGAGCCGGTCTTGACGCCGATGATGCCGTTCTTCGGGGAGAGCAGGATGTTGGTGTTGAACACCTTCTGCCCGTTGAAGTTGGTGTCCGGCTCGGCGACGACCTGCCGGAAGATCTCGTTCTTCATGACCTGCTCGGCGAGCTTCAGCTGGTCCTTCGCGGTGCTCTTGGTGTCCGCGTTGAACCCGGCCGGGTCGACGTAGCTGGTGTTGGTCATGCCGAAGCCGGCGGCCGCCTCGTTCATCTTCCGGACGAAGGCCTCCTCCGTGCCGGAGTCCCAACGGGCCAGCAGTCGGGCCACGTTGTTCGCCGACGGCAGCATCAGCATCTCCAGCGCCTCGTACTGGGTGAGCTGCTGGCCCTCGGTGAGGGTGATCTTGGACTGGTCGGCGTCGCTGGACTCCTGGGCGGCCTGCTTGTCGACGGTGAGCTTGGGGCCGGTCTCACCCTTCTTCAGCGGGTGGTCGCGCAGGATCAGGTAGGCGTTCATCACCTTGGTGACGCTGGCGATCGAGGCCGGCGTCTCCGGGCCCGAGCTGCCCATGTCGCCGACACCGACCACCGAGGCCGCCGACTGGCCCTTGGCCGGCCAGGGCATGTCCAGCGGGCTTCCGGTGAAGGAGAAGGTGGTGGCCACACTGAGCCCGACCGTCGGCCGCGGCAGCGGGCGCAGCAGCTGGGCCGCCACCACGACACCGAGCACCAGGGACAGGAAGACCGTCCAGATGGTGATCCGCTTCAGCGCCCGGCGCAGCGGGGAGACCGGACGGGCGCTGAGCGCGGCCAGCACCTGCATCGCCTCGGAGGTGGTCTCCGGCAGCGGGAGCGGCTCGGGCGTGGGCAGCGGCTCGGGGGTGGGCAGCGGCCGCGGCTCGGGGGCCGGGAGGGGCTCGGGACTCGGCCCGGGCGCCGGCCGGGGGCTCGGCCCGGGAGCCGGCAGCGGCTCGGGCTCGGGCTGCGGCTCGGGGTCCGGGAGGGGGGAGGGCGCGGGGGGCTCCGGCACCCGGCCGCCGACCGGGGCCTCGGGCCGGGTGGCGCGCAGCGACGGCGGCTTCTCCAGTTTCTCGGTCCGGACGAGGTCGGGGGAGGGCGCGGCGGCCAGTTCGACGGTACGTCCGGCAGCGGGCTCGGTGCCCGGTTCGGCACCCGATTCGGCTTCCGGATCGGCGCCCGGATCGGCTTCCGGTGCGGCGGTACGTCCGGCGCTCGCGGACTTCCCGGCCGGGCCGGGCGGGCGGCTGCCGGCGACCATGCCGTCCCGGATGGCGAGACGCGGATCGACCGCGGCCGGTCGCGCCGCCGCCTCGGCCGCGGCGGCGCCGACGACGGCGGGCTCGGCGGCCGGCTCCTCGCCGTCGCGCTCGGCGGGCTCGGCGACGGGCTTGTCACCAGCGCTCCTGTCGGCGTCGACGGCCGCGGCCGGGCGCAGCACCGCGCCGGGCAGGCGCAGCGCGGTGGTCGCGTTGTCCGCCGGCAGGCGCAGGGCGGTGGTCCGGTTGTCCACTTCGCGGACACGCAGCTGCACGGTGGGACCGGCCTTGGCCGGCGGGGCGTCCGGCGCCGGGACGGTCAGTTCGAGCGTCAGGTCGGCCGGTACGGCGGACGGGGGTTCCTCGGCACCGTCCGAACCGCCGTCCGGGCCCTCGTCCGTACCGCCGTCCGGGCCCTCGTCCGTACCGGCGCCCTGGCCGGCCGCCAGGGCCGTGGCCCCGGTGCGTGCTCCGGCGGTCGCGGTGGCGGCCGTGGACCCGGTGGACGACCCGCCGGCCCCCGCTCCGGCGGCACCCGCCGAACCGGCCGCGCCGGTGGCACCGGCCGCACCGGCCGACACGTCCGCGGGCAGGCGCAGCTGTACGGTCGGGCCCGCCGGCACCGCGGCGCCGGCGTCCCGGGCCGCGTCCGCCGGCCGGGCGGCCTGCGTGTCGGCAGCCTCGACCGCACCGGAGGTCCCGGCAGCACCGTCCGCACCAGCAGCACCGTCCGTGCCGGCAGCGCCGGTCTTCGGCCGGGCCTGCGGGGTCTCCCGCTCCTGCTCCCGCTCCCCGTCGCGCAGCAATCTGTCGGGGGACTCACCCACGTAACCCAGCCTCCTCATACGCCTGGCGGGGCACCGGCCGACCCGAATTCGGGAAGCCGCCGCCCCGCCCCAAGTACCTGTACAGTCTCCGCCACGCGACGGCCGATTCGGCCACCCACACCCCGTCCGACCGGCGGTTATTGCGGTCGTCCGGCCGTTCCCAGGCCCGTCCGGTGTTCAGACGCCCGCCTTGGCACCGCTGGTTCCCGCCCCGTGGCGCAAGGTCACGATTCGGAGGCGTACTCGACAAGGCCGTGTGAGAGGCGTCACTCTGTCATTCATCCACGCGGGGAGGCTTGGATGGGCAAGAGCCGCAGAACAATTCCCGAGGAACTCTTGTTGCTCGCACTGGACCCGACCACGGGTACCACGGCGCAGCCGCAGACCCTCGACCTCGGACTCGCCGGGGCACAGCTCGTCGAGCTGTCCCTGGCCGGACGGATAGTCCCGGATGGGGACCGGATCGCCGTGGTGCTGCCACGACCGACCGGTGACCCCACTCTGGACCACGCCCTGGAACTGCTGCGCCGTCGTGGCAGTCCGGTACGTGCTGCGCACTGGATCGGCGGGCCCCGGCTGGGGCTACGGCAGACCTACCTGGCGCACCTTGAACGGTGCGGCATGGTGACTGCGGTGCCGGGACAGGTGTGCGGGGTTCTTCCGACGACGCGCTACCAGGCGTCGGACGACTGCTCGAACGCCGCCATCAAGCAGCGTCTCGACACGTCGATCCGCACCGGTGTGCCGCCGGACCCGAGGACGGCCGCACTGGCCGCACTGGCCCACGCCGTGGGCCTCGGCAAGCATCTCTACCCGGGCAACGAGGGCAGGTCGTCGCGGTCGCGACTGCGCGACCTGATCCGTTACGACCCGCTCGGTGGGATGGTCGCGCACGCCGTGATGGACGTGCAGAACGGCCTTCCGTCCCAGCAGGGCCGTAACAACGCCCAGCCGGGTGCCGCGCCGGTGCCCGGCAGCCGGCAGCCCGGCGGCCGGGCCGTACCCACCCGGGTCGGTGCCCGGTGAGCCGACGGTCCGGACGGCGCGTGGCGAGCGGCGCGCGCCGATAATCGCGAGTGAGCAACCAGCAGGTATCGAGGGGCGGTCGCCCGGCACGGAAGTCGCCGGGTGGCCGCCCCTCTGCCGTACCCAGCCGTAGTGTCGCTCCTACCACTCAGGGACGGTCGCCGTCTCGCCGAAGCGCTTTTCCGATGATCTGTTCTACTGCGCTCCTGCGATTCCCCGGCGCCGACCCGATCCAAGGTGGCATGCTGCTCCAAGTCAGGGGGGTTGGTACCAATTTCCACACTGTTCCGAGGATTGCCGGTCCAACGAGCACCAGAGGCCCGGCCGGAGGTCGATGTGTCCGCGAGCATCAATCCCACAGTGCGCCGCCGAAGGCTCGGCGCCGAACTGCGGCGCCTGCGCGAGACCCTGGGAATGACGGCGGAGGAGGTGGCCGGTCGACTGATGGTCTCCCAGTCCAAGATCAGCCGCCTGGAGAACGGCCGCCGCAGCATCAGTCAACGGGACGTCAGGGACCTCTGCGACGTCTACAACGTCGACGACGAGCGGATCCGCGCCGGGCTGATGGAGATGGCCAGGGAGTCCCGGCAGCGCGGCTGGTGGCACGAGTTCAGCGACATCCCCTACAGCGTCTACATCGGCCTGGAGGCGGAGGCCTCCTCGATCCGGGCCTACGAGTCGTCCTTCGTACCGGGACTGCTGCAGACCCAGGCGTACGCCGAGGCCGTGGTGCAGGGCACCCAGCCGGACACCGACGCCACGGCCGTGTCACGGCGGGTGGAGGTGCGCCTCAAGCGGCAGAGCCGGATCTACGGCGAGAACCAGCTGGGCAGCCTCTGGGCGGTGATAGACGAGGCGGTGCTGCGCCGCGAGGTCGGTGGCTCGGAGGTGATGTACCGCCAGCTGAACCAGCTGCTCGAGCTGAGCGCCCGCTCCAACATCAATCTGCAGGTGATCCCGTTCAGGCACGGCGCCCACCCCGGCATGACCGGGACATTCTCCCTCATGGAGTTCCCCGAGTCCGCGGATTCGACGGTTGTCTACTTCGAAGGGGTGACAAGCGACCTCTACCTGGAGAAGGACGCCGACGTGCGCCGCTATACCGGACTGTACGACCACCTGAGGGCCGCAGCCCTGAGTGTCGCGGAGAGCCGGTCACTGATAGCCAAGATCGCAGAGGGGTACCAACCATGACCACCAAGTTCGAGAACGGTCTCACCTGGCGCAAGAGCAGCCACAGTGGCGGCAACGGTGCCTGTGTGGAGATCGCCGTGCCGAGCGCGGCCGCCGTCGCGGTACGCGACTCCAAGGACCCGCACGGTCCGCAGCTGCACTTCTCCAAGGAGGCCTGGGCCTCGTTCGCCACCGCGGCCGGCTCGGGATCGTTCGGCGAGATCTGACCCGCCCTCACTTGTTGTCACAGTCCCGCCCGCACCGGTGCCCGCCGTCGTCCGGCGGCGGGCACCCACGGTCCCGGCGCCCCGCCCCCGCCCCCGAGTACGCCCCCGGTCAGCGGACCACCGGGTAGCGCACCGCCCAGGCCGTCCCCTCCCCTGCGTCCTGGCCGTGCAGTTCCGGCCCGTGCATCAGCTCCAGCACGAAGTCGTCCGCGAGCTCCAGAATCGTCCCCCGGCCCTCCAGCGCGGCCAGCAGCTCCGGCGGCAGTGCGGTGTCCCCGTGCAGCGCGCCGAGCAGGTTGCCGCAGATCGCACCGGTGGAGTCGCTGTCCCCCGAATGGTTGACCGCGAGCAGCAGGCCGGACTTCACGTCGTACGCCACCAGCGCGCAGTAGACGCCGATCGCCAGCGCCTCCTCGGCCACCCAGCCCTCGCCGAGCGCCTCCACCCGCTCCGCGGACGGCTCGCCGGCCCGGACGGCGTCCAGGGCGCCCCGCAGCGCCGCCGTGGTCTCCTCGTGCGACGGGCGCTCGGAGAGGAGCGCCAGCGCGAGGTGCACGCCCTCCTCCAGGGTGCCGCCGCGGGCCACCGTGTGGACGATGACCGCCAGCGCGCCCGCCGAGAGGTAGCCGGTGGGGTGGCCGTGCGTCAGCACCGAGCACTCCACCGCGAGCTGGAAGACCAGCCCCGGCTCCCATGAGGTGAGCAGCCCGAAGGGCGCGGCCCGCATCACCGTGCCGCAGCCCTTGGAGTGCGGGTTCTTGGGCGCGTCCAGGGTGCCCAGGCGGTCCGCCTGGGGGCCGGAGAGTCCGGACAGGCAGGCCTGGCCGGGCGCCCGCTGGGCGTACAGCCACTCCTCGCGGCCGAGCCAGCCGAGATCCGGGCGCCGCTCGTCCGGCCCCCAGTCGCGCTGGGTGGCGGCCCACCGCAGATAGGCCAGGTGGACGTCGGTGGGCGGGTGCCAGCCGCCGCTGTCGCGGCGGATGTGGGCCCGGATCAGGCCGTCCACGGTGAACAGGGACATCTGGGTGTCGTCGGTTATCGCACCGGTCCGGCCGTAGGCGGGGACGTACCCCGTCACCCCCTGCGGGCCGTGCACGGCCTGGATCTTCTCCAGCGACTCGAACTCGATGCCGGCCCCGAGCGCGTCACCGATCGCCCCGCCGAGCAGGCAGCCGCGCACCCGGCTCCGGAAATCCTGCTGCTGCGCGCGTGACCACAGTGGCATCACGAGTCGGAACCTTTCGTCCAGAGGTCGCGGGAGCACCCTCTCCCGGCCCTCGGCCCGGGAGGCACTCCCAAGCCGGAGGTTGGGGCAACCGCGCCCGACGACGGTTCGCGCGCCCCCGCACTGTATTCGAATTGTTCGGCGGGTTGACCGGTTCCCCCGCACAGCAGCTCTTCAACAAACTGTTGCCGCCGCGCCATCCGGCGGCCACGGGTCACCACCCGGCACTGCCTAGCGTCCCGATCATGACCACCACCCGCACCCGCCTGACCACCGCGCTGGCCCTCACCGGCGCGCTGACCCTCGGCACCCCCGCGCTGGCCCTCGCCGCCGCCCCGGGCCCCCAGGAGGCCCCCGCCGCCTCGCGGACGGCCGCCCGGCACGCCGTCCCCTTCACCGCGGCGAGCGCCGTCCAGCAGGCCGACGGCAGCTTCACCCTGACCTGGACCGCGCCCGGCACCCGCGACGTGACGGTCTACGCCGGCACCGACCAGGAGGACATCCGCCACCGCAGGCCCGTCGCCAAGGCCGCCGGCTCCGCCACCGTGACCGTCACCGGCCTGGCCTCGGCCGACCGCTGGTTCTTCGAGCTCGTCCCGGACCACGGCGAGTCGCTGATCGTCGCCGACCGCTCGCTGCACCTCGCCTCGGCGCCCAACTTCCGGGACGCGGGCGGCTACCGCACCACCGACGGCAGCTGGGTCCGGATGGGCGTCGTCTACCGCTCCGGCGACCTCAGCAGGCTCACCGACGCGGACCTCGCCAAGCTGCGCCGCCTCGGCGTCCAGGAGGTCTTCGACCTGCGCACCCCCGCCGAGCAGAAGGCCGCGCCCGACCGCGTCCCGGCCGGCGCCACCGTGGTCGCTGCCAACGTCCTGGGCGTCGCCGACACCGGCGCGTTCAACGTGACCAGCCCGCAGGCCGCCGTCCAGGTGATGATCGACGCCGAGCGCACCATGGTCTCCGCCGACAGCGCCGAGGCCGCCTACCGGACCGTGCTCAACTCCCTGGTGGAGCGCGACGACCAGGGCGTGCTCTTCCACTGCACCGCCGGCAAGGACCGCACCGGCTGGGCCTCCGCCGCGCTGCTCACCGCCCTCGGCGTGCCGCGCGCCACGGTCGAGGCCGACTACCTGGCCAGCAACACCTACCGGGCCGCCGAGAACGCCGCCACCCTGGCCCAGCTGCCGCCCGCCTACCAGGCGATCTACAAGCCGCTGCTGGACGTCCGGCCGGAGTACCTGAACGCCGGCTTCGACGAGGTGCGGCAGAAGTTCGGCTCCTTCGACGCCTACCTCAGGTCCGGCCTCGGCCTGGACGACCGCGACCTGCGCGACCTGCGCAGCCAGCTGCTGGTGGGCTGAGGACGGCAGGACAGGGCCGGCCCCGCCCGGCGGCCCGGGCGGGGCGACGGCCCGTCCCCCGCCCGCCGGTGCGGCGGCCGGCGCCCCGCCGGGCCCCTACTCCAGCACCGGCAGCAGCGCCGGCAGGTGGCCGTCCGAGGCCAGCGCCGCCCCGCGGCGCTCGGCGGGCACCTCGCCGTAGGTGGTGGTGCGCTGGCGGTGCGGTCGCCCGGCGGCCTCGGCGATCGCCTCCAGGTCCCGGACGGACTTGTAACTGCCGTACGCCGACCCGGCCATCCGCGAGATGGTCTCCTCCATCAGCGTGCCGCCGAGGTCGTTGGCGCCCGAGCGCAGCATCTCGGCGGCGCCCTCCGCGCCCAGCTTCACCCAGCTGGTCTGGATGTTGGGGATGTGGGTGTGCAGCAGCAGCCGGGCCATCGCGACCACCACCCGGTTGTCCCGGGCGGTCGGGCCCGGCCGGGCGATGCCGGCCAGGTAGACCGGCGCGTTGGTGTGGATGAACGGCAGGGTCACGAACTCGGTGAACCCGCCGGTGCGCTGCTGGATCCCGGCCAGCACCCGCAGGTGGCCCAGCCAGTGCGCCGGGGTGTCCACATGGCCGTACATCATCGTCGACGAGGAGCGGATGCCCAGCTCGTGCGCGGTGGTGACCACCTCGACCCAGGTGGCGGCCGGCAGCTTGCCCTTGGTCAGCACCCAGCGGACGTCGTCGTCGAGGATCTCGGCGGCCGTCCCGGGGATGCTGTCCAGGCCGGACTCCTTGGCCTGCTGGAGCCAGTCCCGGATGGAGAGGCCGGTCCGGGTGGCGCCGTTGACGACCTCCATCGGGGAGAACGCGTGCACATGCATCCCCGGCACCCGGGCCTTCACCGCCCGGGCGATGTCGAAGTACGCGGTGCCCGGCAGGTCGGGGTGGATGCCGCCCTGCATGCAGACCTCGGTGGCGCCCACGTCCCAGGCCTGCGCGGCGCGGTCGGCGACCTGCTCCAGCGAGAGGGTGTAGGCGTCGGCGTCGGTACGGCGCTGGGCGAAGGCGCAGAACCGGCAGCCGGTGTAGCAGACGTTGGTGAAGTTGATGTTCCGGGTGACGCAGTAGGTGACGGTGTCGCCGACCGCGTCCCTGCGGACGTCGTCGGCGATCCGGCAGAGCGCGTCCAGTGCCGGGCCGTCCGCGTGCAGCAGCGCGAGGGCCTGGTCGTCGGTGAGCCTGGTCGGGTCGTCCGCGGCCACCGCCAGCGCCTCGCGGACGTCGCCGCTCAGCCGCTCGGGGGCCGCGCCGGCGACCTGCTCGCGCAGCGCGTCCCAGTCCCCGTACACGTCCTCGAAGTCGGCCCGGCGGTCGCCGGTGCGGCCCTCGGTGTCGATGGTGCGGTGCAGGTCGGTCCGTCCGTACGAGGCGGGCAGGTCCTCGGGCTCCTGCCAGGGCAGGCCGGCCGGCATCGCGCCCTCCCGGGCCAGGCCGGTGACCGGGTCGGCGAGCGCGTTCACGTGCGGCAGGATCCGCGGGTCCAACCAGGGCTCGCCGCGCAGCAGGTACTCGGGGTACACGGTGAGGCGCTCGCGCAGCTCGAAGCCGGACTCGGCGGTGCGGGCGGCGAGGTCCTCGATGTGCGGCCACGGGCGCTCGGGGTTGACGTGGTCGGGCGTCAGTGGCGAGACGCCGCCCCAGTCGTCGATCCCCGCGCCGATGATCAGCGCGAATTCGGAGTCAACGAGGTTCGGCGGCGCCTGGATCCGCGCCGAGGGGCCGAGCACCAGCCGGGTGACGGCGATGGCGGCGGCCAGCTCCTCCAGCTCGGCGTCCGGCATCGCGCGCATCGCGGTGTCCGGCTTGGCCCGGAAGTTCTGCACGATCACTTCCTGGATCGCGTGGTACTGCCGGGCGGTGCGCCGGATCGCGAACAGCGCGTCGGCCCGCTCCTCGTACGTCTCGCCGATCCCGATCAGCACGCCGGTGGTGAAGGGGACGGCGCTGCGCCCGGCGTCCTCCAGCACCCGCAGCCGTACCGCCGGCTCCTTGTCGGGCGAGCCGAAGTGCGGGCCGCCGGGCTCGGACCAGAGCCGGGTCGCGGTGGTCTCCAGCATCATGCCCATCGACGGGGCGACCGGCTTCAGCCGCTGGAAGTCCGTCCAGGTGAGCACGCCCGGGTTGAGGTGCGGCAGCAGGCCGGTCTCCTCCAGCACCCGGATCGCCATCGCCCGCACGTACGCGAGGGTGTCGTCGTAGCCGTGCGCGTCCAGCCACTCGCGGGCCTCGGGCCAGCGGTCCTCGGGGCGGTCGCCCAGCGTGAAGAGGGCCTCCTTGCAGCCCAGCGCCGCGCCCTGACGGGCGATCTCCAGCACCTCGTCCGGCGAGAGGTACATGCCGTGCCCGGCCCGGCGGAGCTTGCCCGGCACCGTGACGAAGGTGCAGTAGTGGCACTTGTCCCGGCAGAGCCGGGTGAGCGGGATGAACACCTTCTTGGAATAGGTGACGACGCCCGGACGGCCCGCCGCCTCCAGGCCCGCGTCGCGGACCCGGGCCGCGCTGGCGCAGAGGTCGCGCAGGTCGTCCCCGCGGGCCTGCAGCAGCACCGCGGCCTCGGCCGCGTCGAGCGCCACGCCGTCCCGTGCCCGGCGCAGCGCCCGCCGCATTCCGTTGCTGGTCGGGCCGGGTGTGCCGGGGGAGGCCTCGGTTGCGTCCATGCCGCGACGATACGCCAGCATTCGACCTCGGGAGGACGTGACCCTGAGGTGGGATCAGGGTCACGTCCGCCGTCCGATGGTCCGTGAGATGTATGCGGATCTGGCCCTGCGGAGCGATGCCCGATGGCCGGCCGAGGCGTCTAATGGAGCAGGAAGGGGCGATCCGCCACGGGCTACGGAGGGGTTGAACGTGATGACGGACCACACGACGACGGCGAACGGGGAGGACGGCGCGCCGTACCGCTCCGGGCGGCGCACCGCGGTACGGATCCTGGTGCCGGTGGTGGTGGCCGGTACGGTCGCCGCCGGCATCGGCCTGGTGCCCGCGCTCGCCGACGGACGCTCGCCGGAGCTGCCGGCCCTGACGGCGGAGCAGCTGGTGGCGAAGGCGCTCGGCACCGAGACGCAGACCATGTCCGGGACGGTGCGGATCAGCGCCGACCTGGGGGCGCCGGCCCAGCTGCTCGGCGCGGTCGGCGGCCTCGACACCGGCGGCCAGGGCGGCGGCGCGCAGGGCTTCGACCCGTCGGCGCCGGCGCCGGAGTCCAAGCTGGTGGGCCTGCTCGGCGGGGAGCACACGCTGCGGGTCGCGGTGGACGGGCCGGACCACCAGCGGGTCGGCCTGATCGAGCAGCTCGCCGGGTACGAGCTGGTGCGCAGCGGCGACCAGGTGTGGGCCTGGGACAGCGCCTCCAACGAGGCCGTCCACCTGGCGCTCCCGCAGGGCGACGGGCACCGGGCGCCGACGCCCGGCCTGCCGGCCGGTGTGCCGGTCACGCCGCAGGAGGCGGCCCGGCAGTTCCTGGCCCTCGGCGCGGGCACCACCTCGGTCACGGTGGACGGCACGGCCACGGTGGCCGACCGCAAGGCGTACCAGCTGAGCGTGAAGCCGACGCAGTCCGGCTCGACGCTGGGCGAGGTCCGGATCGCCGTCGACGCCGGCACCGGCGTGCCGCTGGCCGTGGTGGTGAAGGCCACCGGCGGCGCCACGGTGTTCGACGCGCACTTCAGTGACGTCTCCTTCGCCAAGCCGGACGCCAAGACCTTCGAGTTCAGCCTGCCGAAGGGGGCGAAGGTCGTCGAGCAGAAGGCGGGCGAGCCGAAGGCCGGCGGGCAGCCGGGCGCCGGTGCGGCCGACGCCGGCCGGGGTGCCGAGGAGGCCAGGGCCGCCAAGGACTCCCTGAACGTGATCGGCGAGGGCTGGACGACGGTGGTCAGCCTCAAGCTGCCCGCTGGGGAGATCCCGGCCGAGGCGGCGGGCCGGCACGGTTCCGAGGTCGCCGGGCAGAGCGTCCAGTCGCTGGCCCGGGCGCTCGGCAAGCCGGTCAAGGGCGGCTCGCTGATCAGCACCAAGGTGCTGAACGCGCTGGTCACCGATGACGGCCGGGTGTTCGCCGGCGCGGTGACGCTGCCGGTCCTGCAGAGTGCGGCCGGAGTGAAGTGATGACCCAGGCTCCCTCCACGGAGCCGACCGGGGGCCGGACCGCGGATGCGCGTCCGGCCCCCGTGGTCGCCTCCTCCGCCGCTTCCGCTCCCCCCGCCGTGTCCGCTCCGGCCGCCGTGTCCGCTCCGGCCGCGGGCCCGGCCGCCGACCACGTGATCAGCACCACCGGCCTGACCAAACGCTTCCGTGGTGGCCAGCTCGCGGTGGACGGCCTCGACCTGACGGTGCCCCGGGGCAGCGTCTTCGGGTTCCTCGGTCCCAACGGCTCCGGGAAGACCACCACGATCCGGATGCTGATGGGCCTGATCGCGCCGACCTCCGGGCGGGCGACGGTGCTCGGCGAGGCCATGCCGCAGTCGGTGGGCGGCGTGCTGCCCCGGGTCGGCGCCCTGATCGAGGGGCCCGCGCTCTACGGCTTCCTGTCCGGGCGCGACAACCTCGCGCGCTACGACGCGGCCGACCCGACCGCGGACCCGCGCACCCGGGACCAGCGGGTCCGGGAGGCGCTGGACCGGGTCGGGCTGACGGCGGCGGCCGGCAAGAAGGCCCGCGCGTACTCCCTCGGGATGAAGCAGCGCCTGGGCCTGGCCGCGGCCCTGCTGCAGCCGCGCGAGCTGCTGGTGCTGGACGAGCCGACCAACGGCCTGGACCCGCAGGGCATGCGGGAGATCCGGTCACTGATCCGGGAGGTCGCGGCGGAGGGCACCACGGTGTTCCTCTCCTCGCACCTGCTGGACGAGATCGAGCAGGTCTGCACGCACGCCGCGGTGATGTCGCGCGGCCGACTGGTGGTGCAGGGCACCGTCGCCGAGCTGGCGGCCCGTGCCCAGGGCCGGCTGGTGGTCCGTACGGACGACACCGCGGCGGCCGCCGAGGTGCTGGCCGCCCACGGGCTGAGCGGCGCGGTCGTCTCCGAGGGCCGGGTGGACGCCGAGGCCGGCAACGCCGCCGAGGACACGCTGCCCAAGCTCTGCGCGGCGCTGGTGGAGGCCGGGGTGCGGGTGCGGGGCTTCGGCCTGGAGCGGGGCACGTTGGAGGACGCCTTCGTGGCGATGACCGGGGAGGGCTTCGATGTCGCGGGTTGAGACGGTGGCGGAGGCCGGGCCGGGCCGGGCCGCCGGGGTGGCCCCGGCGGCGGGCGGGCGCCAGCCGCGGACGGCGGCGGGCAGCCTGGCGCTGGTGCGCAGCGAGCTGTCGCTGACCTTCCGCCGGACCAGGACGATCGCGCTGCTGGGCATCATGGCGGTGCTGCCGGTGCTGATCGGCACGGTGGTCCGGATCGAGACCGGCGGCGCGCAGGGCGGGCAGGGGCCGGCCTTCGTCGCGCAGGTGACCCAGAACGGCCTGTTCCTGGTGTTCACGGCGCTGGCCGTGGCACTGCCGGTCTTCCTGCCGATGACCGTCGGTGTGGTGGCGGGCGACTCGATCGCGGGCGAGGCGGCAACCGGGACCTTGCGCTACCTGCTGGTCGCGCCGGCCGGGCGGACCAGGCTGTTGGTCGCCAAGTTCACCGCGGGGCTGGCGTTCTGCCTGGCCGCGACGGCCACCGTCGGGCTGTCCGCGCTGGCGACCGGCGCCGCGCTCTTCCCGCTCGGCGAGGTGACGCTGATCTCCGGCGACACCATCAGCTTCGGCGAGGCGCTGCTGCGGGCCGTCCTGGTGGTCGGGGTGGTGGCCTGCTCACTGGCCGGCCTGGTGGCGATCGGCCTGTTCATCTCGACGCTGACCGGCAGTGGGATCGCGGCGATGGCGAGCACGGTAGGCCTGGTGATCACCGTGCAGATCCTGGACAGCTTCCCGCAGTTGCACGCCGTTCAGCCGTTCCTCTTCACCCACCACTGGCTGACCTTCGGGGACCTGCTCCGGGAGCCGATGTACTGGGACGGCGTGCTGAAGAACCTCGGGCTGCAGGCCTTCTACGTCGCCGTGTTCGGCTCGGCGGCGTGGTCCCGCTTCACGAGCCGGGACATCACCTCCTGAGCGGGGCACAAGCACCGCCGGCGCCCCCGCCGGCCGCCGCCCTCAGCGGGTGGCGGCCGGGGCGGTGGCCTGCTCCAGGCCGGTGACGGCGACGGGCGGCAGGCCGGTGACCCGGTCCGCGCGCAGCCGGCGCAGCGCGTCCCAGGTGAGCAGCGCGAGGGCGCCCCAGACCAGGGCGAACCCGGCCCAGCGGGCGGGCGCCATGGTCTCGTGGAACACCGCGATGCCGATCAGGAACTGGAACACCGGCGCCAGGTACTGCAGCAGGCCGAGCACGGTCAGCGGCACCCGGACCGCCGCGGCGCCGAAGCAGAGCAGCGGGACGGCGGTGATCAGGCCGCTCAGCACCAGCAGGCCGGAGTGGCCCCACCCGTACGAGCCGGGGACGGTGTGGCCGAAGGTGCCCTGGCCGCGGGCGGCGAGGTAGATCAGGTAACCGAGGGCGAAGGGGAACATGAAGGCGCTCTCGACGGCGAGGCTCTCCAGCCCGCTGAGCGCGACCTTCTTCTTCAGCAGCCCGTAGACGGCGAAGGAGAACGCCAGGGTGAGCGCGATCCACGGCAGCCGGCCGTAGCCGACCGTCAGGACGGCCACCGCGAGGGCGCCGATGCCGACCGCCGCCCACTGGGCCGTTCGCAGCCGCTCGTGCAGCAGCAGGACACCGAAGGCGATGGTGACCAGCGGGTTGATGAAGTAGCCGAGGCTGGTCTCGACAACGTGCCCGCTGTTGACGCCCCAGATGTAGACGCCCCAGTTGACCGAGACCAGGGCCGCCGCCGCGGCCGACATGGCGAGCCTGCGGGGCTGGCGCAGCAGCGGCCGGATCCAGCCCCAGTGACGTTGCGCCAGCAGCATCAGGACGACGGCGAACAGCGACCAGACCATCCGGTTGACCAGGATGTCGTCGGCCGTGCTGGGTTCCAGCAGGGGCCAGAACAGGGGGAAGAGCCCCCACATCCCGTACGAGGCGACTCCGAACCAGAGGCCTCGGGTGGCCTCCTGTGGGGATGTCTCTGGCATGACGGCCTGCCCTCCGCGCGCACGGGTGTCGAGCCGACGGTAGCGGGCGGAAGGCAGGATGTCATCTCCGTATTCGCATTTTGGTCATGACACGCTTGGGGAGGTCAGGTCAGCGGGCCAGCGCGGCCTTCACGGTCTCCGCGAGCGGGGTGGTCGGACGGCCGATCAGCCGGGCCAGGTCGCCGTTGGAGCGGGCCAGCTCGCCCCGGGCGATCCCGGCGTCCACGTCCACCAGGATCTCGGCGAAGGCCGACGGCAGGCCGGCGCCGAGCAGCACCTGGAGGTGCTCGTCGGCCGTCACGTTGCGGAAGGCCACCGGGCGGCCGGTCTGCTCGGCCAGCTCCGCCGCGAACTCCTCGAAGCTCCAGGCCGTGTCGCCGGCCAGCTCGTACACCCGGCCCTCGTGGCCCTCGCCGGTGAGCACGGCCACGGCCGCGTCGGCGTAGTCCCGGCGGGCGGCGGAGGCCACCCGGCCCTGACCGCTGCTGCCGACCGGGCCGCCGCGCTCCACGGTGCCCGCCAGGTCGGCGGTGTAGTTGTCGGTGTACCAGCCGTTGCGCAGCAGCACGAACGGCAGGCCGCAGGCGCGGATCGCGGCCTCGGTCGCCTTGTGCTCGTCGGCGAGCCGGAACCCGGCCTCGTCGCCGCCGAGCACTCCGGTGTAGGCGAGCAGCGCGACGCCGGCGGCCTTGGCCGCGGCCACCACCGCGAGGTGCTGCGGGACGCGCTGCCCGACCTCGCTGCCCGAGATCAGCAGCACCTTGTCGCCCGCGTGGAAGGCGGCGGCCAGGGTCTCGGGCCGGCTGTAGTCGGCGATCCGGACGTCGACACCGCGGGCCGCCCAGTCGGCGGCCTTCTCGGGCGAGCGCACCGCGACCGCGATCTCGGTGGCGGGGACCTTCTCCAGCAGTCCCTCGACCACGAGGCGGCCGAGCTGTCCGGTGGCGGCGGTGACGACGATCATGCGGTGCTCCTGGGGTGGGAAGGTCCGTTGGCTTCGAAACTCACCCTAGGCACTGCACTAACTATTCGAAAGTACGCACTTTGAAGTAGGGTACTGATGTGGAGGTAATGGCATGAAGGTGATCACCGAGGCCTCGCCGCTCGACCGGGCCCCCGACGTCTACGACCGGATGTGTCCGTCCCGGGGCGTGCTGGAGCACGTCACCAGCCGCTGGGGCGTGCTCGTGCTGGCGGCGCTGAGCGAGCGCGGCTACCGCTTCAGCGAGCTGCGCCGGCGGGTGTCCGGAGTGAGCGAGAAGATGCTCGCCCAGACCCTGCAGACCCTGGAGCGCGACGGCTTCGTGCTGCGCGAGGCGCACCCGGTGATCCCGCCCCGGGTCGACTACAGCCTCACCCCGCTGGGCGAGGAGGCCGCCGAGCTGGTCTCCACCCTGGCGCACTGGTCCGAGCGGCAGGTTCCCGCCGTCCAGCAGGCCCGCACGCGGTACGACGCCAAGCCCCGCTGACCCCGGGACGGCTGCCGACCCCGGGCCGCCCTCAGGCCCGGTCCGACCCGGGGGCTCCGGCTGGTGGTCACCCGTGAGCCAGCTCCGGTGGAACGGACCGTGCCGCTGACCACGCTGGACGGCAAGGCCAAGGCCGGCATCATCGACCGCCACTACCCGGAGGGGGAGATCGAGCGGTTCGTCCCGGTCGAAGGGCTGGGCCTGCCCTACGGGCCGGTCCACCTGCTGCTCGACGCCGACCGCGGCGAGGAGTTCTGCGGCGTGGTCCCCAAGGACGCCATGGCCACCGTGGCCGGACGCGGCCGCAGCCTGCTGACCATGGAGGAGGGCATCGCCTTCGTCACCCTCCACCCCCGGGCGCTGGCCAAGAACACCTGCTTCTCGCTGGGCGCCGCGCGCTGCGGCGACCGCCGGGTGCCGGCGCTCCGGATCAGCCAGGGCGCGCCGAAGCTCGGCTGGTGCTGGGAGGGCCGCACACCTGGCTCGACATGGCCTCCGCCGGTGGCCGCGCCGGCGCCGTGTCGTGAGATGACTGCGGACACGGGCGGGAACCGACGGTGCCCCACCTGAGTGGGTTCCGGTGGGACACCGTCGTCCCGCTCGCTCAGTCCACCGTCCAGGTGTCGGTGCCGGCGAGGAGGGTGGCGAGGTCGCCGGGCCCCTGCCGGGCGGTGGCGGTGGCCAGCTGCTCGGCCATCAGCACGTCGTAGACCGGCCGCTCGACGCTGCGCAGCACCCCGATGGGGGTGTGGTGGAGGGTGTCGGCGTCGGCGATGCGGGAGAGGGCGAAGGCGGTGGAGGGGCCCGGTGCGTGGGCGTCGTGGACCAGGACGGCGTTCTCGTTGTCGGGTGTCACCGGTGCGACGTGGAGTTCGCCGGTGGCGGGGTCGCGGAAGACGCCCTGGGCGCCGTCGGTGCCGAAGCGCACCGGGCGGCCGTGCTCCAGCCGGATCAACGCCTCGTCGCGGGTCCCCGGCTCCTTGAGGACTTCGAAGGCGCCGTCGTTGAAGATGTTGCAGTTCTGGTAGATCTCCACCAGGGCGGTGCCCTCGTGCTCGGCCGCCGCCCGCAGCACCGAGGTGAGGTGCTGGCGGTCGGAGTCGATGGTGCGGGCCACGAAGGTCGCCTCCGCGCCGATCGCCAGCGAGAGCGGGTTGAACGGCGCGTCCAGCGAGCCCATCGGCGTCGACTTGGTGATCTTCCCGACCTCGCTGGTCGGCGAGTACTGACCCTTCGTCAGCCCGTAGATCCGGTTGTTGAACAGCAGGATCTTCAGGTTCACGTTCCGCCGCAGCGCGTGGATCAGATGGTTGCCGCCGATCGACAACGCGTCACCGTCACCCGTCACCACCCACACCGACAGGTCCTGCCGCGACGTCGCCAACCCCGTGGCGATCGCCGGCGCCCGCCCGTGGATCGAATGCATCCCGTAGGTGTTCATGTAGTACGGGAACCGCGACGAACACCCGATGCCGGAGACGAACACCGTGTTCTCCCGCCGGATCCCCAACTCCGGCATGAACCCCTGCACCGCCGCCAGGATCGCGTAGTCCCCGCACCCCGGACACCACCGCACCTCCTGATCCGTCTTGAAATCCCGCGCACTCTGCGGCCCTTCGGCCCGCGGCACCAGACTCAGCGACCGCAACCCCTCGGGCAGACCGCCGGACAGACCCTCAGTCATCGCTCTCATCCCCGTCCAGCGTCCCGATCGTCGCGAACAGCATGTCCGCCAACTGTGCCGCCTTGAAGGGCATCCCGTTGACCTGCGTGAAGGGCTGCGCGTCGACGAGGTACCTGGCCCGCAGCAGCATGGCGAGTTGCCCCAGGTTCATCTCCGGCACGATCACCCGGTCGTAGCCCTCGAGGACCGCCCCGAGGTTGGCGGGGAAGGGGTTCAGGTTGCGCAGGTGCGCCTGCGCGACCCGGCCACCCTCCGCCCGCACCCGCCGCACCGCCGCCGCGATCGGCCCGAACGTCGAACCCCACCCCAGCACCAGGACCCGGGCCACGCCGTCCGGATCGTCCACCACCAACGGCGGCACCTCGATCCCGTCGACCTTCGCCTGACGGGTGCGCACCATCAGATCGTGATTCGCCGGATCGTAGGAGATGCTGCCCGTCCCGTCCTGCTTCTCGATCCCGCCGATCCGGTGCTCCAACCCCGCCGTCCCCGGCACCGCCCACGGCCGCGCCAACGTCAACGGATCCCGCTTGTACGGCCAGAACACCCGCGACCCGTCCTCCAACTCATGGTTGGGCCCCGACGCGAAGTCCGGATCGATCCCCGGCAACTCCCCGACCTCCGGGATCCGCCACGGCTCCGACCCGTTCGCCAGATACCCGTCCGACAGCAGGAACACCGGCGTCCGGTACCGCACCGCGATCCGCGCCGCCTCCAGGGCCGCGTCGAAACACTCCGCCGGCGTCGCCGGCGCCACCACCGGCACCGGCGCCTCACCGTTACGCCCGAACATCGCCTGCAACAGATCCGCCTGCTCCGTCTTCGTCGGCAACCCCGTCGAGGGACCACCACGCTGGATGTCCACCACCAGCAACGGCAGCTCCAACGACACCGCCAACCCGATCGCCTCCGACTTCAACGCCACCCCGGGACCCGACGTCGTCGTCACCCCCAACGCACCACCGAACGCCGCCCCCAGCGCCGCCCCCACCCCCGCGATCTCGTCCTCCGCCTGAAAAGTCCGCACACCGAAATTCTTGTGCCGCGACAACTCGTGCAAAATATCCGACGCCGGCGTGATCGGGTACGACCCCAGGAACAACGGCAACCCCGACCGCACCCCCGCCGCGATCAACCCGTACGACAACGCCAGATTCCCCGAAATGTTCCGGTACCGCCCCGCCGGCAACGCCGCCGGCGCGATCTCGTACGAAACCGCGAAATCCTCCGTCGTCTCCCCGAAATTCCACCCCGCCCGGAACGCCCGGACATTCGCCTCCGCGATCAACGGCTTCTTCGCGAACTTCGACCGCAGAAAAGCCTCCGTCCCCGCCGTCGGCCGGTGATACATCCACGACAACAGACCCAGCGCGAACATGTTCTTCGCCCGCTCCGCGTCCTTCCGCGCCAGCCCGCTGTCCTTCAACGCCTCCAACGTCAACGTCGTCAACGGCACCCGATGCAGGTGATACGCCTCCAACGACCCGTCCCCCAACGGATCCACCGCCCACCCCACCTTCGCCAACGCCCGCTTCGTGAACTCGTCCGTGTTCACAATGATCTCCGCACCCCGCGGCAGATCCCCCACATTCGCCTTCAACGCCGCCGGATTCATCGCCACCAACACATTCGGCGCGTCCCCCGGCGTCAAAATGTCATGATCCGCGAAATGCAACTGAAAGCTCGACACACCCGGCAACGTCCCCGCAGGCGCCCGGATCTCCGCCGGAAAATTCGGCAACGTCGACAGATCGTTACCGAACGACGCCGTCTCCGACGTGAACCGGTCCCCCGTCAGCTGCATCCCGTCACCCGAGTCACCCGCGAAGCGGATGATCACCCGGTCCAATCGTCTGACCGGCTTGACACGCCTGGGCTGCATTCCTCCCGGCGGCACCGGACCCGACTCGCTGTCGGGGCTGTCCGAGCCGTCCACTGCCTCCGACTGATCGACCTGGCTGGTCACTGCGGCGGACCTCCTCGTGGGCATCCAGCCGCGGGCGTGAGCCGTGTGCCCCGTCCGCCTGGTGCACCCTTCGCATCCTATGCGCGCGGGTAATCCGTAGGCCGGAACTTCGACGTGCGGCGAAAAACTGCATACCGGTGTCTTATTTCCATACCTACGACAACGCCTCGGGTCAGTTCCGCCATACCCCCCGCCCGGAATCCGGTCGGGGGCGCCGCCCGGGCGGGCGGCGGGGCCGGAAAGCGCAGGCCGGGGCCGGAAAGCGCGGGCCGGGGCCGGTCAGGAGTTCAGATAGGTGAGCACCGCGAGCACCCGGCGGTGGTCCTCGGAGCTCTGTGCCAGGCCCAGCTTGAGGAAGATGTTGCTGACGTGCTTCTCCACCGCGCCGTCCGAGACCACCAGCTGCTTGGCCACCGCCGCGTTGGTCCGGCCCTCGGCCATCAGGCCCAGCACCTCCCGCTCCCGGGGCGTGAGGCCGGCCAGCACGTCGCCCTTGCGGCTGCGGCTGAGCAGCTGCTGCACCACCTCCGGGTCCAGCGCCGTGCCGCCGCCGGCCACCCGGACCACCGCGTCGACGAACTCGCGGACCTCGGCGACCCGGTCCTTCAGCAGGTAGCCCACCCCTCGGGTGGAGCCCGCCAGCAGCTCGGAGGCGTAGCGCTCCTCGACGTACTGGGAAAGCACCAGCACCCCCACCGACGGGTACAGGCCGCGCAGGGTCACACAGGCCCGGACGCCCTCGTCGGTGTGCGTCGGGGGCATCCGCACGTCGGCGACGACCACGTCCGGCAGGGCGTCGTCGGTGGCCAGGTCGTGGATCGTCTTCAGCAGCGCCTCGCCGTCCCCGACACCGGCGACGACCTCCAGGCCGCGGTCGGTGAGCAACCGGGTCAGGCCCTCCCGCAGCAGTACGGAGTCCTCGGCGATGACGACGCGAAGCATGGTGGCCTTCCGGCTGGGTTGGACTGACGGGGTCAGTCTTCCCTATCGGCGTGGGCACCGGGCCCGAACCGGGAACGGCCGCGGCCAGGGCCCGCGCCGCCCCACCGGGGCGGTGCGGAACGGCCTCACATGGTGCGGATGGCCACCGCGTCGCAGAGCCCCTGCAGGGCGGCCTTCGCCGGGCACTCGGGCAGCGGGTCGAGCAGCGCGCGGGCCTCCTCGGCGTAGCGCAGCGTCTCGCGGCGGGCGCACTCCAGGGCCGGGTGCTTGCGCAGCAGCCGCAGTGCCTCGGCGTGCAGGTCGTCGTCGGCGAGGTCGAGCTTCAGCAGCTCGCGCAGCCGGGCGTCGGCCGGGTCGTCCTGGTCCGCCGGCATCTGCTGCAGCAGCAGGATCGGCAGCGTCGGGACGCCCTCGCGCAGGTCGGTGCCGGGGGTCTTGCCGGACTCGTGGCCGTCGCTGGCGATGTCGAGCACGTCGTCGGCCAGCTGGAAGGCGGTGCCCATCCGCTCGCCGTACTGGGTCAGGATGTCGACCACCCACGGCTCGGCGCCGGACATCAGCGCGCCGAAGCGGCCGGAGACGGCGATCAGCGAGCCGGTCTTGCCGGCGATCACGTCGAGGTAGTGCCGCAGCGGGTCGTCGTCGGGCCCGGGGCCGGCCGTCTCCAGGATCTGGCCGGTGACCAGCCGCTCGAAGGCGTCGGCCTGCAGCCGGACGGCCTCCGGGCCGAGGTCGGCCAGCACCTGGGAGGCGCGGGAGAAGAGGAAGTCGCCGGTGAGGATGGCGACGGAGTTGTCCCAGCGGGAGTTGGCGCTGGGGGCGCCGCGCCGGACGGGCGCCTCGTCCATCACGTCGTCGTGGTAGAGCGTCGCCAGGTGGGTCAGCTCGACCACCACGGCGGCGGGCACCACGCCGGGGGCGTACGGGTCGCCGAACTGGGCGGCGAGCATCACCAGCAGCGGGCGGAAGCGCTTGCCGCCCGCCTCGATGAGGTGGCTGGCGGTGATGGTGATGAAGGAGACGTCGCTCTTGACGGTCTCGGCGAGGGCGGCTTCCACCGCGTCCATGCCGGTCTGGACGTCGCGGGTCAGATCGCGGTCCTGCACGCTGAGCCCGAAGGGTCCCACGACGGTCACGAAGACCACTCCTGTCCCTGGTCGATCTAGCGGCCTGGTCCCTGAGTGCCGCCGCTGGCCATACAGGCAGGGTATCCGGTCAAGAGTGGATCACTGCACGGGCGTGCGGGTCTGTCATGGTCGGGCCGACCGGGCCCGGGCCGGACGGCACGGGCGGGAAGAGCGCGGGGTCCGGGCCGCGCCGGTCGGCGCGGCCCGGACCCCGGCGGCGAAGCAGCTACCTGACGAACGGCGAGACCTTCGACGCGAGGTCCAGGAAGTACTGCGGGAGCAGCCCCAGACCCAGGGTGACCAGGACGCCGACACCGATGGCGGTCGCCGTGAACGCGCTGGGCACGGCCACCGTCGGGCCGCCCGGCTGCGGGTCGGAGAAGAACATCAGCACGATGACCCTGATGTAGAAGAACGCCGCCACCGCGGAGCTCAGCACACCCACGATGACCAACGGCGTGGCGCCGCCCGCCGCCGCGGCCTGGAAGACCGCGAACTTCCCGGTGAAGCCCGAGGTGAGCGGGATGCCGGCGAAGGCCAGCAGGAACAGCGCGAAGACCGCCGCCAGCAGCGGCGAGCGCCGCCCGAGGCCGGCCCAGCTGGAGAGGTGGGTGGCCTCGCCGCGCGAGTCGCGCACCAGCGTGACGACCGCGAAGGCGCCGAGCGTCACGAAGGAGTACGCCAGCAGGTAGAAGAGCACCGCGCCCAGGCCCTGCTTGTTGGTGGCGATCACGCCGGTGAGGATGAAGCCGGCGTGCGCGATCGAGGAGTAGGCGAGCAGCCGCTTCACGTCCTGCTGGGTGACGGCCAGCACCGCGCCGACCACCATGGTGAGGATCGCGACGCCCCACATCACCGGGCGCCAGTCCCAGCGCAGGCCGGGGAAGGCCACGTAGAACAGCCGCATCAGGGCGCCGAACGCGGCCACCTTGGTCGCCGCCGCCATGAAGCCGGTGACCGGCGTCGGGGCGCCCTGGTAGACGTCCGGGGTCCAGGAGTGGAACGGCACCGCGCCGACCTTGAACAGCAGGCCGACCGAGAGCAGCGCCAGGCCGATCAGCAGCAGCGCGTCGTTCTGGGTGGTGCTGAGCAGCGCCTGGGTGGCCGGGGCCTCGCCCGAGATGACGTCGGCGATGTCGCCGAGCCGGACGCTGCCCGCGTAGCCGTACAGCAGGGCGGTGCCGAACAGGAAGAACGCCGAGGCGAACGCCCCCAGCAGGAAGTACTTGACGGCCGCCTCCTGGGAGAGCAGCCGGCGGCGCCGGGCGAGCGCGCAGAGCAGGTACAGCGGGAGGGAGAAGACCTCCAGCGCCACGAACATGGTCAGCAGGTCGTTGGCGGCCGGGAACAGCAGCATGCCGCCGACCGCGAACAGGGTGAGCGGGAAGACCTCGGTGCTGGCGAAGCCGGCCCGGACGGCGGCGCGCTCCTGCTCGCCACCGGGGGTGGCGGAGGCCTGGGCGACGAAGGCGTCCACCGGGACCCCGCCGGCCTTCGGCTCCAGCCGGCGCTCCGCGTAGGTGAGCACCGCGACCACGGCGACCAGCAGGATCACGCCCTGCAGGAACAGCGCGGGCCCGTCCAGCGCGACCGCGCCCATCGCCAGCAGGTCGACCTTGGTGCTGCCGTAGCCCTGCGAGGCGAGCACGATCACCGCGGTGAAGGCACCGGCCAGGCCGAGCAGGGCGATGGTGACCTGCGCCCAGTACCGGGCCCGCCGGGGCAGGAAGGCCTCGGCGAGGATCCCGGCGACGGCGGCGCCGAAGACCACCAGCATCGGGGAGAGCTGCCCGTACTCGACGTGCGGCGCGGGGATGCTCGCGCTGTTGCCGCCGGCGGCGGCGAGCCAATGACTCATCACTTCTGCTCACCTCCTGGGGTGGCGGCCACCGGGTGGGCCGGCGCCGGGTCGGTCTCGTGGACCTGGGAGAGGGTGGCGTCCACCGCCGGGTTGACGATGTCGGTGAGCGGCTTCGGGTAGACGCCCAGCAGGATGGTGAGCGCCACCAGCGGCGCCACCACGGCCAGTTCGCGCACCTTGAGGTCGTGCATGCCGCGCACGGAGTCCTTCACCGGGCCGGTCATGGTGCGCTGGTAGAGCACCAGGACGTACAGCGCGGCCAGCACGATGCCGAAGGTGGCGATGATGCCGATCACCGGGTAGCGGGTGAACGTGCCGACCAGGACCAGGAACTCGCTGACGAACGGCGCCAGGCCCGGCAGCGACAGCGTCGCCAGGCCGCCGATCAGGAACGATCCGGCCAGCACCGGGGCGACCTTCTGCACGCCGCCGTAGTCGGCGATCAGCCGCGAGCCGCGCCGGGAGATCAGGAAGCCGGCGACCAGCATCAGCGCGGCGGTGGAGATGCCGTGGTTGACCATGTAGAGGGTCGCGCCGCTCTGCCCCTGGCTGGTCATCGCGAAGATGCCCATGATGATGAAGCCGAAGTGCGAGATCGACGCGTAGGCGATCAGCCGCTTGATGTCCTTCTGGCCGACGGCCAGCAGCGCGCCGTACATGATCCCGATCAGCGCCAGGACCAGGATCGCCGGGGCGAAGGTCTTGGAGGCGTCGGGGAACAGGCCGAGGCAGAAGCGGAGCATCGCGAAGGTGCCGACCTTGTCGACGACGGCGGTGATCAGCACGGCCGTTCCGGCGGTCGACTCCCCCATCGCGTTCGGCAGCCAGGTGTGCAGCGGCCACAGCGGCGCCTTCACCGCGAAGGCGAAGAAGAAGCCCAGGAAGAGCGCCTTCTCGGCGGTGGGGTTGACGACCAGCTTGCCGTCGGCGATGGCGCCGGTGAGGGTCGGCAGGTCGAAGGTGGCGAAGCCCTGGTCCTGCGCGATCACGTACAGCCCGATCACCGCGGCCAGCATGACCAGCCCGCCGAGCAGGTTGTAGAGCAGGAACTTCACCGCGGCGTAGCTGCGCTGACGGGCCGACTCGGGGCCGCCGGCGCGGTCGCCGAAGCCGCCGATCAGGAAGTACATCGGGATCAGCATGGCTTCGAAGAACACGTAGAACACGAAGACGTCGGTGGCCAGGAAGGACACCAGGACCATCGCCTCGACGGCCAGGATCAGCGCGAAGAAGGCCTGGGTGCGGCGACGCCCCTCGAAGGTGTTGGGGTCGACCGTGCCGTCCGGGACGCGCTCCGGGTCCGCGTCGTGCCAGGAGGCGAGCAGCACCACCGGCACGAGGACCGCGGTGAGCAGCACCAGCACGGTGCCGATGCCGTCGGCGCCGAGCGAGAAGGTGATGCCGAAGGACCTGATCCAGCTGTACGACTCGGTGAGCTGGTACCGGGCGCCGCCCGGTTCGAAGCGCACCGCGACCAGGGCGGCGAGGGCCAGCGTGGCCAGTGAGACCACCAGCGCGACGATCTTGGTGACGCGCCGGCGGCCGTCGTCCGTCCCCGCGGGCAGCGCGGCGGTGAGCACCGCGCCGGCCGCCGGGACGGCGCAGGTGGCGGTCAGCAGGTAGCTCATGGCCGGACCTCCTGACGTGTGGGGTAGGGGCGAGTCACGACCATCAGACCGACCTCATCAGGAGAGTGGTGGCGACCAGCACCAGCGTGCCGCCGAACATGGAGAGCGCGTACGAGCGGACGTAGCCGTTCTGGATCCGGCGCAGGCGGCTGGAGACGCCGCCGATGGTGGCGGCCAGGCCGTTCACGAAGCCGTCCAGGCCCCTGCTGTCGAAGTAGACGAGGGCCGCCGCGAGCGCGGAGCCGGGCCGGACCAGGACGGCGTGGTTGAAGTCGTCCTGGAGCAGGTCGCGGCGGGCGGCGCGGGTGAGGGCCGAGCCGACCGGCGGGACGACCGGCACCGGCGAGCGCCCGTACATCAGGTAGGAGACCGCGATGCCGGCCAGCATGCAGAGCGTGGTGATCAGCGTGACGGTCAGCGGGGACAGCGGGGAGTCGCCCTCCGCGTGGCCGGTGACCGGCTCCAGCCAGTGCAGGAAGGAGCTGTTGAGGGTGAACAGGCCGCCGGCGAAGACCGATCCGAAGGCCAGCACGATCATCGGGATCGTCATGCTCTTCGGGGACTCGTGCGGGTGCGGCTCGTTGCCCTCGGCGTCCGGCTGCCAGCGCTTCTCGCCGAAGAAGGTCAGGAGCATCACCCGGGTCATGTAGAACGCGGTGATCGCGGCGCCGAGCAGCGTGACGCCGCCGAGGATCCAGCCCTCGGTGCCGCCCTTGGCGAAGGCCGCCTCGATGATCTTGTCCTTGGAGAAGAAGCCGGACAGGCCGGGGAACCCGATGATCGCCAGGTAGCCGAGGCCGAAGGTGACGAAGGTGACCGGCATGTACTTGCGCAGGCCGCCGTAGTGCCGCATGTTCACCTCGTCGTTCATGCCGTGCATGACCGATCCGGCGCCGAGGAACAGCCCGGCCTTGAAGAAGCCGTGGGTGACCAGGAGCATGATCGCGTAGACGTAGCCGATCGGGCCCAGGCCCGCCGCGAGGATCATGTAGCCGATCTGCGACATGGTCGAGCCGGCCAGCGCCTTCTTGATGTCGTCCTTGGCGCAACCGACGATCGCCCCGAAGATCAGCGTGACCGCGCCGACCACCACCACGGCGGTCTGGGCGTCCGGCGCCAGGTTGAAGATCGAGGCGGACCGGGTGATCAGGTAGACGCCGGCGGTGACCATGGTGGCCGCGTGGATCAGGGCCGAGACCGGGGTCGGGCCCTCCATCGCGTCCCCGAGCCAGGACTGCAGCGGTACCTGGGCGGACTTGCCGCAGGCGGCGAGCAGCAGCATCAGCCCGATCGCGGTCAGCTTGCCCTCGCTCGCCTGGCCGACCGCGCCGGCCGTGCCCTCCGAGCCGAGCAGCGGGCCGAAGGCGAAGCTGCCGAACTCCGCGAACATCAGCATGATCGCGATCGACAGGCCCATGTCGCCGACCCGGTTGACCAGGAAGGCCTTCTTGGCGGCCGTCGCGGCGCTGGGCTTGTGCTGCCAGAAGCCGATCAGCAGGTACGAGGCGAGGCCCACGCCCTCCCAGCCGACGTACAGCAGCAGGTAGTTGTCCGCCAGCACCAGCAGCAGCATCGCCGCCAGGAACAGGTTCAGGTAGGCGAAGAACCGCCGCCGGCGCTCGTCATGCGCCATGTAGCCCACCGAGTACAGGTGGATCAGGGTGCCGACGCCGGTGATCAGCAGGACGAAGGTGATCGAGAGCTGGTCGAGCTGGAACCCCATGTCGGCCTGGAAGCCGTTCACCGGGATCCAGCTGAACAGGTTGACGTCGACCTGCCGTTCGGCGGTCTCCCGGCCCAGCATGGACGCGAAGAGCGCCAGGCCGAAGCCGAAGGAGAGCGCGGCGAAGGCGGTGGCCAGCCAGTGGCCGAAGCGGTCGAGCCGGCGCCCGCCGAGCAGCAGCAGGGCGGCGCCCGCCAGCGGAGCCGCCACGAGCAGCGGAATGAGAGAGTTCACCGTGGGCCCTCCGCCTACAGCTTCATCAGGTTGCTGTCATCGACCGAAGCCGAGTGCCTGGTCCGGAAGATGGACACGATGATGGCGAGGCCGACGACGACCTCGGCCGCCGCGACCACCATGGTGAAGAACGCGATGATCTGGCCGTCCAGGTTGCCGTGCAACCGGGAGAAGGTGACCAGGGCCAGGTTCGAGGCGTTCAGCATCAGCTCGACGCACATGAAGAGCACGATCGCGTTGCGCCGGATCAGCACCCCGCTGGCCCCGATGGTGAACAACAGGCCGGCCAGGTAGAGGTAGTTGACGGGGTTCACTCCGAACCCTCCTCTGCGGACGGGGACTTGGCGGTCGGTACCTTCTGCAGCGCCCGGCGCTGCTCGGGCGGCGCCACCGGCGGCCGGGCGGAGGACGGCCGGCCGAGCCAGTCGGCGGTGGTCTCCTCCAGTTCGGCCATCCGCTGCAGCATCTCCTGGCTGACGTCCCGGATCTGGCCCCGCTCGCGCAGGGTCGCCATCACCGAGTCCTCGGCGATCGAGCCGTCCGGCAGCAGGCCCGGGACGTCGACCGCGTTGTGCCGGGCGTACACGCCGGGGGCCGGCATCGGCGGCACCTGGACGTTGTCCTTGACCCGCTGGGCGGCCAGCTCGCGCTGGGTGCTCGGCGCCTTCACGTGCTCGCGGTGGGTGAGCACCATGGCGCCGATCGCGGCGGTGATCAGCAGCGCGCCGGTGACCTCGAAGGCCCAGACGTACTTGGTGAAGATCAGCCGCGCCAGGCCCTGCACATTGCCCTCGGCGTTGGCGTCGGCCAGGCCGGTGAAGTGGTCGAGCTTGGCGTTGGCGATGCCGGCGATCAGCAGCACCCCGAACCCGAGGCCGCAGAACACGGCGGCGAACCGCTGGCCCTTCAGCTGCTCCTTGAGGGAGTCCTCGGAGGTGACGCCGACCAGCATCATCACGAACAGGAAGAGCATCATGATCGCGCCGGTGTAGACGACGATCTGCACGACACCCAGGAACACCGCGCCCTCGGCCATGTAACAGACCGCCAGCGCGATCATCGTGGCGGCCAGGCAGAGCGCGCTGTGCACGGCCTTGCGCATCAGCAGCATGCCGAGCGCGCCGCCGACCGCGATCACGGCGAGGATCCAGAACTGGACCGCCTCACCGGTGGAGGTGGCCCCGGTCAGGGCGAGGGCGTTCACCCGGCCACCTCCTCGTCGAGCTTGCGGCGCGACGCGGGGACCTGGCGCTCCGTACCGGGCGCGGCGGCGGTGATCTCGCCGCGGTAGTACGCGCCCTCGTCGGTGCCCGGGTAGATCTCGTGCGGCGAGTCGACCATTCCTTCGGTGAGGCCGACCAGGAGCTGCTCCTTGGTGAAGATCAGGTCCTTGCGGGAGGAGTCCGCCAGCTCGTACTCGTTGGTCATGGTCAGCGCCCGGGTCGGGCAGGCCTCGATGCAGAGCCCGCAGAGGATGCAGCGGGCGTAGTTGATCTGGTAGACCGCGCCGTAGCGCTCACCCGGCGAGTAGCGCTCCTCGTCGGTGTTGTCGGCGCCCTCCACGTAGATGGCGTCGGCCGGACAGGCCCAGGCGCACAGCTCGCAGCCGACGCACTTCTCCAGGCCGTCCGGGTGCCGGTTCAGCTGGTGGCGGCCGTGGAACCGGGGCGCGGTGGGCTTCTTCTGCTCCGGGTACTGCTCGGTGAGCCGCTTCTTGAACATGGCCTGGAAGGTCACGCCGAAGCCTGCGGCCGGTCCCAGGATCGATGACTTCTCGCTATCGTCCGACATCTCGGTTCAGCTCCCTTCGGAATGGTTGGCGCCGTTCAGCGCGTCCTGGAGTTGCGGGGCCCGGCTGCGCCGGCGCGGTACGGGCGGCAACTGCTGCCCGGGCAGCGGCGGCACGGGGTAGCCGTCGGCCATCGGGTCGAAGGCCCCGCCGTTCGCCGGGCGGCCCTCGTCGCCGTCCGGCTCCGGCTTGCGGCGCAGGACGTCCCGCAGCAGGGCGAGCAGCAGCAGGGCGCCGATCGGGGCACCGACGTACAGCACCACCTCGCCGAAGCCGTAGCCCTCGTTGCGCAGGGCCCGGACGCTGGCGACCATCACCAGCCAGACCAGCGAGACCGGGATCAGGACCTTCCAGCCCAGCTTCATGAACTGGTCGTAGCGCAGCCGGGGCAGGGTGCCGCGGAGCCAGATGAAGAAGAACAGCAGCAACTGGATCTTCAGCGTGATCCAGAGCATCGGCCACCAGCCGTGGTTGGCGCCCTCCCAGAAGACCGAGACCGGCCAGGGAGCCCGCCAGCCGCCGAGGAAGAGCGTCGAGGCGACCGCCGAGACGGTGACCATGTTGACGTACTCCGCCAGCATGAACATCGCGAACTTCAGCGAGCTGTACTCGGTGTTGAAGCCGCCGACCAGCTCGCCCTCGGCCTCCGGGAGGTCGAACGGCGCCCGGTTGGTCTCGCCGACCATCGCGATGATGTAGACGATGAACGAGACCGGCAGCAGCACCGCGAACCAGGTCGGCTGCTGGGAGGCGACGATCTCCGAGGTGGACATCGACCCGGAGTAGATGAACACCGCCGCGAAGGACAGGCCCATCGCGATCTCGTAGCTGACCATCTGCGCGGCCGAGCGGATGCCGCCGAGCAGCGGGTACGTCGACCCGGAGGACCAGCCGGCCAGCACGATGCCGTAGATCCCGATCGAGGCGGTCGCCAGGATGTAGAGCAGCGCCACGGGGAAGTCCGTCAGCTGCATCGGGGTCCGGGTGCCGAAGATCGAGATCTCGTTGCCGGCCGGGCCGAACGGGATCACCGCGAAAGCCATGAACGCCGGGATCGCGCAGACGATCGGCGCCAGGATGTAGACCACCTTGTCGGCCCCGGTGACGACCAGGTCCTCCTTCAGGGCCAGCTTGATGCCGTCCGCGAGGGACTGCAGCAGGCCCCAGGGGCCGTGCCGGTTGGGCCCGATGCGCAACTGCATCCAGGCCACCACCTTGCGCTCCCAGACGATGGCGATCAGCACCGTCCCGACCAGGAAGGCGAACACGAAGACGGCCTTGAGCAGGACCAGCCACCAGGGGTCGCGGCCGAAGAAGCCCAGGGTCTCGTAGGCGGCGAGGTGATTCATCGGGCCTCCTCCGTTTCGGCTCCGGCGGGTGCCGCCGCCACGGGGGCCGGCAGCTCGGCCGCGGCGACGGTGACCAGGTGGCCGACCGTGGTGCCGAGCGCCCGGTGGGCGCCGCCGGGGGTGGAGTTGAGCGGGATCCAGACCGTGCGGTCCGGGATCTCCTTGGTGATCTCCAGCGGCAGGACCACCGAGCCGGCCGGGCCAGTGAGCCGCAGGCCCCCGGTGGCGCCGATCTCCTCGGCGGTGGCCGGCGAGAGCCGGGCGACGGCCGGGTGCCGGGTGCCCGCCAGGTGGGTGTCGCCCTCCTGCAGCGAGCCGTTGTCCAGCAACTGCCGCCAGCCCGCCAGGACCGCCTGGCCGGTGGCCGGGCGGGGCAGCGGGGTGGGGTGCGCGGCGGGAGCGGCCGGGCGCTCGCCCGTCCAGGGGGCGAACCGGTCCAGCTCCAGCCGGGCGGCCCGGACGTCCGGCAGGCCGAGCCGATGGCCGAGCGCGTCGGCCAGCATGCTCAGCACCCGGACGTCCGAGTACAGGTGGCGGCCCATCTGCTGGTCCGGCTTGAGGGCCGGCTCGAACATCCGGACCCGGCCCTCCCAGTCCAGGAAGGTGCCCGCCTTCTCGGCGACCGCGGCCACCGGCAGCACCACGTCCGCGTGCGCGGTGACGGCCGAGGGCCGCAGTTCCAGCGAGACCAGGAACGGCACCCGGGCGAGCGCCTCGTCGGCCAGCGCCGGGTCGGCCAGGTCGGACGGGTCGAAGCCACCGACCACCAGCGCGTCCAGGTCGCCGTGCGCGGCGGCCGCGAGGATCTGGTCGGTGTCCCGGCCCAGCCGGGCCGGCAGCTCGGCGACGCCCCAGGCGGCGGCGGTCTCCGCGCGGGCGGCCGCCGCCGTGGCCGGCCGCCCGCCGGGCAGCAGCCCGGGCAGCGCACCCGCCTCGACGGCGCCGCGCTCCCCCGCCCGGCGCGGGATCCACGCGAGCCGGGCGCCGGTGGTGTGCGCCAGGCGCAGGGCAGCGGTGAGCGCGCCGGGCATGGCGGCCAGCCGCTCGCCGACCAGGATCACCGCGCCGGGCTCCCGGAGCAGGACGGCCGCGCGGCCGGCGTCGTCGCCGAGCGCCTCGTCGGCGGCCAGCGCCGACAGCCACTCGGCCTCGGTGCCGGGCGCGGCCGGCAGCAGCGCGCCGTGCAGCTTGGCGAGCCCGCGGGAGGCGTGGTCGGCGACCGAGAAGATCTTGAGACCGCGGGCCCGGTTGGCCTTGCGCAGCCGCAGGAAGACGATCGGCGACTCCTCCTCGGGCTCGAAGCCCGCGAGCAGCACCGCCGAAGCGGCCTCCAGGTCCTCGTACGTCAGGCCCTCGCCGTCCAGGTCCACGCCCCGACCGGCGACGGCGGCGGTCAGGAAGTCCGCCTCCTCGCCGCTGTGCGGGCGGGCCCGGAAGTCCACGTCGTTGGTGCCGAGCACGACCCGGGCGAACTTCCCGTAGCCGTACGCGTCCTCGACCGTCACCCGGCCGCCGGCCAGCACGCCTGTACGGGCACCGGAGAGCCCGGCCGCCGCCGCGGCCAGCGCCTCCGGCCAGGACGCGGGGACGAGCTCGCCGCTGTCCGCGTCGCGGACCAGCGGGGTGCTGAGCCGGTCGCGCTGCTGCGCGTAGCGGAACGCGAAGCGGCCCTTGTCGCAGTTCCACTCCTCGTTCACCGCCGGGTCCTCGCCGGCGAGGCGCCGCAGCACCTTGCCGCGCCGGTGGTCGGTGCGCTGCGCGCAGCCGGACGAGCAGTGCTCGCAGACACTCGGCGAGGAGACCAGGTCGAAGGGCCGCGACCGGAACCGGTAGGCGGCCGAGGTGAGGGCGCCGACCGGGCAGATCTGGATGGTGTTGCCGGAGTAGTACGACTGGAAGTCGTCGCCCTCGCCGGTGCCGACCTGCTGGAGCGCGCCGCGCTCGATCAGGTCGATGAACGGGTCGCCGGCGATCTCCTGGGAGAACCGGGTGCAGCGGGCGCAGAGCACGCAGCGCTCGCGGTCCAGCAGCACCTGGCTGCTGATCGGCACCGGCTTCTGGTAGGTCCGCTTCATGCCGTCGAAGCGGGAGTCGGCGCCGCCGGTGGACATCGCCTGGTTCTGCAGCGGACACTCGCCGCCCTTGTCGCAGACCGGGCAGTCCAGCGGGTGGTTGATCAGCAGCAGCTCCATCACGCCGCGCTGCGCCTTCTCGGCGACCGGCGAGGAGACCTGGGTGCGGACCACCATGCCCTCGGCGACCGGGATGGTGCAGGAGGCGACCGGCTTGCGCTGGCCCTCGACCTCCACGATGCACTGCCGGCAGGCGCCGGCCGGGGCGAGCAGCGGGTGGTCGCAGAAGCGCGGGATCTGGGTGCCGATCTGCTCGGCGGCGCGGATGACCAGCGTCCCCTTGGGGACCTGGACCTCGACGCCGTCGATGGTGAGCGTGACCAGCTCCACCGCCGCCTTGGAGGTGGATGGCTCGGTGATGGTCATGCGTGCACCTCCCTTTCGGTGGCGGACTGGTGGCCGTTGCGGTGCGCGTCGGCCCAGACGGTGGAGGCCGCCGGGTCGAACGGGCAGCGGCGCTCGGTGAGGTGCTGCTCGTACTCGGACCGGAAGTGCTGCAGCGAGGAGACGATCGGGCTGGCCGCGCCGTCACCGAGCGCGCAGAAGGACTTGCCGTTGATGTTGTCGGCGATGTCGAGCAGCTTCTCCAGGTCTCCGGCGGAGCCCTGGCCCGCCTCGATCCGGCGGAGCAGCTGGACCAGCCAGTACGTCCCCTCACGGCAGGGGGTGCACTTGCCGCAGGACTCGTGGGCGTAGAACTCCGTCCAGCGGGTGACCGCCCGGACCACGCAGGTGGTCTCGTCGAAGACCTGCAGCGCCTTGGTGCCCAGCATCGAGCCGGCCGCGCCGACACCCTCGTAGTCGAGGGGGACGTCGAGGTGCTCGTCGGTGAACATCGGGGTGGAGGAGCCGCCCGGGGTCCAGAACTTGAGCCGGTGCCCGGCCCGCACGCCGCCGCTGATGTCCAGCAGCTGGCGCAGCGTGACGCCGAGCGGGGCCTCGTACTGGCCCGGGTTGGTGACGTGCCCGGACAGCGAGTAGAGGGTGAAGCCGGGGGACTTCTCCGTCCCCAGCGACTTGAACCACTCCTTGCCGCGGGCCAGGATCGGCGGCACCGAGGCGATCGACTCGACGTTGTTCACCACCGTCGGGCAGGCGTACAGGCCGGCGATGGCCGGGAACGGCGGGCGCAGCCGGGGTTGGCCGCGGCGGCCCTCCAGCGAGTCGAGCAGCGCCGTCTCCTCGCCGCAGATGTACGCCCCGGCGCCCGCGTGGACGGTGATGTCGAGGTCGATCCCGGAGCCGAGGATGTTCTTGCCGAGGTAGCCGGCCTCGTACGCCTCGGCGACGGCGGCCTGCAGCCGGCGCAGCACCGGGACGACCTCGCCGCGCAGGTAGATGAAGGCGTGGTCGCAGCGGATCGCGTACGAGGCGATGATCATGCCTTCGATCAGCGAGTGCGGGTTGGCGAAGAGCAGCGGGATGTCCTTGCAGGTGCCCGGCTCGGACTCGTCGGCGTTGACCACCAGGTAGTGCGGCTTGCCGTCGTTCTGCGGGATGAACTGCCACTTCAGGCCGGTGGGGAAGCCCGCGCCGCCGCGGCCGCGCAGGCCGGCGTCCTTGACCAGGGCGATCACGTCGTCCGCCGGCATCGCGAGGGCGGCCTGCAGGCCCTCGTACCCGGCGTGCCGGCGGTAGGTGTCAAGTGTCCAGGGTCGGTCGTCGTCCCAGGAGGCGGACAGTACGGGGGTGAGCAGCTTTTCGGCCGGCTCTGCGGAGGTCATCACGCTTCCGTCCCTTCGTGCCGGGGCGAGACGACCTTCGTCCCCGCCGTGCCGGGCAGTGCCTCGCCCTTGGCCAGTCGCAGGCCCGCGAGCGAGGGGGCGCCGCCCGCGCCGGAGGCGTCGACGACGCCGGGGCGCTCGTCGGGGAAGCCCGCCAGGATCCGCGAACTCTCCTTGAAGGAGCAGAGCTTGGCGCCCCGGGTGGGCTGCACCTCGGCGCCGGCGCGCAGGTCGTCGACGAGCTGCCGGGCGCTGTCGGGGGTCTGGTTGTCGAAGAACTCCCAGTTGACCATCACCACGGGCGCGTAGTCGCAGGCCGCGTTGCACTCGATGTGCTCGATCGAGACGTCGCCGTCGGCGGTGGTCTCGTTGTTCTTGATCCCCAGGTGCTGCTGGAGTTCGTCGAAGATCTGGTCGCCGCCCAGCACCGCGCAGAGCGTGTTGGTGCAGACGCCCACGTGGTACTTACCGGCGGGCTTGCGCCGGTACATGGTGTAGAAGGTGGCGACGGCGGTGACCTCGGCGGTGGTCAGCTCCAACTGCTCGGCGCAGAAGCGGATCCCGGTGGGCGTGACGCAGCCCTCCTCGGCCTGCACCAGGTGCAGCAGCGGGAGCAGCGCGGAGCGGGCCACCGGGTAGCGCCCGATCAGCTCCTTCGCGTCCTCGGCCAGCCTGGCCAGGACGTCCGCCGGGTACGGCTTGGCCGGCAGGGCCGGCATTCCGAGCCCGACGCCGGTCGGTGAATCGGCACTCAACGGTCCACGCCTCCCATCACCGGGTCGATCCCGGCCACCGCGACGATCACGTCGGCGACCTGGCCGCCCTCGCACATCGCCGCCATCGACTGCAGGTTGGTGAACGAGGGGTCGCGGAAGTGGACGCGGTAGGGCCGCGTGCCGCCGTCGCTCACCACGTGCACCCCGAGTTCGCCCTTCGGGGACTCGACCGCCGCGTACGCCTGCCCCACCGGGACCCGGAAGCCCTCGGTGACCAGCTTGAAGTGGTGGATCAGGGCCTCCATCGAGGTGCCCATGATCTTCCGGATGTGGTCGAGCGAGTTGCCCATCCCGTCCGCCCCGACGGCCAGTTGGGCCGGCCAGGCGATCTTCTTGTCGGCCACCATCACCGGGCCGGGCTGGAGCCGGTCCAGGCACTGCTCGACGATCCGCAGCGACTGGCGCATCTCCTCCAGCCGGATCAGGAACCGGCCGTAGGAGTCGGCGGTGTCGGCGACCGCCACGTCGAAGTCGTAGTCCTCGTAGCCGCAGTACGGGTCGGACTTGCGCAGGTCGTTCGGCAGGCCGGTGGCGCGCAGGATCGGGCCGGTGGCGCCGAGGGCCAGGCAGCCGGCCAGGTCGAGGAAGCCGACGTCGACCAGCCGGGCCTTGAACACCGGGTTGCCGGTGGCCAGCTTGTCGTACTCGTGCATCCGCGAGCGGAGCAGCTTCACCGCCTCGCGGACCTGGTCGACGGCGCCGGGCGGGAGGTCCTGGGCGAGGCCGCCGGGGCGGACGTACGCGTGGTTCATCCGCAGGCCGGTGACCAGCTCGAAGATGTCCAGGATGAGTTCGCGGTCCCGGAACCCGTAGATCATCAGGGTGGTGGAGCCGATCTCCATGCCGCCGGTGGCGAGGCACACCAGGTGCGAGGAGATCCGGTTGAGCTCCATCATCAGCACCCGGATGACGGTGGCCCGGTCCGGGATCTGGTCGGTGATGCCGAGCAGCTTCTCGACCGCCAGGCAGTACGCGGTCTCGTTGAACAGCGGGGTCAGGTAGTCCATCCGGGTCACGAAGGTGGTGCCCTGGACCCAGTTCCTGAACTCCATGTTCTTCTCGATGCCGGTGTGGAGGTAGCCGATGCCGCAGCGGGCCTCCGTCACGGTCTCGCCGTCGATCTCCAAGATCAGCCGCAGCACGCCGTGGGTGGACGGGTGCTGGGGGCCCATGTTGACGATGATGCGCTCGTCGTCGGCCCGGCCGACGGCCTCCACCACCTCGCCCCAGTCACCACCGGTGACGGTGAAGACCCGCCCCTCGGTGGTCTCCCGGGCACCTGCTTCTTCGTAGTGAGTGGTCATCAGGAGTACGACCTCCGCTGGTCGGGCGCCGGGATCTGGGCGCCCTTGTACTCGACGGGGATGCCGCCGAGCGGGTAGTCCTTGCGCTGCGGGTGGCCCAGCCAGTCGTCCGGCATCATGATCCGGGTGAGCGCCGGGTGGCCGTCGAAGACCAGGCCGAAGAAGTCGTACGCCTCGCGCTCGTGCCAGTCGTTCGTCGGGTAGACGCTCACCACGGACGGGATGTGCGGGTCGGCGTCGGGCGCGGTGACCTCGACCCGGATCAGCCGGCCGTGGGTGAGCGAGCGCAGGTGGTAGACCGCGTGCAGCTCCCGTCCGGTGTCGGACGGGTAGTGCACACCGCTCACGCCGAGGCAGAGCTCGAAGCGCAGCGCGGGGTCGTCACGCAGTGTGCGGGCCGTGCGCAGCAGGTGTTCGCGGTCGACGTGGAAGGTCAGTTCGCCCCGGTCGACGACGATCTTGTCGATCACGTCGGCCGGGTCGAGGCCCTGCTCCTCCAGCGCGCCCTCCAGCTCGTCGGCCACCTCGTCGAACCAGCCGCCGTACGGGCGGACGCTGGCCGGCGGCAGCGCGATCGGGGCGGCGAGGCCGCCGAAGCCGGAGGTGTCGCCGCTGCCCTGGGCACCGAACATGCCCTGGCGCCGGCCGACCACCTCCAGCGGGATCTCCTTGCGGGTGGCGGGGACGGCGGTGCCGTTGCCGCCGGCGCCGCCGTTCCCGGTGCCGTTCCGGTCCGTCATCGCAGCAGCCCCCGCATCTCGCTGACCGGGGTGGCCTGCAGGGCGAGGGCCTCGCCCAGCTCCTCGGCGCGGCGCTTGTTCACGCCGAGCGGCTCGTGCTGGATCTTGTCGTGGAGCTTCAGGATCGCGTCCATCAGCATCTCCGGCCGGGGCGGACAGCCCGGCAGGTAGATGTCCACCGGGACGATGTGGTCCACGCCCTGGACGATCGCGTAGTTGTTGAACATGCCGCCCGACGAGGCGCAGACCCCCATCGAGATGACCCACTTGGGATTGGCCATCTGGTCGTAGACCTGGCGCAGCACCGGCGCCATCTTCTGGCTCACCCGCCCGGCCACGATCATCAGATCGGCCTGCCGGGGCGAGCCCCGGAAGACCTCCATGCCGAACCGGGCCAGGTCGTAGCGGCCGGCGCCGGTGGTCATCATCTCGATCGCGCAGCAGGCGAGCCCGAAGGTGGCCGGGAACAGCGACGACTTGCGCACCCACCCCGCGGCGGTCTCCACGCTGGTGAGCAGAAAGCCGCTCGGCAGCTTCTCCTCGATTCCCATCAGATCCCTCTCAGTCTCTCAAGTCCGGTGGTTTGTCCTCGCGTTCACAAGCAGAGGTCAGTCCCACTCCAGACCGCCGCGGCGCCATACGTAGGCGTACGCGACGAAGACGGTGGCGATGAACAGGAGCATCTCGACCAGCCCGAAGATCCCCAGGGCGTCGAAGCTGACCGCCCAGGGGTAGAGGAAGACGATCTCGATGTCGAAGACGATGAAGAGCATCGCCGTCAGGTAGTACTTGATCGGGAACCGGCCGCCGCCCAAGGGCTGCGGGGTCGGTTCGATACCGCACTCGTACGCCTCCAACTTGGCCCGGTTGTAGCGCTTCGGGCCGGTGAGTGAGGCCATCACGACGGAACCGACCGCGAACGCCGCCGCGATGGCACCGAGTACGAGGATCGGCGCGTAGGCATTCATAGCCCCCGCTCCCTCCGTCCAGTCGTCGTTGACTGCAGATCGGAACCGACGGGTCACGCTGGGGTGAACCCGTGATCCAACTTCTGAGATCCACCTCATGTGAGGCAGTTCACAAAGCCAGGATCGAGCGCATCCTATGCCCGTCGGCTTGTGATCTGCGACACGCAGTTCGGGACGATCTTTGTGATCTACGCCACCTCGTGAATGGCACCCAATGGCATCAAGTCGCTATTCATCAACCCAAAGCCGCCAAATGGTCACAACCAGTCGCATTCATCTATGAACTGGCTGGTCAGAGCCGCGCTCCTATATCAACTGTGCCTCGCTCACCGCAAATTTCTAGGCGCAAGGTTGACGTGTTATATGAACTCACCCTCCAGGGTGGACGCCTCCGAACACCCGCTTGACCTTTCGTTCACAAGCGCGCGAACCCCGCCGGGGCGGACGCGGGGAGAGGTCCGGGGCGGGGTTCGCGGCAGGGCTCGCGGCAGGGCTCGCGGCAGGGCGGGGGGCAGGGCTGGGGGCAGGCTCGCGGACGGGTCCGCGGCAGGAGTGGGGACCGCTCGGCGCGGGTCGCGGCAGGGGTGGGGACGGCTCAGGGGCGGGGTTCGCGGACGGGCCCGACGGCGCCCGCTCAGGCCGGCTGCGACAGGCGCCCGGACTCGGGCACCGGCTCGGACTCGGGCTCGGGTGCGGGGCCCGGAGCGGCCGCGGGCGCGGCCGCCGGGGTGATCGCCCGGCGGCCCCACTCGGTGCCGGCCAGGATCAGCACCACCCCGCCGAGGGCGAGCAGCCCGAAGCGGTCACCCGCCACGGTGATGCCGAAGACGGCGGCCCAGAGCGGTTCGGTGCCGAGCAGCAGGCTGACCCGGGACGGCGAGGTCGCCCGGACCGCCCACATCTGGACGAAGAACGCGAACAGCGTGCAGAACACCGCCAGGTGCAGCAGCCAGGCCCACTGGACCGCGCCCCAGGAGGCCGCCACCGACCAGGGCGAGGGCCCGGCGAACGGCGCGGCGACCGCGAACACCACAGTGGCCGCGGCGAGTTGGACCCAGGTGAGGGCGAGCGACTCGGTCCCCTCGACGGCCTTCATCCGCGACATGGTGAGCACGTGCACCGTCCGGACCACGGCGGCGCCGAGCACCAGCAGGTCGCCGCCGGACGGCGCCCGGAACCCGCCGTCGCCGGTCAGCAGCGCGACGCCGAGCAGCGAGAGCGCGGCGGCCGCCAGGAACGCCCGGGGCAGCCGGGTGCGCCCGACGGCGCTCTCCGCGAGCGGGGTGAAGATCATGGTCAGGCTGATCACCAGACCGGCGTTGGTGGCCGAGGTGTGCACCGCGCCGTACGTCTCCAGCAGGAAGACACCGCCGAGGATCAGCCCGAGCAGCCCGCCGCCGAGCCACTCCCGCGGGCCGAGCCCGCGCAGGGCGCGACGGGCGACCAGGCCCAGCACGGGCAGCACCAGTCCGAAGCGGACCACCAGCATGGCGATCACGGTGTCCGGTTCGGCGACCTGCTTCACCGCGAGGAAGCTCGACCCCCAGACCACGGCGACGAGCAGGACGGGCAGGTCCCTGACGAGGGGCGAGGAGGTGCGCATGGGTGAGGTCCCTCCGGGGCGTACGGGTCGGCAGGACGGATCCCGTGCGTCGGCGGACGGCATCTCGTGCGCGAGGAGCGAGCTCGCCATCCTGCCGCATCCGGACCTCGCCGACCAGCGAGTTCGCCCGGCCGCGGAGGCCCGGCCGGCAGCGGCGCGGGCCCGGCCCCGGCCGGACGGCACCCGTTCGGTGGCTGGCGGTGCGGGCCCGGGGGCGGAACTCTGGGGGCTGCTGTGATCATTTCGGCCGCCGAGGAGGAGAGACATGCCGCTGGCGCACTACGGCGTGACCATCGGGACGTTCGACGAGTTCCACCGGGACCCGTCCCACGAGTACGGGCACTGGTACCACGGCCACGTCCGGCTGAACACGCCCCAGGGGGTGTACGAGGCGGCGCTGGACGTGGACGCCCCGGCCGTCACCGGGGTCAGCTACCGGCTGGTGGACGATCTGCGCGCCGCCGACCTGGCGACCGTCCGGGCGCTGCCGGACGGGTTCCACCCGCTGGACTCGAACCCCGGCTCGGGGGCGCTGGACTACGCCCGCAGCCCGCAGCTGCGCAACCGGCTCTGGGTGGTCCGGGCCAGGACGGCGGGCCGGGCGCTCGCCCGCACCCTCCAGCGGCCGGCGATCGGCGCGCCCGCCTTCGGCCCCGACCTGGTGGACCTGATCGGCGGCTGGCTGGCCGGGCGCGGGATCGGCATCCGGTTCTTCCCCTGGATCGCGAGCAACGGCGACAACGCGCTGGACGTGCTGGAGCCGCACCTGCGCGCCGCGAGCCGGATCTACGTGTTCGGGCAGGCCTTCGACCAGGGGCTCGGGGTCCACGACGTGCACCAGAACCAGGGCGACCCGCCCGGCGACCACTACGCCGCCAACGGGATCTGGCAGGACGGCGCGGTGGTCTGCGAGCATCCGGACGGCCGGATCGTCGTCTGGCAGCTGAAGTTCAACACCCAGACGCTCTCGACCGACGAGCACGGGAACCCGAAGCTGCCCTGAACCCGCCCGGGGACCGCCCGGCGCTCAGAGCTCCTCGAACGGGTGCCGCTGGGCGAACTCCTGGGCGGTCATCCCCATCACCACCAGGTCGTGGTGTCGGCCGGCGAAGTACTCGTGGTCGCGCAGCCGGCCCTCCTCGGTGAAGCCGAGCCGGCGGTGCAGGGCGAGCGAGGCGTCGTTGAAGGCGTAGACACCGGCCTCGCACTTGTGGAAGCGCCGCTCCCCGAACATGAACCGGAGCAGCAGGACGACGGCGTCGGCGGCGTACCCCCGGCGGTGGTGGTCGGCCCCGATGCCGATGCCGTAGCGGAAGCGGCCGGCCCGCAGGTCGGTGGCGTCGGTGGACAGCGCGCCGACCAGTTCGCCGCTGCGCAGCTCCTCGACGGCCAGTTGGAACCGGTTGTCGAGGGGGGTGGCGGTGGTGCGTTCGGCCGTCCAGGCCCGGTAGCACTCGGCCGAGCGGGGCGGGTGGATCGCGTCCACCGACCGCTGGTGCTCGGAGTGGTCGTCGAACCGTTGGAAGGTCTGCCAGTCCTCGGGTTCGATTCCGCGCAGGCGGACGCGCTTCCCGGTCCAGAATGAGGTCATCGCACCATCGGACCAGGCCAAGGCTTGCGCTGTCCAAGGGATTTGCCGCCGCGGCGGCGGGTCGGGCGGCGGTCGGGGAACGGTACCGGAGGGGGTCGCATGACAGGGCCCGGGGCGGGCATGGATGATGCAGCCATGACAACCATTCCGTCCAGGAAGGCCCGTCACGTGAAGCGCAAACACTGGGCGCTGCTCGTCGCAGCGACCATCCTCCCACTGGCCGTGACCACCGGCGCCGCCGCCGAGACCCCGGACCAGGGCCCCGCGCCCGCCGTCACCTGCACGTACACCCCGGCCGTCCCGGCCGACAACTTCAAGGGCATCCCGGTCTTCGACGCCAAGAAGGCCGCCAAGCCCTACACCGCCACGCTGAAGACCTCGCAGGGCACCATCACCTTCCAGGCCCTGACCGACAAGGCCCCCTGCACCACCTTCTCGTTCCGCTTCCTCGCCGAGCACGACTACTTCGACCGCACCCACTGCCACCGGCTGACCACCCAGCGCCTGTGGGTGCTGCAGTGCGGCGACCCGACCGGCACCGGCAGTGGCGGGCCCGGCTACTCCTTCCCGGACGAGAACCTGGACGGCGCCACCTACCCGGCCGGCACGGTGGCGATGGCCAACGCCGGGCCGAACACCAACGGCAGCCAGTTCTTCTTCGTCTGGAAGGACACCAAGCTCTCCCCCGCCTACACCCCCTTCGGCCGGGTGACCGGCGGGATGGACGTCCTGCAGCGGATCGCGGCCGGCGGCGAGGACGACCAGAACGGCCCGGGCGACGGCTTCCCCACCCTGCCGGTGGACTTCAAGCGGGTACGGATCGGCAACCGCTGACCGCCGGGGCCGCACGCACCGGGCGCCCCGAAGGACCGTCCCCGCGAGGCGCGTTCGCGGGGACGGTCCTTCGGGGCGCAGGTCAGGCGTTGGTGAAGTACCCGAACAGGTCGGTGATCAGCTGCACGCCGCCGGCGGACCGATTGACCAGGTCGAGCCGCCCGTTCGCGCCGAGCGGCAGCTGCGCGTGGTCGGAGGCGGTGCCCCCGGCGGTGAAGTTGACGCTGCTGGTGCCCGGGACGGCCGAGCCGTCCGGATGGCCGATGACATGGCCGTCGGCGCCCGCGCCGGTCACGGTGAGGTTGAACACCCCGGCGACGACGTCGGCGGGAACGCCCGCCGCGCCGCCCACCTGGACGGACCTGCTGCCGTAGGCCGGCACCGGACCGCCGGCGGTTCGGGTGTCCTGCAGCCGCACGGGTGCGACCGGGGTGAACAGACCCCTGCCGTCGGAGCTGTAGTACCCGGCGACGTCCGCGATGACGTGGGTGGCGCCCGAGTTGTTGAAGACGGTCACCGCGCCGTCCGGGCCGAGCGGCACGATCACCTGGTTCGGGACGGTCTGCCCCGGACGGAAGTTCAGGTTCGAGGTGCTCGGCCGGCCGTCCTGGCCGCTCGGGCGGACCGCGAGGTAGCCGGTGTCGGTCGGTTCGGTCGCGGTCACGTTGAGGACCACCGCGTGCGCGCCGGCCGGGACACCACCGGCGCCGGTGACCTGCAGCGAGACCGAGGAGGCGGGCCCGACCTTGGCCCCGGCACCCTGGCGGGTGTCGAGCAGCCGGACCGGCGTCAGCGGGGTGAACCGGTCGGCGGCGTCCGGCTTGTAGTAGCCGAAGAAGTCGATGATCACGTCCACGGCGCCGGCGTTGTTGCTGACCTCGAAGTAACCGCCGTTGCTGTCGAGCGGGACGGTCACCAGGTTGGCGACGGTCTGCCCGGGGCCGACGTTCAGGTTGGAGGTCCCGGTCGGCTTCCCCTGCCAAGGCCGGACGTCGATGTGGGTGTCGGTGCCGGCGTTGGTGGCCGTGACGTTGATGACGCCGGCGGTGGCGCCCGCCGGGGCGTTCATCCCGATCACCCGGCTCTCACCGGGGCCCAGCGGCCACGGACGGCCCATCATGGGCTCCCGGGTGTCCAGCAGGCGGTGCGGTGCGACGGGCACGAATCCCGCCGGGGTGTACCCGGTGGTGACGGCCGCCGTGGTGCTCGCCGTCCGCCCGGCCTGGTCCGTCACCGTCAGGGTGGCGGTGTACGTGCCCGCCGCGGTGTAGACGTGGTCGAAGCTCCCGTGGTCCTGGCTGACGGCCGGCGTCCCGTCGCCCGGGTCGAGCGTGTACTTCGTGACCTTCCACGGGGAGGTGCTGCCGGTCGCGTCGAAGCCGCGCTGCGGATTCGGCCCGGGCGCCGCGACGGTCAGGGCCGGAAGCAGCGGGCCGGGGTCTCGGACACTGATCCTGGCCCCGTCCCCGCCCTCGGAGGCGGGGATGCTGGTCAGCCGTCGGCCGAGGGCGTCGGTGACGGTCACGAGGAACGAGTAGTCGCCCTTGGCGGTGAAGGTGTGCGCCACCCGCGGGTCGGTGCTGACCACCTGCGGGGTGCCGTCACCGAAGTCGTAGGTGTAGGTGAGGGTCGTGCCCCAGGAGTCGTCGGTGTCGACCGTGGTGTCGACGGTCAGCGGGTAGGGGCCCTGGTCGAGGTCCGGCCGGACCCGGACCGACCAGATGCCCTGGAACTCGTACGCACCCCGGTCACGGACGCCGCCCTGAGGTCCGGTGTTCGCGGCCTTCGGGTCGTCAACGGCCGGACGCCCGAGCAGGTCGGTGCCGAGTGCTCCGGGGGCCGACGGATCGGCCGAGTCGATCGCCGGGGACCCTTCGTAGAGCGGGCTGTACGTGCTGTGCGTGCCGGGGAAGGCGACCGTGACGTCGGTGTCGTGGACTCCCTGGCCGGTGGCGGCGGGGAAGGCCGCGAGGGTGTGGCGCGTGCCCGCCCACTCGTACGCGGCCTGTCCGCTCTGGTGGACGGAGTTGTAGTCGGCCCCGGTGCCCCGGGTCGAGGCCTCCGACGCCGACAGCTCCAGGCCGGACCAGGCCGCGTCCGCGCCGTTCGAGGTAAGCACGTTGTTCTTGACCACCGCGTCGCCGGAGTCGCCGGCCAGCACGATGCCGGGCCCGCGGTTGCCGGACAACGTGTTGTGGGTGACGGCGGTACCGGGTGCGTCGGTCACCCGGATCGCCGCCTCGGCGGAGCCGTCGATCTCGTTGGTCGTCACCAGCGCCCGCCGGACGCCCGCTCCGACGGCGACGCCGCCCGTGCAGACGAAGCTGTTCCGGCTGATGGTGACATCACTGGTCGCGCCGGAGAGCGCCACCGCGGGGGTGGTGATCGGCGCGTTCTCCGGACCGGAGACGAACATCCGGTCCACCGTGATCGCCGAGGAGTCGGTCACGGCCACGCCGCCCTGGTTGGGCCGCAGCCGCATGCCGCCGAGGACGACGTCGTGGACCCCGTTCACGGCGATCGTGGCGCCGGGCACCGAGGTGCCGACCACGACCTGGGGCAGATTGCCGGGCCGGCTCGGGTAGTCGCCCAGAAAGGTGATCGGGTGTCCTGGCGTCCCGGAGCGGGAGATGTTCAGCTGCTCCGCGTACCGGCCCGCGGCGATCAGCACGGTCTGGCCCGGCTCGACGACCGCGGCGGCCGCGCCGATGGTGCAGTAGGGGACGGCGCTGGTACCCACTCCACCGTCCGAGCAGCCCGGGCCCGTCCGGACGTACAGGGTGGTCACGTCGGCGGCCGCCGCCGGGACGGGTAGGCCGAGCACGGCCGTGAGGGCCGCGACGGTGAGGCCGACGGCGGGATGTAGGCGCACGGGGTGCTTCCTCCTGAAGGGAAGTGGACTCCGGCCGTCTCGGCGCGACCGACCCGCCCCCGGGTGCCGGCACACGGCCGGGGCGGCCGGGCTGGGGAGGGGGCGGGTGTCGGCACCGGCGGAGAGATCGGGGGGATCAGGTGATGATGCGAAGATCCGAAGCGTATTCGATCACTGGTTCGGCACCGCTGTCGAGCCCGAACTCCCCGGACCCGGAAGGTCGGTGACGCCCGGTCCGCCGACCCCTCAGACCTCCGGACGGCCGGGTCCGGGCGGGTCGACCAGGCGGGAGCCGTCCACCAGCATCCCGGCCCGCTTCACCGTCCGGATCACCGTGATCAGCTCCACCTGGCGCACCTGCGGGAGCGCGCCGATCCGCTCGGTGAGGTACTCGTACAGCGCCTCGTTGTCCTGGCAGATCACGACCGCCAGCAGGTTGGCCGCCCCGGTGATGGCGGCCGCGAAGGGCACCTCGGGGTGGCTGTCGAGCGCGGCGCCCACGGTGGCCAGGTCGGCCGGGGCGACGGTGGCGAGCAGCAGCGCCTGGGTGCGGAAGCCGAACAGCGCCGCGTCCACCTCCACGTCGAAGTAGATCGCGCCGACGTCCCGCAGCTGGTCCAGCCGGCGGCGGGCGGTCGACTCGGAGAGCCCGGCCGCCCGGGCCAGCTCCGGGTAGCCGGCCCGGCCGTCGGTGCCCAGCACCCCGAGCATCGCCAGCTCCGCCTCGTCCAGCTCGATCCGGCCGCCCTGCTCGGGGGGCGCCGGGCGCTCCAGCGCGGCGAGCTGCTCGGCCGTCAGGACGTCCACCCCGCCCCAGCGCCGGGGGCCGCCGACGTACGTCCGCAGGATGCTGTACGCGGAGATCCCGGTGACCCGGCGGGTGCCGGGGAGCTTCTGCAGCAGCAGGGAGTCGCGGTCCTGCTTGGTCCTGGCCCTGGTGATGCAGTGGATCTCGGTGCCACCCGCCACCAGCGTCACCCAGGCGATGTCCGGGCGGCGGGCCAGCGCGTCGGCGACCGCGACGGCCGCGTCGGGGGTGCACTGGATCCGCAGCCAGGACTCGTACAGGCCGACCCGGTGGCCGACCGGCAGCCCCAGCACCCGCAGCACCCCGGCGGTGCGCAGCCGCCGGTAGCGGCGGATCACCGTCTGGTCGGAGACGCCCAGCACCTCGGCGATCCGGCTGAAGGCGGCCCGGCCGTCCACCATCAGGGCCTGGACGATCGCCCGGTCGAGGTCGTCCAGGCCGACGACGGGCTCCTCGTTCTTCATGGTTTCCATCATCGCAGCGCGGTCCGGCGTCGGAATCCACCGGACGGGGCGGGCTGGATGGATAGATCCGCGCAGCCGATGCCATCTTCGGAGCAGTCGGGCAGGGGTGCCCGGCGCGATCACCGAGGAGACCCCGATGCGTAAGTGGCTACCGCTGACAGCGGTCTGCCTGGGTGCGTTCATGCTGCTGGTGGACGTCACCATCGTGACCGTCGCCCTGCCGGACATGGCCACCAGCCTGCATACCACCTTCGCCGACCTGCAGTGGGTGATGGACGTCTACGCGCTGGCGCTGGCCGCCCTGCTGCTGGGAGCCGGCTCGCTCGCCGACCTGATCGGGCGCCGCAAGGTGTACCTGGCCGGTCTCGGCCTGTTCGCGCTGGCCTCGCTGGCCTGCGGCCTGGCCACCGGGCCGGCCATGCTGATCACCTTCCGCGGGCTGCAGGGCGTGGGCGGCGCCGCGATGTTCGCCACCACGATGGCCCTGCTCAGCGGCGCCTACCAGGGCAAGGACCGGGGCATCGCGTTCGGTGTCTGGGGCGCGGTCAACGGCGCCGCGGCGGCGGCCGGCCCGGTGCTGGGCGGCCTGCTCACCGAGCACCTCGACTGGCGCTGGATCTTCTACGTCAACCTGCCGGTCAGCGTGCTGGCGGTGCTGGTCACCCTGCGGGTGGTGAAGGAGTCCCGCAACCCGCGGGCGAGCGGCGTCGACCTGCCGGGCATGGTCACCTTCACGCTCTTCGCCGGCGCCCTGACGTACGCGCTGATCCGGGTCGGCGACAACGGCTGGACCTCCACCACCACGCTCGGCCTGTTCGCGATCGGCGCGCTGTCGCTGCTCGCCTTCGTCGTCGCCGAACTGCGCAGCAGCCGCCCGATGCTGGACCTCGCGCTGTTCCGCAGCCCGGCCTTCGTCGGCATCATGACGGGCGGCCTGCTGCTCTCCGTCGCGGCCTTCTCCTACCTGGTGTACTCCTCGCTCTGGCTGCAGACCGTCCGCGGCATGGGCCCGGTCACGGCCGGTCTGGCGATGCTGCCGATGAGCGTGGTGGCCTTCGTGGCGGCCGCGATCGCCGGCAAGAAGCTGCACGGCGCGTCGCCCCGGCTGACCATCGGCGGCGGGCTGCTGCTGATCGGCGTCGGCGCGCTGCTGCAGATGGTGATCGGCGCGGGCTCGACCTGGGCGGCGCTGGCGGCCGGCCTGGCCGTGACCGGCGCGGGCGTCGGGCTGGCGACCCCGGCGATGGCCGCCGCCGCGATGGCCGCGGTGCCGCCGGCCCGGGCCGGGATGGCGGGCGGCGCCCTGAACACCGCCCGCCAGCTGGGCAACGCGCTGGGCATCGCCGTCCTCGGCGCGGTCTTCCAGGCCGGGCTGCTGGACTCGATCCGGTCCTCGCACACGGTGGCCGATCCGCAGGGCGTCGCGGACGCGCTGACCGGCGGCGGGGCCGCCGGCGTGATCGCCCGGGCGCCGCAGTCCGCGCACCTGGTGCACGCGGCCTTCGCGGACGGCCTGCGGGACACCTTCCTGGTGTCGGGCGTGCTGGGCCTGCTGGGCGGGGTGGCCGTGCTGCTGCTGGTCCGCACCCCGTCGACGCCGCCCGCCCGCGCCACCGCCGGGGTACCGGCGCAGGCCACGGCGGCACGGGAGGGCGTGCAGCTGTAGGTCGCCGGGCGGGAGGACGAAGCCCGAGGGGGCGTGAGCGGTTGCTCACGCCCCCTCGGGCCGTTCCGTTCCGGGGTGCGCGCCACCGCGCCGACGCCCCCCGGGATTCCGGCGGCACGGGCCGCCGACCAGGCCGTCCCCCGGACCCACCTCGTACCTGCGCGACGGTCATGGCGGCCGACAGGAAGCAGAGTTGCCCCCGCCGGACGACCGGACCTGGAGAGCAATGGGCCGGATTCCGACACATCTCACGCAATACCACCCGTGACCCCCGGCAGTCGCAGCGCTAGCGTGGGCCCATGAAGCCGCCCCGGCGCCCCGATGCGAGGTAGTGCACCACCATGCCCTTCAGTGATCCCGACAGCCCCCTGGCCGACCGTCAGCCGAAGGACTACATCGGCCTCGCCACCGTCGAGATCAAGGGTCTGACCAGAGCGGCCACCTACCCCCGGCTCGACCTCGCACTCGACGCCCTGGGCCGGTCGCTGCGCGACCTCCCCCTCTCCGCACAGGACCAGGCGACGTTCCGGGAGTTCCTCTCCCCGGCCGGCCGCCGCCGGATAGCGCAGCACCTGATCAGGACAGGCGAGACCCGCACCCTCGCCTTCCTCGGCACCGAGGCCCACACCGTACGGATCAGAGCCACCAACCCGCCCCGCCCCGGCGCGGACGGCACCTGTGTCGCGTCCTGGTACCGGTCCTCGCCGCCCTCCTGGCCCACGGTCGCCTGACGGCCGGCCCGGCCACCCGCAGGCCGGAGGCCGGAGCGGATCGCGCCTCAACCCGCTCGGGGGCGGAGCCCTTCTCCCCTTTCCATACCCCAGCCCGCCCCCCGCGATGTAAGCTGCCAATACGTTTCTGGCCTATTACATGAGGTGATCGGGATGGCGTCGGAACTGGCACGGGCATGGGTGGCGGGCTGGGTCGCCTCCCGGGCGACGGCCGCACCGGTCGCGGAACCCTGGGGCCTGCGGATCGAGGTCGGCCACCCCAAGCAGGTGACCAGGCACGTCCTGTTCGACACCGACGCGAACACCGTCCGCGAACTGGCCAGGGCCATCACCGCCCCCACCACCTGGATCAAGGCCTTCGTCGAACCGGGGACGATAGCCCCCCACCTCTCCCCCCAGGACTGGGCCGAGGACATCCCCGGCTTCCTGATGGCCGCCGACCTCCGCCCGGCCCCCGTCCACGCACCCGACGGCTACACCCTCAGCAGCGACACCGCCCAGGGCGTCACCCGGGTCCGGATCCTCGCCCCCGACGGCTCCCTCGCCGCCCGCGGCCAGATCGCCCCCACCGGCGCCAGCGCCGTCGTCGACCAGGTGGAGACCGAGCCCGCCCACCAGCGCCGGGGCCTGGGCACGGTGGTGATGCGCAGCCTCGGCAACACCGCCCTCGACCAGGGCGCCGGCACCGGCATCCTCGGCGCCACGATCGAGGGCCGCGCCCTGTACGAGTCGCTGGGGTGGACCGTCCGGGCGCCGCTCGCGGGCTTCATCTACCGGGCCGCGAGCGACTGAGGGCCGGCCCGCACGCCCACCGGGCCTCAGTCGCGTGCCACGACGAGGTGACACCACACCCTCTTCCCCCCACGCAAACTGGCGCCTCCGCCGGGCAATGCAGGCAAATCCGCGCAACCGGACTCGGCCCGGGACTCCTGGGGCGTGGTGCAACACGTCAAGCACAGCCTGGAACTGGGAAGGTAGAGATGCTGGAGCAACGCTGGCAGAAGTCGTCGAGCAGTACCCAGGACGGTGGGAACTCGGTCGAGGTCGCACAGAACGCTGACGGGATGATCGAGATCCGGGAGTCGGACGATCCAGGGTCCGTGGTCGTCACCACACCGAAGAAGTTCGCGCTCTGGCTCGAAGGGGTCAAGCGCGGCGAGTTCGACCACTTCTGCGACGACGCCGGCTGATCCGGCCTCAGCGCCGTACCGGATCAGGCCCCCGCCGACCATCGGCCCAGCACGGGTTCGGCGATCAGGCGGGCCGCCCCGCAGAGGGCCTGGCCGTGGCGGGCGAAGAGGTCGTCGCGGGAGTCGTGGTGGCCGAGGTCGGCGAGGACGTAGGCGGAGAGGTCGCAGGTCGAGCCGGGGCCGGCGGCCGGGCAGGCGGTTGCGCCGTCCCAGTCGACGGCCGTCCTGGCGAGTGCGTCGAAGAGGGTCTCGGCGCCGGAGTTGGTGAAGCGGCCGCCGGGTCGCTCGCCGAGTTCGTCGAGGCCGCCGAAGAGTTCGGAGACGGGCAGCCAGGGCGCGGTGGGGTGGCCGAGCGGCGACAGGCCGGGCAGGTGGAACTCGGGCCAGGCCAGCAGGATCCGGTCCGGGACGAGCTGGTGCAGCCGGGGGAAGCGCGGGTGCCAGAAGACGCCGTCCACCAGCAGGCCGCGGACCCGGGTGGGCACTCCGGCGGCCCGGGCGACGGACTCCAGTACGGCCAGCCGCTGGCTGCAGGAGCCGCGCCCGAGGCGGAGCACCTTGGAGGCCGGCCGTTCGTCCTGCACGGAGTACACCGGGCGGACGGCGGTGGCGATCAGGCGGTGGGCCCGGCGCAGGGCCGCCAGCTGCCCGGCCGGGCCGGCGGTGACCCCGGGGGCCGTGGGCATCTCGATGCGGCGGGCCAGTTCGGCGATGAGCGGGTGCCGCAGGTCGAGGATCCGCGTGGGCGCCGTGCTCCCGGTCACCGCGCGCCCGGCGGATTCGGCCCGGTCGGTGGTCAGGGCGCGCGAGCGGCCCCGCGGTCGGAGAAGCGAGCTCGTCATGGCCGACGACCTTTCGTCCAGCGTCCGCTGTGCTTGGCGACACCTACCATGACAGGAAAATTGAACACGTTCAACCACATCGGAGATCCGCCGGCCGGTGCGGCCGCTCAGCCGGCGGTGTCCCTGTGGACCTCACCGGGCGGCCTGCCGTCCCCGTCCCCGGTCCGATCGTGGTGCGCCCCGACCCTGGCCCCCGTCCCGTCCGCCTGCCGGGCGAGGAGCCAGTCGGCGGCCTCCAGCAGGCCGGCGACCGCGTCCGACGGGGACTCGTGGATCCAGCCGTCCATCTCCTCCGAGTGGTCGCTGCGGCAGTCGTCGCGCCCGCAGTCGGCCAGAACCTCGGCGTGGACCTCCCACGGCGGCCCGGGGGTGATGTCCCAGCTGCAGCGGCGCGGGACGTACAGCCCCACCGTCCAGGAGAGCGCGGGCGTCCCGACCCGGCCGAAGACACCGGCGAGGTGGATCCCCTCCACCCGGCGGAACCACAGCCCGCCTCCGGTCGCCCCGCCGTGCTCGTCGGCGGTTCCGCCCGGCTCCGTACCCAACCGGGCGGCCAACAGCCTGATCCGGGCGTCCACCGCGGCCAGAATCGGCCGGAACGCGGCGAGTTGCTGCTGGCCGGCGTCCGGGAAGACCCACCGGATGTCCCCGTGGTCGAGCGGTATCGCCTCCATCCGGGCGAGTCTGCCCGGTACCCGACCCGCTGCCAAGCCCCGCCCGACCCTGCCCGGCCATGCCCGGAGGTGCCGCCACCGGCCTTGCCCGGAGGTGCCGCCGCCGACCGGCAGCGGCACCCGGGCCCGTCGTCAGGCGTTCGGCGCGACCTTCGCCAGGCCGTTGATGATGCGGTCCATCGCGTCGCCGCCCTGCGGGTCCGTCAGGTTGGCGAGCATCTTGAGGGTGAACTTCATCAGCATCGGGTGGGTCAGGCCGCGCTGGGTGGCGAGCTGCATGATCTTCGGGTTGCCGATCAGCTTCACGAAGGCCCGGCCGAGCGTGTAGTAGCCGCCGTAGACGTCCTTGAGGACGCGGGGGTAGGCCTCCAGGGCGCGCTCGCGGCCGGCCGGGGTGAGGCGGGCGTGGGCCTGGGCGATGACGCCGGCGGCGAGCTGGCCGGATTCCATCGCATAGGCGATGCCCTCGCCGTTGAACGGGTTGACCATGCCGCCGGCGTCGCCGACCAGCAGCAGGCCGCGGGTGTAGTGCGGCTGCCGGTTGAAGGCCATCGGGAGGGCGGCGCCGCGGATCGGGTCGGTCATGTTCTCCGGCGTGTAGCCCCACTCCTCCGGCATGCCGGCGCACCAGGCCTTGAGCACCTCGCGCCAGTCCAGCTCACCGAAGGCGGGCGAGGAGTTGAGAATGCCGAGGCCGACGTTGGAGGTGCCGTCGCCCATGCCGAAGACCCAGCCGTAGCCGGGCAGCTGCTGCTTGCCGCCGTTGCGGGTGTCCCACAGCTCCAGCCACGACTCCAGGTAGTCGTCGTCGTGGCGGGGCGAGGTGAAGTACGTCCGGTAGGCGACGCCCATCGGGCGGTCCTCGCGGCGGTGCAGGCCCATCGCGAGGGAGAGCCGGGTGGAGTTGCCGTCGGCGGCGACCACCAGCGGGGCGCGGAAGGTGGCGGCGCGCTTGTCCTCGCCGAGCTTGGCGGTGACGCCGACGATCCGGCCGGTGCGCTCGTCCAGGACCGGCCCGCTGACGTTGCAGCGCTCGTAGAGCCGGGCGCCGGCCTTCTCGGCCTGACGGACCAGCAGCTCGTCGAAGTCGGCCCGCTTGCGGACCAGGCCGTAGTCGGGGAACGACGACAGCTCGGGCCAGTCCAGCTCCAGCCGGACGCCGCCGCCGATGATCCGCAGGCCCTTGTTGTGCAGCCAGCCGTTGTCGGTGGAGACGTCGATGCCCATGTCGACGAGCTGCTTGGTGGCGCGTGGGGTGAGGCCGTCGCCGCAGACCTTCTCGCGCGGGAACTCGGTCTTCTCCAGCAGCAGGACGTCCAGGCCGGCCTGGGCCAGGTAGTACGCGGTGGTGGAGCCTGCCGGCCCGGCGCCGACCACGATGACGTCCGCCGTGCTCTCCACGGGGCTGTCCGGCTTCGTCAGATCGGCTGCGGTGTCGGTCACGGCGGGCACTCTCCTGGGAACTGCGACGGTGGCTCGGGCTGCCTGGCCCTCGCAGTCTAGTTGCCGCCCTCCGGTGGGGTCCGGAGGGCGGCGCCGGATCGTTCCCGCCGCGCCGGATCGTTCCCGCCGCGCCGGAAAGGGCCGGGCCTCAGGCCTTGAAGCCCCGGTGCAGCGCCACGATGCCACCGGTGAGGTTGCGCCAGGCGACCTTCGACCAGCCGGCCTCCTGCAGCAGGGTGGCCAGCCCGGGCTGGTCGGGCCAGGCGCGGATCGACTCGGCGAGGTAGACGTACGCGTCCGGGTTGCTGCTGACCGCGGTGGCGACCGGCGGCAGCGCCCGCATCAGGTACTCGGTGTAGACCGTCCGGAAGGGCGTCCAGGTCGGGGTGGAGAACTCGCAGATGACGATCTTTCCGCCGGGCTTGGTGACCCGCTGCATCTCGCTCAGCGCCGCGCCGGTGTCCTGCACGTTGCGCAGCGCGAAGGAGATCGTCACGGCGTCGAAGGAAGCGTCCGCGAACGGCAGCCTGGTGGCGTCGCCGGCGGTGAGCGGCAGTTCGGGGTGGCGGCGCTTGCCCTCGCTGAGCATCCCGACGGAGAAGTCGCAGGGCACGACCCTGGCGCCGGACTCCAGGAACGGCAGCGAGGAGGTACCGGTGCCGGCCCCGAGGTCGAGGATGGTGTCGCCCCGCTCGGCGCCGACGGCCTCGGCCACCGCCCGCCGCCAGGCGCGGGCCTGGCCGAGCGAGAGCACATCGTTCGTACGGTCGTACTTGGCCGCGACGTCGTCGAACATCGCGGCGACTTCGTGCGGCTGCTTGTCCAGAGAGGCTCGGGTCACGCACCCATTGTTCACCCTCCCGCCGACAGGCCTGGCCAGGGGTCGCCCCGCGGCGCCCGGCCGCCCCGGCGGGGGCCGGTCGGCGCCGGGCCTGCCGGGGCTCAGTGCAGGGCCCGCCGGCCGCCCTTGCGGCGGCGCCGGGAGCGCTTGCCGTGGGTTATCGCCGGCATGCCGTCGGCCAGCGCCTCGGTCGCGAAGGCGACCGTGGTGCGGACCCGGCCGCCGCCGAAGCGGGCGGCCTGGGCGGCCCGGGCCCGGCGGTGGCGGACGATCCGCAGGACGCAGAGCAGGAACAGCACCACGGCGACCGGCACGCTGGCGCGGGCCAGTCCGACGCCGGCCGGCTGCGGGTAGGTGTCGCCGCAGAGGCGGACGGCGGCCGGGTCGTCGGCGGCGTGCTCCAGGCAGACGGAGTCGCCGACCGCGACGGAGTCCTGCAACGGCAGGGCGGCGGCGGTGTGCTGCTGGCCGCCGGCCCGGTAGGTGACCGAACTGTAGGAGCCGCTGCCGGTGGAGAGCTGGGTGACCGTGCCCTGCACCTGGACCGGGTTGGCGCCGATCCGGTCGGCCTGTTCGGCCTGGCGCCAGCCGAGCAGGCACATGCCGACGGCCAGCACGGCGCTGAGCACCGCCGCGAGATACCAACCACGGCCCAACCGCGGGGAACGCGGCGGGAGGACGGTCGCGGGTCGCATGGTTCCTGTCCTGGCTTGCCTGAACGGGGCCTGGGACGGGCCCCTGCCACCCGGGGCCGGGTGGTGTGGTGAGGGTACGGAGTGAGCTGTCCGGGATCGTATCCGCTGGCGGGCCCTCAGGTCACGGCGAAGGAGGAATCAGAGGCTCCGGCCCGCAGCGGAGTTAGGGCGTTCGCGAAGGTTCCGGCCGGATTGCGAAGGTTCTCGGAGGATTCTGCGGGGCTTTCGACGGCGGCCCGCACCCGGCACCTGCGACAGTGCCCCGCCCGGCACCCCACGGCCCGGGCCGGGACACCCGGTCGGGACGGCCGGGCGGCAGGGGTCGGGACGACCGGGCGGCGGGGCTCAGCGGCGCCGGTGCAGCAGCCGGCCGGCCAGCACGGTGGCGAGGCAGCCGCCCGTCCGACTTCCGTCGGCGTCGAGCTCCAGCAAGGTGAGATCGGCTCGCCCACCGATCGTCAGCGAGCCGTGGGCGGCCTCGGCGAGCGGGAGTCCGGACTCGGCTCCGAGCGGGTCCAGCGGGCCCCGCGCACCGTCACCCGGCAGGGCCAGCAGGCCCGACCGGGTGACCGCGGTCCGCACCGAGGCGCGTTCGAACGGGCCGGCCACCGCCGTGACGCCGTGCCCGAGCATCCGCTGCAGCCCGCGCCGGGCGCTGGCGCCCCACCGGACGTCGTCCAGGCCCAGCCGCGCCAGCTCCGGACCGTGCAGCGGCTCACTGCCGATCTCCTCGCGCGGGTCCGGGTGGTAGGCGCACTCCAGCAGCCAGTGGCCGTACAGGTTGCGCAGACCGGGCGTCAGCAGCCCGCCCCACTCCCGGGTGCGGGCGGCCGGGAAGGCGGCGGCCAGCTCCCGGTACGGGCCGAGGCCCGCGATCCGGTCGCCCTGCACCACCACCGCCCCGTCGGCGATCGGCGGGGCGGTGAGGTCCGCCGGGGCGGGCAGCAGCAGGGTGGCCCGGTGCAGGGTCAGCATCGGTACGGGTCCGGGTCAGTTGCTGGAGAGGATCTTCAGCTCGGGGTGCGCCGTGCCGCCCTCGATCGCGGTGGAGGCGATGTGCGAGGCGACCCGCGGGTCCACCGGGTCGTTCGCCGGGTCGTCCAGCACCCGCAGGTGCTCGTACGTGGTGGAGCGCTGCGCGGGGGTGCGGTCGGCGGCCCGGATCAGGTGGATCAGCTCGGTGAGGTTGGAGCGGTGCTTGGCACCGGCCGCCGAGACGACGTTCTCCTCCAGCATGACCGAGCCCAGGTCGTCGGCGCCGTAGTGCAGCGACAGCTGGCCGGCCTCCTTGCCCGTGGTCAGCCACGAGCCCTGGATGTGGGCCACGTTGTCGAGGAAGAGCCGGGCGATGGCGATCATCCGGAGGTACTCGAAGACGGTGGCCTGGGTGGAGCCCTTGAGGTGGTTGTTCTGCGGCTGGTAGGTGTACGGGATGAAGGCCCGGAAGCCGCCCGTGCGGTCCTGCACGTCCCGGATCATCCGCAGGTGCTCGATCCGCTCGGCGTTGGTCTCGCCGGTGCCCATCAGCATGGTGGAGGTGGACTCGACACCCAGCTTGTGGGAGGTCTCCATAATCTCCAGCCAGCGCTCGCCGGACTCCTTGAGCGGGGCGATCGCCTTGCGCGGCCGCTCGGGCAGCAGCTCGGCACCGGCGCCGGCGAAGGAGTCCAGGCCCGCCCGGTGGATCCGGGTGATGGCCTCCTCCACGGAGACCTTCGAGATCCGGGCCATGTGCTCGACCTCGGAGGCGCCCAGCGAGTGGATCACCAGCTGCGGGAAGTCCGCCTTGATGGCGGCGAACGCCGTCTCGTAGTACTCGACGCCGTAGTCCGGGTGGTGGCCGCCCTGGAACATGATCTGGGTGCCGCCCAGCTCGACCGTCTCCGCGCAGCGGCGCAGGATCTCGTCGAGGTCGCGGGACCAGCCCTTGTCGCTCTTGGGCGCCACGTAGAAGGCGCAGAACTTGCACGCCGTCACACAGACGTTGGTGTAGTTGATGTTGCGTTCGATGATGTACGTCGCGATGTGCTCGGTACCGGCGTAGCGGCGGCGGCGGACGGCGTCGGCCGCCGAGCCCAGCGCGTGCAGCGGCGCCGAGCGGTACAGCGCCAAGGCCTCCTCGGGGCTGATCCTGCCGCCGGCGGCCGCCCGGTCGAGGACGGCCTGCAGGTCGGTGCTGGGCGCGTCGAGGATCGCTGCGAGCTCGGACACCTGGCGGCCTTCTCTCTCTCGGTGGTACTGCGCTGCAGTACTGCTGGAAGGCGCGGTACTGCACCGCACCGGGGACGACCCGACCAGCCTACGCCAGAGGTTTCCGGCGCCCTGTCAGCCCTTGTGCGACAGGTCGCCGGACGGGTCGGAGCCCATCGCGGCGCCGGTCACCTCCAGGTGCAGGCGGCCGTCCGCGGCGAGGGTGTAGGTCTGCCGCTCGGGCTGTCCGGTGCACTCCGGGGTGTTCTCGGCGGGGGCCTCCTGGATCACCAGCGTGCGGGGTTCGGCCGACACCAGGGTGCCGTTGCCGCGGCAGACGGTGCTGCTGAAGTGCGAGGCGTTGCTGGTGCGGGCGACCACCTGGCCGACCGCGCCGGCCACGAACTCGACCCGGAAGGTGCTGGGCAGCGGGACGATCTTGGTGGTGATCTCCCCCTCCCAGCCGCCCAGGAAGCTCGCCGGCACGGCGCTCGGCCCGCCGGGGGCCGGGCTGCCCGCGGAGGGGCCGCCCGACGAGGGCGGCGGCAGGCTGCCGGCCGGGGCAGAGGGGCTCGGCCCGCTGGTCCAGGAGGTCGACCAGCTGGTGGTGAAGGAGGTGACGCCGGTGGTCACCCGGGTGGTCGTGGTGGGCGTCCCGTCGCCCAGGGGGGTGCCGCCGTCCGTGGCGTCGCGGAGCTTGATGCCGCCGTAGACCAGCAGCGGTGCGGCCAGCACGGCGAGGGCCACCAGCAGCGCCGTCCGCCTGGCCTTCCCGTCGGCGGGCCGGTCCGCGGACGGTCCGGTGCCCGTCCCGTCGCCCGTCGGTGCCGCCCCCGGCACGGCCCCCGCCGGTACGGCGCCCGGCTGTGCGGGAGCCGGCGGCACGACTCCTGGCGGCGTGTCGGCCGGCCGGTGGTCCGTCGGCAGCGCGTCCACCGGTACCGGGCCGGCCGCCGGCGCGGCTCCGGCCGGCGCCTCGGAGTCCAGCTCCAGCAGCTCGACCGCACTCCGTCCGACGGCCTCCGCCACCGCCGGCGGCAGCCAGGCCGCCTGCCGCAGCCGGACGGTGCCGCCCCCGACGCCCGCCAGCAGCTCGCGGAGCCGCTCGGGGGACGGCCGGACCGCCGGGTCCTTGGCCAGGCAGTCCCGGACGATCGCGTGCAGCCCGGCGTCGAGCCCGCCCAGCTCGGGCTCCTCGTGCAGCACCCGGTAGAGCAGGACGGCCGCGCTCACCCCGTCGCCGAACGGCGCCGCGCCGGTGGCCGCGTACGCGAGCACCGCACCGAGCGAGAAGACGTCGCTGGGCGGACCAGCCACCGCGCCCCGGGCCTGTTCGGGCGACATGTAGCCGGGCGAGCCGACCACGAAGCCGGACTGGGTGAGCCCGGCCGCGGCGTCCAGCGCCCGGGCGATACCGAAGTCGATCAGGCGCGGCCCGTCCAGCGTGAGCAGCACGTTCGACGGTTTGACGTCCCGGTGCACCAGTCCCTGGGCGTGGACGTGCGCCAGCGCCTCGGCCAGGCCGGCGCCCATCGCCCGGACGGCCGCCGCGGGCAGCGGGCCGAAGTCCCGGACGGCGGCGCCGAGCGCCGGGCCCGCGACGTAGCCGGTGGCGACCCAGGGGTGGGCGCCCTCGGTGTCGGCGTCCAGCACGGGGGCCGTCCAGGCGCCGCCGACCAGCCGGGCCGCCGCGACCTCCTGGCGGAACCGGGCGCGGAACTCCGGGTCCTCGGCCAGCTCGCCGCGCACCACCTTGACGGCCACCGTCCGGCCGCCGGCGGTGCGACCCAGGTAGACCCGGCCCATGCCGCCGGCGCCGAGCCGCCGCAGCAGCCGGTACTCGCCGATCCGTGCCGGATCGTCAGATCCCAGTGGTTCCATCCCCCGCGCTCCCCTCAACGGCCGGCCGACAGCACGACGGTACCGGTGGCGGGGCCCCGTGCCGTCGCCGGCGGCACGGCCGGGGCCGTCCGGCGGGCACGGGCCGGCGGGGCGGGGGCGGCGGGCGGCGGGCGGCGGGCGGCGGGCGGCGGGCGGCGGGCGGCGGGAGGCGGGCGGCGGGAGGTTCAGGCGGTGGGGACGGGCTCCAGCAGGCGGACCGCGACGTCGGGGGCGAAGCCGCTGTCGTGGCCGACCCGGCGGGCGAACTCGGCGATGCCCGCGAGCTGGCGCTCGCCGAGCGAGTAGTCGAGGGCCTCGGTGAAGTAGCGCTCCAGCAGCTCGGCGTCGAACTCCTCCCAGCGGGCCGCCTGCTCGGCGACCTGGCCGGCCTCGGCCAGCGAGAGGTCGCGGGACTCCAGGAAGGCCCGGTGGACGGCGGCGACCGCCTCCGGCCGGCTCTCCACGAAGTCCCGGCGGGCCGCCCACACCGCGAAGACGAAGGGCAGGCCGGTCCACTCCTTCCACATCTCGCCGAGGTCGTGCACCGCCAGCCCCTGCGAGGGCGCCTGCTCCAGCGAGGCCCGCAGCGCGGGGTCGCCGATCAGGACGGCGGCGTCGGCCCGGGCGAGCATCGCGTCCAGGTCCGGCGGGCTGCTGAAGTACTCGGGCCGGACGCCCTCGCGCTCCGCCAGCAGCAGCTGGGCCAGCCGGACCGAGGTGCGGCTGGTGGAGCCGAGCGCGACCTTGCGGCCGTCCAGCTCGGCGAGCGGCACCTTGCTCACGATCACGCAGGACATCACCGGCCCGTCGCTGCCGACCGCGATGTCGGGCAGCACCACCAGTTCGTCCGCGTGCCGGAGGTACTCGACGCAGGTGATCGGGCCGACGTCCAGCGAGCCGGCCACCAGCAGGTCGCTGAGCTTCTCCGGGGTGTCCTTGGTGAGGTCCAGATCGAGCAGGTTGCCGGTCCGCGCCAGGCCCCAGTAGAGGGGCAGGCAGTTCAGGAACTGAATATGTCCGACCCGGGGCCTGACCGGCGTAGCCGGCGTTGCCGGGGCACTCCCATCCCGCACTGCCACTGCTCGCTCCTCTGCCGTTCGTACTCTCCCCGCAGGGTATGCCCGGGGCTCCCCGGAGCCTTCACCGGCCGCCCGACACGCCCTGTCCGCACCTCGAGTCACCCCTGGTCGCCACCACGCCTGCGTGCTAGCGTTGCCCTCAGTTGCAGTTTGATTCCCCTTGCAGTACTTGAAGCCTGCGGAGCATGTAACCGCGGGCTTTTTGTAGTTTTTCAGCAATATCGAAAAACTCCGGACCCACTCCGGAGGCGGGGCGATCAGCGCAGCGGACCGGGTGCCACGCGGTGTGGCACCCAATACGTCCCTCGCAAGGAGAACGGCATGGCTCAGGGAACCGTCAAGTGGTTCAACGCTGAGAAGGGCTTCGGCTTCATCGCCCAGGAGGGCGGCGGCCCCGACGTCTTCGTCCACTACTCCGCCATCAACGCGAACGGTTTCCGCTCGCTGGAGGAGAACCAGGCGGTCAGCTTCGACGTCACTCAGGGCCCGAAGGGCCCGCAGGCGGAGAACGTCACCGCTATCTGACCATCCTCATGATGATCTGATCGCTCGGGACCCGACTGGGTCCGACGGTGGCCCTCACTGCCGCCACCATGAGCACAACGAGCAGCACCCAAGGGGGCTCGCCACGTCCTGGACGCGGCGGGCCCCCTGCCTCTTGCCCGGACAGCGCCCCGGACGGCGCCCCGGACGGCCGACGGCCCGCGAGCCCGCTCCCCGGTGGGGAACGGGCTCGCGGGCCGTGACGGGCGGGGCGCCGGGGCCGGTCAGGCCGCGGCGGGCACCTTCTCGCCGGCCTGGGCCGGGACGGAGACCGGGGTCTCGTCGTACAGGTCGCCGGTCGGGTTGTTGTAGGCCACCAGGTCGAGGGTCTTCTCGCGGGCCGCCACCAGGATCGGCACGACCGCCTGACCGGCCACGTTCGTGGCGGTCCTGACCATGTCCAGGATCGGGTCGATGGCCAGCAGCAGACCGACGCCCTCCAGGGGCAGGCCCAGGGTGGAGAGGGTCAGGGTCAGCATCACGATGGCGCCGGTCAGACCGGCGGTGGCGGCGGAGCCGATCACCGAGACGAAGGCGATCAGCAGGTAGTCACCGATGCCGAGGTGGATGCCGTAGACCTGGGCGACGAAGATCGCGGCCAGCGAGGGGTAGATCGCGGCGCAACCGTCCATCTTGGTGGTCGCCCCGAACGGGACGGCGAAGCTGGCGTAGTCGCTCGGGACGCCGAGGCGCTCGGTGACGCGGCGGGTGACCGGCAGGGTGCCGACCGAGGAGCGGGAGACGAAGGCCAGCTGGATGGCGGGCCAGGCGCCCTTGAAGAAGTTGAGCGGGTTGAGGCCGCCGACGAACTTCAGGAGCAGGGAGTAGACCACGAACAGCACCAGGGCGCAGCCGACGTAGACGTCCACGGTGAGGGTGGCGAAGGGCTTCAGCAGGTCCCAGCCGTACTTGGCGACGGACTTGCCGATCAGGCCGAGGGTGCCGAGCGGGGAGAGCCGGATGACCCACCACAGGGCGGTCTGGGTGAGCTCCAGGACGGTCTCGTTGAGCTTGAGGACCGGGGCGGCCTTGTCGCCGAGCTTGATGATCGCGGCGCCGACCACGACCGCCAGGAAGACGATCTGCAGGACGTTCACCTCGGTGAAGGAGGTGACGATGTTGGTCGGGACGATCCCGGTCAGGAAGTCGACCCAGGTGCCGGAGGACTTGGGCGCCTTCAGGCCCTCGGTGGAGAGGTCGGTGCCCTGGCCGGGGTTGGTGAGCAGGCCCAGGCCCAGGCCGATCGCGACGGCGATCAGCGAGGTGATCAGGAACCAGAGCAGGGTGCGGCCGGCCAGCCGGGCGGCGTTGGTGACGTTGCGCAGGTTGGCGACGCTCACCACGATCGCGGTGAAGACGAGCGGCGGGACGGCCAGCTTGAGCAGCTGGACGAAGATCCGGCCGATGGTCTCCAGGGTGGTGGCCAGCCAGGAGATGTCGGCGGTCCGGGCGAGGTAGCCGAGGGCGACGCCGAGCACGAGGCCGGCGACGATCTGGACCCAGAAGGGGGTCGTCCGGACTCGGGAGAGCAGGGAGGGCGACGCGGTGACGTCGGGCGCTGCGGACATGGCGGTGCGGCTCCGGGAGAGGGAGTGCTGAACGGGGAGGGGGAGACGGGGAGGCGGCACGGCGCGGAGCCGGCACCTCGGGGAGGTGCCTCGGGGCGTGCCGCCTAGATACAGCTGCCGGCGCGACAGGCGCGCGGGCCGTCCACAGCACCGGACAGGCGCATGCCGGCCGCGGGCATCGAGCCCTGGCCCTGCATTCGGGGTGCGCCTGTGGTGGTCATGAGCGGAACGTTAGCAGTAAAGCTTTGAGATGTTCAAAGCACATGTTTGAGATGCGGGCACGAACCAAGCTGACGCCCCATCACATCCACCCTCGACCGCTCGATTGACCCCGTCCGGTTATACGTATAACTTTGAGGACTGTCCTACTGCCCCCTGCCCACCGGAGACCCGCCCCCATGGGCTACCTCGCCCTGCTCCGTGCCCCGCACGTCACCCGACTCCTGCTCGGCACCCTGCTCGGGCGCCTCCCGGCCGGCATGACCGCCCTCGTGATCGCCCTCGCCCTGCGCGACGCCGGCGCCCCGTACGGCCGGATCGGCCTGGCCACCGCCGCGTACGCGATCGCCGCCGCCGTCGGCGGGCCCGTCCTCGGCCGGATCGTCGACCGCACCGGACAGCCCCGGGTGCTGCTCAGCGCCGCCGTGGTCGCCGGGCTCGGGTACGCCCTGCTCGCCCTCGCCCCGGGTTCCCCCGTCGCCGCCACCGTCGGCGCCGCCGTCGCCGGCCTCGCCATGCCCCCGCTGGAGCCGTGCCTGCGCGCCCTGTGGCCCGCCGTGGTCGACGAGGAGCAGCTGGACACCGCGTACGCCTTCGACTCCGCCGCCCAGCAGATCCTCTACGTCGCCGGACCGCTCGCGGTGGCCGGCATCGCCGCCGCCTTCAGCCCGGTCACCGCCCTCTGGACCGCCGCCGGGCTCGGCCTGGCCGGCGCCCTGGTGGTCGCCACCGCGGCGCCCGCCCGCGCCTGGCAGGCCCCGCCGCGCGCGCAGTCCGCCGGGCTGCTCGGCCCGCTGCGCTCGCCGGGCCTGGTCCTGCTCCTGATCGGCCTGGCCGGCGCCGGCTGGACGGTCGGCTCGCAGAACGTGCTCTTCATCGCGTACGCCGAGCAGCACAGCGGCGTCCCCGGCGGCGCGGGCACGCTGCTCGCCCTGGCCGCCGTCGGAGGGCTGGCCGGCGCGCTGGTGTACGGCGCGGTCAAGTGGCGCAGCGGCACCGCCACCCGGACCTGGGTGATGGCCCTCGGGATGGCCGCCGCCTACCTGCCGCTGCTGCTGCTCCCCGGCCCGGCGGCGTTCTGCGCGCTGGCGCTGCTCTCCGGCATCGGACTGGCCCCGCTGCTGGCGGCCGCCTTCGTGCTGATCGCGGAACTGGCGCCGGCCGGCACGGTCACCGAGGCCTTCGCCTGGCTGATCACCCTCTTCGCGACCGGCAACGCGCTCGGCTACGCGGTCTCGGGGGCACTGGTGGACACCTCGCTGCGGGCGGTCGCGCTCTGCGCCGTCGGCGGGATCGGGCTCGGCGGGCTGCTGCTGTTCGGCGCCCGGGGCTGGTTCCGGCCGGCGCCCGCGCCGGTGCTCGCGCGGCCCGTCCCGGTGGGCTGAGCCCGGGCCGTCCCGCGGGCCGGGGCAGGGCTGCCCGGCGGGCACCGTGAGGTGCCGTCACCGGTACGGCCGGGGATGATGGTTGAGCAGGTGAAGTTGTCGCAGCTTTGTGACAGCCGTGTGCGAACACTTGTCCCCGTGTGCGGCACGCGTGGACATAGTGTTCGGGCATGGCACCGACGCGCCCCCCGAGGCCCGACTCCTCCGAGACCCCACGACTCAGAGCAGGCCGCGGACACGCGGCGCTCCGCTCGGCCCGCCACGGAGCGACCTTCCTGACGGTCAGCGTGCTGTCCGGCGTGCTGCTGGCCGGCATGGCGCTGCCCGCCGTCGGCGCGCTCGGCCTCACGGCCAAGAGCACCGCCGACAGTTTCGACAGCATCCCCGACGAGTTCAAGACCCCGGCCCTCTCCCAGGCGACCCAGATCTTCGACGCCAAGGGCGGCCTGATAGCCAAGGTCTACGAGCGCGACCGGACGGTGCTGACGGCCGAACAGATGGCCCCGATCATGCGCCGGGCCCAGGTCGACATCGAGGACGCCCGGTTCTACGAGCACGGCGCGGTGGACCTCAAGGGCGTGCTCCGCGCGGCCAGCAAGAACGCCGAGAGCGGCGCCACCGTGCAGGGCGCGTCCACGCTGACCCAGCAGTACGTGAAGAACGTCAACGTCGAGAAGGCCGGCGACGACGTGGCGGCCGTCCGGGAGGCGCAGCGAAAGACCCTGGGCCGCAAGATCCAGGAGCTGAAGTACGCCATCAAGCTGGAGGAGGACCTGACCAAGGACCAGATCCTCACCAACTACCTCAACATCACCTACTACGGGAACGGCGCCTACGGTGTCGAGGCCGCCTCCCAGCGCTACTTCAGCAAGAGCAACAAGGACCTCACCGTCCCCGAGGCGGCCACCCTGGCCGGTCTGGTGCAGAACCCCTCGCAGTACGACCCGAAGCTGCACCCGCAGGCGGCGCAGAAGCGCCGCGACGTGGTGATCGACAAGCTGCTGGAGAACAAGCACATCACCGCGGAGCAGGCCAAGGACGCCAAGGCCGCCCCGCTCGGGCTGGCCTACCACCCGCCGCGCAACGGCTGCATCACCGCCAACGCCGGGATGGGCTTCTTCTGCGACTACATCCGGCACGTGGTGAAGCAGGACCCGGCCTTCGGCAAGAACGCGGCCGAGCGCAAGAAGTTCTGGGACCAGGGCGGCCTGAACATCTACACCACCCTCGACCCGGACAAGCAGGCCGCCGCGCAGGACGCCGTGAGCGGCAACGTGAAGGTCACCGACAGCGTCTCGGCCGCCGCGACCATGATCGAGCCGGGCACCGGCAAGATCCTGGCGATGGCGCAGACCCGCCCGTACGGGCTGGACCCGAACAAGAACGAGACCGTCGTGAACTACAACGTCGACGCGGCGATGGGCGGCGGCAACGGGTTCCAGCCCGGGTCGACCTTCAAGCCGGTCGTCGCGGCGGCGGCCCTGGAGGCGGGGCTCCCGGCGACCCAGTCGTACCCGGCGCCGAACCGCATCGACTACCCGACCATGAAGACCTGCGACGGCACCTGGAAGAACCTCGCCACCGGCAAGGAACGCAGCGTGCCCAACGAGTCGGCCAAGGAGTTCGGCCCGTACCAGCTGAAGGAGGCGATGGCCCTGTCGGTCAACACCTACTTCGTGCAGATGGAGCAGGAGATCGGGCTCTGCCCGGTCAAGCAGATGGCCAACAAGCTCGGCATCGGCGCCAAGGCCAGCGGCAAGCCGCTGGAGGAGGTCCCCGCGATGGCGCTGGGCGTGGAGGAGGTCAGCCCGCTGACCATGGCGAACGTCTACGCGACCTTCGCCGCCCGCGGCGTCTACTGCACCCCGCTCTCGATCAACAAGATCACCCGGGTGGACGGCCGGGACGTCCCGGTGCCGCCCGCCTCGTGCAACCAGGTGATCTCGCAGCTGACCGCCGACACCCTCACCACCGTCCTGAACGGTGTGACCGAGAAGGGCACGGGCGCCGACCTCGGTCTGACCGACCGGCGGCAGATCGCCGGCAAGACCGGCACCTCGGACCAGAAGAAGGCCGCCTGGTTCGACGGCTACACCCCGCAGCTCGCCACCGCCGTCTGGCTCGGCGGCCCGGCCGGCGGCGTCGAGATGCGCAACATCACCATCAACGGGGAGTTCACCCGGGAGGTGTTCGGCGCCACCGGCCCCGGACCGATCTGGCGGGACGCCATGAACCAGGCCCTGCACGGCACCCCCAAGGAGCCGCTGAACATGATCTACATCCCCGACCCGCCGCCGCGGACCGATCCCAAGTCCACCACCGGCCCCGCGGCGAGCCCGGGGGCCACCGACGGGACGCCCTCCCCCGGGGCCACGCAACGCCGGCCGCGCGGGACGGGGAAGCCGACCGACCAGCCGTAGCCCGGCCGGCCGGATCGTCACCGGGTGGTTCGGGGACGGGCCGGATCAGGCCCCGGCGGGAGCGGTGGACGAGCGGAGGACCAGGCCGGTGGCCAGGGCGGCCATCGGCCTGACCGGCTCGCCCCGCAGCAGCCCGGCCAGCGCGGCCAGGCCGACCCGGCCGAGCTCCTCGCCGGGCAGGTCGACCGTGGTCAGCGGCGGCGCGAGCAGGCCCGCCACCGGGATGTTGTCGATGCCCACCACCGAGACGTCCGCCGGGATCCGCAGCCCCAGTTCGGCCGCCGCCTGGTAGACGCCCGAGGCCACCACGTCGTCGTCGCAGATCACCGCGCGCGGACGGTCGGCCCGGCTCAGCAGCTCGTGGGCGGCGGCGCGGGCCGCCGGCTGGCCCAGGTTGAGGCTGACGCCCAGCTCCAGCACCTCCAGCCCGAGCTCCTCGGCGGCCCGCTCGAAAGCCTGCTGGCGGACCCGGAAGGTGTACGCGGAGTGGATCGAGCGCAGGTGGCCGATCCGGCGGTGGCCGAGCCCGGCGAGGTGGCCGACGGCGTCCCGCATGCCGCCGGCGACGTCCAGTTCGACGGTCGGCCGGGCGGGGTCGGTGCCCGGGTCGGCGTCCAGGAAGACCACGGGGGTGTCGGCGGGCAGCTCACCGAGTTGGCTGTCGTCCGGCGAGCAGATCAGCAGGCCGTCGAAGCGGCTGGTGGTGGCGGCCTCGGCGAGGGTGGCGCTGCCCCAGCCGGAGCTGACCACCACGGCCAGCCCGTGCCGGCCGGCCTCCTCGTGCACGCCCATCAGCACCCGGCCGAAGAACGGCCCGAGGATGTTCGGGACGGCGAGCAGGATCATCCCGCTGCGGCCGAGCCGCAGCTGGCGCCCGGCGGCCTGCGGCCGGTAGCCGAGCCCGCGGGCGGCCGCCCGGACCCGCTCCCGGGTCGCCTCCGACACCCGGTGGCCGGCCTGCGAACCGGAGAACACCAGCGAGACGGTGGCCTGGGAGACGCCGGCCAGCCGGGCCACGTCCCGCCCGGTCGGGCGGCGCGGCGCCGGCCCGGGCCGGCCCGCCTGCGGAGTCCCGTCCGGGGGCACGGGAGCGGTCAGTTCTGAGCGGCGGACGCCGAGCGCGCCGCGTCGTCGGCGGCGTCCTCCTCGGCGTTCTGGGCGGCGATGCGGTCGGCGGTCCTGCTGCGCAGCCGGCCGCTCACCTTGTCGGCGATCTGCGCCGACATCTGGTCCCGCTGCTTGCTGAGCAGGACGTAGCTCAGCGGCGCCGAGACCAGGGCCGCGAGCAGTACGAGGAAGACGTAGCCGGACGCGCCGGCGACCGGGATGACCCCGAAGTGGCCCAGCAGCAGGGCGAGCAGCAGGCAGCCGAGGAAGATGCTGGCCCGCATCGAGGTGTAGCGGAGCGTGGCGTGCGCGGTGCTGATCGGCGGGGGACCGATCGGCGCGGTGCCGTCCGACGGCGGGCTGCTCGGCGACTGGCTGCTCTGCGGCTGGCTGCTCTGCGGCTGGCTGCTCAGCGGCTTGCTGCTCACGAGGGACATCCTTACTGCACGGGTGGGTCCGGTCCGGTCTCCCAGTGAAGCATGCCGCGCCGGGCGGGCGGGGTACGGCCCCGCCCCGCTCCCGGCCCGGGGCGGGTCAGGCCAGGTCGCGCCAGAAGGTGATGTCGTCGCGGTCGTCGCCGGGGGCGACCCGGATCGCGCCGGGCACCCGCCCCACCTCCTGGTAGCCGCAGCGCCGGTAGAAGGCCTCCAGTCCGAGTCCGCCGCGGGCGGTCAGCCGCAGGCCGGCCAGTCCCCAGCCGCGGGCGGTCCGCTCGGCCTCGCTCATCAGCTCGACGCCGTACCCGCGGCCCTGGAAGTCGGGGTGCACCATGACCCGCTTGAGCATCCGCCAGTGCTCCATCAGCGGGAAGCGCATCGACTCGAAGAAGAGCAGCCCGGCGATCCGGCCGGTCCCGCGGTCGTGGGCGACCAGCAGGCGGTCCGGGCCGTCGGCCCCGGCCCCGGCCCCGGCGAACTGCTTCTCGGCGGTGGCCAGGACGTCGTCCGGGGTGACCGGCGGGACGAAGCCGACGGCCCCGCCGGCGTTGGTGACGTCCGCCCACAGCCGGACGATGCCGTCCCGCAGTTCGGGGGTGAGATCGGGGTCGAGGGTGAAACTCAGCGTCATGGACACTGATCCTATGAGCCCACCGTGAAGGGCAGGTGACGGGCACGCGCCCGTGGCGGCCGGGCGCCCGCCCCGCCCGGCCGGCCCCCGAGGGCCCACCGGTCAGGCCGGCGCCACCACCGGGACCACCGGCGCAGCCGGGCGCCGGCGCAGTGCCAGGCAGAGCAGCACCGCCACCGCGCAGAGCCCGCCGGCCGCGTACCAGGCCAGGTCGTAGTTGCCGAACGCGTCGCGGGACAGGCCCGCCAGGCCCGCCACCGCCGCGGCACCGATCTGGTGCGCGGCCAGCACCCAGCCGAAGACGATCGGCGCGTCCGCCCCGAAGTGCTGGCGGCAGAGCGCGACGGTCGGCGGCACGGTGGCCACCCAGTCCAGGCCGTAGAAGATCACGAAGGCCAGGATCGGCGGCTTCAGGGAGCCGGCGAACAGTTGCGGCAGGAACAGCAGCGAGATCCCGCGCAGCGCGTAGTACGCGACCAGCAGCTTCCGGGAGTCGAAGCGGTCGGTGAACCAGCCGCTGGCGATCGTGCCCACCACGTCGAAGACCCCGACCATGGCCAGCAGGCCCGCCGCCGTGGTGACCGGCATGCCGTGGTCGTGCGCGGCCGGGATGAAGTGGGTGCCGACCAGGCCGGCGGTGGTCGCGCCGCAGATCGCGAAGGAGCCGGCGAGCAGCCAGAACGCCTTGCTGCGGGCGGCCTCCCGCAGCACCCGCAACGACCGGGCCAGCGCGCTGCCCTGCGTCACCGGCGCGGGCGGGGCCTCGGTCGCCCCGTACGGGAGCAGGCCGATGTCGGCCGGGCGCTCGCGCATCAGCAGCAGCACGGGGACGGCAACCGCGGTGGACGCCAGCGAGACCACCACCACGGCGGTCCGCCAGCCGTGCTGCTCGACGAGCGCGGCCAGCAGCGGCATGAAGATCAGGTTCCCCGCGGCGCCGCCGGCCGTCAGCACCCCGGTGACCAGCCCCTGCCGGGCCTGGAACCAGCGACCGGAGACCGTGGTGGCGAAGGCGCCGGCCATCGACCCGCTGCCGAGGCCGACCAGCACGCCCCAGCAGAGGATGAGCTGCCAGCTCTGCGTCATCAGGATGGTCAGCCCGGCGCCGGTCGAGATGGTCAGCAGCGCGCAGACCACCACCAGCCGGACGCCGAAGCGGTCCATCAGCGCGGCGGCGAACGGCGCGGTCAGGCCGTACAGGGTGAGGTTGACCGAGACGGCGCTCGCGATGGTCGCGTGCGACCAGCCGAACTCGCCGTTCAGCGCGTCCATCATCAGGCCGGGGGTGGAGCGGAACCCGGCCGAGCCGACCAGGACCAGCAGGGCCACGCCCGCGACCACCCAGGCGTAGTGCGGCCGGGACGCCCGGCGGAGGTCGCGGCCGGGGGCGGGGACGGGGCCGGGGAGGGTGGAGGCCGGACCGGCGGGAGCGGCGGAAGCGGCGGCGGGGACGACAGGGACGACGGGGACACGGTCGGCGGGGGCGGGCTCGGCGGCGGGGCGGGTGGTCGGTTCGGTCACAGAGCCGAGTGTCCCGAAGTCGGCCGACCCCTACGAGTGGCCTGACTGCCATGTTTCGTCAGGATCGGGCCAGCGACGTCCGCACCCGTGTGGCAGCATCGGGAGTCTCGACGAGGGGAGACCGGCATGAGCGCCGCACACCGTGGGGCCCCGCACCGGGTGGCGGTGCTGGCCCTGGACCGCGTGATCGCCTTCGAGCTCGCCATCCCCTCGCGGATCTTCGAGTCCGCCAAGGCCCCGGACGGCACCCCGCTCTACCAGGTGGCCACCTGCACGCTGGACGGCGGCCCGGTCGCGACCAGCTCCGACTTCCGGATCAGCGTCGACCACGGCCCCGAACTCCTGGAGCACGCCGACACCGTGGTGGTCCCGGCCGCGACCGCCCTCGCCGAGGCCTACGCGACGGGGGGACCGGTGCCCGACACGGCCGCCGCCCTCGCCCGGCTCCGGCCGGGGACACGGCTGGTGTCGATCTGCACCGGCGCGTTCGTCCTGGCCGCGGCCGGGCTGCTGGACGGCCGTCCGGCGACCACGCACTGGCGGCACACCGCGCACTTCGCGGCCCTGTTCCCCGAGGTCCGGCTGGACCCCGACGTGCTGTTCACCGACGACGGGGACGTGCTCACCTCCGGCGGGGTGGCGGCCGGGGTCGACCTCTGCCTGCACCTGGTCCGGCGCGACCACGGCAGCGCGGTGGCCAACGCCGTCGCCCGCACCTGCATCGTGCCGCCGTGGCGCGAGGGTGGCCAGAAGCAGTACGTCGAGCTGCCCCGGCCGGTGACCGGGACGGCCGGGCCCGGCACCGCGGCCGTCCGGGCCTGGGCCCTGGAGCACCTCGACGAGCCGCTGGCGCTGCGCGAGCTCGCCGCCCGGGCCGGGACGAGCGTACGCACCTTCACCCGCCGGTTCCGCGAGGAGACCGGGAGCAGCCCCGGCCAGTGGCTGACGCTGCAGCGCACCGAGCGGGCCCGGCAGCTGCTGGAAGGGACCGACCTGACGATCGACCAGGTGGCGCGGGAGTCCGGGTTCGGGACGGCCGCCTCACTGCGGCTGCAGCTGCGCGGGCGGCTGGACGTGGCACCCAGCGCCTACCGGCGGACCTTCCGCGAGGTGGAACGCCCCCGCCCGGCCTGAGCGGTCGGCTCCGGGGCGTCCCGCGGAGACGCGGGCGGGTGCCGGCCGCGGGTTGGACGGCGGCGCGCCGTGCGCACCCCGAGCACGGCACGGCCGACCGCCGTCCAACGGCGACGCACGGGCCCTGAACCCGCGCCGAGCCCTCCGCACTCGCCGAGGCGCTTTCGCGCAACCGGCACCGCACGGCCCGCCTGCTGAGTTCCCCCTGGACAGCAGTGCCGCGGTGATGGTCGGCGGTTCCTCGACGTCCCCTCGCAACGGAGAACTGCACCCAAGAGTGATCAGCTGAATACTTCACGTCAATGGGTTGTCCGAAATTCGGAATGGTTGCGTTGTCTTTCGGCCGTATCCGGCGAGCGGGCCGCCAGAACCGGACGGATACCGGCATCCGGCCGACGCCGGTGTCGGCACCTGCGTCAGGGCCCGTGCCAGGCACCGCGCCAGGGCCCGCGGCAGGCCCTGCGTCAGGGCCCACGGGAGGCCCTGCGTCAGGACGGTGCCGGGGCCGGTCTCAGGGCGCCGCCGGCACCCGGTCGAGCGAGTCGTGCAGCGGCGCGTCCAGGCCGCCCGCCATCGGCCGGACGGCGGTGGCCGCGGCGTCGATCTCGCACCAGACCCGCTTGCCCGAGCCGTCCGGGTACCAGCCCCAGCGGTCGCAGAGCAGCTCGACCAGCTCCAGGCCCCGGCCGTTGGTGGCGTCCTCGTCGTCGCCCGCGTGCCGGGGCGCGGGCGCCACCTGGCTGGCGTCGGCGACCTCGACCCGCAACGGGCCGACCATCGCGAACAGCCGGGCACCGCCGGCGGCGGCCGGCCCCGGGGCGGCGGTGGAGTCCACCGGCATCAGCAGCCTCAGCACGGCCGGACACCCGGTGTGCACCACCGCGTTGGTGACCAGTTCGGAGACGACCAGCACCAGCGTCTCGGCGATCGGCGCGTCCGGGTCCACTCCCTGGTTCAGCAGCCGCGAGCGCACCCACCTGCGAGCCCGGCCGACCTCGGCGGGGTCCGCCTGCACCGCCAGTTGCACTTGAAGTACCTGCACCGCTCCACCACCCGCACTCGCAGTTCGACCGTCGTTTCGATCGGGCCGGTTCGGTCGGCCGGCCCGGGCCGCCCGCCCCTGCGGCCGGGCAGCCCCGCGCTCTCGTCCGTCGCACAACCCTGTCCGTCACGTACTGGCTGCGGCACGAATACGCCTCAGGATGATCCGGCGGTTCGGCCGCAGCAAGCGCTTCGGGCATATTCCAACGATCGGGGGACAGGGCAGTGCATACTGTCCCGTTCACTCTGGCGACGCTCGCGCCGATGACCGGCCGGGCGCCCGCCCACGACCCTGCCGGACCCGCTGGGGACGAGGGTAGCGAAACTACCCGCCCATTCCCGGGACACCACGGCCGCCACTCTGGAACCACCCTTCCTACATATGTCCACGCGCCTTCGAACAGCGCCCCGCGCGAAGACATCGTGCACGGACCGGATGTGCTGACGGACCGACAGCTCTTCGACCCCCTTCGGAGGATTTCCGCCCGGACCGCGAGGCCCAAGGGCTACCTTGGGAGCAGCAGGCCGGCGGCAGCCGGCCCGGACCGTGCCGGGAGGGGCGTGCCGATGACCACCCCCGGACACACACCCTCCTGGGACGAACGACTCCAACGACGCCTGGCCCGGGGCGAGGAGACGGCGCTGGGCGAGCTCTACGACCAACTCGCCCCGCTGGTGCACGGCCTGGCGGGCCGGATACTGGCCGACCAGGCCGCCGCCGAGCAGCTCACCCGGGAAGTCTTCGCCCATCTGTGGACCCACCCGGAGGCCTTCGACCCCGGCGAGGGCTCGCTGCGCTCCTGGCTCGGCGCCCTGACGCACCGCCGGGCGGTCGACCGGCTGCGGCTGAACCGGATCGCGGCCCTCGGCGTGTCCCCAGGCCGGCACCCCGAGGGCCGCGATCCGGTTCAGCCGCAGCCGGTCGGACGGCCCGGCGGAGCACGCAACGGACGCAACGGACGGAACCGGCCCCGACGGGACCGGACCCCCCGGGAGCGGCCCGGGGGAAAGCCCCCGGGGCGGCACGCTGGACGAGGAGATCCGCGCCGTGGCGACCGCCGCCCGCGTGCAGTACGTGGTGGACTCCCTCCCCCACCCGCTGCGCGAGACCATCACCGCGACCTACTACGACGGCCGGACCTACCAGGAGACGGCCCACCGGCTCGGCATCAGCGAGCAGGTCGCCAAGCAGCGGATGCGGCTCGGCCTGCAACTGCTCGCCACCGAACTGACCGAGGTGCGGGACGAGGACGGCGGCGACGGCGCGGACGGCACCCGGGGCGGCGCGGCGCCCGCTCCCCCGGCGGCGGGCACCGCCACCGCGGGCGCCGGCGCCCCCGCAGGGAGCCTGTCGTGAGCGCCGACCCGACCGCCGGACCGCTCACCGAGCAGCAGCACGAGGACCTGCGCTCCCTGCTCGGTGCCTGGGCGCTGGGCGCCTGCCCGCGCCGCGAGGCCGCCGGGCTGGAACGGCACCTGCGGCTCTGCCCCGACTGCGCCGAGGAGGGCACCCGGCTGCGGGACGCCGCCGGGTGGCTCTCCGCCGACGAGCCGCTCGACCCGTCCGGCGCGCTGCGCCAGCAGGTGCTCGACTGGTGCCTGGCCCGGCGTCCGGCCGAACTCCCCGTCCCCGCCTGGGGCGCGCCGTACGGCGCCGAGACCGCCAAGCTCGACGCGCTGCTGCGCGACCTCGGCCCCGAGGAGTGGCAGGAGATCGTCGAACTCCCCTGGCACGGCGGCACCGACCGGCTCCGGCCGGCCGAGGTGCTCAGCCACCTGGCGGCGGTGGACGGCTACCTGGCGCTGGCCCTCGGCCTCCCCGATCCGGTCCCGGCCGGCCCGGACCCCGGCGCACCGGTTGCCGCCCCCGGCCCGGCCGCCGCCCCCGCCGCACCCCGGATACCGGCCCAGGCCGGGCAGCCGGCGACGCGGGTCCCCCGGCAGGGCGCCTCGCCGTTCAGCGGGATCGTCGACCGCAGCGAACGGCTGGCCGCCGCCCAGGCCGGCTGCTCCCCCGAGTCCGTCCGTACGCGGTGGCGCCGGCAGACCCACGCCCTGGTCCGGAGCGCCGCGCTGGCGCCCGGGGGCAACGTCCCGGTCGACTACGGGTTCGCCGCCCTGCCGCTCCGGGACGCCTTCGTCGACCGGGCCTTCGAGTGCTACGTGCACGGCGAGGACGTGGCCCGCGCGGTCGCCTACCCGTACGCGCCGCCGGCTCCGCCGCACCTGCGGCAGATGATCGACCTGGCCGCCCGGATGCTCCCCGAGGCGGTGGCCGCGCTGCGCCGCGCCGGGCGGCCCGGCCCCACCGGTCACCCGGGCCACGGCCCCGGCCCCGGCCCGGGCGGTGACCGGCCGGCCCGGCTGCTCAGGCTGGTGATCGACGGCCCGGCGGCCGGCGAGTGGCTGATCCCGCTGGACGGGCCCGCCCCGCCGGGCAACCGGGCCGGGTACGGGCGGACCACCGAGCCGGTCGCCGCGATGGTGCTGGACGGCCTGGAGTTCTGCCAGCTGGCCGCCGCCCACCGCGACCCGGACCGGCTGCCGGTCGGCGAGCACGGCGACCGGGCCGCGATCCGCGAGGTGCTGCGCGCCGCGCCCCTGCTGTCCCGGCCCTGACGGGACCGCCGGCCGGCCCGGCTGGCCCGGCCGGCCGGGGCCGCGGGCTCACGGGCCTCAGGCGGCTCAGGCGGCGCGGGTGGCTCAGGTCGCTCAGGTCGCTCAGGTCGCTCAGGTGAAGACGACGGTGCGCGTCCCGTTGAGCAGCACCCGGTGCTCGCTGTGCCACTTCACGGCCCGCGCCAGCGCCTGGCACTCGACGTCCCGACCGAGCGCGACCAGCTGGTCCGGCGTCACGTCGTGGGTGACCCGGGCCACCTCCTGCTCGATGATCGGGCCCTCGTCCAGGTCCGCCGTGACGTAGTGCGCGGTGGCGCCGATCAGCTTCACGCCCCGGGTGTGCGCCTGGTGGTACGGCTTGGCGCCCTTGAAGCTCGGCAGGAAGGAGTGGTGGATGTTGATGACCCGGCCGGAGAGCGCCTTGCACAGGTCGTCAGAGAGCACCTGCATGTAGCGGGCCAGCACGACCAGGTCGACGTTCTCCCGCTCCACCAGGTCCAGCAGCTGCCGCTCGGCGTCCGCCTTGGTGTCCCGGGTGACCGGGATGTGCACGAAGGGGATCCCGTACGACTCGGTGAGCTCCTCGAAGTCGCCGTGGTTGGAGACCACCGCGGCGATCTCCACCGGCAGCGCGCCGATGCTGGTGCGGAACAGCAGGTCGTTCAGGCAGTGGCCGAACTTGCTGACCATCAGGACGATCCGCATCCGCTCCGCGCTGGGGTGGATCCGCCAGTCCATCCGGAACGAGGCGCCGATGGCGGCGAAGCTGGCCCGCAGCTTGTCGACCGTGACCGGCTCCTCCGCGGAGAAGTGCACCCGCATGAAGAACAGCCCGCTGTCCCCGTCGCCGAACTGCTGGCTGTCGATGATGTTGCAGCCGGTCATGAAGAGGTAGCTGGAGACCGCGTGCACGATCCCCTGCTTGTCCGGGCAGGACAGCGTGAGGACGTACTGGGCGCTGGCCGTCTGCTGTTCCACGGTGGGGGGTCCTGTCCTGAAGATCGTTCGGCGTGGACGGTCAAGCGTGTCATATTCCGGACAGTGCTCGCCGCGCTGCCCGAACTGCGGGACGCCCGGCCGCAGCGGCACGGGACGGCCGGGGACGACCGCGACCGGGCCGGCCCGGCCCGGACCCGTACGGGCCCGGGCGTGGGCGAGCAGCCGGTCAGACCTGCGTCATGATGCGCAGGACCTCCAGCGAACGCGGGGCCGCGTCCGGGTCGTCGCCGTCGTTCTGCGCCAGCCGCACATGGGCCTCGCGGCAGGCCCGGATCGCCTCCGGCCAGCCGTGGTGCGCCAGGTAGTCGGAGACCGGCGCGTCCGCGCCCACCTGGTGCAGGATCCGCACCACCCGCAGCACCGCGACGTCCACCACGGCGGCCTCGCCGGAGTCACGGAAGATCGTGCCGACGTACTTCTCGGCGGACCAGCGGTCCAGCCAGGTGTCCTCCACCAGGCGGTACACGGCATCGGTCACGTCGCCGAAGCCGTCCCGGCCGGCCAGCCAGGTCTCCTGCTGGAAGGCGGGGTCGGACAGCATGTGCAGCGCCGAGCGCAGTCGGGCGCGCCAGCGCCACCAGGGCAGGTCGTTGAGCGGCATGCCGCCCATCGTGCTGGAGCGGTGCCCCGGACGAGAAGGGTTTCGGGCAGACCGATACGAAGAATCTGTGCTGGCGGACATGGGGAGTGATCGTACGTTCCCCCACCGTTCGCGTTCTACACGCGTCCCCGACCTCCCCCACCCGGTGTTCCGCCCGCGTTGGCCGTCCGTTCGCTTTTCTGCCCTCTGTGCTTGTGGCATGGCGGCTTGGCTGGTGCCAGTGAGCAACAGGGTTGCCCAGGGAGGGAAAGCCATGTTCAGGCAGACCGCATCGCCCGAGGACCAGCAGTCGGCGGGAGAGCAGCAGCCGGCCGGGCGCCGTGACGACGCGGCGGGCCGACCCGGACGGCGCTCCCCAGGCCGCCGGACCGTGGTGAGCACAGCCATGGCGGTGGCCATGCTGCCGGCACTGTTCGCCGCCTCGGCCTGCGGCGGCCCGGCCGACGCATCGACCGGCGGCGCCGAACTCACCGTGATGACCTGGGCGCCGTCCGGCACCGGGTCCACCGACCGGCCCGGCATGACGGCCCTGGCCGAGGCCGTCGGCCGCGACATCAACGCCAAGGGCGGCCTGGGCGGCCACCGGGTGCGGGTGCTGACCTGCAACGAGCACAACGAGGCCGCCGGCGCCGCCAAGTGCGCCCAGCAGGCGGTGGACGCCAAGGCGATCGCCGTGGTCGGCTCGTACAGCCAGTTCGGCGAGAGCTTCATGACCACCCTGGAGCGGGCCGGCATCCCGTACCTCGGCGGCTACGGCCTCTCCGGCGCCGAGTTCAGCAGCCCGCTGTCCTACCCCGTGGCGGGCGGCATGCCGGCGCTGATCGCCGGCAGCGGCCGCCAGCTGGTCGACAGCGGCTGCCGCTCGGTCGCCCTGGTCCGCCCGGACACCCCGGCCGGCGACAGCCTGCTGGGCTACCTCGCCAACGCGCTCAAGCCGGCCGGCGTCAAGCTGGTCGACGTCAAGGCACCGGAGAAGTCCAGCGACTACACCGAGGTCGCCCGCAAGGCCATCGGCAAGGACGACGCCGGCAACTGCGTGACCGTCGCCCTGGGCACCGAGCCGACCGGCAACCTGCTCGACTCCTACCGCCGCCTCGGCCCGAAGAACACCAGGCTCGCCTCGGTGATCGGCAGCGTCCAGCAGTCGGTGGTCGACTCCACCGGTGGCGACAGCGGCCCGCTGGCCGGCGCGTACGTCGCCGGCTGGTACCCGCCGGAGTCCTCGGGCGTCTGGGACGCACTGCGCTCGGTGATCCGGGCCAACTCCGCCGACGGCAAGATGGTCGACGTCGCCGACTCCGGCGTGCAGACCACCTGGGTCGCGTACGAGGTGCTGCGCCAGGTCGGCGAGCGGCTCAGGGCGGCCGGCCGCCCGATCAACACCAAGGCGCTGACCGCGGTGCTGGACAGCGGCGACCCGATCGACACCGTCGGCCTGACCCCGCCACTGGCCTGGGGCGCCACCAACATGCTGGCCAGCGCGGAGTCGCCGCGGCTGGTGAACACCTGGGTCACCTACCAGCAGGCGAGCTCCGGACGGCTCACCCTCCAGCAGCCCGGCTTCGTGGACGTGCGCTGGGTGCTGACCGGGGGCAAGAAGCCGTAGCAGCCGACCGCGGGGTGCGGTGCACGAAGGCGGGCCGGGCCGGTGGGGCCCGGCCCGCCTTCCCGTTCCGGGCACGGCCCGGGCCCGTGACAGGCGCGGCCCCGCCACCCCGCCGCCCGGCCAGGGCGGCCGGGCACGGGCCCGCCGAGGGGGCCGCACGCGAGCCCTAGAGGTCCCCGTCGCTCTTGGTGGCCAGGCCGGCCTGGCCGGCGATCGCGTTCCACAGCGCCGAGGCCTGCTTCTTGGCCGTGGTGGCCGTGCCGCTGGCCGCCACCGCCGCCTTGTAGTGCGCGTTGTCCTTCTTCGGGTCACAGCCCGCCTGGGCGTCGCCGGCCCAGGCCGCGTACTCCGTGTCGGCGGTGGCCGACGCCTCCCAGGCCTGGTTGAGCTGCTCGACCAGCTGCGGACCGGTGGGCAGCTGGTCCGTCTTCAGCGCCGCCAGCTTGGTCTTGAGATCCCTGCGCTGGCCGGCCGCGGCGGTCAGCGCCTGCTGCGACTCGGGGAGCTTGTCGCACTTCTGCACGGAGGCGACCGCCCCGATCACCGCCTGGCGGCTGTCGTTGGCGGTGCCCAGCAGGTCGGAGAGCCCCTTGGCCTGCTCCTTGGCCGCCGCGCTCATCGCGCCCGCGGTCGCCCCGGCGCTGCCGCTGCCGGCGGCGCTGCTGCCCGCCGCCACCGGCGTACCCGGGTTCTGCCGGCCGTTGTCGGTGGAGTCGCCGTTGCTCACCAGCACGGCGACCAGGATCCCGGCGGCGGCGCAGCCTGCCACCACACCCCCGATGATCAGCTTGGAGGACGGCCGCCGACCGCCGGCGCCGGCCGAGGAGCGGGCGGGCGTGAAGGTCGTGTCGGCCTGCGCCGCGTAGCCGGGCGAGGCCGGCGCGGCCGCCGGGTACCCGGGCTGCTGGTAGCCGTGGTCCGCCGGGGCGTAGCCCTGGTCGGCGGAGCCGTAGGCGGCCTGCGGCGGGGGCGGGTAGCCCTGCGGGCCGCCCTGGGCGGGGTAGCCGCCGCCCTGCGGGTCGGCGGTGGGGTACGGCGGCAGGTACTGGGTCTCGGGCGCCGGGGCGGCCGCCTGCGGGGGCGCGTACTGCTGCTGGCCGCCCCAGCTGCCGCCGGGGGCCGGCGCGGGCTGGCCCGGGCCGCCGCCCAGGTACTCGGGCTGTCCGGGCTGGGACGGCAGGCCGGGCTGACCCTGCTGCTGACCGGGCAGCTGGCCCTGCTGCTGATCCGGCTGCCCCTGCTGCTGGCCGGGCTCCGGCCGGAAGAGGTCATCCAGATTGAAGTCACCGGAGTTGGGATACGAGCGGCGCTGGTTCAACGCGATTCCTCACCTGTGCGTGACACCGGGCCCGCCGGGACAGCCGACAGCGATCGAGTGGCCGGCGGCCACCCGTCCCCTGTCTCCCGTACGCGCACCCGGGCCTTCCTCGGTTGTTCCGCGCCCTCGTTGACGGCGGACCACATCTGGGCGGTTCTCCTGGGCGTCAATTGCCCGTGAACGTCGCGCCCACGGTACCGGTTCACCGTCACGGGTGACCATGCGGAGTGCCGCTTGCCCGGATCCGGGCGGCCGGCAGCGGCGGCGAGCAGCGCGAACGGCCCTCTCCTGCCCGCTGCCGGGCAGGACCGAGCAGTGTCCCGCCCGGCGCCGGACGGGCCTGCAGCGGGCGGACGAGGGTCGGGCGGGCCCGGGCACGACGGACCGGCGCAGGGCGGGCCGGCACACGGCAGGCCGGCACAGGCCGCGCAGGGCGGGCGAACGGCGCCGGGCAGGCCGGGGCGCGAGAGGCCGGACCGGACCGCGCCCGGGCCGGCGGCCACGCCCCCGGCCCCGGGCCGGTGTCAGGCCGCCTCCGCCTCCGCCCTGGCCTGGAACTCGCGGACCACCCGCTGCTCCCGGTACGGCTCCAGCCGGCGCCGGAACTCGTCCAGGTACTCCACGCCCCGGTTGGAACGCAGCCCGCTGAGCAGCCGGACGGCCTGGGTGCCCGTCTCGCAGGCCCGTTCGACCTCGCGCTGCTGCAACTGGGCGGTGGCCAGCAGGACGAGGTCCACCGCGCGGCGGCGCACCCGGGTCGGCGGGTGCAGGTCGAGTGCCCGGCGGGCGTACTTCTCGGCCTGGCCGGCCTGCTCCAGGTCCCGGTGACAGTGCGCCAGTTCGTCGGCGAGGTAGGCGTCGTCGAAGTGGACGATCCAGTCCGGGTCGTCCTCGGGGTTGCGGCGCTCCATCGCGGCCAGCGCCTTGGCCGCCACCGCCTCGCAGGCGCGGGCGTCCCCCAGCAGGGCGTGGCCGCGCGCCTCGGCCGCGTAGAACATCGCCATCGCGGTCGGGGTGGCGACCGAGCGGGCCCCCTCCTGTGCGGCGCGGGCGAGTTGGGCGATCTCCCGGGGGTTGCCGAGGGTCGCCGCGAGGTGGCTCATCGAGGCGGCCAGCACGTACCCGCCGTAGCCGCGGTCGTCGGCGGCCTGGGCCAGCCGCAGCGCCTGGATGTAGTAGCGCTGGGCGAGACCGGGCTGCCCGGTGTCGACCGCCATGTAGCCGGCCAGTTCGGTCAGCCGGGCGACCGCCGCGAACAGCTGCCGGCCGGTCTCGTCCCGGTACCCGCCGCTGAGCAGGCCGGAGACGACACTGTTGAGGTAGTGCACGACGACCGGACGGACATGACCGCTGCCGAAGCGGTGGTCGAGGTCCACCAGCATCTGCGTGGTGGCCTTGATCGCCGCGACGTCGGAGGGGCCGACCCGGACGGCGCCGCTGCGGGCGACCACCGGGTCGGGCGGGGTGATCAGCCAGTCCCGGCTGGGCTCGACCAGGGCCGAGGCGGCCACGGCCGCGCCGGTCAGGAAGTCCCGCCGGCCGACGTCGCTGCGCCACAACTCGCAGACCTGCTCCAGGGCGCCGCTGAGGGTGGCCGAGAACTGCAGCCCGATGCCGGAGCTGAGGTTCTTGCCGTCGGCCATCCCGATCTCCTCGACCGAGACCCCCCGGCCGAGTTTGCGGCCGATCGCCTCGGCGATCACCGCCGGTGCCTGGCCGCGCGGTTGCTGGCCACGCAGCCAGCGGGCGACCGAGGTCTTGTCGTACCGCAGGTCGAGGCCGTGCTCGGCGCCGCACAGGTTCACCCTGCGGGCGAGGCCCGCGTTCGAGCAGCTCGCCTCCTGGATGAGTTGCTGCAGGCGCTCGTTGGGCTGTCGTGCGACAAGTGGTCTCGCGGCCATGGGCTTCGCCTCCCCAACGCCCTCCGGTCCCGGCCGGCGGACGACGATTCTGCTGATCTGTTGCCGACTGTCCGACCGTCCAAGGAATCTGACACCAGGTTAGCGATCAGCAACGCCAGCGGGATACCCACGGTGACGGTCCTCACCCCCCGCGCGCCCGGGAGAATGCCCCCGTGCGCCCCCACTGCGCCCGGCCCGCCCCTGCTCCGGCGGGGAGCACTCACCGGTTCGGGTGACATTGCGCCCCACGGGCACACCGCCTCCCGTCGGGCCGTAACCAGCCTCACGGACGGTAGTTGAGCAGCGCGTGGAAGACACCCCAGGAGCCCCCGGGCGGAGCAGCGACAGCGAGCTGCCCGCCCTGCTCATCGAAGCCGTCAGCTACGCCGAGGAACGCCACTGGGAGGTCGCCCCCGGCGCCTGGCTGATCGACGGCGACGGACCGGCCCGCTGCTCGTGCGGCGACCTCGGCTGCGGAGCCCCGGGCGCGCACCCGGTCGGCGACGACTGGCGCGGCAAGGCCAGCGCGGGCCCGGGTGTGGTGCGCCGGTGGTGGACGGAGACCCCGCAGGCCTCGATCCTGCTGCCGACCGGGCGCTCCTTCGACGTGCTGGACGTGCCGGAGGTGGCCGGCTGCCTGGCGCTGGCCCGGATGGAGCGGATGGGCCTGCAGCTCGGCCCGGTGGTCGCGGTGCCCGCCGCGTCCGGTCAGGTCGGTCGGCGGCTGCTCTTCCTGGTGCTGCCCGGCGTGCTGGCCAAGCTCCCCGAGATGCTCCGCAGGCTGGGCTGGGCGCCCGGCCGGCTCGACCTGGTGGCGCGCGGCGAGGGCGACTGGATCGTGGCCCCGCCCTCCCGGGTGGGCCCTTACAGCTTCGCCCAGTGGGCCCGGCCGCCGTCCTCCACCAACCGGTGGCTGCTGCCGGACGCCGCCGAGCTGATCAACCCGCTGGCCTACGCCTGCGGCCGCGAGGCCCCCGCGGTGGCGGCCCGGCAGGGCCGGACGGCGGTGCACCAGCACTCCTGAGTCACCCGTCCGGGTGCTGTCCGGCGCCCCCTCGAACGGCCGCCCTACGCCTATCGGGTGAGGGTGTGCGACGCGCGACACCCCGCGCGCGACTGACGGGCCTTGCCCCCCACCGGGGACAGGGCCCGTCAGACGCATGTCCGGATAAAGGACCGGTGTACCCGCTGGTCAACGGCGAAAGCCCCTCGTACGAGTGACAACGCTCAAGGATTGCCAAGATCTGCCGAGGGGAGGATTTCCTCCGAGAGGGGACGCCGCCGGACGGAAGGGAGCAGCGGGGCCGGGGACAGGGCCGAGGAGCGGAAGACCGCACGGGGAAGCGGTGAGCGGGGAACTGCCGGGAGGGGCGCTCGGACGGGGAAGCCGGGCGCGGCGATCGGGGAGGGGCCGGGAGGCCCGGAGGGGAACAGGGCGGGGACAGGGAGGGAGCGGGGGGCGTGGCACCGGCCGGGCTCGGGGTGGCCAGGTGGCACGAAGTGGGGGGACGGGGCGGGACCAGGGGGCAGGGAGGGACGGGGTGGGAACGCGAGGGCCCGGTACGTGGGGACGTACCGGGCCCTCGCAACTCTTCTCCCCGGCCGCCGCCGAAGCGGGCCGCCCCGGGGGTCAGGCCAGCGCCACGAACACGTGCGCGGCGATCTCCCTGCCCAGCTCCGCCGCGTCCTCGCCGGTGCCCACCCGGACGCCGCCGGGGCCGGTGGCCACCTGCACGGTCGCGCCGGGGCGGATGCCCGCGCGGCGCAGCGTACGCATCAGGTCGCCGTCGGTCTGGATCGGCTCGCCGATCCGGCGGACGACCACGCTGGCCCCGCCGTCACCGGGCTGGAGCGCGTCCAGGGTGACCAGGGCGGCGTCGAAGCCCTCCCCCTCCGCCTTGGTGTCGCCCAGCTCGTCGAGCCCGGGGATCGGGTTGCCGTACGGGGACTGCGTGGGGTGGCCGAGCATGGCGAGCACCTTGCGCTCGACCGTCTCGCTCATCACGTGCTCCCAGCGACAGGCCTCCTCGTGCACCTGCTCCCACTCCAGGCCGATCACGTCGACCAGCAGGCACTCGGCGATGCGGTGCTTGCGCATCACCCGCACGGCGAGCCGGCGGCCCTCCTCGGTGAGTTCGAGGTGCCGGTCGCCGGCGACCTGCAGCAGGCCGTCACGCTCCATCCGGCCGACGGTCTGGCTGACGGTGGGGCCGCTCTGCTCCAGACGCTCGGCGATCCGGGCGCGCATCGGGGTGATGCCTTCTTCCTCCAGCTCCAGAATGGTGCGAAGGTACATCTCGGTCGTGTCGATCAGCCCAGACATCGCCGCTGGCTCCGTTCCTCGGTGTCCTCACCGCCAATTCTGACCTACCGGGATGGCAACCGGATCCAGCCGGTGGTGTTGCCGGGCCCTTTTCGTTCCTGTTGACAGCCGCACGCTCCAGGCACCACGGTGCTCGCCGTAGCTTTCTCCACTGGCGGTCTGGACCACCCGGCCGCCCCAGCGGCCGGGCGCCCCGACCCGGCAGAGAGCGCAGGCCCCGATGAGTGACCTGGTCGGACAGTACTTCGACGCCGCGATCGGCCACCTGCAGCGGGTCCGGGCCGAGGAGGCCGGGAACATCGAGCGCGCCGCGGAACTGCTCGCGGACGCCCTCGCCGGCGGGCAGCGGGTCTTCACCTACGGCGCCGGACATTCTTCACTGGCTGCCCAGGATGTGGTCTACCGGGCGGGCGGACTCGTCCCGGTGAACCTGCTGGACGTCCCCGGGATGGCCGGCGTCACGGTGCGCCCGGCCCCGCTCGCCAGCGCCCTGGAGCGGGTCTCCGGCCTGGCCACCACCACCCTGGACCACACCCCGGCCCGGGCCGGCGACCTGCTGTTCGTCATCTCGCTCTCCGGCCGCCAGGTGATGCCGGTCGAGCTGGCCGCGCACGCCCGCTCCCGGGGCATCCGGGTGATCGGCCTGACCTCGCTGGCCTACCCGGCGGAGGTGAGCTCCCAGCACCCCTCCGGCACGTACCTGAAGGACCACTGCGACGTGGTGCTGGACAACAAGATCGCGGTCGGCGACGGCGAGCTCACCCACCCCGGTGCGGCGACCACCTTCGGGCCGGTCTCCACCATCGTCACCAGCGCGCTGATGCAGGCCGTGGTCGCGTCGGCGGTCGGCCGGCTGGCGGAGCGGGGCATCGAGCCGCCGCTGTTCCGTTCCGGCAACGTCGACGGCGGGACGGAGTGGAACGCCAAGCTGATGGCGGACAACGCGGACCGGATCTTCTACACCTTCTGAGCGACCCGCCGGTGGCCGGGCGCCCGGGCCGGTCTGAGACAACCTTCGGGGCTTCTTGGCCATACCGGCCCGGAGGCAGGCGTACCGGTCGGCGGGCCGGGGCAGGACAGCCCTGCGACCTGGGCGACGGGTGGGGGCCGAGCATGGCGACGGGGGCGGGTTCGATGGGGCGGGTCCGGGAGGACGAGCTGCTGCCCGAGCTGTTCTGGGCCGCCGACTCCGCCTCCCAGCAGGGGCAGCGGCGCTCGGTGGCGCTGTCCCGCTGGGAGCTGATCCTGCTCGTCGTGGCCGCCGCCACCGGCTCCGCCGACGGCCCGGTGTGGGCCTGGCCGGCGGCGGCCGCGTACCTGGGCGCGATCTGCTTCGCGGTGATCTCCGGCCGGCAGAACCCGCAGGGCCTCTGGTACGAGGGCCGGGCCGCCGCCGAATCGGTCAAGACGCTCGCCTGGAAGTTCGCCGTCCGGGCCGACGCCTACCAGCCGCCGCCCACCACCCTGCCGGACGCCGAGGGCCTCTACCGCTTCCAGCTGGCCCGGGTGCTGCAGGCCTTCCGGGACAGCCGCGCGGTGCGCGGCGGGGCCACCGCCGAGGTCACCGAGGCGATGCGGGGCCTGCGCGAGCAACCGCTGAGCGTACGCCGCGAGGTGTACCTGCAGGAGCGGGTGAAGGTCCAGCACGACTGGTACGCCACCAAGGCCCGCCGCTGCGCCCGGGCCGGCTTCTGGACGGGCGTGCTGGGCATCGTGCTGCCGGCGCTCGGCCTGGTCCTCGCCGTGCTGCGGGCGCTGGGCGGCTTCGACTACGACGCGCTGGGCACCGTCTCGGCGGTCGCGGCCTCGGTCGCGGCCTGGGCCCAGCTGCGGCAGTACCGGCCGCTGGCCGCCGCGTACGCGCTGGCCGCCGACGAACTGGAACTGATCCGGCGCCAGCTGACCCAGCTGGACGTGCGCTCGCCGGACGCCGAGGAGCTCTGGGCCCGGCTGGCCCGGGACGCGGAGGACGCGGTCTCCCGCGAGCACACCACCTGGCAGGCCCGCCGGGAGGTGCGCGGCCACGAGCACTGAGCACCGCCCCGCACCGCCCCGCACGGGCCGGCCCCGGCCCGCACCGGACGGGCGAACCCCATGACCCCGACAACGGGAGGATCCGCGTGGCTTCACGCGTGGTGAAGGCGGCGGACGGCCGCGCACTGGCGGTCGAGACCTACGGCGACCCGCGAGGGCGCCCGGTGTTCCTGCTGCACGGCACCCCCGGCAGCCGGTTCGGACCGGCGCCGCGCAGCACCGTGCTGTACCGCCTCGGCGTGCGACTGATCGCCTTCGACCGGCCCGGCTACGGCGACTCCGACCGGCTGCCCGGCCGGCCGGTCGCGGCGGCGGCCGTGGACGTGCGGACGATCGCGGACGAGTTCGGGCTGGCCGAGTTCGCCGTGCTCGGCCGCTCCGGCGGCGGCCCGCACGCGCTGGCCTGCGCCGCGCTGCTGCCCGGCCGGGTGCGCCGGGCCGCCGCACTGGTCAGCCTGGCTCCCCGGGCCGCCTCCGGCCTCGACTGGTACGCGGGCATGACGGCGTCCAACGTGCACGCCTACCAGGAGGCCGAGCGCGGGCACCACCGGATCGCCGACAGCATGGAGTTCAGGTCCCGCCAGATCAAGGACGACCCGATCCGGCTGCTCAAGGGACTGGCGCCGGAACTGCCCGCCACCGACCGGATCGTGGTCGCCGACGCGGGGATCCGCCGGATGCTGCAGAGCAACTTCCGCGAGGCGTTCCGGCACAACGCGGACGGCTGGATCGACGACGTGCTGGCGTTCACCGCCGACTGGGGGTTCAAGGTCGGCGACATCGCCGTACCCACCTGGCTCTGGCACGGCGCGGACGACCAGTTCTCGCCGGTCGAGCACTCCCGCTGGCTGGCCGACCGGATCCCCGACGCCACCCTGATCCTGGAGCCGGGCGCCGCGCACTTCGGCGCGCTGCGGGTGATGACGGCCGCGATGAAGTGGGCGGCCGGCTGAGTGGCCGCCCCTGGCCGGGCGGCCGCCGGACGGAACGCGCGGCCGCCACGGGTGCCTACGGCAGCACGTCGTAGGTGTAGACCGCCGAGATGTCGAGCACGGACCCCGGCGTCGCGGAGGCCCCGAGCGGGGAGACGATCGCGTCGCCGATCCGCTCGCCCTCGTAGACGGCCGCCGGGAGGTCCATGCCGGGTGCGTAGATCCGGCCGAAGCGGTTCATCCAGCCCTCCCAGATCCGGTCCACGTTGCAGTGGTGCAGGAAGAACACCGGGTCGTTGGGGGAGGTGCCGGGTGCCATGTCGCCGCTGATCCAGACATGGACCTGGTTGTGCATGTGGACCGGCCGGGCCGGGTCCTTCGGGATCCAGCCTTCGAGCAGGTTGCGGAAGCCTTCCGAGGAGGCGTTGAAGGCCAGGGTGTCGTACCGGTCGACCGGGTCGGCACCGGCCGGCGGCGTGTGGGCCAGGGCGTTCTTGACCTCCGCGCCGGTCGGAAGCGTGGGCCAGTCCTGGGCGAAGGCCCGGACCAGACCGCGTACGGGGTCGGCCTGGACGGGCATCCCGCCGGGGTCGCTCTCGATCCGGACGGCGAAGGTCGCCGGGTCCCCGGGATGGAAGGCGAACCTCCCGTCCGCGACCGGGTCGCCGTCCCCACCCAGGTAGTCCTCGGTGAACACCAGGGCGTCGGTGGGCGATCCCAGGTCGCCGTCGGCAGACCAGTCCCAGTAGGGGAGGGCGAAGTCGGGTTTGCCCAGGATGTTCTGGATCTTCGTCTCCAGCAGACCGAGCATCACCCGGTGCCAGGGCAGGAAGATGGGGCCGCGGTGGGCGGCGTTGCGGATCCGCGGGTTCCCCCCGGGCGGGATCGGGGTCATCATCGTCCAGCAGTGCCAGATCACGAACTGGTCGTAGGTGTGGACCGGGGCGGGGGTCCCGGGGACGCCGAGCTGCTCGGTGGTGAACGCGGTCGGCTCCTGCTTGAGGGCGAGGACGCCCTCGACGAAGTCGTCCCGCGCGGCCGCGTCGGTGAGGATGTTCCTCCGGACGACAGACATCTCAGTGGTCCTTCCGGAAGTGTCGCGGGAACTTGCGGACCAGCTCCCGGACGGTGTCCAGCGCCGAGCGGAACTGGTAGGCGGGCAGGCCGTGGCAGGACAGCATCCCGTCGTCGTCCACGTCGAGCCCGGCCGCCAGCGGACGGCCGTCCACGGTGACCTCGTAGCTGGTGACGATCTTGATCTGATGGCCCTCGAACTCCGCCGTGCGCACGGAGGTCGAGTGGCCGGCGTGATGGTCCATACCCATGTGGCCGGGCGGGGGCGCCAGGCTCGCGAGGTATCTCCCGAACGTCTCCGGGTCGGCGGCGGCGGTCAGGTCTGCCGAAGTGATGGTCGGATCCATGTCTGCATCCCGGGAAGGTCGCGGCTGCGGCGCGCCGCCGGACTGCGGACGCCGTCCACCTCCCACCATCCCGCCGACGGCCCCGCCCCGCAGCCGGAGCGGCCCGCCGGCCACGCAGCGCGACGAACAGGCCGTCCGGAGCAGCGCAGTTGGACGCACGGTGACCGGTGGGCGGCCCGTCGCCCGACGGGGTGGCGGGACTCGCGCGGGTGCGTCAGGGGTCGCTGCGGTTCGGCGTCACCGCGGCTCCGGGCCCACCTGCGGGTGACCCGGCGTCAGCGCGTCAGGACCGGCGTCAGGGGCGCCCCGCCCGCCAGCACCGCGAGGACGTTGTCCACGGCCAGGCCGCCCATCGCCTGCCGGGTGCGGACGGTCGCGCTGCCGAGGTGCGGCGCCAGGACGGCCCGCTCCTGCGCCAGCAGCTCCGCCGGCACGGCCGGCTCGTGCTCGAAGTTGTCGACCGCGGCGGCCGACAGCGCGCCGGACTCCAGGGCGGCCGCCAGCGCCCGCTCGTCGACCACACCGGCCGTCATGCTGACCACCACCGCGCCGGCCGGCAGCAGGGCGAGGCGTCGGGCGTCCAGCAGGTGGCGGGTGCCGGCCGACAGCGGGCAGGTGACCACCAGGACGGCGGACCCGGCCAGCAGTTCGTCCAGCGGCAGCCAGCGGGAGCCACCCTCGGACTCCGCCGGGAGCCGGGTGCGGTTGTGGTAGCTGACGGGCATGTCGAAGGCGGCGGCCCGGCGGGCCACCGCCTGCCCGATCCGGCCCATCCCGAGGATGCCCAGCGGGGCGCCGGCCAGCTCCATGCCGAGCAGGAAGGTCGGCGCCCAGGCCCAGGGCTGCCCCGAGCGCAGCAGCCGCTCGCCCTCGCCGAGCCGCCGGGTGGCGGCCAGCAGCAGGGCCCAGGCCATGTCGGCGGTGGCCGCGGTGAGCACGCCGGGGGTGTTGCTGACCGGCACGCCGCGCGCGGCGCAGGCGGCCAGGTCGATGTTGTGGGTGCCCACCGCGTGGTTGGCGACGATCCGCAGCGACGGCCCGGCCGCGTCCAGGAACTCGTCGTCCACCACGTCGTCCAGGGTGGTGATCACGGCTGCCCGGCCGTGCACGGCCGTCAGCAGCGCGGCCCGCTCCATCGGCCGGACGTCGTCGTGCAGGGTGACGCCGCAGGACGGCGCGAGCCGCTCGGTCACCCCCGGGGCGAGCCGGCGGGTGACCAGGACGGGAGGCAGGTGCGTGTCGCTCATCAGGCCCGCAGCGTACCCCGCGGCGGGCCTGACGGGCGGGGCGCACCCGGCTCGTGGCGGCTCAGACGGGCTGCGGTTCGAGGTCGCGGTTGATCCGCTTCCAGCCCCGGGCGGAGACCGTGTTGGGGTGCTCCTCGCCGAGCTGGCGGATCAGTTCGGCGACCGCCCGGGCCCGCAGTTCGGCGGCCTGGGTGTGCCGGCCGGCGCCGCGCAGGGTGACCGCGAGGTTGGCCTCGCAGGCGACGGCGTCGGGGTGGCGGGAGCTGTAGCGGTTGCAGAGCCCGGTGTGGGCGGCGCGCTCCAGCGCCTCGGCCTGGTCGTACTGGCCGTCGTCGCCGTAGGCGTTGGCCAGGTTGATCATCGCGCTGAGGGTGAACGGGTGCTCGCCGCCGACCGTCCGGTGCAGCGCCTCGACGGTGTCCCGGCCGCGGGCGATCGCCGCCTGGACGTCGCCGCTGCCTCGAAGGTAGATGCCCAGGTTGTTGGCGCAGGCGAGGGTGAAGGGGTGCTCGGCGCCGAACAGCCGCCGGTGGCCGTCGTAGACGGTGACGGCGAGGTCGCGGGCGGCCTCCTTGTCGCCGGACGCGCTGTAGTCGGCGGCCAGGTTGAGGGCGCAGGCCAGCGCGTCGGGAGCGTCGGCCCCGTAGCGCTCCAGGTAGCGCTCGTACGTCTCCTTGGTGATCCGGCGGGCCTCGGCCAGGTTGCCGGCCTTGCGCAGCGAGACGGCGAGCGACTTGGCGTTGCGCAGGTTCTCCGGCAGGTCGGGTTCGAGGACGTCCATGAGGTCGTTCATGACCTCGCGGGCGAGTTCCGCCGAGCCCTTGTAGTCCCCGAGTTCGCGCAGGTCGCGGGCGAGCGCGGACTTGGTGGAGAGGGTGTAGGGGTGCTTGGGGCCGAGGACCGAGGTGCGGCGGTCCAGGGTCTCCTGGTCGAGGTCGCGGGCGGCCTCGCTGTCGCCGACCAGCCGGTAGTCGATCGCCAGGTTGTTCGCCATCGAGAGCGTGCGCGGGTGCTCGTCGCCGAACAACTCCCGGAACTGCTCCAGGATTTCGCGGTCCATGTCGAGCGCGGACTGGAACAGCCCGAGGGCTCGGCGGTCCGCCCCGAGCGAGCCGGCCGTCATCAGCGTGTACGGGTGGTGCTCCCCGAGCAGCCGCCGCTGGCGGGCCAGCGTGGACTCGTCCAGCGCCAGCGCTTCGGCGTACGACCCCTGGGAGCGGAGCACGTTGGCGAGCTGGAAGCGCAGCAGCAGGGTCTGCCGGTCGTCCTCGCCGAGCTTGCCGGTCCAGGCCTCGTCCAGGGCGTGGCCGAGGTCGCGGGCGCGCTCCAGCTCACCGCGCTTCCAGAGGTAACGGACCCGGTCGATGAGCAGCTGCCGGGTGTCCGGCTCGTCGCAGTTGTGCGCCTTGGAGGGCGTGAGGTGCGGCCAGATCTCGTCGAACGCGGGCCAGTTGGCCGGGTCGTCGGTGTCTCCGAGGACGGGCCGGGCGCCGGTCAGGATGCGGTGCACCTCGTGCACCGCGATCTCCTGGTCGTCCGGGGACATCTCGGAGCGGATCACCGCCTGGACGAGCCGGTGCACCTGGAAGCTGTTGCTGCCGGCGTCGACCTTGGCCAGCGCGTACCGCCCGATCGCCTGGATGACCTTGCCCAGCATGAACTTGTCGTTGAGGTCCTCGTCGTACTTCACCAGCGCGCGGATCATCTGGTCGCTGTAGAAGAGGTTCATCGAGATCGGCTCCGGCGCGAAGAACGCGCAGAGCTGCAACAGCCGTACCGCCGCCGGGGACTGCACCCGCAGCCGGGCGATCGACACGTTCCAGGTCGCGCCGACCGGCGTCGGGTAGTCGGTCGGCCGGGCCACCGCCAGGGCGCGGGCGGCCTCCGCCTGCAGCTGGGAGACGTAGGTGTCGACGGGCGTGCCGGTGGTGTCCAGCCAGGCGGCCGCGACCTCGACCGCGAGCGGCAGGTCGCCGACTGCGTCCGCGACCCGGTCGGCGTCGGTCCGGGACAGCCCGCGGGCCCGGCGGCAGAGGTGCTCGATGCTCTCGCCGCGGGTGAAGACGTCCACCTCCAGCGCCTCGGCGTGGCCGGACCAGGCCTGGTTGCGGGAGGTGACCAGGATGTGGCCGGAGCCGCCGGGGAAGAACCGGCGGATCTCGGACGGCTCGTCCGCGTTGTCGAAGATCAGCAGCCAGCGCGAGGTCGGGGTGCCGCGCCGGAGCGCCTCGCGGGCCGCCTCGGCCGCCTCGGTGACCGAGTCGCCGACCCGCAGGCCCAGCCGGCGGGCCAGTTCGGCCAGCGCCGGGGCGACCAGTTCGGTCTGCTCGGCGTCGATCCACCAGACCAGGTCGTAGTCGGACATGAAGCGGTGCGCGTACTCCAGCGCCACCTGGGTCTTGCCGACACCGCCGAGGCCGTACAGGGTCTGCGGGGTGGGCAGTACCGCGGCCATCCCGCCGCGCAGCTGGTTGCGCAGCTGCTCCAGCACGGTGGCCCGGCCGGTGAAGGAGGGGTTGCGCGGCGGGACGTCCCAGACCTGCGGCTTGCTGCCGGGGAACCGCGGGCCGGTGCCGGAGGCCTCCTCCAGCGGGATCTCGCCGCGGCCGAGCGCCCGCAGCAGGGTCTGCACGGACTGCGCCTCGTCGCGGCCGACCAGGTCGACCGGGTTGCGGTTGCTGAACGGCGCGGTGAGGCGCACGTCGCCGACCCGGACCGGCACCAGCTGGCGCCGGGTGCCGGAGGGGTCGGAGCTGACCACGGACTCCCAGAGCGCCCGGGCCTGCGGCGAGCGCAGGTAGGCGGGCGAGAGCACGGCGACGGTGCGGTACGCCGCGTCGATGCCCCGCTCGGTCTCGTGCCGGGGGTCCGAGCCGGCGCTCAAGTCCCGTGGCAGGACCCGGAACCCGGCCCGGCTGAGGACCGACTCGATCCAGTCGGCCCACATCCGGTCCTCGGGCACGTAGGACAGGTAGAGGTCGGCGGGCACGGACGGACGGCGCCGGGTGAAGGCGTCCACGTACCGCAGCCGGACCTCCTCGTCGACCGGCGGCAGCGAGCTGGCCCGGCCCTCGGTGAGCATGCCGGTGAGCCGCTCGCAGGCGGCCAGCATCGAGGTGGGGCTGCCGCCCTGGTCGCCGAAGGTGGCGAGGATCTCCTCGTACGCGTAGAACGGCCGGTACGGGATCTCCACCGAGCCCCAGTAGTGGGCGAGTTCGTCGCCGCCGAGGCCGGCGGGCAGGCCGTCGAAGCGGATCCGGGCCAGCGCCCGGCCGGCGTCCGCCTTCTCCTTCTCGCCCTCGTCGATGCGCATCGGCACCGGCAGGATCCGGATGCCGCGGTCGCGGTAGCGGTCATGGATGTGCTGGGCGATCCGGGAGGCGCCGTCGATCGACTGGTCGCTGAGGGTGAAGCAGACCACCAGGTCGTCGGGCATCTGCACGGTGCAGATCTCGGCGATGTCCGACAGGCCCGTCCGGCTGTCGATCAGGACGTAGTCGTAGCGCTTGCGCATGTCGGCGCGGAGCGCGTCGAAGAACTGCCCGCCGTCGAACCGGTCGTAGAAGATGTCCCAGTCCAGGCGGCCGACCGCCTCCGAGTAGTCCCGGTTGAACTGCCCGGCCGAGAGGAAGTCGAGGCTGCCGCCGCTGGGGAACAGCGGCCACGCCAGCGAGAGGGCGTGCGGGTGCACCCGGGCGAAGTCGAGATGCCAGTCGGGGGCGTGCTCGACCGGCCGCAGGGCCTCCTCCCGGTACTCGGCGATCAGGTCCATCATGCCGGTGGTGCCGGCCAGCACCGCCTGGTCGATGAACGGGTGGAAGAACTTGGCGAGGCCCGGCGCCTCCAGGTCCCAGTCGACGGTGAGCACCCGGAAACCGTTGGCGGCCAGGATCCAGGCGGTGTTGGCGAGCGCCATCGTCCGGCCGGTGCCGCCCTTGTACGAGTAGAAGGTGACGATCCGGCCGTTGCGGTCCTCCTCCGCCTGCGGCCTGGGCGCTGCCTCACGGCCCGCCACCCGGAGGTTCCTGGTCCGGCTCTCGCTCATGCGTATCCTCCCCCGGGCTCGGCCCCGTCGTGCGGGCTGTCGCCTTCGGCGCTGGCTGGGTGGTCGTCGTCCGTCTGCGGCGGTACGAGGCCCGCCGCTTCGCGTCCGCGCCCGCCGCGGAACGCGTCACGCAGGCTGGGCCGGGGCGTGGCGGTGTCGCCCGCCCCCGTTCTGGTCCGGTCCTCGAAGGCGTACTTGGCCTTCATCGCCGCCCTGGGCAGGGCGTCGTCGAAGTCCTCCAGGCTGGCGAGCCCGGTCGGCCCGGCGGCCAGGCCCTGGAAGCTGGGGCGGGCCACCCGGTGGGTGAGCCGCAGGGCCTGGTCGCTGAGTTCGCCCATCGGGCCCTCGTGCTCGACACAGTCGGGGTCGTCCTGGTTCCACGGCTCCAGCACGCCGACCCAGCCGGTGTTGCTGCGGTCGAACCGGCGGACCAGCTCCCGGCGGTGCTCGTCCCGCAGCGCCCAGCGGTCGAGCAGCAGCAGGCCGGGGGCGCTGGGCTGCCCGCCGCCGGTCAGCTCCTCGACCTCCTCGTCGAACTCGTGCACGCTCGGCTGGAACCCCAACTGCTTCGCCAGCCGCACCGCGTGCTCGGCCAGCGGCCGCTCGGCGGCCGGCCGGTACGGGTGCCAGTCGGTGCGCCGGGCGCCGTAGTAGTCGGCGTTGCGGCCCGGCGGCAGCTCCGCCCGGTGGTACGAGAGCACCGAGATCCGCAGCTGCTTGGTGGGCGCCACCACGTTGAACGCGCTCGGCTGGGCCTGGAAGTCGAGCTTGCGCCCGACCGGGATCACGGTGTCCTCGGCGACCTCGACGATCCGCCGGGCCAGCCGGTGCACGGCCAGCTCGTAGGCCGACCGGAAGTAGCTGAGCTTCATCAGCGCGTACAGGCCCTCGGCCGCGTAGTCGGGCCCGAAACTGGCGTGGTTGAACTGGAGTTGGCTGGCCACCTCGGGCAGCTTGTACTGGCCCATCGCCACCCAGAGCACCGGGACGACGCCGCTGGTCCGCTCCGAGTCGCGGTTGGCGGGGTAGACCGGCCGCTGGGTGAACGAGTGCCACTCCTGCCCGCAGGCGAGACTGCTGAAGTAGCGCGGCGAGTACAGCGGCACGAACACCCGGCAGGCGGCCAGCTCCTGCGAGAGCCGGTCGGCCCACAGCTCGCCCTGGTGCATGCTCTCGTCCATGAACCCGACCGGGGCCCCGGCCGGCAGCGCGGTGAGCTGCAGCACCGCCTCGCACAGGTCACGGTAGAGCTGGCGGACCCAGTGGTTCGGGTCCCCGGCGCCGCGCGCGCCGGCCTTCGGCGTATGGGCGTAGCTGAGGAAGAAGTAAGGACGGGACGCGTCCTCGTCCCAGCCCCCAGGGTCGTACACACGCGCCTCCCCCTGGCCCGTCCACCACCGGTCCCCACACGCACGGGGGCTTCAGTGTAAGAACGACTTGCACTCCAATGGAATAGCGCAACGGGGTTGATCGCTCGTCATGTCCCGGACGATCGCAGGCGTACGGGCCTTGCGGGGGACCGTCCCGGCCGTGCGGACGGCCCGCCCACCGGCGGCTTTCACTCCTCCGCGGGCAGTCCGCGGCCGCGGCGCAGACTGCGCACCGCGAGTTCCACCGACTCGCGGATCGGCACCAGTCGGCAGTGCGCCCGACCCACCACCGCCTCCTTGATCCCCCGCGCCTCGCGCAGGACGTCCTTGCCCAGCTCGGCGAAGTGCAGGTCGTCCAGGAAGGGCGCGTCGAAGTGGACCCACCGGCTGCCGTCGCCGTCCTTCACCACGCACCCGTAGTGGCGCGTCGGCAGGTCCGGCATCCGCAGGTCCGCCAGGTGGAAGACGGTGAACCGGTCCAGCGGCACCCCGATGGTGAGCGCCCGGGCCCCGATCTCGAACAGCCGCCCGAGCGGCGACTCGCGGCCGAGGTGGCAGGCGAGCTCGTGCACCTCCGTGATCTCCTTCGCCCGCTCGCCGACGGCCGCGAAGGAGGTCTGCGGGTGATTGCTGCGCAGGGCCTCCGGGCGGCGGCGAACCTCCTCGGAGAGCCTGCCCATGGTCGGCGAACTGCGGGTGGTCGCCGGATCGAACGGGGGCATTTTGGCGCGCCATTCGGCGATCCGCTCGGCGGACCAGCCCGCTGTCAGGGTGGCGGCCAACCGGGAGGTGGAGGAGTTCTCCGGGGTCGCGGTGTAGGCGACCAAGGTGCCCAGCTCCGGCCCGCCGAGCGCGTCCAGCAGGGCGTCGACGACCGTGGCGGCGCCGCCCTCGACCGGCCCGAGACTGCGCAACGAGGCCTGGACCAGCAGCACTTCGCCCGGGCGCACACCGAGGTCGGTGAAGTGCCCGGCGAGTTCGGCCCGGGTGAGGGGCGTGGTCGGCGGCTGGTCCGGCCGCCCGGGGCCGGCGGAGGGGCTCAGGGCGCCGGCGGCGGTGCCGGTACGGGATTCGGTGAGGATGACGGTTCCCGGGATTGGTGGGCCCCGGTCGTTCCGGGGCTACGACGGGTCGCAGGCGAGGATACAGACGGAATGTGACGATCGGTCAACTACCGGCCACCGTCCTCTCCGGCGCCGCCGCCCGCCGCGCCCGCCCGGCGGCGTCCTCGGCCGCGTCCGGCAGCCGCATCTCCAGCCACGGCCGCACGGACTCCCGCATTCCGTCCGCGAACCGCATCCCGAGGGCGGTGAGCGAACCGGAGCCGGCCAGCCGCTCGACCGCCTCCGAGGTGTACCGCCGCCAGAGTGCGAACTGCGCCCGGGTGTGGTCCGCCGTCCCCCCCGGCAGGCCGTCGTAGGCGAGCGTCCTGGTGCCCCAGAACTCGGTCACCGCCAGATGGGCGTACGTGCCCTGCAGCAGGCCCTCGATCGGCCGCGGGTCGGGCCGCCACGGGGCGTGGTACAGCGCGGTGTCCGACGGGTCGTAGAGGTCCATGAGGTCGAGCACGGCACCCAGTTTGACGTGCTGGAACTCGTGGGCGAGGAGCAGTCCGAGGACCGGCGCGGTGGCGGGCCGGGCGATCCCGACCGCGCCGAAGGCCTGCCGGGCGGCGGCGCTGACGTCCCGCCCGGCCGGCCCCGCCCGCAGCGGGGTGACGGTGCTCAGGCCCGCCCGGATGCCGGCCGCGTAGTCGGGCAGGTCCCGGCCGAGCAGTTCCCAGGCCTCACGCAGGGCACCTGTCCAGCCGTGCAGTTCGGGATCGGCGAGACGGTCCTCGACCGGCCACTGGTGGCTGTCGCGCTGCGGATCGGTGTCCTCCAGCGCCACCGTCCAGCCGTCGGCGAGCCGGATCCGGCGGACCGGCTGCCAGCGTCCCCCGGCGGCGTCCCGGCCGGTCACCGTCACGACGCCGCCGTCGGCCGTCCGGACGGTGAAGCCCTCCGGCGTCCCGGTGACCCGGGCCTCGCCGTCGGCCGCCATGAGTCGGCCCAGGGTCGGCAGGTGCAGCGCGCCGCCGCGGACGGGCACCACCAGCGTCGCGTCGGCCTTGGCCCGCACGGCCGCCGCGGCGGCCAGTTCCGCCATCGGCCCGAGCCCTGCGGCGGGGTCGCCCGCGAGTCGCCGGGCCGCCCACGCCCGGACGTACGGGTGGCCGAGCACGGCGTCCAGGGCGGCGGGCGCGGCCGCGTCCAGGGCCGACAGCACGTCCCACGCGGCCGAGCTGCGCAGGCCGGAGCTGCTCCGCACCGCGGCCAGCATCGCCCGGGTGACGGCGAGTTGTGAGCGGGCCAGGGCTCCGACGGTCTCCGCGCCGCCGTGGCCGCGGGCCAACTCGCCCAGGTGCCGGTCGGTCAGGGCGGGCGGCCCCACGGGCTCGGCGGCCTGGGCCGGTACGCGAGGGATGGGTTCCGGGCCGCCGCGGTCGGCGACACCGCTGATGAGCGTCAAGAGGTCCCCGCAGTAGACGGAGGGATTGTCGAAGCCGCCGCCCTGGGCGTCGGCGCGGTAGCGGTGCGCGTAGAGGCCGCCGCCGCAGGACCGGACGACGGGGCAGGAGCGGCAGGTGGCGCTGAGGCCCGCGAGGCCGGACTGTCGTCGGGCCATTCCCGGGTGGCGGGCGACCTGGTCGAGGTCGTGGGTGAAGACGTCCATACCGGTGGCGGGCGCGCCGTCGAAGGCGGTCTTGAGGCTGTCGGCCTGCTCGAAGCTGCCGTCGGTCTCCAGCACCACCACGTCGGCGGGGTCCAGGCCCAGCGACTCGGTGAGGCTGGACAGGCCGCGCAGGGTGCGGTGCACCGAGTCGAAGGTGCGGACGGCGAACGGCCGGCCGGCCGCCTCCCACTGGTCGTAGACGTTCAACAGCCAATCCGCGTAAGGGGTTTCCCCCCCGTCGGCCGGGCGCTTCGGGGGCTGCTGCCAGGTGGCATGGGGCAACAGGAAGTCGACCGCGGGGGGTTCGAGCTCGGCCAGTGCGCGATAGACCGCGACCGGATCGTTCTCGACGTCGATCGTGCACAGCAGCCCGGCGAACAGGTGCCGGAACTCCGGCTCGCGCAGCAGTCCCACCGCCCGCAGGACCTGGGGGTGACTGCTGCGGCCGTCGGCGTACCGCCGGTGCCGGTCGTTGGCCGCGCGATCTCCGTCCAACGAGATGCCGACCTTGACCCCCACCTCGTCGAACAGCTTGCAGAAGGCACGGTCGAGCAGCACGCCGTTGGTGTGGATCCGCAGGTCGAGGGCGCAGCCGGGGGGCAGGGCCGACCGGAAGGCCTCGGCTGCGCGGCGGAGCCGGTCCGGGCCGGCGAGCAAGGGTTCCCCCCCGTGCAGGACGACCCGGACGGCGGTCAACCGATGGGCGGCCGCGTGCTCGCCGACCCTGCCGGCGGCTCCGGCCAGCACCTCGTCGCCGATGACCTTCGGACGCGTGCGCCAGCTCGTGTCCGCATGTTCGTAGACATAGCAATGGTCGCAGGCAAGATCACATCGACTGTGCACCTTCACCACGAATTGCGTGAAAGGCAGTGGAATTCTGTCCATTGTCTACCGGATTCAGCCGGAGCCTCTGAATTACTGACTGATCAGATGGAGGAATTGAATGCCGCCACCGGCACCAGCCCTGAATCGGAACCAGGCAGGGCGCGTCGGAGCCGGGCGGACAGCTCCTCCGCGCCGAGTGAGGCCAGATCGGCCAGAGTCGGCCGGTCAGTCGCCTGACGGTCGATCAGTTCACTGCTGGGCCTGGTGTCCAGTGCGGGTGTCATGTTCGAATCTCTTCCACGAAGGGGGTTAGAGAGAGCAGGATGCCGGGTATACCACCCGGTCCACAAGAAGCGTATCCGGCCCGCACAGCCATCGCCGTACTGTTCCTGGCACTGCTTCGGCCGATACCGGCCCGGACTGCGGATTCTCGCCGAAAGTTCACTCTCCTGGCGGTCGCACAAGGGCACCGGCGTGGCGCACGGAAGTCGTTCCCCCGCCCCGCCCCCTCACACCCACGGCGGGTCGATGTCGAAGTCCAGTCGTTCCCCCGCCTCGACCGCCGCCGTGATCGGATGGGTCGCACCCAGCGTCTGCCGGGCCCGACGGAGGCTGTCCGCCGTCAGCCGCGCGGCCCGGTCGCCCTCGCCCCGGGCGGCCAGGGACAGCGCCAGGTTGGACGTGGCGGCGACGGTGTCGTGGTGGTCCGCACCGAGGACCTCGGCCAGCAGCGGGACGGCCCGTTCCTCCAGCGCCGCCGCGGCCTCGCCCGCACCGGCCGCCACCAGGTGGTTGGCCCGGTTCGCCGTCGTCACCAGGACGTAGGGATGCCGGTCGCCCAGTTGCGGGCGCAGGTGTTCGAGGGCGCCTTCGGACAGCGCGCCTGCCTCCGCGGTGCGCCCGGCCCGGCGCAGCAGTGCGGCAAGGTTCCCGGTGACGGCCAGCGTGGTGGGGTGCAGTTCGCCGAAGCCGTCGCGGTAGTAGGCGAGTGCGTCCTCGCACAACCGGACGGCGCGGTCGGTGTCACCCAGCGCCGCGACGTCACCCGCGAGACTGACGGCCGCGGCGGCGGTGTCCGGGTGCCGGGCACCGCTGAGGTCGAGGCAGCGCCGGTGGACGTCCTCGTCGCCCCGCAGGGCCTCCCGGCCGCGGCCGAGCCGGCGCAGCGTGACACCGAGGTGCCGGCGGGTGCGGAGGGTCTCGCGATGGTCGTCGCCGATGGTCTCCCGGAAGCTGCGGACGGTCGCCTCCAGCACGTCGAGGGCCTCCTGGAGCCGGCCGGCCTCCCGCAGGTCGCAGCCGTAGTTGGCGGCCGAGGAGAGGGTGTAGGGGTGCCGGGCCCCGAGGACCTCCTGCTGGACCTGGTGGGCCAGCCGGTGGCGCCGGAGCGCGGCGGGCAGGTCCCCCGCGAGGAATTCGGAGATGGCCAGGTTGTTGGCGATCATGAGGGTGCGCGGATGCTCGGGCCCGAGGGTGTTCCGCGCGGTGGCCAGGGTACGTTCGTCGAGGTCACGGGCCTCCCGGTAGCGACCGAGCAGGCGCAGGTCGCCGCCGAGGCTGCCGGCCACGGCCAGGGTGTGCAGATGGCCGGGCCCGACCGTGGCGCGCAACCGTTCCAGCACGTCCAGATCGGTCTCGTAGGCCTCCAGCAGGGCGCCCTGGGAGCGCTGGATGTTGCCGAGCTGGGTGCGCAGCTGCAGGATCCAGGCGTCGTCCCCCACGGCCTTCCCGGTGGGCTCCGTGCCCGCTGCGGTGGCGTCCCGGCGCCAGCGCTCCAGAATCCGTTCGGCGAGGTCCCGGCCGGAGGCGTGCAGGCCTCGCTGCCACTGGGCGCGGACGGAGTCGACGATCCAGCGCCGCACCCGCGGGTCGGGGCTGTCGACCGCTCCGGAGGGCCACAGGTGCGGCAGGAGTTCGGCGTAGCGCGGCCAGTTGGCGGGGGTGTCCGGGTCGTCCGGGGCGTCGGCCGCGAGCGCGCTGTGCACGGCGGCGCGGATCACGGCCCCGTCCGCCTCGTCCACCTGGTCGTGCAGCACGGCCCGGACGAGCCGGTGCACGTCGATGGTCCCGGCGGCCTGGTCGAACCGGGCCAGCCCGAAGCGGTTCACCGCGCGCAGGAGCTCCCCGATCGTGAGCAGGTCGTGGCGGGCGCTCTCGGGCAGACCCAGCGTCCCGATGACGGGCCGGCTGTAGAGCAGCCTGGCCGGGATGGCGTCCGGACCGAAGAAGGCGCAGGTTTCCAGCATCCGCGCGGCGGGAGTGTTCGCCCTGGCCAGGTCCTGCACGGCGATCCGCAGGGTGGCGGCCGTCGAGTGCGGGTAGTGGTCCGGCCCCGGTCCGGTCCGGTCCAGCAGTTCGGTGAGCGTCTCCTCCAGCAGCTCCAGGTAGGTCGCCGCCGGCATCGGGGTCTCCCGGAGCCAGGCCGCGGCCTGGCCGACGGCGAGCGGCAGGTCGCCGAGCAGTTCAGCGATGCGCTGCCCCTCGTCGCTCCGGACACCCGCCGTCCGCGAGAGCAGTCGGACGCTCTCCTCGCGGGCGAAGACGTCGATCTCGGCCCGCCCGGCATGCCCGGCCCAGTTCCGGTTGCGGGAGGTGACGATCACGTGGCCGCCGAGGCTGCCCGCCGGAAGCCAGGGCGCCAGGGACTCGGGGTCCTCCGCGTTGTCGTAGACCAGCAGCCAGCGCCGGTACGGCCGGCCCAGGCGCAGCGCGTCCAGTACCGCGGTGGCGGTGCGCCCGACGTCGTCGCCGCTCCGCAGACCCAGGCCGGGGGCGAGCTCGGCAAGCCGCTGCGGGATCCCGGCCGGGTCGTCGGCGGACACCCACCACACCACGTCGTAGCCGCCGCCGAACCGGTGCGCGTACTCGGCGGCGGTCTGCGACTTCCCCACCCCGCCGAGCCCGTGCAGGACTTGGACGGGCACGGCGGCCGGGCCCGCGTCGAAGCGGTCCCTCAGGACTTCGAGGATCCGGTCGCGGCCGGTGAAGGCGGCGTTGCGCGGCGGGATGCCCTGGACCGACGGCCGGTACCCCGGGAACCGGACGGGGTCGGGCGCCGGCTCGTCGGCGCCGTCGAGCCAGCGTCCGGCCCCGGGCGCCGGGCCGAGCAGCTCGAAGAGCTGCGACCGCGCTTCCTCGGCGGAGGTGCGGATCAGATCGGGGACGTCGCGCCCGGCGAACGGCGCGGCGGGCCGGCCGGCCGCCGGCCCGATCCGCAGGGCCAGCAGCCGCTCCGGTCCGCCGTCGTGGCCGGCCGGGGGCAGCCGGCGCCAGAGCTCGCCGGCCCGGGGCAGCGCGCTGTACTCGGGCGACAGCAGGGCCAGCACCCGGCCGTCGCCGGCCGCGGGCCCGGCGGCCTCCGGAACGTCGGCCTCCTGCACGTCGGCATCGGAGGGGACGGCGTCGGACGGGACGGCGTCGTCGAGCGGCTCGGCGGCACTGTGCAGCGAGGCGAGGTAGCCGAAGCCGGCCAGTTCGGCGGCGGCCCACTCCGCCCAGACGCGCTCCCCGGGCGCGTAACTGACGTACACCTGCCGGGACCTGGACCGGTCGGTGCGCAGGTAGGCCGCGTACAGCCGGTGGCGGGCCCGCTCGGGAACGGGGTCCAGGGCGCGGACCCGACCGTCGGTGAGCCAGGCCGCCAGCCGCTCGAACGCGCCCAGCAGGCCGTATCCCTGCTGCGGCCGTTCCACCACGGTGGCGGGGATCTCCTCGTAGGCGTAGAAGGGCCGGTACGGCACCTCCACGTCCCGCCAGTACTCGCCGCGGCGGTCCGGGCTCAACCAGCGGTCGAGGTAGGGGGCGAAGGAATCGTGGGCGAGGTCACGACCGGCCTGGAGGCCGGCCCGCTCGGAACCCTCGACCCGCATCGGCACGGGCAGCACCCGGATGTCGCGCTCCTCGGCGTTCACGATGGCGCGGGCCGCGTCGACACCGCCGCGGATGCTCTGGGCACCCAGGGTGAAGCAGTCGACCACCGTGTCCGGCATGAGCACGGTGCAGATGCCGGAGGTGTCGCTGACGCCGGTCCGACTGTCGATCAGCACATAGTCGTAGGAGCGGGTCCACTGCTCCCGCAGCGCATACAGGAACTCGGCGCCCCGGATGTCGCTCCGGTTGTAGAAGCTGCGCCAGTTGAAACTGGTGACGGCCGCCGAATAGGCGGCGTTCTGCCGCCCGGCCGGCATCAGGTCGAGCCGGCCGCCGGCCGGAAGATCCAGGGCGAGGCCGCAGACGTAGGAATCCAGCCGTCCCGTTTCGGCGAGCCACCGCCGGGGGCCCAGCGCCGGTGCGTCGTCCGGCCCCGGCAGGGCTTGGCCCACGTAGGCCCGCAGCAGGTCGATCAGCCCGTCGGTGGCGTGCAGTTCCGGATCGATCAGGAGCGGATGGAAGTAGCGGTGCAGCCCGGGCGCCTCCAGGTCCCAGTCGACCAGCAGGACCCGCATGCCCTGGCTCGCCAGGATCCAGCCGACGTTGGCCAGAGCCATGGTGCGGCCGGTACCGCCCTTGTACGAGTAGAAGGTGGCGACCGATCCGGTACCGGACGCCGACAGGGTCGCGGGCTCGGCGGTCGGCAGGGCGACGGGCTCGGCGGTCATCGTTCGGTGTCTCCCTCGTGCGACGGGCCCGCCGGCGCGGCGGCGCGGTCGGCGGGTGGCCAGGCCGCAGCGGCCAGGCCGGGCATCGCCGGGCCGCCGGGCCCCAGCCCGAAGGCCGCCCTGACACCGGCCGGATCGGTGGCCTCGTCGTCCAGCAGCTTGTTCTGGGCGACGGTCACCATGGTGAGGAGCTCGTCCTCGAAGCGTTCCCGGGACACGCGGACCCTGAACAGCGGTTCGGGTCCGGTGCGGTGCAGCCAGTTGCGGGGGAAGACCTGGCGCACGCCGGCCCACAGCCGGGTGTACGCCGGGCCCTCGGGCGGGTCGTCGGTCCCGGTCGGCACCAGCACTCCGGTGACCGGATGGTTCCGGCCGTCGAAGTGGCTCAGCGTCTGCCGGTACGCTCCCGCGCCGGCGGCCCACGGGTCCACCAGCAGCACACTGACCTGGTTGTCCTCGCGGGCGCGGTCCAGGCGGGCGCCGAGATCGGGGCCGATCTCGTCGAGTGTGGTGCTGTGCCCGGCCTGGGTGATCGCCCGCTGGGCCCGCACCACCAGCGAGGGCCGGGTGGGCGGGTGGTAGGGCGCCCAGTCCCACGGCCGGGCGCCGTACCACCCGCCCCTCGGCCCGTCGTCGGGCGGCGCCGGGACGTCCTGGCCGGCCCGGCCCGCGGCGACGAACAGCCGGACCAGGCCGGTCGTGGCGGGTGCCCCGGCCACCGGGGCGGAGGCCGGGAAGCAGCCGCGCACCGTCGCCAGGTCCAGCTCCCGCGACTCGCCGACGGGGCGCCCGGCCACGTCCCGCACCCGCTCGGCGACGACCTGCACCACCCGGGTGTACTCGGGCCCGTGCGGATCCGTGCGGAGCAGGTCCCGCAGGCCCGCCCGGGCATAGGTCTCGCCCATGTCCCGCTGGACGTACTGGATCTTCTTGACCTCCGGCGGCAGTCCCTCCGGGGGCGGCGCCCAGAGCACCGGTATCAGAGCGGGGACGGACTCACCACTCTCGTCCTCGTGCCGGCGCATCCGGTCGTGGAAGGCCGTCCACTCCTTGCCGCAGTACAGGCTGGCGAAGTACTCCGGGGAGTAGAGCGCCACCATGGCGCGGCTGGCGCCGAGCATCCGGGACAGCTGCCGTTCCCAGTCGTCCCCCAGGCGCAGCGACTCGGTGTCCCGGTAGGCCAGTTCGCCCGGCCCCGCGGCGGGCTCGATCCGGGCCAGCTCGTCACGGAGGTCGGTGAAGAACTGGTCGACGAAGGCCCGGCCCGTCTCATGGTCCCGCCGCGCGTAGCTGAAGAAAAAATACGGCCGCACCGCACCCCCAGGGCCCGTCCGGCGCGACCTCCGCTCCGCCACCCCGGGTCTTCGCCAACTCGTCCAAATGTAGCGGGCAGTTGACGGGCAGTGTGATGAAAGGAGGACAACCCTCGGGCCGGAGCGGTCAGATCGAGGACTGGAACCTCACCCACCGGCACGGCGGGAGCAGCCGGGGCCCGCACCGCCCGCCGCACCAGCACGGGCAGGTCGGCCGACGGCGGCGCGGCAGGCCGACCGGGCGGCGAGGAGCGGAGCGGCCCCGGAGCACGGCGGGGTCGGGGGCCAGGTCGTCGAAGGTGGGCATCCGCCGTCCACCTGACGAGCGCTCCTGACAACGGCTCGGCTGCCGACGGCGGGGCTCCTCGCCGCCTCCCCTCACGGGCAGAGCCGCTCCACCCGCCAGCCGGCGCTCTCGGCGACGTACCGCAGCCGGTCGTGCAGCCGGTTCGCGCGGCCCTGCCAGAACTCCACGACCTCCGGGACGACCCGGTAGCCGCCCCAGAAGGGCGGCACGGGGACGCCCTCGCCCTCGGGGTAGCGGCGTTCCAGTTCGGCGTACCGCTGCTCCAGCACCTCGCGTCCGTCGACCGGGCTGGACTGCTCGCTGGCCCAGGCGCCCAGCTGGGAGCCGTGCGGGCGGGTGCGGAAGTACGCGGCGGTCTCGTCCCGGCCGACCTTCTCCACCCGGCCCTGGACGATCACCTGGCGGGCCAGCGTGATCCACGGGAAGAGCAGCGCGGCGTACGGGTTGGCGGCGATCTCCGCCCCCTTGCGGGAGCCGTAGTTCGTGTAAAAGACGAATCCGCGCCGGTCGTAGCCCTTCAGCAGGACCGTCCGCGAGCTGGGCCGGCCCTCGGCGTCCGCGGTGGACAGCACCATCGCGTTGGGCTCGGCCGCCCCGGCCCGGCCCGCTTCGTGGAACCAGCGGGTGAACTGGGTCACCGGGTCGTCGGCGAGGTCCGCCTCGGCCAGGCCCTCGTGGGCGTAGTGCTCGCGCATCGCGGCGAGATCCGGGCTCGGGGGCGTGGGGTGGTCGCTTTCCGGGGTCTGCACGGCAACATCATCCCGTACGACAAGCAACGAGCACTGCTACGTCCGGACAAACCCCGGTGGGAGATAAGGTGTCTCGCCACCGCTTCACCGCCCGTCCTCCGGGGGAATGTCCGGATCGGACCGGTTGGTTCCGCAGGAATCACGGCCGCACCGGTCGTCCGGACCAAGAACGAGCGCCATCGGGGCGGCCTTCGGGAAACATCACCTCGGTGGTGTATGGCGCAATGCACCCGGTGCCTGAGACGCTGGCACCGAGTGCCAACCACCATCGGTCACTGGCGTGCTGCCCCACCACGGCCGCCGCCGATCGCAGAACTGAAGGAGCCGTCGCATGTCCGACTTCGTACCCGGGCTTGAGGGAGTCGTCGCTTTCGAGAGCGAGATCGCCGAGCCCGACCGGGAAGGCGGCGCCCTGCGGTACCGCGGCGTCGACATCGACGAGCTGGTCGGCCACGTCTCCTTCGGCCACGTGTGGGGCCTGCTGGTGGACGGCAAGTTCAACCCCGGCCTGCCCGCCGCCGAGCCCTTCCCGATCCCGGTGCACTCCGGCGACATCCGCGTCGACGTGCAGTCCGCGCTGGCCATGCTGGCGCCGGTCTGGGGCCTCAAGCCGCTGCTGGACATCTCCGCCGAGCAGGCCCGTGACGACCTCGCCCGCGCCGCCGTGATGGCCCTGTCGTACGTGGCGCAGTCCGCCCGCGGCCAGGGTCTGCCGATGGTGCCGCAGAGCGAGATCGACAAGGCCGAGACGGTCGTCGAGCGCTTCATGATCCGCTGGCGCGGCGAGCCCGACCCGAAGCACGTCAAGGCCATCGACGCCTACTGGACGTCCGCCGCCGAGCACGGCATGAACGCCTCCACCTTCACCGCCCGCGTCATCGCCTCCACCGGCGCCGACGTCGCGGCCGCCCTGTCGGGCGCGGTCGGCGCGATGTCCGGCCCGCTGCACGGCGGCGCGCCGTCCCGCGTGCTCGGCATGATCGAGGAGATCGAGCGCACCGGCGACGCCACCGCCTGGGTCAAGCAGGCGCTGGACAAGGGCGAGCGCCTGATGGGCTTCGGCCACCGCGTCTACCGCGCCGAGGACCCGCGTGCCCGCGTGCTGCGGCGCACCGCCAAGGAGCTCGGCGCGCCGCGCTTCGAGATCGCCGAGGCGCTGGAGAAGGCCGCGCTGGAGGAGCTGCACAACCGCCGCCCCGACCGCGTGCTGGCCACCAACGTGGAGTTCTGGGCCGCGATCATGCTGGACTTCGCCGAGGTCCCCGCGCACATGTTCACCTCGATGTTCACCTGTGCCCGGACGGCCGGCTGGTCGGCGCACATCCTGGAGCAGAAGCGCACCGGCCGCCTGGTCCGCCCGGCCGCCCGCTACATCGGCCCCGCCCCGCGCAGCCCGCGCGAGGTCGAGGGCTACGGCTCGATCGCGCACTGACGGACCCACCGGGCGGCGGCCGCGGCCGGCGCCTTCGGGCGCGGGCGGCCGCCGCCCCGCCGACACGCCGGGCGGGCCCGGGGAGCGATGCTCCCCGGGCCCGTTCGCGCTGCGGCGCAGGCCCTTCGCCGCAAAGATCACATCTCAGCGGGCGGACGACCGTAACAACTCCGCAATCCGAGCCAGTAGGCTGCGCCTGTGGCCCAGATCCAGATCCCCGCTGACATCAAGCCCGCAGACGGCCGTTTCGGCTGCGGCCCGTCCAAGGTGCGCCCCGAGGCCCTCAGTGCCCTCGCCGCGACCGGCTCCGCCCTGCTCGGCACCTCGCACCGCCAGGCTCCTGTCAAGGACCTGGTGAAGCGTGTGCGCGAGGGCGTGAGCAGCCTCTTCTCCCTCCCCGAGGGGTACGAGGTGGTGCTCGGCAACGGCGGCTCCACCGCCTTCTGGGACATCGCGGCATTCGGCCTGGTGCGCGAGAAGTCGCAGCACCTGAACTTCGGCGAGTTCTCCTCCAAGTTCGCCTCCTCGGTGAAGGCCGCCCCGTGGCTGGCCGACCCGTCGGTGATCAAGACGGAGCCGGGCACCCACCCGCTGTCGGTCGCCGAGGCGGGCGTGGACGTCTACGCGCTCACCCACAACGAGACCTCGACCGGCGTCGCGATGCCGATCAACCGCCCGGTCGGCGGCGACGAGGGCTCCCTGGTGCTGGTCGACGCGACCTCGGGCGCCGGCGGCCTGCCGGTGGACATCACCGAGACGGACGTCTACTACTTCGCGCCGCAGAAGTCCTTCGCCTCCGAGGGCGGCCTCTGGCTGGCGTCCTTCTCCCCGGCCGCCCTGGAGCGTGCCGCCGAGATCGCCGCCTCCGGCCGCTACATCCCGCCGTTCTTCGACCTGCCGACGGCCATCGACAACTCGTCGAAGGACCAGACGTACAACACCCCGTCGATCTCGACGCTGTTCCTGCTGGCCGACCAGCTGGAGTGGCTGAACGGCAACGGCGGCCTCGACTGGGCAGTCGCCCGTACGGCTGATTCCTCGTCCCGCCTGTACACCTGGGCCGAGAAGTCCTCCTTCGCGCAGCCGTTCGTGGTCAACCCGGCCGAGCGCTCGCAGGTGGTCGGCACGATCGACTTCGACGAGTCGATCGACGCCGCCGCGATCGCCAAGGCACTGCGTGCCAACGGCATCGTCGACACCGAGCCGTACCGCAAGCTGGGCCGCAACCAGCTGCGCATCGCGATGTTCCCGGCGATCGACCCGGCGGACGTCGAGGCGCTCACCGCCTGCATCGACCACGTCGTCGGCCAGCTCTGACCCCGGGTCGCGAGCTCGCAAGCTGAAGGGAAGGGCCACCGCCCGCGGGCGGTGGCCCTTCCCTTTGTGCTGTTCCGCCGGTCCTTCGTGCTGTTCCGCCGGCCCGGCCGGCGCTACCTGGTGACCAGCGAGCTGATCACCACGACGGCCAGCAGCAGCACCAGGGCGCCGGTCACGATACGCATGCGAGTCTTGGGGTCCACGGTCAACGAGCGTACTCCCGGCCCGGCGCGGTGCGGCGTGCGGGCCGCCCGGCCGGCGCCCGGACGCCAGGCATCGAGCCCCCGGACGCCTCCGGATCCTGCCCGGTGACCCAGCAGGCGTCGTCGGACGCCAGGAAGCCCACCACGTCTCGCCCGGCCCGCGCCGGTGCCCACGTCCGCACCGCCGTGACCGGCAGCAGCAACGTCGGCAACAACAGCCCGACCTAGCCGGAGGCGCGCTCCGAGGCCCCGCCGCCCTCGCCCGAGCCCCGCGCCCAGCGGGCCAACGGCCAGCTGCGCACGCTCTCGTAGTGCGCGAATCCGCCGTCCAGCTCGCTCTTCATCAGGTGCACCTCGGCAGCCTCCCACTCGACGCCGCGGAACTGCGCCAGCGCCGCTTCGAGTCCCTCCAGCTCCCCCACCGCGTGCCGCCGCACCGCCCGGCGCCGCCCGTGCGCCGACCCGGCCCGGGCCAGCGTCAGGTGCGGGTGGAAGCGGAAGGCGTCCCCCTCACCGAGCAGCCCGGCCGCCGCCCCGGTGACCGCCTCGGCGAGCCGGCGCAGCGCCCAGGTCTCGCCCTCCACACCGGCCCAGAACACCTTGTCGCCGAACCGGCCGGCGCCGGCCAGCCGCAACCGGTGCGCGCCGTTGCCCTCGACGGCCGCGGCGAGCGCGCCCTCCAGCTCGGGGAGCCGCTCGGCCGGCACCTCGCCCAGGAAGGCCAGCGTGAGGTGCCAGCCGTCGACGCCCGTCCAGCGCAGCCGGTCCGCGCCCGGCAGCTCCCGCAGCGGCGCGACGGCGTCGACCAGCTCCTGCACCGCTTCCACCGGCGGCAGCACCGCCACAAAGAGCCTCATGGGGCCATCTTCCCCCGCGGGCCGCGCCGGACTAGAAGGGTTCTATGAAGATCCGCACCGGTGGGCCCGAGGACGCGGCCGCCATCATCGACCTGCTCGACTCCGCCATCGCCTGGCTCACCGCCCGGGGCCGCACCGGCCAGTGGGGCGACCGACCGTGGTCCGCCCGCCCGGCCGCGGTGCAACGGATCCACGACTACGCCCGCGACCATCTGGTCCGGATCGCCGAGGACGCCGAGGGCAGGACGGTGGGTGCCTGCGTGCTGGCCGAAGTCCCGCCCGGGTACGCCACCCCGGTCGCCGAACGCGAGCTGTACGTCCGCAACCTGGTGACCGACCGGGCCCGCTCGGGCTCCGGCATCGGCGCCGCGCTGATCGCGGACGCCCTGGAGGAGGCCCGGCGGCGGGGCATCGGCCTGCTCCGGGTGGACTGCTACGCGGGCGACGACCGGCGGCTGGTGGGCCAGTACCGCGCCCTGGGCTTCACCGAGACGGAGGCCTTCGAGGTCGAGCAGCCGGCCGGGCCGTGGCCGGGCCAGATCCTGGAGATCCGGCTCTGACCGACCGCCGTCCGCCGACCCGCCGGGAGCGGGGCCGGACGGCATCACGCCCCGGCCGCCCGGCCCGGACGGTCAACCGGGCCGGACCGCCGGGGCGGCGGACCGTCAGCAGGCGGCGGCCAGCTCCGACTTCGCGCGGGCGGCGGTACGCGGCACGAAGGCCACCACCCGGCCGCCGCGACCGGGGTGCAGGTCGAACCGCACCCGCAGGTCGGCGCTGCGGGCCAGCACCAGACCGACCACCAGGGCCGCCAGCGCGGACACCGCGCCGCAGGCGAGCAGGCCCAGCCGGGGACCGTACACATCGGTGACCCAGCCGACCACCGGTGCGCCGATCGGGGTGCCGCCGGTGAAGACCAGCACCAGCAGGCCCATCACCCGGCCCCGCATGGCGGGGTCGGTGGCCAGCTGCAGCATCGAGTTGACCGAGGTGTTGAAGCTCAGACCGAAGATCCCGATCAGGGTCAGCAGCAGGGCGAAGGTCCAGTAGCCGGGGGCGAACGCGGCCAGTACCTCCAGCACACCGAAGCCGAGGGCCGCCGCGACCAGCCGGCGCAGCCGGGGCGCGCCGCGCCGGGCCGCGAGCAGCGCGCCGGCCAGCGAGCCGACCGCCATCGCGGTGTTCAGCAGCCCGTACTGCCCGGCGCCGACCTTGAAGGTGTCGTACGCGAAACCGGACAGCAGCGTCGGGAAGTTGAAGCCGAAGGTGCCGATGAAGCCGGCCAGCACCATCGGCCAGAGCAGCTCCGGGCGCTCCTTGACATACCGCAGCCCCTCGCGGAGCTGGCCCTTCTCGCGGGCGATCGGCGCGGTCGGGCGCAGCTCGGAGGTCCGCATCGCCAGCAGTCCGCCGATCACGGCGGCGAAGGACAGCGCGTTGACGGCGAAGGCCCAGCCGCTGCCGACGGCCGCGATCAGCAGGCCGGCCACGGCGGGGCCGACCAGCCGGGCGGTCTGGAAGTTGGCGGCGTTCAGGCTGACCGCGTTGGCGAGGTCCTTCGGGCCGACCATCTCGGAGACGAAGGCCTGCCGGGTCGGGTTGTCGACGACGGTCACCAGGCCGAGCAGCAGGGCGAAGGCGTAGACGAAAGTCGGCGTCACGACGCCGCCGATGGTCATCGCGGCGAGGCCCGCGGCGAGCAGGCCCATCGCGCCCTGAGTGGCGATCAGCAGCCGGCGCTTGGGCATCCGGTCGGCGAGGACGCCGCCGAACAGGCCCAGCAGGAGCATCGGCAGGAACTGCATGGCGGTGGTGATCCCGACGGCCAGCGGGCTGCCGGTGAGGCTGAGGACCAGCCAGTCCTGGGCGATCCGCTGCATCCACGTCCCCGTGTTGGAGACGACCTGTCCCAGGAAGAAGTAGCGGTAGTTGCGGACCCGCAAGGAGGAGAACATCCCGCCGGGGCGGGTGAACTGCGCACCCGTGGGGCCGGCGGCCGGGCCTGCACGGCCCGGGTCCGACGCGGCGGGGGAGGCCGCCGCGGTGCGTTCCTCGGGGTCGTCGTCGCCGGTGCCCGGCAGGCCCGTGGGGGTGGGCGCGTGGCTCTCGGCGGGGGCGGCGGCGGATGCCGCCGGGTCGGTGCTCGGGTCGTCGGTACGGATGGCGGCGGCGGCTGCGGCCGGCGGTGTCACTGTGGTCTCCCCTCGGCGCACGACGACCGGCTGGGCTGCCGTCGCGCTACTGGTGTGCATGATCGGTGCTGCGGTGATGCGGTACTCCTTCTGCGGTGCGGGCAGGGCGTGGTGGTGCGGTGGGCGGTGCCTTTGGTGCGGTCCTGCGGTCCTGCGCTCGTGCGCTCGTGCGGGTGGTGCCGGTGTCGCGGGCGGGCGGCCCGCCGCGCTCCGCCGTGGTCAGAGGTGCGCGAGCTTGTAGAGCACCGGTGCGGCCTCCCGCAGGACGGCCCACTCCTCCTCGCTCAGCCCTTCGGCCAGCTCGGCGAGCCAGGCGTTCCGGCGGCGCCGGCTCTCGGCGAGGATCGTCTCGGCCTGCTCGGTACTGCTGACGACCACCTGGCGGCGGTCCTCCGGGTGCGGCTCCCGCCGTACCAGGCCCTTCTCCTCCAGCATCGCGACGATCCTGGTCATGGACGGCGGCTGGACGTGCTCACGCCGGGCCAGCTCGCCGGGTGTGGCCTGGCCGCAGCGGGCGAGGGTGCCGAGCACCCCCATCTCGGTGGGGCTCAGTGACTCCTCGACCCGCTGGTGTCGCAGTCGGCGGGCCAGGCGCATGGTGGACGACCGCAGCTGGCTGATCGCCGCGAGGTCCTGCTCGGAGGTTTCGGGCATGTCCTTAGACTATGTCATTACTCTCGCTAAGGAAAATTGGTTACCGCACGTCCCACGCACACCCTCTGTCACCAGGGCCCCGGCCCGGCCGCGAGGGCCCGGCACCGGACGGCATCCGTCCCCGCCACGGAGGGCCCGGGGAGACACGCCGGGCCGGAACGGGCAGCTTGGCAGCGCCGAACGGGACACCGCACGAGATGCTGGAGGGACACCAGGGGTACTCGACGACCGCGGCACAGGGCACCACCGGCACCACCAGTCCCGTCAGCACCACCGGGCCGGCAGAGACCCGAGCCAGCAGAGAAGGGCCGATCGCATGTCCGACCTCCCGTCCGAGCAGAACGCCGACGGCTTCGCCCGCCTCGCCATGGTCACCATCGACTGCGCCGACCCGGCCGCGCTGGCCGCCTTCTACGGCGGACTGCTCGGCTGGGAGCCCCGGCACGTCGACGACCGCTTCGCGATCCTGGACAACCCCGAGGGCGGCACCCCGCTGGCCTTCGGCCGGGTCGAGGGGTACGAACCGCCGCCACCCGGAAACCCGGACGGCAGCAAGCACTTCCACCTCGACTTCTACGTCGACGACCTCACCGACGCCACCGACCGGGCGATCGCCCTCGGCGCCACCGAACCCGCGTACCAGCACGGCCGGCAGCTCAAGGTGCTGATCGACCCGGCCGGCCACCCCTTCGGGCTCGCGCCGCTGGACCGCTGACCGCACCCATCGACCGCGACCACCAGCCCGGCCGCCGGCGAAGGGCCCGGCGCGAAGCCTCCGTGGGACCTCCGCGAGGCCTCCGCACGGCCTCCCCGCGATCACCCGCCCCCGTCCGGATCGGACGGGGGCGCTGCGGAGGCGGCGTCAGAGCTTGGTGCCGACATCTTGATCCTCCCGTGAAGGAACCCTCTGACCAGGCGTTTCTCCCCGAACAGGGCCGTTGTGCGACCCATCGGTAGTGGCTACTGTCCCTCTTGTCAGGGGCACCGCAGCCAGGCTCCCCGCCCGGGCCCGGCCCGCTCGCGCGAACCCCGCGCCTCCCTCCACGCTTGACGCACCTGCCGAGCGTCCTCTCACCCGCCGGCCCGGCCGCCCGAGACCTGGCAGACCGCTGCTCCCCATTCCGTCCAGGGAGATCCTCTTGGGTGAGATCCACCATGCCGTCTACGGCTGGGTGACACCGGCCCTCTCGTACTTCACCGCCTGTCTGGGAGCCTTCGTCGCCCTGCGCGGCACCCGCTGGGCGCTGCTCTCCGAGGGGCGCACCAAGGCCAACTGGCTGCTGTTCGCGTCGATGTCGCTGGGCGCCGGCATCTGGTCCATGCACTTCATCGCGATGCTGGGCTTCTCCGTCGCCGGCGTCGAGATCCGCTACGACGTGCCGCTCACCGTGCTCAGCCTGATCGTCGCGATCGCGGTGGTCGGCCTCGGCATCTTCGTGGTCGGCTACAGCCGGAACCGGACCGGGTCGCTGCTGGTCGGCGGCACGGCCACCGGCCTGGGCGTGGCGGCCATGCACTACATGGGCATGGCCGCGGTCGAGGTGCCCGGCCACATCGCCTACCACCAGGCCACCGTGGGCGCGTCCGTGGTGATCGCCGTGCTGGCCGCGACGGCGGCGCTCTGGGCCGCGCTGAACATCAAGGGCACCCTCGCGGTGCTGGCCGCGGCCCCGGTGATGGGCGTCGCGGTCTGCGCGATGCACTACACCGGCATGGCGGCCGTCTCGGTGCACCTCAGCGGCGCCAAGGAGTCCCACGGCGGCGTGCTGGCCCTGCAGTTCGTCTTCCCGCTGGCCGTCGGCCTGGGCTGCTACGTGTTCTTCAGCGCGCTGGCCTTCGCGGCGGCGCCCAGCAAGCCCGGCGCCGCGGGCCGCTCGCGCCCGGCGCAGCCCGTGATCGCCGGTCCGGCGCCGCGCCTGGTGCCGAGGCAGCGGGCGGCCGCCGGCCGCTGAGCGGGCAGGCCGCCGCCCCCGGCGGGACGTGAAGTCCCGGCGGGGGCGGCGGCCTGTCGTCAGGAGGACCCTCGTCCGGCCGGCCCCGGCCGCCCGACCCCGGGTCGGAAACCGGAGCAGGGCCGGGAGTCCGGCCGGTCAGGACTCCCGGCCGACGAGTCCGGTCAGGTGCTCGGGCGTCCGCACCGGGCAGACCTTGTGCACGAAGGCGCGGCGCAGCTCGTGGTACGCCTCGCCGCGGCCGTAGAAGTTGCGGTGCATCTCCCGCAGTTCCTCGGCCCGGTACCCGGCGAGCGGCTTGGCCTCCTCGTCCTCGGCCCGGCGGCGCTTCTTCTCCACCAGCCGCCCGGTCAGTTCGGCCGAGCCGGCCATCGCGGTGGCCTCCCCGAGCACCCAGCGGCGGAACCCGGCCGCGTCCCCGCCGGCCGTCCGGTCGACCAGGCCCAGCCGGGCGGCCTCGGCGGCGCCGACCGGCAGCGCGGCCGAGGTCAGCCGGTCGGCCTGCTCGGCGCCGACCCGGCGCGGCAGGGTGTACGTCCAGTACTCGGAGCCGTGCAGGCCCATCAGCCGGTAGTGCGGGTTGAGCACGGCCGAGTCGCGGCACCAGACCTCGTCGGCGGCGACGGCCAGCATCAGCCCGCCCGCCGCCGCGTTGCCGGCCAGCGCCGAGACGGTGATCTTGTCGGTGGTGGTGAGCACCGCCTCGACCAGGTCGTCCATCGCGTTGATGTTGTCCCAGGACTCCAGCGCGGGGAACGGCGCGGCCTCGATCACGTTGAGGTGGATGCCGTTGGAGAAGAAGTCCCGGGCGGCGCCGAGGACCAGCACCGAGGTGGGCCGCTCGGCCGCCTCCTGGTAGGCCACCAGCAGCCGGCGGCACTGGTCCGTGCTCATCGCGCCCCCGGCGAAGGCGAATTCGAGGAATCCGGCGTCGCCCTCCTCCCGGTAGCGGATCTCCGACCAGGTCTCCCGGCCGGCCGCGTCGGCCGGGCTCACCGGCACCTCGCGGACGGCCGTCAGGTGGTCGCGGAGCACCGTCGCGGCGGGCAGCTTGTAGGTGGCCGGGCCGCCCGGGGTGCGGCGCGGACGCAGTTGCGGGATCCAGACCGCGCCGTCGGTGGTGGCCCGGCAGATCGCGCCGTCCCGGGTGGCGATCACGGCGCCGGGCCTGGAGCCGCGCAGCCGGTCCTCGGGGTGGCCCCCGTGCAGGAAGTACTCCCGGCCGTACATCTCGTCCAGGACGCCGGGCTGCGAGTCGGCGGAGCGCAGTTTGCGCAGCACGGTGGCGGTGTCGTCGGTGGTCCAGTCGATCCGGCGGAACTCCTGGGCGTGGTAGGGCCGCAGGCGTCCCCGGACGTCCGGGCGGTCGTAGTCCAGCGGGTCGGGGGTGAACAGCCCGCCCGCGTGGCGCTGCACGGCCAGCAGGACGGCGTCGACGGCCGCGTCGGCGACCTCGCCGCGGTACAGCTCGCTCTTTCCGCAGCGCTCGACGGCGAAGTCCACGGACGCCCAGATGTCGCCGGCGTCCATCTCCTCGACGGCCTGCAGGACGGTGACGCCCCACTCCTCGGCGTCCTCGTGGATCGCCCAGTCGAGCGAGGACGGGCCCCGGTCGCCCTTGGGCCCGGGGTGCACGATCAGGACGGTCCTGGTCGACCAGACGTCCTGCGGAACGGCCCTGGTGAGCATCGGGCAGACGATCAGGTCGGGGTCGGTCCGGGCGACGGCCGCGCGCACCGCGTCGTCGCCCAGGGCCAGCTCGACGGCCACCGTGTGGCCGCGCTCGCGTAGTTCGGTGTGGAGGCGCTGGGTCAGGCTGTTGAACGCGCTGGCGATCAGAAGAATGCGCAAGGTGCCCTCCGGCCAGGTACCTGAGATGCTGTCGCGGTCGCGTGAGGGGCCGGCCGGTGGGTGCGCACGGTGCCCGCCACGGCGGAGGCCGGTGGCGAGGCCCGTGAACGGCCATGCCCCCCGGCACGGGTCGGGGCATCCCGGTGGTTCCGGGCCCGACCGCCCCGATCCAACCATGGGCATGCACACGCAAGGGTGGCCGGAAGTACACCCTCGCCCGACTCTCACGCACCCTGCACACGGGCACGACCAAACACCCGCGCCGCCTGCCGAATCTCCCCCGTACCGCCACCGGACGGCGGGCCTTCCGCACCGAGCCGGCCCCGTGGGGGGCGTCGACTCAGCGCGGGAAGGCCCGCCGGGCCCGCCAGGTGGTGTGCTCGCGGGAGACCGCGTCCTCGGCCTCGGCCGCCAGCGCGGCCCAGTGGGTCTCGGCGTCCGGGAGCTTCAGGTCCAGGTCGGAGAGCTGGTTCCCGACGTTCTCCAGCTCACGGGCGGCCAGCTGGTACGCGGAGGCCAGCGGCCGGAGCTGCTTCAGCTGGGTCCAGGCGATCACCGACGCGGCCGCCGCCGAACAGGCCCCGAAGATGTGCACCGGCAGCGCGCCCATCGCCTGCGCCACCGCCGCCGCCCCGCCGACGATGATCAGCGCGGCGGTGGCCAGCCCCCAGGACACCGACTGCGACTCGCAGGCGTCCGCCCGGGCCCGGTACCAGGTCCGCTGGCCCTCCACCCGGGCCCGCAGGTACAGGGTGCGACGCTCGGTCAGCCCGGCCGCCCGTACCCGGCGCATCTCCGGGGTGATCTCGGGCACCGTCCCCGGCGGGACCACGGAGGGGTCCTCGAAGGCCTTCAGCACGTCGGCGACCTGCAGCAGGTAGCCGCGCTCCACCTCGGCGGAGTCCGCCGGCCCGTCGAACGGCCGGGCCCGCACCGTGTACTTCCACGTCAGCGTCTTCACCGACTCGGCCGCCGCCCGTGCCTCGTACCAGCGCCCCTGCGGGTTGCTCTGGCGCAGCCGGAACCAGAAGTAGCCGGCCGCCAGGAACGCCGCGACCGAGAACAGCGGCGTGACGTCCGCGTCCCCGCGGTGGCTGGGCCCCGGCACGGTGCTCACCACCGCCGCGACCACCAGCATCACGATCTGCCCCCGGTACCAGCGCAGTGTCTGCCGCTGCCCCTGCAGCGACGCCTTGTCCGCCGTCCAGAACGGCTCCGGCAGCAGCCGCGCCTCGTCCGTTCCCGGTGGATCCTCTTGGACCATCGCGAAAGCCCCTCCCCGTCTCCCGTCCAGGCAGTATGCCCACCACCAACTGGGCTACACAGAACCTTGGTTGGAGATCGGCGCCGAGGGCCTGGCGGCGGCGCCGCGCCGCCTGGGCCGACCGCCGGCGAGCGCGCCGCCCCGGCACCGGCCCGACCTGCGGCGGGCCCGCCCGCCGCCGGCCGGTCGCTCTCGGTTGCGCTCACGCCGCCCGGTGCGCTTGCGTGTGATCGCACACCCGGCCGAATCAGCCGCACGGGTGCGCCCGAGCCAGCCACGGAGACAGCATGACCAGGGTCCAACTCGAAGAACTTCGCGCGGTCGTCCACCCGCCCGGCAAGCTCGACAGCCGGGCGGAGCACTGGGCCGGCCGCCTCTACATGCGCTCCGTCTCACTGCGGATCACCCGCCTCCTGCTCGACACCCGCTGGTCGCCGAACCAGATCACCGGCGTGATGGTCGTGGCGGGCGTGCTCTCCGGGGCCGCCCTGCTGGTCCCCGGGCCGGGCGGGGCGGTGCTGTCCGTGCTGTTCATGCAGCTCTACCTGCTGCTGGACTGCGTGGACGGCGAGGTCGCCAGGTGGCGCAAGCAGTACAGCCCGCTCGGCGTCTACCTGGACCGCCTCGGCGCCTACCTCGCGGACGCCGCCGTGATGATCGGCATGGGCTGCCGGGCCTCCTCGCTGCACCTCGGCCCCTACCTGGTGGCCGGCCTGGCCGCGGCGATCGGCGTCCTGATCCTCAAGGCCTCCTCCGACCTGGTCCACGTGGCCCGGGCCGACAGCGGCCTGGCGAAGGCCACCGACGCCTCGGTCGTCCCGCGCTCCTCCGGCCTGGCCCGGGTCCGCCGGCTCGCCTCGGCCGTGGGGATCCACCGCCTCTGCAACGGGATCGAGTGCACCCTGCTGCTGCTCGTGGCGGCGCTGGTCGACCTCGCGCTCGGCGACCTGACGGCCACGAAGATCGCCGTCGCGGCCGTCACCGCGATCGTGTGGGTGCTGGTCCCGGCGCACATCGTCTCGATCGTCGCCTCCTCGCGACTCAAGAAGTAACGCCGTACGGGCCCCCGGGCCCGACCACCGCCGGGCCCCGCTGCTGCGGGGCCCGGCGGCGTTCCGGTGGGTGTACGGCCTCAGGCTTCCAGGCCCGCGAGGTCGAGCTTGCCGAGCCGGTCCGGGTCCGCGATCACGTCGATGGCCACGATCCGCCCGCCGGTGACGGTGAACGCCATCACGGACATCGCCCGGCCGGCCGTGGCCACCACCACCCCGGCCACCCCGTTGATCAGCGCCGGGCGGACGTACGGGGACAGCTTCCGGAACGTGAGCGCCTGCGAGGCCACCGTCCGCGCGCCGCCCAGCACCACCGTCCGGCGGGCCCCGAGCGCGCCGCCGTCCGACCGCAGCACCACGTCCGGGTCGAGCACCGCGACCAGCGCGTCGAAGTCGCCGTCCCGGGAGGCGGCGAAGAACGCGGCGACCACCTCGCGCTGCCGGGCCCGGTCGGGATCCGGCGCGGGGGCCTGCCCCTGCACCCGGCGGCGGGCCCGGCTAGCGAGCTGCCTGGTCGCGGCCGACGACTTCTCGATCATCGGGGCGATCTCGTCGAAGGGCACGGCGAACATGTCGTGCAGCACGAAGGCGATCCGCTCGGCCGGCGTCAGCGAGTCCAGCACCACCAGCAGGGCCAGCCCGACCGAGTCGGCCAGCAGCACCTCGTGCTCCGGGTCCACCACGTCCGCACGGTCGACGATCGGATCCGGCATCCGCACCTCCAGCGGGTCCTCGCGGCGCTGCGCACGACGGCGCAGTCCGCTCAGACAGATCCGCGCCACCACCGTGGTCAGCCAGCCGCCCAGGTTCTGCACCTCGGACACGTCGGTCCGGGCGAGCCGCAGCCAGGTCTCCTGGACGGCGTCGTCGGCCTCGCCGAGGGAGCCGAGCATCCGGTAGGCCACCGCCCGCAGATGCGACCGGTGCTCCTCGAACCGGCCGGCCAGCACGTCGCTCTCGTCCACCTGTCGCGTTCCTTCCGCCTGAGGGTCCTTGCAGTAGATCACCGGAAGGTCGGCGACGACCGGGAGTTCGCGCACTTGCCCGGTCGCCGGGTGGCCCCGGCCGCAGGACCCGGACGGGCCCCGGACGCAGGACGGGCCCCACCGCTGCGCACACGCGGTGGGGCCCGTCCTGGGTTCCGGCCGGGCGCCGGGGCGGCCCGGGCGCGGCGGGGTGGGTCAGAGCAGCCCGAGGGCCGGCATCAGGTAGTAGAAGGCGAAGACCGCCGCCACGCCGTACATCGCCACCGGGACCTCACGGCCCCGGCCGACGGCCACCCGCAGCACGCAGAAGGTGATGAAGCCGATGCCCAGGCCGTTGGTGATGGAGTAGGTGAACGGCATCATCACCATGGTGAGGAAGGCCGGGATGGCGATGGTGTAGTCGCTCCAGTCGATCTCGCGGATGGAGTTCGCGAGGATCAGGAAGCCGACCGTGACCAGCGCCGGGGTGGCGGCCTGGGCGGGGACCATGGTGGCCAGCGGGGTGAGGAACAGGGCCACGGCGAAGAGGCCGCCGGTGACGATCGAGGCGAAGCCGGTGCGGGCTCCCTCGCCGACGCCGGCGGTGGACTCGACGAAGCAGGTGTTGGCGGAGGCGGAGGTGGCGCCGCCGGCGGCGGTGGCGATGCCGTCGACCATCAGGATCTTGTTGATGCCCGGCAGGTCGCCGTTGCGGTCCAGCAGGTGCGCCTCGTCGGCGACGCCGAGGATGGTGCCCATCGCGTCGAAGAAGCAGCTCATCAGGACGGTGAAGACGAACAGGATGCCGGTGAGGACGCCGACCTTGCCGAAGCCGCCGAACAGGCTGACCTCGCCGACCAGCCCGAAGTCGGGTGCGGCGACCGGGTTGCCCGGCCAGGCGGGGACGGTCAGGCCCCAGCTCATCGCGGGGATGTCGGCGAGCTTGTCGATCACCAGGGCGACGCCGGTCATCACCACGATGCTGATCAGGATCGCGCCGGGCACCTTGCGGACCAGCAGGACGAGGGTCAGCAGCAGGCCGAGGACGAAGACCAGCACGGGCCAGCCGTTGAGGTGGCCGTTGCTGCCGAGCTGCAGCGGGACGGTGGTGTGGGCGGCGTCCGGGATCCGGCTGACGAAGCCGGAGTCGACCAGGCCGACCAGCACGATGAAGAGGCCGATACCGATGGCGATGGCCTTGCGCAGGCCGAGCGGCACGGCGTTCATGACCCGCTCGCGGAGCCCGGTGGCGACCAGCAGCATGATCGCGAAGCCGGCCAGGACGACCATGCCCATCGCGTCCGGCCAGGTCATCCTGGGGGCGAGCTGGAGGGCGACGATGGTGTTGACGCCGAGACCGGCGGCCAGGGCGATCGGGACGTTGCCGATCACGCCCATCAGCAGGGTGGTCAGCGCCGCGGTGAGGGCGGTCGCGGTGACCAGCTGGGCGCTGTCGAGGTGCTGCCCGTTCATGTCGACGGCGCTCGACAGGATGATCGGGTTCAGGACCAGGATGTACGCCATCGTGAAGAAGGTGGCGACACCGCCCCGGACCTCGCGGCCGAGGCTGGAGCCCCGCTCGGAGATCTTGAAGAAACGGTCGAGCGCGCCGGAGGGGGTCGGCGTCGTCGGGGAAGGCTCGGGCGACTCGGTGGTCGGCTGGGCCACTGGCATACGTGCATCCTCGGGTGGGGGCGGAGGAGAGGGTGTGCACCCGAGCATCGGCGGCCGGGCGATCCGGGCGGACCTGGGGGTGGTCAAGGCGACACGCCGGGGCCGGCCGGAGATCCAAGTATGAGGACCTTGGTCGTGCACGCGCTATCTTCGCGCGTAGAACGCACATCCGACGGACCTGGTTCGGTCGGCCCTGCCACTCCTCCGATCATCCTCTGCCGTGTGGGCGCTGCACACCACCGCCACGCCCGCCGTACTCTAGGGCCCATGCCGAAGACCGCGCTGCGCCCCTCCCCCCCGCCCCTGGAGGCGAACGACGTCGCCATCGTCGGCGGCGGCACGGTCTTGTGGTTCGTCGCCTTCCTGGCGCTGCTCCCCTTCCACAGCACGCTCGCCAGCCAGGGGCGCGGCGACTGGCAGTGGATCTGCCTGGCCGGCGCCGGCCTGGGCCTGATCGGCCTCTGGTACTGCCGGGCCCGGCGGGCGGCCATCGCCCGCGACCGCGCGGCCGCCGCCGACGCCACGACCGCCGACGGCCCGGAGCGCGAGACGAACGGCCAGAGCCCGACCAACGGCTGACCGGGCGGGCGGCTGACCGGGCGGGCGCCCGGGCGGCCGGCCGACCCGACCCACGCCCCCGATCGGCCCGTGTCGGAGCCGCCCGGGAGCCGTGACGGCAGCCGCGACCGGCCGTGGGACCCGCCGGACGGGAGCCGCCGAGCGGGCGCCGGACGCCGGCCACCCGGTCGGCCCGAATCAGTCTTTACCACCACGCACCGGACATAACGCGCCCGTAAAGTCGGTGCCATGACGCACCCCGCGGAAGACACGGCCGACAACGGGAGCGGCGACACACCGGACTCCGCCCCCGGCGCCCATCCGCTCGGGCTCGTCCCCGGCCGGCGCGGCGGGCTGACCGCGGCCGAGGTCGCCGAGCGGGTCGCCCGCGGTGCCGTCAACGACGTGCCGGTCCGGTCCAGCCGTTCGGTGAAGGAGATCGTCCGGGCGAACGTCTTCACCCGGTTCAACGCGATCATCGGCGTCATGTTCGCCATCATCCTGGTGGTCGGACCGATCCAGGACGGTCTCTTCGGGCTGGTCATCGTGGCCAACACGGCGATCGGGATCATCCAGGAGATGCGCGCCAAGCGGACCCTGGACGGCCTCGCGCTGATCGGCGAGGCCAAGCCGCAGGTCCGCCGGGACGGCCGGGTCGAACAGGTGGCGGTCGCCGGGCTCGTGCTGGACGACACCGTGCTGCTCGGCATCGGCGACAAGGTGATCGTCGACGGCGAGGTGACCGAGGCGGACGGCCTGGAGATCGACGAGTCGCTGCTGACCGGCGAGCCCGACCCCGTCCTCAAGCAGCCCGGCGCCCAGGTGATGTCGGGCAGCTTCGTGGTGGCCGGCGCCGGCGCCTTCCGTGCCACCCGGGTCGGCCGCGAGGCGTACGCCGCCCAGCTCGCCGAGGAGGCCAGCCGGTTCACCCTGGTCAGCTCGGAGCTGCGCAGCGGCATCGACAGCATCCTGAAGTTCATCACCTGGCTGCTGATCCCCACCGCGATCGGCCTGATCATCAGCCAGCTCGCGGTGGAGGGCAGCGACTGGCGCGAGGCGGTCCGCCGGATGGTTGCCGGGATCGTGCCGATGGTGCCCGAGGGGCTGGTGCTGCTGACCTCGGTGGCCTTCGCGATCGGCGTGGTGCGGCTCGGCCGCAAGCAGTGCCTGGTGCAGGAGCTGCCCGCGATCGAGGGGCTGGCCCGGGTCGACACCGTCTGTCTGGACAAGACCGGCACCCTCACCGAGGGCGGCATGGACGTGGTCGAGCTGCGGCCGCTGCCCGGGCACGGGCGGAATGACGGCGGCTCATGGGCCGGCGGCGGGCCCGGGGCGGACGAAGTCCCCGGGACGGAGGGCCCGCCGGGCACGGGCGGCGCCGGCGGGCCGGTGGACCCGGCCGTGCTGCGCACCGCACTCGGCGTGCTGGCCGGGGCGGACGCCCGGCCGAACCCCAGCATGCAGGCCATCATCGACGCGTACGGCAGCGCCGCCGGGTCCGACGGCGAGTGGCGGGTGATCGAGGCGATGCCGTTCTCCTCGGCCCGCAAGTGGAGCGGGGTGCAGCTGCTGGAACCGCAGGGCGCCGAGGCCAGCTGGCTGCTCGGCGCGCCCGACGTCCTGCTGGCCGAGGGGCACCCGGCGCTCGCCGAGGTCGACGAGCTCGGCTCCAAGGGCCTGCGGGTGCTGCTGCTCGGCCGGACCCTCGTCCCGCTGGACGCTCCCGACCCGGCCGCTGGCCTGCGGCCGCTCGCGCTGGTGGTGCTGGAGCAGCGGCTGCGCGACGACGCGGCCGACACCCTGCGCTACTTCGAGAGCCAGCAGGTCCGGGCAAAAGTGATCTCCGGCGACGCGGCCGTCGCGGTCGGCGCGGTGGCCGCCAACCTGGGCCTGCCCGGCGCGGAGCACCCGGTGGACGCCCGGACGCTGCCCACCGATCCCGAGGAGCTGGCCGACACCGCCGACCGGACGTCCGTCTTCGGCCGGGTCACCCCGCAGCAGAAGCGGGAACTGGTCGGCGCCCTGCAGGCGCGCGGGCACACCGTCGCGATGACCGGCGACGGCGTCAACGACGTGCTCGCCCTCAAGGACGCCGACATCGGCGTGGCGATGGGCTCGGGCAGCGAGGCGACCCGGGCGGTCGCGCAGATCGTGCTGCTGGACGACAGTTTCGCCACCCTGCCCTCGGTGGTCGCCGAGGGCCGCCGGGTGATCGGCAACATCGAGCGGGTGGCGACCCTCTTCCTGGTGAAGACGGTCTACTCGGTGCTGCTGGCGATCCTGGTGATCTGCACCCACTCGCCGTACCCGTTCCTGCCCCGGCACTCCACGGTGCTCTCCACCCTGACCATCGGCGTGCCGGCCTTCTTCCTGGCGCTGGCCCCCAACAACGAGCGGGCCCGGCGGGGCTTCGTGCGGCGGGTGCTGCGTCTGGCCGTGCCCGGCGGGCTGATCGCGGGCACCGCGACCTTCACCGCGTACGCGCTGGCCCGCGCCAACCACACCACCGACCTGGAGGCGGACACCAGCGTGGCCACCCTGACGCTGTTCCTGGTGGCGATCTGGGTGCTGGCGATCGTCGCCCGGCCCTACAACTGGTGGCGGCTGCTGCTGATCGCCGCGATGGGCGGGGCGTTCGCGCTGGTCCTGCTGGTGCCGTGGCTCTCGGACTTCTTCCAGCTCTCGCTGGCCGGCACCCGCGACCCGTGGGTGGGGGTCGCGATCGCGATGATCGCCGGGGTGGCGCTGGAAGTGGTGTGGCGGTACGTCGGGCGCGGACAGGAGAGCGCCTGACGTACCGGGTCTGCGCGACGGCCACCGGCTCGATCAGCTTGTCCTCGACCGTACGGCTGATCAGCCGGCCGATCCCGTGCGCCCGGAGGCCGCCCGTGTGCGTCGCCGGCGGCAGGAAGGAGTGCCCGAGCGTGTGCATCCGGAAGCCGGCCGACCCGGCCGGTGTCGGCGTAGTCGTCCGCGATCCGGCCGCGGGTCAGGGTCGGACGGGAGGCCGGCCCGACCGCGATGACCGCACGTCCCGGCCGCCGCGCAACTGCGCGCCAGGGAAGGGGAAGGCCGGCCCGGCGAGGTTGTCGAGGATCCGCGCCAGGAGCCGCTTCCAGGCCGGCTGCCTGATCCGCGGCCGGCAGCGGCCGGCGCCCCCGGCCGACCGGCGCCCGTAGGCACCGCCCGACCGGGCGCGCCCGGCATCAGCCCTCGAAGTCCCGGGCGGCCGACAGCTCGTAGGCGCGGTCCGGCTCGGCGAGGGCGGCCAGCACCTCGAAGCGGCGGTGCCACTGACCGACCGACCAGGCGAGTCCGGCGGCCAGCCCCTCCGGGGTGGCCGCGTGCAGCAGGCCGGGGACCGGCGGCACCTCGAACTCGTCGTCCTCGTCGGCCTCCTCGGCCGTCTCGGGGTCGTACGGCGCCTCCGGGGTCTCGGCCGAGGTGTCCCAGCGCCAGTCGACGCCGGCCTCCTCGCCGTCGGGGCCGACCACCAGCAGCTCCTCGTGCTCCTCGTAGGCGACCGGGCAGCCGGGCAGCAGCTCCCGGACCACGGCGGGGACCCGGTGCAGGGTGCCCTCGGAGAGCACCCGCCCGCCGGCCACCTCGCTGGCCAGCGAGACGTGCAGCCGCTCGGCCAGCGCGGCGGCCAGCGCCGGGGCGACCGGCAGCAGCGGGTAGGGGTGGAGCAGCTGGACCAGGTCGGGGGCGTCGGCGACGACCGCCTCGGTGGCGTCCACCAGGACGGTGCCGGCCGGGCGGCGGCCGGTCTCCGGGTCCATCGGCGGCACCGCGCGGACCACGTCCAGCGGCTCGATCCGCTCGGGGTCCACCCCGGCCAGGGCGCTGTGGATGCCGTGCAGCTGGCGGTGGCCGACGATCGAGGCCGGGTCGGTGAGGCGGTCCAGCAGCTCGTCCGGGCCGTGCGGCTCCGCCAGCAGCGCGGCGAGCGTGGTGCGGACCCCGAGGGCGTGCAGGAACTGCTCGTCCAGGGTGGTCCTGGCCTCGTCGTAGAGGCCGCGCAGCAGCGGGTCGGCGCCGGCCGCGCGCAGGCCGGCGGGCTCCCGGCCGTCCAGCACCGGGTGGTCCCGCAGCCACCAGGCGGTGTAGGGCGGCAGGTCGACGTAGCCGCCGTCCGGCAGCAGTGTGCGCACCGGGTTGACCACGGCCTCCCGGTAGGGCGGCCGGGCCAGCAGGGCGAGCGCCTCGGGCCAGGCCCGGTCGTCCACCAGGTCCAGGTCGCGGACGGCGAGCAGTTCGGCGGCGACCGGCGGTACGCCCAGTTCGCCGTCGTCGTCGGCGTGCAGGGCTTCGAGCGCGTCCTCGCACCACTCGGCGAGGCCGTCCGGGGCCTCGTCGATCAGGCCGGTGGGGGCGCCGCCGGCGGCGCGGTCGGCGGGGACGGTCGGGTCGAGCCGCTCCAGGTCGTCCGGGTCGAGCGGGACGTCCTCGGCGCGGACCAGCACGAAGGCGCTGAGCACGCCGACGGCGGCCAGCACCTCCGGGCCCCAGCGCTCCAGCAGGTCCTCGTCCGGGTAGCCGGCGTCGTCCTCGCGGGCCAGCTCGGCCAGCGGACTGTCCGGCAGCACCAGCTCGCCGGCCCGGCTGGCCTCGCCCTCGTCGTCCAGCAGGGCCAGACGGGACAGCCAGGGGTGCTCGCCGGGGGTCGTGCCGGCGGCCTTGACCAGTGCCAGGACGGCGTCCGCCAGGTCCACGGCGGCGTCCAGGTCGTCCTCGGCGAGGTCGTAGGAGCGGGCCACGGCGGCCCGCACCTCGGGCGTGTCCAGCACCCCGGCGGGGGTGGCGGTGCCGGCGCCCAGCTTGGCCAGCAGCGGGTGCGCGGCCTCCGGGTGGGCGAGGCGCAGGTCGAGCAGGGCGAGCGCCTCGGCCAGCGTGTCGGGGTAGCCCGGGTAGGCGGCCCAGTCGGCGGCGTCGGAGGGCAGCAGGACACGGCGCGGGCCGGTCACCGTCCGGCCGTCGGCGAGCGGGACGGGCAGCGCGCCCAGCGACTCCGGGTCGGCGGCGGCCAGCGCCGCGTACAGGTTGCGCCACCAGGCGGGCTCCCGCTCCAGGCCGCCGAGCTGGTCGACCACCTCGGCGAGCGGGATCCGGCGGACGTTCAGCACCCGCAGTTCGCTGCGGCGCTCCAGCCCGGCCGGCAGCAGGCCGGGGAAGATCGGCGCGAGGGCCTCGACCACCGAGGTGTCGGCGCCCTCCAGCAGCGTGGCGTCCCGGGGGCGCAGCGCGGGGGTGCCCTCCTCGACCGGCGCGGGGTGCGGCAGGAAGGGGATGCCGGGCAGCCGGCCGAGCACCGCCGCGCGGACGGCGTTGTCGAGCGCGCCCTGGCCGAGCGGACCGGGCACCAGGCCGAGCGAGCCGAGGTCGCCGCCCCGGGCGCGGAGCAGTTCGGCGTAGGTGTCGGCGGCGCGCTCGGTGAGGAAGTCGGTGAGCGGGCCGGGCGCGACGTGCCGGCGGGTCGGGTCCAGCGGGTACGAGGCGATCAGCAGCGCGGGTACGCCGAGCGGCTCGTCGCTGGGGGTCGGGGCGTGCACCACGGGGGTGGTGCGCAGCGACTGCGGGGCGCCGGTGGCGCTGACCGGGACGGCCCAGGTCACCGTCCAGTACGGGCGGGCCCGCTCCTCGGTGGGGCGGTCGGCGAGCAGGTCGGCGGTGAGGGTGCCGGACGCGCCGGCGAGCTGCCAGGTGGTGCTGGTGCGCTGCCCGCCGGTCTCGTCGGTGAGGGTGACGACGGTGGGGGCGCCGCCCGGCGGGACGCCGGGGGAGCCTTCGGGCAGCTGCTCGCCGGCCGAACGGGTCAGGGTGCGCAGGCCGTCCGGGGTCTCGACGACGATCTCGGCGAGGCCCGGCAGGGTGAGCAGCAGGGCGTCGTCGATCTCGGTGAGCAGACGGCGGGCGAGGTCCTCGGCGGCGGCGTCGCGCAGCGGCAGCACCACGACCGTGTCGTAGTCGGCGGGGGCCTCGCCCTCGGCCGCGAACGGCAGCCGGAGCAGCGGCACATGGCCGTCGCGGCGGCGCAGCTCCTCGGCGAGCGCGGGCTCGGCCCCGGCGAGCGCGTGCGCCTCGGCCAGCGACCAGCGCACGCCGCCGGCGGCGCCGAGCACGGCCGGCTCGTCGGTGACGGCGAGCACGGCGGCGAAGCCGACGCCGAACCGGCCGACGGTCGGCGTGCCGTCGGCGCGCTTGGAGGAGGCGCGCAGGGTGGAGAGCGACTCCACCGCCGCGGCGTCCAGCGGCGCGCCGGTGTTGGCGGCGGCGAGCACGCCGCCCTGCAGGGTCAGCCGCAGCCGCCCGGGGGTGCTGCCGGCCCGGGCTGCCGCGTCGGCGGCGTTCTGCGCCAGCTCGACCACCAGCCGGTCGCGGTAGCCGCCGAGCGCCAGCTCCTCCTCGGCGTTGGCGTCTTCCCGGAACCGGGCCGGCGAGGCCGCCCAGGCGTCCAGCACCCGCCGCCGCAGCGCCGTGGTGCCGAACGGGTCCGCGGCCTGCTCGTCCGAACCGCTGCCGATGATGCGAGGCTCCACTGGACCTGCCTTCCGCCGCCCTGTACTTCGTCCTTCGTACGAGGGCATTCTTCCCTGCGCCGGACCGGGCGGCGGACCAGGGGCGGCGGCCGGGCCCGGGCGGTCACCCGGCGGGGTGCCCCGGCGGTGCTCCGGACCCTCGCCCCGGGGCCGCTCCGGTCACCGCGCGGGCACCGCCCGCAGGGGTTCCACCGTGTGTCGGCGAGGGTACGGACCGTACTCGTACGGCGGGGCCAGGGCGGGCCCGCACCGCGGCGCCGACGGGAGTTGATCCTCCGCCAGGCGGTCGCCGGGCGGCAGCGTGCTCGGGACGGTGACGTGCCCCGGACGGGACGCGCGCGGAACGGAGCGGGGGCCGGACCGGGGGCGGACAGCCCGGAGGCCGCCGGGGGCCGTGACGGCCCCCGGCGGCCTCGGGGGTGATGGTGCCCGGGAGGGCCGGTTCGCTCAGGAAAGGCCGGTCCGGACCGGCCGCTCGGAAGTGGCCGATCCGGTCTGACCGATCAGGAGTGACCGAGCTCCTCGGCGGGGGCGTCGGGCTCGACCGAGCCGCTGGTGCGGTCCGGGTGGAGCTGGAGCGGCTCGATGACCAGTTCGTCGAGGATCAGCTCGGACGGCGCCGGCGGCGCCGGGATGACCGCGGCCTCGGAATGTCCGCCGCAGCCGTACGCGAAGGACACGATCTGCCCGTCCGCCGGGCCGAACTCGTTGCCGCAGACACCGAAGGCCTGGCCCAGCGAGCCGCCGATCGGGATCAGGAACCCGCAGCTGTTGCAGGACGCCGGAGCGGCCTGCGCCATCGGGGTCTGCGGGCCGTGGGCCTGCTCCCAGCGGTCGGCGGCCAGGTGCAGGCCGAGCCGGGAGAGCACCCGGGGGCGGCCCAGGCCCAGCTCCTCGGCGATCGCGCCGATCCGGGCCCGCGCGGGGGCGGGCTGGATGCTCGGGTCGGTGATCTCCAGGTCGTCGGCGTCGGCGAGGGCCGCGACCGAGTTGGGCGCGGGCTCGTCCTCGCCCGTCCAGCCCGGCTCCAGGCGCAGGTCGTCGGCGTCGGTGGGCAGCAGGTCGCCGGGGCCCATGTCCCCGGGGCGCAGCCGCTCGCTCCACGGCACCCACTGCGGGGCGAGGACGGCGTCGTCGCCGGGCAGCAGGACGACCTCGTCCAGGGTGACGTTCTTGGCGCGCGGGGCGCGGGCCACGGTGACGGCCCAGTGCCAGCCCCGGTAGGCGGCGTCCAGACACTCGAAGGTGTGGGTGACGACCCGCTCGGCGTCCGCCTGGGCGCCGAGGTGTGCCCCCACGGTTTCCGCTCCGACCGCCTCGGCCGCTGCCTGCCGGGCGAGTTCGACGGCCTCGGCACAGAGCCGATCGGGGGTACGGCTTCGCATCGCAGCACTCACGGCGTCGATTCTCTCCCAGTTCTTCTGTTGCCTACGGCGTGTTGCCTGTTCCGTCGCGGCTCGGGTTCTCTCGTCCATTCTGCGCGACCGCGAGCCCCTCCGGGTACCGACCGCGCCGCTCGCCTCGCCCGGTTCCCCCCTCGGCGGCCCTGCGGTACGTGTGGTGACGCCCAGGGTGGTGACGCTCAGGGCAGGCTACCCGTCGGTCAGCCACCGGGGACAGCCCGGGGCCCGAGCCGTCCGGCCGTCGGACACCCGGGCGGGTGCGCGGGCCGCGCCGAACGAAGCCCAATCCCTCGTCCCGGCCGGGTTTCTCGGGCAGGATGGCCTATGTGGCGGAAGAAGACCCGTCGCAGCACGCACGGCACGCCTCGCAGGCCGGCAGCCCCGACGAGTCGGCCGCCGTGCCGCGACAACAGCCCCAGGTCCTCCCTGCGGACGGCGACGAGCCGCAGCCGGCGGGCGATCCGCCGTCGGTCGGCGCGGGTACCGACAGCGCGGGCGCGGATCGAGCGGATCGACCGGCCGCCGAGGGCATCGGTGCGGACGGCTCGGGTGCCGAGGGCGCGGGTTCCGAGAGCGCGGCCGGGGCGGCCGGGGCGGCGGCCGGGCCCGGCTTCGACCGCGACGAGGACGAACTCTCCGACACCCGCAACTTCCTGGTCCGCGGCGCCTCCGCCGCCGGACTGCGGACCGGCCGGGTGGTGCACGGCACCGGCCGCCGGATCCGCAAGGCCACCTCGGCCGAGGGCGCCGGCGAGTCGGGGCTCGCCAAACTGATCGAGCTGCACGCGCTGAACTCCTTCGGCGACATGCTGATCACCATCGCGCTGGCGTCCACGATCTTCTTCTCGGTGCCCACCGGCGAGGCCCGCGGCCGGGTCGCGCTCTACCTGCTGATCACCATGGCGCCGTTCGCCCTGCTGGCCCCGGTGATCGGCCCGCTGCTGGACCGGCTGCCGCACGGCCGCCGGGCCGCCATGGCCACCTCGATGCTGGCCCGCGCCGTGCTGGCCTGGACGATGGCGGGCACCGTGGTCGACGGCGGCATCGCGCTGTACCCGGAGGCGCTCGGCGTCCTGGTGGCGTCCAAGGCGTACGGGGTCGTGCGCAGCGTCGTGGTGCCCCGGCTGCTGCCGAGCCGGCTCTCCCTGGTGAAGGCGAACTCCCGGGTCACCCTGGCGGGGCTGCTGGCCACCTTCGTCGGCGCGCCGATCGGCGCGGGGCTGCACCTGATCGGCCCGGGCTGGCCGCTGCGCGGAGCCTTCCTGGTGTTCGTGGTCGGCACCCTGATGGCCTTCCACCTGCCGCACAAGGTGGACTCGGCGAAGGGCGAGCAGCGGGCCGTCCTGCACGCGGACGACCAGCCGCACGGCCACCTGCACCTGCACCCGCCGCCGGCCCAGCCGCCCAAGGCCACCCTGCGCACGGTCGGCCCGTCGGTGATCCTCGCCCTGCGAGCGGTGGCCACGCTCCGCTGGCTGGTGGGCTTCCTGGTGATGTTCCTGGCCTTCCTGCTCCGGGACGACCCGATCGGCGGACTGCAGCCGACCGTCGCGCTGGGCCTGGTGGCGGTGGCGGCCGGCGCCGGCAACGCCCTCGGCTCGGTGCTGGGCTCCTGGCTGCGCACCCGGCGGTCGGAGGCGATCGTCACCGCGATGCTGCTGGTGGCCACGCTGGCGGCCGGCGCCGCCGCGCTCTGGTACGGGGTGCTGACGGTCGTGGTGGTCGCCGGGGCGGCCGGGATGGCGGCCTCGCTGGGCAAGCTGGCGCTGGACGCGCTGATCCAGCGGGACGTCCCGGAGGCCGTCCGGACCTCCGCGTTCGCCCGTTCGGAGACCCTGCTCCAGCTGAGCTGGGTGGCCGGCGGCGCGCTCGGTATCACCCTGCCGCTGGACGGCGCGCTGGGCCTGTGGGTGGCCACGGGCGTGGTCGGCCTGATGCTGCTGTGGACCGTCCGGGCACTGTTCAGGGTCGGGCTGCGGCGCCGGCCGGCGACCGCCAAGGTGGCCTGAGCGGGCCCGCTGCCGCGTGGGTGCCCGGGCCGGCCCGCGACGGCCGGGGCGGCGGGACAACACGCGGTGGCCGACCCCGGCGTAGCGTGATCGGCAAAGCCCGGTAGCCTCTCTGCCATGAGCCTCAGCACCCGTGTCATCGCCGCAGTCGGCGCCGTCGTCGTGATCGGCGCCGGCACGGTCGGCGGGTCCATCGCGTACGCGACCGGTCAGGACAAGCCCAGTGACAATCGCGTCACCGTGACCGTCGGCCGCTCCTCGCAGGAGATCGACCGCCCGTTCTGCGGCGGCACCGGCACCGCCATGACGGAGAACGAGCAGGCGGACTGCCAGACCAAGGCCAAGGAGGCCCTGGCCGACGGCAAGATCCCGTCCTCCGACGTGGTCGCCAGCGACCGGATCGGCGTCGGCGTGACCCCGGAGGTCGCCGACAAGGGCTGGTTCGCCTTCACCAACGGCGGCCAGCAGGGCCAGTTCAGCCTGGCGACCGCCGGCACCGGCCAGACCTGGTCCGGCTCGGTGCCCGCCTCGACGGCGCTCTCGGCGACCGGCAAGACCCTGCTGACTGTGGTCCAGTCGGACCCGAAGACCCAGGACATCTACGCCGTCTGGTACTTCCAGCTGACGACCAAGGACGCCTGACCGCGCCCTCGGTGACCACCCGAACGAGCGACACCGAGCAGCCGGGCCTCCCGCAGGCCCGGCTGCTCGTCGTGGTCGCGGTACCCGCCGAGGCCGAGGCGGTGCTGCGGGGCCTCGGTGACGACGCCCGGCCGCTGCCACTGCCACTGCCCGGGGGCGTCCTGCACCGCGCGGTGCGGGCCGGTACCGGGGTCGACGTGCTGGCCGCCGGGGTGGGGCCCGCCGCGGCCGCCGCCGGCGCCGCCACCGCCCTCGCGCTGCACCGCTACGACCTGGTGGTCTCGGCCGGGATCGCCGGCGGCTTCGCGCCGCACGCCCCGATCGGCTCGGTGGTGGTCGCGGACGCGATCGTCGCCGCCGACCTGGGCGCCGAGACGCCCGAGGGCTTCGCCGACGTCACGGCGCTGGGCTTCGGCACCGTCCGGCACGCCCCGCCGCCGGCCGCCGCCCGGGCGGCCGCCGAGGCGCTGCGGGCCGCCGGCCTGGCCGTCGCCACCGGCGCCGTGCTCACCGTCTCGACCGTCACCGGCAGTGCCGGGCGGGCCGAGGAGCTGGCCGCCCGGCACCCCGGCGCGGCCGCCGAGGCGATGGAGGGCTTCGGCGTGGCCGAGGCCGCCGCCCGGCACGGCCTGCCGGTGTTGGAGGTCCGTACCGTCTCCAACGCGGTGGGCCCGCGCGACCGCTCGGCCTGGCGGATCGGCGAGGCGCTGGCCGCGCTGGCCGGGGTGTTCGCCGCCCTGCCGTACCCGGAGCTGCTCAAGGAGGTCCACCGTGGCTGAGCCCCTGCGTATCGCCTACTCCCCGTGCCCGAACGACACTTTCGTCTTCCACGCCTGGGCGCACGGCCTGGTGCCCGGCGCGGACGCGCCCGAGGTGACCTTCGCGGACATCGACATCACCAACGGCCTGGCCGCGCGCGGAGAGCTCGACGTGCTGAAGATCAGCTACGGCGCGCTGCCCTGGGTGCTGGACGAGTACGCGCTGCTGCCCTGCGGCGGGGCGCTGGGACGGGGCTGCGGCCCGCTGGTGCTCACCCGCCCGGAGGCGCCGGACGACCTGAGTGGCAAGAGCGTCGCGGTACCGTCCGAGCGCTCCACGGCCTACCTGCTGTTCCGGCTCTGGGCCGCGCGGGCGGTGCCGGGCGGGCTCGGCGAGGTCGTGGTGCTGCCGTTCGACGAGATCATGCCCGCCGTGCGGGACGGCCGGGTGGACGCCGGCCTGGTGATCCACGAGGCCCGCTTCACCTACCAGGGCTACGGCCTGCGCAAGCTCGCCGACATGGGCGAGGCCTGGGAGCAGGAGACCGGCCTGCCGATCCCGCTCGGCGCGATCGTCGCCCGCCGCTCGCTCGGCGCGCAGCGGCTGCGGGAGATCTCGGAGACCGTCCGGGCGTCCGTCCGGCAGGCCTGGGCGGATCCTTCCGCCAGCCGCGGGTACGTGCTGGCGCACTCCCAGGAGATGGACCCGGCCGTCGCCGACCAGCACATCGGGCTGTACGTCAACGAGTTCACCGCGGACCTCGGCGAGGAGGGCTACGCCGCCGTGCGCGGGCTGCTCACCCGGGCCGCCGCCGAGGGACTCGTCCCCCCGCTGGGCCCGGGTGCGCTGGAGTTCTGAGCCCCGGGTCGGCCGCCGGACCGGCGGTCAGACGTCGAACTGGTCGGCGACCGCGCGCAGCAGCGCCGCCAGCTTCTGGCCGGTCGGCTTCGCCGGGTAGCGCCCGTGCTGGAGGCCCGGGAGCACCGCGTCCAGGGTGGTGATGAGGTCCTGGACGATCGGCGCCATGTCGTCGGCGCTCTTGCGCTGGGCGGCGGCCACCGACGGCAGCGCCTCCAGCAGCGTGACGGACATCGCCTGGTCGCCGCGGTGGCCGGCGACCACGCCGAACTCCACCCGCTGGCCCGGCTTGAGCACGGTGACACCGGTGGGCAGCGCCTTGGTGTGGACGAAGACCTCGCCGCCGTCGTCGCGCGACAGGAAGCCGTAGCCCTTCGTCTCGTTGAACCACTTGACCTGGCCGGTGGGCATCTCGAACAGTCCTCGGGGTGGGTGTGAAGGACCCCGGCGCGCCGGGGATACCTGGGTGGATGGCTCTGGACGAACAGTCTGGGTGATCGCTGCGGACGGCTCCGGGTGACGGCGGGCCGGGATCGGCCCGTACCGCGCGCAACCCGCGTCCGGCGCCCCGCCGGAGCAGACTAACGGTCTGTCACGGCCTCGGGTCCGCGGCGTGGGCCCGTTCTCGTACCGCGGGCCCCGACGCGAATCTGGCGGACGGGGCCGGACCGGGCCCGGCCTGGCCGGACCGCGACATGGCGCTGTCCACTGGCTCACACCCCCGGCCGGAAAGCGGGGCACACCTGACGCGCCCCGTGCAGTGGCTGCATACCCCCGCCCAGCAGCGATCAAAACTCCCAGCGCCCGTGAAACTGCGCAACGTGACGGGCCTCTCCCCGCGCCGCTTCCCGGCGTCCGGCGCGGCCCGCCCCGGGTGCCGCCGGGGCGCCCCGGCCGCTCTGCGAGACTGGGGCGGAACACCACGTCCCGTCCGAGGAGCGCACCAGTGAGCAGCCAGCCCGCCGACCGTGGCGACCGTTACGTCCGGGTGGGCGCGATCGTCTTCGCGCTGGGGGCGGTCTCCACCCTGGTGACCTTCGTCCCGCTGTTCTTCGACCTGACGCCGCTGCCGACCGCCGCGTACTGGCTCAGCATGCTGATGCCGCTCGGCTTCCTGCTGGCCCTGGTGGGGATGCTCAGCTCGGCCCGCTCCCAGCGCCGCCGGGCCGCCGCGACCGACTGACGGGCCGGCCCTCCCGGCGGCCCTTCAGGGCGCTACCGGCGGCTACCGGCCGAGGTGCCCGGCCAGCCAGCCGGGGAACTCCGTGAGGTCCGCCAGCACCACGTCGGCGCCGGCCGCCAGCAGTTCCTCCGCCGTGTACGGGCCGGTGGCCACGCCGACCGCCACCGCCCCGGCCCGGATCGCGCCGCGGACGTCGCCCAGGTGGTCCCCGACGTACACGGTGGCGCCGTGCTCGCGCAGCGCGTCGCCCTTGCTCTCCGCCCAGAGGTCGCCGACCAGCACGTCGGCGTGCAGGGCCGCGTGCTCCAGGTGCAGCAGGGCGTTCGGCTCGTACTTCCCGGTGATCACGGCGACCCGGCCGCCGGCCGCGCGGACCGCCTCGATCGCCGCGTGGGCGCCGGGCAGCGCCACCGTCGGGGCGAAGGCCAGCTCCCGGTACAGCTCCCGGTAGCGGTCGGCGACGGCCGGTACGTCCGCCTCCGGGAACCAGTTGCGCAGCTCGTGGGTCAGCGGCGGGCCGAGCCGGGTGGTCACCAGGTCGCCGTCGACGTATGTGCCGGTCTCGGCCGACAGCGCCTGGTAGGTGGCCTTGATGCCGGGCCGGGTGTCCAGCAGCGTCATGTCGAGGTCGAACCCGACGGTCAGCGGGCGCGCGGGCGGCGCCGCGGCGGCGGTGGCGGGCGTCACCGCAGGGCTCACGGCAGGGCTGGCGGCAGGGGCTGCGGCGGGCGTCGAGGGCATGCCGCCAGGCTAATCCACAGCTGCTCGGGGGCCGGATCTGCCCCGTTGCCGACCCGGAACTTAGCGTTGCCTAAGCTGTTCGCGGTCCCTCTCCCCCGAGCCCCACGCCCGGGCGGGGCCACCCCGGCCGGTCGCCGGGGAAGCCCCTGGACGAAGCCCCGGGGAGGAGCAGGAAGGGACCCATGACCGAGACCACCGCGCCCGGCAGGCTGCGGCTGCTGCGCCGGCGCATACTCTGGCTCGCCGCCGCGCTGGCCGTGCTGGCCGCCGCCGTGCTGCTGAGCCTGACCGTCGGCAGCCGCGGCATCCCGCTCGGCGAGACCGTCGCCGCCCTGCTGCACGGCGGGGACACCACCGACGCCGTGGTCGTCCGCGAGCTGCGGGTGCCGCGCACCGTGGTCGGCCTGGCGGTCGGCGCGGCGCTCGGGCTGGCAGGCACCGTGATGCAGGGCATCACCCGCAACCCGATCGCCGACCCCGGCATCCTCGGCGTCAGCCAGGGCGCGGCGGCCGGCGTGGTGGTCGCGATCTCCGCCTTCGGGGTGGGCTCGCTCACCGGGTACGTCTGGTTCGGCTTCGCCGGCGCGGCGCTGGCCGCCGTGCTGGTGCACACCCTGGCCGGGCGCGGCCGGGGCGGCGCGACGCCGGTCAAGCTGGCCCTGGCCGGGGCCGCGATGTCCGCCTTCATCGCCTCGCTCAACACCCTGGTGCTCACCACCGACTCCGCCACCATGGACCAGTTCCGATTCTGGCAGGTCGGCTCGCTCTCCGGGCGGACCGCCGACGTCGCCTGGCAGCTGATGCCCTTCCTGCTGGTCGGCCTGCTGCTGGTGTTCGCGGTCGCCCGCGGCCTGGACGCGCTGGCGCTCGGCGAGGACACCGCCAAGGGCCTCGGGGCGAAGACGGGACTGGTCCGGGCCACCGGCGCGCTCGGCGCGACCGTGCTGACCGGCTCGGCGGTCGCCGCCGCCGGTCCGATCGCCTTCGTCGGCCTGGCCGTGCCGCACGCGGCCCGCGCCCTGGTCGGCGCCGACCACCGCTGGGTGCTCACCCTCTCCGCCGTGCTCGGGCCCGCGCTGCTGCTGCTCGCGGACGCCCTGGGCCGGGTGCTCTTCCCGCCGTCCGAGGTGCCCGCCGGGGTGATGACCGCCCTGGTCGGCGTCCCCGTCCTGGTCGTGCTGGTCCGTCGCCGCAAGGTGGTGGCCGCGTGAGCGCCGCCGTCGTGCCCGCCGGCTACCGCGTGCTGCGGGCCGGCCCGGCGTCCTTCCTGCTGCACCGGCGCTCGGCGCTGGCCGCCTGCGGCCTGCTGCTGCTGCTCGCCGCCGCCGTGGTCGCCTCGCTCTGCCTGGGCGAGTCCACCGTGTCGCCGGCCGAGGTGCTCAAGGTCGTCACCGGCCGCCCCAGCCCGCACGAGCTGGTGGTCGGCGAGTTCCGGCTGCCCCGGGTGCAGGTCGGGCTGCTGGTGGGCCTGGCCCTCGGGCTGGCCGGCGCGCTGATCCAGACCGTCGCCCGCAACCCGCTGGCCAGCCCGGACGTCGTCGGCGTCTCGCACGGCGCGGCCGCCCTGGTGGTGGGCCTGCTGGCGTACGGGGTGGTCGGCTCCACCGGCCAGGTGCCGTACGCGGCGGTCGGCGGCGGGCTGCTCGCCGGGCTGCTGGTGTATTCGCTGGCCTGGCGCGGCGGCCTGCACGCGCAGCGCTTCGTGCTGATCGGCATCGGGATCAGCGTCGCGCTGTCCTCGCTCACCACCGTCTTCCTGACCAAGGGCGACGGCCTGCAGGCCCAGCAGGCGAAGGTCTGGATGACCGGCAGCCTGAACGGCGCCGGCCAGGCCCAGTCCGGCTGGCTGTCCTGGGTGCTGCTGGCGGCCCTGCCGGTGGCGCTCTGGGCGGCCCGGGCCCAGCGCAGCATCTCCTTCGACGACGCCAGCGCGGTCGGCCTCGGCCTGCGGCTGAACCGCACCCGGGCCGGCATGGCGCTGCTCGGCATCGTGCTGGCCTCCTGCGCGGCGGGCGCCACCGGGCCGGTGGACTTCGTCGCGCTGATGGCTCCGCAGATCGCCGTCCGGCTGGCCCGGTCGGCGCAGATCCCGCTGCTCTGCTCGGCCCTCACCGGGGCGGTGGTGGTCGTCCTCGCCGACCTGCTGGCCCGCCGGATGCTCGCGCCCGTCGAACTGCCGGTCGGTGTGGTCACCGGCCTGGTCGGCGCGCCGTACCTGATGTGGCTGCTGCTCCGATCCCGCCGTGGAGGCTCCTGATGACCGCGCAGAACACACCGGACACGCGGACCCCGCGCACCACGACCGCCGACCGCCTGGAGGCCCGCGGGCTGACCCTCGCCTACGAGGCCCGGACGGTCGTCGAAGGGCTGGACCTGACCGTCCCCGACGGGCGGGTCACCGTCATCGTCGGCCCGAACGCCTGCGGCAAGTCCACCCTGCTGCGGGCCCTCGGGCGGCTGCTGAAGCCGGCCCGCGGAGCCGTCCTGCTGGACGGCGCCGAGCTGGCCCGGATCCCCACCAGGCAGATCGCCCGGCGGATCGGCCTGCTGCCGCAGTCGCCGGTGGCCCCCGAGGGCATCTCGGTCGCCGACCTGGTCTCGCGCGGGCGCCAGCCGCACCAGAGCTGGTGGCAGCAGTGGTCGGCCGAGGACGAGGAGGCGGTCACCGAGGCGCTGCTGCGCACCTCCACCACCGAGCTGGCGGACCGCAGCGTGGACGAGCTGTCCGGCGGGCAGCGCCAGCGGGCCTGGATCGCGATGGCCCTCGCCCAGGGCACCGACATCCTGCTGCTGGACGAGCCGACCACCTTCCTGGACATCGCCCACCAGGTGGAGGTGCTGGACCTGGTCCGGCGGCTGAACGTGGAGAAGGGCCGGACGGTGGTCGCCGTGCTGCACGACCTCAACCAGGCCGCCCGGTACGCCGACCACCTGGTCGCGATGCGCGGCGGGCGGATCGTCGCGCAGGGCCCGCCGACCGAGATCGTCACCGCCGAGCTGGTCCGCGAGGTCTTCGGCCTGGAATCGGTGGTCGTCCCGGACCCGGTCACCGGAACACCGCTGGTGGTGCCGGGCGCGCCCTGGGCGGGAAAGACCGAAGCACGGTGACATTCCGGACATAATCGACGAACCGTCGACCATGTCCGAGAGGTCCCGATGCCGCCTCAGATCACCCGCCGGGCCCTGTTCACCGGGCTCGGCGGAGCAGCCCTCGGCGCCTGCGCCGGCCCCGGCACGCCGACCACCGACAGCGCCACCGACACCCCGCCGCCGGCCGGCCCGCGCGTGGTCACCCTCGACACCGCCGAACTCGACTCGGCGATGACCCTCGGCATCACCCCGGTCGGCGCCGCCCGGGCCCCGGCGGACGGCGGCCTGCCCGACTACTGGCCCGCCTCCCGACTCGCCGGGATCACCGTCGTCGGAGAGATCGGCTCCCCCGACACCGCGGTGATCCGGCGTCTGAAGCCGGATCTCATCCTCGGCAACCAGGTCCGGGACGCCGCCCACTTCGAGACCCTGAGCCGGATCGCGCCGACCGTCCTCACCCCGGCCACCGGCCACCCCTGGAAGGCCAACTTCCAGCAGCACGCCCAGGCGCTCGGCCGGCAGGCCGCCGCCGACGCGGTGACCGCCGCCTACCAGCGGCACGCCGGCCAGGTCGCCCAGGCGCTCGGCCAGGCCGGGCGACGGATCAGCCTGGTCCGCTTCGTCGAGAACGCCCCGATCCGGCTGTACGCCCGGCAGAACTTCCTCGCCACCCTGCTCGACGACGTCCAGCTGGCCCGGCCCGACCAGCAGAACGCCGCCCAGTTCGCGGTCGAGATCCCGGCCGACCAGATCGCCCGGGCCGACGGCGACGTCCTGCTCTACGCCGTCTACGGCGACCCCGAGGCGGCCGGCGCCACCGCGACCCTGGCGAGCCCCGGCTGGCAGGCGCTCGCCGCGGTCAAGGCCCACCGCGCCTTCCCGGTCTCCGACCAGCTGTGGTTCCAGGGCATCGGCTACACCGGCGCCAACGCCGTCCTGGACGAGCTGCAGCACCTGCTGGGGGCGTGACCGGCACGCGCCGGAGCGGTCGAGTACCGTCCACGACGGCTGACTCCTCGGCATATCCTGCACTGGAACCCTGACCGCGCCGGGCGGCCCGGTTGCACGCTGGAGGACAGATGCTCACACGGCTTGAGGTCGACGGGTTCAAGAACCTTCTCGACCTGGCCGTCGAGCTGGGCCCCTTCACCTGCATCGCGGGCGCGAACGGCACCGGCAAGTCGAATGTCTTCGACGCCATCCAGTTCCTGAGCCTGCTGGCCGACCGTTCGTTGATGGAGGCGGCCCAGGAGGTACGGGGGACTCACGGCGAACGCCACGGCGACGCTCGGGACCTGTTCTGGAACGGCTACGCGTCCGGGGGGCACCGGATGCGGTTCGCCGCCGAGATGATCGTGGCACCGGAGCCGACGGAGGACGACTTCGGGCGGCTCTCCGAACCGCCGACCTCCTCCTTCCTCCGGTACGAGCTGGAACTCGGGTACCAGCCGCCCGCCGGCGCCGAGAAGATCGGCCGGCTGGCCCTGCTGCACGAAAGCCTCGGCTACATCCGCAAGGGCGACGCTCCCGCCCGCCTGCGCTTCCCCCACAGCAAGCCCCGGTTCCGGGACCCGATGATCAGGAGCAAGCGGTACGGCACCTCCTTCATCTCGACCTCCCTGGAGGCCGGCGACCCGATCATCCGGATCCACCAGGACGGGGGCAGTCGCGGCCAGCCCCGGCCCGCCGCCGCCTCCCGGGCGCGCGCCACCGTGGTCTCGACCGTCACCTCCAGCGACGACCCGACCATCCTGGCCGCCCGACGGGAGATGCAGTCCTGGCGGCGACTCGCCCTTGAGCCTTCGGCCCTGCGGAGCTCCGACCAGTACACGGATCCGCGCTCCATCGGCTCCAACGGGCTTCACCTTCCCGGTGCGCTGTTCCGTATCGCCCTGCACGGCCCGGCGGAGGAGCAGGATCCGGCCCGGGTGTACGCGCGGGTCGCCGGGCGCCTGTCCGACCTCTCGGGTCTCCAGGTGCGCACCCTGGACGTCCAGGAGGACGACGTACGGGAGCTCCTCACCATCCGCCTGCACGAGATCGACGGCATGATCCTTCCCGCCCGGAGCCTGTCCGAGGGCACCCTTCGCTTCCTCGCGCTCTGCGTGCTGCTCGAAGACCCCGAAGTACGCGGGCTGGTCTGCATGGAGGAGCCGGAGAACGGGATCCATCCCGCCAACCTCCCCGCCATGGTCGAACTGGTCCGGGACCTCGCCGTGGACGCGGACGAGGGGCCCGGGCCGGAGAACCCCTTCCGGCAGGTGCTGATCAACACCCACTCCCCCGGAGTCGTCCAACTCGTGGACCCTGCGGACCTGCTGTTCGCCGACACCTCCGCCGTCAGAGGCCCGGACGGAAAGATCACCCGTCGGCTGCGACTGCGACCGCTCGCCGGCACCTGGCGGGCGCGGGAGTCCGCGGAGTACGTGACGAAGGGGGACATCCTGCCGTACCTGGAGACTCCCCCAGGCGCCCAGCTCACCATCGCGGGGAGCTTCGCGTGACACTGCGTGTTCTCTTCCTGGGCGAAGGCTCCAGCGACGAGGGGCTGGTGCCGCACATCGAGAGGATCGCAGCGGAACTCGACGTGCCCGTCGCGGTCAGTTCGCCCGCCCTCGACTGGATCACTCCGGCGGTCGGCCACAGCGTGGCTGACAAGTTGCGGGCGGTCCGAGGACTCAGTGACTCGTACGACCTGGCCGTCCTGCAGCGTGATGCCGATCGCGGTCCGGACCAGGACAGACGGGACGAGATCGCCGCCGCCGTGCGCGCCGAGTGGCCCGGACTCGCTCACATGCCGGTCGTTCCGGTCCGGATGCTGGAGGCGTGGCTGCTCCTGGACGAGCAGTCGATCCGGCAGGTGGCCGGCAATCCGAACGGGCGGATGGGCCTGCAACTGCCCCGCCCGTCGACGGTCGAGCGGATCCCCGACCCCAAACAGCAGTTGAAGGACACCCTGGCGGTGGCGAGCGGAGCCAAGGGGCGCCGCCTGGCCGAACTCCAGAAGCGATTCCCCCGCAATCGCCACCGGCTCTTCGAACTGCTCGACCAGAACGGGCCGGTGGGCCAGGTTCCGTCCTGGTGCCGGTTCGTCGCCGATCTCACCGACGCTCTCACGAACCGGCCGTAGCACCAACCCTCCACGGGGACGGGCTGCCTCCGACCCCCTGGCCGGGGCGGGCCAGGGGCCACCGGGCCCGGCGCCACCCGCGTTCGCGGTCAGCCGGGTATTCCCTGGTGCTTGCGGTGGCGACCGGGCCGGGGCCGGGCGGCGGGGACGGCGGTCTCGGGAGCGCGGGTCTCGGGGCCGAAATGGCCCGCCTGGCGGGCGATCCAGGCGTACTCGCTGCTGCCGTCGGGGAGTCGGCGCAGCTCCCAGCGGCCGTGGCGGGTGATCGGGGGCGGCGGGGCGGCCGGGGATTCGTCGGGGTACGGGGCGCGCAGCGTCGCGAGGACGCCGAGGGCCACCGTGACGAGTGCGAGCGCCAGGAGGGTGACCAGGGCCGCACCGATCAGGAAACTGGCCGTCCCGCTCCTCATCGGTGCAGCCGGATGACGCGGGTGCCGAGATGGGCGGCGAGGGCCTGGAGGAGTTCCTCGGCCTGGTCGCGGGTGAGCGGGAGGGCGAGCTGCTCACCGGGCCCCAGGCTGATGTCGAGATCGACGGCGCAGCGGAGTTGGACGGCCGCGTCCGGAACGCGCTCGACGGTCAGGTAGGGCACGGTGGTTCGGGCCACCTGCGGCCCCTGCGGCACCAGCGGGATCAGGACCCCCATGGTCCACCTCGGTCCGCGCGGCGGGGAGGGACAGGGCGGTGTCGGTCGGTCATGCGGCGGCATCCAGCTCGAACCAGATGCACTTGCCGGCCTTCCGGGGCGCGGCGCCGAAGCGGTGGGTGAGGCTGCGGACCAGGTGGAGGCCCCGGCCGGACAGCTCGTACGGGTCGGAACAGGGCCGCTCCTCGGGGAGTTCCGGGCTGTCGTCGGAGACGGAGACCCGCAGGGTGCGGTCGGCCAGCACGACCACCACCACGACCGGGGCCGGACTGCCCCCGTGCTTCCAGGCGTTGACGTACAGCTCGCAGAGGGCGAGGTCGGCGTCCTGGACCGCGTCGGGCGGCCACCCGGCCAGGGTCATCGCCTCCCGAAGTTCCTCGCGGGCGGCCGACCAGTCGGGCGGCTCGGGCGACCGGGGCGGCAGTGGCGGTTCGGGCAAGTTTCGGGCACGCATGGGAGACCTCCGTGCGGAATGGGGTGAGGTACGCGTCGGCGGGTTCGTCACCGTGAGCCAGGCCGGACATGGCTGCTCTTCGGTGCGGGCAGCAGGCGCCTACTGCCATGGGATCAAGCGTTACTGACGATCCGTCTGATCAACCAAAATGACCGTATCGCACGTTCATGGTAAATTTTCCATGGATCGGAGATGTTCCCCCGTTCGTGGTAATTCCGCCTCAGATGGACCGCCGTCCGGCCAACGCGGCAGACTGGGGCCACCCTTGCCCCGGAAGGAACCCATGGCCCGGACGAACCCCACACTCCGTCAGCGCAGGCTGGGCTCGGAGCTGCGAAGGATGCGCGAGCAGGCAGGCTTCGGAGGCAGTCAGCTCGGCCGCGCCGTCGGGATGAACCCCGCCCAGGTGACACAGATGGAGTCGGGGAAGATCGGCATCAGCGTGGAGCGTCTGCGGACGATCGCCGCAACGTGCATGTGCGTCAACGAGCCGTTGATCAACGCCCTGGCCGACATCATCACCGCCCGCGAAAAGCCCGGCTGGTGGGAGGAGTACCGCGACACCCTCGCCACGGACTTCGTCGAGGTCGCGGAGCTCGAAGGGCACGCGCGCAGGCTCGCCACCTACACGATCACGTTCGTTCCAGGCCTGCTGCAGACCGGCGCCTACGCATCTGCCGTGTTCGGCCATGCATTCCCGCCCTTGCCCCGACATGAGGTCGACCTCCGGACGGCCTTCAGGATGCAGCGACAGCGAGTCGTCAGGTCCGGGCGAATCCATTACTCCGCCTTCATCCACGAGGCAGCTCTGCGGATGCAGTTCAGCGGGCCGAAGGTGCTCACCGAACAGCTCGATGCCCTCATCGAGGATTCGGAGCGGCCGACCATCTCGCTGCGCGTGGTGCCGTTCGCCATCGACGCCGTCCCCAGCCCGATCGAGAACTTCACCTTCGCCGAAGGCCCCGTGCCGGAGTTGGACACCGCCCAGACTGATACCGGGCCGGGCTGCCAACTTTTCGACGCACCGGCCCATATGGCGAGGTTCCGAGCCATCCTCGCCCAGATGGCGTCGACCGCTCTGCCCGAGGAGGAGTCCCGGGACTTCATCCGATCGATCCAGAAGGAAATGGGACGCGAACATGGGTAGCTCCGAGTGGCAGAAATCCAGCTACTCCGGTGCGAACAATGACTGCGTGGAGGTCCGCACCGTCGAGGGGGTGATCGAACTCCGCGAGTCCGACGACGGCGACATAGTCGTCCGCACCACCCGCGCCAAGTTCGCCAAGTTCCTCCAGGGCGTCAAGGCTGGCGAGTTCGACCACCACGCCGACTTCGGCGCCTGATCACAGCGGCCCACCGCCGCGGCCCGTCACCCGATCGGGCGACCGCCGGGCGAGTCCGTCACGCCTACAGACGTCTCACCGCAAGGATCGTCCGTGTGCGCTCCGGCCGGAGCAGTGCACCGACGACTTCCCCACCCGAGGAGACAGCTTTCATGGCAGCACCGATCCCCAACGGCCCCTACGGAATCGCCAAGCGCGGCGAGCAGTTGCTGACGCTCCAGGACTCGAAGGCCCCCGCCGTCGTCCTGCCGCCGACCGGTCAGCCCGGTGAGCAGGAGTGGCACGTCGAGGGCCTCTCCAACGGCAACGTCACCATCAAGAACCTGCGGCACGAGACGTACCTCAGCTTCGACGGCGTGCCCGAGATCAACAAGATGCTCCGCGGCTCCTCGCAGGCCACCGAGTGGCAGCTCCGGCAGTCCGCCGAGCCGTTCACCTTCCATGTCGTCGTCCCCGGCGGCCCGGTCGACGGCGTCGAGCTGGCGGTGGACCTCAGCCTGCTCCGGATCTTCCCCCCGATGACGGCGCTGCGGCCGTTGGAGCCGGGGCAGCTCAACCAGGCGTGGCGCTTCCAGTTCCACGAGTAGGACTCACCCGTACCCCCTCCGCCAGGGCCAGGGCGGCATCACCGGCCAGGCCGGCGGTGCCGCCCGTCGTCCGCACCGCCGGGGGCCGGATCGCTCACTGCCCGCGCCGCCGCATCGTCACCACCAGCAGGTACGCGGCGGAGAGGACCGCCGCCAGCCTCAGCACCCCCGGCGCCGCGCCCCAGAGTTGCTCGCCCGGTTGCAGGGCCGGGCCCCACTTTCCCTGGCCCCGGCCCCAGAACCAGAGCACCAGCCCGGTGACGGCCAGCAACGGGATCCCCAGCACGGCGAACTTCCGGCTGCGGTCCCCGAGTCCGCGGGAGAGGTAGGCCAGCGCCCAGCCCACCAGCATCACCAGCACCGTCCTGGTCACCGCGCCGCCCACCAGCAGGGCCGAGGCGAGCAGCAGCAGCGGTGCCGGCCGGCGGCCGGCCATCAGGCCGGGTCGGGCGGCCGGTGCGGTGCCGTCCTGGGCCGCCTGCTCCTTGGCCGCCTTGCGTGCGGCGCGCCCCCGGCCGGCCGGGGGCGCGGCAGTCGCCTGCTCCCCGCTCGCCTTCCCCGCCGCGCCGTCCTTCGCCGCAGCCGCACCGGCCGCGCCCGGTGCCGCGTCGCCGTCCCGGGGTTCCGGCACGGTCGCGGCCTCGGGCTCGTCGACGGCCGAGAAGTCGATGTGCACGGCGTCCCAGTCGGCGAACCCACCGCCGGCCTGCCACTGCACCCCGCCCCGGCGGGCCGACGGACCGGCGGACGCCGGCGAGGGCGGCGATGAGGGTGACGAGGGTGACGGCGAGGACGACGGCGGCGAGGGCACCCGCGCGGCCGGTGGATCCGCCGGGGGCGCGGGAGCCGGGACGGCAGCGGCCGGCGGCAGGTACACGCCCTCGACCGGCTCCTCCGGCCCCTCCGGCGCCCGCTCGCCACCGTCGCCCCGCCGCGGCCCGTTCAGCCGCCACCACTCGCCGTCCACCATCGCCCACCACCCCGGTCACCCGCCTGATCCCGCCCACCGCGACGCTACCCACCCGGCGCCTCCCACCACCACCCGCCAAGACCCCGGGCTCCCGACGCCGCCACCCCCGCCCGAAGCCGACTAACCTAGGCCGGATGACCGCACAGCAGGGCGAACAACGCCCCGGAGCCGCCGCCGCAGGCCCGCGCACCCTCGCCGAGGAGCTCCGCAGCCGCCCCGACGTGGCCCTCGCCGCCCTGCTCCGGTCCCGTCCCGACCTGCTCAACCCGGTGCCGGGCGACCTCACCCAGCTTTCCGCCCGGCTCTCCTCCCGGGCCTCCGCCCTGCGCGCCCTGGAGCGCCTGGACCGCTTCACCCTGCAGGCCGCCGAGGCCCTGGCCGCCCTCCCCGACGGCAGCCCGCTGACCGCCGTACGGAACCTGCTCACCGGTCCGGCCCGGGTCAGGCCCCACCCCGGCGCCACCCCGCTCGGCCCGGCCGAACGCGCCGCCGTCACCGAAGCCCTCCCCGGCGCCCTGGCCACCCTGCGCGAGCGGGCCCTGCTCTGGGGCCCCGACACGGCGCTGCACCTGGTGATCGCGGCCCGCGAGGCGCTGGCGCCCAGCGCCGCCAACCCCGGCCGGACCGGCCTCGGGCCGACCCTCGCCGAGGCCACCGTCGGGATGTCACCGGCCCGGCTCCAGCAGTTGCTGGCCTCGGCCGGACTGCCGCCGACCCCCGACCCGGTCACCGCCGTGGCGGCGCTGGCCGCCCTGCTGGCCGACCGCAAGCGCTGCGCCGCACTGCTCGACCAGGCGCCGGAGCCCTCGCTGCGCCTGCTGGACCGGCTGGTCTGGGGGCCGCCCAACGGCACCGTCCCGGACGCCACCCGGCCGGTCACCGCCGAGGACGCCCGCAGCCCCGTCGAGTGGCTGATCGCCCGCGGCCTGCTGCTGCCCTCCTCGCCCGGCAGCGTCGTGCTGCCCCGCGAGCTGGCCCTGCACCTGCGCGGCGGCCGCAGCCACCGCAGCGTGGAGCCCGTCCCGCCGGCGGCGCTCGCGGGGCCCGCCGTCCGCGATCCACAGGCTGTGGACAGCGCGGCGGCCGGCCAGGCCCACACCGCCGTGACCACCGTCGAGGAGCTGCTGGACCTCTGGGGCCTGCAGCCGCCCGCCACCCTGCGGGCCGGCGGCGTCGGCGTCCGCGACCTCAAGCGCGCCGCGCAGGCCCTCGACAGCAGCGAGCCGGTCACCGCGTTCTGGCTGGAACTCGCCTACGGCGCCGGGCTGCTGGCCCCCGACGGCGAGGCCGACGAACGCTGGGCCCCGACCCCCGCCTACGACACCTGGCTCCAGCAGCCCACCGCCGAGCGCTGGGCCCTGCTCGCCCGCACCTGGCTCGCCGGCACCCGGGTCGCCGCCCTCACCGGCACCCCGGACGGCAAGGGCAAGGCCCGGGCCGCGCTCGGCCCCGAACTCGACCGCACCCTGGCGCCGACCGTGCGCCGCGCCGCCCTCACCGCGCTGGCCGGCCTGCCGCCGGGCTCCACCTCCACCGCCGAAGGCCTGCTCCCCGCCATGCGCTGGCACCGCCCGCTGCGCGGCGGCCCGGCCACCGCCGAGGGCCGCGACCTGCGCGACGAACTCACCGACTGGACCCTCACCGAGGCCGAGCAGCTCGGCGTCACCGGCCGCGGCGCCCTGTCCTCGCAGGCCCGCGCCCTGCTGGAGGGCCGGGACGCGGCCGCCGTGCTGGCCCCGCTGCTCCCCCGCCCGCTGGACCACGTGATCCTCCAGCCGGACCTCACCGCCATCGCCCCGGGCCCGCTGCTCGCCCCGCTCGCCCAGGCCCTCGCCCTCTGCGCCGACGTGGAGTCCAAGGGCGGCGCGACGGTCTACCGCTTCACCACCGAGTCCGTCCGGCGGGCCCTGGACGCCGGGCGCAGCGCCGCCGACCTGCACGCCTTCCTGGAGCAGCACTCCCGCACGCCCGTCCCGCAGCCGCTCAGCTACCTGGTCGACGACGTGGCCCGCCGGCACGGCGTGCTGCGGGTCGGCGCCGCCTCCTCGTACCTGCGCTGCGACGACCCGGCGCTGCTCGCCGAGGTGCTGGCCGACCGCCGCTCCGCCGACCTGCGGCTGCGGCTGCTGGCACCCACCGTGCTGGCCGCCCAGGCGGGCCCCGAGGCGCTGCTGACCGCCCTGCGCCAGATGGGCTACGCGCCGGCCGCCGAGTCGGCCGAGGGCGACGTGCTGATCTCCCGCCCGGGCAGCCACCGCACCCCGCCGCGCACCGCGCCCACCCCCGTGCCGGACGGCCCGCCCGTCCCGGACGACGCGCTGCTCGGCGCGGCGGTCAAGGCCGTCCGGGCCGGCGACCGGGCGGCCACCGCCGTCCGCCGGGAGACCGTCACCGGCCCGGCCGCCACCCCGCACCAGGACGGCCCGGCCCGCACCGACACCCGGCAGCTGCCCCGCTCGCAGGCGGCGGACACGCTGGCCGCGCTGCAGACGGCGGTGCTGCTCGGCGAGCGGATGTGGATCGGCTACATCAACGCCGAGGGCCTGGCCTCCCAGCGGGTGATCGACCCGGTGAAGGTGGAGGGCGGCTTCGTCACGGCCTTCGACCACCACTCGGACGAGCTGCGGACCTTCGCCCTGCACCGGATCACCGGCGTCGCCGAGCTGGAGGACACCGCCTGAGCCCGGCCGCCCCGCATCTCCCGGACCGCGCGGCGTCTCCCCCGGTTGACGTCGCCCCCGCCCCGGCGTAGTCCGGAAGGACGGGGTACCGGGGGGATCCGGGAAGGGAGTCATGATGCTCGGCGACCAATTGGGCGAGGTGCACAGCCGGGAGACCGCGAAGCGGGTTCTCCCCGGCGGCGATGTCGAGGTCTCCTACGAGGCCGAAGGGGAGCTCCTGGGCGTCGCGACCACCGAGATCGCGACCTACGAGTCCACGATGGACGCCAACGGCGTCCTGGTAGGTGAGGGCCAGGGCGTGACCATGACCGCGGACGGCGACGTGGTGGTCTGGCACGGCAACGGCATCGGCCGGTTCACCGGCACCGCGCCGGGTGCGATGAGCTGGCGGGGCGCGATCTTCTTCGACACCTCGTCGGAGCGGTTCGCCCGGCTCAACTCCGCGGTCGGCGTGTTCGAGTACGACACCGACGGCAGCGGGAAGGGCGTCGCGAAGTTCTGGGAGTGGAAGTAACCCCCGGCCCGTCCCACCGGGACGGGCCCCGATCCGCCCGGTGGATCAGCCCTTGGCCTTCATCGCCCCGTCGGCCAGCTTGCCGATCGAGTCCGGTCCCACCGGCACTCCGCCGAGCAGGCCGGCCATGGTGAGCGCGGCGCCGGAGCCGACCTGGCCAAGCGGCCCGCCGGCCTTGCTGATGTCCGGCATCGCGGACTTGCTCAGCTCGGAGGCCTGCTGCTCGTCGACGGCGTGGGCGGAGCCGGCGGCGGCGGAGAGGGCGGCACCGGCGAGGGTGAGGGCGAGGAGGGCGCGCTTGGACGTGTTCATGCGCTGCCCAACGACCCCGACGGGTCGGAGGTCACCGGCGCCGCGGGCATTCACCGGAGTGCGCGACACCGGAGGGTCTGCGCCGGACCAGCCGACGCGGCCGAACCCAAGGGGCGTCAACGCCGCAGTCGGCCTCAACGACTGCACCGGCCCGCGTCCCAAGGGGCGCGGGCCGGTGCCATGCGTCGTCAGGCGTTCCGGGTGGTCACGATCGGCTCCGGCCAGTCCCGCGGCCGTCGTTGTGAGTCCTCCGGCGCGCCGCGACCGGTGAAGACCGATTGCTGACAACGACCCTCAACGGGCCCCTGGCCTCGCCACCGGTGTCCCCTGCCGTGGGGTTAGTGCCGTCGGCGGGCGGCGGCTCGTCCGCTTCGCCTCATGAGGAAGACGAGTACACCTCCCAGGGCGATGGCGGCCGCCGAGCCGACCATGATGCCGATCGATCCGTCCGAGCCGGTGGCGGCGAGTGCCTGATCCGACCCCTGCGGCTGTTGAACAGGACCGGCCTCCTCGTGACCGCCCGGCACGCTGCCGTGGTCGCCTTGGCCGTTCCCGTGATCACCTTGCACCGGGCCGCCCTGCACCGGGCCGCCGTACACCTGGTCACCATGACCGCCTGGAGACTGGGGCGGGCCTGCCGGGCCTGCCGGGCCTGCCGGACCAGCGGGGCCGGCCGGGCCCGCAGGCCCGGGTGCACCGGGCGAACCATTGGCACCCGGGGAGCCGTTAGCGCCGGGCAGGCCGTTAGCACCCGGCGAACCATTAGCACCCGGAGCGCCCGGCGAACCGTTGGCACCCGGCGAACCGTTAGCACCGGGCAGGCCGTTGGCACCCGGGGAGCCATTAGCTCCGGGGAGGCCGTTGGCACCAGGCGAACCGTTGGCACCAGGCGAACCATTGGCACCTGGCAGGCCGTTGGCACCCGGCGAACCGTTGGCACCCGGCGAGCCGTTAGCGCCGGGCAGGCCGCTAGCACCCGGCGAGCCATTGGCACCGGGGAGACCGTTAGCACCCGGAGCGCCAGGCGAACCGTTGGCACCCGGCGAACCGTTGGCACCCGGCGAGCCGTTAGCACCCGGCGAACCATTGGCACCGGGGAGACCGTTAGCACCCGGAGCGCCCGGCGAACCGTTGGCACCCGGCGAGCCGTTAGCGCCGGGCAGGCCATTGGCGCCCGGCGAACCATTGGCACCGGGGAGACCGTTAGCGCCCGGCGAGCCATTGGCACCCGGAGCACCCGGAGCACCGTTGGGGCCCGGAGCACCCGGAGCGCCCGGAGACCCAGCCGCGCCAGGAGCACCCGGAGCACCGTTGGGGCCCGGAGCACCCGGAGCACCCGGAGACCCAGCCGCGCCAGGAGCACCCGGAGCGCCGTTGGGGCCCGGAGCACCGGGAACACCCGGAGCGCCCGGGGCACCGTTGGGGCCCGGAGCACCCGGAGCACCCGGAGCACCGGCCACGCCGGAAGCACCGTTGGGGCCCGGAGCACCCGGGGCGCCCGGAGACCCAGCCGCGCCAGGAGCACCAGCAGGCCCACCGGGGCCGGCAGGACCGCTCGGACCGGCAGGACCACTCGGACCGGCAGGACCACTCGGGCCCGCCGGCCCGCTCGGTCCGGGCGGGCCACTCGGTCCGGGCGGGCCGACGGTGCAGGCCGCCCTCGTGATGGTGTTGTCGTCCAGCGTGACGGCTCCCGTACGTGCCAGGGCCCGCCCTTCGATCACCGCCGCGTGGTTCACCGTGATGGACGCGAGGGCCAGGATGTTGCCCTTGAAAAAGGAGTTGACGTCGATGGTGGCGGAGCTGCCCACCTGCCAGAACACATTGCAGGCCTGCGCCCCGTTGACCAGGCTCACGACGCTCGACGGGGCCGTGATCAGGGTGGAGGCGATCTGGAAGATGAAGACGGCGCTGGGATCGCCCAGGGCGTCCAGGGTGACGGTCCCGGTGAGGTTCAGCGACGACGTGGCCTTGTAGACGCCGGGCGTCAGCGTCAGTCCGCCGATGTCGCCCGGAGACGTCAGGCTGGCCGTGGGGGCCCGGCCTGCGGCGTCGTTGTAGGCGATGACCAGGTCGGACTGAGCCTGTGCGGCCTGGGCGTCGTTGACGTGCTGGACCCCGTTCACGATCCCGGGCGGAAAGCCCGTCACGCTGGTGCCCGGGCTGAGCCCCAGGTCGCCGTTGATCACGCTGGGGTTGGTGTTGGTGACCGTAGTGGCGCCCAGCACCGCGTAGCTGGTGTCGGTCCCCAGCGTCACCGGTGCCGCTGCTGCGTGGGCGGGGCCCGGGACCAGACCGGCCGTCGCCAGCAACGTCAATCCGGACAGCAGGACAAGCGCCCCTGTGAGTCGAGAGCGGCTACGCCCTCTCCCCGGTGGGGCGAGCGGAATGGCATCGACTGCCATAGGACAGGACCCTTTCTTGTCGCCTTGAGCTCCGTCACCCGGAAGAGGGCGCCGGAGCGCTGATGGTGGGTTCTGGTCGGACCACAAGCCCTCGTACGGACGCCAGGGCGCCACGGGCGTCTCCCCGGGGAGGACCACAGAGTGTTAGCCCACCAGGGGTGGTGATGCACCGTCACCAACTCAATACACCGTGCAACAACAACATAGAAAGGAAAGAATCATAAAGATGCAAAGGGGTGACATACTGAAGCCGATCGGGCATTTCTGCCTTTGTCCCGGCGTGTCGTTTGTCTACGCACTCAAGCTACGTATACGGCCGACGGTTCGGCTCCGGTCGGCTCCGTCTGATCCGGCCATGCCTGCGGAACCCGGCATCGTCTGCGGTGGAGCCCGTCGACCTGGCCGCCACGGCCCGCTGCCACCAACGCCTCAGCCGCACCGATCCTCCCCTCGGATGCGCCCAGGGTGGTGAAAAAACGTATCGCCCGGTGGACGTGATTCGTTGGTCCGAATATGAACAACCCAACGAATGCGCAGGGCGGGGTGCTCGCGCCGATCGAAGGCAATGCCGGGACCGTGGCCGAGCGCTGCCGCCTCGCCGGCGGCCTGCTCAGAGTCACACTCGGCGACCTGCGCGATGAACTCGGCTACCGGAGACTCGGCAAGTACGTCCTGGACGAAGTGGCCGAGACCCTGATCGCGGAGGGGCTCGGCTGGTTTCCGGCCTGGCGGCTGTCGCCCAGGGAGAACAGCGAACCGCGCAAGGAGCACGAGCTGTGGGTGTTCCTCCGGGACGGGGGCCTCCGGTCCCAGGTCATCGACGCCATCCAGGCGCCCGACGGCTCCGACGTCCCCACCGTGCTGAACGGGCTGCTCGCCGACCGCCCCAACGACCTGTCCCCGGATCGCAAGCTCGGCCTCATCCGGGAGATCCTCGGACTCTGAGCCACCGACCCGTGAGAGCGTCGGTCGCTGTCCCACGGGCGTAGGGGCTCCCGGTGACAGCGACCGACGTCTCCCCCAGCTGCTACGGCCGACACCGTGGGCGAGGTCACCGGCGGGGCGGGCATCCACCGGAGTGCGCGACACTGGAGGGTCTGCACCGAACCGGCCGGAGCAGCCGAACCGACGGAGGGCCTCCCCGCGTGAACGACGGACCGCTGATCGTCCAAAGCGACAAAACGCTCCTGCTGGAGATCGACCACCCCAAGGCCGCCGACTGCCGCCGGGTGATCGCCCCGTTCGCGGAGCTGGAGCGCGCGCCCGAGCACGTCCACACCTACCGGGTCACCCCGCTCGGCCTGTGGAACGCGCGCGCCGCCGGGCACGACGCCGAGCAGGTCGTCGACGCCCTGGTGAACTACTCGCGCTACCCCGTCCCGCACGCCCTGCTGGTGGACATCGCCGACACCATGGCCCGCTACGGGCGGCTGAAGCTCAGCAAGCACCCCACCCACGGCCTGGTGCTCACCACCACCGACCGCCCGGTGCTGGAGGAGGTGCTGCGCTCGAAGAAGATCATCCCGCTGGTCGGCGCCCGGGTCGACCCGGACACCGTCGTGGTGCACCCCTCCGAGCGCGGCCAGATCAAGCAGGTGCTGCTCAAACTCGGCTGGCCGGCCGAGGACTTCGCCGGGTACGTGGACGGCGAGGCGCACCCGATCGAGCTGGAGCAGGACGGCTGGACGCTGCGCCCGTACCAGCAGCAGGCCGTCGAGGGCTTCTGGCACGGCGGCTCCGGCGTGGTCGTGCTGCCCTGCGGCGCCGGCAAGACGCTGGTCGGCGCGGCGGCGATGGCCGAGGCCAAGTCGACCACGCTGATCCTGGTCACCAACACCGTCTCGGCCCGCCAGTGGAAGCACGAGCTGGTCAAGCGCACCACGCTGACCGAGGACGAGATCGGCGAGTACAGCGGCACCCGCAAGGAGATCCGCCCGGTCACCATCGCCACCTACCAGGTGATGACGACCAAGCGGAAGGGCACCTACGCGCACCTGGAACTGTTCGACGCCCGCAACTGGGGCCTGGTGGTCTACGACGAGGTGCACCTGCTGCCCGCGCCGGTCTTCAAGTTCACCGCCGACCTGCAGGCCCGCCGCCGGCTCGGCCTGACCGCGACCCTGGTGCGCGAGGACGGCCGCGAGGGCGACGTGTTCTCGCTGATCGGCCCGAAGCGGTTCGACGCGCCGTGGAAGGAGATCGAGGCGCAGGGCTACATCGCGCCCGCCGACTGCTGCGAGGTCCGGGTGACGCTGACCGACTCGGAGCGCCTCTCGTACGCCACCGCCGAGCCGGAGGAGCGGTACCGGTTCTGCGCCACCACCGCGACCAAGCGGCGGGTGGTGGAGGCGCTGGTCAAGAAGCACGAGAAGGACCAGACGCTGATCATCGGCCAGTACATCGACCAGCTCGACGAGCTGGGCGAGGTGCTGGACGCCCCCGTCATCAAGGGCGAGACCAGCAACGCCCAGCGCGAGAAGCTCTTCGAGGCGTTCCGCACCAAGGAGATCAGCGTCCTGGTGGTCTCCAAGGTCGCCAACTTCTCGATCGACCTGCCGGAGGCGACCGTCGCCATCCAGGTCTCCGGGACCTTCGGCTCCCGCCAGGAGGAGGCCCAGCGGCTCGGGCGCGTCCTGCGGCCGAAGGCGGACGGCCACTCGGCCCACTTCTACTCGGTGGTGGCCCGGGACACCGTGGACCAGGACTTCGCGGCCCACCGCCAGCGCTTCCTGGCCGAGCAGGGCTACGCGTACCGCATCATCGACGCGGACGACGTGCTGTAACCGAGGGGATCGCGGCGGCCCGGGGCGGCGCTGTTCGGGACGGACGGGGTTCGGGACGGACGAGGTTCGGGACGGACGGGGTTCAGTACCGGACGCCGTCGCGGCCCAGCAGCGTCACCCGGGCGACGGTGTCGAGCGCGATGCCGACGTTGCGCACGGCCCGCGCCAGCGGGTTGCGGCGGCGTCCGGGCCCGGCCGCCGTCGCGCCGCCGGGCGTGGTCCTGTTGCTTCTGGCTGTGCGCGCCCGGGGGGCCTTGGCCGCTGCCCGGGGCGCCGTTCCGTGACCGGTGCTCATGCCATCAACGGTAGGTTTTCGGACACCCCCGGCGCATCACCCGGAAGGCCCTCTCCGGCAGGACTTCGGTCGTCCTCCAGGTGTACGGGGATCTCAGGGACGACCGGGGTTTATTCGGTTAGCACCCTGAGGCCGGCGGGTCTAGGATTCTTCGTCTGCCCCCTCCCGAACCGTGGTGCCCGCTGACTTGCGCAGGCAGCCGGGGGAGGCGCCTGCCGCTTGGTAACCGGCCGGCTGTCCCCCACACGTGCGCTTCACGAGTCCGCTGCCCCCTACGGGTCAGCCGGGAAGGTCCGCTGTGCCCGCCACCTCCTCCACCGACCCCCTCCAGCGCGAGCGCGACCACCTCGCCGCCTCCCGCACCGCCCTGCGCGTGATGCGCGAGGACGTCGAATCGCTGGACACCACCGACGTGACCGGCACCTGGGTCACCGCGATCGTCCTGAACAAGCAGATCGAGGCCAGGATCGCCGCGCTGGCCGACCTCGCCCACACCCCGCTGTTCTTCGGCCGCCTGGACTACCTGCACGCGATCAGCGAAGAGCTGGCCGAGGGCGCCACCGGCGAGAGCTTCTACATCGGCCGCCGGCACGTGCACGACGCGGCCGGCGACCCGATGGTGATCGACTGGCGGGCCCCCGTCTCGCAGCCGTTCTACCGCGCCAGCCGGACCGACCCGCAGGACGTCGAGCGCCGCCGCCGCTTCGGCTACACCGGCGGCGAGCTGACCGCGTACGAGGACGAGCACCTGACCGACCCGGCGGAGACCGACGCCGCCTCGGCGCTGCTGGCCGCCGAGATCGAGAAGCCGCGCGTCGGCCCGATGCGGGACATCGTGGCCACCATCCAGCCCGAGCAGGACGAGATCGTCCGGGCCGACGTCGGTGGCACCGTCTGCGTCCAGGGCGCCCCCGGCACCGGGAAGACCGCCGTCGGCCTGCACCGGGTCGCCTACCTGCTGTACGCGCACCGCGAGCGGCTGGCCCGCACCGGCACCCTGGTGATCGGCCCCAACGACGCCTTCCTCTCGTACATCGAGCAGGTGCTCCCGGCGCTCGGCGAGCTGGCGGTGGCGCAGTCCACCGTGCAGCAGCTGGTGGCGCACGTGGAGGTGCGAGCCGAGGACGACCCCGAGGCCGCCAGGCTGAAGGGCGACGCCCGGATGGCCGAGGTGCTGCGCCGGGCCGTCCGCGCCGGGATCGCCCTGCCCACCGAGCCGTGCGTGGTGGTGCGCGGCTCGCGCCGCTGGCGGGTGCCGGTGCACGAGCTCACCGGGATCGTCGAGGAGCTGAAGGCCCGCGACATCCGCTACGGCGCGGCGCGGGAGGCCATGCCGCAGCGGATCGCGCACGCCGTGCTGCTCAAGATGGAGCAGGGCGGCGAGGCCCCGGACGACCGGGTGCAGGACGCCGTGGCAAGGAACGCCCAGGTCAAGGCCGTGGTGAAGGCCTGCTGGCCGCCGGTGGACCCGGCGAAGCTGGTGCACCGGCTGGTCAACGAGCCGGAGTTCCTGGCCGCCTGCGCGGACGGCCTCCTGGACGAGGAGGAGCAGCGCGCGGTGCTCCGGGCCAAGCCCGGCCGTTCGGTGAAGACCGCCCCCTGGACGCCGGCGGACGCCGTCCTGGTCGACGAGGCGACCGACCTAGTGCAGCGCACCGCCTCGCTCGGCCATGTCGTGCTGGACGAGGCCCAGGACCTCTCCCCCATGCAGTACCGGGCGGTCGGGCGCCGCTGCAGCACCGGCTCGGCCACCGTCCTCGGGGACATCGCCCAGGGCACCACCCCGTGGGCCACCGCCGACTGGCCGCAGGCCCTGCACCACCTGGGCAAGCCCGGGGCCCACATCGAGGAGCTCACCAAGGGCTTCCGCGTCCCCGAGGAGGTGATCGCGTACGCCTCCCGGCTGCTGCCCGCGATCGCGCCCGGCCTGGCGCCGGCCACCTCGGTGCGTGACGCACCCGGCTCGCTGACCGTCGACCGGGTCGAGGACGACCTCGACGCCGCCGTGGTCGCGGCCTGCCGCGAGGCGCTCGCCCACGAGGGCTCGACCGGCCTGATCGCGGCCGACGCCCGGATCCCGGCCCTGGCCGAGGCGCTGGACGCGGCCGGCCTCGGCCACCTGGTGCCCGGCACCGAGACCACCTCGACGGCCCGGCTGACGCTCGTCCCCGCCTCGCTCGCCAAGGGTCTGGAGTACGACTACGTGGTGCTGGACGAGCCCGCCGCCGTGGTCGCCGGCGAGCCGGACGAGCGGACCGGCCTGCGCCGGCTGTACGTGGCGCTGACCCGTGCCGTCTCCGGCCTGACGGTGCTGCACTCGCAGCCGCTGCCGGAGCAGTTGGCGGCCGTACCGGCAGCCGTGGGCTGACGCCGCAGGGGCGGCCGACGTGCCGGCCGCCCCTCTCCGACAGCGCCCGGCCCGCCTCGCGTACGGGGAGCGCCGGTGCTGGTCAGGCGTCGATCAGGGCCCGCCACTCGGCGACCCTGGCCGGGTCCACCGGGGAGTCCCAGCCGGCGACCCGGACGGCGCCGCCGACGTGGAACGCGTCGAAGCCGGCCGCCCGCAGACCGGGCACGTGCTCGGCGCGCAGGCCGCCGCCGATCAGGATCCGCTGGGCGTAGCCGGGCTCGCCGGCCCGGGCGAGTTCGGCGGCGAGGAGCTCCCGGCCCGCGTCGACCCCGGCGGGCGCGCCGGAGGTGAGGAAGGTGTCCAGGCCAGGCAGGGCGCCGACGGCGGCCCTGACGGCGGCCCGGTCGGCGCTGTGGTCGAGCGCCCGGTGGAAGGTCCAGCGGCAGCCCGCGACGGCCTCGGCCACCGCCTCGGTGGCGGCCAGGTCGACGCTGCCGTCGGCGGCCAGGAAGCCGAACACGAACTCGTCCGCGCCCTCGGCGCGCAGCTCGGCGGCGCGGGCCAGCAGTTCGTCCAATCCGCCGGGCGCGAAGCCGTCCTGGATCCGCAGCATGACCCGCAGCGGCAGGTCCACGGCGGCGCGGATCTTGGCGAAGTCCTCCACCGAGGGGGTCAGCCCGTCGGCGGCCATGTCCGTGACCAGTTCGAGCCGGTCGGCTCCGCCGGCTTCGGCGGCCTGGGCATCCTGGGCGGTCAGCGCGATGACTTCGAAGATTGGTCTAGACATATCGGTAGCCTGCCACATCACCCCGCCCGGCGGCGAGCCCCCCGCCGCGACGGATCCGCCACTCCCCCCGGGACGGGTGCCGCCCCTTACTCGGCCACCGGCCGCGGGCCCCTCACTCCGCCACCGGCCGCGGACCCCCCGCCCCCGGCCCCTTCGGCCGGGTCAGCCGCAGGACGACGACCACCCCCGCCGCCACCAGCAGCGCGAACGGCAGCATGATCCCGCCCGTCCCCAGGGCGTCGCCCGCCGCGACGGCGAAGATCCCCAGCGCCGACGGCGCCAACGCGACCAGCAGCGCGAGCGGCAGCACCTGCCCGCGCCGGACCCCGACGAACGCCACCACGGCCACCGCCGCCGCCAGCAGCGGAAGCGGCGCGACGACGCCGGCCGTCCCGAAGTAGGCCCGGCCCGGCAGCACGCTCTGCACCACGCCGAACAGGAATCCCGCCAGGACGAGCAGGCGCCGGCCCCAGGTCACCCGGCCCAGCAGGTCCACCGGCGCGGCCGGCACGCTGAGCCCCCAGAGCGCGGCCGGCACCGAGAAGGCCGACATCCTGGCGAGCAGCGAGAGGTTCGGCATCTCCCGGGTGGCCGCCCAGTACCCGAGCACCAGCGCGACCGGCGCCACGACGACGGCCGGCACCGCCAGCATCCGGGCCGGCTTCCAGCTGCCGAACAGCACGCCCAGCACCGCCACCACCGGCAGCACCGAGAGCAGGGTCAGCAGCAGCCACGTCCCGCCGCCGGCGCGGGGGTCGGGCAGCCCCTCGAAGGCCGTGATCACCAGGACCAGCCCCGCGTGGCCGGCCGCCGCACCGACCGCGAACGGCGCGACCATGGCCAGCGCCCGGCCGGGCAGCCCGGCGGAGGTCAGCCCGGTGCGCAGCCGCAGCCCGTAGGCGCCCAGGTCGAAGGCCTCCCGCAGGGTCGCCGTGCGCCCCGCGCCGGCGGTGGAGTCGGTGAAGACGTCGGCCAGCTCCTCGCCGCGCTCGCGGCGGTAGCCGGCCGGGTAGAGCCGCAGTGCGGCCCGCAGCACCGTGTCGGAGATGGTCATGCGAAGGCCCCCTTGATCCTCGGACGGATGACGGTCAGCCGGCGGTCCGCCTCCGCGACCACCGCGCGCAGCCGGTCGGCCTCGGCGGCGAGCGCGGTGCGGCCGGCGTCGGCGAGCGCGTAGGTGCGGCGGGCCCGGCCGTCCACGACCGCCTCGCTCTCGACCCTGATCAGGCCTTGCTGGAGCAGCCGGTCGAGGGCGCCGTAGAGCGTGCCGGTGCGCATCCGGACCCGGCCGCCGGAGATCGCGGCGATCTCCTGGATGAGCGCGTAGCCGTGCCTGGGGGCATCGGCGAGAGCAGTGAGCAGAAGCAGCGTCGGCTCCTGCATGGAGCGTTCTGTCATGGGTCTATATATATCGGCGAACTACATATGCTGTCCACTGGAATCAGTAGCCGGGCCGCTCCCCCGGCGCGGCCCGCCGGGGCGCCCGACGGCCCGGCCGGCCGCCACGCCACAATGTCCCCATGCCGTCGCCCGAAACCCTCACCGACCGCTGGTCCGCCCTGCTGCGCCGCTGCGGCGCGGGCGTCGACCCCGAGCCCTACGGGCGCGAGCTGCTGCGGCGCTGGGCCGAGCCGCAGCGCAGGTACCACACCACCGAGCACCTGCGGGCCGTGCTGGACCACATCGACACCCTCGCCGGGCACGCCGACGACCCGGACACCGTCCGGCTGGCGGCCTGGTTCCACGACGCCGTCTACAAGCCGGACCGCTCCGAGAACGAGGAACGCAGTGCGGCCCTCGCCGTCCGGGCGCTGGCCGAGGCCGGGCTGCCCGAGCGGCAGGTGGCCGAGGTCGCCCGGCTGGTCCGGCTCACCGTCACCCACCACCCCGAGCCCGGCGACCGGGACGGCGAGGTGCTCTGCGACGCCGACCTGGCCGTCCTCGGCGGCCCGCCCGAGGCGTACGCCGCCTACGCGGCCGCCGTCCGGGAGGAGTACGCCTTCGTGCCGGACGAGGCCTTCCGGGCCGGGCGCGCGGAGATTCTGCGCGGGCTGCTCGCGCTGCCGGCGCTCTACCGGACCCCGGCCGCCCTGGAGCGCTTCGACGCGGCCGCCCGGGCGAACCTGGCCGCGGAGCTCGGGCGGCTGGAAGGCTGAGCGGCCGGGCGCGGCACCAGGCGGGCGGGCCCGGCCGGAAGGGGCCCGGAGGCGATCAGCCCAGCTGCCCGACCGGCGCGACCACAGCGGCCTCCTTGCCGCACACCCAGTGCGGGTCGGGCCCCAGCTCGGGCTCCACGCTCAGCGCGTGCGGGTCCCCGTCCAGTGCGCAGGCCGAGCAGAGCGGCCAGCGGCCGTAGGCCTCCAGCAGCGCGTCCTGGACGTCCTGGGCGACCAGCCCGAGCACGAACCCGGTGCCGTCCGGCCACTGCTCCAGCCACCACCGGCGGTGCGTGACGGCGTCCTCGACCAGCGAGACGACGGCGGCTTCCGCCACGTCCCGGGCGCTGAGGTCGGCGAGGATCAGCGCCCTCGCGCTGTGCAGGGCTGCTTCGATTTCAGGGCTGGACATCCGCCCATTGTCCCGCACCGGCCGCTCGCCCCGGCGCCGGGCGGACGGCGAACGCCGGGCAGCGCCGGGGAACGCCGGGCAGCGCCGGGGAACGCCGCGAGGGCGGCCCCCCGAAGGGGACCGCCCTCGCGATCAGAACCGACTGACCCTCGGAAGGATCAGAAGTCCATGTCGCCACCCGGCATGCCGCCGCCCGCGGGGGCACCGGCCTTCTCGGGCTTGTCGGCGATGACGGCCTCGGTGGTGAGGAAGAGCGCCGCGATGGAGGCGGCGTTCTGCAGCGCCGAGCGGGTGACCTTCGCCGGGTCGATGATGCCCGCGGCGATGAGGTCGACGTACTCGTTGGTGGCGGCGTTCAGACCGTGACCGGCGGGGAGGTTGCGCACCTTCTCCACCACGACACCGCCCTCGAGGCCGGCGTTGACCGCGATCTGCTTGATCGGGGCCTCCAGCGCCACGCGGACGATGTTGGCACCGGTGGCCTCGTCGCCCTCCAGCTCCAGCTTGTCGAACGCGACACCGGCCTGCAGCAGCGCGACGCCACCACCGGCGACGATGCCCTCCTCGACGGCGGCCTTCGCGTTGCGGACGGCGTCCTCGATGCGGTGCTTGCGCTCCTTGAGCTCCACCTCGGTCGCCGCGCCGGCCTTGATGACGGCCACGCCGCCGGCCAGCTTGGCGAGGCGCTCCTGGAGCTTCTCGCGGTCGTAGTCCGAGTCGCTGTTCTCGATCTCGGCGCGGATCTGGTTGACCCGACCGGCGACCTGGTCGCTGTCGCCGCCACCGTCGACGATGGTGGTCTCGTCCTTGGTGATGACCACCTTGCGGGCGGTGCCCAGCAGGTCGACGCCGGCGTTCTCCAGCTTGAGGCCGACCTCCTCGGAGATGACGGTGCCACCGGTGAGGATGGCGATGTCGCCGAGCATGGCCTTGCGGCGGTCACCGAAGCCCGGGGCCTTGACGGCGACGGACTTGAAGGTGCCACGGATCTTGTTCACGACCAGGGTCGACAGGGCCTCGCCCTCGACGTCCTCGGCGATGATGACCAGCGGCTTGCCGCTCTGCATGACCTTCTCCAGCAGCGGGAGGAGGTCCTTGACCGAGCCGATCTTGGAGTTGGCGATCAGGATGTAGGGGTCCTCGAACGAGGCCTCCATCCGCTCCAGGTCGGTGGCGAAGTACGCCGAGATGTAGCCCTTGTCGAAGCGCATGCCCTCGGTGAGCTCGAGCTCAAGACCGAAGGTGTTGCTCTCCTCGACGGTGATGACGCCTTCCTTGCCGACCTTGTCCATCGCCTCGGCGATGAGCTCGCCGATCTGGGTGTCGGCGGCGGAGATGGAGGCGGTGGAGGCGATCTGCTCCTTGGTCTCCACGTCCTTGGCCTGGGCGAGCAGCTGGTCGGAGACGGCCTTGACGGCCTTCTCGATACCGCGCTTCAGGGCCATCGGGTTGGCACCGGCGGCAACGTTGCGCAGGCCTTCCTTGACCAGGGCCTGGGCCAGGACGGTGGCGGTGGTGGTGCCGTCGCCAGCGACGTCGTCCGTCTTCTTGGCGACCTCCTTGACGAGCTCGGCACCGATCTTCTCGTAGGGGTCCTCGAGCTCGATCTCCTTGGCGATGGAGACACCGTCGTTGGTGATCGTGGGGGCGCCCCACTTCTTCTCAAGGACGACGTTGCGGCCCTTGGGGCCGAGCGTCACCTTGACAGCGTCGGCAAGCTGGTTCATCCCGCGCTCAAGGCCGCGGCGAGCTTCCTCGTCAAACGCGATGATCTTTGCCATGTGAAGTGGTCCTCCGAGACGGCGGTGAATGCTCGGACCGGAAGGTGCCCGCGACGGACGGCCCTGGTGTGCGGGGGTCCTTTCCCCTACCGCTCCCGGGGGCCTCACCGACCCGGTCCGTTGTCACTCTCAAGCTGTGAGTGCTAACGCCAATGATTAGCACTCCGGCATGGCGAGTGCAAGCCCCGTCGAGGATCCGGCCGGTCGCGTCCCCCCTCCCGCAGCACTCCCGGGGGGCCGGACCGGCACCGACGGCTCCGGTACGCACCATCCGGTCCGCGCCGCCGGGGCCGGACATGCCGGCGGGCCCGCACGACGTGAGTCGTACGGGCCCGCCGGTCGAAGCGGATCACCAGCCCGTGGGCCGAGCCGAGGCTCCGGGGTCCGGAAAGGTCAGACCGCCGCGCGGACCATGTCCGCCTGCGGGCCCTTCTGTCCCTGGGAGATCTCGAACTCGACCCGCTGGCCCTCCTCGAGGGTGCGGTAGCCGTCCATCTGGATCGCGCTGTAGTGGACGAACACGTCCGCACCACCGTCGACCGCGATGAAGCCGTAGCCCTTCTCCGCGTTGAACCACTTGACGGTGCCCTGAGCCATTCCGAACTCCCCTAGTGCTGTGCTGGCCCTTCACGGATCCCGCAGGTCGCGGGCCCGGGTCTGGTTAGAGGCCGGCCCGGGGAACCCCCCCTGAGCGCAGCCGTGCACGCCGCAGTCGCCCGTTCCCGAGCCACCGGACGGTGGCCCTTCGAGCGGGTGAATGCGTCGACCGCGGCTGAATGTATCCGTATCAACGCCCTCTGCAACAGGCCCCACTGCTGGGAATTCACAGCACTCGGCGGGGGGCAGTCCAGGATGAATGTGGAGAAATTCGGCATTTCACGCCGGGCATACCGGACGAATTGCGCAAATCGCAGCAGGAATTCTGACACCTGCCTGACATGTTTCACAGGCACGACACAAGCGCCGGTCTCAGTGGCCGAGCTGGCAAGGTCGTACGGGGCGCCCGCGGGGGCGGAGATCCGCCGGCGGGGGAGGGGGCCCGATCATCGGCTGTCGCACACTTTACTCCGCCGCGGGCGGCCGAATTCCCACCCAAGTGCGGCGAGCCGCCTCCCCGACCGGAAAATGGAATTCCGGACGTGAAGGCGGCTCGTGGGTGCGGGACCCCGCCCGGGCGACCCGGGCGGGCTCGGCGCGCGGCCGATCGGGCTCAGCAGCCGCCGGCCACCGCGGGGATGATCGAGACGCTGGCGCCGTCCTTGATCTCGGTCGCCAGGCCCTCGGCGAAGCGCACGTCGTCGTCGTTCACGTAGATGTTGACGAAGCGGCGCAGCTTGCCCGTGTCGTCGAGCACCCGGGCGGCGATGCCGGCGTGGTTCTTCTCCAGGTCGGCGATGACCTCGGCGAGGGTCGCGCCCTCGGCTGCCACCTCGGCGGCGCCGCCGGTGTAGGTGCGCAGGATGGTCGGGATGCGGACGTTGGCGCTCATGGCGGTGGCTCTCCTAGCGGGGTGGGGGGATCAGGCGGACGCGAGACCGGCCGACCGGAAGGACTCCAGCGTCGGGCGGATGGTCGCGGTCAGACCGGCATCGGCCACCGCGTCCAGGGTCTTGAGGCCGTCGCCGGTGTTGATCGCGACGGTCTCCTTCGCCGGGTCCAGCTGCCCGGTCTCGACCAGCTTCTTGAGCACGCCGATGGTCACCCCGCCGGCGGTCTCCGCGAAGATGCCCTCGGTGCGGGCCAGCAGCTTGATCGCCTCGACCACCTCGGCGTCCGTGACATCCTCGACGGCGCCGCCGGTGCGGCGGGCGATGTCCAGCACGTACGGGCCGTCCGCCGGGTTGCCGATGGCCAGCGACTTGGCGATGGTGTCCGGCTTGACCGGGCGGATCACGTCCCGGCCCGCCTTGAAGGCGGCGGAGACCGGGGAGCAGCCCTCCGCCTGGGCGCCGAAGATCCGGTAGGGCCGGTCCTCGACCAGGCCGAGCTTGATCAGCTCCTGCAGACCCTTGTCGATCTTGGTGAGCTGGGAGCCCGAGGCGATCGGGATCACGATCTGCTCCGGCAGGCGCCAGCCCAGCTGCTCGCAGATCTCGTAGGCCAGGGTCTTGGAGCCCTCGCCGTAGTACGGCCGCAGGTTGACGTTGACGAAGCCCCAGCCCTCGCCGGCCGGGTCGCCGATCAGCTCCGAGCAGAAGCGGTTCACGTCGTCGTAGTTGCCCTCGATGCCGACCAGCTCGCCGCCGTACACCCCGGCCATGACGATCTTGCCCTGCTCCAGGTCGTGCGGGATGAACACGCAGGACTTGAAACCGGCCCGGGCGGCCGCCGCGCCCACCGCACCGGCCAGGTTGCCGGTCGAGGAGCAGGAGAGGGTGGTGAAACCGAACGCGCGGGCCGCCTCGATGGCGCAGGCCACCACGCGGTCCTTGAAGGAGTGGGTCGGGTTGCCCGAGTCGTCCTTGACGTGCAGCTGGGCGGTGAAACCCAGCTCGCGGCCCAGGTTGTCGGCCTTCACCAGCGGGGTCCAGCCCGGGTTCAGATTGGGCTTGGAGGCGACGTCCGCGGGGACGGGCAGCAGCGGGGCGTAGCGCCAGATCGACGCCGGGCCGGCCTCGATCCGCTTGCGCAGGTCGGCCGCCTCGGCGGAACCGAAGTCGTACGCGATCTCCAGCGGGCCGAAACACTCCAGGCACGCGAAGCTCGGGCCGAGCGGGAACCGGGTGCCGCACTCCCGACAGGACAGTGCGGTGGCGGGGCCGAGGTCGACGGAAGCGGTCACGTCTGCGGCGCCGGGAGCGGTGGTCGCGGTGGTAGCCATGATGGCGGAGGCCTCTCTCCTCATCTTCCCCATGACGCGGGCGCGCCACAGGACGGAATTGGCACCTGTCCCGCCACAGTCGCCGAAGCTGCCGTGCGAGAAGGTTGCCGGGACGTCGACGGGCCGTTCCCTCAGTCCCTCTGGATGAGCTCTGTGAAGTTGTGGTCCTGCGCAGCGGGCAACCCCGGCGTGCGAAGGTCTATGCGCTGTACGAAGACTGTATCCGAAGGCGTCAACCGCCAAGCGGTCCGTCCGCCAAGCGAGATGCCCCGGCGAGTGGAACCGCCTCACCCGACCCGCGCCGCCGAGGCGCCCCAGCAAGGAGTGTGCCGTGCCTGCCGAGCTGCCCCCCGCGCTTCTCCCGGAGGTGGCGTCCTGGCTGCGCCGCCGGTCCTGGAGCGCGGCCGACCGACCGGTGCACAGCCTGCTCGCCGCCAAGGAGGCGGCCGGCCCGGCCGGGACGATCAGCGTGGTGCTGCCCGCCCTGGACGAGGAGTCGACCGTCGGAGCCATCGTCTCGGTGATCCGCCGGGAGCTGATGGAGCGTCTGCCGCTGGTCGACGAACTGGTGGTGGTCGACTCGGGCTCGGCGGACCGCACCGCCGAGGTGGCCGCCGAGGCCGGCGCGCGGGTCGTGCACCGGGACGCGATACTGCCCCGGTTGCCCGCCGAGCCCGGCAAGGGCGAGGTGCTCTGGCGCTCCCTGCTGGCCACCTCCGGCGAGATCGTCTGCTTCGTGGACGCCGACCTGCGCGAGTTCGACCCGGCCTTCGTCTCGGGCATCGTCGGCCCGCTGCTGACCGATCCGGGCATCCAGCTGGTCAAGGCGATGTACGACCGGCCGTACGAGCTGCCGGGGGCCGGCGCCGACGGGGACGCCACCATCGACCCGGTCGGCGGCGGCCGGGTCACCGAGCTGGTCGCCCGCCCGCTGCTCAACCTGCACTGGCCGGAACTCGCCGGTTTCGTCCAGCCGCTGGGCGGCGAGTACGCGGCCCGCCGCTCGCTGCTGGAGCGGCTGCCGTTCCCCACCGGCTACGGCGTGGAGCTCGGCCTGCTGGTGGACGCCCTGGAGACGGCCGGCCTGGACGCGCTCGCCCAGGTGGACGTGGGGGTGCGCCACCACCGCCACCAGGACAGCCAGGCGCTCGGCCGGATGGCCGCGACCATCTACCGCACCGCCCTGGAGCGGCTGGACCGCACCCACCGGCTCAAGGCCTCCGCCGACCTGGTGCACCCGCTGCTGACCCAGTTCACCCGGACCGGCGCGGGCTTCACCGCCCGCACCCACCCGGTCGGCGCGCTGGAGCGGCCGCCGATGCACACCGTCCCCGAGTATGTGAGCCGTCACAGCGGGTACTAGCCCGTCTCCAGGAAGTTTGGCGGTGCCGGACCCCGGCAAGGTTCCCATCATGGGCGATCTCACGACGGCACGTTCGAGTCCGACCGGCAGCGCCCCCGTCCTGGTGGCCTCCAATCGTGGTCCGGTGTCCTTCAGCCACCAGGAGGACGGCACCCTGGCCCTGCGCCGGGGCGGCGGCGGCCTGGTCTCCGGGCTCTCCGCCATCGACGACCCGTCCGCGGTCTGGGTCTGCGCGGCGCTCGGCGAGGCCGACCGGGAGGCGGCCCGACAGGCCCCGGACGGCAGGCTGGACCGCGCCGGGCACGAGGTCGGAGGACAGGCCGTCCGGATGCTGGACATCGACCCCGAGACCTTCGCCCGGGCCTACAACGGGGTGGCCAACTCCACCCTGTGGTTCGTCCACCACCTGCTCTACGCCACCCCGACCGAGCCCGCCTTCGACGCGGGCTTCCGCACCGAGTGGCAGGCCTACGAGACCTACAACGCCGCCTTCGCCGACGCGCTCGCCGCCGAGGCCGCCCATGGCGCCGCCGTGCTGGTGCAGGACTACCACCTGTCGCTGGTGCCCGCACTGCTCCGGGCCCGCCGCCCCGACCTGCGGATCGGCCACTTCTCGCACACCCCGTGGGCACCGCCGGACTACTACCGGATGCTGCCGGACGACGTCGCCGAGGCGGTGCTGACCGGCATCCTGGGCGCCGACCGGGCCGGCTTCCTGACCCGCCGATGGGCGCTCGCCTTCGCGGACTGCTGCGCGGACGTGCTCGGCGCCGAGGTCGACCGCGAGGCGCTCACCGTCACCCACGCCGGGCGCACCACCGCACTGGGCGTGCACGCGCTGGGCGCCGACGCCGACTTCCTGCGCGAGCGCTCGCACCGCCCCGACGTCGAGGAGCGGCTGGCCGCCCTGCGGGAGGCCGTGGGCGAGCGCCGCACGATCGTCCGGGTGGACCGCACCGAGCTGAGCAAGAACATCGTCCGCGGGCTGCTGGCCTACCGGCACCTGCTGCGGACCCGCCCCGAGTGGCACGACCGGGTCGTCCACGTCGCCTTCGCCTACCCCTCGCGGACCGACCTGGCCGAGTACCGCGCGTACACGGCCTCGGTGGAGCGGATCGCCGGCGAGATCAACGAGGAGTTCGGCACCGAGGACTGGCAGCCGCTGATCCTGCACGTCAACGACGACTTCCCGCGGTCGCTGGCGGCCTACCGGCTGGCCGACGTGGCGCTGGTCAACCCGATCCGGGACGGCATGAACCTGGTCGCCAAGGAGGTCCCGGTGGTGTCCGACGCGGGCTGCGCGCTGGTGCTCTCCCGGGAGGCCGGCGCCTTCGCCGAACTCGGCGAGGACGCCGTCGCCGTCAACCCGTACGACGTGATCGCCACCGCCGAGGCCCTGCACAGCGCCCTCACCATGCCCGCCGCCGAGCGCACCGAGCGCACCAAGCGGCTGGCCGCGGCGGCCACCGCGCTGCCGCCGCAGCAGTGGTTCCTCGACCAGCTCACCGCGCTGGGCTGACCCCCGGGCCGCCCGGCCGACCGGCCGACAGCCGCTCCACCAGCGCCTCCAGCAGTGCCACCACGCCGGCCGGGCCCGGGACGACCAGGTCCGCCCGGTCGGCGAGGGCGCGCACGGGGGCGTCGCCGACCGCGCCGCTGCAGACCAGCAGGCCCGGCACCCCCTCGGTACGGCCCTTCTCCACCGCCGCGAAGGCCGCCAGGTCGCCCAGGTCGTCCCCGGCGTACAGGACGCCGCGGGCGGCCCGCTCGCGCAGGAAGGCGCTCAGCGCCGCGCCCTTGTCGACGCCCGGCGGGCGCAGCTCCAGCACCAGCCGGCCGGGCTCCACCATCAGCCCGTGCTCGGCGGCCAGCGCGGCCATCGGCTCCCGGAGCAGCTCCAGGACCTCTTCGGGGGCGTCCGCCCGGCGGGTGTGCACGGCCAGCGCCCGGCCCTTGTCCTCCACCCAGGTGCCGGCGCCGGCGCCCAGCGACTCCAGCCGGCCCGGCAGCAGCTCCCGGACCTGCGCCACGCCCGGGTGCGGCGCGGGCGCCCGTACCTCGCCGCTGCCGGCGTCCCAGCGCTCCACGCCGTACTGGCCCAGCACGACCAGACCGGGCACCCGCGCGAGGTCGCCGTACTCGACCGCCAGCGCCGCCGGCCGGCCGGTCACCACCACCAGCGATCCCACCAGCGGCGCCAGGGCCGTCAGGGCGGCGGCCGCCCGGGGGTGGGCGCGGGCGGCGGCGGGGTCGGGGACGATCGGGGCCAGCGTCCCGTCGAAGTCGAAGGCCGCGACGGCCCCGCCGGGGTCGGCGAGCAGCGCCGCCAGCCCCTCGCGTCCAGCAGCGGTAACCGGCTCCGGCAACTCGATGATGGCCATGCCCCGACCCTACCCAGGGCCCCGCGCGGCACACCGCGCCGCGCGCGGGCGCTCCCAGGGCGGGCCGCCGGGGACGGTCAGCGCGCCTCGCGCTTGCGCTCGCGGATCCGGCGCAGCCGGTTGACCAGCAGCGGGTCGCGGGCGAGCGCCTCCGGGCGGTCGAGCAGGGCGTTCAGCAGCTGGTAGTAGCGGGTGCTCGACAGGCCGAGCTCCTCGCGGATCGCCCGCTCCTTGGCGCCGGCCGTCCGCCAGGGCCTGGCCTCCAGGGCCAGGACGGCCAGGTCGCGCGCTCCGAGTTCGGGCACCGCCGCCACCTCCGCATCCGTCGGCCGGGCCCCGTCCGGGCCCTACGAGGTGTCATTCTCCCCCGGCGGTCCGACACACTGTGGCGCCCCCGTCGGCGGGCGCGGCCGGGTTAGCGTCGGGGCATGACCGACAGCTTCGCCGTGCACATCCCGAGCGCCGAGCTCGAACCCGACCCGCTCGACCCCGCCCAGATCGTCTCCGGCACCCCCGAGGTGTCCGGAAGGGTGCTCTGGGAGTCCGAGGACGGCCGCCAGCTGCGCGGGATCTGGCAGATCACCCCGGGGGTGGTCACCGACACCGAGGCCGACGAGCTCTTCGTGGTGCTCAGCGGCCGGGCCACCATCGCCTTCGAGGGCGGCCCGACGCTGGAGGTGGGCCCCGGCGACGCCGCGGTGCTGCACGCCGGCGACCGGACCACCTGGACGGTGCACGAGACGCTCCGCAAGGCGTACGCCCTGACTCTCGCCTGATCCCCGCGCCTGATCCCGCGTCCGACCGCATGGAGCCCGCACGGAACGCCGGCGCAGACCGACCGGCGCGGACCGACCGGCGCAGACCGACCGGCCGGCCCGGACCCCGATCCCGGGGCCCGGGCCGGCCGCCGTGGTCAGCGGACCCGCTTGGCCTCCGCGACCGCCGCCTCCTGCAGGCCGCCCAGCACCTGCTTGGCGTCGCCGGTGACCGCCTGCGCGATCTCCTTCTTGATCTTGCTGCTGACCTGCTCCCAGGCGGGGTCGCCGAGCGGGTAGAAGCTGGCGTTCGGCAGCACCGCGAGGAACTGCTTGAGGTCCTCGTGCTTCCCGTTGCTGCTCATCTCCGCCAGCGTGTCCTGGGTGACCGGCAGCAGGTTGTACTTCTCGTCGAACGCGAGCGTGTTCTGCTTCGCGTACACGAAGTTGAGGAGCTGCTTGATCTCCAGCTTGTGACCGTTCGCCTTGAACGCCATCATCCAGTCGGCCACCCCGAGGGTGCCGGTCTTCCCCACGCCGTCCTTGCGCGGGATGGCCGCCGTACCGAAGTCGATCTTCGCGGCGGTGGCCTTGCCCAGCAGCGAGGGGTGGCCGTTGAGCATCGCCACCTTGCCGGTCGCGAAGTCGTTGAAGGCGGTCTTGCGGTCGACCGTGCCGGGGTCGGGGTAGGTCAGATGGGCCTCGACCAGGTTGGAGCGCAGCCAGCCGAAGGTGGCGAGGTTCTGCGGACTGTCGATGCTGTAGTTGCCGACGTCGTCGGAGAGCGCGCCGCCGCCGCTCATCGCCCACATCATCGACTCGCCCTGGGCCTCCTCGGGCCCGAGCGGCAGCGCGTACGGGGTCACCCCCGGCACCTTGGCCTTGATCTTGTCGGCGTCCGCCTTGAGCTCGGACCAGGTGGCCGGCGGCGCGGTGATGCCCGCCTTCTGAAAGATCGTCTTGTTGTAGAAGAACACCCGCGAGGAGGAGACGAAGGGGATGCCGTACTGGGTGCCGAGCACCTGCCCGGCGTGGGCGAAGCCCTCGCTGATGTTGGCCTGGGTCTCCATCGAGAGCACGTCGGCGGCGGGGTAGAGCCGCTTGGCCGCGACCTGGTCGGCGAAGCCGCCGGTCTGCACGAGGTCGGGCGAGGAGCCGCTCCTGATCAGCTCGGCGACCCGCTTGTCGATGTCGTTCCAGCTCACCACCTCGACCTTGACCTTGATCTTGGGGTTGGCGGCCTCGAAGCGCCGGGCCAGATCCTCCCAGTAGGGCCGGGAACTGGTCGCCTCGTCGTCGCCGTAGTCGGCAGCGACCAGCTTCAGCGTCACGTCGGAGCCCGAGGCCCCGCCGCAGCCGGTCAGCAGCAGCGCGCCGACGACCGCCGAACCGATCAGCCGGAGGGACCCGTGGGCACGCCTGTTCACTGCGATGTACCGCCTTCTTGGGGGGAGATTGGCGGTAACACTCCCAAAGCGGACTCCCGGAGGTCCAGACCTCACGGAGGTAGTTATCGAAGTGCCGGATCACGTTGCAGCACGCGCAATGGCAATCAGGTGATTCGGGACAGAACACCCGTCCGTCCGTTCGGGGTTCGAATGGTCATCTCGCCGCGTTCAGGCCGTGATCACCTGTACGCCGGCCTCCGTGAAGGCGGCGGCCAGCTCCTCGTCCACCTCGGTGTCGGTGACCAGGGTGGAGATCCGGTCCAGTCCGCAGATCCGGGCGAAGACCCGGCGACCGAGCTTGGAGGAGTCGGCGACCACCACCACCCGGCGGGCCCGCTCGGCCAGCAGCCGGTTGACGCTCGCCTCACCCTCGTGATGGGCGGTCGCACCGTGCACCACGTCAACCGCGTCGACGCCCAACACCGTGACGTCGAGGGTCAGTTCGTCCAGGACGGCGTTGGCCAGCGGGCCGATCAGCTCGTAGGACTGCGGCCGGGCCACCCCGCCGGTGACGACGATCTTCACCTGCGGACGGACCGTCAACTCGTTGGCGATGTTCAAGGCGTTGGTGACGATGGTCAGCAGCCGGCCCGGCGCTCCCTCCGCGCGCTCGACCAGTTCGGGCCGCACCGCCAGGGCCCGGGCCACCTCGGTGGTGGTCGTCCCGCCGTTGAGACCGACCACCTCGCCGGGGGCGATCAGGGCGGCGGCGGCCGCGCCGATCCGCTGCTTGGCGCCGGCGTGCCGGGCGGTCTTGTAGCGCAGCGGCAGGTCGTAGGAGACGTTGTGCGCCACGGCGCCGCCCCGTGTCCGGGTGACCATCTGCTGGCGGGCCAGCTCGTCGAGGTCACGGCGGATGGTGGCGGCCGAGACGTCCAGCGTCTGCGCGGCCTCCTCGACGTCCAGCCGGCCGTGCTCCGCCAGCAGCTCCAACAGTGAGTTCCACCGCTCGTACCTGGACACGCGCCGCAGCCCCTCCTCCGTCCCGTGCCGCGCGCGATCACGCGGGCGGGGTCAGCCTCGCACATTCCGCCGCCGGCCGGACCTGTCCTGCCGTGCGGACTCCCGGGCAACCCCGGGCGGCCGCCGGGACGCGGGGGCTCACGGGGGGGCTCGACGGTGTTCGCGGGGGTACACAGAGGTTCGCGGGGGTACGACCAGGTGCCGTGCAACTCACCACAAATCACCCGAGCTGCCCGCAGAGCGACAAATCTCACTGGTCCAGGGGCTGACCAATAGCCCAACTGGACTAGACCTCTCCGACCTGACCAAGGAAACTGTCCACCGTGAAGCACGTCATCGCACTCGATGTAGGCGGCACCGGCATGAAGGCCGCGCTGCTCGCCCAGGACGGCTCCGTGCTGTTCGAAGCACGCCGACCGACCGGGCGGGAGCACGGCACGGACGCCGTGGTCACCGCCATCCTCGACTTCGCCGCCGACCTGGCGGACGAGGGGCGCGGCCGATTCGGCAGCGACCCCCTCGCCGCGGGCGTCGCCGTCCCGGGGACGCTCGACGAGAAGAACGGGATCGCGGTGTTCTCCGCCAACCTCGGTTGGCGCGACCTACCGCTGCGCAGGCTTCTCGGCGAGCGCCTGGCCGGGAAGGACGGCACCCCCATGCCGGTCGCCCTCGGCCACGACGTCCGCTCCGGCGGATTGGCCGAGGGCCGGCTCGGCGCCGGCCGCGGCGTCGACCGCTTTCTGTTCATCGCGCTCGGCACCGGCATCGCCGGCGCCATCGGCATCGGCGGACGGATCGAGGCCGGCGCGCACGGCTACGGCGGCGAGATCGGTCACGTGGTGGTCCGGCCCGGCGGCCCCGCCTGCGGCTGCGGCGCCCGGGGGTGTCTGGAGACCCTCGCGTCGGCCTCCGCCGTCTCCCGGGCCTGGGCCGCCGCCAGCGGCGACCCGCAGGCCGACGCCGCGGCCTGCGCCGACGCCGTGGACGCCGGGGACAAGCGCGCCGTCGAGGTCTGGCAGCTCGCGGTCGACGCCCTCGCCGACGGCATCGTGCTGGCCCAGAGCCTGCTCGACCCGTCCACCGTGATCGTCGGCGGCGGACTGGCCGAGGCCGGCGACACGCTCTTCGCCCCGCTCCGCGCGGCGGTGACCGAGCGGCTGACCTTCCAGATGCCCCCGGTGGTCGTCCCGGCCATGCTCAAGGACACGGCGGCCTCCCTCGGCGCCGGCCTCCTCGCCTGGGACCTGCTCTCGGCCACCCCTCCCTCCACCCGCGCGTGAGACCGCGCGTGGGAGGGGTCCCGGACACGCCCGCGGCGCCCCCCGGCGGCGGGGCTCCGCGGCCCGCTCCCGGGCGGGCCGGCAGCGGCAGCACGGCGCTTCGCGCATTCGAACACAGGGATCTGAAGTCCCGACTAATGGAGGTGACCGCGTGACTGCCGCGCGGAACGAATCGGCGGCTCTGCCGCGGGGTGCCGCACTGGCCGGTGCCCGACTGGTCCTGCCCGGCGGCGTCGTCGAGGACGGCCGGCTCACCGTCAAGGGGACGACCCTGTCGGCCTTCGGCGGCGACCGGCAGCCGGGCGACCTGGACCTGACGGGCCACACCGTCGTCCCCGGCTTCGTCGACCTGCACGTGCACGGCGGCGGCGGCGGCTCCTACGCCTCCGGCATCGCCGAGGAGGCCCTCACCGCCGCCCGCACCCACCTGACCCACGGCACCACCACCACCGTCGCCAGCACCGTCACCGGCGAGATCGACGAAGTCTGCCGCCAGGCCGCCGTCCTCTCCGAACTCGTCGAGGACGGCATCCTCGCCGGCGTCCACTTCGAGGGCCCCTTCATCTCCCACAACCGGTGCGGCGCCCACCGCCCCGACCTGCTCCGCGACCCCGACCCCGCACTCGTGCGCAAACTGGTCGACGCCGCCCGCGGCCACGCCAAGATGGTCACCCTCGCCCCCGAGCTGCCCGGCGGACTCGAATCCGTCCGGATGCTCGCCGACCTCGGCGTCATCGCCGCCGTCGGCCACACCGACTCCGACTACGCCAAGACCCTCGAAGCCATCGAGGCCGGCGCCACCGTCGCCACCCACCTGTTCAACGCGATGCCCGGCATCCAGCACCGCGCACCCGGCCCCATCGTCGCCCTCCTGGAGGACGAACGCGTCACCGTCGAACTCATCAACGACGGCATCCACCTGCACCCCTCGGTGCTGGACCTCGCCTACGGCACCGCCGGCGCCTCCCGGGTCGCGCTGATCACCGACGCCATGGGCGCGGCCGGCATGGGCGACGGCCTCTACCCGCTCGGCCCGCTGCAGGTCCGCGTCGAGGACGGCGTCGCCCGGCTGGTCGAGGGCGGCTCCATCGCGGGCTCCACCCTCACCCTGGACGTCGCCTTCCGCCGCTCGGTCACCCTCAACGGCCTCAGCCTCAACCAGGCCGTCGAGTCGCTCTCCACCGTCCCCGCCCGCCTGCTCGGCCTCGCCGACTCCATCGGCTCGCTGGAGACCGGCAAGAGCGCCGACCTGGTCGTGCTCGACTCCGAGAGCTACCAGCTGGTCGCGGTGATGCGCCGCGGCGCATGGGTCTCCGGTGCCGACCGCTTCACCGCGGTCGGCACCGGCTGAGCCGGTTCAGCGGGTCTGCCGATCTGCCGGTCAGCAGATCCGCAGGTCTGCGGTTCAGCCGGCTGCAGGTTCAGCTGCTCGGGGAGACCGTGATCTGGTCGACCAGGACCGTGCCCCCGGCCGGGGCGGACACCGTGATCGTGTTCGGCCCGGCCGTCAGCTGCGGCAGGATGTAGGTGCTGTACCAGGACTGCGTCGCGTCGTTGCCCGGCGCGTAGTTCTTGAAGTCCAGCCCGCCGTCACGGTCCTTGCCGTTGACGTTCACCGTCCCCTTGAGGTCGGAGCCCGCGTTGTTGAAGCGCACCAGGAACTTGTAGGTGCCCGCCGTCGGCACCTCGCCCTTCCAGGTCACCGAGGAGCCCGGCTGCAGCGTCAGGTAGCTGCCGTCCGCGGACTTCGCGCCCTTCACGGCGTTGGCCAGCGGGGCGTTCTGGCCCTGGAGCTGGGCGGCGTCCGCGGTGGTCGGGCCGGCCACGGTGGCGGCGGCGGTCGGCGAGGCGCTCGCCGACCCGGCGGAGGTGGCGGTCGGGGACGCCGGAGCGCTGGTCTGCCCGCCCGTGGCCTTGGTGTCCCCGGGATCGCCGGAGGACAGCGCGATACCGGCGCCGACCGCGATCGCGGCGACCACGGCCACCGCGCCGATCACGGCGCCCTTGCTGCGCCCACCGCTCGGGCGTTCCTCGCCCGGCTGCGGGCGGGAGCGCTCGGCGTACCGGTTCTGCTGGGTGGGGAGCTCGCCGTGCGGCGGCCGGCCGCCCTGGTACTGCCCCTGCGGGCCCGGTTCGGGCTGCTGGCGGGGCTGGGGCTGCGGCCGGTGGGCGGGCTGGCCGTACTGGGTGCGGCCGACCTCGACCGGCCGGTTGTACGACGTGCGCGGGACACCCGGCTGCTGGCCGCTCTGCTGGCCCTGCTGGGCGGGGGCGCCCTCCGCCGGCCGGTAGAGGTAGCCGAACGGGTCGTCGTCCTGCGGGGCACCGCTGTCGGGACCCTCGGGCAATCCGTTGTTGCCGGCGCTCGTCACGGTGGTCAACTCCCCATCGCAGTGCCTCGCACGGCAGGCACGCCGTACGCGCAAAGTTGGACGCTCGTACCCGGGAACCCTACCTGCCTCGCGTGACCCGGGGAAAAGCCCCCGGCGGGGCGGTCGCCGACCCCTGCCGCGACCGGGCCGTCCGGGCACACCCCACGGCCCCTCCCGCGACACCCGCCCCGTGCTCAGCCCGCCCTGCGGTGCGAGCGCTCCCCGCGGGCTCCCCGGACGGCGCCGCCGCGGGCCCGCTTCTCGTCGTACATCCGCTCGTCGGCGGTGTGCAGCACCTCTTCGATGCTCATCCCGCAGCCCGCCCAGCCGATCCCGAGGCTGACCCCGACCCGCATCGCCCGGCCGTCGATCCGCATCGGCGGGATGATCGCCGTCCGGAGCCGGTTGGACAGGTCCTTGGCCTCCTCGCGCCCGATGCCGTCCGCGAGCACCACGAACTCGTCGCCGCCCAGCCGCGCCACCGTGTCACCCTCCCGGACGACCTGCTGCAGCCGGCGGGCCACCTCGACCAGCACTGCGTCGCCGGCGTTGTGGCCGAACCGGTCGTTGATCGACTTGAAGCCGTCCAGGTCGCAGAAGAGCACCGCCAGGCCCTTGTCCCCGGCCGCCGCGGCCCCGGGGCGCAGCGCCCCGCTCCACAGGTCGCCGGAGGAGCCCTGGTCGGCCGGCACCACCGCGTGCGCGTGGTCCGGCGCCACGCCGCGGCCGCCGGGCCGGCCCGCCGCGTGCTCCCCGCGGCCGTGGTGGCCCTGGCTCTCGGGCAGCCCGTAGCCGTGGGCCGGCGCGGGGCCGGCGCCGAGGCCCTCCAGGCCGTCGAAGGCGGTGTGCGCGCTGTAGGAGCCGGCGCCGGCCACCCCGGCGTACCCCGGCTCGATCGCGCCCGCGCCGCTGTAGGCCGGCGCGCCGTGCGCGGGCGGGCCGACCGGCGCCTGCGGGAGGCCGCACAGCCGGCGGCCGAGCCGGGCCTTCAGCTCGGCGCCGTTGGGCAGGCCGGTCAGCGCGTCGTGGCTGGCCCGGTGGGCCAGCTGGAACTCGTGCCGCTTGCGTTCCTCGATGTCCTCGACGTGGGTCAGCAGGAAGCTCGGTCCCTCGGCCGCGTCGGCGACCACCGAGTTGCGCAGGCAGACCCACTGGTAGCCGCCGTCCCGCCGGGACAGCCGCAGCTCGGCGCGGCCGCTCTCGGCGCTGGTGCGCTCCAGCAGGCCGCGATCCTCGGGGTGCACCAGGTCGGCGAAGCTCTGTTGGCGCAGCACCGCGCGGGGGCGGCCGAGCAGCCGGCAGAGCGCGTCGTTGACCCGGGTCAGCTGGCCCCGGCCGACGCCGTGCAGCTCGGTGATGGCCATCCCGCTGGGCGCGTACTCGAAGGCCTGCCGGAAGCTCTCCTCGCTGGCTCTCAGCGCCTGCTGCTCCTTCTCCAGCCGGGCCAGCGCGCGCTGCATCTCGGCCCGCAGGCGGGCGTTGCCGATCGCGATGGAGGCCTGCAGGGAGAACATCTCCAGTGCCTCGCGGGTCCAGGCGCCGGGCCGCTTCCCGCTGCGCGGGCGGTCGACCGACAGGACGCCGAGGAGGTCGCCGCCGGCGCTGTACATCGGGGCGAGCAGGCCGTCGCTGGGGTGCCAGTCGTTGGTGTAGACGGGCAGCGGGCCGTCGCCGGTCCAGCGCGGGATGTCGCTGCCGACGGCCCAGCCGCGGTCGTGCGGCAGGAAGCGCAGGGTGCCCCAGTGGTCGCTGACGCCGAGCAGGCGGTCCCAGGACTCCCGGGAGCCGACCTGGCCGAGCAGCACGGCCGGACCGCCGAGGGCGCTCTCCTCCAGCTCCCAGACGGCCGCCACCACCAGGTCCCCGTCGGGGCGCACCAGGCTCACCGCGGCCGCGTCGAAGCCGAGCCCGTGCACCGCGCCCTCGACCACGGCCTGCAAGGTGCCCGCCAGGCTGCGGGCAGCATTGAGGTCCGCCACGACCCGGTGCAAGGTGCGGAGGGTCGCCAGGCGGACGTACGGCTCCGACTCGGCTTCCATGCGGGGGCTCCCCGGCTGCTTCGGATAGTTCTTGATTGGTTATCGTCCGATTGCCAGAAGAACTGAATCACAGGGAGCACAACGATCGGCACTCTCGGTCAGCAATAGGCTGCCACTTGTGACCCAAATCACACGATAGTTATGCGCCCTTATTCAGTTCATCCGCCCAATAACCGGACATATCCCTACATCGCGACCTTTCGCGACCTTTCAGATGGTCGGTCGCCCGGCCCGGCCCCTGAAGCCCCCCGGCGGCCGGCAGGCCCTCCCGTTCACCCCTGGGGGTGAACGCGCCGCCCCGCCGGTCCCGATCCGCCGTCGTCCGGCGGGGCCCGGGCCGATGGTCCTACGACCAGGGCCCGATGCCGCCGCGGCCGGCCGGCGGCTACCGTGCGGTACGTGTACTCGTCCCCGCAGCCCGCCGCTGCCCCCCTCGCGACGCCCGACGAGTTCCGGGCCGCCCTGTCCCAGCTCGCCGCCGGCGTGACGCTGGTGACCGTCCACGACCCCGAGGAAGGGGCCAACGGCGAGGACGTCGGCATGACCGCGACGTCGTTCCTCTCCGTGTCCCTGGAACCGCCGCTCGTGCTGATCTCGGTCCGTGAGGACTCCCGGATGGACGAGGTGCTCTCCCGGGTCGACACCTGGGCCGTCTCGCTGCTCGGCGAGGAGCACAAGACCCTCGGCTCGCGCTTCGCCATGAAGGGCCGGCTCAGCGACCGGCTGCTGTTCGCGGACACCCCGCACCGGCGCGGCCCGCTCAGCGGCGCGCCGCTGGTCGACCGGGCGCTGGCCACCGTCGAGTGCCGCACCGAGCAGCGGATAGCCGCCGGCGACCACACGCTGCTGCTCGGCCGGGTCCTGGAGGCACGCGTGCCCGACCCCGGCGGCAACCCACTGCTGTACTTCCGGGGCGGCTACCGCCGGCTCGGCTGAGACCCCGGCCGCGACCGCGCCGCACGGCCGCAGACCGGTACGGCCGGGACGGCGCGGGCCTACTCGCCGCGCTGCGAGCGCCGGCCCTGCTTCAGCTCGGAGCGGTGCCGTTTGTTGAACAGCCGCCGCTCGACCATGCCCTTGCTGGGCTTCGTCGCCCGCCGGGTCTTCGGCGGCGGGGCGGTGGCCTCCCCCAGCAGCGAGGCCAGCCGGGCGGCCGCGACCTCCCGGTTGCGCCACTGCGAGCGGTGCTCGGAAGCCTTCACCACCAGCACCCTGCCGTCCACCAGCCGGCTCGCGAGCCGCTCCAGGGCGCGCTGCTTCCACACCTCGGGCAGGACCGTCGAGGCCGCCAGGTCGTAGCGCAGCTCGACCTGGGTGTCCGAGGTGTTGACGTGCTGTCCTCCGGGGCCGGAGGAGCGGGAGAAGCGCCAGACGAGCTCGGCGTCGGGGACGACCACCGATCCCCGTACGCGGATGGGCTCAGGCATGGGGCCATCATCCCGCGCCCGGCGGCCCGTGGTCACCCGGTTATCCGGCCGGCCGGACCGCGCCGGACGCCCCGGGCCGGGGCCGACGGCCACCGGGTTATCCACAGCCCTCCGCAGCCCCGACAATGGCGTACGTGATCGAGCTCGGCTACTCCCTGTCCAACCGCTTCCCCGACCCCCCGCAGACGGACTACCGCAACGCATCCGTGCGGACCCTGCGGTACGACCTGTTCTGCGGCGACGTCTTCCTCGACGCCGACGACGGGGAGTTGTCCACAGCCTGGGGATGGGTGCCGGTGCTCGACTTCGCCTGGGCGCTCTGCGACATCGCCGAGGAACTGGACCGCGACCCCGACGGGAACCGGGCCGCCCGGGTGCAGAGCGCCGACCTGGACTTCACCCAGAACACCGAACTGCTCCGGTTCGCCCGCCGCTTCAACTGGGTGGAGGTCGGCGCGACCTGGCTGCCCGACCAGGCACCGGTGGTGGTCCGGCACTCCGAGTTGCGACGCGAGGCCAGGGACTTTCTCCAGGACACCCTCGCCGACCTCTTCGACATGCACCCCGAACTGGCCGACAATCCGAACATCTGGACCGTCCAGGGGCGCTTCCCGCGGGTCTGAGGAGAACCGCCCGGGCACGAAGGAAATCGCCCGGCCGAACCGGCGCGACCGGCCTCCGACACCGGTGATTGATCTGCCCATTGCTCAAACTTCATTCGACCAGAAGAATTTAGAAGCCCGGCTGCGGAACCAAGCCCCGCTACTCTCGCGTTATCTCCGGCAAAGCAACGAAGGGACAGCAATCACCATGCCAGTGAGCCTCTCCAAGGGTGGCAACGTCTCGCTGACCAAGGAGGCCCCCGGCCTGTCCGCGGTCACCGTCGGCCTCGGCTGGGACGTCCGGACCACGACCGGCGCGGAATTCGACCTGGACGCCAGCGCGATCGTGCTGAACGCGGACGGCAAGGTCCTGTCCAACAGCCACTTCGTGTTCTTCAACAACACCAGCACCCCGGACAGCACCGTGGTGCACACCGGTGACAACCGCACCGGCGAGGGCGCGGGCGACGACGAGGCGATCAACGTCAACCTCGCGGGCCTGCCCGCCGAGGCCACGAAGATCACCTTCCCGGTCTCGATCTACGACGCGGTGGCCCGCTCGCAGAGCTTCGGCCAGGTCCGCAACGCCTACATCCGCGTGCTCAACGCGGCCGGCGGCGCCGAGATCGCCCGCTACGACCTCTCCGAGGACGCGGCCACCGAGACCGCCATGATCTTCGGCGAGCTCTACCGCAACGGCGCCGAGTGGAAGTTCCGCGCCGTCGGCCAGGGCTACGCCTCCGGCCTGGCCGGGATCGCCCAGGACTTCGGCGTCCAGCTCTGACCCGGCTCCGGCCCGGATCGGGGCCGGCACGCCGGAGGCCCGGCCCCCCAGAGGTTTCCTGGGGGGCCGGGCCTCCGGCGTCTCACGTCCCGGGCTCAGCGACTGGCGCGCAGCTCCGGCAGCTCGATGTACTCCGTCTCGTCCTCCGCCGACAGGTCGACCACCCCGGGCCGGCGCCCGTCCGCGGCCTGCCGCCCGTCGCCGGTGCCGGCCGCCTCGGCGGCCGTGGCGTCGGCGGCGGTCACCTCGGCGGGCGCCTCCCCGCCGGTCGCCGGCCGGGTGCCGAAGCCGGCGCCCGCGGCGATCGCCTCGTCCCCCAGCACGTCCGCCAGGTCGGTCCGGTCGCCCAGCTCGGAGACGCTGCCCACGGCCGGCGCCGGGGCCGCTGCGCGCACGGCCGCGCCGCCGCGGCCGAAGAAGCTGAAGTTCTGGCCCCGGCCGGCCCCGGCCTGCGGGGTGCGCGGCCGCTGGCGCTCGGCGCGGACGACCGCCGTCGTCGGAGCGCCGCCCAGCTGCTCCACGGTCGCGGTGAGCACCGGCCGGACGGGCGCCGCCCCGACCGCCCGGACGCCCGTGGCGGGCCGTTCGGCGGCCGGTGCGGCCTGGGCCTCCTCCGGGCCCCGCGCGGGCTGCACGGCAGGCACAGCGGCCTCCGGAACGGGCTGCGCGGGCACCACCGGCGAGGGCGCCGGAGCGGCTGCCGCCGCGGCGGCAGCGAGCGTGCGGGCCAGCGAGGGGGCGGGCACGGCCGGCGTGGGCGCGGGCGCGGCGGGCAGGCTGCGCGCCCGCAGTACGGGCCGCGCCCGCTCCGCGCGCTCGCGCTGGGCCTCGGCGGCCGCCGCCCGCCGCTCCAGGTGCCGCAGGACGGACGCGGCGCGGACGTAGGCGGCCGGGCTGGCCGGGTACTTGGGGCGGGCCGCGGCGAGGGCCCGCTGGGTCGCCTCGGCCTCCTTGAGGGCCTGCTCGGCCACGGCCACGGCGCGCTCGCGCAGCAGCCGGGCGATCTCGGTCTCGGCCTTGGCCAGCCGGGACTTCTCCGCCGTCAGCCGGCGCCCGAAGCGGGTGGCCCGCTCCTCGGCGACCTCGGCCGCGTACTCGGTCTCGGCGAGCTGTTCCTCGAACCGCTCCTCCGCCCGCAGTCGTTGGGCGGCGGCCACGTCGGCGGCGGCCCGGGCCGCGCGGTCGCGCTGGCGCAGCAGGAGCGCGATCCCCAGTGCGGCGAGCACGGCGGCCACGCCCACCGACCTGACCAGGAGCGGGTCCTGACTGAATACCAGTGCGGTCACGGCGGCCACGACGAGAACGGCGGCGGCGGTGGGGGGAACGGCCCGGCCGAGGACGGAGGAATGACGATGACGTCCGCGAGACATGCCAAGAAACTAGCGTGCGAATTGGGGCCGTGTCAGCCCAGGGTGCCGTTAACGGCGGCACGGGCCTCCACCCGGGCCCCGCGGACACCGCGGCGGGGCACCGCGCGGGGCGGCCGGCGGGGCACCCGTCAGCGCGGCGAGGCCGCCCGGGCGGTCGGATCGTCGTGATCCTCGGGCAGCCGGCAGATGTGCTGCAGCCAGAGCGCGGCCGCCATCACGGCCACCCCGGCGAGCACCGCGAAGCCCGCGGTGACCGCCTGCGCCCGGCGGGCGGCGACGTCCAGCTCGGTCAGCAGCTCGATGCCCATCCCGGCGTAGACCCCGGTCACGACGGCCGAGACCAGTGCGCTCGCCTGCCCCAGGACCAGGGCCCGGGCGGCGCCCAGCGGGTCGACGCCCTTGGCGCCGGGCTGCCGCTCGCGGGCCGCCTTCAGCCGGGAGCGCAGCGAGATCGCGGTGGCCAGCAGCACCACCGCGACCGCCGCCAGGACCAGGGGCGCCGCCGCGGGTACGCCGGGCAGGGTGTCCAACGAGGCCCACAACCTGGCACCGGCCCAGGACAGCGCCGTCGTGACAGCGGTGATGGCGGCCAGCAGACGGATGCGGAGCAGCTTCACTCGGACGAGGTCCTTCCCGGATGCCGGAGAGAGGGGCGGCCGCACCGGGGGGCGCGGCGGCGGCGCCAGGCCACCGTATCGGGCCCGGCCGTGCGGACACCTACTCGTACGGCCGGGAGCCCTCCCTAGTTCCTGCCGGGCCGAAGCCGGCCGTCGCGGCACGCCGGTCCCGGCCGGGCGGACGCCTGTCCGCCGCGGCCGGAGGGCGGTGTCCTACTCGGGCAGCCGCAGGTTGATGTCGTCGCGCCGGCGGACGCCCTGGGAGTCCTCCCCGCCGAGGTCGTCGAGCAGGTCGGCGACCAGGCCCAGGCCCGGCAGCTCCGCCTTGGGGTCGGCGTCCAACCACGGGGCGAGCACGAAGGCCCGCTCGTGCGAGCGCGGGTGCGGCAGCAGCAGCTCGGGGTCGTCGCTGGTGACGCCCTCGTACGCGAGGATGTCGACGTCCAGCGTGCGCGGGCCCCAGCGGACGGTGCGGACCCGGCCGAAGGCGTCCTCGACCGCGTTGCCCCGCTCCAGCAGGGAGTGCGGCGGCAGGGTGGTGCGGAGCACGACCACCGCGTTGTAGTAGTTCGGCTGCTCCTCGGGGCCGCCGAGGGCCTCCGTCTCGTAGACGGCGGAGACGGCCTTGATGCGCAGCCCGGGGGTGTCGGCGAGGGCGTCCACGGCCCCCTGGAGGGTCTCCAGCCGGTTGCCGAGGTTGCTGCCGAGGGCGATCACGGCGTAGCGCGGGTTGTGCAGGGTGGTGTCCGCCGAGTCGACCCTGCGCTCCAGGTCGAACGTGGTCGGCGAGGCGGTCGGGTCACTGGTGCTCATCGGATTCCCTCTGCGGCTGGGCGGCGGGACTAGGCGCGCAGGTCATGCGCGGCCCCGGTGGATGGTGACGGTGACGTCGTCGAACGGCACGGTGATCGGGGCGTCGGGCTTGTGCACGGTCACCTCGACCTCCTCGACCGGTTCGTGCTTGAGGCACTGGTCGGCGATGCGCTGCGCAAGCGTCTCGATCAGGTCGACGGGCTCGCCCGCGATGACCGCGGTGACCTCCTCGGCGATCACGCCGTAGTGGGCCGTGCGGGTGAGGTCGTCGCCGGACGCGGCCGGACGGGTGTCCAGGAACAGCACGAGGTCGACCACGAAGGTCTGGCCCTCGACGCGCTCACGCTCGAAGACGCCGTGGTGGCCCCGGGCACGCAGACCCCGAAGGGTGACGCGGTCCAGCAAACGAATCACTGCTCCCAGTCGGACGGGCCGCCCTGCCTGGGCAGGGCGAAGGCGGGCATCGTCGCCCGCCGGTCTTCGAATCTACCTGCGAGCACGGACAACGCCAGACCGTCCTACCCGGCACGGCACGGCGTCACGCACGCCACTGTGGCGATTGACGTGAACGTTCGGTGCCGGTCCCGGGATTCCCGGAGCACAACCGCGAGGCCTGCCGGGGTCAGTCCTCTTCCTCGTCGTCCCCGCTGGTCAGCACGGGTGAACCGTGGTGCGACCAGAGCTTCCAGCCGTCGCCGGTGCGCCGGAACAGGTTGGTGGAGACGACCTTGCCCCCGACCAGCGGACCCAGCTCGCCCTCCTCCTCCGCCTCGCCGCCGGACAGGATGTTCTCGGTGCAGGTGACAAGGGCCACATCGCCCTGCACCTCGGCCTCCACATCGGTCAGGAAGAACTGGATGTACTCCGTGTTCATCATGATCAGCATGTAGGACCTGGTGACCTGGGCCCGGCCGCGCAGGACCGGCCAGCCGGGGTGCACGCACACCACGCCGCCCTTGTCGTCGGCCTCCCCGGCCCCGAGCCAGGCCTGCTCGACCGCCTCCAGGTCACCGTTCTCCAGCGCCTCGTACAGCGCCTGGTTCGCCGCCAGGACGGCGTCCCGGTCGGCCTCCGCCGCCTGCTGGTCCGATGTTCCGCCGCTCAACCTGCCGTCACCTGCCACAGACCCTCCCATTCATGGCCCTCACCCCTGCCGGGCCGCGCGCTGCCAGGCCGCGACCACCCGCACGGCGTCCGCCGTCCCGGCCACGTCGTGCACCCGGACCGCCCAGGCGCCGGCACCGGCCGACAGTACCGACACCGCGGCGGTCGCGTCGTCGCGCTCCCGGGCCGGGCGCAGCTCCCCGGTTTCCGGGTTGGCCAGCAGCGTACCCAGGAACCGCTTGCGCGAAGCGGCCACCAGCACCGGCCTGCCCAGGGCGGTGAGGGCGTCCAGTCGGCCGAGCAGGGCCCAGTTGTGCTCGGTGGTCTTGGCGAAGCCGAGACCGGGGTCGAGGATCAGCTGCTGCTCCTGGACACCGGCCGCCAGCAGCGCCTCCATCCGCCCGGTCAGCTCCGCGACCACGTCGGCGACCACGTCCCCGTACACCGCGAGGCGCTCCATGTCGGCGGACTGGCCGCGCCAGTGCATCACCACGAAGGGCGCGCCGGTGGCGGCGACCACCGCGGCCATCTCCGGGTCGGCGAGGCCGCCGGAGACGTCGTTGACCAGCCGGGCGCCGGCCGCGACCGCCTGTTCGGCGACGCTCGCCCGCATGGTGTCGATGCTGACCACCACGCCGGCCCCGGCGAGCTCCCGGACCACCGGCAGGACCCGCTCCAGCTCCTCCTTCTCGGTCACCCGCCGGGCGCCCGGACGGGTGGACTCGCCGCCGACGTCGACCAGGTCCGCGCCCTTGGCCCGCAGTGCGAGCCCGTGGGCGATGGCGCGCGCCGGGTCGTGCCACAGGCCGCCGTCCGAGAAGGAGTCGGGGGTCACGTTGACCACGCCCATCACGGCGCAGCGGTCGAGGTCCGGAAGGCCGGCCGGCAGGGAGCGGGAGCGCGGGTTGTTCATGCCCCCATTATCGAGCCGGGCTCCTCCCGACCGGTGGTCGGGAGGAGCCCGGCTCGCGGGCGGACGGCGCTCAGGCCGCCTCGGTCACCTGCGGGCGGGCCGGGGCGGGCATCAGGCCCTGGCGCTGGCGCTTGCGGCCGAACTTCGGCATGCCGAGGGTGATGAAGGCCTCCGCCTGCATCGCCGCGAAGCCGATCCGGGGCAGGTCCCTGGTCTGCGGGTAGACCAGGAAGCGCGGCTCCCAGGCGGGCTGGAACTTGGCGTTGAACTTGTACAGCGACTCGATCTGGAACCAGCGCGAGGAGAAGACCAGCAGCCCGCGCCAGGCCCGCAGCACCGGGCCGGCCCCGATCCGCTCCCCGCGGGCCAGCGCGGAGCGGAACATCGCGAAGTTCAGCGAGACCCGGCGCACGCCCAAGGCGGGGACGGCCTGCAGGGCGGCCACGATCAGCAGCTCGTTGAGGCCGGGGTCGGCGGCCCGGTCGCGGCGCATCAGCTCCAGCGAGATGCCGTCCGGCCCCCACGGGACGAAGTGCAGGACGGCCTTCAGGTCGTCCTCGGGGGTGTCCCCGAGGCCGTCCTCCTCGGGCGCCTTGTGGGCGGTCACGACCACGCAGTCGTCGTCGCCCGGGTCGCCGAAGCGGCCCAGGGCCATCGAGAAGCCGCGCTCGGTGTCGGTGCCGCGCCAGCGGGCGGCGGCCTCGGCGATCCGGAACTTCTCCTCCGGGTCGAGCTCGGAGACCCGGCGGACCTTGCACGAGTACCCGTTGCGCTCGATCCGCTTGACCATCTGGCGGACGTTGCGCATGGCGCGCCCGGCGAGCGAGAAGGTGGTGGCGTCGACGATCGCCTCGTCGCCGAGCTCCAGCGCGTCCAGGCCCGCCTCGCGGGTCCAGACCTCGCCGCCGGTCTCGCTGCAGCCCATCACGGCCGGCACCCAGGCGTGCTCGCGGGCCTCGGCCATGAAGACCTTGATCGCGCCGGGCCAGGCCTCGACGTCGCCGACCGGGTCGCCGGAGGCGAGCATCACGCCGGAGACCACCCGGTAGGAGATCGCGGCCTTGCCGGTCGGCGAGAAGAGCACGCTCTTGTCCCGGCGCAGGGCGAAGTAGCCGAGCGAGTCCCGATCGCCGTGCCGGGCGAGCAGCGCCCGGACCTTCTCCTCGTCCTCGGCGGTCAGCTCGGGTTCGGGCTTCTCCGGGCGCAGCGCGAGGTACGTGGTGGTGCCGGCGGTGAGCAGGCCGAGCGCGCCGAGCAGGTAGGCGACCAGGTCGGAGATCCGGTCGGAGTTGTAGTCGATCGGCCCTTCGAACCCGAACAGCCCGTAGACCACGTGCTGGAGGCGGTCCAGCATGCTCGGGTCGTGGATCTCGGCCTTCCAGCGGACGCTGACGATCAGCAGGCCGAGCAGCATGCTGACGGCGCCCATGACGATCAGGTTGGCGACGGCCCGCCAGCGGGTGCGCGGGTCGGCCTTGGCGTAGAACTCACCGCGGTGCACCAGCATCACCGCGAGCAGCACCAGCGAGACGACCGCGGGGCCGACCTGGTGCCAGCGCAGGATGTGCAGGGCGGCGCCGATCGGCAGCAGGACGCAGACGGCCCGCCAGGCGCGCTGCTTGCGCCGGCGCAGGGCGTGCGCGAGCAGCACCAGCAGCAGGCCGACCATCAGGGTGCCGACGGCGGCGAGGGTGGTCGTCCCACCGGGCAGCTGCCCGGCGAAGGAGTGCATCCGGGTCCGGCGGAGCTTGGGGAACACCGCGCTCGCGACGTCGAGCAGTCCGATCAGCAGACAGGCGTACCCGACCGCGCCGGGCAGCCAGGCCCGCGGCACGGAGGCCGCTTGGGTACGAAGCGTCTGGAACCCGCTGCGGCGGGGCGGCGGGGGCGGCGGCGGCTCAACGGACACGGGAACGCTCATGGGTGCTCAGCGTAGAGGCTTCGGGGCGCTGTCCGATCCCCCGGGAGGGGGACTTGTGATGGACCTTCATGTCATTTCCTCAATCACACAATGCGCGCACCAAATGACGGAAAAACGGAGGTAAAACCCGCTTCCGCTCCCGCGCGTCGGTTGGGCCATGGGTGGGGACTGCCCTTGGCGCCGCGCGGCGCTCAGGGCTGCGCGCGCACGCGGTACGTACGGTGGACGCCGCGTTGCAGGGCGTCGGTTGCAGCCACCGCGACCGTCTTCGCACCGCGGCCCGCTGCCCGGTCAGCCTAGCCCCGATGGCCCGATCTGACGCCCTGTCACACGATGAATCCTGAACCGACAGTGATCCACCGGAAGGCGACGGGATGGAACTGACCAGCGATGCACTGGTGAACACGCTGCTCGCGGCGGGCTCCCTGTCGCTGCTCCTGACCCTCTGGCTCTGGCCCCGGCTGGCCAGGCAGCGCCCGCTCCCGATGCTCGGCCGGATCGCCCTGCTGACAGTCACTCAGGCCACGGTGCTGGCCGTGCTCGCGGTGTCGGTGAACAACTCGTTCGGCTTCTACACCTCCTGGGACGGCCTGCTCCACCCGGGCGGCGCGGCGCTGTCGCTGACCGCCTCCGGGCATCCCAAGAGTGCCGTACCGGCCACCGAGGCCCTGGTGACCCCGAGCTCCGAGGGCGGCCTGGAGGGCGTCACCGACCTCCCGAAGGGGACCCCGGAGGAGGTCGGCAAGGTCGAGTCGATCCGGGTGACGGGCAAGGAGTCCGGCCTGTCCGACCAGATGTTCATCTACCTTCCGCCCGAGTACTTCAACCCGAAGTACGCCCGGGTGCGCTTCCCTGTCCTCGTCGCCCTGGCCGGCTACCCCGGCACCGCCCTGCACCTGCTGTCCGAACTGCGCCTGCCGCAGACCGCCTGGGAGCTCCAGCGGACCGGGCAGATGGCCCCCACCGTGATCGTGATGGCCCGGCCGACGGTCGCGGAGCCCCGCAACACCGAATGCGTCAACGTGCCGAACGGACCGCAGACCGAGACCTGGTTCGCCAAGGACGTCCCGGCCGCGCTGCGCTCCACCTACCGGCTCGGACGCGAGGCCTCCTCCTGGGGGATCTTCGGCTACTCCACCGGCGGCGGCTGCGCACTGCGGCTGACCATGCGCTACTCCGACGTCTTCGGCAGCGCGGCCGGACTGCACGCCGACTTCGCGGTGCCCGAGGACTACTCGACCGGAGGCAACCTGTTCGGCGGCGACCGCACCCTGCTCAACCACAGCGACCTCACCTGGCGGCTGAACAACCTGCCCGTCCCGGACGTCTCGCTGCTGCTGGTGAGCACCCGGAAGGAGGAGGACTACGCCGCCACCCAGACCTTCCTCGGCGTCGCCCAGCAGGCCTCGGCCGCCCACCCCGAGCTGAAGGTCGACTCGCTCTTCCTCGACGACGGCGGCCACAACTTCGACAGCTGGCGGCGCGAGCTGCCCGCCTCGCTGGAGTGGATGAGCGACCACCTGGCGACCCCGCAGGACCGTGAGCCCCGCCAGTGACCCCGCCGGCCGGCGGTGGGAGCCCGTACGCCGGGCGGTGGAACGGCCGGCGAACCCGCGACCGGCCGGGCCCGCCCGCCGCCGGACTTCACGCGACCGGGTGAATCCCGCCCCACCCGCCGCAACCGTCACCCCCGCCGGGGGAACGCATCAGGACCGTCCGCCGGACGTACGTCGGGCCCGTACAGGAGGCATTGTGCTGACCACCCGATCTCTCTTCAACGAGATCTACCTGAACGACGAGGCGTACCAGCTGTTCTGCAGCATCGCCGCCGGGGGCGAGGACCAGGGCGGCTGGGAGAACGAGCGGATCCACTCGCTGGCGCAGGATCCGGTGCTGGCCCCCAAGATCGCCCGGCACGGCGCCGACGAGCGCAAGCACGGCCGGATCTTCACCCAGCTGCTGCACAAGCGCGGGCTCGACAAGGTGCCGGTGCCGCCGAGGGCCGACTACTGCATGCTGCTGGAGCGCCAGGGCATCGGCCTGGCCCACGAACGGCTGAAGTCCGACGTGCCGCTGGCCGAGCGGGAGATCATCACCTACCTGGCGCACAGCCGGGTCACCGAGCAGCGTGCCTCGGAGCAGATGCGTCAGCTGATGAAGGCCTACCAGGACAACCCGGACCTGGGCCGGGCGATGCAGATGATCTCCGCGGACGAGGACAACCACCTCGCGTACTGCCACGAGGAGCTGCTCCGGCTGTCCGCCGCCGGCCACGGCCCGTACATCCGGCACACCCTGGAGCACATCGCCAAGGGCGAGATCCGCACCCACCGGGACGTCGGCCTCACCGTGATGGCCGCGATGGGCCGGATCCTCGGCTGGCCCCTCCCCCGGCGGGTGCTGCTGGCCGCCGGCCTCTACGGCCTCTACCTGTACGAGGCCACCCTCGGGTGGCGGCGGATGGTGCGGCTGCGGATGCCCGCGCGCCGCAACGCGCTGGGGACCCCGGCCCCGCCGCACGCCGAGCTGCCGCACTGAGCCGGCACCGGCCGGTGCCGGGGCGGCGAGCGGTGGCCGGGGCGAGCGGTGACCCGGGTGCCGGCGTGGCCGCTAGCGCCCGATGATCAGGCTCATCGCCTCGGCGCGGGTCGCGGGGTCGCGCAGCTGGCCGCGCACGCAGGACGTGATCGTCTTGGCGCCGGGCTTGCGGATGCCCCGCATCGACATGCACATGTGCTCGCACTCGACGACGACGATCGCCCCGCGCGGCTCCAGGATCCGCATCAGCGCGTCGGCGACCTGGCTGGTGAGCCGCTCCTGCACCTGCGGGCGGCGGGCGTAGACGTCCACCAGCCGGGCCAGCTTGGACAGGCCGGTGATCTTGCCGCTGGCCGACGGGATGTACCCGACGTGCGCGACACCGCGGAACGGCACCAGGTGGTGCTCGCAGACCGAGGTCAGCTCGATGTCCTTGACCAGCACCATCTCGTCGTGGCCGAGGTCGAAGGTGGTGGTGAGGACTTCCTCCGGCTCCTGCCAGAGACCGGCGAATATCTCCTTGTAGGCGCGGGCCACCCGGGCCGGGGTCTCCAGGAGCCCCTCGCGGTCCGGGTCCTCCCCCACGGCCAGCAGGAGCTCCCGGACGGCGTTCTCGGCCCGCTTCTGGTCGAAGACCCCGACGTTGGACGGACCGTCGAAGGTGACCGGGTCGATCATGCAGGCCTCGCTCGTTCGTGGATGGCGGATGGGTACAACGATCGCGGCATGGCCGGGTACGACGGATGCCGCGCCTCCAGGGTACAAACCCCGGTGGCGCGGCATCCATTCCGTCCTGCTGTGCGGCTCAGCCCTCCGCGGGGGCGTCGCCGGGAACGGGCGGCACCTTCACGGTGTCCACCACAGGGGCGGCCTCCGTCAGGGCGGCGGCGCCGTTGGTGAGCGCCAGCTCCTTCGGGGACTGCACCGGCGGACGGGTGGACGGCGTGCGACGGGACGAGCCCGTCCAGGCCGGCCGGGCCGGGCGCTTGACGATCGGCGCGAAGATCTCGGCGATCTGCTCCTTGTTGAGGGTCTCCTTCTCCAGGAGCTCCAGGACCAGGTTGTCGAGCACGTCGCGGTTCTCGACCAGGATCTCCCAGGCCTCGTTGTGCGCGTTCTCGATGAGCTTCTTGACCTCTTCGTCGACCAGCCCGGCGACCTCTTCCGAGTAGTCGCGCTGGTGGCCCATCTCACGGCCCAGGAACGGCTCGGACTCGCTCGAACCGAACTTGATCGCACCCAGCCGCTCGGTCATGCCGTACTGCGTGACCATCGCGCGGGCGGTGGCCGTGGCCTTCTCGATGTCGTTCGAGGCGCCGGTGGTCGGGTCGTGGAAGACCAGCTCCTCCGCCGCGCGCCCGCCCAGCATGTACGCGAGCTGGTCGAGCATCTCGTTGCGGGTGGTGGAGTACTTGTCCTCCTCCGGCAGCACCATGGTGTAGCCGAGGGCCCGCCCGCGGGACAGGATGGTGATCTTGTGGACCGGGTCCGCGTTGGGGGAGGCCGCCGCGACCAGGGCGTGACCGCCCTCGTGGTACGCGGTGATCTTCTTCTCCTTCTCGGACATGATCCGGGTCCGCTTCTGCGGGCCGGCCACGACCCGGTCGATCGCCTCGTCGAGGGTGAAGTTGTCGACCAGCTTCTTGTCGGAGCGGGCCGTCAGCAGCGCTGCCTCGTTGAGCACGTTCGCCAGGTCGGCACCGGTGAAGCCGGGGGTGCGCTTGGCGACGGCCTTGAGGTCGACGTCCGGAGCGACCGGCTTGCCCTTCTGGTGCACCTTGAGGATGTCCAGCCGGCCCTGCAGGTCCGGGCGCTCGACCGCGATCTGCCGGTCGAAGCGGCCCGGGCGCAGCAGCGCCGGGTCCAGGATGTCCGGGCGGTTGGTGGCCGCGATCAGGATGACGCCGCCCTTGACGTCGAAGCCGTCCATCTCGACCAGCAGCTGGTTGAGAGTCTGCTCGCGCTCGTCGTGGCCGCCGCCGAGACCCGCACCACGGTGCCGGCCGACGGCGTCGATCTCGTCGACGAAGACGATCGCCGGGGCGTTCGCCTTGGCCTGCTCGAAGAGGTCGCGGACCCGGCTCGCGCCGACACCCACGAACATCTCGACGAAGTCGGAGCCGGAGATCGAGTAGAACGGCACGCCGGCCTCACCCGCGACCGCGCGGGCGAGCAGGGTCTTGCCGGTCCCGGGCGGGCCGTAGAGCAGCACACCCTTGGGGATCTTGGCGCCGACGGCCTGGAACTTGGCCGGCTCCTGCAGGAACTCCTTGATCTCGTGGAGCTCCTCCACCGCCTCGTCCGCACCGGCGACGTCCGCGAAGGTCGTCTTGGGGGTGTCCTTGGTCAGCAGCTTGGCCTTGGACTTGCCGAACTGCATGACCCGCGAGCCGCCACCCTGCATCTGGTTCATCAGGAAGAGGAAGACCAGCACGATGATGACGATCGGCAGCATCGACAGCAGCAGGCTGACGAAGGTGCTCTGCTTCTCGGGGCTGATGGTGTAGCCCTCGGGCAGGGTGTTGGCATCCTTGTCGTCGATCTGCGTCTGCAGCCGCGCCGCGATGTCCTTGCCCTGGTCCCCGATGTAGGAGGCCTGGAACTTGCTGCCCGAAGGCGTCTTGCCCGTCCCGGAAGTCGGGAGCGTCGCGCCGTCCTTCAGCTGGATCTTGACAGTATTCGAATCACCAGTGGTGATCTGCGCCGATTTGACCTCGCCGGCATTGATCGCCGCGACGACCTGCCCGGTGTCCACCGTCTTGTAGCCGTTCGAGTCCGAAACGACCTGCATCAGCACAATGACGGCGAGGACGGCCAGCACGATCCACATGATCGGCGCACGGAAGTATCGCTTGACGTCCATCCATGCGGGGCGTTGCCGCCCCGTCCCTCCTGCCACTCAACGGCGCAGTGCGGCCGTTGGCCGCCGGCGCATCCGGGTCTGTGCTCATGTGAAGAGCGGTTTTATTGGACCGTACCGCAGTCCGTCCCCCTCTAGGCGGGAGCACGGCGGTACGACCTGTTTTCTTGTCCCCCGACCCAACGGGCGGGAACGGCGTACTGTTCCCGCCCGTCGTCCGAACGGGGTGTCAGCCGCCGTAGACGTGCGGGGCCAGGGTGCCGATGAACGGCAGGTTGCGCAGCTTCTCCGCGTAGTCCAGGCCGTAACCGACCACGAACTCGTTGGGGATGTCGAAGCCGACGTACTTGACGTCGATCTCGACCTTGGCCGCGTCGGGCTTGCGCAGCAGCGTGCAGACCTCCAGGGAGGCCGGGCGGCGCGAGCCCAGGTTGCCGAGCAGCCAGGACAGCGTCAGGCCGGAGTCGATGATGTCCTCGACGATCAGGACGTCCCGGCCGGCGATGTCGGTGTCGAGGTCCTTGAGGATACGCACCACGCCGGAGGACTTGGTGCCCATCCCGTACGAGGAGACGGCCATCCAGTCCATCGTCACCTGGGAGTGCAGCGCGCGGGCGAGGTCGGCCATGACCATCACCGCACCCTTGAGGACGCCGACGATCAGCAGATCACGTCCGGCGTAGTCCCGGTCGATCCGCTCGGCCAGCTCCAGGAGCTTGGCGTCGATCTCGTCCTTGCTGATGAGCACCTTCGCCAGGTCGGCGCCCATGTCCTTGTCGTCCACCGGGGATACGTCCTCAAGCGTTCGGGGGTCTGTGTCGGCGGCGGCCAGGCTGCCCCGGGGCCATGCCTGCCCGTCAGTCGCCCTGTCGCCGGAAGACCAGCGTGCCACACCTGCGGGTGGCCTCGACGCCGCCGGGTAGGTGCAGGGGTCCCTGGCCGCGCCAGCCGGTGACCAGCAGGTCGACCGTTTCGAGGTGCCGGGCGAACAGGTCGCCGGCCGGGCAGCCCGCCCGCAGCGCGGCCCGGCGGAGCACCCGGCGGCGTACCGCCGGAGGCAGTTCGGCGAGCTTCGGGACGTCCAGCGCCCCTTCGCCCGTACGGAGGTCGCGTTCGGCGAGGGCCGCCCACTGGTCGAGCGCGTCGGCGTCGTCGCGGAACAGCCGGGCGGTCCGGGCGAGCGCCTCGACCACCCCGCCGCCCAGGTGCTTCTCCAGCACCGGGAGCACCTCGTGCCGCACCCGGGAGCGGGTGTAGGCAGGGTCACAGTTGTGCGGGTCGTCCCAGACCGGGATGGCCTGGGCGGTGCAGGCCTGCCGGGTCGCGGCCCGGTCGAGTTCGAGCAGCGGCCGGCGGTAGCGGCCCTTGTGGGCGGGCATGCCGGCCAGCGAGCGGGAGCCGGAGCCCCGGGCCAGGCCGAGCAGGACGGTCTCGGCCTGGTCGTCGCGGGTGTGGCCGAGCAGGACGGCGAGCGCCTGGTGGCGTTCGGCGGCCGCGTCCAGCGCCGCGTAGCGGGCGTCCCGGGCGGCGGCTTCCGGCCCGCCCTGGCGGCCGACCCGGACGGGCACCGCCTCGACCGGGTCCAGGCCGAGCGAGCGCAGCCGCTCGGCGACCAGCGCGGCCCGCTCGGCCGAGCCGGCCTGCAGGCCGTGGTCGACCGTGACGGCGCCGACCCGCAGGCCGAGCTTGGGGGCTTCGAAGGCGGTGGCGGTGGCCAGCGCCATGGAGTCCGCGCCGCCGCTGACCGCGACCAGGACCAGCGGGGAGCCGGGGGCGGCGGGCGTGCGGGGCAGCCCGGACGGGTGACGGTGGGCGTTGCCGATCAGCGTGGTGGCGGCGCCGGTGTTCGCGCCGGCGTTGACCAGGGCGCCGCCCGGGCGTCCGTGCGGGGCACGGGCCGGTGCGGTGAAGGTGGTTCCGGCCTCGGCGGCGAGGTCGGCGAGCGTGCGGCGTACGGCCAGGCGTATCGCGGCGACGGCGGGGTGTGGGCCCACGGCAGAGCACTCCTTGGCGGAGGGGACAGACGGCGACGGGACGCGGCGGGGAACCGCGCGACTGTGAGCGCCTTGTTACCGGGCGCTCACAGATGGTGGCAGAAATGAGCCGCCGGCTACGCCACCCGCGCCACCAGTACGACCACCGTCCCACGTACGGGTGAATGAAGAAACGTATCTCCACCCGCCGTCTGCACGATTGGACCACTCGTGCGAGCGCGTCCGGCCACGACGGGGCGCCGCCCGGACGACTGTCGGGCCGGCCGCCCGACCGGCCGTGGGGCCGGCCGCAGTACCGGCCGTGGGGCCGGCTGTGCCGCCGGCGATCGGGTCAGCGACCGACCCGGGCCACCCAGGCCGCCGGATTGTGGATCTCCTCCTTGGTGGGGAGCGTGTTCGGCGAGGTCCAGACCCGGTTGAAGCCGTCCATCCCGATCCGGTCCACCACCCCGCGCACGAAGACCGCGCCGTCCTGGTACTGCCGCAGCTTGGCGTCCATCCCCAGCAGCCGGCGCAGCACCAGGTCGAGCCGGTTCGCCCCGCGGTCCCGGCGCTGCTGGAACTTCTCGCGGATCTCGGCCACGCTCGGCACCACGGCCGGGCCGACGCCGTCCATCACCACGTCCGCATGGCCCTCCAGCAGCGACATCACGGCCGTCAGCCGGCCGAGGATCTCACGCTGGGCGGGCGACTGGACGACCTCCAGCAGCCCTGCCGACGGCGAGCCGTCGCCGCGGGTGCCGAGCCCGGTCAGGCCGCCGCCGACCGACCCGGCCGCCTCCCGTACCCGCTCCAGCAGCGCGCCCGGGTCCACGTCCGTCTCGGCGAGGAAGGACTGCACCTCGGACTGGATGTGGTCGCGCAGCCAGGGCACGGCGGTGAACTGGGTCCGGTGGGTCTCCTCGTGCAGGCAGACCCAGAGCCGGAAGTCCGCCGGGTTCACCTCCAGCTCGCGCTCCACCTGGACGATGTTCGGCGCCACCAGCAGCAGCCGGCCCGGACCCGGGCCGGCCGGGCCGAGCCGGGGCTTGTCGAAGAGCGCCGCCGGGCTGTCCGGGGTCTCCACCGAGGGCTCGGCCGGCGCGAAGGTCTCGTACTGCCCGAGCACCTTGGCCGACAGGAAGGCCAGCAGGGCGCCCACCTCGATGCCGGTGGCCTTCTCCCCCACCGTGCCGAAGACGCCCGCGGCGGCCGAGGTCGAGCGGCGCGCCTGCAGCTTCTCCACCAGCGGCTGGACGATGGTGCGGAAGCCCGCCACGTTCGCCCGCACCCAGCCCGGCCGGTCCACGATCAGCACCGGGGTCGCGGTCGCCGCGGTCAGGCTGCTGGAGCGCATGCCGGTGAATTCCCGGACGTGCTCCTCGGCCTCCAGCGCGTGCCGGCGCAACTCGGCCACCACCTCGGCCGCCTGTGCCCGGGTCACCTCCGGGCCCGGCCGGACCAGCCTGGTCGCAGTCGCGACCGCGAGATTCCAGTCGACCATGTCAGCACCGCCGCTCGCGCTCGTCATGCCCTCACCGTACGTGCTCCGCCGCACCGGGGGGAGTCGCATGCGCCGACGTGCTAAGAGCGACCGGTCCGCGGTGGGCGGATGAAGGAGCGGCGTGCGGGCCGAGTCCGGCGAGGCGGAGGAAGGAGCAACGGCGGAGCCGCGGCGACCGACGACAACGCGGTCCGGGCGGCCGGCCCGGCGGCGGCCCCCGCCCGGACGGCCGCCCCAGGCGGCTCTCAGTGGCAGCCGCAGGCCGCCAACCGGGCGACGATCCGGTCCATCGCGGCCCGGGCGGTGTCCGCGGCGGCGGTGGTCCTGGTCATCACGGCGAAGGAGAGCAGCCGGCCGTCGGCGTCCACCACGGTGCCGGCCAGCGTGTTCACCCCGCTCCGGGTGCCGGTCTTGGCCCGGACCAGGCCGGCGGCCTCCGCCGCCCCCGAGCCCGCGCCGAAGCGCTTGCCCAGCGTGCCGGTGAAGCCCGCGACCGGCAGGCCGGTCAGCACCGGCCGCAGCTCCGGATGGTCCGGGGAGGAGGCCAGGCCCAGCAGCTGGACCAGCACCGCGGGCGGGATGGTGTTGCCCGCGTGCAGCCCGCTGCCGTCGTGCAGGACCACCCCGGTCTGCTGGACGCCCAGCCCGGACAGCGTCTCGGTGACGGCGGTGGCCGCGCCGTCGAAGCCGGCCGGCTTGTGCGCGGCCAGCGCCACCTGCCGGGCGATCGCCTCGGCCAGGGTGTTGTCGGAGGTGGTGAGCAGCCGCTCGACCAGCCGGGCGACGGTCGGCGAGGTCACCTGGGCGAGCACCGCCGCCCCGGCCGGGGCGGCCGGCGCGGTCTGCTTGGCCTTGCCCTCCACGGTGATGCCGTGGGCCTTCAGCAGCGCGGCGAACTGCTCGGCGGCCTGGCCCGCCGGGTCGGCCACCCGCGCCGGCGCCTCCTCGCGGCTGCGCGGGTCCGCCTTGGCCTCGTCCACCATCAGCGAGGTCATCAGCGGGATGTTGGTCGCGTCGTAGTCGGCGTGCTGCGGGCTGCCGGTGTACAGCGAGACGTCGTAGCCGAGCCGGACGGTGCTGGTGCCGGCCGCGGTGAGGGCGGCGGCCGTGCGCGCGGCGAGCAGCTCCAACGAGGCGGGCGCGGAGTCGGCGTCGGCCGGGGCGCCGTCGATCTGCACCTGGTCGGCGGGCAGCGCGGTGAGGGTCGGGTCGCCGCCACCCACCAGGGTGATGTCGGCGGGGCCGGCGCCCGCGACCACCTTGGTGGCGATCCGGGTGTCGGCCGGGATCAGCGTCAGGGCCGCCAGCGAGGTCGCCAGCTTGGTGGTCGAGGCGGGTGTCGCGGGGGTGTTCTCCCCGGCGCCGTAGAGGATCTGGCCGCTGGTGGCGTCCGCGACGGCGAAGGTGACGGTGCCCAGCGACTTGTCCTGCAGGACTCCGGCGAGCGCCTGCCGCAGGCCGGCCGCGGTGGGGATGCCGACCGCGGCGCCGTCCGCCGGCTGCAGCACCAGGCCGGCCGGCGGCGGGCCTGGCTTGCGGGCCTTCGCCGGGGCCGCCGAGCCGGCGACCCCGGCCGGCGTGCCCGCGGGGGCGCCGCCGGGGTTGCCGGCGGGCCTGGCCGACGTGGAGGACGCACCGGGCGAGGGCGTCCGGTCGTCCCCGCGGCGGCCGCCGTGCCCGTCGCCCTTGCCGCCGTGTCCGTCGTCGTGCCCCGTGCCGTGCGCGCTCGGCGAGGGGGACGGCGCGGCGTACGCCCCGCCCCCGCCCAGCACCACGCCGCCGGTCAGCAGCGCCGCCCCCAGCAACCGCGCCGTCGCGACACCGTGCCGACGCCCCGCCCCCGTACCTGCTCCCACCGACCGGCCCCTTTCCTGAGCACTCACTCCCGTAGGAGACACTTGGATTCTGTCAGTCCCTACCTTGGAGGAACGCGTGGAGTTCGACGTCCTGATCGAGATCCCGAAGGGCTCGCGGAACAAGTACGAGGTCGACCACGAGACCGGTCGCCTTCGCCTCGACCGGATGCTCTTCACCTCGACCCGTTACCCGGCCGACTACGGCTACGTCGAGGGCACCCTCGCGGACGACGGCGACCCGCTGGACGCCCTGGTCATCCTGGACGAGCCGACCTTCCCCGGCTGCCTCATCAAGTGCCGCGCCATCGGCATGTTCAAGATGACGGACGAGGCCGGCGGCGACGACAAGCTGCTCTGCGTCCCGGCGACGGACCCGCGCTGGGAGCACCTCAAGGACATCCACCACGTGTCGGAGTTCGACCGCCTGGAGATCCAGCACTTCTTCGAGGTCTACAAGGACCTGGAGCCCGGCAAGTCCGTCGAGGGCGCCGACTGGGTCGGCCGCGCCGAGGCCGAGGCCGAGGTCACCGCGTCGATCAAGCGCCTGGCGGACTCCGGCGGCCACTGAGCCGCGGACGCCCGGTCTCGTACGCGAGCCGTGGGGCCGGGGTGGGCGGAGCGATCCGTGCACCCCGGCCTTTGCCGTACCCGCTGCTGCCGTACCCCGCCTGCCGACCGCTCGCGCGGCGGACCGGCGGGGCCCTCCGATGCTCGGGCCCTCGACCGCGCTTGGCGGCGGGGCGTCCTGGGCACGGTTTTACCGACGAGGTGTCGGAACGTTTGCCGACAGACTGTCGGAACGACATTGACTTAGGTAAGGCTAACCACAACAATCGGACTGTTCCCGACCACTGGAGGCCCACGTGCCCAGCCCCGAGCAGCCCACCCCGTTCTCCACCGTGCTCCGCACCGCCAGCAGCGAGGAACACGAGGCGGCCGAGCAGTCCTCCTTCATGAGCCATCTGCTCGGCGGGCGGCTCGGCGTCGAGGCCTACGCCGACCTGACCGGCCAGCTCTGGTTCGTCTACCGCGCACTGGAGGGCCGCAACGCCGAACTCGCGGACCACCCGGTGGCCGGCCCGTTCATCGACCCCGCCCTGCTGCGGACCGCCGCCATCGAGCGCGACCTGCGGCACCTGCGCGGCCCCGACTGGCGCACCGGCCTGGAGCCGCTGCCCGCCACCGCCGCCTACGTCGCCCGGGTCGAGGAGCTCGCCGCCACCTGGCCCGCCGGCTACCTCGCCCACCACTACACCCGCTACCTCGGCGACCTCTCCGGCGGCCAGATCATCCGCGGCATCGCCGAGAAGACCTGGGGCTTCGAGCGCAAGGGCGACGGCGTGCACTTCTACGTCTTCGAGGACGTCGCCAACCCCGCGGCCTTCAAGCGCGACTACCGGGCCAAGCTGGACGCCGCCGGGCTCGCCCTGGACGAGATCGAGCGCCGCCGGGTGGTCGAGGAGTGCAAGCGGGCCTTCACCCTCAACGGCGCCATCTTCCGTGACCTGGACGCCCGTTACCCGCTGAGCGCCTGACCGGCCCGGCACCACCGCCCGGCCCGGCCCCGAGCCCGGCCCGGCCCGAGCCGGGCACAGGACACCGGGCACCGGGCACCGGGCACCGGGCACCGGGCACCGGGCACCGGGCACCGGGCACCGGGCACCGGGCACCGGACGAAACGTCGGCCCCCGGCGAGCAGCTGCTCACCGGGGGCCGACGCCGTGGCTCCGGCGCCGGACCGTGGCGCCGGGGCGGACCCGCCGGGCCGGGCGGTGGCCCGGCGGGTACGAAGAGGGGGTCAGGCCTCGGTCGCCCCGGTGCGGCGGCGGACCAGCACGGTAGCGCTGCCGCCGGCGAGGAGCAGGCCGGCGGCCGTCGCGAGCATCGGCACCACCGGGGTGTCGGAGCCCGTGGAGGCCAGCGTGGCGCCGAAGCCGGTGCTGGTCACCGAGGCACCCGTGCCGGTACCACTGCCGGCGCCGGCCCCGGTGCTGCCGGTACCGGTCGAGCCGGTGCCGGGGCCGGTCGGGAGCTGGGCGCTCTTGTCGAAGGCCAGCAAGACGGTGACCGCGTCCAGGGCCTCACCCGCGGGGTAGTTGCCGAAGGCCGGCACGCCCTCGGCGGTCAGCGTGGCGGGTACGGCGGTCAGCGTGACCAGGCCGCCGACGGGGTCGAGGGCCGCCCTGGAGAGGTCGAGCTTCGCGATCCGGGCGCCGGTCAGCACGGACGTCCTCCCGTCCGGGGACTTGGCGTCGACGTCGGCGGTGAGGAAGGCGCCGTCCTGGTCGATCCGCAGGCCGAAGTGGTCGCGGGTGGTGTCCAGCGCGTACCCGCCGCCCGCGGGGTGCCCGAGGAAGCGCACCGACCCGGCGAAGCCGGCCGAGACCGCGTGGGTGCCGGTGTTGTACGTCCCGGTGGCGCCGCCGAAGCGGTAGTCGGCCGCGCCGGCGCCGAACTCCACCTTGCCGTTGGCCACCGGGCCGGCCAGGTACCTGCGGAAGCTCTCCTTGACCGTCCAGTCCAGGCGGCCTTCCACGACGGCGAGTTCACCGGTCGCGGGGGCGGTGGCGGTGGCGGTCGGCGATGCGGTCGCGCCCGGCGAGCCCGTGGCCGACGGCGAACCGGTGGCCGAGGGGGAGCCCGTCGCGGTCGGCGAACCGGTGGCGGACGGGGAGCCGGTGGCGGTCGGCGATGCGGTCGCGCCCGGCGAACCCGTGACCGACGGCGAGGCCGAGGCGGACGGGGAGGCCGGCGTGGAGGGCGAGGGCGACGGGGCCGGGGTCTGGGCCAGCAGCAGCGACAGCGGGTCCAGGTCGGAGCCAGCCGGGTAGAAGCCGGCGAAGACCTTGGCGCCCTCCTCGGTCAGCCTGGCCGCGGTCGCGGCGCCCGTCGTGGTGTCGCGGCCGACCGTGAAGGTGGCCAGCGGGACGTCCTGGCGCTCGGTGGCCTGCGGGGCGCCGACCTGCTCCTTGGCGGCGGTGTCGGCCGTCAGGGTGCCGGTGGTGCCCGAGGTGGTGAGCTTCAGGTCGCTCAGCCCGACGTCCAACTGGCCCTCGTGGGCGAGGAAGCGCACGCCGCCGGTGAACGCGGCGGACAGGGTGTGCGAGGTGAGGTCGTAGCGGGCGCTGCCGAAGCCGAAACGGAAGGTCCCGTCGGCGTTGCGGGTCGCCCCGCCGGTCAGCTCGATGCTGCCCTGGCCGGCCGGGCCGGTCACGTAGCTGCGGAAGCTCTGCTTGACGCCCCAGTCGAGCGAACCGGTGTCGTACGTGACCTCGGTGGGGCCCGCGCCGAACGCGAGCGCGGGGGCGCCGAGGGCGGCCAGGGCGAGGCCGGCGGTCGCAGCACCGAGGGCCGCCAGGGAGGTGCGGTTGCGCCGACCGGGGCGCTTGGCAGTGGTACGCGGCATGGCTTCGAACGCTCCTTGTGAGGACGGGAATATGACGACACGTCAGGCGGTGGGCCGGGCGTCCTCGTCGGTGGTTGCGGGGGTGGTGGCGGGCCCGGCGGCGGCCGTGCGGCGGCGGCGGGCGAGCAATCCCCCGGCCGTGGCGAGGGTGAGGGCCAACAGGGCGCCGACGATCGCCACGACCGGCCACCCGGCCCCCTGGCCGGCCTCGGCGGCGACGGGTGCGGCGGCCGGAGCGGGGCCGGCGGCGGCCGGGGTGGGCGCCGCGGCCGGGGCGCTGCCGATGTCCGGCAGCGGGGGCAGGACGGCCGCCGGGTCGAGCGCGACGGCGAAGCTCAGCGGGTCCATCGCGGTGCCGGCGGGGTACAGGCCGCCGAACGTCCTCGCGCCCGACTCGCTGAGCCTGAGCGGGAGTTCGACGCCCTTGAGCAGGCCGGCCTCGGGCTTGAGGTCGGCCGCCTCGAAGGTGGCCAGCTCGACGCCGGGCGCCTGCTGGACGGCGCCGTCCGGCGTCCGGCCCGAGACGTCGGCGGTGAGCCTGCCGTGGCCGTCGGCGACGGTGACGGCGGGGTTGGCGAGGACGAGGTCCAAGCCGTAGGTTTCACCGGTCTTCAGGCCGGTGAAGTGCACGCTGCCGGCGAAGGCGGCGGTGAGGGCTCCGGTCGCCGGGTCGCAGCCGCCCCTGGCCGGGGTCCAGCGGAAGAACGCCCCGCCGTCCGCCGCTCCGCCGGTGACCTGCCAGCCGCCCTGGGCGATCGAGCCGGTGACGTAGTCGCGGAAGGTCCGGCGGACGCCCCAGTCGAGCGCGCCCGCGGTGAACTCGGCGCGCGCCGGGGCGGCCGGGGCGGCCGGGGCGGCCGGGGCGGCCGGGGCGGCCGGGGCCAGGCTCTCCCCGGCCGGCGCGCCGGTGACGGGGGCCGCAGGGGTCCCGGCCGGCTCGGCGGCGGCGGGCTTCTCGGCGACCGGCGGCGAATCCTTCGCCGCCGGCGGGAGGTTGACCGAGAGGGTGAGCGGGTCGAGGGCGGTGCCGGCGGCGTAGAAGCCGCCGAAGGCGCTCGCCCCGGCGCCGGTCAGGGTGGCGGGCACGTTGCTGAGCGTCAGGGTGCCGGCGGCGCCGCGCAGGTCGAGTCCGGCGAGCGAGAGGTCGGCGAGCCGGGCCTGGCCGACGGCGGTGACCTTCCCGGTGTCCTTGGACTTGCTGCTGATGTCGGCGTAGAGCCCGGCGTCGCCGCCGGCGCCGGCCCGCAGGGTGAGCCGGCCGACGCTCATGTCGAGCGCGTTCACACCGTTCTCCTGATGGCCGGTGAACCGGACCCCGCCGGAGAAGGCGGCGCTCAGGGCACCGGTCTCCGGGTCGTACGTGCCGGCGGCGGAGTGGAACCGGAAGCCGCTCCCGCCGACCGTGGCCGCACCGCCGGTCAGGCTCCAACTCCCCTTGGCGATGGGCCCGGTGACGTACGTCAGGAAGGACTGTTTGATCCCCCAGTCGAGCCGCCCGCCGGAGACCCGGCCCTCGGCCGCGGCCGCCTGGAACGGCAGCAGCGACACTGCCAGCAGGGCGGCGAGGGCGGCCACCAGGGTGGCGGCGATTCGGCGGAGCCGTCGCGGCACGGGCATGACTGGGCGCTCCTCGGCATGGCGGGGAAGGGGTCGGCGCAATCGCCCCCCTTGCGAAAGCTAGGTAAGGCTAACCTAATATAAGAGTCAAGAGCGCCGCAGGTCACCCCTGCCCCCAGCGGTACCCCGGCGCCAACAGCCATCGAAGGGGCCGCAGTTGAGCAGGACCATCGGACACCGGGCGGTGCGGCGGCCCGCCGGCCTGCTGATCGCCGCAGCCCTGCTGCTCACGGCCGTGGGCTGCCAAGGCGCCGCCGGCTCCCCGGCCGCGGCCGGCCCCTCCGCCGCCCCGGACGTCGTCGAACCGCTGAGCCCGCCGCCCGTCCCGCTGCTGCCGGCCACCGCCGCCTCGGCCGACGGCCGGGCGGTCACGGTGGCCAGCGCCGATCGGATCGTCCCGCTGAACGGCAGCCTGGCCGAGCTGGTCTTCAGCCTGGGCCTCGGCCCCCGGGTGGTCGCCCGGGACGTCTCCACCACCTTCCAGCAGGCCGCCGCCCTCCCGGTGATCACCCAGGCGCACGACGTCTCGGCCGAGGGCGTGCTCTCGCTGCACCCCACCGTCGTCCTCGCGGACCGCTCCACCGGCCCGGCCGAGGCGGTGGAGCAGATCCGCGCCGCCGGCGTCCCGCTGCTCGTCCTGGACGACGCCAAGCAGCTCGCCGACATCGGCCCGCGGATCGACACCGTCGCCGCGGCGCTCGGAGTCCCCGCCGCCGGCGCGCAGTTGAAAGCCCGTACCGACGAGCGGCTCCGGCAGGCCGAGGGCGAGCTCAAGCCGGCCGCCCGCCGGCCCAAGGTCGCCTTCCTCTACCTGCGCGGCAGCGCCTCGGTCTTCCTGCTCGGCGGCGCCGACTCCGGCGCCGGCTCGCTGATCGAGGCCGTCGGCGGCGAGGACGCCGGCAAGGCCGCCGGGCTGACCGGCGACTTCACCCCGCTCACCAGCGAAGCCCTGGTCAAGGCCGCACCGGACGCGATCCTGGTGATGAGCAAGGGCCTGGAGTCGGTCGGCGGGGTGGACGGCCTGCTGAAGCTCCCGGGCGTCGCGCAGACTCCGGCCGGCCTGGACCGCCGGATCGTCTCGGTCGAGGACGGCAAGCTGCTCAGCTACGGCCCCCGCACCCCGGAGGTGCTGCGCAGCATCACCGCGCAGCTGTACGCGGGCACCGGCGAGGCCGCCCGGTGACAGCCGCCGCCACCACCTCCGTAGAGTCGGCCACCAGCACGCCGCCTGCGGCGGGCCCGCGTCGCAGCCGGACCGCGCTGATCACCACGGGCCTCGCCGCCGCCCTGCTGCTCGCTGCCCTGCTCGCGGCGGGCGTCGGCGCGTACCGGATCCCGACCGGCGACATCCTCGCCTCGGCCGGCCACCGGCTGGGCCTCGGCGGCCACCCGCTCGACCGGGTGCCGGAGTCCGTGCTGTGGAACGTCCGGCTGCCCCGGGTGGTGCTGGCGCTGCTGGTCGGCGCCTCGCTGGGCTGCGCGGGCGCCCTGATGCAGGGCATGTTCGGCAACCCGCTGGCCGAGCCCGGCGTGATCGGGGTCTCCTCCGGCGGCGCGGTCGGCGCGGTCGGCTGCATCGTGCTCGGCCTGGACTCGCTCGGCAGTTGGACGATCACCGTCTTCGCCTTCGCCACCGGCCTGTTGACGGTCTTCGCGGTGTACGCGATGTCCCGCTCGGGCGGGCGCACCGAGGTGGTCACGCTGGTGCTGACCGGAGTCGCGGTGAACGCCTTCTGCGGTGCGCTGATCGGTATCTTCCTGTTCACCGCCGACAGCGCCGCGATCAACCAGGTCACCTTCTGGCAGCTCGGCTCGCTCTCCCAGGCCACCTGGGGCAAGGTGCTCGGCGTGCTGCCGTTCGCGCTGATCGGGCTGGCCGCGGCCCCCGCGTACGCCCGCAAGCTGGACCTGCTGGCCCTCGGCGAGCGCCCGGCCCGCCACCTCGGCGTGGACGTCGAGCGGATGCGGCTGGTGCTGATCACCGTGGTCGCGCTGCTCACCGCCGCGGCCGTCGCGGTCAGCGGCATCATCGGCTTCGTCGGCCTGGTCGTCCCACACCTGCTGCGGATGGCGGCCGGCCCCGGCCACCGCTTCCTGCTGCCCGGGAGCGCGCTCGGCGGCGCCCTGGTGCTGGTGGCCGGCGACCTCGCGGCCCGCACCCTCGCCCAGCCCGCCGAACTGCCGCTCGGTGGGCTGACCGCGCTGATCGGCAGCCCGTTCTTCTTCTGGCTGCTGCGCCGGACCCGGACCAAGCAGGGCGGCTGGGCATGAGGCTGCGTACCCGACAGATCCCCGAACTCCCCTACCCCGGCGAGGAGTTGCTCAGCGCCCAGGGCGTCCGGCTGACCCTCGGCGGCCGCGATCTGCTGTCCGGGGTGGACCTGTCCGTCCGGGCCGGCGAGGTACTGGCCCTGCTCGGGCCGAACGGCGCCGGCAAGTCCACCCTGCTGTCCGTGCTGGCCGGCGACCTGCCGCCGGCCGCCGGCACGGTCCTGCTGCGCGGGCGGCCGCCGGACTCCTACCGGACGGCCGAACTGGCCCTGCACCGGGCGCTCCTGCCGCAGTCCTCGGCGCTGTCCTTCCCGTTCGCGGCGGGCGAGGTGGTGCGGATGGGCCGGGCCCCGTGGTCCGGCACCGCGGCGGCCGCGCAGGACGACTCGGCGGTGGCCCAGGCGATGGCGGCCACCGACTGCACGCGGTTCGCCGGGCGCCCGTTCACCGCGCTGTCCGGCGGCGAGCGGGCCCGGGTCGCGCTGGCCCGGGTGCTCGCCCAGCGCGCACCGCTGCTGCTGCTGGACGAGCCGACGGCCGCACTCGACCTGCGCCACCAGGAGCTGGTCCTGCGGGTGGCCCGAGAGCGGGCCGCCGCCGGGGATGCCGTCGTGGTGGTGCTGCACGACCTGTCGCTGGCGGCGGCGTACGCGGACCGGGTGGTCCTGCTCGCCGACGGGGCGACGGTGGCGGACGGCCCGGTGGCCGAGGTGCTGCGCGGGCCGCTGCTCAGCGAGGTGTACGGCCACCCGGTGGAGGTGCTGGCGCACCCGCGGACCGGCAGCCCGCTGGTGCTACCGGTCCGCGGGTGAGCGGGTGAGCCGGGAGCGGTGCCCGTACCCGGCCGTACGGGTGGCCGCCCGCGGTTGCGCGGGCGGCCACGGGGCCCTCGGGGTGGGCTCAGCCCTCGTCGTCCAGCCGGAAGCCGACCTTGAGGCCGACCTGGTAGTGCGCCACGTGCCCGTCCTCGATGTGCCCACGGATCTGCGCCACCTCGAACCAGTCGAGATTGCGAAGCGTGCGGCCGGCCCGGTCGACGCCGTTGCGGATCGCCTGGTCGATCCCCTCGGTCGACGATCCGACGATCTCGGTGACGCGGTAGATGTGGTCGCTCATGACGGCCTCCGTGAGGTGCGCGGTGGGTGGGCACGGTGTGCTGGGTGCACAGGGCTGGGGTGCGGGCCGGGACGGTGGGCGACGACCCACCGTCCACCGTGCACCCTGGCGCGGCCGTCCGCACGCCCAAAGGGCCCGGTCAGACCAGCGCGCGGATCTCGCCCACCGGCACGCCGCCACCCAGCAGCGGGGCCTCACCGATCCGCTCCACGGTGCCGTCCGCGGTGGTGACACCCAGTCGGCGCAGCGCCGCCGCCAGGACCGGGCCGCGGGCCCGCTCCGCACCGTCGTCGATCTTGAAGGCCAGGGCCCGGCCGTCGGCCAGCGCCACCACCTGGACGGCCTCGGCGCCCATCTTCGACAGCGCGCCCGGCACCGCCCGCATCAGCCAGGTGTCCGCGCGCCGGGTGCCGCCGACGTAATCCGGGTGGGCCCGCATCGCGTCGGCGACCCGGCGCTGCGCCGTCCCGGGGGCGGCCAGCACCAGCGAGCGGTAGGCGCGGGCCAGGGCCGTCAGCGGGACGGCCAGCAGCGGGGCGCCGCACCCGTCCACACCGGCGTGCGCGGCCGGGCCGCCGGTGCCCTCCTCCAGGGCCTCCCGGGCCAGCCGCTGGATCGGGTGGGCGGGGTCCAGGTAGCTCTCGGTGTCCCAGCCGTTGGCCACGCAGGCGGCCAGCCAGCCGGCGTGCTTGCCGGAGCAGTCCATCAGGATCGGCGCCCGCTCGCCGCCGGCCCGCAGGTGCAGCTCGGCCTCGGTCTCGTCCAGCGGCAGGTCGGCCGGGGTCCGCAGGGCGCTCTCGTCCAGGCCCGCGGAGGCCAGGATCCGGCGCACCCCGTCCCGGTGGAAGGCCTCCGCGGAATGGCTGGAGGCGGCCAGCGCGAGCAGCTCGCCGTCGAGCTCCAGCCCGGCCCGCAGGGTGGCGACGGCCTGGAACGGCTTGGCACAGGAACGCGGGAAGACCGGGGCGTCGGGCGAGCCGAGCGCGTACTCCACCGAGCCGTCCGCGGCGAGCAGCACCAGCGAGCCGTGGTGCCGGCCCTCGGTGAAGCCGGAGCGTATGACCTCGGCGAGGACGGCGAGGGGGGCAGACTGCGACATGAGGGTGGGTGCCTTCCGGGTGAGGGTGGCCGGGCGCCGCCGCCCCCGGGCGCCCTCCACCACGGCCCGTCACTCGGCCAGGGAACCACCCGTGAGCAGGTCGTCGACCCGTGCTTCACCCTCACGGTACCTGCGGGTGATCTCGCCGCTGCAGTCGTCGGCCGTGCGCTGCAGGATCTGCCGCCGCCCGGACACCTCGCGCTCGTGCGCCCGCAGCCGCTCCAGCGCGGCGAGCAGGTCCTCGGCGGGGTGCGCGGCCAGATCCGCCAGCCGGACGTCACCCATCAGGGCGTCCGCCTCCACCTGGTACTGCTCCCCGCGCGGCGGGCCCAGCGTGACGTGCCGGGCCGAGCTGCGCACCGTGGAGGGCGCGTCGGTGAGGATGGCCGGCAGGCGGTCCAGCAGGGCCCCGGCGTCCCCGCCCGCCCCGCCGAGGGCGGTGGCGAGCAGTCCGGCCGCCGGGCGGCCGTCGAGTTCGGCCCGGAGGATGTCCATCCGGCCGTGCAGCAGGCGGCGGAGGTAGGAGAGGTCCGCCTCCTGCTCCTGGGCGTCGCGCCGCAGGATCCGCAGCTCCTCCAGGCCGAGGCCGCCGAGCAGGCCCGGGGCGGCGGGGGCGTTCGGGACGTCCGGTACGGCCGGTACGGCCGGTGCATTCGGTGCCGCCGGTACGGCCGATGCGGGCGATGCGGGCGGTCCGTCCGGGACGTTCCGAACGGATGGTGCGTCCGGAGCGGCGGGACCGGCCGGTCCGTCCGGGCCGGGTGTTCGGAGTCCGGGCGCCGGCGGCCCGGCGGCCGGCCGGTCGGCGTCGTACGGTCCGGCGTCGTGCGGTCCGGCGTCGTGCGGTCCGGGGGCCGGCTGCCCAGAGGGGTCCCCGTCCGGCGCGCCACCCGGCGCCGCCCCGGACCGACCGTGCACCGCGCTGCTCGCGTCCATCAACCAACCACCTGCCGTTGTCCTGATCCCGCCCGCTCGCGCCACTTCTCGTGTGCCACGTGTTCGGTCCCGTCCCTGGCGTGCTGTCTGCCAGCACGCGCGGGCGCCCCCGAGAGTTCCGGCCGGACGCCGGTGCCACTCTCCGGGGCGACACCACCAGAACGGCTGCCCGACTGGCTCGACCGCCCGACCGAACCGGCCCGTCGCGGCGAGCCGTGGCGCCCCGGGCCGTCCTACCGAACACCAGCGTGCCACCCCGCCCGGCGCCCGCGCACCGCCCGGCCACCCGAACGGCCCCCTGGCGAACAGGGGTGGCTGATACGACCAGCGCATTCAGCTGAGAGATCGACAGCAAAGGGGGCGCGCACGCACACCACCCGGCGCGCGCCAGGCCACCACGCGCCTGCTGAGCGTTCCCGCGCCTCCGGCAGAATGGGCCCATGCGAGCAGTGGTGCAGCGAGTGACCGAGGCCAGGGTGACCGTGGCCGGCGAGACCGTCGGATCGATCGAGGGCCCGGGCCTGTGCGTCCTGGTCGGCGTCACCCACGAGGACACCCCCGAGAAGGCCGCCCAGCTGGCCCGCAAGCTCTGGACGCTGCGGATCCTGGAGGGGCCGCCCGACTCCGGCGGCGTCGAGGCCTCCTGCTCCGACCTGGCGGCGCCGCTGCTGGTGATCAGCCAGTTCACCCTCTACGGCGACGCGCGCAAGGGCCGCCGCCCGACCTGGAACGCCGCCGCGCCCGGCCCGGTCGCCGAACCGCTGGTCGACGAGGTGGTCGCCCAGCTGCGGGCGCTCGGCGCCAAGGTCGAGACCGGGCGGTTCGGCGCGGACATGCGGGTGGCCCTGGTCAACGACGGCCCGTTCACCGTCCTCGTGGAGATCTGAGCGCGGCCCCGCGCTACTGCGGGACCACGACCTCCTGGCCGGCCGCCACCGTGCCGGCCAGCAGCGGGGCGTCCACCGGCACGTTGCGCTTGACCACGGCCAGCGCGATCGGGCCCAGCTCGTGGTGGCGCGCCGAGGAGGTCACGATGCCCAGCGACCGCCCCTGCGGGTCCGAGGCCAGATGCACCTCCGTCCCGTGCGGCGGCAGCACCTCCTCGGTCCCGTCCAGGTGCAGGAAGACCAGCCGGCGGGGCGGACGGCCCAGGTTGTGCACCCGGGCGACGGTCTCCTGCCCCCGGTAGCAGCCCTTGTTCAGGTGGACGGCGGTGGACAGCCAGTCGACCTCGTGCGGGATGGTCCGGTGGTCCGTCTCGAAGCCCAGCCGCGGCCGGTGCCCCTCGATCCGCAGCGCCTCGTACGCCCACACCCCGGCCGCCGGACCGTACCCGGCGGTCAGCGCCGCCAGCTCCGCGCGCGGCAGGAACAAGTCCCGGCCGTAGGAGAGTTCACGCACCGCGGCGGCGCCCTCGGCGGACGCGGTGGACCCGGCCGGCAGGTGGACGACCGCGAAGTCGGCGGTCGCGTCGGCGACCTCCACCCGGTAGAAGAACTTCATGCTCTCCAGGTAGGCGATCAGCGCCTGCTGGGTGCCCGGCTCGACGTGCGCCCAGGTGGTGGCGCCGTCGTCGACCAGGTAGAGGGCGTGCTCGACGTGGCCGTTCGGGGAGAGCACCAGCGCCTCGGTGGCCTGCTGCGGCGCGAGCGCGCTCACGTGCTGGGTGAGCAGCAGGTGCAGCCAGCTCAGCCGGTCGTCGCCGGTCACGGTCAGCACGCCCCGGTGCGACAGGTCGACGAAGCCGGTGCCCCGCGCCAGGTTCCGTTGCTCGCGGAAGATGTCGCCGTAGTGGGCGGCGACGCCCTCGTCGGTTCCCTCGGCGGGGACGGCACCGGGCAGCGAAAGCAGCGGGCTCTTCATACCGGTCAGCTTACGACTGCCCGCCGGGCACCTTACGACTGCGCCCCGGGCAGCTTGGCGGTGCAGTCGGCGCAGCGGCCGAAGATGGCGAAGTGCTTCAGGTCGGTGTCGAAACCGTGCTTGGCGCGCAGGCTGTCGATCAGCGGCGCGGCGATCGCGGTGTCGGTCTCGGTGACTTTGTCGCAGTCCCGGCAGACCAGGTGCAGATGGTGGTGGCGGCCCGCCAGGTGGTACGTCGGCGCGCCGTGGCCCAGGTGCGCGTGGGAGACCAGGCCGAGCTCCTCCAGCAGCTCCAGCGTCCGGTAGACGGTGGAGATGTTGACGCCGCTGGCGGTCAGCCGGACATGGGCGAGGATCGCGTCCGGGGTGGCGTGGTCGAGCACGTCGACGGCCTCCAGCACCAGCTGTCGCTGCGGGGTCAGCCGGTACCCGCGCTCACGCAGGTCGGCCTTCCAGTCGCCGGAGAGCTGCCAGTCGGTGGTGCCGGTGTCCGCCACGGTGCTGTCCCTGCCAGATAGAGGTCCTGGGACAAGTGTAGGGACCGATCACCGATCGGTCCCTACCTCGGTACGCCCGTCCCGCCCGTCCGGCCCGTCCCGCCGGGTCCGGCCGGTGCGGTCAGCGGAAGAACGCGATGCCGTCGTCCGGCAGGTCGTTGATGTCCTTGATCAGCTGCGCCGGGCTCAGCACCTTCTTCAGCTGCGCCGACATGTACGGGCGCAGCGGCACCTCGGGGGCGGCCTTCTCGCCGACCCAGAGCAGCTCCTCCTTGACGAAGCCGTACAGGCGCTTGCCGCCCGAGTACGGGGCCGAGCCCTCGATGCGGGCGACCGCGTCGGTGCTCACCTCGACCTGCGGCTTGCCGTCGGCCAGCTCGCCGTACCAGATCTCCACGGTGCCGTCGTCGCGGACCGAGGAGATCTCGACCCCGCGGGCGCCGCCGGCGCCGTGCGGGTTGCTGGTGATCCGCCAGAAGGAGTGCTCGTTCTCCAGCGGCCGGACCTTCTCACCCTCGTTGTCCAGCACCCAGGTACGGGAGCGGAACTCCAGGAAGGGGCGGCCGTCGTGCCGGAAGACGATCTCCTGGCCGAAGTTGCACTTCTCGGCGCCGGGGAAGTCGAAGACTCCCGCGCCTTCCCAGGTACCGAGGAGGAAGGCGAGCGGAACGACGTCCTTGTGGAGGTCAGAGGGGATCTCGATCATGTTCCTGGTCACTGTCGGCGGTGTGGGGACTCGTCAACCGTACGGCAGAGAGGTCAGCGCTGGCCCTGGTAGAGCTTCATCACGGAGAAGATGGCGAACCAGGTGATCAGCACGGCCATCAGGGCCAGCAGGGAGTCGAAGAAGATTTCCAGACCGGACACGGGGCGCTCCCATTGCGGTGACATGTGGCGACAGCACGGATACGACCCCGCGAGTCTATCCGCCGCCCCCGGGGCGGTCTCGGTGAGGCCCACCACGTCGCCGCCGGGACAAGGCCTAGGGTGTCGGCATGGCGAAGAAGCTGGTCATCAAGGTCACGGCGGGAGCGGACGCGCCCGAGCGCTGCTCGCAGGCGTTCACGGTGGCGGCGGTCGCCGTCGCGAGCGGTGTGGAGGTGTCGCTCTGGCTCACCGGGGAGTCCTCCTGGTTCGCGCTGCCGGGCCGCGCGGCGGAGTTCGAGCTGCCGCACGCGGCGCCCCTGCCGGACCTGCTGGAGTCGATCCTGGCGGCCGGTTCGGTCACCCTCTGCACCCAGTGCGCGGCGCGGCGCGGCATCGAACAGAAGGACACCGTCGAAGGGGTGCGGATCGCCGGCGCCCAGGTCTTCGTCAGCGAGATCATGGCGGACGGCGTGCAGGCGCTCGTCTACTGACCTGGTCCGCACCCGGCCACCCAGGCCCGCCGCCCGCTACGGACGCTGTTCGTGGTCGGGCGTGTCGCGGCCGTGCCCCGGGTCGTCCCACTTCGGGTCGTCCCAGCGCGGGTCGTTCCACCAGTCGTCCTCCGGGTCGCGCTTGTTCGCGAAGACGGCGGCGGCCGGCGGGATCACCATCGCGACGACGCACATGGCGATCGCCGCCGGGACGGACACGAAGCGCACCACTCCCCAGGCCAGGACGAACAGCGCCAGGCAGACGCCCATCATCACGAAGTAGCGGACATGCCGCCGGTGTGCCTGCACCCCTCCACGGTACGACCGGACGCCCGTCCGGTCAGCAGCCCGGCGCCGCCGCGGCCGAGGGGGTCGCGGACGCGTCGATCTCGACCGCGACCCGGACGGCGGCTCCGTCCACCCGGTCGATCAGCAGGGTGAGCGCCTGGTGCCCCTCGTACGGTCCGCCGTTCAGCACCACCCACCGCAGGTAGCCGCGCAGCGCGCCGACCAGCTCGTCCGTACTACGGGGTACGAACACCGGGACGAGGACGGGACGGCCGTTCACCGGGCCGCTCCGGCCGGGCCGGGCAGCGGCGCGGGCAGCAGCGCCCAGACGGTCTTGCCCGATCCCGGCCCGGCCGGCCGCCAGCCCCACCGGGCCAGCGCCGCCACGATCGCCAGCCCTCTGCCGCCGTCGGCCAGTTCGTGCCGTCGACAGGGCACCGGGTGGCGCTGCCCGTCGGCGTCCGACACCTCGATCAGCAGGCCCCGCGCGGACAGGTCCAGATGCAGCCGGATCCGGCCGTCGCCAGCGGCAGAACGGGCATGGCCGACCGCATTGGCGAACAGCTCGCCGAGCACCAACTCCCCGTCGTCCCCGTACTGTTCGCCGCCCCAGACCAGCAGGTACGCCCGGAGGACCTGGCGCGCCCTGGACGCCGACTCCGGGTGACACGTGAAGGTCCACACCGCGCCGGCCTGCGCGACGGGCATCCGCTCGAACTCTTCCCTGCTCCTGGCAACGCACATGATGAAGCCACCTCCCGGTACGGGTGATCACCGATGGGCGGCCCGGTGCCACGCCTGCGACACGGGCCGGAACGGGCAAAGGGATGCCCGGGCAACGGACCTCGCGCCAATCACTCAGGCGACCCATCCGACTACTGCACGTAGCATGACGGGTTTCGTAGATCATCAGCAACGTTTCCAAAACAAAGGGTGAACCTGGATCTTCGTTGCCCAACCAGCGTGCCAGGGTGCAAACTGACGGTGACTCGAAGGGGGCCGGATGACACTTCCTCGGATGCCCGCCGGAGCCTCCACCGTGCTCGGCCGTCAACTCGGCGAAGAACTGCGCAGCCTGCGCGAAGCCTCCGGACTGTCGACCTCGGAGGTCGCCGAAGTCCTCGACTGCACCAAGGGCAAGATCTCGCGGATCGAGAACGGCCGCGTGGCCCTCCGGTCGCCCGACCTGGCAGCCATGCTCCGGCTGTACGGCGCCGAGGACGCAGACGCCATCGCCCGGTTCTCCGACCTCGCCCGCTCCGCCAACCAACGTCGGCGCTCGGGCTGGTGGAACGAGTACGGGAACATCATCGGCGAGACGTACCGCGACTACATCTCGCTCGAAGCGGTCGCTTCAGCCGTGCACACCTTCCAGAGCCAGCGAATCCCGGCACTGCTGCAGCTCCCCAGCTACACCCGCGCACTCGCGGTGGCCAGCCACGGATGGACACGGCCGGAGGAGATCGAACAGTTCACTTCCGTACGCCTCGCCCGGCAGGAAAGACTCACCGCCGACGAGCCGCTCCAGATCTGGACCGTCCTGTCCGAGGCCGTTCTTCGCCAACAGGTCGGTGGGCCGGACGTCATGCGCGACCAACTCACTCATCTTGAGCTGATGTCCGAGCGCCCCAACGTCACCGTGCAGGTGATCCCCTTCAGCGCCGGCGCTCACGCCAGCATGGCCGGGCCGTACGTCATCCTGCGATTCCCAGCCACAGGCGCCCTCGATCTCGTCCTGCTGGACACTCCCACCGGTTCCACCTGGCTGGAAAGGTCACCGGAGGTCGAGACCTACCAGGCGCTCTGGAACAACGCCCGCACGAAGGCGCTCTCGCCGGTCGAATCCAGGCGATTGATCACGTCCATCAAGGAGAGCAACCAGTGAGCCGGTCCCAGGCACATCGCCCCGATCTGTCGACAGCGTGCTGGCGGAAGTCGACCCACAGCGGCGGCGAGAGCAACAGCGAGTGCATCGAGGTCGCCGACGGCTACCCCGCCCTCGTCCCCGTCCGGGACTCGAAGGACCCCCACGGCGCCCCGCTCGTCTTCACCGCCAACGCCTGGAGCGCCTTCGTCGACGCGGTCAAGGCCGGCGAGCTCCCCGCCGCCTGAACGGCCGCGCGCCGCAGCGCCAAGCACGGCGAGGGCCCTCCCCGTCCGGCGGTTGCCGGACGGGGAGGGCCCTCGGGCGGTTCAGCGGTCTCAGACCGCGATCGCGACCTCGGTGAAGGCGCCCTGGGAGGCGACCACCACGCGGTCGACGGTCGCGCCGGGGACGAGCGCGCGCAGCGTCCACTTGCCCGGGCGGGCGAAGAAGCGGAACTGCCCGGTGGCCGAGGTCGGAACCTCGGCGGTGAACTCGCCGCCCTCGTCGAGCAGACGGACATAGCCGTTGACCGGCTCTCCGTCGCGGGTCACCGAACCCTGGATGATCGTCTCGTTTGCCACGTCAACTCCTGCCAGGTCCGGGCCGCCGGCCTTCGCACCACACATGTCTGATTCTCCTTACAGCCCAGAAGAGGGCACTGCTGGTGGGGCCGGTGCTCAGTTACCGAGCTCGATCGGCACGCCGACGAGGCTGCCGTACTCGGTCCAGGAGCCGTCGTAGTTCTTGACGTTGGTCTGGCCGAGCAGCTGGTGCAGCACGAACCAGGTGAGCGCGGAGCGCTCGCCGATACGGCAGTAGGCGATGGTGTCCTTGTCCAGGTCCACGCCCTCGGCCTGGTAGAGCGCGCGCAGCTCGTCGTCGCTCTTGAAGGTGCCGTCGTCGTTGGCGTTCTTCGCCCACGGGATGTTCGCGGCGGTCGGGACGTGGCCCGGGCGCTGCGACTGCTCCTGCGGGAGGTGGGCCGGGGCGAGCAGGCGGCCGGAGAACTCGTCGGGCGAACGGACGTCGACCAGGTTCAGGGTGCCGATCGCGGCGAGGACGTCGTCGCGGAAGGCGCGGATCGAGGTGTCCTGGGCCTTGGCCTTGTAGTCGGTGGCGGCGCGGACCGGCACCTCGGCGACCAGGTCGCGGGAGTCGAGCTCCCACTTCTTGCGGCCGCCGTCGAGCAGACGGGCGTCACCGTGACCGTAGAGCTTGAAGTACCAGAAGGCGTACGAGGCGAACCAGTTGTTGTTGCCGCCGTAGAAGACGACGGTGTCGTCGTTCGCGATGCCCTTGGCCGAGAGGAGCTTCTCGAAGGCTTCCTGGTCGACGAAGTCACGACGGACCGGGTCCTGCAGGTCCTTCGTCCAGTCGATCCGAACGGCGTTGCGGATGTGGTTCTTCTCGTACGCGGTGGTGTCCTCGTCGACCTCGACGATGACAACCTTCGGGTCGTCCAGGTGGGCCTGGACCCAGTCGGCGTCTACCAGGACGTCACTGCGGCTCATGGTGATGATCTCCATCCGAGGGCGGTTTGCGGAAGGTGGTTCGGGGCGGCCCGACCCGACCGGTCCGAATTCTTGTCCGAATAGTGGGACAGAACGACGGGCAGGTCGTACCGGACTCTGGACTGCGGGGTGCGAAGGGGGACGGCCGGCGTCATTGTGCCGGGCCAGGTCACCGGAGAGGGGCGACGGGCGGGAACTGCCCGACAAGACCGCCCAGTTAGCGCATTCGACACAGACAGGCGGACACGCGGCACAGGTCTACCGCCCGCCGCTTCGTGAGGTCCGTCTGTCGCTTCATGCAGACGATGCTAGGGACACGGGACCCCTGATGTCATTAGCGTGTCGAATGCTGAGACGAATTAGTTCGAATCCTGAGATTTGAGGCTTCCATGGCCTACCGAGGCCGCGCGAGGGCCGTTCCGAACCGCTCACGGGGACAAACAAAACCGCTCCGCGTGGCTGCCTTGGACAGCGCGTCTCGCGGAGCGGTACGGGGAACAGCATGGGTGACCGTACGGAAGGAGCGGCCCCGAAAGGCGGCGGCTCAGCCGATCAGCTTGAGCCGGGTGCCGGTGAAGGTCAGCCGCAGGCCGTCGGGCTGCGGCACCGCACTGCCCAGCTTCAACCCGGCCGGCAGGTTGTCCAGCGTGAAGCTCATCGGACCGATCGCCTGGTTGGTGACCCCGTTCAGCATCGAGGCGACGCCGCTGAGCTGGAATCCGTCCGCCGTGACGGTGCTGCCGTCGCTGTGCACGGCGCCCTCGCCGACCGCCATCGGGCCCAGCGAGGCCTTGACCTTGCCCGGCCCGCCGTAGGAGAGCGAGAGCCGGGTGCCGCCGGGAATGACCCTGCTCGCGCCGGGCACCAGCTTGGAGGCCTCGGGCAGCAGCTTGGAGAGGTCCGCGTAGGTGATCAGGCCGTCGCCGCTGCCCTCGGCCACGGTGGCGTCGGTGAAGCTGTCGCTCACCGCGACGCCCGACAGCTTCGCCTTGAAGGAGTGCAGGGCGACCTGCTGCCGGCCGTCCCCGACGACGAGGTCCTCCGCCGAGAGCCGGACGTCGTCCAGCTTCATCGACAGCACCTGGGTGAGGAACGGGAAGCCCTCGATCGACACCTGCGGGCGCTGGCTCAGCCGGCCGCTCTTGACCAGCTGGTCGGCGGCCTCGTCCTCGGCCACGCCGACGGCGATCCGGTCCGCGCCCACCAGCAGGCCCGAGACCACCACCAGCCCGATCGTCAGCTTCAGCCAGCCACGCATCGTCGCTCCCCCTCCACCCGCCACGGACCCACGGCCACTCGGACGTACGGCCATACGGACGTACGGCCGGGTGCCATGGTTCCGCACCGGCCCCGGACGGGACGCCCCGCCCGGGGCCCCGGGGCGGTCACCCCGCGAGCAGCCGGCTGCCGATCCACACCAGCGGCGAGGCCACCGCCAGCGGCAGCGCCACGCCCGCCGTCATGTGCACGAACCGGGACGGCCAGTCGTACGCGGCCACCCGGCGCCCGACCAGCGCGCCGACACCGGCGAGCGCCCCCAACGCGGCGGGCGCGCCGACCAGCAGTCCGAAACCGGCGGCGACCAGCAGCCCCAACACCGGCGCTACCACCTTCGGCGCCGGCAGCGGCAGCGCCGCCAGCACGGTCGCCAGCGCCACGGCGGCCATCGCGGCCGGCACCCACTGCGCGAACAGCAGGGCAGCGCACAGCACCGTCACCACGGTCGCCGACCCGAGCACGGTCAACGCGTAGAACCGCTCCGCCGGGTCGGACGGGCGGAACGTCTGCAGCACCAGCACCAGCAGGAAGAACCCGCCGAGCGTGCCGACCACGGCGGCCGCCTTGGCGTCCCCGTGCGCCAGCAGCACCGCCGCGTCGGCGGTGAAACCGGCCAGCGCCGCCAGCGCGATGCCCTGCCGGGCCGGCCACATGCCGTTCAGCCGGAACCACCCGGCTGCGGTCAGCACCTGGAGCAGCACCACCGTCAGCGCCAGCGGGACACTGCCCAGCGCTGCACCGCCGGCCAGCAGCGCCGCCACCCCGGCCGTGATCAGCGCGGGCTGCAGACCCGGCTCGATGATCGGGGACCCGGTCCGCAGCGGCGCCCCGGCTGCGGGCGCCCCGGACTGCGGCGGCACCAGGGGACCCGCCGGCGGCGCGGCGGGGAACGGGTGCGGCAGCGGCTGCTGGAACGGCTGCCCGGCGTGCTGCAGCACCTGCTGCTGTTGCGGGTACGGCTGCTGCTGCCCGTACACATGCTCGACGGCCGGCGGCTGCGGGTACGACGCCTGCGGCGGCTCGGCCGGCCCGGCGTAGGGCTGCTCGTGGGGCTGCCGGTAGGGCTGCTCGTGGGGCTGCTCGTGGGGCGGGGCGTACTGCTGCTCGTACTGGCCCTGCTCGTACTGGCCCGGCTGGGCGTACGGCTCCGCCTGCTGCTGGTACGGCCCGGGCTGCTGGTACGGCCCGGGCTGCTGGTACGGCTGCTGGCCGTACTGCTGCTGCGGGTACGCCTGCTGCCCGTACACCTGCTCGGCGGTCGGCGGCTGCTGCTCCGGCCGGCCCTGCGGGGCCGGCTGCTGCTGGGGGGTGCCGTTGGGGTAGGCCTCGCTCACGCCGCTCACCCGCCCGCGAACGGGGGGAGAACCTCGACGGTGCCGCCCTCGGTCAGGGCGACGGACGCATGGTCGCGGCCGCCCACCGGAGCGCCGTCCACCAGGAAGGAGCTGTGCCCGAGCACCTGGATCAGACGGGGCAGGTCGGCGTGCCGCTGCCGGACGCCGGCCAGCGCCTCGGCCAGGGTCGCGGCCCGGTAGGGCTCCTCGGCCACCTGGGCCGCCGCCTTCGCGGCCGCCCAGTAGCGGATCGTCCCGCCGACCGGTGTCCCGGTCGGGACCGGGCCGCTGGCGGGCTCGGTGGTCGCAGCCATGGCAACCCCTCCTCGTGGTGCTCGAACGGTTCGGTCGTCCCGGCCCCGGTCCCCGTCGGGGCCGGCCTGTCACCCACCCGAAAGGGTGTACGCGTGCGGTGCGGCCGATGTCCTTTCCATGATGGCCTGTCCGCCGGCCCGAGCGGCAATCGCCCTGGCCGGCCCCCTCCCGGGCGGGCTCCCGGCTGTGGCCGGAGTCACCCGCCCGTTGCCCGAAGTGGCGGAACAGGCTCTCCCGGGGCCTCCCGATGCGGGACGTGGTCGGCTATTCTCGTGGCGTAAGGGATCCGGGCAGAGTCGCCCCCGGGTCCTTTTGTGCTTTCAGAACGCCAGTACGGACGCGTCTGCGAGTGCCGACGGCCCACCCCCGCCGGACTCGCAGGACCGCCCCGCCGCAGCCGCACAACGATGTGCGAGCCGTCGGACGGGGCGTCGGAACCGGCACCGGGCCGCCGCCCGGACCGGAACAGACCGGAAGGTTCGCGGGATGAGCAGGGCAGAAACGGAGCATCAGGGGTTGCGGGACTCCTGGCGCACGCCCCGTAGCGCCGTGCACGCCGGCGAATCCTCCGGATCGACCCTGGCGAACGCTCCCGCTCCCACCCGTCGCCCGGCACCCCCCAACCCGGGGCGCGCGGCGTACGGAAACCTCCCTGCACATGCGCCATCCGGCTGTGGCGGCAGCCGCAACGCGACCGCGACGACCCGGAAAGGGGACTACCGGGTATGAGTTCTCTTCTTCTTCTCACCAACGCGCTGCAGCCCTCCGCTGAGGTACTGCCCGCGCTGGGCCTGCTGCTGCACACCGTCCGGGTGGCACCGGCCGAAGGATCGGCCCTGGTCGACACCCCGAACGCCGACGTCATACTCGTCGACGGCCGACGGGACCTGCCGCAGATCCGCAGCCTCTGCCAGCTGCTGCGCTCCACCGGCATCGGCAGCCCGCTCATCCTCGTCGTCACCGAGGGCGGCCTGGCCGCCGTCACCGCCGAGTGGGGCATCGACGACGTCCTGCTCGACACCGCCGGACCGGCCGAGGTCGAGGCCCGGCTGCGGCTCGCCATGGGCCGGCTCCAGGTGGTCTCCGACGACAGCCCGATGGAGATCCGCAACGGCGACCTCTCCGTCGACGAGGCGACCTACTCCGCCAAGCTCAAGGGCCGGGTCCTCGACCTGACCTTCAAGGAGTTCGAGCTCCTCAAGTACCTCGCGCAGCACCCCGGCCGGGTCTTCACCCGGGCGCAGCTGCTGCAGGAGGTCTGGGGCTACGACTACTTCGGCGGCACCCGGACCGTGGACGTCCACGTCCGGCGCCTGCGCGCCAAGCTCGGCGTGGAGCACGAGCAGCTGATCGGCACCGTCCGCAACGTCGGCTACCGCTTCGTGGTGCCCGAGAAGCCGGACAAGGGCGAACGCCCCGGCCTGGAGCAGCGCTCCACGGCCGCGCTGGAGGCCTGACCACGAGCCGGGCGGGCCTCCCCGCCCGGCTTGTCCGGAAACCACCGGGGGCCGCGCCGTCGGCCGCGCGAAGGTACCCGCCGGTAGGCCGCACCCCCCGTGCCTGGGGGACGCCACCCGCGTAGACTCCGCACGTGGCCAAAGTGACGCGCGACGATGTAGCCCGACTGGCTGGGACCTCGACCGCGGTCGTCAGCTACGTCATCAACAACGGGCCGCGCCCTGTCGCGCCCGCGACCAAGGAGAAGGTGCTCGCGGCGATCGAGCAGCTCGGCTACCGGCCGAACAGCGTCGCCCAGGCGATGGCCTCCCGCCGCACCAACCTGATCGGCATGGTCGTCCCCGACGCCCGCCAGCCGTTCTTCGCCGAGATGGCGCACGCCGTGGAACGCGCCGCCTCGGACCGCGGCAAGCTCGTGCTGATCGGCAACTCCGACTACGTGGACGACCGCGAGGTGCACTACGTCCGCGCCTTCCTCGGGATGCGGGTCTCCGGCCTGATCCTGGTCAGCCAGGGCCCCTCGCAGCGCGCCGCCGAGGAGTTCGCCGCCATGGAGGGCGCCAAGGTGGTGCTGCTGCACCGCCGCCCCGAGGCGATCGACGACGTCGCGGTGGTCACCGACGACGTCGGCGGCGCCGAGCTGGCCGTCCGCCACCTGCTGGAGGTGCACCAGGCCCCGTACGTGGCCTGCTTCGGCGGCCCGGTCGAGTCCCCCGCCCCCGGCGACCCGGTCATCGACCACGTCGAGGGCTGGCAGCGGGCGATGGACGCGCACGGCCTGCCCACCGCCCAGCACCTGATCGACGCGCCCTTCCACCGCTACGGCGCGTACGAGGTCGCGGTGCGGTTGCTGCGCTCCCCCCAGCGGCCGCCGGCCATCTTCTGCTCCACCGACGACCAGGCGATCGGCGTCCTGCGGGCCGCCCGCGAGGTCGGCCTGCGGGTCCCCGAGGACCTCGCGGTGGCCGGCTTCGACGACGTCCCCGAGGCCGCCCTCGCCGACCCGCCGCTGACCACCGTCGCCTCCGACCGCGACGCGATGGCCCGGGCCGCCGTCGAGCTCGTCCTCGACGACTCGCTGATGGTGCCCGGCTCGGACACCGAGCGGGTCCGCAAGTTCCCCTCCCGCCTGGTCGTTCGCCGCTCGTGCGGCTGCGGAACACCCGAGAAGGCGTAACTTCGTGGCCTGACCAGCCTTTATGAGAAGTCAACGGGCTTCTCTGGCCGTTCTGAGCCGCCTCTCATCAAACCTTCATCCGGCGGGCGGACGTTGGTCACATGAGCGACCAGCAGCGCAGCACCGAGACCGGCGGCACCCCTTCGCACGGCTACGCGGGCTGGACCCCGCCGATGCCCGGGCAGCCGCCCATCACGCCCGCCACGGAGAGCACCGCGTACCCCGCGGGCGGCGGGTGGCCCGAGAGCCGGCCGCAGGTCGTCGAGGGCACCGTCGTCTCCCACGGCCACGTCGAGGACCACTCCGGCGGCGCCTTCGACGGCCCGCCGGCGCCGCCGCCCGGCACCCCCTGGGACGGCACGGCCTCGCCCGGGACACCCCCGCCCTCCGGCAGCCACGCCCGGCGCGGCCTGCTGCGCGGGCGGCTCGCACTCGTCACCGCCGTCGCGGCCGTCGCCGCCGTCCTCGGCGGAGTCACCGGTGGCGCGATAGCCGTCGGGGAGCGCACCGGCTCCTCCTCCTCGTCGGCGACCATCGCCAGCCCCGTCTCCGCCCGCACCGACGGCAGCGCCGACGTCGCCGCGATCGCCTCCGCCGTGTCGCCGAGCGTCGTCCAGATCAGCGTGAAGACCTCCGCCGGCACGGCCACCGGCACCGGCGTCGTCCTCGACACCACCGGCCGGATCCTCACCAACTACCACGTGATCTCCGGCGCGGCCGGCGGCGGCACCGCCACCGTCACCTTCAAGGACGGCAGCACCGCCACCGCGACCGTCACCGGCACCGACAAGGCCCTCGACGTCGCCGTGATCACCGCCTCCGGCGCCAAGAACCTCACCCCCGCCACCCTCGGCGACTCCGGCCAGGTCGCCGTCGGCGACTCCGTCGTCGCCATCGGCAACCCCGAGGGCCTCACCGGCACCGTCACCTCCGGCATCATCAGCGCCGAGAACCGCCAGGTCACCGTCCAGCTCGACGAGGGCTCCACCAGCGGCAACGGCGGCTTCGGATTCCCCAACCTGCCCGGCACCCGCGGCGGCCAGGGCTCCGGCAGCTCCAGCGGCTCCGGCGGGGACAGCACCACGTACAAGGCCTTCCAGACCGACGCCGCCCTCAACCCCGGCAACTCCGGCGGACCGCTGATCAACGCGAGCGGCCAGGTCATCGGGATCAACTCCGCGATGTACTCGGCCGGCGGCGCCGACTCCACCGCCGACTCCAGCAGCGCCGGCAGCGTCGGCCTCGGCTTCGCCATCCCGATCAACGACATCAAGCAGGTGCTGTCCAAGCTGGAGGCAGGGCAGAACGTCTAGACGGACAATTGGCCCTACCGGGCACGGCACGGCCCACCAGCCTCTCCAGCACAGCGCCAGCACCCACCAAGCCCCACCACGACGAGCACCACGACGACGAGCCCCACCACGACGAGAAAGGGCCAGCGCCCATGACTCCCCCCGCCGACGACCGCACCGCCGCCGAGGCCGGGTCCGCCCCCGCCCGCCTCCTCGTGGTCGACGACGAGCCGGCCCTGCGAGACGCGCTGGAGAGCAGCCTCGCCTTCGAGGGCTACGAGGTCTCCACCGCCACCGACGGCTACGAGGCCCTCGACGCCGTGGAACGCGACAAGCCCGACCTCGTCCTGCTGGACATCATGATGCCGAGGATGGACGGCCTCACCGCCGTCCGCCGGATGCGCTCCCGCGGCGACACCGCCCCCGTCCTGATGCTCACCGCCCGCGACGCCGTCGGCGACCGCGTCACCGGCCTCGACGTCGGCGCCGACGACTACCTCGCCAAGCCCTTCGAGCTCGACGAACTGCTCGCCCGCGTCCGCGCCCTGCTCCGGCGCAACGCCCTCGCCACCGAGGCCGCCGCCCGCGCCGTCGTCGCCGAGGACGACAGCGAGGTGATGGCCTTCGCCGACCTGCGGATGAACACCGCCACCCGCGAGGTCACCCGCGACGGCAGGCCCGTCGAACTCACCCGCACCGAGTTCATGCTGCTGGAGATGTTCCTCTCCCACCCCCGCCAGGTGCTCACCCGCGAACAGATCCTCAAGGCCGTCTGGGGCTTCGACTTCGAACCGTCCTCCAACTCGCTCGACGTGTACGTGATGTACCTGCGCCGCAAGACCGAGCAGGGCGGCATGCCCCGGCTCATCCAGACCGTCCGCGGCGTCGGCTACGCACTGCGGCCGGCCGCAGGCGTCGCTGCGTGAGCGAGACCATGCCCTCCGCGGTGCCCCCCGTGCCGCCGGCGCCGCCGCTGGTCCACCCGCCCCGCCGGACGCTGCGGCGGCGGCTGGCCGCCTGGTACCGGGGGCGCTCGCTGCGCAGCCGACTCGCCGCGCTGACCGCGCTCGCGGTGGCGGTGGCGATCGCGCTCTGCGCGCTGACCTGCTGGTTCATCGTGGAGCAGCGGATGTACGACCTGCTGCGCAAGGACCTCGGCAACGGGATCACGCACATCCCGCCGGGCATCGCCTTCAACGGAGACGGCTGCGCGAGCACGCCCCAGGAAGCCCTCGCCAACGCCAAGAAGGCGCAGTCGGCGATCGGCGCCAGCCAGCCCTTCGGGGGCGGCAAGCTCCAGGACATCCAACTGGTCTCCGCGGACGGCCGGACCGTCTGCGTACCGGCTGACGCGACCCGGGCCATCGTCGTCGACCCGGCCGACCTCACGCTCCAACCCGGCAAGACCACAGTACGGTCGGGCACTTACACCGACGGCGACTCGGCACTGATCCGGGTCTCCTGGTTGTTCGACCGGAACGCACGCCCCAGCGGCATCGCGCTGACCGCCGCCCCCACGAAGCCGGTCGAGGAGTCCCTGCAGCAACTCGCCCTCATCCTGGGTGCGGTCGCCGCTGTCGGCGTCGTGGGCGCCGGCCTCACCGGCCGCCTGATCGCCCGCTCCGCGCTCAAGCCCGTCGACGACCTCACCGACGTGGTCGAGCACATCGCCCGGACCGAGGAGGTCGGCACCACCATCCCGGTGACCGGCAACGACGAGATCGCCCGGCTGTCCACCTCGTTCAACTCGATGAGCACCGCGCTGGCCAACTCCCGTGACCGGCAGACCCGGTTGATCGCCGACGCCGGGCACGAGCTGCGCACCCCGCTCACCTCGCTGCGGACCAACGTCGACCTGCTGATCCGCAGCAACGACACCGGCCGGCCGCTGCCCGAGGCGACCCGTACCAAGCTGCTCGGCAACATGAAGGCACAGATGCAGGAACTCACCCTGCTCATCGGCGACCTGCTCCAGCTCTCCCGGCCCGACTCCCCCAAGCCCGGCCAGAACCTCGCCGTGGTCGCCCTGCACGAGATCGCCGGCCGCGCCGTCGACCGGGCCCGGCTGCGCGGCCCCGGTCTGGTCTTCGAGCTGGACATCGCCCCCTGGTACGTCCACGGGGACGGCGCCGCGCTGGAGCGCGCCGTGATCAACCTGCTGGACAACGCGGTGAAGTACAGCCCGCCCGGCGGCGTGGTCGACGTACGGCTGCACGAGGGCCTGCTGACCGTCCGGGACCACGGGCCCGGCATCCCGCAGGACGAGCTGCAGTACGTCTTCGACCGCTTCTGGCGCTCGCCGTCCTCGCGCCAGCTGCCGGGCTCGGGGCTCGGGCTGTCGATCGTCGCGCAGTCCGTCCGGGACGCGGGCGGCGAGGTCTCGCTCGGACCGGCCAGGGACGGCGGTCCTGGCGCCCAGGCGACGGTCCGGCTGCCGGGCCGACCGGTGGCTCCCTGAGGGGCACCGGAGGCCGGGGAACGACGAACGGGCGGGGCGCCCGAAGGCACCCCGCCCGTCCGGCCGTGCAGGTGGGTCAGTCGATGTCGGTGCCCGGGCCGATGATGGTGATCCGGTCCTGGGCCGGCACCGCCAGCGGAGCCGCCGCGGAGCTGTTGGCCCCGAGGTACGCCGCGAAGAGGTCCAGGTCCGAGGCGCCGACCAGCTTGTCGGTACCGGCCGCGAAGGCCGGGAAGCCGTCGCCGCCGCCGGCCAGGAACTCGTTGGCCGCGACCCGGTAGCTCGCCGCCGGGTCGATCGGGGCGCCGTTCAGCTTGACGCTGTCGACGACCACGCGGTCCGCGCCGGCCTTGCGCATGTCCAGGGTGTAGGTGAAGCCCTTGGAGTTCTGCAGGATCTTCGGAGCCGCCTCGTTGAGGCCGCTCAGCTGCTGCTGGAGCAGCTGGACGATCTGCGCCCCGGTCAGCGTCTTGACCTGCATCATGTTGGTGAACGGCTGGACGGTGAACGCCTCGCCGTAGGTCACCACCCCGTCGCCCTCGGCCCCGGAGGCCTTGTAGACGAGGTCGGAGCGGATACCGCCGGGGTTCATGAACGCGATCTGCGCGCCGCCCTTGTCGGCGGGGGCGAGACCGGCCAGCTGGGCGTCGGCGATCACGTCACCGAGCGGCTTCTCCAGCGCGCTGCTGCCACGGCCGTTGACGTCCGCCGGGATGTAGCCCAGGGGGCGGCCCGCGATCGGGGCGGCCAGCGCCGAGTAGTGCGCGATCAGGGCCGTCATGTCCGGCGCCTTCTCCAGGGTGCGCCGCACCACGTGGTTCTCGGCCCTCACCGACGGGCGCACGATGGTGCCGGTGGTCTTGTCGAGCTGCAGGTCGATCTCGGTGTACAGCCGGCCGAAGGAGGCCGCGCTGGTCACCGAACGCGGCACGCCCTGCGGGTCCGGGATGGTGCAGGCGTACGCGTTGTGGGTGTGGCCGGTGACGATCGCGCCGATGGCCGGGTCGAGCTGCTTGGCGATGTCGACGATCGGCCCGGAGATGCCCTGGCCGGCCGCGCCGCAGTCGTAGTTGTAGACCGAGCTGGCCGGGAAGCCGCCCTCGTGGATCAGCGCGACGATCGAGTTGACGCCCTGCTTCTTGAGCTCGGCGGCGTACTTGTTGATCGTCTCGACCTCGTCACCGAACTTGAGGCCCTTGACGCCCTCGGCGGTGACGATGTTCGGCGTGCCCTCCAGCGTGGCGCCGATGAAACCGATCTTGACGCCCTGGGACTTGGTCACCCAGTACGGGGCCAGGATCGGCTTGCCGGTCTTCTCGTTGGTGACGTTGGCCGCGAGGTAGTTGAAGTTGGCGCCCTTGAACTTGCGCCCCGCCTCGTAGCAGCCGTCGACCGGGTGGCAGCCGCCGTTCTGAAGGCGCAGCAGCTCCTTGGCACCCTCGTCGAACTCGTGGTTGCCGACCGCGGTGACGTCCAGGCCGAGCTTGTCCATCGCCTCGATGGTCGGCTCGTCGTGGAACAGCGCCGAGGTCAGCGGGCTGGCGCCGACGATGTCACCGGCCGCGACCGTGATCGAGTCGTCGGCGGGGATCCGGGCCTGGCGCAGCGCGGTGGCCAGGTACTCGATGCCACCCGCGGGGGTGGCGACCTCCTTGCCGGTGGCCGGGTCGATCTCCTTGACCGTCCCGGAGGAGCCCGCCGGGGCCTCCAGGTTGCCGTGGAAGTCGTTGATGGCCAGCAGCTGGAGGTTGGCCAGCTTGTGACGGTCCGCCGCCTGGGCGGCGCTCGGCACCATCAAGGTGCCGAACAGGCCGGCGGCCGCGACGACGGCCAGCGTCGCGCGGCGGTATCTGACGTTCCTGGACCCGCTGTTCGGCAGGTCACTACCGGTGCGACCGGCATTGGGCATGAGGGTTCCCCTGCACCTGGAGGGCCCCGCGGTGGGCGGGGCCGGGCTGGCGGCGATGTTGCTCGTGACCTGTGCAGCCTAGAGTCAACGCGCGTAGCTGTCAGGACCCTGGACGTAACGAGAGGGTTTCCTGTTGCCGACCGGTAGGTGCCTTCACAGGTTCGGCACCCGCGGAAGCTGAGTACACGCACTCAGGTGCGGCCCTCGACACGGGCGTTACCGTGGTGCCCCGAGCGCGGACCTACGACACGAGATGGGCAGCCGCCATGAACCCCACCGGACCGAACCCGGCAGCGATCCCGGCGCCGACCACCGCCGCCACCCGCACCAGCCCCTGGCTGCCGGGCGCCCTGGCCGTCCTCTGGGGCCTGCCCGGCCTCGGCCTGCTGGGGTACGCCGTCCACACCCTGGCCCAACTCCTCGGCGGGTCGGACGAACGCGGGGAGATCACCGGCGAGGGCCAGGTCTCACTGCTCCTGGTCATGCTCTTCACCGCCGCGGTGGCCGTCCCCGCCCTGATCCTCGGCACGCTCGGCACGGTGGCCTGCGTCCGGCTCCGGCGCGGCCGCCCCGGCTCCGACGGCATGGTGTTCGCCGTCGGCCTGGCCAGCGTGGTCGGCGCCCTCGGGGCCGCCGGCTGGACCAACTGGTGGCCCTACCACGGCTGGATCCAGGCCGTCCTGATCGCCGCCGGGCTGGTCGGCGCGATCGCCGCCGCCACCGCCCGACCATCCCGCCGGACCCCCGCCACCCGCTGAACCCGCCCCCCGGGGAACGGGGCCTCAGACCCCCGGCTCGGCGGCCAACTGCCGCTCGGCCCTGACCCGCTCCGCGACCGCGTCCTCCGTCATCGCGCGGTCGGTGTACACCAGCGGGCGCTCCGCCTCCGTGATGATGTGCTTCACCACCTGGACATTGCCGTTGACGTCCCACACCGCGATACCGGGCGACAGCGTCGGAATGATCTCCACCGCCCAGCGCGGCAGCCCCAGCACCCGGCCGGTGGCTCTCGCCTCGTCGGCCTTCTGCATGTAGATCGTCCGGGTCGAGGCCATCTTCAGGATCGCCGAGGCCTCCTTCGCCGCCGCCCCGTCCACCACGTCCGACAGGTGGTGGACCACCGCCACGAAGGACAGGCCCAGCCGCCGGCCGAACTTCAACAGCCGCTGGAACAGCTGCGCCACGAAAGGGCTGTTGATGATGTGCCAGGCCTCCTCGACCAGGAAGATCCGCTTCTTCCGGTCCGGACGGATCCAGGTGTGCTCCAGCCACACCCCCACGATCGCCATCAGGATCGGCATCGCGATCGAGTTCCGGTCGATGTGCGACAGGTCGAAGACGATCAGCGGCGCGTCCAGGTCGATCCCGTCCGTGGTCGACCCGTCGAACATCCCCCGCAGGTCACCGTCGACCAGCCGGTCCAGCACCAGCGCCACGTCCAGGCCCCAGGCCTGCACCTCGTGAACGGCCACGCCCAGCGACTCCACCGAGGACAGGTCGGGGTTGCGCAGCGTGTTGATGATGTCGTCCAGCACCGGCTGGCGGCCGGTCACCGTCGCCAGCACATGGGCGTGCGCGGCCTTCAGGGCGAAGCCCGCCCGCTCCTCCAGCCCGCGCCCCATCGCCACCTCGATGATGGTGCGCAGCAGCGACAACTGCCCCGTCGTGGTGATCGCCGGATCCAGCGGGTTCAGCTTCACCCCGCCGTCACGCGCCGCCATCGGGGCCAGCCGGATGGACTTTATGCCCAGCGCGTTGGCGATCAGGTTCCACTCGCCGACGCCGTCCTCGCCCTGCGCGTCGAGCACCACGACCTGCCGGTCCCGGAACCTCAACTGGCGCAGCACGTACGTCTTCTCCAGCGCCGACTTACCGTTGCCGGACTCCCCCAGCACCAGCCAGTGCGGCGCCGGCAGCTGCTGCCCGTACAGCTGGAACGGGTCGTAGACGTACCCCTTGCCGCTGTACACCTCCCGGCCGATGATCACGCCGGAATCGCCCAGCCCCGGCGCGGCGGTCGGCAGATAGACCGCCTGCGCCTGCCCGGTGGAGGTCCGCACGGGCAGCCGGGTGGTCTCCACCTTGCCGAACATCAGGCTGGTGAACGAGTCGGTGAGATTGCCGATTGCCATGGCGGGCCTGCCTCCGGAGGGTCGGTACGTGGATCAGCGGCGGATGCCCGTGGCGAACGGGAGGGTGTTGACGAACGCCCGGTGGTGCTCGCGGTCGCACCACTCCAGCTTCAGGTAACTCTTGCCCGCCGACGCCCGGATGGTCCGCTTGTCACGGGCCAGCGCCTCCGGACTGCGCGAGGACACCGTGATGTACCCCACCAGGTTCACCCCGGCCGCGCCCGACGCCAGGTCGTCACCGCGCTGGTCGACCCGGCCGGTGTGGGCCAGGTCCCGCGGGTCGACCGTACGGTTCATCTTGGCGGCGCGGCTCGCCTCCGCCTCGTCGTTGGTCTTCTCGGTGAGCATCCGCTCGATCGCCACGTCGGTCGGCTCCAGGTCCATCGTGACCGCCACCGTGCGGATCACGTCCGGCGTGTGGACCAGCAGCGGCGCCAGGAAGTTGACCCCCACCGGCGTCAGCGGCCACTCCTTGATCCAGGCCGTCGCATGGCACCACGGCTCCCGGGTCACCGACTCCCGGGTCTTCGCGGTCAGGTACTGCGGATGCGTCGCGTCCAGCTCGGCCGGCCACGCGTTGCGGCGCGACATCGCCTGGATGTGGTCGATCGGGTGATCCGGGTCGTACATCGAGTGCAGCAGCGAGGACAGCCGGGCCTGGCCCAGCGGCTGCCGGACCCGGATGTCCGCCTCCGCCAGCCGGGCGCAGATGTCGGTCAGCTCACGCGCCATCACCGCCGCCAGACCCTCGTCGTCCCGGGCCCGCTTGCCGGTCGCCGTCCGGCCCATCGCGTGCGCCTCGGCCGCCAGGTCCCGGGTGTAGTGCATGCAGGCCACCAGGTACGCGCGGTGCTGCTCCGAGGAGGTCGACACCATCGACTGCAGCTGGTCGTACGAGTCCTGCAGCCAGCGCGGCGCGTCGTGGTCCCCGCGCCGCTCGACGTCCTTGGCGTGCGCGTCCGGGTCGGCCGGCAGGGTCCGGGCCAGGATCTGCAGCCGGGTCACGAAGCCGTCCCCGTTGGCGACATGCTTCAACAGCGTGCCGAAACGGTCGACCAGCGCCTCCTGGTCCTCCGAGTCACGCAGCCCGACACCGGGCCCCTCGATCTCGATCGCGGCCGTCACCGTCCGCCGCTCCAGGTGCATCAGCACCCCGACCTCGTCCGGCCCGAACGGCGCCGACAGCCAGCGCAGCCGCCCCACCCCGGGCGGCGGACCGACCTCGACCTCCCGGCCGTCCAGCCGGGTACCCGCGTCGATCACGTCCGACTTCCACAGCCCGCGCCCGCTGCGCGCCGTCCGCCGGTAGGTGCGGTTGATCTCCACCCACTTGTAGAACGTCCGGCGCCGGTACGGCACGTACACCGCCATGATCGCCAGCAGGGGCAGCCCGACCAGCCCCGCGATCCGCAACGGGAGGATCGGCATCAGCAGACCCCAGAGCATCCCGAGGAAGGCCCCGAAGATGATCAGGACGATCTCGCCGGACTCCCGGTTGCGGCCGATCGGCGCGTTCGGGCGGGCCTTGCCGATCAGATAGGTGCGGCGCTGGTGCACGTACCCCTGGCCGTACTGACCCCCGTACTGGCCGAGCTGGTCGCTGCTCACTTACCCGTCACCCTCCCTTCGCTGGATTGCTGTCGCGAATCGGAGCCGGCGGCCCCGCCTGCTGCGGCGGCGCCGCGGTACGGGACCCGTGCGCGGCGATACCCGGCGCCACCGACCCGCCGCCACCGGCCGCGTTCGCCGCCTGCGGACCGCCCCGGGAGCCGTGGGCACTGATGCCCTGCTTCACCAGGTTGGCCGGGCCGTTGATCATCGCCGAGCCCGCCGAGACGGCGCCGGCCCGGGCGTTGCGCATGTTCACCATCTCGTCGCCGAAGCCCGGCACGAAGCGGTAGACCGCGGCACTCGCGAAGATCGACAGGAACAGGATCGCCAGCCCCGACAGCACCCGCGCGAAGTCGTCCGTCGCCCCCGCCCCGCTGGCCACCGCCCCCGCCAGGCCCAGGATGATCACGATGATCGGCTTCGCCAGGTCCACCGCCACCATCAGGCCGGCCCAGCGGCGGACGTGCTTCCACAACTGCTTGTCGACCAGCCCGGCGTACACCGCCGTCCCGAGCAGCGCCCCCACGTACAGCATCGCGGCGCGGATCAGCAGCTCGATCCAGAGCACCGCCGCGGCCAGCACGGCCACCAGCGACACGATGATCAGGATCAGCGGGCCGCCGCCCATGTCACCCTTCTCCAGGGTGTCCGCGAAGCCGCCGAGATAGGTACCGGTGTCCGACTTGGTGCCCACCGCGATCGCCTTGGTCAGCCCGTCCGTCGCGCTGACCACCGTGAACAGGATCAACGGCGTGAACGCGGAGGCCACCACGGTCAGCCAGAGGAACCCGATCGCCTCCCCGATCGCCGTCGTCAGCGGGGCCCCGCGGACGGCCCGCTTGGTGACCGCCAGCAGCCACAGCACCAACGTGATGATCGTCGAACCGGCGAAGACCACCGCGTACTGCTGCAGGAACGACGCGTTGGTGAAGTCCACCTGCGTCGTCCCGTCGATCGCGGTCGACAGCTTGCGCACCACCCAGGCGGCGGCCTGCGCACACCCCTTGGCGAGCGAGCCGAGGGGGTCGGTGACACTGCCGACGGTGCCGCTGCCGGGGAGGCTGGTGCCGCCGCCGGGGGAGCAGTAGACGTTGTCACCCGGCAACGGGATACCGGGGCAGCTCGTGTTCGTCGCCCCGGGGGTCGGCGAGGGCGAGGGTTCGGCGAACGCCTGCTGTGCCACCCTCATGGCCATGGTCTGAGCAAGCGCGAAGGCGCTGACCACCACACCGAGCCTGAACCGCGCAGACCTGCGGGCACCGTCAGCGGGCATAGCGAAAGCCTCCGAACTGCTGGACGGCACCAGTGATCTCCTCGGCGGTCGCCGCTTGCTGATCCGCGGGAACGGGCGCCGGGCCCGACGCGCGGCTGAATTCGGTCAACTTCCAGTCGCTCCCGGTCCAGTGCAGGTTGAGCGTGAGGGTGAACCAATCCTGGGAGACCGGTTTGGTCGACTTCTCGCCGGCCAATCCGAAGAGACCGTTGCACCAGACCTGGACCTTGGCGCTCTCCGCGCCGTAGCCGTCGCTCTTGGTTCCGATCGGGATGGTTCGGCTGACGAAGGTCAATCCCTTGGGGGCCTTGCCTTGCACATCGACCCCGAACCTCGCGGCGGTCTCGGGCGAGAACCCCTGGTCGAGCCGGCTCTGCAGCCCCGCGACGGCCGCCGGGTCGGCGATGGTGGCCACGATGGTGTGCCGGGCCTCGGTGCGGAACATGTCGGCGGAGCCGATCGCGACGGCGTAGTTGGCGGCCGCGGACTGGGCGCCCTGGTCGGTGTGCGGGAACCCGTTGGCGATGCCGTTGCTGGTGGTGCTGACGGGCTGTTCGCCGCTGGGTGCGGGGCCGGCGCCGCCGGGGGCGGCGGAGGCCGCGGCGCGGTCGGCGGAGGGCGGCGTGGAGGTGTCCGGGTCGGCCTTGCCGCGGTTGGCGACCGAGATGGCCAGGACCAGCAGGGTGACGACCACCAGGACGGTCAGCAGGGTCCGCACCGGTCGGGCCTGGCGGCCGTTCGGTTGGTAGGAGGACTGTTCGGCGACCGGTAGCCGCGTACGGGTGTGCGGCTGGTCGTCGGACAACGGCACGGCGGCCCTCCTGGTGCGGGGAGCCGGCTGGCGGCTCCGTTGGGCCCCTCCGGCCCGGCGGGCCGCCTGCCCGTGGGCGGGCGGCGGGCGCGGGTGAGGAGGGCGGGTGGATTCCTGGCGGGGGTCCTGGCGGTCCCCCGGCCGGGCTGCTGCCGGCCGCCGGCGGCCGGACGTGCTCCCCGCGGCCGGTGGGCCGGTCGGCGGGACGCTGTCCGATCGTCAGATGGCCATACCGTAGACAATGGTGAACAGGGTGCCCAGCGATCCGATGATGAACACGCCGGTCAGCCCGGCGATGATCAGCCCCTTGCCCTGCTCGGCACCGAAGGAGTCGCGCATCGCGGTGGCGCCGATCCGCTGCTTGGCGGCGCCCCAGACCGCGAGGGCCAGGCAGGCCAGGATGGCCACGGCCATGACGACCTCCACCATCACGCGGGCCTCGGAGCCGAGCGTGGCGAAGGGCCCCCAGTCCGGGGCGATCCCTCCGATGATGGTGTCGATATTGGCCTTTTTGGGTGGGTCCTCGGCCAGGTGGCCGATCGCGATACTGTCCACGCTGCTCAGGTTCATTTCCATCTCACCGCCCGATCAGGCAAATTCAAGGCCCATGACCCCACCTGCGCGAAGGGCCGGTACCTATTCTTGGCCAGATCTGATGTCGACTTGGCTGCTTCTCGCGGATTGGTCGTGAGGCATGGGACACGTACGCCAGGATGTCCACCGTACGAAGGATAGCGCTCACTCTTTGTATCTCTGATGATTGCGGTGAGCAACGCCTTCCGGGACACTTCGACTGACGACTCGTCGGGATGGTGCTGATGGTACTCCGGAAGGCCGGTACGGCCGCCGCTGCTACGGGAGTTGTGCTGGTCGGTTTCGTGGGCCTGGTGACCTTCGGGACGTATGCGGCGAGCGGTACGCCGCAGCATCAGGGTTCGCGGGCCGCGCTCTCCGCCGGCACCGTCCCGGCGGCCTACCAGGGGCTGATCCAGGAGTGGGGCTCACTCTGCCCGGAGATCTCTCCGCCGATGCTCGCGGCGCAGCTCTATCAGGAGAGCGGTTTCGATCCGTCGGCCCGGAGTCCGGCGAAGGCCTACGGTATGGCGCAATTCCTGGAGAGCACCTGGGCGACGTACGGGGTGGATGCCAACAAGGACGGCAAGAAGGACATCTGGGACCCGGCCGACGCAATCGCCTCCGCGGCGACCTACGACTGCGCGCTGGCCCGGGAGGTCTCGAAGGTTCCGGGGGACGGCCAGGCCAACCTGCTGGCGGCCTACAACGCGGGCCCGTACGCGGTGATCAAGTACGGCGGGGTGCCGCCGTACTCGGAGACCCAGGGGTACGTGCGGAACATCTCGACGCTGGCCCGCAGCTTCACCGCGCCGACGGCCGCGGTGGAGGTGTCCCAGCAGGCCGCCGGGGCGATCTACTTCGCGCAGAACGTGCTGGGCACGCCCTACCTGTGGGGCGGTGAGGGGCTGCCCTCGCAGGGCGGCCGGTTCGACTGCTCCGGGCTCATGCAGGCCGCGTACGCGTCGGTGGGGATCACCCTGCCCCGGGTCGCCAACGACCAGTGGTACGCCGGCCCGCACCCTTCGCGCGACCAGCTCCGGCCGGGCGACCTGGTGTTCTGGGCCACCGACCTGAACGACCCGCGCAGCATCCACCACGTGGGGATCTACGTCGGCGGCGGCTACATGATCGACGCACCGCACACCGGTGCCGTGATCCGCTACGACAAGATCGACACCAAGGAGTACATCGGCGCCACCCGGGTCACCTCGGACGGCGCCAACGCGCTGCCGGTGCGCGGCGCGGACGGCAGCATCACCGGATCCGGGGGGCCGGGCGCCGCCGACCGGTCACCCGCGGGCGCTCCGGCCGGCACGCCCGCGACCACGCCTGCGGCGAGCCCGCCCGCGCGGGCGGCCGCCGCGGGCGGCTCCGGTCAAACGCCGGCAAAGACCTGAGCCGAAGCGGTGCCCCCGGTGTGAGCGCACGGTGGACGGCGAGTCAAGTTTCCATAACCCTGCGTCCCCGTGGAACCCTGTGTGCCGGTGGTGACGTTGTGTCCGGTGGTTCTGTGTCAGCTTCCTGAGCTGGGCCGACCCCGGCCGGGACCACAGGTTCAGCGGAGCAGAAGGAGGTGCGGCGTGCCGATGCCACTTGCCGACACGAGCGACCCCGATCTCGGTCTGCTCTACGCCGTCAACGGGCTGGCCAAGTCCTCGCCCGGCTGGCTGGACTCGCTGGTCTCCTGGATCGGCGAGTACGGCATCCTGCTCGGCCTGGCCGCGCTGTGCCTCACCGGCTGGCTGCAGGCCCGCCGCCGCCCGGACGCCCCGGTGGCCGTCGCCGGGCTGCTCTGGGCCCCGCTGGCGGTCACCGTCGCCGAGCTGGCCAACCTGCCGATCGCGGCGATCGTGAACCGGCCGCGCCCCTTCGTCGACCACACCGGGCTGGACGTCCTGGTGGCCGGCAAGGAGGGCACCCACTCCTTCGTCAGTGACCACTCGACGATGTCGATGGGCATCGCGGTGGCGCTCTTCCTGGTCAACCGGCGGCTCGGCTGGATCGCCGGGGGCCTGGCGCTGCTGCAGGGCTTCTGCCGGATGTTCATGGGCGTCCACTACCCGACGGACGTGATCGGCGGCTTCGCCCTGGCGACCGCAGTGGTGCTGCTGCTGGCGCCGATCGCGATGGCCGTGCTCGTCCCGCTCTGCCACGCGGTGGCCCGGAGCGCCGCCGCCCCGCTGATCGTGGCGGGCGGGCGCAGGACCGGCAGCCCGAAGGGCGGCGCCCGGCGCCGCCGGGCCGTCCCCGGCAAGGTCCGGGCCGATGATCCGCCCCGGGAGCCCGATCTCGCCGCCTGAGGGCCGCCCACGAACTCGGGCGCGGCCCGGGTGCCACCGAGGCTCGCGCCGTCGCCGGAGGGGCCTGCAGGCCGCTGCCACGGCCTTCGGGGGCGGCTCCGCCCCCAGCTGTCCGGACGTCACACGCCCCAGCCCGGGTCCGGGTGTCACACCCCCTGGCCCGCGCCGCTCTCCTCCAGGTGTTCCGCGGCCTCGCGTCTGGCCAGGTCCCGGGAGCGCCGGGCGGGCCTGGACCAGCCGCAGCTGCAGTTGGCGAAGCAGAAGGAGCCGCGCTCGGTGATCTCCACGCGGTGTCCGGGCATCTGGGCCGTGCCGGGGGAGACCGGCAGCTCGCTGTGCACGTAGCTCACCGTAACGCGCCCGCGCCCCGGCGCGCGACGTTCCGGGTGCGCCGGTTCGCGCGTAACCCTCCGGGGCTCAACTCGTTTGTCCGGAAAGAGCTCTGCCCATCGGGGGTGGGGCTTGCCGGGCGGTCGGGCCCGAGGGGGTTGTCGCGAGAATGAAGATGCCGAACCAGAGCCAGCTGTTGCCGCACGTCCGGTCCGCGGCCCGGGCGGTGGCGCTCGCCGCCGCCCTCACCGGCCTCGCGGCCTGCTCGGGCGGGTCCGGCTCAGCGGACCACCGGCAGGACAGCTCGGCCGACCAGTTGGCCGCCGATCCGCTGACGGCCGTCCGCGGCGCCGCGGACATCACCGGCCGGACGGGCTCCGCGCACGCGGTCACCGAGCTGGTCACCGAGTCCGCCGACAAGAAGGCCGTCTTCACCGGCGTCGGCGGCTACGACTACGTCAAGCGGATCGGCCGGCTGGAGGTGGCGGTACCCCCGGGGGCCGCGACCACCGGGAAGATCGTCGAGGTGGTCCTGCCGGGCATCGTCTACCTGCAGAACAGCGGGGCGAAGGTGCCGGCCGGCAAGTGGGTGAAGCTGGACGTCCGCCAGCTGCCGGACGGGAACCTGGTGTCGAGCGGGGCCACCGACCCGGCCGGCGCCGCCGGGGCCCTGCGCGGCGCGCAGAAGGCCGAGCTGGTCGGCAGCGAGACGGTCGGTGGGGTGGCCCTGAAGCACTACCGGGGCACGCTCGACCTGGCGAAGGCCGCCGAGGCCACCGGCGGGCGCGGGGCCGACGGCCTGCGGATGGCCGCCCAGACCTTCACGGTCAAGGAGGTGCCGTACGAGGTCTGGCTGGACGGCCAGGGCAGGCTGCACAAGGTGGTCGAGGTGTTCTCGTTCGCCGGTGTGGCCGGTTCGAAGGAGGCCAAGGACCAGGTCAAGGTCACCTCCACCACCTCGCTGAGCGACTTCGGCAAGGCGGTGGACGCCGCGGAGCCCGCCGCCGGGGACATCTGGTCGATGAACGCGACCGAGCCCCCGAAGTGACGCGTCGGGCGGGCCGGCCGCGGCCGGCGGGCCCGGTGCGGGAGCAGCACAGGAAGAGCGGCCCACCCGTTTCGGCCGCACCAAGATGGCCCGTCCGTGCCATGTGGCCGGACTCCGAAATGCCTAGGCTGGACGGCGGGTGACTGCCGCGCCCCCGGCCTGCGGGCCGGGCGGAGGTCCCCTCTGCCGAAGGCCGGGGGAGCGCCCCAGGGGCAAGCAGGGCGCTGAAGGGGTGGTGCAGGTGGTGTCGACCTCGGGCGGCCGCGACGGCGGTCATGACCACACGGCCCTCGACGAGATCGAGCTGGCCGGCGAGCTGATGATCGCTGCGACCTCCTCGGCCGGCGACCGCCTGCCGACCGAGCGCATCGACGAGGTCCTGCTGGACCGCCCTGACCAGCCCGGGGCCGTCCCCCGGCCCGACGCCCGCCGGCCCGGTGCCGAACAGTCCGGTGCCCAACAGCTCGGTGCCCAACAGCTCAGCGCCGAACAACCCGGCGCCCACCTGCGCGGGACGCCCCCGGTCCAGGCTCCGGGCGGCGCGAACGGGGCCGTGCCGCGCCCCGGCGGGCCTGCCCCCGAGGACGTCTGAACCGAGCGCCCCGGCAGCCCCCGCCAGGGCGCCCCGCCGGTCAGCTGCGCAGCAGCCGGCCGATCGCGGCGGTGGCCTCGGCGACCTTGGCCTCCAGCTCCGCGCCGCCCTCCTCGGCGGCGGCCGCGACGCAGTGCCGCAGGTGCTCCTCCAGCAGCGAGAGCGCGAAGGACTGCAGGGCCTTGGTGCTGGCGGAGACCTGGGTGAGCACGTCGATGCAGTAGGTGTCCTCGTCGACCATGCGCTGCAGGCCGCGGATCTGCCCTTCGATCCGGCGCAGGCGCTTGAGGTGGGCGTCCTTCTGGTCGCTGTAGCCGTGCGGGCCCGCGTGCGGGTGCGCGGCCGGCTCGGCCTGCGCGCCGGCCTCGTGGGTGTCGGTCGTGGTCATCCGGCCCGCCTTCGTCATGGTGGCTCTGGGTGGTCGCTCGCAGCCCTCGGAGAACCTGCCCCGGGGTACTCCCCCGGCCGGCCGCCGGGGAATCCCGCCCGGCCGGGGCCGGGGTACGGCGGAAGGCTGGGATCCCGTCAGCTTCCAGTGTCCAACACCCGCCGCCGCGGTGGTGTTCCTCCGTCCGGGCTGCGGCCCGGATCTCCGGGTGCACGGAGGGGGCAATACCGGCGAGGTTCCGTCAGACTGGGGCTCGCTTCCGTACACGGGCGTACGGGCCGGCCTCTCAGGTGCACGGACAGTTCCGGAACAGGAGGTTCCGATTCCCCGCTGTCACCCCGTTTGCGTGGTTCCGGCCGCTTGCGCCTAGCATCGTTCAGTCCCTACCCCGCACATCGGAGATTTCCCGTGCGTTTTAGCCTGACCCCGAAGGAGACGAGCTTCTACGACATGTTCTCCGCAGCCGCGGAGAACCTCGTCGTGGGATCCAAGCTCCTGCTGGAACTGCTGGGTTCAGACGTGTCGGCCCGCGCGGAGATCGTCGAGCGCATGCGCGCCGCCGAGCACGCGGGTGACGACACCACTCATGCGGTGTTCCACCAGTTGAACTCCTCCTTCATCACGCCCTTCGACCGCGAGGACATCTACAACCTCGCCTCGTCGCTGGACGACATCATGGACTTCATGGAGGAGGCGGTCGACCTGGTCGTCCTCTACGACATCCAGACCCTCCCCAAGGGCATCGAGCAGCAGATCGAGGTGCTCGCGCGGGCCGCCGAGCTGACCGCCGAGGCGATGCCGAACCTGCGGAGCATGTCCAACCTGACCGAGTACTGGATCGAGGTCAACCGGCTGGAGAACCAGGCGGACCAGATCCACCGCAAGCTGCTCGCGCACCTGTTCAGCGGCCAGTACGAGGCCATCGAGGTGCTGAAGCTGAAGCAGGTCGTGGATGTCCTCGAGGAGGCGGCCGACGCCTTCGAGCATGTCGCCAACACGGTGGAGACCATCGCGGTCAAGGAGTCCTGACCAGCGTGGACATGGCAGCACTCATCGCCGTCATCGGCGTGGCCTTCTTCTTCACGTACACCAACGGCTTCCACGACTCGGCGAACGCCATCGCCACCTCGGTCTCCACCCGGGCGCTCACCCCGCGGGCCGCGCTGGCGATGGCCGCGGTGATGAACCTGGCCGGTGCCTTCCTCGGCAGCGGCGTCGCCCACACGGTGTCCAGCGGGATCATCGAGACCCCGACCGGCAGCCAGGGCATGATGATCCTGTTCGGCGCGCTGGTCGGTGCGATCACCTGGAACCTGACCACCTGGTACTTCGGTCTGCCGTCCTCCTCCTCGCACGCGCTGTTCGGCGGCATGGTGGGCGCGGCGCTGGCCGGCGGCACGGGGGTGATCTGGAGCGGCGTCGTCGACAAGATCATCATTCCGATGTTCGTCTCGCCGATCGTCGGCCTGGTCTGCGGCTACCTGGTGATGCTGGCCATCCTGTGGATCTTCCGCAAGGCCAACCCGCACAAGGCCAAGCGCAACTTCCGGGTCGCCCAGACCGCGTCGGCCGCCGCCATGGCCCTCGCGCACGGTCTGCAGGACGCGCAGAAGACCATGGGCATCGTGGTGCTGGCCCTCACCATCTCCGGGCAGCAGTCCTCGCAGGACATCCCGGTCTGGGTGAAGATCTCCTGCGCCACGATGCTCTCGCTGGGCACCTACGCGGGTGGCTGGCGGATCATGCGGACACTCGGCCGCAAGATCATCGAGCTGGACCCGCCGCAGGGCTTCGCCGCCGAGAGCACCGCGGCGACGATCATGTACATCACCTCGTACGTGTTCAAGGCGCCGATCTCCACCACCCACGTGATCACCTCGGCGATCATGGGTGTGGGTGCCACCAAGCGGATCCGCGCGGTGCGCTGGGGTGTCGCCAAGAACATCGTGCTCGGCTGGTTCATCACCATGCCGGCGGCCGCACTGGTGGCCGCCCTGGTCTACTGGATCGTCAACCTGATCTTCGGCTGACGCCCCTGCTCCACCGCTCTCCCCCGCGCTCCGCGCGGCACGAAGGACGCGGGACGAAGGATGCGACCCGCAAGGACGACAGGGCCCGCCCCCATATCTCGGGGGCGGGCCCTGTCCCTTACTCCGCGGCGGCACCGCCATGCAGCACCGCGAAGCAGCTCGTGCTGTCGTCGCTCCCCCCGAAGGGCGCGACAGGTGGTGGCTAGCCGAAGCGGCCGGAGATGTAGTCCTCGGTCGCCTGCACGGACGGGTTGGAGAAGATCCGCTGGGTGTCGTCCAGCTCGACCAGCTTGCCGGGCTGGCCGACGCCGGCCAGGTTGAAGAACGCGGTGCGGTCGCTGACGCGGGCGGCCTGCTGCATGTTGTGCGTCACGATCACGATGGTGAACTGCGACTTCAGCTCACCGATCAGGTCCTCGACCGCCAGGGTGGAGATCGGGTCCAGGGCCGAGCAGGGCTCGTCCATCAGCAGGACCTGCGGCTCGACCGCGATGGCGCGGGCGATGCACAGGCGCTGCTGCTGGCCGCCGGAGAGGCCCGCGCCCGGCTTGTTGAGGCGGGTGTGGACCTCATTCCACAGGTTGGCGCCCTTGAGGGACTTCTCCACCACGTCGTCCAGCACGGACTTCTTCTTCACGCCGGCGAGCTTCAGCCCGGCCGCGACGTTGTCGTAGATCGACATGGTCGGGAAGGGGTTCGGGCGCTGGAAGACCATGCCGACCGTGCGGCGCACGGCCACCGGGTCGACGTTCTGCCCGTAGAGGTTGTCGTCGTCCAGCATCACCTTGCCCTCGACCCGGGCGCCGGGGATCACCTCGTGCATCCGGTTCAGGGTGCGCAGGAAGGTGGACTTGCCGCAGCCGGAGGGGCCGATGAAGGCCGTCACCGAGCGGGGCTCGACGGTCATCGAGATGTCCTCGATGGCCTTGGTGGTTCCGTAGTAGGCGGACAGTCCGCTGACGTCGATGCGCTTGGCCATGATCGTTCGTCTTCTCTCTCGTACGTCAGTCGGTCCGTCAGTGCCCGGTCTTGGGCGAGCGCCAGCGCGCGATACCGCGGGCGATGAGGTTGAGCCCCATCACGAAGGCGATCAGCACCAGCGCGGCGCCCCAGGCCCGGGCGTACCCGTAGTCGTTGTTCACCTGGGCGTACTGCTGCCAGATGTACATCGGAAGCGACTGCTGGGGGTCCTGGAACGGGTTGTTGTTGATGATGTCGGCACCGAACACCAGCATCAGCACCGGCGCGGTCTCCCCGGTGATACGCGCGACGGCGAGCATCACACCGGTGGTGATTCCGCCGATCGCGGTGGGGATGACGATCCGCAGGATGGTCTTCCAGCGGGGCACGCCGAGCGCGTACGAAGCCTCGCGCAGCTCGTTCGGGACCAGCTTGAGCATCTCCTCGGTGGAGCGCACGACCACCGGCATCATCAGGATGGCCAGCGCGAGGCTGCCCGCGAAACCGGAGTACGAGAACCCGAGACCCAGGATCCAGACGGAGAGGATGAACAGACCGGCGACGATGGACGGGATGCCGGTCATGACGTCGACGAAGAAGGTGACGGTCTTGGCGAGCCGGCCGCGGCCGTACTCCACCAGGTAGACCGCGGTGAGCAGACCGAGCGGGGCGGCGATCAGGGTCGCCAGGGCGACCTGCTGCAGGGTGCCGATCAGCGCGTGGTAGATGCCGCCGCCGGGACCGGAGGACAGCACGCCCTTCATCGAGTGGGTGAGGAAGTGCCCGTCGACCACGGCGAGGCCCTGCTGGACCGTGTAGAAGGTCAGCGCGGCGAGCGGCACGACGGCCGCCACGAAGGCGACCCAGACCACCGAGGTGGCCAGGCGGTCCTTGGCCTGTCGACGGCCCTCGATCCGGGCCGACAGCGCGTAGCTGACGATCACGAACAGGGCGGCCGCGATCAGGCCCCACTGCAGGTGGCTGGCCAGACCGAAGCCGGCGCCGATCCCGCAGGCGACGGCGATGCAGCCGGCGGCGACGGCGGCCGGCGCCCACTTGGGCAGCCGGGCGGTGGTGAGGTTGCGGCGCAGCTGCGGCACGGCCGACGCGGTGGTGGTCACGGCGCTCATGCGTTGGCCCCCGAGTACTCCTTGCGGCGCGCGACGATGATCCGCGCGGCACCGTTCACCAGCAGGGTGATCACGAACAGGACGAGGCCGGAGGCCATCAGCGCATCCCGGCCGAAGGGCGCGGCCTCGTTGAACTTCAGCGCGATGTTCTGCGCGAAGGTGCCGCCGCCCGGGTCGAGCAGGTGCAGCGAGAGCACGCTGTTCGAGGAGAGCACGACGGCCACCGCGATGGTCTCGCCCAGCGCGCGGCCGAGGCCGAGCATGGAGGCCGAGATGATGCCGGGCCGGCCGAACGGCAGGACGGCGGTGCGGATCATCTCCCAGCGGGTCGCGCCGAGCGCGAGCGCCGCCTCCTCGTGCATCCGCGGGACCTGCCGGAAGACCTCACGGGTGACGGCCGTGATGATCGGCAGGATCATGATGGCGAGCAGGATGCCGACGGTGAACAGGGTGCGCGGCGTGGTGCCCGCGCGGGTCTGGTCGAAGACGTACGTCCAGCCGAGGTACTGGTCCATCCAGCTGGTCAGGCCGTCCAGGTGCGGGACGAGGAACAGGGCGCCCCAGAGGCCGTAGACGATGCTCGGCACGGCGGCCAGCAGGTCGACCAGGTAGGCGAAGGGCTGGGCGATCTTCCGCGGCGCGTAGTGCGAGATGAAGAGCGCGATGCCGATCGCGACCGGCACCGCGATCGCCATCGCGATCACGGCGCTGACGATGGTGCCGAAGGCCAGGACGGCGATGCCGAAGACGGGCTTCTGGGCGTCCGGCGTCCACTCGAAGGTGGTGAAGAAGTTGCCCTCGTTCTTGCTGAGGGCGAGGGCCGAGCGGTAGGCCAGGAATCCCGCGATGGCGGCCATGATGACCAGCAGCAGGATGCCCGCTCCGCGGGCGGCGTTGAAGAAGATCTTGTCGCCGAGCTGACTGCTCTTGCGCCTGCGGACCCTGCCTCGCGCATCGGCAGGGAGGGATGAAGTCATTGGTCTACTCCGGTCTGGTGGCGCTGCCCCGCGGGGGCGGCACCATGGCGGCGGTGCCCCGGACGTGCTTCTGGCGTGTGGTACCCGGTGGGGCGGCCCCGGCCCCCCTGGCTCTTCGGGGCCGCCTCACCGGTGGTGGGAGGGTCAGGCCAGGGTCGGGATGACGGCCTGGACCTTCGCCGCGAGCTCCTTGGGCAGCGGGACGTAGCCCGTGCTGCCGATGGCCTTCTGGCCGTTGTCGGAGGCCGCGTAGGTGAGGAAGGACTTCAGGGTCTCCAGGGTCTCGGCCTTGTTGCCCTTGTCGCAGACGATCTCGTAGGTGACCAGGACGAGCGGGTACGAGCCCTCTTCCTTGGTCGCGTAGTCGAGGGTCAGCGCCAGGTCGCTGCCGGTGCCGGCGATCTTCGCCTTGGCGAAGGTGGTGGCGGCGTTGTCGGCGGTGGCCTCGACCGGCTTGCTGGCGCCGGTGTTGATGGCGGCGCTCTTCAGGCTGTTGGTCTGCGCGAAGGAGAGCTCGACGTAGCTGATCGAGTTCTTGACCTGCTTCACCTGGGCCGCGAGGCCCGCGCTGCCGCTGGCCGACTGGCCGCCCTTGCCGGCCCAGGTCTTGCTGGACGGGTAGGACCAGGCGCCGCCCGAGGCCTTGGCGAAGTACTTGGTCAGGTTGTCCGTGGTGCCCGAGTCGTCCGAGCGGTGGAAGGCCTGGATGTCGGCGGCCGGCAGGGTCACGCCCGGGTTGAGGGCGGCGATGGCCGGGTCGTTCCACTTGGTGATCTGCGAGTCGAAGATCTTCGCGGTGGTGGGGCCGTCCAACGTCAGCTTGTCGACGCCGTCGACGTTGAAGACGATCGAGATCAGGCCCGCGACCATCGGCAGGTTGACGCCCTGGCCACCGGTGCAGACGGCCTTGGTGGCCTCGACCTCGGCCGGCTTCAGCGCGGAGTCGGAGCCGGCGAACTGGACCTTGCCCTGGGTGAACTGCTGCACACCGGCACCGGAGCCGCCGCCGCTGTAATTGACCGAGGAGCCGGCGCAGGCGTTGCCGAAGTTGGTCTTCCAGACGTCGATCGCGTTGCCCTGCGCGGTGGAACCCGCGGCCACCAGGGCACCCGCCTTGCCGCACGCGATGGCGGCGGCAGCCGGAGCGCTGGTACCGGCGGCGCCGGCACCGCCGGTGTTGTCGTCCGAGCCGCAGGCGGCGAGCGACAGCGAGCTGACGAGCGCCATGGCACCGACGACGAGGGCCTTGGAGCGGCCGTTCCGCTGGAGCTTCACAGGGTGTCCCTTTCTGTGGCATTGCCGACGCCGCTCGCATCCGGACGGCGGGCGTCCGACTGCTGAGGATGGCGCGGGTTCTGCTGTGGTCCGGGGCCCGTTCGGCCCTCCGGTAATCCAGAAGTTAGGACGGGTAGGTGACGCGTCAGCCGGTCGTAAGTGAACGGAGGGTGAACCTCGGACGGATGGCGGGAAACAGCGTCAGGTAGTAACGGTTGCGTCACGGGGAGGGCGCGGAGAGATCACTCGGACGGGTGAACCCGGACGGCCCAGGCACACCTGCGCCGGTCCCCTCGGGCGGGCCCGGCACGACCCCGGCGGCGGCCGGCACGGCGTCCGCGGCCGGGGCCGGGCGGGCTCCGACCGCTCAGGCCTTCGGCAGCGGGCGGGCGCCGAGGACCTCCAGCAGCGCGTCCACCAGGACCCGGTCCCGGTCGTGGGTCAGCCGGGCCCTGGCCTTGCGGGCCGGCAGCCACTCGAACCGGTCGACCTCACGGTTGGGGGTGAAGGAGCCGCCGACGGGCACGGCCGCCCAGTACCGGACCTCCTTGGGCCGCCCCTGCGCCAGGTAGTGCTGGGCGGGCAGCTCCGCGCCGAGCACGCAGCGCAGGCCGGTCTCCTCCTCGACCTCCCGCAGGGCCGCCTGGACGAGGCTCTCGCCCGGGTCCAGCTTGCCCTTCGGCAGGCTCCAGTCGTCGTACTTCGGCCGGTGGATCAGCGCGATCCTGGGCCGGCCGAGGCCCTTCTTCTTCTGCCGCCCGGGCAGCCAGAGCACCGCGCCGGCCGCCAGGATCGTCCGCCCTCGGGCGGGGGCGGGGGCGGCCGGTCCGGCCCGGTGGCGGACCGGCTCGGTCCCCTCCGGCGATGCCGTCCGGGGGCGGCCGGGACCGCCCTGCTTCTTCGCCTCCCGCAGCCGGCGCCGCTGCCCGGCGTCCCGGCTCCCGACGTCCCGGCTGCCCGAGCCGCGGAGCTCGCTGCCGCGGCCGTCGGCGGCGTCCCGGCCCCTGGCGCGCTCGGCGCCGCCGGCGCGCCCGCCGGCGGCCGGCCGGCCGGTCGCGCTCATCCGGGCCGACCCCTTGGCGCGGTCGTCCTTGTCCTGCTCACCGCTCAGGCGGTTGCCCATTCATGCCATCCGTGACGCTGGGGGCACCTCTCCTCCGGCCGGGTGGCTTGGAGGTACCCCCGAGCCGGCGAGGCTGGGGGTGAGGTCCGGCCACTGCAGGCCGAACGCGTACCGTGCCGCCTCGACCTCCAGTCGTTGATCAGCATGCACCACGCCGAGGACGTAGGCCGTGGCCGGGGTGATCCGCGGGGTCCGCGCCGCGGTGGCCGCGGTGACCGCGGCGTCGGAGGCCTCCTGGTGGCGGCCGAGCGTCCGGTCCAGCTCGTCCAGGGCCTGGACCGGGCGGGCGGCCACCTCCAGGGCGTACCGGGCCCGCTTCACCAGGATCCGCACCCGGTGCCAGGGCGCGTCGTCGGCGGCCAGCACCGCATCGGCGTCCAGCACGCCGCGGGCGGCCGGGACGGTCCCCAGCCGGCGCAGGCCGTCGCCGCCGTACGGGGTGGAGGAGCGGTGCAGCGGCAGCAGCTCGGCGCCGGCGTTGAGCGCGCCGAGGGCGGCGCCGGCCTGCGGGAGGAGGCCGTCCTCCGATCCGCCGCCGGCCGGCGGCCGCAGCGGCACATCGCCGACCAGCAGGGTCATCCGGTCGGCCAGCGCGTGCAGCCGGGCCGACCGGAGCTCCTGCAGGACGGTGGAGTGCGCGCGGGTACGGGCCAGGGTCAGCTGGCGGTCCAGCAGGGCCCGGGCCTTGGGCGCCCCGGCGTGGCCGGCCAGCATGCCGGGGCCGTCGGACTCGGCGGCGCTCAGCGAGTCGAGGGCGCCGAGCAGCCGGGTGGAGCGCCGCAGGTAACCGGGCTCCTGGGCGAGCAGATTGAGCAGCCAGCGCAGCTCGACCCGGGACTCCTGGGCCCAGACCGGCTCGAAGGAGGCCGCGAAGGTGTGCAGCGCACCGCCGATCCGCCGGACGGCCCGCAGCAGGTCCGCGGTGCCCGCCGAGGAGTGCAGGACGGCGCCCGGTCTGGAGCCGACCTCCCCGACCGCCTGCGGCAGGGCGCGCAGAAACGCACCGGCCTGGGCGGTGAGATGGCGGGAGAGGATCTCCCCGGCGGTCGCGGTGGACGACCCCGAGGCCGTCATCGGCGCATCGGTCATGGCGTAGGTGAATCCCCGTCCCCCCGGGGGACCGTCCCCCGGGGCTGGTGGCCGACTGCTCGGCGGCCTCAGCGGGCCGAGGAGGAGGCCCGGCGGCGCTGACGTGAGTCGATCAGCAGGTCCTGCACGTGCCGGAGCCTCCTCTCCTCGGCGTCGTGCGAGTGGCGGGTCCAGGCCCCGTCGGGGCCGAGGTGCCAGGACTCGGTCTCGTCGGAGACACCGAGGTCGATCAGGCCGGACAGTTCGGCCCGGTGCGCCGGGTCGGCGACCCGCACCAGCGCCTCGATCCGGCGGTCGAGGTTGCGGTGCATCATGTCGGCGCTGCCGAACCAGACCTCGGGGTCGCCGCCGTTGCCGAAGACGAAGATCCGCGAGTGCTCCAGGAACCGCCCGAGGACGGACCGGACCCGGATGTTCTCGCTCAGCCCCGCCACCCCCGGCCGGATCGCGCAGATCCCGCGCACCCAGACGTCGACCGGGACACCGGCCCGCGACGCCCGGTAGAGGGCGTCGATCACGGCCTCGTCGACGATCGAGTTGACCTTGAGCTTCACATGCGCCGGGCGGCCCGCCCGGTGGTGCGCGATCTCCCCGTGGATCCGGGCGATCAGCCCGTCCCGCAGCCCGCGCGGGGCGGTCAGCAGCCGGCGGTAGGACTCCCGGCGGGAGTACCCGGAGAGCCGGTTGAACAGGTCGGAGAGGTCCGCCCCGACCTGCGGGTCGGAGGTCAGCAGGCCGATGTCCTCGTACAGCCGGGCGGTCTTCGGGTGGTAGTTGCCCGTCCCCACGTGGGCGTACCGGCGCAGGGTGTCGCCCTCCTGGCGGACCACCAGCGACAGCTTGCAGTGGGTCTTCAGGCCGACCAGCCCGTAGACCACGTGGCAGCCGGCCTCCTCCAGCTTGCGGGCCCACTTGATGTTGGCCTGCTCGTCGAACCGGGCCTTGATCTCGACCAGCACCAGCACCTGCTTGCCGGACTCGGCCGCGTCGATCAGGGCGTCCACGATCGGCGAGTCGCCGGAGGTCCGGTACAGCGTCTGCTTGATCGCCAGCACGTCCGGGTCGGCGGCCGCCTGCTCCAGGAAGGCCTGCACCGAGGTGGAGAAGCTGTCGTACGGGTGGTGCAGCAGGACGTCGCGCTCGCGCATGGCGGCGAAGATGTCCGGCTGGGAGGCCGACTCGACGTCGGTCAGCCCGCGGGCGGTGCCGGCCACGAACTTCGCGTACTTCAGCTCGGGGCGGTCCAGGCCGGCGATGCCGAACAGGCCGGTGAGGTCCAGCGGCCCCGGCAGCGGGAAGACCTCCGCGTCGGTGATGTTCAGCTCGCGGACCAGCAGGTCGAGGATGTAGGGGTCGATCGACTCCTCCACCTCCAGCCGCACCGGCGGCCCGAAGCGCCGCCGCATCAGCTCCTTCTCCAGCGCCTTGAGGATGTTCTCGGTGTCGTCCTCCTCCACCTCCAGGTCCTCGTTGCGGGTGACCCGGAAGGCGTGGTGGGCGAGCACCTCCATCCCCGGGAAGAGCTCCTCCAGGTGCGCGCCCATCACGTCCTCCAGCGGGACGTAGCGCTGCGGCGACGCCTCCAGGAAGCGGGACAGCGACTGCGGCACCTTCACCCTGGCGAAGTGCTTGTGGCCGGAGACGGGGTTGCGGACCACCACGGCCAGGTTGAGGCTCAGACCCGAGATGTACGGGAAGGGGTGCGCCGGGTCGACCGCCAGCGGGGTCAGCACCGGGAAGATCTTCTGCCGGAAGAGCGTGTGCAGCCGGGCCTGCTCCTTCTCGGCCAGCTCCGACCAGCGGACCAGCTCGATGCCCTCGGACGCGAGGTCCGGCAGCACCTCCTGCTGGAACGCGGCGGCATGGCGCGCCATGAGCTCGCGCGAGCGGTTCCAGATCAGGTCCAGCACCTCGCGCGGCTGCAGGCCCGAGGCCGACCGGGTGGCCACCCCGGTGGCGATCCGGCGCTTGAGGCCGGCCACCCGGACCATGAAGAACTCGTCCAGGTTGCTGGCGAAGATCGCCAGGAACTTGGCCCGCTCCAGCAGCGGGATGTCCGGATCCTCGGCGAGCTCCAGCACTCGCTCGTTGAACGCCAGCCAGCTGCGCTCGCGGTCGAGGAACCGGCCCTCGGGGAGTTCCTCGAAGTCCTCGTCCTCCGCGGAGAACTGCTCCGGGGGCATCCCCAGGGCGGTGGACATCCGGACCGGCGAGGGCAGCGGGACAGAGACGGGGCGGGGGATGCTCATGGGCTCCAGCTCCTCCAACAGGACAGAGTCCGATTCGGCCGGCAGACCGTCGGCCTCGCACAGCGCCAGCGACCACCCGCCGGGAGCGGCCGGGAGACGGCCGGATCCGGGGCGCCGGCCGACGCTGCGCGAACGAGACACTACGGACTTCATCCTGTGATCTTCGCGGCGGCAATTGAATCCACGGTAAACACCGCATGGCCAGGAGGAAAGCTGAGTCGGTCGGGGCCGGTCCCGGTCACGCCCCGTGCCCCCGCGCCGTCAGCCCGCTACCGCACGCGGTACATCAGGTCCACCTCGTGGACGGTGAACCCCAATCGTTCATATACCCGCACTGCCGCCGGATTGTCGGCATCCACGTAGAGAAGTACGGTGTCCAGTCCGCGCTCGCCCGGGCCGTCCCCCGTCAGGTGCCGCAGACCGGCCGCGGTCAGCGCCCGGCCGAGGCCGCTGCCCTGCTCCGCCGGGTCCACCCCGACCACGTACACCTCGCCGAGCGCGGGCCCGGCCGGCGTCCGCGGGTGGACCTTCGTCCAGTGGAAGCCGACCACCCGGTCACCACGGGTGGCGAGGAAGAAGCCCGCCGGGTCGAACCAGGGCTCGGCGAAGCGGTCCGCGAGATCCTGCTCCGTCCAGGCGCCCTGCTCCGGGTGGTGGGCGAAGGCGAGTGCGTTCAGCCGCAGCCACTGCTCGTCGTCCTCGCCGGGCCGGAAGGTACGGAGCGTCACTCCCGCCGGCAGCTGCGCCACGTCGACGGCCTTGCCGGCCCTGCGCATCTGGCGGAGCTCGCGGACCAGCTCGCCGCCGAAGGCGTCGGCCAGCCGCCGGGCCGCGGGATGCCCGCCGTGCGCCCAGAAGTCCACCGGGCCGCCGGCCTCCGCCAGCACCGCTTCGACCAGGTGCCGGCCGAAGCCCCGGCCCCGCTCGGCCGGGTGCACCACGAGCTCGGCGGTACCGGACGCCGCGTCGGCGCCGGCCTCCAGCTGGGCGTACCCCACCCGGCGCGACGGGCCGTCCCCCACCGCGCTCTGTACGAGGTGAGTGACGCCGGGCCGCGCCGTCCCCGACCGCAACCGGAGCCGGCCCTGCTCCGAGACGGCTTCCCGCCCGTCCTCCAGAGCGGCGGCGGCCAGGATCTCCTGGATCCCACCGCTGCTCTCCGGGACCGGCCCTGCATGGATCTCGCTCCCGGCACGTGTGTAGCTCTGCTCAGCACCCATGGCCTGACCCTACGTCAACGATCGTGCCCGGAAACGCAGAAAAGCCCCGCCGGTTACCCGGCAGGGCTTCTCCACAATGATTGTTCGGCGGCGTCCTACTCTCCCACAGGGTCCCCCCTGCAGTACCATCGGCGCAATGAGGCTTAGCTTCCGGGTTCGGAATGTAACCGGGCGTTTCCCTCATGCTATGACCACCGAAACACTATGAAACTGTCACCGCACCACCCACCCGTGACCAGGGCAAGTGGGGTCGTTGTTTCAGAACAACACAGTGGACGCGAGCAACTGAGGACAAGCCCTCGGCCTATTAGTACCGGTCAGCTCCACCCCTTACAGGGCTTCCACATCCGGCCTATCAACCCAGTCGTCTACTGGGAGCCTTACCCTCTCAAGGAGGTGGGAATACTCATCTCGAAGCAGGCTTCCCGCTTAGATGCTTTCAGCGGTTATCCCTCCCGAACGTAGCCAACCAGCCATGCCCTTGGCAGGACAACTGGCACACCAGAGGTTCGTCCGTCCCGGTCCTCTCGTACTAGGGACAGCCCTTCTCAATATTCCTACGCGCACAGCGGATAGGGACCGAACTGTCTCACGACGTTCTAAACCCAGCTCGCGTACCGCTTTAATGGGCGAACAGCCCAACCCTTGGGACCTACTCCAGCCCCAGGATGCGACGAGCCGACATCGAGGTGCCAAACCATCCCGTCGATATGGACTCTTGGGGAAGATCAGCCTGTTATCCCCGGGGTACCTTTTATCCGTTGAGCGACGGCGCTTCCACAAGCCACCGCCGGATCACTAGTCCCTGCTTTCGCACCTGCTCGACCCGTCGGTCTCACAGTCAAGCTCCCTTGTGCACTTACACTCAACACCTGATTGCCAACCAGGCTGAGGGAACCTTTGGGCGCCTCCGTTACTCTTTAGGAGGCAACCGCCCCAGTTAAACTACCCACCAGACACTGTCCCTGATCCGGATCACGGACCCAGGTTAGACATCCAGCACGACCAGAGTGGTATTTCAACGTCGACTCCACAACCACTGGCGTGGCTGCTTCAAAGTCTCCCACCTATCCTACACAAGCCGAACCGAACACCAATATCAAGCTATAGTAAAGGTCCCGGGGTCTTTCCGTCCTGCTGCGCGAAACGAGCATCTTTACTCGTAATGCAATTTCACCGGGCCTATGGTTGAGACAGTCGAGAAGTCGTTACGCCATTCGTGCAGGTCGGAACTTACCCGACAAGGAATTTCGCTACCTTAGGATGGTTATAGTTACCACCGCCGTTTACTGGCGCTTAAGTTCTCAGCTTCGCCGAGACGAATCTCGACTAACCGGTCCCCTTAACGTTCCAGCACCGGGCAGGCGTCAGTCCGTATACATCGCCTTACGGCTTCGCACGGACCTGTGTTTTTAGTAAACAGTCGCTTCTCGCTGGTCTCTGCGGCCGGCCCCAGCTCAGAGTGCAAGACTCATCACCAGTTCCGGCCCCCCTTCTCCCGAAGTTACGGGGGCATTTTGCCGAGTTCCTTAACCATAGTTCACCCGAACGCCTCGGTATTCTCTACCTGACCACCTGAGTCGGTTTGGGGTACGGGCCGCCATGAAACTCGCTAGAGGCTTTTCTCGACAGCATAGGATCATCCACTTCACCACAATCGGCTCGGCATCAGGTCTCAGCCTTAATGAGTGACGGATTTGCCTATCACTCGGCCTACACCCTTACCCCGGGACAACCACCGCCCGGGCTGGACTACCTTCCTGCGTCACCCCATCGCTCACCTACTACCCTGTTGGGTCAGCGGCTCCACCACGTCCCTTCGTCCGAAGACTCCAGGCCGGCTTCGCGGCTTTAGCATTCAGAGGTTCGACGTTGGCGCTTCAAAGCGGGTACGGGAATATCAACCCGTTGTCCATCGACTACGCCTGTCGGCCTCGCCTTAGGTCCCGACTTACCCTGGGCAGATCAGCTTGACCCAGGAACCCTTGGTCAATCGGCGCAAGAGTTTCTCACTCTTGTATCGCTACTCATGCCTGCATTCTCACTCGTGTCCCGTCCACAACTGGATTCCTCCGCTGCTTCACCCGGAACACGACGCTCCCCTACCCATCACAGCAGGCGTTGGCCCTGTTGCTGCAATGACACGACTTCGGTGGTGTGCTTGAGCCCCGCTACATTGTCGGCGCGGAATCACTTGACCAGTGAGCTATTACGCACTCTTTCAAGGGTGGCTGCTTCTAAGCCAACCTCCTGGTTGTCTCTGCGACTCCACATCCTTTCCCACTTAGCACACGCTTAGGGACCTTAGTCGGTGTTCTGGGCTGTTTCCCTCTCGACCATGGAGCTTATCCCCCACAGTCTCACTGCCACGCTCTCACTTACCGGCATTCGGAGTTTGGCTAAGGTCAGTAACCCGGTGAGGCCCATCGCCTATCCAGTGCTCTACCTCCGGCAAGAAACACGTGACGCTGCACCTAAATGCATTTCGGGGAGAACCAGCTATCACGGAGTTTGATTGGCCTTTCACCCCTAACCACAGGTCATCCCCCAGGTTTTCAACCCTGGTGGGTTCGGTCCTCCACGAAGTCTTACCTCCGCTTCAACCTGCCCATGGCTAGATCACTCCGCTTCGGGTCTTGGGCATGCAACTCGATCGCCCTATTCGGACTCGCTTTCGCTACGGCTACCCCACACGGGTTAACCTCGCTACACACCGCAAACTCGCAGGCTCATTCTTCAAAAGGCACGCAGTCACGAGACAGATAGGCAAGCCCACTGTCCGACGCTCCCACGGCTTGTAGGCACACGGTTTCAGGTACTATTTCACTCCGCTCCCGCGGTACTTTTCACCATTCCCTCACGGTACTATCCGCTATCGGTCACCAGGGAATATTTAGGCTTAGCGGGTGGTCCCGCCAGATTCACACGGAATTTCTCGGGCTCCGTGCTACTTGGGAGAAGCTCAAGTGAGCCGCTGATGTTTCGTCTACGGGGGTCTTACCCTCTACGCCGGACCTTTCGCATGTCCTTCGACTACACCAACGGTTTCTGACTCACCCAGCCGCCGGCAGACGACTGAAGAACTTTCCCACGACCCCTCATACGCAACCCCTGCCGGGTATCACACGTATCAGGTTTAGCCTCATCCGGTTTCGCTCGCCACTACTCCCGGAATCACGGTTGTTTTCTCTTCCTGCGGGTACTGAGATGTTTCACTTCCCCGCGTTCCCTCCACATACCCTATGTGTTCAGGTATGGGTGACAGCCCATGACGACTGCCGGGTTTCCCCATTCGGAAACCCCCGGATCAAAGCCTGGTTGACGGCTCCCCGGGGACTATCGTGGCCTCCCACGTCCTTCATCGGTTCCTGGTGCCAAGGCATCCACCGTGCGCCCTTAAAAACTTGGCCACAGATGCTCGCGTCCACTGTGCAGTTCTCAAACAACGACCAGTCACCCACCATCGACGCGTCAGACGCACCTCAAGTAGGACCGGCACTGAAGCAACGACCATACGGCCGTTCCCTCAGGACCCAACAACGTGCCCGACACGACCCAACCCCACCAGATGCTTTCCACGCGCCGAAGCGCAGTACTCGCGGTCGATGAGACCGAACCGTGCCGAATAGTCAACGTTCCACCCATGAGCTAGCACTTCAGGACATTCGCCCGAAGCTGCCATGTGCTCCTTAGAAAGGAGGTGATCCAGCCGCACCTTCCGGTACGGCTACCTTGTTACGACTTCGTCCCAATCGCTGGTCCCACCTTCGACGGCTCCTCCCCTTACGGGTTAGGCCACCGGCTTCGGGTGTTACCGACTTTCGTGACGTGACGGGCGGTGTGTACAAGGCCCGGGAACGTATTCACCGCAGCATGCTGATCTGCGATTACTAGCAACTCCAACTTCATGGGGTCGAGTTGCAGACCCCAATCCGAACTGAGGCCGGCTTTTTGGGATTCGCTCCGCCTCGCGGCATCGCAGCCCTTTGTACCGACCATTGTAGCACGTGTGCAGCCCAAGACATAAGGGGCATGATGATTTGACGTCGTCCCCACCTTCCTCCGAGTTGACCCCGGCAGTCTCCTGTGAGTCCCCATCACCCCGAAAGGCATGCTGGCAACACAGAACAAGGGTTGCGCTCGTTGCGGGACTTAACCCAACATCTCACGACACGAGCTGACGACAACCATGCACCACCTGTATACCGACCACAAGGGGGCGACCATCTCTGGCCGTTTCCGGTATATGTCAAGCCTTGGTAAGGTTCTTCGCGTTGCGTCGAATTAAGCCACATGCTCCGCTGCTTGTGCGGGCCCCCGTCAATTCCTTTGAGTTTTAGCCTTGCGGCCGTACTCCCCAGGCGGGGAACTTAATGCGTTAGCTGCGGCACCGACGACGTGGAATGTCGCCAACACCTAGTTCCCAACGTTTACGGCGTGGACTACCAGGGTATCTAATCCTGTTCGCTCCCCACGCTTTCGCTCCTCAGCGTCAGTAATGGCCCAGAGATCCGCCTTCGCCACCGGTGTTCCTCCTGATATCTGCGCATTTCACCGCTACACCAGGAATTCCGATCTCCCCTACCACACTCTAGCCTGCCCGTATCGAATGCAGACCCGGGGTTAAGCCCCGGGCTTTCACATCCGACGCGACAGGCCGCCTACGAGCTCTTTACGCCCAATAATTCCGGACAACGCTCGCACCCTACGTATTACCGCGGCTGCTGGCACGTAGTTAGCCGGTGCTTCTTCTGCAGGTACCGTCACTTGCGCTTCTTCCCTGCTGAAAGAGGTTTACAACCCGAAGGCCGTCATCCCTCACGCGGCGTCGCTGCATCAGGCTTTCGCCCATTGTGCAATATTCCCCACTGCTGCCTCCCGTAGGAGTCTGGGCCGTGTCTCAGTCCCAGTGTGGCCGGTCGCCCTCTCAGGCCGGCTACCCGTCGTCGCCTTGGTAGGCCATTACCCCACCAACAAGCTGATAGGCCGCGGGCTCATCCTGCACCGCCGGAGCTTTACACCAACCCCCATGCGGAGGAAGGTCATATCCGGTATTAGACCCCGTTTCCAGGGCTTGTCCCAGAGTGCAGGGCAGATTGCCCACGTGTTACTCACCCGTTCGCCACTGATCCACCCCGAAGGGCTTCACCGTTCGACTTGCATGTGTTAAGCACGCCGCCAGCGTTCGTCCTGAGCCAGGATCAAACTCTCCGTGAATGTCTGCCGGTAATCCGGCGAGCCACTCGCGTTGAGCGGCACGGCAACCACCGGAATTAGGCGGTCCCGCGCACTGCGTCCTCGCTAGTGTTTTGTTACTAAAGGAATCTCCAACCCGGATCGAACGATCCAGGCCGGGGATGTCAACATATCTGGCGTTGACTTTTGGCACGCTGTTGAGTTCTCAAGGAACGGATACTTCCTTCGAGTCACTCTCGTGAACTCTCCGGGCGCTTCGTTCTTTCGTGTTTCCAGCTTAGCAGATGTTTTCCGCTCCGTTTTCCGGAGTTTCGCTTCCCTGCCTTGCTTTCCTTCGGCCTTTCGGCACTCCCAGACTCTATCAGAGTCTTTCGTGCGTCCCGGCCTTCAGGAGGCTTTCGCCGGGCCGACCTGACGGTCCGTCCGACGGCTCAAACTCTAGCCGAGCCCTGCTCCGAAAAGCGAATCCGGCCCCACCTACGAATTCCGGGCACGGCAATTCCCACTCGACCGTGACAAGGCACGGCCCAGGGCTGTTGCTGAGTGGTGTTTCGGAGGATTGGCCACCCCGGGAACGTCCGTGCGGATCGCGCGTCCGTTTCTCCCTGTCAGGCAGCTCGAAGAACACTAGACCTCTCCGGGAGGAGAGTCAAGGGGGGTCTGGGCGGCCGGCAGCTGAAAGGTGAGCACCGCGACGTCGTCGTCGTGTTCGGCGGTCACACCCATCGCCCGGAGGAGGCGGGCGCAGACCACGTCGGGGGTGCCGACCGGGCCGCCGAGGGTGCGGGCCAGCAGGTCGAGGCCCTGGTCGATGTCCTCGTCCCGGCGCTCCACCAGGCCGTCCGTGTAGAGCACGCCGGTGGTGCCCGGCAGCAGGCGCAGGGTGTGGGAGAGGTGCAGGCCGCCGCCGGTGCCCAGTGGCGGGCCGTTCTGCTCCTCGCTGCGCAGCACGGTGCCGTCCGGGCAGCGCAGCATGATCGGGAGATGCCCGGCGGAGGCGTAGGTGAGGGTGCTCGGCTGCGGGTCCCAGACGGCGTAGGTGCAGGTGGCGATCTGGTTGGCGTCGATCTCCATGGCCAGGCCGTCCAGCAGGCACATCACCTCGTGCGGGGGCAGGTCCAGCCGGGCGTAGGCGCGGACGGCGGTGCGCAGCTGGCCCATCACCGCCGCGGCGCGCAGGCCTCGACCCATCACGTCGCCGATGACCAGGGCGGTCCGGCCGCCGTCGATGCCGATCACGTCGTACCAGTCCCCGCCGACGGCCGCCTCGGCGCCGCCGGGCTGGTAGGTGGCGGCGACCCGCAGGCCGGCGGGCTGTTCGAGCTTCTGCGGCAGCAGGCTCCGCTGCAGGGTGACGGCGGCTTCGCGCTGACGGCGCTCGGCCTCGCGGAGCCGGGTGGCGGCCTGCACCTGGTCGGTGACCTCGGCGGCGAAGACCAGGACGCCGGCGGGTGCGGCGTCGGGCTCGGCGCCGGCGCGGCCGTCACCGAGCGGGACGCAGGAGACGTTGTAGTAGCGGTGTCCGCCGGTGCCGTGGATGCGGCGGGCCTTGACGCTGCGGGCGCGGCCGCTGCGGACGACCTGGTCCATCAGCGGCATGACGCCCATGGCGGTGAGTTCGGGGAGGGCCTCGGCGGCCGGGAGGCCGACCGGGCGCTCGCCGAAGAGCTCCTGGTACGCGCGGTTGGCGTAGCCGAGCTGGTGGCGCGGGCCGTGGGTGACCGCGACCGGCGCCGGGAGGCGGTCCAGCACCTCGCGCAGGTCGTAGAGCTCGTGGACGTCCCGCAGGTCGAGCAGTCCGCCGGCGGCGAGCGGGTCGCGCGGGCCGGGGACGCTCCGGGGTTCGGCGGTGTCGGGCGCCGGTCCGGCGGGCGGGGTCGGCTTCAGGGTGGCCACGGTGCCGCGGTCCGCGGCGCCGGGCGCGCTGGAGGGTCCGGTCGAGGTCACGGCGGTGGGCCCCGCGGCGGAGCCGGGCGGGGGCACGGCACGTCTAGGGGCTCCGGTGAGCCGGGCGCTCCAGCGCATGAGGTTCAAACGACGGCCGCTTCCTCGGGGTTTCCAGGCATATCATCACTTTTTGTGTGCGGACTGGCACGCGGGGTAATGAACTCGGTCGGGCCGATCCTGTCAGGCGCAGGGCCCATTCCGGAAGTCGCATCGTCCTCTCACCCACGCCCGGCCGGACCCCCCTCCACAAAACCCGCCTCGAATTCCGACCTCGGGTGCTCGACCGTCCCGAGCGAGACGACCTCCCGGCTGAACACTCCGGCCAGCATCCAGTCGATCAGCACCCGCACCCGGCGGTCCGCGCTGGGCAGCCGGCGCAGCTGGCGGAGCCGGTGCAGCAGCCAGGCCCGGCGGCCGGTGAGCCGGCCGCGCCGGGTCTGCGCGACCCCCCGGCCGATCCCCAGCGAGGTCGAGCAGCCCGCGAGGTCCGGCCGGTACTCGCGCTGGCCGGCCGACCCCAGGGAGGCGAGGACGTTGTCGGCGAGCAGTTCGGCCTGGGCGAAGGCGTGCTGGGCGTTCGGGGCGCAGGGCTCGCCGGCCGCGTGCGGGTCGGGGACGGCCGCGCAGTCGCCGGCGGCCCAGACGCCGGGCAGCGGGAGGCCCTCCGGCCCGAGCACCTGGAGGGTGGGCAGGCAGCGGACCCGGCCGTCGGCGTCCAGCGGCAGGTCGGTGGCGCGCAGCAGCGGCGCGGGCCGGACCCCGGCCGTCCAGACCAGGGTGCGGGCGGCGAACCTGCTGCCGTCCGAGAGCAGCATCAGGCCGCCGGCGGCGGACTCCAGGGTGGTGCCGAGCCGGACGTCGACGCTGCGGTCGCGCAGCTGGGCCAGGGTGTCGGCGGCGAGTTCGGTGCCGCTTCCGTGCGAGCCGGCCTCGGCGAGGATCCGGTCGGTGGCTTCGACCAGGACCCAGCGCAGGTCCTCCTGGGCGACGTTGTGGTAGCCCCGGACGGCGTACCTGGCCATGTCCTCCAGCTCGGCCAGCGCGCCGACCCCGGCGTAGCCGGCGCCGACGAAGACGAAGGTGAGGGCGGCCTGGCGCAGGGCGGGGTCGCGGGTGGAGGAGGCGAGATCCAGCTGTTCGAGGACGTGGTTGCGCAGGGCGACCGCCTCGCCGACGGTGGAGAAGCCGAGGCCGTGCTCGGCCAGGCCCGGCACGGGGGCGGTGCGGGAGACCGAGCCGGGGGCCACCACCAGGACGTCGTAGGCGAGTTCGACCGGCGCGGCCGGCTCGCCGTGCTGGGCGGGATCGGCCCAGGCCCGCCGGGTGGCGTGGTCGATCCGGGTGATCCGGGCCGTGAGCACCCGGCAGTCGGGCAGCACCCGGCGCAGCGGCACCACGACGTGCCGGGGGTCGATCGAGCCGGCCGCGACCTCCGCGAGCAGCGGGTGGTAGGTCAGGTACGGCTGCGGTTCGACCACGGTGATCCGGGCTTCCTCGCGCCGGAGCCGGTCTCTGAGCCCGCGCTGGAGACGCAGTGCTGCGGACATGCCGGCGCAGCCGCCGCCGACGACCAGAACCCTGAGGGGGGCTTCCCCTGCCGATGTGACCTGCTTCACGCCTCCATGACGCACTGCCGGAGGCCCTCTTGTCCACAGTCCGTGCCGGATCCGCTGGTGCGGATGTGGCGAGGACGCGGTGGATATGCGTGCGTGGCGGGGTTCGGCGCACTTTCGGCCCCGAACTGCCGTGAACTATGGTCGGATTGTGTGTCGGAGCAGGCTCTGTCCGGATTCTCCGGGCGCGATGTGCCGTGGAGCGGCCATCATGGCCACTTCAACCGCCGGCGGGGGACCCGACTGCCGGCGGACGATCCGGGGAAGGTGGTCCCGGACGGTTTCCGCAGACAGGACGCAGACGCACGATCCGGTTGGCCCGCCGCGGTCGGCGGCCACGGCCGGGCGCACCGGGGGGTGCGGTGACGGGTGAGGACAGGTGCCCGGGATCGGGTGCCTGCGGGGGAGAGTTGGGATGATGGAGCAGGATCGACTGTTGGGCCGGGCGGGCACGCCGTACCCGGGCCAGGGCGCGGTGCCCGAGCAGCGCGGCGCCGCCGACCGGCCGCTGCCGGCGCACGAGGTGGGGTACGCGGGACCGGCGTACCGGGCCGCGGGCCAGGACCAGGCATGGCCCACCGGGGCGCGCCCGGAGGCCTCCGGGCCGGACGGACCCCGGGGACCGGACGCCGGCGAGGTGGCCGGTGGGGCCCCGACCGGCGCCGCCGGCGAGGGCCGGACGCCCGAGGGCGCCGGCGAGGGACGCGGGACGCGTCCGGTCGGCACCCGGCTGCGGGTGGACGCCCGGCGGAATCTGGAGAGCGTGCTGCGGGCGGCCCGCGAGGTGTTCGGCGAGTTCGGCTACGACGCCCCGATGGAGGAGGTCGCGCGCCGGGCGGGGGTCGGCGTCGGCACCGTCTACCGGCGCTTCCCCAGCAAGGAGGTGCTGGTCCAGCGGATCGCCTCGGAGGAGGTCGCCTGGCTGACCACGCAGGCCCGGGAGTCGCTCTACAGCGGCGCCGGCCCGTGGGAGTCGCTGGCCGAGTACCTGGCGCGGGCGGTGGGCACCGGCGCGGGCCGACTGCTGCCGCCGGAGGCCTTCCGGTACGCGGAGGAGCTCGGCCGGGTGCCCGGGCAGCGCGGCAGTGAACCGTGGCCCGGGCGGCCGCGGGGCGGCGAGCAGTACCAACTGATCTCCGGCGGCGCGCCGGGCGTGCCCGACGCCGACCCCCGGCTGCTGCTCCAGCTGCTCGCCGCACTGGTGGCGCGCGCCGGTGCGGCCGGCGAGCTGCGGCCGGGCGTCACGGTCTCCGACGTGGTGCTGGTGCTGACGGCGTCGGTGCCGGTGCGCACCGGCCACGGCGGCTCGCAGCAGGCGGACGGCCGGGGCGCGGAGGACGGCGGGATCGGCGGCTGGGCGCCGGACACCCGGACGACGGAGGGTCAACCGCACTCCGGCCCGGCCGCGCGGCTGCTGGAGCTCCTGCTGGACGGGCTGCGCGCGCGCTGACCCCGGCCGTCCGGCGCTTTTCCCTCTCCTGCCGGGCAGTTGCCGGCAGCCGGGCCGCCCGCCGGCGACCCGCGGCGGCGGATCCGGCGGGTCGGGCGTGTTCCTGACGTCCGCTCGGAAGAGTGGGTCGGGGGCGGCCCGGCTACCGCAGTTCTCCTCGCTATGCCATCCTTTGGCCGTGGTTGGAGCCAATGTCCCGATGCGCGCCGTTCGCGCGCCGTCGGCGCCGGGTGGACGGGTGCCGAGCGCCCCCGCTCCCCGGGATGCCCAGCCACGGTCCGGGGGCCGTCATGCAATCCGGGGGCCGCAGTGAGCGCCGAGGAACAGAACGACTTCAGCTACGGCCTGGACTTCGGCCGGTCGGCTGCCGACGGGCCCGGGAGCCCGGGCGACGGTCCGGCCGCCGGGCCCGACCGGTCGCCGGGGCAGCTGCCGGGACCGGACGGCGCGCACGCCTCCGGTGGTCGTCCGGCCGGGCCCGGGCCGGGCCAACTGCCCGCCCAGGTACCCGATCAGGCGGGTGCCCCGCGGCGCGAGTCGCTGGCCGGACCGCCCGCCGCGCTCGGCCGGGTGCCCGGACAGGCCGGCGCGGGGCAGGGCAGCGTCAGCGCGGCGGCCTTCGTCACCCCGGACGTCCCGGCCCGGCCCACCGTGCCCGCCCCGGCCGACCCGGTGGACGGTGAGCGGCCCCCCTCCGACGCCGAGTTGACGGCGCTGGTGCGGGCCGGCGACGACGGTGCGTACGAGGAGATCTACCGCCGGCACGCCGAGTCGGTCCGGCGCTACGCGCGCACCTGCTGCCGGGACAGCTTCACCGCCGAGGATCTCGCGGGCGAGGTCTTCGCCCGGACCCTGCAGGCCCTGCGGGCGGGCAAGGGGCCGGAGTTCGCCGTCCGCGCGTACCTGCTGACGGCCGTGCGCAACGTCGCGGCCGCCTGGGGCCGGAGCGAGCGGCGCGAGCAACTCGTCGACGACTTCAGCACCTTCGCCCGCTCCTCGGCGGCCGGCCCGGACCTGGACCTGGCCGACCCCGGCGCGGACGCCTGGGCGATGGCGATGGCCGACCGGCGGATGGTGATGCAGGCCTTCGTCGAACTGCCCGAGGACGACCGGGTGGTGCTCTGGCACACCGAGGTCGAGCGGGAGTCTCCGAAGACCGTGGCGGTGCTGCTCGGCAAGACCGCCAACGCCACCGCCGTACAGGCCCACCGGGCCCGGGACCGGCTCGCCGCCGCGTTCCTGCAGGCCCATGTCTCCGGCAGCCAGGAGCAGGGCTGCGAGGCGTACGCGAACCGGCTCGGCGCGTACGCGCGGGGTTCGCTGCGCAAGCGGGCCTCGGCGGAGGTCGGCCGGCACCTCAAGGAGTGCGACCGCTGCACGGCGGCCTACCTGGAGCTGTCCGAGATCAACCACGGCCTGCGGGCGCTGCTGCCCGGCGGCGTGCTGGTCTGGGTCGGCGTGGGCGGGTTCGGCGCGGCGGCCGCCGCGGGGGCCGGGGCGGTGGCCGGCGGCGCCGCGGTGGCGACCGCCGCCGTCGCGGCCGGTGGCGGCGGCACGACCGGGGCGACGGCCGGCGCCGGCGCGGCGGCCGGTGGCAGCGCGGGCGGGACGGCCGGCGGTGGCGCCGGCGCGCTCGCCCCCGGTCTGGGCATCGCGGCCAAGGCCGGGATCGCCGCCACGGTCGCGGCGCTGGCCGCCGCCGTCGCCGCGTACGCGCTGACCGGCGCACCCGACCCGGTGGCGCCCCCGGTGGCGGCCGCCGCGCCGGTCTCCTCCCCCGCCGTCGTCCCGCCGCCGGTGCCGGCGCCGCCCGCGCCGCTTCCGGCGCCGCCGGCCGCCGAGCCGGAACCCGAACCGGCGCCCGCGCCGAGCCCCTCCCCGACGCCGAAGCCCGCGCCGGTCCGCACCCCGGCGCCCTCGCGCACCCCCGCGCCCCCGGCACCGCCGTCGCCCACCCCGGTCGCGGTGACGCCGCCGCCCGCCTCGCCGGCCCCCGAGCCGCCGCCGGTGCCCGTCCCGCCCACGCCGGAGCCGGTGCCGTCCCCGGTGGTCACCCCGCCGACCCCGCCGGCGCCGGCCGGTGACTTCTGGGCGGACGCGCTCCCGTTCTTCAACCCCGGCGGCAACCGGGTGCCGCCGGCCGGCCCGAGCCTGCGGCGCGGCGGCGGCTGGGTCTGGCAGCGGGAGGCCGTGCGGATCGGGGACAAGCGCTACAAGCACGGCCTCTCGGTGCGCGCGCCGAGCAGCACCACCGTCGACCTCAACCGCTCCTGCCGGTCCTTCGACGCGGTGGCGGGCCTGGACGACCTCACCCTGCCGGGCGCCCGCGCGGTCTTCTCGGTGCTGGGCGAGGACGGCACCGCGCTGTGGACGTCCCCGCAGCTGCGGGCCGGGGACCCGCCGGTGCCGGTGCACGTCGCGCTGGCGGGGCTCGGCTCCGTCCGGCTGACGGTCACCCCGCTGCGCGGGCCCTGGGCGGGCACCGTGGTCGGGGACTGGGCGCAGGCCCGCTTCAGCTGCGACTGAGGGCCGGCGGGCGCGGGTCGCGCGCCGGCCGGCCCTCGGTGCTGCGGGTCAGACCGCGCAGGCGCCGTCCGCGCAGGAGTCGGCCTCGGGCGCCGCCTGGACCAGGGTGGAGGTCTCGGCGGCGACCTGCTCCAGGACCTTGCGGAAGGTCTCGGCCTCCTGGCCGCCCTGGACGGCCCACTTGCCCTCGAAGACGAAGGTCGGCACGGCGCTGATGCCGAGCTCGCGGGCCTCGGCGAGCTCGGCCCGGACCTCCTCGGCGCCCTCCTCGCCGGCCAGGTAGCCGGCCACCCGCTCGCCGTCGAGGCCGGCGGCCACCGCGATCTCGGTGAGCCGGGCCCGGTCGCCGATGTCCACGCCGTCGCTGAAGTGGGCCTTCAGCAGGCCCTCCTTGAGCGCGCCCTGGACCGCGGCGCCGTACTCGGTCAGCGCGAGGTGCAGCAGCCGGTGCCCCAGGAAGGTGTTGGTGTGCAGGGCGGTGTCGAAGTCGTACGTGATGCCCTCCGCCCGGCCCAGCTCGGTCACCCGGGCGTCCATCGCGACCGACTGCGGCCCGTAGCGCTCGGCCAGCCAGGCCCGGTGCGGGGTCGCCGTGTCGGGGGCGTCCGGGACGAGCTGGTACGGCCGGTAGACCACCTCGACGCCGGCCCGGCCCTCGAAGCCGGCCAGGGCCTGCTCGAAGCGGCGCTTCCCGATGTAGCACCACGGGCAGGCGATGTCGGAGTAGATCTCGACCTTCATGACGACGGGCTCCTGAGCTCGGGGACGGTTCGACAGGTGAACGGTCAACCATCCCCTGGCCATTCCCCCGCCGGGCCGGGCGCGACGAGCGTCACGCCTGCGCCCGCGACCCCGGCGGGCGCCGCCCCGGACCAGGAACCGCCTGGTCAGCGGGCCGGTGGCGGCGGGACGACCAGCACCGGGCAGGCGGCGTGGTGCACCGCCGCGGTACTCACCGACCCCAGCAGCAGCCGGTTGAACCCGCCGTTGCCGCGGGTGCCGACCACCAGCGTGTGCTGGGTGACCGCCGCCGCCAGCAGCACCTCGATCACGTTGCCCAGCACCACGTGCAGGGCCAGCTCCCCCTCGTACGGCCGGGACCGGGCCCGCTGCACCGCGGCCACCGAGCGCCGCAGGCCGTCCGCCATGCTCTCGACCAGCTGCTCGACGCTCTCCCGGACCAGCTCGGCCATCCCCGGCGGGTAGCCGACCGGGGACGGGTTGACCACCGCCAGCACGTAGAGCGGCAGCCGGAACAGCTCGGCCTCGGTCATCGCCCGCTCCAGCGCCCACAGTGAGCCGTCCGAGCCGTCGCAGGCGGCCAGCACGCCGGACGGGCCGGCGGCGGGCGGTCCGCCGGTCACCGTCAGGACGGGCGTGGGCTGGTCCGGGCTGGTCACCATGGCTCCAAGAACGGCTGGGGGGCACCTGCCGCCATGATCCCGCCCCGCCGGGCGGGATCAGGCGAAGCGCGCCGCCGAGAGCGCCACGCGTTCGGCGAGCGGCAGGCCCGTCCAGCAGGAGCCGTGCCGGCGGGCCCGGACCCGGCGCAGCCAGAGTTCGGTGGAGACCAGCTCGGCGATCCCGGCCAGGGTCTCCGCCGCCGGCGCGGCGCCCGGGTCGGCCGCCAGCCGCAGGCTCCGCCGGACGGCAGCCAGGTCGATCAGCCCGGCCTCGGCGAGCAGCGGCCGGTCGAACAGCTCGGCGATCCCGTCCGCCGCCATGCGCAGGCCGGTCCGGGCCGGGCCGTCGGCGTCGGGGCGGACCCGGCGCCCCCAGTCGGCGGGCAGGTCGGTGCGGCCGGCGCCGGCCAGCACCGCGTGCAGCAGGGTGTGCCGGGCGCCGGGCTGCAGCCGGACCTCGTCGGGCAGCAGCCGGGCCGCCCGCACCACCTGGTTGTCCAGGAAGGGCGCGTGCAGCCGCTGGCCGGGCTGCTCGGCGGCCTGCAGCAGGGTGCGGTACGCGGCGGCGTGCCGGTGCAGCGCCTGCCGGGCCCGCCGGGCGCCCGGGTGCTCGGCCGGGGCGGGCCCGCGGGCGGCCAGTCGCAGCCGCAGCGCGACCGCCGAGAGCGCCTCGTCGGAGAGCCAGCGGGCGGCCGGGCCGGGGACGCACCAGGACAGTCCGCCCGCGGTCCCGGCGCCGGCCGTGGCCGCCGCGGCGGCGGCCCGCCGGGCGGTGAGCCGCACGGCGGCGTCGTCCAGCGCGTCGGCGTACCGGATCCGGGACAGCCGGTGGGCGGCCCGCAGCACCGTCACGGGGGTGCGGACGGCGCCGGCCAGCACCCCCGCCACCGCGCGGTCCGCCCCGGCCAGCGCGGCGACCGGGGGCAGCAGCTCCCGGGGGCGGCCGGCCCGGATCAGGTCGGCCAGCCGGGCCGGGTGGCCGTCCAGGACCTGCCGGGCCCCGTAGCCGGTGAGGTGGTCGGTGCCGCCGGCCGCGAACCTGGCCTCGGCGCGGGCCGCGGAGACCAGGCCGGGGCCGGGCTCGTCGGTCAGCCGGCCCGCCAGCGGGTCGGCGCCGGCCCCGGCGAACGGGAGCGTGCGCGGGGTCACCGCCAGCACCGTGTGCCGCAGCCTCGGCGTGCCGGGCAGCAGGACGGCGCTCCCGCCCGGGGCGGCCGGACCGTCCGGCTCGCCGAAGGTGACGGCCGCCAGCGGCTCCGGCTCGGGCGGGCCCTCCGCCGGCGGGCGGGCCCAGGAGCCCCTGGTCGCCCCCGACCTGGCCGCCTCGCCGACCTCGCCCCGCGGGCCGGGCAGCGACCGCGCGGCCCTGGCGAACCCGCCCGACGGCGGCCCGGACGGCCCTGCACCGGCCGGCACGGCCGCGGTGGCGGCGCCCGGCACCGACGGCGCGGGCCCGGGCGGCACGGCGGCGGCGAGCAGCGCGACGGTGGCCGAGGCCGTCCCGTACGAGAGGTCCGCGCCGAGCCTCGGGCGCTCGGGGCCGGCCCCGGACCGGGCGGCCGTCGGCGAGCCCGGGGCGGACGGGCGCACCCGGGAGCGCACGGCCTCCAGCAGGGCGCGGGTGAGCTCGCGGACCGCCGGGGCCTCCCCGCGCGGCGGCGGACCGCCCGCGGGTTCGTCGTACGAGGCCGTGTACGGCCGGCCGCCGCGGACGGCCAGCACGTGCCCGGGCGGCACCCGCTGGACGCCCAGGTACGGGGTGCCGGTGCCGAACGCCTCCGGCGACTCCGGACAGGCCAGCCGGGCGGCCAGGTGCCCGGCGTCGATCGGGGCGCCGACCAGGTCGGCGAGCGGCAGGGCGGCGGTGGCGTACGCGGTGCCCCCGCACCAGGGCGTGTGGAAGACCGGGAGGGCGCCGGCCAGGTCGGTCAGCAGCAGGGTGCTGCGGGTGCCGGTGCGCAGCACCGCGGTGTAGCTGCCGGGCCAGGTGCTGAGGTGGCGGACGGCGCCGCCGCGGGCGGCGGCCAGGCCCGCGGCGAGTTCGGCGTCCGAGGCCCCGCAGTGGCCGAGGACGGCCAGCCGGGTGGTGGCCGGGGTGTCCTCGACGGGGTCGGGCAGCGGGGCGCCCGTGCCGACCACGGCGGGGGCGCCCGGCCGGAGGGTGACCAGCCGGATCTCCTCGGGACGCCAGTCGCCGACCGCCCAGAGCGGGTTGGCGCCCGTCCAGAGCGGGCGGGCGGCGATCGGGCGGACCGCGCCCGGGCCCTCGTCCGCCGGCGCTCCCGCCCTGGGCGCAGTCCCGCTCCAGCCCGCCAGCCACCGCATCGCGCCTCCACCGGACGAGGAACTCATCACGGCGGCGCGCCCGTTCGGTCCGTCCGGACCCGGTCCTGACCACGGCTGCGCCGGGCCCGGACCGCCACGGGCCGGACGCGGCGCGGGCGCACGGCCCGACGCGCGGCGGCCGGCCCGGCGCACCGTCAGGTGCCATCGTGCCACTGGACACCCGTCCGGAGACCGGTGTTGCGGCTGTCAATTCGCGTGGCGCGCGGGCGAGGACGTTCACCGCCCGGTCAGCGGGCGGACCGGGCCCGGCCGTTCGGCCACGGCCGGTCGGTGCCCCGGCACGGTGCGGGCCCACCGGGCGGGGCCGCCTCGCCGCAGGGCTCGGTCGCAGGATCTCCCAGGGGTTCGTGGGCCTCGTCGGGCCCTCGGGACGACCGTGGTGGCGGACGGGCCGAAATCCGGCCGGGGAGCGGGCCGCGGGCGGTCGACGCGCGGGCCTGGCAGGGCCGTTCGGACGGCGGACGCGGGTCGCGGACCGTTCGCCCGGCCGCCGAGGGCCCCGACCGGCGCCCGGCTCGGATCCTCCGTCCCCCGAGGCCGGCCCGCCCGCGGGGCGGACCGGCGGCCGCGCGGCCGGGCCTTCCCCTCCACGGCCCGGACCGCCGGTCGCAACGCCCTGTCATGGCCATCGCGAGATGGCCGAAAGGCGTCGCAAGGCCCGGGAGGGCATCCGCATGCCCTCCCGGACTGATCCGCCGCCCGCGGGGATGAAGGCAGCGGCTCCCCCGACCCGCCGGGTCCTCGACGGCGGGTCGACCCACGGCACCAGCGAATCGCCGACCTGGCCATCGGGCCAGGGGGCACGGCCGGGCGCACATCGGCACACGACCGGAGCACAACGCTCCGGCGCGCACACAAACGGAGGCTCGGGCCCCGCCGGGCGGGCGACCGCCCCCTGCGGCGGGTGCGCGTTCCCGCCATCCGGAATGCTTGCCCTTAACCCTCGGAACGCGTCCGACTACTCTAGGTGCAGCAGGATCGGCCCGGCGCAGCACCGGGCACCGCGCACAAACGTCGCAGGGGGTGCCGCCGCCACCATGACCGTCAGCCCACGAGGACCGAACGAACGGCTCGGCACGCTCCTGACCCTCGCCCAGATCAGCAACGCCGGCCTGGCCCGCCGGGTCAACGACCTCGGCGCGCAGCGGGGGTTGACGCTTCGCTACGACAAGACCTCGGTGGCCCGCTGGGTCAGCAAGGGCATGGTGCCACAGGGCCCGGTGCCGCACCTGATCGCGACCGCGATCGGCGGCAAGCTCGGCCGGCCCGTCCCGCTGGAGGAGATCGGCCTCGGCGACACCGACCCGACCCCCGAACTGGGCCTGGCCTTCCCGCGCGAGGTGTCGGAGGCGGTCCGGTCGGCGACCGATCTGTGGCGGGTCGACCTGGACCTGCGCCGCGGGCCCGGCGGCGGCCGCTGGAGCGACAGTCTGGCCGGCACCTTCTCGGTCTCGGCGTACGCGACGCCGGTCTCCCGCTGGCTGATCACCCCGGCGGACGGCTCGGTGGCCCGCGAGGCGCCGCCCAGCACCGCCGACCTGGCCTCCTACCGGGTCGGCCACTCGGACGCGCTGAAGCTCCGCGAGGCGGCCCAGGAGGCCCGCCGCTGGGACTCCAAGTACGGCGGCGGGGACTGGCGTTCGTCGATGGTGCCGGAGTGCCTGCGGGTCGAGGCCGCGCCGCTGCTGCTGGCCTCGTACAGCGACGCGGTGGGCCGGGCGCTGTTCGGCGCGACGGCCGAACTGACCAGGCTGGCCGGGTGGATGGCCTTCGACACCGGCCAGCACGAGGCGGCGCAGCGGTACTACATCCAGGCGCTGCGCCTCGCCCGGGCGGCGGCCGACGTGCCGCTCGGCGGGTACGTGCTGGCCTCGATGAGCCTGCAGGCGGGCTACCGGGGCTTCGCGGAGGAGGCGGTGGACCTCGCGCAGGCGGCCCTGGAGCGCAACCGGGGGCTGGCGACGGCCCGGACGATGAGCTTCTTCCACCTGGTGGAGGCACGGGCCCAGGCGAAGGCCCGCAATGCGGCGGCGTGTGCGACGGCGCTCGGCGCGGCGGAGAGCGCATTGGAACGGGCGCGCGCCGGGGACTGCGATCCCGCGTGGATCGACTTCTACGCCTACGACCGGCTGGCCGCCGACGCCGCGGAGTGCTTCCGGGACCTGGGCGTGCCGGCCAAGGTCCGCCAGTTCACCCGGGAGGCGCTGGCCAGGCCCACCGAGGGGTTCGTCCGCTCGCACGGGCTGCGGCTGGTGGTCTCCGCGATGGCCGAGGCCGAGGCGGGCGACCTGGACGCGGCGGTGGCGGCCGGCGAGCGGGCGGTCGACGTGGCCGGCCGGATCTCCTCCCAGCGCAGCCGCGAGTACGTGGTCGAGATGCTGGGCCGGCTGGAGCCCTTCAAGGGCGAGCGGCGGGTCCGGGAACTGACCGAACGGGCGCGGGCGATGCTGGTGGCGCCGGCCTGAGGCCGGGGGCCGGGGCCCTGCCCCTGGCACAGGCACGGGCACGGGCACGGGCACGGGCACGGGTAATTCGGATGCGGGTGCGAGAGACGGCTGGCTATCGTCCCTCCTGTCCGGGTGTGCAGGCAGAGGTTACTTCCACTGTTAATGGGCAGGTCGCGGGTTCGAGTCCCGTCGTCGACCTCGGGTCGGTGTAGCTCAGTCGGTAGAGCAGCTTGGCACCTCAGCCGCTTCTGATCTCCGGACACTCATCTGAAGAGCGTTTCAGCACCTCCCGGTGCACCGGCAGTGGTTACTTCTTGGTAGTGCGCCCTCGGGCGCTGCGGTTCGAGCCCGCGACACCACCGCCACCTCGATCTCGGGAGGCACAGCGCCGGGGTGCCCGGTGCGCGGGCAGCGGTTACTTCGTGGAGCATCCCCGGCGGGATGCGTGGAAGCGGACGTCTCACCGACCGCCGCCGCTCCGATCTCGGGCACCCCGCTTCGCCATGCCTCCCTCCCGTCTTCGCCAGTCAGCAGGGGGCTCCACCATGTCGCGCTTCAACGTCCGCAGGGCCCGGCCCGCACCCGTGTCGCCGGTGACCAGCACCGGCCTGCGGACGGTCAACCACGAGGGGGGCACCGGGTTCCTCCGCGACGAGAAGTCCGAGCTCTTCCTGCTGGCCGTGGCCAATACGGTGGGCGTCGACACCTTCTACGAGAAGGGCGCCGACCGCGACGACCGCTACGCCGCACTGGTCCGCGAACTCGCCGTCGCCGACCCGGAGTGGACCCTGGGCCTGCTCCGCTGGCTGCGGTACGGCGCCCGGCTGCGCACCGCCGCACTGGTAGGCGCCGCCGAGTTCACCCGGGCCCGACTGGACGCCGGGGCGCCCGGCTTCTCCCGCCAGGTGGTGGACGCCGTGCTGCAGCGCGCGGACGAGCCGGGCGAGCTGCTCGCGTACTGGACCTCCACGTACGGCCGAGCCCTGCCGAAGCCGCTGAAGCGCGGCGTCGCCGACGCCGTGCGCCGGCTCTACGACGGCCGGGCGCTGCTGAAGTACGACACCGCCTCGAAGGGGTTCCGCTTCGGCGACGTGCTGGAGCTGACCCACCCCTCGCCGGACCCGGCCAAGCCGTGGCAGGGCGCGCTGTTCAAGTACGCGCTGGACCGCCGCCACCACCCCGAGGACGCGGCGCCGCCGGCCGCCGACCGGCTGCTGAGCGCCAACCGCGAACTGCTGGCGCTGCCGGTCGCCGAGCGCCGGGCCGCCGTGACCGCCGAGGGCGGCGCCGAGCGGCTCGCCGCCGCGGGTCTGACCTGGGAGGCGCTGGCGGGCTGGCTGCAGGGCCCGCTGGACGCGGCCGTCTGGGAGGCGGTCATCCCGTCGATGGGCCCGATGGCCCTGGCCCGCAACCTGCGCAACTTCGACCAGGCCGGTGTCTCGGACGAGGTGGCGGCCACGGTGGCGGCCAGGATCCGCGACAAGGGCGAGGTGGCCCGCTCGAAGCAGTTCCCGTTCCGCTACTGGGCGGCGTACAAGCACGCGCCGTCCCTGCGCTGGGCCGAGGCGCTGGAGAAGGCGCTCGCGCTGTCGCTGGCAGCCGTCCCGGCGCTGCCGGGGCGGACGCTGATCCTGGTCGACCGCTCGCCGTCGATGTTCCCGGGCTTCGGCTACTCCACGCCCAACAGGTCGGACATCCCGCTGGCCGAGCAGGCCGCCGTCTTCGGGGCCGCGCTCGCCCTGCGGGCCGAGGCACCGACGCTGGTGCAGTTCGGCATGCGCAGCGAGGTGCTGCCCGTCCCCAGGGGCGGCAGCGTGCTGCGCCTGATCGAGAAGTTCGGGGAGATCGAGGGCACCGACATCCCGTCCGCCGTGAAGCAGCACTTCGCGGGGCACGACCGGGTGGTCGTGGTGACCGACGAGCAGACCCGGGCGGGCTGGCTGCCGTCCAACTGCCACGGGCACTGGGGCGGCATGCCCGAGACCCGGATCGACGACCTGGTCCCGGCCGACGTCCCGGTCTACATGTGGAACATGGCCGGCTACCGGGCCGGCGCCACCACGTCCGGCGCCGCGAACCGGCACACCTTCGGCGGCCTCACCGACGCCGCCTTCGGCCTGATCCCGCTGCTGGAGGCCGGGACGGACGCCGGCTGGCCGTGGGAGGCGCGGCCGCGCGGCTAGACACCTCCGGTCGCCACCGCCCGGTGGCGCCCTCGACCGGCACCGCCCGCCGTGGCAGCATCGGCGGCGGGCGGTACCGGGCGACGAAGGGGCAGCGGTGCGGTACGACTTCGAGGTGCTGGTGGTGGGCGGCGGCATCGTCGGCCTCTCCACCGCGTACGCGCTCACGCTGGAACGGCCGGGGCTGCGGCTCGGCGTGCTGGAGAAGGAGGCCGGCTTCGCCACCCACCAGAGCGGCCGCAACAGCGGGGTGATCCACAGCGGGGTCTACTACCGGCCGGGCTCGCTCAAGGCCGGGTACGCGGTCGGGGGCGCCGCCGAGATGGTGGAGTTCTGCCGCGAGCAGGGCGTCCCGTACGAGGTGACCGGCAAACTGATCGTCGCCACCGACCGGGCCGAACTGCCCCGGCTGCACGCGCTGGCCGCCCGCGGGCGGGAGAACGGCATCCCGGTCACCGAGCTGGGCCCGGCGCAGATCGCCGACCACGAGCCGGAGGTCGCCGGACTGGCCGCGCTGCACGTGGCCACCACCGGCATCTGCGACTTCCCCGCGGTCGCCCGCGGCTACGCCCGGCTGGCCGGGGAGGCCGGGGCCGCGCTGCTGCCCCGCACCGAGCTGCGGGCGGTGGCCCGCCGGGCGGACGGCGTGACCGTGCAGACCTCCGCGGGGGAGCTGCGCTGCGCGGTCCTGGTGAACTGCGCGGGCCTGCACAGCGACCGGGTGGCCCGGCTGGCCGGGGACGACCCGGGGGTGCGGATCGTGCCGTTCCGGGGCGAGTACTACGAGCTGGCCCCCGAGCGCCGGGGCCTGGTGCGCGGCCTGGTCTACCCGGTGCCGGACCCGGCGTTCCCGTTCCTCGGCGTGCACCTCACCCGTGGGGTGCACGGCGATGTGCACGTCGGCCCGAACGCGGTGCCGGCGCTGGCCCGCGAGGGCTACGACTGGCGGACCGTCCGCCCCCGCGAGCTGGCCGGGACGCTGGCCTTCCCCGGCGCCTGGCGGATCGCCCGCCGGCACTGGCGGTACGAGGCCGGCGAACTGCACCGCTCGCTGTCCAAGCGGGCCTTCACCACCGCCGTCCGCCGCCTGTTGCCCGCGGTGACCGAGGCGGACCTGGTGCCGGCCGCCGCCGGGGTCCGGGCGCAGGCGGTGGCCCGGGACGGCTCGCTGCTGGACGACTTCGCGTTCGCGGGCTTCGACCCGGACGACCCGCGCTCCACCCGGCGCCTGGTGCACGTGCTGAACGCCCCCTCGCCGGCCGCCACCGCCTCGCTGCCCATCGGCCGGGAGGTGGCCCGCCGGGCCCTGGCGGCGCTGGCCGCGGGCGGCTGAGCCGCGGTCCGGGCCGGCCGGCGGCGGGGCGGCGGGACGGGAGCTGCGTCACACCCCGCCGGGGCCCGGCCCGGGCCCCGGCGGCGCCCCTTAGACTTGGCCGATTGTGACTGCCACCGCTCCCGTCCCCCAGCCCTCCCCCTCCGTCCGGCTCTCCGCCGCACCGGCGGGGTACCCCGCGCCGATGTACCCGCACCGGGCCACCGAGGCCCAGCACAGCGAGCGGCGGATCCGCAGTTTCCAGCCGCGCCGGGGCCGGATGACCAACGCCCAGGCCGGCGCGCTGGACCGGGGCTGGGAGCAGTACGGGATCGCGATCGACGGCAGCCCGCTGTCGCTGCCCGAGCTCTTCGGCGGCCTCCCGGTGACCCTGGAGATCGGCTTCGGCATGGGCGAGACGACGGCCGCGATGGCCGCCGCCGACCCGGCGACGGGCATCCTCGCCGCCGATGTGCACACCCCCGGGCACGGCAACCTGCTCCAGCTGCTGGAGCGGGCCGGCTCGACCAACGTGCGACCGGCCGCCGGCGACGCGGTGATCCTGCTGCGCGACATGCTCAGCGACGCCTCGCTGGCCGGGCTGCGGGTCTACTTCGCCGACCCGTGGCCGAAGCCGAAGCACCACAAGCGCCGGCTGGTCCAGCCGTCCTTCCTGGAGCTCGTGCTGCCCCGGCTCGCCCCCGGCGCGCTGGTGCACTGCGCGACCGACTGGGAGCCGTACGCCGAGCAGATGCTGGAGGTGCTCTCCGCCTCCCCCGAGCTGGAGAACCTGCACCCGGAGGGCGACGGCACGGGCTGGCTGGAGCCGTCCGAGCACCCCGACGGCAGCGTGCCCGGCTACGCGCCGCGACCCGACTGGCGGCCGGTGACCAAGTTCGAGCGGGCCGGCATCGCCAAGGGGCACGTGGTGCACGATCTGCTGTTCCGCCGCCGCTGAGCGAATCCGCCCGTCCGGTCACCACGGGTGATCTTTCAGGTACGTATTGTGCCGAGGTCTCCCGCGGGGCCGGACGCGTCCCCTACCCTTTGCCGCGTGAGCAGCCCGTTCAGCGGGAGGTCCGCCCGCGCGGCGGCCGCCGCCGCTGACGCCCCGGACGCCCCCACGCGCGCCGCCGGCACCCGGACGATCCCGGGGCCCAGGACCCGCGGGGCCCACCGACCGCTGCCGATGACCGGATGGGCGGCGGCGGTGTCGCTCGCCCTGCCCGCCCTCGTGGCGGCCCCGGGAAGCACCGCGGCGGCCGCGTCTCCGGATGCCGCCGCGCCCACCGGGCCCGAGACCGCCGTACAGCCGGGCGAGGCCGGGCGCCGGCGCCGGCATCCGGTGCTGCGGCACCCCGCGCTGACCTCGGTGACCGCCGGGGCGGTGCTGGCACTGGCCGGCTGCGCGGTGCTGATCCTGCACCTGGTGCGGCGCCAGACCGGCACCACCGGGCTGTTCGTCGGCCTCGGGCTGGCCCTGCTGCCGCTGCCCTTCGTGCTGGGGGCGCTGGCCTGGCTCAACCAGACCGCCCGGGTACCGCTGCGGCACCTGCTGTTCTGTCTGGCCTGGGGCTCCAGTGCGGCCACCACGGTGGCGATCCTGGCCAACGGCTGGGCCAGCGACTTCCTGATCGCCCACCAGGGGCTGCGCGGCGAGACGCTGGGCGCCGACTTCGCCACCCCGCTGATCGAGGAGAGCGCCAAGGGGGCCGCCCTGCTGCTGCTCCTGCTGCCGGTGCGCCGCCGGCTGCGCTGCCATGCCGAACGCGGCTGCGCGGTGCTGCTGCGCCGGGGCAGGGCGGCCCGCCCGAGGCTGCGCGTCAATCTGCCGCCGCGCGCCTACGCCCGCCTACGCAGCGTGGCGCACGCCCGCCCGCACCTGCGGCTGCGCCCCTACCTGCGGCCGCTGCCGTACCTGCGCCCCTACCCGCGCACCCGGACCCACCCGCGGGCCCGCTCCCGCCCGCGCACGCTGGCCGCCGGGATCGTCCTCGGCGGCGTCACCGCCTGCGGCTTCGCGTTCACCGAGAACGCGCTGTACCTGGGCCGGGCCTTCACCGACGACCAGCAGCAGCGCCTGGACAGCATCGGCCTCGGCGAGACGCCGAGCCTGCGGGACTTCGACGGCACCGTGCAGACCTTCGTGCTGCGCGGCCTGCTGTCCCCCTTCGCCCATCCGCTGTTCACCGCACTGACCGGGCTGGGCCTGGCGATCACGCTGACCACCGGCCGCCGCTGGCCGGCCCGGCTGGCGGCCCCGGGCGGTCTGCTGCTGGCGATGGCCCTGCACGGCGCCTGGAACGCCGCCGCGGGCCTGGGGACCCACGGCTTCCTGCTGGTGTACGGGACGCTGATGGTGCCGTGCTTCGCGGCCCTGGTCGCCTTCGCGGTGTGGGCCCGGGCCCGGACGGCGCAGCACGCCGGCCGCCGGGCGGCGCCCGCCCCGGCCCCCGCTCCGCTCCCGGTCACCGCCTGGCCCGCCACCACACCCCCCGCCAGCACACCCTCGGCCACCACACCCTCGGCCGCTGGCCCACCGGCCTCCCCGCCGGCCGGCCGACCCCCCGCCCGGTAAACCGATTTCCCATTCGGGCCACATCCACGTACTGTTGTGTTTACCGACGCGGGGTGGAGCAGCTCGGTAGCTCGCTGGGCTCATAACCCAGAGGTCGCAGGTTCAAATCCTGTCCCCGCTACTCAGTAGCACAGAAGGCCCGGCAGATCATCTGCCGGGCCTTCTGCTGTATCCGGACCCGGTGGGGACCGGACCCACGCGTCCGGGCCGCACATCCCGGCACGGGGGCGCGTCCGGGCAGGTCGGACGCTGCCGCCCGGCCGCCGCCGGCACAAGCGTCCGGTACGGTCCGGTCACGGAATTCCCGGTCCTGGCACGAACAGGTAACGCGCTCGGAAAACCGCCCGCGAACCTCGCCGGACTTCATCACAATGATCTCCGAGCGATACGTCCGGCCCGGATGCGGTCGCCCATCACTTCAGGGGGAAGTTCCATGCCAGCAAAGCGCTTCGTGTACGCATCAATTGCCTGTGCACTGCTCGCCGCGGGCGCCACCGCCTGCGGCGGCGACACGGCGGGCGACAAGGCCGGCGACAAGGCCGGGGCGGCCGCCCCGCCCGCCAAGGCGGAGTCGATCGCCGTCGACAAGCTCGGCGCCGAGGAGATCGTCAAGCAGGCCCAGACCGCGATGGGCGGGCTCCAGTCGGTCAAGGTCGACGGCACCCTGACCGTCGACGGCGGCAAGCTGACCTTCGACCTCGCCGCCAGCAAGGCCGGCGACTGCACCGGCAGCGTCGGCACCGGCAGCGAGGGCAAGGTCGAGGTGGTCCGGATCGGCAGCCAGACCTGGATCAAGCCGGACGCGGTCTTCTGGAACACGGTGGCCGCCAAGGAGGGCAACGCCAGGAGCGGCGCCGTACTGGCCGAGCTCTTCAAGGGCCGCTACATCACCAACGGGCAGGACGACCCGAGCCTGAAGGAGATGGCGCAGGTCTGCGACCTCGTCGGGGCCATCAGCAAGGACGACGGCACCAGCGGCGACAAGTACACCAAGGGCGCGGCCGCCGACGTCAACGGCACCAAGGCCTTCAGCGTCACCGCCACCGACTCCGACGGCGAGAACAGCACGCTGTACATCGCCACCCAGGGCAAGCCGTACCTGGTGCGGATGGAGCAGACCGCGGGCGCCGAGCCGGGGCAGCTGACCTTCAGCGACTTCGACAAGCCGCTCGACCTGAAGGCCCCGCCGGCCGACAACGTGATCGACTTCTCGATGGTCAAGCAGAAGCTCCGGCCCGCCTGAGCCCGCCCCGGGAAAACCGCCGCTTAATTCCGTTGCCCCCACTCGGGTCGCGTGCCTATCGTGGCGGCACACTGAAAGGAGGTGATCCTGGTTGAGTACCGTCAGGATGTGTGAGGTGGCTGCTCGCTAGAGCCGCCCCTGCCTGTGCAGTTGAGGTCGTGATCGGCCTCCGGCGGCAGGCGATTCCCAAGCAGTCACCCGGCCCGTGGGCTCACCGGAACATCCCCGGTGCCCTGGTGCCAGCAGCCCGGCGCCGGGCTCTGGCAGCAGGGAGCAGCCCACGGGCCGTCTGCGTGTCCGGGCCGCCCCCGTTGGGTACAGTCGGCCCGACTTCACGGGGCTGACGCAGGGGGTAGGCGATGGCGGGGGCAAGGGCGGCCGGGGGCGCGGCGCAGCTGCGGGCTGCGCGGCGGACGGCGGCGGCAGGCCTGCTCGGAGTGGGACTGGCCGGGTTACTTCTCTTCGGGCTGGGGCGGGCGCACCCCTTGCAGGCTCTGGGCGGCGGACTGGTGGTCGCCGGCGCGGCCGCGGTGCTGGGCGGCGCCCTGGGGTTCCTGTTCGGCGTGCCGCGGATGCGCTCCGGCGAGCAGCCCGGCCCGGCCGGCGGTCCGGCGCGGGACTCGTACGTGCCGAACACCAACCTCGAGCAGGTCTCGGACTGGCTGACCAAGGTGCTGCTCGGCGTAGGTCTGACCCAGCTGGGCTCGCTCGGCGCCCGGCTGCACCAGCTCGGCGCGGCGCTCGCCCCGGCGCTCGGCGGTGATCCGGGGGCGGCGCCGTTCGCGGCCGCGCTGGTGCTGTACTTCCTGGTGCTCGGGTTCCTGGCCGGCTGGCTGGCCACCCGGCTGCTGCTGCCCCGGGCCCTGTCGGACGCCGACCGCGCGCTGGAGCTCTTCCTCGCCGGGCAGGACCGGGACCGCAAGGGCGACAAGGTCGGCGCGGACGACCTGCGGGTCCGGGCGATGCAGCACCTGGGGCTGCTGGGCAGCAGTACCGACCGTCCGGAGACCGTCCGGGAGCAGTTGCCGCCCGCCGGCGACGCCAGCCCGGAGAACGTGGTGGCCGAGGTGCGGTCGACCGCCCGGCGCTCGGCCCTGACGGCGGAGCAGGTCAGGGAGCTGTTCGCGGACGGCTCGGAGGGCCGGCGGGTGCAGGCGCTCGCGCTGATGCAGGGCGATCCGGCGCTGGCCGATCTCGGCAGCGTCCTGGAGGCGATCGAGCGCCCCCGCTCGGGCTTCGAGCAGTACCACGCGCTGCTGGCGGCCCGCGGCCTGCTCTCCCGGCTGGCCGCCGGGGAGTGGCACCGGCTGCGGGACGCCGTGGCCTCGCAGCTGGTCGCCCCGGAGGGCATCCCGTACGGCTCGGACCGGAGCTGGCTGGCGGAGAAGATCCTGGCCCGGGTGGACGCCGCGCCGGCCGTGCCCCGCCAGCCCGCGGCGCAGGGCCGACCCTAGGGCTTGACCGGCCCCCGCCCCCGGTGGTGCGGAAGCCGACCGCCGACCGGCGCGCCCGCCCGGGCTCACGCCGGGCTCAGGCCGGGTTCAGGCCGGTTCGAGGAAGAGCTCCCGCAGGCGGGCCAGGCCCGCCTCGCCGAGTCCGGCCCCGGCCAGGAACGCGGGCAGGGAGCCGTGGCGTTCGCGCAGCGCGGCCAGCGCCCCGGTGATCAGCCCGGGGCCGACGATCTCGGTGAACCGGACGACGCCGTTGGCGTCCAGGTACTCCTGCGGGACGCCGTCCAGCAGCCCGAGGCCCAGGTTGGAGAGCAGGTAGTCGTCGACGATGTCCTCGTCGGGGACCCCGAGCACGCTGAGCAGCACGGCCACCGCGATGCCGGTGCGGTCGCGGCCGACGGCGCAGTGCAGCAGCGCGGGCAGCGCCTCGGGCTCGGTGAGCCGGCCGAGCAGGGCCGGCAGGGTGCCGGCGGCGGCGTCGGTGATCAGGCGGTACGCCTCGTCGAGCGGCTCGCCGTAGTGGTCGACGCCGTCCTGCGGGAGCAGCGGGTGGTGGGCGGTGCTGACGTCCAGGCCGTCCAGGCGGTCGGGCCGGACCAGCATCTCCGCCGGGTCCCGCAGGTCGAGGACGGTGCGGACGCCGAGCTTGGCGAGGGCCCGGCTGCCCTCAGGGGTGAGCTCGGCGAGCCAGCCGGACCGGTACAGCAGCCCGGTGCGCACCCGCCGGCCGTCGGCGGCGGCGAACCCGCCGACGTCGCGGGCGTTGCGGACGCCGGGTATGTCGAGCAGGCGGTGGGCGCCGGGCACGGCCGCAGGGCCGCCGGTCACGGGCGGGTCGGTGAGGTCCATGGGCAGACACGCTAACGGCTGGGCGCCCCGGCGGGTCGGCGGATCCGGGAGCGGGCGTGGGTCAGCACCAGGATCCGCCGGGTGCGGCCGTCGCCGGGACGGGGGAAGGCACGGATCTCGCTGCTGACCCGGTGTCGGCCGAGCTCCCGGCGCAGGTCTGCCAGGTGCGGGCAGCGCCGGCCGTCGCCGTCGTGCAGGGGGTAGATCCGGGCCTCGCCGCCGGGGGCGGTGACCCGGACGAGTTCCAGCAGTCCGGCGAGCTGGTGCCGGGGGCCGAACTGGCCGGGGTAGGCGAGCAGCAGGTACCCGCTGAGGGTGAGGGCGAAGGTGTGGTCGGCGAACGGGAGCCTGGGCAGCGCGGCGGCGACGTAGTCCTCGGGGTGGGCGGCGGTGTCGGCGGCGAACAGCCGGCGGGCGCGGTCCCAGCTGCGCAGGTAGCGGTCGGGCGGGAGGTCGCGGGGGGCCGGGTAGAGGTGCGGCGTGGCCCGCATGGCCCCGGCCATCGCGTCCCGGCCGGCCAGCGCGCGGGCGGTGACGGCGGGCAGCGGCGCGGCGTACGCGGGGTCGGCGGCGATGACGTGGCAGCCGAGGGCGCGGGCCTCGGCGGTGAGGCCGGCGGCCCCGCCCGGGCAGTCCAGGACGGGGCCGGCGACGGCGGCGAGGGCGGCCCGGGTGAGGCCGAAGAGCCCGCAGTACTCGTCCAGGGGACGCGAGGTCAGCAGGATCTCGGGGGCGGCTGGTTCGGCCATGACGATCATCGGACCACGGGCCGGGGCTGCCCGCACCCGGGACGGTCCGGCGGCGTGGTCCGCCGCCGGACCGTCCCGGCCTGCCTGCTTGCCTCCCTGCCTGCTTGCCTCCCTGCCTCCCTGCCCGCCTGCCCGCCTGCCCGCCACGGGTGCCCGCCGCAGGTGTCGGGCTCAGCCGCCGAGCAGGCCGCGGACCGCCAGCCGGTTGACGTTGGTCGTCGCGCGGACCAGCAGCGGGGTCAGGAAGACCAGCACGAACCCGACCGCGGACATCCCGGCGATCTGCACGGGTGACTCGATGAAGTACTGGTGGTGCCGGCCGTCCTTGGTGAAGTCGAAGAGCTGGTAGCCGGGCCACGGCGTCCAGCGGGCGAAGACCCAGTGGTAGAGCGGGTAGGCGGCGACCACCCAGCCGGTGACCAGGAAGGTCAGCGACAGCGTGAAGGTGAGGATCGCCCAGGGGAACATCAGGACCAGGTACAGCACGGCCTTCCAGCCGGCCGCGTCGCCGAGGCGGCCGGTGACGCCGCCCCAGAATCCGGGACGGGCCGGCCGGACCGGTGCGGGGGCCGGGACGTCCAGGGCGAGCAGGCCCCGGGCCCGGGCCCGCTCCAGGGCGCCGAAGCCCCGGGCCGAACCGAGCAGCGCCACCAGCACCGGCAGCCCGATCGCGGTGACCAGGGTGCCGAGGCCGAGCGAGAACAGGGTGACGGCGACGACGAACCCGGCGACGGCGATCGGCAGGCCGCCGAGGGTGAAACCGACCTCGCGGAAGTACGAGCGGCTGAACGGCGCCCGCCAGAACCCGGGGGCCGGCCGGGCCCCGCCGCCCCGGGCCGGGCGGTGGGCCTCGTAGCCGTCGTACTCGCCGCGTTCCGCGCTGCTGCTGATCATGGCCGCCTCGGTCCCTCGTGGTGTTCCGGTTCGCTTCCTGCTGACACCTCAACGGTCCCGCGGACGGCGCGGCGGCGGTATCCGGCCCACCGGCCGGTCCGGGGTGGGGTTAACCCCCTGTCAGCCGCCCTGGGCGGTCCACTCGTCCTCCAGCAGCGAGTACTGCTGGGCGTCGTGCCAGGTCCCGCGCAGGTACAGGTCGTGCCGGATCCGGCCCTCCAGCTGGAACCCGGCTTTGGTCAGCACCCGGGCGGAGGCGGTGTTGGCGGGGTCGACCCGGGCGTACAGCCGGTGCAGTCCGAGGGTGCCGAAGCCGAAGCCGCAGATCAGCCGGGTGATCTCGCTGGCGTAGCCCAGGCCCCAGGTGTCGCGGCGCAGCGCGTAGCCGACGAAGCCGGCGCGCTGGGGCTCCACCCCGAGCACGGCGTTACCGATCGGCACGGCGTCCTCGCCGTCCTCCAGGCGGGTCACGGCCAGGCGGTAGGTGCTGCGCGGATCCTTCTGCGCCTCTTCGAGGTAGAGCGCGATCTGGTCGGCGCAGGTCTCCCGGTCGCGTGGTTCGAAGGGGAGGTATCGGGCCGTCTCGGGATCGCCGAAGACGGCGTGCAACGCGTCGATGTCGCCGGGGGTGTGGTGGAACTCGCGGATGACCAGACGCGGGCCGGTGAGCAGTACGGGGACCATGTCCGCCAACGGTACAGCGGCTACCGTACGTCACATGAACGACGATGACCTGCGGCTCGCCCCTCGTACCCGGACCGCCGAGCTGACCGCCTGGGCGCGGGCCCAGGACCGCGGGCCGGTGGCCGAGGGCCCGCTGCGGGCGGTGCTGACGCTGCTCGAACTCGGCGGCGGCCGGATCCGCGACGGCTGGCCCGAGCTGACCTCGGCGGCCGTCGAGCACCTGCTGTACGAGCGGCTCTACCTGTACGTGCAGCCGGCGCCCGGCGAGGACCCGCTGGCGTACGGCGCGGCGGTGCGGCTGCTGATCGACCATCAGCGGGCGGCGAAGCGGCTGAACGCCAAGCGGCAGGAGCGGCTGCTGGCCGAGGCCGAGTGGCAGGGCGAGGTGGCGACCGGCCTGCTGCGCCGCGCGGACCTGGTGACCTGGCCCCGGCTGTACACCCTGCTGCTGCGCGCGGACGGCGTGGCGGTGGACGACCCGGCGGCGGTCCGGGCCTGGCTGGACGGGTTCCGCGAGCTCGGCCCGGCGGAGCGGATCGCGGCGTACGAGGCGCTGGAGGACTCCGGCGTGCTGGACCGGGTGGACGGCGACGGCGGCTGGGGTCCCACCCGGCTGATGTCGGTCGGGATGGCCACCGACGGAGCCCGGATGCTGCTGGAGAACGGGCTGATGGAGCGCAGCTACCGCAACCTGGCCGAGCTGAACGCGCTGGGCCGGCCGATGCCGCAGGAGCTCGCCGGGGACTTCGAGTCCTTCGAGGCGGCGGCGGCCGTGGAGGCGATGCGGCTGTTCGGCGAGTGGACGGTGCCGGGGCTGCCCCGGCTGCTGGTGGAGGAGTACTCCGACCTGGCGCCGGAGCCGGGCCCGGAGGAGATCGAGGCGTACCTGGCGCAGCTGCCCCAGGAGCCCGAGGGCGAGGTCGGCCCGGACGGCCAGGAGCAGTGGGACGGTCAGGAGCAGTGGGCCACGGAGGAGGAGTGGGCCGGCGAGGAGCAGTGGGCCGAGGAGGACGCTGCGGCGCCGGGCTCCCCCGAGGGGTCGGCCGGGGCGCCGGAGCCGGACCGCCCGCGGGAGTGACGGCCCGCCGGTCCCGGCGGGGGCCGGGGCCGGGAGGGTCCGTCAGGGGGTGGCGGCAGGCCCGGCGGGGCGTGCCGCCGCCCGCCGGCACGAGGGCCGACCCGTCGGGGCAGGGCCCCATCCGTCAGGGCGGGCCGATCCGTCAGGGGGTGAGGCCGCGCTGCTCCAGCCAGCTCTCCGGGTCGACGGGGGCGCCGCCGTCCGGGCGGACCTCCAGGTGCAGGTGCGGGCCGGTCACGTTGCCGGTGGCGCCGACCTTGCCGATCTGCTGGCCGGGCACGACCTTGCCGGAGGCCTTGATGATCGAGGAGAGGTGGCAGTACCAGATCTCGGTGCCGTCGGGCAGGGTCTGGATGATCCGGTAGCCGTACGAGCCGGACCAGCCGGCCGAGGTGATGGTGCCGGAGCCGACCGAGTACACCGGGGTGCCGGTGGAGGCGGCGAAGTCGAGGCCGGTGTGCAGGTGCGACCAGTACGAGGCGCTCTGCCCGTAGTGGGCGGAGAGGAAGTAGTCGCGGACCGGCAGCTGGATCGCGGCGAGCTTGGCCTTCTCGGCGGCCGCGGCGGCCTTCTGGGCCTCCTGCTGCTGGGTGGCGCGCTTGGCCTCGGCCTCCTTGGCGGCCTGCAGGCGGGCGCCCTCCTCGGCGGCGGTGCGCTGGCTGTCGGCCTGCAGCTGGATGCGGGCGGCGAGGGCCAGGCCGGGATCGGCGGAGAGCACGGTGGTCTCGTCCGGCGAGATCACGGCGGGTGCGGCGGCGGGGGTCGCGGAGGCGAATCCGGTGGCGCCGAGGGTGGCGGCCACCGCGGTGACACCGAGCAGCGGGCCGGTTCCGCGGGTCTGACGGGGCATCCGGTGCCGGTTGCTGTCGGCCGGCGGGGCGGTCTCGTCCCGGGCCTCGCCGTACGCACCGCCGTGGGCGGGCGGCCAGGGGTGGTCGAGCAGCTGGGTGCCGGTGGAACCCGGGAGGTGTGCCGGAGAGTGCGACGACGCCACGGAGGCGCGCTCCTTTCCTTCCTTCGCGCCTACCGGGTTAGCTGACGGGTTCGGAGCAGGAAGGTCTCCTACGGCCGGGCCTGGGCCTGGCCGATTCACCCCAAGGAACGGTGGTTCCCCGGCTCCCTGACCTGCCCCGGAGGGCCGGTCGTGCGGGATTAGGCGAGCGCACGGTGCCGTGGATACGGCGTTGCCGACCGCGCTGCGTTATCAAACGTTAATCCTAGGAGCCCCTGATTCCAAGCCGTCCAGGGAGGGCAGTCAACATTTTCATGGGGCGGAATGGGCGATTTGGCATGGTTACCATCCGGGGGCACTACGGATCGTGAACAGGCGTCAACAAACCGCACCTGAATCTGAGTACCCGTACTCATGTGCGCGACATGACGCTTGGCCATCCTGGCCGCATGAGCACCTCGATGCAGTCACGTACCACGGCGGCGTACTACGTCCAGGCCGTGCTGTCCTTCGCGATCTCCGGCGGCGCCCTGGCCGTCGGCATCGCCTACCTGCCGGTAGGCGCATGGACCAGGGCCTTTCTGGGCATCGGCCTGCTGTACACGGTGACCTCCTCGTTCACCCTCGCCAAGGTGATCCGTGACCGCCAGGAGAGCACCGAGATCGTCACCCGGGTCGACCAGGCCCGGCTGGAGAAGCTGCTGGCCGAGCACGACCCCTTCAAGGTGGAGGGCATCTGACGCCCTGCCGGGCCGGTGCGCAGGGCGCCGCATCCCGGCGGCGGGCCGGGCGCACGGCGGCCGGCCGAATCGGACACCGGACGTCACTCCTTGACAGCTAAGGCTATTAGCCTTAGCTTTATGGCTATCGGCAAGTCGCCGACGGCACGGCCCACAGGCCAAGGAGGCCCGCGATGTCCACCACTCCTCTCGCGACCCGTTACCTCGACGTCCCCGGCGGGCGAATCGCCTTCGACGACACCGAGCACGGCAGCGGCGCGCCCGTCCTCCTGGTCCCCGGCATGCTCGACTCCCGCTCCGCCTACCGCCACCTGCACCCGCTGCTGGCCGGGGCCGGCCACCGGGTGATCACCATGGACATCCGCGGCTTCGGCGAGTCCTCGATCCCGTGGGACGACTACTCCCCCGCCGCCATCGCCGACGACGTCCTGGCCCTGCTGGACCACCTCGGCATCGAGCGCGCCGTACTGGTCGGCAGCTCCTACACCGGCGCCAGCGTGGTCAAGGTCGCCGGGGACGCCCCCGACCGGGTCGCCGGGATCGCCCTGCTGGACGCCTTCGTCGAGAACCTGCCGCAGACCGCCTTCCAGCGCGGCCTGGTCAAGGTGCTCGGCTCGGCCGTGATCCAGTTCCCCGCCTTCTGGGGCATGTACCAGAAGCTGGCCTTCCCCACCGCCAAGCCGGCCGACTTCGCCGAGTACCGCGCCGAGCTGGTCGCCTCGCTGCGCACCCCGGGGCGGAAGACCGCCACCCGCGGCTACGTCCGCGGCGACTCCGCGCCGGTCGGCTGGTCGGCCGCGGTGACCTGCCCCGCGCTGGTCGTGATGGGCAGCAAGGACCCCGACTTCCCCAAGCCCGAGGTCGTCGCCGACCGCCAGGCCGCCGCGCTCAACGCCCGCAAGGTGATGATCGAGGGCGCCGGCCACTACCCGATGGCGGAGTTCCCGCAGGCCACCGCCGACGCACTGGTGCCCTTCCTGGCCTCGCTCACCGAGTCCCGGCCCAGCACCGCCGACACCCAGGGCTGAGCCCGCCCCGCGCCCGGCCACCCCGCGCGGGCCGCCTTCCCCCACCGCGCCGCACCTCGGCGCCGCACCACCCTTCTGGAGGCCCCCATGCCACGCGCCGGACTGACCCCGGACACCGTCGTCACCCACGCCCTCGGCCTGATCGACGACCAAGGCCCCGAAGCCCTCACCCTGGCCGCCGTCGCCGCGCGGGCCGGGGTCGCCACCCCGTCCCTCTACAAGCACGTCCCGGGCGGCCTCACCGAGCTGCGCCGGCTGATCGCCGTCCGGGTCACCGAGGAGCTGGCCACCCGGCTGGCCAAGTCCGCGGTCGGCCGCGGCGGGGACGACGCGGTGGAGGCCGTCCTGCGCGGCTACCACGCGTACGCCGTCGAGCACCCCAACCGGTACAGCGCCCTGCCGCAGGCCCCGCAGCCCGACGACGAACTGACCCGGGCCGCCGCCGAGCTGGTCGAGGTGATAGTCGCGGTGCTGTACGACTACGGGCTGCAGGGCCCCGAGCTGATCCACGCGGCCCGTACCGTGCGCTCGGTGGCGCACGGCTTCGCCTCGCTGTCGATCGCCGGCGGGTTCCAGCGCTCCGAGGACCAGGCCGTCACCCAGGACCGGCTGATCGGGGTCGTCACCGGCGGGCTGCGGGCCTGGCCGAAGGCCTGACCGCCCGCTGCGGCCGGCCGGAGGCCTGACCGCCCGGCAGCCGCCCGGCAGCCCGCCCGGACCGCTCCCGCACCGCGTTCCCGCCGCCCGGACGCCGCACCGGCCGACCCGCGGCCGGACGACCCACGACCGGCCGCGCCGCCGGGCCCGGAAGGGGAGCAAACGGGCATTCGGCACTAGATTGACTGATCACACAGGCGGTCGGTGCCGGCCGCCGGACCCCGGGAGAGGTTGCCGTGCCCGCAGCCGAGGAGGCCGCCCGCCGCCGGACCGGCCCACGTCGCTGGGCGCGGGCCGCCCGCCGCGGACCGCTCGGCCGCTGGGGCAGCCGACTGCTCGACGGCGACCCGGCCGCGGCGCGCGACGCGCTGCTCCTGCTGCTGGGGCTCACCGCGCTCTTCACCGCGATGTCGGTCCTCCTGCCGGCGAGCTGGCCCCCGTCCGCCCTGGTGCTCCCGCTGGTCTGCGGCGCACTGGTGCTCAGCACCCGCCGGCAGCTGGCCCTGGTGGCCGGGGTCCTGGCCGGCAGCGCGCTCAGCGCCGCCTGGCACGAGCCGCACGGCGTACGGTCCGGGGTCACCGTGGTGCTCGCGCTGACCGCGGTGGCCGGGCTGGCGACGGCGCGGTTCCGCAACCGGCTGGGCCTGCGCGGCCTGCGCGGCGACTCGATGCTGCTGGAGCTCTCCGAGCACACCCACGCCCTCGGCCGCCTGCCGGACCGGCTGCTGGACTGGCACTTCGACCGGGCGCTGGCGCCCGTCGGCGGCAACTCCTTCTCCGGGGACTTCCTGCTCTGCGCCGACCGGCCCGAGCAGGACCTGCTGGAGGTCGTCCTGGTGGACGTCTCCGGCAAGGGCAGCCGGGCCGCCGCCCGCTCGATGCACCTGTCCGGCGCGTTCGCGATGCTGCTGGGCTCGGTGCCGCCGGAGTCCTTCCTGCCCGCCGCCAACGACTACCTGGTGGGGCTCGGCTGGGAGGACGAGTTCGCGACCGCCGTGCACCTCGCGCTGCGGCCGGCCAGCGGGGAGTACCGGCTGTTCAACGCCGGCCACCCGCCGCCCGCCCACTACCGCCGGGAGGGCGGCGGCAGCTGGCTGCTCGGCGGCGACGGCGGTCCGGCGCTCGGGCTGCTGCCCGGCAGCCCGTACCCGGCGACGCGCGGGCGGCTGGCGCTCGGCGACTCCCTGCTGCTCTACAGCGACGGCCTGGTGGAGGTGCCCGGCCAGGACATCGAGACCGGGATCGGTCGGCTGCTGGCCGCCGCCGAGCCGGTGCTGCGGGCGCCGCGGAGCGCGGGCGGCCCGGCCGGCCGGCTGCTGCGCGCGGTCGCCCGGGACGTCGCCGACGACCGGTCCCTGGTCGTGGTCCGGCGTCTCGGACCCCCATTCGCGAGTTGAACAAATAGGATGAAGAAATTACGTTCGCCCCAAGGGCGTGACCCCCCTGCGGAACGGAAAGGCCGGGTAGCCCGATGGACCTGACCTCCCCGTGGCTCCCCCCCTCCGAGGACGAGAGCCGGAGCCCGCTCACCGGCTCCGTCGCCCGCAGCCCGATGCGCTGCGTGCGGTTATTGCTGAACTGCTCCGGCGCGGGCGAACTGCTCGGCACCATCCTCGCCGAGGGCCCCGCCTGGATCACCGGCGAGGGCAACGCGATCTACCTTCTCGACTCCGCCGGAATGCTCCGGCTGACCGCCTCGCACGGCCTGCCGGAATGGGCCCACGAGCGCTACGGCACCGTCGACCCGGCCGGCGACCTGCCCGCCGCGATGGCGCTCCGGCTGCGCCGCCCCTACCTGCTCAGCCCCGAGCGCACCAGCATCGACTACCCCAACCGCAACTCCGGCATGGGCACCGGCATGGTCGCCCTGGTGACCCTGCCGATGGTCGTGGACGACCGGCCGATCGGTGTCCTCGCCCTGGCGCTGGCCCACCGCGGCACCGTCCCGCGCCGCGACCTGGACGTGCTGGAGACGATCGGCGAGGCCTGCGCCCACCGGCTCTCCCACCTGCTCGACCACGTCCACGCGAGCACCCGCGTCCCCAAGGGCGTGCGTACCCACAGCCCCGCCGGCGGCGACCCCGCCCCGCTCGCCCATCCGCTGCTCTCGCTCGCCGTGCACGCGGCCGGCGCCGGCGCCTTCGAACGCGACCTGGTCACCGGCGAGACCTTCTGGGACGCCCAGGCCTACCGGGTGGTCGGCCTGCCGCCGCCTCCCGAGGGCAGCGCCGCCGAGGCCCCCGACCTGTCCCGGATCGTCCACCCCGAGGACCTGCCCGACGTCCAGGCCGGCCTCGCCGACGCGCTGGCCGTCGGCGGCCCGTACCGGCTCGCCTACCGGGTGCTGCGCCGGGGCGGCGGCGTCACCCGGGTCCGGGAGAGCGGCGAGGTGATGCTCGACATCCACGGCCGGCCGGTCCGGATTGCCGGCCTGCTGGTCGACCGGGACCGCACCGGCGCGCCCGAGGACCGGCCGGCCGCCGGGTCCGGCGCCCCCGACGCGGAGCGGGAGTCCCCCGCGGTCGGCGCCCGCTCCGCGCTGCTGCTCGCGCTGACCCGCACCCTCTCCCGGGCGATCACCGTCCGGGACGTCACCACCGCCGTCACCGACGTGGCCGGGCCGGCGCTCGGCGCCGCCAGCCTGGTCCTCGACCTGGTCGACGAGGGCCGGCTGCTGCCCGTCTCGCACACCGTGTACGGCGGCCCGCGGCGTACCGAGCTGAACCGGCTGGCCGACCTCTCCGAGGGCGTCATGCAGCACTCGCTGGCGCGCTCCACCCCGCTGTTCAGCGAACCGGGCCGGAGCACCGGCGGCCAGGGCGGCTCCGGCGGCGCACTGACCCCGCCGTCCTGGGCGGTGCTGCCGCTGATCGCCTCCGGACGCCAGGTCGGCTCCTGCCTGATCACCTTCGCCACCGAGCGGGCCTTCAGCCGCGACGACCGCACCCTGTACTCGGCCTTCGCCGGGATCCTCGCGCAGTCCCTCGAGCGGGCCCGGCTGTACGACACCCACCACCACCGGGCCACCGAGCTGCAGCGCGCGATGCTGCCGCGGACCCTGCCGGTGATCCCCGGTATCGCCGCCGCCGCCCGCTACCTGCCCAGCACCGAGGGCATGCAGATCGGCGGCGACTGGTACGACCTGATCCGGCTGCCGGGCGGCAAGGTCGGGCTGGTGATCGGGGACGTCCAGGGCCACAACGCCGAGGCGACCGCCGTGATGGGCCAGCTGCGCAGCGGCCTGCGCGCGTACGCCACCGACGGCCACGACCCGGCCGCCACCCTGGCCAGGACCAGCCGGCTGCTCGCCGAGCTGGACACCGAGCTCTTCGCGACCTGCCTCTACCTGACCCTCGACCCGGCCGACGGCACGCTGTGCGCGGCCCGCGCCGGCCACCCCGCGCCGGTCCGGATCACCGGCGCGAAGGCCGTGGAGCTGGACCTGCCGGGCGGCCCGCCGCTCGGGGTCGACCCGGGCGCGCCGTACCGGCTGACCGTGGACAGCCTCGCCGTCGGCGAATCGCTGCTGGTCTACACGGACGGCCTGGTCGAGGACCGCGAGGAGGACTACGACGAGTCGGTCCACCGGATGCTCGGCGGGCTGGAGCTGTGGGCCGCCCGGACCGGCCCGGTCCAGGGCGCGATGGGCCCGGAGCTGGAGCGGCTCGCCGATCTGCTGACCCTCAACGTGACCGAGCGCCGCTCCCGCCCGGACGACGTGGCCCTGCTGCTGCTCCATCGGACGGCGACCGCCGCGTCCTGACATGCCCCGGACTATTCCTGCCGGACTCACCGGGCGGGCGAATCCGCAGGCCAGGCGGCGGCACGACGGCCGGGCACACCGCCGGACCCGGCAGGTCCGCACAGTTGACCGGGGATCTGTTCACATCATCGTAGGATCACCGCCCTAGAATTCGCCCGTGACGATGACTCAGTGGTGCGCGACCGCGATCGGCGTACTGGCCGCCCTCTCACTGCTCGCCGTCGCGCGGTACCGGGCGGTGACCCGCACCCAGCGGCGCCGGCTCGGTGCCCAGCAGCGCGAACTCGACCTGCTGCGGCAGCAGCTGACCGACGAACGCGAGCACCGCGGCAGCGAGAACGCCGCCGTGCAGCGCGAACAGGAACTCAACTCCTCCACCCAGCGGGCCTTCCTCAGCGTCGCCCGGCGCATCCTGGTGATGGCCCACGACCAGCAGGCCCTGCTGGACGAGATGGAACGCACCCACCACGACCCGGAACTGCTGGACGGCCTGCTCAAGGCCGACCACGCCGCCGCCCAACAGGCCCGGCTGGCACAGACCCTGGCCGTGCTCTGCGGGGCCCGGGCCGGACGGCACTGGCCGGAGCCGGTCCCGCTGGAGGACGTGGTGCGCGGCGCCCAGTCGCGCATCCTGCCGTTCCAGCGGGTGATCGTGCGCAGCAAGCTGGAGACCGCCGTGATCGGCGCCGCCGCCGAGGCGCTGATCCACGCCGTCGCCGAGCTGCTGGACAACGCCACCCGCTATTCACCGCCCAGCACCCAGGTGTTCGTCACCCTGATGCCGGTCCACAACGGCGCCGTCATCGAGATCGACGACGGTGGCGTGGGCATGGCGGACCAGGCCGTCGCCAAGGCCGCCGCCGTGCTGTCCGGCGGCAGCACGCTGGAGGTCTCCCGGCTCGGCGAGGTACCGCAGTTGGGCCTCGCGGCGGTCGGGCGGCTGGCCGAGCAGTACGGGTTCCGGGTCACCCTCAGCTCGGCGCCCTCCCCCTACGGCGGCGTACGGGTCGTGGTCCTGCTGCCGAACGCCCTGCTCACCGAACCGCTGCCGCCGACCGCACCCACCGCACCGACCGCGGGAGCACCCGCCGTCCCCGGACCGGACGGCGTACCGGCCCGCCCCGGGGCGGCCGCACCCCACCGGCTCCCCTCCGCCCGACCGGCGGAGGAAGCCCGCACCCCCGGTGGCACCCCGCCGCCGCTGCCGCGTCGCAGCCACCGGCGCGACCGCTCGGCCGAGGTCCCCCGGCCCGCCGAGCCCGCACCGGCGCCGGCCCGCTCGGCCCACCAGGCACAGAGCTTCATGGCACGGTTCCAGGCCGGCACCGCCACCGGCCGCTCGGCGACCCGCCCGGGCCCCGACCAGGCCTCCCCCCGCCCTCCCCAGCGCTCCGGAGAATCCGATGACCACCAATCCTGACCTCGGCTGGCTGCTCGCCGACATCATCACCGTCCCCGAGGTCCAGCACGCCGTCGTGGTGTCCAACGACGGCCTGGAGATCGGCCGCAGCGCGGACATCGCCTGGGAGGACGCCGAGCGCCTGGCCGCCGCCTGCTCCGGACTGCAGTCGCTGGCCCGGGGCGTCGCGCAGGGCTTCGGCGGACGCGGCAGCTCCACCCGGCAGATCGTCGTCGAGTACGGCGGCGGCTACCTGTTCGTCGTCGCGGCCGGCTCGGGCGCCCACCTGGCCGTGGTGACCGGCGAGGCCGTCGACGCCGGCCTGGTGGCCTTCCAGATGCAGGTCCTGGTCGAGCGGATCGGCGCCCACCTCACCAGTCCGCCGCGGGCGGAGCACGTGGCGGGGATCCAGCGGTGAGCAACCCGGTCCGGCCGTACGTGATCACCGGTGGCCGCAGCCGGCCGAGCCGCGAAAGCCTGGCCCTGGAAAGCCTGCTGAGCGTCTCGCCGGACCTCCCGGAACTGCCCGACGGGGCGCTGAACCGCGAACACCAGCGGATCCTGACGCTCTGCCGGAGCCTGCTCTCGGTCGCCGAGGTCGCCGCCCACCTGGGCCTGCCGCTCGTCGTGGTCAAGGTCCTGGTCGGCGACCTCTGGGACCTCGGCGCCGTCCAGGTCCTCCCGCCCGCCCCGCAGGCCGAACGCCTGCCCGCAACCCTCTTGGAAGAGGTGCTCGTTGGCCTCCGCCAACTCCGCTGAGCCGTCCGGGCCCGAGCCCGACTACCTGCCGTCCTCGGTACGGGGCGCGGTGAAGATCCTGATCACCGGACCGTTCGGGGTCGGCAAGACCACCCTGGTCGGCTCGCTCAGCGAGATCACCCCGCTGCGTACCGAGGAGACCATGACCGCCGCCGGCGTCGGCGTGGACGACCTCACCGGCCGCGCCGGCAAGCGCACCACCACGGTCGCCCTCGACTTCGGCCGGATCACCCTCAACTCCCGGCTCGCGCTGTACCTGTTCGGCACGCCCGGCCAGGAGCGCTTCCAGCCGCTCTGGGACGACCTGTCGCGCGGCGCGCTCGGCGCCGTCGCCCTGGTGGACGTCCGCCGGGTGGGCGAGAGCTTCGACATCCTCGGCCGGCTGGAGGAGCAGCGCATCCCCTTCGCCGTGGCCGTCAACACCTTCCCCGACAGTCCCAGCTACCCCGAGGACGAGCTGCGCGCCGCCCTCGACCTGCTGCCCGACGTGCCGATCCTGCACTGTGACGTCCGCGACCGCACGGCCGCCTACGACCTGCTGATCGACTTCGTCGGCCACCTGCACTCCACCGCCGTCCTGGAGCTCCAGCCATGAGCACACCCGAGCCGGGCACCGCCTCGGCCGTCACCGAGCCGCCGGCCCAGGCCGCGCCGCCCGGCCCACCGCCCGGCTGCCCGATGCACGCCGGGGCCGCGCCGAGCGGGGCCGCCCCGCTGTACGGCTCGGCCGTGGCCGACGACCCGCACGGCCTGTACGCGGGGCTGCGCGAGCGGCACGGCCCGGTCGCGCCGATCGAGCTGGAGCCCGGTGTCGAGGCGTGGCTCGTCCTCGGCTACCCCGAACTGCTCGAACTCACCCGCAACGAGCAGCTGTTCTCCAAGGATTCGCGCCGCTGGCGGGTCCCGGCCGAGGGCCGGCTGAGCCCGCAGTCGCGGCTGCTGCCGATGACCTCCTGGCGCCCGACCCTGCTCAACCTGGACGGCGCCGAGCACCAGCGGCTGCGCGCCGCCGTCGCCGACACGCTCGCCCGGATCGACCAGCGCCGGCTGCGCGAGACCACCGAGGCCGCCGCCGACTCGCTGATCGACGGCTGGGGACCGGACGGCACCGCCGACCTGATCGCCCAGTACGCCCGCCGGCTGCCGCTGCTGGTCTTCACCCAGCTGCTGGGCCTGCCCGCCGAGGCCGGGCCCAGGCTGATCGAGCTGATCAGCCACTTCGTGGACAGCAGCGAGAAGTCCGTCCGGGCGGGCGTCGAGTTCCAGGCGACGCTGACCGAACTGGTCCGCAGCCGCCGGGCCGAGCCGGGCCCCGACCTCACCTCCTGGCTGCTGGCCCACCCGGCCGCGCTGAGCGACGAGGAGGCCGTGCACCACCTGGTGGTGATCCTGGTCGCGGGCAACGAGACCACCATCAACTGGACCGGCAACACCCTGCGGCTGCTGCTCACCGACCGCCGGTTCCGGGCCACCCTGAGCGGCGGCCGGCTGACCGTCGCCGACGCCCTGGAGGAGGTGCTGTGGCGGGACCCCCCGACGCAGAACTTCCCCGGGCGCTGGGCCACCGGCGACACCGTGCTGGGCGGGCAGTACATCACCGAGGGCGACATGCTCGTGCTCGGCCTGGCCGCCGCCAACGCCGACCCGGCCGCCCAGGGCGGCGCCCCGGACTCCGGCTCGACCCTGCGCGACGGCACCGGCCTGGCCGGCAACCGCGCCCACCTGGCGTGGGGCGCCGGCAAGCACGTCTGTCCGGCCCAGGAGCCGGCCCGGCTGATCGTCGAGACCGCCGTCGAGACCCTGCTGCACCGCCTGCCCGACCTCCAACTCGCGGTTCCGGCGGGTGAACTGACCTGGCGTCCGTCACCCTGGTCACGGGCCCTGGTCGGCCTGCCCGTGCTCTACAGCGCCTTCACCCCGCCCCGCCCCGCCGTTCCCGAGAGGCCCGTATGGACACCGCCGTCCGCAACTCCGATGACCTCAGCCCCGTCCCCCTCGACCCCTTCGGACGCGACCAGCACGGCGAGAACGCCCGACTCCGGGCGGCCGGGCCCGCGGTCCTGGTGGAACTCCCTGGCGGGGTGGTGGTCTGGGCGATAACCCGGCACGACACCCTGCAGCAGCTGCTGGCCGACCCTCGGGTCGGCAAGAACCCGCAGCTCTGGAGCACCTTCACCGAGGGCCGGCTGCCCAAGGGCTGGCCGCTGGTCAACTTCGTCACCGTGCCCGGAATGGTCACCGCCGACGGCGAGGAGCACCGGCGGCTGCGCGGGCTGGTCACCCAGGCCTTCACCCCGCGCCGGATCGCCGAGCTGCGGCCGGCCGTGGAGGCCCGGGCCGCGGCCCTGCTCGACCGGGTCGCCCTGCTGGAGGGCGACTTCGACCTGCGTACGCACTTCGCCTACCCGCTGCCGATGCAGGTGATCGGCGAGCTGCTAGGGCTGCCCGCCAAGCAGCAGGACGAGCTGCATGAGCTGTCCAACACCCTGGTCTCCAGCTCGGCGACCCCGGAGGCCGCGGTCGCCGCCCAGCAGGGCCTGTTCGCGCTGCTCGCCTCGGTGGTCGCGGCCAAGCGCGCCGAACCCGGTGACGACCTGACCACCGACCTGATCGCGGCCCGCGCCGCCGACGACCGGCTCACCGAGCAGGAGCTGGTCGGGACCCTGCTGCTGATGCTGGTGGCCGGGCACGAGACCACGCTGAACCTGATCACCAACGCCGTCCGCGCGCTGCTCGCCCACCCCGAGCAGCTGCGGCTGGTGCTCGACGGGCAGCAGCCCTGGTCCGCGGTGGTCGAGGAGACCCTGCGCCACGACTCCCCGGTCGGCCAGTTCCCGCTGCGGTACGCGAGCGAGGACATCGAGGTCGGCGGTGTGCTGATCCGGCGCGGCGAGGCGCTGCTCGCCGGTTACGGCTCGGCCGGCCGCGACGAGGAGCACTACCCGGACGCCGACCGCTTCGACATCACCCGGCACGCCCGGCACCTCTCGCTCGGCCACGGGCCGCACTTCTGCCTCGGCTCGGGCCTGGCCCGGCTGGAGGCGGAGGTCGCGCTGAGCGGCCTGTTCGGCCGGTTCCCCGGCCTGACCGCGGCCGACGGGCCGGCCCCGGAGCCGATCGGCTCCTTCGTCAGCAACAGCGTGCGCACCCTGCCCGTCCGGGTGGGCTGAACCGCGCCGGGTGACGGCCCGGCGGCCCGCGTGGGTGACCGTCGGGCCGCCGGCTCGTTTGGCCTGCCATGAAGAAGCTCACGGCACTCGCCGCCCTCACCATGGCGGGCCTCGCGCTGGCCGCCGCCCCCGCTCACGCCGCCCCCGCCCCGGCGGGCGGCGACGCCCTCGACGGGATCGCCGACGGTCTCAGCGTCTCGCCCGGCGATCTCGTCCTGCAGCAGGCGGCCGGACTGCCGGTGGCCGGCGGCCCGGTCAAGGGCCTGCAGGCACTGACGCCCCGGCCGGGGACGGTCGGCTGACCCGGCCCGCCCGATCCGGCCTGCTGCCGGGCCGGGCCGGCCCCGGCCGGTCTCAGTCCGCCAGCAGGGCGTTCAGCTCCTGGTAGCCGAGACCGCCGGCGATGCCGTCGTACGTGCCGGGCCCGTAGGCCTCCTCGGCGGCGAGCCGCAGCGCCGCGTAGGCGGCGCGGGCCAGGCCCGGGCCGAGGCTGACCCGGGCCACGCCCAGCTTCGCCAGCTCGGGGACGGCCGGGGCGCCCGGGCCGGCCAGCACGTTCAGCGGGGCGGGCACGGCCGCGGCCAGCGCCGCGACGGTGTCCGGGTCGCCGACGCCGGGGACGAAGATGCCGTCGGCGCCGGCCGCGAGGTAGGCCCGGGCCCGGGTGACGGCGTGCTCCGGGCGGTCGGCCGGATCGCCCACGGCCAGCAGGAAGACGTCGGTCCTGGCGTTGACGAAGAGCGCGACGCCGGCGGCGTCGGCGGCCGCGCGGGCGGCGGCGATCCGGGCGGCCGCCTCCTCGACCGGGCGCAGCGGGCCGCCGGGGCCGGGCAGCCCGTCCTCCAGGTTGACCCCGACCGCGCCGGTGGCGAGCAGAGCGGTGATGTTCGCGCCGACGCCCTCGGCGGTGTCGGCGAAACCGCTCTCCAGGTCGGCCGTGACGGGCAGGGCGCCGGCCGCCCGGACGATCCTGGCGGTCTGCGCCAGCACCTCGGCGAGGTCGGCGCGGTCGCCGTCGGGGTAGCCGAGCGTCCAGGAGACGCTCGCGCTGGCGGTGGCGAGGGCGGCCGCCCCGGCGGCGGCGACCAGCCGGGCGCCGGCCGCGTCCCAGACGTTGGCCAGCAGCACCGGGTCGCCGGGGCGGTGCAGCGCGTGGAGGAGTCGGGCCCGGTCCTGCTGATCGCTGGTCTGATCGCTCGTCATGGGTGGCAGCCTGCCAGTCTCGGGGCCGGCGGTCCGGCGGATTTCGGACGGGTACGGGTACGGGTCGGCCGGTCGGTGGGACCGGGCGGGTCGGCGGGTCAGCGCGCGGCCGGGCTCAGCCGGGAGGTGACGCCGATCCGGTTCCAGGCGTTGATGGTGACGACCACCGCGATCAGGCTCGCCAGCTCGGTCTGCTCGAAGTGGCGGGCGGCCTCCTGGTAGACGGCGTCCGGAACGTGGCCCTGGGTGAGCAGCGTGACCGACTCGGTCAGCGCGAGGGCGGCACGCTCCCGGGCGGTGAACCAGGGGGTCTCCCGCCAGGCCGGCAGCGAGCGGATCCGGTGCTCCTGCTCGCCGCCCTTGACCGCGTCGGCGGCGTGCATGTCGATGCAGAACGCGCAGCCGTTGATCATCGAGGCGTGGACCTTGACCAGCTCGGCGAGCTGCGGCTCGATCCCGGCCTTGGAGGCCCGCTCCAGGGCGCTCATCGCCCGGTAGAAGTCCGGGAGCAGCTCCGGCAGGGAGATCCGCTGCTCGGGGGCGGGGACATGGGCGTGGGCGTGGGTGCGGTCGGCGCGGTCCTCGGCGGCAAGGGTGTCGTTCGTCGTCATGGCGCCCAGCCTAGGAGCAGACTGGCCCGTCGGCATGGTTCATTGGGAGCATGGAATCCTGGTCCACTTTCGGCGGCGACCTGCACCTGGACCTCACCGGCCGCCAGGCCCGGGGGCTCGGCCTGCGGGCCGCCCTGGAGGACGCGCTGCGCGAGGCCGTGCAGGACGGCCGGCTCGCCCCCGGCACCCGGCTGCCGTCCTCCCGGGCGCTCGGCGGCGACCTCGGGATCGCCCGCAACACCGTCGTGGAGGCCTACCTCCAGCTGACCGCCGAGGGCTGGCTGACCTCCCGGCAGGGCTCCGGCACCACCGTCGCGGACCGGGCCGCGCCGCCCGCGCCGGCCGTCGCCCCGGGCGCACCGCCGCCCGGCCCGGCCGTCCGGTACGACCTGCGGCCCGGACGGCCGGACCTCTCGATGTTCCCGCGCACCGCCTGGTCGGCCGCCGCCCGGCGGGCCCTGACCGCCGCCCCGAACGAAGCGCTCGGCTACGACACCCCGCTCGGCCGGATCGAACTGCGGCAGGCCCTCGCGGCCTACCTGGCCCGGGTCCGCGGGGTACGGACCGCCCCGGAGCGGATCCTGATCTGCTCCGGGCACACCCAGGCCCTCAACCTGCTCTGCGCGGCCCTGCGCGAGCGCGGGGCGGCCGCGCTGGCCGTGGAGGCGTACGGGCTGGCGCCGCTCCAGCAGGTGGTGACGGCCTCCGGTCTGGAGCGGGTGGCGCTGCCGCTGGACGAGGGCGGCGCCCGGACGGACCTGCTGACCGGCGTCCGCGCCGGGGCGGTGCTGCTGACACCGGCCCATCAGTTCCCCACCGGGGCACCACTGCTGGCGCCCCGCCGGTCGGCGGCGGTGGAGTGGGCCCGGCGCACCGGCGGGTTGGTGATCGAGGACGACTACGACGGCGAGTTCCGCTACGACCGGCAGCCGCTCGGCGCGATGCAGGCGCTCGACCCCGAGCGGGTGGTCTACTCGGGCACGGCCAGCAAGAGCCTGGCGCCGGCCCTGCGGCTGGGCTGGCTGGCGCTGCCGCAGGAGCTGGTCGCCCCGGTCACCCGGCTGAAGCGGCTGGCCGACACCCAGTCCGGGGCGCTGGACCAGCTCACCCTGGCCGAGCTGATCACCTCGGGCACCTACGACCGGCATGTCCGGCGCTGCCGGCTGCACTACCGGCGGCGCCGCGACCGGCTGGTGGCGGCGCTCGCCGAGCGGGCCCCCCGGATACGGGTGACGGGCGTGGCGGCCGGCCTGCACGCGGTCCTGGTGCTGCCGCCGGGCGGGCCCGGCGAGGCGGAGCTGATCGGGCGCGGTGCGGCGGCCGGCCTGGCGCTGGGCGGACTGGCCGAGTGCCGGGACGACCGGGCGGGCGACGGGCCGCAGGCGCCGCCCGGCCTGGTGATCGGCTACGGCACGCCGCCCGAACATGCCTTCGCGGGCGCGCTGGACGCGCTCTGCGGCCTGCTGGAGCGGCTCTGAGCCGCTCCGGACGACCGTGGGGCGCCGACCCGCCGACAGGGGTGGGGGAGCCGGCCTCAGCCCTTCCGCGAGCCGATCTCGAACAGCAGCATGATGAAGCCGGCGAAGCCGTGGGTGGCGACCATGTAGATCAGGACCCTGATCCCGACCCGGCGGTTGGCCCGCTTGCCGGCGTCGATGGTGGCGGGCGCGGGGGCCTCGGCGGGGGTGGCGGGCAGGGCGACGGGCTCGGTCATGGCAGGCCTCTTTCGTTCCAGGGCGGTCCGGCCGCCCGGATCATGACGCGGGGTCGGCGGTGCGGGGCAGGTCGGTGCGGTGGCGCCGGGGCGGCACGGGACGGCGGGGCGCCGCTCAGTGCGGCACCGGGCCGCCGCCGAGGCAGAGTTCGCCCCCGGGGCTCTGCAGCAGGGTGTGCAGGAAGAGCAGTTCGACGCCGTCCGCCGAGTCCGCCGCGATGCAGTGCGGGGTGAGCGAGTCGAAGTGGGCCGAGTCACCCTCCGCCAGCAGGTGGACGCGCTCGCCGAGGGTCAGCCGCAGCCGGCCGCGGACGACGTACAACCACTCCTCCCCCGGGTGCACCCGGACGACCTCGTCCTGGACGCTCGGCGGCACCTGGACCCGCAGCGCCTGCATGGCCCGGCCGGGGGCGCCGGCCCGCCGGTAGCCCCAGCCGCCGGCCCGGCCGGGTTCGATCGCGCCGCCGCGGACGACGGGGTCCAGGTCGCCCGGCGTCTCGCCGAGCAGGCCGGAGACGGAGCTGCCGTAGGCCCGGGCGAGGCCGAGGAGCACCGGCAGCGAGGGCTGCCGGCGTCCGGTCTCCAGGCGGGAGAGATAGGCTGGGGAGAGCCCGACCCGGGCGGCCGCGGCCTCCAGGGTGAGCCGGCTGCCGAGTCGGTGCTCGCGCAGGCGGGCGGCGAGGCCGACGACCTCCTGGTCGTCCGGCGGGCTGGTGGTCATGGACCCAGTGGACACCCGCCGTGCCTGCTGGGCAAGAAATTTGCCTCAGAGGCAAATCACCGGAGTGTCCGGCCCGAGCCCCGCCGGTTCACGTCCGGGAGCGCGGATCACGGCCGCGGGAACACGGGTCACGGCCGCGGGATGTTGCGCAGGTTGCTGCGCGCCAGGTCGATCATCTTGCCGACGCCGCCGGACAGCACCGTCCGCCCGGCCGCGAGGGCGAAGCCCTTGAGCTGCGCGGCGGTGATGTGCGGCGGGATGGAGAGCGCGTTCGGGTCGGTGACCACGTCCACCAGCGCGGGGCCCGGCCGCTCCAGCGCCTCCGCCAGCACCTCCCGGACCTTCGCCGGGTCGGTGACCCGCTTGGCCGGGATGCCCGCCGCCCGGGCGATCGCCGCGTAGTCCACGTCACCGTTGTCGATCGCGTACTCCGGGTAGCCGGAGACCAGCATCTCCAGTTTGATCATGCCGAGGGCGCCGTTGTTGAAGACCACCGTCTTCACCGGCAGCCGGTGCCGGGCCACCGTCAGCAGCTCGCCGAGCAGCATCCCCAGCCCGCCGTCACCGGACATCGAGACCACCTGCCGCCCGGGGCAGGCCAGCTGGGCCCCGATCGCGTGCGGCAGCGCGTTGGCCATCGAGCCGTGCAGGAAGGAGCCGATCACCCGGCGGCGGCCGTTGGGGGTGAGGTAGCGGGCGGCCCAGACGTTGTTCATGCCGGTGTCCACGGTGAACACCGCGTCGTCGGCGGCGACCTCGTCCAGCACGGCGGCCACGTACTCCGGGTGGATCGGCAGGTGCCGCTCGATGTCCTTGGTGTACGCGCCGATCACCCCGTCCAGCGCCCGGTAGTGCTTCTCCAGCATGCCGAACAGGAAGGCCCGGTCGGTCTTGGGCTCCAGCAGCGGCAGCACCGCCCGCAGGGTCGCCGACACGTCGCCGTGCACGGCCAGCTCCAGCGGGGTCCGACGGCCGAGCCTGGTCGCGTCGTGGTCGACCTGGATCGTCCTGGCCTGCGGCAGGAAGGAGTCGTAGGGGAAGTCGGTGCCCAGCAGCAGCACCAGGTCGGCCTCGTGCAGCGCCTCGTGGCAGGCGCCGTAGCCCAGCAGTCCGCTCATCCCGACGTCGTACGGATTGTCGTACTGGATCCACTCCTTGCCGCGCAGCGAGTGCCCGACCGGGGACTGCAGGGCGGCCGCCACGTCCATCACCTCGGCATGGGCGCCGCGCACCCCGGCGCCGCAGAACAGCGCCACCTTGCGGACCGAGTTGAGCGCCTTGGCCAGCTCCTGCACCTGCGACCAGGGCGGCGCCGCGACCGCCTGCTCGGTCAGGAAGCCGCCCGTCCCGGTCGGGCCGGCGGCCGGCAGCGCGGCCACGTCCCCCGGGAAGACCAGCACCGAGACGCCGTGCGCCCCGAGCGCGTGCTGCACCGCGATCCGCAGCAGCCGCGGCAGCTGGGCCGGGGTGGAGACCATCTCGCACCAGCTGCTGCAGTCGGTGAACACCCGGTCGGGGTGGGTCTCCTGGAAGAAGCCGCTGCCGATCTGCCCGGACGGGATGTGCGAGGCGAGGGCCAGCACCGGCAGCCCGCTGCGCTGGGCGTCGTACAGGCCCTGGATCAGGTGGGTGTTGCCCGGGCCGCAGGAGCCGGCGCAGACCGCCAGCCGGCCGCTCAGCTCCGCCTCGGCCGCCGCCGCGAACGCGCCCGCCTCCTCGTTGCGCACGTGCACCCAGCTGATGCCGTCGGTGCGGCGGATCGCGTCCACCACCGGGTTGAGGCTGTCGCCGACCACGCCGTAGACCCGCTCCACCCCGGCCTGCCGGAGCACCTCCACCATCTGCTCGGCCACACTCACCACGGGGCACTCCCTCATCGGCCGCCGGTCACAGGTCACCAGCACCCTGCGGCGGCGACCGCCCGCCCGCACCCCGGGCGGGCCGCCCGGGTGACCGCCCGGCGGGGGCGGCCGCTCGACCGGGGTGGCTACTCGGCCGCGAGGTGGTCCGGCGCGGAGCCGACCGTCCCGCCGCCCGCCACTCCGGCGTGCGGCTGCCGGCGGGCCGGCTCGCGCCCGGGCGGCTGGCCGCAGCGCTCCTGCGCCGGCGGCTTCACGATCGGCCGGGTCACCGGGGTGCCCGCCCTGACCACCAGGTCCTCCCCCTCATGGGTGAGCGGCAGGGCCTCGCCCCGGCGCAGCGTGTACGTGGTGCCGGCGTGGGTGATCCGGACCTCCAGCAGGCACTTGCGGATCTGCATCGAGAAGGTCAGCCGGCGCAGCCCGGACGGCAGCCGGGGCCGGAACGCCAGCGTCCCGTTGTGGTCGCGCAGCCCGCCGAACCCGGCCACCAGCGCGATGCAGGCCCCGGCCAGGGACGCCATGTGCAGGCCGTCCCGGGTATTGCCGCCGAGGTCGTGCAGGTCCATCATCGCGGCCTCGGCGGTGTAGTCGTAGGCGAGGTCGAGCTGGCCGACCTCGGCCGCGATCACCGCCTGGGTGCAGGCCGAGAGGGAGGAGTCCCGCACGGTGAGGCGCTCGTAGTAGGCGAAGTTGCGGGCCTTCTGCTCGTCGGTGAAGGCGTCGCCGCGCAGTTGCATGGCGAGCACCAGGTCGGCCTGCTTGACCACCTGCTTGCGGTACAGGTCGAAGTAGGGGAAGTGCAGCAGCAGCGGGTACTTCTCCGGCGGGGTGCCCTCGAAGTCCCAGAACTGGTGGTCGGTGAAGCCGTCGGCCTGCGGGTGCACGCCGAGCTTCTCGTCGTAGGGGACGAACATCGCGCTCGCGGCGTCCCGCCAGGCGGCCATCTCCTCGGTGTCCACGCCGAGGGCGGCTGCCTCGGGCTGGTGCCGGGTGGCGGCCTCGGCGGCGTTGCGCAGGTTGCTCTGCGCCATCAGGTTGGTGAAGACGTTGTTGTCGGCGACCGCGCTGTACTCGTCGGGGCCGGTGACGCCCTCGATCCGGAACTGGCCCTCGGCGTCGTGGTGGCCGAGCGAACGCCACATCCGGGCGGTCTCCACCAGGAGTTCGAGCCCGTACTCCTTCTCGAAGGCGACGTCCCCGGTGGCCCGGACGTAGCGGACCACCGCCGAGGCGATGTCGGCGCCGATGTGGAAGGCCGCGGTGCCGGCCGGCCAGTAGCCGGAGCACTCCTCGCCGCGGATCGTCCGCCAGGGGAACACCGCGCCGGCGAGGCCGAGCTGGCCGGCCCGCTCGCGGGCCAGCGGCAGCGTGGTGTGCCGCCAGCGCAGGGCCTGGTTCACCGCGCCGGGCAGGCAGTAGGTGAGCACCGGCAGCACGAAGGTCTCGGTGTCCCAGAAGCTGTGGCCGTCGTAGCCCGGGCCGGTCAGCCCCTTGGCCGGGATCGCCCGCTCCTCGCTGCGGGCGCCGGCCTGCAGCACGTGGAAGATCGCGAACCGGACGGCCTGCTGGAGTTCGACGTCCCCCTCGATCTCGATGTCGCTGGAGTCCCAGAAGTCCTTGAGGTAGGTTCCCTGTTCGGCCACCAGCCCGTCCCAGCCGGTGTACCGGGCGGCGGTCAGCGCGGCCTCGACCTGGTCCCGGACGGCGGGCAGCGACCGGGTCGCGGACCAGCCGTACGCGATGAACTTGACCACCTTCAGCCGCTCGCCGGGGCGCAGCACCGTGGTGACACTGACCCGGCCCTGGTCCTCGTGGCTCTCGACGGTGCTCTCGAAGCCCTCGGGCCCCTCGATGATGTGGTCCATCCCGGCCGCCACCCGGATCCCGCTGAACCGCGTCCGGTGCACCAGCACCGCCTTGCTGTTCAGCGCGTGGTGCGCCTCGGAGATCAGCGGGGCCTCCAGCACGGCGGCCGCCCGCGGGTCGCCGCCGGCGCCGCCGGGCAGTTGCTCGTTGGCGACCAGCTCGGACTGCAGGACGATCCGGACCGGCCCGTCCACCGCCTCCACCTGGTACTCGACGGCCGCCACCGCCCGCTGGGTGAGCGAGACCAGCCGGGTGGAATTCACCCTGACCGTCCGGCCGGCCGGCGAGGTCCACTCCGCCTCGCGCCGCAGCAGGCCGTCGCGGAAGTCCAGACTGCGGCGGTGGCTGCGCAGTTCGCCGTAGCGCAGGTCGAAGGGCTCGTCGTCGACCAGCAGTCGGATGATCTTGCCGTTGGTCACGTTGATGACGCTCTGGCTGGACTCCGGGTAGCCGTACCCGCCCTCGCCGTACGGCAGCGGCCGCAGCTCGAAGACCCCGTTCAGGTACGTCCCCGGCAGGCCGTGCGGCTCTCCCTCGTCGAGGTTGGCGCGCAGGCCGACATGGCCGTTGGACAGGGCGAAGACGGACTCGGCCCGGGCCATCGCGGCCGGGTCGAGCCCGAACTCGGCGACCTGCCACGGGTCGACGGCGAAGGTGTCCTGTCCGGTCATCGCGGCTCCCCCTCGATCAGTTCGGCCAGGTCCGCCACGACCACGGTGGCGCCGTTGCGGCGCAACTCCTCGGCCTGGCCGGTCCGGTCGACGCCGACCACCGCGCCGAAGCCGCCCGCCCGGCCGGAGGCGACCCCGGCGAGCGCGTCCTCGAAGACGGCGGCGTGGGCCGGCTCGACCTTGAGCGTGCGGGCGGCCGCCAGGTAGGTGTCGGGCGCGGGCTTGCCGGGCAGGCCCTCGCGGGCGGCGACCAGGCCGTCCACCACGACGTCGAAGAGCTCCTCGATGCCGGCCGCGCGCAGCACGTCGCGGCAGTTGGCGCTGGAGGAGACCACGGCGCACGGCAGGTCCAGCGCGCGCAGCCGGTGCACGTAGTCCACCGATCCCCGGTAGGGCTGGACGCCCTGCTCGCGGATCATCCGCAGCACGGTGTCGTTCTTGGCGCTGCTCACGCCGTGCACGCTGCGGGTGCCCGGCGGGTCCGCGGGGGCGCCCTCGGGCAGCTCGACGCCGCGGCTGCCCAGGAACGCCCGGGTGCCGTCCAGCCGCGGTCTGCCGTCCACGTAGGTGTCGTAGTCGACGACCGCGTCGAAGGGGACGAAGTCACCGCCGGTGCGGTCCGCCTCGGCCCGCAGGAAGGCGTCGAAGGTGTCCTTCCAGGCCGCGGCGTGCACCTTGGCGGTCTGGGTGAGCACCCCGTCGAGGTCGAAGAGGAATGCGCGGATGTCGTCCGGAAGACCCAACATGAGGGCAGTCTTACCCCGGATTCCGAACAAAACCGCCCATTCGCGGCGCGTTGGCGCGTCGTGAACGGGCGGTCACCCGGCGTGACGTACGGTGCCGGCCCCCGGGCACTCGGACCGGGCCCGGACGGGCGGCGGGAAGCGGGATCAGGGCGAGTCGGGATGCGGGGTCAGGGCGAGTCGGGCGAGGAGATCACCGCGAACACCGCACCCTGCGGATCGGCCACCACGGACATCCGGCCGGCCTGCATGTCGAAGGGCGGCTGGATCACCGAGCCGCCCGCCTTGACCAGCGCGTCGACCACGGAGTCGCAGTCGTCCACCGAGAAGTACGTCATCCAGTGCGAGGGCGTGCCGGCCGGCAGGTAGTCGGCGATCGGCTGCATGCCGCCGACGGTCCGCTCGCCGACGTTGAGCGAGTAGTAGCCGGGCAGGCCCTGGACGGTGGCCGGCCGCAGCCCGAAGGCCTGCTCGTAGAACCGGCCGGCCGCTTCGGTGTCGGTGGTGTTGAGCTCGTTCCAGGTCAGCGCGCCGGGCTCGTTGACCACGTGGGCCCCGAAGAAGTCGAGCGGCTGCCAGACGCCGAAGACCGCGCCGGACGGGTCGGTGGCGACCATCATCCGGCCGGTGGTGCCGACGTCGGAGACCGGGAACATCACCGAGCCGCCGTTGTCGGTGATCGCCCTGGAGGTGGCGTCGGCGTCCGCCGAGGCGAGGTAGGTGCTCCACACGTTGGGCGGCTCGGGCTGGCCCTCCTGGGCCATCGCGGCCATGATGCCGGCCACCGGCCTCCCGTTCAGGGTGCAGATCGCGTAGCCGCCGAACTCGGCCGGGCCGACCTCGCCCTGCCAGCCGAACAGGTCACGGTAGAAGTCGAGCGCGGCCTGCTGGTCCTTGACCATCAGGTCGACCCAACAGGGGGTGCCGGGCTTGTAGGCGTGGGTGACTTGGGGCATCGCTGACCTCCAGACGGCGGTCCGCCGCGGGTAGGGGCCGGGCGGCAGGGTTCACCGCCCACCATGGTCGTGCCGCTGCCATCCCGCCACCCGGCGGGCCGGGCACCCCTCGGATCACCCGGCCGCCGCCGCCCGACGCCGCCCGAGGGCACGCGCGGCACGCGCGGCACGGAGGACGGGTCGGGGACGGCCGGCGGAGCGCCACGGTCCTGGCATATAGCACGGATCCGCGGACGATCAAGGCACTTTCCCCCGGAGTCCCCCCTCATGGGCGAACCAGGACCTGACACCGGTACGACAAGCCCGCAGCGGGGCAAACCTGGTGCCAGCACCACCCCGACGGCGGGGCGCGAACCCCTCGCCGGGTACTTCCGGCCGGTCTGCGAGATACGTGCGAAATCCGGCAGGAAGGGACGAAATCGGCTGTAGCGCAGCCTTGCTGAGCTTTCGTCAGGTACCTCCCGAAAACCGGCTATGCTACTCCCCGGCCCGTCCCGCAACACCCCCCTCACCAGGTCGGCGAAGGCCGCCGCGGGTGCCGGTCCGCCACGAGACACAGCCCCCACAGAGCCGGAGTCGGCCCACCGCCCCCTTCCGTACACTTCCGATCGTTTGAGGATGCTGATGCTTCGTGCTGGATCGTCACCCGGAGGCCGGCGCTCCGCTCCCGTTCTGGTGTGGCTCCTGCCCACCGCCGTGACGGCGGTCGCCGCCGCGGTCGCCGCGGCGGTCGCCTCCACCGGTGCCCGCGCGGGCGTCGTCTGGTGCGGCGTGGTCGGTACGGCGGCGGTGGCCGTGGTGGCCGCCGAGGCGGCCCGCCGGGGACGGGCCCTGGCGACCCTGCGCGACCGGTACGCCCAGCAGGAGAGCGAGTTGCGCCGCCGGCTGGCCCGGCAGGAGGCCGAGACCGTCCAACTCGCCAAGGTCGCCCTGCCGGAGGCGGTCGCCCGGCTCCAGCGCGGCGAGTCCACCGAGGACCTGCTGCTCGCGTACGAGTCCCCCGACGGCGTGGTCGGCCCGGAGTTCCAGGCCGCCCGGCAGGCCGTGCTGCGCACCGTCCTGGAGGCCGTCGACAACGAGGAGGGCATGCGCGAGTCCGCCCAGCGGGCCTTCGTGAACATCGCCCGCCGCGTGCAGGCGATCGTCCACCGGCAGGCCCAGGACCTGCGCGAGATGGAGGACCGGCACGGCAGCGACCCGGCCGTCTTCGACGACCTGCTGCTGCTGGACCACGGCAACGCGCTGGTCGGCCGCCTCGCCGACAGCATCGCCGTCCTCGGCGGTGCCCGCCCCGGCCGGCAGTGGAGCCGCTCGGTGCCGCTGTACAGCGTGCTGCGCGGCGGCATCTCGCGGATCCTGGACTACCAGCGGGTGGAACTGCACCCGGTGTCCGAGGTCGCCGTGGTCGGGCCCGCCGTCGAACCACTGATCCACGCGCTCGCCGAACTCCTCGACAACGCCACCCGCTACTCCCCGCCGCAGACCAGCGTCCACCTGACCGCCGTCGAGGTGCAGACCGGTATAGCGATCGAGATCGAGGACGGCGGCCTCAGCCTGAGCGAGGAGGGCCGGGCCCGGGCCGAGCGGATGCTCCAGGAGGCCCAGGCCGGCATCGACCTCAACGACCTCGGCGAGACCCCCCGGCTCGGCCTGGCCGTGGTCGGCCGGCTCGCCCAGGCGTACGGGTTCCAGGTCTCGCTGCGCCCCTCCGCCTACGGCGGCGTCCGCGCGGTGCTGATCGTCCCGCAGGAGCTCATCACCACCGCGCCGGCCACCGGCCGGGCCCACGGCATCGGCATCGCCTCCGGCCCCCGGCCGGTCCCCGCCGCCATTCCGCGGCCCGCCTCCGGCCCGCGGCCGTGGGGGTCGCGGGTGGTCCCCACCGCCTCGTCCGACCACTCCTTCGGGTCCTCCCGGGGGGCCCTGCCCGGGCCGGCCGCCGACAGCGCGGTCCCGGTGGTGGGCGAGCGGACGGCGAACGGGCTGCCGCAGCGCCGCCGCCACGCGGCGCCGTCCCGGACGAGCGCCGCCAAGACCCCCAGGGTCCCCGAGCCGGCCCAGGCGCCGGTGCAACCCGGTATGTGGCTGGCCGCGTTCCACGAGGGTGTGAACGGCCACGGGCCGGCCACCGGTGCGGCCGGCCGGACCAGCGACGACGAGTCGGCAGGGAAGGGCGAACAGTGATTCAGCAGCGGACCAACATGGACTGGATGCTCAAGGAGCTGGCGGAGAGCGTCCCGCACGCCCGTCACGTGGTCGTGCTCTCCGCCGACGGCCTGCGGATGGCCCAGTACGGCACCGACACCGACACCGCCGACCGGCTCGCCGCCGCCTGCGCCGGCCTGCAGAGCCTGGCCGCCGCGGTGGGGCACGAGTTCCCGCACGGCGACGGCCGGATGCGGCTGGTGGTGATCGAGATGGGCGGCGGCTTCTTCTACCTGATGGCGGCCGGCGCCCGGGCCTACCTCGCGGTGCTGGCCGACGAGGGCGTCGACGCCGGGCTGATGGGCCAGCGGATGCGGGACCTGGTGGCGCGGATCGGGGAACACCTCAGTACGCCCCCGCGCAACGGCGAGCAGGTCGCATGAGCGCAGCCGACCAGGACTGGGACGAAGGCAACCCCGAACGTCTCTACGTGATCACGCGCGGCCGCAGCGGTCTGGCCGAACAGACCACGTTCGACCTGGTCACCCTGATCGTCGCCCGCTCGGACGCGACCCCGACGATGCAGCCGGAGCACGCGGCGATCCTGCGGATCTGCGGCTCGCCGCTCTCGGTGGCCGAGATCTCCGCGTACCTGCGGCTGCCGATCAGCGTGGTCACCGTGCTGCTGGCCGACCTCCTCGCCGAGGAGCGGATCGAGGCCCGGTCCTCCGTCCCGCAGGCGATCCTTCCCGACCGTGCCCTGATAGAGGCGGTGATGCATGGACTTCAGAAGCTCTGACACGGTGGTGGGGCCGCAGAGCACGGACCTGCTGCCGGCCTCGGCCGCGATGGCGGTCAAGGTCGTCATCGTGGGCGGCTTCGGCGTCGGGAAGACCACCCTGGTCGGCTCGGTGAGCGAGATCCGCCCGCTGACCACCGAGGAGACGATGACGCAGGCCGGCGCCGACGTCGACGACGTCGCCGGGGTCGAACGCAAGACCTCCACCACGGTCGCGATGGACTTCGGCCGGATCAGCATCAGCGACGAACTGGTGCTGTACGTCTTCGGCACCCCCGGCCAGGAGCGGTTCTGGTTCCTCTGGAACGGCCTGTTCGAGGGCGCCCTGGGCGCGGTCGTCCTGGTCGACACCCGCCGGCTGGAGGTCAGCTTCGACGTGATCGGGCGGCTGGAGGAGCGCGGCGTGCCCTTCGTCGTCGCGGCCAACACCTTCCCCGAATCGCCGACCTACCCGACCGAGGAGCTGCGGGCCGCCCTCGACCTGCCCCCCGAGGTGCCGATCGTCGCCTGCGACGCCCGGACCAGGGAATCCAGCCGGGACGTCCTGATGGCCCTGATGCGGTACCTGTACAACCTCTCGGCGCCGCCCGCGCGATGACCGCCAGGCCCCTCGCCGCAACCGGTTGTTCCCCCGGCCGCCGCACCGACCACGCCCCACCGACTCCTGCCCGACCGCCGACCCCCGCACGATGGCCCCTTCGCACCGACCGCACCCGACGACCGCTCACGAGGACCGTCCACGGCGGCCGCCTCACGACGACCGCCCCGCGCCGACCCCGGAGATACCGTGACCACCCCGTTCGCTGACGACGCCTCCCTCACCCCGCCGCCCGGCTGCCCCGCCCACGGGCTCGGCGCCGACGGCCTCCGCCGGATGTACGGCCCCGAGGCCGAGGCCGACCCGGCGGGCCTGTACGAGAAGCTGCGCGCCGAACACGGCGAGGTGGCACCCGTCCTGCTGCACGGCGACCTCCCCGCCTGGCTGATCCTCGGCCACTCCGCGAACCTCACCGCGATGCGCACCCCCTCCCGCTTCTCCCGGGACTCCCGCCGCTGGACGGCCTTCCAGGAGGGCCTGGTCACCCCCGACTCCCCGCTGATGCCGGTGATCGCCTGGCAGCCGCTGTGCGTGTTCGCGGACGGCGAGGAGCACAAGCGCCTGCGCGGCGCGGTCACCGACAGCCTGAACCGCTTCGACCGGCGCGGGATCCGCCGCTACGTCACCCGCTTCACCGACCAGCTGATCCAGGAGTTCGGGCCCACCGGCCAGGCCGAGCTGGTGGCGCAGTTCGCCGAGCACCTGCCGATGCTGGTGATGACCCAGGTGGTCGGCATGCCCGAGGAGTACGGGCCCCGACTGGTCGAAGCCGCCCGGGACCTGATGAAGGGCACCGAGACGGCCATCGCGAGCAACGACTACGTCGTGGCGACCCTGCGCCGGATGATGGAGCGCAAGCGCGTCGCCCCCGGCGCCGACCTGGTGTCCTGGCTGATGCAGCACGACGCCGGGCTCACCGACGACGAGGTGCTGGAGCACCTGCGGGTGGTGCTGCTCGCCGCGAACGAGACCACCGTCAACCTGATCGCCGACACCCTCAAGCTCGTCCTCACCGACCGCCGGTTCCGCGCCCACCTGTCCGGCGGCCACATGACCCTGCCCGACGCCCTGGACCAGGTGCTCTGGGACACCGCGCCGATGTCCGTGGTCGCCGGACGCTGGGCCACCGGCGACACCGAGCTCGGCGGCCAGCAGATCAGGACCGGCGACATGCTGCTGCTCGGCCTCGCCGCGGGCAACGTGGACCCGGCCGTACGCCCCGACCTGTCGACCCCGCTCTACGGCAACCGCTCCCACCTCGCCTTCGGCGGCGGACCGCACGAGTGCCCCGGCCAGGACATCGGCCGGGCCATCGCCGAGACCGGCATCGACATCCTGCTCACCCGCCTGCCGGACCTCCAGCTCGCCGTCCCGGAGGAGGAGCTGACCTGGACCTCGGCCTGGCTCTCCCGGCACCTCACCGGGCTGCCGGTGCGCTTCACCCCCCGGGCGAGGAACGAGGGCGACACCGGGACGGCCGGCGGGGCCGTCCCCGGCACGGTGCCGTCCACCCCGACCGCCGCCCCGACCGCCACGGTGCCGGCGCAGGCCGGCGCGCCCGCCGCGGCGCCGTCCGCCGCTCCGGCCCAGGGCGTGACCGTCCCCCGGCAGCGGCGCAGCTGGTGGAGCACCCTGACCGGACGCTTCCGGCGCTGACCGGTCCGCCGCCGGCCCGGCCGGGCGGACCTCTCGCGAGTCGGCCCTCGCAGGGCCGGCTCTCGCAGGGCCGGCTCTCGTAGGGCCGGCAGCACCGGCCCGGACGGCGACACCCGAACGGCCCGACCCCTGAGGGGCGGGCCGTTCGGCGTACCCGGGGACGCGGGTCTCCCCGTACGACTCCGACCCGCGCCCGGCTCGCCCACCGCAGCCACCGCACCCGCCGCACCCGCCCACCGCACCCGCCCACCGCACCCGCGCGGCACTGCCCGCGGTGACCCGGCTGACGCCTCGTCGGTTCCGCGCGCGACGGTGAGCCCGGCGGCCCTGGCGCCTCTGCTTCCTCATGGGTTCACATCGCCAATCCCATGACGATGAACGAAACTTGCGTTGTTAGTGTCAGATTTTTGCTCTTTCATATGGACTTCATGCGACGCCGCCCATAGTCTCTCCTCGCTCGGCGGAAACCACCGCGCCACGCGCTCGAAGCATCTGCGCAACACCGAAGGAGCGCAGCGCCGCAGAGTCCCTACCGGTGCCGACTGCCCAGCCGCCTGGTCCCCACCCCTGGCCCGCCCCCACGACCAGCAAGGATGTGCAACCGTCATGCAGTCACCACCCGTTCGCCGGCTACGGAGCAGCGTCGCCGCGCTGACCGCCGTCGCCCTCGGCAGCGCCGGCCTGTTCACGGCAGCCGTCGTCGGCTCCGCCACCCCCGCCAGCGCCGCCGGAGTCCCGACGCTCTCCCCGCTGAACGTCTCCGGGCGTGGCGCCACCGTTCCGTTCAAGGAGCAGGAGGCCGAGTACGCGGCCACCAACGGCTCGGTGATCGGCCCCGACCGGCTCTACGGCCACCTGCCCTCGGAGGCCTCCGGCCGGCAGGCCGTCACCCTCAACTCGGTCGGCCAGTACGTGGAGTTCACCCTCTCCGCGCCGGCCAACTCGATCGACTTCCGGTACAGCCTGCCGGACACCGGGGACGGCAAGGGCCGGGACGCCTCGATGGACCTGCTGGTCAACGGCAGCAAGCTGAAGAGCGTCGACGTCACCTCGAAGTACAGCTGGTACTACGGCGGTTACCCGTTCAACAACAACCCGGGCGACACCAACCCGCACCACTTCTACGACGAGACCCGCACCATGTTCGGGTCCACCTACCCGACCGGGACCAAGATCCGCCTGCAGGTCTCCTCGACCGCGCAGTCCCCCAGCTTCACCATCGACCTGGCCGACTTCGAGCAGGTCGGCGCCCCCGTCGCCAAGCCGGCCGGGGCCCTCGACGTGGTCACCGACTTCGGCGCCGACCCCACCGGCGCGACCGACTCGACCGCCAAGTTCCAGGCCGCGGTCAACGCCGGCCAGGCACAGGGCAAGACCGTCTTCATCCCGCAGGGCACCTTCACCCTCTACGACCACGTCGTGGTCGACGGGGTCACCCTGGCCGGAGCCGGCCCCTGGTACAGCGTGCTCGGCGGACGCGACCCGAACAACCGCCAGAAGGCGGCCGGGATCTACGGCAAGTACGTCGGCCAGGGCGGCCCGAGCCAGAACGTCAACCTGAAGGACTTCGCCATCATCGGCGACATCCGCGAGCGGGTCGACGAGGACCAGGTCAACGCCGTCGGCGGCGCCATGTCCAACTCCACGCTGGACAACCTGTGGCTCCAGCACACCAAGGTCGGCGCCTGGATGGACGGTCCGATGGACCGCTTCACCATCAAGAACAGCCGCATCCTGGACCAGACGGCCGACGGCGTGAACTTCCACACCGGCGTGACCAACTCGACCGTCACCAACACCTTCGTCCGCAACACCGGCGACGACGGCCTGGCCTCCTGGCCCGAGCGGGTGCCGAACGTCAACGACAGCTTCACCCACAACACCGTGGTGCTGCCGATCCTGGCGAACAACATCGTCACGTACGGCGGCAAGGACTTCACCATCTCCGACAACGTCATGTCGGACACCATCAGCAACGGCGGCGGCCTACACATCGCCAACCGCTACCCCGGGGTCAACTCCGGCAGCGGCACCGCCGTCGCGGGCACCATCACCGCCGCCCGCAACACCCTGATCCGCACCGGCAACAGTGACTTCAACTGGCAGTTCGGCGTCGGCGCCATCTGGTTCGACGGCCTGAACGAGCCGATCGCCGGTGCCACCATCAACATCACCGACACCGACATCCTGGACAGCTCCTACGAGGCCGTCCAGACCATCGACGGCGCCTCCAGCGGCATCAACTTCACCAACGTGAACATCGACGGCGCCGGCACCTACGCCATCCAGGCCCAGGCCAACGCCAACATGAAGTTCACCAACGTGAAGGCGAAGAACATCGCCCAGGCGGCCACCCCGATCCACAACTGCGTCGGCAGCGGCTTCGTGATCGTCGACGGCGGCGGCAACTCCGGCTGGAACAACGGCACCACCTGCAGCGGCAACTGGCCCACCCCGCAGTGGACCTACGGCGGCCAGCCGTCCACCGGCGGCGGCACCTCCTCCCCGAGCCCGTCCCCGTCGCCCACCACCCCGACCACCCCGCCGGCCAGCCCCTCCCCGTCACCGACCACCCCGACCACCCCGCCGGCGTGCAACCCGGGCACCGGCAACCTCGCCCAGGGCAAGGCGGCCACCGCCACCAGCACCAACCAGACGTACACCGCCGCCAACGCGGTGGACGGCAACGCCGCCAGCTACTGGGAGAGCGCCAACAGCGCGTTCCCGCAGTCGCTGACCGTCGACCTGTGCGCCGTAACCGCGGTCGGCAGCGTCACCGCCAAGCTCCCGTCCGGCTGGGAGAAGCGCACCGAGGCGGTCACGGTCCAGGGTTCCACCGACGGCGTCTCGTTCAGCACCCTGGCCCCCTCGACGGGCCTCACCCTCGACCCGGCCACCGGCAACACCGCGACCGTCGGCTTCGCCCAGACCAACACCCGCTACGTCCGGGTGACCGTCACCGGGAACACCGGCTGGCCCGCGGCCCAGCTGTCCGAGCTGGAGATCCGGGCCACCGGCCCGACCACTCCCCCCACCACCACTCCCCCCACCACGACCCCGCCGACCACGCCGCCGGCCAACACCAACCTGCTGGCGGGCAAGTCCCTGACCGCCACCAGCACCGTGGACGTCTACGGCGCCGGCAAGGCGAACGACGGTGACGCCAACAGCTACTGGGAGAGCGCCGCGAACGCCTTCCCGCAGTCGCTGACGGCCGACCTCGGCGCCTCCACCGCCGTGGGCCGCCTGGTCCTGAAGCTGCCCCCGGCCACCGCCTGGGCCACCCGCACCGAGACCCTGAGCGTGCTCGCCAGCACCGACGGCACCAACTGGACCACGGTGAAGGCCTCGGCCGGCTACACCTTCGACCCGGCCACCGGCAACACGGTCACCGTCAACGTGCCCGGCACCACCGCCCGCTACCTGCGGCTGTCCTTCACCGGCAACACCGGCTGGCCCGCCGCCCAGGTCTCGGAGTTCCAGGCCTACACCTCCTGACCCGGACCACCCTCCGGACCTCCGGGGCCCGCCCAGCGGCGCCCCGGAGCCCCCACCGAGGCCCCTCCGACCCGCCCCTCGCGGGCCGGAGGGGCCTTGGCCCGTCCCGGGGCAGCCGGCCGCTCCGGGCAGCCCCGATGCCCGTCGACCGCGTCCGCGTAGGCACCGATCACCCGGACGAACCGCCCGAGAACGTAGTCACCGCACCCGACGCAGTACCCCGCCGTCCGCTCACCCCCGCTCACCGGCCCCTCCCCGCACGCACGGCGGGCACCACCCGCACCGAGTGCAACCGCCCCCGCATGGCGAAGGTCAGGTGCAGCTCCCCGTCGCACTCCATCGCCTCGGTGACCCGCTCGATCACCCCGGGCCCCAGGAACCGCCGGTACGCCTCGTACTGGAAACTCCCCAGCGGCAGCGCCCGAAGTTCCTCCCGGAGCCGCTCCACCACCCCCGGCAACGCCGCGGTGAGGGGCTCCATCACGTCCTCGATCTCCGCCGTCACCAGCATGCTCGACGCTTCGCTCACCGGCCCGCCGCCTCGGCGGCCGGTGCGTGACCGGGGCAGGCGACGACGGCCCAGCCGAGCGGCGCCGAACCGGGAGCCGTCGGGGTGTGGACGTGACCGGCGGGGACGAGCGGGGGCTCGGACGAGCCGCACCGGATGCAGGCCTTCGCATGTCGCTGCGCGTCGGTGGGTGGAGCCGTTGCCGGCAGTGCAGATGGGTCGGACACAATCACCCCTACGTTCAGTACTCAGAGGCCACCGGAAAGTGATGACTGCTACATCGTCGACCCGGGCAGGATCTCCCTGAAGGCCGCAATGAGGACTTTCATGGGACCTCTTGAGGACTTCTAGGGCAATTACCTCGGACGGGCGTCCTGTATATGGCCCATCGGACTGTATGGTTGACTTTCCGTCAGCTCTGGAGGCCGCCGTGACCCGATCCTCAGGAAACACCGCGCTCAAGGCGGCCAGGCAGAGCGCCGGCCTCTCCTCCCAGCAGGCCTTCGCGACGGCGCTCAATGCGGCGGCTCTGCAGCTCGGCATGGGATCGGTACTGGTCAGCACTCGCCAGATCCGACGGTGGGAGTCCGATTCCCCGCCCTGGCCGCAGGACGACTACCAGCGCCTCCTCACGCAGGTCCTCCACCTGCCGGTCGAGGACCTGGGATTCCGTGCCCCCTGGGACAAGGGACCCGAAACCCGGCCGGTATCCGCATCTCCACGGAGAGCGGCGCTCCCGACTGCACTACGATCCGCCCTTCCGCGCCCAGCACATTCGACAGCACTCCAACCGGCGACGATCGGGGCCGACTTCGCCCTGGTGACCGAGGCACACCGCCGTCTGTACTGGAGCGTCGCACCTGCCACCCTGCACCTGGCCGTGGCGGAGCACGCCAATCTCGGCACCACACTTCTCGGGGAGACCTCCGGCGTCACCCGCCGCATCCTCGCGACAGCTCTCACCGAGTCACTCCTGCTGGCCGGGCGCATCCAGTTCTTCGACCTGCGGCAGCCCGAGCAGGCCGACGTCACCCTGGTTCGCGCGCTCCAGGCCGCCGGTGAAGCGAATGACACGCTTCTTGGGGCTGCCGTCCTGGGCCACTCGGCATTCATTCCTGGTTGGACCGGCCGACGCGACGAGGCATCCGAGCGCATGCAGGCGGCGCGCGCCTATGCCCGGCGCGGCCCCGCCTCTGCCGAACTACTGGCCTGGCTGGACGCGGTCGAGGCCGAATGCCTCACCCGGTGCGGGGACCATCGCGGCGCACTCTCGATGCTTCGCCAAGCCGAGGAGACGCTCAAGGCGGGAAACACAAACAAGTCACCGGACTGGTTGACGTGGTTCTCGCCCGTCCGGCTCGCCGCCTTCAAGGGGAACACCGAACTCAGCGCCGGGCAACTTCCCCAGGCCCGAACTACTCTGGAGAATGTGCTCGTATCCCTGGACCACGCCGAGGGGAAGCAACGCATCGTCGTTCTCGGGGATCTGGCAGCGCTCGAAGCCGCCTGCGACCAACCTGATGCCGCATGCGCTCGGCTTGAGCAGGCTCTCGACCAGCTCTCGATCACCTGGTACGCAACCGGCATGGACAGAGTGCGGGAGGCGCGCCGAGCCCTGGCCCGCTGGCAGGACTCGACGGCGGTCCGTCAGATTGACGACCGGCTCTACAGCTGGTCGACGACTCTCAATTCACTTCAGCGTTGAACTTCCCCACCAGGTCCCCCAGCTCCAGCAGGGAATCGACCCGGAACGTCGCGAGCTCATCGGCGGCGGGGTCGTGCTGCTGGATCCATCCCCATGGACCACGCCTGATCAAGGCGGTGAGCATGCCCGCCGCGGCAGCCGGACGGATGTCGTTGTCGAGACGGTCCCCGACGTAGAGGATCTCCCCCGGTAGAACCGGGGTGACCTCAGCCACTCGATCGAAGAAGGCCACGTCGGGCTTTCTCGCGCCCCAGTCGTCGGAGGTACCGATCAGGTCGACGTCACCTGTGAACAGTTCGCGTAGCAGTCCGCCGGCCCGAACGGTCTGGTTCCCGGCGATGGCGAGCCACAGACCGTCTGCGCGAAGCCGGGAAAGGGCCGGACGTACGTCCGGGTAGAGGTCCTCCTCGCCGAACCACTCCGGCTTTCCGGCCAGCGCCCGCTTCTCCCGCTCCTGGTACAGGTCGAAGCCGGGGCGAAACACCTGGAACGTCTCGCGGTAGTCCCGGCCCTGGCTGATCACGGCGCCGAACTGGGCAACGAACGTGTGCCGGGGCACGCCGAGCCAGTCGGCCCACGTCCCGTACTCCCGAGTCTCGTCCACCAGACACTCGCCCACGTCGAACACCACCGCACGAATCATGTGTCCAGCCTATCGACCGCGTTACGCAGTGGTCCGAAGCCGGCGGGGCGAGCGGACACCCTGAGGGTTCGTGCAGGCTAAGGCTGACAACCACCCGGCGCCGCAGCACAGCCGTCGACACGGCGGTGCCGCCGGGAGGCTGAGGCCTCCCGGCGGCACCGGGTCTGCTGACTACCTTGCGAACACTACGGGTTGACGGTGAGGGTGAACGTCGAGGTGGTGTTCTTGATGTTCTGGAAGTTGTTGCTCATCCGGAGGTTGTTGAAGGTCACCGAGCCGACCGCCGGGCCCTGGCCGGACTCGGCCGCCTCGTTGGCCCAGACCCCGATGCCGGACTTGGCGTCGAAGGCGTCGCCGCTCTTCTGGGCTCCGGTGATCGAGATGTTGGTGAAGACGGTGTCGGTGATCGGGTTCTGCGGCTGGCCGCCGGAGTAGTTCGTCTGGAACATGATGCCGTGGTACGTCGGGTCGACGATGTCGACGTCACTCACCCGGATGCCCTGGAACACCTTGGAGGCCGAGAAGACCCAGATGCCGCCGAAGGTCTGCGACCCCCAGAAGTGGCCGCCGGCCCGGACGATGGAGATGTTCTGCAGGTTGGTCGGGATGGTGCCGAAGCCGTTCATGGCGTACCCGAAGTCCAGCGAGCTGATGGTGATGCCCGAGTAGACCAGGGTGTCGGCGATGTAGATGTTGCGGAAGGTGTTGTCGTACCCGCCGTAGACCGCGACACCGGCCGCGCGCCAGGTCAGGATGGTGCTGAGGTTCTCGAAGATGTTGTTCTTCTCGTCCGCGCCGCCGGCGTCGATGGCGGAGAACAGCGCGAAGCTGTCGTCACCGGTCGAGCGGGCCTCGTTGTTGCTGACGAGGTTGTCGGTGCTGCCGTTGGTCATGTTGATGCCGTCGGCGAAGGTGTCCCGGATCCGCGAGTTCTTGATCACCATGGAGTCGGTGTTGGCACCCCAGTACATGCAGATCATGTGCTCGGTCCAGATGTTGTCGATCGTGATGCCCGAGACGTTGGCGAAGTCGAACACCTTGCCGGGGCCGTCGATCCGGGAGGTGTAGTTCCCGAAGTAGCCGAACCCGGAGAAGGTGGAGCCGTTGGCCGTCGACTGGGCGCGGAAGCCCACGTCCGTGTTGGACTGGTCGGTCGGCGCGTAGAACCGGGTGAACCAGGGGCCCGCCCCGACGACCTTCACGGCCTTGCCGTAGACCTGGAACTTGTTCGCGGTCTGGTAGTCACCGGCCGGCAGGTAGACGCCCACCAGGTTGCCGGTGGTGTCCATCCGGACCTTGTCCAGGGCGGCCTGCACGTCGCCCTGCGCGAAGCCGGTCGGCACCACGTACTTGGCCGGGTCCGGGTTGGGGATCGCGGTGGCCTGCTCCAGGCTCACGAAGTCGATCGCGTAGTTGGTGGTGTTGGCGGCGTCCTTCTGCAGCTTGATCTTGCTGCCGGCCGGGACGGTCGTCCCGAGCAGGATGTTCGCCTCGTCGTAGATGTGGCGCGGGCCGCCCGCACCCGGCGAGTTGCCGGGGCCGGTCTCGTTGCCGTACAGCCACGCGTACTTGGAGGTCAGGTCGATGGCCTTGAGGAAGCTGCCGTTGACGTAGACGTTCAGCGTGGAGTTGATGCCGTCGCCGCCGGCCGCGTCCGGGATGGAGAACCGGGTGACCAGCGTGTTGGTGCTGGCCTTGGTGGTGAACTCCACCGAGCTGCCGGTGGAGTTGAGGGTGACGGCCTTGCGGCCGGACGCCTCGCCGGCCAGGTCGCCGACCGTACGGTTCGGGCCGACCACGGCCGCGCCGCCGCCGAGGACGCCGTCCTCCGCCTCGTAGGTGTCGTACGGCATGTTGGCGCCGCGGCCGACGTACAGGGGCTGGCTGCTGGTGTTGTTGGCCTGCTTGACCGGCAGCTCGTTGGCGTCGTTGGCGATCACCGTCTTCACGGTGTACTTGCCGTTGCCGGCGGTCCAGCTGCCCAGGTTCACCGGGGTGCTGGTGGCGCCGGGGGCGATGGCACCGGTGTAGGAGCCGGTCAGGGTCTTCACCACGCTGCCGGTGGTGGCGTCCGCGACGGTCAGGGTGACGCTGTGCGCGCCGCCCGCCGAGGCGACCGTGCCCTGGTTCTTGATCGCCGCCGTGAAGGTGACGTTGTTGCCGGCCGCCGGGTTGCCCGGGGTCCAGCTGACCGGCGCGGCGACCAGGTCCGAGCTGGCGACCTGGGCGACCACCAGCGCGGCCGGGTTGGTGTAGGTGTTATTGGTCTCGTCCTGCTCGATGACGGCGTTGGCCTCGTCTACCTTGGCGATCACCTGGTAGCTGCCGGCGTTCTGCAGGCCGGCGGAGACCGAGACGGTGCTGGACGCGCCCGCGGCCAGCGCGCCGACCTGGGCGGTGCCGACCTTGGTGGCGCCGAGGTACAGGTTGACGCTGGTCGCGCCGGAGGCCGCGGTGCCGTTGTTCTTCACGGTGGCGGACAGCGTGACCGGGTCGGTCTCGACCGGCAAGGCGGGCGAGGCCGAGGTGGCGGTGACCAGGAGGTCCGGGTTCGGCGCCGGGGTGCCGATCACCTGGAACTCGGCGACCTGACCGGCCGAGGAGCCCGAGTTGGCAGTGATCTTCAGCTGGACGTCGGCCACCGTGGCGGACACCGGGATGGTCACCGTGTTGCCCGAGGCCGGGTCGAAGGTGTACGACTTCGCCGCCGAGATGCTGGTGAAGCCGCTCGCGCTCTGCTCGCGGCCGAGCACCTCGATGGTCTGGGTCCGGGTGGCCCAGGCGGCCGCCGGGTTGAGCTTGACCACGACCGAGTTCACGACCGCGTTCGAACCCAGCTGGGTGGTCAGGGTGTTGGGGTAGCTGCCGCCCGAACCCTCCCAGTAGGTCGCGGTGTCGTTGTCGTTGGCGTTCGCCGCGACGAAGGTGAAGACGCTGGAGTTGGCCGAGATCGGCTTACCGCCGGCCAGGTTGGTGCCGCCGCCACCGCCGTTGCCGGTCCGCACCACGGTGTTGCTGCTGGCGGACTGGTTGCCGGCCGCGTCCTTCGCCTTCACGAAGTACGAGACGGTCGCGGTGTCGGGCTGGCTGTCCGTGTACGTCAGCACGTTGCCCGCCACGCTGCCGCGCAGGGCACCGCCCGCGTACACGTCGTAGCCGGTCACACCGGTGTTGTCGGCGGACGCGCCCCAGGTCAGCTTGACCTGGCCGGAAGCGGGCTGGGTGAACGCCAGCGCCGAGGGCGCGGACGGCGCCTGGGTGTCGCCGGAGGCACCCGTCCGGGTGACGGTGTTGCTGCTCCCGGACTGGTTGCCGGCCGCGTCCTTCGCCTTGACGAAGTACGAGACGGTGGCGCTGTCCGGGCGGCTGTCGGTGTAGGTCAGGACGTTGCCCGCGACACTGCTGACCAGCGTGTTGTCGGCGTAGATGTCGTAGCCGGTGACACCGGTGTTGTCGCTGGCGGCGTTCCAGGTCAGCTTGATCTGGCCGGCGGCCGGCTGGGTGTACGCCAGGCCCGAGGGCGCGGTCGGCGCCTGGGTGTCGCCGGTGGCCGGGCCGTAGATCTCGAACTCGGACAGCTGGGCGGCCGGCCAGGCGGTGTTCGCGGTGACCTTCAGCCGGACGAACCGGGCCGTGGTGGTGTTCAGGTTGAGCGTCACCGTGTTGCCGGACGCCGGGTTGAACACGTAGGCGGCGGAGGCCACCAGGTCCGAGAAGGTGGTGCCGTCGTTGCTGGTCTGGACGGTCAGCGTCTGGGTCCGGGTCTCCCAGCCGCCGGGCAGCTTCAGCACCAGCTTGTTGACCGGCACGGCCGAGCCGAGGTCGGCCTGGATCCACTGCGGGAGTGCGTTGTTGCTGCTCTCCCAGTAGCTCGCCTGGTTGCCGTCGTTGGCGTTGGCCGCCGAGTAGCTCTGCGAGGTGCTGCTGGACGAAAGGGTCCGGCCCAGCGCCAGGTTGCCGCTGGTGCTGGTGGTGCCGTGCACCTCCAACTCGGAGATCTGCGCCGCCGGCCAGCCGGTGTTGGCCGAGATCGCCAGCCGGACGAACCGGGTGTTGGTCGCCGGGAAGGAGATCTTCACGGTGTTGCTGTTGCCCGGGCTGAACGAGTACGTCGCCCCGCTGGTGATGGTGGTGAAGCTGGTGCCGTCGGCGCTGCCCTGGACGGCGAGCGTCTCGGTGCGCGTCTCCCAGCCGCTGGGGAGCTTCAGGACGAGCTCGTCGATGCTGGTGCTGCTGCCGAGGTCGACCTGGACCCACTGCGGGAGCGCGTTGTTGCTGCTCTCCCAGTAGGAGTTCTGGTCACCGTCGTTGATGAAGCCCGCGGCCCGGCCGTCGGTCGCGCTGCTGGCGGAGACGGCCTTGCCGGCCGCCAGGTTGGGGCCGCCCGCGGCATGCGCGGGCAGGAGCGGGCCGGCGACGATCAGCAGGCTGGCCGAGGCCAGCGCGGCCATCAGCCGGGGGATGGGAGCTGTCGATCTCACTGGGGTCCTCTGGATCTCGTCAGGATGACAGGGTGGGGGGCGAGGTCGGCCCGTGGTGGCGGGCCTGCTCGGGTGCCGATCCGTGAGTGCCGTCCGGTGCTGTCCGGGCACGGGGATGCCCGGGCGTCCGGCGGCGTGAGGGGTGGTCTGCGGGTGGTGCGCGGGCCGAGATCATCTGGAGCCTCCGGTGGAGGGCCGACGTACTCATGGCGGGGCGGCGGCGCGCCGCCGGGGAGGCGGCGCGGTCGAACGGCGGCGCGGCGAAGCGGCCGGCGCGGCGCCGGGGAGGCGCGGCGGTACGGCAAAGCGGCGGTGCGGAGGTACGGGAGTGCGGAGGTGCGGCTACGGCGGTGCGGCGGTGCGGGGCGGTACGGCGGTGCAGCGGTGCGGGCGGTACGGCGGAGCGGCGGTACGGCAGGCAGCAGGGCGGCAGGGCGGTGGCGCGGCAAGGCGGCGGTGCGGCGGAGCTGCGGTACGGCGGAGCGGTGGTACGGCAGGGCGGTGGCGCGGCGGAGCGGCAGAGCGGTCGTACGGCGGAGCGGCGGAGCGGAGGGGGTGGGCGTGCGGGCGGGGAGGAGCCGCGCCGTCCCCCCTCAAGGACGACGCGGCCTACGGCGGGCGGCGGCACTGTCAGGCGGCGCTGCACCCACCGCGTACGCGGTGCCGGCCGGGCCTGCCCCGCGCAGGCCGGCCGTTCACGCCCCGCGCAGCCAGACGGCGGTGTCCGCCGGGAGCAGACCGTCCGTGAGCGGGCCGCTGGCCAGCAGGACGGCGCAGCCGGTGGGCAGCGGCGCCGGGTTCGGGGAGAGGTTGACGACACAGCTGAAGCCGGTGCCCCGGCGGAAGGCCAGGACGCCGGCGTCGCCCGCGAGCCACTCGAACTTGTCGCCGCGCAGGCCGGCCTCGGCCCGCCGGACGCCCAGTGCGGTGCGGTAGAGCGAAAGCATCGAGCCGGGCTCGGCGGCCTGCGCCTCGACGGTGAGCGCCGCCCAGTCGGTCGGCTGCGGCAGCCAGGGCTCGACGCCGGCCGGCGAGAAGCCGTACGGCGCCTCGGTGCCGGCCCACGGCAGCGGGACCCGGCAGCCGTCCCGGCCGGGGTCGGTGCCGCCGGAGCGCAGGTGCATCGGGTCCTGGAGCCGCTCGATCGGCAGGTCCTCGACCTCGGGCAGCCCGAGCTCCTCGCCCTGGTAGAGGTAGACGGCGCCGGGCAGCGCCAGCGAGAGCAGCGCCGCCGCCCGGGCCCGGCGCAGGCCCAGCACCAGGTCGGTGGGGGTGCCGAAGGCCTTGGTGGCGAAGTCGAAGCGGGTGTCGCGGCGGCCGTACCGGGTGACCGTCCGGGTGACGTCGTGGTTGCAGAGCACCCAGGTGGCGGGGGCGCCGACCGGGGCGTGCAGGGCCAGCGTGGAGTCGATGGAGGCGCGCAGGCCCTCGGCGTCCCAGGGCCGGGCGAGGAAGTCGAAGTTGAAGGCGGTGTGCAGCTCGTCCGGGCGCAGGTAGCGGGCGAACCGCTCGGCGTCGGGCAGCCAGACCTCGCCGATCAGGATCCGGGTGCCGGCGTAGGAGTCGGCGATCGCCCGCCAGCTGCGGTAGATCTCGTGCAGCTCCTCGAGGTCGGCGTACGGGTGCGGGTCGACGTCCTTGACGAAGTCGGGCAGCGCCGGGTCCTTGGCGAGCAGCGCCGCGGAGTCGATCCGCACCCCCGCCGCGCCGCGGTCGAACCAGAACCGCAGGATCGACTCGTGCTCGTGCCGGACCTGCGGGTGGGCCCAGTTGAGGTCCGGCTGCTGGACGGCGAACAGGTGCAGGTACCAGTCGCCGGGGGTGCCATCGGGGTTGGTGGTGCGGGTCCAGGGGCAGCCGCCGAACTCGGACACCCAGTCGTTGGGCGGCAGTTCGCCGGCCGGGCCGCGGCCGGGCCGGAAGTGGAACAGCTCGCGCTCCGGGCTGCCCGGCGCCGCCGCCAGCGCCTCCTTGAACCACGGGTGCTCGGAGGAGACGTGGTTGGGGACGATGTCGACGATGGTGCGGATGCCGAGGCCCAGCGCCTCGTCGATCAGCTTCTCGGCCTCGTCCAGGGTGCCGAACAGCGGGTCCACGTCGCGGTAGTCGGCCACGTCGTAGCCGCCGTCGGCCATCGGGGACGGGTACCACGGGTTGAACCAGATGGCGTCGACGCCGAGTTCGGCGAGGTACGGGAGGCGGGAGCGGACCCCGGCCAGGTCTCCGGTGCCGTCGCCGTTCCCGTCGGCGAAGCTGCGCGGGTAGACCTGGTAGATCGCCGCGTCGCGCCACCAGTCCGACTGCTCGGACGGGTGCCTGGAGTTCTGTCCCACGGTGGGGGGTCCTTTCGACCGGAAGCGGAGACGAGCGTGGTGGGATGGACCGCCGGCCCGCTCGCGGGGATGGCAGGTGGGGCCGGCGGCCGGTCTGGCGGGGTACTGCACTCGGCCGGTCAGCCCTTGAGGCCGCCGGAGGTCAGGCCCGACATGATGCTGCGCTGGAAGACCAGGAAGAAGAGGATGGTCGGCGCCGAGGCGATCGCCAGCGCGGCGATGATGACGTTCTGCGGGACGCCGGTGGCGAGCGACCTGATGCCGATGTTGAGGGTCTGGTCGGCCGGGTTCGGCTGGACCAGCATCGGCCAGAGGAAGTCCTTCCAGACGTTCACCACGGCGAAGATCGACACCACGCCGAGGATCGGCTTGGACATCGGCAGCACGATCGAGCGCAGGGTCCGCAGCGGGGAGGCCCCGTCGATGGCGGCGGCGGCCAGCAGGTCCTGCGGGATCGAGTCGAAGAAACGCTTCAGCAGGAAGATGTTGAAGGCGTTGGCGACGGTCGGCAGCCAGATCGCCCAGGGGGTGCTGATCAGGTTGAGGTGCAGCAGCGGCAGGTCCAGCACGGTCAGGTACTGCGGCACGATCAGCACCGCCGACGGGATCATCAGCGTCGCGAGCATCATCCCGAGGATGAGGTTGCCGAGCACCGGCCGCAGCTTGGAGAGCGAGTAGGCGGCGGCCACGTCGAAGACCAGCTGGAAGGCGAGCGCGCCGAACGCGTAGTAGCAGGTGTTGAAGAGCAGCCGGCCGATCTTGAGCTGGCTCCAGGCGGTCGCGTAGGTGTCCCAGTGGATCTTGGACGGGAAGAACGTCGGCGGGCTCTGGACCACCTCCTGGGTGGACTTCAGGCCACCGGTCACCAGCCAGTACAGCGGGCCGATGAAGACCAGGGTGAAGACGACCACCACGACGGTCAGGACCGTCCAGTAGACGGCCTTCCCGAGCGGCCGGTCGAGCTGGGTCTGCGGGACGATCGTCCGCATCTGCGGTTCTTTGGCTGCCATGGTCGGCTCCCTTCCTAGTCGTTGTCGCTGTTGCGGCTCAGCCGCGAGTACAGGGCGGAGAATCCGGCGAGGACCACGAGCATCACCAGGCCGAGGGCCGAGGCGACGCCGTAGTTGTTGCCGCCGAGGTCGAAGGCGTACTCGTAGACCAGGTAGACGACCGTCATGGTCGAGTTCTGCGGCCCGTTCCCGCCGGTCAGCAGGAACGGCTCGACGAAGACCTGCATGGTCGCGACGATCTGCAGCAGCAGGAGCAGCGACAGGATCAGCCTGGTCTGCGGGATGGTCACGTGCCAGATCTTGCGCAGCAGCCCGGCACCGTCCAGGTCGGCCGCCTCGTACAGCTCGCCGGGGATGCCCTGCAGCGCCGCGAGGTAGATCAGGGTGGCGCCGCCCATGTTCATCCAGGTGGCCGCGATCACCACCGAGACCATCGCGGTGTCCGGCGAGTTGAGCCAGGCCGAGGTGGGCAGGTGCAGCGTCTTCAGGATGTCGTTGAAGAGGCCGTAGTCCGGGTTGTAGAAGTACTTGAAGAGCAGCACCGCCGCGACCGGCGGCATCATCACCGGCAGGTACACCAGGATCCGCAGGTAGGCCTTGGCGTGCCGCAGTTCGTTGAGCAGCACCGCGACGAAGAACGGCAGCGCGAAGCCGAGCACCAGCGCGAGCACCGTGAACAGGAAGGTGTTCCGCCAGGCGTGCCAGAAGTCCGGGTCGTCGAAGATCCGCTGCAGGTTGTCGAACCCCACCCAGGTGGTCTTGCCCCGCTTGGTCTTCTGGAAGCTCATGATCACTTCGCGGACCATCGGATACCAGGTGAAGAAGCCGAAGCACACCAGGGCCCCGAACAGGAAGCCGTGCGCCGACAGGTTGCGGCGGACCTTCTGGCCGAGTCCCGAACGCTCCCGGCCGCCGGTGCCCTGCCCGGCGGAGCCGCTGCCCGCCGGCGCGGACCGGCGGTTGGTCTTGTAGGGGGAGATGGTCCCGGCCATCGGTTCTCCTGGTGTGCTGGCTGTACAGGCTGGTCGGACGGGTGCCAGAGGTACGGGGGCCGGCCGGTCGGCCGGCCCCCGTCCGCTGCTACTGGAGGCTGCTGAGGACCTGGTTGGCCTGGCTCTCGGCGTCGGTGAGCAGCTTGGTGATGTCCGCGTTCTTGTCGGTCAGCACGGCGGAGACGGCGGCGTCCAGCACCTTGTAGAGCTGCTGGGCGTTGGCCGGCTCGGTCTTGCCGGGGACCGGGGTCGAGACGTACGGCGCGTAGTTCTTCACCGGGACGGTCGCGCTGGCGGCCTTGGCGGTGTTGTCGGCCGCGAGCGAGGCGCCGCCGAAGAAGCTCGGCTGCGGGATGCCGACCGGCAGGCCGTCGGTCTTGTTGCGGGAGTAGTCGAACTGGCCCTTGCCCATGGTGAGGTACTTGAAGTTGACCCAGGCGACGCCGGCCTTGATCTGGTCCGGGGTGGAGCCCTTCTTGAAGAAGCGGCCGTCACCACCGAGCAGCGCGGCCTTGCCGCCCGGCATCGGGCCCATGCCGTAGTCCTCGTAGTTGCCCTTGAGGGTCTGCACCATGTAGGTGATGTCGTCCGGGGCGCCGACGTAGATGCCGAGCTTGTCGGTCGAGGTCTGCGTCATCAGGTCCGGCCACTTCAGGCCCTGGGTGGCGCCCATGGAGTTGTCGGTCCAGCGCATGTCGTACAGGTTCTGCAGGACCTGCTTGCCCTCGGCGCTGTTGAAGGCGACCTTCTTGCCGTCGTCGGAGAGCATCTTGCCGCCGAGGCCGTACAGCTCGGCGGTGAAGTGCCAGCCGCCCTGGTTGGTGGCGCTGTAGTCGCCGTAGCCGTTGACGCCGTTGCCGAGCGCGGCGATCTTCTTGGCGTCCTCGCGGATCTCGGCCCAGGTGGTAGGCGGCTTGTCGGGGTCCAGGCCGGCCTGGGTGAAGAGCTTGCGGTTGTAGATCAGGCCCATCTTGTAGTTGGTGACGGGCAGACCGTAGAGCTTGCCGTCGGCGTCCTTGAGGGTGCTGAGGACCGACGGGTCGATGTCCTTCAGCGCGGGGACGGTCTTCTCGTTGACGTACGCCGAGATGTCCTGTGCCCCGCCCGCGTCCAGGATCTGGTTGGTGTCGGTGAAGTACGCGTAGAAGAGGTCCGGCTGCGTCTTGCCCGCGAGCTGGGCGGTGAACTTCGCGGGCTCCTCGCACGGCGAGCCGTCGGTGGCCTTGATCGTGACGTTCGGGTAGATCTTGTTGAACGCCGCGATGTCGTCGTCCCACTGCTTGCGCTCGGCGGGCTTGGTGGTCGGCGGCTGGCAGTCGGCGGTGATGGTGACCTTGGTGGCCGGGTCCAGCGGAGCGGCGGCGTCGCTCGCCTTGCTGCCGTCACCCGACGACGAACCGCCGCCGGAGCTGCTGCACGCGGCGGCCGAGAACGCCAGGCCGGCGACGACGACCGCGACGGCCGATCTGTGGAGAAGCCCGTTTGTCTTCATGTTCGGGTGGACCCTTCTACAAGCACGGTGGGCACGGTTGGCGCTCGGGGCGCAGGAGAGCCCATGTGGTTCCGGTGGGGGCCGCCCCGTCCTGCGGACGGTGCGGGGACGTGCGACGTGCGGGGAGGTGATGCACCTGGTTGCGCGGCTCTTGGTGCCACCCGGGGGCGTCCGTCGCGGACCCTGTGCGGGCCCTCCGGCGGGTGCCCCCTGGCGGCGCCGCTCACTTAACCACTCCTCGACAGATGACCACAAGATGTCTACAGGATTTCGCAAAAACACGATGCTTAGTCGTGACTTTGCGAACCGTCGGACCGCAACCAGGCGATCCTGGACATGACAGGAGGGCGCGTGCCGCAGCACGCACCCTCCTGAAAAGCCCGCCGCAAGCGCCCGGCGACCCCTCGCGCAGGCAGCCGACGGCCCCGACTACGACACCGGGGCCGGCCCCGCCACCACCGCCGGACCAGCGCCGCGGCGCCCGGACGCCCCACCGCGACCGGGCGCCGGACCACTGGACGCGCGCACCACCAGATCCGGCTCGAAGGACACCTCGTCGTGGTCCACCCGGGCCCCCGCCATCTCGCTGACCAGCAGGTCCACGGCCGCCTTCGCCATCGCCTCGATCGGCTGCCGGACCGTGGTCAGCGGCGGATCGGTGCAGGTCATGAAGGAGGAGTCGTCGTACCCGATCACCGAGAGGTCCTCGGGGACGGCCAGCCGGTGGCGCCGCGCCGCCCGGATCGCGCCCAGCGCCAGCGGGTCGCTGGCGCAGATGATCCCGGTCACCCCGTGCCGCAGCAGCCGGCCCGCCGCCGCCTGGCCACCCTCGATCGAGAACAGCGCCCGCTCCACCATCTCCGCGGGCAGCTCCAGCCCCGACCGGGCCGCCGTCGCCCGCGCCGCCGCGAGCTTGCGGTTCGACGGGACGTGGTCCTGCGGCCCCAGGATCAGCCCGATCCGGTCGTGCCCCAGCTGCCGCAGGTGCCCGAAGGCCTGCTCCACCGCCACCGCGTCGTCGCAGGACACCCGCGGGAAGTCGAGCGTGCCGTTGCCGGCGTTGAGCAGCACGGTCGGCACCCCGCGCTCGTACAGCTGGGCGTAGTGCCCGTGCGGGGCGTCGTCCTGCGCGTACAGCCCGCCGAAGAAGACCACCCCCGACACCTGCTGCTGCAGCAGCAGGTTCACGTACTCCGGCTCCGACACCCCACCGGCCGTCTGGGTACAGAGGACCGGCGTGAACCCGTTCTGGGCCAGCGCCGCCCCGACACTCTCGGCGAAGGCCGGGAAGATCGGGTTCTGCAGCTCCGGCAGCACCAGGCCCACCAATCGGGACCGCTGCCCGCGCAGCTGCGTCGGCCGTTCGTAGCCGAGCACGTCCAGCGCCGTCAGCACCGCCACCCGGGTGCTCTCCGACACGCCGGGCCTGTCGTTGAGCACACGACTGACCGTCGCCTCGCTCATCCCGACCTTCTTCGCCACTGCCGCAAGTCGTCGAGTCATGATTGCGATCCTAGAGCAGAATGATCGCAATTATTTTCACAACGATGCTCGTATTTTTCTCCACTCTGCATGACTAGTGCTCGTATCATGCCCTCCGGGCGACAATCGACCTGCGGGGCGACGACCCGGACGAGGGCCCGGGCAGCTCGGACGAGGGCCCGGACGACAGCTCGGGCGACAGCTCGGACGAGGGCCCGGACGACAGCTCGGGCGACAGCTCGGGCGAGGGCCCGACGGGCGTGCGCGACCCGGGTTACCGTCGCCCGTAGGAGGCCAGCAGGCCGGCGCGGGCGGCCCCCGCGTCCAGCAGTGGCGGCACCACCGACCTGCGTGGCCCCCGTCCGGAGGCCAGCACCGCCGCCCGGACCGCCGCCGGCGTCGCGCCGGGGAACTCCGACAGCAGCAGCGCGACCGTCCCGGCGACGAACGGCGCGGCCGCGCTGGTCCCGGTCAGGACCAGCGGACGCCCACCGGGGCCCAGGCTCGCGACCGCCTCACCCGGCGCCCCGACGCCCCGGCCGCCGATCGAACCGCCCAGGTTGGAGAGGTCCATCGGCCTGCCCCGCCGGTCGTACGCGACCACCGGGACTGCCCACGGATGGCGGACGATCGCCGAGGACCCGAGCGCCCCCTGGTTCCCCGCCGCGACGACCGTGATCACGCCGTGGGCCGCCGCATGATCCAGCGCCCCCTCCAGCTCGCGGTTCCCCGCACTGGAAGGCCGCTCGGGCGCCGCGCTCAGGTTCAACACCCGGGCCCCCGCGTCCACGCACTCCACGACGGCGGCCGCCAGGTCCTCCAGCCGGGCGGCCGGCCCCGTCCGGCGCCCGGGCCCGTCCCCGGCGAAGATGGGCCGGACCAGAAGTGTGCAGCCCGGACAGACACCGGGCGCCCCGGACGACCGACGGCCGCTCAGCACACCCGCGACGAAGGTGCCGTGCAGGCAGGACGCTCCCCCGTCCGCCACGTCGCAGGCTCCGGCACGGGTACCGCCACCGCCGCCCGGGAGCACCACCACCCGCCGGCCGGCCAGCCCCGGATGGCCGACCGCCACCGGACCGTCGATCAGGCCGACGACCACCTCCGACCGCCCCGCGGAGCGCGCCATCACCGAGCTCAGCCCGACCAGTTCCAAGGGCCCCGCCATGGCCTCACCCTCCGTGCACCGGGACGGTACGGCCGGCAGCGGGCCGTAGGACCACTCCGCCGCCCGGTCGCGGCATCGCCGCCCCGCTCACTTCGGGTTCAGCAGGCACTCGTGCAGGCAACTCCGCTGGCAGGTCCGGCAGACGCTGCTGCCGGGGTGCCGGGCGCAGACGTCCCGGCAGAGCTCCCGGCACTCCAGCCGGCAGTACGCCAGCGGGACGCCGGCCGTCTGCGGCACGAGCTGCGGCCCGATCGGCCGGGCGATCGACCGGCCGGACGGTGCGGCCCGGTACTGCCCGCTCTCCCGGTACAGCGCCGACTCGGCCGTGAAACCCGGAATTCTCATCGCTGCTCACCTCTCTCTTCCCGTCCCTCTGCCGGCCCCTCTCCCGAAAAGCCGCCCCGCACCTGGTCAGCGGTCGTAGTAGGGCGACAACTTGGTCACCAGGAAGGGGAATTCCTCGGTGACATCGACGCGTACGAAGAACTTCTCCGTGACATCCGTGCGGCGGCCCGTGAAGGAGAGCAGGACATCGATGATTCTGCGGGTCCCGCTCAATCGCGACTCGCAGAACCCGACCGCGCTCAACGAGGAGTCGTCCGCGTAGGCCTCCACGGTCTTCTCGTAGATGCGCGGGTACCGGACCGCCAGGTAGTTCAGGGCCCGGTGCTCGTCGGTGTCACCCGCGTTGTCGCCCAGTTGCATGATCCTTCTGAGCAGTTCGTGCGAGGCGGGCTCGAATTGCTCGGCACTGATCCGCTCGGGCCGTTCGATCGCCCGCACCAGATCCCCGCTGTCGAAGGAGTAGATCTGGTCGACCCCCACCACCGGCAGGGTCAGCCCGTTGCAGAGGCCGGGCGGCGCGAGCGACCCGCGAAGTCCGATGACGACGTCCAGGTCACTCGCGCGCGGCTCCGCGCGTACGGCCTCGACCAGGAGGTCGAAATCGAGCGGATCGCGCGGCCGCAGAATGTACGTCTCGATCCCCTGCACACTCAGCACGTAGCACAACTGCCGTGCCAGATAGCGGTTCTCGCGCTGGGCCAGGACGGACCGGACGGCCTGGCGATCGGTCCGCTCCCTGGTGTCGGACCGGGCCATGTTCTGGGCGATCTCCTTCTCGACCCCCAGGCTGGGGATCCGGAAGTCGATCTGGCCCAGCACGTAGACGTAGGAGGGCTCCACGACCGCTCCACCGGCCGTCTCCGACGCCGACCGGCCACCGCAGCAGCCGTGCCCGGCGCGACAGCCGCAGCCCGACGCCGCCGGGGGCGCGGTGGATCCGCAGGCCGGGGCGAGCAGATCCGGCTCGTCCGCAGGCCGGCCCTGCGCCTGCTGTTCCTCGGCCTCTTCCCGGTACTCCTGCTCCATCAGCTACTCCTAGAACGAGCCGACGCGTGGCTTCGGCACACGCGCTCCGGGCATCCGGCACCTGGCCTGTCACCGGCCCCGCCTGCCACCCGCCCCCCTCACCAGCAGCACCCGGCGGTTGAGCGCCGCCGCTCGCCGCTCGCAGCCGCCGCAGGGACGCCGGAGCCCCATCGCGTAGGTCACCTGCCGCACGGCGTCACCGAGGCCGATCTCCTCGTCCGTGACGAACCCGGGCAGGCGCACCCGGCGCTGGCGGGTCCCCCTGCTCTCCCCGGCCGGACCGTCACGCCACTCGTCCTCGCTCATCGCGCCCTCACTCCTCGCACGTCTCGCCCTCGGCAGCTTGTCGGTCGGCTTGTCACCACAGGCGGCTCGACCCGGGCGGCGGCTCGACCCGGGCAGGCAACTCGGCCCGGGCGTCCCGCCTCGCAGGGCATCGCCTCGCACCGCAACGAGCGCCGCGGTCCCACCGGGCGGCCTCGCCCACGTCGGGACAGCGCCCGACGGCGTCCGGGGCCCGGGCACTCGGTCTGTCGGGTTCCGGGCGCCCGCGATCCGCGGCCTGCGGGAAGACCGGCGTGCACTGCTCCGAACCTTGCTCCGGAGAGCCAGAGCCGTGGTCATCCGCCTCCTTCCAGCCTGCTCCGCCTCGCCCCGGTCGGCACCTCGGGGTCGAGGGAGCCCGACCGGAGCCTGTCAGCAGCGCGCCGCGGGGCCCGGCGGAGGCACCGACGGGCCCCGGCGGCCACAGCCTGCGACCACAGGGAGTCAACCCCTGAGCGGGCCCGGGCTGACCGCCGCCGCGAGCAGGTCGGAACCGGTCGGCGAGCGTAGGCTCGAAGAGAGGGCCGGCAGCCGCGACGGCCTTCCGGGAGGCCCGCGCGGGGGCACCGGCCGACCGGGGTCGACGGCCTCCGGACCCGGACCACCCAGACGGGAGCGGCATCATGACCATGCCCGGATTCCAGGCCGAGGCGTCCCTCCGTCGGAGCCCCGGACCGTACGCCAGGGCGCCCCGACCGGCCACCGCCGGTGCCCTGGTCGTTCCCATGTGGAGCGACGAGGAACGGCAGCGGCTGATCGAGTGCGATCGGCGCTACACCAACTGCGAGTACTGGTGCGACGTCCAGTTCCCCGACGGCCCGTACGAGCTGCGGCAGCAGTGCAACGTCGAGTGCAATCAGGACTACGACGCCTGCGCCGCCTCCAACGCCTGACAGCCGGTGGCCGGACAACCGGTACCCGGTACCCAGCACACGGCACACGGCACACGGCACACGGCACACGGCACACGAAAGTGTCAACCGCCGTGCCTGGCGGGGATGTTCGACGGCCGGAGCAGCCGCTGTCGGCGAGGCCGTCACTCCGGCGCCGCGGGTCCGACGCCCGGACGGGCGCCCGGGCCCGGACAGGGGCCGAATCGCAGGGAGCCCGCTCGAACGGGAGCGACCCGGTCCGCGTGTCGCGGACCGGGTCGCCGAGGTGGGCCGCCAGGGGCTCGAACCCTGAACCTACGGTTCGTTTCACGTAGTTGGCTCACCTGCAGCGATACAGCTCAACGGTCGGTTGACCTGGGAAAAGGCATCTCGCCTTATCTCTCGTTATCTCGGCTTATCACTGCCTCATGTGTCACGAATGTGTACTGCGAGACAGGACGGCGCCGCCCGGTGTCTCACCACCGGACGGCGCCTGAGCCGGGGCCCCTAGGTAACAGGGAGTCCGACCTTGACGCACGACCCTACCCCCGCCATGCCTGCCCGCCGGCGCAGGCTGCCCGACTACGCGGCCACCGGCCCGCTGTACCTGCTCATGCTGCAGATGGGCCTGAGCGTCGACGACCCGCGGGACGTCCTGCTCGCCGCGGCCTACCAGCTGGCCGCCCGCCTCGAGCGCCACATCGCGCCGTGGGACGCCGAAGGCCTCGACCTGCTCGACGCGCACACCTCGTACCGGCTCACGGCCGGCCCGTGCAGCGTCCACCTGGCCGCCCGCGTCGCCGGCTACACCGAGCTGCAGAGCAGCCCCCGGTGAGCGCCCCGACCACGGCGTGCGGTGTCCGCCGCCCCGGATGGACGGACGGCCCGGCCATCGGCCGCCACCGCCTTCCCTGCGTGCTGCCCGCCGGCCACGGCCCGCGGCACCGCGACGCCCTCGGCGAGACGTGGCAGGAGCCCGTCGTCACCGTGCACACCTGCGACCACGGGCCCGTGACCCTCCCTGAGCCCGCCTGGTGCACCGGCCGGCACGAGGACGGCCTGCACCTGGTCGACCTCTCCCACGACGGCCCCGAGACCCTGCTGACCGTCGGCACCGAGCGCGGCGACGTCGAGCTGATGCGCCTGTTCCTCACGCGGTCCCCGCACTCCGGCCGGCCCGAGGACCGGCGCACCAGCCTGGTGGTGGAGATCGGCAGCGAGTGCCACCGCTTCCGGGAGGAGAGCGCCCTGCGGATGCTGGCCGCCGAGCTGGTGGTCCGTGCCGGCCGGGTGCGTGACCTCGCGGCCGAGCTGACCGCGGTTCAGGATGCGGAGAGTGCCCTGTGATGCGCGACCACTCCAGCCGGCTGACCGCCGCCGCGGCCGCCGTGATCGGTCTGCTGACCGGCTCCGCGTTCTGGCTGTCCTACGCGCACCTGCACACTGTGGCCGCCGAGCACGGGCTCGGCGGCTCCCCGGCCCGGGCGTGGGCGTGGCCGGGCTGCCTGGACCTGTTCATCGTCGCGGGCGAGTTGCTGATGCTCCGCGCTTCGCTGTCCCGCCGTACGGACTGGTGGGCGATCGGGCTGACCGTGGTCGGCTCGGGCGGGTCGATCGCGCTGAACATCGCCGGTGTTCAGGGGTCCGACCCGCTGGACTACGTGGTCGCCGCGGTGCCGCCGACCGCCGCGCTGCTGGCCTTCGGCGCCCTGATGCGGCAGGTCCACGACGCGCTGAGCAACGGTGCAGGTCAGACCGCCCTAAGCATTGCTGAGACCCCTGCGAGCCGCGACCTCGTTCACATTGTCAACGAGGTCGCCCACACCCCCTCTGACCTGCAATTTTCCCGGATCCGGGAAAATGCCCAGGGCGCTGACCAGGCTTTTTGCGCGGTCCCGCAAGAAGCCCCGGCCGATTCGGCGATCGCCGAAACAGGGATCAACCGTGGCGGTACCGCAACGGTTGTGAGGGACAGCCAGTCCCTCACAGAGGGACAGTCCGTCCCCCTGTCGGTTGAGAGGGTCAAGTTGACCCCGTCAGAGGTCCCGGCGGGACCCCTGTCTGTTGGGTCCCCCGGGGACCTTGCAAACGGGGAGGGTACTCACCCGGCGAGTACCCCCGACCATGTTGGCGGCGCCGCCCGGAAGGGTGTGCAGACCGTGCACACCCCCGAGGTTCCGTCAGCCGCCGTGACGGAATTCGTAACGGAAAGGGCGTCCACGGCCACGGACACCCCCGGGGGCAACCGTGGCGGTACCGCAACGGATGGCGTCGGCCCGGCCGACGCCAGTGCCCTCGATGCCGTCGAGGCCACCCCAGATGCACCGCATCCGGCTGCATCTGATGCTGCATCCGGGCACCCGTGGGCGGCTGACCAACGACTGCCCGAGGTTCCGTCCGCCGGCCGGACGGTACCCGTGCTCGGCCCGATCCCGTGGCCCGGACTGGACGGCGCATCCGTGCATCCGGCCCTGCATCCGGCCGCATCCGCCGCAGGTCAGGACGACCTTGATCACTTTGCGGGTAGCCGCAAAGTGATCACCGGTGACGTCAGTGCAGCTGACCCCACCCCGGGGCCGGATGCACCGGACGCACCGGATGCACTCCCGGATGCGGACGCACCCGAAGCCGCCCTGATCGCCACGGCCCGCGCCGTCGACCGGGCCGCCCGCGCCGAGACCGGCCGCGCCGCATCCCTGCGCCGACTCCAGGCCGAACTGCGCATCGGCCAGCCCCGCGCGCAACAGCTGCAGCGCATCCTCGCCAACGCCTAAGGGGCCCCCTTCCCATGCTGCTCGCCCTCGCGGCGTGGCTGCTGCTGACGGCGGCCGGGTTCACCGGCCTGGCCGTCGTCGCGCCCCACGCCCTCCCCGCGGTCCTGCGGACCACCGCCCTGATCGTCATCGCCTGCGCCTGCGTCGCCGGCCTGTTCACCCTGTGAGGAACCCCATGCTCGAGAACCGCGAGCCCCACCCTGACCCTGCCAGGACCGACCAGTACGGGCAGCGGCTCCCCAGCCCCACCCCCGACCCCCAGCACGTCCTCGACCGGCTCGGCCCCGGCGCCCAGCCCCAGCAGCCGGAGCCCGGCCGTGGCTGACACCGTCCCGCCCCCGCCGGACTACGCGCCCACCCCGGGCCTGGTCACCCCCTGGCACACCACCGGCCGGGCGCCGGCCCCGGCCACCCCGGCCGTCACGGTCCTCGCCCACCCGGCCGCCGTCATCCGCGAACTGCCCGCCGACCACCACCAGGCCGTCGACTGGCCCCGGGTGCGGCGCGCGGCGCGGGCCTGCTGCACCCCGGCCGCCCTCACCGGCCTCGCCCTCTCCCCGGCCTGGGCCCGCACCACCTACTCGCTCGTCCTCGACCACGGCCTCCCGGCCGTAGTCGGCCTCGCCTTCATGACCGCCGTCTGGACCGGCATCGCCCGGGGCCTCGGCTACATCCCCAACGCCCTCGTCACCGTCACCCTCGTCGCTGTCGGCGCGGGCACCCTCTGGCTCGTCCCCGCCGCCATCACCACCGCCCTCATGGAGAACTGACGTGAACCCGATCGAAATCACCCACGCTGTCAGCCGCGCCGGCGCCGCCTTCGGGTTCGCCGTCATGGCCATCACCGGCATGGCGATCTACTACAGCCGCGGCCGCAGCTTCACCGCCCTCAAGTCCAAGTCGGTGTGGCTGCCCTGGTCCCTGACCGCCGTCACCATGGTCCTGGCCAGCGCGGTCACCGGCGGCTTCATCAGCAGCCTCTCCGGCAGCCTCACCGGCACCGGGAACAAGGGCGGCGCCGTGGTCGGGCACGCCGCCCTCGGCCAGGACGCCGACGGCGCCGTCAAGGTCTCCGCAGCCCGGGTCCTGTCCTACTCCGGCTCCTGGATCGTCCTGGTCCTCCTCGTCGCCGTGATCCTGTTCATCTGGTTCGCCAAGTCCTGGAAGGAGAGGGCCCTCGCCGTCTCCGGCGCCCTCACCGGCGCCACCTGGGGCATCACCTCCGCCCTCGGCGGCTGGGCCGCCATGATCGGCGTCCCGCTGGTCTCCTGGATCGGAAAGGTCGTGATCGGCTGATGTCCACCACCACCGAGACCACCAAGACGCCCAAGCCGGGCACCCCGCCGACCCTCGCCCGCGTCGGCGCCGGCGCCGGACACATCGCCGTCGCCGTCGCCCACTGGGCCGGTGGCCACACCATCGGCCCGGAGGAGATCACCCGGCGCATCGTCAAGGCACGGGCGGAGGCCCACGCCGAAGCCGTCGCCGAGCACGGCCGGGCCGGGCGGGCCGCCGGCAAGAAGGTCCGCCGGCTGAAGAACCGCGCCAGCCTGAACGGCGGCCTGGTCCCGGCCGACATCACGACCCTGGCGGCGGCCGAGCACGAGGCCCAGCGCCACGACGCAGCGATCAGCGCGCTGGGGGAGTTCACCGTCCCGATGCTCGACCCCGGGCAGATCCGCCACCGGCGCCACCGCATCGCCGCCGTGCGGTGCGTGGTGCTGACCCTGCCGGTCGGCGCCGTCGTCGCCGGCTCCTGGATGGTCTCCGGCTCGGTGTTCCTGTTCTCCGTCGTCGGCGGCCTCGCGGCCTGCCTCGCCCGCGGCGACCGCCCGTTCGAACTGACCGTGCGGCCGGTCCCGGCCGAACTGCTGGCGGCCACACCGCTGGTGCTGCCGACCGTGACGGCCGACGTGGTGGTCGAGCCGGTCGCCGTCGACACCGGAGCGTGGAAGGAGGAGCTGCGGCTGTACGTCGAGCACTCCGTCGCCCTGGCCGACCTCGACGGCCTCGCCGGTGTCCACGTGGCCGACCTGCTCGCCGGACTGCAGTCCTCCGGGCTCCACCTCGGCCAGAGCACGAAGACCTTCCCCGGCGTCCTGCGAGACGCCGGGATCCCCGTCCAGGTCATCAACCTGAAGTCGTCCGGCAGCGGCCTCGGCGTCCGCTACGACAAGCTCGGCCCGGCCCTCGGCCATCAGCCCCGGATCCCGGCCCACCTGGTCCGCGACTACACCGCCGAGAACCACCAGGACGCGGGGGAGTACCCCTCTCCCAACCCCTCCCCCACCAGCCGGCACGCCGGGTAAACCGGGTAAACACGCAGGCCACACGTTTACCGTTTACCTTTACCCCCGGATTTACCGCCCCCCGGAAGGGGATGTGGATCACGACCGGAGCCCCCGTCAGCACCCTGCTGGCGGGGGCTCACGCGTTCACGGTACGGCGGCTCTGATCACTCGATCCCCGCAGCTGCAGGACAAGCAGAAGGGGCCCCGGCCGGATGGCTGGGGCCCCTTCGTCATGTCTCGTCGGATGGTCGCCGTCGTCTGTTGCAGGTGCAGTCAGAGCGCGGGCAGCGGCACACCAGGACCAGCGCGCGGCCCTCGTCGCGGATGCCGCCCGGACAGCCGTGGTGCGCGTCGAGCTGGCACTCCGCGCTGACGTAGGTACCGGACTTGCGGCAGTCGAAGTCGATCACGATGTCCTCGGTGGAGCCGATGCCCACCGGTGCGAGGTCGGTACTCATGAGTCCTCCCGGACGATGGCCCAGACGGTCTGCCGGCCGGCGGCGTCGGTGGCGCCCCACTGGTCGGCTGCCTCGACGACCCGCAGGATCGCGGCCCACCGCTCCGCCACGCACGGGGTGGGCACCGGGGCCGTGAGGCGCAGGCCGGCGGTGGTCTGGCTGCTGGTGACGTGCTGGCCGGTCGCGTGCTGCAGGGCAGCCCGTAGTTCGTCTGCGCGCATGCTGGATTGCACCGAAGTTCCCCTATCGGCACGGATGGATCGTATCGATAGAGTAGAGGTATGCGCGCTACGGTGTCACTCAGACCACACCATCCGATTACGGAGGAGGAGTCCTTGGCCGCCGACGCCACACCCTCCTACCTGCGCATCGCCGACGACCTCAGGGCAACGGCACAGCGCTCGGCCGCGGGCACCCGCATGCCGTCCATCAGCACCCTCGGCGCGGAGCACGGCGTCTCGACCGGGGTGGTGCAGCGCGCGTACGCCGTCCTCGTCGAGGAAGGCCTCGTCCTCGCCCGGCCGGGAGCCGGCTACTACGTCCGCTCCCAGGAGCCGCCCGAGGTGATGGTCCGCCGGCCGCGCGCCGCCTCCGGCGACGGGTCACCCACCGCCGCCGTCCTCGCCGAGCAGGGCATCGCCGGCACCTGGCGGAGCGAGTCCTCCCCGGTCCGCGCGACCGCCGAGACTGCGGCCCGACTGGAGATCCCGGCCGGTGACCCGGTCATGCACACCAGCTACGTCTACCTGGCCGACGGGGTGCCGCTCATGCTCGCCGAGTCCTGGGAGCCGATGGCCGTCACGGGCGGCAGCCTCATCGTCCTTCCCGAGGCCGGGCCGCACGCGGGCATAGGGGTGGCGGACCGCATGGCGCTGATCGGGATCGACGTCGGCATGCCGGTCGAGCGTGTCACCGCCCGGGCCGCGAGCCGCACGGAAGCTGCTGCCCTCGGCGTGGCGCCCGCGGTGCCCGTGCTGGCGGTCGTGCGCACCTACTACGACCAGGTGACGGGCCGACCGGTGGAGACAGCGGACGTCGTCATGCTCGGCAGCCGGTGGGTCGCGGAGTACGGGACCCGGCCCCAGGCCTGACCCGCCGAACATGACGATGCGCCCGGCCTCCGAAGCAACCGGGCGCATCACAGCACGTCAAGGGGGTGGGGAGGGGACCCCCAAGGGCCCTCACGCTGACCGGTGCCGTGTTGAAGGACTGGATTCCTACGGGTCTGGGGGATTTGGGCCTCGGGCCGCGAACCACTCCGCTCGGGCGTCGTACCAGCGGAACCAGCCGAAGTAGTACCACTCGATCCAGTCGTCCGGGTCCGACGACCAGTCCGCAGGGTCGAACTCCCGCAGCTTGGGCGGAAGATCCGTCGGTGATGCCCCCGCCCGCCGCCGGCTCACCGGCCCGTTCCCCACCGGGCGAGGGCAGCGTGCCGGGCCTGCGACGACCGGGCCCGCGCGTCCGCGTCGCCCCCGGCCTCCTCGCCGTCCGGCAGGCTCAGCGTCCGGCGTGCAGCCGGGTGATGGGCCTGCTGGGGTCGCCGCCGCTGATCTGGGCGATGGTCGCCTCGCGCCACGTCTCGGCGGTCGCTGCCCGCTGGTGGACCTCTGCGGGTGTGGTGGCCAGGTCGAGGGTGAGCGCGTCCTGTCGGGCGAGGTGAACCCATCGGCTGACGGGCTGCTGCCGCAGCTCCCGCCACTGTGCGATGGCGGGTGCGATGTGCCGGCGCCACTGGTCGGCGGCGACGTGGTCGACGGTGGGCTGCGGGACGGCGGCGATGGCGTACAGCTGGTTGTCCCGGGCGGCGTCGCGGCCGCACACCCGGGAGATCACGTCGCGGTCGGAGACGAGCTGGTCGAGTTGGACGGCGGCGCCTTCGGCCTGCTGCCAGGCTGCGCTGACCTTGGGGTCGGTCCAGTCGATTCGGGTGGTGTCGGTGTCGGCGGGCAGCTTGGGCGCGGCCTCGCGCAGTGCGGTGACGAGTGCGGTGAACTCCTTGCCGAGGGCGGTGATCCAGCCGGGTGCGGCGGCTCGGACGGCGAGGATGTACCGGTCGGCGGCTTGGTCCTGGTAGCGGTCGGCGGTGCGCCGGGTGTGGTCGGCGAGGCGCAGGGCTGCGGCGTGTTCGGCGATGGTCTGGGCGACGTCGCCGGCCTTGGCGGGCAGGGGCGGCTGTTCGGGGTCGGCGCCGGTGGCGACGGCCTGTACGGCGGCGAGGACGGCGGCGGCGTCGGTGACGGCGGCCGGGGTCTTGAGCTTGCGGCGGCGGGCGGCGGCGGTGGCCTGCTCGGCGTCGTGGACGCCTGCTCCGATGATCACTGCTGGTCTCCGAGGTCGGTGGCGGCGAGGGAGTTGACGGAGTACTCGGGCAGGCCGTTCAGTTCGCTGGGCTGCGGCACGCCGTAGGTGATGGCGGCGCGGAGCTTGGCGGGGCCGCTGTCGACGTCGGGGAGTTCCTGCAGGGCCCGCATGTTGCCGGCCCAGTTGGGGCGGGTGGCGGCGTACTCGTTGATGAGGTCGGCCCAGCCCCATTCGACGGCGCGGGCGGCGATGGCCTGGGCCATGCTGGTGTCGCCGTCACGTTCGGCGCGCTTGAGGGCGGCGGAGGCTTCGCGGGGGTCGTCGAGCTGGGCGGCGCGTTCGTGGGCGTCGCGCCGGGCGAGGACGGCGCCGGGGTCGTTGCTGCCGGCGGCGCCGTAGAGCTGCTTCTCCAGGCGGGTCTGCCGGTCGCGGACCTGCTGCTCGGCCTTCTCGCGCAGCGCGGTGGCCTGGTCGCGGGCGGTGGCGTAGGCGCGGGCGATGTACACGCGCCGGGCGTGGTCGTTGAGCGTCTTGTTTGCGTTGATCCGCTCGACCTGGGTGGCCATGGTGCGGTGGATGCGGGCGACGTCGTCGGCGGTGGTGACGAGGGTGGGGTCGGTGTCGTACTGGCTGGTCATGGTGTTCTCCTTCAGGCTGCTCGGGTGGCTCGGTAGTGCTTCAGGTCTTCGAGGGCGATGCGCCACCGGCCGTCGATGCGGCGGGCGGGCAGGGTGCCGGTTTCGCAGGCGAGGCGGACGGTTCGGGGTGCGAGGCCGAGCTGGCCGGCTGCTGCGGTGGTGCCCAACCACAGTGGGGCGGGTGCCGGTTCTTGCCGTACTGGTGTGCCGGTGGCGGTAGCGCGCCAGGCGAGGGCGGCGAGGTGGAGGGACAGGAGGGTGTCGTAGACCTCGGGGTCGCCGGCGCGTTGGGCGACGCGGAGTTGGTCGAGGCCGGCGTGGCGTTCGAGCCAGGCGGCGATGCGGGCGGGGACGACGACGATGGGGCCGCCGTCCCCGTACAGGTGGGTGGGGGTCACGGTGTGGCCTACGCGGCGTCGTCGGGGGTGTCGTCGTCCTGCTGGCCGAGCCGGGCGAGCTTGGCCCGCACGCGGGCCTGCAGTCCGTACGCCCGGGCGGCGGCGTACCGGGCGCGCCGGGCCTTCCCCGCGTCCCGCCGGCGGCCGGCCTGGGCGATGAGGTCGGCCACGCGGTCGTCGGCGGTCACCGGGCCGCCCCCTTCGCGGCGGTGGGCCGGTAGCGGCTGGTCTCGGGCTTCTCGCCGGGCGGGACCAGCCAGTAGCCCGAGCTGCTGTCCATGTCGGGCTCGCCGATCAGGAGGGAGCCGATGTCGGCGAGGATCGGGCAGCCGACGCCCCCGCGGAGTTCCCAGGCGATGACGGGCTCGGACCAGCCCGTGCCGTCGTCGTTGAGGCCGGCAACCTGCCAGCCGCCGCCGGGGATGTAGTGGCGCTCGATCATGCGGGGGTCTCCTTCTGTCGGGGCTGCGGCACTACGGCGCCGGCCAGGATGCGGGGGTGCAGGTCGTACTTCGGTGAGGGCTTGGCGCCCCGCTGCCCGGCCCTGCGTGGGGGTGCGGGGACCTCGGCGATCCACCCGAGGTCTTCGAGGTTGTGCAGGGCCTCGTGGATGACCTCGGCGTCGACCCCGTGACGGCCCCGGAAGCTCTCGCGAACCTTCCGCTCCGTCACCAGGCCCTCGTTGTCCGCGAGGTTGCGGAGGCGGTCGAGGATGTCGCGCAGCAGCTTGCGGCCGGCGTCACCGTCGCGGCTCATCAGAGCGAACGCGGCGCGGGCGTGGTCGATGAAGTAGGGCGCGAGGTCGAGGGCGCGGCGCATGGTGTCGTCGCCGATCTCGGCCGTCCCGTGGTCGTCGTACAGGGAGAGCACTGCGGCGAGCCGGATGATCTGGCCGCAGAGCTTGCCGGCCCACTCGGCGAGGTCGTGCAGGTCGCCGGTCTCGGCCTTGCGCTGCTCGACCTCGTTGTAGAAGTCGGCGAACCGCTTCCGGGCGTCGGCCGTCAGGTGCATGGTGCCGATGTTCTCGGCGGTCCAGATCCGGTCGAAGATCCGCCGGATCCTGCGGTCGTAGTCGTCGCGGATCTCGGCCGGGACCGCGGGGGTGTCGAAGGTGCCGGGCGGCATGGGCGCCGGCAGGGCCGGCAGGAACCGGTTCAGGAACCCGCTGGACTTGAACTCGGGGTTGTCCTTCTCCATGTGCTCGACCATCCCGGGCTGGATGATCAGGACGATCGTCAGCGCGGTGTGCGGCATCCAGGTGTTGCCGCGCATGACGCGGTCGATGTCGTGGCTGGTGCCGGTGTACGCCTTGAGGATCAGGCTGATGTCGGCCTTGCCGTTGCCGTACTGGCCGGCGCAGGCCTTGAAGAACCCGGCCTCCGACTCCATGATCGCCATCCGGCCACCGTTGGCACCCATGAGCTTGCCGAGCGCCTCGAGGGTGACATCACCGGCGAGGGGCTTGGGCAGGCCGGGCTTCTCGCGCAGGGTCCGCAGGTCGTCGAGGACGGCGTGCGCGTCGACCTTGTCCTTCTTGCCCTGCGACACCGAGCGCTCGACGGCGAGCATCTCGGCCTCGGTGATGCGGATCATCTGCTCGTTCTGCTCGACCTCGGCGCGCAGGTCTTCACGCAGTTCGCCGGCGCGCTCCCGGATCGGGGCGGAGGCAGCGTCGAGCGCCGGGGTCTTGCGGGCGGAGGATCCGGCGAGGCCGAGCAGGTAGAGACAGACGTTCTCGTCCGACCACCCGTCCTTCACGTGGACGCGGCGCCGGCCGCCGACCGCGGCGGAGATCGCCCCGAGGGCGGCGAGGGCGACCAGATCCTCGGAGACGTTGAGCGACGCGGACTGGGCCTTGACCCACGGGGCGAGGTCGCCGAGTGCGTCGGTGGGGAAGGTTGGCACCCGGAAGGTGGGGACGGGGAGGGGGTCGTCCCAGGATGCATAGCCCCCCTCATTTTCGATACCAGCAATTCCAGCAAACCCCTCCCAGAGGTCCTCAACGGGTTTGCTGGAATTACTGGGATCGTTTTTGAGGGGGGCTGTGCTTGCCACGGGCACCAGCTCCGCGAACCCGAGCCCGGCCGCGAGGTGGTCGGAGACGTCCTTGCCGGACGCGGGCTCGACCACCCGGTACGTGATCCCGGCGCGCCGCAGGGACTCGGCGACCTGGGCGGCGTGCGCCCGGCCGGGGCCGTCCTTGTCCGCGACGACGACGACCTCGCCGGCGCCCACCAGGTGCCGGGTGTGGTCGTCGGCCCACTTCCCGGCGCCCCCGGCGTTGCAGGTCGCCACGACCCCGGCGGCGGCGAGGTTGTCGACGTCCTTCTCGCCCTCGACGACCAGGACCAGACCGCCGGCGCGGACCTCGGCGAGGACGGCGGGCAGCCGGTACGGGACGCGGCGGATGCCCTTGACGCTGGGGGTGCCGTCGGCGGCGAACTGGCGGAACGTCTTCGGGGTGTAGCGGGCGACCTTGTACAGCAGCTCGCCGTTCTCGTCGCAGTACGGGTACTCGGCGACCTTCACGGGGCGGATGTCCTTCTTCTGCGCGGGCTCGTCGTACAGGTCGGCGAGCGTGAGGCCGAGCGCCGCGACGACGTCCTCATTGGCGCATCCGGCGTGGCAGTGCAGGACGACGTCGGCGCCCTTGGTGCCGGCCCCGACGGATAGGGACGGGTTGCGGTCCTCGTGTGCGGGGCACTGCCAGGAGCGGCCCGTCTGGTCGCTGCGGGAGCCGTGGCTCATGAGGGCGTCGCGCACGCGGTCGAGGGCGCTCACCATGCGGTCACCTCCTTCTCGCTGTTCGTGGTGGGGGTGGCGGTGTGCCACTGGCGGGGGTGGCCGAAGCGGCGGTGGAGTTCCCAGAGCTGCCAGCCGGCGGCGGCCAGGCGGCGGAGTTCCGCCTGCGTCTCGCGCCGGGTGAGCCCGTAGGGGGACGGCCCGGGGGCCCCCGCCGTGGTGGCGGGGACCTCCGGGGTGGTGCGGCTGGTCACTCGTCCTCGCCCGAGGTGGCGTACAGCTCGGGGCGGGCGCACCGCGCGATGGCCAGCTCGACGGAGGCCTGCAGCCCGTCGCGGGTGTCGAGGGCGCCGGCGGCCGCGGTGAGCCCGTCGGCCTGGGCGCCTTCGGCGTGACGCCGGACGACCTCGTTGATCAGCGTGTCCGCCGCGCGGTAGAACGGGTTGGACGCCCGGTCGGCGTTGCTCCAGTCGGACTGGTCGCAGAACGGGCTGACGTCCTCGGCGATCTCGATGACGGCGAGCAGGAGTCTGCGGACGACGTCGTGGGGGCGGTCGGCGGCGGTGAGCGCCGCCCGGATGGCCTGCTCGGCGAGGCGGATCCCGGCGGGCAGAACCTCGGCGGCCGGCGGGCACTGGATGTCCCCGCAGGCGTGGAGCACGTGACCGTCGGGGGTGATGGCCCAGGGCAGCAGCGGAACGTCGTCGCCGGGGTCGACGCCGTGGACGGCGCACTCTCCGCCGTCGAGCTGCAGGCCGTTGTACTGCCCCGCGGGGGCGGCCGGCAGAGCGAGGGTGACGGCGGCGATCTGGTCGAGGTGCGGGTGCTTGGTGCGGCGGTCGGCGTCGTGCCAGAGGTGGTCACTGCCGAACGGGGCGACCAGCTCGGTCGGACTGGTGGTCTTGGTGGTGGTGCCCTTACTGTTGAACACAGCGTTCTCCTTCGTGAGGTCGTTGCCCCGGGTCGCTGGCGAGCGATGAGCCCGGGGCTTCGTCGTGTCGGAGTGCGTCAGGTCCCTGCCCGGATTGCCGTCCTGGTGGGGGCCGTTCGCGTTTTCAGGCGGCGATGGTCTGGGAGTCGAGCCACTTCTCGATGCTGCTGCGGCGGTAGAAGACCCGCCCACACCGTGCAGTCGACGTCTTGATGTAGGCGGGGCCGGTGCCGCGCCAGCGCCTGTCGGCGAGCGCAGCCGGACTACCGAAGATCCCGTACTGCTCGCACACCTGCTTCGGGGTCAGTACGTCGTCGTGGCTCATGGCATCCCTTCGAGGATCGTGTGTTGCAGGTTAGCACCAGATGTGGCTATGCTGCACCCATGGACACGATGCTACTCGATACCAGGCGACTAACAAGTACCTCGTTGGTGCTTACCCTGGGAGCTATGACTGAGCAGCCCAAGGGACGACGCGCAATCGAGATCGGCGCGACCGGCATGACCGTGGCGCGCAACCTGAGCCGGTTGAGGAAGACTCGCCAGCTCACCACCCGGCAGCTCTCCGCCGACCTTGAGCGACAGGGGCGCCCCATCCCCGCCTCTGGGATCACCCGCATGGAAAAGGGCGAGCGGCAGGTGACGGTCGATGACTTGCTGGCCCTGGCAGTTGCGCTGAACGTATCCCCCAGTGCACTCCTGTTGCCCCTCGACGACTCTCCGGAACACACGGTCGAGATCGCTGGCGCCGGATCCGTCCCCGCGGATGTCGCCTGGGATTGGGCGGACGGGAAGCGACCCCTGCGGCTTCCGAGCGGAGACACTCGGACCGCGGTCCTTGAGTACGCCCTCCACAGTCGGCCCGCCGGCCGCCGAGAGCCGCAGTACCTCCACCATCGGGGCGAGCGCAGCGCTCAGGAGCTAGCGGAGGCCCGCCAGCGGTACGAGTTCCTCGCCTCCATCGGGGGAGCGGACCTAGAGGGCAATCGCAAGCGCGACCCCGAAGCCTTCGAGGGGGACTGATGGCCAGGGTCTGGATTGAGGACCGCGCGACGCAGAAGGACTACGTTGCGGCCATGGAGAAGTGGCGGGCGGCGAAGAAGGCCGGCAGCAACCGGCAGCCGCCCGGTCGGTGGCGGGTCCGCTGGTACGACCCGGACGGCAAGTCGAAGGGGCGGGTCTTCGGCAAGAAGCCCGAGGCCGAGAACCACGTGCACGAGGTCGAGGCACGCCTGAGGGACGGCTCGTACCGGGACCGGGCCGCCTCGAAGATGTTGTTCGGGGCGCTGGCCACCGAGTGGTTCGACTCCCGGGACGCCGTCAAGCGATCCTCGCTCGGCCGCTACCGGCACTCGCTCGACCTGTACATCCTGCCGAGGTGGAAGGATCTGCCGCTGTCGGCGATCCGCCGGGAGGACATCGCTGCCTGGTCGGTGGAGCTCGGCAAGTCGGGCGGGAAGAACGGCAAGCCCCTCGGGGCGTCGTCCGTGAAGGGCTCCCGGATCGTCTTCGGCATGGTGATGAACTGGGCCGTCGAGACGCACCGGATCGCGTTCAACCCGGCGGCCGGCCTGGCGATGCCGCGGCCCGTCCCTTCCGATCACGTCTACCTCGACCACGCCCAGGTGCACGCGCTCGCCGCGGCAGCCGGGCCGTACGGTCCGCTGATCCTGGTGTCGTCGTACACCGGGATGCGCTGGGGCGAGGTCTCAGCCCTGCGGGCCCGCCGGGTGGACCTTGAGGCCCGACGAGTGCACGTGGTGAAGGCGTACGCCGAGGACGGCGGCGAGCTGTACGAGGACACCCCGAAGTCGTGGGCCCGACGGAAGGTCCCGCTGTCCGGGTTCCTGGTCGACGAACTGCGCCCGCTGCTGGCAAAGTTGAAGCCGGACGACCTGCTGTTCACGGCGCCGGAGGGTGGTCCGCTCCGCCTGCACAACTTCCGGCCGCGCGTGTTCGACCAGGCGGTGAAGGCTGCCGGCCTCGCCGATCTGGGGATCCACCCGCACGTGCTCAAGCACACCGCCGCCTCGCTGGCGATCGCCGCCGGCGCGGACATCAAGACCCTGCAGACCATGCTCGGGCACAAGTCGGCGACGCTCACCCTGGACACGTACGGGCACCTGATGTCCGACCGCCTCGACGACGTCGCGGACCGGCTCAGCGAGGCCCGCGCGAAGGCTCTCGGGAAGGTCCCGAAGCAGCCCGGAACGCCCACGACTTCCGAATGACGTGTCAGAAATACGTCATGCGGCGGCTGCAGTCTCAGGACTGAGCCACTCAACCACCCGTTGAACTGCATCAATGCACAAACTTGGTGGGCCGCCAGGGGCTCGAACCCTGAACCTACGGATTAAAAGTCCGCAGCTCTGCCAATTGAGCTAGCGGCCCGCCGGCCTGCGCCGGCCGCTCGTCGCGGTACGGCACCTGCCGGGGTGATCCTACCTGCTGACACCCCGGCATCCGCCAGCGGATTGCCGGGGGCGCGTCGGGGTCGTGAACGGCGCCGGCCAGCGGCTCGGGCGGCGCCGCGGCGGCGGGCAGGGCTCAGGGCCCGGCCGGGTCCGCCGGCGGGGTCCAGTGGGCGGCGCGGACCCGGCGCAGCCAGGCCTCCGCGGGTGCGCTGTCCGGAGCGGACGGCAGGACGCCGGGACGGTCGAAGCGCTGCCCGGCCGCGGCCAGCAGGTCGGCCGCGAGCGTGGGACGGTCGGCGATCCGTTCGCCCAGGTCGCGGACCCGCTCCGGATCGTCGATCCGCAGGACCACCTCCCCCGTCTCGTGCAGCCGGACACCCTGCTCGACCAGCCGGACCAGGTGCCGGGCGTGCTTGGCGGCCCGCGCCCGGGTGGCGCGGACGGCGGTGTCGCGGGTCAGGAGCTTCCGGAACTGCTGCTGGGCGTAACCGAGATAGGAGCCACGGACCGCCTTCGCGCTCAGGAAGGAGGTGCGTATCCCGATCAGCTCGTCACCGAGCGGCGTACGGATCTCGTAGAGCTCGTCCGGCAGCCAGACCAGCTCGGAGGCGGTCGGGTTGCAGCCGAGCGCGAGCCGGCACCACTTGGCGGCCTCGTGCAGGGTGATGTCCGGCTCGGTGGTGACATGGGACTCGGCCGGGCGGTCGAGGCCGTGCAGCATCTCGGTGCGGACGGCGAACAGCCCGAGGCGGTCCAGGTCCGAGCCGGCGTGCGCGAGCCCGTACGCCGTCGAACCGACGATGCCGGAGAGCAGGACATGCTCGGACGAAGCGGACGCAGCGGGCGCCGCGGACCCGGCGGGGGCAGCAGGCGCAGCGGATGCGGGCACGGGCGCGGGCGCGGTGGGCACGGTCATGGCGGCTCCTCGGTCGGGCCCTGGTCGGGGGCGACCGGTACGAAGGGGTACCGCCGAGTCTGCCGTGGGCGGGAGCGCAGGGCGAACCAGTTCCGGACCTGGCTGCAGCCACCGCGGAGGGGACCGGACGCGACTTCCGTGCCGAGACCGACCAAGACCGGCCGAGGCAGACCGGCCGAGGCAGACCGGCCGAACCGTACCGCCGTCGCGCCCCGGCACGGCGAGCCCGTGGGCTACGGTCGGAGCATGTCCGAGACCATCCTCATCACCGGTGGCGGCCGAGGCATCGGCGCCGCCACCGCCCTGCTCGCCGGCCGGCGCGGCTACCGCGTCTGCGTCAACTACCGTGCGGACGAGGAATCCGCCGCCCGGGTCGTGGACGGCATCCGCGCCGCGGGCGGTACCGCGATCGCCGTCCGGGCGGACGTGAGCCGCAGCACCGAGGTGGAGCGGCTCTTCACCACCGTGGACACCGAACTCGGCCCGCTCACCGCCCTGGTGAACAACGCCGGCTCCCTGGAGCGCCAGGCCCGGCTGGACGAACTGGACGAGGAACGGCTGACCCGGATCTGGGCCGCCAACATCACCGGCCCGTTCCTCTGCGCGGCCCAGGCCGTCCGCCGGATGTCCACCCGGTACGGCGGCAAGGGCGGGGCCATCGTGAACGTCTCCTCCGCGGCCGCCCGGCTCGGCTCGCCCAACGAGTACGTCGACTACGCAGCGTCCAAGGGTGCCGTCGACTCGATGACCCGCGGGCTCGCCCTGGAAGTGGCCGACGAGGGCATCCGCGTCAACGCCGTCCGACCGGGCCTCATCCACACCGACATCCACGCCCTGGGCGGCGAACCGGGCCGGGTCGACCGGGTCGCCCCCGACCTGCCGATGCGGCGCGGCGGCACCGCCGAGGAGGTCGCCGAGTCGATCCTGTTCCTGCTCTCGCCCGCCTCCTCGTACACCACCGGCGCCTTCCTCGACCTCGCCGGCGGCCGCTGACTTCCCCCGATCTCCCCGCCCGGTCGGGCCCGCCGCCCTACCGTGGAGCCCATGACCGACCGCGAGTTCGACTCGGCGCCCACGCCCGCTCCGCAGACCGCCGTCGCCCCCGAGGCGGACGGCGCCTTCGTCACCGTCCCCGGCGTCCGCAACCTCCGCGACGCCGGGGGCGTCCACGGCACGGGCGGCCTGCGCCCGGGCCGGATCTACCGCTCCGGCTCCCTGCACACCCTCACCCCCGAGGGAGCCCAGCGGCTCAAGGCCCTCGGCCTGCGGACGGTCGTCGACCTGCGCAGCGCCGCCGAACTCGACAACTGGCCCGACCGGCGCCACGGCCTCGACCACGAGGCCCTCCACCTGCCGACCTTCCCCGCCGACCGGGAGAGCGACCAGCCCTGGCCCGACAACCAGGCCGACCTGTACCTCTACCTCCCCCGGTACGCGGGCCCCTCCGTCGCCGCCACCATCCGCCGCCTGATCACCCCCGGCGCGCTGCCCGCCCTGATCCACTGCGCCGTCGGCAAGGACCGCACCGGCCTCACCATCGCCGTCCTCCAGTCCCTGCTGGGCGCCACCGACGCCGAGATCACCGCGGACTTCCTCCTCTCCAACACCGGCCTCGACCTCCTCGACGGCCCCACCCCCTACGTCGACGAGACCGGCACCGAACGCACCTCCCGCCCGGTCACCGCCGCCCTTTTGCACTCCTCCCTCGCCTGGATCCGCGAGACCCACGGCTCGGTGGAGGGCTACGTCCTGGCCCAAGGCGTGACGGAGGGGGAACTGGCGGAGCTGCGGAAGACGCTGGCGCAGTAGCGCCCCGGCCCACCCCTGGCGCGGGACGGTCACCGGGGCAGGGACGGCCGGGCGGCCGGTGGGTGTCGGTGGTGCGACCTACGGTGGGTGCAGAGGAACACCTGCACCGGGACAAGGGGAACGCACACATGAGTCGGCCCGAGGACGAGCCGGGCGACGACGTCCGCCCCGCAGGACGGGACGACTCCGTCTCCCCGGCCCCGACCCGGCCCGCCACAACGGGCGAACCCGCCCGCGCCGGGAGCGGCGCCGGCGGCCAGGGGCGGCCCGGGCGTTCCGCAGCGCCCGCCCTCGTGCCGTCCTCCGACGGCGTCTCCGCCCGGATGAGCCGGCAGCGTCGGAAGGACACCGAGATCGAACTGGCCGTGCGGAAACAGCTGCACGCCGCCGGTCTGCGCTACCGGGTCGGTCTCCCCGTGCCCGGGATGCGCCGCCGCACCATCGACGTGGCCTTCACCCGTGCCAAGGTGGCCGTCTTCCTCGACGGCTGCTTCTGGCACGGGTGCCCGGAGCACGCAACCCGCCCCAAGGCGAACAGCGGCTGGTGGGCGGAGAAGCTGGACCGGAACATCGCGCGCGACACGGAGACCTCGCAGCACCTGGAGGAGGCCGGCTGGGTGGTCCTCCGGTTCTGGGAGCACCAGCCGGCCGAGTCCGTCGCGGCCGAGATCGCTTCCGCCGTGTCGAGGGACCGGCCACCGGCCCCAGGAGGGTGACCAGCCGATGAACCGGGGAACGTAGGCCTCGTCCCGGCCGACTCCCCGACTGGCGCTGCCCGCGACGGCCCGGGGGAGATTGGCCCCGCTACTCCGGCGCCGCCTCCAGCCGCCACCACTGCCCCGGGCTGTCCTCGTCCTCCCATTGGCGGACGGGGGTGCCCGGGGTGGTGGCGGGGGCGACGGCTTCGAGGGCCTTGCCGCTGACGAAGCTGGTGAGGGTGAAGGTGCCGGGAGACTCGACGTGCTGTTCGAGGAGCCACTCCTGGGCCCCGAACGCGTTGGCGGACCACTGCTGGACGAGGGTGCCGTTCTCGGTGGAGGCGCCCGTGACGTCCAGGCGCTTGCCGCTCGCGGCGTTCTCGAAGTGGTAGAGGGCGCCGCCGGGGTGGACGGCGGTCAGTTTCCAGAGTTGGGCCGGGGCGCCGTTGTCCTGGCCGAGTTGGGCTTTGGCACCGCTGCGGCTGCTGCCGTCGGCGATCTCCAGCAGGAGGCCGCCGGCGACGTTGCGTACCCGGTACAGGCCGTCCTTGATGATCATCCCGGGACCACTCCCCATCCACTCGGTGCCGTTTCGGTGCCGTTGCTCGCCTCGGGCAAGTCTTTCACCGGGCTCGGACAGTCCACTCCTCGTAGCCGAAGGCGGCCGCCAGGACGCCGGCCGTGGCAGCCACCTGGGCGAGGGCGGAGACGCCGGTGCCCAGGGGGACGGTGACCGTGAGGGCGGCCGCGGCGACCAGGCGGGGCAGCAGTGGGGTGAGGCCGAAGGTGCGGCGGACGGCGGCGTTGGCGGCCAGGAAGAGCGCGACGCCGGCGGCCAGGGCGGCGGCCTGGGACAGTGTGACGGGATTCCCCGGGTGGCCGACCGCCGACTTGACGCCCGCGGCGAAGAGCAGGACACCGAGCAGCAGCCCGTAATGGCCCAGGTTGTAGACGCTGACGGCGAGTTGGTTGCGCCGGGCATCGCCGAGACCGGCCATGTGGTGCTCGGCCCGGGTGTCGTCGTCGTGGCCGAAGTAGGCCCACCAGAGGCCGACGCAGACGGCGAGGGTGAGCAGGGCGGTGGCGATCAGCGGCGCGGACAGGTCCGCGTCGCCGGCGCCGACGCCGATGGCGATCACGGACTCGCCGAACGCGATGATCACGATCAGGCCGTGGCGTTCCACGAAGTGGTCGGCGCGGAGCTGGAACTGGGGCAGGTCGACCAGCCGGGGGATCGCGAACTGGAGCGCGAAGGCCGCGACCCAGAAACCCAGTTGGGCACTGCCGGAGAGGTAGCCGCCGGTGACCACGAGGCCGGTGTTGACCAGATTGAGGCCGCCCATCCGAAGGACCGAGGCGACCGCCACCCCGGCGGCCGCGAACATGCCGGTGTGGACGGCGACGATCACCAGGTAGGCCCAGCCGAAGGCGAGCCCGCTGCCTTCGAAGGCGTGCGGTACGGCCAGCGACACCACCAGGAACGCGGCCATCCCGAGCAGCAGCATGCCCCGGCGGCCGTGGGTCGAGGGCGGCATGGCGTTGGTCAGCCAGATGAACGCGTCGTACATCCACCAGATCACCGCCAGCATCACCAGCACCTGCACCATCCCGCCGACGGTGAGGTGGTGGGCCAGGCTGCCGGTGAGCTGGGTGATGGTGAAGACGAAGACGAGGTCGAAGAAGAGCTCCAACGCGCTCACGCGCAGCGCCGGTTCGGGAGCGGCGGTCGCCCCGGCGGCGGAGGTCGACGAGACGGCAGCGACGGCTGAAGCGTCCGAGGCGTCGGGGGCCGAGGCGTCGGGGGCCGAGGTGGCTGCAGGCGGTGCGGGTTCAGGAATGAGAGCGGTCACGGCGCGAGTATCGAACTTTGAGCGCAGGGAAGTTGGCACTTTCGGCCACAGTCAGCCATCAGCGAACCGAAAACGGCGTTTCGTCTCGAAGCGCGGAATCCGGCGAGGCCCGGCCGACGCCAGGCGGGAGCGCCGGGTTTCGGATATCGGGCGCCGGTCGGCCGGGACGGGGCCGGGCGCGCGACCAGGCGGGACCGGGCGCCCTGCCGCCCGTCAGGTGCCGACCAGGCCCAGCATCCCCCAGACGCACACCGTCCCCGCGACCACGGTCAGCGGGACGACGATCAGTCCGAGCCGGGTGAACACCTTCAGCTCCACCGGCTCGGGTAGCAGTCCCCGCCACAGCAGGGTCGCCAGCGAGCCGACATAGGTGAGGTTCGGGCCGAGGTTGACGCCGACCAGGACGGCCAGCACCGGCCCGGTCCCGCCGGCCGCGGCGAGCGGGAGCAGGGCGAGCGTGGCCGGCAGGTTGTTGATCAGGTTGGCGAGGACGGCGGCGATGCCGGCGACGGCGAGCAGTTCGGGCAGGCTGTCGCCGCCGGGCAGCAGGTGGTCCAGGCCGGCGCCCAGCCCGTTGTCGACCACCGCCTTGACCACCACGCCGAGCGCGAGCACGAAGAGGCAGAAGAACACCCCGGCCGCGCCGGCGAGTTCCCGGACGGTGGCGTCCCCGCGCCGCAGCGCCCGGGTACCCAGCACCAGCACCCCGCCGAGAGCCGCCCAGGCCGGGTTGACGCCGGCCAGCGAGGTCACCGCGAAGCCCAGCAGGGTGAGGCCCAGCACCACCAGGGTGAACAGCGGGACGGCCACCGGGCCCTGCGGCGGCGGCAGCGGCGCGCCGGCCGCGAGATCGGCCCGGAAGAACCGCCGGAAGACCACGAACTCGATCCCGATCACCACCACCCAGGCAGGCGCCATCAGCACCGCGAACCGGGTGAAGGTCAGCCCGCTCGCGGTGAACGCCAGCAGGTTGGTCAGGTTGGAGACGGGCAGCAGCAGCGAGGCCGAGTTGGCCAGGTGTGCGCAGGCGTAGGCGTGCGGGCGGGAGCGGGCGCCGAGCCGGGTGGCGGTGGCCAGTACCACCGGGGTGAGCAGGACCACCGTCGCGTCCAGGCTGAGGACCGCCGTGACCAGCGCGGCGACGCCGAAGACCCCGCCGAGCAACCGCCCGGGCCGCCCGTGGCAGACCTTGGCGACCAGCTGTCCGGCGCTCTCGAAGAGCCCTTCGTCGGCGCAGAGTTTGGCCAGCACCAGGATGGCGGCGAGGAAGCCCACGACGGGCAGCAGTTCGCGGGTCTGCGCCCAGGCGTCGGCGGGGCCGACCGCGCCCACGGCCAGGAGCAGTCCGGCGGCGGGGACGGCGGCGGCCGCCTCCGGCCAGCCGCGCGGGCGGACCACGGCGAAGGCGAGCACCACGATCAGCAGGACGACGGAGAGGGCTTCGGCGACGGCGGTGCTCATCGGCCGATCATGACACGGTGCCGGCGGTCGCGTTCCGGGGCCGGGTTATGGTCGGAGGGACCGGTGCTGCAGCCGCAGGGCCGGCGCCCCGGCTCTGGAGTGGATGATGGCGAAGATCCCCACCGCGCTCGTCGCGGCGACCGGTCTGGTCGGCGGCTACGGCGTGGCCCGCTGGAGCGGCCGGCGTGAGCTGGGCGGCGCCGTCCTGGCGGTGGCCGGCGCGACCGCCGCGGCGGGATGGCGGCGGCAGGCCGGCCCGGTCGCCGCCGCGGCACTGACCGGTCTGTACGTGGCGGCGTTCGGCGGTTCGCACCCGCTCGCGAAGAAGATCGGTGCCTGGCCGGCCGTGCTCACGGTCACCGGCGTGGTGGCCGCGACCTCGGCCGTGGTGACGGCCCGCCAGGGCTGAGTCGGCCCCACCCGGCCGGGGATCAGGCTCCGGGCTGGACGGCCGTACCGAACCTGACCTCGAAGGCCGCCCGGTTCGCGGAGACGCGGGTGCGGTCCCAGACCGCGAACACCACCCGGTCGAAGGCCGCGCCGTACTCGGCCAGCCCCGCCTCGAAGGCCTCGGCCACCTGGGCCGGGTCGTTGCGGAACACCCCGCAGCCCCAGGCGCCGAGCACCAGCTCCCGTACGCCGTGCCGGGCGGCCACCGCGAGCACCCGCAGGGCCCGCTCGGCCAGCACCTCGCGGACGTCCACGCCGGCCGAACGCAGCGCCAGCTGGCCCGCGTTGGGTGCCGGCGAGGTCAGGAAGTCGACCTCGTACGGCTGGGCGAGCAGGGCGCCGTCGTCGCCCCGGAGCACCGGTACGGCGGGCGAGTAGATCACCCGGTGGCTGTAGCGGAGGTCGTCGGACGCGCGGTGCGCCTGGTAGTAGTCGGGGGCCTCCAGCAGGCAGGTGTACAGCAGGGCGCTTCGGCAGACGTCCTCCTCCTGGGCCTTGGCGCCCCGCAGGTATCCGCCGCCCGGGTTGCGCGCGGAGGCGAAGTTGAGCACCCCCACCTGGCGGCCGCCGGCCGCGACCAGCCGGCGGGCGGCCTGCATGCTGCCCTCCGCCGTCACCTCGACGGCCTTGGCACCGGCCCCCGGCCTGCTCCGGGCCACCAGCGCGGCCAGTGCGTCCGGGGTGTAGGAGACGGTGCCGGCCCGGGCGGCGGTCAGCCGCCCGGCCAGCTCCACCTCCTCGCCCCCGGCCGCCCGGTAGCTCCCCCGGGCGACGATCTGCTCGTTCACCGCGGCCACTTCGTGCAGTCTGCTGCTCATGCCGGGAACGGTATGCGAGCGGACCGGTCGGGCGCCACCGGTTATTCTCACTCCAAGAACAACAGGCCGGGCGGCGCCCGCAGCGGGGGAACGCCGACGGGCCCGCCCCACCGAAGTGGAGCGGGCCCGTGGCCTGGTACCAAGCAGTACTACGTCGGTCCTACGGACCTACGAAGCGTCAGTTCTTCCAACGCGGCTTGCGGTCGCCGCCGTTGAAGCTGCCGCCACGGTCGTCACGGTTGAAGCCGCCGCCGGTGCGGCCGCCACGGTCGTCACGGTTGAAGCCGCCGCCGGTGCCCTGCGGGCGGCCACCGGAGCGGTGGTCGTCGCGACGGGAGAACGGACGGCTGCTGCTGCCGCGCTCGTCACGGTCGCCGAACGGGCGGGCCGGGCGGTCGCCGAAGGAGCGGGCCGGACGGTCGTCGCGGTTGAAACCACCGGAGCGGGCCGGACGGTCGTCACGGTTGAAGCCCGAGCCACCGCCACGGTTGTCACGGTCGCCGAAGGAGCGGGCCGGACGGTCGTCACGGTTGAAACCACCGGAACGGGCCGGACGGTCGTCACGGTTGAAGCCCGAGCCACCGCCACGGTTGTCACGGTCGCCGAACGAACGGCCGCCGCGGTCGTCACGGTTGAAACCGCCGCCGGTGCGGCCGCCGCGGTCGTCACGGTTGAAGCCCGAGCCACCACCGCGGTTGTCACGGTCGCCGAAGGAGCGGGCCGGACGGTCGTCACGGTTGAAACCACCGGAACGGGCCGGACGGTCGTCACGGTTGAAGCCGCCCGAGCGGCCGCCGCGGTCGTCACGGTCACGGTTGAAGCCGCCGGAGCGGCCGCCGCGGTCGTCACGGTCACGGTTGAAGCTGCCCGAGCCACGGCTGTCGCGGCTGTCGCGGTCGCCGTAGGAGGGGCGCTCGGTGCGGGCCTCGCGGTAGGCGGGGACGCGCTCCTCCTCGACCGCCGCCGGGGCGGCGGTCTCGGTGCCGGCCTCGGCCGCGTCGGCCTCGGTGACGGCGACCGGGGCCTCGTCCTCGATGCCCAGCTCGGCCCGCTCGCGCGCCGCGCGGGCGGCGAGGCGGTCGGCCTCCTCGCGCAGCTCGGTGGCGCGGCGCTGCGCGCGCTCCAGCTGGCGGGTCATGTCGGCGAGCTCGCGCTCGGCGGCACCGGCGATGCCGGCCGCGCTCTCGGCCTGGACCTCGACGAGCGAGCGGGCGCCGGTGATCCGGGCCACCTCGGCGTCGAAGGCGTGGTCGAGGATGTGACGGCTGGCGTCGACGCCGGCGTCCTCCATCAGGCGGAACACGCCACGGCGCTGGTGCGGCAGCACCAGGGTGACGACGGCGCCGGAGCGGCCGGCGCGGGCGGTGCGGCCCGAGCGGTGCAGGTAGTCCTTGTGGTCGCCGGCCGGGTCGACGTTGAGCACCAGGTCGATGTCGTCGACGTGGATGCCACGCGCGGCGACGTCGGTGGCGACGACGACGTTGAGGTAGCCGTCCTTGAAGTCGCCGAGCACTCGGGTACGGGCGCCCTGGGTCATCCCGCCGTGCAGCGCGTCGGCCTTCACGCCGGCCTCGATCAGCTGCTCGGCGACGCGGTCGGCGCCCATCTGGGTGCGGACGAAGATGATCGTCCGGCCCTTGCGGGCGGCGATGGCGTTGGTGATCGGCGCCTTGTCCTTGGGCTTCACCACGAGGATGTGGTGGCTCATGGTGGTGACCGCGCCCTGGGCCGCGTCGACCTCGTGGGTGACCGGGTTCTTCAGGTAGCGCTTGACCAGGCTGTCGATCTCGTTCTCGAGCGTCGCCGAGAAGAGCAGGCTCTGGCCGCCGGACGGCACCTTGTCGAGGATCTCGGTGACCTCGGGCAGGAAGCCCATGTCGGCCATCTGGTCGGCCTCGTCCAGGACGGTGACCATGACCTCGTCGAGCTTGGCGGTGTTGCGGTTGATCAGGTCGCGCAGACGGCCGGGGGTGGCGACGAGGACGTCGACACCGCGCTCCAGCGCGTAGATCTGGTTGGACATCGAGGTGCCGCCGCAGACGACCTTGAGCTTGAGGCCGAGCACCGAGCCGAAGGGCTCCAGCGCGTCGGCCACCTGCATGGCCAGCTCACGGGTCGGGACCAGGATCAGACCGCGGGGGTGCTTCGGCTTGGTGCGGCCCTCGGCCGCGGCGATGCGGGTGAGCAGCGGAAGGCCGAAGCTCAGGGTCTTGCCGGAGCCGGTACGGCCACGGCCCAGCACGTCCTTGCCGGCCAGCGCGTCCGGGATGGTCGCGGCCTGGATCGGGAACGGGGTGGTGACGCCGCGCTTGGCCAGGGCCCGCACCACGTCGTCGTGCAGACCGAGGTCGCCGAAGGTGACGGTGGGCTCGGCGGGCTCGACGTCCTCGGCCTCGTCGGCCTCGATCTCGTCGGTGAAGTCGTCGAGGCCGGTCAGCTCGGTGAGCTCGGTCTCGGTGGTGGGAACATCGGCGGCGGACTCGTTCGCGGGCATGGCGAAGCGGGCGTCGTCAACGAGAGACATGCAAAACCTTCCGGAAGTGGCACGCGCCTAAGTCCGGGGTTCTGGTCTCAACCGCCTCTATGCGGTCAGCCACGGATCGCCGGAACGCGCCAAGGGCGCCAGATGGGAATAGGGCGCCAAGCAAATGGTTCAAAGTAACGATCTACTACCATAGACGAACCTCGGGATCATAGGCAAATGCCCTGGCCAGACCGCTAATGGCCGCTCGTCGCCTGGGTCGGCGCCGAGGATCCGGAGTTACTGGGCGAGGGCAGCACGATCAAGGTGGCCGACGGGGCCGCCGTGGAGTGATCGGGCGCGGGTGACGGCTGGGACGGCGCGCTGGGGCTGGCCGCCGGGCTGCCCACCCCGCCGCCGACCGGGCCGGAGCCGCCCGAGCCGCTCCCCGCCGTGGGCTCGGGCGACAGCCCGCCCCCGGCCGCGGGGCTCGCCGCCGGGCCCGTCCGCTCCGGCTCGTCCGGCGCTGCGCCGGGCACCGCGACCACCCCCGCCGGCGCGGCGCCGGGCAGCACCGGCAGCGGCTCGCCCGGCACCGACGCGGCCGGCGACATCGTCCCGTCCCCCTGCGCCACCGTCGGACGCTCGGTCCGCCCGGGACCGGCGTGGCCCGCGCCCGCGGCGCCGCCGGCCGCGCCGCTCCGGCCGGCCGTACCGGCCGAGCCGACCGGCACCGACCCGCCCTGCTTGTCCGAGCTGGGGCCGACCGACATGCAACCCGTCAGCCCCAGGCCCGCCACCGCCAGCGCGGCCGCCGCCCGCAGCGCGCCCGCCCGCAGCCGCCGGGCCCGGGGGGCCGCCACCCGCGCCGCCGACACCCTGGGCGGACGACCCGGCCGGCCGGCACCCGCCTCCACCGCACGAACCGCCTGGACCGAACGCACCGAACGCACCGAACGCACCGCAGTCACCGAGCTCCCTCTCCTGCCGCCCCACCGCGGCCGCCCCGCTGCGCACGGCCGTTTCCGGTGCCCAACGCGCTCCGGCCGACGGGGACACGGGCGCCCGGCCACGAACGCCGCGCCGGCCATCCGCTCGGCGCAACCCGGCGCGGCCGGCCGGCGCCTCCGGGCGCCCGCCGGCCCCGGGTCAGCCCCAGAGGGCGTGCGCCAGCCCCGTCCCGGCGTACACGGCGGCCAGGCCGGCCGTGATGCTGCCCGCCACGTTCGCCAGCGCGTACAGCCGGACCCCGCCCTCGGCCAGCCGCAACGTCTCGTACGAGAAGGTCGAGTAGGTGGTCAGCGCCCCGCACAGCCCGGTGCCGAGCAGGAGTTGCAGTCGCGAGGACGCCGCACCGGCCGCCACCGCGCCGGTCAGCAGTCCGAGCACCAGGCATCCCGCCACGTTGACCACGAAGGTGCCCCAGGGGAACACCGAGTCGTGCCGCGACTGGACCGACCGGTCGGTCAAGTACCGCAGCGGCGCGCCGACCATCGCACCCGCCACCACCAGCAGCCAGTTCATCCGCGCTCCCCCTCGGCCCCGGCCGCCGGGCCCCCGGCGGCCGGCGGCCGCGGGAGGAGCACCTCGCAGCGCTCCAGTGTGACCAGCCCCTCCGGGGACAGCCCGTCCAGCTCCGGCAGGAAGGCCCGTACCCGCTCCTCGGTGTCGACCAGCACCACCGCCACCGGCAGGTCCTCCCCCAACGACAGCAGCCGGGAGGTGTGGATCAGCGACGAGGCCCCGAACCCCTCGACGCCCCGGAACACGCTCGCCCCGGCCAGACCGGCCGCGTGCGCCCGGTGGACGATCTCGCTGTACAGCGGCCGGTGGTGCCAGGTGTCGTTCTCGCCGACGATCACAGTCAGCCGCAGCGCCGCCCCCACCGGCCGGCTCACCGCGCACCCCCACCGGCCGGGCCGGACCGGCGGCGGGCCGGACGGCGGATCAGCCACCGGGTGAGGGCGGCGGCCGCCCCGACCGCGCCGAGCGCGGCCAGCAGCGTCAGCCCCAGGTAGGCCACCGCCGCCCCGGGCCGGCCCTCGTCGAACAGCCGGTGGACGTCCACCGCGTACGTCGAGAAGGTGGTGAACCCGCCCAGCACCCCCGTGCCGAAGAACGGGCGGACCAGCGGATGCACCGGCCGGCCCTCGGTCACCGCCACCAGGAAGACCCCGATCACCGCGCAGCCGGCCACGTTCACCAGCAGCGTCGTCCACGGGAACTGCTCCGCCCCGCCGGTCGGCCACCACAGCCCCGCCCCGTACCGCGCCGACGCCCCCAGCGCGCCGCCCACCGCGACCACGCCCACCGCCGGCCACTGCCCGCGCAGCACCGGCGGGCGGCGCACCGCGCCGCCGCCGTGCCCGCCACCGCTCCCGCTCCCGGCCTCCGGCCGCACGGTCCGCTCCGAACTCATGACCCCATGAAACACCTGGGCCGATGACCTGGCACCGCGTCACCCCAGAGCCGACAATGAACCGTGGAGATGACCCGGGAAGACTTCGAGCTGCTCGTGAGCGACGCCCTCGACCAGATCCCCCCGAAGCTCGCGGCCATGATGGACAACGTCGCCGTCTTCGTCGAGGACGAACCCGACGCGATCGCCCCGGACCTCCTCGGCCTCTACGAGGGCACACCGCTCACCGAACGCGGCGAGTGGTACGCCGGCGTCCTGCCCGACCGGATCATCGTCTACCGCGGCCCGACCCTGCGGCAGTGCGACAGCCGCGAGGACGTGGTCGCCGAGGTCCGCACCACGGTGATCCACGAGGTGGCCCACCACTTCGGCTTCGACGACCACGAGCTGGACGAACTCGGCTGGTCCTGAGCCGCCCCCGGCACCGCCCGGGGCACTCCCCAGGCCGCCCCGAAGCCCCGCGGAACCCGCGCCACGCCTGACCGGACGAAACCGTTTTGGCGATCCGCCCGGCATCCCATATGCTTCTCGACGTCCCCGAACGCTGGAAACTTCAGAACCGGACAGGCCGCAAGCCCTCATCGTCTAGTGGCCCAGGACGCCGCCCTTTCAAGGCGGTAGCACGGGTTCGAATCCCGTTGGGGGCACGTAGTAACGTAGTAAAGTCGGCATCGCAAGAAGCCGAGGCGGATGAGATCCGCACGAGGTCCTGTGGAGCAGTTGGTTAGCTCGCCACCCTGTCAAGGTGGAGGTCGCGGGTTCAAGTCCCGTCAGGATCGCTCGTCTCGCAAGAGATGGTGCAGTACGGCCAGGTAGCTCAGTTGGTACGAGCGTCCGCCTGAAAAGCGGAAGGTCGCCGGTTCGACCCCGGCCCTGGCCACAGCTGCTGAAAGCCCCCGGTGAGTTCACTCACCGGGGGCTTTCTCGTGTCCGGCATGCCAAGCGGTATGCCGACGGCTCGGGGGACCTTCGGCCTACGACAGCGGCCCCGAGGGAGCCGGCCCCGACGGTGGCGACACCGCTTGACCTGGTCACCGCTCAGCCGTGCCCCGCCCCCGCCCCGATGCGGGATGGCCGTTCGCGATCCGGCCTCGCCGGCCTCCCGGATCCACGCAGCACCGCCCCCGCGAACACGGCGCCGCGGTTCGGCAGCGACGCCTTGGGGAGGGCCGTCGTGCTCGCCCAAAGGGTTCCTCGCGGGGGCGCGTCGAACGGAGAGGCGGCGGGATTCCACGGCTCGAAGCGCAGGACGAACCGCAGGCCCGGCAGGCCGCAGCCGCTGCCAGGTCCTGGCACGGGTAGGACGCGGAGCATGGCAACCGGACGGCGACGCACGGCCATGGCTCCGTTCCATGCTCACGGCGCACCTGCGGCAGGCGCGCACGGTCTCACGCCGGATCGAGGAGAGCAGTCGGCCGTGGGTCGAGCTGGACACCCCCGCCGCCCGGCACCGACTGCCCGAACGCACCCTTACCGCGCCGTTCGACGCCGCCACGGGCCTGCGCGTACGCAACTCCACGTATCGCGCCGCACCGAAACGCTCCGGGGAGGGCCGGTCGCCGAGATCACCGCCGGCAAGGACCTCCGACAGCTGAGCGGGACCGGGCTCCTCGAACCGCGGGGTGCCAAATGCGGGCGCCACCACATCGCGGGGCCCGGTCTGACGGCGCAACGAACAGCCGTCGTCGACGCACGCGATCCACGTGACGACACCGACCCCTTCTCATCGTGATCGCAGGCGCGCGACGTCCTTGCCCCGGCCGGGCGGTGGTCGCCCGGAGGTCGGGTCCGCCGCCGCCGTCAGGCCCAGCTGTCCAGGTCCGACGCCAGGGCGCCCGGGTTGCGGCGGTAGTGCTCGACGGCCCGGGCGCGCGCCGGGTCCTGGGCGACCAGGGCGTAGGCCTCGGCCGGGGTGCGGCGGTCGGGGCCGGACAGTTCGCGGGTGATGGCGACGGCGGCGGCCGTCGGGATGTGGGCGGCCGACATCCGCTTCTGCACCGAGCGCATGCTCTTGCGGGCCAGCAGGTCGCGGTAGCGCGCCACCCAGGGCTCCAGCCACCAGCTGCCGAGCCCCCGCCCGTCGGCGTCCGCCACCGCCCGGAAGGTCGGGGTGAGGGCGGCCGCCAGGCGGGCCACCTGGTCGGCGGCGCTGCCCGCGAGGTGCGGGTACTCCGTCTCGAAGTGCGTCCACTCGACCTGAGCCGCCAGCGCGGTGACGGTCTCCGGCCGCACGGGGCGCAGCGCCTCCTCGGGATCGCCGTCGAGGAAGGTGTCCCGCAGGACGTCGTACCGCAGCTCGCAGTGCTCGGCGAGCAGTACCGCGTCGTGGAGGTCCTTGCCCTGCGGGTGCATGTCGCAGACCAGCCACATGAGCTTCCAGGCCAGCGAGAGTTCGGCGGTCACCCCGTTCAGCAGGGCTTCACCGGGGCCGCCGGAGAGCCTCGGCAGCAGGACCGGCTCCGGCTCGACGGGCAGCCGCTCGTTGAAGACGAAGTCGAGCTGGACCACGCCCCCGGGGAGCCCCTCGGCCGTCCAGGGCAGGACCAGCCGGCGGCCGGGCACCCGCTCGTAGGTCCAGATGTCCTCGCCGACGGCGGCCGAGGCGTCGAAGCGCACCGTGCCGCCCTCGCGCTCGCCGGCCCGCTGGGCCGCTCGGGCGAGGCCGTCCAGCATCACGGTGGTGCGGCCCTCCTCGATCCGCCAGGACTGCGGGGCCACCACGAAGTCGAGGTCGCCGGGCTCGCGCGCGGCCTCCCCGAACCAGGTCCTGAGCAGCACGCTGCCGCGCAGGACGAGGTGGTCGACCCACTCGGAGCCCGCGATCGCCGTCAGCACCAGGTCCATCGCCAGCCGCCGGGCCGCGACCCAGCGGGCCTCCACGGCCTGGTCGGCGAACCGCGGGTCGGCCGCGCGGTAGGCGTTCGAGTACTGCTTCAGGGCCGGGTCGAAGACCGGACGCTGCACCACCCCGTCGCCCGGGACCGGACGGAGCGTGCGGGGGAGGTCGAGGCGAGTGCGCTGATCCTCCTCCAGCGGCTCCCGGGGCACCTCGGTGCTGCGCCGGTCGAACGAACCCCAGCTGCCGGTCATGCCTGCTCCTCCCCTCGGCCGACGACCGGCAGGTCCTCGACCGTACCGGGCTCGATCCAGCCGTCGTCGACCGTGACGTCACTGTCGTGCACCACGAACTCCCGCTCCACCGCCACGATCTCGAAGCCCGCGCCGGACACCGCGTCGACCAGCCGGGCCAGCCGCCGGCCGGCCGTCTCCAGGCCGACGCCGTGACAGCGCTGGGTGACGAAGCGCTCCTGCCGGCCGGCCCGGTCGGTGCGCCGGGCGTTCCAGGAGACGTGGGCGGTGTGCCCGCCGGACACCGCGGCGAGGTCCTCGCGGCCGGCGCCCGGGCCCAGCCGCACCTTGAGGTGGTGCTCGAAGTGGAAGGCGGGGCCGAGCCGTGCGGCTTCGGCGTCGGAGGCCGGCACCCCACCGGCCCACGGGGCCGCCTCGATCTTCACCCGGATCGGCTCGAAGCCCGCGTCCCGCAAGTCCTCGGCCGTGGCCCTGGCGGTCTCCCGCTGCTCGCGGAGGGTGCCCGGGCCGCCCAGGGTGAGCATCGGCTGGGAGGTGGTCCGCCCGCGGGCCAGGACGATGTGGGTGAGCTTCAGACCCCGGTCCGCCGCCCACCGGTCGAGCCGGTCCAGCTCGCGGCCCTCGCAGCGGACGGTGACGTGGATCTCGAACTCGCCGGTGAAGAGCGCGTCCGTACGGTCGACGGCGTCATGGCGGGCGCCGGGCGGGGCGGTGGCGGCCGGGCGCCCGGCGGTGGGGGTGGACAGCGGCATGGCTGGATGATCCCAGGGGCTCCCGGCCGGCGGAAACAGGATTCGGCGCCGCCGGCGCCCGGGCCACGCTGCCGGGACCGGCACCGAGGTCAGCGGCGCCCCGCCAGGACGTACCGGGCGTCCGGCCGCAGGACGGGGCGGGGGCGGGGCCGCAGCGCGGCGTGCAGGGTGGGGGCGAGGATCCGGCGGACGTCGGCGGAGGTCAGCCGGGCCAGGGTGGGGAGCGGGTTGAGGTAGCGGGTGAAGATCAGGCCGCCGATCACGGTGACGGCGGCGGTGGCCCGGTCGGTGGCGTCGGGGCCGCCGAGATATTCAGCGATCCGGGCCAGCACCTCCTGGTCCAGGTACTCCCGGAAGACCCGCATCACGTCCTCGTTCTGGACCGCGAGCCGGTTGAACTCGGTGTCGTCCCAGAGATCGGTGACGGCCCGCAGGAGGCGGTCCGGCAGGCCGTCCGGGTCGCCCGCCAGGGCCGGGGCCAGGGCCAGCGACTGCGCGCACTGGACCTGCGTGACCACGCCGAACAGGCCCTGCTTGGAGCCGAAGTGGTAGCTGATCAGCGCCGAGTCGACGCCGGCCTCGGCGGCGATGGCGCGGACGGTGGTGCCGCGGTAGCCGTGGCGCAGGAAGAGGCCGCGGGCGGCCTCGGTGATCAGGTCCTTGGTGGGCGGATTGCCGCGCGGGCGGCCTCGTAATTTATTCATCACGGTGGAATATCGCGCCGCCGGGCGGCAGTGTCAAGGCGTTCACAGGCCCCGGAACGTCCGGGGCGGGAGAGGGGAACCCCATGCGTATCGTCGTGCTCGGCGCCACCGGTCCGACCGGCCGCGAGCTCACCGAACAGGCCCTGGCCGCCGGCCACCGGGTCACCGCGGTGGCCCGCCGGGCCGCGGCGCTGGCGCCCCGGGCCGGGCTCACCATCGTCGCCGCGGACGTCACCGCCCCGGGCGCGCTCGACGCGGCGGTCGAGGGCAGCGACGCCGTGGTCTCCGCACTGGGGGTGCCGCCGAGCCGGCGGCCGGTCGACGTCTACTCGGCCGGGGTCCGCAACGCCGCCGCGGCGATGGCCCGGCACGGGGTGAAGCGGCTGGTGGCGGTCGGCTCCAGCGTCACCGACCCGGCCTGGCGCCCGAGCGGCGCCTTCTTCTTCAACAACGTGCTGGACCCGTACGTGAACCGGGTGATCGCCCGGACCGCGCACGAGGACATGCGCCGGATGGAGGCGGTACTGGCGGCCGGCGAGCTGGACTGGACGGTCGCCCGCCCGTCCGGTCTCTTCGACCACCCGGTGGTGACGGACTTCCAGGTGGCCGAGAACAGCGGCGACGGGGTGTTCACCGCCCGGGCCGACCTCGCCGCGGCCATGCTGCGGGAGCTGGCCGAGGGCCGGTTCGTCCGGAAGGCGATGGGCGTGGTCACCACGGACGTCCGGCCGAGCATCCCCCGGCTGATCTGGCGCGAGGCCACCCGGAAGAAGTAGCGGCGGATCCGGCCCCGGAGAATTCGCTCCACCCCGCGGCAACCTTTCCCGCGGCGGCGGCAACTGAGGACCGGACAGGGCCCCTCACCGTTAGGAACACCTCACGTGTCTGCTCCCTCGCACCGCCGCTCCCCCGCCGCCCGGCGGTTCGCCCTGCTCGGCGCAGCCGTCCTGGCCGCCGCCGGCCTGGGCGCCGTACCGCTGGTCATGAGCGCCCAGGCGGCCGTCGCCGACCTCGGGCACGCGGCACTGCCCGCCAAGGACGGCTGGGCCGCCGCCGGCTCCGGCACCACCGGCGGCGGCGCCGCCGACGCGGCGCACGTCTTCACCATCACCGACCGGGCCGGGCTGGTGAAGGCGCTGAAGGCCGGCAAGGCCGGCGCGCCGCGGATCATCCAGGTCAAGGGCGTCATCGACGCCAACACCGACGACTCCGGCAAGGCCCTGGACTGCGCGGACTACGCCTCCGGCACCGGGTACTCGCTCGCCGGCTACCTGAAGGCGTACGACCCGGCGACCTGGGGCCGCTCCAAGCTGCCGTCCGGCGCGCAGGAGGACGCCAGGGCGGCCGCCCAGGGCAGGCAGGCGGCCCGGGTGGTGCTGTCGGTACCGTCCCGCACCACCATCGTGGGGGTGCCCGGGACGGGCGCGACGATCACCGGCGGCAGCCTCCAGGTGAAGGGCGCGGACAACGTCATCATCCGCAACCTCTCCTTCACCGACACCCGGGACTGCTTCCCGCAGTGGGACCCCACCGACGGCTCCTCGGGCAACTGGAACTCGGCGTACGACTCGGTGACCCTGCGCGGCGCCACCCATGTGTGGGCCGACCACAACACCTTCGGCGACGGACCGCACTACGACCGGTCGAACCCGGCCTACTTCGGGCGCGAGTACCAGGTGCACGACGGCGCACTCGACGTCACCAAGGCCTCGGACCTGGTGACGGTGGAGTACAACCGGTTCACCAACCACGACAAGACCATGCTCATCGGCAGCAGCGACAACGACACCAAGCTGCGGGTCACCCTGCACCACAACGTCTTCCAGGGCATCGTCCAGCGGGCACCGCTGGCCCGGGTGGGGCAGATCCACCTGTACAACAACTACTACGAGACCGCTCCGCTGAACGGCTACACCGCCAGCTACAGCATCAACTCCCGGGCCGGCGCGCAGGTCGTGGCGCAGGGCAATTACTGGGCCCTGTCGGCGGACCGGAAGGTCTCGCAGTTGCTCAGCGGCGACGGTACCGGCGCGGTCGCGGGCAGCGGGAACCTGGTCGACGGGAAGGTCACCGACCTGGTGGCCGCGTACAACGCCGCCAACTCGAAGAAGATCAAGGCGACGGTGAACTGGACCCCGACGCTGACCGCCGGCTACCGCGCCGACGCCGCCGGCCTGCCCGGGGAGCTGGCCAAGGCGGCGGGCGCGGGCGTGCTCACCGCCGCCGGCACCGTCGCGCCCCGCCAGGCGACCGGGACCGTCACCGGCTGACGGCCGGGCCGCGGAGGTCCGGCGGGGGCGGCCCGCCCGCCCCCGCCGCCCCCGCGTACCGATTGGTAGGCTGCCGCCCCGCTCCCGGCGGGAAGGGGCGCATCACACGGAGAGGTCACCTACGGCATGGCCGTCGACGACGCATCCGCGGAGTTCCACGACTTCTTCGAGCGTCACTACGCCGAACTCGCCCGGCTCGCCCACCTGCTGACCGGTGAGGCGGACGCCGCCGACGACCTCGCGGCGGACGCGCTGGTGGCCCTGTGGCACCGCTGGGACCGGGTGCGGCGGGCCGGGAGTCCGGTCGCGTACGCCCGGGGCGTGGTCGCGAACATGGCCCGCGCCCGGATCCGCAGCGCCGTCCGCGAGCGCCGCCGGGTCACGCTGTTCTGGGACCGGCGTGCCGAGCACGCGGACGGGCCGGACGTCGCGGCCGTGGTGGACGTCCGGGAGGCGCTGGGCCGGCTGCCGTTCCGCAAGCGGACCTGCGTGGTGCTGCGGCACGCCTTCGACCTCTCGGAGAAGGACACCGCGCTGGCCCTGGGCATATCGGTCGGTACGGTGAAGAGCCAGACCTCCAAGGGCCTGGCCGAGTTGGAGCGGATGCTCGGCGGGCGCACCGCCGACGTACTGGCGGGGAGGAGGAACTGATGGACGAGGACCTGCGCGCGCGGCTGCGCGAGGCGGCGGCCGCGCACCGGCCCGACCGGGCCCGGATGCTCGCCCGGGTGGAGCGCGGCACCGCCCGCGAGGCCCGGCCCGACCGGGCCCCGGCACGGACCGGCGCCGCCTCCTGGCCGCGGGTCTGGATCACCGCCCTCGCCACCGCCGGCGCCCTGGTGGTGGGCGGCTTCGCGGTGGCCTCCGTCGTCCGGGAGCGGACTCCCCGGCCGCCCGGCGTCACCGGCCCGACGGCGCCGAGCCCCTCGCCGTCCCGCTCGCCGTCCCGGTCCGCCGGTCCGCCGGCCCCCACGACGCCGGCCGAACCGGCCCCGGCCCGCTCCGCGACGGCTTCGCCCGCCACCGCAACCGGGGCCGCGTCCGCACCGGCCGGACCAACGGCCCCGGCCTCCGCCACGGCCGGACCGACGGCCCCGGCCGGCGGCTCGCACACCGAGGACGGCCCGCTCTGGTCGGACGGCTCGGTAGACCCGGACAGCACCACGACCTGGGCGCAGAGCAACGTCACGCTCAAGGCCCGCAAGCCGCTGACCTCGCTGACGGTGGAGCTCCGGATCGCCCGGACCGCCGGCGTCCAGGACGCCGGGAGCCGGCAGAGCCTGCCCGCCGAGGACTTCACGGTGAGCGTGCGGGTGGAGGGCGACGTCCTCGTCTACCGCTGGACCCTGCGGGCCGGCCGGAGCGTGCCGGTCGGCCAGCACCTCTTCGCCGGACGGTACGACCACGCACCGGGCGGCCGGGACGCCAAGGACGACACCTACCGGGCCGACGCCCGGTCGGCCGACGCGGGTGCCTCGGTGTGGGGCGACTTCGCCCGCACTCACTGAGAGCCGGCCGGGTGAGAGCCGGCCGGGACGGGGACGCACCGCACCGGCCGGGCCGCGTGGGCCCGGCCGACCTGCGGTCAGCCGGTGTACACGCCGCCGGTGTGCACGCCCCCCGCGGGCGTGACCCCGGCGTACGGGACGCCCACCAGCCAGACGCCCGGACGGACCTCCAGGGCCTCCAGCCGGCGGCCGGTGGCCCAGTCCACGACGTGTTCCTGTATCCGGTCGATGCTGCGGCTGCCGAACTGCGACCAGCGCTTGTCGCCGAGCCGCTGGGCCGCCTCGACGAAGTCGCCGAAGCGGTGCAGCGCCTCCTCGGTGCGGCCGCCGAGCAGGCTCACCAGGGCCAGGCCGCGCAGGACGTCGGCCTGGCCGCGGGCGTGCCCGGGACCGTCGGCCGCGAAGAGCTCGGCGGCCTGCGCGTACAGCTTGCCGGCGTGGCCGGCCTCGCCGCTGCTGAGTGCGACGTCGGCCAGTCCGACCAGGCAGCGGGCCTCGCCGGCCCGGTCGCCGGCGGCCGCGAACAGGGCCCGGGCGGACTCGTAGCGGTCGGCCGCCGGGCGGGTCCGGCGCTGCTGCCAGGCCAGGTCGCCGAGCGAGTGCAGCACCGCGGCCCGCTCGGCCGGGCGCTCGGCCAGCCGGGTGGCGTCCAGGGCCAGTTCGTGGGTGGCCGCCCAGTCGCCCCACACCGAGCCGGCCTCGAACCAGCCGGTGAGGACGCCGGCCAGCTCCCAGGTCAGCCGCCACAGCCCGGCGGTGTGCGCCTGGCGGACGGCGTCGACCAGCCCGGCCGCCTCGTCCTGGAACCAGCGGGCCGGGGTGTCCCCGACCACGGCGGCCGGGTCGGACCCGCCGGCCGCACCGGCCGCGGCCGCCCGCGCGGCGGCGGGTCGGGGCTCGGCGGATCGCGAGTCGGCAGAGCTGGTCCCGACCGAGCTGGTCCCGACCGAGCGGGACCCGAGCGAACGGGACCCGAGCGAACGGGACCCGGCGGAGCCGGGCTCACCGGAACGGGCCAGCCGCCCCGGGGCGAGCAGCGCGTCGGCGTACCGGGCGTACCCCAGGTAGGCGGTGCCGAGCCGCTCGGTGGCCGACTCCACCTCGCCCGGCAGCTCGTCCGCGAGGAGTTCCAGCGCCAGCTTCCTGAGCAGCCGGTGGTAGCTGTAGCGGTACGCCTGGCCCGAGGCGGCCCGCCGGACCCCGAGCAGCTGGGACTCCACCAGCCGCTCCACCAGTTGCTCGGCCTCGGCCGGCGGCAGGCCCAGCAGCGCTGCGGCGCTCCACAGCGGGAAGTCGGGGACGGGCGCCAGCGACAGCAGCCGGAAGGCACGCTGCTCGGCCGGGCCGACCTCGCGGTAGCCGGCCAGCAGGCTGGCCCGGACGTCGAGGTCGCCCGCCACGAAGCGGCTCAGGCCCGCGCTCTCGTCCGCCAGCCGGGCCGCCCAGGCGGCGGCCGTCCAGTGCGGCCGGGCGGCCAGACCGGTACCGGCCACCCGCACGGCGAGCGGCAGGTGGCCGCAGAGCCGGGCGATCTCCTGGGCGGCGGCCGGGTCGTCGGCCAACCGGGGCCCGACGATCGACGCCAGCAGCTTCTGCGCCTCGTTGGGGCGCAGCACGTCCAAAGTGAGGTGGCGGGCCCCGTCCAGGCCGGCCAGCGTGCGCCGGCTGGTGACCACGGTGAAGGTGTCCGGCAGGGCCGCCAGCAGCGGCCTGACCTGCTCCTCCGAGGAGGCGTCGTCCAGGATGACCAGCAGCCTGCGGCCCTGGACGGCGCGGTGCAGCCGCTCGGCCAGCTCCTCCCGGTCGCCGGCCGGGGCGGCGACCGCCTCCTCCCCGCCGGCGGGCGGCGGCTGGTCGGCGGGGGCCCCCTCGCTGCCCGGGCCGATCCGGCGCAGCAGGCCGGCCATCGCCTGGCCGGCGTCCAGCGCCATGTCGCGGGGGCCGCGCAGGTGCAGCAGCACCTGACCGGCGGGGAACCGGTCGGCGTTGCGCCGGGCCAGCTCCACCGCCAGGGCGCTCTTGCCGACGCCGGCCCGGCCGCTGACCACCAGGACGGGCTGCGGCGCGGGGCCGGCCGCCTCGGGGAGCAGCTTGCCGGCGACCGTGAGGACGTCCTCGCGGCCGGTGAAGTCGGCGGTGGCGGGCGGCAGCCAGAGCGCCGGGGCCGGTTCCTGGCCGGCCTGGGCCACGGGCTCCTGCCAGGCCAGGGTCGGGTCGGAGCGCAGGATCCGGTCGTGCAGCTTGCGCAGGCCCGCGCCGGGCTCCACGCCGAGCTCCTCCACCAGTGAGCGCCGGGCCCGGCCGAAGGCGCGCAGCGCGTCGGACTGCCGGTCGGCCCGGAACAGCGCCACCATCAGGTGGGCGTGCAGGGTCTCCCGGTAGGGGTGCCGGCTGACCAGTTCCATCAGCTCGCCGGTGAGTTCGTGGTGCCGGCCGAGGCGCAGGTCGGCGGCGATCCGCTGCTCCAGCGTGACGGTGCGCAGCTCCTCCAGGCGGACGCCGGTGGTGGCGAGCACCGGGCCGTGCGGGACGCCGGACAGGGCCACGCCCGTCCACAGGTCCAGGCTCTCGCGGAGCAGGCCGGAGGCGGCGGCGAAGTTGCCGCGCTCGTACGCCTCCTTGCCGCTGCGGCGCAGGAACTCGAAGCGGCTGAGGTCCAGTTCGTCCTCGCCGACGTGCAGCCGGTAGCCCGGCGGCACGGTGTGCAGGCGCCGACCGGCGGCGAACGCGTCGTCGGGTCCGTCGGCGTCGGCCAGCGCCTTGCGGAGCTGGGAGACGTAGACCTGGAGGGTGGTGGCGGCGGTCCTGGGCGGGTCGATGTCCCAGAGCTCGTCGATCAGGCTCTCGGTGGACACCACCTCGTTCGCCCGGACCAGCAGCGCCGCGAGCAGCACCCGGACCTTGGCGGCGGTCGGGGTGCGGGGGGTCATGCTGACCGGCCCCAGGATCCGGAACCTCATCTCGTTCTCCCGCGGGGCGTGACGGCCGGGGTGGCCGTGACTGTGGTGGCGGCCGTGACTGTGATCGCGGCCGGGCCGGCCGGCGGCGCCGGGGTGAACCGGTGCCGCCGGCCGGCGGCGTACGGGGTCGGGCGGGTGCGCAGCGGCGACCGGCTCATCAGCAGTCCTGGAGGACGGTCGTCTCGACCGAGCCGACCTGGCGGGAACCCTGGAAGAGGACCAGCGTCACCGGCAGCGCGGGCCGGCCGTCGGCGGCCCGTCCCAGCGGCCCGGCCAGCGCCCGGCACCAGAGCGGCAGGTCGGGCTCGGCGAAGCCCTGGAAGCGCGCGCTCCAGCGGCTCAGCACGCAGCCGGCCACGGTGAAGCCGTGCAGCTCACCGGCCAGCAGGAAGGCCGTCTGCCGGGAGGCTTCGAGCAGCACCACGGCCGGCACGTGGTCGCCCGCCGCCTCGGCGAAGACCGGGTTGGCCGGGTCGGCGAGCACCTGGACCAGCAGTTCGCCCGCCCGGTTCTGGGCCGGCGTGCCGAGGACGAGGTTCAGCGGGTCGGTACGGCCCACCGCCCTGGGCTCCGGCCGCAGCGGCCAGGGCTCGGCGCCCTCGACCTCGACGGGTCTGGAGCGGCTGGCGGCACGGCCCCGCTCCCGGTGGTTCTGGTAGACCTTCGGCATCAGGAAGACCAGCCGGGCCCGGGCGGTGCCGCAGCGCACGCCCTCGAAGCTGAGCGCGCTCTCGCACTCCAGGCCGCGCGGCACGCCGTTGACCACGTCGGCCGGGCGCAGCGTGATGTCCATGGTCAGGTGGGCCGGCCCGGCGGTGCGGCGCCAGGGCTCCAGCTCGGTGAGCTCGACCTCGGTGGAGGCGAACACCGCGGGCCGCTCCTGCGGCACCCGGAAGTACCGGTGGGCGACGAACAGCGCGGTGCGCCGCAACGCCTCGGCCGGCGAGTGCAGGTCGTGGAACGCGTCGGCCCCGTCGTTGAACAGCGGGTGCCGTTCGGGCAGCACGGCGGAGACCGCGAACTCCTGGGTCACCGGCGCGGCGGTGCCGAGCACCACCCCCTCCGGGGTGTTCGGGCGGTGCACCAGGTGGTGGACGAAGCCGGGGGACGCCGGCGCGGCCGGGGTGAACCTCGGGGGCGCGGCCGCCGGGGCCGCCACGACCATCGGGGCGAGCGCCGGTGCGCCGGTCACCAGGGCGGAGATCGAAGGGGCGATCGAGGCGGACATCGCCGCGGACGTGGGCCGGGGCCCCGCCTCCGACCTGGGGCGTACGGCCTGGGCGAGGGTGAGACCGGGTACTTGCTCTGGCACGGAGAACTCCGCTCGTCGGCGTTCTGGGCAGTCTCTGGCAGCGATGCGGTCCTTCCCTGAGCCTGCGGCCGGGGCGTCCCCGCGCCGGTGGCCCGGCGGGCCCGGTCGACGGGTCCGTCCGGCCCTCGCGGAGAGGGTCGGACGGCGGGTCCGTGGTGACGGCTCCGGCGGCGGCTCCTCCTGGCGGGTGAGGTCGGCTGCCTGACGCCTCCCCCGTCCTGGCCCAGGCTAGGAACCCGGCCCGCGCCACCGTTAGGACCGGCGGTACTCGGATCCGCGGAGCGGGCGGTACCGGCGGTACCCGCCCTCCGCACGGGCCGCCGGACGGCTCGCGCCCACGAGCGAGCGGTCGGCCGGATGTACGGGGGAGTGTGGTCCGGCCACCACCCCGGCGCCGCCCCGGACGGCCCGCGGGGAGTCCCGCCGGGCCGATGGTTGCCTTGCCAGCACCGGGCGGCCCCGAGTGTGTGACGGCCGCACCTGTGCGCCGGCCCGGCTCCCGGCGATGGTGGACCGACCACCCTTCGGGCTCCCGCGGCCCGCCGGGTGGGCTCCACCCACCGGTGCGCGAACACCGCGGCGGAGCACCGCGAGCCGACCGGAGAACAGGGGATCCGATGAGCACAGGTCTGGCACCCGGCAGCCTTCCGCTGCTCGACGGGGACCTCGACGAGACGGTGGGCACGCTGTGCGCCGCCGTGCTCGCCTCCATGCAGCGCAGCGACCAACGGACCAAGGGCGAGCGCTACGTCCGCGGCCTGCTGATGACCGAGGGCCGCAAGTCGATGCGCAACATCGCCCTGCACCTGGGCGCCGACGCGGCCGGGCAGAGCATGCACCACTTCATCAGCTGCTCGACCTGGGACTGGCGGCCCGTCCGGGCGGCCCTCGCCCGGCATCTGGAGACGGTGCTCGGACCACAGGCCTGGGTGCTGCGCCCGATGACCGTGCCCAAGGCCGGCGAGCACACCGTGGGGGTCGAGCGCCGGCTCGACCCGGACTCCGGCCGGGTCGTCAACAGCCAGCGGGCGTACGGCCTCTGGGCGGTCTCGGCGCGCGGGAGCAGCCCGGTGAACTGGGGTCTGCACCTGCCGGCCGGGTGGCTGGCCGACCGGGCCAGGCGCAGCCGGGCGAAGATTCCCGAGCGCTGGGGGGAGAGCAGCCCCGGCGAGTGCGCCGGCCGGGCCGTGGTGGAGGCCGCCCGGGGCTGGGGGCTGCCCAGGCGCCCGGTGGTGCTGGCCTTGGAGGGCCCGGAGTCGGCGGCGGCCGTCGCCGCCTGCCAGGCCGCCGGGATCCCCTTCCTGGCCCGGATCGACGAGTCCCTGCTGCTGCCGGCCGGCCCGTCCGGCGGCGTGGGCCGGCGCGAGGCCCGCGCCCAGCAGCTGCTCAGCACGGCCTCGGCCGGTACCGCGCGGGTCCCCGTCCAGTGGTGGGACCCGGTCCGGGACCGGCCCCGGAGCAGCCTGGCGGTGACGGTACGGCTGGACGAGCGGGCCGAGCGGGCGGGCCAGCGTCCCGGCGGGGCGCCCGCGGGCCGGCCGGGCGCCGCCGGGGCGGCCCGGCCACTGCCGGCCCGGCCGGGCGGTACGGACCCGGGTGCGGCCGTCCGGGCCGGCGGACGGGGCGCGCTGACGCTGCTGGGCGAGTGGAGCGACGGCCTGCCCTGGCCGGCGGAGTACTGGCTGACCGATCTGAACGGCCCGCCCGCCGCGCTGCTGCGGCTGGCGAAGCTGGCCCGCCGGGTCGAGCGGGACTTCGAGGACGTCGGGGAGCCGGTCGGGCTGCGGGAGTTCGAGGGGCGGTCCTTCGAGGGGTGGCACCGGCACGCCACGCTGGCCTCGGTCGCGCACGCGGTCAGGATCCTGACGGCCGGCGGCGCGCCCGCGCTGGTGCGGGCGTCCTGAGCGGGCGGCACGAGCGGAGGCAGCTCGAACAGCGGCGGCCCGAGCGGGGACAGCCGGCGCCGCGAGCAGGAACGGTCGGCCCGGGCGGGCGGACGGGAGGGGAGCCGTGGTGCTGCGAGCGGGGTCGGCCCCGGGTCAGTCGGCCGACGGCTGGAGCGCGTCCCGGGTGCGCTGCAGCCGCAGGGCGAGCTGGATCTCCAGGGCCTGGGCGGGCTTCTGCCAGTCCGGGCCGAGCAGTTCGGTGATCCGCTCCAGCCGGCGCGACACCGTGTTGGGGTGCACGTGAAGGGCCTCGGCCGCGTAGGTGGGGCTGGAGCCCGCCGCGAAGTAGGCCTCCAGGGTGCGGACCAGGGTGCTGAGCCGGCGGGTGTCGTAGTCGAGCACCGGGCCGATGGTGTTGTCGATGAAGTTGGTGGCGCTGTGACTGTCGCCCAACAGCACCCCGATGAAGCCGAGTTCGCTGAGCGAGGCGCTGCCGCCGTCGCTCCCGAGCGCGGACAGCGCGCTGAGGCAGCGCTGCGCCTCGTGGTAGATCGGCGCGATCTCCTCGATCCCGGACACCGGGCCGGCCGCGCCCGCGGTGACCTGGTGGCCGAGGATCGGCGACAGTTCGCCGGAGACGGCGCGGGCCGCCGCGCTGGCGTCCACCCCGGGCAGCAGCAGCGCGATGCAGCCGCTGCGGATGCTCTTCAGTCCGCTCATCCGCAGCGCGTAGGACGAGGCCCAGACCACCGCGCGACCCGAGGGGCCGCCCTCCAGCCGGGCCACCACCACCACGTGCGGGCTGCTCAGGTCCAGCCCCAGCCGCCTTGCCCGCTCCCGCAGTTGGGCGACCGGGCGCTGGGGTTCGGCGAGCAGGTCGTCGAAGAACTCGTCGCGCATCAGGCTCTCGGTGGCGGCCGTGGTCCGGTGCATCAGCACCAGCAGGGCCACCGACTTGGCGGTGAGGGCGAGCAGCCGCACCCCGCTCTCGCCGAGCGGGCGTTCCGGGCGGGCCAGCAGGTGGCCGAAGTCCTGGTTGTGGGCGGTCACGGCGGCGACCCAGGTGCCGTCCGGCAGGCAGACCGGCTCCCGGGAGGCGTACGAGTCGAGGGCCGCCCCGACGACGGCGCTCTCGTCCACCCCCGGGATCTCCCCGTTGAAGGCGAGGATCCGGCCGCCGCCGTCGCGGACGGCCACCGGGCCGCCGAGCGCCTCGGCGGCCATCGCGGTGAGCGCCTGCAGGTCGCCGCCGTCGAGCAGCAGGTCGACCATCCGGGAGTGGCTGTCGTGGGCCCGGCGCAGCGCGCCGAGTTCGCCCTTCGCCCGGGAGGAGTACTGCTCCAGGCTGATGATCTCGGCCAGCGCCTGGCCGGTGAGCTGGGTGCGTTCGATGGCGACCGCGGCGAGGTCGGCCAGCGAGGTCATCAGGGCGACCTCGGCCGGCGTGAAGTGCCGGATGCCGCGGTCCGCGGCGTAGAGGACGCCGAAGGCGGAGTCCCCGTACCGCAGCGGGACGGCCAGGATGGCGCGCAGGCCCTCGGCCCGGACCACCTCGTCGATCGGCCCGACGTGCCGGATGCGGTCGTCGGCGAGATAGTCGGGGGTCCAGAAGGGCGCGCCGCCGGATCTGACGTCGCCGCCGAGGCCGGCCGCCCCGGGCACCCGGAATCCCACCGTGAGCGCGGTCGCATGACCGTCGGCGGCACGGATGTAGGAGTCCTCGGAATCCGAATCATGGAAACTGATGTACGCCATGTCGAGATTGAGCAGAAGGCGGGCTCTTCGCGAGATTACCTTCAGAAGGGCGTCCAGCTCGAACGGCGAGGAGAGATCCCGGGCGGTATCGACAAGCGCCGAAAGCTCGGCCTCGCGCTGGCCCTGTCTACCGAGAAGTGCGTGAATTCTCAGCGTCAGGTACTTGACCTGGGTCAGCTTTTCGACCGAGTCGGGGGACAGTCCTTCGCGCCTTGCCTCATGCAGCAGATCGTCAAAGGCGCTGGGTGGTGACTCCGCGGCAAGGAGCTGAAGAGCCGCGAGCGCGCCCGCCTCGACAGAGTCGATACGCAAGTCCCCCCGGACCCTTCTCTGAGATCTTGGTACCGCCGTCCGTAGAGTCGGACTGTATGGGTCTCGCCACTCCGCGTCAAGCACCGGAACGCCCGCCAATTCCCCTGCGGGTCCGGCCGTATGACGTTTGCGCCAGCATTCGGCAACGCCCGGGCAACGGGAACCCGACGGCCGGCAATGCCTTCCACAATCCGGAATGGAAACGGACCGGCGATGTCCGGGCCGTTACGGGAGCGTTTAGCGCCGAGGTGGGCGACCCGCTCTGATGACAGGGTGTGATCCGGTCACCACCCGATTGAGGGGTTGTGTGACGGCATCACCTTCTCCCACCCGTGCCGGGTTGTGAACACTTGGCGCTCACCGAGGGAGGCCGGCCAGGCCGATCATCGAGACCGGGGGAGTCCACATGCCCGAGATCCAGAGCTACCTGAGATCCCTTCGCCGCAGCCACGAGGCCCGGACCCGGGCGGACCGGCCGTCCAGGTTCACCCTGCGCGGCCGTGAGTGGGACCTGCTCGACGACGTTTTCGCACCGATCTACTCGCCCAGCACCGGCGTGGCCCTGGACTTCCTGGGCTGGTCGGAGCCGGTCGAGGTACCGCGCTCCGGGTCGTTCCTGGAGGTCGGCTGCGGCACCGGGGTGATCGCGGTGACCGCCGCCCTCGCCGGCTGCGACCGGGTGGTCGCCACCGACATCAACCCGCAGGCCGCGGCGAACGCCCGGCTCAACGCCAGCCGGCACGGGGTGGCGGAGCGGTTCCGCGCCGTCCAGGGCGACCTGTTCGACGCCGTTCCCGCCGAAGAGCGCTTCGACCTGGTCTTCTGGAGCTCCAACTACGTCCTGGCGCCCAGCGGTTACCAGTACCGCAGCATGCACGAGCGGGCCTACGTCGACACCGGCTACGCCGCGCACCGCAGGTTCCTCGACCAGGTCACCGGTTGGCTGACCCCCGGCGGCGCCGCGCTGCTGCACTTCAGCTCGCGCGGGGACCTCGCGGAGCTGGGCCGGGCCGCCGAGGAGACCGGCCGCGACCTGCGGGAACTGCGCCGGGTCGTGGTCCAGGAGGGCCAGGACGCGGTCGACCACATGCTGCTGCAGGTCATCGCCGCCTGAGGCCGCGCCCGGCTCCGAGCGCCGTCCGGTCCGGCCGGCGGCCGCGCCCGCCGGACCGGTGGGCGGCATGCCCCGACACTGCCCACCGGCTGCGACGCGATGCCCCAACTCCCCTTCCCCGCCAAGTCTGTGAGGCTGCGGTGCGCATTCTTCTGGTCGACAACTACGACTCCTTCACCTACAACCTGTTCCACTACCTGGCCGAGGCCGGCGCCGAACCGGTGGTCGTCCGCAACGACGAACCCGGCTGGGCCGAGGGGCCGTTAGCGGCCAGGCTGGCCGGATTCGACGGTGTGGTGCTGTCCCCCGGGCCCGGTACGCCGGCCCGCGCGGCCGACTTCGGCATCTGCCGCCGGCTCGTCCGGGAGTGCGAACTGCCGATCCTGGGAATCTGCCTCGGACACCAGGGAATCGGCTGGGAGTTCGGCGCCACCGTCGGCCGGGCCCCGGAGCCGCGGCACGGCCGGACCTCCGCCGTCCGGCACGACGGCACCGGCCTCTTCGCCGGCCTGCCGTCCCCGCTGGAGGTGGTGCGCTACCACTCGCTCGCCGTCACCGACCTCCCCGAGGAGATCGAGGCCACCGCGTGGAGCACGGACGGTGTGCTGATGGGCCTGCGCCACCGCGACCGCCCGCTCTGGGGCGTGCAGTTCCACCCCGAGTCGGTCTCCACCAGCCACGGCCACCAGTTGCTGGCGAACTTCCTCCGGCTGGCGGCCGAGCACCGCCCGCCCCGGCCGGCGGGCGGCCCGGCCCCGGCTCCCGCCGCCGGCACCGCCGGCGGGAATACCGCGGGTGTGGCGGCGGCACCGTCCGGGCCCGTCCGCCGCCTGCGGGTGTTGGCCGAGGCCCTGCCGACCCGCTGGGAGGACGAGCTGGTCTTCGACCACCTGTTCCGCGGCGGCAACCACGCGTTCTGGCTCGACAGCAGTGCCCGGGACACCGCCCGCGGCCGCTTCTCGATCCTCGGCGACGCCTGCGGCCCGCTCGCCCGGGTGGCCAGGGCCGACGCCTGGAGGGACACCGTCACCGTCGAACAGGGTGGCCTCGCCACCACCACGGCCGGCGAGTTCCTGCCCTGGCTCGACCAGGACCTGCGCTCCTGCCGGACCGAACTTCCGGAACTCCCCTTCGACTTCGCGCTCGGCTGGGTCGGCTACCTCGGCTACGAGCTGAAGTCGCAGACCGGCGGTGACCGGGTGCACCGCGCCGAGGAGGACGACGCCGTCCTGGTCTTCGCCGACCGGGCCGTCGTCCTCGACCACGCGACCGGGACCAGCCACCTGCTCGCCCTGGTCGAGGACGGCGACGGCGGCGCCTCCGAGGCGGCGGCCCGGCAGTGGCTGGCGGACGCCGCCAGGCAGCTGGACACCCTGGCCGGCCGCACCGCCGAGGACCCGCCGGTCGGCCGCGAGCCGCAGCTCGACGGGCTGCGGCTGCGGCACGACCGGGAGACGTACCTGGACCTGATCGGCGCCTGCCAGCAGGAGATCGCCGCCGGCGAGACGTACGAGGTCTGCCTCACCAACCAGCTGACCGCGAGCGGGACCTTCGACACCTGGCAGGCCTACCGCCGGCTCCGCCGGGCCAGCCCCGCGCCGTTCGCCGCCCTGCTCCAGTTCGGCCGGACGACCGTGCTCAGCACCTCGCCCGAGCGGTTCCTGCGGATCGACCGGGACGGCGTCGCCGAGTCCCGTCCGATCAAGGGGACCAGGCCGCGCGGCGCGACGCCGGCCGAGGACGAGGCGCTGCGCCTGGAGCTCGCCGCCAGCGAGAAGGACCGCTCGGAGAACCTGATGATCGTCGACCTGGTCCGCAACGACCTGGGCCGCTGCGCCGAGGTCGGTTCGGTGGAGGCCCAGGAGATCTTCCAGGTGGAGACCTTCGCCCGGGCCCACCAGCTGGTCAGCACCGTGCGCGCAAAGCTGCGCGGCGACGCCAGCGCCGTCGACTGCGTACGGGCGGCGTTCCCCGGCGGCTCGATGACCGGCGCCCCCAAACGGCGGACGATGCAGCTGATCGACCGGCTGGAGGCCGGCCCCCGCGGTGTCTACTCCGGCGCGGTCGGCTACTTCTCGCTCTCCGGCGCGGCCGACCTGAGCATCGTGATCCGCACCCTGGTGGCCGGTCCGGAGCAGGGCCGGGTGCGGTACGGCGTCGGCGGGGCGGTGGTGGCCCTCTCGGACCCCGAGGAGGAGTTCGAGGAGACCGCGGTCAAGGCGGCCCCCCTGTTGGGACTCTGCGCCGACGGGTTCCCCGGACGCGTACCGGCCCGGCCCGCCCTCGCCGCCCGGCCCGCCGGGCCCGTCCGTTAGAACGGCGCACCGGCCGCGGACCTGGCCGATCCGGGCCTGCCCGAGTCCGGCCCGGCCGGCCCCGGCGGACGGCAGCAGCAGGTCGGCCGCGGGGCCGGGGACCGTCCGGGCCACCGGGACGGCCCCGGCCCCCGCGCCCACCGGCCTCACCCCTGCGCGGGCCGCAGCCCGGCGGTGGTCGCCGCCAGCAGCCGCGACCAGGCCCGGGCGAAGTCCGCGGGGTACCTGGTGCCCAGCTCGTCGGTCACCTCGGCCAGCGGCACCCCGGCCGCCACCAGGCCCTCCAGGTCGCGCTGGGCGCTGACGAACCGGCCGGACAGCATGTCCCCGAAGAGCGGCACCTCCTCCTCCAGCCCCGCCAGCAGCTCCGCCGGGAGGACGTGCACGACGCCCTCCGCCAGCAGCGCGCCGAGGTAGCGGCCGCCCGAGCCGGCGCCGGCCTGCGGCTCCGGCGGGGTGCCGCAGGCCAGCCAGGCGAGCCGGTGCGGGCGGGCGCCGGCGGCCGCCAGCGAACGCCAGCGGGCGCGGTCCAGGTGCTCCTCCCGCAGCCGGTAGACCACCCTGGCCAGGGCCGGGCCGATCCGGCCGCGCAGCGCGGCGGAGGTGGCGCCGGGCAGTTCGGCCAGCCGGGCGTCGACCTCGGCGTCCACCTTCCGGACGGCGAAGGAGGTCAGCGCGGCGATCCGGTCCAGCCGCCGGCCGGCCGCCCGGGCCCGCTCCAGCCCCTCGTCGAAGGCGTCCAGCACCCGGCGGTAGCTCTCGACGGTGAGCAGCGGTGCGACGTCCACCCCGATCCCGTCGGCCAGGCAGCCGACGATGGCGGCCAGGCCGGCCTCCGTCGCCGGGATCCGCACCAGCAGATTCGGCCGGTCCACCAGCCACCACAGGGTGCGCGCCTCGGCCAGCAGCGCCGCCGGGTCGGCCGGGGACCACACCGGCAGGTCGACCGAGACGTACCCGTCCTGGCCGCCGCTCTCCTCGTACACCCGGCCGAGCAGGTCGCAGGCCTCCCGGGCGCGGTGCGCGGACAACCGCCGGACGGCGCCCTGCGGGCTGACCTCAAGACTCGCCAGATCCCGCAGGAGCGCCCGCTGGGAGGGGGAGTCCACACTGTCCGCCAGTGCCTCGGGCCCGAGCACCAGGCCGGTGACCCAGCCCCCGGCGACCAGCTCCTCGGCGGTCCGGGGGGCCGGCGCCCGGCCGGTACCGCCCGGGGCGGCGCCGTCCGGCCGCGCGGCCGCCGGCCGGACCGACCCGTCCAGCCAGACGGAGGCCCCCTCGGCGGCCAGCTGCTTCCAGGTGGCACCCCTCATCCCGGCTCTCCCCTGCTGCGTGTCGGTGGTCACCCGCCGAACGTACCTGACGGATTCTCAATATCGTTACGCGGCACGCGAGATGCCTAAGGCCTCACCGTCTGCGGCGAATCGCCGGGCGCGCACCGGGTGCGCGGCCCGGGCAGCCGTGCCGACACGGACAGTCTGCGCGGGCCCCGAGGCGGGCGCAATGATCGTCCTCGTACTTTGTCACCTCCCGGATCGCCGCTGGCCTGGCTGCTCTCCCGCACTTGCGAAACAAGCCCGGCCCGCGTTGACCGGCCGCTCGCCCGGTCCTGACAATCGGCATGTCATCAGGGGGGATCGGGTCGTACCACCGGTCACGGGGAAGGATGGTGAGAGGCATGGAGGAGAACGGGGGCACGTCGGTGCCTTGGAACCGGCAGGAATGGACGGCGCGCCCACGGGCTCTCGTCGTCGACCACTGGCCGCTGGCGCGCACCGCGCTCTCGGCGCTGCTGCGGGATTCGGGCGCGGTCGGCACGGTGACCACGGCGAAGAGCGCCGAGGCCGCCTGGCTGGACCACCGCGACACCCGCGCCGACATCGTGATCACCGACTGCGACCTGCGCAAGCCGCGGGACGGCCTGCGGCTCGGCCGCCACCTCAAGGACTCCCGGCGGCCGCCGCTGGTGCTCGTCTACTCCGAGCACAACGACCCGGACATCGTCTTCGAATGCCTGGAGGGCGCGGCTGACAGCTTCGTCCACCGCTCCGTCGAACCGGAGACGCTGGTCGAGGCGGTGCGCCGGCTCGCGGCCGGCCGGCCGACCTGGATCACCTCCGACCAGAGCGCCCTGGACGGCCTCGGCCCCTCCACCCAGCCGGCCTGGCCGGCCGGGGACGCGCAACCGGGCCGGGACATGCTGACGGAGTGCATGACCGTCCGCGAGCGCGAGGTGCTGGAGCTCCTGCTCCGCCGCTACTCCAACGACGAGATCGCCACCCACCTGCACCTGGCCCGGCAGACCGTGAAGAACTACGTGAGCACCGTCATGCAGAAGCTGGAGGTCTCCTCCCGGCGCGAGCTGCACGGCTGGGCCCGCCGGACCGACCCGTGGCCGCGGATGAGCCAGGTCGGTGCGCGCTGAACCGCGCCGCACGGACGGGCCCGGTCCAGGTGGACCGGGCCCGTCCTCGTCGTTCGGGCCGTCCGGCCGGCCGTTCAGGAGGCCGCCTCAGGCCGCCACCCAGGCCCGGCTCGCGGTGAGGAAGGCCTGGCTCGGCCGCAGGCCCCAGGAGAGCAGGGTGGTGAGCCGGGCGTGGGTGGCGCCGGCGTCCACGGCCAGGCCGAAGCCCCCGGTGGTCTCCAGCGCGGCGAACCCGTGGGCCACCGCCCGCAGGCAGCGGGCGGCGTGCAGCAGCTCCTCGCCGGCCAGCCCGTGCCCGGCCAGGGCGGCGGCGAACACGTCCGGCTCGCCGTCCGGTCGGCCGGCGCACGGCCCGGCGGCGACCGGCCCGGCCTGGCCCGCCACGCCGTCCGTGACCGCCTCGCCGTCCGTGACCGCCTCGGCCGCGGTGAGCACCGCGTAGCGGTGCGGGTGCCCCAGGGCGTACGCCCGGTACGCCCCGAGCAGGGCCCGGATCGCGTCGTCGCCGCTGAGCTCCGCCACCGACCGGCGCAGGGCCGTGGTGAGTTCGGCCCGGACCTGCACCCGGACCAGGGCCCGCAGGTCGGGCAGGCCGCCGGGGACGTGCTTGTAGAGTGAGGGGACGGCCACCCCCGCCTGCCCGGCCACCGCGGTGAGGGTGAGGGCGGCCGGCCCGCCGCGGTCGAGGACGAGCAGCGCCGTCCCCACCACGCGGGCGGGCGTCAGTACGGCCCGCCCGCCCGGCGCCGCCCGCCCGGTCACCGCGTGCCCCCGGCCACCGGTTCACCCACCGGCAGGGCGGCCACCAGCGGGTGGTCGGCCGCCAGCACCGGGAGCCCGGAGGCCCCGCCGGGCGAGCCCAGCGGGATGAAGACCTCCGCGTTGGCCCGGGCGAAGTCGCTCCACCGGTCAGGCAGTTCGGATTCGAAGTAGATCGCCTCGACCGGGCAGACCGGTTCGCAGGCGCCGCAGTCCACGCACTCGTCGGGGTGGATGTACTGGGAGCGCGGGCCCTCGTAGATGCAGTCCACCGGACACTCGTCCAGACAGGCCTTGTCCTTGACGTCGACGCAGCCTCCGGCGATGACGTAGGTCATGAGTCACTCCGTTCGGTGATGGGCCGGTCGGCCATCGTCCAGGTGTCGGTGCCGGCGAGGAGGGTGGCGAGGTCGCCGGGCCCCTGCCGGGCGGTGGCGGTGGCCAGCTGCTCGGCCATCAGCACGTCGTAGACCGGCCGCCCGACGCTGCGCAGCACCCCGATGGGGGTGTGGTGGAGGGTGTCGGCGTCGGCGATGCGGGAGAGGGCGAAGGCGGTGGAGGGGCCCGGTGCGTGGGCGTCGTGGACCAGGACGGCGTTCTCGTTGTCGGGTGTCACCGGTGCGACGTGGAGTTCGCCGGTGGCGGGGTCGCGGAAGACGCCCTGGGCGCCGTCGGTGCCGAAGCGCACCGGGCGGCCGTGCTCCAGCCGGATCAACGCCTCGTCGCGGGTCCCCGGCTCCTTGAGGACTTCGAAGGCGCCGTCGTTGAAGATGTTGCAGTTCTGGTAGATCTCCACCAGGGCGGTGCCCTCGTGCTCGGCCGCCGCCCGCAGCACCGAGGTGAGGTGCTGGCGGTCGGAGTCGATGGTGCGGGCCACGAAGGTCGCCTCCGCGCCGATCGCCAGCGAGAGCGGGTTGAACGGCGCGTCCAGCGAGCCCATCGGCGTCGACTTGGTGATCTTCCCGACCTCGCTGGTCGGCGAGTACTGACCCTTCGTCAGCCCGTAGATCCGGTTGTTGAACAGCAGGATCTTCAGGTTCACGTTCCGCCGCAGCGCGTGGATCAGATGGTTGCCGCCGATCGACAACGCGTCACCGTCACCCGTCACCACCCACACCGACAGGTCCTGCCGCGACGTCGCCAACCCCGTGGCGATCGCCGGCGCCCGCCCGTGGATCGAATGCATCCCGTAGGTGTTCATGTAGTACGGGAACCGCGACGAACACCCGATGCCGGAAACGAACACCGTGTTCTCCCGCCGGATCCCCAACTCCGGCATGAACCCCTGCACCGCCGCCAGGATCGCGTAGTCCCCGCACCCCGGACACCACCGCACCTCCTGATCCGTCTTGAAATCCCGCGCACTCTGCGGCCCTTCGGCCCGCGGCACCAGACTCAGCGACCGCAACCCCTCGGGCAGACCGCCGGACAGACCCTCAGTCATCGCTCTCATCCCCGTCCAGCGTCCCGATCGCCGCGAACAGCATGTCCGCCAACTGTGCCGCCTTGAAGGGCATCCCGTTGACCTGCGTGAAGGGCTGCGCGTCGACGAGGTACCTGGCCCGCAGCAGCATGGCGAGTTGCCCCAGGTTCATCTCCGGCACGATCACCCGGTCGTAGCCCTCGAGGACCGCCCCGAGGTTGGCGGGGAAGGGGTTCAGGTTGCGCAGGTGCGCCTGCGCGACCCGGCCACCCTCCGCCCGCACCCGCCGCACCGCCGCCGCGATCGGCCCGAACGTCGAACCCCACCCCAGCACCAGGACCCGGGCCACGCCGTCCGGATCGTCCACCACCAACGGCGGCACCTCGATCCCGTCGACCTTCGCCTGACGGGTGCGCACCATCAGATCGTGATTCGCCGGATCGTAGGAGATGCTGCCCGTCCCGTCCTGCTTCTCGATCCCGCCGATCCGGTGCTCCAACCCCGCCGTCCCCGGCACCGCCCACGGCCGCGCCAACGTCAACGGATCCCGCTTGTACGGCCAGAACACCCGCGACCCGTCCTCCAACTCATGGTTGGGCCCCGACGCGAAGTCCGGATCGATCCCCGGCAACTCCCCGACCTCCGGGATCCGCCACGGCTCCGACCCGTTCGCCAGATACCCGTCCGACAGCAGGAACACCGGCGTCCGGTACCGCACCGCGATCCGCGCCGCCTCCAGGGCCGCGTCGAAACACTCCGCCGGCGTCGCCGGCGCCACCACCGGCACCGGCGCCTCACCGTTACGCCCGAACATCGCCTGCAACAGATCCGCCTGCTCCGTCTTCGTCGGCAACCCCGTCGAGGGACCACCACGCTGGATGTCCACCACCAGCAACGGCAGCTCCAACGACACCGCCAACCCGATCGCCTCCGACTTCAACGCCACCCCGGGACCCGACGTCGTCGTCACCCCCAACGCACCACCGAACGCCGCCCCCAGCGCCGCCCCCACCCCCGCGATCTCGTCCTCCGCCTGAAAAGTCCGCACACCGAAATTCTTGTGCCGCGACAACTCGTGCAAAATGTCCGACGCCGGCGTGATCGGGTACGACCCCAGGAACAACGGCAACCCCGACCGCACCCCCGCCGCGATCAACCCGTACGACAACGCCAGATTCCCCGAAATGTTCCGGTACCGCCCCGCCGGCAACGCCGCCGGCGCGATCTCGTACGAAACCGCGAAATCCTCCGTCGTCTCCCCGAAATTCCACCCCGCCCGGAACGCCCGGACATTCGCCTCCGCGATCAACGGCTTCTTCGCGAACTTCGACCGCAGAAAAGCCTCCGTCCCCGCCGTCGGCCGGTGATACATCCACGACAACAGACCCAGCGCGAACATGTTCTTCGCCCGCTCCGCGTCCTTCCGCGCCAGCCCGCTGTCCCTCAACGCCTCCAACGTCAACGTCGTCAACGGCACCCGATGCAGGTGATACGCCTCCAACGACCCGTCCCCCAACGGATCCACCGCCCACCCCACCTTCGCCAACGCCCGCTTCGTGAACTCGTCCGTGTTCACAATGATCTCCGCACCCCGCGGCAGATCCCCCACATTCGCCTTCAACGCCGCCGGATTCATCGCCACCAACACATTCGGCGCGTCCCCCGGCGTCAAAATGTCATGATCCGCGAAATGCAACTGAAAACTCGACACACCCGGCAACGTCCCCGCAGGCGCCCGGATCTCCGCCGGAAAATTCGGCAACGTCGACAGATCGTTACCGAACGACGCCGTCTCCGACGTGAACCGGTCCCCCGTCAGCTGCATCCCGTCACCCGAGTCACCCGCGAAGCGGATGACCACCCGGTCCAGCTGCTTGACCGCCTTCGCGGGCGCAACGGCCCGTACCGCCTCTGTACTCATGCTCGAAGACCCGCTCTCCGCTCGGCACTTCCGGTCGTCACGTCCCGGTCGCGTGCTTCCTCCGACATGGGGACGGAGCAAACAGCCGCCCCCCTGTCGGGCACTTGTGCGGCACTGAGCGCGCACTAAAGCCCGTCGCCGGAGCCCCCGGTCCTTTAGGGGGCCGCAAGCCACCGGCAACACCCTGGGCCGGCGGCGCCCGGCAACCCAGCCGACCCGGCCGGCCGCAGGAGGCTCCGACCGGGGGCCAGGAACGGAGGCGACGTGGCAACCAGGATCACGGCCGGCACGACGACGGCCACCCGGACGGGACCGGGGTCGGGCCAGGCCGCCCGGCTGCGCTACCGCACCGTCCACGGCTACCGGCGGGCGTTCCGGATGGCGGGCAAGGGGCCGGCCGTCCTGCTGATCCACGGGATCGGCGACTCCTCCGAGACCTGGAACGACGTCGTCCCGGGCCTCGCGCAGCGCTACCGGGTGATCGTGCCCGACCTGCTCGGCCACGGCGCCTCGGACAAGCCGCGCGCGGACTACTCGGTCGGCGGCTACGCCAACGGGATGCGCGACCTGCTGTCGGTGCTCGGCGTCGAGCGGGTCACCCTGGTCGGGCACTCGCTCGGCGGCGGGGTCGCGATGCAGTTCGCCTACCAGTTCCCCGAGCGGACCGAGCGGCTGGTGCTGGTCAGCAGCGGCGGGGTCGGCCGGCAGGTCACCCCGGTGCTCCGGGCCGCCTCCCTGCCGGGCGCCGAACTCGCCCTGGCGGCGCTGAGGCTGCCCACCATGCGGTGGCAGCTCGGGGCCTTCGTGAAGGTCATGCAGACCCTGGACACCGGGCTCGGCCTGGACGCCCCCGACCTGCTGCGGGTGGTGGACGCGCTGCCCGACGCACAGGCCCGCAGCGCCTTCATCCGCACCCTGCGGGCGGTGGTCGACTGGCGCGGCCAGGTCGGGACGCTGATGGACCGCTGCTACCTCGCCCAGGGCATGCCGAGCATGCTGGTCTGGGGCGAGCGGGACCAGGTGGTGCCGGCCATCCACGGCGGGATGGCGCACGTCTCGATGCCCGGCAGCCGGCTCGAACTCTTCGAGAACGCCGGGCACTTCCCGTTCCGCACCGACCCGCAGCGGTTCGTGTCGGTGCTGCACGACTTCATCGCCTCCACCGAACCGGCGCACTTCAGCGCGGAGGAGTGGCGCCAGATGTTGCGCACCCGCCGCCCGCACGCCCGGGCGGCCGGTGCACGGCCCGCCCCGGCCCCGGCCGCTGTGCCGGTCGCCGGCACCCGCGCCCCGGCGCCGCCCGCCGCCGCCTGAAGCACCGGCCGCGGCCCGCGACCGGGCAGGCGGCAGCGCGGGCACAGAGATACGACAGCGACAGGAAGCAACCACAGCACAGGGGCCCCGGCCCCGGGTTCAAGGGGGAGCAGCAATGACGCGCTATCTGTCGGACCGGCACATCGACCTGCCCACGGGCGCCCTGCGGATGTTCTGCTTCCCGTTCGCGGGCGGCGGCGCGTCCTCCTACGTGGGCTGGCAGCGCAGGCTCGGGCCCGAGGTGCAGGTCGTCCCGGTGCGGCTGCCCGGCCGGGAGGACCGGCTCGCGGAGCCGCGGTTCACCGACCTGGACGCCCTGATAACGGAGCTGGACGAGCAGCTGGGCCCGGAGCTGGACCAACCGCACGTCTTCTTCGGCCACAGCATGGGGGCGCTGATCGCCTTCTCGCTCGCCGAGCGCCGGCACGCCCGGGGCCGGCAGCTGCCCGAGGCGCTGCTGCTCAGCGGCTACCGGGCCCGGCACCTGCCGGCCCCGCGGATCGCCGACCGGAACGCCTCCGACGAGGAGCTGGCCGCGGTGCTGGCGGCACTCGGCGGCATCCCGCAGCGGCTGCTGGAGCACCCCGAGTGGCTGTCCGCGCTGCTGCCGGTCGCCCGCGACGACCTGCTGCTCTGCGCCGGCCCGCTGAGCCGGGCGATCGCCCCGCTGCCGGTGCCGCTGTACGTCTTCGCGGGCTCCGAGGACCGGCTGGTGGCCCCGGAGGCGATCCGGCTCTGGGAGCAGCACACCACCGGCCCGTTCGAGATGGACACCTTCGCCGGTGGCCACTTCTTCATCCGGGACTGCGACACCGAGTTCCTCGCCCGGGTGGCGCAGCTGCTGCGCCGCCACGCGGCGGCGGGGACGGCGTCCGAGTCCCGGTCGCTGCGACTGCTGGAAGGCGTCTCCTCGTGACCGACATGCTGCCCCTGGACACCGTCACCGCGCCCGAGGCGCCGCCCGCGCTGCCGTTCCACCGCCCCGGACCACTGGAACCCGCCCCCGAGTACGCCCGGATGCGCGCAGGCTGCCCGGTCGCGCCGGTCCGCCTGCCGAGCGGCGACCAGGCGTACCTGGCCGCCTCCTACGAGGCCGCCAAGGCGGTGCTCTCCGACCCCCGGTTCAGCCGGGCCGCGACCACCAGGCCGGGCGCGCCCCGGGTGGGGCCGGCGCCGCAGACCTTCCCGAGCCTGCTCAACATGGACCCGCCGGAGCACACCAGGGTCCGCCGGATCATCTCCCGGGAGTTCACCGCCCGCCGGGTGGAGGCGCTGCGCCCGCTCATCCAGCAGCACACCGACGCGCTGCTGGACCGGCTGTACACCCGTAACCCGCCGGTGGACCTCGTGCCGGAGTTCACCCTGCGGCTGCCCGTCCTGGTGATCTGCGACCTGCTCGGCGTGCCCAGCTCCGACCAGGACCGCTTCGCGGCGTTCTCCAGCGGCTGGCTGTCCACCGGCGCCGGCTCCGCCGAGGAGATGCTGGCCGCCCAGGCCGGTCTGCGCGGCTACCTGGTGGAGCTGGTGGCGGCCAAGCGGGAGCGGCCGGGCGACGACCTGCTGTCGGCGCTGGTCGCCGTCGGCGACGCCGAGGACGGCCGGCTGTCGGAGGAGGAGCTGCTCTTCCTCGGGGTGAGCCTGCTGGTCAACGGCCACGAGACGACCGCCAAGCAGATCGCGAACGGCCTGCTGGCGCTGCTCACCCACCCGCGCGGGAAGGACTGGGCGGCCCAGGGGCCCGAGGTGCTGAACCGGACGGTCGAGGAGCTGCTGCGGCTCTACCCGCCGGGCGACGAGGGGCTGCTGCGGATCGCCCTGGAGGACGTCGAGCTGGACGGCGTCCGGATCCCGGCCGGCAGCGCGGTGCTGCCGGGCATCGGCTCGGCCAACCGGGACGGCTGCCCGTTCCCGCGCCCGGAGCAGATCGACCCGGAGCGCGCCGCCAACCCGCACCTGACCTTCGGGCACGGGGCCCACTACTGCCTGGGCGGCTCGCTCGCCCGGGCCGAGCTCCAGATCGCGCTGGGCTCGCTGCTGCGCCGGTTCCCGGGGCTGCGGCTGACCGTGCCGCTGGCCGAGATCCCGCGGGCCGCCGGGCTGCTGGTGCACGGCGTCAGCGCGCTGCCGGTGACCTGGTGAGGGCGGCGACGGCGGGCGCCGGCCGGCGGCGCGGCGACCCGGCGGCCAGCACAAGAAGGCCTTTAGCGGGGGCTGGAAACCTCGGCAGGGAAGTCAAAATCGTTTCTCATCAGGGGAGTTGAAGATGCGCTGGGACAATCTGTACCTGGCGGGCCTTGGTGCCTACCTGCCCGAGGCCGTCGAGACCGCCGAGCAGGCGATCGAGGCCGGCCGCTACACCCTGGACGAGCACCTCGCCAACGGCATCCGCGGCGTGCACGTCGCCCGCCTGGAGGACGAGAGCCCGGTGGAGATGGCCTCGGCCGCCGCCCGGCAGGCCTTCGAGCGCTCGGGCCACACCACCGAGGAGATCGGCCTGGTCGTCCACGGCCACAACAGCCACCAGGGGCAGGAGTTCTGGACACCGGCCTCCTACGTCCAGAACAACTCGGTCGGCGGCAACGGCGCCACCGCCGAGATCCGCCAGGGCTCCAACAGCGGCCTGGCCGCCTTCGAGCTCGCGGCCTCCTGGGTGGCGGCCCGCACCGACACCGCCGCGCTGGTCAGCGCCGGCGACTCCTTCCACCTGCCGTACTTCGACCGCTGGAACACCGACGACCAGCAGGTCTTCGGCGACGGCGCCGGCGCGCTGATCCTCTCCAGCCGGACCGGCTTCGCCAAGGTGGTGGCCAGCGCCTCCTTCTCGGACTCCACCCTGGAGCCGATCTACCGCGGCGGCGCCTGGACCACCGGCCCGTTCGCGGAGGGCAGGACCGTCTCCCTGCGTGCCCGCAAGCGCGCCTACCTGCAGACCGGCGAGAACCTCTACGAGGAGACCGTCGAGCGGATGACCAAGAGCCTGTTCGCGGTGGTCGGCCAGGTCTTCGAGGACGCCGGCACCGACATCAGCCAGATCAGGTACCTGATCCACGCCAACACCGGCCAGACCATCGTCGACTGGGGCTTCTACCACCCGCTGGGCGTCGACGTGTCGCAGACCGTCTACGACTGGGGCCGCGACTACGGCCACATGGGCGCCGCGGACCACCTGGTGAACCTGAACCACCTGGTGGAGACCCGGCAGTTGAACCCCGGCGACAAGGTCCTGACCATCGGTGTCGGCACCGGCTTCATGTGGACCGCCTTCATCATCGAGATCCTCGAAACCCCCTCCTGGAACACCGCCTCCTGACCCACCGCGCCCTCGCGCACCGCGCAGCACCCCACCCGCGCCCGCCCGGCCGGACCGGTGAACGGACCCCCGAGGAGAGAAGAAGCATGTCCACGGTCGTGAACACCCCGCGCCCCCAGGGCACGGCAGACCCGTCGGGGCCGGCCGCCCCGCTGGACCGGCTGCGCGCCCTGCAGTCCGAGGGCCGGCTCGTCACCGAGTACCCGTCCGTCGCGCCGCTGCTCGCGGACCTCGCGTACGGCGACAAGGGCGCCGCCGATCTCGTCCGGGCCGGGCAGCTGCTCTCCCGGCTCGACCCGGACGAGGTGGCCGCCGCCAACCCCGGCACGCTCACCGTCTCGGTGGCGGTGGCCGGCCACTCCACCGTCGGCGCGCTGGCCGCGCCGCTGACCGCCGAACTGGCCCGGCACGGCATCCTGCTGCGGCTCACCCTCGGCGACTTCGACGGCTACCTGCGCGAGCTGCAGGACACCGGCAGCCAGCTCTACGCCCCCGGGCTGGACCTCGCGCTGGTCGTCCTGGACGCGCAGGCGGTCTTCGACGAACTGCCCGTCGTCTGGCGGGTGGAGGACCTGGAGAAGGCGGCCGGCGGCAAGCTCGCCCAGCTCGGCAAGCTGGTCGAGCGGTACGTCGAGCACGGCACCGGCACCCTGGTGCTGAACACCCTGCCGCTGCACCGGCTGCACACCCACCAGCTGGTCGACCTCCGCTCGCGGGCCGCGCTCGGGGTCGCCTGGCGCGAGTTCAACGCCGGCCTGCTGCGGCTGGCCGCCGCGCACGAGCGGGTCGTGGTGATCGACCTGGACCCGCTGGTGGCCCTCGGCGGGGCCCTCAACGAGCCCCGGATGGCGTCCTACGCCAAGGCCAACCTGGGTGACGAGCTGCTGGGCCGCTACGCCCGGGAGATCGGCCACCTGGCCCGCACCCTGCGTGGGCGGGCCAAGAAGGTCCTGGTGCTGGACCTGGACAACACCCTCTGGGACGGCGTCCTCGGCGACGACGGCGCGGACGGCATCGCCGCCGCGACCACTTTCCGCGGCGAGGCCTTCGGGAACTTCCAGAAGATCGCGAAGCAGATCGGCTCGCAGGGCGTGCTGCTCGCCGTGAGCAGCAAGAACGACCAGGAGCCGGTGCTCGAAGTCCTGCGCACCCACCCGGACATGGTCCTGCGCGACACGGACTTCGTCCGGGTGAACGCCAACTGGAACCCCAAGGACGGCAACCTGCGGGACATCGCGGCGAAGCTCAACCTCGGGGTGGACAGCTTCGTGTTCGCCGACGACTCGCCCTTCGAGACCGGCCTGGTGGCGTCCAGCCTGCCCGAGGTCGCGGTGGTCCGCCTCGACGAGGAGCCGGCCCTGCACGTCGAACGGCTGCTGGCCGACGGGTGGTTCGACGTCCGCGAGCTGACCGCGGAGGACCGTGCCCGGGCCGCGCTGTACCGGGTGGAGTCCGACCGGCAGGACCTGCTGGACAGCAGCGGGTCGATGGAGGAGTACCTGGCGCAGCTCGACGTCCAGGTGAAGGTCGCCGCCGTGGGCGAGGCCGATCTCGCCCGGGTCGCCCAACTGACCCTGCGGACGAACCAGTTCAACCTGACCACGGAGCGGCTGCAGCCGGCCGAGGTCCGGGAGCGGATCGAGGACCCGGACCACCTGGTGCTCTCCGTCCGCTCGGGCGACCGGTTCGGCGACAACGGGGTGGTCGGCGCCCTGTTCGCCCACCGCACCCCGCAGGGGCTGCACATCGACAACCTGCTGCTGAGCTGCCGGGTGTTCTCCCGCGGCATCGAGCAGGCGGCGGTGACCTCGGTGCTGGCGTACGCCGCCGCCCAGGGCCTGGGGCCGGTGACGGCCGCGTACCGCCCGACCAAGAAGAACCACCGGGTCCGGGACTTCTGGCCCTCGCTGGGCTTCGAGCCGAGCGGCGGCGACGAGGAGGAGCTCTCCTTCTCGCACCCGCTGGGCGAGCTGCCCGCCGTCCCGTCCCACCTCCGGCTCGACACCGACTTCTGAGCCGCCCCGCGGGGCCCGGACCTCCCGGGCGGGCCCCGCGGACGGCGCCCCACCGCGACGCGAAACCCGACATCCGAAAGAGGCCGTAGGCATGATCACCGAGACCGCCTTCATCCAGATCGTCCGCGACGAGCTCGCCCTCCCGCTGGCCGAGACCGACCTTGAGAACGACTTCGACAAGGTCGTCTCCTGGGACTCCCTGCACCTGCTGCGTCTGATCGCCGCGGTGGAGAAGGAGACCGGCAAGCGGGTGTCGGTCGGCAAGCTGCTCTCCGAGCGCAGCCTGCGCGGCATCTACACGCTGCTGGCCGCCTGAGACCGGCCCGGGTGTGCGGCGCGCCCCCTCGCCGCGCACCCGGGCCCGTACGTCCCCGCCGCGCCGACGCTCCCTCCCGTCCCGAGGAGGGAGCGGGGCCCGGCCACCGTCGGCCGGCCCCGCCACCCCAGGGCCGGTCGACCGGCTGCCGTTGCGGGCCGCGATTCCCCCCGGCTGTCATGCACCGAACATCAGGGCGCCGGTCGGGAAGCGGGAAGCCCCACCCACCCCTCACGTCGCACGACCCGTACGACCCGCCCTCCGCCGGACCGCCACCCCAAGGCACCCCCGGCACCCCCCCCCATAGCCCAGCAGCCCGCACCGCAGCGTCGCGGCCGGCCTGCCGCACCACCGCCGAACCACCAGACCCACCGACGAAAGCGCTGAGGCCATGTTCAAAGCACTCGCATCCCTCCTCCACCAGAGGCGGCGGCTGGTCCTGCTGGCATCCTTGGTGCTGCTGGTCGTCGCGGGAGCCATCGGTTCCTCGCTCCAGCAGCACCTGACCAACGGGGCCTCCGACTACGACGACCCCGGAGGCGGCAACGTCACCGCCCGCAAGGTGATCCAGCAGGCCACCGGGATCGACCCGCAGCAGGGCTACGTCCTGCTGGTCAGGACCGACGCCCCGCTGACCGCCGACGCGCCGGCCCCGCCGGAGGTCGCCGCCGCGGTCGACCTGCTCAAGGCCCGACCCGAGGTCAAGCGGGTGCTGGACTACTCCGGCGCCCACCTGCCGGCGCTGATCGCCGAGGACGGCCGCTCCACCGTCGTGCTGGCCGACCTGGGCAGCCTCAGCTCGCCGTCCGACGTCGACGCCGTCAAGGCGCTGGAGCAGGTCGTCGCCGCCGACCCGCTGCTGAAGGACCGCACCCTGCTCGGCGGTGCGACCGTCGGCCACGTCCAGGTCGGCGAGGTGTCCGAGAAGGACCTGGGGATGGCCGAGACGCTCTCGCTGCCGATCCTGCTGGTCCTGCTGGTGATCGTCTTCCGCGGCCTGATCGCCGGCCTGATCCCGCTGCTCGGCGGGGTCTTCGCGATGATGCTGGCGATGCTCGGCACCCGGGTGCTCACCCTGTTCACCAACGTCTCCACCAGCGCGATGAACCTGATCTTCGCGCTCGGACTCGGGCTCTGCATCGACTTCAGCCTGCTGATGGTCTCCCGCTTCCGCGAGGAGTACGCGGCCGGCGTCGAGGCCGGCGTCGAGGGCACCGCCCGCGCCGTCCGCCGCACCGTGCTGACCGCCGGACGCACCGTCGCGTTCAGCGCCTTCACCGTCGCCGTGGCGCTCTCCGCGCTGCTCATCTTCCCGCTGCCGTACCTGCGTTCACTCGGCAGCTCGGGCATCCTCACGGTGCTCTCGGCCGCCTTCTTCGCGCTGGTCGTGCTGCCCGCGGTGCTCGCCGTGCTCGGCCCGAAGATCGACGCACTGTCCTTCCGCCGCGGCCGGGCCGAGGGCGCGGCCAAGGTGGTGCGCCGCTGGGAGCGCCTCGCGTACGGCGTGATGCGCCGCCCGCTGCTGTACGCGGTGGCCGGTGTGGTCGTCCTGCTCGGCATCGCGGCCCCGGTGACCGGCATCAAGTTCACCGGCGTCGACCAGTCGGTGCTGCCGCGCTCGGTCTCCGCCGGGCAGGTCGCCGAGGAGCTCACCACCAAGTACGCCCAGCAGCCCGCCTCGGTGCGGATCGTGCTGGACGCCCCGGCCGGCGCGAGCGCCGCGCTCGGCGAGTACAGCACCCGGGTCGGGCAGGTGCCGGGCGTCCAGCGCGTCGCCGACCCCGTCCGGCTGGACGACGGCCACTGGCAGATCGACGCCTCGGTGGCGGGCGAGCCGCTGCAGGCCGCCGCACTGGACACGGTCCAGCAGGTGCAGCGGACGGCGGCGCCGTTCCAGGCCCGGTTCACCGGTGCCAGCGCCGACTTCCTGGCCCAGCGTGCCAGCATCGGCGACCACCTGCTGCCGGCCGGCCTGGTGCTGGCCGGGCTGACCGTCCTGCTGCTGTTCCTGTTCACCGGCTCGGTCTGGCTGGCCTTCCAGGGCCTGCTGATGAACGCCCTCTCCGTCGCCGCCGCGTTCGGCATGCTGGTCTGGGTCTTCCAGCAGGGCCACCTGTCCGGCCTGCTGGACTTCACCGCCACCGGCGCGTTGGAGGAGACCTCGCCGGTGGTGCTGTTCGCCCTCGCCTTCGGGCTCTCCACCGACTACAACGTCTTCCTGCTGGGCCGGATCAAGGAGGCCCGCGGCACCGGCCTGGACGAGCGCTCGGCCGTCGCGGTCGGCATCTCCCGCACCGGCGGCATCGTCACCTCGGCCGCCCTGCTGTTCTTCGTCGCGATCGGCGCGCTCGGCCTGTCCCGGCTGGCGTTCATCAAGGAGCTCGGCCTGGGCGCCGCCTTCGCGGTGCTGATCGACGCGGCGGTGGTGCGCACCCTGCTCGTCCCCGCCGTGATGGCCATGCTCGGCAAGGCCGCCTGGTGGGCCCCGGGCCCGCTGAAGCGGCTGCACGAGCGGTTCGGCGTCGACGAGGGCGGCGCCGGTGACGAGGAGGAGCCGGCCCCGGCCGGGGCCCGGGCCGCGGCACCGAAGCTGGTCACCACCGCCTGACCCGCGGCGGGGCAGCACCGGCCCGGTCGGCGACGACCGGGCCGGACGACCGAGCAGCACGCGGACCGGGAACCTCCCGGGGCGGCGTCCCGCCGGGCCACCACGGCCCGGCGGGACGCCCTGCCTCGTTCCCCGGCCCGTTCCCCCGGCCGGGTGCTCATGGAACCGCGCCCGGACGCCGACAGCCAGGACGTACGGACCGGCGGGCGGAGGTCCGGGCCGATCCGGTCCGGGCCGGGAGCACCCGAGCAGCACTCCGGCGGGCAGCACCCGGCGAAACGCGCGTACGGAACACCTACGGAACAAGCGGGAGGACCAGATGGCCGATCGGTTGTGGTGGCGGGTACCCAGATTCCTGCACCTGATGATGCATCAACTCTGGGCGGGCCTGGTGGCGATCGGCAGCATGGCCGGGCTGGTACCGCCGGCCGGCGCACTGGAGCTCATCATCGAGGGCGAGCGATCACCGGAGCTGCCCACCGGGCACCCCGAGCGGCTCGTCCCCGACCTGCCGCCCACCGCCCAGGAGGCGGAACTGTGGCGACAGTTGGAGTTCCTCGACCGCCTGGTCTGACCCCGCCCGAGCACCTCCGACCTCACCCGACGACCCCGCCCGACCCCGCCCGGCCTCGTGCCGCCACCCTGCGTCGCCGGCCCGCCCCGGCCCCGGGCCGAAGTCGGCCCGGGGGCGCACCGGCGGCGCGCAAGAGCCGCTAAAGCGCCCCCGGTCACGATGGCCTCATCCCATCGACCGGCCCCTCGGGTCCAGGTCCACGATCGAGGCGAGGGAAAGACGTTGACGAGGTTCGAGACCTTCACGGAACTGGTTCTCGCGCGCACCGGCGCCCTGGGGGCCAAGGACGCGTTCATCTTCCTGCGGGACGGCGCGACCGGCTCCGAGGCCGACCACCTGACCTACGCCGACCTCGACACCGAGGCCAAGCGGGTGGCGTCCTGGCTGCAGAGCAAGGGCACCTTCGGCAAGCAGGTACTGCTGCTGTTCCCGTCCAGCATGGCGTTCGTCAAGGCGTTCGTCGGCTGCCTGTACGCCGGCGCGGTGGCCGTTCCCGCGCCGCTGCCCGGCGACCAGGGCCACCACTTCCAGCGGGTGGCCGGCATCCTGCACGACGCCGAGGTGCGCGCGGTGCTCACCGACGCCGCCAACGAGCCGCAGATCTCGGCCTGGCTCGCCGCCGAGGGGCTGGACCACATCTCCTGCCTCGCCGTCGACGGCGTGGACGAGAACGGCGAGCCGGCCTACGGCGACCCCGAGGCGTGGACCCGGCCGAGCTTCGGCCCCGACCACCTGGCCTTCCTGCAGTACACCTCCGGCTCGACCAGCGCCCCCAAGGGCGTGATGGTCTCGCACCGGAACCTGCTCGCCAACGAGGCCGCCATCCAGCGCTCGGTCGGCTCCGACTCCGAGTCCCGGTTCGGCGGTTGGCTGCCCTTCTACCACGACATGGGCCTGATCGGGCACATCCTGCAGCCGCTCTGGCTGGGCGGCTCGGCGGTGCTGATGTCGCCGGTGTCCTTCCTGAAGCGGCCGTTCCGCTGGCTGCAGATGATCGACCAGTACAAGGTCACCGTCGGCGGCGGCCCCAACTTCGCCTACGACCTCTGCCTGCGCCGGGTCACCGACGAGCAGCTCGCCACCCTGGACCTCTCCAGCTGGGTGGCCGCCTGCAACGGCGCCGAGCCGATCCGCGCCGAGACCCTGCGCGCCTTCGCCGAGCGCTTCGCCCCGGCCGGGTTCCGCGCCGAGTCCTTCTTCCCCTGCTACGGCATGGCGGAGACCACCCTGCTGGTCTCCGGGACCCCGCTCGGCCAGGCCCCGATCGAGCGGACCGCCGACGCGGTGGCGCTGGAGCGCGGCGAGCTGCTCGCCGCCGCCGACGGCAGCGCGGCCCGCACCCTGGTCAGCAGCGGGGTGATCGAGGACTTCGACGTCCGGATCGTCGAGCCGCAGTCGCTCACCCAGCAGCCGGACGGCCGGGTCGGCGAGATCTGGATCAAGGGCGACAGCGTGGCCCCCGGCTACTGGGCCCGCCCGGAGACCAACCGGGAGATCTTCGACGCCGGCATCGCGGGCACCGAGGGCCCGGACGCGGCCGGCTGGCTGCGCACCGGCGACCTGGGCGTGCTCGAGGAGGGCCAGCTGTACGTCACCGGCCGGCTCAAGGAAATGGTCATCATCAACGGCCGCAACCTCTACCCGCACGACGTGGAGCGCGCCGTCCAGGCGATGGACCCGGCGCTCGGCGCCGGCGCCGGCTCGGTCTTCGCGGTGGACACCGACCGGGAACACCTGGTGGTCGTCCAGGAGGTACGCGCCACCGCCGTGAGCACCGACCTGCCGACCCTGCTGGCCGGCATCCGGCAGCTGGTCGGCAAGGAGTTCAACGTCCCGGCGGGCAACGTGCTGCTGGTGCGCCCCGGCACCATCCGCAAGACCACCAGCGGCAAGATCCAGCGAACCCTGATGCGCAAACTGTTCCTGGACGGCGCCATCACCGCCCTGCACTCCTCGCTGGACACCGACGTCGCCGCGCTGCTCCGGGCCACCGCCGAGCCCGTGCTGGAACCGGTGGCCTGACATGGACCACGCCCCCTACCGGCTCGCCGAGCGCCTGGAGGCCCACCTCGGCGACCCGGCCGACCCCGCCACCCTGTTCTCCACGGCCCGCTGCGTCGAACTGGACGAGCGGGAGCAGTTCCCGGCCGAGCTGTGCGAGCAGCTGGAGGCCTGGGGCATCCAGGACTACTACGTCCCCGTCGCGCACGGCGGCCGGCTGGAGAGCTACGAGCAGCTGCTCCAGCTGATCCGCACGGTCGCCCGGCGCGACCTCACGGTGGCGATCGGGCACGGCAAGACGTACCTCGGGGGCGTCTGCGTCTGGACCTCCGGCTCGGCCGGCCAGGCCGCCGCGCTCGCCGCGGACATCGAGGCCTGCGTCCCCGTCTCGCTCGGCCTGACCGAACGCGCGCACGGCAGCGACCTGCTGGCCGGCGAGCTGGTGGCCGAGCCGGACGGCGCCGGCGGCTACCTGGTCTCGGGCGAGAAGTGGCTGATCAACAACGCCACCCGGGGCAGCGTGCTGTCCCTGCTCACCCGGACCGCCGAGGCCGGCGGCCCGCGCGGGTTCAGCGTGCTGCTGGTCGACAAGCGGACCCTCGGCCCGGAGCACTACCGCTGCCTGGACAAGATCCCCACCCACGGCATCCGGGGCGCCGACATCAGCGGCATCGCCTTCGACCGCGCCCCGGTGCCCGCCTCGGCCGTGGTCGGCACCGTCGGCGGCGGGGTGGAGACCGTCCTCAAGGCCCTCCAGCTGACCCGGACGATGTGCGCCGCGCTCTCGCTCGGCGCCGCCGACCACGCGCTCACCCTGGCCCTGGACTTCGCCGAGCAGCGCGAGCTGTACGGCCGCCGGCTGATCGAGCTGCCCAAGGCCCGCCGCACCCTGGCGGACGCCGCCGCCGACGTACTGGTCGGCGAGGCGCTGGCGCTGGTCGCCTCCCGCTCGGTGCACACCCTGACCGGCGAGCTGAGCATCACCGCGGCGGTCACCAAGTACCTGGTGCCGACCGGCACCGAGGGTGTGATCGCCGAGCTGACCAGACTGCTCGGCGCCCGGGCCTTCCTCAAGGACGTGTACGCGGGCGGCATGTTCCAGAAGGTCGACCGCGACCACCGGATCGTCGGCCTGTTCGACGGCAACACCCTGGTCAACCTGAACTCGCTGATCAGCCAGTTCCGTTCGCTGGTCCGGGCGTACCGCCGCGGGCTGGGCGACCCGGCCGGCGCGGAGGCCGCCTTCCGGCTGGCCGCCCCGCACTCCGAGCTCGATCCGGGCCGGCTCTCGCTGGTCGCCCGGCACGGCAGCTCGGTGATCGCCTCGCTGCCCGGCACCGTGGCGGCGCTGCGCGCGGCCGCCGCCACCGAGCCCGCGCTGAAGAGCGCGCTGGCCTCGGCCGAGCGGCTGCAGGCCCGCACCGCGCAGGTCCACGACGCCATGGAGCTGCACCAGAACGTCGTCGGCGACGTCCCGGTGGAGGCCTTCGAGACGGCGAAGCAGTACGCGCTCTGCTTCGCCGGCGCGGCCTGTCTCGGTCTCTGGGAGCAGAACCGCGAGCAGGCCGCCGCCGGCCGCACCGGCCGGCTCTGGCAGGACGGCCGCTGGCTGCGCCCCGCGCTGGACCGGGTGCTGCGCCGGCTCGGCGAGACCACCCTGGACGACCCGGAGGGATACGAGGAACTCCTCGGCCTGCTCCGGGGGTCGAGAGCCGGCGGCGAGCTCTTCTCGCTGCTTCCGCTCGCCCTGGCCGGGGCCCGCACCACCGCAAGGACCACGACTGAGGGGGCGTCATGCTGAGCGAGACCGTCGACCCGGCCCGGCCGGCCACGGCGGCCGGCGGCCAGGAGCAGGAGGCCCGGGCCCGGGTCGCCGAGCTGGAGGCCCGGTTCGGTGACCCGTACGACCAGGCCAACCCGATGGGCCAGCACCAGCTGCTGGCCGCCGACGAGGCGGGCGAGATCTCCGCGGCCGGCGAGGCCGTGCTGGACGGGCTCAACCTGAACGCGGACTTCGTGCCGCGCGCGCTCGGCGGGCGCCTGGACCGGCTGGACACGCTGGTCCGGGTGATGCGCCAGGTCTTCCGCCGGGACGTCACCCTCGGGCTCGGCTACGGCGCCACCACCTTCATGGCCGCCGTCAACGTCTGGACCACCGGCAACGCCGAGCAGCAGCGCCGGCTCGCCGAGGTCCTGCTCGCGGGCCGCAAGGCCGCGGTGGCGTACCACGAGCTGGCGCACGGCAACGACTTCGTCCGCAACGAGTTCGCGGCCATCCCGGACGGCGCCGGCGGGTTCCGGCTGAACGGCAGCAAGCAGGTGATCAACAACGCCGGCCGGGCGGACGTGCTCACGCTCTTCAGCCGCACCTCCGACGCGCCGGGCAGCCGCAGCCACTCGGTGCTGATGGTGGAGCGCGAGCTCCTCGACCAGGCCCGGGTGGAGGTGCTGCCCCGCTACAGCAGCGTCGGCGTCCGCGGCTGCCAGCTGGCCGGACTCTCCTTCACCGACTGCCCGGTGCCCGGCTCGGCGCTGGTCGGCGAGCTCGGCCAGGGCGTCGAACTCGCCCTGCGGTCCTTCCAGATGACCCGCAGCGCCGTCCCCGGGATGGCGATGGGGGCGGCCGACACCGCCCTGCGCACGGTGGTGCGCTTCGCCCTCGGCCGGCAGCTCTACAAGCGCTCGGTGATGGACATCCCGCACGCCCGGGAGACCCTGTCGGCGGCCTTCCTGGACCTGCTGATCTCCGACAGCCTCTCGCTGACCGCGACCCGCGCCGTGCACCTGCTGCCCGAGGAGACCAGCGTCTACGCCTCCGCGGTGAAGTACCTGGTGCCCCGGATGCTCAACGACGCCATGCACGACCTGTCGATCGTGCTGGGCGCCCGGTTCTACGTCCGCGAGGGCGAGTTCGGCGTCTTCCAGAAGCACGTCCGGGACCTCCCGGTGCTGAGCCTGGGCCACGCCGGGTCGGCCGCCTGCCAGGCGACGATCATCCCGCAGCTGCCCCGACTGGCCCGGCGGGCCTGGTTCAGCGGCGAGCCCGCCCCGGACACCCTGTTCCGCCCCGGCGACGACCTGCCCGAGCTGCCGTTCGGCCGGCTCACTCTGGCCAGCGGCCGGGACGGCCTGAGCGCCTCGCTGATCGCCGCCGTGGACCAGCTCCCGAGCGGCAACCCGGTGGAACTCTCGGTGCACGGCGCCGCCCTGCGCTTCATGGACGAGCTGCGCCAGCTGCAGGAGGACGCCCTGGCGCTCTCCCCGCAGGACCGCACCGCGCTCGCCAGCCCGGCCAGCTTCGCGCTCGCCGACCGCTACGCCGTACTGCTCGCCGCCGCCTCCGTGATCGGCGTCTGGCGCCAGGCCCGCAGCGGCGAGGACCCCTTCCTGGCGGACCCGTCCTGGGCCGCCGCCGCGCTGTACCGGCTCGGCCGGCGGCTCGGCATGCGCCAGCCGGACCTGCCGGACGGCTGCGAGGAGCGGGTGCGCGAGGAGGTGCTCCGGCGCTTCCACGACCGGCGCAGCTACGACCTGTACGACAGCCCGCTCGCGGGCTGAGGGCCCGCCGAGGCGCCCTCGGCCCCGGAACCGTCCCGACCACTGTTCACGAGGAGTCAGCCATGACCACCGAGATCCACGACCTCCCGGCCGAGTCGGCCGTACACACCTCCGAGAGCCTCACCGTCTGGCTCGTCGACCGGATCGCCGTGTACCTGCGCCGCTCGCCGGGCGAGATCGACCCGACCGTGCCGCTCGCCGAGTACGGCCTGGACTCGGTCGCCGCGCTCAGCCTCTGCGGTGACGTCGAGGAGGACTTCGACCTGGTGCTGGAGCCCACCGTCGCGTGGGACTACCCGACCGTCGAGGCCCTCGCCGCGCACCTGCTGGAGGATCTGGCCGGGGAGGTCGGCCGTCGATGAAGCCGATCGCCATCGTCGGCCTGGACTGCCGGTTCCCCGGCGCGCCCGACCCGGGCGCGTACTGGGACCTGCTCACCAGGTCGGCCGACGGAGTCCGGCCGGTGCCGGAACTGCGCTGGAGAGCCTCCGACTTCTACGACCGGGCGGGCGGTGAGGGGCGCAGCAACACCACCCAGGGCGGCTTCATCGACGACGTGGACGCCTTCGACAACGAGTTCTTCACCGTCTCGCCGCGCGAGGCGGCCGCCCTCGACCCGCAGCAGCGGCTGCTGCTGCAGACCTCCTGGCGGGCCCTGGAGGACGCCGGGATCTCCCCCAAGCAGCTGGCCGGCAGCAACACCGGCGTGTTCGTCGGCATCATGGGCAACGAGTGGGCCCAGGTGCACATGACCGACTACCCGAACGTCACCGCCCAGGTCGGCTCCGGCAACGGCTACTGCATGACCGCCAACCGGGTGTCGTACCACCTCGACCTCAAGGGCCCCAGCCTGGCGGTCGACACCGCCTGCTCGTCCTCGCTGGTCGCCGTCCACCTGGCCTGCAACGCGCTGCTCGCCGAGGAGTGCGACTACGCGCTGGCGGGCGGCGTCAACGTGGCGGTCACCCCCGGCCTGAGCATCTTCTACACCCAGGCCGGACTCTCCGCGCCGGACGGCCGCTGCAAGCCGTTCAGCGCCGAGGCCGACGGCATCGGCCGGGCCGAGGGCGTCGGCGTGGTGGTGCTGCGTCGACTGGAGGACGCGATAGCCGACGGCCAGCAGGTGTACGCGGTGATCCGCGGCAGCGCCGTCAACCAGGACGGGCGCAGCAACGGCATCACCGCGCCCAACCGCTGGTCGCAGCAGGAGGTGCTGGCCGCCGCGTACCGCCGGGCCGGTGTGGAGCCGGCCGAGGTCTCCTTCATGGAGGCGCACGGCACCGGCACCGCGCTCGGCGACATGATCGAGGTGAAGGCCCTCGGCCACCTGCACGCCGGCCGGCCCGGGCAGCCGCTGGCGATCGGCTCGGTCAAGGGCAACCTGGGCCACGCCGAGGGCGCGGCGGGCATCGCCGGCCTGATCAAGGTCGCGCTGTCGCTGCACCACCGGGTGGTGCCGGCCAGCCGGTTCGCCGCCAAGGAGAACCCCAAGCTGCAGCTGGCCAGGAACGGCCTGCGGCTGCTCAAGGCCCCGTTGCGGCTGCCCGCCGGGGCCACCGTGGCCGGGCTGAGCAGCTTCGGCATGGGCGGCACCAACGTGCACACCGTGCTGGAATCCGCCCCGGGCTCGGGCGCCCGGACGGCCGCCGGACGCGGCCGGGGCGCGGTGCACGGCGGCGGGGTCTTCACGCTGACCGCGCCGTCCCCCGAGGCGCTGCGCCGTAACCTGCTCGCGCAGGCCGGCGCGCTGCCGCGCGGGCGCGGCCCGGCGGCCGGCCTGTGCCGGACCAGCAACCAGGTGAAGACCGGCCACCGGTACCGCTTCGCGCTGCCCGCCCGGGACGTACGCGAGCTGGAGGAGGGCCTGCGCTCGGCGGTGGCCGACGGCGAGCTGCTCGCCGGCCTGGCCGAGGAGCCGGTGGCCCGCCCGCGGATCGCCTTCCTGTTCACCGGGCAGGGCGCGCAGTTCGAGGGCATGACGGCCGGCCTGTACCGCGACTGGCCGCTGTACCGCCGGTTCCTGGACGAGGCGGACGAGGCCCTGCGCCCGCATCTCGGCGAGTCCGTCCGGGATCTGATCCTCGGCGGGGACCCGCGGATCCACCGCACCGCCTTCGCCCAGCCGGCCCTGTTCGCGGTCGGCTACGCGCAGGCCCGCGCCCTGGACGCGCTCGGGGTCCGGCCGGACGTCCTGCTCGGCCACAGTGTCGGGGAGTTCGCTGCGGCCGTGGTCGCGGGCGCGCTCGACCTGCCGGACGCGGCCCGGCTGATCACCGCCCGCGGCGCCCTGATGCAGGAGCTCCCGGCCGGCGGCGGCATGCTGTCCGCCCGGGCCACCCCGCAGGAGCTGGCGGAGCTGCTGGCCGACGAGCCGCTGGTCGGCGTGGCGGCCCTGAACGGCCCCCGGGCCACCGTCCTCTCCGGCGACCTGGCGGCGCTCGGGCGGATCGCCGACACGCTGGCGGGCCGCGGCACGGCGGTGCGCCGGCTGCAGGTCTCGCACGCCTTCCACTCGCCGCTGATGGCGCCGATGCTGGACCGCTTCGCCGAGGTGGCGCGGCAGGCCGCGACGGGCCGGGCCACCGTGCCGGTGCTCTCCACGGTGACCGGCGGCGAGCCGGCCACGCTGGACGCCGACTACTGGGTGCGGCACGTGAGCGCGCCGGTGCGGTTCGCCGAGGCCGCCGAGCGGCTGGTCGCGAGCGGCCCGACGCATCTGGTGGAGATCGGCCCGCGGCCGGTGCTGACCTCGATGGTGCGGCGGCTGCGCCCGCCGGCCGGGGTCCGCTCGGTGCACCTGACGCCGACCGAGGAGGCCGGCGGCCCCGAGCTGGACGCGGCCGTCGCCGAGCTCTTCCGCGGTGGCGTCGACCCGGTCTGGGAGGCGCTGTACGAGGGCCGGGAGCCGGCCGCGCAGCGGCTCTCCCCGTACGCCTTCTCCACCGCGCACCGCTACTGGAGCCGCAATCCGGTGGCCGCCCCCGGGCAGGCCGCACCGGCCCGTCCCGCGGTCGCGGCCGTCGCGGCGGCCGGCCCGGTGCCCGCGCCGGCACCGGAGGGCAGCGCCCGGGTGGTCGACATCGACCGCTCCGCGCACACGCCGGACGCGCTGGCGCACGCGGTGCTGGGCGCGGTCGCCGGGGTCGGCGGGTACCCGCCCGAGGAGATCTCGGTCCGCTCCCGGCTCTACCAGGACCTGGGCTTCGACTCCGTGATGGTGATGGAGCTGAAGAGCCGGATCGAGACCCAACTGCCGGCCGTCGGCGAGCTGTCCGTGCAGGAGCTGCTGCCCCGGCTGGCGACCGTCGGCGAGCTGGTCGGCCACCTGCGGGAGCTGACCGGCGGCGCGTGCGGCCCGGCCGCCGTGGCCGAGGAGCAGCGGCGGATGACCTCCGCCTGAGCGGGCCGGGGGCTGGTCCCACCCCCGGCCCCCGCCGGCCGCCCGGCCCGTGGCGCCCCGGACCACCCGGCCCCGAGCCGCAGCGCACGTCCCGTACAGCCCCGAGCCGCATCGCCCGACCCGAGCCGCCCCGCAAGGTGTCGCCTTGACCGAGCACCGCCCGACGAACGCATCCGACGAGCGCACCCAAGGAGTAGAGATGGAATCGACCGAGGCGTACCTCACGGGAGTCGGCACCTTCCTGCCCGGCCCGCCGGTGGACAACGCGACGCTGGCCAAGATGCTCGGCGTCAGCGAGGAGTGGATCGAGGTCTTCATCGGCACCCGCACCCGGCACTTCGCCCGGGACGTCGGCACCGGCGAGATCCAGTGGTCGCTGGCCGACCTGTGCGCCCAGGCGGCGGAGCAGGCGCTGGAGGACGCGGGCGTGGACCGGTCCGAGATCGAGTTCATCGTGATGGGCACCGCCACCCCCGACACCTTGATGCCGGCCACCGTCAACCACGTCGCCGACCAGCTCGGCCTCAACCACCTGCCCACCTACCAGCTGCAGTCCGGCTGCGCGGGCGCCGTGCAGGCCCTCGACCTGGGCCGGACCCTCGTCCTGGCCGGCCGCCACCGCACCGGCCTGGTGATCGGCGGCGACGTGAGCAGCAAGCACCTCGACCCCAGCCTGGACTTCAGTGGCAAGGCGCCGAGCGAGCTGGTCAACTTCGTCCTCTTCGGGGACGGCGCGGGCGCCGCGGTGATCAGCGCCGAGCCGGCCGGGCGCCGCCTCGCGCTGGTCCGGGTGCTGAACCAGCTGACCGGCCTGGGCCGGGAGCCGGGGCAGGTGATCGAGTGGTTCGGCATGGCGGACCGGGACAGCGACCGGCAGGCCCTGGTGGAGGACTACAAGGCGATCGAGGAGGCCGTCCCGGTGATGGCCGTGGAGATCCTCTGGGAGCTGCTCGGGGACCTCGGCTGGTCGGCCGACGACCTGGACTTCCTGCTGCCGCCGCAGCTCTCCGGCCGGATGACCGCCAAGATCACCGCACAGCTGGACGTCCCCGGCGCCGAGGAGATCTCCTGCGTCGCCGAGACCGGCAACAACGGCAACGCGCTGCCGTTCCTGCAGCTGGAGCGGCTCGCCGAGCGGATCCAACCGGGCCAGCGCGCGCTCGCCGTCGCGGTCGAGTCCAGCAAGTGGATCAAGGCCGGCTTCGCCGTCGAGGCCTTCTGACCCGCCCTCGCACCGTCCCCGCTCGCACCGTCCCCGCTCGCGCCGTCCCCGCTCGCACCGTCCCCGCTCGCACCGGCGACGCCGTCCGGCCGGAGCCACCTCACCGTACCGACCACCGAAGGGCCCCTGATGACCGCCGTGCTGACCCTGGAAGACTTCACCGTCCTGGTCCGCGACGAGCTCGGACTGCCGCTCACCGACAGCGAGCTCGACCACGACCTGGACCGCGTACCCGGCTGGGACTCGCTGCAACTGCTGCGACTGGTCAGCGCGTTGGAGCGGCACACCGGGCAGCGGGTGGCGCTCGGCAGCCTGCTGGAGGCCCGCAGCCTGAGCGCGATCCACCGGCTGGCGGCGCAATCATGACCAAGACACCCGGACAGACCGGCGCCACCGTCCTGGTCGAGCGCCGCCGCCGGCACACCCTGTACTTCCTGGAGTACGCCGAGGCGCTGCGCCCGGTCCACCTGGACACCGAGATCGACATGACCCGGGTGCTGGCCCACCGGACCGCGGCCCGCGAGCGGGGCGTGCGCTACTCGGTGGTCAGCTACCTGCTGCACAGCGCCGGCCGGGCGCTGGCCCGCCACCCCGAGGCCAACGCCGTCACCCTGCCGAGCTGGCCGAGCCGGTGGCGCGCCCCGCGCACCGCCCGCTTCGACGGCGTCACCGCCAAGCTGGCGCTGGACCGCACGGTGGACGGTGAGCGCACGGTGCTCTCCGCCCTGCTGCCCGGCCTGCAGGACGCCGCGATGGCCGACATCCAGCGGCAGATCGACCGCTACCGCGACGGCGACCTCTCGGACCTGCCGGAGTTCCGCGGCCCGCGGCTGCTCGGCCGGCTGCCCGTCCCGCTCGGCCGGCTGCTGTTCGGGGCCGTGCTGCGCAGCCCGGCCCGCCGACCGGGGATCTTCGGCACGGTGTCGGTCAGCTCGCTCGGCCACCGGCCGGTGGACGGCTTCTACTCGACCGGCGGCACCGCGGTGACGCTCTGCCTGGGCCGGATCACCGACCGCCCGGTGGTCCGCGACGGCGTGGTCGTGGTGGCGCCGGTGATGCGGCTCAGCCTGACGTTCGACCACCGGGTGATCGACGGCGGGGCCGCCGCCGACCTGCTCGGAGAGCTCAAAGTGACCTTGGAGGGTTTCGATGACGGGGAAGGCAGTGCGGGGTCCGACCTACGGGGAGCTGATCAGGATCTCCGAGCGGGACGGCCGATGGCAGCAGGTACGCGTTGACCTGACCCGCCACGGCGTCGCCGTGCTCTACGCCAGGCTGGCGGACTGGCGGCCCGACCGTGCCGCCGGTCCGCGCCTGCGCGCGCTGCTGGGCCGCGACTGGGCCCGCTACCTGGACCTCACCCACCCCGACGTCCGCCGCCGCTTCGCGGCCTCCCGGGTGCTGCTCAAGTACGCGGCCGGCCAGGTGCTGGACGTCCCCCCGGACAGCGTCGAGCTGGGCTACGGCGCCACCGGGCGGCCGTACCTGCGCGGCTACGACGCCGTCGACATCAGCCTCAGCCACACCGACGACCTGCTGCTGGTGGGCCTGACCACCCGCGGCGTGATCGGCGTGGACGCCGAGCGCGCCGACCGGCCGATGTACTCCAGCGGCCTCGGCAAGCACGTCTGCACCCCGCACGAACTCGACCTCCTGGAGGGCCTGGACCCGGCCGAGCGCGACGACGCGCTGGTCCGGGTCTGGACCCTCAAGGAGGCGTACAGCAAGGCCCGCGGGCTCGGCATGCAGTTCCGCTTCACCGAGTTCGGCTTCCGGCCCGGCTCCGACCCGACCGGCCTGGACCGGCCGGACGGCGAACCGGGCACCGGCACCGAGTGGTCGTTCCGCACCTACGTCGTCGACGAGGACTACATCGTCAGCGTCGCGGTCGGCGACGCCGGCTTCGGCGGCACCGACGACACCGCCGCCAGCTCCATGCTGGACGGCGGCTTCGTCGACATGCTCACCGAAGTCCTGGGCGGGGACGACCCGCAGGACGAGGAGGACCCCTGGGACACCTGGTGATCCCACCGGACCGACGGGCCCGAGCACGCGACCGGACGCGTGCGCGGGCCCCGCACGCGTGCCCGTGCGCGGGCCGGCCGGCCGCAAGCCGGACTTAAGCGGCGGCGCCCACGCTGGTGCGGTACGACGGGCCACCCGCATCGGCAGGCGGCCTTGGCCGGCTTCGGGCGCTAGGGGAGATGATGGCTGAGGAATTGTCCGCTCAGGTGTGCGTGGTCGGCGGTGGCCCGGCCGGCCTGACACTGGGTCTGGAACTCGCCCGCCGCGGTACCCGGGTGGTGGTGGTCGAACAGAGCGGCCACTTCAACCGCTCGTTCCGCGGCGAGTCGGTCTCGCCGGACTCCGTCTGGCTGCTGGACCAGCTCGGACTGCTCGACCAACTGCGCGGCTCCTTCCTGGAGATGCGCCGGATGGAGATCACCGACGGCGGCCGCACCGTGCTGACCGCCGACTTCTCCACCTTCCCCTACCCGCACCCGTACCCGGTGGAGCTGCCGCAGCCGGCGCTGCTCACCGTGCTGGCCGAGGAGGGCGCCCGACACGAGGGCTTCACCCTGCTGCGCCGCGCCACCGCCGTCGAACTGCTGCGCGACGGCGACACCGTGACCGGGGTCCGCTGCTCGGGCCCGGACGGACCGGTCGACATCCACGCCGCCCTCACCGTCGCGGCGGACGGCCGGTTCAGCAAGGTCCGCGAGATGTCCGGCCTCAGCTACACCAAGATCCCGCTCGACCGGGACGTGGTCTGGCTCAAGCTGCCGTTCCCCGAGGAGTGGGACGACACCACTTACCGGGTCCGGATCAAGGGCGAGCACCACGGCCTGTTCATCCCCACCCACCCCGACGACGTCCGGGTGGGCTTCAACATCCCCAAGGGCGGGCTCAAGGCGCTGCGCGCCGAGGGCATCGGCGCCCTGCACCGCCGGCTGGACGAGCTGGCGCCCGAACTCTCCGACGCCGTCCGGGCCGAGATCCGCGGCTGGTCCGACACCTCGATGCTGGACATCTTCACCACCCTCGTGCCCGAGTGGTCGATGCCCGGCCTGCTGCTGATCGGCGACTCCGCGCACACCCTGTCACCGATCCTCGGCCAGGGCGTCAACCACGCCATCATCGACGCCGTCACGCTCGCCCCGATGATCGCCCCGGTGCTCGGCGACGGCCCGGCCGACCACGCCGCGCTGATGCCCGTCCTGCGGGACTTCCAGCAGCGCCGGGAGGGCTCGATAGCCCGCTCGCGCGGCCTGCAGCTGCGCCAGGAGCGGATGTTCGCCCTCTCCGGGACGATGGCCGTGGCCGGCCGCCGCGCCCTCTACCGGCTCGTCGACCGCAGCCCGGCACTCAAGCAGAAGATCCTGGCCGGCGCCTACTTCCAGCTCCAGGAGCCGCTCACCGCGCCCGGCCGGCCCGCCGACCGGCCGACGCCCACCAAGGCCGGGGTCTGAGCCCCTCCCGTACGGAAGGAACACGCGCATGCCCGAGTACTCCGCCACGCGTACGGCGCCCCGCCCCGACCCGGTCGACCGGCTGCTGGACGAGGCCTTCCCGCCCGCCGCGCCGGCCCCCGACCGGCTGCCCTGGGACTCCTGGACCTGGCGGCACCCGGTCGGCCGGGTGCTGAGCGCCGGCCTCGGGCTGGGCGCCCTCGCCCTGGGCGCCGCCCTGGGCGGGCTCACCACCTGGACGTACTGGGTGGCCCTGCTCGCCCCCGACACCGCGCTCTTCTACGACCTGGCCAACGCCGGCCCGGAGATGGGGCAGTTGAGCCCCAAGGCGGCCCGGCTCTACAACCTGCTGCACCACCCGGCGCTGCCCGCGGCGGTCATCACGCTGGGCGTCACCACCTTCGGGCAGCCGCTGGTCGTCGGCGGCCTGGCCTGGCTCGCGCACGTCGCCCTCGACCGGTCCTTCGGCTACGGCAAGCGGCTGCCCGACGGCCGCCGCTGCTGATCCGCCGACCGCCCGGCCGCCCCGGCCACCCCGACTTGGAGAAGCCCGACGTGGAACACCTCGAAGAACTCAAGGAGTTCGCCCGGCTGCACGCGCGCGGCCAAGGCCTCGCCGAGGGCCAGGTGGCCGCCCTGCTCGCCCGGATCAGCAACGACGATCCCGGCGCGGCCGGCTCCTGGGCCAAGGTCTGGAACGCGCAGGCCGACGCCCTGCTCGCCCGCGGCCGCCCGCTGGAGGCCTGCCGGCACTACGCGCTGGCCCGCTTCCCGCACCCCGGCGGCACCGAACCGGATCCGGAGCGCCGGCGCGCGCAGAGCGCCTCGGTGGCCGCCTTCGACCGCTGGCGGCGCACCCAGCCGGGCATCGAGCGCCTCGAACTCACCCACCCCGACGGCACCCTGGCCTGCTGGACGATCGGCCTGGACGCCCCCGAGCCCAGACCGCTGCTGCTGGTGATGGGTGGCATCGTCAGCGTCAAGGAGCAGTGGGCGCAGCTGCTGCCGAAGTTCGCCAAGCTCGGCTTCGCCGCCGTGGTCGCCGAGCTGCCCGGCGTCGGCGAGAACACCGTGCCGTACGACGAGCGGTCCTGGCGTCTGCTGCCGTACCTGCTGGACCAGCTCACCGGCCGGGCCCAGGTGGACGACACCTCGCTGCTCACCCTCAGCTTCAGCGGCCACCTCGCGCTGCGCGCGGCGGTCGAGGACACCCGGATCCGCAGCATCCACACGGTCGGGGCGCCGGTCTCCCGGTTCTTCACCGACGCCGCCTGGTGGGAGCGGGTGCCGGCGGTCACCAAGGAGACCCTGCGCCGCCTCACCGGCGCCGCCGACCACGACGAACTCTTCGCCCGGCTACGGAGTTGGGCGCTCACCCCGGAGCAGCTCTCCGCGGTGAAGGTCCCGGTCGGCTACGTGGTCAGCACCCGGGACGAGATCATCCCGCCGGCCGAGCACGCCCTGCTCGGCGCGAACCTGGGCCGGGTCCGGCTCAAGGAGTTCGACGACGTGCACGGCTCCCCGGCCCACCTCGGGGAGATGCGGCTGTGGCTGCTGCACGGCCTGCTGCGGGCCCGCGGTGTGGACGACAGACGCACCGCGGCGCTGGGCCTGGTGCTCGGCGTGCAGGGTGTGGTCTCCCGGTTTCGGAAGACTCCCGTCCACCACTGACCGAAATGACGTGAGGTAACCCGATGAAGTGGGTACGTTTCGCCAAGTTGCCGTCCGGCCGGGGGATTTCGCTGCTGCGTGCCGCCGGGCCAGGGCGTCCGTCGCTGGCCGCACCGCTGCGGTCGGCGGTTGTCCGGGCCTCGCGCCCGCGCGCTGAGAGGAAGACCGTGACCGCCCTGATCTGGATCCTGTCGATCCTGCTGATCCTTGAGTTCGTTTTCGCCCCCGTGAATCTGATCACCGGTCGCAACGCGCCCCTGTTCACCGAGTTCACCGGCATCGAGAGCCGCACCGCGATGCTCGTGGTGGCCGGCCTGGACGCCCTGGGCGCCCTGCTGGTGGCCATCGGCCTGTTCGCCCCGAAGGTGAGCGTGGCGGGCGCCGTGCTGCTCACCGCCCTGTGCGCCTGGTACATCGTGATGATGGTCCTGAACGGCCACTTCGGGATGGGCATGATCGGCTTCCTGCTGTTCGGCAGCTGGGCGGTCGGGCTGCTCTGGGCCCAGCTGGCCCGCTGAGCCCGGGCGGGACCGGCTCCTCGTACCCGTTCGCCCCTCCGTCCCCGTCCCCGTCCCCGTCCCGCCGGCACCGCGGTCGAGGCAGACCGCGGTGCCGGCACCACGACCAGCCCCGGCGGCCCGTCCGCCGGGGCCGGCCCGTTTCCCGGCCCCGCCGCCCGTCGGCCCGCCCGGCCTTGCCCCGCCCCGCCGGCCCGTCGCTGCGAGCGCCGGAGCGCCGGAGCGCCCGACGACCCGCGAGGGCACCCGCAGGCCTCCGACCTCGGGCCCAACCGAGCCTTAAGCGCCCCACGCCACCGTCGAGGCGGGGGACGCGCCCCCGGCCGGATCTCGGAAACCCACGCTCGATTCGGTAGGCGAAAGGATGGAGACATGGCAGACGAGACTCTGCTGACCGGCGCCGGGGAGACCCGCGGCGACCCGACCCGCACGGCGGTGATGACCGGCGCCGCCCTGTTCATGGTGTCGCTGGACAACCTGGTCGTGACCACGGCACTGCCCAAGATCCGCGAGTCGCTGCACACCGGCCTTTCCGGGCTGGAGTGGACTGTCAACTCCTACACCCTCACCTTCGCGGTGCTGCTGCTCACCGCCTCCGCGGTGGCCGACCGGTTCGGCCGGCGCCGGCTGTTCGGCATCGGCATGGCGATCTTCACGCTGGCCTCGGCCGCCGCGGCCCTGGCACCCGGCATCGGCACCCTGATCGCCGCCCGGGCCGCCCAGGGTCTGGGCGCGGCGATCGTGATGCCGCTGACCCTGACCATGCTCTCGGCGGCCTTCCCGCCCGAGAAGCGCGGCGCGGCGCTGGGCATCTGGGGCACCATCGGCGGCCTCGCGGTCGCCCTCGGCCCGGTGGCCGGCGGCATCGTGATCGACTCGGTGTCCTGGCAGTGGATCTTCTGGATCAACGTGCCGATCGGCGTGCTGCTGCTGGTCCTGCTGCCGGGCTGGCTGGCCGAGAGCAAGGGCGCCTCGACCCGGCTGGACATCACCGGCACGGTCCTGGCCAGCGCCGGCCTGTTCGGCCTGGTGCTCGGCCTGATCCGGGGCAACACCGCGGGCTGGACCAGCGCCGAGGTGGTGCTCAGCCTGATCGCCGGCGCCGGCCTGCTGGCGCTCTTCCTGGTCTGGGAGTCCCGTACGCCGACGCCGATGCTGCCGCTGCGGCTGTTCCGCTCGGTGAGCTTCTCGGCGGTCAACGCGGTCGCGATGCTGATGTACTTCGGGATGTTCGGCGCGATCTTCCTGCTGACCCAGTTCATCCAGAACGTCCAGGGCGTCTCGCCGCTGGGCGCCGGTGTCCGGCTGCTCGCCTGGACGGCACTGACCCTGGTGGGCGCGCCGATCGGCGGCGTCCTCTCGGACAAGATCGGCGGCAAGCCGATCGTGTTCGTCGGGATGGTCCTGCAGGCGCTCGGCCTGGCCTGGATCGCGGTGGTGCTCTCCGAGACCACCACCTTCCCCGACCTGCTGCCGGCCTTCCTGGTCAGCGGGCTGGGCATGGGCCTCTACTTCGGCCCGGCGGCCAACCTGGCGCTCGGCTCGGTCAGCCGCTCCGAGGAGGGCATCGCCTCCGGTGCCAACAACGCGATCCGCGAGATCGGCGGCGTCTTCGGCGTCGCGGTGCTGAGCGCGATGTTCGCCGCGACCGGCGGCTACACCTCCAAGCACGAGATGGTGGCCGGCATGCAGCCGGCCATGTGGGTCGGCGCGGCGGTGGTCGGGCTCGGCGCCCTGGCGGCGCTGCTGATCCGCGGCGGGAACCCGCAGGAGGCGGCCGCCTCCCAGGCCGGCTCCCAGGCTCCCGCAGCGAAGGTGTCCCAGGCTGCTCCCCAGGCCGTCCTGGCCCGTGAGACGTCCGGCCCGGTGAAGTCGGCCGACCAGGCGGCGGCGGTGCTCTGAGGCCCGTCACCCCCCGGAGGCCGGCCCACGGCCGGACCGGTCCGCCCCCGCCAGGACGCCTGGCGGGGGCGGACCGCTGCCGTGCCGGGGTCAGCGCATCCAGTCGGTGCTGGTGTGCAGCAGGGCGCCGTCGGCGCCGTACAGCCGGATCGCGTCGGCCTCGGCGCCGGCCCGGCGGGGCACCGCGAACCAGTGCGGGGCGCTGCCGGCCACCGTCACCGGGGCGACCTCGGTGCTGGTCCCGTCCGACCAGGTCACCCGTACCGTGGCGACGTCCGGGCCGACCGAGGCGACCAGCACCGGGGTGTGTCCCAGCTCGCCGCCCTTGAAGCCGAGCAGGGCGCCGTCCAGGCCGTGGCTGCGGTCGGTGGCGGGTAGCGGCCCGGCGGTGGGCGGCGGCACGTCGTGGACGGTGTCGTCGACGGCCCGCCGGCCGTCCACGGTGAGGTAGAGGTTGGCCTGGTCCGTGCCCGACCGCAGCCGCTGCTCCGCGTAGGCGTCGTCCTCCTCGGGCAGCTGCGGGATGACGGCGTGCCGCTCCTCCCAGATCCGGTCCAGCTGCCCGCGGGCCTGCTCCCGGGTGGCGACGGCCGGCCAGATCGCCACCCAGGCCTGCCACTCCTGGCCACCCGCCGTCCGCCCCTGTCCGACCACCGCCCGGACGGGGGTCAGCGGGTCGCGGCCGGCCGGGGCCGCCGCGGCGGGGGTCACCACCGGGGTGCCGGTACCGGCCGGCGCCGCGGCCACCGCCGGGGCGCCCGTCCCGGGCCCGGTGCCGGCCAGCACCGCACCGGCGCCGACCACGACCGCCGTGGCGAGCGCCGTGGCCACCACCGCGGCCAGGCCCCGGCGCCGGCGCCGCGCCCGGCCGCCGGCCAGCACCCGCTCGTACGGGACGGGGCCGATCTCCAGCCCCTCCGCGAGCCCGGCCAGCTCCCTGGCCACCAGCGGCTCCCCGCTGTCGGGGCCGTCGAGGCCCTCAGGGTCGTCGGAGCCGCCCGGACGCCCGTCCGTACCCCTGCTGCCGTTCATACCGCTCCTCCGACCCTCGTCAGTGCGCCCAGCGCCGCGGCGGCGCGCAGTTTCGCGATGCCCTTGGACGCCTGGCTCTTCACGGTGCCCACCGAGCAGTTCATGGCGGCCGCGGCCTGGCTCTCGCTCAGGTCCTCCCAGTACCGCAGGACGACCGCCTGCCGCTGCCGGGGCGGCAGTGCGGCGAGCGCCCGCAGCAGCCCGGCCCGGTCGTCGGCCCGGTCGTAGGCGTCGCGCGCCGCCCGCTCCGGGACGGCCGGCACCAGGAACTCCGGCAGCCGCCGGCGGAACCGGCCGGCCTGTTCGTTCAGCAGGATCCGGCGCACGTACGCGTACGGTTCGTCGGTCCGCCGCACCCGCCCCCAGGCCGCGTAGGTCTTCTCCAGCGTCGTCTGGACCAGGTCCTCGGCCGTGTGCCGGTCGCCCGCCAGCAGGAACGCCGTCCTGGACAGGCGTGGCCAGGCCGTGGTGACGAACAGCTGGAACTCGGCGTCCCGCTCGGCCTTCCGCTCTCCCATGAGCACCTCCTGCCCTCCCTGAGTCCGTACGGGCCCCCAACCGTTGCCCCCGACCGCTGCCCCCGACCGCTGCCCCCGACCGCCGTCCGGCCGGACGGCTGCCCGCCCGGCCCGGACACCCGGGGCGGGCAGCCGGGGTTCGCGAGTCGTGCCCGGGGGCTGTGACACTGGAGGGGCTCGAAAACCGAGGTGCGCGCAGCCGCACCTCCTTGCGAACCTAGAGGGATGCCCGCAGTGAGTTCTCCCGTAGCCCAGCCCGCCGACGCCCCCGCCGACGCCCCCGAGGGCGGTCTCAGCAAGGGGCCCGGCCGGGGTAGCGGCATCGGCGAGCTGGCCGTCCGCCTGCCCGAGCTGACCCTGCGCGACCAGCAGCGGATCGGCCGCCGGCTGGAGGGCGCCCGGCGGATCCGCAAGCCCGAGGCCCGGCAGAAGGCCGCCACCGAGATCGCCGCCGAGATCGACCGGGCCGAGCTGCGGGTCGAGCAGCGCCGGGCCGCCGTCCCGGAGATCACGTATCCCGCCGAGCTGCCGGTCAGCCAGAAGAAGGACGACATCCTCGCCGCGATCCGCGACCACCAGGTGGTGATCGTGGCCGGTGAGACGGGCTCCGGGAAGACCACCCAGATCCCGAAGATCTGCCTGGAGCTGGGCCGCGGCGTCAAGGGCCTGATCGCCCACACCCAGCCGCGCCGGATCGCCGCCCGCACGGTCGCCGAGCGGGTGGCCGAGGAGTTGCGCACCCCGCTCGGCGAGGCGGTCGGCTGGAAGGTCCGCTTCACCGACCAGGTCGGCCCGGACACCCTGGTCAAGCTGATGACGGACGGCATCCTGCTGGCCGAGATCCAGACCGACCGCGAGCTGCGCCAGTACGACACCCTGATCATCGACGAGGCGCACGAGCGCAGCCTCAACATCGACTTCATCCTCGGGTACGTCAAACAGCTGCTCCCCCGCCGCCCCGACCTCAAGGTCGTCATCACCTCGGCGACCATCGACCCGGAGCGCTTCGCCAACCACTTCGGCGACGCCCCGATCATCGAGGTCTCCGGCCGGACCTACCCCGTCGAGGTCCGCTACCGCCCGATCCTGGACGAGGCCGACGAGGAGGACGACGACCGCGGCGACGTGGACCGCGACCGCGACCAGATCCAGGCGATCTGCGACGCGGCCGAGGAGCTGCAGGCCGAGGGGCCGGGCGACATCCTGGTGTTCCTCTCCGGCGAGCGCGAGATCCGCGACACCGCGGACGCCCTGAACAAGCTGAAGCTGAAGTTCACCGAGGTCCTGCCGCTGTACGCCCGGCTCTCCTCGGCGGAGCAGCACCGGGTGTTCCAGCGCTCCGGAAGCCGCCGGATCGTGCTGGCCACCAACGTCGCCGAGACCTCGCTGACCGTCCCCGGCATCAAGTACGTGATCGACCCGGGCACCGCGAGGATCTCCCGCTACAGCCACCGCACCAAGGTCCAGCGGCTGCCGATCGAGGCGGTCAGCCAGGCCAGCGCCAACCAGCGCAAGGGCCGCTGCGGCCGTACCTCGGACGGCATCTGCATCCGGCTGTACTCGGAGGAGGACTTCCTCTCCCGCCCCGAGTTCACCGATGCCGAGATCCTGCGCACCAACCTGGCCTCGGTCATCCTGCAGATGACCGCGGCCGGCCTCGGCGACATCGCGGCGTTCCCGTTCCTGGACCCGCCGGACTCGCGCAACATCAAGGACGGCGTCAACCTGCTCCACGAGCTGGGTGCCCTCGACCCCGCCGAGAAGGACCCGCGCAAGCGCCTCACCCCGCTCGGCCGCCAGCTCGCCCAGCTGCCGGTCGACCCGCGGATGGCCCGGATGGTGCTGGAGGCGGACAAGAACGGCTGCGTCCGGGACGTGATGGTGATCGCCGCCGCCCTCTCCATCCAGGACCCGCGCGAGCGCCCCACCGAGAAGCGCCAGGCCGCCGACGAACGGCACCGCCGCTTCAACTCCGAGACGTCCGACTTCCTGGCCTTCCTGGCGATGTGGCGCTACGTCAGGGAGCAGCAGAAGGAGCTCTCCTCCTCGGCCTTCCGCCGGATGTGCAAGGCCGAGTTCCTGAACTACCTGCGGATACGGGAGTGGCAGGACATCTACTCCCAGCTGCGGACGGTCGCCAAGCAGCTCGGGGTCACCATCGAGGAGCCCCACCCCGACGCGGAGCCGGACGCGGACCGGATCCACCAGTCGCTGCTGGCGGGCCTGCTCTCGCACATCGGCCTGTACGACGTGGAGAAGCGCGAGTACGGCGGCGCCCGGGCGGCCCGGTTCGCGGTCTTCCCCGGCTCCGGCCTGTTCAAGAAGCCGCCGCGCTGGGTGATGTCGGCCGAGCTGGTGGAGACCTCCCGGCTGTGGGCCAGGATCAACGCCAAGATCGAACCGGAGTGGGTGGAGCCGCTGGCCGGCCACCTGATCAAGCGCAGCTACAGCGAGCCGCACTGGGAGAAGAAGGCCGGCGCGGTGCTGGCCTTCGAGAAGGTGACCCTCTACGGGATGCCGATCGTCGCCCAGCGCAAGGTCAACTACGGCCGGATCGACCCGGAGCTCTGCCGCGAGCTGTTCATCCGCAACGCCCTGGTCGAGGGCGACTGGGAGACCCACCACGACTTCTTCGCGGCCAACCGCACGATGCTCGGCGAGGTCGAGGAGCTGGAGAACCGGGCCCGCCGCCGCGACATCATGGTCGACGACCAGACCCTGTTCGACTTCTACGACGCCCGGCTGCCCGAGGACGTCGTCTCCACCCGGCACTTCGACTCCTGGTGGAAGAAGACCCGGCACGACCAGCCCGACCTGCTCAACTTCGAGAAGTCGATGCTGATCAACGACGCGGCCGGCGGCATCACCGAGGAGGACTACCCGGACTACTGGCAGCAGGGCAAGCTGCGCTTCAAGCTGACCTACCAGTTCGAGCCGGGCAGCGACGCCGACGGCGTGACGGTGCACATCCCGCTGCCGGTGCTCAACCAGGTCACCTCCGAGGGCTTCGACTGGCAGATCCCCGGTCTGCGCGAGGAGTTGGTCACCGCCTACATCCGGGCCCTGCCCAAGGCGCTGCGCCGCAACTTCGTCCCCGCCCCGGACTTCGCCCGGGCCGCGCTGCGCCAGGTGAGGGAGCGCCAGGCGGCCGGGACCTTCGGGTCCACCGAGCCGCTGCTGCCCTCGCTGGAGCACATCCTGCGCCGCCTGACGGCCGTCACGATCCCGCCGGAGGCCTGGGACGACGAGCGGGTGCCCGACCACCTCAAGGTCACCTTCCGGGTGGTGGACGGCAAGCGGAAGCTCGCGGAGTCCAAGGACCTGGAGGAGCTGCGGCTGAAGCTGAAGCCCAAGCTGAAGGAGACGCTCTCCTCGGCCGCCTCCGGGCAGGGCATCGAGCAGAGCGGGCTGACCGCCTGGCCGGCCTCCCTCCCGGTGCTGCAGCGGACCTTCGAGCAGCGCTCGCGGGGCCACTCGCTGCGGGCCTACCCGGCGCTGGTGGACGAGGGCACCTCGGCCGCGGTGAAGCTCTTCGACACCGCGGAGGCCCAGGAGACGGCCATGTGGGCCGGTACCCGACGGCTGCTGATGCTGACCACCAACTCCCCCGCCAAGTCGATCCAGGGCCGCCTCGGCAACCAGGCCAAGCTCGCCCTCTCGCACAACCCGCACGGCTCGATCCCGGCGCTGTTCGAGGACATCGTGGCCTGCGCCACCGACCGCCTGATGGAGGCGGCCGGCGGCCCGGCCTGGGACGAGGCGGCCTTCGGCAAGCTCTTCGACAAGGTGCGGGCCGACCTGTACGAGGTCTCGGCGGACACCACGCTGAAGACCGCGACGGCGCTGATCGCCTTCCACAAGGCCTCGACCCGGTTGAAGACGGTGAGCAGTCCGGTCCTGCTGACGGCGGTGAACGACATCCGGCTGCACCTGGCCTCGCTGGTACACCCGGGCTTCGTCACCGACACCGGCTGGCGCCGGCTGGGCGACCTGAAGCGCTACCTGCTGGCGGTGGACCGCCGGCTGGAGGCGCTGCCCAACCACCCGCAGCGGGACGCCCAGCAGCTGCTGAAGGTCCAGCAGGTGCAGCGGGCCTACGGCGACCTGCTGGCGGCGGTGCCGGCCGGGCGCCGGCCCACCCCCGAGGTCCGGCAGATCCGCTGGATGATCGAGGAGCTGCGGGTGAGCTTCTTCGCCCAGTCGCTGGGCACGCCGACCCCGGTCTCGGAGAAGCGGATCATGAAGGCGATGGAGGCGGCGCAGGCGACGCTGTGAGCTGGGAGGGGCCTCCGGGAGCCGGTTCGACCTGGGGGCCCACCATGCAGTACGATCTGTCTTGTTCGCAGCGCAAGCGGGGCGGACAACAGAGTGAAAATCTGGTCCTGTGGAGCAGTTGGTTAGCTCGCCACCCTGTCAAGGTGGAGGTCGCGGGTTCAAGTCCCGTCAGGATCGCAGTAGGCAAGAGGCCCGGAACCGCGAGGTTCCGGGCCTCTTGTGTTTGACGTGCGGTCAGCTCCGGCCGCTCCCGGTGGCAGCCGGAGCGGCCCAGGTCACCGCCCACCCCTCCGGTCCGGCGGGCCCGTGCGACCCGCCTCCGGGGGCGGCTGCGGCCCGGGAGGCGGACCGGGCGGCCGGGGACCGATGTACCCCACGCCAGGTCTAGACCACAAGCCGGGCAAGTGTGACGGTCATCACTCGGCTTTTCCTGAGACCGGACACCAGCGACCCCCCTCAGGACGCCCCTAATTTAATATATAAAATTGCATAGTCATTGGCCGGGAATCCCCCCCGCCCCACGGATATCCGATCGTTACTCCGATCGTTACGCGGAAGAAAGCATTCCGGGTGGCCGAATCCATCTCCGGGAACGCCGAAGGGACCGCCTCCCAGACCCGGCGGAGTCTGGTGAACGGTCCCTTCGGACTAAAAGTGCGTTTTAGCGCTGTCAGGCCTCGGTGCGCTGCGCCGGAATACCGGCCAGCAGGGCGCGCACCTCCGCCTCACGGTAACGGCGGTGACCGCCGAGCGTGCGAATGGATGTGAGCTTGCCTGCCTTGGCCCAACGCGTCACCGTCTTCGGGTCAACGCGGAACATGGTGGCTACCTCTGCCGGCGTCAGCAGAGGCTCAGCATCAGGGGTACGAGCGGTCATGAGCGGCCTCCTCGGAGAACCGAACCAGGGCGGTTCTATCCTTCAAATTCTGCACCTTGGCCCGCGATGCCCGAAATGACATACACAGGCCGAGTCGGTTATAGGACGAACGGCTTGTCCTGGTGTCTACAACTACACCATCCGTCCAGCCCCATCGGCCAAACCGGCAAAATTGACCCCTACAAGGGCCAAGAGCGACGGAAGGCGATGGACTATCCCATAACGGACAGTCACATTTTCGTGACATTCGGTGATGATGGGGCCAGACCCGCTGATTCCCTACAAAGCACGCATCAACTCCAGAACCACCCAAAAGTGGGCATGCTCGTGTGGAGGTGGGCTGGTTGTCCCATTTTTACACATAGGGGTAAGTTCACGTCAACGGTGAGTAGTGTCACGTTCGACAGGTATTGACCCGAACCGGGACCTAGGTCACGACCGCCGGGCCCAAGGCCCCACCGGTCCGACCGCCGCCACCGGCACCCGCCCCCACCTGCGCTGACGTCGGCTCATCCGCCCTCGGCCCCCGACACTGCGCCCCCTTCCCGCCCTGCGACCCGGCCCCCGCCGGACCCCCACGGCCGTCTCCTCCCCGGCCCCGCACCGCACCGCCCCGGGGGCCCCTCAGTTCGCCTGTCGCAGCGCCAGCACCCGCCGCCACCGCAGGGTCACCGTCTCGTACGCCCGCACCGCCGTCGCCGTGTCCCCGGCCCGCAGCGCGGCGAGGCCCTCCTCCAGCTCCCCCGCCGACCGGTCCTCGGCCAGCCGCTCCGGGCCGAGCAGATGCACCAGGCCCCCGTAGTCCAGCTCCACCAGCGAGCGCGGATGGAACTCCTCCAGCCACCGCCCGATCTGCTCCGCCCCCTGGGCCGGCTCCCCCTCCGCGACCCCCGTCCGCAGCGCCCGGTAGGCCCTGGCCACCCTACGGCGGGCCTGGGCCATCGGCGTCAGGTAGAACAGCGCGGCCGGCACCTGTTCTTCCCCCTCGCCGGGTCCGGCCGGGGCCGGCGGCACGAAACAGCGGTCCTCCTCCCCGAACGGCAGGAACCAGCGCACCGGCACCTCCCACCGGCTGGTCATGATCCACGGGCGGGCGTCCGGGTGCCCGGCCCGCCAGCGCTCCCGGTCGGCCTCCGCCGCGGCCCGGGTGGCCGGCGGCAGCGCGGTGTCCAGCAGCGCCACCGGGGCGCTCTCCCGCAGCTCGTCCAGCGCCTGCCAGCTGCGCAGCCGGGTGGCCCACGGGCAGACGTACGTGACCCCGTCCACGGCCCGTACGAAGGCCCGCCCGCTCTCCCGCTCGGGCAGCGCGCGCGGCGTACGCCCCACCAGGTCGGCGAGCGCCGTCCGCTGCTCCTCCAGCGCCGCCCGCGCGACCGGCTGCTCCACCGCGCCCGCGTCGGGCCCGTGCGCCGAGGCGTACGCCTGCCAGTGGGCCCGGTCGGGCTCGGGGAAGGCGGCCAGCGGCTCGTAGACCCGCAGGTGGGCGGCGTAGGGCGGGAGCACGGAGGTACGCACGGCGGTCACGCTCTGCATCGTCGCACGCACCACCCACAGGCCGGGAGGGTGCGCACGGGAACGGCGTGGCCCGGCCCGGCCCGCGCTCCCCGCCGGGCGGGCCGGGGCGACGGCCGGACAACCTGGGCCGGACCCCGCCGAGGGGGAGATCGGCGGGCCCCCGCGGACTACGCTTCGCCCTAGGCGCCCGCACCACAGCAGCGGGCCTCGGATACTGGAGTCACCACAGTGACCGACGTACAGACCGCATCCGCGACGCACCCCGCACCCGGCGTGCTCAGCAGGATCTTCCGCACCGAGCAGGACGGCGCCCCCGGCGACGGCCACGAGCAGGTCGTGCTCTGCCACGACCGCAGCTCCGGACTCAAGGCGATCATCGCCATCCACTCCACCGCCCTGGGCCCGGCCCTCGGCGGTACCCGCTTCTTCCCGTACCTGACGGAGGAGGAGGCGCTGGAGGACGCGCTGCGCCTCTCCCGCGGCATGAGCTACAAGAACGCGCTGGCCGGGCTCGACCTGGGCGGCGGCAAGGCCGTCATCATCGGCGACCCGGGCAAGGACAAGAACGAGGCGATGCTCCGCGCCTACGGCCGGTTCGTGGAGTCCCTGCGCGGGCGCTACGTCACCGCGTGCGACGTGGGCACCTACGTCCAGGACATGGACGTGATCGCCCGCGAGACCAGCTTCGTGACGGGCCGCTCGCCCGAGCACGGCGGCGCCGGCGACTCCTCCATCCTGACCGCCTTCGGCGTCTTCCAGGGGATGCGCGCCTCCGCGCAGGCCCGCTGGGGCCAGCCGACGCTGCGCGGCCGCCGGGTCGGCGTGTCCGGCGTCGGCAAGGTCGGCCACTACCTGGTCGGCCACCTGGTCGCGGACGGCGCCCACGTGATCGTCACCGACGTCTCCGAGGCGGCCGTGAACCGCGTGCGGGCCGCCCACCCGGACGTGGAGGTGGTCGCCGACACCGCGGCGCTGCTGGCGGCCGCCCTGGACGTCTACGCCCCCTGCGCGCTGGGCGGCGCGCTGGACGACCACACGGTGGGCGCGCTCGGCGCCGCCGGCACCTCGCTGGTCTGCGGCGCGGCCAACAACCAGCTGGCCCACCCGGGCGTCGAGAAGGACCTCGCCGACCGCGGCATCCTGTACGCGCCCGACTACCTGGTGAACTCCGGCGGCGTGATCCAGGTCGCCGACGAGATCCAGGGCTTCAACTTCGAGCGGGCCAAGAACAAGGCCACGAAGATCTTCGACACCACCCTGGAGATCTTCACCCGGGCCACCACCGACGGCGTGCCGCCGGCCGTCGCCGCGGACCGCCTCGCGGAGAAGCGGATGCGGGAGATCAGCTCGCTGCGCACGATCCTGCTGCCGGGCGCGCGCGGCAACTGACCGGGCGTGGGGGGCGGGCTCCCCGCGGGGTCATCCCCCGCCCCCCACGCATCACCATGTGGAACCGGATTCTCACTTCCGCACCCGATCGGGCGATCCCGGACCCCCCTTGGGGGGATAATCGAGCCTGGAACGACGGACCTGAATCACCTCCGGACAGCTTGCTGAACCCCGGAAAACCGCCTGTGACCTGGAAAGACCGGGTCTTGGGTGCGAGCGGTGCGCGCCACGTCACACTGACGACGTACCGCCCGGCGGCAGAAACAGGTACCGTTAATGCTCCAAGGGACGGTTCTCCCCATTCGGGCAGGCCGCTCCTGATCATGAACACGTGTCAGACTCGGGGCCGTGAGCCCCATCGTTGAGGGGGTCGACCCATGGGGCGCGGCCGGGCCAAGGCCAAGCAGACGAAGGTCGCCCGCGAGCTGAAGTACAACAGCGGCGGGTTCGACGCCAACCGTCTGTCCAGCGAGCTGGGCGTTTCGCCCTCCATCCCGATCAGCCCTGAGCCGGTCGAGGAGGAGGACGAGGACGACCCCTACGCGGCGTATGCGAATCTCTACGCCGACGAGGACGACGAGGACGACACCGAGGCGGAAAGCGGCCACACCCAGGCCCGCCGCCGAGCGTAGTCACAGCCTGGCCTGACCGGCCCTGGCGCCCAGTGCGCCGGGCCGGTTTTCGCCGTTCCCGGACACCGGTCGCCCCTCGACCGGCGGCGCAGCGGGCCGGCGGGCCCGTACCGGCCGTCTCGGCCCGGCGGGAGCGCACCACCAGGCCCCGGTCACCGGCCTGCCCGGTACCGCCCGGCAGCGTGAACCGGGTAGCGCAAAGCCCTCCACCGGTCACCGGCGGAGGGCTCCCGTGCGCCCGGTCAGCCCGCGGTGAAGCCCTCGTACTCGTTGTAGAGGGCCGCGCCGTCGGCGTGCTCCGAGGTGCGGTCGACGATGTCGCCGAGCAGCCAGGACTCCACGCCGCGGTCCTCCAGGATCGCGAGCACGGTGTCCACCGATTCCGGCGGGACGACGGCCACCATGCCGACGCCCATGTTCAGGGTCTTCTCGATCTCCAGGGTGGCCACCTTGCCGACCTGGGCGACGGTCTGGAAGACCGGCAGCGGCGTCCAGGTGCCGCGGTCCAGACGGGCGTGCAGGCCAGCCGGAACGACCCGGGCCAGGTTGGCGGCCAGGCCGCCGCCGGTGACGTGCGAGAAAGCGTGGATCTCGGTGGCGCGGGTGAGCGCCAGGCAGTCCAGGGAGTAGATCCTGGTCGGCTCCAGCAGCTCCTCGCCCAGCGTCCGGCCGAACTCCTCGACCTTGCGGTCGAGCTTCCAGCCGGCCTCGTTCAGCAGCACGTGGCGCACCAGCGAGTAGCCGTTGGAGTGCAGCCCGGAGGCGGCCATCGCGATCACCACGTCGCCCGCGCGGACCCGCTCCGCGCCCAGCAGCGCGTCGGCCTCCACCACACCGGTGCCGGCGCCCGCGACGTCGTAGTCGTCCGGCCCGAGCAGGCCGGGGTGCTCGGCGGTCTCGCCGCCGACCAGCGCGCAGCCGGCCAGCGCGCAGCCCTCGGCGATGCCCTTGACGATCTGGGCGACCCGCTCGGGGACGACCTTGCCGACGCAGATGTAGTCGGTCATGAAGAGCGGCTCGGCGCCGCAGACCACCAGGTCGTCGACGACCATGCCGACCAGGTCGTGGCCGATGGTGTCGTGCTTGTCCATCGCCCGGGAGATGGCGACCTTCGTCCCCACGCCGTCGGTGGCCGAGGCCAGCAGCGGCCGCTCGTAGCGCTTGAAGGCGGAGGCGTCGAACAGCCCGGCGAAGCCGCCGAGACCGCCGACCACCTCGGGGCGGTTGGCCTTCTTGACCCACTGCTTCATCAGTTCGACGGCGCGGTCGCCCGCCTCGATGTCGACACCTGCGGCGGCGTAGGTGGCACCGCTCTCGTTGCTGGTCACTGCGTGCGGCCCTCTCGGGTCAGGGGGGTGAACGACCGCGGGGCCCGGTGACGGGCCCCGCAGCGGGAAAACTACGGGCGTCGCAGCGCGTCGGCCGCGCCGCCACCGCCGAGCAGCGACTGGACACCGTCCAGGTCCGCTCCGGAGTGCGGCTTGCCGCGGACGGCCGGCGGCTGCTGGCTGCCCTTGATCTCGGCCTCCAGGAGCAGCTTGCCCAGCAGTGCCGGGTCCGGCAGCTCCATCGGGTAGACCCCGTCGAAGCAGGCCCGGCAGAGCTTGTCCTTGGGCTGCGTGGTCGCCTCGATCATGCCGTCGATCGAGATGTACGCCAGGGAGTCCGCGCCGAGCGTGCGGCCGATCTCCTCGACGGTCATCCCGTTGGCGATCAGCTCCGCGCGGGTCGCGAAGTCGATGCCGAAGAAGCAGGGCCACTTCACCGGCGGCGAGGAGATCCGGATGTGCACCTCGGCGGCGCCCGCCTCACGCAGCATCCGCACCAGCGCGCGCTGGGTGTTGCCGCGCACGATGGAGTCGTCGACGACGACCAGGCGCTTGCCCGCGATGACTTCCTTGAGCGGGTTGAGCTTGAGCCGGATCCCGAGCTGGCGGATGGTCTGGCTGGGCTGGATGAAGGTACGGCCCACGTAGGCGTTCTTCACCAGGCCGGAGCCGTACGGGATGCCGCTGGCCTCGGCGTAGCCGATGGCGGCCGGGGTGCCGGACTCCGGGGTCGCTATCACCAGGTCGGCCTCGACGGGTGCCTCCTTGGCCAGCTTGCGCCCCATCTCCACGCGGGAGAGGTGCACGTTGCGGCCGGCGATGGAGGTGTCGGGGCGGGCCAGGTAGACGTACTCGAAGACGCAGCCCTTCGGCTTGGCCTCGGCGAACCGGCTGCTGCGCATGCCGTTCTCGTCGATGGCGATCAGCTCGCCGGGCTCCACCTCACGGATGTAGGAGGCGCCGCAGATGTCGAGGGCGGCCGTCTCGGAGGCGACCACCCAGCCGCGCTCCAGCCGGCCGAGGACCAGCGGGCGGATGCCCTGCGGGTCACGGGCGGCGTAGAGCGTGTGCTCGTCCATGAAGACCAGCGAGAAGGCGCCCTTGACCTTGGGCAGCACCTGCTGGGCGGTCTCCTCGATGGAGAGCTCAGGGTGGCCCGCGAGCAGGGCTGTCACCAGATCGGTGTCGTTGGTCGCGGCGCTGCGGCCGGAGCGGGAGACGTGCTCCTCACCGGGCAGTCGGGCGACCATCTCCGCCAGTTCGGCGGTGTTCACCAGGTTTCCGTTGTGCCCGAGGGCCAGCGAACCGTTGACGGTCGCGCGGAAGGTCGGCTGGGCGTTCTCCCAGACCGAGGAACCGGTGGTCGAGTAGCGGGCGTGTCCGACGGCGATATGCCCGTGCAAGGACCCCAGGGAGGCCTCGTCGAAGACCTGGGAGACAAGTCCCATGTCCTTGAAGACGAGAATCTGGGAGCCGTTGCTCACTGCGATGCCCGCGGATTCCTGTCCACGGTGCTGCAGGGCATAAAGGCCGAAGAACGTGAGCTTGGCGACCTCCTCGCCGGGAGCCCAGACACCGAAGACGCCGCAAGCGTCCTGGGGGCCTTTCTCGCCGGGAAGAAGATCGTGGTTGAGTCTTCCGTCACCACGTGGCACGTCTTCGAGTCTAGGGCAGTTGGCACAGCCTTCCCGAACGGGGGAGGGGGCAGCGGTCGGACGATCAACCGGCGACGCGCGTAGACAAAACCCCTTACCGTCAGCGCATTTCGAATCCGGGAATCGGCCCGACCACCCCCCCTGCCTTGCGACGCGCGCCCGTTGGCCTCGGCCGGGCCGGGCCGCCCGAGGCGCCCCGGACGGCGAAAACGTGACCCTGCTCACCCGGGTCCGTCCGGGCCGGGGCCGCGCGCCCCCGGCGCACCCCGCTCCCCGGGGCCGCAGGGCTCCCGGCGGCCGCCCGGAGTCGGCCCGCGGGTCAGCCCGGCAGCAGCAGTCGCCAGCAGGCCGGGTGCACCGTCCAGGTCCGGGTGCGGACCGGGCCGACCGGGTGCCCGTCCGCCTCGTAGCCGAAGCCGCGGCCGGCCACCGTGACCGACCCGGCGCGGGCCCGGACCAGCGCGCCCGGGGCGCGCACCACGATCTCCATCACGCCCTCGCCCAGCGGCAGGCTCACCTGGACCACCCGCACCGGCCGGTGGACGTCCGCCAGCAGCCGTCCGTCCGCCTCCACCCGCAGCCGCGCCTCGGGGTGCTCGCCGGCCCCCTGCGGCGGCTTGCCGGTCGCCTGCTCGGCCGCAGCCAGTTTCGCCCATAGCGAACGCCAACCGCCCGTTCGGCCCAGCCCGCGGCGGACGCCCGTCCCCGCGATCCGGACCGCGCCCAGCACCACCCCGCCGCCGTCGTCCACCAGCAGGTCCAGCTCGCGCGGCGCCCCCGTGAGGACCGCCCGGGCCGCTCGGACCGGCTCCGCGGGCACCCCCAGGGCCCGGGCCGCGTTCAGCTCGGCGGGCCGGCCCACCGGGATCAGCCCGACCGGGTCGCTGCCCAGTTCACGCTGCCGGTACAGGGCCTGGAGGACCCGTTGCAGCGCCAGATCGGACCCGATCACGACCGGTCGACGACGGCCCCGGTGCGAAAGCACCCGGTCCAGTTCGGACGGACTCTCCGGGTGCGCCACCTTGACGTCCGCTCCTCCGCAGAGCACATCCTTCGCGATCCGGACCGACTCTCCGTCGGTCTGCTTGGCGGCCGGGTCGAGCAGGACGAGCAGTGGCTCGCCGTTGCCGGGGGTGGCAGCGTGGGATGCGGGCGTGGACAGGGACGACACGACCGGTCCTTCCTCAGGTAATCTCTCGGTGCAAGAGCCCCTTGCGCTATTGCGCCAGGGGCTTCGTCTATCTCGGGGCAGACTGCGGCCTACGCAGGATGCCCCAACCGGAAGGGGTGTACGCCTGTGCCGGCACTCGTGCTCGTTGGCGCTCAGTGGGGGGACGAGGGCAAGGGGAAGGCGACCGACCTCCTCGGTGGCTCCGTCGACTATGTCGTCCGCTACCAGGGCGGCAACAACGCCGGTCACACGGTGGTCATCGGCGACCAGAAGTATGCCCTGCACCTGCTCCCTTCCGGCATCCTCAGCCCGAATGTGGTGCCGGTGATCGGCAACGGCGTCGTGATCGACCCGGGCGTGCTGCTCTCCGAGCTGAACGGCCTGAACGAGCGCGACATCGACACCTCGAAGCTGCTGATCTCGGGCAACGCCCACCTGATCACGCCGTACCACCGCACCCTGGACAAGGTCACCGAGCGCTTCCTCGGCAAGCGCCGGATCGGCACCACCGGCCGCGGCATCGGCCCGACCTACGCCGACAAGATCAACCGCGTCGGCATCCGGGTCCAGGACCTCTTCGACGAGTCGATCCTGCAGCAGAAGGTCGAAGCGGCCCTGCACGACAAGAACCAGCTGCTGGTCAAGCTCTACAACCGCCGCGCCATCCCGGCCGACCTGGTCGTCCAGGAGTACCTCGGCTACGCCGACAAGCTGCGCCCCTTCCTCGCCGACACCACCCTCGTCCTGGACGAGGCCCTGAAGGCGAACAAGGTCGTCCTGCTGGAGGGCGGCCAGGGCACCCTGCTGGACGTCGACCACGGCACGTACCCCTTCGTGACCTCGTCGAACCCGACCGCCGGCGGTGCCTGCACCGGCGCCGGCATCGGCCCGACCAAGATCGACCGGGTCATCGGCATCCTGAAGGCGTACACCACCCGCGTCGGCTCGGGCCCGTTCCCGACCGAGTTGCTGGACGCCGACGGCGACGCGCTGCGCCGGATCGGCGGCGAGCGCGGTGTCACCACCGGCCGTGACCGCCGCTGCGGCTGGTTCGACGCGGTCATCGCCCGCTACGCCACCCGCGTCAACGGCCTGACCGACTTCTTCCTCACCAAGCTGGACGTGCTCACCGGCTGGGAGCAGATCCCGGTCTGCGTCGCGTACGAGATCGACGGCAAGCGCGTCGAGGAGCTCCCGTACAACCAGTCGGACTTCCACCACGCGAAGCCGATCTACGAGAACCTCCCCGGCTGGACCGAGGACATCAGCAAGGCGCAGACCTTCGCCGACCTGCCGAAGAACGCGCAGGCGTACGTGAAGGCGCTGGAGGAGATGTCGGGCGCCCCGATCTCCGCCATCGGTGTCGGCCCGGGCCGGACCGAGACGATCCAGATCAACTCGTTCATCTAGTCCGTCCGCTGTCGAAGGGCCCTGCGGTTCGCCGCAGGGCCCTTTCGGCTGCCCGGCGCCGCCAGCCCGGGCATTTGAACTAGTGCATAATGCTGTTGCATCTAGTGCAAACTCGGGCTACCTTGCCGGGCATGACCGCCAAGCTGCCCGCACCCCTCACCCTGACCGGCCGGACCATCCGTCTGGAGCCCCTCGGCCGGCACCACCTGCCCGACCTGTTCGCCGCCGCCGGCGGGGACGAGGAGGTCTGGCGCTGGATCCCCTCCGGGACCCCGCGCAGCGCGGACGAGCTCGGCGCGGTCATCGACAAGCGGCTCGCCGAGATCGAGGCCGGCACCGCCGTGGTCTTCGCCGTCATCGACCGGCAGAGCGGCCGGGCCGTCGGCATGACCGGCTACTACGACTTCGACGCCGAGGACGAACTCGTCGAGATCGGCGGCACCTGGTACGCCCGGTCCGCCTGGCGGACCGCCGTGAACACCGAGGCCAAGCTGCTGCTGCTCACCCACGCCTACGAGGAGCTGGGCATGGGGCGGGTGTTCTGGAAGACCGACCACCTGAACGAGCGCTCCCGCAACGCCATCCTCCGCCTGGGCGCCACCTTCGAGGGCATCCACCGGCGGGAGCGCCGCCGCGCCGACGGCAGCTGGCGCGACAGCGTGTACTTCTCGATGCTCGCGGACGAGTGGCCGCCGGCCAAGCGGCGGCTGACGGAGCGTCTGGCCCGCGGCTGACGGCCCGGGGGCCCGGCGGGCCGCTCGCGGACGGCAGGTCGGGCCGCGGGCGGAGCGGGCCGGCGGCCGGCCGGCCGGGTCAGGCGATGGCCGCGGCGACGATCGCGGCCACCGCGAGGTTGCAGCTGGCCGTCACCCACACCGCCGGGTGCGGCTCGGGGTCCACCAGGATCGCGCCGAGCTTGCCGGGGGTCAGCAGGTCCACCGCCCAGAACGCCACCGCCATCAGGACCAGGCCGAGCAGCCCGAACAGCGCGGTGGAGGCCAGCCCCTTGCCGAACTCCTCGTAGGTGTAGAGGATCGCGGTGAAGACGATGCCGCCGATCCCGAGCAGCGCGGAACTGAGCAGCACCGCCGCGTTCCGGTTGCGCTCCACCCAGATCTGCCGGCCCAGCTTGCCCGGGGTCAGCAGGTCGACCAGCCCGACCCCGAGCAGCAGCAGCACCACGCCCACGCCGCCGAAGGCCGCGGCGGCGCCCAGACCGTGCACGATGTCGTTCATGGGCGCTCCCCCAGGTCCGCCGGTGCCCGCGCCGGATCTCCCGGGCACGGGTCAAGGATCGGCAAAACATATCCCATGACCCCGCGGCCCCGGCAGGCCCGGGCGACATCCGCTCCCCGCCCCGCCGTACCGGCCCGCGTCGCGGGTCCCGGCGCGCCGGCGGCCGGCTCAGTCCTCCTCGTCGACGAGGTGGTCCACGCAGGCCGCGACGGCGAGCAGCAGCCCGGCGTCCGCACCGTCGACGATGTCCACGCCGTAGGTGTCCCGGATCCGGAACCACTTGCGGGAGATCCGGGCCACCTCGTCGCCGTTGTCGTCCTCGATCCGGTAGTCCTTGTCGATCAGGTTCCCGTGGATCGTCAGCTCACCGCCGGCGGCCAGCTCCACCCGGTACTTGTCGCGGAACGGCGTGAAGAGCTTCTCCCGAACGGTCGCGACCACGTCGCCCTCGGTGTTCTCGATCTTCATCGCGTCGCGGACGGTGAACGCCTTCTCCTTGATCACGGCCACCACCCGGCCGTCCGCGTCCTTCAGCTCGAAGGTGTCCCGCAGCCGCAGCACCTTGCCGTCCACCAGGTAGGCCTTGCGGCCGTCCTCGTCCTCGATCCAGTAGTCGTCGCCGATCGCGAACAGCCGCTCCCTGATCAGGTACTTCATGCCGCCTCCTGCGTGCTCCGTGTCGGGCCTCCATTCGACCCGATGCCGGGCCGCATGCCCAGCACCCGCGCGGGCCGGGTTGAATCCCGGTATGCGAACCCTGGTAGCAGCCGCCATCCGTACCGACCGCCTCGACCTGCTCCCGCTGGAGCCGGCGGACGCCGAGGAGATGGCCGTGGTGCTGGCCGACCCGGCCCTGCACGCCTTCACCGGCGGCGAGCCGGACGGCCCCGACGCCCTGCGGGCCCGCTACCGGCGCCTGGGCGCGGGCTCCCCCGACCCCGACGTCAGCTGGTGCAACTGGATCCTGCGGCTGCGCGTCGACGGCCGCGCCGTCGGCTACGTCCAGGCCACCGGCACCCTCACCGCACAGAGCGCCGAGATCGCCTGGGTGGTCGGCACCCCCTGGCAGGGCCGCGGTCTCGCCGGCGAGGCCGCCCGCGCCCTGCTCGCCTGGCTCCGCACCCAGGGCGTCCGCACCGTCGTCGCCCACATCCACCCCGGGCACGAGGCCTCCGCCGCCGTCGCCCGCGCCGCCGGCCTCACCCCCACCGCCGAACGGCAGGACGGGGAGGTCCGCTGGCGGGCGGAGCTTTCCCCGGAGCGGCCCGCCGGCTGAACGGCCCCGCGGCCACGATGCGGCCGACCGTCCGGAATGCGAAGGACAGCGGTGCGGTTTGATGGGGGTATGGCATCTCGTGCACGTGTACGCGCCCCCGAGCTGGTCGGGGCAGGCGGTTGGCTGAACACCGGCGGCAAGGATCTCGTCCTCGCGGACTTCCGCGGCAAGATCGTGATCGCTGATTTCTGGACCTTTTGTTGTATCAACTGCCTGCACGTCCTGGACGAGCTGCGCGAGCTGGAGGAGAAGCACCGCGACACCCTGGTGATCGTCGGCGTGCACTCCCCCAAGTTCGTGCACGAGGCGGACCACCAGGCCGTGGTGGACGCGGTGGCGCGCTACGAGGTGCACCACCCGGTGCTGGACGATCCGGAGCTGGCCACCTGGAAGCAGTACGCGGTCCGGGCCTGGCCGACGCTGGTGGTGATCGACCCCGAGGGGTACGTGGTCGCGCAGCACGCCGGCGAGGGGCACGCGCACGCGATCGCCCGGCTGGTCGAGGAGCTGGAGGCCGAGCACGCGGCGAAGGGCACGCTGCGGCGCGGTGACGGCCCGTACGTGGCACCCGAGCCGGTGGCGGGCGACCTGAAGTTCCCCGGCAAGGCGGTCCGGCTCCCGAACGGGAACTTCCTGGTCGCCGACTCGGGTCACCACTCCCTGGTGGAGCTGGCCGAGGACGGCGAGCGGGTGGTGCGGCGGATCGGCGACGGCGAGCGCGGGCTGGTGGACGGGACGTCCCCCCGCTTCAGCGAGCCTCAGGGACTGGTGCTGGTGCCGGCGGGCCTGGACCTCGGGTACGACGTGGTGGTCGCCGACACGGTGAACCACGCCCTGCGCGGGGTGCGGCTCTCGGACGGCGAGGTCCGGACGCTGGCCGGCACCGGGAAGCAGTGGTGGCAGGGCACGGCGACCGAGGGCCCGGCCCGTGAGGTGGACCTCTCCTCGCCGTGGGACGTCGCCTGGTTCGACGGCCGGGTCTGGATCGCGATGGCCGGGGTGCACCAGCTCTGGGCGTTCGACCCGGCCGAGGGCACGGTCGCGGTGGCGGCCGGCACGACCAACGAGGGCCTGGTGGACGGGCCGGTGGCCGAGGCCTGGTTCGCCCAGCCCTCGGGCCTGGCGGTCTCGGCGGACGGCGGCAAGCTCTGGGTCGCGGACTCGGAGACCTCCGCGGTCCGCTGGGTTTCACGTGAAACCAGGACGGTGCACACCGCTGTCGGCACCGGCCTGTTCGACTTCGGGCACCGGGACGGCGCCGCCGGGCAGGCCCTGCTCCAGCACCCGCTCGGGGTGACGGTGCTGCCTGACGGCTCGGTGGCGATCGCCGACACCTACAACCACGCGCTGCGCCGGTACGTCCCCGCGGCCGAGGAGGGCGGCGAGGGCGAGGTGACCACGCTGGCCACCGACCTGCGCGAGCCCTCCGGCGCCGTCCTGGTGGACGGGGACATCGTCGTGGTGGAGTCCGCCCGGCACCGGCTGACCCGGCTGCGGCTGCCCGAGGAGGCCGTCCAGGTCGAGTCGGTGGCGCACCGCACCCGGCGCGCGGCCACCGAGGTCGCGCCCGGCGTGTTCCAGCTGGACGTGGTGTTCTCCGCGCCGAGCGGCCAGAAGCTGGACGAGCGCTACGGCCCGTCCACCCGGCTGCTGATCAGCTCCACCCCGCCGGAGCTGCTGCTCTCCGGCGCGGGCGCGGACTCCGCGCTCAACCGGGAGCTGGTGCTCTCCGAGGAGATCACCGAGGGCGTGCTGCACGTGTCGGCGATGGCCGCGTCCTGCGACGACGACCCGGAGATCGAGTACCCGGCCTGCCATGTGCACCAGCAGGACTGGGGCGTGCCGGTGAAGCTCACCCCGGGCGGTGTGCGCCGGCTGCCGCTGGTGCTGGCCGGCATGGAGTAGCCGCGCGCCCGCACGTGCCGAGGGCCCCCGGACACCGCCGTGAGCGGCTTCCGGGGGCCCTTCGCGCGTCGGTCAGCCCTCCAGGAAGGCCTTGATCGCGCCGGCCAGCAGGAACGGGTCGTCGGCGCCGCAGAGCTCGCGGGCCGAGTGCATGGACAGCGCGGCGATCCCGCAGTCCACGGTGGTGATGCCGAGCCGGGCCGCGGTGATCGGGCCGATGGTGGTGCCGCAGGGCATCGCGTTGTTGGAGACGAAGGTCTGCCACGGCACGCCGGCCCGCTCGCAGGCGGCGGCGAAGACCGCCCGGCCCACGGCGTCCGTCGCGTACCGGTTGTTGACGTTGACCTTGAGGATCGGGCCGCCGTTCGGCATCGGGTGGTGGCCCGGCTCGTGCCGCTCGCTGTAGTTGGGGTGCACGGCGTGGCCCATGTCGGAGGACAGGCAGACCGTGCCGGCCAGCGCGCGGGCGCGGTCCTCCGGGCTGCCGCCGCGCGCGTGCACGCTGCGCTCCAGAACGTTGCCGAGCAGCGGACCCTGGGCGCCGGTGTCCGACTCGCTGCCGGTCTCCTCGTGGTCGAAGGCGGCCAGCACCGGGATGTACGGCAGCTCGGCGCCCTCGGCCGCGGCCGCCGCGGTGGCGGCCAGCGCGGCGGTGGCGGCGTGCACCGAGAGCAGGTTGTCCAGCCGGGGGCCGGCCAGCAGCTCGCGGTCCCGGCCCAGGTAGGACGGCGGCTGGACGTCATGGGTCATCAGGTCCCAGCCGACGATGTCGTCCGCGGGGACGCCGGCCCGCTCGGCGACGTACTCGATCAGCGATCCCTCGTCGGTCGGGCCCAGGCCCCAGATCGGCGTCAGATGGCGCTGCTTGTCGAGCTTGAGGCCGTCGTTGACCTGCCGGTCGAGGTGGATCGCCAGCTGCGGCACCCGCAGCAGCGGCTCGTCGATCTGGACCAGCCGCACGCTGCCGTCCCGCAGAGCCAGCCGGCCGGAGAGGCCGAGGTCCCGGTCGAGCCAGGTGTTCAGCGGGACGCCGCCGTAGATCTCCACCGCCACCTGCCGCCACCCCGCCGAACCGGTGTCCGGCACCGGCTTGACCCGCAGGTTCGGCGAGTCGGTGTGGGTGCCGACCACCCGGAACGGCGTCTGCGGGCCGGCCCCCTGCGGCACGTACCAGGCGATCAGCGCACCGCCTCTGACGACGTACCGGCCGCCGGTCGTCCCGTCCCAGGCGTCGGTCTCGGAGACCTGGCGGAAGCCGACCTTCTCCAGTCGCTGCGCCGCGCTCGCCACCGCGTGGTACGGCGACGGCGAGGAGCCGAGGAAGGCGATCAGGTCATCGGTGTGCGTCCGGTCGAAGAAGGCCTGGCGGGCGGCGGTCGACATGCTGCTCCTGGGTCGAGGGAGGGCCGAAACCGGATGGGGGGTCGGCTTGGCATCATTGAGCATATGCCCGTACACGGACATGACAGCCGGAACCCGTGAACGGGTACAGAACGCGGACAGCGCCGTGAAAGTAACGGGGCGAACGCGCTCCGTCAGCTCTTTCGACGGACGTCGGCAACTGCCTTCGCGCGGGGGGCGGCTGACCGTCCGTCGGGGTTGCCGTGGACGCCCGCGCGGGCGGCCGGCCCGGCGTTTCGGGACGATTGCGGCGCCCAGGCCCGAGTCTTCGCGATTTTCCGCCGGAACTGCCTGTTCTTGCTGCAGAGTTGCCGCAAGGATCGGTACCGGGCCCGCCCCGCCGGGCAGCACCGGGGCAGCGGCGGGGCAGCGGCGGGGGCGACCGAACGCCACCGGGAGCCGGACGGCCCGGGCCGGAGCCCGGGCGCCCGTCGGTGTGCGAACCGGCCCGGCCGCCGCGACGACGTGGACTGAGGATCAGAGGTCTTGGGGGAGAGCGGATTGTTCGGGCGCGCGCAGCACAGCACCGACGGCACCGGGGGCGGACGGCCGGACCAGGGGCCCGGCGAGGCGCCCGGGGTGGCACTCGAACGGGACCTCGACCGGGACCTCGCCGGGAGCCTCGATGCGGTGGGTGGCGACCCGACAGGGGCCGACCCGGCCGGCGGCCTGTCCCGGACGGCCCGCCGCCGGCGCGTCCTGCTGGCCGTGGCCGCCGTCGCGGCGCTGGTCTCCGTCGGCGGCCTGGCGGCCTCCTCGCTGATCCAGTCCCCCGCCGAGCGGGCCGCCCGCACGGCTCCGCCGCCGAACACGACGCTGACGGCGGCCGCGACCCTGCAGGTGCTCAACCCCTCGGTGGTGCTGCGCGGCACGGTGTACCCGCCGACGCAGTACGACGTCACCCCTGCCTCGGCCTCCACCGAGATCACCCAGTTGTACGTGTCCAGGCTGGAGGTGAAGGCGGGCGACCAGGTGGTCGCCGGCCGGCTGCTGGCCGAGGTGTCGGGGCAGCCGCTGTTCGCCCTGGCCGGGGCGGTGCCCGCGTACCGCGACCTCAAGCCGGGCAGCACCGGCCCCGACGTCGCGGAGCTGCAGGACGCGCTGGCCGCGCTCGGCCTACCTGCGCACGGCGACGACCGGGGCGAGTTCGCGGCCGGCACGGCGCGGGCGGTGACCGACTTCTACACCCGGCTGGGCCACCCGGTGCCGACCACCGGCGCCGTCACCCAGCAGGCCGTGGACACGGCCCGGAAGGCGGCGGACACCGCCCAGCAGACCGTGGACGCCTTGACCGTCCGGAAGAAGGCGGCCGCCGGCGCCACCACGGACCCGTCGGCCGCGCCCGCCAGGGTGGGGGCCGACTCCGCCCCCGGGCCCGGCCTCGACCAGCAGCTCGCCACCGCGAAGAAGGAGCTGACCGCCGCCAGGGCCGCCCTGGCCAAGGCGGAGTCGCTGAACGGCCCGATGGTGCCGGCCGCCCATGTGGTCTTCCTGCCGGCCTTCCCCGCGACCGTCACCGCGGTGAACGGCTCGGTGGGCTCACCGGTATCCGGCCCGCTGCTCTCCCTCACCAGCGGCGGCCTGTCGCTGACCGGGCAGCTCACCCAGGCGCAGGCCGCCGCGGTGCGGCCCGGGATGCCGGTGGAGGTGCTCTCGGAGGCCGGCAACATCACGGTCACCGGCACGGTCGGGGCGCTGGGCGCGCCGACCACGGTGCCACCGGCGGGCAAGGTGATCCCGATCGGCGGCGCGGGCGGTGGGGCGGGCGCCGCATCCGGTGGCGGAGCGGTCGGCCAGGGCGGCGGGGGCAGCCAGGGCGGCGGGAAGGCCGGCGGGGCCGGCGGCGCGCCGTACGTTCCGCTGTCCGTCGCACCGAAGGCGCCGCTGCCGGCCGAGCTGAACGGCCAGAACGTCCGGATCACCGTTCTCAAGGGCACCTCGGACGTGCCGGTGCTGAGCGTGCCGGTGGCCGCCGTCTTCACCACCTCCGCCGGCCGGACGTCGGTGACCCGGGTCGACGCGGCGGGCCTGCGCAGCACGCTGGCCGTCACCCTGGGCGCCACCGACAGGGGCTTCGTGGCGGTGACTCCCGCCGACGGCGGCGAGCTGAACGCCGGTGACCTGGTGGTGGTCGGGCAGTGACCGCCCCCGACACCGCGCCCGCGCCCACCCCCACCCCCGACACCGCGCCCGCGCCCACCCCCGCCTCCGACACCGCGCCCGACAGCAGCCCCGACCCCCCGGTGATCAGGCTGGCCGGCGTCGGCCGGAGCTTCCCCGGCCCGCCGCCGGTGACCGCGCTGCACCCGTCCGACCTGGAGATCCGCCGGGGGGAGTACGTGGCGGTCACCGGCCCGTCCGGCTCCGGCAAGTCCACCCTGCTGCACCTGCTGGGCCTGCTCGACACCCCCAGCACCGGCGGCTACGAACTCGACGGGATCGACACCGCCCGGCTGGGCGACCGGGACCGCTCGACCCTGCGCGGGCAGCGGATCGGCTTCGTCTTCCAGTCCTTCCACCTGCTGGCCCACCGCACGGCCGAGGAGAACGTCCTGCTCGCCCAGCTCTACAACCGCACCCCGCGCGCCCGCCGCCGGGACGCCGCCCGCGAGGCCCTGGCCCGGGTCGGCCTGTCGCACCGCACCCAGGCGCTGCCCAGCACGCTCTCCGGCGGCGAGCGGCAGCGGGTGGCGATCGCCCGCGCGCTGGTGAACCGCCCGAGCCTGCTGCTGTGCGACGAGCCGACCGGCAATCTGGACTCGGCCAACGCCGACACCGTGCTGGCCCGGTTCGACGACCTGCACGCCCAGGGCTTCACCCTCGTCGTCATCACCCACGACCCGGCCGTGGCGGCCCGCGCGCAGCGCTCGGTGCGGATGAGCGACGGCCGGCTCCGCGAGCTGACCGGGCCGGCGGTGGACGGCTGATGGCCCGGAGCGTCCTGCCCGGGCCGGCCTCCCGGCTGGGCCTGCGCGACCTGTTCGCCGAGGCCCTGTCGGGCACCCTGCAGCGCCCCGGCCGTACCGCGCTGACCATGCTCGGCACGGTGCTCGGCATCGGTGCGTTCGTGGCCGTGCTGGGCCTGACGGCGACCGCCTCGGGGCAGATCGGCGAGCAGTTCAGCCTGACCAGGGCCACCACGGTGACGGCCGGCGACCACCCGTCCGGGGACGGCCTGCCGGCCGGCGTCAATCCGCCGACCAGCTTCCCGCCGGACACCGACGCCCGGCTGGCCCGGATCGACGGGGTGCGCGCGGGCGGGGTCTGGTGGCCCGTCCCCGCGGTGGCGCCGATGGCCGCCACGCCGACCGGGCCGGACGCCGGTCAGGGGCTGGCCCTGCTGGCCGCCACCCCCGGCGCGGTGGCGGCGATGGAGCCGACGATGGTCGCCGGGGTCCCCTTCGACCCGTACGTGCAGGAGTCCCGCCAGCCGGTGGCGCTGATCGGTGCGGCCGCCGCCAAGCGGCTGGGGGTGAGCCGGCTGGACGCCCAGCCGGCGATCTTCATCGCCGGGATCCCGTACACCGTGGTCGGGATCTACTCGGACGTGCGGCGGCAGTCGGGGGCACTGCTCGGGGTGATCATCCCGGCGTCCACGGCGCTGGAGCGCTTCGGCAGTCCGCCGGCCGGCGGTGACCAGGGCACCCAGGCGCTGGTCTCGACCCGGGTGGGGGCGGCCGAGGTGGTGGCGCGGCAGCTGCCGCTCGCCCTGCGCCCGGACGCGCCGGAGGCCTTCACCGTGGTGCCGCCGCCGGACCCGCACAGCCTGCAGGACAGGGTGACCTCGGACCTGACCGGCCTCTTCCTGGCCCTGGCGGCGATCTGCCTGCTGGTCGGCGCGGTCGGGATCGCCAACACCACGCTGGTGGCGGTGCTGGAGCGCACCGAGGAGATCGGGCTGCGCCGCTCGCTGGGCGCCAGGACGCGGCACATCGCGGCGCAGTTCCTGACCGAGTCGACGGCGCTGGGCACGCTCGGCGGGCTGGTCGGCACCGGGCTGGGGGTGGTGACGGTGCTGGCGGTGGCCGCGGCTCGGGACTGGACGGCGGTGCTGCAGCCGGCGGCGACCCTGCCGGCCCCGCTGGTCGGCAGCGTGGTCGGCCTGCTGGCCGGCCTGTACCCGGCGCTGCGGGCCGCGCGGACGGATCCGCTGAAGGCGCTGCGCAGCGGCTGAGCCCGGCAGCCGGGGCGCGCCGTCGGGGCCGGGCGGCCGGGCGGCCGGGCGGCGGCGGGCAGCACGAAGGGGGCCCACCGGTGCGGCGGGCCCCCTTCGTGCTGAGGGTGGATCAGGCGGTCGTTCGGGAGGTGCCGGGCGCGGTCCGCCCCCGGTCGGGGTGGTCGCGGTGACCGGCGGGCGTTCCTAGAACGCGTCCTCCGCGAGGTCCATGATCTCGTTGTCGACGCCCTCGGCGATCACCCGCTGCGGGGTGATGGTCGGCAGGATGTTGCGGGCGAAGAAGCGGGCGGCGGCGACCTTGCCCTGGTAGAAGGCGACGTCCTTCTCCGAGGCGCCGGCCTCCAGCTTGGCGAGCGCGACGGCGGCCTGGCGCAGCAGCAGCCAGCCGATGACGACGTCGCCGGAGACCATCAGCAGGCGGGTGCTGTTGAGGCCCACCTTGTACATGTTCTTGACGTCCTGCTCGACCGAGGACAGGTCGGCGAGCATCTTGCCGACGATCGCTTCCAGGTCGCCGGCGGCCTTGGCGAGCAGCTCGCGCTCGGTGGCGAGGGCGTCGCCGCCCTCGCCCGCGCCGAGGAACTTCTGGATCTGCTCGGAGACGGCGGTGAGGGCCTGGCCGCCGTCCTTGACGATCTTGCGGAAGAAGAAGTCCAGGCCCTGGATCGCGGTGGTGCCCTCGTAGAGGGTGTCGATCTTGGCGTCCCGGATGTACTGCTCGATCGGGTACTCCTGCAGGTAGCCGGAGCCGCCGAAGGTCTGCAGGGACTGGGCGAGCTGCTCGTACGACTTCTCCGAGCCGTAGCCCTTGACGATCGGCAGCAGCAGGTCGTTGAGGCGCTCGGCGGCCTCGTCGTGCTCGCCGCGCAGGCGGGCGGCGAGGACGTCGTCCTGGGTGGAGGCGGTGAGCAGGACCAGCGCGCGCATGCCCTCGGCGTAGGCCTTCTGGGTCATCAGCGAGCGGCGGACGTCCGGGTGGTTGGTGATGGTGACCCGGGGGGCGGCCTTGTCCAGGAAGTTGGAGATGTCGGCGCCCTGCACGCGCTCCTTGGCGTACTCGAGGGCGTTCAGGTAGCCGGTGGAGAGGGTGGCGATGGCCTTCGTGCCGACCATCATCCGGGCGAACTCGATGATCTTGAACATCTGGCGGATGCCGTCGACGGTCTCGCCGAGCAGCCAGCCCTTGGCCGGGTGCTTGGCGCCGAAGGTCATCTCGCAGGTGTTGGAGGCCTTGAGGCCCATCTTGTGCTCGACGTTGGTGGCGTAGGCACCGTTGCGCTCGCCGAGCTCGCCGGTCTCCCAGTCGAAGTCGTACTTGGGCACGATGTACAGGCCCAGGCCCTTGGTGCCGAGCTTGCCGCCCTCGGGGCGGGCCAGCACCAGGTGGATGATGTTCTCGGACATGTCGTGCTCGCCCGAGGTGATGAAGCGCTTCACACCCTCGATGTGCCAGGAGCCGTCCTCCTGCTTGATCGCCTTGGTGCGGCCGGCGCCGACGTCGGAGCCCGCGTCGGGCTCGGTCAGCACCATGGTGGCGCCCCACTGGCGGTCGACCATGCGCTGGGCGACCTTGGCCTGCTCCTCGGTGCCCTCCTCGTAGACGACGCCGGCGAAGGCCGGGCCGGAGGAGTACATCCAGATGGCCGGGTTCGAGCCGAGGATCTGCTCGGCGAAGGCCCAGATCAGCGAGGACGGGGTGACCTGGCCGCCGATGGCCTCCGGGATGCCCAGGCGCCACCACTCGGCGTCCATGAAGGTCTGGTAGCTCTTCTTGAACGCGGCCGGGATCGGCGCGGTGTTGGTCGCGGGGTCGAAGACCGGCGGGGTGCGATCGGTCTCGGTGAAGGACGCGGCGAGGTCGTTCTCGGCGAGGCGTGCGATCTCGCTGAGGATGTTCTTCGCGGTGTCGACGTCCATGTCGGCGAACGGACCGGTGCCGTACACCTGGTCGCGGCCGAACACCTCGAAGAGGTTGAACTCCACGTCCCGCAGGTTGGACTTGTAGTGACCCATGGCCGTTTTCTCCGGTTCGTCGCTTCCGGGGGTTCGCCGCGCCGGGCACCCCACTTACCCACCAGTAGACATCATGATGCTACCCGGCGGTAACTTGTTCAAGCCCTTCGCGGCGAATCAGTGGCGAATCAGCTATGAACGTTGTCACGTCACCAGGACGTGTACCCGTGGCAACCTTCCACAACGCCGAACGGGTAGTCCTTGTCAGGATCGACCGCCCCACAGGGGAGCGCGCTCCCGATAGCCTGTCCGTGTGTACGGCTATGACCAGACCGCATACCCGAGCGACCCCTACCAGCAGGCGGGGCCGCAGCCGGGGATGAACGGCATGCCCGGCCCCGGACCGTACGGCGAGCAGCCGCAGGCCGCGCCGCAGCAGTCCCTGTACCCGGAACCGTCCCCGCCCTCGCTGGCGGACGCGGTCCGGGCCTTCACCACCGGCTCGATGGCGGTGGAGGACTTCCAGGCCATCTTCATCACCTCCAAGGTGCACTGCCCGCGCGGCGACCGCCCCGGCTTCCTCGCCCTGCACAACACCCCCACGCCGGTGATCCCGATGTTCAGCTCGCTGAAGGAGCTGCGCCGCTACGCCGGCAAGGAGTCCAAGCACTTCAGCGTCTCCGGCGCCGAGGTGCTGGACCTGCTGCCGACGGGGTACGGCTTCGCGCTGGACATGGAGGGCGAGCACCGGATGGTGTTCGACGCCAAGGCCGTGGAGCAGATGGTGGACTTCACCATGCGGCGGATGTACGGCTGATCCGGCGGGCGGTGCCCGACGGGCATTGGTCCACCCATTTAGTTCAACCTTCAACTTGCCTGTGGTTGAGAATTGAACTAATCTGTTGGACGTAGGCCACACACCCCGAAGGAGGCCGACATGCCCGCCGTGACCGTCGACAACCCGCTGACCCTCCCGCGCGTCGCCACCCCCGACCCCGCAGCCAACACGCCGCGTCCGGTCCTGACGGTGGTCACCGCCCCCGAGGGCTTCGAGGGCGAGGGCTTCCCCGTCCGCCGCGCCTTCGCGAAGATCAACACCAAGTACCTCGACCCGTTCATCATGATGGACCAGATGGGCGAGGTGGAGTACGGCGTCGGGGAGCCCAAGGGCACCCCCTGGCACCCGCACCGCGGCTTCGAGACCGTCACCTACCTGATCGACGGCGAGTTCATCCACAAGGACTCGCACGGCGGCGGCGGCCACCTCGGCGGCGGTGACACCCAGTGGATGACGGCCGGCTCCGGCATCCTCCACATCGAGACCCCGCCGGAGTCGCTGGTCGCCACCGGCGGTCTCTTCCACGGCATCCAGCTCTGGGTCAACCTGCCGGCCTCCGACAAGATGACCGCCCCGCGCTACCAGGACATCCACGGCGGGCACGTCAAGCTGCTCTCCACCCCGGACGGCGGCGCGATCCTGCGCCTGATCGCCGGCGAGCTGGACGGCCACCAGGGCCCCGGGGCCACCCACACCCCGATCACCCTGCTGCACGCCTCGATCACCCCCGGCGCGCAGGTCACCATCCCCTGGCGGCGGGACTTCAACGCCCTGGCGTACGTCCTGAACGGCGACGGCAAGGTGGGCGCCGAGGGCCGCCCGGTACGCACCGGCCAGGCGACGGTCTTCGGGGAGGGCGACACCCTCACCATCTCCGCCGACGCCCTGCAGGACTCCCGGCACCCCAACCTGGACGTGATCATCCTGGGCGGGCAGCCGATCCGGGAGCCGGTGGCCTGGCACGGTCCGTTCGTGATGAACAGCCACCGCGAACTGGAGCAGGCCATGAAGGACTTCCAGTCGGGCTCCTTCGGCCACCCGATCGACTGACCCACCCGATCGACCGACTCACCGGGGCGCGACCGTGCGCGGGCACGGACGCGCCGCCCCGGCGCAGCACGTTCGGCGCAGCCCGCCCCGGCACACCCCGCCTCGGCCCTCGGCGCCCGGGATCCCGGCCTCCGGTCAGATCCTGGCGTAGAGGGCCGAGGCGTCGTCGTGCGCCTTGCCGCGCGGCCAGCGCTCGCACCCGGCATCGGCCCGCTCGACCGCCCTGACCTGCGCGATCAGCTCGGCCGGGCCCGACTCGGCGAGCAGTTGCAGGGCGTCCGACCAGCTGCCGAGACCGAACCGCTCGGTGAACCGGGAGGCGCCGTCCGAGACGGCGGCGAGCGCCCGCAGGTCCTCCAGCGGTACGAAGCCGGTCTCCGCGTGGCCGGCCGCCCTGGGCGAGGCCGCCGCGATCCACGGTCCGTTCCCGCTGTTGCGGGCCGCGCGGACGGCCAGCGCGTACCGCAGGTGCAGCTCCTCGCGCTCGGCCGAGCCGGGCACCGTCGTCCAGATCTGCCGGCGCAGCTCCTCCCCGTCCGGGAAGCGCTGGTTGTCGCCGATCACCCGCGGCGGGCCGTCCTTGTACTGCAGGACCAGCAGCGAGTCCCCGAGCACCAGGTACTCCAGCGAGGCGCCGTGCCGGCGGGCGGCCACCACCATCGCGGCGGGGGTGTTGTGGTGCCCCAGGTCGCAGCGCCCGCCGTGCAGCGCCGCCGTCTCCGCGATGGCGTCGGCCAGGCACTGCGCGATCGAGCGGTCGGCGCGGTCGGTCAGCCGGGCCAGCAGGTGCACCCCGAGTCTGCGCACGAACCAGGGGGTGCCGTGCCGGCACCCCGACTCCATCGCCTCCGGCGAACTCGACCCGTCGAGCAGCACCAGCGCCTCCGAGGAGGCCACTGCGAAGTCTTCGCTCTCCCGGCCCGGCTCCTGCGGTTCCCCTGCGAGCTGTACGTGCATCCCGCCAGTGTGGCCGCCGGGTGGGCGCGGTGCCCATACCCCTGCACGCGATCCCTCGCACGTGTCCGGTGGCCACCGGACGGATGCCGACATACCGTCGTATATCACCGCCGTCCACCATCGCCTTCCGGCCTTGGCCGGGTCGGCGGCCCGGCCCCGAACCCGACCGAGGAGAGCTCCGATGGTCTGGCAATTCATCGTCCTGGTGGCCGCCTCCATCGGCTTCCCCACCGCCGCGCTGCTGTTCCTGATCGGCGGGCCGCGCTTCCCCGACGAGGGCGAGCGCCCGCACTGACCCTGGCCCGCGGGCCCCGCTGCGGCACCCGGGGGCTTCCCGCGGTGGCGGCCGGTGCGCCGGACGGGCGGCAATCGGGCCGCCGCCCCCTGTCGGACGTGGCATCGTGTCCGTGAACGCATGATCCGGCGCCACCCCCGTCCAGGAGGTCCTGAATGACCAGCGACACGAGCGAAGCAGCGGAGACCGAGCAGGCCGCGACGGCGCAGACGCCCGAGACCGAGGCGCCCGCCCAGGACGACGTCAAGGCGAAGTTCCTCGCCGCGCTGGAGCGCAAGCACGGCAACCGGTCGGACGCGGCCGGCGGCGGCCCGGGCGCCGACGGGAAGATCCACGGCACCCACGGCGCGGCCGGCGGCAAGCGCAACTTCCGCCGCAAGAGCGGCGGCTGAGCCTCCCCCGGGTGGCTGACGGAGCGGGCGGTCCCCCAGGGGGCCGCCCGCTCCGTCGTGCGGCCCGACTGCCGCGGTCACCCGGGGGGCGGTCACCCGGCGGCGCCCGCAGCGGACCCGGACCCGGCGTGGGCCGCCGGACGGCCCTCGCCGCCGCCCCCGGTCCTGGCCTCGCCCAGGAAGCCGACGATGTTGTCGATCACGGCCGGGGCGGTGAGGATCCGGTTGTGGCCGAGACCCCGGGTGGTGAGCAGCTCCAGCCGGTCCCCGTACGCCGCCTTGAGCCGGTGCGCCTGGCCGATCCGGGCGACGGTGTCCCCCTCGTCGTGCACGGCGAGGATCGGCAGCGGGACGGCGGCCGGGTCGTGGGCGGCGTCGAAGTGCTCCCAGACGTCGTCCGTCCCCGCGAACAGCTCCTGCTCGATCCGGCGCCGCAGCTCCCGCTCGACCCTGGCGTGCAGGCCGAGCCCGGCGGAGAAGCGGGCCGGGAGGTAGCCGAACTCGCTGACGCCGGCCACCGCGACCAGCCGCCCGGCCCGGACGCCCTCGCGCAGCGCCAGGAAGGCGCAGGTCACCCCGAAGGAGTGCGCGACGACGGAGTCGAAGACCCCGTAGCGGTCCTGCATCCGCCGGATCGCCTCGCGGTACTCCAGGATCGTGGTCGTCCGGCCGCCGGAGTCGCCGTGGCCGGGCGCGTCGAAGGAGACCGGGGTGAGGCCGAGCGCGCGCAGCCGGGGCACCAGGGCCGCGTAGCGGGACGCCCGGGACTGCCAGCCGTGCAGCAGCAGGACGGGCCGGGCACCGTCGCCCCAGCGGTAGGCGACCACCCGGGTGCCGTGGACGGTCAGCTCCTCGGTGACCGCACGTTCGTGCACCTCGCGTTCGGCGGGGCGCACCCGGCCCCGCCGGCCGGGGCGGAGGAAGATCTCGAAGGCACCCCGGCCCGCCGCGCGGGGCGAGAGCAGCGAGGTGGCGTTGAGGGTACTGCCGATGAGTGCGACGGCCGGATCCATCTGTTCTCCCTGTCGGGGTTGGCTGAGTGGGGGCCGAACTTGCGGAGATATTAGCACGATCGTTCGTGCAGTTTTCGGGGCAGGAAAAGCCCCCTGGCAAGGGCCCGGCCCCGGTCGTTCTCAGCCGGGCAGCAGCGCCGGATCGGCCGCCTCGGCCCGCAGCAGACTGCGGACCGCCTTCTCGGCCCGGTCGTACGGCAGCGGCCCGCCGTACAGCAGCCCGTGCGAGTTGGCCGTCTCCATCACGCCGATCAGCACGAAGGCGAGCTGTTCGAGGTCCGCGTCCGGGCGCAGTTCGCCGGCCGCGCGGGCGTTCGCCAGCGCACCGAGGACGAACGCGTCCCAGTCCCGGGCCGCCTCGGCGAGCAGGTCGCGGACCGGCCCCGGCTGAGCGTCGAACTCGGCGCCCACCTCGTAGAAGAAGCACCCGCCGGGGAAGACCCTGGACCGGGAGTACGCCAGCCAGCCCGCGCACAGCGCCCACACGTGCGCCAGCCCCGGGGGAGCCGACCGGGCCGGCTCGACCACGGCGTCGAAGAAGATCCGCCGGGCCGCCCGGACGGTCGCCAGCTGCAGCTCCTCCTTGGACCCGAAGGTGGCGAACACCCCGCTCTTGCTCAGGCCCAGATCGGTGGCCAGCCGGCCGATCGACAGCGCGCCGAGGCCCTCCACCGAGGCGATCTCGACCGCGCGCCGCAGGACCGCCCGGCGGGTCTCCTCACCGCGCAGCACACGTCCGTCCGTGGAAGAGCCGGCCACTGCCCACCTCAGCTGTCGCGACGGGACGGCGCCGGCCGCCGTCCGCACCCGCGAACCGCCCGCACGCCCTGGTCCCGCCAGCGTATAGCCCGGCGCCGGAGCGGCGGCCCGTTCGGCCGGGGGCTGCCGGGGGGTCGGGTGCTGCCGGGGGGGTCGGGTGCTGCCGAGGGGGTCGGGTGCTGCCGAGGGGTCGGGTGCTGCCGGGGGGTCGGGGGCGCCGCTACCGGGTGCCGGCCGCCAGCGCCCGCTCCAGCCGGGCCGCCCCGGCCAGCAGCCGCTCGTCGGCGCCGGCCGCCCCCACGCACTGCAGCCCGAGCGGCAGCCCGTCCGCGCTCCGTCCGGCCGGCAGTGTCACCGCCGGCAGCCCGGCCCAGCTCCACGGCACCGACATCACGGCGTCGCCGGTACTCTCCAGCCCGAGCGGCGCGGGCCCGGTGGCGGCCGGCGCCAGCCAGAGGCCGACGCCCTCGCGGACGGCGATCTCGGCGACCCGCGCGGCGAAGTGGGCCCGGGCGCGCAGCGCCGCCAGGTAGTCGTCCGGGTCGATCTCCTGGCCGTGCCGGATCGCGGCCGCCGTCTCGTGCCGGTAGAGCCCGCCGAAGCGGGCGAACCAGTCGGCGTGCGCCTGCGCCGCCTCGTACCGGCAGACGGTCCGCAGGTGCCGGGCGACCTCGTCGAAGTCGGGGATCAGCTCCACCCGGCGCAGTGTCAGCCCGGCCGCCGCCAGGGTCTCCAGCTGCGCCGCGAAGGCCGCGGCCGCGGCCGGGCCCGCCTGGTCGAGGTACGGGCCGGCCGGGACGCCCAGCACGGGCGGGTCGTCGGCGTCGCCGCCGGGCCGCCAGCCGTCGCAGAGCACCGAGGCGGCGAGTGCGGCGCCCGCGACGTCGGCGGTGAAGAACCCGGCGGTGTCCAGGCTCGGCGCGTTCGGGATCACGCCGTCGAACGGGATCCGCCCGTACGTGGGCCGGAACCCCACCACCCCGCAGTAGGCCGCCGGGCGGATCACCGAGCCGACGGTCTGGGTGCCGACCGCCAGCGGCACCAGCCCGGCCGCGACGGCGGCGGCCGATCCGCTGCTGGAACCGCCCGGGGTGTGCGCGGGGCCGTGCGGGTTACGGGTCGGGCCCGGCGCGTTCATCGCGAACTCGGCGGTCACCGTCTTGCCCGCGACCAGCGCGCCGGCCGCCCGCAGCCGGCCCACCAGCTCCGCCTGCCGCCCGCCCAGCACCCCGGGCGGCAGCGCCGAGCCGGCGTGGGTGGCCAGGCCGTCGACCCGCACGATGTCCTTGACGCCGACCGCCACGCCGTAGAGCGGGGGCCGGTCCGCCGGCCGCTGGTACCGGGCGGCCAGCGCGCGGGCCTCGCCGGCCAGCCGGTGGTGCCGGCCGGGCTCGGGGACGAAGGCGTGCAGCAGCGGGTCGACCTGCTCGATCCGGGCGCAGAGCCGGTCGGTGTGTTCGGGGAGCGGCGGCCGGCCGGCCCGCAGGGCGGCGGCCTCGCGGGTCAGCGAAAGCGGGGCGGTCGGCGGCTGCACGTCGGCGCCGTCCCTCTGCGCCCGCCGGCTACTGGTGCTCGGCGGGCAGGTAGGGCGCCTCACGCAGGAAGACCGCCCCGCAGGTGTGGCAGCACAGCTCGGCCGTGCTGCCCCAGTCGGTCGGCTCCTTGGTGGCGGCCCCGGGGGCGATCTCGCGGCCGCACATCGCTGCCGCCTCGCCCTCCCGGACCATGTGCCAGATCTTCACCCCGGCGGAGGGGCCGCCGGACCCGTACTCGGCACGCATCTGATGCAACATGTCCCCATCGTCCGGCGGCCGTTCGGGCCCGGCAACCCGGGCCCCGATCACCCTCGCCGGCGGGCCGGCCCGGCTCCGGGGCGGGGGCGGGGGCGGCGGGCCGCCTTGGGGCGCCGTCCGACCCGCTCAGCCGTCCAGCAGGCTGCCGTGCAGGCGCAGCCGGGCGATCCCGCCGTCCGGGAAGACGTCGAGCCGGACCTGGGTGACCGGCCGGGCGCCGGGGAGCAGCAGGCGGTGGACGGCGTCCGGCTGGAGCCGGGTGCGCGGCACCAGCTCGAACCAGTCGTCCGGGCCGCCGTGCTCGTCGCGGCCGTGCAGGGCGGCCCAGCCGGCCGCGTTGCCGACGTAGTAGCCGGTGTCGATCTCGACGGCCCGGATCACCCCGCGGCCGGCCAGCCGCAGCCGGACCCAGTCGTGGCCCTCGTCGCGGCGGCGGCGGTTCTCCCAGCCGTCGCCCATCGCCCGCGGCCGGCCGGGCATGATCATGTTGGCGGGCGGCGAGAAGAACCGGTCGGAGGCGTCCTCGACGGCGCCGCCGTACTCCAGGGCCGCCAGGTCGAAGGTGCCCAGCGCGGCCAGCCAGGCCGGGTCGGGCCGGGCCTCGCCGTGCACCCGCAGCCGGGCGATGCCTCCGTCGGGGTACTGGCTGAGACGCAGGTGGGTGACGCGGCGCCGGCTCGCCACGGCGAAGCCGTTGGCGGCGTGGCCGCGTACCGGCGAGCGGGGCACCAGCGGCTCCCAGTCGGCGGCCAGCAGCTCCTCGGGGCCGGGGGTGCCGGGCAGTTCGGTGGCCTCGACGGCGATCTGCCGCGGGTGGTTGCCGCGGAAGTGCGCGGTGTCGACGACCACGCCGTGCACGATCCCGGGCACGCCCAGCCTGATCAGCGCCCAGTCGTGGTCCTCGGCGGCGGGGTGCGGGCGGGCGGTGGCGGCGCCGCGCCGGCGGCGGGTCTCCCAGCCGTCCATGATCTGGCCCTTGTTTCCGAAGGTGTGCGGGCGGAACTCGGCCGGCTCCGGCAGCAGGAGGTTCTCCCGCTCGGCGAAGAGTTCGTCGTTGGCGGCCAGGACGGCGCCGCCGAGCCGGCGGTCGGCCAGGTCGGTCAGCGCGGCGAAGGCGAACGCGCCGTGCCGGTAGTCGGCGTACGGGTTGCCCCCGGCGTAGGGGCGGGCGTCGGCGCTGTCGGTGCCGGGGGTGCCGGGGGCGCCGGGGGTGCTCTCGGGGTCGGTGGGGCTGGCGGGCATGCGGGTCACCTCTCGGACGGAGCGGACGGTGCGGTCGGCCGGTCGCTCCACTGTGGCGCCGGACGAACCATCAGGTCCATCGCAAAGATCTGCCCGAAACGTTCAGCCGGTCTTCACGATCCCGCCCGCCGCGGCCTCCAGCGCCGCCAGCACCCGCCGCAGCGGCGGGGCCTGCTCGGTGCCGATCCGGACGGCGGCGATCACCCGGCGGGCCGGCAGATCGGCGGGCAGCGGGCGGACCACCGCCGCCCCGCCGCGCCCCGCCGAAGCCAGCCGGGGGACCAGCGCCACCCCGATCCCGGCCGCCACCATCGCCAGGATCGCCGACCAGTCCGACGCGGTGTGCGCCCGCTCCGGCACGAAGCCGGCGTCGGCGCAGGCCCCGAGGGTGATGTCCCGCCAGGGCCCGGCCGCCCCGTAGATCCACGGTTCGGCCGCGAGGTCGGCCAGCCGGAGCCCGGGGGCCGCGGCGAGCGGGTGGCCCGGCGGCAGCGCCACGTCCATCGGGTCGCTGAGCAGCGGGTACCGCACGAAGCGCGGGTCGCCGGCCGAGGGCGGCCGGACGGACAGCGAGAGCGCCAGGTCGACCTCCCCCGCCGCGAGCAGCCCGTACGCCTCGGCGGCCTCGGCCTCGACCACCCGCACGGTCAGGCCCGGGGCCTGCACCCGCAGCCGGGTGACGGCCGGCACCAGCAGGCCGCCGATCGCGGTGGCGAAGGCACCCACCCGCACCTCGCCCGCCTCACCGTGCAGGTACCCGGCGAGCTCCGCCTCGGCCCGCTCCAGCTGCCCGAACACCCGCTCGGCGTGGCCCAGCACCAGCCGGGCCGCGCTGGTCAGCCGTACCCGCCGGCCGTACGGCTCCAGCATCGGCGCGCCCAGCTGCTTCGCCAGCGCGGACAGCTGCTGCGAGACGGCCGAGGGCGACATCCGCAGCCGCTCGGCGGCGGCGGTGACCGTCCCGCACTCGTCCAGCGCCTGCAGCACGCGCAGTTTCCTGAGGTCCCAGTCGGTCATCGGGCCAGGGTAGGCGGCGCACGGCGGGCGGCCGGGCGGGGCCGGGGCGCCCGGGGCCCGGACGGCAGGGCTGGGGGGCTCGGGGCTCGGGGCTCGGGGCTCGGGGCCCAGGGCTCGGGGCTCGGGGCTCGGGGCTCGGGGCTCGGGGCTCGGGGCTCGGGGCTCGGGGCTCGGGGCTCGGGGCCCAGGGCCCAGGGCTTCAGGAGGCCACCCGCAGCCGGGCGCCGTCCCGCCAGGTGAGGATCTTGTCGAAGCTGACGATGGCACCGCGCAGCGGGTGGTTGCGCAGCTGGACGTGGTCGGTGAGGGCGTGGATGAGGAAGAGCCCGCGCCCGCTCTCCGCGCCGAGGTCGGGGAGGGTGTCCGGGTCGACCGTCCGCGGCGCCGGGGAGGGGCGGCCGGCCGGGAAGGCCCCGGATGGGAGGACATGCGTGTCGTACGGGGCCGGGGCACCGACCGGCCGGGTGCGGTGGGCGGTCAGCGCCGCGGCGGGCAGCGAGGCGCGGCCCCGGCGGGTACGGCAGCGGACCGCCGGGCGGGTGGCCGCCCCGGCCGGACGGCTCGGCGGCCGGGGCAGGGCCGCCGGCAGGGCGGCGGGCAGCCCGGGGCCCGAGTCGGTGACCTCGATCCGCAGCCGGTCACCGCTGATCGAGGCGGTGACCTGGAACTTCTCGTCGGGGCAGCCGGCCGCCGCATGCTCGACGGCGTTGGCGCAGGCCTCGGTGAGGGCGACGCCGAGGTCGTAGGAGACCTGGGGGTCCACCCCGGCGCTGTCCATCGCGCCGAGCAGGAGCCGCCGGGCCAGCGGCACGCTGGCGGGGTCGCGCTTGAGGTGCAGAGTCCACCAGATGTCCACGGGAGGTCCCTCCTGGCTGCGGCTCCACATGTCTCCAGTTATCTCCGGGCGATCCGGCGGCGAACCGTCCGGACGGCAAGCCATCACTCGTACGGCGGATGGACGGGGGCCCGGGTGTATGCCGAGCGGCGCACGGCAGCGCCCGCGCGCCGGGGCCGAACGGGCTATTCGGCAGCCAATCCCTCCGCTCCGACCGCATCCCCGAGCAGCGGGATCCGGCCGTGCCATCGGGGTTTTCCGGCCGCCGGAAGGACTAACTCCCACCCTCCCCCTTGGCGCCGGAGGCTCGGTGAGATGATGTCCCGGCCATGACTGACCACCCCGCCACCGCGCGTCCGGGTGCCGCCGTACCGGATGCCCCGGTCCGGGCGGCCGCCTGGGATCTGCGGTTGGCGCGGGCACTCCCGTTCGCGCTGGTCTGCACCCTGGCGGCGGCCGTCGGCCACGCCGCGTCCGGCGGCGGGAACGTCGCCCTGCCCGCCCTGGCGGCGGGCTTCACGGCGGTGCTCGCGTTCGCGGCCCTGCTCGGCGGGCGGGAGCGCTCGCTGGCCGGCATCGCGGGCGCCCTCGCGGCGGGTCAGCTCGGCCTGCACGGCCTCTTCCACAGCACCGCCGCCCACGCCACCGCGATGACCGGGATGACGCACGGCGGGACCGGCCCGATGACGGCGCCGCAGCTCGCCGTCCGGCTGCTCTGCAACGAGACCCACCCCGGCACCCTCGCCGGCCTGCCCGCCGGCACCACCGCCGAGCAGCTGATCAGCGACGCCGGTCTCGACCCGACGGCGTACGCGGCCGCGCCCTGGTGGCAGGACGGCCTGTTCGGCCTGACCCCGGGGATGTTCGCGGGCCACCTCGCCGCCGCGCTGGTGGCCGGCTGGTGGCTGCGGCGCGGCGAGGCGGCGCTCTGGCGGCTGCTGCGGATCACCGCCGCCGCCGCGAAGCAACTGGCGACCCCGCTGCGCACGGTGCTCGCCCTGGTCGCGGTACTGCTGCGCGGGCTGCTCGGCACGCCCGGCGGCTCGGTGCGCCGGACCGGCGCCGGTACGGGGAACCTGCGGCTGCCGGTGGCGGCCGCCCTGCGGCACAGCGTGGTGCGGCGCGGTCCGCCGAAGGTGGCCTTCGCGCACTGACGGGAGCGCCGCCACAGCGGCCGCCCGGGTGCGCACACGGAGCCGTACCCGTCGAGCGGTACGGCTGTCCGGCCACCCCACGGCGCGGTCCGCCCGTGGTGCGGGAACCCCCGTACCCGGTCGCGGCCCGCCCTCCTCCGATCGGAGACCCACAGCCATGCGTTCCACTCCTGCCCGCCGCATCGCCGCCCTCGCCCTCGCCACCACCGCGGGCGTCGTGGCCCTGGCCGGCCCGGCCTTCGCCCACGTCACCGTGCAGCCGGGCAACGCCCAGCAGGGTGCGTACACCGCCGTCGACTTCCGGGTGCCCAACGAGAGCGACACCGCGAGCACCGTCAAGCTGGAGGTCAACCTCCCGATGGACCACCCGCTGGCCTCGGTCCGCACGCTGCCGCTGCCCGGCTGGACCGCCACGCTGGAGAAGTCCAAGCTCGACAAGCCGATCAAGGTGCACGGCAGCGACGTCAACGAGGCCGTCTCGAAGATCACCTGGACCGCCGACCCCGGCACCAAGATCGCCGCCGGGCAGTTCCAGGAGTTCCGGGTCTCGCTCGGCCCGCTGCCCACCGACACCGGGAGCCTGACCTTCAAGGCGCTGCAGAGCTACGACAACGGCGAGGTCGTCCGCTGGATCGACGAGGCCAAGGAGGGTCAGCCCGAGCCCGCCAAGCCGGCGCCCGTGCTGACCCTCACCAAGGCCGCCGCGGCCGCCGGCGCCTCCCCGGCCGCCGACGGGCACCACGCCGAGGCCACCGCCTCGCAGGACTCCGCCGGCACGTCGAGCAGCTCCAGCAGCGACTCCACCGCCCGGGTGCTCGGCGTGGTCGGCATCGTCGTCGGCGTGATCGGCGCCGGCGTCGGCTTCCTCGGCCTGCGCCGCAAGGGCGACAGCGCCGCCTCCTGACCCTCCCCCCCCGGCCCCGGCCGGGAGGTCCCCGCGCCGGCCGGGCCGTACCCACCTGGTACGGCCCGGCCGGTGAGACCAGCGCGCACGATCGGAACCAGCAATGTCTCGTAGCACCACGCGTACCCGCGCCGCCCGCCACGGCGCATCCCGGCTGCTCGGCGCGGCGGCCGTCGGCCTGGCCGCCGTCCTCGCGCTGACCGCCTGCGGCTCCGGCGGCCAGGCCCAGGCCGGCCCGGCGAAGGTCTCCAAGGAGGCCAAGGACACCCCGTACCAGGGGACGGTGCTCAGCAAGCACTTCGACAAGCCCGACCTGCTGCTGAACGACACCGACGGCCGGCCGTACGACCTGCGCAAGCAGACCGCGGGCCGCAGCACGCTGCTGTTCTTCGGCTACACCAGCTGCCCCGACGTCTGCCCCACCACCATGGGCGACATCGGCGTGGCCATGCAGAAGCTCTCCCCCGAGGAGCAGCAGAAGGTCGACGTGGTGTTCGTCTCCACCGACCCCCAGCGGGACACCCCCCAGGTGCTGCGCACCTGGCTCGACTCGATGGGCAAGAACTTCATAGGCCTCACCGGCGACCTCGACAAGGTCAAGGCGGCCGCGAAGCCCCTCGGCATCCTGGTCGAGGACCCGGTGGTCAACAAGGACGGCAGCGTCACCTCCACCCACGGCGCGCAGGTGCTGGCCTTCCTGCCCGACGACAAGGCGCACCTGCTCTACCTGAGCGCCACCTCGGTGCAGACCTACCAGCACGACCTGCCGCTGCTCGCCCAGGGGGTCCCGGCGTGAGCAGCCGCTCCTTCCGGACCACCGCCATCGCCGGCGCCGTGGTGGCGACCGTGCTCGGCGCGGGGACCATCCTGGTCGCCTGGGGACCGGACCACGGCGCAGCCGGCGGCGAGGCGCGGCTGAGCATCGCCGACCCGTACATCCCGCTGCCGGCCGGCGGCGCGATGGCCGCCGGCTACCTGACGGTGCGCAACGCGGGCGGCGAGGACGAGCTGGTCAAGGTGAGCAGTCCCGGGGCATCCTCGGTCACCATGCACCGTTCGACGGAGACCTCGATGGAGAGCGCCGGACCGCTGGCCGTCCCGGCCGGCGGCGCCCTGGAGCTCGCCCGGGGCGGGACGCACCTGATGATCATGGGGTGGTCGAAGCAGCCCGCCCTCGGTGACGTGATCGAACTCGACCTGACCTTCGCCAGGTCCGGCACCATCGCCGTCCGGGTGCCGGTCAAGCCGCTCACCTACCGGCCCGGCCAGCAGGACTCAGGAAACTAGGGGATTCGCCAGATGCCGAAGGCCAGCCACCGCAGGCTCACCGGACTGCTCGGGATTCTCGGCGCGCTGCTCGCGCTGATGGTCGCCGGCGCCGGGCCCGCCTCCGCCCACGCCACACTGCAGTCCACCGACCCGGCGCAGAACTCGGTGGTCGCCACCGCGCCGAGCTTCGTCACGCTGACCTTCAGCGAGAGCGTCTCGCTCTCCGGCGACTCGGTCCGCGTCCTGGACCCGGCCGGCCGGCCCGTCGACTCCGGCAACCCCGGGCACGCCGACGGCCGCGAGAACACCGCCCGGGTCGGCCTGAACAGCGGGCTCGCCGGCGGCACCTACACCGTCGCCTGGCGCGCCGTGTCGGACGACTCGCACCCGGTGGGCGGCGCCTTCACCTTCTCCATCGGCGCCCCCTCGGACACCTCGGTGTCCACCACCGCCCTGCAGCAGGCCAAGGCCGACAGCCTGGTCGCCGCCCTCTACGGCACCGGCCGCACCGTCGCGTACGGCGCCTTCGCCCTGCTGATGGGCGCCGCCGGCTTCGTCCTGCTCTGCTGGCCGGCCGGCGCGGCGGTGCGCACGGTGCAGCGGCTGCTGATGACCGGCTGGGTCGCGCTGCTGCTGTCCACCATCGCGGTCCTGCTGCTGCGCGGGCCGTACGAGCGCGGCTCGGGCCTCGGGCAGGCCTTCGACCTCTCGCTGGTGCGCACCACCCTGGACGAGCGGATCGGCACCGCGCTGGCCGCCCGGCTGCTGCTGCTGGCCACCGCCGGCGTCTTCCTCTCCCTGCTGGTCGGCCAGCTCGGCGGCCCGGTGCCGGCGAAGGCCGACGGCGGGACGGACCCGGACACGCGCACGGCGACCGGCAGCGACACCGGCACCGACCCCGGCACCGACCCCGGCACCGGCCCCGGCACCGGCCCCGACGAGGACGCCGACGAGGACGCCGACGAGGACGAGCTGCGCCGGCTGGAGGAGCGGGCCGCCGACCGGCCGCAACGCGAGGCCCGGATCGGTCTCGGGGTGGCCGGGCTGCTGCTGGCGGTCGCACTCTCCGCCACCTGGGTCGGCGCCGACCACGCCTCGGTGGGCATCCAGGTCTGGCTGGCCCTGCCCTTCGGCATCCTGCACCTGATCGCGATGGCCCTGTGGCTGGGCGGCCTGGCCACCCTGCTGGTCGGGCTGCGGCACGGCCTCGGCGCGGAGACCGCCGACCGCTTCTCGAAGATCGCCTTCGGCTCGGTGGCGGCGCTCACCGTGACCGGGATCTACCAGTCCTGGCGCGGGCTGGGCAGCTGGGGCGCCCTGGTCGACACCGAGTACGGCCGGCTGCTGCTGATCAAGGTCGGCTGCGTGGCCGCGATGCTCGGGGTGGCCTGGATCTCACGCTCCTGGGTGGCCCGGCTCCGGACCGCCGGCGCCGAGCCGGCCGCCGTGGCAGCAGCGGCGGCAGCGGCGGAGCAGGAGGCCACCGGCGTCGCCGGCGCGGCCGAGCAGCGGGACAGCAGCGAGGAACGGGACGCGAGGATCGAGCGGCCCGCCGAGGAGCTGGTCACGGCCGGCACCGGGTCGAACGGCGCGACCGGGCCGGTGGACCCCGCCCGGCAGGCCCAGCTGGATCGCCAGCGGGCCGCCCGCAGGAACGCCGGCCGGGAGCGCGACTTCACCCCGGCCAAGGCCGGGCTGCGCCGCTCGGTGCTGGTCGAGGCCGGGGTGGCGGTCGCCGTCCTGGTGGTCACCACCATGCTCACCAACTCCCCGCCCGGCCGGGTCGCCCAGGCCGTCGCGGCGAGCGCCGACCGGCCCGCCGCGTCCGCCCCGGCGGGCGGCGCCGCCGGTGGCGCGCAGGCGCCGCAGACCGTGCCCGGGCAGACCATGGAGCTGAAGCTGCCCTACGACACCGGCGGCCGCACCGCCAACGCCAAGGGCACCGCCACCGTCACCCTCAACCCGGCCAGGGCCGGGGCCAACGAGGTGCACCTCAAGCTGGACGGCCCGGACGGGCAGCCGGTCGAGGTGCCCGAGGTGCAGCTCGCCTTCACCCTGCCGGACCGCGACCTCGGCCCCCTGCCGGTCGCCCTCACGACGGAGGGCACCGGACGCTGGACGGGCACCGCGCAGCTGCCGCTGGCCGGGAACTGGGTGGTGTCGGTGGTGGTCCGCTCCTCGGACATCGACCAGGCCACCGAGACCAAGTCCCTGAAGATCGGCTGAGCACGATGAACAGCACGACCGGGCCCGAGGCGGGCGCCGCCGCGGGCTTCTCCCGGCGCACCCTGCTGGGCGGGGCCGGCGCCGGGCTGGTCGCCGGGGCGGCGGGCGGCGCGGTGCTCGGCCGGGCCACCGCGTCCGCGTCCGCTCCCGCCGGGCAGGCGGGGAGCGGCGCGGTCGGCAGCGGGCAGGTCCCGTTCCACGGGCCCCGGCAGGCCGGCATCGTCGAGCCGCAGCAGGCCCGGGTCCACCTCGCCGCCTTCGACCTGCTGCCCGGCGCCGGCCGGCCGGAGCTGCGGGCGCTGCTCCGGCGCTGGTCCGGGACCTCCGCCCGGCTCGGCCGGGGCGAGCCCGCCGACGAGTACGAGAGCCGGATCGCCGCCGACGCCGGCCCCTGCTCGCTGACCGTCACCTTCGGGTTCGGCTCGACCCTCTTCGACAAGGCCGGCCTGGCCGATCAGCGGCCGCGGGCGCTCGACCCGCTGCCGGACTTCCCCGAGGACGCGATCGACCGGGCCCGCAGCGACGGCGACCTCTGGGTGCAGATCGGCGCCGACGACGCCCTGGTGGCCTTCAACGCGCTGCGGGTGCTCCAGCGGCAGGCCGCCGGCACCGCCGCGCAGCGCTGGCAGATGGCCGGCTTCGGCCGCACCCCCGGCGCCACCGCCCGCCCGACGACCGGCCGCAACCTGATGGGCCAGGTCGACGGCACCAACAACCCGCGGCCGCAGGACCCTGACTTCGCCACGAGGATCTTCTGCGGCGCCGACGAGCCCGGCTGGCTGACCGGCGGCTCGTACGTGGTGCTGCGGCGGATCCGGATGCTGCTGGACAACTGGGAGAACCTGCCCGAGGACCGGCAGGAGCGAGTGATCGGCCGGCGCAAGTCGGACGGCGCCCCGCTCTCCGGCGGCGGCGAGCGCACCCCCGTCGACCTGGCCGCGCAGAACGCCGACGGCACCCTGGCGGTGCCGGCCGACGCCCATGTCCGGGTGGCCGCACCGGCGTCCAACGGCGGGGCCGCGATGCTGCGCCGGGGCTTCTCCTTCCACGACGGGACGCTGCCGGACGGCTCCCCGGACGCCGGGCTGCTCTTCCTGGCGTTCCAGGCCGACCCCGGGCGCGGGTTCGTCCCGGTGCAGCGCAAGCTGGCCCGCGGGGACAGCCTGTCCCGCTTCCTGCGGCACGAGGCGAGCGGCCTGTACGCGGTGCCGCCGGGCGCGCCGGAGGGCGGCTACGTGGGCCAGGCCCTGCTGGAGGGCTGACCGGGCCGGTCCCGGCCGCGCCGTCCTGGATCCGGGGCGGCGGGACGCCGGGACGACCCGGGCGCCGCGCGGGCCGGAGGGTTCGCATGCCCATCATGCGGATGCTTCGTTGCCCCGCCCGGGGAGTGACTAAGGTGGCAAGCCTGGTACCGCTCTGCAACACCTGCGCACAGACCGCTGCGCGGCACCCTTTCTCGTACGGAGGCGGCAATGTCGGCCACCCGCTACACCTACCTCGGGCCCGAGGGCACCTTCACCGAAGCGGCTCTGCGAACCCTGCCCGAGGCGGGGACCCGGGAGCTGGTGCCGCTGACCTCGGTGCCCGCGGTGCTGGACGCGGTGCGCGAGGGGCAGGCGTCGGGGGCGTTCGTGCCGATCGAGAACTCCGTCGAGGGCGCCGTCACCGCGACCAGCGACGAACTGGCCTCGGGCACACCGCTGATGATCTACCGCGAGGTGCTGCTGCCGATCTCCTTCGCACTGCTGGTGCGGCCCGGGACGACGCTGGACGACATCAAGACCGTCACCAGCCACCCGGTGGCCCAGCCGCAGGTGCGCAAATGGATCGCCGCCAACCTGCCGGACGCCCGCTGGGAGTCGGCCGCCTCCAACGCCGACGGTGCCCGGCTGGTCCAGGAGGGCCGCTTCGACGGGGCCTTCGCCGGCGAGTTCGCCGCGGCGCTGTACGGCCTGGAGCCGCTGGTCAAGGAGATCCACGACGCCGAGAACGCGACCACCCGGTTCGTCCTGGTCGGTCCGCCCGGCCGGGTCTCCTCGCCCACCGGCCTGGACAAGACCTCGATGGTGGCCTGGCTGCCGGACGACCACCCGGGTGCGCTGCTGGAGCTGCTGCAGGAGTTCGCGGTGCGCGGGGTCAACCTGATGCGGATCGAGTCGCGCCCCACCGGCGAAGGGCTCGGCAACTACTGCTTCCTGATCGACTGCGAGGGGCACCTGGCGGAGCGCCGGGTCAGCGAGGCCCTGATGGGGCTGAAGCGGATCTGCCCGCAGGTGCGCTTCCTCGGCTCCTACCCGCGCGCGGACCGGCAGCCCTCCACGTACCAGCGGCCGGGCACCACCGACAGCGACTTCACGCGGGCGGCGGACTGGCTGTCGCGCTGCCTCGACGGGCGCGGCGAGGTCTGAGGGCGGGCCTGCCCGGGCCGCGCGGCCCCGGGGCCTTCCGCCGCCCGGCTGCCGGTCCGCCGGTCCGCCGCTCTGCCGGTCCGCCTCGGCGCCGCCTCGGCGCCGGGTCGGCGCCGAGGCGGCGCCGAGGCGGGTCGGTCCGGTCCGGGTGTCATCGGCGGATCATTTGTGATTGATGACGACCGAATTCGGCCTTTTTCGACACGCGGGTGAGTTCACCCGTCCGGTGGCCGCGGCCGCCGGACGGCTCGGAGGGGTGGGAGGGCCTCCGCCCGCGAAGGCCCTCCCGGCCGGTCGGGGAGCGTCGTCCACAGGTGCTCCCGGCGGCGGTGGCCGTCCACAGCTATCCACAGGCGGCCCGTGGTATCCACAGCCCGGAGTTATCCACAGGTCCGGGCGTTAGTCGACATAACGGTATAGCCACTAGCAGTACCGGTCAGATCATCGGTTAGCGCCGCAGAGTTGACTAATCGGACCGGAGTCACCCTTGTACCATCAAATCACCCGTCCGAGCGGACCAATTCCCTCGCCCGAGAAGGTTGATTGAGGTTTGAAACCTCAATTCCTCAGTGGATCTCGGGATGAACCTTGAGTTCTCCACGATCCACAGGAGCTCGCCGCCGCCTGTGGATAAGCGCCCTTCCGGGCGTCGTCCACCGGAGTTATCCACAGGATCGGGGCGGTTATCCCCAGCCCGGATCAACAGGCCCGCAGGGCCCGGACCGCACTCCCACAACCCCTCCCCGGCCCTGCGACCTGCGACCCGGCCGGCGGCCCGGCGTATGGTGACAGAGAACCGGACAGAAAGCGACATATCCGGATGACCGACCACAGCCCGGTGCCGGTCCGGCGAAAGCCGTGAATCCGCCGGACGAAACGACCCGGCGTCGGAGCGCCTCCGCTCCGGCGGCGCCCTCCCGGCCGCGATCGGCCGCCGGCCACGCCCCGGCAGCCGGGCGACCGCCACCCCGGGCGGTAAACCGGTACCGATGCCCCGGCCCCGTCCCGGTAGGCTTGGCCCCGTGATTGACCTTCGCCTGCTTCGTGAGGACCCAGACCGAGTGCGCGCCTCGCAGCGCGCCCGTGGCGAGGACGTCGACCTGGTCGACGCCCTTCTCTCCGCCGACGAGCGGCGGCGGTCCTCCGGCACCCGCTTCGACGAACTGCGCAACGAGCAGAGGACGCTCGGCAAGCAGGTCGCCAAGGCCCAGGGCGAGGAGAAGACCGCCCTGCTCCAGCGCACCAAGGCCCTGTCCGAAGAGGTCAAGGCCGCCGACGCCGAGCAGAACGCCGCCAAGGAGGAGGCCGACGGCCTCGTCCGCCGGCTGGCGAACCTGATCGACCCGGCCGCGCCGATCGGCGGCGAGGAGGACTTCGTCACCCTGGAGGAGATCGGCACCCCGCGCGACTTCGCGGCCGAGGGCTTCGAGCCCAAGGACCACGTCGAGCTGGGCCAGATCCTCGGCGCCATCGACACCGAGCGCGGCGCCAAGGTGGCCGGCTCGCGCTCCTACTACCTGACCGGCGTCGGCGCGCTGCTGGAGCTCGCCCTGGTCAACATGGCGATCGCGCAGGCCGTCGCGGCCGGCTTCACCCCGATGATCACCCCGGCCCTGGTCCGCCCGGCCGCCATGGACGGCACCGGCTTCCTCGGCCAGGCCGCCGAGAACGTGTACTACCTGGAGGACGACGAGCGCTACCTCGTCGGCACCAGCGAGGTCCCGCTCGCGGCGTACCACATGGACGAGATCATCGACGCGGAGAAGCTTCCGCTGCGCTACGCCGGCTACTCCTCCTGCTTCCGCCGCGAGGCCGGTACGTACGGCAAGGACACCCGCGGCATCATCCGGGTGCACCAGTTCGAGAAGGTGGAGATGTTCGTCTTCACCACCCCGGAGGAGGCGGAGGCCGAGCACCGCCGCCTGCTCCAGTGGGAGAAGGACTTCCTCAACGCGCTCGACCTGCCGTACCGGGTGATCGACCTCGCCTCCGGCGACCTCGGCTCCTCGGCCGCGCGCAAGTTCGACATCGAGGCCTGGGTCCCGACCCAGGGCAAGTACCGCGAGGTCACCTCCACTTCGAACTGCACCGAGTACCAGGCCCGCCGGCTCTCCATCCGGGTGCGCGAGGAGGGCAACAAGGTCCGCCCGCTGGCCACCCTGAACGGCACCCTGGTCGCCGTCCCGCGGGTCATCGTGGCGATCCTGGAGAACCACCAGCAGGCCGACGGCTCGGTGGTGGTCCCGGAGGCGCTGCGGCCGTACCTCGGCGGGCGCACGGTGCTGGAACCCGTCAAGTAGCCGGACCGCCGCGCGGACCTGCCGCGCGGCCCCCGCACGCACGCAACTCCCGGGAGACGCAAGGCCCATGAGCACCGCAAGCGCCGACTCCGTCTCCCCCGGTGGCGACCTGCCCTACCGGCTGGTCGCCACCGACCTCGACGGCACCCTGCTGAACACCGCCGAGACCGTCTCCGCGCGCAACCGCGCCGCGCTGGCCGCCGTGACCGCCGCCGGGGCCTCGCACATCATCGTCACCGGCCGCTCGGCCGGCTGGGCCCGCCCGGTCTTCGACGAGATCGGCTACACCGGCATAGCGGTCTGCGGGCAGGGCGCCCAGGTCTACGACGCCGGCGCGCACCAGCTGCTCACCTCGCTGACCCTGGACCGCCGGCTCGCCGCCCTCGCGATCGGGAAGATCGAGGCCGAGACCGGCACGCTCGCCGTCGCCGCCAACCAGGACGGCCTGGACGGTCAGGTGCTGGCGGGCCCCGGGTACGCGCTGCTGATCGGCGCCGACCTGCCGATGGTCGACGTGACCACCGACGAACTGCTGAGCACCCCGGTCAGCAAGCTCTACATCCAGCACCCGACCCTCACCGACGACGGCCTCGCCGAGATCGCCCGCCAGGTGGCCGGCGACCTGGTCGGCGTCGTGATGGCCGGCCCCGGCATCGTGGAGCTGCTCCCGCTGGGGCTGAGCAAGGCCACCGGCCTCGCCGTGGCGGCCCGCCGCCTGGGCCTGCGCGCGGCCGACACCATCGCCTTCGGCGACATGCCCAACGACATCCCGATGTTCGGCTGGGCCGCGCACGGCGTGGCGATGGCCAACGCCCACCAGCAGCTGCTGGCCGTGGCCGACGAGGTCACCGTGAGCAACGACGAGGACGGCGTGGCCGTCGTCCTGGAGCGGCTGTTCCTCGGCGCCTGACGGCGCCGGCCCGACGGTCGGGACCTGACGGGACCCGGCCGACGCCCGGCCGGGACCGGCCCCGGCCGCCCTCCCGACGCCCCCGCAGTGCCCGGCCCGATGCCCCTGCCGACACCCCTTCCGGTGGTCTGACCGGGCCTTCGCGCCGGCCGGAGCAGGGCCTGCGAACGTGATCGTCGCCACCCGGATGCCGTTCTCCCAGGAAGAGTTTGTATGCTCCGCTGAAGCTCCAGGCCCAGGCCGGAGCTCTGTAGGAGGTACCACCGAGAGCACCACCGGTGCGCTCGGCAGCTCCTGCGATCCTCGTCCGTGCAACCTGGGGGCGTTCTCGATCGTCTCTTTGGGTGTGGTGCTCCTTTGCACACGGCGCTCTTCGGGTGCGGTGCTCCCAGGGGCAGTGCGAGGTGCTGCTTCCGCCGGTGAAAGGTACGCGCATGTCAGGCCAGTGGGACGAGAGCCCCTACGGGGGCGACGGGCAGTGGCGTGACGACACGACGGACGGTGCCGTGCGCACCACTCCGGCCGGCGCGGGCGTACCCGCCCCGAGAACCGGGGGCCGGGCCGAGGCGCGGCGGGCGGCGCAGGGGCGCGGCGGCCGCGGCGGGTCCGGCGGGGGCCGGGCGGCGGGCAGCGGACGCGGCAAGAAGCCGCAGCGCAGCAAGAAGAAGTACATCGCCTGGACGGCGGCCGGCGCGATGGTGCTGATAGTCGCCGCGGGCGGCGCGCTGTATCTGAAGATCAACGGCAACATCAAGACCTTCGACTCCGACGCGATCAGCGCCGACCGCCCGCCCGAGACCCAGGCCGACGCCAACGGCAACAAGCCGGTCAACGTGCTGCTGATCGGCTCCGACAGCCGCAGCGGCAACAACAGCGACCTCGGCGGCGGTGACGAGGGCGGGGCCCGCTCCGACACCACGATCCTGTTGCACGTCTACGCCGACCACAAGCACGCCGTCGGCATCTCCATCCCCCGCGACGCCCTGGTCACCGTTCCGTCCTGCAAGCTCCCGAACGGGAAATGGACCAAGGAACTGACCAACCAGATGTTCAACTCGGCCTTCTCGGTGGGCAACTCCGAGGAGGGCAACCCGGCCTGCACCCAGAACACCGTGGAGAAGCTCACCGGCATCCGGGTGGACCACACCATCGAGGTCAACTTCGAGGGTTTCGCGGCGATGACCGCCGCGGTGAACGGCGTCGACGTCTGCCTGCCGAACGCCATCTACGAGAACGACCTGAACGAGAAGCTGCCCAAGAAGGGCGCCGAGGTCTTCAAGAAGGGCCCGCAGACCGTGCAGGGCAAGCAGGCGCTGGACTACGTGCGACTGCGGCACGGCATCGGCGACGGCTCCGACGTCGGCCGGATGAAGCGCCAGCAGGCCTTCATGGGCTCGCTCATCTCCAAGGTGAAGAAGCAGGGCCTCAGCCCCACCACGCTGCTGCCGCTGGCCGACGCGGCCACCAAGTCGATGACCGTCGACCCGGAGCTCAGCAGCGCGGACAAGCTGCTCTCCTTCGCCCTGTCGATGAAGAACATCGACATGCACGACCTGAAGTTCATCACCACCCCCTGGGCCTTCAGCACCGCCCACGAGGGCCGGATCGACCTGGTCCACCCCGCGGTGGACAACCTGTGGGCGACGCTGAAGGCGGACCGCACCATCGACGGCCAGGACGCCACCGGCCAGCAGCCGGACGCGGCGGCGACCCCCGCCGCGCCGGCGAGCGCCGCGGCGCCCGCCCCGGCCGCGCCCGCCCCGGCCGCCGACACCGACGGCACCGGGATCAAGGTCGCCGTCTACAACGGCACCACGGCGACCGGCATGGCCGGCAAGGCGAGCGAGACCCTCAAGGGCGCGAAGTTCACCGTCACCAAGGTCGCCACCGCCTCCTCCACCACCCACGCCACCACCGTGGTGGAGTACGGCCCCGGCATGAAGGCCAAGGCGGACAAGGTCGCCGCCCTGTTCCCGGGTGCCACCACCGTGACCACCAGCGCCCCGGGCATCAGCCTCGTCCTCGGCAAGGACTACGCGGCCGCCAACGCCACCGCCGTCACGCCGGGCACCGCCGCGACCCCGGCCGATCCGCCGCCGCTGCCCACCAGCGTCACCGCGGAGGCCCGCTCGGCCGACGACGACATCTGCGCCAACACCACCTACGGCGCCGGCGGCTGATCCCGGCCCCGCGCGGAAACGGGTGTGCCCGCCGGTCGGGACCGGCGGGCACACCCGTTCTCGTGGAACCGGCAGGGCTAGAGGGCCGCGCGGACCCAGCTGTCGACCAGGGCGGTGAGGTCCTGGTCGGCGGCGGAGTGCTCCACCACGTGCGTGCGGATGACGTCGCCACCACCGTGGCCGAAGATGCCGCCGCGCTTGTCGGCCTCCAGCACGACCTCCACCCGGTGCGGGTCGGCGAGGAAGGTCACCTCGACCGAGTTGCAGGCGTGCGCGTACTGCGGCGCGGCCGAGAACTCGATCTCCTGGTAGAACGGCAGGCTCTGGCCGGTACCGCGGATGTGGCCGGCCTCCAGGTCCGCGGAGCGGAAGCGGAACCCGAGCGCCAGGAAGGCGTCCAGCAGCCGGCGCTGCACGGGCAGCGGCTCGACGTCCAGCGGGTCGGAGTCGCCCTTGTCGAGGGCGCCGCTGATGTCCACCTCGGTGCGCACGCCGAGCGCCATGCCGGACAGCCGCTGCCCGGCGATGGTGGTCACCGGGGTCTCGTACGGCACCGGGAAGGCGAACGGGATGCTGCGGTTCTCGCCGGGGGCGAGGTGCAGCGGCGGGGTGACGGAGAACCGGGCGAAGGACCGGAGGCCGGTGCTCTCGCCCTCCTCGTGCTCGATCTCCACCCGGGCGACCAGGGTCAGCGTGATGCCGGCGATGTCCGCCGCGACGGTGCCGCCGGTCAGGTTGACCTGCCCCTGGAGCAACCCGCCGGGCAGCACCACGGGGGTGGACAGGACGGTGTCGACGCCGGGGCCGCCGACGCCGAGGGCGCCGAGGAGCTTCTTGAACACCATGCGGGTGCTCTCCTTGGATGTCGGATCCGCACGGGTGCGGGCTGGTACGGGTACGGGCTTGGTACGGGTGCGGGTTCGGGCTCGGTACGGGGTACCGGCCCGCGGGTACGGGGCCGCGCCCGCGGGACTTGCGGGTACGGGCCCGCTCGCGGGGCCGATCGGAGGAACGCCACACGGTACCGGGCGGTTCCCGGCCCCGCCCCAAATGGGTTGTAGGATGACCGGACAAGCAGTTGTAGGATGACTGCCGGAGCGGCCGCCTCCGCATCGGGGCGGGCCCGCGCCGACACCGCGACCGACCCGAGGGGATCACCGTGACCAGCGCGAACGACAGTCTGCAGGCCGCCGGCAAGCGTTCGCTGGTGGACGCCACCATCGAGCAGCTGCGCGAGCAGCTCGCCGGCGGCAGCTGGCCGGTCGGGGCCCGGATCCCCACCGAGCACGAGCTGGCCGAGCGGCTCAAGGTCGGCCGCAACACCGTCCGGGAGGCGATCCGGGTGCTGGTGCACGCCGGGATGCTGGTCACCCGGCAGGGCGAGGGCACCTTCGTACGCAGCAGCAGCGACCCGGCCTCGGTGCTGCGCGGCGTCCAGCGCTCCGGCGTCCGGGACGTGCTGGAGGTCCGCGCCGCGCTGGAGACCGAGGCGGCCCGGCTGGCCGCGCTGCGGCACACGCCCGAGGACATCGTCCGGATGCGGGCCGTCCTGGCCCGCGAGGCCGAGGTGATCGCCTCGCACCCCGAGCGGGCCGGCCGCGAGGCCACCGTCGAGCACGACCTGGAGTTCCACACCGCCGTGGTCGAGGCCGCCAACAACCCGGCGCTGACCGAGGTGTACCGCTACTTCGGCGCCTCGGTGCGCGAGTCGATGCGGACGGCCTTCGGCGACCACGAGATGCCCGAGGTGGTGGTCGCCACCCACGAGGCCCTGGTGGACGCGATCGAGAGCGGCGACCCGGACCGTGCCGAGGCCGCCTGTCGCGCCCTGCTGGACGAGCCGATCGCCGCCGTCGAGCAGCTCCTCGCCAGCATCGCCGCGCGGAAGTGACCCGTGGGGCACCGCTGCCCCCGTCCGTCTCCCGCACCCGCACCCGCACCTCGGAAAGAGCCCCGTTCCATGGCAGTCACCCGTGCCCGGCAGCCGCTGGTCACCCCCGCGCTCCCCGTCCGCAGCAGGCTCGCCCACCCGGCGCTGCTGCTCACCGGCATCCTGCTGGTCGCCCTCAACATGCGGGCCTGCCTGGCCGCGATCTCGCCGATGGTCGGCGAGGTCCAGCAGACCTTCGGCCTGTCCTCCACCGCGAGCGGACTGATCACCACCGTGCCGGTGCTGTTCCAGGGCCTCGGCGCACCGCTCACCCCCCGGCTGACCCGGCGCTTCGGCACCGAGCGGGTGGTGCTCGGCGCGGTGCTGGTGCTCGGCGCCGGCGTACTGCTGCGGGTGCTGCCGTCGATCGCCGCGCTGTACGGGGGCTGTGTGGTGATCGGGGTGGCGATCGCCGTCCTGAACGTCTCGTTGCCGGGGCTGGTCAAGCGGGAGTTCCCCACCAAGGCGGCCACCATGACGGGCGTCTACTCGACCACCATGCTGGTCGGCGCGACGCTGGCGGCCGGTGTCTCGGTGCCGCTGGAGAAGGCGCTCGGCGGCGGCTGGCAGGCCTCGCTCGGCGCCTGGTCGGTGCTGGCGCTGATCGCCGCGGTGGCCTGGCTGCCGCAGGTCCTGCGCTCCCGCCAGGAGCGGGCCGTGGTGGCCGCGGCCCCGGTCGGGCGGCCGATCGAGGGGATCTGGCGCTCCCCGCTGGCCTGGCGGATCAGCCTCTTCATGGGCATCTCCTCGCTGCTGGTCTACACCCTGGTCGCCTGGCTGCCGACGATCCTGGCCGACCACGGCATGGACCGCGGCGAGGCCGGTCTGGTCTTCGCGTTCAGCAACCTGGTCCAGGTGGCGGGCGCGTTCCTGGTGCCGCTCGCGGCCGGCCGGATGACCCGTCAGCGCGGCCTGGCGGTGGCGATGGCCGGCCTGAACGGCCTGGGCATCGCCGTCCTGCTGCTCGCCCCGGTGTCCGGCGCCTGGGTGTCGGCCGCCGTCCTCGGGATCGCCCAGGGCGGTTCGCTGGGCCTGGCACTGGCCTTCATCGTGCTGCGGACCGGCAGTGCGGCGGGCGCCGCCCAGCTCGGCGGCATGACCCAGGCGGTCGGCTACCTGGTGGCGGCGGCCGGCCCGGTCGGCGCCGGGGCCCTGCACCAGCTGACCGGCAGCTGGACGACCCCGCTGGTGCTGCTGCTGGTGCTGGCCGGCGTGGCCGCGGTGGCCGGCTGGGGCGCGGGCCGCAACCGCACGCTCTGACCGGCCGGCGTACCGGCCGCGACGCGGGCGCCGGACGCACCACCCCACCGGCCGTACGCACCTCGGGCCCGGGCATCACCGCCCGGGCCCGAGTCGTGTCGGCGGGCCGGAGCGCCTGCGGAAGCGGCGGCCGGCGCTCTCAGTCCTCGGCGGCCAGCGTCAGCCCGGCCAGCTTCACCGAGGCCAGCACCGCTGCCGCCACCGTGACCACGACCAGCAGCGGGACGGCCACGCCCAGCGCCACGTCCGCCGTGATCGCGCCCTCGCCGGCCACCGCCTCGGCCACCGACAGGCCCCACTGCTGGATGCTCAGCGTCCGGGCGCCCTTCACGAAGTTGCCGATCAGGCTCTCCCAGACCAGCGCGTACGCCAGGCCGGCCACCACGGCGTGCCGGGTGACCACGCCGAGCAGCAGGAACAGCGCGCTGTACGCGGCGCCGGCGACCAGGGTGCCGACGGTGAAGGCGAGCGCCAGATCGTCCTTCGTGCCGTACAGGATCAGCCCGGCGACGAAGGTGGGGACGGCCGCGATGACCCAGGTGGTGCCGATCGCCACGGCCAGCTTGGTGGTGATGATCAGCCGGCGGGGCAGCGGCTTGGACAGCAGGTAGACGATCGAGCCGTCGTCGATCTCGGTGGCGATCGCGCCGGTGCCGACGACCAGGCCGAGGATCGGCACCAGGGTGCCGAGCGACAGCTGTCCGAGGATCTTGACGGTCAGGTCGTGCTTGTCCCCGTCGGTGTTCGCCGCGATCACCGAGATGATCAGCAGCAGGGCGGGGACGACCAGCAGCAGGACGCCGCGCCGGCGGCCCAGCAGGCCGCGTACGGTCAGCCTGGCGACGGTCGTGTTCACGGTGATCGGCCTTCTTTCGGTGACCGGGTCGGTGCCGGGTCTGGACGGGGCGGGCGGCGCCGGGTCCGAACCGCTTCGGGAGCGGGCCGGTTCAGGAGGAGACGAGGTAGGAGAAGACGCTCTCCAGCGACTCGTCCGCCGGGGAGACGGTGTACAGCCGGATGCCGGCCTCCTGGGCGACCTTCGGCAGCAGGGTGGTGAAGCCCTGGAAGTTGATCGCCTGGACGCGCAGCGCCTTCTCCTGCCGGTCCAGCTCGATGCCGGCCGTCGAACCGTCGGCGATCAGCGCGGCGGCGAGCCTGCGGTCGTCGCTGGAGCGGACCAGGTAGCGGTGCGGGCGGTCGGTCATCAGCCGGCGGATCCGGCGGAAGTCGCCGGAGGCGGCGTGCCGGCCGGCCACCACGACCTCGATGTGCCGGGCCAACTGCTCGACCTCCTCCAGGATGTGCGAGGAGAACAGCACCGTCCGGCCGTCGGCGCCGAACCGGCGCAGCAGCTCCATCAGCTGCAGGCGCTGGCGCGGGTCCATGCCGTTGAACGGCTCGTCGAGCAGCAGCACCGCCGGCTCGTGGACCAGGGCCGAGGCCATCTTGACCCGCTGCTTCATGCCCTTGGAGTAGGTGCCGGTCTTCCGGTCCTGGGCGTACGTCATCTCCACCAGGCCGAGCGCCCGCTCGGCGGCGGCGCCCGGGTCGGCCAGGCCGTGCAGCTCGGCGTTGGCGAGGACGAACTCCCAGCCGGTGAGGAAGTCGTACATCGACTCCCGCTCCGGGACGAGCCCGATCTGCCGGTAGACCTCCTGGTTGCGCCAGATCCGGGCGCCGTCCAGGGTGACCTCGCCGGCCGAGGGCGCGAGGAAGCCGCTCATCATGTGGATGAGGGTGGACTTGCCCGCGCCGTTGGGGCCGAGCAGACCGGTGACGCCGGGGCCGATCGTCATGCTGACGTCGTTGACGGCGACCACGTTGCCGAACCAGCGGGAGACCTTGTCGATGGTGATGGTGGCCATGGCGCCCTCTCGAACAGTCGGATCGGTCAGATGCCGCGGTAGCGGCGCCGGAGCAGCCCGTACGAGCCGGCCACGATGACGGCCGCCTCCAGGGCGAACACGGTGACGCCGAGGGCGCCGGGGGCGTGCAGGTCGGCGGCGGTGCCCAGGCCGAAGAGCCGGGTGACCAGGCCCCCCACCAGCCAGCCCGGCGACAGCAGGCCGACCCAGTTCGCGGACTCCGGCGGCACCCGGCCGTCCAGGCCGCCGGCGATGCCGAGGATGACGGTCGCGATGCCCTGGCTGACCACCAGGAACCCCATGATCGCCGCGACGCCGAAGCCGCGACGCGGTGTGCTCGCCGCGATCAGCAGGCCGACCGCCGAGTACACCAGGGCGTACAGCAGGGCCGCCGCCAGCCCGTACAGGAAGTGCGCGGTGTTGTGGCCGAAGGGCATCCCGCCGAGCACCGCGCCGAGGTAGAGCAGCACCATCGGGGTGGTCATCAGCAGCAGCATCGCGACGACCATGGCGCCGAACTTGGCGCGGACGTAGTCGCCACGGGTGATCGGCCGGGAGAAGTACAGCGGGACGGTGTTGTGGCGCAGGTCCCGGGACATCAGCACCGGTGCCTGGGCGGCGACGAACAGTTCGACGACCAGCCCCAGGGCGCTCGGGTAGTTCGGGTAGTCCAGCGGCAGCTCCGCGCGGCCCTGCACGATCGCGACGGCCACGACGACCACGGCCGGCAGCGCGACCACGGCCAGCACGAGCATCGGCAGCACCTTGGACCTGCCGGAGCGGCCGAGCCCGTAGGCGGCGCGCAGGCCCTGGGTGAAGAGCGAGCGGGTGGCGTAGCCGCGGCCCAGTCGCGGGCCGGTGTAGCCGCGGTAGCCGATGTCGTGGATGACGCCGGTCTCGGCCGTCCTGGTCTCAGGAGGCAGCGACATCTGCGGTACCTCCCTCGGGTGCGTCCGCCGCCCCGGCGGCCGGCGCCGGGGCCTCGTCGGTGAAGATCTCGGCGACCCGGTGGCGGCGCTGTTCCAGCCGGACCAGGCCGAGGCCGAGGCCGGCCACCGTGTCGCGGATCGTGTCGTAGGTGCCGTCGTTCTCGATGCCGACCAGCAGCACCCGGGTACCCTCCGCGCCGACCGTCAGCCCGGCGTCGGCGAGCCGCCGGCGGACGGCGTCGCCGGCGTCGTACGAGGCGTCGTCCGGATGGTCCGTGACCTCGACCGCGAGCACCTGGGTGGCCTCGGTGAAGGACGCGGTGGAGGAGGAGCGCAGCAGCCGGCCGCCGTCGATGACCACCAGGTGGTCGCAGGTCCGCTCCAGCTCGCCCAGCAGGTGGGTGGTGACCAGGACGGAGATGCCGAAGTCGGAGTGCACCCTTCGGATCAGGGCGAGCATGTCGTCCCGGCCGACCGGGTCGAGGCCGTTGGTCGGCTCGTCCAGCAGCACCAGCCGGGGGTCGTGGACCAGCGCCTGGGCGAGCTTCACCCGCTGCTTCATGCCGGTGGAGTAGCCGCCCATCGGGCGGTACCGCTCCTCGTACAGGCCGACGTGGCGCAGCGTGTCGGCGGTCCGCTCGCGGGCGGCGGCGGCCGGCAGGCCGGCCATCCGGGCCATGTGCACCACGAACTCGGTCGCCGACACGTCCGGCGGGAGGCAGTCGTGCTCGGGCATGTAGCCGACCCGTTCACGGATCGCCGATCCCTCGGTGGCGATGTCCAGGCCGAGGACCTGGCCGGTGCCGGAGGTGGCCGGGGCCAGTCCGAGCAGGATCTTGATGAGTGTGGACTTGCCCGCGCCGTTCGCCCCGACCAGACCGACCACCCCGGGCTGCACCTCTACGGTGAGCTGGTCGAGGGCGGTGACCCGGGGGAACCTCTTGGTGAGGCCGTCCGTCTTGATGACAGTGGACACGCTCACAAGGTAGTGGCCGGAGGCCGCGCTGGACATGGGCTGGAATGACGACCCTTTGCGGTACTCCGGGATGACGGGGGCTCACCCGTCCCCTAAGGGGTGCCGTGCCGGGACCGGCCGGGACCGCCCCGGGGAGTGCGGCACTCCCCGGGGACGGCCCGGGACCGGGCGGAGGCGGACCGGGCGGAGGCGGACCGGGCGGACCGGCCCGGTCTCAGGCCAGCAGGTCGGACTGCAGCAGGACGACCTGGTGGAAGGCCTGTTCCGGCACGCCCGCCGGGTTGGACATCACGATCATGCCCACCACGTCGCCCGAGAGCAGGTAGCCGGCCCGGACGGTGTCGGGCTTGTCCTTGTCCGGGTCGCCGTTGTGCCGGAGCTGGGCCCCGACGCCGACCGTGGTGGGCAGGCCCTTGGCGTCCTTCTCCAGCTCCAGCTTGCCCTCGCCCTTGAGTTCGCTCGTCAGCCAGAGCGAGTTGGAGACGTTGGAGGCCTCCTCCCGGGAGCCGAAGCGCAGCAGCCGGATCCGGGTCTTCGTCCCGTCCGTCGCCGTCCATTCCCGGACGACGCCGGCCCGGCAGGCGTTCGTCATCAGGTCGGACTTCAGCGACTCCGGCTGGGCCAGCTCGGCCGCCAGGTCCTCGCAGGCGGCCCACCGGGCCGGAGCGGGCCCGACCGGAACGGCGGCGGGCGAAGCGGCCGACGTGCCCGAGGCGGCGGCGGTGGCCGACGGCGAGGCCGCGGGCGAGGCGCTGCCGGTGGCGGCGGCCGGGTCGGTCGCCTCGTCGGGCGCGGGGAGCACCAGGCGGCGCAGGTCCGCCTCGTGGCGCAGCTCGGCACCCGGGGCGCCCGGGGCGGGCTTCCCGGAGGGCAGCGGCGGCAGCACCAGCACCGGGAAGGTGTAGCGACCGTCCTTGGGCGTGGCCAGGCCGGGGATGTCCGTGCGGTCCGGGACGGTGACCGCGTAGGCGCTCGCCGTGCCCGCGATCACCAGGACGAACGCGGCCGCGCCGCGGCGCAGCAGTGTGCGGCGCCGGCGGCGGATGCGCTGCAGGCGCTGCTCGTCGGTCTCGGTCGGTCCGTACGGTCCGTGACCGAGGCCGGCGGCCGCCCAGACGTCCACCACCCCGGCGGCCGGCACCGGGCCGTCCTCCAGGACGATGCCCGTCGCGGGGGCGGCGCTCCCCCGGCCCGGGGCGGCGGGGACGGCACCGGCGGGGGTGCCGGCCGGGGTGGCGGGGTTCTCCGCCGCGGTGGGCGGGTTCTCCGCCGGGGCGATGCTGTCGGTCATGCTGACGCTCCAGGGCTGGCGAGCCGGTCGAGCTGCGCGGTGAAGAGGCTGACGATCTTGTCCTTGGGCAGCTGCGCCACACCCTCGACGTCCATGACGACGAGCAGGTCGCCCTCGGCGGCGGAGCACTCCAGATAGTCGATCTGGGCGCTGGGCGCGACGGGCATCAGGTAGCAGTGCGCCTCGGGGTGGCCCGGGATCTCCGGACCGGTCCGGAACAGGCCGGTGTCGCCGGTGAAGATGGCGGTGTACTCGTTCTCCTTCTGCACCTCCTGCTGGTTGAACTGGCGCAGCTTCAGGCTGACCACCAGATCACCCGCCGAGGACTTGAAGGTCCGGACCCCGGTGCCCTTGACGTGCAGTCCGTTCCAGTACTCCTTCACCCGCTCGCGCTTGTCGGCGGGCACGTCCTTGACGCCCTCGTCGACCTCGGCCGCCAGCTGTTCGGCGGTCAGCTCGGTGTCGTTGCCGTAGCTGCCGTAGTCCGGCCCGAGGGCGAACCCGGCCGGGACGGGCAGCAGCAGGTCGCGCAGCCCGCCGAAGTGGTTGCCGTTGGACTTGGCGCCGAAGGCGGTCGGGCTCGGCGCCGGGGCCGGGACGGGACCGCCGCCCTGGCCGGCGGCGGCCACGGGGGCCGGGTCGTCGTACCGGACCTCGATGATGCCGACGCCGATGACCACGCCGACCAGCGCGGCGGCCACGGTCGCGGCGGCGCCGCGCAGGACCCGGCTGCCGGTGCCGCGCGGGGCGGCCGGCGGCGCCGGGACGAGGGCGGCCTGCTCCGGCATGGGGTACGGGAGGCCGGGGGTGTCCGGGGTCAGGGGGTTCCCGGCCGGGGCCGTGGCGGCGGGGTCCGGGACCGTGGCGGCGGTGTCCGGGACCGTGGCGGCGGTGTCCGGCCCCGCGGGGGTGCCGGACAGGGCCTGCTCGGGCGGCAGGTCGGGCGTCGGGGTCCGGTCGTTCGGCGGGGTGTCGGCCGCGTCGGACGGGACCGGGCCCACGGTGGTGTCGCTCATGCCAGCCGCTCCCACTGCTTCTTGGCGAGATCCTTGAGTGCGGCGGCGTCCACCGACTGCGGTGCGAAGACCTCGATCTCCATCACCACGGTGCCGCGCCGCGCGACGGCGGAGCCGTAGTAGTACTTCTCGGTGCTCTCGGCCCAGTTCTCGGGCTCCGACTCGACCTGGTAGCCGCCGTTGACCCCGTCCGCGAACTTGGTGACGGCGGCGCCGTTCATGCTCCGGGCCTCGGCGAGGGCACGGTCCGCGTCGTCCGGGCCGTACTGGAGCAGCGTCACCCGGTACCTGGTGCCGCCCTGCTTCCAGTCGACGCCCGCCGCACGGCGGAAGCCGTCCCGGTTGAAGTCGGCGAAGGTCCGCTTGGCGTTGCCGGTGCGCTCGGCCAGCTCACCGACGGTGATCCAGCTGGGCACGTCCGGGTTGTCCCCCCAGGCTTCGGTGCCCCCCGGACGCTCCATCACCAGCTTGCGCAGGTCGCCGTCGATCGCCAGCGGCTTGGGCGCGGCCTCGGCGGCGGCCGCCGCGTCGAGCACGGCCGCCGGGTAGCTGGGCAGTGCCACCTGCAGGGGCGGCAGCGGCGTCGGCGGGCGACCCGCCTGGATCCCGTACCCGGCGCCGCCACCCAGCAGCACGCCGAGCACCAGCGCGGACGTCAGCAGCAGGACGGGACGGGGCCGGCGTACCGGGGCCGGTACCCCGGACTCGACACCGCCCGCCACCAGGACGTCCACGACGGGTGCCCCAGCGACCGGTGCGCCGGCGGAGGCGGAACCGGCGGGCGCCGAGGCCGACTCGTCGGGGAGGGCGTACGGGGCGGCGGCCGGCGATCCCGGCGCGGCCCAGGGGCTGACCGCCACCGGCGGCACGGGGGCGGCAGGTGACACGGGGGCCGCAGAGGCCTCGGTGGCCTGGGGCGCCTCAGGGGCCTCAGCGGTCACAGGTGGGGCAGGTGGGGCAGGTTCGGTCACGACAGCCGGTACGGCGGCGGGGGGAGGCGCGTCGGCCGGCGACGGCTCCACGGGCTCGGTGCTCACGAGGTGGCTCCAGAAAGGTGGAAGAAGAGGGAAGCGGGGTTCAGCCGCCGGAGGAAAGGCGGTCGAGTTGACGCTTCATCACGTCGCCGAGCACCGCCTTGTCGGGATCGCCCTTCACCTCGACGGTGATCTCGAACTCCACATCACCCTTGCTGGCGATGCCGACCATCGCGCCGGTGTAGGCCTTCTGCTCGGGCTTGAACAGGAAACCGCGAGCCCCCGGGACACCGCTGACGTCGATGCTCTCGCTCTCCGAGAAGCTCCCGCCCTTGGCGAACTCCGAGGCGTTGCCCGCACTGGAGAAGCGCATCAGCCGGATCCGGACATTCGCCTTTCCGTCGGCCGTCCGGTACGAGCGTTCCGCCGATTCCTTGTACCCGTACGACCCGAGGACGGACATGATGTTCTTCTGGTTGTCGTACTCCGCGACAAGTTCCTCGTCGGTCATCTTGAAGCCGTCGGCGGGGCCGAAGGATTCGGCGCCGTCCGGAATGGGGGCGAAGAAGTACCTCAGGTCGCCGCCGTGCGTGCTGCCGTTGACCGTGCCGTGCAGGGTGCTGCTCGGCTTGGGCGCGGGTGCGGGCGGCGCGGCGAGCGTCACCACCGGGGACGGCGAGGCCGTGGGCGACGGCGAGGCGGTCGGGGCGGCCGAGGCCGGGGCCGCCGCCGGGGACGGGACGCCCTGGGCCACCGTGGTCCGGGCGTCCGGACGGCCGACCGCCACCGTGACGGCGGCACTGGTCGCCGTGACCGCGAGAAGCGCGAACGCGGCCAGCGCCACGCCGGCGGCGCGCGGCAGCCGACGGCCGTCGGCGGACGCCTCGGCCACGGCAGGGACGTCGGCGACGTCGGTGGGTACGCCGGCCGGCCAGTCGGCAGGCGCGGTGGCGGGCTCGGCGGCGGGCGCGGCGGGCTTGGCCTGCGGGCCGGCTTCGGCTCCGGGCTCGGGCGCGGGCACGGGTGCGCGCTCGGGTGCGGGCGGCGCGGCGTCGGCCGGAGCGGCCGACGGCACGTTTTCGGGCGCGGACAAGGGGTTCCCCCAGAGCATGTGGAATGGGCCGCGTGCGGGCCCACCACAGGCCACCCCCGAGGCCTCTCCGGACCGACCGCCACGCGCGTCAGCTGGAATTATGAGAGCCGCCGCTCCCCCCCGCCAACCGAGTTAACCCACACACTCCGCACAATGATCAATCAATCGGACATGCCGTGATCGAACCGCAATGAGAATGCACCGCCGTTCGTCCCGGGAGCACCCGCGGCCCTGACGACGGCGCCCGCCCGCCCGAGGACGGGCAGACGGGCGGGCAGTCCGTCCGAGCATCAGCTCAGCTGCGCGAGACCCTCGGTGGCGATCCGTTCGAAGACCGCCGGGTCGACCGCGAAGATCGAGTCCGGGACCGGCCAGTGGATGACGAGCTCCGTGATGCCCAACTCCTGGTACCGCCCCGCCCAGTCGACGAAAGCGTCCAGCGAGGCGAGCGGCTGCTCGGCCGTCGAGCCCTGCAGCAGCACCTTCTCCAGCGTCGCCACGTCCCGCCCGCGCGCCTCGCAGGCGGCCGCGAGCTTGGCCAGCTGAGCCTCGATCACGGCCGGCGCCTGCTCGACCGGCACGTCCGCCGGGCCACGCGGGTCGCCGTACGTCACCCAGCCCTGCCCGTGCTCGGCGGCCAGCTTCAGCCCGCGCGGTCCGGTGGCGGCCACGTAGAACGGCACTCGCGGCCGCTGCACGCACCCGGGGATGTTCCGCACCTCGATGGCCGAGTAGTAGCGGCCGTGGTCGGTGGTGGCGTCCTGGGTGAGCAGCTTGTCCAGCAGCGGCAGGAACTCGTCGAAGCGGTCCGCCCGCTCCTTGGGCGTCCACGCCTCCTGTCCCGTCGCCGTCGCGTCGAAGCCTGCCCCGCCGACCCCGACCCCGACCGTCATCCGCCCGCCGGAGATGTCGTCGAGCGAGATCAGCTCCTTGGCGAGGGTCACCGGGTGCCGGAAGTTCGGCGAGGTGACCAGGGTGCCGAGGCGGATCCGCTCGGTGGCGGTCGCGGCGGCCGTCAGCGTGGGAACGGCCCCGAACCAGGGCTCCTCGCGGAAGCTCCGCCAGGAGAGGTGGTCGTAGGTGTAGGCGGCGTGGAAGCCGAGGTCCTCGGCCCGCCGCCAGACTTTCTGCCCCTCGCTCCACCGGTGGATGGGGAGGATAACGGTACTCAAGCGCATGCAGCGACGATACGCGCGCAAATCGGCGGTGCTTCGAACCGCCCGTGAGACGGCACGGGCAGGTCGGCTAGCGTGGCGCCATGGGCACGTCGAGCAGGCGAGAACTGGCCGCGTTGGTCGATGAGGCGACGGTCGACACCTACGACGAGCACGAGCAGGTGTCGGCTCTGTTCACCGCCGTCGAGGAGAACCTGGCGGTGCCGTTCGGCACTTTGGTGCTGGGCGTCGAGGTGACCGTGGGCGGCGTCGACCTGTCGCGGGACGGAAGGATCGTCGCCCTGTGCACCCGTGACGGATTCCGGCAGACGATCGGGCTGCTGGACCTTCCACTGCCGGACCCGGCTCCGGCCGGAGCGGAGTGGGTCGAGGCATATCGCTACTACTGGGCGCAGTGAGCGTCGGCGCCTTCAAGACCGAGAGGGCTCGCATGACTGCTGCTGTACGGAGCGAGGACGAGGCGTCGTTGCGAGGCCTGATCGAGCGATGTTCCGAACTGAAGGGCGAACTCGTCGCCTTCGCGCGGAGCGCGCGCTTCGACCGGTGGTTGACTCCCCTCCTGCTGGAGGGCGCGGGCCCTGAGCGGCTGCTGGATGAGGGTGAGGCAATCCGGATCACCGACCATTTCATCCTGCGGTACCGCTTGCCGGACGGTTCGACCGTGGTGGACCGGTTCGTCGCCGGGCGGCGGGACCTGACCGAAGCCGGTGCCACCGCCGCGTCGCGGTTCAAGCGGTCCGACCGGCAACACCCGTCGCAACGACCGAAGCTGACGGGCTCGGCCGGGAGGGAAACCCGTTACCGGTGCGGGAACGGCCCCTTGTAAGGTGACCCCGCCATTGGGGCGATTGTCAGACTTTCAAATATGGGGGACCGGTGCACAACCGCCGTCTCGTTGCGACCTCTGCGGCTCTCGCCGCCGGGCTCGCCTTCCTGCCGGGGCAGGCGTACGCCGCCGACCCGGCCCCGAACGCCGTACCGGCTCCCGCGCCCAGCGGGTGGGAGCTGCCGGACGCCAAGACGTTCACCAGCCCGGCGGGCAACTCGTACCGGGTGCAGGGCCAGGCCGCGGTTGCCGCCCGGTCCGCCGCCGCGCCGTCCACCGGCCGGACCGTCTACGTGCTCACCCGCACCACCTGCACCTCCGACACCGGGACGGGCACCCAGGCGGCGCCGTTCTGCACCCTGCAGCACGGCGTGGACGCGGCCGCCCCCGGCGACACCGTCCGGGTCGACGGGAAGGACGAGGGGATCAGCCCGCCGCGCACCGCGGAGAACGTGGTCGTCCACACCTCCGGGCTGACCATCACCGGCGGAACCAACGCCCCGCGGATCGACGGGGACAACACCGGCTCCACCAAGCCCGGGCTGACCCTGGACGGGGTGAGCGATGTGACGATCAGCCACCTCACGGTCCTGACCGCCGGCGTGCCGGCCGCACTGACCGTCAAGGGTTCCAGCCGGATCACCCTCGACTCCGTCAACGTCGGCGCGTACGGCACCGCCGTGGCCGTCGACGGCGCGTCCGACACGGTCGCCGTCACCCGGTCGCACGTCGCACTGTTCAGCGCCGGTGCCACGGCGATCTCCGTGGCCGCCGGGGCGAAGGGCGTCACGCTGGCCGGCAACCTGATCGGCGCCTCGGGCATCACCAACTCCGGAACGTACGAGCAGCAGATCAGTGGCATCACCGCGACCGGGGTGCAGGGCCTGAACATCACCGGCAACACCGTCCAGCGCGGCTGCCTCCCCGGGATCGTGGTCGACGGCGCCTCGACGGCCGTGTCGATCCAGAACAACCTGCTGGTCGAGACCGAGAACGCGGCCGCCTGCGACGCCGGCCGGCCCGCCGTGACGGTCTCGGCCGAGTCCGCCCCGGCGACCACCACCGACTACAACGACTTCTACACCGCGTCCGCCACCGGCGCCGGGCCCTACCAGTGGGCCGGCACCGCGTACCCGACCGTCGCCGTCTTCCGGGCCGCGCAGACGCAGGGCGCGCACGACACCGTCGAACCCGTCGCGCCGCAGCCGGTCAACAACGGTGCGGACTGGGGCGTCGCCTACGCCCTGCAGGCCGGCTCCGCCGCGATCGGCACCGCCAACCAGTCCGCGCCCGGCGCGCTGACCACCGACTACTTCGGCCACGGCCCGATGTCCGACCGCGGCGCGGTCAGGTTCCGGAGCAACAACCCCGGCTTCGCGATGGCGCTGACCGCCAAGAACTCCAGCGCGTTCGGCATCTCGCTGAAGCTGGACGTGACCACCCTGCCGGTCGCCCAGGACATCTACGTCGAATGGGGCGACGGCGCCACCGACGTCCTCAACTTCTACGGCGACAAGCCGGTGACGACGACGGCGGGTCACAGCTACCAGAAGCTCGGCGACTACACGATCACGGTCACCGACTACGAGAAGACCGGCAACACCATCCGCAACACGGTGAAGGTCTCCACCCTCGGCTCGCAGTACACCGCGTACGGCCCGAAGCGGCTGCTGGACAGCCGGGACGGCACCGGTCTCGCGGCGGCCGGCCGGATCCCGGCGTACGGGACGGTCAAGCTGAAGGTCGGCGGCGCGGGCGGCGTCCCGGCCGACGCCACCGCCGCGGTGCTCAACCTGACCGTGACCGGTCCGGCCGCCGAGGGCCACATCACGGCGTACCCGGACGGCGGGCAGCCGCCGACCACCTCGAACGTCAACTACCGGGCCGGGCAGACCGTGCCGAACCTGGTGATGGTGCCGATCGGCGCCAACGGCTACGTCGACCTGTACAACGGCAGCTGGGGCACCACCGACCTGATCGCCGACATCACCGGCTACTTCACCCCGACGGCCGCGGCCGGCTTCACGCCCGTGGGCCCGAGCCGGCTGGTCGACACCCGGGACGGCACCGGCGCCCCGCGCAACCAGATCCCCGGCCGCAGCTCGATCCCGGTGCAGATCGCCGGCGCCACCCCCGGCCTGCCGGGCGCCGGCATCACCGCGGTCGCGCTGAACGTCACCGTCACCAACCCGCACCAGGACGGCCACTTGATCGTCTACCCGAGCGGGCAGGCCGTGCCCACGGCGTCCAACCTGAACTTCACCGCCGGGCAGACCGTGGCCAACTCGGTCGTCGTCCCGGTCGGCGCGGACGGCCGGGTCCAGGTGTTCAACGGCGCCTGGGCCGGGACCGACGTGATCGTCGACGTGGTCGGCTACTACAGCACCTCCGAGAAGGGCGCGTTCATCCCGGTCGACCCGGAGCGGCTGATCGACACCCGTGACCCGGCGACCTGGGGCGGCGGCCCGCTGAAGGGCCGCTACTACGCCTACCTGCCGATGACCACGCGCACCGACATCCCGGCGTTCGTCTTCAACGCCACCGTCACCAACACCGGCGACGACGGCCACCTGACCGTCGCCTCCGACCCGAACACCCTGGCCGACTACAAGGGCGGCTACCCGTATCCGGTGTACGCACCGAACACCTCCTCGCTGAACTGGCGGCGGGGCAGCACCGTGCCGAACCTGGTGCAGGTCGCGCCGGGCCGGGGCCTGATCGACTTCTTCAACGAGAGCGACGGCAACATCGACCTGGTCGTCGACATCTTCGGCTACTACCAGAACGACTGACGTACTCTCAGTCCCTTGCCGCCGGCCGATGGCCGACCGGGGCGGGGACGACGCCGAGAGGTGCCTGCTGTGCCTCGGACGACGGAAGCTCCCGATGCTTCCGGCCGGCCGGCACGCAAGGCACCTCTCTCGCGTCGCTCTCCGACACGCCGCCCGGGCCGCCGCGCACACGGCCCTCCGGCGGCCCCGGGCGGCCTGGCCGGCCCAGACCCCATGGCACCGGGGGGCCGGCCGGGCCTCGGCCGTCGGGCAGGCGCTAGAGCACGTCTTCAAAGGTTGATCCAGAGCAGGGTTGAGGCGAGAGTGACGGCGGCCTGGTAGGACTCGCGGGTCTGGTCGTAGCGGGTTGCTATGCCGCGGTACTGCTTGAGCCGGTTGAAGCAGCGTTCGACTGTGTTCCGGTGGGTGTACTTCTCCCTGTCGAAACCGGGCGGCCGTCCGCCGTGTCGTCCCCTTCGGCGGCGGCCGGCTGCCTGGTCAGCGCGTTCCGGGATGGTGTGGGCGATGCCGCGCCGACGGAGGTAGGTACGGATGGCGCGGGAGCTGTAGCCCTTGTCGCCCAGGACGTGGTCGGGGCGGGTGCGCGGGCGGCCCGCCCCGAGGCGGGGCACGCGGATGTCGGCCATGACCTGTTCGAAGCGCGTGCAGTCGTTGACGTTCCCGCCGGTGACCACCAGGCCCAGTGGGCGTCCCCGCCCGTCGCAGGCGAGGTGGAGCTTCGTGGTCAGTCCGCCCCGGGATCGACCGAGGGCGTGATCATCCGCTTTGTCCCAGTCGGGAGCCCCCCTTTGCGGCCGCCGGCCGCGTGCTGGTGGGCACGGGCGATCGTGGAGTCGACCGACACCAGCCAGTCGATGTCTCCGGCCGCGTCCTTCTCCGCCTGGATCGAGCGCAGCATCCGGGTGAAGGTCCCGTCCAAGGCCCACCTGCGGAAACGCGTGTACAGGCTCTGCCACGAGCCGTACCGCTCCGGCACGTCCCGCCACGCCGAGCCGGTCCGCAGCTTCCACACGATCCCGTTCAGCACCATCCGGTCGTCCGCCCGAGGCCGTCCCGTCCCCGCTCGCGGCAGGAGACGGGACAGCACCTCCCACTCCACGTCCGACAGCTCATGACGACGAATCACGACCAACATGATCGCTCATCAGCCCATCGCCTTTGAAGACGCGCTCTAGCTCGCGGCGTACGAGCGGTCGCGTCGGGCGTCGTGGAGGACGACTCCCCACCACAGGAGCTGGTCGAGCATGACCTTGGCGGCGCCCTCGGGGCCCTCGGGGGCGTGCAGGGTGCCCTCCGGGGAGAAGAGCTCGTAGTAGCGGGGGAACGAGACGTAGTCGCGGACCGTGTGCGCCTGCAACTCGTTGAAAACCTGGCGCAGTTGCTCGATGGCCAGGAGGCCGCCGCTGGCCCCGCTGTAGCCGACGAAACCGATCGGCTTGGCCTGCCACTCGGCGTGGTGCCAGTCGATGGCGGCCTTCAGCGCGGCCGGGAAACTGCGGTTGTAGTCCGGCGTCACGACGACGATCGCGTCGGCCGCCGCGAGCGCCCGGGTCAGGGCGGCCGCCCCGGCGGGGCGGATCGGGTCGGCCTGCATCGCCGGTGACAGCGAAGGTAGTTCGAGCGGCAGGTCGACGGTGGCCAGATCGATCGCGTCCACCGTGAACCGACCGTGCTGCCGGGCCTGTTCGGCGAACCAGTTCGCGACCACCGGGCCGAACCGGCCTTCCCGGACGCTCCCGGTGATCACGACGAGGTTGAGCTGCTGGCTGGACATGACTGTGCTCCTGATGCGGATCCGGATGTGGCTGCGGGCTGCCGGGGTGGCCCCCGTGGGGTGCGAACTCCAAACTGGCGCGCCGGCGCCGCGGGAGGAAGGCCGGGCCGAGGCTGGTAGTGGCAGGGCCACGACCCGGCGGAGCCGGGCTGTTAGGTTCGGCGGGTGAGCGACAACGAGCTGGGACTGTTCCTGCGCCTGCGCCGTGAAGCCGTCGCACCGGCGCAGGTAGGGCTCCCCGCCGGCCCCCGCCGCCGTACGCCGGGGCTCCGCCGGGCGGAGCTGGCGACGCTCGCCGGGGTCAGCGTCGAGTACGTCACGCGACTCGAACAGGGGCGGGACCGGCGGCCGTCCGCAGAGGTGCTCTCGGCCCTGGCCGACGCGCTGCGGCTGACCACGGGCGAGCGGGTCCACGTGCACCGACTCGCCAAGGGGGCTGGTGGCGGGTTCAGTTGTACGGGGGGTGCGGCGCCGAACCGGGCGGTGCGTCCCACCGTACGGGCGCTGCTCGACCGTCTCGAACCCGCGCCTGCCGTGCTGGTCAACCGGCTGGGCGAGATGCTCGCCCGTACGGAGGGCTACCGGCGCCTGGCCGGGCCGGTCGGGCTGCTGGACGGCGTCCCGCCGAGCCTCGCCCGCTTCGTGTTCACCGACCCACGGGCGCGGGCCGTCTACCCGGACTGGGAGCACGTCGCCGACGAGCAGGTCGCCGCCCTGAAGCAGGGGCCCGGTCGGTCCGACCCCCATGTCGCGGCACTGATGGACGAGTTGACGGTCTCCGCCGGGGCGGACTTCACCGGACGGCTGGACCGCGTGCCGGGACTGCCCAGGCCGAGCGGAGTCACCAGGATGGTCCATCCGGCGACGGGGGAGCTTCGACTGGCGTACGAGATGCTCGAACTGGCCGCCGACGACGACCAACGCCTCGTCGTCCACCTGCCCGCGGACGAGGCGACCTCCGCCGCTCTCGACCGGCTCAGCGGCCGCCGGCCGGGTGCTCTACGAGCGGTCCGGGCCCGGTAGGGCGCCGACTGCTCCGGCGGGTGGAAGCTCGGGTCATGCCGGGCGAAACCCCTCGTCGGGGCACCGGTCGGGTGATGTCCGCCCATGGCCGGACAGTGGAGGTCAGCGGGTGTGGGGGCCCCGGGCCGAGCACCCGCTCCGAGTGGAAAACCGCTTGCGTACTGATGATATGAATCAGCAGCTGGTGCGTTCGGCCGGCCGGGGGGTCAAGTCGACGTGGCTGCGCGCTGCGCACCGTCGACGGCGAGGCCTGCCCCGGGCCGGCCCATCAGCACTCCGTCAACCTCACTCGCAGGAGTACCAGTTGGACCGGTATCGCACTCCCGCACGGCTGGCCGGGCCGGTACGCCGGCTCGCCCTGGCCGTGGCCGCCACCAGCACGCTGGCCCTGACCGTGGCAACGCCCGCGATCGCGGCCACCGGCGCGCCGGCCGCCACGGGCGCACCGGCCGCCCAGCAGGCGGCGGCCCTGCCGCCCGCGGCACAGAGCGGCAAGTTCGTCCCGACGGATCCGCACCGGATCCTCGACACCAGGTCCGCGGTCGGGGTTCCGACGGCGGGCAAGGTCCCCGGCGGGACCCACATCCGGGTGCCGGTCGGCCTGCCCGCGGGGGACGTCAAGGCCGTCGTCATGAACGTGACGGTCACCGGGCCCTCCGAGGAGAGCCACCTGACGGTCTTCCCGGACGGCACCCCGCTGCCGACCGCCTCGAACCTCAACTTCACGGCCGGACAGACCGTCCCCAACGCCGTCACGGTGCCGGTCTCCAACGGCTTCGTGGACTTCTACAACAACTCCGGCAGCACCGACGTCGTCGCCGACCTGGCCGGCTACTACACGGACAGCGTGGGCATCCCCGGGTCCAGCTACGTCCCGGTCAGCCCGGCGCGGCTGCTCGACACCCGCTCCGGCGGGGCGGGCCCGGTGGGCGCGGACGGGACGGTCAACCTCAAGGTCACCGGCACCGGCGGGGTGCCTGCCGCCGGGGCGACCGCCGTCGTCCTGAACGTCACCGCCACCGGAACCACCTCGGACAGCTTCCTGACCGTGTATCCGCACGGCACCGCGCGGCCCGGCACCTCCAACCTCAACTGGACGGCCGGGGAGACCACCCCCAACCTGGTGACCGTCCCGCTGGGCGCGGACGGCTCGGTGGACCTGTACAACCACATCGGGGCGACCCAGGTGGTGGCGGACGTCTTCGGCTACTACCAGAGCAGCCCCGCCGGCTCGGCCTACTCGGCCACCGGCCCCAAGCGCATGGTCGACACCCGGACGAGCGACATCTTCCACACCCTCGGCGCGGACGGCCTCATGAACCTGCCGGTCGCGACCGGCGGCCTGGGCACCACCAAGGTGTCCGCCGTCGTCCTCAACGTCACGGCGACCAACGCCACCGACGACAGCTTCCTCACCGTCTTCCCGGGCAACGGCACCGGACGGCCGAGCACCTCGAACCTCAACTTCCGTGCCGGGCAGACCGTGCCGAACCTGGTGATCGTGCCGGTCGACGACACGGGGCTGGTCAACGTCTACAACCACCTCGGCCGGGTGGACGTGATCGTGGACATCTTCGGCTGGTTCAGCCTCCCCGAGGGCGGGCCGACCAACCTGCGGATGCCGGAACTCCCCGCCTCGGCGTGCGCCACGGCCGCCCCGGGACCGTGGGTCCCCGTCGCACCGGGTACCAGGTACCGCCTCGGCGCCACCATGCCCGGCCTCACCGGCGGCACCACTGCTCGGGGGTGGCTGGTCGTGGTCGTCACCGCGCCGGACGGCAGCGTCGCCTCCTACGAGGGCGGCCTGGCCTTCCCGCAGACACCGGCCGACACCTCTGTCGAGTTGGCGAAGTCCGGGCCGGGCGAGTACAGCTGGTACGCCTACGAGACGAACGGCACCGTGGTCTCGGCGCCCAGCCGGCCCTGCTACTTCCAGGCCGACCTGGACTCCGGCATCACCGGAGTGACCATCACCTCGGACCGCGCACCCGGTGAGATCGTCCAGGGGCAGCAGGTGACCTTCACCCTGGCCGCGACCTCGGTGGGGGCCACCGAGGGCCAGCGGATCGCGAGCTTCTGCTACTCGGAGACGCCGCAGATGTGCACCAGGTTGGCCGCCACGAACGGCAAGGCCAGCATCACGGTCACCGCCTCCGGCTGGGGCACCCACGTGCAGTACGTCTCGGCGTCCACCGTCTCCGGCTGGACCTCCCAGACCATGTCGTTCAGCTACTACGTCCGCTCCAACTGACCGATTCCGGCCGAGGCCGGCCGCGCCCCGGAAACCGCCCTCGGGCGGTGGGGCGCGGCCGGCCTCCGCCGTTCGGGCCCACCGTCCAGCTTCCCGCTGCGACGGCCGGCCGCCCGGACGGCCACCGGCTGACCAGGCCGCCACCGGCCACCCACCGGCCCGGCCCCCGCCCGTGACGCGGGGGCCGGGCCGGTGCGCTGTTCCCGCCCCGCGCGCCCACCCCGCCGTCGGTCCCCGTCGGTCCCCGTCCGACCGCGCCCACCCGCCGTCGGCCCCGTCCCGCGCGCCCACCCCGCCGCCTGCTTCCCCCCGCCGCGCTCCGCGCCCGCTGGCGTGCTGACGCCAGGCGATCTCGCGCCAGCGGAATCCCTTGGTGAGGGACCTGGCGCCGGGTCAGGATGTCTGCAGAGAAAGCACCGCGGAAACGGGGCGGCGATCGACCGCCCGCTCCCCGCGCACCGGAATTCACGATCGCCTGCCGCCCGGGCACACCCATGCCTCCGGCCGGTAGGGCGGCACCGCCATCACCGAGCGCCGATTGCAGATCCTCCTGGAAAGGCCGACATGTCCGTCTCCATTCTCGAAAGCCAGCGGAACGCCGTTCTCGACATCTTCGGGCAGAAGATCGAGGAGCTGAAGGCCAGCGAGCTCTACCGGGAGTTCCTCCCGGTCGGGCACCTGGCCTCGGACCGCGGCCACACCGGGTACCGCGGCCGGAAGGTCCAGGTCTGGTGCAGCAACGACTACCTGGGTATGAGCCAGCACCCCGAGGTCATCCAGGCCCAGATCGACTCCACGGGCAGGCACGGCACCGGCACCGGCGGGTCGCGGAACATCGCCGGCACCAGCACCGCGCACGTCGAGCTGGAGGACCGGCTGGCGGCCTGGCACGGCAAGGAGCGGGCCCTGGTCTTCTCCAGCGGATACGTCGCGAATTTCGAGACGCTGAGCACCCTGATATCCGCGATCGACGGACTGGTGGTGTTCTCCGATTCGCTGAACCACCGTTCGCTGATCGAGGGAATCGTCCGCTCCGGTGCGAAGAAGCACGTGTTCGCGCACAACGACATGGCGGACCTCGAATCCAAGCTCGCCCTCTACGAGGCGGACCGCCCGAAGCTGATCGTCTTCGAATCGGTGTACTCGATGGACGGTGACACCTCCCCGGTGTCCGCCGTCTTCGACCTGGCGGAGAAGTACGACGCGCTGACCTTCCTCGACGAGACCCACTCGATCGGGGTCCGCGGGCCCCTGGGCGCGGGGCTGAGCGCGGAGATCGGCGACCACCGCGCGACCTTCGTCCAGGGGGTGTTCGGCAAGGCCATCGGCACGGTCGGCGGCTATGTGGCCGGCCCCGACGCGGCGCTGGACTACGTCCGCTCGTTCGCGCCGGGCTTCATCTTCACCACCGCGCTGCCGCAGGCCGCCATGGACGCCACCCTGCGGAGCCTGCGGCTCGTCCAGGAGGGCGACGCCCTGCGCGCCGAGCTGGCCGCCAAGACGGAGCTGATGAAGGCCGAACTGCGGGCCAGGGGGATCGACTTCATCGACGCGGACAGCCACCTGGTGCCGGTGATGGTGCCCGGCGGCGAGCGGGTGCGGCGGGTGTCGCGGCAGCTGCTGGAGGAGCACGACATCTACGTCCAGCCGATCAACTTCCCGTCGGTGGCACGTGGTGGCGAGCGGTTCCGGGTCACCGTCGCGCCGTTCCGCACGCCCGAGCAGATCGCGAACTTCGCCGACGCCATGCAGAAGTGCCTTCAGGAGAACTGAAACCGAGCACCTGGGCCGATGCGGCCTCAGGGCACACAACCGGAGGAACCATGAACATCACCGAGATCACCCCCTTCATCGGTCTGGAGCTGACCGGCGTCGGCTACGACGACCTGGTGCGGCCGGAGGTCTGGGAGAAGCTGGTCGAGGGCGTCCGCGAGCGTGAGCTGGTGGTCGTGCGCGGCATCGAGCTGACCCCGCTGCAGCAGATCGACCTGGCCTCCCGGCTGGGCCGGCCGGTGCCCTTCGTGATCAGCAAGTACCGCCACCCGGAGTTCGAGGAGATCATGATCTCCTCGAACGAGAAGAAGGACGACAAGCCGATCGGCGTCGCCCGGGTCGGCAACTTCTGGCACCAGGACTCGTCCTTCGTGGCCGAGCCGGCGCCGTTCACCATGCTGCACGGCGTCAACGTGCCGTCCACCAGCGGCCACACCAAGTTCGCCAGTGCGGTCGACGTCCACGACCGGCTGCCGGAGGAGTGGAAGGCCCGGCTGGCCGACCGGATCGGCGTGCACACCGTCGGCAAGCGGCTGCGCATCCGTCCGGAGCACGTCGGCCTGTCGGTCGCGGAGTTCAAGGCGCTGATCGACGTCGAGCACCCGAAGGTCGAGCACCCGCTGATCTGCAAGGACGAGTACACCGGCCGGGAGTACATCTACGGCTCGCGCGAGTACATGGACTCGGTGGCGGGCTTCGACCCCAACGAGAACGAGGCCTTCTTCACCCTGCTCGACGAGCTGATCCAGGACGAGGAGCGGGTCTACACCCACCGCTGGACCCAGAACGACCTGGTGATCTGGAAGACCCGGACGACGTACCACATCGCCACCGAGGTGGAGCCGGGCGTGGGCCGCACCGTGCACCGGGTCAGCATCGAGGCCGTCGACGCCGAGGTGCAGCTGGTCGAAGAAGAGGTTCAGTGAGCGGCATCGCCGACTTCGCCGTGAGCTACCCCCGGGGGCGGGCCGACGTGCAAGCGATGCACGCCGCCTCCGGGGTCCCGGTGGCCGACATCCTGGCGATCACCCACGCCGAGAGCTTCCCGGCGCTGGCCGACGGGGAGCAGGCCTGGGAGCTGGCGCTGAGCGCGGCGCGGAAGCTGCTGGGCCGCCAGCCGGTGGACGTGGACGAGATCCGGTACGTCGTGGTCGCCGGCTCCGGCCAGTGGGACCACCCGTTCTGGTCGCCCGCCGCCAAGGTGGCGCACGAGCTGGGGATCGAACGGGCGCACTGCTTCGAGGTGGCGAACTTCTGCAACGCCGGGATGGCCGCCCTGAAGATCGTCGCCGACCGGGTCGAGCTGGACGGCGGCGGCTACGGGCTGGTGCTGGTCGGCGACCGGCTGAGCCGGATGGTCGACTACACCGACCCGGCGTCCAAGGCGCTGTTCAACTTCGGCGACGCGGCGGGGGCGATGCTGGTCGAGCCGGGGCGCGGCGCCTTCTCGGTGCTGCACAGCGAGATGCGCACCGACCCCAGCTGGTCCGACTACTACGCCGGCGAGCAGCGGGGCGACCGGGTGGCGATCCGCCGCGCGGCGCACCGCAGTGGTCTGGCCGCGGCGTACGTGGCGAACTTCACCGCGCTGATCGACCGGACGCTGGACGCGGTGGGGGCGAAACTCCCGGACGTCGCCCACCTGTTGATCAACCAGGGCGACCGGGACATGCACGAACGGCTGCTGCGCGAGCTGGACCTCCCGGCGGAGAAGAGCGTCTTCAACTACCACCGGTTCGGGCACATGGGCGGGACGGACACCCTGATCGCCCTGCAGGACCTGCGGGAGCAGCGGAAGCTGCGGCCCGGCGACCTGATCATTCTGGCCACCAGCGCGATGGGCTTCAGCTGGGGCATCACGGCTTTGGAGTATCACGAATGAAGATCCTGGTGATGAATCAGGTCCCCTACCGCAAGATCCAGTACCACCTGGGGATCGACCACGAGCAGCACGACGTGACCTACGTCTGCGGCCCGATCGGCGACGCGCAGCTGCCCGCCGGCCTGCGCTGCGAGCGGCTGCTGATCGACCCGACGCTGGACCTCACCGAGCAGGTGATCGCCCGGACCTCGCGGGCGGACGGCTTCGAGCAGGTGCTGGCCCTGTCGGAGTCGGGGATCCTCGGCGCCCATCGGATCCGCGAGCACCTGGGCGTCCCCGGGCCGTCGCTGGCGCAGCTGGAGAAGGTCCGCGACAAGGTCGCGATGAAGCAGGCCCTGGTGGACGCCGACGTGCGCCACCCACGGTTCGTCGCCGCGCCCCCCGCCTGCGGGCCGCTGCCGTGGCCCGGGAAGACGGTGGTCAAGCCCCGCCAGGGGGCGTCCAGCGAGGGCGTCAGCATCCACCCGACGGCCCGGGAGGCACTCGCCTTCTACCGCACGCTGCCGGACCCCGGCGAGTACCAGCTGGAGGAGTACGTCGAGGGTGAGCTGTTCCACGCCGACGGGCTGATCAGCGCCGGAACGGTGCTGGACCTGGTGGTCAGCCGGTACATCGGCAAGCCGGTCGACTTCGCGAACGGCGCGCCGGTCGGGTCGAGCCAGCTGCCGTTCGACGAGCGCTACGCCGCCTTCGTGGCGCGGGCGGTGACGGCGCTCGGGATCGAGGAGGGCTGCCTGCACCTGGAGTTCTTCGAGACCGCCGAGGGTGAGCTGGTCTTCCTGGAGGTGGCCAACCGGCTGGGCGGCGGCGGCATCGTGGACTCGCACCTGCGGCACACCGGCGTCCACCTGCCCTCGCACGAGATCGCCGTCCGGCTGGGCTTCGAGCGGCCGGAGCCGGCCGAACCCAGCGGGCGCCACCACGGGTTCCTGATCTTCCCCGGGCACCAGCTGGCACCGGGGGCCCGCACGGTGGTGTCCTTCCCGGACCACCTGCGCGAGCACCCGTGCGTGGACCGGCTGCACCTGCTGGAGGAGTCGGCGGGGGCGGGCGGCATCTCCTACCAGGAGTGGGAGGTCCCGGTGTTCATCGAGGCCTCGCACCCCGACCCGGCCGTGGTCGCCGGCTTCCTGACGGAGTGCGCCCGGGCCGTCACGGTCACCGAGTTGCCCGCCGCCGAGCCGGCCGCGCCCGCAGTGCCCGCCACCGCGGTGCCGGCCGCCGAGCGGGAGCCGGCCGCCGCCGCCCCGCTGCCCGCCGTGCTCGCAGGGGCCGCGGCATGAGCGCCACCCGCCACTACCCGACCGACCTGCTGCTCGCGGTCGAGCACGCCGAGCGGGCACTCGCCGAGGGCCCGGACCCGGAGCTCGCCCGGCTGCTGGCCGGAGCCGGCCTGCCGGGCCTGGCCGGCCTGTTCGCCTCGGCCGAACTCGCCGAGGGCCTGGACGAACTGTTCGACGGCCTCAGCCAGTACCCCTGGCAGCCCCTGGTCGACAGCAACGACGTGATGGAGTTCTCGCCGCTCGGCACGGTGGTGCTGGACGACCGCCGTCCGGGCAACACCCTGCGCGGCCTGCTGCTCGGCTGGGCGACCGGCAACGAGGTGGTGATCCGCGGCGAGCGGCAGGAGTTCTGGGCCGCGCTGACCGGGCTGCTGCGGGAGGCGGGGTTCCCGCTGCCGCCGAGCCGGACGGTCGCGCCGGGCACGGACGTGCCGGGCGGGCACCCGGTGCTGGTGCCCGACCTGCTGCCCGGCGAGGACTGGGCGGACGAGGCGCTGTACGCCACCGCACAGGCCGAGGGCGTGCCGGTGCTGCGGATCCGGGTGGACGCCGCCGGGCGCGCGGGCACCGGCGGCCCGTTCGCCGGTGAGGTCCTGCGGCTGGACTGCCGCTCCGGGTGGGCCGGCGCCCTCCAGTACCGCACCTACCTGCGGGGCACCCGGCTCTCCGACGCGCGTGGCGCGGACACCGCGCAGGAGGACGGCCGGATCGCCGCCCGCCTGCGGTACCTGGTGGAGCGGGCCCGCCGCACCCCGTACTACCGCGACCTGCCCCGGATCGACGAGCGGGCCGACCTGCAGCGGCTGCCGGTGCTGGAGAAGTCCGCGCTGGAGCGGCACTCGCTGCCGGCCGCCCGGGGTCTGTGCAGCGGTGACCGGCCGAGCGGCGAGGTGCTGCGCAGCGGCGCGACCACCGGCCCGCCGCGCTACATCGTGTACTCGCGCACCGACTGGGACAACATGGTGCGCGAGGCCGTCCCGCTGTTCTACGCGCTGGGGGTGCGGCCGGGCGACCGGCTGATCAACTCGCTGTTCGGCGGCGGCCTCTACGGCGGTCTGATCACCAGCAGCAGCGAGCTGTCCCGGATGCCGGTGGAGGCGTACAGCACCGCACAGATGATCACCGCGGACGATGTGCTGATGCTGACCCGCAGCTTCTCGGCGAACGTCATCCTCGGCCAGCCGGCCCTGCTGCTGCCGGTGCTGCGCGACGCCAAGGCGCGCGAGCCCGGGCTGCGGATCGAGAAGGTGCTGTACGGCGGCACGCCGATGACGGAGTCCGACAAGCGGTGGCTGCGCGAGGAGCTCGGCACCCGGGTCGTCTCCAGCGTGCTGGCGGCCAACGACGGCGCGCAGCTGGGCTACCAGTGCAGCGACCTGGCGGGCACCCTGCACCACCTCTGCGACGACTACAACCTGATCGAGGTGGTGGACGAGCAGGGCCGCCCGGTGCCCGAGGGCGAGCCGGGCGAGCTGCTGGTCACCAGCATGCAGAAGTTCGAGGGCCCGCTGATCCGCTACCGGATCGGTGACCTGGGGCGGATCTTCCCGCACGACTGCGGCTGCGGGGTGAGCGGCCGGGTGCTGGAGTACCTGGGGCGCTCGGACGGCCAGATCAAGGTGAAGGGCCGGACCGTCCTGTACGGCGAGATCATGGCCGAGCTGGCGCGGTTCGAGGTGTCGCAGCTCCAGGTGGAGATCGACTCGCAGGGCGGCCGGGAGAGCGTGACCGTCCGCACCGAGTCGCCCGGGAAGCTGGACCCGGACGAGCTGCGCGACCACCTGAAGGCCCGCTTCGAGGTGCTCAGCGACTACCACTCCTTCGACGAGTCGCTGGACGTCTTCGAGTTCACCGTGGAGTGCCACCCCGAGGGCGGCCTGCCCCGGAACACCGTCAGCGGCAAGATCAAGACCGTGATCGACCTCCGGCTGCGGTAACCCGACCGCCCACCCCGCCGTACGCTCCCCGCCCGCGGGCCGGACGCAGAAATGGAAATCCCGTGACTGACCGCATGACTCGCTTGTTCAACCAGGAACTGGCCCGGCCGGGGAGCCCGTTGCTCGGCATCGACCTCGGCTCCGGCCGGTTCCCCGAACTGACCGGCCTCGGCTACCGGTACCTCTCGCGGCCGATGTTCTTCGGCGAGGGCGAGATGCGCCGCTTCGAGGCCGACCTGCTGGGCGTGGTGGACCTGCTGACCTCGCTGCCTGAGCGCCTCTTCGACGGCGACGCCGAGCGGGTCTGCCGGGCGCTGGGTGTCGACCCGGCCAAGGCCGCGCTGGTGGGCGGCTTCGGCAAGGAGCGACCGGCCCGCTTCGGGCGGGTCGACGCGTACCACGACGGCGAGTCGCTGAAGATCCTGGAGTTCAACGCCTCCAGCCAGACCGGCGGGCAGGAGTGGGTGGGCCCGGCGGCGGCCGCGCTGCTGGAGTTCGACGGCTTCCGTTCGTTCGCGGGGCGGCACGGGCTGCACCACCTGGACACCACCGCGCTGCTCGCCGAGGCGCTGCGCGGGGTCGGCGCCGCCGTCTCGGCGCCCGAACCGGTGGTGGCGCTGATCGAGGGCCCCGGCGGGATGGCCGCGTACGGGCACGCCTGGCGTCCGCTGCAGCGGCTGCTGCGCGCCGAGGGCCTGGAGTGCCACCTCGGGGAGATCGGCGACCTGCGGGTGCGCGGCGGCAAGGTCCTGCTCGGCGAGGTGACGGTCGACGTGGTCTACCGCCTCTTCGACCTCGACCAGGTGGTCGGCCATCCGCAGGGCCGGGAGCTGGCCGAGCAGCTGCGGGACGCCCACCGGGACGGGCGGGTGGCGCTCTGGAGCCCGCTGGAGACCGACCTGAACGCCAACAAGCGCTGGATGGCCTACCTCTCCGATCCCGCGCTGCGCTCCCACCTCTCCACCGAGGAGCGGCAGTTGGTCGACCGGGTGCTGCCCTGGACCAGGGCGCTGACCCCCGGGGCGACGACGCCTCACGGGCGGGAGCTGCTGGAGCTGTGCCGCGAGCGCCGCGAGCACCTGATCCTGAAGCTGGACGAGAGCTTCGCCAGCCAGGGCATCACCTGCGGCTGGCTGGTCGACGACCGGCAGTGGGAGCAGGCGCTGCGTCAGGCCGCCTCGGTGGGGGCGGTCGTGCAGGAGCGGGTCGTTCCCCGGCAGGAGCCGGTGTTCGACCCGGCCACCGGCCGGACCGAGGCGTGGGACTCCTGCCTCGGCCTGTACTGGATGCCCGGCGGCTTCGCCGGCGGCGGCGCCCGGCTGGTGCCCTCGGGCCGGCCGTTCACGTTGGAGGCCGAGCACAAGCGGCTGGCCGGCATCTACCTGTACCCCGACGCCGCCGAGCACCCCGACACAGCCGAGCACCCCGACACCGCTGAACACGCCGACGCCGCCGAGTATCCGGCCGCCGCCGACCGGACCGAGGAGAGCTGACCATGTCCCGGACCGTCGACCTCACCGCGCCCCCGGACCGCAAGCCCGGCCTGGGCCGGGACTACCACCACCTGCTGTCCGCCTACTCGATCCAGACCCTCGGCGAGGGCATGCTGCTCGCGACCCTGCCGCTGCTGGCGGGCGCGATCACCAGCGACCCGGAGCTGATCTCCGGCGTCGCGCTGGCCGAGGGCCTGCCCTGGCTGCTGCTGGCGCTGCCCGGCGGCATGATCGTCGACCGCTACGACCGGCGCCGGCTGATGATCGTCACCCAGGCCGTGCAGGCCGTCCTGCTGGTCGCGGTCGCCCTGCTGGCGACCTTCGGCCTGACCCGGATCTGGATGCTCTACCTGCTCGCCTTCGGGCTGGGCGCCGGCGACGTGCTGTTCACCGGCGCCAACCGGGCGGTGATCCCCAACGTCGTCCCGAGCGCCGCGCTGGAGACCGCGAACGGGCGCAACGTGACGGCCGAGACGCTGGGCCGGCAGTTCGTCGGCCCGCCGCTGGGCGCCGCGCTGTTCGCCTTCCTGCTGCCGCTGCCGTTCTGGGCGAACGCCCTGACGTACGTCGGCTCGCTGGTGCTGATCTCGCGGATCCGCGGCGGCGGTGGCCGCTTCCGGGCCGACCGGGGGGCCCCCGACCTGGCGGCCGGGCCGGGGCTGCGCGGGATGCTCGCGGAGGCCACCGGCGGGCTGCGGCTGCTGGTCCGGCACCCGGTCCTGCGGGCCATCGTGGTGCTGGCCGCCGTCAGCAACTTCTGCGTCACGATGGCCCAGTCGGTGCTGGTGCTGTTCGCGACGGATGTCCTGCACGTGGGCCGGAGCGGCTACGGGGTGCTGGTGGCGACGATGGCGATCGGCGGTGTCGTGGGGGCGCTGGCCAGCCGGCGGATCGTGGAGCGCTGCGGCGCCCGGGCGGTGGCGATCACCGTGTCGACGGCCGGTGCGGCGAGTCTGCTGGCGATCGGCCTGTTCGGGCGGCAGACCGCCGTCGTGGTAGCCCTGTTCTGCGTCTGGTCGGCCGGTCTGTCGCTGTGGAACGTGATGGCGCAGTCGGTCAGTCAGCGGCTGGTGCCGGACGAGCTGCGGGGGCGGGTGAGCACCAGTACCCGGATGGTCTGCTTCGGCGCGATCCCGCTCGGCGCGCTGGCCGGCGGTTTCGTGGCGGCGGGCTACGGACTGCGGGCGCCGTGGGTGGTGGGCGGGCTGCTCAATCTGGTGGTGGCGCTGCTGTTCGTGCCCACCATGCTGCGGTGGCCGTCCGCGAGTGGCATCGGCGCCACAGTCCCGGAGAGTCCCGTCCCCGCCGAGAGTTACGTCCCCGCCGGCAGTGCCGGGTCCGTTCCTGGTGCCAAGGAGAGTGTGTGATGACGAAGAAGACCGTGACGAGGTCGGTGCGGCTGGCGGCCCGGCCGAAGGGGTTCCCCACGGCGGAGCACTTCCGTTTCGTCGAGGAGGAGTTGCCCGCGCTCGCGCCGGGCACCGCGCTGGTGGAGAACATCCACCTGTCGGTGGACCCGTACATGCGGGAGCTGATGGACGCGGGGTGGGAGATCGGCGAGCCGCTCGGGTACGGCCGGGCGGTGGGCCGGGTGCTGGAGTCCCGCAGCCCGGAGTTCGCCCCGGGCGACCTGGTGGCCCACAGCGAGGGGTGGAGCACCCATGCCGTGGTCGCCCCCGGGCGGCCGGGGGTGCGGATCGTCCGGCCGCCGGCGGGCATCCCGCTCTCGGCGTACCTCTCGGTGCTCGGCGGGACCGGGCTGACCGCCTACGTGGGCGTGCGGGAGATCCTGAAGCTGCGGGCCGGCGAGTCGATCTACATCTCGGCGGCGGCCGGCGCGGTGGGCAGCGTGGCCGGGCAGATCGCCCGGCTGCTGGACGCGGGCCGGGTGATCGGCAGCGCGGGCTCGGCTGCCAAGGTCGCTTACCTGACCGGGGAGCTGGGCTTCGACGCGGCCTTCGACCACCATGACGGCCCGGTGTCGGAGCTGCTCGCGGCCGCCGCGCCGGACGGGATCGACGCGGCCCTGGAGGGGGTCGGCGGGGACCACCTCGAAGCGGCCATCGGGGCGACCCGGGAGTTCGGTCGGATCGCCTGGGTGGGCGCGATCTCGCAGTACAACACCCCGGACGAGCCGCCGGCCGCGCCCCGCAACCTGTACGCCGTGTCGGACCGGAGCATCCACCTGCGCGGCTACCAGGTGCGCCATCACCTGCACCTGCGGCCGGAGGCGGAGGAGTGGCTGGTCCCGCATCTGCTGGCCGGGCGGATCACCAGCAGGGAGACCGTGGTGGACGGCTTCGACCGGGTGGTGGACGCCTTCCTGGGTGTGCTGCGGGGGGAGAACACCGGCAAGATGCTGGTCCGGGTCGCCGAGGAGTGAGCGGGCCGGCCGGGTCGCCGGGGCCCACGGTTCAGGCCAGCCATCCGTTGGCGGCCGCCCGCACCCCCGCCTGGAACCGGCTGGCCGCCTGCAGGCGCTCCATCAGGGTGGCGACGATCCGGCTGATCGACCGCGGCGAGACCCCGATCTGCCGGGCTATCACCTCGTCCTTCTTGCCCGCGGCCATCAGCCGCAGGACGGCCCGCTCCAGGTCGGAGGGGCCCTCCCCGCCCGGCTGCTCGACCGCGCCGAAGTCGCTGGCGCGCTCCCAATGCTGGTCGAAGAGCTGCATCAGGACCTGCAGCACCGCGGGGTCGCGGATCACCACCGCGTCCGCCCCGGACGGCCCCGGCCCGAGCGGCAGCACGGCCACCGTGCCGTCGTACACCAGCATGTGGGCGGGGAGCAGGGTCACGCTCTTCACCAGCGCGCCGGCGGTGGAGATCGCCCGGGCGTAGCTGGCGGTGGCCCGGTGGCCGTGGCCGGCCTGCTGGAAGAGCGTGCGGACGGTCACGCCGCGGGCCAGCACCGCGAGGTCCAGCGGCATCTCCGGCAGCGGTGTCCGGTCGCCGGCGCCGACCGGCACCATCGCGTCGACCGTGGAGCGGCAGGCTTGGCTGAGCTCCTGGACGACGGCGCGCAGCGCGTCCTCGCCCTCGACGGTCTCCACCCCGCCCGGGCCGGTGCGCCGGCTGCGGGCGTCCAGGTAGTCGCCGGTGAGCGCGCTCAGCCCGGCCCGGGCGGCGGCCACCGCGGTGCGCTGTTCGAGCAGGGCCCGCTCCGCCTCGGCGAGCAGCAGGTCGGAGGCGGTCTCGGGGCTGACCGCGGCCCACCCGTCGGCGGGCGCCGGGCGCAGCAGTCTGAGTCCGGCCAGCCGGCCGTCCGCCCGGTGCACCTCCGGCACCGGGATGCCCAGTTCTGCGGACACCTGCTGCGCGGTGGCGGCGGGGTGGGCGACGCGGGTCCGGTACACGGCGATGGACGTCGCATCCAGGTTCGTGAGGTTCAGCACGGCTCGTCTCCGGAGGCCGGGGTGGCGGGCGGGTATCGCCCGGCCGGCTGCTTGCGGTCGCCCTGGAGTCCCGGGGACCTGCCGACCCTCGCAGCATCGGCGGGGGCGTTCCCCGTCCGGTCCCGATCCGGTCCCGGACGTCGGCGGGGCCTGGTCCGGACCTGTTCTGTATGATCGCGCGCTGTGGCCCGGACCAGGGCCGATGGGCCCGGACCTGGGCCGACGCAGAGCCTCGAGGTGATCCACGCATGCGGGTCGACGCCCCACCGGGCCGGGTCGGCTTCAAGATCCTCGGCTCGCTCGAATGCTGGGTGGGGGACGAGCGGCTGAAGCTCGGCGGGCTCCTCCAGGAGCGGGTGCTGGTCACCCTCTTGCTGGAGCACGGCCGGGTCGTCCCGGTCGCCAGGCTGGTGGAGGCCGCCTGGGACCACCTGCCCCCGGCCACCGCCTCGCACCAGGTCCGCAAGATCGTCGCCGACCTGCGGCGGCGGATCCCCGGCGGCGCCGATCTGATCCTCACCGACGGGCCCGGCTACCGGATCGCGGTCGAGGAGGACCAGCTGGACCTGGTGCTGTTCGGCATCCGGCTGCAGCGCGCCCGGGAGGCCGCCGCCGCCGGACTGCGCGAGAACGCCGTCGGCCAGCTCCGCGCGGCGCTCGACCTCTGGCGGGGCGCCGTGCTGGCCGGCGACGGCAGCCCGGTGATCCAGGCCGCCGCCACCGCCCTGGAGGAGCGCCGGCTGACCGCCACCGAGCAGCTCTTCGAGCTGCGGCTCGGGCTCGGCGAGGCCGCCGAGCTGGTGGTGGACCTCACCGAGGTCGCGCAGGCCCACCCGCTGCGCGAGACCCTGCGCGGGCAGCTGATGCTGGCGCTGTACCGGTCCGGCCGGCAGGCCGAGGCGCTGGAGGAGTACGGCCGGGTCCGCGATCTGCTGGCCGAGGAGCTGGGGATCGACCCGGGGGACGGGCTGACCGCCCTGCACCAGGCCATCCTGCGGAGCAGCCCCGAGCTCGCCGCCCCGCAGCGGCCGGCCGCCGAGGCCCCGGGGCCGCCGGAGGTCCGCCGGCTCGGCCCGGCTCCCAACTCGGTGCCCTACGACCTGCCGGACTTCACCGGCCGGGCGGCCGAGCTGGGCCAGCTGGTGGGCGCGGCCGCCACCCCGGCCGGCCGGGGCACCCGGATCATCGCCGTCGACGGCATGGGCGGCAGCGGGAAGACGGCGCTGGCCGTGCACGCCGCGCACCGGCTGGCCGAGGACTACCCGGACGGCCGGCTCTACATCGACCTGCACGGCTTCACCCCGCAGCAGCGGCCGCTGGCACCGGCCGAGGTGCTGGACATCCTGCTGAGAACGCTGGGGCTGGCCGGCGACCAGATCCCGGACGACCTGCTCAGCCGGATCGCGCTCTGGCGGGTCGTCACGGCCGGGCGCCGGCTGCTGATCCTGCTGGACAACGCCGTCGGCGCGGACCAGGTGCGCCCGCTCCTGCCGGCCTCCCCCGGCTGCCTGGTGCTGATCACCAGCCGGGTCCGGCTGGTCAACCTGGACGGCGCGCAGGGGGTTTCGGTCGGGCTGCTGCCGATGGCCGACGCCATGGAGCTGGTGGAGCGTACGCTCGGCGGCGGCCGGGCGGCGGCCGAGCCCGCCGCCACCGAGGAGCTGGTGCGGCTGTGCGGCCGGCTGCCGCTGGCGCTGCGGATCTCCACGGCGCGGCTGCGCAATCGGCCGCGCTGGACGGTGCGGTACCTGGTCGACCGGCTGCTGGACGAGAGCCGCACGCTGGCCGAGCTGAGTTCCGGGGACCGGAGCGTGGCGGCGAGCCTGCGGCTGTCGTACCTGGTGATGGAGCCCGAGTTGCAGGTGGCGTTCCGCCTGCTGGGCCTGCACCCGGCGGGGGACCTGGACCCGCACTCGGCGGCGGCACTGCTGGGCCTGCCGGTGGTCGAGGCCGAGGACCTGCTGGAGCAGCTGCTGGACGCCCACCTGCTGGAGCAGTACGAGCTGGGGCGGTACGCCTTCCACGATCTGGTCCGCAGTTTCGCGCAGAGCCTGCGCGGGCCGGACTCGGCCGGCGCGGACGCGGCGGCCGTCGAGCGGCTGATGGACTACTACGTGCTGGCCGTGGAGGCCGCCTGCGACCTGCTGTTCCCCGGCCGGGTCGACCTGGGTCTGGACCTGCCGGCCCCGGGCTTCGCGCTGCCGCCGATGGCGGACACCGCCGCCGCGATGGCCTGGTTCGAGCGGGAGCACCGCAGCCTGCTGGCGGCCGTCCGCCGCGCGGCCGCCGACGGGCTGCACCGGCAGGCCGCCTACCTGCCGCGCGGCTTCGGCATGTACCTCAACATGTGGGGCTTCTCCGCCGAGCTGTACGAGACCGGGCGGATCGCGGTGGAGGCCGCCCGCCGGTCGGCCGACCGGCTGTTGCTGCGGGTGAGCCTGACCAACCTGGCGGTGGCGCTCTGGCCGCTCGGGCGGTTCCAGGAGGGCATCGACTGCCTGAACCAGGCGCTCGACATCGCGGTGGAGATCGGCGACCGGCAGGGCGAGGCGGCCTGCCTCAGCCGGCTGGGCGCGTTCCACAACGGTCTCGGCCACTACGGCGAGGGCCTGGCCAGGCTGGAGCAGGCGCTGCCGCTGCACCGGGAGCTGGCCAGTGCGCGCGAGGAGGCGGTGACGCTGATCAGCATCAGCTCGGTCAGCGCCCTGCTCGGCCGCCATCGGGAGGCCGCCGAGGCGGCGCTGGCCGCCGACGAACTGAGCCGCCGGCTCGGCGAACTGGACAACGGGGTGCTGGCGTTGGTCAACCTGGCCAACGCCTACCTCGGTCTCGGTGAGCACGAGGCCGCGCTGGCCGCACTGACCTCCGCCCAGGAGCGGCACCAGCGGCTCAACCGCCCCGCCACGGCCGGCCTGGTGCTGGCCCGTTTCGCGGACGCCTACCACCGGGCCGGGCGGCTCGCCGAGGCGTACGACTTCGGGCTGCGCGCGCTGGATCTCGTCTGGACCAGCGGGTCGGCGGGCTGGAAGGCCACCGTCGAGAACATCCTGGGCCGGATCCACCGCGGGCGCTCCGAGTACCAGCAGGCCCAGGAGCGGCACGCGCACGCGCTGCGGCTGGCGGAGGAGATCGGCTCCGGCATCGAGGCGGCCCACGCCCTGGAGGGGCTGGCGGCGACGGCCGCCGCGCTCGGTGAGACGGCGCAGGCCCGGACCTACCGGGCCCGGGCCGACCGGCTCTTCGACGGGATGGGCATCCCCGAGCACGTCCGCCGGCCGGGCTGAGCGTGGGCGGGCAGGACCGGCCGGGGTGTCACCCGGAGGTCCGCCCGCGCCGTGCGTCCCCCGCCGGTCAGAAGGGGCCGATGGTGTTGGAGACCGGGCGGTCGTCCGCCACGACCACGACCGGGCCGCCCGGCCGGTCGGTGGCCCGGCCGTCCTGGTGCACCTGTGCACCCAGGCCGGCCACCAGTGCCGCCGCGATGATTCCGACCAGACCGACGAGCTTGCCGCGCATGTTCCCACCCCGTTGTTTGTGGTGTCCTGTTCCGACACCGCAGATACTCGCCACGTCCGTTCCCGGACCGTTCCCCTGGCGATACCGCTCGGCCGAGTATCCAGGGAACCGGCCGCGGGCGTGGCGGGTCCGGGAGAGTTCACACGGCTGAAACGATCCGGGCCGCGTCGCCGCCGTCCGGGGTGGCGGCGCAGTCCGGGGTGTCGCCGCAGTCCGGGGCGGTGGCGCCGTCGCCGCAGGCGAACCGGTACGAGGCCAGCACCAGGGCCCGGACGGTCTCCGCCTCCTCGTCGTCGCGCGGTCCGTAGACGAGCACCGAGCCGGGCGGCTGCGCGGGCTCGCCCCAGCCGTCGGCGACCGCCCGGCGGGCCACCGGGCCGGGCAGCATCAGGTGCACGCTGCCGTCGTAGGGCGGGTGCAGGTGGCCGAACTCGGTGCCCGCCAGGAAGGCCTCCACGGGGCCGTGCGCCACGGTGGGGGCCAGGTGTCCGGCCCGGGTGCCCGGTACGCAGACGAAGGAGGGCCCGAGCTGCACCCCGGGCAGCGCGGCGAACGCCGTCCGGAGCCGCTCCTGGAGCGGGACGGGCGCGGACTGGGTGAGCTGCTCGACGGGGAGGTCCGTCGACACCAGCGGAGGATGGCCGGAGCGCTTGGGCGAGGTCATGGGATCCTCCTGTTCAAGTCGGCGCGGCGCAGGGGCCCGCCAAGTACCGGCTGCCCACACTGGTGTCGGCCGTTCCCGTGCCGATCCCGCCCCGATACTCGTCCTGATGCACCGTCATGCTACAGAGCCGGCGGCCCGGGCGCGGGCGATCCCCTGGGAGACCCGGGGCGGTGCCGTCGCCGCGCGGCAGGTCGGACCGCCGGGGCGGGCCTGGTCGGCCCTGCGCTAACTCCGTTGACCGCCGGGCAGGTTGCGGTATCCCGGGTGGACCCCGGGGGTGAGGCCCTGCTGGGCGACGACCAGCCCGAGCAGTTCGGTGAGCCGGGCGCGCTGGTCGTCGTCCAGCGCGCTCAGGATGTCGTCCTCGTGGGCGGCGGCGATCCGCCACACCTCGCCGAGCACGCGTCCGCCCTCCGCGGAGAGGTGGAGTTCGTGGTTGCGGCGGTCCTCGGTGCTGCGCCGGCGCTCCACCAGGCCCTTGCCGTCGAGGCGGTCGATCAGCGCGACCACCCGGCTGGGCACCACCCCGAGATCGGCGGCGAGGGCGCGCTGGCTGCGCCCGGGGCGGGTGGCGATGGTGCGTAGCAGCCCGATGTCGGGCGGGGTCAGGCCGAGTTCGGCGACCCGGGTGGCGAAGCGGTCGGCGGCGTGGGTGCCGAGCTGGGTGAGCAGGAAGGCCGCGCCCCGGGGTGCGGGGGCCGGTCCGCCGGGTTCTTCGACTGCTTGCCGCTCGCTGCTCACCCGACTATCGTACGCGACGAGGAATGATTCTCCATGGTGAACGATTCTTGCGAGAGAACGGATTCTGCCGTGCAGCCGACGCACCCGAACGCCCCTCACGCACCACAAGCCCTCCTGCCGCCCACCAGCACCGACCCACGGGCGGAGGGCCGTCCGACCACCGGGACCGCCCCGACCCCGAGCGCCGAGCAGACCGCCCGGCTGGTCCGGTTCCGGCAGCCGGCACCGGCCGCCCCCGGAGAGCCGGACGACGCCCGGGAGGCCGCCCGGTTCGGCCTCGACCCGGCGGCCCACCGCGAGCTGCTGCTGGGCTTCGAGGAACAGGTCCGCCAGGCCGCCGCCGAGCTGCTGGCGGACACCGGTTTCGCCGACCTGGTCGCCCGGCTGCCGTTCCGGCCCGGCGAGCACATCGTGGCGCTGGGCGAGAGCACCACCGCGGACCGGCTGTCCTGGTTCGAGATCCTGCGCCGGCTGCTTCCGCCCGGCGTCCGCCTCAGCAGTCTGGCCGTCCCGGGCTGCACGACCACCCAGGCACTGGCCCAGCTGCCGGCCCTCGCCCTGCTGCGCCCCGACCGGGTGCTGTGCATGCTCGGCGCCAACGACGTCCAGCGCCTGGGCCCGGACGCGGTCAGCCTGGTCGGCGCGGACGAGACCCGGCGCAACCTGCTGCTCCTGCGCGAGCTGGCGGGCCGCCGGACCTCCGCCCGGTGGATCTGGCTCACCCCGACCGGGGTGCACGCCGAGCGGGTGGCCGCTTACCCGCACTTCCGGCGGGCCGGTATCGGCTGGGCGAACGAGGACATCGACGCCCTCGCCGCCTTCCTGCTGTCCCGTCCGGAGCCGACCGTCGACACCCGCCCCGCCACCACCACCGCCGACGACGGCACGGACCGCGCGGACGACCCGCACCAGCCCGACGGGCTCCACCTCACCCTGGCGGGCCAGCGGTCGGTCGTCGCCGCGCTGGTCCGCCGCCTCGCGGAGCCGGCATGAGACTCGCGCTCTTCGGCGCCACCGGGGGCACCGGCGCCCAGCTCCTGAAGCAGGCCCTCGCGGCGGGCCACCAGGTGACCGCCGTCGTCCGCGATCCCGCCCGGGTCACCCGCCCGCCAGGCGTCGCACCGGGCAGCACCGGCGCCTCGAACGGGCCGGACGGGCCGGACGGGCCGGACGGGCTCACCCTGGTCCGCGGCGACGTGCTCGACCCCGGCGCCTGGACGGAAGCGCTCGCCGGGCAGGACGCCGTGCTGTCCTGCCTCGGCAGCATCGACCGCCGGCACCCCACCACGGTCTACTCGCAGGGCACCCGGAACATCGTCGGAGCGATGCGGGCGGCCGGGGTGGGCCGCCTGCTCTGCCTGTCCTCCGCCGGACTGGAGATCGCACCGGGCACGCCGCTGCCGCAGCGCCTGGTGACCCGCCTGGTGGTCCAGCGGCTCTACCGGCACGGATACGCGGACATGGCCCGGATGGAGGCCCTGGTCAGGGAGAGCGACCTCGCCTGGACGATCGTCCGGCCGCCGATGCTCACCGACGGGCCGCTCGGCGGCCGGTACCGGACGGCCGTCAACGGCCCGCTCGCGGACGGGAGGTCGCTCTCCCGCGCCGACCTGGCGGACTACCTGCTCACCCGGGTCGGCGACCGGAGCACCTGGCGGGCGGTGGTCGAGATCTCCGCCTGACCGACCGGCCGGCCGGACCGGCCCGCCCGGAGCATGAGTCGGCGAAGCAGCACGCCGACCTGACGGATCAGCGCGCGTGTTGGTGCCAGAGCCCGAGCATCACCGAGGACTCGTAGGGGGCCGGCTCCTCGGAGCAGGTGTCGAAGTGGCTGATCCGGCAGGTGTCGGTGCGGCCGGACGCGCCGAGGTTGACGGCGATGCCGTCGGCGGTGATCCGCCACCGCTTGCCGACGGGGACGGCGCCGGTCGGCCACTCGCCGGGCTCCATCAGGATCCACCGGCCCCGGACGGTCAGGTGCCAGACCGCCCGGGCGCCGCAGCGGCGGCAGGTGGCGCCGGCTTCGGCGCCGGGGTCGAGACCGGCCTCGGCATGAGCCTCGGCGGCCGCCGGGCCGGTGCGCTGCGCGGGCAGCAGCGGCGCGGCCGGGACACTGCGGGCGACCTCCGCGAAGGCCCCGGCCAACGCCTCGCCCAGGGTGACGGGTTCACGGTCCGTCGGGTCGGCGGCGGCGGGTGCGCAGCCGGTGCAGCGGGTGCCGCCGACGGCGGTCGTCCACCGGGTGAGCGGCCGGCGGCAGGAATCGCAGACGGAGGGTCCAGGACGGTCGGCCCGGTGCGATTCTGCTGCACCGGCCGGGTCACGCTCGTCATTGCGGTAGCGAGGCGGCATCGGACTTCCTGCGGAGGGGGATTGCCGAGTCATTCCTGCCCGCATCCCTACCCGTGATTCCCCGATCGGGAACAAATCCGGGGCAACTGCCGGACACCGAACGGAAAAGCGGTCCGAAAAAGGACCCGATCGGGGACGGAACAGGCCTGACCGGGCCCGGAGAGGGTCCTGCCCGCACCCGGCGGCCTAGCCGACCGCCCCGGCCCGGTGCGCCGCCGGGTGCGGGAATCCGCCGCCCCGTACGGACCCGGGTATTGTCGGCAGCCGAAAGCCCCCACCGAGGACAGGGCCGGATGACGACGAGCGGCGGCAGCAGGACGCGCGACCGGGCGACGGCCCAACTGCTTTTGCTCTGCGCGGTGCTGGCCGGTCTCTTCCTGATGCACGGCGCCCCGGCGGCGGCCGGTGACTGCCACCGTGCCCTCGGCGCGATGACGGGGTCACCGGCGGCGTCCTTCGATGCGCACCGGCACCCGACCGCGGCCTCCGGTGCCATGTCCGCGCGGGCCGCCGAGCTCTCGGCCCCGCCGCCCGCCGCGCCCGGGCCGCATGCCCGCGACACCCTCTGCCTGGCCACCAAGACCCGGGACGGCGCGGCCCTGCCGGCCCCCGGACCGGCCCCGAGCGCCTCGGCCGTCGTGCTGCCGGCCGTGGTGGCCGCGGGCTTCGGCGGGTTCGCGGGCTGTGCCCGGGCCGGGCCCGGGGGCGGGCGGCAGATCCTGCTCCAGGTCTGCGTCGCGCGGACGTGACAGGCACCGCCCGGCTCCACCGTGAGTCCGGGTGCCGTGTCCTGCCCTTTCGCGTGCCGCCGTGGCGGCCGCTTCTCCTGGAGAGTCACCGAACCATGTCAGCTCACCTGCCCCCGCGTACGTCCGCGCGCCACCGCCCGTCGCCCGCCCGGGCCGTGCTCGCCACCCGCACGGCTCTGGCCACCCGCACGGCGCTCGCCACCCGCACGGCTCTGGCCACCCGCACGGCGCTCGCCACCCGCACGGCTCTGGCCGGCGCGGCCGCCGCGCTCGCCCTGACCCTGGCCGCCTGCGGCTCCCCCGCCGGCAAGGCCGGCGCGGGCGACGGCCACACCGGCCACAGTCACCCGGGCGCCACCTCCGCCGCCTCCGGCGGCGCCCACGCGGGCCACGACATGCCCGGCATGACCGCGGCGACGCCCGACGGGTCGGCCGGCGGCGCCGGTCTGGCGTCCGAGCAGAACGGCTACCGCCTGACGGGGGCCGCCGAGACGCTGCCGACCGGCGTGCCCACCGCGTACCGGTTCACCGTCACCGGCCCGGACGGCGGCCCGGTCACCGCGTTCGCCGTCGAGCAGACCAAGCGGCTGCACTTCTACGCGATCCGCGCGGACCTGACGGGCTTCCAGCACCTGCACCCGGAGATGGCGGCCGACGGCACCTGGACGGCCCCGCTGGACGCGCTGGCCCCGGGCGACTGGCGGCTGTACGCCTCCTTCACCCCGGACAGCGGGCCGGGGAAGGGCACCGGACTGGTCCTCAGCCGCCCGGTGAAGGTGCCGGGCGCGGCCGGGCCCGCTCCGGCCGGCACCGCCACCGGTTCGGCCACCGGTTCGGCGAGCGTCGACGGCTACACCGTGACGGTGGACGGCGCCCCGACCGCCAGGGCCGCCGCCGAGCTGAAGGTCACCGTCAGCAAGGACGGCGTGCCGGTCACCGACCTGCAGCCGTACCTGGAGTCCTACGCCCACCTCACCGCCTTCCACACCGGCGACCAGGCCTTCGCCCACCTGCACCCGGAGACCCGGGCCGAGGGCGCCACTGGCGGTCCGACGCTGCCCTTCCACGCCGAACTCCCGGCCGCCGGCGACTGGCGGCTGTTCCTGCAGTTCCAGACCGCCGGGACGCTGCACACCGCCGCCGTGACCCTGCGGGTGGCCGGCTGACCGGCCCCCCGGGCCGGCGTCGGCGGTACCCGCCCGGGTACCGCCGACGCCGGCCCGCCGAGGCGGTGCGGGTCCCACCGCGGCGCCGGCCGTCTCACCAGTACATCAGCGCGGCCTCGCTGCTGCCCCAGGTGGAGTAGAGCCGGGCGCGGACGACGTAGGTGCGGCCCTTGAAAAGCTTGACGTCGAGCCGGCCGTTGCGGTCCTGGCCGCTGTCGTCGTCGGCGGTGACGTACCGCAGGTCGCCGTTGACCCGCTCGAACAGGGCCATCACCACGTCGGCGTCACCGAAGGTGGCCAATGCGTACTTCCGGCTCTCGGCCGGCGTGATCTCGAAGTCGGACTGCCCGCCGGAGTGCTTCGGGAGTGCGACGGACTCGCGCGGCTCCAGGTGGCGCGGCCTGGCGACGAGCGTCGGGTACCACTGCTGCACCATGTCCTTGTCGAAGGCGGAGAGCGACAGCGGATCGGGGATGCCTTCGATCCGGTACTTCTTGGGCCGCTTGATCAGCCCCGGCGGGAAGGGGTACTCCATGATCGAGTCGGCGTCGAAGACGGAGCCGGACACCGTGGCGGGGTCCAGCTTCCGAATGATGTTGAAGAACGTCGTCTCCCGGTCCCATTCGTTGGGCGGCAGGGCCAGCGCGGCGTAGACCTTCTCCTCCTCCCACTCGATCCCGGCATTGGGATTCTGGTGTTCGTGGTCGAACCCCAGGACGTGACCGGTCTCGTGCAGGGCGGTGGCGTGGCCGACCGCGTCGGTGAGGTCCCAGCCGAAATTGGTGGTGGCCTCGTGCTGCCCCACCTGCAGCACATCGGTGCCCACCACGGACTCGGAGAACCTGCCCTGGAAGTCGATCCGGACCTCCGACTCGGAGGAGTCGTCCACCTCCTTGAAGTCCAGTCCGATGCCGAGGTCCTTCCACTCGCGGAGGGCGGCCCGGACGGCGTCCAGCTGCCCGGGGCCCCGGCCGCCGCCGGTGGAGTCGAGGAAGCAGTAGCGCAGCACGGTGCCGTTCAGCCACTTGTTCCCGATGGCGATGATCGCGTGTGCCCGGTGCGGCGCGAGGCCGGGAGCCGGGGCGGGACGCAGGGACGGCTTCTGGGAGCAGTACCGGGGTGGTCCGTAGTCGGCCACCGTGCTCCTGACGCCTGCCATGATGGTGCCTCCGATCTGCAAATCGCCTGAGGGGTACAGGCGGTCGAGTGCGGACTTGGCGGCTGTCGGACCATCCGGGAAAGCTCCCACCATCGTCTCGCCGCGAAGGGCCCGTTACAACCCCCGTCGGCCCGCCACCTGCGACGGTGCGGGACGCCAGCACCCGCACCCGGGCGGGCTCGTCACTGGTCGTCACCACAGTGACCGGACGTCACCGATGTCACCGCCTGTCACCGGCGGCCGGGAAAACCCGGGCCTCCCGGCGCCACGGCGGCTAGGGTGCCGCGATGACCTCAGCACTTCGCCTCGTCGAGATCACCACCGAGAACGTGGAGGACGCCTGCCGGCTGTCCGTCCACCCCGACCAGCAGCAGCTGGTGCAGCCGGTCGCGCAGTCGCTCGCGCTGGCCTACGCCTTCGGGGAGCAGGCCTGGCCCCGGCTGGTGATGGACGGGGAGGAGATCGTCGGGTTCCTGATGGCCTTCTTCGACGTGCCCTTCGACGCCGACCCGCCGGGGGTGACCAGGGACGGCCTGTGGCGGTTGAACGTGGCCGCCGGGCAACAGGGGCGGGGTGTGGGCCGGTTCGCCGTCGAGCAGGTGGCGGCGGAGCTGCGGCGGCGTGGGCGCCGCACGTTGACGACGTCCTGGCACGTGGCCGACAACGGGCCCGAGCCGTTCTACCGCCGACTCGGGTTCCGGCTGACCGGGGAGACCGTCGAGGGCGAGATCATCGGGGAGCTGGACCTGGGCACGCCCGAGGTGGGCTGACCGGAGCGCCCCGCGCGACGACGGCGAATATTCCACGGCCGCTGCCTGGTCCTGTCAGGGCCAGGCACCCCGGCTGCGGCCGGGCGAGAATCGGCCCATGAGCACTGCGACCGCCCTGCGGGACTTCCTCCGCTCCCGCCGCGCCCGGCTGCACCCCCGGGACGTCGGCCTGCCCGAGGGCGGACGGCCGCGCCGGGTGGCCGGCCTGCGCCGCGAGGAGATCGCCGAACTCGCCGACGTCAGCGTCGACTACTACACGCGGATGGAACAGGGCCGGGTCCGCAACGCCTCGCCGGCCGTCCTGGACGCGCTGGCCCGGGCCCTGCGGCTCGACCCGGAGGAGACCAGGCACCTGCACCGGATCGCCCGCCCGCCGGTGACCCGCGCGGCGGCCCGACCGGGTGCGGCGCGTCCGCAGCAGGTCCGGCCGATGCTGCGGACCCTGCTGGCCTCCCTGGAGGGGCTGCCGTCCCTCGTGATGGGCCGGCGGATGGAGGTGCTGGCCTGGAACCGCGCGGCGAGCGCCCTGCTCGGCGACTTCGACGCGATGGCGCCGGCCGAACGCAACATCGCCCGGATCACCTTCCTGAACCCCGGCTCCCGCACGCTCTACGCCGACTGGGAGCGCTGCGCCCGGGGCAACGTCGCCTACCTGGGCATGGAGGCCGGGCGCCGCCCCGACGACCCCGAACTGGCCGCCCTGATCGGCGAACTCGCCGTGAGGAGCCAGCAGTTCCGCACCTGGTGGGCCGAACATCCGGTGCAGGACAAGACCTCCGGGACGAAGCGCTTCCACCACCCCGTGGTCGGCAGACTGGAGCTGACCTACGAGACGCTGCGGGCCGCCGACGACCCGTCCCAGGCGCTGATCACGTACGCGGCCGAGCCCGGCAGCCCGTCCGCCGACGCCCTGCGGCTGCTGCTCTCCTGGACGGCGCCCGAGCGCGCCCCCGACCCCGGCGCGGCTCCGGCCGCCCGCCCGTGCTGACGACTTCCCCCGCGACCGGGCCGGGGTACCGGGCGGACGCCCGCCGCCCTGGCAGGATGGCGACATGGAACGTGTGCTTGGAATCGGCGGATACTTCCTGCGGGCCGAGGACCCGGCGGCCCTGGGCGCCTGGTACCGCGACTGCCTCGGCCTGGACGCGGACGAGCACGGCCTCTGGAACCCGGAGGCCGGGCCGACGGTGTTCGCGACCTTCGAGTCCGGGACGGAGTACTTCGGTTCCCGCACCCAGCAGACGATGCTCAACTTCCGGGTCCGCGACCTCGACGCGATGCTCGCGCAGCTGCGCGCCAAGGGGGCGGACGTGGCCGAGGAGACCCAGGACATGGCGGGCGTCGGCCGGTTCGGCTGGGTCACCGACCCGGGCGGCAACCGGATCGAGCTCTGGCAGGCAGCCTGACCGTGCCCAGCACCCACCACCGGCCTGTGGACGGGACGGCTCAGCCGTCGATCTCGCACCACAGGCCGGTCCGGCTGGAGTGCCCCCGGCGGGCGGTCACGCCGAGCACCGGCATCACCGCGCCCTGGATCAACGGATCGGGCGGGGACGCCAGGGTGAGGCGGTATCCGGACGGGACGACCGACAGGCGCACGTCGTGCCCGGTGGCGGCCCCGAGCAGGCTGGCGATCCGGTAGGCCCAGTCCAGGCCCCGCACTTGGCGCTCTCGCGGCCGGCCCTCTCGCAGCTGGCCCGGGAGAACCGGGCCGGCCGCCTCCGACGGCCGGGCGACGGGCCCGGCCGTCATCTCGGGGGCCACCGCGCCCCACCCCCGGCGCCGGTCATGTCGCCTCCGGGACACCCGGCTCGGGGTGGGAGTCCAGGGACCGCACGGTGATCCTGGGGATCGGCGGCCGGTCCAGCCAGTGCGGATCGGCCTCCCACTCCACCCCGCCGCTCTCGGGTCGCAGATACACCGCCCGTCCCATCCGGCCCATGAAGACACCCGTCCGACCGCTCAGCACGTCCACCACCAACTCCCCTCTCCTGGAGGGCTGGTAAGGATTGGACGGCGGCACCCCGTGCACCCCGGGAGCGACCACCGGGTACGGGCTCTCCAGTTTGAGATGCGCCTCGGGCAGCCCCCCGCAGTTGGCCGGACACCGGCAGAACGGCATGCTGCGGTCGCTGATCACCGCCGGGACGGCGTCGTGGTGGCCGGACTGAGGAATCGTCATGATCACGTCTCCGTAGGTGCGTGGGCGCTCGCGCGCTCTTCACTCTTTGTACTCCTATGGTCACTGTGGGCGGCTACGATCGGAACGGTTTTGAGTGGACAGTCAGATCTGTTGATTTGGGGCCCATGAACATCAGGAAGCTCGACCCGTCGTCCTCCCCGCTGGCCGCCTTCGGTACCCAACTACGACGATCCCGGCAGGCCGCGGGGATGACGGAGGCCGAACTCGGCACCTGTGTCGGCTACACCGGCTCGTACGTGTCGTACGTCGAGCGGGCCGAGCGGATGCCGCCGGTGCGCTTCGCGAGGGACGCGGACGCGGCCCTGGAGACCGGCGGCACACTGGAACTGATGTGGTGGCACCTCGGAAACGACGCCCTCATCGAGGGGTTCCCGGAGTTCGCCGATCGTGAAGCCGCGGCTGTGGAACTACGTCTGTTCGAAATGGGCGTGATTCCCGGGCTTCTCCAAACGGACTCGTACATGACCGCCCTTGTCCAAGCGGCCGTAAAGCGCGGGAACATCGACCAAGCTCAGGCAGATGAGCGACGAGCCTTCCGCCTGGCCCGGCAGCGCCTGCTCGATCGGGTGCCGGCACCGCTGGTCCATGCGGTGCTGGACGAAAGCTGTCTACGCCGGACGGTCGGCGGGCCCGCCGTCATGGCCCAGCAGCTTCATCATCTTGAATGCCTGGCCAGGCGTCCCGACGTCGTGCTGCAGGTGGCACCGTTCGACCTGGGCGAAAGCGTCCCGTTCACCATGCCCGTAACTCTTCTGACACTGACCGATCGGAGAGTGCTCGGATACACAGAAACTCTGCAAAGAGGCTACCTGGAGGGCGCAATGGATAGCGTGACCGAATGGGCAACGGACTACGATCGGCTGCAGGTCACAGCCTGTTCGCAGGCCGAGTCCCTGGGCATGATCCGCTCTCGCCGGAAGGAACTTCTGAACATGAGCCACCGCATCGACCTCACTGGTGCTCTCTGGAGCAAGAGCTCGTACAGCAATGGCGGCGGCCAGTGCATCGAGGTAGCCCCAGGCTTCACCGGCCTCATGCCCGTCCGTGACTCCAAGGACCCAGAGGGTCCCGCACTCGTCTTCTCCGCCGATGCCTTCGCGGCCTTCGTCGCGGGCGTCAAGGCCGGGGAGTTCGGCACGGTCTGACGCGGTTCGGTCCGGGCCGCGTCACCACGGGTGCGGGGCACCGGCTCTGCCAGACTGGCCGGATGATCGTCAGAGTCGCCCGCAGCATGGACCTGGCCGGATTCCTGGGTCTGGCCGGGCAGGTGGAGCAGTGGTTCGGGCCGATGGTGGACGATCCCGGGTTCCGGCGGGCCGTCGAGGACCACATCGGGCGGGGTGCGGCACTGGTGGTGGACGCCCCGGTCGACGCCCCGGCGGGTGACCGGCTGCTGGGCGGGCTGCTGTTCGGGTCGGAGCCGCCGCTGCACCATGTGCACTGGCTGGTCGTCTCCGAGGAGGCGCGCGGGCTGGGGGTCGGGCGGGCGCTGATGGCGGAGGCCCTGAGCCGGTTCGCGGCCGGCGGCGGGACGGTCGAGGTGGTGACCTTCGGCGCCGATCACCCGGGCGCCGTGGCCGGCGGGGCCCGGGTGTTCTACGAGAGCCTCGGCTTCACGCCAGGGGAGCCGGCCCCGGCGGGGCCGGAGGGCGGCTCGCGGCAGGTCTACCGGCGAGCCGTCGGCTGACGGTCCGCCGGATCGCGGCTCAGCCGCCCGTCCCGTACGTGGTGTTGGCGCAGATGTCGTCGTCGGCGGAGCGGGCGTCGGCGGTGTCGGCGGGTGCCAGGGTGGGCGGCGGGGCGGGGGTGCCCGGGGTTCCGGCGGCCGCACCGCCGCCGTTGGCGTCCGCGTAGTCCTTGCCGAGCACCAGGCTGATGCCGGCGGCGCTGCTCGGGGTGAGGGTGGCGCCGGGGAAGAGCGCGGCCACCTTCTCGGCGGTGGCCTTCTGGCCGGTGCCGTACTCGACCAGGGTGGTGGCGTGGTTGGTGGAGGGGGCGCCGGTCGCCTTGGTGACGGTGAACTTGGCCGCCTTGAGCGTCTCGCTCGCCTTGCCGGCCATGCCGTTGGCGGTGGTGCCGTTGTAGACGGCGACCTTGATGCCGGTGCCGTTGGTGTCGGGGGCGGCGGACGGCGCGGCCCCGGTACTCACCGGCGCGGCCGGTGCCGCCGGGCCGGCGGCGGGCGCCTCGGCCTGGCCGGTGGCGTCCTGGCCGTCGATGGTGCGGTCCGCCTTGAGGGTGGCCCAGAGGTTGTCGACGTTCGGGTGCACCAGGTCGATGTTCTCGCCGTGGTACTGCCAGCGGGGGGTCAGGAACTTCAGGTCGTGCATGTCGATGTTCTTCATCGACAGGCCGAAGCCGAGCAGCTTGTCCACGCTGTCGAGGCCGGGGTCGACGGTCATCGACTTGGTGGCGGCGTTGGCGAGCGGCAGCAGGGTGGTGGGGCTCAGGCCCTGCTTCTTCACCTTGGAGATCAGCGAGCCCATGAAGGCCTGCTGGCGTTTCATCCGGCCGATGTCGGAGCCGTCGCCGATGCCGTGCCGCAGCCGGACGTAGTCCAGCGCCAGCTGGCCGTCGACCTTCTGCTTGCCCATCGGCAGGACGACCTTGCCCTTCTTGCCGAGGTTGGGGTTGATGTCCCCCTCGTAGATGGCCTCGGGCAGGCAGACGTCGACGCCGTCGACGGCCTTGGTCATGGTGGAGAAGCCCTGGAAGTCGACCACGATGGTGTGGTCGACCCGGATGCCGGTCAGCTTCTCGACGGTGTTCTGGGCGCAGGCCGGGTTGCCCTCGGTGGTGCCGCCCAGGGCGAAGGCCTCGTTGAACAGGGCGCCGGTCTTCTCCTTGGTCCACTTGCCGCTGGGCAGCTTGCAGGAGGGCAGGGTGACCAGGGCGTTGCGCGGTATCGATATCCCCACGGCGTGCTTGTGGTCGGCGTAGACGTGCAACAGGATCGTGGTGTCCGAGCGGGCGCCCTCGGAGTCGCCGCCGCCGAGGTCGCTGTTGCTGCCGCTGCGACTGTCGGAGCCGAGCAGCAGGACGTTGACGGGCTTGTTGCCGTTGGCGTCGGCCTGCGCCTCGGGCGGGCGGTCGGTGGAGATGGCGTCCGGGTCGAAGCTCTTGATGTTGCCGTTGAACAGCAGGTAGAGCGCGCCGCCGCCGGCGACCAGCAGCACCATGGCGCTGGCGGCCGTCCAGGCGACGAACTTCTTCCGGTTCCGCTGCGGCTTGCGGCCACGGCCGGCGGCGGCGGAGCCCCGGTCGTCACCCGGCGTAGGCGTGCCTCGGCCGCCGCGCCCCTGCGCGGCCTTGCGGGCCTCCGCGCGGCCGCCCGGTCTGGGGGCGGGCACGCCTGTCTCGGGCCGGGTCGCGTCGCCCGTGCGCACGGCACGGCCCGGCGTGGCGTCGGACTGCTCACCGCCGCCCCCGTACGGGCCTTCGTTCCACTGCCCCGACACAAGCGCACCCTTCACCGACGGAAACCGGTACGGACCTGAGCACCGTATCCATACAGACGCTCGAAAGATGGTCGGATGTTACACACAGGAAGGTTACCGAACGTCAACAGTCGCCCTGCGGAAGGGTGCTCACCCTACGCCGGGGGCGGCGAGAGCCCAGTGGCCGGGGGGCAGAAGCGGGTTGTCACGGATCGTCCGGCAGTCCCCGCAGAGGCCGTCGGGCGCGGGACCGGATGTGATCAGCGGCCGGTCACAGCCCTGGCACTCGGGGTGCTCGGCCAGGGCGGGCGACCGGGGCGGGCCCGGCCGGGGCTCGGGCGGGAGCTTGTCCTTGAGCCGGTACGTCAGCAGGGCGGCGGGGTTGCGCAGCGTGGCGGGCAGGCCCTGGGTGGCGGCCGCGACGATCTGGCCGTCGGTGGCGCCCCGGGCGAGCCACTCCTAGATCAGCGGGGCCAGCGCGGCCCGGTCGCGGGCGCCGAGGGAGATCCGGTGGTCGGCGGTGGTGAGGCCGTGCAGGACGACCGTCGCAGCGGCACTGACGGGCCCGGGCGGGGCGGCGGGGGCGCCGGTGACGGCGGTGCCAAAACCTGGGCGACCGGCGCCGGCGGGGGCGCGGGCCGGGGGATCGTCCGGCACCGGGGCGGCACGGGCTCGGGCAGCAGCGGCTCGGGCAAGGGCTCCGACAGCACCGGCTCCCGCAGCTCCGGCTCGGGCCCGGCGGGCACATCGGGCTTCGCGCCGAGCCCGCCGCCCGGGAGGGAGGTAAGTCTGTAAGTCCAGCCTGTTGCCGCGCCCCGGGGTGTTGTGAGCACCGCCGGGGCATCAGTCACATCGGCTGTATGTGGTCGATCAATCACGGACGGTAGCCCTGTCGCGCGGGCGCCGGTGACCGTCTTCACCCGTGGGAGTGGCCCCCGACCGAAGTCCTCCGGGCGGCGACCGACCGGGCCCGGAAACGGCCGGGGACGACCGGATCGGTGACCTCTCCCGACGGGTGAGCGAAGATGGATCGGTGACCACCACCCCGGGCCGGCCGAAGCCCCGCACCCGCCTGATCGCCACCGACCTGGACGGCACCCTGCTCTGCGCCGGCGGCACCGTCTCCGCGCGCACCTCTGCCGCCCTGGCCGCCGCCGAGGCGGCCGGGATCCAGGTGGTCTTCGTCACCGGGCGCCCGCCGCGCTGGATGCAGCAGGTCAGCCCGCACGTCGGCGGCCACGGCGTGGCGATCTGCTCCAACGGCGGCGCGATCGTCGACGTCCGGCGCGGTGAGCTGCTGGAGACCTTCCCGCTGACCGCCGAGAACGCGCTCGAGGTGATCACGGTGCTGCGCGCCAAGCTGCCCGGCACCGCCTTCGCCTTCGAGTACCCGGGCGGCTTCGCCCGCGAGCCCGGCTACGAGGTGCGGATGTGGGGCTCCGACGAGAGCCACCCGGTCGGCCCGGCCGAGGAGCTGCTCGGCCCGGGCGGCGAGGTCCGCGACCTGTTCAAGCTGCTTGCCAAGCATCCCGACCTCGACCCGGACAAGCTGCTGAGCGAGGCCCGCAAGGCCGCCGGGCACCTCGCCGAGATCACCCGGTCCAGCCCGATCCCGCTGCTGGAGATCAGCGCGCCGGGCGTCACCAAGGCCAGCACGCTGGCCCACTGGTGCGCCGGGCACGGCATCGACAGCAGCGAGGTGGTGGCCTTCGGCGACATGCCGAACGACCTGGAGATGCTGGCCTGGGCCGGCCGCGCGTACGCCGTCGCCAACGCCCACCCCGAGGTGCTCGCCGCCGTCGCCACGCACACCGTGAGCAACGAGCAGGACGGCGTGGCGACGGTGCTGGAGACCCTGCTGGGCAGCACCGAGGGCGCGTCGGCCTGATCCGCCGGCCCCGCCCCCGGGCTCAGCCCACCGCCGCCCGGCTCAGCCCACCGCCCCCGGGCCCGCCGGCTCCGGGCTCGCCGGCTCCAGGCCCGCCGGCTCCAGACGCACCGGGAGCCGCCGCAGCCGCCAGCCCTCGGGCAGCGGGAGGCGCTCCAGCTGATCGGGCGCCACCGCGAGGGACAGCTTCGGGTGGCGCCGCAGCAGCGCGGCCAGCGCCACCTCCGCCTCCTGCCGCGCCAGCCCGGCGCCCAGGCAGGAGTGGATGCCGTGGCCGAAGCCGAGCTGCTGATCGCCCGGGCCGACCGGCTCGCGGGTCAGGTCGAGCCGCTCCGGGTGGGGGTGGCGGCGGGGGTCGAAGTTCGCAGCCACCAGGACGAGCTGCACCGCCTCGCCGCGCCGGATCCGGGTGTCCCGGAAGGTCAGGTCCTCGGTGGCCCACCGCAGCCCGGTCAGGTGCACCGGGCCGCACCAGCGCACCAGCTCCTCGACGGCGCGCGGCCACAGCGCCGGATCGGCGTCGAGCCGGGCCCGCTCCCCGGGGTGGGTGAGCAGCGCCACCGCGCCGTTGCCGATCAGGTCCGCGGTGGGCGCGTGACCGGCCGTGACCAGCGCCAGCACCAGGCCGGCCACCTCCTCGTCGGTGATCCGCCCCCCGCCCGCCCCACCCGTGGCCTCGTCGGGGCGCAGCAGGGCGCCGACCAGGTCGTCGGCGGGCTCGGCCCTGCGCCGGGCGGCGAGCTCCCCGAGGCGGTCGGCCAGGGCCGCGGTGGCGGCGCCGGCGCGTCCGGCGGCCTGCTCGGCGCTCCAGTCGCGCCACAGCCCGCGGTCCGCCTCGGGCAGCCCCACCAGCTCGCCGAGCACGGCGATGGACAGCGGGTACGCGTAGTGCTCGACCAGGTCGACCACGCCGCCGACGGCGCACCCGGGCAGGGCGTCCAGCAGGTGCTCGGCGATCCGCTCCACCCGGGGGCGCAGGGCCTGCAGCCGGCGGGCGGAGAAGGCCCGCGCGGCCGGCCGGCGCAGCCTGGTGTGGGCCGGCGGGTCGATGTCCGGCAGCGATCCGGGCAGCTGCGGGCGGCCGGGCTCCGCCGGGCCCCGCTCCGGCACCCCGGCGTACTCGGTACTCTCCGCCGCCCAACCGGGCACCGAGGTCGGGCAGTTGACGAACCGCTGGTCGCGCAGCAGCTCCCGGACGTCGTCGTGCCGGGTGACCAGCCAGACCGGCGAGCCGTCCGGCCGGCGGCCCCGGACGATCGGGCCCTGCTCGCGCAGCCGCCCGTACCCGCCGAACGGGTCCGCGAGCAGCTCCGGATCCATCAGGTCCGGCTCGCCGGGATGCTTGCCCGCATGCTCACCGAGCCCGGCCGGGGCCGCCTCCCTGGCGGGGGGTACGGCGGTGGTGGCGGCAGTGGCGGGGGTGGGCATCGTCCGGTCCTCTCATCGGCGAACTGGTCCTACCGGCCCAACGACACCTGTTCGGGCCGGTAACGGCGCGCCCCGGCGGGCGGGCGGCCCCGCCCGCACGGTTCCCCCCTTCGGCCCAGTGGTCACACCGGACCCGGCAGTCACAGCGGGCCGCCCGCCCGCCCGCGCCGTGGCACCGGCGACCTTCGCCCGGCCTACCCGAAGCGGCCGTTGACGTAGTCGGCGGTGCGCTGGTCGCGCGGGCTGCCGAAGAGCTGCTCGGTCGGGCCCGCCTCGACGATCCGGCCGGGGGTGTCGTGGGTGGCCAGGAAGAACGCGCAGGACTGCGAGACCCGCTGCGCCTGCTGCATGTTGTGGGTGACGATCACGATGGTGAGCCGGCCGCGCAGCTCCGCGATGGTCTCCTCGACCCGGCGGGTGGAGGTCGGGTCCAGCGCCGAACAGGGCTCGTCCATCAGCAGGATGTCCGGCGAGACCGCCAACGAGCGGGCGATGCACAGGCGTTGCTGCTGGCCGCCGGAGAGCGAACCGCCCGGCGTGTGCAGCCGGGTGGCCACCTCGTCCCAGAGCCCGGCCCGGCGCAGGCTGGACTCCACCAGGTGCGCGCGCTCCTCCTTGCCGACCTTGATGCCGGCCAGCTTCAACCCGCTCGCCACGTTGTCCTGGATCGACATCGCCGGGAAGGGATTGGGACGCTGGAACACCATGCCGATCCGCCGCCGCACCTCCGCCGGCCGGCGGCCCGGCCGGTAGACGTCGTCGCCGTCCAGCAGCACCTCGCCGGCCAGCGCCGCGCCGCGGACCATCTCGTGCATCCGGTTGAGGATCCGCAGATAGGTCGACTTGCCGCAGCCGGACGGGCCGATCAGCGCCGTCACCTCACCGGCTGCCATGCCGAGCGAGACCCGCTCCAGCACCTTGTGGGAGCCGAACCAGGCCGACACCTCCCGGGTTTCGAGGCCGGCCAGGCCCTCGGGGGGCGCGTCGGCGAAGGCCCCGGCGGGGACGGGCGGCAGCGTCAGGGTGGTCTCGGCGGCGCCGGGCGGCACCGGGTCGGCGGGCCGGGCCGTCGGCAGGTCGGCGGTCAGGTTCGGGGCTTCGGTCATCGGTGCGGTCCTCCGGAGCGCGCGGCAGGCGCGCGTCAGTAGAGATTGGGCAGCAGGGCGGCGGCGTTCTCGTACACGCTCCAGAGCAGCGCGCCGAGCACCGGCGCGAGGCTCAGACAGGCGGCCGAACGGCGCCACCAGCGGGCCGCGGCGGTGGCGGCCAGCACCGCGCCCAGCAGTCCGAGCGTCCAGAGCTGCAGGGCGGCGAGCGCGCCCTTGTCGGCGGCGAGGGCCTTGTCGTACGCGATGGTGACGGGCCGGCCGCCCGGGTTCGGCTGGGCCTCGTCGTCGAGCCGGGCGCCGATCAGCACCGTCCCGGACGGGATCCAGCCGGAGTCGCCGGTGACCAGCACCAGCCGGTTCCGCGCCGGATCGGTGATCGGCTGATCGGCGTCCCCGTAGACGTTCACGGTGTACGTGAACCTGCCCTGCCCGGTGGTGGCGGTGACCTTGTCGCCGACCCGCAGCTCGGACAGCCGGGCGAACGGCGCGCCGAAGCTCGCCCCGCGCCCGAACAGCACGCTCACGCCCTGCTGACCGGGCAGCGCGGTGTCCCGCCGGTGGCCCGGACCGCGCATCAGGTCCCGGCCGGTGGTGCCCTCCACCACCACGGCCTGGTGCAGGCCGATGGCGGGGATGTCGATCAGCGCCACGGGCGCGCCGTCGGCGGCGGCGCCGGTCGGGGCGACGGCCTTGGCGAGCTGGTCCCGGAAGGTCTTGTAGGAGGTCGACTGGGAGTGCCCTTCCTGCAGGTGGGAGAGGGTGAAGAGATAGCCGACGAAGCCGGTCAGCAGGGCGGCCGCCAGGCTCGCCGCCCAGGCCGCCTGCAGGAACCGCCGCCGGCCGGTGGACCGGCCGGCCGCCGGGGCCGGGGCCGCCGGGGCCGGCGCGGGCGCCTTGGACAGGCCCACCGGCGGCGCCGCCGCCCCGGGCCCGGCGGGGGCCGGGACGGTGACGGACGCCGGGTCGATCGTGGGTGCGCTCACCGTCTCCTCCTCTGCGTGGTTCCGGCGGATCGCCGGGTCGTTCCGGCCGGCCGCCGGGTCGTTCCCGCGGGCCGCCGGGTCGTTCCGGCGGATCGCCGCGCCGGCCCGGCGGGCGTGCCGGTGCGGCGGGCCGTCATGCCGGGCCGCCCGGGGTCTGCCGGCGCCGCCGGAGCAGATAGCCGCCCAGCAGCGGCGGCACCGCGACCACCGCCAGCAGCTCCAGCGCCGTGAGGGTGGTCAGCAGCCAGTCCTCGGGCCGCCCGTCGACCGCGACCACGGTGGCCGGGATCTCACCGGCCGAACCACCGCGGCCGGCGGCGACCACCTGGCCGGTTTGCGGGTCCACCACCTGTTCGGCGGCCTCACCGGTCGCGTTCGGATCGGCCGCGCCGCCCCCGGCACCGGCCGCGGCGTCACCGCCCCCGGTACCGCCGGCCGTACCGCCGGCACCCGTACCGGCGCCACCACCGGCCCCCGCGCCGCCGCCGGTACCGCCGGCCGTCCCGGCCGCCTTGGCCCCGGGGCCGGTCGAGGTACCGCCGGCGGAGCCCGTCGCGCCGCCGCCGCCCTTGGCCACCGCCTGGCCGCCCTGGACGGTGCAGTCGATCGGGGTGCCGGCCTTGTCGCAGGGGCTCGGCTGCGGCGCGTTGGTGAGGACGGTGAGCTGCCCGGCCGAGTTGAAGGTCGGGTTGGCGCAGTTGCTCAGCGAGTTCGGGTCCACCGGGCTGGCGTTCCCGGGGATGTGCTGGACCTGCAGCATCCCGCCCTTCACCAGGCCGCGCGGGATCGGCGAGTACCCGAGACCGTCCGCCTCGCCCTGGCCCTCGCAGAGCACGTACGCGATGAACCGGCTCAGCGCGCTGCCCTTGTCGTTGTTGAAGCGCGGCGGCACCGGCAGGCTGGCCCCCGCGCGGGGCACGATCAGGTAGCTGTAGCTGGAGATCGGGTACGAGCGCGGGTCGTTCATGGTGTAGACGCCGTCGAGGTTCTGCTGCAGGAAGTTCGGGTCGTCCGGCGGGGTGTTGTCGTCGACGCCGCGGATCTTGGCGGCGGTCAGCGCGATCGCCACGTTGGAGGCGGTCGGCAGCGAGTAGTACCCGGCCGCGTTGAGCACCTTCACCACCGGCCAGTTGCTGCGCTTGGCGAAGGCGTACTCGTCGTAGCCGATGGTGCCGAGCCCGGCCTGCGACTTGATGTACCCGGCCACCACGTCCGAGCCGTTCTGCGCGACCATCCGGCCCGACGGGGGGAAGAACTCGGTGTAGTCACCGCAGCTGTAGCCGTTGATCCGGGTGCAGTACGCCTCCCACTGGTCCTTGTGGGTGTGCGACATCCAGCGGGTGAACTGGGCGGTGGCGCCCGAGCCGTCGGAGCGGACGATCGGGGTGATCGGCAGCTTGGGCAGCGCCCGGCCGTAGTCCGCGGTGATCCGGGGGTCGTCCCAGGAGGTGATCTTGTTGGTGAAGATGTCCACCACCGTCTGCGGGGACAACCGCAGGTCACGCACCTGCTTGCCGGCCACCACCAGGTTGTACATGAACGTGGTGCCGCCGGCCGTGATCGGCACGTACGAGTAGCCGTACACCTGCGGTTCGCTGTTGCCGGCGCCGTTGCTGTGCGCGGACGAGCCCAGACCGGTGTCCGCCTGGGTGCGGAACGGCACGTCCGAGGCGGTGAAGTCGTCCTGGCCGATGGTCCATTGGGTCCGGCCGGCGGCCGAGCCGACCGCGTTGAAGTTGATCTGGATGCCCTGCGGCGCGACGTCCTGGCGCCACTGGTCGATCGCCGGGCCCGCCCAGCTGGAGCCGTCCGCGTTGAGCGAGGTGGCGGCGTACGCGGGCGTGCTCTGCCCCAGCAGCAGGGTCAGGGCGACCAGCAGCACGGACAGCAGCAGGGCCGGCGGTCGCGGCACGGGGCGGTGTACGGCCTCCCATGACATGGGGACTCCTCCGGAGCGCGGGGTGAGGGGCAGGGACATCAGGACTCCCGGACGGGTCGGGCGGCCCGGGTGGCCGGGGCAGGACGGGCGTGCTTGGCCGGCCGGGCGGGGCGGTCGGCCCGGGTGGCCGGGGCGGACCCGGCCGGCCGGGCGGCCCGGTCGATCCGCCGGCGCTGGCGGCGGGTCAGCTGCCCCGGGGCGCGGCCTCCGACGACGCGCGCGGTGACGAACAGGACCAGCACCACGATCATCAGCGTGAGCGCGGCGGCGAAGGCCCGCGAGACCATCTCGGGGTAGGGCTGCTTCACGTAGTTCCAGATGTAGAGCGGCAGCGACACCTGGTGCTCGGCGAACGGGTTGCCGTTGAACTGCGAGGTGAACCCCGAGGTCAGCAGCACCGGCGAGGTCTCACCGACCCCGCGCGCCATCCCCAGCACCACCGCCGTCACCAGGCCGGGCCGGGCGGTCGGCAGGACGACGTTCCAGACCGTCCGCCACTGGCTGCCGCCGAGCGCGTACGAGGCCTCCCGCAGCGTGCCGGGCACCAGCCGGATGACCACCTCGGCGGCCCGGGTGACGATCGGCATCATCATCACGGTGAGCGCCAGCGAGGCCGCGAAGCCGCTCTTCTCCGCGCCCATCGTGACGATCACGATGCCGAGGATGAACAGGCCTGCGACGATCGACGGCAGCGCCGTCATCGCCTCGACCAGGGTCCGTACCGGCCGGGCCATCCGGCCGCCGACCTCGGACATGAAGACGGCCGCGGCGATCCCGAGCGGGACGGCGAACAGCGTGGCCAGGCCCAGCTGTTCGAGCGATCCGACCACCGCGTTGAGGGCGCCGCCGGAGGTGATCGGGGAGAGCGCGGCCGTCGTCTCCATCGACTCGGTGAAGAAGTTCGGATGACGGGCCGCGTGCAGGCCCTTCAGCAGCACGTAGCCGACCTGGTCGGCGATCAGCCCGACCACCAGCAGGCCCGAGCTCCAGGTCACCACCGCGACCAGCCGCTCGCGCACCAGCTGCGGCTCCCACTGGAGCCGCCCGAGCGCGAAGTAGCCCGCCAGGAAGAGCAGGTACCAGCAGAGCAGGAACCCGAGCGCACCGCTGAACGGCAGCACCCGCTCGTACAGCAGCCAGTCGAGCGCCAGCGAGCCACCGACGGCGCCGAGCAGGGTCAGCACGTCCTCGCGGGTGACCCCGCCGAGCCGCACCCGGCGTTCGGGCCCGGCGGCGGACGCGGCCCCGGCGGGCCCGGCCGGCCCGGGGGCGGCCGTGGACGGAGCCGGCGCGGGGGGAAGGTCGAGGGTGGTCATCCGGTGGTCCCTTCGATGCGGCGGGGCGGCAGTGGGGCGCGGTCGGCCGAAGCCTGCGGGGCCGGGCGGCCGGGCACGGTCAGTCCGCCGTGGTCGCGCCGGAGCGGGACCGGTTGATGACGACACCCGCCGCCAGGTTGACCAGCAGGGTGAGGGCGAACAGCACCAGGCCGGCCGCCATCAGCGCGGACAGCGACAGCGCGTCCGACTCCCCGAAACGCAGCGCGATCAGCGCCGAGATCGAGTTGGCGCCGTTCTCCAGCACATGGGTGATCGCCTTGAAGTTCGGCGAGATGATCAGCGCGACCGCGATGGTCTCGCCCATCGCCCGACCGAAGCCGAGCATCACCGCCCCGATCACGCCGCCCCGGCCGAACGGCAGCACCACCGTGCGCACCATCCCCCAGCGGGTGCTGCCCAGCGCGTACGCGCCCTCCCGCTCGCCCTGCGGCGCCTGGGAGAACACCTCCCGGCTGAGCGAGGCCACGATCGGGATGATCATCAGCGACACCACCACGCCCGCGATGAAGGTGGACGAGGTGTACGAGGTGCCGATGTCACCGGTACGCACCTTCAGGAACGGGATCGCGTCCCCCAGGTGCATCGCCGTCCAGCGGACGAAACCGATGATCCGGGGCTGCAGGAAGAACAGGCCCCACAGGCCGTAGACGATGCTGGGGATCGCCGCCATCAGGTCGACCAGCGAGATCAGCGTCGCCCGCAGCCGGACCGGGGCGTACTCGGAGATGAAGACGGCGGTGGTGAGCGCCACCGGCACCGCGATGACCAGCGCGATCACCGCGATCAGCAGGCCGTTGGGCAGCACCGCCGCGATGCCGAAGGAGTGCGCCTGGGTGCGCCACTTCTGCTCGGTCAGGAACGACCAGCCGACCGCCCGGAGCGCGTCCGAGCCGCGCAGCAGCAGGAAGAACGCGATCAGCCCCATGATCACGAAGACCGAGAGGCCGGCCGCCCGCAGCACGCCGCGGAACAGCCGGTCGGCGGGCGTCGCGGGAGCGGTGATCGTACGGGGGACGTCGGGGTCGGAGGTGGCCCGGGCGAAGGGCGCCGCGGGCTCGATGGCGGCTGTCATGGTCTGCTCTCCGGCGCGCTCGGTACGGGACTCGGTACGGAAGAAGGGTTCGGGGGCACCGCTGTGGCGGTGAGGCGGTGGCGGGTACCGGCGGCGGCCACGGGCGGCGGCCACGGGCGGACCCGTCCGGCGGGGCGGTCCGGCGGGGCCTGGACGGGGCCCCGCCGGACGTCCTCACCCGCCGGACGGACCGCCGGTCAGGGCCGGGTCCCGCGCAGCCGCGCCCAGCCCGAGCGCACGCCCGCCACGAGCCGGCCGCCGGCCGGAGTACCGCCCAGGACGAGCGCCGCCGGGCCGCCGACCAGCAGCACCAGGCCGGCGATCAGCGCCACCGGCAGCAGCAACCGGGCCGTACCGGCGCGGTCCGGAGCCGGCCGACCGGCCGCCACCGGCGCCGCGTCCAGCGCGCCGCCGCTCGCGGCGGCCGACGGTGAGGCGCCGGGCTTCGCCGCGGCCGGCGCGGTGGCGGCCGCGCCCGCCGTCGTACCCGCGCCGCCGGCCGTCCCCCCGCCGAAGGTGTCACCGCTCGTCCCGCCCGTGCCACCGCTCGAACCGGTGCCACCGGTGGTCGCGCCGGAGCCCTGGTCGCCGACGCCGCCGCCGGCCGATCCGGTCCCCCCGCCGGAGGCGGAGCCGCCGGACGAGGACCCGCCCTCGGTGCCGCCCTCGGCGGCCGGCGCCGTCTGGTTGCCCGGCAGCGCGCCGTCCTGCGTAGAGACATGGGCCACGGCCGCCTTGGCCTGGGCCGACTGGCTCGGCGTCAGCCCCAGGAAGCCCGGCGCGAGCTGCCCCGGGTTGAGGCCGTAGATCTGGCCCTCGCCCTGGTCGGTGACCCGCTTGAGGAAGGCCGAGACCGCCTTGGCCTTCGCCGCGGACAGGCCCGAGGTCGGGGTCATGGCGTACTGCACCGTGGTCAGCGGGTACGCGCCCTGGTCCTTGGTGAAGGCCGTGCCGTCCACGCCGTAGGGCAGGTGCTGGGTGCCGTTGACCGGGTCGACGGGCATGTCGGCGACGGCCGCCTGGTAGGAGTCCAGGCCCGGTGCCACGAAGGCGCCGGCCGGGTTCCGCAGCGCGGCCTCCGGCAGGGCGAAGGCCTTCGCCTGCCCGGCGTCCAGGATCGCGAACATGGTGCGCTGGCCGATGGTCTGCGCGGCGACCCTGGGGTGGTTGCCGTTCCCGTCCGCGTCGGTCCGCAGGGCCGTGCCCTGGAACTGCAGCATGTTGCGGCCGACCTGGCCGAGGCCGCCGAGCAAGGGGTTCCACTCCCACTGCTTCCAGACGGCCTTGTCCCCGGTCTCGCCGGGAATCCCGGAGAAGTCCTGCGGCTGCAGCGCCTCCACCGGGTAGCCGGCGAACTTGGGCCGCAGGTAGAAGGAGTCCACGTGCATGCCCCACGGGTCCGGCGAGCCCTGGAGGAACTGGGACGCCTCCGGGTCCGAGGCGATCCACGAGGTCAGCTGGTGGACGAGGTCCGTGGTCCCGCCGAGGACGACGGGCAGCATGTCCGGGCCCGCGAAGGTCGGCCAGGAGGCACCGCCGTTCAGCGAGACCGGGTTCAGCTGCTGGAACTCCGGGTCCACGAAGATGTTCGACGGGTTGCCCGCCACCGAGACGATGTCCGAGGCACCGAAGGTGTACGACTGGGTGAGCAGCTTGGCCAGCAGCCGGGCGTTCAGCCGCATGTTGCGGATCTCCCGGCCCGTGTTCGGGTCGTCCACCACGAAGACCACCGAGATCCCGGTGGTGGCCAGCGGCGCGTAGACGTACGGCCGCGGCGCGGCCCCCGTGTCGGCCCGGGCCGTGAGGGCGATGTCGGGGCCCGAACCGGCCAGGAAGTCCCCCCGCGCCTGCGGCTCGCCACCGGCGAAGCTGTACTGCAGGTTCAGCGGCGCGTCGCCCTTGCAGAGACCCGAACGCCACTGCTGCAGCGCCCGGTTGGCCATCTCCAGCCCGGCCGCGTCGAAGTCCGCGGCGGCGGCCTTGCAGTCGGCCGCGGTCGGCGCGAACTCCAGCGGCACGACGGCGCGGTGCGTCCAGGCGCACTGCTCGCCGGTGCGGTTGTGGGTCTTCGGGTTCTCCAGCCCGGTGAAGACCAGGTCGGTGGCGGTGTTGCTCTCGAAGTCCATGTCCAGCGAGTGGTCGGCGCAGTCCGCGGCGCCCCGGTGGCCGAAGTTGTCGAGCGGGTCGCCGCCGTAGTTGGGCTCGACCACGATCGAACAGGGGTGGGTCGCGTCGCAGCCCAGCGACGGACTCTGCGTCGACGTCCAGACCTCGATGCTGGCCGTGCCGGAGCCGTCCGGCCCGGTCACCGCGATCCGGTGGTTGGACGGGAAGTCCGGGGTGGTGGTGCCGTCCGGGCGGCTCGGCTGCTCGAAGCCGAGCGCCGGGTCGCCGCCGTACATCGTGTTGCCGTAGCAGTCGGTCGGCTTCGGGTTGTCACCCCGGCACTGGTAGATGCGCACCGGGTACATCACCTCGGCGCTGAACTCCCGGACCAGGCTCGCCGGCGTGCCGTCCCACATCACCGTCGGCGTGAAGCCGCTCCAGGAGACCTGGACCACCTCGTTGGTGAGGTTCCTGCCGTGCGAGACCGACACCTGGCCCCGGGCGCCGTACGTCCCGGAGGCCGGGTCCCAGATCTCCGGCCCCTCCACCGTGACCCCGGTGGCCGCCTGTGCCTCGGTGGCCGGCCCGAGGCCGAGCGGCAGCACCGAGAGCGTGGCGACCACGGCCAGGGCGAGCGTCAGCGCAGGCAGCCTCCTCCGCCACCACCCCTGATGTCTCGGGTCTGGCTGGCGGACTCTCATGACGGGCACCTCCGTGGAGCTGCGCACGGACGTGCGCGGGGCGATGGGACGGATCTGTGGGCGTACCGACGGTTCCGGTGCGTCACTATTCGGCCAGCCGGACATGGCCGGGTCCGGTCGACAGGGTGTACGAGGCCACAACACGTCAGCGCCGCAAGCCCGTTGTGACATACGGCCGCCGTCGTACGGGCACGCCGGGAGGCGGGCCCACGCGCGGCGGCGCGTGGACCCGCTGCTTGCTCACGGCATGGCCGAGGGGCCCTTCAGCTCGCGGGGGTGAAGGTGACGGAGAACGAACCGATGGACTGGCCGCCCTGGAAGAAGGTGGTGCCGAGCTTGCCGTCGACGTACTGGGCGCCCTGGGCGTCCACCTTGAGGTCCGAGGCCTCCAGCGACTGCGTGGTGCCGGTCCGGGTGATCTGGTTGTCACCGGCCGGGTCGAGCAGGTTGACCGGCGCGGTGCCACCCAGCGGCACACCGGTGAGCTTCCAGGTGTCGGCCTGGAAGGCCAGCTGCTTGAAGATCGCGGTCTTGCCGGTGAGCAGGTTGACGAACAGCAGGCCGCCGCCCAGGTCGATCTTGTCGTAGAAGGCCTGCAGGTCGGCGTTGCCACCGGTCGCCGGGAAGGTCGCCGAGAAGCCCGTGGCACTGTCGTAGCCGGGCTGGCCGGCGGGGAGCGGGACCACCACGACACCGGCCGCGGCCGTCTGCTGGATGAACGAGGTGCTCTCGTGGACGACGACGCTGCCGCTCGCCGGAGCGGCCGGGGCCGGGGTGGTGTCGGCGGCGGCCGCACCGGACAGACCGGTCACGGCGAGGACCGCGGTGGCGGCGGTGGCGGCGAGGCGAACGCTGGTGCGGGACATGCTGCTCTCCTTGGGATGCGCGCTGGGCGGGGTGGTGCTGGTGGTACTTCGGGAGGGCCGGGACGATCGCGGCCGCGCCCCCTGCCGCCGGGGGTCACTGACGGGACGCCACCGCGGCCGCCGGGTGCGGTGGCCGGCTCGCCGCCACCTGGCGGGGCGTACGGAGGCGGCTTCCCGGACGGTTCGGCGGGACGTACCGCGCGCTTCACCCCGGGCCACGGCCCGGAGGACTCCGCGCGGCCCGTCGGCCGGGGGCGTGACGCCCCCGGCCGACGGTGTTTGACGGTGGATCGGATGTGCGTGGTGGTCGATCAGATGTGGGTGGTGCTGCCGCAGCCGCCGATGGTCAGGAAGCCGTAGCTGGCGATGTCGGCGGCGCCGCTGGTGCAGATCCAGCCGCTGGTGCCGAAGATGTTGCGCAGGGCGGTGCCCTTGGTGGTGGCGGCGGTCCACTCGGCGTTACGGACCACGTTGTACAGGGTGCGGCCGTAGGTCGGGTTGGCGAAGGTCGGGTTGATGGTGTTGCTCGCGGTGAGCGGGGCGACACCGTTGATCGAGCGCAGGCTCAGCACACCGGCGGCGTCGGTGCCGCTGGAGTGGCCGCCGTAGACCTGGCCGACGTAGTGACCCACCGAGTAGGGGAAGATCACGTTGGCGTTGTTGAGGGCCGCGTCGGTGCCCTCGTTCTCCTCGGGGCCGGTGACGACGTTGGCGCCCAGGGTGGTGACGCCGATGGCCTTGAGGAAGAAGGAACGGGTGCCGGAGCTGGCCTGCGGCAGGTACGGCTTGATCGTGACGTTCGGGCCGGTGTAGCCCGCGATGTCGGTGATCTGGTTCCAGGTGGTGTAGGTGCCGTTGTAGATGTTCTTCAGGTCCGCCGTGGTCAGGTTGGCGGGGGCGTTGCTGCCGGTGGACTTGGCGGACCAGGTCACCGCGTCCTTGGCGAAGCCGACGAAGATGTCCGTCGTCAGGTCACCGGTCTGCGGGGCACGCGAGGAGCGCGCGAAGTCGATCGGCAGGACCGCCGGGCTGGTCTGGTTCAGCGCGGTGATGCCGGCGCCGGAGCCGTTCGGGCGGGCGAAGGCGGTGGTGCCGGCCTTGGCGGTGATGGTCGCCGAGCCCGTCGCGTCGAAGCTGTAGAGGCGCGGGGAGGTGGTGTCGCCCAGGCCCGTGAGGTAGGCGTTGTAGTCGGTCGAGAACTGGTTCAGAACGGTCTGCGTGGTGTCCGAGCCGACGCCCACGATGTCCTGGGTGGCCGGTACGACGGACGGGTCGGCCATCGCGGTGCCGCTCGCGACGGAGACGAGCGAGGTCGCGAGGGCGGCGGCGGTGAGCAGCTTGGCAGCGGTCTTGCGCATGTTCCGATTCCTCCGGTGGGAGAGACGTACATCGCTACCCGTGACCCTGATGAGGCCCGGGGCCGGAGTCCGCGGCGGCCGCTCCGGCAGACCTGATCCTGTCCGGCGGGCCTTTCCCCCGGAAGGGCCGCCCGGCCGGCGGCGGCGCCCGGCGCATCGGACGGCGCGCGGACGTCCGCGCAGGTCACAAAGGGGATGGCGGGCGGCCGGAGGACACGGCGGGCCCGTCGACGTTCTTCTCTCGGTGGCGGTTCGGGACCTTGCCGGATACCTGCGATTCACCAGGGCCACCGGTCGCCCTGTCCGGTGCGGCGCAGCTCCCGCCCGAGGGCCTGCAGGGCGGTCAGGAAGCTGTCGACACCACCCTGGCACTGGTCGCGGCGCAGGTAGCCGCGCGCGCTGCGGGCGATCGGCTCGGCCTCCTCGGCGCCCGGCCGGGTGCTGCGCGGCGGGAGGTAGGCCGTCCAGATCCAGAGCCGGGCCTCCGACTGCCCGACAGTACAGCGCAGGGCGGCCCGCTCGATGAGCAACTGTCTTATGGCGGAGGATAGTTCCGCTTCGCCACGGTAGTTCCGGGCGCCGACGGCGAGCTGTCGGCCGTTGGCCGCGCGCATCGCCCAGCCGACCCCGCGATCTGCCCCGTGCACGGTCAGCAGTCGCGGGCCGCGTGCCTCAGCGGGCATCGGTGGGTCTCAAGCGTCTGCTGTCCGAGGGGAGTTGCACCGTTTCGTCGGCGGGATCGGCCAGCTTGCCGAGCAGCACGACGAACCGGCGGAAGGCGTTCTGGCAGGTCGCGTACCGCTCGTACGGGCGGCTGGAGCGGATCTCGGGCAGGCCCCGCGAGCCGGGGACGACCCAGATCCAGCCGATGCCGTCCCGGACATGGGTGATCCGGGCGACCAGCTCCGGCGCGGCCGTCCGAAGGTTCTCGAAGCTCCGCTCGGCCTCCGCCGGCGTGTCGAAGGCGGCCGGCGACACCGCGACGAGCCGCCCGTTCGACGCCTTCAGCTGCCACCGGTACCGGCCGTCGGGCCCCCGCTCGGTCCGGAACCCACCCCTCGGCCCTGCTTTGCCTAAACCTGGTGATACGGCGCGACCGCGGGCCGACGCGTCCACTGCTCCCCCCGTCCGTTCAGCGAGACGAGGCAAAGCTATGTGTGCACACAAGCGCTCTGGAAGGGCAGCAAATGCACAACTTGCTCCGTTGGCCGGGAAGTTCTCCCTCGTTAAACTTTCACCAAGTGCACACTTCGCGTTGCCTGCGACGTCGTCAGAGCCGAGCCGTCCAACGCACCGAGGTGCCCTTGCCGTACGGCCCCGGCTCGTGCCACGCGTCCCCACCCAGCGCCTCCGCCCGGCGGGCCAGGTTGCGCAGCCCGCTGCGCCGGCCACCCTCCGGGATCCCCACCCCGTCGTCCGTCACCGACAGCAGCACCCCCGGCCGCCCGGCCCGCTCCAGCGACTCCGGATCACCCGGGACGGGACGCCCCTCGTCGTTCAGATGCACGGTGGCGTCCACGTCCACCCGCACCCGGGAGGCCCGCGCGTGCCGGGCCGTGTTGGAGAGCATCTCCCTCAGTGCCGCCAGCAGTTGACGGCCCGCCTTCTCCCCCACCAGGCTCTCCACCGGCCCGGTGAAGGCCACCGAGGGCTTGAACCCCAGAGCTGCCGCAGCCTGACTGCCCTCCCGCAGCACCCTGGTCCGCAGGGTGTCCGGCTCGTCGCCCTGGCCGTCGTGCTGCAGGGCGTAGATGGTGGTGCGGACCTCCTGGATGGTCGCGTCCAGCTCGTCCACGGCCTTGCCGATCCCGGTCTGCACCTCCGGCACCACGGCCCGCCGGGCGGCGCTCTCCAGCATCATGCCGGTCGCGAACAGCCGCTGGATCACCAGGTCGTGCAGGTCCCGGGCGATCCGGTCGCGGTCCTGGAACACCGCCAGCCGCTGCCGGTCGCGCTGCGCCTCGGCCAGCCGCAGCGCCAGCGCGGCCTGCGAGGCGAAGGTCTGCGCGAGCTGCTTCTCGGCCTCCGTGAACGGCGTCGCGCCCTTGCTCCGCCACACCCCCAGCGCGCCGAGCACCCGCCCGGCGGCCACCATCGGCACCGCCATCGACGGCCCGAAGGTCCGGGCCAGCCTGATCTCCACCGTGGGGTCGCCCGACATGTCGTCCAGGTAGACGCTCTCCCCCTCCAGCAGCCGGGCCGCGAACCCGCTCTGCGGCACCAGCTCACCGGTGACGAACTCGGCCGCCTCCCCCGAGGCGTGCGAGACCCGCAGCTGCCCGCCGCCGGTCGGCAGCAGGATCATCCCCAGCGCCGCCCCGGCCAGTTCCCGGACCTGCTCGGCCGCCACCGTCAGCGCCACCTGCGCATCGTCGGTGGAGAGCAGCGCGGTGGTCACCGCGTTCGCCCCCGCGATCCACCGCTCGCGGCGCCGCCCCTCCTCGTAGAGCCGGGAGTTCTCGATCGCCACCCCGGCCGCCGCCGCCAGCGCGTGCAGCACCTGCTCGTCCTCCGGCGTGAACGCCCCGCCGCCTGCCTTCTCGGTCAGGTAGATGTTGCCGAACACCTCGCCGCGCACCCGGATCGGCTCGCCCAGGAAGGACGTCATCGGCGGGTGGTGCCTCGGGAACCCGGCGGAGCGCGGGTCGGCGGCCAGATCGGTCAGCCGCAGGGGCTCCGGGCGGTCGATCAGCGCACCCAGGATGCCCCGTCCGGCCGGTAGCTCGCCGATCCTGGCCGCCGTCTCCTCGTCCACCCCCACGTGGATGAAGTCGGCCAGCCCGTGGCCGGTCGGCGAGATCACGCCGAGCGCGGCGTACCGGGCGTCGACCAGTTCGGCCGCCCCGATCGCGATCCGCTGGAGCGTGGCGTGCAGGTCCAGCCCCGCGCCGACCGAGACCACCGCCTCCAGCAGCCGCTGCATCCGGTCGGTGACGGCGGCGGCCGACTGCAGCCGCTCCGCCACCTCGGTGACCAGGGTGTCCAGGCCGAGCGAGGCGATCTCGGGCACCCGGTGGGGGGCCGGGTGCGGCTCGGGGGTGTGGTCGCCGGCGGGGGTGGGGGCATGCGTGGGGGTACTGGCGGGGTCGCGGTCGGGGCCGCGGTCGGATGTGCGGGCCATGGGATGAGCCTAGTTTGGGTGGATTTGGACGGCTGGACGAACGGGGGAGCGGTGCGTCGGCGGAGGGAGCGGCGCGTCGGCCGAGGGAGCGGCGCGTCGGCCGAGGGAGCGGCGCGTCGGCCGAGGGAGCGGAAGGGGGTGGGTGGTGGGGTGGGGTGGGAGCGGTTCAGTGCGCGTCGAGCAGGAGGAGGCCGTCGGCCTCGCGCTCGCGCTGCCACATCGCGTGCAGCCGGCTCTCGGGGTCGGCGGTCAGCTCGGCCCAGCCACCGCGTTCGACCACCCGGCCGTGGTCGAGGACGAGGATCTCGTCCACCGCCCCCGGGGCGGCCAGGCCGGCCAGCCGGTGGGTGATCAACAGGGTGGTGCGGCCGGCCGTGGCCGCCAGCAGGTCCGCCGTGAGGGCGTCGGCGGTCGGCAGGTCGAGGTGCTCGGCGGGCTCGTCCAGCACCAGCACGGGGAAGTCCGCGAGCAGGGCGCGGGCCAGGGCCAGGCGCTGGCGCTGGCCGCCCGAGAGCCGTCCGCCGTGCTCGCCGACCATGGTGTCCAGGCCGGCCGGCAGGGTGTCCACCCAGTCCAGCAGCCGGGCCGACGCGAGCGCCGCCCGCAGCTCCTCGTCGGTGGCGCCGGGCCGGGCCAGCCGCAGGTTCTCGCGCAGCGAGCTGTCGAAGACGTGCGCGTCCTGGGCGCACAGGCCGATCACCCGGCGGACGTCGTCCGAGGCCGTCCGATCACTGTCCACAGCCTGTGGACAGTGATCGGCCAGCATCACCGTCCCCGCCGTCCGGTCCAGGAACCGCAGCAGCGTCAGCGCCAGCGTGCTCTTGCCCGACCCGGACGGCCCCACCACCGCGATCCGGCGGCCCGCCGCCAGGGTGAGCGACACGCCCAAGAGCGCGTCCCGCTCCGCGCCCGGGTAGCGGGCGCTCATCCCCCGGACGGCGATCGGCAGCGGCTCGGCCGGCAGCGGCGCCGGGTCGGCCGGCTCGGTCACCGGCAGCGGGGACTCCAGCACGTCCGCCAGCCGGGCCCGCGCCGCCCTGCTCCGCTCCCGCGCCTGCACCGCGAGCGGCATCCCCGCCACCGCCTCGAACGCGGCCAGCGGCATCAGCACCACCACCGCCAGGCAGACGGGCGCCAGTGCCCCGCTCGCCACACCCCGCAGGCCCACCGCCGCGGCCGCCGTCACCGTCAGCCCGGTCAGCAGCGCCACCAGCCCCGCGCCGAGCGCCGTGGTCGCCGCCGACCGCGCCGCCAGCGCGGTGAGGTCGGCGTCCGCCGCGCGGACCGCCGCCAGCCGCCGCGGCAGCGCACCCGCGACGGTCAGCTCGGCGGTCCCCGTGAAGGTGTCCACCACGGTGTTCGCCAGCTCGCCCCGAGCCGGCGCCTGCCGCCGCTCCGTCCGGCCCGACAACCGGGCCGCCAGCGCCGGGACGACCCCGCCCCCCAGCAGCAGGCCCACCACCAGGACCACCCCCGCCGTCGGGAGGAACAGCCCGAGCCCGACCGCCGAAACCACCGATACGGCGGCGGCGATCGAGGCGGGCAGCCGCCAGCGCAGGTAGTGGTCCTGGACCGCGTCCACGTCCGCCACCAGCCGGGAGAGCAGGTCACCCCGGCGGAAGGCCGGCAGGCCCGCCGGGGCCAGCTGTTCGAGGCGCGCGTAGACGGCGGTGCGGAGGGTGCCCAGGGTGCGCAGGACGGCGTCGTGCGAGACCAGCCGCTCGGCGTAGCGGAAGACGCTGCGGCCGATGCCGAAGGCGCGGACGGCGGTGACGGCCATCATCAGGTAGAGGACGGGGGGCATCTCGGAGGCGTACGAGATGAGGTAGCCGGAGGTGGCCATCAGGGCTACGGCGGAGAGGAGGGCGGCGGTGCCGAGGGTGGTGGCTGCTGTGAGGCGGGGTGCGCTGCGCGCGGGGCTCGGGCGGTGGTTGCTCTCGGGTGGGTGGTTGCGGGGTCGGCTCCCGGGGTGGGTACTACGGGGGGCTGCACGATTATCGGACTGCCGACCCTCGTGTGCCGGGTTCTCGCCGTTGGCAGTCCGATAATCGCGCACCACGCCCCCCTCCGTACCCACCCCGTCCGCCGCCCCCTCGCGCAGCGCACCCTCGGTGGGGGGAAGGGGGTGGGGGGTGGTGGGGGGAAGGGGGACGGTGGTGGGGGGAAGGGGGAGGGGGGTGGTGGGGGGAAGGGGGAGGGGGGTGGTGGGGGGAAGGGGGACGGTGGTGAGGGGAAGGGGGACGGTGGTGGGGGGAAGGGTGCGAGTGCGGGTGAGGGGGGTGTTCAGGTGGGTGTGGTGGTCGGCCACGGCCAGGAGGGCGGGGCGGTGGGCGATCAGGAGGACGGTGCGGGTGGGGTCCTCGGCGAGGGTGCGGACGGCGGCGACCACGGCGGCCTCGCTCTCGCCGTCCAGGTTGGCGGTGGGCTCGTCGAGCAGGACGAGGGGGCGGTCGGTGGCGAGCAGGGCGCGGGCCAGGGCGAGGCGCTGGCGCTGGCCCGCGGAGAGGCCGGTGCCGCCTTCGCCGAGAGGGGTGTGGATGCCCTGGGGGAGGCGGGTGGTGAAGTCCAGGGCGTGGGCGGCGGCCAGGGCGGTGCGGACGGCGTCGTCGGTGGCGGCGGGGGCGGCGAGGCGGACGTTGTCGGCGATGCTGCCGGCGAAGAGGTGGGGGTGCTGGGGGACCCAGGCGATCTGGCGGCGCCAGGTGGTGGGGTCCAGGTCGGCCAGTCGGTGGGCGGTCCCGTCCGGGGTGGTCACGGTGACGGTGCCGGCGTCCGGGGTGGTGAGGCCGAGCAGGACGGAGAGCAGGGTGCTCTTGCCGGCTCCGCTGGGGCCGGTGAGGGCGGTGGTGCTGCCGGGGGTGAGGGTGAGGGCGGCGTCCTGGAGGGCCGGTGCGGTGCGGCCCGGGTGGGTGACGGTGAGGCCGGTGACGGTGAGGGTGGCGCCCGCCAGGGCCGGGGCCGGGGTGGGGCCGGTGGCCGGCAGCGGGGTCTCCAGGACCTGGAAGATCTCGTCGGCGGCCGTGAGCCCCTCCACGCTGGAGTGGTAGAGGGCGCCGACCTGCCGGATCGGGAAGTACACCTCCGGGGCGAGGATCAGGATCAGCAGGCCGGTCTCCAGGTCGAGCGTCCCGTCGACCAGCCGGAAGCCGATCGAGACGGCGACCAGCGCGACCGAGAGGGTGGAGAGCAGCTCCAGCGCGAAGGAGGAGACGAAGGCGATCCGCAGGGTGCGCAGGGTGGCCCGGCGGTACTCGGCGGTGATCCGCCCGATCGTCTCGGCCTGGGCCTTGGCCCGGTTGAAGACCTTGAGCGTCGGCAGGCCGGCCACCACGTCGAGGAAGTGGTGGGAGAGCCGGGACAGCCCCGCCCACTGACGGTCCATCCGGGACTGGGTGGCCATCCCGATCAGGGCCATGAAGAGCGGGATCAGCGGGAGGGTGCCGGCGATGATCGCGGCGGAGGTCCAGTCGGCGCCGACGATCCGCAGCAGCACCACGACGGGGACGACCACGGCCAGCGCCAGCTGCGGCAGGTAGCGGGCGAAGTAGTCGTCCAGGGCGTCGACGCCCCGGGTGGCGAGGGTGGTCAGCTCGCCGGTGCGCCGGCCGGCGAGGTACGCCGGCCCGAGCGCCGTGGCGTGGTCGACCAGCCGGCGGCGCAGGGTGGACTTCACCCTGGCCACCGAGCGGTGCGCGGTCAGTTCGGTCAGCCAGGCGACCAGCGCCCGGCCGACGGCGGTGAGAGCGAGCAGCAGCAGCGGGCCGGTCAGCTCGTCGAGCCCGGCCCGCTGCTGGAAGCCGCGGACGACGATGTCGGCGATCAGGCTCGCCTGGGCCACCACCAGGGCCGCGCCCGCCCCGCCGAGGATCACCGATCCGGCGAGGAAGGCACGGGTCGTGCGGGCGTAACCCAGCAGCCGTGGGTCGACGGGCTTCACGACGGTTCTCCTTGGCGGTGCGGCGGGAGAGGGAATGCGGCGGGAGGGGCGCGGACGGCGCTACGAGCGGCCGGGAGGAGCGTTACGGCTGGTCGAGCGCGGCGGCCGGGTCGTGCCCCGGGATGTGCTGGACGCCGATCCGCTTGCGGAACACCCAGTACGTCCAGGCCTGGTAGAGCAGCACGATCGGGGTGAAGATCGCGGCGACGATCGTCATCAGCTTGAGCGTGTACGGCGAGGAGGACGCGTTGCTGACGGTCAGGCTCCACTCCGGGTTCAGGGTGGAAGGCATCACGTCCGGGAACAGCGCCAGGAAGAGCATCGCGACCGCCGCCACGATGGTCAGCCCCGAGAGGCCGAACGCCCAGCCCTCGCGGGCCAGCTGGTTGGCCACCAGCGCCCCGACCAGCGCCAGCACCGCGACCACCAGGGCGGCCAGGCTCCAGCCGTCGCCGCTGTCGGCCTGCGTCCAGATCAGGAAGACCAGGGCGAGGACGGCCGTGGCCAGCCCCAGCTGCAGGGCCATCGCCCGGGCCCGGACCCGGATGTCGCCGACCGTCTTGAGGGCGGCGAACACCGCGCCGTGGAAGGTGAAGAGGAACAGCGTCACCAACCCGCCGAGGAGGGCGTACGGGTTGAGCAGGTCCCCCAGGGTGCCGGTGTAGTTCTTCTGCGCGTCGATGTCGACGCCGGCCACGATGTTGGCGAACGCGACGCCCCACAGGAAGGCCGGGATCAGCGACGTCCAGAAGATCGCGTGCTCCCAGTTGCGCTGCCAGCGCTCCTCGTCCCGCTTGTGCCGGTACTCGAAGGCGACACCTCTGACGATCAGGCAGACCAGGATCACCAGCAGCGGGATGTAGAAGCCGCTGAACAGCGTCGCGTACCAGTCCGGGAAGGCCGCGAAGGTGGCGCCGCCGGCCGTCAGCAGCCAGACCTCGTTGCCGTCCCAGACCGGCCCGATGGTGTTGATCAGGACCCGGCGCTCGGTGGTGCCGCGGGCCAGCAGCTTGGTGAGGACGCCGATGCCGAAGTCGAAGCCTTCGAGGAAGAAGTAGCCGATCCACAGGACGGCGATGAGGATGAACCAGACGTCGTGGAGTTCCATGATCTCTCTGTCCTCAGTAGGCGAAGGCGAGGGGCTTGTCGGCGTCCTCGTCGGAGGACGGACCGCGCAGCGTCGGGTCCTTCGCCGGTGGCAGCTCGGCGGTGTCGGGGCCGGCCTTGGCGTACTTGACCAGCAGCTTCACCTCGATCACGGCGAGGATCGCGTAGAGCAGGGTGAAGGTGCTGAGGGCGATCACCTGGGTGGTCACGCTGACGTTCGGCGACACGGCGTCGGCCGTCCTCATGAGCCCGAACACGGCCCACGGCTGGCGGCCCATCTCGGTGAAGATCCAGCCGAAGCTGTTGGCGAGCAGCGGGAATCCGAGGGTGACGATGCCGATCCGCCAGCTCCAGCGGGTGAGGAACGGCCCGAGTTCGCGGTGCGGAGTGAGCATCAGCTTCGGCACCTCGTCGTCCGCGGTGCGGTGCTCGGGCGCCAGGAACCGCCGCTTGCGGGTCGTCCAGAGTCCGAGCAGGCCGACCACGAAGGAGGTCATCCCGAAGCCGATCATGAGGCGGAAGCCCCAGTACGTGACGAAGATGTTCGGGATGTAGTCCTTGGGATCGCCGCCGTACTTCGCGGCCTCGGCGGCGGCGGTGTCGTTGATGCCCGGCACCGGCGAGCTGAAGTTGCTGTTGGCGAGGAAGGACAGTATCCCCGGGATCTCCAGCTCGACCGAGTTGTGCCCGTCGTTGACGTTGCCGACCGCGAAGATCGAGAACGGCGCCGGGTCCTGGGTCTCCCAGAGCGCCTCGGCCGCCGCCATCTTCATCGGCTGCTGCTTGAACATCACCTTGGCCAGCTCGTCACCGCTGAGCGCGCTGCCGAGACCGAAGATCACCGCCAGGACGAGCCCGAGCCGCAGCGAGGTACGCATCACGGCGGTCTTCCTCGGGTCGGCCGTCTCGGGCTTGCGCTTGGCCTTCCAGAGGTGGAAGGACGAGATGCCGATCACAAAGGCTGCGCCGGTGAGGAAGGCCGCGGTGAGGGTGTGCAGGACGACGACCACGGTGGTGTCCTGGAACAGCACCCGCGCGATGTCGGTGAGCTGGGCCTTACCGGTGGCCGGGTTGATCTCGTAGCCGACCGGGTGCTGCATCCAGGAGTTCGCCGCCAGGATGAAGTACGCGGAGAGGGCCGTGCCGATGGCGACCATCCACATGCAGGCGCAGTGCAGCTTCTTCGGTAGCTTGTCCCAGCCGAAGATCCACAGCCCGATGAAGGTCGACTCGAAGAAGAAGGCGATCAGCGCCTCCATCGCGAGCGGAGCCCCGAACACGTCGCCGACGAAGCGCGAGTAGTCGGACCAGTTCATCCCGAACTGGAACTCCTGCACGATCCCGGTGACCACGCCCATCGCGATGTTGATCAGGAAGAGCTTGCCCCAGAACTTGGTGGCGTGGAAGTACTTGTCCTTGCCGGTCCGCACCCATGCGGTCTCCAGCCCGGCCACGATCGAGGCCAGGCTGATCGTCAGCGGGACGAAGAGGTAGTGGTAGACGGTGGTGATGCCGAACTGCCACCGCGCAATGGTCTCGTGAGCGACTGCTAGGTCCACTTCGCCCTCTCTCGGACAGGGTTCCTTTGATCACATAGCGGACAAACTTCATCTATAGCGACAGAGCATCACGTTGCCACGCAAGCTTGTCCGCTTGTGAACGTGAATACATTCACAAGGGCAGTATCCATCATACTTATGGAGCCGCCGCAAGGGGGTGGGGGTAGCCGGTGAAGTGGCCGAGGGGTGCCACCCTCTGGATGACCGGGATGATCGGGATCCGGACGGACGGTCGGGCGCGCGCGGGCCGGGCCCGGGGCAGGCGCGCCCGGGTTCGCCGTCGCTGCTTCCCTGCCCCTGCCCTGCCGCTGTCCCGGCCAGTGTGCGCAACAGCCTCCGCACCCCACAATCAGCAGCCGGTCGGGCCCGGCGGACGATTTGGACGATCAGGCGATTGACACCGCCCGCCCCTCGCCGCGTCGGCACTCCCCCAGCAGCCCCAGAACCGCCCGGACGGGAAGTGCGCACCCCAGCGACGGGCCGTACCGAGCGCCGCCCAGGCCGCGACCTGGCGGCGCGGATCCACGGGCAGCCGGCCGCAGAGGTGGTGGGCACGGCAGGACCACACCTCGGCCCCCAGCTCCAGGAGGAAGCCGGCCGCGGTGCCCGGCACGCAGAGCCCGGCACCCCCGGGCACCCCGAGGCCGTCCCGGTCAGGCGTGCGGGCCCCGTCAGACGTGCGGGCCATCGATCCACCGGGGCTCGACGTCCCACTCCACCCCGCCGGACACCGGCCGGAGGAAGACCGCGTTGCCGAGGCGCCCCATGAAGACCCCCGGCCGCCCGCTCAGCACGTCGCGGACGGTCTCGCCCACCCGGCGCGGAACGTACGGCACCGCCGGCGGCCGCACCCGGGCGACGTCGGCCGGCCTGATGGCCGGGTACGGGCCGACGAGTCTCAGTCCCGCCTCGGGCCGGCCGCCGCAGTCCATCGGGCAGCGGCACTCGGCCAGGTGCCGGTCGTTCAGCGGATCCGGGGTCGAGTCGTCGGCCCCGGACTGAATGCTCGTCATGGTTGCTGCTCCTGGAAGTACTTGACGGTCATCACCGTCCGTACTCCAAGCGTCGCCCTGCGCAGCTACGCTGGGGAAGTCCGACCGTGTTCCACGACCGGACGGGGAACACGAAGGAGCCACCGGATGGTCTTCAAGGGACGTGACCTCCACCCGGAACGATCCGCCCGGGACCTCTACGGCGCCGAGATCCGCCGGCACCGCCTGAGAGCGGACGGGATGTCGTTGGCGAGACTGGCGGCGATTCTGAACTTCTCCAAGGCCCATCTGAGCCGGATCGAGACGGCCGAGTCCGCCCCGCCCCGGGGACTGTCCGAGAAGCTGGACGCCGTCTTCGGCACCGAGGGCCTGTTCATCGGGCTCTACCCGCTGGCACGGGCGCAGGAGTTCCCGGACAAGTACCGCCGGTTCATGGAGTTGGCCGCTCAGGCGCTGATCCACGAGAGCTGCACGATCACCGTGCCGGGCTTGCTGCAGACACCCGACTTCGCCCGGGCCTCCCTGCGTTCCGGTGACCCGCACGCCACCGAACAGGAAATCAAGGACAAGCTCACCGCCCGCCTCAACCGCCAGCGGCGAGTGCACGGTGACGCCCCTGCACGGTACTGGTTCATCCTGGACGAGGCAGCTCTCCGCCGCCCGGTTGGTGGTCCGAATACGACGGCCACGCAGCTTGCAGCCCTGCTCGACGCCGGACGTCCGTCTCATATCACCATCCAGGTGCTGCCCTTCGCCGCCGGAGAACACGGCGAGATGGGCGGCTCGCTCACCTTGCTCACGCTGCCGACCCGAGCCACCGTGGCCTATCTGGAAGGCAGCCGCTCAGGGGTACTTGAGGACGACCCGGAGAGGGTAGCGAAGCTCCGGGAGTCATACGATCTGCTCAGGGCCCAGGCCCTGTCGCCCCGGGACTCGGCGGCGATGATCAGAGCGGCGATGGAGGACCACGAACGCCATGCGACCTGACACGGAGCCCGCCCGCTGGCGCAAGAGCAGCCACAGCAACAACGACGGCGGCGACTGCATCGAGGTCGACGACGCCAACCCCGGCCGTGTCCGCGACTCCAAGGACCCCGACGGCCCCGTCCTGACCTTCACCCCCGAAGCCCTGCAGGCCTTCGTACGAGCCGCCGCCGCAGGAGAGTTCGGGACCGTCTGAACTCATCACAGGCAACTACCCGCCGGCGACAATCAGAACGGCGATGGAGGTCCCTGAACGCCATGCGCTCTCCTGCAGAACCCGCCCGCTGGCGGAAGAGTAGCTACAGCAACGGCGACGGCGGCGACTGCATCGAGGTCGACGACGCCAACCCCGGCCGTGTCCGCGACTCCAAGGACCCCGACGGCCCGGTCCTGACCTTCACCCCCGAAGCCCTGCAGGCCTTCGTACGAGCCGCCGCCGCAGGGGAGTTCGGCGCCGTCTGAGCGATCCGCGTTCCGGGGGTCTGCCGGCGGTGCCACCCCCGGCCGGCGTGGCGTGACATCACCCGGCGGGGATTGGCGCAGGCCTGGTGCCACATGGCACCACGTGGCACCACGGAAGGCCAACGGGGCGCGACCGACACACGTGGCACCACATTCACCCGGACAGGTGCCAGACTATTTCCGCAGGTCAGACCCATGCCTGCCGAATCCGTGGCGATGATGTCATGCCGGGGCTTGCATGTGGCGCCACCGTGGTGCCACTATGGCGTCATGGACCTCACCCCGTATGTCGACACCCTTCGCCGTGAACTCGCGGTGGCCGCCGAGGCCGGCGGCGACGAAGCCCGCGCGCTGGCCGAGAGGCTCACCGCTCCGCTGGAGTCGGCAACCCGGTTGACCATGCTCAACGTGCTCTCCGCCGCCATGGACGAGATCACCCGGGAGCTGGCCCCCGGCTCGGTGGACGTCCGGCTGCGAGGGCTCGACCCGGACTTCGTGGTGACGCTGCCGCCCACCGAGGGCGGTGTCCCGGCGGGGCCGGCCGCACCCGTCGAACCGCTCCGGGCGCAGGCGCCCGCCGAGGGCGACGAGAGCGGCACCGCCCGGGTCAACCTGCGCCTGCCGGCCCATCTCAAGGCGCGCGCGGAGGAGGCCGCAGGCCACGAGGGCCTGTCGGTCAACGCCTGGCTGGTGCGGGCCGTGGCGACCGCGGTCGAGGGCGGCGCCCGGCCGCGCACGACGGAGAAGAGCCAGCAGCTCGGCCAGAGCTTCACGGGCTGGGTGCGCTGACTGCACCCCCGCCCGCCCCACTTCACCCTTCACCACGTCCCACCAGCGGGGACGCCCCACGGACTCATGAGGACGGTACTGCCATGCCTTCTTTCGACACTCCAGACCCGATCTCGGCCGTCGCGCACGTGGAGGCCGGCTCCATCCAGTTCACCGCGGGCGACCGCGCCGACACCGTCGTCGAGGTGCGGGCGCGCGACCCGAAGCGGGACCAGGACGTCCGGGCGGCCGACCAGACCGAGATCACGTACTCGGGCGGCACCCTGACCGTCCGGACGCCCAAGCAGCGCTACCTGTTCGGCCGGACCGGCACCGTGGACGTGACGGTCGAGCTGCCCACCGGGTCACGCGTCGACGTGACGGGCTCCTGGGCCCAGGTGCTCGGCGAGGGGCGGCTCGGCGAGGTCCGGGTGAAGACCTCGTCCGGTGACGTGCGGCTCGACACGACCGGGCCGCTGAAGCTGACCGCCTCGCACGGCTCCATCACGGTGGACCGGATCGAGGGCGCGGCCGAGATCACCACCAGCTCCGGCAGCCTGCGGGTCGGGCTCGTCGAGGGTTCCGCCGTCCTGAAGAACTCGCACGGCTCCACGACCGTGGGCGCGGCGGTCGGGGAGCTGCGGGTGAGCGGCGCCAACGGCGACATCAGCATCACGCGCGCCGAGGGCTCGGTGGTCGCCACCACCGCGCACGGCACCCTGCGGGTGGGCGAGGTGGCCCGCGGCACCGTCCAATTGGAGACCTCCTACGGCGCCATCGAGGTCGGCGTCCGCAAGGGCACGGCCGCCTGGCTCGACGTCAGTTCCGGCTCCGGCCAGGTGCGCAACACGCTCAGCGCGTCCGAGAGCCCGGAGGAGAGCGAGGACACCGTCCAGGTCCGCGCCCGCACCCGGCACGGCAACATCGACATCCTGCGCACCAAGGCCTGACCCCGGTAGTTCCCGCTCCGAATCGCCCACTCCCCCCAGCCGCCCCAGCCTTCGAAAAGGGAGGGCCACATGCCTTCTTCTGTCATGCCCACGCCCAGGACCTCGGACGCTCACCCGGCGCCCGCCGCCGTGTCCGCCGTCGGCCTGCGCAAGTCCTACGGCGACAAGACCGTGCTCGACGGGATCGACCTGCGCATCCCGGCCGGGTCCGTGTTCGCCCTGCTCGGCCCGAACGGCGCCGGCAAGACCACCGCCGTCAAGATCCTCTCCACCCTGATCACCGCCGACGGCGGCCAGGCCCAGGTCGCGGGCCACGATCTCGCCGCCGCTCCCCAGGCGGTGCGCGCCGCGATCGGCGTCACCGGCCAGTTCTCCGCCGTCGACGGCCTGATCACCGGCGAGGAGAACATGCTTCTGATGGCGGACCTGCACCACCTGTCGAAGGCCGAGGGGCGGCGGGTCGCCGCCGACCTGCTGGAGCGCTTCGACCTCACCGACGCGGCGAAGAAGCCCGCCTCCACCTACTCCGGCGGTATGAAACGCCGCCTGGACATCGCCATGACCCTGGTCGGCGACCCGCGGATCATCTTCCTGGACGAGCCGACCACCGGCCTGGACCCCCGCAGCCGCCACACCATGTGGCAGATCATCCGCGACCTGGTCGCCGGCGGCGTCACCGTCTTCCTCACCACCCAGTACCTGGAGGAGGCCGACGAACTCGCCGACCGCATCGCGGTGCTGAACGACGGCAGGATCGCCGCCGAGGGCACCGCCGACGAACTGAAGCGCCTCATCCCCGGCGGCCACGTCCGCCTGCGCTTCACCGACCCCGCCGGCTACCGCACCGCGGCCGTCGCCCTGGGCGAAGTGACCCACGACGACGAGTCGCTGACGCTGCAGATCCCGAGCGACGGCAGCCAGCGCGACCTGCGCGCCGTCCTCGACCGGCTGGACTCCGCCGGCGTCGAGGCCGACGAACTGACCGTCCACACCCCCGACCTCGACGACGTGTTCTTCGCCCTGACCGGCGGCACCGCCGCGCCGGGCCCGACCGACCAGCCCAAGGAGAACGTCCGATGAGCTCCCTCTCCCTCGCCGTCCGCGACTCGTCCACGATGCTGCGCCGGAACCTCCTGCACGCGCGCCGCTACCCGTCGCTCACCCTGAACCTGCTGCTCACCCCGATCGTCCTGCTGCTGCTGTTCGTCTACGTCTTCGGCGACGTGATGAGCGCGGGCATCGGCGGCGGCGGCGCCGACCGCTCGCAGTACATCGCCTATCTCGTCCCGGGCATCCTGCTGATGACCATCGGCGGCACCCTGGTCGGCACCGCGGTGTCGGTCTCCAACGACATGACCGAGGGCATCATCGCCCGCTTCCGCACCATGGCGATCCACCGCGGCTCGGTGCTCGTCGGACACGTGGTCGGCAGCGTGCTGCAGGCGCTCGTCAGCGTGGTGCTGGTCGGCGCGGTCGGCGTGGCCATCGGGTTCCGGTCCACCGACGCCACCGTCCTGGAGTGGGTCGCCGCGTTCGGGCTGCTCGCCCTGTTCGCCCTGGCGTTCACCTGGATCGCGGTCGGGATGGGCATGGTCAGCCCGAGCGCCGAGGCGGCGAGCAACAACGCGCTGCCGCTGATCTTCCTGCCGCTGATCTCCAGCGCCTTCGTCCCGGTCGACGCGATGCCGGGCTGGTTCCAGCCCGTCGCCCAGTACCAGCCGTTCACCCCCGCCATCGAAACCCTCCGCGGCCTGCTGCTCGGCACCCCGATCGGCGACAACTGGTGGATCACCGTCCTCTGGTGCCTCGGCCTGGCGGCACTCGGCTACCGCTGGTCGAAGTCGGTCTTCGACCGCGACCCGAAGTGACGGCGGGCTCTGCCCCCCGCGACTCGCCCCGCCCCCGGGCGGCGTACCCCGGCACCCGCCGGCGGACGCCGCCCGTCGGCCTGCCCCGGCACCCGGCGCGGAGCCGGCGGCTCCCCCGTCAGCCGGCCCGGTGGTACCTGCTGCCGTCCCTGGTGCGCACGAGCAGGTGCGCCTCGACCAGGTAGCGGCGCAGGGCGGAGTAGTCGTCGTGGACGGTGAGCAGGGCCTCGTTCACCTCGCGCTCGGTGTAGTCCCGGCCGGGCTGGAAGAGGGTCTGGGCGAGGTGCGTGAGCAACTGGTCGCGGCGGGCCGCCTTGCGGGGGATCGTCGTCAGCCGGCCCTGGCTGAAGAGGCTCTCCACCCCGCGTGAGCTGCTGTTCTCATGGTCGGACATGGTGGCAGCCTCCCCTGCCGGGCGGTCGGGGGCAAGGAGATTTCGGGCGGCGCCGGCCTCAGCGGGGGCCGCCGGTGACGTCGGGGCCGATCACGAATCCCTTGGCGGGCCCCTCCGGGACGATCGCCTCCTCGCCGTACGGCGTGCGGACCGAACTCGCGTAGCTGCCCCTGGCGGGGTCGGGGCCGGAGAGGACGGTGACCGAGCCGCCGTCGTCGAAGTCGTCGATGATCACGTAGACCGGGATGCCCGCCGTGGCGTACGCGCGGTGCTTGCGGACCAGGTCGCGCTTGCGGCTCTCGCTGCCGGGCGACACGGTCTCGACGACCAGCGCCACACCGGCTGCCGGGACACCGAAGCCGTCGGGGTCCCCGATCTCCGCCAGGTCGTCGGGGGCGACGAAGACGTCCGGGACGAACACCTTGTGACCGTGGATGACGTTGCCGGCGCTCGCGGGACCATGACCGGTGCCGCCCAGGTGGTCGAGCAAGGATCCGCGGAGCCGCCGGTTGACGGTGAAGTGCCGGACCGCGCCGATGGGCGACAGTTCGACGGCCTCGCCGATGATCTCCGCCCGGAAGCCCTCCGGGACGTCCATGGACTTCCACACCTGCCACAACGCCTGGTCCAGGTCCACGACGATCTCCTCGGCCACGGGCGCGTCCTTCGGGACGCCCCGAAGCCGTGGCCGTACCGTCGCACACGATAACCGGCCGACGGGTGCCGTCCGGGCCCGTTCACCCTCCCGGGTGGTCACCGCTGGCGCGGGATCTCCATCCGGAAGACCGCGCCGTCGCCCGGGGCGCTGTGCAGGGTGAGGGTGCCGCCGTGGGCGTGGGTGAGGGCGGTGGCGATGGCGAGGCCGAGGCCCGCGCCGCCGCCGTCGTTGCGGCTGCGGGAGGCGTCGACGCGGTAGAAGCGGTCGAAGACGCGTTCGGCCTGGTCACGGGTGAGGCCGGGGCCGGAGTCGGCGACCTCCAGCAGGCAGTCGCCCTGGGCGGTGCCGACGCCGATCCGGACGGGGGTGCCGGGCGGGGTGTGCTTGACGGCGTTGCCGACCAGGTTGGTGACGACCTGCCGCAGCCGGGCCTCGTCGCCGAGGACGGGGGCGGCCCCGGGGGCGCCGTGGCCGGCCGGGCCGGTGAGCGCCACCGGGCGGGAGGGGTCGAGGGCGGTGAGGTCGTGCAGGGCGTCGGCGGCCAGGGTGCGCAGGTCCATCGGGGCCAGGTCGAGCGGGCGTTCCTCGTCCAGCCGGGCGAGCACCAGGAGGTCCTCGACCAGGGTGCCCATCCGGACGGCCTCGCTCTCGATCCGGGTCATGGTGCGGGTGACGTCGGCGGGGGTGGGCAGGGCGCCCATCCGGTAGAGCTCGGCGAAGCCGCGGATGCCGGCGAGCGGGGTGCGCAGCTCGTGCGAGGCGTCGGCTACGAAGCGCCGCATCCGGGCCTCCGACTCGGCGCGGGCCGCGAAGGCCGCCTCGATCTGGGTGAGCATCCCGTTGAGGGCGGCGGAGAGCCGGCCGACCTCGGTGCGGGTGGAGAGCTCCGGCATCCGGTGCGACAGTTCGCCGGAGGCGATCCGGGCGGCGCCCTTCTCGATGCCGCGCAGCTGCCGCAGCCCGGCCCGGACGGCGAAGAAGCCGAGGGCGGCGATCAGCAGCAGGACGACTCCGCCGATCGCGAGGAAGGAGGCGCGCAGCTTGCCGACGGTGGCGTCGACCTCCTCCCGGGAGACCGCGACCAGCAGGTACGAGGCGTTCGGCGCGGCGAACTCGCTGCCGGCGGCCTGGCGCTGCAGCGGCAGGACGACGGCCCGCCAGGAGCCGCGGCCGCGGGTGTCGGGCAGGTCGAAGGCCACCTGCGGGTCGGTGGTCGCGGGGTCGAGGCGGCCCAGCTCCGGGGCCGGGTCGGACTCGGTGAGCGGCTGGCGGACGACCTGCTGCACCTTGCCCTCGGCGGACAGGTACAGGACGGTGTACTGGCTCGGCAGCGCGGCCAGCAGCGGCAGTGCCCGCTTCCCGGCGACGGCCGGCGGCTGCCCCTTGTCGCCCCAGGTCTGGCGCCCGGCGGCGCGGTGCGACAGCGGCTCGGCGAAGCGTTGGAGCTGCTCGTCCAGGCGTTGCTCGAGCTGGTGCCGGACGGTACCGAGGACCATGGTGTCGCTGACCGCAAGCCCCGTGGTGACCAGTAGCAGGGCGAGCACCAGCAGCCGGGCGCGCAGCGACAGCCGGGCCGTCAGGGAGCCGGGCCGGGGCAGTCGGAGCCGGCCCGGCGGGCGCGGGCCGGGTCGGGGGCGGAACAGGTCGGGCCGGGGCATCCGAGCGTGGTCAGTTCTGCGGCGGCCGGCGCAGGGCGTAGCCGATGCCGCGGACGGTGTGGATCAGCTTGGGCCCGTGCACCGGCCCGGAGTCGAGCTTGCGGCGCAGGTAGGAGATGTACGACTCGACGATGGAGAGGTCGCCGCCGAAGTCGTACGCCCAGACGTGGTCCAGGATCTGCGCCTTGGAGACCACCCGGCCGACGTTGGCCATCAGGTAGTGCAGCAGCTTGAACTCGGTCGGCGAGAGCGAGACCGGGGTGCCGGCCCGGGTGACCTCGTGGGCCACCGGGTCGAGGGTGAGGTCGGCGACCACCAGGCGCCCGTCCTCGGCGGGGCCGCCGGCCCGGCGCAGGATGGCGCGGATCCGGGCGATCAGCTCCTCCAGGCTGAAGGGCTTGGTGACGTAGTCGTCCGCGCCGACGGCCAGGCCCTGGACCTTGTCGCCGACGCCGTCCTTGGCGGTGAGGAAGAGCACCGGCAGGTGGTCGCCGGTGTGCGCGGGCCCGGCTATCCGGTCGCGCCGGGTCTGCTCGCGCAGCCGCTCGACGACGGTGAAGCCGTCGAGGTCCGGGAGCATCACGTCCAGCACCACCAGGTCGGGGCGTTCGGCGGCCACGGCGGCGAGGGCTTCCTCGCCGTTCGCGGCGGAGGAGACCCGGAAGCCGGAGAACCGCAGCGAGGCCGAGAGCAGCTCGCGGATGTTCGGTTCGTCGTCGACGACCAGGAGGAAGGCTTCACCCGAGGTACCGGCGCTGGCCGCGATCCCTGATGTCGACACGATCCCTTGCACGGCTGTTCCGCCTCCCGGTCGGACGATGACACTCATCGGACGATAGCCCTGGGAGGCTATGCGTGGTTGATGAATGTTGGATTAACCAGCTTAACCGGGGGGGGATTTCTCGGGGCAAGGGCCCTTCGCCCTCGAACGCCCGCCCGACGGGCCCCGGGCGCCCGTCCCCCGGCGAGGGGGCGGCCCGGCAACCCGGCGGTCCAGGACGACGACCGGCGGGCAGAAAGACGGCCCGGCCGGCGGGGTGCCGGCCGGGCCGTGGTCCGGAGGCCGCGGGGTCAGCCGCCGGACGGTGTGCGGGCGCCGCCGAAGCCGCCGAAGCCGCCGGCCGCCGCGCCCTCGACCAGCTGGGTGGCCGCGTAGCCGCCGGAGGCGTCCGGGGTGCCGACCACCGTGACGCTCTGGCCGGGCTGCAGGTCGCCGACCTTGCCCTCCTTGTTGAGCTGCACCTTGGTCGAGTCGCCGGTCGTCACCTTGACGGTGTTGCCGTTGGCGTCGGTCAGGTAGACGGTGGTGCCGTCCACGACCTTCACGGTGCCGCGGGTGAAGCCGCCGGCGCCGCCCGCTGCACCCGTACCGCCCGCCTGACCGCCGGTCTGGCCACCGGCCTGGCCGGTGCGGCGGCCGGTGCCCTGGCCCGCCGCACCCTGGCCGGCGGCGCCCTGGCCGCCGTAGCCGCCCGGGGCGGCGGCCCGCTGCTGCCCACCGCCGCCGGCCGCCGCGGACTTGGTGCTCCCGTGGTTCTGCTGGTACCAGACGCCGCCGCTGAACGCCGCCGCGGCGAGCACCCCGCCCGCCAGTGCCAGGGTCAGCCAGGGCAGCCGGCGCCGCGGCGGCGCCGCCAGCTCGGTGGTGATGTCACGGGCGTCCGGCGCCGAGGAGAGCAGCTCGACCTGGGCGATCGGGCTGTTGTCGTCCTCGCGCGGCACCAGCAAGTGGTTGTCGTTGCTCACGATGGTCAGGGCTCCTGGGTCACTCGTGCCGGAGGGCGTCGATGGGCCGCAGCGAAGCGGCCCGGTTGGCCGGGTAGCTGCCGAAGAACAGGCCGATGGCGACCGCGATGCCGAACGCGGCCAGCACCGACTCCGGGATCACCACCGGTTTGATGCCGACGATGCTGAAGTGCGAACCGACCAGGCCCGCCAGCACCCCGAGACCGGCGCCGAGCACCGACAGCAGGGTCGACTCGGTCAGGAACTGCCCGAGAATGACCCCCTTCGGCGCACCGAGCGCCTTGCGGATGCCGATCTCCCTGGTCCGCTCGGTGACCGTCACCAGCATGATGTTGGTGATCCCGATCCCGCCGACCAGCAGCGAGATCGCGGCCACCGCGCCGAGCAGCACCGTGAAGGTCTTGCCGGTGCTCTCCCGCGCCGTCAGCAGCGAGGCCTGGTTGCTGATCCGGAAGTCCAGCTTGCTGGCGTCCGCCAGGGCGTGGGTGCCCATCAGGATCTGGGTGATCTCGGCCTGCGCGGCGGTGGTGGTCTCCGCCGAGGTCGCCTGGACCAGGATCTGGTTGACCGAACCGAAGCCGGTGAAGGCGTTCTGGACGGTCGGCAGCGGGGCGATCACCAGGTCGTCCGGGTCGTTGAACCCGGTGCTGCCCTTGGTCTTCAGCACGCCGGTCACGGTGAACGGCGTACCGCCGATGGTGATCTGCTTGCCCACCGGGTCCACGGTGTCGAACAGCTGCTTGGCCGTGGTCGAGCCGAGCACCGCGACCTTGCGGGCGTTCAGCACGTCGTCGTTGCTGAAGTAGTCGCCCTTCTCGACCTTCTGGTTCGAGGTCTCGAAGTACGCCGGGTAGGTGCCGACGATCGACCCCGGGCTGTACGAGATGTCCCCGTACAGCGCCGTCCCGGTGGTGGTGACCACCGGCGCCACGGACTTGATGTCCGGCGCCTGCGCCGAGGAGGCCAGCGCCTTGGCGTCGTCCACCGTGAGCTTCTTCGCGGTGGACGCGCCACGGGCCCCGCCGACGGAGGACCCGGCCGACACCGTCAGCGAGTTCGTCCCCAGCGCGGTGATCGAGTCCTTCACCGCCACGGAGGAGCCGTTGCCGACCGCGAGCAGCAGGATCACCGAGGCGACCCCGATCAGCACGCCCAGCATGGTCAGGGCGGAGCGCACCTTGTTGGCGGCCAGGCCGCCGAAGGCGAAGCGGAGCATCTGCCAGAGGATCACGACCGGCCTCCGACCAGCTCGGGGCGGATCGCCGGCGGCGGACCGCCCACCGGACCCTGCCGGAAGTCCCGCACGACAGCTCCGTCCACCAGCCGGATCACCCGCTTGGCGTGCCGGGCGACCTCGTCCTCGTGGGTGATCAGCACGACGGTGCGACCGATCGCGTTGAGCCCGTCGATGATGCCCAGCACCTCCTCCGTGGAACGGCTGTCCAGGTTGCCGGTGGGCTCGTCGGCGAGCAGCATCGCGGGGGCGGTGACCAGTGCCCGGGCCACGGCCACCCGCTGCTGCTGGCCGCCGGACAGCTCGTTGGGCTTGTGCCCGGAGCGCTCGGCGAGCCCGACCAGGGAGAGCGCCGCCAGCGCCCGGCGCCGCCGCTCGGCCGACCGTACGCCGGCGTAGGCCAGCGGAAGTTCGACCTGGGCGAGGGCCGTGGTGCGGGGCACCAGGTTGAAGGACTGGAAGATGAAGCCGATCTTGCGGTTGCGGACCAGCGAGAGCTGGCCCTCGTCGAGGTGGCCGACGTCGGTGCCGTCCAGCAGGTAGCGGCCCCCGGTGGGGACGTCCAGGCAGCCGAGGATGTTCATCAGCGTCGACTTGCCCGAACCCGAACTGCCCATCACCGCGACGAAATCGCCCTGCTCGATGTCCAGGGTGACGCCGAGCGGCTCCCCGCTCACCGGGTCGGACGGGCCGCGCAGCGCGTGCACGGTGGCGTCGCCGTGGCCGTAGGACTTGGTGACCCGGCGGATCTGGATCACCGGCGGGGGAGCGGACTCGCCCGGGCCGGCGGCGGCCGCGCGGGCGACGACGCCGCCCGCCCGCCCGGAGCCGGCCCGGCCGCCGGAGCTGTGGCGGCGCATCAGCGGTTGCCGCCCCGGCCGGCCCCGGCGCCGCCACCGGAGATGCCCACGCCCTGGCCGCCGCCCGCGCCGCCGAGCCCCGGGAAGTTCCCGCTCGGGAACCCGTTGCTCGATCCGGAGGTGGTGGAGGCCAGTTCGACCTTGTCGCCCTCCTTCAGGCCCTCGGTCACCTCGACCGTGGCATCGCCGACCACGCCGACCGTCACCGTCACCCGGGAGGTGGTGCCGTCCGTCGCGACCAGCGTCGCGGTCCGGCTGGCGCCGGTGCCGGCCAGTGCGGCGGCGGGCAGCGAGAGGGCGTTGTCCGCCTCGCCGGTGACCACCGAGACGGTGGCGCTCAGGCCGGTCCGCAGCTTGCTGGTGTCACCGGTGATCTGCAGCGTCGCGCCGTACTGCACGGCGCCACCGCTCCCGCTGCTGGTCGGCAGCGAACTCACCGACAGGACGGTCGCGTTGAGCTTGGTGTCGGACTGCGCGTTGAGCGTGACGGTGGCCGCCTCGCCCTTCTTGAGCTTGAGCGAGTCCAGCTCCGAGAAGGCCGCGGTGACCTGCATCCCGGTCGGGTTGGTCAGCACGATGAAGCCGCTCGGCGTCGCGGAGGACGAAGTGGTCGTCGTCCCGGTCGACTTGCTGCTGGTGGAGCCGGTCGAGCCGGTGGAACCACCCGAGGCGGTGTCGCCGACCTTGCCGCCGACCGAGGCGACGGTGCCGTCCACGGAGGCGGTCAGCGTCGTACCGGCCAGCGTGGCCTGGGCGTTGGTGAGATTGGTCTGCGCCGTGTCGACCTGCTGCTGGGCCTGGGCGACCGCCGCGTCGTCCACCTTGGTGGTGGTGATCGTGGTGGTCTGCGGCGTCGGCGTGGCGCTGGCCGTGGCCGTCGCGCCGGTACCCCGGCTGCCGCTGCCCGAGGAGCCGGAGCCGCCGCCGGAGGAGCCCGAGCCGGAGGAGGCGGGCAGCTGGGAGGTGGTCGTGGTGGTGACGCCGGCCTCGGCCTTGGTCAGGTTGGCCTTGGCCGCGGTGAGCGCCGACCGGGCGGCGTCCACCTGCTGCTGGGCGGCCGTGGTGTCCACGGTCGCCAGCACCTGGCCCTTGGTCACCGTGTCACCGACCGCGACCTTGACCGCGGTGAGCTTGCCTCCGGTGACGAAGTCCTGCCCGGCGTCGGTCGGTGAGGCAAGGGTGCCGGTTCCGGACACGGTGGCCAGGACCGTGCCCTTGGCCACCGTCGCCGTTCGTACCTGGGCCTTGCCGGCCGCCACGCTGGTACCGCTGTCCAAGGTGGTGTACACCAGGGCGGCGCCCCCCAGGAGGGCCACGCCGAGTGCGGAGTTGACGAGGACGGCACCACGCCGTCGCGGGAACACCTTCATGGGGGCAAGCCTCGCCCCGGGCTCTTGCGGAGTCCTGGGGTGCGGCTGGGAAGTCCCTGACCCCGGAAAACCGGACATTGAGGGACCTATCGGCACAGTCTTGGGCTGTCCGCACCGGCCCCCTCATCAGCGGTTGACCGAACTCCCAGGCAGTTCCCAGCCATCCACAGTGATCCCGCAGTCCGGGGCGGCCGCTCCCGCCGCCGCAGGGGCCGAGGCACCCGCCGCCGCGCTCGCCAGCAGGCGCAGGGCCGCGTCCGAGGCCGACCCCGGCTCGGCGCTGTACAGCAGCATCCGGTGCCCGCCGCCCTCGGGCAGCGGCATCGCCTCGAAGGCCAGCTCCAGCCGGCCGACCACCGGGTGGTGCAGCTCCTTGCTGCCGAACAGGCAGTCGTTGACCGGATGCCTGGCCCAGAGTGCAGCGAACTCCGGGCTGTTCATCGACAGTTCGCCGACCAGGGCGGCCAGCTCCCGGTCGTCCGGGTGCCGGCCCGCGGTCAGCCGCAGGTAGGCGACGTTCGCCCGGGCCTCCTCCTCCCAGCGGCGGTAGAGCTCCCGGGTGTGCGGATCGAGGAAGAGCATCCGGGAGAGGTTCGGCCGCTCCCCCCGGTGGTCCGGGGCGGCCGGATCGAGATGCCCGGCCAGCAGCGCGTGCCCGAGCGGGTTCCAGGCCAGCACCTCGTTACGGTGCCCCACCACCACCGCGGGCACCTCCCGCATCGCCGCGATCAGCTGCCGGGTGCCGGGCCTGGCCCGCTCGAAGCGGTCCGCCGGGCGCGGCCGGGCCCGGCCCGGGCGGGCGATGTTGCGCAGGTGGGCGTGCTCGTCCGGGCTCAGCCGCAGCGCACGGGCCAGCGCGTCCAGCACCTCGTCCGAGGCGTTCAGGCTCTGTCCCTGCTCCAGCCGGGTGTAGTAGGTGACGCTCACCCCCGCCAGCTGGGCCAGCTCCTCCCGGCGCAGCCCCGGCACCCGGCGGCGCGCGCCGTACGCGACGAGGCCGACGTCCTCGGGCTGCAGCCGGGCCCTGCGGGTCCGCAGAAAATCGCTCAACTCCACCGGTTTGTCCATGAGTCCAGTGAACACCCGGCGGGCCGGCCGAGCCTGTCCCTGCCGGTGCTACCCATCGCAGGGGGCTGGGTCCGCGCCCGGGGCGGGCGGAGGCTGCCGCCGTACCCACTTCGCAGCTCCGATCCGGGAGGAAGCCCGCCATGACCGTGCTCGACCAGACCCCCCTGCCGCCGGCGGCGCCGAAAGCGCCCGCCACCATGACCGGACGCCAACGCCTCGTCCTGGTCGTCCTGCTGGCCGCCCAGTTCATGCTGGCCGTGGACTTCTCCATCCTCAACGTCGCCCTGCCGGTGATCGGCCGCGGCCTCGGCTTCCCGCTCGGCGGCCTGCAGTGGATCGTCACCGCCTTCGCCCTCAGCGCCGCCGGGTTCAGCCTGCTGTTCGGCCGGGTCGCCGACCTGTTCGGCCGGCGCCGGGTGTTCCTGGTCGGACTCGCCGTCCTCGCCGCCTCCTCGCTGGTGGGCGGCCTGGCGACCACCCCCTGGGTGCTGCTCGCCGCCCGGGTCGCGCAGGGCCTGGCCACCGCCGCCGTCACCCCCGCCGGGCTCGCACTGCTCACCACCGCGTTCCCCGAAGGCCCGCTGCGGGAGCGGGCACTGGGCCTGAACGGCGCGCTGATGTCGGCCGGTTTCACCTCCGGGGCTGTCCTCGGCGGGCTGCTGACCGACCTGCTCAGCTGGCGCTGGGCGTTCTTCGTCAACGTCCCGGTGGCGCTGGCCGTCCTGCTGGTGGCGCCGCGTCTGGTCCCCGAGTCCGCCGAGGGCCGCGGCGGCGCCGAGCGGCCCCGGATCGACCTGCCGGGCGCGGCCGCCGTCACCGGCGGCCTGCTCGCCCTGGTGTACGGCCTGACCCGGGCCGGCGAGCACGGCTGGGGCGACCCGCTCGCGCTCGGCGCGCTGGCCGTCGGCGCCCTGCTGCTGGTGGCGTTCCGGTTCGTCGAGCGGGCCGCCGCCCACCCGCTGGTACCCGTCCGGGTGCTGCGCCGCCGGACGGTCGTCTGGGGCAACCTGGCCGGCCTGATCGCCTTCGCCACCGAGACCTCGCTGGTCTTCCTGATGACGCTCTACCTGCAGCGGGTGCTCGGCTTCTCGCCGCTCGCCACCGGCCTGGCCTTCGCCGTCCTCGGCGCCGGGACGGTCCTCGGCGGGATCCGGGCCCCCCGGGTGATCCGCCGCCTCGGCACCCGGAACACGCTGGTCACCGGCCTGCTGGTGCAGGCGGCGGCGACCGCCGCACTGCTGCTGCTCGGCACCGGCACCGGCTGGCTGGCCCTGCTGCTGGCGGCCACCTTCGTCGGCGGCGTGGGCAACATGCTGGCGATCGTCGGCTTCATGGTGACCGCCACCTCGGGCCTGCCCGACCACGAGCAGGGCCTGGCCACCGGCGTCGCCACGATGACCCAGCAGGTCGGCATCACGCTCGGCACCCCGGTGATGAGCGCCGTGGTCACCGCCAGGATGACGGCCCTCGGCGGCGGCACGGCCACCGCCACGGTGCTCGGCGGGGTGGGTGTCGCCGTCCTGGCCAACACCGTCCTGGTCCTGCTGGGCGCGGCCGCCTCGGGAGCCTTCCTGCGCCGGCGCGGCGAGTGACGGACGGCGAAACGGCCGGCTGGGGGCATGCCGGCCGTGGAGCCGGGGCGGGGGACGGGCGGAGGGTCGCCCGTCCCCCGCCCCGGTCCCGCGGCTCACAGGCTCCGCAGTGCCGTCTCGCAGTCGCGGCAGCGCCTGGTCCGGTGCAGTGGCGGGTACCAGGGCTCCCCCGGTCCGGACGGCCGGTACGGCTCGTACTCCAGGGGCGCGGTGTCGATACCGCAGAACGTCCGCGGCGCCGGGTCCTCCGGCACGTCCGGGTCGCCCGCCGCGGCGTGGACCCAGCGCACCCGGGCGCCGACGTCCACCTCACCCTCGTCGAGCACCTCGGTGGACGGCTCCAGCTCCAGCAGCACGATGATCGAGGCCATACCCCGACCCTGCACCGCCCGGCCGCCCGCCGCATCCGGGCGGCGGCCGGTGGTGCGCGCCCGCGCCGGGCGCCCTCAGTGCGGGATGGTGTCGATCAGCTCGCGCGCGCCCTGGCGCAGCAGCGCGACCGCGACCGAGGTGCCCAGGGTGGCGGGGTCGAGCGGGCCGGCCCACTCGTGGGCGTCCAGCACGGTCTTGCCGTCGGGGGAGAAGACCCGGGCCCGCAGGGAGAGGCGGCCGTCCCGCTCGGCCTTGGCGTAGCCGGCGATCGGGCTGTTGCAGTGGCCCTGCAGCACGTGCAGGAACATCCGCTCGGCGGTGGTCTCCCGCCAGGCGTCGGCGTCGCCGAGCCCGGAGACGGTGTCGATGGTGCGGGTGTCGTCCTCGCGGCACTGCAGGCCGAGGACGCCCGCGCCGATCGGCGGGCACATCGTCTCGACCGGCAGGATCTCGGTGATCAGGTCGGGCCGTCCGATCCGCTCCAGGCCCGAGACGGCCAGCAGCAGGGCGTCGGCCTCGCCGGCGGCGAGCTTCTCCAGCCGGCGGTTGGCGTTGCCCCGCATCGGGACGCACTCCAGGTGCGGGTGCGAGACCGCGAGCTGGGCCCGCCGGCGCACCGAGGATGTGCCGATCCGGGCCCCGGCGGGGAGCTCGTCGAGGGTGCGGCCGGCGGGGTGGACCAGGGCGTCCCGGATGTCGTCCCGCTTGAGGAACCCGGCGAAGACCGTTCCGGCGGGCAGCGGCCGGTCGGCGGGCACGTCCTTGACGCAGTGCACCGCGAGGTCGGCCTCGCCGGCGAGCAGCGCGGCGTCGACCTCCTTGGTGAAGGCGCCCTTCCCGCCGAGCTGGGCGAGATCGCCCATCCAGCGGTCGCCCGAGGTGGTGACGGGGACGACCTCCGTCCTGATCCCGGGGTGCAGCGCGCCCAGTTCGGCGCGGACCCGTTCCACCTGGGCGAGGGCCATGGGGGAGGAGCGGGAGACGATGCGGATCAGTTCGGCGGAGGACATACCGAAAACGATAGACCGTCAGATTCCCTCTGCCCCAACATCCCTGGTGGGGTCGGGGCCGAACACCCGGATGCGCGCCCGGCAACGGTGCAGGGGGCGGTAAGAAGGGGCGCACCGCGTCGGCGGTGCGCCCCCTCGTCACGGCGCGGGCGGGCCCGGCACGGGCACCCGGACGGGCCGGGGCCGCGGCGGGCGGGCCGCTACAGGGCCTTGCGGAAGGTCTCGGCGGTCGCGAGGAAGATGTCGTTGCCGGCCGCCTCGCCGATCGAGACCCGGACGCCCTCGCCCGGGAACGGGCGGACGATCACACCGGCGGCGCCGCAGGCGGCGGCGAAGTCCAGGGTGCGCTCGCCGAGCCGGAGCCAGACGAAGTTGGCCTGCGAGTCGGTGACCGTCCAGCCCTGGGCGACGAGGGCGGCGAGCACCCGGGCCCGCTCCTCGACCAGGGCCTCGACCCGGACCAGCAGGGCGTCCTCGGCGCGCAGCGAGGCGACCGCCGCGTCCTGGGCGAGCTGGCTGACGCCGAACGGGACGGCGGTCTTGCGCAGCGCGGTGGCGACCGGCTCGTGCGCGACGGCGAAGCCGACCCGCAGCCCGGCCAGGCCGTACGCCTTGGAGAAGGTGCGCAGGACGCAGACGTTCGGGCGGTCGCGGTAGAGCTCGATGCCGTTGGGCACCTCGGCGTCGCGGATGAACTCGATGTAGGCCTCGTCGAGGACGACCAGGATCTCGGCCGGGACGGCGTCCAGGAAGCGCTCCAGCTCGGCGCGGTGGATCGCGTTGCCGGTCGGGTTGTTCGGGTTGCAGACGAAGATCAGCCTGGTCCGCCCGGTGATCGCGGCGAGCATCGCGTCGAGGTCGTGGTCCTCGGTCGCGGTGAGCGGCACCGGGACGGGGACCGCGCCGGCGACCTGGGTGATGATCGGGTAGGCCTCGAAGGAGCGCCAGGCGAAGATCACCTCGTCGCCGGGGCCCGCCGTGGCGAGGATCAGCGACTGGGCGACGCCGACCGAGCCGGTGCCGGTGGCGATGTGCTCGGCCGGGACGCCGAAGCGCGCGGCGAGCTCCTCCGTCAGCTCCGAGACCGCCATGTCGGGGTACCGGTTGAACGAGCCGGCCGCCGCCACCGCCGCGTCGAGCACGCCGGGCAGCGGCTCGTACGGGTTCTCGTTGGAGGACAGCTTGTAGGCGTCGGCTCCGGCGGGCTTGCCGGGCTTGTAGGTGGGGATGCCGTCCAGGGTCGGCCTCAGCCGGGGGCCCTGCGCTGCCGTACCGCTCACGCTCGTCTCCTTCTGTGCTCTGCTGCCGCGCGGCCTGTTTGCAGGTGCGCGGTGCTGATCATGTCCGCCGCGTGACGGGATCGCCGTACGCGGGGTACCGGGGTGCGCACCCGCCCCGGCCGGGTGCCTTGAACGATACCGACCGCGCTCACCCGTAGGAGTGACATGCCCGGCGGGCCGAGGGGTGCAGATCAGCCATTCTGCCGGGTTCCAATGGCACATGTCAGAGGTAAGACGGCTGATTTCCGCCGGGTATCGAAGGGACCGCCACCGCCTCGTTCATGGAGAAACGTATCTTCTCCGCTTCGGACCGCCCCGGTCACAGGGAGCCGTCATGAGCCATACGATCGGTCCGCCATGACAGCAGCAGCCAACCAGAGCGGTCGGCGACCCACCACCTCACGACGTCTGGAGCGGGCCGGCATCCGGGATGTGGCAGCAGCCGCCGGAGTGTCGATCACCACGGTCTCCGACGCGCTGAACGGTAAGGGGCGCCTGCCCGACGAGACCAGAAGCCGGGTCCGCGAGGTCGCCGAGCGCCTCGGCTACCGCCCCTCGGCCGCCGCCCGAACCCTGCGCACCGGCAGGTCGGGCCTGATCGGCCTGACCGTCACCACCTACGGCGAGGAGCCGTTCACCTTCACCGAGTTCGCCTACTTCGCCGAGATGGCCAGGGCCGCCACCAGCGCCGCGCTCGGCCGCGGCTACGCCCTGGTGGTACTGCCGGCCTCGTCCCGACACGACGTCTGGGGCAACATCGCCCTGGACGGCACCGTGGTGATCGACCCGCCCGACCAGGACCCCCTGGTCAGCGAGCTCTACCGGTCCGGCGTGCCGGTGGTCAGCGACGGCAAGCCCGGCAACTGCCCGGTCACCGCCTGGGTCGACAACGACCACGAGGCCGCCGTCCTGGGCATCCTCGACCACCTCACCGAGTCCGGCGCCCGCCGGATCGGCCTGCTCACCGGCACCAGCACCGACACGTACACCCGGCTCTCCACCGACGCCTACCTCGGCTGGTGCGGCCGGGTCGGCCAGGAGCCGGTGTACGAGACCTACCCCGCCCACGACCCGGCGGCCGGCGCGGTGGCGGCCGACCGGCTGCTCGCCCGCCCGGACCGCCCGGACGCCGTCTACGGCCTCTTCGACCCGAACGGCACCGACCTGCTGGCCGCCGCCCGCCGGTACGGCCTGCGGGTGCCCGACGACCTGCTGCTGGTCTGCTGCAGCGAGAGCGACGTCTACGCCGGCACCGAGCCCCCGATCACCACCCTGTCGCTCAAGCCGCGCCGGATCGGCACCACCGTGGTCAACCTGCTGATCGACGCCATCGAGGGCGTCGACTCGGGCACCGGGGTGGACGTCGGACGGCTCTTCCCGCCCCGCTTCCGGACCGCTGGGACGGGACCGCCGCCCGGCACCCTGATGCCCACCGAGCTGATCGTCCGGGCCTCCTCCCAGCGCCGCAGCACCCGAACCACCGTCAGCCCGCCCCGCTCCCCCGGCGAGGTCTAGTCCACTCAGTCCCGGACAAAACGGACCTCACGGGCCGCCCGACTGACGCTCCGGAGAATTGGATACCCACCAGGTGAGGACGCCGGGAGAGTGGTCTTCCTATGATGGGCGGATGACACCCGAGGACCGCTTCCCCGGGCCTGAACAGCCGGACTCAGGCCCCCGCCATCACCCGGACCTCGACGTGCTGCCCTACGGCTCCTACTTCGAGCCCGCGGAACCCACCGGCTACACCGACGGCTACTCCGAGACGTACAGCGCCTACGGCGGCGCCCGCTACCTCGAACAGCACTGGCCCTCCGCCCCGCAGCAGAGCGCCCCGCACCGCGAGGACCAGCACCAGCCGCTCTTCCAGGAGCAGGCCTTCCAGGATCCCGCCTTCCAGGAGCAGGCCTTCCAGGAACCGGGCTACCAGGAGGCAGGCTTCCAGGAGCCCGGCTACCAGGACCCCTCCTTCCAGGCGCAGGTCCCGCACGAGCCCACCCTGCACGACCTCGCCGCACAGCCGGCGCCGTCGCGCGAGGACCCGCCGACCATCGAGCTGGGCCCCCCGCTCACCGAGGACGGCCTGCCCTACTCCACCCCGTACCCCGCGCCCGACCCCAGCGAGCCCCCCGGCCCGCTGTACGTCGTCGGCGACGTGCACGGCTACCTCGACGAGCTGGTCGCCGAGCTGCGCCACCAGGGCCTGATCGACGCCGACGGCCACTGGTCCGCCGGCCGCTCCCGGATCTGGTTCCTCGGCGACTTCACCGACCGCGGCCCCGACGGCATCGGCGTCATCGACCTGGTCATGCAGCTCGCCGCCGAGGCCGCCGCCGCCGGCGGCTACTGCCGCGCCCTGATGGGCAATCACGAACTGCTCTTCCTCGGCGCGCACCGCTACGGCGACGAACCCGTGCAGTCCACCGCCGGCACCGCCTCCTTCCTCGCCGCCTGGCGGCTCAACGGCGGCCAGCAGCACGACCTCGACCGGCTGGAGTCGCACCACATCAGCTGGCTGTCCCGGCTGCCCGCGATGGCACTGGAGGACGACCACCTGCTGCTGCACTCCGACACCACCGCCTACCTGGAGTACGGCGAGTCGATCGCCGAGGTCAACGACGCCGTTCACAACCTGCTCGCCGACGAGGGCGCCGACGAGTGGTGGGACGCCTTCCGCCGCTTCACCAAGCGGTTCGCCTTCCGCGGCAACGCCGGCCCCACCGCCGTCCACGAGCTGCTCGACGCCTACGGCGGCCGGCGCGTCGTGCACGGCCACAGCCCCATCCCGTACCTCACCGGCGCGGCCCACGCCGAGGACGGCGCGCCCCCGCACATCCCCGGCCCGTACGTCTACGCCGACGAGCTGGCCGTCGCCATGGACGGCGGCGTCACCATGGAAGGCCGCCTGCTGATCGCCCGACTGCCCGTCAACTGAACCGGTCCGGAAGGGATGCCAGGGAGCATCCCGCACGCCCCCGGCGCTGAAATTCCGGAAACCGACTGTCTGTGCGCCCCCACCCGCCCCTACCATCGAGGCACACCGCACCAGGCCGCCCCGGCCCCACCCTCCGAAGGCGTACCCCGGTGCGGAAATCCACCTCCGTGACGGAGCGAACGGGGTCCGCATGAACAACGCCCCGCACCTGCTGGCCGAGGACCGCCCGGACTTCGAGCGCCTCCTCGACGAAGCACTGCGCGACGGAACCATCCTGGCGGCACTGCGCGAACGCGAACCGGGTACCGGCACCGGCAGCACCGGCACCGGGAACACCGCCCGCCTCACCTCCGAGCAGCTGCGCACCAAGGCGCTGCTCGCCGCGAGCGCCATCGCCTCGGGCGCCGCCGTCGAGTACGAGCACTACACCCGGCTGCGCGACAACCTGCGCGCCGGGACCGGGCGGCCGCGGCCCGCCCCCGTCCACGAGTCCACCCCGCGCAGCACCGGCCCTCGGAACATCGGCGAACTCGCCGCCCAGCTCAGCTCCGAGGACGGCGCGGGCCTCTTCCCCGTGCTCACCGTCCTGGCGCCGATCCTGGCCGGCGCCGCCGGGCTGGTCTTCCTGCTGCTCGGGTACGTGCTGAGCACCGCCGCCCCCGAGCTGGTGCTGGGCCGCTCCCTGCTCACCGCGGGCTGGCTCGCGCTCGCCATCGGCGCCGGCGCGATGGTCATCGGCATCGTCGGACTCGTCCTGACCGCGCTGCGCGACGGCGCCGGTCCGCCGGACGAGACCGATCCCGAACTGCGCGCCGAGGTGGCCGACGCCCGCCGGGCCTGGCAGCTCGCGCTGCGGGACCGCGCCCTGCTGCCCTACCTGCGGGCCAACCTGGACTCGGAGCCCGCGCTGCCGCCGTTCACCCCGGCGCCCCGGGCCGCGCCGGCCGCCGAGAGCACGGGCGAGCACCGCGACCCGCCCACCCCGCCGGACTTCAGCAGTCCCGGCTACAGCGGTGCGAGTTTCAGCAGCCCCGGCTTCTCCAGCCCCGGGGTCGAGGGCGTCACCGACCCCGAGGGCCGCACGCCGCGCACGGCCGAGTTCAGCAGCCCGGGCTACAGCCCGCCCGCCTTCACCAGCCCCGACGACGTCTGACTCCCCCGGAAGGACGGACCGGGCCCGCCCCGGAGGCGGCGCGGCGGACACGCCGAACGCCGTCCCGGTGGCGGACGGGCCCTGTGGGACGGCGTTCGACCGTCACTGGTCCGACGTGCCCGGAGCAGCTGCCCCGGGCCGGCCGGTTCAGCCTGCCTGGTTCGCCTGGCCCGGCTGCTGCACGGGCGCCGGCTGAGCGGGCGCGGCCGGCTGGAAGGGCTGGGCGGGCGCGTCCGCCGGGTAGGCCTGGGCCGGCTGGAAGACCTGCGGCGCGGGCGCGTTGCCGCGGGTGGCCAGCGAACGGACGAAGTTGAAGATCAGCACGCCGGGCAGGATGAACGCCTTGAAGAACAGCAGGTACTCGCCGCCCTCGAAGATGAATCCGAGGTAGATGCCGTAACCGAGGAAGCCGACACCGGCGACCGCGTTGAAAATACGCCAGCCGATGCTGAGGGCACCGAAATTGACGGCACCGATGGCAACCATCGCGACACCGCTGATGCACAGCAGCACGACGTACCAGGAGAAGAGGGGCTCGGCGCTGAAGTCGAGATTCAAGAGAAATCCTGTGGGTATATCGGACAAGCGATCGACGGGGACGACGGCGTACGCTACTGGACCGCGACGGTCCGCGTATACTCCGATATTTTTCCGTGACTTTCCGCGTCAGCAGATGTCCTGACAAATCGTTTCGAAGTCAGCGCCGCGGTGGCCGATCGCCCCCGCCGCCGCCCCCACCGGGCAGGCCCGCCTCACCTCGCGTCGGTCGGCGCCCCCACCGCAGGATCAGCTCCGGGCTGTCGCCCCCGGGCCCGCCGGCCCGCCCGCGGCGTCCGCCGCCGCCCGGACGAACTCGCGTACCCGCGCGGTGGTGTTGCCCTCCAGCCAGACCGGACCGCGCTCGATCGGCGGGGCGTCCCGGATCGGCACGTAGGCGACGTCAGGACGCGGGTAGTACTGCCGGGAGTGGGCGCCGACCGGCAGGACGCCCCTGCCCATGGCGACCAGGGTGAGCATCTCGGAGAAGGTCCCGCCGGCCGGGCCGGCCGGCACCGGGCGGCCGGCCGGCGTACGGTCCGGCGTACGGTCCCGCTTGAAGGCGGCGGAGGTCACCGCCGGGTACTGGATCACCGGGTGCTCCGCCAGCACCTCGACGGACACCGACTCCTCGCCGGCCAGCGGGTGCCCGGCGGACACCGCCAGCACCCTTGGCTCCGTCAGCAGCACCGGCCCGCAGGCCATCCCGTCGAACGGGTAGGAGGCGATCAGTACGTCGACCGAGCCGTCCAGCAGGCTTGCCCGGGAGTTGGACAACTGCACCTCCCGCACGTCCACCCGGCACTCGGGGTGACGCTCGGTGAACAGCGCGACCGCCTTGAGCAGCACCGGCGCCGTCCACTCGCCGAGGAAGGCCACCCGCAGCTCGCCCGTGACGCCCCGGGCCGCGTCGGCGGCCCGCCGCAGGGCCTGCTCCATGCCGGCCACCAGGGGGGCCAGGTCGTCCGCCAGCTGCCGGCCGACCGCGCTCAGCCGGACGCTGCGGCTGGTGCGCTCGAACAGGGTGCCGCCGATCCGGCGCTCCAGCTTCCCGATCACCTGGCTGACCCGGCCGGTGGTGATCCCCAGCCGCTCGGCGGTCCGGCCGAAGTGCAGCTCCTCGGCCAGCGTCAGGAAGATCCGGGTCTCCAGCCGCTCCCACATGTCGTACCCCCGTCGTTTAATCCTGCTCAACGATCGTATTCCGATCGTGCCTTGATGCCGGATTCCCACCGGCGAATCATGGAAGACAGCAGGCCGGACACCCTCTCCGCCGCAACCCACCACCCGGGAGCACCGATGCCGAACCTTCGCGTGAAGGCCTTCGACCACCTCGTCCTCAACGTCCAGGACGTCGAGCGGGCGCTGGACTTCTACCTCGGCCCGCTCGGCCTGGAGCCGGTCCGGGTCGACGAGTGGCGCGCCGGCAAGGCGCCGTTCCCCTCGGTCCGGATCACCCCGGAGACCATCATCGACCTGGTGGACGGCGCCCGGGGCGAGTCCAACGTCGACCACATCTGCCTCACCGTGGAGCCCCTGGACTGGCAGGAGGTCATCGACTCGGGCACCTTCACCGTCCTGGAAGGGCCGGTCGGCCGCTACGGCGCCCGCGGCAGCGCCACCTCGGTCTACGTCCAGGACCCGGACGGCAACACCGTCGAGCTCCGCTGGTACCCGCAGGACGCCGGCGCCTGAACCCCGGCCGCCGCCGACACCCCGGGCGCCCGGCCGCGGTCCGAACGAGTCGAGGCGCCAGGGCCACGAGGTCCGTGTGGTCACCATCGACGGGGAGCCCTGGTGGGTGGCCGCGGATGTCGCCTCGGTGCTCCGGATCGCGCGCGTGCATGACGCCGTGCGAGGGCTCGACGACGACGCAAAGGGTGCGGGTACTATCCGCACCCCTGGCGGTGACCAGCAGCTTTCCATCGTCAGCGAGTCCGGCCTCTACTCACTGATCCTTCGTTCCAGGAAGCCCGACGCCAAGAGGTTCCGCCGCTGGGTGACCCACGAGGTGCTTCCCGCGATCAGGAGGACCGGCCGCTACCAGGCCGAGGAGGACCCGGCCTCGGAACTCCCGTCCGAGACCGCCGTGATCTTCAGGTCGGTCGCGCGAGCGGGCCTGGAGGCCCTCCTCGCCCTGGCCCGGACCGATCCCCGCGACGCCGCCGCCATCATCGCCGAGGCACTGTCCCGGGCGAGCCCCGAGAGCGCGGGGCACCGGAAACAGCGCTGCTCCGGGAGCCCCCTCCTGCCCCCGGAACAGCGCTGCTCCACGCCTCGTCACGCACCCGACGGGGCGCGACGGACCGTCAGTCCGCCAACGGCAGGTACACCCGGTTGCCCTTGGCGGCGAACTCGGCCGACATCGCGGCCATGCCGGCCGCCGCCTCCGGGTCGAACTCCGTCGCCACCGCCGTCGATCCGTCTCCGTGCTCGTCGCGGATCTTCTGGGAGATCTTCATCGAACAGAACTTCGGGCCGCACATCGAGCAGAAGTGCGCCGTCTTGGCGGGCTCCGCCGGCAGCGTCTCGTCGTGGAAGGCCCGGGCCGTCTCCGGGTCGAGGGCCAGGTTGAACTGGTCCTCCCAGCGGAACTCGAACCGGGCGTCCGAGAGCGCGTCGTCCCAGTCGCTGGCGCCGGGGTGGCCCTTGGCCAGGTCGGCGGCGTGCGCGGCGATCTTGTAGGTGATGACGCCGGTCTTCACGTCGTCCCGGTTGGGCAGGCCCAGGTGCTCCTTGGGCGTGACGTAGCAGAGCATCGCCGTGCCCCACCAGGCGATCATCGCCGCGCCGATGCCCGAGGTGATGTGGTCGTAGCCGGGGGCGACGTCGGTGGTGAGCGGGCCGAGGGTGTAGAACGGCGCCTCGTCGCAGATCTCCTTCTGGAGATCCATGTTCTCCTTGATCTTGTTCATCGCGACGTGGCCGGGGCCCTCGATCATCACCTGGACGTCCCGGTCCCGGGCGATCCGGCCGAGCTCGCCGAGGGTCTGCAGTTCGGCGAACTGCGCCTGGTCGTTGGCGTCCGCGGTGGAACCGGGGCGCAGGCCGTCACCGAGCGAGAAGGTGACGTCGTAGCTCGCGAGGATGTCGCAGAGCTCCTCGAAGTTGGTGTAGAGGAAGTTCTCCCGGTGGTGGGCCAGGCACCAGGCCGCCATGATCGAGCCGCCGCGCGAGACGATGCCGGTCTTGCGCCGGGCCGTCATCGGCACGTACCGAAGCAGCACGCCGGCGTGCACGGTCATGTAGTCGACGCCCTGCTCGCACTGCTCGATCACGGTGTCGCGGTAGACGTCCCAGCTCAGCTCCTCCGCCTTGCCGTCGACCTTCTCCAGCGCCTGGTACAGCGGCACGGTGCCGATCGGGACGGGCGAGTTGCGCAGGATCCACTCACGGGTGGTGTGGATGTTGCGGCCGGTGGAGAGGTCCATCACGGTGTCGGCGCCCCAGCGGGTCGCCCAGGTCATCTTCTCCACCTCCTCCTCGATCGAGGAGGTGACCGCGGAGTTGCCGATGTTGGCGTTGATCTTCACCAGGAAGTTGGTGCCGATGATCGCCGGCTCGACCTCCGGGTGGTTCACGTTCAGCGGGATCACCGCCCGGCCGCGGGCCACCTCGGAGCGGACGAACTCCGCCTCCAGGCCCTCCCGCAGGGCGATGAACTCCATCTCCGGCGTGACGATCCCGCGCCTCGCGTAGGCGAGCTGGGTGACGGCCGCGCCGTCGCGGCCGCGCAGCGGGCGGCGCGGGCGGCCGGGGAAGACGGCGTCGAGGTTGCGCAGGTCCCCGCCGCGCGGCGAGGTGTGCTTGATCCCGTCGTCCTCCGGGCGGGCCTCGCGGCCGTCGTACTCCTCGACGTCGCCGCGCTGGCGGATCCACGCGTCGCGCAGGGCCGGCAGGCCGCGCCGGACGTCCGGCTCGTACGAGGGGTCGGTGTACGGGCCCGAGGTGTCGTACAGCGGGACGCTCCCGCCGTTGGTGAGGACCACCTCGCGGTACGGAACCCGCAGGTCGGGGCGGGATCCCTCACGGTAGGCCTTGCGCCAGGCGGGGGTCGGGTAGCCGCTGGCCGCGCTGCTGACCGGGCTGCCGGCCGCGCCGCCCGCCGGGCTCTGGGCAGACTTCTCCGGTGTTTCGAACATGGTCATCTGACCTTCTACTCCCTACGCCGGCATTACCCGGTCCAGGTTCCTGCGGTCGACGCAGCGGTTGGTACGCGTGGTGGCGTACCGTTCAGCGCCCTCTCAGCCCGGTGCTCCGAGCTCCCGTGTCTACGGACGGTTTTGTCCGCAACAAGACCTCAACACCGTAGCGGGCACCGCGGGTGGCGGTCCAGAGGGGGTCCAGGAAGCGGCCGCGCGGGCACACTGGGAGCCGACGGAGAGGGGTCCGCGGTGGTCGGCAGCACGGGACGGGTGACGGGGACGGTCGGCGACGGTCTGGTCGGCGAGGTGATGATCCACGTGGTGGCCAGGCAGGGGTCGGAGGCGTTCCTCGCCCATCCGGCGTTCCCCGGGGAGCGGCTGGCGGTCGGCACCCGGGTGGTCGTGGTCGAGTACCAGCCGCCACGGACGGTGTACGTAACACCGGCCTGACCGGCTGATACAGAATCAGGACACCAGCTGCTTCCCAAGTGATCGGAACAGGCGCAGAATCTCCGCTGCCACCGTGTTCCGCGCCATCCTGCACAACAGAGCGCAGCCACGGAACCGGTGTGCCCTGAAGGGGGAATCAGCCGATGCTCATCGGCATCGCAGGGGCGGCCGTCGCCTCGATCATCATCCTGATCGTGCTCTTCAAGCTCATGTGGCGGGTCGCCGAGCCCAACGAGGCACTGATCATCTCCGGGTCCAAGCACCGCGCCGAGGGAGTCGGTGAGGGGCTGGGGTTCCGGGTCGTCACCGGCCGCGGGACGCTCGTCACCCCGGGCGTCCAGGTCGTCCGCAAGCTGTCGCTGGACCTCAACGAGGCCGACCTCGACGTCGAGTGCGTGACCTCGCAGGGGATCCCGGTGCACGTCAAGGGCGTTGTGATCTTCAAGGTGGGCGACGACACGGTGTCGATCGCCAACGCCGCCCGCCGCTTCCTGGACCAGCAGGCGATGATGGGCCACCGCGTCCACAACGTCTTCGCCGGCCATCTGCGCTCCATCGTCGGCGGGCTGACCGTCGAGGACATGATCCGCGACCGCGAGCGGCTCACCGGGGAGACCCGGGCCGCCTCCGGCACGGAGATGGAGAAGCTGGGCCTGATCATCGACTCGCTGCAGATCCAGGAGATCCTGGACCCGACCGGGTACATCCAGAACCTCGCCGCCCCGCACGCCGCCCGGGTCATGCGGGACGCCCGGATCGCCCAGGCCGAGGCGGACCGCCAGGCCACCGAGGCCGAGCAGGAGGCGTTCGCCCGCAAGGCCGAGGCCACCCGCAACAGCGGCATCCAGCAGGCCGGCTACCAGGCCGAGATGGAGACCGCGACGGCCCGCGCCATGCAGGCCGGCCCGCTCGCCCAGGCCGCCTCCCGCCAGGAGGTCGTGGTCCAGGAGACCAAGGTCGCCGAGCTGGAGGCGCACCGCAAGGAGCAGCAGCTGCAGGCGGACGTCCGCAAGCCCGCCGACGCCCGCGCGTACGAGACCCGGACCAAGGCCGACGCCGACCGCGACGCCCGGATCTCGGCCGCCCAGGCCCAGGCCAAGGAGACCGAGCTGAAGGCCGCCGCCGAGGCGAACCGGGTGAAGATCGCGGCCCTCGCCGAGGCCGAGGCCACCAAGGCCAGGGGCCTGGCCTCCGCGGACGCGACCCGGGCCACCGGCCAGGCGGAGGCCGCCGCCGCCGAGGCCAAGGGCCTGGCGGCGGCGGAGGCCGCCCGGGCGCTCGGCCTGGCCGAGGCCGAGGCGATCAAGGCCCGCGCGGCCGCCCTGGCGGAGAACCAGGAGGCCGTGGTCGCCCAGCAACTCGCCGAGAACTGGCCGGAGATCGTCCGGGCCGGGGCCGAGGCGTTCGGCAACGTCGAGCACATGGTGCTGCTCAACGGCGCCGAGGGGATGGGCGAGATGTTCGCCAAGGCGCTGACCATGGGCGGGACGGGCCTCGGCCTGGCCCGCCAGCTGCTGGGGACGATGAACGGGGCCGCCGGCGGCGCCGAGCTCCCCGCGCAGCCGGGCGCGGAGCGCCCCCGCGCGCAGGCGGTCCCGGTCCAGGACGCCTGACCGGGCCGTACCGCGGTGCCCCGGGCCGGGGCACCGCGGTACGGCACCCACCGGGGATACCCCGTGGCACACACGATCTTCACGGCGCTAGTCTGATTTTCACTCAGAACCGCTGGAGCCCGGGGCCCACAGCGGATCCCGCCGGTCAGCCCGTCGCGCGGACGCGCGGGCGGCCGCCTCCAGGGGGAACAGACAGATGCGCATCCGTCATGCCGTCGGCCTCGCCGCCGCCACCGTCTCCGCCGTCCTCGGCCTGCCCGCCATCACGGCGCACGCCGACGCGGGCGGCGTCCTGAACGTCGACAACCGGGCCGCCGCCAACTGCAGCGACGCCGGCACCGGCACCGCCGCCCGCCCGTACTGCACCCTCCAGGCCGCCGTCGACGCGGCGCAGCCCGGCCAGACCGTCCAGGTGGCGCCGGACACCGACTTCACCGGTGAGGTCCGGGTGACCCGCTCGGGCACCCCGGGGCATCCGATCGTCATCAACGGCGCGCCGATCGGCATGTACACCTACAGTCACCAGCCCAGCCTGACCAGCACGACCGGGCACGTCTTCACCGTGGACGGCGCCTCCGACGTGGTGATCCGGGGATTCCTGATCAACAACACCGCCCAGCCGGTCGTCATCAAGGACTCCAGCCGGATCCAGGTCGACCAACTGATGGCGGAGTGGTACCTCGGCAAGACCCTGCCGGCCGGCTCGGCCGCGCTCCGGGTGACCGGGCACAGCGACCAGGTCACCGTCACCCGGTCGGTTTTCTACGCCAACGCGGGCGTCGTGGTGGAGTCCGGCTCGCAACGGACCACCTTCATCGGCAACGACATCGGCACCTCCCAGGGCGGCGGGCTGAGCATCACCGACGGGCCCGGCACGGTCGTCGTCAACAACACGGTGGTGGGCAGCAACGGCCCGGGCATCGCCCTGCTGGGCGCCTCCGCCGGCTCGGTGGTCGAGAACAACATCGTCGTCTCCCAGGGCACGATCCCGCGCGGCGCGCCGATCTCGGTGGCGGCCGGCTCCACCGCGGCGACGAAGGTCGACTACAACATCGTCCACCCGCTGAGCGGGACGGAGGCCTACAGCTGGGGCGGCGCCGGGCACCTGTCCCCCGCGGCCTTCACCGCGGCCACCGGGCAGGGCGCGCACGACGTGGACGCGGCGATCGCCTTCACCGACAACCTCTTCCACCGCCCCGGCAACGGCGACACCGCCGCGATCGACTCCGCCGACCCCGACGTGCCGGGCCTGCCGGACACCGACCTGTACGGCAGTGCGGTGGTGGACAATCCGCTGGTCGCGGGCACCGGCCCGCACGGCAGCCTGCGCGACCGCGGCGCGGCGGAGGTGCAGGGCCTGACCGAGGTCGGCATCGACACGCGCTCCGCCGACCACCCCGCCGGCCCCGGCATGCGGGGCGCGCTCCCGTACGCCGTCGAGTTCACGGCGACGCCCTACAACACCTGGCCGACCGGCGTCACCTACAGCTACGACTTCGGTGACGGTTCCGCGCCGCTGGTGACGACCGAGGTCAAGGTCCGGCACACGTACACCCAGGCCGGCGTGTTCACCCCGTACATCACCGCGACGGACAGCACCGGTCACCGGGTCGTCTCGTACCCGGGCTACGTCGAGGCCAGGCCGGACGCCCCGCTGACGCCCGTGCTCAAGGCGTGGCCCAGCCGCACCGACCCGCTGGGCTTCGACCTGAACACCAACGACACCACCAGCCCGTGGCAGATCAAGTCGTACTCGATGGACTTCGGTGACGGGACGTCCGACTCCCACTACTACGACGGCTTCGGCCACACCTACGCCCGGCCCGGCACCTATACCGTCACGCTGACCGCCACCGACTGGGCCGACCGCACGGCCAGCACCAGCCTGCAGGTGACCGCCGCCTACACGGCGGCCGGGTTCACGGCGATCGCGCCCGTCCGGGTGGCCGACACCCGGGTCACCAACAGCCGCTACACCCAGCGCGGGGCCTGGAGCTCCCTCGACGTCTTCGTGCGCGAGAACGAGGTCGAGTACAACAACGTCCGGATCCCGGTGGTGCCGCAGGGCGCCACCGCGGTGGTGCTCAACCTGACGGCCACCGGGGCCACCGGCAACGGATTCCTCAGCGCGACCCCCAACCGGGGTGAGCGGCCGACCACCTCGAACGTCAACTACGGCCCCAACCAGGACGTCGCGAACGTGGTGACGGTGCCGATCGGCGAGGACGGCAACGTCACCATCGCCAACACCGGCGGCGCGGTGGGCGTGGTGGTCGACGTCCTCGGCTACTACAAGGCCGACAGCACCGGGAAGTTCAGCGGCGTCGCGCCCGCCCGGCTGCTGGACACCCGCAAGCCCGGCGACGCCCCGATCGGCCAGGACGCGGTGCGTCCGCTGAAGGTCACCGGCTCCGGCGGCGTGCCCGCGAACGCCACCTCGGTCGTCCTCAACGTGACCGCCGCCGACGCCACCGCCGAGAGCTTCCTGACCGCCTACCCGGCGGGCACCAGCCGCCCGTCCGCCTCGAACCTGAATGTGCGGCCCGGGCAGATCGTCCCCAACCAGGTGATCGTCCCGGTCGGGACGGACGGCACCGTCAACCTGTACAACCACCTGGGCAGCACCCAGGTGATCGTGGACGTCTTCGGCTACTACAGCCCGGACGGCAAGGGCCTGTTCACGCCCGTCGTACCCGCCCGGCTGCTGGACAGCCGGCAGGGCGGCGGGGCGCTCGGCCAGGGCGGCTCGCGGACCGTCGGCGGCGTGCCGGCCGGCGCCTTCGCGGCGGTAGCCAACATCACCGCCACCGGGACGACCGCCGCGACCCACCTGATCGTGCACGCCACCGGCACCGCCGTCCCCGACACCAGCAACCTGAACCCGGTGCCCGGCCGCGACGTGCCGAACCAGGTCACCACCCCGGTGAGTGCCGACGGCAGGTTCGACATCGTCAACCACATGGGCAGCACCCACGTGATCGCCGACCTGTTCGGGTACTTCACCAACGGCTGAGCAGGACCGGGCAGCCCCGTCGCCGTGCCCGTCCGCCGTACCGGCGGGCGGGCACCCGCGCGTTCAGGCCCCGACCAGGGCCGATCTGAGTACCCGTACTCAAGCCTTCCGGCCGCCGCTGCCGCCACCATGAGGGTATGGACCTTCCGATACCGCGAGTCGGCATCACGGCCGTCGGCTCGTACCTGCCCTCCCGACGGTTGACCTCCCAGCAGCTCCAGGACGAGGTGACGGCCGGACTCCGGCTGCCGGAGCGGATGTTCGAGAAGGCGACCGGCATCGTCACCCGGCACTTCGCCGCCGACGGCGAGTACGCCTCCACCCTCGCGCTGGGCGCCGCCCGCCGGGCCCTGGACGCCCGGGGGATCGACCCCCTCGACATCGACCTGCTGCTCTGGGCCTCCGCCACCCGCGACGTCTGCGAGCCCGCGACCGCTCATCTGGTCCAGGCCGAACTCGGCTCCCGGGCGCACGCGTTGGACGTCAGCAACGCCTGCAACAGCTTCCTCAACGGGATCGACCTGGCCCGGGCCATGATCCTGGCCGGCCGGGCCCGCCGCGCCCTGGTGGTGACCGGTGAGACGCCCAGCCGGGCCATGCGGCGCGACCCGGGCGGCCTCGCCGACTTCCGGGAGGGGTTCGCCGGCTACACCTTCGGCGACGCGGGCGCGGCCGTGGTCGTCGAACCGGTGGAGCGCGGCGGCATCCTCGACGTCGAGACCGAGACGGCCTCCGAGCACTGGGCGGTGGGCGGCATCCCCGGCGGCGGGTCCCGGCACCCGCGCGGCGACGAGTACAGCTACTTCCGAGGCGGCGGCAAGGAGTTGCGCGGTGTCTTCGAGAAGATCGGCGGCGACATCCTGACCCGGGTCGCGGCCCGGACCGGCCTCGGCTGGGACGCCTACGCCCGTGTCCTGGTCCACCAGGTGACCGTGCCCTACCTGGAGCGCTTCGTGGAGCTCACCGGCGTGCCGGCCGAGAAGCTGGTGCTCACCGTGCCCGACCTCGGGAACATCGCCAGCGCCACCCTCGGGGTCCAACTCGACCGGGTGCAGGGCGAACTGGACCCCGGCGACAAGGTCCTGCTGGTGGGCCTCGGCGGCGGCGTGAGCCTGATGACCATGGTCTGGGAGGCGTCGTGAACGGCGCCCCCACCGGCGGCCGGGCCCCGCTCTGGGTGATCGTCCCGGCGTACCAGGAGGAGGCCAGGATCGGCGACACCCTGACCGCCCTCGCCCGCCAGCACGACCAGGACTTCACCCTGCTGGTGGTGGACAACGGCTCCACCGACCGGACGGCCGAGATCGCCCGCGCCTTCGCCGCCGCCGCGCCGTTCCCGGTCCAGGTGCTGGTCGAGCCGGAGAAGGGCGTCGGCTGCGCGGTCGACACCGGGTTCCGGCACGCCGTCGCGCAGGGCGGGCGGCTGCTGGCCCGCACCGACGCCGACTGCGTCCCGCAGCCCACCTGGACGGCCGCCGCCCGGATCGCGCTGACCGAGGCGCCCGGCCTGGTCTGCGGCCGCATCCTCGCCCGCCGCGACGAGCACGGCCCGCTCGGCCGCGCGGGCTTCCGGGTCCTGGTGGCCACCGCCGCCGCGTTCGGGCGGATCCGGCCGGCCCACCACCGGCGGCACGGCTTCCTGGCGCCCTACCGGATGCACGCGGGCAACAACATGGCCGTCACCGCCGAGCTGTACCTGGCCGTCGGTGGCATGCCCCGGCGCCCGTCGCCGACCGACCGCGCCTTCCTCAACCGGGTCCGCCGGCACACCACCGCGATCAGCCGCTGCCGGGCGATGGTGGTGCACAACTCCACCCGCCGGCTGACGGCGTACGGGGTGCTGACCACCGCCCGCTGGTACCTGGACCGGGGCAGCGGCCGGCACGCCACCGACCCGCGCTGACGCCGCCGCGCCCGCCCGTCACCGCAAGGCCCGACCCCCTCCCGCCCGCACAGAAAGGTCCCCCCGTGCTGGAAACCCTCGTCCCGGCGCTGCGCGCCGCCGGCACCCGCCCCGCCGTCCTGCACCGGACCAGGACCGGCGCGGTGCGGACCAGGATCCGCTCGGCCGACCTCGCCGACCTCGCCGAGGCGTACGCCGCCGCCTTGCACCGCCGCGGCCTGGCGCCCGGCGACACCCTCGGCGTGGCCGTCCGCCCCGGCCCGCGCGCCCTGGCCGTCATGCTCGCCGCGCACCACCTGGGGGTGCGGATCGCGGTGCTCGACCCGTCCGCCGGGCCCGACGTGCTGCAGGCCAGGCTGTCACTGGCCCGGCCCGCGCTGGTCCTGGCGGACGCCGCCGCGCAGGCGGTGGCCGGCTGGGCCCGCCCGCTGGCCCGCCGGGCCCGGCTCGCGCTGCCGCCGCTCGCCGCCCTGGGCCCGGTCGCCACCCTCGGGCCGCGCCTGCCCGGCTGCGCGCCCCGGCTGCGACCGGGCGCCGGCGGCCCGCCGCCCGCCGCCGACCCGGGCCCCGACGCGGACGCCGTGATCGTCTTCACCTCCGGCACCACCTCCAGCCCGCGCGCCGTCGTGCACAGCCGGGCCGGGCTGGCGGCGGGCCTGCGGACGGTCGCCGAACTGGTCCGCCCGCAACCGGGGTCGACCGTCCTCGGCGGCACCTTCTTCGTCCTCGTCCCGGCGCTCGCGGCCGGCGCCGCGGTCGCCCTGCCGGCCCGCTCGCCCGACGCCCTGGCCGGCCAACTGCACCGGCTGGCACCGTCCGAGACCTATCTGACGCCACCGCAGCTGCGCGCCGCGCTGGCCGCCGGGGCACGCTTCTCCGGCCGGGTGTGGACGGGCTCCGCCCCGGCCGGCGCCGACCTGCTGGGCCGGGTCAAGCAGGCCGGCGCCGCCGAGGCGTGGAGCGTCTACGCCCTGACCGAGCTCTTCCCCGCGGCGGCCGCCGAGGAGGCCGAGAAGGCCGCCTGGACCGGGGACGGCGACCTGGTCGGCCACCCGCTGCCGGGCGTCCGGGCCGAATTCTCGCCGGCCGGCGAACTGCTGCTCACCGGGCCCGGCGCCCGCCACCGCTACCTCGGCGAGGAACCCGACCCCTGGGTCCGCACCGGGGACCGCGCGACCCTCACCGCGGACGGCCGGATCGCGCTGGCCGGCCGCTGCAAGGACATGGTGCTGCGCCGCGCCGAGAACATCTACCCCGGCCTGTACGAGCCGGCCCTGCACCTGCCCGGGGTCGAACTGGCCGTGCTGGTCGGCGTCCCCGCCGGTGACGGCGACGAACGGCTGGTCGCGCTCGTCCAGCCGCGCTCCGGGACGGACGAGCGGCGGCTGCGCTCCGCCCTGGAGGCGCCGCTGGCCCGGATGGGCAGCGCCAGGCCGGACGCCGTCCTGTTCGCCGACGTCCCGCTGGCCGGGCGCTCGCGCAAGCCCGACCGCGGCGCCGCGTCCCGGTACTGCGCCGAGGAGCTGGCCCGGTGACCGCGCCACTGGTCGGGCCGTACGCCACCCCGCGCCGGGCGCACCGCACCGCCCGCCGCCGCGACCGCCGGGTCTACCTGCGCAGCCACCCGGTGCTGTTCGCGCTGCTCGCGGCGACCCGAAGCCGCCCGGTGGTCCGGATCGGCCGGACCGTCCTGGTGCACGGCACCGACGCCTACCGCGAGGTGCTGACCCACCTCCCGCTGGACCGCACCGCCGAGGGCACCACCGGCGGCGCCGCCGCCCGGCTCACCGACGGCGGACTGCTCTTCGACCAGGACGGCGCCGGGCACCGGGCCGCCCGCCGCACGCTCGCCGCCGACCTCGGCAGCGGCGCCGTCGCGCGACTGCGTCCGCTCTGGCAGCGCGTCCTCACCGAGCGGCTCGCCGTCCTGGCCCCGGACGACCACTCCCGGGGCCCCGGTACCGGCCGACCCGGCGGCGACGCCACCGTCGACCTGGTCGAACTGGCCAGGGAGGTGGCCGGCGCCACCACCGCCGCGCTGACCGGCTGCGCCGCCGATCCGCTCCTGCTCGCCCGGACCGCCGCCGACGCGGCCGCCGCCACCGCCCGGGACCACCTGCCGGGCCGGCGCCGCCCGGGCAGCGCCGACACCGCCGCGCGGGCCGCCGCCGACCTCACCGCACTGCTCCCGGACGCCCTGGACGCCATGGTCGCCGTGGCCGCCGTGAACACCACGGTGGCCGCCCTGCCGCGGGCCGCCGCCTGGTGCGCCGACGCCGGACTCTGGGCCGGCCTCACCCCCGCCACCGCCCCCGCGCTCGCCGCCGAACTGCTCCGGCTGACCGCGCCCTCGCCGATCCTGCCCCGGGTCGCGGCCGCCGACGCCACCGTCGCCGGCCGCCCGGTCGGCCGCGGTGACCGGCTGGTCCTGGTCGCCCGGCACGCCGCCCAGGCTCAGCTCGACACCCCGGCCGACCCGGCCGCCGCCACCCAGGCCGTGTTCGGCGCCGGCCCGCACGCCTGCCCGGGCGCCGGGCTGGCCCGGGCGCAGCTCGCCGACTTCCTGCTGGCCCTGGCGCCGTACCGGCCGGTCGTGGTGCGCGCCCGGGTGGACCGCCGCTCCGCCCTGCCCGGCTACGCCGAACTACGGGTACGGGCCGGACTTCCGGCCAGGACCGGACCTCCGGCCAGGACCGGACCTCCGGGGGGAGAGGACGCGCCGTGATGCGGATAGCGGTCACCGGCGCGAGCGGCTTCTGCGGTTCGTACGTGGCCCGCGCGGCCGCCGCCCAGGGTGCCGAGGTGCTCTGCCTGGGCCGCAGTCCGGGCCCGCTCGGCCGCCACATCCCGTGGGACGCCACCGCCGGCCGCCCGGACCTGGCCGGCGCCCACCTGGTGGTGCACTGCGCGGCGGCGGTCGGCGACCCGGCCCCCGGCTCCCCGGACGAGGCCCGGCAGTACGCCGTGAACGTCGAGGGCACCGCGCGGCTGCTCGAGGCGGCGGGCGGGCGGCCGGTGGTCTGGGTGAGCAGCGCCAGCGTCTACGACCCGCGGCCGGACCGCTCGCTGGTCGGCGAAGGCCACCCCACCACGGACGGGCACCTGAACGCGTACGGGCGGAGCAAGGCGGCGGGCGAGCGGCTCGCCCTGGACGCCGGGGCGGTGGTGCTGCGCCCGCGCGCGGTGTACGGCCCGGGGGATCCGCACCTGGTGCCGCGGCTGCTGGAGCGGATCCGCGGTGGGCGGTTGCTGTTGCCCGGGCCGGACGTCGCGCTCAGCCTGACCGCCGTGCAGAACCTCGCCGACGCCTGCCTGGCCGCTGCCGACTGGGCGCCCGGCGCGTACAACATCGCCGATGCCCGCCCCTACCGGCGCGACGACGCCGTCCGCCGGGTGCTGCGCGCCCACGACCGGGAGGTTCGGATCAACCATCTGCCCGTCCGGCTGGCGGAGTTCGCGGCCCGTACCGGGCTGGTCCCGGGCCTCACCCCGTACGCGGTCGACCAGTTGGCCCGCAGTGTGGTGCTGGACATCGCCCGGGCCCGGGCCACCGGGTGGCGCCCCCGCTGGGACCTCGACGCCGTGCTGCTGCGCGAGCGACGGGAACGGCTGGAGCGCAGGGACCGGCGGGAGCGGCTCGGGCGGCCGGAGGCCTGAAGTCCCGGGCCGGAGGCGGCGAACCGGCGCCGTGACGGGGGAACGCCGGAGCGCCCGCACCCCGGACAGGGGGTGCGGGCGCTCCGGCGTCGGTGTCAGCTCCTGGCGGCCTTCTTCACCAGGATCACCACGGCCGCGGCGATGCCGACCACCACCAGGACCTTGAGCAGCAGTCCGATCAGGGCGCCCACCACGCCCACCACGAACCACAGGATGTTCCACGCCAGGATCAGCACGATGATCGGGACGACGATGTTCCGCACCCACGAGGGCAGCGACTTCCAGAGCTCAGCCATGTCCGTTCCTTACTCTCCCCTCGGGCCGGCTGCCTTCTGGTGCCGCATCCCGTCTGCTTCGGTACTTCGATCGTACGGGTGCCGGTGCACCGGAACGAGGGGCGGCGGCCCCGAGAGAACCCGGAGATCACCCCGAGCCCCGACCCCGACGCCCGACCCCGAGTCCGGACCGGATCCGGGCCCGAGCGGCCGGGCTTGGGCGGCGCGGGAATCCCCAACCCGCCTGCCGCGGACAAAGTTTCGGGACCCGTGCAACCCGGGGGGACCGCCGGAGGTCTATCAGGTACGCGCGGCTTCACGGAGGCGGGCCGCCGGGCACCTCTCCGCTCCGTCCTCCTGGGGGAATCCACACCATGCTCCTGCGCCGCCCAGCGGTCGCCCTGGCCCTGCTCACAGCCCTGGCCCTGCCGCTCTCCGCCCTCGCCGCCGGGACCGCCACGGCCGCGCCCGCCACCGCGCCCGCCATCGCACCGGCCGCCGCACCGGCCCCCACCGCACCGGCCGGGTACGTGCCGGTGAACCCGATCCGCGCCTACGACACCCGGGACTCCTTCCTCACGACGTGGGCGAGCTACTCGCCGATCGGCCCGGACGAGAACCTCACCGTCCCGCTCGCGCCCTACACCAGCCACATGCCGCCGGCCAGGGCGAACGTCGTGCCGGCGGACGCCACCGCCGTGGTGGTCAACGTGACCGCCACCGCCCCGACCACCGACGGCTACCTCAGTCTGAGCGCGATGGCGGGCGCCCCGCGGACGGTGCCGACCACGTCGAGCGTGAACTTCACCGTCGGGCAGACCGTGTCCAACCTGGTGACGGTGCCGGTGGCCCAGAACGTCTCCGTCCCGGGATCCGGGGGGGACCAGCACCTGCCGACGATCAACGTCTACAACCACACCGGCGCGACCCATGTGGTGATCGACATCCTCGGCTACTACCAGCCCGGTGCCGCCGCCAAGTACGAGCCCACGACGCCGACCCGGCTGCTGGACACCCGCGAGGGCTCCGGCACCAAGCTCGGGCCGGACACCAGCCGCGGCCTGGTCGTCGGACGCGAAGACCTCGGCACGCGCGGCGCCACCGCCGTGGTCCTGAACGTCACGGTCACCGACCCCGACGCGGACAGCTTCCTGACCGTCTTCCCGCCGCTGCAGTACGTGCCCACCACCTCCAACATCAACTTCGCCCCCGGCCGGACCGTCCCCAACCAGGTGGTGGTGCCGCTGAACTACGGCGACAAGATCAACCTCTACAACCACCTCGGCAGCGTCCACGTGATCGTCGACCTGGTCGGGTACTACAGCCCCGCCGGCCACGGGCTCTACTCCGCCATGGCGCCCGCCCGGCTCTTCGACAGCCGGACGAACGGCGGCAAGCGCCCGCCGTACAGCTCCACCACCGTCCCCGTGGCGGGCACCGCGGGCATCCCCGCCGAGGCCACCGCCGCCACCCTCAACGTCACCGCGACCGAGCCGGACACCGCCGGGCACCTGATCGTGCACCCGGCCGGCACCGCCCTGCCGAACACCTCCAACGTCAACTTCACCACGGGCGGGACTTCGGCCAACGGCGTCACCGCCCAGCTCGGGGGCGGCGGCGTGGAGATCGCCAACCGCAGCGGCGCCACCCACGAGGTCGTCGACGTGACCGGCTGGTTCACCAACGGCTGAGCCACCGCCGGGTCGCCGACGGGCCGACGGCCGCCGGCGACCCGGACCAGCCCGAACCGGCTCGGACCGGCTCGGACCGGTCAGACCAGCTCGGACCAGCTCAGACCGGCCAGGTCTCGCCGCGCCAGGCCGCGTCCCAGAACATCCACTCGTAGCGCGAGGTGGTGGTGAAGTGCTCCACCACCCGCCGCCGTTCGGCCGGGGAGATCTCCTCGCCGAGCCGGTCGGTGAGCGCCAGCACCCGGCGGACCACCGACTGGAAGGCCTCGTCGCCGTAGGTGGCGATCCACTTGGCGTACAGCGGGTCCGGCGAGGACTTGGCGAGCAGCTCCTGGCCGACCCGGGCGTAGATCCAGTAGCAGGGCAGCACCGCCGCCACCGCCTCGGGATACGAGCCGCCGTGGACGGTCGCCAGCAGGTAGCTGGTGTAGGCCCGGGTGGTCGGCAGCACGGGCTCGGCGGCGGCCTGCTCGGCACTGTCGCCGAAGGCGTCCATGAACTCGGCGTGCATGCCCTGCTCGGCGGCGAGCGCGCCCACCGCATCGTCGGCGAACGCCCGCACGTCCTCCTCATCGGGCGCCTTGGCGGCGCAGACGGCCAGGGCCCGGGCGTAGTCGCGCAGGTAGTGCGAGTCCTGGACGACGAAGTGCCGGAAGGCGGCCCGCGGCAAGGTGCCGTCGGTCAGCCCGGCGAGGAACGGGTGGTCGAGGATCTTCGCGTAGACGGGCTCGATCGACGCCCACAGCTCGTCGGTCAGGCTGCGCGGCTCGGTGCGGCTCGAGGTCATGGTGCTGCTCCCTCCCTGTCCCGGACGGGGTGCTCCCCGGTCACGGCCAGGTTCTGGCGGTCGACGCGGCCGCCGGCACCCGGCGTCACCTGCCGCACGTGCCGTCCAGCGCCCTCTCAGCCCGCTGCCACGGGCTCCCGCGGTGATCACGGACTGGTCGGGCCCGACCCTACCGGCCGCGCCCGCTCAGTCCTCCGGCGGGGAGAACACCACCAGCACCCGCAGCTCCTCGGTGATGTGGTGGAAGCGGTGCGGCACCCCCGCCGGCACGTACGCCACGGTGCCCCGCCCGACGGTGGTCGTCTCGTCGCCCACGGTGAGTTCGGCCCGGCCGCTGACCACCTGGTAGATCTCGTCCTGGGCGTGCGCGGTCTGCGGGTCGGTGTCGCCGGGGGAGAGCGCGTAGAGGCCGGCCGACATGTGGCGCTCCTTCAGGAAGCGCAGGTAGGCGCCCTCGTTCGCGGCACGCTCCGCGTCGAGCTGGTCGAGCCGGAACACCTTCATGCCCGGACCGTGCCGATCCCGGCGGCCCGGACCGCGCCGACGGACGCGACGCCCCCGACGGACGCGACCGGGGAGGGGACGAGGGCCGGGCGGGCAGCGCCGGGCGGGTCGGGAATCATGGGAGAAGCTCCTTCCGAGCCTCGCGGATCAGCGCCGGGGACGCGGCCTTGGACAACGCCTCCACCTGCGGCAGATCGTACTCTCCCGCCCTTCCCGGACCCGCTGCGCGCAAGCGGCTCCGGGCCGCCCCGGGGCCGCGATCCGCCCCGGCCGGCGGCGGGGTTCCCCGGCGGCGCCCGCAGCCGGCCGGCCCGCGCCGGCACCCGGGTCGAGCGTCCTGCTCAGGGGTGCTCCGGGGGGTGCGGACGGCGCCGAAAAGTGAGGGCCTTCAGGCCTAGGTTCACGGGCCCCGGGTCGGGCATCGTATGTACCAACCTTCGGCCACCAGATGGGATACGTGTTCAACCGTGAAATCTTTCGCCATCAAGACACTCATCAACGCGGCGGCCATCTGGGTCGCGGCCTGGATCGTCACGGGCATCACGCTGTCGGGACAGGACGGCTGGGGGCAGCAGACCCTCACGGTGATCGCGGTGGCCCTGATCTTCGGCGTGGTGAACTGGCTGATCAAGCCGGTGGTGAAGCTGTTCTCGCTGCCGCTGTTCGTCCTGACGCTGGGCCTGGTCACCTTCCTGATCAACGCCCTGATGCTGTGGCTGACCTCGTGGGCCTCGGACAAGCTCGACCTGGACTTCCACGTGGACGGCTTCTGGGCCGCCTTCTTCGGCGCGCTGATCATCAGCCTGGTCTCCTGGGGCCTCAGCCTGGCCCTCGACAACGACTGATCGCGGCCGGCCGTCCCGGTCCCTCCTTGTGCCCGACCGTGCCCGACCCAGCGCCCGCCCGGATCCCCGAGCGGGCGCTGACGTGTGTGCGCGGGCGCGCGGACCGGAGCGCGGGCGCAGGAGCGCGGATCGCGGGCGCGGAGCCCCGGGCGAGCGCGGTGTGCGGAGGCGCGGGGAGGCGCGAGGAGGCGCGAGGAGGCGCGGAGCAGCGGCAAGGCTCGGTGAACGGAGCCCGTCAGGTCGATATCCCCGTCCCGATTGTCGTACCGCGACTGATATAACGACCCTCGGTGATTCCACCGTCGGGGATGGGGGAGTCGGGGGGCTTCCGGCCTTGCCACGTGCACGGCCTTCCACAGCATGTCCGCTTCGAGCCGGCACCGCCGCCGCTCGGCGGCGAGACCTGTCCGGCCGACCGGTCCGGGGTCACCACAGAGGCTGCATCCGCAGCACCTCGCTCCCGTACGTACCAGGAGATTGTGGATGGCCAATCCCACGGATCCGCCGCGCGGATTCCGAATAGCCGGGCCGGCCACGGCCCAGGCCCGGCGGTTCTCGTCACGGCGCCTGCTCACCGGATCCGCGGCCACCGCGCTGGTGGCCGCACTGCTCGTCCCGGGCACGGCGTTCGCCGACAGCCCGTCACCGGCTCCGCAGCGGGTCGGCACCGCGCCCACCGCCCCGGTCGGCGCGGTGGCGGCCACCGCCCCGGCCGACGACACCGTGCTCCAGCTCGGCGTCACCCTGTCGCCCCGCGACCCGCAGGCCCTGCAGAGCTTCCTCACCGGGGTCTCCACGCCGGGTTCGGCGCAGTACCACCAGTATCTGAGGACCGGTGAGTTCGGCCAGCGCTTCGGCGCCGACCGGGCGACCCTGCAGCGCGCGGCCGAGGCCCTCACCGGTCTCGGCCTGCACCCCGGCACCGTCGGCTCCGACGGCCTCACCATCCCGGTCACCGCGACGGTGGCGGAGGCCGAGAAGGCGTTCGGCACCGACATCGCCGGCTACCGGCTGGCCGACGGCCGGACCGCCTACGCCAACACCGAGGCGCCGGAGCTGCCGGGCAGCATCGCCGGCTCGGTCGCCGGCGTGGTCGGCCTGAACACCCTGGCCGCGGCCCGCAGCAACCACGCGCTGCCGGACGGGGCGGCCGCCGCCCCCAAGTCGGCGCCCAAGGCTGCCGCCGGCGACGGCGCCGGCGTCGCTCCGCACGCCACCGGTACGCCCCCGCAGCTCTGCCAGTGGGTCCAGGACTGGCAGAAGCAGAGCTACGGCCGGGAGGACTACCGGGACTACTACAGCAGCAACGCGCTGGCCACGGTCTACAACATGCCGGTCGGCGCCAGCGCCGGCGGTGCGGGCAGCACCGTGGCGCTGTTCGAGCTGGAGGACTACTCGGACGCCGCCGTCGCGGCGTACCAGCAGTGCTACGGCACCAGCACCCCGGTCTCCCGGGTCAAGATCGACGGCGGGCCGACCCACGCGCCGGACCTCAACAACTACGGCATCGAGTCCGCGCTGGACATCGAGACCGTCCTCGGCCTCGTCCCGAACGCGAACATCCTGGTCTACCAGGGCCCGGACGCGCAGTTCGCCACCAAGGCGAACGTCCTGAACGTCTACCGGGCGATGGTCAACGACAACCGCGCCCAGGTGCTGTCCACCAGCTGGGGCATCTGCGAGGCGGACGCCGACCCGGCGATGCTGACCAGCGAGAACCTGATCTTCCAGCAGGCGGCGGCGCAGGGCCAGACCGTGGTGGCCGCCTCCGGCGACAGCGGGTCCAACGGCTGCTTCCGGGACGGCGGGGCGTCCGACCCCCGGATCAGCACCGACGACCCGGCGAGCCAGCCGTACGTCACCGGCGTCGGCGGCACCTCGATGACCGGGCACTCCGCCGACCTGGTCCAGTCGGCCTGGAACCGCGGCGGCTCCACCGGTGGCGGGGTCTCCCGCACCTGGAAGCTCGACGCGGCCACCGGCTACCAGGCCGGCACCACCGGCCCGGGCTACAGCGGCACGTCCTGCACCGCGGCGGCCGGCCAGGCCTGCCGGCAGGTCCCGGACGTCGCCGCGCTGGCGGACGGCTCCAACGGCTACCTGATCGCGGTCGGCGTGGACGCCCAGGGCCTGCAGTACTGGGGCCGGATCGCCGGCACCAGCGGCGCGGCCCCGGTCTGGGCCGCCGTCGCGGCTGCCGCCAACGCCTCCCTCCAGTGCGCGGCCGGCGGCCCGCTGGGCTTCCTCAACCCCGCGCTCTACCGGGCCAAGGGCGGCTCCGGCCTCCTCGACGTCACCACGGGCAACAACGCCTACATCCCGTCGGGCTACACCGGGAACCTGTACCAGGCGGGTGCCGGCTACGACCTGGCGACCGGCCTCGGCGCGCCGAACGCGGCCGTCCTGACCGACACCCTGTGCGCCGCCGCCCCGGAGAGCCCGGCCGGCACGTTCAAGGCCGTCGCGCCGACCCGGCTGCTGGACACCCGGGAGGCCGGCGGACAGACCGCGGGCGGCGCCGTCGGCGCCTACCAGACCCTGTCGCTGAAGATCGCCGGCCGGGCCGGCATCCCCACCCAGGGCCTGACCGGCGTCGTGCTCAACGTGACCGTCACCCAGCCCCGGGCCGACGGCCACCTGACCGTCTACCCCTCGGACAAGGCCCTGCCGAGCACGTCCAACATCAACTGGGTGAAGGGGACGACCATCCCCAACCTGGTCACCGTGCCGGTCGGCGCCGACGGCAGCGTCAAGCTGTACAACGGCAGCTGGGACGCCGCCCACCTGATCGCCGACGTGTCGGGGTACTACTCCAGCACGGCCGCGGACGGTTCGACCTTCACGGCCACCGGCCCGACCCGCATCCTGGACACCCGGCAGAGCGGTGACCAGACCGGCGGCCGGCCCGCGAGCCCCTACCAGGAGATCCCGGTGGCGATCGCCGGCCGCCCCGGCCTGCCCGCGCAGGGCATCACCGCGGCGGTGCTCAACGTGACGGTGACCGGCACCCAGTCGGACGGCCACCTGACCGCCTACCCCTCCGGCGGGGCCCGCACCACCACGTCCAACCTCAACTGGACGACCGGCCAGACCATCGCCAACCAGGTGATCGTCCCGGTCGGGCCGGACGGCAAGGTCGTCCTGCTCAACGACACCTGGACGAGTTCGCACGTGATCGCCGACATCTTCGGCTACTTCACGGCCGGCACGGCGGGCGCGCAGTTCCACACCACGGTGCCGCACCGGCTGATGGACACCCGGACCGGCATCGGCACCTACCAGGGTCCGCTGGAGTACCACAGCGTCCGCAACCTGCCGCTGGACTTCGGCGGGCGACTGTCGCAGTCCAAGGCCGTGGTGCTCAACATCACCGTGACCGGCACGCTCGACGACGGCCACCTGGAGGTCTACCCGTACAACGGGACCACGACCTCCTCGGCGCTGAACTGGAGCAAGGGCCAGACCATCGCCAACCACGTGACCGTCCCGGTCGGCGGCTCCGGATCGATCGAGATCTACAACGCCAGTCTGCGGGCCGAGGTGATCGTCGACGTGCTCGGCTACTACAGCTGAGACCGTGCCGGTGAGGCCGGCCACCGTCCGGCCGGGACACTCCGGCCGAACAACCGGCCGCCCATCAGCGGCGGGAGGGCCCTGCACCAGGTGTGCGGGGCCCTCCGTCCGTTCCCGCCCGGAGCCGTGACCGCCGGGCCCCGGCACCCGGCCGCCCGGGGGCGGTGCGTCGCGCGCCGGTGCGTCGCCGGCCGGGACGCTCCGCGAAGAGGGCCGCGGCGGCCCGGTCAGCCCGCGTTCTCACACCCCTTGAGAATGTCGGCGAGCTCGGCCTCCAGCTCGCCGCCGGTGAGTTCCTGGCCCATCGGCACCAGCCGGTCCGCGCGGGTCAGAAAGGCGACCAGGGGCGGCGCCGAGGCCCGTAGCAACGCGTCGCCCTCGGGGGAGTGCAGGACGATGCAGACGTCGGTGAGCTCCTCCCCGCCGATCGGGTGGATGTGCACGTCGCCCTCGCCCGTCGGGCGGCTGATCCCGTCGAGCAGCAGCTCCCGGGCGAACACCCAGGTGACCGGTGCGTCACCGGGCAGGTGGAAGGTGAACCGGACGGCGTAGGGGTCGCCGGGGTCGTACTCGAGATCGACCACGATGCGGAGGGAGAGCTCGTTCGAGACCACGAGGTTCATGACCACGTGGCCCTGGACTGTGCTGTGCATGCGCGAGTACCTCTCGTTCTGCCCGGCCGTGCGTGCTGATGGTCCACCGATGGCCGGACACGCGGTTCGCTGTGTAGGAACGGTGCCCCGGGTGGGCGCTCCGCCCGCCGGTGAGGGCGGGATTTCCCCGAGCTCTGGAGCTGGAGGTGGGAGTGCGGCTCGCGACTGTGAAAAGTCCTGCCAATTCTGTACTTTCGCCTCGATTCCCCGTTCAAACCTCCTCGTCCACGTTTGGGGAGGTTGTGGACAGGATGTGCTTTTTCACATGGTGAACGAGGCGGACGCCAGGCGGGCCCCTTCTCGGCACTGTGCCGTCAGAGGACGAACGAAGGGGACATCGCCCCGACCTTGACCCGGAGCCGCTCGACCGTGGCCGCCGGCCGTCCCGCCTGCTCCAGCGGGAGCGACGGCGCCATGGTGGCCACCGGCGAGCCGAGCGTGATCGGCACCGCGGCGCAGACCGTGCCGAGCGCGTCCTGCTGCCGCTCGGTCGCCGGCACCGTGGGCGTGACGGCGCCCAGCACCCGCAGGACGGCGGATTCCCGCGCCGGGGTCGACGGGGTGAGCCCGACCGGCGGATGGCGCGAGAGGTGGTCCCGCCGGGCCTCCTCGGAGAGCCGGCCGAGCAGGCACTGTCCGATCGGGTGCGCGTGCGCGGTGACCCCGGAGGTCGGCCCGGACCTCGACGGCGGGCCGGGTCGGACCGGACGCCACGTCCACCACTTGAACCTCACCCTCCTCGTGGACCGCGAGATGAACAGCCGCCTCCGGGTCGTCCCTCAGCTGCTCCATCCGGGTGGGCGGCTCGGTGCGGCCGGAGTGCCGGCCGTCGACCCGGCCGATGCCCTCCACGGAGTCGCCGTGGAAGCACGTGCCCTCGGCCCGGCGCAGGCAGCCCTCGTGGGTCAGGGTGCGCAACAGATGGGAGGCGGTGCCCAGGGGGAGGCCGGCGGCGCGCGCGAGCTGTTTGGCCGTGGCGGCCCGGAGGAGGCCTCCGATCGCCTCCAGCAACCGCAGGGCCCGCCGGACGGAGGCGATCAGGGTGGGCCGGCGGTCCTTCCTCCCCGCCGGCCGGGTCGTGGCCGCCCGGGCCGGCCGACCCCTCCGGACGGCGTTCGACGCTTCTGCGATCCGATCCATGACCACACCCGGGCCCCAGCCCCGGTCAGTGCGCAGGAGGGCATCCGCAGTGGACTGCTCCGTTGTGCCCGGCGGTCGCCCATTGCAGCACAGGGCGGGTCGCGTCGCAATCACAGTCGTACGTTTCATCGGCGAAAGACCTTTGAATCCAAGGCATGTCCCGTCGTTGTCGATGAATACCGAAACCAGGGGCAAGCCTCGCCTTGGCATTCAAGATCCATTAGCCCTGCTCCCCCGCTGCTCGAACGGACGTACCCGGGCATGGCCGCGTTTGGCCGCGGCCCGCCTGCGGCAGACTCCCGCACAACGCTCCAGCCCCGGAGGTGGCCATGGCCAACCCGCCGCGTCCCGTCGTCAAGCGCACCGCGCGGGCGATCCTGCTGGAACTCGACCCGGACGACGCGCACGGCCAGGCCTCCATCGTGCTGATCAAGCGCACCCGGCCCGGCAGCCACCCGTACTGGATCACCCCCGGCGGCGGCGTGGAGCCCGAGGACCGCACGGTCGTCGAGGCACTCCACCGCGAGGTCGACGAGGAGCTCGGCGGCAAGGTCGTGGACGTGGTGCCGGCCTTCGTCGACACCATCAGCCACCCCCACCCGCACGCCCCGGGCGGGGGCACCCCCGCCGACGCCGCCGCCCTCGCCCACCCGCACGGCGTCAAGGTGCAGCACTTCTTCGTCTGCCGGCTGGCTGCCATGGACCCGTCCCGCCGGCACGGGCCCGAGGTGGACGAACCGCAGGGGGAGTACGAGATCGTCCGGCTGCCCTTCACCCGCGAGGGCGTCACCTCGGTCAACGTCGTACCGCCGAGCCTGCGGGCCTTCCTCGCCGCCAACATCGAGGGCGTCCGCGCGATGCTCGCGCCCGACCTGGGCTGACCCGCCCGAACCGCCGGACCAACCCCCGGACGGGACAGCGGCCGCCGGACCGGACGGTCGGGGCGGCGGCACACCCGCGCCGGCCGGTACCGGCCCGGGCACAGCGGTGGGCGCGGACATGGGCACCGGGGCGGGCACCGGCGCGGGCACGGGTACCGGCACGGCGCTACGCCGCGGCCAGGTCCCCGACCAGGTCGTGCCGGATCCGCCCCGGCGCCACCCCGGCCCGCAGCAGCACCCCGACCGACCGGCGCACCATCGCCGGCGGCCCGCTGAGATAGGCCTCCCGCTGGGACCACGGGCCGAACCGGGCCACCACCTCCGGCAACTCGCCGGACAGTGCGGCGTCCGGCCCGGCCATCCCGCCGGGCCCCGACAGCACCGGCCGCACCGACAGCCACGGGTGCCGCTGTGCCAGCAGGCGCAGCTTCTCCAGCCCGTACAGCTCGGGATCCCGGCGGGCACCGTAGAACACCTCGACCGTGCGGCCGGCCGCACCGTGTTCGGCGAGCTCCTCCACCAGCGCGCAGATCGGGGCGATCCCGGTCCCGCCGCCCAGGCAGAGCAGGTCCGTGCCGGACGCGTGGTCCAGCACCATCGAACCGGCCGGCGGCCCGAGCCGGAGCACGTCCCCCGGGGCAGCCCGGCGGACCAGCGCGTTGCTGACCCAGCCCGCCTGCACCGCTTTGACATGGAAGGTGAGCAGGCCGTCCGGCCGGGGCGCCGAGGCGAACGAGTAGTGCCGCCATACCCGCGGCCACCAGGGGGTCTCCAGGGTGGTGTACTGGCCCGCCCGGTACGGATAGGGCTGGTCGGGGCGGACGGTGACCACCGCGATGTCGCGGGTGGCCTGCTGGTGCGAGACCACCTCGGCCTGCCACCAAGCGGGGGAGATCCGGGCGGCGCCCTCGGCCGCGTCGATCATGATGCCGGAGATCAGCCGGTAGGCCCGGCGCCAGGCCAGCTCGGTCTCGGCGTCCCAGCGGGTGCCGGCGTACCGGGCCAGCGCCGCCACCAGGCACTCGCCCACCGGACCGTAGTGGCCGCTCAGCGTGCCGTACTTGCGGTGGCCCCGGCCCAGCCCGGTCAGGTACTCGGTGAGCCCGGCCGGGTCGTCGGCGCTGCGGGCGGCCTGCAGCAGGGCGCGGAACAGACGGTCGCGCTGGACGTCCATGGCCGCCGGGAAGAGCGCCCGGACCTCGGGGTGGTGCAGGAAGATCAACGCGTAGAAGTGCGCGGTGGCCCGGTCCGCGACCGGCTCGACCACGGCGAGGGTGTCCCGGATCAGCCCGATGTCCCGGGCGGTCGGCGGCAGTGCGTCCGGGCCGGCCACCGCACCCGCCGGCGCGGCGCCGGCCGGAAGGGCCTGCGCCCGGGCCTCCGGCGCGGGCAGCGGGCCGGGGGCGGGTGCGGGGCCCGGCGCGGGATCGTCGAGGGTCCGCATCGCCCAGGCCCGGCTCCAGTCGTCGCCCGGACCGGCCCAGTTGAGGCCCGGCGCGGCGGCGAGCAGCGGCGTGACGGCCGAGCCGGCCCCGGTCGCGGGCGTGCTCGGGGCCGGGGGGAGGGCGCGGGGCGCCCCGGGGATCGACGGGGGCACGGTCGGCATCGCCGGGATCGGCGGGCCCGGCACCCCACCGGGGGCGGGCCCGGCCTCGGCGGCCGCCCGCGCGGCGGGCACCGAGGCCTGGTCGGCGACCGTACCCGTACCGGGGGCTGTACCCGTACCGGGGGCCGGACCCACGCCGCCCGCCGTACTCAGGCCGCCCGCCGCGGTCGTACCGGCCGCCGGCGCGGGTCCGGGGTCGGTGTCCGGCGCGGAAAGCGGGTCGCCGCCCGGCTCGGGGACCGGCTCGGACGCTCCCTGCGGCACCGGCGGCAGTCCCGGCACGGCCGAGGCCGTGGCCGATCCGTGCCCGGCCCGGACCAGGAGCGCTCTGGGTTTCTTCACCGCAACTTGACGAGTACTCAAGAGAATCGTTTCGCCTCCGGCCGACCCTGCAACCACCTGGCTTGTCCCTGCTGAAGCCTTCGGTAGCGTGGCACGCCCGCACAGCTCATCCGACAAATCACGCGAAGACCGGACACACAGCCCGTCCGCGCGCTACGCTCCCCCGACCTATGGCCGTCGCCCTGTGCGCCGGAGTCGACACACAGGGCGACGGCCGTCCGGGCCGGCCCCGCGCTCAGAGCTGGCGCATCAGCATCCCCGGCTGCTCGACGCAGTCGGCGACGAAGCGCAGGAACCCGCCCGCCGTACCGCCGTCGCAGACCCGGTGGTCGAAGGTGAAGGACAGCTGGGTCACCTGCCGGACCGCCAGCTCCCCCCGGTGCACCCACGGCTTGGCCACGATCCGGCCGACCCCGAGCATGGCCGCCTCGGGGTGGTTGATCAGCGGGGTCGAGCCGTCCACGCCGAACACGCCGTAGTTGTTGAGCGTGAACGTCCCGCCGGTGAGCTCGGCCGGGGTGAGCGAGCCGGCTCGTGCCGACTCCGTCAACCTGGCCAGCTCGGCGCCCAGTTGCACGGTGTTCAGCAGATGCGCGTCACGCACCACCGGGACGACCAGACCGCGTTCGCTCTGCGCCGCGAACCCCAGGTGCACGACGGAGTGCCGCCGCAGGGCCACCGGGGCGCCGGAGGCGTCGCACTCCACGCTCGCGTTCAGCTCCGGGAACCGGGCCAGCGCGGCGGTCGAGATCCGGGCGAGCAGGGCCAGCAGACCGATCCTGGGCCCGCCACCGCCGTTCAACTGCTCACGCAGCGCCAGGAGTTCCGTGGCGTCGGCATCGACCCAGCAGGTCGCGGCCGGGATCTCCCGGTGGCTGAGGGTCAGCTTCTCGGCGATCGTCCGGCGCAGACCGCGCAGCGGGACGGCGCCCTCGGCGGTCGCCGCCGCGGGCCGCGGAGCGCCGTTCGCCGGGCCGGCCGCCGGGGCGGCGGCCGCGGCGGCCACCGCCCGGTCCACGTCCGCGCGCAGGATCAGCCCGTCCGGGCCGCTGCCGGTCAGCCCCGCCAGGTCGATGCCGTGCTCGCGGGCACTGCGACGGACCAGCGGCGAGATCACCGCGACCACCGCCGGGGCGGCCGGGACCAGCTGCCGCACCGGCGCCGGAGCGGGCGCCGGAGCCACCGCCTCGACGGTGCCGGCACGGCCGACGGCCCCGCCCGGGCGGACCCGGCCGCGCCGGGCCCCCTTGCCGCCCTCCGAGGTGCCGTAGCCCACCAGCACGTTGCCCGAGCCGCCGGTCGGCGCGCCCAGGTCCGAGCCGGCCACGTCGCCCGACGGGGACACCGCGACCGTCACCAGCGCGGCACCGACCGGCACCTCCTCCCCCGGCTCGCCGTACCGGGCGGTGACCACCCCGCCGTACGGGCAGGGCACCTCGACCACGGCCTTCGCCGTCTCCACCTCGACCACCGGCTGGTCGACCGCGATCACCTCGCCGACCTCGACCATCCAGCGGACCACCTCCGCCCCGGTGAGCCCCTCACCGAGGTCGGGCAGCGTGAACTCGCGTACGACGGGCATCATCCTCAGTCCTCCCACTGGAGCCGGGCGACCGCGTCCAGGATCCGATCCACCCCGGGGAGGTGGTGGTGCTCCAGCATCGGCGGCGGGTACGGGATGTCGAAGCCGGTCACCCGCAGGACCGGGGCGGCCAGGTGGTGGAAGCAGCGCTCGGTGACCCGGGCGGCGATCTCCGCGCCCGTCCCCCCGAAGCCGCTCGCCTCGTGCACGACGACCGCCCGACCGAGCGAGCGGACCACCCGGCAGACCGTCTCGTCGTCGAAGGGCACCAGGGTGCGCAGGTCCAGCACCGCGAGGTCCCAGCCCTCGGCCTTCGCCGCCTCGGCCGCCTCCAGGCAGACCGGCAGCGAGGGCCCGTAGGTGATCAGCACGGCGGAGCTGCCGGTCCGGCGCAGCACGGCCCGGCCGATCGGCTCGACCGGCGCGGTCGGGTCCAGGCTGTCCTTGCCCCAGTAGAGCCGCTTGGGCTCCAGGAAGACCACCGGGTCGTCCGAGGCGATCGAGGCCCGCAGCAGACCGTAGGCGTCGCCGACGGTGGCGGGTGTGACCACGTGCAGACCCGGGGTCTGGGCGTAGTACGCCTCGGAGGAGTCGCTGTGGTGCTCGACCCCGCCGATGCCGCCGCCGTACGGGATCCGGATGGTGATCGGCAGCGGCAGCTTGCCGGCCGTGCGGTTGCGCATCTTCGCGACGTGCGAGACGAGCTGCTCCATCGCCGGGTACGCGAACGCGTCGAACTGCATCTCGACCACCGGGCGCAGCCCGTACATGGCCATGCCGATCGCGGTGCCGAGGATGCCGGCCTCCGCGAGCGGGGTGTCCAGGCAGCGGTCCTGGCCGAACTCCGCGGTCAGGCCGTCGGTGATCCGGAAGACACCGCCGAGCGCGCCGACGTCCTCGCCGAGCACGTGGACGCTCCGGTCCTCGCGCATGGCGTCGCGCAGCGCCGCGTTGAGCGCCTGCGCCATGGTGCTGGTCCGCACCGGTGTTGCTGTGCTCATCAGTGCTGCACCTCGGCCTCGGCGGCCAGCTCGGCGGCGAGTTCGGCGGCCAGCTGGGCCGCCTGCTCCCGCAGTTGCGGGGTGGGCTCGGCGTAGACGTGGGCGAACAGCGACATCGGGTCCAGCTCGGCGTCGCTGTGGAACTCCGCGCGCATCCGGGCGGCCAGCGCCTCGGCCTCCTCGGACGCCTGCCGGACGAGCTGGTCGTCCAGCAGACCGGCCTCGCGCAGGTGGCGTTCCATCAGCAGGACGGGGTCGTGCTCGCGCCAGGCGGCGACCTCCTCGTCCTCGCGGTAACGGGTGGCGTCGTCCGCGTTGGTGTGCGCCTCCAGCCGGTAGGTGAGCGCCTCGACCAAGGTCGGACCGCCGCCGGAGCGGGCCCGCTCGACGGCCTCGCCGAGCACCGCGTGCACCGCGGGCGCGTCGTTGCCGTCCACCAGCCGGCCCGGCATGCCGTAGCCGACGGCCTTGTGGGCCAGGCTGGGCGCGGCGGACTGCTGGGTGAGCGGCACCGAGATCGCGTACCCGTTGTTCTGCACCAGGAAGACCACCGGGGCCTGCAGCACCGCGGCGAAGTTCAGGGCCTCGTGGAAGTCCCCCTCGCTGGTCCCGCCGTCGCCGAGCAGCGCCAGCGCGACGACCGGCTCACCGCTCAGCCGGGCGGCGTGCGCCAGGCCCACGGCGTGCGGGGCCTGGGTGGCCAGCGGCGTGCAGAGCGGCGCGGTGCGGGTCGCCCGCGGGTCGTAGCCGGTGTGCGCGTTGCCGCGCAGCAGCGTGAGCGCCTCCAGCGGGTCCACCCCGCGGGACACCACGGCCAGGGTGTCCCGGTAGCTCGGGAACAGCCAGTCGCCGGCGCCCAGCACCATCGCCGCCGCGACCTGGCAGGCCTCCTGGCCGGTCGAGGCCGGGTAGACGGCCAGCCGGCCCTGCTTGGTGAGCACGGTGGCCTGCTGGTTGTAGCGTCGGCCGACGACCAGTCGGCGGTACAGCTCGCGCAGCAGGGCCGGGTCGTACTTCTCCAGCGCCGGGGTGCCGAGCACCCGTACGGGGGAGGCGTCCGGGAGCAGCGGCGCCGGGTCGGTGCGCGGGGCGGTGGCCCCGGGCAGCCAGCCCGGCACGGACGTGTGGTGTCTGTGATCGAGAACGGTCATCTCGGGCACCTCCAAGGGGTGGGGGAGGGGCTGCGGTGGCAGCGGGGTGGTGCCGTGGTGCTCAAGGGCCGCGACCGGGTCGGCGACGGATTCCTCCCTACCGATTGTTCGGTTGTCTGTTCATTCTGACCACAGCTGCGCCAAGGTGGTGGACAATCGGCCGTGACAGCGGTCTGCTGGAAGCAGCACGTCCATATCCGAGGGGTGGGGGGCCATGTCCGCTGAACAGATGTCCAGAGCGAAGGAACCCGTCACCCCGCTGGACCGGGTCGACAGGTCCATCCTGCGCCTGCTCCAGCAGGACGGGCGGGCCTCGATACGCTCGGTGGCCGAACGCGTGCACGTCTCCCGGGCCAACGCCTACGCCCGGATCTCCCGGATGATGGACGACGGAGTGATCCGCGGCTTCACCGCCCGGGTCGACCACGAGCGCGCCGGCCAGGGCGCCTCCGCCTACATCACCCTGAAGATCGTCCAGAACTCCTGGCGGACGGTCCGCGAACAACTCCTGGAACTGCCCGGGGTGGCACACATCGCCCTGGTCGGCGGCGAGTTCGACGTACTGCTGCTGGTGCACACGGCCGACAACCGGGCCCTGCGGGAGCTGGTGCTCGGCCGCATCCAGTCGATCCCCCAGGTGCTGGCCACCCAGACCCTGATCGTCTTCGAGGAGACCGACCAGGTACCCCCCGACTGAGCCCCCGGCCCGTAGCCGGCGGAAGGACCACCCCACGTACGAAGCAGCCCTCACACAGGGCGTTGACCTGCGGGAGGGCACGGCCGCGAGCGAGCCGAGGGGGCGCGCCGGTGCCGAAAGTAGAGAGAGCGAGGAAGGGAGCGGTGGGGGTACCTCCCGGCCGAAGGCTGGGGGAGACCGCGGGAGCGACGACCGTCGGCACCGGGTCAAAGCGCCCGCGAGGCGAGCCGAGCCTCAATCAAACGGCCCGCAGGCCGTCGAAGGCGAGGCGGACGACCGTGTCGGCGACGCCGTCGGCGGTCCTGATGCCCGGGCGGTACCACTCGACGATCGAGTTGATCATGCCGAAGAGCAGCCGGGTGGCCAGCCGCGGGTCGACGTCCGAGCGCAGGGCGCCGTCGGCGACGGCGGCCCGGACGAGTTCGGCGACCCGGTGGTCGAACTCGCGGCGGCGCTCCAGCGCCCACTGCTCGGTGGCGGTGTTGCCGCGCACCCGCAGCAGCAGGGTGACGTACGGGAGCTCCGTGAGCAGGACTTCGGTGGTGCGGCGCACCACGTGCTCCAGCCGGTGCACGGCCGGGCCCTCGGTGGCGGCCGGTTCGCCGAGGATGCCGAAGAGGCCGTCCAGCGCCCGTCCGACGGCGAGCCGCAGCAGCTCCTCCTTGCCCCGCACATGGTGGTAGATCGAGGACTTGGAGATCCCGGCGGCGCGGGAGAGGTCCTCCATCGAGGTGCCGTCGTAGCCCCGCTCGTTGAACACGTCGACGGTCACCGCGAGCAGCGACTCCACGGTGTAGGCGGTGCGGGTGGTGTGATCGGCCATCCTCCGAGTATCCCCGGCGGCCGGACGAAGGATCAGGCCGGGGGCAGTTGACCGGCCTCGGGCCGGCCGGAGGGCACCTTCGGCTCGGCCGCCGGCCCGTTGGCGGGAGCGGTGGAGGCGGCGGGCGTACCGGCCGGGGTCGCGGCCTCGGCGGTGCGGCCGCTGTCGCTGGCGATGAAGTAGGTGGGCCGCTGCTGAACGGCGGTGTAGATCCGGCCGACGTACTCGCCGAGCAGGCCGAAGCAGATCAGCTGGACGCCGCCGAGGAAGAGCATCGCGGTGAACAGCGAGGTCCAGCCGGGCACGGTGTTGCCGAGCGCGTAGGCCGTCAGGGTGAAGACCAGCATGGCCAGGCAGGTGAAGAAGCTGACGACGCCGAGCCAGGTGGCCAGCCGCAGCGGGGCCGCCGAGAAGCTGGTGATGCTGGTGATGGCCAGGCCGACCATCTTGCGCAGCGGGTACTTGGTCTCGCCGGCGGCGCGCTCGTCGCGCTGGTAGGTGACCTGGCCGCTGGGGAAGCCCAGCCAGGGCACCAGGAGTCGGTAGACCTGCTGCTGGTCGGGGAGGGTCTTGAGGGCGTCCACGGCCTCGCGGCTGAGCAGCCGGAAGTCCCCGGCCTGGGACGGGACGCTCTTGCCGACCAGCCGGCGGATCAGCCAGTAGTAGGCGCCGGCCGTCCGGCGCTTGAAGCCGGTGTCGGTGGAGCGGTCCGAGCGGATCCCGTAGACGATGTCCAGGCGCTGGGCCTTGGCCAGGTCCAGCATCTCGGGGATCTTCTCCGGCGGGTCCTGGAGGTCGGCGTCGATGCTCGCCACGTACGCCCCGCGGGCGCTGTGCAGGCCGGCGGTGAGGGCGGCCTGGTGGCCGGAGTTGCGGCGCAGCGCGACCACCCGCAGCTGCGGCCAGCCGGCCCGGAGGTCCTCCAGCCGGGCGGCGGTCTTGTCGGTGCTGCCGTCGTCGACGGCGACCACCTCGTAGCTGACGCCGGTGCCGTCCAGGACGGGGCGCAGGCGCTCGACGAGGACCGGCAGGACCTCCTCCTCGTTGTACATGGGGATGACGACGGAGAGCTCGGTGCGGTCGTGGTGCACTGCGGTCATCGGTTGTCCTGGCCCATGGGAGAAGAAGGTGATCGGCTGGTGTCGCGAACGGGTCAGGGAGTGCCGTCCACGCCCATACCGTAGACTGCGCCGATGCCGAGTGGGAGCTTTGCGGTCCGACAACTGTCGATCGGTACAGACCAATATTCCCCGCGGCTGACCGTTTGGCAGGGTTTTCCGACTCCTCGACCCAGGGTTCCGTGACCGATGCCGTCCGACTCCGATCACGACGACACGCCGCGACCGGCGGTACCGCCGACGGCGACCCGTCCGGCGGGGCCGGACCACCCGGCGGCGAAGCGCCCGGGGGCCGTCCGGCAGCTGCCCGTCTTCGCCGTCGTCGGCGCGGTGTCCACCGTCGCCTACCTGGGCCTGTACGTGGCTCTCAGCCCCGCCGTCGGTGACCGGACCGCCAACCTGATCGCGCTGCTCGTCACCGCCGTGGCCAACACCGCCGCCAACCGCCGCTTCACCTTCAAGGTGCGCGGGTCGGCCGGCGCCGCCAGGCACCAGGTGCAGGGGCTGGTGGCTTTCGTGGCGGGGCTGGTGCTCAGTGACGGCGCGCTGGAACTGCTCGCGCGGGTCGCGCCGGACGCCTCCTCGCCGGTCAAGGTCGGTGCCCTGATCGCCGCCAACGCGGCGGCGACGCTGCTGCGCTTCGTGCTGCTGCGGCTGTGGGTGTTCCGAGAGCCGGCAGACCGGTGAAGCTCCAGGGCCAGGTCTGGACCAATGTCCTAGACTCGGCGCACCATCGACCGCGGCAGGGTGGGATCAGGTCTTGATGAACGCAGAACAGGCAGTGACCACCGGCGTGCCCGAGCAACGGGACGGCGGGGCGGGGGCGGAGGCCGACAGCCTGCGCGAGAAGGCACGCCGGCTGGCGATCCGCTACGGGCCGGCCGTCTGGTGCTACACGGTGCTGAAGCTGATCGGCTTCACCGTGTTCATGCGGATGCTCCAGTTCGCCGGCGACTACGCCAAGAAGGACGCGCGCTTCGGCGGCGGCGCCCAGCCCTGGGACGTACTGGCCTCCTGGGACGGCTGGTGGTACCGCCAGGTCGCGGAGTTCGGCTACCACCCGCAGCTGATCCACGTGCCCGGCGCGGTCGAGGGCTTCACGATAGAGCAGAACTCCGCCGCGTTCTTCCCGCTGTACCCCGGCCTGATGCGGCTGGTCTCGGAGGGCACCGGCCTCGGCCTGTACGGCGCCGGGATGCTGGTCTCGATCGTCGCCTCGCTGTTCGCCGCGGCCGGCATCTTCGCCGTCGCCGAGCGGCTGGCCGGCGCCCGGGCGGGCGTGATCGCGGCCGGCCTGTGGGCGGTGATCCCGGGCTCCGGCGCCGAGTGGGCGGTCTACTCGGACTCCACCTTCGTCGCGCTCGCCGCCTGGTCCTGCTATCTGGTGTTGACCAGGCGCTGGGTGGCGGCCGGCGTGGTCACCCTGGTCGCCGGGCTGAACCGGCCGACCGCGGCGGCCCTGATCGCGGGCGTCGGCATCGCGGCCCTGATCGACCTGTACCGGCGGGAGAGCGGCGTGGTCCGCCCGCTGGTGGCGATGTTCCTGGCGCCGCTCGGCCTGCTCGGCTACGTCGGCTGGGTGGGCTGGCGGATGGGTGACTGGGGCGGCTACTTCAAGCTCCAGCGCGAGGCCTGGCTGCACTACTTCGACTACGGCGTGAGCACCTGGAACTCCATGCGCGGGGTGATGCTCGGCCGGTTCGACTACCCGTTCGCCTACCCGATCCCGGACATGCTGGCCGTCCTGATCGTGCTGGCCCTGCCGATCCTGGTCGTGCTGATGCTGCGGCTGCGGCCGCCGGTGGTCCTGATCGTCTACACCCTGGTGACGCTGGTGACGGTGCTGGGCAGCGCGCAGATCTTCGGCAACACGTCCCGCTACCTGCTGCCGGTCTTCCCGCTGTTCGTGCCGCTGGCCATCGCGCTGCGCAAGCTGAGCTGGCCGGTGCTGGCCACCGTGCTCGGCTCCGCGGCGATCGCCTCCGGCTGGTTCGCGGGCTACATCATCTTCGAACTCGGCGTCCCGTAGACCGGGTCCGACCTCGACACCGCCACGCCCCGGCCGGGTTCCCGGCCGGGGCGTCGTCGTGTCCCGGCGGCCGCCGGAGCCCCGGGCTTTTCCCGGGCCGCGCGGGCCCCGGACCGGAAAGGGAGCGCGGAACCCCTTGAGCCGACCGATCGTTCGGTTACTCTGTGACGTGTCCCGTCCGCCTCCTCCGAGGAGCGCACCAATGGCTGCTGCGGTCACCCACCCCCTCGTCGCCGAACTCGTCGAACGCCACCAGGACACCCTGAACCGGGCGCTCACCGCCATCACCGAACGCGACTACTGGTCCCCGTACCCCGAGTTCCCCAAGGCGTACGGCGAGAGCGGCGCCGCGGACGGCAAGGCCGCCTTCGACGCCCTGCTCGGCCGGCCCTTCACCATCGAGGGGCAGCCCACCGACGGCGACCCGGTCGGCGGCGAGGCCTCCCCGTACGGCATCGAGCTGGGCATCAGCTACCCGCACTCCGCGCCGGACCCGCTGATCGCCGCCCTGCAGGCGGCCCGTCCCGGCTGGGCCGCGGCCGGCCCGGCCGCCCGCGCGGCGCTCTGCCTGGAGATCCTGGCCCGGATCAACGCCCGCTCGCACGAGTTCGCGCAGGCCGTGATGCACACCACCGGCCAGGCGTACGGGATGGCCTTCCAGGCCGGCGGCCCGCACGCCCAGGACCGCGGGCTGGAGGCCGTCGCGTACGCCTACGCCGAGCAGACCAGGCTCCCGCTGCAGGCCGGCTGGACCAAGCCGCAGGGCAAGCGCGACCCGCTGCGGATGTCCAAGGAGTTCACCGTCGTGCCGCGCGGCATCGCGCTGCTGATCGGCTGCAACACCTTCCCCACCTGGAACGGCTACCCCGGCCTGTTCGCCTCGCTCGCCACCGGCAACCCCGTCCTGGTGAAGCCGCACCCGCGCGCCGTGCTGCCGCTGGCGCTCACCGTGCGGATCGCCCGCGAGGTGCTCGCCGAGGCCGGGTTCGACCCCAACCTGGTCTGTCTGGCGGCCGAGCACGAGGGCGCCGCCGTCGCCAAGGTGCTGGCGGTGCGGCCCGAGGTGAAGCTGATCGACTACACCGGCTCCACCGCCTTCGGCGACTGGCTGGAGGAGAACGCCCGGCAGGCCCAGGTCTACACCGAGAAGGCCGGCGTCAACACGGTGGTGATCGACTCCACCGACGACTACAAGGGCATGCTGGCCAACCTGGCCTTCTCCCTCTCGCTGTACAGCGGCCAGATGTGCACCACCCCGCAGAACCTGCTGATCCCGCGCACCGGGGTCCGCACCGACCAGGGCGACAAGTCCTACGACGAGGTGGTCGCCGACCTCGCGGCCGCCGTCGAGGGCCTGCTCTCGGACGACGCCCGGGCGGCCGCCGTCCTCGGCGCCGTGGTCAATCCCGGGGTGCTCCAGCGCACCGTGCAGGCCGCCGGCGGCGAGTACGGCGAGCTGGCCCTGGCGCCCCGGGTGGTCACCTCCCCCGACTTCCCGGCCGCGACCGTCCGCACCCCCGCGCTGGTCAAGGCGGACGCCGACAAGCCGGACGACCGGGCCGCCTTCCTCACCGAGTGCTTCGGGCCGGTCTCCTTCGCCGTCGCCGTGGAGTCCACCGAGGCCGCCGTCGAGCTGCTCCGCCGCACCGTGCGCGAGCAGGGCGCCATGACGGCGGCCGGCTACACCGTCGAGCCGGAGGTCGAGGCCGCCCTGGTCGAGGCCGCCCTGGACGCCGGCGTCTCGCTCTCGCTCAACCTCACCGGCGGGGTCTACGCCAACCAGACCGCCGCCTTCTCCGACCTGCACGGCACCGGCGCCAACCCGGCCGCCAACTCCGCGTACTGCGACGCGGCCTTCGTCGCGAACCGGTTCCGTACCGTCGAGGTGCGCCGGCACGTCTGACCGGCCCGCGCCTCGGCGCCCTCCTTCAGCCCCGGGCCGCCCGCCCGGGGCTGAAGACCCAGACCCGCAGCAGCACGAACCGCACCAGGGTGGCCAGCGCGTTCGCCGCCACCAGGGCGGCCAGCTCCGCGCCGTGCCTGGCCTGCGGCTGCACCACCCCGAGCAGGGCGATCGCACCGCTGCTCAGGCCCAGCCCGATCAGGAACGCGATCCCGCCCTCGACCTGGTGCTTCAGGGCGTCCCGGCTGCCGGTCACGCCGAAGGTGAAGCGCCGGTTGAGGGCGGTGTTCGCCACCGCCGTCACCGCCAGCGCCAGGGCGTTGGCGACCAGCGCCGGCATCAGCTGACGCAGCCCCAGGTACAGCAGCACGTACGCCAGGGTGGAGAGCGTGCCGACCACCGCGAAACTGGCCAACTGCCAGCCCAGGCCGGGCGCCAGCCGGGCCTGCCGGACCCTCGGCGGCACCGGCAGCCGGGTGGCGCCGGACAGCGAGCGGCGGGCCACCCTGGCCATCCCCTTCAGGTCGTCCAGCACCGTCCGGACGATGTCCACCCGGCTGTCCGGATCGTCCACCCAGTCCACCGGGACCTCGTGGATCCGCAGGCCCGACCGCTCGGCCAGCAGCAGCAGCTCGGTGTCGAAGAACCAGGCGTTGTCCTCCACCTCGGCCAGCAGCCGCTGCACCACGTCCGTCCTGGCCGCCTTGAAACCGCACTGCGCGTCCGAGAACTTCGCCGCCATGGTGGCCCGCAGCAGCACGTTGTAGGTGCGCGAGATGAACTCCCGCTTGGGCCCGCGCACCACCGCCGAGCCCCGGTGCAGCCGGCTCCCGATCGCCAGGTCGCTGTGCCCCGACAGCAGCGGCGCGACCAGCGGCAGGAACGCCTCCAGCCCGGTGGACAGGTCGACGTCCATGTACGCCACCACGTCCGCGGCGCTGTCGCCCCAGACCTGCCGCAGCGCCCGGCCGCGACCCTTCAGATCCAGGTGCACCGCTCTGACCTGCGGAATCTCTGCCGCCAGGGCGCAGGCCACGGCCCAGGTCCCGTCGATGCTGGCATTGTCGGCCACCGTGATCCGGTAGTCGTACGGGAAGGTCTCGTCGAGATAGGCGTGCAGCCGCCGCACGCAGCGCTCCAGCACGTGCTCCTCGTTGTAGACCGGTACGACCACCTCGACCAGCTTGGTCGCGGCCCGCGTCGGCGCACCGGCGCGGAGGCCGCCGGAGGGGGAGGCGCCGGCGCGCGCGGGGCCGGCGTCACGGTCGGTCTCGGATGTTGCGGGCTGAGTCATGATTCGGAGATTCACAGGTCCCGATGGGGCCGCGATGATGGGAGGCTGAGAGAGCGCTGAGAACTCGCTCCCACCCTCGTCCCACCGCCGGGAGATGACATATGACCCAGAAGCAGCTCAGCTCCGATGTCCTGATCGTCGGAGCCGGACCGACCGGGCTCCTGCTGGCCGGCGATCTGGCCACCGCCGGCGTCCGGGTCACGGTGCTGGAGAAGCGCGGCAGCGAGTCCAACCTCACCAGAGCCTTCACCGTGCACGCCCGGACGCTGGAGCAGCTCGACGCCCGGGGGCTCGCGGACGACCTGATCGCCACCGGTGCCCCGCTCTCCTCGCTGCGCCTGTTCGGCCGGCTGCGGATCGAGCTCGGCGCGCTGCCGACCCGCTTCCCGTTCGTCCTGATCACCCCGCAGTCCAACACCGAGCGGCTGCTGCAGGAGCGGGCCCTGAAGGCCGGTGCGACGATCCTGCGCGGCGTCGAGGTGACGGGCCTGCGCCAGGACGCCGAGAGCGTGCGGATCGAGACCGGCGAGGGGGACACCAAGGCCGTCCACCGGGCCCGCTACGCGGTCGGCACCGACGGTGTCCACAGCGCCGTGCGCGACCTGCTGGGCATCCCGTTCCCCGGCGAGTCGGTGGTCGACTCCGTGCTGCTGGCCGACGTCCGGCTGGAGCGCGCCCCCGAGGACGTCCTGACGGTGGGCGCCAACGAGAACGGCTTCGCCTTCCTCGCGCCCTTCGGCGACGGCTGGTACCGGGTGATCGCCTGGGACCGCGCCCGCCGGCTCCCCGACAGCGCCCCGGTGAACCTGAGCGAGATCGCCGACATCACCCGCCGGGCGCTCGGCGAGGACTACGGCCTGCACGACGCCCGCTGGTCCTCCCGCTTCCACAGCGACGAGCGGCAGGCGCCCAACTACCGCTCCGGCCGGGTCTTCCTGGCCGGTGACGCGGCGCACTGCCACTCCCCGGCCGGCGGCCAGGGCATGAACACCGGCCTCCAGGACGCCGCCAACCTTTCCTGGAAGCTCGCCGCCGCCGTCCAGGGCTGGGCCCCCGACGCCCTGCTGGACACCTACCAGACCGAGCGCCACCCGGTCGGCCGGACCGTCCTGCGCACCTCCGGCGCGCTGGTCCGCCTCGCGCTGGCCCGCTCCGGCCCCACCCGGGCCCTGCGCTCCGCCCTGACCTCCTTCGCCGACGGCCTCGGCCCGGTCGCCGCCAAGGGCGCCCGCAGCGTCTCCGGCATCGGCATCAAGTACCCGGCCCCGAAGGACTCCCACCCGCTGGCCGGCCGCCGGGTGCCGGACCTGCGGCTCACCGGCCTGTACCCGGCCGAGGGCACGGCGGACGGCCGGACGGGCGGCCCCGGCCGGCTGTACGAGGCCCTGCGGACCGGCCGGTTCGTCCTGGTCAGCAACGACGAGCTGTCCGCCGCCGACCCCTGGGCGGACCGGGTGGTCACCGCCGCCCCCGCCGACCCGCACGGCAAGCTCCGCGACACCGTCCTGCTGGTGCGTCCGGACGGCTACGCCGCCTGGGCCGCCGTCGACCCGAGCCGGGGCGAGCTGCGGGCCGCCCTGGCGCAGTGGCTGGGCGCCCCCTCCGACGACTGATGCCGGCGGCGGGCCCGGGGCGGCGGCCCCCGGCCCGCTCGTAGCAACCGGCCGCCCTCGCCCGGCCCCGCGCCCGACCCCGCCCACGACGGCGGGGACCGGGGCCGGCCGCCGCGCCGCCCTGCCGCCGTGTTGCCGTGTTGCCGTGTTGCCGGGGCAGCCGAGGAAGCCCGCCGGAATGCCCCACCCCGGCCCGGCCTGCCCCCCGCGGTGCGTGCCGAAATGGGGGCAACCGCCCCGGACCTATTCACCGGAGAAGTCCCGTTCGCTCTGCGCGAATTGGGCCAGACCAATTCCGGTACGCTTCATCCCCTGTCGCGAGCTGCGCAGATGACGCACCGACAGCCATTCACTGTATGGACTGACGGTCATTCTGTTTGTGAATTACCCGTCCACACTTGACTGTTCTTTAGTAATGAATTGCTCGACCATGAGCCAATTTCCGCACGCCCTCTGGGATGTTCTAGCAAGCGTTTTCGAACCCGGAACGCCCAGTCCCTGCCGGCCCCCACAGCCGGCCAGAGGAGGAGCCCGTGCGCCCCCGCCCGCTCGCCCTTGCCGCGGCCTTGACCGTCCTGCCGTTGACCGCGCTCTCGCTGGGAATCACCGCCGCCCAGGCCGCCCCCGCCCCGAACGCCACCGCCTCCCGGGTCGCCCTCCCCGACACCGTCACCCCGGCGGTCGCACGCTCCGAGAAGAAGGGCGACGTCCCCGCCGCCCAGCAGCTCTCGGTGGCCGTCAGCCTCAAGTTGCGCGACACCGCCGGCCTGGACCGCTTCCTCACCGCGGTCGCCACCCCCGGCTCGCCCGAGTACGGCAAGTACCTGACGCCCGCGCAGTTCACCGCCCTGTACGGCCCGACCCAGGCCGCCGTGGAGCAGGTGAAGAGCTACCTGAAGTCCCAGGGGCTGACCGTCGCGAGCGTCAGCGACAACCGCCAGGTGGTGAACGCCCAGGGCACCGCCGAGCAGATCGCCAAGGCCTTCGGCACCCACGAGAGCGCCTACCTCGACCCGCTGCAGCAGCGCACCTTCTTCGCCAACGACGCCGCCGCCTCGGTGCCGGCCGACCTGGCCGACGTCGTCCAGGGCATATCCGGCCTGAACAACCACACCGTGCGCACCACCCGCCTGGCCAAGCCCCAGGGCACCGCGGCCGCCGCCGCCCCGCACGCGGCCCCGAGCGGCTTCGGGCCCAGCCAGTACGACGGCGCCTACAAGCTCAACTCGATGGGCGCGGACGGCACCGGCACCAAGGTGGCGCTCTGGGAGTTCGACGGCTACAAGTCCGCGAACCTCAAGACCTACGACACCCAGTACGGGCTGACCGGCCCGGCCGTCACCACCGTCTCGGTGGACGGCGCGAACTACGACTCGGCGCCGGGCGACGGCCAGGGCGAGGTCGAGCTGGACAGCGAGATCGTGCGCGGCGTCGCCCCCAAGGCGACCCAGCTCGTCTACGAGGCGCCCAACAGCGACCAGGGCGAGATCGACATGGCCGCCAAGATCGTCTCGGACAACCTGGTCTCGGTCATCTCGATCTCCTGGGGCTCCTGCGAGCCGGACACCACCGCCGCCTCGATGACGGCGGTCGACAACTCCTTCAAGCAGGCCGCCGCCCAGGGCATCTCGATCTTCTCGGCCTCCGGTGACGACGGCTCGCGCGACTGCACCCGCTCCACCAGCGGCTCCACGGTGAAGGCCGTCGACTTCCCGGCGTCCAGCCCGCACCAGACCGGTGTCGGCGGCACCAACCTCAAGGTCTCCGGCACCACCTACTCCTCCGAGAGCGCCTGGAGCACCGCCGGCGGCGGCGTCTCCACCGTGTTCGGCAAGCCGACCTGGCAGACCGGCACCGGCGTCACCGGCACCATGCGCACCGTCCCGGACGTCGCCTCCAACGCCGACCCGGCCAGCGGCTTCGCCATCTACACCACCGGCGGCTGGCAGGTCTACGGCGGCACCAGCGCCGCCGCGCCGCTCTGGTCCGGCTACGCCGCGCTGTTCAACCAGAAGGCCGGCGCGGCGGGCAAGCCGGTGCTCGGCGAGGCCAGCCCGAAGCTCTACACCGTGGCGAACGGCAGCGGCTACGCCGGCGCCTTCCACGACACCGTCACCGGCAAGAACCAGGACTTCTCCACCAAGGCCGGCTACGACCAGGTCACCGGCTGGGGCAGCCCGGTCGCCGACGCCCTGACCACCGCCCTGCTCGGCGGCACCCAGACCGGCAACACCGTGACGGTCACCAACCCGGGCAACCAGAGCACCGCCACCGGCACCGCCGTCAGCCTGCAGATCGGCGCCTCCGACAGCGCGAGCGGCCAGACCCTGACGTACAGCGCCACCGGCCTGCCCACCGGCCTGGCGATCAACGCCACCACCGGCAAGGTCACCGGCACGCCGACCGCGGCCGGCACCTACAACGTCACCGTGACGGCGAAGGACACCACCAACGCCACCGGCTCCGCCTCGTTCACCTGGACGATCGGCGGCACCAGCACCTGCACCCCGGCCCAGCTGCTCGGCAACGCGGGCTTCGAGACCGGCACGGCGGCGCCCTGGACGGCCTCCACCGGCGTCGTCGACAACAGCTCCGGCCAGGCCGCGCACTCCGGCTCCTGGAAGGCCTGGATGAACGGCTACGGCTCGGCCCACACCGACACCGTGTCGCAGACCGTCACCATCCCGGCCGGCTGCAAGGCGACCTTCTCCTTCTGGGTGCACATCGACACCGCGGAGAGCGGCACCACCGCCTACGACAAGCTGACCGTCCAGGCCGGCTCCACCACCCTGGCCACGTACTCCAACGCCAACGCGGCGACCGGCTACGTGCAGAAGTCCTTCGACCTCTCGGCCTTCGCCGGCCAGAGCGTGACCCTGAAGTTCACCGGCACCGAGGACTCCTCGCTGCAGACCAGCTTCGTGGTCGACGACGCGGCGGTCACCACCTCCTGAGGTCCATGACCTCCTGAGATCCGCCGGGGCGGGCCTTCACGGCCTGTCCCGGCGGTGCGCCGTCCCGCCCCGGCCGGACGGCGCACCGCCGCGGGGGCGCCCTCCCCGCCATCCGGCGGTCCCCTCCGTGACCACTGTCATACGCGCGGTGGATGACGTACCCTCTCGACCGTGCGTAGGGTTCCCACAGTTCGGTGATACGCGGCTCCCAGCGCATACCGGCAGCGGGCCGGTCCCGCCGAACTCGCTTGGTGGGGAAGGTATCCGGATGGGCTCACAACTCCCACAGAACGCCGCCAGACTCCGTCTGGTCGGACAGCAGACAGGCGAACCCCTGGCCGCCGAACCGCCGGCCCCCGAACTCCCGCCCGCCGGGCAGCAGGGCTCCGCGGCGCCGGGCGCCGAGGAGCGCCCGCCCGCCGAGGCGCCCGCGGCCCCGCAACCGCAGGTCGCGCGGATCAACCCGGCCGGCAGCTTCGACGAGGCCCTGAACGCCGCCATCGAGGCCAGCGGCCTCAGCCTGGACCGGATCAGGGCCGCCCTCGCCGACCGCGGCGTCCGGGTCAGCGTCACCACCCTCAGCTACTGGCGGCGCGGGCGCAGCCAGCCCGAACGGGCCGCCTCGCTGCACGCCGTCCACCTGCTGGAGGAGCTGCTCGGGTTCCCGCACGACGGCCTCTCGGCGCTGCTCGGCCCGCCCCGCCCGCGCGGGCGCTGGGCCACCGCCCCGACCACCGGCAGCCTGCGGATCGAGGACGTCTGGCCCGGCCAGCAGCAGATCGCGGACGTCTTCACCGAGCTCGACGCGCCGCCGGTCGGCGAGCTGGAGCGGCTCAGCATCCACGACGCCTACTACGTGGACGCCGAGCACCGCGGCCATCTGCTGCGGATGCGCCAGGTGGTCCGGGCCACGGTGAGCGGGGTGGCCCGCTGCCTGGTGGTGCACAAGGCGGACGAGGGCGCGACCGGCTGCCCCGAGATCACCGCGGTGCGGCACGCCCGGCTGGGCCGGGTCCGCCGCCGGCCGGAGAACGGCCTGGTGGTGGCCGAGCTGATGCTGGACCGCCCGCTGGGCCTGGGGGACAGCACGGTCTTCGAGTACGAGGTGGAGATCCCGTCCGACGGCCCGACCACGGTGTACGGGCGGCGCTTCGCGGTGCCGGTGCGCGAGTACGTGCTGCAGGTGCACTTCGACCCGGCGGCGGTGCCCGCGCACTGCGAGCGCTACGACCGCTCCCCGGGCGAGGAGGTGGACCGGCGGCGCGAGCAGCTCTGGATCGGCGCCTCGGCCAGCGCCCATGTGCTGGCGCCGGACCAGCAGCCGGGCGAGGTCGGCATCCGCTGGGAGTGGGAGTGACGCCGCGGCCGGTCCGGTGTCCCACCCCGGGCCTGTCCCACCCCGGGCCTGTCCCGCCCGGCCGGCGCTGACCCGCCGGTCCTGACCTGCCGTCGGCCGCCGTCACCGCCTGACCCGCCGTCGGCCCGGCGCCTGCCCCGGCCCGACGCACCCCGGCCCCGCAGGCCTGCTCCCCCGCACGGTTGCTTCGTACCGGCAGCACCGCGCGGCCGGTCGCCGTCCGACGGTGTTTCAGCTCCACCCGGTCGCGCCCGCTCACCCGCGCGGCCCATCCCATCGCGCCGAATACCCGTCCGATTTGGGACGTTGGTCCTGATAGCACCGGATCGGCCTGCGAAGGTCACTCCTGCCATGCCGTCAGCCCCCGCGAGGAAAGCTCCCGGCCGGGGGCGACGGGCCCCGGAACGACGTGCCCTGGAAAGGGGCGGAGATGACCCGACTGCTGGAGTTCGACGAGGTCGAGCCGGACACCGACTGCATATGCCCCGGATGCTCCGCCCGCCGCCGGGCCAGGCTGCACGCCGCGGCCGTCCAGGACGGCGGGCACGCATCCGCGCACAGCGTCCGCCGCCGGGCCGCCGTCCTGTTCGCGGCCGTCGGCACCGTGATCGGCGGCGGCGCGGCCGCGGCCGCCGCCCCCACCCCGGGCGGCAGCAGCAGCACCCCGGCCCCCCGCAGCCCGCAGGGCGGGGTCACCGGCCGGTTCGGCGGGGACCCGGCGGGCGGCCCGGCCCGGCTGCAGGCCGTCCAGGGGATCACCCGTGAGCAGATCATCGCCCGCGCGCAGGGCTGGGTGGACCAGAAGGTCCCGTACAGCATGAGCTCGAACTGGTCCGACGGGTACCGCCAGGACTGCTCCGGCTACGTCTCGATGGCCTGGGGGCTGGCCGCCAGCGAGACCACCTGGACCCTGCCCGGCCTGGCCGACCGGATCACCAAGGACGAGCTCCAGCCGGGCGACGTCCTGATCTTCAACAACCCCTCGAACCCGCAGGCCGGGTCGCACGTGACGATCTTCGGCGGGTGGGCCGACGCCGCCCGCACCAGCTATCTCGCGTACGAGCAGACCTCCCCGAGCACCATCAGGCGGACCACCCCGTACGCCTACTGGAGCAACGCGACCGGGTACCTGCCCTACCGCTACAAGGCGCTGTCCCCCGGCGGCGCCGACGGCAGCACCGACCCGGGTACCGGCACCGACCCTGGTACCGGCACGGGCAGCAGCAGCGACGGCACCGGCCAGAGCACGGCCTTCCCCGGGGCGGACACGTTCGGCCCGGGCAGGTCCAACGACTACATCACCCGGCTCGGGCAGATGCTGGTCCAGCGCGGCGGCGGCCGCTTCTACACCGAGGGCCCCGGCCCCACCTGGGGCGAGGCGGACCGCAAGGCCACCGAGGCGTTCCAGCTGGCCCAGGGCTGGACCGGCGCCGAGGCCGACGGCCTGCCCGGCCGCGACACCTGGGACCACCTGGTCAACGGCAAGGGCGAGGACATCGGCGGCGGATCGCCCCCGCCGCCGGTCACCCCCGCGCCCGGCACCCCGCCCACCGCCCCGCCGCCGGCGACCGGCGTCCCGGCCTTCCCCGGCGCGGAGAAGTTCGCGCCCGGGCAGTCCAACAGCTACGTCCAGCAGCTCGGCGAGCAGTTGGTGCGCAAGGGGTTCGGCCGCTACTACAGCCAGGGGCCCGGCCCGCGCTGGAGCGAGAGCGACCGGCTGAACACCCAGGCCTTCCAGCTGTCGCTGGGCTGGAGCGGCGACGAGGCGGACGGCTACCCGGGCCCCGACACCTGGCGCCGGCTGTTCGGCTGACCCGCCGGCCGGCCGCCGGCCCGGAGCGTCAGGGCCTGCGGCCGGACATCCAGTGGAAGAGCCCCATCGCCACGCTGGTGGCGAGGTTGAAGCTGGACACCCCCGGCTGCATCGGCACCGCGACGAGCTGCGCGGCCCGCCCGCGCAGCTCGTCCGAGACGCCGTGCCGCTCGGTGCCGAAGGCGAGCACCGCGTCGTCCGGCACGGTGACCGTCCTGATGTCGGCGCCCTCCGGGTCCAGGACGTAGAGCGGCCCGGCGGGCAGCTCCGCGAGCGTCAGCCGCTCCACCGCCGTCGCGAAGTGCAGTCCGGCGCTGCCCCGGACGACGTTGGGGTGCCAGGGGTCCAGGTCGCCGGTGGTCACCACGCCGGTGGCCCCGAAGCCGGCCGCCAGCCGGATCACCGCCCCGACGTTGCCCAGGTTGCGCGGGTTCTCCAGCAGCACCACCGGGGCGGGGCGGGGGGTGCGGGACAGGGCCGCGAGGTTGGCCGCCGGGCCGGGCCGGACGGCCAGCGCGACCACGCCCGTCGGGTGCGGTTTGGGGGCCAGCGAGCGCAGCGCCGGCTCGGGCAGCTGCACCGCGAGCGCGGCCAGGGCCGGCGCCACGTCCGGCGCCAGCTCGTCCGCGAGGCGCAGCAGCGCGGCCAGGTCGGCGGTGCACACGTACCGGACGTCCCCGCCGAAACGCAGTGCGTGCTTCAGCGCGTGGAACCCGTCCAGGACCACCGTCCCGGGGGCGGCGGCGCTCTCCCGCCAGCTCCGTACCAACCCGGTGACCTCGGCCTCGTCGTTCATGCCCCCACTCTCCCACCCCTCGCGCGGGGCCCCGGCGGGCCCCCGCGCCCGCCCGGCCGCCTCAGGAGCCCGCGGGCTCGCGCTCCCGGGGCTGCGGAGCGGTGCCCGGCCGGCCGCCGCCGCGGCGCAGGGCCCGTTCCAGGTCCTTCAGGGCCTGCAGCAGCAGCCGGGTGGCGGACCTGATCACGTCCAGCCGGTCGCTCTCCGGGGCCTGCGACAGCTCCCGCTCCAGCTTGGCGTGGGCCTCGCGGACCGAGTCGAACTCCACCCGCCGCCCGGTGAGCAGGGCGCCCGCCGCCAGCGCCGTCCCGTACCGGACCTCGTCGGCGAACTCGGGGACGCCGGGGACCGGGTCGGCGTCCGGCCCCGGCAGGTGCGCCTCCAGCAGGATGCCCACCCGGCCGAGGTGGCCGACCGCCGCCCGGGCCCGGTCGATCTGCTTGCGTGAGACGTCCGGCAGCCGGGTCTTGTGCCGGCCGGGCTCGACGTCCGCCCGCTGCACCGCCTGCATCAGCTCCGAGCGGGCCTCCCGGGAGTCCAGCAGGGCGGCGCGCACCTCACCGGAGCCGTCGGTGGCCGGGTCGCCGTAGACCCGCAGCGCGGCCGCGTTGTAGCGGCCGGCGGCGGCCAGCCACTCGGCGAGCCGCTCGCCGAGCCGGGCCGACTGCCAGGTCGGGAAGAGCGCGTACGCGAGCAGCGCCACGCCACCGCCCAGCAGGGTCAGCCCGACCCGCTCGAAGGCCGTGGCCAGCGGGTCCCCCGGCTGGAGGCCGAGCAGGAAGACCACGTACGAGGAGACGCAGGCGGTCATCAGCGCGTACCCCGTGCGCAGGGTCAGATAGGCGCCGCCGATGAAGACCACCGCGAAGGCGGCCGCCAGCCACTGGCCGGGGTGCAGCAGCTGCACCACCAGGGTGGAGAAGGCCACGCCGACCACGGTGCCGGCCAGCCTTGCCACCCCCCGGCTGTAGGTCTGCGCGAAGTCCGGCCGCATCACCATGGCGGAGGTCAACGGGGCCCAGTAACCGTGGTGGAAGCCGACCACCCGGGCGAGCAGGTACGCGACGGTGACCACCCCGGACAGCCGGACGGCGTGCTGGAAGACCGCCGAGTGCGGCTCCAGCTGGCGCCCGACGGTCCGGGCGGCGACCGGCACCATCCGGTGCAGCGGGGGCTTGCGCAGCGTGCTGCCGGGGTCGACCGCCAGGGCGCCGATGCTCTCCTCGTCGCTGCCGTCCAGGATGTCCGCGGCCCGGCGCAGCAGGCCGGCCAGCCGGCGGGTGGCCCGGCGGGCGGCGCCGCGCAGCTGCGGCCCCTGGGCCGGGGCCACCAGGGTGAGCGCGGGGGTCGAGCGCGGCAGCCGGAGCGGATCCCCGGTGCGTACCGCCCGCGCCAGCGCGTCCATCGCCTCGGCGGCGGCCGCCAGCACCTCGCGGGCCCGGTCGCGTTCGGGCCCCTCGTCGGGGGCGCCGACCTTCGGATCGGCGATGGCGGCGAGGGCCGGGCGGATCCGCTCCGCGATGCTGCGCAGCCCGCGCATCTCGGCCGGCCGGCGGCGTTCCTGCCAGGAGGTCAGGGTGGCGGCGTGCCGGGCGGTGATGAAGGGGGCCGGGTCCAGGTGGGCGATCGGGTCGTGGCGCAGCCGGCGGGCGTAGTCGGCGAGTTCGGCGTAGGTGTCGGCGAGCGCCTCACGCTGGGCGGTCCAGTTGCCGATCGGCCAGACGGTGATCAGCAGGGCCTGGACGGCGCCGCCGAGCGCGCAGACCAGGCCGTGCCCGAGCGCGGTGGGCACGCTGACCGGCAGTTGGACGACGACCAGCATCACCGAGACGGTGGTGGCCGCGACCACGCCGGCGGTCGGCCCGATCGCCCACATCAGCCCGGCGCCGAAGGCCCAGACCGCCAGCAGGACGGGGAAGGCCCCCGGTACGCCGACGGCCAAATACCCGAAGAAGGTGCTGATGCCGAGCCCGGCGCCGGCCGCGACCGCGATGGTCGGCCGGGGCCGGAAGCTGCGCTGGAAGGTCGCGGTGCCCGCGATGAAGGCGCCCATCGCGGCGGAGGTGGCCAGTCGGGGCCCGCCGATGGCCAGGGTCGGGAAGATCACCAGGGCCACCGCGACGGCGCCGCGCAGGGCGCGTTGGGGGTTGGTGAGGGTCCGGTCCAGGGTCAGCCCGGCCCGCGCGGTGTCACGTAGGGCAGCCAACCAGGACATAACGGACAGCTTAGACCGATCGACCCAGGGTGGGCGGCCGAACGGGCTCCGGCCCCACCTGGGCCGCCTGGCGCAGCCGCGACCGCCCGGCCCCGGGGGCGGGGAGCCGGGTCCGGAGGTCGGAGAGCGTCGCCCCGACCCGCAGCAGCACCGTGGTGGGCAGGAACACCGCGTCCGCCGCGATCATCGCCAGCGAGAAGATCGGCAGCCCGAGCACCACCGCGATCCCCGCGTGCTCGGCCATCATCACGGCCAGCAGCACGTTCTTGACCCGCCGGTCGACCAGCGTGAACGGGAAGGCCACCTGGACGGCCACCGTGCCGTAGGTGATCAGGAAGACCGGCAGCAGGGCCGCCCCGAGCAGCCCGGACAGCCATGGCCAGGGCGCGAAGTAGTCCAGGTGCAGCGGGTAGTAGAGCGCCGTCCCGTCCTGCCAGCGCGAGCCCTGGACCTTGTACCAGCCGGCGGTCGAGTAGATCAGCACCACCTCGGTGGCGATCACCAGCAGCGCGCAGTTGTGCAGCATGGTGGCCAGCGCGTCCAGCACCGCCCGCGGCTCCCCGGCCGGCCACCACCGGTTGACGGCGTACCAGAGGCCGGCCACCGCCCACAGGCCCCAGAGCAGCGGGGCGAAACCGGGGTACGGCCGGGCCGCCGAGACCCAGTCGAGGGTGCCGCCGGAGAAGCCGCCGAACTGGGCCGCCGTCAGCGCGGCGCCGAGCACGGCCCAGAGTGCCGCCCCGCCCCGGTCCCGGGCGCCGGCGGCGCGCCGGGCGCGACGGGCGTCCAGCGACCACACGGCGGCGCACCGGGTGAAGACCAGGTAGACGGCCATCACGTGCAGCACGTTGTCGCCGCCGTCGCCGACGAAGACGTTGCGGTTCTGCAGCGACAGCACGGTCACCATGAACAGCACGCCGCTCGCCCTGGTCCGCCAGCCGAGCACCACGGACAGGGCGGCCAGCACGGCCAGGTGGTAGACCAGCTCGAACCAGAGCCGGCCGCCGAACCAGGGCAGCACCGTGAACGCGCCGTTGTCCGCCAGCAGCTGCCCGGCCAGGTCGAGCGACCAGGGCGAGCGGTCGCCGTACAGCACCCGGCGCTCGGGCCACTCGCGCAGCAGGAAGGCCAGCCAGGCCAGCCCGAAGCCGATCCGCACCACGGCCGCCTGGTACGGGCCCAGCACCCGCCCGGTGAACGCGGCGAACCCCCTCGCGAAGGCCGCCCCCAGGGCCGCCACGGGGCCGACGCCGGGCCGGGGGACCGGGCCGGGCACCACGCCGGGCGCCGCGTCGGGCAGCGGTACGGCGCCGGGCACCGGGACGGCGACCGGGTCGCCCGGTCCGACGGCGGGCTGGCGGGGGATCCCGACCAGCAGCTGATGGTCCGGCAGCGGCGCCGCCGCCCGGCCCGGGCCCTGGTCGGAGCGCTGATCCCGGTCCGGGCGCTGATGCTGATTCCGGCGGCGGTGCCGGTCCTGGTGCCGGTCCTGGGGCCGGTCCTGGGGCCGGTCCTGGTCCGTGACCCGGTCCGGTCCGGCGCCGCGGCCCCCCGAGGGATCCGCCTGCGGCGCCCCGGCCGGCGAGGCCCCGCTCACGCCAGCCCCCGGTAGTCCTCGTCGTTCACCGGCCACCAGGGCAGCTCCCGGGCCGGCTGCGTCACCGGCGGGCTCTCCCCGGCCCAGCCGGGCGGCGCCACGGGCACCCCGGTCACCCGGAACTGGATCTCCAGGATCCGCTCACCGTCGGCGGTCCGGCCGATCCGCTGCAGCGCGATCCGCTTGAGGTACTGCTCGGCGAGCTTGCCCCGGGGGTTGGTCAGCGTGCCGTCCGGCCCGGCGTGCGAGCCGTCGTAGAAGTCCCAGGCCCGGCGCAGCATGTTCTGGTCGGCGTGACTGGGCGCCGGGTTGCCGCGGATCGCCGCGATGTCCTGCTCGGTGAGGCCGAGCCAGTCGTGCTCGCGGGTCGCGCCGCCGTCCAGCACGGTCCGCACCCGGGCGTCCAGACGGACGTTCTGCTGCAGCGGGTTCGGTGCGAAGAGCTTCCAGTTCTGCTCGAACTCCGGGTAGACGATCCCGTCGACCTGGTGCCGGTACTCCCTGGACAGCGCGTTGGCGGGCGCCACGTGCAGGAAGACGGCGCCCAGGAAGACCCCGGCGGCGCCGAGCAGCAGGGCGCCGGACAGGCACAGCACCACCAGTGCGGGTGTCGACCAGACCCGGGCGGGGGTGGTGTCCGGCTCCGCGGGCACCGGCCCGGGCCCGTCGCCGGTGTGCCCCGGCCGGCCGGCGATGGTCTGCGCCATGCTCTCCCCGGGTGGTCGCTCGCGCCGCTGCCCGGCCGTGCGCCGGGCGGCGCGCACCCCAGGGCGGGCCGCTCCCGGGCCTGGGCCCGGGGGCACCCCTCGGGCGCGCCCGCCCATCTTGCCCTAAGGCCCCGCGACCGGGGGAGGGTCCGGCCCGGTCGGTCCGGGAACACCGGACCGACCGGGCCGGGGAGCGTCCTAGAGGACGAAGGCCTCGGCGCCGCCGGTGCCGACCATCGGACGGCCGGCACCCTCCCAGGCGAACATCCCGCCGTCCACGTTGACCGCGTCCATGCCCTGCTGCACCAGGTACTGCACGACCTGCGCGGACCGGCCGCCGACCCGGCACATGACGAACAGCTTGGCGTCGGGCAGCTCGCCGATCCGGGCGACCACCTCGCCGATCGGGATGTGCCGCGCACCGTCCACATGGCCGGCGTCCCACTCGTCCTGCTCGCGGACGTCGAGCAGGACGGCGTCGGCGGGGACGGCGGCGGCGTCGATGGAGGGGATCTGGGGGAACATCGTCTGGGTCTCCTGGGTCGGGTTCTCGGTGCGGTCGTCCACGGGCTGCCCGGCAGGGCCGGCGAGCAGCCGCTCCAGCTCGGCCTGCTGGGCGGCGGCCTTGGCGAGCAGCTGCTCGGCGAGCTCCTCCAGCAGCCGGTCCGGGTCCTGGGGGGAGAGCGCCAGCAGCTCGCCCATCGCGGTGTTCTCCAGCCGGACCTGCTCGGTGGCCACCTCGGCGATCTTCCCGCCCAGCCACTCCAGCCGCTGGCGCAGCCAGGCCAGCCGGTCGGGGGAGTCGACGGCGGGCGCGGCCTCGGGGTCGGTGGACCACTCCTCGGCGAGCTCCGCCAGTGCCTTGGCGTCGCCGTAGGCGTACGCCTCGTTGACCCGGGCGATGAACGCCGAGCGGCGCCGCTGCTCGGCCGGGTCGGTGGAGAGGTCGGGGTGGGCCCGGCGGGCCAGGTCCCGGTAGATCCGCTGAGCGTCCTTGCCGGGACGCACCCGGGTCGGCGGCTCCGGCGGGGCGACGGCCGCCTCCTGCTCCTGGATGTCGGCGAAGAGCGACTCCAGGTCGGGGAGCTCGTCCACCTGCCGGCGGGCGTCGGCGGCCCGGCGGACGTCCTCGGGGTGGCCGGTGCGGGCGGCGACGGCCTCGGCGATCAGCGCGTCCAGCTCGTCCAGCCGCGCGTAGAGCGGGCCCAGCAGCTGGTGGTGGATCAGCGCGAAGTTGTCGATCTCGACCCGCAGGGTCTGCACGTCGACATCCATGGTGAGCCAGGCGAGTTCGGTCGCGGCGACCCGCTCCTCCAGCTCCTGCTGCTCGGGGTCCGACCAGCGGACGGGGCTCTGCGCAGTCACCTTCTCGCCTCTGTCTCGTCTCGGTGCGATCAGCCAGACTACCCCGCCGACCCGGCCTCCCGGCGGGCCGGGAGGCAGCTGCCCCACTCGTTGGATGGACAGGGTGTGCGTGGCGGCGCACTCTGGGTGACACGCAACTGATACTTACGAATCTCACCGTTTCGCTATCAGTCCAGACCCTCTCCATGCTTCGCTGGGACCGGCAGAGCACGCCGCCCCCCACACAGAACGGCCACCCTCAGGCGCGGCGGCCAGGCGGGAGCAGACCGAATCCATGGTGGACGAGCCCAACTCCACACCGAGTCCGGATGTCGCCCCGGCCGCCCAGGGCGGTGCCGGCGACCGTGACGACCCGCCGTCAGGAGTGGCAGCCCTCCTGCGGCTCGCCGCCGTGCTGGTCGACGAGGACGGCCGGATCGTCCAGTGGAACCGGGCGGCCGAGGAACTCTTCGGGCACCGCGCCGAGGTCGCGCACGGCCGGACCGCCTCCGGGCTGCTGCCCGCCTTCGAACCGCGCACCGGCCCGCACGCCCTGCCCGGCCCGGCCCAGCTGCCCGGCCCCGCCTCGCGGCCCGGCACCGTACGGCAGTCGGCCGGGAGGCGCTGCGACGCCTTCGACACCCTCGACGACCTCACCCAGCTGGACACCCCGTGGTCCGGCCCGATGGCCGTCACCGACCGCGAGGAGCGGGTGCGGGACATCCTCTGGTGGGCGTACCCGCTGATCGAGCCGGCCGGCCGCAGCCTGCTGGCGCTGGCTGTGGACGCCCGACCGCTGCGATCGGCCGGCCCGCGGATCGCGCTCGGGTCCCGGTTGCTGCCGTACGCCGCCACCTCGACCGCCCAGGGCGGCTTCCACCGCCTCGGCGCCACCTTCACCCCGCCCGGGCAGGGCTCGGCCGGCCCGCTGGCCACCCTGCTGCCCGCCGGATCCCCGGAGCGGGTCCGGCGGCTGCTGGCGCAGCTGCTCCGGGCCGGCCTGCCCGCCCTGTGGGTGGACGCGGCCACCACGCTGCCGGTCCTCCCGTACGAACCGCCCGCCGCCGGCACCGCCCGCGCGGCCGCCGGGCTGGGCCGCCGCTACCCGACCGCGCAGCAGCGCGCCGCCCGGCTCGGGTCCGGTCGGCCCGGCGAGCAGCCGACCGGACGCCGGGGCGACGGCGGCTCCACCGGGTCCCCGGGCGTCGCCCGCGGCGCCGCGCTCGGTCTGCGGGTGCTGCCCCCCGGCGGCGCCGGCCCGACCGGCCCCGGCGGCGCCCTGCCCGGGCAGCGCGAATCGGCCACGGCGGCCCCCGCCACCGACAGCTCCGCAGGATCCGAAGGAGGAGCCACCATCGAGCAGGCCGCCGTCGAACCCTCCGCGAACGGCCACCGCGACCGTACGACGGACACCGCCACTCCCACCGTGCCCGCCCCGGGCGGGGCCCGGCCGGCCGACCAGCTGGTCCCGATCCTGACCAACGGCCAGGCCGGCGAGCAGCTGGCGCTGCTGGGCGAGGTCGGTGGCAAGGTCGGCACCACCCTGGACCTGCACGCCACCGCCCGCGAGCTGTGCCAGGTGCTCGTCCCCCGGGTCGCCGACTTCGCCTGCGTCGACCTGCTGGACGGGCTGATCTCCGACTCGGAACTGCCCGCCGCCCGACCGGACGACGACACCATGCTGCGCCGGGTCGCCCGCACCTTCAACGACGCCGTCGGCCAGTGGGACCACGTCCTGGAGGAGGGCGCGCTGCTCGCCATGCCGCGCAGCACCCCGCCGGGCATGGCGCTCCAGCTCAACCAGCCGGTGCTGGTCCCGGTGATCAGCCCGGACGTCGCCGTGGACTACGCGGCCTCGCTGGGCGGCGCCGGGCTGGCCTCGGTGGTGGCCGGCCGCTCGATGCTGGTGGTGCCGCTGTCCGCCCGCGGCACCGTGCTCGGCATCCTCAAGCTGCTCCGGCTCGCCGACCGCGCGCCCTTCGACGAGAGCGACGCGGCGACCCTCAAGGAGCTGGCCGCCCGGGCCGCGCTGTCGCTGGACAACGCCCGGCTGCACCGCGCCGAGTCCCGGGTCGCCACCACCTTGCAGCGGTCGATGATCCCGACCCGCCCGCCGCGGATCCCCGGTGTCCAGATCGCCCACCGCTACCTGCCCGGCGACCCGCGGGCCGAGGTCGGCGGCGACTGGTTCGACGCGATCCAGCTGCCCGGCAGCCGGGTCGCGCTGGTGGTCGGCGACGTGATGGGCCACGGCCTGCACTCGGCCGCCGCGATGGGCCGGTTCCGTACCGCGATGCAGACCCTGGCCGCGCTGGACCTGCCGCCCGGGCAGCTGCTGCGCCACCTGGACAACCTGGCCCACAAGCTCGGCGACGACCATCTGGCCACCTGCCTGTACGCGGTCTACGACCCGATCAACCGCACCTGCGAGCTGGCCAGCGCGGGCCACGTCCCGCCGGTCCTGGTGCACCCGGACGGCACGGGTGAGCTGCTGGAGATCCCGGCCGGGGCGCCCATCGGGGTCGGCGGGGTGCCGTTCGTCGCCAAGAAGATCGACGTCTCGGACGGCTCGATGCTGGTGCTCTGCACGGACGGCCTGGTCGAGGTCCGCGGCAGCGACATAGGGGCGGGGCTGGCCGCGCTGTGCGGCAACCTGATCGACCCCAAGCAGACCCCCGAGCAGGCCTGCGACGTGGTGCTGGAGCGGCTGCACTCGGACGACCGGAAGGACGACGTCGCCCTGCTGGTGGCCCGGTTCGACGGCGTGGCCCCGACCGAGGTGGCCACCTGGGACCTCACGGTGGACACCGCCGAGGTCGGCCGGGCCCGCACGCTGGTCCGCGAGCAGCTCGCCGCCTGGCACCTGGAGGCGCTCTCGGACACCACCGAGCTGCTGGTCAGCGAGCTGGTGACGAACGCCGTCCGGGTCGCCCGGGACAAGGTGCGGCTGCAGCTGATCCGGGTGGACAAGCTGCTGGTGGAGGTCAGCGACGACAACCACAACCTGCCGTCGCTGGAGCCCGCCGAGGAGCTCGGCGAGACCGGCCGGGGGCTGCACCTGGTGACCAAGCTCGCCGAGCGCTGGGGTTCGGCCCGCAAGGCCGTCGGCAAGGTGGTCTGGTTCGAGCTGCCGCTGCCCCGCAGCGTCCGCGACTGACCCCGGTACGGTCTGCCCCTCGCGGCCCGGGCCCACCCCGTACGGCCCCGTCGTACGGGGTGAGCCCGTCGGCGGACGCCCGTCAAGAAGTGCCTGTCAGGGGATGACGGTGCCCGCGGCGGCGCCGCGCCGCCTGGCCTCGCCGGCGCGCCCGGCGGCGGCGATCGCGGTGGCGGCGACCACGCCGGCCAGCACCCGCGGCCAGAAGCCCCCGAACACCTCCACCGAGGCGGCGATCAGCATCGCCGCCATCAGTGCGACCACATGCTCCAGGCCGGCCAGGTTGGGCAGGATCACGGCCTCGCCGATCATCAGCACCAGCACGGTGCCGCCGGTGAACCAGGCCCGGCAGCGGAAGGCGATGCAGAGCGCCAGCCCCACCACGGCGGCCGACGGCCCGGTGTCGCGCACATGCGCCACCCACCGCGGGAACCCCAGCAGGTGGTCCGGCCCGACCGCCACCGCCACCCGGGCGAAGAGCGTCCCGGCGAGGGTGCAGACGTAGGCGATCACCAGCGTCATCCGGCGGCCCAGCACGATCTCGGCCAGCCCGAAGACCAGGAAGACCTGGGCCAGCGCGCCCCAGACCGGCAGGTCCAGCGCCGGGACGTAGAGCGAGAGCGGGGTCCGCAGCAGCGAGACCTCCAGCGGCAGCGAGGCCCGCACCACCCCGATGCTGGTGACGAAGCGCTCGCCGCCGGGCAGGTGTTGGATGACGCTGAACATCATGATCAGGAGCGTGGCGGCGGTGGCCAGTGGAACGGCCGCGAACTTCCGCTCCACCAGCCGTTCCCGGACAGCGCCGAACAACGGCCCCCACTCTGCGACAACGGCCCGTCTGGCAAATGCCAGCGGCCCCTTTCGCACGCCCCCCGCGTGGGTCCTCTGATTCACAGCCTTCGCTCCAATTCCGATGCTCCCCGAAACCTCTACCACCACTCAACATTAGAAGGTGGTCAAAGAATCCTCATCGGCAATTCTGTCGATTCCACGTCATCCCAAAGTGGGAGATCGACGACCGAAACACCGTCATTCGGGTGATTCGGCTTCCCTCCGCCCCCCGGCGGAGGGACTACCCCTTCCCAGTCCGTTCCGCCGTAGGCACCCGGGGCCCCACCACAGCGGGACGGGCGTGTCGGCGACGGAACAGAGCGGGCAGGCTCGGTGCGGTGATGAAACCCTCGGCACGCGCGCTCGCGATGCCGATCCGCGGGATCTCGCTGCTCTTCTCGAACAGCAGATAACGCGGCTCCCAGATCGGCCGGTACTTCGCGTTCGCCCGGTAGAGCGATTCGATCTGCCACCAGCGCGAGAAGAACCCCAGCACGGAACGCCACAGCCGCAGCACCGGGCCGGCCCCCAGTTTCGAACCGCGCTCGAAGACCGACCGGAACATCGCGAAGTTCAGCGAGACCCGCTCCAGGTCGACCTCCCGGGCCCGCTGGAGAAGTTCGATCACCATGAACTCCATCAGGCCGTTCTCGGTGTCCCGGGCGCGGCGCATCAGGTCCAGCGAAAGCCCCTTCTCGCCCCAGGGCACGAAGCTCAGCAGGGCCTTCAGCTCGCCCTCGCCGTCATGGCACTCCAGCATCACGCAGCGGCCGTCGTCCGGGTCGCCGAGGCGGCCCAGCGCCATCGAGAAGCCGCGCTCGGTGGCGCCGTCCCGCCACTGGTCCGCCCGCTCGACCAGCTCGGCCATCTCGTACTCCGGCACGTCCTCGTGCCGCCGGATCCGCACCGTGTAGCCGGCCCGCTTGACCCGGTTGTAGGCCTGGCGGACCACCCGCATCGCCCGGCCGTCCAGCGAGAACTCGTCCAGCTCGACGATCGCCTCGTCGCCCAGCTCCAGCGCGTCCAGCCCGTGCCGGGCGTAGATCACCCCGGCCTCCTCGGAGGCCCCCATCACGGCCGGCGCCCAGGCGTGCTCGCGCGCCTCGGTCAGCCAGGCGTCGATCGCGCCCGGCCAGGCCTCCGGGTCACCGATCGGATCGCCCGAGGCCAGCGAGACCCCGCCGACCACCCGGTAGGTCACCGCCGCCTTGCCACTGGGGGAGAACACCACCGCCTTGTCCCGGCGCAGCGCGAAGTAGCCCAGCGAGTCCCGCCCGCCCTGCCGCTCCAGCAGGTCCCGCAGCCGCCGCTCGTCCTCCGGGGTGAGCAGCTCCTTGTCCTTGGGACTGCGGAAGGCCACGTAGATCACCAGCAGGAAGAGCACCGCGCTCATCGTGTTGATCACGGCGTTCACCCAGGTCGGCACGGAGATCACCGAGTCGAGGTGCTGGGACGGCGCGATGGTGACCATCCGGCCGAGCGCGTACCGGTAGAGGTCCCAGAACTGCGCGCCGGCCAGGGTGTTGTTCAGCCAGACCAGGAGCGCGCCGACCCCGGCCCCGGCCAGCAGGCCGGCCACGAAGGTGGCCGCCGCGGTCTTCGGGTTGGAGCTGTCGCCCTTGGAGGTGAACTCCTTGCGCCCGACCAGCAGAGCCACCAGGAACAGCCCGGTCAGCGTGATGGAGAACCAGTTGAAGGGATGCCTCGCGTAGTCGTAGCCGTCCTCCGGCGGCCACGCCATGAACAGCACGTAGACCAGGAAGGTCAGGCCGGCGAGTGCGGTGTTGAAGATCCAAGCGGCTCGCTTGCGCCGCCGCATGGCGACCGCCAGGAAGATCGAAAGGACCACCGAGCCGAGACCCGCGGTCAGCAGGTACGGCGTGAAGAACTCGCCCTCGTTGTGGTCCTGCACCTGGTCGCGGAACGGCACCGCGAGTACGGTCACCACGTTGAGCAGGGCCAGCAGCCGCAGGTACCAGACCGTCGCCGCCGCGGCCCTCGGGCGCCAGCGCGACATCGGCCCGGGCCGGTCCCCGGCGGGCGCTGCGGCGGACGGCTCCGGCTTCACAGTGGACGACACAGCTCTATTCCAAACGATCAGGTGACGGGACGCATCCGCGCAAGCGGGCTGCGGCCGGCGGCACCGACCGGTCCGCGTGGGCCGTCCTCGCCCGACGCGGCCCCGTTCGGCCCGCGCCCGCAGGGGCCGCTCATTCCATGGTTGCTCACCCGACATGAGAATTTCGTGAACCCGGTAGCCGATTCACACCCCCGCCGTTCGGCGGGGGTAACCGCCCCCCGGCCGGTACGCGGCGCCCCCGCACGGGCCCTAGGCTCGAACCGCCGCACCAGGACGGCCCGCAACCGAGGAGGGACCATGGCGACCACCCGTGTACTGATCGTGGACGACGAGATCCTGGTCCGCTCGGGCCTGGGACTGATCGTCGGCTCGGCCCCCGACCTGGAGGTGGTCGGCGACTGCTCCGGCGGCCAGGCCGAGGAGGACGTCCGCCGGCTGCACCCGCACGTGGTGCTGCTCGACATCCGGATGCCCGACCTGGACGGCATCTCCGTGCTCCGCCGGCTGCGGGCCCTGCCGGAGCCGCCGGCCGTGGCGATGCTCACCACCTTCGACACCGACGAGTACATCGGCACCGCGCTGAAGGCCGGCGCGGCCGGGTTCCTGCTCAAGGACACCGCGCCCGAGCAGCTGGTGCACGCGGTGCGCGTCCTGGCCGCCGGCGGCAACATCCTCTCCCCCACCGTCACCCGCACGGTGATCGGCGGCTACGTGGACGGCGGCGGTCCGGACGCCGACGCCACCGCGCTGGCCCGTACCCTCACCGGCCGCGAGCTCGACGTCCTGGCGCTGCTCGGCGAGGGCCTGTCCAACGCGGAGATCGCCGACCGGCTCTTCCTCGGCACCGGCACGGTCAAGGACCACATCAGCGCCATCCTGGGCAAGCTCGGCACCGTCAACCGCGTCCAGGCCGCCGTGGTCGCCCACCGGGCCGGCCTGGTGAAACCGCAGCCCCGCGACACCGTATGACCGCCGACCGGCCCCGCCGGCGGCCCGCCTGGACCGGCTCGCCCTGGGTGGCCCTCCTGCTGCCGGTGCTCTTCTCCCTGGTGGACGCCGCACTGGTGGCCCGGAACTCCTCCTGGTGGGAGAACGGCCTCTCGGTGCTGGCCGCGGTGGCCCTGCTGCTGCGTCGCCGCTTCCCGGTGCTGGTGCTGCTGCTGACCCTGCCGGGCAGCTTCCTGAACTACATCTGGATCGCGCCGGTCACCGCCGTGTACTCGGTAGCCGCGCACCGGTCCCGGGCCTGGGTGACCACCCTCGCCGCGACCGTGTTCGCCCTGGTCGAGTTCTTCCACTGGCCGTTCGCCGACCACCCGCTGGCCTTCGACCGGGACAACGCCCTGTACGCGATCCAGTGCGTGATGCTGGCCGCCGGCCCGGCCGCCCTCGGCCTGCTCTCCCGGACCAGGCGGGAACTGGCGACCAAGCTCGACGAACTGACCCGCGGCCAGGAGCGGGAGAGCCGGCTGCTGGCCGAGCGGGTGCTGATCAGCGAGCGTGGCCGGCTGGCCCGGGAGATGCACGACGTGGTCTCGCACCAGGTCAGCCTGATCAGCATCCAGGCCGGCGCCCTGCAGGTCAGCAGCGCCGACCCGGCCGCGGTCGCGACCGCCAGGACGATCCGCGAGCTCTCGGTGCGCACCCTGGAGGAGCTGCGCCAGATGGTCGGGGTCCTGCGGGCCTCCGGGGTCCGGCGGGACGTACCGCTGGCCCCCCAGCCCCGGCTGGCCGACCTGTGCCGGCTGATCCGGGAGAGCGGCCTGCCGGCCGACACCGAGATCAGCACCGGCGAACTGCCCTGGCCGGAGGCGGTGGAGCGGGCCGCCTACCGCACCGTCCAGGAGGCGCTCACCAACATCAGCAAGCACGCGCCGGACTCCGCCGTGGCGGTCAAGGTCTTGGCCCGCGGCGCCCGCCTGCGGGTCGAGGTCCGCAACGGCCCCCCGCCCGTCCCCTCCGGCGGCCACGGCGAAGTCCTCCCCGGCGGCGGCCACGGCCTGGTCGGCCTGCGCGAACGCGCCCAGCTCCTCGGCGGCACACTGACCGCCCGCCCGACCCCGGAAGGCGGCTTCGAAGTCCTCGCCGACCTCCCGGCCGCCCGGGACTGACCAAGCCGGCCCGAATTCCCGCCCCACGCCGTACGAACAAGGCCGGCTCCGGAACACCACCACCGTGCCCTGACCTCGGCCCCGCACGGACCGCGTCCGAGCCAAAGGGGCCCGCCGGCGCCGAAAGGAAGGAGCGCGGGAGCGACGACCGTCGGCGCCGGGTCGGAGGGCCCCGGCGGCGAGAGACGCCTAAAACAAGAAAGCCCCGCAGATCCGAAGATCTGCGGGGCCTCGCTGTGCGCGAGGGGGGAGTTGAACCCCCACGCCCTTTCGGGCACTGGAACCTGAATCCAGCGCGTCTGCCTATTCCGCCACCCGCGCATGGGTGATGTCGTAGATGCTATCCGATCCTCCGACCCGCTCCGCACCGTCTCCGGTGTTTCGCTGGCCTTCGGTCCGGCTGCCTTGCGGCCGCCCCTTCCGACATGGAAAACATTAGCACGCCCCTGGGGCTACCTCCGAATCCCTTTCCCCGGACCGTCCCGGCACCGCCCCTCGAAGTCGATCGGACGCGCCACCGGGGTGCCCCGCCGACGGCCGGGCGCATCCGAACGGCTGCCCCGCGAACAGGCGAGCGAGGGGTGAGCGGGCCTTCGGCCGGGTAGCCCTGCCTTGCCGGGCACCGGGGCGAACACCGGGGGGAACACCGGCGCGGACACCGGCGCGGGCGCAGTGTGCGCGAGCCCACCCCCGGGTACGACGCGGTCCGGGAACCGTACGGATGGCCCGGGCGTGGATACGATCAGTACGGAAGTACCGCAAGTAGGCGCGACCGGTTCCAGCCGACCCGGTCCGCGGACAAGCGACCGAACCCTTGGAAGGGGGTGCCCCGTGGGAGTCCTGAAGAAGTTCGAACAGCGGCTCGAGGGTCTCGTGAACGGCACCTTCGCCAAGGTGTTCAAGTCCGAGGTCCAGCCTGTGGAGATCGCCGGCGCTCTTCAGCGCGAGTGCGACAACAACGCCACGATCTGGAACCGCGACCGCACCGTCGTCCCCAACGATTTCATCGTGGAGCTCAGTCCGCACGACCACGAGCGGCTCAGCCCCTACTCCGGGCAGCTCGGCCAGGAGCTGGCCGGCATGGTCCGCGAGTACGCCGAGGCCCAGCGGTACAGCTTCATGGGTCCGCTCCAGGTCAACCTGGAGAAGGCGGACGATCTCGACACCGGCCTGTACCGGGTGCGCAGCCGCACGCTGGCCGCCGAGGAACCGCAGCAGCCGCACCAGCAGCCGCCGGCCCAGGGCGGGCAGCCGGGCTACGGCCGCCCGCCGGTGGCCGCCGCCCCCGGCGCACCGTGGCAGCAGCCCGGCGCGGCCCCGTACGGTGCGCCCCAGCCGCCGGCCGCGCCCCCCGCGATGCCCCCGGGCCCGCCGGCGCACCAGCCGGCCCCGGGCGGCAACAACGTGCGGCCGTTCCCCGGCGCGGGCCACGGCGGTACCGCCGTCCGGCGCTGGATCGAGGTCAACGGGTCGCGTCACCAGATCACCGGGAACGCCTGCGTGCTCGGCCGCTCCACCGAGGCGGACGTGCGCATCGACGACCCCGGGGTGTCCCGCAAGCACGCCGAGATCCGCCCGGGCACCCCCTCGATGGTGCTCGACCTCGGGTCGACGAACGGCATCGTGGTGGACGGACAGCACACCCAGCGCGCTACGCTCCGCGACGGCTCACGAATCGTCGTGGGTTCCACCACCATCGTCTACCGACAGGTCGAAGGGTAGAAGCGGGCCACTTATGTCAGAACTGACCCTGACGGTCATGCGGCTGGGCTTCCTCGCCGTGCTGTGGCTGTTCGTCATCGTCGCGGTCCAGGTGATCCGCAGCGACCTGTTCGGCACCAAGATCAACCCGCGCTCCTCCCGGCGGGCCGCCACCGCGCAGGCCGGCGCCGCGCCGCCCGGCCGTCCCGCCCAGGGCTCCGGTCCCGGCCAGGGGCAGGGCCAGAGCCAGCCGGCCGCCCCCGCCCAGCCCTCGCGGCGCCGGGGCGCACCGACCCAGCTGGTCGTGGTGCAGGGCTCGCTCGCCGGGACGACCGTGGCGCTGCAAGGGCAGACGATCACGCTCGGCCGCGCCCATGACTCGACGATCGTGCTGGACGACGACTACGCGTCCTCCCGGCATGCCAGGATCTACCCGGATCAGACTGGGCAGTGGACGGTCGAGGATCTAGGCTCCACCAACGGCACCTATCTGGACCGGCAGCGCCTCACGACGCCCACCCCGCTCCAGCCCGGCGTGCCGATCCGTATCGGCCGGACCGTCATCGAACTGCGGAAGTAGCAAGCGCATGAGGGACAACACCCCGTCCATGACCGGCCGGGACGGCAGCGGCAGCGCCGTCGCGGCCGTGCGCGCCGGTTCCCGTGGAATCCGCCGCAGCTCCGCCGACGCCCAGAGGGGGACACGGACCGCATGAGCGAGCGCAGCATCGGGGCTCACGCCTCCGGCCCGGCGGCCGGGGGGCAGCTCCCGGCCGGCCGGCCGGGGGAGCGGCACCACCGGGCCGACGGCCGGTGGGCACCTGTGAGCTCCGCGCCCGGCGTGGACGTGGCCGAGCGAAGCGAGGCAGGGAAATGAGCCTCGTGCTGCGCTTCGCCGCCGGCTCCCACAAGGGACTCATCCGGGAGGGGAACGAGGACTCCGGCTACGCCGGACCGCGGCTGCTGGCCGTGGCCGACGGCATGGGCGGGGCGGCGGCCGGCGAGGTCGCCTCCTCGGAGGTCCTCGGCTCGATCGTCCGGCTGGACGAGGACGTGCCCGGCGCCGACCTGCTGACCCTGCTCGGCGACGCCGTCCAGGGCGCCAACGACCGCCTGCGCCAGATGGTGGAGGAGGACCCGCAGCTCGAAGGCATGGGCTGCACCCTCACCGCGATGCTCTGGACCGGCCAGCGGATGGGCATGGTGCACGTCGGCGACTCGCGCGCCTACCTGCTGCGCGACGGCTCGCTGACCCAGATCACCCAGGACCACACCTGGGTGCAGCGCCTGGTCGACGAGGGCCGGATCACGCCGGAGGAGGCCGAGACCCACCCGCAGCGCTCGCTGCTGATGCGGGCGCTGGACGGCCGCGGCCAGGTCGAGCCCGACCTGTCGATCCGCGAGGTCCGGGCCGGCGACCGCTACCTGATCTGCTCCGACGGCCTGTCGGGCCCGGTCAGCCACCAGACGCTGGAGGAGACGCTCGGGAGCTTCTACTCCCCCGAGCAGACCGTCCAGGAGCTGATCCAGCTCGCCCTGCGCGGCGGCGGTCCCGACAACATCACCTGCATCGTGGCGGACGTCATCGACGTCGGCGCCACCGACACCCTCAGCGGCCTGCGCGGCGACGTCCCGGTGGTGGTCGGCGCGGTCGCCGAGACCCCGCCGGCCTCGGCCGCCGACCAGACGATCCTGAACACCCCGGCAGGGCGCGCGGCCGGCCTCGGCCGCCCCCCGCAGGGCGCCTTCGGCCCGGCCGAGGGCTACGAGGGCGGCTACGGCGCCGCACCGGGCGGCTTCGGTCCCGCCGAGGGCTACGAGGGCGGCTACGGCGCGTACGGCGCCGAGCAGCCCGGGTACGCCGACGAGGACGAGGACGGACCGGCCCGCAAGGGCAGGTGGGCGAAGCGCTCGGTGATCGGCCTGGTCACGCTCGGGCTGCTGGCCGGTGCCGGATACTTCGGCTGGCGCTGGACCCAGGACCAGTACTACGTCGGCGTGGACGGCGACCACGTCGCGGTCTACCAGGGCATCAACCAGAACCTGGCCGGGCTGAGCCTGTCCTCGGTGCACCAGACCTTCGGCGACGTCCAGGTGAAGTTCCTGCCGCCGGACCAGCGCACCCACGTCACCAACACGATCGCCGCCGTCAGCCTGGGCGACGCGAACGACAAGGTGAAGCAGCTCCAGGAGCAGGCCACGGTCTGCCGCAAGGTCTCCGAGGGCGCCAGGCCCGCGCAGGGCACCCCCGCCGAGCCGCCCGCCGCCGCACCCACGGCCACGCCGAGCAGCTCGCCGAGCGCCTCGCTGAACCACCCCGCGAGCCCCACCCCGGCGGTCGCGGCGGCCTCGCCCACGGCCACGGCGACGACCACGGCGGCGCCGGCGGTCTCGCCGCAGGGCGAGGTGCCGACCCTGACCGAGGAGGAGCAGAAGAAGGCCGCCTCCTGCCCGACGCCGTGACGGCGGGCAGTCCCGGGACGCCCGGCCCCGCACCGGCGGCCGGGCGCCGCAGACAGCACCAACCGAGCAGTACCGGCTCCGCCGTACGCGGGCCCGCCAGCCGTCGGGGAGCGGCCACCACGTGAGCACCTATGACCTGAGCAGCGGTCCGAACAGCCAGTCCGGCGACCGTCCGCCGGCCCCCGGCGCACCGGCCGGCGGCGGCGCCGCCCAGAGCGGTGCCCGGCGCCGGCGCGGCAACATCACCATCACCCCGCAGGGCACCCCGAACCGGCGCAACACCGAGCTGGCGCTGCTGGCCTTCGCGGTGCTGCTGCCCGTCCTCGCGTACGCCAACGTGGGCCTGGCGATCGACGGCAGCCTGCCGGCCGGCATGCTCGGCTACGGCCTGGGCATGGGCGCGCTGGCCCTGGTCGCGCACCTGGTGATGCGCCGCTGGGCGCCGTACGCCGACCCGCTGCTGCTGCCGCTGGCCACGCTGCTCAACGGGCTCGGCGTGGTGATGATCTGGCGGCTGGACAAGGCCGGGAAGCTGCTGGCCAAGAACTACCCGGCGGCGGCCAACCAGCTGATGTGGTCGGCGCTCGGCATCGCCTTCTTCATCGTGGTGATGGTGTTCCTGAAGGACCACCGGGTGCTGCAGCGCTACACCTACATCTCGATGGCGGTGGCCCTGGTGCTGCTGGCCGCGCCCGCGTTCTTCCCGTCCAGGGACGCCGACTTCGGCGCGAAGATCTGGATCCACCTCGGCCCGCTGTCGTTCCAGCCGGGCGAGTTCGCCAAGATCATCCTGACCGTCTTCTTCGCCGGCTACCTGATGGTCAAGCGGGACGCCCTGGCACTGGCCAGCCGGCGCTTCATGGGGCTGTACCTGCCGCGCGGCCGCGACCTCGGCCCGATCATCGCGATCTGGCTGGTCAGCCTGCTGATCCTGATCTTCGAGAACGACCTCGGCTCGTCCTTCCTGTTCTTCGGGCTCTTCGTGGTGATGCTGTACGTCGCCACCGAGCGCACCAGCTGGATCATCTTCGGCCTGCTGATGTCCGTCGGCGGGGCCGTCGTGGTGGGCTCCACCGCGAGCCACGTGAAGACCCGCATCGACGCCTGGCTCGACCCGATGGCGGCCTTCTCCGGCAAGGGCGGCAGCGACCAGATCGGCCAGTCCCTGATGGCGATGGGCTCGGGCGGGGTCACCGGCTCGGGCCTCGGCCAGGGCCGGTCCTGGCTGATCGGCTTCGCCGCGAAGAGCGACTTCATCATCGGCTCCTTCGGCGAGGAGCTCGGGCTCACCGGCCTGATGGCGATCTTCATGGTCTACGCCCTGATCGTGCAGCGCGGCCTGCGCACCGCGATCGCCGCCCGCGACCCGTTCGGCAAGCTGTTCGCCGTCGGGCTGTCCTCGGCGCTCGCGCTGCAGGTCTTCGTGGTGGCCGGCGGTGTCACCGGGCTGATCCCGCTGACCGGTATGACCATGCCGTTCATGGCCCAGGGCGGTTCGTCCGTGGTGGCCAACTGGGCGCTGATCGCCATCCTGCTGAAGATCAGCGACAGTGCCCGCCGTCCCGGGGTGGAACCGGCCCCGGCCAGCGAAACGTGATGACCAGTGCGACTGACTGACCAGCCGGCCCGCCGGCGACCCGATGCCGCGACCGGAACGAGGAGGGGACCCGTCTCATGAACAAGCCCATTCGCCGGGTCTCGATCTTCTGCCTCGTGCTGATCCTGGCCCTGATGGTGCGCACCAACTGGGTGCAGGGGGTGCAGGCCGACAGCCTCGCCTCCAACACCCACAACGACCGCAACAAGTACGACCGGTACGCCTATCCGCGCGGCAACATCATCGTCGACGGCGAGCGCGTCACCAGCTCCGACTTCGTGGACGGCCTGCGCTACAAGTACAAGCGCTCCTGGGTGAACGGCCCGCTCTACGCCCCGGTCACCGGGTACTCCTCGCAGTCCTTCGGCAGCAGCCAGCTGGAGTCCCTGGAGGACGGCTTCCTGGCCGGCACCGACGACCGGCTGTTCTTCCGGAACACCCTCGACATGCTGACCGGCAAGGAGAAGCAGGGCGGCGACGTGGTCACCACGATCAACGCCAAGGCCCAGAAGGCCGCCTTCGAGGGCCTCGGCAACAAGAAGGGCGCGGTCGTCGCCCTCGACCCGGCCACCGGCGCCATCCTCGCGCTGGTCTCCACCCCCTCCTACGACCCCGGCACCTTCGCCGGCGGCGGCGACGCGGACACCAAGGCCTGGACCGACCTCAACGCCGACGCCAACAAGCCGATGCTCAACCGGGCGCTGCGCGAGACCTATCCGCCCGGCTCCACCTTCAAGCTGGTGACCGCGGCCGCCGCGTTCGAGAACAACGTCTTCCAGAACATCGACGACAAGACCGAGACCCCGGACCCGTACACGCTGCCCGGGACCACCACCGAGCTGAAGAACGAGAGCGCCAACGAGCCCTGCGAGGGCGCCACGCTCAAGGTCGGCATGGACTTCTCCTGCAACACCGTCTACGGCAAGATCGGCGCCGACCTCGGCCGCGACAAGATGCGCGAGCAGGCCGAGAAGTTCGGCTTCAACACCACCGTGGACACCCCGATCCGGGCCGTGCAGAGCTTCTACCCGAAGGGCTCCAGCCCGGACGGCACGGCCCTGGACGCGATCGGCCAGCACGACACCCGGGCCACCCCGCTGCAGATGGCCATGGTCGCCTCCGCCATCGCCAACAACGGCTCGCTGATGCAGCCGTACCTGGTCGCGCAGGAGCGCTCGGCCAACCTGACCACCATCTCCCAGCACAGCGCCAAGCAGCTCGGCCAGGCGATCAGCCCGGCCACCGCGCAGAAGCTGCAGGACATGATGGTCAGCGTGGTGCAGAACGGCACCGGCAAGAACGCCCAGATCCCCGGCACCACCGTCGGCGGCAAGACCGGCACCGCCCAGCACGGCGAGGGCAACAACGGCCTGCCGTTCGCCTGGTTCGTCTCCTACGCCAAGGGCGCCGACAACAAGTCGGTGGCGGTCGCCGTGGTCGTCGAGGACGGTTCCAACAACCGCGACGGGATCAGCGGCGGGCGCCTCGCCGCCCCGATCGCCAAGGCTGTGATGCAGGCCACGCTCACCAAGTGACCCGACCCCTCCCGAGTGCGTGGATTGTCACAATCGGGAGCCCTCTTCCGATACCGGTCTGGTATCGGCCTCCGGCCGACTCCGGTTGTGCCGGGCGGGACCGGTAGCGTATCCGCAAGCAGCGGGTGTGCCCGTTGCCCGCCTGCGGGACGCCGTGGGGTCCGTGTCACAGAACCACCGTGGCCCGGACGGCGTCACACAGAGCGTGCGGGGACACCTACGTCACATCCTCACCGGCCGGTGAGGGAGAGGGTCGGAACTATGGAAGAGCCTCGTCGCCTAGGCGGCAGGTACGAGCTCGGCGGCGTCCTCGGACGCGGCGGCATGGCCGAGGTGTACCTCGCCCATGACTCCAGGCTCGGCCGCTCCGTCGCAGTGAAGACGCTCCGGGCCGACATGGCCCGGGATCCGTCGTTCCAGGCCCGGTTCCGCCGCGAGGCACAGTCCGCGGCGTCGCTGAACCACCCCGCCATCGTCGCCGTGTACGACACCGGCGAGGACTACATCGACAACATCTCCATCCCGTACATCGTGATGGAGTACGTCGAGGGCTCCACCCTGCGCGAGCTGCTGCACTCCGGCCGCCGGCTGCTGCCCGAGCGCGCGCTCGAGATGACCATCGGCATCCTGCAGGCCCTGGAGTACTCCCACCGGGCCGGCATCGTGCACCGCGACATCAAGCCCGCCAACGTGATGCTCACCCGGCAGGGCAACGTCAAGGTCATGGACTTCGGCATCGCCCGTGCGATGGGCGACGCCGGCATGACGATGACCCAGACCTCGGCCGTCATCGGCACCGCCCAGTACCTCTCCCCCGAGCAGGCCAAGGGTGAGCAGGTCGACGCGCGCTCCGACATCTACTCCACCGGCTGCCTGCTGTACGAGCTGCTCGCCGTGCGCCCGCCGTTCGTCGGCGACTCGCCGGTCGCGGTGGCGTACCAGCACGTCCGCGAGGAGGCCCAGCCGCCGTCGGTGTACGACCCGGAGCTGCGCCCCGAGATCGACGCGATCGTGCTGAAGGCGCTCACCAAGGACCGCGACTACCGCTACCAGTCCGCCGACGAGATGCGCGACGACATCGAGCGCTTCCTCGACGGCCTGCCGGTGGCGGCGGCCCAGCAGGCCGCGTACGGCATGGGCGCGGCCGGCGGGTACGGCTACGACCAGAACGGCCAGTACGCCCAGCACGACCCGTACGGCCAGACCAACATGCTCCCGCAGCAGCCCGGTGGCGGCCCCACCACGGTGCTGCCCCAGGTCGGCTCCCCGCAGCAGGGCTACGGCCCGCAGGGCGGCTACCAGGACGACGGCGGCTACCAGGGCCCCGGCGGCGGCAACGACGGCTACGACGACGGCTACGGCCGGGCCTCCCGGCGGGGCGAGCAGCCGCCGAAGAAGAGCAACACCTCCTGGATCGTGCTGGCCGTCGCGGCCGTGCTGGTCCTGGTCGGTACGTTCTTCGTCGCCCAGGCGATGTTCGGCGGCGGCACGAAGGACGCCGCCAAGATCGCCGCGCCCAGCCTGGTCGGCAAGAGCCTGGCCGAGGCCAAGACGGCCGCCCAGGCCGCCGGCGGCAAGCTGGTGGTCACCGAGGGCGAGCCGGTGGCCTGCCCCGACACCAAGATCCAGAAGTCCCAGGTCTGCAACCAGGACCCGGTGTCCGGCACCCAGATCGCGGAGACCGGCACCATCACGGTCCGGCTGTCCTCCGGGCCGGCCAAGGCCACCGTGCCCGGCGTGGTCGGCAAGGCCAAGGACGTGGCGACCAAGGCCCTGCAGGACGCCGGCTTCGCCAACGTCACCACCGAGTACAAGAACGACGACACCGCCCCGCTCGACCAGGTGACCGCCCAGGACCCGCCGGCCAACGGCGCCGCCGACCCGTCGGCGCCCGTCAAGCTGACGATCTCCCAGGGCAAGTCCAAGGTCGACGTCCCCGGTGTGGTGGGCCAGCCGGTGGCGACCGCCACCCAGGCCCTGCAGGACGCCGGCTTCCAGGTCGACTCCAGCAAGACCGTACCGGCCCCGGACCCCAGCAAGAACGGCCTGGTCGCCTCGCAGACCCCGGCCCCCAACAGCAAGGCCGCCGCCGGGACGAAGATCGTCCTGACGGTCTACAAGACCCCGGACAAGATCCCGGTGCCGGGCGACCTGCAGGGCAAGACCGTCAAGGACGCGATGGCCCAGCTGAAGTCCGCCGGCCTGCAGTGGACCTTCGCCGGCGCGGGCGGTGACAACGACAACATCGTCGTCCGCTACAGCCCGGGCGCCAACGAGCTGGTCGACCCGAACACCCCGATCCAGCTGCAGACGATGCCCGGCCCCAAAGGGAACGACTCCGGGCCACCGTCCCCGAACCGGCCGTAACGGCTGAGCCGTCGTACCCGTGATCGACCGAGCGGCCCGGCCGCTCACCGCAGGACAGCTGCCCGGAGGGGCCGCCGACGCCACCGGGCGCCGGCGGCCCCTCCGGCGTTCCGGCGCCCGTGCGGCGGTCCGGGCGCACGACGGCGGGCGAGCACGGCAGGGGAAACGGCAGGGCAGCACCGGGAGTGATCGGCAACGGTGTGATCGGCGCGGGGGAGGGCGACCCCGGGACGGCAGCGGGCCGGTGACGGTCGGTCGGGTCCGCCCGGCCGCCCGGACGACCGTCTGCGGCCCGCGAAGGGCCACCCCGGCCCCGCAGGCCCCTCGGCGTCGCCCGGGCCCGCAGAGCGCCCTCCAGCGGCCCGGCGACGGACGCGGAGGGCCGCGGCCGGACCGCCGGGCCGGCCCTAGCGCAGCTCGGCCGGCGGCGTCCGCGCCGCGTCCACCGGATCCACCCGCACCAGGCTGCCCCAGACCGCCATCCGGTAGCGCGAGGTGTAGACCGGCGTACAGGTCGTCAAGGTGATGTAGCGCCCGGGGGAGTGGTACGACGACCCCTCGGGCACCGGCGCGACCACACCCGTGTCGTACTTGGACGTCTCCGGCAGCGTCTCGTCCACCCGGTAGACGTACCAGCTGTCCTGGGTCTCCACCACGATCGCGTCACCCGGCTTCAGCGCGTCCAGGTCGTGGAACTTGGCGCCGTGCCCGTCCCGGTGCGCCGCCAGCGCGAAGTTGCCGCTCTGCTCCCAGGGCATCGCCGAGCGGTACGGCGTCTCGTACACCCCGGCCACCCCCTCGGCCAGCGTGGCGGCGTCCGTGCCCATCCGGATCAGCACCTGGTAGCCCGCGCCCATCGCCGGCACGTGCAGGAACCCGACGCCGTCCCCCGCCGCGTAGGTACGAACCGGCGGCGCGGCGGACGGCGGCGCCGACCAGGCGCTGCGCAGCTTGTCGGCGGCCAGGTCGGCGGTGCGGTCCGCCTGCACGTTCGTCCACCACAGGGAGTAGGTGGCGAACAGCGCCAGCAGCAGCCCGAGGGTGATCAGCAGCTCGCCGAACACCCCGAGCGCCACCATCGCGGGCCGCCGCCGGGCGGACCGGCCCGCCGGCGGGGCCGCCGGACCGTCCCCGGCCTCGTCCGCGAGTCCGTCCAAGGGGTCCGTCGACTGCTGGCTCACGCTGTTCCGCCTCGCTGTGCTCGGGGCCGCGGCCGGGCCGCCGCCGGCTACTGACCACCCGTCAGCGCGGCGGGCTTGCCCTCACCGCGCGGCCGCTCCTCGACCATCTTGCCAAAGACGATCAGCCGGTACTTGGAGGTGAACTCCGGTGTGCACGTGGTCAGCGTGATGTACCGGTCGGCCTTGGTGAAACCGGCGCCCTTCGGGACCGGCTGGATCACCCCGATGTTCGACGGCGGCGTCTCCGGGATCCCGCTGGTCACCTCGTACGTGTAGTACGCGGTAGCGGTCTCCACCACGATCTTGTCGCCCTTGACCAGCTTGTTGATGTACCGGAACGGCTCGCCGTGGGTGTTGCGGTGCGCGGCCAGCGCGAAGTTGCCCGCCTTGTCCGCGGGCATCGCGGTACCCGTGTAGTGGCCCACCAGGCCCTTGTCGAGCACCTGGGCCTTGCCGGTGCCCTCGGCGATCGGCACCGTCAGCCCGAGCTTGGGCAGGTGGATGATCGCGAAGCCCTTGCCCGGCGCGAAGGCCTCCGGCGGCTTGTTCGGGTCCGGTGCCGGAGCCCCGGCCCCCGGCTGGGCCGCCGCGTCGAACTGGTGCTCCAGCTGGCTGCGCGCACCGCTCGCCGCAGCGTCCGCCTGCACGTTCGTCCACCACAGCTGGTACGAGACGAAGAGCAGCATCACCAGGCCGAGCGTTATGCACAGCTCGCCGATCATCCGGGCGAGCACCACGCCCTTCGGCTCCGCGGGCCGCTGCCCGCCCGCCGCGGCCCGCCCGGCCGCCCGCCGCCGACCACTGCCCGAACGCACCGCGAGGCGCCCCTGGGCCGCCCGCCGGCGCTCCGCCCGGCCACCGCCGGGCACGGGCGCACCGGCCGTCAACGCGGCCTCCGGGATGGTCCGCAGCTGAAGGGTCTGGTCGGCCAGCCACGGGTACTCGGGCATCTCCTCGGCCGGGTACGGCTCGTAGACCCCCCAGCCGTCCGGCTCCGCGTCGGCGCGGCCGCCGGCCGCCGGGTAACCGCCGGGAGCATCCGCGCCGTACGCGCCGCCCCCGGCCTGTGCGCGGCCCTCCGGGCGCACCGCCGTCACGTCCTCAGCCCCGACCGATCACCGGGGCGAGACCGGCCGAGCGGCCCACCGCCTCCGGATCGCCGCACTGTGCCAGCCAGTTGGCGAGCATCCGGTGCCCGCCCTCGGTGAGCACCGACTCCGGGTGGAACTGCACACCCTCCACCGGCAGTTCCCGGTGCCGCAGCCCCATGATCACGCCGCTCTCCGTCCGCGAGGTGACCACCAGCTCGTCCGGCACGGTGGCCGGCTCGACCGCCAGCGAGTGGTAGCGGGTCGCGGTCAACGGCGAGGGCAGGCCCTCGAAGACCCCGCCGTCCTCGTGCGTGACCAGCGAGGTCTTGCCGTGCAGCAGTTCGGGCGCCCGGTCGACCACCGCGCCGTACGCCACCGCGATCGACTGCAGGCCCAGGCAGACACCGAAGACCGGCAGCCCGATCCCGGCGCAGTGGTGCACCATCTCGATGCAGACCCCGGCCTCCTCCGGCGCACCGGGGCCGGGCGAGAGCAGCACCCCGTCGAAGCCGTCGGCGCCGTCGCGGCGCACCGCGTGGCCGACCGTCACCTCGTCGTTGCGCACCACCTCGCAGGTGGCGCCCAACTGGTACAGGTACTGGACCAGGTTGAAGACGAAACTGTCGTAGTTGTCCACGACCAGGATGCGGGGCGAGGTCGGCGGGGTGGTCATACGCACGCTACTCCGGTGAGATGCGGGGACTTGTGGGGTGGGAGGACGCGACACCGGTCAGCCGGCGCCGCCCTCCGGACCGTCCACCGTGACGTCGCCGAAGGGCAGCAGCGGCTCCGCCCACGGGAAGACGTACTGGAACAGGACGTAGACCACCCCCAGGACGAGGAGCAGCGCGAGGACGGCCCGGACCAGGGTGTTCCCCGGCAGATGGCGCCAGATCCAGCCGTACATGGTGCTCCCTCGACGTAAAGGTTGGGCTCAAGACTAGACCGCGCACCGGGCCGCGGCGGTTCCCGTCAGCCGCTTCGGCCCCGGCGCCCACGGTCCGGCGCCGTTCACTGGCCGCTCGCCGAACGCAGGTCCACCGTGCCGGAGTAGCCCGGCACCGACAGGTCCCCGCTCTCCTGGACCTTCCAGCCCAGGCCGTAGGCCTGCACGTACTGCAGGTAGTTGCGGATCGTCGGGTCCGCCTCCACCGCCGACCGCAGCGCCTCGGTCCGCCCCACCGCCCTGATCACGTACGGCGGCGAGTACACCCGGCCCTGCAGCAGCAGGGTGTTGCCCACGCAGCGCACCGCGCTGGTCGAGATCAGCCGCTGGTCCATCACCTGGATGCCCTCGGCCCCGCCCCGCCACAGCGCGTTCACCACCGCCTGGATGTCCTGCTGGTGGATCACCAGGTCGTTGACGCCCGGCGCGGGCACCCCGGGGATGCGCGCGGTCGCGTTCGGCGGCGCGTCGTTCAGCGTGACGGTCAGCCCGGGACCGGCCAGCGGCTCCAGCGCGGAACCCTGCTGCAGCGCCCCCAGCAGGGCGGCGTCCGCCGGACTGCCCTGCTGCTGGGTGAGCTCCTCGGCCCGCTCCTGGAGATCGGCCAGCTGCGCCTGCGCCTGCTGGTTCTGCGCACTGCGCTGGCGTATGACGTCGCTCAGCCGCAGCAGCGAATCGTCGGTCCGCAGATCGGTGCCGCGGGCGGCGTGCGCGCTGACGTAGAAGAGCAGCCCTGCCAGTGCGAAGACGGCGCAGGTCAGGGCACGCCCGACAATTCGGGTGCCGCCGGCACGGGTGGGGGCAGGTTCAGGGAGAATCGACAAATTCGGCACCGTACCCTTATCTCCTTCGGACCCGCCGAACCACTACGCTAACGGACGCCGGTGGCATGTGCGGAGCCCCCGGCAGGTATGCCCCCCGGGCCCGCCCGGAGCATTCCTGCCGTACGGCGCCCCGCACACCCGGTCCGTCCCCACCGCCGCCCCGCCCCGCTGCACCCTGCGCGGTCTCACAGCGCATCGACAGGAGAGCTCCTCGTGCCGAAGTCTCGACTCCGCAAGAAGTCCGACTACACCCCGCCGCCGTCCACGACGACCGCGGTGAAGCTCAGCTCAGGCCGCAGCTGGGTCGCCCCGCTGATGCTGGCGCTGTTCCTGGTCGGCCTGGTGTGGATCGTCACCTACTACGTGACGAGCGGCAGCTACCCGGTGGAGAGCTGGCGCAACTGGAACATCCTGGTGGGCTTCGGCTTCATCGCGGCGGGCTTCGGCGTCTCCACCCAGTGGAAGTAGGCCCGGCGAACTGAGCCCGGCCGGCCGCCAGGCCCCGTGCTCCCCCGCTGCGCCACGCCCTGCCCCACCCGGCCCGCCCCGGCCATGCACTGCCCCGCCGTGCCCTCGACCGCCCTGTTCCGCCGGGCGGCGCGCAGGGCTGCCCGGCGCTGCCCTGTGCTGCCCGGGTGCCGTCATCGGCGGCCCGGCCGGCCGCTCGGCGCGCCTGCCGGGGGCGCCGCCGCCATGGTCCGCGGTCACACCTTCCGCTTATCCACATGGTTATCCACACTGGGGAAAAGTCTCCCCAGCCTGTGGATAACTTTCCCGGACCGCGCTGTCCACAGGGTCGCCCCGCACCCCGCCGACCTCGGAGCGACACAGCAGGACGCGCGTAGAACGACCACGTGCAAACCGCTGTGCGAAACACTTGTGCACAGCGCCCCGCCCGCTGTGGACAACGCCTGACCCCGCCTCAGAGCACAGGCCGCGGCCGGACACCCGCACGGGAATCGATCGGACGTCCGACCCCGGCATCCTGCCGGCCGGCCCGGCGCCCCGCCGGCTCAGCCGTTGAGCAGAGCCGTCTGCAGCACCACCGCGCCGACCACGACGCCCAGCATCAGCAGCACCGCCGCCCCCTGGACGAGGTTGCGGCGCTCCCGCGGGGCGTACATCAGCCCGAAGCCCATGGCCGCCCCGGCCAGCAGTCCCCCGATGTGCGCCCGCCAGTCGATCCCGGACACCGAGAACGTGATCACCAGGTTGAAGACCAGCAGGGCGATCACCGGCCCGAGCGGTGTCCTGGTCCGCAGGAACAGCACCACGGTCGCCCCGAACAGTCCGAAGATCGCTCCGGACGCCCCGAGCGAGTTCATGTAGTCCCCGGCGATCAGGTACGCCAACGCGCTGCCGGCCAGCCCGGACACCAGGTAGAGCGCCAGGTAGCGGATACGCCCGAGCGCCTGCTCCAGCATCGGCCCCATCCACCAGAGCGCCAGCATGTTGGTCGCGATGTGCCAGATGGCGATGTGCAGGAAGGTCGCGGTCAGCAGCCGGTACCACTGGCCCGGCCCCTCCGCGACCCCGTGCGGCCAGCCGTCGTACCGCGGGCTCACGCTGAGCAGCGAGAGGTCGTTCGCCAGCCAGGGCTTGTAGACGTAGGCGGCCAGCAGGAAGACCACCAGGTTGATCCCGATCAGGATCTTGGTGACCAGCGCGCCGTCCCGGACCGGCTGCCCGCCGAAGCGCGTGGTGGCCTTCCGGGCCGCCGCCTGCCCCCCGCCGGCGACGCACTCCGGGCAGTGGAAGCCGACCGAGGCGCTGACCATGCACCGGGGGCAGATCGGCCGCCCGCAGCGGGCGCAGCCGATCGCGGTCTCCTGCTCGGGGTGCCGGTAGCAGCCGGGCAGCGGCGGGTGCGCGGCGCCGGGCGGCCCGGAGCCGTCCGCGGCCCGGTCGGGCCGCCCGCCCGGCGGCCGAGGTCCGTCCGCCGGCTGGTCGTCCCGGCCGGCCGGCCGCTGGGGCCGGTCCGCCGGCTGCTGGGGCTCATCCGGGAGCATCCGGGATTCCCTTCTCATGGCCGATCCCGGTGACGCCGCCGCCGTACGGGGCACCACCGGGATCGCCAGGCTACTGCGGGTCCGCGTCAGCGGCGGGTGATCTCGACCGACTCGATCACGACATCGTCCACCGGGCGGTCCTCCGCCTTGGTGGGCGTCGCCGAGATCTCCTGGACGACCTTCCGGCTCGCCTCGTCGGCGACCTCGCCGAAGATGGTGTGCTTGCGGGTCAGCCAGGTGGTCGGCGCCACGGTCACGAAGAACTGCGAGCCGTTGGTGGCGGGGCCGGAGTTGGCCATCGCCAGCAGGTAGGGCTTGGTGAAGGCGAGGTCCGGGTGGAACTCGTCGGCGAACCGGTAGCCCGGGCCGCCGGTGCCGAGCCCGAGCGGGTCCCCGCCCTGGATCATGAAGTTCTCGATCACGCGGTGGAAGATCGTGCCGTCGTACAGGCGGTCCTTGGAGGTCACGCCGGTGCGCGGGTGGGTCCACTCCCGACCGCCCTCGGCCAGCTCCACGAAGTTCGCCACCGTCTTGGGGGCGTGGTTCGGGAAGAGCTTGATCACGATGTCGCCGCGGTTGGTCTTGAGAGTGGCGAACAGTTCCTCGGCCACGGACTGCCTTCCTGTCTACGTCGTTGACAGCAGAAATCATCCCACGCCACGACCACGGGTGAGCCGTACATCTGTACGAATACTCCCCCCTGGGTCGCCGCCTGCCCGCCCGACTCCGGCCGCCGCGCCGCCACCCGGCACCCGCGCGGCACCCGCGGGCCGGACGGGACGGATCCCGGCGGCCCCGCTTACGGCCCATCCCGGCGTGCCGGTGGACAAATCGGGATGCATGATCAGCTATCAGGTGGATATGTGCATAAGTGGACGCCACCGAGGAGGAGAGATCTCGTGACCCGTTTGGACTCAGCTCGTGAGACGGCCGACAAGACCAAGGAGACCCTCGCGCCCTACGCCGCCAGCGCGAAGGACACCGCGCTGCACCTCGCGGGCGAGGCCAAGCAGCGCGTAGGCCCCGCGCTGGAGGCCATCGGCCCCAAGGTCGGCGAGACGGCCGAACGGGCCTGGAGCGGCGCGACCAACACCGCACGCAGTGCCCGCACCCAGTACGACAAGCACCTCGCGCCCCAGTTCGGCCAGGCCTTCTCGCACCTGCCGCCCGAGGCGCAGCAGAACGCCCTCAAGGCCTTCCACCGGGCCCAGGAGGCCGCCCTGGCCGCCCGGCTGTCGGCCGCGAAGATGGCCGGGCAGACCAAGGCCACGATCGGGCCCAAGGTCGCCCAGGCCGTCGAGGAGGCCCGCAGCACGGTCGTCCCGGTCGCCCAGGAGGCGCAGATCCGCGGCGCCGCGGCCCTCACCGCGCTGCAGGGCCATGTGACCGCCTCCGAGATCAGCGACCTGGCCGCCAAGAACGCCAAGAAGGAGCAGCGCAACGGCTGGGCCACCGGCCTCGCCGTGGCCGGGACCCTCGCGGTCGGCAGCGGTGTGATCGCCTGGCAGTGGTGGCGCCGGCAGAGCAACCCTGAGTGGCTGATCGAGCCGCCGGCCGTCCAGGCCTCGCCGAACACCACCCACGGCAGCGGCAGCGGCAGCGGCAGCGGATCCACCGGCGCACACGCCACCGGCAGCACCGGCAGCTCCGCCGCGGCCGGCGGCACCGCGAACGGCAGCCCCACCGGCGGGGGATCGACAGCCCCGGTCAACGGCTCCGGACCGGCCGACCCGACCGACCGGCCGCCCACCGACTCCACCACCCCCAAGCCCGGCCCCACGCCGCCGCCCCCCGGCAAGCCCGGCCCCGGCGACGACCACCCGAAGCCGCACGACCCGCGCAAGCCGCACTGACCGGGCTCCCCGCGGAAAACGCAATCGGCCGCCGACCTGATCACAGGTCAGCGGCCGATTGCGGATCGAACACTGTGGAGCTTAGGAGACTCGAACTCCTGACATCTGCCTTGCAAAGGCAGCGCTCTACCAACTGAGCTAAAGCCCCGTGACGGCACTGTGCGCACCGTCAGGCACTAGCGTACCGGGTCCTGGCGCGAATCCCACCTGGGTATCCCCCGCAGCCGTGCACAGGCCAGGACGGCCCCAACCGTCGGGCTGGGGCCGACCGGCCCGGGGAGCACCGTGGGTGCTCCCGAAGATCGTCGATTCAGCGCGCGCCGGCCGGCACCGGGTCGGTGGCCTCGGTCCACAGATCCTGCTCGGCGCGGTCCGCCTGGACCTGACGGTAGACAAAGAAGCCGCCGAGGGCGACCAGGGCGACCAGGAGAAGCTTCTTCACCGCGGGACCTCGTCCTTCTTGCGTTGCGAACTCGGCACCAATGGCTCCGGCCGGAGTGGCCGGACGGCGAGTCCGGGAAATTTCGAGCACGAACAGGCAGCCGGAGTGGCAGACCGCCTTGCGGCCGATGATACACACCGGTGTCCCAATCGTGACCAGCCGCCACCGGGCCAACCGGCCGGTCCGGCGGCGGGATTGACGCCATGCCCCCTGTCGTACGGTCGGCCCGGCGCACCCGGACGGCCCCGCCGCCGTCCGGCGCGGGGTCACCTCTCCGTCGGCCCTCCAAGGGGCCGTCCCACCGCCTCCCGGGCCCGCCGGCGGGCCGGTCAGGTGGCGGGCCCGATCCGGTCAGGTCAGGTCCGGTGGCAGGGCATGGTCCTCGCTGCTGTCACCTCTCCTGCGGGATCCGTACGACGGCCCGGCCGCCGTCCAGGTCGACCTTGGTCCGGGGCGGGGCGCCCTCGCCCTCCTCGTCGCGCAGCATCAGCGTGGTCTTCCGCTGCTCCAGCTCGTGCTGCTTGCCCGCCGCGAACTGCGCGTGCAGCTGCTCGAAGCCGGTGGCGGACACCTGGCCCTCGCGGCCGGTACCGCGCCACGGAATCCACCGCGACCGCCGCGCGCGCAGGGCGAGCTGGTCGACGAAGGCCATGATCACCAGCGCACAGACCAGTCCCGGAATACTCATCGCCCAGAAGAGCGCCACCTCGACCACCTCTCCGCGGACCCGACGGCCACACCCACCAGTAGACCCGGCAGGCCCGGGCGCGTCCAGGGCCACCGGCCCCCGACAGGCGCAGTGACGCCGGACGGGCTGCGGGCAGGCCGGACCGGAGGCTGGACGAGGCGCGGGCCCGGAAGGGTTCGGGACACCGGCGGGACGTACTGCCTGCGGCCCGCCGCCGGCGCCCCGAACCCGTTCGAAGGTCAGGCGCGGCGGCCGCGCCTCAGCTCGGCGACGTCCCGCCGGATCGCCGTGACGTCCCCGCGCACCGCCCGCAGGTCGTCGCCGTACCGGCAGAGCCGGTCACCCATCGCCATGATCACGGCGCCGTGCGCGTCGAGCCGGCTCTCGATCCGGCTCAGCCGCTCCTCCGTGCCAGGACTCCCCGCGGTCGCGGGGTCACTCCCCCGGACCGGCTCGAACGGCTCCAGCCCGTCGATCCTGCGCCGCCAGGCCTGCCCGGCCGGGTCGTCACGCAGCGACTCGTACTCGTCCCGGTGCAGATCCTGCCGCCGGCGTCGGGGCGGCGCCGCCCGGAAGACCTCCGGTTCCGACCGCACCCCGGGGCGCGCCGTCGGACGCGCCGTCTCCTCGGCGTCCAGCAGGTAGCTCCGGACCCGGCGGGCCACCGGACTGTCCCGCAGCAGCATCGCGACGTTGAGGACGGCCCGCCGCGGGAAGACCCCCAACCAGGGGGTGCGGGGGTCGATTCCACTCAGGGCCTTGAATTCCCTGAGTTCCTGACCAGCCAAAACGCGGTAGCCGCCGCGCTCCAGCTCCTCCCGGTGGTCCTTCACATGAGACTTGACCGCCTCCAGCGGGACCTCGTAGTAGTCGGCCACCATCCGGGTGGTGGCGTGCACCCCGTCGGGGAGCAGGGCGAGGATCTTGACCTTGTCGAGCGCGTCGACGCGCTCGCTCAGACCGTCGCGCAGGGTGCGCGACTCCAACAGGGCAGCTTCCAAGGACATGGGATTGCCTCCTTGGTCGAAGGGATGTGGGCGGCCCGATCACCCAGGGCACGCGGGGCCGAACATCCGCCGGCAGGAGCAGAGGTCGCGCTTCGTCCACAGATCCCATGACCGGTTCTGACGCCCGGCTATCCCCAGATTCACAGCAGTTTCGAGTCGTCCCACCCAAGTTGCCTCTGCGCACCCGGTACAACGAGCGGGATCCCGGCCGGGTCACGCCCGGCGACTCAGGTTCTCGGGGGACACAGCCCCCCGAGTCGGGAAAGCACGGACGGGGCGGCGGCGGAGACATTCCTCGGCGGATTCCGGGCCGGGCCCCCGCCCCTCACCACGGTGTGACGTCCGCCTCATCGGAAACCCGGCCGGCCCTCTGCGCGGTGCGAATCACCGCCGGCGTACCGGGTGGGCGGGCGGAAAGACGAAACGCCCCGGATGGAGATCCATCCGGGGCGTTTCCGCAGGTGGGCCTAACAGGACTTGAACCTGTGGCCTCTTCCTTATCAGGGAAGCGCTCTAACCGTCTGAGCTATAGGCCCTTGCCGCACTGAAAGATTAGCGGACCGACGGCCGATCTCCCAAATCCGTATCCGCGACACCCCCGGGGCCGTCCGCGGGGCGGCCGACGGCCATGTGCAGCTCAGGGCGCTGCGGGCGGGCGAGCCACTGCTCGCGGGTGGCCGGCAGGCCCGCCGAACCCTCGACGGGGGTGCGGACCGCGAGGACCTGGTTGACCCCGATGCGGTTCTCCTCGAAGGCCAGCGCGGACGCCGCCATGTACAGCCGCCAGACCCGGGCCCGGCCGCGGCCGACCTGACGCACGGCCTGCCCCCAGTTGGCCTCCAGGTTGGCCACCCACTCGCGCAGGGTCAGCGCGTAGTGCTCGCGCAGCGACTCGACGTCCCGGACCTCGAAGCCGGCCTCCTCCAGCAGCGAGACCGTGGAGCCCACCGGGGACAGCTCACCGTCGGGGAAGACGTACCTGCGGATGAACGGGCTCAGCTCGTAATGCTCGCCGGACGGGAGCGGCCGGCGGGAGATCTGGTGGTTGAGCAGGCGCCCGCCGGAGGCCAGCAGGCGGTACAGCACCGAGGCGTACGTCAGGTACTGGACCGAGCCGACGTGCTCGGCCATGCCGACGCTGGAGATGGCGTCGAAGGGGCCGTCCGGGATCTCGCGGTAGTCCTGCAGGCGGACCTCCACCCGGTCGGCCAGACCGGCGTCCGCGATCCGCCGGCGGGCCAGCGCCACCTGCTCCTCCGAGATGGACACCCCGACCGCCTCCACGCCGTAGTGCGTGGCGGCGTGGATCAGCAGCGAGCCCCAGCCGCAGCCGACGTCCAGCAGCCGCATCCCCGGGCGCAGGCCCAGCTTGCGGCAGATCAGGTCGAGCTTGGCCTCCTGGGCGGCCTCCAGGCTCTTCGCCTCGGGCGTCCAGTACGCGCAGGAGTACACCATCGAGGGGCCCAGCACGAGGCTGTAGAAGTCGTTGCCGACGTCGTAGTGGTGGCTGATCGCCGCGCGGTCCCGGCTGCGGCTGTGCAGCCGGCCCCGGACGGCACGGGCCTCCTCCGGCGGCGGGGTCGGCTGCAGGCCCAGGGCACCGATCCGCAGGGCGGTGCGCAGCAGCTCCCGCCCCTTGGGGCCGACCGCGTCGCCGACGCCCAGGTTCAGCTGCCGGATCTCCGGCCGCTCGGCGAAGTGCGCGACGGCCGACAGCACCTCGTAGAGGTCGGTGTCGGAGGCGATCTCGATGTCCCCGGCGACGTAGGCCCGGGCCAGGCCCAGCTCGCCCGGCTGCCAGACCAGCCGGCGCACGGCGCGACGGCTGCGCAGCACCAGGGTGGGCGCGCCCGGCGGGCCGGCGATGCTGCCGTCCCAGGCCTGGATCCGCAGCGGCACCGGGACCCCGACCACGGCCTCCAGCGACCCGACCATCTGCCTTGCGAGCTCAGCCATTGCGCGCCTCCGTCCAGCCGTACGGCTGCCTTTGTCTGCGACCTGCCTGCGACCTGCGTCCTCGCGCACCGCGCGTCCCAGCTAAGCCCACAGCGGCTGTCGCGGAACCCGGCGGCACGCCGGGGCCCGACGCCCGTCACCCGAACGCCGGGTGGCCGGACGACCCGCGCCCCGAGCCCTGGGCCCGCCCTGACGACAGCGGGCCCCGAAGGCTGCAACAGCCTTCGGGGCCCGCTCATTCCGCCGGAAGTGACTGGGTGTCAGTCCTCTTCCGCGAGGGTCAGCTCGACACCACCGGTGAAGCCGGCGGCGGTGTTGTAGATGAACGCCGACAGGGTGGCCAGCGCGGTCAGCAGCACCACGTCCACCACCGCGATCAGCACGGTGAAGCTCATCACCTTGCCGAAGCCGACGTAGTCCATCAGGTTCAGGCCGCCGGTGGTGTCCGAACCCGTGACGTCCTTGAGGGTCTTGCTCAGCGAGTCGAAGACGCCCAGCGAGTCCAGGGTCATCCACAGCACCGCGGCCGCGACGATCAGGATCACGCCGACCGCGAGCGACAGCAGGAAGCTGACCTTCATGACCGACCACGGGTCGGCCTTGGTCACCCTCAGCCGGGCCTTGCGGGTCCGGCCGGTGCCCGCCGCCGCTGCCGGGGCCGGACGCCGTGCGGCGCCGCCCGCCGCGGGCGCCGCGGGGCCGGCCGGACCCGCCGGCGCCCCCGCGTTCACCCGCGTGCCACGGGCCGGCGTGGGCTGGCCCTTCGCGTACGTGGTCGGCTGCGAGAACCCGCTGCCGCCCGCCGCCGGCGCGGCCGGCGGTGCCGGCGGCGGTGGCGGCGTGCCGTAGCCACCCGCCGCACCCGGCTGACCGCCCGAACCGACCGGGGGCATCAGCGAGGTGGACGCCGCCGGGTGCTCTGCCGGAGTCTGCGGCACACCGCCGTACGGCATGCCGCCCTGCGCTGCGCCCGGACGGCCGCCTGCGGCGCCTCCCGCAGCACCCGTGGCTCCACTCACCCTGGTCCTCCCGCACTCACCGCCAGGCCGGTGATCACCGGCCTGGTTCGTCACTCGTCATCCAGCGCCCGGCGGGATTGCCCGGTACTGGTCGGCCGCCCGTACCGCCGCGCGCCAGGCGCGCGGCGGTACGGGCTCCGTGGCCGGGTCAGGCCTGGGCTTCCTCGCCGCCCGCCGTCTCCGTGCCCTCCGCAAGCTCGGTGGTGTCCGACTCGGCCACGCCGGCCTCGTCCTCCACCGCCTCCTCGTCCTCCGCCTCCGCGTTGCGGGCCATGCCCACCACCGCGTCGCGCTTTCCGAGGTTGATCAGTTGGACGCCCATCGTGTCACGTCCGGTTTCACGTACTCCCGAAACCCTTGTGCGGATTACACCACCCGAGAGGGTGATCGCCATGATTTCGTCGGTGGAGTCGACCACCAGCGCGCCCACCAGCGACCCGCGACCCTCGACGATCTTGGCGGCCTTGGTCCCGTAGCCGCCGCGCCCCTGGACACGGTACTCGTCCACGCCCGTCCGCTTGGCATAGCCACCGTCGGTCGCGGTGAACACGTAGGTGCCCTCCCGGACGACGTTCATCGACAGCAGCTCGTCGTCCTCGCGGAAGGACATGCCCTTCACCCCGGAGGTGGCCCGGCTCATCGGGCGCAGTGACTCGTCGGTGGCGGTGAAGCGGATGGACTGCGCCTTGCGCGACACCAGCAGCAGGTCGTCGTCGGCCGAGACCAGCTCGGCACCGATCAGCTCGTCGTCGTTGCCGTGCTCGTCGGTCCGCAGGTTGATCGCGATCAGACCGCCGGAACGCGGGGAGTCGTAGTCCTTGAGCGGGGTCTTCTTGACCAGGCCGGCCCGGGTCGCGAGGACCAGGTACGGCTTGTCCAGGTAGGTGCGCACCGCCATCACCTGGGTGATGTGCTCGTCCGGCTGGAAGGCGAGCAGGTTGGCCACGTGCTGACCGCGGGCGTCGCGCCCGGCGTCGGGCAGCTCGTAGCCCTTGGCGCGGTAGACCCGGCCCTTGTTGGTGAAGAAGAGGATCCAGTTGTGCGTGGTCGTCACGAAGAAGTGGTCGACCAGGTCGTCCTGCTTCAGCTGCGCGCCGCGGACGCCCTTGCCGCCGCGCTTCTGCGAGCGGTAGAGGTCGCTGCGGGTGCGCTTGACGTAGCCGCCACGGGTGATCGTGACGACGATGTCCTCCTCGGCGATCAGGTCCTCCACGGACATGTCACCGTCGAAGGGGATCAGGGTGGAGCGCCGCTCGTCGCCGTACTTCTCGACGATCGCGGTCAGTTCCTCCGAGATGATCTCGCGCTGGCGCGGCGGCGAGGCGAGGATCGCGTTGTACTCGTCGATCTTGCGCTGGAGCTCGTCGTGCTCGTCCATGATCCGGCGGCGCTCCAGGGCGGCCAGCCGGCGCAGCTGCATCTCCAGGATCGCGTTGGCCTGGAGCTCGTCGATCGACAGCAGACCCATCAGGCCGCTGCGGGCGGCGTCGGCGCTGTCCGAGGCCCGGATCAGCGCGATGACCTCGTCGATCAGGTCGAGCGCCTTGAGCAGGGCGCGCAGGATGTGCGCCCGCTCCTCGGCCTTGCGCAGCCGGAAGGTGGTGCGGCGGACGATGACCTCGACCTGGTGGGTGACCCAGTGCCGGATGAAGGCGTCGAGCGACAACGTGCGCGGCACGCCGTCGACCAGGGCCAGCATGTTGGCACCGAAGTTGGTCTGCAGGTCGGTGTGCTTGTACAGGTTGTTCAGCACCACCTTGGCGACGGCGTCGCGCTTGAGCACGACCACCAGCCGCTGACCGGTGCGCGAGGAGGACTCGTCGCGGACGTCGGCGATGCCGGCGACCTTGCCGTCCTTCACCAGGTCGGCGATCTTCAGCGCCAGGTTGTCCGGGTTGACCTGGTAGGGCAGCTCGGTGATCACCAGACACTGCCGGCCCTGGATCTCCTCGACCTCGACCACCGCGCGCATGGTGATCGAGCCGCGGCCGGTGCGGTAGGCGTCCTCGATGCCGCGGCGGCCGACGATCAGCGCACCGGTCGGGAAGTCCGGGGCCTTGATCCGCTCGATCAGGGCCTCCAGCAGTTCCTCGTTGGAGGCCTCGGGGTGCTCCAGCGCCCAGAGCGCGCCGGAGGCGACCTCGCGCAGGTTGTGCGGCGGGATGTTGGTCGCCATGCCGACCGCGATGCCGGTGGCACCGTTGATCAGCAGGTTGGGGATGCGGGCCGGCAGGACGGTCGGCTCCTGCGAGCGGCCGTCGTAGTTGGCGGCGAAGTCGACGGTCTCCTCGTCGATGTCGCGCATCATCTCCATGGCGAGCGGCATCATCTTGCACTCGGTGTAGCGCATGGCCGCCGCCGGGTCGTTGCCCGGGGAGCCGAAGTTGCCGTTGCCGTCCACCAGCGGCATCCGCAGCGACCACGGCTGGGCCAGGCGGACCACGGTGTCGTAGATCGAGGTGTCACCGTGCGGGTGGTAGTTGCCCATCACGTCGCCGACGACGCGGGCGCACTTGTAGTAGCCCTTCTCGGGGCGGTACCCGCCGTCGTACATCGCGTACAGGACGCGCCGGTGCACCGGTTTGAGGCCGTCGCGGACCTCGGGCAGCGCGCGGCTGACGATCACGCTCATCGCGTAGTCGAGGTAGGAGCGCTGCATCTCGGTCTCGAGCTCGATCGGCTCGACCCGGGAGACGAAGACGTCGGTGGTGGTGCTGTCCGGCTGCTCGCCGTCGGGACGGTTCTCGTCGACCACTGGTGGTCAGTTTCCTTTCACGCGTGACTGGACGGTACTGGCGGGGGCGGGCCCCGTCAGACGTCCAGGAAGCGGACGTCCTTGGCGTTGCGCTGGATGAAGGAGCGGCGGGCCTCGACGTCCTCGCCCATCAGGACGGAGAAGAGGTCGTCGGCACGGGCCGCGTCCTCCAGGGTGATCTGCTGCAGCAGCCGGTGCGCCTGGTCCATGGTGGTGATCCGCAGCTCCTCGGCGTTCATCTCGCCCAGACCCTTGAAGCGCTGGATCGCGTCGTCCTTGGGCAGCCGGCGGCCGGCCGCGATGCCGGCGGCGATCACCGAGTCCTTCTCGCGGTCCGAGTAGACGTAGTCGAAGTCGTCCCGGCCCCACTTGATCTTGTAGAGCGGCGGCATCGCCAGGTAGACGTAGCCGGACTCGACCAGCGGGCGCATGAAGCGGAACAGCAGGGTCAGCAGCAGCGTACGGATGTGCTGCCCGTCGACGTCGGCGTCCGCCATCAGGACGATCTTGTGATAGCGGAGCTTGGACTCGTCGTAGTCCTCCTGGATGCCGCAGCCGAAGGCCGAGATCAGCGCCTGGACCTCGGTGTTCTGCAGCACCTTGTCGATCCGCGCCTTCTCGACGTTGAGGATCTTGCCGCGGATCGGGAGGATCGCCTGGGTGCGCGGGTCGCGGCCCTGCTTGGCCGAGCCGCCGGCGGAGTCACCCTCGACGATGAAGATCTCGCACTCGGACGGGTCCTTGGACTGGCAGTCGCTCAGCTTGCCCGGCAGCGAGGCGCTCTCCAGCAGCCCCTTGCGGCGGGTCAGGTCGCGCGCCTTGCGCGCGGCCACGCGCGCGGTGGCGGCCTGGATCGACTTGCGGATGATGTCGCCGGCCTCGACCGGGTGGCGGTCCAGCCAGTCGTTCAGCTGCTCGTGCACCACCTTCTGGACGAAGGTCTTCGCCTCGGTGTTGCCGAGCTTGTCCTTGGTCTGGCCCTCGAACTGCGGCTCGCCGAGCTTGACCGAGATGATCGCGGTCAGGCCCTCGCGGATGTCCTCGCCGGAGAGGTTGTCGTCCTTCTCCCGGAGCAGCTTCTTGTCCCGCGCGTAGCGGTTGACCAGGCCGGTCAGCGCCGCGCGGAAACCCTCCTCGTGGGTGCCGCCGCCGTGGGTGTGGATGGTGTTGGCGAAGCTGTAGACGCCCTCGGTGTACGAGGTGTTCCACTGCATCGCGATCTCCACCGAGATCGACTTCTCCTTGTCCTCCTGCTCGAAGTCGATCACGGAGGGGTGGATCACCTCGCCCTTGCGGGAGTTGAGGTGCGTGACGAAGTCGGCGATGCCGCCGTCGTACTTGTACGTGACCGAGAGCGGCGTGCCGTCCTCGTCCGCGTGCTCCGCGCGCTCGTCCGTCAGCGCGATGGTCAGGCCCTTGTTGAGGAAGGCCATCTCCTGGAAGCGGCGCGACAGCGTCTCGAAGGAGTAGACGGTCGTCTCGAAGATGTCCGGGTCGGCCCAGAAGGTGACGCTGGTGCCGGTCCGGTCGGTCGACTCGTGCTGGGCCAGCGGGGCGGTCGGGTCGCCGAGCTTGTACTCCTGCGTCCAGCGCGAGCCGTCGGTGTGGATCTCCACCGCGAGCCGGGTGGACAGCGCGTTCACGACCGAGACGCCGACGCCGTGCAGGCCGCCGGAGACCGCGTAGCCGCCGCCGCCGAACTTGCCGCCCGCGTGGAGGACCGTCAGCACGACCTCGACGGCCGGCTTCCCCTGGCTCGCGACCATGCCCACCGGGATGCCGCGGCCGTTGTCGACCACGCGCACCGCGCCGTCGGCCAGGATCGTGACGTCGATGGTGTCGGCGTGCCCGGCCAGCGCCTCGTCGACGGAGTTGTCCACGACCTCGTACACCAGGTGGTGCAGGCCGCGCTCGCCCGTGGAGCCGATGTACATGCCGGGGCGCTTGCGGACGGCGTCGAGGCCCTCCAACACCTGGATGGCGTCGGCGTCGTAGGCCTTTCCGGTCGCCGGGTCGATGGGTTCTTGGGTCTGGCTGGGGTTGCCGGAATCGGCCACGAAGCGCCCTCTCTGGCACAGCACGGGCCGCATCCCCTCCCACTGGACGGGAGGGCGTGCGACCACGGCGGTTCGACTCGGTTGCTACAAGCAACAGTGTTTGGCTTTCAGTCTACCGGTACGACTGACAGAGATGGGCGTTTGGCAGCCCCTGAGGGCAGATATGCCGCCCGAAATCCCCTCTGGACATGTCCCGATACTCGCCCCGGGGCTCCAGAGCGCTCAAAAGGGCCGCCAGCGGTTCCGGAGGTCCCCCGTCCGCGAGACCCGCGGACGGGCCGACCGGACGGTCTCACCCCCAGGTGTCGCCGGGCCCCTTGCTCCCGGGCGCGCGCAGCCGCCCATAGCCTCTGACCGGCGCCGCCGGGCCCAGAACCTTGATCACCTTCACCGTGCCGTGCCCCAGCTCGTGGTTCAGCCGGGCCACCAACTGGCGTGCCAGCAGACGGAGCTGGGTCGCCCACGCGGTCGAGTCGCACTGCACCGTCAGGACGGCCGTCGCCTCCTCGTAGTGCTTCGGCTCACAGTGCGCCGAGATGTCCGGCCCGACGATCTGCGGCCAGCGCCCCATCACCCCGCCCACCGCCGCCGGCGCCTCCCAGCCGCGCTCGGTGATCAGCCGGTTGAGAGCCGCCCCCAGCGGCACCGGGTCCCGGCCGTCCGCCCGGGCCCCGCTGCGCAGGCCGTGCCGCTTGGCCTCGCGCTTCTCCCGGACCTGCTCCCCGCGCCTGCGGGCCTGCTCCTTGGCGGCCCGCAGGGCCACCCGCGCCAGATCCACGCCCGAGGGCTCGGGGGACAGCTGCGCCGGATCACTCACGACGATCTCCTTCCCCAGGCTGTGGACAGGCCGTCCAGCTTACGAGGTACGGGGGGCATCCGGGCCATGACGCGGAACACAGGACGCCCGCGGCCCGCGCGGTCGGGCGCCCCTCGGCGGGGGCGCCGTCAAGGGTCCAGCCGGGCGACCTCGCCGTCGGCCACCGCGTACCGGGCGCCGGCCAGCGCCTTCGGCACGTCGTCCGCCACCGCTGCCGTCACCAGCACCTGCTCGCCGCCCGCGACCAGCTCCGCCAGCCGGTCCCGGCGCCGGGCGTCCAGCTCCGCGAACACGTCGTCCAGGATCAGCACCGGCTCGCCCCCGTCCGCCCGCAGCAGTTCGTAGGAGGCCAGCCGCAGCGCCAGCGCGAACGACCAGGACTCCCCGTGGCTGGCGTAGCCCTTGGCGGGCAGCGGGCCCAGCCGCAGCACCAGCTCGTCGCGGTGCGGGCCCACCAGGGTCATGCCGCGCTCGATCTCCTGCTTGCGGGCCGCCAGCATCGCCCCCAGCAACTGCTCCTCGGCCTGCTCCCGGCTGGCCGGCAGCTCGCCCTCGAAGGAGCTCCGGTACTCCAGCACGGTCTCCCCGCCACCGGGGGCCAGCTGCTCGTACGCCTGCCGCACCAGCGGCTGCAGGGCGGCCACCAGCTGCAGCCGGAAGGCCGTCAACTCGGCCCCGGCGCGCGCCAGATGCCCGTCCCAGATCTCCAGGGTGGAGAGGTCCGCGCCCTTGCCGCCGCCGGCCCGGCGGGCCATCGCGGCGGTCTTCAGCAAAGCGTTGCGCTGCTTCAGCACCCGCTCGTAGTCCTGGCGCACACCGGCCAGCCGGGGGGCCCGGGCGGTGAGCAGCTCGTCCAGGAAGCGCCGCCGCTCGCTCGGGTCGCCCTTGACCAGGGCGAGGTCCTCGGGGGCGAACAGCACGGTACGCAGCAGCCCGAGCACGTCGCGCGGACGGACGTTGTCCGAGCGGTTGATCCGGGCCCGGTTGGCCTTGCCCGGGGTGATCTCCAGCTCGACCAGGGTGCTGCGGGTGCCGGCCGTGATCGAGGTGCGGACCACGGCCCGCTCGGCGCCGAGCCGGATCAACGGGGCGTCGGTGGCCACCCGGTGGCTGCCCAGGGTGGCGACGTAGCCGATGGCCTCCACCAGGTTGGTCTTGCCCTGGCCGTTGGGCCCCACGAACGCCGTCACGCCCGGGTCGAGGGGAACCTCGGCGCGGGCGTAGGAGCGGAAGTCGGCGAGCGACAGGTGCGCTACGTGCATGGCTGTGGACTGCGCTCGCCTTCTGGTCCTGCTGGGGAACTTCCTGCTGACGACGTACCGGAGGTGGACCACGCGGCCAGGGCCGCGCGGTCCACAGCCTGTGGACTACTTGTTCTCGACCGCGTGGCCGCCGAACTGGTTGCGCAGCGCGGCGATCATCTTCATCTGCGGGGAGTCGTCCTGGCGGGAGGCGAAGCGGGCGAACAGCGAGGCGGTGATGGCCGGCAGCGGGACCGCGTGGTCGATGGCGGCCTCGACCGTCCAGCGGCCCTCGCCGGAGTCGGCGGCCCAGCCCTTGAGCTTGGCCAGGTGCTCGTCGTCGTCCAGCGCGCGGACGGCGAGGTCGAGCAGCCAGGAACGGATGACCGTGCCCTCCTGCCAGCTGCGGAAGACCTCGCGCACGTCGGTGACCTCGGGGGCGGCCTCCAGCAGCTCCCAGCCCTCGGCGAAGGCCTGCATCATGGCGTACTCGATGCCGTTGTGGACCATCTTCGCGAAGTGGCCGGCGCCGACCGCACCCGCGTGCACCGCGCCGAACTCGCCCTCGGGCTTGAGGGCGTCGAAGACCGGCTGCGCCTTGGCCACGTGCTCGGCGTCGCCGCCGTACATCAGGGCGTAGCCGTTCTCCAGGCCCCAGACACCGCCGGAGACACCGCAGTCGACGAAGCCGATGCCCTTGGCGGCCAGCGACTCGGCGTGCTTGATGTCGTCCGTCCAGCGGGAGTTGCCGCCGTCGACGACCACGTCACCGGGGGAGAGCAGCTCGGCGAGCTCGTCGACGGTCGCCTGGGTGGCGGCGCCTGCCGGGACCATCACCCACACCACGCGGGGACCCTGGAGCTTGTTGATCAGCTCCTGCAGGCTGTCGACGTCGGAGACGTCGGGGTTGCGGTCGTAGCCGATGACGGTGTGGCCGGCGCGGCGGATCCGCTCGCGCATGTTGCCGCCCATCTTGCCGAGACCGATGAGGCCGAGCTCCATGACCAAGTCCTTACCTGTGGTGACGTGCATGACGACGGCGCCGTTGCCGCACTGCCTGAGCCTACGCCGGAAGGGGACGCGCCCATGGTCGGCGAGCCGCCGACACAACGGGCGCGGCCTCCGCCGGTCGTCCTGACCGGCGGAGGCCGTCCACAGCTTGTGCACAGCCTGTGGGTACAGCTGAGGGTGTCACCCGGCCGGGGCCGGACCGGATCAGCCGGAGAGGCGGACCGGCATGATCAGGTACTGGTAGGCCTCGTCCGCCTCGGCGTCCACCGCGGGCTTGCCGCTCAGCAGGGCCGGCTTGGTCGAGGTGGTGAAGCTGAGCTGGGCGTACGCGGAGTCGATGGCCTTGAGGCCCTCCTCCAGGTAGCCGGGGTTGAACGCGATCGAGATGTCGTCGCCCTCGAGGTCGGCGTCGATCCGCTCGGTGGCCTGGGCGTCGTCGCCGGAGCCGGCCTCCAGGGTCAGCACGCCCTGCTCGAAGTTGAGCCGCACGGGGGTGTTGCGCTCGGCGACCAGCGAGACGCGCTTGAGCGCCTCCAGGAAGGGCTGGGTCTGGATCGCCGCGACCGCGTTGAACTCGGTCGGGAAGAGGCTGCGGAACTTCGGGAACTCACCCTCCAGCAGGCGGGTGGTCGTCCGGCGGCCGGCACCCTCGAAGCCGATCAGGCCCTCGCCCGCGCCGCCCGAGGCCAGCGCGATGGAGACGGTGTCGCCGCTGCCCAGGGACTTGGCGATGTCCTGCAGGGTCTTGGCGGGCACGAGCGCGACGGCGGAGATGTCGGCCTGCTCGGGCTTCCACATGAGCTCGCGGACCGCGAAGCGGTAGCGGTCGGTGGCGGCCAGGGTGATCCGGTCGCCCTCGATCTCGACCCGCACACCGGTGAGCACCGGCAGGGTGTCGTCACGGCCGGCCGCGACCGCCGCCTGGCTGACCGCCGAGGCGAACACGTCGCCCGGGACGGTGCCGGTGGCGGTCGGCATCTGCGGCAGCGCCGGGTACTCGTCCACCGGCAGGGTCGGCAGGGTGAACCGCGAGCTGCCGCAGACCACGCTGACCCGCTGGCCGTCGGTGGAGATCTCCACAGGCCTGTTGGGAAGGTTGCGCGAGATGTCGTTCAGCAGCCGGCCGGAGACCAGGACGGTGCCGGCCTCCTCCACGTCCGCCTCGAGCTCGACCCGGGCCGAGACCTCGTAGTCGAATCCGGACAGCGCCAGGCTGCCCTCCTGTGCCGTCAGCAGCAGGCCGGCCAGCACCGGCACCGGCGGCCGCGCCGGGAGGCTGCGAGCAGCCCAGGCCACCGCCTCCGCGAGGACGTCACGCTCCACCCGGAACTTCACCGGTAACCGCCTCCTGGATCGAGCTCTCGCTCGCACGTCTCTGGTTCGTCTTGATCGTCTGGTGGCACCTGCCCGCCGAGCTCTGCCACTCCGCATCCGGTTGCCGAAGGACAGTCTGACGTACTCCACCGACAGACGGGGCAGACGGGCGGAAGCAAGCCGAACAAGTGTCGGGCGACGGTTGTCCACAGATTTCGGCCCACCCCCTGTTAACCGAGTTCCAGGGGTCTATAGGTGTAGTGGTAGTAGTAGGGCCTGTGGATACCGTGGATAACCCTGTTTTCGCAGGTCAGGCCACCTTTTTTGTCCACAGAGCCTGTGGACGCCACCGGTGGATAACCAGGGCCCGCTGTGGATGGCGGAGCGTTACCCACAGGGCACGCTGTGTATCCACAGGTTATCCCCAGGGCTGTCCCCAGATCATGCACCGGTTATCCACGGGCCTCGGTCAACATTACGTGACGCCTTTCACACCGGGGCATGAACGGCCGGGCAATGTTGTCGAACTGTGGACGCTGCTGTGGAGAACCTGGGGATAACCGGCCGCTGCCTGGGGACAAGCGGTGGACAACCCGGACGGCCTACTGACGGGCTGCCAGATGTCCACAGGCTGTGGATAACTGTTGTGCACAAGTCCACAGGCACCTGACCTGCGCTGAAGAGCGTAGCGGCGTAGCCCCTGTGGAGGAATTCTGGATAACTTCCGGCTCCCCAGGCTGTGGACGGGGAAAAGTCACCCGCTCCTGTGGACAACGACCCTCGGGGCCTGGTCCGTTCGAATACCTGGTCAGATGTTCGGCGAGGCGGTCCGCCTGGCGATCCGTCCGTTGCGGGCATCCTGCCCCGCAATCCCGGGCCGTACACACCCGGGGTGCGGCAATCCGACGGCCCGGTGCCTTTGTGCCGCACCCCGTGGGCGGCCCGGTAGGCCATTCCCCCGCGCGCCCCCGGCAGCGGCCCCCATGGGGCGCCGGAGGCCCCGGAGCCCGCCGGACGGACCAGCCGTGGACGCCCGGCGGGCCCGCCCCCCGGACATGCCGAAGGGGCGCCGGGAACCTGCCCCGACACCCCTGTGGATGCCTCAACCGCCCTGCCGCGGTCAGCTCTTGATGCGGTTGGTCAGCTCGGTGACCTGGTTGTAGATGGAGCGCCGCTCGGCCATCAGCGAGCGGATCTTGCGGTCTGCGTGCATCACCGTGGTGTGGTCCCGGCCGCCGAACTGCGCGCCGATCTTCGGCAGCGAGAGGTCGGTCAGCTCGCGGCAGAGGTACATCGCAATCTGACGCGCCGTCACCAGTACGCGGCTGCGCGAGGATCCGCAGAGGTCGTCGACGCCCAGGCCGAAGTACGCGGCGGTCTGCTGCATGATGACCTGCGCGGTGATCTCCGGGCCGGCGTCCTCGTCGCCGCCGGGGATCAGGTCCTTGAGGACGATGCCCGCCAACTCCAGGTCCACCGGCGCCCGGTTGAGGTTGGCGAACGCGGTGACCCGGATCAGCGCCCCCTCCAACTCCCGGATGTTGCGGGTGATCCGGGACGCGATGAACTCCAGCACATCGGCAGGGGCGTTGAGTTGCTCCTGGATCGCCTTCTTGCGCAGGATCGCGATCCGGGTCTCCAGCTCGGGCGGGGTGACATCGGTGATCAGCCCCCACTCGAAGCGGTTGCGGAGCCGGTCCTCCAGCGTGATCAGCTGCTTGGGCGGCCGGTCGGAGGAGAGCACGATCTGCTTGTTGGCGTTGTGCAGGGTGTTGAAGGTGTGGAAGAACTCCTCCTGCGTGGACTCCTTGCTGGCCAGGAACTGCACGTCGTCGACCAGCAGGATGTCCATGTCCCGGTAGCGCTTGCGGAACGCGTCCGCCTTGCCGTCCCGGATCGAGTTGATGAACTCGTTGGTGAACTCCTCGGAGCTCACGTACCGCACCCGGGTCCCCGGGAAGAGGCTGCGCGAGTAGTGCCCGATGGCGTGCAACAGGTGGGTCTTGCCGAGCCCGGACTCCCCGTAGATGAACAGCGGGTTGTACGCCTTGGCGGGCGCCTCGGCCACCGCCACCGCGGCGGCGTGCGCGAAGCGGTTGCTGGCGCCGATGACGAAGGTGTCGAAGAGGTACTTGGGGTTCAGCCGGGCGGCCGGCTCGTCCTTGCGGGAGCCGCCCGCCGGGGGAGCGCCCGGCGGCGCGGGCACCCCCGGGCTGGGGCTGCGGTCCGGTAGGCCGGGGCGACCCGTGCGCTCCGGGGGCTCCGGCTGGGGACGGACGGCCGGCACCGAGCGGGGCCGGGGGTCTGAGGAGAGCGAGCCGTTGTCGGAGGCGTCCTGCGGCGGACGGCCCCCGGGTCGGCGCCCGCCCGGCCGGACATCGCCCGGCGCCGGGCCGTACGCGCCGCCGAAGAGGTCGCCCTGCCCGCCGGCCGGCGGGCCCTGGTGCTCCGGCTGCTCGCGGTAGCCCTGCCGGGGCGGCTGCTCCTGGTCCTGGTAGCCGCCCTGCTGGTCCCAGGCCGGGCCCTGGTTGTCGGCCGCCGGCCAGGACTGCGGGGCGCCGCCGTACGGCGCGGGGCGCTGCTCGTAGCCGGCGGTGTCGTACCGGCCGCGCTCGTAGCCCTGGTCGTAGGAGCGGTCGTAGGGACGCCCGTACTCCTCGGCGGCCGGCGGGTAGGCCTCGGGCCGGGCGGAGCGGTAGTCCGGCTCCTCGCGGTACGGCGGCTGGGCGGGCTGGTCGGACCACTCGGCCGGGCGGCCTTGGCCGTCCTCGGGGCCCTGCCGGGGCTGCGGTTCGGCGGGTGCCTGCGGGGCGGGAGCGGCGGCCGGCGGGACGGCGTTGGCGTCCACCATCACGGCGATCCGGACCGGGCGGCCGAACTCGCGGCTCAGCGCGTCGCTCAGCTGCGGCAGCAGCCGGCCCTCCAGCACCTGCTTGGCGAACTCGTTCGGCGCCGCCAGCAGAGCCGTGTCGTGCATCATCCACATCGGCTGGGTCCGGCGCACCCACTGCTTGTCCTTGTCACCGACATCCGGGTCGTTGACCAGCCGCTCGACGACCCTCGCCCAGACCGGGACGAGATCGCTGTTGACTTCAGCCACTGGTGCACGCTTTCTCGGTTCCCCGCGGCTCCAGCAGGGGTTGATGGATCTAGAGACTGTGGATCGGAGAAGGATCGAAGAACAAACCAGACAAGTCCTGCAACGGTAGTCAGCGGGCAGACCTGATTCAAGTCGTTGTCCACAGGCTGTGGGCGACGGGGACCCTTGGGCCACGGGCGTGTCATCACCCGGTTTGACCCTCGGACCCGCTGCCGCGTACCGTAACCAGGTCGAGTTGTCGATGGCCGCTGCCGCATGTCCGCGGGTCCACCCGCTTCACATAAGGCGCGCAGCACGGGCGCCGTGGATGTCCAGAACCCCAGCAGACCTGGGAGGACGGGCCGGATTTCCTATTTCCAAGGGGAGATCACGCGGACGCACGGTGACGGCCAAGCGACCCCCCGTCATCCTACGATTCACCTCAGGAGCCCCCGAGTGAGCAAGCGCACCTTCCAGCCGAACAACCGTCGTCGCGCGAAGACCCACGGCTTCCGGCTGCGTATGCGTACGCGCGCCGGCCGCGCCATCCTGGCGACCCGCCGCGCCAAGGGCCGTACCAACATCTCCGCCTGATCCGCGCCAGAGTCTGTTGTGCTGCCCTCCGAGAACCGGCTGCGGCGGCGCCAGGACTTCGCGACCGCGGTGAAACGCGGTCGACGGGCCGGCCGGCCCCTTCTGGTCGTCCATCTCAGCAGAGACGGTGACCCCGGGGGGCAGGCCGACCGGACCAGCGACTTCCGCCCGCACGTCGCCGAGGGGACTCCTTCGGCGCGTGCGGGTTTCGTCGTGAGCAAGGCCGTGGGTTCCGCGGTCGTGCGCAACCTGGTGAAGCGTCGCCTGCGTCACCTGGTCCGTGATCGTCTGTCCAGGCTGCCCGCCGGTAGCCTGATAGTGGTGCGCGCGCTGCCCCCGGCAGGGTCCGCCTCGTACCACGATCTTGAGCACGACCTGGACGCGGCCCTGAAGCGGCTGCTCCGGGCGGAGCCGACCGCCACCGTGCCGACGGGAGCAGGGCGATGAAGTACCTGCTGATGGGTCTGATCCGGGTCTACCAGTGGACCATCAGCCCGCTGCTCGGTCCGGTCTGCCGCTACTACCCGTCGTGCTCCCACTACGGCTACGAGGCCGTCCGGGTGCACGGTGCGATCAAGGGCGGCGGTCTGACCGTCTGGCGAATCCTGCGCTGCAACCCGTGGACACCCGGTGGGGTGGACCACGTGCCGGCACGCAAGCACCCGGTGTGGCACCGCCGGCTGCGTGACCTGTTGACCTCCCGTGGCAGGGCCGACACCGGCATACCGGTGACCGCGCCCTCCGCCGGTCCGGAGCCCGAGGGCCCGGAGACCATCGGCCCGGTGGCCGATCCCAATGTCCAAGGAGCCTGACCGGTGACCTTCTCCTTCCTCAGTCCGCTGTACACCATGGTGTCCTGGATCATCGTCCAGTTCCATTCGCTGTACAGCCATGTCTTCGACCCGGACGGCGGCTGGGCCTGGGGCCTGGCCATCGCCTCGATGGTGATCGTCATCCGGATCTGCCTGATCCCGCTCTTCGTGAAGCAGATCAAGGCGACCCGGGCCATGCAGGCGATCCAGCCGAAGATGAAGGCCATCCAGGAGCGCTACAAGAACGACAAGCAGCGCCAGTCCGAAGAGATGATGAAGCTGTACAAGGAGGCGGGTACCAACCCGTTCTCCAGCTGCCTTCCCATCCTCGTGCAGGCGCCGTTCTTCACCGCTCTCTACGGTGTGCTGGCCTCGGTGGCCAAGAACAAGCCGATCGGCGTCATCGACGGCGCCCTGCTGGTCAGTGCCGGCAAGGCACACATCTTCGGCGCCCCGCTGTCCGCCACCTTCCTGAGCAGCAACGAGGTCAGCGTCAAGATCGTCACTGCCGTGATGATCATCATGATGTCGGCGTCGCAGTTCATCACCCAGCGCCAGCTGATGACCAAGAACATGGACCTCACGGTCAAGACGCCGTTCATGCAGCAGCAGAAGATGCTGATGTACGTCTTCCCGATCATGTTCGCCGTGATGGGCATCAACTTCCCCGTCGGTGTCCTCGTCTACTGGCTGACCACCAACGTGTGGTCGATGGGCCAGCAGCTGATCGTCATCCGCAACAACCCGACGCCCGGCAGCAAGGCCTGGGACGAGCGTCAGGCGCGGCTGAAGAAGGCCGGCCGGCTCAACCCGGACGGCACCGCGATCAAGGGCAAGTTCTTCGGTCTGATCCCCGCCACCGGCACCAAGCAGGCGTCCGCCGAGGCCGTCGTCGAGGAGTCGGTGCAGGTCCGCCGGCAGCAGCCGCGCAAGCTGACCAAGGCCCAGCGCCAGCACGGCGCCGCCCAGCCGGTCGGGCTGACCAAGGACGACCAGCCGCAGGACGCCGTGCCCGAGGAGGCCGTGTCCGAGGACGCCGTGGCCGCCGAGACCGGGACGGCCGTCAAGACCCCGGCCAAGCAGGCCGTCGGCAAGCAGACCTCCGCCAAGCAGGGCGCCCGCCAGCAGCCGAAGCGCGGCGGACCGCAGGGTGGCCAGCGGCCGAGGAAGAAGTCCTGACCGGACCTCCCCCCGAACTTCGTTCCCGGCCCGCCAACCCGGGCCCCACTTCCGAAGGAGTCCACCAGTGACGGAAGGCACCACCACCTCCGCTGTCGAAGCCGAGGCCGAGGGCAGCGCCGACGACAGCCTCATCGCGCGCCTCGAGCAGGAGGGCGAGATCGCGGCCGACTACCTCGAGGGTCTGCTCGACATCGCCGACCTCGACGGTGACATCGACATGGACGTCGAGGGCGACCGAGCCCTGGTCTCCATCGTCGGTGAGGGCAACGACCGCGCGCTGCAGCGCCTGGTCGGCCAGGACGGCGAGGTGCTGGAGGCGCTGCAGGAGCTGACCCGGTTGGCCGTCCACCGGGAGACCGGCGAGCGCAGCCGTCTCATGCTGGACATCGCCGGTTTCCGGGCCCGTAAGCGGTCCGAGCTGGCGACGCTCGGCGCGCAGGCGGCCGAGCAGGTCAAGAGCACGGGTGAGCAGGTCAAGCTGCGGCCGATGACGCCGTTCGAGCGCAAGGTCGTCCACGACGCCGTCGCCGCCGCGGGGCTGCGCAGCGAGTCCGAGGGCGAGGAGCCGCAGCGTTTCGTGGTCGTGCTGCCGGGCTGAAGCCGGTGACATCGCGGCCGCGGCCGCGATGCCTGTCGACCCCGTCCGCCGTGTGCGGGCGGGGTCGTCGTCCCTTTGCGGAGCGCACCGTTTGGCGGGAGATGTTTCACGTGAAACGGTGCTGGAGTGCGGTCGGTGGTTTCGGTGAGCGGAGAGGCTGAGATGGACACGGAGAGTGGGGCTCCCGGCGGCGATGCGGCCGCCGAGAGCGTGGAGGGCCCGGGCGAGGCTCCGGCCGCGGCACGGGCGATCTTCGGGGAGCGGTTCGATTCCGCGGTCCGCTACACCGAGCTGCTGGCGACGGCCGGCGTCCAGCGCGGCCTGATCGGCCCGCGCGAGGTGCCCAGGCTCTGGGACCGCCATGTACTGAACTGCGCCGTGCTGGCCGAGCTGCTGCCCGCCGGATCTTCGCTCTGCGACGTCGGCTCCGGCGCCGGACTGCCCGGCATCCCGGTCGCGCTGGCCCGCCCGGACGTCTCGGTCACCCTGCTGGAACCGCTGCTGCGTCGGACCACCTTCCTGGAGGAGGTGGTCCGCGAGCTGGGGCTGGAGAACGTCACCGTCGTGCGCGGCCGCGCCGAGGAGATGATCGGCAAGCTCGCGGTCGACGTCGTCACCGCCCGGGCGGTTGCGCCGCTGGACCGACTGGCCGGCTGGGGCATGCCGCTGCTGCGTCCGCACGGGCAGATGCTCGCGCTCAAGGGTGACACCGCCGAGCAGGAGCTGGCCGAGAACCGGGCCGGGCTGGCCAAGCTCGGGGCGGTGGAGTCCTCGGTGATCTCGGTGGGCGAAGGCACTCTGGAGACCTCGACCCGGGTGATCCAGGTCAAGGCGGGGGAGAGTCCCGGCGGGGTCAAGGCCGCCACCCGGCGGGCCAGGGCGGCCCGGGCCGGGCGGGCCGCGACCGGCAAGAGCGCCGAGCGCGGGCGCGGGGCGGGACGCCGGCGGCGCTGATCCGCCGGGCGCCCCGGGTTCGGGTGCGCGGGAGCCGGTGAGCAGGAATCGCTGAACGGGCGGGTGGTCCTCGGACCGCCCGCCCGTTTCCGTTGCCCGGGGCGGCCTGGCGGCCTGGCGGCCTGGCAGGTCGGTGCGGGCGGCGGGAGCGGCTCGGGGATGGCCACGCCTTCTGTGGTCCTGCGCAGGGGGCCCGGGGAGTCCAGGGGGCGCCGGGATTGTCCTTGCCGGTGTCGACGCCGATGGCTGGTGGCGGGTGGTCCGGCGGACGGCCAACAGGGTGACGCCGAAGCCACGGAGTGTCGCAGCGTCAGATTTCCGACATAGCGGGCATGGTGTTTCACGTGAAACGTCGCGCTCTGCTCTCCGGAAGTTTCGACCTGCGGCTTCGCCGTGGGCTTGGTCGCACCTGGGCGGCGACTGTTGCCGCTCCGGTTTCACGTGAAACACTGACCCCTATGCAGGACTCCGAGACCATCGACCAGATCGACGACACGCCCATCGCGCGTGCCGCCCAGGCCGCGGTTCAGGCCATCGGGCGGGCCGGCGAGGGCCTCCCCCGGCCGGCCGTCACCCGGGTGATCGTGGTGGCCAACCAGAAGGGCGGGGTGGGGAAGACCACCACCACCGTCAACCTGGCGGCTTCGCTCGCCATGCACGGACTGCGCGTCCTCGTGGTGGACCTCGACCCGCAGGGCAACGCCTCCACGGCGCTCGGGATCGACCACCACGCCGAGGTGCCGTCGATCTACGACGTCCTGGTCGAGGGCAAGCCCCTCGCCGACGTGGTCCAGCCGGTGGTCGACGTGGAGGGGCTGTTCTGCGTCCCCGCGACCATCGACCTGGCCGGCGCCGAGATCGAGCTGGTCTCCCTGGTGGCCCGCGAAGGCAGGCTCCAGCGCGCCATCGCCGCCTACGAGCAGCCGCTCGACTACATCCTGATCGACTGCCCGCCCTCGCTCGGCCTGCTCACGGTCAACGCGCTGGTGGCCGGGCAGGAGGTGCTGATCCCGATCCAGTGCGAGTACTACGCGCTGGAGGGGCTCGGCCAGCTGCTGCGCAACGTCGAGCTGGTGCGGGCCCACCTCAACCCCGCGCTGCACGTCTCCACCATCCTCCTCACCATGTACGACGCCCGGACGAGGCTCGCGGCCCAGGTGGCGGAGGAGGTGCGGACGCACTTCCAGCAGGAGGTGCTGCAGACCGCCATCCCGCGCTCGGTCCGCGTCTCGGAGGCGCCGAGCTACGGGCAGACGGTGCTCACGTACGATCCGGGTTCCACCGGTGCGTTGTCGTACCTGGAGGCCGCCCGCGAGCTGGCACTCCGCGGCGCGGCCACCGGAACCGGCATGGTGGGACAGCAGCGTGGCGCGGCCCAGGCCGCCCACCAGATGGTTCAGCACAGCACGACGGAGGACAATCGGTGAGTGTTCGCAGGGGCTTGGGACGAGGGATCGGGGCACTGATCCCGGCCACGACGCCGGTGGCGGCCGGCGCGGTGGCATCGCCCCGGACGGCGGAGCCCGCGCCGGGGGAGGCGCTCGTCGAGAGCGCGCCGGCGCGTGGAGCGGCACCGCTGCTGCCCACCGGGCGGGGCACGGTGGCGGCCAAGGCCGCGGCCGAGAGCGCCCGTGAGTCGCGGTCGGAGGTACCCGAGCAGCCGGTGGCGCCGGCCGCCGATCCTGCCGGGGCCATCCAGCTGGCCCCGGTCGACGGGGCCCGGTTCGCCGAGCTGCCGCTGGACTCGATCACGCCGAACCCCCGCCAGCCCCGCGAGGTCTTCGACGAGGACAAGCTGGCCGAGCTGGTCGCCTCCATCAAGGAGGTGGGCCTGCTCCAGCCGGTGGTGGTGCGCCAGGTCGGCGAGGAGCGCTACGAGCTCATCATGGGCGAGCGGCGCTGGCGGGCCTCCCGGGAGGCCGGGCTGGAGCAGATCCCCGCGATCGTCCGGGCCACCGAGGACGACAAGCTGCTGCTGGAAGGGCTCCTGGAGAACCTGCACCGGGCCGAGCTGAACCCGCTGGAGGAGGGCGCCGCGTACGACCAGCTGCTGCGCGACTTCTCCTGCACGCACGACGAGCTGGCCGACCGGATCGGCCGCTCGCGCTCGCACGTCTCCAACACCCTGCGGCTGCTCAACCTCTCCCCCGCCGTGCAGCGCCGGGTCGCCGCCGGTGTGCTGACCGCCGGCCACGCCCGGGCGCTGCTGAGTGTCGGCGACGGCGAGCAGCAGGACGCGCTGGCGAAGCGGATCGTCGCGGAGGGTCTCTCGGTGCGGACCACCGAGGAGATCGCCAAGCTGATGGCGAGTGAGGACAAGCCGCAGCGGGCCAACGGCCCGAAGGCGGGCAAGCTGCTCTCGCCGGCCTTCAACGACCTGGCGGGCCGGCTCTCGGACCGCTTCGAGACCCGGGTCAAGGTCGAGGTCTCGCAGCGCGGCGGCAAGCTCGGCAAGGGCAAGGTCGTTCTGGAGTTCGCGTCGGTGGACGACCTCAACCGCATCCTGGACAGCCTGGCACCCGGGGAGGACGGGCTGCGGCTGTCGCAGAGCTGAACGGCGAGCTGGACCGATGGGTGCATGCTTCACAGGGAACCGCGGACACCGAACCGCGTTTCACGTGAAACATGCACCCATCGGCGTGTGGAGCGCGGGCTCCTAGGGGGGAATGCTCGAAGTGAGGACGAGGAGGTGCGGGGCATGGGACGCAGGATCGCCCCGCTGACGTTGGACAATCTCGGCGATCTGCCGAACACCTGCCGCTCCTGCGTGTTCTGGGAGCTGGACCCGGTCACCGCCAGGGAGGCGGTGGAGGCCGGGAAGCCCGAGCTGGAGAAGGAGGGGTGGATCTCCGCCGTTCTGCTGGAATGGGGCTCCTGCGGCCGGATCGTGTACGTGGACGACGACCCGGCCGGCTTCGTGACCTACGCACCACCGGCCTACGTGCCGCGTTCGCTGGCCTTCCCGACCAGTCCGGTGTCTCCTGACGCGGTGCTGCTGATGGTCAGCCGGGTGCTGCCCGGCTACCAGCGGCAGGGGCTGGGTCGGGTGCTGGTCCAGACGGTGGTGAAGGACCTGATGGGGCGCGGGGTCCGGGCGATCGAGGCTTTCGGGGCGGTCGGTCCGGAGCGTCCGAGCTGTGTCCTGCCGGCGGAGCACCTGCTCGCGGTCGGCTTCAAGACGGTCCGACCGCACCGCCGGTACCCGAGGCTGCGGCTGGAGGCGCGGACCGCGCTCTCGTGGAAGGGCGACATGGAGGTGGCCCTGGAACGGCTGCTGGGCGGGGCGCGTAAGGAGCCGGCTCTCCGGCCGTTCTGAGTGGACACCCCGGGTCGGCGGGGCAGGTGCCGACCCGGCCGGCCGGCGCCGCAGGACGAGCGCGGGAACGGCTGAGGGTGGGAACGGCTGAGGCGGGACTCCCCGGTGGGGAGTCCCGCCTCAGCCGTAGGACCGGGGAGCCTAGATGAACTCGGCCAGCTCGCGCAGGAGGGCGGCCTTCGGGCGGGCACCGGTGATGGACTTCACCGGCTGGCCGTCCTTGTAGACGATCATCGTCGGGATCGAGATGACGTTGTAGGCCGCGGCCGTCTGCTGGTTGGCGTCGACGTCGAGCTTCGCGATGGTCAGCTTGTCGCCGTGCTCGCCCGCGATCTCTTCGAGAATCGGGGCGATCTGGCGGCACGGGCCGCACCAGGTGGCCCAGAAATCGACCAGGACGGGCTTGTCGCTCTTGAGGACGTCGGCCTCGAAGGACGCGTCGGTCACGATGTTGGTGGCGCCGGCCACGGTAGCTCCTAAGGGTCACGGACGAGTGTTGCCGCCAGGACAACAACGGCGGGGGCCGTTATGTTTCTGTCCCGGCCGAGGGGGGTGGGTGGGGCATGGCCCGTACGCGTCGTACCGCTGCTGCGGTCTGCTCCGCGTCGACGTGTTTCACGTGAAACGGAGCAGCGCGTGGGACTGCCCCACCCGGTGGATCAGGTGTGCGGGGGTCAGACCGCGACGGTGGCGGCCTGAGCCTCCAGGTCGGCCAGCGAGGCGAGGTAGCGCTCGGCGTCCAGAGCGGCGGCGCAGCCGGTGCCGGAAGCGGTGATCGCCTGGCGGTAGGTGTGGTCGACCACGTCGCCGGCACCGAAGACGCCGGGGATGTTGGTGCGGGTGGACGGGGCCTCGACCTTGAGGTAGCCCTCGGCGTCGAGGTCCAGCTGGCCGGTGAACAGCTCGGTGCGCGGGTCGTGGCCGATCGCGATGAACAGGCCGGTGACGGCCAGCTCGCGCTGCTCGCCCGTGGTGGTGTCGCGCAGGGTGACGCCGGTCAGCTTCGGGTCGCCGTGGATCGCCTCGACGGCGCTGTCCCAGGCGAAGCTGATCTTCGGGTCGGCGAAGGCCCGCTCCTGCATCGCCTTGGAGGCGCGCAGGCTGTCGCGGCGGTGGATCACGGTGACGCTGCGGGCGAAGCGGGAGAGGAAGGTCGCCTCCTCCAGCGCGGTGTCGCCGCCGCCGACCACGGCGATGTCCTGGTCGCGGAAGAAGAACCCGTCGCAGGTGGCGCACCAGGAGACGCCCCGGCCGGAGAGCGCGTCCTCGCGCGGGAGGCCGAGCTTGCGGTGCTGGGAGCCGGTGGTGACGATCACGGCGTGAGCGCGGTGGACGTTGCCCTCGGAGTCGGTGACGGTCTTCACGTCGCCGGTGAGGTCGACCGAGACGATGTCGTCGGGGACGAGCTCGGCGCCGAAGCGCTCGGCCTGCGCCCGCATGTTGTCCATCAGCTCGGGGCCCATGATGCCGTCCCGGAAACCGGGGAAGTTCTCCACCTCGGTGGTGTTCATCAGGGCGCCACCGGCGGTGACGGCGCCTTCGAAGACCAGCGGCTTGAGCGAGGCTCGGGCGGTGTACAGCGCGGAGGTGTACCCGGCCGGGCCGGAACCGATGATGATCACATTACGGACGTCGCTCACTGCATCTCCTGGTTCGCATCGCGACCCGCGCTTGTGCGGGGAGGGCGGTCCTGCTCCGCCGCCCGGGACAACGATTGACCAGTCTCCCGCATTCCCGGCGCAATGCGTACCAGGTGCCCGCACTGTGGGCCCCGTGGGGGGCGCCAGGGGCTCGTGCGGGGGGCGCGGGTGTCGGGGACCGGCGGCAGGTCCCGCGGCCCGAGCGGCGGCACGTACGGCCGCCGGGTTCGGGACGCCGGCCGGGACCGGCCGGCGTGCCGGTCGGTGGGCCGCTCAGTGGGCCGGGACGGTCCGGTGCAGCAGGACCGTCGCGGGCGCGGTGCCGCAGTCGCTCGCTACCAGGTAGACATCGAGCTGGTCGGGGTTGCCGGGGTCCGCGTACACCAGGACCTCCACGGGGACGCCCTCGAAGGTGCCGTGGTCGGTGGCGAGCAGCGAGCCGGTGCCGGAGGGTGCGCAGGGGGGCGCGGTGTGCGTGCTGAGGTCCGTGCCGTCGGCGGGCCGGGCCGCCGGACGGGCCGCGCGGACGAGTTGCCGGGCCTGTGCGGCCAGGGTCTCCTCGCGGTACACGGACGCCCCGCCCTTGATCGCGGGCTGCTCCTGCGGGGCCTCGCTGCCGGGGCGCTGCCCACCGCCGAAGGAGGGGGAGCCCGGGGAGGGCACGTCGAAGGAGGGGGCGGCGGTGGAGGCGGCGGCCGCCCCGGCCGCCGTGTCGGCCGCCTGGTCGGGGGCCGGCGTCCGCAGCAGGAGTGCGCCGAGGGTCACGGCCGCCAGGGCGAAGGCGGTGCCCAGCAGGACCCGGCGCCTGGCCCGCCGCCGGTTCCGTCCGGGACCGGCCGGGGGGGCGGTGGGAAGGGGGCGGGGCTCCTGCCGCGGGTGGGCCGGCGTCTGGTGGGCGGGCGCGGAGGCGGAGGGCGCGGAGTGGCCGGGCGGGCGGGTGGCCCCGGCGTCCACGCCCTTTCCTGCGGCCTCGGCGGCCAGTGCCGCGTCGAGCCGGCGGGCGACGTCGTCCGGCATCGGCGGGGTTTCCACAGCGCCCAGGAGGTCGCTCACCTCGGCCAGCGCGGCCAGGGTCTCGCGGCACTCCGGGCAGCCGGTGAGGTGCTCACGCAGCGAGTCGGCGGTGCCCGGGTCCTCGATCAGCTCCTCGGCGAGGTCGGCGAGCTCGTCGATCGAGGGGTGCGGTCCGGCCGGATGCGGGGAAGAAGTGGGGGGCGTCATCGCGCGGTCGCATCTCCTTCCAGGATCGGATCGCTGCCGGTGCTCGTCCCTGTGACGGTCCGGGGGCCGGACGGGTTCCCGTCGGGGGCCGATCGGTGCGGTGTTTCACGTGAAACAGCGCCGTGGATCGTCGGGCCCGGTGCGCCGGAGCCGGGCGTGCCGCCGCTCCCGGTGCCGTCGGGGCCGCCGCTCCCCGGGCCGCCGGGGCCGCTCTCCCGCAGATGGCGGACCAGCGGGAGCAGCCGGGCGCGGCCGCGGGCGCAGCGGCTCTTGACGGTGCCCACCGGGACCCCGAGCACCTCGGCGGCCTCGGCGACCGGGTAGCCCTGCATGTCGACCAGGACGAGGGCGGCCCGCTGTTCGGCGGGCAGTGCGTCGAGCGCGGCCGTCACCTCGCGGCGGACCTCGGCCCGGACGACCGGGTGGTCGGCGGCCTCGGAGCTGCCGACCAGGGTGTCCAGGCGCTGCGGGTCGTCGTCCAGCGGGCCGGTGCGCCGGGTGGCGGTGCGCCGGGCCCGGTCGAGGCAGGCGTTGACCACGATCCGGTGCAGCCAGGTGGTGACGGCGGAGCGCCCCTGGAAGGTGTGGGCGGAGCGGAAGGCCGACACCAGGGCGTCCTGGACGGCGTCGGCGGCCTCCTCGCGGTCGCCGAGGGTGCGCAGCGCGACGGCCCAGAGCCGGTCGCGGTGGCGCCGCACCAGCACGCCGAAGGCGTCCGGGTCGCCGGCGACGTGCCGGCTCAGCAGCTCGGCGTCACTGTCCTCGGCGTCCGCCATCCGCACCCCTCCCACCCCTCGTCGTCGTTCTGTCGCGCCCGTCGGCGCGGGCCCGCCGGTCCACGTCCGGGCCGGCGTGCGGCCCGCGGGTACGGCCCGGCGGGCACCGGCCCGCGCGTACGGGCCGGGCTGTTCGCGCGGGGGCGCGAGCGGTGCCCGGCGGTGCCCGTCGTCAGCCGGTGACCTTGATCTCGGACACCTGGCCGTGCCAGACGCCCCCATCCTTGGGGAGGTCGGTCATCCAGATCAAGAGGTAGCGGGTGGTCACCGGGGCATCGGGCTTGAGGTCGGCCTGGGCGCCGGTGCTCTGGGCGACGACGCGGTAGTCGCCGGGCTTGCCGGGGGCGGTCGCGGACTGGTTGGTCGGGACGCGCAGCTCGACCCGGGTGCTGCCGATGAACTGGACGCCGACCGACCCGACCTGCTGGGGCGAGCCGAGGTCCACCAGGAGGCCGGTGCCCTCCTTGATCATCTGCAGGGGGTTCCGGTAGTCGAGCGTGGTCCAGGTCGTGTCGGGGTTGCCGTCGTGGGTGAGCGGCAGCCTCGGGACGCTCTCGGGGGAGTCGCCCAGCGGGTTGAAGGACTTCACGTCCGCGATCGCGATCGGGGTGCCGGCGGGGGCGGTGGGGGCGGGTACGCCGATCTGCGCGTGGGCGGCGTCGGACCGGGTGGCGGACGGCTCGGCGATGTCGGTGCTGCGGCCGGTGTCGCGCAGCTGTCCGACCAGCTGCCAGGAGGAGAAGCCGACGGCGGCCAGCGCGACCGTCCAGGCCGTCGCCTTGAGCACCCGGCGCAGCCGGCGGCGCCGAGGCCGGGGCGGCGGGTACGGCAGCGGGCCGTGGAAGGCCGGGCCGGCGGGTACGGCGGCGGTGACGGGCGCCGGCGGGGTGCGCCGGGGCGGGGTGAAGGCGGGCAGCTCCGGCTCGGGCTGGCGGATGCGGGGCATCAGCGCGATGGCCTTGGCCAGCTCCTCGGGCGTGGTGATCGGGGTGGCGTGGTGCGGCGGGGGATCGCAGATGGTGCGGGCGGCGAGCTCCGAAAGGCCCTTGTGGACGCCGGCCCGGACCTGGCTGGGAGGAACGCGGCCCAGGCCCTTGGGCAGGCCCTGGAGGTCGTAGCGGTCCTCGGGGAAGGGCCAGCGGTGGGTCAGCGCGGCGTACAGCAGAACGCCGATGGCACGGGTGTCCGTGAGTTCGGGGTCGGCGCCGTCGTCGGTGGGCAGGCCGCGCAGGGCGGCGTCCACGGCGATGCCGTTGATCCGGTACTGGCCGCCCTCGGTGCGCAGCACGCAGCGCGGGGTGAGCCGCAGGTGCGCCTGGCCGCGGCGGTGGGCGGTGGCGATGGCGTCGGTGACCTGGCGGACCATCTGGTACGCGTCGTAGGGCTCCATCGGGCCGGTGGTGAGCAGCTTGGCGAGGTCGGAGGCGTCGGGGAGCCACTCCCGGACGACGTAGACCAGCTCGCCCTCCTGGACGGCGTCCAGCACCTGGACGAAGCGCGGGTCGCCGAGCAGGGCGGCGGACTTCGCGGCGGCCAGCACGGCCCGGGAGCGCTGGTGCCCGGCGGCCATCAGGTGGACGCCGACGGCGCGGCGCAGCTTCTCGTCCACCGCGCGCCAGCTGCTGAAGGTGGCGGCCTGGGAGATGCACTCCTCCAGCCGGTAGCGGCCGCCGATGATGTCGCCGCTGTGCCGCAGGGGGGCGGGCAGGGTGAGCGGGAGGGCGCCTGTCCCGCCGGTGTCGGCGGTGGTCGTGGCGGCCCTCGGGGCGGCCTTGGCGGGCGCCTCCGGGGCCTTGCGGCCGGTGGGTCCGGGGTCGGCCGCGGCAGCCTTGGGGAGCGGCTGTGCGGCCCCGCCGGGGGCGGACTTCGCCTTGGCCGGTGCCTTGGTTCCGGGCTCGGTCCCGCCGTCGGCCTCGGCCTCGGCGTCGGCCTTGGCATCGGCCTTGGCATCGGCCTTGGCATCGGCCTTGGCTTTCGCCGCCGCCGCGGCCTTTGCCTTGGCGTCGGCCTTGGCCTTCGCCGCGGCCGCGAGGGCCGCGCCGGCGGCCAGTTCGACGGCGATCTCGTCGGCCGACAGCGGGGCGGTGGTCTCGGAGACCTCCTCCGCGTCCTGCGGGCCGGCCGGCTCGTCGCCCGCGAGGTCGTCGATCGCCATGGCCAGCGCCGCCTCGTCCGCCGCCTCGTCAGCATCCGGCGTGTCGACGACCGCCTTGGTGCCATCAGCCACCGTGGTCATGCCTCCCCTTGTGTCGCCCCGGTCGTGTCGCCCCGGACCCGAGAAAGTCGCTGGATCGCCTCGGCGCGGGGGCCGGGGCGGTCCGTGTCAATTGTGCCCACTGTTCCCCCCCGGGTACGACCGCTGGGACGGGCAAGCGGTTGCGTGCGGTGGAGAGATCTGGTGCAGATCGGCCGCTGGGCCGGGTCCGGCGCTCCCGGGGTGTCACCCGATCGCCGAATCCGGCCCAGCGGCCGCCACCCGAGGGTGGCGGAGGTTCACCTGTCCGCGCGGTTGACGTGCGGTCAGCGGCCCAGGCGGCCGCGGACCATCCCGAGCATCGAGTTGAGTTCTTCGATCTTGAGCCGCTTGGCGACCACCGCGAAGACCGCCAGCTGCAGCGCGCCCGCGACCAGGACGGTCAGGACGCTGCCCAGCCAGCCGCCGACCAGCGAGCCGATCAGCAGGCTGACCCCGATGCCGACCGCGGCCGCCGGCACGCAGGCGGCGGCGAGCCGGCTGTAGGTCCGGCCGATCCGCTTGGTGTCCAGGCCGCCGATCTTGCGCTTGAGCTTCGGGATCGCGACCGCGACGCCGACCGCGTACGCGGCACCGTAGCCGAAGGCCATCCCGGTGACCACCCACTGGGCGGGCAGCACCAGGTAGCAGAGGACCGAGAAGCCGGCCTGGCAGCCCGCCACCCAGACGGTGTTGGAGAACGGGGTGCGGGTGTCCTCGTAGGCGTAGAAGCCGCGCAGCATGACGTACTGCATCGAGTACGGGATCAGACCGAGGGCGAACGCCGAGAGCATCAGACCGATGTTGGTGGCGCTTTCCAGGGCCTGCGGCTGGCCGCCCACGGCGTAGATCGAGCGGGCGATGGCCGGGCCCAGCGAGAGGAACAGGAAGGCCCCGGGGATGATCGCCACGGCGGTGGTGCGCAGGCCGTAGGAGATGTCGTCCCGGACGGTGCCGGCGTCCTCGTCGGCGGCCGCGCGGGAGAGCCGCGGCAGGACGGCGCTCATGATCGAGACGGCGATCACCGCGTGCGGCAGCTGCCAGATCAGCAGGGCGTTGGAGAACGCCGAGAGGCCGGCGCCGTTGTCGCCGGCGTCGATGCCGGCCGCGACCGCGATCTGGGTGATCACCAGGTAGCCGGCCTGGTTGGCGAGGACGAAGAAGAAGGTCCACTTGGCGAGCCGGGCGGCCTTGCCCAGGCCGTGGCCGCGCCAGTCGAAGCGCGGCCGGTAGCTGAACCCGGCGGCGCGCAGGTAGGGGATCATCGCCAGCGCCTGGACGGCGAGGCCGATCAGGGTGCCGAGCCCGAGCAGCCGCACGCCCTCGGGGGAGATGGTGGCCGGGGTGACGCCGGTGGAGCTGAATCCGCCGTAGACCCAGATGTACGCGCCGAAGGTGAAGATCACCACGATGTTGTTGAGGACCGGGGTCCACATCATCGCGCCGAAGCGGCCGCGAGCGTTGAGGATCTGCCCCATCACCACGTGGATGCCCATGAAGAAGATCGTGGGCAGGCAGTAGCGCGCCAGCGCCACCGTGGTGTCGGCGCTGGCCTGGTCGGTGGTGAGCGCGTGCGCGATCAGCTGGACCAGGACCGGGGCGCCGATCACGGCCAGGAAGGAGACCCCGGCCAGGCCGATGATCACGAGGGTGAGCAGCCGGTTGGCGTAGGCGGCGCCGCCGTCCTCGTCGTGCTTCATGCTGCGGACCAGCTGCGGCACGAAGACGGCGTTCAGCGCGCCGCCGCCGATCAGGATGTAGAGCAGGGTCGGCAGGGTGTTGGCGGCGTTGTAGGAGTCGCCCATCCGGACGGCGCCGATCGCCGCGACGATCACCATCGTGCGGACGAAGCCGGTGCCCCGGGAGACCAGGGTGCCGGCGGCCATGATCGCGCTGGAGTTCAGCAGGCCGGCGACCTTGCCTCCGCCGCCGCCCTTCGCGGGCCGGGGCGCCTCCTGGCGCTCCTCCGCGAGCTCCTCGGCGACCTCGTCCAGCGGCTCCACGGCGGGCGGCAGTTGGACCGCCGCCACCTGCATGGTGGCCTCCTGCTCGGAGAGCGGCGGGTCGAACTCGATCGGCGGGACGAACTGGCCGCCCTGGCCGTGGCCCGGGTGCTGCTCGTGGCCCGGACCCTGCTGGGGGCCGGGGCCCTGCGGCGGACCGGCCGCGAAGGGCGGCGCCGGGTAGCCCTGGCCGGCGGCGGGACCGCCGGGGGCCGGCATCGGCTGGGCGCCGGGCCGGTAGACGCTGTGCTGCCCCGGCTGCTGGCCCGGCTGCGGCGCGGGTTGCCGGGACGGCCGCTGGTCGGGGTACGGGGTGGTCTGCGGGCCGGGCTGCTGGGTGGGCTGCTGAGTGGGGCCGCCGAACAGCGCGTCCACGCCGACGTACTCGGTGGTCTCGGAGTTCCACGGGGACTCGGCCCGGGCGGGCTCCTGCCACTGCGGCTGCCCCCACCGGGCACCGGGGCCGGAACCGGGCGCGGGGGCGCCGGAGTCCGCCGGGGCGGTGTTCGGGGCGAGCGGGGCGCCCTGGGCCGCCGGGTGCTGCGGCCCGGGGTTCGCCGCGGGCTCCTCCCAGGCGGGCCGGGCCGGGGTGTCCCAGCCGGGCTGCACCGGCGGGACGGGCGGTGCCATCGCCGGCGGAACGGGCGTGGGACAGCCGTTGGCCTGCGGCGGGAGCTGGGGCGGAACGTCGTAGGCGGGCGGCGCGCCGCCCTCCCGTCCGGCCTGGACGCCGTACGGGTCCTGCTCGGACACGTACCCGTCGTAGCCGTCCGCCGCGTACGGGTCCTGTGCGTAGGTGTCGGCCACGTACCAGTCGCCGCCCGGCGTCTCGGCCGGCTGTTGTCCACCGGCCTGGCTCTGTGCTCGCTCCTCGCGGGGCCCGCTCATGCCACCTCTTCGCTGTTCGGGGGAGGGCGCCCTGGGGTCGGGCGGTATCAAGGACCAACCTTCTCATCACCGGTGGCCCGATCCCGGCCATCTGCGGTGGTGCCGCGCAGTGTCTGCACGGCGTCCCGGTCGTCGTCCGGGCCCTCGTCGGCGTCCTCGGGGCGGGCCTGCGGACCCTCGGCGCGGTCGGGGCCGCCACCGTCCGCGGCCTCGTCCAGGGGACGGTCGCCGTCCTCGTCCGGGTCCACGCCCTGCTTCTTGCGCTGGCGGTAGATCCGCAGCGCGGCGAGCAGGATCAGCAGCAGCCCGGCGCCGATCACGTACAGCACGCCGTCGGTCACCGAGGTCACCATGACGTTGAAGGTGACCGGCTCGCCGTAGCGCTGCGGGTCGGGGCCGGTGGTCCACAGCTGGGCGGTCATGGTGGCCTGGCCGTTGTTGTGCGCCTCGGCCGGGAACTGCATGGTGACGCTGCGGGAGGCTCCGAGCACGATGTCCGCCGGGTCGCCGACCTTGAGGCGGTTGGGCTGGCTGGAGGTCAGCACCAGTTTGAGGTTGGTGATCGTCTGGGTGAGGTCGTTGCGCACGCTGACCTGCAGGACACCGGTGTCGCCGGCGAAGGTGATGACGCCCTTCTTGGGCACCCGCACCGCCTGGGACAGCTCGGCCAGGTAGTCCCGCACGCCGTCGCGGTAGGTGTCGCCGGCCGGGCCCTGGGTGCGCCACTCGGTGGACACCGAGCGGACCATGGCGGCGCTGAACGGCCCGCGCACCCGCTGCGGCAGGGTGAGGATGCGCATCAGCAGGTCGAGCTTGCTCTGGATGGCCATGGTCTCGGTGAGGGCCTTGGCCGACAGCTCGGAGGCGCGCGCCTCGCCGGGGTAGTCGGTGGCCGGGGGCACCGCGCCGTTCGCCTTGGGGTCGGCGGCGGCCTGGGCGACGGTGTCCAGCGTGACCGGGGTGGTCCACTGGCCGGCGTTGGCGCTCTGCAGGGCGCTCGCGAGGGTCCTGGCGGTGTTCACGGTGAGTCCGCGCGGGGGCATCACCAGCAGCCCGCGCTGGTTGTGCGGCTCCTGGCGGGTGATCACGAAGGTCTCCGCCAGGAAGCGCTGGACGGCCGCGCTCTGCGACTGCGGGGTGTTCAGGTCGCCCTGGAACAGGCCGGAGACGGTGCTGTCCGCGACCACGCCGGTCTGGCCGTTGCCGAGCGGGCGGACCGCGCCAGGGGTGTACTTCAGCGAGTCGGCCTCGGGCAGGCTGGCGCCGTTCACCAGCAGCAGGTTGTCCCCGCCGCGCTGCGCGGTGGCGGCGATCTGCTGGTCCAGGTAGCCCTGGTACGGCCAGGCGACGTCCCCCCGGACGTCCACCGAGAGCCGGCCCTCCGCCGTCACCTGCCCGGCCGTGCCGGCCTTGAGCAGGGCGGTGTCGATGCCGCTCAGGTCGGCGCCGTTGTGCGCGATGGAGGCGATGTCCGGGTCGGCGTAGGGCAGCGAGACGACCTCGCTGCCCTTCTTGGCGACGGCCGTCCGCAGCTTGTCCAGCCAGGCGGCGGCGGCCGCGGTGCCGGTGCCCTGGGTGGTGTTCTCCTCCTTGGCGGACTGGCCGGCGGTGTTGGGCTTCTGCACCCGGTAGGGCTTGGTCATCGCGTACGCGGTGTCCAGCAGGTCCGGGTCGACCACCCAGGTGGGCGCGGTCAGGCCGGCGCCGATGTCGACCAGCTCGTAGAGCCGCCCGCCGGGGGCGAACTCGGCGGCCAGGCTGTCGTCCCGCAGTACGGGGACGCTCTGGTCGTTGTCGGAGAGGGTCTGGGCGACCAGCTCCGGGGTGTGGGTGATCGGCCAGAGCGTCGCGACCTGGGTCGGCTGGGCGTCGGTCGGGTTCGGGTTGTACGGGAGGAAGGTCCGGGCGATGCCCAGCGGGCGCTCGCGCTGGTTGTCGCCGGTCGAGCCGCGGACGTCGACCGCGAGCTCGAACGCGCCCTCCCGGTCCAGTTCGAGGTCGGCCACCGCCACCTGCAGGGTGAACGGCTGGCTCTGGCCGGGGCCGAGTTCGTTCAGCGCGGCCTGCGGGCTGGGCAGGTCGACGCCGTCCACGCCCGCCGGGTCGTTGCGCGCGGCGACCGCGGCGAGGTCGCTGCGGGTGTTCAGCGGCTTGTGGTTGAGCGGGGCGCGGACCGCCGCGTGCGGGGCCTTCAGGGGCGCGCGGCCGCCGTTGGTCACCTGGCCGGTGATGGTCACCGTGCCGCTGGGGGTGACCACGGCGGGTGAGACGCCGTCGATCGTCACGACCACCGGGTACTCACCGGACACCTCGGCCGCCAGGCCCGGCCGGGCCGCGGAGCCCGGCACGTCGAGCGCGCCGGCCTGCGGCGCCGCGCCGAGCAGTACGGCGCAGCCCGCCGCGAGGGCCCCGAGCCGGCGGGCCGCCCGCGCGGTGCGGCCGCCACGACCGGCACGTCCGCGGTGTCCGTACGTCTCCAGGCCCGAGTGCCGTGCCGGCTCGCTCACGCGCTTCGCCCTCGCCGTTCTCGATCGCTGATCGTCGGATGACCAGATGAATGGCCGTACTGTCCGGTAGTCCGCCGTCCGCACAGCCTTGGTGGCACCGCGGCGCGGCCGTCGCGCTGACGCGGCCGAGACTCGCTCCCACCGGCATGGTAACGACGATCCCCGGCCCCCAGTGTTGGGGGGCGCCGGGTGAGCGCCCCCGGCCCCCGGTCCGGGACGCCCGCAAACCCGCGGGCGGTGGGGCGGCCCGGACCCGTACCCTTGTGAGCCGTGTCCACTGCCAATGACCCCAGCGCCCATTCTTCCAGCACCGCCCCCGCCGCCGTCCCAGGTCTGAGCGAGGCGCAGACCCTGGGACTCCAGGAACTGCTGAGGGTCTCACCAGTCGCCGATGAGGTCGCCCGGCGCTTCCAGGCCGCCGGCCACCGGCTGGCCCTGGTCGGCGGCTCGGTGCGGGACGCGCTGCTCGGCCGGCTCGGCAACGACCTGGACTTCACCACCGACGCCCGCCCGCAGCAGGTGCTCAAGCTGGTCAAGGGCTGGGCGGACGCCGTCTGGGACGTCGGCATCGCCTTCGGAACCGTCGGCGCGCGCAAGGACACGCCCGAGGGCTCCTTCCTGATCGAGATCACCACCTACCGCTCCGAGGCCTACGACCGCACCTCGCGCAAGCCCGAGGTGACCTACGGCGCGAGCATCGAGGAGGACCTGGTCCGCCGGGACTTCACGGTCAACGCCATGGCCGTCGACCTGCCCGGCCGCGGCTTCGTCGACCCGCACCACGGTCTGGACGACCTGGAGCGGCGGGTGCTGCGCACCCCCGCCACACCGGAGGAGTCCTTCTCCGACGACCCGCTGCGGATGATGCGGGCCGCCCGCTTCGCCGCCCAGCTGGACTTCACGCCCGCCCCCGAGGTGGTCGCCGCGATGACCGCGATGGCCGAGCGGATCACCATCGTCTCCGCCGAGCGGGTCCAGGCCGAGCTGAACAAGCTGCTGCTCTCCGACCACCCGGTCCAGGGCCTGCGGCTGCTGGTCGACACCGGCCTCGCCGACCACGTGCTCCCCGAGCTGCCGGCCCTCCGCCTGGAGAGCGACGAGCACCACCGGCACAAGGACGTCTACGAGCACTCGCTCACCGTGCTGGAGCAGGCCATCGCGCTGGAGAAGGAAGGCCCCGACCTGGTGCTGCGGCTCGCCGCGCTGCTGCACGACATCGGCAAGCCCCGCACCCGGCGCTTCGAGCCGGACGGCCGGGTCTCCTTCCACCACCACGAGATGGTGGGCGCCAAGATGACCCGCAAGCGGATGCGCGACCTCAAGTACTCCAAGGACCTCATCGAGGACGTCTCCCAGCTGGTCGAGCTGCACCTGCGCTTCCACGGCTACGGCGGCGGCGAGTGGACCGACTCCGCGGTGCGCCGCTACGTCAACGACGCAGGCCCGCTGCTGGAGCGCCTGCACAAGCTGACCCGCTCGGACTGCACCACCCGCAACCGGAAGAAGGCCGCCGCGCTGTCGCGCACCTACGACGGCCTGGAGGAGCGGATCGCCGAGCTCAAGGAGCGCGAGGAGCTGGACGCGGTGCGCCCCGCGCTCGATGGCAACCAGATCATGGAGCTGCTCGGCCTGAAGCCCGGCCCGCAGGTCGGCAAGGCGTACAAGCACATGCTGGAGCTCCGGCTTGAGCACGGCCCGATGGAGCACGAGGACGCCGTCGCGGCGCTGCGCGCATGGTGGGCCGCTCAGGACTGACCCCGGGCGCGCCCCCGGCCGGCGGGAGCGGCGGGCGGCGGCGAAGAGCGGAAACGGCGGAGAGCGGAAACGGCGGAGGGGAGCCCGGTGGCCGGGCTCCCCTCCGCCGTGTCACGGGGCGGGCGGCGTCAGTTGACGTCCGCCAGGCAGAGGACGAACTTGGTGATGCCGTTGTCCTGGTAGTACGAGCTGTTCGCATCCGGGTACTTGGCGCAGGCCGTGTCCCCGTCCGTGGTGCCGAGCACCTTGGCGATCACCTTGTACTTCGCCCGGGAGTCGCTGCACGGCAGCATCGTGATGTCCGGGTTGGAGTCGTGGGTCGCGTTGGCGCTGGTCTCGTGGTCGTTGCGCAGGCAGTCGCCCGCCTTCGCGCGGTCGACGTCGCTGGGCACCGGGTTGCCGGCCGAGGTGGAGGCGGACGGGACCGAGGGCTTGGACGACGGCTTGCTACTGGCGCTGGCGCTCGGCGCGGCCGAGGAGCTGGCCGCCGGGGAGGCACCACCGGTGGCACCGTTCAGCGGGCCGAGGCAGAGCACGTAGGTCTTGCGGCTGCTGCGCCGGCCGCTCTTGCCCCAGACCGAGGCGGTGGAGTCCGGGTTCGCCGTGCACTTGGAGGTGTCGGTGGTGCCGGTGTACTTGGCGATGACCTTGTACTGCGCCTTGGCGTCGGTGCACTTGACGATGTCGACGTCGGAGACACCACTGGTCTTCACACAGTCGCCGACCGCGGCGCTGCTGACGCTCGGGCCCACCACGAAGTAGCCGATGACCAGCACGATCACACCGACGACCGCACCGAGGATCTTGAGCGCGACCTTCGAGCTCTTCGGCCGGGGCGGCTGCGGAGCCGCCTGGCCCCACCCGGGCTGGCCGCCCGGGGGCAGCCCGCCGCCACCGGGCGGGGGGAAGCCGGGCTGGCCGTACGGCGGTGGCGGCGGGCCGGGCTGCGGCGGCACCGGGCCGCCGGGGTAGCCGTAACCGGGCGCGGGCGGCTGCGGGGGGCCGAACCCGGGGGCGGCGGGCGGCGGTCCGAACCCGGGGGCCGGCGGCTGGCCGTAGGGCGGCTGGGCGGGCGGCGGGTAGCCGTACTGGGGCTGACCGTACGGATTAGGCGGTGTGCTCATATGAGTCCCCCGTGACAGAGTGCTGCCGGCGCGGCAATTTCTGACGTACCTTAGCGAGTTGCCGTCACGTCAGTGACGCCGAGGGCCTACCGGGCAGTCAGCCGGCCCGGCCCGGGCCCGCGTCGGGGGCCGAGCGCCGGGCGGCCCGCGCGTAGAGCAGGGCGGCCGCGCCGTACACCAGGGCCACGCCCACCAGAACCGTCGCCGAGCGGCCCGACAGCGGCAGGACCAGCGCGGTCACCGCCGCCGCGGCGACGAAGGCCGCGTTGAACAGCACGTCGTAGATGGCGAACACCCGGCCGCGGAACTCGTCCTCGACCGACTCCTGCACCACGGTGTCGGCGCAGATCTTGGTGCCCTGGGTGACCACCCCCAGCAACAGCGCCGCGGCCAGACCGGGAACCAGCTGGAAGGCCAGCCCGAGCGCCGGCACGAACACCACCGGAGCGGCCAGGCAGACCGTCATCCACCCCGCGAGGCCGAGCCGCCGGGTGCACCACGGGCTGATCAGGGCGGCCAGGAAGAACCCGACGGCCGAGAGACCGACCGCCTGCCCGAGGGTCGTGAGCCCGGCCGCGCTGTCCGCCGGGTCGTTGAAGGTGTAGCGGGCGAGCATCACCACGACCACGATCAGTACGCCGTAGCAGAACCGGGCGGCAGTGACGGCGGCCATCGCGTGGACGGCCGGCCGGCAGTCCCGGACCAGGTGCCGTACGCCGGCGCCGAGATCCCGTGCGGCCTGGCCGAGGGCCTGCCGCAGCGCGGGCCGGCCGGGGTGCCGGTCCGGGCCCAGCAGGTCCGGCGCCATCCGCCGGGCGGCCAGCGCGGCCGACAGGTAGAGCAGCGCGGCCAAGGTGACCAGCGCGGCGTCCGCCCGCGCGCCCGGCGGCATCAGCTGGTGCAACACGAAGCCCAGGCCGCCGCCGATCGCCGCGGCGACCGTGCCGAGCGTGGGCGAGAGGGCGTTGGCGGTGACCAGCTGCTTCGAGTCGACCACCCGGGGCAGTGCCGCCGAGAGCCCGGCCAGGATGAACCGGTTGAGGGCGGTGACCAGCAGTGCGGCGGCGAAGAAGAGCCAGTCCGGCGCGCGGGCCAGCAGCAGACCGCCGGTGACCAGCCCCAGCCCGAACCGGGCGAGGTTCCCGAGGTAGAGCACCTGCCGGCGCCGCCAGCGGTCCAGCAGCACTCCCGCGAAGGGCCCGATCACCGAGAAGGGCAGCAGCGTCACCGCGAGCACCGAGGCGATGTCGGCCGGCGAGGACTGCTTCTCCGGCGAGAACACCACGTAGGCGGCGAGCGAGACCTGGAACACGCCGTCGGAGAGTTGCGACAGCACCCGGGCGGTCAACAGTCGACGGAAGTCCCGTTGCCGCAGCAGCCCGGTGAGGGTGGCACGGTTGGGAGCTCTGGTGCTGCCGTTCGCTGTGATGGCCACCCGCCAAGAGTGCCACGGCCCCGGCCGTTGTTTCACGTGAAACAACGCCGCGAAAAGGACGGTGGGGGCCCCGGCGATGCCGGAACCCCCACCGGAGCCCTACGAGTCGTCAGTTCGACCCGGCAGGTTCACCGCACGGACACGACCCGAAAGCCGCACCGCGTGCTCAGCGCCCTGCCGGGACAATCGCGAACCGAGCTACGCTCAGCGCCCTGCCGGGACAATCGCGAACCGAGCTACGCTCAGCGCCCTGCCAGGACAATCGCGAACCGAGCTACGCTCAGCGCTCGACCTCACCGCGGATGAACTTCTCCACGTTGTCGCGAGCCTCGTCGTCGAAGTACTGAACCGGCGGGGACTTCATGAAGTACGAGGACGCCGACAGGATCGGGCCGCCGATGCCGCGGTCCTTGGCGATCTTCGCGGCGCGGACGGCGTCGATGATGACACCGGCCGAGTTCGGGGAGTCCCAGACCTCGAGCTTGTACTCGAGGTTCAGCGGGACGTCGCCGAAGGCGCGACCCTCGAGGCGGACGTACGCCCACTTGCGGTCGTCGAGCCACGCGACGTAGTCGGACGGGCCGATGTGGACGTTCTTGGCGCCCAGGTCACGGTCACGGACCTGCGAGGTGACGGCCTGCGTCTTGGAGATCTTCTTCGACTCCAGGCGCTCGCGCTCCAGCATGTTCTTGAAGTCCATGTTGCCGCCGACGTTCAGCTGCATGGTGCGCTCCAGCAGGACACCGCGGTCCTCGAAGAGCTTCGCCATCACGCGGTGCGTGATGGTGGCACCGACCTGCGACTTGATGTCGTCGCCGACGATCGGCACGCCGGCCTCGGTGAACTTGTCCGCCCACTCCTTGGTGCCCGCGATGAACACCGGGAGGGCGTTCACGAAGCCGACCTTGGCGTCGATGGCGCACTGGGCGTAGAACTTGGCGGCCTTCTCGGAGCCCACCGGCAGGTAGCAGACGAGAACGTCGACCTGGCGGTCCTTGAGGACCTGGACGACGTCGACCGGCTCCTCGTCGGACTGCTCGATGGTCTCCAGGTAGTACTTGCCCAGGCCGTCGAGGGTGTGACCACGCTGCACGGTGACGCCGGTCGGCGGCACGTCGCAGATCTTGATGGTGTTGTTCTCGCTGGCGCCGATGGCGTCGGCCAGGTCGAAGCCGACCTTCTTGGCGTCGACGTCGAACGCGGCGACGAACTCGACGTCACGGACGTGGTAGTCGCCGAACTGCACGTGCATCAGCCCGGGGACCTTGCCGGCCGGGTCGGCGTCCTTGTAGTACTCGACACCCTGCACCAGCGACGCGGCGCAGTTGCCGACGCCCACGATGGCTACGCGAACCGAACCCATTCCGGTTGCTCCCTCTGATCTCATGAGGTCCGCCGGTCCCGGCGGCTCTCGTCCTGCTGCTTCTGCAATGACTGAATGACTGTCTGACGGGCGCACGAGGCGCCCACTCCTACCGCGCCGCACGAGGCGGCGTGGTGTCAGCGCTCCTGTGCGGAGCGCCCCGGGCGGTCGTACGGTGGCTCGGGCGGGTCCGAGGACCCGATCTCCTGGCCACGGCCGTCCGAAGTCTTGTCGGAGCTCGACGAGGCGGGTGAGGGCCCGCCCCGTACCGTCCGGTTGGCCCGCTCGGTCTCGATCAGCTCGTTGAGCCAGCGGACCTCGCGCTCGACCGACTCCAATCCGTGCCGCTGCAGTTCGAGTGTGTAGTCGTCGAACCGCTCGCGGGTGCGGGCGATGGAGCTGCGCATCCGTTCCAGCCGCTCCTCCAGCCGGCTGCGGCGCCCTTCCAGGACGCGCATCCGCACGGCCCGGTCGGTCTGGCCGAAGAACGCGAAGTGGACGCCGAAGTGCTCGTCCTCCCAGGCGTCCGGGCCGGAGTCGGCCAGCAGCTCCTCGAAGCGCTCCTTGCCCTCGGGGGAGAGCCGGTAGACGATCTTCGATCGCTTGCCGTTGAGCGCGGTGGCCGGGACGTACTCGACGTCCGGGTTGTCCTCGACGAGGAAGCCCTGGGCCACCAGGCTCTTCAGGCAGGGGTAGAGCGTGCCGTAGGAGAAGGCGCGGAACGAGCCGAGCAGGACGTTGAGCCGCTTGCGCAGCTCGTATCCGTGCATCGGGGCGTCGTGGAGCAGACCGAGAACGGCGAACTCCAGCACTCCCGACCGCCTGCTCATGCCGGCGTCCTCCTCCCCGCTGGTGGGTTGTATGTCGCGCCGATGTATCGACTCGATATATCGAGAACAGTAAACCTGGGTCCCCGAACGAGCAAGGGGGGCGCGCGTGGTTGTGATCACAGGATGGTGGTCAAGGGCGGCAAGGCAACGGGCCTGTAATGATCTGTCGTCGTTATGTTCCATTTCGCGTCTGATGCCCGAATAGCAAGCATTCGTAGGTGCGTACGCTGTCGCGTGTGCACGAGGACCACCTCCGGGGTTAGGGCGGTTACGGGCATCGGACGTGAACCCTGCCTTCAGGCTCGACGGCCTGACGAGGAGTTGCTGGAAGATGAGCGAACGACGGCGACGGTCGGACAACCCGGGCGGCGGTGACCAGCGCCCCGGCGGCGGCCGCCCCTACGCCCACGGCAACCCGCCCGAAGGGGTCCCTTCGTACGAGGGGCCGACCGGCGGTGACGAACTGCGGTCGGACGGCATCGGCCGCCGGCGTCCAGGGGGAGGCAGGGACACCGCCCAGCAGCCCCGGATGACCCGCGCCGAGATGCGCAAGGCCGCCCAGAAGGGCGGCAAGCGTGCTCCCGGCGAGCCGCCCGCCGGCCGCGGCGGCGCGCAGGGCCCCCCGGGCAAGCCGGGCAAGAAGCGCTTCATCGACTACCCGCGCTTCGGCAAGACCGGCGTGCGTCGCTGGCTGCCGTCCTGGCGGCTCTCGGCGTCGGTCTTCCTGCTCTTCTTCGGCACCGGCGTGGCGGGGGTCGGCATCGCGTACGCGAACACGACCATCCCGGACATCCACAACCTGGTCAAAGAGCAGAACAACATCTACTACTGGGCCGACGGCACGGAGATGACCCGCAAGGGTGAGACCAACCGGCAGATCGTCGAGCTGGCCGACATCAGCCCGAGCGCCCAGAACGCGGTCATCGCCGCGGAGAACGAGACGTTCAGGACCGACCCGGGCATCGACCCCAAGGGCATAGTCCGAGCCCTCTACAACATGGCCAAGGGCGGCGAGACGCAGGGCGCCTCGACCATCACCCAGCAGTACGTCAAGAACGCGTACCTGACCCAGGAGCAGACCCTCGACCGCAAGGTGAAGGAGTTCTTCATCACGCTGAAGATCAATCAGAAGATGAAGAAGCCCGAGATCCTGAAGGGCTATCTGAACACCAGCTGGTTCGGCCGCGGCTCGATCGGCATCCAGGCCGCCTCGCAGTCCTACTACGGCATCAACGCCAAGGACCTCGACGTCTGCCAGAGCGCCATGCTGGCCAACCTGCTGAAGGGCGCGGCCGTCCAGGACCCCTCGCTCGGCGCCGCCAACCACGCGCGCGCCGAGCTGCGCTGGAAGTGGATCCTCGACCGGATGGTGATCACCAAGGCGATCACCGCCGAGGAGCGCGCCAAGTGCTCGGTGTTCCCCGAGCCGATCGCGCGCAAGCCCGCCGCCAGCATGAACGGTGAGATCAGCTACCTGGTCGACACCGCGAACAAGTTCGTGATGGCCAAGGACAAGTCGGTCGACCAGCAGAAGCTCGACCTCGGTGGCTTCAAGATCTACACCACCTTCGAGAAGGACAAGGTCGACGCCCTGAAGAAGGCCGTGGACGACGTCCAGGCCGAGACGCTGAACCCGACCAAGCGCCCCGAGCTGGACAAGTTCGTCCAGGTCGGCGCGGCCTCGGTGCGGCCCGGCGACGGCGCCATCGTGGCGATCTACGGCGGCCCCGGCGTGGAGAACAACCACTACGACAACAACGCCGACGCCAAGGGCATCCCGGTCGGCTCGACCTTCAAGCCCTTCGTCCTGGCGACCGCCATGCAGACCGGCGTGCTCACCCAGACCGACAAGCAGGGCAAGCCCGCGCGGATCAACGCCGACAGCCGCTACCTCTCCGACGACATGTCGGAGATCCGCAAGCCGGACGGCTCGCTGGTGATCGGTGACGACGGCAAGCCGTACCGGCAGAAGAACGAGGACAGCGGCAAGCGCGGGTACATCTCGCTGCGCCAGGCCATGCAGTGGTCGTACAACGTCCCGTTCGTCCAGCTCAACCAGGACGTCGGCGGTCAGAACGTGGCCGACATGGCCGAGAAGCTGGGGCTGAAGAAGGAGACCTTCACCGACCCGAAGACCCCCACCTTCGCCCTCGGTACCTCGACCCCCAGCTCGATCCGGATGGCCTCCGCCTACGCGACCTTCGCCGCCAGCGGCAAGCAGGCGGACCCGTACTCGGTGGTCAAGGTCGAGTACAACGGCAAGGAGAAGGCGGGCTTCGCCAAGCCCGAGCTCAAGCAGGTGCTGGACGCCGCCGTGGCCGACAACATCACCGACGTGCTTGTCAACGTGGCCAAGAACGGTACGGGTAGCAAGAGCAACGCGCTCGGGCGGCCGGTGGCCGGCAAGACCGGTACCACCGACCAGAACAAGTCGGCCTGGTGGGTCGGCTACACCCCGCAGCTCGCCACCGCCGTCTCGATGTGGCGCGAGGACCCGAGCAACCCGGGGCTGAAGACCCTCAACGGCACCGGTGGCAAGGACTCCAACCACGGTGGTGACACCCCGACCGACATCTTCACCCGGTACATGAAGGCGGCCCTGGCCAACGAGAAGAAGGTCAACTTCCCGACCCCCGAGCCGGTCGGCAGCCAGATCGACTCCTCCGGGGCGCCCAGCACCGCCTCGCCCTCGGCCTCGCCCACGGCCACCGAGTCGGCGACCGCGGCCCCCGAGCAGCCCACCGCCCCGGCCCCGCAGCAGCCCACCGCGCCGATGCCGAGCTGCGTGCCCGGCGTGGACTGCGCGGGTACCTCGCCCAGCCCGAGCCCGACCAAGACCCGCCCGACCCAGCAGCCGACCTGTCTGCCGCTGATCCCCTGCACCTCGCCGAGTCCCAGCGCCTCCACGGCGGATCCGACCAAGACCGGCAAGCCGACCAGCAGCGGCGCGCCCGTGCCGTAACCGGCGGGAGCGGACAACGGCGGAATCAGACGGCGGCGGCCCTCCCCGGAGGGCCGCCGCCGTCGTTTCCGGCCGGGGGCGCGGGCCGATCCACCGCTTGCCGGGCGCCGCCGGCGGGGGCCTCCTCGTCCACCCGGCCGCGGTGCGGCAGGATGTCCGGCATGACGTCGAGCGCGCGTGACGAATCCACCGGGCCGGACCGGCCCGAAGAGGCCGCCGGGGCGGGATTCCACGCCCCCGTCGCGGTGGCGACCGGCCCCGCCGACCGGCCCGGCCCGCAGCCGGACACCGTCGTCGTCCCGGCCGACGAGGACCCGGTCGCCGCGGCCGGCAGCGAGGTGTTCGGCGGCCCGCCCGGCCGCCGCGCCCTGCTGGGGGTCTCCTGGTGGATCCCGGCGCGCTTCCTGGCGCTCGCCGTCATCCTGACCTCGGTGCTCGGCATGATGCAGAAGCTGCCCTGCTACGAGGGCGGTTGGTTCCAGGCAGGCTCGCCGCAGTACGTCCACGCCTGCTACAGCGACATCCCGCACCTGTTCACCGGTCGGGGCTTCGCGGACGGGCTGCACCCGTACGTCGACAAGATCCCGCAGGGCTCGCCGGACATGCAGTACCTCGAATACCCCGTGCTGACCGGCCTGTTCATGCAGGTCGCGGCCTGGCTCACGCCCGGCGGCGGGACGGGTCAGCAGCAGGAGCAGTGGTTCTGGGTGATCAACGCGGGCCTGCTGATGGCCTGCGCCGTGGTCGCCGTGGTGGCGATCTCCCGCACCCACCGGCGCCGCCCCTGGGACGCGCTGCTGTTCGCCCTCGCGCCCTGCCTGGCCCTCAACTCCACGATCAACTGGGACCTTCTGGCGGTCGCCCTGGCCGCGGTGGCGCTGGCCTGCTGGTCCAACTCGAAGGCCGTCCTGGCCGGTGTCTTCATCGGTCTGGCCACGGCCGCGAAGCTCTACCCGGTGCTGCTCCTCGGCCCGCTGCTGGTGCTCTGCTGGCGGGCCGGCCGGTGGCGGGAGTTCGGGCAGGCGCTGGGCGGCGCGGTGGCCGCCTGGCTGCTGGTGAACGTCCCGATCATGCTGGCCAACTTCGACGGCTGGGCGACCTTCTACACCTTCAGCAAGCACCGCAAGGAGGACTTCGGGTCCTTCTGGGTGATCCTGATGCAGAACCGCGGCGTCGGGCTGGAGAACCTCGACACCTACATCGCCCTGCTGCTCGTGCTCTGCGCCCTGGCGATCGGCTGGCTGGCGTTGTCGGCCCCGCGCCGCCCGCGCCTCGCGCAGCTGGGGTTCCTGATCGTGGCCGCGTTCGTCGTGACCAACAAGGTGTACTCGCCGCAGTACGTGCTCTGGCTGATCCCGCTCGCGGTGCTGGCCCGGCCGCGCTGGCGGGACTTCCTGGTCTGGCAGGCCTGCGAGGTGCTCTACACCCTCGGCATCTGGTCGCACCTGGGCTTCGTGACCGGCGGCAAGCAGCACGGCATCGGGGACTCCTGGTACCACTTCGCGGTGGCCCTGCACCTGCTCGGCACGCTCTACCTGTGCGCCGTGATCGTCCGCGACATCCTGCTGCCGGACCGCGACCCGGTCCGCTGGGACGGCAGCGACGACCCGTCCGGCGGGGTGCTCGACGGCGCCCCGGACGTCTTCGTGCTCGGCTCGGCCCGGCGGCTGCGGGAGGACGCGACCTACGCCGCCTACGCGACGGGCGGCGCCGAGGGCTGGCTGACCGGCCCCGGGGCGGCCCCGGCTGACGCGGCGGACGAGGGCTGGCTGACCGGCCCCGCGGCCACCCCGGCCGACGCCGCGGGCGAGAGCTGGGCCGCGGCGGACCTGCCCGGCCTCCCCCGGCCGGCCGACGGGCGCTGAGGGCGCACCACCCGCGAGCACGGAACGGGCCGGCGCCCGCACCCCAGGTGCGGCCGCCGGCCCGTTCCCGTGGTCCGGTCCGCCCGGGTCAGCGGTCGACCACCCGGTCGAAGTGCGTGGTGGTGTGCCGGACCTGCAGGCCGAGCTCGTCGCCGATCGCCGGCGGCCGGATCTCGGCGGACAGGAACAGCAGCGACACCTGCATGTGCGGCGGCTCGGCGAACCACAGCTGCTTGCCGTCCCAGTTGTACGGCGAGCGGGTCTTGTTGACGGTCGCCAGGCCGGCTCGGGCGATGCCCTTGGCGCGGGAGGAGACGCCCTGCACGTACTTCGGCGCCTCCAGCCCGATGCCGTGCGCGGTGCCGCCGGTGACCACCACCAGGTGCCCGTCGGAGGGCGCCGGGTGCTGCCGGTAGCCGTAGCGGTCGCCCTTGACCACGGGGGTCACGTCGAGGACCGTGCCGCGGACCTCCAGCGCGCCGCCGTCGCCCAGCCACAGCCGGGTGCCGATCCGGGCCCGGAACACCGTGGCGGGGTAGCGCTCGGCGAGCCGGGCCATGCCCGCCGCGCCGAGGTGGCTGACGAACACGGTGCGGGTCGGCAGACCGGTGGCCGCGGCGGCGTCCACCCAGTGGGCGACCTCGTCCACCGGGTCGGAGCCGTCCGGCCGGTCCATCGGCAGGTGCAGGGCCAGGCCCTCGAAGGAGACGCTGTCCACCATCTCGGCCACCGCCGCCAGGTCGCCGGCGGCGATGCCGTGCCGCCGCATGCTGGTCATGCACTCCACGACCACCCGTGCGCCCGGCACCGCCCGCAGCGCGTCGGTGCTCGCCACCGTGCGGATGACCCGGGCGTGCGGCAGCGGCAGCACCTCCTCGCCGATCCGGTACGGCGTCAGCACCAGCAGCTCGCCGCCGTACCAGGTGGCCGCGTCGGCCGCCTCGTAGGCGGTGCCGACGGCCAGGATGCCGGTGCCGAGCCGGGTCGCCTCCTCGGCGAGCCGCTGGTTGCCCAGGCCGTAGCCGTTGCCCTTGGCCACGGGCACCAGACCGGGGAACTCGGCCAGCACGGACTGCTGGTGAGTGCGCCAGCGGTCGGTGTCGAGGTAGAGCGACAGCGTCATCGGGTCATCTCCCGGAGGAATGGGGACGAGAAGGGGGACAGCGGGCGGAGCGGGGCTCAGCGCCGCGACATGTAGATGTCGAGGGCCTTGTGCAGCAGCTTGTTGAGCGGGAAGTCCCACTCGCCGAGGTACTCGGCGGCCTGGCCGCCGGTGCCGACCTTGAACTGGATCAGGCCGAACAGGTGGTCGTTCTCGTCCAGGGTGTCACTGATGCCCCGCAGGTCGTACACCCCGCCGCCGAGCGCGTACGAGTCGCGCATCATCCGCCACTGGATGGCGTTGGACGGCTTGACCTCGCGCTTGTGGTTCGCCGAGGCGCCGTAGGAGTACCAGATGTGCTCGCCCACCACGAGCATGGTGGTCGCCGCCAGCGGCTCCCCCTCGTGGTACGCGATGTACAGCCGCATCCGGTTCGGGTCCTCGGCCGTCAGCGCGTTCCACATCCGCTGGAAGTACGCGAGCGGTCGCGGCGTGAAGCGGTCGCGCTCGGCCGTTACCAGGTAGAGCTGGTGGAAGACCGCCAGGTCCTCGTAGCCGCCCTGGACGACCTCGACGCCGCTCTTCTCGGCCTTCTTGATGTTGCGCCGCCAGAGCTGGTTGAAGCCCTTCTGGATGTCGTCCAGCGAGCGGTTGGCCAGCGGCACCTGGAACACGTAGCGCGGCTGTACGTCGCCGAAGCCGGCGCCACCGTCCTCGCCCTGCAGCCAGCCGGACTTCCGCAGCCGGTCGGCCACCTCGAAGGCGCGGGCCTCGTACCAGTCGGCCTCGACGTCGCGCAGCCGCTTGGCCTGCTTGGCGGCGATCGCCTCCTTGATGGTCGGCGCGTCCCAGCGCCGGATCACCACCGGCGGGCCCATCTTCACGGAGAACGCGCCCTGCGACTTGAGGTGCGCCAGCATCGGCTCCAGCCAGCGGTCCAGGTCGCGGTCGAACCAGTCGATCACCGGGCCCTCGGGCAGGTAGGCCAGGTAGCGCTTGATCTTCGGGAGCTGGCGGTAGAGCACCAGGCCGGCCCCGACGATCTCGCCCGACTCGTCGATCCAGCCGATCGATTCGGAGCGCCACTCCGCCTTGACGTCGCCCCAGGACGGCACCTGCATGTGGCTGGCCGAGGCACGGGTCCTGATGAAGGCGAGGTGCTCCTCGCGGGTGATCGTCCTCAGGCGCAGACTCATGCTCGGTGCTCCTTGTCGGTCGGGCTTTGCTGCCCAGGGTCTGGCTGTGACCCTATCGTCCGGATCCCGGACGGCTTCGGGCGCGGGCAGTGCGACGCCCCCGTCCGGTCACCTGTCCATCAACAGGTACGAGACGGGGGCGCCTGGGGTTCCGCCGGCGGCGGACCTCATGGGCGCGTCAGCGCGCGGGGCTCACCAGATGCCGCCGTGGGCGATGCCCAGGTAGAGGCCCCACGCGGACATGCCCGTCGCGATGACCAGCACGAACCGTTCCGCCGTGGTGACCGAGATGAACTGGCCCCACATTCCCGTGGCCACGCCGACGAGGCCGGCCAGCGAGGTCAGCAGATGGAGTCCGTAGAAGAACGAGGTCGTGAAGGCCAGCACCCCCAGGAGGGCGGTGATGCCCACCAGGGTGTTCTCGCGGGGATGCCGGTGGCCGTCGGTGTTGAGGGTGAGCGCGGGGAACCGGGGCATGGTCTGAGCCATGAGTCCCACCTCCTGAGGAGGAGACGAACGAGCGGGCGGTCGCAGCCGTCGCGGCCTTCCGTCCAGATTGCGGTGGTTGGGGCATGGATCACAACCCCTATGCATTTTGTTCGCCCGACCGGGTGCGGGTAGGCTGTGCGGTCTGCACTGGTGTAGTTGTGCCCCCTCGTGCCCTCTTGCGGGAACGGCGGGCCACATTGTCGGACCCGGCCGCTACGGTGGCCGTGTCGTCACTGCTCCGGTGCCGACGCTGCACAACCCTCCTGCCACGGAGAGACCGTGGCCGTTGAGTCCAAAGGAGGTGGGTTACCCATGCGTCACTACGAGCTGATGGTCATCCTCGACCCGTCGGTCGAGGAGCGCGCTGTCTCCCCCCTGATCGAGAACTTCCTCAACGTCGTCCGCACCGGTGGCGGCAACGTCGAGAAGATCGACACCTGGGGCCGTCGCCGTCTGGCCTACGAGATCAACAAGCAGTCCGAGGGCATCTACTCGGTCATCGACCTCAAGGCCACGCCTGAGGTCGTCAAGGAGCTCGACCGCCAGCTCAGCCTGAGCGAGTCGGTTCTCCGGACCAAGGTCCTGCGCCCGGACACCCACTGAGCCACCTCTGACGCCTCCGGGCGTCGGGTGACTCGCGTCGCCTGTTTCACGTGAAACAACGCGGCGAGCATTGAACGCGGACTCCATCGAGAGGTCACCACCACCATGGCAGGCGAGACCGTCATCACCCTCGTCGGCAATCTCGTCGACGATCCCGAGCTGCGCTTCACCCCGTCGGGTGCGGCGGTCGCGAAGTTCCGCATCGCGTCCACCCCCCGCACCTTCGACCGCCAGACGAACGAGTGGAAGGACGGCGAGAGCCTCTTCCTCACGTGCAACGTCTGGCGGCAGCCGGCGGAGAACGTGGCCGAGTCGCTGCAGCGTGGCATGCGCGTCATCGTGCAGGGCCGACTGCGCCAGCGGTCTTACGAGACCAAGGAAGGCGAGAAGCGGACGGTCTTCGAGGTCGAGGTCGACGAGGTGGGCCCGAGCCTGCGCTCGGCGACCGCCAAGGTCACCCGTGCCAACCGGTCCGGCGCCCCTGGCGGCTCCGGTGCCCCCGGTGGTGGCGGCGGCTTCGGCGGCGGCCAGCAGGGCGGCGGCGGGTACGGCGGCGGGCAGCAGGGTGGCGGCAGCTGGGGTGGAAACTCCGGCGGCGGCCAGTCCGGCCCGTCCGACGACCCGTGGGCGTCCAGCGCTCCCTCTGGTGGAAACCAGGGTGGCGGCAGCTGGGGTGCCCCGTCCGGTGGCGGCTTCTCGGAAGAGCCCCCGTTCTAAAGCTGACAGATTTCGTGCGGACCGGGCACCCGCGTTGACCCGCGGGCCCGGGCCGTGAAAACCAAATGGAGCAAACGATGGCGAAGCCGCCTGCTCGCAAGCCTAAGAAGAAGGTTTGCGTCTTCTGCAAGGACAAGGTCAACTACGTTGACTACAAGGACACGAACTTGCTCCGCAAGTTCATCTCCGACCGCGGGAAGATCCGCGCCCGCCGGGTCACCGGCAACTGCACCCAGCACCAGCGCGACGTCGCCACGGCCGTGAAGAACAGCCGTGAGATGGCGCTGCTGCCCTACACCAGCACCGCGCGCTAAGAGAGGGTGACCGAATAATGAAGATCATCCTCACTCACGAGGTGCCGGGTCTCGGCGGCGCCGGCGAGGTCGTCGAGGTCAAGGACGGCTACGCCCGCAACTACCTGGTCCCGCGTGGCTTCGCCATCCGCTGGACCAAGGGCGGCCAGAAGGACGTCGACGCCATCCGTCGCGCCCGCAAGGTTCACGCCATCCAGACGCTCGAGGCCGCCAACGAGGTCAAGGGCAAGCTCGAGGGCCTCCAGGTCAAGCTGGCCGTTCGCTCCGGCGACGCCGGCCGCCTGTTCGGCTCGGTGACCCAGGCCGACGTCGTGGAGGCCGTCAAGGCCGCCGGCGGCCCGGTCGTGGACAAGCGCGCCGTCGCGATCGCCTCGCCGATCAAGACCGTGGGCACCCACAAGGTCTCGGTCAAGCTGCACGCCGACGTCCAGGCCAACCTCGACGTCGCCGTCGTGTCTGCCTGAGTTCCGTAGCAGTGGCTTGAGGGCCGGGCTCCGACAAGGAGCCCGGCCCTCGGTCGTTCCCGGTGCCCGGCGGCCACCGCCAGGCGGTCGCCGGTCGTGGTCGGCTTCCCGTGGTCGGCGTGCCGTGCCCCGCGGGCGGCCCCCGCGGTCGGGCCGTCGGGCCGCTCAGGGCCGGACGGCGCCGGTGACCAGCCACTTGCCGCTCCGCGCCCGGCCGCACAGGAAGGCGCCGCGGACCAGCATGAACAGGTTCATCGCCCACCACAGACCGGCCAGGCCGAGGCCCAGGGCCGGCACCGCGAGGGCGGCCGGGACGAAGGCCACCAGGGTGCCGAGCATGGCCCAGGCCAGGTAGGTGCCGTCGCCCGCGCCCATCAGCACCCCGTCCAGCACGAACACCACACCCGCGGCGGGCTGGCTCAGCGCCACCAGCAGCAGCACGTCGTCGAGCTGCGCCTGGACCGCCGGGTCCGGTGTGAACAGCGGGACGTACAGCGGTCGGGCGAGCACCAGCAGCAGTCCGAGCAGGACACCGCAGCCGACGCCCCACTCGACCATCCGGCGGGTCGCCGCCCGGGTCCCGGGGACGTCCCCGGCGCCCAGGTGACGCCCGACGATGGCCTGGCCGGCGATCGCGATGGCGTCCAGGGCGAACGCCATGAAGATCCACAGGGTCATGGCGATCTGGTGGCCGGCGATCTGGTCGTCGCCGAGCCGGGCGGCCACGGCGGTGGCGATCATCAGGACGGCCCGCAGGCTGAGGGTGCGGACCATCAGCGGGCCGCCGGCCCTGGCGCAGGCCCGGATGCCGGCCGGGTCCGGCCGCAGGCCGGCGCCCTCCCGGCGGGCCCCGCGGACCACCACGACCAGGTAGACGGCGGCCATCCCGGTCTGGGCCAGCACGGTGCCCCAGGCCGAGCCGGCCACCCCGAGGCCGGCCCCGTACACCAGGAGGACGTTCAGGCCCAGGTTCGCGGCGAACCCGCCGACGGCCACCACCAGCGGGGTCCGGGTGTCCTGCAGTCCGCGCAGCACGCCGGTGGCAGCCATCACCATGAGCATCGCGGGCAGACCGAGAGAGCTGATCCGCAGGTACGTCACGGCGTGCGGCGCGGCGGTGGGGGAGGCGCCCAGCAGGGACACCGCCCAGGGGGCCAGCAGCAGGGCCAGCACGACCACGCCGAGCGAGAGCAGCAGGGCGAGCCAGATACCGTCCAGACCCTGCTGGACGGCGGCCCGGCGGTCCCCGGCGCCGATCCGGCGGGCGACCGCGGCGGTGGTCGCGTAGGCCAGGAAGACGAACACCCCGGCGACGGTGCTGAGGGCGGCGGCGGCGACGCCCACCCCGGCGAGCTGCGGGGTGCCCAGGTGGCCGACGATCGCGGAGTCGGCCATCAGGAACAGCGGCTCGGCGACCAGCGCGCCGAAGGCCGGCACCGCGAGGGCGAGGATCTCGCGGTCGTGCCGGCGCCGGTCGCGGCTGCGGAGGTCTGCGGGGAGCGTCATGCCGGTCAGCCTACTCATCCACAGGTAAGTGTCACAAGGTGATATCGGTCATTACGAGAAATCCGGGCCGAGGGTATCCACAGGCCCACGGGCGATGCGAGCCCACCGGCGTGTGAACTATTTCTCATGCACAGCCGGTGGAAGGAGTAATCGCAGGTCAGCAGGTTGACGGTGGAGCGATGGTGTGGTTATCCACAGTGCTGTCCACAGGGGTGTCCACAGGTTTGGCGCAGTTCTCCACAGGGACGGGCCCGTCATCCACACGGCCTGTGGATAACCATCTTGGCTGAAGGGCATCCGGCCCCTTAGCGTGGGTCGCTCGCCCGACACTCCAACCGCTGCCCGCCGTCCGATTTGTCGGCACGGTGGCGTAGAAAGAGGAGCGCACCACCGCTCCACCGAGTCACCGGCTAGGCCTGCTCCAACTCGCACCAATCGCTGATCGGGGAACACGCGTGACCGGCCCCCAGTACGACGACCACGATGCCCCGCCGCCGGAGGACGACTGGCAGCCGTCCGACGACGCCTTCCCGGCGGGTCCCTTCGCCGATGCCTCGTTCCCGGACGGACCGGGCGACCGGCTGCCGGTCTCGCGCGGCCGCGGTGGCGGTGGCGGCCAGGGCAGCGGTGGTGGCGGTGGCGGCGGTGGTGGCAAGGGACGCGAGGGCGGCTTTCAGCGGGGCGGCGGCAAGCAGCGGCGCGACGAGGACGACGAGCGCCCCGGTGCCGTGGACGGCTTCGAGCGGGTGCCCCCGCAGGACCTCGCGGCCGAGCAGTCCGTCCTCGGCGGCATGCTGCTCTCCAAGGACGCCATCGCCGACGTGGTCGAGGTGCTCAAGCCGCAGGACTACTACCGGCCGGCGCACGAACTCGTCCACAGCGCGATCCTCGACCTCTACGCACGCGGGGAGCCGGCCGACCCGATCACCGTCGCCAGCGAGCTGACCAAGCGCGGGGAGCTCGTCCGGGTCGGTGGGCCCGGCTACCTGCACACCCTGGTCAACTCCGTCCCGACGGCCGCCAACGCCGAGTACTACGCGGAGATCGTCCACGAGCGGGCCGTCCTGCGCCGGCTGGTGGAGGCCGGCACCCGGATCGCCGGCATGGGCTACGCGGCCGAGGGCGATGTCGACGAGATCGTCAACGCCGCCCAGGCCGAGATCTACGCCGTCACCGAGCAGCGCACCAGTGAGGACTACGCCCCCCTCGCGGACATCATGGAAGGCGCCCTCGACGAGATCGAGGCGATCGGCTCCCGGCAGGGCCAGATGTCCGGCGTCCCCACCGGCTTCGCCGACCTCGACGCGCTGACCAACGGCCTCCACCCGGGGCAGATGATCGTGATCGCGGCCCGTCCCGCCATGGGTAAGTCGACCTTGGCCCTGGACTTCTCCCGGGCCTGCTCGATCACCAACGGCCTGCCGAGCGTGATCTTCTCGCTCGAAATGGGGCGCAACGAGATCGCCATGCGCCTGCTCTCCGCCGAGGCCCGGGTCGCCCTGCACCACATGCGCTCCGGCAACATGACGGACGACGACTGGACCCGGGTCGCCCGCCGGATGCCCGACGTCACCAACGCCCCGCTCTACATCGACGACTCGCCCAACCTGTCGATGATGGAGATCCGGGCCAAGTGCCGCCGGCTCAAGCAGCGCCAGGACCTCAAGCTGGTCGTCATCGACTACCTCCAGCTGATGCAGTCCGGCGGCTCGCGCCGGGCCGAGAGCCGCCAGCAGGAGGTCTCCGACATGTCGCGAAACCTGAAGCTGCTGGCCAAGGAGCTCGAAGTCCCGGTCATCGCGCTCTCCCAGCTGAACCGTGGTCCCGAGCAGCGTACGGACAAGAAGCCGATGGTCTCCGACCTGCGCGAATCGGGCTCGATCGAGCAGGACGCCGACATGGTCATCCTGCTCCACCGCGAGGACGCGTACGAGAAGGAGTCACCCCGGGCCGGCGAGGCCGACCTGATCGTGGCCAAGCACCGTAACGGCCCGACCGCCACCATCACGGTGGCCTTCCAGGGCCACTACTCGCGCTTCGTGGACATGACGCGGGAGTAGCGGGGCGGCATCCAGGGTCTCGCGTGGGTGCTGCCGCTCAGCGCCTCGTCTCGTACCTGGTCAGGAGCACGCCGCCGGGAAGCGTCCGGGTCTCCACCAGGTTCAGGTTCACCCAGCTGTCCAGCGCGGTGAAGAACGGCGTGCCGCCGCCCACCAGAACCGGATGGGCGGCGATCACGTACTCGTCGATCAGCCCGGCGCGCATGGCCGCCCCGGCGAGCGTCGCGCCGCCGATGTTCATCGGGCCGCCGTCCTCGGCCTTGAGCCGGGTGATCTCGGCGATCGCGTCGCCGGTGACCAGACGGGTGTTCCAGTCGACCTTGTCGATCGTCGAGGAGAACACCACCTTCGGCGTGTCCCGCCAGTTCCGCGCGAACTCGATCTCCGCCGGGGTGGCGCCCGGTTGCTCGTCGCCGGTCGGCCAGTAGGAGCTCATCGTCTCCCACAGCTTGCGCCCGTACAGCGACAGGCCACTCGCCTGCTCGTGCTCCAGCCACCACTGGAACAGCTCGTCGCTCGGCGGTCCGCCCCAGCCGATGTCGTCGCCGGCCGCCGCGATGTAGCCGTCCAGGGTCAGGTTCATGCCGTAGATCAGTTTCCGCATGGCCCATGCCTTCCGTCCGTGGGTGTCCGGCGTACGGACCGGCGCGGAGCGGGAGACTCATCGGTGCGCGGTCCGGGCTCGCCGGTAGTCCTCGTACTCGGGGCTCAGCATGGTGGACCCGGCCGACTCGGGCAAGCCGCCCGATCTCGACCTCGCCCTCGCGAGGACCGCCACGGATTTGCGACCGATCACGGGTGACAAGGCCGTGAGACGGCCAGGAACGCCCAGGTCACGCAGGTTCGACAGGTCACGAGCGGCGAGACAGGTACGCCCAGGTGACCTGGATCGGCGTGTGCCGTCGCCCCCGCCGCGGTGTCAGGGCGGCGGCGGTCCAGGCACTCGGGCACACCCCGTGTCGCGGGCAAGGGCACGGGCGGGCGTCACGGTCCGGGCCGGCCCAGGCCGGCGGCCTTGACGGTACGTCGGGCGAAGACCTCCTCGCGGCGGTCCGCCATCTGCTGCAGCGCGTCCTTGCGGTGCCGCCGGGACAGCCGGTCCAGGTAGGTGTGGCCGAGCAGGTGGTCGCTCTCGTGCTGCAGGCAGCGGGCGAAGTAGCCCGTCCCTTCGATCACCAGGGGTGCGCCGTCCCGGTCGGACCCGCGCACCACGGCGTGGTCGGTACGGGGAACGGCCATCGCGGCGCCGGGGACGGAGAGGCAGCCCTCCAGGTCGTCGACCAGCCGGCGGGCGCCCGGTCCCGGCAGCTCCAGCACCGGGTTGACGACGTGGCCGACGTGCCGGGTCTCGTCGTCGTCCAGGCAGTCGTAGACGAACACCCGCAGGTCCACACCGATCTGATTGGCGGCCAGCCCGGCGCCCTCGGCCACGTGCATGGTCAGGAAGAGGTCGTCGATCAGCGCCGACAGCTCGGGGGTGCCGAACTCGGTCACCTCCCGGCACGGCCGGTGCAGGACCTCCTCGCCCACCACCGTGACCCGCCGCACCGAACCGCGGTCGGCCTCGGGCGCCCGCGCCGGGTAGGAGTCCACCGGTCTGCCCTGCAGGCGGACCCGTCGGTCGGTCAGGCGGGGCCGGTCGTGGCGGACGGACATGCCGTCTCCCCCTCTTCTCGCTTCGTACGCGTGCCGTGGAGCGGCTGGGGCGATCCGGTGGCCCGCGGTCGGGTGCCAGTGGTCGGGTGCCGGGCGATCGCTTGCCAGCTGCTTTGCAAAGTAGCAGACTTTGCAAAGTGACTGAAGAAGACGTCAACTCCCCGTCCGCCCGGGCCCACCGGGCCGCGGACCGATTGCCGGAGCACGAAGTCCGCACGGCTCTGCTGGACCTGCTCGCCGAAGTCGGCACCGTCACGGCGACCGAGGCGGCCGGGCGGCTCGGTCACAGTTCCGGGCTCTGCTCGTTCCACCTGCGGCAGCTCGCCCGGCACGGATACGTCGAGGAGGCCCCGCACGGTGGCGGCCGGGCCCGTCCCTGGCGGCTGCGGCAGCGGGACCCCGCGGTCGACGCGCACGCGGTGGAGTTCGGCGACCTGGCCCGGGGGCTGGAGGACGAGAGCTGGCAGCGCTGGCTGGCCCGGCGGGACCAGGCGCCGGCCGGATGGCGCCACGACGAGGCGTTCAGTACGGTCGCCTACCTGACGCCCGAGGAGATGAGTACGGTCGCGGCCGCGCTCCGGCGGGCCCTCGCCCCCTACCAGGGCCGCGAGCAGCGTCCGTTGGCGCGACCCGAGGGGGCCCGGCCGGTCGCGATCGTCACCCGGCTGTTCCCGCTGCTCCCCGCCGAGGCCGCCGACCCGGACCGAGACTGACCGGCAGGGGCGGCGGGGCGGGTCGGACCGCGGCTCCTGCCGAGGCCGGGCGGGGCGGACGGCGCCGAACGGGGAGCCTGCGCCTCCGCTCGGGTGACGGTGGGTCGAGATGTTCTGACGGTGTGTTCGTGGCAGATCTACGGCGCGGTTCGAGGGGGGCGGTCCGCCCCGGTGGATTTCAGCATTCCGATGCCCGGACTTCCCCTTCCGTTACCCGGGGGATTCGTCCCGCGGTCAGGTCGGATGGGCCCGAAAATGCCGGACTGAGCGGCGGATTGATCCCCTTTGCCGCATTTCTGGTGCGGTGTGTGGTGGAGGTCGCGGACGGGGGCGGCAAAGCCATGAGGAATTGCGTTGTTGGGCTTGCTGATGATCTGTACGCTGAGCCTCCTGTACGTCCTGATCAGTATTCAAGAGAACTGGTGGCCAGTGCCTCATCCCCGTCTCGTAGCGGCCGCTGCTGTATTCGCGGCCGGCGTTGCCCTGATACCGAGTGCGGCGTTCGCTGCCGGCTCGTCCCCCGCGGCGGGCTCGCCCGTCGCCGCCGCCGGCGCCCAGCGCGCGGCCGGGGCCGAGCTGTCCGCGGCCAAGTCCGTGAACTTCCCGCCCGTCACCAGCCCGGCGGACAAAGCGGTCCGGTCGAAGGCCCCGGCCGGCACCTTCGGCAGCCACGCCTCGGCGGACACCACCGCCAACCCGAACCTCTCGCTCGGCCTGGTCGCCCAGGGCACCAGCGCCTACGGCTTCTCGCTCACTCCCGAGGTGAAGAGCGCCGACGTGCCGGTCACCACGGTGGTGGACTGGGGCGACGGACAGACGAGCACGACGAAGTCCACCGGCGGCAGCCAGGACAAGTCCACGCACTCGTACGCCAAGCTCGGCACCTACACCATCACCGTGACCGCCACCGACGAGTCGGCCAACCAGGTCGTCAACAAGATGACGGTGACCACCTACGGCTCGCTGTACACCCCCTACGGCCCGACCCGTCTGCTGGACACCCGGGGCAGCGGGGTGAAGCCGTACACCAGCGCCCGGGTGCAGATCGGCGGCAACGGCGGCATCCCCGTCGGCGCGACCGCGGTGGCCCTCAACGTGACGGTCACCAACGCCACCACGGCCGGTCACATCACGGCGTACGGCGAGGGCACCACCCAGCCGACCACGTCGAACCTGAACTTCAACGCCGGCCAGACCGTGCCGAACCTGGTGATCGTGCCGGTCGGCGCGAACGGCTACGTCGACCTGTACAACGGCGGCTGGGGAAGCGTCGACCTGATCGCCGACGTGGCCGGGTACTTCAGCTCCAGCTCGACCAGCGGCTACACCTCGCTGGCCTCGACCCGCATCGCGGACACCCGGGACGGCACCGGCACGTTGTCGGCGGGGCAGCTCGGCGCCGGCGCCTCGTTCTCCTTGCAGATCGCCGGCGGTGCGGGCGGTCAGCTGCCCGTCTCCGGTGTCACCTCGGTGGCCTTGAACGTGACGGTCACCAACCCGCGCAGTGCGGGCTTCCTGACGGTCTACCCCGGCGGCCAGGCGGCTCCGACGGCGTCCAACGTCAACTTCGTGGCGAACCAGACCGTCGCCAACTCCGTGATCGCGCCGGTCGGTGCCGACGGCAGGATCCAGATCAAGAACGGCGGCTGGCAGCCGGCGGACGTGATCGTGGACGTGGTCGGCTACTACAGCGGCGCGAGCAAGAGCGCCTACCTGCCGGCCTCCCCGGTCCGTCTGATCGACACCCGGGAAGAGGTCGAGGGCCCGCTGCTGCGGAGCCAGTACTACCCCGTCCCGCTCGGGAAGGACCTGCCGACCGTCACGGGCTTCGTGCTCAACACCACCGTGACGAACACCACCGGCGTGGGCTTCCTCGCGGTCACCCCGGACCCGAACAGCTGGGACGCGTACGTCAACGGCACCGCCTACGTGCCGAACCGGCAGCCCGGCTCGGTGCTGAACTGGCAGCCGGCCCAGACCGTTCCGAACCTGGTCCAGGCGAGCAGCGGTCCGACCGGTGTCATCGACTTCTGGAACGTCAGCGACGGCAGCGCCGACCTGATCGTGGACCTCTTCGGGTTCTACGAGACCGACTGACGCACCGGCGGTAATTCGTTCTGACAGGCCCGGGGTTCCGGGGCGGCGCGCCATGCCGCCCCCGGAATTCCGGGTTTCTGTTTTGCCCGGTTCTCCGGATTCCTGCCGGGCCGTCCGGAAGGCCGGAATTTTGCCGCGGGCCGGTGAGGGTCTCCTGCGGGCCCGACGGAATCCGTTGTCGGGCGGCCGCCCGCGTCCGGGCTTCGTCGCCGGAATGGTGCCATCGGCTTTGTCGACTTACCGGTACGGGGCATTCGCTTCGTATTGCCGCAACAATCCGATGCGGTGACAAGAGCCCGACAACGTGGCGCAACAATGCGCGGGGCTCGCCGGCCGGTGGTTACCGGGCGGCCCGGGTCCAGGGCGCCACGGCCGGTGCGACGGCGTCGCCGAAGTCGAGCGGGTGGCCGGGCGTCACGGTCTGCGGGGGCCGGTCGGCGGTGGGGCTGATGGCCAGGTGGGTGCCGGTGCCGGCGGTGAGCGGTGTCGGCAGGACCGGACCCACCAGGGTGTTGCGCCAGGCCAGCAGGCTCGTCGCCCGCTGGCCGGGAAGCAGGGTGACCTGGACGGGATTGGCGTCGAGGCCCCCGACGGCGGCGTAGGCGGAGGAGCCGCTCTCGACCGTGACGCCGAGCGGCCGGTGTTCGTCGTCCAGGACGCGGACCGTCGGGTACCCCGTCACGGTGTACCGGTGGATCCCGCAGTTGACCATCTCGATGGTCAGGACGCGCAGCCCCATGGCGGCGTTGGCAGGCCCGGCCGTGATGGCGACGCCGGGGTCGGGGCAGTCCGCGGCGAAGGGGACGGGCCCGGCCGCGGGCGCCGTGGCCGGTGCGGTGCCGCAGGCGGTGAGCAGGGCGCCGGCCGTGAGCAACGTCGCGAGGTGGCGCGGCCGGCCGCGGCGCGCGGTGTCCGGCGTGGTGGTCACGCCTCGATCGTGCCACGGGCCGGTCGGGGCGGGGGAGGCGGGTCGGCGCCGCCTCGTCCGGCTCGGCGAGGCGGGTCGACGCCGCGTCGGACGGGCCGGGGCGGGCGAGGAGCCCGGCCCCGGCGGCCCGCGCGCGGCCTCAGAGCGTGACGGTGGCGCGGAAGAGCGTGGCGCCCGGCCCGGCGAGGGTCGTGTCGGCGCCGGTGGCCGGGAGGAACGCGGACTCGCCGCGGGCGAGGTCCAGGGTCTGCCCGTCGGCGGCGGTCAGCCGGGCCGTGCCGGCGGTGCAGAGCAGGATCTGCGGGGTGCGGCCGTCGATCACCCGGTCCTGCTCGCCGAGCAGGAAACGGGAGAGCCGGAACTCGTCGATCGGGACGGGGTACAGCTCCTCGCCGGGCGTTCCGGGCACCGGGACGGGCCGCAGGACGTCGGGGTCGGCGGGGGTGAAGCCGACGACCTTCATCAGCTCCGGGACGTCGATGTGCTTGGGGGTGAGGCCGGCCCGCAGCACGTTGTCCGAGTTGGCCATCAGCTCCACGGCGGTGCCGTACAGGTAGCCGTGCGGGACGCCGGCGCCGAGGTAGAGGGCCTCGCCGGGCTGCAGCCGGACGTGGTTGAGCAGCATGCCGGCGAGCAGGCCGATGTCGCCGGGGAAGGTCCGGGTGATCAGCGCGTACGGCGCCCAGGGGCCGTCGGGGTCGCCGGCGGCGGCCTTGTCGACTGCCTCGGCGGTCTGCCGGACGATGCCCGCGGCGGTGTCCGGGGCCATCGTCAGGATGCTCGCCAGGGCCTCGCGCAGTGCCTCGGGCTCGGGGCCTCGGCGCAGCAGCCCGATCAGCGGGGTGAGGGCGGGCACCTCCAGCGCGGCCATCAGGGCGGCCGCGTCGGCGGGCCGGCGGAAGCCGCAGAGGCCGTCGAACTCGTCGAGTGCGCAGATGAGTTCGGGCTTGTGGTTGGCGTCGCGGTAGTTGCGGTGCGGGGCGTCGACCGGGATGCCGAGGGCCTCCTCGGCGGCGAAGCCGGCGCGGGCCTGGTCGAGTGTGGGGTGGGCCTGGATGGAGAGCGGGATGCCCGCGGCCAGCACCTTGAAGAGGAAGGGCAGCCCGGTGCCGAACCGGGCCACCGCGTCGGCGCCGAGTTCGCCCCGCGGGTCGGCGGCGATCAGTTCGTCGAGCGGGCGGGGGCCGTCGCCCCGGTCGGTGCGGGAGGGGGCGCCGGGGTGGGCGCCCATCCACAGTTCGGCCTGCGGACTGCCGGTGGGCTCCTGTCCGAGCAGTTCGGGGATTGCGGTGACCGAGCCCCAGGCGTACGGGCGGACGGTGTTGACGAGCCGGTCCATGCGCGCGGTCCTACTCCTTCGGCACTGACGTGGGCGCCGGATCGCCGGAGGGTGGCCCTGCGGGCGCGGTCAATCCTGGCAGAGGCTGGGAGTCGACCCTAGCCGACTGGTCGTACGGCTTGGCAAGCCGTCCGGCCGGGGTGGCCATGCGTGTGCGGACCGCTGTGGCGGACCGCGCGGGGAGTGGCCCTCCGGGTGCGGTATAGGATGCCGGTTCTCAAGACTTTCTGTCTCCGCGGGCCGTCCGGAAGGTCCTGCATCGTTGATGCGGGTACGGGCGGCGTTCCCCGCCCCCATCGCTCGAGAGGCTTGCACGTGACCGCGACCCAGCAGACTTTTGCTGATCTCGGCAAGGTGCTGGTGATCATCCCGACGTTCAACGAGGCCGAGAACGTCGAGCTGATCGTCGGTCGGGTCCGGGCCGCCGTGCCCGAGGTCCACGTGTTGGTGGCGGACGACAACAGCCCGGACGGCACCGGTGACATCGCCGACAAGCTGGCGGCCGCCGACCCGCACGTGCAGGTCCTGCACCGCAAGGGCAAGGAAGGCCTGGGCGCGGCCTACCTGGCGGGGTTCCGCTGGGGCATCGAGCACGGCTACGACGTGCTGGTGGAGATGGACGCCGACGGCTCGCACCGCCCCGAGGAGCTCGAGCGGCTGCTGACCGCGCTGCGCGGCGCCGACCTGGTGCTGGGTTCGCGCTGGGTGCCGGGCGGCCGGGTGGTGAACTGGCCGAAGTCGCGCCTGCTGCTCTCGCGCGGCGGCTCCACGTACTCGCGCCTGATGCTGGGTGTGCCGATCCGCGACGTGACCGGTGGCTACCGGGCGTTCCGCAAGGAGACGCTGCTCGGGCTGGGCATGGACGAGGTCGCCTCGGCCGGGTACTGCTTCCAGGTCGACCTGGCGTGGCGCACGGTGAAGGCCGGCTTCAAGGTCGCCGAGGTGCCGATCACCTTCGTCGAGCGGGAGCTCGGCGCGTCCAAGATGAGCCGGAGCATCGTCCTGGAGGCCCTGTGGCGGGTCACCTCCTGGGGCATCACCGACCGCTTCGACCGGATCACCGGCAAGAAGAACGGCGCCGGCCGGGCCGAGTAGGCCCGCCGCACCCCCTCGCACTTCGCAGCACCCGGACCGCCTGGTCCGGGTGCTGTTCTGCGTCTGCCGTGTGGTGCGCCCCTGATCGGCAGGTCCGGGCCCGGTCGGGTCCGGTGCCGCGCGCGGCCAAGGTGGCCCGCGGCGCCGCCCGGCGGCGTGCGGTCAGCAGGTCGGGCGGCCGGGGCACAGGTGCCGCTCGGCCCAGCGGGCGAGTTCGCCCAGGGCGGGGCGAAGTGCCGCGCCGGCCTCGGTGAGGCGGTAGCTGACCCGTAGCGGCGGGCCTTCGTCGACCTGGCGGAGTACGAGTCCGGCGTCGGCGAGTTCGGTGAGCCGGTCGGAGAGCATCCGCTCGCTGATGCCGGGGACGGCCCGGCGCAGCTCGGAGAAGTAGCTGGGCCCGTGTTCGTCCAGCACCGCGACGACCAGTCCGGTCCAGCGCTTGCCGAGCAGTTCGAAGGCACGGGTGATGGCGAGGCCCACCCCGTTGCAGGGCTCGGTGGTGCAGGGCTCGGTCGTGCTCGTCGGTACCTCCTGCGCGGCCATGGATACAGGGTACCGGCCGCCCGCTAGTGACTATAGAAAAGTAAGCTGCTACGTTAAACGCAGCTGCCAATAAAAGGTCAGCTCCTTACTAATCAGAGGTCTGCCATGCCCACGCTGCTGCACATCGACTCGTCCGCCCTCGCCGACGGCTCCGTCTCCCGGGAGGTCTCCGCCGTCTTCCGCGAGACCTGGCTCGCCCAGCACCCGGAGGGCACCGTGATCTACCGCGACCTGGCCCTCGACCCGCTGCCGCACCTGGACGCCGCCGCCGTCACCGCCCCCTTCGTGCCGGCCGGGCAGCGCACCCCCGGGCAGGAGGCCGCCCTGGCCCTGCGCGAGCAGCTGGCCGCCGAGCTGGAGCAGGCGGACGCGGTCGTCATCGGCACCCCGATGTACAACTTCACGATCCCGTCCAGCCTGAAGGCCTGGCTCGACCAGGTGATCGTGATGGGCCGCACCGCCGGCGCCCAACCCTCCGCGGCCGGCACACCCGTCACCGTGGTCGCCTCGCGCGGCGGCTCGTACGGGCCGGGCAGCCCGCGGGAGAGCTTCGAGTTCGTCACCACCTACCTGGACAAGGTGCTCACCGGGATGCTCGGCCTGGAGGTCGACTTCATCGTTCCGGAGTTCACCCTGGCCCCGGTCCAGCCGGAGCTGGCGGCCTTCGTGGAGCACGCCCGGGCGTCCCGGGCCCAGGCCCTGCAGGACGCCGAGGCCAAGGCCAAGGCGCTGGCCGCCTGAGCGCCAGGGGCCCGGCGCCGGCCCGTCCGGCCTCGCGGCGATCCGGTGCCGGCCTTGTCCGGCCTTGTCCGGCCTTGTCCGGCCCTGTCCGGACCGTCCGGCCGCCCGGGCGCGGCCGCGCCCGGGCGGGGCGCCCGCGGCGGGGCCCGCGACCCCGCCGGGCGCGCCTAACCGCCAAACGGCGGGGCTTGCTCCCATGCTGGTCCAGACATGGCGGGGCCGGGACGACCCGGCCCCGGCCCCGACCGACCGCCAGGAGCAGAAGTGACGTCGTCCCCGCCCGAGGAGAGCGCCGGACCGGATCCGACGGCCCGCCGCACGGGGGCCCCGGACGTCCGCCCGCTGGAGATCGCCGTCTTCACCGGCCCCGAGTCGGCGTTCTTCGCGACCTCCACGCTGATCCTCGGCGAGCAGAGCGCGATCCTGGTGGACGCCCAGCTCACCCGCAGCGCCGGCCGGGAGCTCGCCGAATGGGTGGCCGGCAAGGGCCGCCGCCTGCTCGCCATCGTCATCACCCACCAGCACCCCGACCACTACTTCGGCGCGGAGGAGGTGCTGCGGCTCTTCCCCGAGGCGCAGCTGCTCGCCGCGCCGCCCGTGGTGGAGGGCATCCTGCGCACCGCAGCCGCCAAGGTCGCCCAGTGGAAGCCGGTGTACGGCGACGACATCCCGGACCACCCGCTGGTGCCCGCGCAGCTGCTCCCGCAGCCGCTGATGGTCGACCGCCAGCTGATCCCGGTGCTGCTGCTCGGCCAGGGCGACTGCGAGGGCTCCACCGTGGTGCACGTGCCGAGCATCCGCACGGTGATCGCGGGCGACTTCGCCTACAACGGCACCCACGTCTGGACCGCCGACACCACGCCCGAGCAGCGCACCCGGTGGCGGCGCAACCTCGGCCGGATCGCCGAACTCGGCGTCGAGCGGGTGATCGCCGGCCACCGGGCGCCCGACCGCGGGGACGACGCCGCCGACGTGCTGGCCTTCACCGGCGAGTACCTGCGGGACTTCGACGACCGGCTGCGCGAGCACCCCACCGACCCGGAGGCCCTGGTCGCGGCCATGAACGAGCGGTACGCGGAGCTGACCCTGCCCGCGATCCTGCAGCACGGCGCGGCGGCCAACGTGGCCCGGGAGCTGGACGAGATCGTCGAGGGCGAGATCGTCGAGGACGACTAGGCCGACGGCCGCCCCGCCGGGCCCCGCCCAGCCGCCGGCCCTGCCGGCCCGTCCCGCACCACCGGCCGGCCCTGCGCGGTTCCGCCCGGGCGGATACTGACGGCATGACACCGTACGACGCGATCGTGCCCGCCGGGGGCGCCGCCCGGCGGCTCGGCGGAGCGGACAAGCCCGGCCTCACGGTCGGTGCGAGCACCCTGCTCGACCGGGTGCTCGACGCCTGCGCGGGGGCCGCCACCACGGTGGTGGTGGGACCGGTCCGGCCGACCACCCGTACGGGACTGCGCTGGACCAGGGAGCGGCCGCCCGGCGGCGGACCGGTCGCCGCCGTCGCCGCCGGACTGGCCCAGGTGAGCGCGGGGACGGTGCTGCTGCTCGCCGCCGACCTGCCGTTCCTGGACGAGCGGACCGTCCACCGCCTGGTCGAGGCCCTGGACGGCCCCGGCACGCAGGGCCCGGACGCGCCCGAGGCGGCGCTGCTGGTGGACGCGGCCGGCCGCGACCAGCCGCTCGCCGCCGCGTACCGCACCGGGGCGCTGCGCGCCGCCCTCGCCGCGCTGGGAGATCCTGCGGGCCTCCCGCTGCGCCGCCTCACCGGCGGCCTGCGCACGGTACGGCTGGCGGACGCCGAGGGCGTCACCGACGACTGCGACACCTGGGAGGAACTGGCCCGGGCCCGCGAGCGCGAGCGTGCCGGGTCGGGGCGGTCGGCGCGGCCCGGGCCCGGGTGAGGGCCGCCGGCGGTCACCGGCCAGGGCGCGCGGGCACCGGCGGGCGGGCTCCCGCCGACGGGGCCGCTCACAGCCGCCGCCGCCCGGACGTGAGCGAAACGACGCGCGCCGCTCACCGGCCCAACATCGCAGGACGCCCGGGATCAGGCAGCATGGGGCTATGGAGCGCACGCTGGACGACTGGATCGCCGAGGTCTGCACCGAGCTGGGGATCGAGCTCGACGTCGACGTACCCGGGTTGCTGGACATTACCAGGGTGGTCGCCCACGGGGTGGCCCGGCCCGCGGCGCCGCTGACCGCCTTCCTGGTGGGGTACGCCGCCGCCCTGCGGGGCGGCGGGGCGCAGGCCGTCGAGGAGGGCACCAGGCGCACCACCACCCTCGCCGAGCGGTGGGCGGCCGCCCACCCGGAGGAGACGTGAGCATCCTGACGGGCGCCGAGCCGGGTACGTCAGCAGCGGGCACGTCCGCGTCGGGCAGCTCCGCGTCGGGCAGCTCCGCGTCGGACAGCTCCGCGCGGGGCAGCTCCGCCGGGGCCGCCCCGGTGCCCGGCGGCCCCGGCGACGGCGCCCCGGGCCTCGGACCCGGCGACGCCGGCGGCCCGCCCCCGGCCGCCGCGACCGTCGGCGAACTCCCCTGGCCGCAGGCCCGCGAGACCGCCCGGCAGGCCGGGCGCCGGCCCGTGGACCCGCTGCGGGTGGACCTCGCCGAAGCGATCGGCCGGACCCTCGCCGAACCGCTCACCGCGCTCACCGACCTGCCGGCCTTCGACACCTCGGCGATGGACGGCTGGGCCGTCGCCGGCCCCGGCCCCTGGCGCCCGGCGGGCCGGCTGCTGGCGGGCCGGCCGGCCGGGGTGCTCGCCGACGGCGCCGCCGTGGAGATCGCCACCGGCGCCCAGCTGCCCCCCGGCGCCACCGCCGTGCTGCGGCGCGAGCACGGCCGCCTGGACGGCGCCCTGTTGCACGACCGCGCCCCGGGCGGCCTGGCCCCGGGGCAGGACGTCCGCCCGCGCGGGCAGGAGTGCCACCGCGGCGACCATCTGCTGCCCGCCGGGACACCGGTCGGCCCGTCCGTGCTGGGCCTGGCCGCCGCCTGCGGCCACGACCTGCTGGCCGTGCACCGCCGTCCCACCGTCGAACTGCTCGTCCTGGGCGACGAACTGCTGGAGTCCGGGCTCCCGCGGCCCGGCCGGGTCCGGGACGCGCTCGGCCCGCTGCTGCTGCCCTGGTTGCGCGCGGCCGGCGCCGAGGTGCTGGGCCGCCGCCAGGTCCGGGACGACTTCGGCCTGCTGCGGGACGCCGTCCGGCACTCGCCCGCCGACGTCGTCGTCACCACCGGCGGCACCGCCGCCGGGCCGGTCGACTTCCTGCACGGTGCGCTGGCGGCGGCGGGCGCCCGGCTGCTGGTGGACGGCGTGGCCGTCCGGCCCGGGCACCCCATGGTGCTGGCCGAACTGCCGGACGGCCGGCACCTGGTGGGCCTGCCCGGCAACCCGCTGGCGGCCGTCGCCGGGACGGTCACCCTCGCCCTGCCGTTGCTGCACGCGCTGGCCGGCCGGGCCGTCGCCGGGCCGGCCGTCACGCCGGCCGCCGACCCGCTGCCCGGCCACCCGCACGACACCCGCCTGCTGCCCGTCCGGCGGACCGTGCGCGGCGCCGTGGCGCTGGCCTTCGACGGGCCGGCGATGCTGCGCGGACTGGCGCTGGCCGAGGCCCTCGCGGTGGTGCCGCCCGGCGGGGTCCCGGCGGGCGCACCGGTGGAGCTCCTGCCCGTGCCGTGAACGGGCCGGCCCGACGGTACCCGGCCCGGTCGTCAGCCTGCCGGCGGCGGCCCGGCCGGCCGGATGGTGATGACCCGGTCGGTGAGCTTCAGGACGGCGGCCTCCGGGTCGGTGTAGTTGAGCACCCGGCGGCCACGCACCACGGCCACCACCAGGTCGGCGCACTCGCGCGGGCTGTGCCCGGCCTCGGCCCGGGTGACCGGGCGTTCGACGACGTCCAGCCCGGTGCCGTAGGTGAGCAGGTCCTCCATCACCGAGCCCGCGTGCGGGCTGAGCATCGACATGCCCAGCAGCCGGCCGGCCGAGCTGGAGCTGGTCACCACCACGTCGGCGCCGCTCTGCCGCAGCAGCGGCGCGTTCTCGTCCTCCCGCACGGCGGCGACCACCGTGGCGCTCTTGTTGAGCTGACGTGCCGTCAGGGTGATCAGGACGGCGGTGTCGTCCCGCTCGGGTGCGACCACGACCTGGGCGGCCCGCGGGAGTTCGGCCCGCAGCAGGGTGTCCGTGCGGGTGGCGTCGCCGACCACGCCGACCAGGCCGTCCCGGGCGGCCTGGTCGACCACCTTCTGCTGCGGGTCGACCACGACGATCGAGTCCTTGCGGACGCCCTGGCCGAGCAGGGTGTCCACGGCGGTACGCCCCTTGGTGCCGTAGCCGATGACGACGGTGTGCTCGCGCACGGTGGACCTCCAGCGTCCGATGCGCCATTGCTGGCGGGTGCGTTCGGTCAGCACCTCCAGGGTGGTGCCGACCAGGATGATCAGGAAGAGCACCCGCAGCGGGGTGATCACGAAGATGTTGATCAGCCTCGCCGTGTCGCTGACCGGGGTGATGTCGCCGTACCCGGTGGTGGAGAGGGTGACGGTGGCGTAGTAGGCGGCGTCCAGGAGGTCGACCTGGCCGTCGGAGTTGTCGTTGTACCCGCCGCGGTCGGCCCAGACGATCAGGGTCGTCGCGGCCAGCACGCCGAGGGCCAGCAGCAGGCGTTTGAGCACCTGGCGCAGCGGCGGGGCGCCGCTGCGGCTGGGCAGGGCGATCTGGCGGTCGGAGTCCGTCCCGCCCTCGGCGACGCTCCTGGCGCCGATGCCGGCCAATCGCAGCCGCGACGGCCTGACGCCCGGCCGGGGTGGTGGTCTGTCGATGGTCATACGAAGAATCATGGGGTGGGCCGTGGACGGGAACTGACACCGCCGCGCGGCGGCGGGCCCGCCCGGGGCCCGACCCGGCCGGTCGTCCGCCGGCCGGCCGGCGAGCGGGCGTAGCGTGGCGGGCATGCGAGCCATCACCGTTCCCCAGCCAGGCGGCCCCGAAGCGCTGACCTGGGCCGAAGTTCCCGATCCCGTGCCCGGCGAGGGCGAGGTGCTGGTCGAGGTCGTGGCCACCGCCGTCAACCGGGCCGATCTGCTGCAGCGCCAGGGCTTCTACGACCCGCCGCCCGGCGCCTCCCCGTACCCGGGCCTGGAGTGTTCCGGACGGATCGTCGCGCTCGGCGCGGGGGTCTCCGGCTGGGGCGTCGGCGACGAGGTGTGCGCGCTGCTGTCCGGCGGCGGCTACGCGGAGCGGGTGGCGGTGCCGGTCGGGCAACTGCTGCCGGTGCCCAAGGGGGTGGGCCTGGAGGAGGCCGCCGCGCTGCCCGAGGTGACGGCGACGGTCTGGTCGAACCTTTTCATGGTGGCGCACCTGCGGCCGACCGAGACGGTGCTGCTGCACGGCGGCGCGAGCGGGATCGGGACGATGGCGATCCAGCTGGCGAAGGCGGTCGGCGCGCGGGTGCTGGTGACCGCCGGCAGCGCGGAGAAGCTGGCGCGCTGCGCCGAGCTGGGCGCGGACGTCGGCATCAACTACCGCGAGCAGGACTTCGCGGAGGCCGTCCGGGAGGCGACCGGCGGGGCCGGCGTGGACGTGGTGCTGGACATCATGGGCGCCAGGTACCTGGAGCGGAACGTGGCTTCGCTGGCGCTGAACGGGCGGCTGGTGATCATCGGCCTGCAGGGCGGGGTGAAGGCCGAGCTGAACCTCGGCGCGCTGCTGGCGAAGCGGGCGGCCGTGGTGGGCACCTCGCTGCGCGGCCGTCCGCTGGCGGAGAAGGCGGCGATCGTCGCGGGCGTGCGCGAGCACGTCTGGCCGTTGATCGAGGGCGGGGTGGTCCGGCCGGTGGTGCACCAGGTGCTGCCGCTGGCCGAGGCGGCCGCCGGCCATCGTCTGCTGGAGTCGGGGGCGCAGGTGGGCAAGGTGGTCCTGCGGGTGTGAGGTCCGGTGCCCCGCTGCGGGCCGGGGCGCGGCGACGGGCCGGGGCGGGGCGGACGGGCGGGCGGCCGCTCCGGGCCGGCTCGACGGGCGCTGGTGAGGACCGGGTGACGTACGGTGTCCGATCTTGTTCGGAATGCCCGGATTGTCGGATTGTGTGAGGCTGGATCCGAGCTGTCCCGCCGCCGGCCGCGCCGAAGCGCGGTCGGCCGTCGGAAGGACCTCCGTCCGTGGCCACACCTTCGTACGTGTTCTCCGAGCTCTCTCCCGCCGAGCCGAACCGCGCCCGTACCGGCGCCGGTGCTCCCGCCGGCGGACGCCACCGGCCGGCCGCCGCCTGTTGGGCCGCGGCGGCCGGCCTCGCCCTCCCGCTGCTGCTCTCCTCGCCCGCTTTCGCCGCGGCGGCCGGCGAGCAGGCCGGGGCGGTCGCCCGGCCCGCCGCGGACGCCCCGGGGGGAGCCCTGTCGCTGCGGGCCGCGGCCGCTCCGGCGGTGGCCGCCGTCTCGATGCCGGGGCTGCCCTTCCCCGCCCTGCGGCTCCCCGCCCCGCCGCCCCCCGGCCCGGCCGATCCGGCCGGCGCCGACCCCGCCGACGTCTTCGCCGACGTCTTCGCCGACGTTTCCGTCGACGACCCCGCCGTCCCGGACTCCTCCACCGCCGACCCGCAGGCCGAGGACGGGCCCCTTGCCGGCGAGCCCTCCGCCGACCCGGGACTCCCGGACGCCCAGGAGTCCCCGTCGGCCGGGCCGTCCGCCGAGCCGGGCGGGCCCGCGGAGGGCGAGCCGGTGCCCGGGCCGGTGCCGTCCCCGCTACCCACCACCCGCAGCCCCTCCGCGCCCGCCTCGCCGGACTCCGGCCCGGGCCCGGGGTCGCCCGCCGCCGGGGCGGGCCCGCAGCACCTGCCCGGGTCGTCGGCCGAGGCCTCGCCGTCGGCGGAGCCGTCCCCGGCCGCCGCGCCTGAGCACGCGGACCCCGGGCTCTCCCCCGCCGGGCAGGGGCCGGTCGGGCCGCCCTCGCGGCCGGTGGCGTCCCCGGCCGGGCCGTTCGCCGATCCGGCCGGGCCCGGGCGGGACGACCGCCACCCGGTGCCGGACCGGATCCCGCCGGTGGACCGCGCGCAGGCGTACCGGCACCACCTCGGCCCCGCGCCGCAGGGGCCGGGCGCCCGCTTCCGGGTCGAGCCGGCCGCTCCGACGCCGGCCGCCGGCGGCACGGTGGACGAGGACGTGGCTCCGGCGCCGCCGGACGCCGGCCCCGGGGGCGAGTCCCCGCAGACCCTGGCCGACGGAGCCGGCACCCTCGAGGCGGCCGGCCCGATCGCCGCCCCCACCCGGTGGACCGACCCGTCGACCCTGCAGCTGCCACTCGGCGCCGGCCTGGCCCTGATCGGCAGCGGCCTGGCCCTGGTCGGGCTGCGGATGCGCCGGGGCTGAGCGGCGCCGCGGCGGCCCGGGCGGGCCCCGCGTTTGACCGGATCTGACGGCCCGGCAGATCATCTGCGTGACGGTCGCACACGACCGGGGGGTGCCCGCGGCGGATCTGCCGGCGGGTGCCCGGGGGAGGGCCCGGCCGCGGGCACCGCCGGCCGCCGGAAGGCACCGGTCGGCGACCGGCTGCGGGCCGGGGTCTTCCCTGGACCGAAGCCCGGTGAGAGAGAATGGGATTCATGACGAAGCCGATGAACGAGCACTCGCAGCAGGAGTCGTCCCAGGCGTCGGGCGGCCAGTCGCCGGACGGCCCCAAGGTGCTGATCGTCGGGCCGGACGGGATGCCGGTGGGCCAGGGTTTCGCGCGGCTCGGCGAGGACGACGGGTTCGAGCCCCGCGAACTCCCGGTGACCGAGATGGTGGAGCAGCCGGCCAAGGTCATGCGGATCGGCAGCATGATCAAGCAGCTGCTGGAGGAAGTCCGGGCGGCTCCCCTCGACGAGGCCAGCCGGGTCCGGCTGAAGGACATCCACGCCAGCTCCATCAAGGAGCTGGAACTCGGGCTGGCGCCCGAGCTGGTGGCGGAGCTGGAGCGGCTGTCGCTGCCGTTCACCGAGGACACCATCCCGACCGAGGCCGAGCTGCGGATCGCGCAGGCGCAGCTGGTGGGGTGGCTGGAGGGTCTCTTCCACGGCATCCAGACCGCGCTGTTCGCCCAGCAGATGGCCGCCCGGGCGCAGTTGGAGCAGATGCGGCGGGCGCTCCCGCCCGGCCTGCACGGCGCCGAGTCCGACCTGGAGGAGCCGGGCGAGGGCCGGGGCATGCGCTCCGGCCCGTACCTGTAGGCCGGCGGCCGCCCACGGGGTGTCGCAGCCGGGTCACAGTGTCGGCCCTGCACAGAGCGGTGGCCCGCCGAGCCGATACCCTGGCCCCTGTCGCAGGCCCCCCGAGGCCGCGGCGGGGGTCGGGCCGGCCGGTGGCGGTGCCCGGTCCGCACGGACGATACCGAACGTCACGGCCGGGGTGTCACCACGGCCGAGGGGGAGCAGAGGACCATGAGCGACGGCGGCACCGCGGGTCAGGGCTACTCCCTGGGCAACGGCAGGTACGAGCTTCAGCACCTGCTCGGCGAGGGCGGCATGGCCTCCGTCCACCTGGCGTACGACAACGTGCTGGACCGCCAGGTCGCGGTGAAGACGCTGCACACCGAGCTGGGCCGGGAGCAGTCCTTCCGGGAGCGGTTCCGCCGCGAGGCCCAGGCCGTCGCCCGGCTCGAACACACCAACATCGTCACGGTCTACGACTCCGGCGAGGACGTCGCCGGAGACGGCGCCACCACCCCGTACATCGTGATGCAGCTGGTCGAGGGCCAGCCGCTGCGCGACGTGCTGAACGAGGCGATCGCCCAGTACGGCGCGATGCCCGCCGAGCGCGCGCTGAAGATCACCGCCGGGGTGCTGGCCGCGCTGGAGGCCTCGCACGACGCGGGCCTGGTCCACCGTGACATCAAGCCCGGCAACGTGATGTTCGACCGCAAGGGCGTCGTCAAGGTGATGGACTTCGGCATCGCCCGCGCGCTGCAGTCCGGTGTCACCTCGATGACCCAGACCGGCATGGTCGTCGGCACCCCGCAGTACCTCTCCCCCGAGCAGGCGCTCGGCAAGAGCGTGGACGCCCGCTCCGACCTCTACTCGGTCGGCTGCATGCTGTTCGAGCTGCTCACCGGCCAGCTGCCGTTCGACGGGGACTCGCCCTTCTCGATCGCGTACAAGCACGTGCAGGAGGAGCCCCCGACGCCGTCCTCGCTCAACCGGGCGATCACGCCGGCGATCGACGCGCTGGTGGCCCGGGCCCTGCGGAAGGACCCGGCGCACCGGTTCCCGACCGCCGAGGCCATGCGCGAGGAGGTCGAGCGGGTGCTCGGCGGCGGCGCCGGCAGCCCGCTGCAGGCCAGCACCCCGCTGGTGATCAACGAGGGTCCGCGCTCGGCGCACGCCTCCACCTCGCTCACCAACATGCCGCAGGTCCCGGGCGACCTCAGGACACCCGCCCCGCAGGTCGCCCAGCCGTACCAGCCGGTCCACACCTCGCCGCAGTACGGTCCGCAGACGCCGCCGCCGCCGTACCGCACGCCGGCCCCGCAGGCACCGCACACGCCGCAGCCCTTCGCGCAGCCGCAGTACCAGACGCCGCCGCCGCACGGCTTCCACCCGCAGACGCCGCCGCCGTTCCCGCAGCAGGCGCACACGCCCGCGCCGATGCCGATGCAGCAGCCGGTGTTCGCGCCGGTGCCGGCGAACAACAACAACGGCTGCTCGACCGCGCTGGTGGTGGTCGGCATCATCCTCGGCGTGATCGTGCTGGTGATCATCATCATCGCCATCGTGGTGACCAAGGCGGACAACAGCACCTCCGACTACAACAGCAGCCGGTCGCTGCCCGCCGCCGTGCTCCAGCTGGACCAGCTGCCCTCCGCGGCCGGCGGGCAGCTCTGAAGGGCCCGCCGAGGACGGCCGTGCCACGGCAGGCTGTCCGAGGCGGTAGCGTTCCAGTGATTACGTAGCGACAGGGCGACCGCGATCCGAGCGAAGGCCCGGGGCGAGGAGCGATGGCACAAACGCAGCAGCCTGGCGACGGCGAGGGGGACGGCGCCGCCGGCCGGGACGAGGCCGCACGCGAGGCCACCGGTCCGACCGCCGCCATCCCGGCCTCCGGCGCGGGCCCGCACACCCCGGGCCGCGGCAGCGCGGCGCCGCTCGGCACCGTCGGCGACGGCCGGTACCGCCTGACCCACCGCCTCGGCCGCGGCGGCATGGCGGAGGTGCTCGCCGCGCAGGACGTCCGGCTCGGCCGGACCGTCGCCGTCAAGCTGCTGCGCCCCGAGCTGGCCCAGGACGACATCGCCCGGCTGCGGTTCAGCCGCGAGGCGCAGTCCGTCGCCGGCCTCAACCACCACTCCATCGTCGCCGTCTACGACACCGGCGAGGAGCAGCACTGGAGCGACGGCCCGGACGGCGGCGGCGAGTCCACGCCGTACATCGTGATGGAGCTGGTCGAGGGCCGTACCGTCCGCGAGCTGCTGGTGGACGAGGAGGCCCCGCCGGTCGACCAGGCGCTGATCATCATCGCCGGCGTCCTGGAGGCGCTCGCCTACAGCCACCGGCACGGCATCGTGCACCGCGACATCAAGCCCGCCAACGTGATCATCACGACCGGCGGCGCGGTCAAGGTGATGGACTTCGGCATCGCCCGCGCGCTGACCGGCGCGGCCAGCACGATGACCCAGACCGGCATGGTCATGGGCACCCCGCAGTACCTCTCGCCCGAGCAGGCCCTCGGCAAGGCCGTCGACCACCGCTCCGACCTGTACGCGGCCGGTTGCATGCTCTACGAGCTGCTGGCGCTGCGACCGCCGTTCACCGGCGACACCCCGCTCTCGGTGGTCTACCAGCACGTCCAGGACGCGCCGGTGCCGCCGTCGCAGGCCAACCACCGGGTGCCGGCCGGGTTGGACGCCCTGGTACTGCGCTCGCTGGCGAAGAACCCGGACGACCGCTTCCAGGACGCCGACGAGTTCCGGGCGCACCTCCAGCACGCGCTGCGCCAGCTGCACGGCGCCGCCGGGGCCGGCTACCCGGGTGCGGCGGCCGCCGCCGCGGCCGCGGGTCTGGCGGCCGCGGGGCAGGGCCACAGCGGCGCCTTCCCGGGCCCGGCGACCGGCGGGTACGGCGGCCAGGGCACACCGCCCGGCGGCGGTACCGCGATCACCGAGTCGTTCGGGTCGATGGGCCAGGGCGACCCGACGACGGCGCTGCCCTACCAGGGCGGCAACGGGTACGGCACCCCGTCGGGCCCCTACCAGGGTCCGGGCGGCCCGAACGGCGGCGACGGGGACGACCACGACCGCCGGCGCGGCCCGTGGGGCTGGGTGGCCGGTGTGGTCGCAGTGCTCGTCGCGGCCGGGATCGGCATCGCCTTCGCGGTGCAGGCCGGCCACAAGAGCCCCGGCACCACGCCCGACAAGGTGGTGACGAGCACCTCGTCGACGCCCGAGCCGACGCAGAGCTCGCCCTCGGCCCAGCCGTCGCCGTCCGCCACCAAGCAGTCCCAGGCGCCGAGCGACAGCCAGACCTTCGTGCAGACCTCGGCGCCGACCCGGCACAGCACGCCGTCGCCGTCGCTGTCGCCGAGTGCGACGGCCACCAAGTCGCCGACGGCCACGGCCTCGCCGACCTCGTCCGGGTCCGCGACCTCGACGGGCGGGGCGACGTCCTCGGCGAGCAGCAGCGCCCATCCCCCGGCGTCGCCCACCGCGCCGGTCACCCTGCCGGCGGCCGGGTAGCCGCCGCCGGGTCAGTTGGTGAAGGCGTCCAGGACCTGTTCGTACTCCTGGCACCACCACGCCAGCTGACCCGCCGTGGCCGGGAACAGCGGGTCGGCCCGGTGGTCGCCGCGCTGGTAGTGCCACTGCAGGATCCAGAAGTCGTTCAGCCGCTCCCACCAGACCCGGTGCGCGGCCGCCGCCATCTCCTCCGGTCGGGCCCCGCCGCCCGCCCGGTACGCCCGGGACCAGCGGCGGACCCGAACCAGGTCGAGCACCCCGGTCAGCGGGTGGTTGAAGAGCAGGGTCGCGGCCCGTACGGCCTCCTCGGCGCGGGGCTGCGGTCCGAGCTTGTCCCAGTCGAGGACGGTCGCCACCCGGCCGCGGCGGTGGAGCAGGTTGAGGCCGTGGAAGTCGCCGTGCGTCCAGCCGGTGGGCGGGGCCGCGTCCGGGGCCGGTCGGCGGTGCGCGAGCTCGGCCAGCAGCTCGATCCGCTCGCTGAGCCGCTGCTCGGCCAGGGCGTCGAAAGCCCCGTACGGCTGCCGCTCGCGGGCCCGCAGCCGGAGGGCGGCGGCCAGCCGGGTGCTGTCGCGCGGGTCGGCGCTGCGGTACCCGGCCGGCTGCGGCCTGGCGGCGCAGACCTCGTCGAGCGCGCCGTGCAGCCGGGCGAGCAGCGCGCCGAGCGCCTCGCACTGCGGGAGGTCCAGGTCGGTGCCGTGCCGGTGCCGGCCCTCGATCCAGGGGAAGAGCGCGAAGAGCCGGCCGCCGGACGCGGTCACCGTCCGGCCGCCGGCGCCGGCCAGCGGCGGCGCCACCGGCAGCCCGCGCCGGTGCAGGCCGGCGGTGGCCCGGTGCTGGCCGGCGATCACCGGCCGGCTCGCGGTGGCGGCGTCCACGTAGCACTTGAGGAAGTACGAACCGCTCCCGGTGGTGACGCGGTAGCCCCGGTTGAGCAGACCCTCCGCCACGGGCACGGCCTCCAGCAGGGGGCCCACCCGGTAGGACCGCAGGACGGTGGCCAGCGCGGACGGCGGGACGGGCGGGCTGAGGGTCCCCATCGGCGGGGCCTGGAGGTCGGGACGGGCCGGGGCGCAGGCCAGCGCTCCCGCGGGGGGCTGCCGGGGGGCGGGGGGCCGGAGGGCGGCGGCCGTGGCCGAGAGTGATTGTGGAGTCACGGCCAGAGCGTAGGGCCCCCCGCCGGGGGTCCTTGACAAACCGTCAACGTTCTGAACGGGTCAGGCCCGGCGTCCCGGTCCGGGGCGTGCGCTCAGTGGTTCTGGTCGGCCTGGTGGCGGGCCACGAAGGCGGCGGCCTGGGTGCGCCGCTCCATGCCCATCTTGGCCAGCAGGCTGGAGACGTAGTTCTTCACCGTCTTCTCGGCCAGGTGCAGTTCGTTGCCGATCTGGCGGTTGGTCATCCCCTCGCCGATCAGGTCGAGGATCCGGCGCTCCTGCTTGGTGAGCTGGGCGAGCCGTTCGTCCTGCTTCTCGCCGCCCTCGCGGAGCCGCTCCAGCACCCGGCTGGTGGCGACCGGGTCGAGCAGCGACTTGCCGGCCGCGACGTCCCGGACGGCGGTGATCAGGTCGGTGCCGCGGATCGCCTTGAGCACGTACCCGGAGGCACCGGCCATGATCGAGTCGAAGAGCGCCTCGTCGTCCGAGAACGAGGTGAGCATCAGGCACTTGATGTCCGGCAGCCGGGACCGGATCTCACGGCAGACCTCCACGCCGTTGCCGTCCGGAAGTCGGACGTCGAGCACGGCGACGTCCGGGTGCACGGCCGGGATCCGGGCGAGGGCCTCGGCGGCGGTGCCGGCCTCGCCGACCACCTCGATGTCGCCCTCGACGGACAGCAGGTCGTGGACGCCCCGCCGGACCACCTCGTGGTCGTCGAGCAGAAATACTCTGATATGTCCGTTTGTCGTCACGTCCAAAGAGTCCCATACCGGATGCCCGGAGACCCGTCGCCCGCCACGACGCGCACCACCGCTCCGCCCGCGCACCGCCCGTACGGCGCCCGCGCCGAGCCGCCGGCCCGCCCGCGCACCGCCGGTGCGCGGGCCGTTACCCGCCGGCGGGCCGGAAAAAAACCGATCCCCATTACCCCCTTACGCGGAGCCCGCTGCCCGGATAGCGTGCGCAGGTGTCCTGCACGGCACCACCGTGAGAGCTGCGCCACACCCGCCGCTCCCGGACGTGAACAACTAGGACGTCCTAGCGCAAGCGCGCCAAGGGCGGTCGCTGGGTAACGTTCTCGTGAGGTACGCCGTCGGAAGAGGATCACCACCTGCCCCGCAGCCGGTGCGCACACCCAAGCGCGCCTCGCGAGGCGGTGACCGGACCGGTCACCGGCGACCCCGGGCGGCCGGACAGACCGAGGAGAAGACGTGACCGTCAAAAGCACGGCGAGGGCGCGCAAGAAGGCCGCCCCGGCCGTACCTGACAACCTCCCCGCGGGTTCGGGAGCCCAGCCGGAGCTGATCCAGCTGCTGACCCCCGAGGGGGAGCGGGTCGAGCACCCGGACTATCCGCTCACCACCACCCCGGAAGAGCTCCGCGACCTCTACCGCGACCTGGTCCTCGTCCGGCGCTTCGACGCCGAGGCCACCTCGCTGCAGCGGCAGGGCGAGCTCGGCCTGTGGGCCTCGCTGCTCGGCCAGGAGGCCGCCCAGGTCGGTTCGGGCCGCGCCATGCGCCCCGGCGACTACGCCTTCCCCACCTACCGTGAGCACGGCGTCGCCTGGTGCCGGGACGTGGACCCGCTCAACCTGCTCGGCATGTTCCGCGGCGTGAACCACGGCGGCTGGGACCCGAACGAGAAGAACTTCCACCTCTACACCATCGTGATCGGCGCGCAGGCCCTGCACGCCACCGGGTACGCGATGGGCATCACCAAGGACGGCACCGACGACGCGGTGATCGCCTACTTCGGCGACGGCGCCTCCAGCCAGGGCGACGTCAGCGAGGCCTTCACCTTCGCCTCGGTCTACAACGCGCCGGTCGTCTTCTTCTGCCAGAACAACCAGTGGGCGATCTCCGAGCCCACCACCAACCAGACGAAGATCCCGCTGTACCGCCGCGCCTCCGGCTTCGGCTTCCCCGGCGTCCGCGTCGACGGCAACGACGTGCTGGCCTGCCTCGCGGTCACCCGCTGGGCGCTGGACCATGCCCGCAGCGGCAACGGCCCGGTGCTGGTCGAGGCCTTCACCTACCGGATGGGCGCCCACACCACCTCGGACGACCCCACCCGCTACCGGCTCGCCGAGGAGACCGAGGCCTGGCGCGCCAAGGACCCGATCTCCCGCCTCAAGGCCCACCTGGACCGCGAGGGCCTGGCCGACGAGGCGTTCTTCGCCTCGGTCGAGGCCAAGAGCGAGGAGCTCGGCCTGCGGGTGCGCGAGGGCGTGCGCTCCATGCCCGACCCGGACCCGACCCTGATCTTCGACCACGTCTACGCGGAGCCGCACACGCTGGTCGACGAGGAACGGGCCGAGTACACCGCGTACGCGGCCTCCTTCGAGGGCGGGGAGAACCTCTGATGGCCGGTCAGCTCAGCATCGCGAAGGCGCTCAACGAGGCCCTGCGCAAGTCGCTGGAGAACGACCCCAAGACGCTGCTGATGGGCGAGGACATCGGCAAGCTCGGCGGCGTCTTCCGGATCACCGACGGACTGCAGAAGGACTTCGGCGAGAGCCGGGTCATCGACACCCCGCTCGCCGAGTCCGGCATCGTCGGCACCGCGATCGGCCTCGCGCTGCGCGGCTACCGCCCGGTGGTGGAGATCCAGTTCGACGGCTTCGTCTACCCGGCCTTCGACCAGATCGTCTCCCAGCTCGCCAAGATGCACGCCCGCGCGCTGGGGCACGTCAAGCTCCCGGTCACCGTCCGCATCCCGTACGCGGGCGGCATCGGCGCGGTCGAGCACCACAGCGAGTCGCACGAGGCGTACTTCGCGCACACCGCCGGCCTGCGGGTGGTCAGCCCCTCCAACGCGCACGACGCGCACTGGATGCTGCGCCAGGCGATCGCCTCGGACGACCCGGTGATCTTCCTGGAGCCCAAGCGCCGCTACTGGGACAAGGGCGAGGTCGGCGACGCCGCCGACCTGCCGCTGCACGACGCCCGGATCGCCCGCGGCGGCACGGACGCCACGCTGATCGCGTACGGCCCGATGGTCAAGGTCTGCCTGGACGCCGCCGCGGCGGCCGAGGAGGACGGCCGCAGCCTGGAGGTCGTCGACCTGCGCTCGCTCTCCCCGGTGGACTTCGCGGCCCTGGAGGCCTCGGTCAAGCGCACCGGCCGCGCCATCGTGGTGCACGAGGCACCGGTCTTCCTCGGCATGGGTGCCGAGCTGGCCGCCCGTCTCACCGAACGCTGCTTCTACCACCTGGAGGCGCCGGTCCTGCGGGTCGGCGGCTTCCACGCGCCCTACCCGCCCTCCCGGGTGGAAGAGGCCTTCCTGCCCGATCTGGACCGTGTGCTCGACGCCGTCGACCGCTCGTTCGCGTACTGAGCCAAGGAGCGATGATGACCACCGAAGTTCGCTCGCTCCGCGAGTTCAGGATGCCGGACGTCGGGGAGGGCCTCACCGAGGCCGAGATCCTGACCTGGTACGTCAAGCCCGGCGACCCCGTCACCGACGGCCAGATCGTCTGCGAGGTGGAGACCGCCAAGGCCGCGGTCGAGCTGCCGATCCCCTTCACCGGGACGGTCGAGCAGCTGTTCTTCCCCGCGGGCGCGACGGTCGACGTCGGCACGGCGATCATCACGGTCGCGGTGGCCGGCGGGGCACCCGCCCCCGCTGCCCCGGCGCCCGCGCCGGCCGTGCCGAGCGAGCCGGCCGAGGCCGCCGAGCCGGAGCGCCGCGAGGTGCTGGTCGGGTACGGCCCGCGCACCGGCGGCGCCACCCGCCGGGCCCGCAAGAGCACCACCGTCGCCGTCTCCAACGGCACGGCGGCCCCGGCCGCCCCCGTCGTGGTGGCGGCCCCGGTCGCACCCGCCCCGGTGGCGCCCGTCGTGCTGCCGGCCCTGCCGGCGCAGGCCGTCGGCGACCGGCCGCTGGCCAAGCCGCCGGTGCGCAAGCTCGCCAAGGACCTCGGCGTCGACCTGCGGACGGTCGTCCCGACCGGCCCGGACGGCGTGATCACCCGCGAGGACGTGCACGCGGCCCTGGCGCCGGCGCCGGTGGTGGCCCCGGCCCCGCAGGCACCGGTGGCCGCGCCCGTCGTCGAGGCGGCCCCGGTGGCCGTGACCGGCGGCGACGTACGGATCCCGGTCAAGGGCGTCCGCAAGGCGACCGCGCAGGCGATGGTGGCCTCGGCCTTCACCGCCCCGCACGTCACCGAGTTCGTCCAGGTCGACGTCACCCGCACGATGAAGTTCGTCCGGCGGCTGAAGGAGACCGGCGAGCTGGGCCGGGACGTCCGGGTCAGCCCGCTGCTGCTGGTCGCCAAGGCGCTGCTGACCGCGATCAAGCGGCACCCCGAGATCAACGCGCAGTGGGACGAGGCGGCGCAGGAGATCGTCGTCAAGGGACAGGTGAACCTCGGCATCGCCGCGGCCACCCCGCGCGGCCTGATCGTCCCCAACATCAAGGACGCCGGCTCGCGGACCCTCTCCGGTCTCGCCAGCGCGCTCGGCGAGCTGGTCGACACCGCCCGCCAGGGCAAGACCTCCCCCGCCGACATGCAGGGCGGCACCGTCACCATCACCAACGTCGGCGTCTTCGGCGTCGACACCGGCACCCCGATCCTCAACCCCGGCGAGGCCGCCATCCTGGCCTTCGGCGCGGTCCGGGACATGCCGTGGGTGCACAAGGGCAAGGTGGTGCCGCGCCAGGTCACCACGCTGGCACTCTCCTTCGACCACCGCCTGGTGGACGGGGAGCTGGGCTCCAAGGTGCTGGCCGACGTGGCCGCGCTGCTGGAGCGCCCGAAGCGTCTGATCACCTGGGGCTGATCCCCGCACCGTGAACCGGGGCCGAACCCCGCGCGCACAGCACGACAGGGCCGTACCCCCACCGCCGTGGGGGTACGGCCCCTGCCGCTTGCCGGGCCGCCTCAGCCCTGGTTGCGGAGGCGGCGTACGGCGATCAGGACGCCGGCCCCGAGGGCGACGAAAGCGGCGGCCGAACCGGCCAGGAGGCCGTTCGGGCCGCCCGCCCCGGTCTCGGCCAGTGCGGCGGGCGCGGCGGTGGCAGGGGCCTCGGCGGCGGGGCCGGTGGCCGGTGCGGCGGCCTTCGTGCCGGCCGCAGGCGCCGCGGGCGTGGCGGTGGGCTTCGCGGTGGTCTGCGGTCCGGCCGGCGGGGTGGTCTTGCCGGGCGCGGGCGCCGCAGGGCGCTTCACCTGCGCGTTGCGGAAGGTCCAGTTCGGCTGAGCGTTCTCGTCCTCGGCCGAGGCGTTGACGCCGATCTTGATCTCGGTCTGGTCCTTCGGCGCGTTCGCGGACATGCCGAACCGGAAGGTGAAGTGGGTGGCCCGGCCGTTGTCGAGGTGCTCACCCTTGAGGCTCGACGTGTCGGCGTAGATCACCGGGTCGCAGCTGTGCACCATCGGCAGCTTCTGCCAGCCGCCGGGAGTGCTCACCTCGACGACGAAGTCCTGGGTGCGGAGGTTGGTCCCCCCACCGGGGTGGCTGCCGGCCTTCTCGTTGTACAGGCTGAGCTGGGGTACCACCTTCTCGTACGGGGCGCCGGTGAAGTTGCCCACCTCGACGGGGATTTCGAGCTTCGCTCCCCCGGCGGTGATGGTCAGTCCGTCCCTGAGCATGAAGAAGCCCGCGTTGAGGCCGCCGTTGTGCGTGACGGCCGGCGCCGGCGCGGTGGACGGAGCCGTGACGGGCGCGTCGTCCGGGGCTCCGCAGGCCCAGGCGGAGTCGGCGCCACCGAGCACCGGCAGGCCCGCGCCGACCACCAGGGTGGCGGCGGCGAGGGTGAGGGCGGAGCGGCGGGAGAGCGACGGGACGTTCTTCGTGAATGCGGAGATACCGGACGCGCGCATGATGTGTTCCCCCAGGGAGGTGGCAATGACGGTGTGTGGGTGAAGGTGACCGGCCCGCTCCTGCTGAGCGGAAGTGCGCCCCCCGGCTGCGCCGGTCTCGCTCTCCGTGCCCTTCTCTCCTGAAGACGTCCATCCCCGCCGGGGGTTGCAGGTGGGGTCAGAAGTTTTTTCGGGAGCTTCGCGAACCGCGCTCCGGGATACTGCCGGGATGGTCGAACAGCAGCTCGTGGAGCAGACGGCGGCGGACTCCCCCGATCAGGACGGGCGCCGGTCGCTGCGCCGGGACGCCTCCCTCCCGGCCCTGCTCGCCGGGCTCGTCTGCATCGTCGTCTCGTTCTCGGGCCCGCTGGTGGTGGTCCTCGCGGCGGCCGCCGCCGGAAGGCTCGACCCGGCGCACACGGCCTCCTGGATCTGGTCGGTGTCCGTCGGCAGCGGCCTGAGCTGCCTGCTGCTCAGCTGGTGGACCCGCACCCCGGTGATCACCGCCTGGTCGACCCCGGGTGCGGCCCTGCTGGTGACCAGCCTCGGGGCCTACCCGTACCGGGAGGCGGTCGGCGCATTCCTGGTCAGCGGGGTGGTGGTCGCCCTGTTCGGGACCACCGGGCTGTTCGGGCGGCTGATCCGGGAGATCCCGGCCGGGATCGTGAACGCGATGCTCGCCGGGATCCTGTTCTCTTTCGGCACCGGGATCTTCACCGCGCTGCACGGCGCGCCCGCCCTGGTGCTCGGCACCTTCGCGGCCTTCCTGCTCGCCAAGCGGCTGGCCCCCCGGTACGCCGTACCGGTCGCGCTGGTGGCGGGCGGGGTGCTGGCGGCGGTCACCGTCGGCCTGCCGCTCGACCTGGGCGACGCCGGCGGGCCGACCCGGCCGGTGCTCACCGCGCCGGCCTTCTCCTGGCCGTCCCTGGTCGGGCTCGCGCTGCCGCTCACCATCGTCGCGCTGGCCTCGCAGAACGCCCCCGGGCTCGGGGTGCTGCGGGCCTTCGGCTACCGGCCGGACGACCGGCTGCTGATCGGATCCACCGGCGGCCTCTCGGTGCTGCTGGCTCCCTTCGGCTCGCCGGGTATCAACATCGCCGCCATCACCGCGGCGATCTGCGCCGGTCCGGAGAGCCACCCGGACCCGCGCCGCCGCTATGTGGCCGGCATGTCCGCCGGGGCGCTCTACCTGGTGGTCGGCACCTTCGGCGGGGTGCTGGTCAGCCTGTTCGCCGGCCTGCCGAAGGAACTGGTCGCGGTGGTCGCCGGGGTCGCCCTGCTGGCCTCCCTGCAGGGCAGCCTGGCGGCCGCCGTGGCGGACGAGCAGGGCCGGGACGCCGCGGTGGTGACCTTCCTGGCGACGGCCTCCGGCATGGCGCTGTTCGGCATCGGGTCGGCCTTCTGGGGCCTGCTGCTGGGGGTCGCGACGCATCTGCTGCTGCATGCCCGGCGGCCGTCGCCCGGCCGGAAGGCCGCGGCCTGAGCGGCCCGCGCCCCGGTCGGACACCGACGCCGCCGGGCGGTACCTCCCCGTGGCCAGGGAGGTACCGCCCGGCGGCGTCGGTGCTGGTCAGGCCCGGGTGCGGCGGCGACGGACGACGACCATGACACCGGCGCCGAGGGCGAGGAAGGCGGCGGCCGAGCCGGCCAGGAAGCCGTTCGGGCTGCTCGCACCGGTCTGCGCGAGCTCCGTGGCGGGCGCGGTGGCGGCCGGGGTGTCGGTGGCGGCACCGGCGGCGGGCCCGGTGGGGGTCGCGGCCGCCGCGGTGGAGTCGGCGCCGGGCTTGGCGGTCACCGGGGCGGCGGGCTTGGCCGCGGTGCCGGGCTTGGCCGGAGCGGTGGAGGGGGCCGCCTTCGGGTGGGTGACCTTGACGGTGCGCAGGTCCGAGTGGCCGGAGGCCTGGGAGTCAAAGGCGAAGGCGTCGGTCACCAGGGTGAGCTCGGTCTGGTTCTGCGGGGACGCGGGGGAGAGGGCGACCCGGAAGAGGAAGTTGGCCGTCTGGCCGTGGGCGATCGGCTGCGCCAGGGCGGCCGTGTCGGCGTCGATCGTCGGACCGCAGCCCGGCATGTTCGCCAGCCGCTGCCACTTGCCGCCTCGCATCACCTCGACGGTGACGTCCTTGCTCCGCACGGCGGCGCCCTTGGAGACCTTCAGGCCGAAGTTGGGGTAGGCCTTCTTGTAGTCGGTGGTGGAGGTGTTGGCCATCGACACCCCGTACTCGGCCCAGCTGCCGTCGGCCGCGACGGTCGCGGACTCGAAGGGCCGGAACTCGCCGTCCGGGCCGACCTTCGTCTGGCCGGTGGGGTCGGTGTAGACCTCGCGGGGGCCGCTGAAGCGGTCGTCGTTGCAGGCCCAGGAGGACTCGGCGCCGATGAGCTGGACGCCGCCGGTGAGCAGGACGGTGGCGGCCAGGGCGGCGGCCTTGCCGCGGCGGGAGAGCGACGGGACGTTCTTCGTGAATGCGTAGATACCGGACGCGCGCATGACGTGTTCCCCCAGGGAGATGGCAATGACGGTGTGTGGGTGAAGGTGACCGGCCCGCTCCTGCTGAGCGGAAGTGCGCCCCCCGGCTGCGCCGGTCTCGCTCTCCGTGCCCTTCTCTCCTAAAGACGTCCATCCCCGCCGGGGGTTGCAGGTGAGTTCAGAAGTTTTTCCGGAGCCGTGCTCCGGGCCCGCGACGGCCCGGTCCGCGCCCGTTCGGGCAGGTTCGCACAGCGGGTTCGCGGCGGGGGCGCAGCCGGTTCGCGGCCGGGGCCGGTGGGCGGCAGGAGCGCACCGCATCGGCCCGATGCCCCATTCATTGGGATGTATGGAATGAGATGGATCTTCGGCCACTCCAGTGACATTGGGTTCTTCCAGGAGGGGACCGGCGCTTCCGAGGGGTACGTCTTGGCGACCCCCACCCGAGCGCCCGCCGGGTGACCGGATCCCTTAGGACGCACTCGTATGCCGCCTGGCACCCCTGGCCGGCTCGTCCGGAGTCTGGCCGCGCTCGTCCTGCTGTCCACCGCCGTGCTCCCGGCCGCCCTGGAGCTGGCCGGCCCGGCGCCCTTCGGCGCGATCGGAGCCGGTGCCCCGGCCGACCGCGCGGTGCCGCCGCACGCGGTCAAACGGGCCGACCTCCGGGCCGTCGGCGCCGCCCCGACCGTCGACATACGCCGTACCGGGGACCCGGCCAACCGGATCACCCTCGTCCTGCTCGGCGACGGCTACACCGCCCCGGAGCAGGAGCTGTTCCGTGAGCAGGCGGACCGGGCCTGGAAGGCGCTGATGGAGATCGAGCCGTTCCGCAGCTACCAGGGCTTCTTCAACATACGGCGGGTCGAGGTCGTCTCCCCGGTGTCCGGCATCGCCGAGAGCGAGAGCCACGACCAGCGCGGCGACACCCCGCTGGGCATGCACTTCTGGTGCGACGGCACCGCCCGGCTGCTCTGCGCGGACGAGAGCGCCACCGCCCGCTACGCCGGGGACGGCGACGGCCCGCAGTACCTGATCGCGCTGGCGAACTCCACCGAGTACGGCGGCGCCGGCGGCACCGGGGTGACCACCCTCGCCGGCGGCAGTCCCGACGCCGGCCGGATCATCCAGCACGAGATCGGGCACACCGTCGGCGACCTCGGCGACGAGTACGACAGCGCCCCCGACGACGCCGACTACCCCAACCTGGCCACCGAGAACGCCGACGAGATGCGGCGCAAGCAGGTCAAGTGGTGGCGCTGGCTGGGCGTCCAGTCGCCGGACGGCAGCGGGACGGTCGGCGCGTACCGCAGCGCCAACGGCATCTACCGGCCCACCCCCGACTCGGTGATGCGCACCCTGGGCGGCACCTACAACCTGCCCTCCCGGGAGGCGATCATCGAGCAGATCTACCGCCGGGTGGCGCCCACGGACAGCCCGCTGCCGCCGGCCGGCGAGGTCGACGGCCGGCCCCGCCTGGAGGTCCGTCCGCTGCCGCTGAACGGTGCCCGGCAACTGCAGGTCGACTGGCGGGTCGACGGCGTGCCGGTGCAGCCCGCCGACCGCGGCTCGCTGGACACCGCCACGCTGAGCCTGCCGCCCGGGCACACCGCCACCGTCACGGCGGTGGTCCGGGACACCACGGACTGGGTGCGGGACGAGGCCTTCCGGGACCGCTACATGACGCGCACGGTGACCTGGACGGTCAAGGGCTGACCACCGGGCCGCTCCGCCCGTGCCCGGGCGGGCGCCGGGCGGGCCCACCGGCGGGGCCGGCGGGGGCGACCGGCGGCCGGGTACCGGGATCCTTCGTGCCCGGACCCCGGGGTCGGGTTCGGAAGGCGGGATGACTAACCTGGCCCCACTATGAGCGTGGACCCTGCCAGAACCGCCCGCCCGCTGTCCGTACCCGGTCCCAGGATCACCACCGCCGCCCCGCTGCCGCCGGCCACCGCCGCCCCGCCCGGCGGACGCGCCGCCTGGGCGGCCTGGTCGATCGGCGTCAGCGCGTACTTCCTGGCGGTGATCCACCGGACCAGCCTCGGGGTGGCCGGCCTGGACGCGGCCGAGCGCTTCGGCATCGGGGCCTCCGCGCTGTCCACCTTCTCCATCCTGCAGGTGCTGGTCTACGCGGCGATGCAGATCCCGGTCGGCCTGCTGATCGACCGGCACGGGCCGCGCAAGGTCCTGCTGACCGGCGTACTGCTGCTCAGCGCCGGGCAGCTCGCCTTCGCCTTCAGCTCCTCCTTCGCCCCCGCGCTGGCCTCCCGGGCGGTGCTGGGCTGCGGCGACGCGATGACCTTCATCGCCGTCCTGCGGATCGCCGCCCGCTGGTTCCCGGCCGCGAAGAACCCGCTGGTGACGCAGTTGACCGGGCTGGCCGGGATGGGCGGCAACCTGGTCACCACCGTGGTCCTGGCCCAGGCCCTGCACAGCGAGGGCTGGCAGGCCACCTTCACCACCACCGCGCTGCTCGGGATCGGGGTGGCCGCCCTGCTGGCGCTGTTCCTACGGGAGGCGCCGCCCGCCACCGTCGCCGCAGCAGGGCCCGCCGCGGCGACGGTGGCGGACCTGCCCTTCGTACCGGCCGTGGCGAACCTCCCCGCCGCCCCCGCGGCGGAGCCGCCCGCCGCCCCGCGACCGTCCGTACGGTCGCAGATCCGGGACTCCTGGCAGGAGCCGGGCACCAGGCTCGGGCTGTGGGTCCACTTCACCACCCAGTTCCCCGCCAACGCCTTCGGCCTGCTCTGGGGGCTTCCCTACCTGGTCGAGGGCCAGGGCATGAGCCGCGGCCAGGCCGGCGGGATGCTGACCCTGCTGGTCTTCAGCAACATGGTCTTCGGGCTGCTCTTCGGCCGGCTGCTCTCCCGGACGACGAGGGCCCGGATGCCGATCACGCTCTCGGTGATAGCCGTCACCGGCGCCGGCTGGGCCGTCGCCCTGGCCTGGCCCGGCGCCCACCCGCCGACCGCCCTGCTGGTCGGCCTGATCCTGCTGATGGGCAGCAACGGCCCGGCCTCACTGGTCGGCCTCGACTACGCCCGGGCCCACAACCCGGTCGGGCGGCTCGGCACCGCCTCCGGCATCGCCAACATGGGCGGCTTCATCGGGACGATGGTCACCTTGTTCGGCATCGGCGTCCTGCTCGACGCGCTCTCCCCGGCCGGGGCCGGCAGCTACTCGGCGGAGGCCTACCGCTGGGCCTTCTGCTGGATGTACGTCCCGCTGGCGGCCGGCACCCTGATGATCCTGAGGCTGCGGCGGAAGGTCGTGGCGGCCTGACGACTCGTTCGGGCCGGGTCCGGCCCGAACGAAGGGGGGCGGCCCGGCCGGGCGCGGTCACTCGTCCCCGGGGTCCTCGTCCAGTGCCCGCATCAGCTCCGCGATCTGCCGGGCGGTGCCGTGGGCGCGCGCCTCGTGCCGCTGCATCTCCACCATCAGGACTGCCGAACGGGTGAGGTACTGGTGCCGAGGGCCCGTACGGGAGCGCGAGGTGCGCCACCCCGCGCGCGGCCGGCCGGATGCCCCGGGCCGCCGGCCGCCCCGGACCGGCAGGCCGACCGGGGGCGTCGGTCTCGGCGGGTGACGGGGTCAGGGAGTCACGGCGAAGTTGGCCAGGATCCGGGCGGCCAGCTCCTCGTCGCCCTCGGTCTTCACCGGGCCGGGCCGGCCGCGACCGCAGGCGAGCCGGACGTAGGTCTCCCAGCCGAGGGTGAACTGCACGTCGGGGGCGAGGCTGATGCTGTCGTCGACCGAGCCGTGGCCGGCGGCGTCCACCCGTACGGTGCGCAGGAACTCGACCGGGCCGGTCACGTCGAAGCCGACCGTGCTGCCGGCCGGTGCGCCGGCCAGCTTGGCGACGGCCTTGGGCAGCGCGGCGACCAGATGGTCACGGGAGATCAGGGCGGCGGCGGAGTCCAGGTTCCCGGGCTCGCCGAGGGCCCGCCGCAGGTCCTGCTCGTGCACCCAGACGTCGAAGACCCGCAGGCGCAGCAGCTCGTGGTACGGGAGGTCGCGGGTGAAGGGGCCGGCCGGCCAGCGGACCGGGTCGGTGGGTTCGTGGCGGGCCGTGCGCAGGGCGCGCGAGCGGCGGATGATCGTGTACTCCAGCTCGCCGGTCATCTCGGGCGAGGTGTGGCAGCGGCGCTTGTCGACCGGCAGTTCCATGTACCGGGTGAACTCGTCGGTGACGTGCCGCAGGTCGCTCGGCAGCGAGTGGATCGGGCGCGGGTCGCCGAGGAGTTCGGACTCGAACGCGATGACGTGCGAGACGACGTCGCGGACGGACCAGCCGGGGCATTCGGTCGCCCGGTTCCAGGCGTCGGCGGGCAGCGGAGCCACCAGCTCCGATATCGACTCGATGGACTGCGTCCACGCATCGGTGTAAGCCTGCACGGTCTGGTTGTCCGTCACGGGAATCTCCGGCCCTCCGTCAGCTGCTGGGCGCGCGTGCCCAGGAATGGCGGAAGACGGTAACGGCGGCTTCCGGGCGCACGCGCTAACCGCACGTTACGCTGCCTGGAGAGAGCAGGGCAGCGCTTTCGGGTGACGATCGTAGGACTCTTGCCGTGGACGGTGGTACTGTGCGCGCTTCATTGATCCAACTCTCGGTCTCCGACACCGAGCCCGCCGACGAGCGGCGGGCCCGGGCGGCCGCCCTGGTACGGGCCCAGGAGGGCGCCGACCTGGTCGTCCTGCCGGAGCTCTGGCCGCTCGGCGGCTTCGCTTACGACACCTGGTCGGCCGGTGCCGAGCCGCTCGACGGGCCGACCTCCGACGTGATGGCGGCCGCCGCCAGGGCCGCCGGGGTGTGGCTGCACGCGGGTTCGATCGTGGAGCGGGACCCGGACGGGCCGATCTACAACACCTCGCTGGTCTTCGCCCCCGACGGCGAGCTGGTGCACACCTACCGCAAGATCCACCGCTTCGGCTTCGACAGCGGCGAGGCGGTGGTGATGGGCGCGGGGCAGGAGATCGTCACCGCCGGCACCGACTTCGGCGTGCTGGGCCTGGCCACCTGTTACGACCTGCGCTTCCCCGAGCTGTTCCGGGCGCTGCTGGACGCCGGCGCCGAACTGCTGGTGGTGCCCGCCGCCTGGCCGGCGCGCCGCCGCGAGCACTGGACCCTGCTGAACCGGGCCAGGGCGGTCGAGGAGCAGGCCTTCGTGCTGGCCTGCAACACCGCCGGGACGCACGGCGGGGTCGAGCAGGCGGGCCACAGCATCGTGGTGGACCCGTGGGGCCGGGTGCTGGCCGAGGCGGGGGACGGCGAGGAGGTCCTCACGGTGGAGTTCGACCCGGCCGAGGTGGCCAAGGCCCGGGCCGAGTTCCCGGTGCTGCGCGACCGGCTGCTGGGGATCCCGGCGCCGGTGCAGCGCTGACGGCCCGGCCGACCCCGGCACCCGGCGGGCCACCGGTGCCCCCCGCGCCCGGCCCGGCCCGGCCACTACCCTGCCCCGCACCCCCCGGGCTCCACGCACCCCCGGGCTTCACGCACCCCCCCGGGCTTCACGCACCCCCCCGGGCTCCGCGCGGGCCCGGGGATGCGGCGGCCGGTATTCCGCTGTTGCTCCTCTGTGCACCGCATGGGCAAGTTTGAGAAGATGAGCGGCCGTCGTTCCAGTCCTGCCGGGGAGGAGGTCGCACGCATGCCGGACCCAGACGCAGGGGAGAGCCGCTCCGCCATCCACCGCAACAGCCTCCGCGAGCAGATCGCCGGCGCGCTGCGTGAGGAGATGATGGCCGGCCGGCTGGCCGCGGGCCGCAACTTCACCGTTCGGGAGATCGCCGAACTCTACGGGGTCTCGGCGACGCCGGCCCGCGAGGCCCTGGTGGACCTCGCGGCGCAGGGCCTGCTGCGGACCGAGCACCACCGCGGCTTCACCGTCCCGGAGTTCGGCTGGGACGACTTCGTGGAGATCTTCGAGACCCGTACCCTGCTCACCGACAGCGCCATCCGGCGGCTGTCCGGCTGGGCCGCCCTGCCGGACGCGGCCCGGCTGCCCTCGCTGCGCCGGCGCGCGGACGCGGCCGCCCGGGCCGCCCGGGCCGGCCAGCTGGACGTGATGGTGGGCTGCGACCGCCGGTTCTGGCAGGAGGCGGGCGCCCTGCTGGGCAACCGCCGGATCGCGGACTACCTGGACTGGCTGCGGGTGCAGTCCTGGATGTTCGCGGCGCCGTACCTGCGCGCGATCCCCGACCTGGCCGGGGTGTGCTGGGACGGCCACCACGGCTTCGTCGACGCGGTCGAGGCGGGGGACGTGGCCGCCGCCCGCCGGGTGGTGGGCGAGTACAACCTGCTGACCGTCCGCCTGATGGCGGAGCTGACCGGGCACGACCCGGAGCGCCTCGTGGTGCTTCCGCTGCTGGTGGAGGCGGTCGCCCCGCAGCTGCCGGGGGCCGCTGCGCCGCGGCCGGCCGTCCCGCCGGCCGCGCAGCCGGGGGCCCGGTCCGCCGGCCGCTCCGGTGGTGCGGCCGGCCGTCCCGGGGAGCGGAGCGAGGACCAGGCCGCCCTGCAGTCGGCCGGACCGGCCGCCGGCGGCCGCACCGTGGGCCCGGGCCGGCTGTTCGATCTCTCCCGGGACATCGGGCTCGGTCTGGTGCCGCAGCCCCGCTCGATCCCCTTCAGCAGGTTCGGGCCCGCGCTGCCCCCGTCGGAGCCGGACTCGCGGCGCACGCCGGGCCGGTAGGGTGGGCGGTCGCTGAACCGACCGCACCCGTCCGCCGCCCGCCCCCGTGCGCGGCGTCGCCGCCCGAGAGGAAGAGCCGGCTCATGGCCTGCGACCTCTGGCTCGTCCCGCTGGTGGACGTCCTGAGCCACAGCCCCGAGAACCCCTTCCGGGACGACCTCGTGGTCTACAACGCCGCCCTGGCCGCCCACGGGCTGCCCGAGGTGCCGGTCTACCAGTACGTGCCCGGGATCAGCGGGGCGGTGGAGCCGATAGCCGCCTTCGACTACGACTCGCTGCACTTCCTGCGCCGGGCCTATCTGCTGGGGCTGACCGGCTTCGAGATCACCCCGGTGGACGCGCTCGGCGGCGACTACGAGCAGCTGCTGGAGATGTTCGAGAGCACCGCGGAGCAGTCCCACCTGGTCTGGCACTTCGACCACGCCGGGGCGTACGTGCCGATCGAGTTCGCCACCCCGCTGGTGGACGACGCCCTGCTCGCCTCCGGCGGCCCGCTGGGCTCCACCCAGGGGCTGCTGCGCGAACTGCAGGCGGTGGCGCCGGTGCTCGGCATCGACCCGATGAACCCGCCCGCGCCGACCAGGCCGCTCGGCCCGACCGGGCTGGAGCAGCCCTTCGGGCCGCCGCTGGACGACGTGCACCCGTACGCGCGCGAGCGGCACGCCTGGGCCGGCCTGTACGCGGCGGCGACCCGCAGCCTCACTCAGGGCTCGATGATCGTTTTCGCCTGAGCGGGCCATTGGGGTCCCGTCGCGAGGGCCCGGCCGATCCGGGCCGGCTCCGTCGCGCCGCGCCGCCCCGGGCCGGGTGCGCCGTGCGGACCGGCAGGCCGTTCCGCGCGGGGTGCGGGCCCGGAGCGCCGAGCCCCGCTCTCAGCGGAGCGGGCCCTCCGGCGGCCGTTGGCGGGGCATGGTGGGCCGGGTGCCCGGCGTGGGGAGGATCCGGACCTGCGCGCCGCTGCCCGACTCCGACCGCCCGCCCCAGGCCCCGGGGGTCTGGGTGGGCAGCTGGGTCATCGTGGCGCGGAACTCCAGCATCCACTCCGAGGTCTCGCTGCGGACCATGTCCGAGACGTCCTCGCAGAACCGGCGCAGCACGCCGAGGCAGCGCTCGGCCGCCTCGCCCGCGGTGCCCTCGGTGGGGCCGAGCACCTCGCGGACACACTCCGAGGCCCAGTCGAACTGGAAGGCCTCCAGGCGTCGTTGGAGGGCCTGCGCGGTGCTGACGTCCCGCATCCAGCCGGAGGTCAGGCCGAACACCCGGTCGGCGCCGAGGCAGGCCCCGGCGAGGGCCAGGCCGACGTACCCCCAGTTCGAGGCGTGGTCGAGGACGCCGGTGAGGTCCACCAGCGGCGCGGTCGCGCCGGCCACCGTGAAGGTGGCGGTGCCCAGCCGCAGCAGGCGGGCCCAGCGGCGCTTGGCGAGGCGGTCGCGGCGGTACCAGTCGATCGCCTCCACGGCCCGCTCCTCCGACCAGCGGTAGAGCTCCTCCAGCCGCTCGGCGGGCTCGCCCCAGTCACCCAGCGGGAACTGGCGGGCGCTCAGGTCGGTCCGGCGGCGGGTGGACGCCCGGCCCGTGGCGGCGGTGGCCGTCGCGGGCGGGTCCTCCTCGCCGACGTCCTTGCCCCAGGCACTCTCCTCGGGCTGCATTTCCGGCTGGCTCACCTGTGGGGCTCCCTGTGGCGGGCTGACTGCTGGGTCGACTGGGTCCGGACCACGAACGGTCCGGACTGCCGGTGGTCCGCACGGCCCGGGTGCCGGGTCGCGGGCTTCGGAAGCCGGGGGCGGAATCGTCCGGAAGAGGCGCTTCCTGACGGTTCATCCCCCTGACGGTTCGTGAAATCCTGCTGGTGCGGTGGACGGGCGAGGCCGCCGGGCGGGTGTGGCCCGCCCGTAGGTTCGCGTACCGGCACATCGCCGGTGGTTGTCCAACAGCACTTCTTACCGCCAAATGGCTGACCGTGGGGCCCCTTCGCCAATGATCGTTACCGGAAATGACCTCAGGATCCCGAGGTGGGAGGGTTGCGGGGGCCGGCGAGATTTCACCCTTCCGAGCGAGCCGCCGGTGACCCGCTGTCCTGACCCGGACACCCGCTGCTGATGTCGGCGGGGCGCGGCCGGGGGCTCGTTCGGAGCTTCCTCCAGGTCGGCGGTACCGGAGCGGACCCCGGTCCGGACGTCCGCATGAGACCGGAGAGCGGCCCGATCGCGTCAGCGACTACCCTTGCCAACCGTGAAGGTCCTCGTCATCGGCGGCGGCGCCCGCGAACACGCCCTGTGCCGCTCTCTGTCCCAAGATCCCGCCGTCACCGAGCTGCACTGCGCCCCGGGTAACGCCGGGATCACGCAGGTGGCGACGGTCCACCCGGTCGACCAGCTGGACGGTGCGGCCGTGGCCGCGCTCGCCCGGCTGCTCGCCGCCGACCTGGTCGTGGTCGGCCCGGAGGCCCCGCTGGTCGCGGGTGTCGCCGACGCCGTGCGTGCGATCGGCATCCCGGTCTTCGGCCCGTCCGGCCAGGCCGCCCAGCTGGAAGGCTCCAAGGCCTTCGCCAAGGACGTGATGGCGGGCGCCAACGTGCCCACCGCCCGCTCCTACGTGTGCACCACCCCGGAGGAGGCCGCCGAGGCGCTGGACGCCTTCGGCGCCCCGTACGTGGTCAAGGACGACGGCCTGGCCGCCGGCAAGGGCGTGGTGGTCACCTCCGACCGCGCCGAGGCGCTTGCGCACGCCGCGTCCTGCCAGCGGGTGGTGATCGAGGAGTACCTGGACGGCCCGGAGGTCTCGCTCTTCGCGATCACCGACGGCGTCACCGTGCTGCCGCTCCAGCCCGCCCAGGACTTCAAGCGCGCGCTGGACGGCGACGAGGGCCCGAACACCGGCGGCATGGGCGCCTACTCGCCGCTGCCGTGGGCCCCCGAGGGCCTGGTCGAGGAGGTCCTGGAGACCGTCCTGCAGCCGACCGTGGACGAGCTGCGCCGCCGGGGCACCCCGTTCTCCGGCCTGCTGTACGCCGGCCTCGCGCTCACCTCGCGCGGCACCCGGGTGATCGAGTTCAACGCGCGCTTCGGCGACCCGGAGACCCAGGTCGTGCTGGCCCGGCTGCTGACCCCGCTGGCCGGCGTCCTGCACGCCTCCGCCACCGGCACGCTGGACCTGCTGGAGCCGCTGCGCTGGGACGACGGCGCCGCCGTCACCGTGGTGATCGCCTCCGAGGGCTACCCGGCCGACCCGCGCACCGGTGACCCGATCGAGGGCCTGGCCGAGGCCGACGCCGCCGACGGCACCGCCTACGTGCTGCACGCCGGCACCCGTCTCGACGGGACCGGCCAGGTGCTCAGCGCCGGCGGCCGGGTGCTGTCGGTCACGGCGACCGGCACCGACCTCGCCGAGGCCCGCACCCGGGCCTACGACGCGCTCGCGCTGATCAGCCTGAAGGGCAGCCAGCACCGCACCGACATCGCGCTGAAGGCGGCGGGCTAGCACCCGCCCGCTCCACCCGCCCGCTCCACCCGTAGGTTCCACGCGCGGGTTCCACCGGCCGGCCCGGGCCGCAAGGCCCCGGGCCGGCCGTCGTACGAGCAGGCTCCCCGAGGGCGCCGCGTCCGGTCCCCGCCCCGATCCGGGGCCGGGACCCTCATGGACGCAGCGCCCTCGGGCGTTCCGCGCCGGTCGACGGGCGCCAGCTGCCACACCGCTCGGCCGACGGATTCCACCAGTTCGAGTGACAGCATCCTCGTCCGGCTGACGTGGTCCGGCCATCGGCCTTATGGTGCGCTGGATCGCAGTGCCACGGGCCGCGCCGCGATGATCGTCGCCAGGTGGCGGGGCCCGTACGGGGGGATGCTGGGGGGTGCGTGGCCCGGCGTGCCGGTCCGGTCCGGGCCCGCCGCGCATCGAAGCCGGACGCCGGCGTCCGGAATGCGTGCGGCGTCACTGGGACGAGTGGAATCCGGGGCGATCCGGAACACCGACCAGGACGCGGGCGTCAAAACTGTCAGGAGCGCCACGCAGGATGCACAACCGGGCTCGGATACCGCCGTTCCCGGTCGGAACTGATCGTTTCGAGTCGGCCCGGTCGTCCTGACAAGGCGCCCGGGGACTCCGAAGGGGGTGCCGCACCGTATGGCCGCTGTCGAGACCGCACGCGCCCGCGCCCAAGCGGTGCTGCGGGTCCGTGGCCGGGCCGTGGCCGCCGCCGTACTGCCGGCCGCCGTCGCGGTGGTGCTGCTCGCCGGGCGGGTCACCGGCCGGCTCGGCGCTCCGGGGTCGCCCGACGCGGCGGCCTGGGACGCCGTCCGCTGGGCGGTGTGCGCGGTCGCCGCGGCCACCCTGCTGGTGGCCGGCCTGGTGGCCCGGGCCCGGCGCACCGCCGCCGTGCCGCAGACCCCGGCCGTCCCGCTCTCCCGGGCGGACGCCCCCGAGCTCTACCGCCTGATAGGCGAGCTGGCCGACCGCCTGGAGGTCCCGGCGCCGTCGGCCATCGCGCTCACCCCCGACTGCGACAGCTGGCTGGAGGACGTGCCCGCGCCACGGGCGGGCCGCCGCGCCGGGCGCGATCGGGCGCACACCCCGCCGCCCGCCCCGGTCCTGGTGATCGGCTCACCGTTCCTGTGGTGGATGCGGGCCGGCGAGCTGCGGGCCCTGCTGGCCCCCGTGGTGGCCGGCACCGCCGCCGCGGCCGACCCCGACATCGCCGCCGCCCGCCGGTTCGTCCGCAGTCTCGACGCGAGCCTGGACTCCGGCGCGGACCTCGGCCCCGGCCCCGATCCCGGAGCGGGCCCGCAGGCCGCCCGGCCGGCCCGCCGGGGCACCCGCCTGCTGACCGACCGGATCACCCGGCGGCTGCTCGGCGCCTGCCGTGAGCACTCCGCCGAACTGGAGCGGGCGGTCGCCGGCTGGGCCTCCGAGCAGGCCAAGACCGTCGACTACGGACTGCGGATCGCCGCCCAGGAGCAGGTCGGGCTGGCGTACGCGGGGTGGGACCGGCTGCTCACCCGGGTCGCGCTGCCGGCCTGGAAGCTCGGCCGCCACCCCTGTCACCTGAACGCCGGCGTGGTCGCCGCGCTCACCGAGCTCTCCCGGCGCGACCGGCTCGCCGCCGACGGCTACGGCACCCGGCTGGGCGACCGCCCGGCCTGCGACCTGCTGGAGGAGCCGGGCACCGTCGACGCGGCCGTCTCGCTGCTCGCCGCCGAACTCTTCTTCGGGCTCCCCGAGGGGGCGCCCGCCGCCGGTACGGCCGCGGACGCGCCCGCCGAGCCCGCCGTGCTGCCCGCCGCCGTGCTGCCGGTCGCCGCGGCCGCCGACGGCTGGAAGGAACTGGACTGGGCCGACTACCCCACCGAGGTCGTCGACCTCGGCTGGCGGACGCGGGCCACCGCCCTGCAGGCCGCGCTGGACCGGCTGGCCCCGCAGGCCCGCCCGGGCGCCCCGACCCTCACCCGGCTGCTGTCCCGGCTCTCCGACGGCGACGGCGAGCCGCTGGCCGCCGCCCTGGCCAGCCAACTGGCCCGGACGGGCCGCCCGCCCTCGCTGCTGGAGCCCGCCCGCAGCGGGCGGGACCTGCTGGTCGAGCACGTCACCGCGATGGTCTGCTGCGCCGCCGTCGACACCGCGGGCGGCACCCCGGGGCTGGACTGGCTGGACGGTCCCGTCCTGCTGATCGGCGGGGTGCGCCGGACCGACCTGGCCGAGCCGGTGGCACAGGCCGTCGAGCAGGGCCAGGACGGCCCGCTGCGGGCCTGGCTGGACGCGGCCGGGGTACGGCTGGAGAAGCCCGTACGGCTCTGAGCCCGACCGGGCCCGGGCCGTACGGGAGGCCGGCCCGGGGCGGCGCACGATGCCGCGGTGCGCGCCCCCGGGATCCGCTGTTCCCGCAGCACAGCGGCCCGGACCGGGGAGCGGAACAGATTGGCCGCCACTAGTTGCTACGGTGAGGCTACGCAGCGCCAGCAGTGTGTGGTGTATTAGACCGCACGCACATCCGGGTGGCACGTGCCAGCCCGGTGGAGGTGCACCTGGGAGGGGCGCGTGGGGACCGAACTCAACCGTCGCTGGGAGTCCGGAACGCACGCGCACGGCGTCTCCGACCCCTTCGGACAGGGGCCGCTGCCCTGGCTGCGCGGCCCCGACCAGTACGTCGCCGGCACCGGGGAGGCCGTCCCCTGGTACGTCTCGCTGGACGCGCCGGGCCAGCAGCCGCTCACCGGCGCCAGACCCAGACCCCCGGTCGGCACCCCGGCCAACTCCGACGACGTGGACCAGCAGATCAAGGGCTTCGCCTCGGCCGGCGTGGTCCGCCCCGGCGGGTCGGTGGACTTCCGGGTCACCGTCCGCCCGCCGCGCGACTTCACCGTCGACGTCTACCGGATCGGCCACTACTCCGGCGACGGCGCCCACCACATGACGTCCAGCCCGCTGATCGCCGGCCTCGCCCAGCCGGCGCCGCTGGTGGCCGGCCGCACCGTCTCCTGCCACCACTGGTGGCAGTCCTGGCGGCTGCAGGTCCCCACCCACTGGCGGCCCGGCGCCTACGTCGCGGTGCTGACCACCAGCGACAACCTGCACCGCAATCACATCCCGTTCACCGTGCGGGACTTCGACGACCCGGCGCACACCGCCGACCTGCTGCTGGTGCTCCCCGACGTGACCTGGCAGGCCTACAACCTCTTCCCCGAGGACGGCCGGCTCGGGGCCAGCCTCTACCACGCCTGGGACGACCGGGGCGGGCTGCTCGGCGAGCGGGAGGCGGCCGTCACGGTCTCCTTCGACCGCCCGCACGCCGGTGCCGGGCTGCCGCTGCACGTCGGCCACGCCTACGACTTCATCCGCTGGGCCGAGCGGTACGGCTACGACCTCTCCTACGCCACCGCCACCGACCTGCACGCCGGCCTGGTCGAGCCGGCCCGGCACCGGGCGCTGATCTTCCCCGGCCACGACGAGTACTGGTCCGAGCCGATGCGCCGGACCGTCGAGCGGGCCCGCGACGACGGCACCTCGCTGGTCTTCCTCTCCGCCAACACCATGTACTGGCGGGTAGAGCTGTCCCCCGCGGCCTCCGGCGAGCCCAACCGGCTGCTGAACTGCCGCAAGCGGCAGAAGGTCCCGGCGGGCAGCCCCGCGGCCGGGGTGGCCGGCAGCCAGAGCGCGCTGTGGCGGGACGCGGCCGAGCCCGAGCAGCACCTGCTGGGCATCCAGTACGCGAGCCGGGTCGCCGCCCCGGTGCCGCTGGTGGCGCGCAACACCGAGCACTGGCTCTGGGACGGCACCGGTTTGCGCGAGGGGGACGAGCTGCCCGGCCTGGTGGCCGGCGAGGCGGACCGTTACTTCCCCAAGGTGGCGCTCCCCGAGCACACCGAGCGGGTGCTGCTGGCGCACTCCCCGTACCAGGACGCGGCCGGCCGGACCCGGTACCAGGAGACCTCGCTGTACCGGGCGCCGAGCGGCGCGTACGTCTTCGCGGCGGGCACCTTCGCCTGGTCGCCGGCGCTGGACCGCCCCGGACACACCGACGAGCGGGTCCAGCGGGCCACCGCCAACCTGTTGGATCGTCTGTGCAAGGACGGCTGAACGGCCCGCGCCCTTGGGTGAACGGACAAGGGGCCTCGTGAAAGACTCGGCCCCACCGACCTCCCTTTTTCGTGCCCGCGGACACGCGAACCACCCTGAGGACTGAGACGACCTTGAGCGGATTTGTCACCAAGCCCGAGCCTGTCCAGGTACCCGGCCTGATCCACCTGCACACCGGCAAGGTGCGCGACCTGTACCGCGCCGAGTCCGGCGAGCTGGTGATGGTCGCCAGCGACCGGACCTCGGCTTACGACTGGGTGCTGCCGAACGCCATCACCGACAAGGGCCGGATCCTCACCCAGCTCTCGCTGTGGTGGTTCGAGCGGATCGCCGACATCGTCCCCAACCACGTGATCTCCACCGAGGTCCCGGCGGGCGCCCCGGCCGACTGGGCCGGCCGCACGCTGATCTGCCGCCCGCTGGAGATGGCCCCGGTCGAGTGCGTGGCCCGCGGCTACCTGACCGGCTCCGGCCTGCTGGAGTACCGCAACGACGGTACGGTCTGCGGCATCGCGCTGCCCGAGGGCCTGGAGGACGGCTCCGAGCTGCCCGCGCCGATCTACACCCCCGCGCTCAAGGCCGAGGTCGGCGAGCACGACGAGAACGTCAGCTACGAGGAGACCGCCCGCCGGATCGGCTCCGAGCTGGCCGCCGAGCTGCGCCAGGTCACCCTCGCCGTCTACGCCCGGGCCCGGGACATCGCCCGCGAGCGCGGGATCATCCTGGCGGACACCAAGTTCGAGTTCGGCCTGGACGGCGGCCGGCTGGTGATCGGCGACGAGGTGCTCACCCCCGACTCCTCCCGTTTCTGGCCGGCCGACCAGTGGCAGCCGGGCCGTGCCCAGCCGTCCTTCGACAAGCAGATCATCCGGGACTGGCTGACCTCCCCGGCCTCCGGCTGGGACCGCCACAGCGAGCAGCCGCCGCCGGAGCTGCCGGTCGAGGTCGTCGAGCGGGTCCGGGCCAAGTACGTCGAGGCGTACGAGCGGCTGACCGGCACCGACTGGGCCACCGACTGGGTGTAGCCCCTTCCGCCCGCGGGCCGGCCGGTCAGATCCAGCCGTGCTCGCGGGCGATCCGCACCGCCGCGTGCCGGTTCTCCGCGCCGAGCTTGGCGGCGGCCGAGGAGAGGTAGTTGCGGACGGTGCCCTGGGAGAGCGCCGCCCGCTCGGCGATCCCGGCGATCGAGGTGCCGTCGGCGGCCAGCTCCAGGACGTCGGTCTCCCGCGGGGTCAGCGGGGTCCCGCCGGCCGCGATCGCGTCCGCCGCCAGCTCCGGGTCGACGTACCGGCCGCCGGCCCGCACGGTGCGGATGATGCCGGCCAGGTCCGCCGCCGAGACGGTCTTCGGCAGGAAGCCCCGGACGCCGACCTCCAGGGCGCGCTTCAGATAGCCGGGGCGGCCGTGACCGGTGACGATCATCGTGCGGCAGTCCGGCAGCAGCCGGCGCAGCTCGGTGGCCACCTCGATGCCGTCCAGGCCCGGCATCTGGAGGTCCAGCACCGCGACGTCGGGCCGGTGCGCCTTCGCCATCGCCAGCGCCTCCGGGCCGGAGGCGGCCTCGGCGACCACCGTCAGGTCGTCCTCCAGGGCGAGCAGCGCGGCCAGCGCGCCCCGGATCAGGTGCTCGTCGTCGGCGAGCAGGACGCGTACCGGGGTCGGCGCGGTCGGCTCCGTCGGAGTGCTCATCGGGCGGTCGCCTCCAGTGCGGTGGGGTCGGGGGCGCCGGCCGCCGGGCCGGGGCCCAGCGGGACGCTCGCGCGCAGCAGGAAGCTGCCGGGCGCGGTGGGCGGCAGGTCGAGGGTGCCGTCGTGGGCGGCGAGGCGCTCGCGCAGGCCGCGCAGCCCGGTGCCGCCGGTGGAGCGGCCGCCCGGCCGGGCCGGCGGCGCACCGGTCGGGACGCCGTCGTTCTCCAGCTCCAGCACCGCCCGGCCGTCGGCGAGCCGAAGTCGGACCGAGCAGTGCCCGGCCTCGCTGTGGCGCAGCACGTTGGTGGTGGCCTCCCGCAGCACCCAGCCGAGCACCGACTGGACGGGCCCGGCCAGCTCGGCCGCGTCCTCGCCGAGGTCGATCCCGCACTCCACGCCGGCGGCCCGCAGCACCGCGCGGGCGCCGATGACCTCGGCGTTCAGGTCGGCGGTGCGGTAGCCGCGGACGAGGTCGCGGACCTCGCGGTGGGACTCCTGGGCGATCCGCTGGACCTCGGTCATCTGGTCGGCGGCCTCGGGACGCCCGCGCCGGGCGAGCTGGACGGCCAGCTCGCTCTTCAGCGCGATGGTGGTGAGGTTGCGGCCCATCACGTCGTGCAGGTCCCGGGAGAACCGCAGCCGCTCCTCGGCCACCGCCAGCCGGGACTGCGTCTCGCGGGCCGCGTCCAGCTCCCAGACCACGCCGAGCAGCCAGGCGAAGCTGCGGCAGCTGGCGCCGAGCAGTGGCAGGACCACGGCGAGGCCCACCAGCATCCCGCCCGTGGTGGCGGCGTCGGCGCCGGCCAGCAGCAGCGGGGGCGCGAGCAGGGCCAGCCCCAGCAGCCCCTGCAGGGCGACCGTCCGGACGGGGCGGGCGACGCTCAGCGGTCCGAACCAGAGCACCAGCAGGCCGCCGGTCACCGTGACGGCCAGGCTGGCGCCGTCCGTCCGGGGGCTGATGCCCGAGCTGATCAGCGCGGTGGTCCAGACCGCGACCAGGGCGCCGCCGGCGGTGGTCCGGAGCCGGCGGTCGACGGCGCTCGGGCGGCCGAGGTAGTGGTCGACCGCGGCGCCGTAGGCCCTGATCGACAGCCAGCAGAGGCCGCAGGACAGGGCGAGCACGGTGGCCGCGCCGGCCGGTCCAGGCCCGTGCTGCGGCGCCGTTCCGACCAGGACGAGCAGCGCCACCGGGGGCTGGAGCAGTGCCATCAGGTAGAGCGACCAGCGCAGGTACAGCTCGCTGCGTTGCGGTTTGCCGTAGCCCTTCCAGCGTCGGACCGGTGCCGTGACGTCCATCTCCGACGCTCCCCCTGAAGTCATGATCGTGCTGCCTGTCTTCCTACCAGTGGTGGGGCGCGGTGACCATCGACGGGGCGGCCGGCCGGTCAGCGCCGGGGCTCCCAGCGGAACACCCGCAGGGTGGCCCAGAGCGCGACGGCTGTCCAGAGGGTGCCGACGGCCAGGTGCGGGGTGGCCTCGGCCCAGGTGCCGGCGAAGCCGGTGGCGGGGTCGGAGCCGTCGGTGCCGAACCAGCCGAGCCGGATCAGTTCGAAGGCGGGGGTGGCGGGCAGCAGCCGGCAGAGGTCGGCCATCCGGTCGGACATGGCTTCGAGCGGGACGAGCAGGCCGGAGCCGAACTGGGTCACCAGCATCAGCGGCAGGGTGGTGATCCCCGCGCTCTCGACGGTCTTGGTGAAGGTGCTGGAGAGGGCGGCGAGGGCGATCAGCAGGACGAGGGCGAGGGCCAGGCCGGCCACGATCAGCAGCGGGTTCGCCGGGCCGGGCAGGTGCAGCATGACGGCGCCGCCGGCGGCCACCAGCGCGCACATCAGCAGGCCGAGCGCGACCGCCGGGACGGCGGTGCCGGCCAGGATCTCCAGGTCGCCGGCCTCGCCGGTGCGCAGTCGCTTGAGCACCAGTTCGTTGCGGCGGGCCACGTAGGCGCTGGTGAGGTTGTAGTAGACGACGAACATCAGCACGAAGCCGACCACGCCGTTCACCAGGGCGGCGTCCAGGTCGAGCCCGGCCAGCTTCTCGGCCTGCTGGTCCAGGACCCCGCGCAGGGCGCCGATCATCAGCAGCGGCAGGGCGACCGCGACGAAGAGTGCGCTGCGGTTGCGCAGCAGCAGCGTGGCCTCGGCCCGGCCGAGGGCCAGGATCCGGCCCGCCGGGGTGGTGGTCGGCGCGGTGCCGGCCGGCCGGGTGGTGGCGGGGGTGGAAGCGGTGGTCATCGGGCACTTCCGATCAGCTTGCGGAGCGGGTTGCGGCGGGCGGGCACGGCGGGGGCCTCGGGGCTCTGCTCCTCGGCGCCGGCGGCGATGGCCAGGAAGGCCTCCTCCAGCGAGGCGCTGCGGGCGTCGAGCCCGCCGAGGGCGAGCCGGTGGCCGGCGGCCCAGCCGAGCAGCTCGGTGAGGGTGTCCTGCAGTCGCGGCGTCTGCACGGTGATCCGCCGGCCCTCGGCGCGGACTTCGGCGCCGGCCAGCGGAGGCAGCGTCAGATCGGCGAACTCACGATCCCGCTCCGGGAGTTCGAAGGAGATCCGGGACGGTCGGCCGGCGATCACCTCGGCCACCGTGCCGGTGGTGACGATCCGGCCGCGGTGCATGATCGCCAGCCGGTCGGCCAGTTCCTCGGCCTCCTCCAGGTAGTGCGTGGTGAGCAGCACGGTGGTGCCCCGGGCCCGTAGGTCGCGGACCAGGCGCCAGGTCGCGGCGCGCGCCTCCGGGTCGAGGCCGGTGCTCGGTTCGTCCAGGAAGAGCACCTCGGGCCGGCCGAGCAGCGCCACCGCGAGGTCGAGCCGGCGCCGCTCACCGCCGGAGAGCTGTTTGACCCGGACGCCGCGCCGGCCGGTCAGCCCGACCAGCTCCAGGGCCTCGTCCAGGGTGCGGCCGCCCTCCCCGGGCCCGGCGCCGCTGGTGATCCCGGCCCAGGCCCGGCCGGTCTCGGCGACGGTGAGGTCGCCGGGGAACCCGCCCTCCTGGAGCATGATGCCGATCCGGGGGCGCAGCGCCCCGCGCTCGCGGTACGGGTCGTGGCCGAGCACCCGCACCTGCCCGCCGGTGGGGGCGGCCAGGCCCTCGATCAGTTCCATGGTGGAGGTCTTGCCGGCCCCGTTGGTGCCGAGCAGGGCGAACAGCTCGCCCCGGCGGACGGTGAGGTCGACGCCGCGGACGGCGTCGAAGCCGGCCGGGTCGGCCGGTCCGTAGCGGCGGTGCAGGCCGGCGACCTCGATGACGTGGTCCGCGGGCGGCTGTGGGTGGCTCGTTTCCATGACTCCAGCCTTCCGCCGACCGGGCCGCGCGGGCAGTGCGCGCTGTCATCGGTCGCGGATGCGGATTCACGGGTCGGCGGTGACAAATGTCATCGGTGCCGGCCGCGCGGGGGTATGTGACCTGCGCCACGGAACGACGAAGGCCCCCTCGTGAGAGGGGGCCTTCGATTCATGGAGCGGACGACGAGATTCGAACTCGCGACCCTCACCTTGGCAAGGTGATGCTCTACCAACTGAGCCACGTCCGCATGCTGAGCTATTGAGTTGTCCATCCCGAGCGCAGTGCTCGGCCGTGCTGTTCGTACGTACTGCGAGCGGACGACGAGATTCGAACTCGCGACCCTCACCTTGGCAAGGTGATGCTCTACCAACTGAGCCACGTCCGCACGGTGCTTTGAAGGGCACCGGCCGCCTCGACCGGACTCCGGTTGCGGCGACGAGGAATACTTTACCCCATCGATCGGGGTGGTCGCCCCACCCTTCCGGACGGGCGGGGCGACCGGGTGCTCCGGGAGGTCAGTTGGCCTCGGCGAAGGACTCGTAGACGTGCTTGGGGATGCGGCCGCGGGCCGGCAGCTCCATGCCGCGGGACTGCGCCCAGGCGCGCACGGCGGCCGGGTCGGGGGTGAGGGCGGTGCGGCGGAAGGACTTTCCGGTGCGGCTCTGGCGACGGCCGGCGGCGACGAACGGGGCGAGGGCCTCGCGCAGCTTTTCCGCGTTGTCCAGGGACAGGTCGATCTCGTACGACTTCCCGTCGACGCCGAAGTGGACGGTTTCCGCTGCCGCGCCGCCGTCCAGGTCGTCGGAGAGCGTGACAACTACACGCTGAGCCATGGGTGTCAATCCTCTCGGGCATTTCGGCCGCAGGGCGCGGGGTGCGCTCCTGAGGCCCGATGTGCACCAGTCGCGCAAGCGCATACGGGCAGGCGGGATGCCATGCCGGATACGCAGCACTTGCCGCAGCAGGTGGCCCTATTCTGCACCCGAAGCGGGGTGAAATCGAAGAGTCCTGCTTTCTTTTCCGGATATTCACGTGATTCACCGAGGATCGGATACCGGCGTCGCGGCATGGCCGATCTGTCCGGAGTGCCGGTATTCGGGTGTTCTTGAGAAGGGTCCCGAATCCGCCGAAAAGGGGCACCGGCGGGAGAGTCCGCGGGGGTGGTGCCCTTGTGGCGTAAGGGGCTGGGGTCTACGCGCGTCGCGACGTCCGGGCCGCAATCCGACCTCAAACCCCCGGTAGTCTGGAGTTCCCCCGCCTTCACGAGAACACCACCGGGAGTGCCAGTGGCACGCGTCGTAGTCGACGTCATGCTCAAGCCGGAGATCCTCGACCCCCAGGGACAGGCGGTGCAGCGTGCACTGCCCCGCCTTGGTTTCGCCGGGATCGCCGACGTCCGCCAGGGCAAGCGTTTCGAGCTGGAGCTGGAGGGCCCGGTCGACGACGCCGCGCTCGCCCGCATCCGCGAAGCCGCCGAAACCTTTCTCGCCAACACCGTGATCGAGGACTTCACCGTTCGAGTGGAGGAGTCCTCGTGACCACCCGCGTCGGCGTCGTCACTTTCCCGGGCTCGCTCGACGACCGTGACGCGCAGCGCGCGGTCCGCCTGGCCGGCGCCGAGCCGGTCGCGCTCTGGCACCGTGACAAGGATCTCCATCAGGTCGACGCGGTCGTCCTGCCGGGCGGATTCAGCTACGGCGACTATCTGCGCTGCGGTGCGATCTCCCGCTTCTCCCCGGTGATGGACACCATCATCGAGCAGGCGAAGCTGGGAATGCCCGTCCTCGGTATCTGCAACGGCTTCCAGGTGCTCTGCGAATCGCACCTGCTGCCGGGCGCGCTCACCCGCAACGACTCGCTGCACTTCATCTGCCGCGACCAGAAGCTGCGGATCGAGAACGCGAACACTGCGTGGACCCGCGATTACTCGGCCGGTCAGGAAATCGTCGTGCCGCTGAAGAACGGCGAGGGCCGCTTCGTCGCCGACCAGCACGTCCTGGACGAGCTGGAGGCCGAGGGCCGGGTCGTCGCCCGCTACCTCGACCTGAACCCCAACGGTTCGTACCGCGACATCGCCGGCATCACCAACGCCGCCGGCAACGTCGTCGGCCTGATGCCGCACCCCGAGCACGCCGTGGAGCCGCTCACCGGCCCGAGCACCGAGGGTCTGGGCTTCTTCACCTCCGTACTGAAGCAGCTGGTGAACGCCTGATGAGCCTCGACACCGTCAAGAACGCCGAGCAGACCCCGGACACCGCCCAGCCCTGGGCCGAACTCGGCCTCAAGGAGGACGAGTACGCCCGGATCCGCGAGATCCTCGGCCGCCGCCCCACCGGGGCCGAGCTCGCGATGTACTCGGTCATGTGGTCGGAGCACTGCTCGTACAAGAGCTCCAAGGTGCACCTCAAGCAGTTCGGTGAGAAGGCGCCCGTCTCGGACGCCATGCTCGTCGGCATCGGCGAGAACGCCGGTGTGGTCGACGTCGGCCAGGGCTACGCGGTCACCTTCAAGGTCGAGTCGCACAACCACCCGTCGTACATCGAGCCCTACCAGGGCGCGGCCACCGGCATCGGCGGCATCGTCCGCGACATCCTGGCGATGGGCGCCCGCCCGGTCGCCGTGATGGACCCGCTGCGGTTCGGTGCGGCCGACCACCCGGACACCCGTCGGGTGCTGCCCGGGATCGTCGCGGGCATCGGCGGCTACGGCAACTGCCTGGGCCTGCCGAACATCGGCGGCGAGGTCGTCTTCGACTCCTGCTACCAGGGCAACCCGCTGGTCAACGCGCTCTGCGTGGGCGTCATGAAGCACGAGGACATCCACCTCGCGCAGGCCTCCGGCGCCGGCAACAAGGTCATCCTGTACGGCGCCCGCACCGGCGGCGACGGCATCGGCGGTGTCTCCGTGCTCGCCTCGGAGACCTTCGACGCCACCGGCCCGGCCAAGCGCCCGGCCGTCCAGGTCGGCGACCCGTTCCAGGAGAAGCTCCTCATCGAGTGCACCCTGGAGATCTTCGCCGAGAAGCTGGTGCTCGGCATCCAGGACCTCGGCGGCGCCGGCCTCTCCTGTGCCACCTCCGAGCTGGCCTCGGCCGGCTCCGGCGGCATGCGGGTCGAGCTCGACACCGTGCCGCTGCGCGACTCCTCGCTCTCCCCCGAGGAGATCCTGATGAGCGAGTCGCAGGAGCGCATGTGCGCCATCGTCGAGCCCGGCAAGGTCGACCGTTTCCTGGAGATCTGCGAGAAGTGGGACGTCATCGCCACCGTCATCGGTGAGGTGACCGAGGGCGAGCGCCTGGAGATCTTCTGGCACGGCGAGCAGGTCGTCGACGTGCCGCCGCGCACGGTCGCCCACGACGGCCCGGTCTACAACCGCCCGTACGCCCGGCCGAGCTGGCAGGACGCGCTGCAGGCGGACGCCCCGACCGCCGAGCGGTTGCTGCGCCCGGCCACCGGCGAGGCCCTCAAGGAGGCCCTGCTGCAGGTGGCGGGTTCGCCGAACCAGGCCTCCAAGGCGTGGATCACCGACCAGTACGACCGGTACGTGATCGGCAACACCGTGCTGGCCACCCCCGAGGACTCCGGCATGGTCCGGATCGACGAGGAGACCAACCTCGGCGTCTCGGTCGCCACCGACGGCAACGGCCGGTACGCCAAGCTGGACCCGTACGCCGGTGCCCAGCTGGCCCTGGCCGAGGCGTACCGCAACGTCGCGGCCGGCGGCGCCAAGCCGCTCGCCGTCTCCGACTGCCTCAACTTCGGCTCCCCCGAGGACCCGGACGTGATGTGGCAGTTCGCCGAGGCGACCCGCGGCCTGGCCGACGCCTGCCTGGTGCTCGGCACCCCGGTCACCGGCGGCAACGTCTCGCTGTACAACCAGACCGGCGACGTCGCCATCCACCCGACCCCCGTGGTCGCGGTGCTCGGCGTCATCGACGACGTCACCCGCCGCACCCCGATCGGCTTCGCCGAGGAGGGTCAGCACCTCTACCTGCTCGGCGACACCGCCGACGAGCTGGGCGGTTCCGCCTGGACCCAGGTCGTCCACGGCCACCTCGGCGGCCTGCCGCCCAAGGTGGACCTGGAGCGCGAGCGGCTGCTCGGCGACATCCTGATCGCCGCCTCCCGCGACGGCATGATCGACGCCGCGCACGACCTCTCCGACGGCGGTCTGGCCCAGGCCCTGGTGGAGAGCTGCCTCAAGGGCGGCAACGGCGCCCGGATCGTGGTGCCGGCCGAGCTGGACCCGTTCGTGTTCCTGTTCTCCGAGTCCGCCGGTCGCGCCGTCGTGTCGGTGCCGCGCAGCGAGGAGCTCCGGTTCAACGACATGTGCGGTGCGCGTGGCCTACCGGCCACCCGGATCGGCGTGGTGGACGGCGACGTCCTGGAGGTCCAGGGCCAGTTCACCGTCTCGCTGGCCGAGCTGAAGGACGCCCACACCGGCGTCATCGAGGCTCTGCTCGCCTGATCCGGTCGGGCTCCGACCCGCAGCATCCGAAGGGCGGTCCGCGCGCTGGCGCGGGCCGCCCTTCGGCCGTTCCCGGCGGTCCTCGGGCGCCGGTGCCGCCCGGCCGCGGCCCGTGCGGGGGGCGGTAGCCTGCCGGTATGCCCCCGAAGACCCGCAGTTACGACCCCGTGAAGGTGCGCACCGCGCTGGCCGCGCAGGTCGGGGCGCTGCGCGCCGCCGTCCACGAGCTGTGCGCCGGTCCGGACGCCGAGCGGCGGCTGGCCCGCCCGACCCGGCTGGGGGAGTGGCGGGTGCGGGAGCTGGTGGCCCACCTCGCCCTGCAGATCGAGTGGGTGCCCCGGCACGTCCAGGAGCCGCTGCGCGGTGCGCCGGACCTGAGCCTGGCGCAGTGGGTCGCCGGAGTGGGCACGGTGGCGCCGCTGCTGGACGCCGGCACCCGGGAGTACACCGCGAAGGCCTTCGACGGCACCCCGGCCGAGGTGGCGGCCGCGTTCGACGCCGCGGCGCAGGCGCTCATCGCCCTGCTGGTCGGGCCCGAAGTGGCGGACCCCGCGCGGAGGTTCGAGATCCGGCTGGGCTCGATGCCGCTGTCGGACATGCTGGTCACCCGGCTGGTGGAGACCGTCGTGCACGCCGACGACCTGGCGGACGCGCTCGGTCTGCCGGGATTCGCCCACGACCGGCAGGCGGTGGCGGCGGTGGTCCGGCTGCTGGCCGACGCGCTGGCCGCCCAGGCGCCAGGCGGGGCGGTGGAGTTGAGGGTCCCGCCGTACGCCGTGGTGCAGGCGGTGGAGGGGCCCAGGCACACCAGGGGCACCCCGCCGAACGTCGTCGAGACCGACCCGCTGACCTGGATCCGGCTGGCCACCGGCCGGATCGGCTGGGCGGCCGCCGTCGAGGACGCCCTGGTCTCGGCGAGCGGCGAGCGCAGCGACCTCTCCGGGCATCTCCCCGTACTGAACTGACGGCCGTTCGGGCAGTGGGCGGGCCGGCCGGCTCAGGCCCGGGGCGGGGGCGGCCACCAGGTGTGCTCGCCGGGGTACGGCGAGCCGGCCTGCTGCCCGCTCCCGGCCGGGGCGTACTCCACCCACTCGTCCTTGAACTCCTGCAGCAGCCGGGGCCAGCTGCCGGCCGGCCCGGTGAAGGCGCCCGGCCCGGCCGTGGCCAGCTCCTCGCGAACCTGGTCGATGGCCCCGCGGACGTCCTCGCTCTCGTCGCTGTCCTCGTACGGGCCGTAGAAGAGGGCCCGCTCCCGCTGCATCACGTAGAGGAAGTAGCCGAGTTCCGCGAGGCTTTCGTGCACGGGGGTGATCTCGTCGGAGCCGTTCAGTATGACATGGACGCGACCGGTGGCCCCGTCCAGCATCAGCAGATCGGAGCCGAGGCACCCGACGAGGAGCCATTCCTTGGCGCCGCCCGGAACGTCGATGAATTCGTCGAGTTCGGGCCGGACCGTCCCGAGGTCGGAGAACTCGCAGGACGGTTCCGCCACCGGCGACAGGTAGAGCCAGTTCCGGACCAGCGGGAACCCGACCGTGCTGAAGTACTCCCGCGAAGGGCCGTGCGTGACCCGTACGGGTACGTACTCGTCGGGAATCCGGACGAGCTGGTCGGCGGCGAATACCGAATCGAACATCTCGGGAGTGACCCGGGCCATGGCGCTCCTCTGCGGTTCTCCGGGGCGGGGTCGGTGGCCGGCGGGCACCGGACTCCGTGCCTCTCGCGGGAGGCGGTCCAGGTGGGGCTTCATCCGGACGTTACCACCCTGCAAGCCTTGGGCAAGGGGGAGTTGCCCCGGGGCCGCCGCGGCCGACGGGAACGTCCGAGGCGGGGCCGGACCCGGCGCGGAGCCCGCTCGGCCGGCCGCCGGAACGTCACCGCGGACGGGTATTCCGGGAATCCGGCCCGGAATGCCGGGGCCGCCCCCGGGGCCCCGGGAGGTAAGTCCGGCCGGCCCCGCGGGTGGTGGGACGGGGCGAGGGCACCCGGCGGCGGATTGCGCCCCGGTGATTCCCGCGGGTGCTCCCGAGGTACCCGCGGGCGCCGCCGGTGTGGTCCGAGGGTGATCTCGGTGTGGCACCCTGCGGGGTCGCCCGTGCACGGCCGGGCGAATCCCCGGCGAATTCTGCGGAGCCGTCCCGTCCCGCTGCCCACCCCGGTGAATTCCGATGGCTTTCCGGAGCCTCGGCGGGAGATTTTCCCTACCGGGCCCGGTCATTCGGACCAGCCTTCGGTTCCGGCCCCGCGCCGGCGCCGGAAACGGCCGCGGCGCCGGCCGAGTTACGCACAGTGCGCCCGACCGGGCGCGCCCGCCCGCCGGCCGCGGGCTGCTCGACGGGGCGCGCCCGTCCGCATCGTGGCTGTCATGGCCCTGCGGCCCGGCCCGGCGGGGTGAGAGCCGGTAAGTATGCTCATGGCGTTGATGGGAGAGCGTGCTGCCCGAAGGACGCCCGGCCCGGCAAGGCTGCGTCGGCAGGCCGGCAGCGGGGACGACAGGGGACGGCATGACGACGGACGGCCGGCGGATCCCGCCCCTCCTGGCGGGCCGCCACCCGGCCGGGCTGGCGCTGTTCGGATGGTTGGACGACGCCCGGGCGCCCCGGCTGTGCCGGGTGTCGGGCCCGCCGGGCGTCGGCAAGAGCCACCTGCTGGACTGGCTGGCGGCCGGGTGCGGCACGGCGCAGACCCCGGCCGCCCGGCGGATCAGGGCCGTCCTGCCGGCCGCCGGGCACTCGCTCAGCTCCGCGCTCTGGACGCTCGGGCACCGGCTCGGCGTGCCCGCACGCACCGTGCCGGAACTGACGGCGGGGCTGGCCGAGGACGGCCGGCCCACGGTGATCTGCGTCCCCGGACTGAACCGGGCGGCCCACCCGACCGCCCTGGTCGCCGAGTTGCTGCGGCCGTTGCTGGAGCTGCCGCAGGTGCGGATGGTCGTCGAGGCGGCCACCGGCAGCCCGGAGGCGGCGGCCTTCGGCCCCGGACCGGCGCCGGCCGTGATGGAGCTCGACGACCCGCAGTGGACCGACCGCGAGCGCTTCGGCGCCTGGTGCCTCGCCCGCGGCGGTGACCCCGGGGCTTACCCCAACGCCGCCGCGGCGCTGGGGCGTTCGGGGCAGCCAGGGCCGGCCTCGCTGGGTGAACTGGCCGCCCGGATCCCGGTCCGCCCCGACGGCACGCCCGACCTCCTGCGGACGGAGGAGGAGTTGCTCTCCGCGTTCTGGACCGCCGCGGCCCGCGAGGGCGGCGCCGGCCGGATGCAGGCCGACCCGCTGCTGCTGGTGCTGGCCGGCCCGGTCGCCGTCACGGCCGCGCTGGAGGGCGAGGACGGCACCGTCGCCCGCGCCTGGTGGGCGGCCGGTCCGGCGCTCGTCGAGCAGGCCGATCCGGCCCAGCGGGCGGCCACCCTGCGCACCCGACTGCTCGGCGTGGACGAGGCCGCCGTCGCCAGGCTGGCCGCCGTACCCGCCGCCTGGGCCGGCGTCTGGGCGCTCTGGCCGTCCGCGGGGGACGCCTGGCCCGGGCCGGTCACCGCGCTGGCCGCCGGTCACGGCGCCTACGCCGGACAGGTGCTGCTGGCCGGCCCGACCGGCGCGGTACGGACGGTGGACGCCGCCACCGGGCGCCCGGGTGCCCTGTTGGTGCCCGGCCCCCGACCCTTGCGCGCGCTCACCGCGACACCGGGCGGCAGCGTCGTGCTGCTCGACGCCGGGGGCCGCACCGAACTGCTGGCGCCGCCGCGGCCCGCCCCCGGCCTGGAGCCGTACGCCCTCGGTGAGGCGCTGGAGCGGCTGCGCGGTGCGGCGGCCGGCGAGCTCAGCGCGCTCGCGGTGGTCCCGGGGCTGGCCGGCGCCGCCCCGGCGGTCGGCGACGTGGCCGGCGGGGTGTGCTGGTACGAGGGCGGCGAGGTGCGCCGCGAGCAGCTGCACCAGGGCCCGGTGACCGCGCTAGCCGGGGCGGCGCTGGACGGTGACGGAGTGTCCGACGAGGGCTTCCCGCTGCTGGTGAGCGGCGGCTTCGACGGCGCCGTGCGGCTCTGGGGCCCGCGTTCGGAGCCGATGGCCGGGCCGTCCGACCGGCGCGAGGGCCCGGTGACGGCGGTCGCCGCCGGGGTCGGCGCGGCCGGACCGGTGGTGGCTGCGGCCTGGGAGGACGGGCTGGTCAGGGTGCGGTGGTTGGACGATCCGGACGGCGTCCTCGACCTGCGGCTGGGCGCCCCGGTCTGGTCGCTGGCCCTGGCCGGCGGACTCCTGGTGATCGGCGGGCCGGAGGGCCCGGTGGCTGTGCGACTCGGGGTGGAACAGCGGACATGAACGACAAGCGGACGCCGGTGACGGCGCGGGACCTGGACGAATGGTTCGGGGCGGCGGAGGTCGGCCGGCTGCCGGCCGGGCTGCTGCCCGGGGCGCTGGTCCACGGGCCCAGCCGTCGCTTCCTGACCGGGGTGGGGCTCCCGTTCCGGGCGGCCGGGCTGGAGCTGGACGCCGGGGCGGTCGACCCCTGGCCGACCCTGTCGGAGGCGCTCGGCGAGGAGATCCCCGGCGGAGGGCGGCTGCTGGTGATCGGCGCGCCGGTGTACGGGGACGGCCTGCTGGTGCTGGACGGCGTCGGCGGAACCGTCCACCTGGCGGCCCGGTGCCCCGGGCCCCCGGCGGAGCCGGCCCTGGACCTGATCGCCACCGACCTCTCCACCCTGGTCAGCCTGCTGCGGGAGGCGGCGGCCGTCCGGCGGGCCGCCGCGGATCCGCCGGACGCCGCGGGCCGGCGGGGGCCCGGGACCGTCCGCGCCGTGGTCGCGGAGGTCGAACGGCGGATGCGGGAGCTGGACCGGGCACCCTTCGACGCGGAGGGGTCGGCGCCGTACTGGAGCACCTTCGTCCGGGCCGAGGCGCTGCGCTGGGGTGCTTCGCGCGGGGACGGCACGGGGCTCGCCTACGACCTGACGCCGGAGCTGGTGGCCGAGTTGGGCGAGCCCGTGCGCCACGCCGCCGCGGAGCTGCCGGCCGGACTGACCCACGGCCCGACCGGGCGGCTGCTCGCCGAGGCCGGGCTGCCGCTGGGGCACCGCCTGCTCCAGGACCCGCCGCGGCAGCTCGTCCCGCTCGTCGAGGCCGACCCGTGGCGGTTCGACGAGGACTGGGACGAGGAGGAGGACGACCGCCCGCACCAGCGGGACTTCCTGCGGATCGGCGGCTGGCCGTACGACTGCGAGATCGTGCTGGACGGCCGGACCGGGCGGGTCGAGGTGACGACGGGCGACGGCGAGGAGGGCTGGCCGGAGGCCTACCTGAACCAGGACCTCTCGGCGCTGCTCTACATGTGCTGGACGGTGGACCGGATCCGTGCCGAGCACGGGCGCGGCCCCGCCGGGCCCCGCGGGGGCGGTTGGCGGGTCTTCGATCCGTCGGCGCTGCTGGAGGGGCTGCTGGAGGAGTTGCTCACGGAGATCGATCCGGCGGCCTTCGAGTCCGAGCAGCGGCCCTGGCGCGGCCTGGCCGAGGACCACCACATGGGCGGGCTGCTCGGCTGAGGTGCGCCCGCGGCCCGTGGCCCGGGGCGCCGGCGGCTCAGGGTACCGGGGTGGCTGGCTCTGGGCTCAGGGGCGGCGGCTCTGGGCTCAGGGGCGGCTCTGGGCTCAGGGGCGGCTCCGGGCTCAGGGGACGGCCGGGCCGCCGAGGTAGCCGCCCTCCGCGCTGTAAGGCCAGGCGTTGGGGCGGCAGCCCTTCAGCCCGTAGATCTGCTGCATCATCGCGGGGGCGGGCTTGTCCTTGCCCGGGCAGGTCTCGTGCCCGTGGCCGATCCGGTGCCCGACCTCGTGGTTGACGATCAGCGCGCGGTACTCGTCGATCGGCCCGTCGAACTGCGGCGACCCGGTGTTCCAGCGCTTGATGTTGACCACCACCTGGTCGCCGACGTTGCAGTTGACCTCGCCGTGGGTGTTCAGCCCGGCAGCGCCGCAGATCCGGTCCACGGTGTCGGGCGAGGCTATCTTCACGGTGAAGTCGTACGGGCCGGAGGCGACCGGCTGGAAGGCGTTCCTGCCGTCCGTCGTCCAGCCCCGCCGGTCCGCCAGGATGTTCCGGATCTGGGTGGCCGCGGCCTGCGGGTCGACCCCGCTGCCGTCCTCGACCTCGACCCGGTAGCGGCGGACGGTGCCGGTGCCGACCTGGCTGCCCTCGCCGCCGGCGACGGTGAAGGTCCCCGAGCCGTGCACCGGGTCGGCGGCCGGCGGGGCCGGGGTGGCGGCCGACCCGGTCGGGGCGGGGGCGGGTGGGCTGCCGGCCGGGGACGGCGGCGCCGGGGTGCGCGGCGGGGCGGGGGTCGCGGCCGCGGGCGGACCGTCGCCGGCCGGCCGGCCGTCCTGGGACTTCGCGCCCGCCGACGGGTCGGCCCCGGGTGTACTGCCGGCTGCCGCGGCGTTCGGCGGCTGCAGGGCGGCGCCGCCCCGGCGGTCGGCGACGTGGCGGGCGGGGTCGAGGGGCCGGGCGAGGGCGTAGACCGTGCCACCCGCGAGGAGGGCCGCGACGGCCAGCCCGACCGCGATGCCGGGGCCCCGGTTGCGCCGGGCTCGTCGGCGTCGGCCCCGGGCGGGCCGCGCGGTTTTCGGGGCGGGTCGGGCAGTTCGCACGGCGTACGCTTCCTGGTCCGGGGGCAGGGCCGAGGAGGCGTACGAAACCTGTTGCGCCCCCCGTCGCCCGTTCACCTTGGCACGGCCTCGGCGCGGCTGTCCACATACCCGGTATGTACCACGCCCCTGCCGCTCGGCCGTCGGACGGCCGGGCGGCAGGGGCGTGGCGCGCCCGGGGAGGTCAGCCCAGGGTGTCGGCAGCGGTCGGCGAGCTGTCCCGCAGGAACTGCGAGCAGCGCTCGGCCTCGCCCTTCTCCTCGATCGCGGCGGCCGCCCGCCCGAGCGCGTGCAGCGCGCGCAGGAAACCGCGGTTCGGCTCGTGCTCCCACGGCACCGGGCCGTGGCCCTTCCAGCCGGCCCGGCGCAGCGAGTCCAGCCCGCGGTGGTAGCCGGTCCGGGCGTAGGCGTACGACTCGACGACCCGGCCCGCGACGAAGGCGTCGTCGGCGAGCTGGGCCCAGGCGAGGGAGGAGGTCGGGAACTTCGCCGCCACCTCGGCGGGGGAGGCGCCGCCGGCCAGCAGCTCCAGCGGAGCGGTTTCGACGGGCAGGTGGGTCGGGGCCGGGCCGCCGAGGAGGTTCTGACCCGCGAAGGGGTTCTCGTGTGCGCTCATGCCCCCAGTGAACCACCAGTGGATGGCGGCGCCGTGGCCACGGTGTGCCGGTGCCGGGCCGGTCGGTCCTGGGCGGCGTGCCGCGGGCCCGGCGGCACGGCCCCCCGGAACGCACCGCGCCCCCGGCCCGGACGTGGTGTCCGGGCCGGGGGCGCGACGGGCGATCGGCGCTGCCGGAGGCAGGCCGGTCGGACTACTTCAGGCGGGTGCCGGCCGAGCGCAGGCTCCGGGCGGCCTCGGCCACGCGGACGGCCATGCCGGCCTCGCCGAGCTTGCCCCAGGTGCGCGGGTCGTAGGTGTTCTTCTTGCCGACCTCGCCGTCGACCTTCAGCACACCGTCGTAGTTGCGGAACATGTGGTCCGCGATCGGGCGGGTGAAGGCGTACTGGGTGTCGGTGTCGAGGTTCATCTTCACGACGCCGTTCTCCAGCGCGGTGGCGATCTCCTCGGCGGTGGAGCCCGAGCCGCCGTGGAAGACGAAGTCGAACGGGTCCTGCTTGCCGTACTGCTTGCCGATCGAGGCCTGCAGCTCCGCGAGCAGCTCCGGCTTCAGGACGACGTTGCCCGGCTTGTAGACGCCGTGCACGTTGCCGAAGGAGGCGGCCAGCAGGTAGCGGCCCTTCTCGCCCAGGCCGAGGGCCTCGGCGGTGCGGACGGCGTCGTTGACGGTGGTGTACAGCTCGTCGTTGATCTCGTGCGTGACACCGTCCTCCTCGCCGCCGGTCGGGGTGATCTCGACCTCAAGGATGATCTTGGCGGCGGCGGCCTGGGCCAGCAGCTCCTGCGCGATGGCCAGGTTGTCGGCGAGGGTCTCGGCCGAGCCGTCCCACATGTGCGACTGGAACAGCGGGTTCTGGCCCTTGGCGACGCGCTCGGCGGAGATCGCGAGCAGCGGGCGGACGTAGCCGTCCAGCTTGTCCTTGGGGCAGTGGTCGGTGTGCAGCGCGACGGTGATGTCGTACTTCGCGGCCACGATGTGGGCGAACTCGGCCAGCGCCACGGCGCCGGTCACCATGTCCTTGTTGTGCTGACCACCCAGGAACTCCGCACCACCGGTGGAGATCTGGATGATGCCGTCGCTCTCCGCCTCGGCGAAGCCGCGAAGGGCCGCGTGCAGGGTCTGCGTCGAGGTGACGTTGATGGCCGGGTAGGCGAACTTGCCCGCCTTGGCCCGGTCCAGCATCTCGTTGTAGACCTCGGGAGTTGCGATGGGCATGCGAATCCGCTCCTGTCGGGTTGCGGCGTACGGACGGTGATGTCCGACGCTGTGTACGCCTTCGGTACGACCTGAGGTACCGGGGGCCGACGCGGCTCTGCGACACGGCTTTCTGGTACCGGGCTTCGGGGCTGCCGCCGCGGTGTCACGAAGAGGGTGTTCGCTACCACGGGCCGGACGCCGGTGCCATCTTCCCAGACTTGCCCCCGCGGTCCACCAAGGGCCCGCCAGTCGGACGCCGGGCCCCCGCATGCTACGAACGGATGAGTCCTCGCCGCCCCGGAGGCTGAGGACTCCGGTAAGGCGGGCCCGCTATCCTGCGGCCGTGGACTACAACCAGCTCGCCGTCAACCTGCTCGACGCCAAATCGCTGATCTCGTCGCTCGGCGCCATCGGGTTGATCGCCATCATCTTCGCGGAGACCGGCCTGCTGGTCGGATTCTTCTTCCCCGGTGACTCCCTGCTGATCCTGGCCGGCGTCGCCTCCTCCAGTGCCGCCTCCTCGGTGCTCGGCGAGGGCGCCCGGCTGCCGATCGCGGCGCTGCTGATCGGCGCGCCCGTCGCGGCCGTCGCGGGGGCGCAGCTCGGCCACCTGATCGGGGTCAGGGTCGGCCCCCGGATGTTCGACAAGCCGGAGTCGAAGATCTTCCGCCGCGAGTACGTGCTCAAGGCCGAGGAGTACTTCGAGAAGTTCGGCCCGGGCAAGGCCGTGGTGCTGGCCCGCTTCATGCCGATCGTGCGGACCTTCCTGAACCCGGTCGCCGGCACCCTGCAGATGCCCGCCAAGACCTTCCTGCTGTGGAACGTCGTCGGCGGTGTGCTGTGGACCGAGTCGATGCTGCTGATCGGCTACTTCTTCGGCGACGCGCTGGCGCCGGTGATCGACAAGTACCTGATCCCCGCGGTGCTGCTGATCGTCCTGCTCTCGATCACGCCGGTCCTGGTCGAGGTGATGCGCGAGCGCAGGAAGAAGAAGGCCGGCGGCCCGGCGGTGGCCGAGGAGGCCGACGCGGTCCAGGCCGGCGGGCGTCACCGCCGCGGCTGACCGCAGCCGGAGCCGACGGAGAAGCCCCGCTCTGTTTCACGTGAAACAGAGCGGGGCTTTCCCTTGCGTCCGTGCGTGCGTGCACGCCCGGCCGCCGTTCGCGCCGTCGGGCGCGTCCACCGGGGCCGGCCGTGCGGCGGGCTCAGCCCAGGTCGAGGTCGGCCAGGTTGTACGCGGTGCGGTACGGCAGACCGGTCGCCCGGACCGCCTCCTCGCCGCCGCGCTCCACGATCACCGCGACGCCGACCACCTCGGCGCCGGCCTCCCGCAGTGCCTCGACGGCCGTGAGCACCGAGCCGCCGGTGGTGGAGGTGTCCTCCACGGCCAGCACCCGGCGGCCCTTCACGTCCGGGCCCTCGATCCGGCGCTGCAGGCCGTGGGCCTTGCCCGCCTTGCGGACCACGAAGGCGTCCAGCTTGCGGCCGCGGGCGCCGGCGGCGTGCAGCATCGCGGCCGCGACCGGGTCGGCGCCCAGGGTCAGGCCGCCCACCGCGTCGTAGTCCAGGTCGGCGGTCGCGTCCAGCATGACCTTGCCGACCAGCGGTGCCGCTTCGGCGTCCAGCGTGATGCGGCGCAGGTCGACGTAGTAGTCGGCCTCCAGCCCGGAGGAGAGGGTGACCTTGCCGTGCACGACGGCCTTGTCCTTGATCTGTGCCAGCAGGGCGTCGCGGTCGTTGCTCAGGTCGTTGCTCATGAACAGCCAGTCTAGAGCCCGCCCGGCCGCCGGACCGCCCGCCGGGTCGGCCGGGGGCCGACCGGACGGCCCGAGCGGTCGGCGGAGGTCAGCGCCGGCGCAGCACCCGGACGAGCACCACCGCGCCGCCGAGCAGGGCCACCCCGCCGCCGATCATCCACGGGACGGCCGCCCGGCCGCCCGGGACGGACCCGCCGGCGCCGGCGCCGCCCCATCGGGAGGCGGCCCGGGCCCGGGCGCTGCGGGCGGGCAGTGCCGGGGCGTACCGGCCGCGCGGCGGGGCGTGGTCCACCTCCTCGGCGGAGCGGCCCACGATGCTGCGGCGCACCGGCCCGGAGAGCGCCGGGTCCTGGTCGTAGCCGTAGGGCAGGTCGGCGGAGGCGTCCGCCGGCCGGCCGCTCTCCTCCTCGGCGCCGGTGGGCAGGCCGAAGCGCTCGGCGTCGGCGTCCGAGAAGGCGATCAGGTCGGACAGGTCGTCGTCCAGCGAGTCGCCGTCGAAGGCGTCCTCGAAGGCTTCCTCGGCCGCCGCACCGGCAGCCGCACCGGCAGCCGCGGTCTCGTCCGGGGACTTGCCCTCGGTGGCCGTCGCGGCCTCGTCCCCGCTCGCGTCGGCGGTCGGGGCGCGGTCCTCCAGGAACAGCACGGTGGCGCCGGGGCCCTCGGCGGTCTCCTCCTCGGGCTCCTCGCCCTCGTCCTCCTCCGGCAGGCCCTCGCCGGCGGAGGCCAGCGCGGCGGCGAAGCGGTCCAGCAGCCGGCGCCCGGTGGCGGCGAGGGTCTCGGCGTCGAACTCGTCCAGTCGCCCGGTCGCGCTCAGGTCGCCGGTGAAGCGGACGGTCGCGGTGGTGCTGCCGGCCTCCGGCTCGCCGCCCCCGTCCTCGCCGCCCCCGTCCTCGCCGTCGGCGGCGCCGCCCGGCCGGACCGCGATCCGGACGGTCGCGGTGGCCTCGCCGCTGCCCCGGGCCTCCTGGCCCTCGGCGAACGCGGTGAGGACGCCCTCGCGTCCCTCGATCAGGGACAGCACGCCCCGGTACGTGATCGTCGAGGTGCCGATCCGCAGCCGCAGCCGGCCGCTGATCTCCTCGGCCTGCCCGCTGCCCGCAGCGGCCGGCTCGGTGCTCAGACCGGGGACGCAGCGGGCCAGCAGGGCCGGATCCTGCAGGGCCTGCCGGACCAGTGCGGCCGGCATCGGGACGACAACCTCATGCTCCATGTCTGCGAGCCTACCCACCGGGCCGGGTTGTGAGCGGTGTCCGGGCCCGTGCGCCGGTGAGGAGGACCCCGCCGGCCCCCGGACGGCGGGCGAGCCGGCCAGGACGGGCGGGGCGTCAGCCCAGGCCGAGCACGGTCGACGCGGCCGGCGGCCGGGCCGGCCGGTCGGCGGCCAGCCGCTCGGCGGCGGCCCGCAGGCCGTCCTCGGTGAGCGCGCGGGGCAGCGGCGCGTCCGCGGCCAGGGCGAGGCCGGGCCGGCCGGCGGCGGCCAGCAGGAAGCCCTGCGGGCGGGCCGGGCCGCAGCCGGTGGCCGGACCGGCCGCGATCCCGTACGGCAGGGTCTGCAGGCCGGCCGCCCGCAGGCCCGCCTCGACCGGCCAGAGCCCGGACTCCGACGGGCCGGCCCGGACGGCGAGCCGCCCGTCGGGGGCGAGCACCCGGGCGGCCAGGCCGAGGAACTCCTGGGACTGGAACTTGCCCCCACGGGCCTCGGGCGGCGCGGGCAGGCCGGACAGGATCACGTCGAACGGGCCCGCGGTCCGGCCGCCGGAGGGGCTGCGCAGCCACTCCAGCGGGTCGGCGTGGGTGATCCGCACCCGGGGGTCGTCCAGCGAGTGCCCGCCGAGCGCGGCGAGCGCCGGGTCGGTGCGGGCCAGGCCGGTCAGCGCCGGGTCCGGCTCGACCAGCCGGACGCTGCGCACCCCCGAGTGCCGCAGCACCTCGCGCAGGGCCAGGCCGTCGCCGCCGCCGAGCAGCAGCACCCGGGTGTCCGGGCCGGTGCCCATGGCCGGGTGGACCAGCGCCTCGTTGCCCCGGTACTCGTCGGGGCCGCAGACGGCGGGCCGGCCGTCCAGGTAGAGCCGGAGCGGCTCGTCCGGACCGCTGTCGGGGCGGGCGTCGGCCGGGCCGGTGAGCACGATCTCCTGGTAGCGGGTCTGGGCGGCGAAGCGGACCTGCGCGCCGTACAGGGCGTGCCGGGCGGCCCGCTCGATCGCGCCGGAGCAGGCGGCCGCGGCCGCGAGGGTGACCAGGACGAGGCCGCAGCCCGTCCAGAGCAGGGCGCGGGAGCGGGGTTCGGGTTCGTCGCGGAACAGCCAGAGCACCACGGCGCCGCCCGCGAGGGCGTTGACGGCGCCGGTGGCCAGCGCGCCGGCGGCCGGCCCGAAGGCGGGCAGGATCAGGAAGGGGAAGGCCAGCCCACCGACCAGGGCGCCCACGTAGTCGGCGGCGAACAGGTCGGCGACGGCGCGGCCGGCGTCCTCCCGGCGGATCCGCTGGATCAGGGTCATCAGCAGCGGGATCTCGGCGCCGATCAGGACACCGATCACCCCGGTCAGGGCGACGATCGCGGCCTGGTAGCCGCCGAACCGGGCCCACCAGGCGTGCAGGCCGAGCACCGAGAGCCCGCCGACCAGCGCGAGCGCGCACTCGACCAGCGCGAAGGCGCTGGCCGGGCGCCGGGTGAACCGCTTGGCGAGCAGCGAGCCCAGGCCCATCGCGAACACCATCACGGAGAGCACCACGGAGGTCTGCGTGACCGAGTCCCCGATCAGGTAGTTGCCGAGGGCGACGAGTTCCAACTCGTAGACCAGGCCGCAGGCCGCGCAGACGAAGGCGGCCAGCAGCACCGCCGGCCGGGCCAGGCCGGGCCGGATCCGCGGCCGGCTTCGGCAGCGTACGGCCAGGCGGTTCCCGGGCCGGCCGGGCCGCGCGGGGCGGCGGTCGGGGCCGGAGCCGTCGGCCGGGTCGGGGCCCGGGTCGAGTACCGGCTGAGCGGGTGGACCCGCCGGATGGTTGATCACGAACAAACGCTAGGCGACGGATGATGCGGATAGCTGCGTCCATCCGTGGGACAGCGCGGTGCGTCCGGTTGACGGATCGTTCCTGCGTACGAATCGGGGGTCGTCCCCGTCATCGGCCGCGGACCACCAGCGAGGAGCGGGTGCACACCAGCCGTCCCTCCTGCGGATAGGCGTGCCAGGTGCGCCAGAGCAGCCGGTTCGCGTCGCCCTGGGTCATCAGGGCGGTGAAGGCGCTCGGGTCGCCGGGGAAGACCCCGGCGAGGCCACGCGGGTGGCCCTCGACCAGGGCCAGCAGTTCCTGGGCGCGGGCGGCGAAGTCGTGCGGCGGCATCGCCTCGATCCGGGCCGCGAACTCGTACTCCCAGCCCGCGACCTGCTTGGCGACCCGGGCGGGCAGCGGGGTGCGCCGGCCCGGCAGGCAGGCGACCGTCTCCAGGCATTCGCCCGGTCCGGCCGCGATCAGGACCTGGTGGGAGGCGCCGAGCAGGCGCAGTTGCAGCGTCCCGGCCGGTCCTGGTCCGCGGACGCCGCCGATTCTCAGGTCGCGGACGGCGAGTGCGGGCAGCGGTTCGCCGCCCAGGCACCAGGCCAGGTCACCGGCGCGGGTGTCGGTGTAGGAGGTCTGCAGTGTGGTGAGCATGCTCGGCTCCGCGTTTCAGCTCCGTGCGCGCCCGCCGTGCAGCGTCCGACTAGGCCGAAGACGAGGCTGTTCGAGGCTGTGCGGTCCAGGGCGCGGCCGACCGTGGAAGGAAGGATTCCGGCTGGAGATTCAGCAGCAGAGAAGCATGAATACGCCGGGTCCGTCGGTGATTTACCCAACTTTGTCAAGCATTCACCGTTTCGGGCACCGGCGCTTCCCCAGTCCGATCACTCCGGTGCGTGACTGTGTTCGGAGTGCGCCCCCTTGACCGGAGTGTGCGCCGTGCAGTCCGGTCGTGCGCCCCCTGGGAAACCTGGCCCGGCGCGCTGTTGCCGTTCGATCCGCGCCGCCCCCGCGACCCCACCCCGACGGTCGGGCGAGGTGCCGCCGTTCGGGTGGCGGAGCACCCTGGCGTCGCTGGAGTGAAGAGGCCACCGGCATATGACAGAGCGTCAGATCACCTGTGCGGAAGGGCCGGTACGGCGATCGCCGGGCCCCAGGGGGTCGGCCCCGGAAGGTCGGCCCCGAGAGCGCCCCGTCGGCCGCCTGCTCCCGGGAGTGGCGTCGGCCGTCGCCCGCCAAGGGTGCGGCGGCAGGGCCGGCTTCGGGGCGGTGGCCGAAGGGTGGCTTCGGGGTGGGGCATGGAAAGCGGTCCCCGCCTCATAATTATGCATTTGATGATGCTGTGTCGACTTACGGCATCGATTCCACGATGGCTCGCAGTGCGTCATTTTGCCTGTTCTGCAACAAAGTTGCCGCACCGTCAGGCGTCCCTGTCGCTGAAGCTGTGGCGCCCCACCATTTGAGAGAGTATGTTGATCCACGCATCTGTATCCAAAACGGGGAGACGGTCATGGACCTGGCAGTGCCGCAGGGGTTTCGCTCGTACACCGCGAACATGGGGCTGAAGGACTCGGCCCACGACTTCGCGGTGGTGGTCTCGGAAGTCCCCGCCGTCTCCGCGGCGGTGTACACCAAGTCCCGCTTCGCCGGGCCCAGCGTGGTGCTGAGCCGGGCCGACACCGCCGCGCGGAAGAGCCGCGGCATGGTGGTTGTCTCCCGCAACGCGAACGTGGCGACCGGCAAGGTCGGCGCGGCGCACGCGGAGGAGGTCCGCCGGCTCGCCGCGGAGAAGGCCGGGGTCCGGCCCGAGGAGCTGGTGATCGGCTCCACCGGGGTGATCGGCCGCCCGTACCCGATCGAGAGCATCCGGGCGGGCATCGCCGCGATCCCCACCCCACTGCCGCCGGCCGACTTCGAGGCCGCAGCGGCGGCCATCATGACCACCGACACCCGGGCCAAGTCCGTCCACCTGCGCTGCGGCGACGCCGTCCTGGTGGGCATCGCCAAGGGCGTCGGCATGATCGAGCCCAACATGGCGACGCTGCTGACCTTCTTCTTCACCGACGCCGGACTCGCCCCCGACCGGCTCGACGCCGTCTTCCGTCGGGTGATCGACCGGACCTTCAACGCGCTCAGCATCGACACCGACACCTCCACCAGCGACAGCGCCGCCGTCTTCGCCAACGGCCTGGCCGGCCCGGTGGACGAGGCCGAGTTCGAGCAGGTGCTGTACCAGGCCGCGCTGACGCTGGTCCGCGACATCGCCTCCGACGGCGAGGGCGCCGGCAAGCTGCTGGAGGTCCGGGTCAGCGGTGCGCGGGACGTCGCGCAGGCCAAGCGGGTCGGCAAGGCCGTGGTGAACTCGCCACTGGTCAAGACGTCCGTGCACGGCGCCGACCCGAACTGGGGCCGGGTGGCGATGGCCGTCGGCAAGCTCGACGACGACCTCGACATCGAGCCGTCCCGGATCCGGATCCACTACGGCGAGCTGGAGATGTTCCCCGAGGAGCCGGACGACGCGATGCTGGAGCGGGCCCGCACGTACCTCTTGGGCGACGAGGTGGTGATCCGGATCGACCTCGGGATCGCGGACGCCGCCTTCACGGTGTACGGCTGCGACCTGACCGAGGGCTACGTCGAACTCAACTCCGGTTACACCACCTGAACCGGACACCGGGCGACGGGGGCCCACGGCGATCACCGTCGCCCGGTGGAATCCGGCCGGGCCGGACGGTTCGACCGGAGATGTCCGGCGGGACTTCCGCAGGCGCCCGGTCGGGTGTCAGAGCCGCTGGAGGCGGGTGACGGCCTCCTGGAGGACGTCCTCCCGCTTGCAGAAGGTGAACCGGACCAGGCTCCGGCCGGCCTCGGTGTTGTCGTAGAAGACCACGTTGGGGATGGCCACCACGCCGCAGCGGGCGGGCAGGGAGCGGCAGAATTCGAGGCCGTCCTTCTCGCCCAGAGGAGTGATGTCGGTGGTGATGAAGAAGGTGCCCTCGGGGCGGAAGGCCCGGAACCCGGCCGCCTCCAGCCCGTCGGCGAGCAGGTCGCGCTTGCGCAGGAGGTCGGCGCGGAAGGCGGCGAAGTACTCGTCCGGCAGCCGCAGCGCCTCGGCGACGGCGTACTGGAAGGGCCCGGCGTTCACATAGGTGAGGTACTGCTTCGCGGTGCGGACGGCCGAGACCAGCGCCGGGGAGGCGGTGACCCAGCCGACCTTCCAGCCGGTGAAGGAGAAGGTCTTGCCGGCCGAGGAGATCGAGACGGTCCGCTCGCGCATGCCGGGCAGGGCGGCGATCGGGTGGTGCACGCCGTCGAAGACGAGGTGCTCGTAGACCTCGTCGGCGACCACCAGCAGGTCGTGCTCGACGGCGAGGGCGGCGATCGCGGCCAGCTCCTCGGGGGTGAGGACGGTGCCGGTCGGGTTGTGCGGGGTGTTCAGCAGCAGCAGCCGGGTGCGCGGGGTGATCAGGGAGCGCAGCTCGTCCAGGTCGGGGCGGAACACCGGGGCGCGCAGGGTGAGCGGCACCCGGGTGGCGCCGGCCATGGCCACGCAGGCGGCGTAGGAGTCGTAGAAGGGCTCCAGGGCGATCACCTCGTCGCCGGGCTCCAGCAGGGCGAGCAGGGCGGCGGCGAGGGCCTCGGTGGCGCCGGCGGTGACCAGGACCTCGGTGTCGGGGTCGTAGGTGAGGCCGTGGAACCGCTGCTGGTGCTCGGCGACGGCCTGCCGCAGCTCGGGGATGCCGGGGCCGGGCGGGTACTGGTTGCCCTGGCCGGTCAGGACGGCGCGGGCGGCGGCCTCGGCGATCTCGCGCGGCCCGTCGGTGTCCGGGAAGCCCTGCCCGAGGTTGATCGAGCCGGTGGCCGTGGCCAGCGCGGACATCTCGGCGAAGATCGTCGTGCCGAGACCTTGCAGCCTGCGGTTCAGCAGCGGCCTGTCACCCATACCGGCTCCTCCTGGCTTGTCGTCGGGATCATCCTCCGGGCATCGCCGGGCCGGGGACAAGTCCGCCCGGGCAGGAGTCCCGGGCGCCGGTCCGGCCGGCCCCTGCGCCCGCCGGGCGGGCGGCCCCGCGCGCGGGTGCGGTGGTTGCCCCGGCGGGGGGGACGACGACGGCCCGCCCCCGGTGCCGGGGGCGGGCCGTGCGAGCGCTACGGGCCTGCGGGGCGCGCGCGGGCGCGGTTCAGGACTCGTCGGAGGCGCCGTCCTCGGGGGTGCCCTCGTCGCCCTCGATGTCCTTCTGGAGGCCGAGGCGCTCGACGATCCACTGCTCGAAGCCGACCGCGGCCTGGGTCCAGTTGGCGGTGGTGGTCACGAAGTACTCCAGGTTCACGCCGGTGCCGACGATCATCTGGGACTCGCCGATCAGGCGGACCACGCCGTCCTCGTGCGTGTGGGTGTAGACCTTCGGCCAGAGGGTCTCACGGTTCCACTCGTCGATGAGGTCGAGGATCTCGCCCTTGTCCTCCAGCGGGTACGAGCGGTCGTAGAAGGCGCGGACCGCGAAAAGCTCCTTCTGCTCGCCGCGGAACATGTAGTAGACGCGGAACCCGTCCCAGGGGGCGGTGAGGTCACCCTCCTCGTCGACCACGTGCTTCAGCTGCATCTGGTCGAGCAGCTGGGCTACGAGGGCCTGGTCGGGCACCACGACCGGCGGCGGGCCGGCCGGCTGGCCCTGACCGGGCTGACCACCCTGCGGGCCCTGGGGGACGCCGAACGAAGGGATGGACGACGGGTCGATACTCATGGGAGGTCCTCTTCTCAGTGCACGTGGGTGGTCGGCAATGAGAGGCCGCCCTTCCACGTCCCATCCTGCCTCATCCTGGGCCCCGGACACAGGGGCTCCCGGGGGCGGGCCCGCCCTCCGACCAGGCTCAGGGCCGGTACGCCTCGACCGAGCGGACGGTACCGAGCCGGCCGGCGTCGTTGTACATGCCGCTGTTCCAGGTCCAGGCCCAGAGGTGGCGGCTTCCGCTGCCGGAGGGGGAGGAGATGCTGTAGTAGAAGTAGAAGTCGTTGTTGCCGGAGTAGATGTCCCCCGTGTTGTAGATCGTCACGTTCATGTACCCGTCGTTGGCGAAGCACAGGTGGTCGCTGGTGGTCATGACGTTCACGAAATCCCACCGGCCGTCGCAGCTGACCCGATTGATGGCACTCGCGTCCGTGGCCGGTGCGGCGAGGGCGAGGGCGGCGGCTGCCGCCGTGGTGAGAGCGGCTTTCTTCCAGCGGCGGGTCATGATTCTCCTGTTTTCCCTGATGTCTCTGCCGGCCGGTCCCTGGTCGGGTCCGGCGGGCCGACGGCGGTCGGCGTGGCCGACCGGATCCTTGCAAGGGGCTGTCGGCACGGGCCAGGAGGTTGACCGGAGGTTGACCGGAGGAACTGCCGGGCGGTCCACCCAAACGTGTACGGGCAGTGAGCTTTGTCACGCACTGAGTGATCGCATTCCGTTGCCGTTGCCGCCGGATGCCGTTAGCGTGCGGTGAAACCCTCCCGGCAGGACAATTTCCGCTGTCGGACGTCCAGTTGAGGTTTCATTGGTTCGGGGGAGTCAGTGGTGGGGGGTCCTGTCATGGCGACGGGCAATTGTCTGGGGGCATTGCTCCGGAGCATGCGGCTCGACCGGGGAATGACCCAGGAGGATCTGGGCGCGGCCTCCGGAATGAGCGTGCGGTCCATTCGTGATCTGGAGCGCGGGGTTTCCTGTCCGCGGATCTCCACCCTCCGACTGTTGGCCCAGACCTGGAAGTTGTCCGAGGCCCAGGGGGCCGAACTGCACCGGCTGGCCCGCGCCGAGCGGGACCGGGCGGGCAGGAATCTCAAGACCGGAGCGTATGCGTGAAGTTGCAGGCACGGGTCGCGGTACCGGCCCTGGCGGTCGCCGGGCTGCTCGCCGCCCTCTCGGGTTGTACCTCCGGCGGGCCGGCCGGAGCGGCCTCGCCGACGCTGACCCAGCCGCCGGCCGGGGCCGCGCCCGCGCCCTCCTCGGGGCGCGACGCGATGATGCAACTCCCGCTCGGTGCCTACGGATCCACCGACAGTCGCAGCGACATGACGAGCCAGGCGGTCCGGGCGCTGATCACCAAGTGCATGCACGCGGCCGGCTACGCCACCTTCACCCGGGACGACGCGCTCAACGAGGGCAAGCGCCCCGACAGCGCCACGGCGATGCCGGCCGGTGCCTTCGGCTACCTCTCGGAGAGTGTGGCGGCCACCCAGGGGTTCCACCCGGCGCCGGAGACGAGCGTCCCGCCGGCCCACCGACAGCTGGAGCCCGCCGAGGAGCAGGCCGTGCAGAAGTGCGTGGAGGGCTCGTTCGGGCAGCTCAACAGTCCGGACACGGCCGGTTCGGAGCTGGTCGGACGGCTCTACGGCGATTCGCTGGCGGCGCTGGCGAAGGATACCCGGGTGTCCGCGGCCACCACGGCCTGGCAGGGCTGCATGGGCGCCGCCGGATTCGCCGGAGTCACTCCGCAGGGGCTGGTGGACCAGTACCACGGCGGCCCTCAGGCGCCCGCCGGCCCTTCGCCGGAGGAGCTCGCCGCGGCGAAGGCGGACGCCGTCTGCACGAGCGGCACCAACCTGGCCGGGATCTGGTTCGAGGCGCTGGCCGGCTACCAGAAGCAGCTGGTCGACGCCAACCAGCAGAAGCTGGCGGAGTACCAGGTCAAGGCCAAGGACCGGGAGGCGAAGCTCGCCAAGATCATCGCCGAGTCCTGAACGCCGGTTCTTGAACGCCGACTTCTGAGCGCGCTGGACGTGCCGGGAGGTGCCGGGAGGTGCATGGGACGGCCTCGGACGCGCCGCGGCGGGCCACCCCGAAGGGAGCGGCCCGCCCCGGCGCGCGGTGTCACTTCTCCAGCGGCCCCCGGGCGCGGACCGTCAGCCGGTCGCTGTCCTCGGCCAGCTCGACCACCACGGTCTGCCCGTCGTGGACCTGGCCGGACAGGATGGCCTTGGCCAGCTGGTCCCCGATCGCGGACTGCACCAGCCGGCGCAGCGGCCGGGCGCCGTACGCCGGGTCGTAGCCGGTGAGGGCCAGCCAGTCCCGGGCGGCCGGGGTGACCTCCAGGGTGAGCCGGCGCTCGCGCAGCCGCTCGCCGAGCTTGTGGACCTGCAGGTCCACGATCCGGCTGAGCTCCGCGGTGCCCAGCGGCTCGAAGACCACGATGTCGTCGAGCCGGTTGAGGAACTCCGGCTTGAAGGTGGCCCGGACGGTGTCCAGGACCAGGGCCTTCTTGCGGTCCTCCGGCGTGCTCGGGTCGATCAGGAACTGTGACCCGAGGTTGGAGGTCAGGATCAGGATGGCGTTGCGGAAGTCCACCGTCCGGCCCTGGCCGTCGGTGAGCCGGCCGTCGTCCAGCACCTGCAGCAGCACGTCGAAGACCTCGGGGTGGGCCTTCTCCACCTCGTCCAGCAGGACGACGCTGTACGGGCGGCGGCGCACCGCCTCGGTCAGCTGGCCGCCCTCCTCGTAGCCGACGTAGCCGGGCGGGGCGCCGACCAGCCGCGAGACGGAGTGCTTCTCGCCGTACTCGCTCATGTCGATCCGGACCATCGCCCGCTCGTCGTCGAAGAGGAAGTCCGCCAGTGCCTTGGCGAGTTCGGTCTTGCCGACGCCGGTGGGGCCGAGGAAGAGGAAGGAGCCGGTCGGGCGGTCCGGGTCGGCGATGCCGGAGCGGGTGCGGCGCACCGCGTCCGAGACGGCCTGGACGGCCTCGCGCTGGCCGATCAGCCGGCGCCCGAGCTCGTCCTCCATCCGCAGCAGCTTGGCGCTCTCGCCCTCCAGCAGCCGGCCGGCCGGGATGCCCGTCCAGGAGGAGACCACGTCGGCGACGTCGTCCGGGCCGACCTCCTCCTTGACCATCGACTGGCTGGCGGACCCAGAGGATTCGCTGGGGGTCGCGGCCCGCTCCTGGGCCTCGGTCAGCTCGTGCTCGGCGGCCGGGATCTCGGCGTACATCAGCTTGGACGCACGCTCGAAGTCGCCGTCCCGTTGGGCGCGTTCGAGCAGGCCGCGCAGGTCGTCCAGGCGCTCCTTGAGCTCGCCGACCCGGTTGAGGCTCTTCTTCTCCTGCTCCCAGCGCGCGGTCAGTACGCTCAACTGCTCGTTCTTGTCGGCGAGATCGCGGCGCAGCCGGGCCAACCGGTCGATCGAGGCCGGGTCGGACTCCTTCTCCAGGGCCAGCTCCTCCATCCTCAACCGGTCCACGGCGCGCTGGAGTTCGTCGATCTCCACCGGGGAGGAGTCGATCTCCATCCGGAGCCGGGAGGCGGCCTCGTCGACCAGGTCGATCGCCTTGTCGGGGAGGAAGCGCGAGGTGATGTAGCGGTTGGACAGGGTGGCGGCGGCGACCAGGGCGGCGTCCGAGATCTGCACCTTGTGGTGCGCCTCGTACCGGCCCTTGAGGCCGCGCAGGATCGCGATCGAGTCCTCCACCGAGGGCTCGCCGACGATCACCTGCTGGAAGCGGCGCTCCAGCGCCGGGTCCTTCTCGATCCGCTCGCGGTACTCGTCCAGGGTGGTGGCGCCGACCATCCGCAGCTCACCGCGGGCCAGCATCGGCTTGAGCATGTTGCCGGCGTCCATCGCGGAGTCGCCGCCGGCGCCCGCGCCGACCATGGTGTGCAGCTCGTCGATGAAGGTGACGACCTGGCCGTCGCTCTGCTTGATGTCGTTCAGGACGGCTTTCAGCCGCTCCTCGAACTCGCCGCGGTACTTGGCGCCGGCGACCATCGCGCTGAGGTCCAGCGAGACCAGCCGCTTGCCGCGCAGCGACTCGGGCACGTCACCGGCGACGATCCGCTGGGCCAGGCCCTCGACCACGGCCGTCTTGCCGACGCCGGGCTCGCCGATCAGCACCGGGTTGTTCTTCGTCCGGCGGGAGAGCACCTGGACGACCCGGCGGATCTCCTGGTCGCGGCCGATCACCGGGTCGAGCTTGCCGTCCCGGGCGGCCTGGGTGAGGTCGGTGCCGTACTTCTCCAGCGCCTTGTAGGTGCCCTCGGGGTCCTGCGAGGTGACCCGGCCGCTGCCGCGTACGTCCTTGAAGGCGGCGAGCAGCGCCTTGGGGGTCGCGCCGTACCGGCTCAGCAGGTCGGCGACGGCGCCGCCCTCGGCGGCCAGGCCGACCAGCAGGTGCTCGGTGGAGAGGTACTGGTCGTCGAGGTCGTCGGCCCGCCGGCCGGCCTCGGTCAGCACCGCCAGGGTGTCCCGGGCCAGCTGCGGCGCGGCCACGGTCGAGCCGCTGGCGCTCGGCAGCCCGGCCAGCTGGCGGCGGGCCTCGGCGGTGACCTGGCCGGCGTCCGCGCCGACGGCTTCGAGCAGCGGCTTGGCGATGCCCTCGGGCTGTTCCAGCAGGGCGAGCAGGATGTGCACCGGCTTGACGTCCGGGTTCCCCGCTGCGCCCGCCTGCCGGATCGCGGCGGACAGGGCGTCCTGCGTCTTGGTGGTGAACTTGCTGGCGTCCACTGCTGGGTCGTCCTCCTCTACGTCGGGGGTCGGGTCCGGCTGCTGGGCCGGCGCCCGGGGCGGTGGAGCTGTCGCTCCTGCTGAATACAGCATGCACTAAGTTGAGTCTATTCCGCTCAACTTTCAGATGAACACATCGGGCGGGTGCCCCCGGGCGGACATCGCGGGCCTCAGCCGGTCCGCCGGGTCAGCCCCAGCAGCTCCCGGGCCGGCCCGGACGGACGCTGCCCGGCCGGCCAGACCGCGCGCAGCGGGCGCCGCAGATCCAGCCCCGCGGCCAGCGGAACTTCCACCAGCCGGCGGGTCGCCAGCTCCTCCACCACCGCCAGCTCGCTCAGGCAGACCGGCCCGGCGCCGGTCATCGCCGCCGCCTTCAACGCCGTCGACGACGCCAGCTCCATCAGGGGCCGGGCCGCGCCGCCGTACGGCTCCAGTGCCATCTCCAGCACCTCCCGGGTGCCCGAGCCCGGTTCGCGCAGCACCAGGGCGGTGGCCGCCAGCTCCGGGCCGGTCAGCGGCGCGCGGCGGCGGGCCCACGGATGGTCGGGCGCCACCACCACGACCAGCCGGTCGGCGGCCACCACCGTGCCGGACAGGCCCGCGGCCGTGGTCGGGCCCTCCACGAAGCCGAGGTCCGCCTCGCCGGCCAGCACATGCCCCGCGACGTCCGCGGAGTTCGCCGTCCGCAGCGTCACCGAGGTCTGCGGGCTGACCCCGTGCAGGGCCAGCAGCCAGCCCGGCATCAGGTACTCGGCGACGGTCAGGCTGGCCACCACCCGCAGCCGGGCGTCCCGGTTCTCGCGCAGCGCGTCGATCCCGGCGTCCAGGGCCTGGGCCGCCTCGACCACGTTGCGGGCCCACTCGACCACCAGCCGGCCCGCCCCGGTCGGCTTCGACCCGCGCGGCGAGCGCTCCAGCAGAGCCACCCCGATCTGCCGCTCCATGCCCTTGATCCGGGCGCTCGCGGTCGGCTGGCTCACCCCCAGCTCGGCCGCGGCCCGGCCGACACTGCCGAGCCGGGCGACCGCGAGCAGCAGCTCCAGCGCGCCGAGCTCGGGGACGTGCGAGGAGAGAGGCATAGGCCCAGGCTATGCGCTCATAGGAGCGCGGGCGCTACCGGCACCGCGACCGCCCGGGCACGGTGGTGCCATGGCCACCCTCACCCTCACCCGCCCGCTCACCGGCCTCGGCCGCGCTCCCGCCCTCGCCGGACTCGGTCCCAACTGGTACGCCGCCGTGATGGGGACCGCCGTCGTGGCCAACGGCGCGGCCGCGCTGCCCGTCCGTCCGCCCGGCCTGACCGTCTTCGGCGAACTGGTCTGGGCGCTGTCCCTCGCCGCCCTGATCACCCTGGTGGCGGCGCGCGCCGTGCACCTCACCCGGCACCGCGAGGCCGCCCGGGCCGGCCTGTTCGACAACCCGGCCGCCGCCGTCTTCTACGGCTGCCCGCCGATGGCCCTGCTCGCGGTCGGGTACGCCACGCTGGCCTTCGGCCCGCGGGTGATCGGCACCGGCCCGGCGCTGGCCGTCGACGCCGTGCTGTGGACGGCGGGCACCGGGTACGCGCTGGCCGTCGCGGCCGGCATCCCGTACCTGATGATCACCCGGCACCGGCTCGCCGCCCAGGACGCCAACCCCACCTGGCTGCTGCCGGTGGTGGCGCCGCTGGTCGCCGCCGCCACCGGCCCCGCGCTCGTGCCGTACCTGCCGGCCGGCGGCTGGCGGACCGCGATGCTGCAGGGCTGCTACGCGCTGCTCGGCGCCGGCCTGCTGGCCACCCTCGCCCTGCTCCCCGTGGTGCTCACCGGACTGCTGCACAGCAAGCCGCTCGCGCCCGCCCTCACCCCCGCGCTGTTCCTGGTGCTCGGGCCGCTCGGGCAGTCCACCACCGCGACCGGCCAGCTGGCGGACGCCGCCGGGCCGGCCGCCCCGGCGCTGGCCCCCGCCGCGCTGGTGCTGTCGGAGCTGTACGGGGTCGCGGTGATGGGTGTCGCGATGCTCTGGCTGCTGGTCGCCGCGGCCGCCAACCTGCGGGCCTGGCGGGCCGGGATGCCGTTCGCGATGACCTGGTGGGCCTTCACCTTCCCGGTCGGGACGTGCGTCACCGGCGCGGCCGGCCTCGCCCGGCACACCGGCTTCGCGGGCTTCTCCGCCCTGGCCGTGGTGCTGTACCTGCTGCTGCTCGCGGCCTGGGCGGTCGCGGCCGTCCGCACGGTCGGCGGGCTGGCCGGCGGCCGGCTGCTGCGGGCCTGAACCGCCGGCGGCCCGGCAGCCGGTGCCCCGGTGGTCGGGGTCGCACTGCCGGGCCGGGCCGCCGGGCCGCCGAGTCGCCGGGGTCAGGCGTCGAAGTCCGTGCCCCGGCTGACCGGCTCCCAGGCCAGCAGCTCCGCGCGGGCCGCGTCGGCGTTCGCCAGGATCGCGTCGGTCGCGTCGTTGCCCAGCACCAGCCGCAGCGGGGTCCGCTCGGCCGCCAGCGCGGCCAGGATCGCCGCCGCGGCCTTGGCGGGGTCGCCGGGCTGCTTGCCGTCGCTCTGCGACAGCACCTCGCGGACCGGGCCGACCGTCTCCCGGTACGCCTCGACGGGCGCCGACTCCAGCAGTGCACCGCTGCCCGCGAAGCCCGTCCGGAACGAACCGGGCTCCACGATCACGACCTTCACGCCGAACGGGGCCACCTCCAGGGCCAGCGCCTCCGACAGGCCCTCCAGGGCGAACTTGGTCGCCGAGTAGGCGCTCACGCCGGCGAACGAGAACCGCCCGCCCATGCTGCTCATCTGCACCACCGCACCGGACCGCTGCCGCCGCATCGCCGGCAGCACGGCCCGGGTCAGCGCGGCCGGGCCGAAGAAGTGCAGGTCCATCAGGTCCCGCAGTTCTCGGTCGGTGTTCTCCTCGACCGCGCCGACCAGGCCGCGCCCGGCGTTGTTGACCAGGACGTCGATCCGCCCGTACCAGAGCAGCACCTCGGCCACCACGGCGGTGATCCGCGCCTGGTCGGTGACGTCCAGGGCGACCGGCACCACCCGGTCGGGATGCTCGGCGGCGAGGTCCTTGAGCGCCTCCGGGCGGCGGATCGCCGCCACCACGGTGTCGCCGGCCGCGAGGGCCGCCTCGGTCAGCGCCAGGCCGAAGCCCGAGGAGGCGCCGGTGATCAGCCAGACCCGGCCGGCCGCCGCGCGGGTGCCACCGGTGTGAGTGTTCGTCATGTCCTGCTCCCTCGTTCCCTGTTGACGGATCCAGTGAGCCACCCCGCGGTGTCCGACGTCCAAGACAGAGCTTCCGTCACCCGATAAAGGCGGCTTATCATCGCTGCGTGGAGCTCCGGCAACTGCGCTACCTCGTCGAGATCGCCGATCAGGGCAACCTGGGGCGGGCCGCGGAACGGCTCTACGTGAGCCAGCCGGCCCTCTCGTACGCGCTCCGCAACCTGGAGTCCGAGCTGGGCCTGCGACTGTTCGAGCGGCACTCCGGCGGCGTGAACGCCACCGCCGCCGGGCTGGACGTGGTGGCCGAGGCCCGCCGCACGCTGCGCCAGGCCGACCGGGTGACGGCCGCCGCCGCGCGCCATCTGCGCGGCGAGACCGGGGTGCTGCGGGTCGGCTTCGAGGCCAGCGGCGCGGGGGAGCTCACCACCCGGGCGCGGGCCGAGTTCGCCCGCCGCCACCCCGGCGTCCAGGTGACGCCCAAGCGCTTCGACTGGAGCGAGGAGGCCGCCGCGCTGCGCGACGGCCGGGTCGACGTCGCCTTCGTCTGGCTGCCCGCCGACCTCACCGGCCTGCACGCCGAACTGGTGCACTCCGAACCCCGGGTGGTCGGCCTGCCGGCCCGGCACCCGCTGGCCGGGCGGGCCGGCGTCGGCCTGATGGAGGTCAACGACGAGCCGCTGATGTGGACCGAGCGGGCGCCGCGCGAGTGGGTGGACTGGTGGGCCGTGAACCCCCGGCCGGACGGCTCGGCCCCGCGCTGGGGCCCGACCAACGACAACGTCGAGGAGATGCTGGAGCAGGTGGCCGACGGCGCCGCCATCTGCTTCGCGCCGGCCAGCATGGCCCAGTACTACGGCCGTCCCGACCTCCGCTGGGTGCCGCTCACCGACGCCGAGCCGCTGCGCGTGGTGCTCGCCTGGGCGGCCGGCACCGACAACCCGCTGGTGCGGGGCTTCGCGGAGGTGGTCCGGGAGCTGGCCGCCGAGGCCTGAGGCCCGGCCGTCACCGGGCGGGCCCGGTCGCGGAGTTGCCGGGATCGGGCCGGGGCCGGCCGCGGAAGCCCCCGGAAGCCCGTCACCCAACGTGCGGAATACGCTACGATCCGTAAGTCGTGATCTTGTCGCGGGCCGGGTCCGGGTGGGCGCGGGCGAGTCGGCCGGCCCCGACGGCCCCGCCCGGCCTCCGCAGGCTCCCGCGGCGCCGCCGGTCCGGGGCCGGCCACCGTCCGGCCGCATCGTCCGCGGCGACCGGCCAGGCCGCGTCGTCCCCCATGGAAAGCCCCGAAGTTGACGCCTGCCCTGCTGCCCTCCGCCGGCCGGGTCGAACCCCTCGCCCACGGGCCGCTCGCCCACCGGCCCCCGGCCCATGAGCCCCTCGCCCACGACCTCCCGCGCTGCCGTGACCGGCTGGCCCGGCGGGTCGCCGCCCGGGTGGGCCCGGACGGCCTGCTCCGGGCGCCCTGCGCGAGCCGGATGCTGGAATCCGCGCTGGCGCTGCGGCTGCTCACCGTCGAGCGGGCCGCCCCGCAGGCCCGCCGGCGGCTCGCCCGGTACCTCCGGGACACCCTCGACCACCACCCGCCGGACCTCTTCCAACGCGCCCTCGGCCGGGCCGCGCTCGGCCTCGCCGCCCCCGCCGACCGCGAGGCGGCCCGGGCGCTGGACGCCGTCGACCACTTCACCGCCGACCGCAAGCGGCTGATGTTCGCCACCCTGCTGGCCGAGCTCGGCGCCGGGGAGTTCCCCCGGGTGCGGCCGGAGGCCTACGACGTACGCGGCCAACAGAGCTGGCTCCAGCTGGAGATGACCTCCCTCAAGATCATGGCGGCGTACGGCGCCGGCTCCCCCGAGCTGGTCACCGGCGCGGACTGGGCCGTCCTGGCGCCCGCCGTCCGGCCCGGGCCGGCCTGGGAGGGCAACAACCTGGCCCGGCTGCTCGGACTGCTCGCCCTGCGCAAGCACCCCGGCCACCGGCCCGCCGTCCGGCGCGTTCTCGGGGACGTGCTGGCCGGTCCGGGTCCGGACGGGGGGATCCCGTTCATCACCGGGATGGGCCTCTTCGCCACCGCCACCGGCGGGCTCGCCCTCGTCCGCTGCGGGTACGCGGGGCCGCTGGTCGACCGGATGGCCGACGCCCTCGCCGGCCGGCAGAACCCCGACGGCGGGTTCGGCTTCCACCCCGGGGTGACGCAGAGCGACGTCGACGACACCTCGTACGCCGTCGAGTTCCTGCGCGGCGCCGGGGCCGCCCGGCACCGCCGGCGGATCGCCGCGGCCGAGCGCTACCTGCTGGACCGGCGCAACCCCGACGGCGGCTTCCCCACCTACGCGCGCGGCATCCCCTCGGAGGTCGCGATGACCGCCGGGGCGGTCAACGCGCTGGCCCCGAACCCGGCCCACCGGGCGGTGGTCGAGCGCGGCGCCCGCTTCATCGCGGCCGGCCAGCGTCCGGACGGCAGCTTCGGCCGCGGCTGGAGCCGCAACACCTCCAACGCGGTCTTCCGGGCCGTGCTGGCCTGCGACGCGGCCCGCGCCGGCGCCGGCCCGGCCGACCGCTCGGAGCTCGACCTGGTCCGGAAGCGGGCCGTCGGCCACCTGGCCGGGACCGCCAACGCCGACGGCGGCTGGGGACACGTCCCCGGCGACCCGAGCGACCCGATCAGCACGGCGTACGCGGTGATCGCCCTGGCCCGCTCCGGAGAGCACCGCCCGGTGCTCCGGCGGGCCGTCCGGCTGCTCGCCACCTGCCAGCAGCCGGACGGCGGGTACCTCAGCCGCCCGGACCAGGCCGGCCCCCGGCCGCTGCTCTACGACGTCCCGGCGTTGGCGGACGTCAGCGTGCTGCTCGGCCTGGCCCACGTCCCGGCCGGCCTCGCCGGACGGTGACCTGCCCGGCCGCCGCCACCACGGCTCCTGGGCCGATCCGCTCCGATCGGCCCTGGACGGCCCGGCCGCGGGTTCCGAGGATGGTGCCATGACCTCACTTCCCCCGGATCGGCACCCCGAGAGCCGGACCGTCCACCCGCCGGCCGCCGAGGTGGCCGGCAGCCGGCCGCTCGGCGTGCCGATCCACCAGGGCCACGTGTTCGCCTTCGACGACCCGGACGCCCTGGCCGCGGCCTTCAGCGACCCGGCCGGCGCCTTCCTCTACGGCCGGATGGGCAACCCCACCGTCCGGACGCTGGAACGCGCGGTCGCCGACCTGGAGGGCGGCGCCGCCGCACTGGCCGCCGCCTCCGGGATGGGCGCGATCAACTCCGTACTGCTCGGCCTGCTCCGCTCCGGCGACCACGTGATCGCCCAGCGCAGCCTCTACGGCGGCACCATGGCGATGCTCGGCGACCTGGCCGAGCGCTGGGGCGTGCAGGTCACCCACGTCGGCGGCGACAGTGCCGAGGAGGTCCGGCAGGCGCTGCGCCCGAACACCCGCCTGCTCTATCTGGAGACCATCTCCAACCCGATGACCCGGATCTCGGACGTGCCCGCGCTGACCGCCGTCGCGCGGGAGGCCGGCGTGCTCAGCGTCGTCGACAACACCTTCGCCACCCCGCTGCTCTGCCGCCCGCTCGACCACGGCGCGGACATCGTGGTGCACTCCGCCACCAAGTACCTCGGCGGTCACAGCGACGTGCTCGGCGGGGTGGCCGTCTTCGCCTCGGCCGAGCTGCACGGCAAGGTCTGGCACTACGCCTCCGAGCTGGGCGCCTCGGCCGACCCGTTCACCGCCTGGCTCACCCTGCGCGGCCTGCAGACCCTCGCCCTGCGGGTCCGGCGGCACTGCGACAACGCCCTCGCGCTGGCCACCCGGCTGGCGGCCCACCCGGCCGTGGCCGCCGTGCACTACCCCGGACTGCCGCAGCACCCGGACCACGCCCTCGCCGGCCGGCTGCTGGACGGCGGCCACGGCGGGATGCTCGCCTTCGAGCACGTCGGCGGCCGCGAGGCGGGCCACGCCTTCGCCGGGGCCGTCCGGCTCGCGGCCCTGGCGCCCTCGCTGGGCGGGGTGCACACCCTGGTCATGCACCCGGCGAGCACCTCGCACCGCCAGCTGGACGACGAGCAGCTGCGGGCGGCGGGCATCGGCGCGGGGACGATCCGCGTCACCGTCGGCATCGAGCACCCGGACGACCTGTGGGCGGACCTCGACCAGGCCCTCGGCAAGGCGGGCTGACCGGGCGGCGGCCGCCCGGGGCGGGTGCCCCGGACGGCCGCGGGTGCGGACACGCGGGCCGGACGGGGGCCCGGCGGGGCCTTGAGCGCTCCTGCCCGGGGCCGGACCGCTCCGTCAAGCGGCGGCGGCACCGCAGAAATAGGATGAACCTGCGATTCGCCGGGCGACCGGCCGGGCCGGGCCGCCGGTGCCGTACGGTCGCCCGCCCCGGGGAGATCCCGAGTACCGGTCGCACCCGCGGTGACCGGCCGCGGGCCCGTGACCCAAGCCCCTGGGAGGGTCGATGACCCGACGCCGACCCACCAGCGCCGAGGACCTGCTGACCGAACTCGGACGCCTCACCGCGCAGGCCTTGGAGCGCGCCGAGCTGCAGCAGGCCCGGGTGGAACTCGCCCAGGCCCTGCAGCGCGAACTGCTCCCCGGCGCCCTGCCGGAGCTGCCCGGACTGCGCACCGCGGCCCGCTACGCGCCCGCCCGCAACGGCCTGGACATCGGCGGCGACTGGTACGACGGATTCCGGCTGCCCGACGGCGCGCTCGGGTTCTCGATCGGCGACGTCCAGGGGCACGACGTGGAGGCGGCCGCCTTCATGGGCCAGGTCCGGGTGGGCCTGCGGGCGGTCGCCGGCATCTCGGCCGACCCGGGGGAGGTGCTGGCCCGGGCCAACGAACTGCTGCTCTCGATGGACTGCTCCCTCTTCGCCACCTGCAGCTTCCTGCGGTTCGACCCGGTCAGCTGGGAGCTGTCGGACTCCCGGGCCGGCCATGTGCCCGCGGTCTGGGCCACCACCGACGGCCGCAGCGGCGTCACCCAGGACGAAGGCGGACTGCCGATCGGGATCCTGCCCGGCGAGGAGTACCCGGTGACCCGGCGCCGGCTGCCGGTGCCGGGCGCGTTCGTCCTGGTCACGGACGGCGTGGTGGAGGGCCCCTCGTTCCCGATCGAGGCCGGCCTCGAACAGGTCACCCGGGTGGTCGAGGAAGGCGTCGGCGCCGGGGCCAGGGCCGGCACCGCCCCCGATCCCGGCGAGCTGGCCACCGAGATCATCAAGGTCGCCGACCTCACCGGCCACACGGACGACGCCGCCGTCCTCGTCCTGTGCCACGACGAGCGGGCCCGCGAGGCGTAGGCCGCGCCCGGTCACCCCGCCGCGCCCGGTCACCCCGCCGGGGCCGGTCACCCCGCCGGGCCCGGCCCGGCCGTCCGCGCGCTTCGTCCGCCGGACCGGCCGGTCCCGCCCGCCGCGGGGTGGCAGGGCCGGCCGGCGGAAGACGCCCCGCAGCGCGTGTCACGGGCCGGTGCCGGGTCGGCGGCGTTGTCTGATGGCTGTTGTGGTGCGCAACGAGGTATTCCGGCGTCTCACCGCAGCAGCCCTGCGGATCCTCGCCGTCGCGGCCGCCTACTTCGTGGCCGGCCGGATCGGACTGCTGCAGCAGGTGGTCGTCGGGGGCGCCAAGGTCACGCCCCTCTGGCCGCCCACCGGCATCGCCCTGACCTGCCTGCTGATCCTCGGCCCGCGGATCTGGCCCGGCATCGCGATCGGCACCCTGCTGGTGATCTCCACCATCGGGCCGCTGAACAGCGCCTCGGTCGCGATCGCCGCCGGGAACACCCTCGCCCCGGTCTGTTCCTACCTGATGCTCCGGCGGGTGGGCTTCCGGATCGAGCTGGACCGGCTGCGGGACGGCGTGGTGCTGGTCTTTCTCGGCGCCCTCGCCGGGATGCTGATCAGCGCGACCGTGGGCAGCTTCGCGCTGCTGCTGATCGGCTCGCTGCCGGCCAGCGGCTTCTGCGCGACCTGGTCGGCCTGGTGGGTGGGCGACGCGATGGGCGTCCTGGTCATCACGCCGCTGCTGCTGGCGCTGTACACCTTCCGCCGGCCGACCGCGATACGGCCGTACCAGTGGGTCGAACCGCCGCTGCTGGTGATGGTCACCACGGTGGTGACGCTGATCGGCACCCGCAGCACCCTGCACCTGCTGTTCCTGGTCTTCCCGGTGCTCATCTGGGCGGCCCTGCGGTACCAGCTGATGGGCGCTGCGCCGTGCGTGCTGGTGATCTCGGTGGTCGCGGTCCGGGCCGCGGTCGACGGCGTCGGACCCTTCACCGGCCACAGCACGCTCGCGGTCATGTTCACCCTGCAGGCCCTCAACGGCGCGGCGGCGCTGACCGCGCTGCTGCTGGCGGCCCTGATCGCCGAGCAGCGGAACACCTATTTCAGGATCGAGCAGGCCTGCATCGGGCTGGCCGAGGTGGTGGCCCGGCTGGCGCCGGGCGAGGACGTTCACCGCTGGCCGCCGGAGGACGAGGACCGGCCCGGCGACCGGCCCGGCGAGCACTGACCGGCCCGGCGAACACCGACCGGGCGCGGGGCGCGGGGCCGGGACGCGGGACACCGGTCCCGGCCGCGGCGGGCCGTCGGGCCCCTGTTCAGGACCGGCCGGCCGCCACCACCCCCTCGTCCGGCCGCTCGCGGACCAGCTCGGTCAGCCGGGCGAAGCCCTCGGCGCCGTGGCCCGCGTCCACCGCCCGCCGGGCGAGGGCGTGCGCGGCGGTCAGCACCGTGGCGTCCAGCCGTGAATCGCGGCGCGGCCTCCGTCAGTCCTCGTTCATCGCCTCGCCCGCGATGGACCTCGCACGGCTCACGGTCAGCACGGTTACCTCGTCGGCTCCGTCGGCTCCGGCGTCAGCGAGGCCGTGAGGGCGTCGAGCAGTGCGCACAGGACGGGCTGCTCCAAGGCGGTGTCGCGGACCGCCGCGTAGACCGTCCGGACCGGTTCGGGGCGCTGGAGCCGGTGGGTGGTGACACCGGGGTTGCCGTTGCCCAGTCCCAGTCCCAGGCCCAGTCCCAGTCCCAGCGACGGGATCACCGCGACGCCGAGGCCGGCCGCGACAAAGCCCTGGGCGGTGGCGTAGTCCTCGCTCCCCACCACGAAGTCGGGACTGAAGCCCGCCGCCGCACAGGCGTCGAGGACCGGCTCCAGGCAGGGGCCCGGCGGCTCGCTGCCGATCCACGGCTCGTCGGCCAGCTCGGCGAGGTCGAGGACGTCGTTGGCGGCGAGCCGGTGCCCGTGAGGCAGCACGGCGCGGTAGGGGTCGTCGCGCAGGTGCACCAGCCGGACGCCCGACGGGGGCTGGTCGTCGGCGCGGCGGACCACCAGAGCCAGGTCCGCCCCGCCCTGCTCCACCTCGGTCAGCGGGTCGCCGGTGTCGTTGAGCTTCAGGTCGATCCGTACACCGGGGTACTGGCGGCGCAGCCGGGCCAGCGCGGGCGCCACCACGGTGGCGCCGACCGAGGCGAAGTAGCGGACGGCCACCGTGCCGGTGCGCCCGGACCGCAGGTCGGCCAGCGCCGTCTCGGCCTCGGCTACCCGCCTGCTGATGACGTCCGCATGCTCGGTGAGCAGTCGCCCCGCCGCCGTCGGCCGCACGCCCCGCCCGACGCGTTCCAGCAGGGCGATCCCGGCCTGCTTCTCCAGGGCCGCTACCTGCTGGCTGATGGCGGACGGCGTGTAGCCGAGGTTCGCCGCCGCCGCCGTCACGGACCCACTGGCGACCACCGCCCGTAGGACCTGCATGCGCCGCACATCAAGCATGTAGAAATCCTTAATGATTGTGCATTTTCTTTCGCTTGTCCTTTTGTATCACCTGCGGCACCGTTCCTCAGGCGGGCTCGGACGAACTCGGACGACGTCCGGACAAACTCAGGCGAACTCAGGCGAACTCAGGCGGACCACCAGACCACCGGACCACCGGACGAGGAGCGACCAGTGAACAGCGGACCGCGGGCCTGGGCCCGGTTGGGCGTTCTCGCTCTGCTCTGGGGATCGACCTTTCTGTGGATCAAGCTGGCGCTGGCCGGACTGTCCCCCGTCCAGGTGACTCTTGCCCGCTGCGCACTGGGATCCCTGATGCTGCTGGTCCTGGCCCTGAAGGCACGCGCACCCCTGCCACGTGGTCGTGCCGTCCGACGTCATCTGCTCGTGGCGGCCTTCTTCTGCAACGCCCTGCCGTTCGCCCTGTTCAGCCTCGGCGAGCAGACCGTCGGCTCCGGCATGGCCGGCGTCCTCAACGCGACGACCCCGCTGTGGTCACTGCTGATCGGCCTCGCGATCGGCACCGAGCGCGGCCTGCGCCCGGTGCGTCTGGGCGGGCTCCTGCTCGGCTTCGCGGGCACCGTCGTGATCTTCAGCCCCTGGCAGCAGACCGGGCCCGTCGGCTGGGGCGCCCTGGCCATTCTCGCGGCCGCGGCCAGCTACGCCGTCGGCTTCGCCTACATGGGGCGCAACCTCGTCGCCACGGGCATCCCCACCATCGCCCTGTCCTCGGCCCAACTCGTCGCCGCCACCGCACTGACCGCACTGACCCTGCCCGCCGGCGGCCTGGCGCCCGTCCATCTCGCCCCGGAGACCCTGCTCGCCGTCGGCGTCCTGGGGATCTTCGCCACCGGGATCACCTTCCACCTCACGTATCGGATCATCGCGGACGAAGGCGCCACCAACGCCGCCACCGTCGGCTACCTGCTGCCGGTGGTCTCCGTCCTGCTGGGGGCGGTCGTGCTGCACGAGCCGCTCAGCCTCCGCATCGCCGTCGGGATGGCGGTCGTCCTCACCGGAGTGGCGATGACCCGACGCCGGCCCCGGCGCGCCCTCGGCACCCTCCGCGCCTCGGCACCGGCCTGACCGGCGCCCGGCGTCCAGTGACGTGCCACCTCCTCCGGAAGACCGAAGGCAATCACGAACTGCGCCCATGCCGGAGGACGGCAACAGCCGCTCGACCCGCTCCTCGGTTTTGGAACCGACCTCGGGTGCGCTCCAACACCCGATAACCTCGGCTGCGTTCAGTGTCAAGGGAGGGGACGGGCCGTGACGGAGCAAGCATTCGGGATCGACAAGATCCAGTTGGTCAACTTGCTGCGACGGGTGGCCGAGGGGGAGGCGCAGCTGCCGGAGTTCCAACGCGGCTGGGTGTGGCCGGACCACAACATCATCGGCCTGCTCGCCTCGATCTCTCGCGGATACCCGGTCGGCACTCTCATGTTGCTGCAGACCGGTGGTGACGTCCGTTTCAAGTGCCGCCCGGTTGAGGGCGCCACCCCGCCTCCGGGTGCCGAGCCGGACACCCTGATCCTTGACGGCCAGCAGCGGATGACCTCGCTCTTCCAGTCGCTCATGCTCGGCAAACCGGTCGAGACGCAGAACCAGCGCAAGCAGCGGATCTCCGGCTGGTTCTACGTCGACATGGTCAAGGCCCTCGACCCCCAGCTGGACCGTGAGGACGCCATCCGCCTGCTGCCGGCGGACCGGGTGGTGCGCACCTTCCGGGGCGAACCCGTCGAGGACTGCTCGACCCCGGAGAAGGAGTACGCGGCCCGGCTCTTCCCGCTTTCCCAGCTCTTCGCCAACCGCGACTGGAGCTACGGCTACGAGGACTACTGGAAGGCGCGCGGCGAGGACGGCCGCAAGTGGTGGCGGGACTTCGAGGAGGCTTTCGTCCGTCCCTTCGAGCTCTACCAGGTGCCGGTGATCGAACTCGGGAAGCAGACCGAGCGTCAGGCGGTCTGCCAGGTCTTCGAGAAGGTCAACACCGGCGGCGTCACCCTCACTGTCTTCGAGCTGCTCACTGCCACCTACGCCGCCGACGAGTTCGACCTGCGCAGCCACTGGGACAACGTGGTTCGGACCGCGTGGAAAGCGCCGGAGTACCGCGTCCTCAAAGATGTTTCCAACACCGACTTCCTGCAGGCCGTCACGCTGATGGCGACGGCCGCCCGGCGGGTCGAGGCAGCTACCGTCGGGGTCGACGAGGAACGGCTGCCCCGGATCGGCTGCAAGCGCAAGGACATGCTGGAACTGGGTCTCGACGATTACCGCCGCTTCGCGCCACTGGTCGTCCAGGGCTTCAAGGACGCCGCCAAGTTCCTCCGCCAGCAGTACCTCTTCGACACCAAGTTCCTGCCCTACGGCACCCAGCTGATCCCGCTCGCCGCGATCCTCAGCATGCTCGGCGAGCATGCCGAACCGGCGGGTGCACAGCTGAAGCTGGCCCGTTGGTACTGGTGCGGTGTCTTCGGCGAGTTGTACGGCGGCTCGACGGAGACCAGGTTCAGCCACGACCTCCCCGAGACCGTGGGCTGGGTGCGCGGCACGGGGGCCGAACCTCGCACCATCCGCGACGCCCGGTTCAGTGAGAGCCGCCTGCTGACATTGCGTACCCGCAACAGCGCCGCCTACAAGGGGATCTACGCCCTGCTGATGAAGGAAGGCGCCGTCGACTGGCGGACCGGCGAGAAGACCGAGATCACCGAGTACTTCGCAGAGGCCGTGGACATCCACCACATCTTCCCGCAGGCGTGGTGCGAGCGGGAGAACATCCCCAGGGGCAGCTACAACTCGATCGTCAACAAGACCCCGCTGACCGGACGCACCAACCGGATCATCGGCGGGGCAGCGCCCTCCTCCTACCTCCCCAGGCTCGCCAAGAACGCCGAGGTGGAGGCGGACACCGTGGCCGACCACATCCGTACCCACCTGGCTGATCCCGCGCTGCTCGCCAAGGATGACTTCGCGGGCTTCTTCAACGCCCGACAGCGGGCCCTGGTCGAGGCGATCGAGAAGGCCACAGGCAAGGCGGTCGTCGCCGAGGACGGCTACCCCACCACCGATCCGGTGGACGAGGTCGACGAAGACTGATCGCCGGCAAGCGCCCCCCGGACGACAGGAAAGCCCCAGGTCATCGACCTGGGGCTTTCCTTCGGAGCGGGCGACGAGAATCGAACTCGCGCTATAAGCTTGGGAATCTTTGGCCCTTCGAGCTGAAAACGGCCTCTGAACTGCGGCGATACCCGATCAGGCGGGCTCGCGACGGGTCCGCTTCCGACCGCTGCTGACCGTCCTCCACCGCCCGTTCTGGCACGGATCTGGCACGGCCTGATCAGGTCCCCCGACCCGATCAGCGCTCGCTCGCGGGCTCAGGGAGGATCCGCCACTGCCTCTCACGCCGAGCGCCCCTGATGACGGAAGCGGCGGCACTTCCGGCCTTCCCAACCGAGTGGGAACTCGACATGCTGAGCCATGGCCGAACGTCACAACCGACTCGGCAGGAAGCCGTCGAACCCTTCGACCAGATGCTGCCCCACCTCGGCGCCGGCCAGCGGGCTTGGCTCGCGGGCGCCTTGGAGCTGACGCTGCCCGGCCATGCCTGGCTGGACAGGCACAAGAGGTAGGACCGAACGTAAGGAGCGGAGCGCCGTAGAGCTGAAGGTTGCGTGGCCTCCGCCGGTGGCTGGATCGGCGATCATCGTAAGGCCCCAGCCCGCGCCGACCGCCGTGACTCCGGCGGCGCGGGCGCCGTGGAGATCGGCCTCAGGTCGCCGACGAAGGCGGCGCCACTGGGGGCGGCGCCGAGTTGGTCGACGGCGAGCGTGATCTAACCTACGGCCGTCCAGTTCCAGGGGCGGGGACCGTTCTGCCCCTGGATGCAGGCGAGGCGGTGGTGGGCCTCCTCGCGGTGGCGGTGCGGGTCTGCGGCGGCGTGCTGGAGGGCGAAGCAGGTGACCCGGAGTTCGCGGATGTCGCGCAGGATCGGGTAGCCGGCCCAGGTGGTCACGTCGGCACCGTACGCCTCGCAGAAGGCTTCGTAGTGCTGGTCGGAAACGGTGCCGAAGGTCCCGTGGCCCACAGCGGTGGCGGTGAGGTCCCATTCGGGCGGGCCTTGGGAGGTCCGCTCGAAGTCGAGGAGGTAGGCGGTGGCGGGGGTAACCGCGACGTTTCCACCCCAGGCGTCACCGTGGATGACGCTCGTGGGAAGGCCAGCAGGCAGCTCAGACCACGCGGCCTGGCGGTCGGCGAGGTGCTGGCGGAGCCACTGCCGCTGTTCGTCGTCGAGTGTGGCTGCATTGTCGATGCGAGCGGCGAGGCGGACGAACGGGGCCAGTCGGCCCAACGGGAAGTCGGGAATCGGGAGTTCGTGGATGCGGCGGAGGAGCGGTGCGATGTCTGCGGCGGTGCCGGGCCGGTGCTCGGGCAGTTCGTGCCAAAAGGTCACCGGGCTGCCCTCGACGTCCAACGGCTCTCGCAGGTGGTCGAGCGGGCGCACAGCCGGGATGTCGCAGGTGCGCAGCCAGCGGGCGACCGCCAGCTCCCGTACGGCGGCGTCCCACTGCCCGGGGCGGCCGACGCGGGCGACTACCTGGTGGCGCAGTCGCCACAGGGCGTTCTCGCCGATGCGGATGGGCTCAGCCTGGTCCGCTGACAGGCCTGCGGCGGCGCAGGCCTTCAGCAGCAGTGCGTGGGAATCGGCGGCGCTGGTCACACCACCACCGTAGAGGTGATCTGCTCGCGCAGGTCCCGGATGCCGGAGGTCGTGCGGTGACGGTGGGCGATGCGGCTCAGCTCGCCCAGCTCGTGGTTGGCGCGCAGTGAGCGGAGTTGGCTCACCTCGGCGAGCGCGATGCGGCCGTCCGCCAGTGCCTGTTCGGGGTCGCCGGCTGCCATACGTAGGGAGGCCAGCTTCGTTCGCGAGAAGGTGCGGGACCTGGCGAATCCGTCGCCGTGGCTGTCGACGGCGGTCTGCAGTCGCTGGAGCGCTTCCTGCGGCGGGTGGCCGGCGAGTGCGAGGTCGAACAGGGCATGGCCGGTGTCGCCGTGGTGCTGGGCGCCGTCGTAGTAGGCCATCCACGGTCCCTCGTTGGCGGGGACGATCGAGGCGAAGAGTTCGTCGGACGCTCCGATCGCCGCCAGCGTCTGATGGGTGCGGCCCATTTTGGCGAGGGCTCGGGCGCGGGCGTTGTGGAGCATGGAGCATTCGGCAGGGGAGAGACGATCCGCTCGGGCGAGGCCGAGTTCGGCCAGGGTGAGTCCGGAGTCCGGATCGCCGCGCCAGGTGGCCTGTCGGGAGCGCAGGTTGTAGGAGATGGCGCGCAGCGGCCAGTTGTCCACTTCCTCGGCGCAGGAGGTGGCAAAGGCGAAGAGACGATGGGCGTCTTCGTGGGCGAAGGCGTCGAAGGCCGAGGCGCCTACGACGGTGGCCAGGCGGCTGACGGCGCTGAACAGTCCGGCTCTGAGCGGGGCAGGGCAGTTGCTGTTCAGCAGACTGGCCGCCCAGTGGAGTTGGGCGAGGGCGGTGTCTCGGACGACGCCGGCGCCGCCGTAGAGGTTGTCCCAACTGCGTAGGGTGGATGCGGCCGTTCGGATCTGCTCGACGTCGGTGGGCCGCACCGCGGAGGGGGTGGCGGCGGCTGGTGCTGTGTTCATCAGCTGGAGCAGGGGTCCGGCGGCGAGAACAGTGCTGGTCGCGGCAAGGAAGTTCCGTCGTTCCATGGGAATGGACTCGTTCCACTTGGGAGCGGACAGTGGTCCCTCCAGCGTGCCTCCGACCCCGGCCTCTCGGGGAGGGATTGCGGCCCCGCCGGGCGAGTTGTCCATTTCCCGGGAGCGGTTGTCCATTTCAGCGTCAGCTAGCGCGACGCTTCGTGAGAGGACGCCGCCGGTATCCAGCGCGGCGTCCAGCGCCGTCGCATGCCGGAGCCGGCAGGGACGTTCGGCCCGCTCGAACTTGCTGATCAGGTCACCACTCAGGTGGACCAGGACACCGAGTTCGTCCTGGCTCAGCTTCCGTAATTCGCGCCAGTGTCGGAGTTCGGCGCCAAGCCAGTGGGCTGCCGATCGGGTCGGGTCCAACGGCTTTGGCGGTCGCGGCATTTGGTCCCCCGAGGCGTCTCTTGTGGACAACGGTGCTGTCCGATTGCCGGTACTGGCCAGGCAGTCCGTGGCAGGGCTGAATGTCTCTCAAGCGCTCACGCTCCATTACACACCGCTACTGGTGCGCTGTGGAGAGACTTCGGTGCTATCCACGCGATCAGATATATGACCGGCTGGGGTTGTCCAGTAGCCCGGTCGCGACTGGGGAGGTGAGTTCGTGCGAGATCTCGGGAGCAGTTCTGCAGCCGGCGGTGTGACGGCCAGCGGCGAGGGCTGCGCGGCGGCCCTGGTCGCGGTAGCCGGTCAGCCAGCCAGAGTCGGGACGCTCAAGTGCGTACTCACTCCTGACCGGAGGGCGGCCAACGCGGCGCGCCACCGCGCCCACCAGCACTTCGTCGAGCATCTTCCGAGCGGCCTGCTGGAAGACCTCGAACTCGTCCTGGGGGAGCTTGTGGCCAACGCCGTCGCGGTCTCCGGGCCGGCGGACCGGGTGGACGTCAACGTGGACCTGGCCGCGCACGGATTGCTCGTCGAAGTCGCCGACCAGTCGCCGGAGACGCCCGCGCCCCGGCCGGCCGACACGGACGATGAGGACGGTCGGGGCCTGCTGATCGTGGATGCCCTCACCGAGAGCTGGGGCTGGCGCCCCAACCCGCGCGGCAAGGTCGTCTGGGGCCTGCTCCCGCTCACGCCACCTGACGTCTCGCCAGGGGCGCGCTGAAATTCCCATCCGTTGTTCGCGCCGATCCGCCCTCTCCTGGTGCGGACCGGAGCTGCTTTCGCACGTCCCGAACGAACACCACGACCAACTCGAAAGCGACGAGGGGTACGTCATGGAACGCGTCAGTACGACAGTCCGAGCCGCCGGTCAACTCTCATGGTTCCCAAGCTAATCGCCGCGCCTCCCGTCCGGGGAGGGTTCGCTCCGATTCGAGCGGCTGGCGGCAGCACGACATGCCTCATCCAGCCGTCAGCTCGCAGGCATGTGACTTTGCATCACTGGAGGCATCGATGACCACACCGCTTGTCCTGGATCAGCCGCCGCGCCACCTCACCGCCGAGCACCGCGAGGAGTTGCGCGGCCTGTTCACCCGCCTTATCGACCTGGGCCTCGATTTCAAGCTCCAGGACTCCGTCTTCCAGGCACGCCGCCAGCCGTTCGAGCTGAGGGACACGCTGCTCGTCCCGCTGCCGGAAGAAGGCAGCCCGATCGAGGCGGTACTCGACGAGTTCGTCCGCGACGTGCTGCCGGACTGCAAGAACGAGAACAGTCCGTTCTTCCTCGGCTTCGGCGACACGGGCGATGACGTGGCTGCCCTCTGCGGCGGCCTGCTCTCCCTGTTCACCCAGCAGAACCTGATCAACCAGAGCTTCGACTCCCCGAGCGGCACCTTCGTCGAGATCGCGGTGTTGCGTTGGCTGCGCGGGCTGCTCGGATACCGCAACTCCGCGGTCGAGAGGACCGAGTCGATCTGGGACGTCGGTGGGTGCGTCACCCACGGCGGCACGCTCAGCAACACCATCGCGATGATGCTCGCCAGGGAGCACCGCGCGCCGGGCACCATGGAGCACGGGATCACCGACCCCTCCAAGCTTTCCATCGTGGTGCCGCGCGGGATCGGCCACTACAGCGTCAAGAGCGCCATGGCGTGGATCGGCTGCGGCTCCCGTCTGGTCGAGGTCGACACCATCGACTTCCGCTACGACCTACGGGCGCTGGAACGCACGCTCCGCAAGGAGGCCGGCTCAGTGATGGCGGTCGTCGCGTACGCCGGCGACAGTCGCACCCACACCATCGAGAACCTAAGCGGGGTGCACGACCTGGTGCGCTCGGTCGACGAGAGCATCTGGCTGCACGCGGACGCGTGCTGGGGCCTCGCGTGTGCGCTGACGGACAAGCTCAGTCACAAGATCGACGGGATCGGCGGCTTCGACAGCATCACGGTGGACCCGCACAAGGTCATGGGCATCCCGTACGCCCTCAGCGCACTGCTGGTGCGCGACCCGGCACACATGAGGATGGTCGCGAGCTACTCGGACCTGATCATGCAGGAGGACTTCGCGATCGGTCAGACCACGCCCTTCATCGGCTCGAAGGCGTGGATGTCGCTCAAGCTCTGGATGATGGTCAAGGCGTACGGCCGGTCCGGGCTCGCGGCCATGGTCGAACGGCGGCTGGAAACGACAAGGCGGTTCACGGAGCTGGTGGACGCCTCGCCCAGGCTCGTGCGCCTGAACGACCCCGACCTGACAGCGGTGGCGTTCATGTACGTCCCCGCCGATGTGGACCTGGCGGCCCCCGACGTCGATCGGATCAACAAGGTCAACCAGGCCATCCATGACCGCATGCTCGCCGAAGGTACGTGGCACCTGCACCAGTTCAGTCTCCCCGACAAGGGGACCTTCTACCGCGGCGCGACCCTGTACCCGCTCAGGTTCATGGGCCAGAACCTGCGGATCGAGGAGCACCACCTCACCGGTGTGCTCGACCACGTCACCGCACTCGGGCGCGACTGCGAGTAGCACTTCCGGCGGTCGTCAGCCTGCGCGCCGCCGCACCGGCGGCGGCGCGCACTCCTCCCAACCGAGAAGGGGCACCACTATGTCCTCAGCACACCAGTCCTTGTTCCGGGAGATCTACCAGGTCCCCGGCCTCTACGACCAGCTCCTCCTCCCCCACTACTTCGACGGCGTCGAGGACACCGAGCTCATCGGCCAGCTGATGGAGCGCCACTACGGCCGTCCCGGCGACGCGCCCGGCCTGTCCGTCGCCGAACTCGGCTGCGGCACCGGGCGCGTCACCGCCAGCCTCGCCCCGTACGCGCGTCACCTGCGCGCCACCGACTACAGCCAGTCCATGGTCGATACCTTCAAGGCCCGGTACCCCAAGGCCGAGGCACTCCAGCAGGAGACCAAGTTCTCGGTCCGCCGGATGCTCGACGAGGGCCTGGCCGGCTCCTTCGACGTCGTCGGTGCGTTCTGGTCGCTGAGCTATCCGCTGATGGACTACTTCGAGGCGCTGGGCGCCGACGGCATCGTGCCCAGGGCCGACCTCGCGCAGGGGCGCCGGGAGGCGGGCGGTCTGGTCCGCGACGCCCTCCGGCTGCTCGCGCCGGGCGGGCACCTGCTGGCCCTGTTCTTCGACTCCGAGACCCCCGAGCAGCAGCTGGTCACCAGGGCCTGGGAGAAGGTCGCTCCGTTCCCCGGAACAGGACGCGGCTACACCCGCGAGATCCTCCTCGAGGAGCTCCAGGACGCGGAGGCACGCGGGGAGGGACGACTGCACTTCTCCCGGCTCGGTGGGATCGCTGTCGCGCCCAACCCGGAGGCCGCCCGCGCGTGGTTCGCCATCGTGCACATGAAGTCCCTGTCGGTGCTGATGGACGACCCGCACGTGCACCGCGAGATCAGTGCCTTCGTGGACGCCCACACCCAGCCGTCTGGCGAGGTCTTCATCCCCACCGGCGCTTACGTGATCGACTTCTGGGCCGGCCCGGCCGATCGCCACCTTCCGCGCAACCGGGCGGAGGCCGCGTGACCGCCGACGACCACCTGCTTCCCCGCCAGCACAACAGAAGCCCGTATGACGTCTTCGGAGCCGCGGCCATGCTCCGCGCCGAGTACGTCGGCGCCGACGGCTACGGACTGGCATACGGGTCGCACGCCGACGGCAGCGCGCATGCCTCGTCCGACATCGACCTCCTCTTCGTCGGCGTCGAGGTTCTGCCCTCCGAACGGCTGCACGCGCTCACCCGCGACGTCATCGGACTCCACCAACAGCACGGGCTCGGACTGGACCAGGAGGTCTCCTATGCCAGCAAGCTCCACGCCACCGTGTACGAGGTCGAGGACGCCATCACCCTCGGGGGCTTCGCCGTGACACCAGAGGGCGAGGTGACGGTGGATCCCGTGGTCGCAGAGCCCTGGTTCCTCGACTCCCGGCTCTTCAGGCTCCGGCTGGTCCTCAACGCGCTCACCGTTCCGCACGTCTTCCTGGGCGGCGACGCCGCAGCGTACGAGAGGCATCGCAACCGCGCCGAGCGGTCCGTCGCCCTGCTCGCCCTGTCCCTGGTCAACGAGGACGAGGAGTTCACAGTCCATGACGTCTTACGCGCGCTGACGGGAGACCCTGGCGGTGTGTGCGGTGAGGACCACCTCGGTTACGACGAGGCGCTGGGCCGATCCCCGGCGCTGTTCTCCTCACTGCAACGCGGGATGAGCCCGCTCGTGGCCGATGGTGCCGTCAGCACGCGGGACGGCATCCACCTGCGGCAGGACAGCGACCAACGCCGACAGCTGCTGAGGGCGCTGCGCGAGACCCCGGTGGGCGCGTAGTCGCGCCCACCGGGGGAACCACCTGCTACATCCGATCCGGGGCCTGGAGGCCGAGCAGGTCCAGGCCCCGGGCCAGCGTCTGTGCGGTCAGACGGCACAGGGCCACCCGGTTCGCCCGCATGGCCGGCGTCTCCGCCTTGAGGACCGGGCAGGCGCCGTAGAAGTCCGTGAGGGCTTTGGCCAGGGAGAACAGGTACCCGCACAGCCGGTGCGGCTCCAACTCCTGGGCAACCTCGCGAACGGCGGCGTCGAAGCCGTCCAGTAGAAGAATCAGCGCGCGCTCCGCGGGGTGCAGCGGCAGGGAGGCGTCGACGGGCTGGCCCAGGGCCTCCTTCGGAGCCTTGCTGAGGATGGTCCGGACCCGGGCGTGGGCGTACTGCATGTAGACGCCGGTGTTGCCCTGGAGCGAGACCATCTGGGCGATGTCGAAAACGTAGTTCTTCGCGCGTGACGTCGACAGATCGGCGTACTTGACCGCGCCGATCCCGGCAGCCTGGATCACCTGCTCCATCGCGTCGCCGGTCAGGTCGTGCGGCTTGTCGGCGATTGCCTCTCGAGCGCCCTCGACCGCCGCGTCCAGGAGCTCCGACAGCCGCACCGTGCCGCCGGAGCGGGTCTTGAACGGGGTGCCGCCAGGGCCCATCACAGTCCCGAACGGCACATGGACGGCCTCGACGTCGTCGGTGAGCCAGCCGGCCCGGCGGGCGGTGGCGAAGACCATCTGGAAGTGCAGGGACTGCCGGGCGTCGACGACGTACAGGATCCGGTCGGCTTCGAGCTTCCGGATCCGGTGGCGAATGGTGGCCAGGTCGGTGGCCGCGTAGCCGTAGCCACCGTCCTTCTTGCGCACGATCAGCGGCGCCGGCTCGCCGTCCGGGCCGGTCACGTCGTCGAAGAACACGCACAGCGCGCCGTCGCTGTCGACCGCGATGCCAGCCTCGACCAACTCTTCGACGACCTCCTCCAGGAACGGGTTGTAGGTCGACTCGCCAGCGGAGTCCTGCTCGGTCAGCAGGACTCCGAGCCGGTCGTAGAGCTGCTGGAACGCCTGGGTGGACACCGCGACCAGCTCGCGCCACACGGCCAGCGTGGTCTCGTCGCCGCCTTGCAGGGCCACCACCCGCTGCCGGGCACGCTCGACGAACTCGGGGTCGGCGTCGAACTTCTGCCGTGCTGCCCGGTACAGGCCGTCGAGCGCGGAGACCTGCTCGCCGACATCGGCACCCCCGGCACCACCCCGCCACTGTGCTTCGGGGTGCTCATCGATGTACTGGATCAGCATGCCGAACTGGGTTCCCCAGTCACCCAGGTGGTTCTGCCGGACGACATCGCCACCGAGGAAGGTCAGCACCCGGACGAGCGAGTCACCGATAACGGTCGTCCGCAGGTGGCCGACGTGCATCTCCTTGGCGATGTTCGGCGCCGAGTAGTCGATGACGGTGCGCGTGCCAGCCAGCGGCAGGCCGATGCCCAGCCGGTGGTCCGCGAGCCGGGCCTCGACCTGTCCCCAGAGCTGCGAGTCCGCCACTGTCAGGTTGAGGAACCCGGGGCCGGACAGGCTCGACGAGATCAGGCCGCCGTCCAGCTCACCCTGGAGTGTCTGCGCCAGGTCCCGCGGCGGGCGCCCGGCCTGCTTGGCCAGCGACATGGCGACGTTCGACTGGAAGTCGGCGTGCTCGGAGGGTCGGACGAGAGGGTCTCGCTCGGACAGCTCAGGCGGCAGGACGCGGGCCATGGCGGCCGACACGGCTTGCTCCGCAAGGCTGATCGCTGCAATTACCTCAGTCACTGGGATTCCCTCTCCGGCGCGAACGGACAATCCGCTGCCAACTTGTTTAAATAGTAGAGGTGCTGACGGAAAGTGGCCGCCGGATTATGAGTCCCCGGACAGCTGGTGCCGACCTGCAGCCGCCCACGCGGCCGAGTCCGCCTTGGCCCGCTCAAGGTGCGGGAGGAGCCCTCGGGCGCTATCCAAGGATCATGAGTACGTCGACGTGGCCAGCAGACTGGGAGGACCGGAAGGCCGGTCTCGACTGTCCCATGTGCGCCACCCGAGGGATGGAGGACAACGGCCATGGCCTCCGGATCCTGCACGGAGCATTCGCCGACGTGTACCTGAACCGGGCGGCCCTTCCCGGCTACGCCATGGCGATCTGGAACGGACCCCACGTCGCCGAGCCGACGCAACTCGACGAGGACCAGGCCGCTGGCTTCTTCCGCGAGATGCTCCTGGCCGCGCGGGCGGTCGAGAGCCACTTCAACGTCGTCAAGATGAACTATGAGGTGCTGGGAAACTCGGTGCCCCACCTGCACGTCCACCTCATCCCCAGGTACGACGACGATCCAGCGCCAGGATCGCCACTCCCCACGTCCTTCCTCCGGCCAGGCCATCCCGCGGATCACCGATTCCTCGCGGATGCCGATGCTCTCCGCGGGCTACTGGCGTAGTCCATTCACCCGTCGCGCCTGAGAAGTTGGCACCGACGGGTGATGGGCTATCGGCGTCGGGGTCGTGGGGCTGGCGGCGTCGGCGGCTGAGGTTGGGCGGCGCGGTTCACCGGCGTCGCGACCATGCGGTCGGTGACGGTCGTCCTGGCCCGTGCCGCGCCGATCCGTGTGCTCGGCTTCGCCGCTGCCGGTGTTGTCGGGAGGCCGGCGTCGCGGCGGTCCTTCAGCTCGCCGACCTCATGGGCCCGCGCTGGCAGCTCATGGTCTTCATGGGCTCCTTCATGGCCCTCCGCCCCGAGGAGCTGGCCGAGGTCCGCCGCTCCGACGTCGACCTGGTCAAGCGGGTCGTGTGGATCCGCCGCGCGGCCCCCGAACTGACCACCGGCAAGCGCGTCTTGGGTGACCCGAAGTCCAAGGCCGGCAAGCGACCGGTCGGCATCCCGCCCGAGATCGTCCCCGACTTCGAACTGCACCTGCGCTGGTACGCGGCGAAGGAGGACGACGGCCTGCTGTTCATCGGCGAGCGCGGCGCCCCCTTCCGCCGCTCAACCTTCGGCCGCAAGTGGCGCAAGGCCCGCGCGAAGCTCGGCATGGACGGCTTCCGCTTCTACGACCTCCGCCACACCGGCAACGTCCTCGCCGCTGGCACCGGCGCCAGCCTCAAAGACCTCATGGCGCACATGGGCCACTCCTCCGTCCACGCCGCGCTGATCTACCAGCACGCCACCGCCGAGCAGCAGACCAAGATCTCCAACGGCATCAGCGCCGCCGTCGTCGACATACGCACTGGTCGGCGATCCCCCTCAGTTGACAACAACGCGACCGAGCCGGTTATCCGGCACGTCTAACGCCCCTCGGCAGTTGTGAGGCTTGACCGCACGTCCGTACGACCACGCCTCACAACCATCCTCGCCGGGGTTTCACCGTTCCACGAACTGGTCAGGCACGCGTGGCCTACCATGACCTCATTGATCACCTCGTAGTTGCGCCTAGCGCACGAGGGGCAAGCCGAAGGGGGCGGTTATGGAGATCGGGCTCGCGGACACGATTAGGGCACTTCGGCAGGAGCTCGCGACCGCGATGGCCGATGGCGAGGGTTCACCGGTACGGCTACGCGTCAACTCGGTCAAGCTCGACGTCGAGGTCGCCGTCACGGCCTCGGCTGAGGCCAATGGGGGCGTCAGGTTCTGGGTGGTCTCGGCTGGGGGTAAGGCCGCCGGCAGCACGACCGCCACGCACACGGTATCCCTGGAGCTGACGGCCGAGACGGACCAGGGTGGAGCGGTGTTGACCAGCTCCGACGCCGGAGTACTGCTCCCCGACTGATCGTGTGCGGCCAACCGGTGAGCCGGGCGGAGCGAAGCCGGGATAGCCTTCCAGGACGGTCCGAACGGCTGGCGGGAGGCGGGGCATGCGGCATGGCCCGGACGGCGTGCTGGACCGGGTGGTCATGGTCGCCCAACGCGACCGGACCACTGGCCAAGCAAAGTTCCTCGCGTCGGGCTTCCTTCTCACGAGCAGTCTCGCCATCTCCGTGGGCCACGCGTTCGAGCAATCCGACCGCTACGCCTACGAGATCCGTCTGGCAGCGACCGCAACTCGCAAGGACAGGGACTGCCGACCCAATGCCGTTGAGCTGGTGGTATGCCACCAGGACCCGTCCCTCGACCTAGCCCTGCTCGTGTTGTCTGACGACCAGGATGACCTAGCGCCAGTTCGTCTCGGTGTCCTGCCCGTCCAGCTCGGCACCGTCCAGTTCACGGCTGTCGGCTTCCCGGACTTCGCTCTCGACCGGAACGTGCCAACAACCCGGCAGATCAATGGCGATGTGCTACTCGGCTCGTTCCTCGGCAGGGCAGGGATGGAACTCTCGCTGAGCTCTCCGCCTCCCGAGGCATCTTCCGACGAGCACCGCGTTAGCTCGCCGTGGACGGGCTTCTCCGGCGCCGGAGTACTCGCTCATGACGACGTACTGATCGGCGTGTGCAGCAGCCACCACGTCCTCGGGGGCACGGCAAGTCTGACGGCGACGGGATTTGAAGGTCTGCCCCGCGATCCCAAGTTCGTCCGTTACCTCCGCGCCCACGGTGTCGATCCAGATCCTGTTCCGGTGACCAAACCCGAGGGCGCGGACACGCACCTGCGGGAGATCCACACCCACCACGAGGTCATCCGCGGACTCCATGGCCGACGGACTCACCTTACGGAGGGCCAGCTCTCGTTCATCAGCCCTGGCTCCTCCCACGAAGCCGATCCGCAGAACCTGCTCCGCCACCTCTCCGCCGCAGACCCACGCGGTGTCCTTCTTGTCGGACCGGCTGGCGTGGGAAAGACCCGGACCTGTTTCGAAGTCGCGGAGGCCGCCCATCGAGCCGACTGGCAGGTCTTCCACGTTGAGGCGAACAACTCCGTGACAGTGGAGGACCTCTCACGGGTCGTGCTCAGCGGCGATCGGTCCCGGGTTCTGCTCGTGCTTGACCACCTCGACGCCTGCCCGCAGCTGGACCTGCGAGTGCTCGTCAACGGCTTCCTGCCGGAGGCCAAACGGCTCGGTGTCCATGTGGCAGCGCTCGCATCGATACGTCCGGGTGCCCGCCGCAGGCTCCACCAACGTGGTGCAGGACTCTTCTTCGACGAGGTGTTCCTGCGTCAGGACGATAACTATCAGACCACGGTGATCACGCACATCCTGCATGAAGTCGCTCCGAGATCGCTGCAGCGATGGGGAGCGACGGAACTCGCGCGGGCGTGCGGGCGTCGCCCGGTCACCGCCCTACTCATCGCTGACGCGCTCGAGCGCCGACTCACAGCTGGCCGCCCTGCCCCGGACCTGACGCGGGTCCGCCCTGGAGAGCTGATCGGCTGGATCAGGGAGGGAATCTGGCAGGACGCATTGGCACCCGTCAACACGGTAGAAGCAACCAACCCACTGGCCACCACGGTTCCGGACCTCGCACACATAGCCTTCGCGACCGCCGTCAGTATCTGCCCGCAGCCTCGCCAGGCCGTGGAGGACGCGGTCGACGCACTGCTCGCCGCCCGTCCCTCCGCCGATCCAGCGATCACGGGCGGACGACACGTCGTCGATACCCTTCTCTCGCTGGGGTGGATGGACGAGTCCGAGGGAGAGCTCCATGTTGTTCACGACATCGTGACCGACGAGTTGGTGCTCCATTCCATGCTGCCGCCACCAGGCTGGAGCGTCCACGACGCATCAGCTGAGGCCCTTCTCGACGCCACGTCTCGACGGTCCCGCTCATTCGTCCTAATCGCCGACCACCTGCGACGGTTGGCCACTGACCTGGAAGGACAGGGGCCGGGTGACCGGTCCGGCGCCCTCGAGCGGTTTTGTCGGAACTGGGTCACCCGAAACGCGACGACGCTGGGGAAGCTACTGGAGCACGCAGGCAAGAACGGTGAGCATGCCCTGCTCACCATGGTGCTCAACTCGCCCTGGAAGTCCGCGACTCTGGAGGTCTGGGACGATCTGGTCCGACCCTGGCTGGTCCGGGCCGAGCGTGACCACGCTGCAAGGCATTTCCTGGACACGGCCCTCAGTGACCCGCAGAACTTGCCGCAGCCACTCGTCTCAGCCTCACTGTCCTGGCTGTCCCGACGAGCTGAGCAGACTGATGCCGACCATGTCATCAGGGCGCTGCTGGACCGAAGTGATCTCTCGTCCGGCCAGGAACAGCTGGCTGTGGACTACGCCCTCAACTGGGTTCGTGAGCACGCCAGCTGGCGCGCCGCTCCTCTGATACTCGGGCAGTTGCTGAAGCGAGACCACGACGCACACCGAGTGGAACAGGTGATGAAGTGCGTGTTCGACTGGCTTAGTCCGCGCCGCTTGCCTGAATCGAGCGCTGCCGTCCTACGCCGCCTTCTGGAGCACGATGACCTGGCAGTCGAATATCGAAGGGCAGCCGTCGATCGTACCTTTACTTGGTTCACCAATCATCGCGATGCCAGCGCCGCCGCCGCCGCCGCATCACTCCTGGGCGCGCTCCTGAGTTGTCACAGCCTAACGGCGCTCGAAGAACACTCTGCGCTCGAACTCGCCTTCGACTGGCTTTCAGTGAACCACTCTGCCGTGCCCACCGCCGGTGTTGTGCTGCGCGCTGTGCTCGAGGCGTGCCAGCTCACGGCCGAGCAGGCACAGAGGACGGCCCGATATGTCGAGGCCTGGAGCACACTTCATCCGTCTAGCGTCCACCGGAGCAACGTTCTGCGTGCCCTACTGGCCAGCGAGGCTTCCGGCAAAGGCGTCAAGCTGCTGAAGCGGTTGGCCGGCGATCTCACCGAGCCATCGGCGGCTGCTGCGCTGCAACGGCTACTCGAACACGATCTGACGCCTGAAGAAGCCCGTCCCATCATCTCGCGGGCTTTCCAGTGGCTGACGCTGAACGAGACGGCTACTGACCGCCAACTCGTCCTCCAAGCAATGCTATGGCGGCAGGAATTGGTCGGAGAGCAGCTGGCCAACGTCGCTGATCTCACAATGGTGGAGCTTCGAGCCCGTCCCGCCCAGCCTTCGCTCATCGGCATGCTACTCAGTCGTCGAACAGGACTCCGGCCCGACCAGGCCCAGTTCGGGATCGAGCTCGCCCTCGAAGAATGCACTAGGTATACAACGTTCCATTATCAAAGACCTTTTCTATGCCCGCTCTTGAGGCGATCGGACCTGACTCCCGAACAAGCCTCGCGAGCGATCACGCTAGGGCTGGAGCGACTTTCGACCAACTCCAGCAACAAGACGCGAGAGATCCTCTGTGCACTCCTGGAACGGCAGGACCTCTCATCGGCCCAGCTGTCCCAACTTTTGGCGCACACGGCACGATGGCTGACTACGCGCGGCGCCTCTCCAAGGTCCTCCTTCGTCCTGCTTCACCTTCTGCAACGTAATGACCTACCCAGCGAGGTCGAAGAGGACGCTCTTCGCCGCGCACGAGAATCGCTCCTGACGCACCCGGATGCGCTGCCAGCACCCCGCCTGCGCGCACAGCTGGTTAGGCGCGGCTCCGACAGCTCCTGAGCATTCGGACAGGGGTGCGGTTCATGGGCCGCCGTTGGAGGCTAGGCCGCGCACGCCGATCGCCGGCGTCACCGCCATCGACACTCCGTTCAAGGTCATGGTGCCCTTGCCAAGGCCCCGCTCCGCGCTCCCCCGGGAAACCGAGACCGAGCACATCGAAGGAGGCGGCCCCTCTCAACGGTGCCCCCACCGCCCACTTCGGCCTCTCGCCTGGGCAAGACGCCCACCTCGCCGATGCCCTCGGAACCGCCCGCTGACGACGATCGCCAGCAGCCTCACCGGCGGATCATCCTGTCGAACACCGACAAGTGAGCTTGGGCGCCCGCGGTGGTCGGCGGCGAGCGGTCGTCCGCCACGGTGATCAGCAGCCGCCCCGGGCAGGGCGCGTGACGAAGGCCACAGGAAGTGGAGTTCGCCATTTGGGACGACGCTGCCCACACGCTCCAGGAGCCGGATCGACCAGCCGAAATCCGCTACCCAGGCGCCGCACCAGCGGCCTTCTGGCACGGATCTGGCACGACGGCCCAGTATTGGTCCAGACAACAAGAAAGCCCCAGGTCGTTGACCTGGGGCTTTACCTCTGAGCGGGCGACGAGAATCGAACTCGCGCTATAAGCTTGGGAAGCTCATGTTCTACCATTAAACTACGCCCGCCTGATGAGCCGTCATGAGACCGCTCGATCCACGATCACTCTACCCCATCGTCGCGGGTGCTTGTAGCGGCCTTCGCAGCCGTGCCGCCGCCGGTCGTGAGTGTCGGGTTCTCGGTCCCGCGTCGTCCGGTCGGCCGGCGCGGTGGGGGTGTGGCGGAGTCGGGTGGGAGTCGCGTCGGAGCGCCCCCGGGTGGGGTGCGGGGGCGTACTGTTCTGGTCGCGTGGAGAGTCCCGGCGGTGCCTTCCCGGGGGCGGCGAGCCGCTGTGCGGAATGTCCGGAAGATCCCCTAATGTGTCGCTGTCCCGCGAGGCGAATCCCGTCGGGACGCCATGAGTACGGGGGAAGAATGGGAAGGGGACCGATGGAGCAGCGCGCCGTCGTTCGTTGTGCCGAGGGGCACCTGTTCAGCACCACCACGTTCCCGATGCAGAATCTCGGCCCGGCGCGACTGGGGCCGGGGAGACTGATCCGGTGTCCGCAGTGTGGACGGATGCGCAGTTCGGTGCTCGCCGATGTGCGGGAGCTGTCGGAGCCGCAACTGGAGCGGGCGCTGCGGCTGGAGGCCGCGGAGTTCCTGGCCTGAGGCCGGGCGAGGTGGTGTCGGGCCCCGGGCGGATTCGTCCGGGGCCGTCCGGTGCACGTAACCTCGAAGCGTGCTGCTCTCTGACAAGGACATTCGAACCGAGATCGACAAGGGTCGGGTCGTCATCGACCCCTTCGACCCTTCGATGGTCCAGCCCTCCAGCATCGACGTCCGGCTGGATCGTTTCTTCCGGGTGTTCGAGAACCACCGCTACCCGCACATCGACCCCTCCGAGGAGCAGCCGGACCTGACCCGGCTGGTCGAGCCGGAGGGTGACGAGGCGTTCATCCTGCACCCGGGTGAGTTCGTGCTGGCGTCGACGTACGAGGTCATCTCGCTGCCGGACGACGTCGCCTCCCGGCTGGAGGGCAAGTCGAGCCTCGGCCGGCTCGGGCTGCTGACGCACTCCACGGCGGGCTTCATCGACCCCGGGTTCAGCGGGCACGTCACGCTGGAGCTCTCGAACGTGGCGACGCTGCCGATCAAGCTGTACCCGGGCATGAAGATCGGGCAGCTGTGCCTGTTCCGGCTCTCCTCGCCGTCCGAGCACCCGTACGGCTCCGCGCGGTACGGCTCGCGCTACCAGGGCCAGCGCGGCCCGACGGCCTCGCGCTCGCACCTGAACTTCCACCGCAGCCAGGTCTGATCCGGGCGGAGAACGCAGCAGCGGGCGGTCACCCCTCGGGGGTGGCCGCCCGCAGGCTTGTCCGGGGCCGGCGGCCGTCACTCGTACGGGCGAGGCCCGTACAGGCTCCGCACCGGGCCCGGCCGGGTATGCGTGCGGCTCAGGCGCGCTTCGGGCGGGTGACGGCGGTCAGTTCGCTGCCGTCCTCGGAGAGCCGCAGTTCGGTGCGGAGCTCGGCGAGCTCCCCCAGGTGGTGCAGGTGGGTGCCTCCGCAGAAGATCTGCGCCGGGCCGGCCGGCAGCTCGCAGTGCCACTGGCGGCGGGCGGTCAGCTCGGGGCCGGGGGTCTCGATCCGCACCGGCGCGTCGGCGGCGACCCAGGTGGCGAGCAGGTCGTTGACGGCTTCGGTGACGGCGGGCAGGGCCTCGGCGAGGGCGGGCAGCTCGTCGGTGGCCTCGGCCGTGAAGCCCTTCTTCTTGAGCGACTTGCCGAGGCGGTAGGTGTCGGTGCTGGCCTCCGTGTCCATCACCGAGGAGGCCATCGCCAGGCTGTCGAAGTCGGCGTTGCCGAAGGCGTCGGCGCGGCCCGGGTCCTTGCGCCAGCGCGGGGCGAGAGCGGCGTTGAGAGCCAGGGCGAGCAGGTGGCAGCCGCTGTGCGAGGCGCTGAGGGCGGCCCTGCGGCCCGCGTCGACGGCCAGTGAGGCCGGGCGGCCGACGATATCGCCCGGGTCGTCGGTGAGCACGTGCAGGACCAGCCAGGACCACTGCTCGTCGCCGCGTCGGACCGGGATGTCCGCGCCGGCCAGCAGGTCGCCGCCGTCCGGGCCGAGGGCGCCGGTCAGGCAGTCCACGACGGGCCGCTCGACGCCGTCGACCGTCAGCGTCCCGGTGTCGGCGGGCTGGTCCGGCCAGGTGTGGTCGAGCGGGTGGAACGGCGTCGCGGCGGTGACGACGGCGTACCGCCCGTCGGCCAGCGGCTGGACGGCCAGGACGGGTGATTCGCCGGTCACCGCCCCGGCCGGGAAGCTGACGTGCGTGGTGGGGAGGGTCATACGGGCTCCGTGCACTGGTACGAGGGTGGGTGGAAAAAGCTCCGAGGAGCCGGAAGCGGGGCGGGCCCGGTGCCGGCGGCCCACCCGGCCATTCTCCCCCGGACGGGGCCAAGCACCGGGGCCCGTCCGGACACCCGCGTACACCTTCGACGGGCCCGTGCCTCGACCCGTCCCGGGCCCGTGCTTCGACCCGTCCCCGTCCCGTGCCTCGACCCGTACGGCCCCGCGCCCCGGCCTCAGCCCAGGGTCGGCAGCTTGATCAGCACCAGCAGCGCCAGCAGCTGCAGCGAGGCGGCTCCGGCGGCCTTGCCCCAGGGCAGGTCGTGGATCCGTCGCACCATGGCGGTCAGCAGACCGGCGCAGAGCAGCCAGGTGAGCCAGCCGACCACCTGGACGACCAGGTTGTCGGCCGGCAGGAAGAGCGCGAGCAGCAGCCGCGGCGCGTCGGAGGTCCAGCCGATCAGGACGGCCAGGCCGACCGTGGAGCGCCACGGGCCGTCCCCGCCGAACTGCCGGGCCAGCGCGTACGTGACGGCGCCCAGCATGCCGCCGGCGAGGGTGAAGACCACCCCGGAGGCGGCGAGGGCGGTCAGCGCGACGGTGAAGGTGGAGTCCAGCACGTCGTTGCGGGTCAGGCCGAGCCCGAGGACGGCGAGCACGCCGTACAGCAGCGAGACGCAGAGCGCGGGCAGCCAGACCTGGTGGTCGCGGGCCCGGTCGAAGGTGGCGGAGGGCGAGCGGTAGAGGCCGGTCAGCAGCTCGCGCCAGCGCGGGCGCGGCCCGGCCACCCGCGGCGCCGACTGGCCGCCGGCCCGGTAGACCGCGACGTTGTCCTGCCCGTACTCGGGGCCGTAGCCCTGCCGGTCGTACCCCTGCGGGCCGTAGCCGTCCTGCCGGTACTCGGGCGGGTAGGGCTGCGGGTACCCCTGCGGGGGGCCGTCCGGGCCGCCCGGGTACGGGTCGCCGTCGCCGACCGGGAAGGCCCGGGTGTGGCCGGGCTGGTCGGCGCCGTACGGGTCGTAGCCGTCGGGGCCGGCCGCGGGGCCTCGGCCCTGCGGCGCGGTGAAGTACTCGGGTCCGTCCGCCTGCCCGTACTGCTGCTGCGGGTGCCCCCCGGGGGGCGCTGTCCACCTGCGGGGATCGGCGCCCTGACCGTTGTCGTATTGATTGCCAGCCACGTTCCGAAGGTACCGGTCCTTCGGCCCCGGTGGCGGTCGATCAAGGGTCCGGGGCCGGATTGCAGCGACTCTGTGACGGGCGTCCGCGGCGGCGGTGCGCTCCCGCCGCCGTTTCCCGGCCCGAAGGAGCCCGCGGGAGGGGCCGGGAGGGACTCCGGGAGTGCCTCGGCGGGGGCCTGCGTCCGACCCCCGCCAGGGCCTTTCCGAGGCGGAGCGAGTCTCCGAGACGGAGCGAGTCTCCGAGGCGGACCTAGTGCTGGGCGCCGACCCGCGGTGCGTGGACGGCGGCCGCCGCGGAGGCGCCGGCCGGGCAGCCGCCGGGGCCCGCGGTGGTCCGTACGGCGCCGACCGGCAGCAGCGTGCCGCAGGCGATCCGGATACCGTTCGGCAGCTCGTTGTCGGCCTCGACGGTCGCGCCGTCGCCGATCACGGCGCCGTCCAGCGAGGTGCGGGCTCCGATGACGGCGTAGGCGCCGACGATGGAGTCCTTGACGAAGGTGTCCGCGGCGATGGTCGCGCCCGGCAGCACCACGCTGCCCTCGACGATCGCGCCGGCCTCGACCACCGCGCCCTCGGAGACCACGGTGCCGGAGCTGAGCACGGCGCCGGGGTGCACGCTGGCGCCGGGCAGCAGCAGCGCGTCGCCGGTCGGGCCGGGGACGGCGGGCGAGTCGACCTTGCCGAGGACCAGGTCGGCGGAGCCGCGGACGAACGCGGCGGGGGTGCCCAGGTCGAGCCAGTACGAGGTGTCCACCACGCCGCGCAGCAGCGCGCCGGTGGCCAGCAGCTCGGGGAAGGTCTCGCGCTCGACCGAGACCTCGCGGCCGGCCGGGATGCGGTCGATCACCGAACGGGTGAACACGTAGCAGCCCGCGTTGATCTGGTCGGTGACGATCTGCTCGGGCGTCTCCGGCTTCTCCAGGAACTCCAGCACCCGGCCGTCCTCGTCGGTCGGGACGAGGCCGAAGGCCCGCGGGTCCTCGACCCGGGTGAGGTGCAGGGTGACGTCCGCGCCGGCGGCCACGTGGCCGTCGCGCAGGCCGGCGATGTCGACGCCGGACAGGATGTCGCCGTTGAAGACCAGGACCGGCTCGTCGGGGCCGCAGGTCAGGCCGGACGCGGCGTTGCGGATCGCGCCGCCGGTGCCCAGCGGCTCGCGCTCGGTCAGGTAGACCAGCTCGATCCCGTACGGGGTGCCGTCCTGGAAGTGGTCCTCGAACACCTCGGCCAGGTAGGACGTGGCGAGCACGACCCGGGTGACACCGGCGGCCGCGGCGCGGGCCAGCTGGTGTGCGATGAAGGGGACGCCCGCCACGGGGAGCATGGGCTTGGGGGTGTGGGTCGTCAACGGGCGCAGTCGCGTGCCCTTGCCGCCGACCAGCATGATCGCCTCGGTCATGGTCTGCGCTGTTCCCCTTGTGCTCCGGTGTGGCGCCGCCGCCGGTGCGGCTGCAGCCCCCGCTGGTGGTGGTCCCCGCCCGGTCCGTCCGGGTGCGGGACAGACCCGCACGGCGCGGGTCAGGCGCCTACTGTATTTCCTTCCCGCGGCGGCCCGGTCAGGCGCCCGCCCGATTGGCGGGACGTCCAGCCGGACGAGGCCTTGGACGGGACGCCGGACGAGACCCCGGGGGTGGCCCGGGCAGGCCCCGGCCACGGCCCGGGCGCGGCCCCGGGACGACCGGGCCCGGCCGACGCCGAGGAGGCGCGGACCGGGCCCGGTCGTAGTAGAACCTGTGGTCGAACTTGTAGCAGAACTGTCGAACGGCGCCGCTCCCGCGGCACCCCGCCCGGCCGGCCCGCACGGGTGGCGGGCCGGCCGGCAGGGGTCAGGCGTCGACGGTCTCGGGGGCCGCCTCGGCGGTCGGCGCCGCCTTGACGGACTCCAGCAGCAGCTGGGCGACGTCGACCACCTTCAGGTGCTCCTTGGCCGCGCCCTCGTTCTTCTTGCCGTTGGCCGAGTCGGAGAGCATCACCAGGCAGAACGGGCAGGCGGTGGAGACGATGTCGGGGTTGAGCGACAGCGCCTCGTCCATCCGCTCGTTGTTGATGCGCTTGCCGATCCGCTCCTCCATCCACATCCGCGCGCCGCCGGCGCCGCAGCAGAAGCCGCGCTCCTTGTGGCGGTGCATCTCCTGCTGGCGCAGGCCGGGGACCTTGTCCATGATCTCGCGCGGCGGGCTGTAGACCTTGTTGTGCCGGCCCAGGTAGCAGGGGTCGTGGTAGGTGATCAGGCCCTCGACCGGGTTGACCGGCAGCAGCTTGCCCTCGTCGATCAGGTGCTGCAGCAGCTGGGTGTGGTGGATGACCTCGAAGTGGCCGCCCAGCTGCGGGTACTCGTTGGCGATGGTGTTGAAGCAGTGCGGGCAGGTCGCGACGATCCGCTTGGCCGGGGCGTCCTCCAGCGCGGCGTTCAGCGTCTCGACGTTCTGCGCGCCGAGCATCTGGAAGAGGAACTCGTTGCCCAGGCGGCGCGGGGAGTCGCCGGAGCAGGTCTCCTCCTTGCCGAGGATCGCGAACTTGACGCCCGCGGTGTGCAGCAGCTCGGCGAAGGCCTTGGTGGTCTTCTTCGCGCGGTCCTCCAGGGCGCCGGCGCAGCCGACCCAGTAGAGGTACTCGACCTCGGCGGGGTCGATGTCCTCACCGATCACCGGCACCTCGATGCCGGTCTCCTTCTTGAGCTCCTTGACCCAGTCCAGACGGGCCTTGGTGGCCATGCCCCACGGGTTGCCCTTGTTCTCCAGGTTCTTGAGCATCGTCCCGGCCTCGGTCGGGAAGGAGCTCTCGATCATCACCTGGTAGCGGCGCATGTCGACGATGTGGTCGATGTGCTCGATGTCCACCGGGCACTGCTCGACGCAGGCGCCGCAGCTGGTGCAGGACCAGAGCACGTCCGGGTCGATGACGCCGTTCTCCTCGGCGGTGCCGATCAGCGGGCGCTCGGCCTCGGCCAGCGCGGCCGCCGGGACGTCCTTGAGCTGCTCGGCGGTGGCGATCTCGTTGCCCTCGGCGTCCTTGCCGCCGCCGGCCAGCAGGTAGGGCGCCTTGGCGAAGGCGTGCTCGCGCAGGCTCATGATCAGCAGCTTGGGCGACAGCGGCTTGCCGGTGTTCCAGGCGGGGCACTGGGACTGGCAGCGGCCGCACTCGGTGCAGGTGGAGAAGTCGAGGATGCCCTTCCAGGAGAAGTGCTCGACCTGGGAGACGCCGAAGACGGCGTCGTCGGCCGGGTCCTCGAAGTCGATCGGGGCGCCGCCGCTGGTCATCGGCCGCAGCGCGCCGAGGGCGACGGAGCCGCTCTCCTCGCGCTTGAAGAAGATGTTGAAGAAGGCGAGGAAGCGGTGCCAGGCCACGCCCATCGACGGGTTGACGCCGATGGTGGTCGCCCAGGCGAAGGAGATGCAGATCTTCAGCATCGCGAACAGGTAGATCAGGTTTTCCAGGGTGCTGTGCGAGAGGCCCTTGAAGGCCAGCACCAGCGGGTACGAGATCAGGTACGCGGCCTCGTAGGACTCGACGCCGGCCAGGGCGCCCTCCAGGCCGCGCAGCACCATGATGCAGATGCCGATGCCGAGGATCGTGTACTCGACGTAGAAGGCCTGCCAGGCGATCGAGCCGGCGAAGCGGGACTTGCGGCCGGCCCGGCCGGGCAGGCTGAGCAGCCGGATCACGATCAGGGTCGCGATGCCCAGCGTGGTCAGGGTGCCGACCAGCTCGGTGAAGATCTCGAACGGCAGCCAGAGGCCGATCACGGGGATCGTCCACTCGGCGTCGAAGAGCTGCCCGAAGGCGGTGACCAGGGTGGTGATCAGGGTGAAGAAGCCGACCGCGACGAACCAGTGCGCGACGCCGACGACGCCCCACTGGTTCATCCGGGTGTGGCCGAGGAACTCGACGGCCACCGTCTTCGCCCTCAGCACCGGGTTGCCGGTGCGGGTGGCGTCCGGCGAACCGGTCTTCACCACCTTGTAGATGTACGCGGCCGCACGGGCGGCGAGCGCGGTGCCGATCACAGTGGTGACCAGCGAGATGACGATCGCTGCTAGCTGCATCGGCTCTCCGTCTCCTGCGGCTGGGGTCGAGCTGTGTATAGAGGGGTCCGACCGATTGTACTCATCGGTAACTTGCAGGTGGACCTCGGCGGAGACTATCGCTCGTTAACGCCCGTTCAGAAGATGCGCAAGGTATGGCGGCAGTCACTAAGGGCTTACTCACCCGTTTGTCTGAGGCATGTCCCGCCAGGGGGGTGGCCGGCGGGCGAGCCGGACCCGCTCGGTCGCGGGCCATATTCGAGTGTGCCCGCACCGCCGCGCCGACCGGCCCGTTCGGGCGCGTCGCGGCATGCCCTACAGATAAGCGCGCAGTAAAGTTGAGTGGCAACGGCTCAAGCCTGTTGACGCTCCCGATCTCGTCAGGCATGCTTGAGCCCGTAAAGCTCAACTCTTCCGTGGAGGTATTTACGATGGCACGCGCGGTCGGCATCGACCTCGGTACGACGAACTCGGTCGTCAGCGTTCTGGAGGGCGGCGAGCCCACCGTCATCACGAACGCCGAGGGCGCTCGGACCACGCCGTCCGTCGTCGCCTTCGCCAAGAACGGCGAGGTGCTGGTCGGCGAGGTCGCCAAGCGCCAGGCGGTCACGAACGTGGACCGGACCATTCGCTCGGTCAAGCGCCACATGGGCACCGGGTGGAAGGTCAACCTGGACGGCAAGGACTTCAACCCCCAGCAGATCAGCGCCTTCATCCTGCAGAAGCTCAAGCGGGATGCCGAGGCCTACCTGGGCGAGACGGTCACCGACGCCGTCATCACCGTTCCGGCGTACTTCTCGGACTCCGAGCGCCAGGCCACCAAGGAGGCCGGTGAGATCGCGGGCCTCAACGTCCTGCGCATCGTCAACGAGCCCACCGCGGCCGCGCTGGCGTACGGCCTCGACAAGGACGACCAGACCATCCTGGTCTTCGACCTCGGCGGCGGCACCTTCGACGTCTCCCTGCTGGAGATCGGCGACGGGGTCGTCGAGGTGAAGGCCACCAACGGTGACAACCACCTCGGTGGTGACGACTGGGACCAGAAGGTCGTCGACCACCTGGTGAAGGTCTTCCAGTCCGGTCACGGTGTCGACCTCTCCAAGGACAAGATGGCGCTCCAGCGCCTGCGCGAGGCCGCCGAGAAGGCGAAGATCGAGCTGTCCTCGTCCTCCGAGACGTCGATCAACCTGCCCTACATCACGGCCTCCGCCGAGGGCCCGCTGCACCTGGACGAGAAGCTCACCCGGGCCCAGTTCCAGCAGCTCACCGCCGACCTGCTGGAGCGCTGCAAGACGCCGTTCCACAACGTCATCAAGGACGCGAACATCTCGCTGTCCGAGATCGACCACGTCGTCCTGGTCGGTGGCTCGACCCGCATGCCGGCCGTCGCCGAGCTCGTCAAGGAGATGACCGGCGGTCAGGACGCCAACAAGGGCGTGAACCCGGACGAGGTCGTCGCCATCGGCGCCGCCCTGCAGGCCGGTGTCCTGAAGGGCGAGGTCAAGGACGTCCTGCTGCTCGACGTCACCCCGCTGTCCCTGGGTATCGAGACCAAGGGCGGCATCATGACCAAGCTGATCGAGCGCAACACCACGATCCCCACCAAGCGCTCCGAGATCTTCACCACGGCCGAGGACAACCAGCCGTCCGTGCAGATCCAGGTCTACCAGGGCGAGCGCGAGATCGCCTCGTACAACAAGAAGCTCGGCATGTTCGAGCTGACCGGCCTGCCCCCGGCCCCCCGTGGCCTGCCGCAGATCGAGGTCACCTTCGACATCGACGCCAACGGCATCATGCACGTCGGCGCGAAGGACCTCGGCACCGGCAAGGAGCAGCGGATGACCGTCACCGGTGGCTCCGCGCTGCCGAAGGACGACATCGAGCGCATGATGCGCGAGGCCGAGCAGTACGCCGAGGAGGACCACAAGCGTCGCGAGTCGGTCGAGACCCGCAACCAGGCCGAGCAGCTCGTCTACTCGACCGAGAAGTTCATCGCGGACAACACCGACAAGCTCCCGGCCGACGTCAAGACCGAGGTCGAGGCCGCGATCGCCGAGCTCAAGGAAGCCCTCAAGGGTGAGGACATCGCGGCCATCCGCGAGGCCACCGAGAAGGTCTCCACCACCGCCCAGAAGCTCGGCACGGCGCTCTACGCCAACGCCGACGCCTCGGGTGCGGCGGCCGCGGGTGACGGCGCCTCGGCCGGTGCCGCCGCCGACGACGACGTGGTCGACGCCGAGATCGTCGACGACGAGAAGCCCAAGGGTGGTGCGGCATGACGGAGAAGCCGCAGGGCGCTGAGCCCGGCGACGACTCCGCCGCCGAGGAGGCTGTCCTGAAGGCTGCCGAAGAGGCGGTCTCGGGCGGAGCCTCGGAGGAGCTCGCCGCTGCCAAGCGTGAGCTGGCCGAGCGCACTGGTGACCTCCAGCGCCTCCAGGCCGAGTACCAGAACTACCGCAAGCGGGTCGAGCGGGACCGGATGACGGTCCGCGAGATCGCGGTCTCCAACATCCTGGAGAGCCTGATCCCGGTGCTGGACGACATCGGCCGGGCCCGCGAGCACGGCGAGGTGACGGGCGGGTTCAAGTCCGTCTCCGACAGCCTGGAGACGGTCGTCGCCAAGCTGGGCCTGCAGCAGTTCGGCAAGGAGGGCGAGCCCTTCGACCCGACGATGCACGAGGCGCTGATGCACAGCTACTCCTCGGACGTCACCGAGGACACCTGCGTGCAGATCCTCCAGCCGGGCTACCGGATCGGCGAGCGGATCATCCGCCCGGCGATGGTCGCGGTCGCGGAGCCCCAGCCGGGCACCCAGACCACGTCCGCGCCGGACGACGCCGAGAAGGCGGCGGACGGCGACGCCGACAAGGCTGACGGTGGCGCGGAAAGCTGACACCCTGTGCGCTGCGGGGTCGTACGTCGTCCAGTACGGCGAACGGCTCCGCAGCGCCGTATCCACGGGCGGTTCCGGCGCGGCGGTCAGCCCCGCCGGCGCCGCCCGCGGGTACCACGGACCTATTGACTCTGGGAGGTGGCGGCAGCCATGAGCGGCAAGGACTACGTGGAAAAGGACTACTACAAGGTCCTCGGCGTGCCCAAGGACGCCACCGCAGCCGAGATCAAGAAGACCTACCGGAAGCTGGCGCGGGAGTTCCACCCCGACGCCAACAAGGGTGACGCCAAGGCGGAGGACCGCTTCAAGGACATCTCCGAGGCCTACGACGTCCTCTCGGACGAGAAGCGCCGCAAGGAGTACGACGAGGCGCGGACCCTCTTCGCGAACGGCGGCTACCGGGCCGGCGGCCCCGGCGGCGGCAACTACAGCTTCGACTTCGGCGACCTCTTCAGCGGCACCCAGGGCGGTCCCGCCGGCGGGGGCGGCGGGATCGGCGACGTCTTCGGCGGCCTGTTCGGGCGGGGCGGGCGACAGGCCCAGCCGCGCCGCGGCGCCGACGTCGAGACCGAGGTGACCCTCAGCTTCGAGGAGGCGGTGGACGGCGCGACCGTGCCGCTGCGGATGACCAGCCAGGCGCCCTGCCGCTCCTGCAGCGGCACCGGGGCGCGGGCCGGCACCACACCGCGGGTCTGCCCGACCTGTGTCGGCGCCGGCACCGTCAGCCGGGGCCAGGGCGCCTTCGCGCTCTCCGAGCCCTGCCGGGACTGCCGCGGGCGCGGCATGATCGTCGACGACCCGTGCCCCGACTGCCACGGCAGCGGCCGGGCCAGCTCGGCCCGCACCATGCAGGTGCGGATCCCGGCCGGGGTCCAGGACAGCCAGAAGATCCGGCTCAAGGGCAAGGGCGCCCAGGGCGAACGCGGCGGCCAGCCCGGCGACCTGTTCGTCCTCGTGCACGTCGACCCGCACCCGGTCTTCGGACGCAAGGGCGACAACCTGACGGTCAGTGTGCCGGTGTCCTTCCCCGAAGCGGCCTTGGGCGGCACCATCGAGGTGCCGACGCTGAAGGGCCCGCCGGTGAAACTCAGACTGCCCGCGGGGAGTGCCAACGGCCTCACCCTGCGGGCCCGTGGCAAGGGCGCCACCCGCAAGGACGGCACCCGCGGGGACCTGCTGGTCACCGTGGACGTCGTGGTACCGCAGCACGTCTCCGGCGACGCGCTGACGGCTCTGGAGCAGTACCGCGAGGCCACCGCCTCGGACGACCCGCGGGCCGCCCTCTTCCGGGCGGCGGAGGGAGCGTGACCAGCTCATGAACCGTGACTCGATCGGCGTCGGCCTCGGCGACGGCCTCCCCGGAGGCCCCCGTCCCGGCCGGCCCACCCGCAGCCCGGCAGGCAACGCCGCGTACGTGCTGACCGAGGACACCCCGGTCTACGTGATCTCGGTCGCCGCCGAGCTCTCCGGCCTGCACCCGCAGACCCTGCGCCAGTACGACCGGCTCGGCCTGGTCTGCCCCGACCGTACGGCCGGGCGCGGCCGGCGCTACTCCGCCCGGGACATCCAGCAGCTGCGCGAGGTGCAGCGGCTGTCCCAGGACGAGGGCATCAACCTGGCCGGAATCAAGCGCATCATCGAGCTGGAGAACCAGGTCGCCGCGCTGCAGTCGCGGATCACCGAGCTCGCCGATTCCCTGGAAGGCGCCGCGAGCGCGCTCCAGCAGCGCGAGGCCGCCGTGCACGCCTCCTACCGCCGGGACCTGGTGCCGTACCAGCAGGTCACGCAGTCCAGCGCACTCGTGGTCTGGCGGCCGAAGCGGTAAAGCCGGCATTGTCATGGGCAGGTCGCCGACGGTCAATTCCACCGAGCGTCGGCGACCTTCGGCCGCCCCCGAACTTGTTCTGCGCACAACATCTTTCTTGCTCCCCGCGCCGAAAAGCCGGATCGTGGACGGTAGTGCGAAGCGTCAACTCCTATACGGTATTCACTGGTATCAGGGTGGGTGAGTACGGCCGATCTTCCAGCTATCGGCCTGGCGGGGGTCAAGGAGCCATAAATGGGCGGCACCGATGAGCCAGGAGTGACCGAGGGCGGACTTGGTGTTCTGTCCGCGGGTGCCCGGTCGCTCTACCTGTCGGCGGTCCGGTCGGGAGGCCGGCTGGTCCCCGCCGAGTCGGGGTGCGACGGCACCAGCCAGTTGCGTGAGCTGGTGGAGATCGGCCTGCTGGTCCCCGACATGGACGACCCCGGGGTCCTGGTGGCGGTCGACCCGCGGCAGCTGACGGCCGGCCTCTCCGCCGCCTGGCAGCGCAAGGCGCTGGAGCTGCTCAGCCGGTCGATGGCCCTGCCCAGCGACTTCCAGCAGCTCAGCCAGGCTTACAGCGAGGTGGGTGCCGACCCCCACGAAGGCGGTCCGGTCGAGCACCTGGTGGGCAAGACCGAGATCAACCAGCGCCTGTCCGCGCTCTTCGAGGGCAGCACCAAGGAGATACTCAGCGCCCAGCCCGGCGGCGGGGCCAGGTCGTTCCCCACGGAGGCGGCCATAGCGCTCGACGTGGGCATCCTGCGGCGCGGGGTGTCCCGGCGGACGATCTACCAGCCGAGCACCCGCTACTCGGCGCCGACCAGGCACTACGTCACCGCGATGACGGCCGAGGGCGGCCAGGTCCGGACCTTGGACGAGCCCTTCACCCGGCTGATGATCATCGACCGGACGGTGGCGGTCATCCCCGGCAGCGGCGACACGGAGCGGGCCGCGTTCATCCGCGACGAGGCGGTGATCGGCTACCTGCTGAGCCTCTTCGAGGGGTGCTGGGAGCGCGCCATACCCTTCCTCGGCAACGGGGACGTGCCGCCGGAGGTCGTGACCCGGCTGCGCCGCAACATCATCCGGATGATGCTGCAGGGGGTCGGCCACCGGGTCATCGCCCGCAACCTGGGCCTCAGCGAGCGAACGCTCGCACGGCACATCGCCGAGCTCCGCGAGGAGAACGACGCCGAGACCCTGTTCCAGCTGGGGTGGAAGCTCTCGGAGAGCTTCCACCGGCTGCCTGAGGCCGACGGCGAGCTCGACTGACGGAGCGGCCCGGGATCAGGTCCAGATCAGGTCGCCGGGCGAGGACTGCACGGCGGGGCGGGGGTTGGCGACGGTCCAGATCAGGTCGCCGTCACTGTCCGGCTGCGGCGCCGGCTCGGGCGCCACGGTGGCCGGCTCGACCGACGAGGCCGGGACGGACCTGTTCCAGATGAGGTCGGCGCTCGCCGGGCCGGAGCCGACGAAAAGGGCTGCTCCGGCGAGGAGGGCCACGGTGACGAGACGACGCGCCTTGCGCACAAGACCACTTCCTTCAAGATCAGGCCTACATGACTACTGCGGTTCACATTCGATCGACTGTGCCCGCCGTTGTCCAGGAACGGCAATCGATTCTGCCGGATTCCTGATCCTCAATCTTTCGAAGCGAAGCTAACTCTGGCAGATGGTCGGCAGCAGCAGTAGGGCGGGGGGCTGTCATCTCTCTGCCAGGCAGCCAGATGACACCGCGTGACAGTGGACGCCTTTGCGGTGCTTGTTGGACGATCAGCTCATGGTTTCCGCAGACCATACCAGGCATATCGCCACATATTGATCCGTCAACCAAAACTCAACACTGGCATCCGAATGCCGTGAGCGTCGGTCACCGCCAGCCCGAAAGCCCGCAGGCCGACCTGAGCCCCCGCTCCGGCCGGCCATTCCCCCGGAGTCGACATGAGTGAGCCCTACCAGCGCGATCACGCCGGTCATGCCCCCGAGGGCCGGCGAGCCCGAGTGTTCCTCGCCGCGCCGTTGATGCGACTGACCGGGCCTGCCGACAGCGTGGTGACCCTGGCGAGCCGGACCAGGCTGACCACGCTCCGGTCCACGCTGCTGCGCAGCGGTGCCGCCGTGTACAGCGCCCACCACAGCGACGCGTGGACGGTGGCCGGCCGGGCCCCCGAGCCGCGGGTCCCCTCCGACTTCCGCGCGCTGCAGACCGCCGACCTGGTCTTCGCGTACGTCGGTGCGCCGCTCAGCGCCGGGGTCAGCCTGGAGCTCGGCTGGGCGTCGGCGCTGCGCAAGCCCGTTGTGCTGCTGGTCGACGAGGCCATCACCCACAACCCGCTGATCGCCACCATCGAGCAGGTCGCCCCCGTGCTGCCGCTGGTCTTCGACGACACCTGGTCGCAGGAGGCCCTGCGGCACACCGTGGAGACCGCGCTCGACTGGGCCGGCATGGCGCTCTCGCTGCGCGAGGGCTTCTGGACCGCCCCCGGCGAGCACTTCACCATCCCGCGCCAGCAGCCGCCGGCCGTGGGACCGTTCGACTTCTGGGCCACCGGCGCCGCGACCGGCTGACCCCCCGGCACCAGCTTCCGCCCACCGGGCACACCCCGGCTCCCCGCACCCGCCGGCCCGGCCGGCAGAGTCACACGGCGTCGTACCGCTCCCGCAACCCCGGGCGGCGGCCGGCAACCGTACGCTCACCAGGTCCTCCCGACTGCTGATCACCCACGGGGTCACCCCCCGGGACGGCAGCCGCCCGAGCCGGACGTCGGCAGACCGCCCGCACCCGCGCCCCGCGCCGGGCACTCCCCGGCGGAGCCGCGCGGCCCGCTGCCGGCCGTGTGCGCGGCGCACCACCGGCACGCCGACCGCCGCCAGGCAGCCCACCGCCGGAAACCGCAGCACCGCCGGATCCCCGACCGACGCCCGTGCGCGGTCCGCACCCCCGGGGACGACCGCCGGCCGGCGGTCCCGGGCGGGCACCGGCCCCGGCGGTCCGTCCAGGACGCGGGACACCACCATCGCTCCACCCGCCCCGGCAGGACCGGCCGGCCTCGTGGCACCGGCCCGGGCCGCCGGGCGGCACAGGACCGGCGCGCGGCCGGCGTCCCCGCCTCGGCGGCCGACCGGGACGAGGCCGACCCGATCGGCCGGACAAGGCCCGGCGGGAGTGCCCGGCAGCGCCGCCGCAGACCTCGGCCGGTGCTCCGCCCCCACCCGGGCGAGCTGCCGGTGGATCGCCGCCGGTCCGTGCGACATCCGTACCGGCGCCGCGGTCCGGCCGTACGCGGGCCGGGCCGGGACGTCCGGCGGGCGGTGCGCGGCGCGCTCACTCACCCCGGCCGCCGCGCATCAGCCAGCCCAGCTGGAAGAGCGTCTGGGCGCCGTGCCGCTCGCGCAGCCGCGCGATGTGGGCGGCCACGGTGCGCTCGCTGAGGCCCAGCCGGGTGGCCACCGCGCGCTGGGTGAGCCCGGTGGCGAGCAGGCGGCCGACGCGGTCGGCGGCCAGGCGGGCCGGCCCCTTGGCCGCCGTCGGCTCCCACTCGACCGAGTCGGCCCGGGCCCAGTCGCGTTCGAAGACCGCGACCAGGAAGGCGACGGCGGCGGGGTCGGAGATGAACGCGGCCCGGCTGTGGTCGTCGGCGGCGGGCACCACGGCGATCGACCGGTCGATGATGATCATCCGCTGGAAGGGTTCGTCCAGGACCCTGAGCCGGGCCCCGAGCCGGGTCACCTCCAGCGCGTAGTCGGCGGCGCTGCCGTCCAGGACGGCCGTCGGCTGGTACAGCGTGCGCAAGGTCCGCCCGCTCAGCAGCAGGGGGACGTCCTGACGCAGGGACAGCGCCATCGTGGTGGCCTGCCGGGTGCCGGGCTGCGCCGTGAGCAGGCCCTCCTGGCAGTCCGAGAGCAGTTCCGCGATCCGGTGCCGGATGGCCTCGCGGCCCTGGACCAGGGTGGTGTCGCCCGGCTGGTCGGGGAGCCGGGGAACGGCGTCGTAGGCCTTGGTCAGACCGTCCAGCGCGGTCGGCAGGCCTTCGGCCCGCACCAGCAACCGGGTTGCCTCGGAGCGCAGTTCGGCGCCGAGCCGGTCGGTCACGGCGCGCGGGCTGACCGCGGTGTAGGAGGCGTCCACCGCATTCGGCATCAGCAGACCGGTGTCGAGGAGCTGGCGCAGCGCGGGCTCGGCCGAGGGGGCCACCGCGCTGACCGGGATCCGTCCGCCCTCGGAGAGGATCGCGAGGTACAGCTGGCGGGCCGGCTCGTCGGGCACGCCCGGGGCCTGGCCGGCCGTCGGATCCGCGGTCACTCGAACAACTCCCTGCCGGATGTCCCTCAACGTCCGATCATGATCGCAGGGCTCGTGCATGTCCGCGATCAAGGACGCCGCTGCCGACGGCCCCCCGGGCCGGCCGTGCACCCGCACGCCCGGCCCCAGGGGTCCGCCGGTGAACGCCAAGTGCACGGCGCTTCCGGTGAGGCGGAGCAGCAACGCCTCGCCGGTACCGGGGACGGAGGCCATCACCACACATGGCATCCTCCCGGCGCTCTTCCCCCCGTGTGCGCCGGCACGGACGTGCCGGGCGCACCCATGCGAAGAGCAGGTCGCCATCATCGGGCCGCGATTGCCCGGACGACTTGGCGTGTCTCCAACCATCACAGTGTGTCGGCCGGTGAACAAGTGGCGCCTGATTGCAGGTTTCCGCAAGTGCAGGAACTTGCAGATGACCACAGTGCCGACCTCGGGGAAATTCACCGCGTTCCGCGCATTTCCGCGGGCCGGCTCCGAGTGCGCCCGACCGGCCGAACGGTCATTCGGCGCAGAAGTACGAGCGGCAGTACGCCTTCCCCCCCTTCGAGCGGATTTCCGACGTCGCCGGAGGGCCCCGGGAGCGGGCTGCCCGGTGCCGGCCGCCCGGCCGCCCGGCGACGCCCGGCCACCACCCGTACAGGCGTTGTTCCGGCGGCCGTCCCGGCGCCGTCGCGCGGCGTGGGCAGGGTGCTGCGTGTACGAGGCGGACGGCGGTGGAACGAAGTGGCGTCGCCGGGTCCGGAGTGGTTTGATCCGGAGTGCTGTGCGTCATGTTCTGTGGGGGAGTGGGCTTTTCATGGGGGACTCGCCGGTACGCCGGAGACCTTGGGCTGGCGGCGCCGCGACGGCGTTCTCGGTGGCCGCACTGGCGACCGCGGCGGGTGCCCTGCCCGCACTGGCCGACGGCTCCCGGGCCCTGTTCACGGTGACCGCGAGCGCGCACACCCTGGTCGCACCCGCGGCGGGCGGCGACGGCGGCTACTCCGACCTGCTGGTCTCCTTCGCGGCCGACGACGGCAGCAGCACCCTGGCCGGGGTCAAGGTCGCCGTCGACGGCCGGCAGTTGGCCCACCTCGCGGAGCTGAACCTGCCCGCACCCTGCGCCTTCACCGACACCGAGCACCTGCAGGCACTCTGCGCGCCGGGGGACTTCGCCGACGGCGGCGGACACCTGACGCTGGGCGTCCGGGCCGCCCCGGGCGCCGTGGCCGGCGCGGCCGGGAAGATCCTGTTCACCGTCACCGCCAGCAACGCCGCGGTGAACCGCGCCTCCGGACGGGACGTCACCGAGGTACGCGTCGGTGAGGGCCCCCAGCTCTCCGTCGCCCGGCTGCCGGTGCTCACCCGGACGAAGGCGGGCGCCGCCACCACCCTCGCCACCGGCCTCACCAACCAGGGCGACCGCGACGCCCACGGCGTCCTGCTCTGGTTCCGGATACCCGAGCGGTACGCCCCGGCCGCCGCCTTCGGGGACTTCGGCAACTGCCGCTACCCGGACCGCCCGGCGGGCCTGGTGCTCTGCCGCTTCGACGACGCCGTGGTCCGCCCCGGCGAGGTGCTGCGCCCGTCCGTACCGGTGGCCCTGGTGGCCGGTGACGATCCGCGCGACGGCCGGTTCGAGTACGGCGCGGACGTCGCCGGCGGGCCGACGGACCGGCAGCTCACCGCCGCCCAGGGCGCTGCCCGGCCCGGCGCCGGGGCGCCGCTGACGCTGACCGCGGGCCCGGCCGGCGGCTTCGGCGGCGAGGCCGCCTTCACCTACCTGGAGACCGGTCGGCGGTACGCGCTGGCCGCGGTGGCCGGCGACGTCACGGGCATCCAGGGCGCGACAGTGCCGGCCACCTTCGCCCTGCGCAACGACGGGAACGAGCCGGCGGCGGCGGGCGGCGGGCGGACGGCCGACGGTGACCCGCCCGGACTGCTGGTGAGCTTCCCGCCCGGGGTCGAGGCGGCCGGCGCGCCGGCCGAATGCGCCGAGCGGCCCGCCGAACCGACCGTCTACCTGTGCGCACAGACCCGGACCCTGGCGGCCGGGGAGTTCCAGACCTACACCTTCCAGCTGCTGCTCGCCGAGCCGCTGGACCGGGCGCCCGGCCGGGCCTCCGTCCAGGGCCAGGCCCTCGCCGGCGCCGCCCTGTTCACCGTCACCTCGGGCGCCGCGCCGGCGCCCACCACGATCCGCGGTTACACCGCCGCCCCCGGGCCCGCGCTGCACGCGGTCGTCCCGGCCACCGAGGAGACCGGCCCCGAGCCGTCCGCCCCGTCGCCCACCGCGGTCACCGCGGCCCCGGTGGTGGCGTCCCCGAGCTCGCAGGCCACCCTGGGCGCCGGTCTGGCCGAGACCGGCGGGGGCACCAGCGGGCTTTCGCTTGCCGCCACCGGCGGGCTCGCCGTGGGCCTCGGCCTGGGACTGATCGCCATGGCCGCCCGCCGCCACTGGGCCGGCAGCCGGGGCTGAGCGCTCGGCCGGTGGCGGTCGGTCGGGTCGAGGGGCGACCAGGATCGGGGGATCCCGGTCCGGCTGCCGGAAGCCGGCCGGAGTGCCGACCACCGTCGGGTAATTTCCCGCCCGGCGCCTGGTCGTGACTGCTGCCCGGCGCACGGCGAGTGAGGTCGGAGGCACCCTTTATCGCGAATTCCCCCGATATTCCTCCCCAAAAGGACGGTCCGTCGCCGTTTCACCGCCGTCGCAACCCCGCCGGTGTTCGGCATTTCCGACGGGCGGCGGTCCTGGTGGGCATCCGAGGGAATTCCGGGGTGCGGCGGCCGGCGCCGGCGCAATTCCCCGGCCGGCCGCGGGAGGGCCGGGAGCGCCGCCGGCCGGACCGGTCCTACCACCAGTACGCGGGGTAGCGGGCCGTCCGGCCGCTGCGGCCGGCCAGGACGCCGACCAGTACCAGCAGCACGGTCGCCAGTGCCAGCATGCCGAGGAACCGCAGGGCGGGCGGCTGGGTCAGCACCACGATCACCGAGGTGGCGGCGGCCGGTGAGTGCGGCGTCCGGGCCGCCGCCATCGCACCGATCGCCAGGCCACCCGCGACGGCGGCCGTCCAGAGCGAGCCGCCGCCGACCGCGAGGGCGGCGAAGCCGACCAGGGCCGAGACCAGCTGCCCGCCCACGACGCTGCGCGGCTGGGCGAGCGGCAGCGCCGGCGCCGCCAGGACCAGCGCGGCGCTGGCGGCCAGCGGCGGGATCAGGACGGGCAGTGCCAGCAGCTTTCCGACCGCCACCAGCAGCACCAGTCCGGCCACGCCGCCCGCGGTGGCGACGGCGAGGAACGCGGCCGGCGGCCGGGCCGGCGCCTTGCTCGCGAACCGGGCGATCGCCGGCCGGGCGCTCGCGAATCGTGCCGAGCCGCGCCGTGGCCCGGTGGCTTCGGGGCTCGGGGCGGCGTCCGTGGTGGCGGTCGTGGCGGGTGCGGTCGTGGCGGGGGCGTTGGACATGGCGTTCCCTACGTCTGGGGTCCGTGACCCGACTCAAGATAATGTATGAATCTGGAAACTGGCATTAGTACTTGGTCGGGGTCGTCCGCCGGGGCGGCCACCCGGGTGGGTGCCCCGGGTTCCCGGGCCCGGCGCGGGATGATGGGGCGATGGACGGCGGTGGCACGGTGGACACACAGGCACAGGCCCGCGCGACGGCGGACGGGATGCCGCTCACGGGCGAGCCCCTCGCCCTTGAGCTGGTCAACACCACCTTCGTCCGGGGCGGGGTCCGGGGTGTCCTGGTGGACGCCCTGCGGACGCCGGAGGACCTCGGCCACTGGCTGGCGGCCCGGACGTCGCTGTTCAGCGACCCACTGCGGGCCGAGCTGTCCGGGCCGGTCGCGACCGGGGAGCACCTGGCGCGGTTCCGGGAACTCCGGCAGGCCCTGCGGGAACTCGCGGCGGACCAGGTCGCGGGGGTGCGGCCGGCCGACGCGCCGGTCGCCCTGCTGAACGCCTCGGCCCGGCTGGCCGTCAGCTGGCCGGAGTTCGCACCGGCGGCCGGCGGCCCGGTCCGGATGGTGACCCGGTGGTCCGAGCCGGATCCCTTCCTGGCCGCCCTGGGCGAGGTGGCCGCCGCCGGCGTCGGGCTCCTCGCCGGTGAGGCGGCCGAGCAGGTCAGGGCCTGTCCGGCGCCCGGTTGCATCCTCTACTTCGTGAAGAGCCACGGCCGCCGTGAGTGGTGCACGGTCGGCTGCGGCAACCGGGTCCGGGTGGCCCGGCACAGCAAGCGGCTGAAGGGGAACACGCCCTCGGGCTTGTCTGACAATTCCCGCCGCGCGCGCGACGCCGAGCATCCCAGCTGAACGCACCGCCGAATCGTCCAAGTACGTCCAGTACGAGGACGCTCCGGCGGCACGCCCAGCCGGGCGCCCAACGCCGCGCGCCGATGCGACGCGAATTGTCAGACAAGCCCTGACCGCCGCCCCGGACCGGCCGCCGGGCAGCGGCAGCAGCCGCCGCACTCCGGGCCCGCCGCGGGGCCCCGTACCCCCCGGTCCGAAAAGATCTTCGCGGCCGCTGTCGAGAACCGGGGCCGCCGTTCGACGTCCAGGTGGAGGCCGGAAACCCCCGGCCGGACGACGCGTCCGGCCGCCCCGGGCTCCGACCGGGACGCAGGAGGAGACAGCCATGCGATTCATGATGCTGGTCAGGTCGGACGCGCAGACCGAGGACGGCGCACCGCCCACCAAGGAGATCGTCGAGGCGATGGACCGCTACAACGACGAGCTGATCAAGGCGGGCGTGCTGCTTGCCGCCGAAGGGCTGCACCCGAGTTCCAAAGGCGCGCTCGTCTCCTACTCGGCGGCCGGGGCCACCGTCACGGACGGGCCGTTCGCCGAGGCGAAGGAACTGGTCGCCGGGTACTGGCTGATCCAGGTCTCCTCCAAGGACGAGGCGGTCCAGTGGGCCACCCGGATCCCGTTCGAGGAGGGCGCGGTGGAGCTGCGGCAGGTCTTCGAGGCGGCGGACTTCCCGCCCGAGGTGGTGTCGCCGGAGATCGTCGCCAAGGAACAGGCCTTCCGGGACGAGCCGCTGCGCAACGCCCCCGAGCGCTAGGGCCTGTCCGGCGCACGGGCGGGCAGCGCCTCGGGGTGACGCCGGCCGGGCGCGTCGATGGTGGCCCGGTCCGTGGCGAACTGCTCTGATGGGTGGCCGTGACGCCTTCCGAGGACAGCACCGCCGGCCCCGACGACCCCCGCGACCCGCCGGCAGCCCCGCCGTTCGACCCGGCCGCCCGGGCCGACGCGTTCGGCCCGGCCCGGCCCGCCGGTGGCCCGCCCGGTGGCGCCGAGGGGCGCCCGGCCACCCAGGGGCGCCCGGCCGCCGAGGAGGACGAGGTCGCCGGGGCGCGGCAGGTGATGGAGGCGCACCGGGCCGTCGAGGCGGTCTGGCGGATCGAGTCGGCCAAGGTCGTCGCCGCCGTCGCCCGGCTGGTGCGCGACGTCGGGCTGGCCGAGGAACTGGCGCAGGACGCGCTGGTCGCCGCGCTGGAGCAGTGGCCGACGTCCGGGGTCCCGCGCAACCCGGGGGCCTGGCTGACCGCCGCGGCAAAGAACCGGGCGGTGGACGCGCTGCGCCGCAAGGAGGTGCTGCGCCGCAAGATCGACGAACTCGGCCACGAACTCGCCGTCGAGGGGGACGGCGGCGGGGCGGTGCCGGACGTCGACGCGGCCCTCGACGACGACATCGGGGACGACCTGCTGCGGCTGGTGTTCACGGCCTGCCACCCCGTGCTGTCCACCGAGGCCAGGGTGGCGCTCACCCTGAGACTGCTCGGCGGCCTCAGCACCAAGGAGATCGCGCGGGCCTTCCTCGTCCCCGAGCCGACCGTCGCGCAGCGGATCGTCCGGGCCAAGCGGACCCTCGCCGAGGCGAAGGTCCCGTTCGAGGTGCCGCAGGGCCCCGAGTTGGCCGGCCGGCTCTCGTCGGTGCTGGAGGTGGTCTACCTGGTCTTCAACGAGGGCTACTCGGCGACGGCCGGCGATGACTGGATGCGGCCGGCGCTCTGCGAGGAGGCCCTGCGGCTCGGCCGGATCCTCGCCGAACTGGCGTCCGCCGAGGCCGAGGTGCACGGGCTGGTCGCCCTGATGGAGATCCAGGCCTCGCGGGCCGGCGCGCGGACCGGGCCCGCGGGCGAGCCGGTCCTGCTGCTCGACCAGGACCGCGGGCGCTGGGACCGGGTACTGATCGGGCGCGGACTGGCGGCGCTGGAGCGGGCGGAGGCGCTCGGGACCCCGCGCGGCCCGTACCGGCTGCAGGCCGAGATCGCGGCCTGCCACGCCCGGGCCCGGACCGCCGAGGAGACCAACTGGGTGCGGATCGCGGCGCTGTACGCCGTGCTGGCCCAGGTCACGCCGTCGCCGGTGGTGGAGCTGAACCGGGCGGTGGCGCTGGCGATGGCGTTCGGGCCGGCCCGTGGGCTGGCCCTGGTGGACGAGCTGACCTCGGAGCCGGCCCTCAAGGCGTACCACCTGCTGCCGAGCGTGCGCGGGGACCTGCTGGCCCGGCTGGGCCGGTCCTCGGAGGCGGCCGAGGAGTTCCGGCGGGCGGCCTCGCTCACCGGCAACGGCCGGGAGCGGACCATGCTGCTGGAGCGCGCGGCGGCCTGCGCGGACGCGGCGGAGGGCGGGGCGCCGTCGGCCGGCGGGGCCTGACCTTCGCCTCCGAGCCGCCTGCGGCCTCGTCGCCGCAGGAGCCCGTCCACACCATGAGCGGGCCGCCTCAGCGGATCAGCCGGCGCTCCTTGGCGGTGGCCACCGCGCCGGCCCGGGTGTCGACGCCCAGCTTGTCGTAGATCCGGCCGAGGTGGGTCTTCACGGTGGCCTCGCTGATGAACAGCGCCCGGGCGATCTCACGGTTGCCCAGGCCCTGCGCGAGCTGGGCCAGGATGTCCTGCTCGCGGTCGGTCAGCTGCGGCGCGGGCGCGCGCATCTGCGCCATCACCCGGGAGGCGACCGGCGGCGACAGGGTGGTGCGGCCCTGGGCGGCGGCGTGCACGGCGGCGAACAGCTCCTCCGGCCGCTCGGCCTTGAGCAGGTAGCCGGTGGCGCCGGCGCCGATCGCCCGGGTGATGTCGGCGTCGGTGTCGTACGTGGTGAGGACCAGCACGTACGGCGCGCCGGGGGCGCCGCTGATCCGCCGGGTGGCCTCCACCCCGTCGATGCCCTCGCCGAGCTGCAGGTCCATCAGGACGACCTGCGGGCGGAGCTTGGCCGCCAGCGCGACGGCCTCCTCACCGCTGCTGGCCTCGCCGACCACCTCGATGTCGCCCGCGCTGGCGAGCAGCGCGAGCAGGCCGGCGCGCACCACGGCGTGGTCGTCGCAGACCAGCAGGCGTACGGGCGAAGTCATGCGGCCTCCAGGGTCATGCGCGGTCCGGGGTCATGCGGCTTCGAGCGGGATCGCGGCGGAGACCACGGTGCCTTCGCCGGGGGAGCTCTCCACGGTCAGCGTGCCACCGAACCGGCGGAGCCGGGCGCGCATCGCGGGGAGCCCGTGGCCGCGGCCGGGCGGGCCGTCCGGTCCGGAGCCCGCCGGGGGCGGGGCGAAGCCGAGACCGTTGTCGGCGATGTCGAGGACGACCTGGTCGCCCAGGTAGGAGAGGGTCAGTGCGGCGGCCGTCGCGTCGGCGTGCTCCCGGACGTTGGCCAGCGCGCCCTGCGCGATCCGCAGCAGCGCGGACTGCGCGGCGGCCGGCAGCGGCGCGGGCACGCCCTCCAGCAGGAAGCGGACGGGCAGGCCGCTCTCCCCGGACTCGCGCTCGGCCAGGGCCCGCAGGGCCTGGTCGAGGGTGCGGCCGTCGGCGAGTTCGGCGGGGGCGAGGTCGTGGACGAACCGGCGGGCCTCGGCCAGGTTGCGGGCGGCCACCGACCCCGCGGTGCGGACGTGGCCGCGGGCGGTCGAGGGGTCGGTGTCCCAGGTGCGGTCGGCGGCCTGGAGCAGCATCTGCTGACTGGACAGGCCCTGGGCGAGGGTGTCGTGGATCTCCATGGCGAGCCGTTCGCGCTCGGCCAGGGTGCCTTCGCGGCGCTCGGTGGCGGCCAGTTCGCGCCGGGTGCGGACCAGGTCGTCGATCAGGGCCCGCTGCCGGGCGGCCTGCCGCTCCATGTACAGGAAGACCGCGGTGGCCAGGGCGGCCACCGCGGGCGGCACCAGCAGCTGGATCGGGTCCAGGGTGTGGGCCAGCCGGGCCTGGGCGACCACCACCAGCCCGGTGAGCACCGCCACCAGCGGGATCGCGGCCCGGGCCGGGAGGGCGCGCAGGGCGGTGTAGACGAGCGGGACGGCGCACCAGGCGAAGCTCGGCGCCAGCAGGACCAGCACCACCCAGAGCGCCACCACGGCGGTGAGCGGCAGCAGCCGTCGGCGGGCGGCGAACGGGTCGCCGCCGGTGGCGGTGTTCGCGTCGGCGCTCGTACCCGTGCCGGCGCTCGTACCCGTGCCGGCGCTCGTACCCGTGCCGGTGCCCGCGCGCGAGGTCGCGCCCCGGCCGGTGCCGGTCGGCCGGGTGCGGAGCAGCCACGAACCGGCCGGCTGAGCGACGGCGAGCGCGGCGCTCAGCCCGAGCACCCAGGGCACCCGCGGATTGCCCGGGTGGTGGCTCAGGTAGCGGACCAGCGAGGCGGCGAGCAGCAGCAGGAAGGCGGAGTCCAGCACCGCGGCCAGCCAGCCCGCGTCCGGGTCGCTGCCGGGACGGCGGGGGTGCTGCACCGGTGGCTCCTTCTGCTGCGGGGGCGGGCCCCGGATGTCTGTGGACGCCGGCGCCGGACCGGTGCCCGGGGCCGGGCGGCGGATTCGGCGGGCCGGGCCGGAGGCGGTCCCGACCTGGGCCGACACCACGATCCTGGCCCGCCCGGCCCACCCGCGCATCAGCCGATCGGTTGACCCCGCCGTCCACCATCATGCGTCGCGGGGCGGGCCGGAACGCCGACCCGGCGCGGCGCGATGCGGCACCAGGATCGAAGCAGAGCGGGAGCCGCCGAGCTCCGGCCCGATCCAACGAGGAGCTGGACCATGAAGAAGATCAGCATGCGCACCCGGGTACTGACCGGTGCCGTCGCGGCGGCCGCTCTCGGCGCCGGCACGCTCGGCGCCGTCTCCGCCAGCGCGGACACCGCGCAGACCCCGGCCGTGCAGGCTGCGGCGAAGGCCGACCCCCAGAACAAGAACCTGACCGAGACCACCGAACTGACCGTCGAGGCGGCCACCAAGGCCGCGCAGGCCACCCTGGACGCCGCCGCCAAGGCCGGCCAGCACGTCTCGGTCGCGGTCGTCGACCGGGACGGCATCACCCGGGTGCTGCTCAAGGGCGACGGCGCCGGCCCGCAGTCCCCGGTCTCCGCCGAGCGCAAGGCGTTCACCGCCGTCTCCTGGAACGCCCCGACCTCCGAGCTGGCGAAGCGCCTGGCGCAGGCCCCCAACCTGAAGGACATCCCCGGCACGCTGTTCCTCGCCGGCGGTGCGCCCGTGCAGGCCAAGGGCGCCCCGATCGCGGCGATCGGCGTGGCGGGCGCCCCCAGCGGCGACCTGGACGAGCAGTTCGCGCAGGCCGGTGTGGCGGCGCTCGGCAAGTGACCCGGACGCCGCCGCCCCGGCACCGGGGTGCCGAAATCACCCCGGCCAGGGCGGCCGGTCCGACCGGACGCCCTGACTCGCGGGCGCCCGACCCGCGGTCGCCCCGACCCGCGGGCGACGTGACCGCCGGGCGCGGTGCGGCGGCGCGGGCGGGACCGGCCGTCGGGCGGCGGACGGGCGGGGCGTCCAGCAGGATGGACGGCATGGCACATATGACCGAGCCCGAGTGGCGCGCGTTCCTCGGCGCCGGCACCCGTACCGCGAAGCTCGCCAGCACCCGCGCCGACGGGCGACCGCACGTCGCCCCCGTGTGGTTCCTGCTGGACGGGGAGGACATCGTCCTCAACACCGGGAAGGACACCGTCAAGGGCCGCACCCTGGCCCGCGACGGGCGGGTGATGCTCTGTGTGGACGACGACCGGCCGCCGTTCTCCTTCGTGCTGGTGCAGGGCACGGCGACGCTGAGCGAGGACCTCCCGGAGGTCCGCGCCTGGGCCACCCGGATCGCCGCCCGCTACATGGGCGAGGACCTCGCCGAGCAGTACGGGGAGCGCAACGGCGTGCCCGGCGAGCTGCTGGTGCGGGTGCGGATCGAGAAGGTGACGGCCCGGGCGGGCATCGCCCACTGAACGCCACGCCCGTACCGTCTGTCCGGGCGCGACCTCCCGTCCGGCCCCCGGTCCGCGCCCGCGCGCCCCTCCCGCGTCCGTCGGCGTGACCCCGGTCCGCGTCCGGCCGGTGGCGGCCACCGATTGTCGGTGCCGCGTGGCAGGCTTCCGGGCATGACGCCGTGGACCCTCATCGACATCGAACACGCGATCCGCTCCTCCTGGGGCGTCGACACCTGTGCGCCCGAGGACCTGGGCCGGTGGCATCCGGGGAATCCCGCGCGCGGGCAGTGCGGTGTGGTCGCGATGGTGCTGAACGACCTGCTCGGCGGCGAGCTGATGATGGGCGAGGTGCACGTCGACGGCGTCCGGACGGACCTGCACTGGTGGAACCGCTTCGGCGGCGGGGTGGAGATCGACCTCACCCGCGAGCAGTTCGACGCCTGCGAGCAGGTCGGCCCGGGCCGGCCCGTCGCCCGCCCGGAGCGGCCCGGCCGTCTGCAGGGCGAGTACGAGCTGCTGCGCGGTCGGGTGCTCGCCGCGCTGGCCGCCGGCGCCCGCGCCCGGGAGCACGGCCGGACGCCCGCCCACGCCGCGGCCCGCTGACCCCGCGTCCGTCCGGCGGCCGGACGGCCCCCGCACATCGGACGGCCCCCGCACACCGGCCGGCACGCGCTGATTCCCCGTCGGGGGCCGCCGACGGCCTAGGGTCTAACCGTCGCAGGGCGCCGGAGCGGGAAACAGGGAGTCAGCCATGTCCGTGATGACGGTCGGATTCGTCGGCCTCGGTGCGATGGGCCGGGGGATGGCATCGAGCCTGCTCGCGGCCGGCCACCCGGTGCGGGTGTGGAACCGCTCGCCCGGGCCGGTCGAGGAGCTGGTGGCCAAGGGTGCCACCGCGGCGGCCGGACTCGGCGAGGTCTACGACAGTGAGGTCGTCGTCTCGATGCTGCCCGACGACCGGACGGTGGAGGCCCTGCTGCTGGACGGCGCGCTGCTCGCCGGCGCCCGCACCGGGGTGCACGTCAACATGGCGACGGTCTCGATCGCGCTCGCCGAGCGCGCCACCGCGCTGCACGCCGAGCACGGCGTCGGCTACGTCGCCGCGCCCGTCCTCGGCCGGCCGGGTGTCGCGGCGGCGGGGGAGCTCAACATCCTGGCGGCCGGCGAGGAGGCGCTGCTGGAGCGGGTCGCTCCGGTGCTGGCCGCGATGGGCCGCCGGACCTGGTACTTCGGCGACCGTCCGATTCAGGCCAACACCGCCAAGATCAGCGCCAACTTCCTGCTGGCCTGCGCCATCGAGTCGATGGCCGAGGCGTGCAGCCTCGCCGAGGCGAACGGGGTGCGGCCCACCGACCTGGTCGAGATGCTGACGGGGACGCTGTTCCCCGGTCCGGTCTACTCGGGCTACGGGTCGATGGTCGCCGAGCGCCGCTACGAACCGGCCGGGTTCCGGTTGCCGCTGGGCCTGAAGGATGTCGGGCTGGCGCTGGCCGCGGGGGAGGCGCGCAACGTCCCGCTGCCGTTCGGGAGCGTGCTGCGGGACGCCTTCCTGGACGCGCTGGCCCATGGAGACGGTGACAAGGACTGGGCGGCCGTCGCCGCCGTCGCGCGCCGCCGGGCCGGCCTGCCGGACTGAGCCCGACCACTGTCGCTGTCGCCGCCGCCTCTGCCGTCGCCCCGTTCGCTGCCCGGTCGCCCCGCCCGCCGGGCCCGGGGCGACCGGGGCGCGCGGGCCGCGCGGGTGCCTCAATTGTCGTGTGCAGAATGGGATTCGGGCCGTGACGGAAGCCGGGGCATTCGGGTGCCGCGGAAGGGTGTGTGCGTTCGAGGGGCCCGGCGCCCGGCGCCCGCAGGGGGCGCGTCGGCGTGAATTCAGGCCTCCGAAGGCTGAGAACAAAAGCCTTTTGCTGTGACGGAGTTGGTCTAAACGGACACCGAATCTCCCATTCCGGGGCACAAGATGGTATCCGGCTACCGAATCGCACAGATCTTTCGGTATCGTCCGTCGGACTTCAGCTTCGCGGGGGCTCTGCTGCACGGCGGCGGATCCGAGCCGCGCCCTCCGGGACGACCCGGACTTCTTCGTGAGGTATCGCTTTGTCCATTCGTCGCAGTCTGGCCCTCGCGGGCGCCGTCGCGCTCGCCTCCTCCATCGTGCTGGGCGGTGCTCAGGGCGCGCTCGCCGTCGGGAGCGCCTCCCCGTCGGCCTCCGCCGCGGCCAAGGCCGAGAAGGCGGCGCACAAGGAACTCGACCTGTCCGTGAAGGGCGTGCCGAACGAGTTCTTCGCCGGTGGCGATGCCCGTGAGTTCACCTTCACGATCGACAACGCCACGGCGCACGACTTCGCCTTCGTGCCGCTGCTCAAGTTCAAGGACAACAAGGGCAAGCTGCGCGCCGCCGACTTCAAGGCCGAGTACCAGCTCCCCAAGACCACCACGTGGATCCCGACCGTCCCGCCGCCCGGCGTCGACGGCAGCGGTGACGACGCCGGGCTGACCGCCCTCGCCTCGCTGACCCCGGAGGGCGAGCTCACCGACGACAGCGTGCTCTTCGTGGGCAAGGGCACCAGCGTGACCATCAAGGTCCGGGTCGCCTTCACCGAGAACGCGCCGCTCGGCAAGGCCGCCGTGGTGCCGGTGGTGGTCTCCGCCGAGCTGGACGACACCACCCACGAGGCGAACGGCGACGGCGTCTGGTCCTGCGACCAGATCAAGGGCGCGGGCTTCACCATCAAGGCCCCCAAGCCGCACCCGAGCCCGAGCGCGAGCACGACCAAGCCGAGCACCAGCCCGAGCCCGAGCGCCACCGTGACGACCTCGCCGTCGGCCACCACGTCCCCCTCGACGTCGGCGTCCCCCTCGGCCACCGCCACGCAGAGCAGCACGCCCACCACCCCGGCCACCACGCCGGCCACCACGCCGGCCACCACCCCGGCCACCAGCCCGTCCGCCTCGACCAGCGCCCCGGTGCCGTCCGCCAGCGCCACGGACGGCACCCAGACGCCGGTCGACTTCCCGGTCAACGTCCCGACCGTCACCCCGCCGAAGATCACGGACGAGGCCGTCACCAAGGCCAAGGCCAAGGCCGACGCCGCCGCCAAGGACCTCGCCGCGACCGGTGGTGGCAGCGACAGCACCCCGATCGCCATCGCGGGCGGTGCCGTCCTGGCCGCCGGCGTCGGCACCCTCGTGGTGCTCCGCCGCCGCAAGACCGCTCAGGACAGCTGACCCCCGGTCACAGTCGACCCCGTTCACGGCCGCACTCGGCCGGGACCGGCCTGACGCGAGCCCCCGACTCCGGCCTTCCGCCGGGGTCGGGGGCTCGCGCGTTCCCCCCGGGCCCGGGCCGCCACCTCTTCCCCACCGCGCCTGCACAGGTCGTCCTTCCCGCGGGTCTAGGATGACCGGCCGACCCGGGGACGGCCCCGGGAGACCGGACGGCCGGGGAAGAGGTACACGTGCGCACAGCGAGTCCGGCCAGGGCCACCGGCGACTACGAGGCGGCCACCGGCCGGATCGCGGGCCTGCCGGTCCGCAGGCACCACGTCCTGCTGGTCGCCTGGACGGTGCTCTGGTTCCTGATGGTCGAGCCCAGCGGCGGCGTTTCCTGGCACTACCTGCGCCAGGGCGAGCAACTGCTCTTCGACCAGCAGCCCGGCGGCGGGCTCTCGCTCTACGCGCACCACCCGGAACTCCAGATCGGCCCGGTCAGCCTGGCCGCGGCCAGGCTGTTCGCGCCCTTCCCCGAGCACGTCGGTCAGGTGCTGGCCGAGGCGACGATGTCCGCGCTGGGCCTGCTGATGCTGGTGCTGGTCGGCCGTACCGCGGCCTGGTACTACCTGGGCACCGGCACCAACCACCGGCGCCTCCAGCAGCGGCTGCTGGTGGCCGGCCTGGCCTTCATCCCGATGTGGGTGGAGGTCTCGGTCCGGTTCGCGCACCTGGACGACGTCCTGGCGCTGTTCTTCACCACGCTCGCCGCGTACGCGCTGAGCCGGGGCCGGGCCACCGCCGTGGGCGTCTACCTGGCGCTGGCGGTGGACTCCAAGCCGTGGGCGCTGTCGTTCGTCCCGCTGATCCTGGCACTGCCCCGCCCGCAGTGGCGGCGTGCCGCGCTGTGGCTGTGCGCACTGGTGGCCATCGCCTGGCTGCCGTTCTACCTCGGTACTTCCGGCTCCTTCGCCGCCGCCAGGTTCACCATCCCCAACCAGGCCGCCTCCTCGCTGCGCTGGCTGGGCGTCTCCGATCCCGCGACCCCCTGGTGGGACCGGCCGGCGCAGGCCGCAGTGGGGCTCGTCCTCGGCACGCTGGCGGTGCTGCGGGGCCGCTGGCCGGCCGTCGTCCTGGTCGGCGCGAACGCCCGGATCCTGTTCGACCCCAGCGTCTACACGTACTACACGGCGTCGATCCTGCTCGGCACGCTGCTCTGGGACGCGGTCGGGCAGAAGCGCCTCGTCCCGTGGTGGAGCTGGATCGCGCTGGCGGCACTGTACGGGGGCACCCTGGTGATCCCGTCGGACCCGGTCTGCGGCCTGGTGCGGCTGGCCTTCGTGGTGCTCTCCACGGCGTACGTGCTGCTCCGGCCGGCCAAGCGGCCGCGCGGGCGCCGGAGCGGGTGGCCGGGTGGGCGACGGCGCGGGCGACCGGGCCCGCGCTCGGGTGTCCGGGCGGGGGCGGGACGGGTGCTGGCCGGCACCCGGGGCTGAGCACGGGAGCGTTCGGGGACGGGAGCGGTCGAGTGCGGGAGCTGCCTTGCACCGACCGTGCCGAGCCCGGCGCCGGGCGCCCGTACCCGGCCCCGCCCGTGGCCCGGCCCGGGGTCAGCCGGCGATCAGCTCCCGGGCGTCGTCCGGCACCGCGGCCGGCCGCACCGGGCGTCCGAAGAGCACCGGGAGCAGGGCCACCCCGGCCACCGCGCCGACCAGCTGGGCCAGGACGAAGGGCGGCACCGAGCCGGCCGCGATCCCGGTGCCGCTGCCGGTGAACATCCGGGCGACGGTCACGGCGGGGTTGGCGAAGGCGCCCGAGGAGGTCGCCCAGCAGGCCGCGGCGATCCACAGGCCGACCGCCGCCGGCACGAAACCGCCGCGGCCGCTCCGGACCAGGCCGAAGACCAGCAGGATCAGTACCCCGGTCGCCAGCACCTCGGCCAGCCAGAGGTGGACGCCGTCCCGGGCCCGCGCGGACACCTCCAGGAACGGCCGCTCGAACATCACGTTGGCCAGCCCCGTCCCGGTGACCGCGCCGGCCAGCTGCGCCCCGGCGTACCCGCCCAGCTCCCGGACGGTGAGGCCGGTCCCGGTGCGCCGTTCGGTCCACCAGGCGGCGGCCGAGACCAGCGGGTTGAAGTGGCCGCCGGACACCGGGCCCAGCACCGATATCAGCACCACCAGGGCCAACGCCGAGGCGGTGACGTTCGCCAGCAGCTGCACCCCGGCGTCCCGGCTGAGGGCGCCGGCCCGGATGCCGGAGCCGACCACCACGGCCGCCAGCGCCGCCGTGCCCACCGCCTCCGCGGCCAGTCGTCGGAGCAGGGGAGGCGCGGTGAGGGTCATGGCCACATGCTCGCGGGCGCCGCCGGGCCCCGGCAATTGGCTGCTCCGTCCAAAGCGGTCCCGCTGCCCGGGCCCCGGCTCGGAGAGTCGCACGGCGGTGTGTGCCCCGGGGGCGGGCGGTGCTCCCGGAAACTGGGGTTGACCCTCACGCGACGTGAGGCGGGAGGGTCGGTGGCAGCAGAAGGGAGCAACCCGAATGAGCACCGGCTACTCGGTGGGCCAGGTGGCGGGGGTCGCGGGCGTGACCGTCCGGACCCTGCACCACTACGACGAGATCGGCCTGCTGTCACCGCGCGGCCGCACCGCGTCCGGCTACCGCCGCTACGAGGACGCCGACCTGGACCGGCTGCAGCAGGTCCTGTTCTACCGCGAGCTCGGGTTCCCGCTGGAGGAGATCGCGGCGATCCTGGACGACGGCTCGGTGAGCCCGGCCGAACACCTCAGACGTCAGCACGGGCTGCTGACCGCGAGGATCGGCCACCTCCAGGACCTGGCCGCGGCGGTCGAACGAGCGATGGAGGCACAGAGGATGGGACACCGGTTGACACCCGAGGAGAAGTTCGAGGTGTTCGGGGCGGACTACCAGGAGAGCTGGGAGGAGGAGGCCGAGCAGAAGTGGGGCGGCACCGACGCCTGGAAGGAGTCCCGGCGCCGCACCACGCGGTACGGCAAGGCCGACTGGCAGCGCATCAAGGCCGAGATGGACGCCCTCAACGAGCGGCTGGTCCAGGCCCTGGCGGCGGGCCTCGCACCCGACAGCGGCGAGGCGATGGACCTCGCCGAGGTGCATCGCGGCCACATCACCGACAACTTCTACGACTGCGGCTACGCGATCCACCGCGGCCTGGCCGCGATGTACCTCGCGGACCCGCGTTTCACCGCCACCTACGAGCAGCTCGCCCCGGGCCTGGCCCGCTGGCTGCACGACGCGATCATCGCCAATGCCGACCGCGCCGAGGGCGCGGCCGGTGGCGGCGAGGGCGGTGGCGGCGAGGGCGGCTGAGGCCGGCCGGGGGTCACGCCACCGTACGCCCGAAGCTCCGCCGGTAGGCCGTCGGTGAGGTCCGCATGGCACGGCCGAAGTGGTGACGGAAGGTCGCCGCACTCTCGAAGCCGACGGCCGCGGCGATCTCCTCGACCGTCCCGTCCGGGGACTCCAGCAGCGGGAGGCTGGCGGCGATGCGCTGGGTGATCACCCAGCGCATCGGCGTGGTCCCGTTGCGGGCGGTGAAGTGGCGCAGGTAGGAGCGGTCCGACATCCGGGCGGCGCGGGCCAGCAGCGAGACGGTGAGCGGGGAGCAGAGGTGCCCGATCGCCCACTGCATGCTGCGCGCGATCCCGTCGTCCTCCTCCTCCACCGGGTTGACCGCCGCCTCGATGAACTGGGCCTGGCCGCCGTCGCGGTGCGGCGGGACGACGAACCGGCGGGCCACGCTGTTGGCGACCTTGGCGCCGTGGTCGCGCCGGACCAGGTGCAGGCAGAGGTCGATGCCGGCCGCGCTGCCCGCGCTCGTCAGCACCTCGCCGCTGTCGACGTACAGGACGTCCGGGTTGACCCGGACCAGCGGGTACCGCTGCTGGAGGAGGTCGGCGTACCGCCAGTGGGTGGTGGCCTCCTGTCCGTCCAGCAGGCCGGCGGCGGCGAGGGCGAACGCGCCGGAGCAGATCGAGACGATCCGGGCCCCGCGCCCGTGGGCGGTCCGCAGGGCGGCGACCAGCTCGGGCGACACCGTGCCGCCGAACGCGTTGGGCACCCCGGGGACGACCACCGTGTCGGCCGCGGCGAGTTCGTCCAGTCCGTGGTGGGCGGTGAGGGAGAACCCGCCGACCGCGCCGAGCGCGGCGCCGGGCCGGTCCGCGCAGACCTTGAGGCCGTACCAGGGGGCCGCCAGCAGACCGCCGAGTTCGGGCCGGGCGAGGGCGAACACCTCGACCACCACCCCGAGTTCGAACGGTGTCATGCCGTCGAAGGCGTACACGGCGACGTCGTGCACCGGCTCCGGGCGGCGGCCGATGGTGACGGCCACTGGTCCGGCCGCGGTGGCCGGCGGTCCGGAGGTCTGCTGCTCGGCCACGGGATCCCCCTGATCGAGTGGGTTGGCGGGATGTTGGCGAGTGTAGTCGCTCCCGCCACGGTCGGGGCGGGTGCCCGGCGGCGGAGGATCGACTCGTCGCAGCAGGGAGCGCCGCCGACCCCCAGGAGCCCGGACATGACCGCCTCGGCGGCCGACCTGGGACTGGTCTGCTGACGTCCGGTCATGGCCCGCTGGGCGTTCTCCGCCGCCCTGCCCCGGCCCGATGTCCTCGCCCGCTGTCCCCGGCCCGGCGTCGTCCGGAAAAAAGTCCGAAGCCGCCTGCAACCTCGGCGGGGGACGGACGTCCATACAAGTGGGGGCGGCGTGGCCGGTGGCGACGACGCTGACACAATCACAGCGATCACGACCTTGATCACTTGTCCTGACCGCGGCGATGGGCCCATCGCCGCGGTCCTGGGGGAAAGCGAAACTGTAGATGTCCATGGCCATCGCGCCGGCAGGGGCACCCCACGGGGGGCGTGTCGTCACTCTCCGGGGCCTGCTGAAGCTGCTCCTCGGTGCCCGGTCGGCGGCGGAGAGCGGTGGGGAGCCGCTCGGCGGGCCGGCCGTCGAGCAGGAGGCGACCCAGCGGCGATCGGGTTTCCGGCTGCTGCGGGGCGGGCGCAAGCCCGCCGAGGAGAAGCCCACCCTGACCGACCTCTACCATGCCCACCGGCTCGGCCTGGTGCGGATGGCCGTCCTGCTGGTCGACCATCAGGACCTCGCCGAGGATGTGGTGCAGGAGGCTTTCACCGCCCTCTACCAGCGGCACGGCGAGGAGCTGGACGACCTCGACAACGCGCTCGGATACCTGCGTACCTCGGTGGTCAACGGCGCCCGTTCGATGCTGCGCCGCCGCAAGACGGCCCGGGAATACGTGCCGCCGCACGAGGCGGACGCACCCTCGGCCGAGGACCACGCCGTCCTGAACGACGAGCACCGCCGCGTGTTGGTGGCGTTGCAGGAGCTGACCTCGCGCCAGCGTGAGGTGCTGGTGCTGCGCTACTGGTCCGACATGTCGGAGGCGCAGATAGCCGAGACCCTGGGGCTGTCCCGGGGCGCCGTGAAGTCCACCGCGAGTCGGGCCCTGGACGCCCTTGAGAAGCAGCTGGAGAAGGTCCGATGAGCAAGAAGCATCCCCGGTCGCTCGACGGCGACGACGGGCAGGGCGGCACCCCGATGGAACGCCTGCTCCGCGATGCGCTGGAGGCGCGCGCGGGGCAGATCACCGCGCACGACCTGCGCCCGGCCGCCCCGCCGAGCCGTCGGGTCCGCCGGCTACGGCCGGTCTACGTCGCCGCGGTCCCGCTCTTCGGACTCGCCGCCGCGCTGGCGTTCAGCGTCCTCGGATTCCGGGGTGACAACGCGGCCCAGCACCATGACGCGCCGCCGGCCGCCACGATCAGCGGCAGTCCGGTGCCCACGGTGAGCGAGGGACCCAGCCCGAGTGCTTCGCCGACCGCCTCCGTCACCACGGCCTCCCCGTTGACCCCGCCGGAGGACCTGGCGTCCTCGACCAGTACGACGCCGGGCAGTGGCGCGGCGGTTCCGTACAACTTCCGGGGTGTCAAGTTCAAGGTGCCCGCGGGGTGGACGGTGCCCACGCAGGATCCGGCGCGCAACAGCCTGTGCATCCTGAGCCCGGGGGCGCCGGCCGGGGCGAGTGCCGAGAGCTGCGAGCCGTACGGCGTCACCCTGACCGCGTACAGCACGGCCGAGGAGGTCCAGGTCGGGTTGTGGCCGTCGATGGCGGACCTGGACTCGGACTCCGGCTGGAGCAGCCAGCCGTACTGCCCGGTCTGGGGCAACCCGCACGCCATCGGCAGCGGTGACGCCCTCAAGACGGTCGGCAAGGTCGTCCGGACCAGGGACATCGTGGCCAGCAAGACCATCAGCAAGACGCAGTGGCAGGTCTCCTGCAACAGCAAGGAGAACTTCACCGCGCAGCTGTGGGGCCTCGCCGACGACCAGGTGTACGTGGCCGCGATCGGGCTGAAGCCGGAGTACCAGGCCGATCTGGTCTCCATCCTGGACACCCTCGACCTGAGCTCCCGGCCCGCGCCCGCCGGCAAGGCGCACCAGAACGACATCGCGGTCACGGTGGAGGGCCTGAACCCCGGTCAGTCGGTGCCGAACGACGGAACGATGGTCCAGGTGTCGGTCACCTTCCGCAACACCAGCCAGACCAACTACCCCGCGGTGCACCCCCTGCTCTTCGCCGAGTGGTACGCGGGTTCGCCGGGCGAGGTGGTGTCGATGACCGCCGGATCGCTGGAGCGGATGGACGGTACCGCCTGGAAGGCGCTGGGCCTCGGGGTCGGCAGCGGCATGGACTACGCGACGCAGGGCAAGGACGCGGCCTTCCCACTGGCGCCGGGTCAGAGTCGGACCGTGAAATACCGGATGAAGCTGACGCGTGAGGACGGCGCGGGTGTGCTGCCCGTGACCGCGCAGGCGGTGCTGCCCTACGACGGGAGCGGCGAGCTGGCCGTCCGCGGCCAGAAGAGCACTCCGGTGCGGGTGGTCGTGAAGTAGGACGTTCGGCCGCGGGCCGCCTTGCAGCAGGGCGGCCCGCGACCGGCCAGGGCGCCGAGTACGGACGCGGGGCCGAAGGGGCGTTGTGAGCTGGGATTTCCCGGCTCACGGCGCCCCTTTTCGGTACCTGCGACGGGGCACGTGGACAGGTCCGGAAAAGTTCTTCGGATCGACCTGCAACCTCCCGGGGGGATGCACGTCTATCAGGGTGAGGGCCAGCGAGGCGGACCGGCGAGATGGAGCCGGGGGGCAGGCCGGCCGCCTCGTCGAGTCAAAACTTCCGTGACCACGTCCCAGGGGGATCTGCATCATGAACGCGTCCGTTATCAACCGCTTTGCGAAGATCGTCACCGCCGGCTCCGCCAAGGGCCGCTCCCGCCGCCTGGCCCTCACCCTGCCGCTGGCCGCCGTCATCGCCACCGGCGCCGTCGGCTGCACCCCCGACACCACCAACAACGCCGCCCCCAGCACCGCACCCACCCTCAGCGCCCCGGCCGCCGCACCGAGCACCCCCGCACCCACCGCCACCACCCCGGCCCCCGCGCCGTCGGCGACCGCCACCCCCACCGCCACCCTCACCGAGACCCCGGCCCCCGCCCCGAGCACCACCACCCCGGCGGCCCCCGCCGCCGCCAAGACCCCCGCCACCAAGACCCCGGCGAGCGTGGTCAAGCCCGACGGCGGCATCGAGATCCGCTTCGACGGCCTCAACACCGGCCAGAAGATCGAGGCCGGCGGCGCCACCGTCTCCTTCACCGTCACCTGGACCAACACCGGCACCAAGCGCTACGACAACGTCGTGCCCGTCGTCGCCTCCCAGCTGTACGAGGGCGCCCCCTGCTCCCAGGTCCTCGCGATGGCCGACGGCACCATCGAGCGCAAGGACGGCAACACCTGGCACGAGTTCCCGATCAGCCAGGGCGGCGGCATGGACTACGTCACCACCGGCAGGGCAGCCGCCTTCCCCCTCGCCTCCGGCGCCAGCCGCACCATCCAGTACCGCATCCACCTGGACGCCGACAACCGCCCCGGCACCCTGGCCGTCGAGGCCGGCTCCTACGGCAGCACCACCACCTTCAACGAGATCGGCAAGAAGAAGGTCGTCGACACCAAGGTCGTCGACACCCACATGCCCAAGGTCACCGTCACCGGCGCCCCCGGCGCCCTCGTGGTCGGCAAGCAGGCCGCCCAGTACACCGTGAAGGTCACCAACCCCACCAAGGCCGCCTTCCGCCAGGTCGCCCCGACGATCTCCCTGCCCACCGTGGTCGACCCCGCCTCCGGCGACTACACGAAGCACTTCATCGAGCCCGCCGACCTCGTCGTCGAGGTCCAGGACCACGGCCAGTGGCGCCCGCTCGCCGTCGACTACGACTGCGACGGCAACCTCGCCATCGACGCCGCCTCCCTCAACCGCGCCCTGCCCGCCGGCGCCACCACCGACTACACCTTCCGCGTCGGCGTCGACAAGGGCTGGACCACCGGCAACAAGTTCAACCTCGCCATCGGCGCCACCGCCGACCAGCACGCCGCCACCACCGTCAACGTCACCCCGTCGGTCACCGGCTGACCACCGGAACACCGGTTGATCCGCGGCACACCACAGCGCGGGCCGCCCCCGAGTTCCGGGGGCGGCCCGCGCCGGCGTGCGAGGGGGGGGTCAGCCCGTCAGGGACGCCATCCAGGCCTCGACCTCGTCGGCCGAGCGGGGCAGGCCCGCCGAGAGGTTCTCGTTGCCGTCGGCGGTGACCAGGATGTCGTCCTCGATCCGGACGCCGATGCCGCGGTACTCCGCCGGGACGGTCAGGTCGTCCTGCTGGAAGTACAGGCCGGGCTCCACGGTCAGCACCATGCCGGGCTCCAGGTCCGCGTCGACGTACGACTCGCGGCGGGCCTGGGCGCAGTCGTGGACGTCCAGACCGAGCATGTGGCCGGTGCCGTGCAGGGTCCAGCGGCGCTGCAGGCCGAGCTCCAGGACCTTCTCGACGTCGTAGACGGAGGCGTCGAGCAGGCCCCAGGCGAGCAGCCGCTCGGCGAGCACCCGCTGCGAGGCGTCGTGGAAGTCGCGGAACCGGCCGCCGGGCTTCACCGCGGCGATACCGGCCTCCTGGGCGTCGTAGACGGCCTGGTAGATCTTGCGCTGCAGCGCGTCGAAGCGGCCGTTGATCGGCAGCGTGCGGGTGACGTCGGCGGTGTAGAGGGTGTTGGTCTCCACGCCGGCGTCGAGCAGCAGCAGCTCGCCGGGGCGGACGTCGCCGTCGTTGCGCACCCAGTGCAGGGTGGTGGCGTGCGGGCCGGCGGCGCAGATGGAGCCGTAGCCGACGTCGTTGCCCTCGACCCGGGCGCGGCGCCAGAAGGTGCCCTCGATCCAGCGCTCGGAGGTGGCCACGGCCTGCCCGAGCTCGCGGACGACGTCGGTGAAGCCGTTCACGGTGGCGGTGCAGGCGGCTCGCAGCTCGCCGATCTCCCATTCGTCCTTGACCAGGCGCAGCCCGCTCAGGAACTCCTTGAGCTCGGTGTCCTTGTCCTCGTCCAGGACGCCGGCGAGCGCGGCCTCCAGGCCGGCGTCGTAGCCGCGGACGATCCGGGTGGGCGCGGGGGCGGCGGCCTTGAGCTCCTCGGCGGCCTTGCGGACGTCCCGGGCGGGCAGGCCGAACAGCTGCTCGGCCTCGTCCAGGCTGTGCCGGCGGCCGACCCAGAGCTCGCCGTTGCCGTCCAGCCAGAACTCGCCGTTCTCGCGGTTGGAGCGGGGCAGCAGGTAGAGCCCGAACTCGTGGCCGGCGGCCCCGGTCGGCTCGGCGACCAGCACCGCGTCCTCGGTCCGGTCGCCGGTGAGGTGCACGTACTCGCTGGCGGCGCGGAAGGCGTACTCGGTGTCGTTGGCGCGCACCCGCAGGTTTCCGGCGGGGACGACCAGCCGCTCGCCGGGGAAGGCGGCGGACAGCTTGGCGCGGCGCTCGGCCGCGTACGAGGCCTGGGCGACCGGGGCGAGGCCGTGCAGCTCGGTGTCGTCCCAGCCGGTCTTCATCGAGGCGGCGAGTTCGTCGGACACCTCGTCGTAGAGGCCGTTCTTGCGGCCCTTGGGCCGTTCGTCCCCATCGGTTCCGGCGGCCTCGGGGTTCTCGGCCACTGCCGGGGTACGGTCCTCGGTCACGTACGTCGCCTCCTTGCGAGTCTCGCCGCCCCGGACGCGTCGGATCGCGACACCCGTGGGCGGCCGTCCGTCCCATGGTACGGACGGCCGCTCGTTCACCCGTTCGGGGGCGGCGGCGGGACCGGCCGGCCTACTCGAAGCGGGCGGCCAGCAGCACCAGGTCGTCGGTGCCGCCGTCCGGGCCGGCGACGGCGGGGGTGTCGCCGTCGGCCGGGGCGGAGCAGGCCAGCAGGTGGGCGCAGAGCCGGTCCGGGTCGGTCCGGACGTCGCGCGGGGCGTCCGCCGCCGCCCGGCGCAGCGCGCTCTGGCCCGCGTGCAGGGTCGGGCCGAAGCGGCGGGCCATGCCCTCGGTGTAGAGCACCAGCAGGTCACCGCGCTCGGCGTCCAGCTCGACACCGGGCGCCTCCCAGCAGCTGAGCATGCCGAGCGGGGCGGACAGCGAGGTCTCGACGAAGTTCGCGCCGTGCCGGGTGACCAGGACCGGCGGGCAGTGCCCGGCGCCGGCCAGCGTGATCCGGCGCTCGTCCGGCTCCACCCAGGCGTAGACGGCGGTGGCGCTGCGGGCCGGCTCGGTGGTCTTGAGCAGCAGCTCCAGGTCGCCCAGGACGGAGACCGGGTCCTCGCCCTCCAGCACCGCGTAGGCCCGCAGGGCGGCCCGGACCCGGCCCATCGCGGCGGCCGCGCCGGGTGCTGAGCCGGGGCCCGCGCCGGGCCCGTCGCCGGAGACGCTGCCCACGCTCAGGCCGAGGGTGCCGTCCGGCAGCGCGATGGCGTCGTACCAGTCGCTGCCGGTGGACCGGTCGAGCCCGGCGGGCACGCAGCGGGCGGCCAGCCGTACGCCCGGCAGGCGGGGGAGGCGGTCCGGCAGCAGGCCGCGGCGAAGCGCCTCACCGGCGCGCCGGGAGCGTTCCGCCTCCAGCTGCCCGGCCAGCAGCGGCGCCGCGGCCTCGCAGTAGGCACGGGCGAGCCGCAGCCGCCGTTCGTCCGGCTCGGTGGGGCCGTCGTAGAACCAGACGGCGGCGGCCGGCGGGCCGTCCTCCTCGGTGCTGAGCGGCAGCCCGACGGCGGCGCCGAGGCCGAGCTGCCCGGCGACCTCGCGCAGCCGGGCGGGGGTCGCGGGGCCGGCCAGGTCGGGGTGCAGCACCTGCGGCGGGCGGCCGTGCGGGTGCAGCAGGCCGCGGAAGGGGCCCAGGTCGGCGGGTACGGTCTCCAGCGCGCCGAGGGCGGAGCGGTCCAGGCCGAGGCCGACCGGCCGGCTCACGCCGCCGGGCGACCCGACGACCACGAAGCCCCGGCGGGCGCCGAGCAGGGCGGCCCCGGAGCCGAGCAGGGCGGCCAGGGCGGCGTCCAGGCCGCGGGCGCGGGCCAGCAGCGCGGTGTGCTCGTACAGCTCGGTGAGGTCGGCCAGGGCGCCGGCCAGCTCGGCCGGGTCGGCCGGTCCGCGCGGGTCGGCCGGCTCCGGCGGCCCGGCCGGGCCGGGCGCGGCGGCGTACGGCCCCGCCCCGGCCGGCGGGGCGGCGGGCGGCAGGTCGAGCAGGGGGAGCCGGGTGCCGCGGCCGAGGTCGCCCGGGGCGGCGGCGGCCGTGAGCGGCGGCGTGGTGCGCAGCCGGGCGGCGGACGGGTGGGGCTCGGTCATGCCGTTTCTCCCAGCGCGGTGGTACGTGTCATGCGATACCCCCAAGTCCGGCCGAGCCCTCGCTCCGCCTCGATCGCCGCGAATCGCCGGCAGGCGTCACCGCTCGGCACTACTCGTCATTTCTCGGCACTACTCGTCATTGATCGACAGCATCGGCCCTACTTCTGGACAGGCCATTCGGGGCATATCCGGGAGCGGTTCCGACGCCGTCCCGGGGTGGAGCGGTGCGAGCCGGCCGGCCCGCACCGAGCGCCGACCCGTCGGCATGGAAGTCCGTGGAGCGGGCAAGACAGGCAGGGACGGTGTTTCGCGGCCCGCCTGTTCCGACGACCGAACCGGTGGCCGTCCGGATCGTATGCCTGCGCGGCCCGTGGCCCGGGCCGGTCGCGGGTCACTCACTCGTACGGTGGAACCAGCGGCGTCTGAGCGGCGTCCATCTGGTCGCATGAGGGATTCTCGTTCCAGGGGCCGACCTCTCAGGGGCCCTTTTCAAGTCCTGTTCCATGTCGTGTTCCACGTCGCGTGCGGTACGGCGCGGCTGCGGTGATGGCCGGCCCTTGTGGCCGTATGGCTCCGTCGGGGCCGGCAAGCCCCAGCGGTCACGGAAAGGAACGAGCGCCCATGCGTGAGACCAGGCGAGACCGGCAGGAGGGCCGCTCCGCGCGGCTGGCCGCGGCCCTGGAGGCCGCCGTGGAGTACCGCTGGCCCGTGGTGCCGGGCGCGGGGGCACCCGGCGGCCGCTGCTCCTGCGACAGCCCGGACTGCCCGGTACCGGGAGCGCACCCGCACGACCCGGAGCTGCTGGCGGCCACCACCGACGCCCGGATGGTGCGCTGGTGGTGGGAGCGGCAGAGCCCGGACGCGCCGGTCCTGGTCGCCACCGGCCGGGCCGTCTCGGCGGTCAGCCTGCCCGCCCCGGCGGCGGCCCGGGCGCTCGCGTACTTCGAGGCGCTGCGGATGCCGCTCGGCCCGGTGCTGGCCACGCCCGGCCGCTACACGCTGCTGGTGGCCCCGTACTCGCTGGACACGCTGGCCGAGCTGCTGGCGCAGCAGCCGTGGGTCCCGGGTTCGATGCGCTACCACGGGCCCGGCGGCTACCTGGCGCTGCCGCCCGGGTGCGACCGGGGCCGGGTGCGCTGGGTGCTGGCGCCGGAGCGGGTGGAGGGCGGCGGGGTGCGGCTGCCGGAGGTCGGGCCGATGCTGGAGGAGCTCGTCGCGGCGACGGCCAAGCAGGACAGCGGCCGGCCGCGGTTCTAGACCTGTCCGGCCGGTTCCGCGCGGCCGACAGAGGGACGGTTCCGCATGGCCGACGAGGGGACGGCTCCGGGTGCTCGCCCGGGGCCGTTCCCGGTTTGCGGCCCGCCCCGCGGGCGGGTTTTCCGCCGCCCGCCCGGCCGGTCGCCACGACGCCGTCCGCGGCCGGTTCGGGTGCGGTCGGCCGGGCCGGCGAGGGGCATGAAAAAATCCGGCCGCTGGCGACGGGGGATGCACCAGCGACCGGACTGTTTAAACAGTAACAAGGATCGGCGGCCGCGCCAATTTCCAAGACCCGGTCGCCGCCCGGAAATTGCGGTCGGCGACCGGAATGTGACGCGTATCACACACCGTCAGTTCAGCGTTACCTGACGGTTCACCAAGTTGGCGCGTGCACGCCGCTCTTCGGTCGTCAGCGGGGTCGGATCGGCGAGCGTGGCGGCGAGCCGCTCGGCGAACTCGGCGGCCGGCTTCTCGCAGTCGGCGGCCGTCATCGCCAGCGGCAGGTCCCAGACGGGGACGGTCAGCCCGTGGGCCCGGAACGAGCCGACCAGGCGGGTGTCCGGGCCGATCGAGGACCGGTCGGCGGCGGTCAGCCGGGCCAGCGCGTCCAGCAGCTGCTCCTCGGGGACGGTCATCACCCAGCGCAGGTGGTTCTTGTCCGGGGTGCCGCACCAGTACGCGGAGTCCACGCTCGACAGCTTCTCGGTCGGGATGGCCGAGGCGTTGGCCCGCTCCAGCGAGGCGGCGACCTCGCCGGTGGCGGACTCGGCGTCCTCCAGCCAGAACTCGAAGCCGGTGTGCACGGCCGGCGTGAACGGGGCCGTCACGTCCAGCAGGTCCTGCAGGCGGCGACCGCCCGGGACGGTCCGGCGGGAGGGCACCGGGGCGCCGGGCTCGGCGGCCAGCGCCAGCTCCAGGGCGTCCGCCAGGTCGCGGCTCAGGTCGCCGGAGGAGGACTGGGTCTGCAGGCCCAGCAGGATCGAACCGTCCTGGCGGCGCAGGGCCGGCCAGGCCAGCGGCAGCACGGTCGCCAGTGTCACCGACGGGATGTCACCGGTCGCCTCGTCCACCACGCCCGCGGCCAGCGTCAGCGGCACCGTGGCGGCCGGCACCAGCTCGCGCAGCGCGACCCAGTCGGCCTCGCCCGACAGGCCCTCGAACGGACGGTGCACCAGCTCCTGGACGGCGTGCGACGCCTCCCGGCCGTGACAGGCCTTGTACCGGCGGCCCGACCCGCAGGGGCAGTCCTCCCGGGCTCCGACCACGGGGATCCCGCCGGTGGCGGAGGTCGTGGCGGTGGCGGACTGGCTGCGCTGCGGCGCCTTCTTGGCGGCCTTCTTGCCCATGGTGCGGCTCTCCCGGGAACGGTGAATTCTTGGGACCGGCGGCCGCCGGGGATGGCGTCACCCATCCCGGCCGGCCGGTCGGTCGTGCTCCCGGAAGCCTACTGAGGTTTCCTCACGCGCTTCGCGCGTCGCTCCCGCCCCGCCGGGCGTGCCGACCGCGGACGGGCAGCGCCGCCCAGACCGTCACCTCGTCCGGGAGGTCCCGTACGCCCCAGTCGCTGGCCAGCTGGCCGACGATGCTCAGGCCGCGCCCGCCGCGCGAGGTCAGCGAAGGACTGGACGGGATCGGCCGGGTCGGCGCACCGCCGTCGGTGACCTCCAGGGTCAGCATCCCGTCCGGGTGCAGGCCCCAGCGGACCAGGACGCCGCCCGGCTCCTCGGCGCTCTCGCCGTCGCCCGGGCCACGACCCCGCGGGCCGCTGGCCGGGAACCCGTTCACCTGGCCGCCGGCCGGCTGCCGCGAAGGCACCGCCACCAGCACCTGGTCGACCAGTTCGGCCTCGGTGTCCCGGCCCAGGTCGAGCAGCCGGCCGAGCGGTCTGGCGTACCGACAGGCGTTGCTGAGCAGTTCCGAGAGAATCAGAACCGCGTCGTCCACGACCGTGTCCGGTATTTGTCGTTCGCCGAGATCCCGACGCAGCCGACGCCGCGCGACCCCGACGCTGGCCGGGCCGTGCGGCACCGCCATGGTCGATGAAGTCGGCACTTCGCGTGCCACCATCAACGCCACCCCCGGACCTCCTTCAGCGTATGCCGAGGGATGGATGCCCCTTGGGAATGGGTCGGAAACGGCCGCGGGGCGATCCTGCGCGGACATTTCAAGACGAACGGCAAACCGGCAGCGCGAGGTGATTCCGCGCTCACCCTCGGTACATTCCGGACATTGAATGTCTTCCGCCCCGTGGAACCCACCGGAAACCGGACACCGGCCCGGCCGGGCCATGGGGCCCCTTCGCCGGACGACCGGTCAGCGGCCGAGCTGCGCCAGGACCTCGGCCGGGCGGTTGGTGATGATCGCGGACACCCCGAGCTCCAGGCAGAGCTCCACGTCGGCCGGCTCGTCCACCGTCCAGACGTGCACCTGGTGCCCCGCCCGGCGGAGCGCCGGCACCAGCTCGGGGCGGGCCCGCACCAGGTCGATCCCGGGCCCCGCGATGGTCGCGCCGCCCGGCAGCGAACCGCCCGGCCGCAGTCGCAGCGGCAGCGTCCGGTCGAACAGGAACACCCGGGAGAACTCCGGCGCCGCCTGCCGCACCCGGCCCAGAGCCAGCGCCGAGAAGCTCATGATCCGGGCCTGCGGGCGGCTCTCCGGGTTGCCGCCCGGCCCCGAGATCCCGTACCGGGCCAGTGCCTTCAGCAGCTCGGCCTCCACCCGGCCGCGGAACCGGACCGGGTGCTTGGTCTCGATCGCCAGGTCGACCCGGCGGCCGCAGTCGGCGACCAGCTCCAGCAGGCTGTCCAGTCGCAGCACGGCCCGGGCCTCCGGGTCGGCGGCGCCGGCCCCGTCCTTCCAGGAGCCGAAGTCGTACGCCTCCAGCTCGGCCAGGGTCATCGCGGAGACCACCCCGCGGCCGTCCGAGGTCCGCTGGATCCGGCGGTCGTGCACGCAGACCAGCTGCCCGTCCGCAGTCACCCGGACATCGCACTCGAAGGCGTCGGCGCCCTCCGCGAGAGCCCGCCGGTACGCGGCCAGGGTGTGCTCGGGCAGCGCCCGGGAGGAGCCACGGTGGGCCACCACCTGGACGTGCTGCGCGGTGCGGGCGGTCGCGGGGGACAGGTCGGCGCTGGTCACAGCGCCAACGATAGGCGCCCCGGATGACGGAACGGCGACGGCGGCCCCAACCTGCGGGGCCGCCGTCGCCGCGGTGGCGCGATCCGGGCGGTCGGCTCGGGCGGTCGGCCCCGGCCGGCCCGCCCGGAGGGGGTCAGTCCTCGGTCCGCCCGGCCCCGGTCAGCGGGGTGAGGGCCAGGGTGACCAGCGCGGGCACCAGGAACCCGAACAGCGAGGCCGAGGTCCATTCCTGCGGGGTGAAGTGCAGGGCGCTCTGCGCGCCCGTCCAGAGGTCCACCCACCAGCCGGCGATCGCGGTCGGGGCGATGAACTGGTAGACCGCGAAGCCCAGCGCCCACGGCAGCAGCATCAGCCAACGCGTGGGAGCCCGCTCGGAGAGATCCCAGCCCCGGCGGCCGGCGCCGAAGAAGTAGTCCACCGCCAGCACCGCGAACAGCGGCACGAAGACCGAGCCGATCAGGCCGAGGAAGTTGTAGTACGAGGCGGTGAATTCCTTGATCTGCAGCGCCAGGACGGTGGTCAGCACGCCGATCCCGCCGGTCAGCAGCCGCCGGTCGATCCGCGGGAACAGGTTGTGGACCGACATCGCGGTCGAGTACACGTTCGCGAAGGACTGGTCGGTCTCGCGCAGCACCAGCACCAGCAGGAAGGCCCAGCCGGCCCAGACCCCGGTGAACGAGGAGAAGATCTTCTCGGTGTCCCCGCCGGACTGCAGCAGCGCGATCAGGCCCAGCACGTAGCACCAGACCTGGGCCACGGTGTAGCCCGAGAAGGTGCCCCAGAAGGCGGCCGAGGCGGTGCGCGAGTGCCGGGTGTAGTCGGCGGCCAGCGGCACGAAGGAGATCGACAGCGCGATGACGGCGTCGGTCGCGTGCAGGAACCCGTGCCAGTTGCCCGCCCCCGGGTCGGGGAAGCCCTGACGGCCCAGCTGGACGGTGAAGTACACCATCGCCACGGCCACCGCGGCGGCCACGTACTTGCGCAGCACAGCGATCGAGCCCAGCGGCCAGATCGTCAGCACGGTGGTCAGCGCCCCGGCCAGCAGCACGAACAGCCAGCGGTACCCGTCGGTGCCGGCCACCGTCTGGGCGCCCTGGGCGATCACGGTGAGCTCGAAGACGCCCCAGCCGACGCACTGGGCGATGTTCAGCACCGTCGGCAGGTAGCTCAGCTTCGTACCGAACAGCCCGCGCAGGTTGGCCATCGCCGGCGCGCCGGTCTTCGCCCCGATCAGGGCGGCCACGCCGAGCGCGGCGGTGCCGATCACGGTGCCGGCGAGGATCGCGACCACGGCCGCGGTGAAGGACATCTCCGAGCCCGGGGCGCCCAGCACGGTCGCGGCGGTGCTGAAGCCGATCAGGCTGACGCCCAGGTTGAGCCAGAGCGCGAACTGGTCCTTGAAGGACAGCGTGCGCGGCGGCTCGGTGTCGAGAACGAGCGGCGCCTCGGCGCGCCCGTGCGCCTCCGGACGGTCCAGCACGGCGACGTCCGTGTGCAGGCCCCCCTTGTGAAGGCCTTCCGAAGGAGCGGGGAATTCCGTGGACGCCGACGCGTCCGAAGAAGAGGATGGCGAAGCAGGCGGCATGGCCGATACTCCCTACGCCGGCATTACCCGGACAGGTTCCGGCGGTCAGCGCTCCCTCGCCCGCCGTCCACGACTACCGTGGCGTACGGTCGACCAGCGCACTCTCAGCCTGGAAGGGGTCCAAGCTCCCGCGTGTTCAGATTGAAGCGACAGGCTAGCGGGAGCCGGGAGGAACGCCAAGGCCGGGGCCGCAGGCCGTCCGCATCGCGGGACGCGCGGGCCGGGCCGGCCGCCGGTGTTCGGTCCGGCTAAGGATTCTTATGAGTTCTTCAGAGGGCCCCTTACGGCAATCGAATCCCGCATACGAAAAACTATGCATCTTGGTCCTGTCAGCTATGGAGGTCGTCAGTGAGCACCGAGCGCGAGAGTGGGTCCACCGGACCGCAGGAGGGGCAGCCCTCCGGCGGTCACGGGGCGGTGGGTCCGGTGTCCGACGGCCCGGCGCAGCAGCCCGCGGCCGCCGCGGCAGGTGCCGGTACGCCGCCCGCCGGGGACTCCCCGCGGACGCTGGCCTTCGGCAAGCTGAGCGAGCCCGAGCCGGCCGCACCCGCCGCGCCAGTGGCACCCGCCGCACCGGCCACCCCTGTTGCCCCCGCGGCCCCGTCCTACCTGGACGCGCCGCCGCCCGTACTGCCCCCGGCCGCGCCGGTCGCGCCCGCCGCCCCGTCCTACCTGGACGCGCCGCCGCCGACCAACCCGTACGCGACCCCCGCCCCCGCGGCTGACCCGTACGCCACCCCCGCCCCCGCGGCCGACCCGTACGCCGGCACCGCCCCGGTCGCCGCCGGCCCCTACGCCGCCGCGCCCGCGCCCGGCCAGGGCCCCGCCGCCGACCCGTACGGCCCGCCGCCCGGCACCCCGGCCGAGCACGGCCACCACCCGTTCGGCTCCGGCCAGCCGCTCGGCGGCTGGGGCTCCCAGGACGCCGGTGCCGGTGGCACCTACGGCGGCCACGGCGGGCCCGGCCTGCCCGGCGGTCCCGGCTACCCGGGCCAGTACCCGGGCGCGGCACCCGGCGGACCGCGCAAGAAGCGTGGCGGCCTGGTCGCCCTGATCGCGGCCGTCGCCCTGGTCGCCGGTGTGGCCGGCGGCGCCGTCGGCGTCGCGGTCACCGACCACGGCGACAGGGTCAGCTCCGCCAACGACCACCGCAGCACCACCGTCCCGGCCGGCAACACCCAGAAGAACGAGGCCGCCCCCGGCTCCGTCGCGGCCATCGCCCAGAAGGCGCTGCCCAGCACCGTCACCATCAAGGCGCAGAGCAGCACCGAGTCCGGCACCGGCACCGGCTTCGTCTTCGACACCGAGGGCCACATCCTCACCAACAACCACGTGGTCGCCCCGGCCGCGAACGGCGGCAAACTGACCGTCAAGTTCGCCGACGGCTCCTCCTACACCGCCTCGGTGCTCGGCCGTGCCGAGGGCTACGACGTGGCCGTGGTCAAGCTGGACAACCCGCCGAAGGACAAGCTCAGCCCCCTTCCGCTGGGCGACTCCGACAAGGTCAACGTCGGCGACGCGACCATCGCCATCGGCGCGCCGTACGGTCTGGAGTCCACCGTCACCACCGGCATCGTCAGCGCCAAGGACCGCCCGGTCGCCTCCGGCGACGAGACCGGCGCGCAGGCCTCGTACATGAACGCCCTGCAGACCGACGCCTCGATCAACCCCGGCAACTCCGGCGGCCCGCTGCTCGACGGCAGCGGTGCCGTGATCGGCATCAACTCGGCCATCCAGTCCAACTCCTCGGGCAGCGGCCGGGCCGGCAGCATCGGCCTCGGCTTCGCCATCCCGATCAACCAGGCCAAGTGGGTCGCCGACACGCTGATCAAGACCGGCCGCCCGGTCTACGCCAAGCTCGACGTCCTGCGCAACGACGACTACAAGGGCGACGGCGCGCAGATCCAGACCAACGCCGTCCAGGGCACCCCCGCCGTCACCCCCGGCGGCGCCGCCGACAAGGCCGGCCTCAAGCCCGGCGACGTCATCACCAAGCTCGGCGGCAGCCCGATCGAGAACGGCCCCGCCCTCGTCAGCAAGATCTGGACGCACAAGCCCGGCGAGACGGTCGACGTGGAGTACATCCGCGACGGCAAGACCGGCACCACCAAGGTCACCCTCGGCGAGCGCACCGGCGACCAGTGACCCCGGCCGGTCCCCGGCGCCACCCCCACCCACCCGGCAAACCAGGTGCACCGAACCCCGCCGGACCCGTTAGGCTGACCTCCGCCTGGAGAGCTGCCCGAGCGGCCTAAGGGAACAGTCTTGAAAACTGTCGTGAGGTGACCCCTCACCGTGGGTTCGAATCCCACGCTCTCCGCTGGTGGGAGAACAACCTGCTCAGGGCGGGTGTCGGCATCGCGCCGGCACCCGCCCTTCGCACATGTGTCCCGGGGTGTCCCACCTGTGTGCCGGTCGGGATCAGCGTGCGTGGACCAGCTGTGGCCGCCCGATCCGTCCGCTGCCCAGGACACCACCACGGGCGGCCGGGGGTTGTGCCTGGTGGCGGGCCTGGCGCAGGCGTGGGGCTGGGAGCCGTGTGGGGCGGGCAAGGTCGTGTGGTTCGAGGTGGCCGCCGACCGGGTGGTGTCCGGGACGAGACGCCTCGCCGTCCTGGTGAGGGCGGAGCAGGCGCGAATCGCGGAGCAGGTCCCGCGCTCCGGGTGACCCGGGGTGTCTTGTCTGCCCCGGGGCCCGGTCGCCGGGCGCCCGAGTAGCCGTCAGGCCGCCGCCCCTTCCAGCCTCAGCAGGTGTTCGGCCGCGCTCGCGACGTCGGGCTCGATGTGGTCCGGGGTGGCGGGCTGGTCGGCGGTCCAGGGGTGGCCGGCGGAGATCCAGAGGGAGCGGATGCCGGCGGCGGTGGCGCCGGTGATGTCGGTGGCGGGGTTGTTGCCGACCATCCAGGTGCTGGGGGTGAGGGGGTGGCCGCAGCGTTCGGCTGCGATCCGGAAGATCGCGGGGTCGGGCTTGCGGGCCCCGGCCTCCTCGGAGATGCAGACGGCGTCGACGTGGTGGTGGATGCCGGCCGAGCGGATCTTGGCGCGCTGGACGTCGGTGACGCCGTTGCTGAGGATGCCGACCGTCCAGCCGGCCGCCCGGAGGCGGTCGAGGCCGGTCAGGGTCGCGGGTTCGTGGGTGACGTCGGCGGCGAGGGTGGCGACGTAGGAGGCCCAGAGTTCCTCGGTGCTGCCGGGGAGGCCGAGGGGTTCGCGGAGGGCGGCGAAGGCCTCGGGGCAGGTGCGTTCCTTGAGGGCGGCGGCGACGCGGCGGGTGGCGTCCGGGTCGAGGCCGCGGGCCGCGCAGAAGTCGGCGATCGAGGTCGCCACCGGGACCCGGCGTTCGATCAGGGTGTGGTCGAGGTCGATCAGGACGAGCTTGCGCATGCGGCCGACCCTAGGGCCGCGGCGGGCGCCCGGTCGGGGCCGACACGGTGTCACCACCCTTTCTGCCGCAGGTCGGGGTGGGTTTCGCGCGACCGTCGGTGGCGGGTTCAGGTGTTCGGATCACTGGTCACAGGCGGTTCGCCGGGTGACTCGATCGGGTGGTTTGAATACGATCTGAAGGCCGACGTTCCGGTTTTGCCGTTCGCTGGTGGATCGCGGGCGAACAGTCCGCGCACCACTTCCGGGCGTTCGCGCCGGGAACTTCGGCATGTCCAGGAGGCACCTCATGGCCTGGTACCCCGGCGCTGAGCGCATGGAGCTGCAACCCGAATCCGACGGCCAGCCGGCCATCGTCCCGACCCAGTTGATCATGCACAGCATCGCTGCGCCATGGACGCCGCAGCGGATCTTCGAGTACTGGCGGGACAGTACGAACCTGGAGAGCCACTTCGGCCTCGGGTACGACGGCGCGATCGCGCAGTACGTCGGCACGCAGACTCGCGCCGACGCGAACATGTACGCCAACCGCCGTCCCGACGGCACGGGGGCGGTGTCCGTCGAGAGCGCGTCCAACCTCCAGCACACCGACCCCTGGACCCCGGAGCAGGTCGAGGCGCTGATCCGGCTCGGCGTCTGGATGCACCAGCAGCACGGCATCCCGCTGCGGGCCTGCCGCACCTGGGACGACCCCGGGTACGGGTACCACCGGCTGTTCCCGCAGTGGTCGGACGGCGGGACGGCGTGCCCCGGCGACGCCCGGGTGCGCCAGTTCCTGGAGGCGGTCCTCCCGGGGATCGTCGCCCGGGCGAGCGGTGGCAACCTGCCCACCCCGCGTACCCCCACCCCGCCCCCGGAGCCCGCCGTCGCCCGCTACCAGGTGACCATCGGCGGCCTGGTGTACGGCTACGGCGCGCACGGCCCGCACGTCCGGGAGGTGGGCGAGGCGCTGGTCGCGCACGGCCACGGCTCGCACTACCGGAGCGGTCCGGACGAGGACTGGCGGGACCCGGACACCCTCAACTACGCCGACTACCAGCGCTCCCTCGGCTACACCGGCACCGGCGCGGACGGCGTCCCGGGCGAGTCCTCGCTGCGCAGCCTGCTGGGGCACATCCCCGCCCCGCGGGTCGTCTCGCTGGCGCACGTACGGGCCGCCGCCCGGACCGACCCGGGGGCGGAGCAGGGGCACCTGACGTACGGCGACGAGGTGCGGATCGTCGAGCAGGCGCTGGTGGACGAAGGGCTTCTCGACCCCGTCTGGGTGGACGGCTCGCTCGGCAGCCGGACGATCGAGGCGTACGCCGGGTTCCAGCGCCGGCTGGGCTACGAGGGCGCCCAGGCGGACGGGATCCCGGGCCAGCGCAGCCTGAGCGAGCTCGGCGACCGGCACGGGTTCACCGTCACGGACTGACCAGGAGGCCGAGGAGGGAGGGAGGCAGGGAAGCAGGGAGGCAGGCAGGGAGGCAGGCAGGGAAGCAGGCAGGGAAGCAGGGAAGCAGGGCGAGGACGGAGGCGGAGGCGACGGCAGGGAGGACGGGCTTGACCATGACACCGTGTGAGGTTGTCCAGTAGGAGGCGTCATGTTCAACATCGGAGACTTTGCCAAGCACGGCCGGGTGTCGGTCCGCATGCTGCGTCACTACGACGCGATCGGACTGCTCCGCCCCGCCCGGGTCGACCCGGTCAGCAGCTACCGCTTCTACGAGGCGGGGCAGCTCGCCCGGCTCAACCGCATCATCGCGCTCAAGGATCTCGGCTTCACGCTCCAGCAGGTGCAGGCCGTCCTGGACGAGCAGGTCGGCGCGGAGGAGCTGCGCGGGATGCTCCGGCTGCGACGGGCGGAACTGGCGGCCACGATGGCCGCGGACGCCAGGCGGCTGGCGCACGTCGAGGCGAGGCTCCGGACGATCGAGAGTGAGGGACAGATGCCTGCCGACGACGTTGTGGTGAAGAGCATCCCGGCGGTCCGGGTGGCCGAGCTGACCGGTGTGGCGGCGAGCTACGGGCCCCAGGACATCGGCCCGGTGATCGGCCCGCTGTACGACGAGCTGTGCCGCCGGCTGGAGGCGGCCGGGGTCGGCCCGTTCGGGCCCGGGATCGCGTACTACGAGGACGCGCCCGGCGACGGTGACGCCGTCCTGATGCACGCCGCGATGACCGTCACGGTCGATCCGGCCGACGGCTACGACTTCGCGGTCGTCGACCTGCCCGCGATCGGGACGGCCGCGACCATCGTGCACCGCGGTTCCATGGACGGGATCATGCCGACCGTGCAGACCCTGGCCCGCTGGACCGACGGGAACGGCTACCGCTCGACCGGGTACGCGCGCGAGCTGTACCTGGAGTGCCCGGACGACCGGGACAAGTGGGTGACCGAGATCCAGGAGCCGGTCGCCAAGGCCTGACCCGAGCGCTCCGGTACCCCTGTCTTCGCGTACCCGCGCCCCGAGGTCTCGCCGGCCCCGGCCCCCGGTCACCCCGACGTCCGCCGCGTCGGGAGCGGCCGGGGCCGGGGCCGGCGTCCGTCCGGGCCGCGGTAGGGGTCGGCGCCGGCCCCCGGCCGGGGTAGGGGTGGGTGCTTGCCGGTGCCCGGGTGGCGGGGCAGAGTGCGGGGGAGGTGGGACTGCCCGCGCGGCGAGCGATCGGAGAGCACTGTGAGTGACCTGACGGACCGTTTGGCGGAGGGGCTGCCGGCGGGGGCGCTGGTGGTGGACCCGGACGTCACCGCCGCGTACCGCTACGACATGGCGGGCTTCTGCGAGGCCGGAACCCCGGCCGTGGTGGTCTTCCCGGAGACGGTCGAGCAGGTGCAGCACATCATGCGCACCGCGACCGAACTGCGGGTCCCGGTGGTGCCGCAGGGCGCCAGGACGGGCCTGTCCGGCGGCGCCAACGCGGTGGACGACTGCATCGTGCTGTCGATGGTCAAGATGAACCGGATCCTGGAGCTGGACCCGGTGAACCGGATCGCGGTGGTCGAACCCGGTGTGGTCAATGCGGAACTCTCCCGTGCGGCCGGCCGGTCGGGTCTGGTCTATCCGCCTGACCCGTCCAGCTGGGAGTCCTGCACGATCGGCGGCAACATCGGCACCGGCGCGGGCGGGCTCTGCTGCGTCAAGTACGGGGTGACCAGCGAGTACGTGCTCGGGCTCGACGTGGTGCTGGCGGACGGGCGGCTGCTGTCCACCGGCCGCCGGACCGCCAAGGGCGTCGCGGGCTACGACCTGACCCGGCTGCTGGTCGGTTCGGAGGGCACGCTGGGTGTCGTGGTGCGGGCCGTGGTGGCGCTGCGTCCGGCCCCGGCACCGCAGTTGGCGCTGGCGGCGGAGTTCCCGAGCACCGACGCGGCCTGCGCCGCGGTGTGCGAGGTGATGGCGAAGGGCTTCACGCCCTCGCTGATGGAGCTGATGGACACGGTGACCGTGCGGGCGGTCAACGACCTCGCGCAGATGGGGCTCCCGGAGTCGACCCAGGCCCTGCTGCTGGTGGCCTTCGACGGTCCGCACCCGGCGGCGGAGCTGGCCGCGGTGGGTGAGCTGTGCCTGGGGGCGGGGGCGACCGAGGTGGTGCCGGCCGAGGACCAGGCGGAGTCGGAGATGCTGCTGCAGGCACGGCGGCTCTCGCTCACGGCACTGGACCGGCTCGGCACCACGATGATCGACGACGTCGCGGTGCCGCGCTCGCGGATGGCCGAGATGCTCAACGGGGTGGCGGCGATCGCCGAGCGCTGCGACCTGACCATCGGCGTGGTCTGCCACGCCGGTGACGGCAACACCCACCCGATCGTCATCTTCGACGCGGACGACCCGGAGCAGGCCGCCCGGGCGAAGCAGTCCTTCGACGAGATCATGGGCCTGGGGCTTGAGCTGGGCGGGACGATCACGGGCGAGCACGGTGTCGGGCTGCTGAAGCGGGACTGGCTGGAGCGGGAGCTGGGCCCGGTCGCGGTGGAGCTGCAGCGGCAGTTGAAGGCGGTGTTCGACCCGTTGGGCATTCTCAATCCGGGCAAGGCGCTCTGAGGCGGTCGGGCGCGTACTCGGCGATGTCCGTGGCGATGTTCGTGGGGCCGTGCTCGGCGGCGTGTCCGTCGGTGCATTCCGCGGCCTGAAATCAGAGTGGCTGACGAGATGATTTTCGCGCCGCCGAAGAATGGCTTGATATGTCGACTTGGATGGCTGACCGCACCGAATAGGGGGGCGTTGGTCGACGGCCCGCGCCGGGGTGGTGCGGGCCGTTTCCATTTCACGCCGCTCGCGCCGGGCTTCGAGCTGGCCGGGAGGTCCGAGCGGGGCAGCCGTTCGGGGGAAATCCCAGCTGGCCGCCCGTGTGTCGGTCGTCGGATCGGGTGTCCGGCGGATATTCGCACCCGGCCCGATGTCACGCTAATGGGCGAAAAAGGCGGGCGGGGGTGGTGCTTTGTCGATTTGTTGCGGAAGTCTGTGTCTCGGCGTCGCAGCCCGCAGAGGTTCGTCTGGCCGCGAACTTCTGTACAGATGGCATGACTTACCGATTTTATGGAGGCATTCATGGCTCGCATCCGCACCACTCGTCACCTCGGCCTGCTCGCCGCGCTCCCGATCACGGCGGCCCTGCTGCTGGCCGGTTCGGGGGCCGCTGCGGCCGACAACGGGGCACTGGCCGGGGACAGTTCGAACAGCAGCGTGGTGTCGAACATCGGCAGCGGCAACATCTTCGGTTCGGTGGACGGCAACTACAACGCGACGCAGCAGACGGCGACCGGCTCCGGCGCCTCGAACCAGAACAACACGCTGGGAGTGAAGGACAACGCCGGCCTGGTCATGGCCGACCAGTCCGACAAGAACCTCAACGTCTACTTCAACCCGGTCTTCGTGCCGGCCTTCGGCTAGCCCCGAGCCCGCAAGGGCGGACCGGGTCCACCGGGTCCACCGGGCCCACCGGGCCGTCGCAGCGCCGACACCGGCGTCGACAGCCGGGCGAACAGCACCCCGCGGAGCCACGGCGGCAGCGCGGGGAAGCACGGCGACGGGCATCGCGCCCGCACGACACGCACACCGACGGCGGGGGCGCCGGAGGCGGGCATCGTCGGACGGGGCGCGGCCGCGGGTGAGCTGAGCACCCGCGGAGCGAGCTCGAAGACCGTACGGGACGGCGCGGCGCGACCGCGGCCGTCCGGCCTCACCGGGACAGCGGAAAGGGTCACCGCGAACCGGCCTCGTGGGCGGCGCCGATCACCGGCGCCGCCCACCGCCATGTCCGGGGGCCTGTCCCGTGCTGCAGTACGCGGTGGTGCCGTAGGCCGTTGCCGTAACCCCCGGGGCCGGGCGCCGGGCCGTCGCCGGGCGGTCCTGCTCCGGCGCGGGTGCGCCCGGTACGGTGGCGCTCGCGTGGTGCCGCCGCGCCGACCTGACCTGCCCAGCACGGAGGAGAGACCCATGGTGACTGACTCGGTGAACGCCCCCCGGCCGGCCGGTCCCGGCCGGAGCGCGGTTGCCGGGCTGTTGTTCGGCCGGCCGCCGATGGCCCGCGCACTGCCCTTCTTCGACCCCGAGCGGGCGCCCGACGCACCCGGGCCGCTGTTCGCCGACTGGCTCGCCGGAGCCTTCACGGCCGGTGTCCTCGACCCGCAGGTGGTCACCCTGTCGACGATCGGGGCCGACGGTGTGCCGGACGCCCGGGCGCTGGTGCTGCGCGACGTGGACGCCGACGGCGGGGCGTGGGTCTTCGCGATCGACGCGGACAGCCCCAAGGGCCGGCAGCTCGCGGCGCACCCGGTGGCCGCGATGACGCTGTACTGGCCGGCGCAGGGCCGGCAGGTCCGGGTGCGCGGCACGGTCGAGGCCGCGTCGCGGGAGGTCTCGGCCGCCGAGTTCGCCACCAGGTCGCCGGGGGCGCGGGCCGCGGTCCTGGTCGGCCGCCAGAGCGAACCGCTGGCGTCCCTGGGTGAGTACGACCTCGCCGCGGACGAGGCGGGCCGCCGGCTGGAGCTGGATCCGGCGGTCGACGCCCCGACCCACACCGTCTACACCCTGCGGGCCCGGGAGGTGGAGTTCTGGCAGGGCGACCAGAGCCGCCGGCACGTCCGCCTGCGCTACGACCGGCCGGCCGCCGCGGCCGGTGGCGACGCCCCGGCGGGTTGGGAGCGGACCCTGCTCTGGCCGTGACACCCGGGACGCCCCGACGCGGCGGATGCCCCGCCGGCCCTCGAAGGGCCGGCGGGGCATCCGCGCGTCACGGGCAGCAGGGCGGGCCGGCGGCGCTACCGGCGTCCGGTCAGGGTGGCGCCCACGCTGGCGGCGACCACGCACCCGATTCCCGCGAGCTGCGGCCACCCGAGCAACTGATGCAGCACCAGCAGGCCGACCAGCGCGCTCACCGCCGGCTCCAGGCTCACGATCACGCTGAACACCCGCTGCGGCATCCGTCGCAGGGCGGTCATCTCCAGCGCGTACGGGATCACCGGCAGCAGCAGGGAGACCCCGGCCACGGCGAGCAGCAGCAGGACGGGTGAGGCGCCGGGTGCGCTCAGCCCGTGCCAGGCCTGGCCGAGGCCGAAGGGCGCCAGCGTGATCGCGCCGACCGTCATCGACACGGCCAGCCCCTGGAATCCCTGGAAGGCCGCGCCGACCTTGTCGGTGAACAGGATGTACACCGCGTAGCAGGCGGCCGCGCCGAAGGCGTAGGCGAGGCCGACCGGGTCCAGCGCGGAGCCGCCGTGCCCGGCGCCGGTGAACAGGGTGAGCAGGGCGACACCGCCGCCGGCCAGCAGGGCCCAGAGCAGGTGGGCGGCCTGTCGGGCGAAGACCAGGGCGACCGCGAGCGGGCCGAGGAACTCGATGGTCGCGGCGGTGCCCATCGGCAGCCGGTCGACCGCCCCGGCGAAGAGCAGGGTCATCCCGGCGGAGGCGACGCCGAGCAGGGCCGCCGAGCCGAGGTCGCGCGGGCTGCGGCCGCGCAGCCGTGGGCGGGCGACCGCGAGCAGGACGAGCGCGGCGAAGCCGAGTCGCAGGAAGGTCGTGCCGCCGACGCCGAGCAGTCCGAACAGCGGCTTGGACAGGGCGGTGCCGCTCTGGACGGTGAACATGGCCAGAACGCAGAGAAGCGGCGCCGGGATTCTCGCCGGGCGCCGCAGCAGCTTCGAGGTCCGTCGGCCGGACGGTGTCCGGTCGACGGGTGTGCCCGGTGGTGCGGCGGCCGGCCCGTCGGCCGTGCCGCTGCCGCCGCCTCGTCGCCATCCACCGCGTTCGCCGGCGGGCTCGCCCTTGGGGGCGGGCGGCATGGCGAGGGCCTCGGCGGTGGCGACGGTGGCGCCGGGCCGGGCCGGGAAGGCGGGGGCGGTCGGTTGAGGAGCGGGCATGCCAGTGAGTGTGCCGTAAGGACTGCTTGCCCGGCAAGCTCGTTACCAGAATATGGACGTACCTGGACGGGTCGGCCAAATGGGTGGCCCGGGGGCGCCATGGCGGCCCTGTCGTTCAGATCATCCGACGAACCGTCAGTACCTATGGACTGTGCGCTATCTTCGCCCCACGTCCCTCGCCGCCGCCTCCCTCGTGCTGCTCCTCGCCACCGACGGCGGGGCGGGTTCAAGCGCCGAGGCGCTCGCCGCCACGGCCGCCGCGGGCGCGCCCGCGCCGCCGCCCCGGATCCGCGCCACCGTCCTGGACGACCCGGCCGGACCGCTGCAGGGCGTGCGCCGGGAGGTCTTCGAGGGCGCCGGCTTCGACACCTGCACCGCACCCTCGCTGGAGACGCTGAAGGCCTGGCGCGCAGACTCGCCGTACGGCGCGGTCGGCATCTACACCAGTGGCGCCCAGCGCGCCTGCGGCCAGCCCCGGCTCACCGCCGAGTGGATCCGGCAGGCCCGCGCGATGGGCTGGCGCTTCGTCCCGGTCCACGTCGGCCTGCAGGCGCCCTGCCGGACCCAGGCCGGCAAGCCCCGGCGGATCGACCCCGCCGACGCCGTCCGGCAGGGGCGGGACGAGGCGGCCGCCGCGGTCCGCGGGCTGAAGGCGGTCGGGCTGGGCAAGGGCAGCCCGGTCTACCTGGACATGGAGTCCTACCCGCCGCAGGATCCCGCCTGCGGTCAGGCGGTGGTCGACTTCACCCTCGGCTGGACCCAGGCCCTGCACGCCGCCGGGTACCGGTCCGGCTTCTACTCCAGCCTCGACTCCGGCATCGCCGACCTGGCCGCCGCCGCCCGCGCGGGCGCCGCCCCGCTCCCGGACGCGCTCTGGTACGCCCGCTGGGACGACCGCCCGAGCACCGACCACGCGAGCCTGCGCGGCCTGTGGACCAAGCACCAGCGGATCCACCAGTACCGCGGCGACGTCGAGGAGACCCACGGCGGCGTCGCCCTCACCGTTGACCGCAACCAGCTGGACGCCCTGGTCGCGGCCTGACGCCTGACGCCTGACGCCTGGAGCCGGGGGCCCGGTCGGGCCACCGCTTCCCGCCCGGGCCGGGCCGGTCGGTCCGCACCGGTCTGGCCCGGGAGCCGCGCCCTGGGCAGGGTGGGTGGTTCCGTGTCGGCCGGGATCGATGAACGTCATGGCTGTCCCTTCTCGGAACGAGAGTGACGGGGTTGCATGTGCTACCCCCCGACCTTGGTTGAGTGCTCCCAAAATCGGAGCGGCCCCACACCCGGGCAGGGCGTGGGGCCGCTGGGATCGCGCGTCGCGCTAGGCAGAGAAGTCGCCGTAACGGTCGAATTCGCCGTCTCGGGCGCCGAGCAGAAACTTCGCCCATTTCTGGGGCGTGGTTCGGATGACGACGTCCCCGTTGTCGGACTCGCGCACCTCGACCAAGCCGTCGACGTGGCGCACCTCGACACACTCGTTCGCATTTCCACTGTAGGACGACTTCTGCCAGTTGCTCATTTTTTGTCTAGCCTTTCAGGGCTTTCATGATCCTGTGGATGAAGTCGCGGGAGGTGTCCGGGGGCAAAGCCGCCATGTCCATTTCCGATACCATGCCGCGATACGTCTGCAGCTCAGTCTCGGCGTGTATGAACTGGGGGCCCTGTGTCAGGTCAATTTGCACGGTGTCGAGCTCTGGGACCGCGCCGGATGCCACGCACAAGTTCTCGCCCGCTCCCGGGAACGTGTCTACGTCAAACGGGACGGCTCGGATGGTGACGTTCGCACGCTCGGAGTCTTCCAGGAGGCTGCTGAGCTGTTCGCGAAGCACGGTCGGGCCGCCGAACTGCATTCGTAGCGCGGCTTCGTGGATGTACGCCGTGTAGGGTTTCCCATCCAGCACGACTCGTTGGCGTTGCACCCGGAAGGCAGTTCGCGCGTCGACCTCATGCCGGGGAAGCGGTGGCCGGATCCGAGCAAACACCGCGCCCGCGTACGGGCCCGTCTGCCCTAGTCCGGGAATGTAGGTCGTTGCCCATGCAACAAGCCCCCGTTCGTCGTCCGCGTAATATTCCATCTCGGCGATATTCAGAAATCCTGCGGGCAGTCGGCCGCGGTACTCGTCGAACCACCGCTTGCCTCGGTCCTGGGTCATGGCGGCAAGGGCGTCGATCAGCGGCTGATTGGTGCATTTGCTCGCGGAGGCCCAGGAGCGCAGTCGGTCCGGGCTGATTCCGGCCTTGCCTGATTCCATCTGGCTGATCTTGGGCGGATCAGTGCCGAGAGCCGCAGCCATGACCTGCGGCGTCATTCCCGCAAACTCGCGCATCTTGCGCAGCTCGATGCCCACGCGTTGCTGGCGGACCGTCGGTGACAGGCGGGGTGGCATGCAGACCTTCCTCGATAGGTGGTGCCAGTGTGCCGCGCGGCGTCGGAGCGGGTCCACCCGGATCGTGGCGTAGCTTGCGTGATCCTCGATCCCGCGAGTGACTCCCGAATGGGTAGCAAGATTGGCCCCTCGTGCCCTACGGTGGTGCATGCGCCGTTCTCTGACGTTCCGTCAAGCGGCCCGAAGTGCACCCCGTGCGGGCGTGCAGGTAGCCGATGCCTGCCCGCCTGTTGATTCGGCGGGGGCAACGCCACGGGCCGGAGTCCGTCGCGATTACCCACTCATCCGGGAGACTGGAGACCCTCGAATGCTGCTGTCCTTGGTGCGCCCGCCGGACGACGAGACCCCGGACGAGTTCCGGCTCGATCTCTTCCTGCCCGCGCTGCCGCAGTCGGTGCCGGCCGTGCGGCATCTCCTACGCGACCTGCTCGCGGCGCTCGGGCTGGAGCCGGACACGGCCTGCCTGTTGCTGACCGAGCTGCTGTCCAACGCCGTTCGGCTCGGCGGCTTCCCGGCCGTGACTCTCGAACTGCGGGCGAAGGTTGTCCGCATCACGGTGGCGGATCACGTCCCCGGAGCTGTCGCGGTGCGGAGAGCGGACCCCGACGACACCTCCGGTCGTGGGCTGTTCCTGGTCGAGGCCTTGGCCGACGCCTGGGGAGTGACGGACATCGGTACGTACGGCAAGGCGATCTGGGCCACCGCGGCGGCCGTGCCGGTCGCGGCCTGATGGCCCCCGTTCGGTGCGGGCGGCCGGTGCGGAGCCGTCGGGCGGTCGGCCTGTCCGCCGAGCTGCCGATCGGGAAAGGGCGGCCGATGACCGGTCGGAAGTCGCCACTGGCCACAACGGGCAACGTGCGATGAGTTGGGACGTGGCCGAATTGATCCTGCTGACCCTGGGGGCGGCGACGCTGGGCGCCGTGGTGGGGAGTGTCGTGACGAGCAGCATGGAGGAGTGTGCGGCGGGCGGGCCCGCCGCAGGTCGAGTGCCCGGGGTCATCCCCGCGCCGCCACCGGACGTGCCGGCACCGACCGCCCGGGCGGTCCCGTACTACCCGTGGCTGCGGTCGGGCACGGCTCCCGCCGCGGAGCTCCGGGCGGGTGGGCGACGCGAGCCGTGCGTGTGCGCCGGGCGACACGGGCCCGGAGCACCGGGCCCTTTCCCCGATCACGACGGATGAGGGCGGTGCGCCGGGCGAACGTGGCCCAGCCGTGACCGGCGCAACGGCTGCCGGATGCTGACATCGGCTCCCCCGGGCGGCAGAATCGGCCACGGGCGCCCGTCGTTACCGTCGGGTAGCCCGGCCAGGAGCCGCCAGGTCAAGGAGGACCCGCGTGTTCAGCACCATGCAGGACGTACCGCTCACCGTCGCCCGGATCCTCGTGCACGGATCCACCGTCCACGGCCGCTCCACCGTCACCACCTGGGACGGCACCGGCCCGGTGACCCGCACGTACGCCGAGGTGGGGGCCCGCGCGGCCCAGCTCGCGCACGCCCTGCGCGACGAGCTCGGCGTGAGCGGCGACGACCGCGTGGCGACCCTGATGTGGAACAACGCCGAGCACCTGGAGGCCTACCTGGCCGTCCCCTCCATGGGCGCCGTACTGCACACCCTGAACCTCCGCCTGCCCGGGCACCAGCTGTCCTTCATCGTCAACCACGCCGCCGACCGGGTGGTCGTGGTGGACGGCAGCCTGCTGCCGCTGCTGGCGGCCGTGCTGCCGCAGCTGAACCCGACGCTCCAGCACATCGTGGTCAGCGGCCCCGGCGACCGCGCCGTGCTGGCCGGCTTCGACGGCACCGTCCACGACTACGAGGCGCTGATCGAGGGCCGCCCCACGGACTTCCCGTGGCGGACCGACCTGGACGAGCGCCAGGCCGCCGCGCTCTGCTACACCTCCGGCACCACCGGGGACCCGAAGGGTGTGCTCTACAGCCACCGCTCGGTCTACCTGCACTGCCTGCAGGTGATCGCCGCCGACAGCTTCGGGCTGACCGCCCGCGACACCGCGCTGCCGGTGGTGCCGATGTTCCACGTCAACGCCTGGGGCCTGCCGCACACCGCGTTCATGTCCGGTGCCAACCTGCTGATGCCGGACCGCTTCCTGCAGCCGAAGCCGCTCGCCGAGATGATCGACCGGATCAAGCCGACCGTCAGCGCCGCCGTCCCCACCATCTGGAGCGGCCTGCTCGACGAACTGGACGCCGGCGACTACGACACCTCCGCCCTGCGGATGGTCGTGATCGGCGGCTCGGCCTGCCCGCCCGCCCTGATGAAGGCCTTCCAGGACCGACACGGCATCAACGTGGTGCACGCCTGGGGCATGACCGAGACCTCGCCGCTCGGCACCTTCGCCCTCCCCCCGGCGGGCCTGAGCACCGAGCAGGAGTGGCCGTACCGGCTCACCCAGGGCCTCTTCCCCGCCTCCGTCGAGGCCAGGCTGGCCGGCCCGGGCGGGGAGTTCATGCCGCACGACGGCGTCGCCGCCGGCGAGCTGGAGGTCCGCGGCCCGTGGATCGCCGGCGCCTACTACGGCGGCGCGGGCCACGACCCGGAGCGGCCGGACGACAAGTTCGCCGAGGACGGCTGGCTGCGCACCGGTGACGTCGGCACCATCACCGCGGACGGCTACCTGACCCTGACCGACCGCGCCAAAGACGTGATCAAGTCCGGTGGGGAGTGGATCTCCTCGGTCGAGCTGGAGAACGCCCTGATGGCGCACCCGGAGGTGGCCGAGGCCGCGGTGGTGGCCGTCCCCGACGAGAAGTGGGGCGAGCGTCCGCTGGCCACCGTGGTGCTGCGCCCCGGCGCCACCGCCGGGCTGCCCGAGCTGCGGGCCTTCCTCGCCGGCCGGGTCGCCTCCTGGCAGCTGCCGGAGCGCTGGTCGATCGTCGAGGCCGTCCCGAAGACCTCGGTCGGCAAGTTCGACAAGAAGGTGATCAGGGCCTCGTACGCGGCCGACGAGCTGGACGTGACCGTCCTCGGCAAGTAGCCGCCGGCCCTGTTCGGGCAAAACGCCGTCGGGCCGCCCCTCCCACCGGAGGGGCGGCCCGACGGCGTTCGACGGTCACCGGAGCTGCGGCCGGCTCAGCGGTCGGCGAGCCGCATCATCCCGGCTCCGGTGGCCGCCCCCGGCTCGCCCAGCGAGCCGATCCGGCCCAGCAGGTCGACGATCCGGGACTGCACGTCCGGGCTGGTCGAGCGCTCGGCCAGGAAGAGCACCGTCTCGCCGGTCCGCAGCCGCGGCAGCTCGCGCGGGTCGAGGTCCACCGAGGTGTAGACGACCAGCGGCGTGCGGTGCAGCCGGTCGTTGGCGCGCAGCCAGTCCAGCAGGCCGACCCGGCGGCGGCGGATCTGGAGCAGGTCCATCACCACCAGGTTGGGCTGCACGCTGCTGGCGCGGGAGACGGCGTCGTTCTCGTCCACCGCGTGCTCGACGTGCATGCCGCGCCGTTCCAGGCTGCTGATCATCGCGGCCGCGATGTCCGGGTCGGACTCCACCAGCAGTACCCGGGGAGCGTGGTTCTCGCCGTCGCGGGGCGCCAGGGCGCGCAGCAGCACCGCCGGGTCGGCGCCGTAGGCGGCCTCCCGGGTGGACTGCCCGAGCCCCGCCGTGACCAGTACCGGCACCCGGCTGTTCAGCGCGGCGGTCCGCAGCGACTGCAGGGCCGTGCGGGTGATCGGGCCGGTCAGCGGGTCGACGAAGAGCGCCGCGGGGAAGGCGGTGACCTGCGCGTCCACCTCCTCGCGGGAGCGGACGATGACCGGGTGGTAGCCGCGCTCCTGCAGGGCCTGCTTGGTGGACGGATCGGGCTCCGGCCAGACCAGCAGCCGGCGGGCGTTCGCGTCGCCGGCCGGGGCGTCGGCGGCCGACGGGTCGCCGGCCGGTGCCGGGGCGGGCTCGCCGTGGCCGGCGGGGGCCAGTTCGGCCATCGGACGCGGGGGAGTACGGGCCTCCACGGGCGCGCCGCCGTCCCCCGGGCCGCTCGGCTGCGGGACGGCCACCGTGCCGGCCGGGGCGGCCGGGAAGGCGCCGGGGAGTTGGCCGCCGGCTCCCATCGGACGCGGCGGCGCGAGCTCGCCCAGCCCGCTGCCCACCGGCTGCGGCGGACGCGGCTCGGCCGCCTCGGCGCCGCCCGGCTGGGCGGCCTGCGTGGTCGCGGGCAGGTTGCCGCCCGCCGGCAGCGCCGGCCTGGCGATCTCCAGCGCGCCGGAGGCCGCGGGGGCCGCCTCGGGCGTGGCCGGGGTCGGGCCCTGCTCCTCGCCCTGCTCCTCGGGCCTGGCCTCGGCCTCGCCGCCCGGCGGTACGGCGAGCCGCCGGCGCCGGCCGGTGGGCGGAACCGTGCCCGGCTCGGGCGCGGCGGGCGCCGGGCCGGCCGGGAGCGCGTGCTCCAGACCGGGGTAGAGCGGGGTGCCGGGGTCGGGCACGCCGGGCAGCGAGAAGCCGGCCGGCGGCTCCTCGGCCGCGGCGGGCAGGGCGCGCCGACGCCGTGAGGGGCCCTGGGCCTGGGCCGGCGCCTGGTCGGCGGCGGGCTCGGGTGCGGTCGCGGCCGGCCCGAGGGCCAGCGGGCCGGGTTCCGGGGCCTGCTGGGCCGGCGGGTGCTCCGGCTCGGCGGGCGCCGCGGAGGGGCCGGGCCCGAGTGCGATCGGTCCGCCGGACGTCTTGGCGGCCGGCGCGGCCGCCCGGGGCTCCGGCGCGGAGTCCCGGTCGTCGGCCGCCCGGTCGGCGTCGCCGGCGGGGACGGCGTAGGCCGTCCCGCCGTTGTCGCCCCCGCGCCACAGGTCGTGCTCCGGCCGGTCGGCCTGGTCGGCGGCGGCTCTGCCGTAGCCGGCGTCGCCGTTGTCACCGTTCCACTGCTCGGGGACGGTCCGGCCGAGCGTGACGCCCGTCCCGGTGCCGCCGCCCTGGCCGTTGCGGGCGGCGGGCGCGTCCTGCCAGTGCTCGGGGTCGGCGGTCCGGGCGGCCCGGCGGCCGCGCCCGGTCCGGCCCTCGTCCTCGGGTGCCGCCGAGGGGGCCTGCGCCTGTGCCGGCGCCGGCCGGGTGGCCGCGGACTTCTCGGCCGCCTCGGCGCCGGTGTCGTCCGTGCCGTCGGTCTCCGTCGTCCGCTCGCCGGAAGGCAGCTGCGGGATGCCCGGGAGGTCGGGCAGCACCGCGGTGTCCGACTCCTTCGGGGCGTCCCGGCGCCCGCCGGCCGCCGCGCGCTCGGCCGCGGCCTTCGCCGTGGCCGGGTCCAGCGGCAGCTCCACCACGTAGGTGGTGCCGGCCCGGTTCGGCAGCTCGTGGGACTGCAGCACACCGCCGTGCCGCTCGACCACGCTGCGCGCTATCGGCAGATGGACCGGGCTCGGGCCGAGGCCCGGACCGCGGATCTCGACCCGGGCGACCTCGCCGCGCTGGGCGGCGGCCAGCACCACCATGGGCGCGTCCCCGCCGGACGGCGGCAGTGCGGCCGGGCCGGGCGAGGCCGGTGCGGCCACGCCGTCGACGGTCGCCACGGCGTCCAGCGACAGGGCCACCCCGCTCACGTCCGCGACCAGGTGGGCCAGCGCCTGGGCCAGTCGCTCCTCGTCCGCGATCACCTCGACGGCGGCCGCGTGCACCGAGAAGCGCACCCGCCCGGCGCCGACCAGCTCGCCGGCGTGCTCCACGGCCCGCCGGACGACCTTGTCCATGCTGACCGGCTCGCGTTCGGGCGTGCTCTGCCCGCTCTCGGCGCCGGCCTCGTAGCGCTGGTAGGACAGCACCCCGTCGATCAGCTTGCCGAAGCGCCGGCACTCGTCGGCGAGCCGCCGCAGGGTCCAGTTCGCCTCCGGCCAGAGCTGGCCGGCCGGGTCACCGGCGAGTGCGTCGATCCGCCGGTGAAGGGCCGTCAGCGCGCCGCCGAGCTCGCTCTCCAGTACGGCGGTCAGGTGCTCGTTGCGGGCGACCAGCGCCAGCTCGCGGCTGCGGTCGGTGAAGGTCATCACCGCGCCGACCAGCTGGTCGCCGTCCCGGACGGGGGCGGTGGTCAGGTCGACGGTGACCGGCCGGCCGTCCTTGCGCCACAGCACGGCGCCGCGGACCCGGTGCTTGCGGCCCGAGGTGAGGGTGTCCAGGAGGGCGGACTCCTCCAGCGTCAGCGGGCTGCCGTCGGCCTTGGAGTGCTGGATCAGCGGGTGCAGCTCGCGCCCGCCCAGCTCGCTCGCCCGGTACTCCAGGATGTGCGCGGCGGCCGGGTTGACCAGCACGCAGCGGCCCTCCAGGTCGACGCCCAGCACGCCCTCGGCGGCGGCCCGCAGGATCATCTCGGTCTGCTTGTGCTGACGCCGCAGCTCCGCCTCCACGCCGAGCCGGCTGGAGAGGTCGCGCACCAGCAGCAGCAGCAGGTCGCTGCCGGAGGACTGCCGCGGGCTGTCCCGGTACGGGTCGTACGGCACCAGCGGCGACAGCGCGTACCCGCGGCCCTCGCTCGCGCCGTCGTCCGCGAAGTCGTTGCCGGACACCTCGACGGGGAAGGCGGTGCCGTCCGTGCGCCGGGCGGTCATCCGCACGGGCCGGTCGAGCGCGTCGTCCTCGCGGGGGGCGGGCCGCATCGAGCCCGGGATCCGACTGGGATCGAAGTCGGGCAGCAGATCGAGCACGCCCATTCCGACCAGTGAGGTCCCGGGCGCCTGCAGGCTCTGCACGGCGGCATTGTTGGCATCGACGACAGTGCCGTTGCTGTTCACCAGCAGCAGCGCGTCGGGCAGGGCGTCGAGTATGGCGGCGAGGCGAGCAGCGCCTCGGATCGGCCTGCTGCTCACGTCGACAGGTCTCCTCGGCTCAGGGCAGCTCCTCCGGAGACGGAAGTATCTCATTGTTCTTTGCGGACGGGACGACCCGCCTAGTAACGTAAGCGGTGGTTGGTGCCGGGCCGGTAGGTTGTGGCATCATCACTGGCACACGGAACGGGTCCGCCATGCGGGAACGGTCCTTGTGTGGAGGAGGCTTCGCCTAGTCCGGTCTATGGCGCCGCACTGCTAATGCGGTTTGGGCCTTCAAGCCCATCGAGGGTTCAAATCCCTCAGCCTCCGCCTCCGGAAGCCCCGTCGGCCGTCAGGTCGACGGGGCTTCCGCGTTCCCCGGGGCCGGGGCGTCGGACGGGCCGGGGCCCGCCGTCTTCCTTCCGGTCGAAGCCGGACCTGCCCGACAGGCCGGGCTCGGCGCCCGCCGGCCGCCGAGTCGGCTCCAGGGGCCTCGCACCCGGCGCCGGGGGTAGGGATCAAACGATTTCGCCCCACGTCGCAGGTCATGTAATGTTGTTCCCGCACCGCCCCGGCGGCAACAAAGCCAGGGCGAGCGCTCATAGCTCAACGGATAGAGCACTTGACTACGGATCAAGAGGTTGCAGGTTCGAATCCTGCTGAGCGCACCGCAATCGCGAGGCCCCAGGCTCCGGCCCGGGGCCTCGCCGCTTGCCGCACACGCCGCGCCGGGTGTGCGGGGAGAGCTCCTGGATCAGGTAGGCTTTCCCGAGTACCACAGGGCGTCGCAAGACCTCTGAGGGCGCTCATAGCTCAACGGATAGAGCACTTGACTACGGATCAAGAGGTTGCAGGTTCGAATCCTGCTGAGCGCACCAGCTGACGCGGAAGCCCCGCCGACCACCAGGTCGGCGGGGCTTCCGCCGTTTCCGGGGCCGGCCGCTACCCCTCCAGGTCGAGGGGCTCGGTGCGGCCGAGTTCGGTGCGGTTGATCCACGCGACGTCCCGGCGGTCGAGGAACCAGTCGGAGGAGGTCAGCGGGCGGGTCCGGTTGAGCGTCTCGGGCACCGGGTCGTGCCGGATCCGCTCGGGCTCGGCGCCGAGGCCCAGCAGCAGCTCGGTGATCTCGGGGGCGAGCCCGGGCGGACCGCTGAGGTGGATGTCCCAGCCCGCCCAGTCGCCGTGGGCGCGCAGGCCGTCGGTGAGCAGCCCGTTGGCCGAACTGCGGTCCGCGCCGTCGGCGGGGGCGGCCAGCAGGACGTCCAGGCGGCGGTAGCGCTCGACCAGCCGCTCGACGGTGGCCAGGTCGTACTGGTCGGCGTCGTCCCGGGCGGCCAGGTAGACCATCGCCCGGCGCGGGTCGGGGCCGGCCAGCAGCTCCTCCAGCAGGGCCTTGATCTGGCCCCAGCCGGTGCCGCCGGCCACCGCGAGCAGCGGCCGCCGGGAGCCGGGCACCAGGCAGGCGTCGCCGAGGGCGGGGCCCAGCCGCAGCCGGTCGCCGGGCATCACGTCGTCGACCAGCGCGGTGCTCAGCAGCCCGCCGCGGACCCGGCGCACGTGCAGCTCCAGGCTGCCGTCCGGGCGCGGGGCGTTGGCGATCGAGTACGGGCGCCAGACCCGCGGCACCCGCGGGCTGCACAGGCTGAGGTACTGCCCGGCGGTGAAGGAGTACGGGCGGTCCGGTGCGAGGGTGAGCACCACGACGTCGGGCGCGCACCGGCGGCGGGTGGTCACCTCGGCCTCCCACCAGGCGGGGGACTCGGGCTCGTCCTCCGCGGCGGCCTCGGTCATCACCTGGGCGATCACGCTGAAGGCCTCCGTCCAGGCCTTCTCGATCTCCAGGGTCCAGCTGTGGCCGGAGAAGTGCCGCAGGGCGGCGATCAGGCTGGCCCCGACGGCCGGGTAGTGCTCGGGCGCGGCCTGGAACTTGCGGTGGTCGCGCCCGAGCGCGCGCAGGTAGCCGGTGAGCTGTCCGGGGCTCTCCAGTCGCAGGACGAGCTGGGTGAGCGCGGCGAACAGCCGGTCGCGCTGCTCGGCCATCTGCTCGGGGAAGAAGTCGCGGACGCCGGGGTGGTGGGCGAACAGGTGGGCGTAGAAGTACTTGGCCATGTGGTCGGCGCGGCGCTCGACGACGGCGAAGCTGGCGCGGATGACCGCGGGGTCGAGGGGCACCGCGGCGGCCTCAGGAGTCGGTCTGCGCGGCGGTGAGTGCCTCGGTCATGGTGGTGGCGACCACGCCGTAGACGGCGGTCCAGGAGGCCTCCACCTCGGGCGTCCAGGCCTCCTCGCCCGCGAAGTGCCGCAGCGTGGCGAGCAGGCTGGCCCCGACGGCGGGGAAGTGCTCGGGCAGGGCGCCGTAGCGCGCGTGCCGGGCGCCCAGGTCGCTGAGGATGCCGACCAGGGTCTCGGTGTCCTCCAGGTGCGTGACCAGTGCGCCGAGCGCGCCCCAGAGACGGTCCTGCTGGGCGTCGAGATGTTCGGCGAAAAGGGGGCGGACGCCGGGGTTGTGCTCGAACAGGTGCTGGTAGAAGTGCGCGGTGACGTCCGTGCCATGAGGTTCGACGACCGCGAAACTGCTCTTGATGAGAACGGGATTGATGGTCACGGGCGCCGACTCTACTGAGCCTTTCGGCAATTCGAACAGGGATGATCGATGAATGGTCAAATACTGGTCAGTAACGGTCGGTTGGAATGATCTGACGATCCCTCGGAACTTGTCACGCCGGGCGACCTCCGGTGTCATCCGGGTGGTGTGCCGAGCGGCGGGCCGGGAGAGGGCCGCCATTTGGGTACGACCTGGGCAATGCCGCCGGTGTCGGAGTATTACCGGCTCGTGATCGTGATTCCGTTTTGTCGGATCCTGTGCCCAGACCCCCTTCGGGTGGCCGACACCGAGGGAGAGCCGGATGGGCCGACAGTATTCCCACCCCGCCGCCGGGCCCACCGTCGGCGGGCACCCGGACGGGCGGCGTACGGGGCGTCGGCGGGCACTCGGCGCCGCCATGGCCGCCCTGCTGGCCGCCGGACTCCTGCTTGGCTGGAATTCGCCCCCCTCGCTGGCCCAACAGTCGCCTGACGGCTGGTCCGGCCAGGGGCGCGCGACGCTCCCCTCCGGCCTCACCGTCCGCCTGGACCTCGCCGCCGCCCCCGGCGTGACCGCCACCGCCGAGCCGGGCCGGCTGGCCGACCGCCCCGGCGTCGGGCGACCCGCCGGCTACGCGGACGGCCTCACCGCCGGCGCCCCCGCCGAGGCCTTCGCCCTCGCGCCGGACCGCCCGCGGGCCGACGGCTCCTGGAGCACCCTCGGCACCCTCCAGATCTCCTTCTCCCGTCCCGTACGCAATCCCAGGCTGCACGTCAGCGGCCTGGCCGCGCTCGCCACCGGTCAGGGCGGCAGCACCGCCACCGCCGCCCGGCTGACCGTCACCGGCGGCTCGCCCGCCGCCCCGGTGCTGACCGCCCGGACCAGCTGGACCGGCTGGACGGTGGCCGGAAACACCCTGGCCCCCGCCGGGCCGGACGGCGGCTCGGACGCCTCGCCGGACGCCGCGGCCGAGGGCAGCCTCGAACTCGCCGGCACCTTCAGCACCGCCACCCTGCGGATCGAGCAGCGCTCCACCGCGCGGGCCGGCAGCGGCACCCCGCCGGCCGCGCTGCGCCAGGCGTACACCGTCACCCTCGACGAGGCGGTCGGCACCGCGCCCGCCGGCTACACCAACGCGTCGCACCTGGTCACCGACCTGCTCCTGGGCACCGACGCCGGACTCGGTCCGGCCCGCACCGTCCGGCCGGCCGGCGGCGGCGCGACCACGGGCGGGCCGCTGGTCGAACTCGACCACGGCGCCGCCCGGCGCAGCGCCTTCGCCGGCGTCGGCGCGCCCAGGCCCGAGCCGGCGCGCGGCGAGTACCAGGGCGCCGATCCCGCCGTCCGCTACCCGGCCGAGGCCTCGATCGGGCACTACTACCGGCTGAGCGTGCCGGTCGCGGTCGGCGGGGCCTCGGCGACCCTGGCCGGCTGGGTCGACTTCGACCGCAACGGCCGGTTCGACGCCACCGAGCGGGTGCAGGCCGAGGCACGGGCCGGCGCCACCACGGCGGACCTCGAATGGACCGTCCCGCCCGGCGCCTCGGCGGGCGAGACCTGGGCCCGGCTGCGCCTCGCCCGGGAGGCCTCGCAACTGGTCGCCCCCGGCGGATTCGCCGACTCCGGCGGGGTCGAGGACCAGCGCGTCCGGCTCGCCGTCGGCGCCGCCAGGCCCGAGATCAGCCGCCCGGTCGACGGCAGCACGGTGGCCGACGCCCGCCCCGAGGTGCGCGGCGAGGGCGCGGTCGTGGGCGCGGCCGTCGAGATCCGGGAGGGCGGCTCCGCGCTCTGCCGGGCCACGGTCGACCGGGCCGGCGGCTGGGCCTGCCGGCCCGCCGCCGCACTGGCCCAGGGGGCCCACGGCCTGACCCCGGTCGAGACCACCATCGGCGGGGTGGTGCTGACCGGCGACCCCGTCAGGTTCACGGTGAAGAGCGCACCGCCGGCCGCGCCGGTGCTCGCCCTGCCCGAGTTCACCAACGACCCCGGGCTGCTGCTCACCGGCACCGGCGAGCCCGGCAGCACCGTCTCGGTCGCCGACCAGGCCGGCGCCGCGGCCGTCGAACTGTGCAGCACCCTGGTCGGCCCCGGCGGCAGCTGGTCCTGCCTGCCGGTCGAGAACCTCCCGGACGGGACGCACCGGCTCACCCCCTCCGCCGTCGACGCGGCCGGCAACCGGGTGAGCGGCCGGGCCACCCCCTTGATCGTCGACACCGTCGCCCCGGCCGCCCCGGTGCTGACCAGCCCGGCGGCGGGCGAGACCCTCCGTACGGCCCGCCCCCGGTTCGCCGGCCGCGCGGAGGGCGGCAGCACCGTCATGGTCGGCACCAGGGCGGTGGCCCCGGCCTCGGCGGAGCGCGTCCCGGCCTGCAGCGCGGTGGCCGCCGTGGACGGTGGCTGGAGTTGCACGGCCGCCCGGGACCTCGCGCCGGGCGACCACTCGACATTCGTCAGTGCCACCGACCGGGCCGGCAACGGGACGACGGCGAACGCCGTGACGATCCGTCTCGCGGCGCCGGTGGCGGCGCCTTCGGCCTCGGCGACGGGCTCGGCGGCAGGCGTCCCTTCGGCGACGGGAGCCGCGAATGCGACGGGCACCGCTACGGTTTCGGCCACCGCGACGAGCGCCGCGACGGGCGTACCCGCGGTCAGGCCTTCGCCCTCGCCCACGCCTTCCCGCTCACCCGTGGCATCGGCCGTGTCCGGGGCCGCGTCCGCTTCCTCCCCCGTACCGGTGAAGGCGTCCACGGCCGCGGCGGCATCCTCCGCGCAGCCGTCGCCCTCGTCCGTGCCCTCGCCCCACCCCTCGTCGCACCCCTCGTCGCAGCCGTCCGCCCCGCCTGCGTCCCCTGCTCCCACCGCGACATCGATGCCGGGACGGCCGTCGGCGGGGCCCGGCGCACCGGGGGCCTCCGCCGCCGCCACTGCGGGGCTGAGCCCGATCGCGGTGCCGGCGGAGGTCGAGACGGCGCTACCGCCGGCGCCGCCCGGTCTGCTGCCGATCGTCGTCCCGCCTGCGGCGGTGCCCGCACTGCCGTCCGTACTGCCGTCCGCCGCCTCCGCCACGGCGTCGGCCACCTCCCGACCGTCCGCCTCACCGTCTCCCTCGCCGTCCGTCCGGCCGTCCGCGCAGCCTGTGGTCGCGTCACCGGGTGGCACCGAGACGGTGCCCCCGCTGCCGACCCCCTCCGCCGCACACTCGGCGGCGCCGTCCGGGCCGGTGTCGATGCCACCCCCCTCCCTGGCCCTGTCCCCGTCTGCGGCCGCCTCGTCCACCGTGCGCGGCTCCGCCCAGCCGCTCCCGCCCGCGGGTTCCTCCGCGGTCCGGCTGTCCGGATCGGGTGGTGACGGTGCGGCTGCCGGCGAGGAGGCCGCGGACCCGGCCGCTGAACCGGGCGGGCCGTCCGTGGGCGGGGCGGTGGCCCAGCACCGGCCGGTGTCGACCGGTTGGCGGGCCGCCCTTGCCGGGGCCCTGCTCCTGCTGGCCTCGGTGGGGCTGATCACCCGCCGGGTGTTCTGGCGGGGGTCCGGGCGGCGCCGGCGCTGAAGTTGTCCGTCATCTCACCCACCATGTGCCTGCGCGTCAGGTCGAGCTCAGACGGTTCGTCAGTGAATGTCGACACGCTATGCGTTAAATGTCGCATTTGATGACGTATGAACTTAGCCTGAGTCTGGCACTGCCCGTCAGATCCGGGCCGCCCGTTGCGCGACACACCGACCCCGAGGATCCGTGCATGGACGTCACCCGCGATTCTTCGCAGCGACCCGACAATCCGGCCAACGCCGTCATCCGGCCGTTGCCCGACCCTCCGACGGGGGGTGCCACCCCGCTGGCCAAGGCGGCGAAGCTTCCGCTGGACCCGATGGCCCGGCGGCTGGCGCAACGTACCGTCCTCGACCCGCTGGACGGCCCGGCCGCCCAGCCCTTGGCGGTGCAGGCCGTTCAACCCGTCCAGCCGGTCCAGCCGGTCCAGCCCGTGCAGCCTGTGCAGCCGGTGCCGCCGCTGGGTGCGGACCGGTCGGCCCGGCAGGAGGAGGAGACGGCGGTGCGCGCCACCACCACCCGGCGCCCCCCGCGGACCGATCCCGCGCTGCGCGAGCACAGCGCGGTGGCCCTGCCCGGATGGATCGCGCTCTTCGCGCTGCTGGCCGGTTTCGCCGCAGTGGTCCTGCTGCTCGCCCGGACGGGGGTGATCCCGCACTGGCGGGTCCTCCCGGACGTCCGCGGCGGCGCCGCGCGGGCGGCCGGCGGGCCGGTGGTGACTCTGCGGGACGTCGCCGCCGTCAGCGGGGCCGGGCTGCTGATCCTGCTCACCCTGGCGGGACTGCTGGCCAACGCCGGCGGCGAGACCCGGGTGCTGACCCGCTGGGGCCGCTACCGCGGCACCGTCCGGCGGACCGGGCTGGTCTGGGTCAACCCGCTGCTGCGCCGGCGCCGGGTGGACGTCCGGCTGCGGCACTGGCGCAGCGAGCCCGTCAACGCCGTCGACCGGACGGGCACCCCGATCGTGGTCCGGCTGCTGATCGTCTGGCGGGTCAAGGACACGGCGCGGGCCCTGCTCTCGATCGCCGACCACGAGAACTACCTGCGCGAGCAGGTCCACGCGGTGCTCACCCGCACCGCCTCCACGCTGCCGTGCGACAGCAACGCGGTGCCCGGGCCGGCCCTGCGGGACGGCCAGTGGTTCGCGGACGAGCTCACCCGGGCGCTGGCGGCCGAGGTCGCCCCGGCCGGGCTGGAGGTCTACTCCGTGCAGCCGATGGCGCTCGACTACGCCCCCGAGGTCGCCGAGTCGATGCGCCGCCGCCGCCTCGCGGACCTCGACGCGGGCCTGCGCACCGTGCTCGTCGACGACGCGGTCGAGGCGGCGGCCCTGGCGGTCCGCCGGCTGGAGCGGGCGACCGCCCACGAATTGGACGAGGCCGCGCGCAGTGCCCTGATGGAGCACCTGCTCGTCGCGTTCGTCGCTCCGTCCGGAGTGGCCGCCTCGGTGCCATCCCCCAGTGTCCGGGCCGGCGGACCGTCGCCGGCCGTTCGGGCCGGGCGTAAGGAAGGACGATCCTGATGAAGATAGCCACCGCACCCGCCGCCGCCGATCCGGCGCTGGCGGGGTTCGTGGAGAGCCGCGGCAGCATGCCCGCTCCGGCGGGCTGCGGCTGCCTCGGCTGCGCCGCCCGGGTGCGCATGCCCGCCCGGGCCGCCCGGGCCGGGGACAGCCGAATACACCGCACGGTTCGCGGCACCTGCCTGGCGACCACCGTGGTGGCCGGCGCCGGCGTGGTGGCTCTGAGCGCCGGTACCGGAGTGGCGCACGCCGCGCCCGCGCCGGTGAAGCAGGGCTGGGACGGTTCGAAGTACTGGTTCAAGGGCGTGGGCGGTGAGTGGCGGTACACCAGCCACTACGACGTCTACCTGAACCGGATGGGGGCCAAGCCGGCCGCCCCGGCCGGCCAGGCCCAGGGCACCGCGCCGAAGAGCACCACGCCCAAGGCCACCGCGCCGAAGAGCACCGCCGGTGCGAGCGGTACGGGTCCCGAGCAGGGCTGGGACGGTTCGAAGTACTGGTTCCGGAGCGTCAGCGGCGAGTGGCGGTACACCAGCCACTACGACGTCTACCTCAGTCGTGTCGGCCAGGGCGCCGCGTCCGCGGCCGGCCCGGGTACCGGCTCGGCGGCCGAGGGCCCGGAGTCCGACGGGCCGGACGCGGCCGAGGGGACGGACCGGGGCAGCACCGAGACGGCTGTCGCCTACGCGCTGGCGCAGGTGGGCAAGCCGTACGTCTGGGGCGGCAACGGCCCGGGCGGCTTCGACTGCTCCGGGTTGGTCCAGCAGGCCTACCGCAAGGCCGGCGTCAGCCTCCCCCGGGTGGCCGGCGACCAGTACGCGGCGACCACCCCGATCGACGCCGGTGACCTGCGTCGGGGAGACCTGCTCTTCTGGTCGGACAGCGGCCGGGCGTCCGCCATCCACCATGTCGGGATCTACCTGGGCGGCGGCCGGTTCGTCGAGGCCCCGCGACCCGGCAAGAACGTCCGGGTCTCCACCCTCAGCAGTGGCTTCTACCCCACCCACTTCGGGCGGCCGTAGCGGCCCGGGAGTGGTGGGCGGCTCGTCGGGCCGGAGGAGGCCCGCAAGGACCGTGCCCGGTTCACTTGTCCACAGGCCTGTGGACAAGTGAACCGGGCACGGTGATGTCCACAGCCTGTGGACGGCGCCGGACGGCTCAGGCCGAGGCCTCGTCCAGCGCGGCCAGCTCCTCCGGTGCGAGCCGCAGGGTGGCGGCGGCCAGCAGCGGCGGCAGCTGCTCGACCGTCCGGGCGCTGGCTATCGGCGCGGCCACGGTCGGGCGGGACGCCAGCCAGGCCAGTGCGACGGTCGCCGGCTCGGTGCCGTGGGCGGCCGCGACCGCGTCGAGGGCGGTGAGCACCTTCGGGCCGCGCGGGTCGGCCAGGTAGCGGGCGGCGCCCTGGGCCCGGGCACTGTCCACGGCGGCGCCGCCGGGCCGGTACTTGCCGGTCAGGAACCCGGAGGCCAGCGCGAAGTAGGGCACCGAGGAGAGGCCGTGCGCGGCGACCACCTCGGCGAGCGGCCCTTCGTAGGTGCCGCGGGAGACCAGGTTGTAGTGCGGCTGGACGGCCACGTACCGGGCCAGGCCCTCCCGGGCGGAGAACTCCAAGGCCTCCGTGAGGCGCTCGGCGCTGATGTTGGAGGCCGCGATCTCGCGGACCTTGCCCTCCTTGACCAGCTCGTCCAGGGCGGCGATGAACTCCTCCACCGGGGTGTCGGTGTCGTCCCGGTGGCTGTAGAGCAGGTCGATCCGCTCCACCCCGAGGCGGCGCAGCGACTCCTCGGTGGCGGACTTGACGGTGTGCGCCTTCAGGCCGGTCGAGTCGGGGTGCGCGCCGACCTTGGTGGCGACCACGATGTCGTCCCGGTTGCCCCGGCTGCGCAGCCAGTTGCCGATGATGGTCTCCGACTCGCCGCCCGTGTTGCCCGGCACCCAGGCCGAGTAGACGTCCGCGGTGTCGACGAAGTTGCCGCCGCCGGCGGCGAAGGCGTCCAGCACCGCGAAGGACTGCGCCTCGTCCGCCGTCCAGCCGAAGACGTTGCCGCCGAGCGACAACGGGAACACCGTGAGGTCGGAGGTGCCGAGCGTCACACCGGGGCGGGAGTCACTGTGGTTTTCGGTCATGCCCGAAGTCAACCTGATCGCGGGAGCCGCCATTCCGGGACCGCCACGACTTCACGAGGTTGTCGTGCGGTCGTTGCAGACGGGCCGCCGGCGCCCCCGCGGTGCTCCCGGCCCGGACCACCCGCCGTTCGCAGGGGATCCGGGGTGTCGGTGAGGCGGGCGGATTCGTTAGAGTCCCTGCCATGGCTGACAACGACTACGACCCCGCCGGCAGCACCCAGATGTTCCGGGCGTTCGTCGACGAGACCCCGGCCCCGCAGGCGCCCGGCTCCGTCTCCACCTATGGCAGCAGCCGCGGCAACAGCCGCACCGGCGTGATCGCCGGCGTGGCCGTCGTGGTGGTGGCCGTGCTGGCCGTCGTCATCTGGCTCGCGGTCAAGTAACAACGTCCGTACGCGGCCGGGCAGTTCTCCCTGTCCGGCTGCTCCCTGCCCGATTCCGCCCGGCCCGGCTCCGGCTCGGGTGTCCCGGCGCGCGGCCCGGCTCCGGCCCGCGCGCCGGACCGACGCGTCGGCCGGGCCTGCTGGGCAGGCCCGGCCGGTCGTCGCGGCAGGCCGATCAGCAGGGCTGGCGCCAGGCGTCCAGCTCCAGGTGCTTCTCCATCGAGCTGAGGCCCAGGGCCTTCGCCTGCCCGCAGAACTTGCTCGTCGGCACCTTGTACTCGACGTGCAGCACGGCCTTGCCCGCCTTGATGAACGGGCTGAGCTTGTCGCACTCGCTGAACTCCGCGCACTGCTCGTTGACCGCGAAGTCGAAGTCACCGACCAGGGCGGGGATCTGGTCGAGGTCGTTCTTCAGGGCCACCGCCATGCCGCGCTCGTGCGCCAGGCCGGCGATCATGCGGTTGTACTTCAGCTGGTCGTCCGCGGTGAGCGGGAAACCGGTCTTGTTGATGTAGGCGTCGAGCAGGTCGGGCTCGACGGCGTCGAAGCCCTTCGCCTTGCACATGTCGAAGCGGGTCGCCATCAGCGGCTTCAGCTTGTCGATCTGCCGGATGTCGAACCACTTCTCGCCCTGCCAGCCGTTCCCCGAGCCCTGCATGCTCTTGGAGAAGGCGGCGGCGTCCGGGCGGAAGTCCTCCCAGGAGCCGGCGTTGACGTAGCAGATCACCTTGCGGCCCTTGGCGTGCAGCGAGGCGACCACCGAGGCGTCGTGCTCGAAGCCGTCGATGTCGTACACCGGTACGTCCACCGACTGGTCCAGGGTGCCGCCGAGCTGCCACTGCCAGGTGACGCCGGGCTTGGGCTGCCAGACGGCGCCGGCCGGGCCCGGGGCGGGCGGCTGGCCGGTGGGCCGGGGGGTGCCGGGTGCCGGGGGCGTCCCGGGGGCCGGGGTGGCCGGTGCGGGCCCGGTCGTGCCGGGGGTCGCGGAGCCGGTGTCCGTCGGGGTGTCCGAAGGCGTGCTCGGCTGGGGGACCGCCGGGGCGGTGGCCACCGGCGATCCGGAGCCCGTCGCGTCGGCGGAGGTCTCGTCGTCGCCGTCGTCCGAGCTGCTGCAGGAGGTCGCCAGCAGGGCGGTGGTCAGGGCGATGGCGGCCAGCATGGGCCTGGAACGGCGGGTCACAGTACTCGAACTCCGGATCGGATCGGGTCGGTCTGGTCTGTGGTGCTCAGGTCTGTGCTGCTCGGGTCCGTGTCGGTCCGGTCAGGTCAGCTCCGGGCCTGCTGCGGTGCGGGCCGGTCGGGTCCGCGCGCGGGGGCTGTCGGCCCGGATCGCGGGCGCAGCCGGTCAGCCCTGGGTCTGGAGCGCCGACAGTTCGAACGGCAGGGTCGACCACGGGTTGTCCCCGCTGCCGGGGACCGCGCAGCCGACGCCGGCTCTTCGCGCGGTGATCAGCGCCGCGGCCTCGACGGCGGCCTCGGCCGGTACGTCGTACACCAGGTGGCAGAAGTGGGCGGCGGCGTGACGGCCCGTCCACAGCGGCAGGGTCATCTCACGGTACGCCTCCCAGTCGCCCTCGAAGGTGACCAGCAGATCGGCCAGGCCGATCTCGGCGTAACCCGGTTCGGGGTGGTCGCCGTGGCCGAAGACGACGGTGCCGCAACCGGCCGCGCGGGCGGCGGTGGCCAGCCGGCGGTAGTGCGGCAGGGCGCCGGTGTGGCCGGCGACCTGGTCGAAGTAGACACCGTCCGGGGCGTACCACTGACGATAGGTCAGCAGGTCCCCGACCACGTCCGCGTGGGGACGGCGGCCGTAGTCGGTGTCCGAGTAGGCGAGCAGCGGTATGCCGGCCGCCCGCACCTCTTCGGCGCCGGCCGCGAAGACGTTGTCGAAGGCGTCACCGGGGCCGTCGGCGATGTTGATGACGACGCCGGCGACCCGGGCGGGCCCGGCGGCGGCGACCGCCCGCCAGGCCGCCGGGTCCACCGCGGGGTGGACGTACAGCGGCACCAGCAGGCGGCCGTCGTGGGAGGAGCCGGCGGTCATGCGGCGACCGGGTCCGGCTCGGTGCTCAGCCACAGGTCGCGCAGGGTGTCACCGAGATCGGTCTCCGGCTTCCACCCCAGCTCCTGTGCGGCGAGGGAGATGTCGGCCTGCTGCCAGGAGACGGCGGCGGACCGCTCCGAGCCGGCGCCGCTCTCGTCGATCCGGCCGGCGAAGGCGGCCGCGGCCACCAGGCCGTCCGCGATCGCCCGCACCGGGCGGGCCACGCCACCGGCCAGGTTGATCACCCGGGGCAGCGGGGCCGGTGCCGAGACGGCCAGCGCGACCGCCCGGGCGATGTCCCGGGCGTCCACGAAGTCCCGGTACGCGGAGAGGTCGCCGACCTCCACCACGCCGTCCGGGCCGGCCCGGCGCAGCTCGGCGGCGAGCCGGCCGGGCAGCGAGCCGGCCGGCGCGCCGGGCCCGACCGGGTTGAAGACCCGCAGGACCACCGCGTCCAGCGCCGAACCGGCCACCGCGAGGCTGCCGGCCAGCTTGGTGGCGCCGTACACCCCGACCGGGCGGGGCTGCGCGGATTCGCCCAGCGAGGTGCCGTTCTCGCAGGCGCCGTACTCGCCGGCCGAGCCGATGTGCACCAGCCGGGCCTGCGGGGCGCCCTCCCGGAGCGCCTCGCAGAGCACGGCCGGGCCGCGGGCGTTGACCTCGGCGAGCTTGACGGCGCTGCCGGCCACCGCGCCGGCGAAGTTGACCACCGCGTCGACCGAGAGCTGCCGCAACTGCTCGGCCAGCACGTCGGCCTGCGCCGTCGCGAGGTCGACCGGCAGGTCGTGGGCGGCCCGGCGGCCGCCGGTGAGCAGGGTGGCCCCGGGCAGCTCGCGCAGGGCGTCGGCGGCGTGCCGGCCGAGGAAGCCGTCGGCGCCGAGCAGCAGGATCCTCACGCGGCCCGCCCGTCGGCGCCGGTGGGCTGCACCGGCTCGGAGGACGCCTCCGTGGCGGTCCGGGCGGCCGGGACCGGCGTGGCCGGGGCCTCGGCGGACGGCACGGAGTGCAGGCCCTCGGGTGCCTCGTCGCGCAGCAGCAGCGAGCGGTGCGTCGCGAACTCGGCGTTGGCCCGGTCGTAGTCGTCGGGGCGGCCGATGTCGAGCCAGTAGCCGCTGAACTCGTAGGCGGAGGGCGGGGTCTCGGCGGCGAGCAGGTCCAGGACGAGCTCGTCGAAGCCGAGCGGCAGGCCCGGGGTGTACTTGGCGAGGGTGGAGCGGGAGACGCCGTAGACGCCCATCGAGACGCGGTAGTCGATGCTGGGCTTCTCCTGGAAGCCGACGATGCTGCTGCCCTCGGTGGTCAGCACGCCGAAGTCGATCTTGACCTGGCGGGCGTAGGTGGCGATGGTCAGCGGCGCCTTGGACTCCTCGTGGTGCTTGAGCACCCCGGCGAAGTCCAGGTCGGTGAGGATGTCGCCGTTCATCACCAGGAAGTTCTCCGGCAGCCGGTCCTGCATGGTGAGCAGCGGGCCCATGGTGCCGAGCGGGCTGTCCTCGACGGCGTAGCCGACCCGCAGCCCCCACTGCGAACCGTTGCCGACGTAGGCGCGGATGATGTGGCCGAGGTGGCCGATGGCCAGCGTCACGGTCTTGAAGCCCGCCGAGGCGAGCTGGCGCATCACGATCTCCAGGATCGCGTGCTGGTCGCCGATCGGGACGAGCGGCTTGGGAAGGGCGGTGGTGTAGGGACGAAGGCGTACGCCCTTGCCGCCGGCCAGGATCACTGCGTGCATGGTGGTTCCCCCACGGAAGACGATGTCTGCATGTGCTGGACGGATCAGACGTTGTACAGGTCGGTCTTGTACCGGGACAGGTTGGCCGGGTCCCGGAAGAACTCGATGGTCTGCTCCAGGCCCTCCTCCAGGGAGTGGCCCGGGGCCCAGCCGGTGGCCGTGCGCAGCCGGGTGGCGTCCGCGACCAGACGCATGACCTCGGAGTTGGCCGGGCGGATGCGCTGCTCGTCCTCCCTGACGGTGACGTCGACGCCCATCAGCTTGCCGACCAGGGTGACCAGGTCGCCGACCGAGATCTCGCCGCCGGTGCCGGCGTTGAAGGTCTTGCCGACCACGGTCTCGGCGGGCGCGGTGCCGACGGTGCGGAAGGCGGCCGCGGTGTCCTTGACGAAGGTGAAGTCACGGGTCGGGCGCAGGTCGCCGAGGGTGATCACGGTCTCGCCGGCGGCGAGCTGGGCGATCACGGTCGGGATGACCGCGCGCATCGACTGGCGCGGGCCGAAGGTGTTGAACGGGCGCAGCGTGACGACCGGGGTCTCGAAGCTCGCGTGGTAGCTGTCCGCGAGGCGGTCCCCGCCGGCCTTGGAGGCCGCGTAGGGGGACTGCGTGTTGATCGGGTGGTCCTCGGTGATCGGCACGGTCTGCGCGGTGCCGTAGGTCTCGCTGGTCGAGGTGTGCACCAGGCGCGGGATCTCCAGGTGGCGCACGGCCTCCAGGACGTTGAGGGTGCCGGTGACGTTGGTCTCGATGTACGAGTGCGGCGCCCGGTAGGAGTAGGGGATCGCGATCAGGGCGGCCAGGTGGTAGACCGCCTCGGTGCCCTTGACCAGGCCGTTGACCGAGCCCGGGTCGCGGACGTCGCCGAGGACGATCTCGACCGAGTCGAGCACCTCGCGGTCGAGGGTCTCCAGCCAGCCGAAGGAGGAGAAGGAGTTGTACTGGACCATCGCGCGGACCTGGTGGCCGTCGGCGACCAGGGTCTCGACGAGGTGGGAGCCGATGAAGCCCTCGGCTCCGGTGACGGCGACGGTGCTCATACGCGTTCTCTTTCTGGTGGGTGTTCAGCTGAGGTGGGTGTCGTGCCTGGCCCCGCGGCCGGCGCGGTTCAGCGGTGCTTGGTGGTTCTGCCGAGCGCGGGCCCGGCGATGGAGGTGAGGACCAGGGCGGCCGCCCCGCAGCCGATCAGCTGCAGGAGGGTCGGGTCCGCACCGGCCAGCAGCCCGGCGCACTCGGCGATCGCGGCGGCCAGGCAGATCAGGGCGGTGCTCCAGCTGTGGCCGAAGGCGTTCATCAGCAGGGCCAGCCAGAGCGCGCCGCCGAGGACCAGCAGGGCGCCCAGTTGGACGGTCCCGAGGTTCGGCGCTCCCGGCCAGAGCACGGTGGCGGCCGCGTCCAGCGCGGCCACGGTGGTGAGGTAGGTGAGCAGGCAGCCGAGCAGCACGCCGCCGGTCCGGCGGACGAACTGGCCGGGGGTGTGGCTGGTGCGCAGCGCGGCGACGGCCATCGCCCGGTAGCGGAACAGCAGCCACTCGGCGAGGCCGAGACTGAGGGTCAGCGCGACCATCGCCGGCCCGGTCGGGGCGGCGGCGTCGCCGACCCGGACGCCCCCGTCGACCGCCTGGTGGATGGTGGTGCCGAGGCCGGCGATCAGGGTCAGGGTGCCGACCGCGAGCCCGAACAGGCCCTGCGGGATCTCCTTGCTCAGCGGCAGCCGCAGCACGGTGGCGTCCTGCTCGGAGCGCAGGCAGCGGATCACCTCCCGGACGGCCAGCGCGAGGGCGAGCGCGAGGGTGGCGAGCAGGACGCAGGTCCGGACGACCTGCGGCACGTCCACGGCGAGGACCACGCCCGCGCCGAGGGCCGACGGCGCCAGGGCCACCAGTAGGGACTTCTCCCGGCCGAGCACCAGCAGCACGGTGGCGGCCGCCAGGTACCCGGACTGCCCGGCCGCGAACAGCAGCGAGCTGAGCGGCCCGCCGACCACGTAGGCGCTGACGGCCGCGACCAGCGCGCCCGCCGGGGCGCCGATCGCCAGGCAGCGGCCGGCGGCGCGGCGCCTGCCGCGTCCGAGCCAGGCGTAGGAGCGGTGGGCGAGCGCCTGGTTCCAGGACCAGCTGGCCAGGGTGGCGACGGAGAGCGCGACCATGCCCGAGGGCAGGCCGAAGCGCATCCGGTCGACCGCGAAGAGGTTGGCGCCGAGCAGGTAGCCGAGGCCGGGCAGCGCGAACACCAGGCCGCGCACCACGCAGCGCCAGGGGTCGGCCCGCCAGGGGTTGGCGAACTCGGCGCTCGGGCCGGGGTAGCGCCGGGCGACCTTGGTGAACAGCTCCTCGGCGAGGGTGAAGGAGTCGGGCCGGCCGTAGTTCAGCGCGGCCTGCTCGTCCGTCAGCCCGTCCGACTCCAGGAACGCCGCGATCTCGTACGGGTGCACGGCGTCGGCGCAGACGTCGGCGAGCCGCTCGGCGAGGGCGTCGATCGGGTCGGCGGAGAGGTCGAGGCCGTCGTCCGCCGGCTCCGGGCGGCGGCGCTGGCGCGGCAGGGTGCGCAACTGCATGGTCTGCTCGGCCCACTCGGGGCCGGCCTCGTCGGGGACGAGTCGCAGCGGGCCGCTCATCGGGCCTCCTGCAGCTTCTCGGCGCGCCGGCCCCAGCTGGTGACGGGGCGGCCGGCGGCCGTGCCGGCGCGCTCCTGCGGCAGGTCCGGGCCGTCGGCGCCGACCGCGACGACGCCCTCGGGCAGCCAGCGGGCGGTGCCGAGCAGCTCGGTGTAGATGTTGCGGAAGCCGTCGATGTTCTGGCGCAGGGTGAACTGCTCGATCACCCGCAGCCGGGCCTGCTCGCCGAGCCGGGCCCGGCGTTCCGGGTCGCGCAGCAGCTCCAGGGCGGCGGCGGCCATCGGCTCGGGCTCGCGCGGCGGGACGACCAGGCCGGTGTCGCCGACGGCCTCGCGGACGCCGCCCACATCGGTGGAGACGGTCGAGCGGCCGCAGGACATCGCCTCGATCAGGGTGAACGGGAAGCCCTCGCTGATGCTGGAGAGCATCACCACGTTCCCGGCCGCGTAGGCGTCGGTGATGTCGGCGACGCGGCCCTCGAAGACCACCGAGTCGGCGATGCCGAGCTCGGCGGCCAGGGCTATGCAGCCGTCGCGGTAGCCCTCGCCGCCCTTGGGGGTCCCGCCGAACAGCCGCAGCTTGGCGTCCGGCATCTCCTTGAGGACGATCGCGAAGGCCCGGATCAGCGTCTCCAGGTCCTTGATCGGGTCGACCCGGCCGGCCCAGCTCAGGGTGGGGGTCTGCGGCTCGGGACCGGCGGGCGGGAAGGCCGCCGGGTCGACGCCGTTGTAGACGGTGCGGATGTGCGCGGACGGCGTGCCGCCGCGCTCCTCCCAGCGCCGGTTGTACCGGTTGCCGGGGGTGACCAGCGCGGCCCGCCGGTAGCTCTCCTCGGCGAGCATCCGGTAGAAGCCCAGCAGCAGCGCCTTGACCGGCCACCGGTACGGGCCGGTGCGGTAGCCGAGGTAGCGCTCGCGCAGGTAGATGCCGTGCTCGGTGAGCAGGAACGGTACGCCGAACTGCTGCGAGGCGATCAGGCCGGGCAGGGTCGCCAGGCCGCCGCTGGCCGCGTGCGCGACGCCGTCCTGCGGCGGTTCGACCGAGAGCGGGCGCAGTGCGTGCTCCAGCAGGTCGGTCGCATTGAGCGCGTCGTGCAGGGTGGGCCGGGAGACGGCGGTCGGCAGGTAGTCGCGGGTCCAGACACGCTGCAGGGTGCGCAGGGCGGGTTCGCTGCGCAGCGCCGGGCTGAGCAGGCCGCGCCGGGCGAGGTCGGCGAAGCCGTACAGCTCCGTGCCGAAGTGGGTGGTGTAGACCGGGTCGAGGATGGAGTGCAGGAAGCGCTCGTACGCGTCGAGGAATCTCCGCAGCTCCTTGCGGCGCGGCGGCTTGGCACCCGAGGCCGGGCCCCAGAGCGGTGCGGTGGTCACCGACCGCACGTTGGCGGGCAGTTCCCAGGCGAGCGGCTCGTGGCCGGTGCCGGTCACCGCGACGATGTCGAAATCGACGTCCGGCATGCCCTGGACGAGCTGGTCGCACCAGACACTCACGCCCCCGTGCTGGTGCGGATACGTCCCCTCGGTGAGCAGGGTGACGCGCATCCCCGATCCCCCTCCTTCTCCCGTCGACGTCCGATGTGGTGGCGGACGTACAGCCGGTGGTGGGGCGGGATCGCCCGCCCCACCACCGTTCCTGCGTCTTACTGCTTGCCGGACTTGCCGGCGGGCTTCTTCGCCGTGCTCTTGCCCGCGGCGGGCTTGCCCGCGGTGTTGTTCCCGGCCTTGCCCAGGAGGGCCTTGCCGAGGACGGGCTTGCCACTGCCGGGCACCAGCGTCGCCGCGTCGGTCCGGTCGGTGTCGCTCGGGCCGACCGGGACCGCGGTGGCGGCGCCGTTCGGGACGACCGTCTTGGCGGCCGGCGCGGTGACGGGCGCCGTCTTGGCGGCGGCGGCAGCGGCGGCGGCCGGGGCCGCCGGGGTCTGCGCGGCCGTCAGCTTCAGCGTGACGGTGCTCTGCAGCGAGCCGGCCTTGACCCAGCCGGACAGCGTACCGGCGTAGGCGGTGCCGAACGCGGTGCTGCCGAAGGTGAGCTTCTGGACCGTGCCGGTCGGCATGGTGGCCTCGCTCGCCAGCCCGGCGGGCGCGTTCACCGTGACGGTGTCACCGATCCGGTACGCCGTGATCTGGCCGGCGGCCAGGGCGGTGTTCCAGGCCGCGCGGCGCTGGAACTCGGCGCCGATCTCGCGCTGCGGGAGGTTCACGATCGGGGCGTTGTCCGCGTACAGGTTGCGGTACGTGGAGAGCACCGTGTCCAGGACGGGGTAGACGATCCGGCCCTCGGCCAGGTTCGACTGGTGGATGAAGTGCGGCCGCGGGTCGTTGTTGAGCACGTGGCCCAGGTCGATCCGCGCCTCCAGCGGCACGATGTACGAGGTGTAGCCGGTGGAGGTGTTCAGCGGGGTGGTGAGGCAGGTGGAGTTCGCGTTGTTCTCGCAGACCCCGCTGCCGCCGTTGGCGACGCTGGTGTAGATCCAGTTGTACTCGTCGGTCTCCTCCACCGCCGTGCCGGCGTTGTAGAAGACGTTCATCGGGTACCGCGGGACGGTCAGCGTGGAGCTGCCGACGGCGCGCTGGCCGCTCTCGCGGGAGGCGTCGCTCGCCGTCCACTTGACACCGTTGGTGACCAGGGAGGGCGCCAGGTACGGGTTGTCGCTGGTCTCCTGGGGAGCGGTCAGCAGACCCGAGTGCTCACCGGTGACGAGCTCGCTCTTGTCGAGCGTGATGTGGTGCGCGGCGGCCCAGTCCAGGTTGTTCTTGATCTGGCCGGTGATGGTCGCCTGGTCCACCCAGACGGTGTTGCCGCCCGCGTCCTTGGTGCACTTCCACGGCACCACCGAGACGTCCTGCAGGCAGCCCAGGTACGGGTGCGTGTAGGTGTGGTTGATCCAGCGGTAGCTGGCCTGGTCGGTCACCATCTGGTCGACGACCGGGTCGGCGGTGACCTCGTGGTCCGCCTTCCAGTCCTCGCTGCCGCCACCGTTGAACACCATGTCCATGGTGAAGTTGTGGTCGATCTGCCACTGCTTCGCGTACTGCGCGTCGGCCGGCGTCATCCGGATCGGATTGGTCGACTCGGGCGTGCCGGGCGGGCAGGTGACGTCACCGGGGGTGCACTTGAGGGTGGTGTCCCAGCGGTCGTCCGCGAGGAAGACGTCGTCGACGTGGGCCGCGAAGTAGTTGCGGTCGTAGCCGAGGTGGATGCCCTGGGTCACCCAGTCGACCATGCCCCGGGCCAGCAGCCGGTACTGCTGCTGGTACTGGTTGTAGACGAAGGTGACGACCAGTTCCTTGCGGCCGTCGTGGGTGTACTCGCCGACCAGCGAGCCGCGCTCGGTGGTGCCCGGGATCGGGGCCTCCACGAGTGGCTTGAAATCGGCGCCGGCCAGCGGGGTGGCGAGGTAGCCGTAGCTCTCGCCGATGTTCGGGTCGTTGTCCTCGAACGGGACGCTGCCCTTGAGGTAGCCGAACGGGCCGGCCAGGCCGGTCGTGGTGACCTGGCCCTGGGCGCCGTCGAGGCTGCCGATGTAACCGGGGTTCTGCGCCCAGTTCAGACCGACGTCCGGGCGGGCATAGGTGTAGGCGTCGACCTGTCGGATGCCGAAGGCGGCCTCGAAGGCGGCGAGGGCCGTCATCTCGGCGGACCCGGCGGCGAAGGGGTTGTCGTTGGGCAGGACGACACCCTGGAACTTCGCGCGGGGCTGCCCGTTGACGGTGTCGCTCAGGAAGGCGGCATCGATCACGGGCCGGTTGGCGTCGTTCAGATTGACGATCTTGTAGGGGGTGCCCTGGCTCGCCAGTTCGGCGGCGATGGCGGCGGTGGCGGGGCCACCGTCGCTGATCACGAGCACGGTGAGGTCGATCCGGGTCGTCGTCGCGGCGTTGGCGAAGGACGACTGGAGACCGCCGGCCAGCAGGACTGCCACCGCGCAAGCGGCAGCTCTTCGGGTCGCTCGACCCATGTGGTTCCTCCCCATTGGGCAGGGGCGGTCCGCTGCTCGGCGCGCCTGCCCTGACTCTGTTCGAAGGCAGCAGGCTGCCTGGTGTCATCTTGGTGGAGGTTCAGGGGTGCTAGGGACCAAATGGGTGAGAGTGCAGCGAATCTGTTACCAACGTTCATGGCGATGCCATAAAGGGTTTGAACGCGGTCAGAAAGGCACAATCTACGCAAATAATTAAATGAGAACAACAATCCGTCAGCAGCTGACAGCAATCTGTTGGCGAAAGTGGCCGTCGGCGGGATCTTCGCTGGTCACCGGCTACTCCCGGGTAGGCCCCACCAGGCTGCCTAGACTGATCAAGCACCACCACTCTCGCACATCTGTGCCCTCTGTCGGGCAGGTTCATGCAACATCGTGCGAGGTTCTGCGCTGCGGCGTTCCGAATATCCGATGGAGGCCCGACCCGTGACAGATCAGCAGACCGAGACCGCAGCCCCCGGCCCCACCGGCCGGGTCGCCGACGTCCTGCCCGGCGGGCCGCTCGCCGACGCCGCGGCCGCCCGCAGTCTCGGCCTGCGCGGCGCCGTCAACGCCCGCGACCTCGGCGGATACCGGACGGCCGACGGCTCGGTGCTGCGGCACGGCGTCGCGCTGCGCAGCGACGGCCTCAACCGCCTCACCGACGAGGACCTCGACCTACTCGTCGGGTATGGCCTGCGCCAGATCGTCGACCTGCGCAGCCTGGACGAGGTGCGCGAGGCGGGTCCGGACCGGGTCCCCGGCCTGCCGGTCGCCGAGATCGCCGCCGCCGAGCTCTCCGCCACCCCGATCACCGTCGGGCGCACCACCCCCGACGGCGTCACCCTGCACCACCTGCCGGTCTTCGCCGCGGACTTCGACATCTACGTCGCCCTGCGCGACGCGCTGGCCGACCGCAGCCCCGAGAAGCAGCGCGCCCTGCTCGGCGACGGCCGGGCCGCCGCGATGATGGTCGGCCTCTACCGCTGGTTCGTCACCGACCCGGTCGCCCGGGAGCGGTTCGCCACCGTGCTGCGGCTGCTGGCCGCTCCGGACGGCGCGCCGCTGCTCTTCCACTGCTCGGCCGGCAAGGACCGCACCGGCTGGACGGCCGCGGTCCTGCTCACCGCCCTCGGGGTGGACCGCGACACCGTCTTCACCGACTACCTGCTGACCAACGAGCGGTCCGCCGCGATCGTCGAGCACATCGTCGACAGCTTCGGCACCCGGGGTCTGATGCAGGAGCCGGAGCTGCTGCTGCCGGTCTTCCGCGCCGACCGCGGCTACCTGGAGGCCGCCTTCGAGGAGGTCGCCAAGGGCTGGGCGTCGTTCGAGGAGTTCTGGCAGGACGGCCTCGGCCTGGACGACGAGGTGCTGGCAGGCCTGCGGGCCAACCTGCTGGCGGGCTGACGCCGAGGAGGCCCGTCGGGCCCCGCGTCCCGGCCGCCGGCGGACTGCTCCGGCGGGCGGGACGGACGGGGCCCCGGCGGGCCTCCTCGGGCCTGTGGGGCGCCTGGTGCGGGTGTGACCGGGAACGGACTCCCGGAGCCCCCGTACGGGCCCCTCAGGCCTCGCTGATCAGGCCCTCGCGCAGCTGGGTGAGGGTCTTGGTGAGCAGCCGGGAGACGTGCATCTGCGAGATGCCGATCTCCTCGCCGATCTGCGACTGGGTCAGGTTCCCGAAGAACCGGAGCATGATGATCCGGCGCTCCCGCGGCGGCAGCTTCGCCAGCAGCGGCTTCAGCGACTCGCGGTACTCCACGCCCTCCAGGGCGAGGTCCTCGTAGCCGAGGCGCTCGGCCAGCGGGCCGTCCCCGTCCTCCTCGCCGGGGCTGGAGTCGAGCGAGCTCGCGGTGTACGCGTTGCCCACCGCCAGGCCCTCGACCACGTCCTCCTCGCTGACGCCCAGGCAGACGGCCAGCTCGGCGACGGTGGGGGAGCGGTCGAGCTTCTGCGCCAGCTCGTCGCCGGCCTTGGTGAGCGCCAGCCGCAGCTCCTGGAGCCGCCGGGGCACCCGGACCGACCAGCTGGTGTCACGGAAGAAGCGCTTGATCTCGCCGACCACGGTGGGCATCGCGAAGGTCGGGAACTCGACCCCGCGCTCCGGGTCGAAGCGGTCGATCGCCTTGATCAGCCCGATCGTGCCGACCTGGACGATGTCCTCCATCGGCTCGTTGCGGCTGCGGAAGCGCGCGGAGGCGTACCGGACCAGCGGCAGGTTGAGCTCGATCAGCGTGTCGCGGACGTAGGTGTGCTCCGCGCTGCCCGCCTCCAGGGTGGCCAGCCGCAGGAACAGCGCCCGCGAGAGCGTGCGGGTGTCCAGCGCCGGCGTCGCCGGTGCGGCGGGGGTCGCGGCCGCGACGGGCGCCTCCGGTGTGTCGGGCGTACCGGGCGTGTCGACAGTGTCCGGCGCGGGCGGCGGCGCGGCCTGCCGCCGGGCCCCCTGGACAGGGATCTGGTCGACGACCGTGATGGCGCCGTGGATCTCAGCAGTGCCCAGCTCTCCGGACATGCACCCACCCCCTTGTGACTGACTGTTGAACGCTCGTCACCGCCCGGTGGTTCCCGCGCGGCGCCCTCCCCCTCCATACCGGCCCCCGGGTGCCCGCAAACCCGAACATCGCAAGATGTCACGTGGCAGTAACGCGCAGCAATCCCGGTACGACTGGTCCGAATCTGGCGGTATGGGTGGGTCTGTGACGGTCAGTCTTCCCAGGAATTGCCGGTCCGAAGCCTCGTCAGGATCCGGGAGAGCAGACGGGAGACGTGCATCTGTGACATGCCCAGCTCATTACTGATCTGCGACTGCGTCAGATTGGCGAAGAATCGCAGCATGATGATCCGCCGCTCGCGCTCGGGCAGCTGCACCAGCAGGTGCCGGACCATGTCCCGGTGCTCGACCTCGGCCAGGGCGGAGTCCTCGTAGCCGAGCCGGTCGAGCAGTGCCAGGCCGCCCTCGTGCTCCTGCGCCGCCTCCAGCGAGGCGGCGTTGTAGGCCCGGCCGGCGTCCAGGCAGGCCCGGACGTCCTCCTCCGGGATCCGCAGGCTGGCCGCGATCTCGGGGACCTTCGGCGCCCGCCCGTGGGTGACCGTCAGTTCCTCCATCGCGCCGCTGACCTGGACCCACAGCTCCTGGAGCCGGCGCGGTACGTGCATGGTGCGGACGTTGTCGCGGAAGTACCGCTTGATCTCGCCGAGGATGGTCGGCAGCGCGTATGTCGGGAACTGCACCCCCCGGCTCGGGTCGAACCGGTCGATCGCGTTGATCAGCCCGATGGTGCCGACCTGGACGACGTCCTCCATCGGCTCGTTGCGGCTGCGGAACCTGGTCGCGGCGTAGCGCACCAGCGGGATGTTGACCTCGATCAGCGCGGCCCGCACCCGCCGCCGCTCGGGGGCGTCCGGGGGCAGTTCGGCGAGCCGCTCGAAGAGCACCCGGGTCAGTGTCCGGACGTCCACCGCGGGCCGCCGCCCGCCGGGCCTGAGCTCGCCGGCCGGGCCGAAGACGGCCGCGACCGCCTCGTCCGGCGAGGGCTTGACCAAGGCCTCGTCGCCCGGGTCGTCGGGCTCGGTCCGGTCGGCGAAGCCGGACCGGACGGTCTGCGGGGTCTGCGGGGGCCGGGCGGCCTGGGGCGGCTGGACGGGTTGAGCGGTCAGGGGCGGCGGGGACGGTGGGGGTGGCTGGACGGTCTGGGCGGGCTGGACGGCGGCCACCGCCGTGGTGGTGGCGCCGGTGGTGACGGTCGCGGAGACGGTCACGGCCGGCGGGCCCGTGCCGACATCAGGTGCACTCCCTCGAGTCCGCACGGACTCACCCCTCCCAAGATCGACAACGGTGGGGACCTGCGGGTCGGGTGTCGTGCCCCCGTTCATCACCTCGCCATGTCCGGCAAAACCGGTCATAGCATCACAAGGTGGGCACAGTTCGTTCAAGTACCGCGCGGAGGTGTGTTGAAGCACCGTTGGGGCATCCGGCGCAGCGCCCGGGCGCCCCGTCCGGGCATGCGAAAGGCGCCCCGGCTCGGTCGGAGGCGGGGCGCCAGGGGTCGTACGGATGCGACCGACGCGCTCGGGGGATCAGACCTCGATGTCGGCAATCACCCAGGTGGCGAACTCCCGCCACTGCCCGGCGGCGGCCTGGTGGGCCGGATGGGCGATGTACGCCTGCAGCGCCGCGCGGTCCTCGACCAGGCTGTTGATCGCGTAGTCGTAGGCGATGTCGCGGTCGGTGATGTTCCAGGCGCACTCCCACTCACGGAGTTCGGGGATCAGCGAGCCGAGCTCCTCGAAGGCCTTGGCGCCGGCGAGCGCACGCTCGTCGTCCTTGGTGACGCCTTCGTCGAGCTTGAAAAGGACCAGGTGCCGGATCATGATGCCGCTCCCAGCGGGCGAGGGTGGTGGACCGTGCCACGGTAGCCGCCCGGTCCGGACCGGCTCCGCACGGCCCTCACCGGGCCGGGTGCCCGGGTCGGGCGCCGTCGGCCGGGCGGGGGGCTACTTGACCAGACCGGTCATGAACGTGCCGACGGCCTTGGCCGCCGTCGAGATCCCCTCGAACCCCGACTGGACGAGCTCGGCCGCGCGGGCGGGGGAGGTGATGATCGTGTAGAGGACGAAGATGAGCAGGAGGTACATGCCGATCTTCCGCGCCTGTGCCATCGAACTGCCCGCCTCCCTGCCGTGGGCCGCCGTCATCCGGTCCCCGAGCGTCCCCTTGCCTGGCAGCAGCTTAGACCGACCGGCCCAGCGCGGGCGGCGGCGCGGCGCCCGGATTCCCGCCCTTCTTCCGCCCCGTCCGCCGTCCGGTCCGTTCGACCGGACGGCGCAGCGGATCAGCATCCCGTTCGCCCGACGGGACGAAGGTCCCCGCGAGTGGGGGCTTTCTGCGGGTGCCCCGGCGGGCCCGGTGGAGCAGGATGGTTGTTGTACCGAGGATCTGGCAGGAATCACCGGTACAGCGATCCGGAGCTCCCCGCTGTGGGACCGGCCGCCGCGGCTTCCCCCCGACGCGGTGCCGGTTGTGGGACTCCGCCGGGGGAGCGGTTCGATCCCCCGGAACCGTTCCCCCTCCAGGCTCCGCACCCCTCCGATGATGGTGGTCATCGGTCCGGGTGCGGAGCCTTGCCATGTCCGGAGTCGGGCCGGGTACCACGGTTCGGGGGTGCGTAAAAGGGCGGGCGGGGCCGGGACGGCCGGGTAACGACGAAGGGCCCGTCCGCGAGGACGGGCCCTTCTCGAAGTGGCGGTAGCGGTGGGATTCGAACCCACGGTGAAGTTGCCCCCACACACGCTTTCGAGGCGTGCTCCTTTGGCCGCTCGGACACGCTACCGAGGGAGACTCTACCGGACGCCGGTGGTGGTCACGAAATCCGTTCCGCGGAACCGGGCCGGTGGCCGTCGAAGAAGGAGCGGAGCTGTTCGCCGCACTCGTCGGCCAGCACGCCCGCGATCACCTCGGGCCGGTGGTTGAGCCGCCGGTCGCGGACCACGTCGAAGAGCGAGCCGGCCGCGCCGGCCTTCTCGTCGTAAGCGCCGTACACGACCCGGGCGATCCGGGAGAGCACGATCGCGCCCGCGCACATGGTGCAGGGCTCCAGGGTGACGACCAGCGTGCAGCCGGCCAGCCGCCACTCGCCCGCACGCCGCTGCTCGGCCCCGGCATCGGTGCCGGCGAGGGTGTGCAGGCCTTCGTTCAGGGCCTTCGCGGCCGCGCGGATGGCGACCACCTCGGCGTGGGCGGTCGGGTCCCCGACCGCCTCCCGCTCGTTGTGGCCCCGCCCGAGGACGGTCCCGTCGGGCCCGAGCACCAGTGCCCCGACCGGTACGTCGCCGGTGGCCGGCGCCAGGGCGGCCTCGGCGACGGCGAGGCGCATCGGCGCCGCCCACCGGTCGCGGACCGGGTCGGGGCGGACGGGTGCGGGCAGCGGGGCGATCTGCGGGGCGGACTGCATGGCATCCAGTGTCGGGCATCCGCGGTGGCGTCCGGACGGCGCGTGCGTCCGGGGCCGTCCTGCGGGAGCCGCCGGCCCGGGGCCGGCGGTGGGCCGCCCGCACCCGGCGTCCGCACGGCGGTTACCGCACCGCCTCCAGGATCTCGCCGCAGCCCAGGGCGTCGGCGATCTCGGCCAGGGCGTCGCCCGGCACCGCGCCCTCGCCGCTGAGGTCGACGAGATCCTTGGCGGCGAGCCCGAACTCGGCCAGGATCTCGGAGTCGCCGAGCGGGCCGACCGGCACCCCGCCGGGACCCAGGGCGGGGCCGTCGTCCTCGTCCTCGTCCTCCTCGGAGGCCGAGTCCTCGTCGTCCAGCTCGGCGACGAGGTTGTCGAGGTCGTCGAACTCGCTCTCGCCGGCCTGTTCCACCAGCTCGTCGGTGAGGACCGACCCGTAGGAACTGCGGGCGGCTGCGGCGCCGTCCGAGACGAAGATCCGTGGGTCCTCCTCACCGTCCACGCGGACGATGGCGAACCACGCGTCCTCCTGTTCGATGAAGACGAGCACGCTGTCGTCCTCCTGTGCGGCCTCGCGGGCCAGGTCGGCCAGGTCGGCGAGACTCTCGACGCTGTCGAGTTCCGTCTCGCTCACATCCCACCCGTCCTCGGTGCGAGCAAGCACTGCAGCGAAGTACGCCACCAGGGACACTCCCAAGATTGGTCTCGGCTGTAGGCGATCTCGGGCGAACGCGGTCTGGCCGCCCCCGCGCCGGAGGCGGTCCGCTGTTCGGACCGTCCCATCGGAATCGTGACAGAAAGCCCGCGATTGCGGGGGGTGTTCGGCAGCGCGTCTTCGCAGCTCGTGTAGGAAGTATTGGCCGGGGGCCGAGAAGTGGGCCGACACGCCGTCAGATCCGGAAGGTCCGCATCCGCATGGCCTCGCGCATCCGCCGCTCCTTGGTGCGCCGGGGCTGCACCCGGGCCCGCAGTTCGCGTGCCTCGGCCAGCTCACGCAGGAACACGGCCCGCCGCTTGCGGCGTTCCGTCTCGGTCTCCGGGTGGTCCGGGGCCGCCCTCGCGGGCCCGCCCGACGGGCCCAGCGGCCCGCCCGTCGAGCCGCCCCCGGCGTTCGGGTTGCTCGTCATAGCGTCTGACCTTCCCAGATCCGCCGGTTTGATACCACAGGAGCGGGATCGACTCGGGCATTCGCGGTGTGTCACGGCGTGCCGCCGATCGCGTGACGGTCGGTGCCCGCGGCGGGTGCCGGCCCGCGGGCGGCCGCAGGGCCCCGTTCGGCGGGTCGTACGGGTGTCCGGCCGCGGTTATGGTCGAGACATGCGGATCCACGTCGTCGACCACCCCCTGGTCGCCCACAAGCTCTCCACCCTGCGCGACGAGCGCACCGACTCACCGACCTTCCGTCGCCTCACCGACGAGCTGGTCACCCTGCTCGCGTACGAGGCCACCCGGGACGTCCGCACCGAGGCGGTGGAGATCACCACACCGGTCGCGGTCACCACCGGCACCCGGCTGAGCTACCCCCGCCCGCTGGTCGTCCCGATCCTGCGGGCCGGCCTCGGCATGCTCGACGGGATGACCCGGCTGCTGCCGACCGCCGAGGTCGGCTTCCTGGGCATGGTGCGCAACGAGGAGACCCTGGAGGCCTCCACCTACGCGACCCGGATGCCCGACGACCTCTCCGGCCGCCAGGTGTACGTGCTGGACCCGATGCTGGCGACCGGCGGCACGCTGGTCGCGGCCATCCGGATGCTGATCGACCGCGGCGCCACCGACGTCACCGCGGTCGTGCTGCTGGCGGCCCCCGAGGGCGTCGCGGTGATGGAGAAGGAGCTGACCGGCCTGCCGGTCACCGTCGTCACCGCCGCGGTCGACGAGCGCCTCAACGAGAACGGCTACATCGTCCCGGGCCTCGGCGACGCCGGGGACCGCCTCTACGGCACCGCGGGCTGAACCGCCCCCGGGTCGCGTCCCCCGAACCCTGAGCACGGCGAAGGCCCCCGGTCACCGGGGGCCTTCGCCGTGCTCAGGGTGGTCGCGTCCGCCTCAGCAGCTGCCCGGGGTGGGGGTCGGCGAGGGCTTGGTGGCCAGCGCGAGTGCCGCGGCGGCCTGGGTCTCGTCCAGCAGGGCGTTGTAGCTGTCACCGATCACGAAGTCGACGGTCGCGTCCGTCCGGGCGTCGGGGGTGCTGGTGGCGCCGGCGATCTGCGAGGTCAGCAGGGTCATGGCGCCGACGGCGGCGGGGCCGCCGATCACCTGGGCGGTGCCGGGCACCTTCTTGTCGAGGGCGGTCGGCGCGTTTCCGACGGTGCCGATGACGAAGCCGCGCTTCTTCAGCTCCTCGGCGGTGCGGCCGGCCAGGCCGGCCTTGGCGGTGGCGTTGTAGACGTTGACGGTCACGGCCTGGGGCTGCGGGACGGCGGCCGGGTCGACCGGCGCGGCCGGGGCGGGCGACGTGCCCGGCGGGGCGTCGGCGGCCGGGGCCGCCAGTGCCTTGCCGGTGGCGGCGGCCGACGGGGTCGCGCAGGCCTGGGCGGTGGCGTGCTTGAACTTCCCGGTGAAGATGTCCACCAGCTGCACGCCGCCGAGGCCGATCAGGGCCAGCGCGAGCAGCGAGCAGATGAACGCGAAGATCTTGCGGCCCTTCCTGGGGGGTCGGCCGAGCCGCGGATACGCGGTGCCGGTGACCCGGTACTGCTTCCCCTTCAAGCCTTGGGGAGTCAACATGCTCACGGTTTGTCTCCCCCTCGTGCCAGGGCGGGGTTCGGTGACGGGTACGGCCGGTCGGGCGGGGCGCCAGGGAGATTTCGGCCGTTGTCAGCAGACTAGTGCGGGACCGCTCCGAAGGTACTAAATGATCATCATCTGGAGTACGGCGGCACCCGAAAGGATGTACGGGCCGAGCGGGAGGCGCCCTGGTGCGGGGCGTGGCAGGGCAGGCCGGAGTGCCTGCCGGACAGGGTGGAGCGACGGGCCGGGCCCGTCACTCCATTTCGAGGACGCGGGCGTGCAGCACCTGACGCTGCTGCAGGGCCGCCCGGACGGCACGGTGCAGCCCGTCCTCCAGGTAGAGGTCGCCGTGCCACTTGACGACGTGGGCGAAGAGGTCCCCGTAGAAGGTGGAGTCCTCCGCCAGCAGGGTTTCGAGGTCCAACTGCCCCTTGGTGGTCACCAGCTGGTCCAGTCGCACCGGGCGTGGGGCGACGTCCGCCCACTGGCGGGTGCTGGTCCGGCCGTGATCCGGGTACGGCCGCCCGTTGCCGATGCGCTTGAAGATCACACGGAAAGCCTACCGTTTGGGTGGCGGCCGGCGCAGCAGACGCGGCCCGGCAAGACCGCCTGAGTATGGCCGACCTGCGTCGATGCCCGGAACTGCGGGCGAAATGTTCCCGCGTGCGGGGGCCTGTCGCGCAGCTCCGGCGGGCGATTGCGGATGTTTCATGGGAAATGTCGCGATCGTTGTCCAGCCTGCCCAGGAGCGTGCCCAGATGACCACCGACCAGAAACCGGGCCCGTCCGGCGAGGATGCGGCCGGCCGGGACCTGCCGGAGGCCGGGCTGCCGGCGGCCGTGCGGGAGATCGCCGCGGGCTACGCCTTCACCGGGCCGGCCCTGGATCTCGGCGCCGCCCTGCTCGACGGCACGGCGTACCCGGCCGCACCGGTCCGGATCCCGCTCCCGGTGCTCAACCGGCACGGGCTGGTCGCCGGGGCCACCGGCACCGGCAAGACCAAGACCCTGCAGCTGATCGCCGAACAGCTCTCCGCCCAAGGTGTCCCGGTGTTCCTCGCCGACATCAAGGGCGACGTCTCCGGCATCGCGGCCCCCGGCACCCCCGGCGCCCGGATCACCGGCCGGGCCGCCGACGTGGGCCAGGACTGGACCCCGCAGGGCTGCCCGGCCGAGTTCTACGCGCTCGGCGGGCAGGGCGCCGGCATCCCCGTCCGAGCCACCGTCACCAGCTTCGGCCCGCTGCTGCTGGCCAAGGTGCTCGACCTGAACGAGACCCAGGAGGCCTCGCTCGGCCTGGTCTTCCACTACGCCGACAAGCAGGGCCTGGAGCTGTACGACCTCAAGGACCTCACCGCGGTCATCACCTTCCTCACCTCCCCCGAGGGCAAGGCGGAGCTGAAGGACATCGGCGGCCTCTCGGCGGCCACGGCCGGCGTCATCCTGCGCTCCCTCACCGTGCTCGACAACGAGGGCGCGGGGGCGTTCTTCGGCGAGCCCGAGTTCGACACCGCCGACCTGCTGCGGGTCGGCCCCACCGGGGAGGGGACGGTCTCCGTCCTGGAACTGCCCGCCGTGCAGGACCGGCCGAGGCTGTTCTCCACCTTCCTGATGTGGCTGCTGGCCGACCTCCACCAGGAGCTGCCGGAGGTCGGCGACCTGGACAAACCCAAGCTGGTCTTCTTCTTCGACGAAGCGCACCTGCTGTTCAAGGGCGCCTCCGAGGCCTTCCTGGAGGCGATCACCCAGACCGTACGGCTGATCAGGTCGAAGGGGATCGGGATCTTCTTCGTGACCCAGTCGCCGAAGGACGTGCCGGGCGAGGTGCTGGCCCAGCTGGGCAACCGGGTGCAGCACGCGCTGCGGGCCTTCACCCCGGACGACGCCAAGGCGCTGAAGGCGACCGTCTCGACCTTCCCCCGCTCCTCCTACGACCTGGCCGAGGTGCTGACCTCGCTCGGCACCGGGGAGGCCGTGGTGACGGTGCTCTCCGAGACGGGCGCGCCGACGCCGGTGGCGGCGACCCGGCTGCGGGCGCCGCGCTCGCTGATGGGTCCGCTCGGGGAGCAGGCCCTGCGGGCCGCGGTGGACGCGTCCCCGCTGGGCGCGCGGTACCGGGACGCGATCGACCGGGAGTCGGCGTACGAGAAGCTGGCCGCCCGCGCGGCCCGGCCGGAACCCCAGGACGCGCCGCCGCCGGCCGGGTCCGGTCGGACGGACAAGCCGGCGAAGCCCGGGCAGGACGGGAGGGCCGGGAGGGCCGGGAAGGACGAGGGCGGGCTGCTCGGCTCGCTGCTGGCCAACCCCGCGCTGAAGTCCTTCGCCCGCTCGGCCGGTACGCAGCTCGGCCGGGAGATCAGCCGCAGCCTGTTCGGGACGTCCAGGCGACGGCGGTGACGGCGCGCCGGGCCGGCGGCCGGCCGGGCGGGTCGGCCGCCGGCCCGGCGGGGCGGGGTCAGCCGGCCAGCGCGGCGCCGATCCGGTCCATCGAGGACAGCCGCATCAGGCCGTAGTTGTAGAACTCGACCTCCGGCACGCCCAGCGAGCGCAGCACCTCGATCTTGGCGGCGAGGTTGGCCGGCCCGTCGCAGTCGGAGGCCATCGGACGCAGGATCACCGCCATGTCCTCCGGGCGGACGCCGTGCAGCGCGAACGCGGCGACCTTCTCGCGGACGGCCTCCGGGGTCTTCGCGTAGCCCAGCGTCTCGATCTGGTGGGCGGCCTTCGCGAGGGCCGGCAGCTCGATGCCGGAGAGCCAGCCCCTGCCGGGCCCGCCGCCGTCCATGAAGGTCAGCCGCATGCCGTGCTGCCCGGCGGCCTCGGCCACCTCGGCGGACAGCGAGGTGACGGTGAGCGCCGAGGCGTCGACGTACGCGGCGACCGCGCCGCCCGCCAGCTGGTCCAGCGGCGTCTGCTCGGCGGCGGCGTCCTCGTCGGCGAGGCGTCGGCGCAGCTCGGCCCGGACGGCCGTGCGGGCCTCCTCGGCGGGGACGCCCGCGCGGACGGCGTTCGCCCGGCAGTGGTCGCAGAAGCAGATCCCGAGCAGTGCCTCGGCGAGCGGGCCGAGCTCCTCGAAGTAGCGCTCGTGGTGGTAGCCGTGGCGCAGGCCGTGGAAGTGCAGCGACTCGGCCCGGATCGCGTCGACGCCGTACCGGGCGAGTTCGGCCACCAGCGTGACGGCGTACTCGCGGACCTCGGGGTTGGCCGGGCAGAGCTCGGTGAGGTGGCGGTCTCCGAAAGCGTTGGCGGGGGCGCAGTCCGGGTGCTGGAAGCCGAGCCGGTCGTTGTGGCAGAAGACCGTCCAGGCGTGCAGCTTGAGGCCGCGCCGGCGGGCCTCGTCGGCGGCCTCGGCGAACGGGTCGCGGTCGCCGATCGCGGTGGACGGCGCCGGGGCGAGGCGCCGGCCGGCCCAGCGGGACGGGTCCGGGCGGAAGTACGCGGCGCCCGGCTCCAGGTACCGGATCACCCGCTCGGGGTTGTGCGGGAAGACGTCACGGGCCTCGTGGTAGACGGAGGCCAGGGTGACGCCGCCGACGCCGGCGCGGTCGGTGAGGTTGCCGAAGAACGTGTCGGCGCCCTCGTCGATCAGGTCGGTGGCGAAGGCGAGGACGGACGACTCCACGGCGCGGCTCCGGAGCAGGGGGGTACAGGTGCCCTCACGCTAACCCGGCGCCCAGGATTGGTCTATACCTAAAGGGATCAGATGCCGAGGTCGTCCAGCTCTTTCAGCAGGTCGGCGTGCGGGCTGCGGGCCGGCCCGGGCACCGTGGCGGATGCTGTGGCGGCTGCTGCGGGCGCGTTCCTCCCGCTCCGGTCCCGGAAGATCCAGGCGCCGGCCAGGCCGCCCACCAGACCGCCCAGGTGGCCCAGCCAGCTCACGTCCGGGGTGCCCGGCAGGGCGGTGGTGAGGATGTAGGCGAAGGACGCCCCCATCACCACGCCGATCAGCGTGTCGACCAGGTTCCGGTCGAAGACCCCGCGCAGCACGACGTAGCCGAAGTACCCGAAGATCACCCCGCTGGCCCCGGCCGAGATGGTGTCCGTGCCCTGGAACAGCCAGACGGCCGCCCCGCTGGTCACCGTGACCAGCACGGTCAGGCCGAGGAACTTGCGCACGCCCCGGTACGCGGCCAGGAACCCGAAGATGAACAGCGGCCCGGAGTTGCCCTCCAGGTGGTGCCAGCTCATGTGCAGGAACGGCGCCGCGAACACGTCCCCGAGCCGCCCCAGCTGCTGCGGGCGGATGCCGAAGTCCCGCGTCAGCCGGTAGTCGTCGGTCCAGTTGACGACCTGGATCAGCCAGACGACGGCCAGGACGCCGATCATCACGAAGAAGGCCCGGCGTGCGTCCGCGATCATGCGGGCCGGGTCAAGGGCGGGAGTGCTGCTGCGGTCGTCCGAGGCCATGGGCAGACTCTAGGGCGAGCTGCTGCCCCGGCGGGAGGGGGAGCCATAAAGTGGGGACGCCCGAGAGCCCCGTCGAAAGGTGATCCCCCGTGAGCGCCCGTCCGCCGCTTCCGTACGAGTTCCTGCCGCAGGTGCCGTCCTTCAGTCTGACCAGTAGTGACATCACCGACGGCGGTGTGCTGCCCAAGGACTTCGCCCACGCCGGCGGCAACCTCTCGCCGCAGCTGGCCTGGTCCGGCGCGCCGGAGGGGACCCTCGGCTTCGCCGTCACCTGCTACGACCCGGACGCGCCCACCGGCAGCGGCTGGTGGCACTGGCTGGCGCTCAACCTGCCCGCCGGCACCACCGAACTGCCGCGCGGCGCGGGCTCCTCGGACGCGGACCTCCCCGGCGGCGCCTCCTTCCACGCCCGCAACGACTTCCCCGGTCACCAATACGACGGCGCCGCCCCGCCGCCCGGGCCGGCCCACCGGTACCTCTTCGCCGTGCACGCGCTGGACGTCCCGGCGCTGGAGGTCACCCGCGACACCCCGGCGGCCCAGATCGGCTTCCACATCACCTTCCACACGCTGGCCCGCGCGGTGATCACCGCCGAGTACAGCGCCTGAGGCGTCGCCCGCGCCGCCGAGCCGCCGGGCAACTGAGTAGCCGAGCAGCTGAGCAGCTGAGCCGTCCTCAGCCGGGGCCGCCCGCCGTCGCGCGGGTGGCCCGGCCGCCGAGTGCGCGCAGGTGGTCGGCCAGCTCCGGCGGCTCGTGCACCTCGAATTCGCAGCCCAGCATGAGCAGCCGCATCGCCAGCCACTCCAGTGAGTCTTCCCGGCTCTGCAGCCGGCAGCTCCGTTCGTCCAGCGGCAGCACCTCGTCGGCGCGGGGGAAGCGCCGCAGCACCTCCTCGGCCGGCGCGAAGACGGTCGCCACCGCCCGGAAGGACGGGGTGAGCCGGGAGAACTTGGCGGCGACGTACGCGGCGGCGTCCTCGGCGGGCAGCTCGCGGGCCGGGGTCCGCACGCCGGTCGCGAACGGCTCCGTGATCCGGTCCACCCGGAAGATCCGCCAGTCGTCCCGGCCGTTGTCGTACGCCACCAGGTACCAGCGGCGCCCCGCCGAGACCAGCCGGTGCGGCTCCACCAGCCGCTTGCTCTCGGCGCCGTCGACGGCCCGGTAGCCGAAGCGCAGCCGCTCGCGGTTGGAGATGGCGGCGGCCAGCAGGGTGAGGTCCTCCGGGTCGACGGTCGGCCCGTCCCCCCTCAGCAGCGGGACGGTGGCCTCGTTCAGCGTGCTCACCCGGTGCCGCAACCGGGACGGCAGCACCTGGACGAGCTTGGCGAGCGCCCGCACCGACGCCTCCTCGATGCCGCCCACGGCGTGTCCGGCCGCCGCCCGCAGGCCGACGGCGATGGCCACCGCCTCCTCGTCGTCCAGCAGCAGTGGCGGCATCGCGGTGCCCGCGATCAGCCGGTACCCGCCGACCGCGCCCATCGTCGCCTGGACGGGGTAGCCGAGGTCGCGCAGCCGTTCGATGTCGCGCCGGATGGTGCGGGGGCTGACCTCCAGGCGCTCGGCCAGTTCGCTGCCGGGCCACTCGCGCGGGGTCTGCAACAGGGAGAGCAGATTCAGCAGTCGTGCCGGGGTGTCCGTCATGGCCGCCAGCATGCCGCAGAACGAGGACGGAATCCGACCTACATGGCTTCTAGAGTCGGCGACGTGCCCCGGACAGCCAAGGAAAGGCGTGCGATGACCGCCGCAGCAGTACCCAGGACCGACACCGGAACCGAACCCGACGGCGCGGCCGACCGCCGCCGCTGGATCGCCCTCGCGGTGGTGATGATGGCCTCCTTCATGGACCTGGTCGACGTCACCATCGTCAACATCGCCATCCCGAGCATCCAGCAGGACACCGGCGCCTCGTTCAGCGCCGTCCAGTGGGTCACCGGCGGGTACGCGCTGGCGTTCGCGATCGGCCTGATCACCGGCGGGCGGCTCGGTGACATCTACGGCCGCAAGCGGCTCTTCCTGCTGGGCATCGGCGGGTTCACCGTCGCGTCCGCGCTCTGCGGCCTGGCCACCGGCCCGGAGATGCTGGTCGCCACCCGCGTCCTGCAGGGCGCGACCGCCGCGCTGATGGTGCCCCAGGTGCTGTCGATCATCCACGCGACCTTCCCCGCCCACGAGCGCGGCAAGGTGTTCGGGATGTTCGGCGCCATCGTCGGCCTCGGCGCGGTCTCCGGGCCGCTGATCGGCGCGCTGCTGACCCAGTGGGACCTCTTCGGCCTGCAGTGGCGGCCGATCTTCCTGATCAACCTGCCGGTCGGCGTCGCGGGGCTGCTGCTCGGGCGCCGGTACATCACGGAGTCCCGGGCCGAGAAGGCGCTGCGCCTGGACCTGCTGGGCATGGCGCTGGCCAGCGTCGGCCTGCTGATGCTGCTCTACCCGCTCACCCACGGCCGCGACGCCGGCTGGCCGCTCTGGGGCCACCTCTCGATGGCGGGCAGCCTGCCGGTCTTCGCGCTGTTCGTCCGGTACGAGCAGATCAAGACCCGCCGGGACGGCTCGCCGCTGGTCGAGCTGACGCTGTTCCGGGTGAAGAGCTTCGCCGCCGGCATCGGCGTGCAGCTGACCTTCGGGATCGTCACCGGCATCTTCTTCCTGGTCTGGACGCTCTACATGCAGGTCGGCCTGGGCTGGAGCGCGCTGAAGGCCGGCACGACCGGCATCCCGTTCTCGATCGCCGTCTCGGTGGCCGCCGGGATGTCGGTGCAGAAGCTCGTCCCGCGGTTCGGGCGCAAGGTGCTGCAGGCCGGCGCGCTGGTGATGGCGACGGGCGTGCTGCTCTACATCTGGGAGGCCGACCGGTACGCGGGTGCGATCGCGTCCTGGCAGATGGCGCTGCCGCTGGTGGTGATGGGCGCCGGGATGGGCCTGATCGTCGCCCCGATCACCGAGGCGATCCTCTCCGAGGTGCCGCGCGAGCACGCCGGGTCGGCCTCCGGGCTGATCAACACCACCGGCCAGCTCGGCATGGCGCTCGGGCTCGGCCTGGTGTCGGTGGCCTTCTTCGGCGTGATCGACGAGAACGCGGCGCCGCAGGCGGTCGGTGCGGAGTTCACCGCCGGGTTCGTCCACGCGATGTGGTGGGTCGTCGGCGTGCTGCTGGCGGTCTTCGCGCTGATGTTCGCCCTGCCGAAGCACTCCGCCGGGCACACGGCGGAGGACGCTGCCGGGGACACCGCCGACGGTTCGGCGGCGGAGCCGGCCGCCGGGGCCCACGCCCAGGGGGAGCCGGTGCCCGTCCTCTGACCAGGGGTTGCACCCGAGGGGTTCCGGCCGCCGGCCGGGACCCCTTCGCGTGGCCGGTCTGACGGGCGCACACTGGACGGGGGGCCAGGACCCGGGACGGCGAAGGCTGGTGGCCCCATGGCACGGACACGGACGGTCGCCCACCGGCGGCCGGTGGACTCCTCGGCGCTGCGCTCGGTGGGCTACGACGCGGCGAACCGGGTGCTGGAGATCGAGTTCGTCAGCGGCGCGGTGTACAGCTACGCGGACGTCCCCCGGCGGGTGCACGAGGAGCTGATGGACGCCCCGAGCCACGGCCGCTGCTTCGGCCGGACCGTCCGGGGCCGCTACCCGTACCGCAGGATCCGCTGACGCACCCTCGGCCGGGCGGGAGCCCCGGGGCGCGGGGCACCCGGTGTCAGGAGCACCAGAAGAGGATCCGGGTGCAGCTCGGCGAGGCCGTCGGGGAGGGCTGCGGCTGGGGCGTGCTCGGCGCGGGGGCGGGCGTGCTCGGCCGGGGCGCCGACGATCCGGGAGCCGTCCCCGGCGCGGTCGCCGGCGCGGGGGCGGCCGGCCCGGGCGAAGGCGCCGTCGCGCTGGCCGAGGGGGAGGCGCTGGGGCTCGGTCTGCCGCTCGGCGTACCCGTGGCGGCCTTCGCGCTGGTGGCCACCGGGGCCGGCGCGGGCGCGGCCGTGGTGGCGCCGCCGCCGGCGGTGGGTACGGGGGACGGCGCAGCGGGGGAGGCGGCCGGCGCGGCCACCGGCTCCTGGTCCGTGCTGGCCAGGGCCACCGCGCCGAGGCCCGCGAGCACCAGGACGGCGGCGCCGAGCACCAGCGCGCCGCGCCGCCGGCCGGAACGGGCCCGGCCGCGCCGGTCGGCCCGCGTACGGGGAGCCGCCGCGCCGGGCGTCAGGGGTACGGCGGGCAGCAGCTCGGTCGGGGTGTCGGCCGCCGTCGCGCGGCCGGGGCCGGGCGGTGGAGCGGCGGCCATGGCGGCGGCCACGCCGCACCCGGGGCAGGAGAGGGCGCCGTTGAGATGGCGTCGGCAGGATGCGCAGTAGTCCATGTGATCTTTCCGTACGGGCGGAGGCGCGAAGGCGCGCCGCCGGCACCGGAGGCCGCACACGCCGTTGTGCACGCACGCGGAGCCTAAGCAGGCCACGCCGCCCGGGAACAGACGTTCGTGTGAGGCTTCTGAAAAGATCGCATGGACACCTCAGGCCTTCTTCGCCGCGCGCTTCGCCTCCTGCTTGTACGCGCGGACCTGTTCCAGCGACTCGGGCCCGGTGATGTCCGCCACCGAACGGTGGCAGCCCTGCTCCCCGTACGGGCCCGCCGCCTCCCGCCAGCCCTCCGGGGCGACCCCGAACTGCTTGCCCAGCAGCGCCAGGAAGATCTGGGCCTTCTGCTTCCCGAAGCCGGGCAGCTCGTTCAGCCGGGTCAGCAGCTCCTTGCCGCTCTCCACGCCCTCCCAGACGGCGGCGGCGTCCCCGTCGTAGTGCTCGACCAGATACTGGCAGAGCTGCTGGAGGCGCTTGGCCATCGAGCCCGGGTAGCGGTGCACGGCCGGCTTCTGCGACAGCAGGGCGGCGAAGGCCTCCGGCTCGTAGGCGGCGATCTCGTGCGCGTCCAGGTCGTCGCGGCCCAGGCGAAGGGCGATCGTGTACGGCCCCGAGAAGGCCCACTCCATCGGGACCTGCTGGTCGAGCAGCATGCCCGCCAGGGCGGCCAGCGGGCTGCGGCCGAGCAACGCGTCGGCCTCCGGCTGCTGGGCCAGCCGAAGTGTGATGTCCATGGGGTCCGGTCCTCGCTTCCGGCCGGCCGTCCGTCCGGCGGTGCCAGTCTCCCGGACCCGGCCGGGAGCGCCGGGGCAACACGCCAGCGCGCGGCTCCGGTGCCCGCGCCCGCGGTACGCCGCCGTGCCGGATACCGCGGGCGCGGTACGCCGGGTGTCTGCGGACGGGTGACGACAGCGCGGCCCCCGGAAGGGAGGGTGGAACGGACCGGGGGAGAGGCCCGCGGCCCACTCGGGGCCGGGGCCGGACAGTGCCGTCCCCGCCTCCGGATCCGATCCGCGTGACGGCCGGGTGCCCATCGGGTGCCGGTCGCACCCGGCCGCGCACCCGCCGCACCCGGCGGGCGCCCGCGTCCGGCACCCCTGGCGACGTGCGCGGCGGCGCGCCGGCCGGCCCGACCCCGGGCCCGACACTTCTGGAGACCCGATGTCCGCGCTTGCCCGCTGGTGCCACCGGCACCGGCTCGTGACCGTCCTGCTGTGGCTGGGCCTGCTGGTCGGCCTCGGCGCGGCGTCCGGCGCCTTCGGCACCAAGTACAGCGACAGCATGTCGATGCCCGCCACCGAGTCCAGCAAGGCCCTGGACCTGCTGAAGGCGGGCATGCCGGCCGCGGCCGGCGACACCGACACCGTGGTCTGGCACACCACCGGCGGCTCGGTGAACGACGCCGCGACCAAGGACCGGATGGGCAAGGTGCTGGAGGAGATCTCCACCGCCCCGTCCGTGGCCTCGGTGGTGAGCCCGTACAGCCCGCAGGGCGCGCCGCAGATCAGCAAGGACGGCACCACCGCGTACGCCCAGGTGAACTTCACCGGCAACGCCCGGGAGATCCCCAAGGCCGACGTCGAGCACGTGGTCCAGCTGGCCGAGCAGGCCCGCACCGACGGCCTGGACGTCCAGCTCGGCGGGCAGGCCGTGCAGAACAGCGAGAGCGAGATGGGCGGTGCCAGCGAGCTGATCGGCATCGTGGCCGCGCTGATCGTGATGACACTGGTGTTCCGCTCGCTGTGGGCGGCCGCCCTGCCGGTGCTCACCGCGGTGGCCGGGGTCGGTACCGGCGTGATCGGCACCGGTCTGCTCAGCCACGGGATGAGCGTCGCCTCGGTGGCCCCCACCCTCGGCGCCCTGGTGGGCCTGGGCGTCGGCATCGACTACGCCCTGTTCATCGTCAACCGGCACCGCAAGGGCCTGATGGCCGGGCTGAGCGTGCAGGACTCGGTGGTCCGGGCGCTGAACACCTCCGGCCGGGCGGTGCTCTTCGCCGGGCTCACCGTGGTGATCGCCCTGCTGGGCATGCTGATCCTCGGCATCGGCTTCCTGAACGGGATGGCCATCTCCGCCGCGCTGACCGTCGGACTGACCGTGCTGGCCGCGATCACCCTGCTGCCGGCCATGCTCGGCATGCTGAAGCTGAAGGTGCTGAGCCGCGCCCAGCGCCGGCAGCTGGCCGACCAGGGGCCGACCGAGCTGCAGTCCGCCGGGGTCTGGGCCCGCTGGGCGCTGCGGGTGCAGGCCAGGCCGACCGGCAAGGCGCTGGTCGCGCTGCTGGTGATGGCCGCCGTCGCGGTGCCGGTGTTCTCCCTGCGCCTCGGCAGCTCGGACGCGGGCAACAACCCGAAGTCCAGCACCACCCGGCAGGCGTACGACCTGATGGCCGACGGGTTCGGCGCCGGGTCCAACGGGCCGCTGCTGCTGGTCGCCGAAGCGCCCGGCGCGCCGGAGCAGGCGGCGCTGGCGAAGCTCGTCACCGAGCTGAAGACGGTGCCCGGGGTGGCCCAGGTGGCCTCCGCGCCGATGAAGGACGGCCAGAGCATCGGCACCGTACGGGTGGTGCCGAGCACCTCCCCGCAGTCCGAGCAGACCTCGGCCCTGATCACCGACCTGCGGGAGCGGGTCGTCCCGCAGGCCGAGGCCGGCACCGGACTGCAGGTGTACGTGGGCGGCGCCACGGCGACCGCGGCGGACTTCGCGGACGTCCTGATCTCCAAGCTGCCGGTGTTCATCGCGATCATCGTGGGCCTGGGCTGCCTGCTGATGATGGTGGCCTTCCGCAGCCTGCTGGTGCCGCTGATCGGCGTGGCGATGAACCTGCTCACGATGGGGGCGGCGTTCGGCGCGATCGTCGCGGTCTTCCAGTGGGGCTGGGGGTCGGAGGCGCTGGGAGCCGGCGCGGCCGGCCCGATCGAGGCCTTCGCGCCGGTCATGATCATCGCGATCCTGTTCGGCCTCTCGATGGACTACCAGGTCTTCCTGATCAGCCGGATGCACGAGGAGTGGACCCACACCCGGGACAACCGCCGGGCCGTCCGGGTCGGCCACGGCGAGACGGGGCAGGTCATCACCGCCGCGGCCGTCATCATGGCCTGCGTCTTCGCCGCCTTCATCTTCGGCGGCCAGCGGATGATCGCCGAGTTCGGGATCGGCCTGGCGCTCGCCGTCCTGCTCGACGTCCTGGTGCTGCGGATGGTGCTGGTCCCGGCGCTGATGCACCGGTTCGGCGCGGCCAACTGGTGGCTGCCCGGCTGGCTGGACCGGCTGCTGCCGCACGTCTCGGTCGAGGGTGAGCCGGATCCGGCGCCGCAGCCGCCGGTGCTGCTCGCCGAGCGGCCGGCCGAGGAGCCGGCGCGGGTGGACGCCGCCCGCTGACCGTCCGAGCGCGGTGGGGGCCCGGACCGGGCGGCAGGACCGGTCCGGGCCCCGGCCTGTGCCACCCGGTCCCCGCCCCACCCGGGCCGCGCCCGCCGGTCCCCGCCCCACCCGGGCCGCGCCCGCCGGTCCCCGCCCCACCCGGGCCGCGCCCGCCGGTCCCCGCCCCACCCGATCCCCGCCCGCCGGGCCCCCGCCCGGCCCGCTGACCGCCCCCGACTGCGTACGGTGAAGGAGTGCAGATGGCCGACCCGATCAGGCAGTGGCTGCGCGCGCGGCCGCTGATGACCGACCTGGCCGTGGCGCTGGTCTGCTTCGTGCTGGTCGCGCCGGTCACCGCGGCCACCGCCTACCACCAGAACGCCTCGATCCCGGTCTACCTGGTGCTGCTCGCCATCTCCTGCGTGCCCCTGCTGGCGCGCAGCCGGTGGCCGGTCCAGGTGGCCTCGGCGACCGTGCTGATCGGGGTGGTCGAGTTCGTCCTCGTCCCCGTCAACGGGCCGCCGCCGGCCGCCGTCGGGTTCGCGCTCTTCGCCGTCGCGACCCGCACCGACCGGCGTACCGCCTGGCGCTCCGGGGCCTGCGCCGCCGTCGCGCTGACCACCGCCGGCCTGTTCACCCGCCCGGGCGTCGAGGACCTGCCGCAGAACCTCGGCCTGATCGCCTGGACCTGCCTGTCGGTGGCCGTCGGCGACGCCGTCCGCAGCCGCCGCGAGCTGCTCGCCTCCGCGATGGAGCGGGCCGAACGGGCCGAACGCACCCGCGAGGAGGAGGCCCGCCGCCGGGTCACCGAGGAACGGATGCGGATCGCCCGCGAGCTGCACGACGTGGTGGCCCACCACATCACCCTGGTCAACGCCCAGGCCGGCGTCGCCCACCATCTGATGCGCACCGACCCCGAGCACGCCTACCAGGCGCTGGAGCGGATCCGCGACACCAGCCGGGCCGCCCTGGACGAGCTGCGCGCCACCGTCGGCCTGCTCCGCAACAGCGGCGAGCAGTCGGCCCCCCGGGAGCCGGCGCCGGGCCTCGCCGGCCTGGACGACCTGCTCGAAGCCTTCCGCCACTCGGGGCTGCCGGTCCGGCTGGAGCGTGCCGGTACGCCGGTCGAGCTCCCGCCGATCACCGACCTGACGGCCTACCGGATCATCCAGGAGGCGCTGACCAACTCCCACAAGCACGCCGGGCCCGCCAGCGCGCGGGTCCGCCTGGAGTTCGGCGCGGACACCCTTCGGCTGACCGTCGAGGACGACGGCCGCAGCCCGGTGGGACGCGGGACGGGCCCGCTCGGCGCCGCCGCGGGGCCCGGCGCCGGACCGGGCGCCGGGACGGGGCACGGCATGATCGGCATGCACGAACGCGCCCGGGCCGCCGGCGGCACCCTCGCGGCCGGCCCGCGCCCCGGCGGGGGCTTCCGTATCCACGCCGAACTGCCGCTGCCCGCCGGCACCGGCCGAAAGGGCTGCTGTCCATGACGATCCGTGTGCTGCTCGCCGACGACCAGGCACTGCTCCGGGGCACCTTCCGGATGCTCATCGACTCCGCCCCCGACCTGGAGGTGGTGGCCGAGGCCGGCACCGGACGGGAGGCCGTCCGGCTGGCCCGCAGCGCCCGGGTCGACCTCGTCCTGATGGACATCCGGATGCCCGAACTGGACGGGCTGGAAGCCACCCGGCTGATCACCGCCGACGAGGACCTGGCCGGCGTCAAGGTGCTGGTGCTGACCACCTTCGAGAGCGAGGAGTACGTCGCCGAGGCGATCCGCGCCGGGGCCAGCGGGTTCCTCGGCAAGGGCATCAACCCGGAGGAGCTGCTGGACGCGATCCGGGTGGTCGCGGCCGGCGACGCGCTGCTCTCCCCGGCCGCGACCAAGGCTCTGATCGGCCGCTTCCTGGCCCAGCCGGCCCCGCAGGACCGGGCCGCGCTGCCCCGGCTGGACGTGCTGACCGCCCGCGAGCAGGAGGTGGTCGCCCTGGTCGCGGCCGGCCTCTCCAACGACGACATCGCGGAGCGGCTGTTCGTCACCCCGCTCACCGCCAAGACCCATGTGAACCGGGCGATGGCCAAGCTCGGCGCCCGGGACCGGGCCCAGGTGGTGGTGATCGCCTACGAGAGCGGGCTGGTGCGCCCGGGCAGCGCGTAGCGGCCGTCGCCCCGACGGGACCGGAGGAGCCGGGGCCGAGCCGGGCGGACCCTGGTGCCGTGCCGCGGTGGCTGGTAGGCAGGAGGGGTGCGTTTCGACCGCGTTCCGATGCCGCCGGCCGTCGAGGCCAGGCCCCGCGACACCCGCGGCTACCCGGTGCCCGCCATCACCCCGTGGACCGGCGGCGAGCCGCAGTTCGCCCGCACCGACCACGGCCGCAGCGCCGACTGCGCCCGGCAGCGGCGCTGCTCGGTCTGCGACCGGGAGATGGCGCCCGGCCCGGTCTGGCGGGTGGTCGGCCCGGCGGAGTGCGCCGCGATCGCCGAGGCGCTGGCCGCCGGACGCCCGTACCGCAACCTCGCGCCGACCCCGGAGGCCCCCGGCCACCGGGTCTGCATGCTGTACGCCTCGATGGTCTGCCCGTACCTGGCCCGGCCCGGCGCGCGGCGCGGGCTGACCGCCGACGCCCCGGACGAGCTGACCGGGCACGTCGTCCGGGGCGCGGCCAGGGGCGCGGTGGGTGCCGTGGCGGGCTTCGGCGACTACGAGTACGCGGTCACCGGGGCCCAGGTGCTGTTCCGTTTCCTCGGGCTGGTCGAGTTCCTTCCGTTCGGAGTGGCCGACGAGCAACTGGCCGAGCTGCGGGCCGAGATCGCCCGCTCCGGGCGGTAGCCGCCGGGCATCCTGCGCCCGGGCATCCTGCGCCCGGGCTTCCTGCGCCCGGGCCCCCGCGATCGGGGGCCCGGCCGCCGGGCCGTCAGGGCCGGTACGCCGGCAGGCCGGTGTAGGTCGAGATCTTCACCGGCGCCGCGGATCCGTCGACCGGGAGGGTGTAGATGCCGTCGGGCGCCCGGACGGCCAGCGTCCTGCCGTCGGGGGACCACGCCGGCTCGGTGAAGTCGGTGGCGGCGCCCGGGGTGAGGTCCTTGGCCGGCCGCTCGGCCACTCCGCCCTCGAAGACGTGGTCGTGGCCGCCCACCGCCCGGACGAAGACCAGGTCCTCGCCGCCCGGCGCCAGCGCGGGCTGGGACCCGGGGAGGAGCGGACCGCCCTGCTGGCGCAGGAAGTCGTCCCGGATGTAGACCTCGCCGGTGTCGCTGTTCGCGTAGACCGCGGTGCCGTGCGGGCCCGCCGCGCTCGGCCAGGTGTTGCCGGTCTGCGGGAGCGGCTTGATGTCCGGGCCCTCCTCGGTGCCCAGCCCGAGCACCTGGGGCGTGCCGTCGACGGCGGTGGCGGCGATGCCCTTGAGCCGGGAGACCCCGCCCTTGGCGGCGGCGAAGAAGATGTTGTTCTTCAGGGGCACCTCGACGCCCGGCACCACGGCGCTGACCTGCCAGGTGGGGTGGGACCAGGTCTCCCCGCCTGGGGCCCGGGCCACCAGGACCCGGCCGCTGCCGTCCGGGTTGGCGACCATCAGGTTGCCGGCGCCGTCGACGAAGGCCGCCTTGGCGCCGTCCGGCGACCACGCGAGGTCCCGGACGACGGTGCCGAAGTCGACCGAGGTGCCGTTCATCAGGACGTGGTCGGTGCCGTTGCTGATGGTCAGATGGTTGCCCGCGGTGCCGTTGACGGCCGGGGTGGTGGCGGTCGCGGTCGGGGCGGTCGGGGTGGGGGCGGCCGTGCCGCCCGGGCGGGTGCTCGGGCCGGACGCCGTCCCGGCCCCGGACGGCGCGGTGGCGGCGGGCGGTGCTGCGGACTCTCCGGCGGGGTTCTCCGGACCGCAGCCGGCCAGCAGCGCGGCGGCGCCGGCGGTGACGGCGGTGGTGAGGGCGACGGCGGCGACGGTGCTCAGGCGGGTGCGTACGGACATCGGTGCTTCCCCCCGGGAACGGTGACGGTCTTCAGCAGGGTGGCAGCCCCGCTTCCGGGATCGGTGTGGCGCATGTCACAGTCCTGCTACGGCTTCCGCGCCCGCCCGCCTCACCCGGTCGGAGCAGTGCGGAGCGTACCCGTGCCGCCCGTCCAGCAGGCTGGGCCTGATGCCGGCCGCGCCAGGCCGGCCCTGCCGGAGGGGAGCCGCCCGTGCCGACGCAGCCCGCCCGCGCGGCCCGCGCCTACTGGGCGTACATCCGCCGGGCTCCCGGCACCCACATCTGGCTGGTGATCCTGTTCGCGACCACCGTGGTGATCCGGCACGTGTCGCCCGAGACGGCCGAGCACATCCTTCAGCGCCGCTCGACCAACCTCCACCAGCTCGCCGAGTCGCCCGTCCGGGTGCTGGTGACCAGCGCGATGTGGATCGCCGGCGGCGGCTGGTACTTCTACTTCGTCCTCTACAACATCTTCCATGTGCCGGCCGAGCGCTGGCTGGGCACCCGGCGCTGGCTCGCGGTGCTGCTGATCGCCCATGTCGGCGCCACCTACCTCAGCGAGGGCGTCCTCTACTGGGCGATCGAGCACGGCCACGCGCCGCAGAGCGCCGTCTACACGCTGGACTACGGCGTCAGCTACGCCCTGGCCGGCGTCGAGGCCGTGCTGGCGTACCGGATCACCGCGCCCTGGCGCTACCTCTACCTCGGTGGCCTGCTGTTCTTCTACGGTCTGGCCCTGGTCGAGGCCCGGGACTTCACCAGCGTGGGCCACTTCTCGGCGGTGCTGCTGGGACTGGCCTGCTATCCGCTGGTCCGCGCCCGCCCGGGCCGGTGGGACCCGGTCGAAGCCGTCCGGAGGACCTGGGGCAGGCTGCGGCGGCGGCCGGCCCCGGCGGGCTGAGCGGGTCGCCGGCTGCCCCGCTCCGCCGTCAGTAGACGTCCCGGACGTAGCGCTTCTCGGCGGCGAGCTGCTTCAGGTACCCGGCCGCCTCCTCCTCGGTGAGGCCGCCGTGGGTGACGGCGATGTCGCGCAGGGTCTGGTCGACGTCCTTGGCCATCCGGCCGGCGTCGCCGCAGACGTAGAAGTGGGCGCCGCCGCGCAGCCAGTCCCACAGCCGCGGACCGTGCTCGCGCATCCGGTCCTGGACGTAGATCTTGGCGCGCTGGTCCCGGGAGAAGGCCAGGTCGAGGCGGTCCAGGTGGCCGCCGCGGCGGAAGCCTTCGAGCTCCTCGCGGTAGTAGAAGTCGGTGGCCTCCCGCTGCTCGCCGAAGAACAGCCAGTTCGGGCCGGTGTGCCCGAGGGCCTGACGCTCCTCCAGGAACCCGACGAACGGCGCCACGCCCGTCCCCGGCCCGACCATCACCATCGGCGCGGTGGGGTCGGCGGGCGGCCTGAAGTGCGGCGACCGCTGGACGAACACCGGCACCGGGCCGTCGTCCGCCGCGTCGGCCAGGTACGTGGAGCAGACGCCCTTGCGATCGCGGCCCGTCTCGCCCGCGTACCGGACGACGGAGACGGTCAGCCGTACCTCGCCGGGGTGGGCCAGCGGGCTGGACGATATCGAGTAAAGCCGCGGCTGGAGGCGCTTGAGGACGCCGCCCCACTCCTGCGCGGTGGCCCGCACGGGATGGGCCCCGACCACGTCGACGGCCTGCCGCCCCCAGCTCCAGCGCGCCAGCTCGCCCTTGTTGTCCGGGCGCAGCAGCCGCTTGAGGTCGCGGTCGCCGGTCCGCTCGGCGACGAAGCGCAGCAGGTCGGGCGTGATCCGGGCGATCTCCAGGCGGGTCCGCAGGGCCTCGCCCAGCGGGACGGCGGCCGGGCCCGCCGCGCCGCCCCCGGTCAGCAGGACGTCGTCGTCCGGGTCCAGACCGGTGACGGCCAGCCACTCCGCCACCAGTTCCGGGCAGTTGGCGGGCCAGACGCCGAGTGCGTCGCCGGCCTCGTACGCGAGGCCGCCGTGCTCCCGGCCGCGGGTGTCGAAGGCGAACTGCCGGACCTCCTTGGCGGAGCCCGGCAGGCTGAGGACCCGGTTGCCGACCAGCAGGGTGGCGAACGGCGAGGTCTTCGAGTACCCGGAGCCGGCCGTGGCGGACGGCGGCGTCGCCGACAGCCGTGCGGCGGCCCTGGCCCTGGCGGCGCGCTGGGCGGCCAGGGCGGCGAGGACCTCCTCCAGCCACCGGGCGGCGGCCCGGTGGTAGTCGGGTTCGCAGTCCACCCGGGGGGCCAGCCGGGTCGCGCCGAGTTCGCCGAGGCGCTGGTCGATCCGGCGCCCGTGGCCGCAGAAGTCGTCGTAGCTGGAGTCGCCGAGGGCGAGCACCGAGTACTGCAGGCCGCCGATCCCCGGGTGCCCGTCGGCGGTGAGGGCGTCCCAGAAGCCGGCGCCGTTGTCGGGGGCCTCGCCGTCGCCGAAGGTGCTGGTGATGAGCAGGACAGGCGCCCCGGGCGGCAGCGAGCCGGGGGTGCTGTCGGCCATGCTGAGCACCCGGGGGACCCAGCCCGCCTCGGTCAGCCGGCGGGCGGCGCCGGCGGCGACCTCCTCGGCGTTGCCGGTCTGCGAGGCCCAGAGGATCACCACCTCGGACGACGGCCCGTTGCCGCCGGGGACGCCGGCGCCGCCCCCCGCGGCGGCCGCCGGCGCCGGCGGGTCGAGCGGGGCCCGCGAGAAGAGCCCGGCCAGCAGCCCGTTGACCCAGCGCGCGCGGTCCGGGTCGAGCGGTGCCTCGACCGGCAGCACGGGCACGGCGCCGCCGGCGCCGGGCCGCTCCGCGCTGCCGAGGCCGGCCAGGTAGCCGGCCAGGTACCGGCGTTCGTCCGCGTCGAAGGCGGGCGGTACGAGATCGGCGACGCCGAGGGCGCCGGCCAGCAGCGCGGCGGCGCCGGCGCCCTGCAGCGCCTGGACGGGAACGGTGGCCGGTGCCGCCGGGGCGGGCGTCGCCTCGGCCGGCCGCCGGTCGCTCCCGGGCCGGGCCGGGGCGGCGACCTTGGTCAGCGAGACCGCGCAGGCTTTGAACTCGGGTTGGAAGGAGAGGGGGTCGACGGCGTCGTTGGTGACGGCGTTGACGGAGAGGTACTCGCCGAAGAGGTCGTTCCAGTGGAAGGGCGCGAAGCAGTTGCCGGGGCGGACCCGGTCGGTGACGACGGCGGGCAGGACGGCGCGGCCGCGGCGGGAGGCGATCTCGACGTGGTCGTGTTCGGCGATGCCGAGCCGTCGGGCGTCCTCGGGGTGCAGTTCGACGAAGGGGCCGGGGTTGAGTTTGTTGAGTTTGGCGACCTTGCCGGTCTTGGTGAGGGTGTGCCACTGGTGCTGCAGGCGGCCGGTGTTCAGGACGAACGGGTAGTCGTCGTCGGGGAGTTCGGCGGCGGGCAGGTGCGGGCGGGCGAAGAACTGCGCCTTGCCGCTCGGGGTGGGGAAGTGCAGCCGGGGGCGGGTGCCGTCCGGGTTCTCGGCGGCGCTCCGGCCGGCGCCGTCGTCGAGGTAGCGGATCGGGTTGCGGTCCGGGCCGCCGGGCGCGGCCGGCCACTGCACCGGCGTCCCACGCAGCCGCTCGTACGTCACCCCGCGCAGGTCCCAGCCGGTCTCGGGGTTCCAGGCCCGGCGGAGCTCGTCGAACACCTCCTCGGCGCAGGTGTAGGAGAAGGCCTCGGCGAAACCCATCTCGCAGGCCACCCGGGCGATCAACTGCCAGTCGGGGGTGGCCTGGCCGGGCGGGTCGATCACGCCGGGCAGCAGGGTGAGGTTCCGCTCGGAGTTGATCATCACGCCTTCGGACTCGGCCCACATCGCGGCCGGCAGGACGATGTCGGCGTAGGCGTTGGTCTCGGTGTCGGTGAAGACGTCCTGGGTGATGACGAGTTCGGCGGCCTCCAGGCCGGCGATGACGGTGCGGCGGTTGGCGACCGAGGCGACCGGGTTGGTGCAGATGATCCAGCAGGCCTTGATGTCCCCGGCGGCCATCCGCTCGAACATCTCGACGGTGCCGCGGCCGACGTCGGTGCGCAGGGTGTCCGGGGGCAGGCCCCAGAGGTCCTCGGTGAAGGCCCGGTCGGCGTCGACCAGGACCGAGCGCTGCCCGGGCAGGCCCGGGCCCATGTAGCCCATCTCGCGGCCGCCCATCGCGTTGGGCTGCCCGGTCAGCGACAGCGGACCGGAGCCCGGGCGGCAGATCGCGCCGGTGGCCAGGTGCAGGTTCACCAGCGCGTTGGTGTTCCAGGTGCCGTGGGTGGACTGGTTGAGGCCCATCGTCCAGCAGCTCGTCCACTCGCCGGCCTCGCCGATCCAGCGCGCGGCCAGCCGGATGTCGGCCTCCGGTATCCCGGTGATCTCCGCGACCCGCGCCGGCCCGTAGTCCGCCAGGAAGCCCGGCATCACCTCCCAGCCCTGCGTGAAGGCCGAGATGAACTCCCGGTCGATGTGCCCGTCCGCCACCAGCAGGTGCAGCAGCCCGTTCAGCAACGCCAGATCGGTACCGGGCCTGATCTGCAGGAACAGGTCCGCCTTGTCCGCGGTGGCGGTGCGCCGCGGGTCCACCACGATCAGCTTCGCCCCCGCCGACCTCACCCGCTCCGTCATCCGCAGGAACAGGATCGGATGGCAGTCGGCCATGTTCGCGCCGATCACGAAGAACACGTCCGCGCGCTCGAAGTCCTGGTACGACCCCGGCGGCCCGTCCGCCCCCAACGACAGCTTGTAACCCGTACCGGCCGACGCCATGCACAACCGCGAGTTCGACTCGATCTGGTTCGTCCGCACGAACCCCTTCGCCAACTTGTTCGCCAGGTACTGCGCCTCGATCGACATCTGCCCGGACACGTAGAACGACAACCCGTCCGGCCCGTGCTCCTCCAGGACCGCCCGCAACCGCCGCGCGGTCTCGCCGATCGCCGCGTCCACGTCGGTGGGCACGGCGGGTTCGTCCCGGGCGGTGCGCACCAGTGCCGTCCCCAGCCGGCCGGGCGCGGCCAGCATGTCCGCGTGGGTGGCGCCCTTGGTGCAGAGCCGCCCGCGGTTCGCCGGGTGGGCCTTGTCCCCCGACACCTTGACCACCGTGCGCCGCCCGGTACCGGTGTCCACCGTGACGTCGAGCAGGATCCCGCAGCCCACGCCGCAGTACGAGCAGACGGTCTTCACCGGGTCGGTGGCGCTCGTCGGGTTCGGTGCCGTCACGGGCAGACCCCTTCTCGGAAGACCGCGGTGTACCGCCCGCACGGCAGGGGCACGGTCGGCCGTCGGTGGGCGTGTCCTGCAGGGGGACCGTAGACGGTGCCGGTTGCGCTGACGTCACAGCGCCCGTGGCCAGGGGTTACGTCGGCCGCACACCCCTCGCCGCCGGGGTGTGAGCCGGGGCCGGCGACCGTGCGGGCCCCGGTTACCGCGGCACCTCGATCCCCAGCAGCTCCCGCAGGCCCCGGCGGCCCGCCGGGGTGGTTCGCAGGGCCCGGCCGGTGCCGATCCGCTCCACCCGGTGCAGCTCGAAGGCGCGCCGGCAGAGCGCGGCGCCGACCGCGCCGGCGAGGTGGGTGCGGCGCTCGGTCCAGTCGAGGCAGCTGCGGACCACCGGTCGGGACCCCGACAGGTCGGCCGCGGTGATGCCCACGCCGGCGAGCCGGTCCAGGCCCGCCCGGGTGAGGACGAGCCCGGCGTCGTCCGCGACCAGGCCCTGGGCCCGCGCGGCGTCCGCGACGGCCGCCCCGAGCCGCCCCGAGCCGCTCCGAGCCGCCCGGCGAGATGGTCGTAGCACGTCCGGGCGCGGGCCTCGGTGCCGAGCCGGCCGGACGCCCGCAGCCCCTCGGTCCCGGCGGGGGCCTTGCCCGGACCGGTCCCGGCCGGCGACCCGGCGGCGTACGAGCAGAGGTCCTCGATCATGGTCGCGGTGGCCGGGCCGGCCAGCCGGAGGTACCGGTGCCGGCCCTGGCGTTCCTCGGCCAGCAGGCCGCCCGCGACCAGCCGGGACAGCTGCTCGCCGGCGGTGGACGGCGAGACCCCGGCGTGCCGGGCCAGCTCACCCGCGGTCCAGGCCCGGCCGTCCAGCAGGGCCAGGCAGAACGCGGCCCGGGTGTGGTCGGCGAGCAGTCCGGCGATCCCGGCGAGTGACATGCGTCCATGATGCGCACCGGACGGTTCGGCGGGCACCGAACGGTGGAACTGTTCGTCCCGAGCACAGGGATGATCCCCCTCGGGGTCGCGCCCGCCGGGCCCGGTGGGCCGAACCGGGGACCGTCCGGCCCGGTTCCGGGAGCCCGGGCCCGCTGTGTGGTTGGGTGGCAGCCGGGTCGGCGGCCCGGGCGGCCGGACCGCGCCGGCCGCGCCCCTGCCCGCCGGACCTCAGAGGAAGCAGGTGCCATGTCGGCTCTTCGGGAAGCTCCCGCCGGCGAGCGCGCCGATCTGCTCCAGTCGCTCGCGCGGCACCGGGGCTTCCTGCGGCAGACCGTCCAGGGCCTCACCGACGAGGAGGCGGCCCGCCGGACCACGGTCAGCGAACTCTGCCTGGGCGGCCTGATCAAGCATGTGGCCGGCGTCGAGGCCGGCTGGATGCGCTTCGCGGTCGGCGGCGCCGAGGCGATGGCGAGCGAGCCGGTGGACTGGGAGAACCAGTTCCGGATGATCGGGGACGAGACGCTGGCCGGACTGCTCGACGAGTACGAGCGGGTGGCCCGGCGGACCGACGAACTGGTGGCGACCCTGCCCGACCTGGACGCGGCCCATCCGCTCCCGCAGGCGCCCTGGTTCGAGCCCGGGGCGCAGTGGTCGGTACGGCGGGTGGTGCTGCACGTCATCGCCGAGACCTCGCAGCACGCGGGGCACGCCGACATCATCCGGGAGTCCTTGGACGGCGCCAGGACCATGGGGTAGGTCCCGGCCGACGCCCTTCCGGCACGGATGGCGGCCCGAGTCCCGCCCCGGGCGGCCGGGGTCTCGCTCCTGTTCCGGATAATCCGCTACGGACCGAGTTGCCTATGCTGGTGGGTATGACCGCCATGGCGCCCGCGCGCAACCAACCGGACCTGTCCTTCCTGCTGGACCACACCAGTCACGTCCTGCGGACCCGGATGTCGGCGGCCCTCGCCGAGATCGGGCTCACCGCCCGGATGCACTGCGTGCTGGTCCACGCCCTGGAGGAGGAGCGCACCCAGATCCAGCTGGCCGAGATCGGCGGCATGGACAAGACCACCATGGTGGTCACGGTGGACGCGCTGGAGGAGGCCGGTCTCGCCGAGCGCCGCCCGTCCGCCAAGGACCGGCGGGCCCGGATCATCGCGGTCACCGAGGAGGGGGCGCGGGTGGCCGGGCAGAGCCAGTCGATCGTGGACGAGGTGCACCGGGAGGCGCTGGCGGAGCTGTCCGAGGGCGAGCGGGAGGTCTTCCTGCGGATGCTGAACCGCCTGGTCGGCGGGCCGTTGGCGACCCCGGTGGAGAATCCCCAGCCGGTCCGCCGGGCGCGTCAGCGCAGCAAGTAGGTCCGAAGAGGATCGTCTATTACGGAACTATCTGCTACGGTCTTTCTTGTTGACCCATTCGACGGGAGAGACCCATGCCTGCCACGTCCGTAGTCTCCGATTCCCCCGACACCACCCCGCTCCCCGCACCCACCACCCCCTCCGGGTCCCGGTCGCGCGGGCTCGCCCTCGCGGTGATCGCCAGCGGGATGCTGATGGTCGTCCTCGACGGCAGCGTCGTGACCGTGGCGATGCCGGCCGTCCAGCGGGACCTGGGCTTCTCCCCGGCGGGGCTGAGCTGGGTGGTCAACGCCTACCTGATCGCCTTCGGCAGCCTGCTGCTGCTGGCCGGGCGGCTCGGCGACCTGCTCGGCCGCAAGCGGATGTTCCTGGCCGGCACCGCGGTGTTCACCGCCGCCTCGCTCCTGGCGGGCGTGGCCGGCTCACCGGTCGTGCTGGTCCTCGCCCGCTTCCTGCAGGGGGTCGGCAGTGCGATGGCCGCCGCCGTCAGCCTCGGCATCCTGGTGACGCTGTTCGTGGAGCCTGCCGAGCGGGCGCGGGCGATCGCCGTCTTCAGCTTCACCGGCGCGGCCGGCGCCTCGATCGGCCAGGTGCTCGGCGGCGTGCTCACCGACGCGCTCAACTGGCACTGGATCTTCATCATCAACCTGCCGATCGGGCTGGCGGCGCTGGCCGGCGCCAAGCTGGTGCTCCCGGCGGACAAGGGCTCCGGCCTCGCGGCGGGGGCCGACGTGATCGGCGCGCTGCTCGTCACCGCCGGGCTGATGCTGGGGATCTACACCGTCGTCAAGGTCGGCGAGCAGGGCTGGACCTCGGCCCGGACACTCGGCCTCGGCGCGCTCTCCGTCGCTCTGCTGGTCGGCTTCGTCGTCCGGCAGGCCACCGCGCGGACCCCGCTGATGCCGCTGCGGATCCTCCGGCCGCGCGGGGTCCGGGGCGCCAACCTGGTGCAGATCCTGATGGTCGCCGCGTTGTTCTCCTTCCAGGTGCTGGTCGCCCTGTACCTGCAGCAGGTGCTCGGCTACAGCGCCGCCCGGACGGGCCTCGCGATGCTCCCGGCTGCCGTGGTGATCGGCGTGGTGTCGCTCGGCGTATCCGCCCGCCTCAACGCCCGCTTCGGCGAGCGGAACGTCCTGCTGGCGGGGCTGGCCCTGCTGGTCGGCGTCCTCGGCCTGCTGGTCCGGATCCCCGTGCACGCCGACTACGTCACCGACCTGCTCCCGGTGATGCTGCTCGCGGCGGGCTTCGGGCTCGCCCTGCCCGCGCTGACCACGCTCGGGATGTCCGGCGCCGGGGCCGACGACGCCGGGCTCGCGTCCGGGCTGTTCAACACCACCCAGCAGATCGGCATGGCGCTGGGGGTCGCGGTGCTCTCCACGCTGGCCGCGTCCCGCACCGGCGGTCTGCTCGCGGCCGGCCGGAACCGGGCCGAGGCGCTGACCGGCGGCTACCACCTCGCGTTCGCGGTCGGGGCCGGACTGCTCGTCACCGCCTTCGTGCTGGCCCTCGTGATGCTCCGCGCGCCGAAGGAGGCCGCCCAGCCGGCCGCGCCGCAGGGGATCTGACGCGAGGTCCGACGGGCTCCGCGACAGGGGATCTGACGCAGGGTCGGGCGGGCCTGACGTCTCCGGCCGGAGGCGTCGGGCCCGCCCGCGTGCTCGGCCGGCGGGCGGTCAGCGCGCGCTGTTCGGGCCCAGCTCCCGCAGCACCCCGCCGAGTTCGCCGGCGGTGAGCGGCGGCGCGGGCAGCGCGGGGCCGGCGGCCCCGGCCCGCAGGCCGTCCAGGAGCAGGGCCAGGTAGCGGCGCCAGGCGGCGGGTGCGGTGGCGGCCAGCGCGGGGACGGCCCGGCCGAGGGCGGCCAGCGAGAACAGCAGGTCCTCGGTGGTGACGTCGCCGCGGACGGTGCCCTGCCGCTGGGCCCGCCGGAGCAGCAGGTCGACCGTCTCCCGGTTGCTCACGTGCAGGGTCTCCAGCGAGGCGACGCCCTCGATCGCCGTGGTCATCAGGTCGGTGGTGCCGCGGTCGGCGGCCAGGCCGGCGAAGACCACGTCGACGTACGCGGTGAGGCCGGCCCAGGCGTCCTCGCTCTCCCGGGCCCGCTCGCCGGCCCGGAGGGTCTCGGCCAGCGAGTCGTGGAACACCGCCTCGATCAGGGCCGCCCGGCTCGGGAAGTGCCGGTACAGGGTGGCGTTGCCGACGCCGGCGCGGCGGGCGATCTCGTCCAGCGGCGCGTCCAGCCCCTGCTCGGCGAAGGCCTCCCGGGCGGCGGTGGTCAGCAGCTCGCGATTGCGGCGGGCGTCCCGCCGCAGGGCCGGCGGGCGGCGGCCGGCGGGCGGCTCCGGGCTGGTCGCCGGGTGCTGTTCCTCGGTGCTCAAGGCCACTCCCTGGATGGATTCGGGGAGCATTCCCCGGTTCGGATGTTATCGTGCTCGGCACAAGCGGGGAGTTATCCCCGTTTCATTCTCCGGGGACGGGCGGGCGGACATGGAACAGCGCGCACTGGTGATCGGCGGCGGCGGGATCGTCGGCTGCGCCTGGGCGGCCGGCCTGCTGGCCGGCCTGGCACAGGCCGGCGCCGACCTCTCCGGCGCCGACCAGTTCATCGGCACCTCGGCCGGCGCCGTCCTGGGCACCCAGCTGGCCTCCGGAGCCACGCCGGAGGAGCTCCGCCGACAGCAGCTCGGCGACCCGGCGGACGCGCCGGCCGTCGGCATCACCGCCGTCCAGGGCGCCAGGTTCCTGCTCGACCGCCAACGCCGACCTGGCGCGCGGCCACCGCCGGATCGTGGTGATCGCGCCGGTGCCCAGCCCGCCCGGCCCGAGCGCCGCCCGGCAGGTGGCCGAGCTGCGGGACGGCGGCGCCGAGGTCGCCCTGCTCGTCCCGGGGCGGGAGGCCCGCCGGGTGTTCGGCCGCAAGCTGATGGACCCCGCCCGCCGGGCCGCCGCAGCCCGCGCCGGCCATGCGGAGGGCCTGGCCCGGGCCGCCGCGGTGGTCGCCGTGTGGCAGGGCTGAGTACGGCCGGACGGGGCCGAGCGGGGGGGCGAGCGGGGGCCGACGGACGGGGGCTCAGCCGGCCGGACGGGCGGGGGCGGGGTGCTTGGGCCTGCGCCGGGGTGCGGCCCGGCCCGGGCTGTACCGGCGTCAGTCCAGGCTGGACCGCAGGGCCGTCACCCGGTCCGCGGCGGCCGTGAACTCCTCGCGGTCGAGCCGGCCGCTGCTCAGAGCCTCGGCGAGGGCCGCCGCGGCCTGTTCGCCCTGGCCGGTGTCCCGGGCCGAGCAGAGCAGCAGGTCCATGCCGGCGAGGGCGGCCGCCACCGCGCGCCGGCCGGTGGTGCCGACCGCCTGCAGGGCGCCCGCCTCCAGCGCGTCCGTGATGGTCACGCCCTCGAACCCGATCCGCTCCCGCAGCTCCCGCTCCACCACGGTGGTCGACAGGCCGGCCGGGTGGTCCGGGTCCAGGGCCGGGTAGACGGCCCAGGACAGCATGACGAGCCCGACGCCCGCCGCGACGGCGTCGGGGTAGGGCGCCTCGTCCACGTCGCGCAGCCGGCTCAGGCCGGCCGGCAGGGTCACCGGGCCGGTGTCGGTGTTGCTGTTCGCCGGTGCCGTGCCGAGCCCCGGGAAGTGTTTGGCGGTGGCGGCGACACCGGTCCGCTGCTGGGCCTTGATGAACGCCGTGCCGAGGGCCGTGACGACGTCGGGGTCGGAGCTGAACGAGCGCTCGGCGTGGTCGGCGAAGTTGCCGGGCACGTCGTACACGTCGAGCACGGGGGCAAGGTTGACGTTGAGGCCGACGCCGGCCAGGTTCGTTCCCGCGCCGGTGCCGGCCGCGGTCGCGGCGGCCACCGGGTCGGCGGCCTGGCCGATCCGGCGGGCGGACAGTTCGGGGGCGCCGGGCAGTCGCCGGACCAGGCCGCCCTCCTGATCGGTCATCAGCAGCAGCGGGGCCTGGACCGGACTCTGCTGCTGCGCCTCGCGCAGTTGCCGGACGACCCCGCGCAGCTGCTCAGGGCTGGAGACGTTCTCGCCGAAGAAGATCACCCCGGCCACAAGGCCCGCGCGGATGTCCGCCAGCAGGGCGGGCGGCGGTGTCAGGCCCGGGTAGGAGAAGACGACCCGCCGGCCGGCCAGCTGGGCCGGGGTCGGCTCGTCCGTCCCGTCGCCGGAGCTGTCCGGCGCGGTGGGCTGCGGGGCGGTGGGGTTCAAGGTCGGTGCTCCCCTGCTCGGGGTCGGGGTCGGGGACGGGGTCGGTACGGGCGTGGCCGCGGAGGTGGCGGTCGGGGTGCCGGCCGCCGGTGCCGAGCCGCTCGGTGCGGCCGGGCCGCCTGGGGTGGCCGTCGTCCGCGCCGCCCCGGTGACGGTGCCCGGTGGGGCCCCGCAGGATGCCACCGTGCCGGAAGCCAGCAGGAGGGCAAGGGCGGTGACGACCCATCCGGTCCGCAAAGGCATGGCCTTCTCCTCCTGCGCCGTCCGGTCCGCCGGCGCGCCGGCGGCTGCGCGGGGCGGGGTCCCGGGATGGTTCCGAGGGGCGAAGGGCCTGGTCGTGGCGGTGGCCGCCGGCGGCCCGCCCTTGCCATGTCCTTTCAAGCTACGCTCCGCGCGGCCGTTTGCGGCCGCGCCGCGAGGGCCGGCGGGGCTGGTGTCGTGGCGTTGGTCCGACGGCGCCGCCGGTGGCGGCGAACGGGCGGTGGGTGGTCGGCGGCGCGGCCCGGCGCGGTGCGGGTGCGGGTGCGGGTGCGGCGACCGGTGGTCAGTGCGCCGGTGCGAGCAGGCCGTGCAGGCCGCTGACGGCTTGGCGGCCGGTCGGGGTGGTGAAGTCGCGGACCAGGTCGGAGATGAAGCCCGCCACGCTCGTGACGCGTCCGCCGGCCGCCTCGATCTGCCGCAGGGCGGCCTCCTCGGTGCGGGCGGACATGCCGCCGCAGGCGTCGATCAGGACCTGCACGGTGAAACCGGCCTCGATGGCGGCCAGGGCGGTGTGCAGCACCACGACCTCGGTGAGCACTCCGCAGAGCACCAGGTTCCGCCGGTCGCGGGCGGTGATCGCCTGCCGGACGGCCTGGTCGTCCCATGCGCACGGGCCGCTCCGGACGAAGAGCGGTGCTTCGGGCAGGCGCTCGGTCAGTTCGGCGATCACGGCCGGGCCGCCGGGTCGGGGCGCCGCCGAGAGGGTGACCGGGATGTCCAGCAGACGGGCCATGTCCGCGAGCACCTGGGCCGACCGCCGCAGGGTGCTCGCCGGGTTGGTGGCGGCCAGACCGACGATGCCGTCCTGCAGGTCCGCGGCGTGCAGCTGGACGGTGGAGAGGTCGAGCACGGTGCCTCCTTGGTCAGAGCGTGAATCATTCGAGCTTTGAATGATTTCTGGAATGTAGCATGGCGGCATGTCCGATGTCAGTGCCGATGGCGGCGCCGAAGCCCGTACCGAGCCCCGTACCGAAACCCGTGCGGAGGGTCGCTCCGCCGCCCGGCCGGGTGGCGCGGCGGATGCGGGCGCGCCCGCAGTGCCGCCCGTCCAGGCGTCGACGGTCTTCCGCCTGGGGGTCCTGGGGGCCATGGCCACCGAGCTGTTCGCCGCCGCCGTCGAGCCGCACGGCCTCAAGCCCAAGCAGGTCGGCCTCATGATCGTGCTGTCCGAGGGGCTGGCCGCCTCCCAGCTCGACGTCGCCCGGGTGATGGGCGTCGCGCCCAGCCTGGTGGTCGGGTTCGCCGACCACCTGGAGGGCCTCGGCGCGATCCGGCGGACCCGCGACCCCGCCGACCGGCGCCGTCAGCTGCTCACCCTCACCGACCACGGCCGCGAGCTGCTCGACACCTGTTCGGCGTCGGCCCACACGCTGGACGCGCGGTTCGCCGACGGTCTGACCGAGCAGGAGCACGCCGTGCTCACCGGACTGCTGGGCCGGCTCGCCGCCGGCCGGGGCCTGCCGACGGGTCGCTGAGGCGGGCGCCGGCCGGTGGCCGGGCGGGCGCGATCGGCTGCCGCCGGGCGGGTCGGGTCAGTGCCCGGCCGTGGCGACGCCCAGGGAGTCGGCGGCCATCACCCTCGGGGCCCCCTTCTCGTAGAAGACGTCGAGTTCGGTGACGGTGAAGCCGGCGGCGGTCAGCAGGTCGACGATCGGGCGGGTGAGGTGGCACCCGCCGAACAGCCGTTGCTGCATCGGGTCCAGCCGGTGCTGCCAGCGCCGCACCGACTCGTCCGGAGCCAGTCCGTGTTCGACGAAGTGCAGGGCCGCGCCCGGCTTGAGGACGCGGCGCAGCTCGCGCAGGGCCGCGTCGGCGTCCGGGATGGTGCACAGCGTCCAGGTGGACAGCGCCGCGTCGAAGCTGTCGTCCGGGTACAGCAGGGACTGGCCGTCCAGGCCGGTGCGCTGGACCGGGATCCTGGTCGCCGCGAGCCGCCGGCCGGCCAGTCGCCAGCCCAGGTCGGAGGGTTCGACGGCGGAGACCCGGGTGACGGTCGCCGGGTAGAAGGGGACGTTGAGGCCGGACCCGAAGCCGATCTCGACGACCTCGCCGGCCAGGCCGTCGCAGACGCGACGGCGCAGGGGGTCGGCCTCCTTCATGCCGCAGGCGACATTGATGATCCGCGGAACGACCTGCGTCGTGTAGAAGCCCATGGCGTCCTCCGTCGCTCACCGTCCAGTCTGGCACCGGCGGGGGCGTCGTGCCGAGCACTCGGCGTCGGGCCCGGGCGGGGCAGGTCAGGTCAGGTCGCGTGCGCCGCCCGACGGGCAGAGCAGGGCGTCCGCGACGGCCGTCCGGGCGTACAGGACCGACCGGCCGCTGCGGTGGGCGGTGACCAGGCCCGCGTCCCGCAGGGCCGTGAGGTGCTGGGAGACGCCGGCCGCGGACAGGCCGCAGTGCCTGGCCAGCTGGGTGGTGGAGGCCGGGGTGTCGAGCTCCGCCAGCAGCAGGGCCCGGGAACGGCCGAGGACGCCGGCGATCGCGTCGGCCGAGGTGCCGGTCCGCGGCTCCCAGAGGGTGCCGATGCCGCGGGCGGGGTAGGCGAGCTGGGGCGGGTCCGGCGGGACGGAACGGGTCAGCACCTGCGGCCAGGCGAACGCCGAGGGCACCAGCAGCAGTCCCGAGCCGGCCTGGTCCCGGGTGAGCGCGCACTGCCGGCGGACCAGGTGCAGGGTGCCGTCGTCCCACCGTACGGAGCCGTGCAGTTCGTTGAGGACGTGGGCGGAGCCGTGCTCGGCGACCTGCCTGGCCCGGTGGAACACGTCGGCTTCGAGCAGCTGGCTGATCCGGGCCCAGTAGGGCGCGAGGGCGATCTCCCAGTACGCCTCGATCTCGGCCGTCACCTTCGCCAGTGCCGCCTCGGGGGCCTCGCGCAGCAGCCGCGCCCGTGGGGAGGCGTCGAGGTCGCGCCCGGTGGTGTCCAGCATCCCCAGTTCGGTCCGGACCTGCTCGGGCGCCGTCCGCCGGATCGCCGCCAGCTCGGCCGCGAGGGTGGGGAAGGGACCGGCCGGAGTCGGGTTGAGCAGGTCGGCGAGGTAGCCCTGCCCGGGGATCAGCTCGGCCAGCCATCCGTGGCCCAGCCCGGCCCGCAGCAGCCGGGGCCGTACCTGCGCGGCCCAGCGCCCGTGCACGGGCGGCTCGGCCTGCGCCCTGAGCAGCCGGAAACTGGTCACGACCTCCCACATCGGGGACACCGCGAAGCGGGTCTGCGCCAGGTCCGCCGCGGAGAAACTCAGTCCCGATTCCATCCGCCCGCCCTCCGGATCGTCCGACTGATTCGGTCTCAGCTTAATCAATGGTGCCCGGGGGCGCCCCGGCCGCAGGCTCCTCCCATGCTCTCCACCTTCCGCGGACTCCCGCCCACCGTATGGACCTTGTTCGCCGGCACCATCGTCAACCGCCTCGGCTACCTGGTCACCCCGTTCCTGGTGTTCTTCCTGGCCGCGCGTGGCGTCACCGGCAGCGAGACCTCGTACGTGCTCGGCGCCCTCGGGGCGGGCAACCTGCTCGGACCGGCGGTCGGCGGCCTGCTCGCGGACCGGATCGGGCGCCGCCCGACCATGCTGATCGGGCTGCTCGGGGCGGCGGTGGCGCAGGGCGCGCTGTACGTGGCCCCCGGCGTGGCGACGATGGCCGCCGCGGCGCTGCTGCTCAGCGCCGCCGGGGCGACGGTCGGCCCGGCCGCGTACGCGCTGATGGCCGACGCGGTGGACGCGGAGCGCCGGCAGCGGGCGTACGCCCTGTTCGGATGGGGCGTCAACATCGGTACGGCGGCAGCCGGGGTGCTCGGCGGCTACCTCGCCGAGCACGGCTACCGGCTGCTCTTCGCGGTGGACGCCGGCACCATGCTGGTCTACGCCCTCGTCGTGGCGACCCGGCTGCGCGAGACCCGGCCGGTGGCGAAGGCGCCGACGGTCGCCCGGGACGGGGCGGGCTACGGCGTCGTCCTGCGGGACGGCCTGCTGATGGCGCTGCTCCCGCTGTTCGGCGTGCAGCTCTTCGTCTACTCGCTGACCGAGGTCGCGCTGCCGATGGCGGTCCACGACAGCGGGCTCCCGCCGGCCGTGTACGGCGCCATGGCGGCGGTCAACGCCCTGCTGGTGGTGGGTGTCCAGCCGTTCGCGACGGCCTGGCTGTCCCGGCTGCCGCAGCTGCCCGTCCAGGCCGCCGGCAGCGTGCTGATCGCCGTCGGGGTGGCGCTCACCGGGCTCGCGGACAGCATCGCCGGGTTCGCGTTCTCGGTGGTCGTCTGGTCGCTGGGCGAGGCCGTGGTGGCCGGGATCGCCGCCGCGGTGGTCGCCAACCTCGCCCCGGAGCACGCCCGCGGCCGCTACCAGGGCGCCTTCAGCTGGACCTGGGGGCTCGCCCGGTTCGCCGCCCTCACCCTGGGCGTCACCCTCTACGCCGGTCTCGGCGCGAACGCCCTGTGGTGGATCGCGCTGCTCGGCGGCCTGCTCAGCTCGGCGGCGACCTTCGCCCTGCGCGGGCGGATCGCCCACCGCAGCGACCACGCGCTCGCGGCCTGACGGCCGCCCGGCGGCGCCGGGGCGTGGGAGGCCTGGGGTACGGGGGTCCTCAGGCGACAGGGGAGGACCCCGACCGGGTTTCCGGTCGGGGTCCTCGTCCGTTCGTCCCCCGTCCGGCGGGGCCTGCCCCTGCCGGGGACCTGCCCTGTCGGGGAGTGCCCGCCGGGGGGTCAGGCGCTGCGGCGGGCCCGGGCGGCGACCACGGAGACCCAGAGCATCGCGGTGATGACGCCGACGGCCAGGGTCACCGTGCCGTCCGGGCCGCCGCTCATCGCCCAGCCGTTGCCCAGCAGCAGCGCGGTGCCGGCCACCCGGGAGGCGACCGCCGGGCCCCGCCGCCCGGCCCGGGAGAAGTGGCGGCCCAGGACGTAGCAGGCGGCGATCAGGGCGGTGAAGGCGATCGAGCCGGCCGCCATGTGGCCGTAACCGCCCGGGCTCAGCGTGGCGGGCGGCCCGGCGGGGGTGCCGACCGGGAACCCGTCGGCCGGGTCCATCACGAAGACGCCGGCCGCGATCATGCCCAGGCCGAACACCCGGACCAGCCGGGGTGCCCAGGTGCCGCCGGGCGTGCCCCGCATGACCCGGCGCAGGCCGGTCGCGCCGAGGACGGTCAGCAGGCCGGCGAGCAGGAAGTTCGCGATCTGCAGCCAGCCCAGGGAGCCGTTGCCCAGGGCGCTCAGCGGGTGCCGGGTCAGGTCGAAGCCCTCCCGGCAGAGGGCCTGGGTCAGTGAGACGACGGCCCACAGCGGCGCCGCGACGACCGCGCAGGCCAGCAGGGTACGGGTGCCGGCCGTCCGGGCGGCCGCGGCGGGGGCGGTGGTGCTGGTGGAAGCCGTGGGGAGCTGGACGGTGCTCATGGCTGGTCTCACTTTCCGGGGCGGAAGCTTCGGGTCTCGCCTCCACGTCGAACCGGCGATGTGACAGGGAACGGCACCATTCCCTGTCACATCGGCCCGATCGACGTCTGGGCAGAGCAAGTCACCGGACGACCCGACCGAGGAGAGACCATGCGCTACCTGATGACGACCAAGGCCACCGACACCGCCCCCGACGAGGCCCTCTTCGCCGAGATGGGCAAGTTCATCGAGGAGTTGAGTGCGGCCGGCGTCCTGCTGGCCACCGGCGGACTCGAGCCGGGCGGGATCCTGGTGAGCTCCGCGGGGGACGAGATCACCGTGACGGACGGCCCGTTCGCCGAGGCCAAGGAGGCCGTGGCCGGCTTCGCCCTGATCGAGGTCCGCTCCAAGGAGGAGGCGATCGAACTCGCCCGCCGCTTCCGCCGGATCGTCGGAGACGGCGAGAGCGTGGTCCAGCAGGTGTTCGGCCCCTGAACGGCCCGCGCCGACCGGCCTGCCCTGAACGCCTGCCCTGAACGCCTGCCCGGGCCGGCCGGCACGCTGCCGGCCGGCCCGCTCGGCGTCCGGCACCGTGCCCGGCACCCGCCCCGTCCCCGGCCGCCCCGGTTGCGGCCCGGCCGGGGCGGGTGCTGTGATCGTGCCTGTGCTGGATGTGCACCGCACGATCGACGCGGTCTGGAAACTCGAATCGGCCAGGATCGTCGCCGCCCTCACCCGGATGGTCCGCGACGTCGGCCTCGCCGAGGAGCTGGCCCAGGACGCCCTGGTCTCCGCACTCGAACAGTGGCCCGCGGCCGGAGTGCCGGACAACCCCGGCGCCTGGCTGACCGCCGTGGCCAAACGCCGCGCCGTGGACCACGTCCGCCGCTCCCGGCGCCTGACGCAGCAGCAGGAACAGCTCGCCCACGAGCTGGAGCAGCAGCGGGACTCCGAGCCGCGGTCGCGGCCCGCCCCCGAGCAGGACGACCTGCTGCGACTGATCTTCATCTCCTGCCACCCCGTCCTGCCGGCCGAGGGCCGGATCGCCCTGACCCTGCGGCTGCTCGGCGGGCTGACGGCCCAGGAGATCGCGCGGGCCTTCCTGGTCAACGAGCCCACCGTCGCCCGCCGGATCGCCGCGGCGAAGCGGACCCTGGCCGAGGAGCAGGTGCCGTTCACCCTGCCGGAGGGGCCGGAACTGGCCGGGCGGCTGTCCTCGGTGCTCGAAGTGGTCTACCTGATCTTCAACGAGGGCTACTCGGCCACCTCCGGCGACGACCTGATGCGCCCCGGGCTCTGTCACGAAGCGCTGCGGCTGGGCCGGCTGCTGGCCGAACTCGTGCCCGACGAGGCCGAGGTGCACGGACTGCTCGCCTTGATGGAGATCCAGGAGTCCCGCTCCGCCGCCCGGACCGGCCCGGCCGGCGAGCCCGTCCGACTGCACGAGCAGAACCGCGGCCGCTGGGACCAGCTGCGCATCCGCCGCGGCTTCACCGCGATGCTGACGGCCCGCCGGATCGGCGGGACACCCGGCCCGTACGTGCTGCAAGCCGCCGTCGCGGTCTGCCACGCGCAGGCCCGGACCGCCGAGGACACCGACTGGGAGCAGATCGCGGCGCTGTACGAGGCGCTGGCCAGGCTGCTGCCCACGCCGGTCGTGCAACTGAACCGGGCGGTGGCACTGGGCCGGGCGCGCGGGCCGCAGGCCGGCCTCGCGGTGGCCGACGCGCTCGCCGCCGACCCCGCGCTGCGCGACTACCACCTGCTGCCGAGTGTGCGCGGCGACCTGCTGTCGGGGCTCGGCCGGCGGGAGGAGGCGCGGCAGGAGTTCCAGCGCGCCGCCTCCCTGACCGGGAACGCCGCCGAGCGCGCCTTCCTCCTCCGGCGCGCGGACGAGATCGCGCCGGCCGTGGCCCCGGGCCCCACCCTCGGCGACGCGGCGGCGGAGTTCCTGGCACGCGAGGACCTGGACGCCGGGACGGTCCGCTCGTACGGGCAGACCCTGCGGCGGCTCGGCCTGGCCGTGGGCGAGCGGCGGCCCCTGTCCGCCGTGGCCCCCGAGGAGGTGGCGCGGGCCTTCACAGCGGTCTGGGGCGGCACGGCGGCCGCGACCTGGAACCGCCACCGCTCGGCGGTCCGCTCCTTCGGCGCCTGGGCGGGCGCGGAGGGCCTGGCGGACGGCCTGGCCCGGCGGACCGGGCCCGGGCACCGGACCGAGCCGCTCGGGCCGGCCCAGCTGGCGGCCCTCTGGAGCAGCCCCGGCCCGGCGCCGCGCGAACTGGCCCTGTGGCGCCTGCTGCACGAGTCGGCGGCCGCGGTGCGGGTCGTCCTGTCGCTGAACATCGAGGATCTGGACCTGGAGGACCGCCGGGCCCGCGCGGGCGACGGCTGGGTGAGCTGGCGCGCCGGGACGGCCCGGCTGCTTCCCGGCCTGCTGGCGGGCCGGTCCGCGGGGCCGCTCTTCCTCGCCGACCGGCGGCCCGGTCCGGCCCGGATGCCGGGGCCGGCCGACCTGTGCCCGCACACCGGCCGCGGCCGGCTGTCGTACGAGCGGGCCGAGTACCTCTTCAAACGGGCCACCAGGGAGCTGGACCCGGCGGGGGAGGGCTTCACCCTCGGACGGCTCAAGCCGGCGAGCTGACCCGAGGAGCCCGTACCAGGGGGCGGGGCTCAGCGCCCAGGGCCGGCGTACCCGGCCGCGTCGGCGGCGGCCTCCGCGTTGCGCGCGATGCGTTCGAGGACGGTGACGGCGATCCGGTACTCCTCGTCCGTGACGCCGGCCGTCGCCTCCTTGCGGAAGGCCCCGGCCCGGACGGCCGCCCGGGCGAACCGGGTCCGGCCGTCGTCGGTGAGGGCGAGGCGGCCGGGAGCGGGGCGGGCCGCCCAGCCGCCGGTGACCAGTGACTCGACGGTGGCGGCCAGCACGGCGGCCTCGCCGTTGGCGGCCAGCACGGTCAGGACCGAGGTGTCGGTGGCCTCCGGGTCGTCCTCGATCACGTTGAGGACCTGCCAGCCGAGCCGGCTGAGGCCGTCCGCGGCCAGCATCCCGTCGACGTACCTGGTCAGGGCGGCGTCGGTGCGGTTGAGCCAGTAGCCGACGGGCTTCATCTGCCTCTGCGGTTCCATGTTCTGCTCCTGTTCTGCCGCGGGACGGGCCCGGGCGGGTTCAGTGTCCGGCGAAGGCGGCGGCGTTCTCCTCGGCCCACTGCCGGAAGGTGCGGGCGGGCCGGCCGAGCAGGGTCTCGGTGGTGTCGGCGACCTCGGCGGGCCGGCCGTCGGCGGCCTGCCACAGGTTGAGCAGGGAGGACACCATCGGCGCCGGCATGAAGGCGCCCAACTGCCCCTCGGCCTCGGCGCGGGTGATCCGGCGGACCTCGATCTCCCGGCCGACGGCCTGCGCGAGCAGGGCGATCTGCTCGCGGAAGGCGAGCGACTCGGCGCCGGTCAGGGTGAACGAGCGGCCGGTGAGGGAGTCGCCGGTCAGCGCCTCGGCCGCGATGTCGGCGATGTCCTCGGGGTGGATGGGCGCGATCTGCGCGTCCGGGTAGGCGAGTTCGACCGGCAGGGCGCCGCCGATGGCGCGGGCCCAGCCGAAGGAGTTGCTGGCGAAGGCGTCCGGCCGCAGGAAGGTGCAGGTGAGGGTGGACGCGGTGAGGGCGCGCTCGACCCGGAGGCTGTGGCCGGCCAGCGGGTCCCGCTCCGCGTCGGGGCCGAGCACGGACGAGGAGGAGAGCAGGACGACGTGCTCGACGCCCGCCGCCTCGGCGGCCGCGACCAGCGCGTCGATGCCGGCGGGGTTGGGATAGAGGAAGACCTGGCGCACGTCGCGGAGCGCGGCCTCGAAGGTCGCGGGCCGGTCGAGGACGAGCTCGGCGACCTCGACACCGTCCGGGACGGTGAGTGCGGAGGGGTCGGCGCTGGCGGCGCGGACGGCGTGACGGGCCGCGTGCAGACGGCTGATGACAGCTTGTCCGACCTTGCCGCGGGCGCCGGTTACGAGGGTGGTCATGAGGACTCCGTCCAGTTGTTTGCTTGCTACATATGCATGCTTACATGCACACGTTTGCGTGTCAACACATGCCTGCAAGGAGTCACCTATGTACGATGAGGGCATGACCAAGCACCCGCCCGGCACCGCCGACGAGCTGCTGGACGCCGTGGGCCCGGCGTTCGGGAAGCTGCGCCGCTCCTCGCTGCTGGACGTCGAGAACCCGATCTCCCAGAAGGACCTGAGCCGCACCCTCGTCCTCAACATCGTCCTGGAGGGCGAACAGGCCGAGGAGGCCCGCGAGATCACCGTCGGCGCCGTGGCCGAGCACCTCAGCGTGGACCCTTCGGTGGCCAGCCGGATGGTCTCCGACTCCATCGGCGCCGGCTACCTGGTCCGCACCGCCTCCCAGCAGGACGGCCGCCGGACGATCCTTCACCTCAGCCCCGAGGGACGGGAACTGATGGCCCGCTTCCGGCGCCACCAGCGGGCCGCCTTCGAGTACGTCACGGCGGACTGGCCCGAGGACGAGCGCCTCGAATTCGCCCGCCTGATGCTGAAGTACGTCGCGGCCCAGAACGCCCTGCGCCGCCGGGCCGGCGACCAGGACACCGCCCGCTGACCGCTCGCCGAGCCCTGACCCTGACCCCCGCCGAGCCCTGCCGAGCGCCGCCGACCGGGAACGGCAGCCCGACCGAAGGGGCGACCCGATGCGCGAACCAGCAGCCGGACCAGCGGCCGAACCGCCCGGCGCCACCGGCCCCGACCTGCACCTGGACCTCCCCGCCACCGGCAGCCGCCGCGCCGCGCTCACCCAGGCACTGCGGGAGGCCGTGCGCGCGGGCCGGCTCGCCCCGGGCACCAGGCTGCCGCCGTACCGCACCCTCGCCCTCGACCTGGGGGTGGCCCGCAACACGGTGGCCGACGCCTACGCCGAACTGGTCGCCGAAGGCTGGTTCACCGCCCGGCAGGGCTCCGGCACCCGGGTCGCCGAACGGGCCGCACCGGCCAGACCGGCCCGTACCCCCAAGAAGCCCTCCGGCCACCGGCCCGGCCCCGCGCACAACCTGCGCCAGGGTCAGCCGGACGCCGCGTCCTTCCCCCGCGCCGCCTGGGTCGCCGCCACCCGCCGGGCGCTCACCGCCGCCCCCGACGAGGCCTTCGGCCCCGGCGACCCGCAGGGGCGGCCCGAGCTGCGCGAGGCCCTCGCGCCCTACCTCGCCCGGGTCCGCGGAGTCCGCACCACACCCGACCGGATCGTGGTCTGCGCCGGCTTCGCCCACGCCCTGCGGCTGCTTTTCGAGGGCAAGGTGCTGCGCGGCCCGCTCGCCGTGGAGGCGTACGGACTGCCCTTCCACCGCGGGCTGCTCGAAGGGGCGGGCGTCCGGACCGTGCCGCTCGGCATCGACGGGAGGGGCACCCGGACGGACGAGCTGGCGCCGAGGACCGCCGCCTCGCCGCGGACGGCCCCCCGGGCCGTGCTGCTCACCCCCGCCCACCAGTTCCCGACCGGCGGCCCGCTGCACGCGCAGCGGCGGGCCGCCGCCGTCGACTGGGCCCGCGCCAACGGCACCCTGGTGCTGGAGGACGACTACGACGGGGAGTTCCGCTACGACCGGGAGCCGGTCGGCGCCGTGCAGGGCCTCGACCCGGAGCACGTGGTGTACATCGGCTCGGTCAGCAAGAGCCTCTCCCCGGCGGTCCGCCTCGGCTGGATGGTGCTGCCCGAGCACCTGGTCGCCCCGGTGCTCGCGCTGAAGGGGGAGCGCGAGGCCTGGACCGGCGCGCTGGACCAGCTGACCCTCGCCGAGCTGATCGAGTCGGGCCGGTACGACAAGCACGTCCGGCGGATGCGCCAGCGCCACCGCGCGCGGCGGGGCCGACTGGTGGAGCAACTCGCCGCGCAGGCACCGCACATCGCCGTCACCGGCATCGCCGCCGGGCTGCACGCCGTCCTGCGGCTGCCGCCCGGGACGGAGGCCTCCTCGGTCAAGGCCGCCACCTGGGAGGGCGTCGCCCTGGACGGCCTGGCCGGCTTCCGCCACCCGGACGCCGTCGTGCCGCCCGCCGACGGGCTGGTGGTCGGCTACGCCACCCCCTCGGAGTCCGCCTACGGCGCCGCGCTCGACGCGCTCTGCCGGATCCTGCCGCCGGACCCCGGCCCGGACCCGGAGCCGGACCGGGAGCCGGAGCCGGGCCCGGAGCCGAGCCACCCGCCGGACCCGCCCGGCCCCTGACCGGCAGGGCGGGCAGTAGGGCAGGCGGTAGGGCGGCCGGCGGGCCGGGCCGGTGCGCGGCCCGGCCCCCGGCCGTCCTACTCGCGCGACCCGATCGCCCCCGCCGCGTCCGCGCGCAGCGCCAGCCGTGCCGGCAGCGCGGTGGCCACGAAGGTGAGGGCCACCGCCGCCCCGACCACGCCCAGGTAGGTCAGCGGCGGTGCGTACGGCCTGGCCGTCCCCGTCATACCTGCGCTGTACGCCGCCAGCGTCGCGTACGCCACGGCCGTGCCGAGCCCGACGGAGAGCAGGGCCACCATCAGCGTCTCCCAGCGGAGCATCGCCCGGACCTGCCGTCCGGTGGTGCCGATCAGGCGCAGCATCGCGAACTCGCGGCGCCTGGCGGCGGTCGCCATCACCAGGGTGTTCACCACCGCGATGCCGGTGAAGGCGATGATCAGGCCCATCGCCACATGGTTGACCTGCGCCTGGCTGCCGGCCTGCGCGCCCCGGACGGCGTCGAGCTCCGCCCGGTCCAGGACCCGGACGGCCGGGAACGGGCCCAGGGCGGCGCCCAGTTCTCCGCCGGTCGCGGAGCCGGCCACCAGCACCGAGGAGGCGAGCGGGTTGTCCACATGCGCCGCCAGCACCCCCAGCGGCAGCAGCAGGTCGCCGAAGCCGAGCCCGTGCTCGTAGACGGCGACCACCCGAAGCGTCACCGTGACCCCGTCGCCCAGGGTGACCGGCAGCGTCCCGCCGACCGCGGCCTTCCTGGTGTCGGCGGCGAGCCGGCTGACGGCGACGGTGTCCTCGCCCATCGCGTCCAGCGACCCGGCGGTGACCTTCGGATCCATCGTCCGACCCAGGCCCCGCGGGGTGACGCCCTGGGCCGGGAACCTGTCCGGCCCCGCGTACACGGTCGACCGCACCACCTCGGTCACCGCCTCGACCCCGGGCACCCCGCGCACCGCCTCGGCGGCGGCCCGCGGCACGCCCGGCCCGGCGGCGGCCAGCACGTACGGGGCGGTGGTGCCGGTCCGCACCTGGTCGCCCGCCGCACGGGTCGTCGTGGTCTGGGTGAACAGGATCGTCGAGGCCATCGCGACGGCCAGGCTGAGCGGCGTGACCACGGCGGCGAGGCGCTGCGCCTGGGCGCGGGCGTTCTGCGCGGCGAGGAACCCGGCGGCCGGCGAGAGGACCTGGACGACCCGGCCCAGCACCGCCGTGGCGAACCCGACCACCGGCGGGCCGAGCAGGGCGGTGGCGATCGCGGCCAGGACGACGGACAGGAAGGTCACGGGGGTGGCACCGGCGTCCGTGTGCAGGCTCGACAGGACGAGCACCAGCACCCCGTACCCGACGGCCGCCAGCAGGCCGGCGACCAGCCGCACCGCCCCCGACCGGGGCTTCGGCGCGGCGGCCTCGGCGAGACCCTCGGTGGGGTGCACCCGGGCCGGGCGCCGCGCCGACACCCGGGCGGCGCCCCAGCCGGCCAGCAGCGTCGCGAGCACGGCCACGATCGGCGGGAAGGGGCTCAGCAGCAGATGCAGGGTGTCCGGCAGCGCGCCGAGCGCGAGGAACCGGCGGTGCAGCCAGCCGGCCAGCGCGAGCCCGGCCACCGCACCGGGCAGTCCGGCGAGCAGGCCGACCACCAGGGCCTCGCGGCCGACCGTCCGGCGGAGCTGGCGCGGCGTCGCCCCGATCGCGCGGAGCAGTGCCAGCTCACGCACCCGCTGCTGGACGGAGAGCGAGAAGGTGCCCGTCACCACCAGCAGGGCCACCAGCAGCGAGGTGCCGCCCATCGCGGCGCCCATGCTGATCAGTTTCACCCGGGCCTTGCCCGCGTCCAGGAACTCGGCCGGGCCGAGGGCGTCGCCCGAGCGGACCTCGGCCGCCGTGCCCTTCAGCGCCCCGACGGCCCGGGCCCGTACCGCGGCCAGGTCCGCGCCCGGCTCGGTGAGCAGCCCGATCGCGGCCACCTGCCCGGGGCGGGCCGCCAGCCGCCGGGCCTCACCGGCGGCGAAGAACAGCGCCGACTGCCGGGCCAGTGCGCCGCCGGCGGGCGAGGCCACCCCGACCACCCGGTACGCGGCGGGCGCGGCCCCGGACTGCACGGTGACCGTGCCACCGACCCCGACCCCGGCGCTCCGGGCGGCCGCCGAGTCCAGCACGATCTCGTCGTCGGCGGCGGGGGCCCGACCCGCGTCCAGCCCGAACGGGGTGAGCACGGCGGACTCCCAGGCGTGCCCCCAGGAGGAGAGGCCCGCGTCGCGGCCGCCCGGGCCCAGCACCTGGGCGGGGAAGGTCAGTTCGGGGACGACGGCGCGGACGCCGGGCAGCGCGGCGAGCCGGTCCGCGGTGCGGGCGTCCAGCCAGGCCCGCTCGGTCAGCGCCTTCGTCTTGTCCTTCGTCTTGTCCCCCTTCCGTTCGATCCGGTGCAGCTGCTGGTCCGCCGTCACCAGCAGCGGCGTACCGGCGTACCGCTCGGTGGGGATCCGTCCGCGCAGTCCGGTCTCCAGCAGCGCGCCGCAGGCGGTGACCAGCGCGGCGGCGCACATCAGCGCGACGAACGCGCCGATGAAGGCTCCCTTGCGGGCCCGCAGGGTGCTCAGGGCGAGGAAGAACATCAGGCCCACGCTCCCAGCCGGCTCATCCGGTCGGCCACCAGCTCGGCGGTCGGCGCGGTCAGGGCGTCGGCGAGGGCGCCGTCGGCGAGGAAGAGCACGGTGTCGGCGTAGGAGGCGGCGACCGGGTCGTGGGTGACCATGACGACGGTCTGGCCCAGCTCGTCGACGGTCTGCCGGAGCAGCCCGAGCACCTCCTTCGCCGTCACGGTGTCCAGCGCGCCGGTGGGTTCGTCGCCGAACACCACCTCCGGCCGGGTGACCAGCGCCCGCGCCACGGCCACCCGCTGCTGCTGCCCGCCGGACAGCTCGGCCGGCCGGTGCCCGGTGCGGTCCGCCAGGCCCACCCGCTCGACGATCTCCGCCAGCCAGGCCCGGTCGGGGCGGCGCCCGGCCAACCGCAGCGGCAGGGTGATGTTCTGCAGGACCGTCAGGGACGGCATCAGGTTGAACGCCTGGAACACGAACCCGATCCGGTCCCGGCGCAGCCGGGTCAGCCGGGTCTCGTCCAGCCCGGTCAGCTCGCTCCCGCCGAGCGTCACCGTGCCGCCGGTGGGCCGGTCGAGGCCGGCGGCGCAGTGCAGGAAGGTGCTCTTCCCGGAGCCGGAGGGCCCCATCACCGCGGTGAAGCTGCCACGCGGGATGTCGACGCTGACGCCGCGCAGCGCGTGCACGGTGCCGGCGCCGCGGCCGTACACCTTGGTGACCGAGGCGAGGCTCACGGCCGCCTCCGGACTGGCGCCGGGGTCGAGGTCCGGCACGGCGGCCGGGCGGGCCGAGGACGAGAAGATCTTGGGCATGACCCCAGCGTGCTCCGCCGCCGGGCCCTGTTCTAGTGTCAGAAACGGCAACGGATGACAGCTTGTTGCCACTCGACCGGGGATCGGGGGGAACGTTGTCGAGTCTGATCGCGCTGGGGGTTCCGGACGAACACCTCCGGCTGTACCGGTACTTCCTGCGACATCCGGGTCACGCGGCCGAGGTGGCCGGCGCCGCCTTCGGCTGGGACCGCGACACCGTCGAGGAGGCCCTGGAGCGGCTGCAGGGCAAGGGCCTGATCCGCCTCTCGGACAAGCACACCGTGCTGGTCTCGGACCCGTCGGTGGCCGTCGAGTGGCTGGTCGAGCAGCAGCTCGGCGAGCTGCGGAACGCCACCGACCAGGTCGTCGCCGCCCGCAAGGTGATCGCGGCGCTCTCCGAGGAGCACAAGCACGGCCTGGCGGAGACACCGGTCGGCGAGATCGAGCGGGTGGACGGTGTCGACGCCATCCGCGACCGCCTCGCCGACCTGGCCTTCTTCACCTTCCGCGAGCTGATGGCGCTGCTGCCGAACCGGTGGCAGCCGGAGAGCATCGAGCAGGCCCGGCAGTCCGACCTGCGGATGCTGCGGCGCGGCATCCGCTGGCGCACGGTCGTCGGCCCGGAGGCGGTCGCCGATCCTGCGACCAGGGCCTACCTGCGCGAACTCGTGGCGCTCGGCGGCGAAGTACGGTTCACCGAACAGGCGATCCGGCGGATGGTGATCTGGGACCGCGGCGTCGCCATGGTGCCGGTCGATCCGGACGACTACCAGCAGGCGACCCTGGTGGTCCGGCAGGCCGGCCTGGTCGCCAACACGGTCGCGTGGTTCGAACAGGTCTGGGAGAGCAGCCGGGAGCTGCCCGCCGAGGAGGGCGACGGGGAGGTCGTCCTGCCGCCGCTGTCCGAGATCGAACGCCGGGTCCTGGACGTCCTCACCCGCACCGACAAGGACGAGGCGGCGGCCCGCGAGATGGGCGTCTCGCTGCGCACCTTCCGGCGCTACATCGCCGACATCATGCTCCGGCTGGGCGCGGCCAACCGCTTCCAGGCGGGCCTGCTGGCCAAGGAACGGGGCTGGATCTGAGCCCGGGCGCCAGGTGCGGCCGGCCCGGAGCCCGCCGGCGGCCTTGAATCTCCCGCAGGGGGAGTTCCTACCGTACCGACGAGCGCGGACGGCCGGCCCGGCCGACCGCGCGGGATGAGGTATGCGAGGAGGCAGTCATGACGGCTTTCGTACTGGTGTCGGGCAGTTGGACCGGTGGCTGGATCTGGCAGGAGCTGGCAGCCCGGCTGCGCGAGTCGGGCGCCGAGGTGCACCCGGCGACGCTCACCGGCATGGGGGACCGCCGCCACCTGGCGGGCCCCGGCACCGACCTGGAGACCCACGTCGAGGACCTGGTCCAGCTGATCGACGAGGTGGACGCGCCGCAGCTGGTGATCGTCGGCCACGACTACGGCATCCACCCGGTGCTGGGCGCCGCCGACCGGCGCCCGGACCGGATCGCCCGGATCGTGTACCTGGACGCCGGGATGCCGCAGGACGGCGACGCCGCGCTCCAGGTGGCCGACCAGGCCGTCCGCGACCTCCTGCTCGACGCCGCCGAGCAGGAGAACGCCGACTGGCGGATCCCCGCGCCCGCGCCCGACGAGTGGCAGCGCGGCGGCAGCGTCGCCGGGCTCTCCGAGGAGGCCCTGGCGCGGATGACCCGGCTCGCGGCACCGCAGCCGCGGGGCACCCTCACCCAGCCGCTCCGCCTGTCGGGCGCGACCGCCGGCCTGCCGACCACCGGCGTGTTCTGCACGGTGAACGGGACGAGCATCGCCATGGTGCAGGCCCTGGTGGGCTTCGGCGACCCGCGCCTGCAGTCGCTGACCGACCCGCAGGTGAGCTTCTTCGACCTCGACACCGGCCACTGGCCGATGCTCTCGGCCCCCGGGGAGCTGTCCGCCGTACTGCTCGCCGCCGCCGCCGGCGAGGGCCACCGGCTGTCCGCGGCGGCCACCGAGCGGCCCGCGCACCTCGATCCCTTCCTGCTGGACCTTCCGGAGCGCCCCCGGGAGCGGGTCGGGGCGGTCGACCTCTACCGCCCCGACGGCGACCTGCCGGCGCCGGCGATCGTGTTCGTCCACGGCGGCCCGGTGCCGGCCGAGATGCGGCCCACCCCGCGCGACTGGCCGACCTTCGTCGGCTACGCCCGGTACGTCGCGGGCCTGGGCGCCGTCGGGGTGACGGTGGACCACGGGCTGCACGACCTGCACGACTACGCCGAGGCCGCCGAGAACGTCTCCGCGGCGGTCGAACTCGTCCGGGCCGACCCGCGGGTCGACGGCGACCGCATCGCGATCTGGTACTTCTCCGGCGGCGGGCCGCTCTCGGCGGAGGTGCTCGCGGCGCCCCCGTCCTGGCTGCGCTGCGTCGCGGCGACCTACCCCGTCCTCGCGCCGCTGCCCAACTGGGGGATGGCCGCCGACGGCCGGTTCGTCCCCGCCACGGCGGTGCGTTCCGCGGGCGCGCTGCCGATCGTCCTGACCCGGGTGGAGCTGGAACGCACGGACATCGACGCCACGATCGAGAAGTTCCTGGCCGCCGCGAAGGACGCCGGGGCCGACGTCGAGGTGGTCGACGTGCCCGGCGGCCACCACGGCTTCGAGACCGTCGACCTGACGGAGGAGGCCCGCGAGGCCGTGCGGCACGCCGTCCGGTCCGTCCTGGGCCACCTGCGCGGCTGAGGCCGCCGGCCATCGGCCGGTGCGCGCCGAGGGTCCCGACCACGGGGGAGTCGGGACCCTCGGCGCGGGCGGGGCGGCCGGGCTGGCCGGCGGCCTCCTCCGTACGAGTGAGTCGGGCCGGTGGGGCGTCCTGCTGCCGAGGGGGCGGTGGCCCCGGCGCGGCGGCCTCCGGGGCGGCACGCCCGCGTCCGGGCGTGCCGCCGTCGGGGGGCGTCCAGGATTGGTGCCCGTCCAGGAGTGGTGCCGGGTTCAGGAGCAGGCGCCGGCCCCGGAGCGGTGGCGGTTCGTGAACAGCGTCGGCTTCAGGGGCGGGGAACCGGGACCGCCGCGAGCATCGGGAGCGAGGACAGGTGCTCCTCCGGGACGTCGAAGGCCGCGGTCAGCGCGGCCAGGTGCGGGGCCAGGCGGGCGACCAGCCGCCGCCGGGTCCCGGCGAGCGCCCCGACCTGCCCGGCGGTCAGTGCCTTCCCGACCAGCAGCAGTCCGCTGCGCGAGTCCACCTGCCCGAGCAGGAAGAGCGCGCCCAGGTCCGCCAGGACGGCGCGCGTGGCGGGGTCGGCGACCCGCGCGCAGGCCGCGACGAAGGCGTCCGCGGCCTGCCCCACCGCGTACGCCTCGACGAGGGCCAGCGCGGCGTCGGACGCGTTGTTCCAGCGCCCCAGGCCGTCGCCCGACCCGCCGCCGCGAAGGTCGCGCCGGGCGGCCGAGTGCCAGTGGTGCTCGGCGGCGGCGAGAGCCCGCCGGAGGAAGGCCAGGTCGGTCAGGTCCTCCGCGCCGGTGGCCACCTCGGGCGCCGGGGCCGACGCGTGGCCGAAGATCATCTCGGCGCCGGCCTTGCACCAGACCGCCAGGTTGTCCCCCTCGGCGGTGATCGCCCCGTCCACGTTGGCCGCGTACTCCGCCAGGCCGTTCACCGGGAAGAGCCCCTGGGCCCCGCAGCGCTCCCGGCTCTCGATCGTGATGTCCCTGGACCGCCAGGTGATCCAGCCCTTGGCGACCGCCACCAGGCGCTCCGCCGCCGCGCGCTCCTCGGGCCGGTGGGTGATCCACCGTTCGGTGACCGCCCGGTGGAGGAAGGTCATGGCGTACGCGGTGGCCACACAGTCCAGCAGCCGGCCGTGGTGGCTGCGGTGCGCGGCCAGCGGGACCCGGCCCCCGTCGCCCGCACCGGAGATCTGCCGCACGTACGCGTAGCGGACCGCGGCGGCCAGGGCCGCCCGACAGCCGCCGAGGGTGCTCGCGCTCATGCAGAGCTTGCCCACCGTCACCCGGCCGATGGCGTGCAGGAACCGCTTGCGCGAGCTGCCCACCGCGCTGGTGAAGGTGCCGTCCGGCAGCAGCCGTCCGTGCGGCCCCTGGATCAGCGCGGTCCGCGGCAGGCGGACGTGGTGGAAGCCGGTGACGCAGTGGTCCACCGGACTGCCGACCCGCTCCGGCAGCAGCGCGACGGTGACTCCCGGCAGCGTCCCCCGGCGGTCGCTCAGCGGGGTGAGGAACAGGAAGACGCCCTGGTCCCGGCCGTCGACCAGCAGCCGGGCGGCGACGAGCGCCGTCTTCGGCCCGCCCGCCGGGCCGGTGTTCGGCATGTACTTCCGTGCGCCCTCGTTCGGCGTGTGCAGCACGAAACCGTCGAGTTCACGGTCGTAGCGGGCGACGGTCTCCAACGCGGCCGCGTCGTTCCCGTGTGCCCGCTCGGTGCACAGGAAGGTGCCGATGCGGGCCAGGGAGGCGAACTCGCCCAGTTCGCGGGGCGGCGACACCTCGTCGTCGAGCACGCTGCCCAGGAAGAGGTTGTAGTGGATGCCGGCCACGGTCGCCGTCGCGCCGTCCACCACCGCGGCCCATTCGTGCAGCGCGGCCAGCTCGCGCGGATCCCCGGCCAGCCACTGCGGGGAGAGCGGAAGTTCGGCGTTCAGTGCCCGCAGGCGGTCGTACGCGAGCTGCCACCTCTCCTCGATCCGGGCCCCGGGGCGGTAGCGGAACAGATCGGCGGAGACGGCTTTGCGCCAGTGCCCGTGGAGGTAGGCGCCGTCCGGACCGTCCTCGAAGAGGACCTCGGTTAAGCCGTCGGGGTCGAGGGTGGCAGGGGCGTCGGTCGTGATCATCATGATCGGTCCAACGACGGCGGGCGCGGTCGGGAACGATCTTCGTGTTGCCGTTCCGTAAATCCTGGGGCCGCCCGGCCGATGCGGCCGCCCCCTCCGTCCCGCTGCGCATCGACGCTTGTTCTTGAATGGGCATTCATGTATGTTCTCCGCATGCCCAGACCCCGCGAGTTCGAGCCCGAAGCCGTCCTGAACCAGGCGATGCTTCGGTTCTGGGAGCGCGGCTACCGGGCCACCTCGATCGAGGACCTGGTGAAGGCGACCGGAGTGAAGCCCGGCAGCATCTACAGCGCCTTCCCCGGCGGCAAGCGTGCGCTGTTCCTGAAGTCGCTGGAGCGCTACTCCAAGCTGGTCGTCCCGCAGAAGCTCGGCGAACTGGAGGCCCCGAGCGCCTCGCTGGCAGAGCTCCGCGGCTACTTCGACGGACTGGTGCGCGATCTGCTCAGCCCCGAGGGCAGGCAGGGCTGCCTGCTGGTGAACACGGCGATCGAGAACGCGGCCGGCGACGACGAGGCCGCGGCCGTGGTGCGCGGCCACCTGGCCCGGCTGGAGCGGTGTATGGCCACGGCGCTGCGGAACGCGCGCAGCCAGGGCGAGGTGCGGGCCTCGGTGGATCCGGAGGGCGGCGCGAAGCTGCTGGTCGCGACCTGCCAGGGCCTGATGGTGGTGGGTAAGGCGAATCCCGACGAGGCGGTGCTGCGCGCGATCGCGGACAACGCCTTCGCCGTACTCGCCTGATCTCCGTACTCGCCCGACCGCCGTCCTGCGGTCCGTCTTCCGGGGTGCGGCAGGGGAAGGAAGGAACACGGGCCACCCAGGCGGTGGCTCTTTTTTCGGCCAAATATTTGAATCAGTATTCAAGAACGGAGTTCGATCATGAAGGCCATCGTCATTTCTGCCTACGGCGGTCCCGAGGTGCTCACCGTCACCGAGCTGCCCGACCCCGTACCCGCCCCCGACGAGGTGCTGATCCGGGTCAAGGCGTTCGGCCTCAACCACGCCGAGGCCTACATGCGGGCCGGCGCCTGGGGCGAGGTGGCGGCCGTCCCCGGGATCGAGTGCGCCGGGGTGGTCGAGTCCGACCCCTCCGGCCGACTGGCGCCCGGCGCCGCCGTGGTGGCGATCCTCGGCGGCATGGGACGCACCCGCGACGGCAGCTACGCGGAGCTGGTGACGGTCCCCGCGACCAACGTGGTCGCGGTGCGCGCGTCCCTCGGGTGGGCCGAACTGGCGGCCGTCCCCGAGGTGTACGCGACGGCGTGGAGCGGCCTGTTCGGCAACCTGGACCTGCGCACCGGTGAAACCGTCCTCGTGCGCGGCGCGACCTCCTCGCTCGGCCAGGCCGCCGTCAGCCTCGCCGTCGATCGCGGCGCCCAGGTCCTCGCCACCACCCGTACCCCGGCCCACGCGGCCCTGCTCAAGGAACTCGGAGCCCACGACGTCCTCATCGACGACGGCCTGCTCGCCCCACAGGTGAAGGAGCGGGGCATCGCCGTGGACGCCGTCCTCGACATCGTCGGCAACAGCGCCCTGCGGGACTCCCTGGCCACGGTCCGGGCACGCGGCCGGGTCTGCCAGATCGGCTTCCTCGGCGGCTTCGACCCCGTCCCGGACTTCGACCCGATCGCCGACCTGCCCACCGGCGTCCAGCTCAGCTTCTTCGCCAGCGCCTTCGTCCTGGGCGGCCCCGCGTTCCCGCTCGCCGACGTACCCCTGGAGCAGATCTACGCCAAGGTCGCGGCGGGCACCCTCCGGGCCGGGCCGGTCAGGGTCTTCCGGTTCGACGAGATCGTGGAGGCCCACCGGGTCATGGAATCCGGCCAGGCACTGGGCAAGATGACCGTCACCGTGGACTGACGCGCGGCCCCGGTCGGTCGTCCCGGTCGTCCCGGTCGTCCCGGCCGGTCGTCCCGGCCGGCCGTCCCGGCCGGTGGCCCGGCCGGGGCGACCGGCGTCGCCGGCCGGTGGCCCGGCCCGTGGAGACGCGGCTCACGGGTTGTGGTTCGGACGAAACTCGACCTCGGTGAAGGCAACCGCCACCGTAACCACGGCGACCGGTTGTCCAGACCGCGACCAATCCCTACTTCTTTGCTGATCCGGCTCCATGACTGAGATCCCACAGGCCGAGGGTGCCGGCCGAGCCGGTGGCGAGTCGCGACCGATTTCCGCCTCTCCCCGGTGAGTGCACCGCAGGCCGCAGATGTTCTGGGCCTGCGGCGGCGTGAACCGCTGCTTGCAGCTCCGGTGCTCAGCCGCCGCCGTAGGTGGCCTGGTTGACGGCGAAGACGTTGCGTCCGCCTGTGGTCTCCTGCAGCGACCACAGCAGGTCGGGGTCGGCGGTGTCCTCCCAGTAGGAGAGGCTCTCGCCGCCGCCCACCCAGGCGAAGGTGGCGGGGCCGGCGGTCGGGGTCCAGTAGTAGAGCTTCTTCTGACCCGAGGAGTTGAACCACCACCGGCCGTTGTGGGAGGCCACGCCGTTGAGGTTGTACCAGGGCAGTTGGAGGGCCTGAGCGGCGGTCGTCGTCGCGGCGAACGTCGTCGCCCCCGATGCGAAGGGGAAGCGGACAGCCCTCGGCGGACGGTTGGGGTAGTCGGTGCAGCCCGACTGGCAGGTGTACTCCGCCATCACGATCGACTTGCTGACCCGGTCGAGGGAGATCGACGACCACACCAGGTCCGTGTCGGAGGTCGTCCGCGACGTGACCGTGCCGATCTGCGGCAGCACGTAGGCGTAGTTGTGGGCGTAGTAGAGCGTCCCGGACTGCCGGCCGATCTGGTCGGCGGTGCCGCCGGGGTCGGTGTTGAGGATCTTGCGCATGTCGAAGACGCGCATGCCGTGCCCGGTGTCGGCGACATAGAGGTAGTTGCCGTACCACGAGACACCGCCGGCGTGGATCGGGATGTCCTTGAAGTTCGGCGCCGCCGCCGTGCCGGTCGGCTCCACCAGGAGGATCTTCCGGTAGGTGTTGGGGTAGGTGGCGTCCCAGTCGACCAGCGTGATCCGACTGCGCTGCTGGGGCCGGGCGCTGCCGCAGCCGTCCTTGGTGTACCAGCTCACCAGCACGAGCTGGTGGCCGTCGTAGTTGCCGCTGTCCGCGGTCCCGACGGCGTCACGGCTCGTGGTGATGCCCTGCGGGAAGCTCTGGCAGTCGGAGTTGTCGCCGTCGTCGAACCGGAAGCCGGTGGACAGGCCGCCGACCGAGAAGGACGAGGGGAGCGCCTGCCGGTCGTGGTTCGCGTTCTCCATCACCGTGTGCACGGCGGAGGTCCCCAGCGCCGTGACCAGGGCCGAGTCGAGCGTGTCGAACCGGTGGTAGTCCGCGGTGAGGGTGTACTCGGACGCGGGCAGCGTCGTCGGCGCCGCAGCGGCCGCCGCGGGCGACGCGCCGACCGTCGCAGCGGCGACGAGCAGGCCGGCTGCGAACATCGCCCGCACTGTGTTGCGAACGTGACGGAGCATCAAGGCGAGTCCCCTCCACGGAATGGACCGACGCTCGCACACGCTAGGGGCGCGTCGGGCGGTTCGCAACACCCGGGAGAGGCCGAGCGGGCCCCGAAGCCGCCGCTACCACGGCCGGCCGGAGGCGTCGCGGGCCGGAGCCGTCGTGGGCCCGTCCCCCCGAACCGGCCGCTCCGGGGCCGGGCCGCCGTCAGCCGCCCAGGGTGCGGGCGAAGAGGTCCAGCAGCGCGGCCCAGTGCCGTTCCGTCGCCGCGGAGTCGAATTCGGAGGTGTCGGACTGCGTGTAGCCGTGGCCCGCCCCCTGGTAGACCTCGCAGCGGTGGACGACGCCCGCCTCGGTGAACGCCTTCTCCAAGCGCTCCTGCTGCTCGGGCGGCATCGACTCGTCCTGGTCGGCGTGGCCGAAGTACGCCTCCGCGGTCATCGTCGCGGCCGCCAGGTGCGGGCTGTCGGGCTGGTCGGTGGCGAGGCGGCCGCCATGGAAGCCGCCGATGGCCGCCACCCGGTCCGGGTAGGCGCCGGCCGTGCGCAGGGCGAGCCGTGCGCCCATGCAGTAGCCGGTGATGCCGATCGGCCCGTCGGCGACCTGCGGGCAGTCGGCGAGCCAGCCGAGATAGGCGTCCGCGTCGGCCACCACCAGGGCGGGCGCCAGTCCCTGGATCAACGGCATCAGTTGAGCGAACAGCGCATCGCGGTTGTCGTGGTCGATGTGCTCGGGAAGCTCGACCACCGGGGCCCGGCCCTGGCGGTGGAAGACGTTCGGCAGCAGGACGGCGTAGCCCTCGGCGGCCAGCCGGTCCGCCATCGCGTTCAGCGCCGGCCGCGGCCCGAACGCGTCCTGGTAGAGCAGCACGCCGGGGTGCCGTCCCTCGCCCGCCGGGCGGACGAAGTACGCCTCCGCCGTACCGTCCCGGGTCGGAATCTCGACAGTGCTCGCGTGTACGGCCGTCATGGTCACAACCTGTCTCGTGGAGGGCTCTTCCGCATGCCACCCTCTCACCGGGCGGAGCCCGGCGTCCGACCACCCTGACGTGGCCGACGCGCCACGCCGCCGGAACACCGGGCCTCGCCGGGATCGCGGGCGGCAGTGCACTCGCGTCGATGATCCGCCGGTCCGCGCCGACGGCACAGCGGTACCCGCGAGCGGAAGATGCCGGGACTGCTCCGAAGGGGTGTCGGCCGAGGGCGCGGGGGAGGGTGCCGGGCGGGGCCTGCGGAGGAGCGGGATTCGTGGGTGCGGGTCCGGCCGTCTCCCGTCCGCCGCTGGTCCGCACTGCTGGAGTCAGCTGACTACTTGCGTCCCGGGGTCCACTTCATACCGAGCCGGTATGCCCGGGAGATTGCGTCCTGGATGGCCGGGCCGTCCTGCGGGGTGAACCACCTCACCTCGCGCCCGACCACGAGTTCGCCCTTCTGTCGCTTGATCAGAGCGATCGCACAGGCGTGTGCCTGCGGCGGGCACTCGTCGAGCCGCACCTCGAACCGGTCCCCACGGTCGGAGGTGAGGGTCACCACGGCGTCGAGCCCACGGAAGTCCCCTGAGCCCTCGTAGATGTAGACGAAGAGCAGCAGTTTCGAGAACTCGGCCTGGTGATCCAGATTGATGACGAGATTCTCGCCGGTGGTCCGTGCACCGGTTCGGTCGTCCGCGTCCAGGGCGACGTACGGGAAGTGACCCACCGCACCGAACGAATTCCCCAGAGCCTGGACAACGGTCTTGCTGCCGTCGCTGAACCTGATCATGCAGCCGAGATCGAGGTCCACGTCTTTGGTGGTTCCCGCCCGCAGCGAGGCCTGCATCCTTCGGAACAGACCTCGTGCTTCCCCGGCCTCCCGCTGGGCGACGGCCCGTGCCGAGGTCCAGTTCAGGTTGACCCGGATGAGCCCGGACGTCACGCCGTGCTTGTTCAAGGAGACGGTGGGGGACGCCTTCGTCAGGACTACTGCTTCGGAGGCCATATGGGCGCCACGCTTCCGGGAGGGCGGATCAGGACGGGGTGGGCGTGCTGGACATCCAAGCCCCGGCCTGTGCCGACCAGATGGACGTTCGCTGATTCGTGACCGCTCCGACACCGGATCGCTCTCCACGAAAACAGGAGGCGCCGGCTCCGCCCGGCGGCGCGGGCGGAGCGGGGCTGCCGTTCAGGAGGGGAGGCGGTTCAGTGCTGCGGTGACGATGCCTTCCAGGTAGGTCGGGGCGTCGGTGGGCTGGCCGGTGAGCTCGACGATGGCGACCCTGGTGCCACTGCGCAGGATCGCGACCCCTCCGCCGACGGTGCCGTCGCCGCGGTAGGACGGGTACCAGCGGGCGGTGCCGCCGGCGGCGGTCAGGGTGTGGGCCGCGCCGTAGTGCCAGTGGCCGGCGGGCTCGTCCTGGCAGTCCTGGACGAGCGCGACGAGCTGCTTCTCCCAGGTGGTGGCCAGGCTCCCGGCAGGGGCGCTCGCGGCCGACTCGATCAGCAGGCCGTCGGTGTCGAAGGTCCAGGTCACCGACGCGTACGCGGTGGCCTTGCCCTGGGTCAGGTCGCGCATCATCTCCTCGCCCGAGCACGCGGAGAGCCCCTGGCGTCCGGTCAGCGCGACGGTCGCGCCGACCGGGTTCAGGCCCTGCTGGAAGTAGTCCTCGCTCTGCTGGACGGCCTGGTTCTCGGTCATCTCATCCCCCTGCTGGCCGGGACGCCTGCTGCGTCCTCTCGTGACCGTCTGACGGTCGCCGTCCGCTGCTCGCGGGGTTCGGGGCCGACCGGCTGCGATTGGGTCGAGTGAGACGGAAACTGAGCCGGAGAGCGCCGAAGGCCCCGGCCGGTTTGGCGGTCGGGGCCTTCGTGCTGCCGTGGCCGGCAGAGGCGGAGGATACGAGATTGGAACTCGTGAGGGGTTGCCCCCAACACGCTTTCCAATTCTGCTCGGCGCTGTTCAAGCGGGTCCGCATGCGTTCTGACCTGCGGCGGATTGGTTGCCGCAGCGTTGGTTGAACGGTCCCGGACCCCGGTGAATGAGACCAAAACTGAGACCACGGCACGGGCGCTCGGGCGGTGGGCCGACCACTCCTCGGACTTGGCTGGCTGTCGGTGTCATTGGGGTCTTGAGGTGAGGCATGGACGAGAGGTGGACTGCCCGACTCTGTTGCTCTATTCGGGTCGAGGATCAGGCCGCGAGTTGGTGGGCGAGTCGGGTGAGTCGGCTGGTCCGGGGACGTCGGGGGCCTTCGGACCAGTGGGCGTCGAGGCGGATGACGTTGATCGCTGCGGCCGAGTAGGCGTGCTGCAGGCTGACTTTGGGCAGGCCGCGGTAGCGGGCCCGGCGCAACCCGGTGACGTCCAGGGCCTGGTTGATGGTGCCCTCGACACCGGCGCGGAGGGCGTACTTGGCTTGCCAGGTGTCGGTGTTCTGCTCGGCGCGGGCGGCGGTGACGGTCTCGTGCAGCTCGCGGGGCCGCAGGGTGAGCATGCGGTTGCCTCGTGCCGCGGTGGTGCACTTGTCGCGGGACGGGCAGGAGCCGCAGTCGGAGCGGGCGAACTCGATCACGATGGCGTCGTGGCCGTGCTGCTGGACGGGATACCAGCCGGTGCTGGTGCGGCCCTCGGGGCAGCGGACTTGACGAGTTGTCCAGTCGATGCGGAAGGCGCTCTTGTCGAAGCCTTCGGCGGCTCGGGCCTGCGGGGAGTGGTCGGCCAGCAGCGGTGTGATCATGGCGATGCCCTCGTGTGCGGCGGCTGTGACCAGGTCGGCGGAGGGGTAGCCGGAGTCGAGGTAGTGCTCGCCCGGCTTGAGCTGCCGCCCGGTCAGGCGCTGCTGGATGCCGGCGGTGGCGGTCACGTCCGGCGCGGTCGAGACAGTGGTGGCCACGTCCGTGATCAGGTTCGGGGTTCGGGCGCCGGTCCCGCTGGCCTTGTCGTCGCAGGTCTCGGTGAGGTGAACCTTGTAGCCGCACCAGAACAGCTCGTCTCCCTTGGCGGACCAGCGGGCGTCCGGGTCGTAGGGGGAGGCGAGCCGGACTTGGCCGGGCGGGACGCCGTCTTTCTCGGCCTCCCGCTTCCTGACCACCTCCCGTCCCCGGGTATCGGTGTGCACGTAGTAGGTCTGCAGGAAGATCCGCCGCAGCAGCTGGATCGCCTCGATCTCCCGCAGCCACACCGGGGTGTCGGGCGAGTGGACCGCATGCAGCAGCCGATGTGCGTCCTGGCCGTAGACCTCGGCCAGCCGCTCCCGCTTCGTCTTCGAGGTGGGCAGCCGCCATGAGTCGACCCGCGCCGCATAGCGCAGTTCCAGCTCCGCCACCGGCATCGCCCGCCCGAGCCAGGCCGGGGCCGCGATGGCCAGTGCCTCCAGCGCCGCGCGCACGCTCTCACCGGCCAGCTCCAGCCGGTTCAAGTCCCGCACCGCGCTGATGACATGGGTGGAGTCGGTGCGCTGCTTGCCTCCAGCTGAGATCATCCCCTCGCGGCGGCAGTGCTCGACCAGCCGGTCGAAGATCAGGCGCTCCATACCGTGCTCGACCAGCCGGGCCCGGAACTTCGCCAGCACCGTGAAGTCGAACCCCGGATCGGTCAGCTCCAGGCCGAGCGCGTACTTCCAGTCGATCGCCCGGACCGCCATCCCGGCCGCTTGGCGGTCGGTCAGGTTCTCGGCGAACTGCAGCACCGTGACCAGCGCCAGCATCCCCGGTGACAGGCCCGGCGCCCCGCGCACCCCGAACGCGGACGCGAAGGGCTCGTCCGCGAAGACCTCCGCCAGTTCCTGGCGCACCCGCATCGCCAGCGTCCCCTTCGGGAAGGCCGCCGCCGCGACCAGCGCCGTCTGCTCCGGGACCTCCGGCAGTCCCACCGCCTTCATCGACACCCGCACCACCCCCACAACCGGCTGCCCACGAGACGACCACAGGAACGATCATGCCGCAGTCAACCGACCCACGGCCCGAATAGAGCAACAGAGTCCTGCCCGGCCTCAAAGTGTGCGGGCGGCAGCCGGCCTCGCAGTCGGTGCTGCCGGTCCGGGGCGCTCGCGGACAGGAGATTGGACTGGAGGGCTGCCCCGTCGACCTGTCTCCGTCACGCGGTGCCCGGGGCTGCTGCGGCCGCCGCCGACTCGGGCGACGATGCGGCGTAGTCGCGCAGCCGGACCGGGGTGGTGCGGGTGTTCTCGGGCGCCTGGGCTGCCAGCATGTCCAGGATCTCCTGGGTGGGCGCGGGCATGAAGAACCGCTCTGCGCCCTCACGGCCCAGGGTCTGGTGCTCCGTCGCGTAGCCGCGCATCTCGCGCTCGTACGCGGCGAATGCCGTGGCGTGGTCACCACCAGAGGCGGCGAGTTCACCGGCCAGGATGTAGGCGCCGATCAGGGCCTGCGAGGTGCCGCGGCCGGAGGTCGGGCCGGCGCAGTACCCGGCGTCGCCGAGCAGCACGACCCGCCCCTTGGACCAGGTGTCCATCTCCACCTGGGCGTTGGCGTCGAAGAAGAAGTCGGGTGCCTGCGCCGCCTCCTGGAGCAGGCGCGGGATCTCCCAGCCGTCGTCCGCGAAGCGTTCGGCGATGATGCGCTGCTGCCCGGCGCGGTCGTGGCGGTCGTACTCCAGGTGCTCGGCGGCGAAGTGGAAGGCGGCGCGGGCCTCGGTGTTGGCGCGGGCGGTGAAGATGTTGGCGGCCTTGCCCGGGGCGGCGTAGAGGCGGCCGGTGTTCTTCAGGCCGAGGTAGTTGTCCAGGCTGAAGATGGCGGTGTAGATACCGAGGTGGCGCACGAACTGCTCTTCGGGGCCGAAGGTGAGTGCCCGGGTGCGCGAGTGCAGACCGTCGGCGCCGACGACCAGGTCGAAGCGGCGGGCGGCGCCGCGCTCGAAGGTGACCTCGACGCCGTGCTCGTCCTCGGTCAGGCTCGCGATGGAGTCCCCGAAGACGTACTCGACGTCGTCGCGGGTGGCCTCGTGCAGCATCCTGGTCAGGTCGCCCTTGAGGACCTCCAGGTCGCCTGCGAAGATCACGGCCGGCAGGGTCGCGTACTGGCGGCCCTCGGCGTCCACCATGGCGGCGTCGCCCATCTCGGTGTCCAGCTCGCGGATCTGCTCCAGCAGGCCCATCCGGTCCAGCACGTCCAGGGCCTCGCCGCGGAAGTCGACCGCGTAGCCGCCCTCGCGCACCGCTTCGGCGCGCTCCACCACGGTGGGGACGAAGCCGTGGCGGCGCAGCCAGTAGGCGAGGGCGGGGCCGGCCACGCTGGCGCCGGAGATCAGGACGGTGCGGGTGGTGGTGGTCATCTCGGGTTCCTCTCTCAGGTCGATGCGTACAACGTATGGGCGGCAGATTCCCCTGTGAAGTGCGAAGTTGAGGAAGGAATCCTAGTGCACTAGGCTTCATGTACTAGTACACCAAGGAGTGCCTCATGTCCGCAGAGCCGCCGTACGCCAAGATCGCCGGCGAGCTGCGGCACCGCATCGAGACCGGCGAGCTGCGGCCGGGTGACCGGGTGCCCTCCACGCGGGCGCTCACCCAGCGGTGGGGGGTCGCCATGGCCACGGCGACCAAGGCACTGGCCGTCCTGCGGCAGGAGGGCCTGGTCCGAGGGGTGCCTGGGGTGGGCACCGTGGTCTGCGCCGTCCCCCGCGCGCCGCGGGCGGCCGCAGCGGCGGCGGGCCAGCGGCAGGAGGGGCTCTCGGAGGAGTCGGCGGCGCGCCGGCGCCTGGTGCGGGCGGGGATCGCCATCGCCGACGCGGAGGGGGTGGCCGCGCTCACCATGCGGCGGTTGGCCGCAGAACTCGGCACCTCGGCGATGTCGCTGTATCGGCACGTGCAGAACCGGGACCAGCTCCTCGCGCTGATGGTCGACGCGGCCTACGCGCAGGCGCACCTGCCCACCCCGGCCCCGCCCGACTGGCGGTCCCGCCTCGAGCTCTCGGCCCGGGCCCAGTGGCGGCTCTACCAGGAACACCCCTGGCTGGCGGCCACGATGAACCTCGCCCGCCCGCTGCTCGCCCCGAACGGCATGCGCCATGTCGAATGGGCCCTGGCAGCGCTGGAGGGCCTCGGTCTCGACGCCGGCGCCCGGATGCACGCGGCGGTCTCGCTCTTCGGGTTCGTCCGGGGCTGCGCTGTCGACCTCGCGGCGGAGCAGGAGGCGGGTCGGGCCAGTGGTGTCACCGGCGATCAGTGGATGCAGGTCCAAGAGGCCCGGATGGCCGCGCTGCTGTCGGACGGCACCTTCCCGGCCTTCACCGCCACCCGCGCCGACCCCGGCCTGGACCTGTCCGCCGAGTCCCTGTTCACCTTCGGCCTCGACCGCCACCTCGACGGTTTGGCGGCCCTGATCGCGGCTGTGGGACCAGGAGCTGCGGGAATCTCGTAGTGCCGTCCGCTGCGGCGCGGTATGCGGCCGCGCCGTCCGGGATGTCGCGGACGTGGTGGGCGAAGTGGCCCCCCGCGCGGCGGCGACGGAACGACGAAGGCCCGGACCGCTGGTGCGGTCCGGGCCTTCAATCAGGCGGAGGATACGAGATTCGAACTCGTGAGGGGTTGCCCCCAACACGCTTTCCAATTCTCACGAACTCCGTCCGCCGGGGTTCGCACCCGTTCTGACCTGGAGCGGAGCGGGTGGCCCGTCGGCGACTGAACTTGGTTGGATGGGGGTGAACGAGACCAGAACTGAGACCACGGCGCCAGCGTTCGGGCGGCCGGTTCTGGGCCTGTCACCACTGGCCTACCGTCACGCCACGACGCACCGGAGCTGATGGCGGCCGGTGACCACTGGCCGAGCACCGGACAGCCGTGTCGGACCGGCCCGGCGCTCTCGGCGGATCAGAGGGTGGCGGCGCGCAGTGCGATCAGGGCGATGGAGGCCATGGTGAGGACCACCGCGGGAGGCGCGCCCTTGCGGTCGCCGACTCGTAGGTGGGAGGCGACCGCCCCGGCGAAGTAGAGCGTCAGGCCAATCGCGGCGGCGATTCCGACAGGTCCCCACCAGAGTCCGGCGAGCACACCGGCTGCGCCCGCGACCTGAGTGCCGATCAGGAAAGCCATCATGCTTTGCGGCACTCCGAGGGTGGACATCTGCTCGGTGATGTGTCGCGTCCGCAGGGACTTGGCCCCGGCCGATATCAGGAGAACGGCCGACATGAACACAGTGACGACGGCAAGGGAGACGAACACGGCTGAAACCTCAATCGTGCGAGATGCGAGCAAGGGATGTGCGCACCTCGATGACGATAGGCGGCCGATAGGTACCTCCAGGTAACCTTTGGGGCATGAGCCTGCGACCCGGAATCGCCTTCCTCGCCGACTGCCCCGCTCTCCTGGCCATGGAGATCATCGCCAGCAAGTGGTCCATGGTCACGCTCTTCGCGCTGACCGACGGCCCGTTGCGCCACGGCGAGCTGGTCGAGCTGAGCGGTGGCATCTCGCGCAAGGTACTGACTCAGACGCTGCGCCGACTCCAGGCCAACGGGCTCGTCGAGCGGCACGCGTATGCCGAGGCGCCGCCGCGGGTGGAATACGGCCTGACCGATCTAGGGCGAACCCTGGAGGAGCCCATCAGGTTGCTCACCGCCTGGGCGCGGGAGAACGGCGAGGCGGTCGTCACCTTCCGGGAAGCGGCCAACGCGGCCAGAACCCCCGAGGCGGGCCAGGCGACCCTGGTGAAGACCCCTCCTGCTGATGAGAACCTGAACCGTTTTTGATCAACATGTGCCGCAGGGGCTTGCGGCGAGCTCGTTCGGTCCGGCCGGGTCGGTTCCTGTCACGACAACGCAGCGGCGGCAGCCATTTCGTCCAGGCCGGGCCTGCCGGCCCGTTCCAGCAGACGACGAAGGCCGGAGGATACGAGATTCGAACTCGTGAGGGGTTGCCCCCAACACGCTTTCCAACTGTCCGTCCGGCCGTGCAGGGATGGTCACAGGCATCCTGACCTGCGGCGGAGCGGCCCGCCCGCCGGGCTTTGGAGGGTCCTGGGCGGGGGTGAATGCAACCAGAACTGCAACCATGCTGCCGCCGGGCCGGTCCGGTTCAGACCTTGCTGACGACGATGGTGTCCGGGAGCAGTTTCTCCAGGTCGTCGACGTCGGAGGTGAAGACGGTGACCTGTCCTTTCTGGCGCATGGCGACAACGGCGAGCATCGCGTCGATGGCGTACTTGTGACCGTGCAGGTTCGTTGCGGCCAGCAGTCTGCGGGCTTGCCTGGCCTCGTCCTTGCCCAGGTCGGCCACGCTGACACGAGAGAGGACCCAGTCCCAGCGCTGCTCGGTGGTCCTGCCGTCGTATGCCTCGACGAGAGTCATGGGAGAGGTGACCACGTCGGCCTCGCCACGCGCCGCGAGTTCGAGGCGGGCGATCATCATCCGATCACCGCGAACGGCCAGGGAGAGGGCTTCGCAGTCGAGCACGAAGACACGCACCGGCGTGGCCTCGCTGCCGTGCTTCCTCGTCACGCGGCCTCTCCGGTGCGCTTGCTCCGGGCAGCGCGGCGGCGTTCGTGCTCGGCATCGAGGTCGTCCAGCTCGGCGTAGGCCGTTGAGCGCTCAGTCTCAGTGACGGGTCCGTGCTCCTCTTCGAGCCAGTGGACGAGCTCTCGGAGCTTGTCCCGGTCGCGCTTGGAACGCAGCGCGTCGGTGACGTAGGCGGAGATGCCCCGTTCGTCGGCTTCCGCGCGGATCTCCTCAAGGAGATCCTCCGGGATCGTCACGGTCACTTTCTTCGATGCCATACAAGTGACCATACTTGCCATATATAGCACCCGCAAGCAAGGCGCGCCTTGTGCGGCGTGCGGCGGTGAGCGCAGTCCATGACCCGGTCGACTGTGATGAGCCACGCCGCGTCCTCCTCGGCGCTGGCCCCGAGCACGCTCTCCCCGTCCACGGACATGGCGACGAACTCCGGCCGGCCCGGCTCGGGGCCCAGAGCCCCGGCGGGGTCGGCCTGCTCCGGCAGCCTCGCCCTCGTCCGGTGGGGGCGCCCACAGCAGCCGGAACCCTGGCCGGCGACGCTGATCAGGAACTCGCCGTTCGTGTCGATGACCCCATGCTCGACCGCAAGTCCGTGCCACCGCCGGTTCGGCTCCGCCACCAGGTCGGGATGGTCGCCCGGTGCAGTGACCGGGGGTTCCGCGCTCCCGACGATCATCGGCCGCCAGGCGGCCCCACCGGCCTCGCCTCATGGACGCGACCATGCCCGACCGCCTCCAGCCCCGCGCGATGCGGCAACTCGGTCAGCGCGCTCTCCCCGCCCGTCGGCATTCTCCCTCATGATCGCGGGGGTCGAGTGCGACTCCTCCACCTGGCGTGGCAGACCACCAGGCTGCAAAAAGGAGCGAAATGTGCTCAATGCCCTATGTAAACGCAACCAAAACTGCAACCACGGAACGATGAAGGCCCCGACCGCAGTGCGGTCGGGGCCTTCATCTGCCCTGGCGGGCGGGTGCGGAGGATACGAGATTCGAACTCGTGAGGGGTTGCCCCCAACACGCTTTCCAAGCGTGCGCCCTAGGCCACTAGGCGAATCCTCCGTGGGAGAGCTTAGTACATGTTTGGGGGTGCTCGCGACCAGCTATCCGCAGGTGGTCGTGGGCGGGGACCTGCGGATCGGAAGGTGGGGTGGGCGGTAGGAGGTGGGGCCGGGATCCGCTACTCTGGGGGCAGCCCCTCGTGTGGCGTTATCTCTCTGAACCCCCCCAGGGCCGGAAGGCAGCAAGGGTAAGAGGGCTCTGGCGGGTGCACGGGGGGTCTTTGCGTTCCCGGGGGCGGGGCCGGGGGTCGAGGGGCGCCGCGTTTGTCCGTGCGTCCCGATATCGTCGGTGGTGTGTCCCTAGCCCTGTACCGCCGCTATCGCCCCGAGACTTTCGCCGAGGTCATCGGGCAGGAGCACGTGACCGCTCCGCTCCAGCAGGCCCTGCGCAACAACAGGGTCAACCACGCCTACCTCTTCAGCGGCCCGCGTGGCTGCGGCAAGACGACCAGTGCGCGCATCCTGGCGCGCTGCCTGAACTGCGAGCAGGGGCCGACGCCGACACCGTGCGGGGTCTGCCAGTCCTGTACGGACCTGGCGACCGGCGGCCCCGGGTCGATCGACGTGATCGAGATCGACGCGGCCTCGCACGGTGGTGTGGACGATGCGCGTGACCTGCGTGAGCGGGCCTTCTTCGCGCCGGTGCACAGCCGGTACAAGATCTTCATCCTGGACGAGGCGCACATGGTGACCTCGGCCGGCTTCAACGCGCTGCTGAAGGTGGTGGAGGAGCCGCCGGAGCACCTCAAGTTCATCTTCGCGACCACGGAGCCGGAGAAGGTGATCGGGACGATCCGCTCCCGCACCCACCACTACCCGTTCCGGCTGGTGCCGCCGGGCACGCTGCGGGACTACCTGGCGCAGGTGTGCGGGCGCGAGGGCATCCAGGTCGAGGACTCGGTGTTCCCGCTGGTCGTGCGCTCGGGCGCCGGTTCCGTCCGGGACTCGATGTCGGTGATGGACCAGCTGCTGGCGGGCGCGGACGAGGCCGGCGTCACGTACACCATGGCCACCTCGCTGCTCGGGTACACCGACTCGGCGCTGCTCGACGAGGTGGTGGACGCCTTCGCCGTCCAGGACGGCGCGACGGTGTTCCAGGTCATCGACCGGGTGGTCGAGGGCGGGCACGACCCCCGGCGGTTCGTGACGGACCTGCTGGAGCGGCTGCGGGACCTGGTGATCCTCGCCACCGTGCCGGACGCGGGGGAGAAGGGCCTGATCGACGCCCCGGCCGACCGCGTCGCGGTCATGCAGGCGCAGGCGGACTCCTTCGGGGCGGCCGAGCTGAGCCGGGCCGCCGACATCGTCAACACCGGCCTGACCGAGATGCGGGGTAACGCCGCGCCCCGGCTGCAGCTGGAGCTGATCTGCGCCCGGGTGATGCTGCCCGGGGCGTACAGCGACGAGCTGTCGCTGCAGGCGCGCCTCGACAAGCTGGAGCGGCGGGCGGCCGCCGGCGGCTTCGCGGCCCAGGCCCCGGCAGGCTTCGGGGCAGGGGCAGGGGCAGGGGCAGGGGTCGCGGCGATGCCGGCGGCCGCCCCGGCCGTCGCCCCGCAGGCTCCCGCACCCGCGCAGCTCCAGGCGCCCGCGCCGGCGCCGGTACCGGCTGCCTACCCGCCGGTCGCGTCCGCGCCGGTCGCCCCGGCGGCTCCCGAGCCCGCGGCAGCGGGGGCGCCCGCCCCGGGGGCCTGGCCGATCCCGCGCAGTTTCCCGCCGGCCGGCGGGGCGCCCGCACCGGTGGCCGCGCAGCCGCAGCCGTCGGCGCCGGCTCCCGTCGCTCCTGCTCCGGTGGCCGCGGCGGCGCCGGTCGTGGCACCGCCCGGTGGCGGCCAGCCGACGCCCGCGGCGGCGCAGGGTGCGGCGCAGATCCGGCAGATGTGGCCGCAGATCCTGGAGGCGGTGAAGAATCGCCGCCGCTTCACCTGGATCCTGCTCAGCCAGAACGGGCAGGTCGCGGGCTTCGACGGCAGCGTGTTGCAGGTCTCCTTCATCAACGCGGGCGCCCGGGACAGCTTCGTCGGCAGCAACAGCGACGATGTGCTGAAGCAGGCGCTGGCCGACGCGCTGGGCGTGGACTGGCGGATCGAGTGCATCGTCGACCCGTCGGGCGGCGGCGCGCCGCCGCCCGCCTCCGGTGGTGGCGGCGGCGGGTGGGGCGGTGGTGCCCATGCGGCCTCGACCGCTCCCGGAGCGCTGCCGCAGACACCGGCCGCGTTCACGCCGATGGCGACGCCGGCCGCCGCGCCGCCGGCGCCGTCCAGGACGGTCCAGGACGCGCCGCCGGTCCAGCCGGCTCCTTCGGCGCAGGGCCAGCAGGGCCAGCAGGGCTGGCCGGGCCAGGCTTCCGCGCAGTCGCAGTCGCAGTCGCAGTCGCAGTCGCAGGGGCAGGCGCAGGCGCAGGGGCGGTCGTCGGGTGTCGGCCAGCCGGCCGGTCCGCAGGGCGGTCCGGGGGAGGGGCCGGAGGACGACATGTCCGAGAACGACGGCCCGGCCCCGCAGGCGGAGGCGTTCTCCGGCCAGGAGCTGATCATCCGCGAGCTGGGCGCGACCATCCTGGAGGAGATCCACCACACGGGAGGGTGAGACGCGGGCGCCGACCCAGGCCCGCCGCCGCCCGGATCACCCGCCGGACGCGGACCCGGCACCCGCCCGGCGGCGGCCCAGGACTCGCCCAGCACCTGCCCGGCGGCGTCCCGGCACTCGCCCGGCACCGATCCACCACCCGCCCGGCACCCCCGGCACAGGCCGGGGGCGGGCCGCGGCGGTTCCGCGCCGGGTAGGCCCGCGCTGTTCACCCGCAGCACGTAGGCTCGCCTGTGACGTACGCCGGCGTACGGGGGTCCGGGTACGGAGCTTCCGTGCCGGCGGCGTGATCCAGTGCGTACCCGACGTCCGTACCAAGGCAGGAGTGAGCCGTGTTCCCCGGTGGTGGCCAGCCCAATATGCAGCAGCTGCTGAAGCAGGCGCAGAAGATGCAGGAGGAGCTCGCCCGGGCCCAGCAGGAGCTGGCCGAGGCGAAGGTGAGCGGTTCGGCGGGCGGTGGCCTGGTCGAGGCGACGGTGACCGGGGCCGGTGAGCTGGTGGCGCTGACCATCGCGCCCGCCGCCGTGGACCCGGACGACACCGAGACCCTGGCGGACCTGATCCTGGCGGCCGTCCGGGACGCCAACCAGGCCGCGCAGAAGATCCAGGCCGAGCGGATGGGCCCGCTGACCCAGGGCCTGGGCGGCGGCGGCATCCCCGGTCTGCCGTTCTGACCACCCGGCTCACGTCCGGGTACCCCGGTCCAGGCCCGGCACGCCCGTCCACGCCCGGACCGGTCGGTCCACGCCCGGACCGGGTCGGTTCACGTTCGGTCGGGATCGGTCCATTCCGGCCGGTCCGGAGGCATCCGTTCGAACAGCGGGTGACCGTGGCGACGGCATTGTGTGATTTGTGAGGGAGTCGGGCGTCGGACGGTGTGTCCGGCGCCCGATTCGTTGGATGATGGCACCGGACCGTCGGCACCCGCCGCGGGACGGCCCGACCGGCCGGAGGCATGGCCGGCGCCGTCCCCGTCAGGTCGGGCAGGCCGGTAGGACGGCGGAGCACCCGGGCGACCGGTACCGCGAGCAGGGCCGGGCGACCGGACCGCAGGCAGGCACGAGGGAAGGCACGACGTTGTACGAGGGCGTGGTTCAGGACCTGATCGACGAGCTGGGCAGGCTGCCCGGCGTCGGGCCCAAGAGCGCGCAGCGGATCGCCTTCCACATCCTGCAGGCCGACCCGACGGACGTCCGCCGACTGGCGCACTCGCTGCTGGAGGTCAAGGACAAGGTCCGGTTCTGCGCGGTCTGCGGCAATGTCGCGGAGTCCGAGCGCTGCCGGGTCTGCCTGGACCCGCGGCGCGATCTCGCGGTGATCTGCGTGGTCGAGGAGTCCAAGGACGTGGTGGCGATCGAGCGCACCCGGGAGTTCCGCGGCCGCTACCACGTGCTGGGCGGCGCGATCAGCCCGATCGAGGGCGTCGGCCCGGACGACCTGCGGATCCGGGAGCTGCTGGCGCGGCTCGCGGACGGCACGGTCACCGAGCTGATCCTGGCCACCGACCCCAACCTGGAGGGGGAGGCGACCGCCACCTACCTGGCCCGGCTGTGCAAGCCGATGGGCCTGAGGGTGACCCGGCTGGCGAGCGGACTGCCCGTCGGCGGGGACTTGGAGTACGCGGACGAGGTCACCCTCGGCCGGGCCTTCGAAGGGAGACGACTGCTCGATGTCTGACCAGACGCACGGTACCCACACGCACGCCCACGGTTCGGAGCCGGACGACTTCGCGGTGCAGATCGCGGACTCGGTGGAGAGCTTCGTCCTCGCGGTCACCGAGGTGGCCAAGGGCGACGAGCCCGGCAGCGCGGTCTCGCTGCTGCTGCTGGAGGTGTCGCAGCTGCTGCTGGCGGGCGGCCGGCTCGGCGCGATCGAGGACGTCGTGCCGGACGACCGGTTCGAGCCCGACGCGGGCCCGGAGCCGGACGGCGTGGAGCTGCGCGAGCGGCTGGCCGAGCTGCTGGCGCCGATCGACGTCTACCACGAGGTCTTCGACCCGTACGAGCCGCCGACCAGGCCGAACGCCTTCCGGATCTCGGACGATCTGGCCGGCGTGGTCAGCGAGCTGCAGCACGGGCTGACCCACTACCGCGAGGGCCGGGTCAGCGAGGCGCTCTGGTGGTGGCAGTTCTCGTACCTCTCCAACTGGGGTTCGACCTGTTCGGCGGTGCTGCGCGCGCTGCAGTCGCTGATCGCGCACGTCCGGCTGGACAGCCCGCTGGGCGCGGCCGAGGACGGCGCGGACACGGACGACGACGGGTTGACGGACGAGCAGCTGGAGCAGCAGGCCGGCGACCTGATGGCGGCGGAACTCGGCCTGTAGGGCGGCGGCGCCGGTCGGGCTGCGCCCGGGCGGTGGCGGCCGGCCAGGGCTCCGGGGCGCGTCGGTGGCGGCCGGAGCCGGCCTGTGGAGGGACTGTGACGCAGGCCTCGGAAAATCTTTTCGGCGTGGGCCGGTCGAAGAATTCCGGGGCCCGCCCCTCGCCGCCCGGCGATTCTCCGGGCCCGCACCGGCCGGTCCGCAGACCTGCCCGTCGGAGTGTCGGACGGCTGACCATCAGGTGAAACAGGCGTCTCATCATATGGAAAGCGGCTGGCGGGCCCGCCCCGCTCGGTAGACTGGCGCGGACCGCAGAACCCCGGCACACACCGGGGGTCCGGCGGCCGGCAGGCGCCACCCGCGGCTGACCCGGTCACCGGAGAACCGACACAAGTCGAGGAGCGCACGTGGGCCTTGTCGTGCAGAAGTACGGCGGCTCATCCGTTGCGGATGCCGAGGGCATCAAGCGCGTGGCCCGTCGAATCGTCGACACCAAGAAGGACGGCCATGAGGTCGTCGTCGTGGTGTCCGCGATGGGCGACACGACGGACGAGCTCATCGAACTCGCGGAGCAGGTGTCACCCATCCCTGCCGGCCGCGAGTTCGACATGCTGCTGACCGCTGGAGAGCGGATCTCCATGGCGCTGCTGGCCATGGCGATCAAATCGCTGGGTCACGAGGCCCAGTCGTTCACGGGCAGTCAGGCCGGGGTCATCACCGACTCGGTCCACAACAAGGCGCGCATCATCGACGTGACGCCCGGCCGGATCCGCACCGCCCTCGACGAGGGCAACATCGCGATCGTGGCGGGCTTCCAGGGTGTCTCGCTGTCCAGCAAGGACATCACCACCCTGGGCCGCGGCGGCTCGGACACCACCGCCGTCGCCCTGGCGGCGGCGCTGAAGGCCGAGGTCTGCGAGATCTACACCGACGTGGACGGCGTGTTCAGCGCCGACCCGCGGGTGGTCAAGAAGGCCCGCAAGATCGACTGGATCGCGTACGAGGACATGCTGGAACTGGCGTCCTCCGGTTCCAAGGTGCTGCTGGACCGGTGCGTCGAGTACGCGCGCCGCTACAACATCCCGATTCACGTACGCTCGTCCTTCTCCGGGCTTCCGGGGACCATTGTCAGCAGCACCAACCCGACCAAGCCCGAAGGGGGCGAGATGGAGCAGGCCATCATCTCCGGGGTCGCCCACGACACGTCCGAGGCCAAGGTCACGGTCGTCGGCGTGCCGGACAAGCCGGGCGAGGCGGCCCGCATCTTCCGCGCCATCGCGGACGCCGAGGTCAACATCGACATGGTGGTGCAGAACGTCTCGGCGGCCGCCACCGGTCTGACCGACATCTCCTTCACCCTGCCGAAGGCCGAGGGCCAGAAGGCCATCGACGCGCTCGGCCGGGTCAAGGAGGGCATCGGCTACGAGTCGCTGCGCTACGACGACGCGATCGGCAAGATCTCCCTGGTCGGCGCCGGTATGCGCTCCAACCCGGGGGTCACCGCGACCTTCTTCGAGGCGCTCTCCGAGGCGGGCGTCAACATCGAGCTGATCTCCACCTCGGAGATCCGGATCTCGGTCGTCACCCGCGCCGACGACGTCAACGAGGCCGTCCGCGCCGTCCACTCCGCCTTCGGCCTGGACAGCGACACGGACGAAGCAGTGGTCTACGGCGGCACCGGCCGCTGAACCCCGGGGTCGGTCCCGCCGCCCGGTGCGGCGGGTCCCGGCCCTGGTCCGGCCGGGCTCCCGGCCCGACGCCGCCCGCTTCGGACCGCTCCGCGCGGCCGGGCCGACCGGTACCGCCGGACCTCTTCTGAGACAAACTGTCAGAATCCCCCTCCCACCCCTGGAGGGGGATTCGGCCTATGCGGGAGAATGTGCCGCAAGCTGGGCAACCATGACAGGGGATCGAGTGTCCAACGGGCGTGGCGAACATGGTCGGGGTAGGGGTCGGTGTCGGGGCGATGAACGTCGCGACGCTGTCCCCGCGCGCCCTGCGGCCGGTGGATAGGTCGGTAGAAGGCACGATGACGGCGGTCGCAGCCGGCACGGCGGGTACCAGCGAAGACCTGCTCACCGAGACCTATCAGGCCCACTACCGCTCCCTGTTGCGGCTGGCGGCGCTGCTCCTCGACGACCTCTCCAGCTGTGAGGACGTCGTCCAGGAGGCGTTCATCCGGGTGCACGCGGCCCGCCGGCGGGTCCGCGAGCCGGAGAAGACCCTCGCCTACCTGCGGCAGACGGTGGTGAACCTCTCCAGGTCCACGCTGCGCCGGCGCATCCTCGGCCTGCGGCTGCTCCCCAAGCCGATGCCTGACATGGCCAGTGCAGAAGAAGGCGCCTACGATGCGCTGGAGCGCGACCAACTGAAGGCCGCGCTGGGGGGATTGCAACGTCGTCAGCGGGAGGTGCTGGTGCTGCGCTACTTCGTGGACATGACGGAGGCGCAGGTCGCCGACACCCTGGGCATCTCGCTCGGCTCGGTGAAGGCGTACGGGTCACGGGGGCTCGCCGCGCTGCGGGTGCAGATGGAGGCCGGGCAATGACCGACGACCACCGGCCGGCCGGGCAGCCGGCCTGCCCGCCCGGCGAGCCCGGTCGGCGCCGGCCCGGCACCCCCGGCGGCCCGGGCCGCTTCGAAAGCACCGGCCGCACCGGCGGCGTGGAGCACCTGGACGACCTCGACGTCACCGGTGACCTCGCCGGCCCCGGCGGGCAGCTGTCGGCCGAGGAGCGGCTCGTCCGGGACCTGATGCGGCGCTCCGTCGCCGGGCTCCAACCGGACGGCACCGCGCTGGCCCGGATCCGCAGCGGGGTGCCCCGCCGCCGGGCCGTGCGCAGGGGCGTCTGGACGGGCGCCGCCGCCGTGGTGCTGGCCGCCGCCGTCGCGCTGCCCGCCCTGCACTACCCCGAGGGCCTCGGACTGTCCGGCCCGGCCGCGGTCGGCACCGCGGACGTCACCGGCACCGTTCCCTCGCCCGCCCGGACGACGGGCGCGACCTCGGCCGGGCGGCCGACCGGCCCCTACAGCTGGGGCGGCGCCGGCGGGACGGCCGGGAGCTGGCCCGGGTCCCCGAGCACGTCGAGCGCCGCCGGCGCCGGCGGCACGGCGACCGGCGCCGTCTCCGCCGGGCCGGGATCGGGGATGGCGCCGCTGCCGGAGTGCGAGCGGGCCGACCTGGGCCCGGGCACCGCGCAGGTCGGTGCGCCCGACGCGGCGGGGGCGGTCTACGGCTCCTTCACGGTGGCCAACACCTCGGGACGCAGCTGCGTACTGAGCGGGCCCGGCACCCTGCTGGTGAGCGCCGTGACCGGGTTCGACCCGGCGCTGGTGAAGGTCCTGGACCACCTGGCGGGCGACGCCGCGACGGCCCTGCCGGACCCGGTGGGGATCGCCGCCGCCGGACCGCCCGTACTGGCTCCGAAGACCGCCTACCGGGTGCAGTTCGGCTGGGTGCCGGGTGGCTCCTGTCCGCGGACCGGCGCGCCGCCGGCCGTCCCCGCCGGGGGCGCCCAGGAACAGGCCTCACCGGCGCCGAGGACGGCCGCGGATGCCGCCTCGGCCGCGCCGACACCGGGCGTGGTGGCGGCGCCGTCCCCCTCCCCGACCGCCGGTGGCACCAGCGCGCCCAGTCCGACCGCGAGCCCCACCGCCGCGCCGACCGCCCCCAGCACGAGCATCACGCTGGCGTACACCCCGGCGCCCGCCGGTGCCGGCACCGTCACCGCCGTCATCGCCGGAGCCTGTTCCGGCACGGTCTACCGCACGGCTCCGCAACCCGCCCCGCCCGCTCCCTCGGGCCCCTCCGCCTCCGGCTGACCCTCCGGCTGGCCCAGCGGCGGGCCGGGTCCGACCCGGACCCATGAGCGTGGGCGAGCTGTCGGGGACCCGGGTGGGCCGGGCCAGGGAGGCACCGGGCGGCCCGCCGCGGTGCGGGCAGGGCGCACCCCAGCGGTCCGCCGACCCGGGGGCACTGGTTACCGTGGGGGGTGTGTACCGGTTCCTCCTGACTCCGCGCTGGCTGAGCAGCACCGTCCTCGCCCTGGTGGCCGTGGCGGTCTGCCTCTGGCTGGGCTCCTGGCAGCTCGGCCGGTTCGAGGACCGGGTCTCCACCCACCGGGACACCACCGCCACCATGGCCGCCGCCGCGGCCGGATCCGTCGAACCGCTCGGCGGCGTGCTCACCGAGGCCGTCCCGCAGGTCGGCACCGACACCGTGGGCCGGAGCGTCAGCGCCACCGGCAGCTTCGACCCGGAGCACCAACTGCTGGTGCCCGACCGCGTGCTGGACGGCCGGCAGGGCTACTACGTGCTCACCCCGCTGCGCACCGCCGACGGCCGTACCGTCGCCGTCGTCCGGGGCTGGGCCCCCGGTGCGCCCGCCGCCGCGCCCGCGCCGCCGGCCGGCGAGGTGACCGTCACCGGGCGGTTGCAGGCCGGCGAGAGCAGCGGCAGCAACGGCGCGGTCGCGGGCGGCCTGCCGCCCGGTCAGCTCGGCACGATCAGCCGGGCCACCCTGCTCAACATGCTCCCGTACGACGGCTGGTACGACGGCTGGGTGGCCGCCGACACCGTGCCGGCCGGCCTGACCGCGGTGCCGACCGTGCAGCCGCAGGGCGGCGACGGGCTGAGCCTGCGGGCGTTCCAGAACCTCGGCTACACGCTGGAGTGGTTCGTCTTCGGCGGCTTCGTGGTCTTCATGTGGTTCCGCCTGGTGCGCCGGGAGGCGGAGGCCGAGCAGGACCGGGCCCTGGGACTGGACCCGGTCCTGGAGTGACGCCGGGCGCCCGGACCGGCCGGGCGGCTTGACTAGCGGGACGGCTTGACCGAGGGCACCGAGGGCGGCAGCGCCGGCTTCGCCGACGGGCTCGGGACGCCGGCGCCGCGGCCGGCCGAGGGCGACGGCGAGGGGGACGCCGAGGGCGACCGGGACGGGTACGGCGAGCTCGTCGGGTACGTGTCGCTGCAGTTGTTGTTGCCCGAGGAGCTGTCGTCGTCATCGTGGTCGGTGTGGTGACGCACCTTGCGCTTGCTCTTGGAGCTCTTCGAACTGCTGCTCTTCGAGCTCTTCGAACTCTTCGCGAGGAAGCTCACCGCGGTGCCGCCCGCCGCCGCGCTCCCGGACGCGACCGCCGGGTCCGACCCCGCCGCGTCCGCCCCGGCCACGTCCGACCCCGCCACCTCCGACCCCGCCGCGTCCGCGCCGGTCAGCCGGGTGCCGAAGACGGCCGGAAGCACCGTGCCGGCGCCGTCGTACGCCGCCTTGGTGGCCGTCGGGGCGGCCGCCGTCCTGGCGGCCGAGGGCGTGGCCGACGGTACGGCCGACGGTACGGCCGACGAGGTGGCCGCGGGCGTGAAGACCTGCCGGGTGTCCGGGCAGGCCTGCGCGTCCTCGCTGGAGCAGCCGGTCAGGGCCAGTGCCGCGACGGCTATCACCACGGCCGCCGGCCCGGTGCGGTTTCTCATCGGATCTCCCCCATGTCCAGGTGCCGCAGCGCGAAGGCGATCTCCAGCCGCAACTGCCTGATCCGCTCGTCGACCACGAGCGAACCGTGGCCGGCATCGTAGCGGTACACCTCGTGCGGCCGGCCCAGCTGCTCCAGCCGCTCGACGTAGTTCTCGATCTGCCGGATCGGGCAGCGCGGGTCGTTCACCCCGGCGCTGATGTACACCGGCACCCGGACCCGCTCCACGTACGTCAGCGGCGAGGACGCCGTCCAGCGCTCCGGCACCTCCTCCGGCGTCCCGCCGAAGAGGGTGCGGTCCAGCGACTTGAGTGCCTCCATCTCGTCGTCGTACGCGGTGAGGTAGTCCGCGACGGGGACGGCGGCCAGGCCCAGCGACCAGTCCTCCGGCTGCACGCCGAGCCCGAGCAGGGTCAGGTAGCCGCCCCAGGAGCCGCCGGAGAGCACCAGCCGCGCCGGGTCGGCCAGCCCGCTCGCCACCGCCCATGCGCGGACGGCGCCGATGTCCTCCAGCTCGATCAGCCCGACCCGCTCGCGCAGCGCGTCCGTCCAGGCCTGCCCGTAACCGGTGGAGCCCCGGTAGTTGACCCGGACGACCGCGAAGCCGTGGTCCAGCCAGGCGGCGGGGCCGGCGGCGAAGGAGTCGCTGTCGTGGTGCGTCGGGCCGCCGTGGATCTCGAAGACGGTGGGGTACGGGCCTTCGCCGGCCGGGCGCTGCACCAGCGCGTGCACCCGGCCGCCGGGCCCGTCCACCCAGACGTCCTCGACCGGCACCGACCCGGGCGGTACCTCGCCCGGCGCCCGCAGCACCACTGCGCCCGAGGTCGAGCGGACGGCCGCGGGCTCGGCGGCGGAGGACCAGAGGAACTCCACCGTGCCGTCCGGGCGGGCGGTGGCGCCGCCGACCGTGCCGCGCGGGGTGGCCAGCCTGGTCAGCAGCCCCTTCTCCAGGTCGTACGAGAACAGCTCGCTGCGGGCCTCGAACTCGTGCTCCACCAGCAGAGCCCGGGCGCCCGGCCGCCACTGGGCGGAGACGTCGCCGGGCAGCTCGCGCCCGTCCTCGTCGTGCAGCACCAGCTCGGTCTCGGCGCCGGTCAGGACGTCCCAGAGCATCGGCTCCCAGCGGCCGCGGCGCTGGTGGGCCATCAGCATCCGGGAGTCGCCCTCGGCCGGGGCGAAGCCGAGGCAGGCCACCCCGCGCGGCTCGGCGCGACCGGTCACCTCGTCCAGTTCGGCGACCGTCGCGCCGTCGGCCAGCCGGATCACCCTGAGCGCGGAGTGCATCGCGTCGCCGTGCTCGGTGTGGTCGACGGCGAGCAGCGCGCTGTCGTAGGACAGGTCGCCGATGCCGCCGTACTCCTCGTGCCGGTAGACCTCCTCCGGCTCCACCGAGCCGGCCCGGCGCAGATGCAGGGTGGTGCCGTCCTCGTCGGTGGAGCGGCCGACCACCACGGTCCCGTCCCGGCCCAGCACCAGGCCGGCCGACCAGGAGGCGGCGAGGCCGGGGACGGCCGGCTCGTCCGGTCCGCCGGCGAACGGCTGGCGGCGCCAGACGCCGAACTCGTCGCCGTCGCTGTCGTCGAACCACCAGATCCACTCGCCGTCCGGGGACAGTTCGGCGTCGGTGGTGCCGTTCGGCCGGTCGGTCACCCGGCGGTGGACGCCGGTGGCGCGGTCCCAGGCGTACACCTCGTACGTGCCGGTCGCGTTCGACACGTAGAGGGACCGGTCGGGGGCGTCCTCCGCCCAGTCCGGCAGGGAGACCCGCGCCGCCCTGAACCGCTGCTCCCAGACCGGCACCGCGCTCTTCTCGTCACTCATCCGCCCATCCAACCCGATGGGCGGGGGAGATCGGAACGCCGGCGGCCCCGGCAGTGGCTGCCGGGACCGCCGGGCGGGGAGTGTCGTGCCGGTCAGGCGCCCCGGGCCGGGGCCGGAACGGCGGGGGCCGGGCCGGTCCGGGGCAGCAGCTGGACCAAGGCCGCCAGCACCAGCTCCAGCACCGCCAGCGCGGCCACGCTCCGCTCGAAACCCTGCGGGAACCCGTCGGCGCCGTAGAAGACGATGCCGATCAGCGCGATCCCGAGCGCCCCGCCGACCTGCTGGACGGTGGCCAGCACCCCGGCGGCCGAGCCGACCAGTTCGGGGGCGACCCTGGTCAGCACCGTGGTGGTCACCGGGGCGATCACCATGCCCATCCCGAGGCCGTCCAGGAACAGGCCCGGCGCGAGCCACCAGACGCTGCCCGTGGTCCCCACCTCGTACGCGGCCAGGCCGATCAGCCCCAGACCGGCGGTCATCAGCAGCGCGCCCACCGCCACCACCTGGCGGCCCAGCCGGGCTGCCAGCCGGTGCGCGGTGATCGAGGTCAGCAGGTAGCCGAGGCCGATCGCGGTGAACACCAGGCCGGCGCCGAGGGCGTCCAGGCCGCGGCCCTGCTGCAGGTAGAGGGCGAGCACCAGGAAGAAGGAGGCCTGGCCGAGCCAGAAGGCCAGTTGGGCGAGGATCCCGGCGGTGAAGGCGCGCTCGCGGAACAGTCGGGTGTCCACCAGCGGGGAGGCGCTGTGCCGGTGCTGGTGCACGCCGAAGGCGGCCAGCAGAACGGCCGATCCGCCCAGGCAGAGCCAGGTCCAGAGCGGCCAGCCCTGCTCCCGGCCCTGGATCAGGGGCAGCACCAGGGTGGTGAGGGCGAGGGTGGCCAGGACGACGCCGACCGGGTCCAGCCCGGGGCGCTGCGGCGCGCGGGACTCGGGCAGGCAGCGGCGCACCAGCACCAGGGCGGCCAGGCCGACCGGCAGGTTGATCAGGAAGCAGGCCCGCCAGTCCAGGCCGAACAGGTCCGCCCGGATCAGCAGGCCGCCGATCAGCTGTCCGAACACCGCGCCGACTCCGAGCGTCAGCCCGTACATCGCGAACGCCCTGGCCAGCGCGGGCCCGCTGAACGCCGTCCGCAGGATGGCCAGCACCTGCGGGCCCGTCAGGGCGGCGGCCAGCCCCTGCAGCACCCTGGCGCCGACCAGCGCGCCCGCCGTCGGGGCCAGCCCGCAGCCGGCGGAGGCGAGGGTGAACAGCGCCAGCCCGAGGGCGAACACCCGGCGGCGCCCGTAGCGGTCGCCCAGCCGCCCGGCCGTGACCAGCCCGGCGGCCAGGGCCAGTCCGAATCCGGCGATCACCCACTGCACGGCGGCCGGCCCGGCGCGCAGATCGACCTGGAGGGAGGTGACGGCGACGTTGACGATGAAGAAGTCGAGCGCGGTCATGAAGGTCGCGGCCAGGACGACCGGGAGCAGGCCCCGGGCGGGGCGTCCGGGTCCCGGTCCGGGTCCCGGTCCGGGTCCCGGTACGGATTTCGGTGCTGATTTCGGTCTGGGTGCCGGCCCGGGGTTCGGGCCGGGTGCCGGGGCCGGGGTGGGCCGGCGTGCCGGCCGGTTGCTGCGCAGGCTGCTGTTCATCGCGGGACTCTCCTCGGTGCCGGGCTCCGGCGAGCCCGGGGCGGGCCGGGCCGGGTCGGTCCTGGCGGGGCGGGGGGTGCGAAATGGTGCGGAGTGGTGCCGGTGGGTGCGGGGCGGTGCGCCGCCGGGGACGCGTGGGGCGCCCCCGGCGGGGCATCACGCGGTGGGGACGCGGTCCAGAAAGCCGAGCACCGACGCGATCCGGCCCTCGGTGTCCGCCACCAGGACGTCGAAGCCGACGATCAGCGCATCCGCCCCGGCCGGCCCCAGGTCCCAGGTGAACCGGGCCAGGTTGTGGTGCGCGTCCACCGTGCCGAGGGTGAAGACCAGCCCCGGGAACTGCGCCCGGGCCGCGCCGATCGCCGCCGAGATCGCGTCCGGGCCGGTGACGGCCATCAGCGGGTCGGTGTAGTCGCCGTCCTCGCTCCACAGCTCGCCCACCAGCTTGCGCCGGGCGTCGGCGTCGGCCTCGTTCCAGGTGGCGATGTAGCGCTCGGCCAGCTGCTGGAGATCCGTCATGGTCCTGCTCCTTCGTGCTCGGTCGCGGGCCGTTCCCGCTGGTCGAAAAGGTACGGAGATCGCCGGCCGGCCGAATCGGTCACGCATCGGTAATCGCGGCCGGGACTACCGGCGTTGAGGTGGGTAGGGTCGGGGGCATGCTGTACGGGAGGGGTGCGGAGCAGGCCGCCATCGGCCGCCTGCTGGACGAGGCGCGGGGCGGCCGCAGCGGGGTGCTGGTGCTGCGCGGCGAGCCGGGCATCGGCAAGACGGCACTGCTGGAGCACGCCGCGTCGGCCGCCGGTCCGGGATTCCGGGTGATCCGGGCGACCGGCGTCGAGTACGAGGCGGAACTCCCCTTCGCCGGGCTCACGTTGCTGCTCGCACCCGGGCTGGACCGGCTGCCCGCCCTGCCCGGGCCGCAACGCCGGTCGCTGGAGGGCGCCTTCGGACTCGCCGAGGAGTCCGGGCCGGCCGGCGGCCGGCTGCTCATCGGCCTGGCCACCCTCGGACTGTTGGCCGAACTCGCTGCCGAGAAACCGCTGTTGTGCCTGGTGGACGACGCCCAGTGGCTGGACGGCTCGTCCGCCGAGGCGCTGCTGCTGGCCGCCCGCCGGCTGCAGGCGGAGGGCATCGTGCTGCTGCTGGCCGCCCGCGACGACGAGGGCGCGTTCCCGGCGGCCGGCCTGCCGGAGCTGCGGCTGGCCGGGCTGGACGAGGCGGCCGCCGCCGAACTGCTCTCCGCAGCAGCCGAATCCGGGGCGCCGACCGCCTTCGCCGACGCTCCCGCCCACGGCGTCGGCACCGTACCGCCGGTCGTCCGGCGCCGGGTGCTGGCCGAGGCCCGGGGCAACCCGCTGGCCCTGACCGAGCTGCCCGCGGCGCTGGCCGCCGAACCGGCCGGCAGCACCGGCTCCGGCGGCCTGCCGCTCACCAGCCGGCTCCAACTCGCCTTCCACGGCAGGGTCAGCAAACTCCCCGCCGCCACCCAGACGCTGCTGCTGGTCGCCGCCGCCGAAGAGGCCGGTGACCTGGCCGCCGTCCTGCGCGCCGGCGCCGCGCTCGGGGCCGGCCCCGACGCGCTCGCCCCCGCCGAGCGGGCCGGCCTGGTCCGGATCACCGGCCCGGAGGACGCCGCCGTGCTGGCCTTCCGGCATCCACTGGTCAGGGCGGCGATCCTGCACCGCGCGCCGCTGCGGCAGCGGTCGGCCGCGCACCGGGCCCTGGGCGAGGCCCTGGCGGACGGCGACCGCCGTACCTGGCACCTGGCGCTGGCCGCCACCGCACCCGACGCGGCCCTCGCGGACGCCCTGGAGCGGACCGCCGAACGGGCCGAGGCCCGTGGTGGGCACGGCGCCGCCTCCGCCGCGTACGAGCGGGCGGCCCGGCTCACCCCCGACCGCGACGGCGCCACCCGGCGGCTGGTGCTGGCCGCCGAAGCCGCCACCGAGGAAGGGCGGTTGGAGCATGCCGAGGCGTTGGCGGAGCGGGCCGGCGCCCGCACCGACGACCCCTTCGCGCACGCGATGATCGCGCACGTCCGGGCCACAGCCCAGTTCTGGCGCGGCGACCACCCGGCCGCGTACCGCCTGCTGCTGGACGCCTGCACCCCCGGCATCGAGGTCTCGCACGCCGCCCGGATGCTCTTCCAGGCCTTCCACGCGGCCTGGTACGTCGGCGAGGAGCCGGTGGGCGCCGTCCTCGACCGCCTCGCGGCCCTGCGGCTGCCGGCCGGGGAGCCGGCCGCGCCGCTCGTCCACCACCTGCTGGCCGGCACCCTCCCGCTGCTCGGCCGGGACGCGCCGCCCCTGCCGTCCGCCCGCGAGACGGCCGCCGCGGCTCGCCGGGCCGGCGCCGTCCCCAGTGATCTGGTCCAGCTCTGCGGCGCCACGCTGATCCTCGGCCGGGACGCCGAGACCCATGAACTCGCCGCCGAACTCGCTACCGAGGCCCGCGCCAAGGGCGCCGTCGGCATGCTGCCCACCGTGCAGTTCTTCCTTGCCGAGGCCGAACTCTTCCACGGCCGCCACCGGGACGCCGAGGTCACCGCGACGGAGGCGCTCGCCCTCGCCGAGGACACCGGCCAGCGCCAGTGGGTCAGCCAGCTCGGCTCACTGCTGGCCTACCTGGCGGCGCTGCGGGGGGACGCCGACAGCTGCGCCGCCCTGGTCCGCCGGGCCCTCGCCGGAGCCGGTCCGGGCGGCGCGCCGCCCGCCGGCGAGCCGTGGGCGCAGTGGGCCCTCGCCCTGCTCGACCTGGGCCATGGCCGGGCCGCCGACGCCGCCGACCGGCTCCGGCCGCTGACCACCGGACGCCACCGCCACCACGTCGGCGCCACCCGGGCCGTCCCCGACCTGGTCGAGGCCGCCGTCCGGCTGGGCGCCCCGGAGCGGGCCGCCGAACCCTACGAGCGCTTCGCCCGCTGGGCCGCCGCCACCGGGCAGCCCTGGGCGCACGCGCTGCGGCTGCGCTGCCAGGCCCTGCTCGGCCCGGACGAGCTCGCCGAGTCCGGCTACCTGGCCGCCCTGGAGCTGCACCGTGACTCCGGCCGCCCCTTCGAGCAGGCCCGGACCGCGCTGCTCTACGGTGAGTGGCTGCGCCGCGAGCGCCGCCGGACCGACGCCCGTCCGCACCTGCGCGCCGCGCTCGAAGCCTTCGAACTGCTCGGCGCGCACCCATGGGCGGAGCGCGCCCGGACCGAGCTGACCGCCACCGGCACGGCCGCCCCAGCCGGACCCACCGGGCCGGCCGGCGGGCCGCTCGCGGTGCTGACCCCGCAGGAGCTCCAGATCGTCCGCCTCGCCGCGCAGGGCCGCTCCAACCGCGACATCGCCGCCCAGCTGTTCCTCAGCCCGCGGACGGTCGGCCACCACCTGTACAAGGCCTATCCGAAGCTCGGCGTCGCCTCCCGCGGCGAACTCGCCGGACTGCTCTGAGAGTTCCGGTCGGCCCCGCGGCCCGGGGAGTGCCCCGGCGCCGATGGCAGGAATGGTGGGAAGGACGTCATTGCTGCCGTCCCCGGCCGCTGCCAGGCTGGGGCGCATGACGACCCGCGACGTGCTGATCGTCCTCTTCGAGGGCGTGCAGAGCCTCGATGTGACCGGCCCGCTGGAGGTGTTCGCGGGCGCCGGTGCCGCCGCCGGGCCGGGGTCGGGCTACCGGGTGCGGACGGCGGGGCCGGCCGGCCTGCCGGTCCGGACCAGCAGCGGGCTGTGCCTGCTGCCCGACCTGGACCTGGACCTGGACCTGGACCTCGCCCCCGGCCCGGACGAGCCGCCGCACACCCTGCTGGTGCCCGGCGGTCACGGCACCGCCGACCCCGATCCGGCGCTGGTGCGGCGGATCGCCGAACTGGCTGCGGGGGCCGAGCGGGTGGTGTCGGTCTGCACCGGCGCCTTCCTGCTCGCGGAGGCCGGCCTGCTGGCCGGGCGCCGGGCGACCACCCACTGGGCGTACTGCGACGCGCTGGCCCGGCGGTACCCGGACACCCGGGTCGATCCCGAGCCGATCTACGTTCGGGACGGGCGGATCGCCAGTTCGGCCGGGGTGACCGCCGGCATCGACCTGGCGCTGGCCCTGGTCGAGGAGGACCACGGCCGGGACGCGGCGCTGCTGGTCGCCCGCCACCTGGTGATGTTCCTGCGCCGGCCCGGCGGGCAGGCGCAGTTCAGCGTGCAGCTGGCCGCGCAGGTCGCGGAGCGGAGCCCGCTGCGCGAGGTCCAGCGCTGGATCGCCGAGCACCCCGGCGACGACCTCTCGGTGGACGCGCTGGCCGCCCGCGCCGCGCTGTCGCCGCGCCAGTTCGCCCGGGTCTTCAAGGCCGAGGTAGGCGTCGGCCCGGGCCGGTACGTGGACGGTGTCCGGCTGGAGGCCGCCCGGCGCCGGCTGGAGGACAGCGCGAGCGGGATCGAGGAGATCGCCCGGGCCTGCGGCTACGGCACCGCCGAGGGGATGCGGCGCGCCTTCGTCCGGATGCTGGCGGTGTCCCCGGCGGAGTACCGCCGGCGGTTCAGGCCCGCCTGACCGGGGCCTGACCGCGCACGCCCACCCCCCCCGGGCACCGCCCGCCCGTACCGCACGCAGCACCTCGCCCCCCCGGCGCCCGGGCGCGCCGTATCCACCCACCGACCCGCCATCACCGAGGGAGACCCCGATGCAGATCGCCGTCCTGCTCCACGACCGTTTCACCGCGCTCGACGCCGTCGGCCCGTACGAGGTCCTCGGCCGGATCCCCGGGGTCGAGGTGGTCTTCGCCGCCGCCCGGCCGGGGCCGGTCCGCACCGACCAGGGCACGCTGGCGCTGACCGCCGACGCCGCGCTGTCGGAGGTGACCTCGCCGGACGTCCTGCTCGTCCCGGGCGGCCCGGGCACCGCCGACGTCCTGGCGGACCGGCCCACGCTCGACTGGATCCGCCAGGTCGACGCCGGGACCACCTGGACCACCTCGGTCTGCTCGGGCTCGCTGCTGCTGGGCGCGGCCGGACTGCTCACCGGCCGCCGGGCCACCTCGCACTGGGCCGCCCTGGAGCACCTCCCGGCCTTCGGGGCCGTCCCCACCCCCGAGCGGGTCGTCGTGGACGGCAAGTACGCCACGGCCGCCGGGGTTTCGGCCGGCATCGACCTCGCCCTGGAACTCGCCGGCCGGATCGCGGGCGAGGAGACCGCCCGCGCGATCCAGCTGGTGGTGGAGTACGACCCCCGGCCGCCGTACGAGGCCTGGTCCGTCGCCACCGCGCCCGCCGGGTTGGTGGCGGCGCTGCGGGCGAGCGACCTGGCGGTCGGCGCGCACTGACACCTGGGCCGGACGGCCGGTCCCGGTCGGGGCAGGGCGGGTCGGGGCAGGGCGGGTCGGGGCGGGAGCGGGGCTAGCCGGCCCAGGCCGGGTTCCGGCCCGAGCGGGCCAGCGCCCGGTCCATCGCGGGCGCCGTGCCGGGCACCTCCACCGGCTCCGCGAAGCCCCCGTACTTCAGGTACAGCTCGGCGTTCTCCTCGACCACCGCGAGCACCGCCTCGGCGGTCCCCGGCGAGCACCGGAACTCCTGGCCGGTCGCCCGGGCGACGTCCCAGCCGTGCAGGACCAGCTCCGCCAGCAGCAGGGCGGCGAGCGCCGGGGCCGGCGTGCTGCCGCCGCCGCTCTCGATCTCGCCCTCCCAGACCGCCGGGTCGGCCCAGGCGGCCACGGCCCGGTCGAGCTGTTCGGCGTAGGCGTCGGCCCAGCCGTCCTCGGCGGTGAAGTCGCGGGTCAGCAACTCGTCCGGGATCGGCTCGCGGCGGGCCCGGTGCTCCAGGCCGTGCGAGGAGTACAGCACCCAGTGGTTGACCAGGGTGCGGGTGTCGTAGTCGGTGCAGGGCGTGGCGCCGGGGAGCTGCCCGGGGGTGATGCCGCGGGCCACCCGAGCGGCTTCGGCGGCGGCTTCGGCCAGCGCCCGGTGCAACTGCTCGTCCATCGCCCCTCCGGGAGCCGCCGCCGGCCCGGCCTGCTCAATTTTCTGGTTCATGGGGCGACCGTAGGCACCCCGTCGGGGCCCGGTATTGAACAAACGCGACAGCCCCCGCCGGCCCCCCGCGCCGGACTACGCTGGGACGATGACCGACCCCGGGCTCGGGCGGGGGGTGCTCCGCCCGGCCGCCGCCGCCACCCAGTTCGACCTGCTGCGACGGGAGCCGGCCGCCGACCTCGCCCCGTACGTCGAGTACCACTGGATCGTGCGGTGGGACCTGCGCGGCCGCCCGCCGTACGAGCAGCAGGTGCTCTCCCACCCGAACGTCCACCTGGTCTTCGAGGAGCCGGCGGCCGCCGTCTACGGGGTGCAGCGCGGACTCTTCTCCCGGCGGCTGACGGGCGCCGGCCACGTCCTCGGGGTGAGGTTCCGCGCGGGGGCGTTCCGGCCGTTGCTCGGCGCCCCGGTGGCCGGCCTCGCCGACCGGGTGGTGCCCGCCGCCGCGTTGTTCGGCCCGGCCGCCGACGAGGCCGGGCGGGCCGTCCTGGGCACCGCCGACCCGGCCGCCATGGCGGCGGCGGCCGAGGACTTCCTGCGCGGCGTCCTGCCGGCGGACCCGCCGCAGCCGGCGGCCCGGCAGGCCGAGGCGGTCCTGGCCCTGATCGCGGACACGCCCGCCCTGGTCCGGGTCGACCAGGTGGCCGCCGCTTCGGGAATCTCGGTGCGGGGCCTGCAACGGCTGTTCGCCGAGTATGTCGGGGCCGGCCCGAAGTGGGTGCTGCGCCGGGCCCGGCTGCACGAGGCGGCGGCCCGGGCCGAGCAGGGGACCGGCGTCGACTGGGCCGCCCTGGCGGCCGACCTGGGCTATGCCGACCAGGCCCACCTGGTACGGGACTTCACCGCCGTGGTCGGGGCCCCGCCGGCCCGGTACGCCCGGCGCGGGCCGGCGCCGGCCCGCGGGGCCGTGGCTGGTACGGACCGGTGAACAACCCCCTTGCCCGTCCGCCGACGGCCCGTCAGGATCGTTCCGTGCCAGGACAACGAAAGCGTCGGGAGCGGGAGCGCCGGCAGCGCGCCGCCGCCTGGGAGGGCCCCTGGGAGACGGTGTTCGAGACCCAGGACCCCGAGGAGTGGAGGGCGTACCTCCGCCGGATCCGCACCGAGGGCCGCTACCCCGACGAGTCGCGGCTCCGGTACGACGTGCTCTGCGGACGCCTCGCCCACCCGACCACGTACCGGCTGAGCGCCCCCGCACCGGTGCCGCCCGGCTGAGCGTCCCCGCACCGGTGCCGCCCGGCTGAGGGTCGGCCGCGTACGGGTGAACCCGCCCTAGGCTCCTGCCAGTTCGGCGTTGGCGCGGGCCGTGACAGTGGCGACCACCCGCCCGGCGACGGCGAGCTCCTCGGTCGTGAAGTCGCCGTACAGCCGCGCCGTGATCCCGCCGGCGGCGGCCCGGATCCGGTGCTGCCGCTCCTGGCCGGCGGCTGTCAGGCGCAGCCGGGAGGGTTCGGCGGGCTGCTCCTCCAACAGGCCGGTTTCGGTGAGCCCGGCGAGGGCGGCCCAGGCGCTGTCGTCGTCGATCTTCAGGCCGGTGGTCAGCCGCGCGACGAGCTGGTCGCAGTCGGCTGATCCACCGCCGTCGGCGGTGGCGTTGAGCGCCAGCGACTCGACGAAGGTGGTTCCGGTGCGGGCGAGTTCGCGCTCCAGCAGGGCCCGGGTGGCGTAGTGGGCCAGGCCGATGACCTGGCCGTTGAGGCTGGGGGTGGTGGACATGGCTGCTCCTTCTTCGGGGAGTCCGCTGCCGCGGGCCGGGGTCGATGTGCTCCGGCCCATGGCATTTACAGTACATGGATACTATGTCCATGGCTACTAATTCTTGAGAGGTGCGTGCCGGACGCTGCCGGGGCGATCGGACGGGCGCCCCGGCAGCGGTCACCGGCCGGGTGCTCCGACTTTCTCCGCTCCCGGTTCCTGTCGCACCCCGGTCCGGGTCGCCCTCCCGGCCGGCCAGGACGACCGCGCCGCCGCCGAGACGGCCCGGGCCGGCGGCGTGGCCGTCGACGCCGGCGGCCGCTACTTCCCCGCCGAGGCACCGGGCAGCTACCTGCGCCTGGGCTTCGCCGCCGCCGCGACCCCGGCCGAGCTGGCCGAGGGCGCCCGCCGGCTGGGCGAGTCCGCCCGAGCCGAGGGGGCGACCGTTCGCCCCGGGTAGTCGGGTAGTCGGGTAACCCGGTGATCGGTGGGCCGGGGTGGGCGGTTCGTCGGGAGTGCGTCGGTCGGTCGGCCGTCCCGGCCTGCGCCCGCCGAGTGATTTCGTCCGCCGCCTCCGCTGGAACGCGGTTCGGAGCAGGGGCCCTGACGGACGGTCGTGTCTGCTGGTGCTGGACCGTCCGGTCCCCCCCAAGGGCGCCGGCAACCCGACCAGCGGAAGGCACCCCACCCATGGCCCACCCCTCGACCACCGGCAGACGCCTGGCCAAGGCCGCCCCGGCCGCCGTCGCGGTCGCCCTGCTGACGGTACTCGCCGCGCCGGCCGACGCCCGGACCACGATCCGTCCGTCGGCCCCGACACCGGGCAGCTGCAGCTCGGCCACCGACCCGGCCCTGGCCGACCGCCTCGCCGGGGACATCACGGCCGCCCTGGCGGGCCGGCAGAGCACGGTGGCCCTGACCCTGTGGGACGCCGGCACCGGCACCTCGTGCGCCTACCGCCCGTCCGCGCACTTCGACTCGGCGAGCGTGGTCAAGGCGACCATCATGGGCGCGGTGCTGCGCCGGGCCGACGAGGAGGGCCGGCCGGTGACCGCCTGGGAGGAGGACAACCTCCGGCCGATGATCACGCAGTCCGACAACGCCGCCGCCACCGCCCTGTGGCGCGACCTCGGCCGGCCCCGCCTGGACGCCTTCCTGCGGCTGGCCGGCCTGACCGACACCGTCCTGGGCGCCGACGACCACTGGGGCCTGACCCAGATCACGGCGGCCGACGAGTTGAAGGTGCTGGACGTCTACACCGACGACCCGTCGGTCCTCTCGCCGGAGAGCCGGGCGTACGGGCTGGACCTGATGAGCCAGGTCGTGCCGGAGCAGCGCTGGGGCGCCCCGTACGGCGCGCCGGCCGGCGTCACCGTGCACGTCAAGAACGGCTGGCTGCAGCGGGCAACGCACGGCTGGCGGGTGCACAGCCTGGGCATCTTCACCGGCCCCGGGCGGAACTACCGGATGGCCTTCCTCACCCACGACAACCCCACCGAGGCGTACGGGATCAGCACGATCCAGCGGGTCGCCCAAGTGGTGCACCGGGAGCTCGACGCGGCCGCCGGCGCGAAGGGCGCCACCCAACTGCCGTCCACCGGTCCGGACGTCGGCGCACCCGAGATCTCCGACGGCTCCGCGCCCTTCGAGCGGACCGGCACCGAACCCCCGCCCGCCCCCGGCGGCCCCGCCGGACCGTTCCGGCCGGGCCGCCACGGCACCGGGGCCGAGTAACGGGACTCCAACCCGCGGCCGCCCGGCCCCGTAGCGGGGCCGGGCGGCCGCGGTCGTGCCGTCCGGTGATCGGGCGGGACGCCGGGTCACCCCGTACGCCGGGCTACTTCGCCCCCCCGCTTCTCCCCGTACGCCGGGCTGCTTCGCCCCCCCGCGTCACCCCGTACGCCGGGTCAGCGCCACCCGCGAGCGGGTGAACCCGGCGGCGACCACCCAGGCGAGCAGCGGCAGCCCGAGCACCAGGGCGGCCAGGTACGGCCAGGGGACCACCAGAGGGTGGGTGCCGAGGCGGATGCCGCCCGTGGCGTCCACCCAGGGCCTGACAGCGAGGTTCTCGACCCGCTGGACGGCCGCCGCCGGCACGAAGCCCGCCAGCGCGCCGAGCACGGCGCCGAGCGCGGCCACCGTGGCGCACTGGAAGCCCGACAGCCGGCGCCGGATGCCCGGCGCGGCGCCCACGGCCGCGAGGGTCGCCAGGTCGCCCCGGCTGTCCGTCGCGGCCAGGCCGGTGGCGATGCCGGCGGCCGCGATCGCCACCGCCGAGGCGGCGATCGCGAGGCCCAGCAGGGTGGCGTCGCCGTACGTGCTCCGGTAACCGCGCTCCACGGACAGCTTGGCGCCGGCGCCGTGCGCGACGACGGCCGCGTTGGCCCGCTGCTCGTCGGCCGCGCCCGGGGCGTGCGGGGGCAGCCAGACCGACTCGTAGGTGGTCGGGGTCAGGCCCGCCGCCTCGGCCGCGGCCGGCGACAGCACCGCGCGCGCCGCCGGGACCTGCGCCCGCACCGCGAACGCCGGGAGGCTGACGGTGCTGAGCTGGTTGCCGCCCGGGCCGTCGGCGCCGTACCGGGTGAGCTGCAGGGGGACCGTGCCGTCCTTGACGAAGTGCGGGTCCAGCACGACGGCCCGGCCCGCCGCGAGCGCCTGCACGGCCGCGGGGTCGTCCACCCCGAGCAGGTTGCGCAGCACGTTCGCGTCGCCGGTGATCACCTCGCGGACGTTCTGCGGCGCGGGGGTGCTCGGACGGCACCGGGGGTCCTCGGCGAGCAGTCGCCGCGCCTCGGCCACGTCGAGGCGCACAGTGCCCCAGGGGCCCGCCGCGCCGAGCGCCGGCGGGCAGGCGTTCTCGGCCGGCACGGTCAGCTTGACGCTGCCGCAGAAGCTTCCCGGCCGGCCGTCGCAGGCGCCGTAGGTCAGGTCCCGCAGGTCCGCGCGGACGCCGAGGCCGGGGACGGCCCGCTCCACCGTCCGGCGCAGGTCGTCGGCGGCCTGGTCGGACGCGGCGGCCGCCACGGAGGCCGCGGACGTCCCGGCCGGGACGGCTGTGACAGCTGTGACGGAGGTGGGCGACACCTGCTGGGTCTGCAGCACGACGGCGCCGCTGGGGGCGGCCGCCGCGTAGTCCGCCCGGTCCCCGGCGTCGCCGCTGGTCTGGAAGGTCAGCACCGCGACCGCCCCGGCGACGGCGGCCATCACCGCCGCGACGGCCGGGGCGGAGCGGCCGCGGTTGCGGGCCGCGTCGCGCAACGCCAGGCGCGGCCCGAGCGGCAGGGCCCGGGCGAGCCGGCCGAGCAGGCTGACGAACCATGGGGTGCAGGCGACCAGACCCAGCTCCGCGATCACCGAACCCAGCATCACGACCCGGGTCCGCGAGCCCTCCAGCGCGCCGAACAGGGCGAGGCACGTCCCGGCCCCGGCCACCAGCACACCGGCCACCGGGATCCAGATCGCGGGCGGGCGGGCGGCGGCGCGGCCGGTGAGAGCGGCGACCACCGGCTGCCGCCCGGCCTGGACCGCGGGGACGATCGCGGCCAGCAGGCCGGTCACGACGCCGATCGCCAGCACACCGAGCAGGTCGAGCGGCTCCAGCGCGAAGTGCCCGAAGCGCGCCCCGGACCTCACCTCCAGCCACGGCCGGCCCAGGGCCACGGCGAGAGCGCCGAGCACGGTGCCGGCCAGCGCGCCCGTACCGGCGAGCACGACGGCGCCGCCGAGGACCACCCCGCGGATGTGCCCGCGGTCGCCACCGCCCGCCGCGACCAGTCCGAGGTGCCGGCGGGACCGCCGGGCGCCGACCGCGAACGCCGGACCGGCCAGCAGCACGATCTCGAGCAGGGCCATGCCGACGACGGTGGCGGCGATCGTCGACGACTTCAGGGCGTCGGTGTCGGCGGCGCCGGAGAGCGGGGTGTCCCGGAACAACGGGACGGCGCCGTCCGGCGGCGGGTCGGCGAGGACGGCCCGGGAGGCGACCGTGAAGCCGTAGGTGTTGGCCCGCTGCACGTCCTCCCAGCCGAAGGCGGCGCCGGCGGGCAGCGAGACCAGGAAGTCCGTCGGGCCGCCGGCCGAGTTCTGCTCGGCGCGGTTCTCGGCGGTGGCCAGGAGCCCGCCCAGCTCGCCGGGCCGCCCCACCAGGCGGACGGCCTTGAGATCCCCGGGGTACTCGACCGCCGCGGTGATCCGCAGCGCCTGGTGGGTGCCGGCCAGGGTGGTGCTCCGGCCGACGCTCAGCCCCGACTCGGCCAGGAACTCGGTGGTGGCGGCGACCTCGTACGGAGCACCGGGCCAGTCGCCCTCGCGGAGCGTGGTGATGCCTCGCGCGAGCGGATCGGCGAGGTCCAGGCCCCAGGCCTGCACCCGCCCCTGGCCGGCGGTCGTACTGGTCAGTGTGTAGCCCGCGGGGGATTCCACCGGCAGCAGCCGGGCCCCGACCGGCAGCGCCTCCGTGAGCAACCGGTCCAGCGGTTGGGCGGAGCGCGCCGACTCCTGCTCGGTCGGAACGGGCTTCGGACCGTGCTGCGAGAGGACCAGTGTGGTGGCCGGATCGGGGGTCGGAGCCTGCTCCAGCCGCCAGCCGGCCCGCACGGTGCTGAGGTACGCGTCGGCGCCGCCCATCAGGCGGGTGGCGCTCTCCTGCGGGGTGAGCCGGCTGCTGCGGGCGACCACGTCCGCAGCCGTCACCCCGACCACCGGCAGCGCGATCATGGCGATGATCAGGGCGCTGCGGCCCTTGGCACGCAGCGCGTCGCGGCGGGCGATGCGCAGGGCGGCCCGCCAGGCGGAGAGGCTCATCGGGTGTCGTCCTTCCTGGTGGTCCACCCGGCCGGGGCGGTAGGGCACGCGGCCGGCGGTCCGGCGGGACGCCCGAGTGTCCGGGGCCGACCCCGGCTCGCGCTCAGCACGGGCTTGCCGTCCCGGTGGCCCGAGCCCCGCCGGACCCGGCGCGCTCCTCCACCACCCGGCCGTCCCGCAGCAGGACCACCCGGTCCGCCCACTGTGCATGACGGGGGTCGTGGGTGACCACGACGGCGGCGGCCCCGGCGTCGCACCGGGCCCGAAGGACGGTCAGCACGCCCTCGCCCGTGGTGGAGTCGAGGGCACCGGTCGGCTCGTCGGCGAGCACCAGCCGCCGGTCACCGATCAGCGCGCGGGCGATGGCGACCCGCTGCTGCTGGCCGCCGGACAGCTGGTCGGGGAACCGGTCGGCCAGTTCGGCGATCCCGACCTCGGTGAGCGCGGCCTGCGCCTCTTCCCTGGTCCGGCGCCCCGGCGCCCCGTCCAGCTCGCGCGGCAGGGCGACGTTCTCGGCGGCGGTCAGCGTCGGAATCAGGTTGAAGTCCTGGAACACGTACCCGATCGCGCGGCGCCGGACGGCGGACAACGCGCTCCGGGACAGTCCGCCCAGCCCCTGCCCCTCCACCAGGACCTCGCCGGAGGTGGCACTGTCCAGCCCACCGGCCAGCCCGAGCAGGGTGGACTTGCCCGAGCCGCTGGGGCCCATCACAGCGACGAATTCTCCCGGAAGCACCGTCAGGTCCACCTCGCGCAGCGCGTGCACCCGTGCCCCGTCCTGCCCGTGCGTCCGGGAGAGCCCCCGCAACTGCAGGACGGCCCGCTGCCCGGGCACCCGCTCCCGTGTGGTCGTGCTCGTCACTCGTCGGCTCTCTTCCTGTGGCTGCCGCCGGTGGCGGCAAGGCTATGACCTGGCGTCACCGCCCCGGCCGCGTGGCCCGGCCGATACGCCGAGCCTCTACATACCGAGTATGCATACCCGGTATACGGGGGCGCAAGGTGATCACCCGCCATTGCCCTTTCGGGCAGCAGGGGTGGTTCGCGGGGGCAGCCCGGCGTCCGGACGTGGGGCGGCGTCCCGAGCGGGCCGCCCCGAGCCGGATTGCTGGAAAGAAGGAGCTGAGAAGCCCGGCCCGGGGCCAGGACGGACCACGGCCCGGCCGTCCGCCGTCGGACGACACCGACCGGGGCGGTCCGCCCGCCCGACGTCTCCTCAGCAGTCCTTGCCCGCAGTCGGGGCCCGGCGGAACGTCGCCCAAGCTCGCGCCGGCATACGGCAGAGGCCCCGTCGGAACTCTCCGATGGGGCCTCTGCACTACTCGGTCGGGGTTGCCGGATCACCGCCGGGTCCGTGCCATTCACCCGTGGAGTGATGATCCCGATGGTAGAGAAGCTGATTCCGGTCGACCTGGTGGGACGGAAGTTCGCGCAAGTGCCCGATCGCCGCCCCCGAGGGCCCGATCGCCCACAGCAGCGTGATCGGTTGGTGGCGAGCCGACAGCGCAAACGACTGGTCGACGGGCAGAGCCTCGACAACTTCGCAGATCTCATCCACAAGACTCGACATCACCACGGAAGCCCTCCGACGATCTGCTGGGCGATCTTCGTACGACGCAACGCATCGCACCGTCCCCGGGTTCCGCGCCCAACCAGCCAGCCTCGTTCAAGGAACGGCGGATGGCATACCTCGACCTCCACGAGGCCGAGGTGCCGCAGCGCGCTCGTCAGGCACCCTGAGCGCCGATCGCGTGGGGCGCCTGGACGGCTCGGCCCAGGCCCGGTGCCCCCCACGTCACACCGGAGATGCGGCGGGTGGTTTTGGTGGGCCTGGCGGGGACGTGGGAGGCGTCACAGGACGGCGCCGGGAGAGCGTCGACGGCCCTCGACACACTGCTGAGAGCGCGTCAGTAGCTGTCGCTGGGAGGAGCTCCCCTGCGGGGTGCTCCCAGAATTCTCCACAGGGGCTCGGGGAAAACAGTCAGGGCCGGTAACCCTTGCGGGTCACCGGCCCTGAGCTGGTGTTACTGGGTCGGGGTGGCGGGATTTGAACCCACGGCCTCTTCGTCCCGAACGAAGCGCGCTACCAAGCTGCGCCACACCCCGGTCCTGCTGGTGTTGCCTCCGTCTCCGGTGCAACGAGTAGAACTCTACCGGACGCTCGCCGGGAGACGAAATCCGATTCCCGGCGAGCCTTCGGTGCAGGTCAGTGGGTGGGTCAGCGGGCCGCGACGAGGGTGAGGAGGGTGGCCTCCGGCGGGCAGGCGAAGCGGACGGGGGTGTAGCGGTTGGTGCCGCAGCCGGCCGAGACGTGCAGGTGGGAGAGGCGGCCGCCGGCCTGGTGGGTGGAGAGGCCCTTGACCCGCTTCGCGTCCAGGTCGCAGTTGGTGACCAGGGCGCCGTAGAAGGGGATGCAGAGCTGGCCGCCGTGGGTGTGGCCCGCGAGGATCAGGGGGTAGCGGTCGGCGGTGAAGGCGTCCAGGACGCGCAGGTACGGGGCGTGGACGACCGCGAGCGAGAGGTCGGCGTCGGCGGACGGGCCGCCTGCCACCTCGGCGTAGCGGTCGCGGCGGATGTGCGGGTCGTCGAGGCCGGTGAACTCGATGTCGAGGCCGCCGATCGGCAGCCGGCCGCGGCGGTTGGTGAGGTCGAGCCAGCCGGCGGCGTCGAAGCCGTCGCGGAGCTTCTCCCAAGGGTTGTGGACGGCGCCGGTGATGCCGCGCTTGCCGGTGCCGTCGGGGTTGTTCAGGCCGTGCATGCCGCTGCGCATGGCGGAGAGGTAGCGGGCCGGGTTCTTGCGGGCCGGGCCGTAGTAGTCGTTGGAGCCGAACACGTAGACACCGGGGAAGTCCATCAGCGGCCCGAGCGCGTCCAGGGTGGCGGGTACGCCCAGCGGGTCGGAGAGGTTGTCACCGGTGTTCACCACGAGGTCGGGGCGGAGTCCGGCAAGGCTCTTCAGCCAGCGCTGCTTCTTCTCCTGCCCGCTCACCATGTGAATGTCGGAGACCTGCAGCACCCGGATGGGCCGGGCGCCCTTCGGCAGGACGGGCACGTCGATCCGGCGCAGCCGGAACGAGCGGACCTCGTACCCGGCGGAGTAGGCGAGGCAGGCGGCGCCGGTGGCGGCGATTCCGAGGGGGACGGAGTACAGCGGTCGCATCGGTCCATGCTCTCAGACGGTGGATCAGCCGGTGCACGGCCGGTCGGCCCCGGCGGCCCGGGCCCGGCCGGCCGTGCACCGGGGCCGCCGGCCGCCGGTTGGGCCTCAGGCGCTGCGGCGGCGCCGGGCCAGCCAGAGCGCGCCGCCGCCCGCCGTGAGCAGGGAGGCACCGGCGGCGAGGAGTGCCGGGGCGCGGCCGGCGCCGGTCTCGGCGAGCCGGCCGTCGGTCGAGACGGGAGCCTCGGACGGGGCCGAGGTGGTGGGGGTGGCGGGGGTGGTGGGCACCGGGGCCGAGGCGGAGGCGGTGGCGGTGGCGGAGGGCGCCGGCGTGGTGGGGGCGGTGCTGCTCGGAGCCGGGGCCGGGGACTGCGTCCCGGTGGCTGCGGTGACCTTCACCGTGGCCCCCTGGGCGCAGTGGGTGGTGCCGCGGAAGGGCGTGTCCTTGCCCTCGTTGACGAAGACGCACGGGTTGAGCTTGATGTCGCCGGCCGGAGTGGTCGCGTCGAAGGAGACCCGGACCCGGGTGGTCGTGGTGGTGCCGCTGCGGATGGCGGAGTCGCGCCCTTCCAGGTAGACGCCGGGCTGGGTGTCGGCCGCACCGGGGAGCACCTGGGCGAGCTTGCTCCAGGAACCGTCGGCCTTGCGGACCTGGACGGTGGCGTGCGTGTCGGTGAAGAGGACGTTGCCGACGTTGATGTAGTCGGAGAGCGTCGGGTTGGCCAGCACGGCGTCGAACTCGATCGGGGCGCCGCCGGCCACGGCCGCGGCCGGCACGTGGGCGAGTGAGGTGGAGATCGAGTCGACCCCGATGGTCTTGGTCGACTGGTCCAGCGCGACGTGGGAGCCGTCGAGGGAGGAAACGGCCGAGCGCAGGTCGATGGAGCGGAAGCCGCCGTTGCTGGCGCCGTGGTGCGGCAGGCCCATCGGGGCGCCGATGCGCAGCTTCAGCGTGGTGCTGCCGCCGGCCGGGACGGTGACCACCGAGGGCAGCTCGCCGTCGTAGTGAGCGGTCTCGTTGGTGGCGAACTCCAGGGGGACGGACTTCCAGGCGCCGTCCGCCGGGTCCTTGTAGTCGATGACGATGGCGTCGGGGGGCGTGCCCAGCTCGGTGGTGGTGCTCAGGTACAGGTGGTACCCGGCGTCCTCGGCGGTCGGGTTGCTGATGGTCTCGGTGAACTCGACCGGCTGCCCGGCGAAGCCGACCGAGGCCGGGGCCTGGACGGTGAGCTTGGCCTCGGGCGCGGTCTCGGCGAAGGCGGCGGGGGCGGACAGCAGCAGCGTCCCGGTGGCCAGTACGACCCCGAGGGTGGCGGCGGTGGTGATGGTGCGGCGCGAGCGGCGGGTGCGGGTGGTGACGGACATCGAATTCCCCCTGAATTCTGGCTGCGGGCATGCGTCAGCAGCGATTGGCGGTGCCGGTGGATGTGCGGCGGGCCGAAATTGCTGCGGCGGCCGGGTAGTGCTTTGCCGTACTCGGACGGTTTCCCGTCCGCCTGTCGTCCTCGGGTGGACGGTGGTCCGCCGGTTGTCCGCGGCGTGCTGTCCGTCGTCCCGTTCGTCCTGCTGGTGCTGCTGGTGCTGCTGGTCCCGTTGGTGGTGGTGCCGGCCTTGCTGGTCGTGCGGGCGGGTTCTGGTCCGCCCGTCTCCTCGGGGGCTTTCTCGCCCCTCAGTTATGAAGACGTGTGGCGCGGGTCGGGGTTGCAGGTGGGTTCGGAATTTCTTCGGGAGTTTCTTCGGCAGTTCCGGCCGGCTGCTTAATCCGGGGCGGTCTGCCGCGCCAGGTGCGAGACTCGGGGCATGACGACGCTCAAGGAGCAGCTGCATGAGGACCTCACGGCTGCCATCAGGACTCGGGACGAGCTGCGCTCCTCCACCATCCGGCTGACGCTGGCCGCGGTCACCAGCGAGGAGGTGGCCGGCGAGACGAAGCGTGAGCTCTCGGACGACGAGGTGCTGAAGGTGCTCGCCCGGGAGGCGAAGAAGCGCCGGGAGGCCGCGGAGGCCTTCGACACGGCCGGCCGGACGGAGTCGGCCGCGCGGGAGCGGGCCGAGGGCGAGGTGCTGGCGGGCTACCTGCCGAAGCAGCTCTCGGACGAGGAGCTGGCGGCCGTCGTGGCCGAGGCGGTGGCGGCCAGCGGGGCGAGCGGTCCGCAGGGCATCGGCGCGGTGATGAAGCTGGTGAAGCCGAAGGTCGACGGGCTGGCCGAGGGTGGCCGGGTCGCCGCCGCGGTCCGGGCCGCCCTGGCGGGCTGACCCGCCCACGCCGGGGCCCCGCACCGGAGCTCCGCAGGGGCCCGGCCCGGACGTACGCAGGCCGCGCCGCACACGCCAGGAACGTCCGAGGGGGCGCCTCCCGAATCCGGGAGGCGCCCCCTCAGTGGTTCAAGCGCCTGTGGTTCAAGCGCCTGTGGTTCAAGCGCTGTGGTTCAAGCGCTGTGGTTGTTCAGGCGCTGTGGTCCGGCCCCGGCTCAGTGCCCGCCGGGCCTGCCGTTCCCGCCGTTGTTCCCGTTGCCGTTCCCGCCGCCGATGATGCCCGGCGGGAGGGTGAAGCCGCCGCCGATCATTCCGCCGGCGCCGGCGCCGTTCGCCGCCGCGTCGCCGCTGGGCGGGGTCGCGGTGGCGTTGGGGTCGGGCTTGGGGGCCGGGTCGGGGATGTTGATGGTGGTGAAGTCCTGTCGGGGGGAGCCGGCCAGGGCCTGGTTCATCGCCAGCTGCCAGATCGGGCCGGGGCCGGTGGCACCGAAGACGGTGTCGAAGTAGTGGCCGCCGATGGTGATGTTGTTCATCTCCACACCGCCGGCCGGGCCGCCGAGCCAGACGGCGGTGGCGAGCTGCGGGGTGTAGCCGTTGAACCAGGCGGCCTTCTTCTTGTCCGTGGTACCGGTCTTACCGGCGATCTTGCGGCCGTCGTCCAGCTGGAGCGAGGCGCCGGTGCCCTTCTCGGTCACGTTCAGCAGGACGGTGTTGAGCGCGTCCGCGGTGCCTTCGGAGAAGGCCTGGCTGCAGGTGCTCGCCGGGACCGGGACGTCCTTGCCGTCCACCGTGGTGATCTTGCTGATCGCGACCGGGGTGCAGTACTTGCCGCGGGCGGCGAAGGTCGCGTAGACGTTCGCCATGGTCAGCGGGCTGAGCTCCAGGGTGCCGAGGACCATCGAGGGGACCTCCACGAAGGGGTCGCCCTTGGCGGTCTGGCTGATGCCGAGCTTGTTGGCCATCTGCTTCATCGCGCAGAGGCCGACCTGCTGCTCCATCTGGACGAAGTAGGTGTTGACCGACTTGGCCATCGCCTCCTTCAGCTCGTACGGGCCGACCTCGCTCGCGGACTCGTTGCCGACGCTGCGGTCCTTGCCCTTGGCGTTGTTCTTCCAGGTGCCGGCGCAGGTGGTCATCGACGGGTAGTCGATCCGGTTCTCGGACGGGAAGGCCTGGGTGGGGGGCATCCCGGACTCCAGGGCCGCCGCCGCCAGGATCGGCTTGAAGGTCGAGCCGGTCTGGAAGCCGTTGCCGCCGCCCATCGACGCGTCGACGTTGAGGTTGACCACGGTCTGGTTCTTGTTCGGGTCCAGGCCGTACGGGCGGGTCTGCGCCATCGCGAGGATCTTGCCGCTGCCGGGCTCCATCATGGTGGCGGCGGCCGAGACCGGGTCGGTGACCTTGACCTTCTTGGTCACGGCGTTCTGTGCGGCGGCCTGCTTGTCCGGGTCGAGGGTGGTGTAGATGTTCAGGCCGCCCTGGTCCCAGAGCTTCTTGCGCTCGGCGGCGCTCTTGCCGAAGGTCGGGTCCTGCTTCACCACGTGGCGGACGTAGTCGCAGAAGAAGCCCATGCCGGCCTGGGCGGTGATGCAGCCGTTCTGCGGGTCCTTGTACTTCAGGCCCAGCGGGGCGGCCTTGGCCTCCTTGGCCTGGTCCGCGGTGATGTGCTTGTTCTCCAGCAGTTTGTCGATCACCACGTTGCGGCGCTTGAGGGCGGCCTCGGGGAAGCGCACCGGGTCGTACGCCGACGGGTTCTGCACCAGACCGGCGAGCATCGCGGCCTCGGGGACGGTGAGGTCCTTGTTGCTCTTGCTGAAGTAGCGCTGGGAGGCGGCCTCGACACCGTACGCCTGGTGCCCGTAGAAGGTGATGTTGAGGTAGTTGGTGAGGATCTGGTCCTTGGTCAGGTCCTCCTCCAGCTTGATGGCGTACTTCAGCTCCTGGATCTTGCGGCCCAGGGTCTTTCGCTGTGCCTCCTGGACGGCCGCCACGTCGTCGCCGGCCTTCTCGACGTTGACGTTCTTCACGTACTGCTGGGTGAGGGTGGAGGCGCCCTGGGCGGTGGTGCCGCTCTCGGCGTTCTTGCTGGCCGCGCGGAGCACGCCCTTGAGGTCGACCGCGCCGTGCTCGTAGAAGCGGGCGTCCTCGATGTCGACCTGGGCCTGGCGCATCACCGGGGCCATCTGCTCGGCGGTCAGCACCGTCCGGTCGCGCTCGTAGACCTTCGCGATCAGGCCGCCCTTGGCGTCGAAGATCTGGGTCGCCTGGGAGAGCGCGGGCGTCTTGAAGTCGTCCGGGATGTTCGCGAAGCTCTCGGCGGTGTTCTTGGCCGTGAGCCCCAGGGCGCCGACGGCGGGCAGTGCCATGCCGGCCAGCAGCACGCCGGACAGCACGCTGACACCCAGGAACTTGATTCCGAGCCCCGCCATGTCGAGCGGTGAGCCGCGTCCGTCGCCGCTCGGAGATCCTGGGTTGCCGGGGCGCTGGGATGCCATGGGGCGCTTCGGTGCCATGGGGAGAACACTACGTCTCCGAATACCGCACATGGGGGCAGGTGTTCGCCTAGGCTTGTCACAAGCTTGCGACAGCTTCGCTGTGTGAGCTTCCTTCACTCTTGTGAGTGATGAGCTTTGCCCGAAATGCCCGAGTCTGCAGTGGTTGGCACGGGTGCGGTACCGCCGAATCGGTGACTCTCCGTGGCGGCCTGCGTGGCGAGAGTTGCCAGTGTGTTCTTGGCAAGGCCTGCGACCTGCGATCACTCCAACGAGTGAGCTAGCCGGTACCCATAGTCCAATCGGGTCATTCGAGATTGGGCCCGAAGGGGCTGTTGCAACCTGCCGTTCTTCCGTAACGTCCTCAACTGGCAACGGTGAATATGCCGTTGCCGCCGTGGGGGAGCCTCGATTCGGGAGAGGACGGCGCCGGCATGGGCTGGGTAGACGACTGGAGTGCGCAGGCTGCCTGCCGCACTAGTGATCCGGACGAATTGTTCGTCCAGGGGGCGGCGCAGAACCGCGCCAAGGCAGTGTGCAGCGGGTGTCCGGTACGTACCGAATGCCTGGCGGACGCGCTCGACAACCGGGTGGAGTTCGGGGTCTGGGGCGGTATGACGGAGCGCGAGCGCAGGGCGCTGCTGCGCCGGCGCCCGACGGTGATGTCCTGGCGGCGCCTGCTGGAGACGGCACGCACCGAGTACGAGGAGTCCCTCGCGACCGGCGTGATCCTGACGGACTACGCGCAGGCGGGCTGAGCCCGCCGCCGTTCGGCCGCGGGGCGCCGGGTCACTCCCCGGTGCCGCCGCCGAGCAGTTCGCCGACGGCGCGCAGCCCGTCCAGGTCGTGGACGTCACCGGGGAGGGCCGCGACCTCGACGATCGGCACGTCCGGGTACACCGACACGAAACGGTCCCGGGTGCGCCGTTCCCGGGCCATGATCTGCATCCGCTCGGCGTGCAGCCGCAGGAGTCCGGCCGCCAGCAGTTCGGCTTCGGGGGAGGCCGTCTCGGAGCCGTTCTCCTCCAGCGCCTCGGCCGCCGCCAGCGCGCGCTCGGCCGTGAGCTGCGGCGCGCCCGTGCTGTGCACCCGGTTGAGCACCAGGCCGGCCAGCGGCATCCGGTCCGCCTCCAGCCGGTCGACGAAGTACGCGGCCTCGCGCAGCGCGTCCCGCTCCGGCGCCGCGACGACCAGGAACGCGGTGCCCGGTGCCTTCAGCAGCTGGTACGTCCGGTCGGCGCGCTCACGGAAGCCGCCGAACATCGAGTCCATGGCGCTGACGAAGGTCTGCACGTCGGTCAGCAGCTGGGCGCCGAAGATCTTGCCCAGGGTGCCGGTGATCAGACCCATCCCGACGTTCAGGAACTTCATCGCACTGCGGCCGCCGACCTTGGCGGGCGCGGCCAGCAGCCGGATCACCTTCCCGTCCAGGAAGGAGCCGAGCCGGTTCGGCGCGTCCAGGAAGTCCAGGGCCGAGCGGGAGGGCGGGGTGTCGACGACGATCAGGTCCCACTCGCCGGCGTCGCGCAGCTGGCCCAGCTTCTCCATCGCCATGTACTCCTGCGTGCCCGCGAAGCCGGCCGACAGGGACTGGTAGAACGGGTTCTCCATGATCGCCTTGGCCCGTTCGGGCTCGGCGTGGGCGAGCACGACCTCGTCGAAGGTCCGCTTCATGTCGAGCATCATGGCCTGCAGCTCACCGTCGCCGCTGACGCCCTTGACGATCCGTGGGGTGTTGTCCAGCTCGGTCAGGCCCATCGACTGGGCGAGCCGGCGGGCCGGGTCGATGGTCAGCACGACCACCTTCCGGCCGCGCTCGGCCGCCCGCAGGCCGATCGCCGCCGCCGTCGTGGTCTTCCCGACGCCGCCCGAGCCGCAGCACACCACGATCCGGGTCGCCGGGTCGTCGATCAGCCGGTCGACCGCCAGCCCGTTGCCCCGGGCCCCGGGCCGTGCGCCGTCCTCGGCCGTGCCCCGTGCGCCGCTGCGCGCGTCGCCCCTGCCGCCGCTCGTCATGCCGCCCCCTGCCGCTTCAGCTCGCCCGCCAGCCGGTACAGGCCGCCGAGGTCCACGCCCTCGCTCAACAGCGGGAGTTCGTAGGTCGGCAGCTTGAGGTGCTGCAGATCGGCCCGCTGCTCACGCTCCAGCTCGACCCGCTCGGCGTGCTCGCGGGCCTGCTCCAGCAGCGGGTCGATCAGTGGTTCCACCGCGGCCCGGACGGCGGCGCCGGTCCGCGCGCGCCCGCCGAGGCCCGCGTCGGCCAGCGCCAGGGCGACCTCCTCGCGGTGGTCGCCGTCCACGGCCGCGACCGCGGCGGCGTCCAGTATCGGCGGCCGGACCATGTTGACCAGTACCCCGCCCACCGGCAGCGAGGCCTCCCGCAGCTCGGTGAAGCCGTCCACGGTCTCCTGCACCGGCATCTCCTCCAGCAGGGTGACCAGGTGCACGGCCGTCTCCGGCGACTTCAGCACCCGCATCACCGCCTGGGCCTGGGAGTGGATCGGGCCGAACCTGGCCAGGCCGGCGACCTCGGAGTTGACGTTCAGGAACCTGGTGAGCCGGCCGGTGGGCGGCGCGTCCATCACGATCGCGTCGTACGCCCGGCGGCCGTCGGCGCCCTTGCGCCGGGCGGCCTCGCAGGCCTTGCCGGTCAGCAGGACGTCCCGGACGCCCGGGGCGATGGTGGTCGCGAAGTCGACGAAGCCGGTCTTCTGCAGGGCCTTCCCGGCCCGGCCGAGCTTGTAGAACATGTCGAGGTACTCCAGCAGGGCCAGCTCGGTGTCGATCGCGAGCGCGAACACCTCCCCGCCCCCGCCGACGGGCTTGGCGCCCGCCTTGCCGGCGGCGCTCCGCCCGGCGCGGCGCTCGCCGCCGTCCGCCGGCAGCCCGAGCTGGGCGCGCGAGACGGTGGCGATCCGGCGCTCCTCGTAGGGCAGCGCGGCGATGCCGAACAGCTCGGCGATGCCCTGGCGGCCCTCGACCTCGATCAGCAGGGTGCGGCCGCCCTCGGCGGCCAGGGCCAGCGCCAGCGCGGCGGCCACCGTCGTCTTGCCGGTGCCGCCCTTCCCGCTGACCACGTGCAGCCGGACGCCCTCCCAGTGGCCGTCCTCGCCGGTCCGGTCCGCGGGTGCGGCCTCCTCCGAGGCTGCGCCGGCCGGCCCACCGCCCTCCGGGGCCTCCGTCCCGCGCGGTCCGGCTTCCCCGCCGGGGTCGCGCCGGGCCGCCTGGTCGGGGGTGCGTGCCACGCTCCGTCTCCGTCCGTTCCGAGGGCCGGCACCGCGAGGTGCCCTCCCGCGAGGGTAACCAGGGACCGGGCCCGATGCCGGGAGCATCGGGATGGCCAGGTCTGATTCATGCCCTGTTTGTGGCTCACCTCACACCCCGGCCGGGTCCGCGGCGCCGTGCCCGACGCGCTTCGCGCGGCGCCGGCCCGCCCGCCTCCTCGTCTAGAGTCAGCCCCATGACCAAGTGGGAATACGTAACCGTGCCGCTGCTCGTCCACGCGACCAAGCAGATCCTCGACAACTGGGGCCAGGACGGCTGGGAGCTCGTCCAGGTCGTTCCGGGGCCGAACCCCGAGCAGCTGGTGGCCTACCTCAAGCGGGAGAAGGCATGAGCCAGGTCGAGACCAAGCTGGCCGAGCTCGGCCTGAGCGTGCCCGAGGTGGCCCCGCCGGTCGCCGCGTACGTGCCGGCCGTCCGCTCGGGCGAGTACGTCTTCACCTCGGGTCAGCTCCCCATGGTGGCGGGCAAGCTGCAGACCACCGGCAAGATCGGCGCCGAGGTCACCCCCGAGGAGGGCAAGGCGCTCGCGCAGATCTGCGCGCTGAACGCGCTGGCCGCCGTGAAGGCCGTGATCGGTGACCTGGACCAGATCGAGCGGATCGTGAAGGTGGTCGGCTTCGTCGCCTCCGCCGCCGACTTCACCGGGCAGCCGGGCGTCGTCAACGGCGCCAGCGAGCTGTTCGGCCACGCCTTCGGAGCGGCCGGTGTGCACGCCCGCAGCGCGGTGGGTGTCGCGGTGCTGCCGCTGGACGCCCCGGTCGAGATCGAGATCCAGGTCCGGCTGAAGCCGCAGGCCTGACCCCTCGGAGCCGCAGGCCCGCCGCCCTCGGGCCGCGGGCCTGACCTCTTTCCGGGGCGCCGCCCGGCCGGTCGCCCGCCCGGTCGGTGGCGGCGGGCGGGGGCAGCGCGGCCGGGCCGGGCCCGCTCCGGCGGGCGGCGGCGTGAATCGGCCGGCCTGGGCTCTGTCCAAGGCCGCCTCCGTCTGCATAGCATCCGGACATGGATCACCAGGCGAAGTCGCTCCCGATGCCGCCGTCCTGGCCTGCCCGGATCCGGGCGGTCGAGGCCGGCGAGCTGACGCCGCCGGTGCCCAAGCCCTCCGCGACGGTCGTCCTGCTGAGGGACGGCGCCGCCGGACCCGAGGCATACCTGCTGCGCCGGCGCGCCTCGATGGCCTTCGCCGCCGGGATGTACGCCTACCCGGGCGGCGGGGTGGACCCGCGGGATGCCGAGGCCGAGATCGGCTGGGCCGGTCCCGGCCCGCAGGAGTGGGGCGCCCGACTCGGGGTGGACCCGAGCACCGCGCAGGCGGTGGTCTGCGCGGCCGTCCGGGAGACCTTCGAGGAGGCCGGCGTCCTGCTGGCCGGCCCGGACGCCACCAGCACGGTGGCCCCGCGCGACTGGAGCGCGGAGCGGGCCGCCCTGGAGGCGCACGAGATCTCCTTCGCCGAGTTCCTCCGCAAGCACGGCCTGGTGCTGCGCAGCGACCTGCTGGCCGGCTGGGCCCGCTGGGTCACCCCGGCCTTCGAGGAGCGGCGCTACGACACCTGGTTCTTCGTCGCCGTGATGCCGCCCGGTCAGCTCGCCGCCCTTGAGGTCGGCGAGGCCGACAAGGTCGCCTGGCTCTCCCCGGCCGACGCCGTCCAGGGGCACGAGCAGGGCCGGTACGGCATGCTGCCGCCGACCGTGACCGTGCTGCGCGAACTGCTGCCGCTGCGTGCGGCCGCCGAAGCCCTGTCCGCGGCGAGCAACCGCGGACTGGACCCGATCCTCGGCCGGGCCGAGGTGGCGGGTGATCGAATGACGGTGCGATGGTCGGGGTATGAGGAGCTGACCATCGACGGACACTACCCCGAGGAAGGAACTTCGCCCGATGAACCACAACGACGTGGATCGCCGGACGGCACCTGAGCTGCCCGCCCGCGCCCTGACCTCCCACACCCTGACGCCCCGTGCGCTCGCCACCGACAGCGGCGGCCAGTGCGGCGACGAGCCCTGGCTGCGCCCGCTGACGCGCACCTTCCCGTCGCGCCGGCTGCATCGCAGCTGCGAGGGCGGCCGGTGAGCGGTCTTCTCCCGGGTGACCCCGCCGCCGTCGTCGGCGGCGAGGCCACCCCCCGGGCACATTGCGTGCTGGCGCCGAACCCGTCACCGATGACGCTGGACGGCACCAACACCTGGCTGCTCGCCGAGCCCGGCTCGGACCTGGCCGTGGTCGTCGACCCCGGCCCGCTGGACGAGGGCCACCTGCGCCACGTGGTGGAGACCGCCGAGCGGCAGGGCCGACGGGTCGCGCTGACCCTGCTCACCCACGGCCACCCGGACCACGCCGAGGGCGCGGCCCGCTTCGCCGAGCTGACCGGCACCAAGGTGCTCGCGCTGGACCCGGCGCACCGGCTCGGCGACGAGGGCCTGCGGCCCGGGCAGCGGCTGGAGGTCGGCGGCCTGGACCTGCGGGTGGTCGGGACCCCGGGCCACACCGCGGACTCGCTCACCTTCCACCTGCCCGCCGACGGCGCCGTCCTGACCGGCGACACCGTGCTGGGCCGCGGCACCACGATGGTCGCCCACCCGGACGGGCAGCTCGGCGACTACCTGGACTCGCTGCGCCGGCTGCACACCATGGCCTCCGAGCACGGTGTCCGTACGGTGCTGCCGGGCCACGGCCCGGTGCTCGCGGACGCGCTCGGCGCGGTGGACTACTACCTGGCGCACCGCGCGAACCGGCTGGCCCAGGTCGAGACCGCCGTGGAGGCCGGCTGCCGCACCGCACAGGAGGTGGTCGCCCGGGTCTACGCGGACGTGGACCGGGCGCTGTGGCCGGCCGCCGAACTCTCCGTACGCGCGCAGCTGCGCTACCTGGAGGACCACGGCCTGATCTGAGCGCCGGCCGGCCCGCCTGCCACGGCCGGGCACCCGCGCCCGGAAACGCCCGAGGGCCCGTACGCCGGTGGCGTACGGGCCCTCGTCGGTGCCGGTGACGGCGGGTGTCAGCGCGAGCGCCGGGACAGCCGCTCGACGTCCATCAGGACCACGGCGCGGGCCTCCAGCTTCAGCCAGCCGCGGCCGGCGAAGTCGGCGAGCGCCTTGTTGACCGTCTCGCGGGAGGCGCCGACCAGCTGGGCCAGCTCCTCCTGGGTGAGGTCGTGGGCGACGTGGATGCCCTCGTCGGACGGCACGCCGAAGCGGCGCGAGAGGTCCAGCAGGGCCTTGGCCACGCGGCCGGGCACGTCGGAGAAGACCAGGTCGGACATCACGTCGTTGGTCCGGCGCAGGCGGCGGGCGATGGCCCGCAGCAGCGCGATGGAGACCTCCGGGCGGGCGTGCAGCCAGGGCTGCAGGTCGCCGTGGCCGAGCCCGAGCAGCTTGACCTCGGTGAGCGCACTGGCCGTGGCGGTGCGCGGTCCGGGGTCGAAGAGCGACAGCTCGCCGATCATCTCGCTGGGGCCGAGCACCGCGAGCATGTTCTCGCGGCCGTCGGGCGAGGCCCGGTGCAGCTTGACCTTGCCCTCGGCGACCACGTAGAGGCGGTCGCCCGGGTCGCCCTCGTGGAAGAGGGACTCACCACGGGCGAGGGTCACCTCGGTCATGGAAGCGCGCAGCTCGCCGGCCTGCTCGTCGTCGAGTGCCGCGAAGAGTGCGGCGCGCCGCAGAACGTCGTCCACGTGCTTCCTCCTTCTCGGCCGTCCGCCTGTCGGGGCGGTCGGCGCAAGTCCGTACAGTGCTCTGCATCACCAAGCATGGCGCATGTCGCTCCGATCATATGAGGAGGGGGTGCGCCGGGGAGCACTGTACGGGGCCATTCGTACTCATCGGTTACATTTCGGCCCCGCTGGTCAGGGCCCGCCCGGCCGGGCGCGGGAGGCCGGTTCCGGCCCGGGCACGACGGCGCTCGTGGGTCGGTCGCGGGGCGGTCGTGGGTCGCTCGCGCGCTGGTTGCAGGCCGCGGCCCGGGCCGGACTCCGGCGTGGGGGCCCGGTCAGCGCTTGGTGCCGTCCACGATCACCGGGGTGCCCGCCGGGCCGCACGGGCTGGCGTAGACCGGGTTCTTCTCGGCCGCGGCCTTGAAGGCCTCGATGCACTGGCTGAGCAGGATCTTGTCGGTCAGCGAGTTGGCGATCACGCTGTTCGCGGCCGCGGTGCTCTCCGATTCGATCTTGCGCTTCTCCGCCTCGGCCTTGGCCGTCCGGGTGGCCGCCTCTGCCTGGGCGGTGGCCTGGTCCTGCTGGATCTTCTGGTCGATGGCCTTCTGCAGGCCGTCGCTGGGCTTGACGTTGCGCAGGTTGACGCCGTTCACCAGGATGCCGCGCGGGGCCAGCCGCTGGGTGATCAGCTGGTCGATCTCGGTGCTGATCGCCTCGCGCTGCGAGGAGTAGCCCTCCACGCCGGTGTGCTTGGCGAAGACGTTGCGGACGATCTCCCGGCTGTCCGGGTAGACCAGGCGTTGCTCGACGGCCTCGGCGCTGCCGGCCAGCTTGTACAGCGCCAGGGTGTGCTCGGGGTCGATGGACCACTTCACGGTGAGGTCGGCGTAGAGCACCCCGCCCTCGGAGGAGCGGACCTCCACCGTGTTGTCGCCGGTGAGGTTGAGGTCGGCCGGCCGGGTCGAGAATGTGGTGACGTCCGTCAGCGGCGACTTCAGGTGCAGGCCGGACTGCCAGGTCCCCCCGACCTTGCCCAGAGTGGTCGGCACGCCCACCTGGTACGGGGCCACCACGTACATGACCGTACCGAGCCCGACGAGCAGCCCGAGCACGCCGGACAGGAGACCGCCGAAGGTGGCCCAGCCGGACGTCGTCACCCGCCGCCGTCTGAGTATGAGCAGGACCAGGGCAACGGCGAGCAGCAGGATGGAAAGGAAGAGCATCGTCACATCTCTCGGATTCTGGTGCGGGACGGCCGCAGCCTAGGCAGCGGGACCGGCCCGGAGCGCCGAGTTCGGACGATGTTCATGAAAGGCGTGGACCACGGGTCCGTGGCGCCCCCGGACGGGCTCCTCGATCGGCTCGGCGGGGGCGTGAGGCGATCGGCTCGTCGGTTGCCGTGACGCGGCCGGGCCCGGCCTGCGGCAGGTGCCGCGGGCCGGGCCCGGTGATGCGGTGGCGGCCGTCCGGCCGCCCCCGGGATCAGAAGTTGATCATGTGCCCGGCGAGCCCGTGCACCGCTTCCTTCACGGCCTCGCCCAGGGTCGGGTGCGCGTGGATGTTGCGGGCGACCTCGTGCACGGTGAGGTCCCACTGCTGGGCCAGCGTCAGCTCGGGCAGCAGCTCGGTGACGTCCGGGCCGATCAGGTGGGCGCCGATGATCTCCCCGTACTTCGCGTCGCTGATCAGCTTCACGAAGCCGGTGGGGTCGCCGAGGCCGTGCGCCTTGCCGTTCGCGGTGAACGGGAACTTGGCGACCTTGACGTCGAAGCCCTTCTCGCGGGCCTGCGCCTCGGTCCATCCGAAACTGGCGATCTGCGGCTGGCAGTAGGTGGCGCGCGGGATCATCGGGTAGTCGAGCTCCATCGTCTCGGCGTCCGCGATCGTCTCGGCGGCGACCACGCCCATGGCCTCGGCGGTGTGCGCGAGCATCAGCTTCGCGGTCACGTCGCCGATCGCGTAGATGTGCGGCACCGAGGTGCGGCAGCGGCCGTCCACGTCGATCGCGCCGCGCTCGGTGAGCCGCACGCCGGTGGCCTCCAGGCCGTAGCCCGTGACGTTGGGCGCGAACCCGATCGCCTGCAGGACCTTGTCGGCCTCCAGCACCTGCTGCACGCCGTCCTTGCCGGTGACGCTCACCCGCACCTGCGGCCCGGACTCGTCGATCGACTCCACCCGGGTCGAGGTCAGGACGTCGATGCCGAGCTTGCGGTACTGCTTGGCCAGCTCCGCCGAGACGTCCGCGTCCTCCAGCGGGGCGATCCGGTCCAGGAACTCGACGACGGTGACCTTCACGCCGTAGTTGTGCAGCACGTACGCGAACTCGATGCCGATCGCCCCGGCGCCCGCGATCACGATCGAGCGCGGCACGTCCTCCGCCAGGATCTGCTCCTCGTACGTGACGACCCGCTCGCTGCGGCTGGTGCCGGGCAGCAGGCGGGGGGTCGCGCCGGTGGCGATGATGCAGTCGCCGAAGCCGATCGTCCGGGTGCTGCCGTCCGCCAGCGCGACCTGCAGGGTGTTCGCGTCGAGGAAGGTGCCGCGGCCGTCGAACTCGGCTATGCCGTTCTTCTTCATCAGGTAGTGGACGCCCTTGACCCGGCCGTCCGCGACCCGGCGGCTGCGCTTGAACGCCTCGTTGTAGTCGAAGGACACCTCACCGTCGACCTTGATCCCGAAGGTCTTCGCCTCATGGGTGAAGATGTGGGCCAGCTCGGCGTTGCGCAGCAGCGCCTTGGTCGGGATGCAGCCGACGTTCAGGCAGACGCCGCCCCAGTACTTCTCCTCGACCACCGCGACCCGCTTGCCCAGCTGGGCGGCGCGGATGGCGGCCACGTAGCCGCCGGGGCCCGCACCGAGTACGACGACGTCGAACTGCTCGTCCATGGGGGAGTTCCTTCCGATGAGGGTTTGTTCAGCGCCGGCCGGGTGGGCTGTCCACCCGTCCGGGCGGCTTCGGACACCGTCCGGCTCAAGAAGATCACACCGGGCCCCGCGGGGGCGACGAGACGGTCGCATCCCCGTCTGCCAGGGCGCGCACGCCCGCGCTCCGCGCCCCCTGACCCATGATCCACGAGCCGGACCGCCACGGCCCGCCGGGGCCGCCAGCCCCTCTCGGCGCCGCCCCCGGCGTGGCGCCTCCGGCGTCCGGCCTGCCCTCAGCCCACCGCCCTCCTGACCAGCTCGGTGATCTGCGCCTCGGCGGCGGCGGTCAGCTCGGTCAGCGCGAAGGTGGTCGGCCACAGGGTGCCGTCGTCCAGGGCCGCCTGGTCGCTGAAGCCCAGCGTGGCGTAGCGGGACTTGAACTTCTGCGCGCACTGGAAGAAACAGACGATCTTGCCGTCCTTGGCGTACGCGGGCATTCCGTACCAGAGCTTGGGGGTGAGGTCCGGCGCGGTGGCCCTGACGATGCCGTGCACCCGTTCGGCGAGCAGGCGGTCCGCCTCCGTCATCTCGGCGATCTTCGCGAGCACCTCGATCTCCGGATCCGGCTTGGCCGCCTTCGAGCCGCGGGACTTGACCGCCTTCAGCTCCTGGGCGCGCTCCTTCATCGCGCTGCGCTCCTCGTCCGTGAAGCCGTCGTACTTCTCGGCGGCTGCGGTGGTGCTCGTGCCGGACGTCCGGGTGCTCTTCATTGCGGTTCCTCTCGGACAGGACAGGACAGGGCAGGGCAGGGCAGGGCAGGGCAGGGCAGGGCAGGGCAGGGCAGGGCAGGGCAGGTGGTTCATCGGGTCGTCGGTGCATCGTGCGTCGGTGCGTGTGCGTGCGGGGTCCTGCGCGCGCGTCGTCCGTGGTGCGTCGGCGGCGAGGATCAGGCCGCGGGCACCGGCGAGGCGGCCTCCCGGGCGAACCCGTCCGGATCGCTGAACGGGCCGGCGTCGCCGCTGAGCACCAGCCGGTGCGAGCCGTTGCCGTCGATCGGGACACCGATGTCGTCGGCGGCCGCGAGGCCGGCCACCTCGATGGCGAGGGACTCGACGGTTGCCATGACAGTCACGCTGGTTGGGGCTCGGAGGCGAGCGCTTCTCGATTCCTGACCGGTCCGCTCCGGTGTTCCGCCGGCCTCGGCGGCAACCCCACGGCCGGGCCCGCGGCCCGGTGCCGGAAGGCGGCGGGCGGCAGGCCGACCAGCTCGGTGAAGCGGGCGCTGAAGACGCCCGGCGAGGCGCAGCCGACCGCGGACCAGACCTCGGCCGCGCCGAGGTCCCCGCACCGCAGCAGCGCCTTGGCGTGCTCGATGCGACGCGCCGTCAGATAGGCGTACGGCGAACGGCCGTAGGCGAGCCGGAACTCCCGGCCGAGCTGCCCGGCCGGCATCTCCACGCTGCGGGCGAGCGCCACCACGTCCAGCGGCTGCTCGTACTCCCGGTCGATCCGGTCCCGTACGCGGCGCAGCCGCGCGAGGTCGTTCAGGTGCTGCGCCGCGATGCGTGCGCGATGCCACCCGGGACGGCACATGTGAGGACTCCTTCTTCTCGTCGGTGTCCGCGGGCACCCTGGGTGTCCGCCGGGGCAGGCGGCAGGGTGCCCGCCGGCTGTGCGGCGGCCGAGCCGGTCGGCCGGCCGGCCGGCTCAGCCCACCTCCTGGATGCGGACCAGGTTGCCCGCGGGGTCCCGGAAGGCGCAGTCGCGGATGCCGTACGGCTGCCGGGTCGGCTCCTGGACCACCTCGGCGTCGCCGGCCTGCAGCTTCTCGAAGGTGCCGTCGAGGTCCCGGGTGGCCAGCAGGATCCAGCCGTAGGTGCCCTTGGCCATCATCTGGGTGATGGTGCGGCGCTCCTCCTCGGTGATCCCGGGGTCGGCGGCCGGCGGCGCCAGCAGGATGGACGTGCCGGGCTGGCCGGCGGGGCCGACCGTGATCCAGCGCATCGTCCCGGTCCCGACGTCGCTGCGGACCTCGAACCCGAGCACGTCGCGGTAGAACGCCAGGGACGCCTCCGGGTCGTCGTGCGGGAGGAAGCTGGTGTGAATGGTGATGTCCATGGCCGTCACCGTAGCGGCGGCCCGGTGGCCGGCGCTTCTCGAATCCTGATGTGTTCCGCGGCCTGTTCCCCCCCGGCGTGTGTGCGGGCATTCGCGAAGCCGCGCAACCTGCCTGGCGGTGCGTCAATCAAGATCGGCGCGGCCGCGCCGGACGCTTGCGAAGCGGTCCGGCCCGCCGGCCCGGCCGTCGGACGGTACCCGCCCGGCTCCGGCTCGGGACCGGAGCCGGGCGCCGATCGTCCGGCCGTCCTCGTGAACGAGCTTCGTGGGCCCGCTCCCGCGGCGTAGCCTTCGTGCATGGCAGAGAGCAAGGTCCGCAAGGCGGCCGCGCCGGTGGCGAAGAAGGTCACGAAGCCGGTGACGAAGCCGGCCGCGAAGCCGAGGAAGCCGGAGTCGCACCTGGCGATGGTGCGGCGGGCCCGGAAGATCAACCGTGAGCTGGCGGAGCTGTACCCGTACGCGCACCCGGAGCTGGACTTCGAGAACCCCTTCGAGTTGCTGGTGGCCACCGTGCTGTCGGCGCAGACCACCGACCTGCGGGTGAACCAGACCACGCCGGCGCTGTTCGCGAAGTATCCGACGCCGGAGGACATGGCGGTGGCGGTGCCGGAGGAGCTGGAGGAGATCATCCGGCCGACCGGCTTCTTCCGGGCCAAGGCCCGCTCGCTGCTCGGCCTCTCGGCCGCCCTGCGGGACCGCTTCGACGGCGAGGTGCCCGGGCGCCTGGAGGACCTGGTCACCCTGCCCGGAGTCGGCCGGAAGACCGCGAACGTGGTGCTCGGCAACGCCTTCGGAGTGCCGGGTATCACCGTCGACACCCACTTCGGGCGGCTGGCGCGACGCTTCGGCTGGACCGCCGAGGAGGACCCGGAGAAGGTCGAGGCGGCGGTCGCCGAGATCTTCCCGAAGTCCGAGTGGACGATGCTCTCGCACCGCGTGGTCTTCCACGGCCGGCGGGTCTGCCACTCCCGCAAGCCCGCCTGCGGGGCCTGCCCGATCGCCCCGCTCTGCCCCTCCTACGGGGAGGGCGAGACGGACCCGGAGAAGGCGCGGAAGCTGCTGAAGTACGAGCTGGGCGGGCAGCCCGGCCAGCGGCTGCGGCCGCCGGCCGGCTACCCGGGACAGGCCGCGGCGCCCGGCGCGGGCGGGGCGGCAGGCTCTGGAGCCGCCGCCGGCGACGGGCAGGGGGAGGTCGCATGAGCACGCGGATCGAGCGGGACGGCCTGCCGGCCTGGCTGCTGCCCGTCCGGGACGCGGCCGAGACCGTCCGGCCCGAGCAGCTGAGCCGGTTCCTGCCGCCGACCGAGGGGGGCCGGCCCTCCGCGGTGCTGATGCTGTTCGGCGAGGGGCCGTCCGGTCCGGATCTGCTGCTGATCGAGCGGGCCCGCTCGCTGCGCTCGCACGCCGGCCAGTCGTCCTTCCCCGGCGGCGCGCTGGACCCGGAGGACGGCGACCCGCACGGGCCCGGGCCGGTCGCGGCGGCGCTGCGCGAGGCCTGGGAGGAGACCGGCCTCGATCCGTCCGGCGTGCAGGTGTTCGCGACGCTCCCGGCGCTGTACATCCCGGTCAGCCGGTTCGTGGTCACGCCGGTGCTCGGCTGGTGGCGGCGGGAGAGCCCGGTCGGGCCGGTGGACCAGGCCGAGACCGGCGCGGTGTTCCGGGTACCGATCGCCGAGCTCACCGACCCGGCCAACCGGGCCAGGCTGCGGCACCCCTCGGGTCACCTCGGTCCGGCCTTCGCGGTCGCCGACCGGCTGGTCTGGGGATTCACGGCAGGGGTGATCGACCGGGTGCTGCACCACAGCGGCCTGGAGCGCCCCTGGGACACCACCAGGACGCTGGCCCTCTCCGAGGAGGCCATCGACCTTGCCCAGGCCAGTCTCGGCCGCTCCGGGGCCCTGCTGGGCGACACCCCCGCGGCCGGATAACCGCCGGACAACCCCCGAAGAGCCGCTGGACAAAGTTTCCGGAGAGCGGCCGGACAACCCCCGAAGAGCCGCCGGACAAGTTTTCGGAGAGCGGCCGGACAACCCCCGAAGAGCCGCCGGACAAGTTTTCGGAGAGCGGCCGGAGAAGCCGCTGGAGAGTCGCCGGACACCCTCGGATGCCCGGGTCGTCCGGGGTCGTCCGGGGTTGTCCGGACGCTCACGGGGCAGGAGCGGTTCACCGAGCCTGGTGCCCGCCCGGCGCGAGGCCGTGGGAGGGTGTCCGGGTGAACGTCCTGGATCTGCTGTTGATCGTCGCCGCGATCGGCTTCGCCGTGTCCGGGTACCGGCAGGGATTCGTGGTGGGCGTCCTGTCGGTCCTGGGCTTCCTCGGCGGCGGCCTGATCGCCGTCCAGTTGCTCCCGCTGCTGCTCAGCCACCTCAGTCCGGGGACCACCGCCTCGGTGGTCGCGGTCGTGGTGGTGATCGTGCTGGCGGCGATCGGGCAGGCGGTCACCACGCACTTCGGCTGGAAACTGCGCGGCCACATCGACCGCAAGCCGGCCAAGGTGCTGGACGCGGCCGGCGGGTCGGTGGTCAACGTGATCTCGATGCTGCTGGTGGCCTGGCTGATCGGGTCCGCCCTGGCCGGCACCTCGCTGCCGACCGTCTCCAAGCAGGTCCGGACGTCCGTGGTGCTCGGCGGTGTCCAGGACACCCTGCCGGGTGACGCCCCGAACTGGTTCTCCGACTTCTCCAAGGCGCTCGCCCGCAACGGCTTCCCGCAGGTCTTCAACCCCTTCGAGCACGAGCCGATCACCGAGGTCTCGCCGCCCGATCCGGCCCTGGCCGCCGGCCCCGCGGTGGCGAAGGCCAGGCAGTCCCTGGTGAAGGTGGTCGGCACCGCGACCTCCTGCGGCAAGACCCTGGAGGGCAGCGGGTTCGTCTACGCCCCGCACCGGGTGATGACCAACGCCCACGTGGTCGGCGGCGTCGACGAGCCGACCGTGCAGGTCGGCGGCGTCGGGCCGCTCTACGACGCCACGGTGGTCAGCTACGACTGGCAGCGCGACATCGCGATCCTGGACGTCCCCAAGCTCAACGCCCCCGCGCTGGCCTTCGCCGGCGAGGCCCGGACGAACGACAACGCGGTCGTGGCGGGGTTCCCCGAGAACGGCGCCTTCAACGTCCAGCCGGCCCGGATCCGCGGCCGGATCCAGGCCAACGGGCCGGACATCTACCACCGCGGCCAGGTCGTCCGCGACGTGTACTCGGTGCGTTCGCTGATCCGCCAGGGCAACAGCGGCGGGCCGCTGCTCACCCCGGACGGGCAGGTGTACGGCGTGGTCTTCGCCAAGTCGCTGGACAGCGCCGACACCGGATACGTGCTCACCGCCGCCGAGGTCCGTGGGGACGCCGAGAAGGGCGCCACGGCCACGGCCAGGGTGGACACCGAGGGCTGCGCGCTCTGACCCGGCCCGGCGGCCGGCGCACCGGCGGCCAGGCCTGCGGACCCCAGGACCCCAGAACTCCGGGACTCCGGGGCTCCGGGGTCCAGGCGTACGGGTGCCCCGGGCGGGTATCCGTACGCCTGGACGCCTCCGACGGCGTCCGCCGGCGGCCCGGGCGCTGCTGATAGCGTCGGCGCGGCCCACCCGCCCGGCCCTGCCGGCCCTGGTGGTGGACCCGCCGGGGCGTCGTACGGCGACGTGACGGAAGCGGCGCCCGAAGGGGAGCACGCGACGAGGGGGAGCACGCCATGATGGGTCACTCGCACGCGGTCAGCGGGGCGATGCTGTACGCGGCCTCGGCGCCGTTCCTGCCCCCGCTGCTGCTGCACACCACGCTGCAGCCCGCCGACATACTCATGGGCACGGTGCTCTGCGCGGGCGCGGCCCTGCTGCCCGACCTCGACCACCACGACGGGACGATCGCCAACTTCCTCGGCCCGATCTCCAGGGCGCTCTGCCGCTTCGTCGCCTGGATCTCCGGCGGGCACCGGCACGCCACCCACTCGCTGCTGTTCGTCGCGCTGATGGGCGCGGGCAGCTGGGCGGGTGTGACCTTCCTCGGCCGCAACTTCACCCTGGGCCTGACGTTCTTCCTGCTCGCGCTGGCGATCCGGGCGCTGCGACTGCACCCGCCCGGCGACGGACCGGCGAGCTGGATCACGATCATCGGTCTCGCCGCGCTGGGTACGGCCGGCCTCAACAAGTGGATGCCGAGCGCGCCGGGCTGGCTGCCGTACGCGGTGGTGCTGGGCACACTGGCCCACCTGCTGGGCGACTGTCTCACCAAGAAGGGCGCGCCGCTGCTCTGGCCCCACAAGGAGCGCTACGAGCTGGTGCTGATCAAGCGCAGCGGCAACAGCGTGGAGACCAAGGTGCTGGTGCCGATCATGTCGGTGGCGACCTTCGTCCTGCTCTGGTTCACGGTGCTGTCGCCGGGCGTCATCGGCTGACCGGGCGGCGGTCCTCCGGGGCGGCGAGCCGCCCCGGAGGCGCGGCGGCTCGGGGCCCTCAGGTGTCGCGCCGCAGGCGGGCGCCGACCCAGCGGGCACGGCGGCCGATGATGCGGGGGATGCCGAGCGGGCTCGGGCCGCCCTGGCCGGACCGGTGCTCCGGCCCGTCGTAGCCGAGGTCGTCCGTCCAGTCGGACCGGTGGACGAGGCTCTGCGAGCTGTGGCTGGTACGGCGTCGACTGCGCGGCGCTGCGCTGCGATCGGGCATCCAGGTCATACCGGAAAGATGCCCCTGGGCCGCTTGGAGTAACCACCTGGCGGGGTCTCGAATTGGCCTATGCGTTTGTCATATGAGCGCAACATAAAGACAGTTGATGGGGCGAAGCCCGCCGCCTCCGGTGGTCGACCCGTCCGGCCCCGGTGGGCGGCCACTGCCGGGCGTCCGAGACCATCTGCCCGGTTCTCGGCGTCACCGGCCCGGTTCCCGGCGTCACGGGCCCGGTTCCCGGCGTCACCGGCCCGGCCCTCGGAGGGCCGGTCCGGCCGAGCGCGACCGTGCGGCGCCGTACCGTTCGGTCCTTGCTCCGGTCTCTGCGTCGGCTCGCGAGCAGGTCTCGCGTCAGTCCTCGCGTCAGTTCTCGGGTCAGTCCTTGTGCTGGCCGATCCAGTCGATCAGCTCCGCCGAGAACTCCTCCGGCGCCTCCTCGTGCGGGAAGTGCCCGACCCCCGGCATCAGCCGCCACCGGTAGGGAGCCGTCACGTACTCGCCGCCGCCGAGCGCGGTGTGCGACAGCAGGACCGGGTCGGCCGCGCCCTGGACGTGCAGGGTCGGCGCGGTGATCGGCTTCTTCATCCGGCGGGCGAACTGGATGCCGTCCGGCCGGGCCATCGAGCGCAGCAGCCAGCGGTACGGCTCGATCGAGCAGTGCGCCGTGCTGGGGATCTGGATCGCCTGCCGGTACGCGGCCACCGCCGCGCGGTCCAGCTGGTTGGGGCCCGTCCAGGCGTCGAGGTAGCGGCCCACCAGCGCACCGTCGTCGGCGACCAGTCGGCGTTCCGGTATCCACGGGCGCTGGAAGCTCAGCACATGCTCGAAGGCGGCCAGCTGGCGGCGGTCGGTGAGCAGCGCCCGGCGCAGGTCCCGGGGGTGCGCGGCGGAGACCGCCGTCAGGCTCTGGATCACCGAGGGCCGCATCACGGCCGCCACCCAGGACAGCGTGCCGCCGGAGGCGTGGCCGACCAGGTGCGCCCGCCGCTCGCCCAGCGACCGGATCACGCCGGTGATGTCCAGGGCCAGGTTGCCCGGGTCGTACCCGCGCGGCGTACGGTCGCTGCCGCCGATGCCCCGCAGGTCCAGCGCGACGGCGCGGTAGCCGGCCTCGGCCAGCGCGGTCATCTGGTGGCGCCAGGCCCACCAGTACTCCGGCCAGCCGTGCACCAGCAGCACCAGCGGGCCTTCACCGAGCTCGGCGATGTGGAACCGGGCCCCGTTGGCCGCGAGGTCGCGGTGCGTCCACGGCCCGGCCTGCCGGATGCTCCAGTCGGCCGCGGCGTCGCCGGCGGAGCGTCCCGGACCGGGGACTCCCGGGACGGCATCGCCGGGGAGGTCACCGGAGGACGGCTGCGACGGCTGGGGCTGGGGCACGGGCTTCTGGTCGAGCGGCATAGCGAGAGCGTGTCATATCCGTACGCCGGACACGTGCCCGGCACTCGTACTGGCCGCGCCCGATCCGGCGGCGCACGACCGGGCACGCCCTCCGGAGCCCCGCCCGGGCGGCACCGGGGAGGGTTCCGGACGGCGGTGGGACGGGCCGTGACCCGGGGGCGTCGGCCGGGTGCGGGCGGGGTCAGGGGCGGCGGCCCAGGCCCCGGTCGATCTCCTCCTGGGTGGCCGGCCGAGGCCTGGCGTTCTTGAGGACGTCGGCCGTCGCCTGGGCGCCCTCGATGGTCCGGCGCGGCGGCTCGATCTTCTTGAACGAGCGCAGCGCGAGCAGGCCCAGCACGGCCGCCAGCAGGAGGTAGGCGCCCGCCACGATCAGGAAGGACCAGCCGAGGGTGATGCCCAGCGCGTGCAGCCCGAGGGCCGCCGCGGCGCTCAGCATCGGGACGGCGGCCAGCGCGACCACGCCGGCCACCGTGAGCGAGACCCCGCCGGAGACACCGCGCTTGACGTCCTGCCTGATCTCGGCCTTGGCCAGGGCGATCTCGTCGTGCACCAGGGCGGACAGGTCGGCCGTGGCCTCGGCGAAGAGCTGCCCGACCGAACGCTCGCCCTCGTAGGGCGCCCGGCCGATGCTGGACGGGTCTGCGGCTCCTGCGGGCATCAGCGTTCTCCTCTGCGGCTTCTGTGCACTGTCGACAGCTCAGAATCATGCCCCTACCGGTGAGTCGGACACCACTCCGGGGGGGCCGGCGGAGCGGCGTGTCCGAGCCACGCGCACCCGTCCGGCAGTTCGGCGCGCACCCGTTCGGCAGTTCGGCGCGCCCTCGGGGGCGGTCGGCGGCGTCGGACGGGCGGCGTTCGGACGGGTGCCCTCGACCGGTGCTCCGGTCACTTCTTCGGGTCACCGGTCGAGGGCACCGGGCAGGGTCACGGTCGAGGGCACCGGCCAGGGCCACTGGTCCGGGTCACCGGCCAGGATCACTGCGGCTGGTCGGGCCGGCGGCCCGACCGGCTCTGCCCGGCCGGGTCGTCCTGCTGGTAGATGTCGGGGATGCCGTCGCCGTCCACGTCCGCGTTCTCCTCGTCGACCAGCTCGCGGTAGTGCCGGTTGCGCAGCTTGAGCAGGACGGTGGCGACCACCGCGCAGAGCAGCGAGCCGACCAGCACGGCGGCCTTCGCCCGGTCGGCCAGCGCCGCGTCGTCGGCGAAGGCCAGCTCGCTGATCAGCAGGGAGACCGTGAAGCCGATGCCGGCCAGGGTGGCGACCGCGAACAGGTCCGCCCAGGTGAGCTGCGGGTTGAGCTCCGCCCGGGTGAACCTGGCGGCCAGCCAGGTGCCGCCGAAGACGCCGACGGTCTTGCCCACCAGCAGGCCGAGGATGATCCCGAGCGGCGCCGCCTGGCTGAACACCTCGACCAGTGCCGGGCCGGAGATCGTCACTCCGGCGGCGAACAGTGCGAACACCGGGACGGCGAAGCCGGCCGAGATCGGACGCACCAGGTGCTCGATGTGCTCGCCGGGGGACTGCTTCTCGTCGCCGACCTTGTGGCAGCGCAGGATCAGGCCCATGGCCACACCGGCGACCGTCGCGTGCACGCCGCTCTCGTGCATCAGCGCCCACACCACGAAGGCCAGCGGCACGTACAGGTACCAGCCGTGCACCCCGCGGCGGTGCAGGAACCAGAACAGCACCAGGCCGGCGACGGAGAGCCCGAGGGCCCAGAACTTGATGCCCGAGCTGTAGAAGACGGCGATGATCAGGATCGCGACCAGGTCGTCCACCACCGCCAGGGTCAGCAGGAACGCCCTTAGCGCGGAGGGCAGGTGACTGCCCACCACGGCCAGCACGCCCAGGGCGAACGCGATGTCGGTGGCGGTCGGGATCGCCCACCCGCCCAGATGCCCGCTGGTCGCGTTCACGACGGCGTAGATGGCCGCGGGCAGGGCGACTCCGCAGATCGCGGCGATCACGGGCAGCGCCGCGGCGCTGGGCGTCCGCAGTTCCCCGGCCACGAACTCGCGCTTGAGCTCGATGCCGGCCACGAAGAAGAAGATCGCCAGCAGACCGTCGTTGGCCCAGGTGCCGAGGCTGAGGTCCAGGTGGAGCGGCTTGGAGGGGCCGATCGTGTAGTCCACCACGCTCTCGTAGGAGTGCGGCCAGGCGTTCGCCCAGATCAGCGCCGCGATCGCGAAGAGCAGCAGCAGAATGCCGCCGACCGTCTCGGTGCGCAGCGCGTCGGTGATGTAGGTGCGTTCGGGCAGCGACAGCCGGCCGAGGAACTGGCGGCTTCGGGGCGTCGGCTCGGTGGGCGGCTGGCTGGTCACGGGGGACCTCCTGGGGCGGGAACGGCATCCGGATACACCTGTGGTGCAGTGCCGACCAGACTTCCCGGCGCGCCCTTGACCCATCCACGATCTTGATGCGTCGTTGACAGTCTAGAGGGCAGCGCGAGGAGATATCCGTTTTGCGCATTTTAGGACGATCGACCCCACGGGTCGGGGGAGGGCGCCCCGAATGGCGGCGGGCGGGTGCAGACGGGTGACCCCCTCCCTATCGTCGGTCGAAGGCGCCACCCGAACCGGGCGGCGCCTTCGACCGGAACGGAGACACCCATGCCCAGCGAGGAGGCGGACGGCCCCGAGGCCGTGCCGCACGCCATAGCCGGGGGCGAGGGCGCGCAGAGCGTCCCGCCCCTGTTATTTGCCCGTCCGCAGCCCGTCCGCCCGCGGTTCGGAGGTCACCCCGCCCGGCCCGCCGGCCCCCGGGGTACGGACACCCCGGGTATCGGCTCTCGGGGCGCCGGCTCTCGGGGCGCCGACCGATGAACGCCGATCTGATGGACCGTCTTTCGCCCGACCTCGAACCCCTGCTCCGCCCGCTCTTCCACGCGGCCGCTCCCGGCGCCGCCGTGGCCGTGGCGGTGATCCGCGGCGACGAGCGCACCGTCTCCTGCCGCGGCTACACCGACCGGGCCGGGGAGCGCCCCGTCCGCGCCGACACCCGGTTCGAGATCGGCTCGGTCACCAAGACGTTCACCGCCCTGCTCCTCGCCGAGATGGCGGCCCGCGGCGACGTCCGGTACGACGATCCGATCGACCGCTACCTGCCGGCCGACGCCGCCCCCGGCTACCCGCACGAACGGCCGATCACCCTGCTCCACCTGGCCACCCACACCTCGGGCCTGCCCCGGCTCCCGGTCGGGCTCACCCCGGCGGCCGTGCCCCGCTGGTTCACCAAGCCGTACGCCACCTTCGGCCCGTCGCACCTGCTGCGGGCGCTGCCCCGCACCCCGGTCCGTGGCACGCCCGGAGCCCAGGTGCGGTACTCCAACCTCGGCTGCGGCCTGCTCGGCCTGGTGCTGGCGAACGCGGCCGGCCAGCGGTACGAGGAACTGCTGCTCTCCCGGATCTGCGGGCCGCTCGGCCTGGTCGACACCTCCTGCGGCCCGGGCGGCGAGCCCGCCATCGGCTACCGGCGCGGACGGCGGGTCCCCTCGTTCCGGCTGCCGGCCCTTCCCGGCGCGGCTGCGCTTCGCTCCACCGCGGACGACATGCTGCGCTACCTGCAGGCCCACCTCGCGCTGGACGCCGTCCCGTTGCCCGAACGCACCGACGCGTCAGCGCTGCGCACCGCCCTCGGCGAGGTGCTCATGCCCAGGGTCGGCCGCCGCCGGACGGGCGTGCGGATCTGCCTGGGGTGGAACCAGCGCTCCCTGCACGACCGGCGCTCCCCGGACGACCGATCCCTGGACGACCGGCGCTCCCCCGACGAGGAGGACGAGGCCGGCGCCGACGGGCTGGTCTACCACGCGGGTGCCACCCGCGGATTTACGACCTTTGTCGGCTTCAGCCCCCGTACGCAGGTCGGACTGGCCGTGATGGCCGGGACCCAGCCGATGCGCGGCCGGGGCTTCGTCCAGGGCGCCTACGACACGCTGCGGACCTTGGTGACGGAGCGGCACCCGGAGTAGCCCCGCCGGGCGCGCGGACGTGCAAGGGCTCCCCGGGCGGTCTCACGACTGCCCGGGGAGCCCCCCGCGCGTACCGGGACCGGTACGCGAACCTGATCAGGCCTGGTCCCCCTTGGTGGGGAGTTGGGACTGGATGAGGTTCATGACGTTGCTGTCGGCGAGGGTGGTGGTGTCGCCGACCTCGCGGCCTTCGGCGATGTCGCGCAGCAGGCGGCGCATGATCTTGCCGGAGCGGGTCTTGGGGAGTTCGCCGACGACCTTGACCTGCTTGGGTTTGGCGATGGGGCCGAGGGTGCGGCCGACGTGGGCGCGCAGTTCCTCGACGAGTTCGGGGCTGTCGGTGGCGGTTGCGCGCAGGATGACGAACGCGACGATGGCCTGGCCGGTGGTGGCGTCGGTGGCGCCGACGACGGCGGACTCGGCGACGGCGGGGTGGCCGACGAGGGCGGACTCGACCTCGGTGGTGGAGATGTTGTGGCCGGAGACGAGCATGACGTCGTCGACGCGGCCGAGCAGCCAGATGTCGCCGTCCTCGTCCTTCTTGGCGCCGTCGCCGGCGAAGTAGCGTCCTTCGAAGCGGGACCAGTAGGTGTCGATGTAGCGCTGGTCGTCGCCCCAGATGGTGCGGAGCATGGACGGCCACGGCTCGGTGAGGACGAGGTAGCCGCCGGCGCCGTCGGGGACCTCACGGGCCTCGTCGTCGACGACGGTGGCGGCGATGCCGGGCAGCGCGCGTTGGGCGGAGCCGGGTTTGGTGGTGGTGACGCCCGGCAGTGGGCTGATCATCATGGCGCCGGTCTCGGTCTGCCACCAGGTGTCGACGATGGGGGCCTTGCCGGCGCCGATGTGCTCGCGGTACCAGACCCACGCCTCGGGGTTGATCGGCTCCCCGACCGATCCCAGCACCCGCAGGGTGGAGAGGTCGAACTTGGCGGGGATGTCGTCGCCCCACTTCATGAAGGTGCGGATCGCGGTGGGCGCGGTGTAGAGGATGGTGACGCCGTACTTCTGGACGATCTCCCAGAAGCGGCCCTGGTGCGGGGTGTCGGGGGTGCCCTCGTAGATGACCTGGGTGGCGCCGTTGGCGAGCGGCCCGTAGACGATGTAGGAGTGGCCGGTGACCCAGCCGATGTCGGCGGTGCACCAGTAGACGTCCGACTCGGGCTTGAGGTCGAAGACGGCGTGGTGGGTCCAGGCGGCCTGGGTGAGGTAGCCGCCGGTGGTGTGCAGGATGCCCTTGGGCTTCCCGGTGGTGCCGGAGGTGTAGAGGATGAACAGCGGGTGCTCGGCGTCGTGCGGCTGCGCGGTGTGCTCGGCGGACTGGCGCTCGACGATGTCGTGCCACCACACGTCGCGGCCCTCGGTGAAGGCGGTGTCCTGGCCGGTGCGGCGCACCACCAGGACGTGCTCGACCTGCGGGCACTTCGCCAGGGCCTCGTCGATGGCGGGCTTGAGGGCGGTCGGCTTGCCGCGGCGGTGGCCGCCGTCGGCGGTGATGACGAGCTTGGCGTCGGCGTCCTGGATGCGGGAGGCGACGGCGTCGGCGGAGAAGCCGCCGAAGACCACGGAGTGGGTGGCGCCGATGCGGGCGCAGGCGAGCATCGCGACGACGGCCTCGGGGATCATCGGCAGGTAGACCGCGACGCGGTCGCCCTTGGCGACACCGAGCTCCAGCAGGGCGTTGGCGGCCCGGGAGACCTCGTCCTTGAGCTGGGCGTAGGTGATGGCGCGGCTGTCGCCAGGCTCGCCCTCGAAGTGGATGGCGACGCGGTCGCCGTGGCCGGCGTCCACGTGCCGGTCCACGCAGTTGTGGGCGACGTTGAGGGTGCCGTCGGCGAACCACCTGGCGAACGGCGGGTTCGACCAGTCGAGGGTCTCGGTCGGCTCGGTGGCCCAGTCGAGACGGCGTGCCTGCTCCGCCCAGAACGCCAGCCGGTCCTCGGAGGCCTGCGCGTAGGCGGCCGCCGTGACGTTGGCCGCGGCGGCGAGCTCCGCGGGCGGGGCGAACCGCCGCTCCTCCTTGAGCAGGTTGGCCAGGCTCTCGTTGCTCAACGCGCACTCCTCATCGAGTTTCTTCAAGGGACACTCCCGTGCGTAGGGATTGTCCCGTGTGTCCCAGCACACAGCTCACCAGGCGAACAGGGCTGTTGACAAGAGGCTCCGAGGAATTGGTGTAGACCTTTGACCTGAAGCGGGGTCGCTCGGGGAGGTCCCGGGCCCGCCGGGCCGGGCCTCCGCCGGGTGTGGGCGGAGGCCCGGCCGGTCTCAGGCGGCCGTGCGCAGCGGTGTCGTGTCGTGCTCCGTCACCGGGGAGAACAGACCGCTCCGGCGGTCGAGGACGTAGGCCTGTGCGGTGGCGAAGTCGAAGTACATCCCGACCAGCCGGAGGCTGCCGTCCGCGACCCGCCGTTCCACGGCGGGGTTGGCCAGCAACTGGTCCAGTTGCTGGACGACATTGGTGAGGCAGAGCTGCTCCACCAGATCGGTGGTGGGCCGGGCCGCGAACCCGGCCGGAGCCCGCCGCAGCCGGTCGAGCGAGCCGCGTCCGTTGCGGAGCCAGCGGGTCAGCGCGGTGGGCGGTCCTGGTCGCTCGTGCACACCGTCCAGCAGGGCCTTCATCGCGCCGCAGCCGGAGTGCCCGCAGATGGTGATGGAGCGGATCTCCAAGGCCTCGACGGCGTACTGCACGGCGGCGGCCACCGAGTCGTCGGCGGCGCCGGGCTCGTACGGCGCGGGGACGAGGTTGCCGACGTTGCGGACGGTGAAGAGGTCGCCCGGGCCGCTGTTGGTGATCATGCTGGTGACCAGCCGGGAGTCCGCACAGGTCAGGAACAGCTCCGAGGGCGTCTGCCCCTCGCGGGCGAGCCGGGCCAGCTCGGGGCGGACCAGCGGCGCGGTGTGCTGCTGGAACACCCGCACCCCGTCCAGCAGCCGGCCGTGCGAGTCCTCCTGCTGTTCGATGCAGTGGTGGCCGACCCAGGGGGTCCAGGCCCGGCAGCGGTGCGGGCCCGCGGAACTGCCGGAGCGCACCGCGCCGTCCGGGTCCAGCACCTCGTCCGCCTGGCGCTCGGTCACCATCAGTACCGTCCCGCCGCCGGCCTGGTGGCCGCTGCGCCAGGAGTGCAGTGCCTCGTACGCGGCGTGGTCCAGGAACGAGCCGTCGTGGCAGACCGTCACCCGGGCGGCGGTGGGGATGGTGCCCAGCGCCCGGCTCAGCCGGGGCACCGACGCGAAGGTCAGCGGGCCGTGCGTCCGCACTGCGAACGACCCGTCGGGTGCGGCCGTGACGTCCACATGGGCGCGGGTCAGACGGTGCAGTGCCAGCAGGACGGCGATCGCGGCGCCCAGCGCGACCCCCGGCAGTACGCCCAGCAGGACGACGCCGAGCACGGTGGCCAGGTAGACCGGGAACTCCCGGTGCTGGTGCACCTTGCGGATGTGCGCGAAGCTCACCATCTGCAGGCCGACCACGAGGACGAGCGCGGCCAGCGCGGCCAGCGGGATCCGGCGCAGGCCGCCGGTCAGCGCCACGGCGGCGAGCAGCACCCAGACCCCGTGCAGGACGGAGGACCAGCGAGTCCGCGCGCCGGCCCGTACGTTGGCGGTGCTGCGTACCGCGCCGCCGGCCACCGGCAGCCCGCCGAGCAGGCCGCTGACCATGTTCGCCAGGCCCTGTCCGCGCAGTTCGCGGTCGAGGTCGCCGGAGCGGTTGGACATCCGGTCGACGGCGACGGCGGAGAGCAGGGACTCCACGCTGGCCACCGCGGTCACCGTGAGTACGGCGGCGAGCAGGCCGGCCGCCGACCCGTGCGGCAGCGCCGGGAGGCTCTGCGGCTGCCAGGCGGGGATGTCGACCCGGGCCAGCCGCAGGCTCAGGCCCATGGACACCGCGGTGGCGGCCGCGATGGCCACCAGTGCGCCGGGGATCCGTGCCAGCCGGGTGCCCAGCTCCCCGGCGCGACCCGGCAGCCGGCCCAGCCGGGGCCAACCGCAGAGGATGGCGGTGGCGAGCGCGCCGACCATGAGCGCGGGCAGGTGCGGGCCGGCCAGCTGGTCGGGCAGTGCGGCGAGGTTGGCCAATGCCGAACTCTGCGGTGAGCCGCCGAGTACGACGTGCAGTTGGGCGATGGCGATCGCCAGGCCGACGCCGGCGAGCATGCCGTGCACCACGGCGGGCGAGACGGCTAGCGCGGTGCGGGCCAGGCCGCGGGCCCCGAGCAGGAGTTGGAGCAGACCGGCGGCGAGGGTGATGGCGCAGGTGGCCTGCCAGCCGTACTGGGAGATCAGGCCGGCGGTGACCACCGTGAGGGCCGCGGACGGGCCGCTGACCTGGAGGGAGGTGCCGCCGAGCAGTCCGACGACGATGCCGCCGACGGCGGCGCCGATCAGGCCGGCGGTCAGCGGTGCTCCGGTGGCCAGGGCGATTCCGAGGGAGAACGGCACGGCGATCAGGAAGACCACCAGGGAGGCCGAAAGGTCGAACGAGGCCCGGGCCTTGCGGCCGGCGGCCGGCGGGGCGTGGTCGGTGGTGTCGGAGGCGATGGGGGCGGCGGAGATGTCGAGGGTCATGTCTTCCCGTCTTTCCGGGGGAGCGAACGCAGTCAGGTCCGGGATGGTGCTCGGGGGAGTCGGATCGGCTGTCGTGGGTCGCGACGGTGTGGCGGGATGGCGTGGGCTCGGCGGCCTGCGCGGGGGTGGCACAGGCGGGCCCATGGACCATCAGGTATCGGAACCATCAAGAATCGGTAAACCGAGAGTAATGAAAGCTTTGCACAGCGTAGAACATGGTGGCGGAATCGGGGCCTGGATTCACCCCTATGGGTGGTATCCGAACCAACGGGGAACAGATCGGGGCTTTCGCGACGCAGGCAGCGCGGCGGGCCGCCGCCCTCGGAGGAGAGGGTGGCGGCCCGCCGTGGTGGTCCCCGGCCCGGCCGTGCGGGCAGGGCGCGGGTCAGGCGTGTGCCCCCGCCACGGCCTGCTCACGGCCGAGCACGAACTCTTCGTCCACCTGGGTCGCGAGATCGAGGCCGACCTTGGCGTTGCCCCAGCTCTCCGCGTTGCGAAGGTGGAACTGCACCGCCTGACGGGTGTACCGCTTCGGGTCGCGTCGGGCGTGGGCGGCGTCCGCCTGCGTCTTCAGGACTTCCAGGACGGCGCGGTTGGCGGGTTCCAGCGTGCGCAGCGGCGGCTCGGCGCCCTGCTCGAGGCGGCGGACCCACTCCGAGTGCCCGAAGGCCGCGAGCAGGTCGTCGCCGGCCTCACGCTGGAGGTAGGCGAGGTCGTCCGGGCCCTGCACCTTGTTGCCGATCACTCGCAGCGCGACGCCGAAGTCGCGGGCGTACTCCTTGTACTGGCGGTAGACGGAGACGCCCTTGCGGGTCGGTTCGGCGACCAGGAAGGTGAGGTCGAAGCGGGTGAACAGCCCGGAGGCGAAGGAGTCCGAGCCGGCCGTCATGTCGGTGACCACGTACTCGTCCGGCCCGTCGACCAGGTGGTTGAGAAGCAACTCCACCGCGCCGACCTTGGAGTGGTAGCAGGCGACCCCGAGGTCCTCCTCGGTGAAGGCGCCGGTGGCCAGCAGCCGGACCGAGCCCTCGTCCAGCGCCACCGGCCGGGCGCAGGCCGCGTAGACCGGGTTCTCCTCGACGATCCGCAGCAGGCGTGAACCCCGGCCGGGCGGTGTGGTTTTGATCATTTCGTCGGCCGAGCTGATCAACGGGTTGTCGCCGCGCAGGTAGTCCTTGATCAGCGGCAGGTGCGCGCCGAGGGAGGGGAGTGCGGCGGACTGGGCGTCGGTCAGGCCGAGTGCGGGGCCGAGGTGTTGGTTGATGTCGGCGTCGACGGCGATGACCGGGCGTCCGGCGGCGGCCAGGTGGCGGATGAACAGTGAGGACAGCGTGGTCTTGCCGCTGCCGCCCTTGCCGACGAAGGCGATCTTCATCTGGGACTCCGGCTCTCGCTCGTTGGCTCGCGCTCGTGATCTACCCGATCCCCAGTGTTGGAAATCGTTATCGTCTCCGATAGCGCCATGCTAGCCGGGGCGAGTGGCCGGACAGGGCAGGGAACGAAGGATTGCCTCGAACGGGTGATGGCGGGGTTGCTGTGTCGGGGGTGGCGGCCGGGACCTTACTCTCGGGTAGTGAGCACTGGAACAGATCCCCTCGCCCCGCTGGCCGAGCTGCCCGGGGTGCCCGAGGCCGTCGCCGAGGTCCGCAAGTCCGTGGACCGCCTCTACGGCCACCGCGTGATGCGCCGGCGCGCCTCCGAGGTCACCTCCGAGGCCGCCCTGCGCGGCGCGCGGGCCTCGGCCGCACTCGACGGCGCGGACTGGCCGCTGGAGGAGGTCCGCCGGCGTACCGACTTCGGGGCCGACGTGGAGGCCCGTACGGTCGGCGCCGCGCTGCGGGTGTCCGCGGAGGCCGGGCAGTTGCTCAGCACCTGGCGGCACTCGCCGCTGCAGGTGCTGGCGCGGCTGCACCTTCTTGCCGCCGGGGACGCCGACGAGGCGGCCGGCCGCCCCCGCCGGGCCGGGGAGGGCGCGGAGGCGCTCTTCCCGCTGGAGCTGAAGGCCGCGGTCGCCCCGGCGGACGGCGCGGAGGCCCAGTCGGTCCCGATTGCCGACCTGCCGCCGGCGCCGGGGGCGGAAGAGGTGGCCGCCCGCCTTGACCAGCTCTCCACACTGCTGGTCGCCCGCGCCGAGGGCGCGGGCGCCAAGGCCCCGGCGCTGGTGGTGGCCGCGGTGGTGCACGGCGAACTGCTGGCCCTGCGGCCGTTCGGCTCGCACAACGGCGTCATCGCCCGGGCCGCCCAGCGCATCGTCCTGATCGCGGAAGGGTTGGACCCGAAGGCGATCTGCCCGTCCGAGGTCGGCTTCGCGGAACTCGGCACCGACGCCTACCGGCGGGCCCTGGGCGGCTACTTGGCGGGTACTCCGGGCGGCATGGCCGGGTGGATCGACCACTGCGGGCAGGCGCTGCGGCTCGGGACGCGCGAGAGCACGGCCGTCTGCGAGGCGATGCAGCGCGGCATGGTCTGACCGTGCGAGGGGCCGGGCGGCCGAGACGGCGCCCCGGCCCGGCAGGGGGGCGTGCGGCAAGCACGGGGGGCGTGCGCGCGTCGTCGTGCTGCAGTCGTCACGGGCGGGCGAGCGGGCCGGACCTGAGGGCGGCGAACGGCATCCGGGCGGCGGACACAAAGATGCGGCGGCACCTGATCCTGCCGGGTGCCGCCGCTGGTACAGGTACCGGGTTACCAAGCATGCACCGGAAGTGCCCATCAGACGGGGATCCTGCCCGTTCGTCTGGTGCGGCGGCCCGACAGCGGGTCGGCTGCATGTGGGTGCTCGGTTATCTGTACGCGGTCCGTGGGGCCTGAACTGCGTTGTCGGTTTGACCTCTTCGGGTCCTGACCGGGTCTCGCGGGCCGTTGCTTCCTTTGTATCGCGTTTCAGGTCAAAGGGGAACCCGAATCGCGAAGTCTTTCGCTTTTGCCCGCTTTGGGACAAGCGAATGGATGTCGCCTCAGGCCGCCGGGCGGCGGCGCTTGGCCGCGTACCAGATCACCCCGGCGGTCAGCACCGCCGTACCGATCGCCACGGCGGTGAGGACCGAACGGCTCGGGGCGGAGAACTCCGGCAGCCGCCGCCGCAGTTCCACCGGCCGGTCGAATACGAGCACCGGCCACTCGCGCGCCACCGCCTCCTTGCGCAGGGCACGGTCGGGGTTGACCGCCGAGGGGTGGCCGACGGCCTCGAGCAGCGGGAGGTCGGTCGAGGAGTCGCTGTAGGCGTAGCAGTCGGCCAGGTCGTAGCCCTCGGTCTCGGCCAACTCCCTGATCGCGGCCGCCTTGTTCTCGGCGTACGCGTAGTACTCGATCTCGCCGGTGTAGCGCCCGTCCTCGATCTTCAGTCGGGTGGCGATCACGTGGTCCGCGCCGAGCAGCGCCCCGATCGGCTCGACCACCTCGGAGCCGGAGCTGCTCACGATCACCACGTCGCGGCCGGCCGCGTGATGCTGCTCGATCAGGGACGCGGCCTCGTCGTAGATGATCGGGTCGATGAGGTTGTGCAGGGTCTCGGCCACGATCTCCCGGACCTGCTGGACGTTCCAGCCGCGGGTCAGTGCGGAGAGGTACTCGCGCATCTTCTCCATCTGGTCGTGGTCCGCGCCGCCGACCAGGAAGACGAATTGCGCGTAGGCGCTTTTCAGCACCGCCCGACGGTTGATCAGACCGCCCTGGTAGAAGGGACGACTGAAGGCGAGGGCGCTCGACTTGGCGATGATGGTCTTGTCGAGGTCGAAGAAGGCCGCCGTCCGGGGGCCCGCGTCGTGCGGGCGGAGGATCGCCGGGCGTGCCGCGACGCCGGTGCCCTCCGGGGTGGGGGCCTCCGATCCGGTGCCGTCCGGGGCTCCGATGCCCGCGCCGCCGTCGGTCGGCTCCGCGACGTCGGCGTCGGTCGAGGGGGAGGCGGCGGCTGGGCCGGGGTGGGCGTGAACGGTGTCGCGAGGGGTCTGGCCGGCCTCCGTCGGGACCGCCGGGCCGAGGCCGGACCCCTCCTGGGAGTTCCGTCCGGGGGCGGCCTGCGGGGCTTGCTCCGGGGCGGTCCCGGAGTTCGCGCCGGTGCCGGTGGTGTCGTCCGCGTACTCGTCGGCGTTCTCGGTGGTGTCCACGGGAACCGAGGATAGAGGGCGTGGCTAAACGGCCCGCCATTCGGTGTACTCCGGGGCACGCGGGTTTGTGTTTCTGGCCGCTCGGGTACACCATGGAAGTCACGGATCGTTCGCGACCGTGCTAACCCGGTCCGGCTCCTCCCCCCCGAGTCGGACCGTGGATAGACGACCCCCGCTCTCCCCCCCGGCGGGGGTCGTCGCACGTCCGGACCCGTTTTCGAGCCGCTGAAGGCTCTCTCGGGAGACGTGTGCAGGGGGCGCCCCCATGATGCGCATCCGATCGGCCGAGATGTTCGACGGCAATGATTCGTCACTCTCCGTAGCCAGTTACTCCGAGTGATGCGCTTGCGGACAATACGTCATCCAGGCCCTTCGGGATCGCGCGTTCCCCTCGCGCGCAGTTGTTCCACTGGTTAACTTTCGTCAATTCCCTCCCTTTAGTAATCCATGTGGGTGACATCGGTTATCCACATCCCCGAGTTGTCCACAGGCATTCGGATCACTGATGACGGATTGGCGATCACCCCCCACCGTGGTCATCGGCAGCCGGAATTCGCTCCCCCACCCGGAGAACGATCTCGGCCGTCCGAACGGCAGGGCTTGGACCACGCGCCCGTACCGGTACGCCGGAGCGGCGCCTTCCCGGGGGAGACCGTCATGTCGACACCGATCACCGACCACGACCAGCCTGCGGAGCGGGTGCCCGCCGGCCCGCTGATCGTCACCGAGGACGAGGCGCTCGCCGAACACCTGCTGCGGCTCTGCGCCGCGGCCGGCACCGAACCCCTGCTGGTCTGCGGGACGCCGCCGCCGGGCCGAGTGTGGGAGAACGCACCGCTGGTGCTCGTCGGGGACGACCTCGCGGAGCGCTGTGCGGGGTTCGCCCGCCGCCCCGGCGTACTCCTGCTCGGGCTGGACCTCGACGACTCCGAGATCTGGGTCCGGGCCGTGCAACTCGGCGCCGAGCACGTGCTGTTCCTCCCCGATGCCGAGAGCTGGCTGTTGGACCGGATCGCCGACGCGGCCGAAGGGGCAGGGCCACCGGCGCTGACCGTCGCCGTGCTCGGCGGACGGGGCGGGGCCGGTGCCTCGACCCTGGCCTGCGCGCTGGCCGTCACAGCCGCCCGCGCCGGCCATCGGACCATGCTGGTCGATGCCGACCCGCTGGGCGGCGGGCTCGACATCCTGCTCGGCGGCGAGAGCGCCTCCGGCCTGCGCTGGCCCGATCTGGCGGCCTCGCGGGGCCGGGTGAGCGGCGCCGAACTGACCAAGGCGTTGCCGGTGCTCCACCGGCTCACCACCCTCTCCTGGGACCGGGGCGACACGCCGGCGGTACCTCCCGAAGCCATGCGCAGCGTGCTGGCCGCGGCCCGCCGCCAAGGAGGCCTGGTCGTCGTCGACCTGCCGCGCCACCTGGACCAGGCGGCGGGGCAGGCGCTGGAGCAGTCCGACGTGGCCCTGCTGGTCGTGCCGGCCGAGGTACGCGCGACGGCCGCCGCTGGCCGGGTCGCAGCCGCCGCCCGGATGCGCCTCACCGACGTCCGGGCCGTGGTCCGGGCCCCCGGGCCGGCGGGCCTGGCCGGCGCCGAGATCGCCCGAGGACTGCGGATGCGGCTGGCGGGCGAACTGCCCCAGGAGCCCGGCCTGACGGTGGACGTGGAGCGGGGCATCCCGCCGGGCATCAGGGAGCGGGGCCCGCTGGCGCGCTTCTGCGGCAGCTTCCTGGACGAGGTCATGCCGCCCGTGCCGGCCGTCGGCGGGGGCGTGTGCTGATGAACCGTCTGCGCAGATCCCGCGATCGCGGCGGCCCCGGCCCGGCTGCCGGCCCGGGGAACAACGGTGAGCAGGCGGGCGGGCAGGGGCTCGCACCGGGCCGGCCGACATTGCCCGGTCCGGGCGGCCGACGGGTGCTCGGACCGGGGACGGCCCCGGCCCTCGACGGGGCCGCCGGACCGGACCGGGCGGCCGCCCTGGTGGACGCCGTGCGGTTGCGGCTGGCCGAGTCGGGTGAGGCGCCCACCGCAGGCTCGATGGCCGCGGCGCTCCGGGCCTCCCGCCCCCCGCTGGGCGGCGACGACGTGCTCGACGCCGTACGGAGCCTGCGCGCCGAACTGATCGGGGCCGGCCCGCTCGACCAACTGATCGCGGCACCCGACGTCACCGACGTCCTGGTCAACGGACCGGACGAGGTGTGGGTCGACCGGGGCGGCGGGCTTCAGCGGGCGGTCGGTGTCGGATTCCCCGACGCCGAGGCGGTGCGGCACCTGGCACACCGTCTCGCCACCGCGGCCGGCCGCCGGCTCGACGACGCCCGGCCCTGGGTCGACGCGAGGCTCCCGGACGGCACCAGGCTGCACGCGGTGCTCCCGCCGATCGCCGCCGGGTGCACCCACATCTCGCTGCGGGTCTGCCGGCCCCGCCCGTTCACACTCGACGAACTGATCCTCGCCGGATCGCTGCCCCCGGCCGGGGCCGATCTGCTCGCCGCCGTCCTGAGGGCCCGGCTGTCGCTGATGATCAGCGGCGGGACCGGCACGGGAAAGACCACCCTCCTCGCTGCGGTCCTCGGCCTGGTCGGCCACGGCGAGCGGATCGTCATCGCCGAGGACTCCGCCGAACTGCGGCCGGCGCACCCGCACGTGGTCCGGCTCCAGAGCCGCCCGCCGAACCAGGAAGGTCTGGGCGAACTCACCCTGCGGGACCTCGTCCGCCAGGCGCTGCGGATGCGCCCGGACCGCCTGGTGATCGGCGAGGTGCGCGGAGCCGAGGTGTCCGACCTGCTGGCGGCTCTGAACACCGGCCACGAGGGCGGCTGCGGGACGGTGCACGCCAACACCGCGGCCGACGTGCCGGTACGCCTGGAGGCCCTCGGCTCGCTGGCGGGTCTCGACCGGCTGTCACTGCACAGCCAGTTGCGGGCCGCCCTGGACGTCGTGGTGCACCTCGTCCGGGATCCGGGCAGCGGTCTGCGTCGGATCGCCGAGATCCACACGCTGACCGGTGATGGGCACGGGCTCGCGATCACCACCCCGGCCGTGAGGTTCACGGCCGCGGGGGCGCTGCTGCCGGGCCCCGGTTGGGAGCGGCTGGCCCAGCTGTGCGCGGCCCGCGGAGTGCTGTTCCAGGGCAGGCCGGGATGACCGCGGGCGAGGCGCCGGCGTTGTTCGCCCTCGGGCTCTGCGGCCTGTTGCTGGCCGCCGGGGTGCTGCTGGGTCCGGGAGTCCGAAGAAGTCCCTCAGGAGGAGACGAGAATGACTGTGAGCCAGGTGGACATGTACTCGGCGGCGGCGCTCTGCGGAGCGGCGGTGGCCGCCCGGCAGGCACTTCGGCGGAGGGTCGCCACCGGCCGGTACGCCCGGCTGCTGCCCGTGGGCGCGGTTGGCGGCGCGGCCGCGGCCGGTGCATGGCCGCCGCCGCGGGCGGGCATGTGGCTTCGGGCCCGGAGGGCACTCCGCCGACGGCTCGGTGCGGCGCCGCCCGCCCGGCCGCCATGGCTGGTCCCCGAACTGCTGCTCCTGCCTGTCGGATCGGTCGCTTGGCAGGCGCTCCAATCGCCGCTGCCACCGGTTGCCGCCGCGGCGGCCGTACTGCCGCTCCACAGGTGGCGCCGACGCCGTCACCTGGAGGCCGAGGCCCGGCAGCGGGCCGCGGCGGTGATCGAACTCTGCGTCGCGCTGTCGGCCGAGCTGCGCAGCGGAGCCACACCTGAGCAGGCTCTGTACACGGTCACCGCACGGATCGCCGCGGACCAGGTGTCGCTGCGCCGGCTCGGGCGGGAGCCGGTGGCGAGATTGGCGGCGGGCCGGTACGGCGGGGACGTCCCCGCCGCGTTCGAGCTGCTGGCGGAGCTGCCGGGTGGTCGTGGGGCGGCCGCGGTCGCGGCCTGCTGGCAGGTCACCGCAGGCAGCGGATCAGGGTTCGCTGATGGGCTGGAGCAGGTGGCCGAGTCACTGAGGGCCGAGCAGGCCCTGGCCGAGGAGATCGAGGGCGAGCTGGCCGCGCCGCGGACCACGATCGCCGTTCTCGCTGTGCTGCCGGTGCTCGGGCTGCTGCTCGGCGCCACGCTCGGTGCCCGTCCTCTCGACATCCTGCTGCACACCCCGGCCGGGCTGGCCTGCTTGGCGGGCGGAGCAGCCCTGGAGGTGGCCGGACTGGCCTGGACGGCGCGGATCGTGCGGACGGCGAGAGGAGGTGCCGCCGGCCCCGGGCCGGTGCGGGGAAAGGAAGGCTCCGGGCCGTTGCGGGGAGGGGATGGCGACCGCGGGGACGGCGAGGCGCGCTGCGGGGTTTCACGGCTGCGCCCGGCAGCGGGGACCGCTGGCGCAGGGCAGGGGCAGGTGGTGCTCCGGTGAGCGGGGCGGCTGGTCTGGTCGCGGTGCTGCTGCCCGCCTGGGGTGTGGTCGGGGCCGCCGCCCTGCTGGGTCATGTCCGGCGCCGCAGGGTCCGGCGTCGAGCATTCCCCCGGCCGTCGGGGCGGCGGCCAGGGTCGAAGCGGCGACTGCCGGAGCGTCGCCCCTCCCGCGGCAGGGGCAGGGGCAGAGGCAGTTGCAGGACCAGGAGCGGACAGCAGGGTCGGCGAGGGTGGCCCACGGCAGGTCGCCGAGGTGCTGGATCCCGGCTCGGCGCGGGCCGACCCGCTGAGGCGGAGCCGATGGGCGCAGCGCCCGCAGAGGTGCCGGATCGGCGGGCGGCGGCCTGCCGCACCGCCGCCGCGGCGGCGACGGGAGCGGCCGTGGCCTGGCTGCTCGGGGGCGCCGGAGGGCTTGCGGTGGGCCTGCTGGTCGGGGTCGTCCTGCACCGCCGTCTCCCGCGACCGCGATCACCGGCCCGGCGTTACGCGGCCGCCGAGCAGCAGGCGCTGTCCCGGCAGCTCCCGTTGACGGCCGAGCTGCTGGCGGCCTGCCTGGGGTCCTGCGCCTCGCCGTCCCAGGCCGTTGCTGCCGTGGCGCACAGCGTCGGGGCGCCGATGGGCCGGCGCCTCGCGACGGTCTCCGCCGAACTCGCCCTCGGAGCCCGGCCGGAGCTGGGCTGGGGGCGGCTCGGCGAGGAGTGCCCGGTGCTGGCACCGCTGGGCCGGTGCCTGGTCCGGGCGAGTGTCGGCGGAGCTCCACCCGCCGGTCCGCTGCTGAGCCTTGCGCGGGCCGAACGGGCCGTCGCGGCACGGGCGGCGCACGCCCGGGTCCGCCGCGCCGGCGTGCTGGCCACGGCGCCACTGGGCGTCTGCTTCCTGCCGGCTTTCGTCCTGATCAGCGTCGTTCCGGTGGTCATCGGACTGACTTCGATGTTCGCCGGGCGTATGTGAGCGGTCGTCACCACGCATTTCGCCCGACCGCGCTTTCCCGTCAATCCCGATTTTTCATCGCGTCCCCACCATCGAAGGAGCGTGTGTCATGGCAGAAATCATCGTTTCCCAGGCCGCCGTGGGCCTCCCGCACCGCACGCTGCGGGCCCTCTGCCGACGGCGCGGCCGCTGGGTGGCGATCCGCGTCCGCAGGATGCCGAACGGCCGCCGGGACAGCGGGATGAGCACGGCCGAGTACGCGGTCGGCACCCTGGCGGCCTGCGCCTTCGCCGCCGTCCTCTACAAGGTCGTCACCAGCGGCGCGGTGAGCGGCGCCCTGACCGACATCCTCAACCGGGCCCTCAGTGCGGCGTGACCGGGCGCGGAGGCGCCACCGGGCCCCGGACGCGGGCTTCGCCACGGCGGAGACGGCGGTGGCGCTCCCGGCTCTCGTCCTGCTGGCAGCGATGCTGCTCTGGGGAGTGGTGGCGGCCACCGCGCAGATCCGCTGCGTGGACGCGGCGCGGGCGGGGGCCCGGGCCGCCGCCCGAGGCGACACGGACGCCGTCGCCCTGGCCCGCTCCGCCGCCCCGCCGGGTGCGGAGGTGCGGCTCGCGACGGAGGGGGAGTCCGTACGCGTGACCGTGCAGGCTCCCTGCCCGGGGCCGGGCCGTCTCGCGGCCGTGCTCTCGGTGCGACTGGGCGCGACGGCGGTCTCGGCCCGGGAGGACGCGCTCACGGGCGTGGCCGGAGGTGCCTCGTCATGGCCGTCCTGACCGCGCGGCCCCGCGGTCGGCATCGTTCGGCGGGGGAGCCCCGGGTCCGGTACGTCCGGGGCGCCGGCGGCCGGACGGGCGACGGGGGCTCGGCGACCGTCTGGCTGCTCGCGCTCGCGATGCTCGGGTGCGCGGTGTTCGCCGGGATGCTGGCTCTGGGGTCGGTCGTCGTCGGCCGCCACCGGGCCGAGTCCGCCGCCGACCTGGCGGCCCTCGCGGCGGCGGACCGCTTGTTGCTCGATCCGGACGGCGGCTGCGGCCGGGCGAGGGGTATCGCCGGCGCGCATCACGCCACTCTGGTCTCCTGCGCGGTCGACCTGTCTGCGGACGAGGTCGAGGTGGTCGTCGAAGTGCCTGTGAGCGGGCTGCCGGTGCCACTCGGCCCGGCGAGGGCCAGGGCGCGTGCCGGCCCGCTGCGGGCACCGGCCGACACCACGGACGCTTCCGGCACCACCCCCGCGTCGGCCGATGCCCCCGCCCGGGCCGACACCCCCGTCTCGTTCGTCACCTCCGCCGCCTCCAAAGCCACCGCGGGTGCCGCTGCCGGCGAACCGTCAGAGCGCCCCGCGGCCCGCACCCGGTATGCCCTCGTCCACCGACGTGCCTTCGTCCACCGGTGCGCCCCCGTCGGCAGGTTCGTCCTCGCCGGTGGGTGCGCCCGCCAGCAGGACGTCCAGCAGCCGGACCGCCGCCGCCTTGTCCAGCGGGTCGTTGCCGTTGCCGCACTTCGGGGACTGCACGCAGGAAGGGCAGCCCCGCTCGCATTCGCAGGCAGCGATCGCGTCCCGGGTCGCCGTCAGCCACTGGGCGGCCCGCCGGAAGCCGCGCTCGGCGAACCCCGCCCCGCCGGAGTGGCCGTCGTAGACGAAGACGGTGGGCAGGCCGGTGTCGGGGTGCAGCGGCACCGACACCCCGCCGATGTCCCACCGGTCGCAGGTGGCGAACAGCGGCAGGAGCCCGATCGAGGCGTGCTCGGCGGCGTGCGCGGCCCCTGGGAGCTGGTCGAACGGGATGGTCGCGTCGAGGAGCTGGTCCTCGGTGACGGACCACCAGACCGCCCGGGTGCGCAGCGTCCTGGGCGGCAGGTCGAGCTTGCTCTCGCCGAGGATCTCGCCGGTGGAGATCCGCTTCCGGAGATAGCCGACCACCTGGTTGACCACCTCGACCGACCCGAAGCTGAGCCGGGCCTCACCCCAGTCCACCGTGGTGTCGGTCGAGAGCACCGAGATGGAGGTGACGTCGCGGGCGGCGGTCGTGTAGGGCGGGTCGGCCCGCTCGACGAGGGCGACCGAGCTGTCCAGGTCGAAGTCCCGCACCAGGTAGGTCCGCCCCTGGTGCAGGTGGACGGCACCGGTGTGGACGCTGGTGTGCGCGGCGGAGGCATCCACAGTGCCGAGCAGCCGGCCGGTCTCGGCCTCGACGATCTGTACCGGGCTGCCCCCGCTCCCGCGCAGGTCCACGGCGTCGGCGGCCCGCTCGCGCCGGGTCCAGTACCAGGTGCCGTCGCCCCGGCGGCGGAGCAGCCCGCGCTTCTCCAGTATCGGCAGCAGCGCCGCGGTGGACGGCCCGAACAGCTCCAGGTCGCCGTCGGTGAGCGGGAGTTCGGCGGCGGCCGCGCACAGGTGCGGCGCCAGCACGTGCGGGTTGTCGGGGTCGAGCACGGTGGCCTCGACAGGGGTGTCGAACAGTGCCTCCGGATGGTGCACCAGGTAGGTGTCCAGCGGGTCGTCGCGGGCGATCAGCACGGCCAGGGCGCCCTGGGCCTCCCGGCCGGCCCGGCCGGCCTGCTGCCACAGGGAGGCCCGGGTGCCGGGGTAGCCGGCCATCAGGACGGCGTCGAGGCCCGAGACGTCGACGCCGAGTTCGAGGGCGGAGGTCGAGGCCAGGCCGAGCAGCCGCCCGGAGTGCAGGTCGCGCTCCAGCGCCCGCCGTTCCTCCGCGAGATAGCCGCCGCGGTAGGCGGCGACCCGGTCGGAGAGCGGCCGGCCGAGCTGGTCCTGGGCCTGCAGCGCGACCAGCTCCGCGGCTCGCCGCGAGCGGACGAAGACCACCGTCCGGGTCTCGGACTCGACCAGGTCGGTGAGCAGGTACGCGGCCTCGGCGGTGGCGGTCCGCCGTACGGGGGCGCCGTGCTCGCCGACGTTCTCGGTGAGCGGCGGCTCCCAGAGGCCGAAGACCAGCGGCCCGCGCGGGGAGCAGTCCTCGGTGACGGCGACCGAGGGCAGCCCGGTCAGCCGCCGGGCCGTGGCGGCCGGGTCGGCGGTGGTGGCGGAGGCGAGCAGGAAGGTGGGCGAGGAGCCGTAGCGGGCGCAGAGCCGGCGCAGCCGCCGCAGGACCTGGGCGACATGCGATCCGAACACGCCCCGGTAGGTGTGGCACTCGTCGACGACGACGTACTTCAGCGTCTTCAGGAACGACGCCCAGCGCGGGTGGGCCGGCAGGATGCCCCGGTGCAGCATGTCCGGGTTGGTCAGCACGTAAGAGGCGTACTGGCGGACCCACTCCCGCTCCTCGGGCGGCGTGTCGCCGTCGTAGAGGGCGGCCCGCACCCTGGCGGGGGCCAGTTCGGCGGCGCGGCGGCGCTGGTCGGCCGCCAGGGCCTTGGTGGGGGCGAGGTAGAGGGCGGTCGCTCCCCGCCCGTTCCGGGCCTCAGTGCCGTCCAGCAGGTCGCTGAGGACCGGCGCCAGGTAGCCGAGCGACTTGCCCGAGGCCGTACCTGTGGCCAGGACCACAGTTTGGCCGGATTTGGCCAGTTTCATGGCCTCCGCCTGGTGGGCCCACGGCTGCTCCACCCCCAGGGCCAGCGCGGCGGCCACGATCTCCGGTCGGACGGTGTCCGGCCAGGGTGCGTGCCGGGCCTCGCGGGCGGGCAGATGCTCCGTATGGGTGAGCCGGTCCGCACGTCCCCGGACGGCGGAGAGGGAGGCGAGCAGCGCCTCGGGCGGGCGGTGACGGGGCAGCATGGGGACCCAGTGTGTCACCGGCGTGACGGAGAATCGTCGTAAGGCATCGTGCGGTCATGGTCACAGGTGGTTGAATGAGGCCGTGACGGCCACATGGCCGAGGGTCGCAACGCCGAGGCTCGCCGCGTGCACGTTGGGCGCGCCCAGGCTCGCGACCACGCGGTGGCGGCCGCCAGGCCGAGGATCGCAATGACGTAGCAAGGCAAGGTGCTGGAGGTTCCGTGGACCTGTCCCTGTCGACCCGTACAGTCGGCGATCGCACGGTCGTCGAGGTTGGCGGCGAGATCGATGTGTACACCGCCCCGAAGCTGCGCGAGCAGTTGGTCGAGCTCGTCAACGACGGCAATTACCACTTGGTCGTCGACATGGAGGGCGTGGACTTCCTCGACTCGACCGGTCTCGGCGTCCTGGTGGGCGGTCTCAAGCGAGTGCGTGCCCACGAGGGTTCGCTGCGCCTGGTCTGCAACCAGGAGCGCATTCTGAAGATCTTCCGGATCACCGGTCTCACCAAGGTGTTCCCGATCCACACTTCGGTGGACGACGCGGTCGCCGCGACCGACTGATCTCACCTTTTTGGGGCGGGTCGGGTCCGAAGGGCCTGCCCGCCCCGGCAAAGGGCCGGTTTCGTCCGGCCCTCGGGGCTGGCTGTCCAGCCCGTGGTCGGAGCACCCCGGAGGGGGAGACATGGCAACGGTCGAACTTCGATTCAGTGCGCTTCCCGAGCATGTGCGCACAGCCCGGCTGGTGGCCGCGGCGGTGGCCAGACGCGCGGGGGTCGACGAGTCGGTGCTCGACGAGGTACGCCTCGCGGTCGGCGAGGCGTGCTCCCGTGCGGTGGGCCTGCACCAGCGTGGCGGGGTGACGGGCGGCGCCGTCCGGGTGGCCCTCACCGATCAGGAGAAGCGTTTCCTCATCGAGGTCGAGGACGAGGCCGGCCCCGCGTCGGTCCCGGAGCCGGGCGCCGACGAGGACGCCGACGAGGACACCCTGGGCCTCGCGGTCATCACCGGCCTGGTCGAGGACCTTGAGGTCTCCCACGGCGCTCGTGGTGGCCTGATCCGGATGAGCTGGCCGGTGTCGGTCGACGCCCTGGCGCACTGAGCCACGCCGGCTGGTCCCTCCTGGCGGGTCCCGCTTCGACGTGCCCGCCTCCCGAACATCGCCGGCCGCCAGGTCGGTCCCTGCGCGGCGCCCGAGCGGCCGACGCCAGCCGATGACTTCGGGCTTTTCCGGCCCGTGGTGCCTGTGCCGCACCCCGCCGCTGCTCCCGCCGCGCCCGGGCTTCTTCCAGGTGCGCTCATTCGAGCGGCTCTGCGCGGCCGGCCCTGGACGTCCGGGCGAACAGCCCGAAGGTCGCGACCGCCGAGGACCTGGAGCCTCGCAGGCACCCGGCACGCTCCTGGCCCGCGTCCCCGGCGGAGCGTTGCGCGGGTTTCGCCGGAGCCGCCGGACTCCCTCCAGGGGTTGACAGATTGTTGAACTGAGCGGTTCTCTGCATTCTGGCGCGACCGGATCGGATCTGTCGGAGATGAGGGAACACCCCAATGCGGATGCGAATCCTGTGGCCTGCGGGTCAGACGACGGCCACTTTGCAGCCGACGCCCACCGCCAGGGCGATCTGGGAGGCACTGCCCCTCAGCTCCTCCGCGAACACCTGGGGCGACGAGGTCTACTTCGGGACTCCGGTCACCGTGCCCCTGGAGGACGACGCCCGGCAGGTGGTCGAGCCCGGCACCGTGGCGTTCTGGACGGACGGTGACAGCCTGGCGTTGCCCTTCGGGCCGACCCCGATCTCACGCGGCGGCGAGTGCCGGCTGGCGGGCCCCTGCAACGTGCTGGGCGCCTTGGACGGCGACGCGAACGTGCTGCGTACGGTGCGTCCAGGCGACTCGATCCGGGTCGAGCGGGCCTAGCCACGACCTGGCCGCCACCTGGCTACGACCGGCGACGGGGACGCCCCGAACCCGGGCCTGCGGGCCCCACCGGGTCCGCCGTCGGGACGGCCGGGCCGGGCGGGCGTAGTAGGTTCGCTGTTCGACAACCGCATCCGAAAGGGCTCCTCCGGTGAACAAGCGACTGCTGGCCGTACCCGCGCTGGGCGCGTTGCTCGCGTTCGGCGCTGTCGGGTGCGGCGGTGACGACAGCGCGCAGCTGAACGCGTGGGCGACGACTGTCTGCGACTCGGCGAAGGACCCGATCGCGCAGGCGCAGGCGGCGCTTGCGGATACCGCGCAGGTCAAGGAGGGCGAAGTCCCGGCCGATCTGCAGAAGCGGCTCTCGGACGACGTCGCGCGGCTGGCCAGGACCAACCAGCAGATCGCCGAGGCCATCGACAAGGCCGGCGCCCCGAAGGTCGACAACGGCGGGGGCCTGCAGAAGGACGCGGTCGACGAGCTGAACAAGGCGGCCCAGGGCTACCTGGAGGTCCAGAAGAAGCTGGACGGGCTGCCCAACGCGGACCAGGCGAAGTTCGCGGACGGGCTGCGCAGTGTCGGCGACCAGGTCCAGCAGCTGGCGACGCTGTCCACCCAGGCGCAGAACAAGTTGCAGAGCGGTGACCTGGGCGCGGCGATGGCCAGGCAGCCCGGCTGCAAGCCCGGTGCGCCGGCCGCCGCTCCTTCGGCTGCCGCTCCGTCCGGCGCCCCCGCGGGCGCGAGCGCCCCCGCGACCCCGGGTGCGTCCGGGGCGCCCGCCGCGTCCGGCGATCCCGCCGCCTCCCCCTCCGCGCCGGCGGCCGACGCCACCGGCTCCGCCGCACCCTCCGCCTCGGCGGCGGCCACCTCCCCGGCGGCCTCGCCGAGCTGAGCCCGCCCCACTGCGCTTGTGCGCACGGCCGGGCCTCGATCCTCGGGCCCGGTCGTCACCCATGCGTGCCCCCGTGCCCGCGGCACCGCCGTCCCGCCGTCCCGCCGCCCCGGTGTTCAGGGGGCCCGGGGGCCGGCGGCCCGCGGGCGGGCGTTCCGCCGTGCCACGGCGGGCCGTGCCCCGGCGTCGCGAGACAATGGCTGGGTGACCAGTAGCCCCGTTCTCGACCCCACCCGCCTCGCCAAGCTCCGCGAGGCGCTGCTCGCCGCCTCGTACACCGCTGACGGCTGCCTCGATCTGCTCGGGCCCACCGGCTACGCGGCTCTGGCCCGTAGCGAGGCGGTGCCGGCGCTGCGCGCCACCCGCGGGGGCAGTCCGCTGGAGACGCTGGTGCGGCTCTTCCTGCTGCAGCAGCCCGTTCCGTACGCGGCGGCCGCGGCCGCGCTGCCGGTGGAGGACTGCCTCGCGGACGGCTGGCTGAGGCCTGACGGCGACCAGGTGCGTGCCACGGTGGATGTCCGGCCGTACGCCAACGAGGTTGCCGGCCTGCCGAGTTCGGACTCCTGGGTGGTGTCCGACCTGGGCTGCGCGGTCGGTGGCGCGGGCGGTATCGGCTCGGGCGAGACCGCGCACGGGGTGGCGCGCAAGGAGTTGGTGCTGGGCGTCGGCGGCGCGTCCACCACGCTGGCGAACATCGCCGTGCGGCGGCCGGTGCGGTCGGCGCTCGACCTGGGTGCGGGCTCCGGCGTGCAGGCCCTGCACGCGGCGCGCCACGCCCAGCGGGTGACGGCGACGGACGTCAACGCGCGTGCGCTGCGTTTCACCGAGCTGACCCTGGCGCTGTCCGGTTTCGACAACACGGACACGGCCGAGGGCAGCCTCTTCCAGCCGGTCGGGGAGCGGAAGTTCGACCTGATCGTCTCCAATCCGCCGTTCGTCATCTCGCCGGGGAGCCGCTTCACCTACCGCGACGGCGGGATGGCGGGCGACGAGCTCTGCCGGAGCGTGGTGCGGGGCGCCGCCGCGCACCTGGAGCCCGGCGGCTACTGCCAGTTGCTGGCGAACTGGCAGCACGTCAAGGGCGAGGACTGGCACGACCGGCTGGCGGGCTGGGTGGCCGGCACCGGACTGGACGCGTGGGTCGTCCAGCGGGAGGTGCAGGACGTGGCCCAGTACGCGGAGTTGTGGCTGCGCGACGGCGGCGACCACCGCGGCCCGGGCGGCGACTACCAGGCCCGCTACGGCGAGTGGCTGGACGCCTTCGAGGAGGCGAAGGTCGAGGGTATCGGCTTCGGCTGGATCACCCTGCGGGCGAGCGGTGCGGACCGCCCGACCGTGCGGGTGGAGGAGTGGCCGCACTCGATCGAGCAGCCGCTCGGCCCGCACATCGAGAGCTGGTTCGCCCGGCAGGACTTCCTGGCCTCGCACGACGACGCGGGGTTGCTGGCCACCCGCTACCTGCTCTCGGACGAGGTCGTCCAGGAGCAGGTCGGGTCGCCCGGCGCCGAGGACCCCGAGCATGTGATCCTGCGCCACAACCGCGGCATGCGCCGAGCCACCAAGGTCGACACGGTGGGGGCCGGCTTCGTCGGGGCCTGCGACGGCACGCTGTCCGCGGGCGAGATCGTGGACGCCATCGCGCACCTGCTGGACGAGGACCGGGTGGTCCTGCGGGACCAGGTTCCGCAGTCGCTCCGCTTGCTGACCGAGCAGGGCTTCATCGAGCCGGCGGGCCTGTGGCCTGAGGACTGACGGCTGAGCGGCGTACCCGGGGCGGACGGCACCGCCCGCGGTTTGCGCTGCCCTGCCCCGGGCCGCCCGGCCCGGCCCGCCACTGCGCCGGCCCGCCGATCCTCGTCCGCGCGCTCCGCCGGCCCGCCGACCCTCCCCGCCGTTCACGTTCCCGTTCCCGCCGGTTCGGCTGTCGTACGGCGGCCGTCGGTCGGGCGTTGTCCCTGCGCTGCGAATCTCTGTCCACAGGCTGTGGACGGAGATTCGCGGCGGACAGGACGGGGGAGGGGCGCGATGGAGACACCCACGGGTTCTGCGGCGGGGGTCGTGCTCGTCCTCTTCGGAGGCGCACTCCTGTTCTGGTGCGCTGTCGAAATGCGTCTTCGCCACCGGGTGCGCCGCCACGGGGTGCCGGTCTCGGCGCGGGTCGTCGCCGACGAGGATCTGTACGGCGCGCTGGACAGCGCTCCGCTGCTGTCCTTCGCGACCCTGCCGTCGGTCGGGGCCCCGGGGGTTTCCGGCGCCTCGGGCGGGGCGGTGGGCTCGACGGGCCGGGGTGAGGTGGTGCTCGCCAGACCGCGCGGCCACACTCCGCTGTGGCGCCCGTCCGGGCTGGCGATCGGGTCGGACGTCCGGGTGGCGTACGACCCCAGGCGCCCGGGCCTGGTGGTGCTGGCGGCCGGTGAGGCCGGGTCGACGCTGGCCAGTGACGTGTTCTGGACGCTGCTCGGCGCGGGGAGTCTGGCGGGCGGCCTTGCCCTGCTGGCCTTCCTGGCGGGCCGCTGAGAGTCGTCGGGGGGCCTGGCCGAGGTCTGTCCGGAGATGCGCGACGGGGCCGGGTACATCGGTGGACACCAGGGCTGACCTTGGCCGTTCCCGGTCGGAGCGTTGCGCGGCGGGGATCTTACGGGCCGCCCGGCAGCGGGCTCGCGGCGGAGGCTCGTGGGCGCGCGACGGTCGGCGAAATCATGATGACAGATTCTGAAATCTGTTATTCCATCCTTCTTAAACCCGCCGAAGCACCCCCTCTGCGCGGCACGATCCTCCATCATCGGGTTACCGTTCGAGTGGCGTAGGTCGGCTTTGCCGGTGAAAAAGCGGGATCCGTCCGTTTGACAAGGGTGGCCGGGGTACGGTCACACTCCGCTGGTGGGGTCGTCGCGCAGCGGCAGCCCCGGACGCTGGTGGGGTCGGGCGGAGCGGCATCCGTACTGCCTGCGCCGACCAGCCCACGTAACGACCGGGAGAGAAGAGCGAAGGTGTCCCCGAGCAGCGAGACCGCGCGCAACGGCCAGCGACTCGTGATTGTCGAGTCGCCGGCCAAGGCGAAGACGATCAAGGGCTATCTCGGCCCCGGCTACATCGTCGAGGCGAGCGTCGGGCACATCCGCGACCTGCCCGGCACGGCCGCCGAGGTCCCGGACAAGTACACCGGTGAGGTGCGTCGCCTCGGTGTCGACGTCGACCACGACTTCGCGCCGATCTATGTGGTGAACGCGGACAAGAAGTCCCAGGTCACCAAGTTGAAGTCGCTGCTCGCCGAGTCCGACGAACTCTTCCTCGCCACCGATGAGGACCGCGAGGGCGAGGCCATCGCGTGGCACCTCCAGCAGGTGCTGAAGCCCAAGGTGCCGGTGCACCGGATGGTCTTCCACGAGATCACCAAGGCCGCCATCCAGGAGGCCGTGAACAACCCGCGCGAGCTGAACCAGCGCCTGGTCGACGCCCAGGAGACCCGCCGGATCCTCGACCGCCTCTACGGCTACGAGGTCTCGCCGGTCCTGTGGAAGAAGGTCATGCCGAAGCTCTCGGCCGGCCGCGTCCAGTCCGTCGCGACCCGCCTGGTGGTCGAGCGCGAGCGTGAGCGGATCGCCTTCCGCACCGCCTCGTACTGGGACCTCACGGCGACCTTCGCCACCGGCCGGACCGCCGCGGACGCCGCGAACCCGGAGAACTTCGGTGCCCGGCTCGCCACCGTGGACGGCCGCCGGATCGCCAGCGGCCGTGACTTCGGCTCGGACGGGCAGATCAAGAGCGCCAACACCCTGCACCTCGACGAGCAGGCCGCCCGCGCGCTGGCCGCCGCCCTGGAGCAGACCGCGTTCAGCGTGCGCAGCGTCGAGTCCAAGCCCTACCGCCGCTCGCCGTACGCGCCGTTCCGCACCACCACGCTCCAGCAGGAGGCCAGCCGCAAGCTGGGCTTCGGCGCGAAGCGCACCATGCAGGTGGCCCAGAAGCTGTACGAGAACGGCTTCATCACCTACATGCGTACCGACTCCACCACGCTCTCGGACACGGCGATCTCCGCCGCCCGGGCCCAGGTGACGCAGCTCTACGGCGCGGACTACCTGCCGGACGCGCCCCGCACGTACGCCAGCAAGGTCAAGAACGCGCAGGAGGCGCACGAGGCGATCCGCCCCTCCGGGGACCGCTTCCGCACCCCGGCGGAGACCGGTCTGAGCAGCGACGAGTTCCGGCTCTACGAGCTGATCTGGATGCGTACCGTCGCCTCCCAGATGAAGGACGCGGTCGGGCAGTCGGTGACCGTGAAGGTCGGCGGCGCCTCGGCGGACGGCCGGGACGTCGAGTTCTCGGCCTCCGGCAAGATCATCACCTTCCACGGCTTCCTCAAGGCCTACGTCGAGGGCGCGGACGACCCGAACGCCGAGCTCGACGACCGCGAGCGCCGGCTGCCGCAGGTCGCCCAGGGCGACCCGCTCTCGGCCGAGCAGCTGAACTCCGAGGGCCACTCGACCAAGCCGCCGGCCCGCTACACCGAGGCCTCGCTGGTCAAGGAGCTGGAGGACCGCGAGATCGGCCGGCCGTCGACGTACGCGTCGATCATCGACACGATCATCAACCGCAAGTACGTCTTCAAGAAGGGGACGGCGCTGGTGCCGTCGTTCCTCTCCTTCGCGGTGGTCAACCTGCTGGAGAAGCACTTCGGCCGGCTGGTCGACTACGACTTCACCGCGCGGATGGAGGACGACCTCGACCGGATCGCCGCCGGTGAGGCGAAGTCCGTGCCGTGGCTCAAGCGCTTCTACTTCGGCGAGGGCGAGGGGCACGCCGTCGGCGGCGCCGCCGAGGCCGGCAACGGCGACGGCGACCACCTCGGCGGTCTGAAGGAGCTGGTCACCGACCTCGGGGCGATCGACGCCCGCGAGATCAGCTCGTTCAAGATCAGCGACGACATCACCCTGCGGGTCGGCCGCTACGGCCCGTACGTGGAGAAGGCCTCGCAGGTCGAGGGCGAGCCGGGCCAGCGCGCCGACATCCCGGACGAGCTGCCGCCGGACGAGTTGACCGTCGAGCTGGCCGAGGAGCTGCTGGCCAAGCCCAGCGGCGACTTCGAGCTGGGCACCGACCCGGTCAGCGGCAACCCCGTGGTGGCCAAGTCCGGCCGGTACGGCCCGTACGTGACCGAGATCCTGCCCGAGGGCACGCCGAAGACCGGCAAGAACGCCGTGAAGCCGCGGACCGCCTCGCTCTTCAAGACGATGTCGCTGGACGCCATCACCCTGGAGGAGGCGCTCAAGCTGCTCTCCATCCCGCGGGTGGTCGGCACCGACCCCGAGGGCCAGGAGATCTCCGCGTACAACGGCAAGTTCGGTCCGTACCTCAAGCGGGGTACCGACTCGCGCTCGCTGACCGACGAGGAGCAGATCCTCACGATCACCCTCGACGAGGCGCTGGCGATCTACGCGCAGCCCAAGCTGCGCGGCCGGGCCGCCGCCGCCCCGCCGCTCAAGGAACTGGGCACGGACCCGGTCAGCGAGCGTCCGGTGGTGGTCAAGGACGGTCGCTTCGGCCCGTACGTGACCGACGGCGAGACCAACGCGACCCTGCGCAAGGACGACGAGGTCGAGACGATCACGCCGGAGCGCGGCTACGAGCTGCTGGCCGAGAAGCGGGCCCGCGGGCCGGTGAAGAAGGTCGCCAAGAAGGCACCGGCCAAGAAGGCCACCGCCACCAAGACGGCGGCCAAGAAGACCACCACCGCGAAGAAGACGGCGGCGAAGAAGACGGTCGCCAAGAAGACCGTCACCGCCACCAAGACGGCCGCCAAGAAGGTCGCGACGAAGAAGAGCACCGGCTCCGACGAGAGCTGACCTGCCGACAGTCACCGCGGGCCCGCCCCTCCCACCAGGGGGTGCGGGCCCGCAGTCTGTCCGCGAAGCGTCACAACCGTGCAATGAGCGGCATCCGGAGGCCCACTCCTTCCTTTTGCGGGCACCGCAGACCGCTACGCTGACCGTATGACGAGCGAGGAGCAGCCCACCCCCAGCGCCGCCGTGGCCGCGGGAGCCGCCACCCCCGACCTCCCCGAGGTCGCACCGGCCGGGAGTGCGGGTGAACGGGCCCGCGCACTGCTTCGCCTGCGCCCCTACCGACGCCTCTGGACGACCCAGCTGATCGGCGGCACCGCCGACCGGCTCGGCCTGCTCGTCCTGCTGGCGCTGACCGTGATCGCCGCCGCGCTCGGGCAGCAGTTCGGCGACCTGCCGCGCAGCCTGGCGTTCGCGGTGTCCGCCGTGTTCGTGGCCCGGCTGGCCGCCACCCTGCTGTTCGGCGCCGCCCTGCTCGGCCCGCTGCACCAGCTGGTGGGTACGAAGCTGGACCGCCGCTGGACGCTGCTGGCCACCGACGTGCTGCGCGCCGTGCTGGTCGGCCTGGCGCCCTGGTGGGTGATCTGGTTCCCCGCCACGACGGCGAAGCCCAGCACCGGCGCCGCGACCTACGCGCTGCTCGCCACCGTCTTCGTCACCGGCGCCGCCGAGCGGATCTGGACCGTCGGCAAGGATGCCGCCGCGCCCGCGCTGCTGCCCCCGGTGAACCCGCACGCCCCGTTCGCCGAGCAGCGTCCGTCCGCCGCGAACCTCGACACCGTCCGCACCCTGGACCTGCGCACCGGCTGGGCCACCCTGCCGCTCGCCGCCGCCGCACTGGTCGTCTTCACCCTGCTCAACAACGTCTTCGCGGCGCTCGGCTCGGACTGGCTGCGGAGCCACCAGGCCACCTGCGCCGCCCTCGGCGCCGCCGCGCTGTTCGTCACCTCCGCCGCGCTGACCTACCTGCAGGACCTGCCCGCCGGGCCGGTCGCCGTCGCCCCGCGCTCGCCGCTGCAGGGTCTGCGCGCCCCGACCGACGCCACGTCCGGCCCCGCGCTGCGCAAGGGCCGGACCGGATCGGCCCCCTACTTCACCTTCGCGGTGGCCGCCGCCTACTCCTCGCTGGCGGGTGTGGCCTCGCTCGCCCTGCTGACCGCGGTCGAGCACCGGGCCGGCCCGATCGGCTACGGCCTGATCGTGCTCGCCGCCGCCGGCGCCCCCGCGCTGGGCGTCCGCCTCACCCGGGCCACCCTGCCCTCCTTCTCCCGCCGCCGGCTGCTCGCGCTGGCGCTGCTGGTCGAGGGCGTCGCGCTGATCCTGGCCGGCCTGGTGCTGGACTTCGTGCTGGTCCTGCTGCTGACCACGCTGGCCGGGCTGGCCGCCGGGATCGTCGTCTCGGCCGGCCGCTCGCTGCTCGCGCAGGAGGTGGAGGAGGCCCGGCTGCCCAAGGTCACCGACCACCTGTACGCGGTGCTCCGGGTGGTGGTGTCGCTGGCGCTGATCGCCGTGCCGCTGATCGCCGCCGCCTACGGCAACGTGATCGTCGGGGACGTGAAGCCCGGCGGGTTCACCTTCATCCACGGCGGCGCGGCCCTCGCGGTCGGGACGATCGGGCTGCTGACCCTCGTGCTGGCCGCCGTGGTGCTGCTGAAGACGGACGACCGGCGCGGCACCGCACCCTTCGTGCGGGACCTCCTCGACGCGGTCCGCGGCACCAGCGGCCCGGCGCCGCACCGCACCTCGGGCACCGGTTTCTTCATCGCCCTGGAGGGCGGCGACGGCGCCGGCAAGTCCACCCAGGCCAACGCCCTCGCCGAGTGGATCCGCAGCAAGGGCCACGAGGTCGTGCTGACCCGCGAGCCCGGTGGCAGCCCGGTCGGCCAGCGGTTGCGCGGCCTGGTGCTGGACGTCGGCAACACCGGCCTCTCGCACCGGGCGGAGGCGCTGATCTACGCCGCCGACCGCGCCGAGCATGTCGAGAACGTGATCCGCCCCGCGCTGGAGCGCGGCGCGGTGGTCATCACCGACCGCTACATGGACTCCTCGATCGCCTACCAGGGCGCCGGCCGCGACCTGGCGGCCACCGAGGTCGCCCGGATCTCCCGCTGGGCGACCGGCGGGCTCGTCCCCGATCTGACGGTCGTCCTGGACGTCGACCCGAGCGCGGCCCGCGAGCGGTTCACCGAGGCGCTCGACCGGCTGGAGTCCGAGCCGACCGAGTTCCACCAGCGGGTCCGCTCCGGCTTCCTCGCCCTGGCCGCAGCCGACCCCTCGCGCTACCTGGTCGTCGACGGCAGCCAGCAGCCCGGCGTCGTCACCACCGCCGTCCGCCACCGGCTCGACCGCGAGCTGCCGCTCTCCCACCAGGAGCGCGCCGCTCGGGTCGAGCAGGAGCGACTGGCCCGCGAGGAGGCCGCCCGCCGCGCGGCGGAGGAGGCCCGGCTGAAGGCCGAGGCCGACGCCGCCGAGCGCAAGCGCCTGGAACTGCTGGAGCAGCTGCGCGCCGAGCAGGCCGAGAAGGACCGCCTCGCCAAGGAGGAGGCCGACCGGATCGCCGCCGAGGCCGCCCGCAAGGCCGCCGAGGATGCCCGGCTCAAGGCCGAGCAGGAGGCCCGCGAGCGGGCCGAGGAGCAGGAGCGCCGGCGGGTCGCGGAGGAGGCCAGGCTGGCGGCCGAGGCCGTCGAGCGCGAGCGGCAGGAGGCCGAGGCGGCCGCGCAGGCGGAGCTCCAGCGCCAGCGCGAGCTGCAGCGTGCCGAGCAGCGCCGCCGGGCCGAGGAGGCCCTGCAGCGCGCCGAGGAGGCGCGGCTGGCGGAGGCTGCCGCTGCCTCCGCGGCAGCGGCGCCGGTGGACGTGACGGCGGAGCTGCCGCAGGTCGGGGCGGCGGACATCACCCAGGAGATCTCCGAGCGGGACCGCCAGGCGGCGGTCCGGGCGGCCGCCGAGGCCGAGCGCGCCGCGAAGGCCGCCAGGACGGGCGGATCGTCGCCGCTTTCCTCGGCCACCCCGGCATCTCCGGTTCCCCCGGTGTCCCCGGCGGACGAGACGGAGCTGCTGCCCCGGGTGTCCGCCCCGCTGGACCGGACGGCGGTGCTGCCGAAGGTGCCGTCCTCGGACGGCGACACCGGTGGGGCCCGCGGGGCCGGCGCCGGTGAGGGCGCGGAGGGTGCCATAGCGGGTGCCACCGACCGCACCTCGGTGCTGCCCAAGGTCGAGTCCGGCGCGGACCAGACCCGTGAGCTGCGGGTTCCGGCATCCCAGGGAGCTTCGACGGTGGAGGCCGACCCGGCCGAGGAGCCGGCGGCCGCGGCGCGCCCGCGCCCCTCGTGGGCCGAGGAGACGCCGATGGACGACCTGCCGAGCCTGACCGACACCCTGCTGGGCTCCCGCGAGGAGTGGGCGCAGTGGCAGCAGCCGGCTCCGGACGAGGACGGCGACGCGGACGGCCGCGGCAAGGGCCGCAAGCGGCGCCGCTGAGCGTCCGCGGCAGGCGGCTCCGACGATTCCGACGATGAGGTGGGTGGTGCCCGGCCGGGCACCACCCACTGTCGTTGCGGCCACGTATGCTCGACCGCGAGCGGAGCCCGGCAGGGCGAAGCCGCACGGACAAGAGGGTTGAGGAGCGCCGGTGGCCGTCTGGGACGACCTGGTGGGCCAGGAGCGGGTGGTCGAGCAGCTGACCGCCGCAGCCGGGGCGGCCAGGGCGACCGTCCTCGCCGGCCGCGGCGGCGGGCGGGCGGAGGGCACCAACGCCTCCCTGATGACGCACGCCTGGCTGTTCACCGGTCCGCCCGGAGCCGGCCAGACCACCGCGGCCCGCGCCTTCGCGGCCGCCCTCCAGTGCACCAGCCCCGACCTCGAACTCGGCGGCACGCCCGGCTGCGGTTTCTGCGACGGCTGCCACACCGTGATGGCCGGCAGCCACGCCGACGTGAAGTTCGTCCGGACCGACGGGCTCTCGATCAGCGTCAAGGACATGCGCGACCTGGTGCTGCGCGCCTCCAGCTACCCGACCGGCGGCCGCTGGTCGGTGATCATGATCGACGCCGCCCACCGGCTCACCGAGGCGGCGGCCAACGCCCTGCTGAAGGCCGTCGAGGAGCCGTCCCCGCGGACGGTCTGGCTGCTCTGCGCGCCGTCCGTCCAGGATGTGCTGCCGACCATCCGCTCGCGCGCCCGCCTGCTGGTGCTGCGGACCCCGGCCGCCGAGGCGGTCGCCGACATGCTGGTCCGCCGGGACGGCGTCGAGCCGGAGACGGCCAGGCTGGCCGCGCTGGCCGGCCAGGGTGACGTGGAGCGGTCCCACCGGCTGGCGGTGGACGAGCAGGCCCGCACCCGGCGGGCCGACGTGCTGCGGATCCCGCTGGAGGTCGCCGACATCGGCGGCTGCCTGAGCGCCGCCCAGCGGCTGGTGGACACCGCCAAGGCCGACGCCGACGCGCTGGCCGAGACGCAGGACGCCCGGGAGACCGGTGACCTGAAGGCCGCGTACGGGGCCGCCGAGGGGACGAAGGCCCCGCGCGGCATGGCCGGCGCGGTGAAGGAGCTGGAGAAGCGTCAGAAGAGCCGGGCGACCAGAACGCGGCGCGAAACCCTGGGCGTCGCGCTGCTCGACCTGCTGGGTTTCTACCGGGACGTGCTGGCGATCCAGCTCGGTGCCACGGGCGCGCTGGCCAACGAGGACCAGCGGACGGCGCTGGCCAAGGTGGCCTCGGGCGGGCCGCCGGAGGGGACGCTGCGGCGGATCGAGGCGGTGCTGGCCTGCCGCCTTGCGCTGGACCGCAACGTCGACCCCCTGCTGGCGGTCGAGGCGATGACCGTCGCCCTGCGGGCGGGCTGAGCGCTTCCTTCGGCGGGCCGCGTCCGTCGGGTGGCCGCGCCCTCAGGCCGACCGTGTCCTTCGGGGGGCGGGCGGCGGCCGTGAGCCTGCTGCCGGGCCGGTGCTGATCCCGGCCCGGGCTGGTCCGTGGCCCGCCCCGGGACCGGTCCCGCGCCGTCGCCCGCGGGCGGGACGAGGCCGTTCGCGTCCGGGCGCCGTAGTGCCGCGTCCTCCCTTCGAGTGAACGTCCGCACTCGCCCGGAACGCTCGCGTGCGCCGGGCCGATCGTCTTGCACCCTGTGGACCGAGTACACCGTGGCCGTCCGGCGGAGCTGGTCGCCGGGGCCGCCGCGGTCGTTCGCTACCGGTCCTCCCGAGGTGGTGCGTCCCATGCTCCGTCCGCTCCTGGTCGTCCCCCTGCTCGCCGCCGCGGTCTGCGGGGTCTGGCTGGCCCGCGGTGCCCTGCTGCGCTGGCGGGACCTGCGCTCGGCGCAGACCTACGAGCTGGCCGGCGACCGGCGGCCGGTCCTGTTCAGGGCCGCCGGGGCGGTGCTCTGCGCGGTCTGCGTCACGGCGCTGGCCGGGCCGGCGGCCGCCGGGGTGTTCGGCGGGCACGGCGGCGGGCTCCCGCTGGACGACGCCCGGGCCGCGGCCGCGCCCAAACAGGCGGCTCCGCCGCCCGGTGAGGCCGCCGATCCGGCGGCCCCGGCAGCGGCGGCGCCCGCCCCCGCGCCCGTGGTCAGCAGCTTCGAGAGCATCGGGCACCCGGCCGGCGGGGAGCTCCTGGAGTCGGCGGTGGCCGGTCGCGACGGACATCCGCGCAAGGTACGGGTCTGGGTCCCGGCGGAGTACGCCAAGGACCAGAACGCCCGGTTCCCGGTGATCGTCCTGCACGCGGCCACTCCCCGGAAGACGGCGGACGCCGAGGTGCCGGACGTCTTCGACGGCATCGCCTCGGCTGTCCAGACCGGCCGCTCCCGCCCCTTCGTGGTGGTCGCGCCCGAGGCTCCCTCGGGCACCGAGCGCCCCTGCGACCTGGTCGCCGCCGCGCCGCAGGCCGTCTCCGACGATGCCGCGCTGCGGACGGCCGTGACCGCGGCCTTCCGGACGGTCCCGGCCGGCCCGGCGGGCTGGGGCGTGCTCGGCGTCGAGGGCGGCGCGCCCTGCGCGGCGGCGGCCGGCCTCTCCCGGCCGGACCTGTACGGCGCCGCCGCGGCCGTCTCCGGCCGGTACGACTCGGCCGCCCTCGCCAGGACGGGCGCGGAGGCCGCCGCGGCCGACGCCCCGCACCTGCTGCTCGCCGCCGCCAAGGCCGACGCGCCCGGACTGGACGGCCTGCGCAAGCTCCAGGCGGCGCTGAAGGCCGGCACCGGCCAGGCGGCCCGGGCCGACGTCCGGACCTCGGAGATCGTGCAGGACTACACCCCGGCGCTGGAGCGGTTGCGGCTGGTCCGGGTCGCGGTGCAGTACCTTGCGGAGACGCTGGCCAAGCCGTCCTGAGCACTCCCGGCCGGCGGCGGACTACCCTTGATCCACGGCACCCGGCGGTCGGTGGTGGGCAGCGGCACCGAGCGCCCGGGCAGTCCCGCGGGCGCGGCGACCACGCTGCCGTCGGCGACACGGCAGCGGCCACGACAGCAGCACAGCAGAACGACCACGGCACCCGGGTACGCGAGTATTCGGGTGCCGTGCGTTCGGTCCCTCCGGCCGCCGCGGTGGGCCCGAGCGTTCGGAGCACCGTGCCGCTCCGAACTCCCGCCTTCCAGCGCTCCCGTTTCCCGCCTTCCAACAGTCCAGCACCGAGCACCCGAGGGGAACCCCGCCGATGCGCGCAGTCCAGCCGGCCGGAGCAGTGACCGCAGCACCTGCCCGATCGCGGTCGGCCGCCCGGCTGCGAGCGGCCGCCGTGGCGGCCGCGGCCACCGGACTGCTGCTGGGCGGCTGCTCCGCCCCGGGCACCGACCCCGACCCCGCCTCGCCGCCCTCCTCCGGGCCGGCGTCCTCGCCTTCCTCGTCCGCCCGTCCCGTCGCGGGCGCGGCCCCGGCCACCCCGCTGGAGGCGCTGCCGGCCGAGATTCCGGCCGCCCTGGCCGGCTACTACGGGCAGAAGCTCAGCTGGCAGCCCTGCGACACGGGCTTCGAATGCACCACGTTCAAGGTGCCGCTGGACTACGCGAAGCCGGCGGGCGGCGACATCTCCCTGACCGCGGCCCGGCGCCTGTCGGACGGCAGCTCGAAGCGGATCGGCTCGCTGCTGCTCAACCCGGGCGGGCCCGGCGGTTCGGCGATCGAGTACCTGGAGGCCGCCGCGGGCGGCTACGACGCGGGGGTGCGCGGCGCGTACGACCTGGTCGGCCTCGACCCGCGCGGGGTCGGCCGCAGCAGCCCGGTCGGCTGCCTGAGCGGCGAGCGGATGGATGCCTACACCGAGGTCGACATCACGCCGGACGACCAGGCCGAGACGGACGCCCTGGTGAAGGCCGACAAGGAGTTCGCCGACGCCTGCCGGCAGACCTCCGGAGCGTTGCTGGGCCACGTCAGCACCGTCGAGGCGGCCCGCGACATGGACGTCCTGCGGGCCCTGCTCGGTGACGACCAGCTGCACTACGTCGGCAAGTCGTACGGCACCTACCTCGGCGCGACGTACGCCGGTCTCTTCCCGGCCCGGGTCGGCCGGCTGGTGCTGGACGGCGCCATGGACCCCTCGCTCGACTCGGTGGCCGGCAACCGCACCCAGGCCGGCGGTTTCGAGACCGCCTGGGCCGCGTTCGCCAAGGACTGCGTCAAGCGGGACGGCTGCCCGGTCGGCAGCACCGAACAGCAGGCGGGCGAGCGGCTCGACGCGCTGTTCAAGTCGATCGACGCCCAGCCGCTGGCCACCGGCTCTGGGCGGCGCCTGACCGAGTCGCAGGCAACCACCGGCGTGATCGAGGCGATGTACGCCGAGTTCCTCTGGCCCGAGCTGCGCAGTGCCCTCACCGACGCCGAGGCGGGCGACGGCAGCGGACTGCTGAAGCTCTCCGACTCGTACTACAACCGCGACGAGGACGGCTCCTACCCGAACCTGATGTTCGCCAACATGGCGGTCAACTGCCTCGACCTGCCGGCGCCCTTCGGCGCGCCGGCGGACGTCCAGCGGTCGGTGCCGGACTTCGAGCAGGCCTCCCCGCACTTCGGCCGGGACATGGCCTGGATGGCACTGGCCTGCGGCTACTGGCCGGTCGCGGCCACCGGCGCCCCGCACACCGTGCGCGCGGCCGGGGCCGCCCCGATCGTGGTCGTCGGCACCGTCCGCGACCCGGCGACCCCGTACGCCTGGGCGCAGTCGCTGGCGGGCCAGCTGGAGTCCGGCCGCCTGATCACCTACGACGGCGACGGCCACACGGCCTACGGGCGGCACAACACCTGTGTGGACGGGGCCGTGAACCGCTACCTGCTGACCGGCCAGGCGCCGGACAACGGGTTGAGCTGCGCGAAGTAATTCGCGCTTCAACAGTCCGCCTGCGACCAGGTACGATGACTCGCCTTTTCCGCGTCCGCCGCCATGGCGTCCGCTCATCCGCGCCTGCCGTAGGGAGCCCCCGTGCTCGGAGTCAACGACCTGGCGACGTACGTCCTCGGCGCCCTGGTCATCGTGCTGCTGCCCGGCCCGAACTCGCTGTACGTCCTGTCCGTCGCCGCCCGCAAGGGCGTCCGCACCGGCTACCGCGCCGCCCTCGGCGTGTTCGTCGGCGACTTCACCCTGATCAGCCTGACCTCGCTCGGCGCGGCCTCCCTGCTGAAGGCCAACCCGGCGGTCTTCCTGGCGGTGAAGTTCGGCGGCGCCGCCTACCTGCTCTGGATCGGCGTCGGCATGCTGCGCGCCGCCCGCCAGCTCTGGCGCGAACACCGGGGCGGGGCCCTGAGCGGGCCGGACGAGGAGCCCGCGGTCGTCACGGCCGCCGAGGAGAACCCCTTCCGCCGGGCGCTGGTGATCAGCCTGCTCAACCCGAAGGCCATCCTCTTCCTGCTGTCCTTCTTCACCCAGTTCGTCGACCCCTCGTACGGACAGCCGGTGCTTTCCTTCGCCCTCCTCGGCGGGATCCTGCAGAGTTTCAGCCTGCTCTACCTCTCGGCACTGATCTTCGCCGGCACCAGCCTGGCCGCCGCCTTCCGCCGCCGCAAGCGCCTCTCCGCCGGTCTGACCAGCGGCGTCGCCGTCCTCTTCGCCGGCTTCGCCGCCAAGCTCGCCGTCTCCTCGGCCTGACACACCCGACGTAGCCCCCCGCCGCCCCCACCCGGGCCCGCTCGAACAGGGACCCGGGGGCCGGTACGGATCACCCCTCGAAACTGTGTAGACTTGCCCGCGTTGCCGACGCAATGATTGCCCTCCCGGGCAGCAGAGCCCGGCGGCGCCGCTTTAGCTCAGTTGGCCAGAGCAACGCACTCGTAATGCGTAGGTCTCGGGTTCGAATCCCGAAAGCGGCTCTGCGAAACCCCAGGACTCACTCGCCGTGACCTGGGGTTTTGTGTTTCCCGGAAGTGCTCGACTGCTCCTGGAGCTGCTGGTCATCTGCTCGCGGGGCCTGGTGCCGGTCACTGCCGTCGGCCTCTTGTGCTCTTCGTGGCCGGCCAAGGGTCCATCGGACGCCCGTTTGCGCGGGGGCGGCGTGTCTGGTTGCTGACGTGGGCGAGGGGCACCGGTACTGGGTGTCGGACCCGTGGACGGGGTCGTCACGGGCGTCCGGGCATATGACCTCGCCATCCTCGCGCGCTGACGGAGCGGACTCGCCGTCGCGCCCTGCCAGGTGTCGGCGGTGCGTTATGTGGGTGATCGCTGTGCGGCTTGGAGGCGAGGCACGCAGCCAGTGCTGGGAGGGCGTTGCGGGCATTGACATCTTCGACACCGGGCAGGAGATGTGGGAGCTGCCTTCTCGGCAGAGTTGATGGAGGCAGGCCTGAGAGCATTCTCGCCCGAGCGCGACCCTTGTGAGAGAGCCGGTGTCGGGTGGACGGATTCCACGGCTGCTGGCGGCATTTCAGCCGACTGCCGGGTCGGTGGCTGTTAGCGTGGTAGGGCCGCCTTCTAAGGAGCTGGACGCACGTGGGTGATGTCGTTGAGATCCGAGCGTCAGTGGCCGCCCAGGTGGCCGGGTTCGTGGACGCGGGCGGTGGAGTGGGGGAGCGTAGTGTCCTGGTGAAGACACTCGGACACCCCGAATTCACGGTCGGACACCTGTCGGACAGGGTCCTGCCGGCGGCCAGCCTGGCGAAGCTGATCCTCGGGGTCGCGCTGTTCGAGGCCGCCAGGCGAGGAGATCTCGACCTGGATGCGCGTGTCCGGGTCGGCGATCTGGGCCGCACGATGTACCCGAGCGTCCTGCAGGCGATGGATCCAGAAACCACCCTGAATGTAAGGGAGTTGTGTGGCTTCTCGCTGGTCACCAGTGACAATCCGGCTGCTGAGTACGTGCGTGCTCTCCTCGGCCAGGAGCGGATCGATGCCGTCATCAAGGACCTGCGGCTCGATTCGACTTCCTTCCCGGCCGGATTCTCCGAGGCGGAACTCGGACCCTTGGGCCGGGCGAACGTCACCACCGCCGAGGACGCGCTGCGTCTGATCGAGCATGTCGACCGCACCGCCCACTTGGAGCCACTGCGCCACTATCTGGTCAACTACCTCCGTAACGACCGGATTCCGTCACGGCTGGACGACGACGTCCAGGTGTGGCACAAGACCGGCAGCCTGCGGGGCGTGATCAACGATGCTGGGGTCGTTCTCCACCCCGCGGTTCCCATCGCCATGATTTTCCTGACGGATGGTCAGGCAGATAATGTGCGTACGGCTCAGGAGATTGGGGAGGTCTCCGAGCGGATCGTTCGGACCGTTGCAGCGGGGGTTGCGCACTGACGCGCCCCATGGGGGTGGCGCATGCCTGTTTCGCAGGAGCGGCAACTGCGCAAGATCCTTGTGCTTGCCAATGTGGTCGCGTTGATCATCGGGCTGGTGAGCGTCGTCGCGGCTTCACTGCTGACGCACCAGCAGGTGCTCGCCACGGTGTTGAGCTTGATCGGCGGCGCCTTCGTCTCGGCTGCCGTGGTGACGCTGGCCATCGGGTCGCTCACCGTACGGGAAACGACTGAACAGGTCGACAGTGCGGTGCTTCGCGGTCTGCAGGATGTCCTCGGCCCGATCCGCAGTCCGCTCTTTGTCGGCGCGCTCTCCGCATATCGGTACGACTGCCTGCTCACCGTCCCGCCGCCGGGCGATGCGCACCCTGATTACCTGTACCAGAGTTTCCGGATCTCCTACCGGACCGAGACGCTTCCCAAGACGGTCAGCATCGCCTGCGTGGCTTCCAACGACGACGCATCCCTGACCGCCTACACCGGTCCGGAGTTTCTGCTGCGGTGGATGATTGACGACAATCTTGATCCCGACGACCCGGAGATCTTCACGATCGGCGCGGTTCGTGTGGACAACAGGGACTTGGAGCGCAAGACGGTGGTCCACGAGACGGTGGTCGGGGGCAAGGCCAGAGTCGACCACTTCTCGGTACCGCATGAAGTCAGCGTCACCGCGAGCCATTTCGTGGAGTTGAGCATCTCCGCGCGGAAGTACATCGGCAACGACCGGCGGGTACGCATCCAGGCGCAGGTCTTCCGCCATGTCACCGATGCCGAGTACCGGCTGACCATCGATCCCGCGCTCAAGCCGACCCGGCTGAGCGTCAGCGCCTCCGAGGTCAGTCCGCTGGGTGCCACCCACGGCGCAAGCGTCCGTCCCACCTTCCCCGCGCCGTTCAGCAATCTGGCGGGCCTGATCCAACTCCCCTTCCCCTTGCAGCCCGGCAGCGTGATGGCCTTCACGGTCGACCGCGATCCGAGCTGATCGCTCGGAATGGCTTGTCGAGGAACGGAGTTGGCGTGGGCCGGGGCGTCGTAGATCGCCCGTGGCGCCCCCGGACCCGCCCTGTCACCCCCCGTCCGCCCCCGTGAGCGCCTCCGTGCGCAGGTCCTCCTCCGAGGCGCCGCGGCGCCAGTAGCCTGCGAAGGTGACGGTGCGTCGGTCGAGGCCCCACCTCGTCCGCGCCCTGACCGGGCCGGACCTGCGCTGGCTGTTCCCGTACTGCGCGGTGCTCGCGCCCGTCCTGCTGCTCGGCGCCGACGTGCTCGGCCGGGTGCTGGGCCGGCCGGGCGAACTCCAGGTGGGGATCGTCACGGCGGTGCTGGGCGGCCCGTTCTTCCTCCACTTCGCCCGGCGCGGAAAGGTGGCTCGCGCATGAGGGTGCTGCGCTCGGCCGGCGGGCGTTCGGTGCTTCTGCGGCCCAGGGCCGTCGCGGTCGGGGCGGCCTGCGCGCTGCTGGCGCTGGTCGTCGGCGTGCTCGCGCTGGGCACCGGTGACTACCCGATCGCCCCGGCCGACGTGCTGCGCACCCTCGCCGGGGGCGGCTCACCCGCCGAGGACTTCATCGTCAACCAGCTGCGGCTGCCCCGGGTGGTCACCGCCCTGCTGGTCGGCGCGGCGCTGGCGCTGTCCGGTGCGCTCTTCCAGTCGCTGGTCCGCAACCCGCTGGGCAGCCCGGACGTCCTGGGGTTCACCCAGGGCGCGGCGACCGGCGCGCTGGTGGTCGTGGTGGCGGGCGGCAGCAGTCTGGCGCTGGCCGGCGGTGCGGTGGCCGGCGGCCTGCTCACCGGGGTGCTGATCTACGCCCTGGCCTGGCGCGGCGGCGTGCACGGGCACCGGCTGGTGCTGGTCGGGATCGGCACCGCCGCCATCCTCACCGGCGTCAACGGCTATCTGCTGACTCGCGCTCAGCTGATGGACGCGGCCCGGGCGGTGCTCTGGCTCACCGGCAGCCTGGACGGGCGCGGCTGGCAGGACACCTGGCCCCTGCTGGCCGCGACGGTGGTGCTGGTCCCGATGGTGCTGCTGGGCTGCGGCCGCGCGCTGCGGATGATCGAGATGGGTGACGACGCGGCGAGCGGCCTGGGGATCCGGGTCGAGCCGGTGCGCCTGACGCTGCTGGCCTCGGCCGTCCTGCTGGCCTCGCTGGCGGCGGCCGCCGCCGGTCCGGTCTCGTTCGTGGCGCTCACCGCGCCCCAGCTGACCAGGCGGCTCACCCGGACGCCCGGGCCGAACCTGCTCCCGTCGATGTGCACCGGTGCGGCCCTGCTGGTGACCGCGGACCGGGCGGCCCAGCGGCTGTTCGCCGGTCACCAGCTGCCGGTCGGCGTGGTGACGGGCGTGCTCGGCGGGGGCTACCTGGTGTGGCTGCTCGCCACCGAGCGCCGGGCGGGCCGACTGTGAGCGGGCCGAAGCCCGAGGACCTGCCGGGGGACGCCCCGTACCCGACCACTGCAGGTGAGGGGCACCGCCCCGGCCGCCGGACGAACGGAGACCCCACGATGGCGACGACGCAACCGGCCGCCCCACGGCTGAGCGGCACCGCGCTCACCCTCGCGTACGAGCGGCGGACCATCGCCGAGAACCTCACGGTGGCGATCCCCGACCGCTCCTTCACGGTCATCGTCGGGCCGAACGCCTGCGGCAAGTCCACCCTGCTGCGCGCCCTGTCGCGGACCCTGAAGCCGGCCGTCGGGGCCGTCCTGCTGGACGGTCAGGACATCACCGGCCTGCCGGCCAAGAAGGTGGCCAGGACGCTCGGCCTGCTGCCGCAGTCCTCGGTGGCCCCGGACGGCATCAGCGTGGCCGAACTGGTCGCCCGCGGCCGCTACCCGCACCAGGGCCTGCTGCGGCAGTGGTCCGTGCGGGACGAGACGGTGGTCGAGGAGTCGATGGCGGCGACCGGCGTCGGGGACCTCGCCGAGCGGATGGTTGACGAACTCTCCGGCGGCCAGCGCCAGCGGGTGTGGATCGCGATGGCGCTCGCCCAGGAGACCCCGCTGCTGCTGCTGGACGAGCCGACCACGTACCTCGACATCGCCCACCAGATCGAGATCCTCGACCTGTGCGCGCGGCTGCACGAGGAGCAGGGCCGGACGCTGGTCGCCGTCCTGCACGACCTCAACCACGCGGCCCGCTACGCCACCCACCTGATCGCGATGCGCGAGGGCCGGGTGGTGGCGTCGGGGGCGCCGGGGGAGGTGGTGACCGCCGAGCTGGTGCACGAGGTGTTCGGGCTGCCCTGCCGGGTGATCGACGATCCGGAGACCGGTACGCCGCTGGTGATCCCGGCGGCGCGGCGGCGGGCCGGGCAGGCTGCCGGGGCCTGAGCCGTGTCGCCCCGACCGTTCGGTGCCGGGCTCAGGAGCGGTCGCGTTCGGGCAGGCCGACCAGGGCGGCGTCCTCGCGGACCAGCGCGCCGGCCTGTTCGACCGTCAGGGGCTGGGCGAACAGGTACCCCTGGCCGAGCGGGCAGCCCATCGCGGCGAGCAGGTCCCGCTGGGCGGTGGTCTCGATGCCCTCGGCGATGACCTGGACGCCGAGGGTGTCGGCGATCCGGGTGATGCCCTCGACCAGGGCGTACTGCTGCTGGGAGACGCCGAGGCCGTCGATGAAGGACTTGTCGATCTTGAGCAGCGAGATCGGGAACTCCCGCAGGTAGCTGAGCGAGGAGTAGCCCGTCCCGAAGTCGTCGATGGCGATCCGGACGCCGAGGTCGCTGAGGGTGGCCATGTCGGCGCGGACCCGGTCGTCGCGGCGCATCAGGATGCTCTCGGTGAGTTCGAGGATCAGCGAGTCCGGCTGGATGCCGGAGGTGTCGATGATCTGCCGGACGGTGTCCACGAAGCCGGCGTCGCGGAACTGCCGGGCCGAGACGTTCACGCTGACGTGCAGCGGGGCGCGGCCCCGGACGGCGCGCGGGGCGAGGCTGGTCCGCTGCCACCGGGTGGTCTCGGCGGCAGCGTGCTCCAGCACCCAGGCGCCGAGCGGCACGATCTGGCCGCTCTCCTCGGCGAGGGCGATGAACTCCTCGGGCGGCACCATGCCCCGGCGGGCGTGCGGCCAGCGGACCAGTGCCTCGAAGGCCACCAGCCCACCGCCCGCGAGGTCGACGATGGGCTGGTAGTAGAGGGTGAAGGCGGACTCGGAGATGGCCGAGTCGAGGCTTTCGTTGAGTTCGTGCCGCTCCGCCAGCCCGGCCTGCAGAGCCGGTTGGTACTGGCACCACTGCCGCTTGCCGGAGGCCTTGGCCGAGTAGAGCGCGAGGTCGGCGTGGCTGAGCAGTTCGGTCGAGTCGACGCTGTCCTCGGTGGTGGCCACGCCGACGCTCGCGGACACCCGGACGGCTCCGGCGCTGAGCCGGAACGGCTCGGAGAACGCGGCGAGCACGCTGTCGGCGATCCCGCCGACGTCGGCGGGCGAGCGGGCGTCCTCGACCAGGACGGCGAACTCGTCGCCGCCCAGCCGGGCCGCCGTGTCGGAGGTCCGCAGCGCGGTGGAGACCCGGAGCGAGACGGCGACCAGGAGTTCGTCCCCGACGCTGTGGCCCTGGGTGTCGTTGACCACCTTGAAGTCGTCGAGGTCGAGGAAGAGCACGCCGGTGACGGTGCCGCGGCGCTCGCTGCGGGTGAGGGCGTGGCTGACCCGGTCCTGGAAGAGCACCCGGTTGGCGAGCCCGGTCAGCGAGTCGTGGAAGGCCCGGTGGGTGAGTTCGCGCTCCATCTGCCGCTGGTCGGTGACGTCGCGCAGGGTGAGGACCAGGCCACCGACCGTCGGGTCCTGCCGGAGGTCGTTGCAGCGCACCTCGACCTCGATGCTCCGGTGGTCGCCGCGCAGCAGCCGCCAGTGTTCGCGCTGCTCGGAGCGCTCGCGGTCGCCGCGGCGCATCCGGGCCAGGGCCAGGACGACGGCGTGGCTGTCCTCGGGCGGGACGAGCTCGCTCAGCCGGGCGCCGCCGAGGCCGGGGTGGCCGAGCACCCGCTCGGCCGAGGAGCTGGCGTACCGGACGCTGTCGTCCTCGTTGAGGATCAGGATGACGTCGGAGGCGCTCTGCACGAGGGTGCGGAAGTAGGCCTCGCTGTTGCGGGCGTTGATCTCCTGGCTGAGGATCACCCGTTCGACGGCGAGCGCCGCCTGGGCGGCGAGGATCTCCAGCGAGCTGCGTAACGCGGCGAGCCGCTGGTCCGTCCCGCCGACGATCAGCACGCCGACCAGGGCGTCGCCGGAGGGGCGTTCCTCCAGGGCGAGCGGGCAGACCAGGGCGCGGGGCATGCCGTCGAGCAGCTTGGCCAGGTCGCCGCCGAAGGACTCGGCCGGCACCAGCCGGGATCCTCGGGCGCCCTCCGACGCCGGCAGCTGGGGGAGCCCTTCGTCGGCCAGGCTGCCGCCCTCGCCGACGGCGAGGGTGGCGACGTGGTGGGGGGTGTCGGGCATCAGGGTGGAGACGGCGGTGCGGACGGCTTCGGTGACCTCGTCCACCGTGACCGCCGAGGTGAGTTCGGCGCCGGCGGCCCGCAGGACGCGTTCGCGGTCGAGCGCCTGCCGGTGGACCAGCACCACGCCCGACAGGCGGGCCAGGACGAGCAGGAAGAGGACGGCCGAGAAGGCCGCGATCACCCCGGCGTGGCTGGAGTCCCCCTGGGCCACCTCGACCAGCAGGACGGCGGGGGCGATCAGCGAGGCGAAGGCGAGCAGGGCGATCCGGCCGCGGGTGATGTGGGTCGGCTGGACCGGGATCGGCTCGGTGAGTTCGACCATCGAAGGGTGCAGGGCGGCGGCGCCCCAGAGGGCGTAGAAGGCGGCCCAGCCCAGGTCGACCGGGGTGCCGATGCTCCAGGTGCCGTGCAGCTGGATGAGCCCGTAGAGGACGTCGGAGACCAGGATGCCGATGGTGCCGGCGGTCAGCAGTTGGAGCGAGCGGCTCTTGCCGCCTCTGGGGACGAGCAGCCGCAGCAGCAGGGCCAGCACCAGTACGTCGCCGAGCGGGTAGGCGATCGAGATGGCCTTCTGCACCCAGGTCAGTCCGGGGTCGCGGGCGTAGGGGAGGATCAGGTAGATCCAGGAGAGCAGCGCCAGACCGACCGTCAGGGTCAGTGCGTCGATGACGCTGCCGCGGTCCTGATGCGCCGTCCGCCATCGGATGAACCCGAGGACGCCCGCCGCGTAGAGCAGGAACTCCGCGAGGTACGCGCCGTCGGCGATGGACGGAAAATTGGTCTGGTGGAGGTAATCGGTCTGGATGACCTGGACGACCTCACCCGCCGTGAAGCTGAAATTCGCGGCGGCCAGGAAATACCAAGGGAGCGCGTGTGCGGGGCGGTTGATCCGGGCTCCGAAGATGATGGCGGCGACTCCGCTGAGTCCGATTCCTGTCCACCAGATGATGCGCTTTTCCGGGAACAGGTAATAGATGACGGTGAGAAGTATCATCCAGGCGAAGTAACAGGCCATCAGGCGCTGTCGGCGAGCTGTCAACGCATTCTCCCCCCTGTGCGGAGCTGATCCGCGGGAAGATCGATGCATGGAAGGTCGGTCGGTTGTCGGGCCCACTTATGATACACAACTCCCCATTGCTGGATATAGTCGAGGAAGTGGGTCGCCGCTGACGGCGGGCCATGCACTGTCAGTATTCCCTCGTATACATGTCGAGGTCTGAGCCAGTGGACACGTCCAAGCTTTCCCGGCCGCACAATTCCGGGCTCAATGCCGTACTGCTCGGCGGTGGAGGCCAGTACACGATCTGGCCGGGTCACTTAACGGTCCCGGCCGGTTGGCGCAGGGTGTACGGGCCCGCGCCGCTCGCCGCCTGCCGCGCCGAGGTGCGCGGCCGGTGGGCGGACGCGCTGCCGCCCGGGTCCCGGGGATCCGGGGCCCGGTCGTCCGGGCCGCGGGTGCTGAACGGGGACGGCGGCCCGGACGGGTCCGCGGCCGCCGCTCGGCGGCCGCTCGTCGGGGCTGCGGCCGCCGGGGTCCCCGAGCTGTTCCGGCGGGCGGTCGCGCGCTACCCGGACGCCGTCGCGGTGGTCGCCGAGGACGGCGAGATCCGGTACGGCGAGCTGGACGCCCGCAGCGACCGGTTGGCCCTGCGGCTGCGCGAGCTGGGCGTGCGGGCCGGGACGGTCGTCCCGGTCTGCCTGGAGCGCGGCATCGACATGGTGTCCGCGCTGCTGGCCGCGCTGAAGGCCGGGGGCGCGTTCCTGTCGCTCGACCCCGCGCACCCGGACCGCAGGCTGCGCCAGCTGGTCGAGGACGCCCGGGCCCGCTTCGTGGTGACCAGCGCCGACCAGGCCTGGCGGTTCCGGAACTACAGCCTCACCCCGCTGCTCGCCGAGGAGCACCGGGCACCGCTGCCGGGCCCTGGGCCCGTCGACGTCGCCGCCCCAGGTGACCTGGCCTATCTGATGTACACCTCCGGGACGACCGGTGCGCCCAAGGGGGTCCTGGTCGGGCACGGCGTGCTGGCGCAGTCGCTGACCAGGGTCGGGGCCGCGTACGGCCTGACCCCGGACGACCGGGTGCTGCAGTTGGCGGCCCTGGGGTTCGACACCTCGGTGGAGCAGATCTTCACGCCGCTGCTCTTCGGCGCCACCCTGGTGCTCGGCGGGCGTCGCACCTGGGCCCCCACCGAGCTGCTCGCCCGGCTGCCCGAGCTCGGCGTCACGGTGGCGGACCTGACGCCCGCTTACTGGCACCAGTTCCTGCGGATGGCCGAGCACGGCGGCCCGCGGGAGGGGGGTCTGCGGCTGCTGGTGGTCGGCGGGGACAGCCTGCGGTCCGACGACTGCCGGGCCTCGCTGCGGCTGCTGCCCGGCACCCGGCTGGTCAACGCGTACGGCCTGACCGAGACGGTGATCACCTCCACGCTGTGCGAGATCACCGAGGACCTGCTCGGCCCTGAGCCCGCGCCCGTCCCGATCGGGACGCCGCTGCCGGGTACCGAGGTGTACGTGCTGGACGAGACCCTGCGCCCGGTGGCGCCGGGGGAGCGGGGTGAGGTCTTCATCGGCGGCCGGGTGCTGGCGCGCGGCTACTGGCGGCGGCCCGAGCTGACCGCCGAGCTGTTCCTGCCGGACCCGTTCACGGACGAACCCGGCGCGCGGATGTACCGCACGGGGGACACCGGGGCCTGGCGGCCCGACGGGCGGCTGGAGCTCTTCGGGCGCAACGACCAGCAGGTGAAGGTGCTCGGCTTCCGGGTCGACCCGGGCGAGGTGGAATCGGCGCTCGCCTCCCACCCGGCGGTCGGCCAGGCCCGGGTGGTCGCGGTGGGCCGGCCCGAGGGCGGCCGGGTGCTGACCGCGTACTTCACGCTGCACAGCCCGGCCAGGGCCGACACCTTCCACCGCGGGGTGCGGGCCTACCTGTCCGCGCGGCTGCCGGAGCACATGGTCCCGGCCGCGTTCGTGCACGTCGACCGGATCCCGACCGAGGCGGATGGCAAGGACCTGGTGCGCCCGTCGCGTCCCGAGCCGACCCACGGCGGCAGCGGGACGGCGGTCGAGGCCGGCCTGGCGCACCTCTGGTGCGAGCTGCTGGGCGTCGAGCGGGTCGGCCCGGACGACGACTTCTTCGCCCTCGGCGGCAACTCGCTGATCGCGATGGAGATGCTGGCGCGGGCCCGGATCCTGTTCGGGATCGGCGTCACCCAGATCCGCTTCCTGACCAGGTCGCTGCTGCACCACCCGACGCTGCGGGCCTTCGCCGAGGTGACCAGGTCGGCCCGGACGGGCACCCCCGGCGAGGCCTCCCAGCCGGTGGACTTCGTCGCCGAGGCGGCCCTGGACGTGCCGGTCCGCCGGGGGCTCGGGCCCGAGCCCCGCTGGCAGGACCCGGCCGAGATCCTGCTGACCGGTGCCACCGGGTTCTGCGGCGCGCATCTGCTGGACACCCTGCTGGAGACCACCGACGCCAGGATCCACTGCCTGGTCCGGGCATCGGACGAGGAGCAGGGCCTGGAGCGGATCCGGGTGGCGCAGCGCCGGTTCCTGCGGCGGGAGATGGTCACCGACCGGGTCGTCCCGCTGGTCGGGGACCTCGCCCGGCCGAGGCTGGGCCTGTCCGAGGAGCGGTTCGAGGAGCTGGCCGCGCGGGTGGACGTGATCCACCACTGCGGCGGGCAGGTCAACTTCATCTACCCGTACCAGGACCTCCGGGCGGCCAACGTCGGCGGCACCCGGGAGGTGCTGCGGCTGGCGGGCCACGCCCGGGCGATCCCGGTGCACTACGTGTCCAGCATGGCGGTGCTGGCGGGGTTCGGTCCGGCCGGCGTCCCGGAGGTCACCGAGGACACCCCGCTCGGCCATCCCGAGCTGCTGTCGGTCGGGTACGTGGAGAGCAAGTGGGTGGCCGAGGCGCTGCTGCACAACGCGGCGGCGGCCGGCCTGCCGGTCGCGGTCCACCGGGCCGACGACGTCACCGGCGATCTGGTGACCGGTGCGATGAACACCGGCACGGAGGTCTGCGCGATGATCAAGTTCATCGCGGAGAGCGGGGTCTGCCCGGACGTCGAGCTGTGGCTGGACTTCGTCCCCGCCGACCGGTTCAGCCGGGCCGTCGCCCACATCGCCGCGCACCTGCCGGCCGCGGGCGAGGTCTACCACCTCACCAACCCGCGCCATGCGGTGCTGGGGGAGCTCGCCGACCGGCTGCGGGCCCGTGGCTACCCGGTCGAGCTGCTCCCCTACCCGGCGTGGGTGCACCGGCTGGTGCGGTTCGCGGCCGGGCATCCGACGCACCCGATGACGCCGTTCGTCCCGCTGTTCGTCGACCGCTGCAGCGGCGCCGACCTGTCGATCAGCGAGATGTACTTCCGGCCGACGCTGCCGCTGTTCGCCCGGACCAGGGCCGAACGGGCGCTGCGGGCCGGCGGGATCGAGTTCCCGCCGGTGGACGCCGGGCTGCTGGACCTCTACCTCGACGACCTGCTGACCGCCGGCTTCCTGGAGCCGCCGCGGGCGGCGGCCTGAGAGCGGGGGCGGGCCGATGGTCGCGCGGCACGGGTCGTGGAGTTCGGTCGACCTCAGCGCGGTGCCCGTGGACGCCCCGGCGGCGTTCTGCGCCGACCTGAGCCCGGAGGGGCTGCTGGCGGGCTACCGGGCCGGCGCCTACCCGATGCCCGCCGAGGACGAGTACGCCCGCTACCTCAGCGAGGCCCGTTTCGAGGACCTGGTGGCCTCCGGCGACATCCCGGTGGTCGGGACGGGCGGCGATGAGGTGCCGTACGAGGTCGCCTGGTGGTCGCCGGACCCGCGCCCGGTGATCGCGCCGGCCGCGGCCCGGGTGGGGCGCCGACTGAGCCGCACCCTGCGCAACCGGCTCCGGTGGTCGACGACCGTGGACACGGCTTTCGCCCGGGTGGTCGACGAGTGCCGGGCCGACCGGGTGCCGCGCTGGCTGACCGTCCCGCTGAAGGAGGGCCTGTGCGAGCTGCACCGGGCCGGCAGCGCGCACAGCGTCGAGGTGTGGGAGGACGGGGAGCTGATCGGCGGCGCGTTCGGGGTGCGGGTCGGCCCGGTGCTCAGCCTGGACTCGATGTTCCACCGATGCCCGGGGGCGGGGCGGGTCGCGATCGCCGATCTGGGGGCTCGCTTCGCCGAGGTGGGCGGGCAGCTGCTGGACGCCCAGTGGGACAGTCCGGCCGTGCGGAGCCTGGGCGGCAGCCCGATGCCGCGGGCCTGGTACCTGGAGCTGCTGCGCTCCGGCCGGGGGGCGCCGCCGCGGGGCGGCAGGCGGGCGGCGGGGGAGCGGGGGCCGTCGGCCGGGTGAGTGGTCCCGGGCCGGGCGCGGGGTGCGGTGGCGGCTTGTCCGGTGGGGGCGCACCCTCTTCGCCGTGCGCCGACCGGCCGGGCCGTCACGCCCTTTGGGCAGGCCGCTGAGCAGCGGTGATGGCTAGCATCCCGGGCATGACCGACGGTACGGAACACCCGGACGCGGCCACCACCCCGGCGCCGTCCGCCGCCGGCCCGATCCGGCCGACGGTCCCCGGGCAGGCGCGGCCCGAGCAGGAGCGGCCGGCGCAGGCGTGGCCCGGCGGCGCGGCGCGGTCGCCCGCCGGCCGTCCCGTCGGGTCCCCGCCACCGCCCCATGACCCCCCTTCGGCCCCGTCGGGGCCGGGCAGGTCGAGGCCGGTCGAGTCCCCGCCGCTTCCGTCCCCGCCGCCCGCCGAGCCGGACTGGGCGGCGCTGGCCGAGCGCAACGCCGCCGACCTGCGCCGCCGCCGCCGGCTGCGGGCCGGCGGGATCGCCGCCGGGCTCTGCCTGCTCGCGGCCGGCGCCGGCCTGCTCGGAGCCCGTCAGGGCGGCCCGGGCCCGGGGGACGGCACGGGCGGTCCGGGCGGTACCGGGGCCCACGGCCCCACCACCGAGCTGCCCGCCCTGCTCGCCGACCACTCGGGGCGGCGCACGGTCGTGCTCGCCCCGGCCGCCCATGTGCAGGAGGTGCCGGGCGGGCATGTGCTCAGGCTGGTCGGCGGCCCCGAGTCCTTCGCCCGGGCGGCGGACCAGCCGGTCGACGTCGGGCGGAGCTTCACCGTCTCGGCCTGGGTCTACAGCGACGCCCCCACCGGCTCCCGGGCGGTGGTCAGCCAGGGCGACGGCCCGGCGTACTCCTTCGAGCTGGGCCGCACCGACGTCGGCGGCCGCCCGGCCTGGTCCTTCCGGGTCCGCACCGCCGAGCCCGTCCCGGGGGCCGCCGAGGAGGGCGCCACCGCCCAGGTGGTCGCCGAAGGGGCCGGTACGGTCGGCGTCTGGGCCCTGCTCACCGCCACCTACGATGTGGGCCCGCACACCGTCGCGCTCTACCTGGACGGTCGGCCCGTCGCCTCGGCGCCCGTTCCGGGGATCTGGCCCGCCCCGGGCCCGCTGCAGCTCGGCCGCAGCCGGCAGCACGACGGCTGGGGAGGCCCGTGGTCGGGCGCGATCGGCCGGATCGTGCTGTGGGACCAGGCGCTGGACCCGGGCCAGGTCGCCGCCCTGAGCGGCGCAGCCGGCACCCTGACCGCCCGCCCGACCGCGTCCTGGCTGGTCGACTGAGCGCCGCCCGGGCGAGCCGTCGGACGAGCGCCCGTACCGCCGGGGTGCCCGATCGGGAGTCTCCGGCCGGGGCTGCGTCCGGAGCCCCGGGCCGGGCTCGCCCGGCGGCCGGCGTTAGCCTCGGAAGGTGAGCGACGAGAGCCGGACCGAACAGCCGGAGCAGGCGGGCGCGGGCTTCGAACGGGGCACCGACGGACCCAAGGTGATCATGGTCGGGATGGACGGCTCGGAGGCCGCCGCCCGGGCCGCCGCCTACGCGGCCGGGCTGGCCCGGCGCCAGAACGCGCTGCTGGCCATCGTCTACGTGCAGCCGGTGTACGCCGGGGCGGCGGCGCTGGGTGCCACGGTGAACGAGACCACCGAGGAGGTCGCCGGCGAACTGGTCCGGGAGATCCGGGCGTCGGCGGAGCGGCTGCGCGGGGTCTTCGAGGTCCGCTGGCAGTTCCACACCTTCCGGGGCGACCCCTACCAGGGGCTGGTGAAGGCCGCCGACCGGCTGAAGGCGGACGCCGTGGTGGTCGGCGCCTCCGAGCAGGCCGGGCACCGGATCATCGGCTCGGTGGCCGTCCGGCTGGTCAGGGCCGGACGCTGGCCGGTCACCGTGGTGCCGTGACCGGCCGCCCGGCGGACCTCACTCGGTCTCGTCGAGCTCCAGGTCGAACTCGCCGGCGTCGCTGCCGTCCGGCGTGCCGCTGATCGCGTAGCCCTGCCGGCGGGCCTCGTAGCAGGCGACCGAGGTCGCCGAGGAGACGTTGAGCGAGCCGACCCGGCCCAGCTGCGGGACGAAGACGACGGTGTCGCAGAGCGCCAGGGCCTCGGCGGTGACGCCGCGGTCCTCGTGGCCGACCACGAACGCGGTCGCCGGGGTGAGCTTGGCCGCGAACAACGGCACGGCCTCGTCGGCCAGTTCGAGGCCGACCACCAGGAACCCGTCGGCCTTCGCGGCGGCGACCGCCTCGGCGACCGTCTCGAAGTGCTCGGCCTTGAGGTACCGGTCGGTGCCCATCGCGGCCTTCTGCGCGCCGGCGGAGCGCACCGAGGGGGTGTCGCCGGTCAGGTACAGCTTCTCGGCGCCCATCGCGGACGCCGTACGGACGATCGAGCCCACGTTGAAGGGCGACTGGAGGTTCTCCAGGATGATCGCCAGCCTGAACTCGTTGCTGCGCCGCCACTGGCGGTGCAGGCGCTTCAGGTCGGTCCCGCGGAGCTGCTTCACGACGTCGTACCTCGTCCAGTGTCGGTGCCGGCCGCCTCGGGGCGGGGCCGCGCTTCAAGAATCCGGAATCCGTTGACCGAGGTGACCCGCGTGGTCGGGTAGCCCTCGGTGTTCAGCCACTTCTGCAGCGAGTCCGAACCCAGGTTGCGCTGCACGACGAGGAAGGCCGAGCCGTCCGGCGTCAGGCGCGGCAGCCATCGGTGCAGCAGGCGGTGCAGCGCGCCCTTGCCGATCCGGATCGGCGGGTTGGAGTAGATCGCCGTGAACCGCAGGTCCTGCGGCACGTCGTCCGGCAGCACCGCCTGGACGTTGTTCAGCCCCAGCGCCTTCGCGTTGTCGGTGACCAGGTCGAGCGCCCGGGTGTTGATGTCGACGGCCCAGACGGCGGACCGCTTGCGGCGCGAGGCCCAGGTCAGCGCGATCGGCCCGTACCCGCAGCCCATGTCCAGGATCGGCCCCTTCACCCGGGGCGGCGGCGCGTGCTCCAGCAGGATCCGGGTGCCCGGGTCCAGCCGGCTCCGGGAGAAGACCCCGGTGTCGGTGGTGAGCTCCAGGGTGATGTCAGGCAGGGTCACAGTGATCGGACGTCGCTCGCTGACAACGTCGGGTGCACTGGTGAAGTAGTGCGAGCCGGACATGATTTCCCCGTCGGGTCGTGAGGGCCTGGGGCCACCGGGTGGGCGCGGGCCGGCCCTGCTTGTTCGGCCCTGATCGTAACCCGTTACCCGCCGCCACCCGGATCCGTGCAGGTCAGGGCCCCAGGCCGACGCATGCCGGTGAGCTGGTGCCGATCAGCCGATGCCGGGCACCTTCCGGGTGGTGATCGCGATCCGGTTCCAGGTGTTGATGGTGAAGATCAACGAGAGCAGCTGGGCCAGTTCCGCCTCCTCGAACTGCTCGGCCGCCCGGCCGTACACCTCGTCCGGCACGCCGTCGCCGATCCGGGTGACCGCCTCGGTGAGGGCCAGCGCCGCCCGCTCCTTCGCGCTGTACACACCGGCCGGCGCCTCCCGCCAGACCGACAGCAGGTAGAGCCGCTCCTCGCGCTCGCCGGCCTTGCGGGCGTCCTTGATGTGCATGTCCAGGCAGTACGCGCAGTTGTTGAGCAGCGAGGAGCGGATCTGCACCAGCTCCACCAGCGCCGGGTCCAGGCCCTCCCGGGCGGCGGCGTCCAGGGCGAGCAGCGCCCGGAAGGCCTTCGGGGCGGCCTTGGCGTAGTTGACGCGGGTGGCGGGGGTGAGGGCGACGGTGGTCGCGGCGGTGGCGGTCGCGGTGTTCTCGGTGATCGTCATGTGGACAACTCTAGGAGTGGAATGCACCGCGTTCATGGTGCATTCCACAGCCTGATTCATGGGTCAATTCACATGGCGACCGGCTGTCCGCGGCGCAGCGGCTCAGGTGTCCACCGCACACCAGACCAGGCCGTCCCGGCTGGAGTGCCCGAACCTGTCGGCCAGTCCGAGCGCGGGCAGCGCCGCCAGCTGCCGCCCGGGATCGTCGGGCACCGGCGCGGTCAGCAGGTAGCCGGCCGGCGTCCTGGTGAGCCGTACGTCGGTGCCGACGCTGGTGGCCAGCCGGGCGGCGATGGCGTGCGCCCGTTCAACGGCCGTCATCGCCGGCGGCGCGCACATCGCTGCCGGCCGGCGTCGCGAACCGCGGCACCCGGTCCAGCCAACGGCCGTCCACGTCCCACTCCACCCCGCCGCCGGCCGGCCGGAGGAAGACCACGGTGCCGACCCGGTCCATGAACACGCCGGTCCGCCGGTTCAGCGTGTCCAGAACCAACTCCCCGGGCCTGGAAGGGCGGTGCGGGTAGGCCGGCGGATCGACCCGGCCACCCCCGGCCGGCCCGGCCGGGTACGGGCTCACCAGCCTGAGCCCCGCCTCCGGCCGTCCGCCGCAGTTCGCGGGGCAGCAGCAGGCGGGCAGACTCCGGTCGCCGACGACGGCGGGTGCCCAGGCCTGCTGATCTTCGGACTGAGGGATCGTCATGATCGTTTCTCCATGGCGGTCTTGGGCTCGGCAGCCCTTACTTTCCGTAGTCCAAGCGTCGCGCTCCGGCGCTACGCTGGGTAGGCACGTCATGTCTCACGTTGGAAGCTGGCACACGAAGGAGTGCGCCGATGGTGTTCCGGCCCAATGAGTTGCACCCCACCCGTTCGAATCGCGATCTGTACGGGTGGGAGATGCGCGCACACCGCAAGCGCGCCGGTGACATGTCGCTCGATCAGCTGACCAATGTGCTGGACGGATTCTCGAAGAGCCATCTGGCCCGGGTGGAGCGTGCGGCGTCCATGCCGTGCGCCCGGCTGTCCCAGGCCCTGGACGCGGCATTCGGCACGGACGGCACGTTCGGGCGGCTGTACGAGCTGGCGAAGAAGGAGAAGTTTCCCGGCAAGTATCGGCGGGCCATGGATCTTGAGGGTCGGGCCAGCATCATCGAGGAGTACACCAGCGCCACGATCCCAGGGCTTCTCCAGACCCCCGGACTGGCCCGGAGATCCCTTGAGACCGGTCATCCGCATGCGTCCGCGCAGGAGATCGACAGCATGCTCAGTGCTCGGCTCGACCGGCAGAAGCGGCTCAATTCGACTCCTGCTCCGCGCTGCTGGTTCATCCTCGACGAGGCGGTCCTGCGTCGCCCGGTGGGCGGGTCGGCAGTGATGCGTGCGCAGTTGGCGGCACTGGTGGATGATCGGCGGTCGCATGTCACCGTGCAGGTGTTGCCGTTCGGGGCTGGTGAGCACGCGGAGATGGGTGGCTCGCTCACGCTCTACACGGTGCCCGGGAATCCGCTGATCGCCTGGGTGGAGGGGAGCCACTCCGGGGTGATCATCGATGACTCGGAAGGTGTCGCCGCGCGTCGGGAGTCCTACGATCTGCTCAGGGCTCAGGCTCTCTCGCCCCGGGACTCCTCGGCGATGATCAGAACCGTGATGGAGGAGTGCTGACGCCATGCGATCCGACGAGAACGAGCAGTGGCGGAAGAGCAGTTACAGCAACAACGACGGTGGCACCTGCATCGAGGTGGACGACGCGCACCCTGGAGCCGTCCGTGACTCCAAGGACCCCGAAGGTCCCCGGCTGCGCTTCTCGCGCGACGCCTGGACCGCCTTCGTGCGCGCCGTCACCGACGGCGAGTTCGGCGCGCCCTGAACCCGGATACACGCATCGGCGCGGGCCGGCTCCCCGAAGTTGGGGGGCGGCCCGCGTTGTTGTGCCGGGGTGGGTTCAGCCGGTGACGGTGGGGGTGATCTTGACGGTGGCGGCGCGGTGCTGGTCGGCGGTGGCGCCGAAGGAGAGGTTGAACTTGTTGCCGGTGGTCCAGCCCTTGTCGACGCCGACGCGGAAGGTGTATTCGGTGGTGGCGCCGGCGGGCAGGGCGCGGTTGAGGGAGGCGGCGTCGATGGCGAGGTTGCCGTCGCAGTCGTAGTCGACGGCGAGCGGGCGCCACTGGCCGTGGTCCTGGACCTCGACGACGAGGTCGGCGGGCTCGATGAAGTGCTTCGTGTAGTCGCCGGAGGCGGGGTCGACCACGGTGGGCAGGGAGATCGTCGGGGCGACCTGGCGGAAGGCGGCCTTGGTGGGGTTGGTGACCTTCACGGTGTACTGGGCGGCCTGCTTGCCGACCACGAGGGCGCCGGGGGCGCCGGTGACGGTGACCTTGGGCATGTGGGTGTCGACGACCTTGGTGTCGACGATCTTCTTCTTGGCGATCTCGTGGATGGCGTTGACGCTGTCGTAGCCGGCGGCCTCGACGGCCAGGGTGCCGGGGCGGTTGTCGGCGCCGAGGTGGATGCGGTACTGGATGGTGCGGCTGGCGCCGGAGGCGAGCGGGAAGGTGGCGCTCTTTCCGCCCATGACGTAGTCCATGCCGGTGCCCTGGCTGATCGGGAACTCCTTCCAGGTGTTGCCGTCCTTGCGCTCGATGGTGCCGCTGGCCATCTGGGCGATGATGCTGCACGCCGCGCCTTCGTACTGCTGGGCGGCGACGACCGGGACGACGCTGTCGTAGCGCCTGGTGCCGGTGTTGGTCCAGGTGACGGTGAAGGAGACGGTGGCGCCGCCGGCCTCGATCTTCTGGCCGGTGTTCAGGCCGTCGAAGCGGATCTCGATGCCGCCGCCGGGCTTGACCACGCTCGCCGGGGTCTTGGCGGCGGCGGGGGTCTTGGCGGCGGCGGGGGCGGCGGTGCTCGGAGCGGGGGCGGGGGTCTCGGTGAGGGTGGCGGTGGGGGTGGCGGTCGCCGACGGCGCGGGGGCCGGGGTGGTGGCGGTGGGTGCGGGGGTGCTCGGTGCGGCGGCGGGGGCGCTGAGGGTGGGTGCGGTGCTGGGGGCGGCGTTGTTGGTGGTGTCGGGGGTGCAGCCGACGGCGCCGGTGGCGATGACGGCGGCGAGCGGCAGGGTGAGGGCCAGGCGGCGGGAGCGGCCCTTGGCGGAGCCGGCGGTGACGATCTTCGCAAAGCGGTTGATAACGGACGCGTTCATGATGCAGATCCCCCTGGGACGTGGTCACGGAAGTTTTGACTCGACGAGGCGGCCGGCCCTGCTCCCCGGCTTCTCGCCGGTCCGCCTCGCTGGCCCTCACCCTGATAGACGTGCATCCCCCCGAGGGGTTGCAGGTGGGTTCGAAAAACTTTCCCGCCGCCTCCGGGCACCCCGGCACGGGCACCGGAAGGAGGCCCCGCAACACGCCCACGCCCGGTCGAGGCGTCGCGTCCGGGGCGCTGCGGACGGATACTTCAAGGGCCCCGTCAGGCAGGGCCCAGCAGGGTCCGGGTGAGGCTCCCAGCAGCGAGGACGACACCATGCCGCAGAATCCCGAGGACTACGTGGACGAGGTCGCCGCCGAGGTCGACGAGCCGGCCGAGGAGGACCCGGAGGCCGACGAGTACGACGAGCTGGTGGAGCGGCGCGCGCTGGGGGCGGACCCGGCGACCGACGTCGCCGACGCGGCGGAGCAGGCGCGGGTGGTCACGCTGGACGAGGACGAGTACCGCTGACGCCGGGCGGCCGCCGGCCGCCGATTCGTCCCGATTGCCCTCCGACCTGCCCGCTTCTCCTCCACCGGCCCGGGCCGAATCGGTTTGAACCCGTTCAAACGCTCTGGCAGGATCGGGCCGACCGGGCCTGGGGCCCGCGGAACGTGGGGGGTTGGGTCATGCGCGCGCTGCGCCTTTTTTCCGCTGCTGTCATGGGTGCCGCGCTGGTGGGCGCCCTGACGGCCTGTGACGGCGTGACCGGGGCCGGGACCTCGGACGAGGCCGAGGCGCGGGCCGCGCTGGCCGCCTCGGCCGAGGTGATGCTGAAGGCCGGGAACGGCACCGTGGAGATGGACTCGCCCGGCGATCTCCCCACCGGGGACGTGAAGGGCTGGGCCGACTGGAAGAACGGGTCGGCGCTGGACGTCACCAGCAAGTCCGGCGGCTCCGGCACCGGGTCCGGCTACCGGGTCCGGGTGGTGGGCGACACCAGCTTCGTGGCGGTGCCCGCGCCGATGGTGAAACTGTCCGGCGGCAAGCACTGGACGGCGTCCAGGCCGCCCTCCGCGGACGAGGCGACCGGCAGCACGGACACCCGCAACACCGTGCTGGCGCACCTGCTCGACCCGGTCGTGCAGCTGCGGCTGGCCACCGCGAGCGGGACGCTCAGTACGGTCCGCGCCGGTTCGGGCGAGGGCAAGGGGACGCGGCACTACGTCAGCGTGCTGGACGCGCGCACGGTGATGGCGGCCCTGGGCGCGGCCGGTGTCGAGCCGGACCGCACCTTCGCGCTGCGGCCGAAGGACCTGTCGGAGGAGCCGGCGGAGAAGGCCCGGACGCTGACGGCGGCGTTCGCGCTCAACGACAAGCAGGAGCTCGTCAGCCTCAAGCTGTACTTCAACGAGGCCGGCCGGACGGCGCTGGCCAAGGGGAACGTCCCGATCGTCCTGCACTGGTCGGAGTTGGGCGCCGCGCCCAAGATCGAGGCACCCGCCAAGAGGGACATCGTGCGGGACCCCAAGGCGGGCCCGCCCGGGCCGCAGGCCCCGACGCACGACGCGGCCGGGTCGCTGGAGGACGCGGCGGTCGCGATCCCGGAGCTGACCTCGTACCGGACCGAGCGGACCGGGCCGGAGGGCTCCGGCGAGCGGGCGGTGCTGGCGTTCCGGAAGACCGGGAAGACCGCGGCCTCCGCCTTCTCGGTCACCGACTCGGACATCGAGACCTGGGGCAACCCGAAGACCGCCATCGACAAGGACGGGCACCAGCACGTGATCGTCACGGGCGGTGTCCGCTACTCGCTCGACGAGCTCAGCGTGGGCAAGAACTGGCTCAGCATGGACCTCGGCACCGGCGACCCGCGGGCCGAGGGGTACCTGGCGGCCTTCGTCGGGGCGCTCGCGGCGACCGACGAGGCGGCGTGGGTGGCGACCGAGGAGGTCGGCGGCCGCCCGGCCGAGCACTACCGGGGCACCGTGGTGCTCTCCGCGCTGGCCGGGTACGAGGGCCCGGTCATCACGCGGTTCGATCGCGACACCTTCGTCAAGGAGGCCAGGGCGCACGGGCTGGACAAGGCCGACATCGACGTGTGGATCGGGCGGGACGGGCTGGTCCTGCGGACCAGGGAGTCCGGCAGCGGGTCCCAGGGGGCGTACAGCGTGACCGAGGAGTACAGCGGGCACGGCGCCGACCTCAAGATCGCGCCCCCGCCGGCGAACGACGTGATCTCGATCAAGGACCTCCTGGACGGCCTCAAGCACGAGTAGGGCGGCCGCCCGCCCCGGCCGAACGCGCGTGGCCCCGGACACCCGTCCGGGGCCACGCGGCCGTTCAGAGCGCCTTGCGCCGTTGCAGCCAGGCGAAGGCCGCCCAGCCGGGCAGGACCGGCAGCAGGAAGGTCAGCAGGCGGTACAGCACCACCGCGGCCACCGCGGAGCCGCTGTCCATGGCGGCGGTCGCCACCAGCATCCGGGGCAGGGTCAGCTCGATCCAGCCGGCGCCGCCGGGGGTCGGCGCGGCGCTGCCCACGGCGTTGCCGACCAGCAGGACCACCGCGACCGAGGCGAAACTGGGGCGGCTGTCGACGGCCTGCGCGCAGCAGTACAGGCAGGCCACGAGCAGCAGCGAGACGAGCAGCTGACCGGCGATCCCGGCACTCAGCCGGGCGGGGCTGCGCAGCAGGTCGAGCAGCCGGGGCAGCACCTCGGAGGTGAGCGGGCGGAGCCGGGCGGCGAGCCAGCGCCGGGCCGGCGGGACGGCCGCGACCAGGCTGAGCAGCACGGCGGCGCCGGCCAGCCCGCCGACCAGGGTCGGCAGCGCGTCCAGTTCGGAGCCGGGGTCGTTGCCCAGCAGGTAGACGAAGGCGCCGAGCTGGAGCAGGTGCAGGATCAGGCCGAGCAGTTGGCCGACGCCCACGCTGGACAGCGCCTGCGGGGTCGGGACGCCCGAGCGCTGCAGGAAGCGGGTGTTCAGGGCGATCCCGCCGACCCCGCCGGGCGAGACGATCTTGACGAAGCAGCCGGCCACCTGGGCCAGCAGGGCGTGCCAGAGGTTCACCCGCTCGGGCACGAAGCCGACGAAGCCCACGGTGGCGGCGACGTGGCTGGCGGTGGCGGCGAGCACGGCCAGGGTCATCCAGCCCGGGTCGGCGCCGGCCAGGGTGGCGATCGGGTTGTGGTCGGAGGTGAAGAACTGCGGCAGCAGCAGGCAGCCCGCCACCACCCCGCCGACCACGGCCAGCAGTGTGCGCGGCCGCAGCCGCTCCAGCCGGACGGCCCGGACGGCCGCCTGCGGCCGGGTGCGCAGCACCTCGGCCCGGATCGCCTCCAGCAGTTCGGGCTGCTGCTTGAGGGCGGCCCTGGTCTGCCGGGCCAGCGCGATCGGCTGCAGCAGCGGCAGGGCCGCGCCGACGGCGGCCGGGCCCAGCACCGCGACGGCGGAGCGCACGGACCGCTCCGCGCCGGTCCGCAGGGCGAGGGTGGTCAGCAGCTGCGCGATGTCGGCCCGCAGCACGAGCTCGCTGGCCGCGATGTCGCCGTCCGCCAGGTCGACCAGGTGGACGGCCCCGCACTCGGCGACCAGGACGGCCGCCGGGACGAGCGCCCGGTGCGAGATCCGCCGGGTCTGCAGCAGCTGGAACTGGGCCCAGGCGTCGGCGAGCAGCGCGTCGGTGAGCTCCTCGTCGGCGAGCAGGTCGAGGGTCCGGCCGGGTACGTGCTCGTACGCGACCAGGGCGGCGTCCGGGCCGAGTTCGGAGCTGGCGACGACCCGGCGGGTGCGGACCCCGGCGGCCACGGCGGCGTACGAGACCAGCGCCTCGTGCTCCAGGCCGGTGCGCAGCGAGCGCAGCACCCGGGGGTGCGGGGCGGTACGCAGCCGCAGCCGGCGCCAGACCCGCTGGAACAGCGCGGCGACCAGGGCCTGCCGGTCCAGCAGCAGCACGTCCAGGTCGGGGCGGCCGTCGTCCTGCCCGACCAGGTAGCGGTCCGGGCCGGACGGTGTGATGGTCCGCGGGCGCAGCCCGACCTGGCGCAGGCTCAGCGCCAGTGCGGCCGGGCGGGGCCGCGGGTCGGGGACCCCGACGGCGTACAGCGTGCCGTGCGCCACGGTGGCGCCGATCAGCAGTCCGAGCAACAGCGCCAGCGGGCCGGCGTACCCGCTGAGCAGGCCGGCCACGCCGGAGAGGGCGAAGGCGACCCGGGGCCGGTGGCGGTCGCGGGCGCCGGCGGCGATCAGGAAGGCCAGTACCGGCGCCAGGTAGCCGTAGACCGGCTCGGTGTGGCCGGGGCCGTCGGGCAGCGGGTGGGTGAGGGCGTCCAGCAGGGAGGCGGGGGCCGCGCCGTCGACCCAGAGGTCGAGGGCGACGCAGAGCCCGTACGCCATGGTGGCGGCCAGCAGGCCGTCCGCCACCTGCTGGCGTCCGCGCCGGCGGTCGTGGCCGAGCAGCAGCCGGGCGCCGGCGACGGCGGGGACGAGCAGCAGGGCTGCGGTCGACAGCGCCCCGGCGATCCGGGAGACCGCGCGCGGGATCAGGTCGATGCCCTGGGCGATGTCGGCGTCCATGCCGCCGGCGGTGGCCTGGGCGTAGTCGGCGAGCAGCAGGGTCAGGCAGATCGCGGCCAGCCCGAGCAGCAGCCGGATCAGCGCGGCGGGCTGCCGTACCCGGTCGGGGCCGCCGACCGGCCGGCGGACGGGTGCTCCGGCGGGCGCGGTCGGGGGCGGTCCGGCGGGACGGTCCGGGTCCGTGCCGCTGCTTTGTCGATCTGTCACCGTGGCCACGCGGCATGCTCCCACGCCTGGCCGCCCGGGGGGAGTGGCGGCCCCGGTCGGGGGCGGCGGGGGAGGGGCAGGACCGGTCGGTGCCGGTCAGGCCTGCCGGGTGGGCACCACGACCAGCCGGCTCAGGTTGACCTCCCGGCGGCGGCTGACGGTGTAGCCGATCAGGTCGGCGATGTCCTCGGAGGTGAGCGCGGGAATGGCCGCGAACATCCCGCCCAGCTGCTCGGCGAGCTCCGGGTTGTCGATGTGCCCGCCCAGCTCGGTGCTGGTCAGACCGGGCTCGACGGTGGTGACCCGGACGTCGCGGGGGCCCAGTTCGGTGCGCAGGGCGGCGGAGAGCTGGGTCAGGCCGGCCTTGGTGGCCGCGTACACGGCGTAGTCCGGGAACATCACGTGCGAGGCGATCGAGGAGACGTTCACCAGGTCGGCGGTGCGGCCGGCCCCGGCGGCGCCGGTCAGGTCGGGGACGAAGGCCCGGATCACCCGCAGGGCGCCGGTCAGGTTGGTGTCGATCATCCGGCTCCACTCGTCGAGCCGGCCCGCACCGATCGGGTTGGGCAGCATCACGCCGGCGTTGTTGACCACCAGGTCGACCTGGCCGTACGCCGCCCGTACGCGGTCGGCGGCGGCGTCCACCGAGGCCTGGTCGGTGATGTCGACGGCCACCGCGAGGGCCTGGCCGCCGTCCGCGCCGATCTTCGCGGCGAGTTCGTCCAGCCGCCCGGCCCGGCGGGCGAGCAGGGCGACCCGGGCGCCGTTCGCGGCGAGCAGGCGGGCGGTGGCCTCGCCCATGCCGCTGGCGGCTCCGGTGACGACGGCGGTGCGTCCGGCGAGGGTGGGGTAGCTCATGAGGTTCTCCTGGCTCAGGTCGGTGGTGCTCAGGTCGGTGCTGCTCAGGCGGGTCGTGCTCAGGTGGGTCGTGCGAGGGGTGCGGGGCGGCCGGCCGGGCCGTGCGGTCCGGGGCCGTGCGGTCCGGCGGCAGGCCGGTCCGGTGGATCCCACTCTGCGCGCCCGCCGGCCGGCGGCCCAGGCCTCGCTGTTCCTGGGAAAGCCAGTACCAGGCTGGGCCGGCGCCCCCGGGGCTAGCCTGGACGGATGGAGAACACGGTGGGGGAGTTCCTGCGGTCCCGGCGTGGCCGGATCCAGCCCGAGGAGGTCGGTCTCCCCTCGTACGGGCGCCGGCGGGTCCAGGGCCTGCGGCGCGAGGAGGTCGCGCAGCTGGCCGGGGTGAGCGTCGACTACTACATCCGGCTGGAGCAGGGCCGTGGCGCCTCGGCCTCCGACGCGGTGCTGGACGCGGTGGGCCGGGTGCTGCGCCTGGACGACGTCGAGCAGGCGCACCTGCGCGACCTGCTGCGCCCGGCCCGGGCGGAGCGCAGGGCCGTCCGGGGGCGGCAGCAGGTCAGGGAGGGCGTCCGGCTGCTGCTGGAGATGATGGACGCGGTGCCCGCCTTCGTCCTCGGCCGCCGGATGGACGTGCTGGCCTGGAACGGGCTCGCCGACGCGCTGCTGGGCTTCTCCGGGCAGCCCCCGGAGGAGTGCAACGCGGCCCGGCACGTCTTCCTCGACCCGGGCGCGCGGGACTGCTACCCGCAGTGGGAGGCGGTCGCCGCCGAGACCGTCGCCTACCTGCGGCTGGACGCCGGCCGATACCCCGAGGACCGCCGGCTCGGCGCGCTGGTCGGTGAACTCTCCGTCCGGAGCGAGGAGTTCCGCCGACTCTGGGCCGACCACCAGGTCAAGGAGAAGACCCACGGCAGCAAGCTGATCCGGCATCCGCTGATGGGGACGCTCAGCTTCGGGTACGAGACGCTCGCCGTCTCGGGCGCCGCCGACCAGCTGCTGATCACCTTCACCACCCCGGCGGGCTCGCCGACGGCGCAGAAGCTGGCCGTCCTGGCGAGCTGGACGGCGGGCGGCCCGGCGGCCTCCGCACCCCGCGGGCAGGGCGCGGCGGCGGGGGAGGGCGCTGCGCCGCTCGGCTGACGCCCGGTGCGGGTCCGGCCGGCCGGCCGGTGCGGCGGGGTCGTACGGCACGGTTCACGGCGGCCCGGCGCGGTGCCCGGCCGCCTGAGCCCGGGCTCACTACCCTGCGTACATGAGCGCGTGCGAAGACCTTGCGGCGGCCCCTGCGGACATCGTGCCGTCGCCCCCGACCGACGGATGCGCCGACTGCCTCGCCGCGGGCAGCCGGGACTGGGTGCACCTGCGGCTCTGCCTGGACTGCGGGCACATCGGCTGCTGCGACAACTCGCCGCAGCGGCATGCCAGCGCGCACTTCCACAACACCTCCCACCCGGTGATCCGCTCGTACGAGCCGGGCGAGGAGTGGCGCTGGTGCTACGTCCACGAGGCGATGGGCTGAGCGCCCGGCCGCGCCCCGTGGTGCCCGGTGCGCGGCCGGGCTCCCGGCGGGTGGGCCGGCGGGTCGGTCGGTCGTTCGGTGCCGCACGGGCGGGTGCCGGTCGGCGCGCACCCGTGCCCGCCGGGCCCTGGCCGGCCAGCCGACCGGGGAAAATGTGTACATCGCATGAAATCAGGACATAACACCCCGTGCGGCTCCCTCGCCCCGCAGGTGCGGCGCGAGTGCCGCCGAAGGGAGATCAACGATGACCAAGCAATCGTCGGCCGGGATGAGCAAGCTCCAGCGCGGCACCCAGGAACTGCTGGAACGCCGAGGGATGGCGGCGACGCCACGGCCGCTCGGGCCGCCGTCGCTCACCAACGCGCCGCCGACCGGGGCGCCCGGCATGCACTTCGGGGACAGCACGTTCCGCCACGGCGGCCGGGAGGGCACGGCGACGGCCATGCACTCCGCCCCCGCCATGCACGCCGAGCTGAAGGGCCACCGCCACCGCGGCGCGGAGAAGCACTCCGCGCACTGACTCCGGTCAGGGGGCGGGAGCCGCCGGCCGTCCGCCGGCCGCGCTCCCGCCCCTGACATCTGCTCAGCCGCGTCTCGGGGGGATCCCCCAGCGGGATCAGGGGCGGCTCGGGGACCGTCCCGGATGGCCCGGCCGCGAAGTTCCGGCAGGCTGCTCGACGGAAGCACCACCCGTCCGCAGACCGCCTGGAGCGACTCCCGTGAACACGTCCGCGCACCGCACCCGTTGGACCACCCTGGCCGCCGCCGCCGGCCTGGTCGCCGCCGTCGCGGCCGGCGCCGGGACGCCCGCACTCGCCGCCGGACCGGCCGCCGCGGGCGCGCCCTCCGCCGCCACCGCGCCGCTCGACCGGCTGGACCGGGCCGCGCTCGCCCGGACCCTCGCCGACCTGCCCGACGAGGGGATCACCGGTGCGCTGGCCCGGGCCGGCGGCCGCGGCGGGCAGTGGTCGGGCACGGCGGGCGACGGGGTCGACCCGGACGGCCGGTTCCGGATCGGCAGCATCTCGAAGGTCTTCACCGCCACCGTCGTCCTGCAACTCGCGGCCGAGCGCCGGCTGGACCTGGACGCGCCCGTCCAGCGCTACCTCCCCGGCCTGCTGCCCGCCGACCGTCCGGTCGTCACCGTCGGCCAGTTGCTCGACCACACCAGTGGACTGCCCGGCGGCTCCGGTCTCACCTCCGGCGACGGCAGCGCCCGCTGGTTCGCCGACCACCGCACCGACTCCTGGACGCCGGCGGAGGTGGTCACCGCCGCCCTCGCCGGCCCGATGAGCTTCGCGCCGGGCACCGCCCAGCAGTACAACGGGATCAACACCTTCGTCGCCGGGATGGTCGTCGAGAAGGTGACCGGACGCAGCTTCGCCCAGGAGGTGCAGACCCGGATCGCCCGCCCGCTGGGCCTGCGCGACACCTACGTACCCGCCGCCGGCGACACCTCGCTGCCCGGCCCCTCGGCGCACGGCTACCTGACCGTGCCGGGCCCCGCCGGCCCCGACGGCGCCGCCGGCCCGGGGGTCCGGGTGGACGTCACCGAGCAGAGCCCCTGGCCGTGGGCCGAGGGCGGCATGATCTCCTCCGCCCCGGACCTGGAGCGGTTCATGACCGCGCTGTTCCGCGGCCGGCTGCTGCCGCCCGCCCAGCAGGCCAAGCTGTTCACCGTGCCCGACGTGCCCAACGCGCGGAACAAGAACTGCGAGATCGGCCCGACCGCCGGCCGGGCGTGCTTCAGCATGGGCCTGATGAGCGTCACGCTGCCCAACGGCACGGTCGTCTGGGGCAAGACCGGCAGCCGCCCCGGCTTCACCAGCGGCCTGTTCGCCACCCGCGACCTGAGCCGCCACGTCGTGTACTCGTTCAACCCGACCGGCCTGGGCGGCGAGGAGTTCCCGCACGTGTGGGCCCTGGTGACGACGGCCTTCGGCTCGGGGCAGGCCTACTGAGCCGGCTGGGCCGAGCAGGCTGGGCACGCGGGGTCGCGGCCGGTGGTTCTTCCCCCGGTCCCGCCCCGGCGGACCGTGGCACAGTGGGGGCGCACATTCTCGATCGCGCGCCGGTCCGCCGGTCGCGCACTCCAGAAGGAGTCACCATGTCGGACGGCCCGCTGAAGTCCCGTGACGAATGGCTCGCTTCGCTGCCGCGCGCGTACGCGGCCGCCGGCTGCCTGCTCCAGGACGAGCAGGGGCGGGTGTTGATCGTGAAGGCCGGCTACCGCGAGCACTGGCAGTTCCCGGGCGGCACGATCGATCTCGGTGAGGGCCCGGACGCCTGCGCCGCACGGGAGTTGGAGGAGGAGACCGGGATCGTCCGGGAGGCCGGTGGGCTACTGGTGGTGGCCTGGACGCACCCGTCCGCCGAGCTGGACCACCCCGCGATCCACTTCCTCTTCGACCTCGGCAGCATCGCCGGCGACACCCCGGTGACCCTCCCGGCCGGCGAACTGGACAGCTACCGCTGGGCCCCCGTCGAGGAGGCTCTCCAACTGCTCGGCCCGGCCCGCTCGTTGCGGCTGGCGGCCGGGCTCGAGGCGCGAACCGACGGGCGGGTGCGGGTCGTCACCAGCCCCGTCTCCGGCTTCTGAGCGACCCCGGGGTGCTATCGTCCGTGGCCGCGCCAAGGAGCGAACGATCGAACTGATGTACCGTCATATCCCTTGATGTGCAGGGAAAACGGAAGATCCCCCGGATGTAGCATCCGGGGGATCAGACCGCTGCGACCGCCTGTCAGATTTTTCTTGGCCGAAAGATTCGCCCGTTGTCCGTACCGCGCCCGCCGACAGCTCCGCACGCGCCGACAACTCCGCACGCGACGCCCACCCCGGCCCCGTGCCCGGGCACCCGGCCCGTAAGTCCGCCCGTGCGGGCCCGTCCGGCGAGGGCGCCGGCAGAAACAACTCCGCACGTGCGGGTTCGAGCAGGTCCGCACGTGCCGGCTCACAGATCCGCACGTGCGGGCCCGACCAGGAAGCCCACTACCAGGACAGGACGACGGCTGGTCTTTCCCGGCCCGTAACCACTGGGCGCGTGCGGGCGTTGTTGAGCGTGGGGGGAGCGGCCGCAGCGGCCGGGCCCGCCCCGGCCGAGCCCCTCCCGGCCGGACCGAGGACCGCCGGGCCTGCCGGCCCCGACGACCTGGAGCACACCGGTGGACCGCAGCATCGCGACCGGACGCCGGAGGGCCTTCCCGCCGCACCGGCCTGCGCCGCACCGCCCCCCGAGCCGGCCGGACCGGCCGCGCCCGGCGCCGGGCGGCCGGCGGGGGAGGTCGTCCGCCCAGGAACGCCCGGGTGGGACGAGCTACGTGCCACCATGCGGGCGATCCGGGAGCGCCTCGGCGGTGGGCGCCGCCGGTAACGCCCCCGGCTCCCGGCAGCCGGCGGCCCGGAGGTCGGCGTCCCGGCAGCCCCGTACCCGGCGGCCCGCGCTCGGCAACTCTGCCGTCAGAGGCTCAGTTTGAACCCGTCGTGGCTGCCGGCGAAGCCGAGCGAGGCGTAGAAGGCGTGGGCCTCGGTGCGGCGCTTGTCGCTGGTCAGCTGGACGAGGGTGCAGCCGCGTCGCCGGGCCCGCTCGACGGCCTCGCCGATCAGCCGGCGGCCCAGCCCCTCGCCGCGCCGGTCGGCCCGGACCCGGACACCCTCCAGCAGGGCCCGTTCCTGGCCGTGCCGGCCGAGGCCGGGGATGTAGGTGAGCTGCAGGTAGCCCAGGACGGTGCCGTCGCCCTCGTCCAGGACGAGCATCTCGTTGCGGGCGTCGCCGTCCACGGCGTCGAAGGCCCGGTCATAGGCCTCGTCCACCCGGACGCCGGCGGGGTCGGTGACCCCCTCCTCGTCGGTGAGCAGGGCGATGATCGCGGGGAGGTCCTGGCGGGTCGCGGTGCGGAATATCACGGGTGGATCGTCGCAGCCTGCGGGTCGAGCAGGCGGCGGCGGGCGGCGGCCAGGTCGGCGGGGTCGAGGCCGGCCGCGAGCAGCCGGGCCTGCGGGTCGAAACCGTCGAGGGTCGCGAGCAGGGCGTCGCCGGCCGTGGTGCCGGCCCGTTCCAGGGCGGCGGCGATCAGTTCGCCTTCGTCGGGGCGGCCGAGCATGCCCCACAGCGGGCGCAGGTTGGGGCCACTGAGCAGGTAGTCCGCGATGATCGCGGCGGGCTCGGCGCCCGCCAGGGAGAGCAGCAGCAGGGCGGCGAGGCCGGTACGGTCACGGCCCGCCCCGCAGTGCACGACCACCCCGCCGGGCCGGGCCCGGGCGACGGTGCTGACGATCTCGGCGATCGCGCCGGGGCACTCGTCGAGGTAGGGGCGCAGCGAGAGCGGGGTGCCGTCGAGCTCGCCCCAGCGCTGCCACCAGTCCGCGCCGGCCAGCTCGTCCAGCGGTATCCGGACCAGGTCGAGATCGGCGGGCCGGGGCAGCAGCGGCTTGTACTCGTCCGCGTTGCGCAGGTCGACCACGGTGCGTATGCCGTGGGCGCGCAGGGCCTCCCAGCCCTCGGCGGTGAGCCGGTCGAGGTTGTCGGCCCGGACGACGGCGCCGCGGCGGGTACGGCCCCCGGTGGTGGTGGGCAGGCCGCCGAGGTCCCGTACGTTGAGGCATCCGTCCCAGGTCAGGGTGCGCCTCTCGGCCTGCGTGCCGGTGTCTGTCATCGGTTCCCCCCGTGTCCGGTGGGGGCGGTCGCCCCCTGTTGTTGTGACTCCTGGGGCGGTCCGGTGGTTCCGGAACGGACCCGTTGCCCGATGCCGCGTCAGGTCCGGCCCGGGGCCTGCCGGCTTCGTCCGGGCGGGTCGCCGGGTCAGGCGGCGGCGGGCTCGGGGAGGGCGGCGGCCTCGGCCCGGACGAGCTTCTCCATCGGGTCGGCGGCGGCCTGGCCGACCAGGGCGCCGACCAGGATCGCGGCCACCAGGAAGACCGTCGACAGCCAGGCCATGGTGCTCACCGGCAGGGTGAAGGCACCGGTCACCCGGGCCGCGCACTCACCGGACAGGGCCAGGCCCCAGACGGCGGAGAAGGCGCGCTCGTGCCGGCGGAAGGCCCGTGAGGCGGCCGCCCGGCCGCCGGCGAGCCGCTCCCAGGCGGCCGTGCGGAGCGGGTCGCCCTTGGTCAGGAAGGGCATCAGGACGCCGGACATCAGCGGCCGCCCGGCGACGACCGAGGCCAGCACCGCCAGGCCGACCGCTCCGCTGAGCAGGCCGTCCTTGGCGATCATCAGCCGGGCGTCGCCGGTGACGCCGGCCAGCACCAGGCCGAGCAGGTTCATCGTGAGCATCAGGGCGGCCCAGGTGTTGAGCCGGCGTTCGCGCAGCAGCCCGAGGACGGTCCGGGCGGCGGGGATGACGCTGGCCAGGCCGAGGGCCGCGACCTGGCTCAGGCCCAGCGCGGAGTGCAGCAGGACGTAGCCGCCGAGCGGGGCCAGCACGTCGACCGCGAGCGGGGTGTAGGCGGAGCGGGCGTTCGCGGTGGTGGCGCGGTCGGTGCTCGCGGTGGTGGTGCGGGTGCCGGTGCTGCTCAGGGTCTGGCTCATGGTGGCTGCCTCCGCCGGGAGTTCGCGCCGGGCGGTCCGCCCCGCGTCGTGCCTCCAGTCTGGCGATCGGGCCACCCGCCCCAGCAGTGCCTTCCGTTGCCGGATCGGCGTGACAACTGTCATGGGAGCGACCGTGATACGGCGCCCGGGAGGGCTACTCGTCGGGGAAGAGCCAGAGTTCACGCCCCAGGGTGTCCACGCAGCGGACCGTCCGGAACCGCTCGTCCCCGGCGGAGAGGAAGCCCTCGGCGACGCCCTGCAGGACCTCCCGGGCCACCGGGTCGGCCCGGTTCCAGGCGCCGGTGAGGACGAGCGACTTGTCGGCGAGCTCGGCGCGTTGGATCCGGGCGACCGAGGCGTCCAGCAGGGCGGCGTTGACGTCGGCGAGGTCGGCGCGGGCGAGGTAGGTCTCGCCGGTGCGGCCCCGGTCGACCAGGCGCAGCAGTTCGGGCAGGGCGTAGTGCCGGACGGCGGCGACGGCGTCCTCCACGGCGACCTGCCAGCGCGGGCCGGGAAGCACCTCCCACCACATCTCGTCCGCCACGGGCAGCAGGTCCCCGATCCGGGCCCGCCAGGTCTCGACCCGGTGGGGGACCCGGGGGTCGGGGCGCAGGCCGGGGAGGCCGCTGTCGGCCCAGTCCTGCTTGCCGGTCAGGCTGAGGTCGAGGGTGAAACTCACCCGGTCGCAACGGGGCCGGCGGACGACGCCGATCAGGGCCCAACGGCTCTCGTCGGGGAGGCTGAAGGTGTGCCGCCATCCGCTGAGGCCCAGGGCGCGCATGGCGGGCGCGAAGTGGTCGCGCAGCCCGTCCGTGTAGAGCTCTTGGGCGGTCTTCATCACGTCTTCCTGGTCGGCGGGGCGGCTGGGGCGGGCGTGGGCACGGTGCGGGCGCCCGTCCGGCGGGCGGGCGGGGTGCCGCAAGGGGGCGCGTGGGCGGCCCCGGGGGCGGCCTGGGTGGGCGGAGGGCGGGGCGGTGATCGCCCGACGGACGGCGGGGTCACGGATATGAAGAAGCCGTGGAGATTCCGTGTCGCTCCGGTTCTCCTTCAACGTATGCGGGGTGCGGGTGTCGGGGCTGCGGGCGAACGGCAGCGCCCACCGGGCCTTTGGACCCGTCCGGGCAGGGGGTTTGGTCCCGTCCGCCGCAACACGGAGTTCACCGGGCACCCGTCCGGCCGGGGGCCGGATGCCGCATGATGGGGCGAGTGCACAGTGCAGACCGCCCCGGAGCCGGAACCGACAGTGGTGTCGGCGCCCCCGACTTCGTACCGCCGCCGCGATCCCGGTCGGCCGGCCACCCGCTGGACCAGCCGGCGGCCCGCCCTGCCGTGAGCCCCGCCGGGGGATCCACCGACCCGGCCGGACAGAGAACCGCCGGCCGCCGGCCCGACGGCCCGGCCGACCTCACGGCGGCCCTGACCGCCGCACAGGGCGGCGACGAGGAGGCGTTCCGGCAGCTGTTCCGCGCGGTCCAGCCCGGACTGCTGCGCTACCTGCGCGTGCTGGTCGGCAGCCGGCCGGGCGACACCCAGGACGCCGAGGACATAGCCTCCGAGACCTGGCTGCAGATAGCCCGCGACCTGCACACCTTCTCCGGGGACACGGACGGGTTCCGGGGCTGGGCCGCCACCGTCGCCCGCAACCGAGCGCTGGACCACCTGCGCAGCAGACGCCGCCGCCCCACCGCCGACCTGCCGCTGGAGTACCTGGCCGAACTGGCCTCGGGCGACGACACCGCGGGCGCCGCCCTCGCCACCGTCGGCACCTCCGACGCGCTCGCGCTGATCTCCCGGCTGCCGCGCGACCAGGCCGAGGCCGTCCTGCTGCGGGTGGTCATGCAGCTGGACGCGGAGAGCGCCGCCCGGGTGCTCGGCAAGCGGGCCGGCACCGTGCGGATGGCCGCCCACCGCGGGCTGCGCGGACTCGCCAAGCTGCTGGAGCGCACCGGTGCGCCCGAGGCCGGGATACCCCACCGGGGAGCTCCCCAGAAAAAATCTCCGCAGGGTGTGACAGAACCCAGGACCGCGACGCTGAAGGACTTGAGATGAGCACCAACCGATCCCGTCGGATCGACCGCGACACCGCCGAGCAGCTGCTCGGCGGTGCGGCGGTTGGTACGCCGGGCGGTCAGGCCTCCCTCACCGGAGAGGACGGCGACAGCGGGCACCAGGCGCTGGCCGCCCTGCTCACCGCTGCGGCTGCCCCGCCGGCGGAGGGCGAACTCTCCGGTGAGGAGGCGGCCCTGGCCGCGTTCCGGCTGGCCGCCCGTCCCACCGCCGTACCTGTCCCTGCTTCCGTTACCGCCGCACCGCCCCGGAGACGATCGATGGCACCCGCCGCGCTGGCCCAGGCCTTCAGCGCCAAGGCCGCCGTCGTCGCGCTCGCGGCCAGCGCGCTCGGCGGGGTCGCGGTCGCGGCCGGGGGCGGCCATCTGCCGGCCGCGCTCGGCGGGGGACAGTCCGGCAGCGGCCGGCCCGCGGCCCTGGGTACCCCCGAGATGTCCACGGGCACGCCGCCCGGCACCCTGTCGGGCAAGCAGACGGGTGCCCGGCCGGGCTCCTCGCCCGGCGGCTCCTTCGCCCCCTCCGGCGGGTCCGTCACCCCCGGCGGAGCGAGCGTCCCGGGCGCCACCGCGTCCCCCGGCCCGGGGGACGCCCCCGGCACGTCGTCGGCCACCCGGCCCGGTGCCGGTCCGGGCGAGCGGGGCGCCTCGCCGACGCCCGGCGGCCCGACCGCCGTACCCGAACTGGTGGCCCTCTGCCAGGACCTGGCCGACGCCCAGGTGCACGGCAAGACCCTGCGCTCGCTCGCCGCCGACGCCCGGTACGCCCCGCTGCTCAAGGCGGCGGGCGGCACCGAGAAGATCCAGGGCTACTGCGCGGCGGTGCGCGCGGGCACGGCCGGCAGCGCCCGCGAGGGCGGCGACCAGGCCACCACCGGCGCTTCGCCCACGGCCGCGGACGGGACGCAGGGCAGCCGGAGCGGCGCCCCGCAGTCCTCCGAGACGGCCGTCGGCCGAACCGAGGACCGCTCCGGGCTGCCGCCCGCGCGGTCCGGCAGCACCTCCACCGCGAGGTGACCCGAACTCCGGACGGGCGGCGGGTGAATCCCCCCGGACCCACCGCCCGTCCGGACCTTTTCGTCACGACCCCGGCCGCCGCCCGGCGCTGCGCCCCGCGCGCGCCCGTCGGCCGCGCCCAGGGCGGGGCGGCCTCGGATCCGTAGGCCCCGAATCCGTAGGGCCCGAATCCGTAGGGCCCGAATCCGTAGGGCCCGAATCCGTAGGGCCCGAATCCGTAGGGCCCGGATCCGTAGGGCCCGCCGGGGCACGGCCGCTATCGTGCACAGGTGCGCGAGGCGACCAGGAGCCCTGGGCGCGGGACGGTGAGGGGAGCGGTTCCAGTGATCGGACGTGCGCTGAACGAGCGCTACGAGCTCGTGGAGATACTCGGGGTCGGCGGCATGGCCACCGTCTGGCGGGGTGTCGACCGGGTCCTGGGCCGGCAGGTCGCCGTCAAGGTGCTCAACGGCGGACTGGCCGACGACCCGCGCTTCGCCGAGCGGTTCGGCCGGGAGGCCCAGCACGCCGCGATGCTGGCGCACCCGCGGATCGTCATGGTCTTCGACTCCGGGGTCGACCAGGGCTCGCCGTACATCGTCATGGAGCTGGTGCACGGCCGTTCGCTGGCCGCCCTGCTGGCCGAGCAGCCGGGGCTGCCGGTCGAGCGCGCGGTCGGGATCGCGGCGGCCGTCTGCGAGGCGCTGGAGGTGGCGCACGGCGCGGGCCTGGTGCACCGGGACATCAAGCCGGGCAACATCATGATCACGTACGACGGCGGCGTGAAGGTGGTCGACTTCGGCATCGCCCGGGCCGGCTCCTCCGGCGCCGGGCTGACCCAGGCCGCGACCGTGCTCGGCACCGCCGCCTACCTCTCGCCCGAGCAGGCCACCGCCGCGGCCGTGGACGGCCGCTCCGACCTCTACGCGGTCGGCTGCGTGATGACCGAGATGCTCACCGGCGAGCCGCCGTTCACCGCCGACACCCCGGTGGCGATCGCCTTCAAGCAGGTCTCCGAGCAGCCCCTGCCGCCGTCCGCCCGCCGCCCCGGCATACCCCCGGCGCTGGACGCGGCGGTGCTGCGGCTGCTCGCCAAGAACCCGGGGGACCGCCCCTACGACGCGGCCGCGGCCCGGGCCGAACTCCTGGCCGCCGTCCCCGCCCTGCCGACCGGCTCCGCCGCCGACCGGACGGCCGAGCTGCTGGCCGGCGCCGACCTGGCCCGGCCGCTCTTCCCCGGCGGGCCGCAGAACGGCGCCGACCAGCAGCACACCACCGTCCTGCCGCCGGTGCCCGGCCCGGGCCACCACCCGGCCACCGGTCACCCGGCGCCGCCCGGGCACGCGGGCCCCGCCACCGCCCTGATGCCGCCGGTGCCGGTGATGCCCTCCGCCGGGCAGGCGCCGCCGTACGGGGCCGCCTTCGGCGACACGGGCCGGGCGCGACAGCCGGCCCGGCGCCGGCCGCTGCTGCTCGGCGCCCTGGGGGTGGCCGGGGTCGCGGGTGCGGCGGTGATCGCGATCGTCGCCCTCGACGGACCGCCGGCGGGGAAGAGCAGCACCCCGCCCGCCGTGACCCGCAGCGCCGCCGGCAGCCCCGTACCGATCAGCCCCACGGCCGCGCCGTCGACCGCCCGGCCGTCCGCCACGGCGTCACCGGCACCGACCAAGCTGCAGGGCCCGGCCGCGCAGCTCCTCGCGCTGCGCGAGCTGGTGGCGAAGGCGCAGCTGCAGAAGGAGCGCGACAAGCAGGCCGAGCTGCTGCGGGCCCTGGACGACGCCGGCAAGGCGCTCGCCGCCGGGCAGGAGGCGGACGCGCAGCAGGAGCTGAAGGACGCCCAGCGGATCGTCCGGGACCTCGCCAAGAAGCACGCGATCGACACCGCGACCAGCCTGAACTGGCAGGCCCGGCTGACGGTGCTGCTCAACACGGTGCGGCCGGGGGCGGGCGTCACCGACAACGACAGCTGATCAGGGGTCGGGTTCCGGTCCCGGCCCGGGCGGCGGACCGGGCCCCGGCTCCGGGTGGGGTTCGCGCACCCTGGCGGCGATCTGGCCGCGCACCCGGTTGCTGAGGCTGCCCGCGGCCGCCGCCAGGAAGACGAAGTTGTAGAAGATCTGCAGGATCACCACCACCCGAGCCTCGTCCCCGGTCGGCGTGATGTCCCCGTACCCGACGGTCGACATGGTGATCACGGTGAAGTAGAGCGCGTCCAGCCTGGTCCGCAGGTCGTTGAACTGGTTGTCCTGGGCCAGCACGAAGTAGCCGGCGGAGAACACCACCATCGACAGGAGGATCAGGAACGCCAGGCCGACCCCGGGCCGGCCGCCCACCTGGGTCAGCACCTGCAGCGTCTTACGGAGCAGCAGCACCGTCAGCACGGTCAGCGCGGTGCCGAAGACGAGCCAGCTGAGGGCGGGCCGCTCGGGCCCGAAGAACTCCAGGGGGAGGGTGAAGTAGCCGATCATCAGGGCGGCGAAGCCGCCGACCACCGAGGCCACGCCGCGGATCAGCTTGGGGGTCCACGTCTCCACGGGCACCATCCTGCGACTGGGGTCCAGGGCTTTCGGCACAGCCCTCTCCAGCCTGTGGCCCGGCGGCCGGGTCCGCCCGGGCGCCTGCTCCGTCCGGGGGATGCGGTCCGGGGGTGCGGTCCGGCGCGGCCGTCGGTCAGCCCAGGGCGGCGAAGGCCCGGGCCGAGGCGTCCTCCTGGGCAAGCCGGTGCAGGGCGGTGATCAGCGCGTCGCCCAGCACGGTGCCGAGGACGACGCCCTCGACCTGGCTGTCCGGGTCGGGGCGGCGGCCGACGGTGGCGATCTCCGAGGCGGCCAGGCTCTCGACGGCGTTCGCGTAGTCGTCGAGCACCGCGAGCAGGTCCTGCTGCCCGAGTTCGAGGTAGCTGTGCAGGACCTGGGTCAGGGTGTCCCGGGCCGGGCCGGGGCTCTCGACCAGCCAGCCGCGCTCGGCGATCAGCCGGTCGGCGAGCTCCCGGGCCTCCAGCAGCTCGGCGGAGTCGGGGTCGCCGGCGGGTGCCGGGTTGAGGGCGTGCTGGGCGATGCCGAGCCGGTCGTGCAGCGAGTTGTCGGGGGCGTCGATCGAGTCGAGCACCGTCCGGGTGGCCGCGATGGAGAGCTTGCCGACGTCGAGCAGGGCGCGGACCAGTTTCAGCCGCCGGACGTGGGCGTCGCCGTACTGGGCCTGGTTGGGGCTGGTCAGTTCGCCGGCGGGCAGCAGGCCCTCGCGCAGGTAGTACTTGATGGTCGGCACCGGGACGCCGGTCCGGGTGCTCAGCTCTCCGATGCGCATGGGCTCTCCCTCTCCAACGGTATGGATAGCTTACATCTCCACTTTTTTCCGAGCGGCCCTTGCGTCCCCCCGGGATGGATACCCATACTGTCCATTATCGATAGTGAACAGTATTGCTATCCATAAGGAGCCGGGTCATGCCAGAGAACCGGCCGGGAGCGCTCTGGGCGCTGCTGGCGACCTCCGTCCCGATGTTCATGGTCTCCCTCGACAACCTCGTGGTGACCAACGCCCTCAACGAGATGAGCGCCGACCTGGGGATCGGCCAGTCCGAGCTGCAGTGGGTGGTGAACGGCTACGTCCTCGCCTTCGCCGGACTGCTGCTGGCCGGCGCCGCGCTCGGCGACCGCTTCGGCCGCCGCCGGGTCTTCCTCTGGGGCGTGGCCCTGTTCACCCTCGGCTCGGCCGCCTGCGGCCTGTCGGGCACCGCGGACCAGCTGATCGCCGCCCGGGCGCTCCAGGGCGCCGGGGCGGCCGCCATCCTGCCGGTCTCGCTCACCCTCGCGGTGGCCGCCGTGCCGCCGGCCCGGCGGGCACTCGCCGTCGGCGTCTGGGGCGGCGTCAACGGGCTCGGCGTCGCGATCGGGCCGCTGGCCGGCGGCCTGGTCACCGAGGGCCTGGCCTGGCACTGGATCTTCTGGATCAACGTCCCGGTCGGACTGCTCGCGCTGCCGCTCGTCCGCCGGGCCGTCCGGGAGAGCCGGGGCCGTGAGGGCGCGCTCGACGTGGCCGGCGTCGCCCTGGTCACCGCCTCCGTGGTCGTCGCGGTCTGGGGCATCGTCGGTGCCGCCGACCACGGCTGGACCGGCCCCCGGACGCTGGCCGGCCTCGGCGGCGGGGTCGTGCTGCTGGCCCTCTTCGCCGTCCAGCAGCGGCGGGCCCGGCAACCGCTGGTGCCGGCCGGCATGTACCGGATCAGGTCCTTCATGCTCAGCAACGCGGTGGCGCTGGTGATGTACTTCGGTGTCTTCGGCTCGATCTTCTTCCTCGCCCAGTACCTGCAGGGCCCGATGGGCTACTCGCCGTTCGAGGCCGGCCTGCGCACCCTGCCCTGGACGGCCGCGCCGGTGGTCGTGGTCCCGCTCGCCAGCGCGGTGGTGGCCCGGATCGGCGGCGGCGTCCTGCAGGCCCTCGGCTGCGTGATGCAGGCCGCGGCCCTCGGCTGGCTCGCCCTGCTGGTCGGCCCGGGCGTCTCGTACGGCTCGCTGGTGCCGGCCCTGGCGGTGGCCGGCGTCGGCATGGGCCTGGTCTTCGCCGCCAACCCGGCGACGGTGATCGGCAGTGTCGCCGAGCACGAGCACAACAAGGCCTCCGGGGTGAACAACACCGTCCGCGAGTTCGGCGGTGCGCTGGGCATCGCGGTGCTCACCACCGTCTTCAGCCGAAGTGCCAGGGCCGCCGCGGCGGCCGGCCCGGCCGCCGCCTTCGAGCACGGGCTGCGGGAGTCCCTCTGGCTGGGCGCCGCCGTGGTGCTGCTCGGCGCCGTCGCCGGACTGCTGATCCGCCGGCCCCGCCCCCGGCGGCCGGCCGGCGCCGAGCGGCAGGCCCTGGCGGGGGTCCGTTGACGCGGGCGTGGGCCGGGCCGCCGCAGGCCCGGGGCGCGGCGGACGGCCTGCCGCGCCCCGGGTCCGTCGAGCCGTGCGACTACCCCGCGGCCGGCCGCAGGACGGCCGGCAGGGCGAGGTGGCCGTTCGAGATGAACGACTCCACCGGCGGGAGCTTCCCGTCGGGCTCGACCAGCGCGAGGTCGGGGAAGCGCTCGAACAGCCCGGGCAGGGCGATCGCCGCCTCCAGTCGGGCCAGCGGCGCACCGAGGCAGAAGTGCACCCCGTGGCCGAACGCCAGGTGCTCCTTGCCGGCCCGGGTCACGTCGAAGACGTCCGCGTCGGCGCCGTGCACCGCCGCGTCCCGCCCGGCGGCGGCGTACGCGGCCAGGATCGCGTCACCCTTGCGGATCAGCACGTCCCCGGCCTGGATGTCCTCGACCGCGTAGCGCAGCGGCAGGTTGGCCACCGGCGAGCGCAGCCGCAGCGCCTCCTCGATGACGTCGTTCCAGGAGGCCCGGCCGGCCCGCACGTGCGCCAGCTGCTCGGGGTGGGTGAGCAGCAGGTGGATGGCGTTGTCGAGCAGGTTGACGGTGGTCTCGTGGCCGGCGCTGATCAGCAGCAGCAGGGTGTCCACCAGCTCGCTCTCGCTGAGCTGGGCCGAGCCCTCGCCGTCCGCCTCCTCGTCGCGCACGCTGAGCAGCACGCTGGTCAGGTCGTCACCCGGCTCCTTGCGCTTGAGCGCGACCAGCTCGGTCAGGATGCCGTAGATCGCGACGACGTTGGCCTGGGCCTCCTCGGCCGTCGCGTTGGTGTTGAAGATGCCGTCCACGCACGCGCGCAGCCCCGCGTGGGCCTCCTCCGGCACGCCGAACAGCTCGCAGATGACCTGGATCGGGACGGGGTACGCGTAGCCCTCCCGCAGGTCCACCGGCTCCCCGGCGGGCGCGGCGGCCAGGGCGTCCAGCAGGTCGGTGGTGATCCGCTCGACCCGGGGCCGCATGGCCTCCGTGCGGCGGGCGGTGAAGGCGGCGGCGACCAGCTTGCGCAGCCGCCGGTGCTCGGTGCCGTACGCGGTGAACATGTTCTCCACGGCGACCCAGAGGTTCAGCGGCCAGTCCGCCGGGATGTCACCGTTGATGAACGCGGTCCAGTGCCGGCGGGCGCTCTTGGAGACCCGGGGGTCGGTGAGCAGCTGCTTCAGCAGCTCCTGGCTGCCTACCGACCACGCAACCACGCCACCAGGGAGCTCCACCCGCGCGACCGGCCCGTCCTGGTGGACTCGTGCGGCCTCGCCGTGGATGTCGCTGCCGGTGGGGTCGAGGGCGTAGGGGCAGGAAGCGGCGGAAGTGGCTGAAGGGGCTGCCATGAGGTCTCTCCAGGGGTCTCGGCGGGGCGTCCGGGTACAGCGGTGCTCGGTGCGGCCGTGCTGCCCGCGGCGCGCTGCGGCGCCGCGGTGGAGGGAGCGGCGCGGTACGCGTCGGCGGCGTCCGGCCCGGCAGGGTGCGGTGCGGGGTGCTCCGGTGCGGGGTGGTCGGCTGCGGGGTACTCGGGCGCGGTGGGTCGCCCGGCGGCCTGCTGCGGCGCGGCGCCACGGCCGGCCGCCGTGGCCACCGGCGCCGGCGGGAAGCGCACCGGCAGGGCGGCCAGCGCACGGTGGAACGGCCCCGGCCGCCAGGGCAGTTCGTCCGCCGGGACGGTGAGTTCCAGGTCCGGCAGGCGGTCCAGCAGCTTCTCGACCGCGACCGTGGCGATCAGCCGGGCCGGGCTCTGCGCCGGGCAGGTGTGCGGACCGGCGCTCCAGGCCAGGTGGGCCCGGTTGCCGGTACGGTGCTCGGCGGCCAGCGTCGGGTCGTTGTTGGCGGCCGAGAAGCTGATCACCACCGGGTCGCCCGCGGGCAGCCGCACCCCGCCGAGCTCGGCGTCCCGGACCGGGAAGTGCACGGCGTAGTTGGCCATCGGCGGGTCGGTCCAGAGCACCTCGTCGAGGGCGTCGTCGACCGGCAGGCTGCCACCCGCGAGACTGCCCGCGAAGCGGTCGTCGGAGAGCAGCAGCCGCAGCGCGTTGGTGATCAGGTTGAGCTGCGGCTCGGTGCCGGCGCCCATCAGCAGCACCAGCTGGTGCAGCATCTCCTCGTCGGTCAGCCGGGACGGGTGGGACATCAGCCAGGAGGTGATGTCGGGCCCGGGCCGGGAGCGCTTCAACGCGACCAGCTCCAGCAGGCAGGCGGTGAGCTCCTGGTTGGCCCGCTCGGCGTCGACCCCGTCGAAGATCCCGGACATCCCGGCCACCAGTCGGTCACCGAACTCGGCCGGGGAGCCGAAGAGTTCGTTGAACACCAGGAGCGGCAGGGTGCGCGCGTAGTCGCGGACCAGGTCGGCCTCGCCGAGCGCGGCGAAGCGGTCGATCAGCACGTCGGCGCTGCGCTCCACGTACCCGCGCAGCGCGACCGGGTCGACCTGCTCCAGGCTGTCGTTGATGGCGCCGCGCAGCCGGGCGTGGTCGGCGCCGTCGGTGAACAGCGCGTTCGGCCGGTAGGCCATCATCGGCAGCGCGGGGCTGTCCGGCGCGATCACCCCGCGGTTGAGGTCCTTCCAGCGGCGCGGGTCCTTGGAGAAGGTCTCCGGGGTGCGCAGCACGTCCAGCGCGGCCGCGTACGAGGTCACCAGGGTGGCCCGCACCCCCGGGTACAGCTCGACCGGGGCGGCCGCGCCGTACTGCCGCAGGTGCGCGTAGACGGCGTTCGGGTCGGTGGCGAACTCCTTGTCGTACAGCGGGAATCCGAACGCCGCGAGGTCGCCGTCGGCGTTGTGCGCCGGGCAGCCCGGGGGCGGGGCGGGGTGGGTCACGCGGGCTCCAGTTCGGTGGGGTCCTCGACACGGGCGGACAGGTACTCGACGAGCGTCACCAGGGCGCGGGTCGCCGAGCCGGTGTCCCGGGCGTCGCAGCTGACCAGGGGGGTGTCGGGGAGCAGGTCGAGCGCCTCGCGCAGCTCCTCCTCGGCGAACTCCGGTGCGCCGTCGAAGCGGTTGACGGCGACGGCGTACGGCAGGCCGTGCTCCTCCAGCAGGTCCATCACGGCGAAGGACTGCTCCAGCCGGCGGGTGTCGGTGAGCACCAGCGCGCCGAGCGCCCCGTACGCCATGTCCCGCCAGAGCGGGGTGAAGCGCTGCTGTCCGGGCGCGCCGAAGAGGTACAGCACCAGGCTCTCGCTGAGGGTGAGTCGGCCGAAGTCCAGGGCGACGGTGGTGGTGTCCTTGCCGTGCACGCCGGCCAGGTCGTCGACCAGCGCGCCGGCCTGGGTCATCCGCTCCTCGGTCCGCAGCGGCGGGATCTCGGAGAGGGTGCCGACGAAGGTGGTCTTGCCGACCGCGAAGTGCCCGACGACCAGCAGTTTGACGGCGGTGCGCACGCTCGGGGCCAGGTAGATGTCAGAGACGGGCCCGGAGGCCATGCAGTACCTCCCGCAGGAGCTGGGAATCGGGTTGCGGGGTGCGCGGCACGGCAGCCCGGGTGATGATGTGGCCGCTGTCGACGAGGTCGCCGAGCAGCACCTTGGTGACGCTCACCGGCAGGTGCAGGTGGCCGGCCACCTCGGCCACCGACAGCGCGCCCAGCAGGCAGAGTTCGACGATCCGGCGGCGTTCCGGGCTGAGGCCGGCGAGCGGGCGGTCCGGCATCGCGCTGACCAGGGTGACCAGGTCGAAGGTGTTGCGGCTGGGGTGGGACCTGCCGTCGGTCACCACGTACGGCCGGACCAGACCCTTGAGCCGCCGGGCGCCGCTCATGTCCGCAGGCCGGCGTCGTGGCGCGGCGGGCTGGTGAGTTCCTTGCCGAGTCGGTCGACCAGCTTCTGCATCCGGTAGCTGACCGCCTCCATGTCGACGGCCTCGCTCGCGGACACCGCCAGGTAGGCGCCCGGGCCGGCGGCCACCAGGAAGACGTAGCCGTCGGCGAACTCGATCAGCGTCTGCCGCCAGGGCGTGCCCTCACGCCCGGCGAAACCCGAGGTGGAGCGGCTGATCGACTGGAGGCCGGAGAGGGCGGCGGCCTGCCGGTCGGCCTCGTCGCGGGAGATCCCGCGGGAGTGCGCGCGCAGGAGACCGTCGGCGGACAGCAGGATGGCGTGCCGGGCCTCGGGCACCAGCAGGACGTCGTCGAGCATCCACCCGAGTTCGTTGTCCAGGTGGTTGTTGAGCGGGCTGTTCATGCCTGCGGGGTCCCTTCGGGGTCGGTGGTGGCGGCGCGTCCGGCCCGGGTGCCGCGGGCGAAGGCGCCCATCCGGCGTGCGGTGTCCTCGGCGGAGCGTCCCCAGGCGGCGTCCCAGTCGGCCTCCGACCCGAGCCGGGCGTCGGCGGCGGGCTGTGCGGCGGCGGCCGGCTCCGGCGAGGCGTGCCGGCGGCGTCGCTTCGGCAGGCCGCCGGCGGTCTGCCGAAGCGGCTCGGCCGGGAAGGCCGGGGCCGGCGCGGGGGCGGGGGCGGGGAAGGCGGTCGCGGCGGGGGCGGGCTGTGCGGCGGCGGCCGGCTCCGGCTCGGTCTCGGGCTCCGGCTGGGTCAGCAGGGCGCTCGGCAGGAACAGCACCGCGCGCACCCCGCCGTACGGCGAGCGGGTGTCGACGGAGACGCTGAAGCCGTAGCGGGCGGCGAGCACGCCGATCACCGCGAAGCCGAACTGCGGCGGGTCGCCGAGCCGGGTGACGTCCACCGCCCGCTGCCCGGAGAGCAGGTACCCGGCCCGGCGGACCTCGCGTTCGTCCATGCCGACCCCGGCGTCGTCGATCACCACGCAGGCGCCGTTGTGCGCGGGCTGGAGGTTGACCTCCACCGTGGTGTTGGGCTGGGAGTGCCGCGCCGCGTTGTCGAGCAGTTCGGCGACGGCGAGCACCACCGGCTCCACCGCCCGGCTGACCACGGCGAGTTCGAGCTGGGTCCGGACCTCGACCCGCCGGTAGTCGCGGATCCGCGACTTGGCGCCGCGCACCACGTCGGAGAGTGCGGAGACCCGGCGCTGGCGGCCCGGCCAGGAGCCACAGAGCACGGCGATCGCCTGGGCCCGGCGGCCGAACTGGGAGTTGGCGTGGTCGATCTCCAGCAGGTCGCGCAGCACGTCGGGGTCGTCGTGGCGGTCCTGCATGTCGGAGATGGAGAGCTGCTGCTCGTTCGCCAGGCCCTGGAGGGCGCGGACCGCGCCCTTCAGCGCGGTCTTGGCGGACTGGTCGGCGCGGTCCCGGGCCAGGGCCGCGGCGCCCGCGAACTGCTCCAGCACGCTGTGCAGGTGGCCGGCGAACGCGGTTCCGGCGAGTCTCGCGTCGGCGGCCGGCGGGAGGTCGCCGGGGAGGGCGTGCGGCGCGGTGGCGAGGGCCGGCGCCTGCACGGCGGCCAGCCGGTGGGCGGCTTCGTCCCGGGCGGCCACGGAGTCCTCAAGAGCGCCGATCCGCTCGCCGAGCGAGCCGGTGATCCGCCGCTGGCGCAGCAGCAGCGCGGCGGCGGCGAGCGCCCCGGCTGCCAGGCACCATGAAACGGCGTCCGGTATGTGTGGGGTCATCAGATCCTCGTGGCGGAAGAACGATCCACCGGTGGGTGACAGGCCGCGGTCATCCTAAGCGGATTGACGACGCATTGTCAGAGGTTCGTCTCGCATGGTGATCTGGTGAACACTTTTTGATGTTGCGTCAATGTGACTGCAATGGAGCGGTTTTGTCGAAAATCGAACTGTTCGGATCGGGGCTGATGCCACTTGTGTTCCACCAGTCCCTGTGGCCCCACCAGCATCAATAGCCCCATCGACACCACCTGTTCGACGGCTGCGGCCGGGGGCGCCCGCCGGGGGTCCCGCCCGCGGAGTCGGCGCCGCCCCGGCGGCGCGGTACGCCGAAGAAAGCCGGCCGCCCCGGCCTCCCGGGGCCCGGCCCGGGCATCGGAGGCGTCACGGACGGGCCGGGAACGACAACGGAGCCCGGATCCGTCGGAGGACGGATCGCGGGCTCCGCAGAGCCTTCGGGTGCGGCCGGGCTCAGGCGCCGGTGGCCGACTTGGTGGTCTCGGAAGCCGTGGTGACGTTCGACGGCGTCACGGCCGCCGGACGCGGCTGCTCGGGAGCCGGCGACGCGGTGGACGCGGCGGTGGCGTTCGACGCGGCACCGTCGGCCGGGGCGTCGTCCTCGCGCAGGGCCTTGGTCTCCGCCTTGAGAATGCGCATCGACTTGCCGAGCCCACGCGCCATCTCGGGCAGCTTCTTCGATCCGAAGAGCAGGATAATGACAGCCAGCACCACCAGGAGGTGCCAGGGCTCCAGACCGTTACGCAGCATCCCTGACCACCGGTCCCTTCGATTCTCGCCGTTGTCGCCGGGCAAATCGCCCGGCTTGGCCAGTATGCCTGGCCAAGACGGCGAACGTATACACCGGGCGGGAAACGGTGGTCAAAGAGCCGGGGCCCCAGGGGTGGATTCAGGGGCTCGGCCCGGCGTGCCGCGGGCTACCGTCCGGCCGGCCGGAAAGCCGCTCCGACCTGCGGGGACATCACGTCGGAGCCCCCTCCCGAGGGGGAGGGGGCTCTCGATGACTCGCAAGGGCCGGCGGCCGGGCGGGCTCACTCCTGCGGGGCCGCGGCCGGCGGGTACGCCCGCCTCCGCCGCCCCCGCCCGGGGGTGTGCCGTCCCGGCCGGGACGGTCAGACGGCGGCCGGCTCGGGCTGCTCCCGCCCGGCGGGGGCGGCCGGCACCGGCAGGTGCCGCATCAGCCGGTGGGCCGCAACCGAGGCACCGAGCAGGAAGAGCAGTCCGACCACCGCGGCCACGTGCATGCCGTCCGTGAAGGCGGACCGGGTGACGTCCAGCAGGTCGCCGCCGAGCCGGCCCGGCAGCTGGCCGGCCACCGAGACCGCGCCGCCCAGCGTGTCGTGGGCGGCCTTCGCCGCCTCGCCGTCCACCCCGGCCGGCAGCCGGCCGTCCAGCCGGCTCTTGTAGATCGCGGCGCCGGCCGCGCCGAGCAGGGCGATGCCCAGCGAGCTGCCGAGCTCGACCGCGGTCTCGGAGGTGGCGGAGGCGGCGCCGGCCTGCTCCGGCGGTGCGGCGGCGACCACCATCTCGGCGGTGAGGGTCATGGTGCCGACGCTGCCGGCGGCCAGCACCCCGGCGGCGACCAGGATCAGGGCGAGCGGGGAGTCGGGGCCGACGAGCGTCATCATCCCGAAGCCGGCCGCGCCGATCAGGAAGCCGCCGGCCATCAGGTGCGCCGGGCGGACCTTGCCCGCCAGGGCGCCGGCCAGGCCGACGGCCGCACCGACGCCGACGCTCGGCGCCAGCGACCAGAGCGAGGCGGTCAGCGGGCTCATGCCCTTGACCAGCTGCAGGTACTGCGAGGTGAAGAGGGCGAAGCCCATCATCGCGAACATCGCGATGGTGTTGACGGTGATCGCGCCGCTGAAGGTGCGGATGCGGAACAGGCCGAGGTCGATCAGCGGGTGGGCGGCGGTGCGCTGGCGCAGGACGAAGGCGGTGCCGATCAGCAGTCCGGCCGGCAGGGCGAGGGCCGGCAGCAGGCTCCAGCCGTCCACCGCGACGGTCTTGACGCCGTAGACGACCGGCAGGATCGCGGCCATCGAGAGCACCGCGCCGAGCAGGTCGAAGCTGCCGGACTTCGGCGCGCGGTACTCCGGGAGCAGGAACGGCGCGGCGACCAGCACCAGGGCCATCACGGGGATGGCGATCAGGAAGGCCGAGCCCCACCAGAAGTGGTTCAGCATCAGCCCGCCGGCCACCGGCCCGAGGGTGGCGCCCGCGGTGAGCACGCCGCCCCAGGCGGCGAGCGCCACCTGGCGCTGCTTCGGGTCGTGGAACATGTTGCGGATCAGCGCGAGGGTCGAGGGCATCACGGTGGCCCCGGTGATGCCGAGCAGCGCCCGGGCGGCGATCAGCTGGTCCGCGCCGCCCGAGTAGGCGGCGAGCAGCGAGGCCCCGGCGAAGCCCGCGGCGCCGATCATCAGCAGCCGGCGGCGGCCGATCCGGTCTCCCAGGGCGCCCATCGTGATCAGGAACCCGGCGAGCAGGAAGGAGTACATGTCCATGATCCACAGCTGCTGGGTGCCGCTCGGCGCCAGGCTCGTGCTGATGAACGGGACGGCGAAGAAGAGGACGCCCATGTCCATGCTCAGGACGAGGACGGGGAGCAGGAGGACGGCGAGGCCGATCCATTCGCGGCGGCCGGCGAGGCCGTGGGTTGCGGTCATGGGGAAGACAGTACGAGCGTTTCAGACGCTTGTCTAGTACGCATGTCTAGATCGACCGTCTCGCTCCTTTGTCTTACTCATATGTCTGGTTCATTCGTGCAAGACATCCGTCCATGTCTGTCGTAGCATCGAGCCATGGGAAATCGAGAAGACCTGCTGGCCGGGGCCAAGCGCTGCCTGTACGAGAAGGGCTACGGGCGCACGACCGCCCGGGACATCGCCTCCGCCTCCGGCGTCAGCCTGGCGGCCATCGGCTACCACTTCGGCTCCAAGGAGTCGCTGCTCAACCTGGCGCTGATCGAGGCCGTCGGTGAGTGGGGCAGCGCGCTGGCCGGCGCGGTGGCCCGGGCGGACGGCGGCACCGACGACCCCGAGGAGCGGTTCGTCGCGGTCTGGGACGGCGTCCTGGAGACCTTCGCCGAACACCGGGGCCTGTGGGCCGCCCAGTTCGAGGCGATCGCCCAGGTCGAGCACGCCCCCGAACTCAAGGAGCAGCTCGCCGCGGTGCAGAAGGAGGGCCGGCTCGGGCTGGCCGCGCTCTTCCAGGGCCTGCCCGAGGTGCCGGACGACGAGACCGAGCTGGCCCGGGGCATGTTCTACCAGGCCCTGCTCGCCGGGCTGGCGGCCCAGTGGCTGGCCGCGCCCGAACTGGCCCCCACCGGCCGGGACGTGCTGCGCGGCCTGCGGCTGGTCGACGACAGCGTGCCCCGGACGGTCGCGGCGCCGTAGGCCCGCAGGGCCGGGCCGGGCGCCGGCCCGGGGCGGCGCGGGGTGGCTTCGGACGCCGGGTCAGTTGGTGACGGCGGTCAGCAGGACCACCGAGTCCACGTGCGCCAGCAGCCCGTGCCGTTCCTGCGGGATCGGGTGCAACTGCCCGGTGGACAGTTCCAGCCGCCGGCCCGCGATGGTCAGCGACACCCGGCCGCGCAGCACCTGCAGGCTCGCGGCGCTCGGCGCGTTGTGCTCGTCCAGGGCGGTGCCGGCGGTCAGCGCGATCACGGTCTGGCGCAGCACCCCGTCATGGATCAGCAGGTGGGCGCTGCGGCCGTGCGCACTGGCGGCGGCCTTCGCGGCCTGTTCGTCGGCGAGCTGTACGAGATCGTCCATCGCGTCCTCCTGGCGGGGCCCCCGTCCGCGACCCTAGGGCCGACCGGCCGGGATCCGCATGCCGGGCGCGGCCGCCGGACGGCCCGTGGCGCCGCCGGCCGGGTGGACCCGGGACCCGGTCGGAGCAATTCCGCGCCGCCCCGGCCTGCCCGGGATGCGGGGGTGGACGGGCTCGCGGATGGTGGACCCATGGCGAATCAGAATGTCCTCAGTGGAATCCAGCTCAACCGCGGCCTGCTGGTCGGCGGTGTGGTGCTCACCGGTGTCGGGGCCGTCCTCGGCGTGGCCGGTGCCGTGATGGTGAGCGTGGCCGTCGCTTCCGCCGGGCGCAGTTGGGTGCGGCAGTTGGACACCCCACCGTCCCAGCTGGCGAGCCGCAAGCTGCAAGACGCCAAGGCCGCCTCGATGGCGGGCTGGGAAGTCTGGCGTGCGCAGCAGGGCTCGTCGAACTGACCGCCCGGGGCGGCCCGGCCCCCGGGCCCGCCGTCCCCGTACGGTTCGCAGGCCCGGGCCGTCCCGGCAGTCCGCCGGGGCGGCCGCGGCGTGCCCCGCCCGGCGGCCGGCCGGCCGGTCGGGTCGGTGCGGTCGGGCCGGCGCGGTCGAGTCGGTGCGGTCAGCCCGGCAGCAGGGCCGCGAGCTGCTCGCGCAGGGCCGGCTTCAGCAGCTTCCCGGTCGGGTTGCGCGGCAGCGGTCCCGGATGGAACAGCAGGTGGGCGGGCACCTTGAAGGCGGCCAGCCGCCCGGCGACATGTGAGCGCAGCCCGTCCTCGTCCGGCGCCGTGCCGGTGCGCAGCACGACCACCGCGGCGACCTCCTCGCCCAGCAGCGGGTGCGGCACGCCGAGCACGGCGGCGTCCGCCACCGCCGGGTGGTCGCAGAGCACGCCCTCCACCTCGACGCAGTACACGTTCTCGCCGCCCCGGACCACCATGTCCTTGAGGCGGTCGACGACGTACACCTCGCCGCCCCGAAGCCGGGCGAGGTCGCCGGTGCGGAACCAGCCGTCGCTGAAGGCGGCCGCGGTGGCCTCCGGGTCGCCCGCGTAGCCCCGGAACAGCGGCTGCCCGCGCAGCCACAGCTCGCCGACCTCGCCGTCCGGCAGTGTCGCGCCGTCCGGGCCGGCGATCCGCACCTCCACGGCCGGGCAGGGCCGGCCGACGCTGTCCGGGTGCTCCTGGTAGCGGTCGCCCAGGTTGGCCAGCACGCCGCCGCAGGTCTCGGTCAGCCCGTAGCCGTTGCGGGCCTCCACCCGGCCGCCGAACCGGGCCCTGATCCTGGCGGCCAGCCCGGGCGGGGCGGCGGCGCCGCCGGTACTCAGCATCCGCAGGGTGGGCAGCTGCGCCCCGGCCCGGTCGGCGGCGTCCAGCAGGCCCAGCGCGGTGGTGGGCACGCCCACGAAGGTGGTCACCCCGTGCCGGTCGACCAGCCGCAGCGCCTCGGCCGGGTCCCACCGGTGCATCAGGACGGCCGTCCCGCCGTTCGCCATCAGCGGGAGCAGCGTGCTGAACGCGGCGACATGGAAGAACGGATAGGTCATCAGGGTGGTCTGCGGCGGCACCTCGGCGAGGTCGCCGCCGGCGCACAGCACCGCGGTGGCGGCGAAGAAGCGCGGGCCCAGCAGGGCCGCGCACCAGGCCGCACGGGTGGCCGCGACCGCCTTGGGGCGCCCGGTGGTGCCCGAGGTGTAGATCAGGGTGGCGTCGCCGTCGGGATCGAGCGGCAGGTCGGGCAGCGCCACGCCGGGGGCCGGGGCGGGCAACTCCTCGAAGCGGTCGGCGCCGGGGTGCGGCCGGCCGCCGACGGTCAGCAGCCGCGGGCCGGCCCCGGCCCGGCGGGCGAACCACGGCCGCATCCGGTCGGCCCGCTCCTGGTCCGCGACGACCAGGGCGGGCTCGCAGTCGTCCAGGGCGTAGGCCAGCTCCCGCTCCTGCCACCAGGCGTTCAACGGGACGGCGACCAGGCCGGCGGCCTGGGTGGCCCAGAAGACGATCTGCCACTCGGGCAGGTTGCGCATCGCGATCACCACGCGCTCGCCGGGCCGCAGGCCGTAGGCGTCCAGCAGGTGGTGGGCGAGGGCGGCGACCCGGGCGTGGTGCTCGGCGTAGCCGAGGGCGCCGCCGGACGTGACCAGGAAGGGCCGCTCGCCGTGCGCCCGGGTGGCGTCGAGGACGTCGCGCAGGGTGGCCGGGCCGCCGGTGTACCGCGGGCCGGCTCCGGTCGCGGTGACGGCGAAGGGCATGCCGGGCGCGACGAGCGCGGCCCGTGCGCGGGTGACCGAACGGAGCGAGTCGCTCGTCATGACGTCCTCGGATGCGGCGGGACCGGCGGGGCCGGTGGCGGGACCGGCCGGCCCGCCGCCGCCATGCTCCCCCCTGCGGGAGGCCGCCCGGCACCGGGGGCCTCCCGCAGGGGGTCTGCCGCTACAGGCCGAGCGACTTCGCGATGATCGTGCGCATGACCTCGCTGGTGCCGCCGTAGATCCGGAACACCCGGTTGTCGGTGTAGAGGCGGGCGATCGGGTACTCCAGGATGTAGCCGTAACCGCCGTGCAGCTGGAGGCACTTGTCGATCACCTCGGATGCCGACTCGGTGCAGAACAGCTTGGCCGCGGCGGCGTCCGCCACCGTCAGCTCGCCGCTCTGGTACAGCTCCAGGGCGCGGTCCACCATCGACTGCTGGGCGACCACCTGGGCCTCGCAGTCGGCCAGCGTGAACTTGGTGTTCTGGAACTCGGCGACCGCCTTGCCGAACACCTTGCGGTCCTTCACGTACCGGACGGCGAACTGCACGGCCGCGGCGGCCGAGGCGTACGCGCCCACCGCGATCGCCAGCCGCTCCTGCACCAGGTTGTGGGTCAGGTACGCGAAGGCCTTGCCCTCCTCGCCGAGCAGGTCGGCGACCGGCACCTTGACGTCCGTGAAGGAGAGCTCCGCGGTGTCGGAGGTGCGCAGGCCGATCTTCTGCAGCTTGCGGCCGACGGCGTAGCCCTCGGAGGTGGTGTCCACGCACAGGATCGACAGGCCCGCCCGGCGGTCGGCCGGGTCGTGCGGCGCGGTCCGGCAGACCACCAGGACCAGGTCGGCGAGCACCCCGCCGGTGATGAAGGTCTTGGCGCCGTTCAGCACGTAGTGGGTGCCGTCCTCGGACAGCCTGGCCGTGGTGGTGATGCCCGCGAGGTCGGAGCCGGCGCCCGGCTCGGTCATCGCGATCGCCGTCATGATGTCGCCGGAGACGAAGCCGGGCAGCCAGCGCTGCTTCTGCTCCTCGTCGGCGTACTCCATCAGGTACGGCAGCACCAGGCCGGTGTGCACGCCGGAGGACCCGAAGGTCACGCCCGCCCGGGCGCACTCCTCGCTGACCACCGCCTGGTACTTGAAGCCCGTCTCGCCCGCGCCGCCGTACTCCTCGGGGACCTCGATGCCGTAGACGCCGAGCGCGCCGAGCTTGCGGTAGAAGTCGCGCGGCGGGTGGCCCTCGGCCTCCCAGCTCTCGTAGACCGGGACGACCTCCTTGGCGATGAAGTCCCGGATGGTCTCCCGGAAGGCCTCGTGGTCCTCGTTGAACACGGTGCGGCGCACGGTGGCGCTCCCTTCGGTGGTGCTCCAGCGGGGGGCCTGGCGCACGCGGCGGCCAGGAGGATCGCGGCACAAGTTAATCGCGGGTAGCTTCCGCTGTCCAGAGCTGTCACCGGGGATTCCCGCAGCCGGCCGATGGACGGTTCACCTGGGACGATCCGCTGTTAAGTGAATCCTTGCTAGGCTGCCGGCCGGGCTCGGCGGACACCGCGAGGTGGACGGTACGAGGCGGACGGCGCGGAGCGGACGGCGGGGAGCAGGCGCGGCCCGGCGGCGCGAACGGCGGGCCGGGCCGGGGTGACGAGGAGCGAGCGGGCGGAGGGAACGGTGGCCGAGGTGCGGCGGGTGCGCCCCGGCGGCGGCAGCAGTCGCCCGGCCGGGCGGCGGGCGCAGATCCTGCGCCTCGCGGCCGACCTGTTCCACCGCGGCGGCTACCACCAGGTCTCGATGGCGGAGGTCGCGGCCGGCCTCGGCATCACCGCCCCCGCGCTCTACCGGCACGTCCGGGGAAAGCCGGAACTCCTCCACCAGGTGGTCAGGTCCGGCCTGGACGCCCTCGGCGGCGCCCTGGCCCCGGCCCGCGGAGCGGCGGAACTCTGTGCCGCACTCAGCACCGTGGCGATCGAGCACCGCCCGCTCGGCACCCTCTGGCAGCGCGACTCGCGGCTGCTCCCGGCCCGCCGGCGGGCCGAGCTGCGCCGTGAACTGCGCGCCGACGTCCGGCTGATGGCCGGCGTCCTGCGCGTCGAGCGGCCGGAACTGGCCCAGGCGGATGCGGAGTTCCTCTGCTGGTCGGCGCTCTCGGTCTACGGCGGCCTGTCCCACCACGGCTTCGCGCCGCCGCGCCGGCGCTTCGAGCGGCTGCTGCGGGACATCGGGACGGCCCTGCTGGCGGTCGGCTTCGCCGGTGCCCGGGTGGAGCCGCCGGTCCTCGCCGGTCCGCCCCCGGCCGGGCCCGGGCGCCGGGAGGAGCTGCTCTCGGCCGCCGTGCGGCTGTTCCACGAGCGCGGCTTCGACAATGTGAGCACCGATCAGCTCGGGGCGGCCGTCGGCATGTCCGGGCCGAGCGTCTACCACCACTTCGACAGCAAGGCCGCCCTGCTCGCCGCCTCGCTGGTGCGCAGCCGTGAGCGGCTGAGGCACGAGGTCGGGGCCGCGATCACCGGCGCGACCCCGGCGGATGCGGCGCTGGAGGCCGGGCTGCGGGCGTACGTCGGCTTCGCCCGGCGGCACGGCCACTACCTCGGCGCCATGCTGAGCGAGACCGAGCGGCTGGCTCCGGTCGACCGCAAGGTCGCCGTGGACTTCCGCCGGGACTTCCTGCGGACCTGGGTCGGGCTGCTCCGGCAGGTCCGCCCGGAGTACGACGACGCGGAGGCCCGGATCCGGGTGCACTCGATGTTCGCCCTGGTCAACGACGGGGTCCGGCACCGCCCGCACAGCGAGCGGGCGGACCTCGCGGACTGCCTGGAGCGGATGGCCCGGGCCGTGCTCGGCCTCTGAGCCGCCGGCGGACGGCCCGGCCGCCGGGTGTGCCGGCCGGGCCGCTCCCGATGGTCGTGCGGGCCCGGTGCCGAGCCGGACCCGATCCGCCCTAGTAGAGGACGAAGGGGTAGTAGACCTTGGCCGCCAGGTTGCCGTTGCCCTGCAGGGCGCCGACCGCACCGGCGTTGCCCGTCACGCCGGTGGAGTCGTGCTGGTTGCTGCCGCCCGAGCCGGTGGCCGACTGCTGCGACCCGTCGGCGTTGCCGTGCACGCCGCCCACGAGGTTGCCGGATCCGACGCTGCTGACGACGCTGCTGTCGGAGTGGCTCTCGGAACCCGCGCCGTTGCCGGCCTGGGCGGTGCCGATGCCCGCGAGGAGGAACGCCCCGAGGGCGGTGACAGCGGCGACTGCGCGAATGCGGGACACGATGGTCTCCCTGAAGGATCGGTGCGAGAAATGGCGCCCTCGGGGTGGCCGCCCCGGGGAGCGCCGTTGCCTGACGTCGCACGTCCAGCATTCACCAGGGCGCGGCCCGGTTCCACCGAATGGAGCACAATTCGCCCGATGGTGTCATAAAAGTGGAACAACCGGATAACACCCGAGGCCGTTCCCCGGATACGGCCCAATGATGAACCTCCTCCGTTCGCGGGCCCGTTCGGATGTCCGGGCGGGCGACGGAACGCGGTCGAACCTCCCTTTCCGGGCGGTGGGGCGTCAATCCTGGTTTGACGCCCAGGTTTCCCGTCGCAAGGCCGTCCGATTAAGGAATGGTCCAGGCAATAGTCCTACTGGCACACTGAGGCCTCATGTCTGAAGGCCACCGCCCCGACCCCGCGCCCACCGAGGATCTGCGTACGACCGAGGTCGACCTCGGCGGTCTGGTGAGCGTCCTCGCCACGCACCTCTACTCCACGCCGCTGGTCGCCCTGCGCGAACTCGTGCAGAACGCCCACGACTCGCACACCCGGCGCCGGCTGGAGGACCCGGACGGCGGCCACACCCCGACGATCCGGGTCCGCGGCGACTCGGCCCGGCGGACCGTCAGCATCGCCGACACCGGCGCCGGCCTGACCGAGCCGGAGATCCACGCCTACCTCGCCACCGTCGGCACCGGCTACACCCGGCTGCTGCGCGAGGTCACCGGCAACGACGAGCTGATCGGCGCGTTCGGCCTGGGCTTCCTGTCGGCCTTCTCGATCGCCGACGAGGTCACCGTCACCACCACCTCGCACCGCGAGCCCGCCCTCGGCCACCGCTACCGCAGCCGCGGCGGCGAGCAGTACAGCGTCGAGCCGGTCGCCGCCCGCGGCACCCCCGGCAGCGTGGTCGAGCTGACCCTGAAGACCGAGCACGCCCACCTGGCCGACGAGCAGGCGCTGCGCGAGGTGCTCGGCCGGTACTGCGTCCTGCTGAACGTCCCGGTCTTCGTCGGCGACGACGAGCGGCCGGTCAACGACGTGCCGGTGCCCTGGCGCGAGGAGCCGGCCGGCGACCTGTACGCCGCCCGGATGCGCTTCGCCACCGCCTTCGGCCGCCGCTTCGAGCCGCTCGCCGCCTTCCCGGTGGGCCCGGCGGCCGGCGGCACCGACGCGGTCGGCCTGCTCTGGGTCCAGGACGGCGGCACGTACGGCAGCAGCGACAACCGCGACCTGGCCGTCTACCTGCGCGGCATGCTGCTCTCCGAGGACGCCCGCGACCTGCTGCCCGGCTGGGCCGGCTTCGTCGGCGGCGTCGTCGAGTCCCACCGGCTCACCCCCACCGCCAGCCGCGAGGACCTCCAGCGCGACGAGCACTACCGGGCGCTCCAGCAGGCCCTCGCCGACGCCGTCGTGGACGGCCTGTACGAGACCGCCCGGCTGCGGCCCGCCGCCTGGCGCCGGATCCTCGCCCGGCACGGCCAGGACCTGCTGGGCGCGGCGCTCTGCGACGACCGGCTGTTCACCCTGCTCGCCGACGACGTGCCCGTCCCGACCTCGCAGGGCGACCTGACGGCGGGTGCGCTGCGGGCGGCCGGCGGCGGCGCGGTGCACATCGCGCTCGGCAGCGGCGGCGGCTTCGAGGAGATGCTGTACCGCGCGATGCAGGTCCCGATCGCGCGCGGCGACCGGTACGCGGTGCTGCCGTTCCTGCGCCGCTACGCCCGGCTCCGGGACTGTCGGATCGTCGAACTCGGCAGCGAGCACGGCAACCGGGAGCTGTTCCGCGACCCCGAGCGTCCGCTGCCCGCCGAGGAGCGTGCCTGGCTGTCCGCGGCCCTCGCGGACGACGGCGAGCAGCTCGTACCGGCCCGCTTCGAGCCGCCGGGCCTGCCGCTCGTGCTGGTCCCCGACCGGGAGGCGGAGCTCAAGGCCAGGATCGAGGACGACCAGGCGGACGCGCGGATCCCGTCCGCCGCGCTGCGGCTCGCCCGGGCCTTCACCGCCCGTACCGGCGGCGAGGTGAAGGCCCGGCTGTACCTCAACCTGGCCGCGCCCGCCGTCCAGGACCTGCTCACCGCCTACCGCTGCGGGCACACCGGCGCGGCCACCGCGGCCGGCCTGCTCCGCTCGCTCAAGGTGATCATGGCGGCTGCCGCCGGGCCGTCCAGCACCTCGCCGCAGGGCGACCTGGCCGCCGCCCTGGCCGGGATCGGCACCGCCGTCTCGGCCCTGACGGCAGCTCTGCCCGCGGGCCTGCCCGCCGTCCCCGACACCCTCCCGGACGTACTCCCGGACCCGTTCCCCGGCGCCTCGGGCACCCGGCCGGACGAGGGGGCCGGAGCCTGAACCCGCACCACCCGGCCGGGCCCCGCCCGCCGGCCCCGGCCGCGCCGGCGGAGCCGGGCCGCACACCCGTCGGCGGCGGACCGCCGCCCGCCGCCGCGTCCGCCGGCGCCGCACCCGCCCGCCGCCCGTCCGTCATCAGCGCATCCGTCAGCAGCGCACAGCACCACCCGCAGGGGGAGACCGCATGAGCACCGACATCTGGGCCTGGGTCCACGACGCCCACCAGCAGCTCGCCGAGGCCGGCCACCACCGCCTCGCCGAGGCCGTCTACGAACTCCCCGGCCACGCCAACGAGGGCCGCAACGACCAGCTGGACGCGGTGTTCCCGGAGGCGGTCGCCACCGCGCGGGCCCTCGACCTGCCCTGGGTCGAGGTCTACCTGCGGCACTGGCGGATGCAGAACCTGCTGAACAAGCGCCACCAGGGCGAGCAGGCCCTGCCCGAGGCCGTGGACCTGCTGGAGTTCGCCCACCGCGAGCAGACCGCGAGCTGCCCGCAGTCCGTCTGCGTGGTCCAGGACTTCGCCATCTGCCACGCCCGGGTCGACGGCCCAGGCTACGTACCCGAGCGGCTCGCCGTCCTCGGCGAGACCCTGGACCGGATCGAGCCTGCCCGGGCCTGCTTCGACTGCCTCTCCCGCGAGTACTCCGACGCGCTGGAGGACGACGGCCGCCCCGCCGACGCGCTCAGCCACCTCGACACCGCCGCCACCCGGATGCGGGCCGCCGGCCAGCGGCTCTCGCTGCACTTCCACCACTCCCGGGCCGGCACCCTGCACCTGCTCGGCCGGGACGAGGAGGTGCTGGCCCTGCTGGACACCGCCGAGCAGGCCGAACGCGCCCGCGGCGCCGAACTCAACGAGAGCGACCGCCGCTGGGGCGCCATGCTGCGGGCCCGCGCACTGGCCCGGCTCGGCCGCACCGAGGAGGCGCTCGCCCTGCTGCCCTCGGCCGACGAGGCCGAGCAGCACCCCGACCTGCGGCCGGCCTGGGTCGCCACGATCGAGATCCTGCACGCCACGGGTGCCCACGAGAACACCGCCGAACTCGGCGCCGCCCTGACCGGCTGGGTCGGCTACCTGGACTCCACCGGCTCCCACCGCCCCTGCGTGGACCTGCTGCTGGCGGCCGGCCGGCTCGCCCTCGCCCGCGGCGCCCGCACGGTGGCGCTGGCCCTGGCCGCCACCGGAGAGCGCAAGCTCACCCAGCTGCGCCGCACCGACGGCGTCGCCGAGCAGGTCGCCGCGCTGCGGGCGGCCGCCGAGGCGCTGCCCGAGCCGGAGCTGCCGGTGCCGCCGGGTGAGCTGATCGCCCTGCTGGCCGCCCGCCCGGAGCCCGGCGCGCCGGAGGCCGACGCCGACCTGATCGCCGCGGCCCGCAGCCGGCACCGCGGCGACCGGGCCGAGGCCACCGACCTGGTGCTGCACCTCGCCGGGCTGCTCGGCGCGCTCGGCCACACCCGGGCCGCCGCCGACCTGCTCTGGGAGCGGCTGGACCAGGACCCGGGCCACGAGGCGCTGACCGGCCTGCTCGGCGCCGTCCTGATCGACGCCGGGGACGGCGACGGGGTGCGCCGCCTCGCGGACCGCCTGATGGCCACCAGCCCCGCCGACGCGCACTGGACGCGGGCCCGCTGGGCCGCCGCCGAGAGCCGCTGGGTCGAGGTCGGCGAGCACTGCGCCGCCCTGCTGGCCGAGGAGCCGACCCGGATCAACACCCGGCGGCTGGCCGCGGCCGCCGCCACCGAGCTGGGCGACCACCCGAGGGCCCAGCGGCTGTACGAGGAGATCCTGCTGCACGCCCTGCCCGCGGAGGGGACCTCGCCGGAGGAGCAGCACCGCACCGTCCAGGAGCCCGACCTCTGGCACCTGGTCACCGCCGCGACCGCCAACCGTGACTGGGCCGCGGTCCGCGCGGCCGGCGCCCGGATCGGCATCCAGTTCGACGAGCCCGAGGGCCCGGTGGACGAGGAGTGGCAGCTCGTCACCGTCCGGGCGGCCCGGACCAACGGCGCCACCGCGGACCTGCCGGCCGTCCGTACCGGCCCGGCCACCGCCCGCCTGCTGCCGGTGCTCGGGGACGACCTGGACCTCAACCACGGCGACGTGGTGGTCTTCGCCCCCGCTCTGCTGGAGCGCCCGCCGGGGGAGGACGCGCCGCAGCAGGTCCGCGAGCGCTGGCGGCCGGTGTTCCAGCTGCTCACCCTGCTCGACCCGGCCGGCTACACCACCTGGTGGATCGACGGCGCCTGGCCCGGGGAGAAGAAGTGGGCGGCCTTCCGGCAGGAGCTGTCCGAGGCCGGGTACGCGGTGTGGGCCTACAGCTCGGACGAGTACGCCGTCACCGACCCCAAGGACGAGGACGAGATGCTGCCCGGCATCTACGCGGCCGTCGGCGTTCCGCCCACGGCCCGGGCGGCCGCGGCGGACGCCCTGCTGCAGCGGCTGACGAAGCGCTGGAAGCACCCGCTCGCCTGGCTCGACCTGGCCAAGGCGGCCGGTGCGGACACCGCCCGGCACGAGGAGACGGTCGCGCGCTACGGTCTCTGACCCCTGGGCCCTCCCGTCCCGTCAGCACCGCCCCGGTCGCTGCCCTCATCGGCAGCGGCCGGGGCGGCGTCGTCCGCGGGGGAGTCGGTGGTGGGCGGGACGGCGAGCGGTGATCTGACGGTCCGTCCCCGGCGGACGGCCCGGCGACTTGGCGAATGCTTTACTCTTTCATTGCCAAGCGTCGACCTTTCAGGAGTGCCGCCACCGTGACCAGCCTCGCCCTCGGCCCGTCCTGGCTCGACCCGACCACCCTGATCTCCGCCTTCGGCCTGATCGGGATCCTGGCGATCGTGTTCGCCGAGTCCGGCCTGCTGATCGGCTTCTTCCTGCCCGGCGACTCCCTGCTCTTCACCACCGGCATGCTGGTGGCCGGCGGCACCTACCTGCACCAGCCGCTCTGGCTGGTCTGCCTGCTCGTGGTGGCCGCCGCGGTCGCCGGCGACCAGGTCGGCTACCTCTTCGGCCGCAAGGTCGGCCCCGGCCTATTCCGCCGGCCCGACTCCCGGCTCTTCAAGCAGGAGAACGTCGAGAAGGCCGCCGCCTTCTTCGAGCGGCACGGGCCCAAGGCGATCGTGCTGGCGCGGTTCGTGCCGATCGTGCGGACCTTCACCCCGGTCGTCGCCGGGGTGAGCCGGATGAACTACCGCACCTTCGTCCTGTTCAACGTGATCGGCGGGGTGCTCTGGGGCGCGGGCGTCACCGTGCTCGGCCACTTCCTCGGCCGGATCGCCTTCGTCCGCGACAACATCGAGCCGATCCTGATCGCGATCGTGCTGCTCTCCGTGGTGCCGGTCGCGATCGAGCTGCTGCGGGCCCGGCGGGGCGCCGGCCGGGCGGACGCCGACCGTCACGCGGTCGGCGACAGCAAGGAGCCGGCCGCCGACCGCGCCCGGTAGGCCCAAGGCGCCGACCCGGCAGGCCACCACGTACATGTGCGTCCGGGAGTTCGATCGGGCAAGGTGTAACCGAAGATCGAAGGGTGGCCCGGCCACCAGGGGCGGCGAGGAGCGGAAGTGCCGAAGCGGGGCCGACCGGGCGGCGGCAAGAAGGCCAGAGGCGGCAGGGCGGCCCGGCCCGCCCGGAACACCCGTCAGGTGCACCCCTCCGACGCCCCGCCCACCGAGGGCCTGCTGGGCCACCCCACCCCGCCCGCCGACTCCGCCGCCGTGCCGCTCGCCCCGGCCGCCCCCGCCACCGAGGGCCTGCTGACCCCGTCCGTCGAGGCGCCGGCGGCCGAGTCCCGCGCCGCTCGGTCGAGTGCCGACCGGTCCCGCGCCGCCGAGCTGCGGGCCACCGGGCTGCGGACCGCCGAACTGCTGGCGGGCTCCGTCACCGCCGGTCCCGTCACCGCCCGCCCCGCCGGGACCGGCCGCGACGACCCGTCCGACGCCGCGCTGCCGCCCGGCCCGGAGGACACCCTCAGCCCCGAGGACTGGCGCGCCGCCGGCTACACCCCGCCGAACGGGATCGCCGTCCCCACCCTGAACCCCGGCGCCCCCGGCGACGCCCCCTGGCCGGACCGGATGCGCACCCTGCTGCGCACGCCCATGTCCGAGCGCCCGGCCTTCGAGCGCACCCCGCGCGAGCGGCAGTCCGAGGCGACCGCGCGCAACGTCCCGCGCATCCTCGACCTGACGCTGCGCATCGGCGAACTGCTGCTCGCCAGCGGCGAGGCGGCGGAGGACGTCGAGGCCGCCATGCTCGGCATCGCCCACGCCTACCGGCTGGACCACTGCGAGCCCCAGGTGACCTTCACCTTGATCGGGATCTCCCACCAGCCCTCTCTGGTCGAGCCCCCCGTCACCGCCGACCGGGTGGTCCGCCGCCGCACCTCCGACTACACCCGGCTCGCCGCCGTCTACAAGCTGGTGGCCGACATCACCGCCGAGCAGGTGACGGTCAACGACGCGTACCGCCGGCTCGCCGAGATCCGCCGCAACCGGCACCCGTACCCGGTCTGGCTGCTCTCGCTCACCACCGGGCTGCTGGCCGGCGCGGCCACCTTCCTGGTCGGCGGCCGACTGGACGCCAAGGCCTGGCTGGTGTTCGCCAACGCCTTCGTCGCCGCGATCCTCGGCGACCGGCTGGCCTCGCTGATCGCCCGGCGCGGACTGCCGGAGTTCTACCAGTTCGTGGTCGCCGCGATGCCGGCCGCGGTCTCCGGCATCGTGCTCTCCTTCAACGACCTCGGTCTGCGCGGGTCCGTCGTGATCACCGGCGGGCTGTTCGCGCTGCTGCCCGGCCGGGCCATGGTCGCGGCCGTCCAGGACGGCCTCACCGGCTTCTACATCACCGCGGCCGCCCGGCTGCTGGAAGTGATCTACCTGGTCGCGGGCATCGTGATCGGCGTGATGCTGATCCTCTACCTGGGCGTCGGCTTCCACGCCAAGCTCAACCCGGACGAGAGCCTGGTCGGGATCAACTACCCGCCGGTCCAGCTGATCGCCGCGATGGTGCTGACGCTGGCCTTCGCGATGCTGCTGCAGACCGCGCGCAGAAACCTTTTGCTGGTCACCCTGAACAGCGTCGTCGGCTGGTCCAGCTACGGGGTGCTGGTCTACAACGCCCAGGTTTCCCCGATCGTCGCCACCGGCGTCGCGGCCGGCCTGGTCGGCCTGTTCGGCCAGCTGATGGCCCGCTACCGGTACGCGTCGGCCCTCCCGTACGTGACGGCGGCGATCGGCCCGCTGATGCCCGGCTCGGCGATCTACCTCGGCATGCTCTCCTTCGCGCAGGGCCACTCCAGTGCCGGGTTGGTCTCGATCACCCGCGCCGCCGCGATCGCCCTCGCCCTCGCCATCGGCGTGAACCTCGGAGGTGAGATCGCGCGTCTGTTCATGAAGATCCCCGGCAGCACGGAGCCGCTGACGCTCTACCCGGCCGTCCCCCGGCGCGCCGCCAAGCGCACCCGGGGCTTCTGAACGGACGTTAGACCCGTCGGCACCGGGCGGGCGGACCATCCGGTGCGGCACCAGGAACGAAGGTACGACCCATGCACCTCGCACAGCTCAGCCTCGACTCGCTGCTGGACGGCTACCAGCAGCACATCGTCGCCGCGCACAAACAGCCGCTCTTCCTGCTGCTGGTGGGGTTCATCGTGTCCTTCGTCTGCATCCGGTTCAGCGTGCGGATGATCCGCGCCGAGGTCCGCTGGTGGCCGGGCAACATCACCCCGGGCGGCCTGCACATCCACCACATGGTGTTCGGGCTGGGGTTCCTGCTGGTCGGCGGGATCGGGGTGTTCGCCACCAACGGCGGGCACCCGTGGATCGACTGGTTCGGGCTCAGCTTCGGCATCGGCTGCGGCCTGGTGCTGGACGAGTTCGCGCTGATCCTGCACCTGGACGACGTCTACTGGAGCGAGCAGGGCCGCAAGTCGGTGGACGCGGTGATCTTCGGCATTCTGATCACCGCACTGCTGCTCACCGGGTACGTCCCGCTCGGCGTGGTGCCCAGCCAGCAGACCCGCTGGGGCCTGGTCGCGGTGATCGTGGTGAACGCGCTGGTGTCGATCGTCGCCCTGCTCAAGGGCAAGGTCTGGACCGGCCTGCTGGGCATCATGGTCCCCGGCCTGTCCTGGATCGGCGCGATCCGGCTGGCCCGCCCCAGCAGCCCCTGGGCGCGCTGGCGGTACGCCACCCGCCCCCGCCGCAGGGCGCGTGCGCTCCGGCGTGAGCGCCTGCTCCACCGGCGTGCGGACCGGGCCCGCACCTGGCTTTTCGACCTGATCGCCGGAGCACCCGACAAGGTTCCCGCCCACCACACCGCCACCCACCGGGTGGCCGAGCGGATGGCCGCCCGGGCCAGCGCCCACCTCGACGCCCACGAGGCCCGCGCCCTGGCCCGGCGCTCGGCCCGGCTCGCCGACCGGCGCTCGGGTGCGGGCGTCCGCCGGGCGCCCGCACCCGCACCGGGCGCCCCCGGCGGGTCCCTGCACGAGCAGGACGGCGAACGCCGGCAGGCCGGCCTGCGCCGCCGCACCGTCCGGGCCGGCCGCAGCCGGACGTACGCCGTCCGGCCCGGCGCGACCGACCCCACCCCGCGGCAGCCCCCGGCGGGCACCACCCCGGCCCACCGGCACCTGCGGCCGCGGACGCCCAGGGTCCGCCGGTAGCCGACCGGAGGCCGGCGGGGGCCGGCCGTGCACCGTCGCGACCGGCGTCCGATCGGATGGTCCGACATCTCACCCGGCTGCCCGGCCCGGGTCGGCCCGGGGAATCGGTGCCTTTGAGATGATCACTACGCGTGACCGAATTGTCACCGAAGAGACATCCGGCCGCTCGTCGGACGCGTGAGAAGGACACCCGTGACACGCAGACTCCTGCCGATCCTCCTGCTGGCTCTGACCTCCACCCTCGGCGCCCTCCCGGCGGCCGGCGCGGCCCCCGCGCCGGCCGCCGTACCGCACGCCCCCGGGCCGGCGGCGCCCGCCGAGCCGGGCCCGCCACCGGGCGGGCCGCACCCGGGCGAGGGCTACCCCTCCGCCGAGGAGATCGCCCGCTCCCGGGCCGACACCGACCGCCGGGCCGCCGCGAGCGCCGCCGCCGAGGCCCGGCTCACCGCCGCCCAGGGCGAAAGCGAGCAGGCCTCCCTGGCGGCCGAACGGGCGGTGGAGAACTACAACGGCGCACAGGCGAGGCTCACCCGGGCCCGGCTCGCGGAGAGCCGGGCCCTCGGGCTGGCCGCCGCCGCCGAACTCGCCCGGCACGCCGCCGCCGAGGAGGCGGCCCGGCTGGCCGCCGAGACCTACCGCCAGGGCGCCACCGCCGAACTCTCCGCGATCGACGCACTGATCGGCGCCCCCGGCCCGCGCGCGGCCGGCGCCCAGGCGGCCGTCGTCCGGGTGGTCAGCGGCAGTACCCGGCAGATCCTGGACGCCGCCACCGGCACCGCCGCCGCCGCGACCCGCGCCGGCGCCGCCGCCCGGGAGGCCACCGCCGCCGCCGAACGGGCCGCGGGCGAGGTGCGGACCGCCCGGGACCAGGCGCAGGCCCAGGTCGCGACCGGCCGGGCAAAGGTGGCCGAGATCGGCCGGCGCCGCGAACAGCTCCTCGGCGAGCTCGCTGCCGCCCGCCACACCACCGTCGAACTCGAACGCCGCCGCCGGGAGGCCCAGGAGGCGATCGCGGCCCGCGCCGCCGAGGCGGCGGCGAGGACCGCGGCCGAGGCGGCCGCGGCCGCGCAGGCGGCGACGGACAAGGCGGCAGCGGAGAAGGCAGCGATGGAGAGGGCGGCGGCGGAGAGGGCAGCGACGGAGGCCGCCGAGGCCGCCAGGGCGGCGGCCGACCAGTCCGCCCAGGAGCAGCCCGCCGGACCACCCGCCGCGCCGCCGGACGGCCCCGGCGTGTGGTCGGCACAGGGAGCGGAGGCCGCGATCGCCTTCGCCCGCTCCAAGATCGGCCTGCCGTACATCTGGGGCGGCGAGGGCCCGGACGGCTACGACTGCTCGGGGCTGACCATGATGGCCTGGCGCACCGGCGGCCGGCGGATCACCCACTTCGCCGCCGACCAGTACGCCGAGTCCACCCCCGTGACGTACCGCCAGCTCCGCCCGGGCGACCTGGTCTTCTGGAGCGACACCGGCCGCGCCGCCGACATCCACCACGTCGGCCTCTACATCGGCGACGACAAGATGATCGAGGCACCCCGCGCCGGCATGCCGATCAAGCAGGCCAGCCTCTGGATCATGGGCACGCCCGACTTCTACGCCCGGCCCTGAGGGGCGGCGGCCCCGATCGGCCGGACCTCCGGTCGCCCGTGGACGCGGGCTTCCCGCCCGACCACGGCCTCCCGGTGCGCCCCGCCGGGCCGAAAATCGGGTGCCCGGGCCGGCGGCCGGTCGTACGGTGGGGCGATGGGCGACAACGGACACGGCGGGACCCGCGATCCGGGTCGGGGCCGGCAGGACGACAGCACCGAGATCCGGGCGATCACCGAGGACGACATCCCCGGCTGGGACCGCGCGCTCGCGGTCGGCTTCCTCCGGCCGCACGCCGGGGAGGCCACCGAGTACCGGCGGCTCAGCTTCGAGCCCGGGCGCTCGCTCGGCGCCTACGACGGCGAACGCTGCGTCGGGACGTTCCGCAGCTTCGACACCGAGCTGACCGTCCCCGGCGGCGCGACCGTCCGGGCGGACGCGATCACCTCCGTGACCGTGAGCTCCACCCACCGCCGGCGCGGCCTGCTGCGCGCCATGATGACCCGCGACCTGGCCGCCGCGCACGAGCGCGGGAACCCGGTCGCCATCCTGATCGCCGCCGAGTACAACATCTACGGCCGGTACGGCTTCGGGCCCGCCACCGTCGCCCACGGCTGGAACATCGACCTGCTGCGGGCCGGCGGCCTGCGCCGGGGGCTGCCGACCGTGCCCGGCGGCCGGGTCGACTTCGCCACCATGGCCGAGGTGCGCAAGGTGGGCCCCGAGTTCCACGAGCGCTGGCGGCGCACCCAGCCCGGCGCCATCACCCGCACCGAGACCGGCTGGCGGGTCCGCACCGGGGACGTCAAGGCCCCCGGCCCCGAGTGGCAGGAGCCCTTCGTGGCCCTGCACCGGGACGCCACCGGCACCGTCACCGGCCTGGTCGCCTACAAGGTGGACGACAACTGGGACGGCAGCTACCCCGACTGCACCCTCACCGTCCTCGACCTGCAGGCCCAGGACATGCCCACCGCCGTCGAGCTGTGGCGTCTGCTCTTCTCCGTCGACTGGGTGCGCAAGGTCGTCGTCGAGAACCTCGCCCCCGACGACCCGCTGCCGTTGCTGCTCACCGAGCCGCGCGCCGCCACCCCGTACGCCGACAACTCCGACTTCACCTGGCTGCGGGTGCTCGACGCCGAGGCGGCCTTCGCCGCCCGCAGCTACGGCGCGCCCGGCCGGATCGTGCTGGACGTCACCGACCCGCTCGGGTACGCGGACGGCCGCTGGGCCGTCGAGGCCGCCGCCGACGGCACCGGCCGCTGCACGGCGACCACCGACGAGCCCGACCTCGCACTCGGCGTCGGCCCGCTCGGTTCGCTCTACCTGGGCGGTGAGAGCGTCGCGCGGCTGGCCGCCGCCGCCCTGGTCACCGAGCTGCGCCCGGGCGCCGTCGCCCAGGCCGACCTGCTGCTGCGGACGCCGGCCCGGCCGTGGAACCCGGACGGCTTCTGACGGTCCGTCCGTCCGTCCGGTCCCCGGTCGTGCGACGAGCCCCTGCCCTCCCGGGGCGGGGGCTCGCGGACGTCGCCGCGGTCGTCCGGGGTGCCGGTCGCGGCTCCGCTCAGCCGGCCTGGGTCCGCCCGATGGTCGGCAGGATGAAGTCCTGGATCAGGCCCTTGGCGTCGCGGACGATCGGCCGGAAGACCCGGTAACGCGACAGGTTGATGACCCGCGCGGCCATCGGGGTGGAGCGCCGGACGAACTCCCTGGTCCGCTCGGTGTCCGGGGTGCGGTCGAAGACCCAGTACAGGACGACGACCATGAGGTGCAGCCAGAGCAGGTCGGGCAGCAGCTCGGCGAGTTCGGCGTCCAGCTTGGGCGCCAGCTCGGAGCCGGTCAGCACCTCGCGGAACAGCTCGACCGCGGTCGCCCGGGCCGGGTGCGACTCGTTCGAGAACGGGCTGAGCGAGCTGGTCGGGTCGGCGGCCGTCCGGAAGAACTGCGAGGCGAACTCGTGGTACTCCGCTGCGCAGTCGAGCCAGGAGGTCAGCGCGATCTCCAGGCGCTCCGCGAAGTCCTTGCTGCCGGCCATCCGGGCCCGGGCGTCGGCCGCGTGCTGGTACGTCATCTGGTCGTAGAACCCCTGAATCAGGAATTCCTTCGACGCGAAGTAGTAGTAGGCGTTGCCGACCGACACCCCGGCGTCGGCGGCGATGGCCCGCATGGTGGTCTTGTCGTAGCCGCGTTCCTTGAAGAGGCGCATCGCGGTCTCCAGGATCAGAGCCCTGGTCTGCTCGCTCTTCCCGGTCTTCGGGAGCGCCCGGCCGCCGGGCAGTTCCGGGGCCACCGGAGTGCGCTCGTCCTTCGGGCTGTCGCTGTCCTTGGGCTCGTCCACGCTGGCCGAGCCTACCGGGGTGTCAGTCACGGCTCACGGCTCCTGTCGGAGTGGCGGCCCGGCCGGCCCCGCCTGCCGGGGCGGACCGCCGGACCGCCGTACCGGATCCGCCGAGGTCACCGGCGCTCCGCCCGAGGGCGTCGGGTGGTCCGCCTCCGTCGCCGCCCCGGTGCTGCCGGTCGGTGTTGTCCACGCCGTTCGTCGGTGTCACGTCGTCCACGGTGGTCGAGCCTAGCCCGACCTGGCGCAGGCGCCGTCGCCGCAGCGGGGCGGCTGGTCCGCCAGGAGCGCCCCCGGCCAGGTCGTCGCCCAGGCGCTGTCGTCCGTCCGGGCCGCGCCGACCGGGTCGGCCGGTGATCCGCTCGCCCAGGTGCTGTCGTCGGTCCGTGCCGTACCGGATGCCCCCTCCGCACCCGGTCCGGCACGGTCCGCTCCCGTGGCCGCGCGGTACCTGCCGGCGGCGAACGCCGCCGCTCTGGCCAGCGGGAGGCCGGCCGGAGTACTGAGCCGTCGGGCGAGCGGCCGGTGTGCGGCCAGTGCCCAGAGGCAGGTGACGAAGGCCTGCGGCCCCCGCCAGACCTCCCCGGTGTCGGCGACCACGGTGATCTCGCCGAGGCTGGCGTCGTGGTCGAGGTCCGGGTACCGCTCGCGGGCCTCGGCGGAGGCGACCGCGACGAAGTCCAGCGGTACCAGCTGGGGCTGGTCGTGCAGCCAGGCCGTGAGGCGGCGGCAGAGCGGGCAGCCGGGGTCGTGCAGCACGGTGATCCGGGTGACCGGCGGGGCGTCCGCCGCGGTGTGCACCGGCGGGCCTCAGGCCTGGGCCGGGCGCGGCGCGAGGAAGCCCTGCGGCGCGACCGGCGGGCGCTGCCCGCGCTCCAGGGTGCCGCGGCGGCGGATCCGGTTGAGCACGTAGACGTTGGCGAGGTGCATGAAGCCGAGGACCAGCAGCACGGTGCCGAGTTTGACGGACATCGCATCGAAGACGCCCTGGGTGCCGGTGATCTTGTCGTCGGTCTTCATCCACAGGGCCACGAAGCCGAGGTTGAGCAGGTAGAAGCCGACCAGCAGCAGGTGGTTCACCGCGTCGGCGAGCTTCTCGTCGCCGGCGAAGACGTCGGCCAGGAAGATCTTGCCGTTGGTCGAGAGCGTGCGGGCCACCCAGACCGTGAGTCCGGTGGCGATCGGCAGGTAGACGGCGTAGCTGACCACTGTGAAGTCCATCGGGACCACCCTTTTCGAACGCGTTCAAAACCTTGTGGAGATGACTGTAGCGAGAGTTTTGAACACGTTCAAGCGGTTGCTGTGGGAGGCTCGCCCCATGACGAAGCGGAGCGGCCAGGACGTGACGATCAGAGTCGGGAGCATCGACGACGCCGAGGACGTCGCGGCCCTGCACGCCGAAAGCTGGCGGACCGCCTACGCGGGGATCGTGCCCGACCGGGCCCTCGGCGACGGACTGGCCGCCGAGCGCGGCGAACTCTGGACGCTCCGCCTGGGCGTCGACTACGGCGAACCCGCCAACACCCCCGAGCTGCTGATCGCCGAGACCGCGGGGGAGACCGTCGGCTTCGCCTACCTCGTCCCGCAGCCCGACGGCCGGATCCTGCTCGACAACCTGCACGTCCGCCCCGGCCGTACCGGCGGGGGCACCGGCGGGATGCTGATGCGCGCCGCCCTCGCCCATGTCGCGCGGCGGCACCCGGGCGCCGACCTCTACCTGGAGGTGCTGCGCGACAACACCCGGGCGGTCGCCTTCTACGAGCGGGAGGGCGGCCGGCGGACCGGCGCCCGGCAGGGGTTCTTCCCAGGCGGCTTCACCCTGCCCGAGTACGAGTACACCTGGGCGGCCCAGGGCGCCCGGAGCTGAGGCCGCCCCGCCGCGACGCCCGGGGAGGCGTGGCGCCGTCAGTCGTGGTCGTACACCGTGACCGGCACCCCGGCGGAGGTCAGCCGCGCGAGGACCAACGGCTCGACCAGCTCCCAGCGTCCGCCCGCCAGGCCGCAGCCGATCCTCGGCATGTGGACGGAGGCGCCGAGCGCCAGCGCCCGCGGCGCGAGCCGGGCGAGCGCGGCGTCGATCGCCGGGTAGCGGACCGGGACGCCCTGGGAGCGGCTGGTCCGGATCCCGCGCTGGCCGACCATGTTCGCCACGTGGACCAGGCGCTCCACCTGCACCACCTGCACGGCGCCCAGGCCGAAGTCGTTGGCGGCGCGCTCGCGGTGCCAGCGACGGAACGCCGCCTCCGGCTCCGGCCAGCGTCGGGAGAGTGCCAGGACGAATCCCTTGCCCCAGCCGCCCAGGTCGTTGCAGACGTGGGCGATCACCTTCACGCCCTTGCCCTGCGGGGCGGTGGCATCGCCGCGGACGTAGTCGATGGTCGCCGTCATGGCGGAGAGGTTAGCGGTCGGCACCGACAGGGTGCCCGGCCATGTCCGCGCCCGGCCCGGTCTCCGGCCCGGCGCCCGCTCCTGACCCCGCCTCCGACGCGGTCACCGGCGTGGCCGCGGCCGGCCTCCGCCCCAGAGCGCGGCGCCCGGCCAGCGCGATCAGCAGGGCCAGGACGGCGGCGCCCGCGGTCAGCTGGTAGCCGGCCCCCGGGCCCGCGTGCTGGGCGATGACGCCGCCGGCCGCCGCGCCGGCCGAGATGCCGGCCAGCAGCGCGGAGACCGCCACCGACATGCCCTCGTTGAGCTGCCGTCGCGGCAGCAGCTCCTGGACCACGGTCATCCCGGTCACCATGGTCGGAGCGGTGCCCGTGCCGGCCACGAACAGCGCGACGGCGAGCACACCGAGTCCGGCCCCGGCCAGCGCCGCGGTGAGCGGGAGCAGCAGGAGCAGCGCCATCGCCGCCGCCCCGAACAGGAAGCGGACGGCGGGTGCCCGGCGCGGGCGGACCAGCCCGAAGACCAGCCCGGCGACGCAGGAGCCGGCCGCGACCAGGCCCAGCAGCGGGCCCGCCAGCGACTTCTGGCCGAGCGCGTCGGCGTACGCGAGGGTCGTGACCTCCATCGACCCGAACACGGCGCCGGTGGCGAGGAAGGTCAGCGCCATCACCCGCAGGCCGGGCCGGCGCAGCGGCGATCCCGGGCGGCGGCCGTCGGGTGCGGGTGGCTGCACGGGGGGTTCGGTGCGGCGCTGGGCGGCGAACAGCAGGGCGCCGGCGGCGCCGAGCGTCCCGGCGGTGATCAGGCCGGCTTCGGGGAACAGTGAGGTGCAGAGCAGTATCGCCAGGACCGGGGCGGCCATGAAGCAGGCCTCGTCCAGGGCCTGTTCCAGCGCGTTGGCCACGTGGCGGGCCTCGGGGTCGGCCCGGAACAGGTGCGCCCAGCGGGCGCGGGCCATGCCGCCGAGGTTCGGGTTGAAGGAGCATCCGATCCAGCAGGCGTAGAGCGTCCAGTCCGGCGCCCCGAGGTGCACGCAGAGCAGCAGCCCGGCGAGCGGCACCGCGCCGCCGAGGACGGCGGGGACGGTGGCCCGGGCCTGGCCGTAGCGGTCCACCAGCCGTCCGACCAGCGGGAGGCCGACCGCCGCGGTGACCAGGCCGGCCGCCGAGACGGTGCCGGCCAGCGCGTAGGAGTCGCGCCGGGCGGCGATCATCGCCACGGTGGAGACGCCCGTCATGGACAGGGCGAGCCGGCCGAGCAGTCCGGTCAGGGTGAAGGCGAGGGCGCCGGGGGCGGCGAGGATGCGGCGGTACGAGGCGAACACGGGTCTCCAGGGCGGGGGTTCGGCGGATGCCTCCAGCCTCGTGGGGGAGCGGCCGATCGGTCCAACACCTGTTTCGCCTTATTGACAACGGACTGTTGTTAATATCGCCGCCATGCCCCGTGACCTGCACCCCCGCCTGCTGCGCGGCTTCGTCGCCACCGCCGAGACCCTGCATTTCGGCCGCGCCGCCGAGCGGCTGCACATCGCCCAGCAGGCCCTCAGCCGGGACATCAAGGCGCTCGAACGGGCCCTCGGCGGCGCCCTGTTCACCCGCACCACCCGCAGTGTCGAGCTCACCCCGGCCGGTGCCCGGCTGCTGCCGCGCGCCCGCCGACTGCTGCTCCTGCACGACGAGATCCTCGCGACCACGGTGGGATCCGGGCACCGACCGCTGCTGCTGGACCTCAACAGCGATGTGACCGGCGACGACCTCACCGCGGGCCGCCTGCTCGCGCACGTCCGGGAGGCCTGGCCCGAGGGTGAGCTGCTGGCCCGGTTCCACGGCGGACTCGCCGCCGCCGCGGCCGAGCTGCTCGCCCATCGGCTGGACGTCTCGATGGGGCGTTTCGCCGGCCTGCCCGCCGGTCAGCGGGCCCAACTGGTGCATGTGCCCGTCCGGTTGGAGCAGATGGCGGTGATGATGACCGGCCGGCACCCGCTGGCGGGGCGCACCGAACTGCCGCTCGCCGAACTGGCCGGACACCCGGTGGACATCTGCGCGGGCAACCCGGCGACCACCGAATGGACCGACCTCGGGGCCCGGCTCCTCGGCGAGCACGGACTGGTGGCGGCGGAGCCGCACGTGGCCCCGGTCGGGGTGGACGAGACCGCCCGCTATCTCGCCCGGCACGGCGAGCCGATGCTGACCACCACCGGCGGCCCGCGGATCCCCGGCGCGGTCACCCTGCCCTTGGTGCGGCCGGTGCCGCTGAGCCTGATCGGGCTGGTGCACCGGCCCGAGCCGCGCCACCCCGGGCTGGACGCGCTGATCGCTGCGGCCGCCGAGCTCGGTGGCGGGGAAGGCTGGTTGCGACGCTCGGCGGGCAGCTGGCTGCCGGCGGCGGACGCCGCCCTGCTGGCCGGCTGACCGGAGGGGCGGTGGCCGGCGGGCGGGCATGGCGCCGCCCCTGCCGTCGGGGGGCGGCAGGGGCGGAGAGGGGGCGCGGTCGAGCCGGGAGGCCCCGGCGGGCGGGGCGGGCCCGGATCGACGGGCGGGGCCGGCTCCGGTGGGTCGGGCCCGCGGCGGCCCGGGCCGGGCCGCCGTCGGGTGGGCCGGCTCCGGGGCCGACGGGGTTCAGGCCGCCTTGACCGCCGAGATGTCGAAGTTGAGCTTGACCTTCTCGCCGATCAGCACGCCGCCGGTCTCCAGCGCGGCGTTGTAGCTGAGGCCCCAGTCGGTGCGGTCGATGGTGGCGGCGCCCTCGAAGCCGACCCGCTCGGCGCCGTAGGCGTCGGTGGCGCTGCCCGTGTACTCCAGGTCGAGGACGACCGGACGGGTGGTGCCCTTGATGGTCAGGTCACCGATCATGCGGTAGCTGTCGTCGCGCAGCCGCTCGGCCGAGGTGCTGCGGAAGGTGATCTCGGGGTGGGCCTCGGCGGCGAAGAAGTCCCCGGTGCGCAGGTGCTCGTCGCGCTGGGCCTGCTTGGTGTCGATGCTGGCGACCTTGATCACGATCTCGGCGGAGGAGTTGCCGGGGTTGCTGCCGTCCAGGTGGAGCTTGCCGTCGTACTCGGTGAACGCGCCGCGGACGTTGGTGACCATCGCGTGGCGTACGGAGAAGCCGACCTGGCTGTGCGTGGTGTCGATGGCCCAGTCGCCGGTCAGGTGACCCAGGCCGGGGCCGGCCGGGGCCTCCACGACGGCGGTGGCGGTGTCGGCGGTCTTGGTGCGGTTGAACAGGCCCATGGCTCCTCCTTCGGTTCGAAGCCTTTTGTTTAGGCTTCAACTTGATGGCTCCACCATACACCGCTTCGTTCAAAGTTCAACCATGCGGCGCGCCGGATTCTTGGAAGTGGGGGTGGGGGCAGGTCGGGGCCGGTGTCATTGCCCCCCGGGTGGAGATCGCTCGTCCGTTCGAATGTCCGCCGGTGCCGATACGCTTCGAGGACCGTCGACCGAAGCCGTCACCGCAGACCGGAAGGCCCGCCCATGTACGCCCTGCACGCGCTCTGGCGGGCGGACGGGCGGCTGGCCCTCTGGGCCGAGGACGCCCGGGCCCACCCCGCCGAGCCGGCACCGGCCGGGCCCGACGGCCCGGTGCGGGCCGGCCGGGCCCACCCGTACGCCTGCCCCGCCTCCGCCGTGGCGGGCCTGCTGACCGGCATCGGCCCCGGGCTCGGCTGGCTCGCCGACCAGGCCCCCGAGCGCTGGGCCACGCTGCGGCTGCCCACCTTCGGCGGTCTACCCACGCCCTCCCCCGAACTTCCGGTACCGCCGAGCCGGGGCGGCAGCTCGCTCACCCCCTGGCGGGTGCCGGCCCTGCTCTTCGACCCCGCCGCCGCGGCCCAGTTGCTCGGTGAACTCTTCGACCCCCGTTGGGCCGTGACCACCGCCGAACTGCCCGGGGCCGGGCGCGTCGAGGTCACCCACGGCGCCTCGCTGCGCTGGCTGACCGGCGTGCACGACCTCGCCTGGCGGCTGGTCCACCGCGGCCGCACCCGGCCCCTGCCCACGGTCGAGGGCGGTGAGCCGTACGCGCGCTGGCACCCGGCCCTGGACGAGGACGGGCGGCGCGAGGCCACCGAGCTGGCGGCCGGCTGCCCGCCGGTCTGCCGCGGCGAGTGGCCCGGCCCGGCGGCCGGGCGGGGCGGCGCCGACCTGGTCGCCGAGCTGCTGGAGGTGATGGTCGACGCCGAGGCCCGGGCCGTGCTCGCCGACGGCCCCCCGCTGCTGCGGACCGGCCCCCGCGCTCCCGGGGGTTCCGCCGGCCCCGGGGCCGGCACGGCCGCCGAGCGCTGGCTCGCGGCGCTCACCACCACCGACGGCCGGATCGAGCCCCGCCGGAGCGACAGGACCGGCGGAGGTGACGGGAGCGGCGGGAGCGACAGCGGCACGGCCGACGCCGGGCCCGGCCCGGACGAGCCCGCCGAGTTCGCCGCCCTGGCACAGCGCCTCGCCGCCTGGTATGCGGGCCCGGCGCCCACCGACGCCCCGCTCCGGCTCTGCTTCCGGCTGCTGGAACCCTCCGGTCCCGACCCCGACGACCCGGAGGGGCGCCCCTCCGACGACCACTGGCAGCTGGAGTTCCTGCTCCAGGCCGCCGACGAGCCCTCCCTGCTGGTCCCGGCCGCCGACCTGAGGTTCGGCAGCGCCGCCCTGGCCGCCTTCGCCCGCCGGACGGACGACCCGCTGGACGCCTACAGCGCCGAACTCGACCGCGCCGCCCTGCACTGGCCCGTGCTGCGCGAGGCCCGGCGGGCCCTGCACCCGACCGCCCTGCCGCTGGACCGGGCCGGCGCCCTCGACTTCCTCCGCACCGCCGCGCCCGAACTCACCGCGGCCGGCTTCGGCGTCCTGCTCCCCACCTGGTGGCGCCACCGCCCCACGCTCGGGTTCGCCCTGGAGGTGCGCACCCCTGCCGCCGGCATCGTGGAGAGCACCGGGCAGATCGACCGGGACGCCGTGGTGGCCTTCCGCTGGCAGGCCGCCCTCGGCGACCTCACCCTCAGCCAGGAGGAACTGGCCGAACTGGCCGAGGCCAAACAGGGCCTGGTCCGGATCCGGGGCCGGTGGATCGAGGCCGACGCCGGGCAGATCGCCGCCGCGCTGGCCTTCCTCACCCGCCACCAGGAGGGCGCGATGCCCACCGCCCAGGTGCTCCGGACGGCGCTCGACCCCGGCGCGAGCATCGTGGGGCTGCCCGTGACGGCCGTCCACGCGGACGGGCCGCTCGGCGACCTGCTGGCCGGCCGGGCCGTCGCCCGGGCGCCCGGAGCCGTGCTCCCCGAGGACTTCCGGGCCACCCTGCGCCCCTACCAGGAGAGGGGTATGGCCTGGCTGCGGTCGCTGGCCGGCCTCGGCCTCGGCGCGGTGCTCGCCGACGACATGGGCCTCGGCAAGACCGTGCAGACCCTCGCCCTGCTGGCCGTCGAACGGGCCGAGGGCGTCACCGGGCCCACCCTGCTGGTCTGCCCGATGTCCCTGGTCGGCAACTGGCAGCGGGAGGCCGAGCGGTTCGCGCCGGCCCTCGGGCTGTACGTCCACCACGGCGCCGGGCGGCCCACCGGGGACGAGCTGCGCGCGGCCGTCCGCGGCGCCGACCTGGTGATCACCACCTACGGGCTGGTGCAGCGCGACGCCCGGGCCCTGGCCGCCGTCCGCTGGCGCCGGATCGTCGCCGACGAGGCGCAGTCCATCAAGAACTCGGCCACCGCCCAGGCCAGGGCGATCCGCTCGCTTCCGGTGAGCACCCAGCGGATCGCGCTCACCGGCACCCCGGTGGAGAACCGGCTGGCCGAGCTGCACGCCGTCCTGGACTTCGCCAACCCGGGCCTGTTCGGCTCCGCCGCCGGCTTCAAGGAGCTGTACGCGATCCCGGTGGAGCAGCACGGCAGCGCCGCGGTGGCGGCCGAACTGCAGCGGCTCACCGCGCCGTTCGTGCTGCGCAGACTGAAGAGCGATCCGGCGATCGCCGTCGAACTGCCCGCGAAGCAGGAGATGACGGTCTGGTGCAACCTCACCACCGAACAGGCCGGCCTCTACCAGGCGGTGGTTGCCGAGCTGCTGCACCGGGTCGAGGGCATCCGCGGCGTCGAGCGGCGCGGCACCGTGCTGGCGGCCATCGGGAGGCTCAAGCAGGTCTGCAACCATCCGGCCCAACTCCTGCACGATGATTCGGCGTTGGCCGACCGCTCGGGCAAGGTGGCCCGGCTGGTGGAGATCCTCGCGGCGGCCGCCGCGGAGGGCGACCGGACGCTCGTATTCACCCAGTACGCGGAGTTCGGCCGGCTGCTCCAGCCGTACCTGGCCGAGCGGCTCGGCCAGGAGGTGCTGCACCTGCACGGTGGCGTGCCCAAGCGCCGGCGGGAGGAGCTGGTGGCCCGGTTCCAAACACCGGACGGCCCCGGGGTCTTCCTGCTCTCGCTCCGGGCCGGCGGCTCCGGGCTCAACCTGACCGCCGCCAACCAGGTGATCCACCTGGACCGCTGGTGGAACCCGGCGGTCGAGGAGCAGGCCACCGACCGGGCGTTCCGGATCGGCCAGCGCCGGGACGTCCAGGTCCGCCGGCTGGTCTGTGTCGGCACCGTCGAGGAGCGTATCGCCGAGATGATCGAGTCCAAGCGGGCCCTCGCCGAAGCCGTGGTCGGCGCCGGCGAGCACTGGCTGACCGAGCTGCCGGCCGACGAACTGCGCGCCCTGGTGGCCCTGTCCGCCGACGCGGTGGGGGAGGAGTAGCGATGCCGGTGCCCACGCCCGTACCCGCACCGCAGGACCCGGCGCTCCCCGGGGACGTCCCCGACGCCGCGGTCGCCGTCGAGGGGTCCGCCGGCCTGCTGGGGCCCGGCGGCGGCCGTGGGCCGGATCCGGCGGCCGGGCCCGGGGAGCGGCCGCTCACCGACTGCCTGGCGGACTACTGGCAGGGCGACTTCACCCTTCGCGACACCCCCGACGACGGCCCGGAGGCCGCCGCCACCGCTGCCGCCACCGCCCGGGCCGGGCTCGGACCGTCCGGCATCACCGTGCGCGGGCGCGACCTGGCCACCCTGCTCGACCCGGCGTACCGGGCCTTCACCTCCTGAGGCCGCCGGTCGCCGCACGCCGTCCGTGGGCCTCTCCGGAAGAAATCCCGCACGGATGTCACGTTCCGCGGGGCTGTCCGGTCCTCCCTGTGGAGAGCGTGGCCGGCCGGGCCACGCAGGAGCACAGGAGGCCACCATGTCCCGGATCTCGCTCGAACCGCCCCGGACCCTGCTGATGCGCGTCGGCGAGTGGTACTCCCGCCGCACCTACGGCAAGGTCCTCGAACCGGGCCAGGCCCTCGGGCACAACACCAAGGTGCTGTCCACGTACTTCCGCCTGGAGCAGCGCGCCGCCAAGTGGACCGCGCTCGACCCGGCGCTGAAGCACCTCGCGGTGATGGCCACCGCCGCCAGGATCAACTGCTCCTGGTGCATGGACTTCGGCCACTGGGAGGGCGGCCGCCTCGGACTGGCACCGGAGAAGGTCGAAGCCGTGCCGCGGTGGCGTGACAGCAAGGAGGTCTTCGCCCCGCTGGAACTGCTGGTGATGGAGTACGCGGAGGCCATGACCGAGACCGAACCCGCCGTCACCGACGAACTGGCCGCCGAACTGATCGCCCGGCTGGGCGAGCCCGCCTTCGTCGAGCTGACCGCGATGGTCGCGCTGGAGAACTGGCGCTCCCGGGTGAACATCGCGTTCGGCCTGACCAGCCAGGGTTTCTCCGAGGCCTGTGCGCTACCGTCGGGCGGGTGAGCGAAGAAGCCCCGCAGCCCGACCCGGCCGGCCCCGACCGCCTCGCCGTCTTCGAGGAACACCGCCGGATGCTCTTCGGCATCGCCTACCGGATGCTCGGCAGCGTCGCCGACGCCGAGGACCTGGTGCAGGACAGCTGGCTGCGCTGGAGCCAGGTCACCACCCGGGTCGACAACCCCGGCGCCTTCCTGGCCCGTACCGTCACCAACCTCGCGCTGAACCGCCTGGGTTCGGCCGCCGTCCAGCGCGAGGCGTACGTCGGTCCGTGGCTGCCCGAGCCGCTGGTCACCGCGCCGGACACCGCCGAGGAGGTCGAGATGGCCGAGTCCGTCTCGTACGCCATGATGGTGGTGCTGGAGAGCCTGTCGCCGCTGGAGCGCGCGGTGTTCGTGCTCAAGGAGGTCTTCGGGTTCTCCTACCCGGAGATCGGCGAGGCGCTGGAGCGCAGCGAGGCCTCGGTGCGGCAGGTCGGGCACCGGGCGAAGTCGCACGTCCAGGCCAGGCGTCCGCGCTTCGACGCGCCGGCCGAGGTCCGGCGGCAGGTGACGAACGAATTCCTGGCGGCCTGCCTCGGCGGCGACCTCAACCGGATGCTGGAGCTGCTCGCGCCCTCGGTCACCGCCTGGAGCGACGGCGGCGGGCGGGTCAAGGCGGCGATCCGGCCGATCGGCGGCGCGGACAAGGTCGCGCGCTTCCTGCTCGGTGTCCTGGCCAACGACCCGCTGGAGGACCTGCGGGTGTACGAGGTGGACGTCAACGGCCGGCCGGGCCTGCTGATCGACGCGGCCGGGCGGGTCGACTCGGTGGTCGTCCTGGAGATCGAGGACGGCCGGATCGGCGAACTCCGGATCCTGCGCAACCCCGACAAGCTCACCCACCTGCGGCCCGGCGGGCCGGCCTGAGCGCCTGACCGGCCCTCGTTCCGGCACCGGTCCCACGGCCGCCGGAAGCCGGGCTTGACCCTCGACCTGGTCGAGCCCCCAGAGTCCCCGGTATGGAGAGCGACATGCGCAGCATCGGCGAGACGGCCAGGGACAGCGGCCTCACCGTGAGCGCCCTGCGGTTCTACGACGGCGCCGGCGTGCTCCGGCCCGCCCGGGTCGACCCGCAGACCGGGTACCGCTGGTACGCGCCCGAGCAGCTGGCCGACGCCAGGCTGGTCGGACGGCTGCGCCGGGTGGGCCTGCCGCCGGCCGAGATCCGGCTCGTCCTCACGGCGGTGCCCGGCACCGGCGAGGCCCACCGGATCGTCGACGCGCACCTGCGCCGGCTGGAGGACGGACTGTCCGACGCCCGGCGCGAGCTCTCCTTCGTCCGAGCACTTCTCGACCAGAGGGAGCACCCGATGAACCCGATCCGTCCCGAGAGCACCGTCACCCTCGCCGCCGCCGAACTCGCGGCCGCCCTGGACGCCGTCCGCTTCGCCGTCGGCGGTGACCCCGAACTGCCCGTCCTGGCCGGGGTGCTGTTCGAGATCGAGGGGGAGCAGCTGCGGCTGGTCGCCACCGACCGCTACCGGATGGCGCTCGCCGCGGTGCCCGCCCGGGCGGTGGACGGCGCCGCCGCGGCCTCGCCGGCCGCCGCGATCGTCCCGGCGGCGCTGGTGGACGGCGCCCGCGCCCTGCTCACCGGCTGCGCGGAGGCCGTGCTGACCGTCGGCGCGGCCCGGTTCGCCCTGGAGGCCGGCGGACACCGGATCGAGGGCGCCGGCCTGGACCACGACTACCCGGACTACCGGCGGCTGATCCGGCTGGAGCACACCCGGCGGGTCGAGATCACGGCCTCGGCGCTGCGCCGGGCGGTGACCGACGCGGACGTGCGGCTGATGAAGCGCGCCGCGGACGGGGCGGACTACGAGGTCACCGTGCTCAGCGTCGGCCCGGACGGCGAGCTGTCCGCGGCCGGGGGGCCGGCCGAGGACACCTCGGGCGAGGCCGTCCAGGTGGCGGTCGACCGGGAGTTCCTGCTGGACGCCCTCCGGGCCGGCGCCTCGGAGCAGCTGGTGCTCGAACTCGGCAGTCCGATCACCCCGTTGGCGATCCGCGCGGCCGGCCGGGAGGGTACCTTCTCGCTTCTGATGCCCGTCCGGATCCCCGAACTCGCCTGAGCGGACGAGGAGTCATCCCCGGCCGGACAGGAACTCCCCCACCAGGGAGGCGAACCGGCCGGGTTCCTCGATCCACGGCCGATGGCCGGAGCCGGCCAGTACCTCCAGTCGGGCGCGTGGATGGCAGGCGGCGACCAGCCGGGCGGGCGCGGTACCGATCAGGCCGTCCAGGGCGCCCGCGAGCGCCAGGATCTCGGTCCCCGGCAGGGGGACAGGCTCGCCGGCCGACGCGTAGAAGGCCTGCCGGAGCCACGGCGGCGGGGGGACGAGCGGCCGGGCGGTCTCCCGGCGGGCGGCGTCGTTCCAGACCCCCCAGTTGAACGGGGCCATCTCGGCCAGGAGTTCGGGCGTCGGCTCGGCCCCGCCGGCGAGCCTCCGCTCGGCCGCCGCGGCCTGCGGGTACCAGGCCTCGCCCGCCCGGCCGGCCCGGATCTCCGCCAGCTCCGCCTCGTCCGGTTCCCTCGCCGCCCGGCCCACCGGCGTCACCAGCACCAGTCGGCCGACCCGCTCGGGGGCCTCGGCGGCGTACCGCTGGGCGACCAGCGAGCCGGCCGAGTGGGCGAGCAGGTCGACCCGCTCCAGCGCGAGGTGGCGGCGCAGCTCCTCCACGTCCCGGGCCTGCGCCGCGAACGAGCAACTCGCCCGGTCCTCGGGGACGTCGGAGAGCCCGGTCGCCCGGGCGTGCAGCCTGACCACCGTCCGCCCGGCGTCGAGCCCGCCGAGCGTCCCCAGGTAGCGGGCGTCCATTCCGGGCCCGCCGGCGAGCGCCAGCAGCGGCGGGCCGTCGCCGGCGGTGTCGTACCGGAGCCGGGTTCCGTCGTACGAGGTGAAGTGCGGCATCCGGGCATGATCACATGCCGGGCGGGCGCCCTTCCACGGAATTCGGCCTGCCGCACCGGGCGGCGCCGCGGGTGCCGGGGTGTCACCGGGGTTGCAGGGGAGGGGCTTCGACCGTCGCGGTGGTTGCCGGCGGGCCGGCTCCCGGGTGTGCTGGCGAGCCTGCCGGGTGCTCCCCGACGGGTTTGGGATGATGCCCGCACCCGGGCCGCCGGATCGCGCATCCCGCGCGCCGGCGCTCCGGACGCCGGCTCCCCGCGTGCCGGGCGGCCGGCCCCGCACCTCGCGTTCGACTCCCGGGCCGGGCGCGAGCGATCAGAGGAGTGCTCATGGGCGGTCGCTTCGAGGGAACGGTCGACATCGACCGTCCGGTGGCTGAGGTCTTCGCGTTCCTCGCGAACGGCGAGAACGACCGCCGGTTCAGCCCCCGGGTGCTGGAGATGACGAAGCGGACGGACGGCCCGACCGGGGTCGGCACGGTCTACGCCAGCACGGTCAAGGACGCCGGGATGAAGACCCGGCGCGAGTTCCGGATCACCGCCTTCGACCCGCCCGGCCGGATCCGCTGGACCGAGATCTCGAAGAACCTGGTGACCGCCGAGGGCGGCTACGACCTGGAGCCCAGCCCCGGTGGCGGGACCAGGCTGCGGGTCTTCAACGACCTGGAGGGCCACGGCGTGGGCAAGCTCCTGGTCGGGCTGGCACTGAGCGCGGCACGCAAGGACGCCGACGCCTTCGCCCGGCGGATCAAGGCGGCGGTCGAGGCCTCCTGAAGCTCCGGGGCCTCCTGCGTGGTTTCCAGGGGCCGCCGCCTGCGGGGTCGGTGCGGCGGGGGTCGGGACGGGAGGCCGCGGGCGCGGCGGGGCGACACGCGTGGTTGCTCCCGCTAGCAATGTGCTTGCAATTGCAAGCACGGTCGGGCAGGCTGGGGCCATGGCCTCACTGAATGTCGGCTCGCTCGGCGAGTACATCCGCGAGCAGCGGCGCACCGCGCAGTACTCGCTCCGACAGTTGGCGGAGGCCGCCGGCGTGTCCAACCCGTACCTCAGCCAGATCGAGCGCGGGCTGCGCAAGCCGAGTGCGGAGATCCTGCAGCAGATCGCCAAGGCGCTGCGGATCTCGGCGGAGACGCTCTACGTCCAGGCCGGGATTCTGGAGGAGCGGCGTGGGGAGGGCCTCGAACTACGGGCCGCGATCCTGGCCGACCCCCTGATCAACGAGCAGCAGAAGCACGCGCTGCTCGCGGTCTACGACACCTTCTTGAGAGAGAACACGGCTCCGAGGGGCCCGGCCCGCAAGGGTGCGGCCCCGCAGCAGGACCAGGCCGCCGACGGGGAGCAGGACGCACCGCGGGCCGAGCAGCCGACCGCGCAGGCCGGCCGCGACCGAGAGATCTAGACGCCAGGAGGACCAGCCATGCCGATCACCGACGAGATCAAGAAGACCCTCAACGACCCGACCCCGCTGTACGCCCTCGCCGGTGCCGGCGACCTGGCCTACGAGAAGCTGCGGGAGGTGCCCGGCAAGGTCGAGGCGCTCGCGGCGGACCGCAAGGCCACCCAGGAGCGCGCCACCGCGCGACTGCAGGAGGCCCAGGCCCGGCTGGTCGAGGCGCAGGCCAAGGTGACCGAGTCGGTCAACACCCTCCCGACCGACCTCAAGGTGCTGCAGGAGAAGGCGCAGACCTTCGCGCTCCAGCAGGTCGGCCGCGCCGTCGAGCTGGCCGTGAAGGCCAAGGAGACGTACGACGAGCTGGCCGTCCGCGGCAAGGGCGTGGTCGACAAGGGCCGCGGCGAGGAGGCCGGCGAGCTGCCCCGGACGGCCGTCCCCGAGCAGGCCGAGCCGGTCGAGGCGGAGCTCGTCGAGGACGAGGACGGCGAGGACGACGCGCCCGTGACGGGCGACGCGAGCGGGGACGACGCGGCCGACGCCGAGGGGCCGACGGAGAAGAAGGCCCCGCGGGCGCGCCGGAGCAGCACCCAGAAGTAGTACCCGCGGACGGCGGCCGTCGCGGACCTCGGGAGGTCCGCGACGGGTGATCACCCGCCCCGGCGGGTAGGCGGAGCGTGGCAGCCACGAGCTGCCGGCCGGCGGGCGGTGCCCGCCGAGCCGGGCGGGCCCGGGCACATTCGGGTGCCCCGGTACGTTGTCACCTGAACGAGCAGGGTGGCCATGCCGCGAAGGGCGGCGTCGCCGCCGTAACGGGGCGGGCCTGAGTGAGGAGACCGTAGTGGGCGGATTGGGCCAGGTGCTGGCCTTCGACTTCCTGAACCCCTTCTGGTGGCTGGCCGTCGGAATCCTGGGGTTCAAGCTGGCCGCGTTGCTCGACGCCGCGAGCCGGCGGGACGACGCCTACCGGGCGGCCGACAAGAAGAGCAAGCCGTTCTGGCTGATCCTCCTGGGTATCGCGTTCGGCTTCGACCTGCTGTTCGGGGCGAACTTCCTGTACAGCTTCCTGACGCTCGGCGGCTTGGTCGCCGCGATCGTCTACATGGTCGACGTCCGACCGGCGATCAAGCAGCTGACGGACGGTCGGGGCGGGAACAACAAGCGGAACACGGGCCCCTACGGGCCCTGGTGACGGCAGGTCGGCCAGGACGGGCCGGCCGTGCGTGGACGGGCCGGGTGCGCAGGCACCCGGCCCGTCGGCGTTCTCATCCCCGGACGGCGCACCGCCTGGAGGGGCGCCGCCCGAAGGCGGCCCCGGCCGCGGGACGCCGTTCGGTTCGGCCCAGGACCAGCTCGGCCCAGGAGCAGCTCGGCCCAGGACCAGCTCAGCCCAGGATCAGCGGGGCGGGATTGCGTTCGAGCAGCAGGACGGCGACGTCGTCCGTCAGCGCCCCGCCGTTGAGCTCCTCGACCTCGGCGATCGCGCTGTCGACCAGCCGGCCCCGGGTGAGCCCGGCGGCCTGGTGGTCGCCGATCAGCTCGGCCAGGCCGTCCTGGCCGAGCCGCCGGGAGCCCGCGCCGACCCGGCCCTCGACCAGCCCGTCGGTGTAGAGCAGCAGGCGCCACCCGGGCCGCAGCTCCAGCCGCTGCGCCGGCCAGGCGGCCTCGCAGTCGTCGCAGGGGAGCAGCCCCAGGGCGGGGCCGGCCTGCCCGGCGGGGAGCAGCTCGGGGGTGTGGTCCGGGCCGAGGAGCAGCGGGACGGGGTGCCCGGCGAGGTAGAGCCGGGCGTGCTCGACCGCGCCGTCCGCCGCCGGGCTCCGGCCGTCGGCCCGGGTGACCGCCGGGGCGCCGGCCGGCTTCGTGGCCTTCGCGGTCCGGTCGGTGCGGGCGGCCGGACCGGTCGGGTCGTCGCCGGGCTCGATGACGAGCATGCAGAGTGTCGCGAAGATCTCGTCGCTGCGGCGCTCGTGCTCCAGCACGTGCTGAAGCGTGGTCAGCAGCTCCTCGCCGGTGAGGCCGGCGAACACCAGGGTGCGCCACGCTATCCGCAGGGCCACGCCGAGGGCGGCTTCGTCGGGGCCGTGCCCGCAGACGTCGCCGATCACCACGTGGACGGTGCCGTCGTCGGTGCGGACGGCGTCGTAGAAGTCGCCGCCGAGCAGGGCCCGGCGGCGACCCGGGCGGTAGCGCCGGGTGAAGGCGAGCCCGGCGCCGTCGAGCAGCGGGGTCGGGAGCAGATGGCGCTGGAGCCGGGCGTTCTCCTGGCCGCGCAGCTCGGCCTCGACCAGCCGCCGCTGCGACTCGTCGGCCCGCTTGCGCTCCACCGCGTAGCGCAGGGCCCGGGCGAGCAGCGGACCGTTGGTCTCGTGCTTGATCAGGAAGTCCTGGGCACCCGCCGCGACGGCGGCTGCCCCCAGTTCGGCGCCGGCGGCGTCGGTGAGGACGACCACGGCGGTCTGCGGGGCCCGGCGCAGCAGCTCGCGCAGCCCGTCCAGGCCGTCGGAGGCCTCCCCGGCCCCGGCCCCGGTCGTGGCGAGCCGGCTGTGGTCGGGCCGCCCGTGGTCCGGGGCCGCGGTGGCCGGCCGGCCGGTCGGGGCGGCGAGGTCCAGGAGTACGCAGCCGAAGTCGGTGCCGCGTGTGCGGCCCCGACGGGTCCACGGGGGAGGGGGTGCGAGCAGGTCGACGGCGTGGTCCAGGCTGTGCGCCCAGTGGATCTCGAAGGACGCGCCGCTGCCGGCCACCGCCGCCTTGATCAGCTCGGCGTCCGAGGCGTCGTCCTCGATCACCAGCACCTTGAGCGGGGCGGCCTCCAGGGGGGCCGGGCGGGCGGCCTGGGTGGGGGCGCTGTCCTGGGCGGGGGTGCCGCGCGGGTGCGGTATCGGCGCGGCGGCCACCGTGGTGGGTGCCGGCCGCTCCTCGCGGACCGTCCGGCTGCGGGCACGGCCGTCACGGGCACCGGCGAGGGCGCCCGGTGGGTCACCGGCGCCAGGTGCCCGCCCGTCTCCCGTTGCGGGCATCGGTCGATCCTCCCTTTCCCCGACTGGGCAACGGTCGGCATCCGTGCGCAGTGCCCGCCTGGCACCGCGTGTCGGGGAACTTCTCGCGACCATAACGTGATCTCCGGGGATTTCTGTGGCTCGTCGGCTTCGGTGTGGCTATCGCCACGCCGCTGCCGGCTCGTCCGGATAGCGTGAACGACATGGGCGGCCCGGCGAATCCGGGCCGGGGACGGGAGGACAGAGCGGTGTTGGGGATCACGCTGATCGAGGGTGACATCACCGAGCAGCGGGTGGACGTGGTGGTGAACGCCGCGAACTCCTCGCTCCTGGGTGGTGGTGGCGTCGACGGAGCCATCCACCGCAAGGGCGGCCCCGAGATCCTGGCGGAATGCCGGGCGCTGCGGGCCTCCCACTACGGCAAGGGCCTGCAGATCGGCAGAGCGGTCGCGACGACGGCCGGGCGGCTGCCGGCCCGCTGGGTGGTGCACACGGTGGGGCCGGTGTATCTGGCCGAGGACTACGAACGGCGGGCTGAGTTGCTGGCCTCCTGCTATCGGGAGTCGCTACGGGTGGCGGCGGAGCTGGGTGCGCGGACGGTGGCCTTCCCGGCGGTGTCGGCCGGGGTGTACGGCTGGCCGCTGGACGACGCGGCCCGGATCGCGCTCACCACGGTGGCGGACGCGGCCTTCGGTTCGCAGGCGGGAGAAGAGGGGCGGGAGAAGCAGAAGGAGGAGAAGGGGGAAGAGGAGAAGGGGGAGGACGGCCCGGAACCGGTGGAGGTGCGGTTCGTCCTGTTCGGTGCGGAGTCGTACGCGGCGTTCGACCGGGCGTTGCGGGCGCTGGAGCAGCGTGGCTGACGGCAGGGAGGCGGCGGGCCGGACGGCAGGGCGCGGAGGCGGGGGACGGGTAGGCGGATGCGGACCCGGGCACGGCGGCGGGCACGGGGAGGCGGTGCTGCGGCAGGACTGGTCGGGGCGGCCGTGCCGGCGAGGCCGGACCGGCTGACCCCATGGTGGCGTGACGGGACGTCAACACGCCAGAGTAATTCGATAACTCGTTCGAGTGAATCCCCGCGATCGCACCCCAGCTCCCCGACCGGAACACCCGCCGGTGCCGCCACCTGCCGGTTCCCGCCCGATCCCGGCAGGCCTTGCCTGCACCGCCGACGCCTGCCCAGCCCCCCGGCGCGTCTGCCCGGCTCTGCCGTCCTAGGGCTGGGGCGCCAGCGCCGTCCAGGGCACGGTGACCTCGCCCTGCCGCCACCGGCCACGCGCGTCCAGCAGGGGCCAGCTGCCGCTCAGCGCCGTGCACGCGGCCACCCAGCGCTGCCGGGCGCCGAACGCCCCGTACGGCGCGGCCGCCGCCCACGCCCGGTCGAAGTCCGCCAGGAAGGCGTGCACCGGCCGGCCGGGCACGTTGTGGTGGATCAGCGCCTTCGGGAGCCGTTCGGCCAGGTCGGAGGGCTGCCCGAGGCCGCCCAACCGGGCCGCGAAGGTGACCGTCCGGGGGCCCTCGGGGCCGATCGCCACCCAGACGTGCCGCCGCCCGATCTCGTCGCAGGTGCCCTCGACCAGCAGCCCGTCCGGCGCCAGCCGCCCGCGCAGCCGGTCCCAGACGGCGGCCACCGCCGTCTCCTCGTACTGCCGCAGCACGTTGGCCGCCCGGATCAGCTGCGCGGGCACGCCGCCGTCCAGCGGCACCTCGAAGCCCCCGCGCCGGAAGGTCAGCAGCGGGGGCACGGCGTGCGGGAGGGCCGCCGCGACCCGATCCGGCTCGATCTCGATCCCCACCACCCGGACGTCGGCCCGGACGGCGCGCAGCCGGGCGGAAAGCTCCACCGCCGTCCACGGCGCGGCCCCGTACCCCAGGTCGACCGCGACCGGCGGCCGGTCGGACGCGCGCAGCGCCGGGCCGAGGGTGTGGGCGATCCAGCGGTCCATCCGCCGCAGCCGGTTGGTGTTGGTGGTGCCGCGGGTGACCGTTCCGAGCGGTCGGGCCGCCCGGCCCCGGGTCGTCGGGGGTGCGGGATCGAAGGAAGCGGCCATCCCAGCAGGGTACGCGCCGCCCTCCGGCGGATCTCATGGAGCGGGACGGGAATGTGGGCCGAAGGCCCGTGGTTGGCACACTGGTGGCGGCGTGCGCCCGGTCGGCCCCACCGGCCGGCAGACGCCGCCGACCGGTGTCTGCGAACACGCCTGCACCGGGCTGTGACCAAGGAGCGGTGGCCGGGGGAGACGGCGGCCGGCTCCGGGCGAGCGGCGAGGCGGGACCTCGGCGGTACGGCGGCGCGGGGTGGCACGGGGGAGGGCCGCGACGAGGGGGCGGTACGCGGCAGTGTCGCCGCGGCACGGCAGTGGCAGCAGGAAGAAGTGGGGGAGCACAGAGGAGGCTTCAGCCAGGTGATCCAGGACCCTGTCCGTTCGGTTCGTCGTGTCCAGGGCCAGCCCGGCCGTGGCCGGCTGCAGACGCTGGTCGGCGCCAGGTCCCGCCGGCCGCGCCGGATAGCCATGCTCAGCGTGCACACCTCGCCCTTGCACCAGCCCGGTACGGGTGACGCGGGCGGGATGAACGTCTACATCGTCGAGCTGGCCAAGCGCCTCGCCGAGCTCAACATCGAGGTGGAGGTGTTCACCCGGGCGGTCTGCTCGGACGACGCCCCCACCGTCGAGCTGGCCCCGGGCGTGCTGGTGCGGCACGTCACCGCCGGGCCGTTCGAGGGTCTGATCAAGGAGGACCTGCCGGCCCAGCTGTGCGCCTTCACCCACGGCGTGCTGCGGACCGAGGCCGGTCACCGTCCCGGGCACTACGACCTCGTCCACTCGCACTACTGGCTCTCCGGTCAGGTCGGCTGGCTGGCCGCGCAGCGCTGGGGCGTGCCGCTGGTGCACACCATGCACACCATGGCCAAGGTCAAGAACGCCGCGTTGGCCGAGGGCGACAGCCCCGAGCCGCCGGCCCGGGTGATCGGCGAGACACAGGTGGTCGAGGCCGCCGACCGCCTGATCGCCAACACCGCCGAGGAGGCGGCCGAGCTGGCCCTGCACTACGCCGCCCGGCCCGACCAGCTCGCCGTCGTCCACCCCGGCGTCAACCTGGACGTCTTCCGCCCGGGGGACCAGCAGGCCGCCAGGTCCCGGCTGGGCCTCCCGCAGGACGCCGCCGTGCTGCTGTTCGCGGGCCGGATCCAGCCGCTGAAGGCCCCGGACGTCCTGCTGCGCGCGGTTGCGGTACTGCTCGACCGGGAGCCCGGGCTGCGCGAGCGGCTGGTCGTCCCGATCGTCGGCGGCCCCTCCGGCAGCGGGCTGGCCAAGCCGGAGAGCCTGCACAAGCTCGCCGCCGAGCTCGGCATCGGCGACGTGGTCCGGTTCCACCCGCCGGTCGGGCAGGACCGCCTGGCCGACTGGTACCGCGCCGCGACGGCCCTGGTGATGCCCTCGTACAGCGAGTCCTTCGGCCTGGTCGCCCTGGAGGCCCAGGCCTGCGGGACGCCCGTGGTGGCCGCGGCCGTCGGCGGCCTGCCGGTCGCCGTCCGCGACGGTGTCACGGGCAGCCTGGTGGCCGGCCACGACCCCGGCGACTGGGCCCGGGCGCTGAAGCCCTACGCCACCGAGCCGGGGCTGGTCCGCGACCGGGGCCGGGCCGCCGCCCGGCACGCCGCCGAGTTCGGCTGGGGCGCGGCCGCCGCAAGTACCGCCGAGGTGTACGCGGGCACCCTGGGCCGGCCCGCCGGCCGACTCGGCAACTCCCGCCTGCGGCTGGCCTGAGGCACGGGACGCCCGGGCGGACGGGGACGCCCGGGCGCCGGGCGGCGCCCGTTGCTGCGCGCCGGCGGTACCGGCGGGTAACGTCACCCTCATGGCAATCCGCACCAAGGACGAGGCCCTGACCCTCCTGCGTACCGCCCTGGACGAAGCCGGGGTGGCCTGGGAGCCCGCCGCCACCGACCCGTTCACGCTGGTCGCGACACTGCCGGGGACCCGCAAACTGAGCACCGCCTGTGCGCTGCGGGTCGGCGACCACACGCTGTCCGTGAACGCCTTCGTGATCCGCCGCCCCGACGAGAACCACGAGGGCGTCTACCGCTGGCTGCTGGAGCGCAACACCAAGCTGTACGGGGTCGCGTACGCGATCGACGCCCTCGGCGACGTCTACCTCGCGGGCCGGCTGCCGCTGGAGGCGCTCACCCCCGACTCGGTGGACCGCCTGCTCGGCACGGTGCTGCAGAGCGCGGACGAGCCGTTCAACACCCTGCTCGAACTCGGCTTCGCCTCCGCGATCCGCCGCGAGTGGGAGTGGCGCACCAAGCGCGGCGAGTCGACCCGGAACCTCGACGCCTTCGCCCATCTCGCCGGGCCCCGGGAACCCGGCCGGCCGGCCGCCGGCGACGCCGCTCCGGCCGGAGGGCCGTCCCCGGCCTGAGCCGGGGCGCGGCCCCGGCCGGGCCTCAGGCGCTCGCGCCCCGGTCACCGCCGGCGGCTCCGCAGCCGGCGCTGTCGGCAGCGTCCTTGCTGGCGACAGCCCGCTCCGCGCTCGGCTGCTCGGGCAGCGTCACCCGGGGCGTCCCGGGCAGGTCCGCCGCCACCCCGGGCAGGTCCGCCGCCACCGGGCCGGACGTCCGGCGGCCGAGCACCAGGTGGCCCGCCGCGGCGAGCGTCCCGCAGACCGCGCAGGCGCCCCAGACCGCGCCGCCGCCCGCGTACTGCAGGAGCAGCCCGCCGACGGCCGGGCCGAGGAAGGACGCCAGCGACCAGGAGAGCGAGTAGACGCCCTGGTAGCGGCCGCGCGCGTGGGTCGGGGAGAGCTCGGCGACCAGTCCCATCATGGTCGGCGCGTTCATGATCTCGCCGATCGTCCAGACCGCGACGGTGGCCGCGAAGAGCATCGCGGAGGAGCCGGCCAGGGCCGTCAGCCCGAAGCCCCAGCCGGTCAGCAGCGCGCTGGCGACCAGCAGGGCCGTCCGGTCGCGGCCCTCCATCAGCCGGGTCACCGGGATCTGCAGCAGCACGATCAGCAGGCCGTTGAGGCCGATCACCAGCCCGTACTGCGTGCTGGAGATGCCGGCCTGCCCCATGTCGACGGCCAGCGTGGTGCTGCCCTGCTGGGCGACCAGGGCCAGCAGCACGTTGAGGGCGACCACGGTCATGAACCGGGCGTCGCGGAACACGGTGGCCAGGCCGACGGTCGGCTCGTCCGGGCGGGCGGCGGGCGCGTCGGGCCTGGTCTCCGGGATCTTCACGAAGATCAGCACCGCGCAGAGCAGCGTGGAGAGCGCGTCCAGCAGGAAGAGCGCCAGGTAGCCGTGGGTGGCGATCAGGCCGGCCGCCGCGGCGGAGACCCCGAAGCCGATGTTGATCGCCCAGTAGTTCAGCGAGTAGGCCCGGACCCGGTCGGCGGCCGGCACCAGGTCCGCGATCATCGCGGAGACGGCGGGCCGGGAGGCGTTGTTGAAGAGCCCGACCAGGAAGGCCACCACCGCGATCGCCGCCGGGCCGTCCGAGAAGCCCAGCACCGCGGTGAAGACCGCCGTCCCGAGCTGGGCGGTGACCAGGGTGGGGCGCCGGCCGATCCGGTCGGTCAGCACCCCGGCGCCGAGGGCGGCGACGGCCGAGCCGAGGCCGAAGAGCGCGGCGACCAGACCGGCGTACGAGGCCGAGTAGCCGCGGTCGGCGGTCAGGTACAGGGCCAGGAAGGTGACCACGAATCCGCCGAGCCGGTTGACCAGGGTGGAGGTCCAGAGCCACCAGAACTGGCGCGGGAGGCCGCCCAGCGTCTCCCGCGCGGTGCTGCTGATTCGGGCGGGGACGGGCATGCGGGACTCCCGGACGGCAGGTGTCACGGTGAGCGGTACGGGGTGGACCGGACATCGGGACAGTAAGTGGCTCTGGCGATGAGCACACATTACACAGTGCCCCCGGCGCCTGTCAGTCCCTTAAATCCCCTCCACTAAGCTGGGGGTCATGGCTGATACGACCTACCGACTGATCCTGCTCCGCCACGGCGAGAGCCAGTGGAACCAGAAGAACCTGTTCACCGGTTGGGTCGACGTCGACCTCAACGAGAAGGGCGAGAAGGAGGCCGCCCGTGGTGGCGAGCTGCTCGCCGCCGAAGGCTTCCTCCCGGACGTGCTGCACACCTCGCTGCTGCGCCGCGCCATCCGCACCTCGCAGATCGCGCTGGACAAGGCCGACCGACACTGGATCCCGGTCAGCCGCAGCTGGCGGCTGAACGAGCGCCACTACGGCGCCCTGCAGGGCAAGGACAAGGCACAGACGCTCGCCGAGTTCGGCGAGGAGCAGTTCCAGCTCTGGCGCCGCTCGTACGACACCCCGCCGCCGGTGCTGGCCGACGACAACGAGTACTCGCAGGCCGGCGACGCCCGCTACGCCGAGATCCCGAGCGAGCTGCGTCCGCGGACCGAGTGCCTCAAGGACGTCGTCGACCGGATGCTGCCGTACTGGTACGACGCGATCGTCCCGGACCTCGCCGCCGGCAAGACCGTCCTGGTCACCGCCCACGGCAACAGCCTGCGCGCGCTGGTCAAGCACCTCGACGGCATCTCCGACGAGGACATCGCGGGCCTGAACATCCCGACCGGCATCCCGCTGGTCTACGAGCTCGACGCCGACTTCAAGCCGGTCGCCAAGGGCGGCCGCTACCTCGACGCCGACGCCGCCGCGGCGGCCATCGAGGCGGTCAAGAACCAGGGCAAGAAGTAGTCCGAACTCCCATCGGCCGGTCCGGCCCCGCTCCCCGCGTCGGGGGGCGGGGCCGTTTCGCGTTCCGGCCGCCGTGGTCCGCCCCCGCCCGGCTGCCTTGCGGGGCAGGGGTACTGACCGATCGTCAACGGCCTGCGTCTCAAAATGGTTCAGACCATTGACGCTCGGGGGGCCCGGCTTCTAGCGTGGGGGTACTGGCCTGGCGCAGGCATGCCAACGAACGCTGTCGGCCGCTCCCCACACGCGGCCTGTGTCCGGCGTGTTCATCCACCCCACGGAGGAGCACCATGCGCAAACGTCATGTTCTCGCGGCGACCCTGGCGGCCGCCGCCGTCCCGCTGGGTCTCGCGTTCCCCGCCCAGTCCCACGGCTACATCTCCACCCCGCCGAGCCGCGCCGCGCTGTGCGCGGCGGGCACCGTCACCGGCTGCGGCGACATCCAGTGGGAGCCGCAGAGCGTGGAGGGCCCGAAGGGCTTCCCGTCGCGCGGCCCGTCCGACGGCACCATCTGCGCGGGCGGCAACTCCCGGTTCGCCGAACTGGACGCCCCGCGCGGCGGCAACTGGCCCAGCACCAAGGTGACGGCGGGACAGAAGCTCACCTTCACCTGGAAGTTCACCGCACGGCATGCCACCACGTCGTTCCGGTACTTCCTCACCAAGGCCGGCTACAACGCCAGTCAGCCGGTGACGCGGGCCAACCTGGACCTCACGCCGTTCCTGACCGTGCCCTACAACGGTGCCCAGCCGCCGACCACGCTCAGCCACAGCGCGACCCTGCCCACCGGTCGTACCGGGCACCAGGTCGTCGTCGCGGTCTGGGAGATCGCCGACACCGGCAACGCGTTCTACTCCTGCACCGACCTCACGTTCTGAGCGCGCCCACCGCGCCGAGCAGGCCGACCCCGCCCTGAGCACACCGGGGCGCGGTCCGAGGCTGTCCCGGGCCTGGTCCTGAGCCTGGCCCGGGTACAGACCGCGGCCGGCCGGGGTGCCCCGCCGTAACGCGGCGGCACCCCGGCCGGCCTTCGGTCGTTCCGGCGCCAGCCCTCTGGAGCCGGGTCGGTTCAGTGGGGTGTCGGTGGTCCGGTGTCGGTGGTCCCGGGTCGATGGCCCCGGCCCGGTGGTCGTGGCGCCGGCTCAGTGGCCGCAGCAGCCGCCGCTCGCGCCGCCGCACTGGCACGGCGCGCCGCTCTGGCAGCCGCAGCCGCAGCCGGGACCGCAACCGCAGCCCGCGGCGAGGACGGGCAGCAACCGGGGAGCGGTGGACTCGGGGGTACGGACCGGCGGCGCCGGCCGGGTGGGGGTTGCCTTCATGGCGCTGGACCCTCCTCGTGACGGGCACACTTCCGTGCCTACACCTCGAGTGAAGCGTCGCGCCCGGGGAGCGTCAACGGGCGCGCGGGGGTGGAGGGCCCGGTCTGCCGTGCTCCTCCACCCCCGGCGTCCTCGGTTTAGCGCGCCCGGGCCCAGGGTGGGGGCGGCGCGGAGCCGGGGCACGTACGCTCCCCGGCCCCGCGCCGCGTTGCCGTCGGCCCCCGCGGCATCGCCCCCGGCCGCCGGCCGGGGGCGCCCCCGTTCCGGCGCCGCGATGCACGCACCCCGACGCCGCCCCTTCATTCACCCATCCGAAGGCCGGTCGGTCCTACTCCGAGGTTGCGGCCTCGCCCGAGGCGACGAACTCCTCGACGTGCTCGCCCGTCACCAGGTAGACGACCCGCTTGGCCACCGAGACGGCGTGGTCGGCGAAGCGCTCGTAGTACCGGCCGACCAGGGTGACGTCCACGCCGGTCTCGATGCCGTGCTGCCAGCGGTCGTCGATCAGGTGGGCGAACAGCTCGCGGTGCAGGGCGTCGATGGCGTCGTCGTCCCGCTCCAGTTCCAGCGCCGCGTCGACGTCCTTGGTGGCGATGACCAGGCCGGCCTTGGCCACCAGGCGCTGGGCGAGCTGGCCCATCTCCAGGACGATCGGGTGCAGGTCGTTGGGCACGGCCGACGCCGGGTAGCGCAGCCGGGCGACCTTGGCGACGTGCCGGGCCAGGTCGCCGCAGCGCTCCAGGTCGGCGCTCATCCGCAGCGAGGTGACCACGATCCGCAGATCGGTGGCGACCGGCTGCTGGCGGGCCAGCAGGTCGATCGCCCGGTTCTCCAGGTCGTGGTGGAGGGTGTTGACCTTCTCGTCGGCGGCGATCACGCTCTCGGCGAGCGCCAGGTCCGCGTCGAGCAGCGCGGTGGTGGCGCGGCCCATGGCCGAACCGACCAGCCGGGCCATCTCGACCAGGCTGTCGCCGATCGAGTCGAGTTCCTCGTGGTACGCGTCGCGCATGCTCTCTCCTCAGAAGCTGTGTCGGTGGCGGTGCCGACCGGTCGCCCCGCAGTCCGGGGACTGGCGGGACGGCCGCTGCTGGTGGCGCGAATCGTACGCGCGCACCAGGGGCGGCGGGCGGGTGTCCGCTGCCGCTGCCCCGTCCCACACGGGCCGTGCCACCACACTGGGCCGTCCGGGCGACGACGCCCGCGCCGCACAGTGAATCGCCGGCTACCTGAAGGTGAATTCTCGGCAACGTCAGGTCGATCCCTTGATCTCACCCCGGGGGAGGGCCCCCGGGATGCGCTTACGCTGGCCACATGGACGTGAATGTGGCCGCCGCCGCTGCCTGCGCCATAGCCGGGCTCGGCGTCGGTCTCACGGCCGCCATCGCCTTCCGTTGGAGCGAACGCGAACAGGCCCGCGACCGGCACGGCAGCAGCGGCAAGAACGCGAACGGCACCACCGGCACCCAGGACTCCCCGCTGCCTCCCGGCGTGGACACGGTGCTCTCGGTGCTGCGCTCGTGCGCGATCGTGCTCGGGGACGGTGACGAGGTGGTCAAGGCCAGCTCCGCCGCCTACGCGATGGGTCTGGTCAGAGGCGGCGCGGTGGCCGTCGACCAGATGCTCTCGCTGGCCCGGGCGACCCGCCGCGACGGGGAGATCCGCCAGGCGGAGCTGGAACTGCCCCGCCCGGGCGTGGCCCGTGCTGCCGACCCGCTGGCGGTCTCCGTCCGGGTCGCGCCGCTCGGCTCGCGCCTGGTGCTCGTACTGGTCGAGGACCTCACCGAGCGCCGCCGGGTGGAGGCCGTCCGCCGCGACTTCGTCGCCAACGTCAGCCACGAGCTCAAGACCCCGGTCGGCGCGCTCTCGCTGCTGTCCGAGGCGGTCGCCGACGCCTCCGACGACCCGGAGGCCGTGCAGCGCTTCGCCGGCCGGATGCAGATCGAGGCCACCAGGCTGGCCAGCCTGGTGCAGGAGATCATCGATCTCTCGCGGGTCCAGGACGACCGGCTGATGGTCGACCCGGAGCCGGTCCCGGTGGACGAGCTGATCGCCGAGGCGATCGACCGCTGCCGCCAGCAGGCCGCCGCGAAGCAGATCCACATCGCGGCCGGCGGCATCGCCGGGCTCTACCTGCACGGCAACCGCGGTCAGCTGGCCGCCGCGCTGGGCAACCTGGTGGAGAACGCGGTCAACTACAGCCCGCCGCGGACCAGGGTGGCCATCGCGACCCGCCGGATCTCCAGCGCGGCCGCGCTCGGCGAGGCGGACGGGGAACTGATCGAGATCTCGGTGACCGACCAGGGCATCGGCATCTCCGAGAAGGACCGCGAACGGGTCTTCGAGCGCTTCTACCGGGTGGACCCGGCCCGTTCCCGCCAGACCGGCGGTACCGGCCTCGGCCTCTCCATCGTCAAGCACGTGGCCGCCTCGCACGGCGGCACCGTCTCGGTCTGGAGCGTCGAGGGCCAGGGCTCCACCTTCACCGTCCGGCTGCCCGCCGGGCAGGCCCCCACGGACGGACCGCCCACCGGCGAGCCGTCCGCCCACCCCCTGTCATCCACATCCCCCCAGCTTGCCCCGGAGGCCCGAAAGTGACCCGAGTACTGGTGGTCGAGGACGAGGAGTCGTTCAGCGACGCCCTCTCGTACATGCTCCGCAAGGAAGGCTTCGAGGTGGCCATCGCCGCCACCGGGCCGGACGCCCTGGAGCAGTTCGAACGCAACGGCGCCGACCTCGTCCTGCTCGACCTGATGCTCCCGGGCCTGCCCGGCACCGAGGTCTGCCGCCAGCTCCGGGTGCGCTCCAACGTGCCGGTGATCATGGTGACGGCCAAGGACAGCGAGATCGACAAGGTGGTCGGCCTGGAGATAGGGGCGGACGACTACGTCACCAAGCCGTACTCCACCCGCGAGCTGGTCGCCCGGATCCGCGCGGTGCTCCGCCGCCGCGGCGAGGACGGCGGCCCGGGCGCGGACGGCGGCGGCCCCGGCGCGCTGGAGGCCGGCCCGGTCCGGATGGACGTCGACCGGCACGTGGTGACGGTGGACGGCGCCAAGGTCGACCTGCCGCTCAAGGAGTTCGACCTGCTGGAGATGCTGCTTCGCAACGCCGGCCGGGTGCTGACCCGGATGCAGCTGATCGACCGGGTCTGGGGCGCCGACTACGTCGGTGACACCAAGACCCTCGACGTCCACGTGAAGCGCCTGCGGGCCAAGATCGAGCCGGACCCGGGCGCCCCGCGCTACCTGGTGACCGTCCGCGGCCTCGGCTACAAGTTCGAGCCGTAACCACGCGCCGCACGGCCGGGGCCCCGCGCCCGTACGACGGCCCCCGCCCCCTCGCTCGGAGGGGGACGGGGGCCGTCGCGCTGCCGGGTGGCCGCGGCGGGTCAGTGCGCGGCGGCGAGCGGGCTGCCCGAGGCGGTGGGGGCGGTGGAGCCGGTGGGCTTGGCACCGGCCGCGGCGGTGCCGCCGGCGGTGGGGCTGGGCGCCGCTGCCGGGCTCGCCGGGGCGGTGGCGGCGGGCGAGGCGGACGGCGAGGCGGACGGCGAGGCCGAGGCCGCCGGCGCCGCGGTCGGGCCGAAGCCCTTGTAGTAGCCGAAGTTCGCGTACACGGCGGCCTCGGCCTGGACCTGGCCGGCCTGCTCGAAGGCGAAGGTGGTCGGCACGAACCCGCCGACCTGCAGGGTCGCCGAGGCGAGGCGGGCCGTGGGCTGGCCCGGGCCGCCGAGCAGCACCGCGTCGCCGGGCTTGATGATCAGCTCCTTGAGGGGCGCGCCGCTCGGGTCGGTGAGGGTCGCGGTCCCGCCACCCTCGACGTTGATGGACTCCAGCTTCGCCGGGGCTTCGCCGGTGTTGCTGATGTTGACCGTCACGTTGGCGGGCCCGGTGTGCTCGCCCGAGGTCTCGTCCCCGGTGACGACGACGATGTTGTTCAGCCTGAGGTTGTCACCGAGGGTCACCGACGTGTTGTCCGGCTTGACCTCCAGCGTCTCCGCGGTGTTGCCGGCCGCACAGGCGGACAGCGAGGCGATGGCGATGGCGGCGATGGCGGCGAGGCTGCCGCGTCGAAGGCTGCGGCTCACGGCGGCGGCTTCTCCTTGGTCACGTTTCGGATGGTCAGAGCTCAGGTTACCGACCGCTGTTATCCGCTCCTCATGGGGTGGCCCCGTGTCGCGGGCCGAGTCGGCGGGGCCGCCCGTCGCGCGGCGGGCGGGGCGGCCGCCGGTGGGGGCGGGGCGCGCCCGGCGGAGGTCCCGTCGACCTGCGGCAGCGCGGGCGTGGCGTGCACGCCCCCGGATGCCCCCGCGCGCCGCGCCGGAGGATTCGCCGCCCACGAACCAGGCCCCGGCCTGCCGGGCCGTCATCGACCAAGATCGGATCACGATCGGGAAACGGCGGAATAAAGAGCGAAAACTCAAGATCCAATCATGGTTTCGCGAGTGTTGCAGCAGGTTTCGCCCGGCGTCGGAACCGCCTCCGACCTGCGGGAAGCCTCCGTCGACGACCGGTCGCAGCACGTCATGGGGGTGCTTGTCAAGCCCCGAGACCGGCCCTGACCTGCGAAAACGCCCTTCGGGTGCGCCGAAAAGCGTGTTATTCTGGAAAGCCACGGAAGGGGTCCTGTCACATGACGTTCAAGGTTGGCGACACGGTGGTCTACCCCCATCACGGGGCTGCGCTGATCGAGGCCATCGAAATTCGCCAGATCAAAGGTGTGGACAAGACCTACCTGGTGCTGAAGGTGCAGCAGGGTGACCTGACGCTGCGCGTGCCCGCCGAGAACGCAGAGTTCGTCGGTGTGCGCGATGTGGTCGGCCAGGAGGGTCTGGACCGGGTCTTCGAGGTGCTTCGCGCACCGTACACCGAAGAACCGACCAACTGGTCCCGCCGCTACAAGGCGAACCTCGAAAAGCTTGCTTCGGGCGACGTTATCAAGGTCGCCGAGGTTGTGCGCGACCTTTGGCGTCGCGAGCGCGAGCGCGGGCTGTCCGCGGGCGAGAAGCGGATGCTCGCCAAGGCGCGCCAGATTCTGGTCAGCGAGCTCGCGCTGGCCGAGAACACCAACGAGGACAAGGCGGAGACGCTGCTCGACGAGGTGCTGGCCTCGTAGTTCCGCGCTCCACGTTCACAGCGCCCGATGCCGGCGCGCCGCTCAGGGTGCACACGCTCCCTGATGTGGTGCAGTGGCACTTCGGGCGCTGAGGCGTGTCCGGAAGGGGTCGCGTCCGTCGTGCACGCCATGGCCATACCCACTTCGCCGAAGGAGTGAAACCTGAACACGGCAGCAGCAGTCGCAGCAGCAGTGGTGCCCGCCGCCGGGCGCGGGGAGCGGCTGGGGCCGGGAGCCCCCAAAGCCCTGCGGGAACTCGGTGGTGTGCCGCTGCTGGTCCACGCCGTCCGGGCGCTGGCCCGTAGCCGGGCCGTCGGCCTGGTGGTGGTCGCGGCACCGCCCGAGGGGGTGGCCGAGGTGGTGACCCTGCTCGGCAGCCACGGCCTGGAGGGCAAGGACGTCCGGGTGGTGGCCGGTGGGGCGACCCGCCAGGAGTCGGTGCGGCTCGGGCTCGCGGCCATCCCGGCCGAGGTCGGGATCGTGCTGGTGCACGACGCCGCCCGCCCGCTCGTCCCGGTGGAGGTGGTGGACGCGGTGGCGGCCGCCGTCCGGGCCGGGGCCGAGGCCGTGGTGCCCGCGGTGCCGCTGGCCGACACCGTCAAGCGGGTCGAGCCGCAGGCCGCCGGCGCGCCCGAGCCGGTGCTCGACACCCCCGACCGCTCCACGCTGCGCGCCGTGCAGACCCCGCAGGGCTTCCGCCGCGAGGTGCTGTCGCAGGTGCACGCCAAGGCGTTGGCCGAGGAGGCCGACGGCGGGCTGCCGCCGGTCACCGACGACGCGGGCCTGGTCGAGCGCTACGGCGGCCGGGTGGTCGTGGTGCCGGGCCACGAGGAGGCCTTCAAGGTGACCCGCCCGCTGGACCTCGTGCTCGCCGAGGCGGTACTCGCCCGACGGAGGGCCTCCGATGGCTTCTGAGCCGCACACCGTCCAGCTCCCGCCGATCCCCCGGGTCGGCATCGGCACCGACGTGCACGCCTTCGAGGCGGGCCGGCCGCTGCGGGTGGCCGGCCTGGACTGGCCGGGCGCCGAGTTCGGCCTGGCCGGGCACTCCGACGCGGACGTCGCCGCGCATGCCGCCTGCGACGCGCTCTTCTCGGCCGCGGGCATCGGCGACCTGGGCGCGCATTTCGGCACCGACCGACCCGAGTGGTCCGGCGCGTCCGGGGTGAAGCTGCTGGGCGAGGCGGCCCGGCTGGTCCGGGAGGCCGGCTTCGAGATCGGGAACGTCTCGGTGCAGGTGATCGGCGTCCGCCCGAAGATCGGCAAGCGCCGCGCGGAGGCCCAGGAGGCGCTCTCGGCGGCGGTCGGCGCGCCGGTCTCGGTCTCCGGTACCACCACCGACGGCCTCGGCCTGACCGGCCGGGCGGAGGGGCTGGCGGCGATCGCCACCGCGCTGGTCTACCAGGTGCCCGGACACCCGTCGGAGTGAATCTCCCCGCGGGGTGAACCGTCCGGGAATGAGGGATCGGTGAGGTGTGTTCAGCGCTGATGACCAAGGCGGAGGTCGACGCACCGGCACACCCGGCCGGTGTCGCCGACCTTCGGCCCGACCGTCGGGTGAACGAGAAGAGGCTCCATGGCAGCGCAACTCTCCGACCGCGCGAAGGCAGTGATCGACGGCAAGGCGTTCGCCGTGATCGCCACGGTGCAGCCGGACGGCAGCCCGCAGGCGTCCGTGGTCTGGATCAAGCGGGACGGCGACGACCTGCTGTTCTCCACGGTCGAAGGCCGCCGCAAGCATCTGAACCTGCTGAAGGACCCGCGGATCTCCCTGGTGATCTACCCGACCGACGACCCGTACTCCTACGTGGAGGTCCGTGGTGAGGTCACCTTCAGCCACGAGGGCGGCCGGGAGCTGATCGACGAGCTCGAGCTCAAGTACCGCGGCAAGGAGACGTACGCGTACGACACCCCCGACGCCGTGCGCGTCGTGGTCCGGCTGACGCCCCGCAAGGTGGTCGGGAACCTCTGACCGGAGGGCCGCCCTCCGACTGGCCACATGTGCGTAACGACCCCGCGGCAGCATTGACATTCAAGAATGTCGCGGGGCACCCCCCTGTGCCCACTACGCTTGACGCTGTGAGTATTCGCCTGTACGACACCGACGCCCGCCAGGTACGCGACTTCGTCCCGCTTGTACCGGGTTGTGTCTCGATCTACCTGTGTGGCGCCACCGTCCAGGCGCCCCCGCACATCGGGCACATCCGGTCCGGCCTGAACTTCGACATCATGCAGCGCTGGTTCGCCTACCGCGGCTACCAGGTCACGTTCGCCCGCAACGTCACCGACATCGACGACAAGGTGATCGTCAAGGAGCGCGAGCTCGGCACGCCGTGGTGGCAGATCGCGTATGCCAACGAGCGTGCCTTCAACGACGGCTACTCGGTGCTCGGCTGCCTGCCGCCCACCGTGGAGCCGCGGGCCACCGGGCACATCCCCGAGATGATCGAGATGATGCAGGTCCTGATCGCCAAGGGCCACGCCTACGAGGCGGAGGGCAACGTCTACTTCGACGTCAAGTCCTTCCCCGGCTACCTCTCGCTCTCCAACCAGAAGCTGGAGAACCTCCGCCAGCCCGAGGGCGAGGGCGAGACCGGCAAGCGGGACAAGCGCGACTTCGCGATGTGGAAGACCGCCAAGCCGGGCGAGCCGAGCTGGAGCACCCCGTGGGGCAACGGCCGTCCCGGCTGGCACCTGGAGTGCTCCGCGATGGCGCACAAGTACCTGGGCAGCGCCTTCGACATCCACGGCGGCGGGCTCGACCTGATCTTCCCGCACCACGAGAACGAGATCGCCCAGTCGAAGGCCTACGGCGACGACTTCGCGAACTTCTGGGTGCACAACGCCTGGGTCACCATGAGCGGCGAGAAGATGAGCAAGTCGCTGGGCAACTCGGTGCTGGTCTCCGAGATGGTCCAGCGCTGGCGTCCGATCGTGCTCCGCTACTACCTGGGCGCCCCGCACTACCGGTCGATGATCGAGTACAGCGAGGAGTCGCTGCGCGAGGCCGAGGCCGGCTTCGGCCGGATCGAGGGCTTCGTCCAGCGTGTGGTGGAGCGCTGCGGCGTGGTCGATGCGGCCCCCGAGGTGCCGCCCGCCTTCGCCGAGGCGATGGACGACGACCTGGGCGTCCCGCAGGCGCTGGCCATCGTGCACACCGCCGTCCGGCAGGGGAACAGCGCGCTGACGGCGGACGACAAGGAGAGCGCGGTAGCACGTTTGGCCGAGGTCCGTGCGATGCTCGGTGTTCTGGGCCTCGACCCGTTGGACCCGCAGTGGACCGGCGCGGACCGCGGCGAGGACCTCCACGGTGTGGTCGACTCGCTCGTCCGGCTGGTCCTGGACCAGCGGCAGGCGGCCCGGGGCCGTAAGGACTTCGCCACCGCGGACGCCATCCGTGACCAGCTCGGCCTCGCCGGACTGGCGATCGAGGACACCCCGTCCGGCCCGCGCTGGACGATCAACAACCAGTAACCCCTCGCGCTGAAGGGGTGAGGGTGGGCCGTACCGGATCGGTGCGGCCCATCCACATGACGCAGAGCAGGTCGCGGACGGAGTCGCCGTCGGGCGTGCGAGACAGACAGGAATGACAGCCATGGCCGGCAACAGTGCACGCAGGAACCGCCGCAACCCCGGATCCAAGAAGGGCGCGAGTGTCGGGACCGGCGGCCACAGCCGGAAGGCGCTGCAGGGCAAGGGCCCGACGCCGCCCGCCTCCGCCCGCAAGGGTCACGTCAAGCAGCGCCAGGCCAACGCGGCCGTCAAGCGCGAGATGGACGCCAAGTCGCGGGCCGGCATGCGCCGCAGCGGCGGCGGCGGTCGCGGCGGCCGCGGCGGCGCCGGTGCCGCCGAGCTGGTGGTGGGCCGCAACTCCGTGGTCGAGGCGCTGCAGGGCGGGGTGCCCGCCACGGCGCTCTACGTGATGCAGTTCATCGACACCGACGACCGCGTGCGCGAGGCCTTCCAGGCCGCGAACGACCGCGGCATCCCGCTGATGGAGGCCCCGCGCCCGCAGCTGGACCAGATGACCGGCGGCCTGAACCACCAGGGCCTGGTGCTCCAGGTCCCGCCGTACGAGTACGCGCACCCCGAGGACCTGCTGGGCGTCGCCGCCGACCTCGCGCAGGACGCGCTGATCATGGCGCTGGACGGCGTGACCGACTCCCGCAACCTGGGCGCCGTGGTCCGCTCCGCCGCCGCCTTCGGCGCGCACGGCGTGGTCATCCCCGAGCGCCGGGCGGCCGGTATGACGGCGGGTGCCTGGAAGACCTCCTCGGGTGCGGCGGCGCGCCTGCAGGTGGCGCGCGCCACCAACCTCACCCGCGCGCTGGAGGCGTACCAGAAGGCCGGCTGTCTGGTGGTCGGCCTGGCCGCCGACGGCGAGGCCGAGGTCGGCGAGCTGGAGGCGCTGACCGGCCCGGTCGTGATCGTCGCGGGCAGCGAGGGCAAGGGCCTGTCCCGGCTGGTCTCGGAGACCTGCGACATCCGGGTGCGGATCCCGATGCCGGGTGCCACCGAGTCGCTGAACGCCGGTGTCGCGGCGGGCATCGTCCTGTACGAGGCCGCCCGGCTGCGTGCCAGGACCTCCTGACCTGCACGGTTTTGGGTGAAAGCGATCGGGCCTGACCGGGCCCGATCGCTTTTCTCATGATCACTTCAAGTGGCCGCCAAGAATCCACCCGGGAGAGTGTCCTAACCGCCCGTCACCCGGTTAGACGGGTGTGGACACCAGAACACCTCGGTTCCCCGGGCAGGGCGGCACGGCGGGGATAGATTCCGGCCCCGGTCTCAACACGGTCAAGGTGCCGTCCGACCCCGCCCGGCTGAGCAGCACCCAGGCGAGCTTCCGGCTCAGACTAGGCGCCCCCGTGGCGCCGCTGATCGACGCGCCCAGCGACCTGCTGGCCTACGGCGCGGCCTTCGGCGACCCGTACGCCTCCCAGGGCTTCATCCGGCGCCCGATGGTCACCCCGCAGGTGGTGGTCGACACGGCCGAGGTCCCGCTGCTCGCGGGTGCGGCCGTCGGCGCGCCCCGCCGCAAGGGCCGGGTCACCGCCGTCACCTGGACCGGCCAGGCCGCCCCCGGCGACATGGCCGCCACCAGGCTGCTGGAGGCCGTCCGCCTCAGCACCGTGCCCGCCCCCGCCGGCGCGCGCGGCCAGGGCGCCCGGGCGGACGACGACACCCGGCTGATCCCGCCCTACGGCGGATCCTCGACCGTGCCGCGCCAGCCGGGCTCGCCGTCCGGCCCCGGCTCCGGCAACGGACCCGCGCCCAGGCCCTGGGCACCGGCCGGCGAACTGCCGGAGGTCTCCGCCACCGCGGCGGGCGACTCCAGGCACGCCTGGTACCCGGGCCGCCGTGTCGACCTCGGCCTCGTGCTGCTCCCGCTGCGGGTGCTGCTCGGCTCGCTCTCCGTCTACGCGGGCTTCAGCAAGCTCTGCAACCCGGTGTACTTCGACGGCGGCGACCGCGGCTCGATGATGCGCTGGCTCGCCTCGCTGCACCCCTGGCGGGTGGCCGAGCCGCTGCTGGCCTTCGCGATGGCCCACCCGGTGGGGGCCGGGCTCGGCGTGGCCTTCACCGAGATCGTGGTCGGCGTACTCTCCATCCTCGGCCTCTGGCAGCGGTTCGCGGCCGGCGCCGCGATGGTGCTCTCCGCCGCGCTGCTGTTCACGGTGAGCTGGCGGTCGGTGCCGGTCTACGACACCCCCGACCTGATCTTCCTGGCTGCCTGGAGCCCGCTGCTGATCGCCGGCGCGCCGTTCGGCTCGCTGGACGGGCGGCTCGCCCTGGAGGCCTGGCGGCGGTACGGCGCCGGCGCGCCCGGCGCCCTGCGCCGGCGGGTCCTGCGGCGCGGCGCGGTGGTCACCTCCCTGGTGGTCGGGCTGACGCTGCTGCTCGGCTCGATGCTCGGCGCCGCCGTGCGCACCGGCGGCCGCCCGGCCCCCGGCCCGGCCGCGCCCGGCAGCGACTACGGCACCCCGCTGTGGCCCGGCACCGCCTCGACGGCGCCCAGCCCGGCGGCGACGCCGACCGGCAAGCCCTCGCCCACCGTCTCGCACCCGCCCACCCCGACCGCGACGCCCTCGGCCTCCGCCCCCGCCTCGCCGAAGGCGAGCCCGAGCGCCAAGCCCCGGTCGGGCAAGACCGACGCGGCCCCCTCGGCCGGGACGCCGAACGCCCCCGCCGCCGGCACCACGTCCAGCGGCCGTACCGCCGCCCCCGGCGGCACGGCGCCCAGGCCGAGCCAGAGCAGCGCCGGGTCCGGCCTGCTCGGCGGCGTACTGGGCAGCGCGCCGCTGGCCGAGCTGCCGACCCTCGGGGCCCAGCAGGGCGGCCGGGCGCACCCCGGCACGGTGGTCTCCACCTGATCCGACGCCCGCCCCGAGGATGCACACCACCCTCGGGGCGGCGGGCAAGCAAACGAGCCGGCCGGGACACTCCGTGGGGAGTGTCCCGGCCGGCTCGTTCCGCCCCGGGGGCGCACACGGCCGCACAGAGCCGTACACGGCCCGCAGCAGGCCGTCCGAGGCCACCTTCGGCGTCCGGGGGCGCGTCGGGTCGTCCGGGCCCGCTCGGGGACTGTGGCGGCCGTACGGGGGCGACGGCCGGGGTGCTCGCCGCGACGCGGGTCCGCAGGGCTGCTGGCCGCCGGGGCCGTCCGGGCCGGCCGCGGTGCTACTCGGGGGAGACCGGCGTACTCCGGGGCGCCACCGGGTTCAGGCCGGCGCCGGAGGCCAGCTCCTTGGCCGCCTCCGTGAGGTCCTTGGCGGTGTCGATCGCCCGCCAGTACACGCCCTGCGGCAGCTGGTAGCCGGCCAGCCGCTTGCCACGCGCCAGCTGCGGGAAGGTGGTGCGCTCGTGGTCGCCGACATCGGGCAGCAGCGCCGCGAACTCGGGGCTGAAGACGTACAGGCCCGCGTTGATGAGGAACGGCGAGGGCGGCGCCTCGATGAAGTCGAGCACGTTGCCGAACTGGTCGGTCTCCACCGCGCCCCACGGGATCCGCGGCCGGGCCAGGGCGAGGGTCGCGACGGCGTCCCGCTCGTGGTGGAAGGAGGCCATGTCGCGCAGGCTGAAGCGGGTCCAGATGTCGCCGTTGGTGGCGTACCAGGGCTCGTCCGGGCGGGGGAGGGCCCGGGCCGCGTACTTGAGCCCGCCGCCGCGTCCGAGCGGCTCGCTCTCGACCACGGTGCTGACGTTCAGCGGCAGGTCGGCCTTGTCGAGCCACTCCTGCAGCACCTCGGCCAGATGGCCGCACGAGATCACCACGTCGGTGACGCCCTCCGCCGCCAGCCAGGCCAGCTGGTGGCCGACGATCGGCGTTCCGGTACCGGGGATCTCCACCAGCGGCTTGGGACGGTCGTCGGTGTACGGGCGCAGCCGGGAGCCCTGACCGCCGGCCAGGATCACCGCCTGGGTGACGACGGGAGCTACGAAGGAAGCTGAGTCAGCGGTCATGCCGAGAACAATAGGGCCGGGCCCGGCGGGGCCGGTACGAGCACCCCGGCACCGGGTCCGCATCGGCCCGGGCCGTCCGCGGTCGGGTTCCACCGCGGCCGCCGGGCGGGTCCGCGGTGTCGCCCGGCCGTTCGTCCGGCGTTCGTCAGCCGGCCGTGGCCCCCGAGGCGAAGGAGCCGTCGCAGACCGGGCGGGCGAAGGAGCGGGCCCGCTGCACGTCGCCCTGGTACTTGCGCACCGCGGCCTTGCCCAGGTCGGCGGCGAGCGTGCTGCAGTACGGGGTGAGGGCGGGCTTCTCGCGCATCGTCCGCTCCAGCAGGTCCAGCGCGGTGCCCGGGTTGTTGGCGCGCAGCTCGTCGAGCAGGTCGGTGCGCAGGGCGTCCTGCGGGGCGAGGCCCTGGGCGTTGGTCTGGCCGGTCGGGGCGCGCCCGATGCCGGCCCCGTCGTTGCTGGACGCCGCGACGACCTGCTGGTCGAGCGAGGTCGGTGGGGCCCAGGGCACCCGGGTCACGGCGAGGGTGCCGGTGGTCACCAGGATCACGGGCAGAGTGAGGGCTACGGTCTGGCCGATGCGGCGCACAAGCTGATTCACGCTCAGGAGCGTAGCGCTGGGTATGCCCGGTATCGCATTCCGTTACCCCAACGAGTGATCCGTGTCCCGATTCGTCCCGTCACCGTGTTGACGAGGCCGGCGCGGGCGGCCCGCCGGGCGCGCCGCGGCGCCGAGCGGGCCGGGGACGGTCCGGGCGCGACCGAGCCCTGCCGGACCGCCGTCCGACAGGGCTCACCCGCATGTCAGTTCTGGTACCGCGGGGCCGGGGCCCCGGAGCGTCAGGCGCTCAGGCGGGCACCCGTGCTGCTCGAGAAGACGTGGGTCTCGTGACCGATCGGCACGACGTGGATGGTCTCGCCGCGTTCCGGGATCTGACGGCCGTGCACGCGGACGACGATGTCCTTGTCGTCGCCACCGATCTTGGTGGTGCCGTAGACGAAGCCGTCGGCGCCGAGCTCCTCGACCACGTTCACGGTGACCGCGACGCCCTCGATGCCGCCGGACGGGACGATCTCGAAGTGCTCCGGGCGGATGCCGACGGTGACGGTCTTGTCGGTGCCGGCGCCGGCCAGCTCCTCGCGGGAGATGTTGATGATCGAGCCGCCGAACTTCACGCCGCCGTCGACCAGCGGAACCTCGACGAGGTTCATCGCCGGGGAGCCGATGAAGCCGGCCACGAACAGGTTCGCCGGGCGGTCGTACATGGTGCGCGGGCTGTCGACCTGCTGCAGCAGACCGTCCTTGAGGACCGCGACGCGGTCACCCATGGTGAGGGCTTCGACCTGGTCGTGGGTCACGTACACGGTGGTGATGCCCAGGCGGCGCTGCAGGCTCGCGATCTGCGTACGGGTCGAGACACGGAGCTTGGCGTCCAGGTTCGACAGCGGCTCGTCCATGAGGAAGACCTGCGGCTCGCGGACGATCGCGCGGCCCATCGCGACACGCTGGCGCTGACCGCCGGAGAGCGCCTTCGGCTTGCGGTCGAGGTAGTCGGTCAGGTCGAGGATCTTCGCGGCCTCCTCGACCTTGCTGCGGATCTCGGCCTTGTTGACGCCGGCGATCTTCAGGGCGAAGCCCATGTTGTCCGCGACGGTCATGTGCGGGTACAGCGCGTAGTTCTGGAACACCATCGCGATGTCGCGGTCCTTCGGCGGAAGGTGCGTGACGTCGCGGTCACCGATGCGGATGGCGCCACCGTTGACGTCCTCCAGGCCGGCCAGCATGCGGAGGCTGGTCGACTTGCCGCAGCCCGAGGGGCCGACGAGGACGAGGAACTCGCCGTCCTCGACGTGCAGCTCAAGGGCGTCCACGGCGGGCTTGGTGCCGCCCGGGTAGAGGCGGGTCGCCTTGTCGAACGTGACAGAAGCCATGGCTGTGTTCTCCTTCACCGGCAGGAACGTGCCGGACGATCCGAGTAAAGGTGGATGTCTGCTCCGCCGGCCCCGGTGGTCTGAACCACTCCGTGAACCAGCTCCCCGCGACGCTACCTCCCGCTCCGCCCCTTGTCAGCCCCCTCCCGCCCCCGATTTCCGCATCGGTTCGGTCACGCCCCCACCCCGCCCGGGCGGCGTCGGCGATATGCAGACAACGCGCCACCCCGTCCCGGTAGACTGCCACCCGGTGCCGCCGTGGTCCGCCGCGGACGGTCACCGTGCCTCCTTAGCTCAGCTGGCCAGAGCACCGCTCTTGTAAAGCGAAGGTCGTCGGTTCGAATCCGACAGGGGGCTCCGGATCGTGTGCGGGCCAGCAGCCTGCGAACGCGTGGAAAGCCCCGAGCCGCGAGCGGCCCGGGGCTTTCCACGTCGTGCAGTCGAGCAGGTCAGGTCGGGTGGGCCGGTTCTGGCTCCGAGACTCAGCCGGTGGTCCGCGAGCTCCGAAGGTGTCCGCGCGGCTCGCCCGCACCACCTGCGAGGAGTCTCCGGGTCGCACGGCCGGGGGCCGGCCGTCTTCGTCGAGTTCCGCAACCGTGGAGACTCGACCAATGCGGGCGCCGGTCTGTACCTCTCTGCCGACCGGTCCTCCCCGGGGCGGCCGGCACGCAGGGACGTCACCTTGTGCCCTGGTCGCTTCGGTTGTCCGAGGCTCCTGACAAGATCCAATTTCGACATCAGATCACGCAGGAGGATTCCGTGCGCGGAGCGCGCGTCATAACCGGTGCTGCCCTCGTCCTGTCCGTCACCGGCGGGCTGCCGCTGGCGTCTCCGGCCTTTGCCGACACCTCGATTCAGCCGAACCTCTCGGTAACCCTGATCCAGCCTGGCTACGAGGTCCCTGACCGACCGCTACGGGTCAGCGCCAGCACCTGGGGCGACGTGGAGAGCACGTACCCGGTCGTCACCAACACCATCGACTTCGGTGATGGAACGGTGACCGTTGTAGCGGCGAACTCGACTTCCTACCCGCACGACTACGCGGCGCCTGGCACCTACACCGTGACGCACGTGATCACGGATGACCACGGTCGGACAGGCACCACCTCACGGGACATCAGCGTCGGCAGCGGCTACATCCCGCTCTACTACCCCACGCGGTTCCTCGACACCCGAATCGGTTTCGGCGCCCCGACCAGGGCGGTCGGTCCCGAAGGCGTGCTCAAGCTGCAGGTGACCGGAGTCTCCGGGGTGCCGACCGACCGCAAGGTGACCGCTGTCCTGCTCAACCTGACTGCCACGAATGCCACCGATGCGACCCACCTCACGGCGTTCCCCGGCGGGGCCGTGCCGACCGTGTCGAACGTGAATGTGACCCCGGGCCACGACGTCGCCAACGCCGTGCTCGTGCCGGTCGCCCCGGACGGCACGATCTCCCTCTTCAACCATGCCGGAAGCGTCGACCTCGTCGTTGACATCCTGGGTTACTTCACTCCCGAGCCCCGGAGCTGGGCGCTGCGGCTGGGCACCGCGCAGAACATCGTCCGTGCCCTCGACACCCGTAACGGCACTGGTGGCCTCGCCCGGAAGATAGGGCCGAACGAGGCCATCACGGTACCGGTCCGCGGCCCCGGGATGCTCCCCGAGGAGGCCGCGATCGCGGTCGTCAATCTGACCGCGACCGAAGGTACCGAGAGCAGCTTCGTCACAGCCACCCCGAACATGTCGCCCCCGCACACCTCCAATCTCAACTTCGCCGCCGGGCAGACCGTCGCGAACCAGGTCACCGCCCCCATCAACCCCGACGGCACGATCACGCTCTACAACCACGTGGGGAACGTTCACCTCATCGCCGACATCCAGGGCTACTACTCCAGTTCGTTGCAGGACGCCTCCGGCAAGGCAGTTCTGACCACCGGACCGACCCGCCTGGTGGACACCCGAATCGCCGGCCAGGCGCTGGGAGCGGGCGGCAGGCTGAAGGTCAAGGTCCGGGGTACGACCGGAGTACCTGATGGCGTTTCGGCTGTCCTGGTGAATCTGACGGCGACCAACCCGACGCAGGTCAGCTGGCTCAAGGTCTTCACACCTGGCAGGTCGTGGACCGACGCCTCCAACCTCAACGTCACCCCCGGCGCCACCGTGCCCGACTCCGCCCTGGTGCCGGTGGACTCCGACGGCTACATCGAGGTGTACAACAACGCCGGCTCGACCGACGTGATCGTCGATCTCCAGGGATTCATCGTCTGACCGCCCGTCGCCGGTCGCCGGTCGCCCGATTCCGAGGGCGAGTGGCCGGGACGGCGCGAATCGGCCGGTGGCCGGCCGGCGGAACCTGCCGTGTGACGCCGAGCGCAGGCGTCACACGGCAGGAAGGCCCGCGACCGCGCCACGATCCGCAGCTGGCAAGCCTCGGACCCTGTACCGGCGCCGCCCGCGTACGCGGACCGGATGTGGTCCCGGGCCCGGCGGTCAGCCCCGGCCGAGGACGGCGTAGTCGTTGCCGAGGTCCGCCAGCAGCTCGTCCAGCTTGGCGCGGTCGACCGACGACATCAGGAAGACGTGCACGTAGCTGCGCCGGGTGCGTTCGTCGCCGGGGACGAGCAGGACGTCCTGGGAGGACAGGGACCACTTGGCGACCAGTTCGGGGCTGGGCTTGCGGAACCGTACGGTGATCGCGCCCGGGGTGCGGGCGGGCCACAGCTCGATGTCCTTCTCCAGCTCCAGGAGGCGCAGTTGCTGCTCCAGGTAGGCGGCCAGCTCCTGGGCCCGGCGGATCCGGTCCACCTGGTCCCGGTAGGAGTGCCGGGAGAGGTGGTCCCAGAGGATGAGCGGCGAGAAGCCGTTGCGGGAGCCGGCGAAGGTGGTGTCGGGTGCGCCGATGTACTCCGGCTGGGACGGCGGTGAGATCTGGTACTTGACCTTCGTCATGTAGATCCCGCACGGCCACGGCGCGCCGGGCCACTTGTGGCCGCTCATGGCGATCGAGGAGACCATGTCCACGTCGCCGAACTCACGGGTGGGCAGCGTGACGCCGAAGTCGAACTCGGGGAGCGTGGTGTCGGGGGCCCAGTCGAACCCGGCCGGGTCGGCGGCGGCCATCCGCAGGAAGGGCGCGTAGCCCGCGCCGAGGGCGCCGTCGACGTGGATCCAGAAGCGCCGGCGCAGGTCGGTCAGCGGCTCACCGGTGCTCGGGTCCTTGCCGTACGCCACTTCGCTGCGGATCAGGCCGTGCTTCTCGAAGATCGGCAGCAGGCGCTCGCAGACCTCCCGGACGTCGTCGTGGGCGCCCTTGAAGGTGCTGCCCAGGTTGAGGCTGACGAAGATCGGGTGCCCCTTGGCGGCGAAGAACTCGACCAGCACCGCCAGGGCGTCGATGTCTATCTCGCCGGTGCCGTCCCAGGTGTGGCCCGAGGGGCCCTTGCGGGAGGGCACCTCGGCGGGCCAGGCCGGGGACTGCGCCGCGGTGGGCGCGGCCAGCGGGCACTCGTCCGGGTACTGCTCCGTGCCGACCGCGTGGAAGGTCTCGACACCGAGCACGTGGACGGCCTTGGCGAACGAGTAGTGGGTGTCCTCGGAGTAGAAGGCCACCGGGCGGTGGGCGTTGGGGTTGCCCGGTTCGGCCGCAGCCCGCAGGTACCGGGGGGTGCCGTCGGGCGTGGCGGCCGGCGGCTGGATCAACGCCTTGCCGCTCAGGTAGTCCCGGGCGTTCCAGAGCGCGTACATGTTGCCCTCGGTCGAGCCCATGGACAGCACGTAGCCCCAGTACGACTCGGGGTCGGCCGCGTCGTACGGTCCCTTGGCGTGCCACAGGGCGGCGTAGTAGTCGAGGACGGCGCGTTCGACGACCTTGGTGTTGGGCTTGTAGCCGCCGCTCTGGAACGGGTCGCCGAGGTTGTTGATGTTGTGGTGCATGAACCGGCCGAGGTCGAAGGCGCTGCCGCCCATCTCCTGGGTGGCCTGGTAACCGAGCAGGTAGCGGCGCTTGCTCGTCAGGTACGCGTCCATGGTGTCGAGGGCGCGCAGGCGCTGCCCGTCGTCCAGTCCGCCGGCGGGGAGCTCGAAGTCGCGGACGTCGGGTTCCTGGGCGGGGCTCCGGAGCCCGGCGGCGTCCAGGGGGGCCGTGCGGGCCTCGGGCAGCGCGGGCTCGTCGCGGCCCGCGGGCACGGTCAGGGTGTCGGTTCGGCTCATGGTGCGGCGCTCCCGGTTCGGCTGGGTCGGAGGACCTCGCCGGGGAGGCCGGTGGGCCGGCGGTGACCGATCCGCTCGGGAGTCAGGATGGAACCTGTGGCACCTGGGAGGGAAGCAATCCGAAGAACATTCGAAATGATGGCGAAATCTCTTGCGAATCATCGGTGCGGGCGGAGACCCTGGGCTTCGTGCCGAATAATCCTCACGCCCGGCAGGCGCCCCTCGACGACGTGGACCGGGCGATCCTGCGCATCCTCGCCGACAATGCCCGCACGCCGAACAACGCGCTGGCGGACGCGGTGGGCATCGCCCCTTCGACCTGCCTGGCCCGGGTGCGCGCCCTGCGCGAGCGCGGGGTCATCCGCGCGTTCCGGGCCGAGATCGCCCCGGCCGCGATCGGGCTCCCGCTGCAGGCGATGATCTCGGTCCGGCTGCGGGCCCACACCCGGGAGCAGAACGAGAGCTTCCGCGACACCGCCCCGGACATGCCCGGTGTGGTGGCGGTCTTCCACATGGCCGGATCCGACGACTACCTGCTCCACGTCGCCCTCGCGCATCCCGACGCCCTGCGCGACTTCGTGGTGGACCACCTCACCACCCACCCGGCGGTGGCGCAGACCCGGACCAACCTGATCTTCGAGCAGATCGCCGGGCGCCGGCACCTCGTCCCGGGGCAGTGAGCACGGGGACGTGACCCGTCACCGGTGAGCGTGGGACGCCCCGGGCCGCGACGGCCCGGGGCGTCCTGGGTGCCGGTGCTGACGCCGGCGGGTTCGCCCGGTGGCGAAGACCGGGTCGGACGGCCGGGTCAGAAGGCCCGGTCGTCGTCCCGGTAGACGCACAGGGCCCAGATCACGAACACGTCGAGCGCGATGACGATGATGTTCCACACGGGGTAGTAGGGGAGCCACATGAAGGCGCTGATCGCGCTCACCGAGGCGAGGACGATACCTGCGATGCGGCCCCAGAGGGCGCCGCGCAGGACGCCGACGCCGGCCAGGACGACCAGGGCGCCGATGACGATGTGGACCCAGCCCCAGGAGGTCACGTCGAAGCGGAAGACGTAGTTGGGGGTGGTCACGATGAGGTCGTTGTCGATGACGGCGACGATCCCCTGGAAGATGTCGAGGATGCCGTTGACCAGCATCACGACACCGGCGAACAGGGCGAGGCCGGTGACCCATCCGCTGTTCGACGAGGCGGCGGGGGCCCGGTAGGGCGGGGTGGGGTTGGTGGTCATGGTGGGTCCTTTCTCGGGGGGCCGGACGGCGGTTCGGGGGGAGGGGGTCAAGGAGGGCGGTCCGGGTCGCGGCCCTCGGCGATCCACCGCTCGCCCAGGTCGACGGCCTCCTGGAGGGAGGCGCCGAGCACGGGGGCAGCGGGGACGAGGCCGTCGTCACCGAGGCGTTCGATCAGGCCGGTGGCCCGGATCACGTGCTCGAAGGCCGGGGTGGCCCCGGCCAGCACGAGCCGGCCGCCCTGGCGCCCGAGTTCGTCCGACCGACTGCCGAGCCACTTGATCACCGCGGAGGACGGGACGTCCGGGATGCCGCGGACCAGCAGGACGAGTACGGCCCGGTCCGCACCGGTGGTGTCCGGCCAGTCGGCCTGGATGTGCGGCAGTTCGGCGAACAGGCTGACGCCGGTGTATTCGAGGACGGTGACCTCGCCGGCCGGCAGTCGGGGCGGCGGGGCCGCCGTGCGCCAGTGGCCGTCGCCGGTCGGCAGGATCGCGCGCAGCCGGGCCTGCCGGGCCGCCTGGACGCAGTACAGCAGGAGGGACAGCACGGCGCCGACGATGATGGTCTGCTGCAGCGCCAGCTGGGTGGTGAGGACGAAGGTGAGCACCATCGCCGCCGTCGACGTCCACGAGGTGCGCAGGACGAGCAGGATGTCGTGGCGCTTCCCCCAGATCAGCTCGCCGCCGACCACCAGGATCAGGCCGCCGATCACCGGCATCGGAATCCGCTCGGCCGCCGGGGCGAGGGTCAGCACGATCAGGGCGAGCCAGACCCCGGAGAACACGCCGGACCAGCGGGTCCGGGCACCGGCCGCGACGGCGACCCCGGTGCGGGACAGCGAGCCGCCGGTCGGCAGGGCCTGGAACAGGCCGCCGGCCAGGTTGGCCAGGCCCTGGGCGGTGAAGTCCCGGTTCATGTCGGGCTTCGAGCCGTCCGGGTTGGGCACGGTCGGGGAGATGCCGGCGCCCTGAGCGAGGGCGACCAGGGCGATCGAAAGGGCGCCGCCCGCGAGGGAGGGGAGCGCCGACCAGTGCGGGGCGGTGAAGTGCGGCAGCGCGGAGGGGATGTCGGCGATGCTCCCGACCAGCTCGACATCGGTGCCGAGCAGCGCCACCGCGACACCCACCGTGACCATGGCGACCAGCAGCGCGACCGGTCGCAGCCGCGGTACGGCGTGGGCGAGCGCCCAGACACCGACGGTCACGGCCGCCACCGCGGTCGTGGCGAAGTCCCAGCTGCCGAGGTGCGTCAGCCAGTCGTAGAACCGCGCGATCCTGTTGTGGCCCTGCGGCTGGTAGCCGGTGGCGTCGTGGAGCACGCCGGTGATGATCTGGACGGCGATGCCGGTGGCGAAGCCCGTCATCACGGCGTTGGAGACGAAGCTCAGCACCACGCCGAAGCGCAGCAGGCCCATCAGCAGCATCACCACCCCGGCCATCACCGAGATCAGGGCGACGTTCCCGGGGTCGAGCGGGTCCAGCCCGGCCTCGTCCAGCACGCTCTGCGCGGTGAGCGCGATCGCGCTGGTCAGGGTGGTGACCATGAGGACGGTACGGGCCGTCAGCGAGCCGACGATCGCCGGGACGACGCCCGAGAAGAGCCCGGCCACCGGGTTGAAGCCGCCGATCGCCGCGTACGCCATGCCCTCGGGGATCGAGAACAGGCCGGTCACGAAACCCGATCCGACGTCGGCCGTGGTCGGCCTGTCGAACCGCGGCCGGGGCGGTCCGGCGCCGGGGCGCGGCTTCGCGGCGTCCCGCCCGTTCACGGCGCCGCACCGTGGTGGCCGGCGGCGCACCGGCCGTGGGGGTGTTCCGCGCGGAGGCCGGGACGGGCGGCCGGATGTCGGCCGGGCACGGTGCGCGGGGGCGTCACGTGGTCAGACCGGAGATCGAGTCCCCGACGTACTTGGCGCCGAGGACGACCAGGACGACCATCATGACGGCCGCGTTGTGGGCGGCCGTCCACGCCTTCCAGCCGCCCAGCACCTGGGCCGACCGGTCGCCGCCGAGGAGGCGCACACCGAGCGGCAGCAGCGTGCACAGCGAACCCACCAGCACCATCAGCACCGCGGCCACCGTCTTTCCGCCGACCGAGGCGCTGCTGGTCGCGATGGAGGCCGCGCCGCCCACGGCGAGCGCCAGGTTCTTCGGGTTCGCCACGACCAGCGCGGCCGCCAGGCCGGCCGCCTTGCCCGGGGTGAAGCGGTCGATCGCCCGCATCCACTTCGGCGGCTCGGTGACGTGGCCCTCCCGCGGGCGGCCCCGCCACTGCTTGGCGCCGAGCAGGAGGAAGACCACACCGAGCGCCAGCTTCAGCCAGTACGACCAGGTGGGCTTCCCGGTGTGGGTGGTGACACCGGATCCCGCGAGCACCACGACCGTCACCACCGCGGCCAGCGCGAGCACCCAGCCGGCGGTGAACGCGGAGCCGTTGGCCTGCCCCTTGGGCGTGGACAGCATCAGGATCACCGCGATCAGCGGCAGCGGGCTGATCGCGATGCCGACCGCGGAGGCCAGCATCTGGCCGACGGCGTCGCCCACGGAGCCCTCCCTGGAACTGGTCGGTTTTCCGCCCGTACGCCTCGGAGGGCCGGCGGACGGTCTGGCGGATTCGGGGCCGACCGGGTCGGTGTGCTGCTCCCATTCCCTGCGCTGGAGGCGTGATCGGCACGGTGGCTTGAGCCTTCCGGGTGAACCGGTCGTCGTCGCCCGCCGGACCGGACACGGGGAAATGCCGTGAAAGAAATGTGGTGATATGACTCGTTTTAGTGCCGTGCGTGCGTCACCGGCGGCGCTGTTGGCTGACCGTCCACCGAAATACGGTGGCCGGCTGGGACGGGAGCACCATGGACGACTACCCGCTGCTCAATCTGTTCTGGACCATGTTGGAGTTCTTCCTCTGGGTCCTCTGGTTCTTCCTGCTTTTCAAGATCATCAGCGACATCTTCCGCAGCCAGGACCTGGGCGGCTGGGGCAAGGCAGGCTGGACGATCTTCGTGATCCTGCTCCCGTTCCTCGGCGTGTTCGTCTACGTGATCGCACGCGGCCGCTCGATGGGTGAGCGCGACATGGAGCAGGCCAGGCGCACCGACGCCGCGTTCAAGGCCTACGTGCGGGACGCGGCCGCCCCCGACGGTGGCGGTGGCGGACCGTCCGGCCATGTCGACGAGCTCGCCAAGCTCGCCGACCTCAAGAACAGCGGCGCGCTCACCGAGGTGGAGTACCAGCGGGCGAAGGACAAGCTGCTGGCCTGAGGGCGGACGACCAGGTGGGCCCGGCGGGCAGCGGCCGTGTCGGGACGTCCCGCCCCGTGAACCGGGTGAACCGGGTGAAGCGGGTGGGCGGTGCGGGATCATGACGCCGCCGCCGCCCGCCACCGCCGCGTCCGGCCCCGCCCCCGGCCGGCGGGTCTGGTACGCGGCCTACGCCTCCAACATGTGCCTGGACCGGTTCACCAGCTACCTCGCCGGGGGCCGGCCTGTCGGGGCGGCCCGCACCTACCCCGGCTGCCGGGACGCCCGGCCACCGGAGCGCGCGGTGCCCGTCCTGCTGCCCGGACAGCTCTACTTCGCGCTGGAATCCGCCGTCTGGACCGGCGGCTGCGGCCTCTACGACCCGCTCGACCCGGGTGAGATGCCGGCCCGTGCCTACCTGCTGTCGGCCGGGCAGTTCTCGGACATCGCGGCCCAGGAGACGGCCCGCCCACCCGGCACCGACCTCGACCTGACCGGGGTGCTGGCGGACGGCCGCGCCCGGCTGGGGCCGGGCCGCTACGAGACCCTGCTCTGCGCCGGCTGGCTGGACGGCCTGCCGGTGCTGACCTTCACCGCGCCCTGGCGGCGGACGGAGGCCGAACCCAACCGGCCGTCCGCCGGGTACCTGCGCCAGCTGGCCCGGGGGCTGCGTGAGGGGCACGGCTGGTCGGCCGGGCGCATCGCGGCATACCTGGGCAGTCGCCCGGGGGCGGCGGGGGCCTGGCTGCCGGCAGACCTCGAAGGCCTGCTCGGCCCGGCGGGGCGGCCCGCACCGGGTGCTCCGGCGTCCGGACCGGCGGCGCCCGCGCGGCCGGTCCGCAAGATTCCGGGGCAGGTGCCATAACCGATCGGGCGGTGGCCCGTTGGCAGATACGTGGACAAACTACTTCCGCTGCCCGGGTACGACGCGTTCGCCGGGCCGGTCCTGGCCCTGCGGCCCGGGCGGCTCACCCGGTTCGACCGGGGCTGGTCGCTCCAGGTGGCGGCCGGAGAGCTGGCCGGTCTGGCGGCGGGGCCGGAGGCGGCCCGGTCGCTCCGGGCCCGGCGCGGCTTCCTGCACGGGAGCGGCCACAACCGGGTGCTCGCCGAGCTGCTCCGGCAGCGGCCCGAGGAGTTCGGCCGGGTGGGGCAGTTGGCGCTCGGCGCCGAGAGCATCCGGATCCGGGGCGGCCTGGTCGAGCTGGCCCGGCCGGAGTCCATCGACGGGTTCCAGCGGCTGACCCTGCTGGCGCAGGCCGCGGCCCGGTCCGGGCTGCCCCACCTGGCCGGGTCGACCGTCCGGCTGGAGGTCTTCACCAGCCCGGAGCGGGAGCACGTCCGGCGGCTGCACGACATCGCCGACCTCTACCTGAACCCGGCCACCGCCCAGGACTGCCTTCGGCGCTGCCCCGAACTGCGCAGGCTCGCCGAGGAGTTCGAACGGGAGGGCTGGCTGCCGCGGTTCTCGATGGCGGACGTCACCCGGGCACTGGCCTGCCTCTCCACCGCGCCCACCCCCTACCTGCCGCACCTGCTCTCCACCGACAGCGGCCTGGACGCGCTCTGGGCGGACATCTCCTCGCCGCACTACGCCGCGCTGATCCACCCCCGGGTCCATCCGCTCGGCGTGCTCCGGGCGCTGGAGGCCCGGCGCACGGCCCGGCAGGCGCTGGCCGGGATCCCCAAGGCGGCCAGGACCGGGCCCGGGCGGCTGATCGACGACGCACCCGACCTGATCTGCTGGGCCGCCTGCCGCCACCTCCCGCTGCACCAGCTCCACGACGAGCGCACCACCACCAAGTGGGACCGGCTGATCGACCAGGAGCTGCCGGCCTGGACGGTCAGCGCCGCCCACGACTACGTCGGCCGCTACCGGCGGGCCGAACCCGAGCACTCGGCCGGCGCCGCGGACCGCACCGGGTTCGGGCTCTGGCTGCAGCTGGCCGGGATGAGCCCGGGGCCGGCCCCGGTGCGCTGACCGCTCCGCTCCGTGACCGGGGCGCCGCCCAGGGGCAGCGCCGTCACCCCTGGGCGCGCCGGCGCCGACGGCCGTACCGTGGAGGGCACAAGGGGGCCTACGGAGGAGGCTGCGATGCCCGGTTCTGTCAACATCGGTCACCATGAGACGGCGGTCGCGATCGGCGCCCCGGACGCCCAGCGGCTTGCGTCGATGCTGGCGGAGATCGCCTACCTGCTGGAGATCCCGGGGCCGAACCGGCTCAGCGACTCGCAGCTCAGCGTCCTCTGCGACGGCAAGGCCGCCGACCGGGACGAGGTCATGCACTGGGCACGCGAACTCGCCGCGGAGCTGAAGATGCGGCACTGATCCCAGGCCGGTAACCCGGCTCCGCCGACGACCGGCGGCGAACCGCCCCGCGGGCCCGCGGGGCGGTCGTACGATGGCCCCGGAGGCGGCCGCGACGGCCCGCCTCCGGGGCCTCGGCGTCGAGCGGACCCGGGCGGGGGCCTCGTGGAGCGGGCGGACGAGGGCAGGGCGGCCGGCATGTCGACCACGTGGATCACGGTCGGAACACCGCTGCCCAGCGGCCCGATGCAGATCGCCGTGACACCGGCGGGCGTCGTGACGTCCGGCTACCTGCCCGCCGGGCCGGGAGCGTCGTTGCCGCTCTGCGCCGACCCGGCGAAGATCGACGCGGTCACGGGCCGGATCACCGAGTACCTGGCCGGGCGCCGCCGTGAGCTGGGCCTGCCGATCGACTGGTCCAGGACCGGTGACGCCCACCGGGTTGTGCTGCGCACCCTGCTCACCGAAGTCCCGTACGGACAGACCATCACCTACGGTGAACTCGCCGCGCTCAGCGGGGTGTTCGAAGGAACCACGGAGCCCGGGGCGGCCGCCCGGACGGTCGGGCAGATGATGGCCGCCAACCCGGTACCGCTGCTGGTGCCCTGCCACCGGGTGGTCGCGGCGGACGGCATCGGCGGCTTCGGCGGCGGCCGGGTCGGCATCGAGGTGAAGCGCTGGCTGCTGACCCTGGAGGGCGTGCTGGAGCCGACCCTGGACTGGAACGGCCCCGACTGGGCCGAGGCCGCCGAGCGCGGCTGACCGCTCCCGCGGGGGCGGGAACGGCCGGCCGCGATCGGCGGCCGCCGCCGCGCCGCCGGCTTCACGGGCAGCGCGCGGCCGGCTCCGCCACAGTGGTGGCGCGGCCCGACGCAGACTCAGCCCGGCAGGGCGTCGACCAGGTCGAAGGCCACCGGGATGCGCTCCAGCGCGGGCGGCACCTGGCGCGGCAGCACCGGGTGGACTCCGGACACCAGGGTGAACTCGATGCCCGCGAGCCGGTCGGCCGGCCCGGGGACGGGAACTTCGCCGAGCGCCAACTGCACCGCGTTCCATGGCAGGTTGAGGCCGGCGAGGCTCAGCTGGTGCAGGCCGCCGGACGGTCTGGTGTTGACGTCGATGATCACCGGCTCGCCGTGGTGGTGCCGGAACTGCACGTTCGACAGAAACGCCACGCCGAGGGTCTCGACCAGCTGGCGGGCGGGCTCCAGGTACCGCGCGGCGGTGGTGAAGCTGCGCCGCCGGCGGTGCTTGGTGCGGCCGACGGCGGTGATCAGCCTGCCGTCCAGGTCGGCCAGGCAGTCCACCGAGACCTCCGGACCCTCCAGGTACGGCATCACCAGCAGGTCCACGGAGGTGTCGGAGGCGTCCATGGCGGCCAGCACCTGGTCGAGCTGGACCTTGCCGCTCGGCCACCCGGACAGGGCGTGCAGTCCGAAGGGCTCGCGGGTGAGGACCCGGAACCCCTCGCCGCCGGCCCCGGAGGCGGGCTTGAGGCAGGGCACACCGTCCGCCGCCTCGATCGCGGTCACCGCGGCCAGCAGCTCGTCGGCCGTCCGCACCTGCCACCAGGGGGGAGTCGGCAGGCCGGCGGAGGCTATGGCCGCGTACCCGTCGACCTTGCTGTCGAAGGCCGCGATCGCGGTGGCCGGCGGGCAGGCCAGCGCGGTGCCGATCTCCTGGAACTCCTTGCGGTGCAGGGAGATGGCGAGTTGGTTGAGCCGGGGCAGGAAGACATCGACGGCGTTGCGGGCGCAGTACTCGAGAGCGAAGGCCACGTACTCGTCGGGGGCGAGACCGTCGGGTTCCAGCGAGGCGACGTCGGCGGCGGCCAGCACCGGGGAGTCGGCGTCGACATGGGTGGCATGGACCTCGACCTGGCGCGGCGCGGCGCGCAACTGCTCGATGAAGAACACGTTCTCGGCGTAGGTGCGGTTGAGCCAGACGCGTACGGGTGCGCTCACGGAGGTCTCCCGGGGCAGGAGTGAACGTTCGGGAGGGCATCCGGTCCGGCCGCTTGCTCGGTGCGTAGGCATACGAAACCCGGCGGTCGGCCAACGGCTTCAGTGACTTCGGCGCCTTGGACGTGCCCTTGAGGTGGCACCTTAGCGCTCCTTCGGCGTCTTCGTGAACGCGGGTCCGGGCCGGACCGGCCGCCTGCCGACCCGGGCCGGCAGGCGGGGGCGCGGCCCTTGCCGAACGGTGCCGGCCGATTCGCCGCGACCGGTTTTCCGGGGAATTTCCGGAGTGTGAACCGAATGGGGTGAATGGTATTTCCGGTGGCTTTTCGAGGAGCTTTCGAGAGCGCCGTGGACCGGCGCCGGGCGATGCCCGGACAGCCGCCGTGCGGCTCGAACAAAGGTCGAACCGTAATCGCTCAACTGATCCAGTCGTACTAATTATCCTGCCATGTCGACCACTCGAAAGAGTGATTGCAGGTTAGCTCGAACGGCCCCACCATGATTGGTGCAAGGCGACACTTCATTCGGTTAACACGAAGGGCTCCTGTATGTCGACCGAAACCAACGTCGGTATTCCTGCGCAGGGTGGGCAGGCGCAAACCCGGCAGCAGCAGAGCCTTGGCACGGCGGGCGCGAAGAACCTCGCGACCACCACCAAGTCCGCGCCGCAGATGCAGGGCATCAGCTCCCGCTGGCTGCTGAAGATGCTCCCCTGGGTGCAGGTGGCCGGTGGTACGTACCGCGTCAACCGGCGCCTCACGTACGCGGTCGGACGCGGCCGGGTGAGTTTCGTCAAGACGGGGGCGGACGTCCGCCTGGTGCCGCCCTCGCTGCGCGAGCTGCCGGTGCTGCGCGGTTTCGAGGACGAGGGCCTGCTGACGGAGCTGGCGGCCCGCTTCGTCCAGCGCGACTTCTCCTCGGGCGAGGTGCTGGTCGAGGCCGGGCGCCCGGTCGAAGAGGTCTTCCTGATCGCCCACGGCAAGGTCAACAAGGTCGGCCGGGGCAAGTACGGCGACGAGACGGTGGTCGGCTTCCTCGCGGACGGCGACCACCTCGGCGACGAGGCCCTGCTGCAGGCCGACGCCACCTGGGAGTACACCGTCAAGGCCGCCACCGCGGGCACGGTGCTCGCGTTGCCCTGGCCCGCCTTCCAGGAGCTGGCGGACCGCTCGGAGGCCCTGCGCGGGCAGATCCTGACCTACCTGGCGGGCTCCCAGGCCGCGCAGAATCGTCACGGCGAGGCGGAGATCGAGCTGTCCGCCGGCCACGAGGGCGAGTACGAGCTGCCCGGCACCTTCGTGGACTACGAGCTCGCGCCGCGCGAGTACGAGCTGAGCGTCGCCCAGACGGTGCTCCAGGTGCACAGCCGGGTCGCGGACCTCTACAACCAGCCGATGAACCAGATCGAGCAGCAGTTGAAGCTGACGATCGAGGCCCTGCGCGAGGCGCAGGAGCACGAGTTGATCAACAACCGCGAGTTCGGCCTGCTGCACAACGCCGACTACGACCAGCGCATCCAGACCCACTCCGGCCCGCCCACCCCCGACGACATGGACGAGTTGCTCAGCCGGCGTCGGGGCACCAAGTTCTTCCTCGCCCACCCGAAGGCGATCGCCGCATTCGGCCGGGAGTGCAGCCGGCGCGGCCTCTATCCGGACGCGCTGGACGTGCAGGGGCACCATGTCCCGGCCTGGCGGGGGGTGCCGATCTTCCCGTCCAACAAGATTCCGATCCTGGACGGGCACACGAGTTCGATTCTCGCGCTGCGTACCGGCGAGGACAACCAGGGCGTCGTCGGCCTGCACCAGACCGGCATTCCGGACGAGTACCAGCCCAGTCTCTCGGTCCGCTTCATGGGGATCAACGAGAAGGCGATCATCTCCTACCTGGTGAGCGCCTACTATTCCGCCGCCATTCTGGTGCCCGACGCGATCGGCGTGCTGGAGAACGTCGACGTCGCCCGCCCCAGGGACTGACGGCCTTTTCCGGGGCGTCCGTCGAATTCTCCCGGCAGCGAATTCCCGGATTCCGGTGATCGCCCGTCGAATTCACCGCCCCGACCCCGGGCCGCCCGGGCCGGCCGCGCGCCGCGCCCGGACGGCCCGGGGCCCTGCCGCCCGGTGGACGGACCGACCGCCGGGCCGCCCTTCCGCCGGGTCCGCCTTCCGCGGGCCCTGGCACCAAGACCTGCCGGCAACGGGGCGGCCGCAGGACCCGCCGGCGCGTGAACCGCCGGCGCGGCGCACCATCAGGACAGCGTTCTCACAGCAGGGGAGGAACCATGGGGATCTTCGCAGTGGAACGGGACCATCGGGAGGGAAGCGACGTCGACGACGTGCTCGCCCGGGCCCGCGGATCCGTCGATCCGGCTCTGCGCGCGGCCGTCGGCACCCTGCCCCCGTCCCTACGACGCATCGCGGCCTACCACTTCGGCTGGTCGGAGTCCGACGGCTCCCCGGCGGCCGCGCCCGCCGGCAAGGCGATCAGGCCCGCCCTGGTGCTGGCGGCGACCCAGGCCCTCGGCGGGGATCCCGCCGCCGCGGCCCGCGCCGCCGCCGCGGTGGAGCTGATCCACAACTTCACGCTGCTCCACGACGACGTCATCGACGGGGACGACACCAGGCGTCACCGCCTCACCGCCTGGCGGGTCTTCGGCACCACCGAGGCGATCCTCGCCGGTGACGCCCTGCACTCGCTGGCCCTGCGCACCCTCGCCGAGGACACCCACCCGGCGGCGCAGGCCGCCGTCCGGCGCCTCGCCGACTGCGTGGTCGAGCTGTGCGCGGGCCAGCAGGCCGATTGCGCCTTCGAACAGCGCAGTGACGTTTCGCTCGCCGAATGCCTGGCGATGGCCGAGGCCAAGACCGGCGCCCTGCTGGGCTGCGCCTGCGCCGTCGGCGCCCTCTACGCGGGGGCCGGCGAGGAGGCCGCCCGGGCGATGGACGCGTTCGGTCGCGAGATCGGCCTGGCGTTCCAGCTGATCGACGACCTGATCGGGATCTGGGGCGACCCCGAGGTCACCGGCAAGCCGGTCGGCGCGGACCTGGTGGCCCGGAAGAAGTCCCTCCCGGTGGTGGCCGCCCTCGGCGCCGGCACGGCCGAGGCCGCGGTGCTCGCCAGCCTCTACAACCTGGACCGCCCGCTGACCGATGACGAGCTGGCGCGCTGCGCCCGGGCGGTGGAGGCGGCCGGCGGTCGGGCCTGGGCCCAGGGCGAGTCCTGCGAGCGGATGGCCGCCGCCATCGACCACCTGGCCGCTGCCGTGCCCGAGCCGGCCGACGCCGACGACCTGCTGGCGCTCGCGGAACTGGTCACCCGGCGCAGCCACTGACCCCGCGGCCGGGTCGGCCGGGTCGGCCGGGTCGGCCGGTCTCGCCGGTCTCGCCGGCCCGGCGTTCCGTCCGGCGCCGCCCGCCGGTCACGAGCAGCGCCCTGTGCCGTCCGGCAGGGCCACCGCCTCCGGCCGCCCGGTAAGGCCACCGTGCCTCCCAGGCCGCCCGGTAAGGCCGTCGGCCCGCGCAGCCGCGCCCCGGCCCGCCCGTCGCGCGGCGGCCGCCGCGACGGGCCCTCGGGCCGGCCGCCGGCGCGCCCCGGCCGTCGCCCCGCTCCACCTGACCATGACAGTCCGCCCGATCACGAGGAACAGCCCATGAGTTGGATGGACATCGGCACCCTGGTCATCGTCCTGCTCTGCCTGGCCGCTGCCCTGAAACTGCTGCAGCGTTACGTCCCGCACCCGGTCCGCGAGGCCCACAACGACGTGGCCGGCTTCATCTTCGCCGCGGTCGGCGTGCTCTACGCCGTCCTGCTCGCCTTCGTGGTGATCGCCGTCTGGGAGAACAACGACTCCGCCCGTAAGACCACCTTCCAGGAGGCCGACTCGCTGGCCGGCATCTACTGGATCTCCCGCGAGCTCCCGGCGCCGCTCGGCCCCCAGCTGGAGAAGCGCACGCTCGACTACGCCCGGCTGGTGATGGACACCGAGTGGCCGCTGATGGCCGATCACCACAGCAGCCCGGAGGCCACCCAGCTGGTGTACGGGATGCGGGCGGACGTGTTCGCCATCAAGCCGGAGAGCGAGCAGCAGAACGTCCTGTACGAGCACGCCGTCAGCCACCTGGAGAAGCTGGCCTCCGAGCGCCGTCAGCGGCTGAACCAGGTGGACGACGAGGTGCCGACGCTGCTCTGGGTGGCGCTGATCGCCGGGGCGGTCCTGACGGTCGGCTTCACCTTCCTGTTCGGCCTCTCCAACACGCTCTCCCACACGCTGATGGTGCTGGCGCTGAGCGGGCTGGTGGTGATCTCACTGATCGTCATCAAGGAGATGGACTTCCCGTTCACGGGGGTGACGGCGGTGAAGCCGACGGCCTTCGAGGTCTTCCTCAACCGCCTGCCACCCCCGCGCTGACCACCTCCGCTCCTGACGCCTCGTGCCGACGGGCCGGCGGGTACGGGTCCGGGCCGCGCCCCGGACCCGCCCCGGCGGTCACCGCCACGCCCGTCCGGGGTACGCAGAGTGCTGATCCATTCGGGGGCACATAGCATCCTTTTGTACTGCTATGTCCTGATCAGTGCGCTGCCTAGGAGAGACCGTCGCCATGGGAAACCCGACGCTCGTCGACCCGGACACCATCCGCCCGACCGCTGCCGAGGCCTGGATCTGGGGCTACGCCCTCCTGGAGAACTACCGCACGATGTACCCGCAGGCCGTCGACGACGCCGATCCGCGCTTCGTCGGCGGATTCGGCGTCTTCCGGCACTACTCCCAGCCGTCCACCCCGGCCAGCACGGACGTGGTGACGCCCAACAACGACACCCCGTACTCGTGGGCCTGGCTCGACCTGCGCGCCGAGCCGTGGGTGATCTCGGTGCCCGCCGAGGACCGCTACTACGTGATCCCGGTGCACGAGCTGGACACCGTGTACGCGGGTTTCGTCGGCTCCCGCGTCACCGGGCCGGGGGCGGGCGACCACCTGGTGGCCGGACCGGGCTGGCAGGGGGAGGTGCCGGCCGGCATCGCCGGGGTGATCCGGACGGCGACGCAGCTGGTCGGGATCCTCGGCCGGACGTACCTCGCCGGGACGTCCCCGGAGGACGTGGCGGACCTGAGGGCGGTCCAGCAGCAGTACCGGCTCCGGCCGCTGCACGAGTACACGGGCACCGAGGCCCCGCCGCCCGCGCCCCAGCCGGTGTGGCCGGTCTGGCGCGAGGAGGTCCTCGGCACCATCGAGTTCTTCAGCTTCCTGGACTTCCTGCTCGGCTTCTTCCCGGTGCTGCCCGCCGAGGCCGACCTGCGCCGCCGGCTGGCGGCCCTGGGCGTGGACGGCCGGGGCGAGTTCGAGCCCGCCGCGCTGCCGGTCGAGGTACGGGCCGAGATCGAGCGCGGGATCGCCGACGGCCGGGCCGATCTGGACCACGCCGCCGCCGTGGCGACCAGGGCGGACGGCCTGTTCGGTACCCGTGAACAGATCGGCGGCGACCCCCTCGGGCGGGCCGTCGCCGCCAGGAAGGGCCTGTACGGCCTGCCGGTCGAGGAGGCCTGGTACGGCGGATGGGTGGCCGACAGTGAGGGCAACAGCCCGCCGAACGCCGCCGACCGGGACTACGTCCTGCGCTTCGCGCCCGGTGGGCTGCCCCCGGCCGAGTTCTTCTGGTCGGCGACCGTGTACGCGCTGCCGGACCGGCTGCTGGTCGACAACCCGATCGGGCGCTACTCGATCGGCGACCGCACCCCCGGCCTGGTCCGCGACGCGGACGGCGGTCTGGCCCTGTACGTCCAGGTCAAGCGGCCGGCCGATGCCGAGCACAGCGCCAACTGGCTGCCCGCGCCGGACGGTCCGTTCAGCATCGTCATCCGGGTGTACGGACCGGCCCGGGCCGTCCTGGACGGCGACTGGGCGCTGCCGGAGCTCACCCCGCGCTGACCCCGTCGCCCGGGAACCCGCCGGCAGCCCCGGCCCGCGCTCCCGCCCACACCCCGCGCTCCCACCCCGCGCCCCCGTCCCCACCCGTGCCGCGCCTTCCCACCCGCACCCCGTACCGCACCGCCGTACGCGGGAGCCCGGCCGGCCGACCCGCCCGGAAGGACCCCGCATGACCGAGCCCGCGCTCGAAGCCCTCGCCGCCGACGCCTACATCTACGGGTATCCGCTGGTCGCCGACCTCTCGATGGTCGACCACGTGGGAGCCGAGGGCCTCGGCGGCCTCCTGCCCGCGCCGTTCAACCGGTTCAGCCACGCCTCGCAGCTGGCCGCCCCGGCGGACGAGTTCGTCTCGGTCAACAACGACACCGTCTACTCGATCGCCCAGCTCGACCTCTCCGAGGGCCCCCTGGAGCTGCACGTCCCGGACACCGCCGGCGGCTACTACGTGCTGCAGTTCGTCGACGCCTGGAGCAACAACTTCGCCTACGTCGGCCGACGGGCGACCGGCACCGCCGAGCAGCGCTGGCTGATCGTGCCGCCGGGCTGGCACGGATCGCCGCCCACGGGGGCGGGGGTGATCACCTCGCCCACCACGATCGCCACCGTGGTGGGCCGGATCGCCTGCGACGGCCCCGCCGACCTGCCCCGGATCAAGGCGCTCCAGGAGCAGCTGACGGTGGCTCCCCTGGCGCCGGGCGGCGTACCGGCCGGGCTGCCGGAGCCGGATCCGTCCGTGCCCGCGGAGCTGGCCTTCTTCGAGCGGTTGCGGGTCTGGCAGGCGGCCTTCCCGCCGGCCGCCGCGGACGTCGAGTACCAGCAGCGGTTCTCGCCGCTCGGGCTGCTGGACGAAGGTCCGTCGCCCTACCGCGCGGCCGCCCCCGAGTGGACCGCCGCGCTGGTCAAGGGGCTCGCCGCGGGCAAGCAGCGGGTGGAGGAGGCGACCCGGCCGGTCGAGGGCCGGCCGGCCGGCGACTGGAGTGCCGATCTCCACCTTTTCGACTACAACCTCGACTTCCTCGGCCCCGGCACGCTGGACGACCCGCGGTGGCGGATCGCCGACCGCCGGGCGGCCTACCTGACCCGCGCGGCGGCCGCGCGGGCCGGCCTCTGGGGCAATCACGCGTACGAGGCGGTGTACGCCACCGCGTTCCTGGACGAGGAGGGCCGGCAGCTGACCGGCGAGCGCTCGTACACCGTGCGGTTCGACGTGCCGCCGCCGGTCGACGCCTTCTGGTCCGTCACCATGTACGCCCTGCCCGAGTACTACCTGGTCGCGAACCCGGCCGAGCGGTACTCGATCGGCGACCGTACGCCCGGGCTGGTGCGCGGCGAGGACGGTTCGCTGACGCTCGTCCTGCAGCGGGAGCGGCCGGCGGACCCGGCGGAGGCGGCGAACTGGCTGCCGACCCCGGCCGGTGACTTCCGGCCGATGATCCGGCTGTACCAGCCGCAGGCGGCGGTGCTCGACGGCAGCTACCGGCTGCCGCCGATCCGGCCGCGCTGAGGCCGCGCTGAGGCCGCGCTGAGCCCTCCCGGACGAGTCCGCCGCCAGGGGCGCAGTCCGGGGCCGGGACGGCACCGGCCGCTCGGAGGGCGGCCTACCGGTGGGCCGGCGCGCCCCCCGCCCGCTGGTGGCGGCCGCCCGTGCCCGCGGGTGCGGGCGACCCGGCGGAGGGCGAGGCGGCGGGGGCCGAGGGGGCCGCGGTGGCGCCGGCCGTGCCGCCGTCCGTGGGGGAGGGCGTGGGGCCGCCGGTGGGCTCGGGGGTCGTGGCCGGTGTCGACGGGGCCGGGCCGCCCGGCGGGGTGGCGGGGGCGGTGCCCGGCGAACCCGTCGGGGTGTCGGCGGGTGTCCCGGCGGTGGGCCCGGTGGACGGGCCCGGACCGGTGCCCGGACCGGTGCCCGGAGCGGTGGTCGGGTCGGCGGGGGTCGACGGGCTCCCGCCGCGCTGGTGCGGGCCGCCCTCCAGGGTGACCACGGCCTGGGACGGCGGGAGAGCGATCCGGGCCGTCCAGGCGCCGGCGGGGGCGCGTTCCTCGTCGACCGTCACGGTGACGGTGATCCGCTGGCCGGGTGCCAGCGTGCCGGCGTCCCGGCTGAGGCGCAGCCAGTCCACGTCCAGGACGGCGTGCCAGTGGATCTCCGTCCCGCCCGCGTTGGTCATGGTGATCACCGTGCGGCTGCCGTACTCGGCGGCCTCCACCGTGAGCAGCCCGACCGGGGCGGGCCCGGGCGCGGCGGGCGGCGGCATCGGCGTCGAGTGCAGGGCCGCGCCGGCGATCGGGGTCGAACCGAGGGCGGGGACGGGGACGGCAGGGCCCTGGATCTTGGGGAACAACGTTTCTGCGGGGAGGGCTCCGGCCAGTTCGAGCCCGCCGCCGGTCTGCCCGGTGGTGCGGTCGGCGCCCGGCTCGCCGGGCAGCGGCGAGGCCGCCGGTGCGTCGGCCGAGCGGCGGCCCGCGGAGCGGCCGTCGTCGTCGACGCGCACGGAGGAGACCGTGGCGGCCGCGTCGGCCGTCCCGCCGTTCTGGTGCCCGGCCCAGAGCGCGACCACCGGCGCGGCCAGCACCGCCGCGAGGACGCCCGTGGTCAGCACCCGCTGGCGGACCGCCCCGGTCCGGGCCGGGGCGGGCGCCCGGTGCCGGGGGAACCCGCGCTGGTCGAAGCGCAGGCCGGGCTCCTCCAGCCGGCGGCGGGCCGCCGCCCGGGCCGCTCGCCGGCCGGCGGCCGCGCCGGCCAGGAACGCGGCTCCGGCCGGCCCCGAGGGACCGCCGGGCCGGGCCGGCGCACCGCTGCGGGCGGGCCCGCCGGCAGCGCCCGGGCCGCCGCGGGCCGCCCGGGCGGGGTGGGCGTTCGCCGGCGAGGCCGGGTTCGGGGCCGGGTCGGGAGCCGCCGGCGCGGGCACGGCGGCCAGGCCGGGGGCGGTCCGCTCGGCGCGGGCTCGGCCCGGGCCCGTGGGGTCGGGTCCGGCGCCGGCCGCACCGGCGCTTGAGGTGCTGTCGGCGGCGCCGGCCGGCCCGGAGCGGGCCGTGGCCGGCGCGGTGAGCATCGGCAGCCCCGGCAGACCCGTGAGCCCCTCCCGTACCTCGCCGGCGACCCGCTCCGCCGTCCCCCGGCAGGTCGGGCAGTCGACCACGTGCTGGACCAGCTCGCGGCGCAGCCCGGGGCCGAGCACCCGCCCGCCCCGCCCGCCGTCGGGTTGCGGACCGCGCCCGGCCGAGACCGGCCCGCACCAGCTCTCGGCGCCCGCGCCGGCCAGCCGGTCCAGCTCCGGACAGCTGCCGACCAGCAGGACCAGCAGGGCCGCCCTGGTCCGCCGGACCTCGGCGCCGCCGGAGGCCAGCAGCGCCCGCGCGGTGTCGGCCGGCACCCCGAGCACGGCCGCCACCTCGATCGGACTGAGCCGGTGGCGCACCGCGAGCTCCAGGGCCTCCCGCTGCTCCGGGTCCGTCCCGGCCGCCTCGGGCCAGGCCAGCGCGGCCAGCTCCCCGTGGTGGTCACCGGCGGGGGCCGCGGCCGGGCCCGCACCGGCCCCCGCGGGGGAGTCGGCGGGCGGGCCGTCCGGCGCCGGAGCTCCGGGGCCGCGCTCCAGGCGGGCCAGGCAGCAGTACCGGGCCAGCGAGTAGAGCCAGGCCCTGAGCAGCCCGGGCTCGGCCAGCCGCTCGCCGTGCCGCAGGGCCAGCTCGCGGACCTCCAGGACCGCCTCGACGGCCGCCTCGTGCTCGCACAGCACCGACAGGCAGTAGGTGAACAGTCCGTCCAGCTGGCGGTCGTAGGCCGCGAGCACCGGGTTGCGGGACCTTTCCACACGCGTAGTCACCCGCCCGACGGTAGAGAGCCGGCGGGCCAGGGCCGGGCGATTCGGGCTCGCTGTACTTCTTTCGGGTAACAACACCACCCGCCCGTGTCCCTTCGGCACCAGCGGCTGCCGGGGGCGGGGCGGCCCGGGCGGCCGGTCGGGACTGTCGGAGGCAGGCGCTACGGTGGGCCGCATGGCAGCCCGTACCAAGACCACCGCCAAGCCGCGCCCGGCCTACCGCTGCACGGAGTGCGGCAACCAGCTCCCCAAGTGGGTCGGCCGGTGCCCCGAGTGCAACGCCTGGGGGACGGTCGAGGAGTACGGCGCCGTCCCTATCAGGACGACCGCCGCCGGTCCGGTCAGCGCTCCCGCGCGGCCGATCGGGCAGGTGGACGGCCAGGTCGCGACCGCCCGCACGACCGGCGTGCCGGAGCTGGACCGGGTGCTCGGCGGTGGCATCGTGCCCGGCGCGGTGGTGCTGCTGGCCGGCGAGCCCGGCGTCGGGAAGTCCACCCTGCTGCTGGACGTCGCGGCCAAGGCCGCCAGCGACCAGCACCGCACGCTGTACATCACCGGCGAGGAGTCGGCCGGTCAGGTCCGGCTGCGCGCCGACCGGATCAACGCCCTCTCCGACCACCTCTACCTCGCCGCCGAGTCCGACCTCGGCGCGGTGCTCGGCCACATCGACCAGGTCAAGCCCGGGTTGCTGATCCTGGACTCGGTGCAGACCATCGCCTCCGCCGAGCTGGACGGCTCGCCCGGCGGTCCGTCCCAGGTCCGGGAGGTGGCGGGGGCCCTGATCAGGGTCTCCAAGGAGCGCGGCATGGCGACCCTGCTGGTCGGGCACGTCACCAAGGACGGCTCGATCGCCGGCCCGCGCCTGCTGGAGCACCTGGTCGACGTGGTGCTGAGCTTCGAGGGTGACCGGCACGCCCGGCTGCGGATCATCCGCGGGATCAAGAACCGGTACGGCGCCACCGACGAGGTCGGCTGCTTCGAGCTGCACGACGAGGGCATCGTCGGGCTGGCCGACCCGTCCGGTCTCTTCCTGACCCGGCGTGACAAGCCCGTGCCCGGCACCTGCCTCACCGTCACGCTGGAGGGCCGCCGCCCGCTGGTCGCCGAGGTGCAGGCGCTGATGGTGGATTCGCAGATCCCCTCGCCCCGGCGGACCACCTCGGGTCTGGAGTCGCCCCGGATCGCGATGATCCTGGCCGTGGTCGAGCGGCACGGCGGGGTCAAGCTCGGCAAGCAGGACATCTACACCGCGACGGTCGGCGGGGTGAAGCTGACCGAGCCGTCCGCCGACCTGGCGATCGCGCTGGCCGTCGCCAGCTCCTCCTCGGACACCCCGCTGCCCAGCAACCTGGTGGCGATCGGCGAGGTCGGCCTGGCCGGCGAGGTCCGCCGGGTGACGGGCGTGCAGCGGCGGCTGGCGGAGGCTCACCGGCTCGGCTTCACCCACGCGCTCGTCCCGCCGGACCCGGGCAAGGTGCCGCGCGGCATGAAGGTGGTCGAGGTGGCCGACATCGGTGAGGCCCTGCAGGCGATCCCGGGCCGTCGCCGGGCGGCCGCCAAGCCGCGCTCCGGGGCGGGCTCCCGGGCCGGTGCCGAATCCGGGGCCGGAACCGGCGCCGGGGCCCGGACCGAGACGCCCCCGGCACCCCGCCGGGCACCCGTCGCGGCCTACCCCGAGGAGCTGATGGAGGGCTGGGAGCCGGTCGACTCCGACGAACTGGGCTGACCCAAGCCCTGTTATTGCCGCACGCAGTTAGACTTTCCCCTGTCTAATTGGCAACAAGGCAGTAATGAGCGCGACAGACCGTAGGCCGGCGCACGGCGCGAGGCGCACGGCAGGTCGACCGGAGGAGTCACGTGGCAGCCAGCGACCGGGCGGACAAGTCCTCCCGTGAGGAGGCCCTGTTGCGGGCTTCCCTCAGTGCCATCGCGCCCGGAACGGGGCTGCGCGACGGCTTGGAGCGGGTGCTGCGGGCCAACACCGGCGGGCTGATCGTGCTCGGCTTCGACAAGACCGTCGAGTCCGTGTGCACCGGCGGCTTCGTCCTGGACGTCGAGTTCTCGGCCACCCGGCTGCGCGAGCTGTGCAAGCTCGACGGCGCGGTGGTGCTGGACAAGGACATCACCAAGATCGTCCGGGCCGGCGTGCACCTGATGCCCGACCCCGGCATCCCCACCGAGGAGACCGGCACCCGGCACCGCACCGCGGAGCGGGTCAACAAGCAGACCGGCTTCCCGGTGGTCGCGGTCTCGCACTCGATGCGGCTGATCGCGATGTACGTCAACGGCACCCGGCGCGTCCTGGAGGACTCGACCACCGTGCTGTCGCGGGCCAACCAGGCGCTGGCCACCCTGGAGCGCTACAAGCTGCGCCTGGACGAGGTGGCCGGCACGCTCTCCGCACTGGAGATCGAGGACCTGGTCACCGTCCGGGACGTCACGGCCGTCGCCCAGCGCCTGGAGATGGTCCGGCTGATCGCCACCGAGATCGCCGGCTACGTGCTGGAGCTCGGCACCGACGGCCGGCTGCTCTCGCTCCAGTTGGACGAGCTGATCCAGGGCGTCGAGCCCGAGCGCGAGCTGGTCGCCCGCGACTACTTCCCCGAGCGGGCCGCCAAGCGCGGCCGGACGGTGCCGGAGGTGCTCGCCGACCTGGAGGCGCTCACCCACTCCGAGCTGCTCGACCTGCAGACCGTCGCCAAGGCGCTCGGCTACTCGGGCACACCGGAGTCGCTGGACTCCGCGGTCTCCCCGCGGGGCTACCGCCTGCTGGCGAAGATCCCGCGCCTGCCGAACACCGTGATGGAGCGGCTGGTAGAGCACTTCGGCGGACTGCAGAAGCTGCTCGCCGCCAGCATCGACGACCTGCAGACCGTCGAGGGCGTCGGCGAGACGCGGGCCCGCTCGGTCCGCGAGGGGCTGTCGCGGCTCGCGGAGTCGTCCATCCTGGAGCGCTACGTCTGACCCGGCGCCGCCCGGTACGACGGAAGGGTCCCCGAGGAAGCTCCTCGGGGACCCTTCGTCCGTCGTACCGGCTGCGGCCGGTCAGCTCTCCAGCCGGATGGAGGAGCGGGCGGAGACCAGGCCGCCGGAGAGCCCGGACAGGTCGGCCACCACCAGGTAGTTCCCGGTGGGTGCGGCCGTCGCGTCGGGGGAGGCGCACTGCGGCTTGCTGCGGCTGCGGTCCCAGGTGAAGGTCTCGGTGAGGCCGCTGCCGGCCGCGATCTGCACCCAGGTGCTCTGACGGTCCGTCGGGCAGTCCCCGGAGGACCAGACCCGCTCGCCGTTGCTGGCGGTCAGGGTGATCAGCGAGCTGACCCGGCCGAGGTCGACCCGGCAGCCGGCGGTGCCGGCGTTGCGTACGGTCAGGGCCAGCCGGGGCTTGTCCTTCGGCTGGTAGGCGTTCTGAGCGCTCGACAGCTCCAGCGTCACCTGGGAGGAGGCGCAGACCGGCAGGGCCATCACCTCGGCGGTGTTCACCGGTGGGGCCGCGGGGCCGCCGCTGGTGCCGCCGGCCCCACCGCTGCCGGTGGGGCTGCCGGTCGTACCAGGGGCGGCCGTCCCGCCCGGGGCGGTGCCGCCGCCGGGGGCCGGGGCGCTGCCGCCGTCCGTCCCGCCGCCGGTCAGGCTGACGTCGCCGCCGCCGGAGCCCGACACCCCGCCGGAGCCGGCGCCCCCCGAGCCGCCGCCGGTGCCGCCCGGGCGGCCGGTGATGGCCGGGCCGGTCGGAGCCGCACCCGGGGTGATCGCCTGGGCGGGGGTGGGGAGCGGCTTGGCGGTCTTGTGCTGGTCCCCGCCGCCTCCCTGATCGGAGGTCAGCCAGAGGACCAGGGCGAGGACCGCGGCCAGGGCCGCGAGCACGACGACTCGCCGACGCCAGTAGATCGAGGCCGGCAGCGGTCCCACGGGTTGACGCAGAGAAGGCACGCGCAAACTCTACGAGAGACTGTGCGTCCCTTGATGCACCAACACCTCACTCTCGCCCCTTCCTTCACATGATCCGCAATTTGGGCCGGATGGGGGAGCCGCCCGGTGCCCCGCGGGCCGGCGCCGGCAGGCGGGTCCTTGGTGCACGGAGCGTGGCCCGGGGCCGGCCGGACGGCCCGGGAGCCCGCCCCGAACGACTTTGCGGAACGTCCCGCCCCGGCCCGGTCCGGCCGCCGCCAGGTGCCCGGGGGTGTCCCGCCGGTCCGCGCACCGGCGGACCCGGCAGGTACGCGGACCGGCACACGGCGGGCCGCGCCCGTGGGAGGATCGGGGGGTCATGGCTACCACTTCCACCACCCCCGCCCCGCTGCTGCACTCGACCGTTCTCGACTGGTACGAGGCCCACGCGCGCGACCTGCCCTGGCGAACCCCGGACGCCTCGCCGTGGGCGGTGATGGTGAGCGAGTTCATGCTGCAGCAGACGCCGGTCAAGCGGGTGCTGCCGGTCTACCGGGCCTGGCTGGAGCGCTGGCCGACGCCCGCCGACCTGGCGGCGGACGCACCCGGCGAGGCGGTCCGGATGTGGGGGCGGCTCGGCTACCCCCGCCGCGCGCTGAGACTGCACGGCGCCGCGACCGCCATCACCACCACGCACGGCGGCGAGGTGCCGGACGACCACGCCTCGCTGCTCGCCCTGCCGGGCGTGGGCGAGTACACGGCCGCCGCGGTCGCCTCGTTCGCCTTCCGCCAGCGGCACGTGGTGCTGGACACCAACGTCCGCCGGGTGTTCGCCCGGGCCGTGACGGGCGTCGAGTACCCCGCGCAGGCGACCACGGCGGCCGAACGCCGGACGGCGACCACGCTGCTGCCGGAGACCGCCGAGACGGCCGCGACCTGGGCGGTCGGCGTGATGGAGCTGGGCGCGCTGGTCTGTACGGCGCGGAGCCCGGAGTGCGGCGCCTGCCCGTTGAGGCGGCACTGCGCCTGGCAGCTGGCGGGCCGGCCGCCGTACGAGGGCCCGGCCCGGCGCGGTCAGACGTACGAGGGCACCGACCGACAGGTGCGGGGCAAGCTGCTCGCGGTGCTGCGGGAGGCCCACGGCGAGGTGCCGCAGGCCCGGCTGGACGAGGTCTGGCCGGAGCCGGTGCAGCGGGCCCGGGCCCTGGACGGCCTGGTGGCGGACGGGCTGGTCGAGCCGGTGGCACAGGGTGTCTACCGGCTGCCGCGGTAGCAGCCCCGGTACAGGCCGACGGCCCCGCTGCGACAGGTGTCGCAGCGGGGCCGTCGGGGTGGGTCAGATCGCGGCGGCCTCGAGGTTCTTCTCGGCCGGCTCGCCGGTACCGCGCAGCGGCACCTCGCGCATGAAGATGGCGGCGGCGACGGCGATCACGGCGGCCGCGGCGCCCCAGAGGAACACCGTGTGCATGCCGTTGGCGACGGCGTGGTGGTAGGCGTCCTGCACCGGGGCGGGGAGCGTCCGGAGCGCGGCCGGGGTCATCTGGCCGGGGTTGGCGCCGGCACCGGCGCCGGCCTGGTCGCCGAGCCGGTCCTTCATGGTCGCGGTGACCTGGTTGTTGAACAGCGCGCCGAACAGCGCGACACCGAAGGAGCCGCCGATCGTCCGGAACAGGGTGGCGGTGGAGCTGGCCACGCCCATGTCCTTCAGCTCGACGCTGTTCTGCGCCACCAGCATGGTGATCTGCATCAGGAAGCCCATGCCCGCGCCGAGCACCACCATGAAGCAGGCGGAGGTGAAGGTGCTGGTCTCGGTGCCCATCGTGGAGAGCAGCAGCATGCCGCCGGTCATCACGAGGGTGCCGATGATCGGGAAGATCCGGTACTTGCCGGTCTTGGTGACGGCCTGGCCGACCACCAGCGAGATCACCAGCATGCCGAGCATCATCGGCATCAGCAGCAGGCCCGAGTTGGTCGCCGAGGCGCCCTGGACGGTCTGCTGGTAGAGCGGCAGGAAGACGGTGGAGCCGAACATCACGAAGCCGACGATGAAGCCGATGACCGAGACCAGCGTGAAGTTCAGGTTGCTGAACAGGCTGAGCGGGAGCATCGGCTCCTCGACCCGCTGCTCGACGTAGCAGAACGCGATCAGCGAGGCGACGGCGAGCGCGCCCAGGCCGAGGATCTGCTTCGAGCCCCAGGCGTACTCCTGGCCGCCCCAGGTGGTGATCAGGGTCAGCGCGGTGATGCCGGCGGTGAGCAGGACGGCGCCGACGTAGTCGATCCGCGCGGTCGAGCGGACCTTCGGCAGGTGCAGGGTGACGACGACCACGCCGAGCGCGACGACGCCCAGCGGCAGGTTGATGTAGAAGATCCAGTGCCAGCTGAAGTGGTCGGTGATGAAGCCGCCGAGCAGCGGGCCGCCGATGGTGGCCAGGGCCATCACCGCGGCGAACATGCCCTGGTACTTGCCGCGGTCACGCGGCGCGATCAGCGCACCCATGATCGACATCACGCCGACCATCAGACCACCGGCGCCCAGGCCCTGCAGGGCGCGGAAGCCGATCAGCTCGTTCATGTTCTGGGAGAGGCCGGAGAGCGCCGAGCCGACCAGGAAGATCACGATGGAGGTGAGGAAGGTGCCCTTGCGGCCGTAGAGGTCGCCGAGCTTGCCCCAGATCGGGGTCGAGGCCGCCGTGGCCAGGGTGTACGAGGTGACCACCCAGGACAGGTGCTCGGCGCCGCCGAGGTCGCCGACGATGGTCGGCATGGCGGTGCCGACGATCAGGTTGTCGAGCATGGCGAGCAGCATGGTGACGACCAGGCCGGTCATCACCAGGCGGATCTCGCGGGGGGATCGGAACTGCTGCTCGGAGTCCTTCGCGGCGGTCGCCGGAGCGTCCGAGGGGACCTCCTCGGCTGCGGCGGCGGAGCTGTCCTCCGCGCTCCCGACCTGCTTGTGTGGCATGAAAGCTTCTCCCAGGAGAGGGTGTCGGACGCCCGGTTCCGAGGGAACTTACTTGACGACCGGCTAGTTATACGTTCGTCGGCACGGTAGGTTGTCCCGAGCCGGGCGTCAAGCCGGTTTCGGCACGAAAGCCCTGGGCAGGGAGAATGGACCCAGAGGTGAGCGTCCGGACCGGTACTCGCCGAATGTCAACGCAGTCTGAGGCAGGCCAGGACGCCATGGGTACGACGCAGAGCCCCCGCAGTGACACCCGGGGGCGCATCATCCGCGTGGCGCTGGAGCTGTTCTCCGAGCAGGGCTACGAACAGACCTCGCTGCGCGAGATCGCCGACCGGCTCGGCGTGACGAAGGCGGCGCTGTACTACCACTTCAAGACCAAGGACGACATCGTCCACGGCATCGTCGACACCATGGCGGCGCCGATCGACGAGGCGATCGCCTGGGGCGAGCAGAAGCCGTGGTCGCCCGAGCTGCGGGACGAACTGGTCCGGCGGTTCGCGGCGGGGATGTCCGAGCGGGCGCCGCTGCTGCGGTTCTTCCACGAGAACCAGCCCGCGCTGCGCGACTCCCCGGCCGGGCTGGAGTTCAAGGAGCGGATGATCGCCATGATCCGCCTGGTGCACGGCCCGGGCGCCTCTTTCGAGGACCGGCTGCGCGCCACCATGTCCCTGTTCACCATCAACTCCGCGATGTTCCTGCTGAAGCAGGGCATGACCGAGGCGTCGCCCGGCGCGGCCGGGGACCGGTGCGGGGAGGCGCAGGCCGAGGCGCTGGCGGAGAGCCTCCCGGCGGCCCTGACGGTGGCGCTGGAGATCGCCACACTGATCGAGCCCAAGGACGACTGACCGGGCGTCACGAGGGCCCGGAGCGGCGGCCGGCGACGGCAACCGCAAGACCTCGGCGGGCGGCGCCCGCACCGGGGACGCCGACCGCGACGGGCCGGTCGCGGCAACGGCGGACGGCCGGTCGGGGGGGGGGGAACCCGGCCAGCCGGCCGCCGTCCTTCTGGAGCCGGTGTGGTGTCTCCGGCGGGCCACGGCGCCGGTGTGGTGTCTCCGGCGGGCCACGGCGCCGGTGTGCTGTCCCCGGCGGGCCACGGCGCCGGTCCCGCCGCCCGCTCTGCGCGGGTCGGTCGGCTGCGCCCCGCGGGTCAGAAGTCGCTGACGCCGTGGCCCGACAGGAACGCGATCGGGTTGATCACGGCGCCGTAGTGGTTGCTGGAGCGGATCTCGAAGTGCAGGTGCGGCCCGGTCGAGTTGCCGGTGTTGCCGGAGGCGCCGATCTGCTCCCCGGCCGTCACCTCGTCGCCCGCGCTGACCTCCAGCTCCGACATGTGGGCGTACTGGGCGTAGTGGCCGTCCGTCAGCTTCAGGACGACCTCCTTGCCGTACGCGCCGTCCCAGCCGGCCGAGACCACCCGGCCCTCGCCGACCGCGAGCAGCGGCGTGCCCGGGTCCACGGCGAAGTCGACGCCGGTGTGGTAGCCGGCCGCGTACTCGGGGTTGGCCACCCCGTACGGGTTGCTGGTCGGCGCGTTGGGCACGGGAGCGGACCAGGCCGGGGCCGGCGCGGGGGCCGGTGCGGGCGCGGGCTCCGGCGCGGGGGCCGGTGCGGGCACCGGGATCGGGACCGGCACCGCGAGGTTGGCGGCGACCGCGACCGAGTCGTGCGAGGGGGCGTGCCTGACCTGGTACGCGCTCGGTCCGGCGATCTGGACCAGCCCGGCGGCGGGCCCCTCCCCGTGCGGGGAGGTGAAGGCGGAGATGCCCGGCGTGGTGGGTATGACCGTCTGGGCCGACGCGTTGGCGGGCACCCCGGCGACCAGGACGCCGCCCACTATCACCGCGGCGGCGCCGGCCGCGGTGGCGGCCCGGACGCGGGTGCGGGGCAGGGTCGACTGCGGCCCGTGGAGCGCGCGCAGCGGGGCGATGCCGGTACGGGCGGCCTGGCCGAGTCGGGGCTGCCAGGACGCCGCGTGGGCGGCCGCGGTGGTGGCGAGGCGGCGCAGGGCCGGCCCCGGGTTCGGGACGGTGGACATCGGGATGCTCAACCTCACGGGGCGTACGGGGACAGCACTGAGCCCGGTAGGGCGTGCAGAGCGGGGGACCACTCAGGTGTAAACCGTTACCGAGCGGAGTCCCAAACGGTGTGACGTACTACGGCGTGTAGTCATCGTGAGGTCTGAACTTCAGGCTGTCGGAGTAATGATCGGCGGATTTGATCACGGTCTGATGGTCCGTGGGACGCCCTTCGGCCCGCGCGGGCCGCCGAGGATCGCCCGCCGAGCGGCGCCGGCCGGCCTCCTACCGCCGTTAGTACCGGCGCCCGGCCTGTGACCATCGACACCGGCGGCCCCGCCCGCCGTGTGCCGTGGCTCACCGCCGCAGCCCGCTTCCCCGGCCCCCGGCGGGGCCGATCGTGAGCCCGGTCACCCGCGCCCGGGACGGCCTCCCGGGCGGGCCCGCGCTCCCGTGCCACTCTGTGCGCGGAACCGCACGGTCCGGTCGGGCGCAGCGCCCGACCGGCCGGGCCCGGGCGCGTTCCGGCCGGTCCGCCCCAGGAACACGGCCGGCCGCCCCGGCCCCCGAGCCCTGCCCGAGACACCTTCCCCGACCGGAGGCACTCCAGATGGCGGCACCACAGCTCAAGCCAGGCCACTCCTGGGACGAGACGTACGCCCGCTGCGTACGCGCCGCCCCCGAGGCCTTCACCCCCGACCGGCTGCTGAACCTCGTCCGCGGCGAGTGGCGCACCGTCGGCACGCCCGGCGAGCACACCACCCCGATCGACGGCGCCACCGTCCCCGGCCCGCCGCGGGTGGGCATCGAGGAGGCGCGCGGCGCGGTCGCCTTCGCGATCGAGCAGCACGCCGTGTGGAGCAAGGTCCCGCTGGACGAGCGGAAGGCCCGGGTGGCCGCCGCGGTGGAGGCCCTCGCCGAGCAGCGGGAGCTGCTGGCGCTGCTGCTGGTCTGGGAGATCGGCAAACCCTGGCGGCTCGCCTGCGCCGACGTGGACCGGGCGCTGGACGGCGTGCGCTGGTACCTCGACCAGATCGAGCGCCAGACCGCCGGCCGCACCCCGCTGCCCGGCCCGGTCTCCAACATCGCCAGCTGGAACTATCCGATGAGCGTCCAGGTGCACGCCGAGCTGGTCCAGCTGCCGGCCGGCAACGCGGTGGTGGCCAAGACCCCCTCGCAGGGCGGCTTCCACTGCCTCACCCTGGCGCACGCCCTGATGCGCCGGGCCGGCCTCCCGGTGACCCTGCTCTCCGGGCAGGGCGCCAGCATCGCGGACGCGCTGATCCGCGCGCCCGGCCTGGGCGCCCTCGCCTTCGTCGGCGGCCGGGCCAACGGCCGCCTGGCGGCCACCTCGCTCGCCGACCTCGGCCGCCGGCACTTCCTGGAGCAGGAGGGCCTGAACGCCTGGGGAGTCTGGGACTTCAGCGACTGGCCGACGCTCGCCGCGCACCTGCGCAAGGGCTTCGAGTACGCGAAGCAGCGCTGCACCGCGTACCCGCGTCACGTCGTCCAGCGCTCGCTGTTCCCGGCCTTCCTGGAGACTTATCTGCAGGTCGTCGGGGGTCTGCGGTTCGGCCACCCGCTGGCCGTCGACGACCCGGCCGACGACCTCCCCGAGCTGGACTTCGGGCCGGTCATCCATGCCGCCAAGGCCACCGAGCTGCGCGCGCAGTTCGACGCGGCCGTGACCGCCCGGGCCGTCCCGCTGTACCGCGGGACCCTGGCGGACGGCCGGTTCCTGCCCGGCCAGGTCCTGGACGCGTACCTGGCCCCGGCCTGCGTGCTGGAGCCGCCCGCCAACTGGGCGCTGCACCACTCCGAGCCGTTCGGGCCGCTGGACTCGGTCGTGCTGGTCGACACCGAGTCCGAACTGCTCGCCGCGATGAACGCCGGCAACGGCTCGCTGGTCGCCTCGCTGGCCACCGACGACCGGGACTTCGCCGCCCGGATCGGCCCCGACCTGCTGGCCTTCAAGGTCGGGGTGAACAGGCCGCGCAGCCGGGGCGACCGCGAGGAGGTCTTCGGCGGACTCGGCGCCTCCTGGAAGGGCGCCTTCGTCGGCGGTGACCTCCTGGTGCAGGCGGTCACCTACGGGCCGGAGGGGGCGCAGGAGAAGCTGTACGGCAATTTCCCGTCGCACTCGCTCTACCCGCCCCGCTGACCTGTCCGTCGTTCTGGGCGACCATCGAGGTATGGATGTCAACGAGAACGACACCCCGGCCGCCGCGGCGGCCGGGCCCAGCGTCCAGGAGCGCCGGTTCGCAGCCCTGCGGGGCTGCGACCGGCTGCTCTCGGGCACCCGGCCGCAGAACCTGCGCGAGCGCCTGGCGGCGCTGACGGAGCAGGCGGAGCAGGCCCACGACCTCGACCAGCGGCCCGACTTCTACGGCGACGGGGTGGTGCGGGCCCTGGAGGAGCGGGTGGCGGCCCTGCTCGGCGCCGAGGACGCGGCCTTCTTCCCGACCGGCACGATGGCCCAGCAGGTCGCGATGCGGATCTGGGCCGACCGGCGCGGCGAGCGCAACGTCGCCCTGCACCCGCTGGCCCACCCCGAGCGGCACGAGCGGCGGGCCTACGCCACGCTCGGCGGCCTGCACAGCGTCTGGCCGACCACCGCGCCGCGCATCCCCACCCCGGAGGAGATCCGCGGCTTCGACGAGTCGTACGCCGTCCTGACCCTGGAACTCCCGCTGCGCGAGGCCGGGTTCGTCCTGCCGACCTGGGCGGAGCTGACCGCCACGGTCTCCGCCGAGGACGCGCCGGTGCACTTCGACGGCGCCCGGCTGTGGGAGTCCACCTTCCACCTGGGGCACTCGCTGCCGGAGATCGCCGCCCTGGCGGACTCCGTCTACGTCTCCTTCTACAAGACCCTCGGCGGCGTCAACGGCGCCGCGCTCACCGGCGACCGCGAGTTCGTGCGGACGGCCAAGGCCTGGCGCCACCGGTACGGCGGCCAGCTGTTCCAACAGTGGCCGGCCGCGCTGTCCGCGCTGGCCGGACTGGACCGCGAACTCCCGCGCCTGGAGTCGTACGTGACGCATGCCAAGGTGGTCGCCGCCGCGCTGGCGGAGGCCCTCGCGGCGGTGCCGGGCGCCCGGGTCTTCCCCGAGCCGCCGCACACCCACCAGTTCCAGGTCTGGCTGCCGTACCCGGCGCGGGCCCTGGACGAGGCGGGCATCCGGCTCGCGGAGGAGTCCGGCCTGGGGCTGTTCGGCGGCTGGTGGGACTCCGCGCTGCCCGGCCTGGCGATGACCGAGGTGACGGTCGCCGGGCCCGCCCTGGAGTGGAGCGCCAAGGACGTCACGGCGGGCGTCGAGGCCCTGCTCGCCCTGCTCTGATCGCCCCGCCCCGTCCCGCTGCTCTACGCTCGACCCGCCGCACCGCGCGGCCGTTTCACCCGGGGGGCGCAATGGGCGAGAGCATCGAACTGGCCGACGCGATCGAGGCGGTCCGACAGGAACTCCTCGACGCGTCGGCCCGGGGCGCCGGGCAGCAGATCCAGTTCGAGGTCGGTGCGGTCACCCTGGACTTCAGCGTCGAACTGCGGCGGGACGCCAGGGCCAAGGGCGGCGTCAAGGCCTGGGTGCTCTCGGCCGACGCCGAGGCCGGCATCGCCGACAATCGTGTCCACAAGGTCTCGGTGACGCTGCATCCGAAGAGCGCCGCCACCGGTGCGAGCCCGTTGGTCGGCAACGCCGACCTCGGCAGCCGCGAAGGATTCTGACGGTGGTTGTGCGCGCCGAGCGCATCGTCGCGGTGCGCGGCGCGGGCCAGGGCAGCGGGTACCTGCTGACGCCCCGGCTGTTTCTGACGGCCGCTCATGTGGTCCGCTCCGACCCCTGGGCGAACGCGCCGGAGGCCGTCGAGGCGGCCGTGCCCGGCGGCCGGGGGTGGGTGCGGGGCTCGGTGGTGTGGATGCCGGCCGCGGGGAGCCAGCACCTGGACGCGGCCCTGGTCCGTACCGAGGAGGACCTGGTGGACAGGGCGGGGGCGGCCCTCACCGCCGCCGAGGTCCGCTGGGGCCGGATCGACGGGCTGCAGCCCGTGCCGCGCTGCCACCTCACCGGCTACCCGGCGGCGGCCAGGGACGACCGGGGCCGGCTGGACAGCACCCAGGTGGCCGGGACGCTGATGCCCGGTTCCGGTCTGCTCTCCCACCGGCTGGTGCTCGCCGGCGACCACACCCCGCCCGCCGCGGTGCCGGGCGCGGCGTCCCCCTGGGCCGGCGTCTCCGGCGCCGGGGTGCTCTTCCGGGACCGGCTGATGGGCCTCGCGGTGGAGGACCGGCAGCCCGGGACCTGGCAGCACGCGCAGCTCTCGCTGGTCCCGGTCGCCGACCTGCTCGCCGTCGCCGGCTTCGCCGAGGCGCTGGCCGAGCATGGGGTGCCCCGGCCCCGGCTGGAGGGCGTCAGCGACCAGGAGGCCGACGACGCCGACTTCGAGCAGCGCTACGCCGAATCCGTCCGGGTGGACCACGGCAAGCTGCGGATCTTCGGGCTGGACCTCTCGCGGGCCCGGTCCCGGCTCAGCGATCTCGACACCGCCTACCTCGGCCTGGAGGCGAAGGCGCTCCCGCAGGAGGGCGCGGTCCGCGCCGAGCAGCGGCCGGAGCGGGTGGAGGCGGTGCTCCGGGGCCGGAGCCGGATCCTGCTCCGGGGGCAGGCGGGCTCCGGCAAGACCACCCTCGTCCAGTGGCTGGCCGTGCACGCGGCCGAGGGCAGTCTCGGCGAGGCGCTGGCCGACTGGAACCACCGCGTCCCGTTCGTCCTGCGGCTCCGGGCGATGTACCGGCTGCGGAACCTGCACCCGCGCCCGGAGGAGTACCTGGGGGTGGAGAGCAGCCCGCTGGCCGGCGCCCAGCCGCCCGGCTGGGCCGATCGCGTCCTGCGGGCCGGACGGGCGCTGCTGCTGGTCGACGGCATGGACGAGATCCCGGAGCAGGAGCGGGACGAGGCCCGGGAGTGGCTGGGGCGGGTGCTCGGCCACTACCCGCAGACCTTGTGCGTGGTGACCGTCCGGCCGTCCGCGGTGGCCACGGACTGGCTCGCCCACCTCGGATTCGAGGAAATGACGCTGTGCCCGATGCAGAGTGCCGACCGTGAGACGCTGATCGACCGCTGGCACGCCGCCGCCCAGGGTGAACTGGAAGCCGGTCCGCCGAAGCTGACACCGCGCGAGAGCCAGGAGCTCGGGGAGCTGAAGGAAGCCCTGAAACGGGCCCTCAGGACCTCGCCGGACCTTGCCACCCTCACCGACAGTCCACTTCTCTGTGCCATGATCTGCGCCCTGCACCGCGACTGGGACGGCGCGTTGCCGCGCCGGAAGATGGACGTCTACGAGGCCGCACTGAACATGCTGCTCGTCCGCCGCGACCAGCAGCGCAGAGTCGAGGACACCGACGGGCTGCGGCTCAACAGGGAGGAGCAGCTCGCTCTCCTCCAGCGGATCGCGGCGTGGTTGGTGTCCAACGGCATGGTGGAGGGCACCCGGGCGGACGCCGTCCGTCAGATCGAGCGGCTGCTGCCGGCCCTCTCCGCTTCCGCTCGCGCCGCCACGGCCGAACAGGTGTACAGCTACCTGATCAACCGCGCGGGTCTGCTGAGCGAGACCAGCGTGGACACCTTTGAGTTCCTGCACAGGACCTTCCAGGATTACCTGGCCGCCGCCGAGTTCACCGAGGACCGAGCCTTCGGCATGCTTTCCGGCCGCGCCGGTGACGAACAGTGGTCCGACGTGGTCCGGATGACGGTCGGCCACAGCAGCCCGAAGGACCGCGCGGACCTGCTGCGGCGGCTGCTCGCGGCGGCCCAGGAAGCGAGCGAGCCGGACCGTCTGACCATTCTGGTTCTGGCGGGCAGTTGCCTGTCATACGCTCCCAGACTGGAGGCCGAGGTACGGGCTGCCGTGCTTGAGCGGATTGCTTCACTGCTCCACGAGCAGACCGAGCACCTGCTGGACCGCCACCGGTACGCACTCGCACTGGTCGGCGAAGACCTGCTGGAGCTCATCCCGCGTGGGCGGGAAAGGCCCCTCGAATTCGGCTGGCTCATTGCGGCCGTCGGCGGCGATCGGGCGCTGGCGCGGCTCGCGGAGATCGCCGCCGAGGTCACCCCCGAGGACGCCGGCTTCCTGAGCAACTACTGGAGCAGCTTCGATGCGGATCGTTTCGCTCGAACGGTGCTGGCCGTCCTGCCGCTTGAGAAGGTCGCCCTTACAGTCCACGACGCGGACCAGTTCAAGGCGCTGGCCGCTCTTGGCCGGATCCACCGAGTCACCTGCTACCTGCCGGAGTGGCCGTTCCCGCGGAAGGGCATCGGGCCAGTACGGGTTCGGCACCTGTGTATGCGGATCCCGCCCTCCGCGTCCGGACCGGACCTGTTCCTACGGGCCTCGGACTTTGTGGACGTCGAAACCGTGGAGTTCATGTTCGCCGCACTGCCTCCGGTGCCCCTCGACATCGGACAGTTCCTGGCCGGAGGGGAGTTCCAGGTCCTCGCCGGCGTCGAGGGCCGGGGGAGCGTGACCCTGTCAGACCTCGTCGTCGGAACCGAGGGTGCGGCCGGCCGCATCGCACTCCTGCGATAGCACAACCGGCCCGGTCCCGCGCACAAGGTGCGGGGCCGGGCCGGACAGGGTGTATCAGTGCCAGATCGTCAGATGATCCGGCCGGTCAGCCGATTGCTCGGCCGAACGGCTCGATCAGTTGTCGACCGGGCGGACGCGGATCCAGGTCTCGAGGTAGTTCGAGGACTCGTTCTCGATCTCGATGCTGGTGCCGGTCTTCGGGACGATGACGCTGCTGTACGGGTTGGTGGCGTCGTAGTAGGACTTCAGGTCGCTGAACGAGTCAACGCCCTTCGCCTTCGGGACGACCGTCTCCACGCCGTTCTTGTGCAGGGTCAGACCGTCGGTCTTCTGCGAGCCGAAGGTGGAGTCGTAACCCTGGACGCGCGGACGCAGCAGGGCGCCGTCGGACCACTTCAGCGGTGCCGGGTGCGAGTCGATCGGGAGGATCAGGCCCGAACCCGGGTGGTTGGTGACGTTGTTGTCACTCTGGGAGGTGTCCCACAGCCAGATGAGCAGACCGTCCTGGTTGGCGTAGTGCTCCACCATGTCGGGCTTGGTGGTGCCGTAGCCGAAGTTGTACGGGCCGGTCTTCAGCGTGGTGTCGTACGAGATGTACTGACGGTTCTCCGCGATGTAGTACTGGGCGTAGTCCTTGGAGAACTTGCCCGTGATCCGGGAGAAGCCGTTGGCCGTCCAGCCGTTGTCGCCGTTCTCGGCGTCGTCGGAGAAGACGGCCGCACCGTCGGCGGTGATGGCGATGTTGTCGAGGGCCAGGCCCTTGAGGTGCACGCCACCGTCGGTGGTGTAGTGGAACCGGACCTTGACGGACTGGCCGGCGTACGCGTTCAGCGAGTAGGCGAGGTCGCCCCAGTTGCCGCCCGAGTTGCCGGTCAGGCCGGCCTTGCCGGCCGGGTCCGCCGGGATGGCGACGCCGTTGTAGGTGCCGTCGAGGGCGTTCCAGTGCGCGCCGCCGTCGGTGGAGACCTCGGCGTAGCCGTAGTCGTAGTCCTGCTCGATGTCGTACCAGGCCTTGGCGCTCAGCGACGCCGAGGTCTTGCCGGTGAGGTCGACGTCGCGGGCGACCGAGACGTTGAGGTCGTCGGCGCTACCGCTCCACCACTCGTTGGCACCCGCGAACGGGGTGTTGATCTCGGTGGTGACGGTCTTCTTCGGCAGGTTGACGACCAGCGCCTGCGGCAGAGCGGTGTTGAACTCCGCCGGGCCGATGTGGTGCTTGGAACCCGTGCCCGCGGTGGCCTTGTCGTACTTCAGCCAGCCGAGCTGCAGCTTGCTCCAGGCGTCGAGGTCGCCCGGCTTGTCGCCGATCTCGTTCTTGCCGTCGCCCAGCCAGGAGCCGGAGGACATCAGGGACCAGAAGCCGACGGAGTTGTCGATGCCGCTGCCGCTGGTGTCGTACAGGTCCGGCAGACCGAGGTCGTGGCCGTACTCGTGCGCGAAGACGCCGAGGCCGCCGTTCTCCGCCTGCATGGTGTAGTCGCCGACCCAGAGGCCGGACGCGCCGACCGGGGTGCCGCCGAGCTTGTTGTCGGCGGGGCCGGTCTGGCCCGCGGCGGTGCCGTAGGCGTAGCTGCGGTGGGCCCAGAGCGCGTCGGTGCCCTGGACGCCGCCACCGGCGGACTGGTCCTCACCGGCGTGCACGATCTGGAAGTGGTCGACGTAACCGTCGGGCTCGTTGAAGTTGCCGTCGTGGTCGTAGTCGTACCGGTCCCACTGGTCGTACTGCGCGATGGTGGCCTTGATCTGAGCGTCCGTCTGGCCCTTGGCCTTCTGGTCGGCGACCCAGGCGTTGACGCCGTCGCGGATCAGGTCCTGCGCGTTGTTGCAGACGTGCTGGCCGCAGTAGTCCGAGCCGTAACGGGCCTCGTTCCACGGGACCTTCACCCAGTCGGTGACCTGACCGTCGACCGAGTAGCGCCCGGAGGACTGCTTCTCGTAGAAGGTCTTCAGCGAGTCCTGGTCCTTGCTGAAGTACAGGTTCTGGTAGTGCGCCTGGTTGTAGTCGGCCTGCCAGGCGGTGGAGTTGTTGGTGGCGCGGTCCGGCTGGGCGATCTGGTTGTGCGCCGGGCCGGGCTGGCCGCCGTACTTGAGCTGACCGTTCGGCAACTTGGTGGTGTTGTCCACCTGGTCGCTGAAGTCCACCAGGATGGTGAAGATCTTGTCGGTGCGCTCACGGCCGAGCTCGACGTACTTGTCCTTGCCCAGCTTGACGCTGGTGCTGCTGCCATGGGTCTCGACCTTGGCGGTGCCCGCGAGCAGCTGCTCGGTGGCGGCCTTCTGCTCGGCCTCGACCTTGCCACTCAGCGGGCCCGGCAGCACGTCGTCGGTCTTGAGGGACTGGACGGCGTCGGCGGGGTCGCGCGGCACAGGAGCGGCACCGGCCGCAACGGCCGTACCCGGGAGCAGGCCCGCTCCCATCGTGGCTATGACCGCAGCGGTCGCGAGGACCGAGGCGGCTTTCGTGGTCTTCTTCAACGTGGTGACGTCCTCCCCAAACCGGTCCGGCTCTTGGCCTTCCGGCAAACCAATGAAGACAGGTGGACGACATTTGATCCAAGGGGACGCGGAAAAGATAGACCTTGACCATGACATGAACAGGGCGCTATCCTCCGCGGCCGCCGATCAGCTGATGATCGGTCAAAACCCTTGGGAATGGCGGCTGTAAAGGGATGCATCGCATCCGCACGGGCCGGGCCTGCCGGTCCGGGAGGGCCCTCTGGTGCGCCAGGTCACAGATATTGTGATGTCACGTAAAAACGGTCCAGCCCCCCGGCAAGAATGCCGGGGGGCTGGACCGTTTAGTTAACTGTTAACTGTTTTTACTTCGTCAGATCGGGTCCGGCCGAAGCGACGGCAGCGGGAGTATCCGCAACCGCGGACTTCTCCTCGCCGCGGAAGGTGAACTTGGCATCCTTGCCCTCACCCTCCACGCCGACGACCACGATGTGGCCGGCCCGCAGCTCACCGAAGAGGATCTTCTCGGAGAGGTTGTCCTCGATCTCGCGCTGGATGGTCCGGCGCAGCGGACGGGCACCGAGCAGCGGGTCGTAACCGCGCTTGGCGAGCAGCTTCTTGGCCTCGACGCTGAGCTCCAGGCCCATGTCGCGGTCCTTGAGGCGGCCGTCCACCTTGTCGATCATCAGGTCGACGATCTGGATGATGTCTTCCTCGGACAGCTGGTGGAAGACGACGATGTCGTCGACACGGTTCAGGAACTCGGGGCGGAAGTGCTGCTTGAGCTCCTCGCCGACCTTCGCCTTCATCCGCTCGTACCCGGTGGCGGAGTCGCCCGTGGCCGCGAAGCCCAGGTTGAACCCCTTGGAGATGTCCCGGGTGCCGAGGTTGGTGGTCATGATGATGACGGTGTTCTTGAAGTCGACCACCCGGCCCTGCGAGTCGGTCAGGCGACCGTCCTCCAGGATCTGCAGCAGCGAGTTGAAGATGTCCGGGTGGGCCTTCTCCACCTCGTCGAAGAGGACGACGGAGAACGGCTTGCGGCGGACCTTCTCGGTCAGCTGGCCGCCCTCCTCGTACCCGACGTAGCCGGGGGGAGAACCGAAGAGCCGGGAGACGGTGTGCTTCTCCGAGAACTCCGACATGTCGAGCGAGATGAGCGCGTCCTCGTCACCGAAGAGGAACTCGGCGAGCGTCTTGGAGAGCTCGGTCTTACCGACACCGGACGGGCCGGCGAAGATGAACGAGCCGCCGGGGCGCTTCGGGTCCTTGAGGCCGGCCCGGGTGCGCCGGATGGCCTGGGAGAGCGCCCGGATGGCGTCCTTCTGGCCGATGACGCGCTTGTGGAGCTCGTCCTCCATGCGCAGCAGACGCGAGGACTCCTCCTCGGTGAGCTTGAAGACCGGGATGCCGGTGGCCGTCGCCAGCACCTCGGCGATCAGCTCCTCGTCCACCTCGGCGACGACATCCATGTCGCCGGCCTTCCACTCCTTCTCGCGCTTGGCCTTCGCGGTGAGGAGCTGCTTCTCGTCGTCGCGCAGGGACGCGGCCTTCTCGAAGTCCTGCGCGTCGATCGCGCTCTCCTTCTCGCGGCGCACGTCGGCGATCTTCTCGTCGAACTCGCGCAGGTCCGGCGGCGCGGTCATCCGGCGGATGCGCATCCGGGAGCCGGCCTCGTCGATCAGGTCGATCGCCTTGTCCGGCAGGAAGCGGTCCGAGATGTACCGGTCGGCCAGGGTCGCGGCGGCGACCAGGGCGGCGTCCGTGATGGAGACCCGGTGGTGCGCCTCGTAGCGGTCGCGCAGGCCCTTGAGGATCTCGATGGTGTGCGGCAGCGACGGCTCGGCGACCTGGATCGGCTGGAAGCGGCGCTCCAGCGCGGCGTCCTTCTCCAGGTGCTTGCGGTACTCGTCCAGGGTCGTCGCACCGATGGTCTGCAGCTCACCACGGGCCAGCATCGGCTTGAGGATGCTCGCCGCGTCGATCGCGCCCTCGGCGGCGCCCGCGCCGACCAGGGTGTGCAGCTCGTCGATGAACAGGATGATGTCGCCGCGGGTGCGGATCTCCTTGAGGACCTTCTTCAGGCGCTCCTCGAAGTCACCGCGGTAGCGGGAGCCGGCGACCAGGGCGCCCAGGTCCAGCGTGTAGAGCTGCTTGTCCTTGAGCGTCTCCGGGACCTCGCCCTTGACGATCGCCTGGGCCAGGCCCTCGACCACGGCGGTCTTGCCGACGCCGGGCTCACCGATCAGCACCGGGTTGTTCTTGGTGCGGCGGGACAGCACCTGCATGACCCGCTCGATCTCCTTCTCGCGCCCGATCACCGGGTCGAGCTTGGCCTCGCGGGCGGCCTGGGTGAGGTTGCGCCCGAACTGGTCCAGGACCAGCGAGGTGGAGGGGGTGCCCTCGGCGGGGCCGCCGGCGGTGGCCGACTCCTTGCTGGCGCCCGAGTAACCGGACAGCAGCTGGATCACCTGCTGGCGGACACGGTTGAGGTCGGCGCCCAGCTTCACCAGGACCTGGGCGGCGACGCCCTCGCCCTCGCGGATCAGGCCGAGCAGGATGTGCTCGGTGCCGATGTAGTTGTGGCCGAGCTGAAGGGCCTCGCGGAGCGAGAGCTCCAGGACCTTCTTCGCCCGCGGGGTGAAGGGGATGTGCCCGGACGGGGCCTGCTGGCCCTGGCCGATGATCTCCTCGACCTGCTGACGAACAGCCTCGAGCGAAATCCCGAGGCTCTCCAGGGCCTTAGCGGCGACACCCTCACCCTCGTGGATCAGACCCAGGAGGATGTGCTCGGTGCCGATGTAGTTGTGGTTGAGCATCCGGGCTTCTTCCTGAGCCAGGACGACAACCCGCCGCGCGCGGTCGGTGAACCTCTCGAACATCGTTTATCGCTCCTCAGAGCGGTCGGGCAGTTCGGGGTCGGTCCCCGCCCTGTCCTTCCGCATGCTAGTCCCGCTCAGCGGCGCGGCATGGGCCCCTCCTGTCCGAAAGTGGACGAGAAGGGTGGATCAGCCCCACTCTCGTGGGAAGTCGTGCTGCGCGACCAGCAGACACCAATCCCAACCTGATGTTGGGAGACGGTGTTCCCACAGGTGGTCCCGATGCACCCGATACCGCTACGCCATCGGCGAACAACGCCCGCCTCGGCGCGGCCGCACCGGCTGCGGCTGGTCACACGATCTGCCCCGGCCGGGCCTCGCGGCCCGTCCCACCTGCATTCATACCCGGTATTCCGCCGGATCTCGCGCAGTTTCCGCGGTGGCGGTGTTCGCCTGGCGAGAAGTCGGCTGACGGGCCGCCCGGTCCGGTCGGCGCCGAGTCCGCCGGGGTGACGGCGGCTCAGTGGCCGGGTGGCCCCGCCCGCGCGCCTCGGCGCGACGGGCCCTCCGGCCGGGTGGGCCGGAGTCGGGGTGCGGCCGATCAGGTGGCACCCGCGTTACCGCTCCGCTCCTACAGCGTTGCACAGCCCATGAGTGTTCCGCCGCCCGTACGGAGGTCCTGCGGCGCCCGCCGGGTCGTGCCGGGGCGCCCGGAACGGCGCCGGGCGGTGGCGGCGCGCGCGGGGCGCGCCCTCAGCACCGCGGGGCGCGGAGGAAGTCCTCCACGCCCCGAAAATGTGCCCTGTGCGCCGCGACGGTCGACCGGCCGCACGCCGATGGCGTGAGCGGCCCGCCCAAGGCGCCGGAAGCGGCTCTCCGGGGCCCTGTCGCGGCCCCGGGACGTCCTGTGCCCCCGGGACATCCTGTGCGGTGTCCCGAGCCGTTTCAGGACGCGTTGGCGCTCTCGTACGCCTCGCGGACGGTGCTGGGGACCCGGCCGCGGTCGTTGACCTCCAGGCCCTGCTCCTTCGCCCAGGCACGGATCTTCGCCGTGTCCGGAGCGCCGGCCGCGGGACGGGCCACCGCACCCCGGCCGCTGCTGCGGCGGGCGCTGGTGAGCCGGCCGCTCTGCTTGCGGCCCTTCTCCACGTACGGGGCCAGCAGCCCGCGAAGCTTGTCTGCGTTCGTGCTCTTCAGATCGATCTCGTAGGCAACGCCGTCGAGAGCGAACGTCACCGTCTCGTCCGCCGAACCACCGTCGAGATCGTCTTCAAGAATGACCTGCACCCTCTGCGCCACGGGCTTCCCTTTCCGCGTAAACGACCCATTGCCTGAGGAAAGGAAACCGCCTTTCTGCGGAAAACACAAACCCCTACGCCCGGCGGGACGGGTTCACAGGTGCAGCAGCATGCGCGAGTTGCCCAGAGTGTTCGGCTTCACACGCTCCAGGTCGAGGAACTCGGCGACGCCTTCATCGTACGAGCGGAGAAGTTCTTCATAGACATCCGTAGCGATCGCCGCCGGGTCTGCCGTACCATCGTCGGTTTCGTGGACCTCGCCGATCTCGACGAAACCGTGTTTCGCGAAGAACGCGACCTCGAACGTCAAGCAGAAAATCCGACGTACGCCGAGCCAGCGCGCGGTCTGCAGCAGCTTCTCCAGGAGCATGTGCCCGACGCCCTGCCCCAGGCAGGACGGATCGACCGCGAGAGTGCGCACCTCGGCCAGGTCCTCCCACATCACGTGCAGCGCGCCGCAGGCCACCACGATGCCGGTGTCGTCGCGTTCGGCGACCCAGAACTCCTGGACGGATTCGAACAGTGTGACGGTGGGCTTGTCGAGCAGAATGCCGTCCCGCGAGTAGCCGTCGATGAGCCGTCGTACGGCCCGTACGTCAGTGGTCCGCGCCCGGCGGATGGTGACCTCCATGGCGGGACGTTATCGCGTCCCGGCGCCCGGGGGCGCACGCGTTTCGGCGCCGGTTCCGGCTACGGGGGGGTGCCGGGCCCGCTGCTGTCGGCCCCGGTGCGGGCACCGCTGTGGGCGCTGCTACGAGCCCCGCTATGAGCCACGCTATGAGCCCTGCTACGGGCGCCGCTATGGGCCCCGGTATCGGGCGGGGTTTCGCCGGCCGTATCCGGTTCGGCGCCGGTATCGGCTTCGGTGTCGGCCGGGGCGGGGCCGGGATCGGCGGGGGCCGGGAAGAGCGCCGCGACACGGAGTGCGTCGCGCAGTGCCTCCCGTTGCTCCGGTGACATCAGACCGAAGAAGTGCACCAGAGCCGCCGCCGGATTGTCACTGGTGCCCCAGGCGTCGTTCATGAGAGCCGCGCTGTACGCCTCGCGCGAGGAGACGGGTTCATATCGATAGGCCCGCCCCACCTGGTCCCGGCGCAACCAGCCCTTTCTGAAGAGCTTGTCGAGCACGGTCATCACCGTGGTGTAGGCGATATCGCGTTCCGTCTGCAGGTCGAGCAGAACCTCGCGAACCGTGACCGGGCGGTTCCACTGCCAGACCCTGGTCATGATGTCGTTCTCTAGTTCACCGAGTTGCCGGACCATAGTGGGGCCAGGATAGGGGAGTGAATCGGGCAAATCTTGCTAAGCCGGAGCAAACCGGCGCGCCGCCGCCCGGAATGGGACGACGGCGCACGGGCCCGGTTGCGCGGTGATCGCGGGCCGATCGCGGACGATCAGTCGGCGATGTCCTCCTTGGCCTTCTGGGCCCCGCCCTGGCTGCGGATGATCGCCCGCACCAGGAAGCCGAATCCGACCGCCATGACCAGCGGCGGCACGATCGCACTCACGTAGTCCATCGGGTCACTCCTCGTCGTTCTTCGGTGCCGCCGCGGCGGCCTTGGGCTCGGCCCCCCGCTGATCAGGCCGTACCAGCGGGAAGAGCACCGTCTCGCGGATGTTCTTGCCGGTGAGCAGCATGATCAGGCGGTCCACCCCGAGGCCGAGGCCGCCGGTGGGCGGCATCGCGTACTCCAGGGCCCGCAGGAAGTCCTCGTCCACCTGCATCGCCTCGACGTCGCCGCCGGCCGCGAGCAGCGACTGCGCGGTGAGGCGGGCGCGCTGCTCGACCGGGTCGACCAGCTCCGAGTAGGCGGTGCCGATCTCGGTGCCGAAGATCACCAGGTCCCACTTCTCGGCCACGCCCGGGATCGAGCGGTGCTGGCGGGTCAGCGGGGAGACCTCGGTCGGGTAGTCCTTGATGAAGGTCGGCCGGATCGCGTTCTCCTCCAGCAGGCGCTCGACCATCTCCAGGACGATCTGCCCGTGGCCCCACTCCTTCTCGAACGGGATGCCGTGCTCGGTCGCCAGCTTGCGCAGCTCCTCGACACCGGTCTCGGGGGTCACCTCGGTGCCCAGGTGCTCGGAGATGCCCGGGTAGACGCCGACCTCGGCCCACGGCTCGGCCAGGTCGATCTCGTGCTCGACCCCGTGCGGGTCCAGGCCCCGGATCACCGTGGTGCCCAGCGCGTCCCGGGCGGCGTTGATGATGGTCGCCCGGATCAGCTCGGCCTGGGTGTCGTAGTCGCCGTAGGCCTCGTACGACTCCAGCGAGGTGAACTCCGGGTTGTGGGTCGAGTCGGCGCCCTCGTTGCGGAAGTTGCGGTTGATCTCGAAGACCTTCTCCGCGCCGCCGACCACCAGCCGCTTGAGGTAGAGCTCGGGGGCGATCCGCATGAACAGGTCGATGCCGTACGCGTTGATGTGGGTCTTGAACGGCCGGGCGTTGGCGCCGCCGTGCACGGGCTGCAGCATCGGGGTCTCGACCTCGATGTAGCCGCGGTCCTCGTAGGTGCGGCGGATCGAGCGGACGACCTTGCTGCGCAGGTGCAGGATCTCCCGCGCCTCGGGGTTCACGATCAGGTCGACGTACCGCTGGCGGACCCGGGCCTCCGGGTCGGTCAGGCCCTTGTGCTTGTCCGGCAGCGGGCGCAGGCACTTGGCGGTGAGCTCCCAGCGGTCGACCATCACCGAGAGTTCGCCGCGCTTGGAGGTGATCACCTCGCCCTCGACACCGACCTGGTCGCCGAGGTCGATGTCGGACTTCCAGGAGGCCAGCCGCTCGGGGCCGAGCTTGTCCAGGGAGAGCATCACCTGGAGGTCGCCGGAGCCGTCCCGCAGGGTGGCGAAGCAGAGCTTGCCGCCGGTGCGGGCCAGGATGACCCGGCCGGTCACGCCGGCCCGCTCGCCGGTCGCGACGTCCGGCTCCAGGTCGGGGTGCTTGGCGCGCAGGTCGGCGATGGTGGTGGTGCGGGGGAAGCCGACCGGGTACGGGTCGACGCCGGCCGCCCGGAGCCGGTCCAGCTTCTCGCGCCGCACGCGCATCTGCTCGGGAAGGTCGTCGGTCGCGGGGACGCTGCTCTGATCGCTCACCCCACCAGGGTAGCCAGCCCCGGGGGGTGTTCCGCGACGGGATATCCCGGTGCGCCGCGGCACCGGAGGCGTTGCGGGGGACGCGCGGAGGGAGGACGGCGTCGCCGTCCTCCCTCCGTGGTTCGCCGCCGGGTCAGCCGGTGCCGGTGGCCAGCTCCAGCTCGTCGTCGGCGGGCTCCGGGCGGGCCGGCGGCCGGGGGCGGCGGCCGAAGAGCTCGGCGGGGGTCGGCATCCGGTGCGGCTGCCCGCCCTGCGGAGCCGGCGTCGCGGGCCCGGCCTTGGAACCGGGGGCGGCCTTGGGCGCCGGCGCGGCCTTGGCCGCGGGGGTGGCCTTCGGGGTGGGGGAGTCGGCGGGGCTGCTCATCGGAATCCGTCCTCCAGCAGGGATGGGACCAGCAAAGGTGAGCTGGGCGCTCGGTGGTGCGGCGGGGTTGGGTACCGCCATGAGGTGGCGCTGCCCGGAGGTGAGCGCGAGACGCTCGCGGACGGCGGCCTCGGCGAGGGCGTGACAGCGGCCGGCCAGGTGGGACCGGCGGGAGCGTTCGGTGCTCCCGCAGGGCAGCCGGGACAGCGTGCGCAGCGCGGTGAGGTCCTCCGCGCCCGGCAGGTAGCCGTCGGCGACGGCCTCCTCCAGGCGTTCGAGGTAGCCGCCCGCGCTCCCCGGCAGGGCGGCCCGGTAGCGGGCCAGATCGGCGAGCAGGAAGGCGCGCAGCCGGCCGCCCTCCCGTACGGCCTCGTCGATCGCCTCGGTGAGGCGCAGGGCCTCCTGGACGTCTTCGGCCCACAGGCCGGCGGACTGGTGGCCGAGGACGGACAGCTGGGCGGGCACGGCGGGGTGCAGGGCTTGGGCGAGGGCGCGGCGCAGCACGCGGACTTCGTCGGCGCTGAAGGCCATGCCGCCGCGCGATCCGTGTGGCGTAGGCATGGGTTGACACTACGTGAGGAATATCCGATTTGTCGGTAGTGTCGCGCCGAGCCCCCCGTTTGGCCCGAAACGATCACCACGGGTGCGCCGGAACGGCCATGACCAGCGGCGCGGCGCCCCGGCGGCCGACCGTCGAGGGCCCCCGGCGGAGGGCCCCGGCGGCGTCCGGCCCGGTGCCCGGCCCCGGCGCGGCGGGCCGTGCGGCGCGCACTGCGGGTGACGGCGGGGGCGACCGCCGGGAAGTCCTCCGGGGCCGCCTGTAACATCCGCGCCGCGGGCCCCGTCATCCAGGTGTAAGGGAATTCAAGCGGGGGAGCCCAGCAGATGGCACGAGCGAGCGCAGCGGGTACGGCGGGGGAGGACGACTTCCTGGAGTTCGCCGTGGTCCGCACCGGGCACCTCTTCCGGACGGCCTGCCTGCTGACGGGCGGTGACACCCATCTCGCCGAGGACCTCGTCCAGGAGGCCCTCGGCCGGATCTACGCCCAGTGGTACCGCACCTCCTGGTTCGCGCCGCGGGCCAGGATCGAGAACCCGGCCGGCTACGCGCACACCGTGCTGGTCCGGGCGTTCCTCTCGCACCGGCGCCGCCGCAGCACCTCCGAGCAGCCCGTCCGGGAGATCCCCGACGCCGCCGCCCGGGAGGCCGACCCGGCACTGCGGCTGGCCCTGGTCGAGGCGCTGGGCCGGCTCTCGCCGCGCGACCGGGCGGTGCTCGTCCTGCGGTACTGGGAGGACCGCAGCGTCGAGGAGACCGCCGAGGTGCTGCGCAGCAGTTCCGGCGCGGTGCGGACGCAGACCGTCCGCGCCCTCGGGCGGATCCGGGCCCTGCTCGGGGACGGCCTGGCGGAGCTCGCGGACCGCTGAGCCCCACCCCCGGCGGTCTCCCGACCGTTCGCCAAGTCATCCGTGGAACGATCAGTAGAAGTGGTGATGAGACATGTCCACCGACCATGACCGGCCGGACCCGCAGTTCGAGCTGGACTTCACCCGGGCCCTGTCCCGGGCCGGCGAGGACTACGCCGTGCGGGCCGAGCCGCTGATCGCCGGCGCCCAGGTCCGGGGCCGTCGGCTGCGCCGCCGCCGGACCGCCTCCGTCGCCGCGAGCATCGCCGCGCTCGCGGTGATCGGCGCCGGCGGGGTGTTCGTGGCGGGGCCGGGCGTCGGCGGCGCCGGGCCGGCCACGGCGCCGCCGGTGAGCGCGGAGGAGTTCACCGCCCTGCTGACCGGGTCGCTGCCGGCCGGCACGGTACAGGTGGCCCAGGCCCAGGGGACGCAGGACGGGACGGCGCAGGTCCGGCTGATCCTCGACGACGGCGGGGGCGCGGCGCAGGTGATCTTCTGGGTCACGAGGGCCCCCGACGCGGGCCCTGGCCCGGAATGCCCGACGCCGCTCGTCGCCGGTGACGAGTGCGCCGTCGAGACCCTCCCGGACGGATCGTCGGTGGCCCTGTACAAATCCGGGACCAGGGCGGACGAACCGGCCGGCGCGCGGACCTGGTCGGCGCTGCTGTACACCGCCGACGGTTTCCGGATGCAGCTCCAGGAGTGGAACCGCGACCCGCAGCAGCGGGGGGCTCCGATCACCCGGGCCGACCCGCCGCTGACCCAGGCCCAGCTGACCGCCCTGGTCACGGACCGGAAGTGGCAGTCGGTGAAGGCCGCCCTGGAGCCCGAGCCCCTGGTGGGAATGCCGGAGCCGGACGGAGTGTCGCCGCCCACCGGGCCGCGGCGGCCGCGCACGCCGTCCGAAGGGGCGATCATCGTCCCGCCGACCGCCGGGACGCCGCAGGGCGGCCCGGCACCCGGCGCGCCCGTCCTGGGGGCGCCCACCCCGGTACCCGGGCCGTAGCGGTGCCGAAGGGACGGCCGCGGCCTCCCGGGGCCCGTCCGGCCGGTCCGCTCAGGCGGCCGGGCGGTTGCGCTCGTACACCAGCCGCAGGCCGATCAGGGTGAGCCACGGCTCGTGCACGTCGATGGTGGTGGCCTCGCCGAGGACCAGGGTGGCCAGGCCACCGGTGGCGATCACCTGGACGTCCTCCGGGTCCTTGGCGAGCTCCCGGGACATCCGGTTGACCAGGCCGTCGACCTGGCCGGCGAAGCCGTACAGGATGCCGGACTGCATGCCCTCGACGGTGTTCTTGCCGATCACGTTGCGCGGCCGGGCCAGCTCGATCTTGCGCAGCTGGGCGCCGCGGACACCGAGCGCGTCCACCGAGATCTCGATGCCCGGGGCGATCGCGCCGCCGACGTAGTCCCCGCGCTCGTTGACCGCGTCGAAGGTGGTCGCGGTGCCGAAGTCGACCACGATGCACGGGCCGCCGTAGAGATGGTTGGCGGCCAGCGCGTTGACGATCCGGTCGGCGCCGACCTCCTTGGGGTTGTCCATCAGGACGTGCACGCCCGTCTTCACGCCGGGCTCCACGATCACCGCGGGGACGTCGCCGTAGTAGCGGCGGGTCACCTCGCGGAGCTCATGGAGCACGGCGGGGACGGAGGAGCAGATCGCCAGGCCGTCCACCTTGGCCTCGGAGACCGCGGTGTGAGACCCCATCAGCCCCTGCATCAGCACCGCCAGTTCGTCCGCCGTGCGGCGCGGATCGGTGGAGATCCGCCAGTGCTCGACGACGTCCTCGCCGTCGAACAGGCCGAGCGTGGTCTGGGTGTTGCCGACGTCGATGGTGAGGAGCATGAGGTCCCGTAACGGCTAGAAGGGGTCTCTGACGAGGGATTACGGACGCAGGTCCAGGCCGATGTCGAGGATCGGCGAGGAGTGCGTCAGCGCTCCCACCGCCAGGTAGTCGACACCAGTCTCGGCGACCTCGCGCGCGGTGGCCAGGGTCAGTCCGCCGGAAGCCTCCAGCTTCGCCCGGCCGGCCACCAGCGCGACGGCCTCCTTGAGCTGCGCCACGCTGAAGTTGTCGAGCAGGATCAGGTCGGCGCCCGCCTCCAGGACCGGCGGGATCTGCTCCAGGGTGTCGACCTCGACCTCCACCGCGAGATCCGGGTACGCCGCCCGGACGGCCCGGAACGCCTCGGCGACGCCGCCGGCCGCCACCACGTGGTTGTCCTTCACCAGCGCGGCGTCGGACAGCGCCATCCGGTGGTTGGCGCCGCCGCCGCAGCGCACCGCGTACTTCTGCAGCGCCCGCAGGCCCGGGTGGGTCTTGCGGGTGTCGCGGACGACCGCACCGGTGCCCGCCAGGGCGTCGGCCCAGGCACGGGTGGCGGTGGCGATGCCGGACAGGTGGCAGAGCAGGTTGAGCGCGCTGCGCTCGGCGGTCAGCAGGTCGCGGGTGCGGCTGCGGACGGAGAGCAGCACCTGGCCGGCCTCCACCAGGTCGCCGTCCTGGACGTGCCGCTCGACCTCGAACTCCTCCTCGCAGATCAGCGAGACCACGGCCTCGGCGACCCGCAGGCCGGCGACCACGCCGGCCTCCCGGGCGGTGAAGTCGGCGGTGGCGACGGCCTCGGCCGGCACGGTCGCGACGGAGGTGACGTCCTCGCCGCCGGCCAGGTCCTCGGCCAGCGCCAGGGTGGCGACGTCCTCGACCTCGATCGGGTCCAGCCCGGCCTCCTCCAGCAGCTCGGCGAGCTGCGGGTCGAGACCGCTCTCGTAGCCCTCGCCGTCCCCGCAGCCGCAGCCGTCGCCGCAGCCGCCGCTCTGCTCGGCCAGCGGGAGTTCTTCGTGGGTGTGGGACATGGCTTACTGCTCCTCGGGAGTACTGACGGGGGTGCCGGCGGTGCCGGCGAGAGTGGTGACCAGGTGGCGCCGCCAGTGGGCGTCGTCCCGCTCGGGGAAGTCCTCGCGCCAGTGGCAGCCGCGGGTCTCCTCGCGCTGGGCGGCGGCCGCCACCAGGGCGGTCGCGACCAGGTGCAGGTTGGCCGCCTCCCAGGTCTCCACCCGGGGGTCGGCCGGCTTCTCGTCGGCCAGCTGGGCGTACGCCTCCTCGGCGAGCGCGGCCAGCCCGGCGGCGGTGGCCGCCATGCCGTCGGCCGAGCGCAGCAGGCCCGCGCCCTTGGACATCAGCCGCTGGATGTCGGCCCGGGCCTCCGGTGCCGGCAGCGGCACGGCGCGCGCCGCCCGGGCGGCCGCCACGTCCACGGCACGCTCCGGCAGTTCGCCGGCCCGGTGCCGGGCGGTCAGGTCCGCGGCGATCCGCTCGGCGAAGACCAGGCCCTCCAGCAGCGAGTTGGAGGCCAGCCGGTTGGCGCCGTGCACGCCGGTGCAGGCCACTTCGCCGCAGGCGTACAGCCCCGGGACGGTGCTGCGGCCCAGCAGGTCGGTGCGGATGCCGCCGGAGGCGTGGTGCGCGGCCGGGGCGATGGGGATCAGCTCGGTCACCGGGTCGATGCCGTGCGAGCGGCAGGACGCCAGGATGGTCGGGAAGCGCTCCTCCCACATCCGGGCGCCGAAGTGCCGCCCGTCCAGGTACATGTGGTCGGTGCCCTTGAGGTGCATCTGCCGGCTGATCGCCTTGGCGACGATGTCGCGCGGGGCCAGTTCGTTCAGCTCGTGCTGCCCGACCATGAAGCGGTGCTCGTCGGCGTCGACCAGGTAGGCCCCCTCGCCGCGGACGGCCTCGGAGACCAGCGGCTGCTGCCCCTCGGCCTCCGCGCCGAGCCAGAGCACGGTCGGGTGGAACTGGACGAACTCCAGGTCGGTCACCTCGGCCCCGGCGCGCAGCGCCAGCGCCACGCCGTCGCCGGTGGAGACCGCCGGGTTGGTGGTGGCGGAGAAGACCTGGCCCATGCCGCCGGTGGCGAGCACCACGGCGCGGGCCCGGATCGCGCCGACGCCGTCGCGCTGGCCCTCGCCCATCACGTGCAGGGTCAGGCCGGCCGCGTGGCCCTCGGCGTCGGTCAGCAGGTCCAGCACCAGGGCGTGCTCGATCAGCTCCAGGCCCGGGTCGCTGCGCACGGCGGAGACCAGGGCCCGCGATATCTCGGCCCCGGTGGCGTCGCCGCCGGCGTGCGCGATCCGGCGCCGGTGGTGGCCGCCCTCGCGGGTGAGCAGGATCTCGCCGGCCTCGTCGACGTCGAAGGCGGCGCCGGTGGCGATCAGGTGCCGGACGGCCTCCGGGCCCTCGGTGACGAGGGTGCGGACGGCCTCCTCGTCGCAGAGGCCGGCGCCGGCCACCAGGGTGTCGGCCAGGTGCTGCTCGGGGGTGTCCCCCTCGCCCAGGGCGGCGGCGATGCCGCCCTGGGCCCAGCGGGTGGAGCCGTCGTCCAGCATCGCCTTGGTGACCACCACGGCCCGCAGGCCGGCCTTGCGGACGTTGAGGGCGACGGTGAGGCCGGACACGCCGGATCCGACCACGACGACGTCGGTGGTGGTCGTCCAGCCGGGGGCGGGGGCGGTGAGACGGTGCGAGACGGACATGGCGTTCAGTTGCTCCTTCAGCGCGCGGCGGTGGCGGCCGCGTTGTCGGGGCCACCGTACGCCTGCCGGCCCACCGTCCCGGGTGCGTGGGCCTGGTCGCCCCGGAGCAGGCCGCTGCCCTCCCGGGCCTCGGCGGCGTCGGTGCCGAGGCCGGTGATCCGGTTGTCGGCGTCGACGAAGACCACGTTGGGCACGTAGCCCTTGGCCTCGGCGGTGTCCATCTGCGCGTAGGCGATCAGGATCACCAGGTCGCCGGGGTGGACCAGCCGGGCGGCGGCGCCGTTGATGCCGATGATGCCGGAGCCGCGCGGGCCCGCGATGGTGTAGGTCTCCAGGCGGGCGCCGTTGTTGATGTCGACGATGTGGACCAGCTCGCCGGGGAGCAGGTCGGCGGCGTCGAGCAGGTCCTCGTCCACCGTGACCGAGCCGACGTAGTGCAGGTCGGCCTGGGTCACGGTGGCCCGGTGGATCTTGGACTTGAGCATGGTGCGGAGCATTGGGTCACGCCTCCTGTGGTGAGTGCATGCCTGAGGGTGGTGGGGGAGAAGTGGTACGTGGGGCGGGTGGTGCGAGGTGCCTCGTCCCGGCGGACGCTGCCGTCCTAGCGGACGATGATGCGGACGTTGTCGATCAGACGGGTGGAACCCACCTTCGCGGCCACGGCCAGCACGGCCTCACCCTGGAAGTCGTCCGCCGCTTCGGTGAAGTCGTCGGGGTCGATCAGGGCGAGGTAGTCAAGGGTGACACCTTCGGCGGCGTCGATCACGGCCGAGGCCGCCTCGCGGACCGCCTTGGGGCCCTGGGCGGCCACGTCGCGGCCGGCGAACAGGGCCCGGGAGAGCGTCAGGGCCCGCTCGCGCTCGTCCTCGGCGAGGAAGCGGTTGCGCGAGGACCGGGCCAGGCCGTCCTCCTCGCGGACGGTCGGAACGCCGATCACCTCGACGTCGAAGTCCAGGTCGGCCACCATCCGCTGGACGATCGCCAGCTGCTGGGCGTCCTTCTCGCCGAAGAAGGCGAAATCCGGGTCGGTGATGTGCAGCAGCTTGGCGACCACGGTCAGCATGCCGTCGAAGTGGCCGGGGCGGGTGGCGCCCTCGAAGCGCTCGCCCATCGGGCCCGCGGTGATCCGCACCTGCGGCTCGCCGTTCGGGTAGACCTCCTCGACCAGCGGGGCGAACACCACGTCCGCGCCGTTCTCCTCGGCCAGCCGGACGTCGGCGGCCAGCGTGCGCGGGTAGCGGTCGAGGTCCTCGCCGGCGCCGAACTGCAGCGGGTTCACGAAGACCGTGACGGCCACCCGGCCGTCCGCGCCGACCTGCTTGCGGGCCGCCCGGATCAGCGCGGCGTGGCCCTCGTGCAGGGCGCCCATCGTCATCACGACGGCGTTGTCCACCGGCTGCTCGTCCGGCCAGAAGGCGGGCTCGAAGTCGGCGATCGTGTGGGTGAGGGCCGCCTTGCGGACCTTCGGCTCCCGGACCGGCTGCCTGCCACGCTGGTTCTTGCCCGCCATCAGTTGCTCTCCTCGTTGAGTACGTCCAGCAGCGCCGCCGCCGACTCTTCCTTGAGCGATCCGCCCCGGACCGCCCGCTGCGCCGTGGCCCGGGCCATCGCGCGGTACGCCTGATCGATGTCCGGGGACACCGTACGCAACTGTTCCAGGTGACGGCGGAGCGTCCCCGCGTCGCCCCGGGCGACCGGGCCGGTCAGGGCCGCGTCGCCGGAGCGCAGACTGTTGTCCAGGGCGGCGCCGAGCAGCGGGCCGAGCAGCCGGCCGGGCTCGGCCACCCCGGCGTCGCGCAGCAGCTCCATGGCCTGCGCGACCAGGGTGACCAGGTGGTTCGCGCCGTGCGCCAGCGCCGTGTGGTAGACCGGGCGGACCTCCTCGGGCACCCACTCGGGCTCGCCGCCCATCTCCACCACCAGGGCCTCGGCCACCGGCCGCAGCTCCTGCGGGGCGGTCACCCCGAACGGGCAGCCGGCCAGCCGGGCCAGGTCCACCGACGTCCCGGTGAAGGTCATCGCGGGGTGCAGGGCCAGCGGCAGCGCGCCGGCCCGGGTCGCCGGGTCGAGGATCGCCACGCCGTGCGCGCCCGAGGTGTGCACCACGATCTGCCCGGGGCGCACCGCCCCGGTCGTGGCCAGGCCCCGGACCAGGTCGGCGAGCGCGTCGTCGGGGACGGTCAGCAGCACCAGGTCGGCGGCGGCCAGTACCTGCTGCGGCGTCACGAGGCGGACCCCCGGCAGCAGCGCCTCGGCCCGGCGCCGGGAGGAGGCCGAGACACCGGAGGCGGCGACCACCCGGTGGCCGGCCAGTTGCAGGGCGGCGCCCAGGGCGGGCCCGACGCGGCCGGTGCCGACCACGCCGACGGCGAGCCGGGCGGGACGGGCACCGGGGTCGGACGGGCCGGCGGACTGCTCGGGCGCTCCGAAGGGGTTGGACGTGCTCACGGCTTGGCGTTCGTCCTAACTTTCCGTTCCAGTCCTCTGCGGGTACCAGACGTACCGGGCCATTCTACGGCCGCCCGGGAGCCACCCGCCGGGACGGGCCCGCGACACCGGCCGGGCGGGCCCGGCTGCCCCGCCCCGACGCGCCCCGCCCGGCCCCGACGCGCCCCGCCCCCGTCAATCCCCGGCGCCGGCCCGGACCAGGCCGGCCTCGTAGGCCAGCACCACGGCCTGCACCCGGTCGCGCAGGCCCAGCTTGGCGAGGATGCGGCCGACGTGGGTCTTCACGGTGGCCTCGGAGAGCACCAGCCGGGCGGCGATCTCGCTGTTCGACAGCCCCTGGGCGACCAGCAGGAACACCTCCCGCTCGCGGTCGGTGAGCGGGGCCAGCGTGTCGGCGGTCGGGGCCGCGCCGGCCGTGGGCAGCACCTCGGCGAAGCGGTCGATCATGCGGCGGGTGGTGGTCGGCGCGACCACGGCGTCGCCGGCGTGGACCGAGCGGATCGCGGCGACCAGCTCGGTCGGCGGGACGTCCTTGAGCAGGAAGCCGCTGGCGCCCGCCTTCAGTGCGGCGAAGGCGTACTCGTCCAGGTCGAAGGTGGTGAGGATGAGCACGTGCGGGGCGCCCGGCAGCGGCGTGCCCTCGGCGGACAGGCAGATCCGGCGGGTGGCCTGGACGCCGTCCAGCCGGGGCATCCGGACGTCCATCAGGATCACGTCCACCTCGGTGTGCCGCAGCACCTCCAGGGCCTGCGCGCCGTCACCGGCCTCCGCGGTGATCTCGATGTCGCCCTGCGACTGCAGGACCATCCGGAAGCCGGTGCGCAGCAGCTCCTGGTCGTCGACGAGCATCACGCGGATGGTCATGGCTCTCCTTCTTGCTCGGACCGGTTCACGGACGTCGTCGCCCGGACCGTGACACGGACGCCCGGACGGGACGCACCGGCTCTGCTTCTACTTCGCCGCCTTGAGCGGCAGCACGGCGCGGATCCGGAACCCGCCGCCGGGCCTGGGGCCGACGTCGAGGCTGCCGCTGACCATCCCGACCCGCTCCCGCATGCCGATCAGACCATGCCCGAGGCCGTCGGTCCCACCGCCGGTGAGCTGCTCGGAGGTGGTGCCCCGGCCGTCGTCCTCGATCAGCACGGCCAGCTCCCGCTCGCCGAAGTCGACCGCGACCTTGGCCCTGGCGTCCGGGCCGCCGTGCTTGCGGACGTTGGTGAGCGCCTCCTGGACGATCCGGTAGACCGTCAGCTCCACGCCCCTGGGCAGTTCGCGGGCGTCGCCGGAGGCGGTGAAGTCGACCGGCAGGCCGGCCGTGCGGACCTGGTCGAGCAGCTCGGGCAGCTCCTCCACGCCGGGCTGCGGCATGTACTCCTCGGCGGTGTCGGCCGTCCGCAGCACCCCGAGCAGCCGGCGCATCTCCACCAGCGCCTGGCGGCCGGTGGAGGCGATGGTGCCGAGCGCCTCCTTCGCCTGCTGCGGCGAGTTGTCGAGCACGTACGCGGCGCCGTCCGCCTGGACGATCATCACCGAGACGTTGTGCGCCACCACGTCGTGCAGCTCCCGGGCGATCCGGGCCCGCTCGGCCGCCACCGCGACCTTCGCCTGCGCGTCCCGCTCGCGCTCCAGCCGGGCCGCCCGGTCCTCCAGCTCCACCAGGTACGCCCGGCGCACCCGGGTCAGCCGGCCCCAGGCCCAGCAGAGCACGAACGGGGTGGACATCAGCAGGGCCAGCAGCAGGCTCTGCATCAGGCTGTAGTGCGGCCCGACCGGTTCGCCCTGCTCGTCCCTGGCGCTGTTGGGGTAGCGCCAGAGCGTCAGCGGCCCCGCCGCCAGTCCGGCGGCCAGCGCCAGCCGGGAGGCCCAGGTGGAGCCGAACGCGGCGCCGCTGTACGCGAACACCAGGAAGCCGATGCTGGACGCGGCCGGCTCGACCGCCATCGCCAGCTGGGCCAGGCCGATCGTGACGGCCAGCACCAGGGTGAGGTCCGGGTTGCGGCGGCGGAAGACCATCAGAACCGGGACGGCCACCGCGATCACGTAGTGGACGACCTCGCGCCAGCCGTCGTCGCCGCCGTCCGGCAGCAGGCCGAGGAGCAGCAACAACAGCGCCCAGGCGGAGTCGGCCACCATGGGGTGTCGGCGGAGCCAGGCGTTGAGTCGATGCACGTGTCCAGCCTAGGCAGTCGCACAGTGCCCCCAGGTCCGCCGGGAGAGCGATCCCTTCTACTCCCTAGGTCGGAGACGAACCCCGGGTCGGGTCCGGCGCCGGGTAGCGTCCACCCCTATGACTTGGATGCGGTGGCGGCCCGCCATGGAACAGGCGCTGTACGGGGCGGAGGGGTTCTACCGCAGGCCGGAGGGCCCGGCGGGCCACTTCCGGACCTCCGTGCACGCCTCGGGGCTGTACGCGCGGGCGGTCGCCCGACTGCTCGGCGAGGTGGACGAGGCGCTCGGCCGCCCGGCCGAGCTGGCCTTCGTGGACGTCGGCGCGGGGCGCGGCGAGCTGCTGGCCGGGGTGCTGGCCGCGGTGCCCGCCGAGCTGGCCGGGCGGCTGCGCCCGTACGGAGTGGAGCTGGCGGCCCGGCCGCCGGGCCTGCCGGCCGAGGTCCGGTGGACGGACGGGCCGCCCGCCGGCGTCACCGGGCTGCTGTTCGCGAACGAGTGGCTGGACAACGTGCCGCTGGACCTCGCCGAGGTCGACGAGGACGGGCTGCTGCGTTACACCGAGGTGGACACCGCGAGCGGCGAGCAGCGGCCGGGCGCCCCGGTGTCCGAGGCCGACCGGCGCTGGGCCGACCGCTGGTGGCCGGCCGGCGAACCCGGGGACTTCGTCGAGCTGGGCGGCCCGCGGGACGCGGCCTGGGCGGGTGCGGTCGGCTCGCTGGCGGCCGGGCTCGCGGTGGCGGTGGACTACGCGCACACCGCCGGGCGGCGCCCGCCGTTCGGCACCCTCACCGGGTTCCGGGACGGCCGGGAGGCGAGCCCGGTGCCGGACGGCTCCCGCGACATCACCGCGCACGTGGCGCTGGACGCGGCAGCCGTGCCCGGTGTCCACAGCCTGTGGACGACGCAGCGCGAGGCACTGCGGGCCCTCGGGGTGAGCGGCGCCCGGCCGCCGCTGGCACTGGCGTCCAGCGACCCGGCGGCCTACCTGCGGGCGCTCGGCGGGGCGGGCGAGGCGGCCGAGCTGACCGACCCGGCGGGGCTGGGAGCCTTCGGCTGGCTGGCGCAGGCCGTCCGTATCCCGGTACCGAGGAGCCTGGAGGGCCTGGAGGGATGGCAGACTCTGGTGCCATGAGGGAGACCACGGTCGGCATCGGCGCGGGTGCGGAAAACTTTTCGGGCGAACCGGGCACCACGGACATGGTGCTCAACATCGGCCCGCAGCACCCGTCCACGCACGGCGTGCTGCGCCTGAAGCTGGTGCTGGACGGCGAGCGGATCGTCTCCGCCGAACCGGTGATCGGCTACATGCACCGGGGCGCGGAGAAGCTCTTCGAGGCCCGCGACTACCGCCAGATCATCATGCTCGCCAACCGCCACGACTGGCTGTCGGCCTTCGCCAACGAACTCGGCGTGGTGCTCGCGGTGGAGCGGATGCTCGGCATGGAGGTGCCCGAGCGCGCGGTCTGGATCCGCACCATGCTGGCCGAGCTGAACCGGGTGCTCAACCACCTGATGTTCCTCGGCTCGTACCCGCTGGAGCTCGGCGGGATCACCCCGGTCTTCCACGCCTTCCACGGCCGCGAGGAGCTCCAGCACGTGCTGGAGGAGGCCTCCGGCGGCCGGATGCACTACATGTTCAACCGGGTCGGCGGCCTCAAGGAGGACCTGCCGGCCGGCTGGCTCGGCCGGGTCCGCGCGGCGGTCGCCACCGTCCGCTCGCAGCTGCCGGTCTTCGAGGACCTGGTGCTCGGCAACGAGATCTTCCGGGCCCGCACCGCCGGCGTCGGCGTGCTCTCCAAGGAGCATGTGCACGCGTACGGGGTGAGCGGCCCGATCGCCCGGGCCAGCGGCGTCGACCTCGACCTGCGGCGCGACGAGCCCTACCTCGCGTACGGCTCCGAGGAGCTGCGCCGGGTGCTGACCGTGGTCACCCGGGAGGAGGGCGACTGCCTGGCCCGCTTCGAGTGCCTGCTGGAGCAGACCGCCAACTCGCTGGACCTCGCCGACGCCTGCCTGGACAAGCTGGCCACGCTGGCGCCCGGCCCGGTCAACCTGCGGCTGCCCAAGGTGCTGAAGGCACCGGAGGGCACCACCTACGCCTGGACCGAGAACCCGCTCGGCATCAACGGCTACTACCTGGTCTCGCGCGGCGACAAGACGCCCTGGCGGCTGAAGCTCCGCTCGGCGTCCTTCAACAACATCCAGGCACTCATCGAGCTGCTGCCCGGGACGCTGGTCGCCGACATGGTGGCGATCCTCGGCTCGATGTTCTTCGTGGTCGGCGACATCGACAAGTGACCGGACGGGTCCCTCCCGCCGGGGCGAGGGACCCGTCCGTCCGCTACTTGTGCTTGGGCTTCTTCGGCGCGGGCGCCGGGTCGGCGGGGTGCGGTGCCACCTTGCGGTCGCCCTTGGTGGCGATCCGCTCCTCGCACAGGCCGGCCAGCACCTTGTACGCCCCGGCGCCCATCAGCTCGGTGAGCTCGGGGCGGTAGCTGACGTACACCGGGTCGGGGCCGTTGTGCGCCTCCGGGCTGCCGGTGCACCACCAGTGCAGGTCGTGGCCGCCAGGACCCCAGCCGCGGCGGTCGTACTCGCCGATGGTGACCTGGAGGTAGCGGGTTTCGTCCGGGCGGTCGATCCAGTCGTAGGTGCGGCGGACCGGCAGCTGCCAGCAGACGTCCGGCTTGGTCTCCAGCGGCTCCTTGCCCTCCTTCAGGGCCAGGGTGTGCAGGGCGCAGCCCTCACCGCCGGGGAAGCCGGGGCGGTTGAGGAACACGCAGGCGCCGTCGACCCGGCGGGTCTGCCGGTCGCCGTCCTCGTCGAACATGGTGATGCCGCCGTCGACCTTGATCCGGCCCTTGGCGTCGGTGCCGTGCTCGAACAGCTCCCAGGTCTCCGGGGTGAGCCGCGCGGCGTGCCCGGCCACCCGCTTCTCGTCGTCCTCGTCCGAGTAGTGCGCGCCCAGCGTGCAGCAGCCGTCGGATTCGCCGCGGCCCGGCCGGATGCCGTGGCAGCCCTTGCCGAAGATGCAGCTCCAGCGGGAGGTCAGCCAGGTGAGGTCGCAGCGGAAGACCTGCTCGTCGTCCTCCGGGTCGGTGAACTCCACCCAGGCGCGCGGGAAGTCGAGCGGCACCTCCGGGCGCCGGGTCGGCATCGCGAGGTCGACCGCGGGTGCCTTCGCCTTCTTGGACTTGGCGGGGGAGTCGTGCGGGGCGTTCTTCGAGGTCTCTGCTGCTGCCACTCGGCAAGGGTAGAGCCTTCGGGGGGTACGGATCAGCTCACGGCCGAGGCATTTGCCACGATTTCACCAGGTGGACGGGGCCGCGTCGGCCGGGCCGGGCCGCCGCCGGACGTGAAGGCGGGGTGAAAAGGCCGCCGCGCCCCTCGGCGGCCCGGCCGGGCGCCCTAGGATGGCGGCCGCCGGAGTCGTCCCGCCGGCCGCGCACCGAAGGCGGCCCTCGGGACGAGGTCCGCTACGGGGAGGTACGGGGATGGGCAGCAGCAGGAGCAACGGCGGTACGGGCGGCGGCGGTACGCCCGCGGGCGGTACGGGCGGCGGGGCCGGCCCGGGGGAGCACTTCTCGGTCAAGCCGTGGGAGATGCACGGCGAGGGCCGCGAGTTCGAGCAGATCTCCAACGACTTCGCCCGGGCCGCGCTCGGCCTGGAGCAGTCGCTGGCCGGCCTCGGCACCCCCTGGGGGCAGGACGAGCCCGGCAGCGGGTTCGGCGGCAGTTACCAGGAGGCACGCGAGGCGGTGCTCGGCGGGCTGCACGGCATCGCCGACCGCCTGGGGAAGATCGGCACCGGCCTGCACACCATGGCCGACTCGGTGGCGGACACCGATGCCGGCATCTCGGCGGACTTCGGCCGGACCGCAACCTCCGCACCCGGTGGCGCCGTCCACCCTGGCGGGGGGTTCGCCGCGGGTCCGGTCCGCGGCCCGGCCGGGTCCGGCCCGGCGGCCTGAGACCGCTGTTCCCGCCCGTACGCCCGTACGGCGCGCTGTCGCATGTAGCTCTTCGAAGGGGGAAACGCGTGTCCCGGAAGCTGCCCGAGGAACTCGCCCCGGTACTGGCCCGGCTGGGTCACGCCTGGCCGCAGGCGGACGAGGACGGACTGCGCCGGTCGGCCGCGCTGTGGCGCGACTTCGCCACCGAGAGCGAACGGCTCGGGCGCCGCGGCGGGGCCTCGGCCGGCCGGGTCACCGGGGAGAACTCGGGCCGCGCGGTGGAGGCCTTCGCCGACCACTGGCAGACCTTCAGCGGCGGCGGCCGCGGACACCTGGACGACGCGCAGCACGCCGCCGAACTGGTCGCCAAGGCCTTCGACACGGCCGCCCGGGCCACCGACACCTGCAAGGCGGAGCTGGTCGCCACCCTGACCGCACTCGCCGAGGACCTGAAGAAGGCCGACGAGCAGGCCGCGGCGGCCAAGCAGGCGGCCGCCCAGGTCTCCACCGCCGCCGCCGGTTCGCAGCACACCCAGGGCGTGTTCGGCGCAGTGGTGCAGTCGGTCGGCGCGGTGGCCGCCAAGGTCAAGGACGCCGCCTCGGACACCGTCGCCGACGCGGTGAAGACGGTGGCGGTGGAGGCCGCGCGACTGAAGGTCGCCGGGCTGCTGGAGGAACTCGGCCGGGCCATGAAGGCCTCGGTGCAGAGCGCGATGAAGGAGCCGGCCCTCACCGCGCTGACCCGGATCGCGGGCGCCGGGACGGCGCACGCCGGGGGCGTGGACGTCCCCACCATGTCCGAGGTGATGGCGGCCAAGGGCGGCTTCGACCCGGCCGCGGCCGGACTGCCCGCCGCGCTCGGCGAGCCCGGTGTGCTCGGCGCCGGCGGCGCGGGGCTGACCGTCCGGCTCGATGAGCAGGGCAAGCCCGTGGTCGGGGTCGAGGGACTGACCGTCAAGCTGGACGAGAACGGCCGGCCGGCCCTCGACGAGCAGGGCAACCCGGTCATCCTGCGGTCCGACGGCACCGAGGTGGCCGACCCGACCGGACTCACGCTGGTGGTCGGCAAGGACGGCAAGCCGGTCGTCGCGGTGGAGGGCCTGACGGTCGAACTGGACGAGCACGGCAGGCCGCAGGTCGGCGCCGACGGCCGGACCGTCCTGAACGGTCCGGACGGCAAGCCGGTGGTGGCGGTCGACCTCACCCAGCACGCCGCCCCCGGCGGGAAGCCGCCGTTCGGCACCGGCCTGGACGCCGTGCCGGGCTCGGGACTGCCCGGCTCGGAGCTGCCCGGTTCGGGGCTTCCGGGCTCCGGCCCGCCCGGTGCGGGGGTGCCGGGCGCGGGCGGTCCGGGAGCGGGCCCGCTGGTGGACGTGACGGCCGGCGGCGCCGGACCGGACGTCCGGATCCGGACCGGCCCGGTCGGCTCGGCCCCCGGCGGCTGGGACGGCGGCGGCAACGGCGGCGGTCCGTCGGCCGGCGCCTCCGTGGACACCCCGGTGGGCCGGCCGGAGCGCCCCGCCCCGGCGGGTGGCTCCGGGCACGCGGGCGGTGGCTACGGCCCGATCTCCGCCCCCGCCGGCGGGTACGCGCCGGCCGCCCCGGTCGAGGCCCCGACGGCGCCGCGCGGCGCGGGTGCCCCGGTCTCGGTGCGGACCGACTCCGTCCTCGCCCCGCCGGCGCCCGACGTGGACCACGGCGGCGGCCCCGGCGGTCCGGTCGCCGGTGGCGGCCACCCGGCGGGCGGCGGCTCGGCGGGCGGCGGGTTCGGCGGGTCGGCCTCCTCCGGTGGGTACGTCCCCGGTGGCGCCTCCTCCTCCGGCGGTGGCTACGGCGTGACCGGGACGCTGCCCGGGGGCGGGAGCTTCGGCTCCGGTGGCGCCTTCGGCGGCGGTGGCGGCGGTGGCGGTGGTGGTGGCAGTACCGGCGGTGGTGGGTTCGGCGGCGGTACCGCGGCCGGCGCGGGACACCTGCCCTCCTCCGGCGGGGCCCAGGGCGGCGCGGGCGCGACCGGCGCCGGGGGAGCCGCCGGTGTGGTCGGCGTACCGGGGGCGGGGACACCGGCCGCGGGCGGTGCTGGTGCTGGTGGTGCCGGTGCTGCCGGTGCTGCCGGTGCTGGTGGTGCTGGTGGTACCGGTGCGGGCGGGTCCGGTGGCGGGTCCGCCGCCGGAACGGGCGCGCAGCCGGCGGAGGCCCGCCAAGGTACGGGCGTGGGCGGATCGCGGGCCGGGGCCGGCGCCACCGGCCCGGTGCCGATCGGGACGGGGCCGATCCTGGCCCCCGGCCCCGGCCGCGCCGCGCCCGAAGGCGGTGGCGGCGGTGCCGGCGCGGGCCTCGGGGCCGGCGAGGCGCGCCGCCGCGGCGAGCACGGGCCGGGCGAGGGCACCGCGCCCTGGGTCGCCCCGGTGGCCACCGCCCAGCTGCTCGCCCTGCACCTGGCCTCACGGGCCGCCCGCGGCCAGGGCGAGCAGGAGCCGGACACGGCCGTGCGGATCCGCTGCATCGCCGACAGCCGCCCGTACGGGATGCCCGGCGGGCTGGGCCCGGTCGACCCGCAGGAGCAGGCCGAGCTGGAGCGCCGGGTACCCAAGGGCGCCGACGGCCTGCCCGGCCGGCACCCCGACCCGGCCGCCGGCGGCTGGGCCGAGGTGGTCAACGCCGCCGGCCACCGCGAGCCGGGCCGGGCGAACAACGCACTGGAGATCGCCCTCTCCGCGGTGGACACCTTCACCGGCCGTCCGGCCTGCGCCGCCCCGCGGATCCCCACCGAGGGTGACGCCGGCGAGCGCGGCGGACGCGACCGCGCGGAGCGCGAACTCGGCGCGCCGTTCCGGGACCTGGGCGAGGGAGCCGAGGCCTTCGAGCGGCTGGCCGGTGCGCTGCGCCGGGCCGGGCACGGCGCCCAGGCCGTCCTGCTGACACTGGACGCCTACGGGCGCTCGCACGCCTGGAACGCCGTCAACCACCAGGAGACGGTGACCTACCTGGACCACCAGACCGGCCGGCAGGGCCCGGCCCCGCTGCACAGCGCGGACCACGGCCTGTGGGCGATCGCCCTCGACCCGGACTGCCGTCCGCTGGACCTCGCGGAGCGCCGGGCCCGGCCGGCCGTCCCGGAGGCGGCGGCCGCACCGGCTGCACCGGCCGCACCTGAGGCCCCGGGGATCCCCGCGGGTTCCGGGCCGGCCTCGGACGACCCGGCGAGCACGGGGGCCGGGAGCGCCCCGACCGCGAGTGCAGGGGCGGGGAGCACCGGGGCCGGGAGCGCAGGGGAGGGGCCCGCGGGCGCCCCGACGACCCCGGCCGCGGAGCCCGCCCCGGCGGCGCACGCCGGCACCGAGACCGTCGGCGCCACCGAGGGCGGCGCCACCGAGGGCGCCGGCAGCGCAGGCTCCACCGGCACCACCGAGAGCGCCGGCACCACCCTCACCACCGAGAGCACCAGCAACACCCACACCAGCAACACCAACGCCAGCAGCACCACCAGCACCAGGAGCGTCGACTCGTGACCACCCGCGCGCAGGCGATCGACGCCGCCCACCGCTGGATCAACGGTGACCTGCCCCGGGCCTCCGCCGACGCCGCCACCGGCAGCCGGGCGGTGCACGCCCACGAGTTCGACCTGGGCTGGGTGCTGTGGGCGGACCCCTCCCCGGTCCGGGTCGACCCGCTGACCGGGGAGCGCCGGGCGCCCGAGGAGATCGGCGCGGCCTGCGCCGTCGTCGACCGCGCCACCGGCGCCCTCAGCGTCTGGCCGTCCGTCCCCGTCCCCGAGGTGGTCCGGCTCTACCGCGACAGCCTCGGCGCCGGCTGCTACGACCCGGCGCTGCCGCCCGCCACCGGCCCGGGTGCCCGGGCCGAACTGACCTACCGCGACGAACTCGGCGGCGCCCGGAGCCTGACCCTGCGCTCCGAACCGGGGCTGCCGCACCCCGCGCTGCGCGCCTGGCGGCAGCTGCAGCAGCAGGGCGTCCGGGCCGAGGACGTCGGGTCGGTCCGCACCGACCTGCGGATCGGAGCCCTGCCCGGCGGCTACTGGGCGCACGCGCTGGCCGCCGAACTGCCCGCTGCCCAGGTCCGGTTCGAGATCCCGTACGGGCCGCGCGCGGACGCCCGGGCGCAGGCCCTGCGCGCGTTGCCGGAGCCCGTGGCGGAGCCGGGGCAGCCCGCGCCCGCGCGGCGCAACCGGGTGCCGTTCCCCCGCTCGGTGCCCGCCGCGGCGGCCGAGCACGACCGGACCTTGGCGGCCCGGCTGGCGGAGCAGTTCGGCCCGGCGGGCGTCCGCCGCTTCGACCCGGCCGACGTCGCCCGGGCGGATCTGCCGGAGGTGACCGCCCGGGCGCTGCTGGGGGTCGGCGTACCGGTCCTGGTCGAGGGGTACTTCGCGCTGCACCACCCGCTGCCGGACGGGATCGCCGACGGCACCCGGCCCGGCCCGGTGCTCCCGGCGGCCGCCGACCACCTGGCGGAGCTCGGACGCGGCGCCCTGGCCACCGTCCGGGCCGGGCAGGAACTGGTCTCGCAGGTGGTGCTGGGGACGGACGGCTGGTCGCTGATCACCGTGGACACCGCGCGCGGCGTGGTCCGCGCGGTCGACCCGGACCACGCCACCGCCCGCTACTGCAACGCCGACCTGACGGCCTTCGTCCGCTGCCTGTCGCTGTTCGCGGACCGGCTGCCCAAGCTGCGTGGCCTGCACCCGTACGCGGCCGGCCAGGCCGTCGCCGAACTCCAGTGGGGGCTGGCCGCGGTCGACCGGACCGTCTTCGACGACCCCGAGAACTGGTGGGCCGTGCTGGTCGAGCAGTTCTGGGACGGCCTGCTGTGAACTGACCCGCCGCGGCCCACCCGCCGCGGCCCACCCGTGCGCCGGGCCACCTGTGCGCCGGGCCACCTGTGCGCCGGCCCACCTGTGCGCCGGCCCACCCGGGCCGCCGGTCCGGGCGTCCGCCCGCGCGGTGCGGGCGGGCCGGCCGGCACCGCGCGCCGCCATGAGCCGAGCCGAGCCGAGCCGAGCCCTGTCATGACGCGCCGTCATGCCAGGGTGATGATCCGTCCGGGCGTGTCCCGGGCGTCCACGACCGCAGCCGGAGCCCCTCCTTGACCGTTCCACCCCGCATGCCCGCGGCCGTCCTCGCCGCCCTGGCGGTGCTCGCCGCGGGCTGCGCCGCGCCGCTTACCACCCCGGCGGCCCGGTCCACGTCGGCGGCCCCGGCGACCGCGCTGCGCGCTCAGGTGGCCGCGGCCCCCAAGGCCTGTGCCGGGCCGGTCGTGATCGGCCACCGCGGCGCGCCCGCGACCGCCCCCGAGAACACCATGGCCTCCTTCGAGGCCGCCCTGCGGGGCGGCGCCGACTGGCTGGAGACCGACGTGCAGACCACCAGTGACGGGGTGCCCGTCCTGATGCACGACTCCTCCGTCGACCGGGTCACCGACGGCAAGGGTGAGGTGGCCGCCCTGACGGCGGCCCAGATCGCCGGCCTGCGGGTCACGATCGGCCCCGGCGGCCCGGAGCCCGTCCCGACGCTGGAGCTGCTGCTGGCCCGGCTGGCCGGCACCCGGACCAGGCTGCTGATGGAGATCAAGTGGCAGCGGCCCGAGGACGTCGCCCGGATCGCCCGGATCGCGGCCGCCAGCCGGGCCGACGTGGTCCTCTACTCCTTCTCGGCCGCCCACCTGAAGCAGGCCCACGAGGAGGCGCCCCGACTGCCCCTGGTCCTGATCCAGGGCGGCGGCCTGGCCGACCCGCCGGACGGCCTGCCGCTGGCCGGGCTCGCCCTGGACGCGGGTCTGGCCACCGCCGAGCGGATCGGGGCCGAGCGCCGGGCCGGGCACCAGGTCTACGTGTGGACGCTGGACGACGAGCCGTCCTGGCAGGCGATGTCCGACCGGGACGCGGCCGGCCTGATCACCGACGTGCCGGACCGGGCCAGGGCGTGGGCGGACGGCCGCTGCCGGGCGCCCGGGAGCGGTCCGCCGGCCCCGGGTGGCGACCGGTAGCACCGCCCGTCGCGGGTCACCTCCCTGAGTCGGCGTCAGGCTGCCGTCGGGGGCCGCTCCCCGGGTCGGGGTCGGTAGGTGGCCGGGCGCGGGGGCGGCCGGTCCGCCGATCGGGGTGTGCGGGCCAGGGCCGGTGGTCGGTGGTATCGCGTAGCGTGGACGGTTATGCGACTCGGTGTTCTAGACGTAGGTTCCAACACCGTCCACTTCCTCGTGGTGGACGCCCATCCCGGGGCTGCCCCGCTGCCCGCGTACTCCCACAAGGCGGAGTTGCGGCTGGCGGAGCTGCTCGACGCCGAGGGCTCGATCTGCGCGAGCGGTGTGGACAAGCTGATCGGCATGGTCTCCTCGTCGATCCGGGTCGCCGAGGACAAGGGCGTGGTGGACGTCCTGCCGTTCGCCACCTCCGCCGTGCGGGAGGCCAGCAACGGGGAGGACGTCCTGCGGCGGGTCGCCGAGGAGACGGGCGTCGAGCTGCGGGTGCTTTCCGGCCAGGACGAGGCGCGGCTGACCTTCCTGGCGGTCCGGCGCTGGTTCGGCTGGTCCTCCGGCCGGCTGCTCAACCTCGACATCGGCGGCGGCTCCCTGGAGATCGCCTGCGGCCTGGACGAGCAGCCCGACGTGGCCTGCTCGCTGCCGCTCGGCGCGGGCCGGCTCACCGCCGGCTGGCTGCCCGGGGACGTCGCCGACCCGGACGACCTGCGCCGGCTCAGACGCCACATCCGGGCCGAGATCGCCAGCGTGGCCGGCGAGATCGCCCGGCTCGGGGCGCCCGACCACGCGGTGGCGACCTCCAAGACCTTCAAGCAGCTGGCCCGGATGACCGGCGCCGCCCCCGCCGACGCGGGCCAGTACGCCGCCCGCAAGCTCACCCGGTCCGGCCTGTCCGCCTGGGTGCCCCGGCTCTGCGCGATGTCGGTGGCGGAGCGGGCGCAGATCCCGGGCGTCTCGCCCGGTCGGGCCCGGCAACTGCTGGCCGGCGCCCTGGTCGCGGACGCCGCGATGGACATCTTCGGCCTGGCCGAGCTGGACATCTGTCCCTGGGCGCTGCGGGAGGGCATCATCCTGCGCCGCCTCGACACCCTGGACAGCCCCGCCGACCGCAGCCGGGCCGCGCTCACCGGCTGACAACCGCCGCCCGGTCCGTGACGTTCGTCGCCTACGTCCCGTTCCGGGCCGTGTCCGCATACGCTGTGTCCCGTGGCGCAACCAGCGGACGAGGACGGGACGCAGGAGGGCCGCGCTGCCGGTGCGGGGCAGCCGCGGTCGGCCGGGCCGCGCCGGGCCCGGGCCGGTACGGCTGCCAGGCGGACGGTCGAGGCGGCCTCCCGGACGGCCAGGACGGTGAAGTCGGCCGGTGGCAAGGCGGGCAGGGCGAGCCGTTCGGCCGAGGCTCGGACGGCGCACCCGGCAGGCGGGACGGCCGCCGACGACCCCCCGAACACCGACACCGGCATCCACACCGGCGCCGCTCCGACCGCGCACCCGGCCGGACCGCCGGCCGCCGCCGGGAAGCAGCCCAGGGTGCCGCGCAGGAGCCGGGCCGCCAGGGACGCCGCGCCGGCGGTGCCGCCCGGGCCTCCGGAACCCGCCGCGCCGGCCAGGCCCCGCAAGCGCGCCCGGGCCGGCGCCGACGCGCCGGTCCCCGCCCCGGCCGACCCCGGCGCCACCACCCCGCCCGGCGCCACCACCCCGCCCGGCGCCGACGCGCCCCGGACGCCCGCGAAGGCGGCCGTGAAACGCGCGGTGCGGACCGTCGGCGCCGTCAAGGCCGCCAAGCGGGCCGCCCGGACCGCGCCCCTGCTGCGCACCACCGACCGCCTCGTCCTGCCGCAGCACCCGGCGCTGCACATCCCCGACACCAAGGTCGCGCTGTCCACCGCCTCGGTGTACCCCGAGTCCACGTCGGTGGCCTTCGAGCTGGCCGAGAAGCTGGGCTACGACGGCGTCGAGGTGATGGTCTGGAACGACCCGGTCAGCCAGGACGTCGAGGCGCTGCGCCGGCTCTCCGACGCCCACCGGATGCCGATCCTGGCCGTCCACGCGCCCTGCCTGCTGATCACCCAGCGGGTGTGGACCACCGACCCGTGGACCAAGCTGGTCCGGGCCCGGGCCGCCGCCGAGAGGCTCGGCGCCGGCGCGGTCGTCGTCCACCCGCCGTTCCGCTGGCAGCGCCAGTACGCCCGCGACTTCGTCGAGGGGATCGGGCGGATGGCGGGCGAGACCGACGTCCGCTTCGCGGTGGAGAACATGTACCCCTGGCGCTACCGCGACCGCGAGATGCTGGCCTACGCCCCCGGCTGGGACGTCACCGAGGAGGAGTACCGGCACTTCACCATCGACCTGTCGCACGCCTCCACCTCCCGGATCGACGCGATGGAGATGGTCCGGCGGATGGGCGACCGGCTGGCCCACATCCACCTGGCCGACGGCTCCGGCTCCGGCAAGGACGAGCACCTGATCCCCGGCCGGGGCAGTCAGCCCTGCGCCGAACTGCTGGAGCACCTGGCCCGGACGGGCTTCGGCGGCCACGTGGTGCTGGAGGTCAACACCCGGCGCTCGGTCTCCGCCGCCGAACGCGAGGCCGACCTCGCCGAGGCGCTCGCCTTCACCCGGCTCCACCTGGCAACCCCCGCCCGGGTACGCTGAGGGAGGACCGCACGGATGCGAACCGCCTTACCCGGGGGAAGACATGACGGACCATGACACGCTCGCTTCATCCTTCGGCGCGGTCGCCGAGGAGTACGACCGGGCCCGGCCCGGCTACCCCGAGGCGCTCTTCGACGAGCTGGAGCGGCTGGCCGGCCGCCCGCTGAAGGGCGCCGACGTGCTGGACGTCGGCGCGGGCACCGGCATCTCCACCCGACTGCTGGCCGGGCGCGGCGCCCGGGTGACCGCCGTCGAGCCCACCCCCGGGATGGCCCGGCGCCTGCACACCGTCTCGCCGGAGCTGCCGCTGGTCCGCGGCAACGGCAACGACCTGCCCTTCCACGACTCCACCGCCGACCTGATCACCTACGCCCAGGCCTTCCACTGGACGGACCCGGCCCGCTCCGTCCCCGAGGCGATCCGGGTGCTGCGCCCGGGGGGCGCGCTGGCCACCTGGTGGAACGTCAAGGACACCTCGGCCGGCTGGGTCAGGGCGATGGGCAACCGGCTCGCCGAGGCCCTGCAGGACTCCTACCACGCCTACGGCGCGGTGAACGAGATCGTCGGGCACCTGGAGCCGTACGGCCTGCGGCTGGGCAGCGCCGTGCTGCGCTGGGAGCGGGTGATCACCGTCGACCAGGTGATCACCGACCTCACCTCGCGCTCGTACCTGGCGGCGATCACCCCCGAGCAGCGCGCGCCGCTGCTGGCGGTCGAGCGGGAGGCGCTGCTCGCCGAGTTCCCGGACGGCTGGGTCACCGAGCCGTACCGCCTGGACCTCACGGTCGCGGTCACCGAGGGCTGAGCTCCCGGACACGGCCGGGGCGGGCATCGCCGGGGCGGTCGCGGTGCGACCCGCGCTGACCGCATCGCGGACGGAGCGTCCGCGCGCTGGACCTGAGGCGTACGCTCGATAGCTAACAGCGGCCCTGCACCCTCCCACCAGCGCAGTCGGCCGCAGCAGCCTCCGAAGGAGTGGAGCACAGTGCCCGAGCTGAAGTCCCGTACGGTCACCCACGGTCGCAACATGGCAGGCGCCCGGGCGCTTCTCCGGGCGGCCGGCGTAGCCCGCGAGGACTTCGGCAAGCCGATCATCGCGGTGGCCAACTCCTTCACCGAGTTCGTGCCGGGCCACACCCACCTGCAGCCGGTCGGCCGGATCGTCTCCGAGGCCATCCAGGCGGCCGGCGGCATCCCGCGCGAGTTCAACACCATCGCGGTGGACGACGGCATCGCGATGGGTCACGCCGGCATGCTGTACTCGCTGCCCTCGCGCGACCTGATCGCCGATTCGGTGGAGTACATGGTCAACGCGCACTGCGCGGACGCCCTGATCTGCATCTCCAACTGCGACAAGATCACCCCGGGCATGCTGATGGCCGCGCTGCGGCTCAACATCCCGACCGTCTTCGTCTCCGGTGGCCCGATGGAGGCCGGCCAGGCCGTCCTGGTGGACGGCACCGTCCGCAAGCTGGACCTGGTCAACGCGATCTCCGACGCCGTCAACGAGAACGTCTCGGACGAGGACATCGCCATCATCGAGGAGAACGCCTGTCCGACCTGCGGGTCGTGCTCGGGCATGTTCACCGCCAACTCGATGAACTGCCTCACCGAGGCGATCGGCCTCTCGTTGCCCGCCAACGGCTCGGTGCTGGCCACCCACACCGCCCGCAAGGCGCTGTACGAGGACGCCGGCCGCACCATCGTCGACATCACCAAGCGGCACTACCACCAGGACGACTACTCCGTCCTGCCGCGCAACGTGGCCACCCGCGCCGCGTTCGAGAACGCCATGGCGCTGGACATCGCGATGGGCGGCTCCACCAACACGATCCTGCACCTGCTCGCCGCGGCCCAGGAGGCCGAGGTGGACTTCGACATGCGGGCCATCGACGCCATCTCGCGCAAGGTGCCGTGCCTGTCGAAGGTCGCGCCCAACGGCAAGTACTACATGGAGGACGTCCACCGGGCCGGCGGCGTCCCCGCGATCCTCGGTGAGCTGTACCGCGGCGGGCTGCTGAACGAGGACGTGCACACCGTGCACTCCGGCTCGCTCGACGAGTGGCTGAAGGGCTGGGACATCCGCGGCGGCTCGCCGTCGCCGGAGGCCGTCGAGCTGTTCCACGCCGCCCCCGGCTGCGTCCGCTCGGCCACCGCCTTCTCGCAGTCCGAGCGCTGGGACACCCTGGACACCGACGCGGCGAACGGCTGCATCCGCAGCGTCGAGCACGCGTACTCCGTCGAGGGCGGGCTCGCGGTGCTGTACGGCAACCTCGCCGAGGACGGCTGCATCGTGAAGACAGCCGGCGTCGACGAGTCGATCTGGACCTTCAGCGGCCCGGCCGTGGTGCTGGAGTCCCAGGAGGACGCGGTCGACGCGATCCTGACCAAGCGGGTCAAGGAGGGCGACGTCGTCGTCATCCGCTACGAGGGCCCCAAGGGAGGCCCCGGCATGCAGGAGATGCTCTACCCGACCTCCTTCCTCAAGGGCCGGGGCCTGGGCAAGGCCTGCGCGCTGATCACCGACGGCCGGTTCTCCGGCGGCACCTCGGGCCTCTCGATCGGCCACGCCTCGCCCGAGGCGGCCTCCGGCGGCGCCATCGCGCTGGTCGAGGACGGCGACATCATCTCGATCGACATCCCGGGTCGGAAGGTCGACCTGCAGGTCTCCTTCGAGGAACTGCACGAGCGCCGGCTGAAGCTGGAGTCCGAGGGCGGCTACCGGCCGAAGAACCGGCAGCGTGAGGTCAGCCAGGCGCTGAAGGCGTACGCGGCGATGGCCACCTCGGCCGACAAGGGCGCCGTCCGGGACGTCAGCAAGCTCGGCTGACCGTACGCGGGACCAGCAACGACGTAGGAGCCGCCCCGGCAGCCGGGGCGGCTCCTACGTCGTTCGGGTCCGGTCGGGTGATAATCGGATCCGTGAGCGAGCACCCCACCCCCAGCCAGAGCCCGGCCGGCCCCGCCCCCGAGGGCGCCCCCGCACCGGAGGGCATCCGCTGGTTCGGCACCAGCTGGGTCGGGCGCGGCTCCGACTACCGGCTGCGCCGGGTGCTCGTCCCGGTGGGCGCCCTGCTGGCCGCGGCCGCCGGCGCCCTGCTGCTGCGGTTCGGCGTCCAGGGCGTGCAGATGTCCGACGCCGGGACCTTCGTCAACGGGCTGCTGGTCGCCGCCGTCGCGGTCTGCTCCTGCCTGGCGGCCCTGCGCAACTGGAAGCTGCTGAGCGAGGGCCGGGAGGCGCTCACCGGCTGGATGGCCGAGGACAAGTCGCTCGGCGCGGTCTGGATCATCGGCGGGGTGGGCGCGCTGCTCGCGTACTTCGTCCGCAGCCTGGTGGAGGCCCCCGGGGAGGCGGTCGCGCGGGCCCGCCACGAGCAGGCCGTCGAGCGGTACGGGCGGCGCCGGGCCAGCCGCAGCCGCCGGCCCGACACCATGGCGCCGGGCCGCGGCAGGCGGCGGGGCTGAGCGCGGTCAGCTGCGGCTGACGGTGCCGCACTCCGGGGTCGTACCGGGGCTGGGGGCGGGGGCCGGCGTGCTCCGGTCGTACGGGTCGGTGGTGGGCCCGTGGGGCGTCTCCCGGCCCGGCGCCGCGAACTGCTCGAACCGCGGGTGGTAGAAGCCGTCGTGGACCTCGCAGGCGGTGTTGCCCGCCTCGCTGCGGCGCTCCGCGAAGTTGATCTTCTTCGGGTTGTTCCGGTACCGCGCCGGGTCCTGGAAGCGGTAGGTGTCCGCCCGCCGCACGACGGTGCGGGCGGTCCGGGTGCTCCCGCCGGCATCCTCGGCCGCGGCGACCGTCCAGGCCACCGGCTTCGCGGCGTTCGAGTTCTCCGGGGCGGCCGGCCGCGCGCTCGCCGACGGCTTCGAGCCGGGCAGCCGCTGCCCGGCCTCCGGGCCGGGTCGCAGCGCGTACACGAAGGTGAAGTCGGTGCGGACCAGCACACCCCGCTCGCCGTCGCCCTCCACGCTCATCCGGCCGAGGATCCGGACGTCGCCCACCGGGATCGCGTCACGCGGGTCGAAGCGGCTGAACAGGGAGGTGGCGTCGGCCGGCCCGTCCGGGTGGTCCAGCGTCCGGACGGCGGCGTCCTGCTCCTCCCGGTCCAGCAGGTCCAGCGCGGTCTGCGGGCGCCCGCCCGCGATCACCGCCGGGTCCAGGTTCGCCGCCACCAGGAAGTCCTTGACCAGCTTCAGCTGGGCCGCCACCTGCTCCGCGTCGAACGCCCCGACCGCCTGGGCCGGGGGCAGCGCGATCGCGTCCGGGCCGGCCGGCCAGCCCTCGGCGGGCGAGCCCGCCCACGGGTGGTCCACGGTCGGGGTCTGCGCGGCGAGCGACGGGGGCGCGGTGGTGGGGCGCGCCGTCTCGGGGGCGACGGAGGGGGCGGAGGCGGGCAGGCCGCCGCGGGCGCCCCCGAACCGGTCCCGCAGGCCGTCGAGGTTGAGCGCGGCGACCAGGGCGACGACGATGAGGAGCACGAACAGCGGCGCGCGCCAGTCCCTGGTCCCGCGCCGCGGGGTGCCCCAGGCGTCGACCGGTGCGGCCGCGCGGCGCAGCCGGCGCTTCGGCCGGGCGGGTGTCGGATCGAGGACGGTGCGGCGGGCCCCCGGGTCCACCGGCGGCTGGTCCTTCCAGCGGGCGGCGAGCATCCGGGTGCGCCCGGCCTGCTCCTTGACGGTGGCACCCTTGACGAACTCCTCGTCCAGGACGAGGTTCTCGAACGGGTCGCTCCCGTTCGGGTCGGATCCCTCGGAAGGGCGGGGATCCGGATCTTCGACTATCGGCATCGCGTCAGTATGCCGACGGCGGGTGACACCCCGATGATCAGGGGCCCAAGTCCTGGTGGCGGGCGGTGGGTTCGGTCCGGTAGCGCCCGGTGTGTCCCCCGTCGGGAGCGTTCCTTCCCGGCCGGGCGACGCCCCGGGGCCCGGCCGCCCCCGCGTCCCGGGCCCCGGGGCACCCCCGTGGTCCCGGCTCCCGGGACGCTCGACGGGCCGCCGGCCTCACTTCCCCCGGGCCTGCTTCACCGAGCCCACCACGCCGGCGATCGCCAGCAGCAGACCGGCCGGCAGCAGCGACACCAGGAAGGCGCCGATCAGGCTCGCGTCCCCGAGGAAGGTCTGCGCGAGCGTGTTGAGGACCAGCAGGGCCCCCGCCGCCGGCATCGCCGCCTGCCACGGGTGCTCGGCGGCCCAGTGCCGGATCCGGCGGTCGCCGGTGTCGGTGCGGAGTCGACCGCCCACCGTGCCGACCAGGAAGAAGAAGAACAGCGCCCAGCCGGCCGGACCGGCGAGCATGCTCATGGACCAGTGCCCGGTGATCAGATCGACCCCGAGCGCCGCGGCGCCCACCACCGCACCGACCCCTGCGGCCGTCTTCCACGGGCCCATCGTCGCGGAGGCGACGGCGAGCTGCTGATTTTCGCGTCGGGACAAGTCTCCGTGTGCCATGTCTCCACGGTGCTCCGCCGGTGCGCGGGAAGCCATAGGGGAGAACCCCGAGTTTCCCCCTACGCCGCACGGGTCGCGCCGGCGCACCCCGGCGGGCCCGGCACCGGGCCTGGCCGCCCGGGACGGCCCGGGGCCGGCCGAACCCGCCGACCCGGGCCCGGTGTTCGGGGAGTGGGACGGCCGGGCCCGGAGCTGCCCACGGGCTGGACTCGCACCCGTCCGTGCGGGTGTCGGTGCGAGGATGGCCGCAGCACCGAGTCGGGACGGTACGAAGGAGCGGCCATGAGCAGCAGCGCAGCACACGGACAGAAGATCGCCTTCCTCGGCACCGGAAAGATCGGCGAGGCACTGCTCTCGGGCCTGCTGCGGGCCGGCAAGGACCCGGCGGACGTCCTGGTCACCGCCCGGCGCCCGGAGCGCGCGGCCGAGCTGGTCGAGACGTACGGCGTCGGCGTGGTGACCAACGCGGAGGCGGCGAAGCTCGCCGACACCCTGATCCTCGCGGTGAAGCCGCAGGACATGGGCACCCTGCTGGAGGAGCTCGCCCCGCACGTCGGTACCGACCGGCTGGTCATCTCGGCGGCGGCCGGCATCCCCACCCGCTGGTTCGAGGCGCGGCTCGCGGTCGGCACCCCGGTCGTCCGGGTGATGCCCAACACGCCGGTGCTGGTGGACGAGGGCATGTCGGTGATCTCCGGCGGATCGCACGCCACCGAGGCGCACCTGGAGCGCGCGGAGGAGATCTTCCGCTCGGTCGGCAAGGCCCTGCGGCTGCCCGAGTCCCAGCAGGACGCGGCCACCGCGCTGTCCGGCTCCGGTCCGGCGTACTTCTACTTCCTGGTCGAGGCGATGACGGACGCGGGCATCCTGCTCGGCCTGCCCCGGCACGTCGCCCACGACCTGATCGTGCAGTCCGCGATCGGCGCGTCCGTGATGTTGCGCGACTCCGGGGAGCACCCGGTCAAGCTGCGGGAGGCCGTCACCTCGCCGGCCGGCACCACCATCGCCGCCATCCGCGAGCTGGAGAACCACGGGGTCCGGGCCGCCCTGCTCGGCGCCCTGGAGGCGGCCCGGGACCGGTCGCAGGAGCTGGCGTCCGGCGGCAAGTAGTCCCGGCCGGGGGCGGGCCCGGCAGTAGGCTCGCGGGTGTGAGCTACGACCTGGTGATCTTCGACAACGACGGCGTCCTCGTGGACAGCGAGCCGGTCTCCAACCGGCTGCTCGCCGAGTACCTGACCGAACTCGGCTTCCCGACCACGATCGAGGACTCCTACCGGGACTTCATGGGCACCGCCGCCCACCGGGTGCACGACGTGATCGGCGAGCGGTACGGCGCGAGCCTGCCCGAGGGCTTCGACGAGCTGTTCCACGCCCGGGTCTTCGACGCCTTCGCGGCCGAACTCACCGCCGTGCGCGGCGCGGAGCAGTTGCTGAAGGAGCTCGGGCAGCGCTCCGTCCCGTACTGCCTGGCCTCCTCCGCGCACCACGCCTGGATCCGTACCGCGCTCGACCTGACCGGCCTGCGCGGGTACTTCCCGCCGGAGCGGATCTTCAGCGCCCAGGACGTCGGCGTCGGCAAGCCCGCCCCCGACCTGTTCCTGCACGCCGCCCGGACCCTGGGCGTGGACCCGGCCCGCTGCCTGGTCGTGGAGGACAGCGTCAACGGCGTGCTGGCCGCCCGCGCGGCCGGCATGGACGTGTACGGCCACACCGCGCTCACCGACCCGGCCAAGCTCACCGCCGCCGGGGCCACCGGACTGGTCGCCGAGCTGTCGCAGATCGCCGGGCTGCTCTGACGGCCCGCGCGGCTCCCGGCCGCCGCGCCGGACGGAGGCGGGCGGAGCGTGCCCGCCGGGGCACGGGCACCACCAGCGGCAGTGCCCGCCGGGGCGCTGCCCTCACCGGCGGCGGAACGGCCCGGCGGTCCGCGACCCCTCCCCAAAACCCCGTGCACCGCCTACGCTCTCGCCAACATTGTCGTACCGGCCAGTAGCGAGGTCCCGCATGAGCACCGAGACGCCGGCCCGACTGCGGCAGGCCCGCGCCGCCCTGGCCGTGAGCTTCCTCCTCCAGGGCATCACCTTCGCGCTGCTGGTCACCTGCATCCCCGAGATCCAGGACCGGTACGGGCTCGACGACTCGCTGCTGCCGGTCTTCCTGGCCGCCGTACCGATCCTCGCGGGCGTCGGCTCGATCGGGTCCGAGTGGCTGGTCAAGCGGACCAGCGCCCGCAGCGTGCTGCGGGTCGTCCAGCCGGCCCTCTGCCTCACACTGGCCGCCGTCGGCCTGGGCGACACGCTCTGGCAGCTGGGGCTGGTGCTCGGCTCCTTCGGCCTGCTGGTCGGCGCGCTGGACGCGAGTATGAACATGCTCGGTGTGGGCCTGCAGCACCGCTACGGGCGCTCGATCATGCTCGGCTTCCACGCCGCGTTCAGCCTGGGCGGGATCCTCGGCGCCGCCGTCGCGGGCCTCGGCTCGCACTACCACCTCAGCCTGTTCACCCTGTTCGGCACGGCCGCCGCCGTCCTGATCCCGCTGGCGCTGCTGGCCGGCACCCGGTTCGCCGGGCCGGCCGAGCTCGGCGACGCCGTCCGGGAGGCGAGCGAGGCCGCCGCCCGTTCGATCCCCTGGCGCCCGCTGCTGCCGCTCTGCCTGGCGATGGCCTTCGCCTACATCGCGGACGCCTCGGTCTCCAACTACAGCGTCAAGTACCTCACCGACGGACTGGGCAGCCCGGACGACGTCGCCAAGCTCTCCTACCTCGGGTACATGGTCTCGATGCTGCTCGGCCGGACCCTCGGCGACCGGGCCGTGCAGCGCTGGGGCGCCGTTGCGGTGGTGCGGGTCGGCGCCTCGGTGGCGGCCCTCGGCTTCGCGCTGGCCGCCGCGGCACCCGGCCCGTGGGCGGGCATCGCGGGCTTCACCGTCCTCGGGTTCGGCATCTGCGCGATCATCCCGCAGGTGTTCGCGGCCGGCGGGCGGCTCTTCCCGGACGACTCCGACGCGGCGGTGGCCCGGCTCAACCTGTTCAACTACGTCGGCTTCCTGATCGGAGCGCCGCTGGTCGGGGCGATCGCCGACGCGAGCTCCTACCGCTGGGCGCTGCTGGCGCCGATGCTGCTGGTCCTCGCGGTGATCCCGCTGGCCGGCCATTTCGCGCCCGCGCCGGCCTCGACGCGCACGCCGGTCAAGGTGGCCTGACGGCCCGCCGGGTCCGCGTACGGACCCTTGCGGCGCCCGCCGGGCCCCACCCACTACCGTGGGGGCCATGCCCGACGTCGAGCGTGAAACCCCCTGCGGCCTGCACCTCTTCTGGGACGAGGCCGTCACGAGTTACGACTTCGGTCCCGGCCACCCGATGGACCCGACCCGGCTGGCGCTCACCATGCGGCTGGCCGAGTCGCTGGGGCTGACCGCCGGGCCGGGGGTGACGGTGCGGGCCGCGGCCGCTGCCGGGGACTCGACCCTCGGCCTGGTGCACACCCGCGAGTACGTCGAGGCGGTCAAGTACGCCGCCGCGCACCCGGACGAGCGGGACGCCCGGCACGGTCTCGGCACCGAGGACAACTGGTCCTTCCCCGCCCTGCACTCGGCCTCCGCGCTGATCGCCGGCCAGTCGGTGGCGGCCGCCGAGGCGGTCTGGCGCGGCGAGACCCCGCACGCGGTGAACTTCGCCGGCGGCCTGCACCACGCCATGCCCGGCCAGGCGTCCGGCTTCTGCGTCTACAACGACGCCTCCCTGGCGGTCGCCCGGCTGCTGGAGCTGGGGGCCGAGCGGGTCGCCTACGTCGATGTGGACGTGCACCACGGCGACGGTGTCCAGCAGGCGTTCTGGGACGACCCGCGGGTGCTGACGATCTCGCTGCACGAGCACCCGGCCACGATCTTCCCGCAGACCGGCTGGTCCAGCGAGACCGGCGGGCCGGCCGCGCCGGGCAGCGCCGCGAACCTGCCGGTGCCGGCCGGCACCGGGGACGCCGGCTGGCTGCGCGCCTTCCACGCCCTGGTGCCGGACCTGCTGGCGGCCTTCCGCCCCCAGGCGCTGGTCACCCAGCACGGCGCGGACACCCATGTCGAGGACCCGCTGGCACACCTCGCCGTCACCCTGGACGCCCAGCGGCACGTCGCCGAGCAACTGCACGAGCTGGCCCACCGCCACGCCGAGGGCCGCTGGGTCGCCCTCGGCGGGGGCGGGTACGCGGTGGTCGATGTCGTCCCCCGGGCCTGGACCCACCTGGTCGCCACCGCCGCCGGCCGGCCCGTCGACCCGGCCGCCGAGACGCCGGCGGACTGGCGCGCGGAGGTCTACCGCCGGACCCGGCAGCAGGGCCCGCTGCGGATGACCGACGGCGCCGACGCCCGTTGGCGGGACTTCGACAGCGGCTACGACCCCGCCGACCGACTCGACCAGGCGATCCTGGCCGCCCGCAAGGCGGTGTTCCCGCACCACGGGCTGCTGCCCTGAGTCGTCCCTGAGACGTCCCTGGCCGCCCTGCGGCGGCGTCCCGGGGCGCCGGCCGGGCCCGATGTCCCACGGAGGGTCCGGGGGCGCTCACGGCGGCGTACAGGGGCGTAGGGCGGGCCGTCGGCGCTCCACGCGCGCGCTCCGTGCTTCCGTGCGCCTTTTGCCGCCCCGACCCCTCGCAGCAGACTCGACCGGACCGGCCGCCGGCGCCCCGCCGGGCCGCGGACCGCTGCCCCGGCCGCCCGGGCCGAGGCCGGCACCCCTGCGGGCCGGGCCCCGTCCGTGTACGGCCGCTCGACGGCGCTGCGCGGACCGGCTGCGACAGACCGCCGATCGACTACGTACTGCAACGGGGGGATCTCGCACCGTATGAGCAGGGTGCTCCCCCCTCTTCCCACTGGTACCACCCTTAACTACTCTGGGGATACACGTGTGCCGGTGGAGTCACCGGAGGGGAAGCCGGTGCCTTGCACACGGGTAAGGGTCGGGTGAGGTCATGAGTTCCGGCGAACGCCCCCTGCAGGAGGTCGTCTTCCTGACCGTGGCAGAGGTTGCCTCGGTCATGCGGGTGTCCAAGATGACGGTGTACCGGTTGGTGCACAGCGGAGAACTGCCGGCCATCCGGGTCGGCCGTTCCTTCCGGGTGCCCCAGCAGGCGGTCCACGAGTACCTCAAGGAGTCCTACGTGCGGCTCGAGAGCGCGTAGCCGGCAACCGGTGGGCGGGCCCGCAGCCAGCGGGTCCCGCGCCCGTTTGCCGCAGATTTCCCGCAAGTTTCCCGGTCGCCGGGAGCGCGATTACGGTGCGGGCCGCGCGGAAGGTAGGCTAGGCCCTCCGTCAGTCGTATGGACTCCGTCTCACACGGACGAGAGTCTCAGTGAGCGAGGGTTGTTCCGTGGGCTCTGTCATCAAGAAGCGTCGCAAGCGTATGGCCAAGAAGAAGCACCGCAAGCTTCTGAAGCGGACTCGCGTTCAGCGTCGCAACAAGAAGTAAGCCCTACGGCCGCGCACTGCCGGCCTGGAGCTTTCCTGCCCGCCCCGGCCGTCATGGCCCGGGCGGGCAGTGCCATCTCCGGCCCCGGCGCGCGGGCCGGGGCCGGGCGGCACCGCCGGGCACCGTTCGCCCGCCGGCCCGCAGGGCAGCACCGCGGGGCACCGTTCGCCCGCCGGGCAACACCGCCCGATTCGGTGCGCGCGGGGACACCCGCCCGCAACCCGGGCGCGATACGGTGCACGCAGAACAGCGCAGGTCGGCCGAGGAGGACGCGAACACCGTGGGCAAGGTCGTGCTCGTCACCGGCGTGGCACGGCACCTGGGTGCCCGCTTCGTCGCCGACATCCGTCGCCGTCCGGACATCGACCTGGTGGTCGGTGTCGACGTCCAGCCACCCCGCGACCCGGTGTCCGACCCCGAGGGCCGGGCGGCCGGGTACCGCTTCGAGAAGCTCGACCTGCGGCGCCCCGCCGTCGCCCGGGTGATCGCCGAGCACCAGGTCGACACCGTCGTCCACCTCAACGTCAGCGCCACCGGGCTGGGACCGGCCGGCCGCAGCGCCGTCAAGGAATCGAACGTCATCGGCACCATGCAGCTGCTCGGTGCCTGCCAGAAGGCGCCCGGCCTGCGCCGCCTGGTGGTCAAGTCGACCACCGGCGTGTACGGCTCCGCGCCGCGCGACCCCGCGGTCTTCGGCGAGCGGATGCAGCCCAAGAACCTGCCGAGCGGCGGCTTCGCCAAGGACGCCGCCGAGGTCGAGGGCTACGTCCGGGGCTTCGCCCGCCGCCGCCCGGACGTCGCGGTCACCGTGCTGCGCTTCGCCAACATCGTCGGCCCGGTGGGGGACACCCCGCTCTGCGAGTACTTCACCCTGCCGGTGCTGCCCACCGTCCTCGGCCACGACCCGCGCCTGCAGTTCGTCCACGAGGACGACGTGATCGAGGTGCTCTGCCGGTCCGCCGTCGAGCCGCTCCGCGGCACCAGCAACGCCGGCACCTTCAACGTGGCGGGGGAGGGCGTGCTGCTGCTCTCCCAGTGCGCCCGCCGGCTCGGTCGGCCCACCGTGCCGATGCTGCAGCCGGTGATCGGCTGGGTGGCCGGACTGGTCCGGCAGACCCGGCTCGCCGACTTCTCGCCCGAGCAGCTGAGGCTGCTGACGCACGGCCGGGTGGTGGACACCACCCGCCTGCGCGAAACCTTCGGGTACCAGCCGAGGTTCACCACGGCGGAGGCCTTCGGCGACTTCGCCGCCGCGCAGCGCGCCGGGCTGCTGCCGCCGGAACGCCTGACCGCCGTCACCGACCGCCTCACCGGGCTGCTCGGGCCCGAGGGCGCCGCGGTCCGCCACCCGGCCCACCCGACCCACCCCACACAGGAGCTGAACCCGCGATGAGTGCCGCGAGGGAGTACGCCACGGGCGAGGCCAAGGTCATCCCGATCGAGTCCGCGCCGAGCTGGAACGACACCCCGGAGGCGGGCCTCGCCGACCGGCTGGCCGACGCGGTCGGCGGCGCGCTGGCGGGCCGGCTCGGCCCCGCGGCCACCAAGCTGTTCGGCAAGGGCTGGGAGGAGCGGGCCGCCGGCGGCCTGTCCTTCCTGCGTCGCCGGATCACCGGCGACTACGAGGTGGACGAGTTCGGCTTCGACCGGGAGCTGACCGAGGCGGTCTTCCTCTCGCTGCTGCGCCCGCTCGCCGACAAGTACTTCCGGGTCGAGGTGCGCGGGATCGAGAACATCCCCGCCGAGGGCGGTGTGCTGATCGTCGCCAACCACTCGGGGACGATCCCGCTGGACGCCCTGATGACCCAGGTCGCGATCCACGACCACCACCCGCAGCGCCGCCACCTGCGGATGCTCGCCGCCGACCTGGTGTTCGTGCTGCCGGGCGTCAACGAGGTGGCCCGCAAGGCCGGGCACACCCTGGCCTGCAACGAGGACGCCCAGGCACTGCTGGAGCGCGGCGAGGTGGTGGGGGTCTGGCCGGAGGGCTTCAAGGGCATCGGCAAGCCCTTCGCGGACCGCTACAAGCTGCAGCGCTTCGGCCGCGGCGGCTTCGTGGCGTCCGCGCTGCGGGCCCAGGTGCCGATCGTGCCCTGCTCGATCGTCGGGGCCGAGGAGACCTACCCGATGATCGGCAACGCCAAGACGCTGTCCAGACTGCTGGGCCTGCCGTACGTGCCGATCACGCCGACCTTCCCGTGGCTGGGGCCGCTCGGCGCGATCCCGCTGCCGACCAAGTGGACGATCCAGTTCGGCGAGCCGATCGCCACCGACAGCCACCCGCCGGAGGCGGCGGACGACCCGATGCTGGTCTTCGACCTGACCGACGAGGTCCGCGAGACCATCCAGCACACCCTCTACAAGCTGCTGGTGCAACGGCGTTCGGTCTTCTTCTGACCCGCCGGCAGGGCCGGTGGCACAGGCGGGGAATGCAGCAGTGCGGGCCCGGGCGGTTGCCCGGGCCCGCACTGTGTCCGTCTCCGCCCGGTCAGCCCAGCTTCAGGCCCGGCAGCAGGCCGGGGATGAGCGGCGGGATGTCCAGGCCCGGCTGGCTGCTCGGAGCGTTGCTCGGCGCGCCGGTGGGCGCGGCCGTGGCGCCCGCGGTGGCGTCCGGGCTCGGTGAGGGATGGGCACCGGTGATGCCGTTGGCCAGGCCGTCGACCAGGCCCCCGACGGCCGCCGGGGGGTTGCCCGGCGTCGCGCTCGGGGCGCCGGAGCCGCTCGCGGAGGCCCCGGTCGAGGGCGCCTTGCCGCCCGTACCGGGCTTGGCGCCGCCGGTGCCGCCGGCCGGGTCGCCGCCGGTCTGCCCGCTGTCGGACGGGCCGCCCGCGTGCTCGCCGCCCGCCCCGCTGCCGTCGGCCGAACCACCCTGGGAGGGCGGCTCGACCAGGCGCAGGGGCGCGACGTCCTCACTTATGTCGTCGAAGAGCCGGTCGACCCGGCCCGCCTCCTGGGTGAGCTGGGCGGGGAGCCGGCCCTGCAGCTCCGACCAGCGGCCGTCCTCGTCCTCGGCGAACCCGGCCAGCATCCGCATCGGCTCCAGCGAGCCGTTGCTGCGGTAGACGGACCGGAGCAGCTCCCGGCCCTTGATGGCCTCGGCGTGCATGTCGGCGAGCGCCCGGCGGACCTGCTCGACCGTGTCCGGGTTCAGCGCGGACGGCGAACCGGCCCGCCCCAGCAGCCCCTTGGCCTCGCCGAGCCGGGTCGAGGCCTGGTCGAGCAGCAGCGCGCCGCGCTCGCTGTCGGAGCCCGCGAAGTCCAGTTGCAGCCCCTCCAGCCCGCGCTTCATCCCGTAGAGGGTGTCCCCCGGGAGGGCGTTGGTGCTCGCGGCGGCGGCGCCGGCGAAACTGCCGACGGCGATGCCGGCGACCAGCCCGCCGATCGCGAACCGGCGGCTCCAGCGGCCGCGCGGGACGGCCCGGTGGGCCCGGCTCCTGCGTTGTCCGGGCACGGTGGCCGCGGCCCCGCCGGCGAACGCCTGCTCGAACGCGGCCATCAGCTGGGCGCGTTGGACCGTTCGGACCTCCGGGTCCAGCTCCGGGCCCGGCAATGCGCCGAGCGAGTCGGCCATACCGAGCAGGACGGCCATCGCGTCCCCGCGGTCGGCGGCGGTCCCGGCGGGCCGCGCTGCGTCCCGGTCCTCTACCTGGTGGGCCTCCAGCGCCTCGGCGAAGGCCTTCGCCCGCCGGTGCTCCAGCACGTTTGCCGTCACGGGCCACACCTCCCTTCGTCGTTGTCGACACCCCGGCCGGCCGGACGGTTGCCTCGGCGGGCCAAAGCCACTCCATCGGGTGAGAGGTCGCAATCCGGCTTGACCGTACGCCTGGTGGAGGCTTGCACGCTGGCCAACGAGCGGCGCGGGCCGTCGGTTACGCACGACTGATCATCGGATCGACCGTTCACCCGCACGTGTGGGCCGGATGATGCTGGTGACAGGGGGTCGGATATCCGCCGGACCACTCCGCCGCTCACCGGGCGTCGGGGGGCAGCAGGCGGGCCAGGGTCCGCACCGCGCGGTACTGAAGGGTCTTGATGGCGCCCTCGTTCTTCCCCATGATGCGGGCCGTCTCGGCGACCGAGAGCCCCTGCAGGAACCGCAGCGTGACGCACTCCTGCTGTTGCGCGTTGAGCCGTCCGACCGCCTCCAGCAGGGCGGCGTTGGAGAGCCGCTCCAGGACGGAGTCCTCGGGGCTGCGCTCGCACTCGTTGGAGTCGAGCATCTCGCCGGTGGTGACCTCCAGCCGGAACCGGCTGGACTTGAAGTGGTCGGCCACCAGGTTGCGGGCGATGGTCACCAGCCAGGCGCCGAAGTCGCGGCCCTGCCAGGTGAAGGTGCCGATCCGGCGCAGCGCGCGCAGGAAGGTCTCACTGGTGAGGTCCTCGGCGGTGGCCCGGCTGCCGACCCGGTAGTAGATGTAGCGGTAGACGGTGTCCGAGTAGTGGTCGTAGAGCCGCCCGAAGGCCTCGCTCTCGCCGGCCTGGGCCCGTTCGACCAGTTCCATGATCGGGTTGTGCTCGGTCTCGAAGCCGGGGCTCGGGGCCGTCCGGGCCCGACCGCGGCCGCCCGCGGTGGCGGGGCGGCCCCGGGTGCCGCCGGCGGTGGTCGTGGTCGTGGTGGTCGTGCCGCCGGCGCCGGTCCCGCTGCTGCTGTTGGTGCCGCCGGTGGTCGCCGTGGACCGCAGCGCCAGCCCGGGAGGGTGGGCGTGGCCGACCGCGAACGCGGCCCCCGCGGGCACCAGGTGGGGAGCCGGCAGGAACTGGCTGCGGAGCAGGGTGCGCAACAGGTCCAGCCCGGTGGAGATCTGCCGGTCGGAAGCCTGCCGGACCCGGTTGGTGCGGGAGCGCAGGGGCGCGGGCGACGGGCGGGTGGGAGCAGGCGCGTCGTTCCGGACGGGTGGGTACACGGGACTCCCAGAGGCAGAACTGTGGACGGATCACCTCCGCCTGCGCGGAGAGCACCCCCCACCCCCGTCCTGAGGACGCACGGGGAGGCGTGCATCCAGGAGAGAATAACGCTTTGTGCAATGACAGCTACACCCTGTTGCCGAAGTGGTCGTTTGGGATCCGCTCGGTGTGCATATGCAGCTGGAAACGACCGGACCTGTCGTCATTCGCCCGGCTCAACGTGACCGGATCGGAGCACTCGGTGACCGCTTTCGCGGCCTGGCCGGCGGTTTCCCCGACTTCCGGCCCGGCAACCCCAGACTTTCGGGTGCCGTCGAACGATCAGATCCGGTCATCCGGTGGCAGGTTCGCAATCGGGCGGCCCGACGGGCCCGGAGCGGCCGGGAGTTCGCTCGTACGGGGCCCCGGCCGGCCACCGCATTGACGCCGGGCGCCGGGCCCGGCGTCCGCCCCGGGAGCGCCGCCGGGTGCGGTCGCGCGCCGGGCCGGCCGGCAGGTCAGGCGGTGCGGCGCCGGTGCACGGCGACACCGGCCGCGGTGGCCCCGGCGACCACGCCGAGCGCGGCGGCGGCCGGGATGCCCACCCGGGCCGCCTTGCGGCCGGTCCGGAAGTCGCGCACCCGCCAGCCCATCGCCCGGGCGTGCCGGCGCAGCGCGCCGTCCGGGTTCACCACGTACGGGTGGCCGACCAGCGAGAGCATCGGGATGTCGTTGGCCGAGTCGCTGTAGGCGGCGCAGCGGTCGAGGTCGAGCCGCTCGCGGCGGGCCAGCGAGCGGACGGCGGCCGCCTTCGCCGGGCCGTGCAGCAGCTCCCCGACCAGCCGGCCGGTGTAGTAGCCGTCGGTGGCCTCGGCCACCGTGCCGAGGGCGCCGGTCATCCCGAGCCGGCGGGCGATGATCCGGGCCACCTCCTGCGGGGCCGCGGTGACCAGCCAGACCCGCTGGCCGGCGTCCAGGTGCATCTGCACCAGGGCGCGGGTGCCGGGCCAGATCTTCTCGGCGATGACCTCCTCGAAGATCTGCTCGCAGATCTCCTCCAGGTCGGCGGTCCGCTTGCCGGCCACCAGACCGAGCGCGGTGTGCTGGGCGTCGGCCATGTGACCCGGGTCCTCGGTGCCGTGCAGCCGGAACCAGGCCTGCTGCCAGCCGAAGCGGGCCACGTCCCGCCGGGTGAAGAACCGCCGGCGGTAGAGGCCGATCCCGAGGTAGAAGATCGCGGCGCCGCGCAGGATGGTGTTGTCGCAGTCGAAGAAGGCGGCGGCGCGCGGGTCGTCCGGGTCCGGGGTGTGGTTCTCGGCCGGGGGCTTGGGCGCCTTGGCGGGCTTCCGGCCGGGTGCCCCGTCCGTCCCGGTCGTCCCGTCCGCCTCGGCGGCACCGTCCGCCTCGGCGGTCACGACCGTCCCGGTGGTCGCCCGGGCCGCCTGGCTCCGGGGCGCCCCGGGGGTGCGGTCCGCAGGGGTGTCGGGGAGTCCGGCGGGGGCGTCCGGCCGGGCCGCCGGCGCCGCGCGCAGGGCGGCCTCCGCCGCCTCGGCGGCGGCCTCGCCCGCCAGCGCGGTCCGCTCGGTGGGGGAACGCCTCGCCTGGGTGAGCCTTCGCAGCACGGCCATGGCACCGAGCATAGCCAGGAGTGAAGGCTCTGCCTGTGACTACGGCGTGCAGGCACCGTTAACAGCCAGGTACGGGCCGGCCCGGCACCGCCTGCGGCGACCCGGTGCCCCGGAGTCCGGACGGCGCCCGGGGCGGGGGCGCGCGCGGGGGAGCGCGGCGCCGGGGTGCGGTGGCGGGCGCGCGGGGACGGCCCGGGCGCGGGCGGGTCTGGAGCACAATGGGCCGGGTGAGCCCACTGCTGCGACGCGACAAGAACTCGAACCCGGCCGACCGCACCGTGACCCTGGTCGGCAAGCCGGGCTGCCACCTCTGCGACGACGCCCGCGAGGTGATCGCCCGGGTGACCGGCGAGACCGGTGCCGCCTTCGAGGAGAAGGACATCACCCAGGACGAGGAGCTGTACCGCAAGTACTGGGAGCAGATCCCGGTGACCCTGATCGACGGTCGCCAGCACGACTTCTGGCGGGTCGACGAGCGCCGGCTCCGGGCGGCGCTGGGCGCCTGACCGGCGGCTGAGGGCCGGTGCGCGGCCGGTCGGCGGTCGGCCTGCCGGTCGCCCGTGCCCGGTCCGCCCCTCGCCCGTGCCCGGTCCGCGCCCTGTTCTCCCTGTTCGCGCCCTGATCGCGCTCGGGACGGCGGCCCGAGCGCGGTCGGTGTGGCGAAGATTTCCCGCAAGCGGCTGTCCAACGGCCGCGTGGTCGGCTTACGATCTAACCTCGTTTCGCGCCCAGGGGGGCCTGCCGCAGACGCCGAGGGGGCCGACCGCAGAGGAGAGCAGGCATGCTTCCCGGCCGAACCCCCGGGCCGGCGTCCGCCGGCGAGGGATTCGCCGTGGTCGACGTGGAGACCACCGGGCGCAGTCCGTGGCGCCATCGCGTGGTCGAGATCGCCGTGGTGCTGCTGGACGGCCGGCTGCGGACCGAGACCGAGTTCTCCACCCTGCTCGATCCGCTGGGCCCGGTCGGCCCGACCCATGTGCACCGGATCGCCCAGGCGGACGTGGCCGGAGCCCCGCGCTTTCGCGAGGTCGCCCCGCACCTGCTGGAGCTGCTCGCCGGACGGGTCCTGGTCGGCCACCACGTGACCTGCGACCGTGCCTTCCTCGATCGCGAGTTCGCCCGGATCGGGGTGGCCTGGCCCGCGGTGCCGCTGCTCTGCACCATGCGCCTCGCCCGGACCCACCTGCCGGAGGCCGGCGGTTTCGGCCTGGCGGCCTGCGTCGCGGCGGCCGGCCTCGGCGGGTACCCCGCGCACACCGCGCTCGGCGACGCCCGGGTCACCGCCGATCTGCTGCGGCACTGCATACACGTCCGCTCGTGCCCTCCGGCCGACTGGGCCGAGCCGCTGCGCGAGGCCGCGCGGGTGCCCTGGCCGAGGCTCGCCCGGGCGCGGTCCCGGGCGGACGGGGAGCCGGTTCCGTCGCTCCGGCGAGAGGCTCCGTACGGCCCACGGCCACTCGGTGTGCAGCCCCCGGCGGTGGCGCGCGAGGACTCCGGTGCTATGGGATTCCCGGCGTGATGCGCGTCACTGTTCATGGACAAATCGGACACCATCTTTGTGCACACGTTCACAAACGCATAGCCTGGCTGCCTAAGCCCAGCTTCACCCACAGGAGCACCGTGGCAATCGGCCGATCACCACAGAGCAGTTCGCAGGCGCCCGACCAGGGCGCCGCGCGCCGACCCTCGCGTGCCCGGGGAATCCCGGAGGCGACAGTCGCCCGCCTCCCGCTGTACCTGCGGGCGCTGACCGCGCTCTCCGAGCGCTCGGTACCCACCGTCTCCTCCGAGGAGCTGGCGGCCGCCGCGGGCGTGAACTCCGCGAAGCTGCGCAAGGACTTCTCGTACCTCGGCTCGTACGGCACCCGCGGTGTCGGGTACGACGTCGAGTACCTCGTCTACCAGATCTCCCGCGAGCTGGGCCTGACCCAGGACTGGCCCGTCGTCATCGTCGGCATCGGAAACCTCGGCCACGCGCTCGCCAACTACGGCGGCTTCGCGTCCCGCGGCTTCCGGGTGGCGGCCCTGCTGGACGCCGACCCGGCCGTGGTCGGCAGCAGCGCGGCCGGCCTGCCCGTGCGCCACATGGACGAGCTGGAGGAGATCGTGGAGACCCAGGCCGTCTCCATCGGCGTCATCACCACTCCGCCCGGCGCCGCCCAGCAGGTCTGCGACCGGCTGGTCGAGGCGGGCGTCACCAGCATCCTCAACTTCGCGCCCACCGTGCTGACCGTCCCGGACGGCGTGGACGTGCGCAAGGTCGATCTGTCGATAGAGCTTCAGATCCTGGCCTTCCACGAGCAGCGCAAGGCCGGCGAGGAGCCCGACCGGGGCGAGTCCGTGCTGGACCGCGCCCCCGGTCCGGTCCGGGCCGCGGCCGCCAAGCTGCGCCGCGCCGCCGGCGCCGGCGCCAAGCGGGCCGACGCCAAGGCCGAGGCCGAGCCGGCCAAGGGCGGCCCGGGCCAGGGCCCCGAGGGCGACCTCTCCGCGGTGATGCCGGCATGAGCGCACGGATGTGTCCGGGCAGGGGGCTGGCATGAGTCTGCTCGTCGTAGGGCTGAGCCACCGCACGGCCCCCGTCGGGGTGCTGGAGCGCGCCGCGCTGACCGGTGACGTCCCGACCCGGCTGCTGCACGACGCCGCCGCGACGGCGACCGTCGCCGAGGCCGCGCTGCTCAACACCTGCAACCGGATCGAGCTGTACGCGGACGTGGACAAGTTCCACGCCGGCGTCGCCGAACTGTCCCTCCTGCTCGCCCACCACAGTGGCGTCGACCTGGAGGAACTCACCTCGCACCTCTACGTCCACTACGAGGACCGCGCCGTTCACCACCTCTTCTCGGTGGCCTGCGGCCTGGACTCGATGGTCGTCGGCGAGGGCCAGATCCTCGGCCAGCTCCGGGACGCGCTCGCGCGCGCGCAGGAGGAGCACACCGCCGGACGCGACCTCAACGAGCTGTTCCAGCAGGCCCTGCGGGTCGGCAAGCGGGCGCACAGCGAGACCGGCATCGACAAGGCCGGCCAGTCGCTGGTCACCTTCGGCCTGGAGCAGATCGCCGCCGGCGCCGGGGCGATCGCCGGCAAGCGCGCCCTGGTGGTCGGCGCGGGCTCGATGAGCTCGCTGGCCGCCGCCACGCTGCTGCGCAGCGGGGTGAGCGAACTGTTGATCGCCAACCGCACGCCCGAGCGGGCCGAGCGGCTGGTCGCCAACCTCGGCGGCGGCAACGCCCGCACCCTCGACCTGGCCAAGGTGCCGCAGGCGCTGGCCGACGTCGACCTGGTGATCTCCTGCACCGGCGCGGCCGGCGTGGTGATCGGGGCCGCGGACGTCGCGGCCGCGGTCGCGGCCCGGGCCGGCGCGACGCCGCTGGCCTTCCTCGACCTCGCCATGCCGCGGGACGTCGACCACGCCGTGCACGAGCTGCCCGGCGCCCTGCTGGTCGACCTGGAAAGCCTCTCGCACGCCCACGCCGCCACCCCCGGCGCGGGCGACGTGGACGCCGTCAGCGGCATCGTCGCCGACGAGGTCGCCGCGTTCGGCGCCGCCCAGCGTGCCGCCCGGATCGCCCCGACCGTCGTCGCGCTGCGCGCGATGGCCTCCGAGGTGGTGCTCGCCGAGCTCGGCCGGCTGGACTCCCGGCTGCCCGACCTGGACGAGCGCTCCCGCGCGGAGATCACCCAGACCGTCCGCCGAGTCGTCGACAAGCTGCTGCACGCGCCCACCGTGCGGGTGAAGCAGCTCGCCGCCGAACCCGGCGGCGCCTCCTACGCGGACGCCCTGCGCGAGCTGTTCGACCTCGACCCGGCGGCCGTGCACGCGGTCTCCGGCCCGCCGGTCGGCGCCCAGAGCACCGCGCAGGTGGGCCCGCAGGCCAACGGCCCGCAGCCCCCGGGCCGGACCCGGACCGCCAACGGCAGCCTCGCGGGCGAGGTCGCCAGATGAACCGTCAGCCATCCCACGAGTACCACCGGGACGATCGCCTCATGAATGGTCAACCGCTCACCGACCTGGCCGCGCCGCTGCGGCTCGGCACCCGACGCAGCGCGCTGGCCATGGCGCAGTCGGGCATGGTCGCCCGGGAGGTGACCCGGGTCACCGGGCGCCCCGTCGAACTGGTGGAGATCACCACGTACGGCGACGTCTCGCGCGAGGCCCTCGCGCAGATCGGCGGCACCGGCGTCTTCGTGTCCGCCCTGCGCGACGCGCTGCTGGAGGGCCGGATCGACTTCGCCGTGCACTCCCTCAAGGACCTCCCCACCGCCGCCCCCGAGGGGCTGGTGCTGGCCGCCGTCCCCGAGCGTGAGGACGTCCGCGACGCCCTCGTCACGCAGGAGGGCCTCGGCCTGGAGGAACTGGCCGAGAAGCTGGCCGGGGCCGGGCGCGAGACCCGGATCGGCACCGGCTCCCCGCGCCGGGCGGCGCAGCTGAACGCCTGGGCCGCGGCCCGCGGCGCCTCGGTCGTCACCACCCCGATACGCGGCAACGTCGACACCCGGATCGGCTTCGTCGCCGCCGGGGAGCTCGACGCGGTGGTCCTGGCCGCGGCCGGCCTCAACCGGCTCGGCCGGGCCGCCGAGATCAGCCAGCACCTCGACCCCGAGCTGATGCTCCCGGCCCCCGGCCAGGGCGCCCTCGCGATCGAGTGCACCAGCACGGACCCGGCGCTCGCCGCCGCGCTGGCCGCCCTGGACCACGCCCCCACCCGGGTCGCGGTGACCGCCGAGCGCGCCCTGCTGGCCGCGCTCGAAGCCGGCTGCTCCGCCCCCGTCGGCGCCCTCGCCACCTGGCATCCCCAGGGCGGGGACGGCCCCCCAGAACTGCAGTTGGAAGGCGTGGTCGGCACCGTCGACGGCGCCACGCTGCTGAAGATGTCCGCCAATGGTCCGCTCGTCCTCGACGAGACGGCCGGGCAGCAGGCGCAGGCCCTCGGCCACGCCCTCGCCGCCCGGCTGCTCGACGCGGGCGCGTCCACTCTGATGGGGGAGCGAGCCCGATGAGCCCCACCGCTGCCACCGACACCCCCCTTCCGGGCGGGAGCCCGTTCCCGGCCGGGTCCGCACCTTCGGGGCGCTGCACCTTCCTGGGCGCGGGCCCCGGGGACCCGGGACTGCTGACCCTGCGCGCCGTCGAGGTGCTGGCCTCGGCCGACATCCTGGTCGCCGACCCGCTGACCGCCGCCGCGGTACGCAGCCACTGCCCGGCCGGTGTGCAGGTGCACACCCCCGCGGCCCCGGGCGCCGACGGCCAGGACGGCACCTTCGACCTGCCGCGGCTCGTCGCCGAGGCCGTCCGGGCCGGCAAGCACGTGGTCCGCACCGTCGACGGTGACCCGGGCCTGGACGGCTTCGCCGCCGAGGAGATGCTCTCCTGCGCCCGTTCGGCGATCCCGTTCGAGGTGATCCCGGGCGTCGCCCAGTCGGTCGGCGTGCCGGCCTACGCGGGCGTTCCGCTGCGCGGCAGCAACGGCACCGACGTCCGCTTCGTGGACGGCGCCGCGCTGCTGGCCGGCGGCCCGGTCGACCTCGGCGCGCCGGAGACCACCCTGGTGGTGCGCACCACGCTCGGTCAGCTGCCCGCCACCGCCAACGCGCTGGTGGCCAACGGCCGCAAGCCGGACTCCGCGTTCTGTGCGACGCTCTCCGGCACCACCACCCGCCAGCGCAGCTTCACGGCCACGCTGGCGACCATCGCCGCCGACCTGAAGGCCGCCCGGGTGCTGCCCTCGCCGGTCTCGGCGCCGGTCGACACCGCGACCTCGGTGATAGCCGTGGTCGGGGAGCAGGTCGCGCACCGCTCCTCGCACTCCTGGTTCGAGACCAAGCCGCTGTTCGGCTGGAACGTCCTGGTCCCGCGGACCAAGGAGCAGGCCACCGGCCTCTCCGAGCAGCTGCGCTCGTACGGCGCGGTGCCGCAGGAGGTGCCCACCATCGCGGTGGAGCCGCCGCGCACCCCGCAGCAGATGGAGCGGGCGATCAAGGGCCTGGTGACCGGCCGCTACGAGTGGATCGCGTTCACGTCGGTCAACGCGGTGCGCGCGGTGCGCGAGAAGTTCGAGGAGTACGGGCTGGACGCCCGGGCCTTCGCCGGCATCAAGGTGGCAGCGGTCGGCGAGACCACCGCGCAGGCGCTGGTCGACTTCGGTGTGAAGCCGGACCTGGTGCCCTCCGGCGAGCAGTCCGCCGCCGGGCTGCTGGAGGACTGGCCGCCGTACGACCCGGTCTTCGACCCGATCGACCGGGTGCTGCTGCCGCGCGCCGACATCGCCACCGAGACCCTGGTGGCCGGCCTGGTCGAGCTGGGCTGGGAGGTCGACGACGTGACCGCCTACCGGACGGTGCGCGCCTCGCCGCCGCCGGCCGAGACCCGTGAGGCGATCAAGGGCGGCGGGTTCGACGCGGTGCTCTTCACCTCGTCCTCGACCGTGCGCAACCTGGTCGGTATCGCCGGCAAGCCGCACAACGTGACCGTGATCGCCTGCATCGGCCCGGCCACCGCGAAGACCGCCGAGGAGCACGGCCTGCGGGTCGACGTGATGGCCCCCGCGCCGTCCGCCGCCGCGCTGGCCCAGGCCCTGGCGGACTTCGGCGCCCGTCGCCGGGACACCGCCACGGCGGCCGGCGAGACGGTCTACCGGCCCAGCGAGCGCCGCCCGGGCTCGCGCCGCAAGGCCCGCTGAGAATCCCGTCGGGGGAGGCCGGGCGGCCTCCCCCGACGTTCGACCGTTCGGAGAGAGAAGCAGTGACCGCCGAATTCCCGCACGTACGCCCGCGCCGCCTGCGGTCCACCCCGGCGATGCGCCGGCTGGTCGCCCAGACCCGGCTCCACCCGGCCGAGCTGATCCTGCCGCTGTTCGTCCGGGAGGGCGTCAGCGAGCCGGTGCCGATCTCCTCGATGCCGGGTGTGGTCCAGCACACCAGCGACACCCTGCGCAAGGCCGCCGTGCAGGCGGCCGAGTCGGGCCTCGGCGGCGTGATGCTCTTCGGCGTGCCGGCGGTCCAGGACGCGGTCGGCAGTGAGGGCACCAATCCGGACGGCATCCTGCAGCAGGCCATCCGGGACGTGGTGTCCGAGGTCGGCGACTCGCTCGTGGTGATGTCCGACCTGTGCCTGGACGAGTACACCGACCACGGCCACTGCGGCGTGCTGGCGGCCGACGGCAGCGTGGACAACGACGCGACGCTGGCCCGGTACGCGGAGATGGCCGTGGTGCAGGCCGACGCGGGCGTCCACCTGGTCGGCCCGTCCGGCATGATGGACGGCCAGATCGCGGTGGTCCGCAGGGCCCTGGACGAGGCCGGCCACCTGGACACCGGCATCCTCGCCTACACCGCGAAGTACGCCTCCGCCTTCTACGGGCCCTTCCGGGAGGCCGTCGGCTCGTCCCTCAAGGGCGACCGCAAGAGCTACCAGCAGGACCCGGCGAACGCCCGCGAGTCGCTCCGCGAGCTGGAGCTGGACCTCGCCGAGGGCGCCGACATGGTGATGGTGAAGCCCGCCATGGCCTACCTGGACGTGCTGCGTCAGATCGCCGACGCCTCGCCGGTGCCTGTCTCCGCCTACCAGGTCTCCGGCGAGTACTCGATGGTCGAGGCCGCCGCCGCCAACGGCTGGATCGACCGGGAGCGGACCATCCTGGAGACGCTCACCTCGATCCGCCGGGCCGGCGCCGAGCAGATCCTGACGTACTGGGCGGTCGAGGCCGCCGCGATGCTGGGCTGAGCCGCCGGGCCGCCCGCTTGCGGACGTGCGGAAGGCCGGGCCCCGATCGGGGCCCGGCCTTCACCATCCCCGCCCACCGGCGGCCCGGGGCTGCGCCGGCATGTCCGGTACGCCTGAGCGGTGCCGGCCCGGGACGGTTGTCCGGGGCCGGGCTCCGGCATCAGCCGATGTGGGCGAAGCCCTCCTGGCCGCCGGCCAGGTCGGTGGAGGTGGCCCAGCCCCACTGGTGGGCGCCGGTCAGGATGTTGCTGGTGTGCGCCACACCCCACTGCTCTCCGGCCGCGAAGACCGGGTCGGCGGAGGCCGCGAACTCGCCGCCGCCGGCCACGCCGACGTGTGCGTGGGCGGGCGCCGAGACGCCGGCGATCGCCAGCGCTCCGACCGCGGTCAGAACGGCCTTGCCCAGCATGCTCTTCATCGAAATCTGTCCTCTCTCCTGCGATCCGCCTCCCGGGCCCGGTGGGCCGGGGAGCTGGTCGGATCGGGTGGGGGGCCTGTCATGACACGTGACCACACGAAGCCGGTGGACGGGCCTCGGCGCGCGCCGCCCTGAGGGCGTGTCACCCGAAGGGGGCGTACACGGACGGACCGTCCGATCGGCTGGTCGTGCAGAAGCCCGTGGGGCCCGGAGGTGGTTCCCCCGAGCCCCACGGACTGTTTCCGGTCACGGCTGGTGAGCCGTGCCGAGCAGTCGGCCTGATCAGCCGATCAGGTGCGAGACACCCGCGTCGCCCGAGGACTGGGTGTTCTGGCCGACGTTGCAGATCTGCTTCGGGGTGCTGTTGAGGATCGGCACCTCGACCGGCACCGCGACACCGACGACGGCGACGGCGATGTTGTGGACCTCCGGCAGGCAGATGTTCGGGTTGTCCAGGGTGTGGAAGTTCGGGCTGTGGTCGCCGTGGGTGCCGGTCGCGTTGGTGCCACCGTCGCCCTGGACGGAGACGGCCGAGCCGTCGGAGTCGGCGATCGCGGAGGCGGAACCGGCCGACATGGCGATCGCGGCGACGGCGAGGCCGGCGGCGGCAAGGGTCTTCTTGATCATTTCTGATGTTCCTCTCGGGGGTGAATCGGGGGCGATTCGGGGTGGTTCAGGAGGGGTGGAGCGGAGTGGTTCCGGTGGTCCCGACGGTGGCCGGGAGATCAGCCGACGAGGTGCGAGACCCCGGCGTCACCCTTGGACTGGGTGCCCTGGCCCTGGGTGCAGTACTGCTTGCCACCGCTGTTGGCGATCGGGACCTCGACCGGCACTGCCACACCGAGCACGCCCACAGCGATGTTGTGGATCTCGGGGAGGCAGATGTTCGGGTTGTCCAGGAAGTGGAAGTTCGGGCTGTGGTCGCCCCACGTGCCGGTGTTGTTGGTGCCGCCGTTGCCCTGGAGCGAGGCGGCGGCGCCGTCCGCGTCACCGATGGCGGAGGCGGGGCCGGCAGCCATGGCCAGTGCGGCCGTGACCAGGCCGGCGGTGGCGAAAGTCTTCTGGAGCATGGGGGAGATCCCTCTCTGAAATGCTTTTTCGGATTCCGTGCGTTCAACGATGAGACCCGGTCTGCGGTCACTGGCCAGATTCGGGCGGACTCTGTAATGCACTGTGGCATCCGGTCCTGCCATCGTCGTGGCTGCGACATTGAGATCAAAGAATGACGGGCCGGAAGGTTACGCGGAATCTGGAAAACCATCCGTGGATCGTGCCCGGGGTTCGTCGTCGAACGGCCGTGCAGTCGGATTATTAGGCCGAATCGGTTAACGGGCGCAATCCGGGCCGCCGGTGGCTCGTTAAAGCAGTTGCTTTCGGCTGCGCGACGCAGCCGTCCCCAGAAGATCTCCAGCTAGAACGGTGAATACCATGAAGTTCTCCAAGCGGGCCGGTGCGATGCTGCTGGCGGTCGGCGCCGGCGTCCTCGCCTCCCAGGGCGCGGCCGCCGCCGCCGGGATCACGCCCGATCAGGTCGGCGCCCTCGAAGGGAAGCTGGCCACCGAGCACGTGCCCTTCGACGTCCCGCTCGGTGCCGCGACCGACCACCTCGGGCTGCTGCCGGCCGGTGGACACCTGCACGGCGGCATCCCGACCTCGCTGCTGATGCCGGCCGTGCCCGAGAAGGGGCAGGGCAACCAGCTCGTCCCCGAGCGGATCATCCCCGCCCTGGCCGGCGGCAAGGTCGGCCCCGAGCTGCAGGCAGCCGTCCCGCTGCCCACCGCCGACCGCTCCACCGACCTCGGCGACCTCCTGGTGGACGCCCCGGCCGCGCCGCTCAACCTGGCCGGGCCGGCCCTCACCCTGGGCCGCCCGGTCAGCTACGTCGAGGGCACCAGCGGGCCGCTGACCGAGAACCCGCTCAAGTTCGGCGAGATCGACCCGCAGCTGGTCACCGCCCCCGTCCAGGCCGTGCCCGGGGCCAAGGCCTCGCTGGGCGGCTCGGACAAGCGGATCTCGGTGGCGGAGTCGGTGGAGAACCTCGCCGCGACCACCACGGCCACCGCCACCGGCGTCCTGGAGCAGGCCAAGGGCTGATCAGGTACGGGCCTCCGCACGGCCGGGAGCCCGGTGCCCCGCCGCCCGTCCCGGACGGGCGGCGGGGCACCGGGCTCCTGACGTGTCCCGGGTGCTGGCGTGAGATCAGCCGGGCAGGACGCCCAGCAGCGGGCCGACCGCGGGCAGGTCCCTGGGGCCGCCGCCGTCGCTGAGCGGTCCGGTGACGGTGGTGGTGGCCACCGGCGTCAGGCCGGAGTTCTCGGGCTGCACGGCCACCCCGTTGTTCAGCACGTCGGCGGAGGACTGCGCGAACGGGTCCAGCCGCAGGTCCTTGACCGGCGCCACGCCGTAGCCGAGGGCGCCGGTCAGCCCGCCGACGGCGGGGACGACATCGGTCCGCTGGAGGTTGGTGACGGGATCCGCGTGCGCCGTACCCGTGCCCAGCAGCATCGCCGCGCCCAGGACGGCGAGGCCGGCGCCGCTCTTCTTGAAGGCCATCAGGACCTACCCTTCGGGTGTTTCGGTGGTGCGGGTCGCAGGGGTGGAGCGCCGACGCCGTACTGCCCCAGGGCCGGAGGCCGAGGGGCAGTACGGTCAGGACTCGTGCCGATCGGTGATCAGCAGTCGGCCTCGTCGACGACGGGCGGCGGCTGCGGGACCTCGACGTTGGCGCAGCTGTTGCCGAACGCCGGGTTGAGGGCCCCGATCACGTTGACGGAGTTGCCGCAGAGGTTCACCGGAACGTGGACCGGGACCTGGATCAGGTTGCCGGAGAGCACACCGGGGGAGCCGGCGGCGACGCCCTCGGCGGTGGAGCTGGCGGCAGCGGCACCCGCGCCGGCCAGCACCATGCCGGCGGCGGCAGCGGTGAGGACGACGGCCTTCTTCACGTTCTGCATGGGAGTTGATCTCCTAGATCACAAACGGGGGACGTGCCGCACCCCGCGGTGGCGGGGTGCGGCACGGACTCGGTGGAACGACGTCGCCTGATCAGCGACCGCCGTTTCAGCCGACGTTGGCGCAGCTGTTGCCGAACGCCGGGTTCAGCAGGCCGATCACGTTGACGGTGTTGCCGCAGACGTTGAGCGGAACGTGGACCGGGACCTGGATCAGGTTGCCGGAGAGCACACCGGGGGAGCCGGCGGCGACGCCCTCGGCGGTGGAGCTGGCGGCAGCGCCACCGGCCGCACCGACCACGAGGCCGGCCGCGACGATGGACAGGACGGCAGCCTTCTTGAGGTTACGCATGGGGGTCTTCCTCCATTGTCTTCCCGACGGGATCGACTGTCGGGATCCGGGCGAATCAGAATCATCGCCCGCGGGTTTCGGGGTGCGCCGTGATTGTCACTCTGGCGGCCCAAGTCGCGCGTGTCGCCCCTGGCTTGGGCGGTGCTCGGCCGCTTCGTTCTTGCGCCCCTCGAACAATTCCCACACGGCCGGGAAAAGTTCGCACGGTGGCGCGACCAGGAGATCGTCCACGAAGAACGGGAGTTCGACGCGGGGCGACCTCCCGGGAGTCCGGGGAATCGGATTTCGTCCGGTCCGGTGGCCCGGGGTCAGCCGTTGGCGCAGGCGTTGCCGAAGGCCGGGTTGAGGGCCGCGATCACGTCGACGGTGTTGCCGCACAGGTTGACCGGGATGTTCACCGGGATCTGGATCAGGTTGCCGGAGAGCACACCGGGCGACCCCGCCGCGACGCCCTCGGCCGACGCGCCGTAGGAGTGGGCGGAGGCCGTGGCGGCGCCGCCGAGCAGCAGGGCTGCGGCGGCCGCGGTGCCGAGCACGCCGTGGGCGAGCTTGCGCATGTGTCGGGGTCCCGTTTCGTGAGTGGGCCGGATGAAGCGTGTTCCGCCAGGAAGAACGACGGGACGCCCGGGGGGAAACGGCCGGGTTCTCCGATCACCCGAATGCGCCGGGTAAGCCGTACGGGTGATAGCCGCCGGGTGCGCGCAACCCGGTACCCGGGGCCTCGTTGGAGATCACGCACGTTCCGTGCAGCTGTGAACCCCTTCGATCGTTCAGGAGGCTCGATATGAGCATCAAGAAGACCGCCGCAGTTGGCGCCGCCGTGGTAGGCATCATTGCGGCCGGTGCCGGCAGCGCGATGGCCAGCTCCACCGCGGAGGGCGTCGCCGCCGGCTCCCCGGGTGTCGCCTCCGGCAACAACATCGCCGTCCCGGTGCACATCCCGGTCAACCTCTGCGGCAACTCCATCGACGTTGTCGGCCTGCTGAACCCGGCCTTCGGCAACAGCTGCGCCAACGTCGGCTGACCTCACCCGGTCAGTTCGTTCCGCGCAGCACCGAGCCGCCGTCCTCGCCTCCCTCCTGGGGTGCGGGCGGCGGCTCGGTGCTGTCCGGCGGCCCTTCGCGTCGGGGCCGCCGGACAGCACCGGGGAGCGGGCGGATGCGTCCGTCCCGCCCTTGTCATGACCCTTGTTGCGTTACTTGTCAGTACCTAGAATATGAGGCCTGCTCATATTTCCTTCGGCCGACGGCAGTTCGGGCCGAGGGCAACCGCACGCTCCACGCTCCGCGCCGTCCGGCCCCCACCGGTCGGCGTCCCCGCCCCCGCAAGGAGTAACGCGTGATCAGGTCACCGCTCCCGCCCGCCCCGAGACGCGCCGCGTCCCGGCGCTCCCCCGTCGCCGCCCTGCTCGCCACCGCCGGACTGGTCGCCGCCCTCGTCCTGGCCGGCGCCCCGGGCGCGCTCGCCGACACCGCGACCGCCGGCGCCGCCCAGGACCGCCCGCCCGCGATCGTCGCCCTCGGCGACAGCGCCATCTCGGGGGAGGGCGCCGGCACCGACACCGGCGACGGCTACTTCCCCGACAGCGACACCCCCACCGACTACTGCCACCGCCACCCCAAGTCGGAGATCTTTGTCACCGACATCCCCGGCGTCACCCCGATCGACCTCGCCTGCTCCGGCGCGCAGACCGGTGACCTGGTCAGCGACCCCGAGCTCGCGAAGATCACCGGCCCCGGCAGCGGCGACTTCGGCGAACCCAAGCAGGACGTCCAACTCGCCCGGGCGGCCGCCAGGTACGACATCAAGATGGTCGTCGTCACGATCGGCGCCAACGACGACTTCGACTTCAGCGGCATCATGATGCACTGCCTGAGCCAGTACTTCCCGATCCCGCAGAGCCAGGGCTGCCGCGACACCATCGGCAGCGCCGAGATCGCCGAACGGGCGAAGCGGATCCAGCCCAAGGTGGTCGCGGCCCTGCGCGACATCCGGCAGACCATGCGGGCGGCCGGCTACGCCGACTCCTCGTACCAGCTGGTCCACCAGTCCTACTTCAACCCGATCACGCCCGACATCCGCACCAACACGTACGTCGGCAAGGTCGCGGACGGCTGCCCGGCGTTCCCCGAGGACCTCGCCTGGGGGCACAACTGGGTGGTGCCGGTCTTCAGCGACACCCTGCGCGCCGCCGCCGAGCAGGTGCCCGGTGTGCGCTACCTCGACCAGCGCCGGGTCTCGTTCGGCCACGAGGTGTGCGCGGAGTGGACCAGCTCGCCGTACGAGTACACCAACGGCGACGTGATCAACCTCTCCGAGTGGGTCCGCAACGGCTGCGACCAGCAGATCGGCATCCCGGGCCTGTGCATGAACATGGTGCGCCAGTCGTACCACCTGCGGGTCGCCGGCTACCGCGCGGAGGGCGTCTGCCTCGGCCAGTTCTACGCCCGGCCCGCCCAGCAGCAGGCGTACTGCACCCTCGATCAGCAGAACACCACCTCCATCGAACCCCTCACCCCCGGGCAGCCGTTCGGCGACAAGCCCGAGGACGGTGCCTGGTACCAGCTCACCAACCCCGCCACCGGCCAGGTGCTCGACCTGTCCGGCGGCGGCAGCTACGGCGACAGCACCAACGGGCGGGCCGCCATCACCTACCGGGCCACCGGCGGGCTGAACCAGTCCTTCGTCCTGGAGGCCAAGTCCGGCGGCAGTTACGAACTGGACTTCAGCGGGAACCGCGCCATGTGCCTGGACGCCACCGGCGCCTCCACCGCCCCGGGCACCCGCCTGGTGCAGTGGCGCTGCAACGGCGGCGGCAACCAGCACTGGGTCTTCAAGCCGGCCGGCGACGGCCGGTACACCCTGGCCGACTCGCAGGACACCGGGAAGGTCGCCACCGCCGGCCCGCCGGACGCCCAGGGCAACCAGCTGATCGAACTCGCCGCCGACACCGGCGCCCCCGGCCAGCTGTGGCAGCTCACCAAGCTCGGCATCGTGTACCTGCACGGCTGATCCGCCGGCGGGCAGCCGGCCGGGCGCATGCCCTCGCTCGCCCTCAGCCCGTCGCCCCGATCACGGCGGCGACGGGCCCCGGCAGCGGGTACGGCAGCTCGGCCGGCGCTCCCCGGCCGCCGGCGCTCCCCGGCCGCCGGCGCCCGGGGCGCCGGGGCAGGCCCCCGCGGGCAGCGGCAGGCCGTGCCGTAGGCTCGCCCGGCAGCTTGCGTACACAGCGGCGGTCCTCGGCGGGGGCGGAGTCAGGGTTCCATGAGCACAACACCGATCAGCGCGTCGCCCGAGGCGTCCGGCGCGTTGGCGCACACGACGCCGTCGGCCGCCACCTCCACGGGCCCGCACCGCCCCGCGGACCTGCCCGAGGCATGGTCCGGTGCCCCGCGAGGGACGGCGCTACGCGCCCGGGCCGGCCGCTACGGCGCCGCGCTCGGTGTGTACGCGGCGGTGAAGGCGGCCGGGTTCGCCGTCTTCCTCGGCCTGCTCGTTTACGCGGACGACTACAGCGGCAAGGCCGCCGGGCGCGGCGGCGGTGCCCGGCCCTGGGACGTCCTGGGCAGCTGGGACGGCGTCTGGTACCAGCGGATCGCCCTCAGCGGGTACCACCCGCAGCTGATCCCGCTGCAGGGCTACCCGCACGCCACCCTGTACGAGAACTCGGCGGTGTTCTTCCCGCTCTACCCGTGGCTGATCCGGATCGTCTGTGCCTGCACCGGCCTCGGTACCTACGGCGCCGGGATGCTGGTCGCGGTGGTGGCGTCGTTCGCCGCGGCCGCCGGGATCTTCGCCGTCGCGGCCCGGCTCGGCGGGGTGCGGGCGGGCGTGATCGCGGCGGCGATCTGGGGCCTGTTCCCCGGCTCGGGCGTGGAGTGGGCGGTCTACTCGGACTCGCTGTTCGTGGCGCTCGCGGCCTGGTCCTGCCATTGCGTGATCACCCGGCGCTGGCTCACCGCTGGTCTGCTCGCCTTCACGGCGGGCCTGGGCCGCCCGACGGCCGCGGCGCTGATCGCCGCCGTCTCCCTCGCGGCGCTCGTTGCACTCGTACGGCGCACAGATGGCATCGTGCGCCCCCTGGTGGCCCTGCTGATCGCCCCGTGGGGCCTGCTCGGCTACATCGGCTGGGTCGGTTGGAAGGTCGGCGACCCGGCCGGCTACTTCCATCTCCAACGCGGCGCCTGGAACCGCTACTTCGACTTCGGCTCGGCCACCGCCCACAGCCTCCTGGACATCCTGGTCGGCCGCTGGCACGCCTGGCAGGTCAACCCCGTCCCCGACCTGATCGCGATCGCCCTGCTGATCGCCCTCCCCGGCCTGGTCGTCCTACTGCTGCGGACCCGTCCCCCGCTGGTCCTGGTCGTCTACACCGGGCTGACCATCGTCGCGGCGCTGGCCAGCAACCAGATATTCGACAACATCTCCCGCTACCTGCTGCCCGCCTTCCCGCTCTTCATCGGCCTGGCGGTCGCCCTGCGCCGGCACAGCTGGGCCACCCTGGCCGGGCTCCTCGCGCTCCCCGCCCTCGCCTCGGGCTGGTACGCGGGCTACGCCCTCTTCGAACTGGGCGTGCCGTAACCGGTGGCCCGTCCGGCCGCTCCGGCCGTCGAGGCGCCTGCGGGGTACCGGTGAGCAATGATTGACGTGGCGTCACCGCCATGGGTCGAACGGGCGCGGTGAGCCCACGGGTCGCGGCAGGTCCGCGGCTCCTTCGGTGCAGGTCCGCCTGGGACGGGTGCCGCCGGTCGGCCGGGCAGGCGAAGATCCGCAGCTCGCCGAAGCGTCCGACCACGATCTCCGTCCCGTCGTCGCTCGCGAGGGTGAACAGAAGAGCCGGCCACCGCCACCGCCACCATCGCCGAGGCCGGCAGCCCGAGGGCTCCTCGTCGTCCGGTACGGAGCAGGTCGGCCAGGGCTCGCCGGCCGGCCGGAGCGGCGGACCCCCATCGGACTGTCGCCCGCCCCCGGCTGCCCACGCCCGGCCGCCGAGGCTCGGCCGCCCACGCTCGGGAGTCGGCCGCACCGCCTCGCGGCCGCACGGCCCGAGCTCGGGCATCCGGCATCCGGCATCCGGCATCCGGCATCCGGGCCAGGATCTCCGTCACGGGGGACGCTGATCAACCAACTGCCAAGTGCCGGGTCAGGGCCACACCAGGCAGTACAGCTGGTGTCCCGCGTCGTGCAGCCGGTTCGCGAAGTCCTGCCACTCGTGCAGCATGCTGTAGATCACGAAGGCGTCGCGCGGACCGCGGCGGTCCGGGACGGTGGACCAGATGAAGGCGGCCGCGCCCAGTTCGGTCTCGTCGGCCTTGCGGAGCGGCTCGACGACGATCTGGGGCAGCTGGACGACCGCGTAGTCCGGGTGCAGGACGACGAGCTCCAGCGGTGGCACCTGGTGCAGCGGGACGCCCTGGATGCCGGTGAGGACCATCGCGCTCATGGTCTCCGGCTTGATCTTGGTGGAGAGATGCCCGTTGGGTGAGCCGCTGGTCTCCATCAGGTCGCCGAGGCGGCCGAGGGCGCCCAGCTCGCCGGCGTCGAGGCCGAGGCCGCCGGGGCCGAGCGCGGTGGGGACTCTGGCGGCGGTGGCGCGATCGGGTGCGCCGAAGTACTTGTAGGTCACCCCCACGCGTCCCTCACCCCGTCTTCCACTGCGACCTGCACCCGTACCCGCTCCCGTACCGCCGCTCGCGGCCCGCGCGGACCGTCGGGAGCCGCCCGCGATCTCGTCGTGGCCGTCCTGCGCCTCGGACACTCGGACCATCCTCACCGGAATTCGCCGGAATCGACAGACCCCCGCACGTCCGGTGTCCCTCCCGGACGTGCCCCTTACCCGTCAAGCGCCGTCGTACACGGCCGCCGTCGTACCGTCCAACCCGTTCACACCGTCGTACGTCACCACTGCCCGCGGCGGTGGCGACGTAAGCCCTGTGCAATGCATGTGCGCACAGTCTGACCGGTTCGGTCAAGGCAGCAGTCGGCGCCCCTGCTGTACGGACAACCGTACAGACAACGGCACACGGATCATCGTTCCAGATGATCGGGTCCGACATGCAGAGGTGAAGGACACGATTTGAGACCATGTGCGAGTGAGCTACCCCTACGAAGCACCTCAGTCCCAGTCGCTGTTCGACCGCGCCTCGGTCGTCACCCCCGGTGGCGTCAACTCCCCGGTGCGCGCCTTCCGCGCGGTCGGCGGCACGCCGCGCTTCATGGTGTCCGGAAACGGCCCCTACCTCACCGACGCCGACGGCCGTGAGTACGTCGACCTGGTGTGCTCGTGGGGACCGATGATCCTGGGCCACGCGCACCCGGCGGTGATCGACGCCGTGCGGTCCGCGGTCACCCGGGGCACCTCCTTCGGTACGCCGGGGCAGGGCGAGGTGGAGCTGGCCGAGGAGATCGTCGACCGGATCGCGCCGGTCGAGCAGGTCCGCCTGGTGTCCTCCGGCACCGAGGCGACCATGTCGGCGATCCGGCTGGCCCGCGGTTTCACCGGCCGCGCCAAGGTGGTGAAGTTCGCCGGCTGTTACCACGGTCACGTGGACGCGCTGCTGGCCGCCGCCGGCTCGGGCGTTGCGACCTTCGGCCTGCCGGACACCCCGGGCGTCACCGGGGCCCAGGCCGGCGACACCATCGTGCTGCCGTACAACGACCTGGCCGCGGTCGAGGCGGCCTTCGCCGCGAACCCGGGCGAGATCGCCTGCGTGATCACCGAGGCCTCGCCCGGCAACATGGGCGTCGTCCCGCCGCTGCCCGGTTTCAACGGCGGCCTGGCCCGGCTCTGCCGGGAGAACGGCGCGCTGTTCATCTCGGACGAGGTGATGACCGGCTTCCGCGTCTCCAAGGCCGGCTGGTACGGCCTGGAGGCCGCGAACGAGGGCTGGGCGCCGGACCTGCTCACCTTCGGCAAGGTGATGGGCGGCGGATTCCCGGCGGCGGCCTTCGGCGGCCGGGCCGACGTGATGGGCCACCTGGCCCCCGCCGGGCCGGTCTACCAGGCGGGCACGCTGTCGGGGAACCCGGTCGCCACCGCGGCGGGCCTGGCCCAGCTGCGCGGCTGCACCGACGAGGTGTACGCGACCGTGGACCGGGTGGCGGCCGAGGTGTCCGGCCTGGTCTCGGACGCGCTGGCGAAGGAGGGCGTGGCCCACCGCCTGCAGACGGCCGGGAACATGTTCTCGGTGTTCTTCACCGACCGGCCGGTGACCGACTACGACCAGGCGAAGACCCAGGAGGCGTACCGCTTCAACGGCTTCTTCCACTCGATGCTCGCGCAGGGCGTCTACCTGCCGCCGTCGGCCTTCGAGTCCTGGTTCGTCTCGGCGTCCCACGACGAGCGGGCGATCGAGCGGATCGCCGCCGCCCTGCCGGCCGCCGCCCGCGCGGCCGCCGAGGCCCGGCCGGCCGCCTGACCCGCCGACCGTACGGCCCCGCCGGTGCCGGATCCGCCCTCGGACCCGGCACCGCGGACCTCGCACCACCGGGACCCGCCCACCGGGGCCCGAACACCCGGACCCCAACACCCGGACCCCAACCACTCAGCAGCCCGCCAGGAGAACTTGAAGTGAGCGCCAAAGAGATCACCGTCGTGCACCTCATGCGGCACGGTGAGGTGCACAACCCGGAGGGCATCCTGTACGGCCGCCTGCCGGACTACCACCTGTCCGAGCTCGGCCGGCAGATGGCCGACCGGGTCGCCGAGGACCTGGCCGGGCGGGACATCACCCACGTGGTGGCGTCCCCGCTGGAGCGGGCCCAGGAGACCGCCGAGCCGATCGGCAAGTCGCACGGCCTGGACGTCGCGGTCGACGAGCGGCTGATCGAGGCCGACAACATCTTCCAGGGCAAGACCTTCGGGGTGGGCGACGGCTCGCTGCGCAACCCCTCGTACTGGAAGTACCTGACCAACCCGTTCCAGCCGTCCTGGGGCGAGCCGTACATCGAGCAGGCGGTGCGGATGATGGGCGCGCTGGCCGCCGCCCGGGACGCGGCGCGCGGGCACGAGGCGGTCTGCGTCAGCCACCAGCTGCCGATCTGGACGGTCCGCTCGTTCGTGGAGAAGCGCCGGCTGTGGCACGACCCGCGCCGCCGCCAGTGCTCGCTGGCCTCGCTGACCAGCTTCACCTACGAGGGCGACCGGATCGTGTCGGTCGGCTACCGCGAGCCGGCCCGCGACCTGCTGCCGGCGCACCTGGTGGGCAAGGGCGGCAAGGGCAAGCCGGTCGGCAAGAGCTTCGGCGCCTGACGCGGGCGGGCCCGGGGGAGTGACCGCGCTCACCCGGGCCCGTGCCGCTCCCGGGCCCGTACGCGTACCGCCCCCGGGCGCCGCGGCGCCCGGCCCCGGCGGATAAGCGATTCGGGGCCGGAGCGTCCAGCCGCGCCTTGGCGCAGCCGCAGGTCAGGGGCGGTTCGACACGCTAGGTCGGACCCCGCGAAACCTGCCCGGAGTCCCATGCGAAACTTTTCACATGTCTGGCACGACGCGTCCCCGCCTCCGTCTCGCCGCAGCCGTAGCCGCCGCTGCCGCGCTCGTCCTCACCGGTTGCTCGTCGTCCGGGTCTTCAGGCAGCGGTGACGCGCAGACCGGCTTCATCGTCGGCAAGGGCGGCGCGCCGGACACCGCCGCCGCCGGCCACCGCAAGGACGCGCCGGACATCTCCGGCACCACCCTGGAAGGTGCCAAGGTCGCGCTCTCGGACTACCGGGGCAAGGTCGTGGTGCTGAACATCTGGGGCTCCTGGTGCAACCCGTGCCGCGCCGAGGCCCCCAACCTCCAGTCGGTCTGGAACACCTACAAGGACCAGGGCGTCCAGTTCCTCGGCATCAACACCCGGGACATCGACCCGGCGAACGCCGTCCGCTTCGAGCAGGAGAAGGGCGTCACCTTCCCCAGCCTGTACGACCCGGACGGCACCCAGATCCTCAAGTTCCCCAAGGGCAGCCTCAACCCGCAGTCGATCCCGACCACCCTGGTGATCGACCGCGACGGCAAGCTGGCGGCCCGGGCGATGCGGGCGCTGGAGGCCGAGGACATCGAGGCGATGCTGAAGCCCGTGCTGGCGGAGCAGAAGAGTTGAGTGCCACCCTGATCGCGCTGGGCGGCGCCTCCGGCACCGTCGAGAGCGGCGCCATCCTGCTGGCCGTGCCGGTGGCGCTGGCGGCCGGTCTGGTCTCGTTCTTCTCACCGTGCGTGCTGCCGCTGGTGCCGGGCTACCTCTCGTACGTCACCGGCTTCTCCGCCGCCGACCTCGCCGACGCGCGCGGCGCCCGGCGCGGCCGGATGCTGCTCGGCTCGGTGCTGTTCATCCTCGGCTTCACGGCGGTGTTCGTCTCCACCGGCGCGCTGTTCGGCTACTTCGGGCAGACCCTGCAGGAGCACCGCCGGGCGATCGGCGTGGTGCTCGGCTCGCTGACCGTCGTGATGGGCCTGGCCTTCATGGGCCTGGTGCCCGGTCTGAGCATGCGCGAGATGCGCTCGCACCGCCGCCCGGCGATCGGCCTGGCGGGGGCGCCGCTGCTGGGTGTCGTCTTCGGGGTCGGCTGGACCCCGTGCATCGGCCCGACCCTCGGCACCATCCTGTCGCTCTCCACCAGCGAGGCGGACGCCGGCCGCGCCGCGCTGCTGATGACCGTCTACTGCCTGGGGCTGGGCGTACCGTTCATCCTGGCCGCGCTGGCCTTCCGCCGGGCGCTGGGCGCCTTCGGCTGGGTCAAGCGGCACTACCCGCTGGTGATGCGGATCGGCGGCGGCATGCTGGTCGCCGTCGGGCTGCTGCTGGTCACCGGGGTCTGGGACTCGCTGGTGCAGCAGATGCAGGTCCTGACCGCCGACTTCTCGATCGGAATCTGAGCGTGAGCAACACCGACACCGACACCGGGGTCAGCCGGCCCGACGAGGACGAGCGGACGGCGGAGCGCCTCACCAGCGCCCCCGCCGAGTCGGACGGTCCGGCCGGCATAGGGGCGTTCGGCTGGCTGCGCTGGACGTGGCGCCAGCTGACCTCGATGCGGGTCGCGCTGATCCTGCTCTTCCTGCTCTCGCTGGCGGCCGTCCCCGGCTCGCTGATCCCGCAGAACGGCCAGAACGCCTTCAAGGTGCAGGCCTGGAAGGCGGCGCACACCACGGCCGCGCCGATCTACCAGAAGCTCCAGCTGTTCGACGTGTACAGCTCGGTCTGGTTCTCGGCGATCTACATCCTGCTGTTCGTCTCGCTGGCCGGCTGCATCATCCCGCGGACCTGGCAGTTCGTCGGGGTGCTGCGCGCGCAGCCGCCGGCCGCGCCGCGCAACCTGACCCGGATGCCGGTGTACGCGGCCTGGCGCACCGACGCGGACGCCGTGACGGTGAACGCGGCCGCGCACCGGCTGCTGCGCCGGCGGCGGTTCCGGGCGAACCTGGCCGGCGGCTCGGTGGCGTCCGAGAAGGGCTACCTGCGCGAGGTCGGCAACCTGCTCTTCCACCTGTCGCTGTTCGCGCTGCTGGCCGGCTTCGCCTGGGCGAGCCTGGCCAGCGGCCAGGGCGGCAAGCTGGTGATCGAGGGCCAGGGCTACTCCAACACCATGACGCAGCTGGACGACTTCAAGGGCACGGCCTTCTACGGCTCGGACGACCTGGACTCGTTCGGCTTCAAGCTCGACAACTTCACCTCCCGCTTCCAGACCAGCGGCGACCAGGTCGGCAGTGCCCGCGAGTTCACCGCGCACATCCGGTACTGGAAGGGCAGCGACGACTCGAAGCTGACCAAGGGCGACATCGAGGTCAACCACCCGCTGGAGATCGGCGACAGCAAGGTCTTCCTGATCGGCCACGGCTACGCGCCGGTGGTGACGGTGAAGAACGCCAAGGGCGAGGTGGTCTACTCGGGCCCGACCGCGTTCCTGCCGCAGGACAGCAACCTGACCTCCACCGGTGTGGTCAAGGTGTCCGACTACGGCTTCAGTGAGAAGGACGACAAGAAGGTCAAGATGGCCTTCCAGGGCTTCTTCCTGCCGACCGCGCCGGCCAACTTCGACATGAGCACCGGCCCGCGCTCGCTCTTCCCCGGTGACGCGGACCCGCTGCTGGTGCTCAACGCGTACGTCGGCCCGGCCGGCGACTCCGGCCTGCCGGAGAACGTCTACCAGCTGGACAGCCGGGGCATGACCCAGCTCACCCAGGACGGCCAGATCGCCAAGGTGAAGCTGAAGCCGGGCCAGGGCTGGACCCTGCCGGACAACTACGGGACCGTCACCTTCGACGGCTACAAGCAGTGGGCCAGCTTCAACGTGTCCCACCGCCCGGGCAACGCGGTCGCCCTGACCGGCGCGGTGTGCGCGATCCTCGGCCTGATCGGCTCGCTGTTCGTGCAGCGCCGCCGGATCTGGGTGCGGGCGGTCGCCATGCCGGACGGCACCACCCTGGTCGAACTCGCCGGGCTGGCCCGCAGCGAGTCCGCGAAGATCGCCGAGGAGCTGGCCGAACTCGCGGTCGACCTCCAGGACGACGCCCCGGCGCTCGACGAGCCCGCCTCCGACGAGCCGCGGCCGGATCGGGCCGAGGCCGGATCCGCACCCGACGCAACCCCAGACCCCGCAGTCCCTGCCGACCCGCACTCCAAGGAGTAGACGGTGCATCTCGCCTCGGCGGTCGACCCCAGCCTGGCCGACCTCTCCAACAAGCTCATCTACTCGGCCATGGCCGTGTACCTCTTCGGCATGTTCGCCTACATGTTCGAGTGGACCTTCGGCAGCAAGGGCGCGGTCGCCGTCCGCTCCTCCGAGCAGTCCAGCCTCGCCGAGACGGTGGCCGCGGCCGCCGTCGGCACGCCCGCGAAGGCGGCCAAGAAGGTCACCGTCACGGTGGCCGCGGCCGGCGGCGGCACCACCACGCTGACCCGCACCGCCCTCGCGGGCGAGGGCGCGACGGTCGTCACCAGCGGCCGCGAGGAGGGCGAGGAGGCCGACGGCCCGGGCGCGGCCGGCGGCAGCGAGAAGGCCGACCTGGCCGGGCGCATCGCCATCTCGCTCACCGTCCTCGGTGCGCTGCTGCACGCGGGCGGGGTGATCGCCCGAGGCCTGTCGGTGACCCGCTGGCCGTGGGGCAACATGTACGAGTTCTCGTGCGCCTTCGCGCTCACCATGGTGCTGGCCTTCCTGGCCCTGCTGGCGGCGAAGAAGCAGGCCCGCTGGCTCGGCCTGCCGGTGATGGTGGCCGGTCTGCTGACCCTGGGCGTGGCGACCACCGTGCTCTACACCGACTCCGAGCAGCTCGTCCCGGCCCTGCACTCGTACTGGCTGGCCATCCACGTCTCCACCGCGATCATCTGCGGCGGCGCGTTCTACGCGGCCTTCATCACCACCGCGCTCTACCTCGGCAAGGACTCGTACGACAAGCGGATCGCGGCCGGGCTGACCACCGGCCCGCTGCGCACCTCGGCCTCGGTCTGGCAGCGGCTGCCCGCCGCGTCCACCCTGGACAAGCTCTCGTACCGGATCAACGCCCTGGTCTTCCCGCTCTGGACCTTCACCATCATCGCGGGCGCGATCTGGGCCGAGGCCGCCTGGGGCAAGTACTGGGAGTGGGACCCGAAGGAGACGTGGTCCTTCATCACCTGGGTCGCCTACGCCTGCTACCTGCACGCCCGCGCCACCGCCGGGTGGAAGGGGCGCAAGGCGGCCTACCTGGCGCTGGCGGCCTTCGCCTGCTGGCTCTTCAACTACTACGGCGTCAACATCTTCGTCACGGGCAAGCACTCGTACGCGGGCGTCTGACGGCCGACCGGTTCGCACGGCCCGGTGCTCCGCAGGGGGAGGAAGCCGGGCCGTCGTCCTGAGCACCACGCTCCACCGCATCGCATTCTCAGGGGAGGGGACCGATGGCCGAGAACCGGGCGCGCTGTCCCGGCTGTGACCGCGCCGACGCGGTGACGACCGTCCGGGCGGCGTACGCCGACCACGAGTGGGCGGCCGGCGAGCCGTTCCGGCAGGCGGTGGCGCCGCCGGAGGCGGCCGGACCGCCGCCCCGGTGGGACCTCGGCGGGGCCGTCCCGGTGCTCGCGGTGTTCGGCGGCCTGCTGCTGGTCGGCGGGGTGAACACGGCGGCCTCGGACGGGATCGACGTCAGCAGCTCCTACCAGCTGGGCCGGGCCTTCAGCGGGTTCGTCCTGCCGGTGCTCCTGCTGGCCGCCGCCGGGGCCCGGTACCTGGTGCTGACCCTGCGGCACCGGGAGCGGCTGGCCGTCCACGCCTGGGAGACCGGGGTCGGGCAACGCCGTGCCGCGGTCTGGGAGGCGGCGCTGCTCTGCCGCCGGTGCGAGGCCGCGTTCTTCCCCGACGGGGTGCTGCGGCCGGACTTCCCGGCCTCGCCCCTGATCCCGCCGGCGTCCTTCCCGCTGATGGTCGCCACCATGGCCGAACGGGCCTACGGCGGGGTGCCGGTGCCGGTGCCGGTGAATGCGGTGGCCGCCGGGCCGCCGGCGCGGCCGTCCTGACGCTGCCGGGGGCGGTGTCCGGATATATGACAGTTTGTGGCAGGGTATGTGTCAGGCATCTGGGCCTGGCACGGGAGCGTCGAGGAGGACCGCGCAATGGAGTGCGACGAGGTCATGGTGACCGTCCGAATCACCGCCGCCGAGCGAACGCTGCTCCGCAGGCTCGCACAAGGGCACCACAGCGATCTGTCCGAGGTGGTGGCGGACGGCCTGCTGGACGTCATCCCCACCCTGCAGAGCCCGGCGGACGCGTACCGGCTGCTGGCCGCCCTGGCCGCCCCCGCGCCCTGCGCCCTGACGGTCTGGCTGCCCACCCCGCTGGCCGATCTGCTCGTCCCCGGCGCGGCCCGGGTGGCCCAGGTCACCGGGGTGCGGATCGGCTCCGCCAGCGCCATGCTGGGGGCCACCCTGCGGCTCTGGCTCACCCAGGACCCGAACCGGCTCGCCGCCAACCTCAGCGTGATGCACGCGGGCCGTCCCGCGGCCCTGGCCGCGGCCTGACCGGCCGACCCTGCCGCCCCGGGCCCGGACGGCCCCCGCCCCGACCTGACGGGCCGTCCTGGCCCTTCCGGGCGACCGGACCGTCCCGACCGGACCGTCCGACCGACCTGACCCGACGGGCCGCCCGGCGGCGGAGAGCGAGAGGCGTACGCCGATGGGAAGCACCGCCCGGACCGTCCTGCTGACCGGAGTAGCCGGCTTCACCGGCGGCTGGACGGCCCGCGAGCTCCGCCGAGCCCTGCACCGGGCGGACGCGGAGGCCTCGCGGCCGTCCGTCCTACGGCTGCTGACCCACCGGCGGCCGGTGCCGGACGGGGCCGATGCCGGGCCTGCGGCCGGGGCCCTGCCGCGGCCGGAGCACGCCCGGGGCGACCTCACCGATCGGGCCTCGCTGCGCGGCCTCTGCGACGGCGTGGACACCCTGGTGCACCTCGCCGTCCGGGTCGGCGAGGACGAGGAGGAGGCCCACGCGGTCAACGTGGAGGGCACCCGCAACCTGCTCGCCGAGGCCGGCCGCGCGGGAGTGCGCCGGATCGTCCAGCTGGGCACCGCGGCCGTCTACCGCGACGGCGCCCACCGGGGGGCCGCCGAGGGTGAGTTGGCAACCGGGCCGGTCTCGGTCACCAGCCGGACCCGGCTCGCGGGCGAGCAGCTCGTGCTCGCGGCCGGCGGTACGGTGCTGCGCCCGCACCTGATCTACGGGGCCGGGGACACCTGGTTCGTGCCGGCGCTGGCCCAGCTGATCCGCGGGCTGCCGCACTGGGTGGACGGTGGGCGGGCCAGGCTCTCGCTGGTCGCCGTCGACGACCTGGCCCGCGTCCTCGCCGCGCTCGCCGTCCGCCCGGGGCCGGACCTCGCGGCGGGCCCGGCCTCGAGCCCGGCAGAGGGTCCGGCAGAGGGTCCGGCAGGGCGGGTGCTGCACGCCGGCCACCCCGTCCCGGTCACCACGCGCGAGCTGGTCACCACCGTGGCCACCGCACTGGAACTCCCGCTGCCCGAAGGGGACATCAGCATGGCGCGGGCGCTGGAGCTGCTCGGCGGCGCCACTCCTGTCCGGGAGCGCCGGCTCTCGCTGCTGGCCGTCGACCACTGGTACGACAGCTCCCGGCTCTGGGCACCGGCCGGCTGCGACCCCGGCCCGGGCTTCGCCGCGCGGTTCGCGGACCACGCGCCCTGGTACCGCGCCGCCCTGGGCGTCGGCTCCGGCGCCGCACCCGTCGGCCGCCCGGGCTGAGCGCACCCGGCCGGGCCGCGGGGCGGCGCCCGGTCAGGAGGCGATCTGCAGGCCCTGGCCGCGGGAGTCCCGGAAGCCCGGGCCGTCGAGCAGCGCCGGCGCGTCCAGCAGCGCCGCGGCGGGGGCCAGCGGTGCGGTCACCAGGCGGCACTCGGCGGCGGTGCGGCCGTCCTGCTCCAGCGTCACCCGGACGGGCACCCGGCGCGGGTCCGATCCCGGCTCCAGCCAGGCCCGGACCATGCAGGGCCGGTCCAGCTCGATGTAGTGCTCGAAGCTGCTGATCGCCTCGACGGGTACCACCGGATCGGGGTGGCGCAGCCGCTGGGCCGCCTGGCGGGCGGCCTCCAGGACGAGCATGCCGGGGACGTGGTCGACCGGGTGGTCGAACAGCACCGGGTGCCGGGCGTCGGCCCGCAGCAGCCAGGTGCCGGGCTGGCGGGCCGGGGTCAGCACCACGTCCGAGGGGTTCTCCCGGCCGACCAGCGCAGGTGTGGTGGGGGTGCCGGGTCGCAACGGGGCAGGGTTGAGGCCGTCGCGTCCCCGCAGCCGCCGGTAGGCCTGCGGCGGGATCACCGAGACCTGCCCGGAGCCGTGGCCGAGGGGGCGTCCGTCGCGCTCGGCCTGGACCTCGACCCGCAGCGAGGCGAGCCGGCGGTGCCGCATCCGGACGTCCTGGCAGCTGACCCGGAGCATCAGCGAGGCCGGGCGGGCACCGATGGTGAGGCCGTCCGGGTCGACCGTGTAGGACAGGTCGTCCATCGCGAAGTGGTGGCCCTGCGGGACGCCGAACCCGACGTGCGAGATCAGCAGGCCGGCCTGGCGGATCGTTTCGGCCATCAGGACCGGGTCGTGCTGGGTGTCCCCGGGCAGCCGGTAGAAGCCGTGCGCGCGCGGCCACTGGGCGCCGAGCAGGAAGTCGTACGGGCCGGTGGCCTGCCAGCCGGTGAGGAAGACCTCGGAGACCGTGGTGCGGTGCACCAGGTGCCGGGAGACCGTCCGCTCGTGGAAGTCGTAGCCGGCGCTGGGTCCGGGATACGCCTCGTCCTCGCCCAGTTCTGCGATCAGCGGCATTTCCTTGCCCCACTCCCGGGAGTTGGTCGACGGGACCGCGAGCGGGCGGCCACGAGAAACATACAGACCACCCGGTTTCTCCTGCTGGCCGGGGGCCGTCCGGGCATGGGACAACTGTGGTGGGGTGCGGACCGGCAGCGCAAGGGCCGGACTCCACCGCCCGCTTCACGAAGACTACTGCGCAAGGGTTAGATTAGAAACCAACCATGCGGTTTAGATCGCCCTGCGGACGGGGGCGGGTGCGGGAGCGGGGCCTTGGTCGGGTGAACATCCGGGGCCGCGCCACCGCCCCCGGCGCGCCGGGCGACCCCGGATCGTCCGCGGAGGATCCGTGGGCGCCATCGGCCGGCGGCGGCGGTGGGTCGGGCTGTGCCATGCCGGTCGAGAGGGAGGGGACCTTCAGTGGTCAAGCAGGAGCGGGCGGGACGCACCAGGCAGGCCGTGCTGATGGCGGCGGCGAGGACGTTCGCGGACGCGGGCTACGAGTCGGCGAGTCTGGTCGACATCAGCCGCTCCGCCGGGGTCAGCAAGGGGGCCCTCTACTTCCACTTCGTGTCCAAGCAGGCGTTGGCCGAGGGGGTGCGGGCGGCCGCCCGCCGGGTCATCGCCACGGCGGTGCTGCGGGCCCGCCGCAGTGACGGACCGGCCGTGCAGGCCCTGCTCGACCTCGCCCACGAGCTGGCCCGGCTGCTCCGCGAGGACATCGTGGTCCGGGCCGGCGTGCTGCTGAGCCAGGGCACCCAGAGCGGCAGGCCGGCGCCGGGCGCGGCCGCCGCGGACCGGTGCGGCCCCTGGCACGACTGGACGGTGATGGTGCGTCGCCAGCTGGCGGTGGCCGAGGCCGCCGGCGAGCTGCGGCCGGGGGTCGGCCCCGAGGAGTCGGCCGAGCTGCTGACCGCGGTCGCGGCCGGTCTGGTGCTGCTGTCCTGGGCGGACGCCGGGGTGCTCCGCCCGGAGGCGGTGGCCACCGTGCTGGCCTCGGCGCTGCCCGCCCTGGTGCCGGCCGAACGGCGCGGGGACTACCGGACGGACGGGTCGGGGGTGTTCCCCCCGGCAGGCGTGCCGGCTCCGGCCGCCGAACCCGAGCCCGAGCCCGAACCCGATCCGGGCCCGGCCTGCGTGTTCGACCTCGGCTCCGGGTTCATCCCGGCGCCGGTCTTCGCGCCTCAGCCGGCGGCCGGGCTGGTGCCGGGGCTGGAGCCCTGCTCGGCGGCCTCCGGCTGAGGCGGGTGCACGGCCAGCCGGGCCAGCGCGTGCGGCTGGACCAGGCCGGGCAGCAGCAGGGTCCACAGGTCGGTCATCCGCTGGATCAGGTCCTGCCGGTCGGTCAGCACCTGCGAGGTGAGCTGGATCCCGGTCACGGCGCCGACGATCACGTCGGCCGCCCCTGCGGTGTCCAGTCCGGGGTGCAGCTCGCCCTTGTCCATCGCGTTCCGCAGCAGCAGGTGGGCCGCGTCGGACCAGCCGCGGTAGGCCATGGTCTGCGGCTGGGTGAAGGTGCCGTGCTCGATGGTGAGCCGGATGCTCCCGCGGACCAGCGGATCCCGCTGCAGGGCGTCGGCGAAGGCGTACCCGAGGTCGATCAGCGTCTGGACCGGGCTGTCCGAGGTGGGGACCCAGGACGCGAGCCAGGTGGACTGCTCCTCGATGACGGCCCGGGCCAGCTCCTCCTTGGAGCTGAAGTGGAAGTAGAGCGCGCCCTTGGTGACGGCCGCCTGCTCCAGGATCTCGGCCATCGTGGCACCGGCGTAGCCCCGTTTGTCGAACACGACGGCCGCGGCGCGGAGAACTGCCTGCCGGGTCGCCAGGGCGCGGGCCTGCCGAGCCATCGGAGCCTCCTAGGTGTCGTGGGTCCTCGCCGGCGTCCGGTCGGGGGCGGCGGGTCTCCCGGGGATCTGGGGAGGATAGCCGCAACCGCGCAGCTGGAATTGTACGGGGGCCAACTTCCCGTCGCCGGGCCGTCTTCGGGAATTCGCCCGGCCCGGGGTTCGGCCCGGCCCGCCAGGGTACGCGAACGGCCCCCGCGACGCCCGGGGGTCCGGGCCGAGGGGGCCGTTCGCTTGGTGCCGGTGCCGCAGGGGTGCGGGCGGCGTCGGCGGTGTTGACGGTACGGGTGGCGGGCCGGCGGCGGTTAGGCCGCCTGCTGCCAGCTGACCGGCGACCAGTACGGCTGGCGCCGCTCCAGACGCTTCCAGCCGGCCATCGGCTCGACCGGGGCGATGGCCGCGGCGGCCTGCTGGGCGGCGACCGCGCGGGCCATCAGCACGGCCGTCAGGGCGGCGAGTTCCTCGTCGTTCAGCGAGCCGCGGACGATGCGGACAAGAGGTTCGGAAGCGCTCATGGCCTTGGTTTCTCCCCCGTGCAGATTGCTGGATGGATGGTCGGAGTGCGGGCTCCCCGACCTGCGGGGAACTGTCGCGAGCTGCGCGAACGTGCGTCGAACCGGGTCGAACTGCTTCGTGCCACTGCGAACTGCGGCGGTGCACTGCGGTGATCCACTACATCGGCGGGTTGCCGTGCTTGCGGCTGGGCAGGTCGGCGTGCTTGGTGCGGAGCATGGCCAGGGAGGAGGCGAGCACGGCGCGGGTCTCGGCCGGGTCGATGACGTCGTCGACGAGGCCGCGCTCGGCCGCGTAGTACGGGTGCATCAGCTCGCTCCTGTACTCCTTGATCTTCTGCGCGCGCATCGCCTCGGGGTCGTCGGCGCCGTTGATGTCGCGGCGGAAGATGACGCCTGCGGCGCCCTCGGCGCCCATCACGGCGATCTCGTTGGTGGGCCAGGCGAAGGACAGGTCCGCGCCGATCGAGCGGGAGTCCATCACGATGTACGCGCCGCCGTAGGCCTTGCGCAGGATCAGCTGGATCCGCGGCACGGTGGCGTTGCAGTACGCGTAGAGCAGCTTGGCGCCGTGCCGGATGATGCCGTCGTGCTCCTGGTCGACGCCGGGCAGGAAGCCCGGCACGTCCAGCATGGTCACCAGCGGGATGTTGAAGGCGTCGCACATCTGGACGAAGCGGGCGGCCTTCTCGGAGGCGTTGATGTCCAGCACGCCGGCCAGCGACTGCGGCTGGTTGGCGATGATGCCGGTCACATGGCCGTCGATCCGGGCCAGCACGCACAGCACGTTGGTGGCCCAGCGCTCGTGGATCTCCAGGAACTCGCCGTGGTCGACGATCTCCTCGATCACCTTGCGCATGTCGTAGGGGCGGTTGCCGTCGGCGGGCACGAGGTCCAGCAGCGAGTCGTTGCGCCGGTCCACCGGGTCGTCGTTGACGCTGGCCGGCGGCATCTCACGGTTGTTCTGCGGCAGCAGCGACAGGAGGTAGCGGACCTCCTCGATGCAGCTCTGCTCGTCGTCGTAGGCGAAGTGCGACACACCGGAGACCGCGGAGTGGACGTCGGCGCCGCCGAGGCCGTTCTGGCTGATCTTCTCGCCGGTCACGGCCTGCACCACGTCCGGACCGGTGATGAACATCTGCGAGGTCTCGCGGACCATGAAGACGAAGTCGGTCAGCGCGGGGGAGTAGGCGGCGCCACCGGCGCACGGGCCGAGCATCACCGAGATCTGCGGGATGACGCCGGAGGCCCGGGTGTTGCGCTGGAAGATGCCGCCGTACCCGGCCAGCGCCGTGACACCCTCCTGGATCCGGGCACCGGCGCCGTCGTTCAGCGAGATCAGCGGGGCACCCGCCGCGATGGCCATGTCCATGATCTTGTGGATCTTCTGCGCATGGGCCTCACCCAGCGCGCCGCCGAAGATCCGGAAGTCGTGCGCGTACGTGAACACGGTCCGCCCGTGCACCGTGCCCCAACCGACGACCACACCATCGGTGTGCGGCTTCCTCGCCTCCAGACCGAAACCCGTCGCCCGGTGCCGACGCAACGGCTCCACCTCACGGAACGAACCCTCGTCCAGCAGCAGATCGATCCGCTCCCGAGCAGTCAGCTTCCCCTTCGCATGCTGCGCCTCGGTCGCCTGCTCACTCGGGCCGCTGCGCACCTTCTCGCGCAGTTCGTGCAGCTCGGCGACCCGCCCGCGGGCGTCGGCAGGGATCTCGGGGATCTCGTCACCGACCGGCGCCTCATGCACAACCGTCATCTCGAACCACTCCAAGGGTGAGGGAACTGTCCGACAGCCAACGTCTGCTGTGCCCCCGGCTGCGAATCACTTCTTCAGTTACCGACTCTACGAGGCTCGGCAGCTTGGTTTCGGCGTCGATTCCGTACAAGGTCGCGAGCGATTAGATGTCAGTCCTGAACAGAAAGGGGCCTCCTCGGGCCCGCCGGGCCGGTATCGGGGTGGTTTCGCCGGGCGGGTCTCGCCGGCCTTGGAGGAAGACGGGAAGGCGCAGGTCAGAGCCGCTTGTCCAGGGCCGTTCGGGGACGGATGGGGGGAGCCTCCGGCTCGGCCCGAGTGATCTGTGCATGTCGGAAGGCGCCGTCGTCCGGGCCGTCGACTCGTAGGGATGCGCCAAAAAAGCGGAAGCCCACCACAGGCTGTGCCGGGTGGGCTGTCCGAGGGAGCGGAGAGGAGCGGGGTCAGCCCCGGCCGCCGGTGTCCGGGTCGTCCTTGCCCCGCAGGTCCTCCTCGCGGCGGCGCAGGTCGGCCTCCCACTGCTTGAGCATGTCCTCGTGCTGCTTGTTGTCCTTCTTCAAGGACGCCAGGAACTCGGGGTCGTCGTCCGGGGCGGTGCTGCGGCCGGCCCGGGGCCGCTCGTACTCCGGGTAGCCGGCGGTGCCCGAGGGCCAGGCCGCCTGGCGGCGCTGCACGCCGGCCCGCTGCTTGCCCGCGACCAGCCAGGCGATCGGGCCGAGCAGGACCTCGCCGAAGAGCAGGATGATGATCACCCACACCACCTTGGGCAGGTGGCGGACCTCCTCCTCCGGCGTGGTGAGGCAGTCGATGAACGCCCAGATCCACAGGGCGAGCACGATCAGGAACGGAAGCATCCTCAGCACGGCGGTGATCTCCCCCGGAGACAGGTGGGCCCCTTGACCGGCCCAGGCTATCGGGTGGCGGATACTGACTGGCATGGCATACGACGATCTCCGCTCGTTTCTCCGGGCGCTGGACCGAGAAGGCGACCTCAGGCGGATCAAGGCCGAGGTGGATCCCCATCTGGAGATCGGCGAGATCGTCGACCGGGTGCAGAAGGCCAAGGGCCCGGCGTTGCTCTTCGAGAACGTCAAGGGCGCGGCGATGCCGCTGGCGATGAACGTCTTCGGCACCGAGCGCCGGCTGGCCAAGGCGCTGGGCCTCAAGGGTCCGGAGGAGATCTCCGAGAAGATCGCCGGCCTGCTGAAGCCCGAGCTGCCGCAGGGCTTCACCGGGTTCCGGGACGCCTTCGGCAAGCTGGCCTCGATGGCCCACGTGCCGCCGAAGAACGTGAAGTCGGGCGACGCGCCGGTGCACGAGGTGGTGCTCACCGGCGACGACGTCAACCTGGACGACCTGCCGGCGCTGTTCACCTGGCCGCTGGACGGCGGCTCCTTCTTCAACCTCGGGCTGACCCACACCAAGGACCCGGACTCCGGCATCCGCAACCTCGGCCTGTACCGCCTGCAGCGGCACGACCGGCGGACCATCGGCATGCACTGGCAGATCCACAAGGACAGCCGCAACCACTACGCGGTGGCCGCCAAGCGCGGTGAGCGCCTTCCGGTCGCGATCGCCTTCGGCTGCCCGCCGGCCGTCACGTACGCGGCCACCGCGCCGCTGCCCGGCGACATCGACGAATACCTGTTCGCGGGCTTCGTGGCCGGCGAGCGGGTGCGGATGGTCGACTGCAAGACCGTCCCGCTGCAGGTGCCCGCCGACGCCGAGGTCGTGCTGGAGGGCTGGCTGGAGCCGGGCGAGATGCTGCCCGAGGGCCCGTTCGGCGACCACACCGGGTTCTACACGCCGCAGGAGCCGTTCCCGGCCCTGACCATCGACTGCGTGACGATGCGGCAGCGGCCGATCCTGCAGTCGATCGTGGTGGGGCGCCCGCCGACCGAGGACGGCCCGCTGGGCAAGTTCACCGAGCGGTTCTTCCTGCCGCTGCTGAAGATCATCATCCCGGACATCGTGGACTACGACCTCCCCGAGGCCGGCGGCTTCCACAACTGCGTGATCGTCTCGATCGACAAGAAGTACCCCAAGCACGCGCAGAAGGTCATGCACGCGATCTGGGGCGCCCACATGATGTCGCTGACCAAGCTGATCATCGTGGTGGACGCGGACTGCGACGTGCACGACTACCAGGAAGTGGCCTGGAGGGCGCTCGGCAACACCGACTACAGCCGGGACCTCTCGGTCGTCGAGGGGCCGGTCGACCACCTGGACCACGCGTCCTACCAGCAGTTCTGGGGCGGCAAGGCGGGCATCGACGCCACCCGCAAGCTCCCCGAGGAGGGCTACACCCGCGACGGCGGCTGGCCCGAGATGGTCGCCTCCGACCCGGAGACGGCCGCCCTGGTCACCAAGCGCTGGAAGGAGTACGGGCTGTGAGCGCCACCGCCGACCTCTTCGAGGCCCCGCCGCCGAACAAGGCCAGGGCCTTCCTGCGGCTGGTCATGATCGAGCACTCGGTGTTCGCCCTGCCCTTCGCCTACATCGCGGCGCTCACCGCGATGTTCCTCACCGACGAGCGGGTGCACTGGTCCACGCTGCTGATCGTGACCGTCTGCATGGTCGGTCTGCGGACCTTCGCGATGGCCGCCAACCGGATCATCGACCGCGAGATCGACGCCCGGAACCCGCGCACCGCCGGCCGCGAACTGGTCACCGGTGCCGTCTCCGTGCGCACCGCCTACATCGGTTCGGCGATCGCCCTGGTGGTCTTCCTCGGCGCCGCCGCCCTGCTCAACCCGCTCTGCCTGGCGCTCGCCCCGGTCGCGGTCGTCCCGATGGTGGTCTATCCGTACGGCAAGCGGTTCACCGACTTCCCGCACGCGATCCTCGGCCTGGCCCAGGCGATGGGCCCGGTCGGCGCCTGGCTGGCCGTCACCGGCAGCTGGTCCTGGGACGCCGTGGTGCTCGGCCTCGCGGTCGGCGTCTGGATCGGCGGCTTCGATCTGATCTTCGGCTGCCAGGACGTCGCCGCCGACCGCGCCGAGGGCGTCCGGTCCGTGCCCGCCCGCTTCGGCATCGCCGGCGCCCTGTACGGGGCCCGGGTCTGCCACGTCCTCACCGTGCTGCTGCTCGGCTGGTACGCCGTCCTCACCGACGCCGGCCCGGCCTTCTGGGTGGGCCTGCTCGTGGTGGTCTGCGCGTTCGTCTACGAGCACTCGATCGTCAAGCCCGGCGACCTCTCGCGACTCAACCGCGCCTTCTTCACCACCAACGGTTTCGTCGGCATCTCGCTCTTCGTCTTCGCCCTGCTCGACCTGGTGGTCCGGGGGCTTGGCGTCTGACGCCCGGCCCCCGGTGCCCGGCCTTGGGCGTCGATCTCGCACCACGGACCGGTACGGCTCGAACGGCCTTACCGGTCCGCCGCGTCGATCACCGGCGGAGCGGCCGCCCGTGCACCCAGGCCGGCCGGCGGTCGGCCTTCGCCCCCGGGGCCGTGGCAGGCCTTCGTGACGGCCGCAGCAGACGGCGAGTCGGACCGGGCCCGGCCGTACGACGGCGGGCGTGACGGCGGCGGCCCCGCACCCGGTGGGTTCCGGGTGCGGGGCCGCCGTTGTACGGAGGTGCCTCAGGGGGCCTGGTAGCCGGAGACGTCGACGATCACGTGCACCGGGGCGTCGCTGGCGTTGTAGAACGACACCCTGCCGTCCTTGACCGGGACGACGACCTGGTTGGCGATCGTCTGGCCGGTGGTCCAGTTGAGGTTGGAGGAGTCCGGCGCGGCCGAGCCGTGCGGGTAGACCGTCAGGTGGCCGGGGCCGCCGGGCTCGGTCACGGTGACGTTCAGCGTCACCGAGGTCACGTTCGGGATGTTCATCGGGACGACCAGCGTGTCGCGGGCCGCGACGGCGCCGGCCGGGCGGTTGCTGCCGTCCTCGTAGTACTGGGTCTCACGGGTGTCCATCGTGCGCCACGGCCCGACGGGGCGGTACGTGTCCTTGCCGTCGGCGCTGTAGTAGCCGGCGAGGTCGGCGATCACGTGGGTGGTGCCGAAGGAGACGTTGGCGAAGGAGACCTTGCCGTCCTTGACGGGGACGGTGACCAGGTTGGGGATGGTGGTGCCGGCCGTCCAGTTGAGGTTGGAGGCGTCCGGCTGCTTGTCCCCGTGCGGGTAGACCGTGAGGTGGCCGTCCTGCTTCGGGTCCGTCACCGTGACGTTCAGGGTGACCGCCGTGACGCCGGTGGCCGGAACACCGGCCACGCCGGCGACCTGGAGGTCGACGCCGCTGTTGGCCGCCACGGGAGCGGCCTGCGGGACGCCGATCGGGGCCCGGGTGTCGAGCAGGCGGGTGGGGCCCTTCGCGGTGAAGACGCTGCCCTTGGCGCTGTAGTAGCCGGCGAGGTCGGCGATGACCTGGGTGGTGCCGAAGGAGACGTTGGCGAAGGAGACCTTGCCGTCCTTGACCGGCACGGTGACCAGGTTGGGGATGGTGGTGCCGGCGGTCCAGTTGAGGTTGGACGCGGTGGGTGCCTCGTCGCCGTGCGGGTACACGGTGAGGTGGCCCGGCTGCTGGGGGGCGGTGACGGTGACGTTCAGCGTGACGGCGGTGACGCCGGTGGCCGGAACACCGCCGACGCCGGCGACCTGGAGGTCGACGGTGCCGTTGGCGGGCACGGCGCCGGCCGTGGGCACGCCGATCGCGGCGCGGGTGTCCAGCAGGCGGGTCGGCCCGGCCGGGGTGAAGACGCTGCCGAAGTCCTGGTACTCCTGCGCGCCACGGTCCCGGAAGCCTCTGCCGGTACCGGTGTTGGGCACCAGCGGGTCGTCCGCGGCGGGCCAGCCCCAGGCGTCGCCGTTCGCCATGCCCGGCGCGGTCTCGTCGGCGGAGTCGACGATCGGGGAGGTCCTGGTCGTGAAGAGGTCGTTCGGCACGGCGACGAAGTCGTGCGCGCCCTGGCCGGTGGCCGCGGTGAACGCCTGCTGGGTGGTGTAGGTCGCACCGCCCCAGCCGTACGCCGGGCCGCCGCTCGCCGGGGAGACCACGTTGTAGTCGACCTTGCTGCCCGCGACGGCGGCCGCGTCGAGCGAGATCCCGGTGTCCGGGGCGCCCGCTGCGCAGGCCTTGCCGCCGTCCTTGGCGGTGTCGACGACGTTGTTCTCGACGACCGCCTCGGCGGAGGCGCCCTTCAGGGTGATCCCGGGGAAGCAGAGGCTCTCCACGGTGTTGCTCACGATCACGGTGCCGGGGGCATCGCTGACCAGGATGCCGGTCGTGTCCTCGACGCTGTTCGCCCGGATCACGTTGGTCGACAGGACCGTGCCGGTCGAGCCGGCGTCCACCCGGACCACCGGGCCCGCGGCGTACGCGAACCGGCCCTGGGTGAAGCTGACGCCGCTGGAGCCGTTGGTGACCCGGAGCCCGCCGTTCCAGGGATTCACCCGGGTGAAGGCCACGTCGTGCGCGTCGTCCAGTACGACGGCCTCCCGCTGGAGGCCCGCCTCGGTGGACTGCGGGAGGAGGTCCTGGAACCGGATGTGCTGCGCGCCCTTCACGACCAGGCCGTGGCCCGGCGCCGTGCTGGAGAGGGTGACGCCGCCACCCGGGCTGTTCGCGCCGGGGGCCGGGCCGCGGAAGGTGATCGGCGCCTGCTCCGTGCCCGAGCGGGTGACGGTCAGGGTGCTGTCGTTGTACGTGCCGGAGGCGATGTCCACCGTCTGACCCGGCAGGACCACGGCCGCCGCGGCCGTGACGTGGCAGTACGGGACGGCCTGGGTGCCGCTGCCGGCGTCCGAGCAGTGCGCGCCGGCGGCGTTGTTGACGTACAGGGTCGTGACGGCGGCGCCCGCCGCGGTCACGGAGAGGGCCGGCAGGCCGACGCCGAGCAGCGCGGTGCCGACACATACGGCTATTCGTCTCTTGATGATGGTCCCCCAGATGAAATGAGCGGCGGCCGCCGGAGGCGGCCGTTCCCGACCGCCGGACACCGGCCGGGTCGAGAGCGAACGGATCATTTCACAGCGGATCGACACCGGGTCAAGGTGATATCCGGTTGCCCGGATTGTTCCCCTGCTTGTTCGTTCACCGCCCGGGTGACCGCCGATTCGGCGGCGGCTCCTCCGACGGATCCGGGCCCGGGACATTAGCCTCGTCATCGGGACAAAGTCGCGTTATCCGAGGAGGCACACGGTGATCGGCAAGCTGCAGTGCATCGTCCTGGACTGCCACTACCCCGCCGCGCTGGCCCGTTTCTACGCGGCGCTGCTCGGCGGCGAGGTGGACCGGCCGGACCCGCGGTGGTCGCTGGACGAGGACTGGTCGACCCTGCACACCGACGGCGGGCCGGTGGTGGCGTTCCAGCGGGTGCAGGACTTCCACCCGCCGCAGTGGCCGGACCCGGCGCACCCGCAGCAGGTCCACCTGGACATCGACGTGGCGGACATCGAGGCCGCCGAGCGCGAGGTGGTCGCCCACGGCGGTGCGCCGCTGAAGGCGTACGACGGCTGGCGGGTCTACGCGGACCCGGCAGGGCACCCGTTCTGCCTGATCGGCGGTACCGCCGGCTCTCCCGTCTGACGGGCCGGGCGCGGGCGTCAGCAGAGCGTCAGGCTGTCGCCCAGCCGCAGCCGGCCAGGGCGACGGACTTCGGCGAGGGCGTCCAGGTGGCCGTCGTGGGCGGCGAAGATCGCCTTGAGGATCTCGGGGGCGTGCGGCAGTCCCGGTTGCGGGGCACCGGTCATGACGCAGCGTTCGCTGGAGCGGAGGAAGGCGAGCCGGGGGCCGGCGCGGCCGGTGGCGGTGGCCTCCCGGCCGAGCCAGTGGTCCTCGACGAAGGGCGGGGTGCCCGGCGGGGTGCGCAGCAGGATGTTGGGCCGGAACCGGCGTTCGTCGACGACGGTGCAGGGGGCGGCCTCGCGGACCCAGTCGAGGGTGGCGGTGGTGAGAACGCTGACCGGCAGCTGGTCGAAGTGCGACACGGCGTCCTCGCGGGCGAGTTCGACGTCGTCGAGCTGGAGGAAGGCGCGCAGGAAGGTGTCGGGGTCGGTGACCGGGCGGCCGAGCGGGTCGAGGAGGACGGGGCCGTCGAGGCGGTGGCCGAGCCGGGCGCCGAGGCGGAGCAGGCCGTCCATCCGGCGGAAGCGCCGGGTGTTCTTGCCGGAGCCGAGCTTGCCCGCGCCGTCGCGCACGGCGTAGAGCCGGTCCCCGGCCAGGCCGCGTTCGTCCACCTGGACGGAGTCGAGCTGTTCGCCACCGGTGGATTTGACGGGGTAGCGCCAGAGCCGCTCGACCACACCGATGATCTCTGCCATGGCGGGCAGCCTATCGGCGGGTCGCCTTGATGGTCTAGACCAAGGTCCGTGCCGGCTCGGTTCGTTCGGGCCGTCCGGTGCCGGTCGGTCCAGCCGTCCGTCCAGCCGTCCGTCCAGCCGTCCGTCCAGCTGTCCGTCCAGCCGATCCGGGCCACCGAGCGGACGGGCGCGCCGGCCGGTGCCGCTCGGCCGGGCCGGTCCGTTCAGCCGATCCGGGCCACCGCGCGGACGGGCGCGCCGTCAGCCGCGACCAGTCGCAGCGGGAAGAACGAGACCTCCACCGGCGCCCCGGCCGCCTGCGCCGCCAGCAGCGGCGCCAGGTCGGTGAGGTTCTCCGCGATCACCGCGCCGCCCTCGGCGCCGAGCAGCACCCGGTGCGCGGCGAGGCCGCCGGCCTCCTCCGGATGCCCGCCGTCGTGCTCGTCGGCGAGGTCGGCGAGCAGCGCCGCCACCGCCGGGTCCGCCGGGCCCGGGTCGGGCGTCCGGTCGATGCTGAGGGCGTCCACCCCGAGGGTCCGTACGCCGGCCGCGACCACGGCCTCGGCGGCGGCGGGCGTCAGATAGGGGTGCGCGAGGTAGTGGTCGGTGCCCCAGTGGCGGGGCCAGCCGGTGGCCAGCAGCAGGACGGCGCCGGGGGTGACCCGAGCCAGCGCGTCCGCGAGCAGGCCGGGGGTGACGGCGGTGCGCGGCTCCAGGCCGCGCAGGTCGGCGAGCACGGCCGGGCCGGTGAACAGGTCGAGCGGCAGCCCGTCCAGGGTCGGCCAGGTGACGTCCACGTGGTACGGCGCGTCCACATGGGTGCCGGACTGCGAGCCGAGGTGCAGCCCGAGGACGTTGACCCCGGCGGTGGCGGTGGTCAGGGCCGGCCGCAGCTCCACCTCCGGGTCGCCCGGGTAGACGGGCATGCCGGTGGTGAGCGGATGGGTGAGGTCGATCAGCGTCGGCGCCATGGCCCCATCCTCCCGTGCCCGGCGGGCCCGGCGGATCGAAACCTGTGCTGCGTATAGAAATGAGGTCATGAGCGCAGCGAAGTCAGCAGACGGTACGGCGGTCCGGCGGCCGTGGGTGGTGGGGGTCTCGGGAGCGTCGGGCACCCCGTACGCGGCATCGGTGATCCGGGGGCTGCTGGACGCGGGCGAGGCGGTGGACCTGGTGGTCAGCCGGGCGGCCCGGCTCACCATCCTGGACGAGACCGGCATCTCCTTCCGGGACGCGCACTGGCGGCAGGACCTGGCCCGCTGGCTGGGCTCGGACGAGGGCCTGGACGGCGTCCGGCACTGGGCGGCGGGGGACTTCGCGGCCGGCCCGTCCAGCGGCTCCTACCCGGCCAAGGGGATGCTGGTCGTCCCCGCGACGACCGGGGCGGTGGCGGGGATCGCGCTCGGCCTGAGCAAGGACCTGCTCCAACGGGCCGCCGCCGTCACCCTCAAGGAGCGCCGCCCGCTGGTGGTCTGCGTGCGCGAGGCACCGCTCGACGGGGTGACGCTGAAGCACCTGGTGGAGCTGGACGCGCAGGGCGCCGTGGTGCTGCCCGCCTCGCCCGGCTTCTACGCGGGTGGCTCCACGGTGCGCGAGCTGGTCGATTTCGTGGCCGGACGGGTGCTCGACGCGGCCGGCGTGCCGCACGGGATGTACCGGCGCTGGGAGGGCGAGTTGGGGGCGGCCGCCAGGGGAGCCGCAGGGGCGGCCGACACGGTGGAGTGAGCGGGCCTCGACCGGGAGAGTATGTTCTTTGCGATATCCGGGTTGGTCTGCCCATGGCACCTTTGATTCCGGATAATGATCTGTGGGTCTGGTGAGGTTCGGAAGGACGCGGACGGTATATGGACACGGTGGACAGACAGCTCATCCAGGCGCTGCGGGAGAACGGCCGCGCGTCGTACGCCGAGCTGGGCCGGCTGGTCGGCCTGTCCGGCCCGAGCGTGACGGACCGGATCAACCGTCTGGAGCAGGCCGGCGTCATCACCGGGTACCGCGCGACGGTCAACCCGGCCTCGCTCGGCTTCGGTGTCACGGCCCTGATCGGCCTTCAGCTCACCGACGCGGCCGACCACGAGGACGTCGCGCACCGGCTGAAGGAGCTCGGCGAGGTCGAGGACTGCTGGTTCATCGCCGGCGACGACTCGTACATGCTCAAGGTCCGGGTCTCCAACGTGGAGGGCCTGGAATCCGTGGTGAAGCGGCTGTCCGGCACCAAGGGCGTGGCGCGCACCCGGACGACCGTCGTGCTCTCCACCAAGTGGGAGAACCGGGTCAGCGAACTTCCCCTGGACGAGACGGAGTAGAGCGATGGCACTGGTCGGCCTGGAGGAGCTGCGCGCGGCGCAGCGGCGGATCGAGGGCGTGGCCGTCCGCACACCCCTGATGCCCTGCCCCTGGGCCGACCGGGGGCCGGAGGGCGGGGCGGGCGAGCGTCGGCTCTGGCTGAAACCGGAGAACCTCCAGCCGACCGGTGCCTTCAAGATCCGCGGCGCGTACAACCGGCTGGCCGCGCTGAGCGAGGCCGAGCGGGCTCGCGGGGTGGTCGCCCAGTCCAGCGGCAACCACGCGCAGGCGGTGGCGTACGCGGCCCGGCTGCTCGGCCTGAAGGCCGTGATCGTGATGCCGGACACCTCGCCCGCGGTGAAGGTGGCAAGCACCCGCTCGTTCGGCGCCGAGGTGGTGCTGGTCCCGCCGGAGGAGCGCGACACGCTGCCCGCCGAGCTGGCGGAACGGCACGGCTACGTCTGGGTGCCGCCGTACGACGACCCGTGGATCATCGCGGGCCAGGGCACGGTGGGCCTGGAGATCGGCGAGGACGCCCCGGACGAGCTGGACACCGTCCTGGTGCCGGTCAGCGGCGGCGGCCTGATCTCCGGCACGGCGGCGGCGCTCAAGCTGAGCTGCCCGGGCGTCCGGGTGATCGGCGTCGAACCGGAACTGGCCGCCGACGCCCAGGAGAGCCTGCGCACCGGCCGGCGCACCAGCTGGCCGGTGGCCGACACCTACCGGACCGTCGCCGACGGGCTGCGCACCCCCTCGGTGGGGGAGCTGCCCTTCGAGCACCTCCAGGCGTACGTCGACGACATCGTGACCGTCACCGAGGCGGAGATCCGCGACACCGTCGCCCTGCTGGCCCGCAGTGGCCGGCTGGTGGCGGAGCCGTCCGGCGCGGTGGCCCCGGCGGCCTACTTCCACCGGTCGGCCGAACTCGGCGGCCGGGTCTTCGCCGCCGTGGTCAGCGGCGGCAACATCGACCCCGGCCTGCTTGCGGAGCTGCTGGCAACCGGGGCGTAGGCTCGTTCCGGTCAACGAATCGAATGTGCAGGGAGGCGGTCCACCGCATGGACGCAGGGCTGAAGCGCGAGCTGGAGGCGAAGGTCTACGCGGGTGAGCGGCTGACCCGCGAGGACGGGATCGCGCTCTACGAGAGTGACGACCTGGCCTGGCTGGGGGGTCTCGCCCACCACGTCCGGACGCAGAAGAACGGCGACGTCGTCCACTTCAACGTCAACCGTCACCTCAACATGACCAACGTCTGCGCCGCCTCCTGCGCGTACTGCTCGTTCCAGCGCAAGCCGGGCGAGAAGGACGCGTACACGATGCGCATCGAGGAGGCCGTGCGCCTCGCGAAGGCGATGGAGGTCGACTCCCTCACCGAGCTGCACATCGTCAACGGCCTGCACCCCACGCTGCCCTGGCGCTACTACCCGCGGTCGCTGCGCGAGCTGAAGGCGGCCCTGCCGAACGTCTCGCTGAAGGCCTTCACGGCGACCGAGATCCACTGGTTCGAGAAGATCAGCGGCCTGTCCGCCGACGAGATCCTGGACGAGCTGATCGACGCCGGCCTGGAGTCGCTGACCGGCGGCGGCGCGGAGATCTTCGACTGGGAGGTCCGCCAGCACATCGTCGACCACGCCACCCACTGGGAGGACTGGTCGCGGATCCACCGCCTGGCGCACAGCAAGGGCCTCAAGACGCCCTCGACGATGCTCTACGGCCACATCGAGGAGCCCCGCCACCGGGTCGACCACGTGCTGCGGCTGCGCGAGCTGCAGGACGAGACCGGCGGCTTCCAGGTCTTCATCCCGCTGCGCTACCAGCACGACTTCCACGACTCCAAGGACGGCGTCGTGCGCAACAAGCTGATGGCCCGTACGGAGATGGCGACCGGTGCCGAGGCGCTGAAGACCTTCGCGGTCTCCCGGCTGCTGTTCGACAACGTCCCGCACGTGAAGGTGTTCTGGGTGATGCACGGTGTCACCACCGCGCAGCTGGCGCTCAGCCACGGCGCCGACGACATGGACGGCTCGGTCGTCGAGTACAAGATCACCCACGACGCGGACAACTTCGGCACCCCGAACAAGCTCGGCCGCGAGGACCTGCTCGGCCTGATCCGTGACGCCGGGTTCCGCCCGATGGAGCGCAACACGCGGTACGAGATCATCCGCGAGTACGAGGGCCCGGACTTCCAGCGCCGCGAGACCCCGCAGGCAATGCGCCTCTGACCAGCGCAGTTGTCGGCCCCCGACCCCCTCGCGGGTGCGGGGGCCGCATTTTGTGACAGTGTTGCCCGGCCCCGCGGGTTTCCCAACAGCCCCCGGATTTGGCAGGATCGCCGCATGTCCGGATCCCACCGCACTCATCCGCTCCCGCACGCCGGCGCCACAGCGGCGGTCCCGGGGGCACGCCGGGAGCCGGATCCGTACCAGCCCGTCGAGCCGTACCCGTCGTACGGGCAGCCGCAGCAGCCGGCCCAGGGGCAGGACTACGGCTCCTACGACCAGACCTACCAGCAGCAGGCGTATCCGGCCCACGAGGCCTACCCGTCCTCGTACCGGCAGCCCTACGCCGACGGGTACCAGCAGTCGTACCAGCAGCAGTACCCCGCCGAGCCGTACGGGCAGCAGTACCCGGCGTACCCGGGCCAGCAGTCCTACGAGGCGTCAGCGCCCCACGAGGCGCCCACGCCGTACCAGGCTCCCGCGCCGTACCAGGAGTACGGGACGTACGGGGGCGCCGGTGTCTACGAGGCGTCCGAGCCGTACGAGCCGGGCGACGAGGTGTACCTGCGGGGCGGTGCCGGGGACGGCGGCGACGAGTCCTACGGCTCCGGCGGCTGGTTCGAGCCGGTCACGCCGGACGAGCCGCACGCGTCCCAGGGCGGCCACGGACCGGCCGGGCCCGCCGTCGCCGCGAGCGCCGTGCCCGCCCCTGCGCGCGTCTCCTCCGATGCCGCGACGGCCCCCGGTGAGCCGCGGGCCCAGGGGCGTCGGCGCAAGGCGAAGAAGAAGTCCCACGGCGGCGCCCTGACGGCCGGTACGGCGCTGCTGGTCGCCGCCGCTGCCGCCGGCTGGTACACCGTCGGGCCCGGCGGGACGGCCCCGGCGGTCACCGCCGCCGACGGCGGCGGGCCGGACGGCCCCGACGCGGCCGCCCCGGACGCCGCGCCGCAGGCCGCGCAGGCCGCCCAGGCGGCCGCGGCCCACACCGAGGCCCCGGCGGCCGATCGCAGCGAGAACCGCGCCGACGGCTCACTGGTGGCCATACCGGGCCTCGGCCCGGCGTTCACCGCCCGGATACCCGCCACCACCAACCAGGTCGTGCTGGCCTCCGGCAGGAGCAAGGACGGGAACGAGACCACCGTCACCGTCTGGACCAGGACCGCGGAGGGCCGCTGGCTGGCCGGCGAGGCCTGGGCCGGCCACAACGCCTACAAGGGCTGGACCACCGACCACAACGAGGGCGACCTGCGCAGCCCGATCGGCGTCTTCACGCTGACCGACGCGGGCGGCCGCAACGCCGACCCGGGCAGCAAGCTGCCGTACGACAAGGACGCCAACTTCGTGGTCGGCGGCAAGGGCTTCGCGGGCGAGTCGCTCGCGGGCTCCTTCGACTACGTGGTCGCCATCAACTACAACCGGGTGCAGGGAGCCTCCCCGCTGGACGGGCGGCGTCCCAACGGCAGCACCAAGGGCGGCGGCATCTGGATCCACGTCGACCACGGCGGCCCGACCCACGGCTGCATCTCGGTGCCGGAGGACAAGATGGCCCGGTTGCTGCAGTTGCTGGACCCGGCGGCCAACCCGGTCATCGTGATGGGCGACGCCGCCTCACTGGCGGCCTGACCACCGGATACCGGTACTCGACGGCCCTCCTACCGGACCAGGCGCGCCAAGGGCTCTTGTCCGGCCCCTACAGCATCCGGGGGTGGATCCTGTAGCCGGTCGCGACCGGATGACCAGCCGGTAACGGGGTTGAGTGGCTGTATGAGCGGATCCCGCATTGTTGCCCTGGGGCACTACCAGCCTCCCAAGGTCCTCACCAACGCCGAACTGTCGGCGCTGGTGGACACCGACGACGAGTGGATCCGCAGCCGTGTGGGAATCCGCACCCGGCACATCGCGGTGGACGAGTCCCTGGTGGACCTCGCCACCGAGGCGGCCCAGAAGGCGCTGGCGAACAGCGGCCGGTCGGCCGCCGACGTCGACCTGGTGGTCGTCGCCACCTGCACGGCGATCGAGCGCAGCCCCAACACGGCCGCCGCCGTCGCGGCCCGCCTCGGGGTGCCCTCGCCGGCCGCGTACGACATCAACACCGTCTGCTCGGGGTTCTCGTACGCGCTGGCGACCGCGGACCACGCGATCCGGGCCGGCGCGGCCCGGCTGGCGCTGGTGGTCGGGGCCGAGCGGATGTCCGACACCATCGACTGGACCGACCGCACCACCTGCGTGATCTTCGGCGACGGCGCCGGCGCGGCCGTGGTCGAGGCGCAGGAGGAGGGCGGCGAGCCGGGCATCGGCCCGGTGGTCTGGGGCTCGGAGCCGGAGAAGGGCGACGCGGTCGTCATCACCGGCTGGGACCCGACCATCAGCCAGCAGGGCCAGTCCGTCTTCCGCTGGGCCACCACGAAGATCGCCCCGCTGGCCCGGCAGGCCTGCGAGAAGGCCGGCATCGACCCGTCCGAGCTGAAGGGCTTCGTACCGCACCAGGCCAACCTGCGGATCATCGACGCCATCGCCAACAAGCTCGGCGCGCCCGACGCGGTGATCGCCCGCGACGTGGTCGACTCGGGCAACACCTCGGCGGCGTCCATCCCGCTGGCCTTCTCCAAGCTGGTGGAGCGCGGTGAGCTGGCCTCCGGCGACCCGGTTCTGCTGTTCGGCTTCGGCGGCGGCCTGGCGTACGCCGGGCAGGTCGTGCGCTGCCCGTAGACCCCCTTGGGCGGCCCTTGGGCGGCCCCGGGCGCGGCGGGGCCCTGTGCGGCCCCCTGGCGGGCCTGCGGACATGCCGGTGGGCGGGACCCGGGAAGGGTCCCGCCCACCGGCATGTCTGGCGCACTGCGGTACGTCGGCGAACCTCCCCCGAGGCAACGGCCGCCGTCCGTCGTTCCCCGGACAGGAGGCCGGGGACGTGCGCGGAGCGGATGGCTGGATAGGAGGGAAGGACCTACTTGGGCGGCTTCTTGCCGGTGACGCCCAGGTACACCAGGGGGGAGAGGTTGGGCTTGAGGTCCTTGACCTTGACGCCCCAGGCCGTGAAGGCCTTCCCGTGCTCCGCCGCGGAGGCGAGCAGCGAGACCAGCGCGCCGGAAACGGCGGCCGGATCCAGCGTCTTGTCGGCCTGGCCCTTGCTCTGGAGGTCCTTGACGGCATCCGTGAGCGGCTTGGCGACCGAGTTGAGGACGGTCATGCGGATCTTGAAGAACCGCTTGTCCCCTTCGGCAGCACCGAGAGTGACCACTCGGAGAATGGCGTCGTTCTTGCGCCAGAAGGCGAGGAATCCGTCCACCAGTTCTTCCGAAGTGGTGACACCGGATTTCCCTGCCCAGGACTTTCCGGCGACGAGCTCTTTGAGCCCGTCACTGTCCTTGGCCATTTCCTCGGCGATCTCGAGGACAGCGCCCTCGACATCCGGGAAGTACTGGTAGAAGGTCGCGGGGGAGGTACCCGCCATACGGGCGACGTCGATGACCTTGACGTCCCGATACGGCGACGTGCTGAGCATCTCGCGGAGGCAGTCGAGCAGCTTCTGCCGCGTCTCCTGCCCGCGTCGCCCGGCGACGCGACCGTCGACGGTGCGAACTTGTCCTGTCATGCCGTCAGCTTACCGTGGCACGATCTTGGCGCGATTCGGTGATGCGACTATTACTCCGCCCGGGGGGTGCTATACAACCGCCAAACCGGTCGACGCCGATATTCACCGGGCCCCGGAGGCGCTGTTTTGAAGCCCCCCCGTGAGCTGATGACCTCGCAGCGTGACGACGAGTCCGCTGAGGGACGGTGAGGTGGCGCTCCGTAACCTTGGTGGGGTCCGCGGGCCGGTCCGGGGGCGCCGGAAGGGGCGTCAGAATCCAGCCAGAACTTTCACAGTGGACGCCGGGGGGCGCGCGGGACACGGGGCGGGCGCCCTGGGCGGGGGAGGTTGGATCTGACCCGGGCGGCATTGGAGAATCAGGACCGGCACCCCTCGGCGGGTGCCGGGAGACGGGGAGGTGGCAGCGGAGTGGACCAGCTGACGGCGCACGATCCGAGGCGGATCGGGCCCTTCGAGGTGCTGGCGCGGCTCGGCGCGGGCGGAATGGGCCTGGTGTACCTGGCGCGCTCCGCGTCCGGCCGGCGGGTGGCCATCAAGACCGTGCGGGGGGAACTGGCCGAGGACGAGCTGTTCCGGGTCCGCTTCGCCCGCGAGATCGCGGCCGCCAAGACGGTCGGCGGCTTCTACACGGCCGCCGTGGTCGACGCGGACGCCGACGCCCCGGTGCCCTGGCTCGCCACCGCGTACGTGCCGGCCCCCTCCCTGGAGGACCTGGTCGGCGAGTGCGGCCCGCTGCCGGTCGGCGCGGTGCGCTGGCTGATCGCCGGCATCGCCGAGGCCCTGCAGTCGATCCACGCGGCCGGGCTGGTCCACCGCGACCTCAAGCCCTCCAACGTGCTGGTGGTCGAGGACGGCCCACGGGTGATCGACTTCGGCATCGCCGCCGGCGTCTCGCACACCCGGCTCACCATGACCAACGTCGCGGTCGGCACCCCCGCCTACATGTCGCCCGAGCAGGCCCGCGACAGCCGCAGCGTGACCGGCGCCAGCGACATCTTCTCGCTCGGCTCACTGCTGGTCTTCTGCGCCACCGGGCACCCCCCCTACCGGGGCGCCAACCCCGTCGAGACGGTCTTCCAGCTGCTCCGCGACCAGCCCGACCTCTCCGGCCTGCCGGTCGAGCTGGTGGACCTCGTCCGGGCCTGCATGCGGCCCTCGCCCGAGCACCGGCCGACGCCCGCCCAGATCCAGGCCGAGCTGGCCCCGCACCTGTTCTCCCGGGACGACGCCTCCGGCGAGGCCGGGGACTGGCTGCCGACCAACGCGCTGGACCTGATCGAGCGCAAGCGCAGCAGCCGCCGGCCGCTCGCCCAGGCCGCCGCCGTGCCCGCCCAGCCCGTGCCCCCGCAGCCGGTGGCCCCCCAGCCCCAGCCGGTGGCCCCCCGGCCGGCCCCGCAGCCGCCCGGCCCCGCCGACCCGCGCACCGCCCAGCACGGCCGCGCCCCGGTGCCGCCCGGCCGTACCGGGCCGGTGCACGGCGCCCGGCCGGCCCCCGTCCCCGACACCGAGGCGGCCACCGAGAAGATCGCCGCCCGCCGGCACCGGGCCCCGGTCGGCGAGAGCGCGGTCGAGGTACGGCTGCCCGGCGCCTCCGTGCGGATAGGCCCGGGCCCGCGGGCCGAGCAGGGCGCGGACGGGGCCGCCCCCGCCGAGACCGACTGGGTGCGCCGGGCGGCCGTCCCGCCGCCGGCCAGGGCCACCCGCTGGCGCCCCTGGCGGTTCCGGATGTCCAACGACGTCTGGGGCACCCCGGTGGTCGCCGACGGCACCCTGTTCGTCTCCAGCTTCGAGGTGCACGCCCTCGACATCGGCTCCGGCGAGCGCCGGTACAAGACCCGGGACGTCGCCTGGGCGATGGCCGTGGACTCCGGCCGGGTGCACGCCGCCGACGGCCCGCACCTCTACACCGTGGACGTGGCGGACGGCACCGAGCGCTGGCGCAACTCCCTCGACGGCTGGGTCTTCTCGCTGGACGCCGCCGACGGGGTGCTCTGCTGCGGCATCCGGGGCGGCGGCGTCCAACTGCGCTCGGCCGCCAACGGCGCCGAGCTCTGGCGTGCCGACGACGCCCAGCAGGACTACGAGAACCCGCAGTCCGGGCCCGTGCTGGTGGGCGGCGCCGCGTACTACTACGGCGCCGGACGGCTGCGCTGCGTCGACCCGCGGGGGGCCGGTCTGCGCTGGTCGTTCCCGGTCGGCGAGGACGTCCCGTCCCGGCCGGTCGAGCGGGCCGGGGTGCTGTACGTGACGGCCGGCACCCGGGTGTACGCGCTGGACACCGCCACCGGCACGGAGCGCTGGCGCTTCGAGGCTCCGGTGGTGCTGTTCACCCCGCCCGCGATGGACTCCACGGCGGTGTACGTGGCCGACTACCTGGGCACCGTCTACGCCCTGGACGTCACCACCGGGCGGGACCGCTGGCGCGGGCGGACCGGCAGCCGGCAGGGCGCCGAACCGGTGATCGTGGCCGACGGCACGGTGCTGATCGGCAGCGGGGACCGCCTGCACGCCTTCGACACCGCCACCGGTCAGGAGCGCTGGCGCTACACCGCCCGGGGCGAGATCGTCGGCTCCCCGGCGGTCGCCGACGGGCTGGTCCACCTCGGCAGCCGGGACCACTCGCTGCACACCCTGGACCTGGCGACCGGTCAGCTGCGCTGGGAGCTGGGCACCAAGGGCGAGCTCACCGGCTCCCCGGTGGCGGTCGGCGGCCGGGTCTTCGTCGGCAGCAAGGACCGGTGCGTCTACGCGCTGGACGCCTACTACGGCACCGCGGTGCCGTAGCAGCGGCCGGTACGGCGCGGGGGGCGGGCCCGTGACCGGGTACCCGCCCCCCCCGCGTACCGCCGTCGGCTACCTGCGGGCCCCGGGGTGGCGGCTGCACCAGCCGTCCCACGCGGAGGACACCATCTCCTCGACGCCGTGCTCGGCGCTCCAGCCCAGCTCCTTGTGGATCAGCTCGGCGGAGGCGACCACCCGGGCCGGGTCGCCGGCGCGGCGCGGGGTGACCTCGCCGGTGGCGTCGTACCCGGTCACCCGGCCGATCACGTCGAGCATCTCCTTGACGGAGACGCCCTCGCCGCGGCCGATGTTCAGGATCAGCGAGGTCCCGCCGGCCGGGTCGGTGCTCATCCGGCGGGCCGCCGCGACGTGTGCCGAGGCGATGTCGGAGACGTGGATGAAGTCACGGACGCAGGTGCCGTCCGCGGTGGGGTAGTCGTCGCCGAAGATCCGCGGGGCCTGGCCGGCGGTGAGCCGCTCGAAGACCATCGGGACCAGGTTGTAGACGCCCGCGTCGGAGAGCTCCGGCGAGGCCGCGCCGGCCACGTTGAAGTAGCGCAGCGAGACGGTCGACATGCCGTAGGCCTTGCCGACGGCCGACACCAGCCACTCGCCCGCGAGCTTGGTCTCGCCGTACGGGCTCATCGGGTCGCAGGGCGTGTCCTCGGTGACGAGGTCGACGTCCGGCATGCCGTAGACGGCGGCGGAGGAGGAGAAGAGGAACCGCTTGACGCCGCCCTCGGCCGCCGCCTCCAGGACGGTCTGCAGGCCGGTGACGTTCTCCCGGTAGTAGAAGAAGGGCTGCTCGACGGACTCGCCGACCTGCTTCTTCGCGGCGAAGTGCAGGATGCCCTCGACCGCGTGGTCGCGGATGGCGCGGTCCAGCACGGCCCGGTCCAGGGTCGAGCCCTCGACCACGGCGACGCCCTCGGGCAGCCGGGTGCGGTCGCCGGTGCTGAAGTCGTCGAGGACGGCGACCCGCTCGCCCGCGTCGATGAGCTGACGCAGGACGTGCCCGCCGATGTATCCGGCCCCGCCGGTGATCAACCAAGTCATGGCTGAATCCTAGGCGGTCCGTTCGACCGGCCGTCCCGGGTGATCGATCCGGGGGGTCGATCCGGGTGCCGGTGTCCGGGCGGTCCCGCCGGGCGAGTCGGCGCGCCGATTCGGACAAAGAGGTGAAATGCTGACAAAAATCTGGCCCTGTCCTCGACCTGAGGAGAGCTCTCCCCCGGGCCGGGCCGCGCCCGCACGGAACCGGAGGCAGCCAGGTGCACCCCAAGAAGGAACCCACCCGCCCGATCCCGGCTGGGCCCCGGCCGACCGGCCCGCGCACCCTCGACCGCCGGCTGGTCGCCGCCGGCACGGCGGCCGCGCTGACGGCGCTGGCCCTGGCGGGCTGCAGCAGCGGCTCCTCCACCTCGAACAGCTCCTCGCCCGGCGCCTCCGCCAGCAGCTCCGCCTCGGCCGCCGCCGGAAGCAACCAGCTGCAGGACGACTACCAGCGGGTGATCTCCGAGGTGCTGCCGTCGGTGGTCCAGATCACCACCGCGAACGGCCTGGGCTCGGGCATCGTCTACGACGACAAGGGCGACATCGTCACCAACGCCCACGTGGTGGGCACGGCCACCGCGATGACCGTCACCCTGGCCAACAGCACCAAGTCGCTGGACGCCACCCTGGTCGCCACCTACCCCGACTCCGACCTCGCGGTGATCAAGCTGAGCAGCCCGCCGAGCGGACTGAAGCCGGCCGTCTTCGCGGACAGCAAGAAGGTCGAACTCGGCCAGATCACCCTCGCCATGGGCAGCCCGCTCGGGCTCGCCAGCAGCGTCACCGAGGGCATCGTCTCGGCGACCGGCCGGACCGTCTCCGAGCCCGGGACGGGGGGCGCCCCGGGGGCGACCATCGGCAACATGGTGCAGACCTCGGCCGCCATCAACCCCGGCAACAGCGGCGGGGCGTTGGTGAACCTCGCCAGCCAGGTGATCGGCATCAACACCCTCGCCGCCACCGAGCCCGAGGGCAACGGCGCCGTCGCCCCCGGCATCGGCTTCGCCATCCCGGCGTCCACCATCACCAGCATCACCGACCAGCTGATCAAGAGCGGCAAGGTCACCAACTCCGGCCGGGCCGCCCTCGGCATCACCGCCCGGACCTTCTTCAACGCGGACTTCCAGCCGGCCGGCGCGGTGATCGTCACGGTGATCCCCGGCGGGCCCGCCGACTCGGCCGGGCTCCAGGTCGGGGACGTGATCACGAAGCTCGGCGACACCGACATCACCACGCTGAACTCGCTCACCACGGTGCTGGCCTCACTCACCCCCGACAGCAAGGTCACCGTCACCTACCTCAGGGACGGTCAGTCCAAGACCGCCGACGTCACCCTGGGCACCCTGCCCACCTCCTGACCCTGCCGGCCGGACCGGGACCACCGGACCGGCCGGCAGCACCAACCCGGCCCCGGCCGGCCGTCCGCGCACCGCGCAAGGGTCCGGACACCGCCGGGACCGTCCCTGCCCCGTACGCCGGTGCGGACGCAGGGCCGGCCGGGGCTCCGCCACTGCCTCGGCGGAGCCCCGGCCGTTCGCCCGCCCGGCTCCGGCCCGTGCCGTCCGGCCCCGCCGCCTGCCCCGGCTCGTCCGTCCGGCCCCGGGTCAGACCCGGCGGGCCGCCCGGGTGCGCCACGGCAGCTCGATCGTCACCGTGGTCGGGCCCCCCTCGGGGCTCTCCACCAGGAAGACCCCGTCCACCGCGCGGATCCGCTCGGCCAGCCCGGCCAGGCCGCTGCCCGGGTAGGGGGCGGCGCCGCCCTTGCCGTCGTCCTGGACGAGCAGCATCAGCCGGTCGGCGGCCCGCCAGAGGTCCACCGTGGCGGTGCGCGCCCCGGCGTGCTTGGAGACGTTGGTCAGCAGCTCGCTGACGGTGAAGTACGCGATGCCCTCCACCGCGGAGTCGGGGCGCTCGGCGAGGCCGCCCGAGGCCCGCAGGTCCACATGCACCTTGACGCCGCCGGGGACGGTGCAGCGGGCGGCGACCGCGGAGAGCGCCGCGTCCAGGCCGCGGTCCGTCAGCACGGCCGGGTGGATGCCCCGGGCGAGGTCCCGCAGCTCCTGGAGGGCGAGCTTCACCTCGCCGTGCGCGGCGCCGACCATCTTCGCGGCGGCCTCCACGGTGTCCGGCGTCGGCTCGTCGGTCAGCTTCTCCTTGGCCAGGCCGAGGTCCATCGCCAGGGCCACCAGCCGGGCCTGGGCACCGTCGTGCAGGTCCCGCTCGATCCGGCGCAGGTCGGCGGCGGCGGTGTCGACCACCGCGCCCCGGTCGTCCTCCAGCTCGCGGACCCGCTCGGACAGCGCGGTCGGGGCGAGCAGGCTCTCCAGCAGGATCCGGTCGATCGCGGTCTGGCAGCCCACCACCCAGGGCAGCACCGGCCAGCCCACCAGCAGGGACACCAGGGTGACGGCGAAGCTCAGGACGCCCCAGGGCAGCAGCAGCACGTGGTAGAGCGCCGAGCGCCAGCCCAGGCCGTCGGTGAGCGCGGCGGTCGCCCAGCCGGCGATGCCCGGGCGGCGCACCCGCAGCGGGTCCGGCTCGCCCACCACGGAGCCGGCCGAGCGGGCCCGGGCCCTGGCCAGCGCCCCCAGCCGGCGGCACCCCGCCAGCCCGAGGGCGAGCAGCGGCAGCCCGACCACGGTCACCGACAGGGCCACCCCGACGGAGATCAGCACCACCGTGAAGGTGAAGCCCGCGATCCCCAGCGGCAGGTTGAGGACCAGCTGCAGGACCTGCCGCCACATCTGCCCGCCGTACGCGGGGACGCGCTCACCCTGGGCGTTGCGCAGCCGGACGGTGTCCGCCGCGCGGTGGAGCAGAGGCTTCATCTGATGTCTACCGTCCCTCTAGGTCGAGCTCGTGCTCCCAGCTTCCCGGGTGGGCCGCGGGCGGGGCCATGGGGGTGATCCGTGTACCTGTCCGGGGGTTATCCCCACCCAGGCTCCGCCCCGGCCCGTCTTGGTCGGCGGGCAGGGTGTGGCAGCCGGTGGCGCTGCACTTAGACTCACGCCTTGACGATGGTTATGGGTGCGTAAAGAACGCGGCAGTACGGTCCTCCGGGGATGTCCCGGCGGGGCCCGGAGCAAGGCCGATGTGGAGGGATACGCATGAAGGGGCAGCAGGCAGCTGCCGTCGCGGCCGACCCTGCGGTGGGCAGCGGCTACTTCGACGCGTACGCCGCGGTGGGCCTGCTCGCCGTCGTCGGCGTGCTCTTCGTCGCCGTGGCGTTCTCCGCCAACCGGCTGCTGCGGCCGGCGGTGTACTCGCCGGAGAAACTCCTCGCCTACGAGTGCGGGGTCGACCCGGTCGGCGAGGACTGGGCGCACACCCAGATCCGCTACTACGTGTACGCGTTCCTGTATGTGATCTTCGCGGTCGACGCCATCTATCTGTTCCCCTGGGCGACGGTGTTCTCCGCCGCCGGGTACGGCGCGGGCACGCTGGTCGAGATGTTCGTCTTCATCGGCTTCCTCGCGGTCGGCCTGCTCTACGCCTGGAAGAAGGGCGTTCTGGAATGGACGTGACCCACAGCCACCCGCACGGCCACGCCCACGGCGGCGACTCCGCCGGAGCCGTCCCGCTCGGCATGCCCGACCCCGCCCGCCCCGGCGGGCCGGCCGAGCAGCCGCGGTTGGGCCCGCTCGCCCGGCTGGCGCCGGACCCGGTCAAGGTGGTGCTCAACTGGGGGCGCCGCTACAGCCTCTGGTGCTTCAACTTCGGCCTGGCCTGCTGTGCGATCGAGTTCATCGCCGCGTCCATGGCCAAGCACGACTTCATCCGGATGGGTGTCATCCCGTTCGCACCCGGCCCGCGCCAGGCCGACCTGATGATCGTCTCGGGCACGGTGACCGACAAGATGGCTCCCGCCGTCAAGCGGCTGTACGAGCAGATGCCCGAACCCAAGTACGTCATCTCCTTCGGTGCCTGCTCCAACTCCGGCGGCCCGTACTGGGACTCCTACTCGGTCACCAAGGGCGTCGACCAGATCATCCCGGTCGACGTCTACGTGCCGGGCTGCCCGCCGCGCCCCGAGGCGCTGCTCCAGGGCATCCTCAAGCTGCAGGAGAAGATCGCGGCCGAATCGCTGCCCGAGCGCTACGCCGCCCCGGCGTCCGCGCTGCGCCGGCCGCTGGTCGCCGGGCCCGAGGGCGGCCGTCCGTGAGCTTCGACCGCACCCCCGAGGAACTCGCCGCGTCGATCGGCGAGTGGGCGACCGCCGCCGAGGCGTACGAGCTGATCACCGTCGACGTGCCCGCCGAGCACTGGATCGAGGCACTGACGGCGGCCCGGGACATCCTCGGTCTGAGCTGGTTCGACTGGCTGAGCGCCGTCGACGAACTGGCCGAGGGCTTCTCCGTCGCCGCCCACCTGGCCGCCCTCGACGACACCGGTGTCCGGCACCTGCTGGTCCGCACCCGGGTGCCGCGCGAGCGGGCCGTGCTGCCGACCGCCATCGGCGTCTACGCCGGTGCCGGCTGGCACGAGCGCGAGACCCACGAGATGTTCGGCATCGACTTCGCCGGCCACCCGCACCTGGTCACCCTGCTGCTGCCGGACGGCTTCGAGGGCCACCCGCTGCGCAAGGAGTTCGTGCTGGCGGCCCGGGTCGCCAAGGCCTGGCCCGGCGCCAAGGAGCCGGGCGAGTCCGAGGGGGACGGCCCCGCCCGGCGCAAGATGCAGCCGGCCGGTGTGCCCGACCCGAACGAGTGGGGGCCGCTCAAGGGCACCCTGCCGCCCGTCGCCGAACGCCCCGCCCGGGGCGCCCGCGCGACCGGTGCGGCGGGGCGCGCCCCGCGCGCCCCCGGGGCTGCTGGTGCCGCTGCTGTTGGGGCTGCTGGTGCTGCTGGTGCTGCCGGCGAGGGTGGGCCCGCGATCCGGGCCGACCGGCCCCGGCGCACCCGGTCCATCACGGAGGGGTCGGCCAGCCAGAGCGCGGCGACCCCGGCCGGGGCACCCGCCGAGCCGGCGGCCGCCACGCCGACGGTGACTCCGCCGGCCGCCACCCCGCCGGCGCCCGCCCGGACGCAGTCCTCCGACGCGCCCTGGCACGCACCGGTGCCCGCCCACGGGCCCGTCGACAAGCCGGCCCCGCCGACGCCGGACGTACCCGCCGAGCCGCCGGCCACCCCGGCACCTGAAGCCCCGAAGCCTGAAGCCCCGAAGCCCGAAGCCCCGAAGCCCGACGCCGTGCAGCCCGAAGCCCCGAAGCCCGAAGCAGCGGAGCCCGAGGCCGCGGAGCCCGAGGCCCGACAGCCGTCCGCCGCCGAGCCCGAGGCCGGGACGCCCGAAGCCCCCGAGACCGGCACCGACCGGCCCACCCAGGAAGGAGACAGCGCGTGAACCTGCTCGACACGCTGCTGCGCTGCGTCGCCGCGCTCGTCGTCTTCCTCACCTTCCCGCTGATCATCGGCCAGACCGAGCACAAGGTGATGGCCCACATGCAGGGCCGGCTCGGCCCGATGTACGCGGGCGGGTTCCACGGCTGGGCGCAGCTGGTCGCCGACGGCGTCAAGTTCGCGCAGAAGGAGGACATCGTCCCCGCCGGGGCGGACCGCCGGGTGTTCCAGCTGGCGCCGGCCGTCTCGCTGCTGCCGTACCTGATCGTGCTGCTGGTGATCCCGGTCGGCCCGGACGGCTTCGTCGGCCAGGCCGTCGACGCCGGGCTGTTCTTCGTGCTGGCCGTGATGGGCGTCGGCGTGATCGGCAAGCTGATGGCCGGCTGGGCCTCCGCCAACAAGTTCTCGCTGCTCGGCGGCCTGCGCACGGCCGCCCAGCTGATGTCGTACGAGCTGCCGATGGTGCTCGCCGCCGCCTCGGTGGCGATGGCCGCCGGGACGCTCTCGCTGCCCGGCATCGTGGACGCCTTCGAGTGGTACTGGATCCCGTGGCAGGCGATCGGCGCGTTCGTCTTCTTCACGGCCGGCCTGGCCGAGCTGCAACGGCCGCCGTTCGACATGCCGGTCGCCGACTCCGAGATCATCTTCGGCGCGTACACCGAGTACACCGGCCTGCGCTTCGCGTTCTTCCTGCTCTCCGAGTACGCCGGGATCCTGGTGATCTCCGCGCTCACCGCCGTGCTCTTCCTGGGCGGCTGGCACGGGCCGCTGCCCGACGACCTCGGCTGGCTCTGGACCGTCCTCAAGACCTTCGCCCTGGCCTTCGTGGTCATCTGGCTGCGGGTCACCTACCCCCGGCTGCGCGAGGACCAGCTGATGCGGTTCGCGTGGACCGTCCTGATCCCGCTCGCCCTCGTCCAGCTCGCCCTGACCGGCGTCATCAAGGTGGCGATCTCCTGATGAGCTTCCCCGGCTCCGGCCTGGCCAAGGGCCTGGCCGTCACCCTGCGGACGATGACGAAGAAGACCGTCACCGCGCAGTACCCCGACGTGCAGCCCGACCTCCCGCCGCGCACCCGCGGCGTGATCGCGCTGCTGGAGGAGAACTGCACCGTCTGCATGCTCTGCGCCCGCGAGTGCCCGGACTGGTGCATCTACATCGACTCCCACAAGGAGACGCTGCCCGCCGCCGACCCGAACGCCCGCGCCCGCACCCGCAACGTGCTGGACCGGTTCGCGATCGACTTCTCGCTCTGCATGTACTGCGGCATCTGCATCGAGGTCTGCCCCTTCGACGCGCTGTTCTGGTCACCGGAGTTCGAGTACGCGGAGACCGACATCCTGGAGCTGACCCACGAGCGGGACAAGCTCCGCGAGTGGATGTGGACCGTACCGGCGCCGCCCGCCCTGGACCCGGCGGCCGAGGAGCCCAAGGAGATCGCGACCGCCCGCAAGGCGGCCGAGAAGCTGGCCGCGGCCGCGGCCGTCGAGGCGGGTGGGTCCGAGTGAGCGCGCTGCTCGCCGCGGCCGGCCCGCTGGAGCCCGCCGCCCGCTCCTTCCTCTCCCCGACCGGCGTCGAGATCGTCTTCCTGCTGGTCGGCGTCGCCGTGCTCGGCTCCGCCCTGGTCGCCGTCACCACCAAGCAGCTGGTGCACGCCGCGCTCTGGCTGGTCGTCGCGCTCGGCGGGCTGGCGGTGGAGTTCCTGCTGCTCACCGCCGAGTTCATCGCCTGGGTGCAGGTGCTCATCTACCTCGGCTCGGTCGTGGTGCTGGTGCTGTTCGGGCTGATGCTCACCAAGGCCCCGATCGGGCGCTCGCCCGACGCGGACTCCGGCAACCGCTGGGTCGCCCTGGTGGTGGCGCTCGCCGCCGCGGGCACCCTGGTGACCCTGATGGTGGACGCCTTCCGCAGCGCCTGGATCGACCTCGGCGCCGGCGGCGGCTCCACCCGGGCCACCGGGACCAGCCTGTTCCGGCACTGGGTGCTGCCCTTCGAGGCGCTGTCCGTCCTGCTGCTGGCCGCCCTGGTCGGCGCCGTCGTGCTGTCCCGCGGCGGCAGGGGCAAGGTCCCGGCCCCCCGGGCCGGCAAGCTGCGGGCCGGCAAGCCCGTCGGCACCCCGGGCCGCGCCGTTCCGCCGCCCGCCGGACCGGACGGCGGAGCCCCGATGCCCGCCGACCCGGCGCCCGCCGCCTCGACGACCCCTCCGCAGGAGCGCTGACCGCCGATGCACCTCGCCTACCCAGCCGTCCTCGCCGCGCTGCTCTTCAGCGTCGGCGTGTACGGCGTGCTCGCCCGGCGCAACGTCGTCCTGGTGCTGATGTCCGTCGAGCTGATGCTCAACGCCGTCAACCTCGACCTGGTCGCCTTCGACGCCTGGCTGCGCGACTCGCTGCACGCCGGACAGGCCCTCACCCTCTTCGTGATCACCGTCGCCGCCGCCGAGATCGGACTCGGCCTGGCGATCGTCCTGCTGGTCTTCCGGACCAGGGGCACCGCCGACATCGACCGGATCACCGCGCTCGGCGACCCGGCCGAGGCCGCCCAGGCGCCCGCCTCGGCCGACACCCTGAAGGGCCGGGCCGCCGCATGAACCTTGCCCTCCCGGTGCTCGTCCCCGCGCTGCCCGCGCTCGGCGCCGCCGCCACCTTCGCCACCGGCCGGCGCGCCCCCGGCTTCGCCCGGCCACTGGCGATCCTCCCGGTCGCCGCCTCCGCCGTGCTGGCCCTGGTCGTCGCCCTCCAGCTCGGCACCGGCCAGGTGCTGGACGCCGCCACCCGGCTCACCCCGACCGGCGGCCCCGAGATCTCCCTCGGCATCCAGCTGGACGGCTACACCTCGGTGATCACCGTCCTGGTCGGCCTGGTCGCCACCTGCGTGCAGGTCTACTCGACCGCCTACCTCAAGGACGACCCCCGCTACCCCTCGTACGCGGCGCTGGTCTCGCTGTTCACGGCCGCGATGTTCGTGGTCGTCTACTCCGGCGACCTGATCGTGCTGCTGGTCGGCTGGGAGGTCATGGGCATCTGCTCGTACTTCCTGATCGGCCACCACTGGGAGACCGCCGACGCCCGCTCCGCCTCGCTGAAGGCCTTCCTGGTCACCAAGCTCGGCGACGTCCCGTTCGTGTTCGGGATCTTCCTGCTCGGCGCCGACGCCGGCAGCTTCCGGATCAGCGACGTGCTGGCCGCCGCCGGCGACGGCCGGCTCGGCCACCCCACGCTGACCGCCCTGCTGCTGCTGGCCGGCGTGGCCGGCAAGAGCGCGCAGTTCCCGCTGCACACCTGGCTCCCGGACGCGATGGCCGGCCCCACGCCGGTCTCCGCGCTGATCCACGCCGCCACCATGGTCGCGGCCGGCATCTACCTGGTCGCCCGGCTGCTGCCGGTCTTCCTGCTCTCGGGCGCCGCCCTGGTGGTGCTCGCGGTGATGGCCGCCGTGACGATGATCGGCTCCGCGCTCTGCGCGCTCGCCCAGGACGACCTCAAACGCGTCCTCGCCTACTCCACCGTCGGCCAGCTCGGCTACATGGCCGGCGCGCTCGCCAGCGGCGACCGCGAGGCGTCCGTGTTCCACCTGGTCAGCCACGGCGCCTTCAAGGCCCTGCTGTTCCTCGCCGCCGGTGTGGTGATCCACGCCGCGCACACCAACTCGATCTCCGCGATGTCCCGGATGCCCGGGCTGCGCCGCCGGGTGCCGGACGCCTACTGGACGACCGGCATCGCGCTGATCGCCCTGATCGGCCTGCCGCCGTTCTCCGGCTTCTTCAGCAAGGAGGCGGTGCTCACCGCCGCCGAGCACGCCGCCACCGGCGAGGCGATCACCAACGGCGTCGGCCCGTCCTCCGCCGTGCCCGCCACGGCCGGCTGGATCGTGCTGGTCGCGGCCGGTCTCACCGCCCTGATCACCGCCGCGTACGCGACCCGGCTCTGGCTGGTGGCCTTCCACACCCCGGCCGCCGTGCCGCCCGCGCCCGCCCCGACCGCCGCCGAGCCGGGCGCCCCGTACTCGCCCGAGGTGGACGAGGCCGACCCGGCCACCGCCGAGCCCTCCGCGATGCGCTGGCCGCTCTGGGTGCTCGCGGTACCCACCATGGGCTTCGGCATCGCCGGCGTCCGCTCGGACTGGCTGCCCGCCCTGCTGGACGGCGGCTCGCTGCGGCCCTCCCCGGTCACCGCGGTGATCGGCACCGGCCTGGCCGTGGCCGGCATCCTGATCGCGTACGCCGCCTGGCGCTCCGGCACCGCCCGGGTCACCGCGGCCCGGCTCGCCGCCGCCCGTCCGCTGGGACCCACCGCCGAGGGCCGCGTCCCCGGCCCGGCCGAGACCCCGGCGCCGGTCGAGCAGCCGCCCGCCGACCCGGGCCGCACCCTGCTCGGCCCGCTGTTCGGCCCGGCCCGGCACGGCTTCGGCGTCGACCGGCTCTACAGCGCCCTGTTCGTCCGCCCGGTCGGCGCCACCGCCAGGCTGGTCCGCTTCCTCGACCGCGAGGTGGTCGAGACGTACGTGCGCGGCACCGGCCTCGGCGCCCAGCTGCTCGGCCGGGCCGTGCGCCTGGCGCAGACCGGCAACGCGCAGACCTACCTCAGCGCCCTGCTCGCCGGCGTGGTGCTGCTCGCCGTCTGGGTGGCGGTGTAGCGGATGACCGACCCGACCGGCCCCGCCGCCCCCGCGCACCGCACCACCGCGCACAGCACTCCCGCGCACCGCACCACCGCGCACCGCACCCCGCCGCCCGCCGCAGCACCCGTTTGGAGCCCCCGATGAACGCAGTCCTCATCGCCCTCCTGGTGCTGCCGCTGCTCGGCGCCGCCCTCACCCTGGCCCCCGTCTTCGGCACCGACCCGGCCACCGCCGACCGGCGCGCCCTGCGCTTCAACACCGCCGTCACCGGCGTGGTGTTCCTGCTCACCGTCGCGCTCGCGGCCGGCTTCGACCACGACCGGCCGGCCCGGATGCAGGCCACCACCGACCTGTCCTGGATCCCGGCGATCGGCGTCCGGCTGCACCTCGGCGTCGACGGCGTCTCGCTGCCGCTGATCGTGCTGACCTCGCTGCTCACCCTGCTCTGCGCCGGCTACTCGCAGAAGCGGCTGCCCGCCGGCGAGGGCGTGCCCTCGGCGCGGTCCTTCGTCGGGCTGTTCCTGCTGCTCGAAGTCGGCATGCTGGCCACCTTCGCGGTGCTGGACCTGATCCTCTTCTTCCTGGCCTTCGAGATCGTGCTGATCCCGATGTACTTCCTGATCGCCCGCTGGGGCAGCGGACGGAAGGTGCCGGCCGCCAACCGGTTCATCCTCTACACCCTGCTCGGCTCCGCGGTGATGCTGCTCGGCTTCCTGCTGATCGGGATCAAGGCCGGCACCTTCGACATGCAGGCCCTGGCCAACGCCCACGGCAACGGCCTCAGCCACACCACCCAGCTGACCGCCGGCCTCGCGATCATGATCGGACTGGCCGTCAAGGCCCCCGCCTGGCCGCTGCACAGCTGGCTCCCGGACGCGCACACCGCCGCCCCCACCGTCGGCTCGGTGCTGCTCGCCGGCGTCCTGCTGAAGATGGGCACCTACGGCCTGGTCCGGGTCCTGCTCCCGATCGTCCCCGACGGCACGGCCACCCTCGCCCCCTACCTCGGGGCCTTCGCCGCCGTCGGCATCGTCTACGGCTCGCTGGCCTGCCTCGCGCTCGCCCGGCCCGGCGCCAAGGGCGACCTCAAGCGCCTGATCGCCTACTCCTCGGTCGGCCACATGGGCTTCGTGCTGCTGGGCATCGCCTCGCTCACCCCGGTGGGCGTCAACGGCGCGCTGTTCGCCAACATCGCCCACGGCCTGATCACCGGCCTGCTGTTCTTCGTCGTCGGCGCTCTCAAGGACCGCTACGGCACCGCCGACCTCGACACCCTCGCCGGGGCCACCGGCGCCGCCCTGTACGGACGGGCACCACGCCTCGGCGCACTGCTCGCCTTCGCCGCCGTCGCCAGCCTCGGACTGCCCGGCCTGGCCGGCTTCTGGGGCGAACTGCTCGCCATGTTCGGCGCCTTCGATCCGGCCGCCGGCCTCTCCCGGCCCGCCTTCGTCACCTACATGGTGCTGGCCGGACTCGGCACCCTGCTCACCGCCGCCTACCTGCTGATCGTGGTCCGCCGGGTCTGCATGGGCGACCCCGAGCAGCCCGCGGCCGCCGCCGACCTCCCGGACCTGCGCCGCTACGAGGCCGTCAGCTGGACCCCGCTCGCCGCGCTCACCCTGCTCGCCGGACTGTGGCCCGCCCTCCTGCTCGGTCTCTCCGACCCGGCCGTCAAGCACCTGCTCGGAGGTGGCTGACCATGCCCGCCGCCCAGCTCGCCACCACGCTCGGTCCGCAGCTCAGCTCTCACCTCACGGGGCAGCCCACTGTGACCTCCCTCGCCGTCGCCGACCCGGGCGGCCTCATCCAGTCCGTCGACTGGGTGGCCGTCGCGCCGCCGCTGATCGCCGCGCTGGCCGGCCTGGCCGTCCTGCTCGCCGACCTCTTCCTGCCCGAGCGCCGCAAGAAGCTGCTCGGCCGGCTCTCCGTCGCCGGACTCGCCCTCGCCGTCGCCGCCCTGCTGCCGCTCACCGGCGGCACCCCGCGCAGCACCTTCTGCCTGCAGGACGTCCAGGGCACGGCCGGCTGCAGTTACGTCGCCGACCACTTCGCGCTGGTCTTCCAGCTGCTCGCGCTCGGCGGCGCCCTGATCGCCGCCCTGCTCTCGGTGCACACCGTGGACGAGGCGAAGCTGCCCGGCGGCGAGTACTGGTTCCTGCTGCTCAGCAGCGCCTCCGGCGCCGCCCTGCTGCCCGCCGCCCGGGACCTGGCGACCCTGGTCGTCGCCCTGGAGGTCGCCTCGCTGCCCGCCTTCGCGCTGGTCGCGCTGCGCCGGGACGGCCGGGGCGCCGAGGCCGCGCTGAAGTTCTTCCTCTCCTCGGTGACCGCGACCGCGGTGATGCTGCTCGGCGTCAGCTTCGTCTACGCCGCCACCGGCAGCCTGCACCTCGGCGTGATCGCGGACGCCCTGCCGCACGCGCCCGGGCAGCTGAAGCCGATCGCCGAAGCCGGTGCGGTGCTCGTGCTGGTCGGCTTCGCCTTCAAGGTCGCCGTCGTCCCGTTCCACTTCTGGGTGCCCGACACCTACGTCGGCGCCCCGCTCCCGGTGGCCGGCTACCTCTCGGTGGTCGGCAAGGCCGCCGGCCTGGCCGGCCTCGCGCTGGTCACCAGCATCGGCTTCCGCGCGTACGGCCACAGTTGGGGCCCGGTGCTGGCGGTGCTGGCCGCGCTCACCATGACGGCCGGCAACGTCGCGGCGTTGCGCCAGCGCTCCGACACCGAGTACGGCGCCGTCCGCCTGCTGGCCTGGTCCTCGGTCGGCCAGGCCGGCTACCTGCTGGTGCCGATCGCCGCCGCCGGCTACCGCCCGGGACCGGACGCGCTGGGTGCCACCGCCGCGTACGGCCTGATCTACGGGGTGGTCAACCTCGGCGCCTTCGCCGTGGCCGCCGTGGTGGGCCGCTCGACCGGCAACCGGCTGGACGACTACCGCGGCCTGTTCGCCACCCGCCGCTGGACGGCGCTGGCGCTGGCGTTCTTCCTGCTCTGCCTGGCCGGGCTGCCGCCCGGCGTGATCGGCCTGTTCGGCAAGGTGGTGGTCTTCCAGGCCGCCGTCGACGCCGGGCTCGGCTGGCTGGCCGTGGTGATGGCCGCCAACGTGGTGATCGCGCTGTTCTACTACCTGGTCTGGACGGCGAAGCTGTTCACCGCCGGGCCGGTCTCCGCCGCACCCGCCGCCGGGGCCGGCGCCCCGGCCGTCCGGCTGCCCGTCTCGCTGACGGCCACCGTGGCCCTCACCGCCTCCGCGGCCGTCGTGCTGTCGGTGGTCCCGCAGCTGGTGCTCCAGGTGGCGGGCGGCAGCCTGTTCTGAGCCGGGTCGGGCCCGGGTCGGGCGGCGCGTCCGGCCGTGCCGCCCCGGGCGGGCACGCCCCCCGGCCGGTCCCGACAGGGGCCTGGGACGACCGCGGAGGGCACAAGGGAACAAGGCCCCCGCATCCGTCCGTTGATCGGGCACGGGGACTAGACAGAAGGCTTCCCACCGCACCACCTGGAGGGCCTGCCGTGCATCACCGGCACAACGGACTGAGGACCGCCGTACTGCTCGGCGGCCTTTCTGCGCTGATCCTGGTCATCGGCAGTTTCTTCGGCCGCGCCGGCTTCGTGGTGGCCCTGGTGGTCGCGGTCGGTACCAACGCCTACGCCTTCTGGAACAGCGACAAGCTGGCCCTGCGCGCCATGCGGGCCCGCCCGGTGAGCGAGATCGAGGCACCCCGGCTGTACCGGATCGTCCGCGAGCTCTCCACCTCGGCCCGCCAGCCGATGCCCCGCCTCTACATCTCGCCGACCCCGGCCCCGAACGCCTTCGCCACCGGCCGCAACCCCCGCAACGCCGCCGTCTGCTGCACCGACGGCATCCTGCAGCTGCTGGACGAACGCGAACTGCGCGGGGTGCTCGGGCACGAGCTGAGCCACGTCTACAACCGCGACATCCTGATCTCCTCGGTGGCCGGGGCGCTCGCCTCGGTGGTGATGTTCCTGGTCCACTTCGCCTGGCTGGTGCCGTTCGGCCGCAGCGAGGACGACGACGGCCCGGGCCTCTTCGGGCTCCTCGCGATCATGATCCTGGGCCCGCTCGCCGCCGGCCTGATCCAGCTGGCCGTCAGCCGCTCCCGGGAGTACCAGGCCGACGCCGACGGCGCCCGGATCACCGGCGATCCGCTGGCTCTGGCCAGCGCCCTGCGCAAGCTGGACGCCGGCACCAAGCAGCTCCCGCTGCCGCCCGAGCCGCAGCTCCAGACCGCCAGCCACATGATGATCGCCAGCCCGTTCCGCCCCGGCGAGGCCGGCGCCCGGCTGTTCTCCACCCACCCGCCGATGGCCGAGCGGATCGCCCGGCTGGAACGGCTGGCCGGCCACCGCGGCTGACCGGCCACCGCGCCCGGTCCACGCGGCTGCCCGGTCCACGCGGCCGGCCAGGAGCGGTCGCGAGCGGGCGGCCTCAGGCGCCGTCTTCCGTACACGCCCGGCGCAGCCGCTCCACCCCCTCGGCCACCTGGGCGGCGCTCTCCGCCGCCGCGTAGCTCAGCCGCAGGTGCGGGCCGGGCGGCTCGGCCGCGAAGTACGGCCGGCCGGGTGTCACACCGACCCCGGCGCGCAGCGCGGCGGCCGCCACGGCGGCCTCGTCCACGCCGTCCGGCAGCCGCAGCCACAGGTGGTAGCCGCCGGTCGGCACGGCGGGCCCCAGCAGCCCCGGCAGCCCCCGGCGCAGCGCGGCGACCGCGGCCTCCCTGCGGTCCCGCAGCTCGGCCGCCAGGGTGCGCAGGTGCCGGGCCCAGCCCGGGTCCCCGACCAGCTCCAGGGTGGCCTCCTGGAGCGGCCGCGGGACGAAGAAGCTGTCCACCACCTGGACGGCCCGCAGCCGCTCCAGGGCCGGCCCGCGCGCGGTGAGCGCCGCCACCCGCAGGCTGGGCGAGGCCGCCTTGGTCAGCGACCGGACGTGCACCACCACCCCGTCCGGGTCCTGTGCCGCCAGCGGAGGGGGCAGCGCGGCGGAGTCCGCGTGGACCAGCCGGCGGGCGAAGTCGTCCTCGATCACGAACGCGCCCGCCGCCCGGGCGATCCGCAGCACCTCGGCCCGGCGCCGCGCCGACAGCACCACGCCGGTCGGGTTCTGGAACAGCGGCTGGCAGACGAAGGCCCGGGCCCGGGTGGCCTCGAACGCCTCCGCGAGCAGGTCGGTCCGGACGCCGTCGGCGTCCACCGGGACGGGCACCGGGCGCAGCCCGGCGGCCCGGGCGACGGCGAGCGTCCCCGGGTAGGTGGGCGACTCGACCAGGACGGGGGCGCCCGGTGCCACCAGCGAGCGCAGGGCGGTGGTCAGCGCGCTCTGGCCGCCCGCCGTCACCAGCACCTCGGCGGCGCTCAGCGAACCGCCGGGCCCGCCGATGTCCCGGGCGAACCAGGCCCGCAGCTCGGTCAGCCCGTCCACCGGCGGCCGCCCCCAGGCACCCGGCCGCCGGCCGGCCCGGGCCAGTGCGGCGGCCAGCGTGCGCTCCGGCAGCAGCGAGGAGTGCGGGTAGCCGCCGTTCAGGTCGATCACGTCCGGCGGGGGGACCGTGAGGGTGGTGAGCAGGCCGCCCACGCCCGGGTTGGCGGTGCCCACCTCGGCGCTCAGCGCCACCTCCTGCCAGGACAGGTCGCCGGGGCGGGCGGCGCCCCCACCGGGGGCGGCCCGGGGCGCCCGGAACACGCCGGCGCCGGGCCGGGCCACCACCAGCCCTTCGGAGACCAGCAGCGCGATCGCCCGCGACACCGTCACCGGGCTCACCTGGTGGCGCTCCACCAGCGCCCGGCTCGACGGCAGCTTCTCTCCCTCGGAGTAGCGGTCGAGATCACGGCGAAGGCTGTCGGCCAGTTCATTGACACTGCTAGGCTCGTTCATGACGGCACAAGATAGCGCTACCCGCCCCTCGACGATAGCGGTGACACCCCGCATCGGCGGCGCGGCCGGCCGAGGCACCCTGCTGGCGGCCCTCGGCGTGCTCTGCTTCTCCTTCAGCTTCCCCGCCACCGCCGGCGCCCTGACCGGCTTCGGCCCGTGGACGGCGACCGGACTGCGCGGCGTGCTGGCCGGCGTCCTCGCGCTGGGCTGCCTGGCGGCCGCCCGGGTCCGGGTCCCCGAGCGCCGGTACTGGCCCGGGCTGCTCGTGGTGGCGGCCGGCTGCGTCCTGGGCTTCCCGCTGCTGACCACCCTGGCCCTGCAGACCTCCTCGACCGCCCACACGGCCGTCGTGGTCGGCATCCTGCCGCTGGCCACCGCCGCGGTCTCGGCGGCCCGTACCGGCGCCCGCCCCTCCCGCGCCTTCTGGTGCGCCGCGCTGGCCGGTGCGGCCGCCGTGCTCGGCTTCACCCTCCAGCAGAGCCACGGCCGGTTGGCCGTGGCGGACCTCTACCTGTTCGGGGCCCTGCTGGTCTGCGCCGCCGGGTACGCGGAGGGTGGGCGGCTCTCCCGGGAGATGCCGGGCTGGCAGGTGATCGGCTGGGCGGTGGTGGCCTCCCTGCCCGTCACGGTGCCGGCCGCGGCCGTGGCCCTGGCGGCCGAGCCCGTCCACCTGTCGGCCGGGGCGGTCGGCGGGCTGGCCTACACGGCGGCGGTCTCGCAGTTCGGCGGATTCGTGGTCTGGTACCGGGGCATGGCCGAGGTCGGCGTGCCGAAGGCCAGTCAGCTGCAGCTCGCGCAGCCGGGTCTGACCCTGGTGTGGGCCGTCCTGCTGCTGGGGGAGGAGCTGCCGCCGGCGGCGCCGGTCACCGCCCTGGCCGTCCTGCTGTGCATCGCGGCGACGCAGCGGGCCCGTACCTGAGGTCCGCCGGCGGCCTCCCGGCCGGGCGGACCGGGGCGCCGCCGGAACGGCGGGCGGGCGTACCGCGGGGCGTACCGGGGGCGTCCGGGTGCGCGGGCCGGGTCGGGGGGGCGCGGGCCGGGCCGGCGGCCGCGTTCGGCCGACGCCGCCCGGCCGCGCCCCGGCGTGCCGCACGCTCCCGGCCATCGTGACTGGTAGTGCTTGACGGACCACTCGCGACGGTGCCCAGGAAGGTGCGGAGCCATGACCCTTCTGCCGAGAACCGAAGTCCCCGGCCGCGGTCCGCAGCGACCGGCCCGCGCTCACCGGCGCCGCGACCCGCGGGGCCGCCGGGGGCGGGTCCTGGTGTCGTGGCTGACCACCACTGATCACAAGCGGATCGGCACCCTCTACCTGACCACCGCGTTCGGGTTCTTCCTGGTCGGCGGGGTGATGGCGCTGTTGATGCGGGCCGAACTGGCCAGGCCCGGGCTGCAGCTGCTGTCCAACGAGCAGTTCAACCAGCTGTTCACCATGCACGGCACGATCATGCTGCTGATGTTCGCGACGCCGCTGTTCGCGGGCTTCGCGAACTGGATCATGCCACTGCAGATCGGTGCGCCCGACGTGGCCTTCCCCCGGCTGAACATGGTCGCGTACTGGTTCTACCTGTTCGGTTCGCTGATCGTGGTGGGCGGCTTCCTGACCCCGGACGGCGCCGCCGACTTCGGCTGGTTCGCCTACGCGCCGCTGAACAGCGCGATCCACTCGCCGGGTATCGGCGGAGACATGTGGATCATGGGGCTGACCCTCTCCGGCTTCGGGACGATCATGGGCGCGGTCAACTTCATCACCACGATCATCTGCTTCCGGGCGCCGGGCCTGACCATGTTCCGGATGCCGATCTTCGTCTGGAACATCCTGCTCACCAGCGTCCTGGTGCTGTTCGCCTTCCCCGTGCTGGCCGCCGCACTGCTCGCGCTGGAGGCGGACCGCAAGTTCGGCGCGCACGTCTTCGACCCGGCCAACGGCGGCGCCCTGCTCTGGCAGCACCTGTTCTGGTTCTTCGGCCACCCCGAGGTCTACATCATCGCGCTGCCCTTCTTCGGCATCGTCACGGAGATCATCCCGGTCTTCAGCCGCAAGCCGATCTTCGGCTACTCCGGTCTGATCGCGGCCACCGTCGCCATCACCGGCCTGTCGATCACGGTCTGGGCGCACCACATGTTCGTCACCGGGCAGGTGCTGCTGCCGTTCTTCTCGATCATGACGCTGCTCATCGCGGTGCCGACCGGGGTGAAGTTCTTCAACTGGATCGGCACCATGTGGCGGGGCAGCCTGAGCTTCGAGACCCCGATGCTCTGGACGATCGGCTTCCTGGTCACCTTCCTCTTCGGCGGCCTCACCGGTGTCCTGCTGGCCTCCCCGCCGATCGACTTCCACGTCTCGGACTCGTACTTCGTCGTCGCCCACTTCCACTACGTGGTCTTCGGCACCGTCGTCTTCGCGATGTTCGCCGGCTTCCACTTCTGGTGGCCAAAGATGACCGGCAGGATGCTCGACGAACGCCTCGGGAAGATCCACTTCTGGACGCTCTTCGTCGGCTTCCACACCACCTTCCTGGTCCAGCACTGGCTCGGCGCCGAGGGCATGCCCCGCCGCTACGCCGACTACCTGGCCTCCGACGGCTTCACCACCCTGAACACCGTTTCCACCATCGGATCCTTCCTGCTGGGGATCTCCACCCTCCCCTTCCTCTACAACCTCTGGAAGACCGCCAGGTACGGCGAGAAGGTCGAGGCCGACGACCCGTGGGGCTACGGCCGGTCACTGGAATGGGCGACCTCCTGCCCGCCGCCGCGGCACAACTTCCTCACCCTCCCGAAGATCCGCTCCGAGTCCCCGGCCTTCGACCTGCACCACCCCGACATCGCCGCCCTCGACCGGCTGCAGAACGACCGCGAGCCGCTCGGCTGACCGGCCCGGCCCGGGACCCGTCCGCCCGATCGGGGTTTTCCGGGCCCCGGCAGCGGGGACGTGGCAGGGGAAGCGCCGAAGAGCCTCGGGGGACAGCTCATGGGAGGCTGGGTTTCATGAAGGTGATCGGCTTTATCCTCAACGTGCTCTGGCTGATTTTCTGCGGCATCTGGATGTTCATCGGCTACGCCATCGCCGGCATCATCTGCTGCATCTTGATCATTACCATTCCCTTCGGCATCGCCTCCTTCCGCATCGCCGGCTACGTCCTGTGGCCGTTCGGACGGACGACGGTCCAGCGGGACGAGGCGGGCGCCCCGTCGCTGGTCGGCAACGTGATCTGGGTGATCTTCGCGGGGATCTGGCTGGCGATCGCCCACGTGGTGACGAGCATCCCGCTGTTCCTGTCGATCATCGGGATCCCGTTCGGCTGGGCGAACCTCAAGATGATCCCGATCTCGCTGATGCCGCTCGGCCGCGAGATCGTCTCCACGGACGAGAAGTTCGGCGCGCGCTGAGGGCGGTGGCCGCCGGCCGGGTCAGAGGCTGCCGAGCAGGTAGCCCCTGGGCCGGTCGGCCCCAGCGCCGGTCCAGGTGAAGGAGATCCGCGTGCCGTGGCCGGACAGGACCGCCGAGCCGTCCGCCAGGGTGATCGAGTCGAGCGGCCGATGGGTCCATCCGTCCGCCTCGACCTCGTCCACGCCGGTGAGGACGAGGAAGAACTCCACGGCGGTGTGGCCCCTTTCGGCCCATTCGGCCGCCGCGGCGGCGGGCAGGCCCGGGGCGGTGAAGCCGAGGGTGACGGAGGCGTCCCGCTCGTCGAGGTGGACGCTGAAGAGGTCGTAGCCGTTCAGCGGCGGGGCCGGCACGCCGAGCACGCTCCGGACCGGGGCCGGGTCGGCCAGCAGGGCGGACCAGTCGGGCGCCGGTGCGTCAGGGGAGGTCATAGAAGGGCTTCCGGGTGGTCGGGGGCAGCGTGTCGTGGAGCATCCCGTCCACCCGGCTCGCGAACCGGCGACGGGCGGTGTACGGGTCGCCGTCGCCCGAACGGTAGGCGCTCAGGTGGCTCACCTGGAGCGAGTCGGAGGCCGTGAAGTCCGCCGTGAATCCCTCGCCGCGGACCGACACCCGGAGCCGGCGGCGTTCGCGCGGTTCGAACGACACGTCGGCCGGGCCGCCGTCGGGGCGGCCCCGCATCCGCAGGTCCTCGTCGGTCAGGATGAAGTGCAGCTGGCATTCGAGACGGTCGCAGCCCGCCTCGGACCAGTCGGCGGGCGGGCGGTCCGGGAAGCAGGGCAGGTCGACCCGGAGCTTGAGCACCGGACCGTACCGGCCGAGGTGGACCGACCGCAGCGGCGCCCGCTCCAGCGGCGGGACGGCGGAGTACCAGCGGGTCAGCGGCTCGGGGTTGACCAGCAGCTCGTGCCAGGCCGGGGTGGTGATGGCGGTGCTCCTCCGGTTCGGCCGCGGGTGGCGGCGCCGACTGCTCCCGCCGGATCCTCGGACCGGCTGCTCCGACACTCTCACGGCCGGGCCGGCGGCCGGGCGGCCGGGTGAGTGGTGAGGGGTGAGCGGGTGGGCAGACGGGCGGGCGGGCAGGCAGGCGGGCGGGCGGGCGGTGCGGGGGTGGCACGCCGTCACGGTCCTTGCCCTGCCCGGCGATCGGGGAGGAGACTGCGGATCCGACCGGCATCCGCCGGGCCCCGGGAATCGGAGTGAGCCCGATGAGCGACCGGTCGCCGGCCGTGCAGACGTCCGTACAGTCCGCCCTCTCCGCGCTGTCCACCGCGCATCTCGCGGACGCCTGCGTGCGTCTCGGGGTCCAGGTGCGCTGCGGGCCCTCGGGCCTGACCGCGGTGGCCGGCGGGATGCGGTGCGCCGGCGGGGTGCTGCCGGTGCGTCATGTCGGCAGCGTGGACATCTTCTTCGAGGCGCTGGAGCGCTCCCGGCCGGGCGACGTGCTGGTGATCGACAACGGCGGGCGGCTCGACGAGGCGTGCATCGGCGACCTGGCGGTGCTGGAGGTCCAGCAGGCCGGGCTGGCCGGCATCGTGGTCTGGGGCCTGCACCGGGACACCCGGGATCTGCTGCGGATCGGACTGCCGGTCTTCACCCTCGGCGCCACACCGGCGGGCCCGCTCCAGGTCGGCGAACGGCTCCCGGACGGTCTGGAGCGGGCCCGGGTCGGGCCGTGGGCCGTCACGGCGGCCGATGTGGCCGTCGGCGACGGCGACGGCGTGGTCTTCCTGCCGGGGGACCGGATGCGGGAGATCGTGGCGGCGGCCGAGGCGATCCGCGACGTCGAGGAACGGCAGGCGGACGCGATGCGGGCCGGGTCGTCCCTGCGCCGGCAGACGGGCTTCGCCGACTACCTGGCCGCACGGGGGGCGAACCCGGGGCTGACGTTCCGTGAGCACCTGCGGGCGACCGGCGGGGCGATCGAGGAGTAGCCCGCCCCGCCGGTCCCGCCCGCCCCGCCCGCCGGTCCCGCCCGCCCCGCCCGCCGGTCCAGCCCGTCCCGCCGTCCGGGCCGAGCCGTTCCGTCGCTACGGCGCGACGGCCGTGACCAGCAGGGCCGCGCCCCGGAGCCGGACGCCGTCCGGTCCCTCGTGGGGCCGCAGGGCGGCCGTCAGCGTGCTCTCGGCCCGTCGTGCGGTGGCCGGGTCGGCCCCGGCGAGCAGGTGGTGGGCGGGGCCGGAACCGAGCAGGAAGCGGGCGGCGTCCGCGGCGTCCCGCCCCCAGTGCATCGGGGCCTCGACGGCGGTGCAGCCGATGCTCGCGTACCCGGCGCCGGCCAGCACCTCCCGGACGCGGGCGGCGTCGGCGAGCGAGAACATGCCGGGGTCGCCGGGGGTGGGCGGCGGCGGGACCGGCAGGTGCTCGCGCAGGGCGGCCAGCACCCGCAGCCAGTCGTTGCGGCCGGGGTCGCCCATGCAGACGAAGGCCAGGCGGCCGCCGGGGCGCAGGGCGCCGCGGATGTTGGCGAACGCGGCGACCGGGTCGCCGAAGAACATCGTCGCGAACCGGCTGACGGCCACGTCGAAGGCGGCGGGGGCGAAGGGGTGCACCTGCGCGTCGCCCTGGACGAAGGCGGCGTTCGCCAGGCCTTCGGCGGCGGCCTCGGCCCGGGCGCGGGCCAGCATCTGCGCCGACAGGTCGACCCCGAGGGCCCGGCCGTCGGGTGCCCGGCGGGCGGCCAGCCGGGTGGTCCGGCCGGCGCCGCAGCCGATGTCGAGCACGTGGTCGCGGGGGCCGATCGCGGCGGCGCCGAGGAGGGGTTCGTCGAAGCCTCCGTTGACGGCGTTCCAGCGGTCGTGGTGGCCGGCCCAGTGGTCGCCCTCGTAGCCGTTCCACGCCTGCGCCTGCTCGGTGTTGACGACAGGGTGCATCGCGAACTCCCTCCGGTCCGGTGCGGGGGCGCCCCGCTAGTATGGGCGCCTGCCCATACCGTATGGGCGGTCGCCCATACCCGCAAGGGGTATTGGCGAGCACGGCGAGGACCGCTGCCCCGGGCAGTGCTGGAGGAGGGCGATGTCACCGCGAGGCGTGCCGATCACCGACGTCCGGGAGCGGCTGTTCGCCGCGGCCGAGCGGGTGCTGGCCAGGGAGGGCCCGGGCGGGCTCTCGAACCGCTCGGTCACCGGCGAGGCGGGCTGCGCCAAAGGTGTCCTGTACAGCCACTTCGCCGATCTGGACGAGTTCGTGGCGGAGCTGGTGCTGGACCGGTTCCGGGCCGTCGCGGAGGGTGCCGAGAGCCTGCCGGGCCGCGCCGGGCGGGGGATGGTGGCCGAGAACCTGACCGGGACGGCGCTCGCCCTGCTCGCCTCCAGCGGCCCGGCGGTCGCCTCGCTCGCCCTGACCCGGGCGGGCGTGTCGGCGCGGGTGCGGGCCGCGATGGAGGGCGGCGCGCCGGGGATGCCGGAGGTCGAACGCGCGCTCGCGGGCTACCTGGAGGCCGAGCAGCGGCTCGGCCGGCTCGGGCCGGCGGCGGACTGCGCCGCGCTGGCGCTGCTCGTGGTGGGTACGGTCCACCACCTGTTGATGACCGCCTGGGCGGACTCGGCGGACCCGGCCGAACGGGTGCGGGGGTTCGTCGCGGAGCTGGTCCGCGGGGCGGGGTCCACGGGCGCCTGAGGCCGGGCCGGCCGGTGGGTGCTCGGGCCGGTGCAGACGGCGCCCGGCGGGGCACCCGCGGGCGCCCGGCGGGCCTCGGGGGCCCCGCGTCGGCCGCCGGGGCGCGGTCGCTCCCGGGCCGGCTCCCGGGCCGTCCTCGGCCCGCTCGGGCCGGGCCCTGCCGGCGCCCCCCGGCGCCCGTGCAGGGTCGGCGGGTCAGGACGCGCCGAAAAGCCCGGCGGCCCCGAGGGGCCCGGCCGGGCGGTGGTGCAGGTCGGCCTACCGGACCGCCACCCCGTGAACGGGGCCGGCATGGGGCCGGACCGGGGAGCGGTCGTGGTCGGACGTGGTCCGGTCAGAAACCCAGCGGGTCGGTGGACTCGGTACCGGCGGTGGGCTCGGTGGGCTCCGGCGTCTCGGCGACCGGCGGCGAGGTGCGGCAGGTGAAACCGAGCCGCTCCATCGCGCGGTACACCTCGGCGGCGCTGAAGTCCCGGCGGTCCTGGCGGGTGATGACCGCGCCGACCTGCTTGACGGGGTACCAGCGGCGCCCGATCCGGACGGCCTCCGCCAGGGCGGGCTCGGGCTTGATCCCGGCCATGGCCTTCTCCACCTCGTTCGCCTCCAGGTAGAACGAGCGGCCGGCGATGGTGGAACGCATGTTGCCTCACGGGTGTGGTCGGGGGTCGGGGGAGCGAGTGGTCCTCTAGGTCGAGGTTCGCACATCGGAGCCCGCCGGCGCGAGGCCTGAATTTTCTGGCGGGCATGGGTCATTTGCCCCCCGGACCGTGCTACTGTCGATACCAGTTGCAGTTTTGGTTCCCATGAACTTATGTGTGCGCCTGCTGGTTTCGACCTGGGGGCGCACTTTTGTTTTTTGCCCGGATTCTTTTCCGGACGGGGCAATCAGTGCGACGACAAGGTGATCCGCGAGGTGCGGGTCGCCGGTTCAGCCCCGAAGGAGAATGAATATGGCTACTGGCACCGTGAAGTGGTTCAACGCCGAGAAGGGCTTCGGCTTCATCGAGCAGGACGGTGGCGGCGCCGACGTCTTCGCCCACTACTCGAACATCAGCGCCCAGGGCTTCCGCGAGCTCATCGAGGGCCAGAAGGTGCAGTTCGACGTCACGCAGGGCCAGAAGGGCCCGCAGGCGGAGAACATCACCATCGTCTGATGGTTGTGTCGAAGTGCGCGGCGTGAGTCGCTGACCGTGGGGCCCGCAGAGTTTCTGCGGGCCCCACGGCCGTTCTGTGCCCATTTCCGTCCGGACCGCCCGGAGCGTCGGGTTCCGCCCACGCTGCGCCGAGCACCGGGCGATCTTCTTTCCGGTGCCCGTGACCGGGGGAATTCCGGCGAGGCGCCTGGGCCGGCCGGCCGAATCGGCCGGCTGTGATCCCGCCCGGGCGGGCAGGGCCACCGGGAATTCACAGAACCCTTCCTTCGTGTTCCCACGCCCGGCCGCCCCGGCCCGCGCCGGGGCAACGTCCCCCGGGGCGCGGGGGCGCGGGGGCGCGGGGGAGCGGGGGAGCGGCCGGGCGTGGGGCTGTCGAGCCCGGTGCCGCCGGGACCGGGCGGTATGACATCCGTCATCCGGGAGTGGTGACGCCGGATCGTGGTGGGGGCACCGACACCCGAGAAGAATCGTGTCCACCGATCGGGCGAACGCGCCGGACCGGACCACACGCTTCCGGGGGAACAGATCACCATGGGCAACCGAGCCGCCGCCTTCGCCACCGCCGTCCCCGTCGCCGCGCTGCCGCTGCCGGCGCGGGCCGATGCGACCGGATCGCCCGCCGTGCTCCAGGGAGACGTGCCGCGGTTGCCGGTCTGGTTCTTCGGCTTCGAGGCCGTCCTGGCCGCGGCCTTCGACATCATCAAGGCCTTCCCGCAGGCCTGGCCGGCGCTGCTGCTGGTCGGCCTGGTCAACATCACCGTCTCGCTGACCGTGCTGCGTGGCCGCCTCCGGCTGGCCAAGGCGCTCTGGCGCGGCAAGGGGACGCGCAGGGTGGCCGTCGGCCTGGTCGCGCTGCGGCTGGGCAGCCACCTGCTGCTCGGCGCGGTCGGTCTCGCGGTCACCTCCACCCTCGGCCATGTCGGCTTCGCCCTGGTGATGTCCGCCCTCACGGTCGGGCTGCTGGCCTGGACCCAGCGCACCGCCCTGCGTGCGCTCGGCGCCGTCTGAGCCTTCCCCGGCCCTCCCCGGCCCGGCCCTCCCGTCGCCTCTCCGGCCCGTTCCGGGAGCCGCCGACCGCCGTGGCCGGACGGCGTGCCGTCGCCACCCGCTCCGGTCACCGCGCCACGGCCGCCACCGGCCGGCCGCGCAGCACCCAGGCGGCCGACAGGGCCGCGCACGGCACCGTGATCACCGCGGCCGCGCCCGCCACCACGCCGACGGTGCCCCAGGGCAGCGGGACGGGCGCACTCACTCCCAGCAGCGCCAGGGCCCCGTGCATCCCGGCCAGGTTGAGACCCGCCACCGCGCAGCCCAGCACCGTGCCGGCGGCCACCACCAGCAGCGACTCGGCCGTGACCAGCCCCACCACCTGCCCCCGGGTCGCCCCGGTCAGCCGCAGTACGGCCAGCTCCCGCCCGCGGTCGGTGGTCGCCATCACCAGCGTGTTGGCCAGTGCGATGCCGGTGTAGAGCAGGGCGAGGCCCAACACCAGCGCGCTGCGCAGCTGGGCCGTCCGGTTGTCGGCGGGGTAGGCGGCGGCGAGCCAGGCGTCCCGGGTGGCCACCGTCGCGCCGTGCGCCCGGGCCTGGGCGCGCAGGCGTTCGTCCGTCGCGGCCGGGTCGGCGCCGGGCAGCAGCCGCACGTCGACCCGGTCCACCCGGGCGCCCGGGGCGTTGCGCGCGGTGACGTACAGGCCGTTGTTGCCCATGCCGTCGCGCAGCACGGCGGCGACCCGCAGGGTGGTCCGGCTGCCGTCGGGTCGGACCACCGGCACCCGCTGTCCGACGCCGTGCTGCGGCCACTCCTCGGGCAGCACGATGCCGTCGTCGTCGAGTGCGGCGACCGAGCCGGCCAGCACCGGCAGCCGGGACACCACGGCGAGCGCGGCCGGATCGGCCGTCCGGGCCTCGGCGGCGACCACGGCGCCGTCCGGCTCGACCACCGACAGCCTGGTGCCGGCGGTGGGGGAGAGCACCAGGCCGGGAACGGCGCGTAGCGCGTCCAGCAGTCCGGTGCCGGCGGCGCCGGTGCCTCGGCCGGGCGTGACCACGTAGTCGGCCGCGCTCTGCGACCGGGCCTCGGCGGCCTTCGCCGCGCTCACCGTCTGCAGCGCTCCCGCGAGGGAGCCCGCCAGTGCGACGGAGACCAGGACCGGCGCCGCGATCGCGCCCGTCCGCCGCAGGCCCGCCGTCGCGCTCTCCCGGGCCAGCCGCCCCGCGTAGCGGGTCAGCCGGGCCGGCAGCCAGGCCAGCACGCGCAGCAGCGGGGGCGTAGTTACGGGGGTGAGCAGGGCGCAGGCGCTGATCAGCAGCATCGGCTGGGTGGTGTACGTCTTGCGGGCGAGCAGCCGGCCGGGGTCGGTGGCCAGTGCCGTGGCCACCACGGCGGCCGCGGTGACCAGCAGGCCGACGGCCCACACCCAGCGGCCGGCCGTCATCACGCCGGTGTCGACGTCGGCTTCCCGCAGGGCGTCCAGCGGTCCGATCCGGCCGGCCCGGCGGGCCGCGACGGCGACCCCGCCGAGGGCCACCAGCAGGCCGGTCGTGAAGGCGGCGTACAGCGGCCAGGAGGCGGTGCCGGCGGTGAAGCCGGGCGGGGCCATCCCGACCGCGACCAGCCGGCCGGCGAGCCGGGGCGCGCCGGCCCGGCCGGCCGCGCACCCGGCGGCGGAGGCGGCCACCCCGAGCAGCAGGGCTTCCGCCAGCACCGTCCGCCGGACCTGTGCGGGGGTGGCGCCGGCCAGCCGCAGCAGGCCGAGTTCCCGGCGGCGCTGCGCGACCACGTAGGCGTAGGTGGAGGCCACCACGAAGGCGGACACGAAGGTGCTCACGCCGCTCGCGGTGCCGAGGACGGCGTACAGCACGACGGCGTCCTCCCCCGGCGGCAGGGCGGGGACGCCGGCCAGCCCGAGCGTCATCGCGGCCGTCAGGGCGACGCCGAGGGCCAGCGCGACGAACGCCCCGGTCAGTGAAGTCCAGCGGGCCCGTAGCGACTTCAGGGCGATCCTTGTCATCCTCATGCCCTCAAGGCAACCGGCCGGGGCCGGCTGCCGCACCAGCCCTGGACCCCGTCCCGACGGTAGGGCCTGCCCTACCGCCCCGGGCGGCCCGGCGGCCTAGGGTTCCGAGGGGAGCACCGGCGGCGGGCGGGGCGGAGCGCGGGGGAGCGGATGGACACCGGTACGGCCTGGCAGGCGCTGCGGCGCCCCGGCCTCCTGCGCACCCGCTGGCCCTGGCGGGCGGCCGGGTACCTGCTGCTGAGCGGCTCGGCCGGACTGCTGATGGGCACCGGGCTGTTGCTCTGCGGGACCATCGCCGGGGTGCTCGCCCTGGTGCTGGTGGGCCTGCCGCTGCTGGCGGCGCTCGCGCTGGCGGGGGTGCCCTTCGCGGCGCTGGAGCGGCGGTTGCTGCGACTGGTCGACCGGACGCCGGTGGCGGCCCCGCACCGGGAGCCGGCCAGGCCGGGGCTGGCCGCCTGGCTCCGGGTGCGTTTCCAGGAGCGGGCGACCTGGCGGGAGTTGGGGCACGCGGCGCTGGCGGGGTTCGTCCTGTGGCCGGTCGACCTGGTGGCGGTCGGCTTCGTGCTGGTCGTACCGGGCCAGCTGATCGCCTCGCCGCTGCTGCTCGCGCTGGACGGCGAGCAGGTGAACGTCCTGAAGGTCTGGCAGGTCGAATCGCCCATGCTCACCGCCGTGTCGGCGGTCGGCGGGGTGCTGCTGCTGGCCGGGCTGGCCTATCCGCTGACGGCGCTGGCGGCGGGCCGGGCGGCGCTCACCCGGATGCTGCTGGAGCCCACCGGGCAGGAGCTGCGGATCGGCGAACTGGTCAGTTCCCGGGCGCGGCTGGTGGACGCCTTCGAGGCCGAGCGGCGCCGGATCGAGCGGGACCTGCACGACGGCGCCCAGCAGCGCCTGGTCGCCCTGTCGATGTCCCTGGGGCTGGCCCGGCTGGACGCGCCGCCCGGCGGGCCGCTGGCCGGCCGGCTCGCCGAGGCTCAGCGCGAAGCGGTGGAAGTCCTGGCCGAACTAAGGGAGTTGATCAACGGGATCCACCCGCAGGTGCTCACCGACCGCGGGCTGCCGGACGCCTGCGCCGATGTCGCCGATCGGTCCCCCGTCCCGGTGGTGGTGGCCTTCGACCTGCCCGGCCGGTTGCCGGCGGCGATCGAGTCGGCCGGGTGGTTCGCGGTCTGCGAGGCGCTGGCGAACGTCGCCAAGCACAGCGGCGCCCGCGGTGCCCGGGTCGACGGGCGTTACGCTGGCGGCCTGTTGACGATCGAGGTACGGGACGACGGGGTGGGCGGCGCCGACCCGGCCGGGGGCAGCGGGCTGACCGGGCTGGCCGACCGGGTGTCGGTGGTCGACGGCACGCTGACGGTGAGCAGCCCGCCCGGTGGCCCGACCCTGCTGCGCGTGGAGATCCCTTGCACCCCGAGCCCGCCCTGCACCCCGAGCCCGCCCTGAACCCCGAGCCCGCCGCGAGCCCCGTACCTTCGGGCGGCCCGTCCGACAGCCCGCAGGGTGGTCTGCGGGTGGTCCTCGCCGAGGACGCGGTGCTGCTCCGGGAGGGCCTGATCGGCCTGCTGGGCCGCTTCGGCCACCGGGTGGTGGCGGCCGTCGGCGACGCCGAGGCGCTGCGGGCGGCCGTCGAGGCGCACCGGCCGGACATCGTGGTCACGGACGTCCGGATGCCGCCGGGGCAGAGCGACGAAGGCCTGCGGGCGGCCGTCGCCCTGCGCGAGCGGTGGCCCGGCCTGCCGGTGCTGGTGCTCAGCCAGTACGTCCAACGCTCGTACGCAGCTGAGCTGTTGGACTCCGGCGACGGCTCCGGGGTCGGCTACCTGCTGAAGGACCGGGTCGGCCAGGTGGAGGAGTTCCTGGAAGCGGTCGCCGTGGTGGCCGGCGGCGGCACCGTCGTCGACCCCGAGGTGGTCCGCCAGCTCCTGCGCCGCCGCCGGGACCCGCTGGAGCGGCTCACCCCGCGCGAGCGGGAGGTGCTGGGCCTGATGGCCGAGGGCCGGTCGAACGCCTCGATCTGTCGCGAGCTCGTGGTCTCCGAGGCCGCGGTGGGCAAGCACATCGGCAACATCCTGGCCAAACTCGACCTGCCGCCGGCCGTGGAGTCGCACCGCCGGGTGCTGGCGGTGCTGGAGTTCCTGCGGAGCTGACCCGGCCCCGGGTCACTCCGGCCGGCCGACGGCCTCCCGGAGCTTGCGGAACTCCGCCGCCAGCGCGTCCAGGGTGTAGTGCGCGTTCAGGCCGCTGGGGTTGGGCAGCACCCACACCTCGGTGTCGCCGAGCCCCTCCGGCCGGCGCCCCACCGTGGCGCGCGGCTGCCCGAAGGCCGTCCGGTAGGCGCCGATGCCCAGCACCGCGAGGGCGCGCGGGCGCAGCCGGGCGACGCGTTCGGCGAGGGCGGCGCCGCCCTCCAGCAGCTCGGCCCGGGTGAGCTCGTCGGCCTTGGCGGTGGTGCGAGCGGCGACGTTGGTGATGCCGAGGCCCAGGTCGAGCAGCTGGTCCTGCTCGTCGGGCCGCAGCTGGCGGGGGGTGAAGCCGGAGCGGTGCAGGGCCGGCCAGAAGCGGTTGCCGGGGCGGGCGAAGTGCCGGCCGGTGGCGCCGGACCACAGGCCCGGGTTGATGCCGCAGAAGAGCACGGTGAGTCCGGGCCCGGCGACGTCGGGGATGGTCGCGTCCTGGGCGGCGGCGAGCTGTTCGGCGGTGGGGCGGGAGGAGGTCGGCACCCGCCCAGTCTGCCTGCCCGGCCGGTCTGCCGGCCGGGATCGTCCGTTCTCGCCCGCCCCACCCGGTCCGCCGCTGCTCGTCCCGTCCCCGCCCCGCCCTGCCCCCCCGGCCCGCCCCGCCCCGGCCCGGTCAGGGCAGGCCCAGCCGGGCGGCGAGCGCACGCACCGGCAGCAGGTCCGCGGGCTGCCTGACGTGGGCCTCCGCGTCCAGCAGCACCAGCCGGGCCTGCTCGGCGACGGCGGCCCGGCGGGCCGGGGCGGTGACGGTGGCGGCGGCGTCCCCGAGCAGCCGCAGCAGGGCCAGGCAGACGGCCGGTTCGGCGCAGCCGTACCGGCGGATCTGGCCGCAGGCGAGGTCGAGGTACTCGGCGTACCGGTGGCCGGCCGCGCTCACCCGCAGCCGGCCGTCCGCGTCGGTGAAGCCCTCGTCGCCCAGCGGGCGGGCACCGAGCGGGCAGAGCACGGTGGCGAGCCGGTCGAGCACCTGGACGGCGCTGTACGGGTCGTTGATCGCGGGCGACAGGGTCCGCAGGCCGATGTCGACGAGCTGGCGCATCCCGAAGGCGGTGTCCTGCTGGAGGGTGCGTTCCGGGCCGACGGCCACCGCCTGGTGCAGCGCGCGGGCGAGCGCGGCCCGGTCCGCGACCGGTCCGCCGGAGCGGGACCAGGCCAGTGCCAGCGGCTCGACCCCGGCCACCACGTGGTCACCGACCCGGGCGGTCACGGCGACCACCGCGTCCTGGCGAACCGCCTCCTCCAGCAGCCGCTCCGGGTGGAAGGTCTGCAGGTAGCCGGAGTGCGGCGAGTGGAGCACGACCGCACCGGGCGGCGGGTCCGGGCCCGAGCCGTCCTGGGCGGCGGCCGCGGCGGCGGGCGGGGGCAGGCCCCGGACGGTGTTGCGCGCCACGGTGTTCATCACGGTGTCGATCCGGATCGAGTGCGCCACGTGGTGCACGAAGTAGACGAGCATGCCGAGGCTGACGAAGACCAGCACGATCGCACCGGTGACCGCGATCCGGGGGAAGTCCTCGTCCGCCGCGTCGGCGGTGCCGACGGTGTAGAGCCCCGCGGTGCTGTAGGCGAAGGTGGCGACGAAGACGGCCAGCACCACCTGGTTGGGCCGGTCGCGCAGGAAGTTGCGCAGCAGCCGGGGCGAGAACTGGGTGGAGGCCACCTGCAGCGCGACGATGGTCAGGCCGAGGACCAGCGCGATCACCGTCACCATGGTGGCGCTGATCGCGGTCAGGACGTCCCGGGCGTCGGCGGCGGTGCCGGCGAAGGCCAACGAGTGCAGCGGCGAGGAGTCCGGGACCCGTACCCGCGACAGCGTGCCGCCCGCGAGCAGGGCCAGCGCCACGGCGACCAGGGGCAGGACCCACAGGGCGCCGCGCAGGTACTCGCCGAGGGCCTCGCCCCGGGCCCGGATCGGACGCATCGGCACCTCCCGCAGCGGGTCCTCCCATCGTGACCCATGGCGCCGGGGCGGACATCTCCGCGGCGGGGCACCGGTGCCGTCGGCAGGCCGGTCTCAGCCCGGGGCGCCCGCCTGAGTCCCGCCGCCGCGGGCCCGGCCGGCGCGTGGGTTCAGGCCCCCGCCGGTACCCCGGCGCGCCGCTCCCGCCGCTCCCGCCGGGCCCGTAGGAACCGGTCCAGCGCGAACCAGACCCCGGCGGCGTAGGCCCAGCCGACCAGGATGTCGATGATGAAGTGCTCGGCGCCGTAGACCAGGACGAAGGCCATCGCCAGCGGGTAGGCGGCCAGCAGCACCCGGGCCGGCCGGTTCGCCGTCCGCCAGAAGAACACCGCGAGCAGCATCGGGTAGGCGGCGTGCAGCGAGGGCATCGCGGCGACGTCGTTGGCGAACTGGCTGCCGTTCTCGAAGATCGACCCGGCCCTGGGCATCCCGCTGGAGTTCAGCAGGTCCTGCACGACCCGGGTGACGGCCGGCATGTGGCCCTCCAGGGAGGTCAGCCAGGGCGGGTCGGCCGGGTAGAGGATGTAGGTGGCGAAGCCGACGTAGGTGAGCAGGACGTAGCCGCCCAGCAACTGCCGGAACCGGCCGTGGTCGCGCCGCCAGAGCACCGCGAGCGTCACGAAGATCACGAAGAAGTGCGACATGTAGACCGCGACGCCGGCGTAGTCGTACCAGCGCGGCCGCCCCGGGTGGTACAGCCACTCCTGCAGCCGGACCGTCCAGGTCTCGCCGCCGCCGAGGAAGGTGTCGATGCTCAGCTGCGGCTCGAACCGCACCGGCCACGGCGTGTGCGCCCCGTACCCGCGCAGCAGCGAGTAGACCCAGACCACGGCCATCACCGGGACCCAGTCGCGCAGCACCAGCAGGGACCCGCGCAGGCCGCGGCCGCTGTGCAGGGAGGCCGCGACCAGCGCGCCGATCAGGCAGCAGAACACCACGTCGTTGGCGTACGGGAGCCCGTTCTCGTCCACGTACCAGGCCAGCACGCCGAAGTAGACCGGCCAGGCCAGCAGACGCAGCCGGGCGGCGCCCCGCCGGGCGCGCAATGCCCTGTCGGTCTTCTTGTCGGGCGGCGCGGGGCGGAGCAAGTCGGTCATACAGGGTGAAGCTAGCAACGCTTTCTTGGAGAATTCTTGGGATCGCCGGTCATGTCACCCAGCTAGCGGTCAGCTGACGCACTGCAGTTCGTGCGGGGTGTTGTTGAACCGGCGGCCGGCCCGGTCGGTCACGGTGACGATGTCCTCGATCCGGACGCCGAAACGCCCCGGGAGATAGATCCCCGGTTCGATCGAGAAGCACATGCCCGGCACCAGCCGCTGCCGTTCGCCCTCGACCATGTACGGCGGCTCATGGGTGGTGATCCCGATGCCGTGGCCGGTGCGGTGGATGAAGTACTCCCCGTACCCGGCCTCGGTGATCACCCGCCGGGCCACCCGGTCGATCTCCTGGCACTCCACGCCCGGCCGGACCGCCTCGAAGGCCAGCTGCTGGGCGCGGCGCACCACGTCGTGGACCTCCTGCACCTCGGCGGGCACCTCGGTGCCGACGTACACCGTGCGGGTGGTGTCGGAGCCGTAGCCGTCCTTGAGCCCGCCGAAGTCGAGCACCACGGTGTCACCCGTACGGATGACCCGGTCGTCGGCCTCGTGGTGCGGGTCGGCGCCGTTCGGACCCGATCCGACCACGGTGAAGTCGACCTGGCTGTGCCCGTAGTGGATGAGCAGCGCGCTGAGGTCGGCGGCCACGTCGCTCTCCCGCCGGCCGGCGAACTCCACCTCCAGGATCCGCCGGTACGCGGCGTCGGCGGCGCCCCCGGCGGCGGCCAGCCGTTCCAGCTCGTCGGTGTCCTTGACGGCCCGCAGCATCGGCAGCGCGGCGGTGAGCGAGGTCCAGCCGCTGCGTGGCAGGGCGGACTGCAGGCCGAGCAGGTGCATCGCCCAGGCCGAGTCGGAGACGCCGTACCGCCCGCCGGCGTCCAGCAGCGGGACGGCGCTCGCGTACGGGTCCTCGCCGTCCGACCAGTCGACCAGCCGCAGCCCGGGCACGCCGGGGGCCTTCTCGGCGTCCGGCCGCTCCAGCTTGGGCACCACCAGGGCCGGCTCCCGCCCGGTGGTGAGGACCAGTGCGGTCAGCCGCTCGGTGATCGCGGTGGGCCGGTAGCCGCAGAGGTACTCCAGGTCCGGGCCGGGGGCGATGACCAGGCCGGCCAGGCCGGCGGCGGTGGCGTCGGCGGTGGCGCGGTCCATCCGCGCCCGGTAGTCCTGCTGGGTGAACGGCCGGGGTGCGGGCGTCCCGCTCTCCTGGGGGGCGGTCACGGCCGGCCGGCCTTCGCGTAGTTCTGCAGGAACAGGGCTTCGACGTGCGCCATGTGGCGGATCTCCTCCGGGTCGACACTCTCGTCGGGGGCGTGGATGAGGCAGCGCGGTTCCTCCACGCCCATCAGAATGATCTCCGCCGAGGGGTAGGTGCGGGCGAAAACGTTGCACAACGGGATCGAGCCGCCCTGTCCGAGGAAGGCCATCGGCTTGCCGTAGACCTCCCGCATCGCGGTGTCGAGCGCGCCGTAGGCGGGCCCGCCGGTGGCGGCCTCGAACGGCGAGCCGGTGCTCTCGTTCTCCACCTCGACCCGGACGCCCCACGGGGCGGCGGCCTTCAGGTGCGCGGTCAGCGCGTCCCGGGCCGCCCCCGGGTCGGTGCCCGGCGGCACCCGCAGGCTGACCCGGGCCCGGGCGGTGCCCGGGACGGCGGCGGCCGAGCCGACCACCGGGGGGCAGTCGATGCCCAGCACCGTCACGGCGGGCCGGGCCCAGAGCCGGTCCGCCACGGCGCCGGTGCCGGTCAGCGAGACGCCGTCGACCACGCCGGCGTCGGCGCGGAACTGCGCCTCGTCGTAGCCGACGCCCGCCCAGGTGCCCTCGCAGTCCAGGCCGTCGATCCGGGTGCCGCCGTGCTCGTCCCGCAGCGAGTCGAGGATGCGTACCAGTGCGGCCAGGGCGTCGGGCGCCGGCCCGCCGAACATCCCGGAGTGCACGTCCCCCTCCAGCGCCCGCACGGTGACCACCACGTTGGCCAGGCCCCGCAGGGTGATGGTGGCGGTCGGCACGCCGACGGCGGCGTTGCCGGTGTCGCAGACCAGCAGCGCGTCCGCGTGCAGCTCCCCGGCGTGCGGCGGGACGTACTCCTCCAGCCCGCCGGTGCCCTGCTCCTCCGAGCCCTCGGCGACGAGCTTCAGGCCCACCGGGATGTCGTCGCCGAGCGCCCGCAGGGCGGTGAGGTGCATGACGATGTTGCCCTTGCAGTCCGCCGTGCCGCGCCCGTACCAGCGGCCGTCCCGCTCGGTCAGCTCGAACGGCGGGGAGGTCCAGGCGGCGTCGTCGAGCGGTGGCTGCACGTCGTAGTGGCAGTACAGCAGGACGGTCGGCGCGCCGGGCGGCGGCGGGCGGTGCCCGATCACGGCGTGGCTGCCGTCGGGCGTCTCCTCCAGATGGACGTCCTGGAGGCCCGCCTCGGTGAAGGCCGCGGCGACCCACTCGGCGGCTTCCCGGCACCGCTCCGGCGGGTACTGCCGCGGGTCGGCGACGGACGGGATCGCCACCAGCTCGGCCAGGTCGCTCTTCGCCCGGGGCATCAGTTCGTCGATGCGCCGGGCCAGGTCGTCGGTCATGCGTGCTCCTCTGGTCGGTCCGGGGGTGGGGTGCGTGGGGAGCGCCGTGTGCGGGCGCGGGCGCGGCCGCGTGGGGTGCGGTCAGTCCCGGACGGTGTCCCGGAGGTCGAGGTCGTCGATCTTGTCCTGGATCGCGTCCAGCTTGTCCGGGCCGTAGACCGACAGCACGATGGCCTCGCCGAGCACCACCTGGCGGTCCGACAGCACCGGCCGCTGGCCCGGGCCGCTCGCGCCGTCGGACCGCCCGCCGTGTCGTCACCTGGCTCTCCCGGCCCTCGGACGGCACGTCCACGGAACTCATCAGGCCTCCTCCGAGGCGACCCGCTCGGACCGCACGAGGCCAAGTTCACCCGGATGCCGACGGGCCCGCACGTCGCGCGCACCCGCACGGGTGATCGACTGTCAGGCCCGTCGGTCGGGTGGTGCGCCGCCGCCGGTCGGGGCCAACGAGCTGGTGGGAGCGTGGCCGGGCGCCCTGTCAGGCGGGCCAGACGGCGCGGCGCAAGGTCCGGTCGAAGGTCGCCGGCAGCAGGCCGAGGGCGAGCAGGAGGGCCAGTACGGACAGCGCGGTGCCCGGTGCCACGTGGTCGAGCAGGACCCCGCTGCCGAACAGCCCGGCCGGCATGCCGACGGTGAACAGCGTCATGGTGGCCGCGATCACCCGGCCGCGCAGCTCCTCGGCCACCTGCTGGAACACCAGGAGGTCGATCATCACCCGCAGTGCCGGGACCCCGAGCCCCATCAGGAACAGTGCCGCGAACACCGTCGCCGCCCCGCCCGGCAGCAGCGGCGCGAGGAACAGCGGCACGGCGAACCAGGCCACGGCCAGCAGCAGCGCACCGGGCCCGGCCAGCCGGTGCAGCCGGGAGACCAGCAGCGCGCCGGCCATCGCACCCACCGCCTCGCCGGCCAGCGCCAGCCCGATGCCGCCGCTGGACACACCCCGCTCCCGGAGCAGCACGATCACCGGCAGGACCACCGCCGAACCGACCAGGTTGATGCCGAACACCACCGCCAGGGTCGCCCGTAGTGTCCGGTCCGCGAGCAGGTGCCGGAACCCCGCGAGGGCGCCGGAGCCGTCCTCCTTCGTCGCCGTCACCGCGTCCGTCGCTGTGCGAGCCACCTCGCCCGCTGCCCTGTCAGCTGCCGAGCCCGCCGCCACGGTCGGTGCCGCCGGCTCGGCACGGCCGGGAAAGCGCACCAGGCAGGCGGAGGCGAGGGAGAGCAGCGAGGCCAGCGCGGCGCCGAGGAAGGGCACCGCCCGCCCGGCCCCCAGCAGCAGCCCCGCCAGCGGCGGCCCGGCCAGCCCCGCGCCGCTCATCCGGGCCTCGTCCTGCGCGAGGGCCTGCCGCAGCTGCTCCGGCGCCACCACCGAACGGACGGCGAGCAGCCGTACCGGCCCGCTGTAGGCGATCGTCGCCCCGATCACCACGGCGACCAGCAGCGCGTGCACCACGCTGAAGGCGTCCAGTGCCATCGCGAGGGGCACACTCAGGGCGGCCAGCAGCCGTACGGAGTCCGCCGCGATCAGCACCCGGCGGCGGTCGTACCGGTCGGCGACCGACCCGCCGTGCACCCCGCACAGCACCGACGCGGCGATCTGGAGCGCCCCGAACGCACCGGCCAGCGTGGACGATCCGGTCATCGCGAGCAGCAGCAGCGGGTAGGCGGTGTCGGAGACGTGGAGTCCGAGCGTGGAGGCGGCCGAGCCGCCCCAGAGCAGCTGGAAGCGGAGGTTACGGCGCAGCGGCACCGGCTGCGCCGACTTTCGCGTGGCCGCCTGTGCCGTCCTCGGCTGTCCGGTGCCCTCCTGTGCCGTCTCCCTCCGCTCCGCCTCCCGCCGGGTTGCCCCCTGCCCCGCCGCGTCCTGAACCGCCGACGGCGCGTCCTCGGTCATGGTCATTCCCCACCCCTTTGCGCTTGCGAAAGCATTCACGCTTAGGTGAATGATTACTGTTAGGTGATTGATTGCGCAAGGGTGGACGGGCTGCGACAGTGGGCCCGTGGTCGACAAAGCCAAAGAACGCCAGGTGAACGACGTCGCGACGCTGAAAGCGCTCGCCGACCCCGTCCGGCTGGCCATCATCAGTGCCCTGATGCGGACCGAGGGCGAACCGCAGACCGTCAAGGAGCTCGCCGCCGCCCTGGGCGAGCCGCAGACCAAGCTGTACCGGCACGTCAAGCAGCTGGAGGCGGTCGGACTGATCGCCGTCGCCGGCACCCGGCTGGTCTCCGGCATCGTCGAGAGCCGGTACGTGGCCGCCCAGGGGTCGCTGCGGCTGTCCCGGGAGATGTTCTCCGTCGGGTCCGGCGTCCGGACCGAGGCGGTGGACGCCGTCCTCGCCGCGATCGACCTGGTCCGCGACGGGTTCCGGATCCAAGTCCGGGACGGCCGAATCGACTTCAGCGCGCCGGAGGACGGCTCGGCCGGCCCGCCCGCGTTCGTCGCGCACTTCTCCGTGCGCCTCGACCCGGAGCGAATGGTGCGCCTGCGCAGGGAGTTGGGTGCCATCTTCGAAGAACTCTCCGCCGAGGGCAGGAGCACCGCCCCCGACGCCGTCGACGTCACCGCCTTCGCCCTGCTGTACGGCGTGCCGGTCGCCGACGCCGGCCCAGGCCGGACGGCCGGCACCGACTCCGACTCCGACTCCGATGTCGGCCCGGCTGCCGGGGTGGGGGCCGGCTGACGCTGCCGCCCGGTCGACAACCAGGCGATGTATCAGGCGAGTTGGAGCATCAGGCGGGGGTGTGGCGCGGCACGGTGCCGGCGCGGCCGGCCGTTGCCCCCGCCGGTCCCGGTGTGCCCCCGGGGTCGTGAATCATTCGGCGTAGAAAGGCTGGCCGGGTCAACTCCGGTGGCTCAACGTGTGGAACAGGCACATCGCCTGAACCACACCGAGAGGATGCGTTTCCTATGCGTGCCATCTGGATGGCCGCCGCGCTGACCACAGCCATCGGGCTGACCACGGTCACCGCGGCGTCCGCCACCGCTTCCGGCCGGACCGACCTCGTCGGCCGAAGCGCCCCGGGGCCCTTCGCGGCCGCGGCGACCGCCCCCCGCATACCCGTCCGGCCCGCCCTCGTGGCGCCGGTCGACGACACCCCCGCCGCCGACGCACCCGTCGCAGCCCTGCCGGCGGTGGATCCGCCGGCCGCGGACCCACCGGCACTGCCGAGTACGCCCACCCTGCCCCAACTCCCGGACATCTCAGGCCTTCCGGCACTCCCCGCGCTGCCGGCGGTGCCCGAACTGCCCGACCTCACCTCCGCCCTCGGCGGTCTCGGTGACGTCCTCGGCCTGGTCACCGGCCTGATCGGCACCGCGCTCGGCCCGGTCGGCGCGCCGGACACGGGCGCCCTGCAGCAGCTGCTCGCCGACCTCCAGGCGACCGTGCAGTCCCTGCTCGGCCAGCTCCCGAACACGCCCGTCCCGGCACCGACCGTCCCGGCACCGACCAAGCAGCAGCCGAACAGCTCGGCGCCCGCCGCCGGCCCTCTGGCCACGACGGTCGCCAAGGCCCCGACCGGTACGGCGCCGAAGGCCCCGGCCGGCACCGCGGCCAGGACTCCGACCGGGACGACGGCGAACACGCCGGCCCGGAGCCCGTCGCTGGCCGCGCGGCCTGTCCTGCAGGACCAGCTCGATCAGCTGAAGGCCAGAGCCAAGGCCCTGACCGACGCCGCGACGGCGGCCAGGGCGGCGACCACGGCGGCACGGTAGCCGCTGCCCACCCGGTTCGGGGGGCAGCACCGCCCCGGGGTGACGAACGGTGGTCCGGCCCTTGTGGGTACGAGGGCCGGACCACCTGCGTCCACGTACTGCCCCCGGCCTGGCACGGAAACCGAACCGGGAGGGCGCATCGAGGGCAGCGTCCGAATCCTCGGGCGCTGCCCTCGATGCGCCCTCCCGGTCGGGAGAGCCCGCGTTCGCGCGGCTCGGGGTGTCGTGTCAGCGGTAGTTCACGAACTGGATCGCGAACTCCAGGTCCTTGCCCTTCAGCAGTGCCTGGATGGTCTGCAGGTCGTCCCGGCTCTTCGAGCTGACGCGCAGCTCGTCACCCTGGACCTGGGCCTTCACGCCCTTGGGGCCCTCGTCCCGGATGATCTTCGCGACCTTCTTGGCGTCGTCCTGCGTGATGCCTTCCTTGATGTCCGCGAAGATCTTGTACTCCTTGCCGGACAGCTGCGGTTCGGCCGCGTCCAGCACCTTGAGGGACAGGCCGCGCTTGATGAACTTGTCCTTCAGCACGTCCAGGATCGCCTTGACGCGCTCCTCGCCGTTGGCCTTCATCTCGATCTTCTCGCCCGACCGCTTGACCTCGCCGCCGACGTTCTTGAAGTCGAAGCGGGTGGCGATCTCGCGGGAGGTCTGGTTGATCGCGTTGTCGACCTCCTGCCAATCGACCTTCGAGACGATGTCGAAACTGGAGTCGGCCATGGTGTCTTGGTCTCCTTGATGCTCTGGCTTCACTGGCAGGGGTCCGCCCCACGGGGCAGACCGCCGCCCCAGCCTATCCAGCGCGGCCCCGTCGCCGCCCCCGACAGCCGGGTGGAGCCCTTGATCATCATGTGATCGATCGAGTGGCGGACCACCCCCTGTCATCAGGTATCGTTTACCGAGTCGAACGGGGCAAGCCCCGCGAAACACATCCCTGGCTGGTTGCCCGAGCGGCCAAAGGGAGCAGACTGTAAATCTGTCGCGCAAGCTACGCAGGTTCGAACCCTGCACCAGCCACCGGATAACGGAACGGCCCTGATCTGCGGAAACGCAAGTCAGGGCCGTTTTTGTATGCCCGGGCGGACCCTGCTCCCTGCTCGCCCCCGCTCCCGGGCGGTGTCTGCGGACCGATGGCGGACCAGTCGCGGACCGCCGGCCCCCGGGCGCCGCCCCTCGGCGTCCGTCCGCGCGGACAGGGGTCGAGGAGCGGCGGGGCGGTCAGCCCTGGGCAGCGGCGAAGCGGTCGGCGACGTCGTTCCAGTTGACGACGTCCCACAGCTTGGTGACGTAGTCCGGTCGGACGTTCTTGTACTGCAGGTAGTAGGCGTGCTCCCAGGCGTCGAAGGCCAGCAGCGGGGTGGTGCCCTGACCGACGTTGCCGTGGTGGTCGTAGACCTGCTCGACGATCAGGCGCTTGCCGAGCGGCTCCCAGGAGAGGATTCCCCAGCCCGAGCCCTGGACGCCGACGGTGGCTGCGGTCAGCTGCTTCCTGAAGGCCTCGAAGCCGCCGAGGTGCTCCTCGACGGCATCGGCCAGGGCGCCGGTGGGGCGGTCGCCGCCGTCGGGCGAGAGGTTCTCCCAGAAGAGGGAGTGCAGGACGTGGCCCGACAGGTGGAAGGCCAAGGTCTTCTGGAGGCCCACCAGGCCGCCGAACTGCTCCTTGTCGCGGGCCTCGGCGATCTGCTCCAGGGTGTCGTTGGCGCCCTTCACGTAGGCGGCGTGGTGCTTGGAATGGTGCAGTTCCAGGATCTCGCCCGTCATCGCGCGCTCCAGTGCGGAGTAGTCGTAGGCGAGGTCGGGGAGGGTGTACTGGCCCATGGGATAGGGGCTCCTAGTCCGTGTGCTGATGGGTGTTCGGACGTGCCTCCGCCACACTATTGCGCATCGCTTGCAATTACCTACTGATGGCATCAGAGTGTTTCGTCAGGGGTGGGCGAGGCCTGTCAGCCTCCCCGCTGTGACAGTCCCGGACGCGCCCCGGTGCGCATCGGGGTCCTCCGTGCGAGCTGATCGTCTTCCCAACCGGCGCCCGCCGGGACGTCAGGCCCGCCCACCCCGAACCGCCCGCCCCGAACCGCCCGCTCCGAACGGGCCGGGCCGCCGGCGAGGGCGGCACGGCGAGGACGCCGGCCGGCCGCCAGGAGCGTCGGACGGGGCGGGGCGATTCGCGGCGGGTCGGGCGGGCTACTCCGGGGTGCTCTGGCGCGGCAGGGCGAGGGCCACCGTGTCGGCGAACTCCCGGACCGCGCTGGTCCGGCTGACGATCCGTCCGGCATGCACCACCAGGCGGCTGTGACCACCCGCGAGCGCGCCGGCCAGGCTGTCGCCGCGGATGGCGAGGAGCTCGGCGGGGAAGCCCGCGTCCACCCGTACGGGTGGCAGGCCGAGGGCGGTCCTGGCCCGGTTGGCGACGGCGTCGTAGGCGGCCTCGACGCTCACCCCGCCGGCGGCCAGCAGGTAGGCGGCCTCCAGCGGGTCGGCCCGGCCGGCGGGGTTGGCGGCGTCCCGCAGCGAGCCGCTGCCGGCCGCGATCGAAACCCCGGCCCTGGTCAACTCCGCCACCAGGGAGGGGCGCAGGCCGTTCGGACGGCCCGGGAGGCCGGTGCAGCCGCCGTTCTGCGGCAGGAGGACCAGCTGGATCCCGGCGCCCGCCAGCACGCCCGGGCCGTCCGGGCCGAGCCCGCCGCACGGGCCGAGGGTGACGCGCGGGCGCAGCGGGGCGAGCGCTGCGGCGAGTCTGGCCAGGGCGGCCGGCTCGGCGGCCTCGGTGTGCAGGTCGACGGGGCAGTCGGCCTCGCGGGCGGCCTCCAGCAGCACCTCGACGTAGCCGGCCGGGTCCGGGTCGAGGTCGGGGCAGCCGCCGGCGGCGGTGGCGCCCAGCTTGAGGGCGTCGCGCAGCTGGGCCCGGCCGTCCGCCCCGGCGAGGCCGGTGAGCAGCCGGGGCATCGCGACGGCCTGGAGTTCGGCCAGGCCCCGCAGGGACTGCCGGGCGGTGAGTACGGCCTCCAGGCGCCGCAGGCCGTGCACATCGCCGATCCGGACGTGGGTGCGCTGGGCCGTGGCGCCGTAGCCCAGGGAGGTGAGGGCGGCTTCGGTGGCCCGGCGGGTCAGGTCGGCGGACGTCTCGGGGGGCGGGGCGGACAGGGCGGCGGAGAAGGCGAGGTCGTAGTGCGCGTGGGCCTCGGCGGGGGCCGGCAGGAGCAGGTAGCCGGCCAGGTCGATCCGGGCGCCGGTGGTGGCGGTGGGGCCGCCGGGCAGGGCGTGCAGCGGGGCGAGGCTGCCGACGGTGCCGACGGCCTGGATCCGGTCGCCGCTGATCCGGACGTCGACCACGCGGCCGTCCGCGAGGCGGGCCCCGGTGAGGAGCAGGACGGGGCCGTGCCCGAGCGGGTTGGCGGCCGGGCCGTGGCCCTGCTGCGGCCCGTCGGCGGGTGTGCTGTCCGCGGTCATCGGCAGACTCCTTCCCGCGTTCCCCCGGGGCCCGCCGACGGGCCGGGAGGGTTTCGTGGCAGGCAAGATCGCTGGGGGTTCGAGCCTAGGGCGCCGCCGGGCGGGGTGCAGGGAGGCGGGCAATAGTCGTATCGGGTCGGGCCGTGGCCTTCGCAGGCGCTCCGGACGCCGGCTCGTCGATCGGTCGGGTGTGCGAGCCGCCCACCTGCGATCTTCCGGTCCGGATACGGATTTCACCTCTGGCCGGGAACCGTGTAATCTCTTCCTCGTTCGCCCCTATAGCTCAGTCGGTAGAGCGTCTCCATGGTAAGGAGAAGGTCTGCGGTTCGATTCCGCATGGGGGCTCTGGTGAACGATTGTCAGCCTCGGCTGTCATGAAGGTCACTGTGGCGGTGTAGCTCAGTTGGTAGAGCAAGCGGCTCATAATCGCTGTGTCACCGGTTCAAGTCCGGTCACCGCTACCCCGCGTAGTCGGTCGGGAGATCGAACTCCCGGTCGGCTACTCTTGTTGTGTTCTCACCCATTGTTCTAGGAAGGCACTCCCGTGGCTGCCACCGATGTCCGCCCGAAGATCACGCTGGCCTGCGTGGAGTGCAAGGAGCGGAACTACATCACCAAGAAGAACCGGCGTAACGACCCGGACCGTCTTGAGATGAAGAAGCACTGCCCCCGCTGCAACTCGCACACCGCGCACCGCGAGACCCGCTGACCCCGTAAGGTGTCGCCGGGCCTGTGTGACTCAGGTCTCTGACTCCGGGCCGCACCCCTTCCCAGGGGTGCGGCCCGGAGTTTTTTCGTATCGACCCGACCCCGGAGGAGTTGCCCATGCCGCTCGACCCCGCCTTCATCGGGCGGACCTACCCGCCCACCGAGCCCTACGAGGTCGGCCGCGAGAAGATCCGCGAGTTCGCCGCCGCCGTCGGTGACGACAATCCGGTGTACTCCGACCCGGAGGCCGCCAAGGCACTGGGCCACCCGGACGTGATCGCCCCGCCGACCTTCCCGTTCGTCATCACCTACCGGGCCGCCGCCCAGGTGGTCGAGGACCCGGAGCTCGGCCTGGACTTCACCCGGGTGGTGCACGGCGACCAGAAGTTCGCCTACACCCGCCCGGTGCGGGCCGGCGACCGGCTCTCGGTCGTGGTGACCATCGACGCCATCAAGTCGCTGGCCGGCAACGACGTGCTGACGGTGCGCGGCGAGGTGTCCGACGGCAGCGGCGAGCACGTGGTCACATCCTTGATGACCCTGGTGGCCCGGGCCGCCGACGAGGCGGGGGAGTAGCGCGATGGCGATCAGTTTTGACGAGGTCGAGGTCGGCACCGAGCTGCCCGGCCGGTCCTTCCCGGTGACCCGCGACACGCTGGTGCGGTACGCGGGCGCGTCCGGCGACTTCAACCCGATCCACTGGAACGAGAAGTTCGCGCTGGAGGTCGGCCTGCCCGACGTCATCGCGCACGGCATGTTCACGATGGCCGAGGCCGTCCGGGTGGTCACCGACTGGCTGGGCGACCCCGGCGCGGTGGTCGAGTACGGCGTGCGCTTCACCCGCCCGGTGCCGGTGCCCAACGACGGCACCGGCGCGGTGATCGACGTCACGGCCAAGGTCGCGGCCCTGCTGGAGGACCGCAAGGTCCGGGTCGACCTGCTGGCGACCTCCGGCGGCCAGAAGGTGCTGGGCATGTCCCGCGCGGTCGTGCAGCTGGCCTGACGGGTCCGTGGACGTGGGCGGGGCCCGGGGCGATCGCCCCGGGCCCCGCGTGGTTCCCGACCTTCCCGTGCGGCCCGCAGCCGGGCCCGGGCGCGGTGGGGCCGCCGGCGCGCACGGCCGGCCCGAGCCGGGGTGATCCGCGTCACGGCCGGCGGGAGCGGGCTGCCGGAATCGGGCGCCGCCGCGCCGGGCGGGCCGCGGCCGCCCCGTACGCTGGTGGCGTGCTGGTACAACACGACGCCCCCCTCGCCCCGCTGACCACCCTCCGGCTCGGCGGCCCCGCCCGCCGGCTGGTCACCGCGACCACCGACGCCGAGGTCGTCGCGGCCGTCCGCGAGGCCGACGCGGCGGGCGAGCCGCTGCTGGTGCTCGGCGGCGGCAGCAACCTGGTGATCGGTGACGCCGGTTTCGACGGCACCGTGCTGCGGATCGCCACCACCGGCTTCGCGCTGGACGGCACGGCGCTGGAGCTGGCGGCCGGCGAGGTCTGGGCCGACGCGGTGGCGCGGACCGTCGACAAGGGCCTGGCCGGTGTCGAGTTCCTGGCCGGCATCCCCGGCTCGGCCGGCGCCACGCCGGTGCAGAACGTCGGCGCGTACGGCCAGGAGGTGTCCACCGGCATCACCGAGGTGGTCGCCTACGACCGCCGGGCGGGCGGGAGCATCACGCTGACCGGCGCCGAGTGCGGCTTCTCCTACCGGCACAGCCGCTTCAAGGCCGACCCGGAGCGCTACGTGGTGCTCCGGGTGCGCTTCGCACTGGAGGACAACGGCGGGCTGTCGACCCCGGTCAGGTACGCCGAGACCGCCAGGCACCTGGGTGTCGAGGTCGGCGACCGGGTGGACCTGACCGCCGCCCGGGACGCCGTCCTGCGGCTGCGGGCCGGCAAGGGCATGGTGCTGGACGCGGCCGACCACGACACCTGGTCGGCGGGCTCCTTCTTCACCAATCCGATCCTGACGGCCGATCAGTACGCCGACTTCCAGGCCCGGCTGGCCGGGCGCCCGGCCCCGGCCTACCCGGCACCGGACGGCTGCACCAAGACCTCCGCCGCCTGGCTGATCGACCAGGCCGGCTTCGGCAAGGGCTACGGCAGCGGCCCGGCCACGCTCTCCACCAAGCACACCCTGGCGCTCACCAACCGGGGCGCCGCCACGGCCGGTGACCTGCTGACGCTGGCCCGGGAGATCCGGGACGGCGTGCGGGCGGCCTTCGGGGTGGAGCTGGTCAACGAGCCGGTGATGGTGGGCGTCCAGCTGTAGGCCCTCGGGCCCCCACCAGGCCTCCCCCGGCCGGGGGAGGCCGAAGGTCAGCCGGCCAGCCAGATGTCGATGTCCGCGAGCAGTTCCTTCCGGACGTCCTCCGGCGCGCGCGATCCCCGGACCGACTGCCGGGCGAGCTCGGCGAGTTCGGCGTCGTTGAAGCCGAGGACGTCCCGGGCCAGCCCGTACTGGGCGGCCAGCCGGGAGCCGAACAGCAGCGGGTCGTCGGCGCCGAGCGCCAGCGGTACGCCCGCGTCGAAGAGCCGGCGCAGCGGCACGTCCTCGGGGCGCTCGTAGACGCCGAGCGAGACGTTGGACGAGGGGCAGACCTCGCAGGTGATCTGCCGGTCGGCGAGGCGCTGCATCAGCCGCGGGTCCTCCGCGGCCCGGACGCCGTGGCCGATCCGGCCGGCCCCCAGGTCGTCCAGGCAGTCCCGGACGGACTCCGGGCCGGCCAGTTCACCGCCGTGCGGGGCGGCCAGCAGGCCGCCGTTCCTGGCGATGGCGAAGGCCCGGTCGAAATCGCGGGCGAGGCCGCGCCGTTCGTCGTTGGAGAGGCCGAAGCCGACCACGCCCTGGTCGGCGTACCGGACGGCGAGCCTGGCCAGGGTCCGGGCGTCCATCGGCGATTTCATCCGGTTGGCCGCGACCAGCACCCGGATTCCCACCCCGGTGGCCTCGGAGGCGTGCCGGACGGCGTCCAGGATCAGCTCCAGGGCCGGGATCAGCCCGCCGAGCAGCGGGGCGTACGAGGTCGGGTCGACCTGGATCTCCAGCCAGCGGGAGCCGTCGCGCCGCTCGTCCTCGGCGGTCTCCAGCACCAGGCGGCGGATGTCCTCCTCGTCCCGCAGGACGGACCGGGCGGTGTCGTACAGCCGCTGGAAGCGGAACCAGCCGCGCTCGTCGGTGGCGCGCAGTTGCGGCGGCTCGCCGGAGCTGAGGGCCTCGGGCAGTCGCAGCCGGTGTTTGGCGGCCAGCTCCAGCAGGGTGGCCGGGCGCATCGAACCGGTGAAGTGCAGGTGGAGATGGGCCTTCGGCAGGTCCCTCACGTCGCGGGGTACAGGCAGGCGTTCCATTCACCGATACTGCCGTATCCGGGCCGTGCACGGGAACCGCCCCCGTCACATCCCTCGAAGGGGTGACGGGGGCGGCTCCGGTTCGGGAGGGCGACGGTCAGTCGCGGGCCTCGCCGAGCAGCTTCTGCAGGCGGCCGACGCCCTCGGCGAGGTCGGCGTCGCCGAGCGCGTACGAGAGGCGCAGGTAGCCCGGGGTCCCGAAGGCCTCGCCGGGGACGACCGCGACCTCGGCCTCGTCCAGGATCAGGGCGGCCAGCTCCGCGGAGGTCTGCGGGCGCTTGCCGCGGATCTCCTTGCCGAGCAGGCCCTTCACCGACGGGTAGGCGTAGAACGCGCCCTCGGGTTCGGGGCAGACCACGCCGGCGATCTCGTTGAGCATCCGGACGATGGTCCGCCGGCGGCGGTCGAAGGCGGTCCGCATCTCGTGCACGGCCGAGAGGTCGCCGGAGACGGCGGCGACGGCGGCCCGCTGGGCCACGTTGGAGACGTTCGAGGTGGCGTGCGACTGGAGGTTGGTCGCGGCCTTGACGACGTCCTTGGGGCCGATCACCCAGCCGACCCGCCAGCCGGTCATGGCGTAGGTCTTGGCCACGCCGTTGACCACGATGGTCTTGTCGGCGAGCTCGGGCAGCAGGGCCGGCAGCGAGACGAACTCGGCGTCGCCGTAGACCAGGTGCTCGTAGATCTCGTCGGTGAGCACCCAGAGGCCGTGCTCCAGGGCCCAGCGGCCGACCGCCTCGACCTCGTCGCGGGTGTACACCGCGCCGGTCGGGTTGGAGGGCGAGACGAACAGCAGGACCTTGGTGTTCTCGGTGCGCGCGGCCTCCAGCTGCTCGACCGAGACCTTGTAGCCGGTGGTCTCGTCGGCCACGACCTCGACCGGGACGCCGCCCGCGAGCTGGATCGACTCGGGGTAGGTGGTCCAGTAGGGGGCCGGGACGATGACCTCGTCGCCCGGGTCGAGGATCGCGGCGAAGGCCTCGTAGATGGCCTGCTTGCCGCCGTTGGTGACCAGCACCTGCGAGGCGTCCACCTCGTAGCCGGAGTCGCGCAGCGTCTTGGCGGCGATGGCGGCCTTGAGCTCGGGCAGGCCGCCGGCCGGGGTGTAGCGGTGGTTCTTCGGGTCGCGGCAGGCCTCGACGGCCGTCTCGACGATGTAGTCCGGGGTGGGGAAGTCCGGCTCGCCGGCGCCGAAGCCGATGACCGGCCGGCCGGCCGCCTTGAGGGCCTTGGCCTTGGCGTCCACGGCGAGGGTGGCGGACTCGGCGATCGCACCGATCCGGGCGGACACCCGGCGGTCGGCGGGACGGACGGAACTGTCGGGCTGCGGGGTGGAAGCGCTCATGCCTGCATCGTCGCAGAACCGGTACGGACCGGGCATGGCGGTTTCACCATCCGTACCCGCGCGGTCCAGCATGTGTCGGGCCCGTGGGGGGCCGGATCGGTGACGGTCCGACGCTTCCGGGACGAGAGGTTCGACCAATCGCCCTGGAACACGTACACTCACTGCTCGATGGCTCCCGAAGTGCAGCATCCACCGCCTGTGCATACAGCGGCCCCGGATGCGGTAGGTTGGGGGACACTGCAGGCGCCGCGAGGCGTCGTAGGGCAATAGCTCAATTGGTAGAGCACCGGTCTCCAAAACCGGCGGTTGGGGGTTCAAGTCCCTCTTGCCCTGCTGCTTGATCCGTACCGAGCCCGTTCGCTCTTGCAGAGCGAGCGGGCTTGATGCGGAGAGGGCCTCATACAGCACTGCTTTCGCCGGATCGCTCGTGCTCCAAAGGCACAGGCGACGCTCGGCAGGACCCGGATTCAGGTGAGGACGAGTGACGGAGACCACGGGCTCCACCGCAACGCCTGAGAGCGGCAACCCCGAGGGTGCCGAAGGCGCTGACGGGACCACGCCTGTCGACGGCGAGGACAAGGCTCTCTCGCGCCGCGACCGCAAGCGCGCCAAGCGCTCGGGCGGCGACGGTGAGAAGAAGTCCGGCAAGCGTGCCAAGAAGGGCGTCTTCGCCCGGCTGGCGCTCTTCTACCGGCAGATCATCGCGGAACTGCGCAAGGTCGTCTGGCCCAGCCGGAGCGACCTGATCAACTACACCACCGTCGTGGTCGTCTTCGTTGTCGTGATCATGGGCCTGGTGGCCTCCCTCGACTTCGGCTTCGCCAAGCTCAGCCTGTGGATCTTCGGCTGACCGAGCTGACCTCAGCATCTCGAACAAACACTCCGACCCGGGCCGATTCATTGGTCCGGGTCGAGCTGTCGGCGGCGATCGTACGAGCCCGCTACCGTTGACTCGGTACTGTTGAAGTCTCTGAGTCGTTTTTCCTGGGCGCCCGCGAGAGCAGCGCGGCGCCGGAGCGGCCCGGAGCGCGCCATCTTCACCATCTCCAGGAAAGAAGCAGCCACCGTGTCTGAGTCCCCCCTGTACGACGCCGACGAGACCGTCCGCGAGGCGGATGTCGCCGCCGAGCTGGACGCGGCTGCGCTGGCTGACAGTGCCGCCGACTCCGAGTCCGCCGAGCAGATCGTGGACGCCGTGGACAGTGACGAGGACGAGGTCGAGGCGTTCGACGAGGCCGAGGCCGACGAGCCCGCCGAGGTCGCCGCGCTGCACGAGGACGCCGACGACACCGAGGACGCCGACGACGAGGACGAGGACGCGTCCGAGGAGGCCGCCGCCGAGGACGAGAGCGCCGAGGAGGCCGTCGCCGAGGACGAGAGCGCCGAGGAGGCCGTCGCCGAGGAGCCCGAGGTCGAGGTCGACCCGGTCGCCGAGTTCCGCGAGAAGCTGCGCACCGCCCCGGGCGAGTGGTACGTGATCCACACCTACGCCGGTTACGAGAACCGCGTGAAGCAGAACCTGGAGCAGCGCTCCGTCTCCCTGAACGTCGAGGACTACATCTTCCAGTCCGAGGTGCCGCAGGAGGAGGTCGTCCAGATCAAGAACGGCGACCGCAAGACGATCCGCCAGAACAAGCTCCCCGGCTACGTCCTGGTCCGGATGGACCTCACCCCGGAGTCCTGGGGCGTCGTGCGCAACACCCCGGGTGTCACCGGCTTCGTCGGCAACGCCTACGACCCGTACCCGCTGACGCTGGACGAGGTCGTCAAGATGCTCGCCCCCGACGTGGAGCGCCAGGCGGCCAAGGAGGCCGGCCGGCCGGTTCCCGGCAAGCCGATCGAGGTCCAGGTGCTCGACTTCGAGGTCGGCGACTCGGTCACCGTCACCGACGGTCCGTTCGCGACCCTGCAGGCGACCATCAACGAGATCAACCCGGACTCGAAGAAGGTCAAGGGCCTGGTCGAGATCTTCGGCCGCGAGACCCCGGTCGAGCTGTCGTTCGACCAGATCCAGAAGAACTAGCCAGCGGCACGACGGGGGGCGGGGCTTCGGCCCCGCCCCCTTTATCGTTTTGGTCCAGCGGCGCATCCGCGTTAGCCTGGTCCGATGTGTGTGGTGCCCTTCGGGTGTCGCCCCGGCTGCCCGCACACGCCGACCATCCCCTCTCAGAAGGACCCGAGAGACATGCCTCCCAAGAAGAAGAAGATCACGGGGCTCATCAAGCTCCAGATCAAGGCCGGTGCGGCCAACCCGGCTCCGCCGGTCGGCCCCGCGCTGGGTCAGCACGGCGTGAACATCATGGAGTTCTGCAAGGCCTACAACGCCGCGACCGAGTCGCAGCGCGGCATGATCGTGCCGGTGGAGATCACGGTCTACGACGACCGCTCCTTCACCTTCATCACGAAGACGCCGCCGGCCGCGCGCCTCATCCTGAAGGCCGCCGGCATCGAGAAGGGCTCGGCCGAGCCGCACAAGACCAAGGTCGCCAAGCTCACCGGCGCCCAGGTCCGCGAGATCGCGACCGTGAAGCTCCCCGACCTGAACGCCAACGACCTGGACGCCGCTGCGAAGATCATCGCCGGCACCGCCCGGTCGATGGGCGTCACGGTCGAGGGCTGATCAAGCCCTTTTCCGGCCGGGGCGGACGCCCCAGTCGTCCCTGTGGCAGGGCCTGCGCGGCCCGACAAACCACAACTCCGCTATCTATTCAGGAGCAGCAGTGAAGCGCAGCAAGGCTCTGACGGCCGCGGCCGCCAAGGTTGACCGCGACCGCCTCTACGCCCCCCTCGAGGCCATCCGCCTCGCCCGGGAGACGTCCACCACCAAGTTCGACGCGACCGTCGAGGTTGCCATGCGCCTGGGTGTCGACCCGCGCAAGGCCGACCAGATGGTCCGCAGCACCGTGATCCTCCCGCACGGCACCGGTAAGACCGCTCGGGTCCTGGTCTTCGCGACCGGCGAGCGTGCCGAGGCCGCGCGTGCTGCGGGCGCCGACATCGTCGGTTCGGACGAGCTCATCGACGAGGTCGCCAAGGGCCGCCTCGACTTCGACGCCGTCGTCGCCACCCCGGACCTCATGGGCAAGGTCGGCCGCCTCGGCCGCGTGCTCGGCCCGCGTGGTCTGATGCCGAACCCGAAGACCGGCACCGTCACCCCCGATGTCGCCAAGGCTGTCAACGACATCAAGGGCGGCAAGATCGAGTTCCGCGTCGACAAGCACTCGAACCTGCACTTCATCATCGGTAAGGCCTCCTTCACCGACGAGCAGCTGGTCGAGAACTACGGCGCCGCGCTGGACGAGGTCCTCCGGGCCAAGCCGTCCGCCGCCAAGGGCCGCTACATCAAGAAGACCGCGGTCACCACCACCATGGGCCCCGGCATCCAGGTGGACCCGAACCGCACCCGCAACCTCCTGGTCGAGGAGGACCCGGCCGCCGTCTGAGCCCCCGTGCTCTGACCGGCAGTCGCGTCCTGGGCGCAGCTCAGACCGTACGACGGGCCCGTACCCCCTTCACCGGGGGTGCGGGCCCGTCGTCGTTCCCGTCCCGCCGTGGACGGCGAGGGATGTTTCCGGATCGAGACGCTCCTGGCGGCCGACCACGGCCCGGGCCGGATTACGCTCGGCTGACCCGTGCCCGCGTCCGTCCTCCGGAGAGTGTTGTGCCGTCCGATCGAATAGTGGCCCTGGGGGTGGTGGCCACGCTGGTGGTCTTCGGCGCGGCGGTGGCCACCCTGGACGTCCGGGCCGACCCGGGCCCGCAGGCCCGCCCCGGATCGGTGGCGCCCGCCACCACCGCCTCCCGGCCGGCCCGGCAGGTGCTGCTCACCGCCGCCCAGGGCCTGGACGACGCCGGCAGCGCGCGCCTGCGCACCGACCGGGAGGGGCCGCTCGGCCGGGGCAGCGCCGAGGGCACCCTCTCCTGGGGCGCGGCGGACGCGGCCGACCTGCGGCTCACCGACGCGGCGGGCGCCGGCCGGCTGCGGGTGGTGGACGGGGTCTGCTATCTCGCGCACGACGGCACGGCCGGCTGGCGGCGGGCCGACCGGGCGGAGGTGGAGTCGCTCGATCCGAGTGGCGCCGGGGTCGGCGGCTACGCGGGCGGCTGGCTCACCGCCCTGGTCGGCAACCCCGGCGGCCGGCTGCGTCTGGTGGCGCTCGCCGGGCGGCTCGGCGAGCTGGGGCCGACCACCGAGAACGGGGTCGTGGCCACCCACTACCGGGGCAGTGCCCCGGTTGCCGCCCTGTTCGGCGCAGACCAGAACCTGAGCCCGGAGCGGCGCGCGGTCGTCCTGGCGTACTACCAGGCGCAGGGCGTCGAGACCCTCGACTACGACATCTGGATCGGCGAGGGGGACCAGCTGCTGCGGCTGCGCGAGAGCGCCTCGGGCCGGGCGGGGACCGAGGTGACCAGCACGGCGGTCTCCGAGCCGGGGGTCGCCTTCGAGGTCCGGGCGCCGGGGCCGGCCGATTTCGCCGGGGTGCCCGCCGCGGGCTGAACCGGGCGCCGGCCGTCCGCCGCGGCCGCCAGGGGGCAGGGCGCCGCCGGGCGGGCGACGGCGGCGTGACATGGTGGGTGGGCAGGGGGAGAGCGGTTCGGGCCCGCAGGGCCCGGCAGCACCGGGGGAAGACCCGGCCGGGGACCGGGCGCACCGGGGACCCGTGCCGGTGCGGAGCGCCGGACGGGACGGAGCATCGGGCCGCCACCGGGAGTGCACGGCCGGCCAGGCCGGCAGCGGCCCCCGTGCGCGGGCCCGACGGCCGGTGCACGCTGGACAAGCTGGACGGGGGCCCGGCAGGGCGGCCCCGGGGCGCCCGGAGGACGGGTGGCGGACCGACGGGAGACGGGTATGGCGGCGCGGCGGCGGATGACGGCCGGAGTGGCCGCTGTGCTGCTCGCCGGCCTGCTGGCCGGATGCGGCGGCGGGCCGGCGCAGCCGCCCGACCCCTCCGCCTCCGGCACCCCGAGCAGCGCGAGCCCGTCGCCCAGCGACGCCGACAAGCCCACCGACCGTTCGCCGCACGGGGTGCTGCTGTCCGCCCAGCTCGCCATGCAGACCGCCCGCCGGGCCAAGATCACCTACCGGCTCGGCGGTGACAGCGCCGCCGGCCTGCTGTTCTGGCAGCCGAAGACCGCCCTGCAGATCAAGCGCGGCACGCCCGGCACCGCCGAGCAGCTGATCGTCATGGACACCACGGCCTACCAGGGCGGGGACGACGCCACCGCGGCCCGCCTCGGCGGTCACCACTGGGAGAAGTTCGGCGGCGCGACCGGCGCGGACGGCCACAAGGAGGTGCCGTACGCGGGCCTGGTGGACCAGCTCAACCCGGTGGTGGCGCTCACCGCCGCGGCGGCGGCCGCCGACCCGGTGCTGCTCGGCGAGGAGAAGCTCGACGACAACACCGTCCAGCACTACCAGGTCAGCACCACGGCGGAGCGCTACGCGGCGGCCCAGACCCAGCTGAGCGAGTCCCGCCGGGGCGGCCTGCGGACGGCGCTCGCGCCGGGCGGCGCCACCGTGCTCACCCTCGATCTGTGGCTCAATGACAAGGACCAGCTGGTCCAGCTCCGCCGGACCGGGACGGGCGCCGAGGGCGGCACCGACGACACGGTGCAGTACTCCGACTTCGGCGGCGCCCTGTCGGTGCAGGCGCCGGCCGAGGCGGACACCTCCGACACCGGCACCCGCAGCACCTCGCCGCTCGCCCGCTGACCGGGCGCCGGGCCGGCCGGCCCGGCCGAGCGACCGGGCCGGCGTCAGGGGTGTCGGCGGGCGGGACCGGAGCGGGTGGGGCCGGCCGCGTCGGGGGTGTCCGGCGGCGCGATTTGTCGTTCCGGGGCGATCCGGGCTACCTTGGTGCAAGCCAAAGACCGCTGGTTGTCGCTGTGCGCCTGTGAGGGTGCGGGGCGACCGAAGGATCTGCGATTTACCGCAGACAGCCCGCGCAGGAGTGTTTGGAGCTTGGACTTCCGGTCCGCACGGTTCGCCGTTCGGCCGTCGAGGTCTTACTGAGCCCCGTGCGCCTGCGCACCGGGGCTCTCACTGTTTTTGCAGGGTGTCTCCTTCTGATCAGACCGGTGTGTCCGAGGCGCAGATGGTCGACTTTCGCAGGTCGGCCCGACTTCGACATCACGGAAGGAGGCGTAAGCCTATGGCAAGGCCCGACAAGGCTGCTGCCGTCGCCGAGATCACGGACAAGTTCCGTGCCTCGAACGCGGCCGTGCTGACCGAGTACCGCGGTCTGACGGTGAAGCAGGTGAAGAACCTGCGTCGCTCGCTGGGTGAGAACGCCCAGTACGCCGTGGTGAAGAACACGCTGACCAAGATCGCTGCCCATGAGGCCGGGATCACGGAGCTCGACGACCTGTTCGCGGGTCCGACGGCTGTCGCCTTCGTCACCGGTGACCCGGTGGAGTCGGCGAAGGCTCTGCGTGACTTCGCCAAGGACAACCCCGCTCTCATCATCAAGGGCGGTGTCCTTGACGGTAAGGCGCTGACCGCCGATGAGATCAAGAAGCTCGCGGACCTCGAGTCCCGCGAGGTGCTGCTCGCCAAGCTGGCCGGCGGTCTGAAGGCGTCCATGGCGAAGGCCGCGGCCACCTTCCAGGCTCCGCTGGTCGAGTTCGCCCGCACTGCCGAGGCACTGCGCGCGAAGGTCGAGCAGGGCGGTGCCGGTACGCCGGCTCCCGCCGAGGCCGAGGACACCACCGAGGCTGCCGAGTAATTCACGCTCACGCGTGAGGCACTCAGCGTCCGGTACCTCCGGCCGCAGCGGGCCCGTACGCCCGCCATCCCGTACATCCGGCACCTGCCGATTTAGTGGAAGGACGCCATCATGGCGAAGCTGTCCCAGGACGAGCTGCTCGAGCAGTTCGAGACCCTGACCCTCATCGAGCTGTCCGAGTTCGTCAAGGCGTTCGAGGAGAAGTTCGACGTCAAGGCTGCCGCTCCGGTCGCCGTTGCCGCCGCCGGTGGCCCCGCCGCCGTCGAGGCCGTCGAGGAGCAGGACGAGTTCGACGTCATCCTCGAGTCGGCCGGCGACAAGAAGATCCAGGTCATCAAGGAGGTGCGCGCCCTTACCTCCCTCGGTCTGAAGGAGGCCAAGGACCTCGTTGACGGCACCCCCAAGCCGGTCCTGGAGAAGGTTGCCAAGGAGGCCGCTGAGAAGGCCAAGGCCCAGCTCGAGGCCGCTGGCGCCAAGGTCACCGTCAAGTGACTCTCCGCCCCCTCTGAGGGGGCGCGGGGCCGGGCCGATCACCCTTGCGGGTGGTCGGCCCGGCCTTTTTGCGTACGCCCGTCCGAGGATCGGCCCGCTGTGCGCCCGATCGTGGCCGATTGCCCCCTCGGCACTGTCGGTCCGGGCGGGTAGGGTGATCGCTGTCGTCCGGAACGGCCCTCACCACGGGTTCTGTAACGCCGGAGGGGTCTCGGACGATAGGTATGACGAGGTCCGCACTCCGGTGAGGGCCTTGACGAACCGAACCTGGCGCGCGATTCTCAAGGCGCGCCGTGTGCGTGGAGAGCGCGGACGGTTGGCGAGGCCCTGGATGCATATTCGGAGGCCCCAGCGGGAAGTGACTCCATGTGAGGCGCGGTGGCCCGGAGTGTGCGGGCCGGCGGCAGTTCGTGAGGGCAGGGACCACCCTGCGGTCCGGCCCCGAAGGGGGCCCGGAGTGCTCCGGGTGGCGACAGGGAGGAGTCTCCGATTCGGTCTCCGAATCAGAGCTGGACAGCAGTGTGCCTATTGGCTACACTGTCCCTTTGCGCTGCCTGTTAGCTGCTCCGTGACTCGTCGCCCGGAGTGTGCGATGCCCTGAAGGGGCCTGGCACCGCCTCCGCAAAGCGGCTCTGACCTGGGGTTTCCACCCCGGCTGAGACCCACGGCGCCGGGGGTGGGACCAGCCCGTCGAGGCCGGCCGGTACGCGCGCAGTGAGCTCCGAGCCCTCGGAAGGACCCCCCTCTTGGCCGCGCCGCGCAACGCCTCGAACAACGCTAATTCCACCGCCCCGCTCCGCGTTTCTTTCGCGAAGATCAAGGAGCCCCTCGAGGTTCCGAACCTCCTGGCCCTGCAGACCGAGAGCTTTGACTGGCTCCTCGGCAACGCGGCCTGGAAGTCTCGCGTCGAGGCGGCCCTGGAGAGTGGTCAGGACGTCCCCACGAAGTCCGGTCTGGAGGAGATCTTCGAAGAGATCTCCCCGATCGAGGACTTCAGCGGGTCGATGTCGCTGACCTTCCGCGACCACCGTTTCGAGCCGCCGAAGAACTCGATCGACGAGTGCAAGGACCGCGACTTCACGTTCGCCGCCCCGCTCTTCGTCACCGCCGAGTTCACCAACAACGAGACCGGTGAGATCAAGTCTCAGACGGTCTTCATGGGCGACTTCCCGCTCATGACCCACAAGGGCACCTTCGTGATCAACGGCACCGAGCGTGTCGTGGTCTCGCAGCTGGTCCGTTCCCCGGGTGTGTACTTCGACTCCACCCTGGACAAGGTGTCCGACAAGGACATCTACTCCTGCAAGGTCATCCCCTCGCGTGGTGCCTGGCTGGAGATGGAGATCGACAAGCGCGACATGGTCGGTGTCCGCATCGACCGCAAGCGCAAGCAGTCGGTCACCGTGCTGCTCAAGGCCCTCGGCTGGACCAACGAGATGATTCTCGAGGAGTTCGGCGAGTACGAGTCGATGCGCGCCACCCTGGAGAAGGACCACACCCAGGGCCAGGACGACGCGCTGCTGGACATCTACCGCAAGCTGCGTCCCGGCGAGCCGCCGACGCGCGAGGCCGCGCAGACGCTTCTGGAGAACCTCTACTTCAACCCGAAGCGCTACGACCTCGCGAAGGTCGGCCGTTACAAGGTCAACCGCAAGCTGGGCAACGCCGAGTCGCTGGACTCCGGCGTGCTCACCGAGCCCGACATCATCGGTGCGATCAAGTACCTGGTGAAGCTGCACGCGGGCGAGACCGAGTGGCGTGACACCGAGGGCCGGGACATCGTCGTCGAGGTCGACGACATCGACCACTTCGGCAACCGTCGCCTGCGCAACGTCGGCGAGCTGATCCAGAACCAGGTCCGTACGGGTCTCGCCCGTATGGAGCGTGTCGTGCGCGAGCGCATGACCACCCAGGACGTCGAGGCGATCACGCCGCAGACCCTGATCAACATCCGGCCGGTCGTCGCCTCCATCAAGGAGTTCTTCGGCACCAGCCAGCTGTCCCAGTTCATGGACCAGACGAACCCGCTGTCGGGCCTGACCCACAAGCGCCGTCTGTCCGCGCTGGGCCCCGGTGGTCTGTCCCGTGAGCGCGCCGGCTTCGAGGTCCGTGACGTTCACCCGTCGCACTACGGCCGCATGTGTCCGATCGAGACCCCTGAAGGCCCGAACATCGGTCTGATCGGCTCGCTCGCGTCCTACGGCCGGGTCAACGCGTTCGGTTTCATCGAGACCCCGTACCGCAAGGTCGTCGAGGGCATCGTCACCGAGCAGGTCGACTACCTGACCGCCGACGAGGAGGACCGCTTCGTCATCGCGCAGGCCAACGCCCCGCTGACGGCGGACCTGCACTTCGCCGAGCCCCGTGTCCTGGTCCGCCGCCGTGGCGGCGAGATCGACTACATCCCGGGCTCCGAGATCGACTACATGGACGTCTCGCCGCGCCAGATGGTGTCGGTCGCGACCGCCATGATCCCGTTCCTCGAGCACGACGACGCCAACCGCGCGCTCATGGGCTCCAACATGATGCGCCAGGCGGTGCCGCTGCTGAAGAGCGAGGCACCCGTGGTCGGCACCGGCATGGAGTACCGCTGCGCGGTCGACGCCGCGGACGTCATCACGGCCGAGAAGGCGGGTGTCGTCCAGGAGGTCTCGGCCGACTACGTCACCGTGGCCAACGACGACGGCACGTACACCACGTACCGCGCCGCCAAGTTCACCCGCTCCAACCAGGGCACCTCCTTCAACCAGAAGGTGCTCGTGGACGAGGGCGCCCGGGTCGAGGTCAACCAGGTGCTGGCCGACGGCCCGTGCACCGACCAGGGTGAGATGGCGCTCGGCAAGAACCTGCTCGTGGCGTTCATGTCCTGGGAGGGTCACAACTACGAGGACGCGATCATCCTGTCGCAGCGCCTCGTGCAGGACGACGTCCTCTCCTCGATCCACATCGAGGAGCACGAGGTCGACGCCCGTGACACCAAGCTGGGCCCCGAGGAGATCACCCGGGACATCCCGAACGTCTCCGAGGAGGTCCTCGCCGACCTCGACGAGCGCGGCATCATCCGCATCGGCGCGGACGTCGTCACCGGCGACATCCTGGTCGGCAAGGTCACGCCCAAGGGTGAGACCGAGCTGACCCCGGAGGAGCGCCTGCTCCGCGCGATCTTCGGCGAGAAGGCCCGTGAGGTCCGCGACACCTCGCTGAAGGTGCCGCACGGTGAGTCCGGCAAGGTCATCGGCGTCCGCGTCTTCGACCGCGAAGAGGGCGACGAGCTGCCCCCTGGCGTCAACCAGCTGGTCCGGGTCTACGTGGCCCAGAAGCGCAAGATCACCAACGGTGACAAGCTGGCCGGCCGTCACGGCAACAAGGGTGTCATCTCCAAGATCCTGCCGGTCGAGGACATGCCGTTCCTCGCCGACGGCACCCCGGTCGACATCATCCTCAACCCGCTGGGTGTCCCGTCCCGAATGAACCCGGGACAGGTCCTGGAGATCCACCTCGGGTGGCTCGCCAAGCAGGGCTGGGACGTCTCCGGGCTCGCCGACGAGTGGGCCCAGCGCCTGCAGGTGATCGGCGCCGACAACGTCACGGGTGGCACCAACCTCGCCACCCCGGTCTTCGACGGCGCCCGCGAGGACGAGATCACCGGCCTGCTGGACCACACCACCCTCACCCGTGACGGTGAGCGCCTGGTGAACTCCACCGGCAAGGCCCGGCTGTTCGACGGCCGCTCCGGCGAGCCGTTCCCGATGCCGGTCTCGGTCGGCTACATGTACATCCTCAAGCTGCACCACCTGGTCGACGACAAGCTGCACGCCCGTTCGACCGGTCCGTACTCGATGATCACCCAGCAGCCGCTCGGTGGTAAGGCGCAGTTCGGTGGTCAGCGATTCGGTGAGATGGAGGTGTGGGCCCTTGAGGCGTACGGCGCGGCCTACGCGCTGCAGGAGCTCCTCACCATCAAGTCCGACGACGTCCTCGGCCGGGTGAAGGTCTACGAGGCCATCGTCAAGGGCGAGAACATCCCCGAGCCCGGCATTCCCGAGTCCTTCAAGGTCCTCATCAAGGAAATGCAGTCGCTCTGCCTCAACGTGGAGGTGCTGTCCTCGGACGGCTCGTCCATCGAGATGCGTGACTCCGACGAGGACGTCTTCCGCGCCGCCGAGGAGCTCGGCATTGACCTGTCCCGGCGCGAGCCGAGCAGCGTCGAAGAGGTCTGACGGAGGTTGGGCCGGCTGCCCGTACGGACAGCCGGCCCGCCCCCAGGCCCCCTCAGACCAGATGAACGACTTTCGACTTACGAAAGAGGGCTTGACGACCAGTGCTTGACGTCAACTTCTTCGACGAGCTCCGCATCGGCCTCGCGACCGCCGACGACATCCGCCAGTGGTCGCACGGCGAGGTCAAGAAGCCGGAGACCATCAACTACCGCACCCTGAAGCCGGAAAAGGACGGGCTCTTCTGCGAGAAGATCTTCGGCCCCACCCGGGACTGGGAGTGCTACTGCGGCAAGTACAAGCGCGTCCGCTTCAAGGGCATCATCTGTGAGCGCTGTGGCGTCGAGGTCACTCGCGCCAAGGTGCGTCGTGAGCGGATGGGCCACATCGAGCTGGCCGCGCCGGTCACCCACATCTGGTACTTCAAGGGTGTCCCCAGCCGCCTCGGCTACCTGCTCGACCTGGCGCCGAAGGACCTCGAGAAGGTCATCTACTTCGCCGCCTACATGATCACCTGGGTGGACGACGAGCGTCGCCAGCGCGACCTCCCGTCCCTGGAGGCGCACGTCTCGGTCGAGCGCCAGCAGATCGAGAACCGCCGCGACTCCGACCTCGAGGCCCGTGCCAAGAAGGCCGAGACCGACCTGGCCGAGCTCGAGGCCGAGGGCGCCAAGGCCGACGTGCGCCGCAAGGTGCGCGAGGGTGCCGAGCGCGAGATGAAGCAGCTGCGCGACCGTGCGCAGCGCGAGCTGGACCGTCTGGACGAGGTCTGGGCCCGCTTCAAGAACCTCAAGGTCCAGGACCTCGAGGGCGACGAGCTGCTCTACCGCGAGCTGCGCGACCGCTTCGGCACCTACTTCTCCGGCTCGATGGGCGCGGCGGCCCTCAAGGACCGTCTCGAGACCTTCGACCTGGCCGAGGAGTCCGAGCGCCTGCGCGAGATCATCCGCACCGGCAAGGGCCAGAAGAAGACCCGTGCGCTCAAGCGCCTCAAGGTCGTCTCCGCGTTCCTGCAGACCACCAACAAGCCCAACGGCATGGTGCTGGACTGCGTCCCGGTCATCCCGCCGGACCTGCGTCCGATGGTGCAGCTGGACGGTGGCCGCTTCGCGACCTCCGACCTGAACGACCTGTACCGCCGCGTGATCAACCGCAACAACCGCCTGAAGCGCCTGCTCGACCTCGGTGCCCCCGAGATCATCGTGAACAACGAGAAGCGCATGCTCCAGGAGGCCGTCGACGCGCTGTTCGACAACGGTCGTCGCGGCCGTCCGGTCACCGGCCCGGGCAACCGGCCCCTGAAGTCCCTCAGCGACATGCTGAAGGGCAAGCAGGGTCGTTTCCGCCAGAACCTCCTCGGCAAGCGAGTCGACTACTCGGCCCGTTCGGTCATCGTCGTCGGCCCGCAGCTCAAGCTGCACCAGTGCGGTCTGCCGAAGGCCATGGCGCTGGAGCTCTTCAAGCCGTTCGTGATGAAGCGCCTGGTGGACCTCAACCACGCGCAGAACATCAAGTCGGCCAAGCGCATGGTCGAGCGCGCCCGCCCGGTCGTCTGGGACGTCCTCGAAGAGGTCATCGCCGAGCACCCGGTGCTGCTGAACCGTGCACCCACCCTGCACCGCCTCGGCATCCAGGCCTTCGAGCCCCAGCTGGTCGAGGGCAAGGCCATCCAGATCCACCCGCTCGTCTGCACCGCGTTCAACGCGGACTTCGACGGTGACCAGATGGCCGTCCACCTGCCGCTCTCCGCGGAGGCGCAGGCCGAGGCCCGCATCCTGATGCTGTCCTCGAACAACATCCTGAAGCCGGCCGACGGTCGCCCCGTCACCATGCCGACCCAGGACATGGTGCTCGGCCTGTTCTTCCTGACGTCCGACCGTGACGTCGTCAAGGGCGGCGGCCGTGCCTTCTCCTCCACCGCCGAGGCCGTCATGGCCTTCGACGCCAAGGAGCTGGACGTCCAGGCCGTCATCGACGTCCGCCTGCCGATCGGCACCGTCCCGCCCCGTGGCTGGACCCCGCCGGTCGACGAGGACGGCACGCCGAGCTGGTTCGAGGGCGAGTCCTTCCGCCTGAAGACCACCCTGGGCCGCGCGCTCTTCAACGAGCTGCTGCCCGAGGACTACCCGTTCGTCGACTACGAGGTGGGCAAGAAGCAGCTCTCCGCGATCGTCAACGACCTGGCGGAGCGCTACCCCAAGGTCGTCGTCGCGGCGACCCTGGACAACCTGAAGGCGGCCGGCTTCCACTGGGCCACCCGCTCGGGTGTCACCGTCTCGATCTCGGACGTCGTCGTCCCGCCGCAGAAGGCCCAGATCCTCGAGGGCTACGAAGCGCAGGCCGAGAAGATCCAGAAGCAGTACGAGCGCGGTCTGATCACCAACGACGAGCGCAAGCAGGAGCTCATCGGCATCTGGACCCGTGCGACCAACGAGGTCGCCGAGGCGATGAACGCCAACTTCGAGAAGACCAACCCCATCTTCATGATGGTGGACTCCGGTGCTCGAGGAAACATGATGCAGATGCGTCAGATCGCCGGTATGCGTGGTCTGGTGTCGAACGCGAAGAACGAGACGATCGCCCGTCCCATCAAGGCGTCGTTCCGTGAGGGCCTCACCGTCCTCGAGTACTTCATCTCCACCCACGGTGCCCGTAAGGGTCTGGCCGACACCGCTCTGCGTACCGCGGACTCCGGCTACCTCACCCGTCGTCTGGTCGACGTCTCCCAGGACGTCATCATCCGCGAGGAGGACTGCGGCACCGAGCGCGGCCTCAAGCTGGCGATCGGCACGGTCGAGAACGGCGTCCTGCGCAAGACGGACGACGTCGAGACCAGCGTCTACGCCCGCATGCTCGCCGAGGACATCACGGTGGACGGCAAGCTCCTTGCCACCGCCAACACCGACCTCGGTGACGTGCTGATCGACGAGCTGATCCGCCACGGCATCAGCGAGGTCAAGACCCGCTCGATCCTGACCTGTGAGTCGGCCGTCGGCACCTGTGCCTTCTGCTACGGTCGCTCGCTGGCCACCGGCAAGCTGGTCGACATCGGTGAGGCGGTCGGCATCATCGCCGCCCAGTCCATCGGTGAGCCCGGTACCCAGCTGACCATGCGTACCTTCCACACCGGTGGTGTGGCCGGTGACGACATCACGCAGGGTCTGCCCCGTGTCGTCGAGCTCTTCGAGGCTCGTACCCCCAAGGGTGTGGCCCCGATCTCGGAGGCGCAGGGCCGGGTCCGCATCGAGGACACCGAGAAGACCCGCAAGCTGGTCGTCACGCCGGACGACGGCACCGACGAGATCGCCTACCCGGTCTCCAAGCGTGTGAAGCTGCTCGTCAGCGAGGGCCAGGCGGTCGAGGTCGGCCAGAAGCTGACCATGGGTGCCACCAACCCGCACGACGTGCTGCGGATCATGGGCCAGCGTGCCGTCCAGATCCACCTGGTCGCCGAGGTCCAGAAGGTCTACAACTCGCAGGGTGTGTCGATCCACGACAAGCACATCGAGATCATCATCCGGCAGATGCTCCGCCGCGTGACGATCATCGAGTCGGGCGACGCCGAGCTGCTCCCGGGCGAGCTCGTCGAGCGCGGCCGCTTCGAGCAGGAGAACCGTCGCGTGGTCTCGGAAGGCGGCCACCCGGCCTCCGGCCGTCCGCAGCTGATGGGTATCACCAAGGCCTCGCTGGCCACCGAGTCCTGGCTGTCGGCCGCCTCCTTCCAGGAGACGACCCGGGTCCTCACCGACGCGGCGATCCACGCCAAGTCGGACCCGCTGCTGGGCCTCAAGGAGAACGTCATCCTCGGTAAGCTCATCCCGGCCGGTACGGGTCTGCCCCGCTACCGCAACATCCGGGTCGAGCCGACCGAAGAGGCCAAGGCCGCGATGTACTCGGCCGTCGGCTACGACGACTACGACCTGTCGCCCTTCGGCGCCGGCTCCGGCCAGGCCGTCCCGCTGGACGACTACGACTACGGCCCGTACACCGGCTGACAGTCCGTACCAGGTACGCCGCAGGGCGGCCGCCCCCTCGGGGGTGGCCGCCCTGCGGCGTTTCCGGCTGTCGGCAGGAGACCGGTGCGGGTGCGCCCCAAATCTGAATGCTTTTCATACTTATTGACCGGTGGGGGTTCCCCGGTCTCAACCTGGTCTCAGCGTGCGGCTGTTGGCATGGCCGAGCAGTCGGCGGAACTACGATCTCGACGGCACGCGAACCCTTCCGCGTACGGCCGCCCCGATGGTTGAGTGAGGCACCTTGTCCAGCCCAGGCGCAGAGACCTCCGGCGAGAACAAGCTGAGAGTCCGGCAGATCTTCCGCTATCTCGCCGAGGCGGGGGAGAGCAAGGTCAAACCCGTCCGCTCCCTCGACGAGTCGGCCCGCCATCTGCTCTGGCTGTCCGAGGTGCCGCAGGGAGACTCCCGGATCTTCAGCTTCCTCGACACCTCGCCGGAGAGCGCCGCGGCCGGCTGGCTGAGCGTCGAACGACCGGAGAACCGGCCCTGCCCCCTGCCGGACCCGGAGCTCCGCCGCTGGCTCCAGGGCGCCGACCTGACCGACCACCGGCAGCCGGCGCCGCCGGCGCTGCGCGATTCCGTCGAGGTGCCGGAGGAGGTCGTCACCCCCGGCGGAACCTCGCCGGCGACCAGGACGCTCCTGCGCCGGGACCTGCCGTCCCGGCAGCGCCTGGAGGCGCAGTACACGGACTGGTCACGCACCTGGAGCCACTGGGCGGCCCGCAAGCGGGCCGACGCCCCGGTGGGGAAGCTGTACGAGCAGCTGTACCGGATCCACGAGGACGTCACGGCGCTGGGCGAGAGCTTCGAACTCGTGCTCTCCTTCGGCCTGCTGACCTGGGAGGCCGAAGGGCAGCAGATCCGCCGGCACCTGCTCTCGGTCCGGGCGGTGCTGGAACTGGACACCAAGACGGGCGGGCTGCTCCTCGCCGCCGACCCGGACGCTCCGGGCCCCGCGCTGGAGGAGAGCATGCTCGACGCGGGGCAGAAGATCCGCAGCGAGCCTCGCGAGACGATCCTGCGCCTGCTGGACGAGGCGGGCAGCGTGAGCGGGCCGGAGGGGATCGAGCTGATCCACCGCGCCCTGGAGGCCTGGGCGATCGCCTCCCACGAACGCGGCAGCTACCTGCCGCAGCGCGTCCGGCACCGGCCCGCCTCGACCGGGCAGCCGGTGGTCAGCTTCGCGCCGGCCGTCATCCTGCGCGAGCGCAGCCGGCGTACCAACATCGAGGCCCTGCAAGGCATCGCCCGGCAGATCGAGCAGGGCGCCGAACCCACCGGACTGCTCGACTTCATCGCCGGGGACGGTGCGCTGACCGCCCCGGCCGACGGCGAGGGGCCGTCGCCGGCCGCCGCCGGCCCGGTCGAGACCTACTTCGCGCTGCCCTCCAACGAGGAGCAGCGCACCATCGCCGAGCGGCTGCGCGGCAACCGGCTCGTCGTGGTGCAGGGCCCGCCCGGCACCGGCAAGACCCACACGATCGCCAACCTGGTGACCGACCTGCTGGCGCACGGACAACGGGTGCTGATCACCAGTCATACCGGTCGGGCACTCAAGGTGCTGAAGGAGAAACTGCCGGCGAGCATCCGGGAGCTCTGCGTCAGTCGCACCGACGAAGGCCTGGTGGCCCAGCAGGAACTGCGCGGATCCATCCAGGCCATCCTGGAGCGGCAGGGAACGTACGACGAGCGCGAGTACCTGCAGCGGATCGCCGGCAACGAGACGCGCCTGCGCTCGGCCCGGACCACCCAGGCGCTCGCCCTGACCGCGCTGCGGGCGATCCGCGAGCAGGAGGTCTACCAGCACCCCGCGGACATCGGCGACTACGCGGGCACCCTCCAGCAGATCGCCCGCCGGCTCGCCGAGGACCAGCCGGGCCTCGGCTGGCTGGGGCCGGTGCCCGCCGCCCGGCCGGGGATCACCTCGGCCGCGGCGTCCGCCCTGCTGGCGGCCGCCCGGGCCTACACCGGCGAGCACCGCGCCGCCGTCGAGTCCGTCGACGTGCTGCCGGGGCCGGCCGAACTGCTCGGGCCGACCGCCTTCGAACAGGCCGTGCTGGCCGTCCGCGACGCCCAGGAGGGCCTCGACCTGCTGCGCGGCGGCGAGGCCGGCTCCCTCGACGAGTCGGCCTCCCGGCTGACCCCCGGGGCCCAGGACGCGGCCGCGCTGGCGCTGGAGGCGTTCACCGCGGCCCGGGCGGCGGCCGAGAGCGCTGTACCCGGATGGGCCGCACCCCTGCTGGAGGAGGCGCTCACCGGACAGGACTGGCAGCTGCGCGGGCGGTGGCGGTCGACCGGCCAGGCCCTGGAGGGCGCCCGGGAGGCCGCCCGGCTGCTGGCCGGCGGCCGGGTCGACGGCCTGGAGGCCTATGACCTCGCAACGGCACTGACCCTGGTCACCGCGCTGCGGGAGGGCCTGCTGGCGGGTGAGCGGCTGCGCGGCCCGTTGGGCATCAGAACCAGATTGCGGAAGGTCGTCGGGGATTTCCCGGAGAAGATCCGGATCGACGGACTCGTCCCCGACACGGTGGAGGGCGCCACGCGCGTCCTGCACCGGGTGAACCTGGAGCGGCACCTGCAGGACGTCGAGCGGGAATGGGGCGCCGGTGCTCAGGCGTGGCAGGCCCCCACCCGCCGGCTCGCGGAACTGGAGGCGCAGACCGCGGCGCTGCGGCGGCTCGGCGAGCTGGCCGAGCGGCGCTCCGAACTGGTCGCCGCGCTGGCCGCGGTGCCGGTGCTGACGGTGAAGCCCTGGCATCAACCCGCGACCTGCGACGCGCTGCGCGACGCGCTACGGGCCCGCGCCGCCCTGCGGGCCGCCGAACTGCCGCGGCAGCAACTGGCCGCGCTGGAGCAGACCCTGGTCGGCTGGGCCGACCGCCCGGGCACCGCGGACGCACCGCTGCGCCGACTGCTCGCGGCCGTCCGGTCCCGGGAGAGCGCGCAGTACCGGGACATCGCGGCCGAGCTCGACGACCTGCGCGGCTCGCTCGCCCTCAAGGAGGCCTTCGAACAGGCCCGGGGCCCGGTCGCGTCCGTGCTTCCGGCGCTGGCCCGGGAGCTCGCGGAGCGACCCGGTGACCCGCGGTGGGACGGCCGGCTGGCGCACGTCGAGCAGGCGTGGGCCTGGTCCGCCTGGTCGGCCCGGATGCGCGACCTCACCGACCCGGCCGCCGAGGAGAAGCAGCGGGCGGTGCTGGCCGAGGCGGACGCCGACATCCGGATCACCCTGGAGAAGCTCGCGGCCGACCGGTCCTGGTACGGCTGCCTGCGGCGTCTGACGGACCAGGAGACGGTCGCGCTCACCTCGTACCAGCAGAGCGTCGGCCGGTTCGGGAAGGGCACCGGCAAGTACGCGCACCGCTACCGGGCGCAGGCCAGGGAGAGCCTGCGGGAGTGCCAGGGAGCGGTGCCGGCCTGGATCATGCCGCTGTACCAGGTGACGGCGACCGTCCCGATGGACGAGGCCGGGCGATTCGACGTGGTGATCATCGACGAGGCCAGTCAGTCCGGGCCGGAGGCCCTGCTGCTGGCCTGGCTCGGCAAGAAGATCGTCGTGGTGGGGGACGACAAGCAGGTCAGCCCGGCCAACGTCGGGGTCGACCAGGAACAGCTGTTCCAGCTGCAGAACCGGCAACTCGACGCTCTGCCGGCCTCCCGGCGCAACCTGTTCAGCCCGACGGCCAGCTTCTTCGACATCGCCGGCGGCCTGGCCGGCGGCCGGGGCCGGCTGATGCTCCGGGAGCACTTCCGCTGCATGCCGGAGATCATCGGGTTCTCCAACGAGCTCTCCTACAACGGCAAGCTGCAGCCGCTGCGGCAGTACGGCGCCGACCGGCTGCCGCCGATCCGGACCGTCCACGTCCCCGGCGCGTACATCGAGGGCACCGGCCAGCGGCAGCGCAACCGGGCCGAGGCCGAGCGGCTGGTGGAGGAGATCGTGCGGTGCTGCGCCGACCCGGCGTACCGGGGCCGGAGCATGGGCGTCATCACCATGCTGGGCGGCGGTCAGCGCCAGGAGATCGAGGACCTGCTGGTCGAACGGCTCGCCGTGGACGAACGGCAGCAGCGCCGGATCCGGGTCGGCGACGCCGAGGACTTCCAGGGGGACGAGCGCGACATCGTCTTCATCGGGCTGGTCGTCAGCCTGGCGGGCGCGGACGGTCCGCGCCGGCCCGGTCCGTTCGCCAGTGAGGCGATGCAGCAGCGACTCAACGTCGCCGTGTCCCGGGCCCGGGACCAGATCTGGCTGTTCCACAGCGTGGTCTCCACCGACCTGGGGCCGAACGACCTGCGCCGCCGCTACCTCGACTACTGCACCCGCCCGGCCGAGGAGCAGGACGGCCTCGGCCTGGACGACGTCACCCCCGACACCCGGCACGAGGCCTTCGACAGCCTCTTCGAGCAGCGGGTCTTCCTGGCCCTGCGCGGTCGTCGGTTCCGGGTCCGGCCGCAGTATCCGGCCGGCAGGTTCAGGATCGACCTGGTGGTCGAGGGCGGCACCCGCCGGCTGGCGGTGGAGTGCGACGGCGACGCCTTCCACCATGAGGGGAACGCCGACGAGGACGCCGCCCGGCAGCGGGAGCTGGAGCGGGTGGGCTGGACCTTCGTCCGGATCAGGGGAAGCCGGTTCTTCCTGGATCCGGACCGCGCTCTGGAGCCGCTCTGGTCCGAGCTGGACCGGCTCGGGATCGAGCCCGAAGGGGCCCGCGGGGCTGGTCCCGGGGCTGTTCCCGCGCCCGCTGCCCGAGTGCTGCCCGCGCCCGCTCCCGCCGTCCCCCCGGCGCCCCGGCCGGCAGTCGGGGCGGTACCCGCTCCGGCAGGGGCGCCCGGGTCCGTCCGGGGGCCGGCGCCCGTGGTCCGACCCGCTCCGGACCCCGCTCCGGACCCCGCGGCGGCTGCCGCGGGCGGTCCCCTGCCGGGGGAGCGGGCCCGCCGCGGGGTGCTGCGGCTCGGCCCGGTGCTCCCGCCGGAGCCGGCCGCCGGGCCGGTTCGGGCAGCCGCCGCCGCCCCGCCTGCTGCCACCGGCCCTGCCGCTGCCCCGCCTGCTGCCACCGGCCCTGCCGCTGCCCCGCCTGCTGCCACCGGCCCTGCCGCTGCCACCGCCCCGGTGGCCGGCCGACCGGTACCGGCGGCGCGGACCGCCCGACGCGCGTCCAGGTTCTCCTTCCCCGTGACCGCCGTCTCGGTGAACGCCTACCGGCGGGCACAGCGGGAGCTGCACTTCCTGGAGGACCGCATCGGGGCTCCCGCCGAGGTCGTGGTCGCGGTGGACGCGGCCGCGCTGGCCGCCCGACGGGCCGGGCAGGACCAGGCCCGGGCACGCGACGAGGAGCGCCGGGACTTCCTGCGGGCCTACCTGGACGAGGTGACCCCCGATCCGAGGCTCACCGGGGTGGGCGTGGTGGTGCCCGGGTCGCTCGTCGGGGTGGAGCACCAAGGCGATCCGGAGATCGTGCTGTACAGCGTCTCCTCGATGGCGAGCCCGGAGGCGGTGCGGATCTCGCCCAACTCGGACCTGGCCAGGATGCTGCTGTGGTCCGAGACGGGGGAGCACTTCTCGTACCCGACGGGTGCGGGCACCACCGAGCACGCCGTGGTGCGCTTCATCGAGGACTGAGGTCGCGGTTCGTGCTGCGCACCCGGCAGGCCGCTACGGGCCGATTAGGTGCCGGGTGGGATGTCGCGTAGTGTCGTGTCTACCGACGCGGGGTGGAGCAGCTCGGTAGCTCGCTGGGCTCATAACCCAGAGGTCGCAGGTTCAAATCCTGTCCCCGCTACTCAGTCGAAGGGCCCGGAGGCTTCAAGCCTCCGGGCCCTTCGCGTTGTCGGGGTGGGACGTCGCGGCGGGCCCGCCGAGGTGGAGGTAGGCGGTCCGGCCGGTGCGGCGGGCCTCGGCCGCCGCCTCGACGATCGAGCGGCGGCGCGGCGCCAGCACCGGTCGCCACCGCGCCAGCGGCAGCACGCGCAGTTCGGTGTGCTCCTCGGGGTCGAGCCGGATCTCGGCGATCCGACGGCCGGTCAGGGTGCCGCCGTCGAAGACCAGCCCGACCTTGAACGGCCAGGGCCCGGACGGCGGGCCGAAGATCACGGCCAGCAGTGCGCCCGGCTCCTCGGGGAGCGCGAGGCCGGTCTCCTCCTGGGCCTCGCGCCGGACGCAGCCCCAGGGGTCCTCGCCGAAGTCCAGGTTGCCGCCGACGAGTTGCCACTCCTCCGGGTCGTAGACGGAGCGCAGCAGCAGCGGGTTGTGCTCCTCGTCCGTCAGATGGGCGGTGGCGAACAGGGTGCCGTGCGGAAGCGTCCGCAGGTACTCGGCCGGTGGCAGTTGTTCCACGGTGCTCTCCTGGGCCTCGGGGCCGGCCGCCGGTGCCCCGGCCGGGGCGGCCGGGCCGGCCGGCGTGATCGTATCCGCCGGCGGGAGGGCCGCGGGCCCATGGCGGCGGAAATGGATTGGTCGCTGGGCCCGATGTCGCGTAGTGTCGTGTTCACCGACGCGGGGTGGAGCAGCTCGGTAGCTCGCTGGGCTCATAACCCAGAGGTCGCAGGTTCAAATCCTGTCCCCGCTACTTGCAGGTGAAGGGCCCGGAGGCATCAAGCCTCCGGGCCCTTCGTCGTACGCCCGGGCCCATGCCCCCGGTGCGCCGGGTGTCCCTCGTGCGGGGGAGGCGGGCAGACCGCCCGTGCGGGGGATCCGGTGGCGGCGGCCGGCGGGGGAGGCTCGGTGCCGCCGCCCCGGGAGCCGGGGCGCTCCGGGAGACCGAGGGGGACACATGAAGCGACGGGTGCTGGTACGGGTCGGGTCGAAGCTGGCGATCACGGCGGCCGTGGTGGGCGGGATGAGCGGCTGCCTGATCGACGACGACCAGGAGCGGGTGGTGGTCTACGGCGTCGCCGACCCGGTGCGGACCCTGGTGGTCCAGGGCCACACCGGCGACATCAGGGTCACCGGTGGCGGGACCGCCGTACGGGTCACCGAGCGCCGGACGTACCGCGGGGCGGAGCCGGTCACCACCCGCACCACGGCGGACGGCACGCTCACCCTCGGCTACCGCTGCCCGGACGGGGACTGCGGGGTCGGCTACGACATCGAGGTGCCGGCCGGGACGGCTCTCCGGGTGGAGAACGAGACGGGCTCGGTGGCGCTGTCCGGCCTCGGCGCCGAGGTCGACGTGCGGACCGGCACGGGCGACGTGACGGCGAGTGCGCTGGCCTCGCGGACGGTCCGGCTGGAGGCACGGACCGGCGGCGTCTCGGTGAGCTTCAGCACCGGGCCCGAGAGCGTACGGGCGACCACCCGGACCGGTGACGTCCGGGTCCAGGTGCCGGCGGAGGGCAGCTACGCGGTCGAGACGGCGACCCGGACGGGCGACGTGAAGGTCGGGGTGGCCGGGGACGACGCCGCCGCCCGGCGGATCACCGCCCGGACGGAGACCGGCGACGTGACGGTCGCCGATGCCTGAGGGCGGGGCGCGCCGCCCGCCGGTAGGGCATGATCGTCCGAACGGGGGAGGCCGGCCCCCGCCCGGGGGAGGGGTGGACGCGGTGGTGGCGAACTGGACGGCCGGGGTGGCCCGTTGGACTGCGGGGCAGCGGCGGCGCCTGGCCGGGGTGAACCCGTACGTGCTGGACAGCCTGCTGGCGCTGTTCTCGGCCGCGGTGTCGTTCTGGTCGGTGTGGAACGACCAGGTGGCCCGCCCCTGGTGGGTGTACGCGCTGGCGATCGGTACCGCCGTTCCGCTGCCCTGGCGCCGCCGCCACCCGATGTCGGTGGCCGCGGCCAGCGGGCTGGTGTCGGTGGGGGTGTCGGTGGCCGCGCACTCGTCGATGCCGCAGATCCCGGTGTACGCCGTCCTGGCCGTCTACACCGTCGCCGACCGGGGCCGGGAGTGGCAGCGGATGCTGCTGCTGGCGATCCTGGTGGTGTCCAACATCGTCGGCACCCACTCGGCCGACGGGATGCTGTTCAGCCTGCTGCTCACCATCGGCACCTTCGTCTTCGGCTCCCTGGTGCGCGAACTGCGCAGGCTGGCCCGGGTGGAGGCGGAGCGCGCGCACGAGGTGGGGCTGCGGGCGGCCAGCGACGCGGCCCGGGCGGTCGCGGAGGAGCGCGGGCGGATCGCCCGGGAGATGCACGACATCCTGGCGCACGCGGTCTCCCTGATGGTGGTCCAGGCGGAGGCCGGCCCGGTGGTGGTCCGCTCCGACCCGGAGCGGGCGATCCGGACCTTCGACACCATCGCCGACTCCGGCCGGGACGCGATGGTCCAGCTCCGGCGGGTTCTGGGCGTCCTGAAGGAGGACGGGGCCGGCCCGCAGCTCGCCCCGCAGCCGAGGCTGGCCGAACTGGCGGCGGTGGCCGAGCGGGTCCGGGAGGCGGGCGTGCGGGTCCGGCTGGAGCTGCCCGGGCCCGAACGCGCCCTGCCGGCGGACGTGGAGGCCACCGCGTTCCGGATCGTGCAGGAGGCGCTGACCAACGTGGTCAAGCACGCCGGCGCCGGCGCCGCCGAAGTCCGGGTCACCGGTGCGGGCGAGGTGCTGGAGGTGCTGGTGTCGGACGACGGCCAGGGCGTCCGGCCGCGGGCGGACCGGGCGGTGAGCGACTGGTCGGGCGGCCGGGGCCTGGTCGGCATCCGCGAGCGGGCCGCGGCCTGCGGCGGCCGGGCCGAGGCCGGGCCGCGCGCCGACGGCACCGGCTTCCTGGTGACCGCGCGGTTGCCGCTGGGCGCCGTGGTGCTGGTGGAGCGGGCCCGGGCCTGAGCGGGCCGGGCCTGAGCGGGCCCGGGACACCTACGACGGAGAGGGAACGGACCGATGGATCCGATTCGGGTGGTGGTCGCCGACGACCAGGAGCTGGTGCGGGCCGGGTTCGGGATGATCCTGGACGCCCAGCCGGACATCGAGGTGGTGGCCGAGGCGGCGGACGGCGCCCAGGCGGTCGAGGCGGTCCGGACGCACCGCCCGGACGTCCTGCTGCTGGACGTCCGGATGCCCGTGATGGACGGGCTGGAGGCGGCCCGGCAGGTCTGCGCGCGGTACCCGGAGACCAAGGTGATCATGCTGACCACCTTCGACGCCGACGACTACGTCTTCGACGCCCTCTACGCCGGGGCCAGCGGGTTCCTGCTCAAGGACGTCCGCCGGGACGACCTCGCGCACGGCGTCCGGATGGTCGCCTCCGGCGAGGCACTGCTCGCCCCCTCGGTCACCCGCCGGCTGATCGGCGAGTTCGCCGCCCGCCGTCCCGCCGGGGCGACCACCGCCGCCCGGGCGCCCTCGCGGCTGCTGGAGCAGCTGACCGCCCGCGAGCAGGAGACCCTGCGGCTGCTCGCCCGCGGCCTGTCCAACGCGGAGATCGCCGCCGAACTCGTGGTCAGCGAGCACACCGTGAAGACGCACGTCAGCAACGTGCTGGCCAAACTGCACCTGCGTGACCGGGTGCACGCGGTGGTGTTCGCGTACGAGGCGGGTGCGGTGGTCGCCGGCGAGGGGTGACCCTCACCCGTGCGGGGGAGGCGGCCGGTTCGCCGGTACGGGCGATCCGCCGACCGGGGGCCGGCAGGCAGGCTCTGCGGTGTCGGACCACACCGCCCCGAGAGGAACCCGTCATGACCGCCACCACCAACGCCCGTGCCACCGGAGTCGCTTCGATCGCCGCCCCGGCCCTGCTGGGACTGTACGGCGGGATCCGGCTGCTGGCCGGGTCCCGTGCCCCCGGCCCCGGCTGGACGGCCGGGCACACCGCCCTGCTCGCCGGACTGCTGCTCTTCGTCCCGGTGTTCGCCGAGCTGCGCCGGCTGGTCGCCCCGCGCCGCCCGGCCGGCCGGGCGGCCGCCAACCTGATGTCGGGCCTGGCCTACGCCGGACTGCTGGCGTCGGCCGGACAGAGCGTCATCGACCTGTACGTCGGGGCCAGGGCCGCCGACCGGGCCGAGCAGAACCGGTTGTTCGACCAGATCCAGGGCCACCCCGGCGTCCTGCCGGCCTTCTACACGGTCGGGCCGGTGCTGTTCCACCTCGGCCTGCTGGCGCTGCTGGTCACCCTGGCGGCCGGCCGGGCCCGGCGGGTTCCGGTGTGGAGCCCGGTCCTGGTGCTGGCCGGCACCGTGCTGATGGCGGCCGACCTGGACCTCATCACGATCGGTGCGGCGCTCTGGCTGGCCGCCCTGGCACCGCTGGCCCGCCGTACCGGCCGGGCGGGGCGGCCGGCAGCCGCGGCGCTCTGACCTCCCGTGCCGCGGTCAGGGCGGCGACCGGGCCGGGGACGGAGGGTCAACTGTCGGTGGTGGCAAATAGGTTCTCCTTTGTCGACGGACGGCGCCGCCGGGCCCGCCGATCGCCCGGCCGCGCGCCCCGGCACCGGCCACCGGCCGTACGCCGCCCCGGCCGCCCGCCACCCCCGCGACAGCCTTCTTGCCGACTCCCCGGGAGGGACCGCCGATGTCCGCCACCACCGCCCCCGCCACCACCGCCCCCGCCTCCGACGAGCAGGTCACCTACCTGGAACTGTCCGAGGACGAGGGCAGCGGCAGCGCCCACAAGTTCTACGAGGTACGCCAGGCCGGCGCCGCACTGACCATCACCTACGGGCGGATCGGCGAGCCGGGCCAGGCCAGGACGACGGCCTACGCCACGCCCGAGAAGGCCGCCGCGGCCGCCGCCAAGAAGGTCGGCGAGAAGGTCCGCAAGGGGTACGCCCCGGCGCAGCGCGGGGTGCGGCAGAAGCGGGCGGTCACCCGCCGGGCGATCACCAGTACCCGGTCGAGCGCCAGCCAGGCCCCCGTGCTGTGGCGGTTCAAGTCGGGCGCGGCCGCGTTCGGGATCTTCGTCGGCGACGAGCACGCCTGGGTCGGCAACGAGTCCGGCGACGTCTGGACCCTCACCCACGACGGTGAGGTCACCGGCCGCTACGGGCTGCCGGACGGCGTGAAGTGCATCGTCGCCGACGACCACTGGATCTACGCGGGCTGCGACGACGGCCGGGTCTACGACCTGGGCGGCAAGATCCCGCGGGTGGCGTACGAGATCGCCGCCGACGTCGACATCTACTGGCTGGACATCCACGACGGCGTCCTCGGGGTCTCCGACGGCGCCGGCGGGATCACCACGGTCGATCACGAGGACGAGTTCCAGTGGCGGCGCAAGGGCGCCGGCGGCTCGGGCTGGATGGTCCGCTGCGACGAGGACGGCGTCTACCACGGGCACTCGCGCGGGGTGGGCCGCTACTCGACGCGCGGTGGCGAGGAGCTGTGGCAGGTCGACACCCAGGGCGCCGTGCTGTTCGGCTGGCAGGAGCCGGGCGAGGTCTTCGCCGGCACCTCCCGCGGCTGGGTGTACCGGCTGCGCAAGGACGACGGCTCGACCGTCGCCCGCTACAAGTGCGACGCGGCGGTGTTCTCCTGCGCCACCTCGCCCGACGGGAAGTACGTCTTCGCGGGTGACAACCACTCCTCGGTGTACTGCTTCGCCGCCGACGGCACCCGGCTGTGGAAGCTCGGCACCGGCTGCGGATCGGCGTACAGCATGCAGTACCGCGACGGGCGGCTCTACCTGGTGACCACCGACGGATCGCTGGCCTGCCTGGACGCGAGCGAGGAGGCGGTGCGCGCGGCCGAGGGCGGTCGGCTGCCGCGGACCGCGGACGTGAAGGCCGCCGGCTGGGAGCGGGTGGTGCCGGGCGTGGAGCTGGAGACCGTCAGCGCGGCCGCGGCCGGGGCGGGCGGCGGCGTGGAGGTCGAGTGCGTCCAGGAGGGCGCCCGGACCAGGATCCGGGTGGTCAGCGCGGGCTTCGACCCCGCCCGGCGGGTGCAGTTCCCCAAGGACATCCGGGTGCCCGGCGCCCGCTACCTGGTCGCCGAGGTGCTGGAGTCGGGTGACGGCGGCTTCTACCGGGCCCGCGGCGAGATCAGGCGCCTGCTCTGAGCGGGCCCGGCCGGGCGCCGGCCCTCGGGCGGTGTGCCGGCGGTCAGTCCCCGTCCTGCGCGGCCGGGCCGAGACCCAGCACCGCCGCCGCCAGCTCGGCGGCGGTGGCGGGGCCGCGGCCCAGGAACCGGCGGGCCTGCGCCAGCGAGGGCATCGGGTTCTCCGCCCGCTCCTCGGCGGCCCGCTCCACCACGGTCGTCCCCGTCTCGGCCTCCAGCACCGGTGCGTAGCCGGCCGTCCGCAGCGCCGCCAGGGTCTCCTCCGGCGGCGCGGTGCTGATCAGCACGGTGGGAGCGATCCGCCGCAGGCCGATCCGGGCCAGCGAGCGGACCTTGGACAGTTCCAGCACCAGTGCCTCGTCGTCCGAGCGGACGCAGCAGGCACTGCGCACCACCCGCATCCGGCCGTGGGTGCGGGCGGTGTCCCTGAGCAGGTACTCCAGCGCCTGCGGGAGCGGCAGTCCGCCCTCGGAGACCTCGGCCAGCCGGGCGGCCAGCTCCGTCGCGTCCGAGCCGGCGTCCAGCGCCCGGCGGACGGAGGCCGGGCCGATCCGCCACACCACGGCGTGGCCCTCGGACTCGCGGTCGGCGACCGCGGAGAGCAGCTCGGTGAGTTCGGGCGCGGCGGAGCCGGCGACCACGGCGGTCAGGTCGGCCTGGAAGCGGGCGGTGGTCCGCGGCGGCGGGACGAGATCGGCCAGCGCGGTGCGCAGGGCGTCGACCGCCGTACGCAGCGCCGGGTGCCGGGTCAGCCGGACACCGGTGCCCGGGACGGCCGGGAACCAGCGGTCGGCGCCGGCCCGGAGCAGGGCCAGTACCGCGTGGCCGACCGGGGTGAGCGCGCCGTGCGCGACCACGCCCAGCAGTTCGGCCTCGCGCAGGGTCGCGGCGGCCCGGCCCAGGGTGTCCGCCCCGGGCGCCGCCGTGCCCGCTCCACCCGCCGTGCCCGCCGTGCCCGTGAGCGCCCCGGCCGGGTCCGCGGTGTCGAGCAGGTCAGGCCTGAACCAGGCGGCCCCGGCCAGCAGTTCACCGAGCGCCCGGTCACCGGTGGCAGCCGCCGGGCCGATCCCGTACCCGTCGGGGAGCCGGGCCAGAGCCTCCAGCAGGGCGTGCCGCAGCGGCACGGCGGACCGGTCCTGCGGGGTGACCAGGGCGACCGGGACCTCCTCCGCGTCGCGCCGGTGGCCGAACACCTCGGGGGTGACGGCCCAGGTGGCGATCAGCGGCACCAGCCGGCCGGCCGGCGGGGCGACCAGCCATTCGTCGTACCGCGCGGTGGGCAGGATCCGGGCGGGCTGCGGCGGCGCGGGCCGGCGGCCGCGGGTCGGCGGCGGCGCGTCCCGGTGCGGGGCGACCAGGCCGGCGTTGGCCGCGAGGTCCAGCCACAGCCGGGCCTGCTCCTCGGACGAGCCGCTCGCCTTGGCCAGCCGCTTGGTGTCCCGTACGGCGACGCCGCCGGCCTTGCGGACGGACAGCGGCTGCGCGGCCGTCGACCGGAGCAGCAGTTCGACCCGGGAGGCGGTGACGGTGGCCGTGGCCTGCGCCTCGCCCGTCCAGCCGGCTGGCAGCGGCACGAGCGCCAGGACGGCCGGCGGCAGCGGGTCGTACGGCAGTGGTTCGGCCGGGTCGCGCAGCGCCAGGGCGACCTCGCGCGGCAGCTCGGCGATGTCCGGGCCGACCGGTACCAGCAGGCCGCGGTCGGCGAGCCAGTCGGCGCCGGGATCACCCGAACCGTCCGGCCGGAACAGGAACTTGCCGCCCGACCCGTAGTAGCCGCCGGTGTCGCTCACGAAGCAGTAGGTGTGCAGCCGGGGCGGACCGGCCGCCAGCGCCGCCAGCAGGGCGGCGGCCTGCGGCGGGGCGTCGGCGAGGGTGGCGCGCAGCCGTTCGGCGTCCCCCAGGTGCTCCTCGACCTGGCTTTGGGCCTGGTCCCGGTTGCGGCTCGGCGGCAGGCCGAGCTCGTCCGCGACCCGGGCGATCTCGGCCGCCCGGTAGGCCGAGGTCAGCAGGACGCCGGCCGGCCGGCCGAGCCCCCGCAGCTCGGGCACCCGCTCGTGCAGCAGCCCGGGCACGGTCAGCCGCTCGCCGTGCGGGGGCAGCAGCAGCGCGCGCCCGGCGAGCGCGTCCAGCTCGGTGGCCGCCCGCCCGCCCAGCGCGTCGAGCAGCAGGGAGCGCGGCACGGCCCGCTCGGCGGGATCGGCGCCCGAGCCGCCGCCGAGGCCTTGGCGGTAGGCGGCCTGCGTCCCGGCGAAACCGGACAGCCCGGCCGGGCCGGCGGCGCGCGGGGCGGGTCCGTGCAGCCGCTCGGCGAGCACCGCGATCGCGGTCAGGACCTGGGTCTCGGCGGTGTTCAGCCCGGTCAGGGCGGTGGCGACGGACGCGTTCCCCAGCAGCTGTTCGGCGAGCCGGGCGGGGTCGTCCAGGCCGGCGGCGCCGGTCCACGGCAGCCGGCGCTGTTCGAGCAGTTCGGTCAGCTGCTCGGCGGTGCGGGTGGTCAGCCAGGTCATCAGGGCGTCGGCGCTGGTCACAGGCCCCACGCTAGCGGACCGCGGGCGGGCGCCCCGGCGCGTTCGGAGGACTGGCCCCCAGGGTGTCCCACCCGGCCCCCTCGGGGGCTGGCGGGCTCGCGCCGGGGGCGCCCCGCAGGTCGGTGCGGACCGGCCGTTTACTCGGTGGCGGCCGCGCCCGCCGGGCCCGTACCGTCCGGGCATGAACGCGAAGCGTCCCCTGATCGCCGTCCTGACCGGTGCCGGTGTCTCCACCGACTCGGGCATCCCCGACTACCGGGGCCCGAACGGTGTCTGGCAGCGCGACCCCGACGCCCAGCAACTCGTCACCATCGGCCCGTACCTGGCCGACCCGGACGTCCGCCGCCGGGCCTGGCTGATGCGCCGAGACGCCGGGGCCCTGGCGGCCGAGCCCAACGCCGGCCACCTCGCGCTGGCCGAGCTGGAGCGCTCCGGGCTGCCCGTCCGGATCCTCACCCAGAACGTGGACGGGCTGCACCTGCGGTCCGGCCTGCCGGCCCGCAAGGTGCTCGAACTGCACGGCACCGCACGGGAGGTGCAGTGCGTACGGTGCCGTACCCGCGGCCCGATGGGCGAGGTGCTGGAGCGGGTGGCGGCCGGCGAGCCCGACCCGCCGTGCGCGGCCTGCGGCGGCATCCTCAAGCCGGCGACGGTGATGTTCGGCGAGACCCTCGACCCGGTCGTGCTGGCCCAGGCCGAGACCATCGCCAAGGCCTGCGACCTGTTCGTCGCGGTCGGCAGCACCCTCCAGGTGTACCCGGCCGCCGGGCTGGTGCAGGTCGCGCTGGAGGGCGGCGCCCGGCTGGTCGTGATGAACGCCGAGCCGACCCCGTACGACCCGGTCGCCGACGAGGTGATCCGCGAACCGATCGGCACGGCCCTGCCCGCGCTGGTCCGGCGACTGCTGACGGAGGCCTGAGCGACGGCGGGCGTGGGGGCACCGGGTGCCGCGAGGTGCGGCTCCCGGTGCCAGGTCACGGATGTGCTTCCGGTGCGCGGACTGTGCCCCGGGTGTGCAGGATTCTGCGCTACGCTGCCGCTGGAACAGGCCGGTCGGGTGCGGAGTATGACGCTGCGTCATCCTCGTGGGGGAGTTGTGCCCGGCTGTTGACCGCCGCCGGTGGACCGCCGCCCGCGTGCGTGGGCCGCTCCAGGGTTGGCAGGCCGCCGCATCCGCCGGTATCTCAGCGAAGGAGCACCGCCATGGCTTCGGGCCATCTGCTCGACCGTGACACGATCGCCGGCGAGCTGCGCGAGCTGGCTTCCCGGCCGGGCCTGGCGACACGTCAGGGAGAGTTGCAGGAGCTCGGATCGGCGCTCTCCGGTCGCGGCGACGTCGACGCCTGGGCCGAACTCGACCTGACTCACGTCTTCGTCCGGCCGGAGAGTGTGCGGGCGGCGGTGGTGCCCCGCTCGGAGCACCGGGTCTGGTCGTTGATCGAGATCGCTCTGGGGACCTTGGTGTTCCTGCCGCTCCTGGTCACCTGGTCCGGCCTGATGCAGGCGACCAGCGCCTACCAGGCACTGATCGGCAGCGACGCGACCCAGGCGGGCCGCCCGTTCCTCCAGTTGTGGCAGTCCGGCTTCGAGGGCCGGCTCGCGGCCTGGGCCACCTTCGGCCATGTCGCCCTGTACGCGACCCTGTTCATCGCGGTGCTGCTCGCCCTCTCGGTCGTCCACGGCAGCCGCAAGGCCGGGGCGGACCGCCGGGAGGCGGCGGCGGCGCAGGAGGCCGAGAGCCTGCTCGCGGAGCTGGTGCCGCTGCTCACCCGGGCCCAGCTCGTCCTGCACGAGCGGCGCCGGGCCGCCCCGCAGCGCTTCGCCGCCGAACTCACCGGCGCGGCCCAGACCTTGGAGCGGCTGGGCAGTCAGGCCGTCGACACCCAGCGTGACCTCGGCGAGGCGGCCCGACTGGTCGAACAGTCGCTGGTCGCCGCCAAGGACCGACTGGCCGACGTCGGCGCGTCCGTCGACCCCCTGCAGCAGGCCGTCCGCAGGGTCGAGAAGGCGCTCAGGGACGGCGTGGGCCAGCTCTCGGACACCGTCCGCGACAGCGCGGGGCAGCTCTCCGTCACCGTTCGGGACGGCGCGGCCGCCACCGACAGCCTGGTCCACCGCAGCGGACAGCGCAGTACCGACGCCGCCGAGCTGGTCAAGCAGGCCACCGACCGGGTCGGCGCCGAACTCGCCCGGGCGGGCGACCGGGTGGAGGACGCTGTCCGGGACCTCGCGGTCGCCCAGCGCGGGTTCACGACGGGTGCCGAAACCGTCGCCGACGTCACCGGCCAGGTGCTGGAACGTCTCGTCGACACCGTCCGGCAGGTCGCGGAGCTGGCCGGGCAGGTGGCCACCGCCTCCGACGCCACGCTGGCGGCGGCCGACCGGGTCGACCGCACCGCGGCCCGGCTGGCCGCCGACGTGCTGGACGCCGTCGCCGCCCGGCAGCAGCCGGCCCCGGTACCCCTGGCGGGGGAGGGCCGGCCGGTCGTCCTCGCCAAGGAGGACCACGGCGTCGACCTGCCCGGCCCGGCCCGGCCCCGGCCCGGCCAGTTCTCGGACGAGCCCGCCCGCCGGTCGACGCTCGAACTGGACGAGCTCCCCGTCCGGCAGGCCGGCCGGTGAGCGGCCGGTTCCGCCGCCCCGCGGCGGGCTCCCGCACGCTGCACCTCGCGGGCTGGCTCTTCGCGGACATGCTCCTGGTGCTGGCCCTGATCGCGATGGGTGACCAGGGCGACCCGATCGCCGCCCAGCGGGCGGCGGCGAAGGCGGCCGGCCCGTCCCCGAGCCCGTCGGCCGGGCCCGCGTCCCCGTCCGCGAGCCCCAGCCCGGTCAGCACCGGCCCGCGCGGGGTGGAGCACGACCCGGTGACGGTCGACGTCGCGGGGGACGGCGCCGACGCGGCCGGCCTGGCGGCCCAGATCCGCGCCGCGACCGACCGGTACGCCGGCCGGCAGGCCGCCGTGGTGCTCACCTTCGGCAGCAACCGGGACCCGGGGGCCGGCCAGGCCTACGCCCACACCGTCAACGGCCTGCTGGCGCAGGCCCGTCCGGAGATGTTCCAGGGCGCCACCACCCGGGACTTCATCTCGCTGGCGGACAACCCGAGGCACGCCTCGCTGGAGATCTACTTCTACACCCGCTGAGCGGAATCGGCCGGCTCGCGCAGGGCCCTGACAAAGGAGACGCAGTGCAGATCCTCCCCTTCTACGTGATGTGCGACGAGTCGGGTTCGATGGACGCCAACATCGGCGACCTCAACGACGCGCTGGCCGAACTCCACCAGGAGATCAGTACCAACCCGACGGTCTCGGACAAGACCCGCTTCGCGCTGATCGGCTTCTCCACCGAGGCCCACGAGCTGCAGCAGCTGGTCGAGCTGAGTGACATCGAGGAGCTGCCCGCGTTGGCGGCCTCCGGGCTGACCTCCTTCGGGAAGGCCTTCGAGACGCTGCACCGGGCCATCGAGCGGGACGTACCGGCACTGAAGGCCGAGGGGCACGACGTCTTCCGGCCGGTGGTCTTCTTCCTCTCCGACGGCATCCCGACCGACACCGACTGGGAGCGGCCGTACCAGGAGCTGCTCGCCTCGAAGTTCCGCCCGCACATCATCGCGTTCGGGATCGGTGTGGCCCAGCGCGCGGTGATCGCGCAGGTGGCGACCTTCAAGGCGTTCATGGGGACGGAGGACGGTGTCTCGGCGGCCGTGGCGCTCAAGGAGTTCGCGGCCAGCCTCACCCGCTCGATCGTCCGTTCCGTCAGCGGCGCGACCGCCGACGGAGTGGGGATGAGCCTGCTCGTGGACGATCACGTGCCCGGGTTCACCAGCGTCTCGCTCGACAAGCTCTGAGCGGCGGGCACCCGATGACCACGGAGTACTCCGCGCCGTACGAATCCGTCTACGCACCGTCCGAGCCGGCGGTCCCGGTCCCGCCGCCCGCGGAGCCGGTGAGCCTGTTCAAGCCCGCCCGGGCCGTGCCGTCCGCCGCAGGCTGGGCGGACTCGGAGCTGAACCCCGGCCCCGCGCCGCACATCGGCCGCAAGGCCCCGGCCTACCCACCGGAGCCCGCCGGCCTCCCGTCGGCCTCCGCGCCCGACCTCTACGCCTCCCTGCTGCCGGACACGGTGCTCGACGGCGGCACCTTCGGCCGGGTCGTGGTCCGGGCGGCCTCCGTCCGCGGCGACTCGCACCGGTACGCCGGCGAGTGCCGCCAGGACGCCCTGCTGGTGGCCGAGGTGGGTGAACTGGCGCTGCTCCTGGTCGCCGACGGCGTCGGCTCCCAGCCGCACTCCCAGCGGGGTTCCAACGGGATCGGCCGGCTGCTCGCCAAGCAGATCCGGAACAAGGCGTCCGCACTGTCGGGCTACCTGGCCCGGGGCGACGAGACCAACTTCGCCGGCCTGGTGAACAACGCCGTGACGGAGGCCGCGGCCGAGCTCAAGCAGGAGGCGGAGAGGCAAGGGCTGCCGGCCGAGGCCTACTCCACCACGATGCGGGCGCTCCTGGTGCCGCTCGACCCCGATGTCCGGGTCCGCGGGTTCGTGTCCGTGGGCGACGGCGGACTTCTCCGGCTCCGCGAGGGCGTCTGGACTCCGCTCGACCGGACCACCGACGCCCAGCCGGTGATCGACAGCGCCACGGACTGTCTGCCCGGGCCCTACCAGCACGCCCACGCCCGGCTGATCAGCGACGGCCGGCCGGCCGACGTGCTGGTGCTCTGCACCGACGGGTTCTCCCTCCCGCTCGCCGGTGAGGCCGAGATGAGGGAGCTCCTGGCAGGTCAGTGGGGTGGCAGACCCGTGCCCGGTCTGGCCGAGTTCCTCTGGCAGACCCAGGTCAGGGCCCGGAGCTACGACGACGATCGCACCGTCATCTGCCTGTGGGAGGGGCACTGATGGCGGGGGTGGACACGGTCCTCCTGGCCCTCCGGGACGGCGGGGACGTCGACGAGGGCGGGCTGGTCCTGTCGGGTGGGGCCGGCCGGGGCGGTCAGGGCACCATCCATCGGATCGTGGGGCGTCCGGGGCTCCTGTTCAAGCGCTACCTCCAGCCGGCCAAGGTCAACGGTGCCGCTCTCACCGACCTCGTCGGACTGCGCCACGCTCTGCCCCCCGCGGAGCGGGAGCGGTTGGACGCCCAGGCAGCCTGGCCGCTCTGCCGGGTGGTCGACGGCAGCCGTTGCGTCGGTTTCCTCATGCGCGAGGCCCCCGCGGCGATGCGCTGGCAGCCGGCCTCGGGCAGTCCGAAGCTCACCGAGCTCCAGCACCTGTTCCGGGCGGAGCGGCCGGCCACCCGCGGAGTGCTCCGCCCGGATCCCGCCGAACGGCTCGCCCTCGTCCTCGAACTCGCCGGGCTGCTGGACCGCCTGCACCGCTGGGGCCTGGTGCTCGGAGACCTCTCCGGAACCAACATCCTCTGGTCGGTCGCCCCGGAGCCGGCCGTCTACCTCATCGACTGCGACGGCGCCCGGAAGGCCGGGGCGCTGCCCGTCCTCGACCAGGCGGACACCCCCGACTGGGAGGACCTGCGGACCCCGCCCGGCAGCCGGGCCAGCACGGACAGCGACCGCTTCAAGGCGGCCCTGATCATCGGCCGGGCCCTCGCCCAGGACCCTTACCTCACCCCGGACCAGCAGCTCGACCCCCTGCCCGGGGTGCTGACCGAACGCCGCCTCGCCGCGGTCCGCCGGACCTGGGCGCAGGCCGGCGGCCCGTACGGCAGCAGGCCCGACCTGACGGCCTGGCTGCTGGCGCTCGGCGGACGCGACACCATCCCGCTGACCCGCGTCGTCGCGCCGCCCCCGCGCCCGGTGGACGAGACCATGTTCGACACCCGCGCCCCCCGCGGGCGGATCCGGCTCCCGCCCCTGCGGCCCTGACCCGCGGCCGCAGGGGCCGTCCCCGCTTACGATGGCTCCCCGACCCCGCAGGGAGTGACCCATGACGACAGCGATGTTCGATCCCTGGTCGGCCGAGTTCGTGGCGCACCCGTACGACGCCTACGCCGAGCTGCGCGAGCACGCGCCGGTGAGCCGGTACGAGCCGACCGGGCAGTGGCTGGTCGCGCGGCACCAGGACGTCAGCGCCCTGCTGCGGGACCGCCGGCTCGGCCGCACCTACACCCACCGCTACACCCACGAGGAGTTCGGGCGGCCCGCACCCGACCCGGCGCACGAGCCCTTCCACACCCTCAACGACAACGGGCTGCTCGACCTGGAGGCCCCCGACCACACCCGGATCCGGCGGCTGGTCGCGAAGGCCTTCACCCCGCGGATGGTCGAGGAGCTGCGGCCCGCCGTCGCCCGGCTCGCCGACGAGCTGGCCGGCGCCCTGCTCGCGGACGGCGGCGGCGACCTGATCGCCACCGTCGCCGAGCCGCTGCCGGTCGCGGTGATCGCCGAGATGCTCGGCATCCCCGCGGCGGACCGGGTGCTGCTCCGGCCCTGGTCGGCCGCGATCACCGGCATGTTCGAACTCAACCCGACCGAGGAGACCGGCCGGCGGGCGGTCGCCGCCAGCGTCGAGTTCTCCGACTACCTGCGCGGGTTGATCCGCGAGCGCCGGGTCCGGCCCGGCACCGACCTGCTCAGCGCGCTGATCCAGGCCCAGGACGGCTCGGACGCGCTGAACGAGCAGGAGCTGGTCTCCACCTGCGTCCTGCTCCTCAACGCGGGCCACGAGGCCACCGTCAACACCACCGGCAACGGCTGGTGGGCACTGCTGCGCAACCCGGACCAACTCGCCCTGCTGCGCCGCTCGGTGGACGAACTGCTGCCGACCGCCGTGGAGGAGCTGATGCGCTACGACACCCCGCTGCAGATGTTCGAGCGCTGGGTGCTGGAGGACATCGAGGTGGCCGGCACGACCATCCCGCGCGGCTCCGAGATCGCCCTGCTGTTCGGCTCCGCCAACCGCGACCCGGCCCGCTTCGCCGACCCGGACCGGCTCGACCTCGCCCGCGCCGACAACCCGCACATCACCTTCGGTGCCGGAATCCATTTCTGTCTGGGCGCCCCGCTCGCCAGACTGGAGCTCGGCGAGTCGTACGGCGCGCTGCTGCGCCGGGCCCCCGGGCTGCGCCTGGTGCGCGAGCCCGAGTGGCAGCCCGGGTACGTGATCCGGGGGCTCAAGGAGCTGCTGGTCGAGGTGTAGTCAAGACCTGGGGGTACGTGATGCGGAAGGCCGCCACCGGCACGCTGCTGGGCCTGGCGATCGGCGACGCCATGGGGCGCCCCACCGAGTTCCAGCCGGTCGAGCGGATCGCGGCCGACTGGCCCGACTGGCGCGAACTGCCACTGCCGAAGCGGGCACTGGTCACCGACGACACCCAGATGACGCTGGCACTGGCCCGCGGGCTGCGCACCGCGCTGGAGCGCGGCCCGCTCGGGCCGCTGCGTCTGGAGCGGCCGCTCCGCGAGGAGTTCGTCGACTGGTGGCGCTCGCCGGACAACAACCGGGCACCCGGCATGACCTGCCTGCGCTCCTGCGAGCGGCTCCGGGACGGGCGGCGCTGGCAGGACGCCACCGACGTGGGCTCCAAGGGCTGCGGCGCCAACATGCGGGTCGCGCCGGTCGGCCTGCTGCCCGGGCTCACCGAGGAGGAGTACGCCGGCGCCGCGCAGCTGCAGTCCGCGCTCACCCACGGCCACCCCACCGCGCTGGCGGCGAGCGACCTCACCGCGTACACCGTGCGCCTGCTCGCGCGCGGGGCGGCGCCGGCCGGACTGCCCGCGCTGCTGCGGGCGTACGCGCTGGCGCACCGGACCAGGTACGACGCGTACTGGCTCGGCGACCTCGCCGACCGGGCGCAGGACCCGTCGGCGGAAAGCTTCATCACCCGGGGCTGGGACGACTGCCTGCACGTCCTGGACCGGCTGGACGCCGCGCTGGCAACCCCGGACGTGGAGGCCGACCCCTGCCTGGCCACCGGCGAGGGCTGGATCGCCGAGGAGGCCTTCGCCACCGGTCTGCTCTGCTTCCTGCTGCTCCCGGACGACCCGGTGGCGGCCGTCCGCCGGGCGGCATGGTCCTCGGGGGACTCCGACTCGCTGGCCTGCCTGGCCGGTGCCTTCGCGGGCGCGCACCACGGCGCGGGCGCCTGGCCGGCCGCGTGGGTGGAGCGGATCGAGCACCGCGACGAACTGCTCGGCCTCGGCGCGCTCTGGGACCAGGACTGACCTGCGGCCCGCCCGGCCGGGCGGCGCAAGGCGGCCGGGGAGGTGGCGGCGCGGGCCCGGTCAGTTGGTGACGGTGGTGCCGTCGAAGCGCTCGAAGGCCGCCTTGACCAGCTCGCGCAGGGCCTCGGCGTCCACCTCGGCCAGCCGCTTGATGTAGAGGCAGCCCTTGCCGGTGGTCACCGGGCCCAGCCTGGCCAGCAGATCGGCGTGCCGGTCGAAGCCCTCGGCGACGTACAGCGTCAGCGCCTGCTTGCGCGGCGCCAGCCCGACCGGCGGCCAGTCGCCCTCCCGGCCGCTCGCGTAGCGGTAGTGGTAGGTCCCGAAGCCGACGATCGCGCTGCCCCACATGGCGGGCGCGGTGCCGGTGACCTCGGCCATCAGCGCGCAGAGCGCCTGGGCGTCGGCCCGGCGCCGCTCGTCGGCCACCGCGGCGAGGAACTCCCCGACGTCGGCGGTGGTCCTGGTGGTCTTCGGCTCGGCCATGGCGCCAGGGTAGGCGGGCCCGGGCGCGATCACCGGCCGGGCGCGCCGCCGTCCGTGCCTTCCGCCGGCCCGCCCGGCCCGGCCTGCCTGCTCCCGGTCCGGTGCAGGTCGCGAGCCGTCCCGGAACCGGACCGGGGGCGCCCGCGTCGAACCGCCGACAGCCGAAACCGCCAGTACCCGGCGCCGGGGCCCAGGCGGCGCTCCGAACCAGGACGGGGACACCTGCCATGACCAGCCGGACCTCTCGGACCTCTCCGACCTCTCGAATCCCCCGGACCGGCCATTCCCGCGGGCCCCGCCGCCCGGCGGCACTCCTCCTCGCGGCCGTCCTGTCCACGGCCCCGATCGCGGCCTGCGGCAGTACAGCCGGACCTGGCGCTGCCCCGGACCCGTCCGTGGTCCGCGCCTCCGCCCCCGCCACCCCCGTGAGCGCCGATCCCGGGCAGCTGGCAGCCACCGCCGCCGCCACCAACGCCTTCGGCGTCGACCTCCTCCGCGCGCTCACCGCCGACGGGGGCGCCGGCCGCAACCTGGTGCTCTCGCCGTCCGGCCTGGCCACCGCCCTGGCGATGGTGCTGCCCGGTGCGCGCGGCGCCACGGCGGACGAGCTGTCCAAGGCGCTGCACACCGGACTCACCGCCACCCGGTACGCGGTGGCGACCGGCGCACTCGGCCGGCAGGCCCGGCCGGCCGGCGGCAAGGACGGAGCGGTACTGCGGCAGTCGGACACCCTCTGGGCCCAGCAGGGCTTCACCCTCGACCCCGGCTACCTCGCCACCCTGGCCGCCGCCTTCGACGCGGGCGTGCGGACCACCGACTTCAAGAAGGACCCGGCCGGCTCCCGCCAGGCGGTGAACGCACTGGTCGAGAAGGACACCGAGGGCCGGATCAAGGACCTCTTCGGCCCGCGCGACATCACCCCGGACACCCGCCTCGTCCTGACCGACGCCCTCTTCCTCAAGGCGAAGTGGCGCGAGCCGTTCCAGCACTCCCACACCTCGGACCAGCCGTTCCATCGTCTCGACGGCAACGCCGCGGCCGTCAGCACGATGGGCCGAAACGCCGCCCTGCGCTACGCCGAGGGCTCCGGCGGGATCGCCGGACAGCCCTGGCAGGCCGTCGAACTCCCGTACGCCGACAGCAATCTGGCGATGGACCTGGTGGTCCCCGCGCAGGGCGGGTTCGACGGCTTCGTGCGGGGGCTGGACGCCGCTCAGCTCGACCGGATCGTCGGCGGCCTCGCCGAACGGCAGGTCGACCTGACCCTGCCCCGCTTCACCTTCGAGACCTCGAACAACCTCGCCGGGCCGCTGCGCTCGCTCGGGGTGAAGGCCGCCTTCGACGCCGCCGACCTGAGCGGCATCCCGGGCCCCGGCGAGCAGGAGCGGCTGAAGGTGGACGCCGTGGTGCAGAAGGCGACCATCGCGGTGGACGAGGACGGCACGGTCGCCGCCGCGGGCAGCGGCGTCGGGATCGGCGCGGCCGCCGCGCCGGCTCCCCGGCAGGCCGTGGAACTGCACGTCGACCGCCCGTTCGTCTTTCTGATCCGTGACACCGCCACCGGGCAGCCGCTCTTCCTCGGCCAGGTCACCGACCCGAAGCCCTGACCGACTGCCCTGACCGGCCGCGCCGGCCGGCCGAGGCTCCGGCCGGCCGCGGCCCTGACATGCCGAGGCTCCGACCAGCCCGAAGCCCTGATCGGCCCTGCAGATGACTGATCGACAAACATGGTCGAAGCCAAGGATTTTGGGGTGATTTCGGGAAGAGATCTCCGCTCCGGCCGATTGCCCGGCAAGATGTTTTCCTGGTGCTCCCGCGTTCCAGGACGAGCCGACGACCTGGCCGCGGGCCGCACCGGGGGAGACAGCCGAAACGGCAGCTGAGGGGGGTCCGTTGAGTGCGACGGATGGGCGTAGCCACGCCCGGATGCGGGGATGACGATCGTTCTCGTCCTACTGCCGGTGATCGCGCTGGCGATCTGGGCCGGGCTCCGCCGGCGCGCCGCGAGCCGCCCGGTCACCCGGGCCGACCAGTACGCCCAGCTCCTCGCCGCGGCCGACGCCGCACGGGCCGCCGGCCGTACCCCGCAAGCCCTGCGCGCCTACCGCAAGCTGGCCGAACGGCTGGCCGGCGCGGCCCTCAGCCCGACGCTGCGCAAGGGCCGCGGCAACGCCCTGGTCGGCCAGGGCCTCTGCACCGCCGCCCTGGGCGACGGCCCGGCCGCCCTCCGGCTCTACCGCGAGGCCTTCACCCTCACCGAGCTCCCGCCGGAGGCGCTCCACGCGCTGGCCGAGGACATCGCCGCCGGCGCCTCCCCGGCCGCGCGGGCCGGGGAGGAGGAGCTCGACATCGTCCTCGCCGCGCTGGCGGCCGCACCGGCCCCCGGGCCGGCGGCCGGACCGTTCGACGGCTACCTCCAGCAGCGCTGCCTGGCCGCCCGCCGGCGCGGCCACACCGAGGTGGCCGACTTCGCCCGCCGGGTGCTGCTCGCCGCCCCCGGCCTCGAATGGGCGGTGCTCGCCCGCAGCGCGGCCCAGCGCGCCGGCGGCCGACCCGCCGACGCCGAGGCCACCCTGCGGGTCGCCACCGGTCAGGGGGCGGACGGCGGCGCGGTCACCGGCAGCGCCGAGATCTGGTTCCGGCTCGGCGTGGTGCTGGCCGGGCAGGGCCGTCACCCGGAGGCCGTCCAGGCCCTGGACGAGGCCGCCCGGCGCCCGCCCGGCACACCCTCCCCCTGGACCCTGGGGGAGCGGCTGCGCCGCGAGGTCCCGCTGCACCGCGGCATCGCGCACCGCGAGGCGGGCGACCTCGCCCGGTCCCGCGCCGACCTCGACGCCGCCGTCCGGGAGGGCCCGGACGACCCGCGCACCCACTACGCGCGCGGCGTGCTGGCCGTCGCCGAACACGACGACGCCGTCGCCGGGGCCTGCTTCGAGGCCGCGCTGCGGGCCGACGCCGACCACGCGCCCGCCCGCTTCGGCCTGGGGCTGCTGGCCGAACGGGCCGCCGACCCCGCCACCGCCGTCGCCCAGTACCAGGCCGGCCTCGCCCACAACCCCGGCTGGGAGCCGGGCCGGGTCAGACTCGGCGCGGCGCTCGCCGCCGCCGCCCAGCCGGCCCAGGCCCTGCACTTCCTCGACGGCCTGCGGACCGCCGAGGCCGAACACCACCGCGGCCTCGCCCACGCCGCCCTCGGCGACCCGGGCGCCGCCGCCGACTGCTGGGCCGGCCTGGAGCAGACCCCCGCCGTGGCCCGCAACCTCGCCACCGCCCGGGACCACCTGGCCCGCCGCGCCCTCGCCGCCGGCGACCACGCCCGGGCCCGTGAACTCTGGGAGAGCTGCCAGGAGCACCAGCCGGACGGCTCCCACCCGGCCGGCCCGACCTGGCCCGCGCTCATCGCCGAGGCCGCCCTGCGCGAGGGCGGCGCCGCGCTGCTCGCCCGGCCCGCCGACGACCTGGCCCGGCGCCGGATCACCCGCCTGCTGCGGATCGCCCTGCTGTCCGACCCCGAGGACGCCCGCGCCACCCACCTGCTCGCCGTGCCGGCCCTCCTGCGCGGTGACGCCGCCGCGGTCGTGGACCTGCTCCGCCCGTTGGGGCAGCGCCACCTCACGGCCCGGGGCCGCCACCACCTCGCGCTGGCCCGGCTGCTGCAGGGCCGCCCGGCGCTCGCGGTCTCGCTGCTGGGTGACGGCGACCCCGCCGGGGCCGAGCACCCCGGCCGGGTCGGGCCCGGTGCGCCGGGCGCCGCCGAGGCGCTCCCGCGGGACCCGGCCGAGGCCGTGCTGCGCGGTGCGCTCGCCGCCCGCGCCGGCAGCTGGGCCCGCGCCGCCGCCCTCTACGCCCATGCCCTGGACCCGGGGCAGGAGGCCGCCGACGTCCAGGGCGGCGAACCCGTCCTCGCACCCCTGCGCTGTGCCGCCGGGGACGAGTCCGGCGGGGACTGCGCGATCCCGTCCGCCGTCCGTTGCGGTCAGTGCGGGCGGCCGTGCTGCCACGCCCATGCCGCTGTCCTGCCGGCCCCCCGCACGTCCCCGCCCACCTCCACGTCCACGCCCGGCTCCCGGCCCCCGGCGGCCCGCTGCCGCGGCTGCCTGGCCCCCGTCACCGCCGCCCTGGTCGACGCCGCCCGCCGGGCCGGCGACCTCGCCGCGGCAGAGGCCGCGCTCACCCGCTGGGCGCCCGCCGACCCTCTCGCCCGCCGGACGGCCGCCCTGCTCCGCGCCGAGCGCGGGGATCTGGCCGGCGCCGCCCAGGCCTACGGCGAGGCCGGCCCGGACCAGGCCTCGCGGGCCGCCCTGGCCGCGGTCCGGTTCGCCCTGGCCGTCCACGCGGCCCGTGAGCAGCGCCACGAGGAGGCCGAGCGGCAGCTCGACCTGACCCTCGAACTCGTCCCGGCCCACCCGACCGGCCTGCGCGGCAAGCAACTGCTGGCCGAGCGCCGGGCCGACCTGGACGAGCAGGAGGGCCGGCACCCGCAGGCCTGGGAGCACCGCCGGGCGTCCTGGCAGCAGGCCCCCGGCGACCTGGCCGCGATCCACGCCCTGGCCCTGGCCGCCCACCGGCTGGCCGCCTCCGGCGCGGGCCGCGTCCACTGGGAGTGGACGGCCGCCTGCTGGGCCGCCGTCCTGCACAGCCCGGCGTTCTGGGAGCTGCTCGCCGAGCGGACCGGACGCACCCCGGGGCCCGAGCAGATCGCCACCGCCCGCGCGGCCCTGGCCGAGCGGATCGGCCGCGACCTGCGGGAGTCCGACGTCGCCGACGGCCCGGCCGCCCAGCGGGCCGACACGGCCCTGGACGTCCGGTGGAGCCTCGAACTACGCGCCGCCGAGGAGATGGCCCGGGCCGCCCTGGCCGGCGACGGACCGGCCGGGCTCGCCTGCGGCCCGCTGCTGCTGGCCCGGATCCGGGAGCAACCCGCCGGCCCCGCCTGGACCGGCGCCCTGGACGCCGCGCTCGCCGCCCGCGGCGGCGACGGCCTCGCCCGGCTCGCCGCCCTGCTCTCCCCGCTCGGCGTCCAGCACTTCCTGCTGGAACAGGGCCTCTACGAGGAGGCCGTCGCGGCGCTGGCCGGCCGGCCGGGCGAGGCCGCCGCCGACCTGCTCACCGAGGTGCTGCTCCGCCAGGCGGGCGAACGCCACCGGCACCGCGAGTGGGCCGCCGCGCTGGACAGCTGGACCAGCGCCGCGGCCGGCGGCGCCGCGCTCGACACCCAGCGTGAGCAGATCGCCGACGCCGCCCTCCAGGGTGTTCGGGCGCTGCTCGCCGAGGACAGCGAGAACCACGCCGGCGCGGTGGCCCTGCTGGAGCAGGCCCTCGCCCTCGCGCCCGGCCACCACGGCGTCCGGCAGAACCTGGGGGCCAGTTACCTCCAGCTCGGCCGCAAGGTGAACAACGAGCAGCGGGACTACACCGAGGCCCTGCGGCTCGTCCGGCTGGCCCTGGAGTTCACCCCCGACGACGAACTCGTCCGGCGGACGGCGAGCACCGTCCTGGGCAACCGGGCCGGCGCCCTGATGGACGAGGGCCGGGACCGCGACTTCGCGCAGGCCGAGGAACTGCTGCGCGAGGCACTGGCGCTCGCGGACGGCGACGACCTGCGCCGCACGCTGTCCGGGGTCCTCTACCGCAAGGGCCGCAAGCTCGCCCTCGCCCGGGACCGCGCCCCGGCGCTCGCCGCCGCCACCCAGGCGGTGGTGCTCGACCCCGAGAAGGACCCCGCCGACGCCCGCGCCGAAGGCCGCCGGATCCTCGGCGTGATGCTGCACAACCACGCCCTCGGCGAGGAGTTCAAGAGCCGGCCCACCGAACGCATCGGCCTGCTGGAGGAGGCCCGCTGGTACGAGGACGACGCGCAGACCCGCGAGGCGCTCGCCTGGACACTGCGCAACCACGGTGTCGACCGGGCCAACGCCGACGACTTCACCCGGGCGCTCGCCCTGCTCAAGAAGTCCCTGGACGTCCTCGACCTGGCCGACACCCGGCAGCAACTGGCGCTCTGCTACCGGATCCAGGCCGTCGCGCTGGCCAACCGGCGGGACCTCCACGGCGCCCGCCGGGCCGTCCGCGAAGGCCTGGAGATCGACCCCTACAACACCGAACTGATGATGCTCAACTCCCAGTTGGCCAGGATGCGCTGATGGGGACAGGAGACCTTCGTGCCACTGCCCGATGAGACCGCGTACGACATCCTCGGGCTCCCGCTCGGGGCCGGTGCGGCCGAGATCAAGGCGGCCCACCTCAAGGCCATCCGGGCCCGCCGGCACAGTCCGCGCGAGGTCAACGCCGCCGCCGCGATCCTGCGCAACCCCGACCAGCGCCTGGCCCTCGACATCCAGGCACCGGCGCCGGCCCGGTGGCCGACCGCCCTCGCCGAGACCTTCGCCGACGCCGCCCCCGAGACCTTCCTGCCGCCCGTGCAGGAGCTCGGACTTCCGCCCCTGGAGGCCCTCGTGGTGATCCGCCCGGACGAAGTGACGGGCGTCTGGCGCCCGCCCGCAGGCGAGCCGCCGCCGTTCGAGGCGGTGGACCGGTACGCCGTCACCCTCGCGGTGCTGCCGCCCGTGGAGGTGCCGGAATGACCGGGACGGACACCGGCCGCCCGGCCGCGGACCTCCCCGCGGACGGCCTCCCCGCCGCGCAGGCCCTCGGGGCGCAGATCCCCGGCGCCCGACTCCCCGCCGGCGCCGACCCGCTGGCCATCGACGAGCAGCCGCTGCCGGTGCCGCCGGGCGCCGCGGCCGTCGACCTCGCCGACGCCTTCGGCAAGCTGCTCTTCCGCAGCGCCTTCGCCCAGCGCAAGCGCGCCGAGGAGGCCAAGGAGGCCGAGAGCGGGCTGCGTGACCTGCTGCTCGGCCTGCTGGAGGTCGACGACGCCCTCGGCGCCATCGCCGGCACCGAACTCCAGCCCGTGGCGTACCCCGAGCGCCTGCTCGGCGCCCCCGCCCCCGCCACCACGCAGGCCGGGGCGGCGGCGACCCGGCGGCTGCTGCGTCTCAAGTTGGCCCGGGCTGGGGTGCGGCCGATGAGCTTCGACAACCGGCTGGCCAACACCGACGTCTCGGAGATCGTGGCCACCACCCCGGTCGCGGGGATGCCCGAGGACACCGTGGTCGACGTGGTGCAGGCCGGCTTCTTCTGGCAGGACCAAGTCCTGCGCCGGGCCCGCGTCGTGGTCTCGGTCCTCCCGGAGGAGCTGCCGGCCGGGCCGCCGGAGGAATGGCAGCCGGAGGAATGGACGGCGCAGGAGTGGACGGCGGCGGCACCGGACGAGCAGCTCGCTGCCGGACCGGACGCGCCGGCCCTGTCCGTCGAGCCGGCCCCGGCCCTGCCCGAAGGGCCGGCCCCGGCCCTGCCCGAAGGGCCGTCCGGGGCGCAGCCGCTTCCCGCAGCGGAGCCGGCGTCCGAGCCCGTACCCGAGCCCGAGCCCGTACCCGAGCCCGAGCCCGTACCCGAGCCCGAGCCCGTACCCGAGCCCGAGCCCGTACCCGAGCCCGAGCCCGTACCCGAGCCCGAGCCCGTACCCGAGCCCGTACCCGAGCGTCCCCGGCCCGTCCGCAAGCAGCCGAAGCGGCAGCAGTCCCGGGCGAAGCGCCGTACCACCGCAGGGAGCGGCACCAGCAGCACCGGTAGCACCAGCAGCTCCGCCACCACCGCCAGCGCCGATGTCGCCGGCACCGACACCAGCAGCACCGACACCGGCAGCACCGGCACCGGCAGCACCGGCACCGGCAGCACCGGCAGCTGAGACCAGCAGCAGCACAGTGCCGACGGACGGCGCAGTGAGGGGACAGGGACGTGTACAGGACGCTCGGTATCGACCTCGGCACCACGAACTCCGTGGTCGCCCAACTCCGCCGGGGTGAACCGGAGATCATCCACAACCGGCAGAACCAGGAGGCCACCCCTTCGGTGGTCGGCCGGGGCAAGCGCGGTGAGCTGCTGGTCGGCTCCAGCGCGCGCGGCCGGGTGGCCACCGACGCCGAGAACATCATCCGCTCGGTGAAGCGCTTCATCGGACGCAAGTTCAAGGACCCGCAGGTCCAGGCGGTGCTGAAGGACCTGGCGTACCGGGTGACGCCGGGGCAGGACGGCGACGTCAACGTCTGGTTCAACGGCCGGGCCTACACGCCGATCGAGCTCTCGGCGATCATCCTGCGCCGGCTCAAGGAGGACGCCGAGCTGCGGTCCGGCGACGTGTTCCACCGTGCCGTGATCACCGTGCCGGCGTACTTCGGCGAGCGGCAGGTGGCCGCGACCCAGGAGGCCGGGCGGCTGGCCGGGTTCCAGGTGCTGCGGATCATCAACGAGCCGACGGCCGCGGCCCTGGCGTACGGGATGACCGGTGACCTCGGCGACGAGGGCCGGACCGTCCTCGTCTACGACCTTGGCGGCGGCACCTTCGACATCTCGATCCTGCTGCTGATGCCCGGGTCCGTTTCCGTGCTCGGCATCGAGGGCGACAATCTGCTGGGCGGCGACGACTTCGACCGGCTGCTCACCGAGGAGCTGCTGCGGGAGATCCGCGCCGAGCACGGCGCCGGCTACGAGCCGGACCAGCGGGACCGGCCGAGGATCGACGGCGCGGCCGAGGGTGCCAAGATCGAGCTGTCCAGCCAGCTGGTCGCCGACCTCAACCTGACCGGGCTCGGCGGCGGCGCGCTGATCCTGGAGACCGAGCTGGAGCGGGAGCGCTTCGAGCAGCTGGTGGCCGCCCGGATCCAGCGGACCCTGGAGCTGACCCGCAAGGCCGTCCGGGAGGCCAACCTGACGGTCGGTGACATCGACGAGGTGCTGCTGGTCGGCGGCTCCACCGCGATCCCGCTGGTCGAGCGGGAGCTGGCCGCGCTGTTCGGGCCGGACCGGATCCGCCGGGGCGTGAACCCGATGCAGTGCGTGGCGCTCGGCGCGGCCGTGCAGTCCGCGCTGATCGCCGAACTGGACTGCCCGTCCTGCCGCACCGACAACCCGCTGGCCGCGTCGGACTGCGCCGGCTGCGGCAACTCGCTGCTCGGTGAGCCCAGGACCACCTGTCCGGGCTGCTTCCTGCCGGTCGACCCGCAGGCCGCCGAGTGCCCCAAGTGCGGGACGGCGCCCGTCCCGGAGGAGAACTCGGCGCTGCCGCCGGCCCCGGCCGCCGCGGCCGGGGTGCGGAGCTGCCCGCGGTGCGGCACCGCCGCGGCACCGGGCGCCGCCGCCTGCGGCCTGTGCGGTGAGTCGCTGGCCCCGGCGGTCGCCGCCGACGCGGACACCGGAGGGCTCCGCTGCGCCGCCTGCGGGGTGCTCAACGCCCCCGGCGCGGAGTCCTGTGCGGGCTGCGGGGAGTGGATGCAGGTCGCCAACCCCTTCGACATCACCCCGAAGGACCTGGGGATCGAGCTCAACGACGGCCGGATGGCGGTGATCATCCCCAAGAACACCAACTACCCGACCGCGGAGCCCGTCCACAAGGACTTCTTCGCCACCGGCGGCGGCAGCCGGCGCCTGGAGGTCGCCGTCTACGAGGGCGACCACGAGGTGGCCCAGCAGAACGAGCTGATCGGCGCCCTCACCCTGCGGCTGCCCGAGGACGCCACCGGCCGGGCCCGGATCACCGTCTCCTTCGGGCTCTCGGCCGACCGCACCATCACTCTGGAGGTGCGGATCAAGGGCGGCGAGGCGAAGACCGTCACCCTCCAGCGGACGGTCCTCGACCCCGAGTGGCGGGCCAAGGTGGACGACCGCCGGCGCGCCGTGGCGGAGTTCACCGAGCGCTGGGAGCAGGAGCTCACGCCGGAGGAGCGCCGCGCCGCCGAGAACCTGCTCGGCGAGCTCGACGACATGGCCGCCGGCCAGGTCAAGGGCCGGTCGGCCGAGCAGATGCTGGCCGACTCGCTGCAGCGTCAGCAGGCGCAGGCGATGGTCCGGGGCGTGAGCGCCTACCTGAGCGCCGTCATCCAGAGCTGCGACCGCCTGCTGCGCCCGGACGACCTGGACGAGCTCAAGCGGCTGCGGGCCGAACTGGACGCGGCCCGGGACGCCGGTGACCAGGCCGCCGCGGTGGACGCCGCCGAGCGGGCGGACGCGGCGATCGCGGCCCTGGGCCACACCGTCCGGGTGCTGACGTACTGCCGGGTCTTCGTCGTCCAGGGCATGGTCAGCCCGGCGCTCGCCCAGCAGATCCGGGCGGCCCTGCAGCGGGTCGACGACGGACTGGACACCGGCAACTACGAGCTGGTGAACGCCGGCATGACCGACCTGGTGGAGTGCTACGCGCTCGCCGGGCAGGACATCGACGCGCACCACGACTCGGTGCCGAGCGGCCCGGTGCGGCCGGAGGAGGCGGGGCCGCGATGACCGGACGGCCCGAGCCGGTGATCCCCCCGCAGGACGACGGCGCAGGGTACGGCGTGCAGTGCCCGCTCTGCCGGCTCGCCCCCGCACCCGACAGCCTGCGCTGCCCCGGCTGCCAGGAGGACCTCACGCCGCTGGTGCACCTGCGGCTGCGCGGCCGGCTCGCCTACAACGAGGGCCTGCGGCTGGCCCGCGCCGGGTCGCTGGGGGAGGCGGTCGGCGAACTGGAGCGCGCGGTCCGGCTGGAGCCGGGGCTGGTGGTGGCCTGGGTGGTGCTGGGCAAGGCGGCGGCCCGCCTCGGCGACCGGGCCCGCGCCGCCGCGGCGCTCGGCCAGGCGCTGCGGCTGGAGCCCGGCCATCCGGGGGCGGGCGCCGCCCTCACCGGACTCGACCTGACGCAGGCGGACGGGGCCCGGTCCGGCGGCCACGCCTGACCGCCCGACCGCCCGACCGCCTGGCAGAGCGACCGCCCGACCGCCCGACCGCCCGACCGTTTGACAGGGCGACCGCCTGCGGGCCCGGCGGCCGCTACCCCACCGGGTAGCGGTCGTCGAGCACCGGGTGGGCCGGCTCCCGGCTGCCGAACAGCACCACCAGGTCGTCCGCCACCCTGAGCAGCACCTCCCGGCCCTCCACCGAGCCGGTCCAGTCGGCCGGCAGCGCCGCGGCGCCGTAGGCCGCGCCGACCAGGTTGCCGCAGACCGCGCCGGTGGAGTCGCTGTCGCCGGAGTGGTTCACCGAGAGCAGCAGGGCCCGCCGGGCGCCGGCCGCGCCCTCGCCGCCCGCCAGCGCGCAGTACACGGCGATGGCCAGGCACTCCTCGGCGATCCAGCCGAGGCCCACCCGCTCGACCCACTCGGCGCTCGGATCGCCCTGGTCGGCCAGCAGCACGGCCCGCCGCAGCGCCTTGACGGTCTCCTCGCCGGCCGGCCAGCCCTCGGTCTGCTCGATGGTCTCCTGGACGGCGGTGCGCAGGTCCGTCCCGGCCGTCACCCGTTCGATCAGCGCGGCGAAGGCGCCCGCCGCCAGGTACCCGGTCGGGTGCCCGTGGGTGAGCTGGGCGCACTGCGCGGCCAGCCCGAAGGCCTGCTCGACGCCGAGCCGGGCCAGCCCGAACGGCGCAGAGCGCATCACCGTGCCGCACCCCTTGGAGTGGGCGTTGATCGGGCCGGGCTGCCCGAACATCGAGGGCGTCTCGAACTCCCGGTGGTACGCGACCCCGGTCATGCAGGCGTTGCCGGGCGCCCGCCGGGCGTACAGGAACGGCTGCCGGAGCAGCCAGCCGTCGTACGGGGCCTGCAGCGGCAGCAGGTCGGGCCCGCCCTGTTCCTGGGTCAGCAGCCAGCGCTGGTAGGCGCCGTGGACGGCCTCCGGCACCGACCCGCCGCCGCCGGACCAGCCCCGGACGAAGCCGCGGATCAGGCCCTCCGCGGTGAACAGCGTCATCTGGGTGTCGTCGGTGACCTGCCAGTCCCGGGTCCCCACCGGGCCGGTGACGCCCTCGGGGCCGTAACGCCCCCGGATGTCCTCCAGGTGCAGGAACTCCACCGGCCAGCCGAGCGCGTCACCGACCGCCCCGCCGAGCAGGGCGCCCCGTACCCGGTCCGCGTACTCCGTCACAGCACCAATCCCCCTTCGTCCGGGCCTTCGCCCGCAGCTTCGCCGTTCAGCGCCGGATGGCCCCGGCCCGCCCGTGCAGTGCGGCACGGTCGGCGGCGGCCCGGCCGGCCGCCCATCCCTCGCCGTCGCTCACCCGGACGCGCTGCGAGGTCAGCTTCGGGAACATCCGACCGATCGTCGCATCCACCGCCTGCTCCCGTGCGGCCAGTGCCGGCAGCAGCCGCTCGTCGGGCGTCAGCTGCTCGGCGGTGCCGTCCTCGCGCAGGTGCCGGCCGGCGGCCGCGTCCTGGGTGGCCTGCTCGGCCGCGGTGGTCAGCCGCTCCCGGATCCGGGCCGCGTAGGCGACCAGGAAGGACTGCCGGAAGGCCTTGGTCCGGGAGGCGCCGTCGAGGTGCTGGCGGCTGCCCGCCTTGTGCATCGCCGCGGTGGCCTGCACCAGCAACGAGGTGTAGAGCAGTTCGACGCCGTCCAGGTCGGCGTCGAAGCCGACGATGGTGCAGAAGCCGAACTCCTTCGCCCAGACCACCCGGCAGCGGTTGGCGGCGGCCACCGCGTCCAGCAGCATCGTCTTGGGGACCTCGTACGGGCTGTCGACGCCGATCCGCAGTGCCGCCGGGGTGTCCGCGGCGGCGGCGGTGACGGCGAGCAGGGCCTCGTCGATGCTGTGTTGCGCCATCAGCTGCTGGGCCTTGGCGGTCAGCGCCTCGGCCTCCTCCGGGTACTCGGTGGACTCGGCCTTGGCGAGCAGTGCCCGGATCCGGGACAGCATCCGGGGCTCGCCGGTGACCGGTCCGCTCGGCCGCTCGGCCCGCGGGGCCTGGCCGGGCACCGGGCCGACCGGCTGGACGGGCGGCAGGTGCCCCCAGGTCCGGAGCAGTTCCAGTGCGACGGTGGCCAGCGCGAAGCGGTCCAGCCGGTGGCGCTCGGCGAAATCCGTGAGATAGCTCTCGTCGCCGGCCCACCACACCTCGGCGGCGAGCTCCCGCAGCTGCTCGTGCCAGCGCCGGTCGAGGGCGGCCGCCGGGTGCCGGCGCCCTTCGGCGGCGATCAGGTCGACGGCGAGCGCCAGGTGCACCGGCTTCAGCTCCCGCCGCACCACCCGGGCCAGGTCGGCCGGGCGCCAGCCCGCGGACCAGCAGCGTCCGACGGCCGTGTCCGCGTACCGCAGCAGCGCCCGGCTCACCGCGGGCCACTGCCCGGGGGCGGCGGCCAGCATCGAGGCGCCGGTGTCCAGCGCGAGGTCCAGCCCCTCCGCGGGCGCGGCCACCACCCGGTGGACCGCCTGCTCCAGCAGCCCGCCGACGGCCTCGTCCGGCCCGGAGTCCTGCTGCTGCCTGCGCTTGCCCACGGTGAATCTGCTTTCGCTGCGTACGGTGTCCGGGGCGGTCGGCCCTCCTGCCATGATGCCGGAGCGCGGGCGCCGACCCGCCCGGCCGCCCAGCGGCCGGCGCCGTGACCGGCGCCGTGACCGGCGCCGTGACCGGCGCCGTGACCGGCGCCGTGACCGGCGCCGTGACCGTGCTGCGGCGGGGCCGCGGTCAGCGCTCGACGGCCTTCGCGAGGATCTCCGGCAGCCGGCCGAGCAGTCGCCCGGCGGCCAGCCGGACCCCGAGCGCCGCGGCCGCGGCGCCGTAGAGCGGGCCGAGCAGGAGGACGGGCCAGGCCGGGCCGTCGCCGGCCAGGGCCCACAGCAGGTAGCCGCCGACCGGGAGGCTCAGCACCACCACGCCGACCATCGAGCCGAAGGTGTTGAGCAGGGTCAGCCCGCTCTGGCCGGGGGCGGCGTTGCGCATCGGGTTGCCGTCGGCCGGCATGGCGTACGGCACGACCACGCTGAACAGCGCGCCGAGCCCGACGGCGCAGCCGAGCACCGACAGGGCCAGGCCGAGTGCGGGGGCGAACCCGGCCCAGTCGCCGGTGGCGGTCGCCAGCACCAGCCCGAGCAGTGCGGTGACGGGCACCGCGTAGAGGAGGACGGCGTAGGCCCGTCCGCGCAGCTCGTCCCGGGCGTCGGCGGGGGTGACCAGGGTGGCGGCGACCATCCAGAAGGCGGAGCCGTCCATTCCGAACAGGTTGACCATCTGCAGGCCGAGGAACATCCCGGCCATCACCACCAGGTAGACGCTGGACCAGCCCTGGATCAGCGACAGCACGCAGACCACCAGCGTCATCCCGATGCTGGTGAACACCGCGGCCTTGGCCCGCGGCTCGCGCCAGGCGTACCGCAGGTGCCGCTGCATCACCGCGCCGGTCCGGCCGGCCGGCAGGAAGCCCCAGCCGCGGGACTGCCCGACCCCGCGGGCGACCTCCAGGGTGGAGGCGTCGGCGGTCACCATGAGCTGCTGGAGGCTGCCCAGCCACCAGCGCAGCAGCAGCGCCAGCAGCGCCGCGGCGGCCGCGAGCTGCAGCAGGGCCAGGACGTGGTGCCCCTCGCCGGCGGTGCGGGCGGCGTCCAGCGCGCTGACCGGCGGCACCCACCGCAGCACCGCGGCGAACGGGGCGAAGGGGGAGAGGTCCAGCGAGTCGCCGGGCCTGCCGAGGATGCTCTGGAAGCTGAGGTTGGCAACCTGCACGAGCAGGGCGAAGAGCAGCCCGCCGAAGATGGCGAAGTCCTTGCCGCGCCGGCTGGACAGCAGCCGGGCGTTGCCGGCGGCGACCGCCCGGGACAGCGTCACCACGCTCACCACGGTGAGCGGCACGCCGATCACGGCGGCCACCGCGGAGGCGGCGCCGTGCGCGCCGGCCAGCGCCGCGCCGGTGAGCAGCACCAGGGCGACGGCGGGGCCGGGGCCGATCAGCGCGGCCAGCGCGGAGCCGCGCAGCAGCGGCCAGGGCCGCAGCGGCAGCATGGTGAGCCGGGTCGGGTCGGCGCTCTCGTCGCTGGAGAAGAGGAAGAGCGGCACCGCGGCCCAGCCGAGGACCAGGGCGCAGGTCACCATGACGGCGGCGTCGCCGGCCCCGGCCCGCCCGTTCAGCAGGGCGAGGCCGAGCGCGAGGCCGGTGGTCAGCAGCAGGCCGGCCACGGTGCCGAAGACGTAGAGGGCGGCCCGGCCGGGGCTGCGGCGCAGTCCGTTGCGCAGCAGCCGCAGTTTGAGCGAGACCAGCGCCCGGACGACCTGCCGGCCGTCCGGCGGCGCGGCGCTCACCGGTCGCCGCCGAGCCAGCCGAGGGCCTGGCCGTCGTCCTCGCGGACGCCGATCAGCTCCAGGAAGGCGGCGTGCAGCGAGCGCCCGCCGCGGACCTCCTCCAGCGGGCCGTGCGCGATCACCCGGCCGGCGTCGACCACCGCCACCCAGTCGCAGAGCTGCTCGACCAGTTCCATCACATGGCTGGAGAACACCACGGTGCTGCCGGCCGCGGCGTACCGCTTGAGCACTCCGCGGATGGTCTGGGCCGACACCGGGTCGACGCCTTCGAAGGGCTCGTCGAGGAACAGCACGTCGGGGTTGTGCAGCAGGGCGGCGGCGAGGCCGATCTTCTTGCGCATGCCGGTGGAGTAGTCGGCGACCAGCTTGTCCGCGTCGGCGCCGAGGTCGAGGACGCCGAGCAGTTCCTCGGCGCGGCGGTCCACCTCGGCGCCGGGCAGCCCGCGCAGCCGTCCGTTGTACTGCAGCAGTTCGCGCCCGCTGAGCCGCTCGAACATCCGCAGGCCCTCGGGCAGGATGCCGATCCGGGCCTTGACGGCGACCGGGTCCGCCCAGACGTCGGCGCCGTGGATCAGGACGGTTCCCTCGTCCGGGCGCAGCAGGCCGGTGGTCATCGAGAGGGTGGTGGTCTTGCCCGCGCCGTTCGGGCCGACCAGTCCGACGAAGGCGCCGGCCGGCAGGTCGAGGGTCAGCCCGGCGACGGCGGCCTGCCGCCCGAAGCGCTTCCACAGGTTGTGGATACTGACGGCGGCTTCGGGGGACGGCGGCGGGGCGGACGCCTGCATGGGGGTTTCTCCAGGGTGGGGGCGGCGGGCGGAGGGGCTGCGGCTCAGCCTGCCACCGCGTCCGGGGCCTGCCGCCGAGGCCGGGGATACGGCGTGTCTGGGCCAAATGGGTGAGCGCGGAGGAATCCGAATGCGCTCCCCGTCGAAAACGGCAACTACTCAGGGCGCTCCTTCGTCCTGCACTATGAGAGCAGCGAGTGCGCGCAGCGCGCCGGGTGTCGGGGAGGTGGCCGGATGGCCGTACAGCCGTGGGGTCAGCAGAGCTCCGGGCACGGGCAGCCCAATCCGTACGCCCAGCCCCCGACGAACCAGCAGCCCCAGCCGTACGCCCAGCCCTGGCAGCCCGCCGCGACCCCGCAGGCCGCCATGCGCGCCGCCCACACGGACCGCGACCGGACGGTCGACGTGCTCAAGGCCGCGTACGCCGAAGGGCGGCTCTCCGCCGAGGAGTACTCGCAGCGCTTCGACGCGGCCAACCGCGCCCAGACCTACGGCCAGCTCTCGCAGATCGTCGCCGACCTGCCGTCCGGCCCGATGGTGCTGCCGATGGGCGCGGCGGTGCCGGTCGTCCCGCCCACCTTCCTGCCGCCGCCGGTGATCCCGATGCAGCGGCCGACCAACGGTGTCGCGGTCGCCTCCATGGTGCTCGGCCTGCTCTGCATCCCGACCGGCGGCATGCTCGGGCTGCCGGCGGTGGTCTGCGGCCACATCGCCAAGTCGCAGATCCGGGCCCGGCACGAGGAGGGCGACGGGATGGCCACCGCCGGCCTGGTGATCGGCTGGCTGTCGCTGGCGGGCTGGTCGCTGCTGATCCTGCTCGGCCTGGTCGCCTCGGTCAGCGGGGGCTGAACCGGCTGCGGCCGGCCTGCCGCACCGCCACGACTGTTCGGAGCGGCTTCCGCGGCTCGCCGGGCCCGGCACGGAAACCGGTCGGTCGTCCGGTATCACACCGACGGTATCGATTCCGCAGCGGCCGGGCCTCCACGAAGGCTCGTCAACGGGCAGGCCTTAGGATGCCCGGAGCGGCTACTGCTGCGTCAACGCAGAAGCCAGCCGCACTCGCCGTCGGCCGGATGCCCGGTGAGGGGGGCGTCAGACTCCGCGGTTCGCGGGACATCGACCACCGAGGACTCAAATCCAGTGACAGTCAGCACCGAGAGTGCGAGCACGCCTTCGCCGTCCCGCTCGCACGCCGGAGCAGGCCGCGCCGGCCGCCGGCCCCACCTGCGCCCGGCCTGGCGCTCGCCGCTCCTCCTGGCGGCCGAGGCGGGGGTGGCCTTCGCCGCCGCACTCGTCCTGCCCTACCTGGCCCGCAGCTTCAAGCTCGACCCGCTGAACCGGCTGGCCCAGGTGAGCGGCCTGGCCGCGATCCAGCTCCGGTTCGCGGTGATCGGCCTGCTGCTGGTCGCCGCCGCGGTGGTCGCGATGCGGCTGCGTGGCGGACGCCACTTCGGTCTGGTCACCCGCTTCGCCAGCGCCGCCATAGCCGGGCTGGCCAGCGGCTTCGTCGCGGCGGGTGCGGTGGTGGCGCTGCTCGGTACGCCGTGGCCGATGTTCGGGCTGAACGGCGACAGCGGCCGGATCGTCGAGTGGTCGCAGGCGGTGGCCCACGGGCTGCCCTCGCCCTCCCCGGTCTACCCGCCCGCGCCGCTGTACACCCTCGGGTACTACGCGCAGTGGTTCCACGACGGAAACACCGCCTACGCCTTCAAGGACCTCCAGATCCTGGGCGCCGCGGCCTTCGGCCCGCTGGTCTACCTGGCCTGGCGGATGCTGCTGAGCCCGGTCCGCGCCCTGGCGTTCGGCGTCCTGCCCGCCTTCGCGCTGATCGACGCCTACAAGCCGTACAGCCAGACCGTGCTGGTCCTGCTGGTGCCGGTGCTGGTCGCGATGGTCATCCAGCTGAGGCGCAGCGGGACGGACGGCTGGCGGTTGCTGCTGCTCAAGGGCGCCGGCTTCGGCGCGGTGCTCGGGCTGCTGTTCCTGACCTACTCCGGCTGGTTCCTGTGGAGCGCGGCCGGCGTGCTGGTCGCCGCCCTCGTCTACTTCCCCTGGCGGGCCGACCGGCTGCGCGGACTCGCGTTCGTCGCCGTCACCGCGGGGGCCTTCGCCGCGGTGGCCGGCCGCTACCTGGTGACCCTGCTCACCGAGGGCCAGACCACCAAGGACGTCAGTTTCCGGTTCGACAACTTCACCGACCCGGCGTACTTCCTGATGTGGCGCACCGACATGCCCGGCAAGGTCACCGAATGGCCGCTGCCCGGCGAGTTCGGCGGCATGGGCCTGTTCGCCGTGGTGATGTTCGTCTGCCTGGGCGTCGCGCTCTGGCTGGGCCTGCGCAAGCCGATGGTGGTCACCATCATCTGCATGTTCGCCAGCGCCTGGGTGATGCGGATGTACATCGCCTCGCACATGTACGAGACCCAGACGGTCCAGCTCTACACCCGTACCAACAACCAGCTGCTCTACTGTGGGCTGATCCTCTGTGCACTGGTGGCCCACCTGCTCTCGCTGCGACTGGCCGAGCGCCGCGGCGCGGCCGCCGACGGGACGGACGGGACGAAGATCTTGGGTGGTGGCTTCCCGAACCCGCAGGGCGCCGTGATCGGCGCGCTGTTCGCCCTGCTGTTCCTGTTCGGCACCGTCTCCTCCTCGATGGCCGACCGCTACATGCCGGCCAAGGAGAACACCTACCGGATCCTGCCCTGGGTGTCGCACACCGTGCAGAAGCTCGACGGGAAGTGCCCGAAGTTCGCTCCGGGCGGCGTCTGCACCAAGGAGGGCGACCAGGCCTGGGTGGCGATGATCCAGTGACCGGTGGCGGTGGGTCCACCCCTCCCGACAGCAAGACTTCTCCGAGTTCCCCAGAGGGCCATCTCCAGATGACGAACACCATGAAGCGGCTTGCCGACCGGCTCATGAAGACGCCCCGACGTCTGTGGGTGGTGTCCTTCGTGCTCTTCTTCATGCTGGGCGGCGCATTCTCGCTCTCCACACCCATGGGCGCCTCGCCGGACGAGCACGCGCACATCATCCGGGCGGCCGCGGTGGCCCGCGGACAGCTGGGCGGCACCGAGGTGATGGTCCCGCACCGGGTGGCCAGCATCGACGGCAACTTCGCCGAGACCGGCGTCCAGCTCCCCGCCTGGTACGAGGACCTCAAGACGATCAACTCGTGCTACGTGTTCCACCCGGAGCGCTCGGCGGGCTGCGCACCGGGGCTGGCGAGCTCCGAGAAGCAGATCACCGAGGTCACCACGGCAGCGGGCCGCTACAACCCGGCCTACTACCTGGCGGTGGGCTGGACCAGTCGGGTCCTCGACGGGGTCAGCGGTCTCTACCTGATGCGGCTGGCGTCGGCGGCGATCGGTGCGGCACTGCTGGCCAGCGCGGTCGTCTCGGCGGCCGAGTGGCACCGACGCTCGATCACCGTGCTCGGCGTGCTCGCGGCCGCCACCCCCATGTCGCTGTTCATGATCGGCATGGTGAACCCCAGCGGCGCCGAGATCGCGGCGGGGATCCTGGTCTGGAGTGCGGTCCTGCCGATTCTGATGTCCCCCGATCCCAAGCTGCTGACCAGGAGACTGGCCCGGTTGGGCATAGGCGCCACCGTGCTGATCAGCATCCGGCCGCTGGGCATCATCTGGTTCCTCGGAGCCGTGATCGGCGGTCTGCTGCTCCAGGAGAGCGGGGCGCTGCGCGCGGTGCTGCGCCGTCGGGCCGCCTGGCTCTGGACCCTGGCACTCGGCGCGACGAGCGCGGCGGCACTGGCCTGGACCGCGCTGCACCCCGACCACTCGGTGATCGACACGCCGTCGGACCTCACGACGCTCAAGGCGGCGCGGTGGACCTTCGACAGTTCGCTGACCTACATCCGGCAGATGATCGGATACTTCGGCTGGCTGGACACCCCGACCCCGGCGGCGACCCTGCTGATCTGGAGCACGGTGGTGATGATGCTGGCCATGCTGGCGCTCTGCTTCGCCCGGGTCCGCGAGACGGTCGCCCTGCTGGGGTCGCTCGTCGGCATCATCATGGTCCCGGTGGTGGCGCAGGGGATCCAGGCCCCGCAACTCGGCATGATCTGGCAGGGCCGCTATCTGCTCCCGTTCGCGGTGGGTCTTCCGATCATGGCGGCGGCCATCTGCGTCAAGCGCTCCCCGGTCACCGGCGTGCCCTGGCGGCGCCTCGTCGCACTCTCGGCGTTCTCGCTGTCCCTGGCCAACATGGCGGGCTTCGTCTGGGCCCTGCGGCGCAACACGGCGGGTACCGACGGTTCGTTCTTCCTCCTGCACGCCCACTGGTCGCCGCCCGGCAGCTGGCTGCTCTGGATCGTGGTCTACGGCGCGGCGGCCCTGCTGCTGACCCTGTTCGTGATGGCGGACGACCGCAGCCTGACCCCTGCGGGCTCCCAGCTCGGCCTCGGTCGGGCGATCGGCCGCCGGGGCCAGCGCAAGGTCGCGCCGGCGGCTTGAGGCCGGCGGCGTGGCACCGGCGGCGCCAGGTCGCGCCGGAGGCTTGACGCCGGCCCGCTCCGGATGCGGATCCGGAGTGGGTGTGATAGCGCTGGAGGGACGGACCGCCGTCGTGACGGACGCCATGACCTGGGCCGTCGCATTTGTTTTGACCGCGCCCGATGCGCTAGGTACGCTCTGACCTTGTGCCTGGGGTGTCCCCGGGTCCTTGTGCGTGCAAGCACACCGGCCGCCGCGCCACGGCGATGCGCTCTCCAGCGCCTCGCGCGCGTGAGCGCCGTCGCTGCACATCAGCTCATGGGATTCCGCGATTCCTCCACCGTCCGTGTCGGCTGCGAAGCCGGTACGGAGGGGCTGGAAGAAGCCCAACACACCCGACCGCGTGGGTCGACCACGGGGCCGTGTGCGTTGGGAACACCGCAGGTTAGATCTACCAAGCGATGGCACACAGAAAACGGAGAAACGGTGCCTACGATCCAGCAGCTGGTCCGAAAGGGCCGGCAGGACAAGGTCGAGAAGAACAAGACTCCCGCGCTCAAGGGCTCGCCCCAGCGTCGTGGCGTTTGCACGCGTGTGTACACGACCACCCCGAAGAAGCCGAACTCGGCTCTCCGTAAGGTCGCCCGTGTGCGCCTCACCAGCGGGATCGAGGTCACCGCTTACATTCCGGGCGAGGGCCACAACCTGCAGGAGCACTCCATCGTGCTCGTGCGTGGCGGTCGTGTGAAGGACCTGCCGGGTGTGCGTTACAAGATCATCCGCGGCTCCCTTGACACCCAGGGTGTCAAGAACCGCAAGCAGGCCCGCAGCCGCTACGGCGCCAAGAAGGAGAAGTAAGAATGCCTCGTAAGGGCCCCGCCCCGAAGCGCCCGGTCATCATCGACCCGGTTTACGGCTCCCCTGTGGTGACGTCGCTGGTCAACAAGATCCTGCTGCACGGCAAGCGCTCCACCGCCGAGCGGATCGTCTACGGCGCCCTCGAGGGCGTTCGTGAGAAGACCGGTGCCGACCCCGTCGTCACCCTGAAGCGCGCGCTTGAGAACGTCAAGCCCGCCCTTGAGGTCAAGTCCCGCCGTGTCGGTGGCGCGACGTACCAGGTTCCGGTCGAGGTCCGTCCGGGCCGCGCCGCCACCCTGGCGCTGCGCTGGATGGTCGGTTACTCCCGCGCCCGTCGCGAGAAGACCATGACCGAGCGCCTCATGAACGAGATCCTCGACGCCAGCAACGGCCTGGGCGCTTCCGTGAAGCGTCGCGAGGACACCCACAAGATGGCCGAGTCCAACAAGGCCTTCGCGCACTACCGCTGGTAGTCCTAACCCCGTCACTAGACAGAGAGAGAACGAGCCACCATGGCTGCAACCTCCCTTGACCTTGCCAGGGTCCGCAACATCGGGATCATGGCGCACATCGACGCGGGCAAGACCACCACCACCGAGCGGATCCTGTTCTACACCGGTGTGTCGTACAAGATCGGTGAGGTCCACGATGGCGCTGCCACCATGGACTGGATGGAGCAGGAGCAGGAGCGCGGCATCACGATCACGTCGGCCGCGACGACCTGTCACTGGACCGTCGACGATGTTGACAACACGATCAACATCATCGACACCCCGGGTCACGTCGACTTCACCGTCGAGGTGGAGCGTTCGCTCCGCGTCCTCGACGGCGCCGTCACGGTGTTCGACGGTGTCGCCGGTGTCGAGCCCCAGTCCGAGACCGTGTGGCGGCAGGCTGACCGCTACGGCGTCCCGCGCATCTGCTTCATCAACAAGCTGGACCGCACGGGCGCGAACTTCTTCTTCTGCGTCGACACCATCGTGGACCGCCTCGGCGCCACCCCGCTGGTGATGCAGCTCCCGATCGGTGCCGAGGGCGACTTCGCCGGCGTTGTGGACCTGGTCCGCATGAAGGCGCTGGTCTGGTCCGCCGAGGCCGCCAAGGGCGAGATGTACGACATCGTCGACATCCCGGCCGACCTGCAGGAGCAGGCCGAGGAGTACCGCGAGGCGCTGCTGGACACCGTGTCGAACGTCAGCGACGAGGTGATGGAACTCGCCATGGAGGGCGAGGACGTCCCCGAGGAGCTGCTGGTCGCCGCGATCCGCAAGGGCACCCTGGACTCGGCCTTCACGCCGATCTTCTGCGGTACCGCCTTCAAGAACAAGGGCGTTCAGCCCCTGCTCGACGCGGTCGTCAAGTACCTGCCGTCGCCGCTGGACATCGAGTCCATCGAGGGCACCAAGCCCGGCGACGACACGGTCAAGATCTCCCGCAAGGCCTCGGACGACGAGCCGCTCGCCGCGCTCGCGTTCAAGATCATGTCCGACCCGCACCTGGGCAAGCTCACCTTCGTCCGGATCTACTCCGGGCGCCTTGAGGCCGGCACCGCCGTCCTCAACGCGGTGAAGGGCCGCAAGGAGCGCATCGGCAAGATCTACCGCATGCACGCGAACAAGCGTGAGGAGATCGACTCGGTGGGCGCCGGCGACATCGTCGCCGTCATGGGTCTCAAGCAGACCACCACCGGCGAGACCCTGTCCGACGAGAAGCACCCGGTCATCCTGGAGTCCATGGACTTCCCGGCCCCGGTCATCCGCGTCGCGATCGAGCCGAAGTCGAAGGGTGACCAGGAGCGTCTGGGCACCGCGATCCAGCGGCTGGCCGAGGAGGACCCGTCCTTCCAGGTCAACACCGACGAGGAGACCGGCCAGACCATCATCGCGGGTATGGGCGAGCTGCACCTCGAGGTGCTGGTCGACCGTATGAAGCGTGAGTTCAAGGTCGAGGCCAACGTCGGCAAGCCGCAGGTCGCGTACCGCGAGACGATCCGCAAGGCCGTCGAGCGCATCGACTACACGCACAAGAAGCAGACCGGTGGCTCCGGCCAGTTCGCGAAGATCCAGATCGCGATCGAGCCGATCGAGTCCGGCGAGGGCTACGAGTTCGTGAACAAGGTCACCGGTGGCCGCGTTCCGAAGGAGTACATCCCCTCGGTCGACGCCGGTTGCCAGGAGGCCATGGAGTTCGGTGTCCTCGCCGGCTACCCGCTCCAGGGTGTCCGCGTGACGCTGCTCGACGGTGCCTCGCACGACGTCGACTCCTCCGAGCTGGCGTTCAAGATCGCCGGTTCGATGGCCTTCAAGGAAGGCGCCAAGAAGGCCGGTCCGGCCCTCCTGGAGCCGATGATGGCCGTCGAGGTCACCACGCCCGAGGACTACCTGGGCGATGTGATCGGCGACATCAACTCTCGCCGTGGCCAGATGAAGTCCATGGAGGAGCGTCACGGCGCCCGCGTCGTCTCGGCGCTGGTGCCTCTCTCCGAGATGTTCGGCTACGTCGGTGACCTGCGCAGCAAGACCTCTGGTCGCGCAAGCTACTCGATGCAGTTCGACTCGTACGCCGAGGTTCCGCGGAACGTGGCGGACGACATCATCGCCAAGGCCAAGGGCGAGTAACGTCCCGAATATCGGGATGTTCACGACCCCTTAGGCTATTAGGAGACATACCCGGCGGGATCGCATGATCCCGCCGGCGTCTCCGCCCCCACCCGCGGGACGGCATGGAGCGCAAACCAGCGCTCCGTACCAAAACCCGATCAAAGACCAACTGACGTCGTACGGCGTACAGAACTGTCCTCAGGAGGACTGCAGTGGCGAAGGCGAAGTTCGAGCGGACGAAGCCCCACGTCAACATCGGCACCATCGGTCACATCGACCACGGTAAGACGACCCTTACCGCGGCGATCACCAAGGTGCTGCACGACGCGTACCCGGAGATCAACCCCTTCACGCCGTTCGACCAGATCGACAAGGCGCCGGAGGAGCGGCAGCGCGGTATCACCATCTCGATCGCGCACGTCGAGTACCAGACCGAGGCGCGTCACTACGCCCACGTCGACTGCCCGGGTCACGCGGACTACATCAAGAACATGATCACCGGTGCGGCCCAGATGGACGGTGCGATTCTCGTCGTCGCCGCCACCGACGGCCCGATGCCGCAGACCAAGGAGCACGTGCTCCTGGCCCGCCAGGTCGGCGTCCCCTCCATCGTCGTCGCCCTGAACAAGGCCGACATGGTGGACGACGAGGAGATCCTGGAGCTCGTCGAGCTCGAGGTCCGCGAGCTGCTCTCCGAGTACGACTTCCCGGGCGACGACCTGCCGGTCGTGCGCGTCTCGGCGCTCAAGGCGCTCGAGGGCGACAAGGAGTGGGGCGAGAAGCTCCTCGGCCTCATGTCCGCGGTCGACGACTTCATCCCGACCCCGGCCCGCGCCACCGAGCTCCCGTTCCTGATGCCGATCGAGGACGTCTTCACGATCACCGGTCGTGGCACCGTCGTCACCGGTCGTATCGAGCGTGGCATCCTCAAGGTCAACGAGACTGTCGACATCATCGGCATCAAGGAGACCAAGACCACCACCACGGTCACCGGCATCGAGATGTTCCGCAAGCTGCTCGACGAGGGCCAGGCCGGTGAGAACGTCGGTCTGCTCCTCCGTGGCATCAAGCGCGAGGACGTCGAGCGCGGCCAGGTCATCATCAAGCCCGGTTCGGTCACCCCGCACACCGAGTTCGAGGCCCAGTCCTACATCCTGTCGAAGGACGAGGGTGGCCGTCACACCCCCTTCTTCAACAACTACCGCCCGCAGTTCTACTTCCGTACCACGGACGTGACCGGCGTCGTGACCCTCCCCGAGGGCACCGAGATGGTCATGCCGGGCGACAACACCGCCATGACGGTCGTGCTGATCCAGCCGATCGCCATGGAGGAGGGCCTCAAGTTCGCCATCCGTGAGGGTGGTCGTACCGTCGGCGCCGGCCAGGTCACCAAGATCCTCAAGTAATTTGACGGTCTGACCGTTCCCCGAGGACCTGTCCCCGGGGTGCAGCCAGGGCCCGGTGTCCGCCCCTTGGGCGGCCGCCGGGCCCTGGCGCTTTTCCCGGACCCCCGGGAGTTATGATCCGGCCGTGGGGGTTGAGTGGCCGAGCCGCGTGGACGGATCGGGCCGTGACAGCCAGGCCCCGTGATCCGGCCAGTACGTGATGGAAAGGTGCCTTGTCTCCCGTGGCGATCCGCTCAGCTGTTGTGAGAAATAGGAATGCCGAGAGATCGCCGGCGGAACAGGCCGGCGGCCCGGCCGGCGCCCGGCGGTGGACCGTCCTGGCGGCGGCCGTGGCGGCGTCCTGGGTGCTGCCGCTGGTACTGAACGCCGTCAGCCTGGACGTGGTCCTGATCCCGGTCCTGCTGCTGGCGGTGGCGAGCCTGCTCCGGGTCGGTGGCGGCCTGCTCGATCGCCTGGTGGTCGCGGCCTTCGTCCTCTGCGGCTCCGTGATGGCCTTCGGCCTGCTGTTCTCGCTCTGGCCCTGGGGCCTGGCCCCTGTCCCGACGGCCGGATTCCTGCTGACGGTGGCGTCCGTCACCGGCTGGCTCAGCGGCCGGCGTCCGCACATCCCGCTGAAGCTGCGCGGCTCCGACGTCCTGGTGCTCGGTACCGCGGCCGTGGTCTGGAAGTACGTGCACCACCCGCTGGCCGGCAAGTCCGCCGCGGACCGGATCGCCTACTTCGCCACCGCCGAGGACCGGATGGGGCACTTCTCCTACTTCGACGGCATCCACCACATCGGCGGCTACGCGTTCCTCCACCAGGAGGCCGCCAGGACGTACATGATGACGCCGGCCGAGGCGGTCTACCCGCAGGGCACGCACTTCCTGCTGGCCTGGATCGACATCCTGGTGAAGTCCTCCACCGACGGCGGCGACGCCCTCGGCATGATGAACCGCTACCTGCTCTACGTGATGGCCGCCTACGCGCTGTTCTGCGCGGCGCTGGTCTGGGCCGCCCGCTGGGTCGGCGGACCGCGCCTGCGCGGCTGGCGCACGGCCGCGGTCTGCGCCACGGTGCTCTCCATCATGCTGTCCGGGTCGATGGCGAACCTGGTGGAGAAGGGCTTCGACTCGGAGACGGTCGGCCTGCTCTTCCTCACCGTGGCCCTGGCCCTGCTGCTGCGGCCGGCCATGGGCCGGGCCGAGTTCGCCCTGGTCGGGGTGGTCGCCCTGGTCGCGGTGACCTTCGTCTACAACCTCTACGGCGTCCTGGTCGGCATCGCGCTCGCGGCGGTGCTGGTGATCCACCGGCGCCGGTTCGCGGCCCGGCGCGGGCTGCTGTTCGGCGCGCTCGCCGCCGGCGCCCTCGTCGCGGGACTGCCCACCGTCTTCTCCGTGCTGACCAAGCTGGACGTCGCCAAGACCTCCAACCTCGCCGGGCCGATGGTCATCCCCGACCGCCCGGTGCTGATCGGCTGCACCCTGCTCGTCCTGGTGGCCGCCGCGCTGCCGGTGAACCGCCGCACCGCCACCGGCCGGACGGTCTTCGCCCTGGTGCTCGGTACCGGCCTGGTGCTCGCCGTCTTCGGGTTCTGGCAGCTGCACACCATCGGCTACCTCTCGTACTACTTCGAGAAGCTGGCCGCCGGCGGCCTGGTGATCGCGCTGATCTCCCTCGGGATGGTCGGACTGATGCTGCAGCCCGCCGAGCGGACCAAGGGCACGCCGCTGCGGCGCCGGGCCGAACGTCTCGGTCTCTCGGCGGTGGCCACCGCGGCGGCGCTCAGCATGTTCGCGGGCGTCCAGTGGGGCGTGCCCTCCGGCTGGAGCAAGCCTTCGGCCTGGTACGACAGCCCCATGGTCAAGTGGGCGAAGGGCGAGGCGGTGAGCGACATGGGCCCTGCCACCAACCTCCTCACCAAGCGCGACCTCAAGGGCGTCACCACGCCGGTCATCGCGCTGTACAGCAACGACTCGTACCACAACCTCAAGTCGACCTTCATCGCCCAGCTCCTCACCCACCAGGGCGGCAACATGGTGGGGCTCTACGAGGTCTTCTACGTGAAGATCGGCGGCCCCGCAGTGCCGCCGAAGGACAAGGAGAAGCCGGCCGACAAGGACAAGACCGAGGCGGAGAAGGCGGCGGACCGGGAGAAGGAGTACCAGTCCTCGCTCGGCCATCTGAAGAAGGCCATCGCCGACTGCCCGGCCCCGCCGACCATTCTGGTGGGCGACGCGAAGGTGGCGGAGCGCCTGAAGCGGGACCTCGCCTCGGCGGACGTACGTGCCACGGTGGTCCACGCACCCTTCCCGAACAGCTGATCGACGGGGGCGTGCCCGGACGGCTGCCCACGTCGGCCGACTGCCGTGAGGGCTGTCGTACGGGTGTGACGAGGCCCACGGTCTGAGGTAAACCACGTACCGCTAGGATTCCCCGGTGATAGGACGGGTTCGTAGTATCGGGGCCACACAGCGGCGACGTCGGAGCATACCGGCCGGGCGCCTCGCAGTTCTGGACGGGCTCCGGCTCGTGGCCGCTCTGATGGTGGTCTTCCACCACTACGTCGGCTACGGGGGCGGATCCACCAAGGACGACAGCGCCTGGGGACGTCCGGCCGCAGCGGTGTTCCACGGCGGCGCCGAAGTGGGCATCTACCTCTGGACCGGGGTCTGCCTCTTCTTCATCATCAGCGGCTTCGTCATCTGCATGAGCAGCTGGGGCCGGGGGCTCAGCGACTTCCTCAAGTCGCGGGTCATGCGGCTCTACCCGGCCTACTGGTTCGCCGTGCTCGCGACCACGGCGGTACTCATGGTGTGGCCGACGGTCCGCCACCCGCTCGGGATGTACGACGTCCTGGCCAACATGACGATGCTCCAGGAAGCGTTCCATGTGAAGGCCGTCGACGCCGTCTACTGGACGCTCTGGATCGAGATGCGCTTCTACCTGCTCTTCGCGATCGTCGTCTGGCGCGGCGTCACGTATCGCAGGGTGGTGGCCTTCTGCCTGCTGTGGACGGCCGCGGGCCTGCTGACGAGCTACGGCGGTGTGCACCAGCTCGACCTGATCGTGATGGCGCCGGTCGCGCCGTTCTTCGTCGCGGGTCTGGCGTTCTACCTCATGCACCGGTTCCGGCCGAACCTGCTGCTCTGGGGGATCGTCGGGATGTCCTGGATCCTGTCCACCCGCTACGCCCTCGGGCATCAGGGTGAGGTCTCGGGGGAGATCGGCCAGGACGTCCCGTTGTGGCCGGCCGTGCTCGTGGTCACGTTGTCGTTCGTGGTGATGGCCCTGGTGGCGCTGGGCCGGCTGTCGTGGATCAGGTGGCGGTGGCTCACCGTCGCCGGCGCGCTCACCTACCCGCTGTACCTCCTGCACGAGGCCATCGGCTGGACGGCCCTGCGGCTGCTCCAGCCCCACCTGCGGCCCTGGCCCTCGGTGGCCGTGGTCACGGTGGCGATGCTGGTGGCCTCCTGGCTGGTGCACCGGCTCGTCGAGCGCCCGCTGGCGCCGATGCTCAAGGCCGGCATGGCCAGCTCGATCAAGGACTTCCGCAGCGCGTCCCAGCCCCCGGAGGTGCCGGCCTCGCGCGCCCACGGGGAGCCGGTCGGCAGCGGTACGCCCAGCCACTGACCGCCCTGCGGCCGCAACGACCGGAGCCCCCGTCCCCTTCTCGGGGGCGGGGGCTCCGGTGTGCCGGATCGGCAGCGGGTCAGTTCTGCTCGTCCAGCGAGGCGGTGAAGGCCTTGCACGCCTCGTAGTCCGGCAGCAGGCCGGTCGCGATGGCGTCGGCGAGCGAGGGCGCGGCCTCGTCGCGGGCGGAGAGCAGCGGCAGGTCGGCCGGCCACTCGATGCCCAGATCGGGGTCGAGCGGGTGGACCGAGTGCTCGCCGGTCGGGTTGTACGTCTCCGAGCACAGGTACGAGAGCGTGGCGTCGTCGCTCAGCGCGCAGAAGCCGTGCCCGAGCCCCTCGGGGATGTAGACGGCGCGGCGGTCGACGTCGTCGAGCCGCACGCCCTCCCAACGGCCGAAGGTGGGGGAGCCCACCCGCAGGTCGACGATCACGTCCAGTACGGCGCCGCGTACGCAGGTCACGTACTTGGCCTGGCCGCGCGGCACGTCGGCGAAGTGGATGCCGCGGACGACGCCGCGGGAGGAGACCGAGAGGTTCGCCTGGGCGAGCCGCAGCGGGTGGCCGACGACCTCCGCCAGCCGGTCGAAGCGGTACCACTCGGTGAACATGCCGCGCGGGTCGCCGTGCAGCTGCGGGGTGACCTCGATCAGGCCCTCGATGCTCAACTCACGGAACTTCACCGGGCGTTCTCCTCCTCGATCAGGGCGATCAGGTACTGGCCGTAACCGCTCTTCAGCAGCGGGACGGCGAGCTCACGGAGCTCGTCGGAGCTGATCAGCCCGGCCCGCCAGACGGCCTCCTCGATGCAGCCGATCTTGAAGCCCTGGCGCTCCTCGATGACCCGGACGAACTCCGAGGCCTGCACCATCGACACGAAGGTGCCGGTGTCGAGCCAGGCGGTGCCGCGATCCAGGATCGTGACGTTCAGCTCGCCCTTCTGCAGGTAGGCGTCGTTGACCGCGGTGATCTCCAGCTCGCCGCGGGCGCTGGGCTTCAGGCCGCGGGCGATCTCGACGACCTGGTTGTCGTAGAAGTAGAGGCCCGGCACGGCGTACCGCGACTTCGGGTGCTCGGGCTTCTCCTCGATGGAGATCGCCTGGCCGCGTCCGTCGAACTCCACCACGCCGTACGCGGTGGGATCGGCCACCGGGTAGGCGAAGACCCGGCCGCCGGCCGCGTCGGTGTGCTCGGCGAGCCTGGTGCCCAGGCCGCTGCCGTGGAAGATGTTGTCGCCGAGGATCAGCGCCACGGACTCGTCGCCGATGAAGTCCGCGCCCAGGACGAAGGCCTGGGCGATGCCCTCGGGGCGCTCCTGGACGGCGTACTCGAGGCGCAGGCCGAACTGCGAGCCGTCGCCGAGCAGCCGCTCGAACTGCTCCCGGTCGGCCGGGGTGGTGATGATGAGGATCTCGCTGATTCCCGCCATCACGAGGGTAGAGAGCGGGTAGTAGATCATCGGCTTGTCGAAGACCGGCAGGAGCTGCTTCGAGACAGCTCGGGTCAGGGGCCAGAGTCGTGATCCGGTGCCGCCTGCCAAGAGAATTCCACGCATGCGTGCACCTTATGCGAGAGGCGAGGGGCTGGTGAGGGCCAGGTCGGTGCGGGCGTCCGGCCGACGGTAGACTGCGCACACTATGCGCATTCTCGTGACCGGCGGTGCCGGCTTCATCGGTTCTGAGTTCGTCCGCCAGCTGCTGGGCACGGACGCCACCGACCAGATCACTGTCTTCGACAAGCTCACCTACTCGGGTGTCGAGGCCAACCTGGCGTCCGTGGCGGCCCACAGCGGCTACACCTTCGTCAAGGGCGACATCTGCGACGTCGACGCCGTCGACCAGGTCATGCCCGGTCACGACGTCGTCGTGCACTTCGCCGCCGAGTCCCACGTGGACCGCTCCATCGCGGGCGCCGGCCCCTTCGTGCTGACCAACGTGGTCGGCACCCAGGTGCTGCTGGACGCCGCGCGCAAGCACCGCGTGGGCCGCTTCGTGCACATCTCCACCGACGAGGTGTACGGCTCGATCAGCGAGGGCTCCTGGACGGAGGAGTGGCCGCTGGTGCCGAACTCCCCGTACTCGGCCTCCAAGGCCTCCTCCGACCTGCTGGCGCTGGCCTACCACCGCACGCACGGCATGGACGTGGTGGTCACCCGCTGCTCCAACAACTACGGGCACTACCAGTTCCCGGAGAAGGTCATCCCGCTCTTCACCACCAACCTGATCGACGGCAAGAAGGTGCCGCTGTACGGCGACGGTGGCAACGTCCGCGACTGGCTGCACGTCTCCGACCACTGCCGCGCCATCGAGATGGTGATGCGCGGCGGCCGCGCCGGCCAGGTCTACAACATCGGCGGCGGCACCGAGGCCACCAACAAGGAGCTCACCGGCCTGCTGCTCGAGGCGGCCGGCGCCGGCTGGGACATGGTCGAGCACGTCGAGGACCGCAAGGGCCACGACCTGCGCTACTCGATCGACATCAGCAAGATCCGCGAGGAGCTCGGCTACGAGCCGCAGGTGCGCTTCGAGGACGGCCTCGCGGCCACCATCGCCTGGTACCGCGAGAACCGCGACTGGTGGGAGCCGCTGAAGACGAAGGCGGCCCTGGCCCAGTGACCGCCAACTCCTCGGACACCGTGCGCTGGCTCGTCACCGGCGCCGCCGGGATGCTCGGCCAGGACCTGCTGGCCGAGCTCGCCGCCGACCCGCGGGCCGAGGTCACCGCCCTCGGGCGGGCCGACCTCGACATCACCGACCCGGACGCGGTGCTCGCCGCGGTGCAGGGCCACGACGTGGTCGTGAACTGCGCGGCGTGGACCGACGTCGACGGCGCGGAGAGCGCCGAGGAGGCCGCCACCGCCGTCAACGGCGCCGGTGTCCGCAACCTCGCCGCGGCCTGCGCCAAGACCGGCGCCCGGCTGCTGCACGTCTCCACCGACTACGTGCTGCCCGGTGACGCCACCGAGCCGTACGCCGAGGACGCCCCGACCTCGCCGGTCAACGCCTACGGGCGCAGCAAGCTGGCGGGCGAGCAGGCCGTCGCGGAGCTGCTCCCGGAGACCGGCTACACCGTCCGGACCGCCTGGCTGTACGGCCAGCACGGCCCGAACTTCGTCGCCACCATGCTCAAGCTCGCCGCCCAGCGCGACAGCCTGGACGTGGTGGACGACCAGCACGGGCAGCCGACCTGGTCCTTTGCGCTGGCCCGGCAACTGGTGGCGCTGGGCACCGCCGCGCTCGCCGGGCAGGCCCCCGCGGGGGTCTACCACGGCACCGGCAGCGGCCGGACCACCTGGTTCGGCCTGGCCCGCGAGACCTACCGGCTGGCCGGCCTGGACCCGGAGCGGATCCGCCCGACCGACTCGACGGCCTTCGTCCGGCCCGCCGTCCGCCCGGCCTTCAGCGTCCTGGCGCACGGCCGCTGGGCGCAGGCCGGCCTCGCCCCCCTCCCCGACTGGCGCGACCAGCTGGCGGAGGCCCTGGGCACCCCCGTGTTCACCGAACTGGCCCTCGCGGCCCGGACCACCGAGAGCGGCAGACCTCAGTGAAGAACCCGCTGGCCAAGGTAGCCGCCGCGCTGCCGCCGGGAACCCTGGCGGTGGCCGGCGGCACCGTGGTGCTCGGAGCCGCGTCGTACGTCCACCTCGGGGTGGCCGGGCACAGCCTCACGACCGACCAGATGGCCAACGTCTCGCTGCTGTGGACGATCGTGATGTCCATCGGCATCGGCGTCTTCTTCCCGATCGAGCAGGAACTCACCCGGATCGTCGCCGCCCGGGCCGCGCTCGGCCACGGCGCCGGACCGGTGCTGCGCCGCGCGACCCTGCTGACCGCCGGCATCCTCGGCGTCACCCTGGCGGCCCTGGCCGCCGCGGCCGGGCCGATCGCCGACGGGCTCTTCCGGGGCGACAAGGCCCTGGTGGCCGCCCTGGGCGCGGCCTTCTTCGGGATGGCCGTCTGCTACCTCACCCGCGGCGTGCTGGCCGGCCTCGGCCGGTTCGGCGCGTACGGCACCCAGCTGGGCCTCGACGGCGGGCTGCGGATCGTGCTGGCCTTCGGCTGCGCCGTCCTCGGCGTCCGGTCGGCGCTGGCCTTCAGCCTGATCCTCGCGGTCGCCCCGGTGATCGCGATGCTGGCCACGCTGCCGCCGCTGCTGCGGGCGGTCAAGCCCGGGCCCGCGATCGCCTGGCGCGACCTCTGCGGCGGTCTCGGCCTGCTGATCTGCTCCACCCTGCTCTCCCAGGTGGTGGTGAACGCCGCGGTGCTGAGCACCAAGCTGCTCGCCCCCACCGACTCGGCGCTGATCGCGGCCCTGCTGAACGCCCTGGTGCTGGCCCGGGTGCCGCTGTTCGTCTTCGGCTCGCTGCAGGCCTCGCTGCTGAACGGCCTGTCGGCCGCGCTGGCGGTCGGTGACCGGGCTGCGTTCTCCGGCATGCTGCGCAAGATCGGCGCCGTGGTGGGCCTGCTCGGCGTGCTCGGCGGCATCCCCGCGGTGCTGCTCGGTCCGTGGCTGATCCAGGTGCTGTTCGGCGCGGAGCCGGTGCTCGGCTGCCTCGACTTCTTCTGGATGTCCGCCGGCACGGTGGCGTACATGTTCGCGATGGTGCTCGGCCAGGCGCTGATGGTATTCAAGCGTCACAACCTCCAGCTGCTCTGCTGGGCCGCTGGCACACTGGTACTTCTCGGCGTCACGTTCGTGCCCGGCGACGTGGCCACCCGGGTCGTGCTGGCCTACGCGCTGGGCTCGCTGGCGACCGTCATCGGTATGCTGGCCGCCCTCAGGCGGAGCTTCCCCGACCGGACCGCGCCGGGCACGGTCGAGCCCGCGCACGAGTCCGCCCCGAGCCCTCTGGGCGCTGGTGTGGTCGGCGAATGACCGCCCCCGCCCCCGACATACGGCCTGCCGCGCGCACGCGCGGGCCCTACCCCGACCATGGAGCCCCCGTGTCCCAATACGACGATGTCTGGCTGGTGATCCCGGCCTACAACGAAGGCCAGGTGATCGCCGACGTTGTGGAGGGAGCGCGCAAGACGTTCCCGAATATCGTCGTCGTCGACGACGGCAGCGCGGACGACTCCGCGAAGCACATCATGACCACCGGCGCCCACCTGGTGCGCCACCCGGTCAACCTCGGTCAGGGTGCGGCGCTGCAGACCGGCCTCGCGTACGCGCTGGCCCAGCCGGGCGCGCAGTACTTCGCCACCTTCGACGCGGACGGGCAGCACCAGACCGCCGACGTCGAGAAGATGGTCGCGCTGCTCAGGGAGGGCCAGACCGACGTCGTGCTGGGCTCCCGCTTCATCGAGCAGAACGGCCAGGTGCCGTGGATCAAGCGCGTGGTGCTGCGCACCGCCGCCACGGTCAGCCCCACGGCACGCAAGCTCAAGCTCACGGACTCGCACAACGGTCTGCGGGTACTGAACCGCGAGGCGGCCTCCCGCGTGCGGATCACCATGAACGGCATGGCCCACGCGTCGGAGATCGTCAGCTTCCTGGCGGGTTCCGACCTTCGGGTCGCCGAGCTGCCGGTGGACATCCTGTACACCGACTACTCACGCGCCAAGGGTCAGTCCCTGATCAACGGCGTCAACATCATCTTCGACATCTCGCTGCGGGAGCGTGGCCGCCGATGAACTACCTCTGGATCCAGCTGCTTCTCATCCTGGGCTCGGTCAGCCTCGCCTTCATGTTCATCCGGCGCTGGGACGCCGCGAACACCCGGGCCTGGAAGCGCATCGCCTTCTCGGTGTTCGTGGTCGTGAACATCTACGCGGTGCTGCGCCCGACCGACGTGACCTGGGTCGCTCACAAGCTCGGCGTCGGCCGCGGCACCGACCTGGTGCTGTACGGCATGGTGCTCGGCATGGGCTTCCTGACCCTCAACACCTTCCTGCGGTTCCGTTCGCTGGAGAAGAAGCTCACCGACCTGGCCCGGACGGTGGCGATCAACGAGGGTGCCCGGCTCAACGAGGAGCGGTTCGACCTCGACGCGCCGGCCCCCGTCACCGCCACGAAGGCCTGATCGATGGTCACCTTCGACGTCATGCTGCCGTACTACGGCGACGTGGCACTGATGCAGGACGCCGTGCGCAGCGTCCTGGCCCAGACCGACCCGGACTTCCGGCTCACCGTCGTCGACGACGGCAAGGAGCCGGAGGTCCCCGGGTGGTTCGCCGACCTCGGCGACGAGCGCGTGCGGTACCTGCGCAACGAGCAGAACCTCGGCATCACGAAGAACTTCCAGAAGTGCGTGGAGCTCTCCGAGCACGGCCACGTGGTCATCATGGGGTGCGACGACCTGCTGCACCCGCACTACCTGGCCACCGTCCGGGAGATCCTCAAGGAGTACCCGGACGCGGGCATGGTCCAGCCCGGGGTCGAGGTGATCGACGGCAACGGCGTGGTGGGCTCCAGCCTGGCCGATGCCACCAAGCGCCGGATCTACGCCCCGAACGTGGCCGGCCGCCGGGTGATGGGCGGGGAGGAGCTGGCCGCCAGCGTGCTGCGCGGCAACTGGCTGTACTTCCCCTCCATCTGCTGGAAGGGCGACGCCCTGCGGGCGGTCAACTTCCGGGACGACTACTCCGTCATCCAGGACCTCGCCCTGGTGGTCGACCTGCTGGAGCTCGGCGAGCAGATGGTGATCGACACGACCACCACGGTGTTCCAGTACCGCCGGCACGCGGTCAGCGAGTCCTCCGTCCAGGCGTTCTCGGGCACCCGGTTCACCGAGGCGGAGCGGTACTTCGCGGCGGTGGCCGAGCGGATGGACGCGCGCGGCTGGCCGAAGGCGGCGCGCGCGGCGCGCTTCCACAGCGCTTCGCGTCTGCACGCCCTGACGATGCTCCCGGGCGCCCTGCGCCGGGGACAGCGCGACGGCGCGCGCACTCTCGCGCGCCACGCCCTCACCCAGGGCCAGCGCACCAACGGCTGACCCGCCCGCCCGGGACGGCGGAGCGCGCGGCGGGGGAGTGGATCCCCCGCCGCGCGCTCCGGCACCCGGGCAGGGCGGGCACAGCCGTCTCAGCCCGTTGGTCGACGGGACCGGGGCCGTACACTCTCGCGTGAACAGGCCTCCGGACGGTGGATTGCGCCCGTCCGGCCCCCGTACCGGGGGACCCGTGGTCGACCTGAATGCCAACCAGTATGGGAAGTGCATCGGTGCAGCCGGTAACCGAATCCGTGGATGTGCCCGAGGCGGGCGGCGAATCCGGCCGGCACCGGGACGGGGCGCGGACCGACGACGGCCCGGACGACCGTCTCACCCTGCCCGGGTGGGTGCTCCGGCTCGCCGCCCGCCGCCGGTTCCCGGCCTTCGCGCTGCTGGCCGGCTACCTCGGCCAGGTGCTGTTCCGGCTCTCCCTGGTGCTGCACAACAGCTACCCCTCGGTGCACGCGGACGAGGCCTCGTACCTGGTGATCGCCCGGGTGTTCGCGGGCGGCTCCAGCACCGAGATGCCCGTCGGCGTGGTGATCCCCGGCGGCTACCCGCTGCTGCTCGCGCCGGCGCTCCGGCTCGGGGGCAACCCGATCACCGCCTACCACCTGGTGATGGGCACCAACGCGCTGGTCAACGCGCTGGTGTTCCCGCTGGCCTTCCTGGCGCTGCGCCGGCTCGGCCTGCCGCGGTTGCTGTCCTTCCTGATCGGCACCGCCGCCGCGCTGCTGCCGCCGGTGATCTTCTACTCCGAGTTCGCGATGTCGGACACGGTCTTCCCGGTGATCCTGCTCTGCTGGCTGCTCACCATGCACGGCTGGCTCTCGGACGGCTCGCTGCGCCGACGGACGCTGTACGCCGCCGGGACGGGCCTGGCGGCCGGCTACGCGCTGGCCACCCACGACCGCGGCGGTGTGGTGGTCGCGCTCACCGCGCTGGTGCTGGTCGGCGCCCTGGTGCTCGGTCGGGCGCCGCGCCGGGCGACGCTGGTCGGCGTCGCCGCGCTCGGCGTGACGGTGCTGGGCGCCAAGCTGATGGCGTCCTACGTGGAGTCCCGCTTCAAGGACAGCCCGCCCAGCTCGGTCGGCACCCAGGTGCTGGACAACCTGCTGAACACCGAGATCCTCGGCCGGACGCTGACCCGGACCACCGGCCAGCTCTGGTACTTCATGACCTCCTCCTGGGGCTTCGGGGCGCTGGCCCTGGCGTTCTGCCTCTTCGCGGTGTTCAGCTCGCGGGTCGCGCGGGCCGACCGGGTGGTCGCGTTCGTCATGGTCGCCGCACTGGTCGGGATAGCGCTGGCCTCGGCGGCCGGCCTGGGCGACGGCGACCGGCTCGACAACTGGATCTACGCCCGCTACCTGGCCCCGCTGGTGCCGGTCTACTTCCTGGTGGGGGCCGCGGTGCTGTACCGCTGCCGGCCCAAGGACACCCTGCGCCTGGCGCTGGCCGGCGGCCTGCTGGCGGTGGTCGGCGCCGAGGTGGTCATGCAGTACGCAGGCGGCGCGCTGCGCTCCACCAACATCATCCCGTGGGCGATGCCGGACGCGCTGTTCCTGGCCTCGGAGTGGACCGGGCTGCACATGTGGCGCACCATGGCCGGCGCCTTCCTGGTCCTCGGCCTGTGCGTGCTGATGCGGGTGGCCGGCGGGCGCCGGGTGATGTGGGCGCTGACCGCCTCGCTCTGCGCCTTCGCGCTGTACGCCACCTCCACGGTCAGCGACAACGTGGCGGAGAAGCACGCCAAGGACCGCAGGTACGAGGCCACCGGCTTCACCAAGGACGCCGGGATCCGCAAGGGCGACAGCGTGGTGCTGGGAGACGACGTCGAGTGGGGCCTGCGGATGGCGCAGTCCTACGAGGTGTACTGGGGCCGGGTCTGGACCCAGGACCTCAAGCACGGCGGCACGCCCAGGGCCGGCGCGACGGCGGTGCTGCTGAACCTGCCCCAGCCGTACGCCACACCGGAGTCGAGCTGGCCGGGCGCGCCCGCCGGCTGGGAGGTCGACCGGGTGAGCATCAAGCACAGCTGGGTGCTCTGGCGCAAGCGCTGAGTGTTCGGTCGGGGCCGGTGAGGAAGACCTCACCGGCCCCGATTGGCTTATCGGGTGCGAGCTGTGGCAGTATGTCCAAGTTGCTCGGTTGAGTTGCCGATGCTGCGCGCCTCCCGCCGGGAGGACCGGAAGCGAGTCCCACGTACTCGTCGTTCCCGTGATGGCCGTTCATGTGGTCCGCCTCTACCCCAGGGTGAAGGTGTGGACCGCAGTGGTGTGTAAGCGACACCGCGGCAGCTGCGGGGCGGACGTACGGGAATCTTCCGGGCAGTGTGAGCAGGGCCTCGACCCGGTATCTGGTGGGTGCAAGACCTCCACCGACCCGCAGGAATCCGCAGAGAGTGATCTCTGGTGGATTTTTTGCAAGCGCGAGGGCGACACGCCCGACCGCGTGGGTCGGAGGTAACCACCCAGAGGTACCACCGGACCAATCCACCCGGATGACTCCGGCCGCAGAAGCATCAGACGACACAAAGGACTACTGAGTAGCCATGGCGGGACAGAAGATCCGCATCCGGCTCAAGGCCTACGACCACGAGGTGATTGACTCCTCGGCGAAGAAGATCGTCGAGACCGTCATTCGCACTGGTGCGCAGGTCGCGGGCCCGGTGCCGCTGCCCACTGAGAAGAACGTCTACTGCGTCATCCGCTCGCCGCACAAGTACAAGGACTCGCGCGAGCACTTCGAGATGCGCACCCACAAGCGTCTGATCGACATCCTCGACCCGACCCCGAAGACCGTTGACTCGCTGATGCGCCTCGACCTTCCGGCCGGCGTCGACATCGAGATCAAGCTCTGAGAGGCGCGACGAAGATGGCAAAGCAGATTAAGGGCATCCTGGGCGAGAAGCTCGGCATGACCCAGGTCTGGGACGAGAACAACCGGATCGTTCCGGTGACCGTCGTCAAGGCCGGGCCCAATGTCGTGACCCAGGTCCACACCGCTGATGGCACCGGCTACGACGCCGTGCAGATCGGTTTCGGCGAGATCGACCCCCGCAAGGTGAACAAGCCCCTCGCGGGTCACTTCGCCAAGGCCGGTGTCACCCCGCGCCGTCACCTGGTCGAGCTCCGTACCTCGGACGCGTCCGAGTACACCCTCGGCCAGGAGATCACCGCTGAGCTGTTCGAGGCGGGTGTCAAGGTCGACGTGACCGGCACCTCCAAGGGCAAGGGCTTCGCCGGTGTCATGAAGCGTCACAACTTCAAGGGCCTCGGCGCCGGTCACGGCGTGCAGCGCAAGCACCGTTCGCCCGGCTCGATCGGTGGCTGCGCCACCCCGGGTCGCGTGTTCAAGGGCATGAAGATGGCCGGCCGGATGGGCCACGAGCGCGTGACCACCCAGAACCTGACCGTCCACGCCGTTGACGCGGAGAAGGGGCTGCTCCTCATCAAGGGCGCAATCCCGGGTCCGAACGGCGGCCTCGTCCTCGTCCGCACCGCGGCGAAGGGGCTGTGAGGATATGAGCACCATTGACATCCTGTCGCCCTCGGGCGACAAGGCCGGCAGCCTCGAGCTGCCCGCTGAGATCTTCGACGCCAAGGTCAGCATTCCGCTGATGCACCAGGTCGTCGTCGCTCAGCTCGCCGGCGCCCGCCAGGGCACCCACTCGACCAAGCGTCGTGGCGAGGTCCGAGGCGGCGGCCGCAAGCCGTACCGCCAGAAGGGCACCGGCCGCGCCCGTCAGGGCTCGACCCGCGCGCCGCAGTTCGTCGGCGGTGGCGTCGTCCACGGCCCGAAGCCGCGTGACTACTCGCAGCGGACCCCGAAGAAGATGATCGCCGCCGCTCTGCGTGGCGCGCTCACCGACCGGGCCCGTCACAGCCGCATCCACGTCATCACCGACGTGGTTGCCGCCGAGGCGCCGTCGACCAAGGCCGCGAAGGGCCTGTTCGGCAAGATCACCGAGCGCAAGAACATCCTCCTCGTCGTCGAGCGTGCCGACGAGCTGGGTCTCAAGAGCGCCCGCAACCTGCCGAACGTCCACATCCTGGACGCCGGTCAGCTGAACACCTACGACGTGCTCGTCTCCGACGATGTGGTCTTCACCCAGGCTGCTTTCGAGCGTTTCGTGGCGGGTCCCGCCGCGTCCGCCAAGGCTGTGGCTGCTGAGGGCGAGCTCGAAGGGAGCGCCGCCTGATGGCTGCAGAGATCACGAGCAAGACGTTCACGGACCCCCGTGACGTTCTGGTGAAGCCGGTCATCTCCGAGAAGAGCTACGCGCTCCTCGACGAGAACAAGTACACGTTCGTCGTGTCGCCGGGCGCCAACAAGACCCAGATCAAGCAGGCCGTCGAGGCGGTCTTCTCGGTCAAGGTCGAGTCGGTCAACACGCTCAACCGTCAGGGCAAGCGCAAGCGCTCCAAGACGGGCTTTGGCAAGCGCAAGGACACCAAGCGCGCCATCGTGACGCTGGCCGAGGGCAACCGCATCGACATCTTCGGGGGTCCGGTCTCCTAACGGAGACTCGGATCGTCGATAAGGACGAGGACGAGAGAGCCAAATGGGCATCCGCAAGTACAAGCCGACTACGCCGGGCCGTCGTGGCTCCAGCGTGGCCGACTTCGTAGAGATCACGCGGTCCACGCCGGAGAAGTCGCTGGTTCGCCCCCTGCACAGCAAGGGCGGCCGTAACAACGCCGGTCGTATCACCGCTCGCCACCAGGGTGGCGGACACAAGCGCGCCTACCGCGTGATCGACTTCCGTCGTCACGACAAGGACGGCGTGCCGGCCAAGGTCGCGCACATCGAGTACGACCCCAACCGCACTGCGCGCATCGCGCTCCTGCACTACGCGGACGGCGAGAAGCGCTACATCATCGCCCCGCGCGGTGTCGGCCAGGGCGACCGGATTGAGAACGGCCCCGCGGCCGACATCAAGCCCGGCAACAACCTGCCGCTGCGCAACATCCCGGTCGGTACCACCATCCACGCGGTGGAGCTGCGCCCGGGCGGCGGTGCCAAGATGGCCCGCTCCGCCGGTGCCGGCATCCAGCTGCTGGCGCGTGAGGGCAAGATGGCGCACCTGCGCATGCCCTCCGGTGAGATCCGCCTGGTGGACGCGCGCTGCCGCGCGACCGTCGGCGAGGTCGGCAACGCCGAGCAGTCGAACATCAACTGGGGCAAGGCCGGCCGTATGCGCTGGAAGGGCGTTCGCCCGACCGTGCGTGGTGTGGCCATGAACCCGATCGACCACCCGCACGGTGGTGGTGAGGGTAAGACCTCCGGTGGTCGCCACCCGGTCTCGCCGTGGGGCCAGAAGGAGGGTCGCACTCGTAGCCCGAAGAAGGCTTCGAACGCTCTCATCGTGCGCCGCCGCAAGACCAACAAGAAGCGCTAGGAGCAGGTCAGATGCCGCGCAGTCTCAAGAAGGGCCCCTTCATCGACGGCCACCTTCTCAAGAAGGTGGACGCGCAGAACGAGGCGGGTACCCAGAACGTCATCAAGACCTGGTCCCGTCGCTCCGTGATCTTCCCGGCCATGCTCGGCCACACGATCGCGGTCCACGATGGCCGTAAGCACGTCCCGGTGTTCGTCACCGAGTCGATGGTCGGCCACAAGCTCGGCGAGTTCGCGCCGACGCGTACCTTCCGCGGTCACGTCAAGGACGACCGCAAGTCGAAGCGTCGCTAGTCGCCAGCGAGATTACCGACTCAATGACTTACACCAGCAAGGGGACAACCATGGAAGCCAGGGCCCAGGCGCGGTACATCCGCGTCACGCCCATGAAGGCCCGCCGCGTGGTGGACCTCATCCGTGGCCTGAACGCCACGGAGGCCCAGGCGGTCCTGCGTTTCGCTCCGCAGGCCGCTACCGTGCCGGTCGGCAAGGTGCTCGACAGCGCCATTGCCAACGCCGTGCACAACTACAACCACAACAACGTGGACGACCTCGTCATCAGCGAGGCGTACGTTGACGAGGGCCCGACCCTGAAGCGGTTCCGTCCGCGCGCCCAGGGCCGTGCCTACCGGATCCGCAAGCGGACCAGCCACATCACCGTGGTCGTCAGCAGCAAGGAAGGGACCCGGTAATGGGCCAGAAGGTTAACCCGCACGGGTTCCGTCTCGGCATCAGCACGGACTTCAAGTCCCGCTGGTACGCCGACAAGCTGTACTCGGACTACGTCAAGGAAGACGTTGCCATTCGTCGCATGATGACGAAGGGCATGGAGCGCGCCGGCATCTCGAAGGTTGAGATCGAGCGCACCCGCGACCGCGTCCGGGTCGACATCCACACCGCCCGCCCCGGCATCGTCATCGGTCGCCGTGGCACCGAGGCCGACCGCATCCGCGGCGACCTCGAGAAGCTGACCGGCAAGCAGGTCCAGCTGAACATCCTCGAGGTCAAGAACCCCGAGCTGGACGCCCAGCTCGTGGCTCAGGGCGTCGCGGAGCAGCTGTCCTCGCGCGTCTCCTTCCGTCGTGCCATGCGCAAGAGCATGCAGGGCACCATGAAGTCGGGCGCCAAGGGCATCAAGGTCCAGTGCTCCGGTCGTCTCGGCGGCGCCGAGATGAGCCGTTCGGAGTTCTACCGCGAGGGTCGTGTGCCGCTGCACACCCTTCGCGCGAACGTCGACTACGGCTTCTTCGAGGCCAAGACGACCTTCGGCCGCATCGGCGTGAAGGTCTGGATCTACAAGGGCGACGTCAAGAACATCGCCGAGGTCCGCGCTGAGAACGCTGCTGCCCGCTCGGGCAACCGTCCGGCCCGCAACGACGCCCGCCCCGCGCGTGGCGGCGAGCGCGGTGGCCGTGGCGGCGAGCGCGGTGGCGCACGTGGTGGCGCCCGTCGTCCCCAGAACACCGAGGCTCCGGCCGCGGCTGTGACGGAGACGCCGGCTGCCGAGAGCACCGGAACGGAGGCCTGACCGACATGCTGATCCCCCGTCGGGTCAAGCACCGCAAGCAGCACCACCCGAAGCGCCGTGGCGCTGCCAAGGGTGGCACCGAGCTCGCCTTCGGCGAGTACGGCATCCAGGCCGTCACCCCGGCCTACGTGACGAACCGGCAGATCGAGTCCGCTCGTATCGCCGTCACCCGTCACATCAAGCGTGGCGGCAAGGTCTGGATCAACATCTACCCGGACCGTCCGCTCACCAAGAAGCCGGCCGAGACCCGCATGGGTTCCGGTAAGGGTTCGCCCGAGTGGTGGATCGCGAACGTGCACCCGGGTCGGGTCATGTTCGAGCTGTCGTACCCCAACGAGAAGGTGGCTCGTGAGGCGCTGACCCGCGCAGCTCACAAGCTCCCGATGAAGTGCCGGATCATCCGGCGCGAGGCAGGTGAGAGCTGATGTCGGCCGGCACCAAGGCTGCTGAGCTTCGCGAGCTGGACAACGAGGGTCTCGTTGCCAAGCTCCGTGAGGCCAAGGAGGAGCTGTTCAACCTCCGCTTCCAGGCGGCGACCGGGCAGCTCGACAACCACGGACGGCTCAAGCTCGTCCGTAAGGACATCGCGCGGATCTACACCCTGATGCGCGAGCGCGAGCTGGGCATCGAGACGGTGGAGAACGCCTGATGACTGAGAACACCACCAACGAAGAGACGCGCGGTTTCCGCAAGACCCGTGAGGGTCTCGTCGTCAGCGACAAGATGGACAAGACCGTCGTCGTCGCCGTCGAGGACCGCGTCAAGCACGCTCTGTACGGCAAGGTCATCCGCCGTACGAACAAGCTGAAGGCGCACGACGAGGCAAACGCCTGCGGCATCGGCGACCGGGTTCTCCTCGCGGAGACCCGCCCGCTGTCCGCGACGAAGCGCTGGCGCGTCGTCGAGATCCTCGAGAAGGCCAAGTAACGAAGTTGTCCGGGTACGGCCGTATGTGCATCAGGCTCCTCGCGAGCGCTGGTGTGAGCAGCGGCCGGCCCGCCAACTCTCGTTGACGATCAGGAGAAAGCTGTGATCCAGCAGGAGTCGCGACTGCGTGTCGCCGACAACACGGGCGCAAAGGAAATCCTTTGCATCCGCGTTCTCGGTGGTTCCGGTCGCCGCTACGCCGGTATCGGGGACGTCATTGTCGCGACCGTCAAGGACGCGATCCCCGGTGGTTCGGTGAAGAAGGGTGACGTCGTCAAGTGCGTCATCGTCCGCACCGTGAAGTCGCGCCGTCGTCCCGACGGTTCGTACATCCGGTTCGACGAGAACGCCGCGGTGGTTCTGAAGAACACCGATGGTGACCCCCGTGGAACCCGCATCTTCGGCCCGGTGGGCCGCGAGCTGCGTGACAAGAAGTTCATGAAGATCATCTCGCTTGCGCCGGAGGTGCTCTAACCCATGGCGAACAGCATGAAGATCAAGAAGGGTGACCTGGTTCAGGTCATCACCGGCAAGGACCGCGGGAAGCAGGGCAAGGTCATTCAGGCCATGCCCGCGACCAACAAGGTTCTCGTCGAGGGTGTGAACCGGGTCAAGAAGCACACCAAGCCCGGCCAGGGCACTCAGGGTGGCATTGTCACCGTCGAGGCCCCGGTGCACGTTTCCAACGTGCAGCTGGTCGTCGAGAAGGACGGCAAGAAGGTCGTCACTCGCGTTGGTTACCGCTTCGATGACGAGGGCAACAAGATCCGCGTTGCCAAGCGAACCGGTGAGGACATCTGATGTCTGAGACGACCATCGAGAACGTTGAGAAGGTGGCCCCCCGCCTCAAGGAGCGTTACAACTCCGAGATCAAGGGCCAGCTCAAGGAGGAGTTCTCCTACGAGAACGTCATGCTGATCCCCGGCCTGGTCAAGGTCGTGGTCAACATGGGTGTGGGCGAGGCCGCCCGCGACTCCAAGCTGATCGAGGGCGCGATCCGCGACCTCACCGCCATCACCGGTCAGAAGCCGGCGGTGACGAAGGCTCGCAAGTCCATCGCGCAGTTCAAGCTGCGTGAGGGCCAGCCGATCGGCACCCACGTCACCCTCCGTGGTGACCGCATGTGGGAGTTCCTGGACCGTCTGGTGTCGCTGGCTCTGCCGCGTATCCGTGACTTCCGCGGTCTCTCCCCCAAGCAGTTCGACGGCCGTGGCAACTACACCTTCGGTCTGACCGAGCAGGTTATGTTCCACGAGATCGACCAGGACAAGGTCGACCGTCAGCGCGGTATGGACATCACCGTCGTGACCACCGCTCAGACCGACGACGAGGGCCGGGCGCTCCTGCGCGCTCTGGGCTTCCCGTTCAAGGAGGCGTGAGCCGCACATGGCGAAGAAGTCCCTCATCGCGAAGGCCGAGCGCAAGCCGAAGTTCGGCGTGCGGGCCTACACCCGGTGCCAGCGCTGCGGTCGTCCGCACTCGGTGTACCGCAAGTTCGGCCTCTGCCGTGTGTGCCTCCGTGAGATGGCCCACCGCGGCGAGCTGCCGGGCGTGACCAAGAGCTCCTGGTAGTCCAGGCAGTTCTCGTCAACTAGCGAAGCAGTGGTGCCCGATCCCACAGAGCCCTTTTTTGGGGCTGCGTACGGAATCCCGTAAGGTAGTGGGGTCGGGCCCCCTGTCGCGGCAGCTCCGTAGCTGCTGACGACCCTCTTCGGAGGGCTCGCACTTAGTCTTACGACGCCGCAGGTCCCCTGCGTCTGTGCCCCTGCCCGCACTCCTCGGAGTGCGGCGGGGGGACCTGGCGCGGAGAAACCACGGCGAGAGAGGCCTGAGGCCCATCATGACCATGACCGACCCCATCGCAGACATGCTCACGCGTCTGCGTAACGCGAACTCGGCGTACCACGACACCGTGGCGATGCCGGCCAGCAAGATCAAGGCGCACGTCGCCGAGATCCTGCAGCAGGAGGGTTTCATCTCCTCCTGGAAGGTTGAGGAGCCGCAGGAGAACGAGGTCGGCAAGAAGCTGACCATCGAGCTCAAGTTCGGCCCCAACCGTGAGCGCTCGATCGCTGGCATCAAGCGGATCAGCAAGCCGGGCCTGCGGGTCTACGCAAAGTCCACCAACCTGCCGAAGGTGCTCGGCGGCCTGGGCGTGGCGATCATCTCCACGTCTTCGGGTCTCCTCACTGACAAGCAGGCCGCCAAGAAGGGCGTAGGCGGAGAAGTTCTCGCCTACGTCTGGTAATTCGGGAAACGGAGGTACAGCAATGTCGCGCATTGGACGGCTGCCCATCCCGGTTCCCGCCGGCGTGGACGTCACCATCGATGGCCAGGCGGTCTCGGTGAAGGGTCCCAAGGGATCCCTCACCCACGTTGTCGCCGCGCCGATCGAGATCGGCAAGGGCGAGGACGGCAACCTGCTCGTCACCCGCCCGAACGACGAGCGTCAGTCGAAGGCCCTTCACGGCCTTTCCCGCACGCTGGTGGCGAACATGATCACCGGCGTGACCGCGGGCTACCGCAAGTCGCTGGAGATCAGCGGTGTTGGTTACCGAGTCGCAGCGAAGGGCTCCAACATGGAGTTCCAGCTCGGCTACAGCCACCCGATTCTGATCGAGGCCCCGGAGGGCATCTCCTTCGTGGTCGAGTCGCCCACCAAGTTCCACGTGGACGGGATCGACAAGCAGCTGGTCGGCGAGGTTTCGGCCAAGATCCGCAAGCTGCGTAAGCCCGACCCGTACAAGGCCAAGGGCGTCAAGTACGCGGGCGAGGTCATCCGCCGCAAGGTCGGAAAGAGCGGTAAGTAAGCCATGAGTCTTTCTGTCAAGATCGGCAAGGGCAACGCCTACAAGCCCTCCGCCCGTAAGCGCCGCGCGATCCGCGTTCGCAAGCGCGTCACCGGTACCGAGCTGCGTCCGCGCCTCGTTGTGACGCGTTCGAACCGCCACATGGTCGCCCAGGTCATCGACGACGGCAAGGGTCACACCCTGGCGTCGGCGTCCACCCTCGACGTGTCCATCAAGGGCGTCGAGGGCGACAAGACCGAGCTGGCCAAGAAGGTCGGAGCCCTGGTCGCCGAGCGCGCCAAGGCCGCCGGCATCGAGTCGGTCGTCTTCGACCGCGCGGGCAACCGGTACGCAGGCCGCATCGCCGCTCTGGCCGATGCTGCCCGCGAGGCCGGGCTCGACTTCTAAGCCGCTCGTCGGCTCAGTCGACGGACGTAATCGAGAGAGGTAATTCCAATGGCTGGACCCCAGCGCCGCGGTAGCGGCGCCGGCGGCGGCACCGGCGGTGGCGAGCGGCGTGACCGTAAGCGCGACGGCGGCGCCCCCGTCGTCGAGAAGAGCGCTTACGTCGAGCGTGTCGTCGCGATCAACCGTGTCGCCAAGGTAGTCAAGGGTGGTCGTCGTTTCAGCTTCACCGCGCTGGTCGTGGTGGGCGACGGTGACGGCACCGTAGGTGTCGGATACGGCAAGGCGAAGGAGGTTCCGGCCGCCATCGCCAAGGGTGTTGAGGAGGCCAAGAAGAACTTCTTCAAGGTCCCCCGTATCCAGGGCACCATCCCTCACCCGATCCAGGGCGAGAAGGCTGCCGGCGTCGTGCTCCTGAAGCCGGCTGCCCCCGGTACCGGCGTTATCGCCGGTGGCCCGGTGCGTGCCGTTCTGGAGTGCGCCGGCATCCACGACATCCTGTCGAAGTCGCTCGGCTCTTCGAACGCGATCAACATCGTGCACGCCACGGTCACCGCTCTGAAGGGCCTCGTGCGCCCCGAAGAGGTCGCGGCCCGTCGTGGCCTGCCGCTGGAGGACGTGGCCCCCGCTGCCCTGCTGCGGGCGCGTGCTGCTGGGGTGAGCGCCTGATGGCTCGCCTCAAGATCACGCAGACCAAGTCCTACATCGGTAGCAAGCAGAACCACCGTGACACCCTTCGTTCGCTTGGTCTCAAGCGGATGAACGACGTGGTCGTGAAGGAGGACCGTCCCGAGATCCGCGGGATGGCCCAGACTGTCCGTCACCTCGTCACGGTCGAGGAGGTTGACTGACATGGCGGACTCTCCGCTGAAGGTCCACAACCTGCGTCCCGCCCCGGGTGCCAAGACCGCCAAGACCCGCGTGGGTCGTGGCGAGGCGTCCAAGGGTAAGACCGCCGGTCGTGGCACCAAGGGCACCAAGGCCCGCTACCAGGTTCCGACGCGCTTCGAGGGTGGGCAGATGCCCCTCCACATGCGTCTGCCGAAGCTCAAGGGCTTCAAGAACCCGTTCAAGATCACCTTCCAGGTGGTCAACCTCGACAAGCTGTCCGAGCTCTACCCGCAGGGTGGAGAGGTCACCGTCGAGGACCTGGTCGCCAAGGGCGCGGTTCGCAAGAACTCGCTCGTCAAGGTGCTCGGCACCGGCGACATCTCGGTCGCGCTGCAGGTTTCGGTTGACGCCGTCTCCGGCTCCGCCGCCGAGAAGATCACCGCCGCCGGCGGCACCGTCACCGAGCTCATCTGAGTCCGCTGACACTCGGGCCCCGCACTTCCCGCAAGGGAGGTGCGGGGCCTGTCGCATTTCCCGGCGGACCCTCCGGTGCTCCGGACACGGATTTCTCATCCAGAACCGGCAAGTCTTTTGTATGGCAAAACCGGTCATCCCGTACCCCATGCGTGGGGGAGGGGCGGCACGCGCTTCTGTCGAGTGGCCGTGCACTGTTAGAGTCCGTGGAGTTCCCTTGTAGGCTCGCGCAGCTCTGTCCGCGCCCGTCCGCCGGGGAGCGAGACCGCAAACTCCCCCCATCAGGACCGACCCTCCCGCCGACGACGCGCGGGAGGCGCAGGAGGCACCGTGCTCAGTGCGTTCGCGCGGGCGTTCCAGACGCCCGACCTGCGCAAGAAGCTGCTGTTCACGCTGGGCATCATGGTGCTGTTCCGGCTGGGTGCGCACATCCCCGTCCCCGGGGTCAGTTTCACAGCAGTCAATGCCTGTTTGGACCAGACCAAGACCAGCGGCCTGTTCGGCCTCGTCAACCTGTTCAGCGGCAACGCGCTGCTGCAGCTGACGATCTTCGCCCTCGGCATCATGCCGTACATCACGGCCAGCATCATCCTCCAGCTCCTCACCGTCGTGATCCCGCGACTCGAGGCGCTGAAGAAGGAGGGCCAGGCCGGCACCGCGAAGATCACCCAGTACACCCGCTACCTGACCATCGCGCTCGCCGTGCTCCAGGGCACCGGCATCGTCGCGACGGCCTCCAGCGGCGCGCTGTTCTCGGGTTGCACCTTCGCCAACGAGATCGTCCCGGACACCTCGGTGTTCCGGATCGCGGTCATGGTCATCACGATGACCGCCGGCACCTCGGTGATCATGTGGCTGGGTGAGCTCATCACCGACCGCGGCATCGGCAACGGCATGTCCATCCTGATCTTCACCTCCATCGCGGCCGGCTTCCCGGGCTCGATGTGGGCGATCAAGAAGTCGGGCACCATCGGCGGCGGCTGGGTGGAGTTCTTCTCCGTCATCGCGGTCGGCGTGATCGTTGTGATGCTGGTCATCTTCGTGGAGCAGGCACAGCGCCGGATCCCGGTCCAGTACGCGAAGCGGATGATCGGGCGCCGCGCCTTCGGCGGCACCTCGACCTACATCCCGCTGAAGGTCAACCAGGCCGGTGTCATCCCGGTCATCTTCGCCTCGTCGCTGCTGTACATCCCCGCCCTGCTGGTGCAGCTGACCAGCAGCCAGGCCGGCTGGGCGACGTGGATCAGGACGAACTTCGTCAAGGGCGACCACCCGATCTACATGGCGACCTACTTCCTGCTGATCGTCTTCTTCGCCTTCTTCTACGTCGCGATCTCCTTCAACCCCGAAGAAGTTGCGGACAATATGAAGAAGTATGGTGGGTTCATCCCGGGGATCCGGGCCGGCCGACCGACGGCCGAGTACCTGAACTACGTGCTTACCCGCATCACGTGGCCGGGTTCGCTCTACCTGGGCCTGATCGCGTTGATCCCGATGATCGCCCTGGTCGCCTTCGGACAGCAGACCAACTTCCCGTTCGGCGGCACCAGCGTGCTCATCGTCGTCGGCGTCGGACTCGAAACTGTTAAGCAGATCGAGAGCCAGCTCCAGCAGCGCAATTACGAAGGGTTCCTCCGCTGATGCGTATCGTCCTCGTCGGGCCTCCCGGGGCCGGGAAGGGTACTCAGGCGCACTTGCTCGCCAAGACCCTGTCCATCCCCCACATCTCCACCGGCGACCTGTTCCGCGCCAACATCGGCCAGCGCACCCAGTTGGGGCTCGAGGCCAAGAGCTACATGGACGCGGGTCGCCTGGTGCCGGATGAGGTCACCATCGGCATGGCCAAGGACCGGATGGCCGAGTCGGATGCCGCAGGCGGCTTCCTGCTCGACGGCTTCCCGCGCAATCTTGCCCAGGCCAAGGCACTCGACGAGATCCTCGCCGAGTGGGGCATCGCCCTCGACGGCGTGCTCGACCTGGAGGTCCCCGAGGACGAGGTCGTCAAGCGCATCGCCGGTCGCCGGCTGTGCCGCAACGACGGCGGCCACGTCTACCACGTGGACTACAACCCGCCCGCCTCCGAGGGCGTCTGCGACGAGTGCGGCGGGGAGCTGTACCAGCGCTCCGACGACACCGAGGACAAGGTGCGCACCCGGCTCGAGGTCTACCACACCGAGACCGAGCCGATCATCGACTACTACGCGCAGCAGGGTCTGGTCGCGACCATCCCCGCGCTGGGCAAGGTCGACGAGGTCACCCAGCGCGCGATCGAGGCGCTGAAGAAGTAACGAGCGGGCCCGGCGCGAGCCGGGCCCGACCGACGTACGTACGGCCGCGGTGCCCCGGACGGGGCAGCGCGGCCGTACGGCGTCGTACGGTGGTACGAGTGCACGGCCGCCCGGCAAGGACCGGGCGGCGACCAATGGGAAGGCGTGGCCAGATGGTGGAGATCAAGACCCCCGAGCAGATCGCGAAGATGCGGGTGGCCGGGCTGGTCGTGGCAGAGGCGCTCAAGGCCGCCCGGGCGGCGGTGGCGCCGGGTGTGACCACCCAGGAGCTGAACGACGTCGCGGCCAAGGTGATCGCCGACCACGGCGCCACCTCCAACTTCCGGGCCCACCACGGCGGCCTGTGGTTCCCCGGGGTGATTTGCGCCTCGGTCAACAACGAGGTCGTGCACGGCATCCCGGGGGAGCGGGTGCTGGAGGAGGGCGACCTCATCTCCATCGACTGCGGCGCCATCGTGGACGGCTGGCACGGCGACGCGGCGATCACCGTCGCGGTGGGCGAGGTCCGGCCCGAGGTGGAGATGCTCAGCCGGGTCACCGAGGGTTCGATGTGGGCCGGCATCGCCCAGATGAAGAAGAACAACCGGCTGGTCGACGTCTCCAAGGGGATCGAGGGCTACATCCGGCGCCAGCCGCTGCCCCCCAAGGGCAAGTGGGGCATCACCGAGGGGTACGGCGGCCACGGCATCGGCACCGCGATGCACATGGAGCCGCACGTGCTGAACTATGTCGAGCGCGGCCGCGGGAAGGGCCCGAAGCTCGTCCCGGGCACCGTGCTGGCGATCGAGCCGATGGTGTCGCTGGGCACCCCGCACACCTCGGTGCTGGAGGACGACTGGACGGTCGTCACCAACGACGGCACCTGGGCCTCGCACTGGGAGCACTCGGTGGCCGTGACCGAGCAGGGCCCGCTGGTGCTGACCGCCTTCGACGGCGGCAAGGCCGAGCTGGCGAAGCTCGGGATCACCGCCGCGCCGGACCCGCTGGGCTGACCTGCGCCATTGCCCCACTGACGAGGACTCAAAGCCCGGAAGCCCCGCTTCCGGGCTTTTGTCCTTTTTGCTGCCCGGTGATGTTTCGCTAAGCTGCCTGGCTTACCAGATGAGATGAAAAAAGGGGACAGCGGTGCTCAAGGGCTTCCGGGACTTCATGATGCGCGGCAACGTCGTCGACATGGCGGTCGGTGTCGTCATCGGCGCCGCCTTCACCGGGGTGGTGACCGGCTTCGTGTCGGCCTTCCTGACCCCGCTGATCGGCGTCGCCGTGGGCGCGGCCGGCGACTTCAAGGGCTACGCCTTCCACATCGGCGGAGTGATCTTCCCGTACGGGCAGTTCCTGAACGTGCTGATCGCGTTCGTGCTGACCGCCGCGGTGCTCTACTTCTTCGTGGTGCTGCCCGTGACCAAGGCCACGGCGCGCTACCTGCCGAAGAAGCCGAAGGCCCCCAAGCGCCCGTGCCCGGAGTGCCTGACCGAGATCCCGGAGGCCGCCCGCCGGTGCGCCGCCTGCACCGCGCACGTCGAGCCGATCGTCCTCGTGGCGCAGCGGTGACGCCGGTTTTGGCCGTACCCGCGCGACTGGCGTAGGATGGACCGTCGGCTCACTCGTAGCGTGCTTCAGCACGCCCTCTTCCCCTCGGGGTCGGGGTGAACCCAGGTTCGCACGAGCGTGCCGCATACGGTAGCCGGTCCCGGAAGGTGGATCTCGCAGTTCATGGCAAAGAAGCAAGGCGCCATTGAGATCGAGGGCACCGTGATCGAGTCTCTCCCGAACGCCATGTTCAAGGTTGAGCTGCAGAACGGTCACAAGGTCCTCGCGCACATCAGCGGAAAGATGCGGATGCACTACATCCGCATCCTCCCGGACGACCGGGTCGTGGTGGAGCTCAGCCCCTACGACCTGACGCGCGGCCGGATCGTCTACCGCTACAAGTAGCAACCTCGCTCCGCGAGGGTTAAACGTCAGATCTAGACCCGGAGAACCTGAACCATGAAGGTCAAGCCGAGCGTCAAGAAGATCTGCGACAAGTGCAAGGTGATCCGCCGTCACGGCCGGGTCATGGTGATCTGCGACAACCTGCGCCACAAGCAGCGCCAGGGCTGATCCAGCTCCGCATTTCTCGTAGTACTTCGCGCGACGCGAAAAACGTCATACGCGGGCTGCCCGATCCGTCCCTCGAGGGACGGACTGCCACCCCCGGTCAGAGGCCGGGGCTCCCAAGCCGAGAGGTTTCGGAGTAGGCCGCCCGTCAGACCTCTGAAGAACCACAGGAGCCATGAATGGCACGCCTCGCCGGCGTTGATCTCCCCCGCGAAAAGCGGATCGAGATCGCCCTCACGTACGTCTACGGCATCGGCCGTACCCGCGCCCAGCAGTCGCTGGCCGAGACGGGCGTGAACCCCGACATCCGGGTCCGCGACATTTCCGAGGAAGACCTCGTGAAGCTCGCGCAGTGGATCGACGCCAACTACACGGTCGAGGGTGACCTCCGCCGCTCGGTGGCCGCCGACATCCGCCGCAAGGTCGAGATCGGCTGCTACGAGGGTCTGCGTCACCGCCGTGGCCTCCCGGTCCGCGGTCAGCGCACCCACACCAACGCGCGTACCCGCAAGGGCCCGCGTCGCGCGATTGCCGGCAAGAAGAAGCCCGGCAAGAAGTAGTCCGTCCCGTAACCGGACATCCCTCCGGCCCGCGGGTTAGCGGACCGACCACCTCAGTAGGAGAAACAGACTTATGCCCCCCAAGGGTCGTCAGGCTGCCGGCGCCAAGAAGGTGCGCCGCAAGGAGAAGAAGAACGTCGCTCACGGGCACGCCCACATCAAGAGCACGTTCAACAACACGATCGTCTCGATCACGGACCCCGCGGGCAACGTGATCTCCTGGGCCTCCGCCGGCCACGTCGGCTTCAAGGGCTCGCGCAAGTCCACCCCGTTCGCCGCGCAGATGGCCGCCGAGGCCGCTGCCCGTCGCGCGCAGGAGCACGGCATGCGCAAGGTCGACGTCTTCGTGAAGGGTCCGGGCTCCGGCCGCGAGACCGCGATCCGCTCGCTCCAGGCCACCGGCCTGGAGGTCGGCTCGATCCAGGACGTCACCCCCACCCCGCACAACGGCTGCCGTCCGCCGAAGCGCCGCCGCGTCTGACGCAGCGCCTTCGGGCAGGGTGTTGCGGGGCTCTCCCCGCGCCACAGCACGACACCGCGTACGGGGTCCTGTTTCCGACAGGACCCCGTACGCTGGTTCTGTTCGGCATCAAATAGTGGGTGCCGAAGACAACTGGAGGATCTGAAAACATGCTGATCGCTCAGCGTCCCTCGCTGACCGAAGAGGTCGTCGACGAATTCCGCTCGCGGTTCGTGATCGAGCCGCTGGAGCCGGGCTTCGGCTACACCCTCGGCAACTCGCTCCGCCGCACGCTCCTCTCCTCGATCCCCGGCGCCGCTGTCACCAGCATCCGGGTCGACGGTGTCCTGCACGAGTTCACCACCGTGCCGGGCGTCAAGGAGGACGTCACCGACCTCATCCTCAACATCAAGCAGCTGGTCGTCTCCTCGGAGCACGACGAGCCGGTCGTGATGTACCTGCGCAAGCAGGGCCCGGGTGTGGTCACCGCCGCCGACATCGCGCCCCCGGCCGGTGTCGAGGTGCACAACCCCGAGCTGGTTCTCGCCACGCTCAACGGCAAGGGCAAGCTGGAGATGGAGCTGACCGTCGAGCGCGGTCGCGGCTACGTCTCCGCCGTCCAGAACAAGGCTTCCGGCCAGGAGATCGGCCGTATCCCGGTCGACTCGATCTACAGCCCCGTGCTGAAGGTCACCTACAAGGTCGAGGCCACCCGTGTCGAGCAGCGGACCGACTTCGACAAGCTCATCGTCGACGTCGAGACCAAGCCCGCCATGCGCCCCCGTGACGCCATGGCCTCGGCCGGCAAGACCCTGGTGGAGCTGTTCGGTCTCGCCCGCGAGCTGAACATCGACGCCGAGGGCATCGACATGGGCCCGTCCCCCACGGACGCCGCCCTGGCCGCCGACCTGGCGCTGCCGATCGAGGAGCTCGAGCTCACCGTTCGGTCGTACAACTGCCTCAAGCGCGAGGGCATCCACACCGTGGGTGAGCTCGTCGCCCGCTCCGAGGCCGACCTGCTCGACATCCGCAACTTCGGTGCGAAGTCGATCGACGAGGTCAAGGCGAAGCTGGCCGGCATGGGCCTGGCCCTCAAGGACAGCCCGCCCGGATTCGACCCGACCGCCGCCGCCGACGCCTTCGGCGCCGACGACCTGGACGACGCGGGTTACGCGGAGACCGAGCAGTACTGATTTTGGGCGGGGGCGGCCCACCGGGCCGCCCCTGTTCGATGCACACCGGGCCCTTGGGCCCACGCTAAGCCGTCCGGGCAACCGTGCCCGGCCGCCCGTTCCGGTACCTGACACGGCCGGATTCGGAGATTTAAGGAGCTACCATGCCCCGTCCCGCGAAGGGTGCCCGCCTCGGCGGCGGCCCGCACCACGAGCCGCTGCTGCTCGCCGGCCTCTGCCGGGAGCTCTTCCAGTACGGCCGCATCACCACGACCGAGGCCAAGGCCCGTCGGATGCGCCCGCTGGCGGAGAAGCTGATCACCAAGGCGAAGGTCGGCGACATCCACAACCGTCGCATCGTCCGCAAGACGATCACCGACGTCTCCGTGCTGCACACCCTCTTCACCGAGATCGCGCCGCGCTACGAGAACCGCCCCGGTGGCTACACCCGCATCACCAAGATCGGTCCCCGTCGTGGCGACAACGCCCCGATGGCCGTGATCGAGCTGGTCGAGGCCCTGACCGTCGCGCAGACCGCCGTCGGCGAGGCCGAGGGTGCCACCAAGCGCGCCGTCAAGGAGGCCGAGCAGGCCGCCGAGACCAAGGCTGACGAGACCCCCGAGGTCGAGACCGCCTGAACACCCTGAGGTGTCGGACGGGCCCGTTCCCCCAGTTCTGCTGGGGGAACGGGCCCGTTCTTTTCGTCCCGACCGGAGCAGCAGCCCGACTGGAGTAGCAGCAGTGCTCAAGGAATGTGCCGAGACCGCAGGCCCCCGCCCGGACGGCCCCGCCGAGGGGACGGTCCGGATCCGGCTCGATCTCGCGTACCACGGGGCCGACTTCTCCGGCTGGGCCCGCCAGCCGGGGCGGCGCACCGTCCAGGGCGAGATCGAGAGTGCCCTGAAGGTCGTCACCCGCAGCGAGGAGACCTACGACCTCACGGTGGCCGGGCGCACCGACGCCGGTGTGCACGCCCGCGGCCAGGTCGCCCACGTGGACCTGCCGGCCGAGCTCTGGGCCGCGCACGGCGACAAGCTGCTGCGCCGGCTGGCCGGCCGGCTGCCGGGGGACGTCCGGATCTACCGGCTGACCGAGGCGCCGGCCGGCTTCGACGCCCGCTTCGCGGCGATCTGGCGCCGGTACGCCTACCGGGTCGCCGACCACCAGGGCGGGGTGGACCCGCTGCTGCGCGGGCACGTCCTCTGGCACGACCGCCCGCTCGACGTGGACCGGATGAACGAGGCCGCCGCCCTGCTGCTCGGCGAGCACGACTTCGCCGCGTACTGCAAGAAGCGCGAGGGCGCCACGACCATCCGGACCCTGCTGGACCTGTACTGGGAGCGGGTGCCGGCGGACAGCCACACCGCCGGCGTGGCGGGCTCGCTGGCGGTCGCCACCGTCCGCGCGGACGCCTTCTGCCACAACATGGTGCGCGCCCTGGTCGGCGCGATGCTGCTGGTCGGCGACGGGCACCGGCCGGTGGAGTTCCCCGGCGAGGTGCTGGCCGGCGGGGTGCGGAACTCCGCCGTCAACGTGATCCGGCCGTACGGGCTGACCCTGGAGGAGGTCGGCTACCCGGCCGACGACCAGCTGGCCGAGCGCAATCGCGCCGCCCGCCGGATGCGCACCCTGCCCGGGCAGCCCCGGCCGGCCGGGGGCTAGGAGCGGGCGCCGCTCCTTCGTCCGGCCGCCGCGGGCCGGCCGTTCTAATCCGTTTGGGCCACAGGCCGTTCTCTTGGCAAAATCCGCCATATGGGACACGTCGAGATTTCGCACCTTGAGTACTACCTGCCGGACGGGCGGGTGTTGTTCGACGACGCGTCCTTCCGGGTGGGGGAGGGCTCCGCGGTCGCCCTGGTGGGCGCCAACGGGGCCGGCAAGACCACCCTGCTGCGCATGATCGCCGGGGACATCCAGTCCCACGGCGGCAGCGTCACGATCAGCGGCGGGCTCGGCGTGATGCGCCAGTTCGTCGGCACCACCGGCCGGGAGGACCAGCGCGAGACGCCGGGCGCGCTGCCCCCGGACGCCTCGGTACGGGACCTGCTGGTCTCCGTCGCGCCGCCCAGGATCGCCAAGGCCGCCAAGGCGGTGGACGCGGCCGAGCTGGCGATGATGGCGCAGGACGACGAGAAGACCCAGATGGCGTACGCCCAGGCGCTCTCCGACTGGGCGGACGCCGACGGCTACGACTACGAGACCGACTGGGACGTCTGCACCATGGCGGCCCTGGGGATGCCCTTCGACCGGGCGCAGTTCCGCGGGCTGAACACCCTCTCCGGCGGCGAGCAGAAGCGGCTGGTGCTGGAGGCGCTGCTGCGCGGCCCGGAGGAGGTCCTGCTGCTCGACGAGCCGGACAACTACCTGGACGTCCCCGGCAAGCGCTGGCTGGAGGAGGCCATCAAGTCCACCTCCAAGACCGTGCTGTACATCTCGCACGACCGCGAGCTGCTCTCCCGGACGGCGGAGAAGATCATCGCCGTGGAGTCCGGCTTCGGTGGCGGCGGCAGCAGCGTCTGGGTGCACGGTGGCGGCTTCGACTCCTTCCACGAGGCCCGCAAGGAGCGCTTCGCCCGCTTCGAGGAGCTCGGCCGCCGCTGGGACGAGGAGCACGCCAAGCTGAAGAAGCTGGTGGTCAACCTCCGCCAGGCGGCCTCGGTCAGCCACGCCCTCGCCACCCGCTACGCGGCCGCGCAGACCCGGCTGAAGAAGTTCGAGGAGGCCGGCCGGCCGGAGGAGCCGCCGCGCGAGCAGAGCATCTCCATGCGGCTCAAGGGCGGCCGGACCGGTGTGCGCTCGCTCACCCTGGAGAACCTGGAACTGACCGGCCTGATGAAGCCCTTCGACCTGGAGGTCTTCTACGGGGAGCGGGTCGCGGTGCTCGGCTCCAACGGCTCCGGCAAGTCGCACTTCCTGCGGATGCTGGCCGGCGACGGGTCGGTGAAGCACACCGGCAGCTGGAAGCTCGGCGCCCGGGTCGTCCCCGGCCACTTCCGGCAGACCCATGCCCACCCGGAGCTGTTCGGGCGGACGGTGCGGTCGATCGTCGAGCAGGAGCACGCGCTCAGCCGCGGGGCCGCGATGGGCGCGCTGCGCCGCTACGAGCTGGACCGCCAGGAGGAGCAGAAGTTCGAGTCGCTGTCCGGTGGCCAGCAGGCCCGGCTGATGATCCTCAAGCTGGAGCTCTCCGGGGTCACGGCGCTGCTGCTGGACGAGCCGACCGACAACCTGGACCTGGAGAGCGCCGAGGCGCTGCAGGAGGGCCTGGAGGCCTTCGAGGGCACGGTGCTCTGCGTCACCCACGACCGCTGGTTCGCCCGGAGCTTCGACCGGTTCCTGGTGTTCGGCTCCGACGGCCGGGTCTACGAGGCCCCGGAGCCGGTCTGGGACGAGGCCAGGGTCGTCCGCGACCGCTGATCCGGCCCGCCGCTCCAGCCCGGCCCGAGCCCGGTTTCCGCCGGTTCCGGGGCCTTTCGGGAGCGCCCGCCCGCCCGCCGCCCACCTGGCGGCGGGCGGGCGTTTTTGACCCCCACCGATGTGCCCGGTAGGCTGGGCGCTTGTTGTGCGTATTGGCTCGCTCCATCTCACGTGAGAGGTCGGTACGCCGGAGACACCCGGCCGACGATCAGCGGCTCCCCTTGAATTGCGTCCAAGGCGAGCCAGGCTGTTCTTCTCGTTCAGGTGCTCCTGTCAGGACTCACTCACTGAAAAGCGAAGGCTACGACCGTGCGTACGTACAGCCCCAAGCCCGGCGACGTCCAGCGTCAGTGGCACGTCATCGACGCGACCGACGTCGTGCTCGGCCGCCTGGCCTCCCAGGCCGCCAACCTCCTCCGGGGCAAGCACAAGGCGATCTACGCGCCGCACGTTGACACTGGTGACTTCGTCATCATCATCAACGCGGACAAGGTGCACCTCTCGGGTAACAAGAAGACCCAGAAGCTGGCCTACCGCCACAGCGGTTTCCCGGGCGGTCTCCGCTCGGTGCGCTACGACGACCTCCTGGACAAGAACCCGGAGAAGGCCGTCGAGAAGGCCATCAAGGGCATGATCCCGAAGAACACCCTGGGCCGCCAGATGCTCTCGAAGCTGAAGGTCTACTCGGGCGACCAGCACCCGCACGCTGCCCAGCAGCCGGTGCCGTTCGAGATCACCCAGGTCGCGCAGCAGTAAGTCCGGCCACCAAAACCCCATCCCAATTAGCAGGAGCTGAGGAACACCGTGGCCGAGACCACTGAAACCCTTGAGGTCGACTTCGACGAGACCGTCGTCGAGGGCGAGTACACCTCCGAGGAGAGCTACACCTCCGAGTCGCTGGCCGGCCGCTTCGGCGAGGCCACCCCGGGCGCCGGCCTCGGCCGTCGCAAGGAGGCGATCGCCCGCGTGCGCATCGTCCCGGGCACCGGCGTCTGGAAGATCAACGGTCGCACCCTGGAGAACTACTTCCCCAACAAGGTGCACCAGCAGACCGTCAACGAGCCCTTCAAGCTGCTTGAGCTCGACGGCCGCTACGACGTTGTCGCCCGCATCTCGGGTGGCGGCGTCTCCGGTCAGGCCTACGCGCTGCGCCTCGGCGTTGCCCGTGCCCTGAACGAGGCGGACGTGGACAACAACCGCGCCGCCCTCAAGAAGGCCGGTTTCCTGATGCGTGACGCGCGTGCCGTCGAGCGCAAGAAGGCCGGTCTCAAGAAGGCCCGCAAGGCGCCGCAGTACAGCAAGCGCTAGTCGCGCCCCCAGGGGTGCGTACCGCCCTGGTGGTGCGCGCCCCTGGAAGCGCTCATACGCCCCGGAGTACCTCGTGTACTCCGGGGCGTCGTGTTCCCCGGCCGTTGTGCGGTGGGCGGGGATTCAACAGGATGACTGCCAGCAGCGGCAATGGAGGACAGGACAGTGGGACGACTCTTCGGTACGGACGGCGTACGCGGTGTGGCCAACGAAGGCCTGACGGCCGAACTGGCCCTGGGCCTCTCGGTGGCCGCCGCGCATGTTCTCGGTGACGCGGGCGCATTCGACGGGCACCGTCCGGTCGCCGTGGTCGGCCGCGATCCCCGGGCGTCCGGTGAGTTCCTGGAGGCCGCCGTCATCGCCGGCCTGGCGAGCGCGGGCGTCGACGTCCTGCGGGTCGGCGTGCTGCCGACGCCGGCGGTGGCGTACCTGACCGGCGCGCTCGGCGCCGACCTCGGCGTGATGCTCTCCGCCAGCCACAACGCGATGCCCGACAACGGCATCAAGTTCCTCGCCCGCGGCGGTCACAAGCTGGACGACCGCATCGAGGACGCCATCGAGGCGCACTACCACCGCTACCGCGAAGGCGCCGGCGAGGAGTGGAAGCGGCCCACCGGCGCGGCCGTCGGCCGGGTGCGCGAGTACACCGAGGGCTTCGACAAGTACGTCGCCCATCTGATCGGCGTGCTGCCCAACCGCCTGGACGGCGTCAAGGTCGTCATCGACGGCGCGCACGGCGCCGCCGCCTACGTCGCCCCGGAGGCGTTCGCCCGGGCCGGCGCCGAGGTCGTCCACACCCTGGGTGCCGAGCCCACCGGCCTCAACATCAACGACGGTGTCGGCTCCACCCACCTGGACAAGCTCCGCGCGGCGATGACGGAGCACAAGGCCGACCTCGGCATCGCCCTGGACGGCGACGCCGACCGCTGCCTGGCCGCCGACGCCGACGGCAACGAGGTGGACGGCGACCAGATCATCGCCATCCTGGCGGTCGCCATGCGGGAGGCCGGCACACTGCGCGGCAACACCGCGGTCGCCACCGTGATGTCCAACCTGGGCTTCAAGCTGGCCATGGAGCGCGAGGGCATCGACCTCGTCCAGACCGCGGTCGGCGACCGCTACGTGCTGGAGGAGATGAAGCAGCACGGCTTCGCGCTCGGCGGTGAGCAGTCCGGCCACGTCATCCTGCTGGACCACGCCACCACCGGCGACGGCACCCTGACCGGCCTGATGCTGGGTGCGCGGCTCGCCGCCACCAAGCAGCCGCTGGCGGACCTCGCGGCCGTGATGACCCGGCTGCCGCAGCTCCTGATCAACGTCAAGGGTGTCGACAAGAGCCGGGTGGACAGCTGCCCCGAGCTGACCGCCGCCGTCGCCGAGGCCGAGGCCGAGCTCGGCGGCACCGGCCGGGTGCTGCTGCGCCCGTCGGGCACCGAGCCGCTGGTCCGGGTGATGGTCGAGGCCGCGGACCAGGTCCAGGCGAAGGCCGTCGCCGAGCGGCTGGCCGAGGTCGTGCGCACCCACCTGGGCTGAGGCACCGTCCGCTGAACAACGGTCAGCGCCCCGCCGGGAGACCTCCGGCGGGGCGCTGACCGTTGTTCAGGGAGCGGGGCGGGATCAGAGCTTGCGCAGCAGCGCGCGGCGGACCTTGTGGTCGGCGCCCTTCTGCAGGATCAGGGTGGCCCGGCCCCGGGTGGGCAGCACGTTCTCCACCAGGTTGGGCTTGTTGATGGTGCGCCAGACCTGGCGGCCGTAGTCCATCGCCTCCTCCTCCGGCACCTCGGTGAAGCGGCGGAAGTAGGAGTTCGGGTTCTGGAAGGCGGTGTCGCGCAGCTTCTTGAACCGGGACAGGTACCAGTTCTCGATGTCGTCGGTGCGGGCGTCGACGTAGATCGAGAAGTCGAAGTAGTCCGCGACGGCGAGCCGGGTGCGGCCGTCGGTGCCGGGCAGGGCCGGCTGCAGGACGTTCAGGCCCTCGACGATCAGGATGTCCGGGCGCTCCACGGTGAGGCGCTCGTCCGGCACGATGTCGTACACCAGGTGCGAGTACACCGGCGCGGTGACCCGGTCCTTGCCGGCCTTCACGTCCGCGACGAACCGCATCAGCGCCCGGCGGTCGTACGACTCCGGGAACCCCTTGCGGGCCATCAGGCCGCGCCGGCGCAGCTCGGCGTTGGGCAGCAGGAACCCGTCGGTGGTCACCAGCTCGACCCGGGGGTGTTCGGGCCAGCGGGCCAGCAGGGCCTTCAGCAGGCGCGCGGTGGTCGACTTGCCGACCGCCACCGACCCGGCCACCCCGATGATGAACGGCGTGCGGGTGCGCTCGGTGTCCCCGGTGTCCAGGAAGGTGCCCACGGCCCCGCGCAGCTCATGGGTGGCGTGGATGTAGAGGTTCAGCAGCCGGGACAGCGGCAGGTAGACGTCCCGCACCTCGTCGAGGTCGAGGGCGGTACCCAGACCGCGGAGCCGTTCCACCTCCTCGGCGGTCAGCGGCAGCGGCGTACGCTCGCGCAGCGCGCTCCACTCGGCCCGGCTCAGGTCCACGTACGGCGACGGGGAGGGGCCGGGCGTGGCGGCGCCCCGGGTACAGAGTTCGGTCAGCACGTGCTCCATTGTGGGCCGTGCGGGCTCCCCGGCACGCTGTGGTGTCTGTCACGCGGGGTTCGCGCAGGGGGTGAGGCCACGCCGGGGCGGCCCTTATGCTGGCACGCATGTGCGGAATTGTTGGATATGTGGGCGCTCAGCCCGCTCTTGACGTAGTAATCGCAGGCCTGCAGCGGCTGGAGTACCGGGGGTACGACTCCGCCGGTGTGGCCGTCCAGACCCTTGGCTCCGACGGGCAGTGGAGCCTCGCCACCGACAAGCGGGCGGGCAAGCTCGCCAACCTTCAGAAGTCCCTCGCCGAGACCCCTCTTCCCGGCGGCACCACCGGCATCGGCCACACCCGCTGGGCCACCCACGGCGGCCCGACGGACGCCAACGCCCACCCTCACCTGGACGACGCCGAGAAGGTCGCGGTCGTCCACAACGGCATCATCGAGAACTTCGCCCAGCTGCGGGCGGAGATCGCCGAGCGCGGCCACACGCTGCGCTCGGAGACGGACACCGAGGTCGTCGCCCACCTGCTGGGCGAGGCCTACCAGGGTGACCTGGCGGAGGCCATGCGGGTGGTCTGCCGCCGCCTGGACGGCGCCTTCACCCTCGTCGCCGTGCACGCGGACGCCCCGGACGTGGTCGTCGGCGCACGCCGCAACTCGCCGCTGGTGGTCGGGCGCGGCGAGGGCGAGAACTTCCTCGCCTCCGACGTGTCGGCGTTCATCGCGCACACCCGCGAGGCGCTGGAGCTGGGCCAGGACCAGGTCGTCGAGCTGCGCCACGACGCGGTGACCGTCACCAACTTCGACGGGACCCCCGCCGAGGTGCGCGAGTACCACGTCGACTGGGACGCCTCCGCCGCCGAGAAGGGCGGCTACGACTACTTCATGCTCAAGGAGATCGCCGAGCAGCCGAAGGCCGTCGCCGACACCCTCCTCGGCCGGATCGGCACCGACGGCCGGCTCACCCTCGACGAGCTGCGGATCGCCGACGCGGACCTGCGCGCCGTCGACAAGGTCGTCATCGTCGCCTGCGGCACGGCCTTCCACGCGGGCATGATCGCCAAGTACGCGATCGAGCACTGGACCCGGATCGCCTGCGAGGTCGAGGTGGCCTCCGAGTTCCGCTACCGTGACCCGATCCTGGACGAGCGGACGCTGGTCATCGCCATCTCGCAGTCCGGCGAGACCATGGACACCCTGATGGCGCTGCGGCACGCCCGCGAGCAGGGTGCCAAGGTGCTGGCGATCTGCAACACCAACGGCTCGACCATCCCGCGCGAGTCGGACGCGGTGCTCTACACCCACGCCGGCCCCGAGGTCGCGGTCGCCTCCACCAAGGCGTTCCTGACCCAGCTGGTCGCCTGCTACCTGGTCGCGCTGTACCTCGGCCAGGTGCGCGGCACCAAGTGGGGCGACGAGATCTTCGCCGTCATCAAGGAGCTCGGCGACGCCCCGAAGGCGATCGAGCAGGTGCTGGAGACCATGGAGCCGGTCCGTGAGCTGGCCCGCTCGCTGGCCGACGCCAAGTCGGTGCTGTTCCTCGGCCGGCACGTGGGCTTCCCGGTGGCCCTGGAGGGCGCGCTCAAGCTCAAGGAGCTGGCGTACATGCACGCCGAGGGCTTCGCGGCGGGCGAGCTCAAGCACGGCCCGATCGCGCTGATCGAGGAGGGGCTGCCGGTCGTGGTGGTCGTCCCCTCGCCGCGCGGCCGGTCGATCCTGCACGACAAGATCGTCTCCAACATCCAGGAGATCCGGGCCCGCGGCGCGCGGACCATCGTGATCGCCGAGGAGGGCGACGAGGCGGTCGTGCCGTACGCCGACCACCTGATCCGCATCCCGGCCACGCCGGTGCTGCTCCAGCCGCTGGTGTCGACGGTGCCGCTGCAGGTCTTCGCCTGCGAGCTGGCCACCGCCAAGGGCCACGAGGTGGACCAGCCGCGCAACCTGGCGAAGTCGGTCACGGTCGAGTAGTCCGTCCGAGCGCGTGCGTGCGCCCCTGCGGTGGCGGTGCCCTGACGTCAGGGGCCCTACCGCAGGGGCGCCGTGTCGAGCGCGAAGGAGAACGGCGCCGGCAGGTCCAGCGGCTTGCCGAACGGGACCTGGACGTGGGCGGTGTAGTCTCCGTCCTCCGGGTCGGTGAAGAGCGTGACGTTGCCGTCGGTGCGGTCGACCAGCAGGTAGCAGGGGATGCCGGCGGCGGCGTAGCCGAGGCGCTTGGCACCGCGGTCGTTGTCGGGACGGGTCGAGGTGACCTCCAGCACGAGCCTGACATCCGTCGGCTTCGACCAGGAGTCCTGGGCCCGGAAGCGTCCGACCGGTGCGACCGTGGCGTCAGGGATGAAACGACCGTTCGGTGTGATCAGGCCCTTGCCTCCACTGACGTACAACTCCTCCGCTGCGTGTCGGGCGACCGCCCGTGCGAACCGTGCGATCGCGTCCTCGTGGTCACCGTCAGGCGGTGGGGTCACGACGATCTCCCCTTCGATGAGCTCGGCCTTGAAACCGGCCGGTGTCTCCAGCTCCAGAAACGCCTGGAGGACGTCGTCCTCGGTCAGGGGGTGCTCGACGGCGGGCATGGCGACCATGGCCTTTCTCCCTCCTGCTGGTCCGTGCCACGCGACACGGTAGGCGTACGGACCGAAGCCGGCGGGGGGTTCGCAGCGGCTCTCACTCGAAAGTGTGCCGTAAGGTCCGCGGCAGCGGGCCGCCGTCACCGCGGACGACACGGGCGGACGACACGGAGGAGTACCGGAGTGATCATCGGGATCGGCATCGACGTGGCCGCCATCGACCGGTTCGGCGCCGCCATGGAGCGCACGCCCGGGATGGCGGAGCGGCTGTTCACCGCGGCCGAGCTGACCCTGCCCTCCGGGGCCCGGCGCTCCCCGGCCTCGCTGGCCGCCCGGTTCGCCGCCAAGGAGGCGCTGGCCAAGGCCCTCGGCGCGCCCGGCGGACTGCACTGGCACGACGCCGAGGTGCACACCGAGCCCTCCGGTAGGCCGGTCCTGCGGGTCACCGGGACGGTCGCCGCCCGCGCCGCCGAACTCGGCGTCGGCTCGTGGCACGTGTCGCTCAGCCACGACGCGGGCGTAGCGTCGGCGGTAGTCATCGCCGAAGGCTGAGACCCCCGGCACGGAGCCCCTGGAGGCCGAGGAATGCGCCACGCACACACCGTCGAGCAGGTCCGGGCGGCCGAGGCCGCGCTGATGGCCCGCCTCCCCGAGGGGACGCTGATGCAGCGGGCCGCCACCGGCCTCGCCGCCACCTGCGCCCGGCTGCTGGCCGGCTCCCGCGGCCGGGTCTACGGCAGCAAGGTGGTGGTGCTCGCCGGCAGCGGTGACAACGGCGGTGACGCCCTGTACGCCGGCGCCCTGCTGGCCCGGCGCGGCGCCGCCGTCACCGCCGTCCTGCTCGACCCCGCCCGGGCCCACCCGGGCGCCCTCGCCGCGCTGCGGGCCGCCCGGGGCCTGGTGCTGACGGACCCGGAGGCGGGCCTGGCCGCCTTCGGCGCCGCCGACCTCGCACTGGACGGGATCGTCGGCATCGGCGGCCGGGGCGGCCTGCGGCCCGCCGCCCAGCCCTACGCCGCCGCCCCGCGCCCCGGCGCCGTCGTCGCGGTGGACCTGCCGAGCGGCGTCGACGCCGACACCGGCGAGGTGCCCGACACGGCCCTGCGGGCGGACGTCACCGTGGTCTTCGGCACCCTCAAACCGGGCCTGCTGATCGATCCGGGCGCCTCGTACGCCGGCGCCGTGGAGCTGGTCGGCATCGGACTGGAGCTGCCGCCGGCCGGCCTGACGGCCCTGCAGCACCCGGACGTGGCGGGCCTGCTGCCCCGGCCGGACGCGGAGAGCGACAAGTACCGCAGGGGTGTGGTCGGGGTCGCGGCCGGTTCGGCCCGCTACCCGGGCGCGGCGCTGCTCGCGGTGGCCGGCGCGCTGCGCGGTGGCGCCGGCGCGGTGCGGTACGTGGGGACGGCGGCCGAGGAGGTGGTCCGGCGCTTCCCCGAGGTGCTGGTCACCGAGGGCGGCCCGGCCGGCGCCGGCCGGGTGCAGGCCTGGGTGGTCGGCCCCGGCGGCGGCGACGGCGCCGACCAGGCCCTGCGGGAGGCCCTGGCGAGCGACGTACCGGTGCTGGTCGACGCCGACGGCCTGACCGAACTCGCCCGGCTCGGGCCCGCCGCCCTCGCCGGGCGGACCGCCCCCACCCTGCTGACCCCGCACACCGGCGAGGCCGCCCGGCTGCTCGCCGGCGCCGACCAGGGCCCGCCGCCGCAGGCCGCCGACCTGGCGGCGGCCCGGCTGCGCACCGCGCGCCGGCTGGCCACGGCGTACCGGGCGACGGCACTGCTCAAGGGCTCGACCACGGTGGTCGCCGAGCCCACCGGCGTGGCCCGGAGCAACCCGACCGGCACCTCCTGGCTGGCCACGGCCGGCAGCGGCGACGTGCTGGCCGGGCTGGCCGGCTCGCTGCTGGCGGCCGGCCTGGCCCCGCTGGACGCGGCCTCGGCGGCCGCCTACCTGCACGGCCTGGCCGGCCGCCGGGCCGCCGGCCGCGGCGCGCCGGTGACCGCCACCGACGTGGCCCGGCAGCTGCCCGCCGTCTGGCGGGACGTCCACGGCGGTGCGGCGCGGGCCCACCGGGCCGGGCCGGACACCCAGGCGTACGCCCGACCGGACGCCCGACCGGGCGGTCACCGGTCCGCCGCGGGCGCCCGCCCAGGTGGGCGGCACTGATGGGCGGGCCGCCCGGCGGGCGCCGCGCCGCCGGGGCGTTCGGCGGGCACCCGGCCCGGTCTGGGAGACTGACCCCGATGACAACTGCGAAGACGACCGGGCCGGCCACCTTCACCGACGCCGACGGTCGACACCACCGGGCCGAGGCGACCGTCGACCTGGCCGCCCTGCGCGCCAACCTGGCCGCGCTGCGGGAGCGGACCGGCGGCCCCGCCGTGATGGCCGTGGTCAAGGCGGACGCCTACGGCCACGGCGCGCTGCCGTGCGCCCTGGCCGCGCTCGAAGCCGGCGCGAGCTGGCTCGGCACCGCCACCCCGGAGGAGGCGCTGGCCCTGCGGGCCGCCGGCATCGGCCCGGACCGGGCCCGCATCCTGTGCTGGCTCTGGACCCCGGGCGGCCCCTGGGAGCAGGCGCTGCGCGCCGGCGTCGACATCTCGGTCGGCGGGCAGTGGGCCCTGGACGAGCTGCTCGCCGCGGTCCGCGCCAGCGGCGTCCCCGCCCGGGTGCACCTGAAGGCCGACACCGGCCTCGGCCGGGGCGGCTGCCAGCCGCACGACTGGCCCGGACTGGTCGCCGCCGCGCGCCGCGCCGAGGCCGAGGGCCTGCTCACGGTGGCCGGTGTCTGGTCGCACTTCGCGGCCGCGGACGAACCCGGGCACCCGTCCATCCAGCTCCAGCTGGACGGCTTCGCGGCCGCGCTGGCCCAGGCCGAGGGCGCCGGGCTGCGCCCGGAGGTCCGGCACCTGGCGAACTCGCCGGCCACGCTGCTGCTGCCGCAGTCGCACTACGACCTGGTCCGGCCGGGCCTGGCGATGTACGGGCTGTCGCCCGTCCCGGAGGTCGGCGGACCGGCCGACTTCGGGCTCCGCCCGGTGATGTCGCTGACCGCCCGACTGGCCCTGGTCAAGGAGGTGCCGGGCGGGCACGGTGTCAGCTACGGCCACCACTACACGACCCCCGGCAGCACCACGTTGGGCCTGGTGCCGCTCGGCTACGCCGACGGCATCCCGCGGCATGCCAGCAACGCCGGGCCGGTCCAGATCGGCGGCAAGTGGCGCACGGTCGCCGGCCGGGTCGCGATGGACCAGTTCGTGGTCGACCTCGGCGGGGACGTCCCGCCGGTCGGCGAGGAGGTGCTGCTCTTCGGCGCCGGCGAGCAGGGCGAGCCGACGGCCGAGGACTGGGCCCGGGCCTGCGGCACCATCTCGTACGAGATCGTCACCCGGATCGGCGCCCGGGTGCCGCGCCGCTACGTCGGCACGGTCGAGTGATGAGCGGCGAAAGGTGAACGGGGAGAGATGAGCGACGAGGGCGGGGGAAGCCCGATCGTGGCCGTGGCCCGGGCCGCCGAGAGCGCCTCGGTCGGCGTCAGCCGGGCCGGGCTGATCGGCATCTCGGTCGGCGTGGTCGCGGCCGGCGCCGCGGCGGGTGTCGCGGTCGAGCGGCTGACGGTCGGCCGGGCGATGCGCCGCCGGGCCCGGGAGGCGCTGGACGCCACCGCCTCCTACGGCTCGCTGCGCGGCCGCCCGCGCACGGTCGCCGCCCCGGACGGCACCGAGCTGTACGTCGAGCTGGACGGCAGCGGCTGGCCGGGCCCCGTCCAGGTGCATCCCGAGGACCAGCACAAGGGCCCCAGACGCGGCTGGTTCGCCCGGCGGCGCGGCGAGACGGGGCCGGTCGACCGCAGCGGGCTGCCCGGACTGCTCGCCGGCTCCGGCGCCCTGGTGCGGGCCAGCAGCCGCCGGGGCTTCGGCAGCTCCACCGCACCGGCCGGGGCCCCGCTGACGGTGGTGTTCTGCCACGGCTACTGCCTCAGCCAGGACAGCTGGCACTTCCAGCGCGCCGCGCTGCGCGAGGGCATGCGGCTGGTCTTCTGGGACCAGCGCAGCCACGGCCGCTCGGAGCGCTCCCGGTCCTTCCTGGCGGGCGAGCCGGCCAGCATCGACCAGCTCGGCGGCGACCTCAAGGCCGTCATCGACGCCGTCGCGCCCGAGGGGCCGCTGGTCCTGGTCGGTCACTCGATGGGCGGGATGACGGTGATGGCCCTCGCCGACCGCCACCCCGAGCTGTTCCGTGAGCGGGTGGCCGGGATCGCCCTGGTCGGCACCCTGGCGAGCGACTGGGACAGCGTCACCCTCGGCCTGCCGGTCCTGGGCGCGAAGGTCTTCCGGCGGGTCGCCCCCGGGATGATGAAGCTGCTCGGCCGCCAGGTCGAACTGGTCGAGGCCACCCGGCGGTTCGGCGCGGACTTCGCGGCCGTCTTCTACCGCCGGTTCTCCTTCGGCACCCAGGACGTCGACCCCGGCGTGGCCCGTTTCGCCGAGCAGCTGCTGGACGCCACCCCGATCGACGTGGTCGCCGAGTTCTACCCGGCCTTCGGCCGGCACGACAAGCACGCCGCGCTGGCCGCCATGCGCGGCATCCCCGCCCTGGTGCTGGCCGGCACCAAGGACCTGCTCACCCCGCCGGGCCACAGCGAGACGATCGCCCGGGAGCTGCCGGACGCCGAACTGCTGCTGGTGGAGAACGCCGGACACCTGGTGATGCTGGAGCGCCCCGAACTGGTCGACCGCCGGCTGGCCGCACTGCTCCAGCATGCCGTCGAGTACGCGGGCGCGGCGCCGCTGCCGCCGTCCGTCCGGGAGGCCGGGCAGCCGGAGTGAGCCCGCGGCGTCCGGGACGGCCCCGGGCCGACGCGCACCCGCCCGCGGATGTGGCACCGTAGCGGTGGCGCTCGACCGGGGGCGCCGCACGGATCCGAAGGGCATGACACGCGCATGGGCTCGCACGCCACTCTCACCGTTCCCACCCCCGAGCGGATGGGCCGGCTCGGCCGCGAACTGGCCGGGCTGCTGCGCCCGGGGGACTTGGTGCTGCTCTCCGGCGAACTGGGCGCGGGCAAGACCACGCTGACCCGCGGCCTGGGGGAGGGGCTCGGGGTGCGCGGCGCCGTCACCTCGCCGACCTTCGTGATCGCCCGGGTGCACCCGTCCCTGGTGGGCGGCCCGGCGCTGGTGCACGTGGACGCGTACCGGCTGGGCGGCGGCCTGGACGAGATGGAGGACCTCGACCTCGACGTCTCGCTGCCGGAGTCGGTGGTGGTGGTCGAGTGGGGCGAGGGCAAGGTCGAGCAGCTCTCCGAGGACCGGCTGGAGGTGCGGATCGAGCGCGCCCTCGGCGGCGCCGCGCCCCAGGATGCGGACGGGACCCCGGCCGGCGAGGACGAGGCCGCGGACGACTCGGACCCGCGCCGGGTGGTGCTGACCGGGCTCGGCCGGCGCTGGGACGCGGTGGAGCTGGCGGCGCTGACCGAGGACTGACCCTCCGACATCTTCCCGACAGACTGTCGGGAAGATGTTGCGGCCGGGGTGCCGGGCGTGGTGGGATGGGTGCTGCGGTTAGGTCTGCCTAACTAGGGAGGCGCCATGTCGAGCACCACCCCCGCCCCGGAGCGCGCACCGCGCGACCGGGCCGGCGAGCCCGCCCGTCCTGCGCCCGGCCAGGGCCGACTCCCTGACGAGGCCGCAGCCGCCGCACCCCGGCCCGGGGCCGCGATGCGCACGCTGCTGGCCGCCTGCGCGGCCGCCGAGGCCGTGTCCACCCCGCCGGGACAGCACGCACCGGCCGGTCGGACGGATCCGCGGCGCACCGCGGCCTGATCGGGAGGGCGGCCCCGATGTCGGCCGGCCGGGCCGCGGGGAAGTACCCGCCGTCCGGGAGCGGCCTGCCGTCCAGCCGCCGTCCAGCCGCCGTCCGCCGCGCCGTCGTCAGGCGACGACCACGACCTTCGTCCCGTTCGGTGCGAAGTCCCAGAGCAGCTGGCCGTTCTGCCGGCTCTGCCGGATGCCGCCGGTCTTCACCGCCGGGTCCGGGGTCGGCGTCGCGCCGTCCTGGGCCGCGCTGAAGCCGAAGACGATGCCGTTCTGCTGGGCGAACAGCACCACGTGCTCGATCTGCTTGCCGTCGGTGCCGGTGGTGGTAGGCCGCCGGCTGTAGACCGTGTAGCTGCCCGCCGTCGGCTCGACCGAGCCCGGCGTGACCGCGAAGGCCGCCACGACCTGCGGCGTCTTCTTCGGGTCGACCAGCCAGACGGTGTGCGTCCCCAGCGAGTACACCACCCGCAGGCCGGCGCCCGAGGTGGCCGGCAGGGCGGGGATCGTCGGCGTGGCGGAGGCGGTCGGCGCCGCGGTGGAGGCGGACGGGCCGGGGGCGGCGGTGCTCGCGGTCGGCTTCGGCGGCGCACCGGCACGATCCACGGCGCCGTTGGCCTGGAAAGCCAGCAGGCTCACCAAGGCCAGAGCCCCCACGGTCAGCCCGGTGACCACCACTCCAGGACCCATCTTCGCCACGTGTGCTCCCAGCGCTGTCCGTAACTGTCGGCCCCAATCGTGCCAGGTCCGCCGGGCGCGGCCGCACCGATCCGGATGTGTGTTCCGTGATGGCACGGAAATCCGGGCGGCGGGACCAACTAACCTGGACCCGTGCTGCTGCTCGCGTTCGACACCGCAACCCCCGCCGTCACCGCGGCCGTCCACGACGGCACGGCCGTCCTCGCCGAGGCCTTCACGGTCGACGCCAGACGCCACGGTGAGCTGCTGATGCCCGCCGTCGACCAGGTGCTGCGGGAGGCCGGCGTCGACAAGCACCGGCTGACCGGCATCGTGGTGGGTGTCGGGCCGGGTCCGTACACCGGCCTGCGGGTCGGCCTGGTCACCGCCGCCGCGCTCGGTCACGCGCTCGGACTGCCCGTGCACGGCGTCTGCACCCTCGACGCGATCGCCCACCAGGCCCGGACCGAGGGTCTCGCCGGGCCGTTCACGGTCGCCACCGACGCGCGCCGCAAGGAGGTCTACTGGGCCTCGTACGACCCCGCCGGCGCCCGGACCGCCGGCCCCGGGGTGGACCGCCCGGCCGAGCTGGCACCGGGCCCGCGCTCGGTCGGCGCCGGCGCGCTGCTCTACCCCGACACCTTCCCTGACGCGACCGGCCCCGAGCACGTGTCCGCGGGCGCGATGGCCGCCTTCGCCGCCGCCGAGCTGGCCGCCGGGCGCGAGCTGCTGCCCTGCGTCCCGCTGTACCTGCGGCGCCCCGACGCGCAGGTCCCGGCCGGGTACAAGGCGGTGCTCCCGGCGTGACCCCCGGCCCGAACGGCACCGCCGGCCCCGGCGGGACCACCCTGCGACCCATGCGCTGGTGGGACATCGCCCCGGTGATGGACCTGGAACTGCGACTGTTCCCGGAGGACGCCTGGTCCACCGGCATGTACTGGTCCGAGCTGGCCGAGACGCACCCCGGCGGCACCCGCCACTACACCGTCGCCACCACCCCCGACGGCGCCGTCGCCGGCTACGCGGGCCTGATGGTGGTGGCCGGCGAGGGCGACGTGCAGACCATCGCCGTCGACGAGCGACTGCAGGGCGCCGGCCTCGGCGCCGTGCTGCTCACCGACCTGGTCCAGGAGTCCGCCCGGCGCGGCTGCACCGACCTGCTGCTGGAGGTGCGGGTGGACAACCTGCGCGCCCAGCGCCTGTACGAGCGCTTCGGGTTCGAGCCGGTCGGCATCCGGCGCGGCTACTACCAGCCCGCGAACGTGGACGCGCTGGTGATGCGCCTGGACCACCCGAGCAACGATCCGAAGACCGACGTGATGAAGGACCCCCGCCATGGCTGACGAACCGCTCGTCCTCGGCATCGAGACCTCCTGCGACGAGACCGGCGTCGGCATCGTCCGCGGCACCACCCTGCTCGCCGACGCCGTCGCCTCCAGCGTCAACGACCACGCGCGCTTCGGCGGCGTGGTGCCCGAGATCGCCAGCCGGGCGCACCTGGAGGCGATGGTCCCGACCATCCAGCGGGCGCTGGACACGGCCGGGGTCAAGGCCTCCGACCTGGACGGCATCGCCGTCACCGCCGGGCCCGGCCTGGCCGGCGCGCTGCTGGTCGGGGTCAGTGCCGCGAAGGCCTACGCCTGGGCGCTGGACAAGCCGCTGTACGGGGTCAACCACCTCGCCTCGCACATCTGCGTGGACCAGCTGGAGCACGGGCGGCTGCCCTCGCCCACGATGGCCCTGCTGGTCTCCGGCGGGCACTCCTCGCTGCTGCTCAGCGAGGACATCACCAGTGACGTCCGCCCGCTCGGCGCGACCATCGACGACGCGGCCGGCGAGGCCTTCGACAAGGTCGCCCGGGTGCTCGGCCTCGGGTTCCCCGGCGGCCCGGTGGTCGACCGGATGGCCCGTGAGGGCGACCCGAAGGCCATCGCCTTCCCGCGCGGGCTGAGCGGCGCGAAGGACCCGGCGTACGACTTCTCCTTCTCCGGCCTGAAGACCGCGGTGGCCCGCTGGGTCGAGGCGAAGCGCCGGGCCGGCGAGGACGTGCCGGTCGCGGACGTCGCGGCCTCCTTCCAGGAGGCGGTCACCGACGTGCTCACCCGCAAGGCCGTCAAGGCCTGCAAGGACAGCGGCGTGGACCACCTGATGATCGGCGGCGGGGTGGCGGCCAACTCGCGGCTGCGCGAGATGGCCCAGCAGCGCTGCGACAAGGTCGGCATCCGGCTACGGGTGCCGCGTCCGGGCCTGTGCACCGACAACGGCGCGATGGTCGCCGCGCTCGGGTCCGAGATGGTCTGGCGGGGCCGTTCGCCGTCCTCCGCCGACCTCTCCGCGGACTCCTCGCTGCCGGTCACCGAGGTGCACGTGCCGGCCACCGGCGGCGGTACGGGCGGAGGCGGTACGGGCGGCGGGGCGCACGGCGACGTCCACGGCGAGGCCTACCGGGCGCTCGGCGGCGGCCGGTGACCGTCGCCGCGATGTGGGAGGCCCGGGCGGCCGACGGCCGCGCCGCCGAGCTGACCGCCTGGGTGCACGCCACCGCGCTGCCCGCGCTGCGCGGCTCGGCGGGCCCGGTCCGGGCCGAGGTGTTCGGCGCGCCGGGCGGCCGGGTACTGCTGATCACCTGGTGGGACGGCGCCCCGGTTGCGGTCGCCGACCCGCCCGCGGCGCTGGTCGCCCGGCCGGTCCACCGCTGGGAGTTCACCAGCGAACACGTCGAGTAGCGCCTTGCCGGGGGAACCGGCCGACGGCCGGTAGCGTGCTTCCTGGGAGTCGGCTGAACGATCTGGGGGGGCACGGCGCGGTGGAGCGGTACGGCTGGAACAGGACGAGGACGTACGCGGTGGGGGCGCTGGCACTGGCCGCGCTGGTGGCCGGCTGCGGGGGCGCCGCCCCCGAGGTGCCGAGCGGCCCGCCGACCGGCGGCGCGGGCTCGCAGAGCGCGTCGCGGCCGCCCGCGCCGCCCCGCACCGACCCGGCCACGCCGGCCGCCGACGCGGCCGTCGCGGTCTGGACGAAGTGGAACCTCAAGCCGCTGCCGCCCGCCCCGGCGCCGCCCGCGGACAAGCCGTTGAAGCTCACCGCCACCGGTGCCGTGCCGGTCTTCAGCGAAGTCCCGACCAGCGACAAGGTCGTCTTCGTGACCCTCGACGACGGCGCCGAGAAGGACCCGAGGTTCGTCGAGATGCTCACCGACCTCAAGGTGCCGGTCTCGATGTTCCTGACCCGCGACATCGTCAAGAACGACTACGGCTACTTCAAGCCGCTGAAGGCCCTCGGCAACCACATCCACAACCACACCACCGACCACCCGGCGATGAGCACCAAGCCGGCCGACGTCCAGAAGTCCGAGGTCTGCGACGCCCAGTCCGCGCTCACCCAGCAGTACGGCGTCGCCCCGATGCTGTTCCGCCCGCCGTACGGCGACGGCGCCCACACCGCCGCGCTCAACACGGCGGTGCAGCAGTGCGGACCTCGGGCGATCGTGCTCTGGCGCGAGTCGATGCAGATCCACGACATGCAGTACCAGGCGGCCGACAAGAAGCTGAAGCCCGGCGACATCATCCTCGCCCACTTCCGGGGCCCCAAGGACCTCAAGGGCGAGACGATGACCCAGATGTTCGGCGAGCTGCTCAGCCGGATCCAGGAGCAGGGCTTCGCGGTGGCCCGGCTGGAGGACTACATCAAGCCACCGGCGTAGCCGGGCCACCGGGGCGGCCGGCGCCCGGTGGCCCCTACCGGACGGCCCCGGCGTCCACCGGCCGGCCGATCATCATCAGGTGCCCGTCGCCGACCCGGGACAGGATGACGGTCGCGGTGGCCGGCCCCTGCGGCTTCAGCTTCTGCCGCAGCTCCTCCGGAGTCATGGAGAGGCCGCGCTTCTTGATCACCACGGTGCCGACCCCGCGTTCGCGCAACAGCGCCTTGAGCTTCTTCACGTTGAACGGCAGGACGTCGGTGAGTTCGTAGGCGTGCGCGTACGGGGTGGCCACCAGGTGGTCCGAGGTCAGGTACGCGATCATCGGGTCGATCAGCCGGCCGTCCACCTGCCCGGCGACCTCGGCGACCAGGTGCGCGCGGATCACCGCGCCGTCCGGCTCGTACAGGTAGCGCCCGACCGGCCCGGCCTGCGGGTCCGGCAGGGTGCCGCCGGCCAGCGTGCGGTCGTGCGGCAGCAGGGTCGCCCGGTGCGGGTGCCCGGCCCGGGTGCCGAACCAGAGCACCGCCTCCTTCACGTCGCCGTGGTCGGAGACCCACTCGGCCTCGGCGTCCTCGGGGACCAGGTCGTGCGGGATGCCCGGGGCGATCTTCAGCGCGCCGAACGGGGTGCGCCGGGCCGCCTCGATCGCCCAGGACAGCGGCGGCGAGTACGCCTCGGGGTCGAACACCCTGCCCTTGGTGGTCCGCCGCGCGGGGTCGGTGAACACCGCGTCGTAGCCCGTCACGTCCACCTCGGTGACGTCCGCGCAGCGCACCTCGATCAGTTCGGCCAGGCCCAGCGCCGCCGCGTTCGCCCGGGCCGCCGCGCAGGCCGCGGGGTCGCGGTCGACCGCGAGCACGAAGATCCCCTGCCGGGCCAGCGCCACCGCGTCCCCGCCGATCCCGCAGCACAGGTCGGCCAGCCGCCGGACGCCCAGCTCGGCGAACCGCTTCGCCCGCCACTCGGCCACGCTGCGCCGGGTGGACTGCTCGACGCCGTTCGGCGTGAAGTACATCAGGTCCGCGTCGTCGCCGAACTTGGCCCGCGCCCGCTGCCGCAGCCGGGCCTGGCCCAGCGCGGCGGAGACCAGCTCCGCCGGGTGGTCACGGCGCAGCCGGGTGGCCAGCGCCAGTTCGTCGCCGGGCGTGTACGCGCGCAGCTCGGCGAGCAGCGACTGCCCCTCGGGGGTCAGCAGGGCCTGCAGGTTCTCGGTCTCCACCCGCCCATTCTCGCCGCTCGGGGCGGGCTCAGGCGGCGATCAGGGCGGCGAGCGGCAGGAACGGCAGCAGGGCGGCGGCCACCGGCAGCGCCCGGTACCCGCGCCGCCAGGTGCGGACGGCCAGCACGAGCGGCGGTCCGGTGACGGCGAGCAGGCCGGTCAGCAGGACGAGCAGCCCGAGCAGTTCCTGGCCGCCCGCCTCCAGCCGGAACAGGGCGAGCAGGGACAGCGCGCCGAGCGCGCCGGTGAGCGGCGTTCCGAGGGCCAGCAGCAGGAGGGCCGCCAGCAGGTCGCGGCCCGGCGGGTGCGGCCGGTGGGCGGTGCGGCCGCGGTCCGGCGGCGTGGTCCTGGTCATCGTCCGGCTCCTCGGCTCGACGGGTGAGGCGGGTGGGTTTCCTCGCGGGGCGGGGCGGGGCGGGGCGGGCCGGCTCAGCGCAGGGAGAGCACGATCAGTGCCGCGACCGGCAGCAGGAGCCCGGCCACCGGGAGCACCCGGTAGCCGGCCCGGCCGGACCGGACCGCCAGCAGGATCGGCGCGGTGAGGAGGAGGACGACGCCGAGCACCAGGACCAGCACGGCCAGCTCGCCCCCGCCGCTCTGGCCCGCGCCGAAGGCCAGCGCGAAGGCGAGGTAGCCGATCCCGGCGAGCAGCAGGGCTTCCAGCGGCAGCACGAGGAGGGTCAGCAGAAGGTCGCTGCCCAGCGGGCGGGGGGTCAGGGCAGTGCCGGAGGAATCGGTGCCGGACGGATCGACGACGGCGGCGGTGTCGGCGGTGTCGGCGGTGTCGGAGGTGGCGGCGGTGTCGGCGGCACCGGACGGGGCGGCGGACGGGGCGCTGGACGCGGTGGTCATGGACGGAGTCTGCGGCCCGGGACGGGACCGGCACATGAGTACGGCTACTCAACCCCGCCGGTCGCTGCGGTGGCGGGGATGAGTGCGCCGGCGGGGGTGACCGGGGGATGCCCGGGGGTGCGCCGCACCGCCGCCGTGCAGGAAGTCCGCACCCGGCCGATCCGTACACGCTTGCGACTGCGGGAATCTCCCGGCCGCGCCGTTGGCACTCTGGTTGACTGAGTGCTAACCGCGGCCTATGGTCAGTCCTGGCACTCCCCACCGGGTGAGTGCTAACACGGTGAAGCGTGTCTGACCCCCGCGACGGCAGGCACGCAGGCATCACAACTACCTGTTAGACAACCCCGTAATCTCCGAAGGGGAGCTCGGACGTGACCACCAGCAGCAAGGTTGCCATCAAGCCGCTCGAGGACCGCATCGTGGTCCAGCCGCTCGACGCCGAGACCACCACGGCCTCCGGCCTGGTTATCCCGGACACCGCCAAGGAGAAGCCCCAGGAGGGCGTCGTCCTGGCCGTCGGCCCGGGTCGCTTCGAGGACGGCCAGCGTCTTCCGCTCGACCTCGCCGTGGGCGACATCGTCCTGTACTCGAAGTACGGCGGCACCGAGGTGAAGTACAAGGGCGAGGAGTACCTCGTCCTCTCGGCCCGCGACGTCCTCGCGGTCATCGAGAAGTAAGACCTCACGGGCCCGCGGGCCCGTATCCGCCCGCCCCGGATCCGTGTCTTCACCGACAGGGGCCCGGGGCGCGGCTGTTGGCTCACGTATTCAGTAACCCTGAGGGAAACGGGAACATGCCGAAGATTCTGCAGTTCGACGAGGACGCCCGCCGCTCGCTGGAGCGCGGCGTGAACAAGCTGGCCGACACCGTCAAGGTGACCATCGGTCCCAAGGGCCGCAACGTCGTCATCGACAAGAAGTTCGGCGCCCCGACCATCACCAACGACGGTGTCACCATCGCCCGCGAGGTCGAGCTCGACGACCCGTACGAGAACCTTGGCGCGCAGCTCGTCAAGGAGGTCGCCACCAAGACCAACGACGTCGCGGGTGACGGCACCACCACCGCCACCGTGCTGGCCCAGGCCCTGGTCAACGAGGGTCTGCGCAACGTCGCCGCGGGCGCCGGCCCGGCCGCCCTCAAGAAGGGCATCGACAAGGCCGTCGCGGCCGTGTCGGAGCACCTCCTCTCGATCGCCCGCGAGGTCGACGGCAAGGACGACATCGCCGCCGTCGCCGGTCTCTCGGCGCAGGACTCGCAGGTCGGCGAGCTCATCGCCGAGGCGATCGACAAGGTCGGCAAGGACGGTGTCATCACCGTCGAGGAGTCGAACACCTTCGGCGTGGAGCTCGACTTCACCGAGGGCATGCAGTTCGACAAGGGCTACCTGTCGCCGTACTTCGTCACCGACGCCGAGCGTCAGGAAGCGGTCCTCGAGGACCCGTACATCCTGATCAACCAGGGCAAGATCTCCTCCATCCAGGAGCTGCTCCCGCTGCTCGAGAAGATCCTGCAGGGCGGCGCCTCCAAGCCGCTGCTGATCATCGCCGAGGACGTCGACGGCGAGGCGCTGTCCACCCTCGTGGTGAACAAGATCCGTGGCACCTTCAACGCGGTGGCCGTCAAGGCCCCGGGCTTCGGTGACCGCCGCAAGGCCATCCTGGGCGACCTGGCCACCCTGACCGGTGCCACCGTCATCTCCGAGGAGGTCGGTCTCAAGCTCGACCAGGCCGGCCTGGAGGTGCTGGGCACCGCCCGCCGCGTGACCATCACCAAGGACGACACCACGGTCGTCGACGGTGCCGGTGACAGCGAGGCCGTCGCCGGCCGCGTCGCCCAGATCAAGGCCGAGATCGCCAACACCGACTCGGACTGGGACCGCGAGAAGCTGCAGGAGCGCCTGGCCAAGCTGGCCGGCGGCGTCTGCGTGATCAAGGTCGGCGCCGCCACCGAGGTGGAGCTCAAGGAGCGCAAGCACCGCCTGGAGGACGCCATCTCGGCGACCCGTGCCGCGGTCGAGGAGGGCATCGTCGCCGGTGGCGGCGCCTCTCTCGTGCACGCGCAGAAGGTGCTCGACGGCAGCCTGGGCCTGTCCGGCGACGAGGCGACCGGTGTCGCGGTCGTCCGCAAGGCGCTCGCCGAGCCGCTGCGCTGGATCGCCCAGAACGCCGGCCTCGAGGGCTACGTCATCACCCACAAGGTGGCCGAGCTGGAGGCGGGCTTCGGCTACAACGCCGCCACCGGCGAGTACGGCGACCTGCTGAAGGCCGGCGTCATCGACCCGGTCAAGGTCACCCGCTCCGCGCTGGAGAACGCCGCCTCGATCGCCTCGCTGCTGCTCACCACCGAGACCCTCGTGGTGGAGAAGCCGGCCGACGAGGAGGCCGGCGCCGGTCACTCGCACGGCGGCCACGGCCACTCGCACTGACACACCTCACGGTGACCGGAGGCCCGGCCCGCACCCCCTGGGTGCGGCCGGGCCTCCGGCGTGCTGTTCCAATGTTCAACCACATATCAGTGGAGTTTTGCGGTAAGCAAAGGATGCCTTATAACTGAGGCATGATCGAGGCCCGCCACCTGCGCGTCCTGCGTGCCGTCGCCCGCACCGGCTCCTTCTCCGCCGCCGCCCGCGAGCTGGGTTGCACCCAGCCCGCCGTCAGCCAGCAGATGAAGGCCCTGGAGAAGTCGGTGGACACCCCGCTGGTGGTCCGGGCCGGCCGGGGCATGCAGCTCAGCGAGGCCGGCCGGGTGCTGCTGAAGCACGCCAACGGCATCCTGGCCGGGCTGTCGGCCGCCGAGGAGGAGGTCGCCGCGATCGCCGGCCTGCGGGCCGGGCGGGTGCGACTGGTGTCCTTCCCCACCGCGAGCTCCACGCTGGTGCCGCCCGCCGTCGCCCGGCTGCGCGCCAGCCACCCCGGGGTCCGGGTGTCGCTGGTCGAGGCGGAGCCGACCGAGTCGCTGGCGATGCTGCGCGGCGGCGAGTGCGAGGTCGCGCTGGCCTTCCGCTACCCCGACTCGCAGGGCGGCCTGGCCGTCCCCTCCCCGCACAGCACCCCGCGCGAGGCGCGCGCCGAGGCGACCCTGGAGGCGGCGGCCGCGGCGGCCGCCAACGACTGGTCCGACCTGGTGGTCCGGCCGCTGCTGGACGATCCGCTGGTCGGCCTGCTGCCGGCCGGCCACCCGCTGGCCGGGGTCGGCGACGCGCCGGTGGAGCTGGCGGAACTCGCCGAGGAGCAGTGGATCGCCGGCTGCCCGCAGTGCCGCGGCCACCTGGTGGAACTCTGCGCGGGCGCGGGCTTCGAGCCGCGGATCGACTTCGCCACCGACGACTACCCGGCGGTGGTCGGCCTGGTCGCGGCCGGGCTCGGGGTGGCGGTGCTGCCGGGGCTCGCGCTGGACTCGGTGCGCCAGGACGGCGTGTCGGCCGTCCAGTTGCGGGCCGCCTCGGGTGAGCCGGCGTTGCGCCAGGTGGTGGCACTGACCCTGCCCGACCTGGCCGAGGTGCCGGCGGTGGCCCTGATGCTCGACCGGCTGGCGGGCTCCGCGGCCGGGCGCTGAACCGGCCGCCGGGACGGGCCGGACGGGGGCCGTCCCGTACGGGCGGGCGGCGTGCGGTACCCGGGGAGCGGGGCCGGGCGTGGCGGGTGCGCCGGGCGCGGGGGCCTGGGACGGGTCGTCAGGCCGGTTGCCGGGGAGGTCCCGAGGCTGTCCTGGAGCGAGGTCCGGCGGGCGCGATGGCCGGGACGCGATGGCCGGGGCAGGTCCGGCGGGCTCCGCTCCGGTCCTGCGAGGGTGCCCGTTCGCCGGTGTCGGTCCTATGTCGGGACCGGTGTCGCGGCCGGGTGTCGGGACGGGTGTCGCGCGGCCGGGTCCGGTGGTGGCCGGCCCGGGTGCTCCGGTGCGCCGCGGGTGCCGGCGGGCGGCACGGTGGGTGCCGGTCCGGGGCGGCACGGAAACCGTGAAGAAACGTTTCTCCACGGCGAGTGTGTCGTCCTTCTAGCGCCGTACTCCCGAGGGCATCGTCAGCGGGACCTCGACCAGGCGGTTGCGCGAACGGCCCATCATCTCCTCGCGTTCGTCCTCGGTGAGACCGCCCCACACGCCGTACGGCTCACGGACCGCCAAGGCGTGCGCCGCGCACTCGGTGCGTACCGGGCAGCGCATGCAGACCTCCTTGGCACTGGCCTCGCGCGAACTGCGCGCGGCGCCGCGCTCGCCCTCCGGGTGGAAGAAGAGCGAACTGTCCACGCCTCGGCAGGCGGCGGAGAGCTGCCAGTCCCAAAGGTCCGCGTTGGGGCCGGGGAGGCGGGAAAAATCTGCCATGGCTCATTCCCTTCAAGGGCTCGTCGGCCCCGCGCCGGCCCGGACTTCGCTCGGCTCGGCTCGGCGGGGCTTCGGTGCGCTGGTGTGGACACCTGGAAATATGACTTAAGGCAACCTCATGGACAAGTCACCCACAGAGTGGCACAACAGTCAATGACCGTACAAAAGCTATAAAAACGGGCAAAGTGGGCATGTGGTTTGGCGGGCAGGGACGTGGCAATCGAGTGGCCGGAGCGGGCGTGCGGGCCCGTACCGGCGTGCGCGTCGCGCGCCGACCGCGCACCAGCTGCAGAAAAGTGCGGCGCGCGCCCCGCGATGCGGCTGATCCGTAATGGGTTGGCCACGTACAGTGGTGGAGATGGCCCTGAAGGCCGTAACTCATTCGAGTGACGGTCGTTGGATGTGCGGAGGCGGTTAGCGGGCGCCGGACGTCGGGAACGATCGCGGGGAGAACCGGCGATCAGCACGAGGTCTGTCGCCAATCGGCCGTGTCGGAGAGATTCGTACCAGCCAGGAGGCTCAACGTGACGCGGATCAGCAGCGGAGGACGGTCATGACTTCCGTTCTCGTTTGCGACGATTCCCCGCTCGCCCGCGAGGCGCTTCGCCGCGCGGTCGCGACCGTACCCGGTGTCGACCGGGTCACCACCGCGACGAACGGTGAGGAGGTCCTCCGCCGCTGGGTGGCCGACCGTTCCGACCTCGTCCTGATGGACGTCCGGATGCCCGGACTCGGCGGCGTCGAGACGGTGCGGCGGCTGCTGTCCGCCGACCCGGGCGCGCGCATCATCATGCTCACCGTCGCCGAGGACCTCGACGGCGTCGCCCTCGCGGTGGCCGCCGGGGCGCGCGGGTACCTGCACAAGGACGCCTCGCGCGCTGAACTGCGGGCCACCGTCACCCAGGCCCTCGCCGACCCGACCTGGCGGCTCGCCCCGCGCCGGCTGCGCAGCCCCGACATGGGTGCGGCGCCGACGCTGACGGCGCGTGAGATCCAGGTGCTGGAGGGGATGAGCCACGGCCGCAGCAACGCGGAGATCGGCCGGGAGCTCTTCCTCTCCGAGGACACCGTCAAGACGCACGCCCGGCGGCTGTTCAAGAAGCTCGGCGCCTCGGACCGCGCGCACGCGGTGGCCCTGGGGTTCAGGTGGGGTCTGGTCCGCTGACCGGCCCCGGCCTGCCGCCCGCGGCACCTCCTCGCGATTCCCCTCGCGCAGACGTGTGACGTTACGGTCCCGAGGTTGCACCATGGAGGTGTGGAGCACCTCGGGGACCAGCGGACAGGCACTGCGGCGGACGACGCAGCCGCAGGACACTCGGCGGACGGCGCGGCAGGCGGGACAACCGACGGCGGCGGGGCGGGAGGCGGCACGGTGGACGACGGCCCGGGGCTCGGCCCGCCGGTGCCCACCACGCCCGCGGGCGGCCGGCCGGTACCGGGCGTGGCCGCGCCGACGCATAACGTTCCGGTGCACAACTCCGGACGCGGTGCCATGTTTTCCGGCCCGACCAGGCACCATGGACCGATGCGCGACGACGTTTCCACCGCTCCCGGCGGGGCGGACCCAGAGGAGGCCGGGCTCTCCGGCCCGGGTCAGGAGTCGCCGTACGCCGACGGCCTGCCGGATTCCGGCGCCGAGATCGAGTCCGACCCGGGGTCGGACGCCGGGCCGGACACGGGGCCGGAGGGCGCCGAGCGTCCGCCCGTCCTCGGCAGCGCCGGATCGCCGCTGATGGCCGACCTGGTCGCCGCCGCCGTGCGCGGTGAGGGCCCGGCCATCGACACCCTGCTGGCCTACGTCCACCCGCTGGCGCTGCGGTACTGCCGCGGCCGGCTGGTCCGGCTGCCCGGCGGGGCCCGCCATCACGTGGACGACATCGCCCAGGAGGTCTGCGTCGCGGTGCTCTGCGCCCTGCCGCGCTACCGGGACCAGGGCCGGCCGTTCGAGGCCTTCGTCTACGGGATCGCCGCGCACAAGATCGCGGACCTGCAGCGGGCCGCGATGCGCGGGCCGGGGTCGACCGTGATCCCGCCCGACGACCTGCCCGAGCTGCCGGACGACGCGCTCGGCCCGGAGGAGCGCGCGCTGCTGAGCAGCGACGCGGCCTGGGCGAAGGAGCTGCTGTCCAATCTGCCGGCCCGTCAGCGGGAGCTGGTTCTGCTCAGGGTGGCCGCCGGTCTGTCGGCGGAGGAGACCGGCGAGGTGCTCGGTATGTCGCCGGGCGCGGTGCGGGTCGCCCAGCACCGGGCGCTGAGCAGATTGCGGGCCCTGGCGGAGGAGTCCTCCTGAACGCGGGGGGCCGGGCGCCGCACGGTGCCGGCCGCCGGTCGAGGACATTGCCGTGAAGACCGTCCGCCGACCGGGGAGGGAACGCGGCGTGATCGTACCGGCACGTACGGGCCATGGAATCACTCACGTGTGACCGGTGTTGTCAAGGGGGCGCGAGTCGGCATTCCCGGTGCCAGTACCATGGGGTATCGGCGCCTGGGCTGGTCGCCAAAGTTTCGTGGGTGCGGACGGGGTTCTCCTGGAGGTTCCTCCAAGGCATCGAGCGTTGCGGTGGCCCGATCCTGTGCCGGTGAGCGCGCGGGTGGGACGGCGCCGTACACGGTTGTCCGTCCGCCCGACGAAGGATCAGTGCGCCCCCACCCTCAGCCGGGCGCATTGCAGTTGAATTCGGCCGGCCACGGAAGGTAACCCCCAAGATGCCCATCAACGACGGCGTCAACGCCGCAGGCGTACCCGAGAAGTTCGCGATGCTCGGACTGACGTACGACGACGTCCTGCTGCTGCCCGGGGCCTCCGAGGTGCTGCCGAACCAGGTGGACACGTCCTCGCGCGTGTCCCGCAACGTGCGGGTGAACATCCCGCTGCTGTCGGCCGCCATGGACAAGGTCACCGAGTCGCGGATGGCGATCGCGATGGCCCGTCAGGGCGGCGTCGGCGTCCTGCACCGCAACCTCTCGATCGAGGACCAGGTCAACCAGGTCGACCTGGTCAAGCGCTCCGAGTCCGGCATGGTGACCGACCCGATCACGGTCGGCCCGGAGACCACGCTCGGCGAGGCCGACGCGCTCTGTGCCAAGTTCCGGATCAGCGGCGTGCCGATCGCCGACGAGGCGGGCCGGCTGCTGGGCATCGTCACCAACCGCGACATGGCCTTCGAGTCGGACCGCAGCCGCAAGGTCCGCGAGATCATGACGCCGATGCCGCTGATCACCGGCAAGGTCGGCATCTCCGGCGAGGACGCGATCGGGCTGCTCCGCCGCCACAAGATCGAGAAGCTGCCGCTGGTCGACGACGAGGGCCGGATCAAGGGCCTGATCACCGTCAAGGACTTCGTCAAGGCCGAGAAGTACCCGAACGCCGCCAAGGACGCCGAGGGCCGTCTGCTGGTCGGTGCCGCCGTCGGCGCCAGCGCCGAGGCCTTCGACCGCGCCCAGGCGCTGGTCGGCGCCGGGGTGGACTTCCTGGTGGTCGACACCTCGCACGGGCACAGCCACAACGCGCTGTCCTGGATCGCCAAGATCAAGGCCGCCGTCGGCATCGACGTCGTCGGCGGCAACGTCGCCACCCGGGACGGCGCCCAGGCGCTGATCGACGCCGGCGTGGACGGCGTGAAGGTGGGTGTCGGCCCCGGCTCGATCTGCACCACGCGCGTGGTCGCCGGCATCGGCGTCCCGCAGGTCACCGCGATCTACGAGGCCGCGCTCGCCTGCCAGGCGGCCGGCGTGCCGGTGATCGGCGACGGCGGCCTGCAGTACTCGGGCGACATCGGCAAGGCGCTGGCCGCCGGTGCCGACACCGTGATGCTCGGCTCGCTGCTGGCCGGCTGCGAGGAGTCGCCGGGCGAGCTGCTGTTCATCAACGGCAAGCAGTTCAAGTCCTACCGCGGCATGGGCTCGCTGGGCGCCATGCAGACCCGCGGCCAGGCGAAGTCGTTCTCCAAGGACCGCTACTTCCAGGCCGAGGTCTCCTCCGACGAGAAGCTGATCGCCGAGGGCATCGAGGGCCAGGTCCCGTACCGCGGTCCGCTCTCCGCCGTGCTGTACCAGCTGGTCGGCGGCCTGCGCCAGACCATGGGCTACGTGGGCGCCGCCACCGTCGCCGAGATGGAGAGCAAGGGCCGGTTCGTCCGGATCACCTCGGCGGGCCTCAAGGAGAGCCACCCGCACGACATCCAGATGACCGTCGAGGCACCGAACTACACCAGCCGCTGAGCACACCCCGCTCCGCGGACTGCGCGAGGCCCGCCACCGGCCGGTGGCGGGCCTCGCCCCGTGTCCGCCCGTTGACCGGCTGCGCCGTAGCGGTCCGCCGGTGCGGGATACTGGGGTCGGCCGGGGTGACCCGGCAGGTATGAGCAAAAAAACCGGAAGGGCTCGAAGTGACTGAGATCGAGATCGGGCGAGGCAAGCGCGGACGCCGGGCGTACTCCTTCGACGACATCGCCGTCGTCCCCAGCCGCCGTACGCGGGACCCGAAGGAGGTCTCGATCGCCTGGCAGATCGACGCCTACCGCTTCGAGCTGCCGTTCCTGGCCGCCCCGATGGACAGCGTGGTCTCCCCGCAGCAGGCCATCAACATCGGCCGGCTCGGCGGGCTCGGCGTGCTGAACCTCGAAGGCCTGTGGACCCGGTACGAGGACCCGCAGCCGCTGCTCGACGAGATCGCCGCGATCACCGACCAGGCCGCCGCGACCCGCCGGCTGCAGGAGATCTACGCGGCCCCGATCCAGGCCGACCTGATCGGCCGGCGCATCAAGGAGGTCCGCGAGTCGGGCGTCGTGACGGCCGCCGCGCTGTCGCCGCAGCGCACCGCGGAGTTCTCCAAGGCCGTGGTGGACGCCGGCGTCGACGTCTTCGTCATCCGCGGTACCACCGTCTCCGCCGAGCACGTCTCCGGCGCGGCCGAGCCGCTCAACCTCAAGCAGTTCATCTACGAGCTGGACGTGCCGGTGATCGTCGGCGGCTGCGCCACGTACACCGCCGCCCTGCACCTGATGCGCACCGGCGCGGCGGGCGTGCTGGTCGGCTTCGGCGGCGGCGCCGCGCACACCACCCGCAACGTGCTCGGCATCCAGGTGCCGATGGCGACCGCGGTGGCGGACGTCGCGGCCGCCCGCCGGGACTACATGGACGAGTCCGGCGGCCGGTACGTGCACGTGATCGCCGACGGCGGCGTGGGCTACAGCGGCGACCTCGCCAAGGCCGTGGCCTGCGGCGCGGACGCGGTGATGATCGGGGCGGCGCTGGCGCGGGCCACCGACGCCCCGGGCCGGGGCGTCCACTGGGGCATGGAGGCCGTCCACGACGAGCTGCCGCGCGGCAAGCGGGTGGACCTCGGCACGGTCGGCACCACCGAGGAGATCCTCACCGGCCCGTCGCACACCCCCGACGGCACCATGAACCTCTTCGGCGCCCTGCGCCGCGCGATGGCCACCACCGGCTACTCGGAGCTCAAGGAGTTCCAGCGGGTCGAGGTCACGGTCAACTCGGCCCCGCAGCACGGCTGACGACGACATGGGCAAGGCCCCGCCGGAGGTCCGGCGGGGCCTTGCGCGTACCCGGGGTCAGGCGCTGATCCGCCGGGTGAAGACGAAGCCCTCGAAGAGCGCGATCCCGTAGAACAGCGCGTCCATCGGCTCCAGGACGGCCTTCCAGCCCTCCAGGGTGACGCTGAACTCCGGGCCGTACAGCTCGCCCAGCGAGGCGCCGGTGAGCTGGTGCAGGTACAGGCCGACCCCGAAGAACTGGCCGAGCAGCAGCGACAGCGCCGCCAGCACCGCGCCGGCCACCGGGAGCACCGGGTTGCGGCCGCCCAGCTTGCCCAGCGGCCAGGCGACCGCCGCCGCCAGGCCGATGACCAGCCAGCCGAACTCGCGGTCCAGGGCCTTCATCAGGAACCCGTACGCCAGCGCGCCGACCACCACCGCGCCGAGGGCGGCCGCCAGCGCGGCGCCGGCGTTCGGCGTGCGGGGCGCGGCGGCGGGCAGTGGGGCGTACGCGTACGGTGCGGGCGCGCCGGGCATTCCGGGGGCCACGTAGCCGGCCGGGGCGTCGGGCTCGTACAGCGGGGCGGCGTAGTGCTGGGCGGCCGGGGCTGCCTTGCCGTCAGGGCCTGGCACGGATGCGGTCATGCGGATTCCCCCCGGGGAAGTGTGGTGCGGCGGCGTCGAAGATAGCAGCGCCGATACGCGCTCGAACACCGGCTTTTGATTACGGGTCGGGCACAGAGCGCCGGTCGTGCAACGGCGTACGCCGGTGCGGGCCCCGTCGGACGGCCGCCCGGTCAGGGGCCGGGTGGTCGCGGACCCCCTGGACAGGGGATGATGGAGGCTTGGCATGCGGAGCCCTACGCCGGGCCGATACGCCGTCACTTCGACCGCCAGCACCACATGGGGGAACTCTCCAAATGACCCAGGCGCAGGGTTCCACCGGCCGTCTCCTGGCCGGACGCTACCGGCTGGACACGGTGCTCGGACGCGGCGGTATGGGTACCGTCTGGCGGGCCGAGGACGAGATGCTCGGCCGGGTCGTCGCGGTCAAGGAACTGCGGATGCACGGCGGTGTCGACGAGGAGGAGAAGCACCGCCTGATCGTCCGCACCCTGCGGGAGGCCAAGGCGACCGCGCGGATCCGGCACACCGCCGCCGTCACCGTCTTCGACGTGGTCGAGGAGGACGACCGGCCCTGGATCGTCATGGAGCTGGTGGAGTCCCGCTCGCTGGCCGAGGTGATCAAGGAGGACGGGCCGCTCACGCCCGTCCGGGCCGCCGAGATCGCGCTCGACGTGCTGGGTGTGCTGGTCGCCGCCCACAGCCACGGGATCCTGCACCGCGACGTCAAGCCGTCCAACGTGCTGATCGGCGAGGACGGCCGGGTCGTGCTCACCGACTTCGGCATCGCCAGCGTCGAGGGTGACGCCTCGGTGACCTCCACCGGCATGCTGGTCGGCGCCCCCTCCTACATATCGCCCGAGCGGGCCCGGGGCCAGAAGCCCGGCCCGCCGGCCGACCTGTGGTCGCTGGGCGGCACCCTGTACGCGATGCTGGAGGGCCGGCCGCCGTACGACCGGGGCTCGGCGCTCGCCACCCTGACCGCGGTGATGACCGAGGACCTGGCCGCGCCCGCCAACGCCGGGCCGCTGAAGCCGGTCATCGAGGGACTGCTGGAGAAGGACCCGGCCCGGCGCCTGGACGCGTCGCAGACCCGCGCGATGCTCCGCCGGGTGGTCGCGCAGGCCACCGTGAAGTCCGAGGCGACCACCCAGCAGGCGGTGCCGGTGGCCGGCGCCGACCGGGCTCCCGCCACACCGGCCGCTCCCGTCGAGGAGACCGGCACTCCGGCCGGCGCCGCGGGCGGCGCGAAGCGCCCGGTGGGCGGGCTGCTGGGCACCGTCCGGGTGGGGAGCCGCTCGAAGGCGCCGGAGCCGGCGCCGGCGGAGCCCGTGCGGCCCACCACGGCTGCCTCCGGCGCCGCTGCCGCCGGTGCCGCCGTCGATCCCGCCGGGGCCCCCGCGGCCGCGCCGGCGGCCGGTCAGTGGTCCGCCGGCGAGACGGTGAGCGCCCGTCCCGGCGCCCGGCTGGTGCGGGCCGTCGGCGGGCGCCGGCGGGCCGTGATCCTGGCCGTGGTGCTGGTGCTGGTGCTGATCGCCGGGGTGGTGCTGGCGCAGGCGCTGGGCGGCTCCGAGCAGAACGGCGCGGGCAAGGGCGGCGCGCAGAACGGCGGCGCCGCCACGGCGGCCGGCGCGAACCCGCCGGCCCCGGCCGGCGACACCGCCTCCGGCGAGCCCGGCGGGGGCCCGCCGGCGGCGCAGAGCCCGGCCCCGGGCGCCTCCTCCCAGGACGCCGGGCCCGGCCCGGCGCAGACCACCCCGGCCGGCGAGCCGCAGGCCTCCCGGTCCGCGAGCCCGGCCGCCGCGGCCACGCCGGCGGTGCCGGCCGGCCCCGCCGTGCCGGCCGGCTACCACGAGCACAAGGACGCCGCCGGTTTCAGCATCGTGCTGCCGGACTGGCTGGCCGACGCCGGCGAGGACTACGACCACACCAGCCGCAAGTTCGAGGGCCAGGGCGTGAAGCTGGTCGTCGACTGGACCCAGCCGGGCGGCGCCAGCGCCCTGGCGGACTGGCAGAGCGCGGAGCCCGGCCAGCGCGGCGGGTACCAGCGCGTCGCCCTGCAGGCCATCACCTACCGGCAGTGGACCAACGCCGCCGACTGGGAATGGACCTTCAACAGCAGCGGCGGCACCCGGATGCACTCGCTCAACCGCGGCTTCGTCACCGGCGGCGGCAAGTACGGGTACGCCCTCTACTGGACGACCACCGACGCCGCCTGGGCCGCGCCCGCGAACGCCCAGGCGCGCCAGACCGGCTTCGACAGCTTCCAGCCCGCGCCGTAGCGGCCGCCGGCCGGGGTCGGCCGGTCGGCCGGTCAGCCGATCAGGCGCTGCTTGGCCCGGGTGAACTCCTCCTCGGTGAGGGCGCCGGCGGCCCGCAGGGCGGCCAGCCGCTCCAGCCCGTCGAGCAGGTCCTCGCCGGTGGCGGGCCCGGAGGGGACGGCGGACGCGGCCGGTGCGGTGGGGACGACGGCGGCCAGGGCGGCCTCGTAGGCGCTCCTGGCGGCCCCTGCGCCGGCCCGGAGCTGCTCGGCGAACGGCTCGGCCTTGACCACGTCCTCGAAGCGGTGGGCGCCGGTCAGCGCGATCACCTGCAGCACCTCGCCGTTGAACGTCGTCCGGTTCACCCGCACCTCGGTGACCGCCTCCAGCGGAACCGGCAGCGGTGGCTTGCCGTCCTTCAGGAAGAGCAGCCGGTGGGTGGTCAGCACCATGGCGCCCTTGCGGAAGTGGTCGGGGTGTCGGGCGGCGGTTGCCGCCACCGGCCTCTCGCCGGGTGCGATGGTGGCCTCGACGGTCCGCACGGCCGCGGCCCGGCGCTCGTGGCTGCCGTCGCCGACCACGTCGAAGGCCACATCGATGAGATCGGTCCAGTCCATGGACCGAGCGTACCCACCTGGGACACGTACGCTGGCGGGGACGAGAGGAACAGCATGCTGGCGGGCCCGGGGCAGGTGTTGGCAGGGCGGTACCGGGTGACGGACCGTCCGGAGTACCTGCGGGTGCTCGCGAAGGACGAACGGACCGGCACCTCGGTGCAACTGACGGGGCTGGAACTGCCCGGACTGCTGACGGCCGTCGACCCCGCGTACGGCGAACCGGGCCACGGCGAGCCGGTGCACGGCGATCCGGTGCCCGCGCAGGGCGAGCGGCTGGTCCGGCGGGTGGCCGCGGTGGCGGCCGGCGTCCCCACCCATCCGCGGCTGCTCGGCGGCGGCGGGGCCTTCGTGGACGACGAACTGCTGTGGACGGTCGAGGAGTGCCCGCCCGGCGTGCCGCTGGCCGACATCCTGGAGGGCGGGCCGGTGCCGCCCTACCGGGTCGCGGAACTGGCGGCGGACCTCGCGGGAGCCCTCCGGGCGCTGCACGAGGCCGGTCTGACCCACGGAAACATCTCGGTCGACACCGTGCTGCTCTGCGAGGACGGCGCCGCCCTGCTCGGCGGCCTGGACGCCGGTGTGGCCCTGGAGGCGCTCTGCGAGGAGCTGGGCGGCCCGGCCGGCCGGCGCCGGTACGAGGTGCGCGCCGGACTGCTCGGCCCCCGGACCGAGCGCTGGCCGATGGACGGCGGCCCGGCCGGCGACTGCTGGGCGCTGGGCGTCCTGCTGTTCCGGCTGCTCACCGGGGCCGCGCCCTACCCCGAGACCGACCTGCCGACGCTGCTCGGCGCCGTCCGGGACGACCGGCGGGCCTCCACCCACGGCTGCGGCCCGCTCGGCCCGCTGGTCGAACGTCTGCTCCAGCCGGACGCGGCGCTGCGGCCGACGGCCGTGCAGGCCTGGCGGGAACTCACCGACCTGCTCTCGGGCGCCCCGGAGCCGTTCGGCGCGCCGCCGCCGGTGCTGCTGCCGGTGCGGCGTCCGGAGGGGCCGCTGGTGCCCCGCCGGCGCCGCGGCGGGCACGGGAGCGGGCCGGTCGCCGACGCCGACGGGAGCGGCCCGCGGCCCCGCCCGCCCAGAGTGGCGCCGGCGCTGCTGGGGCCGCTGCTGGTGGCCGCGGTCATGGTCGCGCTGGTCCTGGCGATGGGCGCCGTGGTGTTGTTCGCAGGCTGACGGGCCGTGCCGCAGGTCACAGGGCGGTCACGTGGCCGGGGCGGGATCCCCCTGGTGGAACGTCCGGCCTAATCTGTGCGTGAGAGATGTTCGAACGGTGGTCAGCGGTGCACCGGACCCTCCGTCGGGGTGACGGCAGGTGGATGAGGGGGAGCGGTCGCCATGGGTGTTCAGGACAGGCCGGAGACGGCTGCGGAGCAGCGCCTGCTGGCGGACCGCTACGAGCTCGGGGAGCGGCTCGGCCGGGGCGGCATGGGCACCGTCTGGCGGGCCCGGGACAGGATGCTGGACCGCGAGGTCGCGGTCAAGGAACTGACCGTCAGCCACCTGCCCGAGGAGGAGCTGGAGATCCTCAACGCCCGGATGAAGCGCGAGGCCAGCGCCGCCGCCCGGATCAAGCACCCGGGTGTGATCACCGTGCACGACGTGCTGGAGCAGGACGGCCGGCCGTGGATCGTGATGGAGCTGGTGGACGGCCGCTCGCTGGCCGACGTGATCAGCCAGGACGGCACCCTGCTGCCCCGGGAGGCGGCCGAGGTCGGCGCCCAGGTGCTGGCCGCGCTGCACCGCGGCCACCAGCTCGGCGTGCTGCACCGCGACGTCAAGCCCGGGAACGTCCTGCTGGAGCGCGGCACCGGCCGGGTGGTGCTGCTGGACTTCGGCATCGCCACCTACGAGGGTTCGGCCGAACTGACCCGTCCCGGTGACCTGGTGGGCTCGCCCGACTACCTGGCGCCCGAGCGGGCCCAGGGCGAGCGCCCGGGGCCGGCCTCCGACCTGTGGGGCCTCGGCGCAACGCTGTACGCGGCGGTGGAGGGGGAGTCGCCGTTCCGGCGGACCTCCCCGCTGACCACGCTGGCCGCGGTGGTCGGCGACCCGCTGCCCGAGCCGCGCCGGGCCGGCGCGCTGGGGCCGGTGCTGGCGGCGCTGATGGCCAAGGATCCGGCCGAGCGGCCGACCGCCGACCAGGCGCTGCGGATGCTGGCCGAGGTGACGGCCGGACACACCATGGGGTTCAAGAAGCCGGAGCCGAAGAGCCCGCCGAAGGTGCCCACCCAGTCGGTGCCGGTGGTGGACCGGACCACCACGCCGCCTGCCGGGACGGACCCGGAGCCGGCCACCGTGCCGCAGCCGGCCGGAGTGCCCCGGCCGGCGGCCGAAGAGACCACGGCCGCCGCACCGGCGCAGCCGGCCCGCCCGGTCCGCCGCGCCTCCCGGGCCCGGCTGGTCCTCCAGGTGGCGGCGCTGGGCCTGGTGACCGCGCTGGTGGCCGGCGGCGCCGCCTACATGGTGACGGCCAAGGACGGCCCGGGCGGCGGGGCCACCCCCGGCCCGACCCCGACCGGCCAGCAGCAGTCCCCGACCTCCGGCGCGCCGGCCGCGGCCGGCTACCGCTGGACGGAGGACCCGGGCGGCTTCCGCTTCCTGCTGCCCTCGGTCGGCCCGGTCTGGGAGCGGACGACCGGCGACAACCAGATCTACTACAGCCCGGACAGCAAGGTGCACTACCTGCAGTTCGCCGTCACGGTCGGGCAGTCGAGCACCCCGCTGGAGCACCTGCAGCAGCTGGAGTCCACGGTCTCCAAGAACCTGACCGGCTACAAGCAGGCCAGGATGGCCGACGCCAAGGTCAAGGGCCACGACGCGGCGGTCTGGGAGTTCTCGTACGCGGCCAAGGAGGGCGGCCGGCGGCACGCGATCGAGGCCGAGTTCATCGACGACCAGGGCACCGCGTACGCCGTCTACCTGTCCTGCCCGGACAAGGACTGGACGGAGGGCGAGCGCCGCTTCACCACGGTGCTGAACAGCTTCGAGCCCGTCGTCCGCTGACGACGGGCGCCGCCCGGGCGCCGGGCGGCGGCGTGGGGAAGCCGCCGGAGTTTTCTGGTTACTGGCGGGTACCGAACCGGCCGCCGAGCGCTTAGGCTTCGCCGCATGACGGACCTCACGGCAGATGCACAGGCGCCCGCCCAGCCCGGACGCAACCCCGCGGCGCCCGGCGGCGCCCGTACCGTCGCCTCGGCGGTCACCCCCGCCCTGGTCGCCCGGCTCGCGGCCGGTGTGACCGCGGCCGGCGAGCCCGTGCCGGTGGACACCCTCGCACCGCTCACCGGCGAGCGGCTGGCCACCCTGCCGCAGTCCACCCCGGCCGACGTCGAGCTGGCCTACGAGCTGGCCCGCCGCGCCCAGCGGGCCTGGGCCGCGCTGCCGGTGCGCCGCCGGGCCGCGGTCCTGCTGCGCTTCCACGACCTGCTGCTGCAGCGGCAGGACGAGGTGCTCGACCTGATCCAGGCGGAGACCGGCAAGGCCCGGCTGCACGCCTTCGAGGAGGTGCTGGGCGCCGCGCTGGCCGCCCGGCACTACGGCCGCGCCGCCCACAAGTACCTGCGGGACCGCCGCCGGGGCGGCGCCGTACCGGTGCTCACCCACACCGTCGAGGCCCGCCGGCCCAAGGGCGTGATCGGGCAGATCTCGCCGTGGAACTACCCGCTGGAGCTGTCCGTCGGCGACGCGCTGCCCGCCTTCGTGGCCGGCAACGCGGTGGTCAACAAGCCGGACACGCAGACCGCGCTGACCGCCCTGTGGGCCCGCGAGCTGCTGGTCGAGGCCGGGCTGCCGGCCGACCTCTGGCAGATCGTGATCGGCGACGGCCCGGTGATCGGCCCGGCCGTGGTCGAGCACGCCGACTACGTCTCCTTCACCGGCTCCACCCGTACCGGCCGCGAGGTGGCCCAGAAGGCCGCCGCCCGGCTGGTCGGCGCCTCGCTGGAGCTGGGCGGCAAGAACGCCCTGCTGGTGCTAGCCGACGCGGACCTCGACAAGGCCGCAGAGGGCGCCGTCCGGGCCTGCTTCTCCTCCGCGGGGCAGCTCTGCATCTCGGTCGAGCGGCTCTTCGTGCACCGCTCGGTCGCCGACGAGTTCCTGGCCCGCTTCGCGGCCCGCACCGGCGCGCTGCGGCTCGGCGGCGGCCTCGCCTACGGCGCGGACATGGGCTCGCTGGTCTCGGAGCGGCAGCTGGAGGTGGTCAGCCGGCACGTCGAGGAGGCGGTCAAGGCCGGCGCGACCGTACTGGCCGGCGGCCGGGCCCGCCCCGACCTCGGCCCGCTGTTCTTCGAGCCGACCATCCTGGACGGGGTGACCCCGGAGATGACGGTCTGCGCCGAGGAGACCTTCGGCCCGGTCGTCTCGGTCTACCGCTTCGACACCGAGGACGAGGCCGTCGCGGCGGCCAACTCCACCTCGTACGGGCTGAACTCCAGCGTCTGGACGAAGGACCCGCGGCGCGGCCGGGCGGTCGCGGCGCGGCTGCGCACGGGCACCGTCAACGTCAACGAGGCGTACGCGGCGGCCTACGGCTCGGTCGCCTCGCCGATGGGTGGGATGGGTGACTCCGGGCTCGGTCGCCGGCACGGCTCGGAGGGGATCCTGCGCTACACCGAGGCCCAGACCATCGCCAGCCAGCGGCTGCTGCCGATCGGCCCGTCGCTGGGCATGGACGACGAGAAGTTCGCCGCCCTGTTCACCACGGGGCTGCGGGCGATGAAGGCCTTCCGGCTCAAGTAGCCGCGTCCGCCCGGCCGGGCAGGGCCGGGCCGGGCGGACGGCAGGATGCGGGCCCGGCCGGGCAGGGCCGGGGTGCCCGGGCGGCCGGGCAACGGGGGCGGTCGGGCAGTCGAACGGTAGGCCGGTGGTGCGCCGGCCGGTAACGCGAAGGAGCAGCGGGCGATGGCAGTGACACCGGAAGCGACCCCGGAGACAACCCCCGAAGCGACTCCGGCCGGGCAACAGCCCGCGCAGGCCGATGAGTTCGACTACGACGTGGTCGTGGTCGGCTCCGGCTTCGGCGGCTCGGTCACCGCCCTGCGGCTGACCGAGAAGGGGTACCGGGTCGCCGTCCTGGAGGCCGGCCGCCGGTTCCGGGCGGACGAGCTCCCGGCCACCTCCTGGGACACCAGGAACTACCTCTGGGCGCCGGCCCTCGGCCTGTACGGCATCCAGCGGATCCACCTGCTGGCGAACGTGCTGATCCTGGCCGGCGCGGGCGTCGGCGGCGGCTCCCTCAACTACGCCAACACCCTCTACGTGCCGCCGAAGCCGTTCTTCGAGGACCGCCAGTGGAGCCACATCACCGACTGGCAGGAGGAGCTGGCGCCGTTCTACGACCAGGCGCAGCGGATGCTCGGCGTCCGGCTGAACCCGACCGTGACGCCCGCCGACGTCCACCTCAAGGCGGCGGCCGAGAAGATGGGCGTGGGGGACACCTTCCACCTGGCGCCGGTCGGGGTGTTCTTCGGCGACGGGCAGGACTCCGACGGTGCCGCGAAGGCCGCGCCCGGCGCGGAGGTCGAGGACCCGTACTTCGGCGGCGCCGGGCCGCGGCGGCGGGCCTGCACCGAGTGCGGTGAGTGCATGACCGGCTGCCGGCACGGCGCCAAGAACATGCTCACCGAGAACTACCTCTACCTGGCCGAGCGCAGCGGCGCCGAGATCCACCCGCTCACCACGGTGTCCCGGATCCGGGAGCAGGGGGAGGGCTTCGCGGTCGACGTGCGGCGCACCGACTCACGCTCCAAGGACCGGGTGAAGGCCGGCGCCCGGACGATCACGGCGGCCCGGGTGGTGGTCGCCGCGGGCACCTACGGCACCCAGAGCCTGCTGCACCGGATGCGCGACGGCGGTCAGCTGCCCGGCATCTCGGCCCGCCTCGGCGAGCTGACCCGCACCAACTCCGAGGCGCTGGTGGGGGCGCAGACCAACGACCGGCGCTACGGGTCGAAGGCGGACTTCACCAAGGGCGTCGCGATCACCTCCTCGATCCACCCCAACGCGAACACCCACATCGAGCCGGTCCGCTACGGCAAGGGCTCGAACGCGATGGGCGCCCTCTCGGTGCAGCAGGTCCCCGGCGGCGGCCGGGCGCCGCGCTGGCTGACGTACGCGATCACGGCGGCCACCCACCCGGTCAACTTCGCCCGTTCCATGAGCCTGCACCGGTGGTCGGAGAAGACCATCATCGGGCTGGTGATGCAGTCGCTGGACAACTCGATCACCGTCTCGCTGAAGACCAAGGGGCTCGGCAAGGGCAAGCTGACCTCCCGGCAGGGGCACGGCGAGCCGAACCCGACCTGGATCCCGGCCGCCGAGGAAGGCGCCAAGGCGCTCGCGGCGGAGATCAACGGGTTCCCCGGCAGCACGGTCGGGGAGATCTTCGACATCCCGATGACCGCGCACTTCCTCGGCGGCTGCCCGATCGGCGACGCCCCGGAGACCGGTGTGGTCGACCCCTACCACCGGCTGTACGGGTACCCGGGGATCAGCGTGGTGGACGGTTCGGCGGTGTCCGCGAACCTCGGGGTCAACCCCTCGCTCACCATCACCGCGCAGGCCGAGCGGGCCATGTCGATGTGGCCCAACAAGGGGGAGGCGGACCGGCGTCCGGCGCAGGGCGAGGGGTACCGCCGGGTCGCGGCGGTGGCGCCGGTGCGGCCCTCGGTGCCGAAGGGCGCGTTCGGGGAGCTTCGGCTGCCGTTGCTCGCGGTGCCGGCGGTGCCGGCCAGGAAGGCCCCGGCGGAGCTGGACTGACCGCCCCAGGGCGGGAGTTCGGGCCCGTACCGTCGCCGGTTGACAGTCTCGGACGGCCGGTGGGATAAACAGGGGCTCATCGAGGGCTTGCGACGACGGGGGACGCGGCTATGGCCATCTGTGCATCGTGCGGGGCTGCTTCGGCGCAGGGGGCGCAGCGCTGCGCGTCCTGCGACCGGCCGCTCGCGCCACCACCACCGCCCGCGGCGCCGCCGGTCGCGCCGCCGGCAGCAGGGCCGGCCGGGCCGCCGGCCGCGGCGGTGCCGGTACCGCCGCCCGCCGCGCCGCCGACCGCGCCTCCGGTGGTCGCGCCGGCCCCGCCGGCCGCCCCGCCGCAGCCCTCCGCCGCTCCGGCACTGGGCAGTTGGGGCGCGGGCAGGGCGCTCGCCGAGGGCGCGGCGCAGCCCGCCGCGCTGCGCTGGTTCACCGGCGCGGACTGGCGTCCGGCCCTGCGGGTGGTGGTCGCGCCGACCGCGGTGCTGCTGCTCGCCGCCCTGCTGGCGGCCGTCCCGAGCAACTACGGCGGCGAGTTCCCGGCTCCGTTCGGCACCCGTTTCGGCGGCTCCCTGGCGGCCGCCCTGGCCGCGCTCGGCGCGCCCTTCGAGGGCTTGCTGTCGATGGGGAGCGGGCGGACGGCGATGTCGCTCGACTACACCCTGCGGGCGCTCCCGATGACGGTCACCCTGCTGTGGGCGCTGGCGCTCTGGGCCGGGCTGCGGTCCGGGCTGCGCCGTCGGCAGGCCCGGACCGGCGGCCAGGCCGGCCGGCCGTTCGCCTTCGGCGAGGCGGCCAGGACCGGGCTGGTCGCGGCCGCCGTCACCCTGGTGCTGGGCCTGCTCTGCGGCACCCGGTGGCAGCCGGCCGAGCGCGGCCGCCCGAGCTACGACGAGGACCGGTACGACGGGATCTTCGGCGGCCCCGCCTTCGACCTGGACGCCGGCTGGGTGCAGGCCCTCGGCTGGACCTTCCTGCTGGCGGGGCTGATCGCCCTGGCCGTGTACGGGACGGACGCCCTGCGCTGGGCGGCCTGGCGCAACGCCGGGGTTCGCGGCTGGGCGGTGGCCGGGCTGACGGCGGGCCGGGTGATCGCGACGGCGGTCGCCCTCGCCTCGGTGGCGGCCTTCGTGATCGTCGCGGTGCAGGGCGAGGGCGCGCTGACCCTCGCCTCACTGGCCTTCCTGCCGAACCTCGGCCTGCTGCTGCTCGGCTTCGGCTCGGGGGCGACCTTCGAGGCGGGCCGGCAGAACTACACGGGGTCGGGGTACGACGGCGACGGGTACTCGCCGAGCCGGCTGCAGTACTCCTTCTTCGACCTGAAGGACCTGCCGGGCGACTGGCGCTGGACGGGTCTGCTGGCGCTGGCGACGGCGGTCCTGCTCGGCTGGACGGCGTTCCGCCGCCGGCTGGACACCGCGGACCGGATCCGGCTCGCGGTGGTCCACGGCGTCGCGCTGAGCCTGCTGACGCTGCTCGCCGGGGCCGCGCTGGCCACCGAGCAGACGAACACCAGGGGAAGCGCGTCCCAGCTGGGCTCCGGGGACACCTCCTCGGTGGGCCTGGCCTTCGCCACCGTGCTGGCGGCGAACCTGATCTGGGCCGCGGCCGGCGCGCTGGCGCTGCCGCCGCTGTTGGCACGGCTGGGCGCGCGCCGGCCGGCGGCCGGTCCGGGGGTGACGGCGGCGGGTGCGCCGGGAGTGCCGGCGCAGGGCGGGTACGACGACGGCGGGCCGGACGCCGGGGCTCCGGTGTCGGTGGTGCCTGCGCCGAGCGACCTGCTGGACTCGCACGGTCCGGACGCCCACGGCCCGGGTACGCACGGCTCGGGCGCGCGGGGCTCGGACTCGTACGACGGCGCCCGTCCGGCGTCCGGCGGCGTCGCCGCGGCCGAGGACTCCTCGGTCTGGCGCAAGCAGGGCCCGGCGGACTCGTAGCTTCCGGGGTCGGTCCGCCCGGGCGGCGCTCCTCACCCGGAGCCGCCCCCGGCGGCCGGCCCGCGCCCGGGAAAGGGCAAAGGGCCCCGCGGGGGAACGGGGCCCTTTGTCGCTCAGCACTCGGCGTCAGGGCTGCGCCGGTGCTGTGGTGACGGCGCCGGGGGAAGAGCGCCGTCGCGGCGGATGGCTCGGATGTCGCGCCGCGGCCGGCGTCGGTGAGCCGGGGTGCGGCGCGTGTGCGCGGTGGTGCGCGGCCCGCCGTGCCGGGTTCGGACGGGCCAGCGCTCACGGAGCGTGAGGTGATAACCGTTGTCGCCGTCGGGTTGCGGCGGCACCGGTACGGACCCGCCGCCGACCTGACCGCGGTCGTCCGGCGAACCCCCTCCCACAGCATCGTGCTGGACGGGCCCCTTGCTCTGCAACCGATTCGACGCAGTTCGGCACAGTCCATTTCGCGGGGAGCTCCGCCGGGAGGCCGGTCGGGAGTCCCGGCGGGAGCCCGCCGGAGCGGCCGGCGGGGCGTTCCCGGCCGGGGGCGGGCACGGCGGGTGATGATCACGTTGAGTAGTGGGAGCGGGCCGGTGCGCATGGGGACGCGCGTAGCGGCGCGCGGTGCCGAGACGCGCGCCGGTGGCACGGCGGGTGGCACGGCCGGCGGTCCGGACGGGACGACGGAAGCCGGCACGGTACGGGACGGGCACGGGGGCGCGCGGGGACGACGGTGCGCCGGGACGGGACGGCCGGCGGTGCGCCGGCGCCCGGGGACTCGGGGACTCGGGGACGGTACGGGGGTGCGGCGGCCCGCGCCCGGGCGTCCCCGGGCGCGGACCGCCCCACCTCCTTGGACCCAGTCGCGGCCGGGGTCGCTGTCCCCTGCTGTCCGGTCGCGGCACCCGCGCACGGTCCCACGGCGGGCCGCCTCCCCGGCTGACCGGGACGGCGGCGGCGCCACGTGCGCCGGTGGACTGGCGATGAGCTCCACGCGTGGTCCTGCAAGCCCGTACGGAACCACCCCCGGACTGCGGGGCCGAGGCGGCGCACCAGGCGGGTGCGACGCGGTCGTACGGTCGTGAGGAGAAACGAGCCGGCGGCCCGGGCGGTCACGGTGCCAACAGGGTGACGTACCCGGTGCAGCGGGAGGCCCCGGGCGGGCCGGTAGACTGGGGGCCGACACCCCCACATACCACCCGCCGCCGCCCTGCCGGGCGCCGTGGCGTGTGGCACCTCCCGTTCCGCTGCCGGAAGGCCGTTCGTGTCCTCTGCTACCCCCGACCACTCCGTACCGCCGGCCGACACCGTCCTGGTCGTCGACTTCGGCGCCCAGTACGCCCAGCTCATCGCCCGCCGCGTCCGTGAGGCCCGGGTCTACAGCGAGATCGTGCCGAGCACGATGCCCGTGGAAGAGATGCTGGCCAAGAACCCCCGGGCGATCATCCTCTCCGGCGGTCCGTCGTCGGTGTACGCCGAGGGCGCCCCGACCGTCGACCGGTCGCTGTTCGAGTCCGGCGTCCCGGTCTTCGGCATGTGCTACGGCTTCCAGCTGATGGCCACCACGCTGGGCGGCACCGTCGACGACAACGGCGCCCGGGAGTACGGCCGTACCCCGCTGGTCGTCTCGAAGACCGGTTCGACCCTCTTCGAGGGCACCCCGGCCGAGCAGTCGGTGTGGATGTCGCACGGCGACGCCTGCTCGGCCGCGCCGGAGGGCTTCACCGTCACCGCGTCCACCGACGTGGTGCCGGTCGCGGCCTTCGAGAACGACGAGAAGAAGCTGTACGGGGTCCAGTACCACCCCGAGGTGATGCACTCCACGCACGGCCAGCAGGTGCTGGAGCACTTCCTCTACCGGGGCGCGGGCATCGAGCCGAACTGGACCACCACCAACGTGGTGGAGGAGCAGGTCGCGCTCATCCGCGAGCAGGTCGGCAGCAAGCGCGCGATCTGCGGGCTCTCCGGCGGTGTCGACTCCGCGGTCGCCGCGGCGCTGGTGCAGAAGGCCATCGGCTCGCAGCTGACCTGCGTGTACGTGGACCACGGCCTGATGCGCAAGGGCGAGACCGAGCAGGTCGAGAAGGACTTCGTCGCGGCCACCGGCATCCAGCTGAAGGTCGTCGACGCCGAGGAGCGCTTCCTCGCCGCGCTGGCCGGGGTCAGCGACCCCGAGACCAAGCGGAAGATCATCGGCCGCGAGTTCATCCGGGTCTTCGAGCAGGCCCAGGCCGAGATCGTGGCCGAGGCCGGCGCGTCCGGCGAGGACGTCGCGTTCCTGGTGCAGGGCACCCTCTACCCGGACGTGGTCGAGTCCGGCGGCGGCACCGGCACCGCGAACATCAAGTCGCACCACAACGTCGGCGGCCTGCCCGACGACATCGAGTTCTCGCTGATCGAGCCGCTGCGCAAGCTGTTCAAGGACGAGGTCCGGATGGTCGGCCAGGAGCTCGGCCTGCCGGAGGAGATCGTCCAGCGCCAGCCGTTCCCCGGCCCGGGCCTGGGCATCCGGATCGTCGGCGAGGTCACCAAGGAGCGCCTGGATCTGCTGCGCGAGGCCGACGCCATCGCCCGCGAGGAGCTCACCGCGGCCGGCCTGGACCGCTCGATCTGGCAGTGCCCGGTCGTGCTGCTGGCCGACGTCCGCAGCGTCGGCGTGCAGGGTGACGGCCGTACCTACGGCCACCCGATCGTGCTCCGCCCGGTCTCCTCCGAGGACGCCATGACGGCCGACTGGTCGCGGGTGCCCTACGAGGTGCTGGCGAAGATCTCGACCCGGATCACCAACGAGGTCGACGAGGTGAACCGCGTGGTGCTGGACGTCACCAGCAAGCCGCCGGGCACCATCGAGTGGGAGTAGTCTCCCGCCGGACTGAACAGCCGCGCCGTCGCACCCGTATCCATGGGAGCGACGGCGCGGCCGTATCCGGTGCGGGGGCCGCCCGTCGGGTGGGCCCTCCCACCGAAAGTGCTCGGCAACGGGCAGAATCGGACCGGATCTGTCAGGGGGCTGACGGGCCGAGAGGGAAGGTGGAGGCATGTCGCAGGCCAGTACGGACCGGCCAGGCGGTAAGGAGCCCGGTGGCGGCACCCGGGTGGATCGGCTCAGGCGGCTCGCCTCGCAGTACGCGCTGCTGCCGTTGCGGCTGTTCCTCGGGGTGACCTTCGTGTACGCCGCGCTGGACAAGCTCTCCGACGCGCACTACCTGGCCGGCGCCGGGGACCCGGCCTCGTTCGTCTCGCAGACCCAGGCGGTGAGGGCGGCCAGCCCGATCTCCTTCCTGCTCGGACCCGCCCTCGACCAGCCGACCTTCTTCGCCCTGCTGATCGCGTTCGGCGAGCTGGCGGTCGGCCTCGGCACCCTGTTCGGCCTCTGGGGCCGGGTTGCGGCCGCCGGCGGCGCGCTGATCAGCGCCAGCCTCTGGTTCACCGTCAGCTGGGGCGTCACGCCGTACTACCTCGGCAACGACCTGATCTACCTGATGGCCTGGACCGCCCTGGTCCTGGCCGGCACCCCGTACCTCTCGGTGGACGGCTACCTCGCCGCCCGCGCCGGCCGGGACCGCGCCCGAGGGCTGGACGGCCGGCAGATCCGGCGCCGGTCCCTGGTGGACGGCTCGATCGCGGCGGTGGCGATCGGCGGCGCCGGGCTGCTCACCGGCTCGCTGACGGCGACCTTCGGGCGGGACAAGACGGTCAAGCCCCGGCAGACGGCCGCGCCGACCCCCGTCCCGGCCGGCCCGGTGGTCTCGGTGGCGGTCTCGGCCGTCCCGGTCGGCGGCTCGGCCCAGGTCAAGGACCCGGCCACCGGCGACGCCGTCTACCTGGTCCAGCCGACCGCCGGTCAGTACTGCGCCTTCTCCTCGGTCTGCACGCACTCCGGCTGCGCGGTCGACGCCCCGAAGAACGGCCAGATGTACTGCCCCTGCCACGGCTCGAAGTTCGACGCGGCCACCGGCGCGGTGATCAACGGCCCGGCGACCAAGCCGCTGCCCAAGTACTCGGTGACCAAGGAGGGCGACAAGCTCAACCTCGGTCCGCTCCAGACCTGACCCGGCCGGCCGGCCCCCGCGGGGGCCGGCCGGTACGGAGGAGGCCCGCCCGGAGCGGGCCCGGCGCCCCGGCGGGGACGGCTCAGCGGCCGTCGTCGCCGGGGCGCTCGCCGTCCAGCAGGCCCAGCTCGCGCAGGTGGGCGTCCAGGTCGCCCTCCGGGGTGCCGGGGGCGGCCGGCGCCGTCCGGGGGGCCGCGGGCGCCTCGGTGCGGCCGCGCCGGGCCATCGCCAGCACCGCGCCGGCCAGGCCCGCGGCGCCGAGCACGATGAACGTCACCGGGATGACTATCCGCCCGTTCACCGAGAAATCGTTCAGCGACGCCACCAGGTAGAGCGTGGCCACCACGGTGAAGAGGGCTCCCGCGATCAGCGAGAACAGGTCGAGCCGGTGCTTCCTCATGCCTGGACCACCTTGATGTCGCCGATCCCGACCGTCAGCGTGAGGTCGAGCGTCCCCTTCGGTGCCTGCCCGTTCAGCGGGTGCAGTTCGTAACTGCGGTCGTTGCTGTCACCGGTGTCGTCGATCCCGGTGATCTGTACGTTGCCGAGGATGTGCCTCGCCCGCACCTCGACCACGACATCCGGGGGTACGAGGACCGTCAGGTCGCCCGCGCCGACCCGGACGGTCGTGCTCACGGTGGCCCCGGCCGGGTCCAGCCCGCGCAGGTCGAGTGTGGCGCTGCCGGCGCCCAGCCGGTACTCCCCGTGCAGCTCGCCGGCGGTCGCCGGCGCCCAGACCCGGTCGCCGAAGGCGTCGCCGACCGTCACCCGGGAGTGGCCGGTCGAGGCCAGCGCGACCGTCAGCAGCAGGGCGGGCACCACCAGCCCCCGGGCCCGGCCGAACTTCGCGCCGACCAGCAGGGTCAGGCCGATGCCGAGCAGCAGCGCCGCCAGCACGGTGGTGAGCAGCACGTCCTTGCCGAGGCCGCCGGGCCGGACCCAGACGGCCGCGCAGACCCCCAGCGTCACCAGCAGGCCGAGCGGGCCCAGGAAGGAGCGGTCGCGGCAGCGGGCGGGCGGGGACGGCCGCCCGGCGGGGGCCGCGGCCGGGCCCTTGCGCAGCGGGTCGCCCTCGGGCAGGTCGGTCCGCTGCCACCAGGGCCGGGCCGGGGCGCCGGGCGCCGCGGCCGGGCCGGGGTACGGGCCGGCGGGGCCGGCGTACGGGTTGCGCTCGGGGTGGCGCGGGTCCCAGAGGTAGCCGGACGGACCGGGGTGCGGGGTGTCCTGGGGGACGGTGCCGGCCTCGCGCTCCCTGGCGTGCCGGGCCCGGGCCTCGGCCTCCTCCCGGCGGTCGCTGCCGGCCGTCCCGCCGGCCACCGCCGGTCCGTCCTGGAAGGGCGCCTGCGGGTACAGCCGGTCGTAGGGGCCGCCGTGGCGCCGGTCGCGGCGGCGCCGGCGCTGCCGTCCGCCGCGCCGGTGCTCGGGGTCGTGGCGCACCGCGAGGAAGATCAGGCCGCCGAGCAGCAGCAGCGGGAAGAGCTGGTCGCCGTCGCCCATCGAGGAGAAGAACACCCCGGTGCCGATCACGGTCAGCAGCACCGCGCCGATCGACTGGCCGTCCACCCGGCCGGTCAGCACCCGCTGGAGCTCGGTGCGCCCCTCCCGGCCCTCCTGGGGCTCGGCCGGCATCACCAGCCAGGCCAGCCCGTACAGGAAGAGGCCGAGCCCGCCGGAGAGGCAGAGCACCGCGATCACCACCCGGAACACCACCGGGTCGATGTCCAGATGCCGGCCCAGACCGCCGCACACGCCGGCCACCACCCGGTGGTGCTCGCTGCGGGTCAGCGGGGGGCGCTCGGTCTCCGGCGGGGAGAGCGGCCCCGCCCCCGGCGTGTGGTCGTCCGTCATGCCTCCATCCTGGTGGCCCGCGGGCGGTTGCCCAACCGTTCCCGGCCCTGTCCGGACCCTGACTTGTCCCTGAGAGATCCTCGGGGCTCACCCTGATGCGCCCGGGCCCGCGCACATGTGACCATCGGTGGCGTGGCAGCACCCGGTACCGATCCCAAACCCCACGTCCCTGACACCCCGTCGGCGGCGGGCGGCGACCCGGCCTCCCCGGCCGAGGGCCGCCCGCCCTACCGCCGGCTCTACCGCAGCCCGCACGGGCGGATGCTCGGCGGGGTCGCGCACGGCCTCGCCGTGCACCTCGGGCTGCCGGTCACCTGGGTGCGGGCCGCGTTCGTGCTGCTCTTCTTCGCGCAGGGGATCGGCGCCCTGCTGTACGCCGCGTTCTGGTTCGTGGTGCCGATCGGCATCGGCGAGCCGGCCCCGGGCAGCGCCGCGCACTGGGCGTACGTCGACGGCGCGTTCGTGCCCGCCGCGCCGGGCCAGAGCGGCAGTGCGCTGCGCAAGGGCGGGCGGGGCCGGGTGGCCCGGCTGCGGGAGCTGCTGCAGCGGACCTTCCAGGGTGAGCCCGCACTGCCCGCCGCGGTGGCCCCGCCCGCCCAGGAGGGGGCCGCGTCGCCCGCGGAGCGCGACGGCGCCGGGAAGCAGGGGCTGGGCCAGCTCGCCGCCCTGGTGATGCTGGTGATCGGCATCATGGCGCTGCTGAACGCGCTGAACATCCAGACCGCCAAGCCGTACACCTGGCCGCTGCTGGCGATCGGCGTCGGTGTCGCGCTGGTCTGGCGCCAGGCCGACGACTCGCGCTGGCAGCGCTGGTTCGGCCTGGAGGAGGGCGAGCGCCGGCGCGGCGCCTACACCAGGGTCGGCGCGGGCGTGCTGCTGGTGGTGGCGGGCATCATCGGCTTCCTGGTGCTGCAGGGCACCGGCTCCACCATCGGTTCCGTGATCGAGGCCTCGATCGCCGTCCTCGCCGGCGTACTGGTCCTGGTCGGCCCGTACGCGCTGCGGATGTGGCAGGACCTCGGCGCCGAGCGGACGGCCCGGATCCGGGCCCAGGAGCGGGCCGAGATCGCCGCGCACGTCCACGACTCGGTGCTGCACACCCTCACGCTGATCCAGCGCCGGGCGGAGGACCCGAAGGAGGTGCTCCGGCTGGCCCGCGCGCAGGAGCGCGAGCTGCGCCTGTGGCTCTACCGCCCGGAGGCTGCCGCCGAGGACGCGCCGGACACCCTGGCCGAGCGGATCCGCGAGGTGGTCGCCGAGGTCGAGGACCGGCACGGGGTGCCGGTGGAGCTGGTCTGCGTCGGCGACTGCCCGATGGACGAGCGGATCTCGGCACAGATGCGGGCCGCGAGGGAGGCGATGGTCAACGCGGCCAAGTACGGTGGCGGGGGACCGGTCCAGGTCTACGCCGAGGTGGAGGGGCGCACCGTGTCGGTCTTCGTACGCGACCACGGGCCCGGCTTCGACCCGGACGAGGTGCCGGAGGACCGGATGGGCGTTCGCGAGTCGATCATCGGCCGGATGAAGCGCAACGGCGGCACCGCGAGGGTGCGGCCCGCGCCGGACGGCGGGACCGAGGTCGAGCTGGAGATGGAGAGAGCTGATGACTGAGCCTGCAGGTGGGGCCATGGGGGTACCCCCGGCCGAAGGCGGCGGGAGGGTGGCCCGGGTGGTCCTGGTGGACGACCACCGGATGTTCCGCACGGGGGTGCGGGCCGAGATCGGACGCACCGAGGTGACCGGGATCGACGTGGTCGGCGAGGCCGACGACGTCGAGTCGGCGGTCCGGGTGGTCGCCGAGACCAGGCCGGACGTGGTGCTGCTGGACGTCCACCTGCCCGGCGGCGGCGGGGCCGAGGTGCTGCGGCGCTCCGCCTCGCTGATGGCGGACCCGCAGGGGGTGCGCTTCCTCGCGCTGTCCGTCTCGGACGCGGCCGAGGACGTGATCGGGGTGATCCGCGGCGGCGCCCGCGGCTACGTCACCAAGACCATCACCGGCACCGACCTGGTGAACGCGATCTTCCGGATCTCCGACGGCGACGCCGTCTTCTCACCCCGGCTGGCCGGCTTCGTGCTGGACGCCTTCGCCGCCACCGACACCCCGCCGGTGGACGAGGACCTCGACCGGCTGACCCAGCGCGAGCGCGAGGTGCTGCGGCTGATCGCCCGCGGGTACGCGTACAAGGAGATCGCCAAGCAGCTGTTCATCTCGGTGAAGACGGTGGAGAGCCACGTCTCGGCGGTGCTGCGCAAGCTCCAGCTGAGCAACCGTCACGAGCTGACCCGGTGGGCGACGGCGCGTCGGCTGGTCTGACGGGGTCTCACGGTGCGACGCGGGCCCGCCCCTCCGGTGACGGAGCGGCGGGCCCGTGCGTGCCTGCGGGGTGTCGGTCGGCGGAGGTCAGCCGCGGGCGCGGCGGCGGGCGATCAGGACGCCGCCGGCGCCGAGCAGGACGAGGGCGCCGCCGGCGCCGATCAGCGGGCCGGTGCTGCGGCTGCCGCCGGTGTGCGCCAGCTCGGCGGGCGCGGGGGCGGTGGTAGCCGTGGTGGGGGTCGCCGTGGCCGGCGCCGTGGTGGGCGCGGCCGTGGTGGCGACGGCGACCGGCACGGCAGGTTCGGAGGTGGCCGGGGAGGGAGCCTTGGAAGGCGCCTTGGCGGGGCTCGCGGTGGTGGGTGCCGGGGTCGCGGTCTTCGACGGGGCGGCGGTGGGCGCGGACGTCGGCCCGGCCGGAGCCAGGACGGTCACCAGGTGGTTCTGGCCCTTCCCGACGCCGCCGACCTCGGCCTCGGCGAACAGGCCGATCTCGACCTCCCGCAGGTCCTGGTAGGCGTCGGCGGTGAAACTCAGGCGGAAGGTGAAGTGGGTGGCGTGGCCGTCGTCGAGGTGCTCGCCGGGGAACGCCGAGGCGTCGGTCCACAGCGTCGGGTCGCAGCCGAAGTGGAGCGGCAGCTTCTGCCAGCCCTTGCCGGGCAGGTTCGCCTCCAGCACCACGTACTTCGGGTCCAGGCCGCCGGACGGGTTTGAGAGGGCGAACAGCGGGACGACCTTCTCGTAGGGGGCGCCGGTGAAGTTGCCCACCTCCACCGGGATCTCCAGCGGGGCGCCGCCGGCGGTCACCTTCAGCGGGCCCGGCGTCATGAAGAGGCCGGCCTCGACCGAGCCCTGGTGCGTCGCGGTGGGTACGGGGGCCGAGACGCTGGGGCCGGGCATCGAGTCGCCGCAGGCCCAGGCGGAGTCGGCGGGGAGCAGCTGGACGGCCCCGGCCAGCAGCACAGTGGCGGCCAGGCCGGCCATCTTGCCGCGGCGGGAGAGCGACGGGACGTTCTTCGTGAATGCGGAGATACCGGACGCGCGCATGACGTGTTCCCCCAGGGAGGTGGCAATGACGGTGTGTGGGTGAAGGTGACCGGCCCGCTCCTGCTGAGCGGAAGTGCGCCCCCCGGCTGCGCCGGTCTCGCTCTCTGTGCCCTTCTCTCCTAAAGACGTCCATCCCCGCCGGGGGTTGCAGGTGAGTTCAAAAGTTTTTCGGAGGCCTTCCGGCGCGGTCGCACCGAGGGCCCGAAGGGGCGCCGGCGGACGCCCCGGCGCCCGACGACGCGGGCCCGCCCCTGCGGCAGGGGCGGGCCCGTTCGGTGCGTGGGCGGGGGCGCGGGCGCACCCCCGGCGGGGTTGGCGGGCGGAGCTTCTCGGGGGACGTTCCGGCGCCGGCGTCAGGACGGCCGGACGGCGCCCGCGAAGGGCATCACGTCGATGCTCTCGTAGCGCACGGGAGCCCCGGGGTGCGGCGCGTGGATCATCCGGCCGCCGCCGGTGTACATACCGACGTGGGTGACGCCCGAGTAGAAGAACACCAGGTCACCGGGCTGGAGCTGGTCCCGCGGGACGCGCTGGGCGGCATCGATCTGGGCGTAGGTGGTGCGCGGCAGGCCGACCCCGGCGGCGGCCCAGGCGGCCTGGACCAGGCCCGAGCAGTCGTACGAACCGGGGCCGGTGGCGCCCCAGACGTACGGCTTGCCGAGCTGGGCGCGGGCGAAGGCGATCGCCTCGGCGGCCCGGCCGGAGACGGCGAAGGTGTCGGCGCCCGGGTCGAGGTCCGGGCGGGAGGCGTCGCGGGAGGCCCGGTCGAGGGAGCCGCGCTGGTCGGCGGTGAGCCCGGCGAGCAGGGCCTGCGCCCGGCTCAGGCGGTCCTGGACGGTGGCCTTCTCGGCGGCCAGCTCGCGCTGCCGGGCGTCGAGGTCGGCGAGGCGCAGCCGGGCCTGCGCCGTCCTGGTGTCCAGGGCGAGGCGCTGCCGGCCGAACTCCTCCAGTGCCCCGCGCTCGACGGCGCCGGCCTGGTCGAGCATGCCGGCGCGCTGCAGGAACTGCTGCGGGTCGTCCGAGAGGGCGAGCTGGAACCCGGGCGGGAAGCCGCCGCCGCGGTACTGCTCGGCGGCCAGCTCGCCGAGCCGCTCACGGGTGGCGTCCATCGCGGCGGCCCGCCGGGCGACCTCGTCCTGGAGCGCGGTCACCTGCTTCTGCAGGGCCTCGGTCTGCTCCTTCGCCCCGTCGTAGCGCTGGGTGGCCTGCTCGGCCTGCTGGTACAGCTCGTCCACCTGCGCCCGGACCTGCTCGGGGGCCGGCCGCGGCTCGGCGTTGCCGGCGGGCGCGAGGACGGTGGCGGAGGCGGCGGCCGCCCCGACGACGGTGGCGGCCGTCCGGCGGGCCCGGCCGGTGAGCGTGGTGCGCCTGGGTTTCCTGTGCGACGCCATGGCGGCGTCCTCCTTTCGTCCGGCCCGGTGCCCGGGCGGACCGGCCGGCTCGGGCCGGCCCGGTCCGGCGGTACCGACCGGCTCAGGACGGGGACGCTAGCGCCACGGCGGTCCGGCCGGGCCGCAAGTCACGGCCGCGCCCTGATCTGTCCGCAACTGTTCGTTCCGGGGCGGGGTGGCGGTGGATCGGGGCGCCGACCCGGTCGGAAGCCGACCGAACCGGCGGCCCTTGTGATCCGGCCGGTGTTGTCAGTCCTGGGTCATAGACTCGGAGTGCCATGAGTAGCCTCTTTGACGACCTCCCGCTCCCCGGCTTCGAGCTGCCCGCCGCCCGGAAGCCCGCCGGCCCGAAGCGGCCCGCCGCCGCGGGTGCCGCGCCCCTGGACGAACCCTTCGACCCGCCCGTCGACGAGGAGCCGCCGCCGTACGAGGAGGATGTCCCGTACACCGCCTACGAGGAGGCCATCCCGGCCGACCTCTTCCGGACGGACTACGCCGCGGAGACCGAGCGCGACGCCTACTACCGCAACGGCCACGCCCGTACCGTGATCGACCCGGCGCAGCTGCTGGAGGGCATGAACGACCCGCAGCGCGAGGCGGTGCTGCACGCGGGCGCGCCGCTGCTGATCGTGGCCGGCGCCGGCTCCGGCAAGACCCGGGTGCTGACCCACCGCATCGCCTACCTGCTCGGCGCGCGCCACGTGCAGCCCGGCGAGATCCTGGCGATCACCTTCACCAACAAGGCCGCCGGTGAGATGCGCGAGCGGGTCGAGCAGCTGGTCGGCCCGCGGGCCCGGGCGATGTGGGTGTCCACCTTCCACAGCGCCTGTGTGCGGATCCTGCGCCGGGAGAGCAAGCTGCTCGGCTTCACGTCGAGCTTCTCGATCTACGACTCGGCGGACTCGCAGCGGCTGATGGGCCTGGTCTGCCGCGATCTGGACCTGGACCCGAAGCAGTACCCGCCGAAGTCCTTCACCTCGAAGATCAGCAACCTCAAGAACGAGCTGATCGACGAGGAGACCTACTCCGCCCAGGCGGCCAACCCGACCGAGAAGAAGCTCGCCGAGGCGTACTTCCTCTACCAGCGGCGCCTGCGCGAGGCCAACGCGCTGGACTTCGACGACATCATCATGACCACGGTGAACCTGCTGCAGGCGTTCCCGGCCGTCGCCGAGTACTACCGCCGCCGGTTCCGGCACATCCTGGTCGACGAGTACCAGGACACCAACCACGCCCAGTACATGCTGGTCCGCGAGCTCAGCGGCGGCACCGCCACCGCGGCGCCCAGGCGCACCGTGGACGGCGACCTGGTGAACCCGGCGGCCGCGCAGGCGGCCGACGTGCCGCCCGCCGAGCTGTGCGTCGTCGGTGACGCGGACCAGTCGATCTACGCCTTCCGCGGCGCGACGATCCGCAACATCCTCCAGTTCGAGGAGGACTACCCGAACGCCACCACCATCCTGCTGGAGCAGAACTACCGCTCCACCCAGACCATCCTGAGCGCCGCCAACGCGGTCATCGAGCGGAACACCAGCCGCCGCGAGAAGAAGCTCTGGACGGCCGGCGAGGACGGCGAGAAGGTCGTCGGCTACGTCGCGGACGACGAGCACGGCGAGGCCCAGTTCATCGCCGACGAGATCGACCGGCTCACCGACGCGGGCGACGCCCGGCCCGGCGACGTGGCGATCTTCTACCGGACGAACGCGCAGTCCCGGGTGTTCGAGGAGGTTTTCATCCGGGTCGGCCTGCCGTACAAGGTGGTCGGCGGCGTCCGCTTCTACGAGCGCAAGGAGGTCCGGGACGTCCTCGCCTACCTGCGGGTGCTCTCCAACCCCGAGGACACCGTGCCGCTGCGCCGGATCCTCAACGTCCCCAAGCGGGGCATCGGCGACCGCGCCGAGGCGATGATCGACGCCCTCGCCGCCCGCGAGCGGATCAGCTTCTCGCAGGCGCTCGTCCGGGTGGACGAGGCGTACGGGATGGCCTCGCGCTCCGCCAACGCGGTGAAGAAGTTCAACACCCTGATGGCCGGGCTGCGGCAGATCGTCGAGTCCGGCGCCGGGCCGGCCGCCGTGCTGGAGGCGGTGCTGGAGGAGACCGGCTACCTCGCCGAACTGCAGTCCTCCACCGACCCGCAGGACGAGACCCGGGTGGAGAACCTCCAGGAGCTCGCCTCGGTCGCCCTGGAGTACGAGCAGGATCCGGGCGAGCGCCCGGAGGCGGAGGAGGGCGACGCCACCCCGCCGCTCGGCTCGCTGGCCGACTTCCTGGAGCGGGTCGCGCTGGTCGCCGACTCCGACCAGATCCCCGAGGACGACGACGGCGCGGGCGTCATCACCATGATGACCCTGCACACCGCCAAGGGCCTGGAGTTCCCCGTCGTCTTCCTGACCGGCATGGAGGACGGCATCTTCCCGCACATGCGGGCGCTCAACCAGGTCAAGGAGCTGGAGGAGGAGCGGCGGCTCGCGTACGTCGGCCTGACCCGGGCCCGGCAGCGGCTCTACCTGACCAGGTCGGTGCTGCGCAGTGCCTGGGGCCAGCCCTCGTACAACCCGGCCTCGCGGTTCCTGGAGGAGATCCCGGAGCCGCTGGTGGACTGGAAGCGCAAGGGCGCGGCCTCGGCGCCGCCCTCGCGCGGCTACTCCGGCGGCTCGGGCTCCGGCGGGTTCACCGCGGGCAGCGGCGGCTCGCGCGGCAGCTCGCGCGGTGCGGCGAGCACCGCCTCGCCGAAGGCCGGCTGGGGCCAGTCGGCCCGCCGGGTCACCGAGCGCGAGGTGGTCGGCCTGGCGGTCGGCGACCGCGTCACCCACGACACCTTCGGCCTCGGCACGGTGGTGGCGACCGCCGGTGTCGGCGACAAGGCACAGGCCACCGTGGACTTCGGCACCGCCGGTCGCAAGCAGCTGCTGCTGCGCTACGCGCCGGTGGAGAAGCTCTAGCGTCCGGTCCGGCCCGGGGCAGCCGCTCCGGGCCGGGGGGCCGGCACGGCTTTCGAGCGCGGCTTTCGGGCCCGGGATCGGGGCCCGGGATCAGCGCGGGTCGAGCCCCTGACCGAGCAGCCAGGGCAGCGGGTCGATCGGGGCGCCGCCGTCCGGGCGGACCTCGAAGTGCAGGTGCGGGCCGGTGCTGTTGCCGCTGCTGCCCGAGTAGGCGATCACGTCGCCGGCCTTCACCTGGCCCTTGCGGACCTTGTAGGTGCGCAGGTGGCAGTACCAGGTCTCGGTGCCGTCCGGGGCCTTCACTATGGCCATGTAGCCGTACGCCGAGTTCCACTGCGTGCGGACGGTGCCGTCGGTGACCGCCATCACCGGGGTCCCGCCCTGGACGGGGAAGTCGATCCCGGTGTGCCGCGCCGTCCAGTGCGTGCCGGCCTCGCCGTAGGTGGCGCTCAGGCCGTGCAGCTCCACCGGCAGCGACACCTTCGGGCGCTCCGGGACGGGCGCCGCGGCCGGCGCGGTCTCGGTGGGGGCCGGTACGGCGGCCTCCTGGGCGGACAGCGGGGGCCGGGCCTCGCCGCGGGCGGCGCGCTCGGCGTCCGTCCCGCCGGCCGCGTCGGTCGTCCGTCCGTCGGCGGGGGCCGCGGCCGGGGCGGCCTCGGTGGCCGGACCGGCGACCGTCGAGCGGTCGGCGTCGCCCCGCACTGTTACGGCCGCGGCACCGGCCACGCCCAGAGCGGCCAGCGAGGGCAGCGCGACACCCAGCAGGGCCGTACGGGTGGCGGCCTTCGCGGCGCCGCGGCGTTCGGAGCGCGACTGCGCGCGGGCGGCGACCCGCAGTTCCGCGCGGGTGGGGCGGACTGCGTCAGCCATCGGGCGCTGCCTCCAGGTGGTCCTCGGGCGAGGGGGAAAACAGCCGAGACTGTAGCCGCCCTGGCCGAGTCCGGACAAAAGTCCGGATGTCAAGAGGACTGACGGCCATTCAGGCAGCCGGATCGCCCCGCCGCTGTGGTGATGGCGTGCGGGTGCGGTGTGCCGGGCGTGTCCTGCGGCACGCGGGGCCGCCGTTGACGTCCCCGACGGCGGCGGCCGGCTCTCGGGCCGGGGCGGCCCGGCGCCCGGCATCCGGCATCCGGGAGCCGGCGTCAGGCCGACAGGCGGTCGGCGGGCGGGTCGGTCGGGGGGCGGTCCGCCCGCAGATCCGTCCGCCCGTCCGGCGGCCCGGGCAGCTGCCCGTCCATCCGGCCGTCGGCGCGAACGGCGGTCGGTCCGGCCGTCCCGTGGTGGGCGGGGCCGGCCTCCGCGGCGGACAGGATCCGGCGCACCCCGTCCACCACCCGGCGGTCCACCGGCAGGGCCACATGGCCGGCCCCCGGGACCATGATGTTCTCGGCCGCCAGATCGGGGTGCCGCAGGCGGCCGTTGCGGGCGGGCAGCACGACCTCGTCCAGCTCGCCCCAGAAGGCGGTGAACCGGGTGCGACAGGTCGCCGCCGGCCGCCGCAGCTCGGTCAGCAGGTCACTGCCGGGCCGCATCTGCCGGGTGATCGGGAACGGGTTGGGCAGGTGGGCGGCGAGGGTCCCCTCGTGCGGGGCGGCCAGGGTGATCACGGTCGGCACGTGCTCGTCCCCGCCGAGGCGCTGGACGTAGTACCGGGCGATCAGGCCGCCCAGGCTGTGCCCGACCAGGGCGACCAGCGCGCCCCGGTGCGCCCGCCGGGCCCACTCCACATGCCGGCCGAGCAGGACGGCGGCGGTCCGCACGTCACTGGTCAGCGGGGAGTGGTTGAGGGCGTGCAGATGCGTCCAGCCGTCCCGGCGCAGCGCCCGGAGCAGGGGGTGGAAGACGGCGCGGTTGTCGGCGAAGCCGTGCAGGAACAGCACCGGCCCCGGGTGCGGGCGGCCGGCCTCGGCGGCGCCCCCGGGCGCCTCCCCGGGCCCCGGCGCGGGCCCGTCGTGCTGCGGCGGGCACGGGCGGCCCGCCGGCGGGCGGGGCTCGTCACCCACTCCGGTGGGGTAGCGGACGAGGTGGCCGGCGATGGCGGCGGCCTCGGCCCCGGCGCCCCGGACGGCGTCGGCGGCTCGCTGGAAGGGAACGGACATGCGGCGGCTCCCCGGGATCGGCGGCGGGGCGGGGCGCCCGGTGGGCGGGCGGCGCGGGGCGGTCGAACGGTGGCCCGGCCGGGAGGGCGCGGCCGATGCGGCCGGGCGGTCCCGAGGGGTCTGGTCAGGCGGGCGGGCGACGGGTCGGTGGCCGGTCGTCCGTGCCGGGTCGTCGGTGGCGGTGCCCGTGACCGGCGTCGGTGGCCGGGCCCGTGACGGGCGCCCGCGGTCCTACGTCCCTGGTGGTGCGTCCCTGGTGGTGCGGGTGCGGGTACGGCTGGGCCGCCCGGGCACGCGGGAGCCCGTGGGCGGAGGGTGGGGCCGCGGCGAACGCGCGGTGCTGTGATTTTCCCCTCCCTTGGAAGGGCGAAACGACCAACCGGCCCCCTGGGCGCTAACCTCCCCTCAGGTTTAGTTATCGATGGTTAACAACACCCGGACCGGACACAATCCGGAGGGGTGGTGGACAACGTCGTCCAGGAGGCAGTGATGGGTGTGTCAGGGCCGATCCGCGTAGTGGTGGCCAAGCCGGGGCTGGACGGTCACGACCGTGGTGCCAAGGTGATCGCCCGCGCGCTGCGCGACGCCGGCATGGAGGTCATCTACACCGGCCTGCACCAGACTCCCGAGCAGGTCGTGGACACCGCGATCCAGGAGGACGCGGACGGCATCGGCCTCTCGATCCTCTCCGGCGCCCACATGACGCTCTGCGCGCGGGTGCTGGAGCTGCTCAGGGAGCGGGACGCGGCGGACATCAAGGTGTTCTGCGGCGGGATCATCCCCGAGGAGGACATCGTCGAGCTCAAGGCGCTCGGTGTCGCCGACATCTTCACCCCGGGCACCCCCACCCGGGACGTGGTGGCCTGGGTCGAGGCCAACCTGCGGGCCGCGAGCTGAGCGCCGCACCGGCCCGGCTCCCGTAGCCGCCGTGGGGGCGCCGCCGGATTCCTTCCGGCGGCGCCCTCGCGTGTTCCGTGCGCCTCCCGCGGGCGGCGGCAGGCCGCGCCGGGCCCGGGCCGCGTCGGCCCGGGCCTTCCACGCGGCAGGCAGCCGGCACCGGGGCACGCGGTCTGCCGCCGGCCCCGGGGCTCAGACGTCGAGCTCGGCCAGCATCGCCGCCCGGAAGCGCAAGGTCCCCGCGAGCCGGGCGAAGGTCTCCGCCCAGGCGGTGTCGGGCGCGGCGTCGGACGCCAGGGCCTCCACGGCGGGAGCGGCCTCCGGGGCTAGCGCCCGCTCGGTCATCCCGAGGACCCCGCTGTGGCTCCAGGGGTACGTCCCGGAGCGGGCGGCCCGCTCCAGGGCCGCCACCACGGCGGTGGAGAGCGGGGGCGTCCACGGGGTGGCGCACGCCCCCAGCAGTTGGAAGGCCTCACCCAGGCCGTGGGCCTGGATGAACGCGGCCGTCCAGGCCGCCCGCTCGGACGCGGGCAGGACGGCGAGCAGCTTGGCGGGTGCCCCGGCGGTGCGGGTGGTCCGGCCGTCCCGCCCGGGCCTGGGTGCCGGCCCGAGCAGGGCGCGGGCCCAGTCGGCGTCGTGCTGGCGGACCGCGGCCCGGGCCCAGCCCTCGCGCAGATCGTCCGTCCAGGTGCCGTCGGCCCGGTCGGCCCCCTTGCCGTCCGGGCCGGCGTCGCCGACCGGCAGCCCGAGCAGTCGGGCGGGCGTCAGGCCGGTGTCGTCCGTCCAGGTGCTCAGCGGGGTGGCCGCGACGATCTCGCCGAACCACCAGGCGCGCTCGCCGCGCCCGGTCGGCGACTTCGGGGCCACGCCGTCGCGCTGCATCGCGGCGTCGCACTCGGCCGGCGGCGTGACCAGCAGCGCGTGGCCGGTGCCGGCGAGCCGTACGGCGGCCCGGGCGCGCTCGGCCATCCGGGTGGCGAGGGCGGAACCGGGGAGGGTGGAGAGCAGTTCGGCGGCCGTCGCGCGGACGTTCTTGCTGCGGTCGCCGAGGGCGGCCTCCAGGAAGGGCTCGTCCGACGGGGAGAGGCCGTCCTGGAGGGCGTCCAGGAAGAGCAGGCGGTCCTCGGCCCGTTCGGTCGGCCAGGTGCCGCGCAGCAGGTCGAGGCCGGCGGCCGGGTCGGTGCGGCGCAGCCGGGTCAGGTGGGTGACGCGTTCGGCGAACAGGCCCTCGTGCCAGATCCGGTGCTCGTCGCCGGGGGCGCCGGTGTCGCCCGAGGTGCTCGTGCTGCCGGTGCCGTCCGCGTCGCCGGGCGGTTCGGAGGCCGCCGGCCCGGCCGGGCCGGGCGCGTCCGTGGCGGTGCGCAGCACGAAGCGCCAGTCGGGGTTCCGCTCGGCCAGCCAGCGCCCCAGCGGGCCGGCCAGGGCGACCACGTCGCCGCGCAGTTCGCTGCGGCCGCGGGCACCGTCCAGCAGGGCGGGCAGCAGCGCGGCGGGCGGCCGGAAGCCGCGGGCCCGGGCGGTGGCGAGCCACTGCGGGAGCAGTTCGGTGAGGTTGGCGAGGGTGCCGCCCGCGCCGCCGGCGCGCCCGTCCAGCAGGACGGTGAGCCGGCGGGCGGCGGCCACGGGCAGTTCGGGCCTCGGGTCGGCGGGGGCGGCGCCCCCGGCGGACGGCACGGTGGCGGGCCTGGCACCGGCCCGGCGCCGGACGGCGGTGAGGGCGGCCAGCTCCAGCAGGGCGGTGGCCGGGTCCGTCCGGTCGACCGCGGTCGCGGCGGCGACCAGGGCCGGCGACCCGGCGGGCGCGGGGAGCGGGCGGCGGTCGGTGCCCAGCAGGGCGGTGGTCCGGAGCTCCTCCCAGGCGTCGGCCGGGGCGGCGGGTTCGGTTCGGGTGGCCGTCACGTGCGGGCTCCTGAAGGGTGGTGGCCGGGCCGGCGCCGATCGGCTGCGGGCGCGGCTGTGGCTGCGGGTGGCGGAGGCTCGGGCGGTGGCGGTGCGCACGGCCCCGGGGGCGGGTGCGGCGGCCGCCGCGCCCTACTGCGTGAGGCCGCTCGGGCGGCCGTGCTCGTCCCAGACGGTGACGGGGGTGAAGCCGCGGTGGCCGCACTCGCCGAAGAGGGTGACCGGGCGGCCGCCGGAGACGGCGGCGAGCTGCCAGAGCGCCGGCTCGGGCAGGCCGGCCCGGTGCAGTCGCAGGCTGTGCCGGCCGTCGGTGAGGTGCCAGCCGTCGATGTCGTGGACCGGGATCACGCCGGTCAGCACGGTGGGCCAGGACTCGGTCCACGGGTCCTCGGCGACGGCCGCGCCGTAGCCGGCCAGCGCCTCGGCCGGGGAGATGCCCGCCGGGACGGCGTCGCCGGGGGACTGCGGCGCGCCGTAGCGGGTGCCGAGGACGGCGCGCAGCGGCCGGGCACCGGGGTGGAAGGCCAGCTCGGCCTCCAGTTCCTGGCCGGTGGGCAGGGCCAGGTCGGGGGCCTGGCCGGGGCGGCCGAAGGCGAGCAGCAGGGCGGGGCGGCCGGTCTTGGCGCCGCGCAGCCAGAGCCGGCGGGTGGTCAGCCGTTCGTCGGGGGTGTCGCGCACCCCCAGGACCTGCCAGCGGTCCCGGACGGTGGGGCCGGCGAGCAGTTCGGCGGTCTCGGAGGTGAAGCCGACCCGGGCGCGGACGGTGGCGCCGAGCGCCTCGGGCAGGTCGTCGACCCGGCCGTAGGCGGTGGCCAGCAGATGCAGCATCGCGTACTCCTCCAGCAGGTCGCCCTGCGCGGTGTGGTCCAGTTCGCGGACCTTGGTGGCCAGGCCCGGGGCCTGGGCGTCGACCATCCGGGCGGCGACCTCCTCCCAGTCGGACCGGGTGCCGCCGGTGTCGGCCAGGCCGTGCCGGATCCGGTCGGCGAGCCGGAGCCGGAGCTCCTGCGCGCCGGCCGCGACCCGGGCGGAGCGCTTCTCGGCCCGCCGCCGCGCGGCGGCCGGGTCGGCGGCGGCCGCCTCGGCCTTGGCGGTGCGCCGCTCGGCGGCCTGTTCGGTGCGTTCCTGGCGCTCCTTCAGCCAGTCGGCGGCCCAGTCGGCGGGCTCGGCGCCGGCCGGGACGGCCTCGGGGCTGCCGCTCCACAGCAGGAGCAGCCCGAGGGCGTGCTTGCACGGGAACTTGCGGCTCGGGCAGCTGCACCGGTAGGCGGGCGTGGTCAGTTCGACGACCGTCCGGTACGGCGTGCTGCCGCTGCCCTTGCACTCGCCCCAGAGGGCCGCCCCGTCGGTGCCCGTGCCCGACCAGGGCGCGGGCGAGGACAGCTTGCCCGCCGCCTTGCATGAGGGGGCGTCAGGCGCCAGGGACAGGACGTGTTCGGTGCTCCAGCGTTCCTCCATGGCCACGACGCTAGGGGGAGGGACTGACAACGGGGGCGGCCGAACTGATCGCCGGTCAGTGGCCCGCGACCGGTTGTCAGTGGCGGGGTGCATGGTTGTTCGAGCAGGCCGGACGGGGCCCTTCCCGCCGGCCGGACGACATCTGCGCCGATGCTCCCCATCGATCACCCCGCCGCCCGCGACCCCTGCCACAGGTGTGTCCGGCGGCCGACCAGAAGGAGCCCCCATGACGACTGCGACGACTGCCGGGACGACCGACGCCGAGGTGCTGCGGGAGCACGCCGAGGACGCGTTCGCCGCCGAGCTGGCCGCGCTCGCCGGGCAGGACGACCGCCCGCGCCCCGAGCGCTGGCGGCTCTCGCCGTGGGCCGTGGCCACCTACCTGCTGGGCGGGGAGCTGCCCGACGGCACCGTGATCACCCCCAAGTACATCGGCCCGCGCCGGATCGTCGAGGTCGCCGTCACCACCCTGGCCACCGACCGGGCGCTGCTGCTGCTCGGGGTGCCGGGGACGGCCAAGACCTGGGTGTCCGAGCACCTGGCGGCCGCGATCAGCGGGGACTCCACGCTGCTCGTCCAGGGCACCGCGGGCACGCCCGAGGAGGCCGTCCGGTACGGCTGGAACTACGCCCAGCTGCTCGCCCACGGCCCCAGCCGGGCCGCCCTGGTGCCCTCGCCGGTGATGCGGGCGATGGCCGACGGCAAGATCGCCCGGGTGGAGGAGCTGACCCGGATCCCGGCCGACGTCCAGGACAGCCTGATCACCATCCTGTCCGAGAAGACCCTGCCGGTCCCCGAGCTGGGCGGTGAGACCCAGGCGGTCCGCGGCTTCAACCTGATCGCCACCGCGAACGACCGGGACCGCGGCGTCAACGAGCTGTCGAGCGCGCTGCGCCGCCGGTTCAACACGGTGGTGCTGCCGCTGCCCGCGACGCTGGACGAGGAGGTCGACATCGTCACCCGCCGGGTCGGCCAGCTGGGCCGCTCGCTGGACCTGCCGGAGCTGCCGGGCGGGGCGGAGGAGATCCGCCGGGTGGTCACCGTCTTCCGCGAGCTGCGGGACGGCATCACCGCCGACGGGCGGACGAAGGTGAAGACGCCGAGCAGCACCCTGTCGACGGCCGAGGCGATCTCGGTGGTCACCAACGGCCTCGCGCTGGCCGCGCACTTCGGCGACGGGGTGCTCCGGGCCGGCGACGTGACCACGGGCATCCTCGGCGCCGTCCTGCGCGACCCGGTCGCCGACCAGGTGGTCTGGCGCGAGTACCTGGAGGGCGTGGTCCGCGAGCGCGACGGCTGGAAGGACTTCTACCGCGCCGCCCGCGAGAACGCCCGCTGAACCCGACCGACGGTCTTCGAGGAGAGGAGGCGCGATGAGCGCAGAGGTGACGCTGCTCGGCGTCCGGCACCACGGCCCGGGTTCGGCGCGCGCGGTGGCGGCCGCGCTGGAGCAGCTGCGGCCGGACGTGGTGCTGGTCGAGGGCCCGCCGGAGGCCGATCCGATCATCGACCTGGCCGGCGACAAGGAGATGGTTCCGCCGGTCGCCCTGCTGGCCCACGCCGTGGACGACCCGGCCAGGGCGGCGTTCTGGCCCTTCGCGGTCTTCTCCCCGGAATGGGTCGCGATCCGGTACGCCCTCGACGCCGACGTCCCCGTCCGGTTCATCGACCTGCCCGCGGCGTACAGCCTCGCCACGGAACCGACCGGGCCCCGGAGCCCGTCCGAGCCGTCAGGGGGAGTGCCGGGGGGCACTTCTCCGGACAGCCGCCCGGACCAGGCCCTCCCGGCCGACAGCGGCCCGGGCGAGGACGGCGGTGGGCAGGAGGGCCTCCCGGACGGTCACCTCCCGGACGGTCACCTCCCGGACGGCGGGCCGGACGGTCACCTCCCGGACGGCGGCCCGGCGGGCGGCGACCCGATCGGCGCGCTGGCCGCGGCGGCCGGCCACGACGACGCCGAGCGCTGGTGGGAGGACGTGGTCGAGCACCGGGCCCCCGGCGCGGACGCCCTCGCGCCCTTCACGGCGGTCGCCGAGGCCATGACGGCACTGCGCGAGGACGGCGGGGCCGGGCGCCGCGACGAGCTGCGCGAGGCGTACATGCGCCAGCAGGTCCGGGCCGCCCGGCGGGCCGGGCACCGGCGGATCGCCGTCGTCTGCGGTGCCTGGCACGTCCCGGCGCTGGCCACGATGCCGACCGTCGCGCACGACCGGGCCCTGCTCGCCACCCTGCCCAAGAAGGTCCGCACCGAGATCACCTGGGTCCCGTGGACCCACCGCCGGCTCTCCCAGCACACCGGCTACGGCGCCGGCATCGCCTCGCCCGGCTGGTACCACCACCTGTTCGCCGCCGACGGCGACCCGCTCGCCCGGTGGATGACGATGGCCGCCGACCTGCTCCGCCGGGAGGACCACCCGGTCTCGTCCGCGCACGTCATCGAGGCCGTCCGGCTGGCCGGCACGCTCGCGGTGATGCGCGGCCGCCCGCTGGCCGGGCTGACCGAGACGCTGGACGCCGTCCGCTCGGTGATGTGCGACGGCTCGGACGTCGCGCTGGCCCTGGTGCACGACCGGCTGGTGATCGGCGACGCGCTGGGCGAGGTGCCCGACGCGGCCCCGGCCGTGCCGCTCCAACGGGACCTCACCCGGCTCCAGCGCACCCTGCGGCTCAAGCCGGAGCCCGAGGCCCGGGATCTGGACCTCGACCTCCGCAAGGAGAACGACGTCGCCCGCTCCCGGCTGCTGCACCGCCTGCGGCTGCTCGGCGTCGACTGGGGCACCCCGAGCCGGTCCGCGGTCAACTCCACCGGCACCTTCCGGGAGAGCTGGCGGCTGCGCTGGGAGCCGGAGTTCGCGGTCCGGATCGTGGAGGCCGCCCAGTGGGGCACCACGGTCGAGGACGCGGCGACCGGCAAGGCGGTGGAGACGGCCGCCCGGGCCGGCGAACTCGGCGCGCTGACCGGGCTGGTGGAGCGCTGTCTGCTGGCAGGCCTGTCGCGGGCGCTGCCCGCGGTGATGCGGGTGCTCGCCGACCGGGCCGCCCTCGACACAGACGTGGCCCAACTGGCCGGGGCACTGCCCTCGTTGGTCCGGGCCCTGCGGTACGGGGACGTCCGGGGCACGGACAGCACCGCGCTGGACGCGGTGGCCAGGGGGCTGGCCGAGCGGGTCTGCGTCGGCCTGCCGCCCGCCTGCACCGGCCTGGACGCGGAGGGCGCGGCGGCGATGCGGCGCTCCGTCGACGAGGTGCACGCGGCGATCGGCCTGCTGGAGAACGCCGCCGGGACGGGCACCGGCGCCGCCGGCAGCACCGGAACTACCGGCACCGGTCAGGGCGGCGCCCCGCGCCCGGCGGCCGATACGCTCGCCGACCGCTGGGCCGCCACCCTCGGCTCGCTGGCCCGCCGCGAGCCGGCCGGCGGCGCGGCGACCGGCGTCCCCGGGCTGCTCCGCGGCCGGGCCGTGCGGCTGCTGCTGGACGACGGCCGGCTGGACTCCGCGGAGGCGGGCCGCCGGATGGGTCTGGTGCTCTCCACGGCCAGTGCCCCGGCGGACGCCGCGGGCTGGGTGGAGGGCTTCCTGTCGGGCGGCGGCGCCCTGCTGCTGCACGACGCCCGCCTGCTGGGTCTGCTGGACGGCTGGCTGGCGGGCGTGCCCGGCGAGGTCTTCACCGATGTGCTGCCGCTGCTGCGCCGGACGTTCTCCGCCTTGGAGGCCGGGGTGCGCCGCACGGTCGGCGAGCAGGTGGCCGCCGGTCCGCTCGGCGCCCCGGCGGCGCGGCCGGCCGGCCCGGCGGCGGACCTCGACGAGGAACGTGCGGACGCCGCGCTGCCCACCGTGGCCCTGCTGCTCGGCCTGGCCGGGCCGCAGTCGCCGGCCGGTCCCGGCCGGCCGGGCGACGGCCTGCGGCGGATCCCCCGGCAGACCGACCGCCGCAGTGCCTGAGCCGGCGCTTTGGCGTCCTCAGGCGCCGGCACTGTCCTGAAGCCCTGCAGAACCGCTGTCCTGAAGCCCTGCAGAACCGCTGCCTTGCAGTACCGCTGTCCGAAGTCCCGCTGCCCTGAAGTCCCGACGACGACGCGACATCGCGAGAACCCAAGTCCGAGATCCCGTCAGAAGGAGTGCCCGATGTCCGTCACACCCCAGTTCGCCGCGGCCGGCGGCGGCGCCCCCGGTACGGCCGCCGGCACCGCCCTCGGTTCCGGTCCGGGCACCGGTTCGGACGCCGACGCCGAGCGGCTGCGCCGCTGGCGGCTGGTGCTCGGCGGGGAGGCCGACGGGACGGGCTGCCGCCTCCTCGGCCGGGACGCCGCGATGGACGCCGCCCTCGCCGCCCTCTACCGGGGGGAGGCCGGCGAGGGTGCGAAGCCGGGCCCGCGCACTGCCGGGCTGGGCGGGTCCGCGCCGCAGGTGGCCCGCTGGCTGGGCGACATCCGGGAGTACTTCCCGAGTTCGGTCGTCCAGCTGATGCAGCAGGACGCCATCTCCCGGCTGGGCCTGGAGCGCCTGCTGCTGGAGCCGGAGATGCTGGAGGCCGTCGAGCCGGACGTCCACCTGGTCGGCACGCTGCTCTCGCTGAAGCACGCGCTGCCCGAGACCACCCGGGAGACCGCCCGGGCCGTGGTCGGCAAGGTGGTCGCGGACCTGGAGCGCCGGCTGGCCGACCGGACCAGGGCCACCCTCGGCGGTGCGCTGGACCGCAGTGCGAAGGTCAACCGCCCCCGCCACCGCGACATCGACTGGGACCGCACGATCCGGGCCAATCTCAAGAACTACCTGCCCGAGGCCGGCCCGGACGGGCGCGGCACGGTCGTCCCCGAGCGGCTGATCGGCTACGCCCGGGCCCAGCGGGCGGTGAAGAAGGACGTGATCCTCTGCATCGACCAGTCCGGTTCGATGGCGCCGTCGGTGGTCCATTCGGCGGTGTTCGGCGCGGTGCTCGCCTCGATGAAGACGCTGGACACCCGACTGGTGGTCTTCGACACCTCGGTGGTCGACCTCACCGAGCAACTGAGCGATCCGGTGGACGTGCTGTTCGCGACTCAGCTCGGCGGCGGCACCGACATCAACCGGGCGCTGGCCTACTGCCAGTCGCGGATCACCCGGCCCTCGGAGACGATCGTGGTGCTGATCAGCGACCTCTACGAGGGCGGCATCCGCAACGAGATGCTCAAGCGGGTCGCGGCGATGAAGGCGTCCGGCGTCCAGTTCATCGCCCTGCTGGCCCTCTCGGACGAGGGGGCCCCGGCGTACGACCACGCCCACGCGGCCGCGCTGGCCGCCCTGGGGGCGCCCGCCTTCGCCTGCACCCCGGACGCCTTCCCGGAGATCATGGCGGCCGCGATCGAGAAGCGTCCGCTGCCGGTACCCGACCTGCAGAACTGAGCGGCCGGACCGGAAATTCACCCGGACGGGTGAACCGGGTCGGACCTCACCGGGGGTCGCCGGGCGCGGTGAGCGGCACGCCCGACACGCCGTGGGCGGGCCGTTGTGACGGTTCTCACCAAACCCGGGCCGGTCCCGGGCGAAACAGGCCCGTCGTACGGGGATAACCTGCCAGACGGACGTGACGCGCGTGTTGATTGACGTGTGCGCCCGTGGCTGTGTGGGCCGCAAGGCCGTATCTCTGCGTACCTGCACCGCCTCGACGACCCGCAGCGAAGATCCTGCCGTGGCACGCTCGTAGAGACACAATCCGCGACCACGAACAAGGACGAACACACGTGGACCTGTTCGAGTACCAGGCGAGGGACCTCTTCGCCAAGCACGGTGTACCCGTGCTTGACGGGGACGTCATCGAGACCCCCGAAGCAGCTCGTGCCATCGCCGAGCGCTTCGGTGGACGCGCCGTCGTCAAGGCTCAGGTGAAGGTCGGTGGCCGTGGCAAGGCCGGCGGCGTCAAGCTCGCCGCCGACCCGGCCGACGCGGTCGCCAAGGCCGAGGCGATCCTCGGTATGGACATCAAGGGTCACACCGTTCACAAGGTGATGCTGGCCCAGACCGCGGACATCAAGGACGAGTACTACGTCTCGTTCCTGCTGGACCGCACCAACCGCACCTTCCTGGCCATGGCCAGCGTCGAGGGCGGCGTGGAGATCGAGGTCGTCGCCGAGGAGAACCCGGACGCACTGGCCAAGATCCCGGTCGACGCCAACGAGGGCTGCACCCCGGAGAAGGCCGCCGAGATCGTCGCGGCCGCGAAGTTCCCGGCCGAGATCGCCGACCAGGTCGCCGACGTTCTGCAGAAGCTGTGGAAGGTCTTCATCGCCGAGGACGCGCTCCTCGTCGAGGTCAACCCGCTGATCAAGTCCGGCGAGGGCAAGATCATCGCGCTTGACGGCAAGGTGTCGCTGGACGAGAACGCCGAGTTCCGTCAGCCCCACCACGAGGAGCTCGAGGACAAGGCCGCGGCCAACCCCCTCGAGGCGGCGGCGAAGGCCAAGGGCCTGAACTACGTCAAGCTCGAGGGCGAGGTCGGCATCATCGGCAACGGCGCGGGTCTCGTCATGAGCACCCTGGACGTCGTCGCCTACGCCGGTGAGAACCACGGTGGCGTCAAGCCCGCCAACTTCCTCGACATCGGTGGCGGCGCCTCCGCCGAGGTGATGGCGAACGGCCTGGAGATCATCCTGGGCGACGCCGACGTCAAGTCGGTCTTCGTCAACGTCTTCGGCGGCATCACCGCGTGCGACGCGGTCGCCAACGGCATCGTGCAGGCGCTCGCGCTGCTGGAGGAGAAGGGCGAGGCCGTCACCAAGCCCCTCGTCGTCCGCCTCGACGGCAACAACGCCGAGCTGGGGCGTCAGATCCTGACCGACGCCAACCACCCGCTCGTCGAGCAGGTGGACACCATGGACGGTGCGGCCGACCGCGCCGCCGAGCTGGCCAACAAGTAAGGGAGAGGACTGAATCATGGCTATCTTCCTTACCAAGGACAGCAAGGTCATCGTCCAGGGCATGACCGGCTCCGAGGGCATGAAGCACACCCGCCGCATGCTCGCCTCCGGCACCCAGATCGTCGGCGGTGTGAACCCGCGCAAGGCCGGCACCACCGTTGACGTCGACGGCACCGACGTGCCCGTCTTCGGCTCCGTGGCCGAGGCCATCGAGAAGACCGGCGCCGACGTCACGGTCATCTTCGTGCCGCCGAAGTTCACCAAGGACGCCGTCGTCGAGGCGATCGACGCCGAGATCGGCCTCGCGGTCGTCATCACCGAGGGTGTCCCGGTCCACGACTCGGCCGCCTTCTGGGCGTACGCCGGCTCCAAGGGCAGCAAGACCCGGATCATCGGCCCGAACTGCCCGGGCCTGATCAGCCCCGGACAGTCCAACGCCGGCATCATCCCGGCGGACATCACCCAGGCCGGCAAGATCGGCCTGGTGTCGAAGTCCGGCACCCTGACCTACCAGCTCATGTACGAGCTGCGCGACATCGGCTTCTCCTCGGCCGTGGGCATCGGTGGCGACCCCGTCATCGGCACCACCCACATCGACGCCCTCAAGGCGTTCCAGGAGGACCCGCAGACCGAGATCATCGTGATGATCGGTGAGATCGGCGGCGACGCCGAGGAGCGTGCCGCGGCCTACATCGCCGAGCACGTCACCAAGCCGGTCGTCGGCTACGTCGCGGGCTTCACCGCCCCCGAGGGCAAGACCATGGGCCACGCCGGCGCCATCGTCTCCGGCTCCTCGGGCACCGCCCAGGCGAAGAAGGAGGCCCTTGAGGCCGCCGGTGTCAAGGTCGGCAAGACGCCGTCCGAGACCGCCCGCCTGGCTCGCGAGCTCATCGGCTGACCGAAGCCGGTCGGCAGTACAGGCTGATCGAGCGCGGCGGCCCCGGCCGCCCCGCTCGCGAGGGCGCCCCTCCCCGGACCACCGTCCGGGGAGGGGCGCCCTCGCGTTCGCCCGGGCCACCCCGTCCGGGTCACCGCGCACGCCGCACCCGGGTCAGCGTGCCCCGGCCGCGCGCAGCGGCGCCGGCAGCGGCGGCACCGACTGCGGCCGGGCGGCGCACGGGCGCGGGGAGAGCACCGTGCACCGGGCGGCCGCCGCCCCGCCCGGCCCCGGCGGACCGGCCGCGTCCATCGAACCCCGGACGCCCGGGAGCGCCGGCCCCCAGAGCGAGAGCGCCGGCAGCGGCGGCGGGCCCAGGACGGCGGCCCGGCCCGGCGCGGAACTGCACCAGGCGGTCCGCAGGCCCGGCGGCACCCCGCCCGGCTCGGCCGGCCCGGCACTGCCGTTCTGCGCGTTCGTGCAGACCGGGTGCGGCACCGGCGGGGACGGCTTGAACAGCTCACCCGGCCCCGCGCCGAAGAGCGTCGTCGCCACGGCGGTCGCCATCGCCAGGGTGACCACCGCCGCGCCGCCGGTCCGTCCGGCGGTCCGGAGCCGGTGCCGGGCACTCAGCACGGGGACGGGCGGCCGGTGCGGCTCCGGGCAGCCGCGGACGGCCGCCCGGTGGAGCAGCGCGCTGAGCCGGTCGCCGAAGCCCGGGTCGGCCGGGTCCGCGCCGACCAGCTCGGGCAGTGCGGCCGCCAGCGCCACCCGGGCCGCCAGCACCCGGCCCTCGGCGGCGGCGGTGCTCGACTCCACCTCGACGGCCACCGCGGCGGCCGGCAGCCCGATCCCGTCGTGCAGCACCAGCGCCCGGCGCTGCGGGCGGGACAGTCGCCGCAGCGCCTTGAGCAGGGCCCGGTCCTGGTCCGACAGCCGGTCGTGGTCCGGCAGGACGGCCTGGCCCTCGTCGGCCGGCCGGACCGCGGGCCGGCGCCACGGCCGCCACCCGGCCGCCGCCCGGCGCCGGCCCGCACGGTGCCAGGGGGAGAGCGCCGCCTCGCAGGCGCGGGCCCGGACCCACGCCTCCGGGTCGGGCAGCGCCGACACCCCGGGCCAGACCCGCAGTGCGGCGCCGAACGCCAGGTGCACGCAGCGCAGGGTGTGGCGGCGGGCCCCGGTGAGCAGGAAGACCTGCTGGACCAACCGGGTGTGCGCGGACTCGTACAGGTCCTCGAAGGCGAGGCCCGCCCCGACGGCCGGGGGCCGAACGGGGGACGGGGCACCGGTGGCCTGCCGGGTCGCGGCGTCGCCGGGTCCGGCCTTCCCGGTACTGCCCGCGGGCGCTTCGGCCTTCCGGGTACCGTCGCCCGCCGAGCCCGCCGAGCCCGCCTTCCCGGTGTCGTTCCCTGTCGCTCCGGCTTCCCCGGTGCCGGCCTCCCGGACGCCGGACCTCAGGGATCCTGCCTCGGGTGCCCCGGGCTTCGAGGTGACGGTGCGGGGTGCGGCAGCCGTCGTTCCCTTGGTTCCCCCGGCTCCCGCGGCTCCCGACCTCGGGCCGGCGCCGTCTGCCGCGCGGTCCTTCTCCGCGGTGCCCTTCGCCGGGCCTGCCTGTCCTGGCCCGGCCCGTCGCGGTGCTTCTTTCACGGGACGGTCCCTCACGAGACGGTCCTTCACCGGAAGGCCCATGGTCGGGACGTCCTTCACCGGGACGTCCTTCGGCGCTCCCGCCCCGGCCCGGGCCGCCGTGGTCCCGGCCCCGGGCGGGGGTGCCGGTGTGTCACCGGATGCACGCTCACCTGCGGTGTTCCCGGCGGGAGCGGACGGAGCGCCGCCCTGGGCCGGGCCTCGGGTCGGGGCCGCGAGCAGGGCGGCCGCGGTGGCGGCGGCCTCCTCGGGGGAGCGGGCGCCGATCTTGCGCATGGCCCGGTGCAGGTGGGTGCGGGCCGTGGCCGGGGCGATGCCCAGGGCGGCCGCCAGCTGCGCGGCGTCGTCACCCGCGGCGAGCCGGGCCAGGACCTGGGCCTCACGCGGTGTCAGCAGCCCGAGCAGCCGGGCCGCGTCCGGCTGTGGCCGGGCCCGGCCGCCGTTGCGCCTGGCGCGGCGCCCCTTGGTCGGTGGCGGCTGCTCGACGGTGTTGTCGGAGGCGCGCTCGGCGGGGCGCTCGGCGGTGGGTGGCGTGGTCATCAGACCCTCCGGGCCGGGGCGGCGACGACGGCTTGGTGGCGAGGTCTGAAAATGCGCATAAGCCAATAATCTGGGACACGGCGACGGTTTGCCTCTTCACGGGGCAGGGCGAGTCGTCTTGGCACCATGAGGCGCATGACGCAGCTGATGGGCCGTCCGATCCTGGATCTGCCAAGCGAGCTGAGCTCCCGGTCGGTGCTGGCCGACCTGCTCGCCGGGGTGCGGACGGCACTCCTGGGGCTCGCGGCCGTGGCGGTGCCGATTCTCGGCCTCTGGGTGGTGACCCCGTACGCGGACGACACGGCGAGCGGAGCCGCCCGGTTGGCGGGCACCGTCTGGCTGCTCGGGCACGGTGGTCCGCTCGGCCGGGGCGGGGCGGGGGCGCCGGTCACCGTCACGCCGCTGCTGCTCACCGTCCTGACCGCCTGGCAGCTGCACCGCGCCGGCCGGCGGGCCGCCGGCGTCGGCCGGCCCGGTGCGGCCGGTGCGCGCGGCGGTGCGGCCGACGGGGTGGCGGGGGCGGGTACGGCGGCGCGCGGCGGGGGCCGGGGCGGGGCGGTCGCGGTGGGCGCCGGGTACCTGATGGTGGTGGCGGGGGTGGCGCTGCTGGGTGCGAGCGGGGAGCCGGTCGGCGCCGTCGGGGCGGCCGGGGCCGCCTTCCGGGCCCGGGTGCTGCCGGACGTGCTGGCGGCGGCGCTGCTGGTGGTCGGCGCGCTCGGGGCGGGTGTCAGGTCGGTACGTCCTGGCGGTCGGACGGTGGGGCACGGATGGCCCGCCGGGTCGGTCCCCAAGCCGGAGCGGGTGCCCTCCTGGATCTGGCCGGCGGCCCGCGCGGAGGCCGGGGCGGCCGTCCGGCGGGCGGCGCTGGCCGCGGTACTGGGCCTGGTCGGGGCCGGGGGGCTGCTGGTCGCGGGTGCGGCGGTGCTGGACGCGCTGGTGGGCGGTCGGCCGCTGCCGCAGGCCGGCGGCGGGGTCGCGGGGGTGCTCGGGCTCCTGCTGCTCTGTGTGGTGCTGCTGCCGAACGCGGTGGTGTGGGGTGCGGCGTACGCGCTGGGGCCGGGGTTCGTGGTCGGTACGGGGGCGGTGGTCGCGCCTTCCGGGGCGTTGCTCGGGCCGCTGCCGGCCGTTCCGCTGTTCGGGCTGCTTCCCGCCTCCGGGGAGGGGGGCTGGCGCTGGCTGGTCTGCCTGCTGCCGCTCCTCGCCGGACTGACGCCGGCCGTACTGCTGGGCCGGGCGGCGGCGGGCCGGGGCGGGTCGGCGGGGTTCCGGTCGTGGGGCGGCGAGGGCGGGGAGGGCGCCGGGGACGGCACGGGCGGGCCGGCCGAGGCCGCCGGGCGGGACGGGGCGGGTGCGCAGGACGACGGGCGCGGAGTCGGGTGCCGGGCCGCCGGGGCCTGGCACCCGGTGGCGACCGTGGCGGTGGCGCTGGCGGCCGCCCTGCTGGCGGGTGCGGCGGTCGCGGTGTCCGGGTGGCTGGCCGGCGGTGCGCTCGGGACGGGGCGGATGGCGCAGCTGGGTCCCGTCCCGTGGCAGGTGGGGACGGCGGCGGCCGGCTGGTTCGCGGGGGTGGGCGTACCGGGGGCCCTGGTGGTCCGGGCCTGGCTGGTGCGCGGCGGGGTGTCCTCGGGGGTCCTCCCGGAGGCCGGGTTCACCGCCGAAGGGCCGTCGCCCCGCGGGGCCTCGTGGGCCGGACGCGCCTGGGCCGGACTCGCCCGGGCCGGAGCGCCGGGCCGGCCCGGGTGGCCCCTCGGCTCCCGGTGGCCGTCGGCAGGTGCGGAGCCGGGAGCGGTGCTGGGCGTACTGGCGGCCCGGGCCCGGGCGGGGGCGTACGGACTGGTGCTGCGGTGCGGCCCGCGGGCCCGGCCCTAGCCCGGCCGCAGCCCGGTCCCAGCCCGCCCCTGGCCCGGTCCAGCCCGCCGGGGCTACGGCCGTGGCCCCGGGAGGCCGGACGCCCGGCGGACCCCGGCGTACCCCCCGGCTTCCGTCACTTGCTCGGGTTGACCAGGTTGACGTACCACTTCGGCGCGAGCTGGCTGCAGTTCTGCTCGGCGGTCGAGGTGAGGGCGTCCTTCACGCAGGTCCCGTAGTCCGCGTAGTACATGCTCAGGCCGATCGAGCAGAGCGTCACGATCACCGCGACCGAGCCGGTGAACAGGCCGGCGAGGGCCGCCGGGCTCTGCGGGCTGCCGGCCGGGCCGTGCGCCGGGCCCAGGGTCGGGCCGAAGCCGGGGCGGGCCGGGGCGCCGCGGGTCGCGGCATCGGTCGGGGCGGGCGGCTTGGGGGTGGCGCGCAGGGCGCCGACGGCCCAGTGGACGGCGAGCGCGCCGAGGAACAGCGCCACGTAGTGGATGCCGGCGAGGGAGCAGACCAGGGCTGCCATGCCGGCCATCAGGGCGTTGCGGGCGCGCCGCTGGGCCGGGTCGTTGGGGTCGGGCTTGGGCTGCTGGGGGGCCGGCTGCGGGTGCCAGGGGCCCTGGTAGCCGGGGCTCCACGGGTGCTGCGGCGGCACCTGGGGGTGCTGCTCCTCCCCTTCGGGCGCCTCGGGCGCATCGGGCTTCCCGCCGGCCGGGGGCGGCGGCGTCCGCGGCTGCCACGGCTGGTCCGGAGCGTCCGCCGGCGGCGGCGCGAAGGGGTTGCGCTCGCCGGTGTTGTCGCCGCTGCTCATGGTGTCAGCCAATCCTTGTCGGTCGGTGGGGCCTGCCTGCCCGCCTCCAATGATCCCGCAGGCGTCCGGGAGGCCCGCGGCGGCCTGCCGTCGCGGGTGCGGCGAGATCCCGGTCTCAGCTACGCGCGTAGCGGTATCGGGCCGGTTCGGGACCCGCCGGAGCAGCCGTTATCGTGGTGACGGTCAGCAATCCCCATCGGTTCCCGGAGCCCGCAGCGCAGCGGGAATTCCGCCGTTCCGACCCGCTCGACCTGCCGTTCGTAGTGGCCCCACCACCGGTGGACGTACCAGCGGGCGGCGCCCCGAAGCTACGGAGAATGTCGCAGTGGCCTCCGCCAAAGTGTTCCCGCCCCGTACGCCCGGCCCCGCCCGTCTGGTGGTCCTGGTCTCCGGTTCCGGCACCAACCTGCAGGCCCTGATCGACGCGGCCGCCGACCCCGCGTACGGCGCGCGGATCCTCGCCGTCGGCGCGGACCGGGACGGCATCGCGGGCCTGGAACGCGCCGAGCGCGCCGGCCTGCCGACCTTCGTCCACCGGGTCAAGGACTTCCCCGCCCGGGACGGCTGGGACCGCGCCCTCACCGAGGCCGTCGCGGAGCACCGGCCCGACCTGGTGGTCACCGCCGGCTTCATGAAGATCCTCGGCCCGGAGTTCGTCGCCGCCTTCGCCGGCCGGATCGTCAACACCCACCCCGCACTGCTGCCCGCCTTCCCCGGCGCCCACGGCGTCACCGACGCGCTCGCGTACGGCGTGAAGGTCACCGGCTGCACCGTCCACCTGGTCGACGCCGGGGTGGACACCGGGCCGATCATCGCGCAGGGCGTCGTGGAGGTCACCGACGCCGACCATGCCGATGGCGGCGACGCGCTGCACGAGCGCATCAAGACTGTCGAGCGCCAGTTGCTCGTCGAGGTCGTGGGCCGGCTGGCCCGCGAAGGCCACCGTATTGAAGACCGAAAGGTATGGATCCCGGCATGAGCGCCGCCGCCAGCACCACGCCGCTTGTCTCCGAAGACGTCCGCCCGATTCGCCGCGCCCTGGTCAGCGTCTACGACAAGACCGGCCTGGAGGAGCTGGCCCAGGGCCTGCACGCCGCCGGGGTCGAGCTGGTCTCGACCGGCTCGACCGCCGGCCGGATCGCCGCCGCGGGCGTCCCGGTGACCGAGGTCTCCGAACTCACCGGGTTCCCCGAGTGCCTCGACGGGCGCGTGAAGACGCTGCACCCCCGCGTGCACGCCGGTGTCCTCGCCGACCTGCGGCTGGAGTCGCACCGCGCGCAGCTCGCCGAGCTGGGTGTCGAGCCCTTCGACCTGGTCGTGGTGAACCTCTACCCGTTCAAGGCCACCGTCGCCTCGGGCGCCACCCCCGACGAGTGCGTCGAGCAGATCGACATCGGCGGCCCGAGCATGGTGCGCGCCGCCGCTAAGAACCACCCGTCGGTGGCCGTCGTGGTCGACCCGGCCCGCTACACCGACGTGCTGGCCGCCGTGGCCTCCGGCGGTTTCGACCTGGCCACCCGCAAGCGCCTGGCCGGTGCCGCGTTCGCGCACACCGCCGCCTACGACGTCGCGGTCGCCTCCTGGTTCGAGGCCGGCTACGCGCCGAGCGACGCGACCTTCCCCGAGTTCCTGGGCGCCACCTGGGAGCGTCAGAACGTGCTCCGGTACGGCGAGAACCCGCACCAGGGTGCCGCGCTGTACAGCGACGGCACCGGCGGCCTGGCCGGCGCCGAGCAGCTGCACGGCAAGGAGATGTCGTACAACAACTACGTCGACACCGACGCCGCCCGCCGCGCCGCCTACGACCACGCCGAGCCGGCCGTCGCGATCATCAAGCACGCCAACCCGTGCGGCATCGCGACCGGCGCGGACGTCGCCGAGGCGCACCGCAAGGCGCACGAGTGCGACCCGGTCTCCGCGTACGGCGGCGTGATCGCGGTCAACCGCCCGGTCACCGTGGCGCTGGCCGAGCAGATCGCCCCGATCTTCACCGAGGTCGTGGTGGCGCCGGCGTACGAGGACGGCGCGGTCGAGGTGCTGGCCCGTAAGAAGAACATCCGGGTGCTGCGCGCCCCCGAGGCGCCGGCCGGCCGCCAGGAGGTCCGCCCGGTCTCCGGCGGCGTGCTGCTGCAGGAGACCGACCGCATCCACGCCGAGGGCGACGACCCGTCGACCTGGACGCTGGCCGCCGGTGACGCCCTGTCGGCGGAGGAGCTGGCCGAGCTGGCCTTCGCCTGGCGGGCCTGCCGGGCCGTCAAGTCCAACGCGATCCTGCTGGCCAAGGACGGCGCCTCGGTCGGCGTCGGCATGGGCCAGGTCAACCGGGTGGACTCGGCCAAGCTCGCGGTCGAGCGGGCCGGCGAGCGCGCCAAGGGCTCGTACGCCGCCTCGGACGCGTTCTTCCCGTTCGCGGACGGCCTGCAGATCCTGATCGGCGGCGGCATCAAGGCCGTCGTCCAGCCCGGTGGTTCGATCCGCGACGAGGAGGTCGTGGCCGCCGCGACCGAGGCCGGCGTGACGATGTACCTGACCGGGACCCGGCACTTCTTCCACTGAGCGCCCGCCCGGCCGGTGCGCGGCACCGGCCGGGCACCGCACGGCGGAACGCGGAAGGCCCGCACCCCCTGGAATCCTCCGGGGGTGCGGGCCTTCCGCCTTCGCGTCCTCGTCAGGAGGACTTGACCACGACACTGCTCATGATCTTGTCCGCGAAGGTCTGCTTCTTGGCGTCCCAGAGCGGCCACAGGAAGCCGACGTAGCAAGGCAGGCCGTCGATGGCGTGGCAGAGCTTGCGCACGAACGCCATGCCGAAGCCGAGCGGCTGGCCGTCCGCCTCGCGGACCACCCGGATGTTGACCATCTTCTTGCCGGGGGTCTGGCCGGTCTTGCCCTCCTGGGCGATCAGCCACAGGCCGGCGGCGAAGCTGATCAGCGCGCCGAGAACCATCAGCGCGACGCCGCCGCCGCTGACACCCCCGCCGTCACAGGTCGTCACGCCGTACGAGTCGGTGGAGCAGTCGAGGCTGCCCACGGTCATCGCCGCACCGATGCCGTAGAGGATGCCCGCCGGAACACCGACGATCAGACCGTCGATCAGGTACGCCGCGACCCGCGAGCCCCAGCCGGCGTAGAACGGCTGCACGTAGGCAGCGTGGCCGTAGCCGGGCTGCTGCGGGATGCCGTAGCCGGCCGGCGGCTGCTGGGGGTAGCCGTAGCCGGGCTGCTGCGGCTGCTGCTGGGGGTAGCCGTAGCCGGGCTGCGGGGCCTGCTGGCCGTAGGGGTTGTTGGGGTCGGGCGGGTAGCTCATGTGATGCCTCCGGGCAGGATGGGACGGGGGACGGACAGCGGGGAAGTCCTGGACGGACGGGCATGTGGGCTGCCGACCGAAGGGGACAATAGCGGAGCGGACCGACGAGGGGGCGGCCGGTGACGGCAGGAAACCTGTCGACCCGTGAACCGGGTGCTGCGTTCGGGTACGAGCGTTCGGGCACGAGCTTTCAGGCGCGGGCGCAGGCCGGTTCAGGGCCGGGAGATGCCCAGCCGCTCCAGCTGCCACACCCAGGCGGCGGCCAGGGCGGCGGCGATCAGGGTGTTCCGGCGGCCCGCGGGCAGCTCGGACCACCAGCGGCCGGGGCCGAGCGGGGCGAACAGCAGGCCGACGGCGGCGGCGACCGTCACCGGGTTGGCGCCGAGCGCGGTCGCCCAGTCGCCCCGGCCGGCCTCGATGAAGACGGTGGTGCTCCCGCAGACCGGGCAGGGGACGCCGGTGACCAGCCGCAGCGGGCAGAGCACACCGGGATCGTGCGCCCGGTGCAGTCCGGCCGCGGCCACCGCGGCCGCCGCGCCGGCGGCCCCGCGCAGCAGCATCCGCAGCACCGAGCCCGGCAGGGAGCCGGCGCTGCGCCGCCAACGGACCGTCAGTCCGGTCATGGTCGGGGTGGTCACGGCTACTGCGGGGCGATCACGATGAAGACGATCATGGCGATCGAGATCAGCACGGCCAGCGTGTTGAGCGCGATCCCGCCGATCGACATGTTGCGGCCGATCCCGGTGGAGGCCGACCGGTTGAGCCCGGCGATGCCGACGCCGAGGCCGATCAGGCCGATGAACCCGCCGTAGAAGCAGGAGAAGAGGACGGCGACGAAGCCGAGGACGACGGCCGCCGTGGCGTAGGAGTTCGGCTGGGCGACGGGCTGCGGCGCGTACGCCTGCTGCTGCGGGTAGCCGTATCCGGGCTGCTGGTACGGCTGCTGCGGCTGCTGGTACTGCGGCGCACCGTACTGCTGCGGCTGCTGCTGGCCGTAGCCGCCGTACGGGTCCGGCGGCGGTGTCTGGTACGGATTGCTCACTGTTGTTCCCCCGAGGATGTCCCCGCATCGTCTCCGGCGGCCCGTCACCGGGTTGTGGGCGCGGAGATGGCCGGCCCTTATCGTCGACCGGACGGCCCGGCCGTGTCCAGCCTGGCCCGGGGCGCGGACAGAACTGTGGCGCAACCGCAACTAGAACCACACGTTCCGTATTCGCCGGGGCGCATTCACAGGCACCCCGGCCGATCCAGGAGAATAGGGCCATGACTGCCCAGATTCTCGACGGCAAGGCCACCGCTGCCGCGATCAAGTCCGAACTGTCCGTCCGCGTGGCGGCTCTCAAGGAGCGGGGCATCGTCCCCGGTCTCGGTACCGTCCTGGTCGGCGACGACCCGGGCAGCCGCTGGTACGTCAACGGCAAGCACAAGGACTGCGCCGAGGTGGGGATCGCCTCGATCCAGCGCGAACTGCCCGCCACCGCCACCCAGCAGGACGTCGAGGACGTCGTCCGCGAGCTCAACGCCGACCCCGCCTGCACCGGCTACATCGTCCAGCTCCCGCTGCCCAAGGGCCTGGACCAGAACCCCGTCCTGGAGCTGATGGACCCGGACAAGGACGCCGACGGCCTGCACCCGACCTCGCTCGGCCGGCTCGCCCTCGGCATCCAGGGCCCGCTGCCCTGCACCCCCCTCGGCATCGTCGAGCTGCTGCGCCGTCACGGCGTGGAGATCAACGGCGCCGAGGTGGTCGTCCTCGGCCGCGGTGTGACGGTCGGCCGCTCGATCGGCCTGCTGCTCACCCGCAAGAGCGAGAACGCCACCGTCACCCTGTGCCACACCGGCACCCGTGACCTGGCCTACCACCTGCGCAAGGCCGACATCGTCATCGCCGCCGCCGGGGTGCCCCACCTGGTCAAGCCGGAGGACGTCAAGCCGGGCGCGGCCGTGCTGGACGTCGGCGTCAGCCGCAGCGAGGGCAAGATCGTCGGCGACGTGCACCCCGGTGTCGCCGAGGTGGCCGGCTGGATCTCGCCGAACCCCGGCGGTGTCGGCCCGATGACCCGCGCCATGCTGCTCAACAACATCGTCGAGGCGGCCGAGCGCCGCGCCGGTATCTGACCCCGAGGGACGGTCTGGCCATGAGCGAACGACGACCGGCCAGGACCCGCCGCCGGCCGGTACGGACGACGGGCACACTGCCGCCGGAGGGCGCCGGGTCGGCGCTGGGGCGCGGGCACACGCTGCCGGTCCGGCAGTGGCCGATAACGCTGGTCCTGACGGTGGTCCTGACCGGGCTCGCGGTCACCGTGTTCGCCGACTTCGAGGACGGCTTCAAGTACGGGCTGATGGTGGTCGGCGGTGGCATCCTGCTCGGCGCCGTACTGCGGCTGCTGCTGCCGGAGGTCGGCATGCTGGCGGTACGCAGCAGGTTCACCGACGTGATCGTGCTGCTGGTGCTCGGCTGCGGGATCGTGCTGCTCACCATGGTCGCCCAGCCCAATCCCTGGCTGGAGGTCCCGCTGCTGGACAACATCGGTCAGCTGATCGGCCGTCCCCGGCACTGAGGCCCGGCCGGCTCCCACGGCCCCCGTCCGGTTCGTCCGGGCGGGGGCCGCGTCATGCCCGCGGCCACCGGTGCGCACAAGGATCACGGGGTGGCCGGCCGGACCGTGCCGAACCCGGTGACGTACCGAACGGGGCGGACGGCAGGAGCAGCCCGGCCGCGCCGGCCGGGGGTCCGCGCAGGTGATCGTGGACCTCGTCGACCGCCCCGCCCGGCCGGCGCGCGCCGCCGATGCCGGTCCGGGACACACCGTCCCGGGCGGGCATCGCCCTTTGCCGGGCCGGGAAAGCGGGGGATGTGAGGTATCAGCCAGGCCCGTGCGCTGGCGCCGCGCCCAGCTTGCGATAGCCTGAGCCGGGTCTCTCGACGTCGAGAGATCGTCCTCGGCTCCAGCGCGTCGGGCGCGCGTGGAGCGCGGTACTGGCGATCGCTGGAGTAGGTAAAAATGACTCGCACCCCCGTCAACGTCACCATCACCGGAGCGGCCGGCCAGATCGGCTACGCGCTGCTCTTCCGCATCGCCTCGGGCCACCTGCTCGGTGCCGACGTGCCGGTGAACCTCCGCCTCCTGGAGATCCCGCAGGGCCTCAAGGCCGCCGAGGGCGTCGCCATGGAGCTCGACGACTGCGCCTTCCCGCTGCTGCGCGACATCACCATCACCGACAACGCCGCCACCGCGTTCGACGGTGCCAACGTAGCCCTGCTGGTCGGGGCCCGCCCGCGCACCGCCGGCATGGAGCGCGGCGACCTGCTGTCGGCCAACGGCGGCATCTTCGGCCCGCAGGGCAAGGCCATCAACGACAACGCGGCCGACGACATCAAGGTCCTCGTGGTCGGCAACCCGGCGAACACCAACGCCCTGATCGCCCAGCGCAACGCGCCCGACGTCCCGGCCGAGCGCTTCACCGCGATGACCCGCCTGGACCACAACCGCGCGGTCGCCCAGCTCGCCAAGAAGACCGGCGTCACCGTCAACGACGTCAAGAAGCTCACCATCTGGGGCAACCACTCGGCCACCCAGTACCCGGACATCTTCCACGCCGAGGTTGCCGGTAAGAACGCCGCCGAGCTGATCAACGACCAGGCCTGGCTGGAGAACGACTTCATCCCGACCGTCGCCAAGCGCGGCGCCGCGATCATCGAGGTCCGTGGCGCCTCCTCGGCCGCCTCGGCCGCCAACGCCGCCATCGACCACGTCCACACCTGGGTCAACGGCACCGCCGAGGGCGACTGGACCTCGATGGGCATCGTCTCCGACGGCTCGTACGGCGTGGAGCCCGGCATCATCTCGTCCTTCCCGGTCACCACCAAGGACGGCAAGTTCGAGATCGTCCAGGGCCTGGAGATCTCCGACTTCTCCCGCGCCCGGATCGACGCCTCGGTCGGCGAGCTGGTCGAGGAGCGCGACGCGGTCGCCGAGCTCGGCCTGATCTGAGCCTGACCGGGACCGCCTGACCGGGACGGCCTGACCGGGACCGCCTGACCGGCACCGACCGATCAGCGCAGTCCGGCAGCGCCCGCTCGGCACCGACCGGCAGCGCCCGGCCGGCTCCGCAGGACCGTCCGAAGGCCGGCCGCCCCACCCCGGGGCGGCCGGCCTTCGCCGTGTCCCGCCCGGGCCGCGGCGGCGCCGTACACTGACCCGCTGTGAACGAAACCCTCGGGGACGCCGCGCTCGTCCTCGTCTTCATCATGCTGGGCGGTTTGTTCAACGTCGCCGAGATCTCGCTCATCTCCCTGCGGGAGGGGCAGATCCGGGCCCTGGAGGCCAGGGGCACCCGGCGGGCCTCCCGGGCCGCCCACCTCGCCGCCGACCCGAACCGGTTCCTGGCGGCCGTCCAGGTCGGCGTCACCTGCATGGGCTTCCTCTCCGCCGCCTTCGGAGCCGACACCCTGGCCGGCAAGGTCGCCCCGCTCTTCGTCGACCTGGGCCTGTCCCCGGGGGTCGCCGACGCGGTCGCCCTGGTCGGGCTGACCCTGGTCATCAGCTACGTCTCGCTGGTCCTCGGCGAGCTGACCCCCAAGCGGATCGGCCTGCAGCGCGCCGACTCCATCGCGCTGCTCGCCGCGCCCGTGGTCGACGTGATGTCGGTGGTGCTGCGCCCGGCGATCTGGCTGCTCGGCCACTCCACCAACCTGATGGTCCGGCTGTTCGGCGGCGACCCCAAGGCGGGCCGCGGCAGCATGAGCTCGGAGGAGCTCCGCGGCCTGGTCGCCGCCAACACCGAGCTGGGAAGCGACGAGCGGGCGCTGATCGCGGACGTCTTCGCGGCCGGCGAGCGCCAGTTGCGCGAGGTGATGGTGCCCCGCACCGAGGTGACCTTCCTGGACGCCGAGCGGCTGCTCGCGGAGGTCCGCGAGGAGACCAGCTCCTCGCCGCACTCCCGCTACCCGGTGGTCGAGGGCAGCTACGACTCGGTGGTCGGCTTCGTGCACGTCCGGGACCTGTACGGGGCACGCGGCGAGCAGGCCGTCCGGGTCCGCGACCTGGCGCGCCCGGTGAAGCTGCTGCCGGACACCAAGCGGGTGCTGGAGGCGATGGGCGAGATGCGCCGCGAGGGCCATCACCTGGCGATCGTGGTCGACGAGTACGGCGGCACGGCCGGCATCGTCAGCCTGGAGGACCTGGTCGAGGAGGTGATCGGCGAGATCCGCGACGAGTACGACTCGCAGGAGACGACCACCACCCGCCGGCTGGCCGGCGGCGGCATGGAGCTGGACGGCCTGCTCAACCTCGGCGACTTCGCCGAGGAGACCGGCGTCACGGTGCCGGAGGGCCCGTACGAGACGGTGGCCGGCTACGTGGTCGCCGAGCTCGGACGGCTGCCCGTCGACGGCGACCACGTCCGGATGGCGGACGGTGTGCTGCTGACGGTGGCCAAGCTGGAGGGCCGCCGGATCGCCCGGCTCAGAGTGAGTGCCGTCACACTGTCGCAGCCCTCTCTCGAAGACGTTTCCTGAGCGGTCGGTGAAGCTGGAACAATGGCCCGCATGGTCAACGCAGCGGTCAATGGTCCGGTCAAGGACCGCCCTCGGGTTCTCTCCGGCATCCAGCCCACCTCCGGCTCGTTCCACCTGGGCAACTACCTGGGCGCGGTGCGCCAGTGGGTCGACCTGCAGGAGGCCAACGACGCCTTCTACATGGTGGTCGACCTGCACGCGATCACCGTCGAGCAGGACCCGGCGACGCTCCGCGAGAACACCCGGATCTCCGCCGCCCAGCTGCTCGGCGCCGGCCTCGACCCGGAGCGCTGCACGCTGTTCGTCCAGTCGCACGTGCCCGAGCACGCGCAGCTCGGCTGGGTGATGAACTGCCTGACCGGCTTCGGCGAGGCCGCCCGGATGACCCAGTTCAAGGACAAGTCCGCCAAGCAGGGCAACGACCGCACCTCGGTGGGCCTGTTCACCTACCCGATCCTGCAGATCGCCGACATCCTGCTCTACCAGGCCGACGCCGTCCCGGTCGGCGAGGACCAGCGCCAGCACCTGGAGCTCACCCGCGACCTCGCGGAGCGCTTCAACACCCGCTACGCCCCGACCTTCACCATGCCGAAGCCGTACATCCTCAAGGAGACGGCGAAGATCCTGGACCTCCAGGACCCGACCGCGAAGATGAGCAAGTCGGCCTCCTCGGCCAAGGGCCTGGTCAACCTGCTGGACGACCCGAAGGTCAGCGCCAAGAAGTTCAAGAGCGCCGTCACCGACACCGGCACCGTGGTCTCCTACGACGAGGAGGGCAAGGCCGGCGTCTCCAACCTGCTGCGGATCCACTCCGCGCTCAGCGGGCAGAGCGTCGAGCAGCTGGTGGCGCACTTCGAGGGCAAGATGTACGGCGCCCTGAAGACCGAGCTGGCCGAGCTGTTCACCGAGTGGGTGACGCCGTTCCAGAAGCGGACCCAGGACTTCCTGGAGGACCCGGCCGAGCTGGACCGGGTGCTCGCGGTCGGCGCCGACAAGGCCCGGGCGGTGGCCTCCGAGACCCTGGCCTCGGTCTACGACCGGATCGGCTTCCTGCGGCCGGCGAGCCCGAACCCCGCGCGGCGCTGATGCCGCTGACGAGCCTGCCCGGTGGTGGCGATCTCCCCGAGATCGTCACCATCGGTGTGTCCGTGAGCGTCCCGGAGCCGTACGGCTCCGGGATCCAGGACGCGCGCGCGGGTCACGGCGACCCGCTCGCCCGGTCCATACCGACGCACGTCACCCTGTTGCCGCCGACCGAGGTGCCGGCCGTGAGGCTGCCCGAGATCGGCGAGCACCTGGCGGCGGTGGCCCGCTCGCACCGGCCGTTCCGGATGCTGCTGCAGGGCAGCGGTACCTTCCGCCCGGTCTCCCCGGTGGTCTTCGTCCGGGTCGAGGAGGGCGCGCACGAGTGCCGGCTGCTGGAGGCGGCGGTCCGCTCCGGGCCGCTGGCCCGGGAGCTGGCCTTCCCCTACCACCCGCACGTGACGGTGGCCCACGGCCTCTCCGAGGAGGTCCTGGACGAGGCCTACGAGAAGGCCAGGACCTTCCAGGCGGCGTTCCCGGTCACCGGCTTCGGCATCTCCCGCTTCGGCGCCGACGAGGTCTGGCGGCCCTGGCGGACGTACGGGTTCGGCACGGGCTGAGCGCCGGCGGCCCGCTCGGGCCGGCCCGCCGCCCCAAGGGGTTCCCGGTGCCCGGGGCAGCCGGGCACCGGGTCCCGGCCGGTCCGTCACCGGGCCGGCCGGGAGCTCAGCCGCCGCCGAGGGCGAGCATCCGGTCGACGACCCGGCCCGCGGCGCCGCCGTCCTCCAGCGCGCAGAAGCGCTCCCGGAAGCCCGCGTACCGCTCGTGGTGCGGCCCGACCGCCGCGGGCAGCGCGGCCAGCGCCCCGACCAGCTGCTCGGAGCTGCGCAGCAGCGGGCCGGGCGCCTCGGCCTCGAAGTCGAAGTAGAAGCCGCGCAGGGTGTCGCGGTAGTGCTCCAGGTCGTAGGTGAAGAACAGCATCGGGCGGCCGGTGATCGCGAAGTCGAACATGATCGACGAGTAGTCGGTGACCAGGACGTCGGCGATCAGCAGCAGCTCCTGGACGTCCGGGTAGTCGCCGACGTCGTACAGGAAGCCGTCGCCGGCGCCCGGCAGCGGCTCCCGGACGTGCGCGTGCGGGCGGACCAGCAGCACGTGGTCCGCGCCGAGCCGGCGGCGGGCGGCGTCGACGTCCAGGCGCAGACCCAGGCGGAACCCGTCGCCGTCCTCGCGCTGCTGGTCCTCCCGCCAGGTGGGGGCGTAGAGCACCACCCGGCGGCCGTCGGGGATGCCGAGCCGGCGGCGGACGGCGGCGGCCGCGGCGGCGTCCGGCCGGGCGAGCACGTCGTTGCGCGGGTAGCCGGACTCCAGGATCTCGCCCCCGTAGCGGAAGGCCCGGCGCAGGACGGGGGTGGCGAAGGCGCTGGGGGAGACCAGCAGGCTCCAGTGCGGCGACTCCCGGTCCAACTGCTCCAGGTACCCGCGGTCGGAGAGCCAGGGGTTGTCGACGTCGTGGGCGATCCGCTTGAGCATCGAGCCGTGCCAGGTCTGCACCACCACCTGGCCCTCGCGCCGCTCCAGGAAGTCGGGGAAGTGCGTGTTGCCGACCAGGTAGCGGCTGGTCGCCAGCGCCTCGTACCACTCGGGGCTCCAGGTCCGGACGGCCCGGACGCCCGGCGGCACCACGGCCTGGGCGTCGTCGACCGCCCAGAGGTGCTCCAGGGCGGCCCCGCGGCGGGCCAGCTCGCCGTGCACGGCGCGCGGGGAGTCGCTGTAGCCCCGGCCGCTGAAGACGTCGTAGAGCACGGCCTCGCGCAGCGGCAGGGTCCGGGCCGCCGGGTAGTGGCGGGTGCGCAGCCGCTCCTGGGCGTAGGCGCTGCGCTCGGCGGGGGCGAGGACGGGTGTGGAGTCCACGATCACGGTGTCGTGCCAGCGGCGCTGGAGGAGTATTCGCTTGCCGCCGGCCTCGGCGGCGGCGGGCAGGGCGGGCAGCGCGGCGGGGGAGGCGAGCAGCGGGCGCTCGGCGCCGGCGGCGCTCAGCAGCGGCTCCCAGACGCCCTTGCGCAGCGGCAGCGGCGTCCCGCCGGAGTCGGTGGCGGTGGCCGGCAGGTGGATCCGGAACCGGTCGCCGTCGCCGAGGCTGACCGGGTGGCGCAGCTCGGCGGTGCCGTTGTTGTGCCGCAGGACGAGTTCCAGCGGGCCGTCGCCGGGCCGCGGGCAGCTGCCGGAGAGCTCGAAGCCGTCGGGGCGGACGGCGATCCGGTCGACGAAGCCGGCCCCGGGCCGGACGCAGAGCTGGAGCCGGCCGTGCGCCAGGTGCTTGAGGTACAGCACGCGGTCGGGCGCGGTCAGCGGGTACTGCCCGGCGACCGGGCCGCCGCGCTCGTCCACGGTGAGGATCTCGGTGCCGCCGTCGGGGCGGACCAGCTCCGGCTCCCAGTGTTCGAGGGCCTCGGTGCCGCGGCCCTCGGCGGTGAACGGGGCGAGCGGCAGTCGCACGCCGAAGGCGCTGCCGGTGGTGCGGACCGGCAGGTCCAGCACGGCGCTGGACTCACGGTGGGTGAGCCGCAGCACGGTGCCGGCCGGGCAGTGGAGGGACGTCCCGGCCAGCTCGACGCCGCCGTCCACCGGGCGGGCCGAGGTGAGCCGGGCCCGCGGCCGCTCCACCCGCAGCCGCAGTGCCTCGCCGGAGAAGTACGGCAGGATCCGGACGTCCTCGTCGACCCAGCGGTCCGGCGGGTACTCGCCGGAGCCGCACCAGTGCCGGGTGATCGGGCCGTGCTGGCGGCGCAGCCGGGCCGGGCGGGGCCGGGTGAACAGGCTGGCGCCGATCCGCCATTCGCCGGCCGCCCAGGTGCCGCCGGTGCGCAGCCGGCGCGGGTCGACGAGGGCGGTGAAGCCGGACCAGTCGTGGTTGAACAGGGTCTGTGCGCTGTCCTCGGTGACCTCGGGGAGGAACTGCGGGCTGGTCCGTACGTTGACGTGCCGCCATCCGCCGATCTGCCGCAGGGTGAGCCAGGTCCGTGCGCTGCCCCGGCGGGAGGTGTCGAGGTCCGAGGGCCGGGCGAAGCCGGTGAGCTCCAGGCCGGCGTCCGTCCAGTGCGCTCTGAGCAGGCCGAACTCGGGATCGTCCGGCTGCGTCCCGGCCGCGGCCGGGGTGTCCTGGGCGCGCGGGAGCCCGCGGCGGGTGATGACAGGCATGGGGGAGGCCCTTCATGGCGGCAACCCGGCCGTGGCGGTGGCCGGGGGCCCACCCCTGCCCGGTGCCGGCCGATTCCGGTCGGTGCGGGTGGGGGCGTGGGCCGAATTGCCATCCCATACCGGGGGGGCTTGCCGGGTCAACCAGATCTTCCAGGGAATCTCCTGGGAAATTCGTTAACGAAACACATATTCGAGAGCAAATCGGACGTGGACGCCCGGAGCGTGGAAAGAAAGCCCCGGGAACGGCGAAGTGCCCGGCGCGACGCACGCACCGGGCACTTCGGGGGGCCTGTTCCGGCCGGGGCCTAGGCCTGGTGGCCCAGCAGCCCGTCGACCGCCCGGGCGGCGGCGCCGCCGTCGTCCAGGCCGCAGTAGGCCTCACGGAAGGCCGTGTAGCGCTCCGCGTGCTCGGCGGCGACCTCGTCGACCCGGCCGAGGGCCGCGACCAGCTCCGCCGAGGTGGCCAGCAGCGGGCCGGGCGCCTCGGCCTCCAGGTCGAGGCTGAATCCGCGCAGGTTGTCGCGGTAGTGCTCCAGGTCGTACGTGAAGAACAGGATCGGCCGGCCGGTGCCCGCGAAGTCGAAGACCGCCGACGAGTAGTCGGTGACCAGAACGTCCGCGATCAGCAGCAGGTCCGCCATGTCGGGGTAGCTGCCGACGTCCCAGATGTAGCCGTTGCCGGCGCCCGGGATCTGTCCGCAGACCAGGTGGTGGCTGCGGACCAGCAGCACCTGGTCGTCGCCGAGCGCGGCCCGGGCCGCGTCCAGGTCCAGCCGCAGGTCGAGCTGGTAGCCCTCGTCGGGGCGCAGCCGGTCCTCGCGGAAGGTCGGCGCGTACAGCACCACCTTCTTGCCCTCCGGCAGGCCCAGCCGCTCCCGGACCTGGTCCGCGGTCTTCTCCCGGTCGGCCGCGTACAGGACGTCGTTGCGCGGGGAGCCGACCTCCAGCACCTCGCCCTGGTAGCCGAAGGCCCGGCGCAGCACCGGCGTGGAGAAGCCGTTGCCGGAGAGCAGCAGGTTCCACTGCGCCACCTCCCGGTCCAGGTCCTTCAGGTAGTTCACATCGGTGAACCAGATCTTCTCGAAGTCGTGCCCGATCTGCTTCAGCGGCGTGCCCAGCCAGGTCTGCAGCACCACCTGGCCGGGACGGCGGGTGAAGAACTCCGGCAGGTGCCCGCTGGTCACCACGTACTTGGCGGTGGCCAGCGCCTCGTACCACTCGGGGCTCGACATCCGCAGCGCCCGGGCCGTGCGGGGCAGCTCGGTCTGCAGGTCCTCGACGCCCCACAGGTGCTCCAGGTCCGCCCCGCGGCGCACCAGCTCCTCGTGGATCGCCCGCGGCGCGTCGGCGTACTGGCCGCCGGAGGCGAGGTGGTAGACCACCGCGTCGCGCACCGGCCGCCGCTGGGCGGCCGGGTAGTCGGTCAGGCGCAGCTGCCGCAGCCGGAACGCGCTGGCCTCCTCGGGCAGCAGCGCGGAGTGCGACTCCAGCGAGAGGCCGTCGTGGCGGCGGCGCTCCAGCGTGATCCGCTTGCCGCGGGAGTCGACGTCCAGCGGGAGCGCCGACCAGCAGGACGGGGCGACCAGGGCCCGCGGCCACTGCTCCCCGACCGGGGCGCCGGCCGGGCGGAAGAAGACGTCCCAGGTGCCGAGGACCAGCGGCACCCGGCCGGCGAAGGAGGCGGTCGGGACGGTCGGCAGCGCGGTGCTGAAGCGGCCCTCGGAGATCTCCACCGGGTAGGCGTGCTCCTCCTCCAGCCACTCGTGGCGCACCACCAGCTCGTAGTGGTGCGCGCCGGGCAGCGGGAAGCTGCCGCTGAGCAGGAAGCCGTCCTCGCCGCGGGCGGTGATCGCCTCCACCACGGGCTGCAGCACCTGGTCCGCGAACTGCAGGTTGCCGGTCGGGGAGGGCTTGGAGTAGAGCGCGCGGCGCGGCTGCCCCGGCTGGGCGGCCAGCGCCAGGTCGATGTGGACGAGCGGCAGGCGGTCGTCGGTGGCCAGCGGGAGCACGGCGCCGTCGGCCAGCTCCAGCGCGGCGTCCCAGGTGTCCCGGGTCCGGGTCTCGGCGGCCGGGTCGAGGGCGGCCCAGGCCTGCCGGACCTCGGTCAGCGCCGCCGTCCCGAAGTTCGCGGTGAACGGCTGGGCCAGGCCGACCGGGACGCCCAGCTCCAGCGGGAGGAGCAGCGAGCGGTCCGACTCGACGTGGGTGAGGCGCAGCCGGGCGCCGGCCAGCTCGGGCCCGGAGCGGGCCGCGCCGGCGATCTCGACCTCCCCGTTCCCGGCGCTCAGCCCGGTCACCCGGGCCCGGACGGTCTCCACACGCAGGTGGACGAAGGTGTCCTTGACCCAGGGTACGATCCGGACGTCCTGCTCGACCCAGTGGGCGGGCAGGTAGGCCGCGGTGTCGCTCCGGCCGCCGGAGACCCGGCCCTTGTAGACGCCGCCCTTGCCGGCGCCGGCGACCAGCACCCGCCAGGTGCCGTCCTTCCAGCGCCCGCGGTGCTTGAGCCGCTTCGGGTCGACGGAGGCGCTGAAGCCCGCCCAGTCGCAGCTGTACAGGTCGTGCGTGGTGCCGAAGGTGGCCTCCGGGCTGTACTGCGCCTTGGTCTGCACGGCGAGCACCCGCCGGCCCTTGGCCTCGCGCAGCACCAGGACCTTGATCATGTCGTGCTTGTTCTCGGCGCCCAGGTGCTCGGGGTAGGCGTGCCCGGTGAGCTCCAGCTTGCCGTCCACCCACGCCGAGCTGTACAGCCGGCTGCGCATGACCAGCGAGTTCTCCAGCCGCAGCACGTCGGCCGGCACGCTTTTGCGGCCACCGCGCAGGAAGGGGTAGTCGGCGTACGGGCGGAGCAGACCGCGTGCGGGGGCGGCGCCGTGGCTGCCGGCCTCGAACTCCAGCTGCTCGACGAACTCGTCGATCCGGCCCTGCAGGGTCAGGAAGTACTTCAGCCGCAGCGGGGCGCGCAGCTTGCGGATCTTCTCCGGGCCGATCGCGCGGAGCAGCCGGCTGACGCTCTCCTGGTAGGCGTCGCGGTAGTCCTGGTCGCCGTCGATCACGGACCGGAAGAACATCGGGATCTCCTCGACGAGGGTGTTCTCGTCGTAGGAGCGCAGGTACTTCGCGAAGCGCGGCTCGCTGCGCCCGAGCAGCCACCGGCGGACCAGCTCGACCGACTTGACGCGGTCGGTGAGCCCCTTCGGGTTGGTCCGCATCTGGGTGATCGACATCTCGCCGACCTCGCGCTCGCGCCAGTGGTAGATCGGCTCGGAGAGCACGTCCACGCTGCGCGCGAGGTAGTGGTGCGGCACGCTGACCGGGGCGTCCTCGTACAGGATGCCCTCGGGGTAGAGGATGCCGGCCTCGTCGAAGAAGGAGCGGCGGTACACCTTGTTCCAGGCGGTGCGGTCGGTGACCAGCGCCGGGATCTCGGTGATGTGGGTCTTGAGCCGGGTCTCCTTGAAGGGCTTCCGGTGCCCGCCGGACGGGTAGTACCCGACGGCCCGGAAGCGCAGCACGTTGCCGGTCGCGAAGTCGGAGCCGGTCTCGTCGAGCGTGTTGATCATCAGCTCGTACGCGCTCGGCGGCATCGAGTCGTCGCTGTCGACGAAGCAGAGGAACTCGGTGCCCTCGGTCAGGTTGCGGATGCCCGTGTTGCGGGCGGCGCCGAGACCCTTGTTGACCTGCTGGACCAGCCGGAACCGGGAGTCCTTGGCCGCATAGGCCCGGGCGAGCGCAGCGCTGCCGTCCTTGGAGCCGTCGTCGACCATGACGACCTCGAAGTCCTCGAAGGTCTGGGCGGCGATCGAATCGAGGCATTCCACCAGGTAGCGCTCGACGTTGTAGATCGGGACGACGATGGAGAGGCGGGGGGCCATCGGCTACGCGGGCCTTTCATTGGGGGGTGGAACCACGACCGCGCGCACGGGCGGCGGCCGTGAGCTGTTCCGGCTGCACACGTGCGGCCGATCCTACCGTCCGGCCCTCGCCGGTCCGGTGGCCCGACGCCGGTCACCAGGCGCGGATGGGGTCGGGGCGCCGCGCGGCGGTTACTCTGCCGCCTGGCGCGCGATCGCCGCCGCGCGCCTCCCCGCGTGCTTCCCCGCCTGCCGCCCGGCCGGACCCCCGACCCGGCAGCCACCCCTGGAATGATTGTCAGATGCCCCGTTTCAGCGTGATCGTCCCCGTCCACCAGGTGGAGGCCTACCTGGCCGAGTGCCTCGACTCGGTGCTCACGCAGTCCTCCGCGGACTTCGAGCTGATCGCGGTGGACGACCGCTCCCCGGACGGCTGCGGCGCGATCCTCGACGCGACCGCCGACCGCGACCGCCGGGTGCGGGTGCTCCACCTGCCGGAGAACGTGGGCCTGGGCCGCGCCCGCAACGCCGGCCTCGACCTGGCCACCGGCGACTACGTGCTCTTCCTCGACAGCGACGACACCTTCACCCCGGGCCTGCTCGCGGCCGTCGACGAGCGCCTGCGCCGCTGCGAGGACCCGGACGTCCTGGTCTACGACTACGCCCGTACCTACCCCGACGGCCGGGTGGTCCGGGCCGCCTCCGCCGCCGTGATGGGCCGCCCCGGCCCCGAGGTCTTCGACCTGGACCAGCGCCCCGACCTGCTGGAGCTGCTGCAGGTGGTCTGGAACAAGGCCTACCGCCGTGACTACGTCACCGCGCAGGGCCTGACCTTCCCGGCGGGCTACTACGAGGACACCCCCTGGACCTACCCGGCGCTGCTCGCGGCCGGCCGGATCACCCTCCTCGACCAGGTCGGCGTGCACTACCGCCAGCGCCAGGAGGGCGGCAACATCCTCGCCACCCCCAGCCGCAAGCACTTCGACGTCTTCGCCCAGTACGACCTCGTCTTCGCCTTCCTCGACCGCCGCCCCGACCTGGACCACTGGCGGCCGGTGGTCTTCGGGCGGATGCTGCACCACCTCAACACCGTGGTCAGCCGGGCCGGGCGGATCCCGCCCCGCGACCGCCGGGAGTTCTTCCGCCGCGCCGCCGAGCACTGCGCCCGGCTCCGCCCGGCCGGCTACCGGCCCCCCGGCGGCGTGGACGGCGTCCGGACCGAGTTGCTCAGCCAGGGCCGCTACACCGGCTACCAGGCGGTCCGGGCACTCGCCCGCACCCGCCGGCTGGTGGCCCGGGGCGCCTGAGCCGCTCCGGGCGGCCCGGGCGGTATAACGGGGACGGACCGCCGCCCCGGCCGCCCGCTTCCGGCCGCCCCGACCCGAGACAGGTAGCCCCGCGTCGTGGAATTCCTCACCCGTCTCCCGGTGGTCGGACCGCTTGTGGCCCGGGTGCTGCGCAGCCGGCCCTACCGGGTCTACGAGCACTTCACCGCCACCAAGGGCAACCGGCTGGCCGGGGCGATCACCTTCTTCGGCTTCCTCGCGCTGTTCCCGCTGCTCACCGTCGCGCTGGCGATCGCCGTCGCGGCGCTCACCCCGGGGCGGGTCGAGGAGCTCCAGAAGCGCATCGCGGACCAGCTGCCCGGCCTGTCCGACTCGCTCGACCTGAACGCGCTGGTCGCCAACGCCGGCACGGTCGGGGCGATCAGCGGTGTCCTGCTGCTGCTCTCCGGCCTCGGCTGGGTCGACACCATGCGCGGCGCGATCCGGGACGTCTGGCTGCTGCCGGAGGAGACCGCCAACCCGGTGCTGCGCAAGGCCTGGGACTGCCTGGTGCTGTTCGGCCTCGGCCTGGTCAGCCTGTTCTCGCTGGCCGCCTCCGCGGCCGGCACCACCCTCGCCGGGAAGATCGCCGACCAACTCGGGCTGGACCGCGGCGGCCCCGGCGGCTACCTGCTCAGCGCCGTCGGCCTGCTGATCGCGATCGCCTCCGACATGGTGCTGTTCGCCTACCTGCTGGCGCCCTTCCCCCGGATCACCGACCAGCGCCGGCGCAGTCTGGTCGAGGGCGCGCTGATCGGCGCGGTCGGCTTCGAGCTGCTCAAGCTGCTGCTCGCCTCCTACCTGGGCTCGGTGGCCGGCAGGAGCCTGTACGGGGCCTTCGGCGTCCCGGTGGCCCTGCTGCTGTGGATCAACTTCGTCTGCCGGCTGCTGATGTACTGCGTCTCCTGGACGGCGCTGGCCGACCCCGAGGCCGCCCGCGAGCGGGCCAGGGAGCACGCCCGGCGGGCCCTGGCCGCCGTGGACGAGGACCGGGCCGGCGCGGCCGGCGGGGCCGCCCAGCCCTAGCCCCTCGTCCAGCCCTCCCCGCGCCGCCCGGACGCCGCGAAGGCCGTTCCCGGGCACCTCCCGGCCGGTCCACAGGCGGCTTCCGGGCTCCTCCCGGGGTGGCCCCGCGGGGGCGTCCGGACGGAATAAAAGCGAGCCGCCCGTATCTCTCGCACAGAGTCGAACAAGTGACTAGGCTCACACCTCACTGCCGGCCCCACTTCAGTGTCAGCAGGCAGCAGCGGCCACCCCGCTCACCGCAGTCACCTGGAGATTCCCGTGATGAGCGCCGATCCCCACACCATGAATCCGGTGCGCCCCACCCCCCGGCGCCTGGATGACGTCCCCGGCTGGTTCTGGCCCGTCGACCAACTGCTCTTCACCAGGATCCTGGAAGGGCAGACCGACGCCGACACCACCGGTGACCTGCTGGAACTCGGAACCTACCTGGGCCGGAGCGCGATCCTGATCGGCCGGCACCTGCAGGCGGGCGAGTCCTTCACCATCTGTGACCTGTTCGACTCGGACGCGCCCGACGAGGCCAACTCCGACGAGATGTCCATGTCGTACCGCAAGACCCTGACCAGGCAGGCCTTCGAGGCCAACTACCTGGCCTTCCACCCGGAGCTCCCGACCGTCGTCCAGGCGCCCACCTCGGTGCTGCAGGACGGCCGGGTCGCCGCGGAGAGCTGCCGCTTCGTCCACATCGACGCCTCGCACCTGTACGAGCACGTCGCCGGGGACGTCCAGGTCGCCCGCGCGGCCCTGGGCAAGAACGGCGTGGTGGTCTTCGACGACTACCGCTCCGCGCACACCCCGGGGACGGCCGCCGCGGTCTGGGAGGCCGTCTTCAGCCACGGGCTGCGGCCGGTCTGCCTGAGCCCCGAGAAGTTCTACGGCACCTGGGGCGATCCGGCCGTGCTCCAGGAGATGCTGCTCGGCCACGACTGGACGGGCGAGGGCTGGGACCTCAGCCGCGACACGCTGGCCGGCGGCGAGGTGCTGCGGCTGTCCGGCAAGGGCCTCAACCTGGCCGACCCCGAGGTCAGGGCCAGGGCGGCCGCCCGCCCCGCCGTCGCCCGGTCCGCCGCCCGCGGGCCCGTCCCGGGGCCCCGCTCGGTCGGCCGCCGGCTGGCCATCGACCTGCTGCCCCCGATGGCCACCCGGGCGGTCCGCCGCCGGCTGCAGGCCGCCCGGGACCGCAGGGCGGGCTGACCCCGCCTCGGCGGCGGTACGGCCGCCGACCCCCTGCACACCGGATCGAAAACGGCGCGGGCCCGGCAGGCTTCAGGAAGCCTGCCGGGCCCGCGCCGTGCTTCGTCTGCCTCCGGTGCCCGCGGGCCCCGCTCAGGCCTCCTGGTCGAACGGCGGCGGCCCGCTCCACCGCCCGTCCGCGGCGGCGGCCTCGGCCCGGCGGGCCCGGCGGATCACCAGGAAGGCCAGCAGCGGCAGCAGGGCCGCGGTGGCCACCCCGAGCGCCACCATCGGTCCGGCGCCCGACCCCTCGGAGGAGGTCCGCGCCACCGGCGGCGCCAGCGCCTTGGCCGGCCCGCTCCCGCCGTCGCCACCGCCGGCCTGTCCGCCGCTCGCGGCCGGGGCGGTCGCCTCCGCGCCCGCCCCGGCGGCCGGAGAGGCCTCGGCCGCCTTCTCGTCGACCAACTGCCCGACCGGGGTGACCTTGTCCGCGGCGGCGAAGCCCCAGTCGAGCAGGGCGGCGGTCTCGTCGTAGACCTTCTGGTAGGTGGTCGGGTGCATCACCGTCACCAGCAGGGTGCGGCCGCCGCGCTCGGCGGCGCCGACGAAGGTGGAGCCGGCATTGGTGGTGAAACCGTTCTTGACCCCGATCAGGCCCGGGTACTTGCCGAGCAGCCGGTCCGTGTTGGCGATCCCGAAGCTGCCGCGCTGCCCGGTGTTCTTGTCGAACATGCCGGGGAACTGGGCGTCCCGGGTCGCGCAGTAGGCGCGGAAGTCGGGATTGCGCAGTCCGGCCCGGGCGAACAGGGTCAGGTCGTAGGCCGAGGAGACCTGCCCGTCCTGGTCGTAGCCGTCGGGGGAGATCACGTGGGTGTCGCGGGCCTGCAGCGCCTCGGCACGGGCCTGCATCTCGGCGACGGTCTCCTCGATCCCGCCGTTCATGTGCGAGAGCACGTGCACGGCGTCGTTGCCGGAGCTGAGGAAGACACCCCGCCAGAGGTCCTCGACCCGGTAGTCCAGGTCCTCCTTGATACCGACCAGGCTGCTTCCGGAACCGAGGCCGGTGAGCTCCTCCGGAGCCACCTTGTGCACCTGCTCCTTGTCGAACTTCGGCAGCACGGTGTCGGCGAAGAGGATCTTCATGGTGCTCGCCGGGGGCAGCCGCAGGTGCGGGTTGTTCGCGGCCAGCACCTCGCCGGACGCGGCGTCGGCCACTATCCAGGACTTGCCGGTGAGGTCCGCGGGCAGCGCGGGCGCGCCGGCCGAGGGCGAGAGTTGGACGCCGGGCAGGCCCAGCCGCTCCCCGCCGATCGCCGGCGGCGGGGGCTGCGGGTCCTCGCCCGGTGCGGCGAAGGCGGCCGGAGCCGCGCAGAACGAGGCGGCGGCGGTCAGCGCGGCCAGCCGGCGTGCGAGGTGACGGCGTGTTTGCACCCGCAGACCGTACCCACATTCGGGTGCGTCCGTCCGCAGCAGGGTCGATGTCCCCCGGGGGAGGGGCTCCGGCTGGGCCGTCCGGCGCACTGCGCATACTGGGACGGACCGCTTCCCGCCGGTCCGACCCCCGTCCTTCAGAGGAATCGCACCATGAAGCTCAGCCGCCGCACCTCCTGGTTCCTGACCGCCTTCGGCGCCTGGTCGATGATCATTTGGGTGACCTTCGTGAAGAACCTCTGGAAGGACTCCGGCGGCCAGGCCTTCACCGGCGGCGACCACTCCCAGCCGACCGCCTTCTTCTGGGTCCACCTCACCCTCGCGGTGACCTCCTTCGTCCTCGGCGTCCTGGTCGGCCTGGTGGGCGTCCGCGGCCTGCGCGCCGGGCGCGAACGGAGCGTCACCGGCTGATCGGCTGATCGGCCGACCGCATAGCCGCTTCCCGCCCGGACCGCTCGGTGGCCGGCCGTCGGTCCGGCGCGGAGGGCGAACGGACTTGCGAACCGTCCGGCCGGGCTGGCCTGCCCGACGCGAACGCCCGAGGGCCCGTCCGGATCACTCCGGACGGGCCCTCGGGCTTCGGTGCTGCGGGTGGCTCCTAGAAGCGGCGGGTGACCAGGGCCCGCTTCACTTCCTGGATCGCCTTGGTGACCTCGATGCCACGCGGGCAGGCCTCCGAGCAGTTGAAGGTGGTGCGGCAGCGCCACACGCCCTCGCGGTCGTTCAGGATCTCCAGCCGCTGCTCCGCACCCTCGTCGCGCGAGTCGAAGATGAAGCGGTGCGCGTTGACGATCGCGGCCGGGCCGAAGTACTGGCCGTCGTTCCAGAAGACCGGGCAGGACGACGTGCACGCGGCGCACAGGATGCACTTGGTGGTGTCGTCGAAGCGCTCGCGGTCCTCGGCGGACTGCAGGCGCTCGCGCGTCGGGTCGTTCCCGTTGGTGATCAGGAACGGCATGACGTCCTTGTACGCCTGGAAGAACGGGTCCATGTCGACGATCAGGTCCTTGAGGACCGTGAGGCCCTTGATGGCCTCGATGGTGATCGGCTTCTCGGGGTTGACGTCCTTGATCAGGGTCTTGCAGGCCAGACGGTTGCGGCCGTTGATCCGCATCGCGTCCGAGCCGCAGATTCCGTGGGCGCAGGAACGGCGGTAGGTCAGGGTGCCGTCCTGCTCCCACTTGACCTTGTTCAGCGCGTCCAGGACGCGCTCCTTCGGGTCCAGGGTGAGCTGGTAGTCCACCCACACCGGCTCCGGGTGCTCCTCCGGGTTGAACCGGCGGATGCGCAGGGTCACGGTGATCAGCTGGACGCCGCCCGCCTCGGCCGCGTCCAGAGCGGCCGAGTGCTGCTCCACAGTCGGAGTGCTCATCAGTACTTACGCTCCATCGGCTGGTAGCGGGTGGTGACGACCGGCTTGTAGTCGAGGCGGATGGAGGTGGTGCCGTCCTCGGCGACCTCCTGGTACGCCATGGTGTGCTGCATGAACTTCACGTCGTCACGGGTCGGGAAGTCCTCGCGGTAGTGGCCGCCGCGCGACTCCTCGCGGGCCAGCGCGGAGACCGCCAGCACCTCGGCCAGGTCGAGCAGGTTGCCCAGCTCGACGGCCTCCAGGAGGTCCGTGTTGTACCGGAAACCCTTGTCCTGGATCGCGACGTGCTTGTACCGCTCACGCAGCGCGGCGATGTCCTCGACGGCCTGCTTCAGGGTCGCCCCGGTGCGGTAGACCATCGCGTTGGTGTCCATGGACTCCTGCAGCTCCTTGCGGATCTGCGCGACGGACTCGGTGCCGGTGGACTCCCGCAGGCCGTCGACCAGCGCCTGGACCTTCTCGGCCGGGTTCTCGGGCAGCTCGGTGAAGCCGACCGTGGACGAGTAGTCGGCGGCGGCGATGCCGGCCCGCTTGCCGAAGACGTTGATGTCCAGCAGCGAGTTGGTGCCCAGGCGGTTGGCGCCGTGCACCGAGACGCAGGCGACCTCGCCGGCCGCGTAGAGGCCGGGGACCACGTCGGTGTTGTTGCGCAGCACCTCGCCCTGGACGTTGGTCGGGATGCCGCCCATCGCGTAGTGCGCGGTGGGCTGGATCGGGATCGGGTCCGTGTAGGGCTCGATGCCGAGGTAGGTGCGCGCGAACTCGGTGATGTCCGGGAGCTTGGCGTCCAGCTGCTCCGGCGGGAGGTGGGTGAGGTCCAGGTAGACGTGGTCGCCGTCCGGACCGCAGCCGCGCCCCTCCCGGAGCTCGGTGTAGATGGCGCGCGAACAGACGTCACGGGACGCGAGGTCCTTCATGACCGGGGCGTAGCGCTCCATGAAGCGCTCGCCGTCCTTGTTGCGCAGGATGCCGCCCTCGCCGCGGGCGCCCTCGGTGAGCAGGATGCCCATCCGCCAGATGCCCGTCGGGTGGAACTGGAAGAACTCCATGTCCTCCAGCGGCAGGCCGCGGCGGTAGACCAGGGCCTGGCCGTCACCGGTGAGGGTGTGGGCGTTGGAGGTGACCTTGAAGAACTTGCCGGTGCCGCCGGAGGCGAAGACGACCGACTTGGCCTGGAAGACGTGGATCTCACCGGTGGCGAGCTCGTAGGCGACGACGCCCGCGGTCCTGCCCTCGTTGATCAGCAGGTCCAGGACGTAGAACTCGTTGAAGAACTCGACGCCGTGCTTGACGCAGTTCTGGAACAGCGTCTGGAGGATCATGTGACCGGTGCGGTCGGCCGCGTAGCAGGAGCGGCGGACGGCCGCCTCGCCGTGGTTGCGGGTGTGGCCGCCGAAGCGGCGCTGGTCGATCCGGCCGGCCTCGGTGCGGGAGAAGGGCAGGCCCATCTTCTCCAGGTCGAGGACGGCGTCGATGGCCTCCTTGCACATGATCTCGGCGGCGTCCTGGTCGACCAGGTAGTCACCACCCTTGACCGTGTCGAAGGTGTGCCACTCCCAGTTGTCCTCCTCGACGTTGGCGAGGGCGGCGCACATGCCGCCCTGGGCCGCGCCGGTGTGGGACCGGGTGGGGTAGAGCTTGGTCAGCACGGCGGTACGGCTGCGCTGGGTCGACTCGATGGCCGCGCGCATGCCGGCGCCGCCCGCGCCGACGATGACTGTGTCGTACTGGTGAATCTGCATGGGGGTCTTAACTCGCCTCTGGCCTCTGCCGATTGCCGATTAGATGCTGTGTCGTCAGATGTTGGGGTCGAAGGTGAAGATCACCAGCGTCCCGAGCAGCACGGTGAACACCGTGGCGGCGCCCATCAGCGTCTTCAGCCAGAACCGGGTGGAGTCCTTCTCGGCGTAGTCGTTGATGACCGTGCGCATGCCGTTGGCGCCGTGCAGCATCGCCAGCCACAGCATCAGCAGGTCCCAGCCCTGCCAGAACGGCGAGGCCCAGCGGCCCGCCACGAAGGCGAAGCCGATCTTGGAGACGCCGCCGTCGAGCACCAGCATGATCAGCAGGTGGCCGAGGATCAGCACGACCAGCACGACACCCGACAGGCGCATGAAGAGCCAGGCGAGCATCTCGAAGTTGGTCCGCGTACGGCGGGGGGTCTTCGCGGTGCGAGTGCGGGGAGGCTCGACCACGAAGGCGTCGGCGGGGTTCCCGGTACCGAGACCCAGGCCGGTGTGGGCCTGGGCGGAGGGAACCACCAGCGAGTCGGTGTAGGTGTAGTCCGTAGGCATGCCGATCACTTCCCGAACCAGTTGGTCAGCGTGTGCTGAAGGATCGGGTAGAAGGCACCGGCCATCAGGACGACCCAGACGCCGAGTACGGACCAGAGCATCTGCTTCTGGTACTTCGGGCCCTTGGACCAGAAGTCGACGGCGACGAGCCGCAGGCCGTTCAGTGCGTGGAACAGGATGGCGGCCACCAGGCCGTACTCCATCAGGTTCACCAGCCACGTCTTGTACGTGGCGATGACGGTGTCGTAGGCCTCGGGTGACACCCGCACGAGGGCGGTGTCGAGGACATGGGCGAACAGGAAGAAGAAGATGAGGACGCCGGTGACTCGATGAGCCACCCAGCTCCACATGCCTTCCCGGCCGCGGTACAGCGTTCCAGCCGGCACGGAAAAACCCTCCGGAAGCGATTGGGGGCTCGGCCGGCTTCGGTGTCGGTCAGCCCGGCCGGTACGGTCCTCCGGCCGCCAGCATCCTATCGACGCGCTGTCGGGAACCGCCTCCGGGGGCCCGAGGTGTGATCAAACAGGCACGAGCGGCCTAATCCGACGGGAACTCGTCACCGTCCGTCATCATCCGACTGCGCTACGGTGGCGGCCCGCCCCGCCGCCGACGACTGCCGAGGCCCCCGTGCCGCTCCGCCCTGCCCGTTGCTTCGCCCTCCGCCCGCTGCTGCGGCCCGCCCTCCGGGTCCGCCCGCGCCGCCGGCCGTCCCCCCTCGCTGCGGCCCGCCCGGCCGCCGCCCTGGCCGGCGCGTTGCTGCTGGCCAGCGGCTGCACCACGGTCGGGGTCTCCGCCGACCGGGTCGCCGAGGGCCGGGCCCTGGCCGCCGCCGAGCTGCGGGCCGCCGCCCTCGCCGACGGGGACCTCGGGCCCGGCTACATCGTGACGGTGATGACTCCCGGTCACGGCGAGACCGGCCCGGCGGACGGCCGGGAGGTCACCGACGTACCTGCCTGCCAGCCCGTCCTGGACGCGGTGACCCCGGCCAACACCGCCGTCGCGGCCGGTCGGGGCGGCTCCCCGACCCCCGCCGGGCCGGACCTCCCGCTCGCCGAGACGGACCTCAGCGTGGCGACCGCGGCCGATCCCAAGGGCAGTGTCTACGCCGGTCTGCTCGCCTACCGCCCCGGCCGGGCAGCGGAGTTGCGCCGGCAGGTGGAGCAGGTGCTGGCGAACTGCGGCAGCTTCACCTCGACCACGGCGACCGGCCACGGGACGGCCGGCGCCCGCAAGGGCGTGCCGGCCAAGCACCGGCTCACCCGGGTCGACACGCCCACCACCGGGGGAGCGGACGCGATGACAGGGTTCACTCTGACGAATGAATCCGGGGGAGTGACCCTCACCCAGCGGGCGGTACTCGCCCGGGTCGGGTCGGTGCTGGCGGTCTTCAGCACGGTGGGCGTAGGCGCGGAGCCGGCCTCCGCACCGGACGAACGGGTCGTCCGGCAGCAGGTGGCCAAGCTCCGCGCCGCCCAGCGCGACGACTGAGGGCCGGGTGGCGGCCCGGTCCTCAGCGCGCCCCGGCCTCGGTGTGGGTGGCGACCAGGTGCTCCAGCCGGGTCAGGGCGATCCGGCGCAGCTCGTCGGCCGCGACCAACCGCTCCTCGTCCGGGTCGTTGGCCAGCCGGGTGCGGACCGAGGTGAGCACGGTGTCGAGCATCTCCTCGGGGGCGATGCCCTCCAGGCAGACCACGAACACGTGACCGAACCGGGCCTCGTACGCCGCATGTGCCGCCCGCAGTGCGGTGTGCGCGGCCTGGCTGCCGGGAGCGCGCATGCCGAGCAGCGGCTGCGGCATCCAGCTCTCGTCGGCCAGCGCCTCGGCCAGGTCGGCCGGGCGCAGATCGTAGGAGGCCTCGCTCGCGGCGGCGAGCAGGGACCCTATGTCGGGGTACGGCCGGTGCGCGGTGAGCCGCAGTGCCCACCGGTGGCTGCCGCAGCAGGCGAGCAGGGCCTCCTCGGCGGCACCGGCGTCGGCCTCGTTGAAGCGGTGCAGCCCGAGCAGCGCCGGCTCCGTCTGGGGGCTCCCCTGGACGAGAGCCGGGGGAAGGTCGAGCCGCTGTGGCGGGACGTCGCTGGCCAGCGGGTCCTCCTCGTGAGGGCGGGAAGGGGCGGCGCGGTGGGAGTGTGAAAGGGAGCCGCGCCGTACAGGGGTGCGGGCAATCCTGCCGATGAATCGGTGCTCGGTGGTCGCGCGGGACTGTGCCGTCGGTGCGGGGCACGGGTGAAGTATGGGCCGGTCCGGGCGGTTCCGGGGGTCGGCCGGGCAGCGGCACAACGGTAGTTGAGCAGTCATCAGTTGGGGAGAGCGCGCGCGGAATTCACCCGATCGAGCTATCAAGTTGTGACGTTGACAGCTTTGCGTCAGTCCCCGTGGCCGCCTGATGTGCTACTTCGCCCGGCACGGTCCCGGGGTGCGCCGGCCCGGGGAAGCTGCCGCCGGGCCGGCCGTCACCCCTTCGGGTCACCTCGCGCAGCGGGTGCCGGCGGCCGGCGGGACGCCGTTCACCAGGTACGCCTCCAGGGCGGCGTCGATGCAGCCGTTGTCCTTGCCGAAGGCGCCGTGGCCCTCACCCTCCCGGGTGAGCAGGGTGGCGTCGGCGAACCCCTTGGCCAGGCTCTCGGCGGCCGCGTACGGGGTGGCCGGGTCGCCGGTGGTGCCGACCACCAGGATCGGGGCGCTGCCCTCGGCCCGGACGGTGTGCGGGGTCTCGGTGGTCCGGTAGGGCCAGGCCGCGCAGGCGGGGGTGCTGTAGTCCTCGGCGGCGGTGCCCTTGCTGACCAGCGGCGCCTGCTCGCGCAGCTGCCCGAGGACCTGCTGGATCCGCTCCGCGGAGGGTGCGGGCGGCGCGCTGTCGGCGCAGCGGATGGCTCGTCCGGCGTCCTCCAGGGTGGTGTAGTGCCCCTTCTCGTCGCGGCCGTTGTAGTTGTCGGCCGAGGCCAGCAGGAAGTCGCCCTTGCCGCCGGCCATCGCCCAGCCGAGGGCCCGGCGCAGCTGCTGCCAGGCGGTCGTCCCGTCGCCGTAGAGGTAGCTGATGGCGCCGGTCCAGCCGAGGTCGCTGGTGAGGCGGCGGCCGTCCTTGGCGGTCAGCGGGTGCTCCCGCAGGCCGTCCAGGAAGTCGGCGGCCTTCCTGGCGGCCTGGTCGGGCGAGCTGCCGAGCGGGCAGTCCTCGGGGTGGTTGCGGACGCAGTCGACGGCGAAGCGCTCCAGGGACTTCTCGAAGCCGGCCGCCTGGTTGACGCTCTGGTCCAGCTTGTCGGCGGCCGGGTCGACGGCGCCGTCCAGCACCAGGCGGCCGGTGTTGGCGGGGAACTCCTCGGCGTACAGCGAGCCGAGGTAGGTGCCGTAGGAGATGCCCAGGTAGTTGAGCTTGCGGTCGCCCAGGGCCTCGCGCAGGACGTCGAGGTCCCGGGCGGTGTTGCGGGTGCCGACGAAGGGCAGCAGCTTGCCGGAGCGGGCCTGGCAGGCGGCGGCGAAGTCGGCGGCCCGCTTCGCGCGGTCGGCCTGGCGGGCCTGCGGGTCCTGCGGCTCGTCGGTGGAGTTGAGCGCGTCGCGGTCCTTGTCGTCCAGGCAGTTGACGGGGGCGCTGCCGCCGACGCCGCGCGGGTCGAAGCCGACCACGTCGAAGCGGTCGTGCAGGGCGCCCTCGAAGCGGTCGGCGCCGAACCTGACCATGTCGACGCCGGACTCGCCGGGGCCGCCGGGGTTGACCACGAGCGAGCCGATCCGCTGCTCGGGCCTGGCGGCGGGCAGCCGCAGCAGGGCGACGTCGATCGCGTCGGCGCCGGGGTGCGCGTAGTCGAGCGGGACGTGCAGCCTGGCGCACTGCATGGCCGAGGTGTCGACGTTCTTGGCGCGCGGGTCGTCGGGGCAGCCGGCCCAGGTGACCCGCTGGTCGTAGAACGGCCCCAGCGCCGGGTCGGCCGCGCCGGTGGGCCCGGCGGCCGGGGCGGGGCTCGCGGCGGCGGTGGCCGCCGTCGCGGGGCCGGTCGTGGCGGGGACGGCGCCGCGCGGCTGCGGGTGGCCGTCGCACGCGGTGAGCAGCAGCGCGCCGGCCGCGAGGCAGGCGGCCAGCAGGCGCGGACGGGTGGCCCGGGGAGTTCTCATCGCACAGGTGTACCAGTTGATGATCATGTGATGAATCCGCTCGTCGGCCCCCCGGGCGGCGTCCGGCCGGGTCAGGCCCGGTGGACCTTGTGGTTGGCGGCCTGGGCGCGCGGGCGCACCACCAGCAGGTCGATGTTCACGTGCGGCGGCCTGGTGACCGCCCAGGCGATGGTGTCGGCGACGTCGTCCGAGGTCAGCGGCTCCGCGACACCGGCGTAGACGGCGGCGGCCTTCTCCTCGTCGCCGCGGAACCGGGTCACCGCGAAGCCCTCGGACTTCACCATCCCGGGCGCGATCTCGATCACCCGGACCGGCTCCCCGCACAGCTCCAGCCGCAGGGTGGCCGCGATGGTGTGCGCCGCGTGCTTGGCGGCCACGTAGCCGCCGCCGCCCTCGTAGGCCGTCAGCGCCGCGGTGGAGGAGAGGATCAGCACGGTGCCGTCGCCGGTGGCCCGCAGGGCCGGCAGCAGCGCCTGGGTCACGTGCAGCACGCCCAGTACGTTGACCTGGTACATGGCCAGCCAGTCGGCCGGGTCGCCGGCCTCGACCGACTCGGCGCCGACCGCGCCGCCGGCGTTGTTGACCAGGACGTCCACCCGGCCGAGCTCCGCCGCGAAGGCGTCCACGGCGGGCCGGTCGGTCACGTCCAGGGTGATCGCGCGGGCCGAGCCGCCGTGCTCGGCGATCTCCTTGGCCAGTGCCTCGATCCGCTCGGTGCGGCGGGCCGTCAGCACCACCTCGAAGCCCTCGGCGGCCAGCCGGCGGGCGGTCGCCGCGCCGATCCCGCTGCTGGCGCCGGTGACCACGGCCACCTTCTGCTCGGTCATAGCCGCTCCTTCGTGGGGGCGGCCGGCAGGGGCTGCCGGCCGGAGTGGGCCGGCCACCCGTGGTGGGGCCGCCGGCGAGGCTTGGACGTTCATCCGATCATCTCAAAGTGTTCGCACCCGCCGGAGTGGGCCGGCCACCCGTCCCGGCGGGCGGCGCGCCCGGGTCGGTTCCGTCCGCGTCACCCGGGCACCGCACCGCCCCGCGGACTACATTGCGAAGGGTCGGACGCCCACCGGGCGGCGCCGCCGCGCGCCACCCTCGGCCCGAGGAGACCCCATGGCAGCCGAGCCCCGCCGCACCGAGTCGGGCCTGCCCGTCGAGCCCGTCTACGGCCCCGAGGCGCTCCGGGGCTGGGACCCGGCCGAGCGGCTCGGCGAGCCCGGCGCGTACCCCTACACCCGCGGCGTCCACTCCTCGATGTACACCGGACGGCCCTGGACGATGCGCCAGTACGCCGGCTTCGGCACCGCCGCCGAGTCCAACGCCAGGTACCGGCAACTGATCGCCGGCGGCGGCACCGGCCTCTCGGTCGCCTTCGACCTGCCGACCCAGATGGGCTACGACTCCGACGCCGCGCTCTCGGCCGGCGAGGTCGGCAAGGTGGGCGTGGCCGTGGACAGCGTCGAGGACATGGCCGTCCTGTTCGGCGGGATCCCGTTGGACGAGGTCTCCACCTCGATGACCATCAACGCGCCCGCGGCGCTGCTGCTTCTGCTCTACCGGCTCGTCGGCGAGTCCCAGGGGGTGGCGCCCGCCCGGCTCACCGGCACGATCCAGAACGACGTGCTGAAGGAGTACATCGCCCGCGGGACGTACATCTTCCCGCCGAAGCCCTCGCTGCGGCTGGTCGCGGACGTGTTCCGGTACTGCCGGGCCGAGATCCCGAGGTGGAACACCATCTCGATCTCCGGCTACCACATGGCCGAGGCCGGGGCGGATCCCGCGCAGGAGATCGCCTTCACCCTCGCCAACGGCATCGAGTACGTCCGTACCGCGCTGGCCGCCGGGATGGCCGTGGACGACTTCGCGCCCCGGCTCTCCTTCTTCTTCGTCTCCCGCACCACGCTGCTGGAGGAGGTCGCCAAGTTCCGGGCCGCGCGGCGGATCTGGGCCCGGGTGATGCGCGAGGAGTTCGGCGCCAGGGACCCGCGTTCGCAGATGCTGCGGTTCCACACCCAGACCGCCGGGGTGCAGCTGACCGCCCAGCAGCCCGAGGTCAACCTCGTCCGGGTCTCCGTGCAGGCGCTGGCCGCCGTCCTCGGCGGTACCCAGTCGCTGCACACCAACAGCTTCGACGAGGCGATCGCGCTGCCCACCGAGAAGGCCGCCCGGCTGGCCCTGCGGACCCAGCAGGTGCTGGCGTACGAGACGGACGTCACCGCCACCGTCGACCCCTTCGCCGGCTCCTACGCGGTCGAGCGGATGACCGACGAGGTCGAGGCCCTCGCGCTCGGGCTGATGCGCCGGGTGGAGGAGCTGGGCGGCGCGGTCGCCGCGATCGAGCGGGGCCACCAGAAGGCCGAGATCGAGCGCACCGCCTACCGCGTCCAGCAGGACACCGACGCCGGCCGGCGCACCGTGGTCGGCGTCAACCGGTTCCGGCTGGACGCCGAGGAGCCCTACCGGCCGCTGCGGGTGGACCCGGCGGTGGAGGGCCGGCAGTGCGCCCGGCTCGCCGCGCTCCGGGCCGGGCGCGACCGCTCGGCCGTCGAGCGGTCGCTGGGTGCGCTGCGCCGGGCCGCCGAGGGGACGGACAACGTGCTTCCGCCGATGAAGGAGGCGCTGGCGGCCCGCGCGACCGTCGGCGAGGTCTGCGACGCCCTGCGCGAGGTGTGGGGCACCTACGCGCCGGTCGAGCGATTCTGACGTCGCGTCACTCGTTCGGGTGGCCGGCCACCGAGGTCGAAACAGCCGGTACACCCGGTCGTCATGTGCGGGCGGCAGGCTGAGCTGCGGCCGTGTCCGTCCGGGCGGGCGTTCGTTGCACAGGACAGTGATCACCCGGGAAGGCGACTGAAACGAGATGTCATACCCAGCTGCGCGGGCGGTATGCGCCCATCCGGGGACTTCTTCGGGGGAAGTCAGGCCAAATCCCCCACACGGGCCTACCCTTGTTGAGGTGAACGATCCTCGGACCGCCCAACAGGCCACTCTCGCTGCCGCCCGCCCCGCCGACCTGCGCACCCGGGTACGCGCCTTCGAGGCAGAGCTGATCGCGTTCCGTCGCGACCTGCACCGGCACCCCGAGCTGGGCCGCCAGGAGTTCCGCACCACCGGGCTGCTGCACGACCGCCTGGTCGCCGCGGGCCTGGAGCCCCGGGTGCTGCCCGGTGGCACCGGGATGACCGTCGACATCGTCCCGCCGGGCACGCCGGCCGGCATGCCGTTCCTGGCCTTCCGGGCCGACATCGACGCCCTGCCGATCGACGACGCCAAGACGGACGTGACCTACCGCTCCACCGTGCCCGGCCGGGCCCACGCCTGCGGGCACGACGTGCACACCTCCATCGTGCTGGGCACCGCCCTGGTGCTGGCGGCCGCGGCCCGCAACGGTGACCTGCGCCGGCCCGTACGGCTGTTCTTCCAGCCCGCGGAGGAGGTGATGCCCGGCGGTGCGCTGGACGTCATCAAGGCCGGCGGGATGGACAACGTCGGCCGGATCTTCGCGGTGCACTGCGACCCCAAGGTCACCGTCGGCCGGATCGGCCTGAAGGTCGGCGCGATCACCTCCGCCTGCGACCGGCTGGTGCTGCACCTGGACGGCCCCGGCGGCCACACCGCCCGGCCGCACCTGACCACCGACCTGGTCACCGCGATCGCCCGGATGGCCGCCGACCTGCCGGCCGTGTTCGCCCGCCGGATGGACCCGCGCTGGGGCGTCAGCCTGGTCTGGGGCCGGATCGCCTCCGGGTCCGCCGCGAACGTCATCCCGCAGCACGCCGAGCTGGAGGGCACCGTCCGCTGCCTGGAGCTGCCGGGCTGGCGCGAGGCCCCGGACCTGCTGCACGAGCTCATCGCCAAGATGGCCGAGACGCACCGAGCCAAGTGGACGCTGGACTATCACCGCGGGGTGCCGCCGGTGGTGAACGAGGCCGTCTCGATCGCCGAGCTGGAGGCGGCGATGACCGCCCGCTTCGGCTCCGCCGGGCAGGTGGTCGAGGAGACCGAGCAGAGCCTCGGCGGCGAGGACTTCTCCTGGTACCTGGAGCACGCCCCCGGCGCGCTGGCCCGGCTCGGCGTCCGGGCTCCCGGTGACAGCTCGGTCCGCGACCTCCACCAGGGCCGTTTCGACGTGGACGAGCGGGCGATCGGGATCGGCGTCGAGCTGTTCGCCGCGCTGGCCCTGGAGCACAGCGAGGTCTGAGCCGCGGCGGGGCCGGAGTCACGGCGCCGCCTGCTCCGACGAGGGGCCCCGGGTCGAACCCGGGGCCTTCTCCTTGTTCTTGCCCTTGTCCTGTTCCGGCCCTTGTCCTGTTCTTGTCCTTGCCGGCCCCCGGACGGCCCCTCCGGCCGGCTTCTCCCGCCGTCGCCGGCCCCGGCGCCCGCGCAGGCTCCGGCCCCGGACAGTGGCCGTCGGGTGACTCCGCGCCGATCCGGATGCCCCGAGATGCCCGCCTTCGACCCTCATTCCTGCACGGATCCGACCGGATTTGTCGTGATCCGCTCCGATTTGGTTTGGATGTGGGCTCCTGGCCCGTAACACTGGAGGCGGATATTGGATTCGCACCCTCGGGTGGCACGGTTTGATAACAACCCGGATGCCCGAACGAGCCGTAACACAACCGTGTTCTACGCGCGTTACGGTGGCGTCCGACCACGCTAAACGGGTGCGTGTGAGAAGGAGATACTCCCTTGCGCCGTTCTACTAAGCTCGCCGCGGTTGTGCTCTCGGGTTCCCTGGGCATTGCCTCGCTCGCCGCTTGCGGCGCAAAGAGCACCGACGACACGACCGCCTCCGCCGGCGCCTCCGGCGACTCCGGCATCAAGGTCGGCATGGCCTACGACATCGGTGGCCGCGGTGACCAGTCGTTCAACGACTCCGCCGCGCGCGGTCTCGACAAGGCCAAGGCCGACCTGGGTGTCCAGATCACCGAGGCCGACGCCAAGACCGGCGAGGCCGAGGCCGACAAGGAGACCCGGCTGAAGAGCCTGGTCACCGGCGGCTACAACCCGATCATCGCGGTGGGCTTCGTCTACCAGTCCGCGGTCGAGAAGGTCGCCAAGGACAACCCGAACGTCAAGTTCGCGATCATCGACTCGGCCTCCTCCACCCAGCCGGCCAACGTCACCTCGCTGACGTTCTCCGAGCAGGAGGGCTCCTACCTGGCCGGCGTCGCCGCCGCCAACAAGAGCAAGGCGAAGCACGTCGGCTTCATCGGCGGCGTGCAGTCCGAGCTGATCAAGAAGTTCGAGGCCGGCTACGTGGCGGGTGCCAAGTCCGTCGACCCGAACATCAAGGTCGAGACGACCTACCTGACCACCCCGCCGGACTTCTCCGGCTTCTCCTCGCCCGACAAGGGCAAGGAGGCCGCCCAGGGCCAGCTCGACAAGGGCGCGGACGTCATCTACGCGGCGGCCGGCTCCTCCGGCAGCGGCTCGATCGAGGCCGTCTCCAACAAGCCGGGCACCTGGGCCATCGGTGTCGACTCCGACCAGGCCAGCCAGCCGGCCCTGTCGAAGTACAAGAACGTCATCCTCACCTCCATGGTGAAGAACGTGGACACCGCGGTGTACACCTACATCAAGTCGATCAAGGACAACGCGCCGCTCACCGGTGTGAAGAACTTCGACCTGAAGGCCCAGGGCGTCTCGCTCGCCACCACCGGCGGCCACATCGACGACATCAAGGCCAAGCTGGACGCCGCGACCACGGCGATCACCAGCGGCGCCACCACCGTCCCGACCGCCCCGTAAGGCGCGCGGAACAAGACGTCGGTACCGCTGCCGCCTGCCGGGCAGCGGGATGATTGACGCAGCATCAGGGAGGGGCCCGGCCGGGTGCGCTCAGCGCGTACCCCCGGGCCCCGTCCCGTCCCCCCATGAACTTTTGGCCCTCCAGCGCAACGACGCGCCTCCAGACCACCAGGAGACCGCCATCACCGCTTCCGACCCCGCCCTGAGCAAGGGCGGCACCCCCAGCGCGGGGACGGCGACACCGGCCGTCGAACTGCGCGGCATCACCAAGCGCTTCCCCGGCGTCGTGGCCAACCACGACATCGACATCACCGTGCGACGAGGCACCGTGCACGCCCTGATGGGCGAGAACGGCGCCGGCAAGTCCACCCTGATGAAGATCCTTTACGGGATGCAGCGCCCCGACGAGGGCACCATCGCCGTCGACGGCGAGCTCGTGGAGTTCGCCACCCCCGGCGACGCCATCGCCCGTGGCATCGGCATGGTCCACCAGCACTTCATGCTCGCGGACAACCTCACCGTCTGGGAGAACGTGGTTCTCGGCGGCGAGAAGCTGCACGGCATAGGAGGCAAGGCCAAGGCGAAGATCCGCGAGATCTCCGACCAGTACGGCCTGGGCGTGCGCCCGGACGCGCTGGTCGAGGACCTCGGCGTCGCCGACCGCCAGCGGGTCGAGATCCTCAAGGTGCTCTACCGCGGCGCCCGGATCCTGATCCTGGACGAGCCCACCGCCGTCCTGGTGCCGCAGGAGGTCGAGGCGCTCTTCGCCAACCTGCGCGAGCTCAAGGCCGAGGGCGTCACCGTCATCTTCATCTCGCACAAGCTGCACGAGGTGCTCTCGGTGGCCGACGCGATCAGCGTCATCCGCCGCGGCACCACGGTCGGCGACGCGGACCCGAAGACCGTGACGGCCCGCCAGCTCGCCGAGATGATGGTCGGTACCGAGCTGCCCTCCCCGGAGAGCCGCGCGTCCACCGTCACCGAGGACGAGATGCTGCGCGTCGAGGGCCTGCGGATCGCCAAGGCGGACGCCGAGGGCATCGAGCGCGTCGTGCTGGACGACATCACGCTGCGGATCCGCAAGGGCGAGATCCTCGGCATCGCCGGTGTCGAGGGCAACGGCCAGGCCGAACTGGTCGAGGCCGTGATGGGGATGCTCCCGCTGGACGCCGGCACCGTCGCGCTGGACGGCAAGGACCTCACCGGCACCCTGACCCGGGCCCGCCGCGAGGCCGGCATCGGCTACATCCCCGAGGACCGCCACCGGCACGGCCTGCTGCTGGAGGCCCCGCTCTGGGAGAACCGCATCCTCGGGCACGTCACCGAGGCGCCGAACTCCAAGGGCCCGCTGCTCGACGCGGCCGGCGCCCGCAAGGACACCCTGCGGATCGTCCAGGAGTACGACGTCCGTACCCCGGGCATCGAGGTCACCGCGGCCTCCCTCTCCGGCGGCAACCAGCAGAAGCTGATCATCGGCCGCGAGATGAGCCACCACCCCAAGCTGCTGATCGCCGCCCATCCCACCCGCGGGGTGGACGTCGGCGCGCAGGCGCAGATCTGGGAGCAGATCCGCTCCGCCCAGCGGGAGGGTCTGGCCGTCCTGCTGATCTCCGCCGACCTGGACGAGCTGATCGGCCTCTCCGACACCATCCGGGTGATCTACCGCGGCCGGCTGGTCGCGGACGCCGACCCGGCCACCGTGACCGCCGAGGACCTGGGCACCGCGATGACCGGCGCCGCCGCGGGCCACATCGAGTCGGAGCCCGAGGCCGTGGCCGAGGACCGCGCGCTCGCCGCCGAGGGCACCGAGGCCGAGTCCGGCGACGCCCTGCCGGGCACCACGGACGCGACCACCGAGACCGCCGAAGACCCGCAGGCGGGGGAGTAACCCATGACCAGTTCCCACTCCGCCGACGACGGCAAGCCCGCCGACGGCACCTCCGCCGAAGGCGCGTTCGCCGACGGCCCGCCCTCCGGCGGCAGCTCGGCCCCGAGCGCGCCCGGCCAGGGCGGCGCGCCGGCCCCGGCGAAGCCCACGGCCGCCAAGCGCTTCGACGGCGAGCGGATCGCGCTCGGCCTCGCCGCCCCGGTGCTGGCCGTGCTGCTCTCGCTGGTGCTCTGCTCGATCCTGCTGCTGATCTCCGGCAAGAACCCGTTCGACGCCTTCGACGTGATGCTGACCTACGGCACCAAGTCGGACGGCCAGGTGCTGACCCTCAACCGGGCCACCGTCTACTACCTGGCCGCGGCGGCCGCCGCCTTCGGCTTCCGGATGAACCTCTTCAACATCGGTGTCGAGGGCCAGTACCGGATCGCGGCGCTGTTCGCCGCCTACGTCGGCGGCCAGATGGACCTGCCCGCCGTCATCCAGATCCCGCTGCTGCTGATCACCGCCATGCTGGTCGGTGGCCTCTGGGCCAGCATCGCCGGCCTGCTCAAGGTCTACCGGGGCGTCAGCGAGGTCATCTCGACCATCATGCTGAACGCCATCGCCAGCGCGGTGGTGGGTCTGCTGCTCGTCCCCGGCATCTTCGCGCCGGAGAAGGGCACCACCACCAACAGCATCCAGACGAACCCGGTCTCGGCCTCCAGCCACTTCTTCTCGATCGAGACGGCCGGCGGCACGCTCTGGGGCTTCATCGTGATCGCGGTGATCGTCGGTGTCCTGTTCCAGTTCACCCTGAACCGCACCCGCTTCGGCTTCGACCTGCGCGCCACCGGCCGCTCGGAGAGCGCCGCCACCGCGTCGGGCGTCAACGTCAAGCGCATGGTGCTGATCAGCATGGCGGTCTCCGGCGCGCTGGCCGGCCTGATCGGCCTGCCCGACCTGCTGCAGAACTCCTTCTACTACGGTCAGAGCTTCCAGGCCGGCCTCGGCTTCACCGGCATCGCGGTCGCCCTGCTCGGCCGCAACAGCCCGATCGGGATGGTCTTCTCGGCGCTGCTGTTCGCCTTCCTGGACGTCAGCGGCACCCAGCTGCCGCTGCCGCAGAACGGGGCCTTCCCGTTCGAGATCGTCCAGGTCATGCAGGGAACCATCGTCATCTGCGTCGTCGTCGCCTACGAGTTGGTGCGCCGTTACGGCCTCAAGCGCCAGCAGCAGAAGGTGGGCGCCGAACTCGCCGCGCTGGCCGCGTCGACCGCCAAGAAGGAGGTGTCCGCATGAGCACCGCAACCGCCGCTCGCGCGAAGACGCCGGGCAGCGCGCCCGCCAAGAAGCGCAAGCTGTCCCTGCCGGTGGTGCTGCTGCTGATCGCGGGCGCCACGATCCTGTTCTCCGCGGTGGGGATGGCGACGGGCAACCACAGCCTCACCTCCTCCGGGCAGATCGCGGCGGCGCTCGGCGCCGCCGTGCCGATCGGCATGGCCGGTCTGGGCGGTCTCTGGTCCGAGCGGGCCGGCGTGGTCAACATCGGCCTCGAAGGCATGATGATCGCCGGCACCTTCTGCGGCGCCTGGGGCGGCTACCTGGTCAGCCCCTGGTTCGGCCTGGTGGCGGGCATGCTGGGCGGCGCGCTCGGTGGTCTGCTGCACGCCGTGGTCACGGTGACCTTCGGCGTGGACCACATCGTGTCCGGTGTCGGCGTCAACCTGCTGATCCCCGGGATCTGCGCGTACGTCAACAAGATCTATTACAAGGACTACATCCCGTTCGGCGCCGGCGCCAACCAGTCGCCGCCCGCGGATCCGCTGCCGTACATCACCATCCCGGGGCTCTCCACCGGGCTGAAGAACATCGAGAACCACCACTGGTTCGTGGTGTCCGACGTGGCCGGTGTGCTCGGCGGCCTGGTCACCAACCTCTCGGTGGTCGTGGTCCTGGCGGCGGCGCTGATCGTGGCCAGCTACTTCGTCCTCTGGCGGACGGTGTTCGGCCTGCGGCTGCGCTCCTGCGGCGAGAACCCGACGGCGTCCGAGTCGCTGGGCGTCAACGTCTACAAGTACAAGTACATCGCGGTGATCGCCTCGGGTGCCTTCGCGGGCCTCGGCGGTGCGTACCTCTCGCTGGTCGCGGCGCACTTCTACAAGGACGGCCAGACGCTCGGCCGAGGCTTCATCGGCCTCGCCGCGATGATCTTCGGCAACTGGATGCCGGGCGGCCTGGCCATCGGCGCCGGCCTGTTCGGCTTCACCGACAGCCTCCAGCTGCGCGACCCGGAGTCGGTGCACGTGCTGATCCTGGTGGTCTCGCTCGCCATGGGCCTGTTCGCCCTGTGGCAGCTCTACCGCCGCACGTACCTCGCCGCCGCGATCAGCTTCGTGGTGGCCGGCGGCCTCGGCGCCTGGTACGCGCTGACCGACCAGGTGCAGCGTCCGCTGATCGTCGCCACGCCGTACGTGATCACCCTCGTGGTGCTCGCGCTGGCCTCGCAGCGGCTGCGGCCGCCGAAGGCCGACGGCCAGATCTACCGCAAGGGGCAGGGCAAGTGACGCCCGCTCCGACGGTCGACTGGGAGGCGCTGCGCGCTGTGGCCCGCGAGGCGATGGGCCACGCGTACGCCCCGTACAGCAAGTTCCCGGTCGGCGCGGCGGCCCTGGTGGACGACGGACGGACGGTCAGCGGCTGCAACGTGGAGAACGCCTCGTACGGGCTCGGCCTCTGCGCCGAGTGCGGCCTGGTCTCCGCGCTGCAGGCCTCCGGCGGCGGCCGGCTGGTGGCCTTCACCTGCGTGGACGGCGCCGGCGAGCTGCTGATGCCGTGCGGGCGCTGCCGCCAGCTGCTGTACGAGCACGGCGGGCCCGAACTGCTGGTCGACCTGCCCTCGGGCCGTCGGCCGATGAGCGAGGTGCTCCCCGACGCGTTCGGGCCCGAGCGCCTGTAGGTCTTGCGAGCGGCTCTGGCCGTTCCGTTTGTTACGCGCGTAGAGTGTCGCGAGAGGCTGTGTGAACCAGTCGGCTCGCGGCACTCTTCGCTTTTTCCGACCCTCCTGGAGAACCCCATGGACGCCCCCTCCGTCATCAGGACCAAGCGCGACAGCGGCGAGCTGACCGATCCCCAGATCGACTGGGTGATCGACGCCTACACCCGCGGCGAGGTCGCCGACGAGCAGATGTCCGCGCTGGCGATGGCGATCCTGCTCAACGGCATGAACCTGCGCGAGATCAGCCGCTGGACCGACGCGATGATCCGCTCCGGCGTCCGGATGGACTTCTCCGCCCTGGGCGTGCCGACCTCCGACAAGCACTCCACCGGCGGCGTCGGCGACAAGATCACCCTGCCGCTCGCCCCGCTGGTCGCCGCCTGCGGCGCCGCCGTCCCGCAGCTCTCCGGCCGCGGCCTCGGCCACACCGGCGGCACCCTCGACAAGCTGGAGTCCATCCCCGGCTGGCGGGCGCTGCTCTCCAACGACGAGATGATGACCGTGCTGCGCGACGCCGGCGCCGTCATCTGCGCGGCCGGCGACGGCCTGGCCCCCGCCGACAAGAAGCTGTACGCGCTGCGCGACGTCACCGGCACGGTCGAGGCGATCCCGCTGATCGCCAGCTCGATCATGTCCAAGAAGATCGCCGAGGGCACCGGCGCGCTCGTCCTGGACGTCAAGGTCGGCTCCGGGGCCTTCATGAAGAACCTCTCCGACGCCCAGGAGCTCGCCCGCACCATGGTCGGCCTCGGCAAGGCGGCCGGCGTCAACACCGTCGCCCTGCTCACCGACATGTCGACCCCGCTCGGCCTGACCGCCGGCAACGCGCTGGAGGTCCGCGAGTCGGTCGAGGTGCTCGCCGGCGGCGGCCCCGCCGACGTGGTCGAGCTGACGATCGCGCTGGCCCGCGAGATGCTCGCCGCCGCCGGCGTCCACGGCAAGGACCCGGCCGACGCCCTGCGCGACGGCTCCGCGATGGACCACTGGCGCCGCATGATCAGCGCCCAGGGCGGCGACGTCGACGCCCCGCTGCCGGTCGCCCGCGAGCAGCACGTGATCACCGCCTCCTCCTCCGGCATCCTCACCGCCCTCGACGCCTACGCCGTCGGCGTCTGCGCCTGGCGCCTCGGCGCCGGCCGCGCCCGCAAGGAGGACCCGGTGCAGGCCGGCGCCGGCGTGGAGATGCACGCCAAGCCCGGCGACCCGATCGTGGCCGGCCAGCCGCTGCTCACCCTGCACACCGACACCCCCGAGCGCTACGAGTACGCCATCGAGGCGCTGGCCGGCGGCATCGTGGTCGACCCGGCGGGCACGCCGTTCACGGCGAAGCCGATCGTGCTGGACCGGATCGCGTAACCGCCCTCCGAGATGTGGCCGGGCCCCGCCGACGCGATCGGCGGGGCCCGGCCGCCTCACCAGGAGTGCCACAGTTCGCCGTGGCGGTGGCGGGCGGGTTCGACAACGGCCTCCTCGAAGGCGGCCGGCAGCAGGATCTCCCGTAGCCGGAGCCGGGTTTCTGCCGGGCGCCGCGCTCGGCGAGATCGGCGCAACGGCCCAGTCGGGCGCTGTCGCGGAAGGCGTTGCCGTAGCAGTGGATCTCCAGGCTCAGCCGGATCCGCTCCGGGGTCGGCCGCCGGCCTTCGGCCCGTGCCTGCGCCAGGTGTGCGGTGCTGTACCGCAGAGTGCGCAGGGCGGCGCGGCGCCAGGGCTCGCTCCGGCGACGCTGGCGCCAGCACACCGCTGTCGACGGGCCGGTACGGGATGTGACTGATCGTGCGGGACATGGCGCTCCGTAGCCCGCCAGGTGGGTCCTGGCGTAACTGGCGGAAGCCGTGCGGGCCACGGGCTCGCAGACGCATGGTGGCCATGGATCCGTGCATCCGCCCGTCCGGTCAGGCGTAGGTGCGCAGGACGCCGGTGTCCAGGGACCAGGGCCCGACTGTCACGGTGTCACCGAAGGCGAACTCCGTGCGGGAGGTGTACCCGGGTTCGTCGTGGACGATCCCGGTGCCCTTGCGGGGCCCGGGATCGGGAAGGTCGAGATCGCCGAGGGCGGGATCGTCCTGACGCTGTCACCGGTCAGGCTTCATGAACTGGCCGTACTGCGGATCGCACGGCAGCTCAACGCCCAACTCCCGGACACCCACCCCGGGTACATCGCCCACGGCGGCGCCGACCTCGAAGACGCGGGGCTCGGCATACTGCGGAATCCAGACCTGCGGCAGCTGGTCGGCGATCCCGCGCAACCGGGCGAACACAGCAGGATCGATGCTCATGCCCGGAGTGTAGTGACGGCCGCACCCCGCCGGGCCTGGACCGCCTGCCGGGTGGCGTACAGCGTGACGCCGGCGGCGAGGGTCATCGCGCCGAGGCCGACGGCGGCGGCGCCGTCCCAGCCGACCGAGTGGTAGGCGTCGGCGCCGACGGTGCCGCCGAGGCTGTTCCCCAGGTAGTAGGCGATCAGGTAGAGCGCCGAGGCCTGGGCGCGGCCGTGGGTGGCGGTGCGGCCGACCGAGCTGGAGGCGGTGGCATGGCCGGCGAAGAAGCCGCCGGTGATCAGCACCAGGCCGAGCAGCGCCCCGACCAGCGAGTTGTTCAGCGAGAGCAGCAGGCCGGTGGCGGTGACGCCGATCGCCACGTACAGGGCGCCGCGGCGGCCGAGCCGGCCGGAGAGCCGGCCGGCGGCGGCCGAGGTGGCGGTGCCGACCAGGTAGACCACGAAGATCGAGGCGGCCAGCGACTGCGGCAGGCCGAAGGGCTCGGCGGTCAGCCGGTACCCGACGGTGTTGTAGACGGCGCCGAAGACCGCCATGAAGAGCATCCCCAGCGCGTACAGCCGGACCAGCAGCGGGTTGCGCAGGTGCGCGCCGACGGTGCGGGCGAGCGCGCGGGCGTCCACCGGCGCGGGGCGGAAGTGGCGGGCGGCCGGGATCAGCAGCCGGAAGGCCAGCGCGGCGAGCAGGGCCAGCGCGGCGGAGGCGGCCAGGCCCCAGCGCCAGCCCCAGGCGGCGCCGGCCCAGCCGGAGACCAGCCGGCCGCCCATGCCGCCGATGCTGTTGCCCGCCACGTACAGGCCCATCGCGGAGGCCAGCGCGCTCGGGTGGATCTCCTCGGCGAGGTAGGCCATCGCGGTGGCGGGGAGTCCGGCGAGGGCGGCGCCCTGGAGGACGCGCAGGATCACCAGGGTGCTCAGGTCGGGGGCGAACGGCAGGGCCATGGCCAGCGCGGAGGCGGCCAGCATGGAGGCCGTCATCACGGCGGTGCGCCCGTACCGGTCGGAGAGCGCGCTGGCCGGCAGCAGCGCCAGCGCCAGGCCGAGGGTGGCCGCCGACGCCGTCCAACTGGCGTGGCCCGGGGTGAGGTTCAGGTCGGCTGAGAGGATCGGCAGCAGGCCCTGGGTGGAGTACAGCAGCACGAAGGTCGCGACGCCGGCGGCGAACAGGGCCAGGTTGGCACGGCGGAAGGCGCGGTCGCCGGGGCGGTGGCGGCGGTCGGGGCCGACCGCGGGGCCGGGGGTCTTGGTGGCGGGGGCTTCGGTGGCAGGGGACGACTGGGTGAGGGCACCCGGCGGCACGGTGGCCGCGGATGCCCCGGTACTGGCGGGTGACATGACACGACCGTAGGACCGCACCGACTGATGCGTCCAATACATGATTGACTCGAAACCCATACGTACGGGCATGAGTCGAGGTGGCGGGGGCGGCGGCCGCCGCCGGGGAGCGGGAACGGGTGACGGACGGCACCGAGCAGTCGGGGGAGCGGGCCGCGGGAGGGTCGCCCGGTGGGCTGATCGGGGAGTTGCCGGTGGAGCTGCCGATCCGGCTCGCCGAGCTGGGGCCGGAGGCGGCGGTGGCTCAGCTGGCGCCCAGGCTGGCGCAGTTCGCGGCGGTCGCCCGGCTGGAGCACGTGACCCGGGCGGCCCAGCTGCTGGGGATGCCGCAGCCGACGCTGTCGCGGGCGGTGGCCCGGCTGGAGGAGGAGCTGGGGGTGGACCTGCTGGCCCGTCAGGGGCGCACCGTCCGGCTGACCAGGGCCGGCCGGCTGCTGCTGGGCTCGGTCGAGCGGGCCCTCGCCGAGCTGGAGCGCGGCGCGGAGGCGGCCCGGGCGGAGGCGGACCTGGCGAGCGGCCGGGTGGCGTTCGGGTTCCTGCACACCATGGGGACGGACGCGGTGCCGGCCCTGCTGCGCGGGTTCCGGGCGGTGCAGCCGCAGATCCGGTTCCAGCTGGTGCAGGACTACACGGCGGCGATGCTGGAGCGGCTGCGCGCCGGCGAGCTGGACCTCTGCCTGGTCTCCCCGCTGCCGGACGCGCCGGACCTGACGGCCCGCCCGCTGGACGAGCAGCGGCTGGCACTGGTCGTCCCGGACGGGCACCGGCTGGCGGGGCGGCGGCGGATCCGACTGTCGGAGGTGGCGCGGGAGCCGTTCGTGGCGGTGGAGCGCGGGTACGGGCTGCGGGCGATCACGGACGGGTTCTGCGCGGAGGCCGGGTTCGTGCCGAGGCTCGCCTTCGAGGGGGAGGACGCCGAGACGCTGCGCGGGCTGGTGGCGGCCGGGCTGGGGGTGGCGCTGCTGCCGCCGGCCCTGGTGGCCCGGCCGGGGGTGGTCGAGCTGGAGGTGACGGCGCCGCGGACCCGGCGGGCGATCGGACTGGCCTGGGCGGCGGGCCGGCCGCTGACGCCTCCGGTGGCGGCCTTCCGGGACTTCGTGCTGTCGCGGCGGGGGCGGCTGCTGGAACACGACTGAGCCGGGCGGGCCGGCGGCCCGGCCTGTGGAGGCCGGGCCGGGCCGGGCAGCAGGCGGGCCGGGGCGGTGGCGGCCGCGCAGGTCACGGGCCGGCCGGGAGGGGGCCCTTCGGTGGAATCCCGGTGCCGGTTCTTCGCCGGGTGTGATTCGTGCTAGGGAATCTACGCGCGTAGGGGCTACACTCCCGCAATGGAGAAGCAGATCCCCGTGACCGCGGGCACCACCGGCCCCCGCATCCCCACTCCCGACCAGATCGCGCGCGCGCCCAAGGTGCTGCTGCACGACCACCTCGACGGCGGGCTGCGGCCCGAGACCATCGTCGAGCTGGCGGCGGCCTGCGGCTACGAAGGGCTCCCCACCACCGACCCGGCCAAGCTCGGCCTCTGGTTCCGCGAGGCCGCCGACTCCGGCTCCCTCGTGCGCTACCTGGAGACCTTCGCGCACACCTGCGCCGTGATGCAGACCCGCGAGGCGCTGGTCAAGGTCGCCGCCGACTGCGCCGAGGACCTCGCGGCCGACGGCGTCGTCTACGCCGAGGTCAGGTACGCCCCCGAGCAGCACCTGGAGGGCGGGCTCACCCTCGACCAGGTCGTCGAGGCCGTCAACGAGGGCTTCCGGCTCGGCGAGGCCAACGCCCGCGTGGCCGGCCACCGGATCCGGGTCGGCACCCTGCTGACCGCCATGCGGCACGCCGCCCGCTCGCAGGAGATCGCCGAGCTGGCCAACCGCTTCCGCGACCACGGCGTGGTCGGCTTCGACATCGCCGGCGCCGAGGCGGGCCACCCGCCGACCCGCCACCAGGGCGCCTTCGACTACCTCAAGGGCGAGAACAACCACTTCACCATCCACGCCGGCGAGGCCTTCGGCCTGCCGTCCATCTGGGAGGCGCTGCAGTGCTGCGGCGCCGACCGGCTCGGCCACGGCGTGCGGATCATCGACGACATCACGGTGAACGAGGACGGCGGCGTCGAGCTCGGCCGCCTCGCCGCGTACGTGCGCGACAAGCGCGTCCCGCTGGAGATGTGCCCGACCTCCAACCTGCAGACCGCGGCCGCCACCTCGTACGCGGAGCACCCGATCGGGCTGCTCAGCCGGCTGAAGTTCCGGGTCACCGTCAACACCGACAACCGGCTGATGAGCGGTACCAGCATGAGCCAGGAGTTCGGGCACCTGGTGGAGGCCTTCGGCTACACCCTGGGCGACATGGAGTGGTTCACGGTGAACGCGATGAAGTCCGCGTTCCTGCCCTTCGACGAGCGGCTCGCGATGATCAACGATGTGATCAAGCCGGGTTACGCCGAGCTCAAGGCGGAGTGGCTGTTCAGCGTGGGTGGCTGAGCCCTCGGCGGTGGCCGCGGTCCGATGGGCGCCCTCCCGAGCGGGATCGGCGCTCATCGGACAACTGGGCCGTGTGAGTGAAGCGGCTTTGATCCGCATGCGACGGAGTCACTACGGTGTGCCAGTCGTTGCTGACACGGTGTGGCGGCGGGTGCCGTCCTACGCGCCCGGACGGCTGCCACCGACGAGGACTCAAGGGGACCAACTCATGAAGCAGGCCACTCTCAAGGCCGCCGGCGTCGCCGCTCTCGGCGTCGCGATGGCCGCGGCCGCCGCCGGCACCGCATCCGCCGCCCCCGCCGCCACGGGCGGGCTCGGCACCCCCGTCGGCGCGCTCACCAACCCCGCCCTGACCGGCGCCGCGACCAACGCCGTCAGCAGCCTGCCGGGCGGCGACCGGGTCGCCAGCACCGTCGGCACCCTCGCCCCGAGCGCCGGCCAGGCCGTTCCGGCCGACGCCGCGCCCGCCCCCCGCGCCGGCCTGCCGGCCGTCCCCGGCCTCAGCAGCACCCCGGTCGGCGGCCTCACCGGCGCGCTCGGCGGCGCCGGCCTGCCCGGCCTCGGCGGCTGACCCGGCACCGACCACCTGTCGCACGGCCGGGCCCGGCCGACCGCTGACGCGGACAGGCCCGCGGGCCCCGGAACTCCCGGGGCCCGCGGGCCTGTCCGCGTGCTGACGCGGTTCTGTCCTCCTGCCGCCGGGGGCGCGCGCCGCGCCCTCGGCTCACGGTTCCTGGGGCAGCAGCAGCCAGAGCGCCAGGTAGACCAGGAACTGCGGGCCGGGCAGCAGGCAGGAGAGCACGAACAGCACCCGGACGGTCCACGGGGTCAGGTCGAAGCGCTCGGCGATCCCGGCGCAGACGCCGGCGATGACTCGGTTGTGACGGGGGCGGGCGAGGCGGCTCATGACAGTCTCCGAAGGGTTTCGGCCCGGTGCCGGTCTCTCCGGTGGGCGTGTCTCCATCCTCCGCGGGGCCGGCCGTACGGGCGTCAGCCCCGAAGGCGACCCGGCCCCTGGCATCCCACCGGGGCCCGCGCGGCCGGATCTCGGGGTCGCTCTCAGGGTCGCCCCGGAGGAGCCGTCTGCCCGTCGGCCCGGTGGTGGGGGTGGAGGCCGGCCGGCCTCCGCACAGGCCGGCACCCCGGAGCGGGCGGGGCCGCTCCGGGCACTTCGCGGGTCGTTCGGCTGCCGGGGTGCCGCGCTCCGGGCACTGCCCGCGTGTGGTTCGGCTGCCGGGTGCCGTGTTGCGGGGCCGGTGTTTCAGCGCGTCCGCGGGGCCGGGCGGCCGTACGCGGCGGCGCTCAGCTTGGCGGCTGCCGGCACCGGTGCCGGCACCTGGAGCGGCAGGGGGGCCGGCGCGGGCACGGGCGCCGGGCGGCGCTCCGGCGCGGGCCGGGCGCGGAGCACGGCCCGGGCGGCCGGGACGACCGCGAGGTGGGTGAGCGAGACCCCGGCCACCCCGAGCAGGATGTGGTCGACGTTCAGCACATGGCCGGGAACCCAGGACCCGAGGAACTCCAGGCCGGTGGCCAGCAGCGCCGACACCCCGGCCACCCGCAGGAAGGACGGAAGCCAGGCGGCCCGCACCCGGCCCCGGACGAGCGGCAGCAGCACCCCGAGGGGGGCCAGCAGCAGCAGTTCGCAGGCCACCTGCCAGAGTCCGGCGGCCTCGCCCAGGGCCAGCGCCCGCCGGACGGAGCCGAACGGGGTCAGATTACTGTCGTACACCCAGGCCACCGGCAGCGGCCGCAGCACGAACCAGCCGACCACCATCAGATGGAGCACCAGCGCCGTCAGGCCGGCCGCGCGGAGCGGGCGGGGGACTTCGGCGGCGGACGGCGGAGCCGACCACTGCCGGGTCGGCTCGTTCTCGGTCCGCACTCCGACACGCTCGGCGCGTGTGCTGGTGCCATCTCGCTGCACACCGGGGAGGACGCGGGCCCGGGGCGCCTCGGTTCCCACCGGTCGCGGGGACCTTCACGGCGGGCTCCGGCGGCCGGTGCCCCGGCCGCCCGGGCGGTCAGGGGCAGCCGGTCCGGCCGGTTCCGCCGGCCGAGGGCGAGGGCGAGGGCGAGGGCAGGGCGCTGAACACGCCGTCCGTCGGCGCGGCGCCGGGCGTGGGGGTCACCGGCACGGTCGCGGCGGGGGAGGCCGAGGCGGACCGGCCGGTACCGGCCGCGGCCTTGGCCGACGGCGTGGTGACGGCGGGGGCCCGCTGCACGCTCGGGGCGGCGGAGGGCGTGCCCACCGCCGTGGGGACCTGCACCGGGCTCGGGCAGGCGGTCCGGCTGGCGGGCCCGCCGGCGTCCACCGGCACGGCGGTCGGGCGGATGCCGCAGCCGGTGGCCAGCGCCGCCAGCAGGGCCGCCGTCACGGCGACACCGGCCAGCGCCCGGCCGGAGGCGTCCGCGCCGCGGCGGTCGCCGCCGGGTCGCCCGGCGACCGGCCGGCCGGGGGCGGCGCGGCGGCGCGGGGACTGTCGCTCGTCGGGGCGGGTGTTCATCAGGCGTCCTCGTCCTGGTCGGCGGGCCGGGGCTGGGTGAGCGGCAGGGTCAGGGTGAAGACCGCTCCCTGCTCGCCGTTCGCGGCCTCGATGGTGCCGCCGTGTATCTGGGCGTTGGCCATCGCGATCGACAGCCCCAGGCCGCTGCCCTCGGAGCGGGCGCGGCCCTTGTCCGCCTTGTAGAAGCGGTCGAAGACGTGCGGCAGCACGTCCTCGGGGATGCCGGGCCCGCTGTCGGAGACCTCGACGACCACGTTCTCCCCGCGCTCGCGGACCTTCACCCGCACCGGCGACCCGCCGTGCTTGAGCGCGTTGCCGATCAGGTTGGCGAAGACCACGTCCAGCCGGCGGGGGTCGACCACCGCCCGGACGCCGCGCGGCGCGTCCAGCTCCACCGCGTCGTACCAGGCCCGGCCGTCGATGCAGGACATGATCAGGTCGGCGATGTCCACCTCGTCGGCGACCAGCTTGGCGGTGCCGGCGTCGAAGCGGGTCACCTCCATCAGGTTCTCGACCAGGTCGGAGAGCCGCCGGGTCTCGCTCACCACCAGCCGGACGGCCGGCTCGATCATCGGGTCCAGCGACTCGGCCTCGTCCTCCAGGATGTCCGTCACCGCCGTCATCGCGGTCAGCGGCGTACGCAGCTCGTGCGACATGTCGGCGACGAAGCGCCGGCTCTGTGCCTCGCGGGCGCTCAGCTCCTCGACCTGCTCGTGCAGGGACTCGGCGGTGCGGTTGAACGTCCGGGCCAGATCGGCGAGTTCGTCCGCGCCCTCGACCTCCAGGCGGGTGTCGAGCCGCCCCTCGCCGAGTTGCCGGGCGGCCTCGCCGAGCCGCTTGACCGGCCGCAGCACGGTGGCGGAGGCGGCCTGCGCCAGCAGTGCCGAGCCGATCAGGGCGAGCAGGGTGGCGATCGCCAGCGACCAGCCGAGGGTGTTGAGATCGGCCCGCTCGTTCTCCAGCGACTTGAACATGTAGGCGGTCGGGCCGGTCGGCACGACCCTGGTCCCGCCGATCAGGTACGGCCGGCCGGACAGGCTCTGCCGCTGCCAGTACAGGTGGTACGCGTCGGAGTTGCTCGCCGTCAGCTCGCGCGGCTTGTTGACGGTGGTCCGCAGGGGGGTGGGCACCTGGGCCAGGGTGTAGAGCGAGGGGTCCGAGGAGGCGGTGCACTCCGGGTGGGCGTCGTCGACGACCAGGACGTCGTAGCTGAGCCCGGAGCTGGCCACCTGGGTGGCGAGGGTGGTGAGTTCCTCGCAGGTGGCGCCGAGCGGCAGTTCCGAGACGTTGCGGGTCAGCGAGACCCGGAAGTCGTTGAGGGCGGTGTCCTGGGCGCGCTTGAGCACCGCGTCCCGGTTCAACCAGTACGCGATCCCGGAGGCCGACACGGCGGTGGTCAGCGCGACCACGGCGAACACCGCGATCAGCCGCACCCGCAGCGAGCGCAGCCTGCGCCACCGCACCGGTCCGAACCGCCGGGTCCCCTGAAGGTCAGTCACTTGAACCTGTCGCGTAGTTGTCGGGATGAAGGTCTTCCGGCCGGAGCCCGGACGGGAGTCCGGTGGTCCGACCGCCGTTGCGGGCCGGCCCGGTCGGCCGGTTGCCGTGCGGGCGGTCCGCGGTCCGCAGCTGCGGTCGCCGGTCGCCGGTCGCCGGTCGCCGGCGGTCCGGTCAGGCCGGCGGGTCGAGCCGGTAGCCCACGCCGCGCACCGTGCGGATCAGCGTCGGGGCCGAGGGCACATCCTCCACCTTGGCCCGCAGCCGCTGGACACAGGCGTCCACCAGCCGGGAGTCGCCCAGGTAGTCGTGCTCCCAGACCAGCCGCAGCAGTTGCTGGCGGGACAGCGCCTGGCCGGGCCGCCGGCTGAGCTCCAGGAGCAGCCGCAGCTCGGTGGGCGTCAGCTGGAGGTCCTCGCCGTCCTTGGTGACGGTCATCGCGGAGCGGTCGATCACCACCGAGCCGTACGCGGAGGAGTCGGAGCTCTCCCGTTCGCCGCGCCGCAGCACGGCGCGGATCCGGGCGTCCAGCACCCGTGGCTGCACCGGTTTGACGACGTAGTCGTCCGCGCCGGACTCCAGGCCGACCACCACGTCGATGTCGTCCGAGCGCGCGGTCAGCAGGATGATCGGCAGCTGGTCGGTGCGCCGGATCCGGCGGCACACCTCGAAGCCGTCGATTCCGGGCAGCATGACGTCCAGGACGATCAGGTCCGGACGCTGCTCCTTGAAGAGCTTCAGTCCGTCCTCGCCCGAGGCGGCGGCGGCCACGCGGTGGCCCTGGCGGGTGAGAGCGAGTTCGAGGCCGGTCCGGATGGCGTCGTCGTCCTCGATCAGAAGGAGGAATGGCACGGCCTCATTCTGGCCCACCCGGCCCGCCGAATCACCCCCGCTACCGGCATCACGGACACCCGTGCGGGCCGGGGCCGCGCCAAGGGACCGGGAGCCGCAACCGGAACGAGGTGTTCAGGCGTCCTCGGGTGCGAGCGGTGGGGCGGGTAACGGGGTCCCGGCCGCTGTGACAGCCCTGTGACAGTCGGCGGACAGCGCCATCACAACCGGCGGGCAAGATTTTCCATGTCGCCGCAACGCAGCAGGCCAACAGGCCGGTCGCGGAGGCGGCGCAAGGAACCGCTCGTACCGACCAAGGGGGCGCACGATGAACGCATCGCTTCAGACCCGGAGCAACCCGGCTGTGCGGAACGCGCGTTCGTCAGCCGGCGTCCAGCCGGCCCACCGGACGCGGTACGAGGTCAGGACCGACGAGACTTCCGGTGCCGTCGTCGTACGGGGGTGCGCCCACAGCACCGGTGGAAACCCTGTCGGACGCCGGGTGGGTGGCGTCGGCAGGGCGGGGGAGCTGTACGGGATCGGCCGACGGGGGAACGCGGCCGACTCCGCCAACACCCTCACGCTGCGGGGCATCCTCCCCGTCCGCGTCGAGGGCAAGGACACCCCGGGGGGTGCGGGGAACGGCCTGGCGACGGTCGGCTCGGGGGAGCCGGACGCCCGCGAGGCCGCAGGTGCGACACTGCTGCGGCTGTCTCCCGCGGCAGGACGCACCGGCGGGGGAGTACAGGGAGGCGCGCAGGGGGAGCCCTCGGCCGCCGCGGAGGACCACATCACGGAGTTCACCGCGTACGTGCGCGAGCGCCGCGCCTCCCTGTACGCCACCGCCTACCACCTGACCGGTGACCGCTACGAGGCCGAGGACCTGCTGCAGAGCGCGCTCTTCAGCACCTACCGCGCCTGGGGCCGGATCACCGACAAGGCCGCGGTCGGGGGCTACCTCCGCCGCACCATGACCAACCTGCACATCTCCGCCTGGCGGCGCCGCAAGGTCAACGAGTACCCGACCGAGGAGCTGCCGGAGACGGTCGGCGACACCGACGCGATGGGCGGCACCGAGCTGCGCGCCGTGCTCTGGCAGGCGCTGGCCAAGCTGCCCGAGAACCAGCGCACCATGCTGGTGCTCCGCTACTACGAGGGCAAGACCGACCCGGAGATCGCCGACGTGCTCGGCATCAGCGTCGGCACCGTCAAGAGCAGCATCTGGCGCGCCCTGCGCCGGCTGCGCGAGGACGAGCAGCTCAACCGCACCGGCGACACCGCGCACGCCTTCGGCGAACTGGTGGCGTGACGGGCACCACCACAGGACTCCCGTCGGGGGACGGGACAGGGACGCTGCGGGAACGCGGTACCGGCTCGGGGGAGCGGGTGTCGTGGGGGAGGCCCGCAGTGCAGGACTCCCGTCGGGGGACGGGAACGGAAGGCCGCGGGATCGCGGTGCCTGTTCGGGGGAGCGGGCGCCGCGGGGGAAGCCCGCGGCCGTGAACGGCGGCCGGACCGGTGCGGGGGAGATGCACCGGCCCGGCCGCCGTTCTGCCGTGCCCGGGAGCCGTGCCGCCGGACCCGGGCGGGGTCCCGGCGGGCCGGCCGGGGCGCAAGGCCGCGGCCCGGTCAGGTGGACAGCCGGAGCTGAAGCCAGCAGGACAGCCGGTCGTCCGGGTCGTCCAGGTCCAGGCCGAACAGCTCCCGGGCCCGCCGCAGCCGGTACTTGAGGGTGTTGGGGTGCACCGCCAGGCGCTCGGCCGCCTGCGCGACGTTGCCGACCGCGTCCAGCCAGGCGGTGACCGAGGCGGCGTAGGCGGTCTGCTGCGCCCGGTCGTGCGCGACCATCGCCTCGATCCCGGGGTGCCGCAGCCGGGGCAGCCGGGCGAGTTCGTCCGCGACGTGCGCGAGCAGCACCCCGGCGTGGGCGTCGGCGAGGTCGGCCACCTCGGGGGAGTCCGGGGCGGCCGTGGTGACCCGCAGGATGTCGTCCACCTCCGAACGCAGGTCGGGCAGTTCGCCGAGGTCGTCGGCGCAGCGACTGAAGGCGGCCCGCAGCGGGGCGTCGAAGGTCCGGCCGAGGGTCGCCACGGCCTGCTCGGCGAGCCGGCGGACCGCCGCCGGGTCGAGCTCCGCCAGCAGCACGTAGACGGTCCGGCCGGCCGTGGCGACGGCGGCGTCGGCATGCACCGCGGCCCAGTGCCGGGCCGCGGCGGCCGCGAGCCGGACCAGCGGCGGCGCCTGGCGGCCGGCGGACCGCTGCGCGGCCAGGCCGACCAGGGTGAGCCGGGCCCGGTCGGGCAGCCCGAGCCGGTAGCGGGCCTCGGCGGCCGGCCCGCTGCCGTTCAGGGCGCCGCGCAGCGCGTCCTCCCGCGCGTGCAGGTCGAGTTCGGCGGAGCTGCGGCGGCGCAGCATGTGGAGCGCGGCGAGCCGGGCACCGTCCAGCAGGGCGCCTTCGGCCGCCGGGAGGAGCCGGCCGGCCGGGTCGGTGGCGGCCGGGCCCTCGATGGCCCAGATGGTGCCGAGCGGCAGGTCCCCGGCGCGGATGGCCACCGCGGAGCGGGGCATCTCCTCCGCGCTGAGGGTCGGCACCTGGACGACCCCGGGGGCGGCCAGCACCTCGCGGTACTGCCCGTGCTGCTCCGGTTCGTCGTCCGGGACCTGGCGCTCCAGGATGCCGCGGCGGCGCAGGTCGTCCATCGGCTGGCCGGGCAGGGCGGAGTAGGCGAGGACCCGCCGGTCGAGGTCCTCGACCGCCACGGAGCCGCCGACGACGGCCGCGATGGCGTTGGCGAGGGCGAAGAGTTCCTCGCTGGTGCCGTCGACGATTGGCGATTTCGCGAGGTCCATACCTCCACCTTAGGCAGTTCCGCCAAAGACCGGGCGGCCCGGCACGCGGACGATGGTGCTCACACCCCTTCGACGCGGCCCCTCCGCCGGTGCGCGGCCGTCCACCCCCAGCAGCAGGAAAGGCAGGGAGTCCATGAGCTTCGCCGCCACCACGCCCGCGGCCCGGCCCTCCACCGCCCGGATCTCCGGGAGCGGGTTCTCCGGGCCCGGGGTGCCCGCGACGGGTGCCGGCGCGGCGACGGGGTCGGGTACGGCGTCGGGGTCGGCCGCCGTGGACGACCTGCTCCGGCTCTTCCCGCCCGGCACCTCCCTGGCCGGCGACGGCACCCTGTTGATCGGCGGCGTCCCGGTGACGGAGCTGGCCGAGGCCTACGGCACGCCGGCCCTGCTCGTGGACGAGAACGCGGTACGCGCCCGGGCCCGCCGGTACGCCGACGGCCTCGCCGCCCGCTGGCCCAACTCCCGGGTCACCTTCGCCTCCAAGGCGTTCCCGTGCACCGCCGTCTACCGGCTGCTCGCCGAGGAGGGCCTGGGCTTCGACGTCGCCGGCGGCGGCGAGCTGACCCTGGCCCTGGCGGCCGGCGCGGATCCGGCCGGTCTGGTGGTGCACGGCAACGCCAAGACCGAGGAGGAGCTGCGGCTCGCGGTCGAGGCGCGGGCCGGCCTGATCGTGGTGGACAGCTTCGACGACATCGACCGGCTGGAGCGGATCGTCGGCGAGGTCTCCGGCCGTACCCAGGGGGTGCTGGTCCGGGTCACCCCCGACATCCGGCCGGACACCCACGAGGCGATCTCGACCGGCCAGGCGGGCTCCAAGTTCGGCCTGCCGCTCCCGCAGGCGAAGGAGGCGGTGGCCCGGCTGCGCGGCAGCGACCGGCTGCGGCTGGACGGCGTCCACGCGCACGTCGGCTCGCAGATCATGGAGACCGGACCGTTCGCCCGGGCCGTCGAGGCGCTGGCGGGGCTGGGCGAGTTCGCGGTGTACGACCTGGGTGGCGGCCTGGGCGCCCGGTACACCTACCGGGACCGCCCGCCGAGCGTCGAGCACTACCTGGACACCCTGGTGGAGACGGCCGGCATGGTCCTGCCGGCGGGGGCGCGGATCCTGATCGAGCCGGGCCGCTCGATGGTCGCGGAGGCGGGGGTCTCGCTGTACCGGGTGGTGACGGTCAAGCCGGGCGGGCAGCCGTTCGTCGCGGTGGACGGCGGGATGGGCGACAACCTGGAGGTCTCGCTGTACGGCCAGCGCTTCGAGGCCACGGTGGCGACCCGGGTGGGCGGCGGCGAGCGGTGCCGGCTGGTCGGCCGGCACTGCGAGTCCGGCGACGTGCTGAGCGCGGGCGTGCCGCTGCGCGACCCGCGCCCGGGCGACCTGGTCGCGGTGCCGGTCACCGGCGCCTACACGTACGCGCTGAGCAACAACTACAACGGTGCCCGGCGGCCCCCGGTGGTGTTCTGCCGGGACGGTGAGCACCGTGCGGTGGTGCGCCGCGAGAGCTACCAGGACCTGCTGCGTCGCGACCTCGGCTGAGGCACGGGACCCTCAGGTCCAGCGGGCGGACGATCGGCCGCCGAGGCATCGGGGCGCCGGGCGGACGGCGGACGGCGTGGGTGCGGGCGTTGTCCGGCGGCGCCCGCCGTCAGACGCCGACCTCGACCGGCGCGGGGGCGGCGGCCACCGCCCCGATCCGGCGCCCGGCCTCCGGGCCGGCGCAGGCGTACGCGCCCAGCCCGACCTGACGGGCGACGATGCCGCGTTCGGCGCGCATCAGCCGCCAGCCGCGGCGCAGCAGGACGGGCAGGGACTTGCGGCCCTCGCGGACGTCCCGGCGCAGCCGCCGCCAGGCCGTGGTGGTCGGGCGGTTGCGCAGGCAGAGCGCGTCCCCGAGCAGGCCCTCGGCCGCGCACTGCCCGACGATCTCGGCGGCGAAGATGCCTTCGGCGATGAACGCGGACGCCCCCGCGAGGTCCAGCGTGCGGGTGCTCACCCGGCCGTTGTCGGGGATCGAGTACACCGGGACGTCGGTGCGGCCGGCGCCGCTGAGCCGGCGGATGGCCTCGACGGCCTGCTCACGGTGCCAGGAGAGCGGGGAGTCCCAGTCGACGGCGCCGTCGTCGAGCCGCGGCAGGCTCGGGTCGTCGCCGTCCTTGTAGAAGTCGTCGAGCTGGAGCACGGGAAGTCCGCTGCGCTCGGCCAGTGAGGACTTCCCGGAGCCGGAGGGTCCGGACAGCAGGACGACCTGGGCGCGGGCTGTCGGTGCGGGGTTCAGCGGGGAGTCACTCACGAGACACCAGTCTGACGCATCGGACGGCGATGCCGAAACGGTGCGGAGCGGACTTTCGCGGCCGGGCGGCCGGTCGCCCGCAGGACGGTCACGGGGGTGGACCGGGGGGTGACGGGCTGTGCGGACCGGCCTGCCGGGCCGGTCCGCGGTCGCCGCCGACCCGGGTGGTTCGCCTGCTGGTCGGCACCTCGCCGGCCAGGGGGTGCCAGGTCCGGGCGGATGACTCGGCAAGTAAAAATTCAGTCATGGAGAAGTCAAAAACGATCTAGGCTGGAGCGGTTCACGATCTTCCTAGGCGAAGTAGGTTCCACGGATGAAGTTGGCGCGCGTTTCGGCGATCCTCGTGGCGGTCGCGATCGCACCGGCTGTCCTGCTCCCCTCCTCGGCCTCGGCGGTCGGCACCACCGACGGCGGGTCGCCGGCCGGCAGCTCGGCCCCGGACGCCCTCGCGGCCGACGAGCAGGCCCCGGCGGCGCCCAAGGCGTCCGACCCGGCCGAGGAAGCGGATCGCGCGGCCGTGCAGAAGCTGCTGGACGACCCGGCGAGCGGTCGCGGCGTGCGGGAGGCGGCCGCCAAGGCGCTCGCCGGCACCGCGGCCGACCTGCGGGACTTCCTGGAGACCGGCCTGTACAAGGCCCGCGCCGAGGACGACCGGGTGCGGGTCTTCCAGATCCTGAGCGCCGGCGGCCCGGCGGTCCGGAAGGCGGCGAGCGCCGCGCTGGACGCCAACACCGACGAGGCCATCCGGGAGTTCCTGGAGGTCGGTCAGTACGCGGCCCGGCTGTCCGACGACCGGGTGCGGGTCTCGCAGATCATGAGTGCCGGCGGCAAGGCGGTCCAGAAGGCGGCCGGCGCCGCGCTGGACGCCGACACCGCGGAGGCCATCGCCCAGTTCCTGGAGGTCGGCCAGTACGTGGCCCGCGCCGAGGACGACCGGGTCGAGATCCTCACGATCCTCGGCGACCCGAAGACCGGCCCGCGCGTCCGGGCGGCGGCGGAGCAGGCGCTCGACGGCAGCGCCGCGGACCTGCGGAGCTTCCTGGAGACCGGTCGGCAGGTGGCCCAGGACTCGGACGACCGGCTCCGGACCTCCCAGCTCGCCGAGACCGGCGGCCCGGCCGTGCGCGCGGCCGCCCTGGCGGCGCTGGAGGGCAGCATCGAGGACGTCCGGCTGTTCCTGAAGACCGGCCAGTACGAGGCCGCGGCGAAGGACAAGGCAGCCGCGGACAAGGCCGCCGCCGACCGGGCCGCCGCGGACAAGGCGGCTGCCGACAAGGCGGCCGCGGACGCCGCCGCCGCCCAGGGCGGGCCGGGGGACGGCGTCCGGCCGGCGAGCCTGACCACCCCGGTCACCGCTCCCTCCACCCTGACGACCACGGCGACCGGTACCACCGCGGGAGCCCGCACCGGCACCCAGCTCGCCGCCACCGGCGCCGGCGACGCCCTTCCGTGGGAGGTCGGCGGCGCCACCGCCGCTCTCGCCCTCGGCGCGGGCGCGGTCCTGGTGTCCCGCCGGCGCACCGCCGACGGGAGCTGATCCGCACCGCTTCGCGCGGACCGATGACGGACGCCCCGCCCCAGGCCACCGGCCTGCGGTGGGGCGTCCCGCGTGTGCGGCCGGCCGCCGCTCAGGCCTTGCGCAGGGTGGCCGGCCCGGTCAGGGCGGTGTGCAGCAGCGGCAGGTAGCGACTGTCCACCTGCAGGTGCACCGGCCGCCCGCCGCCGGGCGGCCGGTAGGTCTTGGCGGCCCAGTCCTGGCTCCGCCAGGAGTCCGGTTCGGGGTCCTGCAAGGTGCCGCCGACCGGCAGGTCGAGGGCAGGGAGGGTGCGGGCGCGGAAGACCGCGTGGGTGGCGCCCGGGGTGAGCCACAGCCGTCCGGAGACGTACTCGGCCGGCCACACGGACCCGTCCGGGCGCGCCGAGCACGGCACCCGGACGGGCCGGCCGGCGGCCAGCCGTCGACGGGTGCGGACCACGTGCAGGCTGCGGACAAGGCCGTCCGTCAGCAGTGCCAGCAGCTCGCCGATGATCTCCCCCATGGTGCTCCCCTCCCGGTCGATGGTTCCAGTCTGGGCGCCGGGGCGGTGGCGGGGGAGCGCCGATCGGCTCGGTCCGGCGCTACGAAAGTCGACGGCCGGCCGACCGGCCCGCCGGTGCGGGTGGGGCGTCTTCGGGCCGACCGGTGCGGCCGGGCCCGGAAAGTCGACGGACCCGCGCCAGGGGGGGGAGGCGCGGGTCCGTCATGGCACGTCCGGGCCCTGGGGGGGTAGGGCACTGGGGACGGCCAGTCTGTGGAGTTGTACCGGAGTCCTCCGGCCCGGGGGCCGGTCAGATCCCGATCGGGTGCCAGACCGTCTTGGTCTCCAGGAAGGAGAGTAGCCGGTCCGTTCCGGGCGCAACGGTCCAGTCCTGGGCGAACGGGTCCACCTCGGGTCGAACCACCCGCTTCAGGGTATCCGCGGCGGACGCCTCCAGCTCCGCCGCCGCGCCGGGACCGTCGGTCGCGATCGCGCCGGTGAGGTCGACCGCGTTGACGTCCTGGTGCGAGGCCAGCGTCGGGGCGATGTCCGCCGTCCGGCCCGAGATGATGTTGACGACGCCGCCCGGCAGGTCGGAGGTGGCCAGCACCTCGCCCAGCGAGAGGGCCGGCAGCGGGGCGTCGGCGGCGGCCGCCACCACCACGGTGTTGCCGGTGGCGATGGCCGGCGCGATCACCGAGACCAGGCCGAGGAACGAGTGCCCGTACCCGGCCTGCGGGGCGACGATGCCGACCACGCCGGTCGGCTCGGGCACCGACAGGTTGAAGAACGGCCCGGCGACGGGGTTGCCGTTGCCCGCGATCTGGGCGACCTTGTCGGTCCAGCCCGCGTACCAGACCCAGCGGTCGATGGCGGCGTCCACCAGGGCGGCGGCCTTCTTGGCGCCGATGTTCTCGGACACCGCCACCTCGGCCGCGAACTGCTCGCGTCGGCCCTGCAGCATCTCGGCGACCCGGTACAGCACCTGGCCGCGGTTGTAGGCGGTGGTGCCCGACCAGCCCTTGACCGCCGCGCGGGCGGCGAGCACGGCGTCGCGGGTGTCCTTGCGGGTGCCGAGCGGGGCGTTGGCCAGCCACTGGCCCTTGCTGTCGGTCACCTCGTACACCCGCCCGCTCTCGGAGCGCGGGAACTTCCCGCCGACGTACAGCTTGTAGGTCTTGAGGACGTCAAGTCGCGTGCTGGTCTCAGACATCGAGGTACGCCTCCAGGCCGTGGCGACCGCCCTCGCGGCCGTAGCCCGACTCCTTGTAGCCGCCGAACGGCGAGGTCGGGTCGAACTTGTTGAAGGTGTTGGCCCACACCACGCCGGCCTTGAGCTGGTTCGCCATCCAGAGGATGCGCGAGCCCTTCTCGGTCCAGACGCCGGCCGAGAGGCCGTACGGGGTGTTGTTGGCCTTCTCGACCGCCTCGGCGGGGGTGCGGAAGGTCAGCACGGACAGCACCGGGCCGAAGATCTCCTCGCGGGCGATCCGGTGGGCCTGGCTGACGCCGGTGAACAGGGTCGGCTTGAACCAGAAGCCGGTGCCGGGCAGATCGCAGGCGGGCGACCAGCGCTCGGCGCCCTCCGCCTCGCCGGCGGCGGTCAGCTCGGTGATCCGGGACAGCTGCGCGGCCGAGTTGATCGCGCCGATGTCGGTGTTCTTGTCCAGCGGGTCGCCGACCCGCAGGGTGTCCATCCGGCGCTTCAGCGCGTCCAGCACCTCGTCCTGGACGGACTCCTGGACCAGCAGGCGCGAGCCCGCGCAGCAGACGTGGCCCTGGTTGAAGAAGATGCCGTTGACGATGCCCTCGACGGCCTGGTCGATCGGCGCGTCGTCGAAGACGATGTTCGCGGCCTTGCCGCCCAGCTCCAGCGACAGCTTCTTGCGGGTGCCGGCCAACTGCTTGGCGATCGCCCGGCCGACCGGGGTGGAGCCGGTGAAGGCGACCTTGTTGACGTCCGGGTGGGAGGTCAGCGCGGCGCCGGTGCGCCCGTCGCCGGTGACGATGTTGACGACGCCCTTCGGCAGACCGGCCTGGCGGCAGATCTCGGCGAAGCGCAGCGCCGTCAGCGGGGTGGTCTCGGCGGGCTTCAGCACGACCGTGTTGCCGGTGGCGAGCGCCGGGGCGATCTTCCAGGCCAGCATCAGCAGCGGGAAGTTCCACGGGATGACCTGGCCGGCCACGCCCAGCGGACGCGGGTTGGCGCCGTAGCCTGCGAAGTCGAGCTTGTCGGCCCAGCCCGCGTAGTAGAAGAAGTGCGCGGCGACCAGCGGCAGGTCGACGTCGCGGGTCTCGCGGATCGGCTTGCCGTTGTCGATCGACTCCAGCACCGCCAGCTCGCGCGAGCGCTCCTGGATGATCCGGGCGATCCGGAACAGGTACTTGGCGCGCTCGCTGCCCGGCAGCGCCGACCAGTCGGTGAAGGCCTTGCGGGCCGCGGCGACCGCGCGGTCGACGTCCTCCTCGGTGCCCTGCGCGAACTCGGCGAGCACCTGTTCGGTGGCCGGGTTGACGGTCTTCAGGGCCTCGCTGCCACTGCTGTCGACGAACTCGCCGCCGATGAAGTGACCGTACGAGGTGGCGATGTCGCCGGCCGCCGCGGGGGACTCGGGAGCGGGCGCGTACTCGAAGAGGCCGTTCTTGCGCACGGGCTCTTCCGCCTTCTTGGTGTTCTTGGCCATGGTTCTCAGTCCACCGTCACGTAGTCGGGACCGGAGTACCGGCCGGTGGTCAGCTTCTGGCGCTGCATGAGCAGGTCGTTGAGCAGGCTGGAGGCGCCGAAGCGGAACCAGTGCGGGCTCAGCCAGTCGTCGCCGAGGGTCTCGTTGACCATGACCAGGTACTTCATGGCGTCCTTGGTGGTCTTGATGCCACCGGCGGGCTTCACACCGACCTGGACCCCAGTCTGCTCCTTGAAGTCGCGGACGGCTTCGAGCATCAGCAGCGTCACCGGGGGCGTCGCGTTGACCGCGACCTTGCCGGTGGAGGTCTTGATGAAGTCGGCGCCGGCCAGCATGGCCAGCCAGGAGGCGCGGCGCACGTTGTCGTACGTCTGCAGCTCGCCGGTCTCGAAGATCACCTTGAGGTGGGCGGCGGTGCCGTCGGGGCGCTTGCACGCCTCCTTGACGGCGGTGATCTCCTCGAAGACGGACAGGTAGCGGCCGGAGAGGAAGGCCCCCCGGTCGATCACCATGTCGATCTCGTCGGCGCCGGCGGCCACCGCGTCGGCGGTGTCGGCCAGCTTCACCGGGAGCGAGGCGCGCCCGGCGGGGAAGGCGGTGGCGACCGAGGCGACCTGGATGTCGGTGCCGTTCAGGGCCGCCTTCGCGGTGGCGACCATGTCGGGGTAGACGCAGATCGCGGCGACGCGGGGGGTGGTCGGGTCGGTCGGGTCGGGGTTCCTGCCCTTGGTGCACAGGGCGCGCACCTTGCCGACCGTGTCCGCGCCTTCCAGCGTGGTCAGGTCGATCATCGAGATCGCCAGGTCGATGGCGTACGCCTTCGCCGTGGTCTTGATCGAGCGGGTGCCGAGGGTGGCGGCGCGGGCTTCCAGGCCGACGGCGTCGACTCCTGGCAGTCCGTGCAGGAAACGGCGGAGCGAGGCCTCGGAGGACGCGACGTCACTCAGGCCGCCGCCCGCAGCGCTGGAGGCTTGGGCTGCAACAGTGGACATAGTCACCAGACCACCATATCTACGCGCGTAGTCGTCCGCTAGGGCGAGCCCCTTTCTGCTGCCGTTCGATACGGGACCGAGACCTCGGCCGAAGCGGCACCCGGGGTCGGGCGCCGCACCCCTTGCGGCTACGCCTCGTACGTCCCCGCGACCCCGTGCTTCTCCAGCACCCCGTGCGTCACCCGGGCCAGGTCCTCCGGGCTCGGCAGCAGTGGACGCAACTCGGCGGGCAGCGTCCGGTAGGTGGTCACGGCCAGCGGCTGGTTCGTCCCGCGCGGCGAGTACTGGACGGCGTCCTCGTCCCGGTGGGCGGCGATCAGGATGCCGAGTGTCGCGTCGTCGCGCTGCGGGTCGCGCACCTTGTCGTCCACCACCGCGGTGCAGAAGCCGAGCTTGCCCAGGTGCTCCGGCTGGGCGCGGCCGATCTTCAGCTCGACGACGACGTACCGGTGCAGGCGCAGGTGGTGGAAGAGCAGGTCCGTCTTGAACTGCTGGCTACCGACCTGCGGCGGGTACTGCCGGCCGACGAAGGCGAAGCCCACGCCGAGCTCCTGGAGGAACCGGACCACGTGGTCGACGAGGGCCGTTTCGAGGTCCTGCTCGGAGTGGCCGTCGCCGGGCCGGCTCTCGGTCTCGTTGCTCATCCGGCAGAGCGTGCGGATTCAACCGCGGCCTCGGAGCGCAGTAACGATTCCGCTCACTCGAAAGGATGAGCTACCGCCCGGCAAGAATTCGGGCAGCGGCCTGTGGCGCGAATTCCCACCGCCCGGCAGCGCCGAGAATGGCCCCATGACGACCACGCCCGACCAGCCGGACGCCCCCACCCCCCGCAAGCGGACCGGGCGGCGCCCCGGTGGCGCCGACACCCGGCGGACCGTGCTGGAGGCGGCACGGGCGGAGTTCGCGGTCCGGGGGTACGAGAAGGCGAGCATGCGGGCGATCGGGCGGGCGGCCGGGGTGGACGCGGCCCTGCTGCACCACTACTTCGGGAGCAAGGACCGCCTGTTCATGGCCGCGCTGGAGTTCCCGGTGCAGCCGAAGGCGGCGGTGGCGCAGCTGCTGGAGGGTGACCGGGCGGTATTGGGGGAGCGGGTGGCGCAGTTCGTGCTGACGCTCTGGGAACAGCCCGGGGTGCTGGACCGGCTGATGGCGCTGGTCCGGGCGGCGGCCACCACCGAGCAGGTGGCGCGGCTGATGCGGGAGTTCGTCCAGGAGGAGCTGGTGGCCCGGATCGCGGCCGAGCTGCAGGTCGAACAGCCGGAGCTGCGGGCCGAGTTGATGTTCTCGCAGATCGTCGGGCTGGCGATGGCCCGGTATGTGATCGGGGTCGAGCCGCTGGCCTCGGCGACCCGCGCGGAGCTGGTGCCGCTGCTGGCGCCGACCTTCCAGGGGTATCTCGGCGGCGCCTGAGCAGGGCCGGCCGGGCGCTTGACGGGAGGGGTGCGCGGCGAGAAACTCATCGCATGATGAATTCACTCGCGGGTGAACCTCCCGCGATCCGGGTCACGGCGCTCAACGTGCTGCGCGGCGGCCGGAGCGTCCTGCACGACCTGGCCCTCGAAGTCCCCCGGGGCTCGATCACCGGCCTGCTCGGCCCCAGCGGCTGCGGCAAGACCACCCTGCTGCGCTCGATCGTCGGCGTCCAGAAGACCGCCTCCGGCCAGGTGGAGGTGCTCGGCCTGCCCGCCGGGAGCACCGATCTGCGCAGCCGGGTCGGGTACGTCACCCAGGCGCCCTCCGTCTACAGCGACCTCAGCGTGATGGAGAACCTCCGCTACTTCGCCGCCATCCTCGGCGCCCCCAAGGACGACCCGGAGCGCGTCGTCGCCGCCGTCGGCCTGGCCGGCCACGAGCACGACCTGGCCGCCCGCCTCTCCGGCGGCCAGCGTGCCCGGGTCTCGCTGGCCGCCGCCCTGCTCGGCCACCCCGAACTGCTGATCCTGGACGAACCGACCGTCGGCCTCGACCCGGTGCTCCGGCAGGACCTCTGGCGGCTCTTCCGCGAACTCGCCGACCACGGCAGCACCCTGCTGGTCTCCAGCCACGTCATGGACGAGGCCTCGCGCTGCGACCGCCTGCTGCTGATGCGCGAGGGCCGCCTGCTCGCCGACGACACCCCCGCCGAACTGCTGCGCCGCACCGGCGCCGCCGACGTCGACAGCGCCTTCCTCACCCTGGTGGCGGGCAGAACGGAAGCAGTGGCATGAGAGTCACCCGTACCACCGCCACCGCCCGCCGGGTGCTCGCCCAGCTGCGCCACGACCCGCGGACCATCGCGTTGCTGCTGGTCGTCCCCTGCCTGCTGCTGACCCTGCTGCGGTTCATGTACGACGGCCAGCCGCAGGCCTTCGACCGGCTCGGCGCCGCCCTGCTCGGTATCTTCCCGCTGCTGGTGATGTTCCTGGTCACGTCGGTGGCGATGCTCCGCGAGCGCACCAGCGGCACCCTGGAGCGGCTGCTCACCATGCCGCTCGGCAAACTCGACCTGCTGCTCGGCTACGCCCTGGCGTTCGGTGTCGTCGCGCTCGTCCAGGCGGCGCTGGCCTCCGCGCTCACCCTCGGCCTGCTCGGGCTGGACGTCGCCGGGCCCACCTGGCTGCTGTTCGCCGTCGCCCTCGGCGACGGGCTGCTCGGGATGGCCCTCGGCCTGCTGGTCTCCGCCTTCGCGGCCACCGAGTTCCAGGCGGTGCAGTTCCTGCCCGCGGTGATCCTGCCGCAGCTGCTGCTCTGCGGGCTGTTCGTGCCGCGGGAGAGCATGGCCTCCGTCCTGCGGTGGCTCTCCGACGTGCTGCCGCTCTCCTACGCGGTGGACGCCATGACCAGAATCACCACGACCTCCGGGACGGGCGGCCCGCTGCTGCGGGACCTCGCGGTGATCGCGGGCTCGGGCCTGCTCGCCCTCGCCCTCGGGGCGGCCACCCTGCGCCGCCGGACGGCGTGAGCCGGCGACCTGCGCCGTGACCTCGGTCCGGGCCCCTCGACCCCTGTGGATCGGGGGGCCCATGGGGCAGAATCGACGCCATGACCGATTCCGACGGCACGCCCCACCAGGGCTCCGCCGCCCCCGAAGGCGAGCCCGTGTACGCCGACCGCGTGTACCGCTCCGTTCCCGGCATCATCTCCGGCGTCATGCTGCTGGCCATCGCCGGCTGGCTGATCGTCGACGCCGTCATCACCGGCACCGGCAAGACGCCGTGGGTCGCGCTGGCCGCGGTGCCGGTGTTCGCGGCCCCGGTCGTCGCCTACACCCTGCGCCCCGCCGTCCTCGCGGACGACCGGCGGCTGCTGGTCCGCAACCCGCTGCGGACCGTCCACGCGCCCTGGGCCTCGGTCGAGGGACTGCGCGCCGGGTACTCGGTCGAGCTCTTCGCCAGCGGCAAGAAGTACCAGGTGTGGGCCGTGCCGGTGTCGCTGCGCCAGCGCAAGCGGGCGAACCGGCTGGCCGCCCGCAGCGCCGCCTCGGGCGACCCGCACGCCTCCCGGCTGGGGACGCTGGTCCGCCCGAGCATGCCCGTGCTGCCGGGCGCGCCCGACCCGAACCGGGCCTACTCCGACCAGGTCGTCGCGGTGCTGCAGGACCTCGCCGAGCGCAACGGCGGCCGGCCGGACGCCGCCGGCGAGGCGACCGCCACCTGGTGCTGGTGGATCATCGCGCCGACCCTGGCCGGGCTGGTCGCCCTGATCGCGGTGATCGCGGCCTGACCCCGCCCCTCCCCGGACGCACCCGGGCCCGGCCGACAGGACTTCGTCGGCCGGGCCCGTTGTCGTGCCAGGGGGCCGGCGGAGGTCAGGCCTCGATGCCCGCGGCCTCGGCGAGGTCCCGCTTGACGTGGGCCAGCACATCGGCCGCCGCCGCCCGGGCCGCCCCGAGCGCGTCCGCCGAACCGACCGGCAGGACCACCTCCAGGTAGCACTTGAGCTTGGGCTCGGTGCCGGAGGGACGCACCACGATCCGGGCCGAGCGGACGCCCTCGCCCGCCAGCTGGTAGCGCAGGCCGTCGGTGGGCGGCAGGTCGGCCGAGCCGGCCGTCAGGTCGTCCGCCTGGGTGACCCGGAGCCCGGCCAGCACGGTCGGCGGCCGCTCGCGCAGCCGGCGCATGGCGTCGGCGATCAGCGACAGGTCGCTCACCCGGACGGAGAGCTGGTCGGTGGCGTGCAGCCCGTGCTCGACGGCCAGGTCGTCGAGCAGGTCGCCGAGGGTGCGCCCGGCGCGCTTGAGGCCGGCGGCGAGCTCGGCGACCAGCAGGGCGGCGCTGATGCCGTCCTTGTCGCGGACGCCCTCCGGGTCGACGCAGTAGCCGAGCGCCTCCTCGTAGCCGTAGCGCAGGCCCTCGGCGCGGGAGATCCACTTGAAGCCGGTCAGCGTCTCGGCGTAGCCCAGCCCGGCGGCGGCCGCGATCCGGCCGAGCAGGGTGGAGGAGACGATGGTGGTGGCGAAGGTGCCGACGGCCTTCTTGGCGACCAGGGCCTCGCCCAGCAGCGCGCCGACCTCGTCGCCGCGCAGCATCCGCCAGCCGCCCTCGGCGTCCGGGTCGGGGACGGCCACCGCGCAGCGGTCGGCGTCCGGGTCGTTGGCGATGACGATGTCGGGGCCGGCCGCGGCGGCGGTCCGGAAGGCGAGGTCCATCGCCCCGGGCTCCTCCGGGTTGGGGAAGGCCACCGTCGGGAAGTCGGGGTCGGGCTCGGCCTGCTCGGCGACCACGGTCGGGGCGGGGAAGCCGGCCTTGGCGAAGGCGGCGACCAGGACGTCCCGGCCGACCCCGTGCAGCGGGGTGTAGACGACGTCGAGATCGCGCGGGCCGCCCGGTTCGAGAACGCCGGCGGCCCGGGCGAGGTACGCCTCGACGACCTCCTCGCCGAGCACCTCCCAGCCCTCCTCGGCGCGCGGGACGTCGGCGAGCGCGACGATCGCGTCGATCTCGTCCGCGATGCCGGCGTCGGCGGGCGGGACGATCTGGGCGCCGTCGCCCAGGTAGACCTTGTAGCCGTTGTCCTGGGGCGGGTTGTGGCTGGCGGTGACGGTGACGCCGGCGGCGGCGCCCAGGTGCCGGACGGCGAACGCGAGCACGGGGGTCGGCAGCGCGCGCGGCAGCAGGGCGGCGCGCAGGCCGGCGCCGACCATCACGGCGGCGGTGTCGCGGGCGAAGTCGTACGACTTGTGGCGGGCGTCGTAGCCGATCACCACGAGGTCGCCCAGCTGCTCGCGCTTGACGTACGCGGCGAGGCCGGCGGCGGCGCGGACGACCACGGCGCGGTTCATCCGCATCGGGCCGGCGCCGAGTTCGCCGCGCAGGCCGGCGGTGCCGAACTGGAGCCGGCCGGCGAAGCGCTCGCTCAGCTGGGACCAGGCGATCCGGTTGCCGGACTCGGTCTCGCCCTCGGCCTCGGCCAGCAGGGCCGACAGCTCCTCGCGGGTCTGCGGGTCGGGGTCCTCGGCCAGCCAGGCCCGGGCCCGGGCGAGGAGGTCGGTGGTGGGTGCCTGGGTCATCGCTTCCAGCTCCAACGGGGACGTCGTGCGGATGTCGGCGGGTGCGCCCGGGGACCGGGTCCGGGGGCGTTGTTCGGGGCCCGTGGCCGGCGAGGGCGTGCGGGCGGAGGGGGCGGGCGGACCGACGGGGTCCGCGGGAGGCGTCCCGCGGACCCCGTCAGTGCTGATTCTGCGCCGCGGGCGGCTCAGATCCGCTCAAGGACCTTCGCCAGCAGCGCGCCCATGCGCTCGGCGGAGGCCTTGCCGGCCTCCAGCACCTCGGCGTGGTTGAGCGGCTCGCCGGTGATGCCGGCCGCCAGGTTGGTCACCAGGGAGATGCCGAGCACCTCGGCGCCGGCCTCGCGGGCGGCGATGGCCTCCAGCGTGGTGGACATGCCGACCAGCTCGCCGCCGATCACCCGGGCCATGTGCACCTCGGCCGGGGTCTCGTAGTGCGGGCCGCGGAACTGGACGTACACGGCCTCGTCGAGGGACGGGTCCACCTCGCGGCACAGCTCGCGCAGCCGCTTGGAGTAGAGGTCCGTCAGGTCGACGAAGTTGGCGCCGACGATCGGGGAGTCCGCGGTGAGGTTGATGTGGTCGCTGATCAGGACCGGCTGGCCGGGGACCCAGCCCTGGCGCAGGCCGCCGCAGCCGTTGGTCAGCACGATGGTCCCGCAGCCGGCGGCCGCGGCGGTGCGCACGCCGTGCACCACGGTGGCCACGCCGTGGCCCTCGTAGTAGTGGTTGCGGCCGAGGAAGATCAGGGCGCGCCGCTCGCCGTCCGGACCGGGGATCCGCACGGACCGGATCTTGCCGGAGTGGCCGGCCACGGCCGGGGCGGGGAAGCCGGGGAGCTCGGTGACCGCGAACTCGGCCACCGTCTCTCCGAGGGCGTCGGCGGCGGGCACCCAGCCGGAGCCCATCACCAGGGCGACGTCGTGGCGCTCGGCACCGGTCAGCTCGCGCAGGCGCTCGGCGGCGGCCTGGGCGGCGGCATAGGGGTCGGCGAAGACGACCGACTGAGGAGATACGTTCACGGGTCCGAGGATAGACGGGAATCGACTACGCGCGTAGAAAACCCTCTCAGGCCATGCCGGATTGTTACCCGGATGACCCAAAACCACAGGTCGAGGCCGGATCTGACCGTGCCCGTCCGGCAATACCCACAAACGTGGCCGCCCCGGCCGGCGCCACCCGCTCCGGACGGGGGCGTCCGGCCGCCCGGCGAACCTGCCCGGCCGCCGCCGAACCTGCCCGGCCGCCCGCCGAACCCGTCCGGTCCGTCCGGCCCGGTGGCCGGGTGCGGCCGGGGCGGCCGGTCAGAGCCGCTTCGCGCTGCGCAGGCCCTTGGCGTACATCCCGTTGTCGTCCAGGCGCGCGGTGCCGCCCTTGTCGCCGAAGGTCGGGCCGTCGGCCTCCTCCCGGCTGGAGATGTAACGCGGGTGCCCGTCGGTGTCGATGCCCAGGAAGATCCCGGTGTGGTCCAGCCTGGCGCCCGTCCGGGTGTCGATCTCGAAGAAGACCAGGTCACCGGGCTGCAGGGCGTCGATCGACGCCGGCCGCACCGTCACGTCGGAGCCGGGCAGCGTGGTCAGCGGCAGGACGGGCACACCGGGCGAGAACCGGGCCAGGCCGTTGGCACTGCGGGCCAGGCCGGCGCCCGCCACGTCCTTGCTGAGCAGTGGGTACCCCGACCGGTAGCCGTAGACCATCCGGACGAAGCCGGAGCAGTCGAAGGCGCCGTAGCGGGTCTTGTCCGGCTGCTTGGTGGCCTTGTCGGCGAAGGTGTACGGGATCCCCAGGTAGTCGAAGAAGTCGGTTTGCTCCAGCCGGAAGTCCTGGCCGGTGGAGCCGTCCGGGTTGATCGGCCCGAACGAGGCGTCACCCCGGTAGCGGACGCCCTTGGCGTCCTTCTCGGGCGCCGCGCCGGCCATGTACTGGGTGGCGATCGCCAGCACGTCGTCCGCGGTGCTGCCCAGCGACTGCTGGAACCACGTCCGGAACCACGCCTCGCCCTCGGCCCCGGCCCGCCACGGCTGGGGCAGCAGCCGCACCCAGGAGTCCCCCGTGACCGTCGCCGAGGTGGTGCCCGGCTCGGCGAAGACCCGGCCGGGGCCGGTCAGCACGGCCGTCCTGGCCTTGTCGGTGAGGGTCGCCAGCACCGCGCCGCCGGCGTCCCGGACGACCGTGCGGTCGGGGGCGGCCAGCCGCTCGTAGCGGTAGGTGCCGGCCTGCGGCGCGGCCCCCGCGGCCTGGTGGGTGGCGTGGGCGACCAGCGGGGCCGCCGCGGCCACGGGCTGCTCCGCGCGCCGCCGGAGCTCCACGGTCAGGTAGCCGCTGGTGGCCAGCAGCGTCAGCGCGAGCGCGCCACTGAACACGGACTTGCGGGAGACGCTCATTGCGGGGTCCTCGGGAGGAGACGGGGCCGGGCCGGCCGGGAGCGGGCGGTGCGGCGGGGGCGTGCGGGCTGCTCAGCTGCCGGGCAGGGCGCCGAGCAGCAGGCCGGCGGTGAGCACCACGTAGTTCGCCAGGGTCACCGTGCTGGTGGCCATCAGCGTCGCCGCGCGCGGCTGGCGGACCAGCTGGTAGGCGATCAGGCCGGGCACGATGAAGCCCAGCGTCTGGTTGGCGTACAGGGTCGGCAGCTCGCGCTGCAGCACCAGCATCACCGTCGCCTGGAGCACGACCCCGGTGAGCACCACGGCGGCGAACAGCCGCTTGCCGTAGAGGATCACCAGCTTCTGGACCAGCCGGGTCGCCAGGTAGGTGAGCAGCGTGACCCCGATCACGATGCCGACCCGCTGGAGGTCCTCGACCAGGGTCAGCGCCAGCCAGCCCGGGGTGATCATGCCGCCGGGGGAGAGGTTGGTGGTCAGGTAGCAGACGAGCGAGAAGACCAGGCCGAGCGCGATGCCGATGGCGGCGATCTCGGGGGTGAGCTCGGTGGGTATCACTGCTGGTCTCCGTACTGGTACTGGAACTGGTCCGGCGCGGGCGGCCGCGGCTGCTGGTGCTGGTCCGGCGTGGTGTCCGGCCGCTGCCGGTACGGGCCGGGCGGCTGGTACCGGCCGGGCTGGGAGTACTGGCCGGGCTGGGGGAACCGGTCCGGCTGCCGGTACCGGTCCGGCTCCGGGTACTGGTCGGGCTGCCGGTACCGGTCCGTTGCGGGGTAGGGCGACGGCTCCCCGGACCGGTCCGCCGGGTGCTGCTGCCGGGGCCCCTGCCGGTGCGCTGCCGGGTACCCCTGCTGGGCCTGGTCCGGGTACGCCTGCGGGTGGGGGTGACCCGGCTGCGCGTACGGCGCCTGGCGCCCGTAAGGCTGCGGCTGTCCGTACGGCTCCGGCTGCGCGTACGGCTCCGGGTACGGACGGGCCTGCGGGGTCGCCTGCGACGGGACGCCGTCCCCGGGCCAGGGCGCGCCGCGGCGGGGCCGGGCGGGCCCGGGCACCGGTGCGAACACGTCGGCCGCCGGGGGGAACGGGTCCGCGGCCGGGGGGAACGGGTCCGCCGCCCGGGGCGCGAAGAGGTCCGCCGCCGTGGGCGCGTCCTCGTCCGCCGCCTCGTCCGCCTCGTCGTCGGGGGCGAGGTGGGTGAGCTCCTCCAGGAAGAGCTCGCCCTGGCCGTGGATGTTGCCGACCGCGACCAGCGAGGTGTCGGGGCCGAGCGCGGCCAGCAGTTCGGCGGTGAGCTCGGCCGGGTCGCGCCGGTCGCCGCCCAGGTCCACCACCCGGCCCTGCCAGTCGGCGGGGATGCCGTCCCGGGCGCTTCTGGTCGGGTGGCCGATCAGGAAGACCGTGTCCGGGTCCAGGTCGGGCACGATGCCGCCCATCTGGCCGTTGCGCTCGACCCGGTCCGGGCGGCAGTTGATCACCACGTTCAGCGGCCGGTGGATCGCCCCGAGGTCCAGCAGCTGCTGCACGTTCATCAGCGTCGACTCCGGGTCGTTCGCCGCGAAGACGTTGGCGAAGCGCAGCCGCTTGCCGTCCGCGGTGCGGTAGCGGTCGACGGACAGCACGCCCGGGTCCGGCGGGGCCTCCCACATGCCGCGCAGGGCCGTCCCGCGCTCCACGCCGAGCAGTTCGGCGACGGCCAGCGCGATCGCCACGTTCTCCTTGAAGGTGAACCAGCTGAAGCCGCGCAGCTCCTCGTCGCTCACCGTCTCCGGGTCGACCACGATCAGCTCGCAGTTCCGGCGGGCGGCCTCCTCGCGCAGGATGTCCACCCGGTCGCGCTCGGCCGTCACGCAGACACCGCCGACGGGCATCGAGCGGGAGAGGGAGCGCGCCACGTCGTCCAGGGTCGGCCCCATCTCGGCGAGGTGGTCCTCGCGGACGTTGCAGAGCACGCCGATGGTCGAGCGGATCAGCTTGGTCTGGTTGACCTCCTGGAGGGCCGGCATCACCGCCATGCACTCGATCACCAGGGCGTCGGGCCGGTAGGTGGCGGCCCGCCGGACGATGCCGATCTGCTCCACCACGTTGGCGATGCCGAACTTGCGGTAGACCGGCTCCTCGGTCGCGTCGGGGTGGATGAACCGGGCCGCCGTGCCGGTGGTCTTGGCGACCGTCACCAGGTCGCCGCCGCGCAGCGCGCCGGCGCACAGCCGGGTGATCGAGCTCTTGCCCCGGATGCCGTTGACCAGCACCCGGACCGGGATCTGCTCCAGGGCCGCGAAGTGCCGGCGCTGTTCGACGATGCCCGCCACCAGCAGCACGGCGCAGCACACCACCAGCACGATGTAGAGGAAGAGCACGGGGTTCCTTCGGCCGGTCCGATCGGTCGGCGGCGCGGGGGTCTCGGGTCGTACGGCGGGCGTACGGCGGTCGGTCGTACGGCGGGTCGCGGGTGGTGCCGGGCGGCGGGGCCCTAGCGGTGTCCGGCACCGGCCGGGGTGGGCGGGGCCGCCGGCGGCCCTGGCGCCCGGGCCGCCCGGGCCGCCCGGCGGCCGGCGGACGGCCGGCCCAGCAGTTCCAGCTCCTGCCGGAGCAGTTCCAGGCTGCGGGCGACCGCCCCCACCTCGTCGTGGTGCGCGGGGTACAGCACCGTCCGGCGGTCGCCCGCGGCCAGCGCCTCCGCGCTCGCGGCGAGCCGGCGCAGCGGGATGCCGACCGCGACGAACAGCCAGCCGAGGCAGAGCGCGGCCGCGGCGAGGCCGAGCATCCCGGCCAGCACGGCCCGCCGGTCGGCCTTGTTCTGGTCCAGGTGGAGCCAGGCCACCGGCTGGGCGCTGACCACGGACCAGCCGAGCCTGGCCACCGTGCCGTTGCCGCCGAGCGGGGCCGCCGCCAGCACGGCCGGGTCGCCGCCGTGGCGGACCACGTCGGCGGCGGCGCCCTTGCCGGCCGAGGTGAGCACCGCCTCGGCGCGGGCCTCGGGCAGGTCGCCGAAGGAGCTGAAGGCCTCGTTGGCGGAGAGCACCTTGTGCCGGTCGTCGATCAGCCAGACCCGGCCGAGGCCGGGGCGGGTCAGCAGGCCGTCGAGGAACTCGCGCTTGAACTCCCCGACCACCACGGCGGTCGGCGGGGCGGCGGCCGCGGCCGCCTCGGCGGCCGGGTCGGCGCTCTCGCCCTGGGCCTGCGGGCCGAGCCCGACCCGGGCGGCCACCTGCGGCTCCTTGCCGGACTTGTTGAGGAGCAGGACGCCGTCCGGCCCGACCGTCCCGGCGCCCGCGTGCCGCGGCGCCTCGCCGGCCCGGGCCACCACGGCGCCGGTGGGGCCGAGTACGTACAGCGACCGGTAGCGGCCGTGCTCGGCGAGGGTGCCGCGGAGCACCGCCTCGATCGGTTTGGCCTCGGTACCGTCGCCGAGCGCCGGGGCGATCGACCTGAGGTCGGCGTAGCCCTCGTTGAGCGCCTGCCGGATCCGGTCCGCGGCGGTGTCGGTGCGGTCCCGCTGGGCGGAGACCACCTGGCCGGGTACCCGGATCGCGCCCTTGTCGCCGCTCAGCAGCAGCAGCGGGCCGGACCAGCTGAGGACGACCACCGCGCAGAGGGCGAGCGGCAGGGCGATGCCGGGGGCGAACCGGCGCCGGCGGCCCGCGGTGGCCGGCGGCTCGGTGGCCGGCGGCCTGGCGGGGTCGAGCAGTTGGAGGCGGACCTCCTCCAGGGCGCGGGTGATCCGGCCGGCCTCGCCCCGGGCGGGTCCGGAGACCGGCTGGTCGAGCCGCTCGCCGCGGGTCAGCCGGCGGGACTCCAGGAAGAGCCGCAGCAGCGGGCGCTGCAGGGTGAGCACGAGCAGGCCGGCGACCAGCAGGGCGACCAGCAGCAGGGCGCCGGTGGCGGCCAGCCCGAGCAGCGGGTGCCGCAGGCTGCCGGCCTGCCGGTCGACCGTGGTGCTGGAGACCAGGGTGAGGCCGAGCGGGGCGGCCAGGTCCTGGGCGGTGGTGCCGGCGACGGCCGAGTAGCCGACGATCCGGCGGGTCCCGTGCTGGTCCGGCGGGCCGACCAGGCTGCCGGAGGTGACCTCCGCGGTGCCTGCGGGCTGCCGCGCGACGCGGGTGCGGGCGGCGCCGACGATCCGCTTGTCGGGCTCGGAGGTGAGCGGCGGGCCGGCGCTGTCGAGCACGGCTCCGGTGTTGTCGAGCACCTGCAGGCTCTGGGACTTCCCGGTGGTGATGCCGGGCAGCCGCAGGCCGCCGGACGCGACCAGCAGGGCCCGCTCCCCGGTAGGGGTGGCCACCAGGGCGAAGGTCAGCAGTCGGGGGCCGCCGGCGGTGCCGGTGAGCACGGGGGCGGGCGCGGTGTCGCCGAGCGCGCCGAGGTCGAGCAGTCCGGCCAGCGGCACGGTCTCGCCGCGGGCGGCGAGCAGCTTGCCGCTGCCGGGCTGGAGGATCACGGTGCCGCGCCACTTCTGGTAGGCCTGGCCGAGGGCGCCGAGCACGGCGGCCGGCTCGGCGGGCGCGGTGTCGAAGCGGGCGGCGGCGCGGCGCAGGTCGGTGGCGTTCTCGTTGACGGCGGCGCGCAGCGCGGTGGCCCCGTCCTCGGCCGCGTACTGCTGGGACTCCCGGACGGCCTGCGGGGCGTCGTCCAGGCGCAGCCCGCCGACGGCGACGGCGGTGAGCGCGGAGACGGCCAGCAGCAGGACCAGCAGGAGGGCGATGGGTGGCCGGATCCCGCCGAGCAGGGGCATGTCCGCCCGGCGGCGGTAGCGGTGCTGGCGAGGCGGTGACGCGGCCGTGCTCAAGGAATGCCTCGATGTCGAAGGTGGGCGGCCTGCCCGCTCCGGACAGCTCGCATACGCAGTTTTACAACCTGAAAAGCATACGTATCCACGGTGGCTTGAGCGGACCGGAGGGGTCACAGCTGGATACCGATCCGCCCGGTCGGTCGGTTTTTCCACGTCCGGGCGCCGCGCGAGGGGTGTGCGGCCGGCGTCCCGCCCGGCGGCCGCGGCGGCCGCGGCGGTCGTGGCCCGCGGGGCCGGTAGGTTCTCCGGCATGGAGATACGGGTTTCCCGGCGCCGGGTGCTGCCGGTGGTGCTGCTGCTGGCGCTGGCGGCGCTGGCGGGGGTGCTGACCGCGACGCTGCTCGGCGCCGGCCCGTCCGGGGCGAACGGCCGGGCCGGCGCCGGCAAGGCCTCCGCCGCCGGGCGCGCCACCGGCCCGGAGCAGGTGGACCTGGCGGCCCGGGTGGACGCCTGGACCGCCGGGTTCGGGCCCTCGACGCCCTACAGCTCCCCCGACGAGGGGCAGCGCCGGGCGGTCGTCGACGGCGTGGCGCAGGCGGTGGAGGGGCACCCGGACCAGGCGGACCGGAGCCTGCGGACGGTCGGCTACCGGCTGACCGAGTTCGTGGACAGCGGCTCCGGGCGGCGGCTGGCCGAGATCGCCGACGGCTCCGGACACGAGGCCGAGCGCGGCTGGGGCCGGGTGTACGTGGACCTGTCCGCGAAGGCGTCCTGGTCGGTGCAGGTGCCGCACCCGGTCTTCGACACCCGGACCGAACTGCTCGGCGTCGAGGTCTTCCGGGACGCGCCGGGCGGGGTGCTGGTGCTGGCCGGGGCGCACCGCAAGGCCGGGGCCGGCGGCTCCTCCGACCCGGCGCACCGGACGGACACCGTGTTCGACGCGGTGCTCCAGGCGACGGCGGCGCGCGGACTGCCGGGTCTCCAGGTGCACGGTTTCGACGAGGGCAGCCTGCCGGGGCAGGACGCGGTGCTGTCCGGCGGGACCGCGCCCCCCGGGCCGGCCCTCCGGTCGACCGCCGACGGCCTGGAGGGGGCCGGGTTCGCCGTCTGCCGGGCCTGGCGCGACAAGTGCGGCCACCTGGAGGGGACCACCAACGTGCAGGGCCGTTTCGCGGCCGGCCTGGGCCTGCCCTGGCTGCACGTCGAGCTGGGCAACGGGCTGCGCACCGATCCGGAGCGGCGCGCGGAGGTGGCGGCCGTGCTGGCGGTCACCGCGCGGTCCTGGGGCGGCGGCGCCACACCGTGAACGGGGGCGCCGGCCCGGGTGGTCCCGGCACGGCGGGCCGTCCGGCCGGTGGGAGCCGTCAGCAGGGCCGGCGGCGCAGGTCCAGCACGTAGTCGTGGGGGGCGCCGGCGCTCTCGGCCGCGTCCGCGATCAGCCCGAGGTAGCGGGCGGCGGGCAGGCCGCCCTCGTAGTCGTTCAGGACGTACGTCCAGACCTGGATGTCGCCGTCCAGGGTGTGCGCCCGCAGCTTCATCTTGCGGTAGATGCCGAGCTGCACGCCCTCCCAGCGGTCCAGCCCCTCCTCGTCCATCGGGGCGACGTCGTAGAGCGAGACGAAGACCTGCTCCTTCTCGTCCTCCACCACGGTGGCCAGCGAGCCCTCCCAGCCGAGCTGCTCGCCGCCGAAGGTCAGCCGCCAGCCGTCCAGCCAGCCCGTGCCGCGCAGCGGGGAGTGCGGGGCACGGCGGGTCATCTGCCGGGCATCGAGGTTGGTGGCATACGCGGCGTAGAGGGGCATGGGCGCCAGCCTACGGGAGTTGAACGCGGGAACCGGTCGGGGGAGCGTCCACGGGTGCGCCGGGCCGCCGCCGACCGGGGATCGTCGCCCGGCGCCGGCAGGGCAGCCGTGACCCCGGCGTGGCGGCGGGGTCGGCGTGCGGGACAATGGTGCACGTGACTCGGATCGTGATCATCGGTGGCGGACCTGGCGGATACGAGGCAGCCCTGGTGGCGGCCCAGCTCGGCGCGGAGGTGACCGTCGTCGACCGCGACGGCCTCGGCGGATCGGCGGTGCTCACGGACTGCGTGCCGTCGAAGACCCTGATCGCGACCGCGGAGGTGATGACCACCTTCGACAGCTCGTACGAGGAACTCGGCATCATCGTCGCGGACGACACGCCCCCGATCGAGGGATCGGCCCGGGTCGTCGGCGTGGACCTCGGCAAGGTCAACCGACGCGTCAAGCGCCTGGCGATCGCGCAGTCGCACGACATCACCCAGTCCGTGACCCGGGCCGGCGTGACGGTGCTGCGCGGCAAGGGCCGGCTCGGCGGCGGCGGGCAGGCCGCGGACGGCTCCCGCGAGGTGCTGGTGGACGGCCCCGACGGCGGCGTCCAGACGCTGCGCGCCGACGCGGTGCTGATCGCCACCGGTGCCCACCCGCGCGAGCTGCCCGACGCGCAGCCCGACGGCGAGCGGATCCTGACCTGGACCCAGGTCTACGACCTGGAGGAGCTGCCGCGCGAGCTGATCGTGGTCGGCTCCGGCGTCACCGGCGCCGAGTTCGCCGGCGCGTACCAGGCGCTCGGCTCCAAGGTCACGCTGGTCTCCAGCCGCGACCGGGTGCTGCCGGGTGAGGACCCGGACGCCGCCGAGGTGCTGGAGGAGGTCTTCCGGCGCCGCGGCATGAACGTGATGAGCCGCTCGCGGGCCGAGGGCGCCAAGCGGGTGGGCGACCACGTGGAGGTCACTCTCGCCGACGGCCAGGTGATCCGGGGCACGCACTGCCTGATGGCGGTCGGCTCGATCCCCAACACCGCGGAGATGGGGCTGGAGGAGGCCGGGGTCAAGCTCAACGACTGGGGCCAGATCCAGGTCGACCGGGTCTCCCGCACCAGCGCCCCGGGCGTCTACGCGGCGGGCGACTGCACCGGCGTCTTCATGCTGGCCTCGGTGGCCGCGATGCAGGGCCGGATCGCGATGTACCACGCGCTCGGCGACGCGGTGCAGCCGCTGAACCTCAAGACGGTGGCGTCCAACGTCTTCACCGACCCGGAGATCGCCACGGTCGGCTACACCGCCGCCGACGTCTCCTGCGGAAAGATGGACGCGGTCGAGGTGAAGCTCCCGCTGCGCGGCAACCCGCGGGCCAAGATGCAGGGCATCAGGGACGGCTTCGTGAAGCTGTTCTGCCGCCCGGGCACCGGCATCGTGGTCGGCGGCGTCGTGGTGGCACCGCGCGCGAGCGAACTGATTCACCCGATTTCGCTCGCCGTGGACGCCAATTTGACGGTCGAACAGGTGGCCAGTGCGTTCACGGTCTACCCCTCGGTGTCCGGTTCCACCGCCGAGGCCGCCCGGCAGCTGCACATCCGCAAGCGGGCCGAGGGCGAATCCTGAGCGGGGAACGACCAGTTGAGGCGGCCGCCGCGGGGTGGCCGCCTCCTGCGCGCGCCGGCGCATCACCCGTACGGCGGGCGTGCTCCCCGGGGGCTGACGGCGCGTAGTGTACGGTCACGCGCCGCCCTTGTGTGAGCATTTCCCGTTACCAGGAGCAAACGCCTGAAAGCAGACGGTCATTCAGTTACCGTCGGTTCTGTGTTTGCAGCAGAACGTCGCCAGTTGATCCTCGAAATGGTGCGCGCCAACGGAGCAGTGTCGCTCCGTGAACTGGCCCGCGTCGTCCAGACCTCCGAAGTGACCGTCCGCAGGGACGTACGGGCACTGGAGGCAGAAGGGCTCCTCGACCGCCGTCACGGCGGCGCGGTGCTCCCCGGCGGCTTCAGCCGCGAACCCGGATATCCGCAGAAGACCCACCTCGCCGCCGCCGAGAAGAGCGCCATCGCCGACCTCGCGGCCGGCCTGGTGGCCGAGGGCGACGCCGTCGTGGTGGGCGCCGGCACCACCACCCAGGAGCTGGCCCGCCGGCTCGCCCGGGTGCCGGGGCTGACGGTGGTGACCAACTCCCTGCTGGTCGCCCAGGCCCTGGCGCACGCCAACCGGGTGGAGGTGGTGATGACCGGGGGCACCCTCCGGGGGTCCAACTACGCCCTGGTCGGCAGCGGCGCCGAGCAGTCGCTGCAGGGGCTGCGGGTCACCAAGGCCTTCATCTCCGGCAGCGGCCTGACCGCCGAGCGCGGGCTGTCGACCACGAACATGCTCTCCGCGAGCGTGGACCGGGCTCTGGTGCAGTCGGCCGCCGAGGTCATCGTCCTCGCCGACCACACCAAGCTCGGCGCGGACACCATGTTCCAGACCGTCCCGACCGACGCCATCACCCGCCTGGTGACGGACGAGCACGCCACCGCGGACGACCTCACCGCCCGCGAGCTGGACGCGCTGGCCGACTGCGGCGTCCAGATCGACGTCGCCCCGCTCGGACTGCCGGTCGAGCAGCCGGTGCACGGCACCGGCCCGGTGCAGCACCAGGCGCCGCTCGGCGTCGGCCCGCGCCGGGCCGCCCCGTCGCCGCCCGGTGGCGCGCCGCTGCCCGGCCAGCGCCGCCCCGGCGCACACAGCGGCATGATCGTCCGCCCGCTGGCCTCCGGGCGCCCCTGAGCCGGCGTCGGCCGGGGGCCCGGTACGCCGGGGCCTCGGCGCCGGGTCCGCCCGGTCGGAGGCACCGGCACGTCGGGCGCCGGCACGGGCGCGCCGATGAGTGCCGCCGGCGCGTCAGTCCCCGCGCGGGAAGGGGAAGGTGCGGCCGTACGAGCCCCAGAGCCGTATGTCGCGGCCGTCCGTCCGGCCGTCGCCGTTCAGGTCGCCGGCCCGGCCGGAGCGGAGCAGCCGTCGCAGGTCCGCCCGGTCGACGGACCCGTCGTGGTCGACGTCCGGGCTGTGCACGGCCAACAGTCCCGGGCGGACGGCCAGCAGGTGGAACGCCGTGCCCGGGCTGCCGAAGGCGCCGAAGTTGTCGTCGGTGACCAGTACCAGCGACCGGGAGCCGTCGGCCAGCACCGGCCCCCAGGTGAGGCCCTCGACGTTGCCCGGGGCGACCCCGGCGGACGCGAAGTCGAACAGCAGCCGCTTGCGCATCGTCCGCTCGCTGCCGGCCAGGGCCGGCCTGCCGTTGACATCGGTGGCGCCGACCGTGGTGGTCCACCAGATCCGGATGCCGAAGTCGGTGCCGGACCGGGCGGTCCGCTCCACCACCAGGTAGTCGGTCTCGTTGACCGCGAGGATCTCCGACGCGCCGCGCTGCGCGGTGGCCGGTACGGGGCCGGCGTCGTTCAGCGGGCCGAGCGGGTAGACGAACTCGCCCAGCGCGCGGCCGTCGGCGCGGGCCTGCACCAGCAGGCGGCAGCGGCTGCCGGCCCCGGCGGTCGGCGCCGGACCGTCCTGGACCAGCGGGTCCTCGGTCAGCGTGACCACCTTGGAGCCGTCCAGGGAGAGGGTCAGCCCCTCGAAGGCCTGGTTGTCGCGGACCCCGGAGACCGGTGTGCCGTCCGGCCCGAGCACCGGCCGGTATGCCGCCGGCAGCGGCAGTTCGCGCCGGTGGCCGCCGTCCGGAGCGGCCTCACGGACGAACGGCGGCAGGCCCGGCGCCGCGCTGCCCTCGCTCGCCCACAGCAGGCCCTTGCCGCCGGGGGTCCAGCGGATCGCCTCCGGGGCCACCGTCCGCCGGGGGAACGGCTTGCCGTCGGCGCCGGCCAGGACGGTGCTGCCGGCCCACTGCGGGGCGCGGACCGCGAATCCCTTGGCGTCCAGCGGCAGCCGCAGGAGCTGGAAGCGGGCCGGGGCCAGCTCGGAGCGGTCGTCGCTGAGGGCCACGTACCGGCCGGAGCGCGGGTCGTAGTCGATGCCGGACATGCCGCCGAAGGGCACCCCGTCCAGCACGGTGCCCACCGGGACGGTGATGGTGTCCAGCAGCCGGACGTCCGGGCGGTGGCCGCCGTCGGCGCCGCGGGCCGGCCGCTCCGGCGCCGCCGTGGCCGGCCCGCCGCCCAGGCAGAGGACGGCGAGGACGAGCGTGCCGGCGGCCGCCGCGCACCGGTGGTACGGACGGGGGCCTTGGGGCTGGGGCATGGACGACTCCGGAGGAGCGGACCCGGCGCGGACCGGCCCCTCGGCCGTGGGCACGGGGAGCCCGGCCGACGCCGGGACCGGCGGGTGGGGCGAGCTGGGTTCGGGCCCGCGGCGGCGCGCAGCCGTCCGGACGCGGATCGCCCGGGCGGCGCGGTGGCCGCCCGCCCGGCGATGACGGGTGCGTCGCCGAGCCCGTGCCCGGGGCCTCGTGACGACACGCCGTCAATCTAGCGGAAGGGTACGGGGCGGACCGAGCCGGAGCGTGACGACAGCATGAATTCGGCCGGAAGCGGACGCCGCCGCAGCGCGGTCGCAGCGCCCCGCGCGGGCCCGGGAACGACGGGGCGGCCCGCACACCCTGAGGTGTACGGGCCGCCCACCGGCGCGGATCCCGCGTCAGTTGTCCTTGATCTCGCAGAGCGCCGCGCCACTGCTGACGCTCGCACCGACCTCGGCCTTCAGACCGACGATCGTGCCGGCCTTGTGCGCGTTCAGCGGCTGCTCCATCTTCATGGCCTCCAGGACGACGATCAGCTCGCCCTCCGCGACGACCTGGCCCTCCTCGACGGCGACCTTGACGATGGTGCCCTGCATCGGCGACGCCAGGGTGTCACCGCTGACCGCCGAACCGGCCTTCTTGGCGCCGACCCGGCGCTTGGCCTTGGCACCCGCGGCGCCGCCGGCCGGAGCGGCCGAGACACCGAGGGACGAGGGCAGCGAGACCTCGATCCGCTTGCCGCCCACCTCGACCACCACGGTCTCGCGGGCGTCGGCCTCGTCGGCCTCGCCGCCCGCGCCCGAGAACGCCGGGATGGTGTTCCGGAACTCGGTCTCGATCCAGCGGGTGAAGACCGTGAAGGGCCCCTCGCCGCCGTGCACCTCGGGCGCGAACGCCGGGTCGACGACCACGGCCTGGTGGAACGGGATGGCCGTGGCCATGCCCTCCACCTTGAACTCGGCCAGCGCACGCGCGGCGCGCTGCAGCGCCTGCTTGCGGCTGGCGCCGGTGACGATCAGCTTCGCCAGCAGCGAGTCCCAGGCCGGGCCGATGACCGAGCCGGTCTCGACGCCGGCGTCCAGCCGGACACCCGGGCCGGACGGCGGCGAGAACAGCGTGACGCTGCCGGGGGCGGGCAGGAAGCCGCGGCCCGGGTCCTCGCCGTTGATCCGGAACTCGATCGAGTGACCGCGCACCGCGGGGTCGTCGTAGCCGAGCGCCTCGCCGTCGGCGATCCGGAACATCTCGCGGACCAGGTCGATCCCGGTGACCTCCTCGGAGACCGGGTGCTCGACCTGCAGGCGGGTGTTGACCTCCAGGAAGGAGATCAGGCCGTCCTGCGACACCAGGAACTCGCAGGTGCCCGCGCCGACGTAGCCGGCCTCGCGCAGGATCGCCTTGGACGCCCGGTACAGCTCGGCGTTCTGCTCGTCGGTCAGGAACGGCGCGGGCGCCTCCTCGACCAGCTTCTGGTGGCGGCGCTGCAGCGAGCAGTCGCGGGTGGAGACCACGACCACGTTGCCGTGCTGGTCGGCGAGGCACTGGGTCTCGACGTGCCGCGGGTTGTCGAGGTACTGCTCGACGAAGCACTCGCCGCGCCCGAAGGCGGCGACCGCCTCGCGGACGGCCGAGTCGAACAGCTCCGGGATCTCCTCCAGCGTGCGGGCGACCTTCAGGCCGCGGCCGCCGCCGCCGAACGCCGCCTTGATGGCGACCGGCAGGCCGTGCTCGCGGGCGAAGGCGACGACCTCGTCGGCGCCGGCGACCGGCTCCGGCGTGCCGGCCACCAGCGGGGCACCGGCGCGCTGCGCCACGTGCCGCGCGGTGACCTTGTCACCGAGGTCGCGGATGGCCTGCGGCGGCGGGCCGATCCAGGTCAGGCCCGCGTCGATGACGGCCTGGGCGAATTCGGCGTTCTCGGAGAGGAAGCCGTAGCCCGGGTGGACGGCGTCCGCACCGGAGTCGGCGGCCGCCTTGAGCACCTTGGCGATGTCCAGGTAGCTGGTGCCGGGGGTGTCGCCGCCGAGCGCGTACGCCTCGTCGGCCACGCGGACGTGCAGCGCATCCCGGTCCGGCTCGGCGTAGACGGCGACGCTGGCGATACCGGCATCCGAGCAGGCCCGGGCGACGCGGACGGCGATTTCTCCGCGGTTGGCGATGAGCACCTTGCGCACAATGGCTCCCTTCTTGAACCTCGTCGAGTCTAGGGATTACAGGGTGGTACCGGCGAGTAGCCCAAGGTGGTGAGCTATCCCACACGGAGGGTGACGCGATTGCGTGACCGGTCGGGCACGGAACGGGACGCTCCGCAGGTCGTGGGTGGTGACAGTGTCAGGCCTGGGCCTTGCGGGGTGGTCGTGCCGCCGCCCCGCCGTGCCGTGGCCTTCGCCACATCATGTCGAGGGCGCCGGGGCCTGGGCCGGTACGACGGTCGGCGTGGCGCCGGTGTCCGGTCGGGCGAGGGCCTGGCGGGTGACGTCCGCGACCGGCTCGACCAGGTCCGGCCCGTAGGCGCTGGAGTTGATCAGCTCCAGCACCAGGGCGAACGTCCCGTCCGTGCCGTACTTGCGGGCCAGCTTCCGGTGGTTGGCCACCAGGTAGCGCACGGCCGCGTGGTTGGAGGTCGCGGTCTGCCCGGCGATCAGGAAGGCCGGCCGGCCGCCGTGCCCGGTCCGGATCCGGGCCAGCAGCATGTAGACCCGGCCGCCCGGGGTCTCGGACGGACTCTGGTAGCGGTACTCCTCGGACCCGACGGTGAGGCGCATCTCGTGATGCTTGACCGGGTCCTGGACGAAGGAGACGCCCGGCAGCCAGGAGATCAGGTGGGCGGCCGTCCGGTCGTTGCTGGCGGGCCCGCCGAGGCAGAACTCGGCCTTGTGACCGAGCCCTTGGCGTACCTCGTCGTGGCCGACCAGCTCGGCCCGCGCGCCGCACTCGCGCACCAGGGCGGAGAGCTCCATCAGGGCGAACACGTCGCCCCGCGAGACGCTCTTCGAACTGGAGGACGCCGCATGGCGGTTCACCACCAGCAGGCACTCCGTCCCGCCGGGCATGCCGAAGAACTCGCGGACCCGGCCGAGCCGTCGCCGGCGGCGCAGGTTCTGGGCGAGCCAGCCGAGCGAGGCGCTGATCGCGGTGGCGACCAGGCCGAGCACCACGTTGAGCACGCTGTCGGTCATCCCTGCATGTCCTCTCCGGGTCGGCGGCCCGGCCAGCCTATCGGCGCGGCCCGGCCACGGGGGCTGGATCACCGGGACAGATGTCCGGCCGGGTATCTGTCGGAATCGGCAGGGCCGGGGCAGCCCGGATGTGTTCCGGTGCCGCGGCCGGCGGCCGCCCGGGGCGGGTCAGACCCAGAGGTCGGTGATCCGTACCCCGAGATCGGCGAGCAGCCGGCGCAGCAGCGGCAGCGACAGGCCGATCACGTTGCCCGGGTCGCCGTCGATCCCCTCGACGAACGGCGCCGACCGGCCGTCCAGGGTGAACGCGCCGGCCACGTGCAGCGGCTCGCCGGAGGCGACGTACGCGGCGATCTCGGCGTCGTCCGGAGTGCCGAAGCGGACCGTGGTGGAGGCGGTCGCCGAGGACTGCCGGCCGGTGGCGGTGTCGATCACGCAGTGCCCGGTGCGCAGTACGCCGGCGCGGCCGCGCATCGACTGCCAGCGGGCGAGTGCCTCGGCGGCGTCGGCGGGCTTGCCGAGCGCCTCGCCGTCCAGCTCCAGCACGGAGTCGCAGCCGATCACCAGCTCCCCGCCGGCGAGCTCGGCCGCCACGGCCTTGGCCTTGGCCTCGGCGAGCACCAGGGCGAGCTCGGACGGCGTGGCGGCGGTGACGGCGTCCTCGTCGACCCCGCTGACGACCACCTGCGGGTCGAGGCCGGCTTGACGCAGCAGTCCGAGCCGGGCGGGGGAGGCGGAGGCGAGCACGAGGGTGCGGCGGTCGGTCATGGGCACCAGGGTAGGGGGTGCCGGCCGGCCGCCGGCCGCGCCGGTGGGGGCGCACGGCCCGCTCAGAGCATCAGCGGTTCCGGGCATCAGCGGTTCAGAGCATCAGCAGGACGGCCATCACCAGCGCGAGGGCCGCGAGCAGCGGTCCGGCACGGCGCAGCCGTTCCTGCAGTTGACGAGTGTCGGGGGAGGGCTCGTCGCGGGGGTCTGACCAGAGCACTTCTCCAGGGTGCCCCGCGCGGCCCGCGGGGCGCCTGAGTATCCGTACTCAGGTTTCGGGGCAATCCGGGCCATCCGGCCCGGACCGCGCGCACCCGTGTCCCCTGGGTGGGCGCGGTGGGACGGGCCGGGTCAGTGGGCCCAGCCCGAGGTGCGCCAGACGTCGGGGCCCGGCTTCGGGGTGGTACGAAGGCGCCGGGCGCGGTCGTTCCAGGGGGTCGCCGGGCCGGCGCCGGTGCGGGCCGCCACGGCGGCGGCCTGCGCGGCGGCGGCCCGGGCTGAGACCACCGCCAGGACGGTGGCCAGCTCCTCGGGGGTCGGCTGCCCGTGCAGCACGTGGATCGGGGCCATGCTCAATCCTCTCCCAAAGCTGCTTACAGCGGAATGTTGCCGTGCTTCTTCGGCGGCAGGGTCTCGCGCTTGCCGCGCAGGGCCCGCAGCCCGCGGACGATGTGGCGGCGGGTCTCGGAGGGCGCGATGACCGCGTCCACGTAGCCGCGCTCGGCCGCCAGGTACGGGTTGAGCAGGGTGTCCTCGTAGGAGGCGAGCAGCTCGGCGCGCTTCTCCGTGGCCTGCCCGGCGGCCTCGGCCTCGGCGAGCTCGCGGCGGTGCAGGATGTTGACCGCGCCCTGGGCGCCCATCACGGCGATCTGCGCGGTCGGCCAGGCCAGGTTGAGGTCGGCGCCGAGGTGCTTGGAGCCCATCACGTCGTAGGCGCCGCCGAAGGCCTTGCGGGTGATCACGGTGATCAGCGGGACGGTGGCCTCGGCGTAGGCGTAGATCAGCTTGGCGCCGCGCCGGATGATGCCGTCCCACTCCTGGCCGGTGCCGGGCAGGAAGCCGGGCACGTCGACGAAGGTCAGCACCGGGATGTTGAAGCTGTCGCAGGTGCGCACGAAGCGCGCGGCCTTCTCACTGGCCGCGATGTCCAGGCAGCCGGCCAGGTCCATCGGCTGGTTGCCGACGATGCCGACCGGGTGGCCCTCGACCCGGCCGAAGCCGGTGAGGATGTTGCCCGCGTACAGCGCCTGGGTCTCCAGGAACTCGCCGTCGTCCAGGACGTGCTCGATCACCTTGTGCATGTCGTACGGCTGGTTCGCCGAGTCGGGCACGATGGTGTCGAGTTCGAGGTCCTCGTCGGTGACGGTGAGGTCGGCCTCCTCGGGGTAGGCCGGCGGGTCGCTGAGGTTGTTGGAGGGCAGGTACGAGAGCAGGCTCTTGACGTACTCGATGGCCTCCTTCTCGTCGGCGGCCAGGTGGTGCGCCACGCCGGACTTGGCGTTGTGGGCGCGGGCGCCGCCCAGCTCCTCCATGCCGACGTCCTCACCGGTGACGGTCTTGATCACGTCCGGGCCGGTGATGAACATGTGCGAGGTCTGGTCGGCCATCACCACGAAGTCGGTGATCGCGGGGGAGTACACCGCGCCGCCCGCGCACGGGCCCATGATCAGCGAGATCTGCGGGATCACCCCGGAGGCGTGCACGTTGCGGCGGAAGATCTCGCCGTACAGGCCGAGCGAGGCCACGCCCTCCTGGATCCGGGCGCCGCCGGAGTCGTTGATGCCGATCACCGGGCAGCCGGTCTTCAGCGCGAAGTCCATCACCTTGACGATCTTCTCGCCGAACACCTCGCCGAGCGAGCCGCCGAAGACGGTGAAGTCCTGCGCGAAGACGGCGACCTGACGGCCGTCCACGGTGCCGTAGCCGGTGACGACACCGTCGCCGTACGGGCGGTTCTTCGCCTGCCCGAAGTTGGTCGAGCGGTGCCGCGCGAACTCGTCGAACTCCACGAAGGAGCCCTCGTCGAGCAGCTCCACGACCCGCTCACGGGCCGTCAGCTTGCCCTTGGCGTGCTGCTTCTCCACGGCCGCGGCCGAGCCGGAGTGCACCGCCTCGTCCAGCCGGCGCCGTAGGTCGGCGAGCTTGCCGGCGGTGGTGTGCGGGTCGTACGACGCCTCGGTCATCCGGTGGCTCTCCCTGATCCTGGGCCGCGACCTGTCAGTACTGGGTGAGGGCAGGGCGGCGCAACGAACTACCGTTGAGTAGCGTAGCCAGCGCGGACCGTTTCCTGTTATGGCCAGCGACACAGTGTGTTAACGGGCGTTATGCGGGACGATGGGGCGGCCTACGCGCTGGGGCGACCACCCGCCACCATCCTGTCCCGGCCGCCCGCCGGCCCGCCGCCGCCACGCGCGGTCACCGGAACCGGCCCGGCGGCCCGCCTGCCGCCGTCGCCCCCGTCACCCGCCGTCACCGGCATCCGCCGGTCTGCGTGCCGCGGCCACCCGCCGGCCCTAGGCTCGGCCCCATGAGCGAGTCACTGAGCGAACCTGCCGACGAGTCCGCCCCCCGCCGCAGCGGACTGCGCGGCTTCGGCGGAGCCGGGCCGTCCCCCTGGACCGACCTGGACCGCCCGCCGCTGGACGCCGCGGCCCTGCGCCGCGACCTGGTGGGCCCCGGCGGCCTCTGGACCTCCCTCGACGTGGTCGCCGCGACCGGCTCCACCAACACCGACCTGGCCGCCCGCGCCCGCGAGGGCCTGCCCGAGGGGGCGGTGCTGATCGCCGAGGAGCAGAGCGCGGGACGCGGCCGGCTGGAGCGCACGTGGACGGCGCCCGCCCGCTCCGGGATCTTCCTCTCCGTCCTGCTGCGTCCCGGCGCCGTCCCGGTCGAGCGCTACGGCTGGCTGCCGATCCTGGTCGGCGTGGCGGCCGCCAGCACCCTCGGCCGGGTCGCCGAGGTGGACGTCTCGCTGAAGTGGCCCAACGACCTCCAGGTGACGATCGACGGCACGGAGCGCAAGGTCGGCGGCATCCTCACCGAACTCGGCGGCGGCGCCGTGGTCGCGGGCCTGGGCGTCAACGTCTCGCTGCGCGCCGACGAGCTGCCGGTGCCCGCCGCCGCCTCGCTCGTCCTGGCCGGCGCCGCCGTCACCGAGCGCGACACCCTGCTGCGGGCCCTGCTGCGCGAGTTCGCCGACCTGTACGGCGAGTGGAAGGCCGCCTCCGGCGACCCGCACGCGAGCGGACTGCTGTCCGCGTACACCGACCGCTGCGCCACCCTCGGCCGGGCGGTCCGGGTCCAGCTGCCGGGCGGGCGCGAGCTGGTGGGCGAGGCGGTGGCGATCGACGGCGACGGCCGCCTGGTGGTCCGGACGGCCGACGGGACGCGGCAGCCGGTCGCGGCGGGGGACGTCGTACACGTACGGCCGGAGAGTGGCTGAGTCGGCACCCCCGGGCCCCCTCGCCCCGGCCGGATGCCCCGGATTACGCGATTTCGTGCGAACATTCCACCTGGCAGCGGTGTGAGGCGCGCCACTACCCCCTGGGGGTGGGCGGTGCGCGCCACCGCCGGGGTAGTCGAGTAGGCGGGACATGAGCGAGTGCGGCGACCGCACGGGGACGGACCGGTGGCAGAGGACGGCAACGGCGGCGCCAAGGACGATTCGGACGACCAGACGGTCGCGCTGGATCTTGAGCGGCTGATCCTGGACGCACCACGCCGCTACACCCCGTACCAGGCCGCCCGGGCCGCCGACGTGCCGATGGAGCTGGCCACCCGCTTCTGGCGGGCGATGGGCTTCCCGGACATCGGGCAGTCCCGGGCACTGACCGACGGCGACGTGATCGCCCTGCGGCGACTGGCCGGCCTGGTGGAGTCCGGGCTGCTGAGCGAGTCGATGGCGATCCAGGTGGCGCGCTCCACCGGCCAGACCACCGCGCGGCTGGCCGGCTGGCAGATGGACACCTTCCTGGACAGCCTCACCCAGGCCGTCGAGCCCGGCCTGACCCGCGCCGACGTCGCGTACCCGCTGGTCGAGCTGCTGCTGCCGGAGTTGGAGCAGTTCCTGGTCTACGTCTGGCGCCGGCAGCTGGCGGCCGTCACCGGCCGGGTGGTGCAGGCCGCCGAGGACGCCGAGATCACCAGCGGCCGGCTCGCCGTCGGCTTCGCCGACCTGGTCGGCTTCACCCGGCTGTCGCGCCGGCTGGAGGAGGAGGAGCTCGGCGAGCTGGTCGAGACCTTCGAGAACACCTGCTCGGACCTGATCGCGGGCCTCGGCGGCCGGGTCATCAAGACCCTCGGCGACGAGATCCTGTACGTCTCGGAGGACCCGGTGACGGCCGCCGAGATCGCCCTCGGCCTGGTCGAGACGCTGGCGGACGACGACACCATGCCCGAACTGCGGGTCGGCCTCGCCTTCGGCACCGTGACCTCCCGGATGGGAGACGTCTTCGGCACCACGGTCAACCTGGCCAGCCGGCTCACCTCGATCGCGCCCAAGGACGCGGTGCTGATCGACGGCGAGTTCGCGGCCGTGCTTGAGCAGAACGGCAGCGTCGCGCCCGCCGAGCTGGACGGTCCGGACCTCGCCGACGCGATCTCGGCCGCGGCGGGGATGCCGGTCGGGGTGGACGTCAACGCCGGGCACCGGTTCCGGCTGCAGCCCATGTGGCGCCGCCCGGTACGCGGTCTCGGCCTGGTCGAGCCCTGGCTGCTCTCCCGCCGGGTCCGCACGGACTGACGGCCGCCGGGCGGTACGCGGGTACGGCCGCGGTACCCGGGTACGACCGGGCGGTACGCGGGTACGGCCGGGCGGCAGGCCGGCCTGGTACGGCCGGACGCGGCTGCGGGACACCGCGCTCCACGGGTACCCGGCCCCGTCCGCCCGCCCGGCGGATCCCCCCGGGGTACGCGCAACGACTGAAGCCGCCGCGCGGTCGGACGCGTCGTCCGGGACAAATGGGGCATACGCCCGGGGAGTCGCCCTAGTCTTGGGGCACCGCGGTCGTGCCCCGGCCGAGGCGGGCCCGGCCCGCCAGGCCGCGAGCGGGAGCGACCACGACCGACCACAGGACCGACCACAGGATCGAGGCGAGCCGGTGAGCGGTGAGGCCAGCGTCACGGAGCGCGAGCAGTCCGCGCCCTCCCCCGACCTGCGGCTGCAGTCGGTGGTCGAGCTGGCCCAGGACATGGCCGGCGCCCTCACCCCGCTGGAGGCCGTCCGGGTCGCCGCCGTCCGCGCCACCGCCGCCCTCGACGCCACCATGGCGGCCGTCTCGGTCTGGGACCGCGAGTCCGGCCGGCTGCGGGTGCTGGTCAACCACGGCGACCTGGCGCCCGGCGAGGAGGAGCTGCCGGAGGACGAGTCCTACCCGGTGGCCGACTTCCCCGAGATCGTCACCTACCTGGAGGAGCGCTGGACCACCGGCCGGCTGCCGCGTGCCTGGCTGCAGACCGCCGAACCGGCCGAATCCGAGGACGGCGGCGAACCCGCCGGCCACGCCCAGCCGGGCGCCGGCGCGTTCCGCCAGCACCGCGCCGCCGGGCTGCGCCGGCGCGGGCGCGAGTGCTGCCTGGTCGCGCCGATCGTGCTGCACGGCCAGGCCTGGGGCGAGCTGTACCTGGCCCGCACCGCCGGCCTGCCGGTGTTCACCGAGGGCGACGCCGACTACGCCACCCTGCTGGCCGCCCAGATCTCGGCCGGCCTCGCCCAGACCGAACGGCTCGCCGACCTGCGCCGGCTCGCCTTCACCGACCCGCTCACCGGGCTGGCCAACCGGCGCGCCGTCGACGCCCGGCTGGAGAGCGCGCTGGAGGCCCACAACCGGGACAGCACCGTCGTCTCGCTGGTGGTCTGCGACGTCAACGGCCTGAAGCGGGTCAACGACCAGCTCGGCCACGAGGTCGGCGACCGGCTGCTGGAACGATTCGCCCACCAGCTCTCGCTGGCCGCCGCCAAACTCCCCGGCAGCCTCGCCGCCCGGCTCGGCGGCGACGAGTTCTGCCTGCTCGCGGAGGGCCAGAAGGCCGACGAGGTGGTCGCCGTCGCCGAGGAGCTCTGCGCCCGGGCGCTCGCCCTGGCCGAGGGCGAGGGCGTGGCCTGCGGCGTCGCCTCCACCGGCGACTCGATCGGCCCGGTCACCACCCCCGACCGGCTGTTCCGGCTCGCCGACGCCGCCCAGTACCGCGCCAAGGCCGCCCGCGCCGCCCACCCCGTGGTGGCCGGCCGCAGCCACGGCCCCGGCTTCACCCCCGACCCGACCGTCCTGCTCGCCGACGCGGCCGACCCGCACCACCGCGCGGACAGCCGTGGCCGCGGCTCTTCCGCGCGTGCCGCCGGGGACCGCCGCCGGATCCGCGGCGCCGCTCACAGCGCCGACCCCGGCCAGCTGCTCACCGCCGTGCTCGCCACCCTCGACCAGGCCGGCGCGGTGCGGTCCCACCACCCCGCCGACACCCTGGGCCGGCTGGCCGGCGTGGCCGAGACCGCGGCCCGGCTGCTGGACGCGGTCGGCTGGTGGATCTCCTACGTCCCGCCGGGCTCGCACCTGATGCGCACCGTCCAGCACGCCGTCTACCGGATGACCAGCGGCCCCAGCAGCTCGCGGGCCGAGACCCAGCGCGCCCAGATCGAGGCCCCGGACGCCATCTTCGACCTGCGCCACTACCCCCTCACCCGGCGCGCCGTCCGCGGCGGCTCCTTCGCCCTGCGCGCGGGGGCGGCCGGCAACGACCCCGCCGAGGAGGCCATGCTGGTGGTCAGCGGCTACCGGGGGATGGTGGCGGCCGGCGGTCAGAACGTGGCGGGCGGCTGGCTGGTCGAACTCTTCGCCGACGACGCCACCCTGCCGCTGGGTCAGATCGCCTCCGCGATGCGGGCCCTGGTCGCGGTGGCCCTCTCCGGACCGGCCTCCCCGCCGCCGTCCTGAGCCTCGGGCGACCCGGACCCGCACCGCCGCGGAGATCCGCCGGTGCCGGCCCGCGTCGTCCGGGCGCCCCGGCCCGGCCCGCGTCGTCCGGGCCGCCCGGCTCGGCCCCGGCCGCCGGACGGCCGCGCGGTGGCCCGCGCCGTGCTTCGTACCGGCGAATGGACCGGGGCGGACGGGGTAGCCGGGGCGTGTCGGTGACCGCTCTGTGCCGGGCAGGTCGCGGTCCGGGAACAGTCGGGGACGCAGGCCTGTCGCGCCGTCGTGGCTCATGGCACAGTGAGCGCGATCGGCGGCCATGTGGGCCCGGCCGGATCGGGGAGATGAGTCGATGAGAGCACGTCTGGCGAGTGCGGTCCTGTCCATAACGCTGGCTTTCGGCGGTGCGGCGATCGCCGCGGCACCGGCGCAGGCCGCGCCTCGTACGGCCGTGGTCGGGGCCGTCCAGGGGGCGCCCGCGCAGGCCGCGCAGGCTGTTCAGGGCGCGCCGGCGGCCGCCGCGGCGAGCGACGGCACCGTAACCGTCGCGAAGCAGCGCACCCAGCTGGCGAAGTCGAAGTCCAAGTCCAAGTCCAAGAAGAAGTCGGGTTTCTTCGGCAAGCTGATCGGCGTGGTCGTCGGCATCGTGGTGCTGGTGGTGGTGATCGCCCTGATCATCGCGGTGGTGCTGATGCTCCGTCGTCGTAGCCGCGACTGACGGCAGGTCCGTGGTCGACGCCTGCCGCGTGCAGGCACGGAGCTGTTCCCGTCCCCGTCCGCCGTGTGCGGCCGGGGACGGTCGCGTTCGGTGCGTCAGCTCCGGAACGCGCGCAGGAACAGCTCGACCACGCTGTCGGCGTAGGCGTCGTCGAGCGGGCCGAGGTGGTGGATCCAGCGGTAGTACAGCGGGCCGTAGAGCAGTTCGACAGCGAGGTCCAGGTCGGCGTCCGCGGGGAGCCCGCCGGTCCGGCGGGCGCTGCGCAGACGCTCCTTGGTCACCTCCAGCAGCGGGGCGAGCAGGCGTTCCCGGTACTCGCGCAGCAGGGCCGGATCGAGTTGGGTCTCGGCGACGAGGGCCCGGGCGGGGTTGTTGAAGACCGGGTCGGCGAGTTGGCGGACGGTCGGGCGGAGCAGGCTCCTGAGGTCGGCGGCCAGGTCGCCGGTGTCGGGTACGGCGAGGCTGCCGCCCTCGTCCTCCTCGGCGGCGAGGAAGGCGTCGAAGACGACCGCGCCCTTGGAGGGCCACCAGCGGTAGATCGTCTGCTTGCCGACGCCGGCCCGGGCGGCGATCGCCTCGATGCTGACCTTGGCGTAGCCGAGTTCGGTGACGAGTTCGGCGGCCGCAGCGAGGACGGCCTTGCGTGAGCGTTCGCTGCGGCGGGCGGGGTCGGGGGTGCTGCTGCGGGTGGCCATGGGGCGATTCTAGGCATTCAACGAAACGGACCGTCTCGTCTTGACGGGTCCGACGGGGCGTGGTCATGATGGTGAGCATTGCGAGACGATCCGTCTCGTCTCGCTATCCCGGGAGAGGACCTCACATGACCCGCCCCGCACACATCGCCATGGTCTCCATCCCGGCCCACGGCCACGTCAACCCCAGCCTGGAGGTGATCCGCGAGCTCGTCGCCCGCGGACACCGCGTCAGCTACGCCAACGACCCGTCCTTCGGCCCCGCGATCGAGGCCACCGGCGCCCGTCTCGTCCCGTACGCCACCACGCTTCCGCTCGCCGGGGACTCGTCCGCCTGGCCGCAGGACCCGATCGCCGTCCAGGACCTCTTCCTCGACGACGCGATCGCGATGCTGCCCGCCCTGCGGGCCGCCTTCGACGGGGACCGGCCCGACCTCTTCCTCCACGACATCGCCGCCGGCCCCGCGCGGGTGCTCGCCGAGAACTGGGACGTACCTGCCCTCCAGCTGTCCCCGGCGTTCGTGGCCTGGGAGGGCTACGAACAGGACCTGGCGCCGATGCTGAAGGCGATGCGGGAGGGCCCGGGCGGTCCCGAGCACCAGGCCCGCTTCGCCGGGTGGCTCACCGCGAACGGCGTGACCCCGGCCGATCCGGCCGCGTTCCTGGGTCGTCCGCGCGGGGCCCTGGCCCTGATCCCGAGCGCCCTGCAGCCGCACGCCGACCGGGTCGACCGGGAGCGGTACACCTTCGTCGGCCCGTGCTTCGGCGCGCGTACCGACCAGGGCGGCTGGTCCCGTCCGGCGGGAGCCGGGAAGGTCCTGCTGGTCTCGCTCGGCTCCGCCTTCACCCGCCGGCCCGCCTTCTACCGCGCCTGCGTCGAGGCGTTCGGCGCTCTGCCCGGCTGGCACGTGGTGCTCCAGATCGGCCGGGAGACCGACCCGGCGGAGCTCGGCGAGATCCCCGGCAACGTCGAGGTGCACCGCTGGGTGCCGCAGCTCGCCGTCCTGGAGCAGGCCGACGCCTTCGTCACGCACGCCGGGATGGGCGGTACCGGCGAGGGCCTGTACTGCGGCGTGCCGATGATCGCCGTACCGCAGGCGGCCGACCAGTTCGCCAACGCCGACCGGATCGTCGAACTCGGCGTCGGTCGCCGGCTGGACACCGATCGGGCCACGCCGGCGGCGCTGCGCGCCGCGCTGCTGGAGCTCACCGGCGACCCCGCGGTCGCGGGCCGGCTGGCCGCCCTGCGCGCCGAACTGCGGGCGGAGGGCGGCACCGTACGGGCGGCGGACCTGATCGAGGCTCAGCTCCCGTGAGCGTGCTCGGGAGCGGCGGTGGCGGCGCGAGCGGTGGCGGTGGCGGGATCGGGGGCGATGGCGGGATCGGGGGCCGGTGCCGCCGTCACCCGGTCGGGGCGGGTGTACACGTTGGCGCTCTCGCCGCGCAGGAAGCCGACCAGGGTCAGGCCCAGTTCCTCGGCCAGGTCGGCCGCCAGCGAGGACGGCGCCGAGACGGCGGCCAGCAGCGGTATGCCGGCCAGTGCCGCCTTCTGGGTCAGCTCGAACGAGGCCCGGCCGCTGACCAGCAGGAGGTGCCCGGTCAGCGGCAGGCGGCCTTCGCGCAGGGCCCAGCCGATCACCTTGTCCACGGCGTTGTGCCGGCCGACGTCCTCGCGGGCGCAGAGCAGCCGGCCGGTGGCGTCGAAGAGGCCGGCGGCGTGCAGGCCGCCGGTCGAGTCGAAGGTCCGCTGGGCCGCGCGGAGCAGGTCCGGCAGCCCGTAGAGCAGGCTCGGGGTGACCAGCAGCGGGTCGGCGGCGACCGGCCAGCGGACGTGGGTGCGGACCGCCTCGACGGTGTCGCGTCCGCACAGGCCGCAGGCGCTGGTGGTCAGCAGGTTGCGGTGGGCGGAGAGGGGCAGGGCGGCGGCGCCGCGCAGGGTCGCGTCCACCACGTTGTAGGTGTTGGCGCCGTCCTCGTCGGTGCCCGCGCAGTACCGCAGGGCCGCCAGGGCGTCCGCCGTGTGCACCAGCCCCTCGCCGACCAGGAACCCGGCGACCAGGTCGAAGTCGTGTCCGGGGGTGCGCATGGTGACGGTCAGCGGCTCGCCGCCGACCCGGATCTCCAGGGGTTCCTCCGCCGCCAGGGCGTCCGGCCGCGCGCCGGACGCGTCCCCTCGCAGCCGGACCACCCGGCGCCGTGCTGTCGCTCGCCCCATCAGCTCTCCGCCTTCGTTCGCTCTGCCCCACCAGCCTGCGCCACTCGGGGGCGGACCGGGTAATCCGGGGTGGCGGCGCGGATCACCCGACCAGGGTCGCGCCACCAGTTGTCATATCTTCATTCACCTGATGTGATGGTGTATATGGATATGCACAGTGCTGTGGCCCCCGACGCGCCGCTCGTCCAGGTCGGCAAGGCCGACGTCAGCGCCGAGGACGTCCTCGCCGTCGCCCGGGGCAACGCCCGGGTCGAGATCGGCCCGGACGCGCTCGCCGAGATGGCGGCCGCCCGCGCCACCATCGAGGCCCTCGCCGCCGAGCCGCGCCCCGTCTACGGAGTCTCCACCGGTTTCGGCGCGCTCGCCGTCCGCCACATCAGCCCCGAGCTGCGCGCCCAGCTGCAGCGCTCGCTGGTCCGCTCGCACGCCGCCGGCATGGGCCCGGCCGTGGAGCGCGAGGTGGTCCGGGCGCTGATGTTCCTCCGGATGAAGACCCTCGCCTCCGGCCGTACGGGCGTCCGCCCGCTGGTCGCGCAGACCATCGCCGCCCTGCTCAACGCCGGTATCACCCCGGTCGTCCGGGAGTTCGGCTCGCTCGGCTGCTCGGGCGACCTCGCACCGCTCTCGCACTGCGCGCTCGCCCTGATGGGCGAGGGCGTCTCGTACGGTCCGGACGGTGCCGAGCGGCCGTCCGGCGAACTGCTCGCGGAGGCCGGCATCACCCCGGTCGAGCTGCTGGAGAAGGAGGGCCTGGCCCTCATCAACGGCACCGACGGCATGCTCGGCATGCTGGTGATGGCCATCGCCGACCTGTCCCGCCTGTTCACCACCGCCGACATCACCGCCGCGATGTCGCTGGAGGCCCTGCTCGGCAGCGACAAGGTGCTCGCCCCCGAGCTGCACGGCCCGATCCGCCCGCACCCGGGCCAGGCGCTCAGCGCCGCCAACATGCTCGCCGTGCTCAAGGGCTCCGGCCTCACCGGCCACCACCAGGACGACGCCCCGCGCGTCCAGGACGCCTACTCGATCCGCTGCGCCCCGCAGGTGGCCGGCGCCGGCCGCGACACCCTGGCGCACGCCCAGCTGGTCGCCTCCCGCGAGCTGGCCGCCTCGGTCGACAACCCGGTGGTGCTGGCGGACGGCCGGGTGGAGTCCAACGGCAACTTCCACGGCGCCCCGGTCGCGTACGTGCTGGACTTCCTCGCCATCGCAGCCGCCGACCTCGGCTCGATCTCCGAGCGCCGTACCGACCGGCTGCTCGACAAGGCCCGCTCGCACGGCCTGCCGGCCTTCCTGGCCGACGACCCGGGCGTGGACTCCGGTCTGATGATCGCGCAGTACACCCAGGCGGCGCTGGTCAGCGAGAACAAGCGGCTGGCCGTCCCGGCCTCGGTCGACTCGATCCCGTCCTCCGCGATGCAGGAGGACCACGTGTCGATGGGCTGGTCGGCCGCCCGCAAGCTGCGCCAGGCCGTGGAGAACCTGGGCCGGATCGTCGCGGTCGAGCTGACCGCCGCCGCCCGCGCGCTGGAGATCCGCCAGCAGGCCGACGGCAGCGGGCCGCTGGCCCCCGCCACCGCCGCCGCGCTCGCCGCCGCCCGTTCGGCGGGCGTGGGCGGGGCGGGCCGGGACCGCTTCCTCTCGCCGGACCTGGAGGCCGCCGCCGAGCTGGTCGCCTCCGGCGAGCTGGTGCGGGCCGTCGAGCGCGTCACCGGGCCGCTGGCCTGATCCGCCCGGGAGCGGGTGGGCCGGCCGCGGTACCGGCCGTCGGTCAGGCCCACTCGCTCCGGGCGGTCCCCTTGGCGTTCTGCTCCTCGCGCTTCTCGGCCTGCACGGCGGCGAAGTTCACCCCGACGATGCCGGCCCAGCACACCAGCAGGCCCATGAATCCGGAGGTGCCGGCGGCGATGGCGGACAGCGGCACGCCCATCACCAGGGACAGCGTCGGCATCCGGCCCGCGCCGCCGAACCGGCCCCGGCGCCGGCCGGGGTGCCCGTGCGGCCCGCCCTGCGCGTACGCGTCGGCCTGCGGGTACGCCCCGGCCGGCCCGTACCCGCCGAGCCGCTCGGCGACCCGCTGCTCGACCCGGGCGTCCAGTCGCGCGTCGATCCGGGCGAGGAAGGAGTCGACGAGCTCGGACTCGAACTCCTTCCCGAGCTCCTTGCGGGCCTGTACGGCGGCGTCGAGGTCCTTCTTGAGTTCGTCCTGGCGAGTGTCCATACCGGCCACTCTGGGGTCGGCGGATCGTCAGGGTCCACCGGAAGGGGCCGGATTCGGGGGTGGATCAGGGAGAAATCAGGGTCACCCCGAGGCCGCTGCCGTCCCGGCGGTCGAGACGTCTTTGCCCACGGGGCGAGACTGCTGCACAGTCGTCCGAACAGCCCGCATCCGGAGGAAAAGCCGATGACCGCCACCGACGACGCCGGCACCGTCGGCCCCTCCGCCCGGTTGCTCCAGCTGTTCGAGGGGCACCGGCTCACCCCGACCCAGCGCCGGATCGCCCATTCGCTGGTCCGGCACGCCCCCGAGGCGCCCTTCCTCTCCAGCGTCGAGGTCGCCGAACTGGCCGGGGTCAGCCAGCCCTCGGTGACCCGCTTCGCGGTCGCCCTCGGCTACGACGGCTACCCCGCGCTGCGCAAGCAGCTGCGCGAGCTGGGCGCCGGGGAGCCGGCCGCGCCGGAGAGCCCGGACGACGCCGTCCGCAACGAGCACCAGCAGGCGGTCCTCGCGGAGATCGCCCACCTGCGTCACCTCGCCGAGCTGCTCGCCGACCCCGGGCCGATCCTGCGCGCCGCCCGGGTGCTGGCCGCCTCGCGGCCGCTGCCGGTGCTGGGCCTGCGCGCCGCCTCGGCCCAGGCGCGCGGCTTCGCCTACTTCGCGGCCAAGGTGCACCCGGACATCCGGCTCATCGACGAGGGCGGCTCGATGCTCGCCGACCGTCTCGAACAGGCCGCGGCGGCCGGGGCCAGCGCCTTGCTCTGCTTCGCCCTGCCGCGCTACCCGCGCGAACTGATGGACGCTCTGACCGCCGCCCGTGACTGCGGGCTGACCGTTCTCACGGTCGCGGACAGCGCCTTCGCGCCGGTCGCCAAGCTCTCCGACATGCTGCTGCCGGCGGCCGTGGGCACCGGCCTGGTCTTCGACACCGCCTGCGCCCCGATGATGCTGGGCCGGGTGCTGCTGCAGGCCATGTGCGACGAACTGCCCGGCGCGGAGGCCCGGCTGGAGGGCCTCGAACAGTCGGCGACGGCCCGCGGGCTGTTCCTGGAGTGAGTCGCGGGAGTCCTGACGGGAGGGCCCGCCGGGAGTGACCGGTGGGAGCGGTGGGGCCGGAGTCACCGTCACCGGGGCGGCGCGGGAGGCGGGTAGGGGCCGGCGGCGGCCGCACCGGGCACAGTTCGGTGTAGAGCGGCCCCGGACCGGCCCCGCCGGGAGTGAGTCCACCCAAACCCGGGCATCCCCTCCACAGGCCCTGTTGACGGGGCCACCAGAACGGCGGGGTCTCCCTCGCCGATGGCTGGGGGAGTGCACGACATGCGTGTGATCCACGAGATGAAGCTGGTCGGCCGGCTCGGTACGGGCGCCGACGAGTGGACCTGCCCCACCTGCGGCCGCCGGGTCTCCCTGCGCAGGCTGCCCGAGCCCGAACTCATCGTCCTCGACCCCGGAGACGAGAGCGCCGTCCACGTCGGCGTGATCGAACCCGACGCCGCCTCGACCGCCGCCGCCGAACGCTACGGCCTCGGCCCGATCCAGGAGATCCCGCGCTCACCCCGGACGCCGGACCCGGCCGCCCCGGCGGCGGCCCGCCAGGACCAGCCGGCCCGGCCCGCCCCGCACGCCGACGACCGCCGCTGGCTCGCGGAGATCGGCATCGACTGGGACGGCGAGACGGCGGCGTAGCGCCGCCCGCAGGCCGGGTGCCCCGGGCCGTCCCGCGGGCGCCCGGCGCCCGGCCGCCCTTATGCGCAGCACAGCGCTGCGGGCGCACACTGGATCGTGCGGATATCCACCTGACCCACGGTCTGTGACAGGTGAGCAAGATGAGGCATTACTGGCATGACGGGCACAGCACGGCGTGGACATGGATCGTGCCCGGGATCTTCACGCTGCTGTTCGGGCTGGTGCTGATCGGCGTCCTGGTGCTGCTGTGGCGGGCGATCACGCACCGCGCCGCGGGCCCGGTCGCCGCGCCGCCGCACTGGCAGGGCGCCGCCGCGCCGCCCACGCCCGAGCAGGTGCTCGCGGGCCGGCTGGCGTCCGGCGAGATCGACGTCGACGAGTACCGGCTCAGGGTGGCCGCCCTGCGCGGCGGGGCCCCGCCGCCGGCGCCTCCGCCCGTGCCCCCGCCGCCCCCGCCGTCCGCGCCCCCGCCGTCCGCGGGTCCGCCGGGCTGACCGCGCACCGGGCCCGGCCGCCGCCTGAAGAGGGCTCTTCAGTGCCGATCCCCGTGCATGTCTGGCCGCCACCCGGATGTTTGGATATATTCAGTCTTATCAACCCTGAATGAATCCATCCGCAAGGAGGCCGGCAGCATGGTGCAGCAGCAGACGGGCAGTGGTCCGCGCGAGGTGCGTGCCGCACGCGGGACGGGCCTGACCACCCAGGGGTGGCAGCAGGAGGGCGCCCTGCGGATGCTCATGAACAACCTCGACCCCGAGGTGGCCGAGCACCCGTCCAAGCTGGTCGTCTACGGCGGCACCGGCAAGGCCGCGCGGGACTGGCGCTCGTACGACGCCATGGTCCGCACCCTGCAGACGCTCAAGCAGGACGAGACCATGCTGGTCCAGTCCGGGCGCCCGGTCGGTGTGATGCAGACCCACGAGTGGGCGCCGCGCGTGCTGATCGCCAACTCCAACCTGGTCGGCGACTGGGCCAACTGGGAGGAGTTCCGCCGGCTGGAGAGCCTCGGGCTCACCATGTACGGGCAGATGACGGCCGGCTCCTGGATCTACATCGGCACCCAGGGCATCCTCCAGGGCACGTACGAGACCTTCGCCGCCGTCGCCAACAAGAAGTTCAACGGGACGCTGGCGGGCACCATCACCCTCACCGCCGGCCTCGGCGGCATGGGCGGCGCCCAGCCGCTGGCCGTCACCATGAACGGCGGCGTGGCGATCTGCGTCGACTGCGACCCGTCCCGGATCTCGCGCCGGATCGAGCACCGCTACCTGGACGTCGAGGCGACCAGCCTCGCCCACGCGCTGGAGCTCGCCACCGACGCCCGCGACAAGAAGCAGCCGCTCTCGATCGGCCTGCTCGGCAACGCCGCGGACGTCTTCCCGCAGCTGCTCGCGATGGACGCGCCGATCGACATCGTCACCGACCAGACCAGCGCCCACGACCCGCTGAGCTACCTCCCCGTCGGCGTCGCCTTCGACGACATGGCGGACTACGCGGCCGCCAAGCCCGCCGAGTTCACCACCCGCTCACGCGAGTCGATGGCCCGCCACGTCGAGGCGATGGTCGGCTTCATGGACGCCGGCGCCGAGGTCTTCGACTACGGCAACTCGATCCGCGGCGAGGCCCAGCTGGCCGGCTACGACCGGGCGTTCGCCTTCCCCGGCTTCGTCCCCGCGTACATCCGGCCGCTGTTCTGCGAGGGCAAGGGCCCGTTCCGCTGGGCGGCGCTCTCCGGTGACCCGCAGGACATCGCCAAGACCGACAAGGCCGTGCTGGACCTCTTCCCCGAGAACGAGTCGCTGCACCGCTGGATCAAGATGGCCCAGGAGAAGGTGCACTTCCAGGGCCTGCCGGCGCGGATCTGCTGGCTCGGCTACGGCGAGCGGGACAAGGCCGGCGAGCGGTTCAACGACATGGTGGCGTCCGGCGAGCTCGCCGCGCCGATCGTGATCGGCCGCGACCACCTGGACTGCGGCTCGGTCGCCTCCCCGTACCGCGAGACCGAGGCGATGCTGGACGGCTCGGACGCGATCGCCGACTGGCCGCTGCTGAACGCCATGGTCAACGTGGCCTCCGGCGCGTCCTGGGTCTCCATCCACCACGGCGGCGGCGTCGGCATCGGCCGCTCCATCCACGCGGGCCAGGTCACCGTCGCCGACGGTACGAAGCTGGCCGGCGAGAAGATCCGCCGGGTGCTCACCAACGACCCGGGCATGGGTGTCATCCGGCACGTCGATGCCGGCTACGACCGGGCCGACGAGGTCGGACGCGAGCGTGGGGTCCGCGTCCCCATGAACGAGCTGTGAGCGAGGACTCCTTCCGCCGGATGTGGGCGGAGCTGCTCCCCGTGGGCCGCTCCGCCGCCTCCGGCGGGTACCGCCGGCACGCCTGGAACTCCGCCGACGCCGAGTGCCGGGAGTGGTTCCGCGAGCAGGCCACCAGCCGCGGCCTGGCGTACGAACTGGACCGCAACGGCAACCAGTGGGCCTGGCTCGGCGACCCGGAGGCCGGCGACGCGGTGGTCACCGGTTCGCACCTGGACTCGGTGCCGGACGGCGGCGCCTACGACGGCCCGCTCGGCGTGGTCTCCTCCTTCGCGGCGTTGGACGAACTGCGCTCGCGCGGCGCGGAGTTCCGCAGGCCGCTGGCCATCGTCAACTTCGGTGACGAGGAGGGCGCGCGGTTCGGCGTCGCCTGCATCGGCTCCCGGCTGAGCGCCGGTGTGCTCTCCAGGGAGCAGGCCTTCGAGCTGCGCGACGCCCGGGGCACCCGGCTGCCCGACGCGATGGAGCAGGCGGGCTACGACCCGGCCGCGATCGGCGCGGACGCCGAGCGGCTCGGCCGGGTCGGCGCGTTCGTCGAACTGCACGTCGAGCAGGGCCGCTACCTGACCGAGGACCAGCCGGTCGGCGTGGCCGGCGCGATCTGGCCGCACGGCCGCTGGCGGTTCGACTTCCACGGTGAGGCGAACCACGCCGGCACCACCCGGATCGAGGACCGCCGCGACCCGATGCTCAGCTACGCGAGCACGGTGCTCGCCGCGCGCGAGCGGGCCCGGTCGGCGGGCGCGCTGGCGACCTTCGGCAAGGTCGCGATCGAGCCGAACGGCACCAACGCGATCGCCTCCCTCGTCCGGGGCTGGCTGGACTCCCGGGCCGCCGACGAGGCCACCCTGCAGCGGGTGGTCGAGGAGATCAGGGCGGCGGCCGCCGAGCACGGCCTGCGCGACGGCGTCCGGGTCGAGCTGACCCGGGAGTCGTTCACCCCGGTCGTCGAGTTCGACCAGGCGCTGCGCGACCGACTCGCCGGCACCCTCGGCGGGGTGCCGGTACTGCCGACCGGCGCGGGACACGACGCCGGAATCCTGGCATCGGCCGTGCCGACCGCCATGCTGTTCGTACGTAACCCCACGGGCGTCTCGCACTCCCCGTCCGAGCACGCCGAGGAGGCCGACTGCCTCGCCGGGGTGGCCGCGCTGGCACACGTACTGGAGGACCTGGCGTGTCGGTAACCTTCTGGGCGCAGTACGCCTGGCTCCCGCACGTCAACGGCCCGGTGGTCGAGCAGGACGTGCTGATCGGCACCGTGGACGGCGGCCGGATCGCCAAGGTCACGCCGGACAGCGGGCCCTGCCCGCCCGGTGCCGTCCGGCTGGAGGGGCTGCTGGTGCCCGGCCAGGCGAACGCCCACTCGCACGCCTTCCACCGGGCGCTGCGCGGCACCGTCCAGGTCGGCTCCGGCACCTTCTGGACCTGGCGCGACACCATGTACAAGTTCGCCGGGGCGCTCGACCCGGACAGCTACCTGGCGCTCGCCACCGCCGTGTACGCCGAGATGGCGCTGGCCGGGATCACCGCGGTGGGGGAGTTCCACTATCTCCACCACGCGCCCGGCGGCGACCGCTACGACGATCCCAACGCGATGGGCGAGGCGCTGATCGAGGCCGCCGCCCGGGCCGGCATCCGGATCACCCTGCTGGACACCTGCTACCTGGCCTCCGGCTTCGGCACCGAGCCGACCAAGCCGCAACTGCGGTTCAGCGACGGTGACGCGGACGCCTGGGCGGCCCGCGCGGAGGCGCTGAAGCCGCGCGAGCACGCCAGGATCGGCGCGGCGGTGCACTCGGTGCGGGCGGTGCCGGCCGACCAGCTGGGCACCATCGCGCACTGGGCGTCGATGCGCCGGGCGCCGCTGCACGTGCACCTCTCCGAGCAGACCGCCGAGAACGACGCCTGCCTCACCGCGCACGGCGTCACCCCGACCCGGCTGCTCGCCGACCACGGGGTGCTCGGCCCGCGCACCTCGGCCGTGCACGCGACCCACCTGACGGACGAGGATGTCCGGCTGCTGGCGGACTCCTCCACCACCATCTGCATGTGCCCGACCACCGAACGGGACCTCGCGGACGGCATCGGCCCGGCCCGCCGGCTCGCCTCGGCCGGCTGCCCGGTCAGCCTGGGCAGCGACAGCCACGCGGTGATCGACCCGTTCGAGGAGGCCCGCGCGCTGGAGCTCAACGAGCGGCTGCGGACCCGGACCAGGGGCCACTGGACGGCCAACGCGCTGCTCCGGGCCGGCAGCGAGGACGGCCACGCCTCGCTGGGCTGGCCCGAGGCCGGCCGGATCGAGGTGGGCGCCCTCGCCGACTTCACCGTCCTCGCGCTCGACTCGGTCCGCACCGCGGGCCCGCCGGCCCGGCTCGGCGCCGAGACCGCGGTCTTCGCCGCCTCGGCCGCGGACGTGCGGCACGTGGTGGTCGGCGGGCGGCAGATCGTCCGGGACGGCGTGCACCAGCTGGTGCCGGACGTACCGGCGGCGCTGCGCGACTCGATCGCGGCGCTGAGCTCCTGAAGACTCCCCGGGGGCGGGCGCAGGGGCTGATCCCGCCGCCCGCCCCCGGGGCCACCACCTCGAAAGGGCTCCTGTGAGCACCCAGAGCACCCCGACCGCGCCGGGCTCCCCGGCGTCGCCGAGCACCCTGATCACCGGCATCGGCAGCCTGGTCACCAACGACACCGCGCACGGGACGGGCCCGCTCGGGCTGCTCACCGACGCGGCCGTGGTGATCGACGCGGGCACCGTCGTCTGGGTCGGCCCGGCCGGCGCGGCGCCGGCCGCCGACGAGCGGTTCGACGCGGGCGGCCGCGCCCTGCTGCCCGGCTTCGTCGACTCGCACGCGCACCTGGTCTTCGCCGGCGACCGGACCGCCGAGTTCAACGCCCGGATGTCCGGGCAGGCCTATTCGGCGGGCGGCATCCGCACCACGGTCGCCGCGACCCGCGCGGCCACCGACGCCGAGCTGGACGCCAACCTGGCCCGCTTCGTCCGCGAGGCGCTGCACCAGGGCACCACCACACTGGAGTGCAAGTCCGGCTACGGCCTCACCGTCGAGGACGAGGCCCGGGCGCTGCGGATCGCGGCCGGGCACACCCCGGAGACCACCTACCTCGGCGCGCACGTGGTCGCGCCGGAGTTCGCGGACGACCCGGCCGGCTACGTGGACCTGGTCACCGGCGAGATGCTGGACGCCTGCGCCCCGTACGCCCGCTGGGTGGACGTGTTCTGCGAGAAGGGCGCCTTCGACGGCGACCAGGCCCGGGCCGTCCTGACGGCCGGCGTGGCGCGCGGCCTCACCCCCCGGGTGCACGCCAACCAGCTGTCGTACGGCCCGGGCGTGCAGCTCGCGGTGGAGCTGGGGGCGGCCTCCGCCGACCACTGCACCCATCTGACCGACGAGGACGTGGCCGCGCTGGCCGGCTCGGCGACGGTGGCCACGCTGCTGCCCGGCGCGGAGTTCTCCACCCGCGCCGTCTACCCGGACGCCCGCCGGCTGCTCGACGCGGGCGCCACCGTCGCGCTGTCCACGGACTGCAATCCGGGCTCCAGCTTCACCAGCTCGATGGCCTTCTGCATCGCCGTGGCGGTCCGCGAGATGGGGATGACCCCGGACGAGGCCGTGCACGCCGCGACCGCCGGCGGCGCCCGGGCGCTGCGCCGCTCGGACGTCGGCCTGATCACCCCGGGCGCCCGGGCCGACCTGCTGCTGCTGGACGCGCCCTCGCACGTGCACCTGGCCTACCGGCCGGGGGTGCCGCTGACCGCCGCCGTCTGGCGGGCCGGGGTGCGCGAGCTCTGATCCGCGGGCGCGCCGCGCCTGGGATCGCACATGCGTGAGGGCCGGTACGGACGAATCCGTACCGGCCCTCACGCATGTGCGGGTGCGCGTGCCGTCAGTGCACGTCGCCCATCATCCGGACCACGTTCTTGCGGTACATCGTGAGCGCGATGCCCGCGATCACCGCGAGCACGCCCTGCGAGGCGAAGTACCAGGTGGAGCCGGTCGCGTCGCCGACCAGCAGCTGCATGATGGCGGCCACGCAGTCGCCCGCCGTGACGGCGAGGAACCACAGGCCCATCATCTGGCTGCCGTACTTGGCGGGGGCCAGCTTGGTGGTGACGGACAGGCCGACGGGGGAGAGCGTCAGCTCGCCGACGGTCTGGATCAGGTAGACCATCGCCAGCCAGAGCGGCGAGACCTTGGCGCCGCCGGCGGCCGCGCCCATCGCCAGCATCATGACCAGGAAGGACGCGCCGATCAGCAGCAGGCCGAAGGCGAACTTCATGGTGGTGCTGGGGTTCTTCCCGCGGCGGGAGAGCCAGACCCAGAGCCAGGCGAAGACCGGGGCCAGCGCCATGATGTAGAGCGGGTTGAGCGACTGGAACCAGCTGGACGGGAAGTCGAAGCCGAACAGCGTGGAGGCGGTCGAGTCGGTCGCGAAGATGTTGAGCGTCGAGCCGGACTGGTCGTAGATCATCCAGAACACGGCGGCGGCCACGAAGAACCAGATGAAGCCCTTCATCTTGGACTGCTCGGCCTCGTCGAGGTCCTTGTCCCGCCTGATCCGGGCGAAGTAGACGACGGGGACGGCGATGCCCGCGATCGACAGCGGCCAGATGACCCAGTCGACCGACATCCGGCCGGACAGCGTCACGACGCCGAAGAACACCACGGCCAGGGCCGCCCAGAGCGCGGCCTTGCGGAGCACGGCGGTCTTCTCGGCGGGCGTGATCGGCGAGGCCACCACGTCGCTGCGGGCGCTCAGGTGGCGGGTGCCCAGCAGGTACTGGACCAGGCCGATCGCCATGCCGACGCCGGCGAGGGCGAAGCCGAAGTGCCAGCCGATGTTCTGGCCGACGGTGCCGATCACCAGCGGGGCCAGGAAGGCGCCGAGGTTGATGCCCATGTAGAAGATGGTGAAGCCGCCGTCGCGACGGGGGTCGTTCGGCCCGTCGTACAGGTGGCCGACCATCGTCGAGATGTTGGCCTTCAGCAGGCCGGATCCGACCGCGATGAGGGCCAGACCGGCGAAGAAGGACGCGGTGGCCGGCACGGCCAGCAGGAAGTGACCGACCATGATGATGCCGCCGCCGACGGCCACCGTCCTGCGGGCGCCCCAGAAGCGGTCGGCCAGCCAGCCGCCGGGCAGGGCGAGCAGGTAGAGCATCGCGTTGTAGACGCTGTAGATCGCGGCGCCGACGGCGGCGGTGTACCCCAGGCCGCCTTCGGAGGTGCCTGCGACCAGGTAGAGCACCAGCAGGGCGCGCATTCCGTAGAAGCTGAAGCGTTCCCACATCTCGGTCATGAAGAGGGTGGCAAGGCCTCGGGGGTGGCCGAGGAAGGTCTTGCCGCCGGGGGACGTCGGGCGCTGTACGCCGACGTCCAGGGTCGATGACGCCATGAGTAGAGGTTCCTTGCTGCGGGGGACCCGTCCGCCGAGGGTGGTGGACTGGACGGGGACCAAACCACTGTACGTGTGCGTTTTTGGCGACATCGGCTGACAAATCACGCCGGAAAGGTATGGAGAAGGCAAAGCCCCCGAGCGCCTCGCATCGCCTATCAATGGTAAATGCGAGAATCTTCCTTAGAAATCAAGATCAAATCACAAAATGTTCGACGAAGGACCGAAGGGTGCCGCCCTGCCCGACCGTGAGCGGGCTCCGCGAGATGATCACTCTCTGTGAAACACCTCACAGGGTCAACGCGCAGTGCCGGGCGGACTACGATCGCCCCATGACCTGTGTGCTTCTCGCCGAGGACGATCCGGCGATCTCCGAACCGCTGGCCCGGGCCCTGCGACGCGAGGGCTACGAGGTGCTCGTCCGCGAGGACGGCCCCGCCGCGCTGGCCGCCGGCCTCACCGAGGAGGTCGATCTCGTCGTCCTGGACCTGGGCCTGCCCGAGATGGACGGCCTGGAGGTCTGCCGCCGGCTGCGCGCCGACGGCAAGAGCTGCCCCGTGCTGGTGCTCACCGCCCGCGCCGACGAGGTGGACACCGTGGTCGGCCTGGACGCCGGCGCGGACGACTACGTCACCAAGCCGTTCCGGCTCGCCGAGCTGCTGGCCCGGGTCCGGGCCCTGCTGCGCCGCGGTAACGTCGACCAGCTGACCACCGGCGCCCACGGCGTCAAGATCGACATCGAGTCGCACCGGGCCTGGCTCGGCGAGGCGGAGCTGACCCTCTCCGCCAAGGAGTTCGAGCTGCTGCGGGTGCTGGTCCGGGACGCCGGCCGGGTGGTCACCCGCGAGGAGATCATGCGCCAGGTCTGGGACACCACCTGGTGGACCTCGACCAAGACCCTCGACATGCACATCTCCTGGCTGCGCAAGAAGCTGGGCGACGACGCGGCCAACCCCCGCTACATCGCGACCGTCCGCGGCGTGGGCTTCCGGTTCGAGAAGAACTGACCGCCCGCCGGGGCCCGGCCCCGGGCCCCGGCCGCAGGACCGGAACGAACGAGTACGAGCCCGGGCCGGCCGGTCCGGACCACATCAGGAGCAGCAGCGTGAAACGCCGGATGATCAACTCGCTGCTGGGCGTGGTCCTGGTGGTGGTCGTGGTGTTCTGCGTGCCGCTCGCACTGGTCGAGAAGCGCACCATCGTCAACTCCGCCCAGGACCGCGTGGAGGCCACCGCGGCCCGGGTGCTGGCCCTGGTCGAGGACCGGCTCGCGGCGGGGGAGCCGGTCTCCGGCGACAAGTTCGCCAACCAGGTCACCGACGGCAGCTACGTCGAGGTGGACATCCCCGGCCAGGCGGTCGTCTCCACCGGCACCCGCCCGGCCGGTGACCATGTGCTCAAGGCCGTCGACAAGGGGGCCAGCGGCGAGACGGTGATCGTCGAGCAGTCCCGCGCGGACGTCGACCACGAGATCGCCAACATGCTGCTGCTGCTCGGCGTGGTCGCCCTGCTGGCCGTCCAGGCGGCCGTCGCCCTCGCGGTCTGGCAGGCCAAGCGCCTGGCCCGGCCGCTCACCGACCTCGCCGAGACCGCCGAGCGGCTCGGCTCGGGCGACCCCCGCCCGCGCGACCGCCGCTACGGCGTACCCGAGCTGGACCGGGTGGCCGAGGTGCTCGACCTCAGTGCGGAGCGGATCGCCCGGATGCTGACCGCGGAGCGCCGGCTCGCCGCCGACGCCTCCCACCAGCTGCGCACCCCCCTCACCGCGCTCTCCATGCGGCTGGAGGAGATCACCTCGGTCGCCGAGGACCCGGAGACGGTCAAGGAGGAGGCGACCATCGCCCTCCAGCAGGTCGAGCGGCTCACCGACGTCGTGCAGCGGCTGCTGACCAACCAGCGCGACCCGCGCAGTCCGGCCGCGGTCTCCTTCGACCTGGACGAGGTGATCAAGCAGCAGGTGGAGGAGTGGGGGCCGTCCCTGCGCGGCACCGGCCGGCTGCTGGAGGTGGACGGCCTGCGCGGGGTGGCGGCGGTCGGCACGCCGGGCACGGTCGCCCAGGTGCTCGCCACGCTGATCGAGAACTCGCTGATGCACGGCGCGGGCATGATCACCCTGCGGGTCCGGCCGTCCGGCACCACCATCGTGGTGGAGGTCCAGGACCAGGGGCCCGGCGTCCCGCCGGAGCTGGGCAACCGGGTCTTCGAGCGGGCGGTCAGCGGCCGCAACTCCACCGGCATCGGCCTGGCCGTGGCCCGGGACCTCGCGGAGGCGGACGGCGGCCGGCTGGAGCTGCTCTCGCTGCGGCCGCCGGTGTTCGCGCTCTTCCTGGGGCGGAGTCACAAGGACGACGACTAGGACGCCGGGTCGGGCCGACCGGGACGCCGGGTCGACGCCGGGTCGGGTCGACGCCGAAGGTCCGGCTCGCTCCTCGCGAACCGGACCTCGGGTGCTGCGGGTGAATCGGTGCCGGACGGCTCAGCGCGCCGCGACCCGCTCGGTGGGGGCGGGAGCGGGAGCGGGGACGGAAGCGGCCGCGGGCGACGCGGTGGGGGCGGCCTGGCCCTCGGTGCCGTCCTGCGGGCCGGGCAGCTGCACGTCCTCGGGCTTCGGGATCTCGGGGATCGCCTTGAAGACCCAGGTGCGGTAGGAGAAGAACCGGAACAGCGTGCCGAGGCCCGTACCGAAGGCCTTGGAGACGTTGTAGGCGAGCGTGCCGTGCAGGCCCAGGGTGTAGGTGGAGAACCAGACCGTGCTGTTCTCGATCAGCATGCCGATGCCGCTGAAGATGAGGAACAGGGTGATCTCGCGGCGGCGCGAGGCCGCGTCGCTGTCGCGGTAGACCCAGTAGCGGTAGCCGAGGTAGTTGGCCGCGATGGCGACCGCCGTGCCGATCACCGAGCAGCGTACGGGTGCCCAGCCGGTGAGGTGCAGGACGGCGTTGGAGACGCCGAAGTTGACGACGACGCCGATCAGGCCGACGATGCCGAACTTGACCACTTCACCTCGGATGCCGCTGAGCCGCTCGGCGAGGGAAGGTCGCGAGGGGGCGGTCGTCGTCATACCCGGCTGTCTCCTGTACCTGCGGACGAGAGGTACCTGCGCGGTCGCGCAGCACTCCGTGAACCCACCGCACACATGATCCGATCAGCGTGCTCCGGGACCCAGCGATCCAGGCTACTCGCTTCAGCCAGTTGGCTCAGCAGGGCCTCGGCCGGGGACCGCCCGGACGACCGGCCGGGAGGGCCCGCGGGCGACCTGTCCATCGGCCCTCACCGGCCCGGATATCCTTGCAGGGTGACTTTCCCGGGCAAGGCGAATTTTCCAGTGGTGGGCGTGATCGGCGGCGGGCAGCTGGCCCGCATGATGCATCAGGCGGGCATCCCGCTCGGTGTGCGCTTCAAGCTTCTCGCCGACACCCCCCAGGACTCCGCGGCGCAGGTGGTCTCCGAGGTCGTCCTCGGCGACTACCGCGACCTGGACACCCTGCGCCGCTTCGCGGCCGGCTGCGACGTCGTCACCTTCGACCACGAGCACGTCCCCACCGAGCACCTGCGGGCGCTGCAGGCCGACGGCATCGCCGTGCGGCCCGGCCCGGACGCGCTGGTCAACGCCCAGGACAAGGGCGTCATGCGGGCCAAGCTCGACTCCATCGGCGTGCCCTGCCCCCGGCACCGCCTGGTCGCCGACCCGGCGGACGTGACCGCCTTCGCGAACGAGGGCGCCGGCTACCCCGTCGTGCTGAAGACCGTCCGGGGCGGCTACGACGGCAAGGGCGTCTGGGTCGTCGGCGACGAGCAGGAGGCGCACGCGCCGTTCCTGGCCGGGGTCCCGGTGCTGGCCGAGGAGAAGGTCGACTTCCTGCGCGAGCTGGCCGCCAACGTGGTGCGCTCGCCCAGCGGCCAGGCCGTCGCCTACCCGGTGGTGGAGAGCGTCCAGGAGAACGGCGTCTGCGCCGAGGTCACCGCCCCCGCGCCGGACCTCGACCCGGCGATGGCCGCCGAGGCCCAGGCGCTGGCCCTGCGGATCGCCGGCGACCTGGACATCACCGGCCACCTCGCGGTGGAGCTGTTCCAGACCCGCGACGGCCGGATCCTGGTCAACGAGCTGGCGATGCGTCCGCACAACTCCGGCCACTGGACCCAGGACGGCTCGGTCACCTCGCAGTTCGAGAACCACCTGCGGGCCGTCCTCGACCTGCCGCTCGGCGACCCCCGCCCGCGCGCCCGGTGGACCGTCATGGTGAACGTCCTCGGCGGCGACTACCCGGACATGTACCACGCATTCCTGCACTGCATGGCCCGCGACCCCGGGCTGCGGATCCACATGTACGGGAAGGACGTGAAGCCCGGCCGCAAGGTCGGCCACGTCAACGTCTTCGGGGACGACCTCGACGACGTCCGCGAGCGCGCCCGCCACGCGGCCGCCTACCTGCGAGGAACGATCACCGAATGACCAACCCCGCTGCTCCCGTCGTCGGCATCGTCATGGGCTCGGACTCCGACTGGCCCGTGATGGAGGCCGCCGCCCAGGCGCTCGACGAGTTCGAGATCCCGTACGAGGTGGACGTCGTCTCCGCGCACCGGATGCCGCGCGAGATGGTCGCCTACGGCGAGAACGCCCACACCCGCGGCCTGAAGGCGATCATCGCGGGCGCCGGCGGCGCCGCCCACCTGCCGGGCATGCTCGCCTCGGTCACCCCGCTGCCGGTGATCGGCGTCCCGGTGCCGCTGCGCTACCTGGACGGTATGGACAGCCTGCTGTCGATCGTGCAGATGCCGGCCGGCGTGCCGGTGGCGACCGTCTCGGTCGCGGGCGCCCGCAACGCCGGTCTGCTGGCCGTCCGCATCCTGGCCGCGTTCGACCCCGAGCTGACCGAGCGGATGACCGACTTCCAGGCCGAGCTGAACAGCCAGGCCACCGAGAAGGGCAAGAAGCTGCGCGCCAAGGTGGCGGGCTCCACCGCCTTCGGTTTCGGAAAGTAGCTCTTCGGGATACAAGAGGTCATATGACTTCTGAGCAGATCCCTGGGCAGGCCGACCGGCAGCACGACGGACCGGCCCCGGCCGGCGGGCCCGCCCCCGAGCTCGTCGACCGCGCCAGGGCCCTGCTCCGCGAGGCGCCGGTGGTGGACGGTCACAACGACCTCCCCTGGGCCATGCGGGCCCAGGCCGGGTACGACCTGGACGCCATCGACCTGGCGGCCGACCAGCGGGTACGGCTGCACACCGACCTCGCCCGCCTCGCCGCGGGCGGGGTCGGCGCCCAGTTCTGGTCGGTCTACGTCCGCTCCGACCTGGCCGGCGACCACGCCGTCAGCGCCACCCTGGAGCAGATCGACTTCGTCCGGGCGCTCACCGACCGCTACCCGGACCGGCTGCGGCTCGCCCTCACCGCCGACGACATGGAGGCGGCCCGCGCCGAGGGCCGGATCGCCTCGCTGATGGGCGCCGAGGGCGGCCACAGCATCGACTGCTCGCTCGCCACCCTGCGCGCCCTGCACCAGCTCGGCGTGCGCTACCTGACGCTCACCCACAACGACAACCTGCCGTGGGCCGACTCCGCCACCGACAAGCCGGTGGCCGGCGGGCTCACCCGCTTCGGCGAGGAGGTCGTCCGCGAGATGAACCGCCTCGGCATGCTGGTCGACCTCTCGCACGTCTCCGCCGACACCATGCGGGACGCCCTGCGGGTGAGCGAGGCGCCGGTGATCTTCTCGCACTCCTCCGCCCGCGCGGTCTGCGACCACCCGCGCAACGTCCCCGACGACGTGCTCGCCCAGCTGCCCGGCAACGGCGGCCTGGCGATGGCCACCTTCGTCCCCAAGTTCATCCTGCCCGCCGCCATCCGGTGGACCCTCGCCGCCGACGAGAACATGCGCGCCCACGGCTTCCACGCCCTGGAGACCACCCCGGCCGCGATGGACTGCCAGCGCGCCTTCGAGGCGGTCAGCCCCCGCCCGGTCGCCACCCCCGCGACCGTCGCCGACCACCTGGACCACATGCGCGAGGTGGCCGGTATCGACCACATCGGCATCGGCGGCGACTTCGACGGCACCGCGTTCGTCCCGGCCGGCCTGGACGACGTCGCCGGCTACCCGAACCTGATCGCCGAGCTCCTCCACCGGAGCTGGTCACCGGCCGACCTCGCCAAGCTGACCTGGCACAACGCCGTCCGCGTCCTGCGCGATGCCGAGGACGTCGCCCGCGGACTGCAGCGCACCCGCCGCCCGTCCATCGCCACCATCGAGCAGCTGGACGGCCCGGGCACGGACTGATCCCGGGCGGGGGCGCGCCGGTCGCCCGGCGCGCCCCGCTCCTGACTTCAGCCCCCGTGTTCGCCGACCTCCGGTTCGCCAACACCGAGGCCGCCGACGGCTGGGAGCAGCTGAGCCGTCAGGCCCCGGGCAACCTGCGTCGCGCCTTCGAGCGGATCCGGACCGCACCCAGGGCCGGCGACAACCCTGAGCGGCAGCACCGGCTCAAGGGCAAGCTCGGCTCCGCCCTGTTCAAGGGGCAGAACGTGGAACGGTGGCAGTACGAGGTCACCGGCGGCGGACGTCTCTGGTACCTGGTCGACGACACCAACCCCACTGCCTGGATCAGCTACGCGGGAGCCGGCCACCCGAAGGCCACGGACTGACCCGGAATCCCGGGCAACGGCCGATCGTCCCGCTGCGTCGCCGGGCCCTCGACGAGGACTCGAACTGCTGCACCACCCGGCCGCGACGGTCGAAACTCCATGGCACGGTTGACCGCCCCGTGCCGGAGTGGGCGGATGGATCACGAAGAACTGCTTGCCCTGTTCGACCGCCGGTTGAGGCGCGACGCGAAGGCTGACGGGCCCGGTGCCCGGATCGAACGTGACGGCGATGTCGTGCGGCAGGTCGGCGCGGAGCGACCGACGAGAGCCGCCCCGTCCTGCAACGGCTCGGGTTCGCGGTGCTGAGCACCACGACCCCCTACGTCTACCGGCCCGAGCACAACGACGGCGAAGCACGGACCGGTTGACGCGGCCGTCGGGCGAAGCCGGTGACGGGTCACCGCCCCGTCACGTTCCTGCCTCCGGACAGCCGTCCGCCCCGGGCCGGCGCGGGCCGACATGGTGTCGGGTGCGCCGCCCTGGGGCGGGGGTGGGGCGGGGTGGTGCGGGTGTGGGTCGTGCCTGTCACGGTGGTTACTTGGGGTCGCGGTTGAAGGTGCTGGTGGACCAGCGGTAGCCGAGTGCGGTGAGGGCGACGGACCAGGCGAGGGTGAGCCATCCGTTGTTGCCGATGCCGGTGCCGAGGAGCAGGCCCCGCAGGGTTTCGATGGCGGGGGTGAACGGCTGGTACTGGGCGATGGGCTGGAACCAGCCGGGCATGGAGTGCAGCGGGGTGAAGGCGCTGGAGATGAGCGGCAGCAGGATCAGCGGCATCGCGCTGTTGCTGGCGGCCTCGGCGTTGGGGCTGACCAGGCCCATGCCGACGGCGATCCAGGTGAGGGCGGTGGCGAAGAGCACGAGCAGGCCGAGGGCGGCCAGCCATTCCAGGGCGGTGGCGTCGGTGGAGCGGAAGCCGATGGCCAGGGCGACGGCGCCGACGAGGACGACGCCGGCGATGGACTGCAGGACGCTGCCGACGACGTGTCCGACCAGGACGGACGGGCGGTGGATGGCCATGGTGCGGAAGCGGGCGATGATGCCCTCGTTCATGTCGGTGGCGACGGAGACGGCGGCGCCGATCACGCTGCTGCCGATGGTCATCAGCAGGATGCCGGGGACGACGTAGGCGATGTAGGCGGAGCGGTCGCCGCCGCCGATGCCCGCGCTCATCGTGTCGCCGAAGATGTAGACGAAGAGCAGCAGCAGCATCACCGGGGTGAGCAGCAGGTTGAGGGTGAGTGAGGGGTAGCGCCGGGCGTGCAGGAGGTTGCGGCGCAGCATGGTCCTCGAGTCGCGGACGGCGAGGGCGAGAGTACTCATCGGGCGTTCTCCTCGGACTGGGTGGGCCGGGCGGCCTGGGTGGGGATGGCGGTGTCGGTGAGGGCGAAGAAGACGTCGTCGAGGTCGGGGGTGTGGACGGTGAGTTCGTCGGCCTCGATGCCGGCGGTGTCGAGCTGGTCGAGGAGGGCGCGCAGGTGGCGCTGGCTGCCGTCGCCGGGGTTGCGCAGGGTCAGGGCGTCGTCGTCGCGGGCGGAGTCGGGGAGGGCGAGCGTGGCCCGCCGGTAGGTGTCGGGGTCGGTGAAGCGCAGCCGCACGTGGCCGCCGGGGATCAGGCGCTTGAGTTCCTCGGCGGTGCCGTGGGCGGCGATCCTTCCGTTGTGGAGGACGGCGATGCGGTCGGCGAGCTGGTCGGCCTCCTCCAGGTACTGGGTGGTGAGCAGGACGGTGGTGCCGCCGGTGACCAGTTCGCGGATGATCTGCCACATGGTGTGGCGGGAGCGGGGGTCCAGGCCGGTGGTCGGCTCGTCGAGGAAGATGATCCGCGGGCTGCCGACCAGCGTCATGGCGATGTCCAGGCGGCGTTTCATGCCGCCGGAGTAGGTGGAGGCGGGCTTCTGCGCGGCGTCGGTGAGGTCGAAGCGCTCCAGCAGTTCGGCGGCGACCTGTCGTCCCTCGCGCTTGGAGAGGTGGTGCAGGTCGGCCATGAGGAGCATGTTCTCCTCGCCGGTGATCAGGCCGTCCACGGCGGAGAACTGGCCGGTGACGCCGATGGTGGCGCGTACCGCCTGGGGGTGGGTGGCCAGGTTGTGGCCGCCGACGTGGATGTCGCCGGTGCCGGGGTCGGCGGTGATGAGGCTGGAGAGGATCTTGACGGCGGTGGTCTTGCCGGCGCCGTTCGGGCCGAGCAGGGAGAAGATCGTCCCTTCCGGGACGGCCAGGTCGACGCCGTCCAGGACGACCTTGTCGCCGTAGGACTTGCGCAGCCCGTTCGCCGCGATGGCCAGGTTGGTCATGAGAAGTCGCTCCTTCGGGAGGCTGGGGGCGGGCGGAGACTGCGGGTTCAGAGGCTGCGGGCGGTGATGTCGCCGTGGGCGGTGGTCGCGTGGACGGTCAACTCGGGGGCGCCGGTGTTCTGCAGGGCGTTGTCGATCCGGCCGTAGGAGGTGCCGGCGTCCAGGGCGGCGCTGACCCCGCGGGCGGCGCCGATCGTGATGTCACCGGCCTGGGTGCGCAGTTCGACGGTGCCGCGGACCGCCTCGGTGATCGTGATGTGGCCCTGCAGGGTGCTGATCCGTGCGGGGCCGCCGAGGCGGCCGACGGTGATGTCGCCGGCCTGGACGGTGAGGTGGGCGCCGGCGGTCTCGTCGAGCTTGACGGTGCCCTGCGCGCCCTCGAAGGTGACGTCGCCGAGGCGTCCGACGCCCCGCAGTTCGGCGGCGGCGGCCTTGGCCTCGACCCGGGAGCCGGACGGGAGTTGGACGGTCACCTCCACGGACCCGGAGTGGCCGACGATCCGGTTCTTCGCCGGCGCGGCCCCGATCCGCAGCACGCCGTCGGCGTACTCGACGGTGACCCGCTCCGCCACCTGCACGTCCCGGCTCTTCGAGGCGTCTGCCGGCAGGACCTCCACCGTGCTGTCCGCCCGGTCGGCGGCGATGAACCGGATCCGCCCGGCGGGGATGTCGAGGATGGTGGTGATCGGGGTGGGGGTGTCGAACTTCAGCATCGCTGTCTCCTCTTGCGCTTCGCGTTTCTGACAACGCAAACGCTACGTTGCGTTCGAAGATCCTTCAATGTCTTCATTGCGCTTGATTGGCATCATCCCAGGTCAAGGCTGCAAAATCATTGCAATGGATGCCGATTTAACGCAACGTCAGAGGGAGTTGCGTTGCAATGGAATGACGGTGAATGCTATGCGGAGGCAGCAAAGGACACCTTGCCGCCGCTGTTGGGGGGACTCGGCGTCGAGTGCGCCGCCTGCTGACCGGGCCGATCCGCGCCGGCATCGTCGAGGCGCCGCGGTCGACGGTGAGTGGTCGGCGGTGAGTGGTCGGCGCCGGCTGAGCCGTCAGGCGCCCGGCAGCCTGCGCCGCGCCTTGGACGGGATTCGCTCCGCAACCCGCCCGGATGACTCCACGGGTCGAGGCGGTGCTCCTCGCGCTGCCTCCGGGGCACCCTCCGGCAGCGTGTCGAGTCCAATCATGCCTTGTCAGAGGCCTCTTGCGGTAGGACCGAGAGCACGTCGGTCCGAGCTTGTCCGGGCCGCCGCCGCCCCTCAGACTCGACCCATCCACCTCGATCCCACGTGCCGACTTCTCCCCCCGGAGAGGCCGGTACGTCCGTCGCGCTGCCCTGGCGCCGGCGGGTACGGCCTCGGGTGGACGGACAAGGGGGAACGATGAACAGCGAAGCGGTACTGCGGGCGCGGGTGTTGATGCTCGACGAGGGCCGGATCGCCCCGGTGCAGGAGCTGCGGGCGCTGCGGGTGCTCGCTCCGGTCGCCCCGGCGGCCTACCTCCCCAAGCTCTCCAGGGCGCTGGTGAAGTACGCCAAGGGCCGTACCGGCCCGGAGAGGCTGGCGCTGCTGGTGGAGGCGGTCGACGCGGCGGAGCGGATGGACGAGGCGGATCCGGTGCGCCCGGCCGTCCTGCTGAAGGCGCTGAACGCCTACCAGAAGCAACTTGACGCGGCAGGGCGCCCGTCGGACGCGCTCGCGGCCCGGGGCCGGATGCTGGAGGCCGCCCGGGCCGCAGGCACCGGCCGGTAGCCCCGGCCCGCCGGTGGGGAGGGCGGCGCCCCGGCCTCCCCACCGGGCCCGCCCCTCCTCACCGGCCCGCGCCACCCCGCTCGGCCCCGGCCGGGCGGGGTGGCGCGGGATGCCGGGTGTCCTCCGGCCCGGCAAGGAACACCCGGCGCCCCTGCCGGTCGACATCCGTGACGACGACCGAGATCTCGTCGCCGACCTGGAAGGCCTCCGGCAGACCGGCTACGGGCCTGCCGTGGACTTCCTTGAAGGGCACCAGCCCCACGACTTCGTCCCCGATGTCGACGAAGGCGCCGAAGAAGAGCATGTCGACGACCGTGCCGCGCAGGGCCTGGCCGAGCGCCGTGCGGTCGGCGAAGGCCTGGAAGGGGTCGGGGAGCAGTGCGCGCAACGACAGCCTGGCCTCCGCGTTGTACGTGTCGAACTGGAGGAACTCGCATGAGACGTGCTGTCCGACCTGGACGGCATCGGTCGGAGCTTCGTTCCGCCGCCAGGACAGTTCGGGGATGGTGATGAACCCGACGCCGGGGAACAGGGGGTGGTCCGGTCCGTCGTCCAGGGCCACGAAGACCCCGAACCGCTCGATCGCCGCGACGGTGCCGGAAAGGATCTCGCCGGGCTGCAACGACTCCAGGAATGCCCAGAGGTCCGGGCTCTCAGACTGCCAATCCATATCCGCCAGCCTGGCACACGCGTCGTCTCACGGCGGTTCCGGCCAGGCCGTCCATGCCTGTGCCCCCCGCGAGAGTCTCGACGGCGGGAGGTCGAGCCGGCCAGGCCGTTCAGGGTCCGCTCCGAGGCCGGCGGGGGGTGCGGAGGACCGGATCAGTGCGTGGGCGGGGTCCAGTCGGCGGGCAGGCCGGACTGGGCAAGGACGGTGTTGAGGCTGTAGTAGTCCTGGTCGGAGGCGATCAGGTGGTGCTCGCCGAGGTCGAGGAGGGTGGCCATCGGCACGGCGAACGGCTTGGGCGCGCCCTTGAGATGGCCGGAGTAGACGGCTTCGACGGTGATGTGGGCGCCGTCGCGGTGGGCTGCCTTCACGGTGACGTGGACGCCGTCGATGAGGCTGTCGGTACGGGCCTTCCAGCCGCCGATCTCCTGGCGGCCGTGGAAGGTGACCCCGATGCCCTGGTCCGTGTAGGTGCTGTCGGCGGTGAACAGGACACCGAGCGCCTGGGGGTCGCTGCCGTTCCAGGCGGCGGCCCATGCGGTGACGACCTTCGGCAGGCGCTGCGCGGTGGACGGCACGGTGGGCTGCGCGGCGGCGGCGGTGGTGCCGAGGACGGCGCAGAGGGCCGTCGTACCGATCAGCGCGGTCAGGGTACGGCGTGAGCTGGACTTCATGGCGGGGCTCCTTCGGGCGAGCGGTGAGCGGTGAGCGAGGGTGACAGATGAGGGGGCAGGGGGTCAGGGGACCAGGACGACCTTGCCGGAGACCGTGCCGGACTCGGCCAGGCGCAGGGCCTCGGCGGCCTCGGCGAGGGGGAGTTGGGCGGCGATGCGGGCGGTGACCTCGCCGCGCTGGACGGCGGCGAAGACCTGGGTGAGGTCCGTGCGCAGCCGGGCCCGGAACCGGTTCTTGTTGAGCGGCCGGCCGGCCCAGATGTTGTAGAAGTGGGCGCGGCGTCCGTTGGGCAGGGTGTTCCAGAGCCAGGTGCGGGCGAGGATCTTCAGGACGGGCCACTGCTTGGAGCCGGTGTCGTCGCGGGTGGAGGCGCTGCCGTAGGAGATGAGGGTGCCGCCGGGGGCGAGTAGGTGCCAGGAGTCGACGACGCTGCGGCCACCGACATGGTCGAAGACGGCGTTCACCCCGCCGGGTGCCAGTTCGCGCACCTGGGCGGGCACGTCGCCGGCGCGGTAGTCGACCGGGAGGACACCCAGTTCCCGCAGGGCGTCGTGGTGGCGGACGGAGGCCGTGCCGATCACCTTCGCACCTGCCGCGCGGGCGAGTTGGACCAGGACCGAGCCGACGCCGCCGTTGGCGCCGTGCACCAGGACGGTCTGACCGGCCCGCACCCGGGCCTTGCGGTGCAGCATCTGCCAGGCCGTGATGCCGTTGACCACGACGGTCTCGGCCTGCGCCGCCGTGAGGCCCTGCGGGACCTCCACCGCGTCGCCGGCGTCGAGCACCACGTGGCTGGCCCATCCGCCGACCTTCACCAGCGCGGCCACCCGTCGACCGGCCAGGCCCGGGTCGACGCCCCGGCCGGTGGTCAGCACCCGGCCCACCAGGTCGTAGCCGGGGACGAACGGGAACGGCGGCTGGTCGTAGTACCGCCCGCGACGCATCTGCTGCTCGGCGAACGAGACGCCGGTGGCCTCCATGGCGACGACGATCTGCCCCGGGCCCGCCTGCGGTACGGCGCTCTCGCGGATCTCCAGGCCCTCCGGCGCCACGACACCCGGCAGGACGACCTCGATGCGACGTTCGGCGTTCATGATCGCCTCTCCCTCGGTAGATGATTTCGCGTTCGTTAGAAGTTGTAACGCAAATCAGTGGCGAGAGTCAATAGCGACAGTGACAACCTCTAACTATTGCTTTGATCGGATCGAGGGAGGGGCCGACTCGGTCCGCCCTGCAGGCCGGGCGCAGGGATGGCAGGCATGGCGGAGCGGACCGGCGGAGGGCGGGAGCGGGCGCGAGAAAGCGGTGCAGAAGCCCCTTGGAAGCGGGCGTCTAGCCCTTGGTGGGGCGGATCGACACCCCGTGCAGGCGACCCTCCATCCGGAACGAGAGGACCAACTCGCCGTCTCGGTCGAGGTGTTCGGTCACCCGTTGCACGGCGTTCGGGCGGGTGAGGAAGTACTGGTACGCGTCGTGCTGGGTCGCGCCGAGCGGCAGCGTACGCAGTGAGCCCCACAGCGCGGCCAGGGCGTCGGCGAGATGCTCGAAGGCGGCAGGCGGTGTCACGTCCTCGATCTCGACGGTGACGGGGGTCGGCGGCGGGGCGCTGTTTCTGGTCACGGCCGGCCTCCGACGGTCGTCGCTTCCGCCGCCCGCGCCCTGCACCGATGCCGACCGAGGGGTGGGCGGTGACCATCGAGGTCGCCGACGCCCGGTCTTGGCCGCAGGGCGCGGATGCGGTGGTCCAGGAGCTGCGACGGCAGCCGATCGGCCAGGTCGGGAAGGGAGTTGGCGGCCGGTCGTGGCACGGCCAGGGCGCGGAGTCGAGCTGCGGTCCCCGGCGCCATCCGCACCTCGACCCAGGTCTTCTTCCCGGAGTCCAGCCGGATGGTGCCCCGCTGCAGCGCCAGCGCGTCGACCAGGAGCAACCCGCGCCCGCCCTCGTCGTCCGCCTCCGGCTCCTGTTGCTGCGGTTCGGTCGGATTGGCGTCCTCGACCGTGAGAACGACCGTGCCGTCCTCGGTGCCGATGAGTTCGACGGTGGTGGTCTGCGTCTTGCCGTACCGCACCGCGTTGGTCACCAGTTCGGAGACCAGCAGTTCGATGACCGCCCGGTCGTCCGGATCCAGTTCCCCCACCCAGGTGCCCAGTTGGGCCACGGCGAGTCTTCGGGCGACGGCGACGGACGACTCGGACGCGGGGAGGCGGAAGCGGTTCTGGGGCATGGCGGAGGTCCTCCTGGCTGTGATCGCGGGGGCGAGGTTGCCGGTGGCGTTCGGCGAGGTGGCCGCAGAGGCCCCGGTTGTCTCGGCAGAAGTAGGCGGGCAGGGCATGTAGCTGCCGCTCCGCCCTATGGCGTGGCAGTGTGTAGCGGTTCGGTTGCCGCCCGTCATAGTGAGAATGATGCCTGATGTAGCGTCAGCGCAAGTCTCAAAAATGAGAATTCTCATTCAAGGGCGTCAGGCTGCCGCTCGGCTTGGGGTGAAAGTGGCGGTGGGTGTGCTCCAACGGGCAAACTGGCCGCCAGGGAGACCTGGGAAACGAGGAGGGCCAGTGACGCCACCCACGGTGCGTCGGCGTCAGCTCGGCAGCCAGCTGCGCCGGCTGCGTGAAGCGCTTGATCTCACGCTTGAGGATGTCGAGAAGCGCACAGGCCTGACTGCTGCGAAGCTGTCCCGCGTCGAACTCGCGAAGTCGGCGGCCAAGCCGGCGGACGTTGAACTCCTGGCGCGGGTCTACGGTTGTACGGACCAGCTGTGTGCAGCGCTGGTCGCCATCGCGAAGGACGGCGGCAAGCGGGGTTGGTGGCTCAACTACCTTGAGGACATGGCACCCTGGCTCGCAGACCAGATCAGTCTGGAGAGCTCGGCGAAGACCTTCCGCACCTATGAGGTCCAACTGGTTCCCGGACTGTTCCAGACCGCCGACTACGCCAGAGCGATCATCACCCGGCTCGGGCTGGGCATCGCCCCCAGCGACATCGAGGCTCGCGTCCGTGTGCGCCGTGAGCGACAGTCCGTCCTTACGCAGCCTCAGCCGCTGGAGGTCTCGGCGGTCATTCACGAGGCAGCGTTGGCGAGCCGAGTCGGCGGGGACCGGACGATGCGGGGCCAGTTGGAGAAGCTTCTTGAGCTCGCATCCCTGCCCAACGTCACCATCCAAGTCATGCCGTCGGCGACCGGGGCTCACCAGGGCATGACCGGGCCGTTCACCATACTGGGATTCCGGGAGAGCGACCTGGACGTGGTGCTCGTCGAGGGGATGCTGACCAGCGAGTGGCTGGAGGAGCCCGACCGGGTTTCGGTCTACGACCGCGCTTTTCGTGAGATCACGGCCGATGCTTGGCCGCTCGAAAGGTCCATCGAGTTCATCGCCGCACAGAAGGACATCCTCACGTGAACAACTTCGTCCGCAATTCAGCCGAACTCGACGTGGCCTGGCAGAAGTCCAGCTTCAGCGGTGGCAACGGCAACTGCGTGGAGATCGCTTCCGTCGGATCCTTTTCCTACGTTCGTGACTCCAAGGACAGCCAGGGCCCGGCACTGATCCTGGATGTCCGTGCGCGTCGAGAGTTCCTTGCCGCCGTTGCCACAGGCGAGTTCGACTTCGATCTCTTCTGATGGAACTTGCATGTGCGCGGGTTGGACGGGGCACGCCTGGATGCGTGGCGTGATCCCTCCTCCTGAAGGTGAGTCCGACGTGCCCTCTTTCCCCGCCGCTTCCGCCCTTCCCGTGCAGTGGAGGAAGGCGAGCTTCAGCGACCCCAACGACAACTGCGTCGAGTGCGGTCCCTTGGGTACGGCCACCGCCGTCCGTGACAGCAAGAACCCCGACGGCCCCGCGCACCGCTACCCCGCTGAGGTCTTCGCGGACTTCGCGCGGGCCGTGGGCGTCGGCGCGCTCGTCCGGGTCGACAACTGACGCTTGTGGTCGAGCAGGTGGCCCGACGCCGGTACCCGTGGTGCGGGCTGCCCGCCGCCGGGCCAAGCGCCTGCCCGACGGCGGCGGCGCCTCAGCTTTCCCCGGTGGTCAGGCTCCTGGCGTCCGGAACCTGCTGGACCGGCAGCCGGACGGCCCGCTTGCCGTTGTTGATCCAGTCGAAGGCCCATTCGGCGGACATCAGGGCGCCCTCCTGCCAGCCGGGGAGGGCGGAGACCTGGTCGCCGATCACCATGAAGGTGTCCTGCCCCTGCGGGTAGATCAGGGTCGAGTACAGCGCCTTGTGCTCCACGACCCTGGGGTTCCAGTCGGCCCAGGCGCCCAACTGGTACGGGACCTTGTGCCAGGCGATCGACAGACCCAGCGCGTCGGGCACGATCGCGTTGCCGGCGAACTCGGCGTGCAGCTTCGCCGCCGCCGCCCGGGCAAGGCTCAGCCGGTCCTCGTGCGAGCGGTCGCCGAACGTCCGGGCGCTCCCGTACGAGTTGTAGGCGCCGATCAGGGTGCCGTTGTCGGCGGGCGAGAACCAGTCGTGGGACGGGTACCAGATCTGCGAGATCTCGTGGTCGATCCAGCTGATGCCGCCGAAGATCTGGTACCGCTCGCCCTCCCAGAAGCGCCGGTCGGCCTGCCAGCCGAGCTTGCAGGCGGCGGCGAAGGGGGTGTCCTGGACGGCCGACCGGAAGTCCTCGGAGAAGTTCTGGAGGGTGACCTTCTGCCGCAGCACCGGGATCGGGATGTTGCTGAGGCAGAAGTCGAAGCGGCCGGTGCGGGCGGCGCCGTCCTCCGTCCAGCCGACGATCACCCCGTCGCCGTCCAGTTGGACACCGGTGACCGGTGCGTCCGTCCTGACCGTTCCGCTCGGGAGCGCGGCGGCCGCGTGGCGCCAGATGGTGTCCATGCCGCCGACCGGCTGGAACGAGGTGGTGTGCCAGTAGAGGTTCGAGTCCTGCTGGACGCCGTGCTTCCAGAACTCGCTGGCCAGCAGGTCCGCCAGGGGCAGCGGGTCGGCGGGCTCCTCCATCTGCTGGACGGTCAGGGTCCTGGCCAGGCCGGAGCGGGTGGAGCCGGTGTACGTGCGGTCGGCCCGAAGTGCGCCGAACTGGGTGAGCAGGTCGACGTACTGCGTGCGCTGCGCCGAGGTGAGCCCGTCCTCGGCCTCGGTCCCCTGGTGGACGACGGCGGCGAGGGCCTCGGCGAGGTGCCCCCGGGTGTCGTTGGCGATCCGGCGGTGGTGCCGGGGGCCGCCGCGCCACGCCTTGTCGGTCTGGTAGAGGTTGGCCGTGCTGGTGTGGATGTACGGCTCCAGCGGCACCTTGAGGCGGCGGCAGAGGTCGATGACCCGCTGGTGCATGTACGGGATCCGGCCGGCGCCGAGGTTGACGTAGAGGCCCTGGTCGAAGCCGCAGGTCTGGCGCCGGACCGAGCCGTCGGCCCACTCCTCGGTGAGCTGGTCGCCCGGGCGGGCGGTGAGGGTGCGGCCGCCGACCCGGCCGGTGGCCTCCAGGACGGTCACCCGGTAGCCGGCCTCGGTGAACCTGAGCGCGGCCGCCAGGCCGGCGGGGCCCGCGCCGAGGATCGCCACCGTTCTCCCGTCGCCCGCCCGGGCTGCGGACGGCGCGGCCACTGCGGAGGCGACGGGCCCCGCGGTGGCCGGCACCGCTCCGATCATGAGCTGCTGCAGGAGGGTCGCCGAGGCGGCGGCCCCGGCCACGGTCAGGAATGTGCGGCGGGACGTTCCCGACTCTGACTGGTCCATCGGAAGCTCCTTCGGCCAGGAATGACCGTGCTTGTTCTGTGCACGCGGCCCCAACCGGGCGCGCCTTTCACTCAGCGTGACGACTCGGTTGCATCATGACAGCGAGGGCGCAGTCACAGCGGCTCCGACGGGGCGGACTGCGGCCGGATCGGAGCACCAGGATGGCGAACGTGATCAACAGAGGGCCCCTCCCGGACCCGTGGCGGCCCGTCAACATCACCGTGCCGGTGTCGGTCGCGAACGACTTCGACCAGATGCAGAGCGTCATCAAGGAGGTGATGACGCAGTTGGGCTGCCCGACCTGTCACTCCGGGCGCGACCTGCGGATCAACATCGCCACGGACTTCGTGGTGAACCCGGCCGGCCAGGTGCAGCAGGCCGTCGGCGTCTCCTTCGGCGGTTAGCCGGCCATGACGCGTCTCGGCGTGGGCCTCACCTACGTACCCGGTCTCGACCGGATCATCGACGCCTGCGCCGACCTGCTGGACGTCGTCGAGATCGAACCGCAGACCCTCTGGCGGTCGCGCACCGACGGCGGGATCACCCTCGACGAGGAGGTGCTCCGCAGGATCGCCGACCTGCCCGGCGCCCGGCTGCTGCACGGGGTCGGCAACCCCGTCGGGGGTTGCCGACCGCCGGACCGCCGCCACACCGCCCTGGTCGGGGAGTTGGCCGAGCGGCTCGGCGCGCCCTGGGTGAGCGAGCACCTGGCGTTCAACCGGGTCGGCGGCCGGGGAGCGGATTTCCGCACCGGCTTCATGCTGCCGCCGTGCCCCACCCCCGGCGGCAGCCGCCGCGGGATCGGGTCGGTCCGGGCGATGGCGGCGGCGCTCCCGGTGCCGCTCGCCGTGGAGATCGGCGCCAACTACCTGCGGCCGCGCCCGGGGGAGCTGACCGACGGGGAGTTCGCCCGGCGGGTGGCCGAGGGCAGCGGCTGCGGCCTGCTGCTCGACCTGCACAACGTACTGGCCAACGAACGCAACGGCCGGGGCAGTGTGGACGACCTGCTGGCCGCCCTCCCGCTGGAGCGGGTCTGGGAGGTTCACCTGGCCGGCGGCGTCGAGTACCGCGGGTACTGGCTGGACGCCCACAGCGGCCTCCCCGACGAGGAGTTGACCGCCCTCGCCGAACGGATCCTGCCCCGGCTGCCCTCGCTCCGGGCCGTCCTGTTCGAGGTGACCTCCTCGGCGGTGCCGCAGCTCGACCCGGTGGCCGTCCGGGAGTTGCTGGCCAGGATGCGCGCGATGTGGCCGGACGACGCCGGCGCTCCGCTGCCGCCGCTGCGTCCGCTGCCGCCGGCGCCGCCCGGGCAGTGCTCGCAGCCGCCGGACGGCCCGGTCGGTCCGGCCGACACCGTGGACCCGCAGGAGTGGGAGTACGCGCTGGGCAGCCTGGCGATCGGGCGCGAGCCCGGCACCCCGCTGGCCCGGGAGCTGTCGGCGGACCCGGCGATCGCGCTGATCCGCGACCTCGTCACCGAGTTCCGGGGCAGCGCCCTGGTCGGAGCCCTCCGCTGGACGATGCGGCTGCTGCTCCTCACGGTCGGCGGGGGCGGGACGCGCGAACTGCTCGACGGCTATGTGCTCGCCTGCCCGCCGCAGCTCTTCGCCACCGAGGAGGCCTTCGCCTTCGCGGCGCACCTGCGCCAGGTCCGCCCCCGGGTCAGCTGGCTGGACGACGTCCTCGAACTGGACCTGGGCCTGCTCAGGGCGCAGGTCGACGGGCAGCCGTGCACCGTCCGCCTCGGCACCGATCCCACCGCCCTGATGACGGAGCTGGGGGCCGGCCGGCTGCCGGTCGACCCCCCGCGTGGCACCTTCCAGGTGCGGCTGGTGGACGACAGCCGCCCCGCCTGTGAGTCGGCCGCCCCGGGGGGTGGACCGGATCAGCCGGCACGCCTGGCCCGCTCGTACTCGGCCACGTAGTGCTTCGGGCTCCGGCCGGTGCCGACCTGGTGGACCGTGCCTCTCTCGCGGTCCACCAGGAAGGGGCCGTTCCCGCCGAGCCGCGGGCCGGTCGCCCGGCCCTCGACGACCTCCCGGAGGGTCCAGTAGGCGATCCAGCCGAAGGAGACCTGGTCCATCCGGCTGATCGCGAACAGGCACTCCGGCCCGGCCGGGCGCTCACGTTCGGGCCGGTTCCGCCAGTACTTCTCCTCCACCAGGGCCAGTTGCCCCATCACCAGCGCCGTCGCCTCGTCCTTGGTCAGCATGAGGCGATGCTGCCAGGCCGGCCGCGGCCACCGTGGGGCGGGTCGGTCCTCCGTCAGCGGGACTTCGGCACGTAGCCGATGTCGAACTCGCCGTCGGCGGCGCCCAGTCGGAACGCCTCCCACTCGCCCTGGGTGAAGACCAGCACCGGGCCCTCGGGGTCGGCGCCGTTGCGCATGGCGATGTGGTCGTCGACGAAGGCGATCTGCGGGCCGTCCGACTGGCCGGGGGCGGCCAGCCAGATCGCGTCCGTCAGGTCGAGCGTCGGCTTCGGCGAAGTCGCTTCCGTCATCGTGCTGGTGCTCCTGGTGATAGGTCCGAGGACGGGCGAGGGGCCGGCCTCAGAGCAGCGGGATCTCGATCGCCGGGCAGCGGTTCATGACCATCTTCAGACCGGCCTCGGTGGTGCGAGCGTAGGCTGCCTCGTCCACCACGTCGAGCTGGAACCAGACGGCCTTCGCCCCGGCGGCCACCGCCTCGTCCGCCACCGCGCCGGCCAGCGAGGAGTTCACGAACACGTCCACCACGTCGACCGGGAACGGCACTTCGGAGAGGGTGGCGTACCCCTGCTCGCCGAGGACGGTCTCCGCCTTCGGGTGCACCGGCACGATTCGCTTGCCGTAGCGCTGCAGCACCCGGGCCACCCCGTACGCCGCGCGGGCGGTGTTGTTGGACAGGCCGACCACCGCCCACACCTCGCCCGTGCCGGTGAGGATCTCGCGGACCGTCGCGTCGTCTCCGTAGCTCGTCATGCCTGCTGCAACGGACCGGCCGCCGCGGCAATTCCGGCTTTGGCGAAAGGGTCCCCCCGCCCGGGCGACCGGAGAGGAGAGCCCGCCCCGACACGGTCGGGACGGGCTCTCCTCGCTCACCCGCGAGATTACGCGGCCATGTACCGCCGAACATCCGGGGGCGGACCCGGGCCGTCCTGCGGGGACGGCCCGGCGCCCGGCCGACGGCGGATCACTCACCCGGCCGGCCTGGCGGGCAGGCCTAGCTCGGCCGCCCCATCGCGCGGTACGTCCAGCCGGCCGCGCGCCAGGCGGCGCCGTCCAGCACGTTGCGGCCGTCCAGCAACCGGCGCTCGGCCACGACGGTGCCCAGCTCCGCCGGGTCCAGCTCGCGGAACTCCTGCCATTCGGTCAGGTGCAGCACCACATGGGCGCCGTAGGCGGCCTCCAGCGGGCTGTCCGCGTACGCCAGGCTGGGGAACATCTTGCGGGCGTTGTCCATCGCCTTCGGGTCGTAGACCGTGACCTGGGCGCCCTGGAGCTGGATCTGCGCGGCGACGTTCAGCGCGGGGGAGTCCCGGATGTCGTCCGAGTTGGGCTTGAAGGCGGCGCCGAGGACGGCCACCTGGCGGCCCAGGAACCCGCCGCCGCACTGCTCGCGGGCCAGCTCCACCATCCGCGAGCGGCGCCGCATGTTGATCGAGTCGACCTCGCGCAGGAAGGTCAGCGCCTGGTCGGCGCCGAGCTCCCCGGCCCTGGCCATGAAGGCGCGGATGTCCTTCGGCAGGCAGCCGCCGCCGAAGCCGAGCCCGGCGTTGAGGAACTTGCCGCCGATCCGCTCGTCGTAGGAGAGGGCCTTGCTGAGCTGGGTGACATCGGCGCCGGCGCTCTCGCAGACCTCGGCCATCGCGTTGATGAACGAGATCTTGGTGGCCAGGAAGGAGTTCGCGGCGGCCTTGACCAGCTCCGCCGTGGCGAAGTCGGTGACCACGAACGGGACGCCCTCGGAGATCGGCGTCGCGTACACCTCGCGCAGCAGCTCCTCGGCCCGCTCGCTGCGGGTGCCGACCACGATCCGGTCCGGGTGCAGGGTGTCGCCGACGGCGAAGCCCTCCCGCAGGAACTCCGGGTTCCAGGCCAGTTCGGCACCCTCCCCGACGGGAGCCAGGGCGGCCAGCCGCTCCGCGAGGCGGCTCGCGGAGCCGACCGGCACGGTGGACTTGCCGACCACCAGCGTGGGCCGGGTCAGGAACGGCGCGATCGAGTCCACGGCGTCGTCGACATAGCTCATGTCGGCCGCGAACTCCCCCTTGCGCTGGGGAGTGTTCACGCAGATGAAGTGGACGTCGCCGAACTCGGCGGCCTCCTGCGGCGAGGTGGTGAACCGCAGCCGCCCGGACGAGCCCTCGTGTCCCGCCACGTGCTTGAGCAGCAACTCGGACAGCCCCGGTTCGTACATCGGGATCCGGCCGGCGGTCAGTGTGGCGATCTTGTCCGGGTCGATGTCCAGGCCGAGCACCTCGAAGCCGAACTCCGCCAGGCAGGCGGCGTGTGTGGCACCGAGATAGCCGGTACCGATCACTGAGATGCGGAGGGCCACGGGTTCCCCTTTGCGGAATTTCGGACCAGTCGGGTGTCGCTGTGCGCGGGACGCAAGGACCGATGCTATCCGCACGCGGAAGCGGCGGAGCAGGTCGTGTCGCGCCGGGGACAAAACCGGGAAATCCGCCCGTTCCGTTCACCCGGCGTGCTCGCCGGGTACCGTCGCCGTGACCAAGGCCCGTACCGCGCGCGGCCGGTGGTGTGACCGGCGGCACAGTGGCCCGTCCGGCCCGGGCCGACCGGCCGCGCGGGCCCGACGAGTTCCACACCGATTCCCGCCCCGATCCTCACAAGGGGGCCGACGGCCCGGCCGCCCGCCGCCCGTCGTCCACCGCCCGCGGCGCCACGGTGCGCCGCCGTACCGGTACGGAGTGTCGTGCATGTCACGTGCGGCCCGGGTGGGGGGCAACCCTAGGATGAGGAACTACTTAACGGTAATTAACTAAACGAGCGAGGCATCATGGCGAGCAGCGCAGGAGCGGACTTCGATCTCTTCCGGACCACCGAGGAGCACGACATGCTCCGGGAGGCGGTGCGCTCGCTGGCCGAGGCGAAGATCGCTCCGTTCGCGGCCGAGGTGGACGAGCAGGGCCGGTTCCCGCACGAGGCGTTGGAGGCGCTGCAGGGCAGTGACCTGCACGCGGTGCACGTTCCGGAGGAGTTCGGGGGTGCGGGGGCGGACGCGCTGGCGACGGTGATCGTGATCGAGGAGGTCGCGCGGGTCTGCGCGTCGTCCTCGCTGATCCCGGCGGTGAACAAGCTGGGTTCGCTGCCGGTGCAGCTGTCCGGCTCCGAGGAGCTGAAGGCGAAGTACCTGGGGGCGCTGGCGCGCGGCGAGGGCATGTTCTCGTACTGCCTGTCGGAGCCGGACGCGGGTTCGGACGCGGCGGGGATGAAGACCCGCGCGGTGCGCGACGGCGATTTCTGGGTGCTGAACGGCGTCAAGCGGTGGATCACCAACGCCGGTGTGTCGGAGTTCTACACGGTGATGGCGGTCACCGACCCCGAGAAGCGCTCCAAGGGCATCTCGGCGTTCGTGGTGGAGAAGGGCGACGTGGGCGTGACCTTCGGCGCCCCGGAGAAGAAGCTCGGCATCAAGGGCTCCCCGACCCGCGAGGTCTACCTCGACAACGTCCGGATCCCCGCGGACCGGATGATCGGCGAGGAGGGCACCGGTTTCGCCACCGCGATGAAGACCCTCGACCACACCCGGGTCACCATCGCCGCGCAGGCGATCGGCATCGCCCAGGGCGCCCTCGACCACGCCGCCGGCTACGTCAAGGAGCGCAAGCAGTTCGGCAAGCCGATCGGCGACTTCCAGGGCGTGCAGTTCATGCTCGCCGACATGGCGATGAAGCTGGAGGCCGCCCGCCAGCTCACCTACGCCGCCGCCGCCCGCTCCCAGCGCGTCTCGCACGGCGGCGCCCACGAGGACCTCACCTTCTTCGGCGCCGCCGCCAAGTGCTTCGCCTCCGACGCCGCGATGGAGATCACCACCGACGCCGTCCAGCTCCTCGGCGGCTACGGCTACACCCGCGACTACCCGCTGGAGCGGATGATGCGCGACGCCAAGATCACCCAGATCTACGAGGGCACCAACCAGATCCAGCGCATCGTGATGGCCCGCAACCTCCCGTAACACCCAGCACGGCCACCGCACGGCCACCGCACCGCAACGCCCGAGGGCGCCCCCACCAGGAGGCGCCCTCAGCCGTTCACGGGGACCGCGTGCGGGAACTACTTGGTGTCCGGCACCGCCGTGTCGTTCTTGAAGGCGTCGAAGACCTGCTTGGCCTTGGCCGAGTCCCACTTCACCGCGGACTCCCCGGTCGGGGTGCGGAAGTCCGGGTTGGCGATCGGGACGGTGATGCTCTTCCCGCCGCCGCCGTTGACGTCCTTCATGGCCAGGAACAGCGAGCCGAGGTCGGTCAGGCCGGCGTCCTCGTCCACGATCAGGGTGCCCAGGCCCGAGCTCACCAGCGGGTAGAAGGTGAACGGGTTGAGCAGGGTGGCCGGCGAGGCGGCCTGCTTGGCCAGCGCGCCGAGGAACTTCTGCTGGTTGCGCATCCGGCCGAGGTCCTGGTCGGCCATCTGGTGGCGCTGGCGGACGAAGGCCAGCGCCTGGGTGCCGGTGAGGGTCTGCGTGCCCGCCTTGAGGTCGAGGCCGGAGTCCTTGTCCTTGACGTCCTGCTCGATGTTCATCTCGACACCGCCGACGGAGTCCACGATGCCCACGAAGCCGGCGAAGCCGATCTCCGCGTAGTGGTCGATCCGGATGCCGGTGTTGGTCTCCACGGTCTGCGCGAGCAGCTTGCCGCCGCCCGCCGCGAAGGCCGCGTTGATCTTCGTGGTGCTCGCCTTGACGGTCTTGCCCTTGTCCCCGGGGTGCTCGGGGACCGGCACCCAGGAGTCACGCGGGATGCTCATCAGGGTGTTCCCGTTGTCCCCGACGTGCAGGATCATCATCGAGTCGCTGCGCTTGCCGCCGGCGTGACCGGTGTGCAGGTCGTTCTCCTGCGAGTCGCTCAGCCCGTCACGGCTGTCCGAGCCGACGATCAGCCAGTTGGTGCCCTTCCCGGCCGCAGGTCTGCCCGGGTAGTCGGCCAGCACGTTCTCGTGGTTGAGCTTGGAGTCCGCCCAGAACCAGGTGCCGACGGTGGTCACCATCAGCGCGACGACCAGCGCGAGGACCGTCACCTTGATCTTGCGGCGACGCGGCCAGCGGGAGCGCGCTGCGGACGGCTGCGCACCGCCCGGTCCTATCGGCCCGCCGGACCCGCCCGGTCGCTGCGGCGGTACCCCGCCCGGCCCCTGCGCGGGGCCCTGGCCGTGCGAGGAAGCCTGCCCGGGGCCGGAGGGCGCACCGTACCCGGCCGGCGGCCCGTACGACGACGCAGGGCCGTGGCCGGCGGGCGGCTGCGGCTGCCCGTACCCGGCCTGCTGGGACGGACGCTGCGGCGCGGCCGCCCCCGGGCCGCGCGGGTTCAGCGACGCCGGCAGCGGCGGCTCGGCCGCTCCGCCACCCTGCCCCTGCGGGCCGTTGCCCTCGCCGTACGGGGTCCCGCCACCGCCGCCCGGGCGGCCCTCCTGCCACGTGTTCATGTGGGAGAGGATGCCCGAACCCGGGGCGGAGGACTCCCCCCGGGGGCCCGACCAGGCCTCTTGTAGCCGATTTGATGCAGATCCCGGATCGTCCCGGCGTATGTTCACCAGCTGGAACGAACCTTGACCGGCTGAGACGCTGCGTGTTTGCATGAGCGGCATGGAGCAGCGATGGACCCTCACGCGTCGGCGGCACGTCGACCTTCAGCGTGTGTCCTGTTCGCTGTGTCGTGGCTGACCGCTCGCCACCGTTCAACCCTCTCGCGACCCCCTGATCCCGCCACCGTGCGCCCACGGCCCTGAGCCGTCGACGGGCCGGTGCGCGGTCCCGCTTCCGCCCGGCGCCTCCCCACGGCGCCGCCCTGCCCCGAGGTGAACTCCATGGCCGTCGTCCTGTCCGTCTCCGGTTCCCCGTCCCGTACCTCCCGCACCACCCGACTCCTCCGGCACGTCGACGCCCGCCTCGCCCACCGCGGCCACCAGGTGATCCCGTTCGAGGTGCGCAGCCTGCCCGCCGAAGCCCTGCTCGCCGGCGACACCTCCCACCCCGAGATCGCCGCGGCCCTCGAACTCTTCGCCGCCGCGGACGGCGTGGTGATCGGCACCCCGGTCTACAAGGCCGCCTACTCCGGCCTGCTGAAGACCCTGCTGGACGTGCTGCCGCAGTACGCGCTGGCCGGCAAGGCCGTCCTGCCGCTCGCCACCGGCGGCTCCACCGCGCACGTCCTCGCGGTGGACTACGCGCTGCGCCCGGTGCTCAGCTCGATGGGCGCCGGGCACATCACCCAGGGCTGGTTCGTGCTGGACCGCCACATCACCGTCCGCGAGGACGGCACCACCGTCGTCGAACGCGAGACGGACGTACTGCTCACCCCGGTGGTGGACGCCTTCGCGGTGGCACTGGAGCGGCGGGTCGAACCCGCCCTCGCCCACTGACGCACCGCCACCGGCGCCGCGCCGGCGGCGCCGGACCCTGATCCGGGCGGCGGGGACCCCTAGGGGGAGGGGCCCCGCGTCCCGTACATCTGAGGTTGGGCGGCTTCCTCCCGGCGGATGACGAGACGCACCCCGAGAACTCCTAACGTGGTCCTTATCCCCACCCGGTACCGGAGACGGCACCCCGAGGGTGGGGCTAACCCCCGGTCCTACACACCCCCTGCCACCATGTCCGCGGACATCCGGCACGGGACAGACTCGGGTCAACGGGCGGGCACACATCTTTAGGAGAACCCAGTGACGACGGCAGCAGCGGCCGTGTACGACCCCCAGATTCCCGGCGGAGCGTCCGCCGTCGCCGCGTCCGCGCGGCAGGTGACCAAGGCGTACGGAGCCGGGGAGACCCGGGTCACCGCACTGGACTCGGTCGACGTGGACATCCAGCGCGGCAGGTTCACCGCGATCATGGGCCCCTCGGGCTCCGGCAAGTCGACCCTGATGCACTGCCTGGCCGGGCTGGACACCGTCTCGGAAGGCCGGATCTGGATCGGCGACACCGAGATCACCGGCCTGAAGGACAAGCAGCTGACCAAGCTGCGCCGCGACAAGATCGGCTTCATCTTCCAGGCCTTCAACCTGCTCCCGACGCTCAACGCGCTGGAGAACATCACGCTGCCGATGGACATCGCCGGCCGCAAGCCGGACGCCGCCTGGCTCGACCAGGTCGTCGAGACCGTCGGCCTCGCCGACCGGCTCAAGCACCGGCCGACCCAGCTCTCCGGCGGCCAGCAGCAGCGCGTCGCCGTCGCCCGCGCACTGGCCGCCCGCCCCGAGATCATCTTCGGTGACGAGCCGACCGGAAACCTGGACTCCCGCTCCGGCTCCGAGGTGCTGACCTTCCTGCGCCGCTCGGTGGACGAGCTCGGCCAGACCATCGTCATGGTCACCCACGACCCGGTCGCCGCCGGCTACGCGGACCGCGTGCTCTTCCTCGCCGACGGCGTGATCGTCGACGAGATGCACGCCCCGACCGCCGACTCCGTCCTCGAACGCATGCGCCGCTTCGACGGCAAGCGCACCAGCTGAGCCCGGGGGATACGGACCGATGCTTCTCAAGACCTCACTACGGAGTTTCCTCGCCCACAAGGGGCGCATGATCCTCTCGCTCATCGCCGTCGTCCTGTCGGTGGCCTTCGTCTCCGGCACGCTCGTCTTCTCCAACACCGCCACCAGCACCTTCGACAAGCTGTTCGCCTCGACCGCCTCCGACATCTCCGTCCAGCCCGCCCGAACCGGCGTCGACGACGGCAACGAGGACGAGGAGGCGCGGCGCGGCAAGCCCGCCACCCTCGCGGTCGAGACCGTGCAGAAGGTCGCCGCCCAGCCGGGCGTGAAGGCGGCGCTGGGCCAGATCATGATCCAGAGCGCCATCCTGGTCGACCCGGCCACCAACAAGGTGGTGGGCCCCACCACCGGTGCCCCGACCCTGGCCGGCAACTGGACCGACACCCCGCGCAACTCGGTGGAGATCACCTCCGGTCATGTGCCGCAGGGCCCGGGCGAGATCGTGCTGGACGCCGACACCGCCAAGAAGGCGGCGCTGGGCCTCGGCAGCAAGCTCCGGGTACTCGCCGGGGAGGCCAAGCAGGACTTCACCATCGCGGGCATCGCCACCTTCAAGACCACCAACCCGGGTGCGGCGCTGGCCTTCCTGGACACCCCCACCGCCCAGCGGGTCCTGCTGGCCGGCAACACCGCCTTCACCTCGGTCGAGGTCTTCGGCGACGGCAGCCGCACCGACGAGCAGCTCAAGACCGACACGCTCGGCTCGCTGGGCGGCGGCTACCAGATCAAGACCGCCGCCGAGCAGAAGGAGGAGGGCAACAAGGACGTCGGCCAGTTCCTCGACTTCATGGAGAAGGCGATGCTCGGCTTCGCCGGCATCTCGCTGCTGGTCGGCGGCTTCCTGATCATCAACACCTTCTCGATGCTGGTCGCCCAGCGCACCCGGGAGATCGGCCTGCTGCGGGCCGTCGGCGGCAGCCGCCGCCAGGTCAACCAGTCGGTGCTGATCGAGGCGCTGACTCTCGGCGTCCTCGGTTCGACGCTCGGCATCGGGGCCGGCCTCGGCCTCGCCCTCGGCCTGGTCAAGCTGATGAAGGCCGCCGGGATGAACCTCTCGACCTCGCTGGAGATCGGGGCCGACGTGCCGATCGCCGGCTATCTGGTCGGTGTCCTGATCACCGTGGTCGCCGCCTGGATCCCGGCCCGCCGGGCCAGCAGGATCGCGCCCATCGCCGCGCTGCGCGATCACGGCACCCCGGCCGAGGGCCGTTCGAACATCGTCCGCACGGTCATCGGCCTGGTGCTCACCGGCGGCGGCGCCGCCCTGCTGGTGCTCGCGGCCAACGCCGACTCGGCGGGTACCGGCGGCCAGCTCCTCGGCCTCGGTGTGCTGTGCACCCTGATCGGCTTCGTGGTGCTCGGCCCGCTGCTGGCGACCTCGCTGGTGCGGGTGCTCGGCGCGCTGCTGCCGAAGCTGTTCGGCCCGTCCGGCAAGCTGGCCCAGCGCAACGCGATGCGCAATCCGCGTCGTACCGGTGCCACGGCGGCCGCGCTGATGATCGGACTGGCGCTGGTGATCGGCACCTCGGTCTTCACCGCCTCGGCGATCAAGTCCACCAGCGAGCAGATCGACCAGCAGGTCGGTGCGGACTTCGTCATCGACGGCATGGGCACCGCCATCTCCGCGGAGATGCTGAACGCCGCGAGGAACACCCCGGGCATCGACCACTTCACCGAGCAGAGGTCCAGCCGGGCGATCCTCACCATGCCGAACGGTGACACCGTCAAGGACGGCGTCGTCGCCGTGACGTCCCGCTTCAACGAGGACTTCCACTTCCCGCTGAAGTCCGGCGCCGCGGACTCCCTCAACCAGGGATCGCTCATGATCGCCGAGGACTTCGCCGACGAGCACAAGCTCAAGGTCGGCGACCCGGTGAAGATCGACTACGGCCAGGGGCACAGCCAGTCCGTGCCGGTCGGCGTCGTCCGGGCCAAGGGCGGCTCGCTCTTCGGCAGTGCGAACTTCATCAGCTCCGACACCCTGACCAAGGCCGTTCCGCCGGCCGCGCAGGCTCCGGTCGACGCGCTCTACGGCAAGGCCACGGCCGGCGCCGACGTCAAGCAGACGCTCGCCGCGCTCGAGGGATCGCTCAAGGAGTACCCGCAGCTGATGGTGAAGGACCAGGCCGGCTACAAGAAGCTCATGCAGGAGCAGATCAACACCCTGCTCTACATGATCTACGGCCTGCTCTTCCTGTCGATCGTGGTCGCGGTGCTCGGCGTGGTCAACACCCTCGCCCTGTCGGTGGTCGAGCGCACCCGGGAGATCGGCCTGCTGCGGGCGATCGGGCTCTCCCGCCGCCAGCTGCGCCGGATGATCCGTCTGGAGTCGGTGGTGATCGCCCTCTTCGGCGCCGTCCTCGGCACCGGCCTCGGCCTCGCCTGGGGCGTCACCGCGCAGAAGGTCCTGGCCGGCAACGGCCTGGCCGTCCTGGCCGTCCCGACCACCACGATCGTGGCGACCCTGTTCGCCTCCGTCCTGATCGGGCTCCTCGCGGCCCTCGTCCCGGCCTTCCGGGCCGGCCGGATGAACGTCCTGGGGGCCATCGCCACGGACTGACCTCCCGTCAAACCGGGGCCGGGTGCGTTGCACCCGGCCCCTTCGCGTACCCCGGTCCGCTCCGCCCGCTTCGGCGGACCCCTTCGCCGGGACCGGCCGGCCCGCCTGAGAGCATCGACGCATGCCCAGTCCCGACATGAGCGGTCCCGACCTGTCCGGCCCGGGCGGGCCGTCACCGGCTCTGCCGGACGCGCCGCCGCTCACCGCCGCGGCCGCCTCCCGCTGGCGGGCCGCCCGGACCCTCTGGCCGCCGGAGCGGCGGCGGCTGGACAGCCGCCTGCTGGCGCTGGTGCCGGTCGCCTTCATCGTGCTGGCGACCGCGCTGGAACCGGTCGCGAGCGCCTGCACCCCGGCGCAGCCCTGCGTGCAGTCCTGGCCGAGCGCCCTGGCGACCTTCTCGGTGTTCGCCGAGGTGATCCTGCTGCTCGCCAGGCCGCGCGGGCTGGCGCTCGTACCCCTCGCGGTGGCGGCCGGGCTCTGGTACCTGCCCGGCGGCCTGCAGAACGAGATCTGCCGCTGGACGGCGCTGGGCAGCCAGGGCTTCCTGGCCGTCGTCCTGATCGGCGCGGAGCTGGGCCGGCGGCGGGCCCGGCACCAGCTGGACGTCCTGATGGGCACCCCCGAGCCCTACCCCTGGACGCTCGCCGGCGTGCCGTCGCCGGTGCCGCCGCCGACCCGCCGGGGCGGGCGGCGCGTGCTGGGCCGGCTGCTGGTCGCGGTCGGTGTGCTGCTCGCGCTGACCGGGCTGGTGCGCCAGGCGCAGAGCGAGCACCGGGCGGACGGTGCGGCGCGCGTACCGGGCACCGTGCTGTCCGTCGACGAGGCGTCCGGCACCGCCCGGATCGGCTACCGGCTGCCGGCCGGGGACGCGGCCCGGGCCGAGGGGAGCGCCGGCGCCGGGCAGAGCGCCGCCGGCCGGCCCGACCACGAGTTCGAGGCGGACGTCCTGTGGAGCCCGCCGCCCGTGGCCGGCGACGCGGTGCCGCTGCTGGTCGACGGCGAGGACTGGGTCAGGATCGAGGGCCAGCCCTACGACCCGACCGACCTGGCGTTCGCGGGAGCGCTGCCGGCGTTGCTGGGCGCCCTGCTGCTGGGCTCGGCGAGCCGCTGGGTGCGGATCCGGCGGGGGCTGGGGGAGCCCTGCGCGCCGGCGCTCGCGGTACTCGTCCAGCTGGACGGCAGGGGCAGCCTGCTGGTCCGGCCGGTGGACGGCGACGGCGCGGCCGAGGGCCGGCCGCTGTGGCGGCTGCGGGCCGCCGAGTCGTACGTGTGGAGCGTGCGCCGGGGCTGGCGGGAGGACGAACCGCGCGACGGCGACGACGAGGAGTACGACGAGGAGGACCAGGGGGAGGAGCCCGGGGAGCAGCTGTCGGTCGCGTTGCCGGAGCATGCCGCCGCCGTCTTCGAGGCCGCCAACCGGCCCGTCCCCGCGATGCTCTACCGGGGGCCGGACGGGCCCTACGCGCAGTTGCTGGTCCGGCCGCAGATGTCGCCGGACGGGCCGGAGCCGGGCTGGCTGGCCGTGGTCTGCCGGGAGGGCGTGCTGCCGCCGAGGCGCGGCCCGCGCCACCGGCGTTACCTGGAGGACGAGCTGGCCGTCCCCGCACTGGCCGCGCGGACGATCGCGGCCGCCCCGGCCGACGGCCCGCCGCTGCCGCCGCAGCGCTGGGAGATGCCGCTGGCCCTGCGGCTGTCGGCCGGGCCGCTGGTGGCCCTGGCGATGGCCCTGCTGGTGCACCTGCTCGGCTCGCGGTCCTGGGGCGCCGGGCTGGTGCACCCGCTGCTCGCGGGCATACCCGTGTTCCTGGCCGCGGCCGGCGCGCTGACCTGGCAGGCGGCGATCGACGGTCGCGGGGTCGCGGTGGTCTCCGGGATGACCCGGCGCCTCGTCCCGTGGGAGCGGATCAACGCGGCGGCCGTGCACCGGCACCGCCTCACCGTGCAGCTCACCGACGGCCGGGAGCTGCGGATCGGCAGCCGGCCGGCCCGGCTGCTCAGCCGCCACCTCGGCGGCCCGTACGACCCGGAGGCGGTCGCCGCGGCCATCGCCACCGCCGCCCACCGGCCGGCCCGCCGCCCGGGCGCGGCCCTGCGCGAGCGGCTGCTCAGCCCGCAGCTGCTGGTGAACCGGGCCGCGCTGACCGGCTACATCGTGTTCGTGATCGCCCGGTTCGCGTTCTGACCGGGCGCCCGGCGGTACCGCCCCTCGGCACACGGGCGACGGCGGCCCCGGCGGGTCAGGGGCAGGCGATCTCGGCGGCCGTGGCGGCGCCGCCGGCGGCGGACGGTGCGGCGGGCCCGGCCGGTGCCGGGGAAGGCGCGGCGGGGGCGGGACCGGCGCCGCCGGCGGGCGTCGCGGCCGCGGCCGGCGGGCCGGGGGCACCGGCCGGGGCCTGCGCCGCCGGACCCTGGTAGTCGCTGCCCGCCACCACCTGCAGGGTCCCGCCCAGCCCGGGGACGGCGACCAGCTCGGCGCCCGGCAGCGCGGCCGCCAGCGTGCGCGCCGACTCGTCCCAGCGCGGGTCGTACCGGACGACCGTCCGGGCCGCCGCCTCACCGCCCGGCGCGTTGGCGGGGGCGCCGGTGGTCGCGAAGCCGGCCCGGCGCAGGTCGGCGTCCACCCGGGCGCCGAGCCCGGCCGTCCCGGCGCCGTTGAGGACCTGGACGTGCACCTGTTCGGGCGCCGTCGCCGGCACCGTGGCGGGGGTGGCCACCGGGGCGGCGCCGACGGGGGCCGGGGCGGCCGCGGCGGGCGGCGGTGCGGCGGGCGCGGCGACCAGCGGCCGCCCGGCCCGGACGGCGTCGAACAGGGCCTTGGCGCCGGCCTGGTCCCAGAGCACGGTGGAGCCCCAGCCCGGCACGGGGTGGTCCACGACGCCCAGCGGCACGGTCGCGAAGTCGGTGTTCCCGGCGGACAGGCCCCGCAGCCGGGTGGCCAGCGTGACCAGCTCCCCGACGTCGAGGTCCTTGTCGGCCTTGATCGAGCTGAGCACACCGTCCGTCAGCCGGGCGAGCTTCACCGGGTTGAGGAGCGTCCCCGAACCGGCCGCCTGGTGCAGCAGCTGCGCCATGAACCGGTGCTGCCGGTGCATCCGCCCGAGGTCCGCGCTGCCGTCCACGTACCGGGCCCGGACGTACTTGAGCGCGCCCGCGCCGTCCAGGGTGGTGGTCCCGGCCGGCAGGTCCAGGCCGGAGTACTCGTCCTTGAGCGGCTTGGCGGTGCAGACCGGCACCCCGCCGAGGGCGTCCACGGTGGAGACGAAGCTGACGAAGTCGAGCTGCAGGTAGTGGTCGATCCGCAGGCCGGTGTTCTGCTCGACGGTCCGCACGGCCAGCTGCGCGCCGCCCATCCCGTACGCCGCGTTGATCTTGCCCTTGCCGGCCGGCACCTCCTTGCGGGTGGCCTGGTCCTGGTGCGCCGGGATGTCCACGTAGGAGTCGCGCGGGATGCTGATCACGCTGGCCCGGCCGCCGTCCCCGGCGAGCTGGACGATCATCATGGTGTCCGTGCAGTGGCAGGACTTGCCACCCGCGTGCAGGACGTTCTTGAGCGTCTCCTCCGGGATGCCCTCCCGGTCGTCGGTGCCGACCACCAGGAAGGTGGTGGCGCCGTCCTCGGCGGGGCGGGCCTGGTCACCGCTGAAGGCGTCCACCCGGTCCACCGCGGACCCGAGCCCGTTCAGCACCGCCCAGCCCCCGCACGAGGTGGCCAGCACGGCCAACGCGGCGCCGCCGGCCAGCCGCCGGGTCCAGCGGCGGTGCGGCACGGGCGAGGAGGGATACGGCGACGAGGGCATCCTCCGGATGGTATGCGTGCGTGCGGCCGGGCCGGGTGAGGGCACGCCGGGCTCGCCGGGGCGGGCACGCACCTGCCGGAACGCCCGTTCCCGGGCGAGTTCGCAGGAGTGCCAGGACCGGGACGAGACTGGGACCCACCTGCACCGGTACGGTTGGCCTCGATGAACACCAAGGCTGCTGAGGAGCTGCCGGCGGTCTCCGTGATCATGCCGGTGCTCAACGAGGAACGACACCTTCGCACCGCTGTCCGGCACATCCTGGAACAGGACTACGCCGGCCCGATGGAGGTGGTGATCGCCCTCGGTCCGTCGAGCGACCGGACCGACGAGATCGCCGCCGAACTCGTCGCGGAGGACTCCCGGGTCCGTACGGTGCGCAATCCCACCGGGCGCACCCCGGCGGGGCTGAACGCCGCGATCCGCGGGTCCAGCCATCCGATAGTGGTGCGCGTCGACGGTCACGGGCTGCTCACGCCCGGATACGTCACCACGGCCGTGCGGCTGCTGGGCGAGATGGAGGCCGCCAACGTCGGCGGCATCATGTTCGCCGAGGGGGAGACGGAGTGGGAGAAGGCGGTCGCCGCCGCCATGACGTCCAAGATCGGCGTCGGCAACGCGGCGTTCCACACCGGCGGCTTGGCCGGCCCGGCCGACACCGTCTACCTGGGTGTCTTCCGGCGCGAGGTGCTGGAGCGGCTCGGCGGCTACAACGAGGAGTTCGTCCGCGCCCAGGACTGGGAGCTGAACTACCGCATCCGCCAGAACGGCGGCCTGATCTGGTTCACCCCGCAGCTGCGGGTCACCTACCGCCCGCGCCCGACCGTACGGGCGCTGGCCAAGCAGTACAAGGACTACGGCCGCTGGCGCCGGGTGGTCACCCGCTACCACCGGGGTTCGGTCAACATGCGGTACCTGGCCCCGCCGGCCGCCTTCCTGGCCGTGGTGCTGGGCCTCGCGCTGAGCGCCGTCCACCCGGCCTTCCTGGCGCTGCCGGCCGGCTACCTGCTCGGCATCCTCGGCGGAGCGGTGACCGAGGGCCGCGGCCTCTCTTTCAAGGCCCGCGCGCAGCTGCCGGTGGCCTTCGCCACCATGCACCTCAGCTGGGGCTTCGGCTTCCTCACCTCGCCCCGGTCGCTGGCCCGCAAGGTCATCGGGAGCCGTCCGCCGGCCAGCACCGCGACCACGGTGCGACGGGCTGAGACGGGCTGAGACGGGCTGAGACCGGCTGGGGCCGGCGGGGAGGCGCTGGGACAGGCTGGGCGGAAAGCCGGCCGGCCGCGGTGCGCCCCCGCCGGCCCGGGCCGCCGTCGGGGTGCTCAGAGCCACTGAAGGGCCACTGAAGGGCTGCTGCCGGGCCGTTCGGCGGCCCGCTCCAGGGCCCGTTCCAGGGCCCGCTCCCGGCCCGCGACCGCCTCAGCGGGTGAAGGTCCCGAACTTGGCGCCGCCCGAGCAGGCGGTCTCGTCGCCGGTGTGCACCGAGGTGTCGCTCGGCACCGCGGTCGGCACCGGGGCCGGCCCGGCGGTCGCGGTACCGACCGCGGTGCCCGCCCGGTAGTCCGCGCCCAGGGTGACCAGGACGCTCCGGCCGCCGCCCGTGGCGCTGACGGCGGACTCCGGCAGGCCGAGCGCCTTGGCCAGGACCTCGGCGGCGCCCTTGCGGTCGGCCTGGCCGTACGCCACGGTGCTGGTGGCGACGGGCTTGGCGGTGTTGTGGCCGACGGTGACCGGGTAACCGAGTCCCGTGAGGGTCTTCTGCGCCGAGGTGGCCAGGCCCGGGGTACCGACGCCGTTGACCACGTTCACATCGACCGTGGCCGGTGCGGCGGGCGGGTCGGCGGGCGGCGCGGGCGCCGGGGCCGAGGTGGCGGGTGCGCCCGCGGCCGGTGCGGTGGCGGCCGGGTCCGGCGCCTGGTCGGGGCCGCCGGTGAGCGACCTGTCGGCGCGGATCAGCGCGAACAGCTGGTCGGCGGCGGGCTGGACGAAGCGGTCCTTCTTCTTCAGCTCCCGGTCCGGGTCGTCGTTGGTGTACTCCACCGCCGGCTGGGCGAAGGCGACCTCGGCCGGCTTGATGTTCTTCAGCTCGGAGGCCAGCCCGACCAGCTTGGTGGTGCCGGCTATCGCGTCGTCCACGGTGATCGACCGGGTGGCGGCCTCGATCACCGGGAACGCCTTGGTCGGGTCGAGCAGGGTGCCCCGGTCGGTGAGCTTGCGCAGCAGCGCGGAGAGGAAGTCCCGCTGCATCGAGAACCGGCCGACGGCGGTGCCGTCCTGCACGGCGTACCTGGTCCGGACGAACTGCAGGCCCTGCTCCCCGGTCAGGTGGCTGCGGCCGGCGGGCAGGTCGAGGTGCGAGTCGCTGTCCTTGATCGCCCGGCAGAGGGTGACGTCCACGCCGTCGACGGCGTCGGTGAGGTCCTTGACGCCCTGGAAGTTGACCACCGCGAAGTGGTCGATCTTCAGGTTGGTGACGGACTGCACGGTGTCCTGCACGCAGCCGGGACCGCCGCGGCCCATCGCCTCGTTGAGCGGCCGGTGCTTGACGGCGGGGGAGGTGCGCCCGCTCTGCGGGTCCTTGCAGGCGGGCAGGTCGATCAGGGTGTCCCGGGGGAGGTCGAGCGCGACGGCCGAGCGCCGGTCGGGGTAGACGTGCAGCACGATGTTGACGTCGTTGTTGCCCTGGCCGACGTTCTCCTGGTCGCCGTAGGCGCCGCCCAGGTCCTTACGGCTGTCGGTGCCGATGATCAGGATGTTCATCGCCGTCCGGCCGTGCTCGTCGGCGGCCCCGCCGGGCGGCGGCGCGTTGCCGGCGCCGAGCGGCGCGTGCTGGATGTTGGCGTCCAGGTGCCTGATGTAGAGGTAGGCGCCGGCGCAGCCCCCGACCAGGGTGAGCCCGGTCGCGAGGGCCACCGGCCGGAGCCAGCGGCGGCGGTCCGGTCGTTCGGCGGCGGGCCTGCGGTGATGGCCCGGCCTGGCCGGCGCGTGTACTGCCATGGCGGTCCGCCACCCCTCGTGACCGTGGCCCCTGATGGGCCGTCCGGTGGGGAACCTACCGGAGGTCACGACAGCTGATCGGATGTGTTACATAGTCAGAACAATGCTGGGACGGTCACTTGGCACAGAGGTCGGCGTCGTCCGCCTCGACCCGCTGCAGGTCCTTGGGGGCCTCCGCGGCCGCCGCCCCGGGTGCGGCGGCGGCCTGCGCGGCAGCGACCGCGTCCTTGCCGAGCACCACGACCAGCGGGTCCTTCGCCCCGGCCCGGGGGTCTTCCTTGAGCGCCGCCTCCGGCAGTCCGAGGGCGGTGGCCAGTGCGGCCGCCTGGCCCGCCCGGGCGGCCGGGTAGCCGATCGAGCTGGCCGCCGTCGCGGTGGCGTTGGCGGCGGTGGCGGCCCGGGTGAAGCCCGCGGCCTGGAGCCGGTCGACGGTCTTCTGCGCCTGCCCGGGCGTCCCGGTGCCGTTGCGTACCGTGACCGGCACGGCCTTGGGGTCGACCGCCGGGGCTGCCGCGGGGCCGGCCGCCGGGGGCGCCGGGGCGGCGGTGGCCTGGCCGGCCGCCGGGGACTCCGGGGCCGGGGCGTCGGTCAGCGAGCGGTCGCCGGCCACCATCGAGAACAGCTGGCCGGCGTCCGGCTGCTTGAGGACCAGCCGGTTCTTGTCCTGCGGGTCGTCCAGCACCGGCGCGGTGGCGAAGGTGATGTGCTTGGTGTCCACCTTGCTCACGTCCAGCGCGAGGTCCTTCAGGCGGTCGACGGTGTTCAGCCCCGAGTCGACGGTCAGCGCCTTGGTGGCGGCGTTCGCCAGGTTCCACAGCTTGGTCGGACTGGTCAGGGTGTCGCCGCTCTTGACCGCGCGGATCATCGAGCTCAGGAACTGCTGCTGCAACGGAATGCGGGTCAGGTCGCCACCGAGGCCGACGGCGTGCCTGGTGCGGACGAAGGCCAGCGCCTCGTCGCCCTGCACCAGGTGCTTGCCCTTGGTCATCCGCAGATGGGAATCCGGGTCGTTGATGTCCTTCGCGGCGCAGACCTCCACGCCGCCGACCGCGGTGGAGAGCGTCTTCACCGCGTCGAAGTTGACCATCACGAAGTGGTCGATCCGAATACCCGTCAGCTTTTCGACCGTCTTCCAGCTGCAGCCGGGATCACGGCCGTCCTGCCCGAGACTCGTGTTGAACATCGCCCGGGCCTCCCCGGGAATCCTCTTGTCGCCGCTCTGGCAATCGGGGATCGGCACCATCAGGTCGCGCGGGATGCTCAGCACGGTGGCGTTGCTGCGGTCCTTCGCGATGTGGAACAGCAGGGTGGTGTCGGCGTGCCCGGTGCTGCCCGCGTCGCCGTACGAACTCCCGAGACCCTCGCGGCTGTCGGTGCCCAGCACCAGGATGTTCATCGCGTCACCGGCCGGCTGCGGGCGGTCGGCCTCGTCGCCCAGCTGCACCTTCACGGCGGTGATGTTGTTGTTGAAGTGCTCGTACAGGTACAGCGCGCCGCCGCAGCCGGCCACCAGGGCGAGCGCGGCGGCCCCGGCGGTCCACTTGAGCGCCCGGCGGCGGCGGGTCCGGGCGGCGCCGGCACCGCGGCGGCGGGCGGCCCGCCCGCCCGGCGGCGGGGTGTCCGAGGGCGGCCCGGCGGGCGCGGCGCGGGGCCTCGGCACCCTGGGGGCGAGGTCGAGCCGGTACTGACCGGTGTCCGGGTCCAGCACCCACCGGTCGGCGGGGTCGACCTCCTGCGGGGTTTCCTGCACGGCCGTCTCCCTCCCCGGTGCGGTGCGCGGCACGTGGTTCGTGGCCGACCCGGACACCCTAGACGAGCCCGGCGGGGGGATTGAACAGACTGTGATCTCTGCCATGCCCTGTATTCCGGGCATTCACGGACAAAGCCCTGAACATTTCGTCGGAACGCCGCCCGCGACTTCAGGAAATGGACTCTTTCGGGGATTCTCGCCCGCCCGGCTGACGAACTCCCGGCGGAATCGTTCCGGTACGGAACGTGATCAATGCGTCACGCAGCCGTCCGCGTCGGCCGTCCTTCCCTCGAAAACGGGGGAGGGGCTCGGGCCCGGCGGGACGCCCGTCCCGAAGGCCGCCCGGTCGGGTGGCCCGCCGGCGGCCTGGGCGCCCGGCGAGGCCGCGCTGCCCGAGCCGGGAGGCCGGATGGTGAGCAGCCGGTCCTCGCGCAGCTCGGTGAAGAGCTGGGTGGTCTGCGGCTGCACGAACTCGTCGCGGTCCGGGTCGGGCCGGTAGGGGCGGCGCGGCGCGGTCAGGAAGACCACGTTCGCGGGCTCCATCGAACGCAGGTCCCAGGTCAGGTCGTACAGCGAACCGAGCGAGGACAGGCCCTCGTCGGCCTCGACCGAGGAGGTGGCCGCGTCCAGCACCGGCCAGAGCTTGGCCGGGTTCAGCAGCACCCCCTGCGACTGGACCTTGCGGATCAGCGCGGCCAGGAACTGCTGTTGACGTCCCATCCGCTGGGTGTCGCTGCCGTCCCCCAGGCTCTCGCGGGCCCGTACGTACCCGAGGGCCTGCTCGCCGTGCAGGGTCTGCCGCCCGGCCGGCAGGTCGAGCTTGGCGTCCTTGTCGTGGATCGGCTGCGGGACGCAGACCTCCACCCCGCCCACCGCGTCCACCATCGACTTGAAGCCGGTGAAGTCCAGGATCATGTGGTGGTCGATCCGGATGCCGCTGAGCTGCTCCACCGCGCGGATCGAGCAGGCCGGCCCGCCGGTCTCGAAGGCCGCGTTGAACTGCACCAGCCGGGTGCCGGTCCGGGTGCCGTCGGGCAGCTCGCAGGACGGGACGGTCACCATCACGTCGCGCGGGATGCTGACCGCCGTCGCGTGCCGGCGGTCGGCCGCGATGTGCAGCAGGATCGTGGTGTCGGAGCGCCGGCCGCCGACCGAGCCGTACGCGGCGTTGGCGCCCGTCCGGTCGTCGCTGCCGATCAGCAGGATGTTCTCGGCGCCCCGGGCGCCGGCCGTGCGGCTCGGACGCTCGGCCTCCAGCTTGGCCAGCAGCCGCTGGGTCGCGGTGTCCGTCCTGATGTTCCCGTCGAGCTTGCGGTACGCGATCCGGACCAGCGCGCCGCAGGCCAGCAGGACGATGGCGAGGGCGCCGGCGATGATCAGCAACCATCGTCGGCGCCCTCGGCCGGGTTTCCTCTGTTCGGGTGCAGTCGGGGAGTCCTGGGTGTTCTCGTCCTCGGCCATGGCAGGGATGCCTACCCGCCGGCCCGGGGGCGCCGGGTCACCCCAGGCGCAGAGTCACCCGTTCGGAGTCGGTCCGCTTCTCCCACTGATCGGCCGTCAGCGACCCGGAGTTGCGGCACAGCACCACCGAGGCACCGACCGCCAGCGGCGCCAGCAGGCCGGCCTCCAGGCCGGACCAGTCCTCGTAACTCAGGGTGGAGAGCACCCGGTCGCCGGGGCCGATGCCGAGCCGGGCCGCGCCCTCGCGGGCCAGCTGGACGGTCTGCTCGCCGGTCAGCTTCAGCGGCAGGCCGTCCACCGTGGTCTCCAGCGCGGGCGCGTCCGGCGGGACGGGCGAGTACGGTGCGAAGCGGTCGCCCTGGCCGGGCACCTCGGCGGCGTAGTCCAGGAACCCGTCCGGCCGCTGCGGGAAGCGCCCGCCGAGTGGGCGCAGCGCGAGGGCCACCCGTTCGCCGGTGCAGGCCTGCGCGGCCTCCAGGCCGTCCGGGCCGCTGACCACCAGGTCGGCGTCGGCGGGGTCGCCGCCCGGGGCGGCCGTCACCCCGACCGACCAGCAGGCCAGCAGCCAGACGGCGCTCTGCCAGTGGGCGGGTAGGAGGAGCGAGGCGCGGTCGTCGGGCCCGGCGTTCAGCTCGTCCTGGAGCAGGTTGGCGGTCTTGGCGACCCAGTTGTCGAAGGTCCGGGCGGAGAGTTCGACTCTCTCGCCGGTCGCGTCGTCGTAGAAGGTGACCAGCGGGAGTGAGGGATCCGCAGCGGGAGTGCCACCTCGCAGATATGCGTGCAGCAGCTCGACAGGGGTGCGGGCATCGGCAGCGAAAGGCGCAGTCATGGTGCACCCCAGCCTACGGCCTAGGGGGTCGCCACCGGGAGGGGTGAAGGGCCTCGTGAGAAGCGGCGTGGCGTCAGAAACCGGTGCCCGGCCCGGCCCGGGACGGCGGTCGGCGAATGTGATCTTGGGCACCCGGCCGCCCCGGGGCACGCCGGGCGCCCGGTCGGCCGGCGCGGAGGGTTCCGCGGACGGCGCGTGCGGACGGCGCGCGCTGACAGTCGGTGCTCACGGCCGCTGTGCGCGCCCGCTGCTCGCGGCTGCCGCGCGCCCGGTTTCACGGCCGCTGCGCCCGGGCGGTGCCGGCCGCCCCGAACGGGTGTGCCCGGCCGGGAGCGCTCAGCCGACCGGGCCGGGGGTGCGGGCGACCAGCGCCCGCAGCTCCGCGGTCAGCGCCGCGGCCAGATCGGGGCGGCTGCCGTACCCCGCCGGGGTCTGCTGCAGCAGCGCGATCCGCCAGCCGGCGCCCCGGTTCACGGCGATCACCGTGTGCAGCGAGTTGAGCGCCGGATCGATGTCGACGGCGTCCGGCGGCACCATGCCCGCCACCGCGTCCAGCAGGGCCGCCCCGGGAGCCAGCGGGCGGACCCGGCGCACCCTCGCCACATACTCCGCCGGCTCGCGTTCGGCGAGGATCCGGCCGAACTCGGCGGCGATGCCGGACCTCCCGACGTAGCGGACCCCGTCCGGGCCGACAGCCTCGCCGTCCGTGGCGAACGGCCCGGCGAAGGCCGATCCGTCGCCCATGTTCCAGCCCTCCAGCACCCGGTGGTAGAGGCCGCGGACGGCACTCTCGTCGGCGGGGGACAGCTCCGGCAGCCGCGTATCGTTCATAGGTCCATCGTCGGCGAAGGCCGCCCGGCGGGACAGCGGAGCGGGGCCGACGGACGGCCCGGCGCACAGGAGGCTGGTGCGGTGACGGAGGAAGCGGTACGGCGCTGGCGGCCCGGATTCCCGGTCGACCCCGGCCGCGCCCTGCTGCCGCTGCGCCGCGGCCCGGCCGACCCCTCGTACCGCCGGACCGGCGACGGCGCCGTCTGGCGGGCCTCGCGCACCCCGGCCGGGATCGGCACCCTGCGGGTGCTCGGCCGCCCCGGCGACGGCGAGGTCGAGGCGCGGGCCTGGGGCCCGGGCGCCGGGTGGCTGCTGGAGCAGCTGCCCGCACTGCTCGGCGCCCAGGACGACCCCGCCGCGCTGGTGCTGCCCCCCGGGCCGCTGCGCGACGCGCAGCGCCGGCTCGCCGGGGCCCGACTGGGCCGGACCGGGCTGGTGATGGAGTCGCTCGTCCCGGCCGTCCTGGAGCAGAAGGTCACCACCGACGAGGCGTACCGCGCCTGGCGGGTCCTGCTGCGCGACTTCGGGACCCCGGCCCCCGGGCCGGCCGAGGGCATGCGGGTGCCGCTGTCCGCCCGCGAGTGGGCGATGCTGCCCAGCTGGGAGTGGCACCGCGCCGGCGTCGACCCCAAGCGCTCCGCCACCGTGGTGCGGGCGGCCCGGCTGGCACCCCGGCTGGAGGAGGCCTCCGGCTTCGCCCACCAGGAGGCCTTCGCCCGGCTGACCTCGGTGCCCGGCATCGGGATCTGGACGGCCGCCGAGACCCTGCAGCGCAGCAACGGCGACCCGGACGCCGTCTCGGTCGGCGACTTCCACCTGCCGAACCTGGTCGGCTGGGCGCTGGCCGGCCGGCCCCGCAGCGACGACACCCAGATGCTGGCCCTGCTGGAGCCCTACCGCCCGCAGCGCCACCGGGTCTGCCGGTTGCTGCTCGCCACCGCGGGCCACGCCCCGCGCTACGGCCCGCGGCTGGCGCCGAACGACCACCGGGGGCGCTGAGCGGGGCCGGTCCGGCTCCGGGGGCTCCCGCCCGCCGGTCCGTCCGCCCGGTCCGCCCGCCCGGCGGGAGGCCGGGCCAGGGGAGGGCGCCCGCCGCGGGTCAGCGCACCGTGACGAAGGCGTCCGCGCCGCGGTCCGGCCGCTCGCGCGGCGGTTCGGCGGGGCGGCCGACGGCGACGGCGCCCATCGGGTCCCAGTCGGCGGGGAGGTCCAGGGTGGCGCGGACGGTGTCCCGGCAGAACATGGTGGACGAGACCCAGGCCGAGCCGTAGCCCTCACCGGTGAGGGTGACCAGCAGGTTCTCCACCGCGGCGCCGATCGCGACGGTGAACATCTCCCGTTCGGCGGCGGCCCGGCGCGGGTCCGGGTAGGCGTGCGAGCCGTCCATCACCAGGCAGGGGACGACCAGGTACGGCGCGTCGCGCAGCACGTTGCCGCGGGCGGTGCGACGGGCGATCTTCGCGTCGTCCCACCCGTCGAGTTCGCGCAGGTCGCGTTGCCAGGCGGCGAGCATCGCGTCCAGCAGCCGGGTGCGGACCTCGGGGGTCTCCAGCAGGACGAAGCGCCAGGGCGTTGTGTGGTGCGGGGCGGGCGCGGTGACGGCGGCCGCCACCGCCCGGCGGACGGCCGCCGGGTCGACCGGCTCGGCGGTGAAGGCGCGGATGGTGCGCCGCAGGGTGACCGCCTGGCGCAGCGCCTCGGAGGTGCCGAGCCGGAACATGTCGTCGGCGGCCGCCCGGACCATCGGGCGGGCGCCCGCGCCGTCCTCGGCGGTGACCAGGCCGGCCAGGCCCCGGACGACGGCGACCGGGGTGCCGGTGGCCTTGCCCTTGACCAGGTCGCCGGCGGCGGCGAGCTCGTCGGCGGTGGCGGTGACGGTCAGCGCCAGTTCGTTTCCGTGGCTGTCGGTGCGGCCCCGGTGGTCCTCCAGGACGGGCAGGCCGGCGGCGCCGATCGCGACGTCGGTCAGGCCGTTGCGCCAGGGCCGGCCGAAGGTGTCGGTGACGACGACGGCGAGCCGGCGGCCGGTCAGCTGCTGGAGTCGCGCGCGCAGGGCGCGGGCGGAGGCGTCCGGGTCCTCGGGGAGCAGCAGGACGGTGCCGGGGGCGGTGTTGGAGGCGTCCACGCCGGCGGCGGCCATCACCAGGCCGTTGCGGTTCTCGACGATCCGCGCCGGGCCGCGCCGGGCCACCACCCGGACGGTCTCGGCGTCGATGGCGGCCTCGCGGTCGGCGGCGCGCAGCAGCCGGCCCTCCGCCTTGCTGACGATCTTGGAGGTGACGAGCAGGATGTCGCCGTCCTCGAAATCGCCGGCCTTGGCGATCAGTTCGGCGAGGTCGGAGTCCGCGTCGATCTCCGGCAGGCCGGTGACGGGCAGGACGTGCAGGCTCACCGGCGGACCGACTCGGCCAGCGCCAGCGCCTCGCGGGCCATCGCCGCGGTCGCCCCGGTGTCGGTCATCAGCAGCGGGACGGCCCGGCAGCTGATGCCGGCCGCCTCGACGGCGGCCACCGACGCCGCGTCGGCGGTGTCGACCAGCCAGCCGTCGATCAGGCCCTCGCCGGCCCGGGCGCCGTAGTGCAGCGCCACCGCCTCGGCGGTGGCCTCCACGCCGACGGCCGCGAGCACCTTGTCGGCCATCCCGCGCACCGGCGCCCCGCCGATGATCGGGGAGAGCCCGACCACCGGGGCGGCCGCCGCGCGGACGGCCTCCCGGATCCCGGGCACGGCCAGCACGGTGCCGATGCTCACGACCGGGTTGGAGGGCGGGAGGAGGATCACGTCGGCGGCCGCGAGGGCCTCCAGCACGCCGGGCGCGGGCTTCGCGGTGTCGGCGCCGACCGGGACGATCGCCTCGGCGGCGACGGCGGCGTGCAGCCTGACCCAGTACTCCTGGAAGTGCACCACCCGGGGGCCCTGCTCGTCGGTGATCCGGACGTGGGTCTCCACCCGGTCGTCGCTCATCGGCAGCAGCCGCACGCCGGGCTGCCAGCGGTCGCAGAGCGCCTCGGTGACGGCGCTCAGCGGGTAGCCCGCGCCGAGCATCTGGGTGCGGACGATGTGGGTGGCGAAGTCGCGGTCGCCGAGCCCGAACCACTCGGGCCCGACGCCGTAGGCCTTCATCTCGGTCTTGATCGACCAGGTCTCGTCGGCCCGGCCCCAGCCCTGCTCCTCGTGGATGCCACCGCCGAGGGTGTACATCAGGGTGTCGAGGTCCGGACAGACCTTCAGTCCGAAGAGGTGGATGTCGTCGCCGGTGTTGCCGATGACGGTGATCTCGTCCGCGGGGGAAACGATCTCCTTGAGGCCGCGCAGGAAGCGCGCTCCACCGATTCCGCCTGCCAGTGCCACGATGCGCATGAGCCCATCCTGCCAGGCGGACGGGGCGTCAGCGGGCTCCGGCCGGGTCGGCGCTCTGCTCGACGGGCTGGGTCTCGGGGACGACCGGTGCGCCGTACTGGTGCATCTCGGTCAGACCGGGGGAGTAGAGGTGGATGCTGACGGCGGGTTCGAGCGAGGCGTTGACCACCTCGTGCAGGTAGCCGGAGGAGAACACTCGCTGCCCTCCCGGGCGCAGGGTGCGCGCGTCCTCGCCGCTGGGGGCACCCCCGGACGGAGTCCGGGGGAGGGTGAGCGAGCGCTCGACGAGTTCGCCGCCGACGACGGTCATCACGCCGGAGGAGTCGCCGTGGTCGTGGAAGCCGCTGCTCTGGCCCGGCAGCCAGCTGAGCAGCCAGACCTCGTAGCCGGGGCCGGTCTCCAGCCGGGCGTACCAGCGGGTCAGCGCGTCGTAGCGGACCAGCGGCTCCCAGCGGTCGCGGTCGGCGGCGATCTCGCGGACGAGCTGCGCGTACCCGGCGACGGTGGTGGGGTGCTGGGGCAGGTCGGTGCGGGCCAGGTGCGGGAAGGCCAGCGGGTCGCCGGCGATGGAGAGGTCGCTCAGGCCGTCGGCCCAGGGGCGGACGGGCTCCGTGGCGGGCGACGGGAGAAGGACCGGAAGGGCGGCCAGGGGTCGGCGGGCGGGCTTGTTGCGGTCACGGTTCCGCTTGCGGATGCGGTTCATTCGCATGGGATCGTCCTCGGAGGCGGCTGGTTCGAACGGGGATCAGCCGGATCCGCGGGGGTCCTGGGGCGGGAGCGCGCGGGCGGCCTCTGTGGTCCTGGGCGGCGCGCGGTGGGACGCGAGCGCCTAGATACAGCAGGAACAGAGGCGACAACAGCGGAAAGAGTTCGCGGCACGGCGGAGCTCGGCCTGGCGGCTCCGGGGGGCGGCGGACTCTGACATGGGAGCAAGGAGACCGCAAGGGGGGTGCGTGTGTCAACCTGCTCGACCGGACATTGGGTGGGCAGTGCCCATGAACCACCGGATGGGGTGATAAATCACCCTCTATGTTTCGATGTGAAGATCGCCGGGAAGGCAGCCCGATGACCGGTTCGGGCGGGTACCCGCACCCAGGGCCGGTCTCCCGGAACCCCCGCCCGCCCGGTGGACGTCCTTCTTCGTGAGGGACGGTCAAGATCGACGCGAACCGGGGTGACCAGGGGTCAGCGGGCGGATGGTTGCGGATGGTTCGACGGCATCCGGACGACAAGTGCCCAATGTCCGTATATGTACACTATTCGTAACGGCTTGGTGCCGGGGAGTGAATCCTCGACCCAATACCAGAGCTCGGCTTGACTGGGCCAGAGTGACGCAACTGTAATTTCACTCGTGTCGTTCAGCCGCACCCAGCAGCGGCAACACGGGGACGCCAAGAGGGGCAGAGGAGGCGCGCCACATGAGCGAGCTCTTTGAGCTGTTGATCGGTGAGGGCATCGAGGAGGAAGAGGAGGAGTTCGGTTGGCAGGAGCGCGCACTGTGCGCCCAGACCGACCCCGAGTCCTTCTTCCCGGAGAAGGGCGGCTCCACCCGGGAGGCCAAGAAGGTCTGCCTCGCCTGCGAGGTCCGCTCCGAGTGCCTGGAGTACGCCCTCGCCAACGACGAGCGGTTCGGGATCTGGGGTGGTCTCTCCGAGCGCGAGCGCCGGCGGCTCAAGAAGAGCGCGGTCTGAGCCGACCAGGCCCCGGACCCGGCGGCGTCCACCGCGGCCAGCGGCCCGCCGACCACCACGACAGTTGCACCGGCGCCCCACCACATGGTGGGGCGCTCATGCGTTCCCGGACCCGCACTGCACCGACACCGCTGCCACCGATACCGGCCGGAGCGGTTAGTGTGGTGCGCCATCCGGGTGCCGCTGCTCCCGGCCCGCGCAGCGCCGCCCGCCCCGGCCGTCGAACGGCTCGCCCGGACCGGTACCGCGCACCACCTGCCGTGCACCGGCTGCATCCACCGGCTGCATCCACTGAAAAACTGGGGCCAGCGCACTCGATGACTGTCTACAGCCACCAGAGCGGCTTCTCAGCTGCCAGGCCGCCCGCGTACCCGCGCCACCTGGTCACCGCCGTGATCGTCTCCCACGACGGCGCCCGCTGGCTGCCGCAGGCCCTGGCCGGCCTGCTCGGCCAGGACCGTCAGGTGCAGCGCATCCTCGCCGTCGACACCGGCTCCACCGACGCCTCCCCGCAGCTGCTCGCCGACACCCTCGGCGACTGGCTCCCGGAGAGCGGCCCGCTGATCCTCGGCCGCCGGGCCGGCTTCGGCACCGCCGTCGCCGACGCGGTGTTCAACAGCCCCCCGCTGCGCCCCGAGGACCTCCCCTACAGCCTCGACCCCTCCGGCTACGACCCCGTCACCGGCGGCTGGGACGACTTCGGCGACCCGCTCGGCGCCGAGGACGAACTCGGCCGCGGCGGCCCCCGCGAGACCCAGCCGGTCGAATGGCTCTGGCTGCTGCACGACGACTGCGAACCGCAGACCGACGCCCTGCGCCGGCTCCTGCAGGTCGCCGACTCCACCCCCACCGCCGCCGTCGTCGGCCCCAAGCTGCGCAGCTGGTACGACCGCCGCCAGCTGCTGGAGGTCGGCGTCAGCATCGCCCGCTCCGGCCGCCGCTGGACCGGCCTCGACCGCCGCGAGCAGGATCAGGGCCAGCACGACCAGGTCCGGCCCGTCCTCGCCGTCTCGACCGCCGGGATGCTGGTGCGGCGCGACGTCTTCGAGGACCTCGGGGGCTTCGACAAGGCGCTCCCGCTGATGCGCGACGACACCGACTTCTGCTGGCGCGTCAACGCCGCCGGCCACCGGGTGGTGATCGCCCCCGACGCCGTCCTGCGGCACGCCGAGGCCGCCAGCCGCGAGCGCCGGGCCATCGACTGCGCCCCCGCCCACCCGCACCGGGTCGACAAGGCCGGCGCCGTCTACACCCTGCTGGCCAACTCCAAGGGCCTGCTGCTGCCGTACGTCCTGCTGCGGCTCGTCCTCGGCACCCTGCTGCGGGTCTTCGCCAACCTGGTCGGCAAGGACCCCAAGCAGGCCTTCGACGAGATCGCCGGCCTGGGCCACGAACTGATCCGGCTGCCCCGGCTCCTGCTCGCCCGCAAACGCCGGGCCAGGACCAGGGCCGCCGACCCCGGCGACGACCGCACGCTCTTCCCCGCCCCCGGCGCCACCGCCCGGCTCGCCGTCGAGGGCGCGATCAGCTCGCTCGGCATCGGCGGCACCGACGACTCGGGCGCCGGCCGGCACGGCTCGGTCGAGGCCGGCCCCGGCGACGAGGACTCCGAGGACCTGGTCGTCGAGCAGTTCGCCCTGATCAAGAAGCTCGCCCGGCGCCCCGCGCCGGTGCTCTTCGCCGGCCTGCTGCTCTTCGCGCTCGCCGCCTGCCGCCCGCTCTTCGGCGGCGGCTACCTGCTCGGCGGCGCCCTGCTGCCCGCCGCCGACGGCGCGTCAGGCCTCTGGGGCATGTACGCCGGCTCCTGGCACCCCGTCGGCACCGGCTCCACCGCCACCGCCCCGCCCTACCTGGGCGTCCTGTCGGTGCTCTCCTGGCTGCTGCTCGACCACGCCGACCTCGCGCTGACCCTGCTGGTCGTGCTCGCCGTCCCGCTCGCCGCCGTCAGCGCCTACCTGGTCTCCCGGCCGCTGCTGGACTCCAAGCTCGTCCGCGCCTGGGCCAGCGCCACCTACGCCGTGCTGCCCGCCGCCACCGGCGCGCTCGCCCAGGGCCGGATCGGCACCGCCGTCCTGGCCGTGCTGCTGCCGCCGCTGGCCCGCGCCGCCGCCATCACCGTCGGCCTCGGCATCCGGGCCGAGACCGCCGCCAAGGGCGCCCGCCCCGGCTGGCGCAGCGCCTGGATGGCCGTCCTGCTGCTCACCCTGGCGACCGCCTTCGTGCCGCTGGCCTGGGCCCTGGCCGTCCCGCTCGGCCTGGCCGCGCTCGCCACCGCGGTGGCCCGCGGCGGCGCCTTCGGCTCCGGCCTGGAAGCGCTGCGCCTGCTCGGCCTGCGGGTGCTGGTCATCCTCGGGATGCCGGTCCTGGTGCTCGCGCCCTGGTCGCTGCACGTCCTCGCGCACCCGTCGCGGCTGCTGCTGGAGGCCGGGCTGCCCGGCCCGAGCGGTCACCCGGCGACGCCGCTCGGCCTCGTCCTGGCCAACCCCGGCGGCTCCGGCGTCCCGCCGGTGTGGCTGTCGGCCGGCGTGGTGCTCGCCGCGCTCGCCGCGCTGCTGCGCGCCGACCGCCGGCGGGCCGTACTCGTCGCCTGGGGCGCGGCGGCCGCCGGCATGGTCTTCGCCGTCGCGGTGGCCGGCAGCGCCGTCACCCCCGCCTCCGGCGGCGCCGCGGTGCCCGCCTGGGCCGGCCCGGCGACCCTGCTCACCGGCATCGCGCTGCTGGCCGCCGCGGCGATCGGCGCGGACGGAGCCAACGCCCGAGTGGCCGGCATCGCCTTCGGCTGGCGCCAGCCGGTGGCCGCGCTGGTGGTCGCCGCCGCCGCGCTGGCGCCGCTCGGCACCGGTCTCTGGTGGGCCGTCAACGGTGCGGACGGGCCGCTGCGGCGGGCCGCCGCGGCCGCCCAGGTGCCCGCCTTCATCGCGGAGGAGGCCGGCACCACCGACCGCTCCCGCACCCTGGTGCTGACCGGTGACGCGGAGGCCGCCGCGGTGCGGTTCGCGCTGGTCCGCGGCGCCGGCCTGAGCCTCGGCCAGGCCGAGGGCACGGTCGAGGCGGGCTCCGCCGCCGGCAACGGCCTGAACACCGTGGTCGGCAACCTGCTGGCCGGCTCGGGCGCCGACCAGGCGAGCGCGCTGGCCGGCTACGGCGTCGCGTACGTCCTGGTCGAGGACCCGATGATCGCCAAGGCCAGGGAGGTGCTGGACGCCACCCCCGGTCTGACCAAGGTCAGCCAGGACGCCGGCACCGCGCTCTGGCAGGTCGGCGGGGTCCCCGCGACCCGCGCCGTGATCACCGCGCCGGGGACCGCCCCGGTGGCGGTCCCCTCCGGCGAGCGCGACATCGCCACCACCGTCGCGGCCGGCCCCGACGGCCGGGTGCTGCGGCTCGCCGAGCAGGCCGACCCCGGCTGGACGGCCACCGTGGACGGCACCGCGCTGGAGCCGGTCACCGTGGACGGCTGGGCGCAGGGCTTCAAGCTCCCGGCCGGCGGCGGCAAGCTCGCCGTCACCCGTGAGAGCAGCCTGGCGCACACCGGCTGGATCTGGGCGCAGCTGCTGATCGGCCTGACCGTCCTGGTGCTCGCCCTGCCCGGGCGGCGCAACCACAACGACGACGACCTCCCCGAGGAGGTGGTGGCCGCCGCCGCGCTGGCCGCCGCCGCCCAGGCGCAGGCACCCGCCCCGGGCAGCCGCCGGGCCCGCCGGATGGCCGAGCGCGGCGAGGGCGAAGGCCCCGCCGGGGACGACACCGGCGTGTACGAGGGCGGCATCCCGGCGCAGCCCGCCGGCGCGCCCGAGCCGCTGCGCGCCGCCGAGGCCGCGGCGCAGCAGGGCGGCGAGCCCTATACCGACGCCTACGCCGACCCGTACCAGGAGCAGGCGTACCAGCAGGCCGACCCGTACAGCTGGGACCCGTCCCAGTCCGCCGGGGCCGGCCGCCAGGGCGGCGGGTACCCGTACGCGGACCAGCAGCAGCCGGCCGCCGCGCCCTACGGCGGCCAGGACGGCTACCAGCAGCAGCCCTACCAGCAGGGCGGCTACGACCAGTACCAGCAGCAGTACGGCTACGACCCCTACCAGCAGCAGCCGGGCGACCAGCAGCAGCCGTGGGTGCCGGGCCAGCCGCAGGGCGATCCCTACTACGACCCCAACGACCCCAACGACCCGGACGACCGGGACCACCAGGGCCGCCCGTACCCGCACCACAACGGATCGGGGAGCTGACCCGCGATGAAGAAGCCCACCTTCAAGACCTCTTCGGCCAGGACTGCTCCGGCCAAGGCCTCGCCGGCGCCGGACACCGCGCCGGACGCGCCGTCCGGCGCGGTGTCCGCCCCGGCGGACGGCGGCGCCGGCGTGACCCGGACCACGCAGTCGCTGCTGGCGGCGGCCGTGGTGCTGGCCGCGGTGTTCGGCATCGCCGAACTGCGCCCGCCGGCCGTCGCCAAGGGCGCGGCCGGGTCGGCGAGCAGTGCGCAGGTCGAGCGCACCGCGCTGGTCTGCCCGCAGCCCCTGCAGGGCCTGACCGGCACCACCACGCTGACCGCCTTCAGCCCGCCGGGGGCCACCGCCGCCGGGGGCAGCGGCTTCGCGGCCGACCTCGTCCCGCCGCCGGCCGCGCCCACGGCCGCCCCGTCCGCGGCCGCCGCGGCGTCCCCGGCCGCGCCCGCGCCGGCTGCCACCCCGGCGGCCGCCCCGGCCACCGACGCGCCGCCGCCCGACGCCCGGCTGGCCCTGGCCAAGCCCGGCGTCCCGGTGGCGGCCCCGGCCGCGAACGGCGACACCGCGCCGGGCAGCTTCGGCACCGCGACCGGCGTGTACGCGCCCGGCTTCACCGTCGGCCAGACCACCACCGTCACCGACCAGCGCGGGCTGGGCCTGTCCGGCGTCACCTGCGGCGTGGCCGGCACCGGCTTCTGGTTCGCCGGCGCCAGCACCCTCGACGGCCGGACCGACTACGTCAGCCTGACCAACCCGGGTTCGGTCGCGGCGGTGGTCGACCTCAAGCTGTACGGCGACAAGGGCAAGATCGACAACGAGGCGGCCTCCGGACTGACCATCGCGCCGGGTGCCTCGCAGTCGGTGCTGCTCTCCACCCTGAGCAAGGGCCCGGTGGCCGACCTGGCGGTGCAGGTGGTCGCCCGCAGCGGCCGGGTCGGCGCGGCACTGCACGCCGCCGACGGCAACAAGGGCGCGGACTGGGTGCCGGTCTCGGCGGCCCCCGCGCCCGTCCAGGTGCTGCCCGGCCTGCCCGCCGACACCGCCTCGGCGCGCCTGGTGGTGGCCGCCCCCGGTGACGACGACGCCGACCTGAAGATCGAGCTCTCGGGCAAGAACGGCTGGTTCACCCCGGCCGGCAACGAGTCGATCCACGTGAAGGCCGGCATGGTGGCCGCCGTCGACCTCGGCAAGGTCACCCGGGACGAGGTCGCCTCGCTGCGGGTGTCGCCCACCGACGAGAAGCACCCCACCCCGGTGGTGGCCGGCCTGCGGGTGGACCGCACGGACAAGGGCAAGTCGGACGCGGCCTGGCTGGCCGGCGCGGTGCCGGTCGGCAAGCGGGCCACCGTCGCCGACAACCGGTCCAAGGCCGGCACGCTCTACCTGACCTCGACCGGCGAGGCCGCGACCGTCCGGGTGACCTCCTCGGCGGGCAGCGGCGGCGGCACCCCGGCCACCCAGGACGTGCAGATCCCCGCGGGCGGCACGGTCGGCCTGCCGGCCCCCGAGCCGGCCGGGCTGAACGGCAGCTTCGCGATCACCCTGGAGACGGTCTCCGGCGGTCCGGTGGTCGCGGCCCGGATGCTCGCGCTGCCGCTCAAGGACGTGCCGATGTTCACCATCCAGTCCTTCGCGGACGACCGCAGCACCGTGAGCGTGCCGCACGCCGCCCAGGACCCGGGCCTGCTGGTCCGCTGACGCCCCCGGTGGGGCCGCCCGGCCGGGCGGCCCCACCTCGCGTCGTCATCCCGCCGCGGCACCGCCCCGGGCGCACCCGCCCGCGCGCTCGCCCGTGCGTTCTCCCCGGGGGTGTCAGCCCACGCCGTGGCGGCGGGTCATTCCTCGTCGTAGCGGGGGTCGATGGCGTCCGGCGACATCCCCAGCAGGTCCGCGACCTGCTCGATCAGGATCTCGTGCACCAGCGCCGCGCGGTCCTCGCGCGACTTCGCCCGGATCTCCACCGGCCGCCGGTAGACCACGATCCGGCTCTTGCGGCCCTGCTTGGCCGGCTGCAGCCGGCCCAGCGGTACCCCGCCCTCCTGGTCCGCCTCGCCCTGCCCGGGCTGCGGCACCTCCTGGACGGCGAACTCCACGTCGATCAGCTGCGGCCAGCGCCGCTCCAGCCGCTCCACCGACTCGCGCACGTAGTCGTCGAAGAGTTCGGATCGGGTCAGCGAGATCGGCACCTGAGGCGGCGCCAGCGGGCCGCGCAGACCCCGGCCGTGCCGGTCGCGGTGCCGGGGCCGGCGCGCGGGGCCCGGTGATGACTGAGGTGCGGAGCTCTCCATATCACTGTCGAGCGTAGTCCTTGCACGCTCCGAAGTGGACCACCTCGGCGGCATCTCACCGCCGCGGCCGCCACGACACGTGGTACTCGCCGGGGGCGGGTCTTCGCTCCCCGGCGGCGAGTGCGGTACCGTCCACCCTCGTGAGCTCTGTACGTCGTTGTTCGCGGACCGCGTGCGGCCGACCGGCCGTCGCGACGCTGACGTACGTCTACGCGGACTCCACGGCCGTCCTCGGCCCGCTCGCCACCTACGCCGAGCCGCACTGCTACGACCTGTGCGCCGAGCACGCCGAGCGCCTCACCGCCCCCCGCGGCTGGGACGTCGTCCGCCTCGCCGCCGAGGCCGGCCCGCTCCGCCGCAGCAGCGACGACCTGGAAGCCCTCGCCAACGCCGTCCGCGAGGCCGCCCGCCCGCAGGAGCGCACGCCCCGTCAGGGCCGCGGCCCCGAGGGCGATCCCACCGAGGCCGGCCGCCGCGGACACCTGAGGGTGCTCCGCTCGCCCGAGAACTGACCGCCGGCCTTTCCCTGCCCGCTCCGGCCGGAAACCTCCCGGCCACCGTGTCCCGGTACGCTGCCCTGACCGAGTACCCGCTACCCGCGGCGACCGGACGTATCGTGACCAGGGGCCGAGCGGCCCGCAGACCGGAAATCTCAGGGTGGAGCCGTAGTGCGTGACCTCAAGCAGCTCGTGAAGGCGTACGACGTCCGTGGCGTCGTGCCGGACCAGTGGGACGAGAGCCTGGCACGCGCCTTCGGCGCCGCATTCGTACGGGTCACCGAGGCGGCCGCGATCGTCGTCGGCCACGACATGCGGCCCTCCTCCCCGTCGCTGAGCCGGGCCTTCGCCGAGGGCGCGGCCGCGTACGGCGCCGACGTCGTCGAGATCGGCCTCTGCTCCACCGACCAGCTGTACTACGCCAGCGGCAAGCTCGACCTGCCCGGCGCGATGTTCACCGCCAGCCACAACCCGGCCGAGTACAACGGCATCAAGCTGTGCCGCGCCGGCGCCGCGCCGGTCGGCCAGGACACCGGCCTGACCGAGATCCGCGAGCTGGTCGAGTCCTGGACGGCCGAGGACGACACCGTCACCGTCCCCGTCGTGGACGTCAAGCCGGGCGGCCTCTCCACCCAGGACAGCCTGCGCGGCTACGCCGACCACCTGCTCGGCCTGGTCGACCTCACCGCCGTCCGCCCGCTCAAGGTCGTGGTGGACGCCGGCAACGGCATGGGCGGCCACACCGTCCCCACCGTCTTCGACGGCCTGCCGCTGGACCTCGTGCCGATGTACTTCGAGCTCGACGGCACCTTCCCCAACCACGAGGCCAACCCGCTCGACCCGAAGAACCTGGTCGACCTGCAGGCCAAGGTCCGGGAGACCGGCGCCGACATCGGCCTGGCCTTCGACGGCGACGCCGACCGCTGCTTCGTCATCGACGAGCGCGGCGAGCCCGTCTCGCCGTCCGCGATCACCGCCCTGGTCGCGGCCCGCGAGATCGCCCGCGCCCGGGCGGCCGGCGAGGAGAAGCCGACCATCATCCACAACCTGATCACCTCCTGGACCGTCCCCGAGGTGGTCCGCGAGCTCGGCGCCGAGCCCGTCCGCACCCGGGTCGGCCACTCCTTCATCAAGCAGGAGATGGCCGTCACCGACGCCGTCTTCGGCGGCGAGCACTCCGCGCACTACTACTTCCGCGACTTCTGGCGCGCCGACACCGGCATGCTGGCCGCCCTGCACGTGCTGGCCGCGCTCGGCGGACAGGACGGCACGCTCTCCGCGCTCACCGCCGAGTACGACCGCTACGCCGCCTCCGGCGAGATCAACAGCACCGTCGCCGACCAGGCCGACCGGGTCGCCGCCGTCCGCGCCGTCTACGGCGAGCTGCCCGGCACCACCGTCGACGAGCTGGACGGCCTCACCGTGGCCGGCCAGGACTGGTGGTTCAACCTGCGCGCCTCCAACACCGAGCCGCTGCTGCGCCTGAACGCCGAGGCCAAGGACGCGGCCAGGATGGCCGAGGTCCGTGACGCCGTGCTGGCGATCGTCCGGGCCTGACCGGGCTCCCGCGGGGCGTCCGGCACCGGACGCCCCGGACCTCCGGCGGCCTGACACCACGACGGCTGACACCGTCGCGGCCGGGCCCCGGCTCTGACCTCCCAGGTGCCCCGGCCGGTAGGGTTGCTACCGGCCGGGGCACCGCTCTGCCGCCCCTCCCCGCGAGATCTGGAGCCTGACGCCCAATGAAGCTGGAACCCTTCCTGCTGGAGATCCTGGTCTGCCCCGAGTGCCGGGGCCCGCTCACCGAGGGCGGCACGGAGGAGCAGCCCGAGCTGCTCTGCACCGGCAAGAGCTGCGGGCTGGCCTACCCCGTCCGGGACGGCATCCCGGTGCTGCTGGTCGACGAGGCCCGCCGCCCGGCCTGAGGCCCTGCCCGCGGGACCACATCCGGAGGTCCGGGCGCCCGGCACCGGGCCGCCCCACCCCGTCGGTAGCACCACGTCTTCGGCCGGAGGCCAGCGCATGCTCGACGACACCCTGCTCGACGACCCGGACGCCCTCCAGCGCGCCGACCACGACCACGCGCTGCTCGCCCTGGCCGGGGCCGGTGCCCGGGTGCGCACCGCCCTGCGGCTCGCGGACGCGGCGGGGGTCGCCGCGCTGCGTCCGGACGGCCGGCCGCGCGGCGTGCTGGTCGCCGGCCACGGCAGCGCCCTGCTGGCCGGCGAGATCCTGGCGGCCCTGGCCGGCACCGCCTGCCTGGTCACCGGCCTGCCCCCGGCCGACGCCGGGACGGTCGCCCGCGAGGACCGCCGTCTGCGGGTGCCCGCCTTCGCCGCCGGGATGACCTGGCAACTCCCCGGCTGGGCCGGGCCGATGGACCTCCTGGTGATCGCCTCCGCCGACGGCGGCGAGCGCGGCCTGATCACGCTCGCCGAGCAGGCCTACGCCCGCGGCTGCTCGATCGTGGTGATCGCCCCCGAGGGCAGCGGCCTGGCCGACGCCGCCCTGCAGGTCCGCGCGCTTCCGCTGCCCTACGTCCGGCCGTCCCTGCCCGAGCAGGAGGACCCGGCCGCCGACGGCCGGTGGCCCGCCGAGCCGGACCTGCCCGCCGAGGACCCGGGCGCCCTCTGGGCCTTCCTCGCGCCGCTGCTCGCCCTCACCGAGAAGACCGGCATCACCCAGCTGCCGCCCGGCTCGCTGCCGGCCACCGCGGACCGCCTGGACGAGAGCGCCGTCCGCTGCCGCCCCGACGCCGCCGCGTACACCAACCCGGCGAAGAGCCTGGCCGCCCGACTGTCGGGCACCGTGCCGCTGCTCTGGGCGGAGGGCCCGCTGGCCGGCGCGGTGGCGGTCCGGTTCGCCGCGCAGCTGGCCGACCGGGCCGGGCGCCCGGCGCTGGCCGGGCTGCTGCCGCAGGCGCTGCTCGCCCACCGGGGCATGTTCGTCGGCCAGCTCGGCGGCGGCGCCGACCCGGACGACTTCTTCCGTGACCGGATCGACGAGCAGGACCCGCTGCTGCTCCAGGTCCTGCTGCTGCGCCACACCCCCGGCCGGTCCGGTGCGCCGACGGAGCCGGCGGAGGAGGCCGACACCGAGGGCCCGTACGAGCAGCCGGCCGACGACGACGCCCCGCGCGGTGTCGCCGTCTCGCGCGCCCACCGACTGGCGGCCGCGCACGAGGTCAGGCTTACCGAGTACGCCAGCGGCCGCACCGACCCGCTGCACGCCCTGGCCGACCTGGTCGCGCTGACCGACTTCGCCGCCGTCTACCTGGGCCTGGCCGCCACCGGCGGCTGACCCGGCCGCCGCAACCGCAGCCGCCACCCGGCCCGGCGTCGCTCATCGCGCGCCGCCCGCCGCCCGCCCCGAAGTGTCCCGCCGCCCGCCCCGCAGCGCCTGCCGTCGGGCCCGGCCGTCGTACGCCGTCCGCCCGGCCCGGGGTCCGGCTGCGGCCGCCGCAGGGCCGGGCGCAGCCCGAGGGGCGAACCAAAGCCCGGCCGCCGTGCCCGGGCGGGATAGCGTATGCGCTCGACAGCAGAGCAGCGCAGGCCGTAGCACCGGCCCCGTCGGAGGGAACGAACCCGAGCATGAGTACCGAAGGCGGGACCAAGGCACTGGTGGCGGCGCTGTCCGCGAACCTGGCGATCGCGGCGGCCAAGTTCACGGCCTTCGGGTTCACCGGCTCCTCCTCGATGCTCGCGGAGGGCGTCCACTCGGTCGCCGACTCCGGCAACCAGGTGCTGCTGCTGATCGGCGGCAAGCGGGCCCGCCGCGAGGCGGACGAGGAGCACCCCTTCGGCTACGGCCGCGAGCGCTACATCTACGCCTTCCTGGTCGCCATCGTGCTGTTCAGCGTCGGTGGCCTGTTCGCCGTCTACGAGGGCTACGAGAAGATCCACGACCCGCACGAGCTGCACGGCTGGTACTGGGCGGTCGGCGTCCTGGTCTTCGCCATCCTGATGGAGGGCTGGTCGTTCTGGACGGCCATCCAGGAGTCCGACAAGGCGAAGGGCCGGCTCGGTTGGGTCGAGTTCATCCGCCGGGCCAAGGCGCCCGAGCTGCCGGTCGTCCTGCTGGAGGACACCGGCGCGCTGATCGGCCTGGTGCTCGCCCTGCTCGGGGTCTCCCTCACGGTGATCACCGGCAACGGCGTCTGGGACGGCATCGGCACCCTCTGCATCGGCATCCTGCTCGTGGTCATCGCCGTCGTGCTGGCGATGGAGACCAAGTCCCTGCTGCTCGGCGAGTCGGCCGACCGGGACAGCGTCCAGCGGATCCGTGAGGCGCTGGTCGACCACGACTCCGTCAACCGGGTGATCCACATGCGCACCCTGCACCTCGGGCCCGAGGAACTGCTGGTCGCGGCCAAGATCGGGGTCAACGCGGAGGACAGTGCCGCCCAGGTGGCCGAAGCCATCGACGCGGCCGAGGCCCGGGTCCGGCGCGCCGTCCCGATCGCCCGTGCGATCTACCTGGAGCCGGACGTCTACGACGCCGCGAAGGCCGCCGCCGGCGACGACCCGCTGGCCACGCCGGGCGGCCCGGGGCCGGACACCACCCACTGACCCGCCACCGCACCCCACGCCGTTCGCCGCCCCGTTCGCCCCGGGCGGCCGCGGACACCGTCCGCTCCGGCCTCCGCGGCCGGGTTCCCCGGCCGGATCCGGCCATACGGAGCCCGGCCGCGGGGGCCGTCGGTGTAGATTCGTCACAGTGCCAAACGTCGCTGCTGATGGCGGTCGATCGGTCACGGCGGTCCGTCCGCCCGTACCCGGTCGAGGGAGAGAGGTCCTCCGACGGATTGTGCCGCGCAGCAGGTCCGGCCCCGCCGGTGCCTGAGGCGATGCCGCGCACCCGTGGCCCCGCCGTGCTGCGACGCACACCGGACCTTGGCCCGCTTTCCCCCATCCACGCAGCGAGGAGCAGACGCATGTCGTCGAACACCACCGGTGACTTCAAGGTCGCCGACCTCTCCCTGGCGCCGTTCGGCCGCAAGGAGATCCAGCTGGCCGAGCACGAGATGCCCGGTCTGATGTCCATCCGCGCCGAGTACGCCGCCGCGCAGCCGCTGGCCGGCGCCCGGATCACCGGCTCGCTGCACATGACCGTGCAGACCGCCGTCCTGATCGAGACCCTCACCGCGCTCGGTGCCGAGGTCCGCTGGTGCTCCTGCAACATCTTCTCCACCCAGGACCACGCGGCCGCGGCCATCGCGGTCGGCCCCGAGGGCACCGTCGAGAGCCCGGCCGGCGTCCCGGTGTTCGCCTGGAAGGGCGAGACGCTGGAGGACTACTGGTGGTGCACCGAGCAGGCGCTGACCTGGCCCGACGGCCAGACCCCCAACATGATCCTGGACGACGGCGGTGACGCCACCCTCCTGATCCACAAGGGCGTCGAGTTCGAGAAGGCCGGCTCCGCACCGGACCCGTCGACCGCCGACAACGACGAGTTCCGGATCATCCTGGAGCTGCTCAACCGCACCCTCACCGAGTCCCCCAGCAAGTGGACCGAGGTCGCCGCCACCATCAAGGGCGTCACCGAGGAGACCACCACCGGCGTCCACCGCCTGTACGAGATGCACCGCGACGGCAAGCTGCTGTTCCCGGCCATCAACGTCAACGACGCCGTCACCAAGTCGAAGTTCGACAACAAGTACGGCTGCCGCCACTCGCTGATCGACGGCATCAACCGCGCCACGGACGTGCTGATCGGTGGCAAGGTCGCGGTCGTCTGCGGCTACGGCGACGTGGGCAAGGGCTGTGCCGAGTCGCTGCGCGGCCAGGGCGCCCGGGTCATCATCACCGAGATCGACCCGATCTGTGCCCTGCAGGCCGCGATGGACGGCTACCAGGTCACCACCCTGGAGGACGTCGTCGCGATCGCCGACATCTTCATCACCACCACGGGCAACAAGGACATCATCCTTGCCTCGCACATGGAGCAGATGAAGCACCAGGCGATCGTCGGCAACATCGGCCACTTCGACAACGAGCTGGACATGGCCGGCCTGGCCAAGCTCCCCGGCGTGGTGAAGACCGAGGTCAAGCCGCAGGTCCACGAGTGGCGCAAGGCCGACGGCCGGACCATCATCGTGCTCTCCGAGGGCCGCCTGATGAACCTGGGCAACGCGACCGGCCACCCGTCCTTCGTGATGTCCAACTCCTTCGCGAACCAGACCATCGCGCAGATCGAGCTCTTCACCAAGACCGAGCAGTACCCGGTCGGCGTGTACGTGCTGCCGAAGCACCTGGACGAGAAGGTCGCCCGCCTGCACCTGGACGCGCTGGGCGTGAAGCTCACCGTCCTGTCGCAGGAGCAGGCCGACTACATCGGCGTCCCGGTCGAGGGCCCGTACAAGGCGGACCAGTACCGCTACTGATGATCACGGCGGACCGGTACCGCCACTGATCACACGGACCCGCGGGCCCGCCGAACCGGCGGCCCGTCGATCCGGTCGTAGCCGTCCGGCCGGCGCCCCCCGCGGGCGCCGGCCGTTCGCGTTCCCGGCGGCGGGCGGCGGGCGGCGGGACCGGGGCGGGTGTCCCGGGCGGGGGCCTCGGGCGAGCCCGGGCTGGGGGGTCCGGCCGGGTCCGGCGAGGCCCGGCCCGCGACGTAGGCTTCGGTCCATGCCCAACGGCCGGTACTCGCTCCACACCTCCGCAACCCCTGGCCACGACCACGTCCTGCTCGGCGAGGAACGGTTCAGCTGCGCCCCCGGCCCGGCCGGCTGGCGCTACGTCTCCAAGACCTACGGCCCCGACGGCAGCACCCTCGGCACCGTCGACCTCACCCTCGACTCGCGCTGCCGCCCGCTGCGGCTCGAAGTCCGCGCGGGCGGCTGGCAGGTGCGCGGCGGTGCGGTGGACGGCGTGGCCTGGGTCCGTACCGACGCCGCCGACCCCGCCGGGCAGCACGCGGTGGAGGGGCACGACCGGGCCCACGGCTTCGCCGGCCGCTCGCCCGCCTTCCTGATCGCCACCGCGCGGATGCTCCGGCTGCGGGAGGGTGCGAGCACCCGGGTCCGGCTGGTCGGCTTCAGCGACCCGGTGCTGGCGCCGCGCACCTTCGACCAGGGCTGGCTGCTGGAGGGCACCGAGACGCACCCGACCGACTCCGGCCCGCTGCTGGTCGAGCGGTACCAGGTCACCGATCTGGAGACGGGCGAGCAGCAGGTGGTCCACCTGGCCGGTGACGTGGTGCTGGCCGCCCCGGGAATCGAACTGGAGGAGCTCGCCTCGCCGCCCAACCCGTGGCCGGCCGAGTTCACCGGCTGACGGGTCGATCCGGCGGCGGGTCGCGCCTTCGGGGGGCTGCCCGCCGGAGGCGGGAAAGCCTCAGGCGGGCGGGGCGAAACCGGTGTCCGTGGCCGCCCGCGCCTCCGGGGCCTGCGCCGCCGGCTGCTGGGCCGCGGCCACGGGTGCCCCCGGGGTCTGCCGGGGCGCCGGCTGCTGGGCCGGGACGGCTGCCTGACCGTACGGCGTCTGTCCGTACGGCGGCGGTGCGTGCTGCGCGTACTGGGGGGCGGCGGGTTGCCAGGGGAGGGGCTGCGCGGCATACGGCTGTCCTGCGTACGGCTGTCCGGGGTAGGGCTGTCCCGGGTACGGCTGTCCGGCGGGGCCCGGGCCCCAGGGGGCCGGCTGCACGGTGCCCGGACCGGTCGCCCTGGCCCACTCCCGGCGCTGCCGCTCGGCCAGCACCGCACCGAGGTAGGCGGCCGGATGCACCCCGACGGGGGCCGGATGTCCGGTGCTCGCGACGAGGTCGGCGGTCAGCTGCACGGCCATGGTCTGTGCGATCTGCGGATCCAGCTGCGTCAGCCGGCCGAGGAACTGCCGCACCGCCAGCCAGAGACCCTCCGGGACGGCCGACAGGTCCAGCGCCACCAGCTCGCCGCCCAGCGCCTGCATCAGCTGCGGGGGCAGTGGCGGCAGGGTCACCCCGCCCCGGCCCGCTCCGGGCACCCGCTCGCGCACCACCAGGGTGCCCGCGAAGACGTCCCCGAGCCTGCGCCCGTCCTGGGACACCAGCGAGCAGACCACCGCCGGCACCCCGCTGAGCGAGATGATCTCGAAGAAGCCGATCAGGCCGCGCACCAGCGCGTGCCGGAACCGCACCGGACCGCCGTCCCGCCGCACCACCCGCAGGCCGAACGCCAGCTTGCCGAGCGAGCGCCCGCCGGACAGCGTCTCGACCATCACCGGCAGCCCGACCAGGAAGAACACCGTCATGGCGAGCATCGTCGCGACGGCGGCGGCGGTGTCGATGTCCGGCGCGGCGAAGGCGAGGACGACGATCGCCAGCAGCAGGCCGCCGCACTGCACCAGCAGGTCGAGCGCGACCGCCAGCGCGCGACTGGGAAGCTTCGCCGCCCGAAGGCCGAGGACGACCGCCTCACCCGTCACCAGGTCGCTCACAACACCCGTCCGTTCCACTGCGTCGCCGACGGGGAAGGCGGGCCGTCCGACCGGCCCGTGCAGACCGGCCCCCGAGATCCCGTGGTCTGACGCCGCCAACATACGGGGAGCCGTGCCCGCCCGGGAAGTGCGATTCGCCGCCCCCTGCGGACGCCGGGCCGGCCTCTGGCAAGCTAGCCCCCGCCCGGCCATCTTCACCGCACCACCGCGCAGCACCGAGCACCGCCCGGGGGCGAGCCGTTCCGCGGCCCCGCCCCGGCCCGGGTACGTGCCCCGCCCGTCATCCCCGTTCTCCACCTCCTCCCGCCGAACCTGGAGCGTGCCGCATGGACCTGGACGTCTTCGTCACCACCCACCAGGGGGAGTGGGCCCGACTGGACGCCCTCAGCCGGTCCCGCCGGCTCACCGGGGAGCAGGCCGACGAGCTGGTCACCCTCTACCAGCGGGCCACCGGCCACCTGGCCAAGGTCCAGGCCGCGGCGCCCGACCCCACCCTCGAAGGCCGGCTGACCACCCTGGTCGCGCGCGGCCGCGACGCGGTGACCGGGAGCCGGAGCAGCGGCTGGCGCGACGTCGGCCGCTACTTCGCGGTCAGCTTCCCCGCCACGCTCTACCGCGCGCGCCGCTGGTGGATTCCGATCGCGCTGGTCTCGCTGCTCGGCGCGGCCCTGGTCGCCTGGTGGGTGGCCAACCACCCCGAGGTCCGCGACAGCCTCGCCGCGCCCGCCGAACTCCGCGAGATGACCAGGCCCGGCGGCGCCTACGAGGCGTACTACTCGGACCGCCCCGCGAGCTCCTTCGCCGCCCAGGTCTGGACGAACAACGCCTGGATCGCCGCGCAGTGCCTGATGTACGGCATCTTCTTCGGCATCCCGGTGCTCTGGGTGCTGGCCGGCAACGTGGTCAATCTGGGCCTCGGCATCGGCCTGATGGCTTCGGCCGGCCGGCTGGACCTCTTTCTCGGCCTCCTGCTGCCGCACGGTCTGCTGGAACTCACGGCCGTCTTCGTGGCCGCCGGCCTGGGCCTGCGGCTCGGCTGGACGATCATCGACCCCGGCCCCCGGGACCGCCGGACCGCGCTGGCCGAGGAGGGCCGGGCCATCATCGGCGCCGTCATCGGCCTGACGGTGGTGCTCTTCGTGAGCGGCCTCCTCGAAGCCTTCGTCACTCCCTCGGGCCTGCCGACCTGGGCACGCATCACCATCGGAGCCGTCGCCGAGGTGCTCTTCCTCGCCTACGCACTGGTGCTGGGCCGCAAGGCCGCGGCCGACGGCGAGTACGGCGATGTGGACGCGGCCGACCGGGCGGACCTGCAGCCCGTGGCCGCCTGAGGCGGATGTGCTGAGTAGGCCCCTGACCTGCTAGTCTTCCTACATCCCGCACGAACCATTGACGTGGTCCGTGGGGGCTAGTAGACTCAAACGGTTGCGTCGGACTGGACAAAGGTCGGATGCGGGCGCTAGTGTCCACGACACCGCCAATTCGGGCCAGAATGCATTTACGGATGCCTGCTCGATTCGGTAAATCCCGGAACTGAGCACACCGAAACCTTTGATAGGCTTCGGAGCGAAGTTGAAGGAAAGCCCCCTCAGTGGGAATTCAGAGAAACAAGCGCCGGTCAAACCGGCCGAGCGGATCTGATAAGCTGAGAACACGAAAGAACGAAGCGCCCGGAGAGTTCACGAGAGTGGCTCGAAGGAAGTGTCCGTTCCTTGAGAACTCAACAGCGTGCCAAAAGTCAACGCCAGATATGTTGACATCCCCGGCCTGGATCGTTCGATCCGGGTTGGAGATTCCTTTAGTAACAAAACACTAGCGAGGACGCAGTGCGCGGGATCACCTAATTCCGGTGGTTGCCGTGCCGCTCAACGCGAGTGGCTCGCCGGATTACCGGCAGACATTCACGGAGAGTTTGATCCTGGCTCAGGACGAACGCTGGCGGCGTGCTTAACACATGCAAGTCGAACGGTGAAGCCCTTCGGGGTGGATCAGTGGCGAACGGGTGAGTAACACGTGGGCAATCTGCCCTGCACTCTGGGACAAGCCCTGGAAACGGGGTCTAATACCGGATATGACCTTCCTCCGCATGGGGGTTGGTGTAAAGCTCCGGCGGTGCAGGATGAGCCCGCGGCCTATCAGCTTGTTGGTGGGGTAATGGCCTACCAAGGCGACGACGGGTAGCCGGCCTGAGAGGGCGACCGGCCACACTGGGACTGAGACACGGCCCAGACTCCTACGGGAGGCAGCAGTGGGGAATATTGCACAATGGGCGAAAGCCTGATGCAGCGACGCCGCGTGAGGGATGACGGCCTTCGGGTTGTAAACCTCTTTCAGCAGGGAAGAAGCGCAAGTGACGGTACCTGCAGAAGAAGCACCGGCTAACTACGTGCCAGCAGCCGCGGTAATACGTAGGGTGCGAGCGTTGTCCGGAATTATTGGGCGTAAAGAGCTCGTAGGCGGCCTGTCGCGTCGGATGTGAAAGCCCGGGGCTTAACCCCGGGTCTGCATTCGATACGGGCAGGCTAGAGTGTGGTAGGGGAGATCGGAATTCCTGGTGTAGCGGTGAAATGCGCAGATATCAGGAGGAACACCGGTGGCGAAGGCGGATCTCTGGGCCATTACTGACGCTGAGGAGCGAAAGCGTGGGGAGCGAACAGGATTAGATACCCTGGTAGTCCACGCCGTAAACGTTGGGAACTAGGTGTTGGCGACATTCCACGTCGTCGGTGCCGCAGCTAACGCATTAAGTTCCCCGCCTGGGGAGTACGGCCGCAAGGCTAAAACTCAAAGGAATTGACGGGGGCCCGCACAAGCAGCGGAGCATGTGGCTTAATTCGACGCAACGCGAAGAACCTTACCAAGGCTTGACATATACCGGAAACGGCCAGAGATGGTCGCCCCCTTGTGGTCGGTATACAGGTGGTGCATGGTTGTCGTCAGCTCGTGTCGTGAGATGTTGGGTTAAGTCCCGCAACGAGCGCAACCCTTGTTCTGTGTTGCCAGCATGCCTTTCGGGGTGATGGGGACTCACAGGAGACTGCCGGGGTCAACTCGGAGGAAGGTGGGGACGACGTCAAATCATCATGCCCCTTATGTCTTGGGCTGCACACGTGCTACAATGGTCGGTACAAAGGGCTGCGATGCCGCGAGGCGGAGCGAATCCCAAAAAGCCGGCCTCAGTTCGGATTGGGGTCTGCAACTCGACCCCATGAAGTTGGAGTTGCTAGTAATCGCAGATCAGCATGCTGCGGTGAATACGTTCCCGGGCCTTGTACACACCGCCCGTCACGTCACGAAAGTCGGTAACACCCGAAGCCGGTGGCCTAACCCGTAAGGGGAGGAGCCGTCGAAGGTGGGACCAGCGATTGGGACGAAGTCGTAACAAGGTAGCCGTACCGGAAGGTGCGGCTGGATCACCTCCTTTCTAAGGAGCACATGGCAGCTTCGGGCGAATGTCCTGAAGTGCTAGCTCATGGGTGGAACGTTGACTATTCGGCACACGAGGTCTGTCAGGCCTCCCAAGTACTGCACTTCGGTGCGTGGAACGGGTTTCTGGCGGGTCTGGTGGGTCGGGCACGTTGTTGGGTCCTGAGGGAACGGCCGTATGGTCGTTGCTTCAGTGCCGGTCCTACTTGATGATCCTCGTTTCGGGGGTTTGATGGTGGGTGACTGGTCGTTGTTTGAGAACTGCACAGTGGACGCGAGCATCTGTGGCCAAGTTTTTAAGGGCGCACGGTGGATGCCTTGGCACCAGGAACCGATGAAGGACGTGGGAGGCCACGATAGTCCCCGGGGAGCCGTCAACCAGGCTTTGATCCGGGGGTTTCCGAATGGGGAAACCCGGCAGTCGTCATGGGCTGTCACCCATACCTGAACACATAGGGTATGTGGAGGGAACGCGGGGAAGTGAAACATCTCAGTACCCGCAGGAAGAGAAAACAACCGTGATTCCGGGAGTAGTGGCGAGCGAAACCGGATGAGGCTAAACCTGATACGTGTGATACCCGGCAGGGGTTGCGTATGAGGGGTCGTGGGAAAGTTCTTCAGTCGTCTGCCGGCGGCTGGGTGAGTCAGAAACCGTTGGTGTAGTCGAAGGACATGCGAAAGGTCCGGCGTAGAGGGTAAGACCCCCGTAGACGAAACATCAGCGGCTCACTTGAGCTTCTCCCAAGTAGCACGGAGCCCGAGAAATTCCGTGTGAATCTGGCGGGACCACCCGCTAAGCCTAAATATTCCCTGGTGACCGATAGCGGATAGTACCGTGAGGGAATGGTGAAAAGTACCGCGGGAGCGGAGTGAAATAGTACCTGAAACCGTGTGCCTACAAGCCGTGGGAGCGTCGGACAGTGGGCTTGCCCGTCTGTCTCGTGACTGCGTGCCTTTTGAAGAATGAGCCTGCGAGTTTGCGGTGTGTAGCGAGGTTAACCCGTGTGGGGTAGCCGTAGCGAAAGCGAGTCCGAATAGGGCGATCGAGTTGCATGCCCAAGACCCGAAGCGGAGTGATCTAGCCATGGGCAGGTTGAAGCGGAGGTAAGACTTCGTGGAGGACCGAACCCACCAGGGTTGAAAACCTGGGGGATGACCTGTGGTTAGGGGTGAAAGGCCAATCAAACTCCGTGATAGCTGGTTCTCCCCGAAATGCATTTAGGTGCAGCGTCACGTGTTTCTTGCCGGAGGTAGAGCACTGGATAGGCGATGGGCCTCACCGGGTTACTGACCTTAGCCAAACTCCGAATGCCGGTAAGTGAGAGCGTGGCAGTGAGACTGTGGGGGATAAGCTCCATGGTCGAGAGGGAAACAGCCCAGAACACCGACTAAGGTCCCTAAGCGTGTGCTAAGTGGGAAAGGATGTGGAGTCGCAGAGACAACCAGGAGGTTGGCTTAGAAGCAGCCACCCTTGAAAGAGTGCGTAATAGCTCACTGGTCAAGTGATTCCGCGCCGACAATGTAGCGGGGCTCAAGCACACCACCGAAGTCGTGTCATTGCAGCAACAGGGCCAACGCCTGCTGTGATGGGTAGGGGAGCGTCGTGTTCCGGGTGAAGCAGCGGAGGAATCCAGTTGTGGACGGGACACGAGTGAGAATGCAGGCATGAGTAGCGATACAAGAGTGAGAAACTCTTGCGCCGATTGACCAAGGGTTCCTGGGTCAAGCTGATCTGCCCAGGGTAAGTCGGGACCTAAGGCGAGGCCGACAGGCGTAGTCGATGGACAACGGGTTGATATTCCCGTACCCGCTTTGAAGCGCCAACGTCGAACCTCTGAATGCTAAAGCCGCGAAGCCGGCCTGGAGTCTTCGGACGAAGGGACGTGGTGGAGCCGCTGACCCAACAGGGTAGTAGGTGAGCGATGGGGTGACGCAGGAAGGTAGTCCAGCCCGGGCGGTGGTTGTCCCGGGGTAAGGGTGTAGGCCGAGTGATAGGCAAATCCGTCACTCATTAAGGCTGAGACCTGATGCCGAGCCGATTGTGGTGAAGTGGATGATCCTATGCTGTCGAGAAAAGCCTCTAGCGAGTTTCATGGCGGCCCGTACCCCAAACCGACTCAGGTGGTCAGGTAGAGAATACCGAGGCGTTCGGGTGAACTATGGTTAAGGAACTCGGCAAAATGCCCCCGTAACTTCGGGAGAAGGGGGCCGGAACTGGTGATGAGTCTTGCACTCTGAGCTGGGGCCGGCCGCAGAGACCAGCGAGAAGCGACTGTTTACTAAAAACACAGGTCCGTGCGAAGCCGTAAGGCGATGTATACGGACTGACGCCTGCCCGGTGCTGGAACGTTAAGGGGACCGGTTAGTCGAGATTCGTCTCGGCGAAGCTGAGAACTTAAGCGCCAGTAAACGGCGGTGGTAACTATAACCATCCTAAGGTAGCGAAATTCCTTGTCGGGTAAGTTCCGACCTGCACGAATGGCGTAACGACTTCTCGACTGTCTCAACCATAGGCCCGGTGAAATTGCATTACGAGTAAAGATGCTCGTTTCGCGCAGCAGGACGGAAAGACCCCGGGACCTTTACTATAGCTTGATATTGGTGTTCGGTTCGGCTTGTGTAGGATAGGTGGGAGACTTTGAAGCAGCCACGCCAGTGGTTGTGGAGTCGACGTTGAAATACCACTCTGGTCGTGCTGGATGTCTAACCTGGGTCCGTGATCCGGATCAGGGACAGTGTCTGGTGGGTAGTTTAACTGGGGCGGTTGCCTCCTAAAGAGTAACGGAGGCGCCCAAAGGTTCCCTCAGCCTGGTTGGCAATCAGGTGTTGAGTGTAAGTGCACAAGGGAGCTTGACTGTGAGACCGACGGGTCGAGCAGGTGCGAAAGCAGGGACTAGTGATCCGGCGGTGGCTTGTGGAAGCGCCGTCGCTCAACGGATAAAAGGTACCCCGGGGATAACAGGCTGATCTTCCCCAAGAGTCCATATCGACGGGATGGTTTGGCACCTCGATGTCGGCTCGTCGCATCCTGGGGCTGGAGTAGGTCCCAAGGGTTGGGCTGTTCGCCCATTAAAGCGGTACGCGAGCTGGGTTTAGAACGTCGTGAGACAGTTCGGTCCCTATCCGCTGTGCGCGTAGGAATATTGAGAAGGGCTGTCCCTAGTACGAGAGGACCGGGACGGACGAACCTCTGGTGTGCCAGTTGTCCTGCCAAGGGCATGGCTGGTTGGCTACGTTCGGGAGGGATAACCGCTGAAAGCATCTAAGCGGGAAGCCTGCTTCGAGATGAGTATTCCCACCTCCTTGAGAGGGTAAGGCTCCCAGTAGACGACTGGGTTGATAGGCCGGATGTGGAAGCCCTGTAAGGGGTGGAGCTGACCGGTACTAATAGGCCGAGGGCTTGTCCTCAGTTGCTCGCGTCCACTGTGTTGTTCTGAAACAACGACCCCACTTGCCCTGGTCACGGGTGGGTGGTGCGGTGACAGTTTCATAGTGTTTCGGTGGTCATAGCATGAGGGAAACGCCCGGTTACATTCCGAACCCGGAAGCTAAGCCTCATTGCGCCGATGGTACTGCAGGGGGGACCCTGTGGGAGAGTAGGACGCCGCCGAACAATCATTCCGAAGAACCCCCACCCGATTCCGGGTGGGGGTTCTTTGCGTTGGTGCGGGATACGATCGCGGTATGGCACGACCTGGCCCCAAGGCCCACCCCGAATCCCAGCCGCGTACCGAGCCCTTCAGCTTGTCGACCGACCCCTTCGCCCTGGAGACCTCGCACGAGGTCGCCGGCCTGTACCTGGCGCCCCCGGAGCGGGTCCTCGCCCTGCACGTGGATGCCGAGACGCTGCTGCGGCCCAAGCTGCGGACCGCGTTGGAGACCTTGAAGGACGAGCCGCTGCCGGCCGCCGTCACGGACCTGCTCGCCGGTCTGGACAGCACCACCGACACGGTCTCCGGCACGCTGCACCGCCGGCGGCGCGGCGTCGCCTTCCGGCAGTACCTGGCCAGGCTGGACAAGGAGCTGCCCGAGGGCGGCGAAGTCCACCTGATCTGCGACAACTACTTCACCCACAAGTCGCCGACGGTCATCAACTGGCTGCGGGTGCACCCCCGGTTCACCATGCACTTCGCGCCCGACGAGTCCGCCTGGCTGGCGCACGTCGAGCGCTGGTTCGCCTACCAGGCGGCGCGTGAGGGCTTCCACGGGGACAAGTCCTCGGCGACCGCGCTGGCGCAGGGTGTGGCCGACTGGCGCGAGCGCGCCGGGCAGGACGGCGCGGACGAGGAGGACGGCCACAGCGGTGTGCACGTCTGGGTGAAGCCGCGCTACTAGGTGGACGGCCCGGGCGCGGTCGGTCCCGCGCTGGGAGGGCGGCGGTCTGAACCGCGAGAGGTACCCGGGGCTCCCGCTACAGCCGGCCGGCCGCCTTCAGGGCCAGGTAGGCGTCGGCCAGGGCCGGGGCCAGTGCCGTCGGTGGAGCGTCCAGGACGGTCACGCCGAGCCGGGTGAGGTGTTCGGCGGTGTGGCGGCGGTCGGCGCGGGTCTGCTCGGCGGCGGCCGCCGCGTAGACGGCGTCCAAGGTGCCCCGGCCGGCCGCCAGTTCGTCGAGGTACGGGTCGGCGACCGAGGCCAGGACCACCTCGTGGCGCTTGGTGAGCAGCGGCAGCAGGGGGAGCAGGCCGTCCTCGACCGGGGCCGCGTCCAGGCCGGTGAGGATGACGACCAGCGACCGGTGCGGGGCCATCCGCAGCGCCGTGGAGACCAGCGAGCGCATGTCGGTCTCGAAGAGCGCGGGCTCCAGCACGGCCATCGCGTGGGTGAAGGCCGGCAGGATCTCGGACGGCGAGCGACCGGCCACCGAGGCCCGCCGGCGGACGTCCTGGGCGAGCAGGTCCACCCGGTCGCCGGCCTTGGTAGCCAGGGCGGTGAGGAGCAGGGCGGCGTCCAGCGAGGCGTCCAGCCGGGGGGCGTCGCCGACCCGGCCGGCCGAGGTGCGGCCGGTGTCGAGGGCGATCAGGATGTGCCGGTCGCGTTCGGGACGCCAGGTGCGGACGGCCACGGTGTTGCGGCGGGCGCTGGCCCGCCAGTCGATCGAGCGGACGTCGTCCCCGGGCAGGTACTCGCGCAGGGAGTCGAACTCGGTGCCCTGGCCGCGGGTCAGCACCGAGGTGCGGCCGTCCAGTTCACGCAGCCGGGCCAGCCGGGACGGCAGGTGCTTGCGACTGGTGAACGGCGGAAGCGCGCGGACCGTCCAGGGCACCAGGTGCGAGCCCTGCCGCCCGGCCAGCCCGAGCGGGCCGAGCGAGCGGACCGTCACCTTGTGCGCGTGGTGGTCGCCGCGCCGGGTGGGGGTCAGCAGCGTGGTGGCCCGGCGCCGTTCGCCGGCGGGCACCAGCAGCGAGTGCCGGGACGCGGCGAGCGCGGTGCCGGGACGCCAGGCCGACGGCGGCCAGGCGTCCCGGACGGCGGCCCGGAGCGGGCGGCCCGACGGGTTGGTGACGGTGAGTTCGACGGCGGCCGGCTCGCCCAGCCGGACGGCGGTGTCGCCACCGCGGCCGATCCGCAGCCCGCGGACCGGCGCCGCCAGCAGCAGGTCGGCCAGCACGGCCACGAGCAGGGCACCGGTGACCGCCCCGATCCCCGCCCAGGACGGCAGCAGCAGGCCGACGACGAGCGCGCCGAGTGCGGCGAGCAGGGCGGTGCGCCCGGTGACGGCCATGCGGGGACTCCCTAACAGGTGGTGAGGTGGTGGCGGGTCAGCGCGGAGCGGGCGTCTGGGCCAGAACGGCCTGGATCACCGAGTCGGCGGTGACACCCTCCATCTCGGCCTCGGCCCGCAGCTGGACCCGGTGCCGCAGCGCGGGCAGCGCGAGGGCCTTGACGTCGTCGGGGGTGACGAAGTCGCGGCCGGCCAGCCAGGCCCAGGCGCGGGAGGCGCCGAGCAGGGCGGTGGCGCCACGCGGGGAGACGCCCATCGACAGGGACGGCGACTGCCGGGTGGCCCGGCACAGGTCGACGATGTAGGCGAGCACCTCGGGGGAGACGGTGACCTTCGCGATCCGGGCCTGGGCGGCGACCAGGTCGGCCGGGCCCGCCACCGGGCGTACGCCGGCGGCGGCGAGGTTGCGCGGGTCGAAGCCGGCGGCGTGCCGGGCCAGCACCTGGAACTCCTGGTCCCGGGAGGGCAGCGGCAGGATCAGCTTCAGCAGGAAGCGGTCGAGCTGGGCCTCGGGGAGCGGGTAGGTGCCCTCGTACTCGACCGGGTTCTGGGTCGCGGCGACCAGGAACGGCACCGGCAGGGCCCGCGGGAGGCCGTCGACGGTGACCTGGCGCTCCTCCATGGCCTCCAGCAGGGCGGCCTGCGTCTTGGGCGGGGTCCGGTTGATCTCGTCCGCGAGCAGCAGGTTGGTGAAGACCGGGCCGGGCTGGAAGGAGAACTCGGCCGTGCGGGCGTCGTAGACCAGCGAGCCGGTGACGTCGCCGGGCATCAGGTCCGGGGTGAACTGGATCCGCTTCGTCTCCAGGCTGAGGGCCGTGGAGAGGGTGCGGATCAGCAGGGTCTTGGCGACGCCGGGGACGCCCTCCAGCAGGACGTGCCCGCCGCAGAGCAGGGCGACGACCAGGCCCGTGACGGCCGCGTCGTTGCCGACCACGGCCTTGGCGATCTCGGTGCGCAGGGCGGTGAGCGCCCGGCGCGGGTCGTCGTCCGCCGTGCCGGTGGCGGTGAGGGGGGTGGTGGCGGTGGCCTGCTCGGTCACGGCTGTCGTACCTGCCTTTCGAGGGCGTCCAGGTCGTCGGCGAGCCGCAGCAGCGCGGCGTCGTCGGTGGGGGCCGGGCCGTACAGCAGGAACTGGACGGCCGCGGCGGTGCTGTCGCCGGCCAGCCGGTCGGCGACGGCCGCGCAGAGCGCGACGGGGTCGGGGGCGCCGTGGACCGACGGGACGCCGAGCACGGGCGCCAGCCGGGTGGACGCGGCCCGGCGCAGTGCCTCGGCGGCCCGGCCGCGGGCCTTGGCCCGCCGGTAGAGCCGGGCCCGGCCCTCGGTGGTCTCGGCGGCCCGGACCACGACGGGCAGGTTCTCGGCGACCACCGGGCCGAGCCGGCGTCCGCGCCAGGCGGCGGCGAGCAGCGCCGCGACGGCGAGCTGCAGGCCGGCCCAGTACCATCCTTCGGGGATGAAGTCGGTGAGCTGCTTCTGCCGGTCGGCCGGGGCGGGGGCGCTGTAGTCGGGCAGGAGCCAGGTGAGCCGGGGACGGGAGCCGAGTAGGCCGAGGGCGAGGGCGGCGTTGCCCTCCTCGTCGATCCTGTCGTTGGTGAGGAAGGCGCCGCTGCCGAGGACGACCACGTCGGTGCCGGGGCCGGTGGGCTCCTGGACCAGCGGGTACGCGTTGTGCCGCGGGTAGCAGCCGGTGCCCTTCGGGCCGGGCCGGTAGAGCAGGCCGCCGAGCTGGGCGCTGCCGGCCCGGACGGCGTCGGGCTGCGAGCAGGCCGCCGAGGTGGTCGCGGGGGCCACGTAGTCCTGGAGGTCGCCCTCGCCGGACGGGGTGACGGCGGGGGCCAGCGCGTCGAGGGTCTCGCTGCTGGGGGCGATCAGCACCAGCCGCGAGTGCCGGGCGGCGGCCAGGGCGCGCAGCTGGTCGGCGGTGAGGCGGTCGGGCTCGGGCACCACGAAGGTCTCGGCGCCGACGGCCGGGGTCGCCGGTTCGCCGGTGGTGCCGGTGCTGAGGCCCTGCTGCTCCAGCAGGCGGACGACGGCGTGGGTGCCGCCCGGGTCGGTGGAGCGCGGGTCCAGCGGGGGGTACCGGTCCTCGCCCTTGAGACCGGCCAGCAGCAGGCCGGTGACCAGCAGGACGGCGCCGGCGAGCAGGAACCAGCGGGAGCGCAGCCACAGGGCGCGGGAGGTCGGCGTCAGGCTGGTGCCGGGACCGTTCCCGGCGCTGCCGTCCGCCGGGCCGCCCACCAGCACGTCCACGCGGCCGTCCACCGGGCCCGCTGCCGCGCCCTGGGCCGGTACCTGGACGGACGGGAGGACGGCGGCCGCCGGTGCGGCCTGAGGGGCCTGAGGGGCGTGCGGGACGTCCGGGCCGGTGGCCGGGGCGGGCGTGCCGGTGCTGGTCATACCGCGCCCTCCGGGGCCGGGGCGAGGGTGGGGCGGGTGCGCTCCAGCGCCTGGTCGAGGTCGCTCAGCAGCTGGTAGGCGCCCTGGTCGGCAGCCCGGTCGCCGTAGGCGATGGTGTCGAAGGTGCGGGCCGCCGCGGTGAGGGCGGTGGCGTGCGCGGGCAGGGCGCGGCCGGCCTCGGCGGCCGCCTCGTCGGCGGTACGTCCGGGGCGCGGGTCCAGCAGGGTGCGCTCTTCGAGGGAACGGACCAGGGCGCGCATCTGGTCCCGGACGGCTTCGGTCCAGCGTCCGGCGGCCGCGTGTGCGCGGGCGTCGGCGCGGTACCCGTCGGCAGTGCGCGGGCCCTGGCTGTCGAAGAGGCCGGTGGCGCTGCGGGCCGCGCGGCCCGGGGCGCCGAGGCGCCACCAGACGGCGGCGACGATCACCAGCGCGACGACCAGGAAGAGCACCAGCCCGGTGGTTCCGTTCGCGGCGCTGCCGACGCCCTCCAATGCTTTGGAGATCTGCTCCCAGAACCAGTCGGAGATCCGCTGCAGCAGGCTCGGGTCGTGCCGGTGGTAGGCGGGGTTGAGCAGTTCCTGCCGGGCGGCGTCACGGGCCGGGTCGCGCGGGACGGTGACCGGGGCGCCGCCGGCCAGCAGCGCCCCCTCCCCCCAGGTCGGCATCCGGTCAGAGCCTCGCCGCTGCCGGATCGCCGTCGTCGGCCGGTCCGGTCGGGCCGGAGGGGCCGGTCGGACCGGGCTCGGTCAGGCCGGCCGCCCGGGTCAGCTCGATGTCGAGGGCCTCGCGGCGGATCCGCTGGTCCACGTAGATCAGCACGTTGATGGCGGCGCCGGCCGGGATGGTGATGGTGCCGCCGATCACGCCGCCGACGGCGATCACGACCAGGGCGGCGGGCGGCAGCGCGGGGTCCAGGCCGGCGCTGAGGGAGTCCCCGAATGCTTCGTCCCCGGCCATCGCCAGACCGACGAGGCTGAACGGCATCTCGATGATCCCGGCGATGATGGTGATCAGGACGGAGCCGAGCGCGCTGATGAAGAAGACCCGCCACCAGGAGCCGCGGACCAGCCGGCGGGAGCGGGAGAAGGCGGCCCCGATGCCCTGCTTCTCCAGCATCAGGGCGGGGGCGGCGAGGCTGAGCTGGACGGTGACCCAGAAGGCCGCCAGGACGCCGGCGCCGAGGACCATGGCGAGCAGCACGACGAGGCCGGGGTTCGGGTCGGGCCGGCTGGCGATCACGTAACCGATCAGCGGAGCGGCCGAGACCAGGATGATCCCGAGCATGATCAGGGCGTTGAGCAGGGTCAGCCCGAGCAGCTGGAGCACCCGGGGCCGGGAGTCGCGCCAGGCCTCGCCGACGGTGACCGACCGGCCCAGGATCGCCCTGCTGACCACCATGGTGAGCAGCGCGGTGGCGACCACCCCGATCAGCAGGGTCAGCGGTACCTGGGCGAGGGCGGAGACCACCGGCAGCACGCTGTCCGGGTTCTGGTAGGCCTGCCACTGGATGAGCACGACGATGGTCTGCTGCACGACGGCCAGCCCGAGCGAGATGCCGAGCGTGGTGCGCCAGTGCCGGCGGACGGTGGAGAACGCGCCGTCCAGGATCTCGCCGACGCCCAGCGGGCGCAGCGGGATGACGCCCGGCTTGGGGCTCTGCGGGAAGCCCCAGGGCTGGCCGCCCCACGGCTGCTGGCCACCGGGCGCGCCGCCCCAGGCCTGCTGGCCGCCGGGCGGGGGGCCGCCGTAGCCGCCGCCCCAGGCCGGCGGGGTGGTCCCGTGTGGTGACGACTGCCCGGGCACGGTGGGTGCGCCGGCCGGCGGCCGGCCTTCCTCGCCGGGCTGCTCGGACGAGCTGGGCGGTGCCCAGCCCGGGGTGTCGGTCATCACTTGCTCCTGGGAGGGGGCTCGGTTCACAGGCCGGATCGGCGTCCTGTGCCGCCCATCGTGCCATGGTGGGTGCGGACGCCCCAGGGGTATCCGGTTGCTGATCGACAACAGGCCGCCCGGGACGGGCGCGCTGTCGCCATTCGTCCGGTTTGGACGTGTTTCGGTGGAGGAGAAGGCAAGAAATGGGACCACTGTGCTCCAGGTCACAATCCGGTAATGAGAAGATGGACGCATGAAGGGACGCGTCCTCGTCGTTGATGACGACTCCGCACTGGCCGAGATGCTCGGCATTGTGTTGCGTGGTGAAGGTTTTGAGCCGTTTTTCGTCGCCGATGGGGACAAGGCGCTAGCCGCGTTCCGGGAGACCAAGCCGGATCTGGTCCTGCTCGACCTGATGCTGCCGGGCCGCGACGGCATCGACGTCGCCCGGCAGATCAGGGCCGAGTCCGGGGTCCCGATCGTCATGCTCACCGCGAAGACCGACACGGTCGACATCGTGGTGGGCCTGGAGTCGGGTGCCGACGACTACGTCGTCAAGCCGTTCAAGCCCAAGGAGCTGGTGGCGCGGGTGCGGGCCCGGCTGCGGCGGGCCGAGGAGCCGACCCCGGAGCAGCTCACCATCGGCGATCTGGTGATCGACGTGGCCGGGCACTCGGTCAAGCGGGACGGGCGGGGCATCCCGCTGACCCCGCTGGAGTTCGACCTGCTGGTCGCGCTGGCCCGCAAGCCCTGGCAAGTGTTCACCCGCGAGGTGCTGCTGGAGCAGGTGTGGGGCTACCGGCACGCGGCGGACACCCGGCTGGTGAACGTCCACGTCCAGCGTCTCCGTTCCAAGATCGAGAAGGACCCCGAGCGGCCCGAGATCGTGGTGACGGTGCGGGGCGTCGGCTACAAGGCGGGGCCCAGCTGACGTGACGTACCAGGCTGACCACTCCCCGTCGGGCGAGAGCCTCGACGGGGAGGCCACCGTGCAGGGGGACGTTCTGAGCTCGACCACCGAGGGCCGGGCGCCCCGGCGTGGTCCGGCGGCCCTGCTCGCGATGGTGGCGCGTCAGCTGCGCCGCCCGCTGATGCGGGTGACCGCGCTCTACCGGCGCTCCATCCAGCTGCGGGTGGTCGCGGCGACCCTGCTCCTCTCCGTGACCGTGGTGCTGGTGCTCGGTGTCGTGGTGGTCGCCCAGGTCCGGGCCGGGCTGCTGGACACCAAGAAGCTCTCGGCCCGCAGTCAGGCCGGCGGCGGGTTCCAGAGCGAGCAGAAGAAGATCAACGAGGCGGTCGCCCTCAAGTCCAAGGTCGGCAGCACCGGGGACCCGACCAACGACGAGATCGGCACCTGGCTGCTCAAGCAGGTCTCCGACCTCGCCATCAGCGGCCAGGGCCTGTACTCCGTCATCGCGATGGTGCCCTCGACCGGCGCGCACGTGTCGGCCAAGAGCTCCGACCTGCTCGGCCCCCGCTACTCCGGCGACATCCTGCCGAGCAGCATCCCGGCCGCCCTGCGCGAGCAGGTCGCCGCCGAGCCCGGTGCCTCCTTCGAGAAGCCGACCGTCATCGACCGCTCGGCCGACGGCGGATCCGACCCGAGCCACGACCCCGGTCTGGCGATCGGCAAGCAGTTCACCGGCCCGGGCGACATCGAGTACCAGCTCTACTACGTCTTCTCCTTCGAACAGGAGAGCAAGACCCTCGACCTGGTCACCGGCACCCTGGCCACCGCCGGGCTGTTCGTGGTGATCCTGCTGGTCGGCATCGCCTGGCTGGTGGTGCGCCAGGTGGTCACCCCGGTCCGGATGGCCGCCGGGATCTCCGAGCGGCTGGCCGCCGGACACCTGGAAGAACGGATGAAGGTCACCGGCACCGACGACATCGCCCGCCTCGGCGACTCGTTCAACCGGATGGCGAACGGCCTGCAGGCGCAGATCCGCCAGTTGGAGGAGCTGTCCCGGGTGCAGCGGCGCTTCGTCTCGGACGTCTCGCACGAGCTGCGCACCCCGCTGACCACCGTCCGGATGGCCGCCGACCTGATCTACGACAGCCGCGAGGACCTGGACCCGATGGCGGCCCGCTCCGCGGAGCTGCTGCAGGGCCAGCTGGACCGCTTCGAGTCGCTGCTCGCCGACCTGCTGGAGATCAGCCGGTTCGACGCCGGCGCCGCGATCCTCGACGCCGAGCCCGTCGACCTGCGCGACATCGTCGCCCGGGTGGTCGAGGCCGCCGACCCGCTCGCCCAGGCCAAGGGCAGCGCCGTGGTCATCCGCGGCGACGGCGAGCCGGTGGTGGCCGAGGTGGACTCCCGGCGGATCGAGCGCATCCTGCGCAACCTGGTGGTCAACGCGCTGGAGCACGGCGAGGGCCGGGACGTGGTGATCCGGCTCGGCTCCGCCGAGGGCGCGGTCGCGGTCGGCGTCCGGGACTACGGCATCGGCCTGAAGCCCGGCGAGGCCTCCCGGGTCTTCCACCGCTTCTGGCGGGCCGACCCCTCCCGGGTGCGGACCACCGGCGGCACCGGTCTGGGCCTGTCCATCGCGGTGGAGGACGCGCATCTGCACGGCGGCTGGCTGCAGGCCTGGGGCGAGCCCGGCGGCGGCTCGCACTTCCGGCTCACCATGCCGCGCACCCGCGGCGGCGAGATCAACCGCGCGCCGTTCCGGCTGGAGCCGGAGGACTCGCGCAACAACCGGGGCCTGGGCTCCACCGGTACGCCGTACCGCCGGGCCGCGCGCCCGGCCGGTGCCACCGCGCTGACCGCGGCCGGCGAGCCGACGGTCGTGCCGGAGACGCCGGACGGTGGACCGACCGGCTTCGGCAGCGGCCTCGGCGGGGTGCTGAGCATCGGTCCCGGCCTCGGCGGCCGCCGGGCGGCCGAGGTGCCGCGCTCGAACCCCTCGGACGTCAGCACGGCCGGGGCGGGATACGGTGCCACCGGTGCCCAGATCGTCGTCGACCGGACGGTCGCGATGCCCTCGGTGACGCAGCGCACGTCCGGTCCGGACGCCGACGAAGGCGCGGACGGCGGTTGGCAGGGCAGCCACAGCAGGGCCGGGACGGACACGGAGGGGTCGCAGCGTGCGAAGGACCAGCAGCAGGAAGGCTGACCCGCGCCGGGCGGGCACGGCCGGCGCCGTGCTGGCCTCGCTGCTGCTGGGCGGCTGCGCGGCCATGCCGGACTCCGGACCGGTCAGCAAGGTGGAGTTCTCCCAGGGCGCCGCGGACAAGAACCTGCAGGTCCGGGTCTTTCCGGTGGCCCCCTACAAGGGCGAGGAGCCGCGCCGTCTGCTGGCGGGCTTCCTCGACGCCTCGATATCCGACGAGGAGGGGTACGACACCGCCAGGAAGTACCTCACCGAAGGCGCGCACAGCCGGTGGAACCCCGAGGCGGGCATCACGGTGCTGGCCGGCGACCCGACGTACAGCGGCGGCCAGGAGGTCAAGGAGGGCGACACCACGGCGGCCCTGACGGCCTCGGGCACCCAGGTCGCCCAGGTCGACGCCCGGCACACCTACCGCTACGCCGACGGTGAGACGAAGTCGGAGTTCACCTTCGTCAAGGAGAACGGCGAGTGGCGGATCGACCGGCTGCCCGACGGGCTGCTCGTCAACCAGACCAACTTCCGCAACAGCTACCGGCAGTTCTCCCGCTTCTTCTACACCGGCTCCGACCCGTCGCTGCCGACCGCGCGCGAGGTGCTGGTCGCCGACCCGATCTACCTGCGCCGGCGAATAGACCCGCTGACCGCCGCCGCCAAGGCGCTGGCCGGGGGGCCCTCGGAGTGGCTGGCCCCGGTGGTCAGCACCACGTTCGAAGGCGTCGCGGTGAAGCAGGTGACCGTCGACGACAGCAAGGTCGCCCGGGTGGAGGTCGAGGGTTCCGACCTCGGCGGCCGGCCGCAGTTCTGCCAGCGGATGGCCGCACAGCTCTTCTTCACCCTCGCCGACCAGGGCAAGGGCCAGATCGACCGGCTGGAGCTGCGCAGCGGCAGCGGCTCCTGCTCGACCAGCAGGTCGCTGGCCGAGCAGGTCGCGCCGGGCAGCCTGGCCGGCGGGTCCACCGCGACCAGGCAGTACTACCAGCGCCACGAGACCGGGCAGCTGATGACGGCCGCCGACCAGGGTGAGGGCACCCCGGTGCCGGGTGAGCTGGGCAAGGTCCCGCCGCCCGGCCGCGCGCCGTTCGGGACGGTCGCCGTCCGCCGGGACGGCCAGCGGGCCGCCGTCGTCAGCGGCGACGGGCAGCAGCTGTACACCGTGAACATCACCGACGGCAGCACCCTGGGCCAGGCGGTGCTGACCAGTGCCGGCCACCCGGCCCAGCCGGAGGACGGCCTGGCCTCGCCCAGCTGGGACGGCCGGGGCGATCTCTGGGTGGTGGACCGCGCCGCCCCCACCCCGCGGGTGAACATGATCCGCGAGAGCAGGACGGTCACCGTGCCGGTGGACGACCTGGGCAGCCGGACGGTGCAGAGCCTCAAGGTCTCCTCGGACGGCGTCCGGGTCGCGCTGGTCCTGAAGGACGGGACCGGTGCCCGGAGCCTGGCGCTGGGCGTGGTGGTGCACAGCGGTACGCCGGGCGCGCAGCAGGTGCGGATCTCCGGGCTGCGCACGGTCGCTCCGCTGCTGGCCGAGGTGGCCTCGGTGTCCTGGGCGGACACCGACCAGCTGCTGGTGATGGGCAAGGAGAAGGACCGGCTGCAGCAGCTGTACTACATCAGTACGGACGGCTCGCAGAGCGCCGACGCCCCGTTGCAGGGCGGCGGGATGGCCACGGTGGCCGCCTCGGAGGGCCGGGAGAACGGCAGCGTGCCGCCGGTCCTGGCGGTGCAGATCGCGGAGAGCAAGGTCACCGAGGGCAAGATCTACCGGTTGATCGGCAACCAGTGGCGTGAGCTCGTCCTGCCGTACACCGCGAGTTCCTTCATCTACCCCGGGTGACCTCTGGGCCGTGGGTGGCCCGTCCCTTGTCGCCCCCGAGCCCCACGCGGGCGGCGGACGGCCCGCCCGGGGCCGGCGGCCGCGCCGCGGTCGCCCGGCGCAGGCCGGCCGCGGCCACCGTGGCGGCGGCGCTCGGCGGTGCCCCGGCCATGGTCAGGGCGCGGGCGGCCTCGGTGAGGCTGGCGCCGGTGGTGACCAGGTCGTCGACCAGGACGAGCCGGCAGGGTGTCGCACGATCCGTCCCCGCCTGATCCGTTCCCGCCCCACCCGATGTGGCGTGGTCCGTCGCCGCCCGACCCGGTGCCGGGTGACCGGTCGTGCGCTGACCCGCCGTCGGGTGAGCAGTCATCGGGTGAGCAGTCGTCGGGTGAGCTGCCGTCGGGTGAGCTGCCGTCGGCCGACAGGGTGCCAGCCGCCCGGCCAGCCGGGCCGGTACGGTCAGCGCGCCGTCCAGGTTGTGCTGCCGCGCCGCGGCCGAGAGCCCCGACTGGTCGGCCACCCGCCGGGTGTGCCGCAGGACGGCGGCGACCGCGGCGGGCCGGCCGTCCCGGCGCAGGGAACGGGCCGCCGCCCGGGCCAGCCGCAGGGTCGGGTCGTGCCCGCGGGCCCGGACGGACCCGCGGGTCGAGGGCACCGGGACCAGCAGCACCGGGCACCCGGCCCCGCCCGGGCCGAGGGCCGAGCGCACGGCGCCGGCCAAGGCCTCGCCCAGGGGGCCGGCCAGCGGCAGCGCGCCGCGTTCCTTGTGGGCCAGCAGCAGCCGGCGGACGGGATCGGCGTACAGGGCGGCGGCGTGCACCGCGGTGAAGGCGGTGGGGCCGGGCCGGGCGGCGGTCAGGGCGGCCCGGCAGGAGGGGCACAGCGGGATCCGGCCGCTTCCGCAGCCCGCGCAGGGAGCCGGCAGCAACAGGCCCAGCAGGGCGCTGAACAGGGGCATTGCTCCTCCTGACCGCTCGCAGGCACGGAGAGTGAGGCCAGAATGAGCCGTCCGAGTGGAGTTGTCGAGGTGTTTACCCGTATTTCACTCGCAGGAGGGTAGGCAGGGTGCAACAGCTTTACAGCCAGCCCGGCCGCGCTAGGTTCGAACCGTTCCGTCCCGCTGAAGAGGCGAAATCCCCGTGCGAGGTGTTCCATGAGGCTCCAGGGGGTTTCAAGCGTCCCTGGTGGGGAGGAAGTGAGGTGAGGGCCAGTCGCGCTCGCCGCCCGCGGCGACGCGGAGGGCCGGCAGAGAATGGGCTGGTCCGGCTGGGTCTCAGCCCGATCCGGTAGTCAATCCGGGTCGGCGTCAGCACGAGGGATCGGAGTTCTGCGTGGACATCGTCGTCAAGGGCCGCAAGACCGAGGTGCCCAAGAGGTTCCGCGAGCACGTGGCCGAGAAGCTGGAGAAGGTCCAGAAGTTCGACGGCAAGGTGATCAGCCTCGACGTCGAGGTGTCCAAGGAACACAACCCGCGCCAGGCCGACCGGTCCGAGCGGGTGGAGATCACTGTCCGTACCCGTGGCCCGGTGATCCGGGCCGAGGCCGCCGCCGCGGACCCCTACGCGGCGCTCGACCTGGCCTCGGCGAAGCTCGACGCGCAGCTGCGCAAGTCCGCCGACCGGCGACGCGTGCACAAGGGCGGCAACGGCCGTACCCCGATCAGCGTCGCGGAGGCGACCGCCGCGCTCGCGGCCCTGCCGGAGGCGGAGAAGGTCGACAACAGCGCCAACGGGGCGGTCCGCAAGACCAAGATGGGATCCCTGGAGGTGGAGGGCGACGGTCCGCTCGTCGTCCGCGAGAAGACGCACCCCGCCGCGCCGATGGCGCTGGACCAGGCGCTCTACGAGATGGAGCTGGTCGGCCACGACTTCTACCTCTTCGTGGAGAAGGACAGCGGCCTGCCGAGCGTGGTCTACCGCCGGCACGGCTACCACTACGGTGTCATCCACCTCAAGGCCGACGGGAACGCCGTCGCCGGTGAGGCCGGTGGCGCCGGAGGCGCGATCGGCGGCCCTGACGACGAGGACTGACCGACCGCAGCTCTGAAGGAAGTGCGGGTGACCCCGGCGGCCGGTGCCGCCGGGGTCACCCGCGTGCGGGCGGGGGAGGCCGTCCGGCGCCCCTCGGTGACCGAAGCGGAACCGGGCCGACTCGGAGTGTGATCGGGGCTGCGCCATTCGTGGAATGATTGGCGCGACGACGACCGGCGACGGGGGAGGAGCGGATGGGGGATCATTTCGGGCTGGGGCCCGCCGGTGGGCCGGTCCCGGGGGTACCCGCGGGTGCGGGGGAGGCCTTGGAGCCCGATTACTCCCCTCGCAGGGGGGAGCCGATCCGTGTCCTGGTGGTGGACGACCACGCCCTGTTCCGCCGCGGCCTGGAGATCGTGCTGGCCGAGGAGGAGGACATCAAGGTCATCGGGGAGGCGGGGGACGGCGCCGAGGCTGTGCTGAAGGCCGCCGATCTGCTGCCGGACATCATCCTGATGGACGTCCGGATGCCGCGCCGCAGCGGGATCGAGGCCTGCACCGCGATCAAGGACGTGGTGCCCAGCGCCAAGATCATCATGCTGACGATCAGCGACGAGGAAGCCGACCTCTACGAGGCCATCAAGGCGGGGGCCACCGGCTACCTGCTCAAGGAGATCTCCACCGACGAGGTCGCCACCGCCATCCGCGCGGTCGCCGACGGCCAGTCGCAGATCAGCCCGTCGATGGCGTCCAAGCTGCTCACCGAGTTCAAGTCGATGATCCAGCGGCGCTCCGACGACCGGGACCTGGTGCCGGCGCCCCGGCTGACCGACCGGGAGCTGGAGGTGCTCAAGCTGGTGGCGACCGGGATGAACAACCGGGAGATCGCCAAGGAGCTCTTCATCAGCGAGAACACCGTGAAGAACCACGTCCGCAACATCCTGGAGAAGCTGCAGCTGCACTCCCGGATGGAGGCCGTGGTCTACGCGATGCGGGAGAAGATCCTCGAAATAGGGTGACCGCCCGCCGCGTCCGCCCGCCGCTCCCGCCCGTTGTCCCGGCCCGCCGGGCCCTCGCCGGCCCGGCTCAGCCGCCCAGGAGCTTCTCCAGGGCCGGGCGCAGCGACTCGTCCGCGAGGGCCTCCACCCGGACGCTCCCGCAGCCCACCCAGTCGGCCGCCTCGCGCAGCGCGCGGGCCAGCGGCTCGACGTACTTCGGTGCCTCCAGGGAGATCTGACGGGCCACCAGGGTGCGCCCCTCGCGGGCCGGGTCCACCCGGCCGACCAGCCGGCCGCCCGCCAGCAACGGCATGGCGAAGTAGCCGTGCACCCGCTTGTGCCGGGGCGTGTACGCCTCCAGCCGGTGCGCCATGCCGAAGATCCGCTCCGTCCGGGCGCGGTCCCAGACCAGCGAGTCGAACGGGGACAGCAGCGTGGTGCGGTGCCGCCCGCGCGGCTCGGCGGCCAGCGCCGCCGGGTCGGCCCAGGCGTCGGCGGCGGCGCCCTGCGGGCCCCAGCCGGCGACCCGCACCGGCACCAGGCCGGAGTCGGCCAGCACCGTGTCCACCTGCTCGGCCTTGAGGCGGTGGTAGTCCGTCAGGTCCGTCCTGGTCGCGACCCCGAGCGCGGCGCCGGACTGCGCGACCAGGGTGCGCAGGCACTCGTGGTCGTCCGGGTCGCGGCCGAACAGCTCGGCCGGGACGGCCCGTTCGGCGAGCTCGTAGACCCGCTTCCAGCTGCGCCGCTCGGTGCAGACCACGTCGCCGAAGGCCAGCGCCCGCTCCACCGCGATCTTGGTGTCGGACCAGTCCCACCACTCGGCCGTCCGCTTGGCGCCGCCCAGCTCGGTCGAGGTCAGCGGCCCCTCGGCGCGGAGCTTGTCCAGCACGCCCTGGTACGTCCGGGGGGTGACCTGGTGGCCCCAGAGGTTGCCGCGCGCGCGGTAGGCGCGGCGGCGGAAGGCGAACAGCGGCCACTCCTCGACGGGCAGCACGCAGGCCGCGTGCGACCAGTACTCGAAGCTGGTGCCGCCGCCCCAGTAGGCCGCCTCCACGGCGGGCCGGCCGACCGCGCCCAGCCGCGCGTACGGGATCAGCTCGTGCGAGCGGGCCAGCACGGAGATGGTGTCCAGCTGGACGGCGCCCAGGTGCCGCAGCACCCCGCGGACCCCGCCCCGGCGGTCCGGCGCCCCGAGCAGGCCCTGCGCTCGCAGGGCGATCCGGCGGGCCTCGTCGGCGGTCAGCGTGGTGACGGTCATGCCTGGCAGCGTAGGGTGCGGCACCGACAACGGACGGGCCCGGTGACCGGTTTGACCCGGTAGGCAGGGCTATCGGAGGAAGTGCTCCCAGGGGTGACACGGGAATAGCGTGCTGACGCACCTCCCGGGGCATTGGACTCCTCGCATACGATGGCCCGTGCGGTGGGGTGGACCCCCCGTGCAGTCGTCCAGTGCCAATACAGGCAAGGAGCCCGCTCTAGTGTCCGTCTTCGACAAGATCCTGCGCGCCGGCGAAGGCAAGATCCTTCGCAAGCTGCAGCGGATTGCTGCCCAGGTCAACTCCATCGAAGAGGACTTCGCCAACCTCACCGACGCCGAGCTGCGCGCGCTGACCGACGAGTACAAGCAGCGCCTGGCGGACGGTGAGAGCCTGGACGACCTTCTGCCCGAGGCGTTCGCGACCGTCCGGGAGGCCGCCAAGCGGGTGCTCGGCCAGCGGCACTACGACGTCCAGATCATGGGCGGCGCCGCGCTGCACCTCGGCTACGTCGCCGAGATGCGCACCGGTGAGGGCAAGACCCTCGTCGGTACGCTCCCGACGTACCTGAACGCGCTGACCGGCAAGGGCGTTCACCTGATCACCACCAACGACTACCTCGCCGAGCGCGACTCGGAGTGGATGGGCCGGGTGCACCGCTTCCTCGGCCTCGAGGTCGGTGTGGTGCTGGGCAACATGACCCCCGCCGAGCGCAAGCGCCAGTACGGGATGGACATCACGTACGGCACCAACAACGAGTTCGGCTTCGACTACCTGCGCGACAACATGGCCTGGTCGAAGGACGAACTCGTCCAGCGCGGCCACAACTTCGCGGTGGTCGACGAGGTCGACTCGATCCTGATCGACGAGGCCCGTACGCCGCTGATCATCTCCGGCCCGGCCGACCAGGCGACCAAGTGGTACGCCGACTTCGCCAAGCTGGTGCAGCGCCTCAAGATCGACCGCGACTACGAGGTCGACGAGAAGAAGCGCACCGTGGGTGTCCTGGAGGAGGGCGTCTCGCGGGTCGAGGACTACCTCGGCATCGACAACCTCTACGAGTCGGTCAACACGCCGCTGGTCGGGTTCCTGAACAACGCCATCAAGGCCAAGGAGCTCTACAAGGCGGACAAGGACTACGTCGTCATGAACGGCGAAGTCATGATCGTCGACGAGCACACCGGCCGTATCCTCGCCGGCCGCCGCTACAACGAGGGCATGCACCAGGCGATCGAGGCCAAGGAGGGGGTGGAGGTCCAGAACGAGAACCAGACGCTGGCCACCATCACCCTGCAGAACTTCTTCCGCCTGTACGACAAGCTCTCCGGCATGACCGGTACCGGTACCACCGAGGCCGCCGAGTTCCACCAGATCTACAAGCTCGGCGTGGTGCCGATCCCCACCAACAAGAATCCGCGCCGCATCGACCAGCCCGACCTGATCTACAAGTCGGAGCCGGCCAAGTTCGCCGCCGTGGTCGAGGACATCGCCGAGAAGCACGAGAAGGGCCAGCCCGTCCTGGTCGGCACCGTCTCGGTCGAGAAGTCCGAGTACCTGTCGCAGGAGCTGCGCAAGCGCGGCATCCCGCACGAGGTGCTGAACGCCAAGCACCACGAGCGCGAGGCGCAGATCGTCGCGCAGGCCGGCCGCAAGGGCGCCGTCACCGTCGCCACCAACATGGCAGGCCGCGGTACCGACATCATGCTCGGCGGCAACCCCGACCACCTCGCGGCGGCCGAGCTGGCCCAGCGCGGGCTTGCCCCGACCGACACCCCGGACGAGTACGAGGCGGCCTTCCCGGAGGCGTTGGAGAAGGCCAAGGCCGCGGTCAAGGCCGAGCAGGAAGAGGTCCGCGAGGCCGGCGGCCTGTACGTGCTGGGCACCGAGCGGCACGAGTCGCGCCGCATCGACAACCAGCTGCGCGGCCGCTCCGGCCGTCAGGGCGACCCGGGCGAGTCCCGGTTCTACCTCTCGCTGGGCGACGACCTGATGCGCCTGTTCAAGGCCGGCATGGTCGAGCGCGTGCTGTCGATGGCGAACGTCCCGGAGGACGTGCCGATCGAGTCGAAGATGGTGACCCGGGCGATCGCCTCGGCCCAGACCCAGGTCGAGCAGCAGAACTTCGAGATCCGCAAGAACGTCCTGAAGTACGACGAGGTGCTGAACCGCCAGCGCGAGGTCATCTACGGCGAGCGCCGCCGGGTCCTGGAGGGCGAGGACCTCCAGGAGCAGATCGGCCACTTCATGGACGACACCGTCGAGGCCTACGTCAAGGCCGCGACCGGTGAGGGCTTCGAGGACGACTGGGACCTCGACAAGCTGTGGACCGCGCTGAAGCAGCTCTACCCGGTCACCCTCGACCTGGAGGAGCTGGAGGAGGAGGCCGGCGGCCCCGCGGGCCTGACCTCCGAGTTCCTGGTCAAGGCCGTCCAGGAGGACATCCAGGCCCAGTACGGCGCCCGGGAGGACCAGCTCGGCGAGGAGATCATGCGCGAGCTGGAGCGCCGCGTGGTGCTCTCCGTGCTGGACCGCCGCTGGCGCGAGCACCTCTACGAGATGGACTACCTCCAGGAGGGCATCGGCCTGCGGGCGATGGCCCAGCGCGACCCGCTGGTCGAGTACCAGCGCGAGGGCTTCGACATGTTCACCGCCATGATGGAGGGGATCAAGGAGGAGTCCGTCGGCTACCTGTTCAACCTGGAGGTCCAGGTCGAGCAGCAGGTCGAGGAGGTCCCGGTCGCGGACGGCGAGATCTCGCTGGAGAAGGAGAGCCGCCCGGAGATCAAGGCCAAGGGCCTGGAGGCGCCGAAGCCGCAGCGGCTGCACTACACCGCTCCGTCGGTCGACGGCGACGACACCGTGATCGAGGGCGACTTCGAGGACCTGGTCGAGGACGAGGGCGACGGCCTGACCCGGGCCGAGCGCCGCAAGGCCGCCAAGTCGGCCAAGGGCCGCCGCCGCAAGGCCTGAGCCGGTGAGGCCTTGATCCACGAGGCCTGACGACGATCGCACAGGGCGCCGCTCCCCGGTTCGGGGGGCGGCGCCCTGCGTCGTGCCCGGCGGGGCTGCGTGGGGCTGCCCCGGGGCTGCCCGGGCCGGAGCGGGTCTGTATGAGTCCGCGGGGGTCGGCTCAGCGGGCCTCGACGGCCGCGCACTGCCACTGGCCGGTGCGCCGGTGCCGCTCCAGCCGGAAGGCCACCATGTGGTGCCGGGGGCCGAGCTCGACCCGGACGCACGCCTCCACGGCCTCCGCCGAGGGCGCGCTGTCGTGCACCCGGCCCAGCCGGGGGCGGGCCGCGGCGCCGCGCGGGCGCAGCGGACCGGAGCGGACCAGCGATGTGAGCCCGCCGTAGCCGTCCAGGGTGGTGTGGCGCTGGAGCTGGCCGGCCGGCCGGACGCCGGTGAGCACCTCGACCAGCCGCAGGGCGAAGCGGGCGGCCAGCTCGGCGCGGACGGCCCGTTCGGTGCCGGTGCCGGTGCCGGTGCCGATGTCGCCGGCGCGGGCCGGGGCGCAGGCCTCGCGGGGGTGCCGGGGGTGGCGCGGCGCAGCGGCCCGGTGCGGGCCCGGCGGGTGCTGCGGGGCCCGGTGGTGGGCGGGCTGCGGCCGACCGCCGGGGGGAGCGTGCTCGTGCCCGGGAGTCTCCCGCAGGCGGGCACCGAGGTGGCCGGCGCCGACGTGGCCGGTGCCCGGGGGCGGGGCGGCGTCCGGTGCGCCGAGGGGCGTGCCGGCGGGCAGCCCGCTCCCGTACGGCCCGGGGCCGTGGCCGTGGGAGTGCCGCACCGGGGCCTCGTGGCGGCGGGGCTCGTGCTGCCGGGCGAGCGGCCGGATCCGCGGGCCGCGGACGGCGGGCGCGTGCGCGAGGGCCGGCCGGACGGCGCTGTGCGGGGAGGCTGAGGACTCGATCATGCGCGGTACCCCCGGTTCGGGCGGGAAGGGCTGGACTGGCGGGAAGGGCTGGGCTGGCTGGACGGGACTGGTGGGAAGGGCGGGCCGCCGCGGGCCCGGGCCGGACGGGCGGGTGCGGCCGTTCGCCGGGTGGCCGCAGCCCTGGTATCGGCGTCCGGAGCGTGGGCGTGAGCGGCGGCCGGACGGCCCGCCCGGTCCTGGCCGGTGTCACCTATCCGGGTGACCCGGCCCGGCGTCGCAGGGGCTGGTCACGGCCCCCCTGGTAGCCCGGTTGACGCCTCCGGCGGGCGGGGAGCGGCCCCGAAGGGGGACGGTCCGTCTGTTAATTCTGTGCGGCCGATCGCGCGTGGCGGGACTGCTACTGGTTGGTAGTGCGGAGGATCGGACGGGGACCCGCAGCGAGTCCCCGCGGGAGACGAGGGGCGGCAGGCCATGGTGACGCAGGCTTCGACGAGCGACGGCAGGACGGCGGCCCTGCCCGCCCGGGACGGGGTACGGCGCGGTCTGGTGCTCGGCGGCGGCGGCATGCTCGGTGCGGCCTGGACGATCGGCGCGCTCTGCGCCGTCCGGGAGGCGACCGGCCGCCAGCCCGGCCAGGCCGAGGTGATCCTCGGGACCTCGGCCGGCGCGATCCTCGGCGCTCTGCTGGCGGGCGGCGTCCGCGCCGAGGAGCTGCGGGACCACCAGCGCGGACTGCCGATCACCACCGGTCCGCTGGCCGGCGTCGACTTCGACTACGACACGGCGGTCGGCGGCGCCGTGCCGATGCTGCCCCGGCCCGGCATCGGCTCGCCCGGCCTGCTGCGGGACGCCGTCCGCCACCCGCGCGAGTACCCCTGGCTGACCATGGTGTCGGCGGTGGTGCCCACCGGGCGCGGCTCGGTGGCGCCGATCGGCGAGCTGATCCGCTCGCTGCCCGGCCTGGACGGCCCGCCGGGGGCCTCGCCGCTGCGGGTGGCGGCGGTGGACTACCGCACCGGCCGCCGGGTCGTCTTCGGGGACGACGGCGCGCCCACCGCCGAGTTCGCCGAGGCGGTGATGGCCTCGTGCGCGATCCCCGGCTGGTTCGCCCCGGTGGAGGTGGCCGGCAGCCCGTACGTGGACGGCGGCTGCTGGTCGGCCACCAACGCGGACCTGATGCTCGGCCGTGGGCTGGACGAGGTCTACGTGCTCGCCCCGATGGCGCTGCGACTGCACCCGCGCGGCCGGGCGGAGCCCGGCCGGGGCACGCTGGCCGCGCTGCGCGAGTGGCGGGAGCGGGACCGGCCCCGGGGCGTGCTGGCCCAGTTGGTGAGCCGCTACCGGCGCTCGGTGACCCGGCAGATGCTGCGCGAGGCCCGGCTGCTGCGGGCCACCGGGGTCCGGGTGCAGCTGCTCGCGCCGACCCTGGAGGACCTGGCGGTGATGGGGCCCAACATGATGGACCCGGCCCGCCGCGGCGAGGTGCTGGAGACCGCGCTGCGCACCAGCAGGGCCGCCCTGGCCGGCGTGCGCTGAGCCGCGGGCGCCCGGCGGGCGGGCCCCGCGCGGGCCCGTGCACCCCGCCCGTCAGTGCCCACGGCTCCCGGGTCGGTGCTAAGGCGGCCAACGCGTCCGGTGGGGGCCTGCACCCCGCCCGTCCGACCTGCCCGGGCGCCCGGGCGCGGTGGCGCCGGTGAGCGGCGGGTACGAACGGGATGTAGCGGCGATCACCCGCGCCGTATTCTCTGTCCTAGCCGTTCCGTCCCAGCCGTCCGAGAGCCGTGCTGTACGAAGACCTGGAGAGTGCCCCGATGCGCGTGTACGTGCCCACCACCTTGAACGGCCTGGCGGCGGCGCACCCGGGCGGCGCGTTGGAGCAGTCGGCGGCGTACGCCGTGACGCCCGCGCTGCGCGAGTGGTACGTCAGCGACGACCTGGAGGAACTGGAGTACGCGGCACTGAACCGGGCCGCCCAGTCCTCGCTGCGCCTGCTCGCCGCCGATCCCGGGGCCCCGCGCCGGCGCGTGGTGCTGGCGCTGGACGTGCCGGACTCGGCGGTCCGGCCGTTCGCCGGCGACGAGTACCAGGACCAGGCCTCGCTGGGCCAGGTGGTGCTGGCGGGCCCGGTGCCGCTGGCGAAGGCCGCCGCCGTGCACGCGGATGTGGCCGACAGCGACGTGGTGGACGACGTCACCGCGGCGGTGGCGGCGATCACGGCCGCCGACGCGGGCGACCAGGACGCCCAGTTCACCGTGGACGGCGCCGAGGACCACGATCTGCTCTGGTTCGCCACCCAGGAGATCGCGTCCCTGCTGGCCTGACCCCTGCCGGCCCGACGCCCCTGCCGGCCCGACCGCGGCGGGGCGCCCGCGGCGGGCCTGGCGGCGGGCCCGCCGCGGGCGTCTCCCCCGGCACTTCCGGTCCGCCGGGCACTCCGGTTACCGTTCCGAGGTGCGAACTCATATCGTCTGGGACTGGAACGGCACGCTCTTCCACGACATGGAGGCGGTGCTCGGCGCGAGCAACGCCGCTTTCGCGACCCTCGGCATCGGCCCTTTGAGCCTGCAGGAGTACCGGGAGCAGTACGAGATCCCGATCCCGCGGTTCTACCAGCGGCTGCTCGGTCGGCTGCCGAGCGAGGCGGAGTGGATCCTGCTCGACGACGCGTTCCACGACCGGTACCACGAGCTGAGCCCGGCGTGCGGGCTGACCGAGGGCGCGCTCGGGCTGTTGAGCGCCTGGGGCGAGTCCGGCCACAGCCAGTCGCTGCTGTCGATGTACGAGCACGACCGGCTGGTCCCGGTGGTCGAGCGGTTCGGGATCAGCGGGCACTTCGTCCGGGTCGACGGCCGCAGCGGGCCCTCCGGCGGGCAGAAGGCCACCTACCTGTCGCGGCACCTGGCCGCGCTGGGGGAGCAGGTCGACCCGGCCCGCACGGTGCTGATCGGGGATGCCGCCGACGACGCGCTGGCCGCGCTGAGCGTCGGGGCGCACGCGGTGCTCTACACCGGCGGCTCGCACACCCGCGAGAAGCTGGAGCCGGTCGGGGTGCCGGTGGTGGACAGCCTGGCGGAGGCGGTGGAGCTGGCGGGCCGGCTGGCGGCGGCCTGAGCCGGGGGCCGCGGTGGCCGGCCGGTCCGGGGCAGGCGGGTCGCCCCGCAGTTCGCGCGCCTGACGGCGTGTCCGGTGCCACGCGCCCGAGGGCGTGTCAGACCGGGCCGAACGGGGCGGAACTGGTCAATCTGGTTTGACGCCACCCCGGCGTGCACCAGAGCGAGCGGAGCCACCATGCCCATCGACGCAGTGACCCAGGTCCCGACCCCGGTCAACGAACCGGTGCACGGCTACGCGCCGGGCAGCCCCGAGCGGGCCCGGCTGGAGCGCAAGCTCGACGAACTCGCCGCCGAGACCGTCCCGCTGCCGATGACCATCGCCGGCGAGCAGCGCTTCGGCGGCGGAGAGCGGATCGACGTCGTCCAGCCCCACCACCACGCCGCCAAGCTGGGCGTGCTCGGCAACGCCACCCGGGAGGACTCCCAGCTCGCGGTGGACGCCGCACTGGCGGCCGGGCCGGCCTGGCGCTCGCTCTCCTTCGACGACCGGGCGGCGGTGTTCCTGCGCGCGGCCGACCTGCTGGCCGGGCCGTGGCGCGAGACGGTCGCGGCGGCCACCATGCTCGGGCAGTCCAAGACCGCGCAGCAGGCCGAGATCGACGCGTCCTGCGAGCTGGTCGACTTCTGGCGCTTCAACGTGCACTTCGCCCGACAGATCCTGGCCGACCAGCCGCTCTCCTCGCCGGGTGTGTGGAACCGCACCGACCACCGGCCGCTGGAGGGCTTCGTCTACGCCGTCACGCCGTTCAACTTCACCGCGATCGCCGGCAACCTGCCGACCGCGCCGGCACTGATGGGCAACACGGTGGTGTGGAAGCCGTCCCCCACCCAGACGCTCTCCGCCCACTACCTGATGCGGGTGCTGGAGGAGGCCGGGCTGCCGCCGGGGGTGATCAACATGGTGACCGGCGACGGCCACCAGCTGTCCCAGGTCGCCCTCGCCGACCCCGCCCTGGCCGGCCTGCACTTCACCGGCTCCACCGCCACCTTCCAGTCGCTGTGGAAGACCATCGGTGCCAACATCGGCAGCTACCGCGGCTACCCGCGGATCGTCGGCGAGACCGGCGGCAAGGACTTCCTGCTCGCCCACCGCTCCGCCGACCCCGACAGCCTGCGGACGGCGCTGATCCGCGGCGCCTTCGAGTACCAGGGCCAGAAGTGCTCGGCGCTCTCCCGGGCCTACCTGCCGCGCAGCCTCTGGCAGAAGATCAAGGACGAGTTCCTGGCCGAGGTGGACGCGATCACCGTCGGCGACGTCTCCGACTTCAGCAACTTCATGGGCGCGCTGATCGACCACCGGGCCTTCCGCAAGAACCAGGCCGCCATCGACCGGGCCGTCCAGGACCCGACGGTGGAGCTGGCGGCCGGCGGCCAGTACGACGACGCGATCGGCTGGTTCGTCCGGCCGACGGTGCTGGTCTGCGGCGACCACCGCAACGAGATCTTCCGCACCGAGTACTTCGGGCCGATCCTCGCCGTGCACGTCTACGAGGACGCCCGCTGGGACGACGTGCTGCGCCGGGTCGACTCGGGTTCGCCGTACGGGCTGACCGGCGCGGTGATGGCGCGGGACAGGTACGCCGTCGCGCAGGCGGTGGAGGAGCTGCGGTTCGCGGCGGGCAACTTCTACATCAACGACAAGCCGACCGGCGCCGTGGTCGGGCAGCAGCCGTTCGGCGGCGGGCGGGCGTCCGGCACCAACGACAAGGCAGGGGCGGCGCAGAACCTGCTGCGCTGGACCTCGGCCCGGTCGATCAAGGAGACCTTCGTACCGCCGGCCGGGTACCGGTACCCGCACATGGGCTGAGCGCCCGACGGCGGGCGGCTGAACCCACGGTGACGGCCGGCCGTACCGGCGTGCGGTGGCGGCCGGGCTTTGGACAAGGTGTCCAGGACGGACCGATCTTCCTGCGGGTTTGTGCCTCCCTGTCCCCTGACACCTTCGTTTCCTCCCGTTAGGCTGGCTGACGTCGTCGGGTTGGCTCCGCAGGCCAAAACATCGTCTCTTACCCGTTACAAGGGCATTTCATGCGTGCCATGGAAGCCTTTCGGTCGGACGGTGCGGCAGGATTGCGGATGACCCGGCGGTGCACACCCACACACCACCGAGTCACGCAACGGCGCGCGACAGGAGCCAAACAGCCATGCAGACCAAGCTGGACGCAGCCAAGGCCGAACTGCTCACCAAGGCAGCAGCAGCCGCTGAGAACAGCCAGGTGGGGGGAGCGGCGCCAGGGGAGGGTCTGAGCAACGGTGCTCTGACCGCATACCTGCACCACTACTACCTCCACACCGCCCCCGAGGACCTGATCAGCCGGGACCCGGTCGACGTGTACGGGGCCGCCGCCTCGCACTACCGCCTCGGGCTCAAGCGGCCCCAGGGGACCGCCGAGGTCCGGGTGCACACCCCGAGCGTCGAGGAGAACGGCTGGTCCTGCGGCCACACGGTGGTCGAGGTCGTCACCGACGACATGTCCTTCCTGGTCGACTCCGTCACCAACGAGCTGTCCCGCCAGGACCGCGCGATCCACATCGTGATCCACCCCCAGCTGGTCGTCCGCCGTGACATCACCGGCAAGCTGCTGGAGATCCTGGACATCGACGCCTGCTCGCGCAGCCAGGCCGCCGGCGCCGAGTGGCCCGCCGACGCCGTGGTCGAGTCCTGGATGCACATCGAGATCGACCGCGAGACGGACCGCGAGGACCTCCGCGCCATCGAGTCCGACCTGCGCCGCGTCCTCGGTGACGTCCGCGAGGTCGTCGAGGACTGGTCGAAGATGCGCGAGTCCGCGCTGCGACTGGCCGACGAACTCGCCGAGCAGCCCCCGGCCCACCTGCCCGAGCAGGAGGTCGGCGAGGCCTGGGAGCTGATGCGCTGGCTCGCCGACGACCACTTCACCTTCCTCGGCTACCGCGAGTACGACCTGGTCGAGCACGAGGGCGAGGAGGTGCTGCGCGCCGTCGCCGGCACCGGCCTCGGCATCCTGCGCTCCGACCCGCTCAGCCACGACACCGACCACCACCCGGTCAGCGAGGCCTTCGGCCGGCTCTCCGCGCCGGTGCGGGCCAAGGCGCACGAGAAGAAGCTGCTCGTCCTCACCAAGGCGAACAGCCGGTCGACCGTGCACCGCCCCGCCTACCTCGACTACGTCGGCGTGAAGCGTTTCGACGCCAACGGCGAGGTGATCGGCGAGCGCCGCTTCCTCGGCCTGTTCTCCGCCGCCGCGTACACCGAGTCGGTCTCCCGCATCCCGGTGGTGCGCCGCAAGGTGCAGGACGTGCTGAACGCCTCCGGCTTCTCCAACGAGAGCCACGACGGCCGCGACCTGCTGCAGATCCTGGAGACCTTCCCCCGGGACGAGATCTTCCAGACCCCCGCCGAGGAACTGCTCCAGATCGCCACCAGCGTGCTCTACCTGCAGGAACGCCGCCGGCTGCGGCTGTTCCTGCGCCAGGACGAGTACGGGCGCTACTTCTCCGCCCTGGTCTACCTGCCGCGCGACCGCTACACCACCCGCATCAGGCTGCGCCTGATGGACATCCTGATGCAGGAGCTGAACGGCGCCGCGATCGACTACACGGTGTACGCCACCGAGTCGGTGCTGACCCGCCTGCACTTCGTCGTCCGGGTCACCCCCGGCAGCGAGCTGCCGCACCTGTCGGACGCCGAGGTCGAGCGGATCGAGGGCAAGCTCGCCGAGGCCGCCCGGTTCTGGATGGACGGCTTCAACGACCAACTGCACATCGAGCTGGGCGAGGAGCGGGCGGCCGACCTGTCCCGCCGGTACGCCAACGCCTTCCCCGACGGCTACCGGGCCGACTTCACCGCCCGGACCGCCGTCGCCGACCTCAAGCAGATCGAGTCGCTGGCCGGCGCGGGCGACTTCCGCCTGAACCTGTACCAGCCGGTCGGCGCGGGCGACGACGAGCGCCGCTTCAAGATCTACCGGGTCGGCGGCCCGATCTCGCTCACCGAGGTCCTGCCCGTCCTGCAGCGGCTGGGTGTCGAGGTGCTCGACGAGCACCCGTACGCGCTGACCCGCTCCGACCACAGCACCGCCTGGGTCTACGACTTCGGCCTGCGGCTGCGCGAGGGCACCGAGCTGACCGACGAGGCCCGCGACCGCGTCCAGGAGGCCTTCGCGGCCACCTGGATCGGCCAGGCCGAGAACGACGGCTTCAACGGCCTGGTCCTCACCGCCGGGCTGACCTGGCGCCAGGCGATGATGCTGCGCGCCTACGCCAAGTACCTGCGCCAGGCGGGCAGCACGTTCTCCCAGGACTACATGGAGGACGCGCTCCGCAACAACGCCCACACCACCCGCCTGCTGGTCAACCTCTTCGAGGCCCGCCTGAGCCCCAGCCACCAGCTGGGCGCGCTGGAGCTGACCGAGGGCATCGTGGAGGAGCTCTCCGGCGCCCTCGACGAGGTCGTCTCGCTGGACGAGGACCGCATCCTGCGCTCCTTCCTGCACCTCATCCAGGCGACCCTGCGGACCAACTTCTTCCAGCACTCCACCGAGACCGGCGACTGGCACCGCTACGTCTCGATGAAGTTCGACCCCAAGGCCATCCCGGACCTGCCGGCCCCGCGCCCCGCGTTCGAGATCTGGGTCTACTCCCCGCAGGTCGAGGGCGTGCACCTGCGCTTCGGCAAGGTCGCCCGCGGCGGGCTGCGCTGGTCCGACCGGCGCGAGGACTTCCGCACCGAGATCCTCGGCCTGGTCAAGGCCCAGATGGTGAAGAACACCGTCATCGTCCCGGTCGGCGCCAAGGGCGGCTTCGTCGCCAAGCAGCTGCCCGACCCGTCGGTGGACCGCGACGCCTGGCTGGCCGAGGGCATCTCCTCGTACAAGACCTTCATCTCGGCGCTGCTCGACATCACCGACAACCTGAAGGCCGGCGAGGTCGTCCACCCGCAGGACGTGGTCCGTCACGACGAGGACGACACCTACCTGGTGGTCGCCGCCGACAAGGGCACCGCGACCTTCTCCGACATCGCCAACGGCGTCGCCGAGTCCTACGGCTTCTGGCTGGGCGACGCGTTCGCCTCCGGCGGCTCGGCCGGCTACGACCACAAGGGCATGGGCATCACCGCCCGCGGCGCCTGGGAGTCCGTCAAGCGCAACTTCCGCGAGCTGGGCCACGACAGCCAGAGCGAGGACTTCACCGTCGTCGGCATCGGCGACATGTCCGGTGACGTGTTCGGCAACGGCATGCTGCTCAGCGAGCACATCCGCCTGGTCGCCGCCTTCGACCACCGGCACATCTTCCTCGACCCGAACCCGGACGCCGCCGTCTCGTACGCCGAACGCCGCCGGCTCTTCGACCTCCCCCGCAGCTCCTGGGACGACTACGACAAGTCGCTGATCTCCACCGGCGGCGGCGTCTTCCCGCGGAGCGCCAAGTCGATCCAGCTCAGCTCCCAGGTGCGGGCCGTACTCGGCATCGAGCAGGCCCGGCTGACCCCGGCCGAGCTGATGAAGGCCATCCTGCAGTCGCCCGTCGACCTGTTCTGGAACGGCGGCATCGGCACCTACGTCAAGGCCTCCACCGAGACCAACGCCGAGGTCGGCGACAAGGCCAACGACGCGATCCGGGTCAACGGCAGCGACGTGCGCGCCCGGGTGGTCGGCGAGGGCGGCAACCTCGGCTGCACCCAGCTCGGCCGGATCGAGTACGCGGCGAGCGGCGGCCCCGAGGCCACCGGCGGCTGGATCAACACCGACGCCATCGACAACTCGGCCGGCGTCGACACCTCGGACCACGAGGTCAACATCAAGATCCTGCTCAACCAGGTGGTCGCCGACGGCGACATGACGGTCAAGCAGCGCAACAAGCTGCTCGCCGAGATGACCGACGAGGTCGGCCACCTGGTGCTGCGCAACAACTACGCGCAGAACGTGGTGCTGGCCAACGCCGTCGCGCAGGCCGTCAGCATGGTGAACGTCCACTCCCGGATGATCAACCGCCTGGAGGCCGACGGACAGCTCGACCGGGCCCTGGAGTTCCTGCCCACCGAGCGTCAGATCCGCGAGCGCCAGCAGAACGGCCGCGGGCTCTCCCAGCCCGAACTGTCCGTCCTGCTCGCCTACACCAAGATCACCCTGGCCGACGAGCTGCTCGCCACCGAGCTGCCCGACGACCCGTTCTTCCGCGCCGCCCTCCAGGAGTACTTCCCCAGCGCCCTGCGGGCCCGCTTCGCCGACGCGATCGACGCCCACGCCCTGCGCCGGGAGATCATCACCACCCTGATCGTCAACGACACGATCAACCGCGGCGGCTGCACCTTCGCGTTCCGCCTCCGCGAGGAGACCGGCGCGACGTACGAGGAGATCGCCCGCACCCACACCGCGGCCCGCGCCGTCTTCGGCCTGGGGGACATCTGGGCCGAGATCGAAGGCCTGGACACCAAGGTCTCCGCCCGCGCACAGACCAGGATGCGCCTGCACTCGCGCCGCCTGGTCGAGCGCGCCACCCGGTGGATGCTCAACAACCGCCGCCAGCCGCTGGACATCGCCGGCACCATCGAGTTCTTCCACGACCGGGTGAACCAGGTCTGGGGCTCGCTCCCCAAGCCGCTGCGCGGCGAGGACCTCGTCTGGTTCGAGCACGTCTACAACGAGCTGGCCGAGGCCGGTGTCCCGGAGAGCCTGGCCACCCGGGTCGCGGGCCTGTCCTCGACCTTCCCGACCCTCGACATCACCGAGGTCGCGGACCGCTCCGGCAAGGACGTCGCCGAGGTCGCCGACCTCTACTACGACCTGGCCGACCGCCTGCAGATCACCCACCTGCTGGACCGCATCATCGAGCTCCCCCGGGTGGACCGCTGGTCCTCGATGGCCCGCGCGGCCATCCGCGAGGACCTCTTCGCGGCCCACGCGGCGCTCACGGCCGACATCCTGGCCTGCGGCGGCGAAGGCGCCACCCCCGAGGAGCGCTACACCGCCTGGGCCGAGCTCAACGCCACCCTGCTCAACCGCGCCAAGAGCACCCTCGACGACATAAGGGGTTCGGACAACTACGAGCTGTCCAGCCTCTCGGTCGCGATGCGGGTGATCCGCACGCTGCTGCGCACCGGCTCGATGCGCTGACGCGGACGCTGTGAGGCCCGAGGACGGGCCTGAGAGGTGAGGGCGGGACCGCACTGCGGTCCCGCCCTCACCCGTTGTGCGGCGGGCCGGCGCCCCGTGGTCCTCACCCCGTCCGCAGCACCTTGCGCACCCGTACGATCTGCCGGGCCGCCCCGCCCGAATCCGCTCGGGCCGGAGCCGCCACGATGTCCCGGGACGGTCGGCGACGCCCGGGTCGGCAGGGCGTGCGCGGGAGTCGGGCGGTGTGGCCCGGATCACACGGAACCCGCCCGTCCGGGCGGACAGGTAGGGGTGTGGAACTGTCACTACGGTCCCGGCTGCGAGCCGGCGACCAGAGCGCGCTGGGGGAACTGTTCGACGAGCAGGCGCGGGACCTGTACCGGTACGCGGTGCGGGCGTCGGGGGACTGGGCGATGGCCGAGGACATCGTCTCCCTGACCTTCCTGGAGGCCTGGCGACTGCGCGGGAAACTGCGCGAGGAGGGGGAGAGCGTACGGCCGTGGCTGTTCGGGATCGCGGCGAACGTGCTGCGCAACACCGCGCGGGCGGCCCGGCGGCACCAGGCGGCGCTGGCGCGGATGCCGGCCCGGGAGGTGATGCCCGACTTCGCGGACGAGCTGGTGTCCCGGCTCGACGACAGTGCGGAGCTGGCGGCGGCGCACCGGGCGCTGGCCCGGCTGCGGCGCGGGGAGCGGGAGGTGTTCACGCTCTGTGTCTGGGCCGGGCTCGACTACGCGGGGGCGGCGCAGGCGCTGGGGGTTCCGGTGGGGACGGTGCGTTCGCGGTTGTCGAGGGCGCGGACCCGGCTGCGGAAGCTGGCGCAGGAGGAGCTGGCCGGGGCCCGAAGTCGGATGGAACCCGGTGACGGCGGCGGACAGGTACAGGGTGGCCGCACGGAAGCGGCCCGGTCGATGCGGGAGAAGAGCCGATGAACGCCAAGCGCGACACCGACGAGCGCGCGGAGCTGAGCAGCCTGCTGCCGGCCCCGGCCCGGCCGGAACTCACCGCGGACCGTCAGCAGCTGTTGAGGGGACACCTGATGAACGAGATCACCGAGGCACCGCGGCCGGCACCCCGCCGCACCCGCAGGCTCGGCTGGCTGGCCCTGCCGGCGCTGGCCGGCGGCCTGGCGCTCGCCGTGGTGCTGGCCGACGGAGGGCCCGGAGCCCCGGCTGCGCCGCCGACGGCGCAGGGCGCGCCGCTGAACGTGGCGCCGGTCGCCGTCGCGCTGGTGCTGGACCACGCGGCGCAGGTCGCGGAGAGCAAGCCGGCCGGGGCGGTGACGGGCGGACAGTTCACCTACGTCAAGAGCCTGGTGGCGTTCAGCAGTATGAACGCGGCCGCCGGCGCCGAGCCCGATGTCACCCATGGCGTTCCGCACCAGCGGGAGCTCTGGCTGTCGGTTGACGGCAAGCAGTGGGGGGTGCTGATCGAGGAGGGCCGGAAGCCGTTTCAGGCCGACCCGCGCGACGGCAAGGGCAAGGCCAGGCCCGGCGAGCCCGCTCCGCGCGCGGACGGCGGCAGCTGGTTGGAACCGAACCCCAAGCCCGGTCTCAACGGGCCGACCTACGAGTACCTGGCCGCGCTGCCGACCGACCCGGACACCCTGCTGCGGAAGGTGTACAAGGAGACCAAGGGCCAGGGGCAGACCCCTGACCAGGAGGCCTTCGTCACCATCGGTGACCTGTTGCGCGAGCAGGTCGCCCCGCCGGCGGTGAGCGCGGCGCTGTACCGGGCTGCGGCGAAGATCCCCGGCGTCAGCGTCGTGGACGACGCGGTGGACGCCTCGGGCCGGCACGGCGTCGCGGTCGCCCTCGTGCACGGGGGGACCCGGACGGAGTGGATCTTCGACCGGAGCAGCTACGAGTTCCTGGGCGAGCGTGAGGTCGTGGTGGACACCGGCAACAGCTGGGGCGCGCCGGGCACGGTGGTCGGCCAGAGCGCTGTGCTGGGCCGCGGTGTCGTCGACGCGGCGGGGGAGCGGCCGAAGCAGTAGCCGGTCCTGTGACGGGCGCGGGGTCCGGGCGGAGGCCCGGGCCCCGCCATCCGTCGTGTCGGCCTCCGCCGGGCCCGCCCTTATCGTGCGGCGGCCCGCTGCAGGGCGCTGGCGAGCAGGGCCAGGTCGGTCGGGCCGTTGCCCAGCTCCCGGACGGGACGGCGGGACGGCGGGGCGCCGAGCTGGGCCGGGTCTATCGCGACCACGGTGGGCCGCAGGGTGGCCGTCCGGGGGATGCGGCCGCTGATCCGGGCGGTCTGGAAGGCCGACACGCCGCCGTCCGGCAGCCGCAGGTAGCCGCGGCCGGGGGTGTCCTCGTCGAGCGCGGCGGCGTCGCCGAGATGGATCAGCAGGTCGGAGTCGGACGGGTACTCGGTGCGCAGAGCGATCCGCAGCAGCGCCGCCTCGTCCACCTCGGTGCCCGCCGTCTCCTCGGGCTGGCCGGTGGTGACCACCAGGTGGATGCCGAGCGGGCCGCCACGCTGGGCTACGGCGGCCAGGGCCCGGGCGAGCGGGCGGCCGGCGGGGGAGGTGGGGGCGAGCAGCGCTTCGTAGTCGTCGACCGCGACGATCAGCCGGGCGGGCGGTTCGACCGGCCCGCCGACGGGGGGCCGGGCCGAGCCGTTGCGCGGGCGGCCGACCTTGACGCCGGGCTCTGCGGCGGCCGGGGCGGCCGCGGGGACGGTGCCGGCGGGGGCCGAGGCGGCGCCGACGGCGGCGGTGCTCAGGGCCGCGCCGCTCAGGCCGGCGCTGCTCAGGGCGGGCACGGGGGCGGAACGGGCGGCGTCGCGGCCCGGTCCGTGCCCGTTCGTGTCGTGCCCGTTCGGGCCGCCGGCGTCCAGGCCGTGTCCGTCCAAGATCCTGGCCGCGTGCCAGGAGGCGAAGTCGAGCCCGTCGAAGAGCTGTTCGCGCAGGGTCAGCTCGTCGAGCAGGGCCTCCGCGGTCAGCAGCGCCTGCCGGGGGTCGGCGGCCGCGTTCACCTGGCCGGTGACGTGCGGCAGCTCGGTGCAGCCGCGCAGACCGGACTGGTCGTCCCCGTCGGCCGGGGCGCGGCCCTCGATCACCGTCACCGCGAGCCGGTCGGGGCGCTCCGAGACCGCGAGCGAGGCGATCAGGGAGCGCAGCAGCTCCGTCTTGCCGGCGCCCTTGGCGCCGCCGACCAGCAGGTGCGGCCCGCCGGGGTCGGGGGAGGGCAGGGTCAGCTCGGGGTCGGCGAGGTCGATGGCGCAGAGCTCGTCGCGGGTGGTGCCGATCAGGGCGGTGGCGGTGGCGATGCCGGTGGGCGCCGCCTGCCAGCGGGCGGAGAGCTTGGCGGGGGTGACGCTGTCGAGCTGGAGCAGGTCCAGCAGTCGCAGGGACTCGGGCAGCGGGCCGCGGGTGGCGGGGGTGGCCTCGCGCAGCGGGGCGAGGACCCGGGCGAGGCGCTCCGCCCACGGGTCCGAGACGGCGTCCAGCGAGACGTCCTCGACGGTCTCGCGGCCGCCGGCGACCGGCCGGTCCACGGTCAGGTGGGTGCCGACCTCGCCGGTGATCACCGCGGTGGCGCCCAGGCCGGCGGGCAGCAGCTCGGGCCGCTCGGCCAGGCAGACGGGGAAGACACCGACCGCCGGGCCCTGCCGCAGCAGCAGCTCCAGGGCCTGCCGGGCGGGCTCGGTGCCGGGCACGCCGTCGACCAGGACGACGGTGGCGGGCAGGCCGGCGGCGCTGTCGGGGGCGGCGAGGCGGGTGGTCAGCTCGGTCAGCCGGGCGGCGGCCTGCTCGTCGTCGAGGCCGAGCAGCAGCCGGCAGTCCTGCCCGTGCTGGGGGCGCAGGTGCGGCAGCCACAGGGCCCAGGCCCAGGTGTCGGCGCGGTCCTGCGGCGGCCGGGCCGCGTCGGCGTCGACCACCACCAGGCTGAGGCCGGTCGGCGGGTGCAGCGCGGCGAGCTGGGCGACCACGGCCCGGGTGAGCGCGTCGAGGCGGGCGCGCGGGCCGGCCAGGCCGAGGCTGCCGGCCGTCTGCAGGTCGAGGGTGACGGGGACGGCGGGCAGCAGGGTGCCGGGCGCCGTGCCGGGGCCGCCAGGCCGGTCGCCGGTGCCCAGGCGCAGGGTCAGCGCGTCGGGGTGGGTGGGGCCGCGCTCCCAGAGCCGGGGGCCCGGGCCGAGGGCGTTGAGCAGCAGGGTGGCCGGGTCGGGCCAGCGTTCGCGCTGGTTGGCGGCCTGCCGGGTGCGGGCGGCGCTGTGCTGCTGGGCGGCGCTGTCGCGGCCGGCGTCGGCCGGGGCGGAGCCGAGGCCGAGGCGGCGGGAGAGCAGGGCGCGGGCCCGGCCGGCGGCGGGTGCCTCGGGTGCGGTGGGCGGTTCGGGTGCGGGCTGCGCGGGTTTGGCGGCGAGCGGCGCGGAGAGCTGGAGGTGGCCGAGGCCGTCCGGCAGCGCGGACCGGGCGGCCGGGCCGGGGCCTTCCCCTGCCCCGGCGGCGCTGACCTGCAGGGTGGACTCGCCGAGCCGCAGCAGGCCGGGCTCGCCCAGCGGGACGGCCTCCTCGGGGCTGACGAAGCGGCCGTCCAGGGTGGTGCCGTTGGTGGAACCCAGATCGCGGACGGTGACCGTGCCGTCGGTGGCCAGGTGCAGGGCGAGGTGGAGCCGGGAGACGTCCGGGTCGTCGAGCGGGACGTCGGCCTCGCTGGAGCGGCCCACGGTGATCTCGTGGCCGTGCAGCCGGTGGACGCCGCCGGCGTCCGGGCCGCCGGTGACCCGCAGCTCGGCGGCGGCGGGGTCGGGGGTGTCGTCGTCGGCGGCGGACGGGTCGGGCTCGCCCAGGCTGAGGACGGCGCCGTCGAGCAGCGGGGGGTGGCCGATCAGGGCGTGCTCGTCCACCCGGCGCGCGCCGGCGTACAGATGCACATGGGTGGCCGCGCGCGGGCCGCGTACGCCCACGGCGCCCGCGAGAGCGCCTGCGACGGCGCCGAGCGCCGTGCCGACGGGGGCGGTGACCAGCACGTCCACGGAGGGAATGACGGACCCGGCGACTGCCGGGCCGCTGCGCGGTCGGAGGACGGTCAGCCGGATCTGCATCTCGCCCGCGGTCCCTTCTGCTGGTACTGACGCCTGGTGCCGAACGCGGGCCGCCGTCCGCCCGGCGGGCGCCGGAGGTCTGCTGCCTGCCTGCTGTCGTGCTGACCGTGCCCGGTGCCGTCGTGCCTGGTCCCGGCGGTGGGCCGGTCCCGACGGCGCCGCCGCGGCCGGTACGGACGGCCGCGCCGGCCTTTGGGCCACAAGAGTGGTCAGCTCATCCTGCCATCCATCACCGACAGTCCGCGCACGGTACCGGATTTGACGATCTTGCGATCATCGCCATGGTGGAGGCGACGGGCAGTCAGGTCAACCGCCGGCGCCCCCGGGGCGTCCTCACAGGTGGAGGCGCCGGTCGGCGGGCTCGCGGGACAGCCCCTACGGGATGTCCCCCGGGCCCCGCGTGGCGGGCGGTCCGGACACATCGGAAACACGATCGGACACCGTTAGAGTGGCCGGAACACGGGCCCGGCAGGCTCACCGCACCGGCGGGGAGCGTCCCGCGGCGAGCGGCACGGCGAGGAGTGCGACAGGTGCGGCCAGTCGGCAGCAAGTATCTGCTTGAGGAGACCCTCGGACGGGGGGCCACCGGAACCGTGTGGCGTGCCCGGGTGCGCGAGGACGCCGTGGTGCCCGGCAGCGAGCCGGGGCAGCTGGTCGCGATCAAGGTGCTCCGGGAGGAGCTGGCGGCCGACCCGGACGTCGTGATGCGGTTCCTGCGGGAGCGGTCCGTCCTGGTGCGGCTCAGCCACCCCAACATCGTCCGGGTCCGCGACCTGGTGGTGGAGGGCGAGCTGCTGGCCCTGGTGATGGACCTGGTCGAGGGCCCGGACCTGTTCCACTACCTGCGCGGCAACGGGCCCTTCAGCCCGATCGCCGGCGCGCTCCTGATGGCGCAGATCGCCGACGCGCTGGCGGCCAGCCACGCCGACGGCGTGGTGCACCGCGACCTCAAGCCCGCGAACGTCCTGCTCGCCACCGTCCGGGTCGACGGAGCCGAGCAGATGCACCCGATGCTCACCGACTTCGGCATCGCCCGGCTCGCGGACTCCCCGGGGATCACCCGGACCCACGAGTTCGTCGGCACCCCGGCGTACGTCGCGCCGGAGTCCGCGGGCGGCCGGCCGCAGACCTCGGCGGTGGACGTCTACGGCGCCGGGATCATGCTGTTCGAGCTGGTCACCGGCCGTCCGCCGTTCCAGGGCGACGGCCCGCTGGCGATCCTGCAGGCGCACCTCGCACAGGAACCGCAGCGCCCCTCGACCATGCCCGAACCGCTCTGGACGGTGATCGAGCGCTGCCTGCGCAAGGACCCGGCGCAGCGCCCGAGCGCCACCTCGCTGGCCCGCGCGCTGCGGGTGGTCGCGGCCGGGATCGGCGTGCACGCCTCCCCGGCGGCGGTGGACGAGGCCCTCGCGGTCGGCGCCCTGCTGCTGCCGGACCCGCAGCCCGCCCCGGTGACCGGCGGGGACGTCACGGTGCCCGGCCTGCCGGGCGCGCCCGCCGCGCCGTTCCTGCCGCCGCCGGTGCCGGCCGGGTCGGCCGACGCCACCCAGGTGCTGCCGGCCGGGGCGTTCGGCCCCGCCGGCGACGGCGGCTCGGCGGCCACCCAGCTGCTGCCGCCCGCCGGGGCGTACGGGGCGGGGGACCGCACCCGGATGATGCCGCCGCTGGAGCCCCCGGCCCCGCCGGCCGGGCCGCCCGCGCCGGAGAGCCCGCACCCGTGGCAGACCCAGCTGCGCGCCGCCCGTGACCGCAACCAGCAGACCGAGATCGGCTACCTCGACCCGGAGGAGCTGCAGGCGCCCCAGGTCGCGCCGCAGCCCTACCAGGCCGGCCGCCAGCAGCAGCCGCCGCCGGGCGGCTACGGTCCCCCGCCGGGCCAGGGGCAGCAGCAGGGCCACGGGCAGGACCCGCGCCAGGGAGGCGGGCAGGGGCGCCCGCAGGGCGGCTACGCCCAGCGCCCGCCGGTGGCGCCCCCGCCCTACCAGGCGTACCAGCCGGGCCGCCCGCCGCAGGGCGGGCAGCAGCAGCCTCAGCAGTACCAGCAGCAGTACCAGCAGCCCCAGCAGTACCAGCAGCCCCAGGGCCCCCAGCAGGGCCGGCCGCAGGGGGCCGGCCGGCAGGACGCCGGACGGCAGCAGTCCCGGCCGCCGCAGGGGGGCGGCTACCAGGCCGCGCCGCAGGGCGGTCAGGGCGCGTACCCGCCGGCCCCGCCCGCGGTGCCGCGCCGGGCCGAGCCGCCGGCCCCGCAGCGGCGGGAGCCGCCGGCCCGCCGGGAGCCCCCGGTCCGCGAGCCGGCTCCGGAGCGGGAGCCGCGCCGGCGCAGCCGCAACCGGATGTACATCCCGGGCCTCGGCTGCCTCAAGGGCTGCCTGATGGTGCTGGTGGTGCTCGCGCTGGGCGCGGCCGCGCTGTGGAACTTCACCCCGCTGCCCGAGTACTGGGCGGACGTCCAGACCTGGTTCGCGGACGCCAGCGACTGGGTCAGCACCACCTGGAAGTCGTTCGGCGGCTGACCGGGCGCGCCCGGTCGTCCCGCGGCTCCTCCCGGCTCCGTCCCGCCGCTTCTCCCGGCTCCGTCCCGCGCCGTCCGGCTCCTCCCGGCGGCGCCGGGACGTGGGCCGGGACACCGGCGGGGAACGGTTCGTGGGCCGTCCGGGAAACACCCGGCATTGCCGACATGTCGACACTTCACGATATTTCCCGCCAAGTACCGCCTGCCGGAACGCCCGCGGCGTCCCCCGGCGGCGGTCCGGGCGCGTAGGTTGGTCGCTGACGCACCGACCTACCGAGCGCACAGCGTCCCTCCGTGCGCTCCCGCCGCCCACGGAGCAGCATTGGCACGCAAGATCGGCAGCCGGTACACCGTCCACCAGGTGATCGGCCGGGGCTCGGCCGGGACGGTCTGGCTCGGCGAAGGCCCGGACGGCCCGGTGGCGGTCAAGCTGCTGCGCGAGGACCTGGCCTCCGACCAGGTGCTCGTCGGCCGCTTCGTCCAGGAGCGGGCCGCCCTCACCGGCCTCGACCACCCCCGGGTGGTCGGCGTGCGCGACATGGTCGTGGACGGCGACGACCTGGCCCTGGTGATGGAGCTCGTGCAGGGCACCGACCTGCGCTCCCGGCTGGAGCGCGACGGCGTGCTGCCGCCGCAGGCCGCCGTCTCGGTGATCGCCGACGTCGCCGACGGCCTGGCCGCCGCCCACGCCGCCGGGATCGTCCACCGGGACGTCAAGCCGGAGAACGTCCTGCTCGACCTCGCGGCCCCGCCCGGCCCCGGCGGCGCCCCGCGCGCCAAGCTCACCGACTTCGGCATCGCCCGGCTGGTCGACGCGCCGCGCCGGACCAGGGCGACCCGGATCATCGGCACCCCGGACTACCTCGCTCCGGAGATCATCGAGGGCCTGGAGCCGCGCGCGGCCGTCGACATCTACGCCCTGGCGACCGTCCTGTACGAGCTGCTGGCCGGCTTCACGCCGTTCGGCGGCGGGCACACCGGCGCGGTGCTGCGCCGGCACGTGACCGAGAGCGTGCCGCCCGTCCCGGGCCTGCCGGACGGCCTGTGGCGGATCATCGCCGAGTGCCTGGCCAAGGCCCCCGCCTCCCGGCTGCGGGCCGCCGAGCTGGCCGAGCGGCTGCGCGAGCAGCTGCCCGCGCTGGCCGGCCTGCCCGGCATCGTGGTGCCCGCCCAGGGCCGGGCGCCGGTGGAGGAGGCGCTGACGCCCGCCGAGGCGGTGTACGCGGAGGTGGACGCCGGCCCGGGCACCCACAAGCGCCGGCGCGGCCCCGCCGTCCCGCTGGTGCCGGGGCCGTCCCCCGACTCCACCCGGGACACCCACACCAGCCTGCGCCGGCCGTCCCCGCAGGAGCTCGCCTCGTACGCCGCCGAGTCCCGGGCCCAGCGCACCGCGGCCACCCCCGCCGGGCACCGCAAGGGGCGCCGCGCGCTGGTCCGCCGGCGCCGGCTGCTGGCCGTGCTGCTGGCCGTGGTGCTGCTGCTGGCGGGCGCCGCCGCGGCCTGGACGGCCTTCGCCGCCGAGCCCCCCGCGGGGCCGGGCCCGGGGCCGGGAGTGGGCGCCGGAACGCATGCGGGAGTGCGGCCGGGAGGCCCGCAGCCCCCGGTGTCGCCGAACGCCCCCCGCTAACCATTAGGCTGGTGGCGTGGCAGCCGTCGATCCTTCCGAAGAAATCAAGTCCCTCGAAACGACCATGGGGTCCATCGAGGCCGTCCTCGACCTGGAGAAGATCCGGGCCGACATCGCGCGTCTGGAGGAGGAGGCGGCCGCCCCGAACCTGTGGGACGACCTGGCCAACGCGCAGAAGATCACCAGCCGGCTCTCCTTCCTCCAGGGCGAGCTGCGCCGGGTGGAGAACCTGCACAGCCGGGTCGACGACCTCGCGGTGCTGTTCGAGCTGGCCGAGGCCGAGAACGACGCGGACACCCGCACCGAGGCCGAGGCCGAGCTCGCCTCGGTGAAGAAGGCCGTCGAGGAGCTGGAGGTCCGCACCCTCCTGTCCGGCGAGTACGACGCCCGCGAGGCGCTGATCAACATCCGCGCCGAGGCCGGTGGCGTGGACGCCGCCGACTTCGCCGAGCAGCTGATGCGGATGTACCTGCGCTGGGCCGAGCGGCACGGCTACCCGACCGAGGTCTACGACACCTCGTACGCGGAGGAGGCCGGCATCAAGTCCGCGACCTTCACCGTGAAGTCGCCGTACGCCTACGGCACGCTCTCGGTCGAGCAGGGCACCCACCGCCTGGTGCGCATCTCGCCGTTCGACAACCAGGGCCGCCGCCAGACCTCCTTCGCGGGTGTCGAGGTGCTGCCGGTCGTCGAGTCGAGCGACCACGTGGAGATCGACGAGTCCGAGCTGCGGATCGACGTGTACCGCGCGTCCGGCCCCGGCGGCCAGGGCGTCAACACCACCGACTCGGCGGTGCGCATCACCCACCTCCCGACCGGCACCGTGGTCTCCTGCCAGAACGAGCGCTCGCAGATCCAGAACAAGGCCTCGGCGATGAACGTCCTCCAGGCCAAGCTGCTGGAGCTGCGCCGCAAGGAGGAGCGGGCCGCGATGGACGCCCTCAAGGACAGCGGCAGCTCCTGGGGCAACCAGATGCGCTCGTACGTGCTGCACCCGTACCAGATGGTCAAGGACGTCCGGACCGAGTACGAGGTCGGCAACCCGCAGGCCGTCCTGGACGGCGACATCGACGGGTTCATCGAGGCCGGCATCCGCTGGCGCAAGCAGCGGGAGACCGCGGAGTAGTGGTCCGGCCGCGGATCCGGTCCGCGGCCGCGCAGGAGGGCCCCGACGGCGTCGCCGTCGGGGCCCTCCTGTCGGTTCGGTGTCGGGCTGCCCGTCCGGGCCGGGCGCCCTGGCCCTTTCGGGCCTGCTGTCCGGGTCTTTCGGGCGGTGCCGCCCGGGTGTTCCGGGCCGTTCTGTTCCGGGTCGGACCGGTCAGGCCAGCGCCTGCCGGGCGATGAACGCCACCGCGAGCAGGCCCGCGATCAGGGCGAGCAGCATCGCCGGGGAGAGCGCGGCCAGCGGCCCCTGCTGCTCCTGCAGCCGGGCCCGGTTGGCGCGGCAGACCGGGCAGCGGCCGTCGCTCACGCGGCCGTTGCAGTTGGCGCACACCAGATGGTCGCAGGTCATGCGATCTCCTCCTCGCTGCTACAGCCAACGCACCGGACGGGGCTTTGGTTCCTTATCGTGCCCTGTACGGGGTAGCGGCCAACCGCGGCCGCTGACTCCACTCTGCCAGGTTCCGGGCGGGAAGGCCCCCGGGCTGTGAGATCGCTCGCAATTTTCGGGGTATAGCCGGACATTCTCCGCCAATTCTCCGACCGTGTCCCGGGCTGCCCTGCGGGCCCGCGGGCGCTTCGCGTATGGTCCCAAGCCGAGGGAGTGGCCTACCGCACTCCCGCCGCCCGCCCCGGGCCGGATGCCGGGGGTGGTACCGACCGAGGAACGGCGCCGCAGGGTCGCGTCCTCCGGCCCCGCTGCGCAGCTCGGGACCCGGAGGCCCGGCAGAGCAGGTCGTCATTCCACCTAGGATGGCCTCCGTGATGCAGCCGTGATCCGATTCGACAACGTCTCCAAGACCTATCCCAAGCAGAACCGTCCCGCCCTGTCGGACGTCTCGCTAGAGATCGAGAAGGGCGAGTTCGTCTTCCTGGTCGGGTCCTCCGGCTCGGGGAAGTCCACCTTCCTGCGCCTGTGCCTGCGCGAGGAGCGGCCGAGCACCGGCGAGGTGCACGTCCTGGGCAAGGACCTCGGCAAGCTGTCCAACTGGAAGGTGCCGCACATGCGCCGCCAGCTGGGCACGGTCTTCCAGGACTTCCGCCTGCTCCCCAACAAGACGGTCGCGCAGAACGTGGCCTTCGCCCTCGAGGTGATCGGCAAGCCCAAGAGCGCCATCAACAAGGTGGTGCCCGAGGTGCTGGACCTGGTCGGCCTCGGCGGCAAGGAGGACCGCATGCCCGGCGAGCTCTCCGGTGGTGAGCAGCAGCGCGTGGCGATCGCCCGGGCCTTCGTCAACCGCCCGATGCTGCTGATCGCGGACGAGCCGACCGGAAACCTCGACCCGCAGAACTCCGTCGGCATCATGAAGCTGCTCGACCGGATCAACCGGACCGGGACGACGGTACTGATGGCCACGCACGACCAGGCCATCGTCGACCAGATGCGCAAGCGCGTCATCGAGCTCGACAAGGGGCTGCTGGTCCGCGACCAGGCTCGCGGCGTCTACGGGTACCAGCACTGATCCCGTAGGCCGCCGGCCCAAGTTGCCCGACCAGCCTTGACCCTGGAGTTGGATACGCATGCGCGCCCAGTTCGTCCTGTCGGAGATCGGCGTCGGTCTCCGCCGCAACCTGACGATGACCATCGCCGTCGTCGTCAGCGTCGCGCTCTCGCTCGCCCTCGCCGGAGCCAGCCTCCTCGTCCGTGACCAGGTCAACTCGATGAAGGGTTACTGGTACGACAAGGTCGAGGTGAGCATCTACTTCTGCACCAAGGCCGACGCCGCGCACTCGCCGCAGTGCGTGAACGGCGCGGCCACCGACCAGCAGATCGCCGACGTCAAGACGGCGCTGGACAAGATGCAGGTGGTGCAGACCTCGGCGTTCGAGAACTCCGCCGACGCGTACAAGCACTGGAAGGAGATGAACCCGGACAACCCGCTCATCTCCGTCCTCGGGCCGGAGGCCATCCCGCAGTCCTGGCGGGTGAAGCTGGTCGACCCGACCAAGTACGACGTGATCCAGAGCGCCTTCGCCGGCAAGCCCGGCGTGAAGTCGGTCGAGGACCAGCGCAAGATCCTGGAGAACCTCTTCGGGCTGCTCAACGGCCTGCAGACGGCCGCCTTCGTGATCATGGTGCTGATGCTCTTCGTGGCCCTGCTGCTGATCGTCAACACCGTCCGGGTGTCGGCCTTCAGCAGGCGGCGCGAGACCGGCATCATGCGCCTGGTCGGTGCCTCGAACTTCTACGTCCAGATGCCGTTCATCGCGGAGGCCGCCTTCGCCGCGCTGCTCGGCGCGGCGATGGCCTCCGGTCTGCTGCTCGGCGGGCACTTCTTCGTCCACAGCTGGCTCGCGGACCGGGTTCAGTTCATCCACTTCATCGGGCTCTCCTCGGTGCTGGCGGTGATTCCGCTGCTGGTGGTGGTCGGTATGGGCATGGCCGCCATCGCCGCCTTCTTCACCCTGCGCAAGTACCTCAAGGTCTGAGACGCGGATCACGGCACCACCCCGGACGACCCCGGACGGCACTGCGCCGTCCGGGGTCGTCCCGTTCCCGGCGACCCGACCGGGCGGCCGGTTCGGCCCCCTGGCCGCGAAGCTGCGCCTAGACTCCGATGCCATGTCAGGAACTCCGCGCCACCACAGCGGTACCGTGCTGCGCCACTCGAGCACGCTCAGCCTGGTGCTGGGCGCGGTGCTGCTGGCCGGCGCCGCGACCGGGGCGTGGGGCGACCCGCCCGCCGCTCCGCCGCCGATCTCGGCCGACGCCGTCCCCGCGCCGGCCGCCGGCCAGGACCCGGCCGGCGCCGCGCTCTCCCCGCAGCAGGCCGAGGGTCTGCTGGGCGCCAACGGCGACCGCTGGGGGGCCTACTACAGCGCGCAGGAGTACGCCGACTTCAGCCAGGGCCTGGGCGGCCGCTACCTCGGCGTGGGCCTCTCGGTGGGCCGGGGGCAGGACGGCGTGACCGCGGTGTCCCAGGTGCAGGCCGAGGGGCCCGCCGCGGCGGCCGGGATCGCCCCGGGCGACCGGCTGCTGAAGGTCGGCCCGGAGCAGGCGGACCACCTGCCGGTGACCGAGGTGGTGGCCCGGCTGCGCGGGCTGGAGGGGGAGCGGAGGGTCGGCTCCAGCGTCACGCTCGCCGTGCAGCGCCGGGACGGCGAGGTCCGCGAGGTCGCCCTGCACCGGGCCCTGCTGGAGAGCCGGCAGGTCGCCGTGGACCGGACCGACGACGGGGTCGTGCGGATCGCCGTACGGGCCTTCACCAGCGGCGTGGCCGACCAGGTGCGCGCCGCCGTACGCGGCGCGCACGCCGGTGTGGTGCTCGACCTGCGCGGCAACTCGGGCGGGCTGGTCGAGGAGGCCGTCGGCACCGCCTCGGTCTTCCTGGACGGCGGCCCGGTCGCCTCCTACCAGGAGCGCGCCGAGCGGCGCGAGCTGACCGCCGCACGCGGCGGCGACACCCGCACGCCGCTGGTGGTGCTGGTGGACGGCGGCACCATGAGCGCCGCCGAACTGCTCACCGGCGCGTTGCAGGACCGCTGCCGCGCCGTCGTGGTGGGCGCCCGCACCTTCGGCAAGGGCACCGTGCAGCAGCCGAGCCGGCTCGCCGACGGCTCCGTCCTGGAGCTCACCGTCGGCCGCTACTACACGCCCTCCGGCCGCTCGCCGGAGGGCACCGGCCTGAACCCCGACGTGCCGGCGCCGGACGCCGCGGGCGCGCCCGCGCTGGCCCTGCGCGTCCTGGCGGGGCTGGGCCGGCAGGCGTGAGGGCCGCCGGTCGGGCCTGAGGCCCGCCGGTCGAGCGCGGGGCCCGCCGCGGGGGGCGTAACGCGGCGGGCGGGCGTAAAGGGGCTGCCGGGCGCGGCCGGGTGGTGCGAGAATGATCGGCGCTATGGCAAAGGAAACCGGACACAAGCTCGTCGCGCAGAACAAGAAGGCGCGGCACGAGTACACGATTCTCGACACCTACGAGTGCGGCATGGTGCTCACCGGCACCGAGGTGAAGTCACTGCGGGAGGGCCGGGCGAACCTGGTCGACGGGTACGCCTACATCCAGAACCACGAGGTCTGGGTCGACAACGTCTTCATCCCCGAGTACACCCAGGGGACCTGGACCAACCACTCGGCGCGGCGCAAGCGCAAGCTGCTGCTGCACCGGATGGAGATCCGGAAGATCGAGTCGAAGCTCAGCGACGCGGGCCACACCCTCGTCCCGCTCTCGCTCTACTTCAAGGACGGGCGGGTGAAGATCGAGGTCGCGCTCGCGATCGGCAAGAAGCTGTACGACAAGCGGCAGACCCTGCGGGAGAAGCAGGACACCCGGGAGACGGCCCGCGCGGTGGCGGCGGCCCGCCGGCGCCAGAGCTGAGCCCCGCCCATCCGTCCACCACGGTCCACCCGCCCTTAATGAGCTGGACCGCCGACAGACCGACCGCGTACCATGGCTCCAGCATCACCGGGAGGGCGACCGACCGGAGCTGCGGAGCAGAAAGCTGCTCGTCGTAGTAGATGTTTGTCAAATAAACATGGGGATGATCGGTTTCGACAGGGGACGTCGAAACAGGAGAAGCGAGCCGAGGAACGCGGCAATGATCTCGTTAACCATCTGTCGCAAAAAAATAATCGCCAACACTAAGCGCGATTCCCAGTTCGCTCTCGCTGCCTAATTAAGCAGCGATAGCGCAAGGGTGTCAGCCCGGGGAGTTCCCGACCCGGACCCTGGCATAATCTAGGGAACTCAACCGTCCACCCGGGCTACGAGGGTGGATGGGAAATCAAACAGTAGCTGGGCCTGTTGGCGGCTTGTCCGTGTGACTGCCAGGGCCGAGAAAAGCACAGCGGACTGCGCTCGGAGAAGTCCTGAATCCACTCCACTGGACCCGGGTTCGATTCCCGGCATCTCCACCACCCCATGTTGCAGATCCAGCCCGAAAGCCGTTCTCCGCCCAGCGGAGGGCGGCTTTCGTGTGTTCCGGATCCCTCACACCTACCCCCCGGAGCGGGTGAGAGGACGGTTCCGTAGCCGTCACAGGAGACAACGAGGCGGAAACTCCCGCCTCCTAGCGTCAGTTGGGACAGGAGCCGGCAGGCAAGGGGAGAGCGATGAGCACGAGCACGGCAGGTACGTCGAGAACTGGCGGCCGCTGGATCCAGCAGTGGGACCCGGAGAACGAGGGCTTCTGGGAGAGCACCGGAAAGCGCACCGCCAACCGCAACCTGATCTTCTCGGTCCTTTCCGAACACATCGGCTTCTCGATCTGGAGCCTCTGGTCGGTCATGGTCCTCTTCATGGGCCCCAAGTACCACGTGGACCCGGCCGGAAAGTTCTTCCTGGTGGCGATGCCCACCCTGGTCGGCGCCTTCGTCCGGATCCCGTACACCGTCGCGGTGGCCCGCTTCGGCGGCCGCAACTGGACGGTGGTCTCGGCCCTCCTGCTGCTGCTGCCGACCCTCGCGGCCGCCTATGTGATGCACCCCGGCACCTCCTACACCACCTTCATGCTGGTGGCGGCGCTCACCGGCCTCGGCGGCGGCAACTTCGCCTCCTCGATGACCAACATCAACGCGTTCTTCCCGATGCGCCGCAAGGGCTGGGCGCTGGGCCTCAACGCGGGCGGCGGCAACATCGGCGTCCCGGTGATCCAGCTGATCGCGCTCGCCGTGATCACCTGGGCCGGCGCCACCCACCCCCGGATCGTGCTCGGCATCTACCTGCCGCTGATCATCGTCGCCGCGGTCTGCGCCGCCCTCTTCATGGACAACCTGGCGCCGATGAAGTCCGACACCGGGGCGCTCGCCGCGGTGATCAAGGAGAAGCACACCTGGCTGATGTCCGTCCTGTACATCGGCAGCTTCGGTTCCTTCATCGGCTTCAGCTTCGCCTTCGGCCTGGTCCTGCAGAACCAGTTCGGCCGCACCCCGCTGCAGGCGGCCCAGCTGACCTTCATCGGCCCGCTGCTCGGCTCGCTGATCCGGCCGATCGGCGGAAAGCTGGCCGACCGCTTCGGCGGCTCCCGGATCACCTTCTGGAACTTCGTCGCGATGGCCGCCGCCACCACCGTGGTCGTCTACGCCTCGTCCGTGAAGTCGCTGCCGGTCTTCCTGGTCGGCTTCATCGCCCTGTTCGTCTTCGCCGGGCTCGGCAACGGCTCCACCTACAAGATGATCCCCGGCATCTTCGACGCCAAGGCCCAGGACCGGATCGCCGTCCACGGCGACACCCCGGAGCAGGCCGCCGCGTGGTCCCGCCGGATGTCCGGTGCCGCGATCGGCGTCATCGGGGCGGTCGGCGCCCTCGGCGGCCTCCTGATCAACCTGGCCTTCCGCCAGTCCTTCCTGACCGCCAAGAGCGGAACGCCCGCCTTCGTCTCCTTCCTGGCGGCGTACGGGATCTGCTTCGTCCTCACCTGGGCGGTGTACCTGCGCCGCCCCTCGGCCGCCCCCGCCGAGGCCCAGCGCCCCGCACTCGCCGAAGTCTGACCAGGTCAGGACCGACGCGAACCCGACAACCCGCCAGTAGCCCGCGGACAAGGAAACGCTGCGGAAACCATCCGGACCCCGGGGCGACACCGCCCCGGGGGACGATTTTGGTCCACCCGACGAAGGACCTGCACCATGGACGACCAGACGACCGGCCGCGCGCCGGACGCCGAGACCGTGTCGCCGCCGGCAGCCGTACCGCCCCTGGCAGGCTTCACCATCGGCATCACCGCGGCCCGCCGCGCCGACGAACTCGCCGCCCTGCTCCAGCGCAGGGGGGCCGCCGTCGTGCGGGCCCCCGCCCTGCGGATCGTGCCGCTGCCCGACGACGCGGACCTGCTCGCCGCGACCCACACCCTGATCAACGAGCCGCCCGACATCGCGGTCGCCACCACCGGCATCGGCTTCCGCGGCTGGATCGAGGCCGCCGAGGGCTGGGGCCTGTTCGACGAACTCACCGAGTGCCTCGCCAAGGCCTCCCTGCTGGCTCGCGGGCCCAAGGCGAAGGGCGCGATCCGGGCGGCCGGCCTGCGCGAGGAGTGGTCGGCCCGCTCCGAGTCCTCGGTGGAGGTGCTGGAGCGCCTGCTGGACCAGGGCGTGGAGGGCCGCCGGATCGCCGTGCAGCTGCACGGCGCCCCGCTGCGGGACTTCGTGGACTCGCTGCGGGCCGCCGGCGCCGAGGTGGTCGAGGTGCCCGTCTACCGCTGGCTGCCGCCCGCCGACCTGGCCCCGCTGGACCGGCTGCTGGACGCCTGCTGCGGCGGCGCCCTGGACGCCGTCACCTTCACCAGCGCCCCCGCCGTGCTCGGACTGCTGGACCGCGCCGAGCAGCGCGGCCTGACCGCCGACCTGCTGCACGCCCTGCGCCGGGACGTCCTGCCGGTCTGCGTGGGCCCGATCACCGCCGTCCCGCTGGAGGAGCTGGACGTCCCCACCGTGTGGCCCGAGCGGATGCGGCTCGGCGCCATGGTGCAGACCCTCACCGCCGAGCTGCCCGAACGCTCCCGGCAGCTGTCCGTGGCCGGGCACCGGCTGGAGCTGCGCGGACAGGCCGCGCTGGTCGACGGCGGCCTGCGGCCCGTCTCGCCGGCCGGGATGGCCCTGCTGCGGGCGCTGGCCCGCCGCCCCGGCTGGGTGGTCCCGCGCGCCGAGCTGCTGCGCGCGCTGCCCGGCAGTGGTGACGACGAGCACGCGGTGGAGACCGCGATGGCCCGGCTGCGGGCCGCGCTGGGGGTGCCCAGACTGGTCGCGACCGTGGTCAAACGCGGTTACCGGCTGGCGGTCGACCCCGCCCCGGGCCCGGCGCCCGACCCGGACGGCAAGTACGGGGTGGCCGCCGTACGGGTCTGAACGGCAGGTGGTGCGGCGGCGGTGGGCGCCTCGGGCGTAGGATCTTCTGTCCGCTCATTCCCGAGGCGGACGACCACCGCAGGATGTACGTCAGGGGGCTCCTTGGGCGCGCACGGCTCAACCCAGTACACCGCCGCAACCACCGAGGCCATGCAGAGCAACACTGAGATCGACACCGTCCGCGACCGCGAGATCGCCGGGGAACAGCGCCACCTGGACAACGTCTACCACCGGTTGGAGGAGAAGCTCGCCGAGGCCGAGTACATCCTCGAGGACGCCGCCAAGCGGGTCCAGGTCGGTACGCCCGGCGCGCTCGCCGAGCGCGACGCCCAGGTCTACCGGGCCGGGGCGCACCTCCAGCGGCTCAACAACGAGTTCGAGGACTTCCTCTTCGGGCGCATCGACCTCCAGCAGCCGGACGCCCCGGAGGAACACGGCATTCCCTCCAACACCCCGCTCGACCCGGCCGACCCGGCCGTCGCCGAGACCCTGCACATCGGGCGGCTCGGGGTGCTGGACGCCGAGTACGGCCCGCTGGTCATCGACTGGCGGGCCCCGGCCGCCGCGCCGTTCTACCGCTCCACCCCGCTGGAGCCGGGCCGGGTGATCCGCCGCCGGGTGATCCGCTCCAAGGGCCGCAAGGTGATCGGCGTCGAGGACGACCTGCTGCGTCCCGATCTCACCCCGACCCTGGCCGGCGAGGAGCTCGCGGTGGTCGGCGACGGCGCCCTGATGGCCTCGCTGGGCCGGGCCCGCAGCCACTCGATGCGGGACATCGTCTCCTCCATCCAGAAGGAGCAGGACGAGGTGATCAGGGCGCCCGCCGCCGGCGCCACCCTGGTCACCGGCGGTCCGGGCACCGGCAAGACGGCGGTCGCCCTGCACCGGGCGGCCTTCCTGCTCTACCAGGACCGCCGCCGGTACGCCGGGGGCATCCTGGTGGTCAGCCCGACCGCCCTGCTGGTCTCGTACACCGAGGGCGTGCTGCCCTCGCTGGGCGAGGAGGGGCAGGTCGCGATCCGCGCGGTCGGTTCGCTGGTCGACGGCATCGAGGCGGCCACCTACGACACGCCCGAGGCGGCCCGGATCAAGGGGTCGGCCAGGATGGTCCAGCTGCTGCGCAGGGCCGCCAGGGCGGCCCTGGAGCTGGGCGCGCCGACCGAGCTGAAGGTGGTCGCGCGCGGCGAGGTGCTGCGGCTGGACGCGGGCCGTCTGAAGGCCGTCCGGGGCAACATCGTCGGCGCCGGCGGGACCCCGCTCAACCTGCTGCGCCCGCGGGCCCGCAGGCTGCTGCTGGACGCGCTCTGGTCGGAGCTGACCCGGCACCTGCCGAGGCCGTCCGACCACTACGCGCGCGAGCAGCGCCAGGAGGAGAAGGAGTCCTTCGACGAGTACGTCTCGGACGAGGCGTCCTTCCTGGACTTCCTGGACGCCTGGTGGCCCCCGCTGACCCCGCGTCGGGTGCTGGCCACGCTCAAGCAGTCCCGGCACACCAACCGGATCGCCCGCCGGGCCGTCACCCCGGAGGAGGCCCGGGTGCTGGGCACCTCCTGGCGCGGGCTGACCGACCGCGGCGAGGGGCCGCTCTCGCCGCACGACGTGGCGCTGGTCGACGAGCTCCAGCTGCTGCTGGGCGAGGCGGCCCGGCCGAAGGTGCGCGAGGTGGACGCGGTGGACCTGCTGTCCGGCCTGGACGAGGTGACCACCTACGCCGACCGCAACTCGCGTCAGCGCGAGCGGGTGCCGGTGGAGCGCACCGAGTACGCGCACATCATCGTGGACGAGGCCCAGGACCTCACCCCGATGCAGTGGCGCATGATCGGCCGCCGGGCCCGGACGGCCACCTGGACGATCGTCGGCGACCCTGCCCAGAGCTCCTGGCCGCACCCGAAGGAGGCGCAGGAGGCGCTGGACGAGGTGCTCTCCGGCAAGCCGCGCCGCCGGCACACGCTGACGGTCAACTACCGCAACCCGGCGGAGATCGCCGAGGTGGCGGCCAAGGTGCTGGAGCTGGCCGCGCCGGGCACCCCCTCGCCGAGCGCGGTGCGCTCGACCGGGGTGGAGCCGCGCTTCGCGGCCGTCACCGACCCGGCGCCGGAGGTCTTCGCCGACGCGGCGCGGGCCGAGCTGGTCCGGCTGCTCGGCGAGGTGGACGGCACGGTGGCGGTGGTGGTGCCGATGGACCGCCGGGCGGAGGCCGCCGGCTGGATCGCCGGTCTCGGCGAGCGGGCGGTGGCCCTGGGCAGCCTGGAGGCGAAGGGCCTGGAGTACGACGCCACGGTGGTCGCCGACCCGACGGGCATCGCCGGCGAGTCGGAGGCGGGCCTGCGGGTGCTGTACGTGGCGCTGACCCGGGCCACCCAGCGGCTGACCGTGCTCTCCGGGCCGGACGACCTGCCGGACGCGGACGGCGTGCCCGCGATGCTGCTCGGCTGACCGCGCCGGACCGCCGCCACCGGCCTTCACGGCCGGGTCGGCGGCGGTCCGGCGGCCGGTGCCGGCGGTCCGGCGACAGCGCCGCCGACGGGTCGGCCGACCGCCGTCGCCCGGCCGGTGACGCTCCGTCAACGGCGAAGGCCCCCACCGGTGGTGGGGGCCTTCGCACGACGTTGGTGACACCGACCCGCCATGCTCGCCTCGCGGCAAGTGGTCGCTCGAAGCGACTAAGGTTGGGCCCGGGGGCTTGGATCGAGCCGGTGTCCCGTCCAATGTAACGCATCCGCCCCGGACGCCAAGGGCACGCGGCGGATTTCCGGTGCGAGGTTCCGCCGGCCGGAGACTCTTTTGTGGAGTCCGGACACTCAATGAACTTTATTTCTGCGTACCCCCTGGTAGGTGCGACGATCGAGGTCTAGCATGCGCTGGGCGCGATCTTCAACATTTTGTTGAAGGAGCCCCGCTGTGCAGACCCTCAGAGTCATACCCTCAGTGGACGGAAGAAGGACGTCGATGGCGACCGTGCCCAGTGTCTCCAACTCGATCACGGTGCGGATGGAGGTCCCGGCCTCGGGCAGTGCCGTCAGCTCCATCACCACCGCGGTGGAGTCCTCCGGCGGCTCGGTCACCGGCCTCGACGTCACCGCCTCCGGCCTGGAGGCGCTGCGGATCGACGTCACCGTGGCCGCCTCCTCGGTCGCGCACGGCGAGGAGATCGTCGAGAAGCTCCGCGCGATCGACGGCGTCACCATCGGCAAGGTCTCCGACCGTACGTTCCTGATGCACCTCGGCGGCAAGATCGAGATGTCGTCCAAGCTGCCGATCCGCAACCGCGACGACCTTTCGATGATCTACACCCCGGGTGTCGCCCGGGTCTGCATGGCGATCGCCGAGAACCCCGAGGACGCCCGCCGGCTCACCATCAAGCGCAACAGCGTCGCCGTGGTCACCGACGGCTCCGCGGTGCTGGGCCTCGGCAACATCGGCCCGGCCGCCGCGCTGCCGGTGATGGAGGGCAAGGCCGCCCTGTTCAAGCGCTTCGCGGGCATCGACGCCTGGCCGCTCTGCCTGGACACCCAGGACACCGACGAGATCGTGGCGATCGTCAAGGCCATCGCCCCGGGCTTCGCCGGCATCAACCTGGAGGACATCTCCGCGCCGCGCTGCTTCGAGATCGAGGCCCGGCTGCGCGAGGCCCTGGACATCCCGGTCTTCCACGACGACCAGCACGGCACCGCGATCGTGGTGCTCGCCGCGCTCACCAACGCGCTGAAGGTGGTCCGCAAGGACATCTCCGAGATCCGGGTGGTGATGTCGGGCGCCGGCGCGGCCGGCACCGCGATCCTCAAGCTGCTGCTGGCGGCCGGCGTCGAGCACGCCACCGTGGCGGACGTGCGCGGCGTGGTCCACGGCGGCCGCGACGACCTCAACGACAGCCTGCGCTGGATCGCCGAGCACACCAACCGCTCCGGCCGCACCGGCAGCCTCAAGGAGGCCGTGGCGGGCGCCGACGTCTTCATCGGCGTGTCGGCCCCCAACCTGCTGGACGGCGACGACCTCGCCACCATGGCGAAGGACGCGGTCGTCTTCGCGCTCGCCAACCCCGACCCCGAGGTCGACCCGGCCGTCGCCCGGCAGAGCGCCGCCGTGGTCGCCACCGGCCGCAGCGACTTCCCGAACCAGATCAACAACGTGCTGGTCTTCCCGGGCGTCTTCCGCGGCCTGCTGGACGCCCAGAGCCGCCACGTGACCACCGAGATGATGCTCGCCGCCGCCCGCGCCCTGGCCACCACGGTCGCGGACGAGGAGCTGAACGCGAACTACATCATCCCCAGCGTCTTCCACCCGGACGTGGCCAAGACCGTCGCCGCGGCCGTGCGCGAGGCCGCGCTGGCCAACGCCGGCCCGCGCGAGCCCGCCCGCGACCGGCCCACCCCGGGCTTCGTCGGGACGCTCGACACCTCGTCCTTCCCGGCCGTCGAGCTCTGAGCCGGCCGGTCCGGAGCGGGCCGTCAGGGGTGTCACGCCGCCGGGCAAATGACCGACTCGCGACCCTACCCGTCCGAGTCGGGCCCGAACCCTTGCGACACAAGGGCGAGGGGCGTGTTTGGGCTTGTCCGCGCCAGGGCGTACGGTAGCCCTGAACGGGGCAGGCGTGTCCGACAAGTACGGAACGTCCCCCCGGCCTACCGGCGTGTCGTCCCGACCGCCGCCCGCTCCGGTGCACCGGAGCCGACGGAGCGTCACCGCTTCGACGGGCGGGCGCTGTTCGGGTCAACAGCGCCGGGGCCCGATTGGCTTTCTCGGGCCCGGTCGGGGCAGGATTCGTACCCAGGCAGGCACGCGGGCAGAAAATGCACGGCGCGCGGCTCGGGGTACGAGCCGACCCCTGACCGACCCCATGCCTGAATGAGCACAGTGTGCGGACCAGCGGCCACCCGGGTGCCCCCGGAGGGACGACCGCTGGGTCCCCTGCACACCGCAACGCGAACAGACCACAGGAGTACACATGAACCGCAGTGAGCTGGTGGCCGCGCTGTCCGAGCGCGCCGAGGTGACCCGCAAGGACGCCGACGCCGTTCTGGCCGCTTTCGCCGAGATCGTCGGCGAGGTCGTCGCCAAGGGCGACGAGAAGGTCACCATCCCCGGTTTCCTGACCTTCGAGCGCACCCACCGCGCGGCCCGTACCGCCCGCAACCCGCAGACCGGTGAGCCGATCCAGATCGCGGCCGGCTACAGCGCCAAGGTCAGCGCCGGCTCCAAGCTGAAGGAAGCCGCCAAGGGCGCCTGACGCCGCAGGCTCCCAGGAGCCCCGCAGCAGCTGTGAACCGCCGGGGGCGGACCGATGCGAGTCGGTCCGCCCCCGGCGGCGTCGTACGGCCCGGTGAACGGGCGTGGAACGGCCGGTGGCCGGCTCCCCGAGGGGAGCCGGCCACCGGCCTTCGTACGGGCGGTCAGGCCGTCACCAGCTCCTCGCTGGGCAGCTCGACGTGGGCGCCGAGGTCACGGAGCTTGTCCATGAAGTTCTCGTAGCCGCGGTTGATCAGGTCGATCCCGTGCACGGTGGAGGTGCCCTCGGCGGCCAGCGCCGCGATCAGGTACGAGAAACCGCCGCGCAGGTCGGGGATGACCAGCTCGCCGCCGATCAGCTTCGACGGCCCGGAGACGACCGCCGAGTGCTGGAAGTTGCGCGCGCCGAACCGGCACGGCGTGGAGCCCAGGCACTCGCGGTAGAGCTGGATGTGCGCGCCCATCTGGTTCAGCGCGCTGGTGAAGCCGAGCCGCGACTCGTAGACCGTCTCGTGCACGATCGACAGGCCGCTGGCCTGGGTCAGCGCGACCACCAGCGGCTGCTGCCAGTCGGTCTGGAAGCCGGGGTGCACGTCGGTCTCCAGGGCGATCGCCTTGAGCTCGCCACCCGGGTGCCAGAAGCGGATGCCCTCGTCGTCGACCTCGAAGGCCCCGCCGACCTTCCGGAAGGTGTTGAGGAAGGTCATCATCGGGATCTGGTCGGCGCCGCGGACGTAGATGTCGCCCCGGGTGGCCAGCGCCGCGCAGGCCCAGGAGGCGGCCTCCAGGCGGTCCGGCAGGGCGCGGTGGTTGTAGCCGCCCAGCTCGTCCACGCCGGTGATCAGGATGGTGCGGTCAGTGCCCAGCGAGATGATCGCGCCCATCTTCTGCAGCACGCAGATCAGGTCGACGATCTCCGGCTCGATGGCGGCGTTGCGCAGCTCGGTGACGCCCTCCGCGAGGACGGCGGTGAGCAGGACCTGCTCGGTCGCGCCGACCGAGGGGTAGGGCAGCTCGATCTTGGTGCCGCGCAGTCGCTGCTGGGCCACCAGGTAGGTGCCCTGCGGGTGCTTCTCGATGGTGGCGCCGAACTGGCGCAGCACCTCGAAGTGGAAGTCGACGGGCCGGCCGCCGATGTCGCAGCCGCCCAGGCCCGGGATGAAGGCGTGGCCGAGGCGGTGCAGCAGCGGCCCGCAGAACAGGATCGGGATCCGCGAGGAGCCCGCGTGCGCGTCGATGTCGGCGACGTTGGCGCTCTCGACGTGCGAGGGGTCGAGGATCAGCTCGCCGTCCTCGTCGCCGGTACGCACGGTCACACCGTGCAGCTGCAGCAGGCCGCGCACGACCTTGACGTCGCGGATGTCCGGGACGTTGCGCAGCCGGCTGGGGCCCTGCCCGAGCAGGGCGGCGACCATGGCCTTGGGGACCAGGTTCTTCGCACCGCGGACCCGGATCTCGCCTTCGAGCGGGTTTCCGCCGTGAACCAGCAGGACGTCGTCGGTCATCGTTCTCGCAATCCGGGGTGCCAGAGGTCGGGTCCGGGCTCCGCGGGAGAGCCTGGCGTGGTGGGGTCGATCGGGCGGCTGTGGGGCCCGGGCGAGCGAGTTTCCGCCGCGAAAGGGCGTCCACCATCAGTAGATGGTAGTAGGCGTGTGATTGGTTCCCGTCTGCTCCTGTGGTGATGGTGCTCTCTCCGGGTGGTGCCGCGCCCCCGCAGGGGGCCGTACGGGTGGCCGACGGGCCCTGCGGGGTTTCGTGTTGAGGTGCCCCGGAGGGGCTCTCCTGCGGGATCATGTGAGGCATGACCGCGGCGCACTCGCACACCGGCCGGCTGCTCGTCGCGACTCCCGTGCTCACCGATCCCAACTTCGCGCGGGCCGTCGTGCTCCTCCTCGACCACGATGCCGAGGGGGCGCTCGGCGTCGTCCTGAACCACCCGACGCCGATCGAGGTGGGGGCGGTGCTGGACGGCTGGGGCGCGATGGTCGGGCAGCCCGCGGTGGTCTTCCAGGGCGGCCCGGTCGCGCTGGACGCGGCGCTCGGCCTGGCCGTGGCACCGGGCGAGCCGGGGCAGGCCGAGCCGCTCGGGTGGCGGCGGGTGCACGGTGCGATCGGCCTGGTCGACCTGGAGGCGCCGCCGGAGGTGCTGGCGGGGGAGCTGGGGGGCTTGCGGATCTTCGCGGGGTACGCGGGATGGTCCCCGGGCCAGCTGGAGGCGGAGATCGCCGAGGGCGCCTGGTACCTGGTGGACTGCGAGCCGGGTGACATCTCCAGTCCCGAGCCGGAGCGGCTCTGGCGCGCGGTGCTGCGGCGCCAGCGGGGGCCGCTGGCGCTGCTGGCGACGTACCCCGAGGACCCGACGCTGAACTGAGCCGCGGCCCGGCGGCGGGCCGCCGCCGCCGCACACTGGCCCGCCCTCGCGGCGCCCCCATAGACTTGGCACTCATGAGCACTCTTGAGCCCGAGCGCGGCCTCGGCACCGGCACCCTGGTCGAGCCCGTCCCGCAGGTGTCCCACGGGGACGGCGACCACGAGCGCTTCGCGCACTACGTCCAGAAGGACAAGATCATGGAGAGCGCGCTCTCCGGGTCTCCCGTGGTGGCGCTGTGCGGCAAGGTCTGGGTGCCGGGTCGTGACCCGAAGAAGTACCCCGTCTGTCCGATGTGCAAGGAGATCTACGACGGCATCGGCCAGCCGGCCGACGGCAAGGGCGGCGGCAAGGACAACGGCTGACCTGCGCAGATCAAAGGCGGATCGATCCTGCGGCCCGGTCGAATCGATCCCCTGATTGGTCTATGCCATTCGGGTTCGGCGGGGCAGGATGGCGGCATGGACCTCATCCCTGCCCCGCTGAGTTCTGTCCGCCTCGCCGACCAGGACCTCCTCCTCGACCAGGACACCACGCTCACCGCCGCGCCCGGCCTGGAGCCGGTCGAGCAGTGGCTGCGCACCGCCCTCACGGCGGCGACCGGGCTGGCGCTGCGCCCGGCCCCGCCGGGCTCGGCGGCCGGCGTCGAGCTGACCCTCGACGACACGCTGGACGCCGAGGCCTACCGGATCTCCGTCCGGGCGGACCGGGCCGTGATCACCGCCGGCGGCCCCGCCGGGGCGCTCTGGGGGGCGCAGACCCTGCGCCAGCTGCTCGGCCCCGACGCCTACCGCCGGGCGCCGCTGCGCCGCACCGGCTGGGTGCTGCCCGGCGGCGACGTCGAGGACTCGCCGCGGTTCGCCTGGCGCGGCGTCCTGCTGGACGTCTCCCGGCACTTCCTGCCCAAGTCGGACGTGCTGCGCTTCCTGGACCTGATGGCCGTCCACAAGCTCAACGTCCTGCACCTGCACCTGACCGACGACCAGGGCTGGCGGATCGAGATCAAGCGGTACCCGCGGCTCACCCAGGCGGGCTCCTGGCGGGAGCGCTCGATGACCGGCTACCGGGCCGGGCAGCGCCGGGACGATCGTCCGCACGGTGGCTTCTACACCCAGGACGACCTGCGCGAGATCGTCGCGTACGCGGCCGAGCGGCAGATCACCGTCGTCCCCGAGATCGAGCTGCCCGGCCACGCGCAGGCGGCCGTCGCCGCCTACCCGGAGCTCGGCAACGGCGACGTGGTGGACACCGCGTCCCTCGGTGTCTGGACCGACTGGGGTGTCAGCCCGAACGTGTTCAACGTCTCCGACGACACCCTGCGCTTCCTGGAGGGGGTGCTGGAGGAGGTCCTGGAGATCTTCCCGTCCGAGTACATCCACCTCGGCGGCGACGAGTGCCCCAAGGAGCAGTGGCGGGCCAGTGCCGCCGCGCAGGACCGGATCAAGGAGCTCGGGCTGGCCGACGAGGACGAGCTGCAGAGCTGGTTCATCCGGCACTTCGACGGCTGGCTCGCCGGGCGCGGCCGCCGGCTGGTCGGCTGGGACGAGATCCTGGAGGGCGGCCTGGCGCCCGGCGCCACGGTGTCCTCCTGGCGGGGCTACGGCGGCGGGGTGGCGGCCGCGAAGGCCGGGCACGACGTGGTGATGTGCCCCGAGCAGCACGTGTACCTGGACCACCGGCAGGCGCCCGGCGACGACGAGCCGATCCCGGTCGGCTGGGTCCGCTCGCTGGAGGACGTCTACCGCTTCGAGCCGGTGCCGGCCGAGCTGGACGAGGTCGCCGCCCGGCACGTGATCGGCACCCAGGCCAACCTCTGGACCGAGTTCATGGACAGCGCCCGGGACATCGACTACCGGGCCTTCCCCCGGTTGGCGGCCTTCGCCGAGGTGGCGTGGTCCCGCCTGCCGGTCGACCCGGCGGCGCGCGACTGGGCGGGCTTCGAGCGGCGGATGACTGCCCACCTGGCCCGGCTGGACGCGCTCGGCGTCGAGTACCGCCCGGCGGCGGGCCCGCACCCGTGGCAGCGGTGGCCCGGGGTGCTGGGCCGCCCGATCGAGGGCGCGCCGCCGCAGGTGTGACCGGGACGCCGCAGGTGTGACGCCGGCGCCGGGAACTTCGACCCGGTCGTCGTGCGTCAAGAAAAGGTGAACAATCGGCTCCGGTTCGTACCGGACCGGAGCTGATACCGGCTGGTTTCAGCCACAATCGGGCACACCTGTCCACCGGCCCAGAAATGATCATCAAGCATTGTGTGCCAGAGTTGCCCAACCCTGCCCGATCGCCCGTACCCTACGGGCCAGGCCGTGCTGCCAGACGGGGGCGGGTCGTCGATGAGCAAGTGGAGCACGGTGGGACCCAGGTGAACCGGACGATCATGCTGCCGGCCTCCCTCGACGAGGCCGTCGAGGCGCTTGCCGCCACCCCGGCCGCGGTACCGGTGGCCGGCGCCACCGACCTGATGGAGGCCGTCAACGCAGGGCGGCTGCGCCCCGCCGCCCTGATCGGCCTGGGCCGGATCACCGAGCTGCGCGGCTGGCGTTACGAGGACGGCGGCACCGCCGTCCTCGGCGCCGGCCTCACCCACGCCCGGATGGACCGCCCCGACTTCGCCGCCCTCATCCCGGCGCTCGCCGACGCCGCGCGCACCGCCGGCCCCCCGCAGGTGCGCAACGTCGGCACCCTCGGCGGCAACATCGCCACCGCCGCCCCGGCCGGCGACACCCTCCCGGTGCTCGCCGCCCTCGAAGCCACCGCCACCCTCGCGCGGCCCGGCGCCACCCGCGAGGTCCCGGTCAGCCACCTGCTGACCGGGTTGGACCCGCTGCGCCCCGGCGAGCTGCTCACCTGGGTGCGGGTCCCGCTGCTGCACGCCCCCCAGGTCTTCCTCAAGGCCACCGGCCGCAGCGGCCCGGCCCGCGCCACCGCCTCCGTCGCCGTCGTGCTGGACCCGGCCCGCCGCGCCGTGCGCTGCGCCGTGGGCGCCGTCGCACCCGTGCCGCTGCGGCCGCTGGAGGCCGAGACCTGGGTCGCCAGCTGCATCGACTGGGAGGGCTCGCGCGAGATCGACCCCGCCGCGACCGCGGCCTTCGGCGAGTACGTGGCCGCCGCCTGCGTCCCCGACAGCTACGCCGCGGAGGGCCCCTGGGAGGCCGTGACCGAGGGGCCGACCGCCGCCGCCGTCCGGCTGCGGCGTACCGTATCGGTGCTGGCCCGCCGGGCACTGGGAAGGGCGCTGAAGTGACCACCGAATCTCTTGACTCCGGCCCGCTCGACCCGGCCCCGCCGGTGAGTGCGGAGATGCGCCCCTGCGCCTCGTACACGCTGCGGGTCAACGGCTTCGAGCGCCCCGTCACCGACGCCTGGATCGGCGAGAGCCTGCTCTACGTGCTGCGCGAGCGGCTCGGCCTGGCCGGCGCCAAGGACGGCTGCGAGCAGGGCGAGTGCGGGGCCTGCTCGGTGCAGGTGGACGGCCAGCTGGTGGCCGGCTGCCTGGTCCCGGCCGCGCTGGCCGCCGACAGCGAGATCAACACCGTCGAGGGCCTCTCGGCCGGCGGCGCCGCCAGCGACGTCCAGCAGGCGCTGGCCGAGTCGGGCGCGGTGCAGTGCGGCTACTGCACCCCCGGCATGGCGATGGCCGTGCACGACCTGCTGCAGCGCAACCACCGGCCCAGCGAGGTCGAGGCCCGCCAGGCACTCTGCGGCAACCTCTGCCGCTGCACCGGCTACCGCGGTGTGCTGGCGGCGGTGCAGACCGTCGCCGAGGCGCGCGCGGCGGAGGCCGAGCAGGCCGAGGAGGGCTCCGCGCCGGCCGAGGAGAGCGCCGCCGAGCGGCCCGCCCCGGCCCCGGTGGCCACCGAGCAGTCCTCCGCCGACGTCCCGCTGGCCGGCGAGCTTCCGGTCTACGCGGACTCCGAGGCCTGGGTCGAGCACGTCCCGCAGCCGCCTGCGGCCGAACAGCCGCCCACCGGGCACCGGGGGCAGCAAGGGCACCACGGGCAGCCGGGTGCCGGCCCCTACGGCGACGGCACCGGCCCGGCCGGACAGCCGACCGCCGCCGGCACCGGCACCGGCATGGGGATGGCCTACGGCGGCCACGAGCAGGGCGGGCAGCCCGGCGCGTCCTACGACGCCGGCGTGTACGACACCGCGGTGCTGCCGCCGGTGCCGTCCTTCCCGACCCAGCAGGGCCCCGCCGGCCAGCACAACAGCCAGGAGAACGGCCAGCACACCGGCCAGCACCCGGGCCAGCCCAACGGCCAGGTCTACTACCAGCAGCCCGGCTACCCCGAGGCGGCCTACTCGGGCACTCCCGCGCACGGCACCTACCTGCCCGGCGCGCCCGGCTACCAGGAGACCCCGTACGAGGGAATGCCCTACCAGGTCCCCGGTCAGCAGGGCGTCCAGCAGAACGGCGGCCAGCAGAACGGCCAGCTGAACGGCGGCCAGCAGGGCGTCCCGCACGGCACGCCCTACCCCGGCCCGGCCTACCGCAGCGGCGAGTACGACACCACCGACTTCGAGCACGCCCCGTACGACGGCCCGGTCTACGAGAGCACCCCCTCGCACGGCACCGCCTTCGACGGCACCGGCTACGACGGCACCCCGGCGCAGGGCACCCCGTACACCCCCACGCCCCCGCACGGCGTCCCGACCGACGGCGCCCCGGCGGGCGTCCCGTACGGCGCCGACCCCGCGCACGGCATCGTCCCCCAGCCTTCGGGGACCTCCATTCCCGAGGACCGCCACGTATGACCTCGCCCAGCGACATCGCGGCAATGCCCCCCGCGGACAACGCCCGGCCGGACGCCGGCGAGGGCGAGCCGCCCGAGCCCTTCGGCCTCGGCAGCTCCCCGCTGCGCACCGACGCCCTCCCCAAGGCGCTCGGCATCTACCCGTACGCCTCCGACCTGTGGGCCGAGGGCCTGCTCTGGGGCGCCGTGCTGCGGGCCCCGCACCCGCACGCCCGGATCGTCTCGGTCGACACCTCCGCCGCGCTCGCGCTGCCCGGCGTCCGCGCCGTGGTCACCGCCGAGGACCTGCCGGCCGGCCCGGACGGCGGCCACGACGGCGCCCCGCACGGCCCGGTGGTCGCCGACCGACCGATCCTGGCCGCCGGCGTGGTGCGCCACCACGGCGAGCCGGTCGCCGCGGTCGCCGCCGAGCACCCCGACACCGCACGGCTGGCCGCCGCCCTGATCGCGGTCGAGTACGAGCTGCTGGAGCCCGTCACCGACCCCGAGCAGTCGTTCACCGCCCCGCCGCTGCACCCGGACGGCAACCTCTTCCGCCACCTTCCGCTGCGCACCGGGGACCCGGAGGCGGTCGGCGAGATCGTCGTCGAGGGCCTCTACCAGGTCGGCCGGCAGGACCCGGCGCCGCTCGGCGCCGAGGCCGGCCTCGCCGTGCCCCGCCCCGACGGCGGTGTCGAACTGCACCTGTCCTCCACCGACCCGCACGGCGACCGCGACCGCACCGCCGCCTGCCTCGGCCTGGAGCCCGACCGGGTGCGCCTGGTCGTCACCGGCGTGCCCGGCGCCACCGCCGACCGCGAGGACCTCTCCTTCCAGGTCACGCTGGCCCTGCTCGCACTGCGCACCGGCCGCCCGGTGAAGATGACCCTCACCCGCGAGGAGTCCTTCCACACCCACACCACCCGGCACCCGGCCCTGCTGCGCTACCGCCACCACGCGGACGCCGAGGGCCGGCTGGTGAAGGTCGAGGCGCAGATCCTGCTGGACGGCGGCGCCTACGCCGACGTCTCCGCCGAGGCGCTGGCCGCCGCCACCGCCTTCTCGGTGGGCCCCTACGTCTGCCCGAACGTGTTCGTGGACGCCTGGGCGGTCCGCACCAACAACCCGCCGGCCGGCCGGATGCGCGGCGAGGGCGCCCTGCAGACCTGCTTCGCGTACGAGTCCCAGCTCGACCAGCTCGCCGTCCGGCTCGGCCTCGACCCGGTGGAGATCCGCCGCCGCAACGCGCTCTCCACCGGCGACTCGATGCCCACCGGGCAGGCCGTCACCTGCCCCGCGCCGGTCACCGCCCTGCTGGACGCCGTCGCCTCCGAGCCGCTGCCCGCCCTCCCGGTGGACGACCCGGACGCCGACTGGCTGCTGCCGGGCGGGCCCGGCGGCGCCGGCGACCCGGCCTCGGTGCGGCGCGGCATCGGCTACGCGGTCGGCATGGTGCACATGCTCGGCGCCGAGGGCGAGGACGAGGTCTCCACCGCGACCGTCCGGGTCAGCGGCGACCACGCCACCGTGATCTGCGCCGCCGTCGACTCCGGCCAGGGCTTCGCGACCCTGGCCCGGCAGATCGTGCAGAGCGTGCTCGGCGTCAGCGAGGTCTACATCGCGCCGGTCGACAGCGACCAGTCGATCGCCGGGCCGTCCGCCCGCGGCCGGCACACCTGGGTCTCCGGCGGCGCCGTGGAGCGGGCCGCGCTGATGGTCCGCCACCAGCTGCTCCAGCCGATCGCCGCCAACTTCGGCATGTCGGTGGAGCTGCTCTCGATCGCCGACGGCAAGATCACCTCCTACGACGGCGTGCTCGGCATGCCGGTCGGCGAGGCGCTGGAGGGCAAGGAGCTCTGGGCCACCGCGCAGTGCCGCCCGCACCCCACCGAGCCGCTCGACGAGGCCGGCCAGGGCGACGCCTTCGTCTCCATCGCGTTCTGCGCGATGCGGGCCGTGGTGGACGTGGACATCGAGCTCGGCGCCGTCCGGGTGGTCGACGTCACCGTCGCCCAGGACGTCGGCAGGGCGCTCAACCCGCGCCAGATCGAGGACCGGATCGAGGCCGGCGTCGCCCAGGGCGTGGGCCTGGCCCTGCTGGAGGACCTGCGCACCGAGGGCGGGATGCTGGTCAACCCGTCGCTCACCGGCTACCGCCTGCCGACCGCGCTGGACACCCCCGAGGTCCGGGTCGCCGCCCTGCTGGAGGAGCGCGACGTGGTCGCCACCTTCGGCGCCAAGGCCGTCAGCGCGGCCCCCGCCGTGGTCGCCCCCGCCGCCGTCGCCGCCGCCGTGCGCGCGGCCACCGGTCTCCCGGTCGGCCGGCTGCCGATCCGGGCCGAGGACGCCGTCAGCGCCTGACCGCCCGCCCGGCCTCTGACGCCCTCCCGGGACCCGCTTCGGCGGGAGCCGGGAGGGCGTCCTCGTGGCGGCGGCCATTCGCCGGCCGGGGCCGTCCTCGCAGGCCCGGCCGCGTGCCGGGGGAGGGGAATCTCACCGGCGGATTCCCGGGGAATATCCGAAGAATGACATGAAGAATTGCCGGTCGGCAATTTTCTGCCGACCGGCAATTCAAAGGGAGGCCATGACGGGAATCGAACCCGTGTAAACCGCTTTGCAGGCGGTTCCCTAAACCACTCGGGCACACGGCCGTGGGGTGACGAGGGCTCAGCCCTTCGTCGGGGGAGGGAAGCTGCGCTCAGGCGCAGGGACAGGCGCGACAACACCGGGGAGCGGCACAGGTGCGGGGCGCTGCGAGGGCCACCGGCTTCCTGTTCATGTCCAACTCCTGTCGTCGCGCTGTTCGGTGAATTCATCTTATGCGGAACGGGGTGGGGTGCGTCAATATCCTTTTGTAAATTCCGTGTGGCGGCTCGTGCTACCGTCGAAGACAGGTGAGCGATCACCCCGGACGAGCGCGTCGTACCCGGAACGACAAGACGGCGCAGTACCGGCGGCCACCCCGGCCGTCGACCACTGCGAAGGATCGGTTCCGTCATGGCCTGGCTCGTTCTGCTCGTCTCCGGCGTCCTGGAGACCGTCTGGGCGGTCGCCCTGGAGAACTCCAAGGGCTTCTCCCGGCTCGTCCCCACCCTCGTCTTCTCCGTCGCCCTGCTGCTGAGCATGGGCGGCCTGGCCTACGCGATGCGCACCATCCCGATCGGCACCGGCTACGCGGTCTGGGTGGGCATCGGCGCCGTCGGCACCGCGCTCTACGGCATGGCCGTCCTCGGTGACGCCGTCACGATGGCCCGGATCGGCTGCCTGCTGCTGATCGTCTCCGGCGTGGTCGGCCTCAAGGTGCTGCACTGACCCTCCGGCGCGGCCGGCCCGGAGACCCTCCTCCGGGCACGGGCCGCCGGCCCCGCGGCCTAGGACTCGCGATGTAGCCGATCAGGTCATAAGTCAGGGGTCACCAGAGCCGTTGCGCCTTACCATGGCGGGTATGACCACAGCCTCCCCCACCTCGGTCGACCCTGCCCCCGACCGGCTCCCCCCTGGTACGAGCGACTCCGACGGGGTGATGGGCGGCCGCTACCGGGCGCTGACCCTCGGCATCGTCTCGGTGGTGCTGCTGCTGGCCTTCGAGGCGACCGCGGTGAACACCGCTATGCCGGTGGCGGCCCGCCAGCTCGACGGGATCGCGCTCTACGCCTTCGCCTTCTCCGGCTACTTCACCACCACCCTCTTCGCGCTGGTCGTCTCCGGCCAGTGGTGCGACCGCAGCGGCCCGCTGCGGCCGCTGTTCACCGGTATCGCGGTGTTCGGTGCCGGCCTGGTGGTCGCGGGTACGGCGCCGGGCATGTGGACCTTCGTGGCGGGCCGCGCGGTGCAGGGGCTGGGCGGCGGGCTGGTGATCGTCGCCCTGTACGTGGTGGTCGGCCGGGCGTACCCCGAGCGGTTGCGGCCGGCCGTCTTCGCGGCCTTCTCCTCCGCCTGGGTGCTGCCCTCGATCATCGGGCCCGTGGTCTCCGGCGCCGTCACCCAGCACCTCGGCTGGCGCTGGGTGTTCCTGGCCGTACCGGTGCTGGTCCTGCTGCCGCTGGCGGTGATGGGCCCGGCGCTGCGCCGGTCCGAGAAGGAGCAGCCGGCCGCCACCGGCGAGCCGTTCGACCGGCGCCGCAGCGGCCTGGCCGCGATGGCCGCGCTCGGCGCCGGACTGCTGCAGTACGCGGGCCAGCGGCTGGACCTGCTGGGGCTGCTGCCCGCCGTGGCCGGAGCGGCGCTGCTGCTGCCGGCCGTCCTGCGGCTGCTGCCGCCCGGGACCCTGCGGGCCGCCCGCGGGCTGCCGACCGTGATCCTGCTGCGCGGGGTCGCCGCGGGGGCGTTCTTCGCCGCCGAGGCGTTCATCCCGCTGATGATGGTGACCCAGCGCGGCCTGTCGCCGACGCTCGCCGGGCTCACCCTGACCAGCGGCGGCCTGTCCTGGGCGCTGGGCTCCTGGCTGCAGGGCCGGCCGGGGGCGGAGAAGTACCGCGACGCGATGATCCGGGCGGGCTTCGTGCTGACCGCGGTGGCGATCGCGGGCGCGGCCCTGGTGCTCGTCCCGGCGGTGCCGACCTGGGTGGCCGCGGTGGCCTGGGCGGTCGGCGGGATCGGGATGGGCCTGGCGGTGGCGAGCATCAGCGTGCTGATGATGAAGCTCTCCACCCCCGAGGAGGCCGGTGCCAACTCGGCCTCGCTGCAGATGAGCGACGCGTTGGGCAACGTCCTGCTGGTGGGTCTGGCGGGGGTGCTGTTCGGCGCTCTGGGCGGCGGCTCGCTCGCCGCCGCCCACGAGGGGGCCGAAGGCACCGGCTCGGCCGGTGCCTTCGCGGTGATCTTCCTGACGATGACCGGGGTGGCGCTGCTGGGCGCCCTGGTCAGCGGCCGGACCAAGGCCCGGGCCTGAGTGCTCAGCCGGCCGCCGCGGTGGCCGGGGCCGGTGCGGCCGGCGGGGCGGCGGGGGTGCCCAGGAAGCTCTCCCAGCCGCCGGCCGGCGCCTGGCCGGGGTTGAGGCCCTGGAGCTTGCGCAGCACCGCCGGGTCCTGCGCCTCCAGCCAGTTGACGAGCTGGCGGAAGGACACCAGCCGGACCTCGGGCCGGCTCGCGATGGTGGTCAGCACCTCCTCGACGGCGTTCATGTAGATGCCGCCGTTCCACTGCTCGAAGTGGTTGCCGATGTAGAGCGGCGCCCGGTTGCCGTTGTACGCCCGGTCGAACCCCGCGAGGTAGGCGTCCCGGGCCTGGGTCTGCCAGGCGGGGTACATGCCCGAATCGCCCTTGGTGTTGTTGCCGGACTGGTTGTACATGATGTTGTAGTCCATCGACAGCACCTGGAAGCTGTGCCCGGGGAACGGGACGGACTGCAGCGGGAAGTCCCACAGCGCGCCGCCCTGGAACTTCTGCGGCCAGACCTGCAGCCCGCCGGGGCCGCTGCTGTCGTACTTCCAGCCGCGCTTGGCCGCGGTCGGCAGCAGTCCGCGCTGCCCCTCCAGGCAGGGGGTCCGGCCGCCGATCAGCTCCTTGCGGTAGTCGAAGGGCAGGGCGGGCAGGTCGGTGAAGCCGGTGTTGGTCTTCCAGTTCATGACGAAGTTCATCGCCTGCTCGATCTCGCTGTCCCACTCCTCGGGGGACCACTTGCCGCCGCCGTTGGCGCCGCAGAAGTGCCCGTTGAAGTGGGTGCCGATCTCGTGGCCCTCCAGCCAGGACGCCCCGATCTGCTCGATGGTGTCGTGGATGTGCTGGTCGGTCAGGTACCCGATGTCGGAGGCGCCGACGTTGTGCTGCGGCGGGTGGTAGAGGTCCTTCTTGCCCTCGGGGAGCAGGTAGATCCCGCTGAGGAAGAAGGTCATCGAGGCGTTGTGGTCCTGGGCGAGCTTGCGGAACCGGGTGAAGAGCCGGTTGTCCAGCTCGCCGGCGCCGTCCCAGGAGAACACCACGAACTGCGGCGGACGCTCACCGGGCTTCAGCTGCTCGACCTTCGGCTGGTTCGGCTGCGGGCCGGTGTCCGAGGTGGAGCCGTCGCCGATGGTGGTGGCCGGCGGCTTGGGGACGGCCGTGGGGCTCTCGGTGCGCGCCGCCGGGTCCGCCTCGACCGGTGCGGGGGCCGCCGCCTGCCCGCCGCCCGTGCCGCTGCCGGAGCAGCCGGCCGCGAGGGTGGCGGCGGTGGCGGCGCCCGCGGCCAGCAGAGTCCGACGGGAGAGCGCGTCCATGGTCACTCCGTTCGTGAGGAAGTCCGGACGTCCAGTCCGACAAATGGGGTGATAGGCCTTCGGGCCCGATGTGCGCACAGCATGGCATGCCGTCCGGTCACCGGGGCGGACGTGCCACGCGATACCCCGGGCGGGGGCCGGGTGATCGCCCGATCGGAGCAGCAGCCGGGCGAGCCGGAGGGAAAAAAGGGATGAACCGGCGTCAGATGGGAGAAATCGCCGAGCCGTCCTGCTGAGTGGCAGCCGGCCCGAGCGGGGGGACGGTCCTATGTGGCAGGCGCTGGTCGACACCTATCGGGAGCGGATCATCGACAGCGGCCGCCAGCCGCTCTTCCTGCTGCTGATCGGCCTGATCGGCTCCTTCCTGTTCATCCGTTTCAGCGTCCGGATGATCCGCCGCGGTACCAGCTGGTGGCCCGGCAACGTCAGTCCCGGCGGGCTGCACATCCATCACGTGGTGTTCGGCCAGGCCCTGATGGTGATCGCCGGCGTCGGCTCGTTCACCGTCCGGGGCTGCGGCGAGGCGCCCTGGGACATCCTCGGCCTGGCCTTCGGCATCGGCTGCGGGCTGGTGCTGGACGAGTTCGCGCTGGTCCTGCACCTGGAGGACGTGTACTGGAAGGAACAGGGCCGCAAGTCCGTGGACGCGGTGATCCTGGCGGTCGCCATCATCGGCCTGCTGCTGGTCGGCGAGCTGCCGCTGGGCGGCTTCAAGCGGCACCTGACGGCCGGGCAGCTGGTCGTCGCCGCGGTACTTCTGGCCCTGGTCGTGGTCAGCCTGCTCAAGGGCAAGCTGTGGACCGGCCTGATCGGCCTGATGGTCCCGCTGTTCCCGCTGGTCGGCGCGATCCGGCTGGCCCGGCCGCAGAGCCCGTGGGCGCGCTGGCGCTACCGCAGCCGGCCCAAGCGGCTGGCCCGGGCCGAACGCCGGGACGCCCGGATCCACCAGCGGATCGTCCGCTTCAAGACCTCCGCCTACAACGTGCTGGCCGGCGCCCCCGACCGGGCCCCCGGCAGCGAGGCCCCGCCGGCCGTCGAGGCCGTACCCGCACCCGTACCGGCACCCGGGCCGCTGCCCGAACCGCCACCCGCGCGCGCGCCCGAGCCGGGCCCGGCCCCCGCACCGCTGCGCCCGCTGCCGCCCTGGCGGGCCCGCTGCGCGCTGGCCGCCGAGTGGTACCTGCGGGCGGCCGCGGTGCTCAACCTGCTCGCCGCCCCGATCGCGCCGTTCCGCGACCGGGTCCAGCGGGTCAACTCCGGCGAGTACTTCACCCCCGTCCTGATGACGGCCGGCTTCACCGCCGCGCTCTTCGCCGGCCTGCTCGCCGTCATGCTGCGCCGCCGCAAACGGGCCGCCTGGATCGTCGCCACCACCGTGGTCGGCCTCTACACGGCGATCTTCGTGCTGGCGATGGTGCTGCTCCCCGAGGACCGCGCCCACCCGTTCAACTGGATCTCGGTCGTCCTGAGCCTCGGCGTGCTGGCCGCGCTGGTGCTGGGCCGGCCGGCCTACCGGGTCCGCGGCCAGCACGGCAACGTGGCGCTCGGCCTCGGCGTGCTGATCGGCGGCGCGATCGTGGTCACCGCGCTGGGTGCGCTGCTGGTGCGGCTCGCCGCGCCCGGGCAGATCCCGCCGAGCTGGGGCGCGAGCTTCCTGTACGCGTCGCTGCGGCTGTTCACCGTCTCCGGCATCGTCCTGGACACCGGGATCGACGTGGCCGGCTGGGTGGACCTCACCCTCAACATCCTCGGCGCGGTGCTCTTCCTGTTCGTGCTGCGGGTGTTCTTCCGCTCCCCGCGCGGCCGGGTCCGGATGGGGGACGAGGACGAGCGGCGGCTGCGCGACCTGCTGGAGCGGCAGGGCGAGCGCGACTCGCTCGGCTACTTCGCGCTGCGCCGGGACAAGTCCGTCTGCTGGTCGCCGTCCGGCAAGGCGGCCGTGCTCTACCGGGTGGTCTTCGGGGTGGCGCTGGCCTCCGGCGACCCGGTCGGCGACCCCGAGGCATGGCCGCAGGCGATCGAGGAATGGCGGACGGCGGCCCGGGCCAACGCCTGGGTGCCGGCCGTCACCGGGGCGAGCGAGCAGGCCGGCACCGCGTACGGACGGGCCGGTCTGAAGGCGCTGGAGTTCGGCGACGAGGCGGTGGTCGAGGTGGCCGGCTTCAGCCTGGAGGGCCGGCAGATGCGCCCGCTGCGGCAGGCGTACAACCGGGTCCGCAAGTCCGGCTACCGGGTGGTGGCGCGCCGGCACCGCGACATCCCGGCGGCGGAGCTGGAGACCCTGGTGCGGCTGGCCGACGCCTGGCGGCACGGCCGGACCGAACGGGGTTTCTCGATGGCGCTCGGCCGGCTCGGCGACCCCGCCGACGGCGACTGCCTGATGCTGGAGTGCCGGGACGAGAACGACCGCGTCTGCGCCCTGCTGAGCTTCGTCCCCTGGGGCGGGCACGGGCTCTCGCTCGACCTGATGCGCCGCGACCGGGAGTCCGACAACGGTCTGGTCGAGTACCTGGTCACCGAGCTGCTGCTGAGCGCGGCGCGCGGTGAACTACCGGTCGACCGGGTCTCGCTGAACTTCGCGATGTTCCGCTCGGTCTTCGAGCAGGGCGGCCGGCTCGGCGCCGGCCCGGTGCTGCGGCTCTGGCGCTGGGTCCTGCTGCTGTTCTCCCGCTGGTGGCAGCTGGAGTCGCTGTACCGGGCGAACGCCAAGTACCAGCCGGCCTGGCAGCCGCGGTTCCTGCTGTACGAGCGCTCCTCGGAGCTGTTCGCGATCGTGGCGGCCAACGCCGCCGCCGAGGGCTTCGTCACCCGGCCCCGGCTGGTCGGGCCCAAGCTGCCGTGGACGCGCGACTGAGCGGCCGCGGGCCCCGTTCGGAGCAGCCCGCCGGTGCCTTCGGCCGGATCCGGCCGCACCTGGGATGACCTGCGAGGACGCCGGACGGACGGGCCTTCGTACAGGCTCCGGCGACGGATCGCCGGGCGGTGCCGGGCGGTCGCCACCGGTTCACTGGCCGCAGCGCGACGGAGCGGGAGCGAGAGGGGCACCGGGGTGGGCGGGCAGCAGAGCAGGAGTCCCTGGCCGGGCACGCTGGTCGTCGGCGCGGCCCTGGTGCTGGGCGCCTGGATGCTGCACGACGGCGGGCGCACCCTGCCGCCGCTGCCGGGCGCCGGGCAGCGGATGGCGGGCTTCGGGCCGGTCAGTGTGGTGCCGCCGCTGGACGCCTCCACCCCGACCCGGATCAGGATCCCGGCGGTCCGGCTGGACGCCCCCGTCACCGGGCTGGGCCTGGACGGCTCGGGGCACCTGGAGCCCCCGCCGGAGACGGACCGCAATCTGGCCGGCTGGTACCGGGGCGCCGTCACCCCCGGGCAGCGCGGCACCGCGATCCTGGCCGGGCACGTCGACACCCGCAGCGGCCCGGCGGTCTTCTACAGCCTGGGCGCCCTGCACCAGGGCGACCGGATCGAGATCGCCCGGGCGGACGACAGCACGGCGGTCTTCCAGATCTACGCGATCGAGGTCTACGACAAGCAGGAGTTCCCCGACGACCGGGTGTACGGCCAGGCGGGCGACGCGCAGCTGCGGCTGATCACCTGCGGCGGCGGCTTCAGCGAGCGGGACGGCTACCGGGGCAATGTCGTGGCGTACGCGTTCCTGGTGGACACCGCGCGGGGCAGACGGGCATGACCGGGCGCGGCGGCGGCCCCCCCGGCGCCGCAGGGCAGCGGGGTACGGGCGCCGGGCGGTGCCGCGGGGGTGCCGGCGCCCGGGTGCGGGCCGGGTGGGGGAGGCGGGCCGGTCGGGTGTCAGCCGAGCAGCTCGGCCAGCGCCCGGTCGGCGTCCAGGTGCCGGTGCTCCTCGCCCTCGGGGACGGCCAGGAAGCTCTGCCGGAGGAAGTACCGCAGGTCGGCCGTGTCGAACCGGAGCAGGGCGACCCCTTCGGCGGCGCGCAGCTCGACCGTGGTCTGCGGGCCGAGCGCGGGCCGGACGTGGACGTCCCCGATCCCGGCCGGCCCGGTGAGCCCGGCGGCGAGCAGTTGCCGGGCGAAGACCCAGGTCACCTCGGGGCCGGCCGGCCCCTCCGCCGGCCCGGTCGCGTCCAGCGAGTACTCGGCGGGGAAGAGCATCCGGACGGCCAGCGGGTCGTCGGCGCGGTAGCGCAGGGTGACGTGGAGCAGCGCGGAGCGCCGGGTGGAGATGACGAGGCGGGCCTGGACGAGCTGCTCGACGGCGGGGGTGAGCACGGGGGATTCCTCCGAGGGGTACGGGTGGGGCCCGAGTGACGGACGGGGCTGCTGCGGCCCCACCTGTGGGGAGAGTCACGGGGGCGCCGGCGATTACCCGGCTTCGCCCCTCGGGTCATGGTGACCTGGATCACGGACGCTGCGAAAACTGGTACCGAAATGACCCCACATTCAGTACCGTTTTGGTATGGCGATGAATCTGCGACTGACCGAGGAACAGCAGGAGGCCCTCCGCGAGCGGGCCGAGGTGGAGGGCCGCAGCATGCACGCGGTGGTCGTCCGGGCGATCGAGCGCTACCTGGACGAGGGCACCGACCGCGAGGCCGTGCGCAAGCTCGGCGCCAAGTACGCCGCCCGCCACTCCGATCTGCTGCGAAGGCTCGGGGAATGAAGTACCTGAGCGTGATGGAGATCCTGGAGCTCGCCGAGTACGCCTGCCAGGAGCAGGAGGTCGGCGTCCGCGACCTCGGCCTGCTGTCCTCCGCGGCGCACCGGCCGGAGTCCCAGATGTTCGGCGTCGAGGCGTACCCCGGGCTGTTCGAGAAGGCGGCCGCGCTGCTGCACTCGCTGGCGATCAACCACCCCTTCGTCGACGGCAACAAACGGACGGCCTGGATGAGCGCGGTGGTCTTCCTCGACCTCAACGGGGCCGAGATGACCGGCATCGACCAGGACGCCGCATACCTGCTGGTGGTGGGCGTCGCGGCCGGCGAGATCGGCGACGTGGAGGCCATCGCGGAACAGCTGCGGGCACTCCACCAGGGGCAGTCCTGACCCCCGTCCGCCCTCCGTGTCGGGCGCCGCTCCGGCGCCCGGCCCGGTAGGCTAGGCGGGTTGTCCGACCGCCGCCCGACCGCGGGGCGGGGCCGCTAGAGTGCCCCTGACCTGCGACGATCCCCCTCGGAGACCGTGAGTACCGCAGCCGCTTCCGCCGCCATGTCGCCCCTGTTCTCCGACGCGGTCGAGCCGCACGCACCGGTCCGCCCGGCTGCCGCGGGGGCTCCGTCGCACCACCTCTCGCCGGCCTTCCCCGGACGCGCGCCCTGGGGCACGGCGGGCAAGCTGCGAGCCTGGCAGCAGGGTGCCCTCGACCGGTACATCGAGAAGCAGCCCCGGGACTTCCTGGCCGTCGCGACCCCCGGCGCCGGTAAGACCACCTTCGCCCTCACCCTGGCCTCGTACCTGCTGCACAACCACCTGGTGCAACAGATCACCGTCATCGCGCCGACCGAGCACCTGAAGAAGCAGTGGGCCGAGGCGGCCGCCCGGATAGGCATCAGGCTCGACCCGGCGTACTCCTCGGGCCCGCTGTCGAAGGACTACCACGGCATCGTGGTCACCTACGCGGGCGTGGGCGTCAACCCGATGCTGCACCGCAACCGCACCGAGGCCCGCAAGACGCTGGTCATCATGGACGAGATCCACCACGCCGGTGACTCGAAGTCCTGGGGCGAGGCCTGCTTCGAGGCCTTCGAGCCGGCCACCCGCCGGCTCGCGCTGACCGGTACGCCGTTCCGCTCCGACACCAATCCGATCCCGTTCGTCCAGTACGAGGCGGGCAGCGACGGCATCCGCAAGTCCGTCGCCGACTACACCTACGGCTACGGGCACGCCCTCGCCGACCACGTCGTGCGACCGGTGATCTTCCTCTCCTACAGCGGCAACATGCGCTGGCGCACCAAGTCCGGCGACGAGCTGGAGGCCCGGCTCGGCGAGCCGATGACCAAGGACCTGATCGCCCAGGCCTGGCGCACCGCGCTGGCGCCGCAGGGCGAGTGGATCCCGAACGTGCTGCGGGCCGCCGACAAGCGGCTCACCGAAGTGCGCAAGGCCATCCCGGACGCCGGCGGGCTGGTCATCGCGACCGACCAGAACGCGGCCCGCGCCTACGCCAAGATGATCCGCGAGATCACCGGCGAGGGCGCGACCGTCGTGCTCTCCGACGAGACCGAGGCCTCCCAACGGATCTCCGACTTCGCGGCCGGCGCCTCCCGCTGGATGGTCGCCGTCCGCATGGTCTCCGAGGGCGTCGACGTGCCCCGGCTCGCCGTCGGCGTGTACGCCACCTCGATCTCCACCCCGCTGTTCTTCGCCCAGGCCGTCGGCCGTTTCGTCCGGGCCCGCAAGCGCGGCGAGACCGCGTCGGTGTTCCTGCCGTCCGTCCCGACCCTGCTCGGCTTCGCCAACGAGATGGAGCTCCAGCGCGACCACGTGCTGGACCGGCCGAAGAAGGAGGGCGACGGCCTCTTCGACGAGGAGGACCGCCTGCTCGCCGAGGCCGAGCGCGCCAACGACGGGCCGGACGGCGCCGGCGGCGACGAGTTCTCCTACGAGGCGATCGGCTCGGACGCGGTCTTCGACCGGGTGCTCTACAACGCCATGGAATTCGGCATGCAGGCGCACCCGGGCAGCGAGGAGGAGGACGACTACCTCGGCATCCCCGGCCTGCTCGAACCCGACCAGGTGCAGATGCTGCTGCAGAAGCGCCAGCACCGGCAGATCCAGCGCAGCAAGGCCAAGCCCGCCGAGGAGGCGGACCTGCTGGAACTCCCCGCCGACCAGCGGCCGGTGGTGACCCATCAGGAACTGCGGGATCTGCGCAAGGAGCTCAACGGGCTGGTCGCCGGCTGGCACCACCGGACCAACCAGCCGCACGGCACCATCCACAACGAGCTGCGCCGCCAGTGCGGCGGGCCGCTCACCGCGCAGGCGACGGCCAATCAGCTCAAGGCCAGGATCGCCAAGGTCAAGGAGTGGGCGGCCTGACCGCCCTGTCCCGTCGGTGCGCTGACGGGACGTGAGGAGAACGCCGGGCGCCGGAGGCCGGGGCGCCCGGCGGTCTGCCGTCCGGCCGCCGCCGGTGCGCGCGGGCCCGGCGGATCGCCGGGGCGGGCGGGTCCGCGATCCGGTGCGGGGGCGCGGGGCCCTCCAGCGGCGGGGGAGGGGGCAGTGCCGGACGGCCGGGCCGCCACGGTGTCGCGCGACGGGGCGGATGGCGCCGACGAGGGGGCGTCCGCGGGCGACGGACGGCCGGGAGCGTGGCGTCCGGGTGGCGGGCCGCGGTGGGGCGGACCGGTGGGAGTGATCGTCGGTCGGATGAAACGGGTTGTGGGCGAATCATCGTCACTGTGCGGAGCGCCGTGACGGATTCTCTGACGGAGCGTAACCAAATGGTCATGGGGGATTAATGGATCGGCGAAGAATTCGTGGAGACAGCCGGTGTGATCATCCGCTAGTGTTCCGCGTGCTACGCCGCCACGGGGGGACCGCCACGGCATTCGGGCCGTCATGGGCGGCCCGCCGAGGTCCTGTCGAGGACGAACGGTGTCGTGTCCCCTTCTCTTCGAACGCTCCGTCCGAGCGTTCCGCCCGGGCGGCCGGAGACCCCTGCCGCCCGGTCATGTCGTCACAAGGAGCAGACCGAACGTGTCGTACCCCCAGAACAACGCCCAGCAGTCCGACAAGTCCAAGGTCGTCGCGGGCGTCCTGCAGATCCTCCTTGGCTACCTCGGCGCCGGCCGTTTCTACACCGGTCACATCGGTCTTGGTATCGCCCAGCTGCTGACCTGCGGCGGCCTCGGCGTCTGGTCCCTGATCGACGGCATCCTCTTCCTCACCAGCAACGACCGCACCGACGCCCAGGGTCGTCTGCTGAAGAGCTGAGCCATGAGCTCCTCGCGCCCCGCGCGCGAGCCGCGATCCCTCCGCCCCGGTGACCGTACCCGGGGCGGAGGCTTCGCCGTTCCCGCGGCCGTGCGGCTGCGCACCGCGGCCGCGCCGCTCGGGCTGGCCGCCGCCGGCGCCGCCGGGGCGGCCTACCTCTGGTCGCGCGATCCGCACCTGCCGGGGCAGTGGCTGCCGTTCTGCCCCTGGTACCGGCTCACCGGCCTGCAGTGCCCCGGCTGCGGCGGCACCCGGATGGCCTTCGACCTGCTGCACGGCGATCTCGCGGCGGCCTGGCAGGACAACGCGGCGCTGCTGCTCGCGCTCCCCGCGGTGGCCGCGCTGTACGTCACCTGGCTGCGGCACGGCCTGGCCGGGCGGAGCTGGCGGCCGGCGCTGGGGCGCCGGGGAACGGCCGCGGTCCTCGGGGTGGCCGTGCTGTGGACGATCGCCCGCAATCTGCTCTGAAACCGGCATTCCGGCCGGGGTGAGTGTCCGAAGTCCGGACTGTGATCGAACTGGTGCCCACGGAACGATTGCGAATTAGGTGCTTTTGTCCGGTTCTGTCCGATCGAATCAAAACGATCATGACCGAATTTTGGACAAGCACTTCCCCAGCGAGCATCTCCTTCACTACCTTTCCCCCACGCTCACTCGCCAGGCAATCCCCCGCGAGCGGGGCACCCCCGCAGGGCCGCACGCCCGTCAACGACGACGGCAACGGCGTGCCCTGGCGCGGCCCACCCAACCTGCGCGCGACACCCCCACCCGGACGGCCCTGCCGCTCCGGTGACCGCCGCGGAAAGGAATGCGCGTCGTGACTGCCGAGACCTCCCAAACCCTGGACCGAGGAGTACGGGTCCTCAAACTGCTCGCCGACTCGGAGCGCGGGCTGACCGTCACCGAGCTGGCGGCCCGCCTCGCGGTCAACCGCACCGTCGTCTACCGGCTGCTCGCCACCCTGGAGCAGCACGGGCTGGTCCGCCGTGACATCGGCGGCCGGGCCCGGGTCGGCCTCGGTGTCCTGCGGCTCGCCCACCGGGTGCACCCGCTGCTGCGCGAGGCCGCCCTGCCCGCCCTGCGCAGCCTCGCCGAGGACCTCGGAGCCACCGCCCACCTGACCCTGGTGGACGGCAACGAGGCGCTCGCCGTGGCCGTGGTCGAACCCAGCTGGACGGACTTCCACGTCGCCTACCGGACCGGGCTGCGCCACCCGCTGAGCGAGAGCGCGGCCGGTCGGGCGATCCTGGAGGCCCGGGGCTTCCCCGGCCAGCGCAGGCCCGAGGACGGGTTCGTGATCACCCGTGCGGAGGAGCAGTCCGGCGCCAGCGGCGCCGCCGCCGCGCTGGTCGGGCTGAGCGGCATCGAGGGCAGCGTCGGCGTGGTGATGCTCAACGGACTCGTCCCCGAGCGGGTCGGCCCCCGGGTGGTCGAGGCCGCCACCGAGGTCGCCGACGCGCTGCGCTGACGGCCGTCGCGTCGGCCCGGCGCGGCCGGGCGCTCGCGCCCGGGCCCGCCGGGCGCCCCCGGTGTGTTTGGATGCCTCTGTGCCCGACCTGAAGCTGCCCCCCGCCCTGACCGCCCCCCGGACGCGCGCGCTGACGCTGTGCGGCGCGCTCGTCACCGCGCTGTTCGGCGTGGCGGCCTTCGTGCCGCTGCCGTACACGCTCACCATGCCCGGCGTCACGGCGGACACCCTGGGCGACTACCAGGGGCAGCCGGTGATCACCATCACCGGGGCGCCCGTGCGCCCGACCGACGGACAGCTGCGGATGGTCACCATCTCGGCCACCAACCAGGACGAGCGGACCAGCCTCTGGCGGGCCCTGCAGGCCTGGGCGGACCCGGACGAGGCGGTCCGGCCGACCGACTCGGTCTACCCCAAGTCCGACCCGGTGAAGTCCGAGCAGGTCAACGCCCAGCAGATGACCGAGTCGCAGGACAGTGCCACGGTCGCCGCGCTGGACTACCTGCACCTCTCGCCGGCCCAGGTGAAGGTCAGCATCGACCTGGGCGACATCGGCGGGCCCAGCGCCGGGCAGATGCTGGCCCTGGGCATCGTCGACAAGCTCGGCGGCGACGGCGGCAGCCTCACGGCCGGCCGGACCATCGCCGGCACCGGCACCATCGACGACCAGGGCAACGTGGGCGCGGTCGGCGGTGTGCCGCTGAAGACCCAGGCGGCGGCGCGGGACGGCGCCACGGTGTTCCTGGTGCCCAAGGGCGAGTGCTCGGACGCCCGGGTGAACACCCCCGAGGGGCTCCGGCTGGTGCCGGTCTCCACGCTCGCCGAGTCGGTCTCGGCGCTCAAGGCGCTGCGGGACGGCGGGGACGTACCGAGCTGCTGAGGCAGCGGGCCGTGGCGGTACCGGGCCGCCGGAGTGCCGGGCCGTGGCGGTACCGGGTCATGGACGAGGAGCCGGGCCGCCGACGTACGGGCCCGCCGGGCTTACCGGGCCGCCGACGTACCGGCCCGCCGGGCTTACCGGGCCGCCGGTGCCGGGCCGCATCGCCCGCCCGCGCTCGTCGGTCACCGACGGTTGGGGTCGGGCACGTGCAGCCGCCGAGGATCGTGCTCCGGGCAAGGGATCGTCCTGGCCTGTCGGGCGGGGCGTGATTCACCGCCCCTGAAGCGCCCTCACTCCGCGGCGGCCTGGTCCACCAGCGGCAGGATCCGGTACGGCACCGGATTCTCCAGGGCGATGGCGGTGGAGGAGCGGACGATCCCGTCGAAGCCCACCACCCGGTCGATCACCCGCTGCAGATCGGCGTTGGAACGGGCCACGATCCGCACCATCATGTCCCCGTGGCCGGTGATGGTGTGCAGTTCCAGCACCTCGGGGACGGCCGACAGGTGGGCGCGTACGTCGGCGCCCTGGCCCTGGGAGATCTCCAGGGTGGCGAAGGCCGTGACCGGGTAGCCGAGCGCCGCCGGGTCCACCTCCGGGCCGAATCCGCCGATCACCCCCTTGGCCTGCAGCCGGTCCAGCCGGGCCTGCACCGTGCCGCGGGCGACCTGGAGCCGGCGCGAGCACTCCAGCACCCCGATCCGCGGCTCCTCCGCCAGCAGCCTGATCAGTTTCCCGTCCAGGGCGTCGATCGCGTCGTTCAGCGACCCGGCCGGGCGGGCCGCCGCCGGGCCGGCCGCTCCCGCGGCGCCGACCACCCCGGGAGCGCCGGGGAGGCCCGAGGGCCCGGGAGAACTGGGGGAGTTGGCGGGGGGCATCGCGGGCTCCGTCCGGATGGGCATTCTGTACAACGGTGCCGCCAATTCTCCGGCCCGGCAGCGCACCTTGACCAGGAGGAATCGGAACAGTTGCGCATCGGTGTGCGGGGCGCCACCCTCCAGCGACACCCCGCGGGCAGGCCCCCACCGCCCGGCGGGACGCGTACTGGTCCGCACGCCCACCGGGAGGGCTCGTCATGACCGAGATCGCCGCCGAACACGCCACCGTGCACACCTTCCCCACCCGTACCCGCACCGACATGGGGCCGGGCCGAGGGGCCGGGTACGACCTGGCCCGGGAGATCGGCCCGGACGCCGAGCCCCGGACCCGCCCGGGGGGACACCCCGGGAACGCTCCCGGCACGGCCCCGGCGCCCGGCGTGACGGCGACCGGCGCGACCGACGACGACGCCGGGCCCCTGCCGGGCGGCCGTACCGACGCGGTGGTCTTCGTCGTCCGGGACGCCGAACGGGCCGCCCGGCGCTACCTCGACCTGCTCGGCCTCAGCTGCAGCGCCTACGCCGGGCCGGACACCGGCGAGCCGGAGACCGTCTCCTACGTACTGCAGGGGCCCGGCAGCAGATTCGTCCTCACCTCGGTCGTCCAGGTGATCGGCGAGCGCGGCCGCACCCTGGCCGCCCACCTGGTCACGCACGGCGAGGGCGTGGTCGACCTCTCCGTCGCCGTGCCCGACGTCCACTACGCCTACGACTTCGCCGTCGACCGGGGCGCCCGCTCCTACGCCGAGCCGTACGAGACGCAGGACCGCCACGGGACGGTGCTGCTCGCCGTCATCGGCGCGCCCGGCGGCATCCGGCACACCCTGGTCGACCGCTCCCGGTACACCGGCCCCTACCTGCCCGGGTTCGTCGCCCCGGCGGCCGGACGGATCGTCAGAACCGGTGCGAGCAGCACGGATTGACCGGGACGACGGTCAGCGCACCACCGTCTGGACGTCCGGCGCGTGCCCGTTCCAGGTCACGAAGACCGAGTTGGCGTCGCCGTCCTTGGAGAAGTCGATCCGCATCCACTGGTCGCCGTGCCAGACCTGCATCTGCCAGCCCGGGTCGGGCGTCGCGGAGACCAGCTCGGCGGTGGTCGGCCGCAGGTCCAGCGCCACCCGGCCGCCCGGTACCAGGAAGCTGCGCACCGAGGTCGCGGCGGGCTGGCGGGAGGCAGCCGGCGCCGCCGCGGTGGTCGGGGCCGGCGCCGGGGGCGGCGACGGCGTGCCGGGCGCGGCGGCCCGCTGGGTCGCCGTGCCGAGCGCGGCCTGCGGGGTGGACTCCACCCGGGAGGCCGAGGGTGACCGGGAGGCCGACTCCGACTCCGTCGCCGCGACGTCCTTCGCGGCGGGGGAGGGCAGCGGCAGCGCGGTCGGCTGCTCGAAGGCGGCGCCGGTCAGCACCGCGTGCACGCCGAACCAGGACAGCGCCACCGCCGCGCCGGTGGCCGCCGCCCAGGCGCCGAGTTGAACCAGTCCGTTCCGCATCGCCCGCTCATCCTGCCGTATCGGGACGAGCACCAGCTCAGCACCCCTGGCCTTCGGAAGGGAACTTGCACAAACCACCCGGACCGGATCGGGATCGAGCTGATATCCGTCCGAGACCGACCGGGCCCGCGCCCTGAACTCCGCCGCCAACTCCACCCCGAGGTACAGACCACCTGACCTGGATGGCGTACCGTGCTGGCCCATGGCAACAGTGCTCGTGGTCGAGGACGACCCCTTTGTACGCTCCGCCCTCATCCGGCACCTGTCCGACTCGGGGCACGCGGTCCGCAGCGTGGGTACCGCTCTTGAGGCCCTGCGCGAGGTCGCCCAGGTCGGCTGCGACCTGGTGATCCTGGACCTCGGGCTGCCCGACCTGGACGGCAGCGAGGCGCTCAAGATGATCCGCGGCCTGACCAACGTCCCGGTGATCATCTCCACCGCCCGGGACGACGAGGCCGAGATCGTCCGACTGCTCAACGACGGCGCCGACGACTACCTGGTGAAGCCCTTCTCCGGGGAGCACCTGTCCGCCCGGATGGCCGCCGTGCTGCGCCGGCTCGGCGGCGGCACCGCCCCCGCGGCCAAGATCCTGCGGGTCGGCGGCCTCGCCATCGACCTGCAGCGCCGCGAAGCCGTCCTGGACGGGCGCACGCTCGACCTGACCCGGCGTGAGTTCGACCTGCTCGCCTTCCTGGCGGCCCGCCCCGGGGTCGTCGTCCCGCGCAAGGAGATCCTCGCCGAGGTCTGGCGGCAGACCTACGGCGGTGACCAGACCATCGACGTCCACCTCTCCTGGCTGCGCCGCAAGTTGGGCGAGACCGCCTCCAGCCCGCGCTACCTGCACACCGTCCGCGGGGTCGGCGTCCGGCTGGAGGCAGCCGGGCAGGCCCCCGGGCCGACCTCCGCGGAGCACCGGAGGTGAGGCGGGTACGGGGCGGCCGGGGGGCGCCCGACGCGCGGCCGTCCGGGCACTCCCTGCGCTGGGCGCTGATCAAGGCCGCCGTCGCCGGCACCACCATGGTCGCGCTGGCCTTCCTGATCCCGCTCGGCCTGATGGTCCAGCAGACCGCGCGCGACCGCGCCTTCACCGCCGCCGAGCGGCAGGCCGGCGCGCTCGGCCCCGCCCTCGCCATCACCACCGACCAGGACGCCATCTCCCGCGCCGTCGCCAGTACCGACGCCGGCGCCCAGGGCCGGATGGCCGTCCACCTGCCCGCCGTCGCGGGCCCCGGCGCGGCCGCCGCCGGCCCCGGGACGGCCGGCGCGGCCCCCACCCCCACCCCGGCCCCCGGTGCCACCCGGACGGGCGTCGACTGGGGCGCCTCGACCGGCACGGTCGCCCTGGGGCCCAGCATCGGCTCGGTCCGCAGCCTGGACGCGGACGTCGCCGCCGCCGCCAGCCAGGGCCGCTCGTACACCGTCCACGTACCCGGCGGCTACGCCCTGCTGCAGCCCGTTGCGGTCGACACCGCCCGGGTCGCGGTGGTCGAGGTCTACGTCGACGACGGCGACCTCACCCGGGGCGTCTCCACCGCCTGGCTGGTGCTCTCCGCCGTCGCCCTCGCCCTGGTCGCGATCTCCGTCCTGGTGGCCGACCGGATGGGCGCCCGGATCGTCACCTCGGCCCGCTCGCTCGCCGCCGCCGCCCGCTCGCTCGGCGGCGGCAACCTCGCCGTCCGGGTCCCGGTCGACGGCAAGCAGGCCGACGGCAGCCCGGAGGAACTGCGCGAAGCCGCCCACGCGTTCAACGCCATGGCCGACCGCGTCGTCCACCTGCTGGCCGCCGAACGGGAGTTGGCCGCAGACCTGTCGCACCGACTGCGCACCCCGCTCACCGTGCTGCGGCTCAACGCCGCCTCGCTCGGCGAGGGCGACGCCGCCGACGCCACCCGCCACGCCGTCTCCCAGCTGGAGCGCGAGGTCGACCAGATCATCCGCTCGGCCCGCCGGGCACCCGAGGACGCCCCCGCCGTCACGGTCGGCTGCGACGCCGCCGAGGTGATCCGCGAACGGGTCGGCTTCTGGTCCGCCCTCGCCGAGGACGAAGGCCGCCGCTGGCAGCTGGCCGGCGCCGAGCGGCCCACCCCCGTGCCCGTCCAGCGCGGCGACCTGGCGGCCTCCGTCGACGCCCTGCTCGGCAACGTCTTCCGGCACACCGTCGTCGGCACCGCCTTCTCCGTCGACGTGCTGGCCACCGACAGCTCGGTGATCGTCCTGGTCGGCGACGCCGGGCCGGGCTTCACCGACCCCGACGCCGCCCTGCAGCGCGGCCAGGGCCACGGCGGCGACGGCTCCACCGGCCTCGGGCTGGACATCGTCCGCAAGCTCGCCGAGGCCACCGGCGGCGACCTGGCGCTCGGCCGCTCCGCCGTCCTCGGCGGGGCCGAGATCCGGCTGCGCCTGCAGAGCCGCCCCGACGGCACCCCCGCCCGGGGCAGCCGCCGCCGCACCCGCAGCACCCTGTTCCAGCGATGACCGACCGTCAAAGTCGGTCCGCAGAAGGGCGATCCGGGCCATGGGCGAACTGATCTGGCAGATCGAGGCCTTCGCGGTGGTCGGCGACGAGCACCTCGCCGACCACCCGCTGCCGGACAGTTTCACCCCGGCCGACGCCGCTGCCCTGGTCGGGGACCACCCGGACCTGATCGGCTCCTGCTTCGAACTCGGCCCCGACCAGCTGGCGGCCGCCTCCCGGCTGCTCGGCGCCCCGCTGGACCCGGACGCCGCCGCGTACTTCCTGGTCGCCCGGGCGGCCCGCCCGTAGCCACCGGAGCGGGCCTGCCGACAGATCTTCCTTAAGTGCGCCGTAAGGGACCTGTTCGCCTCCCTGAGCAGGCCGCCGGGCCCCGCACCGCGCGGATAACGTCGGCCGTGCCCGGGCCGGACGAGGCGTCGCGACCCCCACCGACGACGCCTCCCGCGCCCGCCCGGGCCCCTGTTCCCACGGTCACCTCGCGGAGGTACGCCCACCATGACGTCCCAGTCCACCAGTCGTACCGGCCACCACCGGCGCAGCCGCAAGGGCACCGTCGTCGGAGCCTCGGTGGTCGCCGCCGCCGTCGTCGCCGGCGCGGTGGTCGCCCTGGCCACCTCCGCCAGCGCGGCCTCGCTGGGGGCCGTCTACAGCCGCACCAGCACCTGGGACGGCGGTTACACCGGCCAGTACCTGGTGACCAACCCCGACAGCCGCGCCATCGACGACTGGACGCTCAGCTTCGACCTCCCCGCGGGCGCCAGCATCAGCTCCCTGTGGAACGCCGGGTTCACCGCCTCGGGGCAGCACATCACCGTCAAGCCCGAGTCCTGGAACAAGCACCTCGACCCCGGCAAGACCCTCTCGGTGGGCTTCGTGGTCCAGGGCTCCGGCGCGGCCCAGGCCGAACCCGGCAACTGCCTCATCAACAACGCCTCCTGCAAGGCGGGGGACGGCACCCTGCCCACCCCCTCGGGCCGGCCCACCACGACGCCCACCGTGCAGCCCAGCGCCTCCGCCACGGCCGCGCCCACCACCGCCGCACCCAGCCCGACCGCCACCAGGACCCCCACCGCCACGCCCACCGGCGCGACGCCGACGCCGACCCCGACCGCCGCCCCGGTCACCGGTACGGGCTTCGCCCCGTACGTCGACACCTCGCTCTACCCGCCGTACGACCTGGTCGCCACCGCGAAGGCCACCGGCGTCAAGAACTTCAACCTCGCCTTCGTGGTGTCCGGTGGCGGCTGCACCCCGAAGTGGGGCGGCGTCAGCGACCTCGCCACCGACGCGGTGGCCGCGCAGATCGGCGGGCTGCGGGCCGCCGGCGGCGACGTCCGGGCCTCCTTCGGCGGCGCCAACGGCAGCGAACTCGCCCTGGTCTGCGGCACGGTGGCCGATCTGACCGCCGCGTACCAGAAGACCGTCGACGCGTTCGGTCTGACCAAGGTCGACTTCGACGTCGAGGGCGGCGCGATCGCCGACGCCGCCGCCAACACCCGCCGCGCCCAGGCGATCGCGCAGCTGCAGAAGAACGCCGCCGCCAAGGGCCGCACCCTGGACGTCTCCTACACCCTCCCGGCGCTGCCCACCGGCCTCACCCAGGAGGGCGTCAACCTGGTCGCCGACGCCAAGAAGAACGGTGTCGCGATCGGCGCCGTCAACATCATGGCGATGGACTTCGGCGACGGCGTCGCCCCCAACCCGCAGGGCCAGATGGGCAAGTACGCCATCGCCGCGGCCACCGCGACCCAGGCGCAGGTCAAGAGTGTCCTCGGCCTCGACGACGGCGCCGCCTGGGGCAAGGTGGCGGTGACCCCGATGATCGGCGTCAACGACGTCTCCACCGAGGTCTTCACCGTCGCCGACGCCAAGCAGCTCGCCGACTTCGCCAAGTCCAAGCACCTGGCCTGGCTGGCGATGTGGTCCGGCACCCGGGACAAGGCCTGCGACGGCGGCGCCAAGCAGTACGCGGACGCCTCCTGCAGCAGCATCGTCCAGCAGCCGCTCGACTTCACCCGGGCCCTGGGCGCCTACACCGGCTGACCCCCGCCGGCCCCCACCCGCCCGGCCGCGACTCCCGCCAGGAGCCGCGGCCGGACCGGTTCCACCCGCCGGGACGCCACGGCGACCGGGGCTGACAGGCGGTCAGCGCCGGCCGGGCACACCGGCCGCCCACGACCGGACGGCCGAAGGGGTGGGCTATTTTGGGGAACAGAGCGCGCGGCGTCCGGCCCGCGCGACGGGGGACGACCCGCCACGGCGGGCGGTGAACGGGGGCGAACGGACGATGCCGATCGACACGAGCGGGGGCGGATCCGGGTTCGAGGTGAATCCGGAGGTCCTGGAGGGCGCGGGACAGAACGGCCGGCGGACGGCGGCGCGGATCCCGGACCAGGCCAAGGGCGTGCTGGCGCCGGCCGAGGCGGCCCAGGGCGCCCTGAAGGGGTGGGGGAGCGGCGCGGCCCTCAGCGGCTGCACCGACAGCTGGAAGGCGGCCCTGGACTCCACCGCCGCGGACATGGACCGCTGCGGGGACAACCTGGTCAGGACCGCCGCCAACTACCGCGCGGCCGACCAGGCGACTGCCGGCGGAATGGCGGCCGCCGGCGACACCACCGGCCTCACAGCCACCATGAGCACCATGGCCGCCACCGACCTCGACGGCGCCCACACCCTGCCCTACCCGGCCCCGCCCCGCAGCGGGAGCGGCCCGGACGCGGTGATCCTGCCCTACCCGGACCGGCCCGGCGCCGAGGAACCGGGGGTCGTCCACCCGGTCGCCCCCGGCGGCCGCGACCCGATCGCGCCCGGCCGGCCGGGGACCGTCCCGCCGACCTGGACCGGCCCGGGGCCCGCGATCGTCCACCCGATCGCGCCCGGCGGCCGCGACCCGATCGCGCCCGGCCGGCCGGGAATCGTCCCGCCGACCTGGACCGGCCCCGCGCCCGCGATCGTCCACCCGATCGCGCCCGGCGTGACCCGGCCCGCCGCCGTCACCCCGATCGACTGGATCACGGCGCCGTACCCGGTGGACGTCATGCCGGTCTTCGTACCGGGCAAGGTCCACCCCCTGCCCGCGCCCGCCGGGCCGGACGAGCCCTTCGAGATCCACCACTTCGACCCGCCGACCAAGGAGGCGCAGGAGCAGATGCACCGCGCCATCATGGGCGAGGGTCCCGCACCGAGGGGGCTGTGACCATGGACTTCCGAACGCTGCGCGAGGCCGACCCGAGCGCCCTCGAAACCGCCGCCCAGGCGTACGCCAAACTGCAGGACGCACTCCAGGCGGACCAGCGCGAGTGGCGGGACGGCACCGCCGACCCGGTCGCCCACTCCGGCTGGCAGGGCCCCGCCGCCTCCGCGGCCAACGGGTCCGTCGGGCGGACCGGCAAGAAGCTCGACGACACCACCACGGGGCTCGCCCCGATGAGCAAACTGCTGAACCAGGGCGCCGTCGACATCAGGGCCGCCCAGAACGACCTCCGGCAGACCATCGACGAGGCGACGGCCAACGGCCTGCGCGTCGGCGACGACGGCAGCGTCTCCTGGGAGGCGACCCCGACCGCCTACACCGACGAGGCGACCGCGGCCCGGGCGGACGCCGACCTCAAGCAGCGGGCCGAGCAGACCAGCGCCAGGATCGGCCACATCGTCGAGCGGGCCGCCGACACCGACCAGGCCCTCAGCGCACGGCTCGACGCCATCAGCAGCACCGCCCGCGGCCTGGCCGCGCAGGCCCGCCCGGCCTGAGAACGGCCCCCCAGGCGCCCCGGCCCCCGCGACGCACCGCCGTCGCGGGGGCCGGGGCGCCTGGGGGGCCGCCGGGCCTCCCGCCCGGCCCCGCCCACCGCCCGGGCGGCCCGCCACCCATCGGGTAGGGTCGCTAGTTGGTCGAACGGCGGACGGAGCTGACAGTGACAGCGGTGCATGACGAGCGCAGGGCGGCGCAGGCCGTGCCGGGCCCGGATCCCGCCGCCGCGCCGGACCGGCCGTCCGGACGGCTGGCGGCCGCCCTGTCGGCCCCCGTCCGCGCGGTGCGCCAGGCACCGCGCCGTCCGATGCTGACCGCCGGCGCCGTGGCCTTCGTCTCACTGCTCACCTACGCGATCGTCCGGCACTTCGTCGGGACCTCGATGGTCGACATGATCGTCTACCGGGCCGAGGGCTCCGCCGTGGTGAACGGCGGGGACCTCTACGGGTTCCGGGTGACCGAGTGGGCCCTGCCCGCCACCTACCCGCCGTTCGCGGCCATGCTCTTCGTCCCCACCACCTGGTTCGGGATCGGCTTCCTGCGGATCGCCATCACGGTCGGGAACGTCGCCCTGCTCGCGCTGCTCGCCCACCTGTCCTTCAAACTGGTCGGCTGGCCGCGCCGGGAGCTGCGCCCGGTCGGGGTGGTCCTGATCGCCGGCTGCGGGGTCTGGCTGGAGCCCGTCTTCACCACCCTGCGCTACGGGCAGGTCAACCTCGCGCTGGCCTGCCTGATCCTGTGGGACCTCACCCGCTCCGACGCCCGGCTCGCCAAGGGCATCGGCATCGGCATCGCCGCCGGCATCAAGCTCACCCCGGGCCTGTTCGCCGTCTACCTGCTCGTCACCGGGCGGATCCGTGCGGCCTTCGTGGCCGGCTTCGCCTTCCTCGGCACCTTCCTGCTCGGCGCGCTGTTCCTGCCCGACGCCACCTGGGGCTACTGGACCAAGTACCTGTTCGACTCCACCCGGGTCGGCAAGACCGAGATCGTCGACAACCAGTCCGTCCGCGGCGCCGTCGCCCGGCTGCTGCACACCGCCGAGCCCGGCACCCTCGCCACGCTGGCGGGCGGCCTGGTCGCCCTCGCCGGCGTCGGCGTCGCGGCCTACGCCTTCCGCAGCGCCCGGGTGCTCCCGCGCGCCGAGGCATGGGGCGTCTGCTGCGCGGCGGTCACGGCCGTGCTGGTCTCCCCGATCAGCTGGACCCACCACTGGGTGTGGTGCGTCCCGGTGCTCGTCCTGCTGGCCGCCGAGGCGGCCCAGGAGGCCTCGCGCCCGGCCGCCGTCCGGCGACTGCGCTGGCGGCCGATCTTCGTGGCGACCCTGATCGCCTTCTGCTCCTTCGCGATGTGGCTGGTCCCGCACAAGGGCGACCTCGACCAGCACCTCAGCCCGCTCAGCCAGCTCCCCGCCGCGGTCTACCCGCTGGTCGGCGTCTGCTTCCTGCTGGTCGCCGCGCTGCGCACCGCCTCACGCCGCCGCGCCGCCGGCCTCCCGCTGCTGGGGACCGACCGCCGGGCGGACGGGCGGACGGACGCGCAGCCCGGCAACCGGGCGGATGCGCCGCCGGACGCGGGTCGGAGCCCCGCCGCCGGGTCGGCAGCGGCCGGCCCCGCCCCCGAGCGTCAGCAGGCCCCCGCGGCCGGCTGACACCCCCGGACGGCGCAGCCCGGCCCGGCCGGCCGGGCCACCCGGACGCGGCCCGCTCATGCCAGCAACGCGGCGAGCGAGCCGTCCATGTCCAGCGCCGCCAGCTCACTGCCCGGCGGCACCAGCCGATGCGCCCGCTCCAGCCAGGCCGCCACCACCGGCAGCGGCGCCTCCAGCAGCGCGTCCCCGGCCGGCGAGCTCAGCGCCATGCACAGCACACTGCGCCGCCCGGCCGCGCCGCCGCCGGCCCGGGACTGGGCGGCGGCCGGCCAGATCCGCACATCCCCCTGCCCGCACGGCCGGAAGGTGCCCTCCACCAGCAACTCCCGGGCGAACACCCAGGTCACCGGTGTCCCGGTGTCCAGGTGGAAGGTGATGTGCACCGCGAACGGGTCGTGGCTGCCGTACGACAGCCGGGCCGGGACGGGCACGCTGTGCTCGGGGGAGAGAATCAGGTTCAGTTCCAGCTCGTGCTCGACCACGCTCGTCGAGTGCTCCATCGTCGCGTTCCTCTCTGCTCTGCCTTCGGTCCGGGCCCGGCCCGCGCCGGGCCCTGCCACCGTTGAGAGCACGGTCCGCCCGGGGTCTTACACGGGTTTCGTGGAATCACGGCCAATTCGTGGCCGAGGTTCCGCCGGATTCCGTCGAGCAGGGGTGAACTTCCCCCGGCGGGCGCGTGCCCGAGACCGCGCGCCGGGCGCGCGGCGGCCCCGGAGGGCACGGACATACCCGTACGGGCGCCCGGCTGTCCGGGGAATGCCCAAGTTCCGCCCTGAGGGGCGCCGAGGTACTACCCTTTGTGACTGCCCGGCGACTGTCCGCCCATGAGTGCAGGCGAGCAGCCGCCAATCGGCGCGGCCGCTCGTCGGCACGGCGCACCGGCCCTGCCAGGAAAGAAGACCCTCATGACGGACCTGCCCTTCGCCGGCGGCGCGGACACGACCGTCGGCCCCGTCCCGGGCTACTACGCCGACCCCTCGATCCCCGGCTACGTCCGCTACTGGGGCGGTACCGCCTGGGTGCCCGGCACCAGCAGGCCCACCCCGGCCGAGGGCGAGGTGCTGGAGCCGCCGCGCTTCCTGGGCCGCCCCGGCCGGCCGGCGGGCGCCCGGTACGTGCCGCCGCCGTCGGGTTCGGGGCTGGCGGCCGAGGGCGGTACGGGCGCCGGAACGGGCGCCGGACCGGGTGCAGGGCCGGGCGGGCGGCCGGACGGCGCCGGTGGTGCGGCCGGGACGGCCGGGACGGGCACCGGCGGCGGCCCGGGCGGCGGGACGGTGCTCAGCCCCGGGGACACCGGGCCGGTCTACTTCGACCAGACGACCGGCGGGGCGTCCTTCGTCCTCGCCCCGCAGGCGGAGCTGGAACTGCGCCGGCAGGCGGACATCGCGGCGTGGGCGGCGCAGGAGCAGTCGGCGGCGCACGGGTCGGTACCGGCGCACGGGCAGGCGCCGGGGCAGGCGCACGGACACGGTCCGGGGCCGGGGGAGGCCAAGGCGCAGTGGGGCGGGCACCCCTTCTCCTCCCCGCTCCCGGCGGCGGACGAGGAGCGCGCCCCGCAGGTGGCCGGCGCCGTCCTGCGGGTCGCCGAGCCGGTACTGCGGAACGCGGCCGCCGCCGCTTCCGCGAGCCGGGCCGAGGCCCCGACCACCTACGCCGACCCGCAGCCGGCGCCGGTGCCGCACCAGTCGACCGGCGGGGCCGAACCGGCGGGCCCGCTGCCGTCGGTCGGCAGCTCGGGCTGGCAGGCCGACCCGCGCGCCCAGCGCGGCCTGCTGGAGACCGGCGGCTCGCCCCGCTGGGTCTCCTGGGGCGTGCTCCCCGGCGCCGAGGCCCCGCCCGAGGCCCTGTCCGAAACCCCGTCCGAGATCCAGGCCTGGCCCATGTCCCAGGAGCGGCCCGGACACCGGTCCGCCGCGAACCCCGAGGCCGCCACCGAGATCCAGCCGGCGACCCCGGAGCCCACGCCGACGAAGGTGGCGGCCTGGAGCCGGGTCGAGCTACGTGGCGAGCCGCGGACGGAGCCCGAGGCGGGGCCCGCGCCTGCGGCGGGGGTGGACGACGGACCTGCGTCCGGGGTGACGGCCGCGAGCCCCGGGTCCGGCCCGGCCCCGAGCCCGGCGGGGCGGCCCGCCGCGCTGCTCCCCGGCCCGGCCGCCGCCCCGGACGGCAGGACGGCCGCCCGCACCGACGGCGGTGCCGCCGGTGCCGCCGCTCCCGCATCGGCCGCCGACCGGCCTCCCGCCGCCGACCGTGGCACCGCCGTCGGTCGTGGCGCCACCACCGGACGCGCCGCCGCCGCTGTGTCCGTGTCCGTCGCCACGACCGCTGCCGCGACCGCCGGGGCACGGTCCGGCCCGGCCGCCGCCGGCCCGGCCCGGCGCCCGTCCGCGACTCGGAGGCCCGCCCCCCGCCCGGCGGCAGGGCTGGTCCGCCGGCTCGTGGCGCGGATCGTGGACACCACGGTGATGGCGATCGTCGCGGTCGCCGCCGGACTGCCGCTCGCCTCCGCGGCCACCGAACACGTCCAGGACAAGCTCGACCGAGCCAGGACGGCCAGCACCCTGGCCGGCCGTCAGGTCCAGGTCTGGCTGGTGGACGGCGTGGTGATGGGCAAGGCCGGCGTCCTGCTGGCGGTCCTGCTGTTCGTCGGCGTCCTGTACGAAGTCCTCCCGACCGCCCGGACCGGCCAGACCTTCGGCAAGCGCCTGATGGGCATCCGCGTGGTCGATGCGACCGTCGAGGCCCGGCCGCCCGCCCGCGGCCAGGGGGGCGCCCGCGGCAAGGAGAGCGCCACGGCCCGCCCGGGCGCCCGTAGCGGGACCGCCGCACCCCAGGCGAAGCAGCGGCCGGGGGGAGCCGGAACGCCCACGCTGGGACGCTCCTTCCTCCGATGGATCGTCAGGCAGCTCGCCTCGGTCCTGGTGATCGGCCTCTGCTGGCCGCTGTTCGACCGGAAGGCCCGGCGCGGGTGGCAGGACCGGGCGGCCCGCACCCGGGTGGTCAGGGCCTGAAGGGCCGTGCGCCAGGATAAAACGGACTAAATGTCCCGAATTTGCACTAAGGGTGATGTTCTACTCAGGGCATGAGCACCTACGACCCCTCAGGGCCCGAGCCGGAGGAGGGCGGTAAGCCCTCGTTCGACAAGAACCCCCCGCCAGCGGGCGGCACGCCGTCAGGTGCGCCGTCCGACCCGTACGGCACTCCGACACCGCCGCCCGGTGACCCGTACGGCACCCCGCCCCCGGCCGGCAGCCCGTACGATCGGCCCGGCGCCTACGGCGGCACCTACGGAGGCGGCCCCTCCGACCAGCCACCGCCCGGTCAGGGCTACGGGACGGGCTACGGCCCCGGCGGCCAGGGCTCGCCCGGCGCCGGCCCGGTGCCGGGCATGCCGCCGCTCGGCAGCTGGCCGAACCGGATCCTGGCGCGCGTCATCGACTACCTGCTGGTGCAGATCGTGGCGATCCTGCTGGTGCTGCCCTTCGCCAGCCTCGGCAACCGCAGCGGCTCGACCGGAGCCTTCTGGCTGGCCTGCATCCTCTGGTTCTTCTACGAGGGCCTCATGCTCAGCCGGGACGGCCAGACCCTCGGTAAGAAGGCCATGAAGGTCCGCGTCGCCATGCTGGTCGACGGCAACATCCCTACCAAGCCGGCCGCCTGGACCCGCTCCGCCGTCTTCATCGTCCCCGCCGTGATCTGCTGCGCGATGCTCTGGTGGGTGATCGACGGCCTGTTCGGCGTCTTCGACAAGCCCTACCGCCAGTGCATCCACGACAAGTCGGCGAAGACCGTGGTGGTGTCCACCGTCTGACCTTGCCCGAGCCGCCGGACACAAGGGCGTGGGGGAGGCCACCCGCATCGGGTGGCCTCCCCCACGCCCTTCCGGCACGGCTCAGCCCTGCCGCGCGTACTCCCGGGAGGCAGAGGTCCGGACGCCGGGCCCGGCCGGGACGACCGGCGGCACCGCGACGGGTCGAGGGGCCGCCGGACGGCGACGGCCCGCCATGGACAGCGCCGTGGCAAGGGTGCCGAGGGCCAGGGCGACGGCCACCACGACCGCGATCTCCAGGGCGCCGGTGACCCCCGAGACGCTGAGCAGGGCCACGGTGGCGACGACGACGGTGAGGGTGCCGGTGCAGATCTGAGCGACTGTGGGGCGCGGCATGGCGGTCGGTCCTTCGCGCGTCGGGGGCTGCGGAGTGGTCGGGCTGCGGAGCTGTGCGAGGTGGAACGCCTACGGGAGAATGCCTACCCAGCTTGGGAGTTCGGTAAGTTCACCCTAACTCGGCATATGCGGGGCACAGGGGGCGCACAGGCTCATCACACGGTCGTGCGCCCCTGCGGACGGCCGAAAACCGACCTCGGTACGGTGATCACAGCACCCCGTCGTACCGCCTCGTACGTACGGCTCCGCCCGCCGCCCGTACGGCTCGCCCGCCCGAACCGCCCGCCCGTACCGCTTGCCCGTACCGCCCTGACCGTTGTGCTCCGCCCCGCTCCGTCCGGGCGCCCGTCCGCTCCGCGGCTCCGGCGCCCGATCCGCACCGACACCGCCTGGGGGACCCGTGCCCATTCCCGCCGACTGGCCGACCACCGAGACCGAGGCCCTCGCCGAACAGGACCGCCTGCGCGCCCTGGTGGAGCCGTTCGGCCCGGGCCCGGTCGACGGCGACCTCGTGGCCGGCGTCGACGTCGCCTACGACGACGAACGCGACCTCGTGGTCGCCGCCGCCGTCCTGCTCGACCACAGCACCCTGGAGGTCGTCGAGGAGGCGACCGCGGTCGGCCGGATCGCCTTCCCCTACATCCCCGGCCTGCTCGCCTTCCGCGAACTCCCCGCCGTACTCGACGCCCTGGCCGCCCTCACCCGCACCCCCGACCTGGTGGTCTGCGACGGGTACGGCCTCGCCCATCCCCGTCGCCTCGGTCTCGCCAGTCACCTCGGCGTCCTCACCGGCCTGCGCACCTACGGCGTGGCCAAGACGCCCTTCACCTTCACCGGCACCGCCCCGGGGCCCGAACGCGGCTCCTGGGCACCGCTCATGGACACCCGGACCGGCGACGGCCAGGGCGAGGAAGTCGTCGGCCGCGCGGTCCGCACCCGCACCGGCGTCAAGCCGGTCTTCGTCTCCGTCGGCCACCGCATCGGCCTGGACGAGGCCACCGCCAGCACCCTCCACCTCGCCCGCGACTACCGCCAGCCCGAAACCACCCGCCGCGCCGACTCCCTCTGCCGCCGCGCCCTGACGGACCTGCAGCACACCACCGCCTGAACCGCCGAGCGCCCGCCGGGCCCGGAATCGCAGGTCAGGGACGGCGGCGGCAATCCGCCCCGGAGGGGCCGTTCTGCCCGTCGGTGCCATGTGTTAGACATAAGGGTTACGGCTTGAATGCTGCCCCGCCGAAGGTCCGTCGACCGGACCGCATGCCGGCGGGTCACACAGGATGCATGAGATGCACGGGGGAGGTACGAGGCGTGAGCACGGGGACAGGTTCGAGCGGCGGCTCCGGAAGCGGCTACCGCGTTGAGGTGGACAACCTGAAGGCTTTCGCCGCACAGGTACGCCGACTGCTGGCGGAGTTCGAGGCGTACGCGGACGGCACCAAGACGCACGGACAGAGCGCCATCGGCAAGAACGCGTTCGGCACGTTCGCGGAGGCCCAGGACCTCCACGCGCAGTACGAGGTCATGCGGGACGGCCTGCGCGACGTCATGAACCAACTTCAGGACGCGGTGAACGACGCCCACCGCAAGGCCGAACTCACCGCCGTCAACTACGAGGAGCAGGAGCACGCCGCCTCGCAGAAGCTCAAGCTCAGCTCGGACGGCTGGTCGGTGGCCAACCCGTCCGCCGCGAGCACCGCCGCGGTGACCCAGGCAGCCACCCCGCCCGTCAGTACCGTGCAGCCCCGGACCGCGGCCGCCGGCCGACCCGGCCAGCCGGCCCAGCCCGGATGGTGAGAGGCCGCACCATGATGACTGAAATCCAGCCCCAGGCCGGTCGTGCGAGCGGGACGGGAGACGCCCGATCATGAGTTTCACCGACTTCAACAGCTACAGCCACGGCTCGCTCCGGAGCATGGTGCAAGCCATGAACTCGGGCGAGGTGATGAGCGCCAGCGACCCGTGGCGGCGGGCCGCCGACACCCTCAAGGCGATCCACACCTCCCTCCAGTCCACTTCCGGCGAGGCCGCCCTCGACTGGGAGGGCTCGTCCAGCGACGCCTTCTACTCGAAGATGACGAAGCTCGCGAACAACATCAACAACACCGCGTCGTACGCCCAGGACGCCGCCGAGACCCTGAAGCACATGGCCCAGGCCATCGACCAGGCGAAGAAGACCATGCCCGAGGAACCGGGCCTCTGGGACCAGTTCACCGACGGCTTCGGCGACACCGTCTCCGCCACCTTCGGCGGTGACGACGAGGACACCAAGACCGCCGTCACCGACGAGAAGAAGGCCCAGGCCGTCGCGGTGATGCAGATCCTGGCGAGGAAGTACCAGGCGGCTACGCCGGTGCTCAAATCGCCGCGGGATCGGTTCGACGAATCGGGTGAGATTGTTGCTCCCGGGGATCCCACCGGGGCGGCAATCGTCGGATTGATCGCCGGAGCCGGTCTGGGCACGGTGGGTTCCAACGGTTCCGGGAGTGGTGGTAGCGGCAGTCGGTCCTCGCAGTCCAGGCCCGGCGGCACAAGCGTTGCCCCAACCCCTAAGGCACCCAAGACAAACGTCGCCGTGGCACCTGCGGACCCGGCCATCAAGGGTGGCTCGGCGCAGCCCGCCCCCAAGCCGCCGACCCCGGCCAACTTCGGCCCTGGTACCGGAATCGACGGCGCCGTCCTGGCGCCGTCGCCCGCCGGGTCGGGCACCGGTTCGTCGAATCTCGGCGGCACCGGAGCAGGTGGCACCGGCACCGGCCATGCGGGTTCGGGCGGGCTCTCCGGCGGAGTGCCCCAGGGGGGTCTCGGCGGGATCGGCACCGGCAACAAGACGCAGGGCGGCGGTACAGGAAGCCTCTCCGGCGGCCAGAACAAGGCCGGTGCGGTTGGCAGGGAGTTCGGCCGCGGTGGTACAGGTTCGGGTGCCGCCCGTGGCGGCAGTGCCTTCGGCGCGGGCGGAATGAACGAGGGCGGCTTCGGCGGCGGCCGTGGCGCTGCTGGCGGCCGCGGTGGCGCAAGCGCCGTGCGGCGATCCGGTGGCGTCGCGGGTCAGTCCACCGGGATGGGGGCCGGCTCCGGCCGCAAGGCCTTCACCGAGGGTGGATCCGGTCTGGGTGCACGCGCCCGTGTCCAGGCCGAGCACGGCGCAGGTCCGCAGGGCGGTAAGGGTGCCCAGGGTCAGGGCATGCCGCTCAGCGACGCACAGCGCCGTAAGAAGGACCGGGAGAAGGGCAGCAAGCGCCCGGACTACCTCGTCGAGGACGAGGAGACCTGGGTGTCGGGTCAGCACAGCAATCCGAACGTGGTGGAATGATTCCCTGTCCGCCTGTGGACAGTCCGATCTGACCGGTCGTCCCGTAGATCTTGATCTACGGGACGACCGCTTCGCTTGAGTGGGGTGACCAGGCTTGAGGACCAGCCGACCGGTGCGCGGCATGGCCGCGCTGGCTGCAGGTGCTTTGCTCTGGGGTATGGCGGCGGGACCTGCTAGCGCTGACAATATTCGCGCCGGCCAATGGGCCCTGACCAAATATGAGGCGGAGAGCAAGGTCTGGCCGGTCAGCCAGGGTGATGGCGTAGTTGTCGCCGTGATTGACACCGGCGTTTCGGCTGACCATCAGGACTTGACCGGCCAGGTCGTGTCAGGTGTCGACTATTCGAACGCCCAGGGTGACGGCCGGACCGACACCGAGGGACACGGCACCGGAATGGCGAGCTTGATTGCCGGCCATGGCCATGGGGACCAGGCAGGTGTGATGGGGCTCGCGCCCAAGGCCAAGATTCTTCCGGTGCGGATCAAGCTCTCAGGCGATGGTGACTTTGTTCCCACTGAGGATCACTTCTCGGAAGCTCTTCGCTATGCCGTTGATCACGGGGCAAAGGTGGTCAACATGTCCTTCGGTGGTGGTGTGCGAACAAACGCACGGGCCCGCGAGGCTCTCAGCTATGCGCTTTCCAAGGATGTCGTGCTCGTGGCCAGTACGGGAAATCTAGGAAATCACGCCACTCCCGTTGCTTATCCGGCGGCCTTTCCGGGTGTGATCGCGGTAGGTGCCGTCGACCAGAATGGTCAGATGTGGGAGAAGTCGAGCTATGGCCCCGAGACCACAGTGGTAGCCCCCGGGGTTGACATCTATTCGGCGGACATCAAGTCCACCTCCGCCTACCGCAACGCGAACGGCACCTCCGACTCCACCGCCTACGTCTCCGCCATCGCCGCCCTGGTCCGGTCCAAGTACCCGAACCTTTCGGCCGGGCAGGTGATCAATCGGATCATCAAGAGCGCGGTGGCCCCGCCGGACGGCTCGGCGGTGCCCAACGACCACTACGGGTACGGGATCGCCTCGCCGTCGAAGGCCTTGGCTGCCAATCCTGCGGTCGACAACGGGCCGAAGGAGAATCCGCTGCTGTCCCGTCCGGAGTCGCAGGGGTCTCCGGATTCGCCGGATCCGGTGCCGACGGGGGACGCCAAGGATGCGGCGGCGAAGGACGGTTCCGGTGTGCCGGTCTACGTCTACGTCCTGGCCGGTGTGCTGGGGCTCCTCGTCGTGGTGGGTGTCGCCGTCCTGATCGTGCGCGGCCGGAAGAACGGCGGCAGCGGGCCGCCTCCGCCATCGGGCGGCGGGGGGTACGGGCCGCCGGCGCCCTCGCCGTACGGGCAGCCTCCGACGTACGAGCAGCCTCCGACGTACGGGCAGGCCCCGCAGGCGCCCTACGGCGGTGTCCAGCAGCAGCCGTACGGGTATCCGCAGGGGCCGCCGGCTCCGCCGTCCGGGCCGCCCGTGCCGCCGTCGGGGCAGCCGTACCGCTGACGCGCCCACGGTCAGGCGAATGGCCGGAGCAGGGCGGGGCCCTTCCGATAGTGATGGTTCTCCATCGACTATCGGAAGGGCCCTGTCATGTTCCGACCCCAGCTTCGTGTTCCCGTATCCGTCTCCGCCTTCGTCTCTCTGTTCGCTCTCGTTCTGGTCGCCGCCGTCGCGGCGGTGATGCTGGCCGCTCCGGCGCGGGCGGAGGGGTCGACCGGGCCCAAGAACCCGCAGGAGGCGGCCATTTGTTCGAGCCTGCTGAGCTGGGTGCTGCCGGGCGGCTCGGGAGCGAGTTCCGTCGACGCGCTCTGCGCGGTGCAGGGGAGCGGCAGCTGACGTTCGCCCGCGGGCTGCGAGGCTGGTGAACTAGCCTCCGGTCATGGACTGTTACAGCTGTGAGCGGGAGGCCGGGTTCGCCGGCCTCCCGCCGCGTGAGCGGATCGCCGTGGACGAGCACTGGCGGGTGGCGCATGCCGTCGGGAGTGCGCTCCCCGGCTGGCTGGTGCTGCTGCCGCGCCGTCATGTCACCACGATCGGGGATCTGACGGACGCGGAGGCGGCCGTGCTGGGGAGCTGGCAGGTCCGGCTGTCCCGTGCGCTGGGCGCCGCGACGGGGTGCGCGAAGACGTACGTCGCGCAGTTCGCGGAGGCGGAGGGCTTCTCCCACGTGCACTTCCACATCGTGCCGCGCGCCGAGGAGCACCCGGTGGAGCTGCGCGGCCCCAGGGTGTTCGGACTGCTCGGCGCGGAGCAGCCGGTCACGGACCTGCGGATGGACGAACTGGCACTCCGGATCAGGGCCTTGCTCTGACCCGGACGCCCGCCCCCGGCGGGGAGGTCCCCGCCCCGGGGCCATGCGGGGGTCAGAGCCTCCGGTACATCACGAGCAGGCTGACGTACCCCTTGTCGGGGTGGTGGAAGGCCTCGGGGACGGCGGTCAGCACCTCGAAGCCGAGGGACTGCCAGAGCGCCACCGCGCGGTGGTTGGTCTCGACGACGGCGTTGAACTGCATCGACCGGTAGCCGTCGGCCCGGGCCTGCTCCAGGACGTGGGCGCACAGGGCCCGGGCGACTCCCCGGCCGGTGTGGCGGGGGTCGACCATGAAGCCGGCGTTGGCGACGTGCGAGCCGCCGCCCATCTGGTTGCGGTGGGTCTCGGCGGTACCGAGGACGGTGCCGTCCTCGTCCACCGCGACGAAGGTCCGGCCGGGGGCCGCCTTCATCCACATCGCACGGGCGTCCGTCTCGGTGATCTCCCGGTCCCAGGTGAAGGTGTCACCGGCGGCGACGATCGTGTGCAGGAAGGGCCAGATCTGCGGCCAGTCGGCGGCGGTGGCTTCGCGAATGAACATGCCGTCCAGCATGGCTCCCACCCACCCGCCCGACCAGCGGTTTTCGGCCGCGCAGGGGGTTTGCCGCACGGGCATGCGGCCAGCTCTCCGCCGTGCTGCCGATCCGGTGCCACGCGGTCGCATGTCCAGGCAGCAACGACCGGGCGGGCTTGACCCAGAGGTTTCGCTGAGTACTTTCACGGTCACGGATGGTGGGCGCGATCCCAGGGTGGCGGGCGGTGTCAGTTGCTTCGGGGGGAGCTGTGATGAGCGACATCTGAGTGCAGCCGCGCGAGTTGCGGGCGTCGGCAGCGGCGGCCAGAAGTATCGAGGTTGACTTCGGCCGGCCGGCCGGGCGAAGCGGCGGTCGGCACCGCATCCAGCACCGCGGGGCAGCTCCTCGGCTGGTCGATGAGCGATGCACCGCAGCGGCTTGCGGGGGGCTGGGCACCGGCATTGACCGCACTGCGGAAGCGACTTGCCGACGCGGCGACCGACCTCGACACGACGGCGCAGGGGTACGAGCAGACCGAGCACGCAGTCGCCGGCGCCTTGCAGGGGCAGGCTCCACGATGAGCGGGCTCTTTGCACTTCTCACCCTGCCTTCCACCGCCCGTGCCCGCCACCCCCTGAGCCCCACCGGCAGCGGGCCCGGGCCGGGCTGGCCCGCTCCCTGGCGGCATTTCGGCGTTCCGTGGCGGGATGGCCGCTGGTGAGGGGCGTGTGGGGACCGCCACCATGGACGCATGAACACTCCGGAGAACGCCGCCACCGTCATCGCTCCCACCGCCGACGTGATCACGCCGGACGGCAAGGACTGGACCTGGGTCCTGGAGCGGTCCTGCCCCGACTGCGGTCTGGACACCCCGGCGGTGGTCCGCGAGGAGGTGGCCGGACTGGTGCGCGCCAATGCGGCCTCCTGGCTGGCGGTGCTCGACGCGGAGGAGGACGTGCTGCGCCGCCGGCCCCGGCCCGACGTGTGGTCGGCGCTGGAGTACGCCTGCCATGTGCGGGACGTCTTCCGGCTGTTCCATGTCCGGCTGAACCTGATGCTCGACCAGGACGGCCCGCTCTTCCCCAACTGGGACCAGGACGAGACCGCGCTGGCCGAGCGGTACGGCGAGCAGGACCCGAAGGCGGTGGCCGCCGACCTGGCCGAGGCGGCCGAGATCCTGGCGGGCGCCTTCGACCGGGTCTCCGGCGAGCAGTGGCAGCGGACCGGGGACCGCAGTGACGGCGCGCGGTTCACGGTCGAGAGCTTCTCGCGCTACCTGATCCACGACCCGGTGCACCACCTGCACGACGTGACGGGTGTGCCGGCGGCGTAGTGATCGGCCCTGGCAGCCAGGAGACCGGCTACGCCGGCCGTTCCTCGAACGGCCGTGCGGGCAGGCCGTGCGGTGGGGCTTCGGCCAGCACCTCCGGCTCGCCGGTACCCGCCCGGACGGTCAGGACGAAGCGGTGCCCGGCGCCGGCGCCCGGGCGGAGCGGTTCGAAGGTGAGGTGCGCGAACGGGGCCTCGGCGCTGCTGGACTCCGCCGGCCTCGTCAACTCCCGCTCGACTGCGGTCCATTCGTCCGGTGGGACGTACTGGCGCATGATCGAGTGCCAGAGCACGGTGAGGGTGGCCGGCCGGACGGTGACCTCCCGCAGGAAGGCGGCCGCGCCGATCGGCCGGACTTCGGGGGGATGTTCGGCGGCGACGGCCAGGGCACCGGCCAGGCGGGCGGTGCGCTCGGGCTGGTCCGGCCACAGGTAGGCGCGCAGGGCGAGGGCGCCGTCGGGGGAGGCGGGGTCGATCGGGCGGAGGTCGCAGCCGTGGCGTTCGGCGAAGGTGAGTGCGGGGGTGGCTGCGGCGGCCTGCCGGAGCCGGTCGGGCGGGGCGTCCTGCCAGGCGTTCCGCAGTACGACGGGGGAGTGGGCGGGGCCGTAGCCGAAGGGGCCGGCGGTGTACCGGAAGCGGTCGGCGAGCAGGTTGAGGCCTGCGCTGGCGCCCAGCTCGAACAGTCGGACGGGGTACCCGGGCGGGAGGACCCGGAGCAGGCCGGTGACCAGGAGGGTGGCCCGGCCGACCTCGTTGGTCTGCGGGGGCCGGGTCAGCCAGTCCCGGACCCAGGGCAGGTTGTCCCTGACGGCGGCACGGACGGTCGGCCAGCCGGCGTCCGGCCGACCGGGGTCGAGACGGCCGCCCGCGCGCGGGTAGTGCGCCGCGAGCCCCGGCGCGCGACCGGTCAGGACCAGCGCGTGGACGCCGCCGAGCAACCGCAGGGCGACGGCGTCCGCGCCGGGCGCGTGCTCGTACCCGGCCAGGGCCTCGGCGCACGGGCCGCCGGCTGTGACGTCCTCGGCGACGCGGCGGAGCAGGGCGCCGTACAGCGGCGAGCCGAGCCGGTCGCAGGCGGTGGCCTGCTGTTCGGTCAGCTCGGCCGTACGGGCACGAGCGGGCTGCCGAGCGGGCCGTCGCGCGGGCGCGCGGCCGGCAGGCCCGGCGGGTGGCTCGTCGGCCATGGACACACCTCCGGCTCGCCGGCCGGAGCGGGCTCACCGGCCGGGACGATCCTTCCCCGCCGGGCGGCGGACCTCCCGGCGCCACGCGGTGACGCCGGTCACCAGTCGGCGGGCTCGTGCAGCAGGGCGCGGCGCAGCCGGCCCGCCACGTTGGCGGTGTCCGAGCCGACCACGTCCGCGATCTCCGGGGCCGCGAGCCCGACCACGTAGTGCAGGATCGCCAGGTCCTCGTCGGCCGGGCCGGACCCGCGCGGTTCGGGGGCGGCGGAGGTCTCGGCCCGCAGTCTCGCGGCCACGGTGCTGCGCAGGATGTGCCAGGCCTCCGCCGTGGGGTTCCGGCTGACCAACAGGGCTCGCCAGTGCACCGCGACCTCGCAGAGGGCCTCCTGGACGCTGTCCGCCGCCTCGTCGGCGTCGGGCAGCCACACCCGGGCGTAGCTCAGATAGCGCGGTCGGTGCAGTTCGCAGAAGGCCGCGTACTCCACGGGCATGACAGGTTCCGGGGGCCTGGCACGCGAAGTGCCCGGTTCCTCCGGCGGCCCGGCGGGGCGGGGGTGACGAGTGGTCATCTCTGCCTCTCGGCAAGGGAGATGTGCGGCTGGGGGGATCTTCCGTGCTCACTCTACGGGAATCGGTCGGTGCTCAGGGTAACCAATCGGATTGGATACCCGGAACGTGATCCTTGGGGGCTGCGGCGCAGTGGTGGACGGGCGGTCCCGGGCGGGCCGCTGTCAGCCCGGTCGCGGCCGCGCCGTCCGGGGGCGTCCGGCCGTCCGTCCGCCGCCCGGGTCGCGGGCCGCTGTCCGGCCGGCGCCGGGCCGGTGCGAGCGTGCGGGGGCCGGGCCGTCCGTGCGGACCGGTGCGCAGGGGCGCGGAAGACCCACCTGCGAGGGTCTCGCACCTGGTCGGAGGGTGTAGGACGGCAGTGGCTGCAAGGGAGTTGATGTGCCACCGTAAGCCATATGGAGGTCCACGCGCATCCTCATCCGCACTCGAATCCGCACCCGCGGCCGTCTTCGAAGGTGTCTTCGAGCACGGCTTCGAAGACACCTTCGCAAGCGCCCCCGGATTCTCCTCCGGAACCGCATGCGCACGGGGGCCGTGATCACAGCCACGAGCGGGGGCACGGGGCCGGCGACCGGGCCGCCCACGGCGGCCGGGGCCACCGTCACCCCGACCCGCACGGGCGGTTGCGGCACCGGCTGGGCCACCTGCTGCGCCCGCACTCCCACGAGGCGGCCGACAAGGTCGACGCTGCCCTGGAGTCCTCCGCGGAGGGCCTGCGCACGCTCCGGGTCTCGCTGCTGGTGCTCGGGGTGACGGCGCTCGCGCAGGGCGCCGTCGTCCTGATGTCCGGCTCGGTGGCGCTGCTCGGGGACACCGTCCACAATCTCGCGGACGCGCTCACCGCGCTGCCCCTGGGCATCGCCTTCCTGCTCGGCCGGCGCGCGGCCGACCGCCGCTACACGTACGGGTACGGGCGGGCGGAGGACCTGGCGGGCGCGGTGATCGTGTTGACCGTCGCGGCCTCCGCCGTGTTCGCCGCCGTCACCGCCTTCGAGCGGCTGCTGCACCCGCAGCCGGCGACCCACCTCTGGGCGGTGGCCGGCGCCGGGCTGGTCGGCTGCCTGGGCAACGAGTGGGTGGCCCGCTACCGGATCCGCACCGGCCGCCGGATCGGCTCGGCCGCGCTGGTGGCGGACGGCCTGCACGCCCGTACCGACGGGCTGACCTCGCTCGCCGTGCTGGTCGGCGCGGCGGGCGCGGGGCTCGGGCTGCCGTGGGCGGACCCACTGGTCGGGCTGCTGATCACGGCGGCGATCCTGGCGGTGCTGCGCGGATCGGTCCGTGAGATCGGCCACCGCCTGATGGACGCGGTCGATCCGGCGCTGGTCGACGCCGCCGAGCGGGCCCTGCGCGCGGTGGACGGCGTGCGCGGCGTGGGTGCGCTGCGCATGCGCTGGATCGGTCACGTCCTGCGTGCCGAGGCCGAGGTGGTGGTGGACGGCACGCTCTCGGTGGTGGCCGCGCACCGGGTCGCGGAGGCGGCCGAGCGGGCGCTGATGGGGGCGGTGCCCCGGCTGCTCGGGGCCACCGTGCACATCGACCACGAGCCGCCCGGGTGAACGGTCCTGAGGGTGGGTCAGGAGCTGGACGGGGTCGCACGGGGTCCTGAGGGCCCGCTGGCGGCCCGTCGGGGGCCGGCCGCCCGGCGGCGGGCCCCCGACGGCGCCGGGCGGCCCTTCGGCCGCCCCTCGGGGCGGCCGGGCCGTCCGTGCTCTCAGCAGCTGCGGCCGGCTTCCGCCGCGCCGACCCGGGCGCCCGCCGCGGAGCGGTCGGTGGCGGCGCGTCCGGCGCCCTGCGGGGTTGCGCCGGCCGGGCCGGCTTTCCGGGCCCGGTCGGAGCAGTCCATCCGGTCGGCCGCGGTGGCGCGTTCGACCTGGGCCGGGAAGGCCTCGACCGCGCGACGCCTGGCCCGTTCGGCACCGGCGGCCGCGGCCGCCGCTGCGGCGCCCGCGGCCGCGGCGGCCCTGGCGGTGTCGCTCGTGGCGGCGTCGGCTCCCAGGCTCTCGGCTCCCACGCTCTCGGATCTCGCGCTGTCCGCTCTCGCGCTGTCGGACCCGGCCTCGGCTGTGCCGTCCGCCAGTCTGCCCCGGGCGGCCCGGGCGGCGTTCTCCTCGACGGCCTGCCGGGCGGCGAGGTAGGCCTGGACGACCGCCATGCCGTACACCGGCTGGATCAGCTGGTGCCCTTTGAAGAACGGTCGGGCGGGTGCGAAACCGGCCGCGACCACCAGGTCCCGGATCTCGGCTATCTCGTCCTCGGTCCGGGCGGTGAAGCGGACCTCCCAGCCCTTCTTGTACGTATGACCCTGTTCGCCGCTGCGGCGTGCGAGGTCGGGCTGGCGGACGTATCCGGGGAGACGGCCGAGGCGCAGCAGGGCCGCGCGAAGGCCGGAGGTCTCGTCACGTGACATGGAGTAAGGGTAGGCAATCTTACGGACGGGAGGGACTCCCGTGAGGGGCTTCGGCGTATGGTCCTGGTCACCCACGGTCAAACGCCCTGGTCTGTGGTCCGGGCCGGCCGGTCCGGCGGGCCGAGCCGCTCGCCGGAGGCCGCGTCGGGCAGCCGGGCAGGGGATACCGGGGCCGCCCACGATGACAACCTTAAGGCCGCCGATTACTCCGAACGAGTGAGGGTATGGGGACTTTAGCGCAGACTGGTCCCGGTTTCGCGACGTTTGGGTAACAGTGCGTCAGGCAACCGATGGCCGGACGGGCTGTTGGGGATGGTGTCGGCATGAGCTACCAGATTCCTTCGCCGTCGCCGTCTCTGGAAGAACTGGCGAAGCGTCAGCAGAATGTCATCACCGCCGGCCAGCTGCGCGCCCGGGGCGTGCCGTCCCGGGTGATCAGCGAGCACTGCCGCCGGGGCGGCCCCTGGCAGCGCCTGCTGCCCAGGGTCTACCTGCTCCAGGACGGCGAGCCGACCCCTGAGCAGCGGATCTGGGCCGCGTTGCTCTACGCCGCGCAGAACGGGCGCGAGGACGGCCGCCGGGACGGTGCGGTGATCACCGGTGCGGCCGCCCTCGCACTGTACGGGTTCGCCGCCGTCCCGCGGCTGCCGGCCCTCACCGGGGTGGAGGTGCTGGTGCCGCGTCAGCGCCGGCTGAAGGATGCGGGGGAGGTGCGGATCCGTCGCACGGCAAGGGAGTTGGAGGCGCACTCGGTGCACGGGCTGGCCTGTGCGCCGGTCGCCAGGGCGGTCGCGGACGCGCTCCGGGAGTGGACCGATGCCGGCGGCCCGGAGGATGGCGCGCAGCCGGTCCGGGCGGTGCTGCGCGAGGCGGTGGCGCTGCCCGAAGCCCGCTGCACCATCGCCGAGTTGCTCTCCGAGCTGATCGAGGCGGACCTGCTCGGCGAGGCCCGGATCCGGGCCGCCCTGGACGAACTGCTGACCGAGGCCCGGGAGTCGGCGATCGAGCTGGCGCTCCGGCTGGTCGACGACTGGCTGCTGCCCGTCCCGCTGGCCGGCCCCGAACTGCGGATGCGCGGCGGGACCTTCATCGCCGTACCGGACCTCTACTGGCCGAAGGCCGGGGTCGCGCTGGAGATCGACCCGGAGCTGCGCTGCGTCAGCGCGGGGGAGTCCGCCTGGGCGCGCGGCGGCCGGCACCGGCTGGAGTACGTGGGGGTGCGGGTGGTGCAGGTGTCGGGGCGGCGGCTGGCCGCCGAGCCCGAGGCGGTCGGCGCCGAGCTGCGGCAGGCCGTCGCGCTGGGCGGGACCGACCTGGTGGAACTGCTGGCCGCCGAGCGCTGACCCGCCCGCCCGGCGCCTGCGGCGTCGGCCCTTTCGGCCCTGTCGGCCTGTTGCGCCTGGCCCGTCGCGTCGGCCCGTCGCGTCGCCCGTCGCGCCCGGCCCTGGCGTCCGCGATCGGCGTCCGCGGAGTCCACGGCCGAACCGTCCCGGCCTCCGGCCTCCGTCCAGGGCGACCCGCCCGCGACCGGGGTGAGGGCTACCCGCCCACCACCGGAGTGCCGACCAGCACGACCCCCGCGGCCCGGAGTTCTTCCAGCGCGGCGGTGGTGGTGTCCGGTGCCACGCCCGCCGTGAGGTCCAGCAGGACGCGGGTGGTGAACCCGGCCCTGGCCGCGTCCAACGCGGTCGCCCGGACGCAGTGGTCGGTGGCGATGCCGACCACGTCCACCTCGGTGACCTGGCGTTCGCGCAGCCACTCGGCCGCGCCCAGGTTGTTCTCGTCGAGGCCCTCGAAGCCGCTGTAGGCCGCCGAGTAGGCGCCCTTGTCGAAGACCGCCTCGATCGCGCCGGAGGTGACGGAGGGCGCGAAGTTGGGGTGGAAGCCCACGCCCTCGGTGCCCGCGACGCAGTGCACGGGCCAGCTGTCGACGAAGTCGGGCTCGGCGGAGAAGTGCGCGCCGGGGTCGATGTGATGGTCCCGGGTGGCCACGATGTGGTGGTAGGCGGGGGACGACTCGGCGATCAGGTCGGTGATCGCGGCGGCTACGTTGGCGCCTCCGGCGACGGCCAGGCTGCCGCCCTCGCAGAAGTCGTTCTGCACGTCGACGACGATCAGTGCCCGGTGCATGGGTCGCATCCTCGGTTGTGAAGGTGGTGGGGCAGGTAAGTGGTGGGGCTGGGTGCTGGCAACTCTAGGGAGTGACGTGCCCGGGCGGAAGTGCCGCGGGGCGCGTGCGCCCCGACTCGCTCCGCCCGGCCGGGGTGCCCCGGGGCCGGACCGGCCGTCCGGCGCCCGGGTCAGGCGGTCCGCTCGGTGGTCAGGACCGGCTCGCCCTTCGACAGCTGGGTGGCCGACAGCGGCAGGGCGCCGAGGGACCGCAGGTGCCGCTCGCGGGCTGCCGCCAGCGGCTCGCGCCCGACGCTCTCGCCGTTCAGGACCAGCGGGACCTGCAGCAGGTGGGCGGCCAGCTCCTCGGGGACGGGGCCGGTGCCGATCACCTCGGCCTCGGCGACGCCGTCCGCGTCGGGCCGCCGGGCGGCCCACTTGCGGCCGCCGACGCTGCTCTTGGCGCCGGCCGAGCGCTTGGCGACCGGCACCAGCGGCCCGCCCGGGACGCTCTCCCTGGCGACCAGCTTGTAGACCATCGCGCAGGTCGGGTGGCCGCTGCCGGTGACCAGGCTGGTGCCCACCCCGTACCCGTCGACGGGGGCGGCGGCGAGCGCGGCGATGGCGTACTCGTCCAGGTCGGAGGTGACGATGATCCGGGTCTTGCGGGCGCCGAGGTCGTCCAGCTGGCGGCGGACCCGGTGGGCGAGCAGGGTCAGGTCGCCGGAGTCGATCCGGACGGCGCCGAGCTCCGGGCCGGCCACCTCGACGGCGGTGCGGACGGCCTCCTTCAGGTCGTAGGTGTCGACCAGCAGGGTGGTGCCGCGGCCCATCGAGTCGATCTGCGCGGTGAAGGCGTCCCGCTCGGTGTCGTGCAGCAGGGTGAAGGCGTGCGCGGCCGTCCCGGTGGTGGGGATGCCGTGGGTGAAGCCGGCCTGCAGGTCGGAGGTGGCGGTGAAGCCGGCCACGTAGGCGGCCCGGGAGGCGGCCACGGCGGCGCTCTCGTGCGCCCGCCGGGCGCCCATCTCGATGCACGGGCGCCCGCCGGCGGCCGAGGTCATCCGGGAGGCGGCGGCCGCGACGGCCGAGTCGAAGTTGAGGATCGACAGGATGACCGTCTCCAGGATCACCGCCTCGGCGAAGCTGCCCTCGACGGTGAGCAGCGGCGAGCCGGGGAAGTACACCTCGCCCTCGGGATAACCGTGGATGTCGCCGGTGAAGCGGTAGTCGGCGAGGTAGCGCAGGGTGTCCTCGTCGACCACGTCCTGGTCGGCGAGCCAGTCGAGCTGCGGGGTGGTGAAGCGGAAGTTCTCCACCGCGTCCAGCACCCGGCCGGTGCCTGCCGTCACGCCGTAGCGGCGGCCGTTGGGGAGGCGGCGGGTGAACACCTCGAACACGGAGCGGCGGTGCGCGGCTCCGCTGCGCAGGGCGGCCTGCAGCATGGTGAGCTCGTAGCGGTCGGTGAGCAGCGCGGTCGAGCCGGCCGCGCGGGAAGTGGCGTCCATGGGGAGGATGCTACTACCACTTAGCGTCAGTTTGACGATTTCTCCGCCGGGATGTTCCGCCGAGCTTCGAAAATTCGTGCGGCCGTCACCCGCCGCCCGCTCCGGCGCCGGTTCCCGGACGCCGCGCCCGCCGCCCGCCGCCCGTCCGGCGCCCTGTCGGCGGACCGTCCGTAGCACTGCCCCGCGGTCCGTCCCGCGCCGCGCGGCCGGGCCTCGCGCCATGCCGGGAGCCGCCCCGGGGAGCGCCCTTCGGTGCGTACCGCCCGGCCGGGTTCGGCCGTTCCGGCAGGGTCTGTCCGGTTCCTCCCGTCGATCCCGGGCCGGAATCGCCCACGGGTCCCCCGGATGGCAGCATGGGGAGCGAAAGAGCATGTGGGAAGCGTGCGAGGAGGAGAGCCAGCGGTGAGTGTCGCGCCCGTCGAGATCGAGCGCCCGGAGGTCGAAGGCCTGCCGGTGGTGGAGCCGGACACACCGTGGGTGACGATCGTCCACAACGACCCGGTCAACCTGATGAGCTACGTCCAGTACGTCTTCCAGGCCTACTTCGGCTACCCGAAGGACAAGGCCAGGAAGCTCATGATGGAGGTGCACACCAAGGGCCGGTCGGTGGTCTCCAGCGGGTCCCGCGAGGAGATGGAGCGCGACGTCCAGGCGATGCACGGCTACGGCCTGTGGGCCACCCTTCAGCACGACTGACGCCCCGGCGGCCCGCGGGAGCGGGCCGGACGCGGGCGCACCGGTGCTACCGAGCAGACGACGAGACGGGCTGACCGATACAGATGGCTGGGTTGTTCGAGAGTGCCGGCGGCGGTGGCGCGGCGATCGCGCTGGACGAGCTGGAGGCCTCCATCCTGCGCTCGCTGGAAGTGCAGATGCTGGAGCTGATCGGGCCGGGGCCGGGGGAGGGCAGTGACGACCCGCTCGCGGCCCTGTTCGCCGAGGGTCCGTCCGAGGCCCCCAGCGACCCGGCGCTCGCCCGGCTCTTCCCCGACGCGTACGGCGAGCCGGGCGCGCCCGCCGACGCCGACACCAGGGAGGCGGCCGCGGAGTTCCGCCGCTACACCGAGCTCGACCTGCGGGCGCGCAAGCGCGACAACGCGCTGCACGTGGTCCGGGCGCTGGACGGGCTCGGCGGTGAGGGCGGCGTACTGAAGCTGGCGGCGTCGGACTGCCAGCACTGGCTGGGCGCGATGAACGACCTGCGGCTCACCCTGGCGGCCCGGCTGGAGATCACCGAGGAGGACGAGCAGGGCCTCTACCGGCTGCCCGACAGCGACGAGCGCAAGCCGCTGGTGATGGCGTACCTGTGGCTCGGCGGCATGCAGGAGTCGCTGCTGGAGGCGATGGCCGACTGACCCGCCGTCCGGCGGCGCGGGCCACCGGCCCGCGGCGCCGCGCGCGACCCCTCGCCCCCTGTCCGAATCGTGGACAGGGGGCCGCCGCATTCCCGGGCGAATCGGGCGAAACGCTGACCTGACATGCTCAAATATCGCTCAGATGCGCACCGTTATCCGGGCATCGCGTGGTACGACTGCTCCACCCCACGAGAGCAGGACGGTGCACCATGGCCGAGCAGATCTACGACGAGGTGTCGGATCCCCGACCGGACGAAGAGGGCTACGCCCGCGGTCTCGGCAGCCGGCAGATCCAGATGATCGCGATCGGCGGGGCGATCGGCACCGGCCTCTTCCTGGGCGCCGGCACCGCGATCTCCAAGGCGGGGCCCAGCCTGATCCTGTCGTACGCCGTCGCCGGCGTGGTGATCTTCGTGATCATGCGCGCGCTCGGCGAACTCCTCACCTACCGGCCGGTGTCGGGCAGTTTCGCCGAGTACGCCCGGGAGTTCCTCGGCCCGTTCGCGGGCTACGTGACCGGCTGGACGTACTGGCTGTTCTGGGTCGTCACCGGCATGGCCGAGACCACCGCGGCCGCCGTGTACGTGCGGTTCTGGGAGCCGGGGATCCCGCAGTGGTGCAGCGCGCTGGTCTTCCTGCTGATCCTCTACGCGGCCAACCTGATCTCGGTGAAGCTGTTCGGGGAGATCGAGTTCTGGTTCTCGATGGTCAAGGTGACGGCCATCATCGGCATGATCCTGATCGGCATCGGCGTCCTCACGCTGGGCTTCAGCGACGCGGGTGACACCGCGTCGATCACCAACCTCTGGCAGGACGGCGGCTTCTTCCCCAAGGGCGTCGGCGCCACCGTGATGACCCTTCAGATCGTGATGTTCGCCTACCTGGGCGTCGAGTTGGTCGGTGTCACGGCCGGCGAGAGCGAGGACCCGCAGAAGACCCTGCCGCGCGCCATCAACACCCTGCCCTGGCGGATCGGCCTGTTCTACATCGGGGCCCTGACGGTCATCCTGTGCGTGGTGCCGTGGACCGAGTTCCAGCCCGGCGTCAGCCCGTTCGTCGCCGCCTTCGGCAAGATCGGTATCCCGGCGGCGGCCGGCATCATCAACTTCGTGGTGCTCACCGCGGCGCTCTCCTCCTGCAACTCCGGGATGTACTCCACCGGCCGGATGCTGCGCGACCTCGCCCTGCGCGGCCAGGCGCCCCGCCGGATGGGCGCGCTGAACGGCCGGCGCACCCCGGCGGCGGCGATCACCGCCTCCACCCTGCTGATGGGCCTGGGCGTGGTGCTCAACTACCAGGTCCCCGCCAAGGCGTTCGAGTACATCACCTCGGTCGCCACCGTCTGCGGACTGTGGACCTGGGCGATGATCCTGATCTGCCAGATCCGCTACCGCGCCGCCTGGCAGAAGCGGCACCTGCCGGAGCCCGGCTTCAAGGCGCCGACCGGCGTCTGGTCCAGCTGGGCCGCGCTGGCCTTCCTGGTCCTGGTGGTCGTCCTGATCGCCTTCGACGAGGACAGCCGGATCTCGCTGTACGTCTTCCCCGCCTGGGCCGCCTTCCTGGTGATCGGCTACCAGGTGCTCAAGCGCCGCAGGCCGGAGGCGGTCCACGGGGTGCCGCACGACCACCTGCACGCCGGCGGCGGACGGTGAGTCCGGGCCCGGAGCACGCTGGCTATCCTGGCCGCATGCTGACCATCACCCGCGAACTGCACGACGCGATCGTCGCCCACGCCCGGGCCGACCACCCGGACGAGGCCTGCGGCGTCATCGCCGGACCGGCCGGCACCGGCCGGCCCGAGCGGTTCATCCCGATGCTCAACGCGGCGCGCTCGCCCACGTTCTACGAGTTCGACTCCGGCGACCTCTTCAAGCTCTACCGCGACATGGACGACCGCGACGAGGAGCCGGTGGTCGTCTACCACTCGCACACCGCGACCGAGGCCTACCCCTCGCGCACCGACGTCTCGCTCGCCTCCGAGCCGCACGCCCACTACGTGCTCGTCTCCACCGCCGAAGGTACCGAGCCCGGCGACCCGTTCCAGTTCCGCTCGTACCGGATCGTGGACGGGGAGATTACGGAGGAAGACGTCCAGGTCGTCGAGGCCTACCAGCCCTGACCGCACCCACCTGGATTCCGGCCCGCCGGGCGCCCACCAGCGCCCGGCGGGCCTTCGCACGCCCCCGGCCGAATCCCCGCCGTCCACCCGAATCTCATCAGGAGATACAGAATCATCCGGATCGCGAGACGGGAATGTCGGAGCGGGGCCGGGAATCTATACGATGAGCCCATGCGTTCCGTCGATGTGAGCACTCAGGCACCGGGCATCCGCCTCGTGGCGCGCCTGCACGTCGACCTGTGCCGGCTCGCCAGCGCGATCTGTCCCGGTACGTCCGCCGGCTCCCGCTGAGCCGCCCGCCCCGGCCTGCCACCCGGCACCGACGCCCGGGGCCACGCCCTGCCGCGCCCCTGCGGCCCACCCATTCCACCTGCACAGGAGCGCATTCATGGCCATCGAGGTCCGCATCCCGACCATCCTCCGTACCTACACCGACGGCGCCAAGGCCGTCGAGGGCTCCGGCGCCAACCTCGGCGAGCTCATCGCGGACCTCGACGCCCGCCACCCCGGCATCGCCGCCCGGCTGCTGGAGGGCGGCGACCTGCGCCGCTTCGTGAACGTGTACCTGAACGACGAGGACGTCCGGTTCCTGGAGGGCATCTCCACCGCCCTCGCCGACGGCGACAACGTGACCATCCTCCCCGCCGTGGCCGGCGGCGCCCGCTAGCCGGGCCCGGGCCCGTCCGCCGGCACCGGCGGACGGGCCGACGCGCTCCACCACCCTCACCCACGCCGCACCCGCCCGCCGCCGGAGGCTCCCTTGCGTTACGACAGCCCGCTCGAAGCCGTCGGCAACACCCCGCTGGTGCGGCTGCCCCGGCTCTCGGCCGGCGTCCCCGGCAACGAGGCCGGCCAGGTCTCGCTCTGGGCCAAGCTGGAGGACCGCAACCCCACCGGCTCCATCAAGGACCGCCCGGCGCTGCACATGATCGAGCGCGCCGAGGCCGCCGGCCTGCTCACGCCCGGCTGCACGATCCTGGAGCCGACCAGCGGCAACACCGGCATCTCGCTCGCCATGGCCGCCAAGCTCAAGGGCTACCGGATGGTCTGCGTGATGCCCGAGAACACCAGCGAGGAACGCCGCGAACTGCTGCGGATGTGGGGCGCCGAGATCATCGGCTCGCCCGCCGCCGGCGGCTCCAACACCGCGGTGCGGATCGCCAAGGAGATCTCCGCCGAGCACCCCGACTGGGTGATGCTCTACCAGTACGGCAACCCCGACAACGCGGGCGCGCACTATGCCACCACCGGCCCCGAGATCCTCGCCGACCTGCCGACCGTCACCCACTTCGTGGCGGGCCTCGGCACCACCGGCACCCTGATGGGCGTGGGCCGGTTCCTGCGCGAGAAGGTCCCCGGCGTGCAGATCGTCGCCGCCGAGCCGCGCTACGACGACCTGGTCTACGGCCTGCGCAACCTCGACGAGGGCTTCGTCCCCGAGCTGTACGACGCCGAGGTGCTCACCACCCGCTTCAGCGTGGGCTCGGCGGACGCCGTCCGCCGCACCCGGGAGCTCCTCCAGCAGGAGGGCATCTTCGCGGGCGTCTCCACCGGCGCCATCCTGCACGCGGCGGTGGGCGTCGCCCGCAAGGCCGCGGCGGCCGGCGAGCGCGCGGACGTGGTTTTCGTGGTCGCGGACGGCGGCTGGAAGTACCTCTCCACCGGCATCTACACCGCCGAGAGCACCGAGGACGCGGTCGAGGCCCTGCAGGGCCAGCTCTGGGCCTGACCGGCCACGCCCGGCGGCCCACCGGACAGGCGTCCGGAGCTCCGGCACCCACGCGCAGGCGCCCACGCGCAGGCGCCCGGAGCGCCCCCTGCCCTGAGCGCCCTCTGCCCTGAGCGCCCTCTGCCCTGAGCGCCCTCTGCCCTGAGCGCCCGTGGCCGGGCGCTCCCGGCCCGGGCGCCAGGTCAGCCGCTGCGCCGGGCCCGCGCCCAGGTCCGCTCGTCGAGCGGGCCGATCCGGCGGCGGAACGCGGACAGCGGCACCTCCCGCAACTCGTCCGTCTCCAGCCAGCTGGTCCGGCCCCGGGCGTCGCCCACCGCGCCCGGCGGCAGCGCCAGCACCCCGGGGCGCTCCGCGTGGTGCTTACTGGTGATCTTCGCGACGGTCGCCGTCCGGCCGTTCACCCGCAGGACCAGGCACGGGCGGTCCTTGGCCCCGGGACCGTCCTCGAACGGGACCTCGGCCCACCAGATCTCCCGCGGCACCGGCCGCCCGCCCCGCCCGCCCCGCGCCGGCCGTGAGCCGGCCCCCGGCGGGCGCCCGGGCCCCGGACGCCGCCGCGACCTGCGCGCCAGCACCCCCACCAGCACGGCCAGCGCCACCGCCGCGGCTCCGACCACCCAGTACGCGTTCACACCCAGTACCCGTTCATCCGCCCGACCGTACCCGGCCGGGCCGGGGCCCGGAACTCCCCCCACCACGGTGACCGCCGTGACACTTGGGCATTTATCCGTTCGCTGTCCCTGATTCGTCGCAAAACAGTCACCGCGTCCGATCCACGGCCAAGTCGCCCGGCCGGACGGAAAGGCTGGACCCGCAGCCGAGGCCGGCCTCGGAGCTCCCCGCCCGAAGGTGGCCCCATGACCCCGAGCAGCACCGATCTCTGGTCGTACGCCGAGATCGCCCGCCACATCAGCGTCCAGCCCGAGACCGTCCGCAACTACCGCCGGCACGGGCTGCTGCCCGAACCCGACCTGCACGACACCGCCGGGCACCCCCGCTGGTACGCCGACACCATCAGGACCTGGGCCCGCAGCCGCCCGCGCCACCGCTGACCGGCCCCCATCCCGCCGGTCCTCCCGCCCCGCCGACCCTCCCCTCGTCCGGTTCGCCCCGCCCACGGCCGCCGCCCGAGCACCGCCCGCACTCCCGTCCGGGCCCCGCGCGCACTCCCGGCCCCGGCGCGCCGGTGGCCGCGCGCGCCGCCCGCCACCGTCCCCGTCCCGCAGCGTTCTGGTGATTCCAGCCACAGCCCGGCACGGAGACGGGGGCAAAGTGCCTCTGCGCCCTTACTCTCGACACGCGAACGCAGTGCTACCGACCGGTGTACCAACGGGTAGCGACGGGCCCGACGGACGACCGGGCCCGGACAGCCATGACCAACAGCAGCCAGGACGTGTCGGGGCGGAGGGGCTCGGTATGAAACTGACCGTGGTGGGGTGCTCGGGAAGCTTCCCGTCCACCGAATCGCCGTGCTCCAGCTACCTCGTGGAGGCCGACGGCTACCGCGTCGTGATCGACCTCGGCAACGGCGCGCTCGGCGCCCTGCAGCACTACTGCGGCCTGTACGACGTCGACGCCGTACTGCTCAGCCACCTGCACGCCGACCACTGCATCGACCTCTGCGCCTACTGGGTGGCGCGCAACTACCGGGCCGAGGGCTGCCCCGAACTCCTCCCCGTGTACGGCCCGACCGGCACCGCCGAGCGCCTCGCCCGCGCCTACGACATGCCCGAGGAGCCCGGCATGCGCGAGGTCTTCGACTTCCGCACGCTGCGCCCCGGCAGCTTCGACCTCGGCCCGCTGCGGATCACCGTCGCCCAGGTCAACCACCCCGTCGAGGCCTATGCCTTCCGGGTCGAGCACCAGGGCCGCTCGTTCGTCTACTCCGGCGACACCGGCGAGTGCGCCGACCTCGTCGACCTCGCCCGCGACAGCGACCTCTTCCTCTGCGAGGCGGCCTACACCGACGGGCGGGACACCTACCAGGCCGTCCACCTCAACGGCCGCGAGGCCGGCGAGCACGCCACCGCGGCCGGCGCCCACCGTCTGGTGCTCACCCACATCCCGCCGTGGACCGACGCCGAACGCAACCGCAAGGACGCCGTCGCCGCGTACGCCGGGCCGGTCGAGATCGCCCGACCCGGCGCGGTCTACGAGATCTGACCGGTCGGAGGGCCTTCGCGGCACTCCGGAAAGTTTTTTCGGATCCACCCGCAACCTCCCGGGCCCCCGCACGTCCATATGAGTGAGCGGCACGGAAGCCGCGCACAGTCGCCGGGCCCGTCGGGCCGGCCACCGCCACACCACTCATCAGGCTTGTTTCGTGCTGCCCGGAAACGGCTCCTCGCCGGTGCCCGGGCGGATCCAGGGGGGATCACCATGCTTCAGACCAACCGTGCCCTGCGCCGCGCCGGCCGCGTCGTCCCGGCCGCCGTCCTCACCGCCGGGCTGCTCGCCGGCGGCGCCGTCACCGCCGCCCCGGCCTTCGCCGGCGGGGCGCCGCTGACCCTCACCGTGCAGCCGCCGTCCTCGATCGGCGCCGCCGGCGGGCCGGTCGAGTTCACCGAGACGATCGCCAACCCGGGCGGCACGGGCTGGGCCGTGGTCCTCCAGCTCACCGCCGAGACCGCGGCGGGGGCCGGGGAGAACTTCATCAGCATCGAAGCCCGCAACGAGCTGAACGGCCTGTGGGACGCGGTTCCGGTGACCCTGCACCACGAGCAGGACAAGGACGTCTTCTCGGCCGAGGTGATCGGAAAGATCATCGTACCGGCGGGGGAGAAGAAGGACGTCCACCTGCGCCTCGGCGCGCCGATGGGCAAGCCGCACGACGGTGCGTCCAACGGCGGCGTCGGTCCGGCCGTCACCCTCCGTTCGGAGGTCAAGGGCTGGTGGCAGGACACCCCGGTGGAGCCCGCCGTGCGGGACACCCGCACCATCAAGGTGGACGCGATCTCCAACGAGCTCGCCGGCGTCCCGGCCAAGGCCGTCGCGGGCGGAGCGCCGGTCGAGTTCGACGCGGTGCTCAGGAACCCGTCACCGTCCGCCTACACCAACCTCGGCAACGTCCTGTTCGCGGACAAGCACGCCAAGGTCGAGGTCCGCCGCGCCGACGGCACCTGGAGCACCCTGACGGGGATCACCGTGCCCGACGGCAACCCCGGGCAGGCCGGCTTCTACCTGGACGGCCGCAACTCCTCGGCCGCGCCCGCCAGCACGACGACCGACCGGGTCCGGCTCAGCTACCCCGCGGGCACTCCGGGCACCGCGGGCGAGGTCCGGACCTGCGTCTTCGTCAACGAGTCCCAGGACACGCCGTTCCACGGCACCACCTTCTGCGCCAAGGGCGCGACCATCGCGATCACCGAGGCCGCCACCCCCAGGCCCACCACCCCGGCCCCGGCCGGCACCTCCGCCACCCCGGCGCAGCCGTCCACCGCCGCCACGTCCGCCGCGGCCGTCCCGGCCGCCGTCACCAGCGCCTCACCGACCGCGACCGCGACCGCGACCGCCGACGCCCCGGCGCCGGCCGGCCGGCTGGCCGTCACCGGCGCCGACGGCGGCCGCACCGGCCTCCTCGCGGGCATCGCCGCGCTCCTGATCGGCGCCGGCATCGCCGCCTTCGTCGTCGTCCGGCGCCGGCGCGCCGACGGCACCGCGTGAGCGGACGTCCGCCCGGCCCCGCCGCGCCCGCGGCCGGGCCGGCCGGACCGGCGCCTCAGCCCACCGGCGTCAGCCAGCGCCGGTAGCGCGGGTCGGCGCCCGAGACCGCGGCCCGGTACGCCTCCCGCAGCCGGTCGGTGACCGGTCCCGGCGCGGCCGGCAGCGCCCGGTCGTCCAGCGAGCGGACCGCGACCACCCCGGCCGCGGTCCCGCAGACGAACAGTTCGTCCGCCGCGTACAGGTCCGAACGCAGCAGGTTCTCCACCCGGACCTCCACCCCCAGATCCCGGGCCAGCGTCAGCACGGTGTCCTGGGTGATCCCCTCCAGCGCGCCCGCACTGGACGGCGGCGTGCGGAGCACCCCGTCGCGGACGGCGAACACGTTCTCCCCGGTGCACTCGCTCACCGAGCCGTCCGGGCCCAGCAGCAGCGCCTCGTCGTAGCCCGCATCGTTCGCCTCCCGGCGGGCCAGCACCGAGTTCAGGTAGGGGCCGGTGGCCTTCGCGGCGGGCGGCACCGCGTTCGGGTCGTTCCGCCGCCAACTGCTGGTCTTCAGGGTGATCCCGGCCTCCTCCCCGGGGAGTTGGCCCTGCCATTCCCAGCCCGCGATCGACACGGTGACCGGCGAGTGCCGCATGTCGATCCCCATCGAGCCGTAACCGAGGAACGCGAAGTGCCGCAGGTAGCAGGCCCGGTGGCCGTTGGCCCGGACCAGCTCCGCCGTCGCCTTCGTCAAGTCGTCGGTGCTGTAGGGAAGGTGCATGCGCAGCATATGGGCGCTGCGCTCCAGCCGGCGCAGGTGCTCGGGCAGCCGGAACACCGCCGGACCGTCCGCGGTCTCGAACACCCGGGTGCCCTCCAGCACCCCCGTGCCGTAGTGCAGGCCGTGCGTCAGCACATGGGTCCGCGCCTCGTGCCAGGGCACCAGCGCGCCGTCCAACCAGATCGTCGAAGCTTCGGGAAGAGCCATACGCACCATCGTGGCCACCTCGGCCGGGCGGGTCAGCCTCCTCGGCGTGGCCGGAACAGGTCGTGGCCGGGAGCGGAACCGGCGGCCGTCTCGTCCCTCGGAAACCCCGACCCGGCCCGCCCGCGCCTCACTAGGCTGCGCCGATGGAGCGCACCGAGCACGCGCAGACGCCCGGCGACAGCGACGCCGTCCGGCTCTACGCCCGCCTGCTCACCGACCCCGGCCGCCCGCCCGGCGCTCCCGACCCCGGCTGGACCGGAGCGCGACTCGCCGCCGCCACCGCCGAACTGCGCGCGCTCGGCCTGCTCCAGCCCACCGCCGCCGACACCGGCGGGCACGCCGCGGTCTCCGTCGACACCGCCGTCCGCCAGCTCCTGCTCGACACGGACACCCAGGTCACCGCCCTGGTCGCCGCGCTCGGCCGGGCCCGCGACGCGGTCGGCCGGCTGCACGACGGATACCTGCCGGTGCAGGAACGCCACCGCGCCGAGCACCCGCTCGAACTCGTCCGGGGCGCCGACCGGATCGCCGCCCTGCTGGAGGACGCGGCCCGCGGCGCCCGCACCGAGGCGCTCTCGCTCCGGCCCGGCCAGGACGCCTCCGAGCCGGCGCTGGCCGGCAAACTCGCGCGCGAACGCCTCGCCCTCGCCCACGGCGTCGCCATGCGCACCGTCTACCCGGCCGCCGCGCTGCGCCGCCCCACCGTCCTTGCCCACCTGCGGGAACTCACCGCGGCGGGCGCCCACATCCGGGTCGCCCACACCCTCCCGCTCTGGCTGATCTGCGTCGACGCCCGGCTCGCGATCCTGCCCGCCGCCGACTCCGACCACGCCCCGGGTTCGTTGCACGCCCCCGGGGCCGACCCGGCCGAGGCCCACGAACCCCGGGCCGCGGCGGCCGTCCTGGTCCGCGAGCCGGCCCTGGTGGCGATGATCCGCGAACTCTTCGAGTACTTCTGGGCCGGCGCCTGGACCCCGCCCGAACTCCTCACCGGCGACCGCGCCCCGGCCGAGCCCGCCGACCGCCACCAGGAGGTGCTGCGGCTGCTCGCCGCCGGACTCACCGACGCCGCGATCGGCCGCAAGCTGGAGGTCTCCGAGCGGACCGTCCGGCGCCTGGTCGCGGAGCTGATCGCCGACCTGGGAGCGGACAGCCGCTTCCAGGCCGGCGTGCACGCCGCCCGTCTCGGCCGGCTGTAGGCCCGCGCGGGCGTGCTCCCGCACGAGTCGCCACCGCGCGGGAGCGGACCTCAGCGCTCGCCCGGGGACGGCAGCCCGAGGTGCTCGCGCAGCGTCCGGCCGGTGTATTCCGTCCGGAACACCCCCCGCTCCTGCAGCAGCGGCACCACCTGGTCGACGAAGTCGTCCAGCCCGCCCGGCGTGAGGTGCGGGACGAGGATGAAGCCGTCCGCGGCGTCGTTCTGCACGTACGCGTCGAGCTGCGCCGCGACGGTGCGGGGCGAGCCGATGAAGGACTGCCGCCCGGTCAGCTCGATCACCAGCTCACGGGTGGTCAGGTTCTTCTCGGCGGCGGTGGCCCGCCACCTGGCGGCGATCTCCAGCGGGTCCCCCAGCCGGGTGCGGCCCTGCACCAGCGCACTGTCCGGCACCGGGTCGGCGGTCGGCAGCGGCCCGTCCGGGTCGTGGTCGGACAGGTCGACACCCCACACCTGCTCCAGGAAGGCGATCGCCGTCCGCGGTCCGACCTGGGCCCGGCGGATCTCGGCCGCCCGCTCCTGGGCCTGCGCGTCGGTGTCGCCCAGCACGTACGTGACCCCGGGCATGATCTTCAGCTCGTCCGGCTTGCGCCCGTACGCGGCGAGCCGGCGCTTCACGTCGGCGTGGAAGGCCTGCCCGGCCTCCAGCGTGCTGTGCCGGCTGAAGACCACGTCCGCCGCCGAGGCGGCGAACTCGCGTCCCTCCTCGGAGTCGCCCGCCTGGATCACCACCGGGTGGCCCTGCGGCGGACGCGGCAGCGACAGGGTGCCGGTCACGTCGAACTGCGGTCCCGAGTGGCGTACTTCCGCGCCGTCGGCGTCCCAGAACTCCCGGGCGAGCCGGACGAACTCGGCCGCCCTGGTGTACCGGTCCGCGCGGTCCAGGTAGCCGCCGCGGCGGAAGTTCTCCCCGGTGAAGGCGTCCGAGGAGGTCACCACGTTCCACCCGGCCCGGCCCTCGGACAGGTGGTCGAGCGAGGCCAGCCGCCTGGCCAGCTCGTACGGCTCGTTGAAGGTCGCGTTCACCGTCGCCGCCAGCCCGAGCCGGTCGGTGACCGCCGCCAGCGCGTTCAGCACGGTGATCGACTCGGGCCGGCCCACCACGTCCAGGTCGTGGATCCGGCCCTTCACCTCCCGCAGCCGCAGGCCCTCGGCGAGGAAGAAGAAGTCGAACTTCCCGCGTTCGGCGGTCTCGGCGAGATGCCGGAACGAGGAGAACTCGATCTGGCTGCGGGAGGCCGGGTCCGTCCACACGGTGGTGTTGTTGACCCCGGGGAAGTGCGCGGCGAGGTGGATCCGCTTGAGCGGACGGCCGGTCATCGGGACACCTCGGCGGGGGAGCGGGTGGCGGCGGGGGCGGTGGCAGCGACCGGGGCGCGACCGGCGGCGTACCGGCTGGCGGGCCGGGCCAGGCCGAGGTGGTCGCGCAGGGTACGGCCGGTGTACCCGGGCCGCAGCAGTCCCCGTGCCCGCAGCGCCGGCGCCACCCGTTCGGCGAAGGCGGCGAGGTCACGGCCGGGGTCGGCGGGCACCAGGTGGAACCCGTCCACCCCGGCCGTCCCGGCGATCCGCCCGGTCAGCGCGTCCGCCGCCGCCTCGTCGGGCAGGGCGAGGTCGAGCCGCAGCAGGATCCGCAGCTGCTCGCCGGCCTGGAGCCGGAGCCGGTCGGCGGCGGCCCGGGCGGCCTCGGGGCCTGGGGCGTCCAGCAGGACGACGTCGGCGTACCGGGTCGCCACGGCCGTCCGCCCGGGCAGGTCGTCGGTGGTGAGCGCCACCACCACGACCGGGCGGCCCTGGGGCGGCCGCGGGGTGATCGACGGGCCGCGCACCGAGAAGTACCGGCCCTGGAAGTCGGTGTGGTGCAGCTTGTCGCGGTCGACGAAGCGGCCGGTGGCGACGTCGCGGATCTCGGCGTCGTCCTCCCAGCTGTCCCAGAGCCGGGTGGCGACCTCCACGGCGTCCGCCGCCTCGGCCCACAGGGCCTGCTCGGGCACCGGCTCGCGCCGGCCGAAGGCGCGGGCCTCCTCCTCGGTGCCGGAGACGGCGACCAGCCAGCCGGCCCGGCCCTCGCTCACCCAGTCCAGGGTGTTGACGGAGATCGAGGTGTGGAAGGGCTCGGTGTGCGTGGTGGTGACGGTGGGGACCAGCCCGATCCGGTCGGTGGCCGGGGCGAGCCGGGCGAGGGCGGCGAGGGCGTCCGGCCGGCGCGGCGCGGCGGTGAAGGAGTCGTCCAGGGTGACGAAGTCCAGGGTGGCCCGCTCGGCGGCGAGGGCGAGCGCGGTGTAGTGGTCGGCCCGGACGTGTCCGGGGCTGTCCAGGGCAGCGGAGAAGTGCAGTTGGCGGGGCATGGGGCGGCCTTGATTTCCTCGTGCGGGTACGTGGCGGGGAGCCCTTGGCGGGCGACACGAGTTGCTGGGGCGGGCAGGGCCGGGCGGGACGTCAGCCGGGCAGCCGCGGGGAAGGTGTCAGGCGGGACACGCCGCGGACCACACGCGACCGAAGTCGATGTGGCTGCGGGTGACCAGAATGCGCCGGGCCTTCATCGCCCCAGTTGACCAGCGATCTTGCCGATCCGTCAACCGGCCTCGGGGAAGCGGCCCCGTCGGGCGGGCGGCGCCGGGCACGAGAACGCCCCGCCCCGCCGCTCGGGCAGCGAGCGGCGGGGCGGGGCGGTGGTGACGCGTGGGCGTCAGGCCTTGGTGACGTCCTCGATCTCCTCGTCGTCCTCGCGACCGGGGGTCTTGAGGTCGAACTTGGTGATCGCGAAGCGGAAGAGGAAGTAGTACAGGGCCGCGAAGACCAGACCGATCGGGATGATCAGCCAGGGGCTGGAGGCCTTGTTCCAAGCGAGGGCGTAGTCGATCAGGCCGGCCGAGAAGGTGAACCCGTCGTGCACGCCGAGGGCCCAGGTGACGGCCATCGAGACGGCGGTGAGCAGCGCGTGGATGACGTACAGGGCGGGGGCGATGAAGACGAAGGCGAACTCGATCGGCTCGGTGACACCGGTGACGAAGGAGGTCAGGGCCAGCGACATCATCATGCCCATCACGGCCTTGCGGCGGTGCGGCTTGGCGGCGTGGGCGATGGCCAGGGCGGCGGCGGGGAGCGCGAACATCATGATCGGGTAGAAGCCCGACATGAACTGTCCGGCGGTGGGGTCGCCGGCGAAGAAGCGGTTCAGGTCGCCGTGCACGACGGTGCCGTCGGGCTGGGTGAAGTCACCGGTCTGGAACCAGGCGTAGGAGTTGACGAACTGGTGCATGCCGACCGGCAGCAGGCCGCGGTTGACCAGGCCGAAGGCGCCCGCGCCGAGCGCCCCGGCACCGATCAGGGTGTCGTTCAGGCTCTTGATGGCGTCGCCGATCGGGCCCCAGAGGAGGGCGAACAGCACGCCGACCGCGGTGCCGACGAAGGCCATGACGATCGGGACCAGGCGGCGGCCGTTGAAGAAGCCGAGCCAGTCGACGAGCCGGGTGCGGTGGTACCGCTGCCAGAGCACGGCGGCCAGCAGGCCGATCACGATGCCGCCCAGGACGCCGGGGTCCTGGTAGGTGGCGGCGACGTACTTGCCGTCGACGATCTTGGCGTCGGTGATCGGGAAGGCGGTCAGCACGTTCTTGTAGACCAGGAAGCCGACCAGGGCGGCGAGCGCGGTGGAGCCGTCGGCCTTCTTGGCGAAGCCGATCGCGATGCCCACCGCGAACAGCAGCGGCAGGTTGTCGAACACCCCGTGGCCGGCGGTGGAGAAGACGGTGGCGACCTTGCCCCAGCCGAGGCCGTCCTTGCCGAAGACGTCGTCCTGGCCCAGACGGAGCAGCAGGCCCGCGGCGGGCAGCACGGCGATCGGGAGCTGGAGGCTGCGGCCGATCTTCTGCAGCCCCTGGAGGACGCTCTGGCCGTACTTCTTGGCGGGGCTCGGCGCCGAGGCCGGGGCCGGGGCCGCGTCGGGCGCCGGTGCCTTCGCAGACGTAGTCATGGGGGAGGTTCCTTACGGCAGGGGCGGTCGGGTGGTGCAGGGGACGAGGACCGCCGCGAACTGGTCTACACCACACGTGGTGTAGACCAGTTTTGTAGCACGAGCCGAGAAGAGGGGGAACCCCAGATAGCCGCGCAGGTGGGAAGCGCTATGAAATCGAAACCTTCCCGATGATTCGCGATCATGATTCCCCGGCGCGATTGGGACTTTGGCGATTTGCGCAACAAAATGCCGCCCGGCGGCTCGCGGGCCGGGCGGGCCGGGTGGTGGTGGACGAACGGTCGGCGCCCGGGGATGTCCCCGCGGGGGGTTTGTGGCCGGCCGGCGCCGGACCGGACGATCGCGAACGGCGGGCGGGGGTCGCCCGGCCCGGGGGAGCGCGGCGCGATCCGGCCGCGCGGCGGCCGCCGGGAAGGCTCGGGAAGGCGGCCGTCGGGGCCTGGCCTGCGGCGGTGTGCGCCGTGCTCGGCTGACCGGACATCATCACGAACAAGTAGCCTGCCACGAACCGGCGGCAGTGGAATCCGATCCGGACGATCATCGCCGGAACTGCACAACTTCGGCCGGATCACGACACTCGTCCCGCCGCCGGGTGCCGCCCGGCTTTCCCAGGATTTCCGGAGCCGCGTGTTCCGGCGGCCCGGAGCGGCGGCGCGGGCGGCGCGGAATGCCGCCGACCTGCTCCGGGGCGCCCCCGGCGGGGCCACCGGAAGGCCGGCCCCACCCCCTGCCGGGCGGCGCCGGGCCCCCGGGCCCACCGGCGGCGGGTTCCCGGCCCGGCGGGCGCCGGCACCGGCTCGGGTGCGCCGGGAGATCGTTCCGGTACGAGGCGCCGAAAGGCGGAGGAAAGCGATCCCTGCGAATTCCGGTCCATCGTGCCGACCGGTCGCAGCGATCCTCCTGATACGGGGAAGGCCCCCGAGGGAATCGGCCCCGAGGGTCTTTCCGGACGGAATTTCGGCGTCAGGCCTTGGTGACGTCCTCGATTTCCTCGTCGTCCTCACGGCCGGGTGTTTTGAGGTTGAATTTCTTGATGATGAAGAGGAACAGCGCGTAGTAGACCACCGCGAAGCAGAGGCCGATCGGGATGATCAGCCAGGGTTTGGTGGCCAGCGACCAGTTGATGACGTAGTCGATCAGGCCCGCCGAGAAGCTGAAGCCGTCGTGCACCCCGAGCCCCCAGGTGATCGCCATCGACGCGCCGGTCAGCAGGGCGTGCACCGCGTAGAGGGCGGGGGCGATGTAGGCGAAGGAGTACTCGATCGGCTCGGTGACGCCGGTGACGAAAGAGGTCAGGCCCACCGAGAGCATCAGGCCGTAGATCTCCTTGCGCCGGTGCGGCTTGGCGGCGTGGGCGATGGCCAGGGCGGCGGCCGGCAGGGCGAACATCATGATCGGGAAGAAGCCGGAGGTGAACTGGCCGGCCGTCGGGTCGCCCGCCAGGAAGCGCGGGATGTCGCCGTGCACCACCTCGCCGTTGGCCTTGGTGAAGTCGCCGAACTGGAACCAGACGAAGGTGTTGAGCAGCTGGTGCATGCCGATCAGCAGCAGGGCGCGGTTGGCCACGCCGAAGATTCCGGCGCCGCCGGAGCCGAGGTCGACCAGCCACTGGCTGAAGTCGGTCATGGCGCGTCCGATCGGCGGCCAGATCCAGACCGCGAGGCACGCGAGCAGCATGCCCACCAGGGCGGTGATCATCGGGACCAGGCGGCGGCCGTTGAAGAAGCCGAGCCAGTCGACCAGCCTGGTGCGGTGGAAGCGGACCCAGAGCCAGGCGGAGAGCAGGCCGATCACGATGCCGCCGAGCACACCGGGGTTCTGGTAGACGGCGGCCTCGGCCGCGAGCGACTGCGGGTCCACACAGCGGTTGCCGATCAGCTTGGTCGGCGCCGGGCAGACCTCCGGGAAGGCCTGGAGGACCTTGTAGTAGACCAGGAAGCCGACCACCGCGGCGAGCGCGGTCGAGCCGTCCGCCTTCTTGGCCATGCCGATCGCGACGCCGATGCAGAACAGCAGCGGCAGGCCGAGGCCCGAGTCGAGCAGGGCGCCGCCGGCCGCCGCGAACACCTTGGCGACGTTGTCCCAGCCGAGGCCGTCCTTGCCGAAGACGTCGTCCTGGCCGAGCCGGTTCAGGATGCCCGCGGCGGGCAGCACGGCCACGGGCAGCTGGAGGCTGCGGCCCATCTTCTGGAGGCCGCCGTAGAAGCCGTGCCACCATGTCGTCCGTGACGCTGCGGCGCCTGCTGAACTCATCATCGCCCTCCGAGAGCAGTGCCCGTTCCGTGCGGGTCGCAGGGGCGCCGGAACACCTGGGGCGTTTCCCGCGTTCGTCGGAGTGGACCTATATTGGTGTAGACCACTCGCGGTGCAGGAGGTGGGCGCGCGCCAGGGGGCCGGAGGTCCCGCTGATCGACATCCTCGGGCGAAGATCCAGAGCCCGCGCGCCGAAGTGGGCCAAACGTGGACTAACCTGGCAAACCGGTCGAACTCGGGCGATGCTGGTCGCGCTGCTGACGCAACACGGCACATGAGCCCGCGTCAGCACCGACCACACACCGCAGCACAAGGGCAGGACGGCACCCGGCAAAGCAGCCGACGCCGAGACAGAGGGAGAAAGACATGGCCAGCAAGGCTGAGAAGATCGTCGCCGGTCTCGGCGGCATCGACAACATCGAAGAGGTCGAGGGCTGCATCACCCGCCTGCGCACCGAGGTCAAGGACGCCTCCCTGGTCAACGAAGCAGCCCTCAAGGCCGCCGGCGCCCACGGCGTCGTCAAGATGGGCACCGCCATCCAGGTCGTCATCGGCACCGACGCCGACCCCATCGCGGCCGACATCGAAGACATGATGTGACCTGACCCCACCGGTCACCCACACGGCCCGCCCAGCAGCACCCGCTGCCGCGCGGGCCGTCCGCGTACCGCCCGCCGGACGCCCCCGCACGCGCCCCCGGCGCGCCCCCGCCCACCAGCCCGAACGCCCGTACCGCCCGGCGCCGCGCACACCCACCGCACACCGGCAGCACCCCGCGACCGACTACGCTCGGACGCTATGTCACGCATCGACGGCCGCACCCCCGACCAGCTCCGCCCCATCACCATCGAACGAGGCTGGAGCAAGCACGCCGAAGGCTCCGTCCTCGTCTCCTACGGCGACACCAAGGTGCTCTGCACCGCCAGCGTCACCGAAGGCGTCCCCCGCTGGCGCAAGGGCACCGGCGAAGGCTGGGTCACCGCCGAGTACTCCATGCTCCCCCGCGCCACCAACACCCGCGGCGACCGCGAAGCCGTCAAGGGCCGCATCGGCGGCCGCACCCACGAGATCAGCCGCCTCATCGGCCGCTCGCTGCGCGCCGTCATCGACCACCGCGCCCTCGCCGAGAACACCATCGTGCTCGACTGCGACGTCCTGCAGGCCGACGGCGGCACCCGCACCGCCGCCATCACCGGCGCCTACGTCGCCCTCGTCGACGCCGTCGCCTGGGCCCGCGACAAGAAGATCCTCCGCGCCAAGGGACAGCCCATCACCGGCGGCGTCAGCGCCGTCAGCGTCGGCATCATCGACGGCGTCCCCATGCTCGACCTCCAGTACGAGGAGGACGTCCGCGCCGAGACCGACATGAACATCGTCTGCACCTCCGACGGCCGCTTCGTCGAGGTCCAGGGCACCGCCGAAGGCGCCCCCTTCGACCGCGCCCTGCTCGATCAGCTGCTCGACCTCGGCACCCTCGGCTGCGCCGAGCTCGACGAGATCCAGCGCAAGGCCCTCCAGGGCTGACAGCGCCGCGAATCGCCGCGAGGCGCGCCGCCCGTGAGCCGCACCGGCGCCGCCGGGCGCACCGCACCGCGGACCACACCGCGGACCACACCGCGGACCCACGGCGTGCCCCGCACCCCGGACCACACGCGGACCCCACGGCGCGCCGCCCGCGCGACACGGGCTCCGGACATCGGCTTCTGTACAGGCCGGGCCCGGAGCCCGTACGGTTCCCGCAGCACCCTGCACGGGAACCGCCGGAGCAACTCCAGCGTCATTCCCTGCGGAACCCGCGGACCCAGGAGGACCGGATGCCCCAGAGCATCACCCGCCCCGCCACCCTCGCAGTGGCGGCGCTCATCGCGATCCTCCCGCTCAGCGCGGTCAGCTGCTCGGCCGCCCAGAAGGCCCTCGACTGCGGCAACACCGCCATCAAGATCAGCGGCGACATCACCGACGTCACCACCGCCTTCAACAACGCGAGCAACGACGCGGCCGCCGCCGGACAGGCCCTGCAGAAGCTCAAGAACGACCTCGACCAGCTCGGCAAGAACTCCAAGAACACCGACGTCTCGCAGGCCATCACCGACCTCACCACCCAGGTCGACAAGGTCCAGCAGGCCGTCAACGCCAAGCAGGTCCCCGACCTCAAGCCGCTCGGCGACGCCGCCGGCAACCTCACCCAGGTCTGCACCGGCTGACGCCCCGCCGGGACCGGCGCCGGCACCCGCCCCGACTTGGCTAGGGTGGACGCCATGAGCACCCGCCGACTCGTCCTCGCCACCCGCAACCAGCACAAGGTCACCGAACTCCGGGCCATCCTCGGCCGGGCCGGCCTGGACGTCGAACTGGTCGGCGCCGACGCCTACCCCGAGATCCCCGACGTCGCCGAGACCGGCGTCACCTTCGCCGAGAACGCCCTCCTCAAGGCGCACGCCCTCGCCAAGGCCACCGGACTGCCCGCCGTCGCCGACGACTCCGGCCTCTGCGTCGACGTGCTGAACGGCGCACCCGGCATCTTCTCCGCCCGCTGGGCCGGCAAGCACGGCGACGACCGGGCCAACCTCGACCTGCTGCTCGCCCAGCTCTCCGACATCGCCCCCGAGCACCGCGGCGCGCACTTCGCCTGCGCCGCCGCCCTGGCCCTCCCCGACGGCACCGAGCGGGTCGTCGAAGGCACCCTGCCCGGCACCCTGCGCACGGCCCCGGCGGGTGACGGTGGCTTCGGCTACGACCCCGTGCTGCAGCCGCTGGGCGAGAGCCGGACCTGCGCCGAACTCACCGCCGACGAGAAGAACGCGATCAGCCACCGCGGCCAGGCCTTCCGGGCGCTGGCGCCGGTGGTGCGGGAGCTGCTGGGCTGACGGAGCGTCCGCCGGCATGTCGAAGGCCCGCTCGGAGTGATCCGAGCAGGCCTTCGTTTCCAAGGTTTCCAGCGGTGCGGCCGAAGGGATTCGAACCCTCAAGTCCTCACGGACCAACGGACCTAAACCGTCTGCGTCGCCACTGCGCCACGGCCGCCTGCCCTGCTGGGCATCATGCTACTTGGCTGCCGAAACGAAATGCACGCCGCTTTCGGGCTCAGGCCTGGCCGGCCGGCGAGCCCTCTTTGAGAGGTGGCCGGCCGGACGCTGATCGGGTGGCGCCCCGCGCGCGCCGGTTTCTCCCGCAGTAGGTGTCCGTGGTGGCGTGGCAGTTCGGGCAGAGCGACCTGAGGTTGCCGGGGCGGTTGCCCGACCAGTTCCCGTTGATGTGATCCACTTCGAGGGTGAGCGGCTCGCCGAGCCACTCGGGCCCTATGCCGCAACCTTCGCAGCTCTCGGGCCGGCCGAGCTCTGTCAGGGCCTGGCGGATCCTCCTCCCCGGAAGCCGCCCGTTTTCCGAAGGGCGTTCCACGAGGATCTCCTCGGGGGCCAGCCTGCTCGCGGGTGCCTTGCCCTGATTGTGCGCCTGTCCGGTGAAGTGCGAGGTGTCGATCCCGTAGTGCTTGAGCCGCTTGCTCGGGTAGCTGTGGGTGCCGCCCGCCAGTGGGACGCCGAGGCGCCGCATCATGTCGTCGATGCTGCTGGATCCGGCGGCCGGCTCGGTGAGCAGTTCGCGGGTGTACTTGATGGTCATGCGTGTCCCTCCGGGTCAAATGGCGCACCCGTCCCCCACTCGTACAAACGACTGTTGGGGCGTCTGGGTCACGGGTATGCAGGAGAGTTGGGCCGGCGCAGGGCGCTGAGGTGGCAAGTTGGTAACTTCTTTGCCAATTGGTACGGACCTATTGACCGGAGTGGTCCAGACCACATAGCTTCAGCGCCAATCTTGTATCCCCCACGTGCGTGCTCCCCCACAGGTACGCGCCGGCACTCTCTCCTGGAGGACCGAGTGTTGATCCGAAGCACGGCCGAGGAGCGTCCCACCGCTGCTCGCCGCGAGAAGAGCCCCGGCGTCCGGGCGGGCCTCGCCACGCTGGCCGCCGCCGGGCTGGCCGGCCTGCTGGTCGCCACGCTGGGCGCGGCGCCCTCGCAGGCGTCGGCCACCGTCGACAACGCCAGCTGTCGCCCCGACGGCATGTACGCCACGCCCGGCGTGGACGTGCCCTACTGCTCCGTCTACGACGAGGCCGGCCGCGAGAAGATGGGCGCCGACCACCAGCGCCGCATCATCGGCTACTTCACGGGCTGGCGCACCGGTAAGGACGGGACCCCCGCCTACCTGGTCAACAACATCCCGTGGGACAAGGTCACCCACCTGAACTACGCGTTCGGGCACATCGGCAGCGACAACAAGCTGTCGGTCGGCACGGACGGCCCGAACAACGAGGCCACCGGGATGACCTTCCCGGGCGTGGCCGGCGCGGAGATGGACCCGACGCTCCCGTACAAGGGCCACTTCAACCTGCTGACCAAGTACAAGAAGCAGTACCCGAACGTCAAGACGATGATCTCGGTGGGCGGTTGGACCGAGACCGGCGGCTACTTCGGCGACGACGGCAACCGGGTCAACTCCGGCGGCTTCTACTCGGTGACCACCAACGCCGACGGCACCGTCAACCAGGCGGGCATCGACACCTTCTCGGCCTCGGCGGTCGACTTCATCAAGAAGTACGGCTTCAACGGCGTCGACATCGACTACGAGTACGCGACCTCGATGAAGGACGCGGGCAACCCGCAGGACTGGACGCTGGCCAACGCCCGGCGCGGCGCGCTGGCCAAGGGCTACGCGGCGCTGATGAAGACGCTGCGCGAGAAGCTGGACCGGGCCGGCGCCGCCGACGGCAAGCACTACCTGCTGTCGGTCGCGGCCCCGTCGTCCGGGTACCTGCTGCGCGGCATGGAGACCTACCAGCCGGCGCAGTACCTCGACTACGTCAACATCATGTCGTACGACCTGCACGGCGCCTGGAACAAGTACGTCGGCCCGAACGCCTCGCTGTTCGACGACGGCAAGGACAACGAGCTGGCGTCGGCCAACGTCTACGGCACCGCCCAGTACGGCGGCATCGGCTACCTGAACGCCGACTGGGCGTTCCACTACTTCCGCGGCGCGATGCCGGCCGGCCGGATCAACGTCGGCCTGCCGTACTACACCCGCGGGTTCAAGAACGTCACCGGTGGCACCAACGGCCTCTGGGGCACCGCGAGCGCCACCACCTGCCCGGCCGGCGCCGGTCTCACCGCGTGCGGTGACGGTGCCGTCGGCATCGACAACATCTGGAACGACAAGGACACCGCAGGCAAGGAGTCCCCGGCCGGGTCGAACCCGATGTGGCACGCCAAGAACCTGGAGAAGGGCGTCGTCCCCGACTACCTCGCCAAGTACGGCCTGACCGACACCGCGCTGCAGGGCACCTACACCCGCAACTACAGCTCCAGCCTGGTGGCGCCGTGGCTGTGGAACGACACCAAGAAGGTCTTCCTCTCGACCGAGGACGAGCAGTCGGTGGCCGCCAAGGCGGACTACATCGTCAACCAGGGTGCCGGCGGCACGATGATCTGGGAGCTCGCGGGCGACTACAAGTGGGACGCGGCCGCCAACGGCGGCAAGGGCCAGTACGTGCAGGGCTCGACGCTGACCTCGCTGATGTACGACAAGTTCAAGGCCGCCTCGCCGTACGGCGCGACCCGCTCCACGATCGCGCTGCCGCAGCAGACCCTGCCGATCGACGTGACGTACACCAACTTCGCTCTGGGTGACTCGAACTACCCGATCAACCCGAAGCTCCACATCGTCAACAACTCGACGCTGACCCTGCCGGGCGGCACCGAGTTCCAGTTCGACTACAGCAACTCGGCCCCGGGCAACGCCAAGGACCAGTCCGGCTTCGGTCTGACCGTCATCAAGCAGGACAACCCGGGCCCGGGCAACGTGGGCGGCCTCAAGGGCACCTACAACCGCGTCTCGGTGAAGCTGCCGGGCTGGCAGTCGCTGGCGCCGGGCGCCTCCGTCGACCTGGACTTCACCTACTACCTGCCGGTCTCGACCCCGGCCAACTGGACGGTGAACGTCGCGGGCACGCTGTACGGCCTGACCGGCGACCTGACCCGCGGCTCGACCGGCGGCACCTCCTCGCCGAGCCCGACCGCGACGGCCACCGCCTCGCCGACCGTCACGGCCTCGCCCACCGCGACCGCCTCGCCGACCGCCACGGCGACCGCGACGGCCTCGCCGACCGCCACCGCCACGGCGACCGCTTCGCCCACCGCGACGGCCACCGCCGGTGCCTGCACCGGTGCCCCGAGCTGGGACGCCGGCGCGACCTACGCGACCACCACCAAGGTGTCGTGGAAGGGCCACTACTACAGCAACAAGTGGTGGACCAAGGGCGAGGACCCCACGACCACCGGTGCGTGGGGCGTCTGGAGCGACCTCGGAGCCTGCTGATCGGATGACAGCGGCTCACCGAGGTGAGTGACGGCGGTGGCGGTGCACCCGGTCGGGGGGTGTGCCGCCACCGCTTCGTTCCGTCCCGGCCCCCGCGGCCGTGGCCGGACCAGGGGGCTCAGGGGCGCGCCCGCGGGCTCAGTGCTCGACGTCGGAGCGCATCGCGAGGAACAGTGCGGCGGCTTCCTTGACGGTGGTCCGGGGGAAGAGCGCGACGCCCGCCGTGCCGGCGTCCGCCCAGCCGCAGAGCACGTCGGTACTGGGGGCCTCGGGCAGGCCCAGGCACTCGACCGAGCCGCCCAGCGGCCCGGGCCCGTAGGGCGCGGCGGTGCCGGGGGTGCCGGTGGAGCCGTTCTGCAGGGCGTGGTCGATCAGGCCGCGCCAGAGGTGCTCGCGGCGCTTGTTCGAATCCTCCGGGACGTTGTCGACCGCGACCAGGAGGATCCGGCGACCGTCCCCCTTGCCGGCCGGCGCGTACTCGGAGACGACCAGGTTCATGCCGGGCCGCATCTCCCCGGGGTCGATGACCACGTCGGACACGGCGCCCGGCCCGGTGTACACGGCCAGCCCGCCGGCCGTCCGCGCCGCTGCGACCTGCCGCTTCCCGGCCGGGGCCGCAGTGGTGGTGGGGGCCGGCGCGGGAGTCCTGCTCGCCGCGGGCGCGGTGCTCGCGGGGGCGGCGGCCGGACTGCTCGGGGCTGCGACGGGCGCGGTCGCGGCGGGGCCGTCGGCGACGCCGGGATTCTCCTCCGGTCCGCAGGCGGTGAGCGCGAGGGCGGCCGCCAGGGTGGTCGCGGCGGCGAGGGCGAGGCGGGCGGGGCGGGCGGCGACGGGTCTGTGGCTCGGCACGGTCACTCCAGGGGCGCGGCGGGAACCGGGCTGCTGGACCCGGTGCGCAGTACCCTAGGGGCGCCAGGTCGCCGGCCGCCGGTGCTTGGCCTCATCAGGACACCATCGGGACAGAGCGGTGACAGACCGCCACGGGCCCTGCGGGCTGTTTCGGCCCTGCCGGCGGCTCCGGCACGGCGGGACCCGCACGGCGGACCCCTGGCACGGCGGGCCCGCGCGGGGCCCGCCGGCGGTCGGGCGGCGGGATCAGGCCGCGGCGATCTTCAGGTCACGGAGCAGCTTGGCCACGTGGCCGGTGGCCTTGACATTGTACAGGGCGTGCTCGACCTTGCCCTGCTCGTCCACGATCACGGTGGAGCGGATCACGCCGACGACGGTCTTGCCGTAGAGCTTCTTCTCGCCGAAGGCGCCGTAGGCCTCCAGGACGGACTTGTCCTCGTCGGCGAGCAGGGTGACCTTGAGGTCCTCCGTCTCGCGGAACTTGCCGAGCTTCTCGGGCTTGTCCGGGGAGATGCCGACGACCTCGTACCCGGCGCCGGAGAAGGCCTCCAGGTTGTCGGTGAAGTCGCAGGCCTGGGTGGTGCAGCCGGGGGTGAGGGCGGCGGGGTAGAAGTACACGATCACCTTGCGACCGAGGTGGTCGGCGAGGGACACCTGCTTGCCGTCGGCGTCGGGCAGGGTGAAGGCAGGCGCGGTGTCTCCGGCCTGGAGGCGCTCGCTCACGGTGGATCTCTCCTCGTGTGGACTGGTGGTCGTACCACGGCAAACTTACCTCTGTTGGTGGGTGGGGCCGCGCGTGGCGGCGGGTCAGCTGACAAACTGGGTCGGTCGTACAGGACAACATCGGTGAATGGGGTGGCCCTAGTGGGCGAGGCGAGCACGAAGGACAAGGCGGACACGCGGACGGCCGCCCAGATCGAGGCGGACATCGCGCGGACCCGCACCAAGCTGGCGTCGACCCTGGACGAGCTCGCGGTGCGGGTGCACCCGTCGACGGTCGCCGCGCAGGTGAAGGCCAAGGCGGTGGCGTCGGTGGAGCAGAAGGCCGGCCGGGCGTACGTGGCGGCGAGCGGGGCGGTGGAGAAGGCGAAGGCGCAGTTCACGGACGAGAAGGGCCGCCCGCGCAAGGAGCGGATCGTGCCGGCCGCGCTGGTCGGCGTCGGTGTGGTGCTGCTGGTGGCGTCGGCGCGCAGGCGCCGGCGGGGCTGAGCCGCGGTACCCGCCGGCCGGCCCTCGTGGGTACGGCCCGCGGAGCCGGCGGGGGAGCGGGGCGCGGGCCGGGTGCGCCGGATGTGCGTACCCGGCCTTCCGCATGCCGGGCCAGGGTCACGCGGGTGCCCGGGGGCGGGTACGGTCGGGGCGTGAGTACCAACGACGCGCGGACCCCGCAGGACGAAGCACCTCGCCACGACCGGCTGGGCGAGAAGCTGCCGATCAAGATGCTGCACGACCGGGTGCTGGTGAAGACCGAGGGGGCGGAGGGCGAGCGCCGTTCGACCGGCGGCATCCTGATCCCGGCCACCGCGGAGCTGAGCAAGCGGTGCACCTGGGCGGAGGCCGTGGCAGTCGGCCAGAGCGTCCGGTCGGTGGAGCCGGGTGACCGGGTCCTGTACGACCCGGAGGACAAGCTGGAGGTCGAGGTGCGCGGCGCGACCTACGTGCTGCTGCGCGAGCGCGACCTGCACGCGGTGGCGGCGACGCGCTTCGGCGACACGGAGGGGTCGACCGGCCTGTACCTCTGAGCAGCCTGTACCTCCGATCGGCGCGGCGGCCGGGTGCCCGGCCCGGGTACCGGCGAAGGGCCGGGTGTGCCAGGCCCGGCGGGCCGCAGCCGCGTGGGCCGGAGCCGGTGACGAGGTGCCGCCCGACGGCGGAGCTGCGGATGCGTCGCCGGTGGGTGCGGCGCAGGCTGGGCCTATGCCTGAGCCGCGCCGCCCGAGAGTCCTGGTCCGGCCGCCGAGGAACCGGCCTCCGCGCGGCGGCCGGGGGCCCGGCGGGGAGCGGGTGGCCGGGGAGCCCGGGGCGGAGCGCCCGGCCGGCGGCCTCGGCCCGCTGCTGAGGAAGGCCGCGTACGTGGTGGCGCCCGGAACGGTCGTCGTCGGGTTGCTGTACTACTTCGGGAGCACCTACACCGCCGCGTACTACGCGTTCTTCGGCGTGCCGACGAGTGACCTGTCGTTCTCGGTGCAGGCCTATCTGGGGAACAGTACGAACGCGGTGTTCCTCCCGCTCTGGTTCTTGCTCTGCTGCGGCCTGACGGCCACCCTGGTGCTCGGTCTGGCTGACGGCAGGCTGGGGCAGGCCGGTTCCGCCGCGGTGTGGCGCCGGATCCGCCCCGGGCTGTTCCTGGCGGGTCTGGTCGTGCTGTTGCTGGGGTTCGCGGTCTTCCTGGAGCCGGCCTGGTGGTCGCACTCGGTGGTGTCCCGGCTGCAGCCCGGCTGGCCGCGTGAGCTGATTCCGCCGTTGGTGGTGGCCGCGGGTGCGGGGCTGGCGATCGTGGCCGTGTCCCTGCGCCGGCTGGGCGGGCGGCCGCCGCAGGAGGGTCTGCTGGGTGAGCGGGTGTGGACGGCGGCTGCGGCCTTCCTGGTCGCGATGCTGGTCCTGACCGTCTTCTTCGCGCTCGCCCGGTATGCGGGCGACGCGGGCCGGGCGAAGGCCGGCGCGGACGCGGGGTCGGGCTTCAAGGGCAGGGCGTTCGTCCTCGTCTACCTGCGCCACCCGATGGTTCACGACGTCACCGGTATTGCCTTCCAGGACATGGGTGAGGGCGGCGGGCCGTTCCGGTACCGGTACGCGGGTTTCGTCGTCCTGGCGAAGTCGGCGTCCCGCTACTACCTGGTGTCGCACGAGTGGCGGCCGGGGAACGATGTGACGGTCGTCCTGCCGGACGACGACTCGGTCCGGGTGGAGGTGCGGGGGGACTCCGCGCGCTACGGTGAGTAGGTGACGGGGGCGGAGGCGCGGCCGGCGGACGGGGTGTCCGGGGCCGGGGCGGTGCTTCCCGGAACGGCGGACGGCGGAGGCTGGGACCGGTCGTCGACGGCCGTTCCCGTGAGCTGTGCGTGGATGTCCGGGCCGGAGGTCTCGACGCTGAGGTCGGCTGTTTTCTGTCCTGCGGACTCCGGGGAGAAGTCGATGCTGACCGTGCAGGTTCGGCCTGCTCCGATGGTGGCGCCGGTGCAGTTGTCCTCGGTCACCTCGAAGTCGGTGTTCGAGACGTGCACGCCGCGCACGATGACCACCTCCGGGCTCGCCTGCCCGCTCGCCTGGCCGGTCGGTCCCTGGAACACGAGGAGCATCGGTGACGCGCCCGGGTGGCTCAGGGGTGACGAGGCCACGCTGCTCGGGGGTGAGGCGCCCGAGGTGTCCGGCCGTGGCTCGCCCGCGCCCACGAAGCCCAGGGACGTGGTGGGGAAGCTGATCGTCTTCACCGTGCCGTTTCCGCCGCTGCCCGGGAACAGCGTTTCCACTGCAGTGATCGGCCGGTAGGACGGGTCAGGAGTGGGGTCGGAGCAGCCCAGGGAGAACAGGACGAGACCCACCGCGAGTGGCAGCCGCGCGCCCCGCAGGGTGGTGGGCGAGGTGGTCGGACCGCCCGTGCGCGACCTCGGCAAGGATTCCTCCGCGGGTACCTGGGGCACAACTGCCTTCGTTCGTGTGCCGTCAGGTTTGCACGGTGTGACCGGAAAGGGCCGGATCGTCGAACCGTGGCGGCCCGCGGTCACCCGGACGCCGGGGGCCGGTCGTCCCGGCGCCCGGACGGTCTGCCGCTGCCGGTCCCGCCGATCGCCGTGATCGGGCCGGACGGCTGCATTACTGTCCCCGGGTATGACCGGAACGAGTGGCAGTCGCCCGAGGATCAGTGACGAGCAGCGCCGGGCCCGGCTGGGTGAGCGGCATCTGCTGGTGCCCGCCCGGCGGGCGGAGTCGGTGGAGCAGGTGGCGGACGCGGTGGTCGGGCTGCACGCGACGGACGCCGCCACGGTGTACCTGTCGGCCTGCGCGCGGCTGGCCGAGCCGTCGGCGGCCGAGGTGGAGCGGGCGCTGTACGACGACGTGACCCTGGTGAAGCTGCTGTCGATGCGTCGCACGATCTTCGCCGTGACCGAGGGGTTCGCGCCGTACGTCAGCTCCTCGACGGCGCGGGCGATCGCGGCCAAGGAGCGGGCGACGCTGGTGAAGCACCTGCGGGAGTTCGCGGAGGGCTGGGACGAGGCGCGGCTGGAGCGGACCGAGCAGGCGGTGCTGGCGGCGCTGGAGGTGCGCGGTGAGGCGACCACGGCGGAGCTGTCGGCGGACGTGCCGGAGTTGCGCGAGACCATGCTGATGGCGGCGGGCAAGCCGTACGAGGCCCGGCAGAGCGTGGGCAGCCGGCTGCTGCGTCTGCTGGCCTCGGACGGGCATGTGCGGCGCTGCCGGCCGCGCGGTTCGTGGCTGAGCAGCTCCTACCCGTACGCGCCGGTGCGGCAGTGGCCGGAGCTGCCGGTGCGCGAGGCGAAGGCCGAGGTGGCGCGCCGCTGGCTGGCCTCGTACGGGCCCGCCACGGTGGAGGACCTCAAGTGGTGGACGGGCTGGACGCTCGGGGACACCCGGCGGGCGCTGGCGGACGTGGGCGCGCAGGAGGTGGCGCTGGGGGACGGCGCCGCCGGGGTGGTGCTGCCGGGTGACGTGGGTGTGGTGCGGGCGTCCGGGCCGTGGGCGGCGCTGCTGCCGGCGCTCGATCCGACGGTGATGGGGTGGCGGGGCCGGGACTGGTACCTGCGGGCGGAGGACGTGCCGGCGCTGTTCGACCGGGCCGGCAACGTCGGGCCGACCCTCTGGTGGGACGGCCGGGTGGTGGGCGGTTGGGCGCAGCGCGCGGACGGTGAGCTGGTGTGGCGGTTGCTGTCGGACGTGGGGGCGGAGGCGGAGGCCGCGGTGGCGGCGGAGGCGGTCCGGTTGGCGGGGTGGCTGGGTGAGGTGCGGGTGACGCCGCGGTTCCGGACGCCGTTGGAGCGTGAGCTGGTGCGGTAGAAGGTGGGTGGCCCAGGGGCGGGATCGGCCGCTCCCTGGGCCGGGCCGGTGTCCAGGGCCGGTGTCCAGGGCCGGTGTCCAGGGCCGGTCTTCAGGGCGCCTGGCCGGGAGCGGGTTCACGGTTTGGGCGGGTACGGGGACGGCGGGGCCGCGACGGCCGGCGCGGGGCTGGCGGCGCCGGTCGGGGTCGGTGCCGAGGTGGGGGTGCCGCGGCTGGGGGCGCTGCGGCTGGGGGTGACGACGGGGCTCGGCGGCGGTGTGGGCCCGGGCCCGGCGGGCGGGGTGGGGTTGCCGGTGGGGTTGCCGGTGGGCGCGGGGGTGGGGGCGGAACTGGGCGCGGCCGTGGGGGTGCCGGCCGGCCGGGTGGCCGGTGAGGTGCCACCGCCGTTGCCCGGGGTGGCGGCCGGGCTGGGCTGGTTGTTGCCCTGGGCGGGGTGCAGGTCGAAGTGCTGGACCCGGCTGCCTTCGAGGGCGTCGGTCATGTAGGCGGTCCAGATCTCGGTGGGGAAGGTGCCGCCGTTGATCCGGGACAGGCCTGCGGTGCCGGCCAGCGATTCCTTGGCGTGGGTTTTCGGGTTCTCCCTGAACAGGCTTACCGTGGTGGCGAGTTCGGGGGTGTAGCCGGCGAACCAGGCGGCCAGGTTGGCGTCGGTGGTGCCGGTCTTGCCGGCGGCGGGCCGGCCGAGGGCGAGGGCGGCGGCGCCGGTGCCGCGGCCGCTGACCACGTCACGCAGCACCCCGGTGACGGCGTCGGCGGTGCCCCGGTCGAGGGCCGTGGTCGGCTCGTGCTCGGGCAGCCGGGGGATGTCGGAGTAGCCGGTGTGCTCCAGCTTGAGGACGGACCAGGGGCTGAGTGCCTGGCCGTGGTTGGCGAGGGCGGCGTAGACGCCGGCCAGGTCGATGGCGCTGGGGGTGACGGTGCCCAGTGTCATGGAGGTGTTGGCGGGGTCCATGCCGGGGACGTCGGCGGGGATGCCCAGGCGCAGGGCGGTCTCCCGGACTTCGGGCAGGCCGGCGTCCACGCCCTCCTGGGCGTACACGGAGTTGACGGACTTCACCATGGCGAGCCGCAGGGACACCGGGCCGTAGTCGGTGTCGTCCTCGTTGGGCGGGTCGTAGGGGGTGGGGCCGCCGACCACGTCGCGGCCGCTGGTGCCGTCGTAGACGGTCTCGGTGGTGATCCGGCGGCCGTCCTGGGTGGTGGCCTCGCCCTCGATGGCGGCGGCGAGTTCGAGCGGTTTGAAGGTCGAGCCGATCTGGTTGTCCTGGCGCAGGGCGTCGTTGAAGGGCTGCTTGGCGTAGTCGGGTCCGCCGTAGGCGGCGACGATCCGGCCGGTGGCGGCTTCGACGGAGGCACCGGCGACCCGGACGTCGGTGTCGGTGCCGGGCCGGGCGCGGGGGTCGAGCTCGTCGGTCAGTTCCTGCTGGACGGCGGCGGCGAAGGCGTCCTGCTTGGCCTTGTCGAAGCTGGTGGTGATCCGCCAGCCGCCGGCCTTGAGGGTGGCGGCGTCCACGGTGCCGGTGCTGGCGAGGTAGGTGTCGGCGATGTCGACGAGGTAGCCGCTCTGGCCGGCGAGGCCGACGGCGGGCCTGGGGTCGATCGGTTCGGGGAAGCTGGTGGCGGCGCGGGCGGCGGGGTCGAGGAAGCCGAGCGAGACCATGCCGTCCAGGACGTAGTTCCAGCGGGCGACGGCCCGGGTGCGGTTGGCGGGGGTGGCGTTCTTGACGTCGAAGGCGCTGGGAGCCTGCAGCAGCGCGGCGAGGTAGGCGCTCTGGGCGGTGGTGAGCCGGGAGACGTCGGTGCCGAAGTAGGCGTTGGCGGCGCTCTGGATGCCGTAGGCGTTGCGGCCGAAGTAGCTGGTGTTGAGGTAGCCGGCGAGGATCTGGTCCTTGCTCTGCCGCTGGTCGACCTTGAGCGAGATGAAGAGTTCCTTGACCTTGCGGGAGAGGGTCTGGTCCTGGGTCAGGTAGTAGTTCTTCACGTACTGCTGGGTGATGGTGGAGCCGCCCTGGGTGCCCTGGCCGGTGACGGTGTTCCAGCCGGCCCGGACCATGCCTTTGAGGTCGACGCCCTTGTTGCGGTAGAAGGTGCGGTCCTCGGCGGAGACGACGGCGTGCTGGGTGTCGGCGGGGATCTGGTCGAGGGTGACGTCGCTGCGGTTGACGGCTCCGGTGCGGGCCAGTTCGGTGCCGTCGGCGTAGTAGTAGATGTTGTTCTGGGCGACGGCGTGGGCGTTGGCGTCGGGCACGGGGACGATCAGGTAGAGCGTGACGAAGGCGGCGATGCCGAGCAGGAGCAGGCCGGTGAGGCCGGTGAGGAGCATCCGCCAGGTGGGGATGGCGCGGCGCCAGCCGGGCAGGGCGCGGCGGGCCCGGCGGCGGTCGGTGCGCCGGGCGCGGCGCCGGTCGCGGCGGGTGCCGTGGGCGGGGCCGCCGGTCGGTGGCCCGGTGAGCGCGGGGGGTGTGCCGGTGTGGGGCTGCGGGTCGGGCCGGTGGTCGGCGGGCTCCTGGCTCATGGGGTGATTATGTCGATTTGAGCGGTGATCAGGCGGTTCTTCCGGGAGTCGTGGCGGGGTGGTTCGGCGGCGGCCGGGCGCGGAACCGGGCGGTGTGGGTGGTCCGGTGGAGGCGGGGGCGGCGAACGGGGGCGTGGGGGCCGGGCGGTGGGGTCCGGGGGCGGGGAATTCGGCTGCGCCGGATGATCGGTGGCGGTACGGTGAAAGGTGAGAACCGCATAGCGCAGCCAGTGGGTGCGAGCTCCGCCCGCCGCCTGGGTCACCCCGGGGTCCGGCCGGTCGGAGCCGGTCCGTCGTGCGTCCGCGCGAGTCGGCGGGTGTCCCGGACCCGTCCGGGGCCCGTGGTCGCCCCTGGTCCGAGCCCTTGACCCGCTCCCATTAAGTCGACAAGGAGACAATATGCCGGTATCAGCGAAGCCCGGCGGACCGCCCCGCGGCCGCCCGCCGGGGGCGGCCCCCGGCGGCGCCGCCCGGGTCTACCTCGCGGTCGCCGCGGGCAGCTTCCGCCGCTACTCCACCTACCGTGCCGCGACCTTGGCCGGCGCCTTCACCAACACCGTCTTCGGCTTCATCCTGGCCTACAGCTTCCTCGCGCTCTGGCAGGCCCGGCCGGGCCTCGGCGGCTACGACACCGCGCAGGCCGTCACCTACATCTGGGTCAGCCAGGCGCTGCTGGTCACCGTCGCGGTCTGGGGCGGCGGCTTCCAGGACGACGTCCAGGAGCGCTTCCGCACCGGTGACATCGCCATCGACCTCTACCGTCCGGTGGACTTCCAGGGCTGGTGGCTGGCCGGCGACCTGGGGCGGGCCGGCTTCCACCTGGTGGCGCGCGGCGCGGCCCCGATGATCGCCGGGGCGCTCGTCTTCGACCTGCGGGTGCCGCACGACCCGCTGGTCTGGGCCGAGTTCCTGCTGTCGGTGCTGCTCGCCGTGCTGGTCAGCTTCGGGCTGCGCTACCTGGTCGTCCTCACCGGCTTCTGGCTGCACGACTCGGACGGCGTGCGGTCGGTGATGCTGGTGGTGTCGATGTTCTTCTCCGGGATGCTGCTGCCGATCGGGCTGTTCCCCGGCCTGCTCGGCGAGATCGCGCCGCTGCTGCCGTGGGCGTCGCTGGTGCAGGTGCCCACCGACGTCTTCCTGGGACGCAGTACCGGCGCCGGCCTGCTCGGCGCGCTCGGCTTCCAGGCCGCCTGGGCCGTGGTGCTGCTCGCGCTCGGCCGGGTCGTCCAACTGCTGGCGACCCGACGGGTGGTGGTCCAGGGTGGCTGACACCATGGCCGGCTCCGGGGTCGGCACCCGGGCCGACACCCTGCTGGAGCGCACCCGCTGGTCGGTGCGGGCCTGGTGGCTGATGGCCGGGATGTGGACCAGGGCGGTGATGTCCTACCGGGCGTCCTTCGTGCTGATGCTCGGCGCCAACATCATGATCACCTCGCTCGACTTCCTGGTGGTGGTGCTGATGTTCCAGCACACCGACCGGCTCGGCGGCTGGACCCTGCCCGAACTCGGCTTCCTCTACGGGACGTCCGGCTTCGCCCTGGGCATGGCCAACCTCTTCGTCGGCAGCACCGACGCGCTCGGCGCGCGGATCCGCGCGGGCACCCTCGACACCATGCTGATCCGGCCCGCCCCCGCGCTCGCCCAGCTCTGCGCCGAACGCTTCTCGCTGCGCCGGCTCGGCCGCCCGCTGCAGGCCGCCGCCGTGCTGGCCTGGTCGCTGACCGCGCTGGACGTGGCCTGGACCTGGGACCGCGTGCTGCTGGTGCCCGTCCTGCTGCTCTGCGGGACGGTCATCTTCTCGGCCCTCTTCATCGGCTTCGCCACCCTGCAGTTCTGGTGGGGGGAGGCCAAGGAGATCCAGAACTCCTTCACCTACGGCGGCGCCACCCTGCTGCACTACCCGCCGACGATCTTCGCCAAGGAGCTGGTCGCCGGGGTCGTCTTCGGCATCCCGCTGGCCTTCGTCAACTGGCTGCCCGCCCTGCGGATCCTCGACCGCCCCGACCCGCTCGGGCTCCCCACCGCCTTCCAGTACGCCTCGCCGCTGGCCGCCGTGCTCTGCGCCTACCTGGCGGGCCTGCTCTGGCGGGCCGGGCTGCGGGCCTACCGGGGCGCCGGCAGCTGAGCCCCGCCGCCGGCCGCTCGGCCCCGGCTCCCACCTCCAGTTCCAGCGAAAGGACCCTGGCATGGCACTGATCGAACTCGACGACGTCCGCCGCAGCTTCACCGTCCGCACCCGGACCGGCCGGCTGCGGCGCGAGAAACGCGAGGTCCACGCCGTGGACGGGCTGACCTTCGACATCGAGGCCGGCGCGTGCGTCGGCTACATCGGCCCCAACGGCGCCGGGAAGTCCACCACCATCAAGATGCTCACCGGCATCCTGGTCCCCTCCTCCGGGCAGCTGCGGGTGGCCGGCGTCGACCCGGCCCGGGAGCGCACCGCGCTCGCCCGCCGGATCGGCGTGGTCTTCGGCCAGCGCACCACCCTCTGGTGGGACCTCCCGCTGCGCGACTCCTACGAACTGGCCCGCCGGATCTACCGCATCCCCGACGACCGCTACCGGGCCAACCTGGCCCGCTGCGTCGAACTCCTCGAACTCGGCGGCCTGCTGGACACCCCGGTGCGCCAGCTCTCGCTCGGCCAGCGGATGCGCGGCGACCTCGCCGCCGCGCTGCTGCACGACCCGCAGGTGCTCTACCTGGACGAGCCGACCATCGGCCTGGACGTGGTCAGCAAGGGGCGGGTCCGGGAGTTCCTGCGCCAGGTCAACCGGGAGCAGGGCACCACCGTGCTGCTCACCACCCACGACCTGGTGGACATCGAGCAGCTCTGCGACCGGGTCATGGTGATCGACCACGGCCGGCTGGTGCACGACGGCGACCTGGCCGGGCTGCACGCGGTGGGGATGAGCGAACGCACCCTGGTGGTCGACCTCGCGGAGGCCCGTCCGCCGATCGAGGTGCCGGGCGCCCGGGTGGTCAAGGTGGACGGGCCGCGTCAGTGGCTGGCCTTCCCCGCGCAGCAGAGCGCCGCACCGGTGGTGGCCGCGGTCGCGGAGCGCTACCCGCTGGTCGACCTGTCGGTCCGCGAGCCGGCCATCGAGGACGTGATCGCGAAGATGTACGCCCGGGTGGCGATCGGCTGAGCCGGCGCCCGGTGTGCGGAAGGTGCTCCCGTCCACCGGGCCGGCCGCTCGGGTTGCTCCGGCCGCGTTCGGGCCGCTCGGGTTGCTCCGGTCGTGCGGGCCGATCGGCGGGCGTGTCCCGCCCGACGGCCGGTCACCCGCGGCCCGGGCGGCGGGCCGGGGCGTGCGGCGCGCGGGAGAGGGGTGGGGAGGATCACGCGCGCCGGTACGGGGCAGACTGGCGGGGTGAGCGACGAAGCGTCCGACCCAGCGGGCCCCGGTGTGAGGTTCACCGCGGCCGACGAGGAGAAGAGCCGCGGCGTGCGGCGGATGAAGGCGATCGCGACCGGTCTGCTGGGCTTCGCGAGCCTGGTCTTCGCGCTGGCGACCTGGGCGAAGGCCGCCGGCGCCGGCGCCTGGGCCGGCTATCTGGCGGCGGCGGCCGAGGCCGGCATGGTGGGCGCGCTGGCCGACTGGTTCGCGGTGACCGCGCTGTTCCGCCGTCCGTTCGGCCTGCCGATCCCGCACACCGCGATCATCCCGACCAAGAAGGACGCCTTCGGCAAGTCCCTGGGCGACTTCGTGGGTGACAACTTCCTGTCCGGGCAGGTGGTCCGCCGCCGGCTGGCCGCGCTGGGCATCGCCCGGCGGCTCGGCGAGTGGCTGGCCGCTCCCGGCAGCGCCGAGCGGGTCACCAAGGAGGCCTCGGCGGCGCTGCGCGGGCTGCTCGAGGTGCTGCGGGACGAGGACGTCCAGGCGGTGGTCAGCGAGGCCGTCACCCGGCGGGCCTCGGCGACCTCGGTGGCCGAGCCGATGGGCCGGATGCTCGGCAAGGTGGTCGCCGACGGCGGCCACCACGGGGTGGTCGACCTGGTGGCCGTCCGGGTGCACGACTGGCTCACCGAGAACCACGAGGAGGTCGTCCAGCGGGTCACCCAGAAGACCCCGGGCTGGACGCCCAGGTTCATCGACCACCAGGTCGGCGAGCGCGTCTACAAGGAGCTGATGCGGTTCGTCACCGACATCCGGGACGACCCGCAGCACCCGGCCCGGGGCGCCGTCGACAACTTCCTCGCCGACTTCGCCGCCGAGCTCCAGCGGGACCCGGAGACCATCGCCCGGGTGGAGCGGGCCAAGGCCGAACTGCTGGCCCGCGCCGAGGTGCAGGACCTGATCGCCTCCACCTGGGCCGCCGTCCGCTCGCTGGTGATGACCGCCGCCGAGGAGGAGGACAGCCAACTGCGGCTGCGGATCACCCGGGGGGTGCGCGACTTCGGCGCCCGGCTGGCCACCGACACCCGGCTGCAGGTCAAAGCCGACAGCTGGCTGCAGGACGCCGCGCAGTACGTGGTGGACACCTACCGGGACGAGATCACCTCGCTGATCTCCGACACGGTCGCCGGCTGGAACGCCGAGGACGCCTCCCGCAAGATCGAGGCGAACGTCGGCCGGGACCTCCAGTTCATCCGGATCAACGGAACGGTGGTCGGCGCCCTGGCCGGCCTGCTGATCCACACGGTCGCGGTGGCGCTCGGCGGCTGAGCCCGGCGGGCCCGCCGTGGCGCGTGCGTTCCCTGCTCCCCGGGAGGCTCGCGTAGCCTTGCGGGATCTGATGAGACGCGCGTAGAAAGAAGGTCACACCGTGGTCCAGCCGGACGGGAAGAGCGGCATCGAGGCGTTCATCGCGGGTATGCCCAAGGCGGAGCTGCACGTCCACCACGTCGGATCGGCCTCCCCCCGGGTGGTCGCCGAACTGGCCGCCCGCCACCGCGGCTCGAAGGTGCCGACCGACCCGGCCGCGCTCGCCGAGTACTTCACCTTCACCGACTTCGCCCACTTCATCGAGGTCTACCTCAGCGTCGTCGACCTGATCCGCGACGCCGAGGACGTCCGGGCGCTGACCTACGGCGTCGCCGAGGACATGGCCCGCCAGCAGATCCGCTACGCCGAGCTGACCGTCACGCCGTACTCCTCGGTCCGCCGGGGCATCCCCGACGTCGCCTTCATGGAGGCGATCGAGGACGCCCGCAAGTCGGCCGAGAAGGACCTCGGCGTGGTGCTCCGCTGGTGCTTCGACATCCCCGGCGAGGCGGGCCTGGCCTCCGCCGAGGAGACCACCCGGCTCGCCGTCGACCTGGCCCCGGAGGGCCTGGTCAGCTTCGGCCTCGGCGGCCCCGAGATCGGCGTGCCCCGCCCCCAGTTCAAGCCGTACTTCGACCGCGCCCGGGCGGCCGGCCTGCACAGCGTGCCGCACGCCGGCGAGAGCACCGGCCCGGAGACCGTCTGGGACGCCCTGCGGCTGCTCGGCGCCGAGCGGATCGGCCACGGGACCCAGTCCATGAAGGACCCGGCACTGGTCGACTGGCTGGGTGAGCACCGGATCCCGCTGGAGGTCTGCCCCACCTCCAACCTCGCCACCCGGGTGGTGGAGCGGATGGAGGAGCACCCGATCCGCCAGATGGTCGACGCCGGGCTGCTGGTCACAGTGAACAGCGACGACCCGCCGATGTTCGGCACCGACCTGAACACCGAGTACGGGGTGGCAGCCCGGCTGCTGGACCTCGACGAGGCCGGCGTCGCCGCGCTGGCGAAGAACGCCGTCGAGGCGTCCTTCCTGGACACCGCCGGCAAGACCAGGCTGACCGGTGAGATCGACACCTACCTGGACGGGTGGGACCGGGGCTGAGCCCTTGATCCCCCGAGCCCGTCCGGTACGTCCGGTTCCTCCCGTCCGGCCCGGTGGGCCCGCCCCGCACGGGGCGGGCCCACCGCCGTGTCAGCGCGCCTTGGCAGCCTTGCCCGCCTCGGCCGCTCGGCCCGCCTTGGCGCCGCCGGCGGCGGGCTCGGCGCTCCGGGGCGCCTTCCTGGCCCCCGGGACCTTCGCGGCCGCCGCTCCGCCGCCCCGGCCCGCCCGGGCGGGCGCGCCAGGCTTCGCGTCCCGCGCCGGCCTGGCCTCCTGCGCGGGCTTCGCGAGCTTCACGGTCTTCGCCGCCTTGGCCGCCTTGGCCGCCTTTGTCGCCTTCACGGGTTCCGCGGCCTTCGCCGGCCCGGCGTCCGGGACGGCCGGCAGTACCGGCGCCGGCGTGCCGCGGTGCAGCCAGGCGCGCTCGGCGGAGCTCCAAGCGGTGGTGGTGACCAGGTAGAGCCCGGCCGCCAGCGGGACGAGCGCCGCGAACAGCACCGTGCCGAAGGACAGGTACGGGAGCAGCGCCGCCCCGGGGGCCGGCGGGGCGCCCGCCGCCGTGGTGGAACCGGGCAGGCCGGTGCGCCGGGCCCGGCGGAAGTTCGCGTAGCCCACGGCCGCCAGCGCCGCGTACAGGGCGCCGAAGACCGCCAGCTGGGCCGGGCCGTGCGCGCCGCTCACGTGCATGCCGAGCGGGACGCCGAGGACGGTGTGGTCGAGCAGGTCGTTGGGCGTGGTGAACAGCCGGTACATCACCGAGAAGAACGGGATCTGCACCAGCATCGGCAGGCACCCCGCGAACGGTGACGCCTTCTCCTCCCGGTACAGCTCGGCCAGCGCCTCCTTGAGCTTCTCGGGCTTGCCCTTGTGCTTGCGGTTCAGCTCCGCCACCTGCGGGGCGAGCCTGGTGCGGGCCTTCTCGCCGCGGGCGGCGGCCCGGGCCAGCGGGTGCAGGGCGAGCCGGACGCAGACGGTGAACAGGATGATCGCGACGGCGGTCGGCAGGACGTGCGCGAGCGCGGACACGGCGGTGTGGGCCAGGCCCACCGCCGGGTCGAGGATCGACAGGACGGACATGGTGAAGAGAGCCCTCCGGGGTCTCGGGATCGAGAGGTCGGCGGAGGACGGCCGCGAGCTGCTGCGGTGAGGTGGTTACGCGGCCGTCGGGGCCGCGCCCGGTGCCCTGGGGCGGCGGCGGCCGCGGGCGTCCGGATCCCGTTGCGGGAGGAAGGCGGTGCGCAGCGCGTGGCGGCGCAGCGTCCCGTCGCGCACGGCGGCCGGGGCCCGTGCCCCGAGCAGCCGGCCGGTGGCGAGGGTGCCGGCGACCACGCCGGAGAGCAGCACCAGGGCGGCGGCCGCCGCGACGGCGGTCAGGCCGGAGGAGCCGGTGAGCAGGTCACCGGTGAGGACGCGCAGGAGCCCGAGCAGGGCGGCGAGCAGGGTCATCGTCGTCCTCCTCCTGGTGCGGGCCCGGCCGGTCGGCGGGCGGTGGGTGCGCGGGGCCGCGCGTGCTGTCGTCGCTGACGATGGTACGGGTGCGCGGGCGGTTCGTACGAGCCGTTGCGCACCTGTAGCCATCGGTGCTACACGGGGCTACCGTGGAGGGATGAAGACGATTACCCAGCGCGAGTTCCGCAACAACTCCGCCTCGGTGATGGACGCGGTGGAGGCGGGCGAGACGTTCCACATCACCCGTAACGGCGTCGAGGTCGCCGAACTGCGGCCGGTCTCCGGCCGGCGCAGGCTCAGCGCCGAGGAACTGGTGGCCCGGCACGGCCGGCTGCCCAAGGTCGACTACCAGCAGATGCGCAAGGAGGCCGAGGAGTTCTACGGCTCCGAGGACCTGCTCGGCGAGGACGACGACCCGTTCGAGCGTCGCCGTGGCTGAACGCCGCCGAGTCGCCCGGCGCCGCCCCGCCGGGGTGCTGGACACCTGTGTCTACATCGATCTGGCCCTGCTCGACCCGGCGGACCTGCCGGCCGTGCCGGAGCTGACCGCGATCACCTTCGCGGAGTTGCAGCAGGGTGTCGCGATGGCCCGCGACGCGCTCAGCCGGGCCGCCCGGCTGGAGGTGCTGGGGGCCGCGACGGCCGATTTCGACCCGCTGCCCTTCGACGCCGCCGCCGCCGCCCGGTACGGCACCCTGGTGGCGCTGACCATCGCGGCGGGGCGCCAGCCGCGCCCGCGCCGGATCGACCTGATGATCGCCGCGGTGGCCTCGGCGAACGGCCTGCCGCTCTACACCCGCAACATCGCGGACTTCCGGGGGCTGGGCGCGGCGGTCGAGGTCATCGCGGTCTGACCCGGACGAGCCGCCTGCCCGCCCGGCCTCCCGCCTGCCCCGCCGGTCTCTTCCGCGGTGCCGGGACGGGTGGGCCAGGTGGGACGGCCGTGACGGGCGGACGGTCTACCGGGGCAGCCTCACCACGGTGCCCGTGGCGGCGCCGGCGCGCGCCGCCTCCAGCACGGTCAGCGTGGCGACCGCGTCCCGCGGGTCGACCGGGAGCGGGCCGGTGCCGGCCAGGGCGGCGGCGATGCCCGCGTAGTAGGCGGGGTAGTCGCCGGGCAGGGTGGGGAGCGGCGCGGCGCTCTCGTTGGTGCCGAAGGCGCCGTGGTGGGCCTCCTCGTCGGCGCCCCAGGGGCGGGTGCCGTCGGGCCGGTGTCCGGCCTTCAGCTCGGCCTCCTGCGGGTCCATGCCGAACTTGACGTACCCGGCGCGGTCGCCGAGCACCCGCAGGCGCGGGCCGACCAGCGGGGTGACGGCACTGGTCCACAGGTGGGAACGGGCGCCGCCGTCGTGGGTGAGGGCGAGGAAGGAGTCGTCGTCGACCACGGCGCCGTCCCGGCGGGTGTCGATCTCGGCGTACACGCTCTCGACCGGGCCGAGCAGGGTGATCGCCTGGTCGACCAGGTGGCTGCCGAGGTCGTAGAGGGTGCCGCCGGCCTCGGCCGGGTCGGCCAGCTCGCGCCAGCCGGCCTTGGGCTTGGGCCGGAACCGCTCGAACCGGGACTCGAAGCGGTGCACGCGTCCGAGCGCGCCGGTCTCCACCAGGTGCCGGGCGGTCAGGAAGTCGCCGTCCCAGCGGCGGTTCTGGAAGACCGAGAGCAGCACGCCGCGGCTCTCGGCGAATTCGCAGAGGTCCAGCGCGGCGGCCGCGGTGGCGGCCAGCGGCTTGTCGACCACGGTGGCCAGCCCGGCCGTGAGCGCGGCCCGGGCCAGCGGGACGTGGGTGCGGTTGGGGGAGGCGACGACGACCAGGTCCAGGGCGTCCGGGTCGGCGAACAGGTCCTCGGGGGTGTCGACGGCCCGGGCGTCGGGGTGTTCCGCGCGGAGCTTCGCGCGGCGTTCCGGGTTGGCGGTGACCACGGCCTCCAGCCGTAGCCCGGGGGTGGTGGCGATCAGCGGCGCGTGGAAGGCGGAGCCGGCCAGGCCGTAACCGACCAGGCCGACACGGAACGGGGGGCGGGGCGCGGTGCTCATGCCGCCCACTCAATCACCGCGCCCGCCGCCCGTCGCTCCGCCACCACGGCCGCGGCGGCGTTTTCAGCGCGCGTGGGTGCCGGGGGCGCGCCGGCCGCGGCGCAGCGCGAAGACGGTGGCGCCGGCGAGCAGGAAGGCGGCCCCGATCGAGGCGAGGATGCCGAGTGAGCGGTCGGAGCCGGTCTGGGCGAGCCTCTCGGCGTCGGCGACGGCGGTGCTGCCTGCGGTTCCCTCGGTGTCGGCGGTCCCGGGCGCGGTGGTGGGGTTCGCGGTCAGCGCGGCGGCGGGGGCCGGTCCGGGGGTCGGGTCGGTGCTGCCGGCCGCGGCGGCGGGTACGGCGCCGGCGCCGCCCGGGGTGGCGGGTGCGGCGGGCGCGGGCGCGGTCGGGCTGCCGGCGGAGGTGGCGCCGGTGCCGGCCGTGCTGCCCGTGCCGGGGGTGGTCGGGGCGGTCGGCGTGGCGGGGTGGGAGTGACCGGCCCCGGCGCCGCCGGCCGGCGGGACGGGCGTGCTGCCGGGGGCGCTGCCGCTGCCGTCGAAGACCACGTCGGAGCAGGAGTAGAAGGCCTCGGGGCTGTCCGAGCGCTGCCAGATCGCGTAGACCAGCTGGCGTCCGGTCCGCCCGGCGGGGATCTTGGCGGGCAGGACGTAGGAGCCGTCGACGAGCTGCGGGTCGGTGACCGTGACGAAGGGCTGCGCGTCGAGGTTCGACCAGGCCAGCGGCTTGGCGGGGTCGTAGCCGCTGTTGGTGAGGAACAGCTGGAAGGTGCCCTTGTGCGGGGCGGTGGCCCGGAACCGGAAGGTGAAGTCGCTGCCGGAGGTGAGGTTGGTGGCCGGCCAGTCGGCACGGGCCAGGTCCATCCCCTTGTACACCTCGTTGCCGGCGCTGCAGAGCTTGCCGTCGGGGATCAGGCCCCGGTGCTGGCCGGCGGCGTCGCCGATCCGCAGGCTCATCCAGTCGTAGAGCGCCGCCGTGCCGCCGGCCGCGACGGCGGCCTTGCAGGCGGCCGACTTCGGGATCTCGGCGCCCTCCAGGTAGCAGCCCTCGACCCGGCTCAGCGGGTTCTGCATGGAGCCGTGCGCGACGGCCTCCGGGGCTGCGGCGGTGCCGGCCAGGGCGCAGCCGACGAGGGTGAGGAGAACGGTGGTCAGGCGGCGCTTGAGCATGGGCGGGGGACTCCTTCTGAGGAGCTGGGTGAGGGTTCGGTGCCTCACGCTAGCCCCGCCGGACGGCCGTACTGATGGGTAATCAGTGCGGTTAGGGGCGGCTTAAGGAGTCGTTGAGGGGGCCGTGCGGGCCGGCCCCGAAGTCCGGTGGGCGGGCAGTGCTGCCGTCGGGCAGGTGTGCGGATTAGGCTGTGCCCCGTTGGGGCAGCCAGCAGTACCCCCGGCCGCCCGGTGTTCCCTGCGGGAGTCCGGGCGGGTGGGGCGCGCACCGGAGACGTTGCGCAGCTCGTTTCGTACGACCATCGCAAGACTTCGGGAGACACGCACGTGGCAGACCGCAAGCCCATCGAGTCCTGGCTGACCGACATGGACGGCGTCCTCATCCACGAGGGCACGCCGATTCCCGGCGCTGAGGAGTTCCTCCGCCGGCTGCAGGAATCCGGCAAGCCGTTCCTGGTCCTCACCAACAACTCCATCTACACGCCGCGTGACCTCAGCGCCCGACTGGCCGGCATGGGCCTGAACGTGCCGGAGGAGCGGATCTGGACGTCCGCGCTCGCCACCGCGAAGTTCCTCAAGGGCCAGCGCCCGGGCGGCACCGCGTACGTCATCGGCGAGTCCGGTCTCACCACCGCGCTCTACCAGGCCGGTTACGTGCTGACCGACAACAACCCGGACTACGTGGTGCTGGGCGAGACCCGCACCTACAGCTTCGAGGCCCTCACCAAGGCGATCCGCCTGATCAACGCCGGTGCCCGCTTCATCTGCACCAACCCGGACGAGACCGGCCCCTCCACCGAGGGCGTGCTGCCGGCCACCGGCTCGGTCGCCGCGCTGATCACCAAGGCGACCGGCGTCGACCCGTACTTCGTCGGCAAGCCCAACCCGCTGATGATGCGCGAGGCGCTCAACAGCGCCGGTGCCCACTCGGAGACCGCCGTGATGATCGGCGACCGGATGGACACCGACATCGTCGCCGGCATGGAGGCCGGCATGGAGACCATCCTGGTGCTGACCGGCCTCACCGCCGCGGCCGACGTGGAGCGCTTCCCGTACCGGCCGACCCGGGTGGTCAAGTCCATCGCCGACCTGATCGAGATGATCTAGCGGCCGACGCCCGAACGGGCCCCGCTCCACGGCTGCCGGCCGCGGGGCGGGGCCCGTCGTTCCTTGAGGGGGGAAGGGATCATGAGTCTTCCGAAGGCGGGTCCGCCGCGGGCCGAGGCGGTCGCGGCGGTGGAGGAGGCCGAGCAGGCCGGCGGGGAGCCGAGCGGCGCCGCGGAGAAGCGGGTCACCTGGGCGGAGCTCTACTTCGACCTGGTGTTCGTCTTCGCGATCACCCAGGTCTCGGCGCTGCTGCACCACCACCACGACTGGGCGGGCGTCGCGCAGGCGCTGGTGGTCTTCGTCCCGGTCTACTGGTGCTGGGTCGGCACGACCGTCCAGGCCAACATCCGGGACGTCGACAACGTCCGCGACCGGCTCGGCATCTTCGCCGTCGGCCTGGCCGGGCTGTTCATGGCGCTGGCGCTGCCGGGCGCGTACGGCCGCCGGGGGCTGCTCCTCGGCGGGGCGTACTGGGCGGCGCGGCTGGTGCTGTTCGGGATGCTGGCCCGGGTGCCCGGCGTGCTGCGCGGGCCGTACGGGATCGGCGCGCTGGTGAGCGGCCCGCTGCTGCTCGCGGGCGGGCTGCTGGACGGCGGCCCGCGGGTGCTGCTCTGGTCGCTGGCGGCGCTCTGCGACCTGTCCGCGCCGGTGGTCCTGCGCCGCCGGCTGGCCAAGGTGGCGTACCACCCGGCCCACATGCCGGAGCGGTTCGGCCTGTTCCTGCTGGTCGCGCTCGGCGAGTCGATCGTCGGCACCGGTGCGGCGGCCGCCGGGGCGGCTCTGGACGCGGCCGAACTGCTCGCGGTGGCGGCCGCGTTCACCATCTCCTGCGGCCTGTGGTGGCAGTACTTCGTCTACGCGGCGGACGCGATGCGGCACGCCGTGACGGTCGCCGAGTCCCGCCGGGACGTCATCCGGCGGGTCTTCCAGTACGGGCATCTGAGCCTGCTCGCCGGGGTGATCGCCGTCGCGGTCGGGTTCGGCGAGACGGTCGCCCACCCGGGGCAGGCGCTCGGCGGCGGCGCCGCCGGACTGCTCTACGGGGGCTGCGGCCTCTACCTGCTGAGCTTCGGCTACACCCGCTGGATGATGTTCCGGAAGGTGTCCGGCACCCGGATCGCCGCCGCCTGCCTGGTGTTCGTGCTGGTGCCGGTGGTGATGCGGCTGCCCGCGCTCGCCGCGCTGCTGACGCTGGCCGCCCTGCTGGTCGCGCTGAACGTGGTCGAGCACCTGCGGGTACGGCGGGCGGCCGCTGCCGGGGCGGCGGTCCGGGAGGCGCCGGCCCGCGCGGTGCCCGAGCCACGCTGAGGCGGGCGTTGTCGGTGGGGCTGTGTAGCGTTCGGGGTGGAAGAAGGACGTACCGGGCACCGCGCGGTACGCCTAGGTCGGGGTGGCGCGGCCGTGTGCCGCCGCCTGGTGGGAGGTTGAAGTCGTGACGGACACTGTCGAGGCCGGCGTGGGCGCGGGGTTGGAACTGCCGGAGTCCTGGCGCGGGGTGCTGGCCGACGAGGCCGGCAAGCCGTACTTCGCCGAGCTGGCGGCCTTCGTGGCGGACCAGCGTGCCGAGCACCAGGTCTTCCCGCCGGCCGGCCAGGAGTTCTCGGCACTGGACGCGACGCCGTACGACAAGGTCCGGGTGCTCGTCCTCGGGCAGGACCCGTACCACGACGACAACCAGGCGCACGGCATGAGCTTCTCCGTCCTGCCGGGCGTGAAGACCCCGCCGTCGCTGCGCAACATCTTCAAGGAGCTGGACGCCGACCTCGGCATCCCGGCCCCCGACAACGGGTACCTGATGCACTGGGCCGAGCAGGGCGTCCTGCTGCTCAACGCGGTGCTCACGGTCCGCGCGCACGAGCCCAACTCGCACAAGGCCAAGGGCTGGGAGAAGTTCACCGACGCCGTGATCAAGGCGGTCAGCGACCGTGAGGAGCCGGTCGTCTTCGTGCTCTGGGGCAACTACGCGAAGAAGAAGCTGCCGCTGATCGACACCTCGCGGCACGTGGTGGTGCAGGGGGCGCACCCCTCCCCGCTGTCCGCGAAGCTGTTCTTCGGCAGCCGTCCGTTCTCGCAGATCAACGAGGCGCTGGACGGCTTCGGCGTCGACCCGATCGACTGGCGGGTGCCGGACGTCAAGGCCGGCTGAGCACGGTGGCGCGGGGTGTGGCGGGCTGAGCGCCCGTCACCCCCGCCGGCCGCTCCCCGGGCCCGCGGCCCGGTCCCGGCACCGTGGGAGACTTGATCGACCACGGGGACGGGGGAGGGGCCGTTTTGCTGCACGCCGGATGGCGGGGCCTGCTGCGCGCGCCCGTCGTGGGGGTCCTGGCGCTCGCCCTCGCCGCACCCCTGGCGGCCTGCGACGCGGCGCCGCCCACCGGCCCGCCCGCCGCACCGCCCGCCGCACCGCCCTCGGCGTCGGCCGACGGGCCCGGCACACCGGGTGCCGGTGCCCCGCGACAGCCGGACGGCCAGAGCTTCTACGTCTCCGACCGGACGGCCGCGGCCCGCCGGCTCACCGAACTGCGCGCGCAGGGCCGCACCGCCGAGGCGAAGGCGATCGCCCGGCTGGCCGGCGCGCCGTCCGCGCACTGGCTGGTGGGCGGGGACGACCGGGCGGCGGTGGAGGAGCTCGGCCGCGCGGCGACCGCCGCCGGCCGCACCGCCCTGTTCGTCGCCTACAACATCCCGCAGCGCGACTGCGGCAGCTTCGCGGCCGGCGGCGCCCCCGACGCGGCGTCCTACCGGGCCTGGGTGGACGGGCTGTCGGCGGGCCTGGCCGACCGCCGGGCCTGGGTGGTGCTGGAGCCGGACGCCGTGCCGCACGCCTTGGACGGGTGCGGCGCCAAGGGCATCGACGCCGCGGAGCGGTACGCGCTGCTGGCCCACGCGGTGGCGGAGCTGAAGCGGCACCCGCGGGTGCGGGTGTACCTGGACGCGGGCAACGCGGGCTGGGCGCAGGACCGCTCCGCGCTGGTCGACGCGCTGAACCGGTCCGGGATCGGGCAGGCGGACGGCTTCGCGGTCAACGTCGCCAACTTCTACGGCACCGAGCAGAGCGCCTCGTACGGCGCCGGGCTGTCCGCGGCGCTCGGCGGCAAGCACTTCGTCATCGACACCAGCCGCAACGGCAAGGGCCCGCTGGGCGGCGGCGCCTGGTGCAACCCGCCGGGGCGGGCGATCGGCGAGACCCCCACCGAGCGGACCGGCCGGCCGGGCGTGGACGCCTACCTCTGGGTGAAGATCCCGGGGGAGTCGGACGGCGACTGCGGGCGGGGCGAGCCCGGGGCGGGCCAGTTCTGGCTCGACTACGCCCTGGGCCTGGCCACCCGGTAGCGCACCCGGCGCGCCGCCCCACCGCGGTCGACGGGCGTGACGCGGCCGCCAGGACCGTCGCCGCAGTGGCCCGTCGCCCGACCTCGGCGGCCCGACCTCAGCCGCCCCACCTCGGCCGCCCGACCTCAGCCGGCCGCCCCGAGGAAGCTCTCCCAGCCGCCGGCCGGCGCCTGGCCCACGTTCAGCGACCGCAGCTTGCGCAGGGTGGACTGGTCCTGCACCTCCAGCCAGTCGACCAGCTGCCGGAAGGACACCAGCCGCACCTCGGGCTTGCCCGCGACGGTCTTCAGGGTCTCCTCCACGGCGTCCATGTAGATGCCGCCGTTCCACTGCTCGAAGTGGTTGCCGATGAACAGCGGCGCCCGGTTGCCGTTGTACGCCCGGTCGAACCCGGCGAGGTAGCAGTCCCGGGCCTGGGCGCGCCACTCCGGGTACTTGGCCGGGTCGCCCTTGGTGCTGCCGGCGGACTGGTTGGCGAGGATGTTGTAGTCCATCGAGAGCACCTGGAAGGTGTGCCCGGGGAAGGGCAGGCCCTGCAGCGGGAAGTCCCAGACCTTGCCGTCCTGCACCTTCTGGGGCCAGATCTGCAGGCCCCCCGACGAGCTGGCGTCGTACTTCCAGCCCAGCGCGGCGGCGGTCGGCAGCAGCCCCTTCTGACCCTCCAGGCAGGGCGTGCGGCCGCCGATCAGCTCCTTGCGGTAGTCGAAGGGCAGCGGGTCGACGTCGGTGAAGCCGGTGTTGGTCCGCCACTGGGTGACGAAGGAGACGGCCTGGTCGATCTCGCTCTTCCAGTCCTCGGGGGTCCACTTGTTGACGCCGTTGCCGTCCGGCCGGGTCGAGCAGAAGTGCCCGTTGAAGTGGGTGCCGATCTCGTGGCCGGCCAGCCAGGCCTGGCTGATCAGCTTGATGGTGCTCTTCACCGCGCCCTCGGACAGGTACGGGATGTCGGAGGCGCCGACCGAGTGCTTCGGCGGGTGGTAGAGGTCCGACTTGCCCTTGGGCAGGGTGTAGATGCCGGAGAGGAAGAAGGTCATCGCCGCCTTGTGCTCCTCGGCGAGCTTGAGGAAGCGGGGGAACTGGCCGTCGTCGGTGCCGCCCGCGCCGTCCCAGGAGAAGACCACGAACTGCGGCGGGCGCTCGCCCGGCTTGAGCTTCTCGGCCTTCGGCTGGTTCGGCTGGGCGCCGGTGTCGGCGGTGGAGCCGTCCCCGATCGGCGTGCCCTTCACCGGGCTGCTGCCCGGGCTGCCCGGCTTGCCGCCGCCGGCCGTGGTGGCACTCCCGGTTCCCGTGCCCGGCCCGGCGTCCGACCCCGCCTTGGAGCCGCTGGAGCAGGCCGTGACCGCCCCGAGCGCCGCCGTGGCGACGGTGGCGCTCAGCATGGTCCTGCGCGAGATGCCGGTCATGATCTCCCCTGGTGCCAGATGCCCGGGCATGGCGCGGCGGAGCCCAGGAAAACGTCCTGCGGGCGGCTCCCGGACGGGTTCGCGGGAGCGTCGGCAGGACAGATGGCTTTGCCGGTCATATAGGACATTAATGAATATTCCGCCATCAGCATGTCATGCGGCGATGGGGCCGACCAAGGCTTCGGTCCGCCGTTACCCATCACGCGGACGGCGGGCGGGAGGCTGCGTGCGGCGACGTTCTGTTGCCGTCCTGTGACGGAGCCGCCGGATCGTCAGGCGGGTACGGGGGAGCTGCCTGTGGTCGGTGGTCGGCGGCCGCACGGGGCGGCGGGACCACGGGCCCGGACCTGCGGCGGCGCCCGATCCGGGCGGTCCCGGGTCGGGCGGTCAAGGTCGGACGGGCCGCGGGTCAGGCGGTCGCGAGCCGGCGGTTGCGGCGCACCACGCGGGCGACGGCCGCGCTGATGGTGGTCGCGGCGGCGCAGGAGACCGCCAGGCTCAGCCAGGCGGTGTCGAACCAGTGACTGTTCAGCCAGCCCAGGGTCACGATGTAGGCGGCCCAGATCAGGGCGGCCAGCGCCGACCAGCGCAGGAACTTGCGCGGGTGCGACGGCGAGTGGCCCATCGCGAGGTCGAGCACCGTCCGCCCGGCGGGCACGAAGCGGGCGACCACCACGATGGCGGCGGCCGCACCCGTGGTCCGCCCGTCCAGTGCCTCCTGCACCCGGGCGACGCTGGCGGCCAGCTGCGGCCGGTGCTCCAGCCGGCGGCGGACCGACGGCGCGCCGCGCCGGGCCAGGCTCAGCAGCAGGATGTCGCCCAGGAAGGACGCCATCGCCACGCCGGCGGCCAGCATCAGCGGGGCCCCGTCGATCCGGGCGGTGTTCAGCACGGCCAGGATGACCAGTGTCCCGCTGGGGATGAAGGGGAGGAAGGCGTCACCGAGTACCGCGAACAGTGCCACGGCGCAGATCCATGACGATCCGACCAGTGTGGTGATGATGTCCAAGGCACTACTCCCTCCAGACCGGCCCGGGGGAGCAGGTGGTTGCAAGGGGCAACGCTAGCGCCTCGACCTTTCATGCCATGAAGCACCCCCTCTGTGGCAGGCCTCACAGACAGGCGCGAGCCCCTGGGGCGGGGTGCCGCTCCAGGGGCTCGCGGGGATCGAACGGAGCTGGTCCAGCCCGTTGACCTTGCTTTCGGGTGCGGATCCGATGCGCGATCCGCCCTCATCGGTAGCCTGCCGGACGATGGCGCCTCGGGGCGAGCCCTGGGACTGGCGACTTCCCGCGCTGGCGCGAACTCGCCACCCGTGACCGCGCGCTGTCTGTCAGTCAGCGCCTGACCTGCCGAACGACCGGTCGACGGGAGTGCGGGGCCGTCCGGACGCCGGGCGCCGCACCCCGTCGGCGCCGGCCGCCCGGCGGCCCCGGCCGGCGTCCCCCGGTGGCGGGAACACGCCGCCGTCCCGGGCGGTTGTCCCCCGACGGCGGGGAGGCCCGCTCGTACACGATCAGGAGGCCGGACGGCATGAGCACCGAGGACCAGCAGGCACGCGAAGCGGGGCAGCCGGACCGTCCCGGCACCGCCGGCGGCATCGGCGCGGGCGCCGGAGCCGTGCACGGGGTGGCCCGGGGCACCGCGCCCGCGCCGCTGTCCATCCTCGACCTGGCCCCGGTGGGCGTCGGCCACACCCCGGCCGAGGCGCTGGTCGCGACCACCGAGCTGGCCCGCAGCGCCGAGGCCTGGGGCTACCACCGCTTCTGGGTCGCCGAGCACCACGGGATGCCGGGGGTGGCCAGCTCGACCCCGGCCGTCCTGCTCGCGCACCTCGGCGCGCACACCAGCACCCTGCGGCTCGGCTCCGGCGGGGTGATGCTGCCCAACCACGCGCCGCTGGCGATAGCCGAGCAGTTCGGCCTGCTGGAGGCGCTCCACCCGGGCCGGATCGACCTCGGGCTGGGCCGCGCCCCCGGCACCGACCAGGCGACCGCCCGGGCACTGCGCCGGGGCCTGGCCGAGGGCGCGGACGACTTCCCGCAGCAGCTCGCCGAGCTGACGCACTTCCTGGACGGGGACTTCCCGTCCGGCCACCCGTACGCCCGGCTCACCGCCGTCCCCAAGGGCGACGACCGCCCGCCGATCTGGCTGCTCGGCTCCTCCGGGTTCAGCGCCCGGCTGGCCGGGCGGCTGGGGCTGCCGTTCGCGTTCGCGCACCACTTCAGCGGCGACAACACGGTGCCCGCCCTGGACCTGTACCGCTCCAGCTTCCGGCCGTCCGAGGTGCTGGCCGAGCCGTACGCGCTGATCGGCGTCAGCGCGGTCGCGGCCGACGGGCAGGCGCAGGCCCGCCGGCTGGCCCGCTCGGCCGGTCTGGGGATGCTCCGGTTGCGTCTCGGCATGCCGGGGCCGATCCCGACCCCGGAGGAGGCCGAGTCCTACCCGTACAGCCCGGCCGAGGCGGACTTCCTGGACGACTGGCTGTCCAAGGTCGTCCTCGGCTCGCCGGGGGAGGTGGCGGACGGTCTGGAGGCGCTGCGTAAGCGCACCGGCGCGGACGAGCTGATGGTCACCTCGCACATCCACGGCCACGAGGCGCGCCGCCGCTCCTACGGGCTGATCGCCCAGGCGTACGGGCTGACGGCGCAGGCCTAGCCGGGCGGGGAGGTGCGGCCGGGCGCGCCGGCCCGGGCGCCGCAGGCCGGCGCCAACCAGGCCTACGAACGGCGGGCCAGCAGGTGTGCGTCGAGGAAGCCGCGTTCGGAGGCCGGGTCGTGGAGCAGCCTGGCGAAGGGAACGAGGCCGGCGTCGACCAGCAGTTCGGCGAGGCGGTCCACCGGCCAGCTGTAGGCGGGCGTCACCTTGTGGTCGAACCGGACCGGCTCCGGGCCTTCGGTCCCGAAGAAGGAGACCAGGAGCAGGCCGCCCGGTGCCAGCACGCGCACCTGTTCGGCGAGCAGCTCCGGCAGCTCTCCCGGCGGGGTGTGGATCATCGAGTAGTGGGCGAGTACGCCGCCGAGCGTGCCGTCCTCGAAAGGCAGGCACTCCATCCGCGCCTCGTGGAAGCGCAGCGCCGGACGGGCCCGCCGGGCGTGGTCGACCATGCCCGGGGAGAGGTCGACCCCGAACGCGTCCAGGCCCAGTTCGTGCAGCATGGCCGTCAGATGTCCGGGCCCGCAGCCGACGTCCGCCGCCCGCGGGTTGCCCGTCGCGCGCACCAGTTCGGCGAACGTGCCGATCATGGCCCGGGCGAACGGCCGCCCCTCCAGCCGGTCCGCGAACAGTGATGCGTACAGCTCGACGACCCCGTCGTAGGCCGCCCTGGTCCCGTCCTGATGATCCGTCACAGGGGGACTTTAGAGCCGGCCCGATCATCGTCCCGTGGCGGGTCGAGGTGGGGTGACGGACGGAACGCGCGGGCTCGGGCCCCTGGTGCCGCAGGTGGATCGGCGGGGCCGTCCGTGGTGTGGCCGCCGGCGGGAGGTCAGCTGATCATTTGTCCGACAGGCCCTGGGCCCGGGCTTCGCCGGTCCGGTTCCCGCGCAGTATGTCGGCGACCAGTTCGGCCTCACCCGGGCGGGCGAAGTACCAGCCCTGGGCGGTGTCGCAGCCGGTCAGCCGCAGCCGCTCGGCCTGGGCGGCGCTCTCGATGCCCTCGGCGGTGACGGTCAGCCCGAGCGCGTGGGCCAGCTGCACCATCGCGCGGACGATCTGCTCGTCCGCCTCGGTGCGCCGGGCCCCCTGGCCGGGGCGCCCCGGCACCGGGTCGCGGAAGCCCTCGATGAAGGTGCCGTCCAGCTTGAGGACGTGCACCGGCAGCCGGGACAGGTACGCCAGGTTGGAGTAGCCCGTCCCGAAGTCGTCGATGGCGATCCGTACGCCCATGTCGGCCAGCGCCTGCAGGGCCTGCAGCGGTCGCCCGCCCGGGCCGAGCAGGGCGCTCTCGGTGATCTCCAGCTGGAGCAGCCGGGCGGGCAGCCCGCTGCTCTCCAGCGCCTGGGCGACATCGGCGACGACGTCGGAGTCCCAGATCTGGCGGGCCGCCAGGTTGACGCTGACGAAGGTCTCGGTGTCCGGGAACTCCATCAGCCAGCGGCGGGCCTGACGGCACGACTCCTCCAGCACCCACTTGCCGAGCGGGACGATCGCCCCGGACTCCTCGGCGAGCGGGATGAAGCGGTCCGGCGAGAGCGTCCCGTAGCGGGGGTGGCGCCAGCGGACCAGCGCCTCCGCGCCGTGCACCACGCCGTCCGCCAGCCCCACCAGCGGCTGGTACTCGACCGAGAACTCGCCCCGCTCCAGCGCGGGGCGCAGCGCGGTGGTGAGCAGCTGGCGGGTCAGCTGGTGGGCGCCGCGGTCCGGGTCGTAGAGCGTCCAGCGGGCCCGGCCGTCGGCCTTGGACCAGTACAGCGTCGAGTCGGCGTCCTTGACCAGGTCGGTCGGGGTGGTGCCGTCGACCGGGCGTTCGACCACGCCCACGCTGGCGGTCACCACCAGCTGGTGGCCGGCCACCTCGAAGGGCTTCTGCAGGGCGGCGACCAACCGGCCGGCGAGGGCGGTGAGCTGCTCGTTCCCCTCGCTGTCGGCGACCAGCACGGCGAACTCGTCGCCGCCGAGGCGGGCCACCAGCCGGCCCTCGCCCCGGGCGAAGCCGATCTCCAGCCGGGCGGCGACCGCCACCAGCAGCTGGTCGCCGATGTGGTGGCCGAGGGTCTCGTTGATGGCGGCGAAGCCGTCCAGGTCCAGGTAGCAGAGGCCGACCCGGCGGCCGTTCGGCTGCCGCTCACCGGAGGCGGGGGCCGCCGGGCGGCCGCCGTTGCCGTCGGCCTTGCCGTGCGCGCCGATGGCGCCGCCGTTCGCGGGGCGCCGCAGGGCCTGCGGGCCGGTGCCGTCGGCCTGGGGTGCGCGGCCGGCCCGGAGCGGGTGTCCGGGGTGCGGGGCGGGGCCGACGTGCGCGGCGTGTCCGGCGTGGTCGTCCGCCCGGAGGCAGGCGGCGTCCAGCCGTTCGAAGAACAGGGCGCGGTTGGGCAACCGGGTCAGCGGGTCGTGCAGGGCCTGGTACTTGAGCCGGTCCCAGAGCCTGCGCTGCTCGGTGATGTCCTCGACCATGGCGAGGGTGTACATCGGCCGGCCGGCGCCGTCCCGGATCAGCGAGAGGGTGACCTTGCTCAGCACCGTCCGCCCCTCGCGGTGCTTGAGCCGCTTCTCCATCCGGAGCCGGTCGCGTTCGCCGCGGACCAGCTCGCGGTACAGCCGGCGCGGGGTGTCCTCGGCCTCGATGATGTCGTGGATGTGCGTGCGCACCAGCTCCGAGACCTCGCGCCCGATCATCGCGGCCAGGGCCGGGTTGGCCTCGATGACCCGGTCGGTGGCGTCGATCAGCGCCATCCCGATGCCGGCGTCGGCGAACGCGGCCCGGAACCGGGACTCGCTGGCCCGCAGGGCGTCGAGCAGTTGGTCGGTGCCGTCGGCCGGCGGCGCCGAGCAGGTGGGGCAGACGGTCATCAGGGGGCTGCCGGTGGTGTCGGGCGCCGTTGCGCCGTCCGTCGTGGTGCCGTTCATGGCGGTGCCGTTCCCGCCCGGTGCGTCGCCGTGATGCGGCCACCGGCGCCGTTCGTCGATGTGTCGAAATCCCTCGTGCCGCACGCTCGTGTGATGAGCGTCGGCCCCCTCGGTCTGGCCCGGCACGGCATGCTCCCGTCCGCTGCTGACGCTGGTCCGGCCGACTGTCGCTGCCGCGGGGGCCGGAAGACCCGCACACCTGTCATGGCCGCCGGAGCCTGGTGCCGGGCGCTCGCTGCGGAGCACCGGCGGGGAACGGGGGTGCTGCGGCCGATCATAAAGCGCGCACGGATCGGGCGGTGACCGCCGCTCGGGTGAGTCGCCCTGGTTTTGCAGCAGTTGTGCCGGTACGTCAGCACACGCGAACGCCCCCGACATGCGTCACAGGAGGCGCGTCAGGGGCGTGTGCGCAGGTCGCGCGCTCCCCGGTGGAGCCGGGTGCCCCGTCGAGGGCCCGTCGGCACGGCGGCCGGGGAGCGCGCGGGCCGTCAGGCCAGCTTGGCGGTCAGGGTGATGGTGGTCCCCGTCAGGGCCTGGCTGACCGGGCAGTTCGCCTTGGCGTCCTCCGCGGCCTTGACGAAGCCGGCCTCGTCCAGGCCCGGTACCTCACCGGTGACGGTGAGGTGGATGCCGGTGATGCCGGTACCCGGCTGGAAGGTCACGTCGGCCTGGGTGTCGAGCTTGGCGGGCGGGTTGCCCGCGCCGGCCAGGCCGTGCGAGAGCGCCATCGAGAAGCAGGCCGAGTGCGCGGCCGCGATGAGCTCCTCCGGGCTGGTCTTGCCGTTCGGCTGCTCGGAACGGGCCGGCCAGGACACGGGGTACGTGCCGATGCCGGACGAGGCGAGGGTCACCTCGCCCTTGCCGTCGAGCAGGTTGCCTTCCCAAACGGTGTGGGCGGTGCGAGTGGTTGCCACGATCGGTACCTCCAGTGCTGAGCGACTGCTGATCGGTTACGTCCGGTCATGCCGCGTACAGCCTAAGGGCAGGCCCGGCGGCGGTTGCGGGCGGCACTCTGACCACTTACACAGCGTCATATCCGCCAGGGCCGGTGGTTTTCGGCCGGTCCGGCCGTGGGCCACCCGCCGGCGGCGCCGACCCGGCCGGCGGCGGGGCCGGTCGTGGGGCCGGTGGTGGGGCCGACGGCGGGGTGGGTCACGGGGCCGGGGACAGCGCCCGCGCCGGGGGCGTGGGGTGCGTCCGGTGCTCGGGCGGGAGCGGTGACCGCACGGATGCGACGGGCGACGGGTGACGGGTGCGGAGGGCGATCGGTGCTGGTCCGGGCGACGGACCGCCGCCGCCCCGCCCCGGCGGTCCGCGTCCCGTCCTGCGGTCCGTATCGCGGACAACCAGGGCAAACAATGGCGGCCCGCGCGGGCCGCCCTGTTAGATTTGCCCGGGCCCGAGCCCGACCACCGGTCCGGCCGGGTGCCACCTTGCCCGCTCAGCCCCGGAGCCGCCCCGATGACGGACCACGCCACGACCCCCGACGCCGGCTCGCCCGAGGGGATCGACGATGCCGTCCGGGCCGAGCTGACCAGCCTGCGGGAGAGCATCGACAACATCGACGCCGCCGTGGTCCACATGCTGGCCGAGCGCTTCAAGGCCACCCAGCGGGTCGGCCGCCTCAAGGCCGAGCACAAGCTGCCGCCGGCCGACCCGGCCCGGGAGCGTGACCAGATCAAGCGGCTGCGCGAGCTGGCGGCCGGGGCCCACCTGGACCCGGTCTTCGCCGAGAAGTTCCTCACGTTCATCATCGCCGAGGTGATCCGCCACCACGAGGCCATCGCCCGCGCCTGAGCTGCCGCGCCCGCCCACGAGGCCGTCGCCCGCGCCCGCCCGGCCGCGTCGCCCGCGCCCCTTTGGGGCCGGTCGTGTCGGCTGCGGCTAAATGTCTGATTTCGTGGCGCCTGATGGTTGGCGTTAGCGTGCTGTCTCCCTGGATCGGCTGATCCGGTGGATCGTGGTACCCCGCGCAGTCAGGGCGCGGGGTGACGGGCCGCGGTCCGGAGAGGCGGTTCGCGATGGCTTCGGCGATGGCACAGCGGCGGCGGGAGCCCCGGCAGCGGCATGGAGCCGGCCCGGTGGTGCAGCGCACCGCCCGGCCCGCGCACCCCTGTGGCCGGACCTCCCGCTCCGCGCGGATAGCCGCGGCCCCGGGGTGCGCCCGATGACGACCGAGCTGACCGGCCCGCGCCGGGCCGACCGTCGCCGCAGAGCCGCCCCCGAGGGCCGCAAGCGCCGGGCGCGCCGCGCCGCCGGCCGGACCGGGCGCCGCCGCCGCTGGCCCTGGTGGGCCGAGATCCCCGCGATGGTGGTGGTCGGCCTGCTCGTCGCCCTGCTGATCAAGACCTGCCTCTTCCAGGTGTTCACCATCCCCTCGGGGTCGATGGAGAACACCCTGCGGATCGGCGACCGGGTCGGCGTCAACAAGCTCTCCCCGCTCTTCGGCTGGGAGCCGAAGCCGGGCGAGCCGGTGGTCTTCAAGGATCCGGGGGACTGGCTGCCCGCGCAGGCCACCAGCGGCGGCAACCCCGTCACCGGCGCGGTCGGCGACGTGCTGTCCTTCGTCGGCCTGGTACCGCCGAAGGACGACAACTACCTGGTCAAGCGGGTGATCGCGACCGGCGGCCAGACCGTCCAGTGCTCCGGCACCACCCTGAAGGTCGACGGCGCGCCGGTCAGCGAGCCGTACCTCTTCCACGGGGACGACTCCTGCGCGGGGATGGACTTCGGGCCCGTCACCGTCCCGGACGGCTACGTCTGGGTGGAGGGCGACCACCGCAGCGACTCCGCGGACTCCCGCTACCACCAGCAGGAGAAGGGCGGCGGCGCGGTACCGGTCGAGAACGTGGTCGGCCCGGTCTCGGCCGTGGTGTGGCCGCTCGGGCACCTGGACTGGTTCGGCTGGTCCGGCCACTGACCTAGCGGGCGACGGCCTTGCGGCCGGGTGCGGGCGCGGTCGCGAGGTCCGCCGTGCGTCCGGCCGGCTCCGTGGCCGCGTCCGCGGTGCCGGCGTCCCCCGCCGGCTGTTCGGCGTTCCCCGCCGTCACCCCCGCGGCCGCGGCCGCCGGGCCCGCCTCGCCGGCCGGTGCGCCCGCCTTGCCGCCGCCCGCCTTGCCGCCGCCCGCCTTGCGGGTCTGCGCGGCGAAGGCCCCGGCCAGCACCAGCAGGCCGCCCGCGAGCTGCGGGGCGCCGAGGTGCTCGCCGAGCAGCACCCAGGCCAGCACGGTGGCGACCACGGCCTCCAGGTTGGCCACCACACCGGCGACCGGCGGCGAGAGGTGCCGGACGGCGACGACGCCGGTCAGGTACGCCAGGACGGTCGCCACCAGGATCATCCAGGCGGCCGGGAGCAGTGCGGGCAGCTCGTGCCCGTTCATCCGGACGTCACCGCCGAGGATCCCCCAGTCGGCCTGCCAGGGCCGGGTGACGCCGGTCAGCACCAGCGCGCCGATCAGCAGCCCGTACGCGCTGACCGCGATCGGGTCGACCGGGCGTTCGCCCCGGCTGCCCGCGTCGGCGAGCACGAAGTAGCCGACCTGGCAGCAGGCGGCGCCGAGCGCGAAGAGCACGCCGAGGGCGTCGAAGCTCAGCCCGTTCCAGACCTCGACCACGCAGGCCAGTCCGGTGACCGCGACGCCGGCGCCGATCGCCGCGCCCCGGCCGACCGGTCGGCGCTGGACGAACTTGACGTAGGCGAGCAGCAGCGGCGGTCCGAGGTACTCGATCAGCAGCGCGACCCCGACCGGGATCCGGGATATCGCGGCGAAGTAGCAGGCCTGCACACCGGCCACGGCGAGCAGGCCGAAGCCGAGCAGCAGCCAGGGGCGGCGCAGCACCGCGGCGCGGTGCCGGTAGGCCAGCGGGAGCAGGACGAGGGCCGCTCCGGTCACCCGCAGCCAGACCACGTGCAGCGGCGAGAGCCCGGCCTCGATCAGGGGTTTGGCCGCCGTGCCGGAGCCGCCGAAGGCGCAGGCCGAGATCAGGGCGAGGGTCAGGCCGAGGGAGCGGCCCGACGCGCTGCGGGGGAGGGGCTGAGAGCTGTGCATCGGGGCATTGTGCCAGCTGCGAGGCCATTTCGGTAAGGTGCCATTCGGAGTTTTGCTCCTCACGCGCCGGTGGCGCCGGGGCCGCCGCACCGGGCCGGTCGTGCCCGACCCGCCCGGGCGCCGCCCGCCCGGTCCCGCCGGGCGGGCTAACCGCCGTCGGCCGCAGCCGCGTTGGCGGGCACCCCGGCCGCGGTGTCGCCCTGCCACGCCGGGGCGGAGGCCGGGGGCGACGGCTGGGCGGGGGCGGTCGACGGCGCCCGGCTCGGCCTCGGGACGGCCGTCGGGGTGTTGCCGGCCGGGCCGGTCGGACCGCCGGAGGCGCCGCCGCCGGGGCGGGTGGTGGCGCCGCCCCGGCCGCCGGAGCCGGTGGAGTTGCCGGCGCCCCACCCCGAGGGGTCGGAGGGGCTCGCCCCGCCGGTGCCCGCGGTCGGGGCGCCGCCGTCGGTGGCCGGCGCCGAGGGGGTCGGCGAGGGCGAGGCGCTCGCCGAGGGGGCGGTGCCGCTCCCGCGGCCCGAGCCGCCGTCGGCCTGGCCCGCGACGACGGGGAAGCTCGTCACCTGCTTCCCCCTGAGCGCGGCCTTCATGTAGGCGGTCCAGATCTGGGCGGGGTACTGCCCGCCGGCCGCGCCGTCGGTCCCGCCGGTGCCGCTGAGGCTGACCTGCGCGCCCGTCGCCGGGTCCTGGCCGAACAGGGCGACGGCGGTCACCAGCTCCGGGGTGTAGCCGACGAACCAGACGGACTTCTGGTCGTCGGTCGTCCCGGTCTTGCCGGCGGCCGGCCGGCCGAGTGCCTGGGCCCGGAACCCGGTGCCGCCCGGGTCGTCGACGACACCGCGCAGCATCGCGGTGACCCGGTCGGCGGCCTGCTCGCTGATCGCCTGGGTGACCTGCGGCGCGGGCAGCGCGACCGGCTGTCCCTCGTACGCCAGGGACTGCACCAGCCACGGGGTGATCTGCCGCCCGCCGTTGTCCAGCGTGGCGTACACGCCGGCCATGTCCAGCACGCTGGGTGTGGCCACGCCCAGCGGCAGGGACGGCTGGGCGCCGAGGTCCGGGGTGCCGGCGGGCAGCCCCAGCGCGACCGCGGTGTCCCGGACCCTCTCCAGTCCGGTGTCCTGGGCGAGCTGGGTGTAGACGCTGTTCACGGACCAGTCGGTGGCCTGCTGCAGGGTGATCTGACCGTAGTCCTTGCCGCCCTCGTTGGGCGCCGCGTACGGGGTTCCGGTGGCGCCGCGGACCTTGCGGCCGCTGGTGCCGTCGTAGACCGTGCGCGGGCCGATCGTCTGCCCGGACTGCGTCCGGGCGTTGCTGTCCAGGGCCGCGGCCAGCGCGATCGCCTTGAAGGTCGAACCGGCCTGGTAGTCGCGCCGGGCCGCGTTGTCGACGAAGTGCTTGGTGTAGTCGGTGCCGCCGTACAGGGCGAGCACCGCGCCCGTCCTCGGGTCCACCGAGACGGCGCCCGCCTGGGCGTTGGCGTCCTTGGGGCGGGTCTCCGGCTTCAGGTTGGCGGTGAGCTGGCTCTGCACGGCGTTGGTGAGGTCCTGCTCGCGGGCCGGGTCGATGCTCAGCTTGATCGTGTAGCCGCCCTTGGCCAGGGCGGCCTCGCCGAGGATCTGGTGCGAGACCAGGTAGTCGGTGGCCGCGTTCACCAGGTACCCGGCCTGGCCGGAGAGCCCGGGCGCCGCCTGCGGCTCCTTGACCTCGGGGAAGGTCGCGGCGGCCCGTTCGTCGGCGGAGAGCCAGTTCTCCTTGACCATCCCGTCCAGCACGTAGTTCCAGCGGTTCGTCGCGTTCTGCTTGCCGGTGGCCGTGGCGGTGGCGACGTCGTAGGCGCTGGGGGCGTTGAGCAGGGCCGCGAGGTAGGCGCCCTGCGCCGGGTCGAGCGCGGCGGCGTCGACGCCGAAGTAGGCCTGGGCGCCGGCCTGGATGCCGTAGGCGCCGCGGCCGTAGTACGAGGTGTTGAGGTACCCCGCGAGGACGTCGTCCTTGGTCTCGGTGGCGTCCACCTTCAGGGCGATGAACAGTTCCTTCACCTTGCGGCCGACGCTCTGCTGCTGGCTCAGATAGGTGTTCTTCACGTACTGCTGGGTGATGGTGGAGCCGCCCTGGGTGCCCTCGCCCTTGGCCGTCTTGACCGCGGCCCGGAGCAGCCCGGGCACGTTGACCGCGCCCTCGTGGTAGAAATCGCGGTCCTCGGCGGCCAGCGCGGCGTGCTGCGCGGCGGGGGAGACCTTGTCCAGGGCGACGTTCTGCCGGTTGGTCTGCCCGGTCCGGGCGATCACCGAGCCGTCCTGGTAGAGCCAGGTGTTGCTCTGCGCGGTCGCGGCCGCGTGCGCGTCGGGCACCTGCACCAGGGTGACGGCGAGGACGAAGCCGCCGATCCCCAGCAGCAGCGAGGCGACCAGGCCGGCCAGCGTCACGCGCCAGGTGGGGATCAGCCGCCGCGGGCCGGTGCGCCGGGGGCGCCGTTCGGACGAGCTCTTGCTGGACGGCGCGCTGCGCTCACTCCGGGAGGTACGTGGCAAAGCAGCGGGCCTTTCCTGCGGGCGGATCGTGCCAGCCTGCACAGGCGGTCGCATAAAAGGTTAGGGACCTTTGTCCCATATTGGCCCGATGTGGTGCCTCTCACGTCCCTGCCCGGTGTCGCCGCGGCAACGCGAAGAGGCCCTTCGCTCTCGCGAAGGGCCTCTCGGCTGTCTGTGCGCCGCCAGGGACTCGAACCCCGGACCCGCTGATTAAGAGTCAGCTGCTCTAACCAACTGAGCTAGCGGCGCCTGCTGACCTGGAGAACAATACACGCTCCGCCGGGCCGCGGCGAAACGCCCGGCGGCACCCCGGAGGGCGCGGCCGGTTCTGTCCTGGTCCGGACGCAATCGTCCCTCCTTCGCCGGGGGCGCAGGGGTCAGCCCGAGGAGGCGGCGGCCGCGTCCGAGCTGATCACCCGCTGCACGGCCCCGGCGATCGGCAGCTCCCGGACCAGCGCCTTCAGTGCCCGCCGGACGTCCGCCCCGGCCGGCCCGGGGAAGACCTGCCGGGCCGGCCCGCCCGCCGCCAGCAGCCCGGCCAGCTGCCGGTCACGCGCACCGGCGGTGGCCGGGGCGAGTGCCGCGATCCTGACCCGGGCGGCGATCTCCTGGCCCGCCCCCGGCGCCGTCACCCGGTGGCGTCGGTACGGGAAGACCCCGAGGAAGCGCCGCCGCTCGGTGCTCAGCAGGCCGCGGGCGGTGAGCGAGGCCAGCGCGGGCCCCACGGCGTCCCGGCCGATCCGCCGCACGGCCACGTCGAGCGTGGGCGGGCGCCGCCGCTTGCCGGCCTCGCCCAGCCGGGCCAGCACCCCGGCCGCCACCGGGTCCTGACCGGCGAACGGCTGGTACTGCGTGATGTGCCTGCCCTCCACCGCGATCGCGCCGCCGACCAGCATCTCGGCGAGCACCCCGCCGGCGAGCATCCGGTGGAATCCGCCGCTCATCCGGACCGTTCCGCCGGCCGGCCCGGCGCACAGCAGCACCAGGTCCTCGGGGATCGTTCGGGCGTACGGCTGGGTCACGGGCGTCTCCTGTCCGGTGCCGGGCACGGTCCTGCCGCCCGCCCATGCCCGGTGCGCCTGACGGGGAAACGCCGAGAGGCCCTTCGCTCTCGCGAAGGGCCTCTCGGCTGTCTGTGCGCCGCCAGGGACTCGAACCCCGGACCCGCTGATTAAGAGTCAGCTGCTCTAACCAACTGAGCTAGCGGCGCCTGCTGACCCGGAAAACATTACACGCCGGTGAGCGGATCCGCCGAATCGCCACCGGCCGGTCACGCCGGGTAGCCGGACATCGGGCAACCCCTCGGCCCCGGTCAGCGGTCGCGCGGGCCGATCCACCAGGCGAGCAGGACCACCAGGAAGGAGGCCGCCGAGAACCCGGTGCACCACCAGGCGGTGGCGGTGCGGCCCGCCATCCAGGCGTTGGTCGCCACCGTCAGGGCCCACAGCTGGCCGATCACGACGGTGCACGCGACGGCCAGCCGGGCGGTGAGCATGGCGGAGCGTTCGGGCTCCTGCTCGGTGCCGGCGCCCGGGCCCGGCCCGGTGCGGCGCACCCGGGGGTCGGCGTAGCCGCTGGTGGCGCGGATCTGCGGGTAGCGCTCGGGCACCGGCCGGTTCAGCCGAGGCTCGGAACTGCCCGGGGTGTACTCGGGCGGGTAGCTCACGGCTGCCCCCCGCAGCCGGCCCGTTCGGCCAGGGCCGGGTTGCGTCCACGCAGGCCGCGGCAGAGCCCGGCCTCCTCGCTCTCGCCGGACCGCGCGGTGCCGATCGCCCAGATCGCGCCCTGTTCGTCCTCCACCATCAGCACCTTGGGCAGCGGGCGGGGCGGCGGTCCGGAGGTGACCTCGCCGGTCCGGACGTCGAACACGCCTTCGTGGCAGGGGCAGTAGAGCCCCTCCCGCTCGGGGTGGTCCTCCCGCCGGAGCACGCCGCAGGCCAGATGGGTGCAGACGGTGGACCAGCCGACCAGGGTGCCGTCGGTCAGCCGGACCGCCATCGCGCGGTCGTCCTCGCCGGGGTAGTCGAAGGTGACGGCCGCGCCCGGGGGCAGCCGGTCGGCGACCTTCAGCGGGGCGGCGGCGCCGTCGCCGTGCCGGTGCAGGACGCCGGCCGAGACCAGGGTCGAGCCGACGGCGAGGCCGCCGGAGACGGTGGCGACGATCCGCAGGTAGTCCCGGCGGGTGGTGAGGGAGTCGGCACTGATCCGGTCGACCAGGGCCCGCTCCTCGGGGGTCGGCCTGCTCATGCCGGTGCTCCGTTCCCGGGCGTGGGGCGCCCGTTGACCTCGATCACCCTGAGCAGGCCGCCGCCCGTCCGACCGCCGTCCGCCTGCCTTCGGTCCGCCGGTCCGACCGCCGTCCGCCCGTCCGAGCGGGAGCCGTCGTCCACCGTGCCGGCCAGCATGTCCGCGACCAGCAGTCCGCCCGCCGGCAGCCCGCCCGGCAGCGCCGCGGCCCGCTGCTCGGCGGGCACCACCATGGCGACGCCGGTGCTCACCGTGACGTCCCCGAAGGCGAACATGGTGGAGACGTCGACCCCGGGCCGCTCGGCCTGCAGCTCCTCCAGGGAGCCGTAGAACAGCGCGCCGGTCGGGCAGACCGTGGCGCACATCGGCGCCAGCCCGTACGAGGTGCGGTCGTAGCAGAGGTTGCACTTCATCTGCAGTTTGGATTCCAGGTCGATCTTGGGGACGCCGAACGGGCAGGCGTTGACGCAGTTGGCGCAGCCGATGCAGCGGGTCGGGTCGGCCTCCTGCACGACGCCGTCGGCGGTGATCAGGATCGCGTCGGCCGGGCAGACCTCGGCGCAGGGCGCGACCGGGTCCTCGCAGTGCATGCAGACGGTCGGCAGCGAGGCGACCGAGCGGCCCTCGTCCGGGTAGTCCAGGTGGATCATCGACTTCCCGCGGTGCGAGTCGCACTCCCGGCAGGCCGAGACGCAGGCCTGGCAGCCGATGCAGCGGCCCGGGTCGATGAAGATGGTGCGCCCCAGCATGCCGGGTCAGCCCCGCTCGGCGGTGCCGCGGCCCTGCGGGGCGGTCGGCGGCAGCGGGTCGGTGCGGGCGAGCTGAGCCTCGGGGTAGGCCTCGCGGCCCGGGGGCATCGGCGGTGCGGGGACGGGGTCGAGCCGCTCCGCCCGCTCGATCCGTACCGCGCAGACCTTGTACTCGGGGATCTTGGAGCGCGGGTCCAGGGCGTCGTTGGTCAGCGCGTTCGCCGCCACCGGGTGGGGCCAGTGGTAGGGCACGAAGACGTGGTCGGCCCGGATCGCCTCGGTGACCAGGGCCGGCAGCACGGACGCGCCGCGCCGGGTCACCACCCGGACCGCCTCGCCGTTGCGGAACCCGTGCGAGGGGTGGATCTCCACCCAGGGCCGCGGGGTCTGCTCGACCAGCGCGCCGAGCCGCCGGGTCTGGTTGCCGGACAGGAAGTGCGCGACGGTCCGGCCGGTGGTCAGCGTCATCGGGTACTCGTCGTCGTACGGGTCGGCCGGCGGGTGCCACTCGACCACCTGCAGGTGCACCTTGCCGTCCGGGTGGTACGTCCGCCCGTCCTCGAACAGCCGGGGGGTGCCGGGGTGCGAGGTGTCCGGGCAGGGCCAGGCGATGCCGCCGGTCTGCTCCAGCCGCTCGTAGGTGATGCCGTAGTAGTCGATCACGGTGCCGGCCGAGGCCCGGCGCAGCTCGTCGAAGACCTCCCGGGAGCCGGGGAAGGCGAACTTGTCGCCGACGCCCAGCCGGCGGGCCAGCTCGCACATCACCCAGGTGTCGGTGCGCACCCCGCCCGGCGGCTCCTGGGCCTTGTTGTGCTTGACCACCCGGGCCTCGGCGTTGGCCATCACGCCCTCGTCCTCGGCCCAGGTGGTCACCGGGAAGACCACATGGGCGTTGGCGGAGGTCTCGGAGAGGAAGAAGTCGAACTGGGCGTGGAACTCCAGCTTGTCGTACCCGTCCTTCACCACCGCGTAGTTGGGCAGCGAGACGAAGGGGTTGTTGCAGATGCCGATGAGTCCGCGGATCTCGCGGCGCTGCATCTGCCGGACCATCTCCATCATCGAGGTGCCGGCCTGCGGGAGGTCGGCCTCCTCGATGCCCCAGATCCCGGCGATCTGCCGGCGGTGCTCCGGGTCGTTGATGGAGCGGCCGCCGGGCAGCAGGTCGGACTTCTGGCCGTGCTCGCGGCCGCCCTGCCCGTTGCCCTGTCCGGTGATGGTGCCGTAGCCGGCCCCGGGCCGGCCCAGGTTCCCGGTGGCCGTGCAGAGGTTGATGACGGACAGGCAGTTCTCCACGCCCTGGGTGTGGTGCTCGATGCCGCGCGCGTGCCAGGCCATCGCCCGCCCGGCCGTCCCGAACAGCCGCGCGACCTGGACGATCTGCTCGGCCGGGACACCGCAGATCGCCGCGGCCCGCTCGGGCGGGTACTCGGCGACCTTGGCCTTCAGCTCCGGCCAGCCGGTGGCGTGGGCGGCCAGGAACGCCTCGTCGGTCAGCCCGTCCTGGACGACCACGTGCAGCACCGCGTTGAAGAACGCCGAGTCGGTGCCGGACTTCAGGGCGACATGGACGTCGGCGGTGCGGGCGACCGCCGTCTCGCGCGGGTCCACCACGATGAGCTTGGCGCCGCGGTCCCGGGCGCCCCAGACGTACTGGGTCATCACCGGGAAGCACTCGCCGACGTTGGAGCCGGCGATCAGCAGGCAGTCGGTCCGCAGGATGTCCGAGAAGGGGTTGGCCGCGCGGTCGATGCCGAAGGCCAGTTTGTTGGCCCCGGCGGCGCTCACCATGCACAGTCGCCCGTTGTAGTCCACGTGCCGGGTCTTCAGCGCCACCCGGGCGAACTTGCCCACCAGGTACGTCTTCTCGGAGAACAGGCTGGCGCCGCCGAGCAGGCCGAAGGCGTCCACCCCGTGCTCGCGCTGGATCCGCCGGATCTCCTCGACGGTGTACGTCAGCGCCTCCTCCCAGCCGACCTCCCGGAACGGCTCCTCGCGGGAGCGGCGCAGCAGCGGCGCGGTCAGCCGGTCCGGGTGGTTGACCTGCTGGTACGCGTTGATGCCCTTGGGGCAGAGCCGCATCCGGTTGATGTCGTGGTTGCGGGGCTCCACGCCGAAGACCTTCCCCGCGGCGTTCACCCGCAGGTACATCCCGCACTGGACGCCGCAGAAGCAGCAGTGGGTGGGGACGAGGGTCTGCTCGGCCTGGTCCGCCCGCCAGCCGGAGGCGGGCAGGCCGCCCGCGTCGCGGAAGTCGCGGGTGCCGGGCGGGGCGACGGCCGGGTCGAGCGGGACGGGCCGGTCGGTCATTTGAATCCCCGCTTCACCTGGGAGAGATACGCGGTGCCGCGCAGCACCCGCTTGCAGCGCGGGCAGTACTCGGCCCAGCCGTCGAAGCCGAGCCGCAGGTCCCGCATGGTGGCGCGCAGGTTCTCCACGTACGGGGCGGTGTCGACCGGCTCGCCGCAGCGGCGGCAGGCGAGCAGCTGCCCGCCGGCCTGCCGGCGGGCGGTGTACTTGAACAGCTGCATCCCGACGGCGGCCGGGCGCTGCACGATGTGGAAGAACTTGCCGAACGGCAGGTACACCAGGGTCAGCACCACCGAGGCCATGTGCAGGATCGACAGGAACTCGTAGCCGCCGCCGTCCAGGGCCAGTTCGGAAAAGGTCAGCAGCAGTCCGGTGACCGAGACGGTGAGCAGCGCGATCAGCGGTACGAAGTCGTAGCCGAAGCGCTGGCCGGTGATCGCCCCGCGGTCGCGGAAGCGCCGGTGGAGGAAGTATCCGGCGCCGGCGATCACCAGGACGGCGGCGAGGTCCAGGCCGTGGTACATCGCCCAGCCGAAGAGGCCCGAGGAGTCGAAGCCCAGCACCTTGAAGCCCCAGAGCCGCATCTCGTAGCCGGGCCCGGCGGCGCTGGAGGCGGTGAAGGTGAACCAGCCCCAGGTGAGCGGGAAGGTGATCGCGGCGGCCAGCAGGCAGCCCCAGAACATCAGCTGGTGGGCCAGCCAGCGGGCGTGCGAGCGGGCGCCGAGGAACTTCTGGAAGCCCAGGTAGGTGGCGATCATGCGGGGCAGCGCGGTCGGCGCCTCGCGCAGGTTCCGCCAGGAGAGGGCGGCCTGCCAGCCCTTGCGGAAGAGGCGGCGGGAGGCCGGCGCGGACACACAGACGGTGTACCGGTAGGCGACGCCGAAGGCGAGGAAGAGCGTCGCCACCGTGTAGGGGACGAGCGCGGAGTCGAAGTCCCGCAGGCCCCGGCTGCCCAGCACGATGGCGACCAGGAGGAGCGCGGTCACCCCGCCGGCCACCAGCGAGGCCCGGACGGTCACCGGCCGGCCGGGCTGCGGGTCGGGCGGATGCTCGTGCGCCGGGGCGTCCGCCGGTTCGGTCACTGTCACCGGGGCTCCTCCGTGCAGGCGTGGGTGCGACTGCTTCGGAAGCTACTGACGGTCCGTCGGTCCCGCCCGCCGGGCGGGGCAGCCGGGTGACCGGTCCGGGGGCGGCCGACGTACGGGGTCGGGCCGGTGGGCAGGGCGGCAGGCTGGACGGCCGGGAAGCGTCAGCGGGCGTCCGGGTGGTGGCAGGCGGCCGCGTGGTCCACGCCCGGCGCGGCCTCGGCCAGGGCCGGCGACCGCTGCTCGCAGGCGGTGCGGCGGCCGTCGGCCAGCGTCGCGTACACCGGGCAGCGGGTGCGGAACCGGCAGCCGGTGTGCCGCTCGGTGGGCGAGGGCGGGTCGCCTGCCAGCAGGACGCGTTCGCGGGCGCGCTCGGCGGCCGGGTCCGGCAGCGGGACGGCGGAGAGCAGGGCGCGGGTGTAGGGGTGGCGCGGGCGGTCGAAGACGGCGGAGACCTCGCCCTGTTCGACCGTCCGCCCGAGGTACATCACGCTGACCCGGTCGGCGAGGTGGCGCACCACCGACAGGTCGTGCGAGACGAACAGGTACGCGGGCCCCTGGTCGGCCTTCAGCCGCTGCAGCAGGTTGAGCACACCCGCCTGGACGGAGACGTCCAGCGCGGACACCGGCTCGTCCAGGACGAGCAGCCGGGGCCGGACGGCGAGGGCCCGGGCGATCGAGACGCGCTGGAGCTGCCCGCCGGAGAACTGGTGCGGGTAGCGGGCGGCGTGCGCCGGTTCGAGCCCGACCTGGCGCAGCAGCTCCGGCACCCGCCGGGCGACCAGCTCGCGGGGCGCCCGCTGCGCGCGCAGCGGTTCGGCGACGAGGTCGCCGACCGGCAGCCGGGGGTCGAGGGCGGCCGTCGGGTCCTGGAAGACGATCTGCAACTCGGCGCGGAGCCGGTGCGCGGCGGCCCGGCTGAGCCCGGCGGTGTCCTGGCCGAGGAGCTCGATCCGGCCGGACTCGGGTTTCGCCAGGTTCAGCAGTTCGAACAGGGTGGTCGACTTGCCCGAGCCGGACTCGCCGACCAGGCCGAGGGTCTCGCCCGCCCGGATGTCCAGGTCCACGCCGTCGACGGCGTACACCTCGCCGGTCCGGCGCCGGAACACGCTGCCCTTGAGCACCGGGAAGGTCTTGGTGAGTCCGGTGACCCGCAGCACCGGGGCGCGCTCCGCCCGGGGCGGGGCGGGCGGCGCGGCGGGCACCGGCGGCATCGGGTAGATCTCGGTCGGGGCGGGCCGGCGGGCGGCGAGCTCGTCCGCCCGGACGCAGGCGGCGAGGTGGCCGTCGGCGCCGGCCAGCGGTGGCTCGGCGGTGCGGCAGTGGTCCTGCGCCAGCGGGCAGCGCTCGGCGAACGGGCAGCCGACCGGCAGCGCGGCCATCGGGGCCGGGGCGCCGGGTATCGGCACCAGCGGCCCGCCCCGGGCGTCCACCCGGGGGACGGCGCCGATCAGCCCGAGCGTGTACGGATGCCGGGGCCGGGCGAAGAGCTCGTCCACGCCGGCGCTCTCCACCACCCGTCCCGCGTACATCACGGCGACCCGGTCGGCCATGCCCGCGATCACCCCGAGGTCGTGGCTGACCAGCACCAGCGCGGCGCCGGTCTCCCGCCGGGCGGTGCGCAGCACCTCCAGCACCTGGGCCTGGATGGTGACGTCGAGGGCGGTGGTGGGTTCGTCGGCGAGCAGCAGGTCCGGGTCGTTGGCGACGGCCATCGCGATCATCGCGCGCTGGCGCATGCCGCCGGAGAACTCGTGCGGGAAGCTGTCCAGGGCCCGGCCCGGGTCGGGGATGCCGACCAGGTCGAGGAGTTCGGCGGCGCGCCGGCGGGCGGCGCCGCGGTCGATCCGGCGGTGGATCCGCAGCGCCTCGACGATCTGGTCGCCGATCCGGTGGACGGGGGTGAAGGCGGAGAGCGGGTCCTGGAAGACCATCGCCATCCGGCGGCCGCGGATCGGGGCCAGGGCGTCCCGGGGGAGGCCGACCAGCTCCTGGCCGTCCAGGCGCACCGAGCCGCGCACGTCCGCGGTGCCCGGCAGCAGCCCGAGCACCGCCAGTGCGGTGACCGACTTGCCCGAGCCGGACTCGCCGACGATGCCGAGGGTCTCGCCGCGCCGCACGGTGAGGTCGACCCCGCGGAGAGCGGGTACCGGGGCCCGGCCGCGCGGGCCGGCGAAGTCGACCCGCAGGTCGCGGACGGTCAGGAGGTCGGTGCCGACGGCGGTGCTCAACTGCTGCTCCGGTTGCTGCGGGGGGTCGTGGGGCGGCGCCGGGCCCACCGGCCGGCCCGGCGGGCGGGGCGGCCGGCCTCGGAGGTGGGGTCCAGCGCGTCGCGCAGCCCGTCCCCGATCAGGTTGACGGCCAGGACGAACAGCACCAGCAGCCCGGCCGCGAAGTAGAACAGCCAGGGGAACACCGGGGCCTCGGACGTCCCGGCGGCGAGCAGGGTGCCGAGCGAGACGTCCGGGGCGCGGACGCCGAAGCCGAAGTAGGACAGGGCCGTCTCGCTCATCACCGCGCCGCCGACGGCGATCGTGGCGTCGGTGATCAGGAAGGAGGCGGTGTTCGGCAGGATGTGCCGCAGGATGATCCGCAGCGGCCGCACCCCCATGAACCGCGCGGCGCGGACGAATTCGCGGGACTTCAGCGAGATGGTCATCGAGCGGACCACCCGCGCCGTGATCATCCAGTTGAACAGGGCGAGCAGCGCGACGAAGGCGATCCAGCCGGAGCCCTTCAGCCGGGGCGAGACGATGGTGATCACCAGGAAGCTCGGCAGTACCAGCATCAGGTCGACCAGGAACATCAGCAGCCGGTCCGTCCAGCCGCCGAAGTACCCGGCGCAGGCGCCGACCAGGGAGGCCAGCGCGGTCGAGAGGAGCGCCACCAGCAGGCCGATCACCAGGGACTTCTGCAGGCCCCGCAAAGTCTGCGCGAAGACGTCCTGGCCGATCCCGTTGGTGCCGAACCAGTGCTCGGCGGAGGGAGGTTGCCGCAGCGCGGTGTAGTCCGGCGCGGCGTAGTCCCACGGGGTCAGGTACGGCCCGCCGAAGGCGAGCGCGAACAGCAGCAGGACGGTCACCGCGCCGGCCACCGCCCAGCGGGCGCCCAGCAGCCGGGCGAGCACCAGCCGGCCGCGGCCGGCCGGGCCCGGCGGGTGCTGCGGCGCGGCGGGTGCCGGGGTCAGGGCGGGCAGGCTCTCCGGGACGTATCTCATCAGCGGCGCACCCTCGGGTCCAGGGCGGCGTGCAGGGTGTCGGCGAGGAAGCCGGAGGCGAGCACCACCACCGCCGCGAAGAGGTTGACGGCGACCACCGCGTTGACGTCCTGTTCGTTGATGGACTGGATGAACCATTCGCCCATGCCGTGCCAGCCGAAGATCGTCTCGGTGAAGGCGGCGCCGGTGAAGATGCCGAGGAAGCTGTAGGCGAACATCGTCGACATCGGGATCACGGCGGTTCGCAGGCCGTGCTTGAGCAGCGCGCGGTTGCGGGTCAGGCCCTTGGCCTCGGCGGTGCGCAGGTAGTCGGAGCCCAGCACGTCGAGCATGGTGCCGCGCTGGTAGCGGCTGTACGTGGCGAGGCCGCCGAGGGCGAGCGAGAGGGTCGGCAGCAGCAGGTGCAGGCCCCAGTCGGCGAGGTGGGCGCCGAGCCCGCCGGCGAGGCCCGGCGTCTCGTACCCGGTGAACGGCACCACCTCGTGGCCGGCGACGTCCTTGGCGGCGATGGCGCCGTTCTTCAGGAGCAGCGCCAGCAGGAAGACCGGGGTGGAGAGCAGCACGAAGGAGACCACGGTCAGCGCGCGGTCGGTGATCCGGTACTGCTTGACGGCGCTCCAGGCGCCGCCGGCCACCCCGAGCAGCATGCCCAGCAGGCTGCCGATCAGCAGCAGCCGCAGCGAGACCCCGATCCGGCGGCGGAAGTCGTCGTTCACCGGGGTGTCGTGGATGGTGCGGCCGAGGTCGCCGTGCTGCAGGACACCGCCGGCCCAACGGCCGAACCGCTCCACCACGGGGGTGCGGTCGTTGAGGTTGAGCGCGGTGAGCTGGCGGTCGATCGAGGCGGCGGCCGGCCGGGGCACCTTCGCCTCGAAGTAGGTGCGGGGCTGCAGGGCCCCGGAGGAGAGCGCGTAGGAGAGGAAGACGGCGGCGACCAGCAGCACCGCGTAGTAGGCCAGGCGCTGTGCCAGGTAGCGGAGCATCAGCCACCGCCGGGGGCGGTGGCATCGTTCGTGCACCTGGTGGACATGGTGATTTGCCTTCGCTCAAGGGGTGGTTGCAGCAGGTTCACGCATCGGCTCCCGGCCTCGGCCGGTGGGCCGCGCCGGGGGTGCGAGGCGCGCCGATTCGCCCGGGTCGGGGAAGCGGCAGGTCAGAGTGTTGCACCGCGCCACAGCCGGGGTGTTGCGGCAGTGTTGCGGCCCGTTTCATTCCGATCAGGTCTGAACTTCCCCCTCTGGTAGCGGACCTGATCGGCTGTTACGTTCGGCTGGTCGGCACCGACTTGGCTGCCCACGCTCAAGTGCCGCCACACCTGGTGGTGCCGAACTCGTCGAAACTCCCGGGGAGACCCCTCATGGACGCAACCGCCACCGCCCGCCGGATCACCAGGGCGGCCGCCCTCGCCGCCGCCCTGGCGCTGGCCGCCACCGGGTGCGGCTCGGGGGGCGGCGGTTCGGCCGACGGCGCGGCCAGGAGCGAGCCGCCGAGCCAGGGCACCAACGACATCAACCCCAAGTCGCCGGACCAGGTCAAGGACGGCGGCGAGGTCCGCTACGCGCTCTACCAGTGGATCACCCAGTGGAACCCGTACCAGGTGGACGGCAACTACGGGGACGCCGTCGAGATCATGCGGGCCCTGGAGCCCAGCCTGTTCCGGGTGGACGCGAGCGGCACCTTCCAGCCGGTGGCCGACTACCTGGTCGAGGCCAAGGTGACCGCCACCTCCCCGCAGGTGGTCACCTACAAGCTCAACCCGAAGGCCAAATGGTCCGACGGCAAGCCGCTGAGCCAGCTGGACTTCAAGGCCGTCTGGCAGGCCAGCAGCGGCAAGGACCCGGCGTACAACATCGCCAACCCGGCGGGCTACGAGCTGATCTCCGGGGTCGAGCAGGGCGCGGACCCGAGCGAGGTCAAGGTCACCTTCGCCGAGCCGTACGCGGACTGGCAGAACCTGTTCCGGCCGCTGCTCCCGGCGGCCGGCATCGCCACCCCCGACGACTTCAACAAGGGCTGGGTCGAGAAGATCCCGATCACCGCCGGCCCGTTCCGGATCGGCGTCGCGGACAAGACCGCGCAGACCCTGCAACTCGTCCCGGACCCCGGCTGGTGGGGCGAGAAGCCCAAGCTGGACAAGGTCACCTACCGGGTGATGACCCAGGCGGCCACCACCCAGGCCTTCCTCAACAACGAGATCGACCTCGCGGCGGCGGGCACCGCGACGGCCTACGGGCAGCTGAAGGACGCCAAGGACGCGGTCGTCCGCTCCGCCAGCCCCTGGGACGAGGTGCACATCTCCTTCGGAGGCGGCGGCGCGCTGGCGGACCTGAAGGTGCGCCAGGGCCTCGGCCGGGCGCTGGACCGGCAGTCACTGATCAAGATCGCCAACAACGGCGTACCGGTGGACTTCAAGCTGCTCGGCAACCACATCTTCATGCCCAACCAGGCCGGCTACCAGGACAACTCCGGTGACTGGGGCCGGTTCGACCTCGCGGCGGCGAAGAAGCTGCTCGACGAGGCGGGCTGGAAGGAGGCCGGCCCGGGCCGGCCGCGCACCAAGGACGGCCAGGCACTGGAACTCCACTGGATCCTCAACGACGGCACCACCCAGGCCCAGGTCGACCTGGCCACCGCCGCCCAGAACATGTGGCTGGCGGCCGGTGTCAAGGTCGACGTCGACAAGGTGCCGAGCAACGACTTCTTCGGCAAGTACGTCAACCAGGGCAAGTTCGACATCGCGAGCTGGCGCAACACCGACTCGTTCCCGCTCTCCACCAGCCTGTCCAACTTCCGGCTGCCGCAGGGCGACAACGTGTTCGGCAACTTCTCCAAGCTGGGATCGCCGGAGATCGACGCGCTGCTGAAGAAGGCCGCCGGCACGGTCGACCCGGCCGAGGCCGCCAAGCTCTACAACGCGGCCGACGCCAGGATCTGGGAGCTCGGGCACACCGTCGAGCTCTACCAGCGGCCCTCCGTGCTGGCCGTCCGCAAGGGCCTCGCCAACGACGGCGCCTTCGGCCTGGCGAGCGGGGACCTCGCCCGGATCGGCTGGGAGAAGTAGCGCCGGCCCCGCCCCGGAACGCCCGGCCGCCCGCAACGGCGTGCGGCCCGGCCGACGGCGGGCGCTGACGAGCAGCGCGGTGATCACGGGGCCGGTGGCGGAGGCGCGGGTGGTACGGCATCGCCGCCCCCGCGTCCCACCACCGGCCTTGACCTTCCGCGTTGCCCGCAGGGCGCCCGGGTCGTCCTTCCAGGTGATTCCGATCGGGGACGAATCTAGCCGTGAGCCGGAGAGGGACAGGACATGCCGCACGGGGCGCGCCCGGAACCGGCCGAGCTGTCACCCGGATCGCGCACCGCACCGTCAACTATGGCTGACGGCAGGGCAAAACGGGTGAAACCGGCCCGCCCGGCGTGCCGCGCACATACGGACGGGGGTACGCCCGGGCCGCGGCCCCACCACCCGGACCGGCGGCCGCGCGGGTGGGTGCGCGCGGGCCGGCCCGTGTCAGGATCACCGGGACAGCACCCTCCCGGAGGCCCAGCCATGACCAGCGGACCCGCCGCACCCCGCCCGCACCACCCGTACCCCCGGCCGGTCCAACGGATGGTCCCGCGCAGCCGGGACGAGCCGCACCGATCCGCGACCCCGCTGGAACTCTTCTTCGACCTCTGCTTCGTGGTCGCCGTCGCGCAGGCCGGGCGGGAACTCGCCCACGACCTCGCGGAGGGGCACCTGCACGTGGCACTGGTCGGCTACCTGTTCGCCTTCTTCGCGATCTGGTGGGCCTGGATGAACTTCACCTGGTTCGCCTCCGCCTACGACTGCGACGACGTCCCGTACCGGATCACCACGCTCGTCCAGATCACCGGCGTGCTGATCCTCGCGGCCGGCGTGCCCCGGATGTTCGCCGACCAGGACCTCACCCTGGCCGTCACCGGGTACGTGGTGATGCGGCTCGCCATGGTCACCCAGTGGCTGCGGGCCGCCGCCGGCGAGGAGGGCGCCGCCCGGACGGTCGCCCTGCGGTACGCGGTCGGGATCGCCCTCGTCCAGGTCGGCTGGGTACTGGTGCTCCTGGTGCCGGAGGACGTCCGCCCGTACGTCGTCCCGCTGGGCATCCTCGCCGAGCTCGCCGTCCCGGTGATCGCCGAGCTGACCACCCGGACCAGCTGGCACCCGCACCACATCGCCGAACGGTACGGGCTGTTCACCCTGATCGTGCTCGGCGAGACGGTGGCGGCCGCGACCGTCGCCATGCAGTCCGCCGTGGACGAGCACGAGGCCCTGGGGGAGCTGATCCCGATCGCGATCGGCGGCATCCTGCTCTGCTTCGCCGCCTGGTGGATCTACTTCGCCCGCCCGGTCGAGGACATCCTGGCCTCCAACCGGCAGGCCTTCCTCTGGGGCTACGGCCACTACCTGGTGTTCGGGTCCGCCGCCGCGATCGGCGCCGGACTGGAGGTGGCGGTCGAACAGGCCGTCGGCAAGGCCCACATCTCCGCCGCCGCCGCGACCGCCGCCGTCACCGTCCCCGGCGCCGTCTACCTGTTCACCGTCTGGCTGCTGCACGCCCGCCACGGCAAGTCCGGCGCGGCCCGGGCCGTGCTGCCGGTCGCCGCGGTCGCGGTGCTGGGCTGCACCTTGCTCGGGGGGTCGGGCGTCCTCGCGGCCGGCCTGGTCGCGGCGGCGACGGTGGCGGTGGGGGTGGCCCTGCACGCCCGGGAGGACTGAGGGCCGCCTGCGGGCCGCTCCGGCGGGACCGGTGCCGTTCGGGTCGCTCCGGCGGGACTGTCGGTGCCCCGTGCGACGATGCCGGGGCCAGCACCAGCCACCGACCGTGAGGCCGCGCCATGCCCTCGTCCGTGCCCGACCAGTTCGACGACCTGCCGTACGGCCACCTGCTCCGGCCGCACGACGGGCCGCTGCGGCGCGACGAGCGGTACGACACGGTGCACTTCGACGGCGGGGAGTACACCGACCAGGCCGCGTCCGGTGCGAGCTTCCTGGAGTGCGCGTTCACCGCGGTCGCGATGAGCGGCGTGAAGCTGCGCCAGGCGCGGTTCAACGAGGTGTGGGTGCAGGGCAGCCGATGGGTGGCCTGCGACCTGTCGGAGAGCGAGTGGCAGGACGCCTCCGTGCTCGGCGGGGTGCTGGCCGGGGTGGCGGCGCACGGATCGGCGCTCCGCCGGGTGGTGCTGCGCCAGTGCAAGCTGGAGTCGGTCAATCTGCGGGCGGCGGTGCTGCGCGACGTGGTGTTCGAGGACTGCGTGCTGCGGGACGTCGACTTCGGTGACGCCAAGCTGACCGGGGTGACCTTCCCCGGCTCCACCCTGGAGGACGTGCGGCTGCGCGGCGCCAAGCTGAGCAAGACCGATCTGCGCGGCGCCGTCCGGCTGGGGCTGTCCGACGGGCACGAAGGGCTGCGCGGGGCGCTGATCAGCAGCACCCAGCTGTTCGAGCTGGCGCCGCAGTTCGCCCAGGCGCTGGGCATCACCGTCAAGGACCGCTGATCGGCCGGCCCGGGCGGTGTGTCCGGGCCGTCACGCGCCCCGCCCCGGCTGTTCATCTCCAGGCCGTTCACCGACAGTTGGGCGAACAGTCCGACAATCATGCGGCACGAGTCTGGTCTCCTTGGCATGCCCTGCGTGAGGATGCTCCGCGACCGACGTTGTCCACAACCTGTGTGTACAACATCGCTAGCGAAGGGACGGGCCGGGCAGATGTCCGAGCTGAGCCGTAGAAAGTTCATGGCACTGTCGGCGAGCGCGGCGGCCGGAGCGGCGGTGGCGGGCAGCGCCGCCGTCGGCGCCGCCGCTCCCGCCTCGGCGGCGGCGCTCACGAGCACCGGCACCATCACCGACGCCCAGCACATCGTGGTGCTGATGCAGGAGAACCGCAGCTTCGACCACTACTTCGGGACGCTGCGCGGCGTACGCGGCTTCGCCGACCGCAGCGCGATCCAGATCGCCGGCGGCTACAGCGTCTTCAACCAGCCCAACGGCCTCGGCCGGCAGTACCCGTGGGCCTTCAGCGCCACCAAGCCGGCCGGCGGCGCCGACCCCGAGCGCCTGGCCCAGTGCAACGGCGACCTCGCGCACTCCTGGAACGACCAGCACACCGCCTGGAACGGCGGCAAGCTCGACTCCTGGGTGCTCGCCAAGGGCAACGTCCGCACCCTCGGCCACCTGCAGCGCGCCGACATCCCGTTCCACTTCGCGCTGGCCGAGAACTGGACCATCTGCGACGCCTACTTCTGTTCCACGCTGAGCGCCACCGGCCCCAACCGAACCTTCCACTGGAGCGGCACCATCGACCCGGCGGGCACCGCCGGCGGCCCCGCCTACAACGGCGGCGACGAGTCCGGGCTGCGCTGGCAGACCTACGCCGAGGCTTTGGAGAACGCCGGGGTCAGCTGGAAGGTCTACCAGAACGCCGCCGACAACTACGGCGACAACGCCCTCGCCTACTTCAAGCAGTTCACCGACGCCCCGGCCGGCAGCGCCCTGGCCGTCAAGGGCATGGGCTCGGTCCCCAGGGTCACCGGGCGGACGCCGGACGACATCGCCGCCGCGATCCGCGCGGACGTCCTCAACGGCACCCTCCCGCAGGTCTCCTGGGTGGTCGCCGACGAGGCCTCCTCCGAGCACCCGTACGCCACGCCCAACGACGGCGCGCACTTCGTCCACATGGTGATGGACGCGCTCAACGCGGACCCGAACGTCTTCAACTCCACCATCATGTTCCTCAACTACGACGAGAACGACGGGTTCTTCGACCACGTCCCGCCGCCCTCGCCGCCGGCCGGCACCGCCGGCGAGTTCTACAGCAACACCGCGATCGGCCTCGGCTTCCGCGTCCCGATGATCGCCATCTCCCCGTGGAGCCGCGGCGGCTGGGTCAACTCGGAGACCTTCGACCACACCTCGGTGCTGCGCTTCCTGGAGCGCTGGACGGCCGCCGTCGGGAAGCCGGCCACCTGCCCGAACATCAGCGCCTGGCGCCGCAAGGTCACCGGTGACCTCACCGGCGTCTTCGACTTCGCCCACCCGGTGTACGGGATGCCCGCGCTGCCCAACACCGACGCCGTGATCGGCCTCTCCGCCTGCGGTCCGCTGCCCAACCCGGCGCCGGTCACCAACGCGCTGCCCGCCCAGGAGTCCGGCACCCGACCGGCCCGCGCGCTGCCGTACCAGCCGAACGCCAACCTGGACCACCTGGAGTTCGGCTCGGGCGGCGTGATGAAGGTCTGGCTCAAGATGTCCAACACGGGCACCGCCGCCACCAGCGCCGCGCACTTCGCCGCGTACGCCAACGCCTACCGCAGCGGCGGGCCCTGGCAGTACACCGTGGACGCCGGCGGCGAGCAGAGCGACTTCTTCAACTGCGGCCCGGGCTACGGCAACGGCCCGTACGACCTCGGCGTCACCGGCCCCAACCGCTTCCTGCGCCGCTTCAAGGGCGACGCCACCAAGGCGGGCCGGACCGCCGCGGTCACCGCCTCCTACGCGATCGAGCCGGGCAGCGGCAAGCTGGCGATCTGGTTCAAGCTCGCCAACTCCGGCACCTCGGCGGTGACCTTCACCATCACCTCGAACAACTACCGCACCGGCACCTGGACGTACCAGGTGCCGGCCGGCGGCGACGTCAGCGACTTCTTCAACGCGGTGGCGGGCCAGAACGGCTGGTACGACTTCACCGTCACGGTGAACTCGGACAGCAGCTGGTCGCAGCGCTTCTCCGGTCACCTGGAGACCGGCGCGGCGAGCGTCACCGGCTGACCGGTCTCGTAGGGCCCCAGGTCCCGGCCACCCGGCGTGGCCGGGACCCGGGGCGGTGCCGGCCGCTCAGCGCAGCCGGTACCAGCGGGCCTGGCAGAACGAGAAGCAGCCGTACAGCGCCAGCCCGCCGCCGACCGCGACCAGCAGGGCCGGGCCCGCGGCCGTGCCCGCGAAGGAGCGCAGCGTCTCGTCCAAGCCCTTCGCCCGGGCCGGGGCGAAGGCCACCGCCGCCAGCAGGACGAACACGCCCGCGCCGGCGAAGACCAGTCCGCGCACCCCGCCGCCGACCACACCGAGGGTGCGGACAGCCGTACGCACCCGGGGGCCCATCGCGCCGGTGTCCAGCTTCTTCTCGAACGTCCGCAGCGCGGCGCGCACGCCCAGCACCACGCCGGTGACGATCACCGCGAGGCCGGCCGCGCCGACCAGCCACCGCCCGCCGGGCCAGCCCAGCACCGTCGCCGTGTACTCCTTGGACGACTCGTCGCCGGAGCGTGTCCCGCCGGTGCCCACCAGCAGGGTCTGCAGCACGCCGGAGCAGAGGAAGGCGTTGAAGACGGCCCGGCCGAGGTCCGCGGCCCGCTCGGTCCAGCCGTCCTCACCGGTGCCCCGGCCGAGCACGGCGACCGACAGCCGCCACAGCGCCATCCCGGCCAGACCGGCCGCCAGCGCCCACAGCATCACCTGGCCGAACGGCTGCTCGCCGATGGCTGCCACCGCCCCGGAGCGGTCCGCCTCCTTGCCGTCGGAGCCGCCGAGGGCGATCCGCACCGCCAGTACGCCGACCAGGACGTAGATCACCCCGCGGGCCGTGAACCCGGCCCGCCCGGCGGCCCGCACGACCGGGCCGCGCCCCAGCCGCCGTCCCCGGGAGAGGAGGGAGCCGCGTCTACCGCTGTTGATGGCCATGGGCCTCGCCTGCCCCGCCCCGGTGGGGGGAAACAGTCGGGGGAACCGCCGGGGGAGCGTGCGGGCCGGGCCGCGGCGGCCGGGAGCGCGGGGCCGGGAGCGCGGGGCCGGGAGGTGGGACATCGTGACGATCCCATGATCCGTTCGTTTGGCACTGGGTCAGGCGGCGCCCGGCCGGACTTTGGGCGGGCGCCAGCGCGGCGCACAGCAGGGGAGCCTCCGTATGAACGGTCGGGAAGCCGCCACCTCCGTGGCACCGATAGCACTCGAACCGTCCGGCCCGGAGCAGCCCCCGCGGCAGGTCCGGCAGGAGCCCCGGCACCCGTCCCCGGCCGCGCCCCCACGCGCCCGGGCCCGCCGCCTGCCCGGAGCCGCCCGGCGCGCCCGGCTCAAGGAGCACGAGGCCGCCCTGGTCGGCGGCTACCGCGAACTGGCCAGACTCGCCTACCTGGTGCTGCCCGGCGGCACCGACCGGCACCACCGGATCCTGGCCGCCCACGCCGTCGTCCAGCGGGCCCTGCGCGGGGCCCCGCCGGACGATCCGTGCGCCGACACCTCCACCGGGCCGTACGAGGGCCGCGCCCAGGAGGCCGTCCGGCTGCAGGTGCTGCGCGGCGCGCTCGCCCACCCGCTGCGCCGCCGGCTGCTGCCGCTGCCCCGGCTCTGGGGGCTGCGGCTGTTCACCGCCGCCGGCAGCCCCGAGGACCTCGCCCTCGACCAGGAGCTGGCCCGGGCCACGCCGCACACCCGGGCCGGCTACGCCCTGCGGGTCCTGGAGGGGCTGCCCTCCGACCGGGTCACCGCGCTGCTCGCCCGGGCCGGCGTGCCCGACCCCGGCCGGGCACTGGCCGAGGCCGAGCGGATCCACGCGGGGCACCGGGCGGCCGGCCGGGACCTCGACCGCTCACCGGAGTTCGACCCCTGCGCCGTCCGGGCCCAGCCCACCGACCTGCTCCGGCGCCGGGCCAAGGGCCGGATGCTGGCCGCGGCGGCCGCCGCCGTGCTGGCCGCCGCGGTGGGCCTGCCGCTGCTGCCGGGCCAGGCCCGGCCGCCGCAGCGGGCCGCCTCCGCCGCCGACCCGGCCGGGCGGGCCCTCCCGGCGCCGCGCCGGGCGGCCGCCGACGCCTGGCGGCAGACCGCACGGCTGGACTTCGGCGTCTGGCCCGCCCGCGGCGACCTCACCACCGACCAGGCCCTGCTCGGCCGGGCGGCCGCCGCCTGGGCCGGCCCCACCCCGCAGGTCCGCCGGACCGCCGAGCCCGGCACCCCCGACGGCCCGCCCGGCGCCGCCCAACTGCTGTACGCCGGGCGGCTGGACGGCGCGGCCGTGGTCGTCCTGTACGGCGAGGGCCGGCTGGCCCGCTACACCGAGGGCCGGCAGCCGGAGCTGGCCCTCGCCCGGGCCGACGACGCCGACGTCACCACGGCCGCGGCGCTCGCCGTCACCCGTACCCCCGACGGCGCCCGTTACCTGCTCGCCCCCTGGGTCGACGCGGCCGAGACCCGGGACCTGCGCACCCCGGACGCGGCCGCCCGCCCGGTGCCGCATCCCGACGGCCTCACCCCGGTGCTGGCTATGACCGGCGACGGCTCCTGCACCCGGCGGCCGGTGCTGCAGCTGCGCTCCTCGCCGGTGGTGGCGGAGCAGCACGCCTTCCTGCTGGCCGACGTCGGCGGCCTGCTGCCCGCCCACCTGACCTGGACCCCGCCCCCGGACGGCACCCCGGCCGGCCCGCCGCGCGAGGCGACCGGTCCGGAGGCGCTGGCCGCCTGGGCCCGTACCTCCTGCGGGCTGCCCGGGGCCGGCCCGGCCGACGCCGGCCCGGGCACCCGGGCCCTGAACACCTGGGCCTTCGCCACCCAGCAGCTCCCGGAGGGGGAGGGCGCCGCGACCTGGGTCTGCGTCCGCCGGGACGGCTGGGACGGCGGCGGGTCGGCGGCCACCGCGATCCTGCTGCCCGACCCGCGCCGCACCGCCGCGGCGCCGCTGCGCACGGCCGGGGCGCCGGAGACCCGGGCCTGCAGCCGCTTCGACCAGAACGTGCTGGCGGCCACCTGGTGGCGCGGGAAGTCCGGCAGGTCGTACCTGCTGATGGCGGGCAGCCGGCGGCTGGTGAGCGTCTCCGCCACCGGCGCGCTCACCATGCCCGAGACCAAGGTGCCGGCCCGCGCGCTGGCCGTGCCCGGGGCCGGCCAGGGCGAGGTGCGGCTGACCGGCCTGCTGGACACCGGTGCCCGGATCGGCACCCTGCGGTGAGGCCGGGCCGGGGCGCCGGCCTGCGCCGGCTGCCGGTGCGGGTGCCGGCGGGGTGGGCGGGCCCGGTCCGGCCTGCGGATGCGGGCCGTGCGGCGCGGTGTGAGAGTGAGGACAGCCCGGTAACCACCCGGAGGAGGAGACATGGGCATCTTCGACAGGTTCCGCCACAAGGCGCACGATGCCGGCGAGGAGGCCAGGTCCTCCCTCGGCGGGACGCACGAACAGGACTCCACCGCCATGTCGGACCCCGCGCAGCGCGCGGCCCTCGCCCACGACGAGGCGGCCGACGCCTTCCCCGACCGGACGGAGCGGGCGCGCGAGCCGGAGCAGCCGCCGTCCGCGATGTCCGCCCAGGAGGAGGAGGAGCGGGCCCGGGAGAACATGACGGCCGAGGGCGACCCCTGGGACTGACGACTCCCGCCCGGAGGGCCGCCGGCAGTCGAGCCGGCCCACGGACCACCGGAATGAGTACCACCCGAATGGATGGAGGGGCGCGCCTGCCGGGGCGCGCCCCTCCCGTGCGTCCTGACGCCGCGCCGCACGGCGCCCGGACGCACGGGGGTGCCCGGACGTACGGGGTGCCCGGACGCACGGGAGCTGCCCGGTTCAGCGCGGCGGCAGCGGCGGCCGGCGCAGGTCCGGGCGCGGGATGTCCTCCGGGGGCGGCACCGCGGCCGGGCTGTCCTCCAGCAGTTCCAGCGCGAGCCCGACGGCGCAGGCCAGCTCCGGATGCCGGCCCCGGGCCCAGTCGTTCGGGGTGCGCAGCACGTGCACGTCCGGCTCCGCGCCGTGGTTCTCCACCGACCAGCCGAGGCCGCCGGTGAACCAGGAGGCGTTCTTGGGCACCGAGATCTGGGTGCCGTCGCCGAGCTGGTGACGCCCGGTCATGCCCACCACCCCGCCCCAGGTGCGGGCGCCGATCACCGGCCCCAGGCCGAGCAGCTTGATGGCGGTGATGATCACGTCGCCGTCCGAGCTGGTGGCCTCGTCGGCGAGGGCGACCACCGGGCCGCGCGGCGCGTCCCTCGGGTAGCGCACGGGCTGCCGCCCACGGCTGAAGTCCCAGCCGAGGACGCGCCGGGTGAGCTTCTCCAGCACCAGCTCGGAGACATTGCCGCCGGCGTTGCCGCGCACGTCCAGCACCAGCGCCGGCTTGTCGAGCTCGCGGCGCACGTCCCGGTTGAACTGGGCCCAGCCGGAGCCGCCGAGGTCGGGGATGTGCAGGTAGCCGCACCGCCCGTCGCTGAACTCCCGGACCAGCTCGCGGCGCCGGCCCACCCAGGCCTGGTAGCGGATCGGCCGCTCGTCGGTGAGCGGGGTGACGGCGATCCGGCGGACCGGCCCCTGCGGCCCGCTGCGCAGGGAGAGCTCGACGCTGGTGCCGCCGGTGCCGGCGAGCAGCGGCGCCGGGCCGCGCAGCGGGTCCGGCGGGCGCCCGGCGACGGCCAGCAGCTCGTCGCCGTCCCGGACGCCGTGGGCCGCGAGCGGAGCGCGGGCCCGCGGGTCCGAGGACTCGCCGGGCAGGACGCGGTCCACCAGCCAGCGGCCGTCCGGGGAGCGCCGGGCGTTGGCCCCGAGCAGCCCGAGCGGCTGCTGGACGGGGGAGGGGCCCTCGCCCCGCCGGGCCGGGGTGACGTAGGCGTGCGAGGTGCCGAGTTCGCCGAGCAGCTCGCGCAGCAGGTCGGCGAAGTCGTCGGGGCCGGCGATCCGGTCCAGCAGCGGCTCGTACTGCGCGGTCAGGGCCGTCCAGTCCAGGCCGCACATGCCTTCGTCCCAGAACTGGTCGCGGACGATCCGGGCGGCCTCGTGGTACGCCTGGCGCCATTCCTCGGCCGGGTGGACGGTGTGGGTGATCCGTCGCAGGTCGACGCTGAGCCCGCCGGTCGGGCCCGGCACCGGGACGATCCGCAGGGTGCCGGCTGAGTACACGGCGACCGAGCCGCCGTCGCCGGAGACCGCGTAGCCGTCCAGCTTGTCGACCAGGGTGGTGCGGGTGCCGCGGGCCAGGTCGAAGTACTCCAGGGAGGGGCGGCCGGAGGTGTCGTCGGGATTGGCGAAGGTCTGGCCGAGGGCGCCGGAGATCGGCCAGCGCAGCCAGACCAGCCCGCCGCGCACGGCGTCGGTGGCCGAGTACTTGGAGGCGATCACGGGGAACTGGACCAGCCGCTCCGAGATGCCCTGCGGCTCGACCGTGACGGTGCCGTCGCCGGGGGCGGCGCCGGTCGCCGGCACCGCCCCGCCCGGCCGGCCCTCGGCGGGGGCCGCGAACGGGGAGGGCGTGTCGGCGGCCAGCGGGACGAGGTAGGGGCGGCAGCCGAGCGGGAAGGACATGTCCCCGGTGTGCACGTCGTGCACCGGGTCGAAGCCGCGCCAGGAGAGGAACACCAGGTAGCGGCCGTCCCGGGTGAAGACCGGCTGCTCGTCCTCGAACCGGCCGTCGGTGATGTCGGTGATCGGCGCCAGGATGTCGGCCCGGGTCATCCGGATCTTGCGCAGCGAGCGGCCGGCCACCGGCTGGGACCACGCGACCCAGAGCGAGTCGGGGGAGAAGACGGCGCTGCCTACCGGCCCGTAGGTGGAGGAGGCCAGCTCGCGCACCTCGCCGTCGGCGGTGCCCACCAGCAGCAGCCGCCCGTCCGAGGTGGCGGCCGCGAGGGTCCGGCCGTCGGGGGCGGCGGTCAGCTCCAGCACCCGGCCGATCCGGCCGCCGGCGATCCGCCGGACCCCGGGGTGCTGACCGGACCGGTGCTCGTGGTGGTGCTCGCTGCCGGGCAGCGGGGCGATCTCGACGGCGTCCTCGCCCTCGGCGTCGGTGATCCAGCAGACCTCGTCGGTGTGGCCGAGCACCACCGGCAGCCTGGTCCGTACCCCGGGCGTGTCGGCCAGCGCCCGGGCCGGCCCGTCCCGGTGGGTCAGCCAGTACTGGCTGCCGCGCACCGTGATCACGCCGGTCCGGCCGGTGGCGTCGCAGGCGAGGTCCTTGACGTGCGAGGCGGCGTTGACCTGGTACGGCCGGCGGCCGGCCCGGGCGCCGCCGAGCGGCACCCGCAGCCGGCGCGGGGCGGGGGCGTCGAGGCCGTCGAGCAGCCAGATGTCCCCGGCGTGCTGGTAGACGATCCGGGTGCCGTCGGTGGCGGCCTCGCGGGCGTAGTAGGAGGCGTGGTCGGTGTGCCGGCGCAGGCCGGAGCCGTCCGGGCGGCAGGAGTAGAGGTTGCCGATGCCCTCGTGGTCGGAGAGGAAGGCGATCCTGGGCCCGTCGGGTCCGTCCACCGGCATCGGCGAGGCGAGGTGGCCCTCGTGCTCCGGCAGCAGCCGCTGCCCGTCGACCCAGAGCCGCCCGGTGGCGCCGCCCCGGTAGCGCTTCCAGGCGGCGGGTTCGTGCGGGGCCGAGCCGGTGAGCAGGACGGTGTGCTCGTGGCTGGTCTGGGCGTCGCCGACCGGCCCCCACGGCATCTTGCGCCCCGGTGAGCCGTCCAGCGGCAGCGCGTGTGCCCAGGTGTAGTGGGCGAACGGCTCGTGGTACGAGGTGACGGCGAGCACCTCGCCGTCGGGGAGCCAGCCCCGGACCCGGGTGTCCTGGCTGCCCCAGTAGGAGAGCCGGACGGCCTCGCCGCCGTCCGTGGGAGCCGTCCAGACCTCGGGGGTGAGGGTCAGCCAGCTGGTCCAGGCGAGGGTGCGGCCGTCGGGGGAGAACCGCGGGTGGCTGACCCGGGTGCGGTCGCAGCTGACGCGCCAGGCCCGGCCGGTGCGGTTGCCGTCGGCCAGCGGCGCCACCCAGACGTCGTCCTCGGCGGTGAAGGCGAGCAGGCCACCGCGCAGGTGGGGGTGTCTGAGGTAGCCGGGCGCCGTCACCTCTTCATGGTTCGGTGGTGGCCTACCGGTCGCAACCCGGGCGGCGCGACGCAGGCGGACCGGCGGGGGCCATCGGGGCGGTCGGGAAACGCGGCTCCCCGGACCACCGGGGGGACGGTCCGGGGAGCGGGTGGGGCTGCGGGCGGAAGGGCCGCCCGGGGCGGTTCCGACGGGTCGTCCGGGAGCGTCCGGGCACCGGCGGCCGGGCCGGGGAGGCAACTCTCCGTCGCCTCGGGGGCATTGACACAGAAGCGGCGGATCCACTTCAGTGGTCTAGTCCAACTGGTTGACGGAACGGCCGCACCCCCACCTGGCCGCAGCTTCCCCATGCCCTCGGACACCCCCACATCCCGCGCCCCAGCAGGAGTCCCCCGCATGCGCAGAACAGCATCCCCCACCAAGCACCGGGGCAGGCCCCGCCGTCTCGCCGCCATCGGCACCGCCTGGGCCGTCGCGGCCGCCGGCGCCGTCGGCCTGGCGCTCGGCACCGCGCCCGCAGCCTCGGCCGGCGAGTTCCTCACCAACGGCGGCTTCGAGAGCAACGCCCTGGCCCCCTGGAGCTGCGCCGCCGGCACCGGCAGCGTCGTCACCGGCCAGGCCCGCACCGGCAGTTACGCCCTGGCGGGCGCCGCCTCGGCCAGTTCCTCGGCCCAGTGCTCGCAGACCGTCACCGTCGCGCCCAGCACCACGTACACGCTCAGCGCGTACGTCAAGGGCAGTTACGTCTACCTCGGCGTGGACGGCGGGACCAGCACCTGGACGCCCGGCACCGGCGGTGCGTACCAGAAGCTCACCGTCAGCTTCACCACCGGCGCGGCCCAGACCAGCGCCACCGTGTACACCCACGGCTGGTACGGCCAGGGCACCTACTACGCGGACGACGTCTCGCTGGACGGGCCGGGCGCCCCGAGCCCCTCCCCGTCGGCCAGCGCCTCGGCCAGCCCGACCGCCACCGCCTCGCCCACGGCCACCGCCACCCCGACCGTGACGGCCACCCCGACCACCACCGCGACGCCGACCAGCACCGGCACGCCGACCGTGCCGCCGCCCGGCAACCACGCGCTGGTCGGCTACCTGCACGCCAGCTTCGCCAACGGCGCCGGCTACACCAAGGTCGCCGACGTCCCCGACTCGTGGGACTTCGTCAACCTGTCGTTCGGCGAGCCGACCTCGGTCACCTCCGGCGACATCCGCTTCAACCGCTGCCCGGTCGCCGAGTGCCCGTCGGTGGAGTCGGACGCCGACTTCAAGGCGGCCATCGCCGCCAAGCGCGCCAAGGGCAAGAAGGTGCTGATCTCGATCGGCGGCCAGAACGGCCAGGTCCAGCTCACCACCACCGCCGCCCGGGACACCTTCGTCTCCTCGGTCTCCGCGATCATCGACAAGTGGGGCCTGGACGGGCTCGACATCGACTTCGAGGGCCACTCGCTGTCACTGGCCACCGGTGACACCGACTTCAAGAACCCGACCACCCCGGTCGTGGTCAACCTGATCTCCGCGCTGAAGACCCTGAAGGCCAAGTACGGCGCCGGCTTCGTGCTGACCATGGCCCCGGAGACCTTCTTCGTCCAGCTCGGCTACCAGTACTACGGCTCGGGTCCGTGGGGCGGCCAGGACCCGCGCGCCGGTGCCTACCTGCCGGTCATCCACGCGATGCGCGGCGACCTCACCCTGCTGCACGTCCAGGACTACAACTCGGGTTCGATCATGGGCCTGGACAACCAGTACCACTCGATGGGCGGCGCCGACTTCCACGTCGCGATGACCGACATGCTGCTCAAGGGGTTCCCGGTGGCGGGCAACACCGCCAACATGTTCCCCGCGCTCAACCCGTCCCAGCTGGCCATCGGCATGCCGGCCACCACCAACGCGGGCAACGGCTACGTCAGCCCCACCGAGGTGAACAAGGCGCTGGACTGCCTCACCAAGCTGACCAACTGCGGTACGTACGTGCCGCGGGCCGGCGCCCAGCCGAACCTGCGCGGCCTGATGACCTGGTCGATCAACTGGGACCAGTTCGGCGGCCGGGAGTTCTCGAAGAACTTCGACAGCTACTTCGGCTGATCCCGCCGCACCGGCCGGCCCCGCGCCGGCCGGCCGCCCGCTCCACCTGGACCGCCTGCACCACCAGCTCCACCCGCCGGCCGGCGGGCACGTGTCCCGTGCCCGCCGGCCGGCGGCGTTCCCGGGCCGCTCAGGCGTCGGGGGCGGGGAGCTTGGCCGCCAGGCCGGTCAGGATGAGGTCCAGTCCGAACTCGAACCGCTCGTCGCCGCCGCCGGTGGTCAGGATGTCGGCGTTGGCGCTGGTGCAGGGGAAGGACTCGCTCGGCAGCGAGGCGTAGAACGTCCGGACCTGCTCGCGGAAGGCGGGGCCGAACTCGTGGATCGGCAGGCCGCTCTCGCGCTGACGGGCCATGAACTGCGAGCCTTCGTAGGCGTCGGCGCTGATGTAGAGCAGGATCCGGTCGACCGACCAGGCGGCGTGCTGGATCGGCACCCCGCCGGCCACCAGGACGGCCAGCAGGCCCTCGGTGACCCTGAGCATGTTCGGGCCGGTCGGGATGGTGGCGAGGGCGATCCTGGCGACGTCCGCGTTGGCGGAGAAGACCTGGTAGATCGCGCGGGCGACGTCCCTGGCCTGCTCCTGCCAGTGCTCCGGGTCCGCCTTCGGCACCTGGATGCCGGCGGCCACCCGGTCGAGCATCAGGTCGAGCAGCTCGTCCTTGTTGATCACATGCGCGTAGATGCTCGACGGCCCGGTGTCGAACTCCTGGGCGATCCGGCGCATGGTCAGCGCGTCGATGCCCTCGGCTCCGGCGATCCGGAGGGCGGCGTCCACGATCAGATCGGCGGACAGCGGCATCCGCTGGGGCGCGGGCTGCTTGCCCGCACGCCCCTTGCGCCATGGAGCGGCAGGGATCCCCGGGGTGTCGTGGGACCGGGAAACGGCCATGGTTCGTGGGCTCCTTCCTGGTGGCGACTCCCCGGAGGGGCGCAGCCCAGAGCCAGGGTACCAACAGGCGAACGCTGTACTTGACGCGAACAGCGTTCGGATGCTCGAATGGCGTTCTCCATTAAGCGATCACTGTTCGTCGGGGGCTCGGCCGTTCGTCGGACGTCATTCCGCACACACCTGATGGGTTCCGCCAATGACGACAGGGCAGCAATCACCGACGGAGGCCGACGAGGCCCCGTACAAGTGGCGCTGGCTCGCCTTCGCCGCGATCCTGGCCGCCTCGATCATGAATCTGCTCGACGCGATGATCACCAACATCGCGGCCCCCTCCATCCGCGCCGACATCGGTGGCGGCCTCGCCCTGATCCAGTGGCTGGGAGCGGGCTACACCCTCGCCCTGGCCGCCGGCCTGATCACCGGCGGGCGGCTCGGCGACATCTACGGACGCAAGCCGGTCTTCCTGATCGGCGCCGTCGGCTTCACGGTCTGCTCCGTGCTCTGCGCGGTCTCGCTCTCGCCCGGGACGCTGATCGCCGCCCGCATCGCCCAGGGCCTGTTCGGCGCCCTGCTGCTCCCGCAGGGCCTGGGCACGATCCGCTCGATCTTCCCGCCCCGGGAGCTGGCCACCGCCTTCGGCGCGTACGGCCCCGCGATGGGCCTGGCCACCGTGGCGGCCCCGGTCGTGGCCGGTGCGCTGATCAGCGGGGACCTGTTCGGCACCGGCTGGCGGATGGTCTTCCTGATCAACGTCCCGGTCGGGCTGTTCGTCATCGTCGCCGGGTTCAGGTACATCCCCGGCAGGCAGGCGCCGAGCGCGGCCGGACTGGACGTCCCAGGAGCCCTGCTGGCCGGCGCGGCCGCGCTGCTGATGATCTACCCGGTGGTCCAGGGGCGCTCGCTCGACTGGCCGGCCTGGTGCTTCCTGCTGATGGCGCTCTCCCTGGTGCTGTTCGTGGTCTTCGCCAAGGTGGAGAACCGGATCCAGGCCCGCGGCGGCGACCCGCTGGTCGTGCCGACGCTGTTCCGCAAGCGGGCCTTCTCCGGCGGCCTGGTCACCGGGCTGGCGGTCTACACGGCGCTGACCGGGTTCGGCCTGGTGTTCACCCTCTTCCTCCAGCTCGGCCTCGGCTTCTCGCCGCTCAAGGCCGGCCTGTCCGTCCTGCCGCAGGCCCTCGGCAGCGTCTCGGGCTTCGTCGCCTCGGGCGCCGGGCTGACCCGCAAGCTCGGCCGCAGGTCGCTGCACCTGGGCACCGCGCTGATGGCGGTCGGCGCGATCGGGATCCTGCTGACCGTCCGCGGCGTCGGCACCGACGTCTCGCCGTGGCACACCGCCCCGGCCCTGGCGGTCTACGGCGCCGGGCTCGGTCTCTTCCTCGCGCCGTTCTTCGACATCGTGCTGGCCGGTGTGGAGTCCCACGAGTACGGCTCGGCCTCCGGCACGCTCACCGCGATCCAGCAGTTCGGCAGCGCGCTGGGGGTGGCCGTCATCGGCACCGTCTTCTTCGGCATCCTCGGCCCCCAGGTCAACCGGGCCACCGACACCCCGGACCTGCGGGCCCGGCTGGCCGCCGTCCAGGTCACCGGGGCCGCCCAGGACAGGATCGTCACCGGTCTCGCCGGCTGCGGCCATGATCGCGCCACCGCCACCGACCCCGACGCGGTCCCCGCCGGCTGCGTACGGCTGGAGAGCGACGTCAAGGCCGCGGCGAGCATGTCCGGCGACCCGGACGGGGTGGCCGCGGCCGTGCGCAGCGGCGCCACCGACTCCTTCGAGCGGGGCTTCGACCGGACCCTCCGGCGCACCGTCCGGGTCGTGGTGGGCCTGCTCGCCCTGGGCTTCGTCCTCGCCTTCCTGCTCCCCGAGCACGCCCGCGGGCACCGGCCGCCGACCGGCGGCGACGGCGGCGACGCCGGTGACGGCGGCGAGGACGAGCAGCCACGGGAGGAAGCCGCCCTCCGCTAGCCGTTCCAGGCCGCCGGCCGGGCGCGGTGCACCCGATCCGGCTCCGCCGGGCCCGCTCCGGCGGTCGACCCTTCCACCCCGATGAGCCAGTTGTCCTTCCACGAGAGGTAACGACATGTCCACCGCGATCGTCTTTAACGAGTACGGCAAGCCGGAGGTCCTGGTACCGGTCGAGATCCCGGACCCGGACGCCGGCACCGGCCAGGTGCGGGTGCGGGTGCGCGCCGCCGGCGTCCAGCCCTTCGACACCGCCTGGCGCCGGGGCGACTTCGCCCAGTGGAACCCGGACACCTTCCCGGTGCGGCTGGGCAACGAGGTGGCCGGCGTGGTCGACCAGGTCGGCCGCGGCGTCACCGGCGTGGCCGTCGGCGACGAGGTGATCGGCTTCCTGGACGGCACCGGCTACTCCGCCGTCGTCCTGCTGCGGGCCGACCAGCTGGTGCACAAGCCGGCCGGGATGCCCTGGGAGGAGGCCGGCGTGCTGTCCGCCTCCGGGCAGACCGCGCACAGCGCGATGGACGAGCTGCGGGTCGGCGCCGGCGACGTGGTGCTGATCCACGCCGCCGCCGGCGGTGTCGGCTCCAACGCCGTGCAGATCGCCCGGGCCCGCGGCGCGGTCGTCATCGGCACCGCCGGCGAGCGCAACCACGAGTACCTCCGCTCGCTCGGCGCGATCCCGGTGACCTACGGCGCCGGTCTGGTCGAGCGGGTCCGCGCCGCCGCGCCCGACGGCGTGGACGCGGTCTTCGACGCCGTCGGCGGCGAGGCGCTGGACGCCTCGGTCGAGATCCTCGACGGCAACACCGAGCGCGCCGTCACCATCGCCGACTCCTGGGGCGGCCCGCGTCTCGGCGTGCGCCGGATCGGCACCCGGCGCTCCGCCGAGCGGCTGGCCGATCTGGTCCGCCTCCACCGCGAGGGCCTGCTGAGGGTCACCGTCGCCGGGGCCGTCCCGCTGGAGCGGGCGTCCGAGGCGCACCGGGAGGTCGAGACCGGCCATGTGCGCGGCAAGGTCGTGCTGACCGTCGGCTGACGCCCGTACCCCGCCCGGTCGGGTCCGGCACACCGGTGTCCGCCGGGGCTACACCGGCGCCGGCCCGATCCGGGGGACGGCCTCCAGGGGGAGCCTCCGGGAACGACCGAGGGCCTCCCGCTGTCGCGAGAGGCCCTCGGTCTGTCTGTGCGCCGCCAGGGACTCGAACCCCGGACCCGCTGATTAAGAGTCAGCTGCTCTAACCAACTGAGCTAGCGGCGCCTGCTGACGCGGAGAACATTACCTGGTCAGCGGGCGAATCCGCCAATCGGTTCGGGGCGGTCCTGCGGGTCAGGGAGTGAGCACGACCTTGCCCCGGACGTGGCCGCTGGCGACCAGCCGGTGGGCCTCGGCGGCGCGCTCCAGCGGGAAGGTCTCGGCGATCTCCAGGCGCAGGCCGCCGGCCGTCCAGAGCTCGGTCAGCTCGGTCAGCCGGGCCGCCGAGCGGGGGCCCCGCAGGAACTGGACGTCCAGGCGCCGGGCGCCCTCGAAGTCGGTGATGGTGCCGATCCGGGCCCGGTCGGCGATCAGTTCGACGGAGGCGTCCAGGGCGCCGTGCCCGGCCGCGTCCAGGGCCGCGTCCACCCCCTGCGGGGCGAGTGCCCGGACCCGGTCGGCCAGTCCCGGGCCGTACGTCACCGGGACGGCCCCCAGCTCGCGCAGGTAGTCGTGGTTGCGCTCACTCGCGGTGCCGATCACGGTGGCCCCCCAGGCACGGGCGAGCTGGACGGCGACGGTGCCGACCCCGCCGGCCGCGCCGTGGACCAGGACGGTGTCGCCGGCGCCGACCTTGAGCCCGCTCAGGGCGACGTGCGCGGTCTGGCCGGAGGCGGAGAGCGATCCGGCGTGCTCCCAGGGCATCCCCGCCGGCTTGGCGACCAGCTGGGAGCTGTCCACCGTGACGTACTCGGCGTGGCTGCCGAGCAGCCGGAAGCCGAGCACCTCGTCGCCGACCTCCCAGCCGAAGCTGCCGGCGCCGAGCTGGTCGACCACGCCGGCGAACTCGTTGCCGAGGACGACCGGGAGTTCGAGCCGGGCGCCGGGCGGGGTCCAGCCGCCGCGGACGGCGAGGTCGGCCGGCTGCAGGCCGGCCGCGTAGACCTGGACCCGCACTTCGCCCGGTCCGGGCGCCGGGGCCGGCACCTCGGTGACCCGCAGCACCTCGGGGCCGCCGAACTCGGGGACGGTCACTGCCTTCATGGGGTGCTTCTCCTGTCGTCAGGTCTCCGCACCATCATGGAAGTTGAAGCGCCCTTGAGGTCAAGGGCCGAACGGCGTGTCGGGCACGGAATGAGCGCATTGTCAGATTTATCCTGACGCGGGACCTGGGGTCACCCCGCCGGGGCGACACGACCCCGGCGACCGGACACCGAGAGGACACCTCCCCGTGGGCCAGCTGCCCCTGTTCTTCCTGGTGCTGCTCGCCTCGGTGGTCACCATCCCGCTGGCCCGCCGCACCGGGGTCCCGCAACCCGTCCTGATGACCCTGCTCGGGCTGGGCATGGCCCTGGTGCCGCAGATCCCCGACATCGCCATCGACCCCGAGCTGATCCTGCCGCTGGTCCTACCGCCGCTGATCTTCGCGGTCGCCCGGCGCTCCTCGGTCCGCTACTTCCGGGCCAACGTCCGCTCGATCCTGCTGCTCGCGGTGGCCCTGGTGGTGGTCACCACCGTCGCGGTCGCGGGCACCGTCCACTGGCTGCTGCCCGCCCTGCCGATGGGCGCCGCCATCGCGGTCGGCGCCCTGGTCAGCCCGCCGGACCCGGTGGCCGCCGTCGCCGTGGCCGGCGCCGTCGGACTCCCGCGCCGGCTGGTCTCCGTGCTGGAGAGCGAGGGCCTGTTCAACGACGTCACGGCCATCGTGATCTACTCGCTGGCCATCGAGGCGGTGGTCAGCGGCGACTTCTCGGTCGAACACGCGGTGCTGCGCTTCGTGCTGTCCGCGGTGGTCGCGGTGGTCGTCGGCATCGGCCTCGGCTGGGTCAACAGCAAGCTCGCCGGAATCCTGGAGGACCCGACCCAGCAGGTCGCCCTCAACCTGCTGGTGCCCTTCGCCGCGTACGCCCTGGCCGAGGAGATCCACGGCTCCGGCGTGCTCGCCGTCGTGATCTGCGCCCTCTACCTGGCCGAACGCGCCGCCGACGCCGACGAGGTCGCCTACCGGCTGGTCGGCAACGCCTTCTGGGAGATCGTCGAGATCCTGATCACCGGCTTCGCCTTCGGCCTGATCGGGCTCGAACTGGCCACCGTCATGAAGGAGGCCGGCACCGGCTGGACCAGCATGCTCGGCGACGCCGCCACCGTGATCGCGGTGGTCGTGCTGGTCCGGCTGCTGTGGCTGCTCCCGGCCGGCTGGCTCTCCAAACGGCTCGGCGCCGACGACGGCGAGGACACCCCGATCAGCTGGCAGGAGAGCGTGGTGCTCTGGTGGTCCGGGATGCGGGGCGTGGCGACCGTCGCGCTGGCCCTGGCCGTCCCGCTCACCGTGCACTCCGGCGAGGCCTTTCCCCAGCGCGGCCGGCTGGTCTTCATCGCCTTCGGCGTGGTGCTCTTCACCCTGCTCGTCCAGGGGCTCTCACTGCCGATGCTGGTCCGGCTGCTGCACCTGGACGCCGACCACGACGCCCACGAGCAGGCCGTCCGCGAACTCTGGTGGCGGGCCGCCAAGGCCGGCCTGGACCGGCTCGTCGAACTGGAGGAGCTGGAGGACCTCCCGGTCGAACTCGTCGACCGGCTCCGCGACCGCCAGCACTCCCGGCTGGCCCGGCTCTGCCCCGAGAAGTACGCGGCCGAGGAGGCCGCCGAGGCCCGCCAGCGGGCCTCCCAGTGGCGTGAGGCCCACACCGTGGAGCAGGAGATGATCGCCGCCTCCCGCCGGGAGATGATCATGGCCCGCAGCGAGCCCGGCGCCGACCCCGAACTCGTCGACGGGGTGCTGCGCGGGCTGGACCTGCGCTCCGAACGCACCTGACCCCGGCCACCCGGCCACCTCCCGACGGCGGGGCGGCGACCTCGCGGTGACGCGCCGGCGACGTTCTGGCGCCCGGCGGCGACTCGGTGTCCGGGAACGAGGCAATGTACGCGGCGCCCCGTGACGTTGCATAGGCTGTCGCCCGGGCAGCCCGTCAACGGAGTCGGCGCACCACTCGTACCGCCGGACCTCGCGCAACCACCCTCCCGCTGGGCTCTGCCGGTATCTGCACCCAGATCAATCGAGGAGCATTCCGATGTCGGAACTGGACGCCCGCCCGGGGGCCAACGGCCGCACCCCGCTGGACCGCACCCCCGAGTGGGCCGCGCTCGGCAAGCACCGGTCGGAGCTCGGCGAGCTGCACCTGCGCGAACTCTTCGCCGCCGACCCCGAGCGGGGCCGCCGCTACACCCTGCAGGTCGGCGACCTGCATGTCGACTACGCCAAGCACCTGGTGACGGACCGCACGCTCGTCCTGCTGCGCGCCCTCGCCGAGGCCACCGACGTGGCCGGCCTGCGCGACGCGATGTTCCGCGGCGAGAAGATCAACACCACCGAGGACCGCGCCGTCCTGCACACCGCGCTGCGCGCCCCGCGCGACGCCGTGATCGAGGTGAACGGCGAGAACGTGGTGCCCGCCGTGCACGCCGTCCTCGACCAGATGGGCGTCTTCGCCGAGAAGGTCCGCTCCGGCGAGTGGACCGGCCACACCGGCAAGCGGATCCGCACCGTCGTCAACATCGGCATCGGCGGCTCCGACCTCGGCCCGGCGATGGCCTACGAGGTGCTGCGCTCCTACACCGCCCGCGACCTGGACGTCCGCTTCGTCTCCAACGTGGACGGCGCCGACCTGCACGAGGCGGTCCGCGACCTGGACGCCGCCGAGACGCTGTTCATCGTCGCCTCCAAGACCTTCACCACCATCGAGACCATCACCAACGCCACCTCGGCCCGGGACTGGCTGCTCACCGAGCTGCGGGCCGGCACCGAAGCGGTGGCCAAGCACTTCGTCGCGCTCTCCACCAACGCCGAGGGCGTGGCGGACTTCGGCATCGACGTGGCCAACATGTTCGAGTTCTGGGACTGGGTCGGCGGCCGCTACTCCTACGACTCCGCGATCGGCCTCTCGCTGATGATCGCGATCGGCCCGGAGCAGTTCCGCGAGATGCTGGACGGCTTCCACCTGGTCGACGAGCACTTCCGGACCGCCCCACCGGAGCAGAACGTCCCGCTGCTGATGGGCCTGCTCGGGGTCTGGTACGGCGCGTTCTTCGACGCGCAGGCGCACGCGGTGCTGCCCTACTCGCACTACCTGTCGAAGTTCACCGCCTACCTGCAGCAGCTGGACATGGAGTCCAACGGCAAGTCGGTGGACCGGGACGGCAACCCCGTCGGCTGGCAGACCGGCCCGGTGGTCTGGGGCACCCCCGGCACCAACGGCCAGCACGCCTACTACCAGCTGCTGCACCAGGGCACCAAGGTCATCCCGGCCGACTTCATCGGCTTCGCCGAGCCGGTCGCCGACCTGCTGCCCGGCCTGGTCGCCCAGCACGACCTGCTGCTCGCCAACTTCTTCGCGCAGACCCAGGCGCTCGCCTTCGGCAAGACCCCGGAGGAGGTCGCCGCCGAGGGCGTGCCGGCCGAACTGGTGCCGCACAAGACCTTCAAGGGCAACCACCCGACCACCACCGTGCTGGCCGGCGCGCTGACGCCGTCGGTGCTCGGGCAGCTGGTCGCGCTGTACGAGCACAAGGTGTTCGTCCAGGGCGCGATCTGGAACATCGACTCCTTCGACCAGTGGGGCGTCGAGCTGGGCAAGGTGCTCGCCAAGCGGATCGAGCCGGTGCTGCTCACCGGCGAGGGCACCGACTCGCTGGACAGCTCCACCGCCGAGCTGGTCGCGCGCTACCGCGCGCTGCGCGGCCGCTGACCCGGACGGTCGCGAGGAGGGCCCCCGCTTCGGCGGGGGCCCTTTCGCGTCCCCGGGGCCGGGGGTCTTCGGCCTCCGGAGCCGCGTTCACGGGCGGGAGGGGCCGGGGCTGAAAGGAGCCGGGGCCGCAGGGGCGCCAGGGGCGGAAAGGGTCGGCTGGGGGAGCAGCGCCGAAGAAGTATGGATACCGGATAGCATCAGTGTCTATTATGGAGACAGGTTCCGGCCCTCGCCGGTGAAAGGCTGTGATGACCGTGCCCACCCTTCCCTGGGTCACCCCGAACCCGCCCAGGCCCGGTACGCAGGTGCTGGTGATGGCCTCCCGCCTGGAGGTCCGCACCCTGCGCGACGTCCCGCGGTTCTTCCTGAAGGCGATGTCCGCCTGGCGGCAGGTGCGCCGGGCCCCCGGCGCCGTCGGGGCCTCGCTGGTCGCCGAGCCGCTGCGGAGGACTTTCTGGACCCTCTCGGCCTGGGAGGACCGCGGCACCCTGAACGCCTACGTCCGGGCCGAACCGCACTACTCGATCATGACTTCACTGCGGCCGGTCATGAAGGACTCGTCCTTCGTCTTCTGGGAGGGGCCGGCCGAGGAGCTGCCGATCAGCTGGGCCGAGGCCAGGCGCCGTCTCGCGGAGCAGGCCTGACGGCCCGGCGGGAACTCCTCCGGAGGGAACGCCGGAAACGCAGAGGGGCCCTTCGCTCTCGCGAAGGGCCCCTCTGCCGTCTGTGCGCCGCCAGGGACTCGAACCCCGGACCCGCTGATTAAGAGTCAGCTGCTCTAACCAACTGAGCTAGCGGCGCCTGCTGACAGGGAAGACTGTAGCAGCGGGCCCGGGCCGCGCCAAAATCGATAAACCGGCCGACTCGATCGGTAGGCAGGGGCTGCCCCGGGCGTCGGGCCGGGCCTCGGGTTGTGGGCCTCGGGCCGGGCATCGGGCCGATCAGCCGGGACGGGGTGCCGGGCTCGGAGGTCAGGCCGACGGGATCGGCTGCAGGTGGGCGCCGGGCCGCCGGTCGGCCTGCCGGGGCTCGCGCTGCGGCTGCCGCGCCGGTGGCCGGCCCCCGGCCGGGCCCGCCGTCCCGGCACGGGGCGCCGGCCCGCCGGCTCCGGGCCCCTGCGACACCCGGACGCAGGCCCGGAGCAGGACGGCGGCGCCGGGCAGCCACGGCTCCCTGGTGTCCGGTGCGACGATCCACCGGCCCGCCCCCAGCCCGGGGGAGTCGGGGGTGTTCACCATCCGCTGCACGGGCGGCACGGTCACCGCGTCGCCCTGCCCGTGGCAGAGCAGCGGCGGCACGTCCCCGGCCCATTCCTCCCAGGCCAGCAGGCTGCTCAGGCGCGGGGCGGCGCCCGGCTGGGCGAACAGCAGGATCCGGCCGCGGTGGCTCGCCACCGGGCCGCAGCCCGGGCCGGAGGTCCACAGTTCGTCCAGCACCTTGCGGCCGAACAGTGACGGCATGCTGATCACGTCGAAGGCCCGGCCGCAGGGCAGGACCGAGGGCGCCCAGGGGCGCGACTGCCACAGGGCGCGCATGCTGCGCGGGTACTCGCTGGCGGAGGCCAGCCAGGCCTCTCCGGCGACGGTGACGTACTCCACCGATTCATACGTCCAGATGTCCACGGGGAGCAGCCTGCGGCGTCGCGAGCGTGACGGGGAGGGAAAGCGGAGTTTGCCGGACAGCGTGCGCCGGGGCGGCGTACCCTGCCCTGCGCATATGCCACAGATGATCGAATTCCGCTCCACCGTTCGGTCGGGCGTGTGCGATCGGCGGTGTGACCTGCGGCGTGGCGCCGGGCCGGCGACTGCTCTCCGGCCGGCGACTCTTTGCCGGCCCGCCGGGCGGGCCGGCGGGCCGGACGTCTCAGTCGCCCTGGCGCTGCGGACGCAGCAGGCCGCGCCCGTACTCGACCATCTTCTCCGCGTAGTCCGGCGTCCAGTCCGCGCGGGCCGCTATCTCCACGAAGGAGAGCGCGTCGAACCGGCGGGTGTCGGCCAGCTGGGCGGCGGCCACGGCCTGGAAGTCGGTGGCCCGCTCGGCGGCGGCCCGGAACGCCAGGGCCAGCTCGGTGGAGCGGCGCAGCAGTTCCGCCGGGTCCTCGATCGACTCCAGGTCGAAGAATCGCTCCGGCTCCGGCTCGCCGGCCGGCGGCTCGAACAGCAGCTGGGCCGGGCGCAGCCGCCGGGCGGGCTGTTCGGCCGGTCCGGGCCGGTCCGGGCCGGCCGGCGCGGGGGAGCCGCTCTGGTCGGACGGCCTCGGGTGGGAGTCGGGCATGGGTGGACACCTCCGGGAGGGTGGGGCGGTGGGCGCCGGCGGCCGCCGGGGCCGACGGCCGGGCCCGGCCGTCGTCCATTGTCGCAAGGCGGCAGCCGGTAACGGAACGGTGCGATCACAGGCGCTATTCCCGCGCCGCGCGCCGGGGTGGTGCCTCGACCGCCCCGACCGCCCCGATCGCTCCTCCCGACCTGCCTGGCCGGCGCGGCGCCGGGATCAGCGCAGCGCCACCCGGTGGTCGGCCAGGTGGGCGAGGACGGCGTGGTGCGCCTCCCAGCCGTCCGGGAACTTCACCGTCACCCCCAGTTGCACGGGTTCGGTCGCCGGATGCTCGTCCAGCAGTTCGGCGATCCCCGCCCGGGCGACCACGATGCAGGCATGTCGGTGCCGGGAGGCCAGCACGCACAGCCGGCCCGTCTCCAGGTGGAAGGCGGTCGCGTCGGGCCGGCCGGAGAGCGGGTGCAGCACCACCGTGACGTCGTACTCGCGCCCCTGCAGCCGGTTGGCGGTGTCGACCGTGACGGCCGGCCCGGCCGTCGGGTCGACCCGCACCCCCAGCCCGACCAGCGCGGCCCGGACGGCGGCGGCCTGGTCCCGGTGGGCCGTACCGACCGCGATCCGGTCGGCGGTCAGCGGTGTCGAGCCCTGCTCGGAGTGCGCCGTCAGGCCGCGGTCCAGCAGTCGGCGCACGGTGGCCGCGACCACCGCCACCGCCTGCGGGTCCGTCCGGACGGTGTGCCGGGCGGGCAGCTCCAGCAGGGCCCAGCCGCGCTCTGCGGCCTCGTCGACGGCCGCGTCCAGCGCGGAGCCGTCCGACCGGACGGCGGCGGTCAGGGTGCGGTCGCCCGGCCCGGTACCCGCACGGAACGGCGTGTACGGGTAGAAGGCGGCCGACACCAGGGGAGCGGCACTGGCCGGCAGCCGCCAGGAGACCGGCAGCCGGTGCGGCTCGATCTGCGGGTTGTGCGCGAGCAGCGTCACCACCGCGCTGTTCGACGGGTCGTACGACAGCCCGGCCCACTGGTCGGTGCCGACCACCGAGAACGGGTCGAGCTGGCCCGGATCCCCCACGAAGAGGCCGCGCTCGAACAACCGGGCCACGGCCAGCAGCGCGTCCGAGCGCATCTGGTAGGCCTCGTCGACGATCGCGTGCCGCCACGGCGCCTCGGTCTTCACCCACTGCCACTTGGCCGAGGTCGAGATCACCACGTCCTGCTCGGCGAGGTCGGCCACCTTGGTGGCGGCGGTGACGTTGCCGTGTCGCAGCGCCTCGGCGGCGGGCCGCCCGTCGGAGGCGTGCAGGCGGCCGATGGTGATGTCCGGAGCCTTCGTGGCCAGCCGGTCGACCAGGTCGTCGACCTGGTTGTTGGTCTGCGCGACGATCATCAGCCGTTCGCCGGCGCCGACCAGCTCCCGGGCGGCCCGCACCACCAGGGTGGACTTGCCCGCGCCCGGCGGGGAGTCCACCACCACCCCGCGCGGGGCGCCCATGGCGGGGCGGACGGTCGCGTCGAGGATCCGGGCCACCACCGCGTCGGCGGCGGCGCCCGGGGACTGCTCGTGCTCGGGGGACGGCGCGGTCACGGGGCTGGTCACTCCCATTCCTCGGAGGCGGCGGACGCCGGGGGCGCGGCGGACGGCAGGGGCGCGGCGGGCGGCGCGCCCGCGCCGCCGACGGCTCGCGCGTGATCGCCCGAGCCGGGCGGGCCGCCGTGCGTCCACGGGGTGTCGTCCGGCTCGGGCAGCGGCGCGGACTGGCGGGCCGTCAGCTCGAAGAGGGTGAACGTCACCCGCTCGCCCGGCTCGGGGAGGCTGCCCGGCTCCGGCTCCTTCTTGCGCCCCATGCCCGACATCAGCCGCAGGGTGATCGTCCCGGCCTGTTGGTCCACCGCGGCGATCACCGCCTTCTGCGGCGTGGCGGTGTGGGTGCGGTGCGCCTCGCGCCCGAGGTCGGCGTGCGGGCGGTCGGCCGTCCGCACGGTCACCAGCGGCCGCGGTTTGGGCGTGCGCCCCGAGGTGTCGTGGTCCGGCACCACCTCCACCACCTCGCCGGTGAACGCCTCCCCGGCCAGCCTGCGCTCGGCCATCGCCAGCGGGTCGTCCAGCGCCTCCTGGACCTCCACCCGGACCTGCTCCCGCTCGCGCTGGGCGAGCTTGCGGGCAGCCGTGACGGCGTCGTCCTGGCGGGGCTGCGGCGGCTCGCCGGCCGCCAGCCTGTCCCGGTGACCGGTGTACGACCAGCGGTCGCCCTCCCAGCGCTCCGCCAGGTGCGCGGCGGGCGGCAGCGTGCGCAGCAGGTCCAGCCCGTGCCAGACGTCGCGCCAGGTGGGCAGCAGGACGCCCGCCAGCGCGTCGGTGAGCGCCCCGACCGCCTGCTCGACGTACCGCTGGGCCCGCCCGTGCTCCTGCGGCCCGGCGTCCCGCAGGGCGGTGACCGCGGCGTCGTAGCGGCCGATCGCCGGGGCGAGGACCAGTTCGTCGAAGCGCGGGTCGGTGGCCGGGCCGGCGGGCGGGTGCAGCAGTTGGCCGCGGCTGTCGCGGGCCGTCTCGGCCAGCTCGGCGGCGGCCGCGCCGGTCGGCCCGCCCGGACGGTCGCCCGGCATCTCGCCCCGGAGGGCGTCCGGCCGCGGGTGCCAGGCGAGCCTGGCCGCCAGGTGCTGGTCCTCCAACTGGCTCTGGCCGGTCGCCCAGTGCCGGGCCAGCAGGCCCGTCATCGGCAGCAGCAGGCTGGAGCCCGGCACCTGGGCCCGGTCGGTGAGGTGCGTCAGCCAGCGGCCCAGCAGCGGGACCCGGGCCGGCGCCGGGTACGGCCCCGGGTCTGCGTCCTCCGCCGTGCGGCGGAACCGGGTGGAGCGCCCGAGCAGCGCGAGGTGCTGCACCCCCGCGCTGTTGGGCACGATCACCTGCGGCGCGTCCGCGCAGAGCTCCCGGAAAACCTGGCTCTTCTCGCCGGTCTCCGGATCCTTCTCGGACCCTTCGACCTGCTCCACGTCCGCGCCGAAGGACTCCAGGTACGGCAGCAGGTCGGCGGCGAACCCGGCCAGGAAGTCGAAGCGCAGCGTGCGGTTCAGCGGCTGCGCGACGATGTGCAGCCGCGGCGCCAGCCGGTCGGTGCCGAGCATCACCGCCAGCGGCGCGCCCGACTCGCCGGCGGCGGTCAGCGGCACCACCACCATCGGCCGGTCCGAGAGGTGCCGGTGCCGCACCGTGGCCAGCGGCTCCGCCCGCCCGCTGCGGACCGACTCCAGCCGGGCGAGCGTCCCGAGCAGGCTCATCCGGCGCACCCGCCCAGCGCCTCGGCGCGCAGCGCCGCCGCGTACGACAGCCGGGCGGCCGCCTCGGCCGACTCCGGATCGCCGGCCGGCGCGGCCGGACCGGCCGCCGCCAGGGCCCCGGCGACGGTGCGGATGCTGCCCAGCTCGCCCCGGACGCCCCGGCCGAGCTGCTCGACCCGGTCGTCGCAGCGGGCCTGCGCCCGGCAGTGGAGCCCCAGCTCGCAGGAGGAGAGGCACTCGGGGCCGTAAGCGGCGGGGACGCTCCCGACCGCGTCGGCCAGCTCGGCCGCCGGCCGGGTGGGCAGGCCGGCCTGATCGGGAGCCAGGTCGAAGCTGGTGCCGGGCGGCAGCGTGTCCAGGAGTTCGTCGACGGCGGTCATCCGGGCCAGCTGGCGGCGCGTCGTGGCAAGCTCGCGGCGGATGTCGACGGCGACGGCGGTCGGCCGGTTGCTGAAGTCCTGGGGACAGACCAGCAGCACGCTCAGCTCCGGACTGCCCGGCAGCGACTGCACCGCGTACGGGCCCGGCGCCACCGCGGCCCCGGCCAGCGCGGCCGCGGCCTCCTGCAGCGCCAGCACGTACACCGCCGCCTGCCGGGCCGCCGCGCCGACCTTGGCCGGGTCGGCGGTGCCGTCCAGCACCGGGAAGGACTTGATCTCCACCACCGTGCACCGCCCGCCGTGCACCACCACCGCGTCCGGCTCCAGGTAGGCCGGGGAGCCGGCCACCGTCAGCCGCAGCAGCGGATGGTCCAGCAGCGTCCAGGCCGCGGTGTCGGCGGCCGCCTCGGCGAGCGCGGCCGCCGTGCGCTCGGCCCGGACCGCCGGACCGGATCGGCGCAGCAGGTCCGGCACGGCGAGCGGAGCCGCGCCGTCGGTGGGCAGCCCGAGGTGGCGCCGCAGCGGCTCCAGCAGCACCGCGTAGTCGTCCGCCTTCAGCCGGGACTCGAAGATGGTGCCGCGCGCGATCGCGAACGGTGACTGGCCGAACGGCGCGGGGCGGCCCAACTGCTGGGCGACGGCGCCCTTGTCGACCCCGGCGGCGTCGAGCACGGCGCGGCGGCGGCACCCGGGGTTGGCGGCGAGCGCGGCGAGGGCACGGGCGTTCAGGCTGCGCTGCGGCGCCGGGCCGCGCAGCTCGGCGAGGCGCTGCGCGAGCGGCTCGGGGTGCCCGATGTGCGAGACGTTCATGGTGCGGCCCAGTGTTGCATCCAGGTCCGACAATCGGGTGCGGACGGTGGCCGCGGCGTACCGCCGGGGTGGTGCCGGGGGAGGGACCGGCACCCGCGGCACGGGCCCCGCGGGCCCGGCCGGGGCGGGCGACGGGCCAGGCCGAGAGAGCCGGGGCGGGATGGGGGATCATGGAGACCGGTGCTCGATGGTGAGACCGGCCGCTGTCACCACCCGCTGCGAGGAGTTCCCCCATGCCCGCCCGAATCGTGCTCGTCCGGCACGGCGAGACCGCGTGGTCGGCCACCGGCCGCCACACCGGCCGCACCGACATCCCGCTCACGGACGAGGGCCGGGCGATGGCCCGCGCCCTCGGCGCACGGCTGGCCGAGGCCCCGTGGAACGGTCTGCCGGACGCCCTCGTCTACACCAGCCCGCTGAGTCGCGCCAAGGAGACCGGAACGCTGGCCGGCTTCGGCGACCGCGCCGTCGACCGCCCCGAACTGCTGGAATGGGACTACGGCAGCTACGAGGGCCGGACCGGCCCCGACATCCGGGAGACCGACCACCCCGGCTGGCTGATCTGGCGCGACGGCGTGCCCGGCGGCGAGAAGCTCTCCGACGTCGCGGCCCGGGTGGACGCCTTCATCGCGGAGCTCAACACCCACCACGGCGTGCCCCACCCGGAAACCACCACCATGCACTGCGCCGACCGCGACGTCGTGCTGTTCGCGCACGGCCACCTGCTGCGCATCCTCACGGCTCGCTGGCTCGGCCTGCCCCCCGAGTTCGCACAGCGCTTCAAACTGGGCACGGCCGCGCTCTCGGTGCTCTCCTGGGAGTACGGACTGCCCGCCGTGGAGGTCTGGAACGACGTCAGCCACCTCGAAGGCCTCGGGCACTGACCCGCCGGGACCCGCCGCGCCCGGCGGGTCCCCCTTCTTCCCGTTCGGGCCGCCGCTTCCTCCCGTTCGGCCGCCGCGCCCGGGCCGGGCCGGTCAGGAGGCGTCGGCGCGGTCGTGCGCCGCGAGGAACGCGCCGACCTCGGGCACCGCGGAGTGCCCGCGCAGCCGGGCGGCCGTGCCCGCGAGCATCGCGGTGATCCGGGCCGAACGGACTCCGCCGAGCAGGGTCACCGCGGCGGACCCGTGGTCGCCCGCCCCGGCCAGATCGCCCCGGCCCAGCCGGTCGTGGGCCAGTTCCGCGGTGTACAGGGCCCGGTTGCGGACGAAATGCGGCTCCTGGAGCGCCACGGCCCGCCCGGCCCGCTCGCCGGCGCGGTCCCACTCGCCCAGGGCGGACCAGCACTGCGCCTCCAGGCCGGCGATCTCCGCCTCCCCGTAGAAGGACATCCACTCCGGATCGGCCTCCGACTCGCCCCGGTCGAAGAGGGTGTACGCGCGGCCGAGGGCGCGTTCGCAGGCCGCCCGGTCCTGCATCAGCGCCCAGCCGCCGGCCTCGCGCATCGCGAGCAGCGAGAGCAGCCGGTCCGAGTCCAGCTGCCGGGCGGCGCTCTGCCCGGCCTGGGCCGCCCGCAGGGCCTCGCGGGGCCGGCCGGCGTCCCGGGCCAGGAAGGCGCTGTTGCAGAAGACATGGGCCTCCAGCGCGCTGTCGTCGGCCATCCGGGCGGTGGCCAGGGCCTCGGCGTAGAAGGACCGCGCCTCCGCGAGCCGGTTGGAGTCGTGGGCCAGCCAGCCGACCGAGATGGCCAGCTCGCCGGCCCCGGCCTGCAGCCGGCGCTCGGTGGCCGTGCTGTACTCGCCGTCGTTCAGCAGCACGTACGCGGTGCGCAGGGACTGCCCGGCCCGCTCGAAGAGCGTCTCGGCGCCGTGCACGTCGTCCAGCAGCCGGATGTCGCGCACGGCCTGCTCGACCTGCTGCAGCTCGGCGGCGCCGACCCGGCGGGGTGGAGGCGGGACGGGCCCGGCCTGCCGGGGCAGCTGCCAGGTGGGGGCCGCGGCCGGATCCGGCCGGTCAAGGCCGATCACGGTCGCCAGGGCGGTCGGGCCGCCGCTCAGGAACGTACGGCGACGCACGTCGTCGTTCTCCTCGTCCAGATGGTGCGAATCGTCGGGCCACCAGGGCACCACCGGTGCCGGCGCCCGGTCGGCGAGGTCAGCGTAGCCGTCGTCAACTCTCGTGCCGCGCGCGGCCGTTCCGTTCGCCCGGCGGCGGACGGTGCGGCGCGGCGCGAAGCCGAGATCCTGCAGGCCGCGGTCCGGCCACATGTGGCGGAAGACGCGCTCGTAGGCGTAGTTGGGGCAGCGGATCTCGCCGGCCTCGACCCGTCCGACGTAGCGCGCGTCGCAGGACACGTGCTCGCCGATCTCCCGGGCGGCCCGGCGTACGGCGGTGGCGAACTCACCGGGGGAGAGCGCGCCGCGCAGCTCGCGCATCGCACGGTTGGGCGAGGGGAGGTCCGGCGCGGCCGGTGTGGTGGCTGCCATGCTGCACTCCGTGGTCGTGCGTGGCCGTACTCGTCGGTGTCGGTGCCCGGCGTGGTCGCCCGGCTGGTGGTCCGTCTTCGGTGGTGGGTGGGGGGTTGTCGGGAAGTGCTGGGGCGGGGGCTGGGGCGGGGGCTGGGCGGGGGTTGGTGGCGGCTCGGTGAGGGTCGCGCCGGCGACCGAGCACCGGTGGGGGCCGGCGGGTCGGAGGTGACCGGTACTGACGGTGCCCGGGGCCGACGGGGCCGGACGGGGCTGCGGGGGCGGGGGTTGCCGCGGGTTGCGGGTGGGCCCCGGTGGGCCCCGGTGGGCCCGGCGGTCTGCCGGGGCGCTGCGAAGACAGTACCGGGAGTCACCACTCGAGCACGGCCGGTTCTCGGATGATGTGCTGTCAATTCATCGCATATCGGGCACTGTTGCCGAGTTCTGCCATGAAATGCCATGGCTTGCTGTAAGCCGCCCCGTGGCCTGGAGCGCCCTCGTCGCGTTGTCCTGATACGCGGAAGCCGGGCCGACGCCCGACCCGCCGCCGGCTCGTCCCCGAGCCGGCCGCGGCCCCCACCCCCGCCGGGCGTCGAGGCTTCCGATCTGGACGAGGTGACAGGAGGGCCCGAGATGGCCACCGGAGTACCGCAGTACCACCGCCTGGCCGCCCAAGGAGTCCTGCCGGGCGTGGCCCCGGCCCTGGTGCCCGAGACCACCGACGGCCGCTCCTCCTGGGCGGGCGGCGGCCCGCTGCCCACCCGCCGGCCGCGGGCCGAGCAGCCGGTCGCCGCGGCCGGGTACGACACCGTCACCGTCTCGATGCGGCACGGCCTGGAGGCGGTGGACATCCTGCGGCTGCGGCGGGCCTGCGGCGCGGTGCTGCAGAGCGTCACCGGGACGACCGTCTCCTTCCTGGTGCCCGCCGGGACGGTGAGCGGCTGGCACCTGCCGGGCAGCTCGTGTTCGGCCGGCGCGGTGGTTCTGCCGGCGACCGACCCGCGCTGGGTGATGCCGCCGGCCGGGGCCGGTGCCGCCGCCCGGCCCACCGACCCCTGGGTCCTGCGCTCCGCGCTCTGCGAGGCCGCCTGCACGCTGACCGCGGGCGGCCTCGGCCCGTTCTGAACCCGCGAGCGCCCGCCGGACCGGGTCCCGTTCCGTCCCGTCCCGTTCCACCTCGTCCCACCCCACCCCGTCCCACCCCGTCCCGTCCGGACCGGACCGGACCGGTCCCACGGTGCCGCTCCCGCCGTGCCGTCCCGGGCCGCCGGTCGGTCCGCCCCGTCCCGCCGCCGCCCACGTGCCCTCCGGCCGGTCCGTCCTCGGGCCGCCTGACCTGCGGACGCTCCCGGACCGGCGGCGATAATGGCCCGCATGGGACGAAGCAGCAGGGCCGGCAAGAGCTCCGAACGGGGCCGTGGGGCGGCGGACGCCAGCGCGGCGACCGACCAGGGCGGCCGGACCCACGCCCAGGGCCCGCTGGCCCGGCCGGTCGACTCCGGGCTCGCCGAACTCGTTCCGGACCGGGACCGCGCGCAGGCCTGGTCCCTGCTGATCGACGGCGCGCCGCAGTCCATGGTCGACCTCGCCGACCCGGCCCACCTGGGCTTCGAGTACCAGCGCCGGTTGGGCCACCTGATCGACCTGGTGGCCCCGGCGGGCCGGCCGCTCACCGTGCTGCACCTCGGCGGCGGCGCCCTCACCCTCGCCCGTTACGTCGCGGCGACCCGCCCCCGTTCCCGCCAGCAGGTCGCCGAGATCGACACGGCGCTCACCGAACTCGTCCGGGCCGAACTGCCCCTGGAGCGCGGCTGGCAGGTGAAGGTGCGGGGCGCCGACGCCCGCGCCGTCCTGGAACGCACCCCGGAGGCCGCGGTGGACCTGGTGATCGCCGACGTCTTCTCCGGCGCCCGGGTGCCCGCCCACTGCGCGACCGTCGAGTTCGTCACGCTGGCCGCCCGGGCGCTGGCGCCGGGCGGCTGGTACGCCGCGAACATCGCCGACGGCTCGGCCCTGTCCTTCGCCCGCGCCCAGGTCGCCACCCTGGGCGCCGTCTTCCCGGAGACCTGCCTGGTCGCGGACCCGGCGGTGCTGCGTGGCAAGCGCTTCGGCAACCTGATCCTGGCCGGCGCCCACACCCCGCTGCCGGTCGCCGACCTGACCCGCAAGGTCGCCGGCGACGCGGCGATCGGCCGGGTCGAGCACGGCCGGGGCCTGACCGACTTCACCGCGGGCGCCGCCCCGGCCACCGACGCCACCGGCGGGCCCTCGCCGGAACCCCCGCCGGGAGTGTTCCGCTAGCCGGGACCGCCGAGGAACCCGACCCCGGGGTCCGCCGGTGCGCGGCGGACGTGCCCGGCCCGGTCTGCGCCGGTGGTCAGTGCCCCTTGGGCAGGCCGCGGTGCTTGTACATCGCCGCGCCGGTGAGCAACAGCCCGGCCGTGATCGGCACCAGGACGGCGGCGCTGGTCCCGGCCGTCCCGACGCCGACCGGGCTGCCCGCCGTGGCGTCCGGGCCGGGGCCCACCCCGGGGCGGGGCAGGGCCTGTGCGGGCGGCGGACCGCCGCCGGGCTGCTGGGCGGCGAGGGGCATCCGGTCCGCGGCGGCCTCGACCTCGACGGCGGCGGGGGCACCGGGTCGGACGGCCGGCGCCTGCGCTTCGGCCGGAGCCGCGGACTCGGCGGCCGGAGCGGTGTCGGGCTCCGCCGGCTCGGCGGGGGCGTCCCGGGAGGCGCGCGGTTCGTCCTCCTCACGGGGCTCCGGCGGAGCGGCGTGCAGCAGGACGGCCGCGATCGCGAAGGCGTCCGGGACGGCCTTGCCCTGGCCGGGCAACGGCAGGTCGCCGGCCCGGATCCGTTCCTGGAGCAGGCGACCGACCGGGGCGGCCGGATCGTCCAGCGCGGGCACGGTCCCGGTCAGCTGCCCGACCAGGTCACCGGACCGGTCGTCGCCGGAGCGGCCGTCACCGGACCGGTCGGCGAACGCGTCCGCCCCGGCCCCCTGCACCGGTGCGGAACGGGACGGCGGGGAGGCGTCCTGGTCGGCGGTCCGGTCCGGTGCCCGCTGCGGACGGCGCTGCGCCGGGAGCGGTACGGAGTCCGGCCCGGCCGCCCGGTGGGCGCCGGCGGGCGCCGGACCCGGGGTGACGGTGGTGGCCTGGGCGCAGCCCGCGCCGAGGCCGACGCCCCAGAGCTGGACGAGCAGCGCCCCGCCCGCCGCGACGGCGCGGGGGCGGGGCAGCCACCCACGTCCGGGGCGGCCGCCGTCGCGACAGGCGGTGGCCGGGGCCTGGGGGTGGGTGGGGTGTTTGGCTCGCACGTGAGGGCCCAACGAGCGGGTGGGGTGTCAGGTCACGCAGGCCGTCACGGACAGTCATCGCCATCGTCGAACCGTGGGGTGCCGGCGGACGGTGGCGACGTCCGGCGGCGGGTCAGCCCAGGCCGCCGCGCCGGATCACCTCGGAGTACCAGGTGGCGCTGGCCTTCGGCGTGCGGGCCAGCGTCGCGTAGTCGACGTGCACGGCCCCGAACCGCTTGGCGTAGCCGTAGGCCCACTCGAAGTTGTCCATCAGCGACCACAGGTAGTAGCCGCGGACGTCGGCGCCCGCCTCGATGGCGCGGGCGACCGCGACGAGGTGGTCGTGCAGGTAGGCGATCCGGTCGGCGTCGTGCACGGTGCCGTCCGGGCCCGGCACGTCGTCGAAGGCGGCGCCGTTCTCGGTGATCAGCATCGGCAGGCCGGGGTGCGCCCGGTGGACGTCGAGCAGCAGGTCGGTCAGGCCGGTCGCGTCGATCGGCCAGCCCATCGCGGTGACCTCGCCGGGTGCGAGGTGGAAGGCGACGTCGTCCGCGCCGGGCCACGGGGAGTGGGTGCTGGCGCCGTGGATCTCGCTGCCGGCGGCCGGCTTCGCGTTCTCGGCGGCGGAGACCACCGTCGGGGTGTAGTAGTTGATGCCCAGCAGGTCGATGGGGCGGGAGATCTCCTCCAGGTCGCCGGGTCGGACCAGGGCCTCCCAGTCGACGATCCGGGCGGTGTCGGCGAGCAGGTCGGCCGGGTAGGCGCCGTGCAGCACGGGGCCGGTGAAGATGCGGTTGCCGACGGCGTCGATCCGGCGGGCGGCTTCCGCGTCGGCCGGGTGGTCGCTGAGCGGCCGCACCTGGTGGAGGTTGAGCGAGATCGCGATCTGCGCCCTCGCCGGGAGCGCGGCGCGCAGCGCGCCGACGGCCAGGCCGTGGCCGAGGTTGAGGTGGTGGGCGGCCTTGAGCGCCTCGGCGGGGGAGGTGCGCCCGGGGGCGTGCACGCCGGAGCCGTAGCCGAGGAAGGCGCTGCACCACGGCTCGTTGAGGGTCGTCCAGGTGGTGACGCGGTCGCCGAGGGCCTCGGCGGCGAGGGCGGCGTAGTCGGCGAACCGGGCGGAGGTGTCGCGGACGGTCCAGCCGCCGAGGTCCTCGAGGTGCTGCGGCAGGTCCCAGTGGTAGAGGGTGGCGACCGGTGTGATGCCGTACGAGAGCAGTTCGTCGGTCAGCGCGCGGTAGAAGTCCAGGCCGCGTTCGACGGCGGGGCCCCGGCCGGTGGGCTGGATCCGGGGCCAGGAGAGTGAGAAGCGGTAGGAGGTGAGCCCGAGGTCGGCCATCATCCGGACGTCCTCGCGGAACCGGTGGAAGTGGTCGACCGCGATGTCGCCGGTGTCGCCGTTGGCGGTCCGGCCCGGGGTGTGGCTGAAGACGTCCCAGATGGACGGGGTCCGTCCGCCTTCGGCGGCCGCGCCCTCGATCTGGTACGCGGCGGTGGCGGCGCCCCAGGCGAAGCCCGCCGGGAAGGTGTGGCCCGGCAGGGCGGCCCGGGGCGCCGGGACGACGTCCTGGGTGGTCTGTTCCGATACGGCTGTCATGCGGGAGCGCTCCCATGAGAGATTCGAGAGGACAGTGCGGAAGGTGCTGCGGGCGCTCGGGCGAGGGCACCTGGACCGCCGCCCGGCAGATGCCCAGGAGGCATGCCGTTCACCGCGCCGACAAGGACTGCGCAGTCGGCGCGCTTGGTGCTGTTCCTTGGCGGGATTGCCCACTAGAGTGTGGGAGCGCTCCCATCGTGCATGCCGAAAGGTTCCTTTGTCCCGGGGGCGAGTGTCAAGACACCGGATCGGATCCGCCGTACGGAGCGCGGGGCACCGTCCGGGCCCGGCCCGCCGGCCCGGCCCGGTGGCCCTCCACCCCGGGGCTCCGGAAGGCGACTGCCGCCCGGATGGCCCTTCGGGCGCCGGAACCGGCCACAATGAACAGCACCACAATGAACAGCGGTGGATGAACAGCAGTGCGATCAGCAGTGCAGTCCACCGCACCGACCGGCAACCGGGCGACAGCCCGGCCGAGGATGATCTCTCCACGAGGTGAGCGATGAGCCAGACCGCACAGCGCCCCACCGGGCCGAGCGACTCCGGGGCGAATGCGCGGGGCTCGGCACGCCCGACCCTGGAGGAGGTGGCCGCGCTCGCCGGCGTCGGCCGCGGCACCGTCTCGCGCGTGATCAACGGCTCGCCCCGGGTCAGCGACCGGGCCCGCGAGGCCGTCCAGGCCGCCATCACGGAACTCGGCTACGTCCCCAACCGGGCCGCCCGCACCCTCGTCACATCGAGGACCGACTCCATCGCGCTGATCGTCCCCGAGGCCGAGACCCGGCTCTTCTCCGAGCCCTACTTCTCCGACATCATCAGCGGCGTCGCGGCCGAACTGTCCGAGACCGACATGCAGCTGCTGCTCATCCTGGTCCGCAACCGGCGCGAACGGGATCGACTTTCGGCCTATCTGACGGCCGGCCGGGTCGACGGCGTCCTGCTGGTCGCCGTGCACCAGGACGATCCGCTGCCGGCCCTGCTGGAGAGCCTGGAGATCCCCTCTGTGCTGGCCGGGCGGCGCGGCGACCAGGAACCGCTCAGCTACGTCCACGCGGACAACGCCGGCGGCGCGCGGATGGCGGTCCGGCACCTGCTGCGCCGCGGCTGCGAGCAGGTCGCCACCATCACCGGCCCGCTCGACATGGAGGTCGCCCGGGCCCGGCTCGGCGGCTACCGGACCGCCCTGGAGGAGGCCGGGCGCCCGTACGACGAGGAACTGGTGATGCTCGCCGACTTCACCGAGGAGGGCGGCCGGCTGGCGATGCGTGGACTCCTCGAACGCCGGCCGGACCTGGACGCCGTGTTCTGCGCCTCCGACGTGATGGCGGCCGGCGCGATGCAGGAACTCCGGGCCGCCGGGCGGCGGGTGCCGGACCAGGTGGCGGTGATCGGCTTCGACGACTCGATCGTGGCCCGGCACACCGACCCGCCGATGACCAGCGTGCGCCAGCCGATCGAGGAGATGGGCCGGACCCTGGCACGGGTGCTGCTGGACGAGATCACCGAACGCGGCCGGGCCCGCCGCCAGGTGGTGCTGGCCACCGAGCTGGTGGTGCGGGACTCGGCCTGATCGGCTGCCTGCTGCCCGCGGCCTGCGGGTCGACCGGTGGGGTGCCGGGGTCGGGGTTTCGGGGCCGGGCCGGCCCGTCGCCGGAGCTGCTGAGCCTCGTTCAGGGGGAGGTTCGGCGGCGTGGGCGACGGGCCGGCCGATCGGCTTTCGGCCCATCGGCCCCGGCAGGTGGGGCTGCCGGGGCGTGCGGTGGTGAGGCCTGCGGCTGGGCGTGCGCTTGCCGGCGCCCCGGCTGTGCCAGGGCGTCCGCAGGCGCCGGTCGAGCAGCCGCCCGACCGGCGGGCGGTCTCCGGGGAGGGGGCTTCCGCAGGCGGCGTCCGCGGGTGCGCAAGGCGCCGTACGGGGCCGACCCAGGGCCGACCGTCAGGAGTTGGGGCGCAGCGTCCAGATGACGGTCATGACGCCGGTGACGGCGCCGTCCGCGCGGGTGATCTCGATGGTGACCGGAAATTCCGGGCGCTCGCCCTTGTCCAGCTCGGCCACGATGTCCGCGGCCGGGCGGCCGAGCACGGCGGTGGCGGTGACCGCGCCCATCGCCAGCTTCTTGTACGAGATCTCGGCGCTCACGGCCAGCGGCACGGCGCGCGAGAGCTGGTCGGCGAAGGCACCCAGCACGATGCAGCCGCTGGCCGATTCGGCGAGGGTGAACATTGCGCCGGCGTGCGGGCCGCCGACGTGGTTGTGGTAGTCGGGCTGGTCGGGCAGCCGCAGGACGGCGCGTTCCGGGGTGGTCTCCAGGTATTCGAGCTTCAGGGTGCGCGCCATCGGCACGGTCGAATCGAGCAGCTGGCCGATCGAGGGAGTGGTCATGCGGCCATGTTACTAGTCGGTAGCTTTCGGGGGCAGGGGCGGGCTGCCGAAATCTCCGGCCCGCGCCGACGGTGCGCGTGAGGAGCCCCGCAGAGGTCCGGGAGGCAGGGGAGGATCCGGAGGCAGTTCGGGGGATCTGGAGGCCGGAGGGCAGATCCTGCGACGGAGAAGCCCGTGCGCCTGTGGCCGCGCCGCGATCGGCGACGGCGGGAGTGGGCACCCACTGGGTGCCGGAGCGACAGAAACGCCTGAGGGCCTGATCTCCAGAAGAGATCAGGCCCTCAGGCTCTGGGGTGAGTGACGGGACTTGAACCCGCGGCCACCTGGACCACAACCAGGTGCTCTACCAACTGAGCTACACCCACCATCTGTCCGGGGCGTTCCCGCTCCGACAGGAAGAACTCTACAGGATCCGGGAGGGTGCTCGCGCCAGGGTTTCCGGAGGGCCGAGCCGCCCCCTCGGCCGGCCGCCCTGCACCGCCCGGGTCAGTCGGAGGGCAGCTGGTACTTCGCCGCGATGGCGCGCGCGGTGTCGGTGTCGGGACCGGGCTGCTCGACGAACACCGCCTCGCGGTAGTACCGCAGTTCGGCGATGCTCTCGCGGATGTCCGCCAGTGCCCGGTGGTTGCCGCCCTTCTGCGGGCTGTTGTAGTAGGCCCGGGGGAACCAGCGGCGGGACAACTCCTTGATCGAGGAGACGTCCACGATCCGGTAGTGGAGGTGCCCCTCCAGCGCCGGCATGTCGCGGGCAAGGAAGCCCCGGTCGGTGGCCACCGAGTTCCCGCAGAGCGGGGTCTTGCCGGCCTCCGGCACGTGCTCGCGGATGTACGCCAGTACGAGGGCCTCGGCCTCCGCCAGCGTCAGACCGTTCTCCAGTTCGTCGAGCAGGCCGGAGGAGGTGTGCATGGTGCGCACGACCTCGGGCATGTTCGCCACCGCCTCGGCGGGCGGGCGGATGATGACGTCCACCCCCTCGCCGAGGATGTTCAGCTCGGAGTCGGTCACCAGTGCCGCGACCTCGACCAGTGCGTCCCGGTCGAGGTCCAGCCCCGTCATTTCACAGTCGATCCATACCAAACGGTCATTCACGTCACTCACCCTACGGCGCGATCACGCGCCGCGGGCACCGCAAGGCCCTGATGGGATGTGGAGCCGTCCGCCCCGTCGTCCGCGGGGCGGCCCGGCGAAGGGAGCCGGTCCGTCGCCGGGGCGTGGTTCGAGGCCCCGTTCGAGGCCCGGTGGTCCGTGCCGGTAGGCCCCTCGGCCACGCCGTCGTCCGGCGAGTGCCCGGCCGGGGTGCGGCCCAGGGCGTCGTCCGGTACGTGCCCCGCGGCGGCGTAGCCGGACCCGGTGGGCCCAGGACCGTCCTGGTCGGCACTGGTGTGCTCGGCGGTGCCACGCTCCGGGACGACCCGGTCCACCGGAACCCGGTCCGCCGAAGGCCGCTCGGATCCGCCCCGGCCGGTCATGGCCCGGTCGGCGGCAGCTCGGTCGATGGCATTTCGGTCGACCGGGGACCGCTCGGCAGGGGATCGGTCGGAGGCGCCTCGGGAGGCCCGGTCCGGGTTGCCCCGGTCCGGCCCCGAGCGATCCGCCGGGGACCGGTCCGTGGCGGACCGCTCGCCGGCGACCCGCTCCGCGGGCAGGCGGCCGGTCCGATGGCCCTGCCCCTGGCCGCGCGCGCCCGGCTGCGGCTGGCCGTCCTCGGCCGGGGCGTGCTCCACGGTGCGCGGGGGCCGCGGCGAGCCGGGGCCCGCCTGGGCCGGGACGAGCGCCCGGCCGCTGCTGCGCCCCGCCGCCGACTGGCCGGAGTGGGCCGGGCCGCCGTGGGGCTGGCCGGCGTGGCTCTGGTAGGGCTGACGGGCGTGCTGGCCCTGGTGCGGGACGCCGCCCTGGGCGGGCTGCCCGGACGGGAGTACCGTGCCGTGCCCGGAATGCCCCGGCGTACCCGCCCCGGCGGCATGGCCGGGCCCGGCAGTGCCCGTTCCTGGCACCGTATGGGCCTGGCCGTACGGGCCGACCTGCCCCGGCTGCGGGCCGCCGGACCCGCCGGCGAAGCGCTCGGACGCGCCCGAGGCCTGCCCGGTCCCCTGCGGACCGGGCCGACGGGCCCGGTAGCTCGTCCGGTACGCGGCCGGCGAGACACCCAGCTGACGGCGGAAATGCCCGCGCAGAGCGACCGGCGAACGGAACCCGCAGCGGCGCGCGACATCGTCCACCGACAGTTCCGAGGTCTCCAGCAGGCGTTGGGCCTGCAGCACCCGCTGGGTGATCAGCCACTGCAGCGGGGCGCTACCGGTGAGCGTGCGGAACCGGCGGTCGAAGGTCCGGCGGCTCATGTAGGCGCGGGCGGCCAGCACCTCGACGTCGAACTGCTGGTTGAGGTTCTCCAGTGCCCAGGTCACGACCTCGGCCAGCGGGTCGTTGCCGATCTCTTCAGGTAAAGACTGATCGATGTACTGGGCCTGTCCGCCCCCGCTGCGGCGGCTCGGCACCACCAGGCGGCGGGCCAGCGCGTTGGCCGCCTCGGCGCCGTGGTCGCTGCGGACCACGTGCAGACAGAGGTCGATCCCGGCCGCGGTACCGGCCGACGTGAGCACGTCGCCGTCGTCGACGAAGAGTTCCCGCGGGTCGACGTGGACCCGGGGGTAGCGCTTGGCCAGCGTCGGCGCGTACATCCAGTGGGTGGTGGCGGGGCGCCCGTCGAGCAGCCCGGCGGCGGCGAGGACGAACGCGCCGGTGCACAGGCCGATGATCCGCGCTCCCTCGTGGTGCGCCTTGCGCAGGGCCGCGATGGCCTCCACCGGCGGGGGCTGCGAGATGGAGCGCCAGGCGGGCACGACGATGGTGCCCGCGCGGGCGAGCGCCTCCAGGCCGTACGGGGCGGTAAGGGTCAGTCCGCCGGTGGTGGCCAGCGGGCCGTCCTCCCCGGCGCAGACCAGCAGGCGGTAGCGGGGCACGCCGGCGTCCTGGCGGTCGACGCCGAAGACGGAGAGCGGGATCGAACTCTCGAAGATCGGGGCGCCGCCGAAGATCAGCACGGCCACGGTCTCGCGGCGCCGTCGCCCGGAGAGCTTCCGCGGCGGTGCGGAGGTCAGTGGCCCGGCCGTCGCGGGCCCGGTGGCCGACGGGCCGAGGGGCGTCACGCCGGACGCTCCGCCGAGGACGGCGGAGCCGGCTGCCGAGGTCGCCCCCGGGACGGATACGGTGGCGTGGGAGAGGGCCGGGAAGGACGGGCCCGTGGGACCCGTCGCCGACTGGCCCGCCGTCAGGGCCTGCCCACCGAAGCCGAGCTGGCCCGGCAGGGCCTGGGACGCGCCGAACGAGGAACGGCCGAGCGGAGCCCGGGTGACGGCGCGTCCGGCGGCGTCCAGGGTGGCGGAGGCGCCGGTCGAGGTGTCGGATTCTCTCGACACCTGGTCCGTGAGACCGGCCACGGCCTGGCCGTTGTCAGGACCCGCGTCGCTCCTGCTCACCCTGCTCAAGGCGCTCAAGCCCCCTCGGTGGTGTGGTGTGGTGGTGCGGTACTGCTCGCCAAGATCGAATCTACTGGGTGGACCGTTGCTGTTGTGACAAGTTCACCATCCGACGCTATGTCGACATGGCAATTTGGCGTGAAGCATTCGATCACGAAGCGTGGCACCCGTCGAGCCTTCTGGGAAGGGGGCGGTTGCAGCGGTGGCTTGTTGTCGCACGACCTTTTCGGGGGTGGCGGCCCCTGCCGGGCCCGGCCGGCCGCCGTGGGCTGCGACTTTGCCCAAGAGGGGTCGATCGGCACAAGATTGACCGAAAATAGGCGGTGCACACGAGGGGCGCGCACAGTAGAAGTGTGCGCCCGTCCGACCCCCTCGGCACAGTGCCGAAGGGGTCGGGGCGCCCGTCGCGCCCGTCCGGTTATGGTCCAGCGGTGGAGACGTACAGCCGCCTCGAACAGGCCAACGACAACGCAGCCGAATTCTGGCTCGCCCAGGCCCGCGTGCACGCCTGGCAGCACCTCGACCGACCCGGCTTCACCGCCGTCCGGTGTGGCCGGACCACCACCGACGCCCACCGCGTCGTGGTCACCCGGCCCTACGAAGAACCGGTCGGACTGGAGGAGGAGTTGGAACAGCTGCTGCGGACTTGGGACACGACCCGGCTCTGCCTGGAGGACCCGTACGGGCGGTTGGATCTCTCCCGCTTCGGCTGCGTGCACGGCCTCGGCATGGCGGTGATGACCCGCGAGCCGGCCTCCGTCCCGAGTGGAGTCGCCGGTGTCCGTGGCGCGGTTGCTCCTGACCGTGCTGATGATTGCGGTGGTACTCGTGGTGTCCGTGGTGTCAGTGATGTTCAAGGTGCGAGCGGGCTTGGTGGGACGGAAGCCGGTTCCGCATCCGGCTGGGGTGGACGGCGGCGTTACGGGAGCGAACTGACGGTCGATGAGGCGCGCGACGGCGAGGGGCTGGCGGCGGTGGAACGGACCGTGGTCGAGGCCTTCCCCGTCCCGGAGCACCAGCCGTTGACCAGGGGCCGGATGCTGCCGGAAGGCCTGCTCGGCGAGCCGGGCATCCGGGCCTGGCGGGCCCGGGTGGAGGGCCAGGACGCCGGTGCCTGCCTGACGTACGACAACGGTGAGACGGTCGGGGTGTACTGGGTGGCCACCCTTCCCGCCCACCGCTCCCAGGGGGTGGCCCGCGCGCTGCTGATGACGGCGCTGGCCGCGCACCCGGACAGGCCGGCGACGCTGGTGGCCACCCTGCTCGCCGAGCCCCTCTACCGGAAGCTCGGCTTCGTGGAGCACGGTGTCACCCGGTGGTGGGGCTACCCGGCGGCGCCCGAGGCGTAGCCCACCGAGGGCTCGAAGAGACGCGGACCGACGTCGGCATGCCTGCCCGCCGCCCGGGCGGACCTGGGCGGCCGAGGCACGGGAGAGACGGTAGGGGAGCCGACGGGAGTAGGCGCTGAAGTGGCCGAGCCGACTGAGTCGGTGGAGCCATCCGGGCCACCCGGGCCACCCGGGCCGACCGAACCGACCGCACCGACTGCACCGACCGGACTCGCTGCGCCGATCGAGTTGCCGGAGGCGGCCGGAACGGGCGCTGCGCCGCCGGATGAGGGCCCGACGGTGCTGGATCCGGTCAGGACGACCGGCATCGGCGGGCCGAGGACGGGCAGGGCCGCGACGACTGCGGCCGGGGTCGTGCCGCTGGACGTGGTCGGATGGGCGATGGGTACGGCAAAGCGGGTACGCGGCCTCGGCCGTGCTCCGGCCGCCGCTTCGCTGCGCGGGGTACGGCTGGTCCCGGCCGCGACACCGGTCGCTGCAGCCGGCCGGTTTCGGACAGTGGCAGGCCCGGGGGCGCTCGGCGCGTTGGGTGCCTCCAATTCCTTGGCGAGCGGAGTGAGCGCTGGGTCCACGGCCGTCCGGGCCGCCGCAGACGTCCTCGGTCCGGCGCCGGGTCGCCCGACCGGTCGACCGCCGGCCCGGGCACTCGGCGCGTCGGCGGCACTCAGGATCAGCCCGACGGCCTCGGGGAGGCCTCGTGCGCTGAGCGTCGGACGGTACCCGGGCTCCGACCAGGGCCGGCCGTGGTGCAGCCACACACTGCGCAGGCCGGCCAGCTCGGCGCCCGCGATGTCGGCGGGGGCGTGGTCGCCGACCATCCAGGTGTCCGAGGCCCAGTCGCCGGTGGGTGCCACGCCGCAGCGGTGAGCGGCGATTTCGAAGATCAGCGGATCCGGTTTGAGGCACTGGGCCTCCTCGGAGATGACCCAGCCGTCCACCAGCGGGCCGAGCCCGGTGTTCCGGATCTTCTCCAACTGCGGGCGGGTGCCGCCGTTGCTGACGATCCCCAGCGTCCAGCCGGCGGCGCGAGCCGCGCGGAGGGCATCCACGTGCCGGGTGGGGCAGTGGATGTGGGAGTTGATGCCGCGTCGGTAGTGGGCGAGCAGGTAGTCGAGGGAGTGGTCCAGCCCGTAGCGACGCCGGGCCGCTGACAGTACGGTGCTCCGCGGCACGTACCCGCCGCCGTCGATGGTCGCGAGCCAGTCGAGCTCGGCGGGGGGCAGCCCCAGTTCGGTCAGGAAGTCGTGGGCCCAGGCCCTGAAGGCCGCGTCCCGCGGCAGCAGGGTGTTGTCGAGGTCGAACAGGAGCAGCGGCATGTTCTGCATGCTGCCAGTGCAGCTGGGTATGCACGTGGCAATTGCCAACTGCCGTCGCGAACTGGTGTGAATTGGCTGAAACAGGAACATTTGCCCTTGGGTCGGGCTGAACGTGGGCGGCGCGGATCGCCTGGCCCGGGGTGGGTGCCGTTGCGGGCCCGGTGCCAGGAGGTGAGGGGCGGGGAGTGCACTGTCCGGCGGGAGCGGTGCGCCGGGTGTCGTTCCGCTGTCATGGCCGCGGGTGGCGGATGCCGGATGCCGGATGCCGGAGACCGGATGTCTGCTGTCGGGCGTCCGGCGAAGGCCGTTCGGTGAAGGCCGTTCGGTGAAGGCAAGGGGTGCCGGCCGCTGCTGATCGGCCCCCGTGGGGACCGTTCGGGCACATCGGAAGGAACGGATGGTGGATGCGGACGTGAGGGGGCGGAGCGCACCGGGTGCGTCGACCGCGGATCGGTGGGTCGGGTGGAAGCTACCGCTCTATGACAGTCCGGTCACGGTGTGTGCCCGGCCTGTTGCGTAGCCGGGACTCCTCAGTCAAGCTCCAGGGAACCTCTTTCCGTACGAGGGTGCGAACGCCTGCGCAAAGGGGCGCTGGGTGGTGCTGGTGCGCCCCCTCCATTAGCGGGAACGTGGTCGTTCAGGAGCTCTGCCGCTGGGCCGGACTCCTCAGCCGTCGTACTCTGAAAGGAACAGGTCACATACGGTGGTGCTCGGCACAGTCCGATGTCGTGCCGTGGGCGGGCCTGCTGCCTGGGCAGCGTTGTCCTCCCTTGTCGGCCCATCTCATGCGAAGAGCTTTGAGCCATGGCTGGTTTTGACACTTCCCCACCCACCGAAGCGGACGATGCCGCGCGCCCGGTCGGCGGCTCCAGCGCCGCTGGCGGCCCCGGTGGCCCGGAGGGCGGACTGCTTCCCCCCGCCCGGCCACGGGATGTCGTGCGCCGCGGTTGGCCGAGGCCCCGCCAGCGGCGCGAGGACAACCGGGACCGTGCGGAGCGAGCAGTGACCGAACGTATCGGACCGGACGCCGACCGTTCGGGCGTCCCGGACACGGCCGGCAGCGCCGGCCTGCCGCTGTCCCAGGACGAGGCCGTACGCCCCTGCGACCCCGTTTTCCAGCATGGTGTGGTGGTGGGCTTCGACGGGTCGCTGTCGAGCGAGCGCGCGCTCGCCTACGCGGTCGGGATGGCCCGCCGCTCGCAGTGCGGTCTGGTGATCGTCCATGTGGCGAACCGGCTGCCGGCCACCGTCTGGGCCGGGTGTGAACCTCCTGTCTTCGTCGACCTGCCGGACCACCGGACGGAGGTCATCGGCCTGGAACTGGCGTGCGCGGACTTTCTTTCCGGTGTGCCGTGGATCCTGGTGGAGCGCGGGGGCGACATCTGTCACGAGATCGAGGAGGTCGGCCGGGAGTACGCGGCCGACGCGATCGTCGTCGGCAGCACGCACGGCCTGTTGGGGAAGATCTTCGGTTCGGTGTCGGGCAGGCTGGCGCGCCGGGCCAACCGGCCGGTCATTGTCATTCCTTGACGCGTCTTCAGTGTTCGGTCGGTGGCCGACCTGAGGGGGTCGGCCACCGACCTGTCAGCGTCTTAGTGCTCGGACGGTCGGAGTTGACGCCGCCGAGGCGGCCCGGAAGGGGCGGGCCCGGTGCCAGGGCGCCTCGGCGGGGCGGACGGTGGGGCTGCGTCAGGGAGTCATGCCGAGCTCGCGGGCGATGAGCATGCGCTGGACCTCCGAGGTGCCTTCGCCGATTTCGAGGATCTTGCAGTCACGCCAGAAGCGCGCGACCGGGAATTCGTTCATGAAGCCGTAGCCGCCGTGGATCTGGGTGGCTTCCCGGGCGTTGTCGACAGCGGCCTCCGAGGAGTACAGCTTCGCGATGGCTGCCTCCTTCTTGAACGGTTCGGAGTGCAGCAGCCGGGAGGCGGCGTCCCGCCAGGCCAGGCGGGAGGTGTGGGCGCGCATCTCCATGTCGGCGAGCTTGAACTGGATGACCTGGTTGGCACCGATCGGGCGGCCGAAGGCCCGGCGGGTGGCGGCGTAGGTGAGCGACTGGTCGACGCATCCCTGGGCCAGGCCGGTGGCCAGGGCGGCGATGGCGATGCGGCCCTCGTCGAGGATCCGCAGGAACTGGGCGTAGCCGCGGCCGCGCTCGCCCAGCAGGTTGGCCGCGGGGACGCGGCAGTCGGTGAAGGACAGTTCACGGGTGTCGGACGCGTTCCATCCGACCTTGGAGTACTTCTTCGAAACCTGGAAGCCCGGTGTTCCGGTGGGCACGATGATGGAGGAGATCTCCCGCTGAGGCGAGAGCTTTCCGCCGTCTTCACTCGAACGAGCGATCGGTTCGGTGAGCGCGGTGACCGTGACCAGGCCGGTGATCTCGGTACCGGAGTTGGTGATGAAGCACTTGGTGCCGTTGATCACCCACTCGTCGGTGGCCTCGTCGTAGCGGGCCGTGGTGCGGGTGGCACCGGCGTCGGAGCCACCCTCGGGCTCGGTCAGGCCGAAGGCGCCGAGGAGTTCGCCGGAGGTCAGCCGGGGCAGCCACTCGCGCTTCTGCTCCTCCGTGCCGTACCGGTAGATCGGCATCGCGCCCAGCGACACGGCCGCCTCCAGGGTGATCGCCACCGAGGAGTCGACCCGGGCGAGCTCCTCCAGGGCGAGGCCGAGGGCGAAGTAGTCGCCGCCCATGCCGCCGTACTCCTCGGGGAAGGGCAGGCCGAACAGGCCGAGCCGGCCCATCTCCTTGACGATCTCGTACGGGAACTCGCCCTGCTCGTAGAACTCCCCGATCTTGGGGGCGACCACGTCCTGGGCGAATTCGGCGACGGTGCGGCGCAGTTCCTCGTACTCGGAATCCAGCCGGTGATCGAGCATGGTGATCCTCCTGGGGCCCGGCCGGGGTGGCCGCGGGCGTGAGTGGATGGCCGGCGCCGGCCGATGATGTGACCGGCGTACCGGGTCGGGCGGGGAGCCGGCCGGTCGTGGGACCGGGCCGGCTCCGGGGTGGCGGAGGCGGGCCGGGGTCAGGCCCGGCCCCCGGCGAGTGCCTGGACGGCGCGGGAAGGGCTGGGGCGGCCGAGCCGGTCGGCCATCCAGGCGCTGGCCTCGACCAGTGCGCGGAGGTCGACGCCGGTCCGGATGCCGAGGCCGTGGAGCATCCAGACCAGGTCCTCGGTGGCGAGGTTGCCGGTGGCGCTCTTCGCGTAGGGGCAGCCGCCGAGGCCGCCCGCCGAGGCGTCCACGGTGGTGATCCCAGCGCGCAGCGCGGCCAGCGTGTTGCTCAGCGCCTGGCCGTAGGTGTCGTGGAAGTGCACGGCGAGCCGGCCGGCCGGCACGCCGGCCCGGGCGAAGCCGTCCAGCAGGGCGCCGACCTGGCCCGGGGTGGCCACGCCGATGGTGTCACCGAGGCTCAGCTCCTCGCAGCCCATCTCCAGCAGGCGGACCCCGAAGCCGATCACCTGCTCGGGCGGGACCGGCCCCTCCCACGGGTCGCCGAAGCACATCGACAGGTAGCCGCGTACGCGCAGCCCGGCCTCGGTGGCCCGTCGGACCACCGGCTCGAACATCGCCATCGCCTCGTCGGCGGACCGGTTGAGGTTGCGCCGGGCGAAGGTCTCGGTGGCGCTGGCGAACACCGCGATGTCGCCGACGCCGTGGACCAGTGCGCGTTCGAGACCGCGCTCGTTGGGGACCAGGACCGGTAGCCGCAGGCCCGGGTGACGGGCCGGCAGGTCGGCGAGCCGGGGCACCAGCTCCTCCGCGTCGGCGAGCTGCGGCACCCATTTCGGGTGGACGAAGCTGGTCGCCTCGACGGTCCGCAGGCCGGCCGCGGCCAGCCGGGCGATGAATTCGGCCTTCACCTCGACCGGGACCAGCGTGTTCTCGTTCTGCAGTCCGTCGCGCGGACCCACCTCGTGGATGCGGACCTCGGCGGGCAGGGCCGGGTCCGGCACCGGGGCGGGCAGGCCGAGGTCCAGTGCGTCGGGCTCGCGCGCAGGGGCGGTCACGAGGTCACCCCGACGGGGGCGGGCGCCGCGGCGTCGTCCGGGGTGACGACGACGAGGAGTTCCTCCATCGCCACCGTCGCACCGGCGACGGCGCGCAGTTCGCTCACCGTGCCGTCGTGCGGTGCGGCGATCACGTGTTCCATCTTCATCGCCTCCAGCACGAGCAGGGCTTGGCCCCGGCGGACCTGCTCGCCGGCCGAGGTCTTGACCACCGTGACGGTGCCGGGCATCGGGGCGGTCAGCGCGCCGTGGTGGGCGCCGCCGGCGGCGGACCGGTCCCCCACCGGGTCGTACGGGTGCAGGGCCCAGGCGTCGCCGTCGATTCCGAGCCAGGTCACCGGTCCGGCGGCGGGCTGGCCCGACGGATTGTCGGTGGCGTGTGCGAACGTCGTCCGCAAGCCGTCGACCGTGAGGTGCAGTCGCCGGCCGGACTGTGTGGCCCGAACCTGCTGGACGGGCCCGTCGCCGATACGAATGTGCAGGTCAGGCGTACTGCCTGAAGGATTGTCAGTGGCCTCGGCTACGTTGCTGGCAGTGACAGGTCGTACGCTCACCGACACCGGGTCCTGGCCGGGGACCCGGAGCCGGTGGGTGGTCCAGGCGGTCTCGCCGCCGAGGCGCCAGCCGGACGGAAGGGAGAACGGGTCGGTCCAGCCGTCGTGGGACGTCGGCGGGGTGAGTTCCAACTGCCGGGCCAGGGCGGCCGCGTAGTAGAGGAGGTGCGTCGGCGGTACGGAGGGCGTGGCGCCCGGGTGGGCGACCGTCCCGAGGTCCGCGGCGGCATCGGCGCCGGTCGTGCCGGTCGAGGGTGCAGTGCCGGAGGGGGGCACTGCAGCTGAGGCGGCGCCCGGGGCCAGATCGCCGTCGGTAGCGGCGGGTTCGGCCGCGGCACCGGCCGGGGAGTACGGAGAGGCCAGCAGCACGGGGTTCTGCTGGGCCGTCTGTTCGACCAGGCCGGTGTCGAGGCGGCCCGCGACGACATCGGGGTGTGCGAGAAGTCGTCGCAGGAAGCCGGTGTTGGTGGTCACGCCGAGGATCCGGGTGTCCGCGAGCGCGCTGCGCAGCCGGCGCAGGGCGGTCGGGCGGTCGGGTCCGTACGCGATCACCTTGGCCAGCATGGGGTCGTAGGCGCTGGCGATCTCGGTGCCCGGGGCGACGCCCGAGTCGACCCGGATGCCCTCGCCCTGAGGTTCCTCCAGGAGCAGGATGCGGCCGCCGGTCGGCAGGAAGTCCCGCTCCGGGTCCTCCGCGCAGATTCGGGCCTCGATGGCGTGGCCCAGGAAGGAGATGTCCGACTGGTCGAACGGGAGGTTCTCGCCGGCGGCGATCCGCAGTTGCCACTCGACCAGGTCCAGCCGCCGCGGGTCCGCGCTGTCGCGGCCCACGACGATCGCCAGTTCCGTGACGGGGTGTTCCACCTGGAGCCGGGTGTTCATCTCCATGAAGAAGAAGTCCAGGACGCCGGCGGGCGGCTCGTCGGCGGTCGGGTCGAGGCCGGGAACGATGAATTCGACGGTGCCGGCCCCGGTGTAGCCGCAGGCCTCGGCGGCCCGGACGGCTGCCGCGCCCATCGCGGCGCGCGTCTCGGGGTTGAGCAGGACGGAGGGTGCCTCTTCGATCAGCTTCTGGTGGCGGCGCTGCAGGCTGCACTCGCGCTCGCCGAGGTGGACGGTGCGGCCGTGGGCGTCGGCCAGCACCTGCACCTCGATGTGTCGCGGCCGGTCGATCCAGCGCTCCAGCAGCAGGGTGTCGTCGCCGAAGGCGGTGCGGGCCACCCGGCGGGCGGCCTCGATCTCGGCCGGCAGGTCGGCCGGGTCCCGGACCAGCCGCATGCCCTTGCCGCCACCGCCGGCGGAGGGCTTCAGCAGCACGGGGTAGCCGATCGCGTCCGCCGCAGCGGTGAGTTCGGCGTCACTGGGAGCGGTGTCCTGGCTGCCGGGTACCACCGGCACCCCGGCGGTGCGGACCGCCTCCTTGGCATTGATCTTGTCCCCCATCAGCTCGACGGCCGTGGGAGGAGGGCCGATGAAGGCCAGGCCGGCGTCGGCGCAGGCACGGGCGAAGGAGGCGTTCTCGGCGAGGAAGCCGTAGCCGGGGTGGACGGCCTGGGCACCGGTGCGGCGGGCCGCCGCCAGGATCTGGTCCGTCCGCAGGTAGGTTTCGGCGGCCGAGCTGTCGCTGCGGTCGGGCGGCCCGAGCCGCACGGCGACATCGGCCTCGCGGACGTGCGGCGCGTCGGCGTCCGCATCGCTGAACACGGCGACCGAGCGTACGCCGAGCCGCCTGAGGGTGCGGATCACCCGAACGGCGATCTCGCCACGGTTGGCGACCAGAACTGTGTCGAACATGGGAGGGGTTCCTCCGGGTCGAGGGGGCCGTACGAGGAGGGTGGAGGAGCGGGACGGGCGGGCCGGCCCGGTGGGCGCGGGCCGACCGCCGGCCGGCTCAGGTCCGGCTCACATCCGGAAGACGCCGTACGGTCCGGGGGCGGGCAGCGGCGCGTTGGAGCAGGCGGTCAGTGCGAGGCCGAGCACGGTCCGGGTGTCCATCGGGTCGATGACCCCGTCGTCCCAGAGCCGGGCCGTGGCGTAGTACGCGTTGCCCTGCCGCTCGTACTGCTCGCGAACGGGCCGCTTGAACTCCTCCTCGGCCTCGGCGGCCCACGGCTCGCCGCCCTGCGCCTCCACCTGGTCGCGGCGCACCGTGGCCAGCACCGAGGCGGCCTGCTCGCCGCCCATCACCGAGATCTTGGCCCCGGGCCACATCCAGAGGAAGCGGGGTGAGTACGCCCGGCCGCACATCGAGTAGTTGCCGGCGCCGTAGGAGCCGCCGATCACCACGGTGAGCTTGGGTACCCGGGTGCAGGCGACGGCGTTGACCATCTTGGCGCCGTGCTTGGCGATGCCGCCGGCCTCGTACTGCCGGCCGACCATGAAGCCGGTGATGTTCTGCAGGAAGAGGAGGGGGATGCCGCGCTGGTCGCACAGTTCGATGAAGTGGGCGCCCTTCAGGGCGGACTCCGAGAACAGCACGCCGTTGTTGGCGACGATGCCGACCGGGTGGCCGTGGATCCGGGCGAAGCCGGTCACCAGGGTGGCACCGTACTCGGCCTTGAACTCGGCGAAGCGGCTCCCGTCGACCAGCCGGGCGATCACCTCGCGCACGTCGTACGGCGTGCGCGGGTCCACCGGCACGGCTCCGTAGAGTCCGGCCGGGTCAACCGCGGGCGGTTCGGCGGGGGAGAGCGGCCAGGGCCGGGCCGCCCGGGGGCCGAGACCGGCCACGATGGTCCGCACGATGGAGAGCGCGTGGGCGTCGTCCTCGGCCAGGTGGTCCGTCACGCCCGAGGTGCGGGAGTGCAGGTCGCCGCCGCCCAGTTCCTCGGCGGTGACCACTTCGCCGGTCGCCGCTTTCACCAGCGGCGGGCCGCCCAGGAAGATGGTGCCCTGTTCGCGGACGATCACCGCCTGGTCGCTCATCGCCGGGACGTACGCGCCGCCGGCGGTGCACGAGCCGAGCACGGCCGCGATCTGCGGGATCCCGGCGGCGGAGAGCCGCGCCTGGTTGTAGAAGATCCGGCCGAAGTGGTCCCGGTCCGGGAAGACCTCGTCCTGCATGGGGAGGAAGGCCCCGCCGGAGTCGACCAGGTAGATGCAGGGCAGCCGGTTCTCCAGCGCCACTTCCTGGGCCCGCAGGTGCTTCTTCACCGTCATCGGGTAGTACGTGCCGCCCTTGACGGTGGCGTCGTTGGCCACCACGACGACCTCGCGCCCGGCGACCCGGCCGATGCCCGCGATGACGCCGGCGGCCGGCGCGGCCCCGTCGTACATGCCGTCGGCGGCCAGGGGGGCCAGCTCCAGGAAGGGCGAGCCCGGGTCGAGCAGGGTGTCCACCCGGTCACGGGGGAGCAGCTTGCCGCGTGCGGTGTGGCGGGCGCGGGCCTTGGCCCCGCCGCCGAGCGCCGCGGTGGCGAGCTTGTCGCGCAGCTCGGCGACCAGCGCCCGATGGGCGGTGGCGTTGGACCGGAAGGCATCCGAGCCGGGGTCGGCGGCGCTGGCGAGCCGGGGGGCCGGAGCCGCGGCTGCGCCCGCTCCACCGGTGCCGGCGAAGGCACCGGTACCGCCCGTACTGCCTGCGCCGCCGGGTCCGCCCGACGGCGCCATGGATGGGCGCGGCGCCGGGCCGACGTTCGGGCTGCCGAATACGCCGGTCGATGCACCGACGGTTGAGAAGACCATCCCAAGAGCTCCCTTGCCCCCGGAACCAGGTGGGCGGCGGGCAGGGTGAGCCGCGCCGCCCCCAAGTTAATGAGCGTTAACTCCAGCAGTCAGGTTAACGCTCGATAACCCGACTGTCTACGATGGGCAGCATGTCGAACGTCCCAGCCACCTCCGCGCTCCCACGCCGTGACCAGATCCGCAAGGAAGCGGCACGGCTGTTCGCCGCCCGGGGATTCCTCGGGGTGGGCGTGGACGAGATCGGCAAGGCGGTCGGGATCAGCGGCCCCGGTCTCTACCGCCACTTCCCGGGCAAGGACGCGATGCTCGCGGACCTGCTGGTCGGCATCAGTGAGCGGCTGCTGGAGGAGGGCCGCCGCCGGGCGGGGGACCACGTGGGCGAGGGTGGCGATGCCCAGGGGGCCCAGGATGCCCTGGATGCCCTGATCAGTGGACATGTCGACTTTGCGCTCGACGATCGCGACCTGATCACGCTCCACGACCGTGAACTGCTGCACCTCAAGGAGGAGGACCGCCGCCGGGTCCGGCGGCTGCAGCGCGGCTACCTCGAACTCTGGGTGGATGCCGTCCGGCGGGCCTTCCCGGCGCTGGCCGGTCCCGCCGAGGAGCCGGTGGCCCGGGCGGCCGTGCACGCGGTCTTCGGGCTGCTCAACTCCACCCCGCACAGCCTCGGTCCGAACGTGGCCCAGGGCGAATGGGCGGGCCTGCCCCGCGACAGCATGGCGGCACTGCTGCACAGCCTCGCCCAGGGGGCCTTCGCGGCCGCCGCCGGATCGGCGGGCAAGTCCGGCGCCTGAGGCCCGGGGCAGCCCGGCCGATCCGCCGGAACGGCGGTAGGTGTGAGCGGTAGGAGGCGCCCGGGCGACCGGTGCCCCGGCGGGTCGCAGTCGCCCGTACGGCCCTCAATCACAGGGCTCCCGCCGCACCCCGGGGCCCGCTGTCGCTGGGCCGCCGGGCGACCGGTGCCCCCACCCCGCCGGCGCTCGCCGCGCCCTGACCGCAGGGAGGGGCGTCCTCGCGGTCGCGCCTTCCGGCCGGCCGATCGCATCCATGCCTGCCGCCGACGTTCCCATGACCTGGTACCGCTCTGCGTACGGTGGGATGTGCGATGCGCCGGTGGGCAGTCGGCGTGCAGCCGGCGGGCGCCGGGTTGCGTCGGGCCGTTTCTCCGCTCGGGTGGGGTCGGCCCGGGCGGGAGTCCTAGGACCATGGGCGGCCACGTCGGGGCCGTCGGTCCGGTGTGCGTCCCGGCGCGCATCGTTCAGGCTGGTGGGAAACCCGGTGAAGGAATCAGCGGCGCCCGGCGACTGTTGGTGCGTCCGTCGGCCCGACGGGCCTGGTCGGCCTGCCGGGACTCCGGACCGGCCGAATCTGCTTGGACGGCCACGCGACTGAATGGTTAGTATCCCTAAATATGTCTGACACTCACGGATCTACGGCGGAGCTACCCCGGGGCGGCAGCAGGCAAGGCGGCCGCGCCGCCGATTCGGCGGCCCGGACGTCCGCGGCCCCGGCTTTGCCGGCGCCGACCTCGACCGACCCGGCATCCGCAGGTTCAGGCCCGACCGGGCCCGCTTCCACCGAGCCCGGCAGTCGCGGGCCCGAGGGTGCCGGACCGGAGTCGGCGACGTCCGAGGAGGCCGGCCCGGGCTGGTTGCGGCGACTCGTCGGCTACTGCTGGCGATTCCGGCGCAGCGTGCTGCTGTCCTTCGGCGCCTCGCTCGTCGGCATGGCCGTCACGGCCCTCGTCCCGCTGATCACCAAGCTGATCATCGACGACGTGATCACCGCCCACACCCGCTCGCTGGCCCCGTGGGCCGCGGCGCTGCTGGGCGCGGCGGCGCTGGTCTTCGTCTGCACCCAGATCCGTCGCTACTACGGCGGCCAGCTCGCCCTCGACGTGCAGCACGACCTGCGCAGCGACCTGTTCCGCTCGCTCGGCCGGCTCGACGGCCACCGGCAGGACCGTCTGGACACCGGCCAGGTGGTCGGCCGGGCCACCTCCGACCTGCAGTTGATCAACGGCCTGCTCTCCATGCTGCCGATGATGACCGGCTACGTCGTCATGTTCGTGATGTCGCTCGCGGTGATGCTCTGGCTCTCGCTGCCGCTCACCCTGATCGCGCTGGTGATGGGCCCCGCCCTGTGGTGGATGTCGGTGCTCAGCCGTAAGCGGCTGTTCCCGGCGACCTGGGCCGCGCAGCAGGAGGCCGCGGCCGTCGCGGGCGTGGTCGACGAGGCGGTCGGCGGGGTCCGGGTGGTGAAGGGCTTCGGGCAGGAGGCCCAGGAACTCGGCAAGCTGGAGGCCGCCTCGCGCAACCTCTTCGCGGCCCGGCTCCGCTCGATCCGGCTGACCAGCCGCTACAACCCCGCGATGCAGGCCATTCCGGCGCTCGCGCAGGTCGCCGTGCTGGCCCTCGGCGGCTGGCTGGCGGTGGAGGGCAAGGTCTCGCTGGGCACCTTCGTGGCCTTCTCCACCTATGTCGCGCAGATGACCGGCCCGGTCCGGATGCTCACCATGGTCATCACCGTCGGCCAGCAGGCCCGGGCCGGCGTCGAACGGGTGCTCCAGCTGATCGACGAGCGCCCGCTGGTCCAGGAGCGGCCCGACGCGATCACCCTGGATCTCACCCGTGCGGCCGCTCCGGCCGCCGGCGGCGGGGCCGACCTCGCCGACCCGGACGAGCGGGCAGGCCGGGACGGTGACCACGCCCGTGACGCCCGTGGCTCCGCCCCGACCGGAGCGGCGGGGCAGCCCACGACGCTCGCCCTGGAGTTCGACCAGGTCGAGTTCCGCTACGACCCGGAGCACCCGACCCCGGTCCTGCACCGGCTCAGCCTGCGGCTCGCCCCCGGCGAGACCCTGGCGCTGGTCGGCTCCTCCGGGTCCGGCAAGTCCACCGTGGCGCAGCTCGTCCCGCGCTTCTACGACCCGTCGGCGGGATCGGTGCGCCTGTACGGGCACGACCTGCGCGACCTCACGCTCGATTCCGTGCGGGCGGCCGTCGGCATCGTGCCGGAGGAGAGCTTCCTGTTCTCCGAGAGCGTCCGGACCAACATCGCGTACGGGCGGCCGGAGGCGACCGACGAGCAGGTCGAGGCCGCCGCGCGGATCGCCCAGGCGGACGAGTTCGTCCGGGAGCTTCCCGCCGGTTACGAGACCAAGGTCGGCGAGCAGGGCCTGACCCTCTCCGGGGGCCAGCGCCAGCGCATCGCGCTCGCCCGCGCCATCCTGACCGACCCGCGCATCCTGCTGCTGGACGACGCCACCTCGGCGGTCGACCCGCAGATCGAGGCGGAGATCCACGACGCGCTGCGCTCGGTGATGGCCGGCCGGACGACGCTGCTGATCGCGCACCGCCGATCCACGCTGCAGCTGGCGGACCGGATCGCCGTCCTCGACCAGGGCCGACTGGTCGACATCGGTACGCACCAGGAACTCGACCGGCGATGTCCCCAGTACCGGGCCCTGATCTCCGACCCGGAGGCCGGCCGGTCCCCGGCGCCCGCCGCCGGCGAGGTCATCGCCCCGGACGGCGCCGCCACCCCGTCCGCCGTCGCCCCGCCCGTCGGCTCCCCGCTCGCCGAGCAGCCACCGACCGACGCGTCCACGGCCGGCTCGTCCGCGACCGGGACAGCACCCGGCACGTCACCGTTCACCCGGACGCCGCCCACGAAGGCTCTCGCCAAGGCCGCCCGGACGGCGAGCCCCGATCTGCTCAGCAAGGTCGCCGAGCTGCCGCCCGCCACCGACACCCCGGCCGTCGCGCTCGCCGAGGCCGAGGCCGGCGACCCGGACTTCAGCCTCCGCCGGATGCTGGCGCCCTTCCGCCGTCCGCTCACCCTGGCCCTGCTGCTGGTGGCACTGGACGCGGGTGCGGGCCTGGTGCTGCCGATCCTGATCCGGCACGGCATCGACGACGGTGTCAGCAAGGCCGCGATGACGGGCGTCGCGGTCGCCTCGTTGGCCGCGCTGCTGGTGGTCCTCCTGGACTGGCTGGTCCAGGCCGGTGAGAGCCGGGTCAGCGGCCGCACCGGCGAGCGGGTGCTCTACACCTTGCGGATCAAGATCTTCGCGCATCTCAACCGGCTCGGCCTGGACTACTACGAGCGCGAGCTGTCGGGCCGCATCCTGACCCGGATGACCACCGATCTCGACTCGCTGACCAGCTTCCTGCAGACCGGCGTCGTCACCGCCGTGGTCAGCCTGCTCACCTTCTTCGGGATCTTCGCCGCGCTCCTGATCATCGATGCCGGGCTGGCCCTGGTGGTCTTCGCGGTGCTCCCGTTCCTGATCGTGGCGACGCTGGTCTTCCGCCGGAAGTCGACCGCCCAGTACGAGATCTCCCGCGACCTGATCAGCACGGTCAACGCCGATCTGCAGGAGAACGTCGCGGGCATGCGGATCGTCCAGGCGTTCCGCCGCCAGGACACCAACACCACCCGCTTCGTCGCCCGGGGCATCGCCTACCGGGACGCCCGGGTGCGGGCCCAGTTCTACATCTCGCTGTACTTCCCGTTCGTCCAGTTCCTCTCCAGCGTGGCGGCCGCACTGGTGCTGATCGCCGGCGCCTCTCGGGTCGAGGCCGGCACCCTGACGGTCGGTGCGCTGGTCGCCTACCTGCTCTACATCGATCTGTTCTTCGCGCCGGTCAACCAGCTCTCCCAGGTCTTCGACGGGTACCAGCAGGCGGCGGTCGGCCTGGGCCGGATCCGCGAACTGCTGCGCACCCCCACGAACACCGCGGTCGCCGAGCACCCCGTGCCGGTCACCGACCTGCGCGGTGAGATCGACTTCGACGGGGTGGGCTTCGCCTACAACGGGGGCGGCGCGGGCAACCCGGAGGTGCTCTCCGACATCACCCTGCACATCCCGGCGGGGCAGACGGTGGCGCTGGTCGGCGAGACCGGGGCCGGCAAGTCGACCCTGGTCAAGCTGGTCGCCCGGTTCTACGACGCGACCAGCGGCACCGTCCGGGTCGACGGCGTCGACGTCACCCGGTACGACCTCGCCGCGTACCGGCACCGGCTGGGTGTCGTCCCGCAGGAGGCCTACCTCTTCGCGGGGACGGTGCGCGAGGCCATCGCGTACGGGCGGCCGTCGGCGACCGACGCCGAGGTGGTGGCGGCAGCCCGGGCGGTCGGCGCGCACGACATGATCACCGGGCTGCGCGGCGGCTACGAGCACGAGGTCTCCGGCCGCGGCCGGAACCTCTCGGCCGGGCAGCGCCAGCTGATCGCCCTGGCCCGCGCCGAACTGGTCGACCCGGACGTGCTGCTGCTCGACGAGGCCACTGCAGCTCTCGACCTCGCCACCGAGGCGGCCGTCAACCACGCCGCCGACCGGCTCAGCGGTGGCCGGACGACCCTGGTCATCGCCCACCGGCTGACCACGGCCGAGCGGGCCGACCGGGTGATCGTCCTCGACCACGGGCGGATCGTCGAGGACGGCACCCACGCGGAACTGCTCGCCAAGGGCGGCACCTACACGGCGCTCTGGCAGGCGTTCGTCGCCGACGGGCACCCGGCCCCGGAGCCGGTCGGCGGCCGCTGACGGCCGCTGGCAGCCGGTCCGGACGGGTCGGTCCGGACGGGTCGGGCCCTGCTGCTCCCGGAGGCGCCGGGCCCGGCGCCCCTCCTGCACGTGTGCTCGATCGCGGCTCCCCGCCCCGGGCACGGCGGGGAGCCGGCGACCGGCCGCCGGTCAGGCCGCGATCAGCGAGGACAGCAGGGCGGCGGCGTCCACGCCCGACGGCAGGTCGCTGACCTGGCCGTCGCCGACCTCCACCACCCGCCACGCGCTGCCGTCCGCCCGCTGGGCCAGGTCGGTGGTGACGAAGCGGCAGCCGAGGGCCCGGACCAGCGGGCGGACGTCCGTGAGGTCCGGATCGGGGGCGTGCCGGGGGCTGTCCGGATGCGGGCCGACCAGCACCGGCTCGCCGTCCAGCCACCACACCCGGGCCTCCGCCGCCCGGCCGTCCGCCGTCCGGGCGAAGTCCTCGAAGCGCCGCAGCACCACGCCGCCGGCCAGGAAGTCGTCCTGCAGCTCCACGAACCGGTTCACCACCCGCTCCAGCGCGGCCAGGTCGGCCAGCTCCGGGACGTAACAGGCCTCCGCCCATTCGTGCTTGCGGGACTTGACGTAGTCCTTGACGATCGCCGCACCCGTCCCGCCGAGCCGTGCGGCGGCCGCCGCCAGCTCCCCGGCCCGCGGCGCGCGGCCCGGCGACGGCACCGGGATCCACACACTGGCCGGCGTCGCTCCCTCGAAGACCCGGTACCAGCCGGGGAGTTCATGCGCGGAGGTGTATCCGGCGGGGCTGGTGAGCAGCGTGCCGCCGCGGGCATCGAGGGCGGCCGCGAAGCGGGCGTAGCCCGCCCCCGGAATCATCCAGCCGCGGTACCAGAGCGGGCCGATCCCGGCCGGCACCCGGCGGACGGCCGCCTCGGCGTCCCCGGCGAGCAGCGCGTCGTGGTCCACCAGCGCGTGATCGCCGCCCAACTCCCTGAGCAGCCGGGCCTCCCAGGTGAAGTGCGGGTCCGGCCGCCGTGGGGCGAGCGGGTCGGCGGGAAAGAGGATCGCGGGTACGGCCATGGGGTTCAGCGTACGGACCGGGTCCGGGCCCGGCGGTGATTTCCGCCGGGTCCCGCCGGGACCGCCGGACCACCGGGGTGCCGCGGCCGGTGGACGCCGGCCGGCGCGGACCGGCCCGTGCCCGGAGAGAGTGGACCTTCCGGACGCACCCCGCCGGGCCGGCGACCGGGGCCGAAACCGCTCGACCGCCGCCGGGCACCTCTGCGAGGGTGACCCGATGCGAATCCTGAGGCGTGACCGGAGGCGAACTCCCCGGCAGGCAGCGCGAACAGTGGTCATGGACCAGGACGGCTCGGTCTTCCTGCTCCGCTCCGACAACAGCGAGGTCGGCGTGCACTGGACGTCGCCCGGCGGCGGGATCGAGCCCGGCGAGAGCCCCTTGGAGGGCGCCCGCCGCGAGCTCTGGGAGGAGACCGGCTGGACGGATCTCGCCCCCGGCCCGCTGCTCTGCACCTGGGAGCACGACTTCACCTGGCACGGCATCCCGGTCCGCCAGCACGAGCACATCTTCCTGACCTTGGGTCCGCGACGCGGACCGGTCGGCGACGTCAGCGCCGTCCACGCCACCGACGGCATTCTCGGCTGGCGCTGGTGGACCGCGGCCGACCTCGCCGACGAGCGGGCGGACGCCCTCTGGCCGCCCCAACTGCCCGCCCTGCTGACCGGAGTGCGGGCGAGCGGATGGCCCGGGGCCGGAACGCCGGGTCCGCTTCCGGCGGTCGAGCCGGTCGATCTCGGCCACGTCGCCGACAGGACCGGCGGGGCGGATGCCGAGAAGAGCACGAAGTCCGGCAACTCCCGTGACAACGCGGGCGCCTGAACCGGCGGGCGCCTGAACCGACCGGACCGTGAGCCCGGTTCAGGGCCGCCGCGTCACCCCCGGACCTCCGGACAACCGGACCCCCGGACAACCGGACCCCCGGACCCCCGGCCGCCCGTCGGCTCAGTCGCGCCGGCTCCGGGCGCCGCCCCGCCTGGGGGCTCGGACACGCCAGCCGTGCAGCCCCAGCTCGCGGTCGTGCAGGGCCTCCGGGTTGATGAACACCGACAGGACGGCGCAGGGCAGTTGGCCGTACCCGAGGCCGGTGGCGGCGAGCAGCTGTTCGGTCGGGACGGAGACGGCGATCGCGGGCCGCCACGAGGGGAAGACGACCAGGCAGGTGCCGCGACCGGGCCGGATCATCCGGGCCTCGGCCAGGACGTACCGGCGCTCCTGCGGACGGTTCTCGGGCTCGGGCAGGTTGGGGGTGCCGCCGATCAGGATGCCGAGCGGCGTTTCGGAGAGCGGCTCCGGCCCGCCGGCCGGGAGCCCGCCGCGCTCCGCCGCCGGCGGCGCGGGGGCGGGGTCGCCCGCCGGGCGCGGGTGGAGCCGGCTCAGCCGGCGGGCGGGGGAGGGGCGCTTCGCGGGCGCCGGTTCCACCTTGGGGGAGGCCGCGGCCGGCAGGGCGGGCTGCGCCCGGCGGTTCGCCGACCGCGCTCCGCGCGCGGAGCGGCCGGCCGCCTCCGGCCGATCGGTTCGCTCGGCGGGCGCTGCCTCGGGCCGACCCGACCACTGCTCCGACCGCTGGACGGGCTGCTGTTCGGACCGCTGCCCCGACCGCTGGACGGGTCGCCGGTCGGGCCGCGCGGGTGTGGCTCCGGCCGCCGCCGGCCGCGCCTGTCCGGAGAGGTCGGCACCGGCGGCCAGCAGCAGGGTCCGGGTCTCGGCCGCGGTCCGGCGGCAGGCGGCCGCGAGGTCGGTGAGGGTCGCGCCCTGCTCGTAGGCCGTCCGGAGCCGGGCGCCGAGCCCGGTCCGCAGGTTGGCGGCCGTGGCATCTCGGGACCCCGGGGCCCCTGGGGCCGCGTCGCTGCCGCGGTCGGCCGGGGCGTCCCCAGGGTCGCCGGTGGGTCCGGTGGCCTGCCCGTCCCGACGTCCTCCGGGGTGTCCGTCCCTGTCCCCGCCGGCCGGCCTGGGCTGCGGCACCGTGTCGGCCGGTGCAGTTCCCGCGGGCCGGAGCCCGGCTGCCGGGTCGGTGGCCCCGGCGGCGACAGAGCATTCGGCGCCCGGTCCGTGGGCGGCGGGCGCTGGCAGGGGACGGTCGGCTGCGGTCTGGTCGAGCGGGATCATCGGCGCGGGCCCTCCGAGGTGCGGTCCGGATGATCCTGCCGCACCCCGGGATCAAGCTCCAAGAGGACCGGCGGGCGCAACCCCGCGGAGTCGGCCGGCCGCCCCGTCCGCATCGTCCTCCGTACCTCCCTGGGTGGCCCCTCCCGGGAGAGGCCACCGGGGGCCTCAGGCGCCGGGCGCGACGTAGCCCTTGAGGTCGGCCAGGACGGCGTCGGCGGCCAGCACACCCAGGCCCAGGAACCAGGTCTCGTCCGGGACCGGCCTGGCCTGACCGGACTTCACGGCGCCGAGGGTCTTCCACAGCGCGCCGCCGAGGACGGCGTCCTGGTTGGTGGAACTGGGCGTGCCGTACACGCCGTAGAAGATCCAGTCCGCGTCGGCCTTGTCGATCTGCTCGGGGCTGATCTCCACCGCGAGTTCCTTGACCTGCTCGATCTTCGGCTGCGGGATCGGGATGTCGGCGAGGATGGTGCCGATGAAGGAGAGGCCGGCGTAGAGCCGGGTCTTACCGGGCATGAAGCGCAGCGGGCTGACCGTGGGCTTCTTGTCGCCGAGCCGGGCGCCGACCGCGGTGGCGGCGGCCCGGTAGGCGGCGAGCAGCGCCTCGGCCTCCGCCTGGAGGCCGAAGGGGCTGGCGTTCAGCAGGAAGTTCTCCTTCCAGGGGTAGCCGGGGCGGATCGAGAAGACGGTCGGTGCGATCTTCGACAGGGAGGCGTACTGGTCCTGGGCGCGCAGCTGGCTGCCGAGAATGAGGTCCGGCTTGAGCGCGGCGATGGCCTCCAGGTTGAGGCTGTTGATGGTGCCGACGTTGGCCGGGCTGCCGACCTTGTCCTTGAGGTAGGACGGCATGGCCTTGGAGCCGTCGGTGTACACCACGCCGACGGGCTGGATGCCGAGCGCGACCACGTTGTCGAGTTCGCCGGTGTCCAGGACGACGACCCGGACCGGCTTGGCCGGGACGACGGTCTCGCCGAGCGCGTGCTTGACGGTGCGTGGGTAGACGCCGGGGGCGGCGTCGGTGCCGAAGGCCTTCATCTGCTCGATCACGGTGGCGTAGTCGTCGCCGCCCTGCTTGACGGACTTCTGGTCCGGGGAGGATCCGCCGGCCGGGGCGGCCGCGTCCGGCGTGGTGCTGGAGCTGCCGCAGGCGGCGAGCAGTCCGCCGAGACCGAGGACGGCGCCGCCGGTCAGGCCGGCGGCGAGGAAGCTCCGCCGGGAGGTGGGGGAGATGGTCCGGTCGGCGGGGGTGGGGGCCACGCGAGCGCTCCTGGTGCGACGGTCGGCGGCGACCGGGCAGGGGGCGTTGCCCGGCTTCCACCGGAGGATTGATTAGGTGAGGCAAACCTATCCGACAGTGAGGAGGAGCTGACCGGCGGCCTCGTACGCAGAGGGCGAATCCTCCCAAGCCGAACCCGGACGCGTACCTATGGTGCCGAGGTGGTTGATCAACAGCTCTCGGAGCACGGAAGCAGCGGACGGGCAACGACGCCCGTCCTCCCGACAGGCGTCCCGGTCATCGGCACCACCGGCGACCTCCCCGGACCGGGTCCGGCCCAGGGCGCGGCCGGGGACAAGGGCCTACGCGGCAACTCCGTCGGGCTGCTGAGCAGCGTCGTCCCTGGCGACTCCACGGTCGCCCCGGTCTACTGCCTCACCGCGACCATGGGCCCCACCGTCACCGCCGTCGGCGTCCGGATGCCCGCGGTGTTGCTGGCCGGCTTCCTGCCGATGCTGCTCGTCGCCTTCGCGGTGCTGGGGATGGGCTCCGTCTTCGTCATCGGCGTCGGCATCCTGCTGCTGGGCGCCCTGCTGATGGTCTGGTACAGCGGGTACCAGCCCGATTTCTTCCGCGGCCGGACGCTGCGGAAGGACCCCCGACGCTCGTCGTGGAGGACTGACCGCCCCGGTTCACCCGCGCCGTGCCCCGCCGTCCCCTATCCTCGACCTCATGAAGCGCTTCGCATGCCTGAGCTGGTGGCCGTCCTAGGGCGGCCACCCCAGACATGACCAGGGCCGTCCGTTCCGGACGGCCCTGCCGCGTTTCCTCCCGTGTGCAGCGCCCGCCCGGACGGCGGCGACCACCGGAGGAGATCCCATGAGCACCACCACCGCCCCGACCGCGCCCGCCCTCACCGACCCGGACCACCCGGCCGGCCGCCGCGTCCTCACCGGCGACCGCCCGACCGGCCCCCTGCACCTGGGCCACTACTTCGGCACCCTGCGCAACCGCGTCCGACTGCAGCGGCAGGGCGCCGAACTCTTCGTCGTCGTCGCGGACTACCAGGTCATCACCGACCGCGACATCGCCGACCGGCTCGCCGAGCACAGCGAGAACCTGGTGATCGACTACCTCGCCACCGGCCTCGACCCCGCATCCGCCACGATCTTCGCCCACAGCGCCGTGCCGGCCCTCAACCAGCTGCTGCTGCCCTTCCTCAGCCTGGTGAGCGTCGCCGAACTCGGCCGCAACCCCACCGTCAAGGACGAGATCGCACACTCCCGGCAGTCCACCGTCAGCGGGCTGATGTTCACCTACCCCGTGCACCAGGCCGCCGACATCCTCTTCTGCAAGGCCGACCTGGTACCCGTCGGCCAGGACCAACTGCCGCACCTGGAGGTCGCCCGCACCGTCGCCCGCCGCTTCAACGAGCGCTACGGCGCCGGCATCTTCCCCCGCCCGCAGGCCCTGCTCTCCGACGCGCCACTGCTGCCCGGCACCGACGGCGGCAAGATGAGCAAGAGCCGCGGCAACGCCATCCCGCTCGCCGCCGGCGAGGACGAGACCGCCCGCCTGGTCCGCGCGGCGAAGACGGACGCCGAGCGCCGGATCACCCACGACCCGGCCGGGCGACCGGGGGTCGCCGCCCTGCTCCAGCTCGGCGCCCTCTGCCAGGACCGCACACCCGAGCAGCTGGCCGGGGAGATCGGCGACGGCGGCGCGGCCGCCCTCAAACGCACCGTCACCGAGGCGGTCAACGAGCACCTGCGACCGATCCGGTCCCGCCGCGCGGAACTCGCCGCCGACCGGGGCCACATCCGCCAGGTCCTGCGCGACGGCGCCGAACGCGCCAACGCCGTCGCCGACGCGACCCTGGCCGAGGTACGGGCCGCGATGGGGGCGGTGGGATCGGTCTGAGCCAGGCCGGGCATACCTTGGTCAGTCGAACGTCATCAACGGGGAGGACCAGGCGATGGCTCAGCACCCGCCCGAGCAGGCCGCCGGACCGGCCCGGCCCGCACCACCGCAGTACCCGTCGCACCCTTCGACCGGACGGCTGCGGGCGCTGACCCGCCCGCCGCACCTCCTCCCCGGGGACCGCGTCGCGGTGATCGCACCCAGCAGCCCGGTCGACCCGGCCCGGCTCACCGCCGGCTGCGCCGTCCTGCGTTCCTGGGGGCTGGAGGTCGAGGTCGCACCCCACGTCCTCGACACCCACCCCGCCCTCGGGCACCTGGCCGGCCGGGACGCGGACCGCGCCGCCGACCTCCAGGCCGCCTGGCTGGACCCCGCGATCGCCGCCGTCGTCTGCGCCCGCGGCGGGTACGGCGTGCACCGCATGGTGGACCTGCTCGACTGGGAGGCCCTGCGGACGGCGCCCCCCAAGGCGCTCGTCGGCTACAGCGACGTCACCTCCCTGCACGAGGCCTTCGCCCAGCGCCTCGGGGTGGCCACCCTGTACGGGCCGATGGCGTCCGCCCAGACCTTCCTGACCGACGGGCCGACCGCCGAGCACCTGCGCCGCACGCTCTTCCAACCGGCGGCCACGACCGTCCTGACCTCGGCCGCCGCCGGCACCCTGGTGCCCGGGCGGGCCCGGGGGATCACGGCCGGCGGCTGCGCCTCCGTCCTGGCCGCCGAGCGGGGCACGACGGGGGCCCGGCCGTCCTTCGCGGGTGCGGTGCTCGTCCTGGAGGACGTCAACGAGCAGCCCTACCAGCTCGACCGCATCCTCACCCAGCTCCTGCGCTCGGGAGCGCTGGACGGCGTGGCGGGCGTGGCCCTCGGCTCCTGGGCGGGCTGTGGACGACCCGAGCGCGTGCGGGAGGTCATGCTCGACCGTCTCGGGCCGCTCGGCGTCCCGGTCCTCTGGGAGCTCGGCTTCGGACACGGCCCCTCCAGCCTCACCGTCCCGCTCGGCGTGCCCGCCCTGCTGGACGCGGACGCCGGCGCGCTCACCCTGGAACTGCCGGCACTGGCGGAACGCGTGCACTGACCGGCCCGGACGACGGCACTCCGGGCGCGGGCGGTGCCCCACGGCGTACCGCCGGGCGCGACCGCCGGACGGGCTGAGTAGGGTGCGCCCATGCACGACGACACGCTGAACACCGAAACGGCAGCGCCGCCGACCGGTCCGGCGACGGACGGCCATCACCTGGCCCTCGACGATCCGCGCGATCTCACTGAGCTGGCGGTGGGCCTGCTGCGCGGGCGGGGCGGCGGCAGCCGCGTGATCCTCGGCCTCACCGGTCCGCCCGCGGCGGGCAAGTCCACGCTCGCCCGGCACCTGGTCGCCGAGGTCTGCCGCGCCGAGGGCCCCGCCGCCGCGGCGTACCTCCCGCTGGACGGGTTCCACCTCTCCAACGTCCAGCTGGACCGCCTCGGCCTGCGTCCCCGCAAGGGCGCCCCGAACACCTTCGACGCCCACGGGTACGTCGCCCTGCTCCGCCGGGTCACCGAGGACCGCTTCCACGACATCTACGTCCCCGACTTCGATCGGGACCTGGACGAGCCGGTGGCCGCCCGCCACCTCGTCACCCCGCGGACCCGGCTCGTCGTCACCGAGGGCAACTACCTCTCCTCGGCCGAGACCCCCTGGCCCGAGGCTCGCGCCCTGCTCCGCGAACTCTGGTACGTCGACGCCGAGGACACCCTTCGGGAGGAGCGACTCCTGCGCCGGCACATGGCAGGAGGTCAGGCCGAGAGCGAGGCCCGACACCGGGTCGGCTCGAACGACCACCCCAACGGCGAGTACGTGAAGGCGGCGCGCGAGGCCTGCAGCAGGACCGTCCGGCCGGGCCGTTTGCCTCAGGCGCCCGGCGCGCGTAGTGTTGACTAGTCGCTCGGCAGGGAGCACCGGACACGCAGTCAGCGCGGACGGTCCCGGGGCGGCCACTCCACGAACCACCTTCCATCGCATCGTCATGGGTTGTTTCGCTTCGGCGTATTCCTGTGCGGTTAATTGGCATGTGTGTGTTTAGCGGATTGGCTTGGATTCGCCTTTCGGGGCGGGGCTGGGCTAGAGTTTGAGCCGTCGGACGGACCGTCAGGTCGGCCTGGCGAAAGCCTTCTGAAGGCCGGGACGCACGAAAGACTCTGGTAGAGTCTGGGAGTGCCGAAAGGCCGAAGGAAAGCAAGGCAGGGAAGCGAAACTCCGGAAAACGGAGCGGAAAACATCTGCTAAGCTGGAAACACGAAAGAACGAAGCGCCCGGAGAGTTCACGAGAGTGGCTCGAAGGAAGTGTCCGTTCCTTGAGAACTCAACAGCGTGCCAAAAGTCAACGCCAGATATGTTGACATCCCCGGCCTGGATCACTTGATCCGGGTTGGAGATTCCTTTAGTAACAAAACACTAGCGAGGACGCAGTGCGCGGGATCACCTAATTCCGGTGGTTGCCGTGCCGCTCAACGCGAGTGGCTTGCCGGATTACCGGCAGACATTCACGGAGAGTTTGATCCTGGCTCAGGACGAACGCTGGCGGCGTGCTTAACACATGCAAGTCGAACGGTGAAGCCCTTCGGGGTGGATCAGTGGCGAACGGGTGAGTAACACGTGGGCAATCTGCCCTGCACTCTGGGACAAGCCCTGGAAACGGGGTCTAATACCGGATATGACCTTCCTCCGCATGGGGGTTGGTGTAAAGCTCCGGCGGTGCAGGATGAGCCCGCGGCCTATCAGCTTGTTGGTGGGGTAATGGCCTACCAAGGCGACGACGGGTAGCCGGCCTGAGAGGGCGACCGGCCACACTGGGACTGAGACACGGCCCAGACTCCTACGGGAGGCAGCAGTGGGGAATATTGCACAATGGGCGAAAGCCTGATGCAGCGACGCCGCGTGAGGGATGACGGCCTTCGGGTTGTAAACCTCTTTCAGCAGGGAAGAAGCGCAAGTGACGGTACCTGCAGAAGAAGCACCGGCTAACTACGTGCCAGCAGCCGCGGTAATACGTAGGGTGCGAGCGTTGTCCGGAATTATTGGGCGTAAAGAGCTCGTAGGCGGCCTGTCGCGTCGGATGTGAAAGCCCGGGGCTTAACCCCGGGTCTGCATTCGATACGGGCAGGCTAGAGTGTGGTAGGGGAGATCGGAATTCCTGGTGTAGCGGTGAAATGCGCAGATATCAGGAGGAACACCGGTGGCGAAGGCGGATCTCTGGGCCATTACTGACGCTGAGGAGCGAAAGCGTGGGGAGCGAACAGGATTAGATACCCTGGTAGTCCACGCCGTAAACGTTGGGAACTAGGTGTTGGCGACATTCCACGTCGTCGGTGCCGCAGCTAACGCATTAAGTTCCCCGCCTGGGGAGTACGGCCGCAAGGCTAAAACTCAAAGGAATTGACGGGGGCCCGCACAAGCAGCGGAGCATGTGGCTTAATTCGACGCAACGCGAAGAACCTTACCAAGGCTTGACATATACCGGAAACGGCCAGAGATGGTCGCCCCCTTGTGGTCGGTATACAGGTGGTGCATGGTTGTCGTCAGCTCGTGTCGTGAGATGTTGGGTTAAGTCCCGCAACGAGCGCAACCCTTGTTCTGTGTTGCCAGCATGCCTTTCGGGGTGATGGGGACTCACAGGAGACTGCCGGGGTCAACTCGGAGGAAGGTGGGGACGACGTCAAATCATCATGCCCCTTATGTCTTGGGCTGCACACGTGCTACAATGGTCGGTACAAAGGGCTGCGATGCCGCGAGGCGGAGCGAATCCCAAAAAGCCGGCCTCAGTTCGGATTGGGGTCTGCAACTCGACCCCATGAAGTTGGAGTTGCTAGTAATCGCAGATCAGCATGCTGCGGTGAATACGTTCCCGGGCCTTGTACACACCGCCCGTCACGTCACGAAAGTCGGTAACACCCGAAGCCGGTGGCCTAACCCGTAAGGGGAGGAGCCGTCGAAGGTGGGACCAGCGATTGGGACGAAGTCGTAACAAGGTAGCCGTACCGGAAGGTGCGGCTGGATCACCTCCTTTCTAAGGAGCACATGGCAGCTTCGGGCGAATGTCCTGAAGTGCTAGCTCATGGGTGGAACGTTGACTATTCGGCACACGAGGTCTGTCAGGCCTCCCAAGTACTGCACTTCGGTGCGTGGAACGGGTTTCTGGCGGGTCTGGTGGGTCGGGCACGTTGTTGGGTCCTGAGGGAACGGCCGTATGGTCGTTGCTTCAGTGCCGGTCCTACTTGATGATCCTCGTTTCGGGGGTTTGATGGTGGGTGACTGGTCGTTGTTTGAGAACTGCACAGTGGACGCGAGCATCTGTGGCCAAGTTTTTAAGGGCGCACGGTGGATGCCTTGGCACCAGGAACCGATGAAGGACGTGGGAGGCCACGATAGTCCCCGGGGAGCCGTCAACCAGGCTTTGATCCGGGGGTTTCCGAATGGGGAAACCCGGCAGTCGTCATGGGCTGTCACCCATACCTGAACACATAGGGTATGTGGAGGGAACGCGGGGAAGTGAAACATCTCAGTACCCGCAGGAAGAGAAAACAACCGTGATTCCGGGAGTAGTGGCGAGCGAAACCGGATGAGGCTAAACCTGATACGTGTGATACCCGGCAGGGGTTGCGTATGAGGGGTCGTGGGAAAGTTCTTCAGTCGTCTGCCGGCGGCTGGGTGAGTCAGAAACCGTTGGTGTAGTCGAAGGACATGCGAAAGGTCCGGCGTAGAGGGTAAGACCCCCGTAGACGAAACATCAGCGGCTCACTTGAGCTTCTCCCAAGTAGCACGGAGCCCGAGAAATTCCGTGTGAATCTGGCGGGACCACCCGCTAAGCCTAAATATTCCCTGGTGACCGATAGCGGATAGTACCGTGAGGGAATGGTGAAAAGTACCGCGGGAGCGGAGTGAAATAGTACCTGAAACCGTGTGCCTACAAGCCGTGGGAGCGTCGGACAGTGGGCTTGCCTATCTGTCTCGTGACTGCGTGCCTTTTGAAGAATGAGCCTGCGAGTTTGCGGTGTGTAGCGAGGTTAACCCGTGTGGGGTAGCCGTAGCGAAAGCGAGTCCGAATAGGGCGATTGAGTTGCATGCCCAAGACCCGAAGCGGAGTGATCTAGCCATGGGCAGGTTGAAGCGGAGGTAAGACTTCGTGGAGGACCGAACCCACCAGGGTTGAAAACCTGGGGGATGACCTGTGGTTAGGGGTGAAAGGCCAATCAAACTCCGTGATAGCTGGTTCTCCCCGAAATGCATTTAGGTGCAGCGTCACGTGTTTCTTGCCGGAGGTAGAGCACTGGATAGGCGATGGGCCTCACCGGGTTACTGACCTTAGCCAAACTCCGAATGCCGGTAAGTGAGAGCGTGGCAGTGAGACTGTGGGGGATAAGCTCCATGGTCGAGAGGGAAACAGCCCAGAACACCGACTAAGGTCCCTAAGCGTGTGCTAAGTGGGAAAGGATGTGGAGTCGCAGAGACAACCAGGAGGTTGGCTTAGAAGCAGCCACCCTTGAAAGAGTGCGTAATAGCTCACTGGTCAAGTGATTCCGCGCCGACAATGTAGCGGGGCTCAAGCACACCACCGAAGTCGTGTCATTGCAGCAACAGGGCCAACGCCTGCTGTGATGGGTAGGGGAGCGTCGTGTTCCGGGTGAAGCAGCGGAGGAATCCAGTTGTGGACGGGACACGAGTGAGAATGCAGGCATGAGTAGCGATACAAGAGTGAGAAACTCTTGCGCCGATTGACCAAGGGTTCCTGGGTCAAGCTGATCTGCCCAGGGTAAGTCGGGACCTAAGGCGAGGCCGACAGGCGTAGTCGATGGACAACGGGTTGATATTCCCGTACCCGCTTTGAAGCGCCAACGTCGAACCTCTGAATGCTAAAGCCGCGAAGCCGGCCTGGAGTCTTCGGACGAAGGGACGTGGTGGAGCCGCTGACCCAACAGGGTAGTAGGTGAGCGATGGGGTGACGCAGGAAGGTAGTCCAGCCCGGGCGGTGGTTGTCCCGGGGTAAGGGTGTAGGCCGAGTGATAGGCAAATCCGTCACTCATTGAGGCTGAGACCTGATGCCGAGCCGATTGTGGTGAAGTGGATGATCCTATGCTGTCGAGAAAAGCCTCTAGCGAGTTTCATGGCGGCCCGTACCCCAAACCGACTCAGGTGGTCAGGTAGAGAATACCGAGGCGTTCGGGTGAACTATGGTTAAGGAACTCGGCAAAATGCCCCCGTAACTTCGGGAGAAGGGGGCCGGAACTGGTGATGAGTCTTGCACTCTGAGCTGGGGCCGGCCGCAGAGACCAGCGAGAAGCGACTGTTTACTAAAAACACAGGTCCGTGCGAAGCCGTAAGGCGATGTATACGGACTGACGCCTGCCCGGTGCTGGAACGTTAAGGGGACCGGTTAGTCGAGATTCGTCTCGGCGAAGCTGAGAACTTAAGCGCCAGTAAACGGCGGTGGTAACTATAACCATCCTAAGGTAGCGAAATTCCTTGTCGGGTAAGTTCCGACCTGCACGAATGGCGTAACGACTTCTCGACTGTCTCAACCATAGGCCCGGTGAAATTGCATTACGAGTAAAGATGCTCGTTTCGCGCAGCAGGACGGAAAGACCCCGGGACCTTTACTATAGCTTGATATTGGTGTTCGGTTCGGCTTGTGTAGGATAGGTGGGAGACTTTGAAGCAGCCACGCCAGTGGTTGTGGAGTCGACGTTGAAATACCACTCTGGTCGTGCTGGATGTCTAACCTGGGTCCGTGATCCGGATCAGGGACAGTGTCTGGTGGGTAGTTTAACTGGGGCGGTTGCCTCCTAAAGAGTAACGGAGGCGCCCAAAGGTTCCCTCAGCCTGGTTGGCAATCAGGTGTTGAGTGTAAGTGCACAAGGGAGCTTGACTGTGAGACCGACGGGTCGAGCAGGTGCGAAAGCAGGGACTAGTGATCCGGCGGTGGCTTGTGGAAGCGCCGTCGCTCAACGGATAAAAGGTACCCCGGGGATAACAGGCTGATCTTCCCCAAGAGTCCATATCGACGGGATGGTTTGGCACCTCGATGTCGGCTCGTCGCATCCTGGGGCTGGAGTAGGTCCCAAGGGTTGGGCTGTTCGCCCATTAAAGCGGTACGCGAGCTGGGTTTAGAACGTCGTGAGACAGTTCGGTCCCTATCCGCTGTGCGCGTAGGAATATTGAGAAGGGCTGTCCCTAGTACGAGAGGACCGGGACGGACGAACCTCTGGTGTGCCAGTTGTCCTGCCAAGGGCATGGCTGGTTGGCTACGTTCGGGAGGGATAACCGCTGAAAGCATCTAAGCGGGAAGCCTGCTTCGAGATGAGTATTCCCACCTCCTTGAGAGGGTAAGGCTCCCAGTAGACGACTGGGTTGATAGGCCGGATGTGGAAGCCCTGTAAGGGGTGGAGCTGACCGGTACTAATAGGCCGAGGGCTTGTCCTCAGTTGCTCGCGTCCACTGTGTTGTTCTGAAACAACGACCCCACTTGCCCTGGTCACGGGTGGGTGGTGCGGTGACAGTTTCATAGTGTTTCGGTGGTCATAGCATGAGGGAAACGCCCGGTTACATTCCGAACCCGGAAGCTAAGCCTCGTTGCGCCGATGGTACTGCAGGGGGGACCCTGTGGGAGAGTAGGACGCCGCCGAACAATCATTGTGGAGAAGCCCTGCCGGGTAACCGGCGGGGCTTTTCTGCGTTTCCGGACCGACGGGGCTTCGCCGCGCCGGAAAGGGCCCGGCCGGCAGGGGTGCTAGGTCCACCCCAGGTGGAGTTCAAGGGCCAGTGCACCGGCGTGGCCCTGAGGGACAGACTGGTACCGAGGGACGGACTGGTGCCCTCCGACTTCGAGGACGCCGGGGAGAAGAGATGGCCGTGAGTGGTCCGACCACGACAGCTGGTGGCGCGCAGGAGCGGATCGAGGATGCCCGGCGGTTCGTACGGGGTGGCTTCAAGGCCCAACTGCGCTGTCTCCAGCTGGTGTTCCAGGCGGCGGTGGGGCCGGCCGCACTCTTCTTCATCGGGCTGGTACCCATCCTCGCGCTGAATGTGAACAGCCAGCACGGCCCCGGGAGCCTGCTCGTGGTCGTCGCCGGGGTGATCGCCTTCCCGACGGCCTGTTTCTGGCTGGGCCGGCGGTACGCGCGACGGTCCCGCGATCTGGTGGAGGCCTGGTTCGGCGTCCGGATCCCCGTCGCGTACCGGCCCGCCGCGGCGCCGCAGCAGGACGAGCGCGGGCACTGGTGGACCGGCCACTCGTACCACTCGCGGCGTTCGACGGCCCGTGCCGAGCTGACCGTCCGGTCGGTCCTGGGCGACCCGGCGAGCTGGCGGGACCTGCTGTGGCTGGCCGGCGGCGCGGGCGCGGCCGGCCTGCTCGCCGTCCCGTGCCTGTTGCTGACCGTGGTCGGCGCCGGGGCCGCGGTGGGACTGCTGGAGCAGTTCCAGAGCGGCTACGGCTATGACCTGGGCGGCGACCTGAGGGAGCTGTTCCTGCAGCTCGGCCTCTGCCTGGCCGCCGTGGTCGCGGGTCTCGCCCTCGCGCCGCGCGCCGTCCGGCTGCACGCCGACTGGACCCGCCGCGCGCTGGACCCCGACCGGGCGGGCGCGCCGAGCAAGGCCCGGCTGACCGAGCGGGTGCAGCAGCTGACCGAGACCCGCGCCGACGCGGTGGGCGACCAGGCCGCCGAGCTCCGCCGGATCGAGCGGGACCTGCACGACGGCGCCCAGGCCCGGCTGGTGGCGATCGGGATGACCCTCGGCACGATCGAGCACCTGATGGACACCGATCCGACGGCCGCGCGCGCTCTGCTGTCGGAGGCCCGGCAGTCCTCGGCGAAGGCGCTCCAGGAGCTGCGGGACCTCGTCCGGGGCATCCATCCGCCGGTGCTGGCCGAACGCGGACTCGGGGACGCCGTTCGGGCGTTGGCGATGGACAGCGCCCTGCCCGTCGACGTGTGCGTCAGCCTGCCGGACCGGCCGGCGGCGCCGGTGGAGGCGGCGGTGTACTTCAGCGTCTGCGAGCTGTTGGCGAACGCGGCCAAGCACTCGGGCGCGGACCAGGTCTGGGTGGACATCCTGCACCGGGCCGGGACCCTGCGGGTGACCGTCACCGACGACGGCCACGGGGTGGCGGACCCGACGCGGGGGAGCGGGCTTCGCGGGATCGAGCGCCGGTTGGGTACCTTCGACGGTGTCCTCGCCATCGACAGCACGTCGGGCGGCCCGACCACGATCACCCTGGAGCTGCCGTGCGAGTTGTCCTCGCCGAGGACCTCTACCTCCTTCGCGAAGGCCTGATCCGGCTGCTGGAGGCCCATGGCTTCACCATCGCGGCAGCGGTGGAGACCGGCCCGGAGCTGCTGGACGCGCTGCTGACCCACCGTCCGGACGTCGCCGTCGTGGACGTCCGGCTGCCGCCGACGCTGACCGACGAGGGGCTGCAGGCCGCGTTGAGCGCGCGCCGGCAGATCCCCGGGCTGCCGGTGCTGGTGCTGTCGCAGCACGTCCAGCAGCTCTACGCGCGGGAGTTGCTGGCGGACGGCTCGGGCGGCATCGGGTACCTGCTCAAGGACCGGGTGTTCAACGCCGACCAGTTCATCGACGCCGTGCGCCGGGTGGCGGCGGGCGGCACCGCGATGGACCCGGACGTGATCGCCAAGCTGCTGCAGAGCAACGCGCGTTCGGGTCCGCTGCAGCGGCTCTCGCCCCGTGAGCGGGAGGTGCTGGAGCTGATGGCGGAGGGCTGTTCCAACTCGGCGATCGCCGCCCGCCTGGTGGTCAGCGACGGCGCGGTGGCCAAGCACATCGCCAACATCTTCACCAAGCTCGGGCTCGCGCCGGCCGACGACGCCAACCGCCGGGTGCTGGCCGTACTGGCCCATCTCAACGGGACGGCCGAGCAGACGGGGTGACACCCCGGCCTGGAATCACGCTGAAACAGGTGTACGAGTAGTATCCGGTGGGCCGAGACGTCGGTGGTCGGTGTTCGCGGACCACCCGACAGGGGGGAGTCCGGCGGGCCGACGCTCACGTACGGCAGCAGCCGACATCCAGGGGTTGATAGACGCATGGCACGCCCATCCCTCACCCGTGCCCACCGGGCCCTGCTCGGCCTGGTCGCGGCCGGCGCCTGCTTGATCTCGGGCATCGGCTTCGCAGGCTCGTACAGCGCGGTCCGCGACCTGGCCATGGAGAAGGGGTTCGGCGCCTTCGCGTACGCGTTCCCCGTCGGTGTGGACGCCGGGATCGTCGTCCTGCTGGCCCTGGACCTCGTGCTGACCTGGCTGCGGATCCCCTTCCCGCTGCTGCGGCAGACCGCCTGGCTGCTGACCGTCGCCACCATCGCCTTCAACGCGGCGGCCTCCTGGGGCGATCCGCTCGGGATGGGCATGCACGCCGTCATCCCGGTCCTGTTCGTGGTGGTGGTCGAAGCCTCCCGGCACGCGGTCGGACGGATCGCGGCGATCACCGCGGACCGGCACATGGAGTCCGTCCGGCTGATGCGCTGGATGCTCTCGCCGATTCCGACGTTCCGCCTCTGGCGGCGGATGAAGCTGTGGGAGCTGCGCTCCTACGACGAGGTCGTGCGGCTGGAGCAGAACCGGCTGGTGTACCGGGCGCAGCTGCGCTTCCGGTACGGCCGCGGCTGGCGGCGCGCGGCGCCGATCCAGGCGCTGCTGCCGCTGAAGCTCGCCAAGTACGGCGTCCCGCTGGATCTGGAGGTGCTGGACCGCCTGGCGGAGGCCGAGCAGCTCGAGGATGCCCGCGAGGGCAGGACGGTCGTGGCCGCGCCGGTGCCGCAGGCGGCGATACCCGCCCCCGTGCCCGCCGCCGCGCAGCATCTGCGGGCAGCCGCGCAGCAGGTGCCGGTGCACCAGGTCCCGGCGCAGCAGGTGCCGGCGGCGGCCGAGCCGGGGCCCGCGGGCCCGGCGGCGGCCCCCGCGTCGGCGGTGTCCGCGGAGCTCGCGGTGCCGACGCTCGCCAAGCTGGCGGCCGTCCGGCTGCGGGACGCCCAGGAGCCGGCCCAGGCCGAGGAGCAGGCACCGCCCCCGGCCCGGGACGAGCTGAACGTGTGGACCGAGCGCGCCGTCCGCACCCACGCGCCGCAGGGCGGCATGGACGCGACCGGCCGGGTGCCGGGCCAGGCCTCGCCGTGGTTCAAGCCGCCGCGGCCCTCGGCCCAGCCGGGCCCCGACGTCCAGGTGGCCGGGCCGGCCGCCGAACGCGGCCCGGTGCCCGCCTTCATGTACCGGCAGGCCGGCCCGGCCGGGCGCGAAGCGGCCCCGGAGCAGGCGGTGGGCGGACGGCCGGAGCAGCGCGACCCCCAGGGGGAGAGCGGCCACGAACAGGGGCGGCGCGAGGCCGTCCCGCACGAGCCGGCCGTGCGCGAGCAGCCGGTGCGCGACCACGTCGTCCGTGAGCAGGCCGTGCGCGAGCCCGTCCCGCAGCCGGACCGGCTCGACCCGGAGCTGTGCTTCGAGGCGCTGGTCTCGTACATCGACACGTACGCGGACCAGCCCGACCAGCAGCGGCTCGCCGACTACCTGACCAGCGTGTACGGGGTGGTGGGCAACCGGCCCGACGGTTCCGTGAGCGCCGGGCAGCTGGACAAGCTGTGGCCGGAACTGCGTGAGCGGTACGCCTCGGTCGGTCGCGACTGACCCGGGCGTCCGCCGCTCGGGCGGCCATTGACTGCCCGGCGCCGCCGGAGCTACCTTCACATCAACAAACTGTTGAAGTGCTGGTTCGGCGTGGAGGAGTACGGATGTCGCAGGTCGAGGTGGACGGTAGCAAGCCGGGGAGCGGGGCCTCGTTCTCCAGCGCCGCCCGGACCGCCGTGGACGCGCTGCTCGCGCCGGTCGACGCCGAGCTGGCCCGCCGCTACCCCGGCGACTCCGGCACCCGCCAGCCGGTCCACACCGTCTACGTGCCGGCCGACGTCTTCGCCGCCGACACCGTGAGCAGCTGGGGCCGCCAGGCCCTGGAGGCCTTCGACACCCACGCCGGCAGCCCCGCCGAACTGGCCCGCGCGCTCGGCGTGCCGGACGACGAGCTGCTGGCCGACGTGCACGCCCGGGTCCGGGCCAAGCTGGAGCGCGAGCCCGTCGAGGACCTCCGGATCGACTTCGAGGACGGCTACGGGCCGCGCCCGGACGCCGAGGAGGACGCCGCCGCCGTCCGCACCGCCGAACTGATCACCGCGGCCGTGGCCGACGGCAGCGCGCCGCCGTACATCGGCATCCGGATCAAGTGCATGGAGGCGGCCGTCCGCGACCGCGGCATCCGCACCCTGGAGCTCTTCCTCGGCACCCTGATCGCCGGCGGCGGCCTGCCCGAGGGCCTGGTCCTGACCCTGCCCAAGGTGACCTACGCCGAGCAGGTCACCGCGCTGGTCCGGCTGCTGGAGGACTTCGAGCGGCGGGCCGGACTGCCGGCCGGCCGGATCGGCTTCGAGATCCAGATCGAGACCACCCAGGCGATCCTCGGCGCCGACGGCCGGGCGACCGTGGCCCGCATGATCGAGGCCGCCGAGGGGCGGGCCACCGGCCTGCACTACGGCACCTTCGACTACAGCGCCTCCTGCGGGGTCAGCGCCGCGTACCAGAGCATGGACCACCCGGTGGCGGACCACGCCAAGGCCGTCATGCAGGTGGCCGCCGCCGGGACGGGCGTCCGGCTCTCCGACGGCTCCACCAACGTCGTCCCGACCGGGCCGACCGAGCAGGTGCACGCGGCCTGGAAGCTGCACCACGACCTGGTCCGCCGCTCGCTGGCCCGCGCCTACTACCAGGGGTGGGACATGCACCCGGCCCACCTGCCGACCCGGTACGTGGCCGTCTACAGCTTCTACCGCGAGGGCCTGGCGGCCGCCGCGGCCCGGCTCACGGCCTACGTGGCCAAGGCCGGCGGCGACGTGATGGACGAGCCGGCCACCGCCAAGGCGCTCAGCGGCTACCTGCTGCGCGGCCTGGACTGCGGCGCCGTGGACCCGGCCGAGGTCACCCGGCTGACCGGCCTGGACCGCAAGCAGCTCGACGCCCTCGCCGGTCGCTGACCGGCGCGCACGACACCCGCCCGGGCCGGCCGACCGGCCCGGCCACGCGGTTAGGCTGACAGGACCGCCCGCACCGGGCGTCCCGTCAGCCTTTCCCGTTTCCTGGAGACCCGCCGCACCATGCCGGAGCCGACCCGCAGGCCGTACCTGACGATCCGGCGCGGCGGCAGCCACGAGATCGAGATCAAGAAGTCCCGGTTCATCTGCCACCTCGCCCGGGTCGCCGACGAGGACGAGGCGCAGGCCTTCATCGCGGGCATCCGCAAGCAGTACTGGGACGCCCGGCACAACTGCACCGCCTTCGTGGTCGGCGACGAGCAGCGCCGGGAGCGCTCCAGCGACGACGGCGAGCCCGGCGGGACGGCCGGGGTACCGATGCTGGAGGTGCTGCGCCGGCGCGGGCTGACCGACACGGTCGCTGTGGTGACCAGGTACTTCGGCGGGATCAAGCTCGGCGCCGGCGGCCTGGTGCGGGCGTACGGCGGCGCCGTGTCGGAGGCGGTGGACGAGATCGGCCTGGTCGAGCGGCGGCCGGTCGCGCTGCTCGCGGTGACCGCCGACCACACCAGGGCCGGTCGGGTGGAGAACGACCTCCGGGCGGCGGGGTACGCAGTCAGCGACCTGGCCTACCAGGCGGCCGGGGTGCGGATCGAGGTCGGGGTGCCCGAGCCGGAGGTGACCGCCTTCCACGCCTGGCTGGCCGAGGCGACGGCGGGCACGGCGGTCGCGGTCGACGCCGGGCGGACCTTTGTCGAGGTTCCGGTCTGAGTCCCCGCCCCGGTCTGAGTCCCCGCCCCGGGAGCCGTCGCCGCCGGCCGCGGGCCCGCGGTGGCCGGAAGCGGTGGTCGGAAGGGGGCGCCGGTCCGGCCCGGGGTGATCGCCGAACGCCTCTTTTCGGACAGAGGACGACAGTCGGACGAGCTTTCGGACAGAGAACGTCCGGGCGGTTTCGAGTGCCGGACGGGCTGCCTAGCCTGGGGCGGTAGCCGACCCGCGAGTGGAGCCGAACAGCGATGCCCGTCGTCCAGACCATCACCCTCGCGCCGGGGGCCAGCACCGGCTGGCACTACCACCCCGGCCGGGTCGACGTGGTGGTCCTCTCGGGCACCCTCACCCGCACTCTGCACGACGGCCGGGTCGAGGTCAGCGAGGCGGGCGACCGGCTGGTCGAGCTGCCCGGCCCGGTGCACGTGCACGTCGGACGCAACCACGGCGAGCAGCCGGTGGTGCTGGTGGCGACCTACGACATACCGGACGGGTGCCCGACCGCCGTCGCCGTGGCCGCCCCCGAGTGGAGCCACCGACCGGTCACCCGCGGCCACCGGCCCGCGGTGGGCCCCGCAAAGGCCTGAGCCGCCGGCCCGTCGTGGGCCCGCTGCCGCCGCCGAACCGCCGATCCCCCGAAGACGGGGCCATCGGGGCCGCGGCCGGGGCCAGGACGTAGAAGTTTCACTCGAACGGATTGACGTGGCCCGACGCTGGAACTTCCACTCCGGGTCACCGCGTTTTCACCTACAAGGATCCGGCCGAACCGGACGACCGACCTCCCCCGTCTCTCGGGCGGGGGGACCCCTATGGAGGACGACACACCCCACCACCGCACCACGGGAGGTACCGCGCATGACCTCAGACCGCTCCCCGTCGCCGGCCCAGCCCGATCTGCCCGGCCCCCGGAGCCCCGCGACGCCCTACCGGATGACCGTCACCACCGCGCTGACGCACTCCGACGCGGTCGCCCTGGCCGACCAGCGGCTCGGCGCCTGGCTGAAACAGGAGGGCTGCGACGAGCCCCCGCCGGCCGGCCCCGCGCCCGGCAGCCCCGAGGCCCCGGCCGAGCGACTACGCCTCGGCGACCGGATCCTGTTGGACCGGGACGACGGCCCGCTGCGCGCCGCCACCGGCACCCCGGGCCGCTACACCCGCCGCCGGCTGCGCACCCCGGCCCCGCACGGCACCCACCAGCTCACCCTCACCCTCGCGACCGACCCCGGCGGCCCGACCTGGGTCCGGCTGGAGGCCGAGCACCAGGCCGCCGGCCCCGGCGTACGGACCCCCAGCAAGGTCCCGGTACCGGAACTCGCCCGCACCCTCCTGCCGCTGCTGGACGCCAGCGACGGCCCCGCCACGGTGCACCACAACCCCCGGGTGGTCACGGCGGCCGAGGTGGACGCCCTGATCGACGAACTCTGCGACCCCGAGCGTCGGCTGCCCACCGTGGTCGCCAGCGTCCCGGCCAACCTGGGGCTGGACGAATGGCTCACCGGGACGGTCCGCCCGCTCTGCCATCAGCTGCCCGGGCTCGCCACGCTCTACGTCCTCGACCCGGGCGCCCGTACCGGGTTCAACGTCGCCCTGGAGTACCACTCGGTGTACGGCGGCGCGGTCCGCACCTACCTGCCGGAGGTCGATCCGGCCTCCCGCTACGACGGGGCGCGGCATCCGGTCATGCCGCGCCACCGGATAGAGGAGGACCTGCGCCGGGCCGCCGGCCTGCTGGCCCGCGAGCCGCGCCGGCTGGCCGCCGAACTCCCGCTCCCGGCCCCGCTGGCAGCCGTCCCGGTGCTGCGGGTGCCGCCCGCCGCGCGGCGTCCCGAGCCCGGCCCGGCGGCCCGGCCGGGCCACGAGCAGGCGGCCTACGGACATCCGGTCCATGATCGGCCGATCCGGGAGCAACCGACCCATGAGCAACCGACCCATGCGCAACTGACCCATGAGCAACTGACCCACGAGCACGAGCAGGACAGCCAGGAGCAGCAGGCCAGGGCGGACGAGCTGGAGCGGGTGCGGCACAGCCTGCGGCACTCCCGGCGGCGCGAGCACCACCTGCGGACCGAGGCCGAGGAGCAGTACACGGCGCTGCGGCACGTCGGCGCGCAGGTCAGGGTGCTGGCCGGTCGAATCTGCCCGGGCGCCGCGCCGGGCCAGGCCAAGCCGGTCGGGGACGACCCGGGCCGGGCCGACGAGACCCCCGCCAGCTTCGCCGAACTGATGGACCGACTGCCCGAGTTCCCGCTGCTGAGCTTCACCGGCGACCAGAAGCCGGCCCTCGCCCTGGACGGCCTCGGCACCTGCGCCGGCTGGGCCCGGCTGACCTGGGAGGGCCTGACGGCACTTCAGGAGTACGCGGTGGCCGCGGTCCGGGGCGAGGCCGGCGGCGACTTCAAGCAGTGGTGCGAGCACACCCCGGACGGCTGCCACCACTTCCCGCCGCGCAAGGCGGTCCGCGGCGAGTCCCAAACGGTGTTCAGCCACACCAAGTGGAAGCGCGAACGGATGCTGCCGGTACCCGAGTGCGTCGACACCTCCCGGCGCGCGTTCATGGGCGCGCACCTGCGGATCGGCGGCGGCCGGACGGCGCCCCGGCTGCACTACCTGGACGACTGCTCAGGCAGTGGCCGGATCTACGTGGGCTACATCGGGCTGCACCTGACCAACACCCGTACCAACTGAGAGGCTTGGCTGACCGGCGGCGTCCGGACGGTGGACAATGTCCGGCAGGGGCCGGCCTCGGGGCCGCGGTCCGCCCCGGGGAGACGCCGGACGAGCATGGGGGAACGACCGCCGATGCAGTACACACCTGACGGCCGTTACTCACCGGACGGGCCCGCCGTGGCCGAGGACCTCCCGGCGGGCGGTGCCGACGCCACCACCACGGCCCTCCAGCCCGGTTTCCTGGCCTCGGTCTTCCGCGACCTGGGCGCCGCGCCCGGGCCGGGGGAGTCCGGCCCGCCCGCCGCCGGCGGCCGTCGGGCCGACCGCCCGGACGAGGACGGGGACGAGGCCGTCGCCGCGCACGGCCGCGCCGCCGCGCTGACCCACCACCGCACCCTCACCGTCCGGGCCGAGCACGACCGGCTCGCCGACCTGCTGCGGCGGGCCGCGCTGCCGGTCTCGCCGATGGACTTCGAGAGCCAGCTGCGCACCTACGAGCCGCGCCCCTACCCGGCCGGGGAGGCGGGGCCCGAAGGGACGGGCGCCGAGCCGCGCTGGGAGGACTACGTCCCGGCGCGGGCGGCCGACGCCGACCCCGACGAGGGGCCGTCCCGCCGCCTGCTGGACTCCGGCTACCAGCGGGAGCTGGCCCAGGCCCGGCTCACCCACCAGCGGGCCCTGCGCGAATGGCGGACCCGGCAGGCCGAGGCGGCCAACTCCGGCGAGGCGGAGTCCCGGCGGGCCCACGCGGAGGGCGAACAGGCCCGGGCGCGGGCCGTCCGTGAGTACAACGACAGCCTTGAGGAGTGCCGCCGGGCCTACCGGCTGGCCGAGCCGGCCGCCGTGGAGTCGCTGATCGAGCGGGCCCTGGCCGCCTCCGAGACCGCCACCCAGGACCTCCCGGCGCCCTGCCGGGCCGTCTTCCGCCCGCTCACCTCCACCGCCGTCCTCGACCTCGACCTCCCGCCGCTGGACCTCGTCCCCTCGCTCACCGGCTACCGGCTGACCCCCGACGGCGAGATCGAGCCGGTGCCGCGCCCGGCGGCCGACCGGGCCACCGACTACCTGCGCCTGGTCGCCCGCCTCGCCCTGCGGGCGCTGCAGGCGGCCGACGCCGTCGACACCGACGAGATACTCGCCGGCGTGGTGCTCAACGGCTGGCTGCGCGAGCCGGGCTCACCGGAGGCGGTCTGCCTGGTGAGCGTGGACGCGGACCGCGACGCCCTGGCCCGTACCCGGCTGCTCCCCGCCGGAGCCCCCTACGAGGAGGAACAGGACGGGGACGGCGTCTACGCGGACGCCGAACGGGACGAGGCGCTGGTGCGGCTGCGCCAGCTCGGCGCGGCCGTGACCCCCGACCCGTACGCCCGCGCGGGCGTCGAGCCGGCCGCGGCGGCCGGGGCGACCGTCCCGTCCGCCGCCGACCTGTCCGCCAACGAGTTCGCCGAGCTGGTCCGGGAGCTGCTCACCCGGGGTGGCCTGGACGGCTGGAGCGTCCGGCTGCGCGGCCCGGCCGGGCTGGTCGCCACCGGCGAGGGCGAGGCCGGCAGCGCGTTGCCCGGCCGCTGGGTGGTGTGGGCCTCCCGGGCCGCGGCCCCGGTGGCCGAGGAGGAGATCCGGACCCTCGCGGACGCCGTCCGCGAGGAGGCCGCCGACCGGGGCCTGCGGCTCACCACCGGCCGCTTCAGCGACGCCGCGCTGGACCTGACCGGGGACGAGAGCCACCAGCACATCCACCTGGTCGACGGCGACGGGGTCCGTGAACTGGCCCGCACCCACCTCGGGCTGCCGCTCGGCGCGGGGGTCTGACCACCGGGGCGCGAGCGAGGCCGCCGGCCGCCCGGCCGGGGGTGCGCGAGGACGACACGAGCGGGAGGCTGGGCCGATGGGAATGGGATTCATCGACAGGTGGCGGGACCGGCACGGCGCGGCCGCCCCCGGACCGTCGCCCGAGCAGGACCAGGACTCGATGGCCGAACTGCTGTCCGAGTGTGAGCTGCTGCGTGAGCTGGCCGACGGCGCCGGGCTCCGGCTCGCGGACGACGTGCCCTCCCTGACCGCACTCGACCAGTTGCTCCCCACCTGGCGGGACACCCCCGACGCCGCCGAGTGGCTCGGCAACGACGCCGGCCTCTACCTCGGCACCGTGGTCTTCCGGACCGTCCCCGGGACCCGCTGGCGACTGGCGCCCGACGGCACCCCGGTGATCGTGCTGCCGGACGGCCGGGAGATGGACGTCACGGCCTTCGGCCGCTCCTGGGCCGCACAGGGCTCCCCGCAGCTCACGGCCGCCTACCTGGAGGCGGTCGACGGCTGACCACCGCTCCGGGTCGGGGCGGGCTCACCCCGACGGGCCGTCCGGCGGGCGCGGCCGGGCCGCCGGACGCAGGCTGGGGGCGGGTCCGGGCAGCGGCCCGCGCGACGGCGCCCGACGGGGCCCGGGGGAGGGAAGGGCACCTCGATGACCGCGATCCTGGTCGCCGCCGGCGCGTTTTTGATGACGCTGATCGGCGGCTACGTCGCGCAGCGCACCGGGGACCGCCGTCACCTCGTCCTCGGCCTCGCCGCCGGGCTGATGCTCGGCGTGGTCGCCTTCGACCTGCTGCCGGAGGCGATGCGGGCGGCCCCGGACGAGATCCACGGGGTGCCGCAGGCCCTGCTGATGTTCGCGGTGGGATTCCTGGTCATCCACATCGTCGAGCGCGCCGTGGCCATCCACCGCGGCCACGAGGGCGAGTACGCCGAGCACACCCACGGGCACCGGCACTCCCACCACGGCCCGCAGGCCCAGGGCATCGGACTGACCGCCGCCGGGGCCCTGGTCGGGCACAGCCTGATGGACGGCTTCGCGATCGGCGCCGCGTTCCAGGCGGGCAGCACCGTCGGCACGGTGGTGGCGATCGCGGTGGTCGCCCACGACTTCGCCGACGGCTTCAACACGTACACGATCACCCGCCTGTACGGGAACAACCGGCGCCGGGCGCTGACCCTGCTGGGCGCCGACGCGCTGGCGCCGGTGACGGGCGCCGCCATCACGCTGCTGTTCACCATCCCCGAGCAGCTGCTCGGCCTCTACCTGGGGTTCTTCGCCGGCTTCCTGCTCTACCTGGCGACCTCGGACATCCTCCCCGAGGCGCACAGTCCGCACCCCTCGCGCACCACCCTGCTCTGCACCCTGGCCGGGGTGGCGTTCATGTGGCTGGTGATCGGCCTGGCGAGCTGAGCCGGCCGCGAGACCCGTCCGCCCTGGAGCTGGAGTCACCCGGGGCGCGGACGCCAGGAGTCCAGGGCGGCCCACCGCCCCTGCATCGCGGCCAGCGCCTCGGTGATGGCCGGGCGGCGGGAGGCCTGGGTGCGCCAGAGCGCGAACACCCGCCGGCTCGGCTCCGGGACCACCGGGCGGGTGACCACCCCGGGCGGCAGCGCCCCGCGCCCGAGCCGCGGCACCAGGCCCACCCCGAGTCCGGCCGCGACCAGCGCGATCTGGGTCTCGAACTCGCCGACCTGGTAGACCACGTCCGGCTCCTCGCCGGCCTCGCGCAGGGTCCGGACGAGCCAGTCGTGGCAGATGTTGCCCGGCGGGACGCTGATCCAGCGCTGCCCGGGGAGCCTGCCCACCGGCACCACGGCCAGCTCCGCCAGCGGGTGCTCCGCCTGCAGCAACAGGTCGACCGGATCCTCGCCGAGGTCCAGCCGGGACAGCCCGTCCTGCACCGGCAGCGGTACGGTCGGCCAGTCCTGGACCAGGGCCAGGTCCACCTCGCCCCGGGCCACCAGCTCGGCCGCCGGGTACGGGTCGGTCTCCAGCAGCCGGACGTCCAGGTCGGGGCAGCGGGTGCGCAGGTCGGCCAGCGCGCCCGGCAGCAGACCGCGCGCGCCGGTGGCGAAGGCGGCCACCAGCAGTCGGCCCACCGCCCGGCCGCGCTGCTCCTCCAGGGTCACCTCGGCCCGCTCGACCAGGGCCAGCACCTGCTGGGCGGTGGCGGCCAGCTCACGCGCGGCGTCGGTCAGCACCACGCCCCGTCCCTGACGCTCCAGCAGGACGGTGCGGGTCTCCCGCTCCAGCTTGGCGATCTGCTGCGATACCGCCGAGGGCGTGAAACCGAGCGAGGCGGCCGCGCCGCCGACCGAGCCGTGCACCGCCACCGCGTGCAGCGCCCGCAGGCGTCCCAGATCCATCATGCAGCAATGCTAAACCGTGGGGTTCAGAAATCATCGCTGGTGCTACACGATGGCGGGCGGCCATGCTCGGGACATGCCCGCATCGAGCACCGCCATGAGTCCACGTCACATCGCCCTGGCCGTCCTGGTCGCGGCCGTCTGGGGGCTCAACTTCGTCCTCATCCACATCGGCCTGGAGAACTTCCCGCCGCTGCTGTTCTGCGCCCTGCGGTTCGCCGTCGTCGCAGTGCCGGCGATCTTCCTGGTCGGCCCGCCGCGGGTGGCCCGGCGCTGGATCCTCGCGGTCGGCCTGGTCCTCGGCGTGGTCAAGTTCGGCCTGCTCTTCCTCGGCATGCACGCCGGGATGCCGGCCGGCCTCTCCTCCCTGGTGCTGCAGAGCCAGGCCGTCTTCACCGCGCTCTTCGCCGCCGTGCTGCTGCGCGAGCGCCCGGCCCGGCAGCGGCTGGTGGGCCTGGCCGTCGCCCTGGCGGGCATCGGGGTGGCCGCCGTCGACCAGGGGGCGGGCGGCCCGGTCGGGGCCTTCGTCCTGGTGGTCGCGGCGGCCGTCGCCTGGGGACTGTCCAACGTGCTGACCCGCCGGGCCGCCCCGCCGGACGCCCTGCGCTGGATGGTCTGGGTCAGCGCCGTCCCGCCGCTGCCGCTGCTCGGGCTCTCGCTGCTGGTCGAGGGGCCGGCCGCCGACCTGAGCGCGCTGCGCGGGATCACGCCGGCCGGGATCCTGGCCATCGCGTACGTCGGACTGGTCTCGACCCTGTTCGGCTTCGTCGCCTGGAGCTACCTTCTGCGCCGGTACGACACCACCGCCGTCGCGCCGTACTCGCTGCTGGTCCCGGTCTTCGGGATGTCCTCGGCCTGGCTGCTGCTCGGCGAGTCGGTCAGTGCGGCCGCGGGCTGCGCCGCCCTGCTGGTGATCGCCGGCATCGGGCTCACCGCGGTGCGTCCCGGGTCGTTCTCCGCTCCCTGGCGGTCGCTCCGTAGGCGGCGTCGGCCACCCGCAGTGCCCGCAGCAGCGCGTCCTGGTCCGACGGGCTGACCGGGCCGAAGTACTCCTGGGCCACCTCGTGGCGGACCTGCCCGATCCGCTCCACCGCCGACCAGCCGGCCGCCGTCAGCACGATCCGGACGGCGCGCCGGTCGGCCGGGTCCGGGGTCCGCTCGACCAGTCCGGCCTCCTCCAGGGCGTCCACCACGGTGGTGGCCGAGCGGGGCGCGATGTGCAGCCGGTCGGCGAGGTCGCCGAGCCGCATCGTCTCGCCGGGGCTCTCGCAGCCGGGGGCGTGGGCGAGGGTGCGCAGGGCGCGGCCCTGGCCGGGGGTGATGCCGAAGGGTTCGAGCCGGTCCATGGTCTGCCGCCGGATCCGCTTGATCGCCCTGGTCATCTCGTCGGCGAGCTCGGCCGCGGTCTCGGACGGCGTGGTGGTCATCGGCGGGGTCTCCTCGGCAGTGGTTCGCCCCAGGGTATCGGCCGGTCGGAGCACCGCCGCAAAGGTGTTGAGTAAGGCTCACTATGTGCGCTACTCTGCATATGAGTGAGGGTACCCTAAGTGCCCTCTCGGTCATCCCTGGAGTGAACGTGCCCCGATCCGTTGCCCGCGTCACCACCGACCGCCCGGCCCGCTACGCCAAGCAGCTCGCCGCCCACCTCGGCCGCAGGATCGAGGCCCACTGGTCCGAGGAGAGCGGCCGAGGCGACCTGACCTTCGGTGCCGGCACCGGCACCCTGGAGGCCGCGCCCGACGCCCTGCTGCTCACCGTCGAGGGCGAGGCCGACCACCTGGCCGGGCTGGAGGACGTGGTCGGCCGCCACCTGGTGCGCTTCGGCACCCGCGACGAACTGGTCGTCGAGTGGCACCGCGACAACGGCGAGCCCGGCCTCGTCCACCGCAACGACGAGCCCGGCCCGGAGAACGAGCAGGGCTGACGCCGGCTCCGGCCACCGCCGACGTGAGCGGGCCCGGGGCGGCCGGCGGGTCAGTGCCCGGGGTGCGGCGGGTCAGTGCCCGAGGTGCGGCGAGTCAGTGCCCCGGGGTGCGACGGGTCCGCCGCGCCCCACGCCCCCCTGCCCGCCCGGCGCCGTGGGCCGCGGGCGCGTCGAGAGCAGGGCCACCAGCGGCAGCACCAACCCCGCCAGGCACCAGCTGGCCACCACGTCCAGCAGCCAGTGGTAGTCGCTCCAGACCAGCCCCACCCCCACCCCGGCCGACAGCAACCCGGCGCCGGCGTACAGCCGCCGGCGGTGCCGGATCCCGACCGTACGGCCCAGCAGCAGCGCCGCCGCCCCGTACGCCACGCTCGCGGTCGCCGTGTGCCCCGACGGGTACCAGCCCCACTGCTCCGGCGTCAGCGGCAGCCCGAGCGGGCCCGGGCGGGCGAACGACGCCTTGGCCGGGACGATCAGCAGCGGGATCGCACCCGCCGTCAGCACCGCCGCCGGCAGCGGCAGCCACCAGCGCCGGGCCCCCGCCCGCCGGGCCCGCCAGGCCGCCAGCGCACCCCCGCCGAGCAGCACCGGCACCGCCGGGACCGAACCGCCGAGATCCGACAGCAGGGCGCCGAGGTGGTCGATCAGGGGGCTGGAGAGACCGTGCCGCAGCTCCCGGACGCCTTGCCGGGCCCACCGGTCCAGGCCCAGCAGCGGGCCGTCCACCGCCACCTGCCAGGAGATCAGCCCCAGCACCACGGCCTGCCCGGCCAGCAGCGCGGTGCGAACGCGAGGATCGGCCGCCCGGGCACGAAGAAGCCGCCCCGGAGCGGGGGGGAGAGCCCCGGGACGGCCGTGCTGATCGCCGCTCCGCACGCCCCGGGGGGTGTGGGCCGGGCGGTCGGTCGATCGGTCTTCGGTTGTCGCCGCCTTCACCGGGGCGGTCCGGTCACCTTCGCGGGCCGTCCTCGCAACCTCCCCGCGGGGAGGATTCGTCGACGGATCCGCCAAGGGCTGGGGCTCGCTGTCCATCTGTGACGACACTACGTCAACCGATTTGCCGGGGCGGGCGGCTCCCACGATTCCCCACAGCATCTTCACCCGGTGGAGTACCACCCCCGGCGGACGCGCGACGGCCCGGTCCGCGGGGGACCGGGCCGTCGGGACGCGGCAGGGCCGGCGTGGGTCGGAGCGCAGGGCCCGGCCGGGGATCAGACGCGCGAGAAGGCGCCCTCGATGATGTCCAGGCCCTCGTTGAGCAGGTGCTCCGGCATCACCAGCGGCGGCAGGAAGCGCAGCACGTTGCCGTAGGTGCCGGCGGTCAGCACGACCAGGCCCTCGGCGTGGCAGGCCTTCGCGATCGCCGCGGTGATCTCGGCGGCCGGCTCCTTGCCGCCCGGCTTGACCAGCTCGACCGCGATCATCGCGCCGCGGCCGCGGACCTCGCCGATGGTCACCCGGTCCGAGCCCGCGAACTTCTCCTGCAGGGCGCGCAGACGGGTCAGCATGATCTCGCCGATCCGCTGCGCCTTCCCGTTGAGGTCCTGCGACTTCATGGTCTCGATCGCACCCAGCGCACCGGCGCAGGCCACCGGGTTGCCGCCGTAGGTGCCGCCCAGGCCGCCGCCGTGGGTGGCGTCCATGATCTCGGCGCGGCCGGTCACGGCGGCCAGCGGCAGGCCGCCGGCGATGCCCTTGGCGGTGGTGATGAGGTCCGGGACGATGCCCTCGTCGTCGCAGGCGAACCACTGGCCGGTCCGGCAGAAGCCGGTCTGGATCTCGTCCGCGACGAAGACGATGCCGTTCGCCTTCGCGTACTCGACGATCGCCGGCAGGAAGCCCCTGGCCGGCTCGATGAAGCCGCCCTCGCCCTGGATCGGCTCGATGATGATCGCCGCGACGTTCTCCGCGCCGATCTGCTTGTTGATCATGTCGATCGCCTGCGCGGCGGCCTCGGCGGCGCAGTTCTCCGAGCCGGTCAGCCAGCGGTACGGGTAGGCGACCGGAACGCGGTAGATCTCCGGGGCGAACGGCCCGAAGCCCTGCTTGTACGGCATGTTCTTGGCCGTCAGGCCCATGGTGAGGTTGGTCCGGCCGTGGTACCCGTGGTCGAAGACCACGACGGCGGTGCGCTTGGTGTACACGCGGGCGATCTTCACCGCGTTCTCCACCGCCTCGGCGCCCGAGTTGAACAGCGCGGTGCGCTTCTCGTGGTCACCCGGGGTCAGCTCGTTGAGCTGCTCGGCCACCTCCACGTACCCCTCGTACGGGGTCACCATGAAACAGGTGTGCGTGAAGGCCGCGAGCTGCTCGGTGGCCCTGGCCACGACGGCCTCGGCGCTGTTGCCGACGCTGGTCACGGCGATGCCGGAGCCGAAGTCGATCAGCGAGTTGCCGTCCACGTCCTCCAGCACGCCGCCGTTGGCGCGGGACACGTACACCGGCAGCGTGGTGCCGACCCCGGCCGCCACCGCGCCGAGCTTGCGTGCCTGCAGCTCCTGCGACTTCGGACCGGGGATCGCGGTGACCAGGCGGCGCTCCTGCGGGAGCGGCGTTGCGGCGCTCATGGTGTTCTCCAGACTTATCGGCTCGGTCTTCGCAGGCTACGGCCGCCGCGCGCACGCAGGCATGCGCCACTCGGTACCACTGGGCCGTCCGACTTGTCCTGAGCGGCCAGCGTGCCGTCGGCCGCTACCGGCAGGCCCCGCTCCACTACATTGAGCGCGGGCGTGTCACCGGTACGGCGGCATGGGTATGGCTGCATGGGCCTGAACGGGCCTGCGGGGCGGGCGAGGGAGCGGGGCCGTAAATGGGACTGGACGGCACACACGGGCACGGACGGCGGACCACGGTGACGCCCCCCATGCCCCAGCAGGCGGCCCGCGGCCTGCCGCGACCGCCCGCCCCGTCCTTCGACCTGGCCGCCTGGGTCGCCGAACCCCGCCCCGAGGCCGACCCCGGCGTCTACCGCTACGGCTACCGCCCCATCGACCCCGAGCGGGCCGAACAGGCGAAGGTGCCGGCGGGGCCGCTGCTGCTGCGGGCGGGGCTGAACGCGGTGGTGGGGTGGTTCGCCTATGTGTACGGCGTCCAGCTCCTGGTGTACCTGCTGGTCCGGATCGGTATCGAGACCGGCATCGGACCGTTGGCCAAGCCGTCACCCTCGCAGGCGGTACTGGTCCTCCTGCTGGCGAACGCCGCAGTCATGGCAGGAGCCATCAAACTCTTCGGCCGGATGGGCCGCTGGCCCGAGGTCTGGCGCCGGTACGCCACACCCCTTCTCTCCCGCACGGTGACCCAGGAGGAGCCGGCCGCCGCCAAGGGCGGGGCCGAGCCGGCGGGCCCGGTCGACCCGTGGGCGGAGCTGCGCCACGCCGGGGCGGGCGCCGCCGCGCAGCGGCTGGACCGGGAGATGGTCGGGGACGTCGACTACGTGCGGATCCGGCGGGCCTGGGAGGTGGTGCTGCAGGACCCGGAGATCCTGTCGGCCTTCGGTGAGCAGGTGGCGGCCCGGGGCGGGGCGGCCTGCGCGCATCCGTCCGAGCTGCGGGACCTGCCGGCGCGTTCGGGGCGGCACGACCTGCTGACCCGTCAGGTGCGGCTGGGGGTGGCGCAGGACGTGCCGAAGAATCCGCCGGCGCACCGCGGCTCGGGCTTCGCCCTGGATCCCGCGGTGCTCGGCACCTCGCTGCTGGCGGTCGGTCCGGCCGGCACCGGGAAGACGTCGGGGCTGGCCCGTCCGGTGGCCGAGGCGCTCTGTCTGCAGGCGCTGGCGGGGACGGCCTGCGCGGTGGTGATCGGGGCCGCCGACGCGGATCTCGGTCCGGACTCCTGGTACGACGTGGTGATCGCGCCGGGCGATCCGGGCTCGGTGTACGGGCTGGACCTGTACGGCGCGGCGCAGGACCCGGACGAGGCGGCGGCCCGGCTCGCGGACGCGCTGCTGCCGGACGAGCTGGTGCTGCGGGCGGAGAGCGCCCGGACGGCGTTGCAGCAGATGGTCGGCCCGTTCCATGCCGCGTTCCGGCGCTACCCGGGGCTGCGTGAGCTGCGTGAGCTGCTCGCGGGCGAGCCGGCGGCGGTGGACGCGCTGACCGCGCAGTTGCGGGCGGGCGGGCTGCTGGAGCGGTACGAGCGGGAGTTGCAGCACCGGGACCGCCAGCGCGGCCGGGCGGACGACCCGGGGGTGCTGCTCGCGGACCGGCTCGGGCTGCTGGACCGGCCGGCGTTCGAGGGGTGTTTCGCCACCGACGGCGGGGGGCGGCCGCCGTTCGCGATGCGGGTGCTGGACCACCCGTTGCGGGTTCGGGTGAAGCTGCCCGAGCTGAGCCACCCGGAGGCCGCCCGGATGCTGTACCGCCTGGTGGTGGGCCAGTTCGTGCAGGCGGCGGTGGCGCGGGAGGACCGTTCGCTGTTCGCGGGCCTGGTGGTGGACGACGCGTCGGCGGCGCTGGACGCGAACGTGGTCCGGGGGCTGCAGCGGATGCGCGGGACGAACGCCGGTGCGGTGTTGCTGCTGCGGACCCTGGTCGATCTGCCGGAGGCGTTGCGGGCCCCGCTGTTCGGGGCGGTCGGCTGCCGGATGGCCTTTCCCGGGATCGCGCCGTGGGACGGGCGGTTGTTCTCCGAGGCCTGGGGCACCCACCTGGTGCGGGAGACGGCGGTCACGCACGCCCCGGACACCTCGGGCGGGATGCTGCGCCGCGCGGGGCGGCTCGGCCGCAAGGCGCTGTCGGGGACGACGGCGCAGACCGAGAGCGTCACGACCCGCGAGGTCGAGCGGCAGCGCTGGTCGCCCTCGGACCTCGCCCATGCGCTGCCCGCCGGGCACGCGGTGATCTCCCTGACGTCGGTGAGCGGCGCGCAGGTGCCCCCGCTGCTGATCGATCTCCGGGCCTGAGGCGCGCCGGCCGGCCTCCGACCGCGCCGGGGCAGGGGGCGTCGGGGCCGGCCGTATCGCCGTCGAGGTGGATTCGGCAGTGCGGGTTGGCCGGGGCGTCCATAATGAGTGGTAGCGACTCCCTCCTCGCCCGGCCGCAACGGCGCAGCCTGGTCGTCCCACCGAAGGTGCCATGCCTCCCACACTCGCCTCCGTCGTCCGCAACACCTCGCTCCACCTGACGGTCATCGCCGGGGCGGATCACCTGGAGCGTCCGGTCCGCTGGGTGCACACCAGTGAGCTGGACGATCCCACGCCCTTCCTGGAGGGCGGTGAGCTGCTGCTCACCACCGGTATCAAGCTCGGCCGGACGGCCTCGCAGCTGCAGGCGTACGTGCACCGGCTGGCGGACGCGGGGGTGGTCGGGCTCGGCCTCGGGGTGGGGCTGTCGCACTCCGAGGTGCCCAAGCCGCTGGTGGAGGCGGCCGCGCAGCGGGGTCTGCCGCTGCTGCGGGTGCCGGAGCCGACGCCGTTCATCGCGATCAGCAAGGTGGTGTCGGCGGCGATCGCCGCCGAGCAGTACGAGGCGGTGACCACGAGTTTCGAGGCCCAGGAGGAGCTGACCCGGGCCGCGCTCGGCAAGGACGGCACGACGGCCGTGGTGCGCCGGCTGGCGGCCCGGCTGGGCGGCTGGGCCGCGCTGTACGACGGTTCGGGCGCGCTCTCGGTGGTCGCTCCCGACTGGGCGGCCCGCCGGGCCGGCCGGCTGGCCGCGGAGGTGGACCGGCTGCGCCGGCGCCCGGCGCCGTCCAGTGCCGCGTTGCAGGGCCGCTCGCCGGGGATCGACACCGCGGACGAGGACTACGTGGTGGTCCAGTCGCTGGGGGCGGACCGTCGGGCACGGGGCTTCCTGGCGGTGGGCACCGAGGACCGGATCACGCCGACCGAGCGCTATGTGCTGAACGCGGCGGTTGCGCTGCTGACGCTGACCCTGGAGCGTTCGCGCGAGCTGCGTCAGGCGGAGGAGCGGATGGGCGCCGCCCTGCTGCGGATGGTGCTGGCGGGTGAGGTGGCGACCGCCCGGCAGGTCGCGGTCGGGCTGTTCGGCGGTCTGCCGGAGGGGACGATAAGAGTGCTGGTGGCGGGGACGGCCCAGGGGGCCGACGCGTCGGAGGTGCTCGGCGAGCTGGCGGAGCGGGCGGAGCAGGCCGGCGGCCGGGTGGGGGAGCGGCTGCTGGTCGCGCGGGAGGACGCCGACTCGGGCTCGCGGCTGATGGTGCTGGCGCTGGACAACGGGGCCGTGCACCGGGCGTGCCTGGGGGTGGTCGAGGAGCACGAGGGCGTGTCGCTGGGGGTGTCGGCGCCGGCCGCGCTGGACGAGGCGGGGGCGGCCTTCGCGCAGGCCGAGCGGGCGTTGGCGGTGGCGTTGCGCGGCGGGCGGCGCTCGGTCGACCACGAGGAGGTCGGCGCGGGGTCGCTGCTGCCGCTGCTGGGCGAGGAGGCCGTGACGGCCTTCGCGGAGGGGCTGCTGCGGCCGCTGCGCGAGCACGACCGTACGGCGCGTGGCGATCTGGTGCGGTCGCTCCGGGCCTGGCTGTCGCGGCACGGCCAGTGGGACGCGGCGGCGGCGGACCTCGGTGTGCACCGGCACACCCTGCGGTACCGGATGCGCCGGGTGGAGGAACTGCTGGGCCGTTCGCTGGACGACACCGACGTCCGGATGGAGCTGTGGCTGGCGCTGCGCTCCGGCGAGGAGTGACGGGTGGTCGCGCACAAGGTCGCCCCGCCGGCCGCCCCCGGGCATCTGTCCGGGATGGAGCAAGGGCGCCGCTGAGCGCTCCTCGGTGGCCAATCCGGATCGGTTGCGCGGCCGCCTACCGTGGGGTTCAGGCTCCACGTCGGTGGGGCGTGGACGACGAGGAGAGGGCCGGTACCACCGTGACCACCACCCATGAGTTCTGGCTGGCCGGCCGTCGGGCGAGCGGCGACGGCGACTTCGAGGTGCGCAACCCGTGGGACGGGCGCCTGGTAGGCAAGGTCGCGGTGCCGTCCGAGGCGCAGGTCGAGGAGGCGCTGGCCGCCGCCCTGGCCGCGCTCCCGGTGTTCGCCGCGACCCCCGCGCACGTGCGCACCGCCGCCCTGGACCACGTCGCCAAGCGGCTGGCCGAGCGTTCCGAGGAGATCGCCCGGCTGATCACCGCCGAGAACGGCAAGCCGATCAAGTGGGCCCGCGGCGAGGTCGGCCGGGCCGTCTCGGTGTTCCGCTGGGCGGCCGAGGAGGCCCGCCGTACCAACGGTGAGACCATGCGACTGGACACCGACCCCGGCGGCACCGGCCGCTTCGCGGTGGTGCGTCGCTTCCCGCGTGGTGTGGTGCTGGGTATCGCCCCGTTCAACTTCCCGCTGAACCTGGTCGCGCACAAGGTCGCCCCGGCGATCGCGGTCGGCGCCCCGATCATCCTCAAGCCGGCCCCGGCGACCCCGCTGTCGGCCCTGGTGCTCGGTGAGATCCTGGCCGAGACCGACCTCCCCGTCGGCGCCTGGAGCGTGCTGCCGGTGCCGAACGAGCGGATGCCCGCGCTGGTCCAGGACAAGCGCCTGCCGGTGATCTCGTTCACCGGTTCGGACAAGGTCGGCTACCAGATCATGGACTCGGTGCCGCGCAAGCACGTCACCCTGGAGCTCGGCGGCAACGCCGCCGCCGTGGTGCTGGCCGACTGGTCCTCGGACGCCGACCTGGAGTGGGCGGCCTCGCGCATCGCGACCTTCGCCAACTACCAGGGCGGCCAGTCCTGCATCTCGGTGCAGCGGGTGATCGCGGACGCGACCGTCTACGACGCGCTGGTCGAGAAGGTCGTGGCCAAGGTGCAGGCGCAGGTCACCGGCGACCCGGAGGACGAGGCCACCGAGGTGGGGCCGCTGGTGGACGAGAACGCCGCCAGGCGGGTGGAGTCCTGGGTGGACGACGCCGTCGCCAAGGGCGCGAAGCTGCTCACCGGCGGGACCCGCGAGGGCGCCTCGTACGCTCCGACGGTGCTCGCCGAGCTGCCTTCGGACGCGATCCTGGCCACCGCCGAGGTGTTCGGCCCGGTGCTGTCGCTGCAGAAGGTGGACGGCACCGACGAGGCGTTCGCGGCCGTCAACGACTCGCTCTTCGGCCTGCAGGCGGGCGTGTTCACGCACGACGTGCAGACCGCCTTCCGGGCGCACCGCGAGCTGGAGGTGGGCGGCGTGATCATCGGCGACGCCCCCTCGTACCGGGCCGACCAGATGCCGTACGGCGGGGTCAAGGACTCCGGCGTCGGCCGTGAGGGCGTCCGGTACGCGATGGACGACTACACCCAGGAGAAGGTGCTGGTGCTCACCGGCCTGGACCTCTGACCCGGCACCTGCGAGGAGCTCGGCTCCTTGACGACGAAGGGGCCCCTGGGCGCCGCCGCGACGGCGTCCAGGGGCCCCCTTCGTCGTCGTTGCGGGTCTCAGTGGAGGGCGGCGACGGCTTCGGCGACCGGGGTGTCCCCGCCGGTCAGTTCCAGGGTGAGGCCGGCCGTGGCCGGTGCGGTGAGCAGCTCGGCGAGGACGGCCGCCACGTCGGCGCGGTCCACGTCGCCGCGGCCGGTGGCGGCGGCCAGGCGGACGCGGCCGGTGCCGGGGCCGTCGGTGAGCCGGCCGGGCCGCAGGATCGTCCAGTCGAGCGCGTCCTGGGCCCGGACGGCGTCGTCGGCCGCGCCCTTGGCCCGCAGGTAGGTCTCGAACACCGGGTCCGCGGGGTACGCGGCGGCGGCGTCGGCGCCCATCGAGGAGACCATCAGGTAGCGGCGTACACCGGCCAGTTCGGCGGCGTCCGCGAGCAGGACGGCGGCGTCGCGGTCGACGGTGAGCTTGCGTTCGGCGCCGCTGCCGGGGCCGGCGCCGGCGGCGAAGACCACCGCGTCGGCGCCGTCGAGCAGGGCGGCGAGTTCGGTGGGGGTGGTCGCCTCCAGGTCGAGCAGCAGCGCTTCGGCGCCGATCCGCTGCAGGTCCTGCGCGTGTTCGGGGCGGCGGACGATCCCGGCGGGCCGGTCGCCGCGTTCGGCGAGCAGCCGCTCCAGGCGCAGCGCGATCTGTCCGTGGCCACCTGCGATGACGGTACGCATGCTGCGACGGTAGCCGGTGCGGGCGTGCGGGGCGCGCAGGGCTCAGCCGGTGGTGTGCGGGAAGGCCCGGTCGAGCAGGCCCTGCAGGGTGCGGCGGTCGTGGTCGTCAAGCTGTTCCAGACCGGGCAGTCCGGCGACGATGTCGGCGCGGATCCGGCGGACGGCGTCCTCGCCCTCGGGGGTGAGCACCACGGTCTTGACCCGGCGGTCGGCGGGGGCGGCCTCGCGGCGTACCAGGCCGCGGGCTTCGAGCCGGTCGACGATGCCGGTGACGTTGGAGGCGTCGCAGCCGAGCAGTTCGGCGAGGGCGCGCATCGGCAGCGGCCGTCCGAGCAGGCTGAGCATCTTGCCCTGGATGAGGGTGAGGCCCTGGCCGGCGGCGACGACGGCGAAGCTGCGGTAGTAGCAGGCGGCGGCGTGGGCGAGGTGTTCCATGAGCCGGTCCGTGCCGGGCGCGGACGGGGCTGCGGGCGCTGGTGGGGGTGTGGTCCGGGTCATGGGTCAAGTCTAGGCCCGATTACTTGACATCTTCAATCATCGAGATCTACCTTCGATTTATTGCTTGATGACCTCAACCATCGAGCCCATCAAATCTTTCTGTTCAGGAGCACCACCATGAAGGCCATCACCTACCGCACCTACGGCAGCCCCGACGTCCTGGAGTACGGCGACGTCCCGGAGCCGAAGCTCGGCGCCGACTCCGTGCTGGTCAGGGTGCGGGCCGCCTCGGTGAACCCGGTCGACTGGAAGATCCAGGCCGGCTACCTCGACAGCGTGATGGACGCCGTCTTCCCGGTCATCCCGGGCTGGGACGTGGCCGGCGTGGTCGAGCGGGTGGGCGTCGGCGTCACCGAGTTCGCCCCCGGCGACGAGGTCATCGGCTACGTCCGCGAGGACATGGTCGGCCGCGGCACCTTCGCCGAGTACGTCGCCGCCCCGGTGCGCACCCTCGCCCGCAAGCCCGCCGCGCTCGGCTTCGAGCAGGCCGCCGGCCTCCCGCTGGCCGGCCTCACCGCCTACCAGGCCCTGACCCGCGCCCTGGAGGTCAAGCCCGGCGAGACCGTCCTGGTGCACGCCGCGGCCGGCGGCGTCGGCTCGCTCGCCGTCCAGATCGCCGTCGCCCTCGGCGCCAGGGTGATCGGCACCGCCGGCGAGCACAACCACGACTACCTGCGCGCACTGGGCGCGGAGCCGGTCACCTACGGCGAGGGCCTGGCCGAGCGGGTCCGCGCGCTGGCCACCGAGGGTGTCGACGCCGTGCTGGACCTGATCGGCGGCGAGGCCCTGCAGCTCTCGCCCGGGCTGCTCGCCGAGGGCGGCCGGATCGCCTCGGTCGCCGACGGCGCCGTGCTGGCCCTCGGCGGCAGCTACGTCTTCGTCCGCCCCGACACCGCCGACCTCACGGCGCTGGCGGAGCTCGCCGACCGCGGGCAGCTGAACGTCGAGGTCGCCGCGACCTTCCCGCTGGAGCGGGCCGCCGACGCGCAGCGCCTGAACGCCGGGGGCCACACCCGTGGCAAGGTCGTCGTCACCGTCGCCTGACGCCCCGCGGCCCGGTCACCCGGCCGGTCGACCGGCTACCGGCCGGTCACCCGGCCCGCCACCCGGACGGCCGTACCGCCCCCGCCGGATCCGCCCGGGCGCCCCGAAGCGCCCGGGCCCCGCACGGAGATCCCTGGAGCACCCATGCCCATCGTCGTCGTCGCCGACTGGCTCGCCGCCCCGGGCCAGGAGCAGCGGGTCGCCGACCTGCTGGTCACCCTGGCCCGCGCCGCCCTCGCCGAGCCCGGCGTGAGCGCCTTCCGCTCGCTCAGGTCGCTGCGCGACCCGGCCGCCTTCGTCGTCCTCGCCGAGTACACGGACCGGGCGGCCGCCGAGGCGCACCGCGCCGGTGACCGCTACCGCGAGCTGGTCCAGGACACCATCGCACCATTGCTCATCGACCGTCAGACCGAGTTCCACACCGAGCTCTGACCCCGGAACCCACGGAGCACCCACCATGACCACGAACTCGCCCGCCGACGTGGTGGCCGGCCTGCGCGCCACCTTCGCCACCGGCCGCACCCGTCCCCTGGACTGGCGGCTCGGCCAGCTCGAAGCGCTGCGCACCCTGCTCACCGAGCAGCGGGAGGCGCTCCAGCAGGCCCTCCACGAGGACCTCGGCAAGGGGCCCGCGGAGGCCTACCGCACCGAGATCGGCTTCACCCTGAACGAGCTCGACCACACCGTGCGGCACCTGGCCGAGTGGCTGCGCCCCAGGCCCGCCGCCGTCCCGGAGGCCTTCCTGCCGGCCGAGGCCCGGGCCGTGCGCGAGCCGCTCGGCGTGGTGCTGGTGATCGCGCCGTGGAACTACCCGCTGCAGCTGGCGCTCGCCCCGCTGGTGGGCGCGCTGGCGGCCGGCAACACCGTGCTGGTCAAGCCGAGCGAGCTGGCGCCCGCCACCTCCGCGGCGATCGCCCGGCTGCTGCCGCACTACCTGGACCCGCAGGCCGTCGCCGTGGTCGAGGGCGCGGTGCCGGAGACCACCGCCCTGCTGGAGCAGCGCTTCGACCACATCTTCTACACCGGCAACGGCGCGGTCGGCCGGATCGTGATGACGGCCGCCGCCCGGCACCTCACCCCCGTCACCCTGGAGCTGGGCGGCAAGAGCCCGGTGGTGGTGGACAGCGGTACCGATCTCGCCGTGACCGCCCGCCGGATCGTCCGGGGCAAGTTCCTGAACGCGGGGCAGACCTGTGTCGCCCCCGACTACGTGCTCGCCGTCGGTGACACCGCCGCCGCACTGGAGGCCGAGCTGGCCGAGGCCGTCCGCGAGGCCTACGGGGAGGACGCCGCCGCCGACCCCGAGTACGGGCGGATCGTGAACACCCGGCACTTCGACCGGCTCACCGCGCTGCTCGGCGACGGCCGTACCGTCACCGGCGGCGGGTACGACCGGGGGAGCCGCTACCTGGCCCCGACCGTGCTGGCCGACGTCTCCCCGCAGGCGCCGGTGATGCAGGCCGAGATCTTCGGCCCGGTGCTGCCGGTGCTGGCCGTCCCCGACCTGGACGCGGCGATCGCCTTCGTCAACGACCGCGACAAGCCGCTGGCGCTGTACGCCTTCACCGAGTCGGCGGCGACGAAGGAGCGGCTGGCCGCGGAGACCTCCTCCGGCGCGCTGGTGTTCGGGCTGCCGGTGTCCCATCTGGCGGTGCCCGAGCTGCCGTTCGGCGGGGTCGGCGAGAGCGGCATGGGCCGCTATCACGGCGAGTACTCGGTGGACACCTTCAGCCACACCAAGGCCGTGCTGGACAAGCCGCTGCACTGAACCCGGCCGGACCGGCACACCACCACGCCACCACGCCACCACACCACCACGCCACCACACCACCACGCCACCACGCCGGCCCGCCGGCCCGCCGGCACACCGGCATCGGGATCGGCTCCGGTGCAGAGTCCCGGCGCCGGTGAAGATCTGCACCCGATCCCGCCCGCCGCGCCACCCGGCGCGGCGGGCAGGTCACAATGGGCGCATGAACTCGCTCGCCCACCCGATGCTGCGCTTCACCCCCACGGTGAAGGACCCCTCCGCCCCCCGGGAGCTGGTGATCCTCGGCTCCACCGGTTCGATCGGCACCCAGGCGATCGACGTGGTGCTGCGCAACCCCGGCCGCTTCCGGGTGGTGGCCCTCTCGGCGGCCGGCGGCCGGGTCGCGCTGCTGGCCGAGCAGGCGCTGCAGCTGGGGGTGCACACCGTGGCGGTCGCCGATCCGGCCGCCGAGCCCGCGCTGCGCGAGGCGCTGGCCGCGAAGGCGGCCGGCCGGCCGCTGCCGGCGATCCTGACCGGCCCGGACGCGGCCACCGAGCTGGCCGGGCTGGAGTGCCACTCCGTCCTGAACGGCATCACCGGGTCGATCGGCCTGCGCCCGACGCTGGCGGCGCTGCGGGCCGGTCGGGTGCTGGTGCTGGCCAACAAGGAGTCGCTGATCGTCGGCGGCCCGCTGGTGAAGGCGCTGGCGAAGCCGGGCCAGATCGTGCCGGTGGACTCCGAGCACACCGCGATCTTCCAGGCGCTGGCGGGCGGCACCCGGGCCGAGGTCCGCAAGCTGGTGGTGACCGCGAGCGGCGGCCCGTTCCGCGGCCGCAGCCGCGAGCAGCTCGCCGCCGTCACCCCCGACGACGCGCTGGCGCACCCGACCTGGGCGATGGGCCCGGTCATCACGATCAACTCGGCGACCCTGGTCAACAAGGGCCTGGAGGTCATCGAGGCGCACCTGCTGTACGACGTGCCGTTCGACCGGATCGAGGTCGTGGTCCATCCGCAGTCGATCGTCCACTCGATGGTGGAGTTCACGGACGGCTCGACGCTGGCCCAGGCCAGTCCGCCGGACATGCGGATGCCGATCGCGCTGGGCCTCGGCTGGCCCGACCGGGTACCGGACGCGGCCCCGGCCTGCGACTGGACGAAGGCCGCCACCTGGGAGTTCTTCCCACTCGACAACGAGGCCTTCCCCGCGGTGGAGCTGGCCCGCGAGGTCGGCCGGCTCGGCGGCACCTCCCCGGCCGTCTTCAACGCCGCGAACGAGGAGTGCGTGGCGGCCTTCCTCAAGGGCCGTCTCGCCTTCACCGGGATCGTGGACACTGTTGCCAAGGTGGTCGCCGAGCACGGGACGCCGGCGTCGGGAACTTCTCTCACCGTCGAGGACGTCCTGCACGCGGAGGACTGGGCCCGCGCCCGGGCCCGCGAGCTGGCGGCCGGCTGACGCGCCGTAGGGACGACATGGACGGTACGGACCCGATGGGTGGACTGAGCGGCATGACGGAGGACCAGCGGTGACGGCAGTGATGTGGGGAATCGGCCTGGTGGTCTTCGCGGTCGGGCTGCTGTTCTCGATCGCCTGGCACGAGCTCGGGCACCTCTCCTGGGCCAAGATCTTCGGCATCCGGGTGCCGCAGTACATGGTGGGCTTCGGCCCGACCGTCTGGTCCCGCAAGAAGGGCGAGACCGAGTACGGCATCAAGGCGGTCCCGCTCGGCGGGTACATCCGGATGATCGGGATGTTCCCGCCCGGCAAGGACGGCCGGATCACCCAGCGCAGCAGCTCGCCCTGGCGTTCCATGATCGAGGACGCCCGGGAGGCCTCCTACGAGGAGCTGCAGGACGGCGACGAGCAGCGGCTGTTCTACACCCGCACGCCGTGGAAGCGCGTCATCGTGATGTTCGCCGGCCCGTTCATGAACCTGATCCTGGCGTTCGGGCTGTTCCTGACCGTGATGATGGGCTTCGGCGTCCAGATGTCCGTCCCGACGGTCAAGTCGGTGTCCCAGTGCGTGGTGCCGGCCAGCCAGCCGACCGACACCTGCCCGGCCGACGCGGCCGCCTCCCCGGCGGCCGCCGCCGGCCTGCGCGGCGGCGACACCGTGGTGTCCTTCGACGGGGACCGGATCCACGACTACGACGAGCTGCAGGCGGACATCCGCAGGTCCGCCGGGAAGACCGTGCCGCTGGTGGTGGTCCGGGACGGGCAGCAGATCACCCTGACCCCGACCATCGGCGTCAACCAGGTCCAGAAGTACGACGGCAGCGGCCTGCCGCTCAAGGGGCAGACGGTGGAGGCGGGCTTCCTCGGCTTCGTCCCGGCCAGCGGGGTGGTCCAGCTGGGCTTCACCGACAGCATCGACCGGATGTACACCACCGCCGAGACCGGCGTGAAGTCGCTGGTGGCCCTGCCGGGCAAGATCCCGGGCCTGTGGCACTCGATCGTCGACGGCACCCCGCGGGACGCCGACTCGCCGATCGGCATGGTCGGCGCGGCCCGGATCGGCGGCGACGTCTTCGCCCTGGAGATCCCGGCCTCCCAGCGGATCGCCTTCATGGTGAACCTGCTGGCGGGCATCAACCTGTCGCTGTTCCTGTTCAACATGCTGCCGCTGCTCCCGCTGGACGGCGGCCACATCGCCGGCGCGCTCTGGGAGTCGGTCCGGCGCCGGATCGCCAGGCTGCTGCGGCGGGCCGACCCGGGCCCGTTCGACGTGGCGAAGCTGATGCCGGCCGCGTACGTGGTGGCGAGCATCTTCATCGGCTTCACCCTGCTCGTCCTGGTAGCCGACCTCGTCAACCCTGTCAAGATCACCTGACGCGCCCCGGCGGGCGGGTGTGCTCCCCGGCCCGCAGGTGCCGTACCGTTGGACGCCGGGTGCGCGTACGTCTGCGCACCCGGCCCGGCCACCGCACCCGGCCGGACCACCCACCTCAACCCCGGGGAACCCTGCGCACATGACCGCGATCTCGCTCGGTATTCCGTCCCTGCCGCTCAAGCCGCTGGCCACCCGCCGCGTCTCGCGGCAGATCATGGTCGGCAACGTTCCGGTGGGTGGCGACGCCCCGATCTCCGTCCAGTCGATGACGACCACGGTCACCGCCGACATCAACGCCACGCTTCAGCAGATCGCCGAGCTGACGGCCTCCGGCTGCCAGATCGTGCGGGTGGCCGTGCCCACCCAGGACGACGCCGACGCGCTGCCGATCATCGCCAAGAAGTCGGGCATCCCGGTGATCGCGGACATCCACTTCCAGCCGAAGTACGTCTTCGCGGCGATCGAGGCCGGCTGCGCGGCGGTCCGGGTGAACCCCGGCAACATCAAGCAGTTCGACGACAAGGTCGGCGAGATCGCCAAGGCCGCCAAGGACGCCGGCGTCCCGATCCGGATCGGCGTCAACGCCGGCTCGCTGGACAAGCGCCTGCTGGAGAAGTACGGCCGGGCCACCCCGGAGGCGCTGGTCGAGTCCGCCCTCTGGGAGTGCTCGCTGTTCGAGGAGCACGACTTCCGCGACATCAAGATCTCGGTCAAGCACAACGACCCGGTCGTGATGATCAACGCCTACCGCCAGCTCGCGGCCGCCTGCGACTACCCGCTGCACCTGGGCGTCACCGAGGCCGGCCCCGCCTTCCAGGGCACCATCAAGTCCGCCGTCGCCTTCGGCGCGCTGCTGTCCGAGGGCATCGGCGACACCATCCGGGTCTCCCTGTCGGCCCCGCCGGCCGAGGAAGTCAAGGTGGGCAACCAGATCCTGGAGTCGCTCAACCTGCGCCAGCGCGGCCTGGAGATCGTCTCCTGCCCGTCCTGCGGCCGCGCCCAGGTCGACGTCTACAAGCTCGCCGAGGAGGTCACCGCCGGCCTGGAGGGCATGGAGGTGCCGCTGCGGGTCGCGGTCATGGGCTGCGTCGTGAACGGTCCGGGCGAGGCCCGCGAGGCCGACCTCGGTGTCGCCTCCGGCAACGGCAAGGGCCAGATCTTCGTCAAGGGCGAGGTCATCAAGACCGTCCCCGAGTCGAAGATCGTCGAGACCCTGATCGAAGAGGCCCTGAAGCTCGCCGAGCTGATGCAGGCCGAGGGCGTCGAGGCCGGCGCGCCCACCGTGGTCGCCGCCGACTGACCCCCGACGTGTCCGCTGCGGGGTCGTCCGTCGACGGACGACCCCGCGGCCGTATCCGGGTGGGGCCACGGAGTAGGGTGCGGCAAGAGTCTTTCAGTGAGGTGCTGTCTCGATGCTCGATCGAGGTGTGATGCTCCCCAGCGCGTTCCAGGCCGCACGCGCCCTGGCGACCACCCGCGTCCTCGACGCCCCGGATCTCCCGGAGACCCTCGGGGTGCTCCACCGGGACCCGGTCGCCAACGCCTTCGTCGCCACCCGGGTGGAGTCCGTCGGGCTCGACCCGTGGCGCCTGGGCGGCGAGATGTGGGGCTGGTACGACGAGAACGGCAGCCTGGAGTCGCTCTGCTACGCCGGGGCCAACCTGGTGCTGGTCAACGCCGGGACGGAGGCCGTCCGGGCGTTCGCCGAACGGGCCCGCCGCCAGGGCCGCCGCTGCTCCTCGATCGTGGGCCCGGCCGGGCCCACCGCGGCCCTCTGGGCCCTGCTGGAGCGCAGTTGGGGCCCGGCCCGCGAGGTGCGCGCCCACCAGCCGCTGATGGCCGCCACCACCCCGGCCGTCGGGGTGACCCCGGACCCGCTGGTCCGCCGGGTGCGCAAGAACGAGGTCGAGGCGGTGATGCCGGCCTGCGTGGCGATGTTCACCGAGGAGGTCGGGGTCTCCCCGCTGGCCGGCGACGGCGGCCTGCTCTACCAGGCGCGGGTCGCCGAGCTGGTCGGCGCCGGGCGCTCGTTCGCCCGGTTCACCGCCGACGGCCAGGTGGTGTTCAAGGCCGAGATCGGCGCCGTCACCCAGGGCGCCTGCCAGATCCAGGGCGTCTGGGTCGCCCCCGAGCACCGGGGCCAGGGCCTGTCGGTCACCGGGATGGCGGCCGTGCTGGACCTCGCCCTGCGGGAGGTGGCGCCGGTGGTCTCGCTCTACGTGAACGACTACAACCTGCGGGCCCGGGCCGCGTACCGGCGGGTCGGCTTCCACGAGGTCGGCGCCTTCATGAGCGTGCTGTTCTGAGGCTGTTCCGAGGCCGTGAGTGGGCTGTTCCGAGGCCCGCCGGGGCACGCCAGGTAGTAACGTCCCGGGGCATGGAGCAGCTCACCGAGGTGATGATCGAGCCCATCGACCTGGCGGCCTGGGCGCCGTACGCGCTGGAGGTCCAGGCGCAGGCCTTCGGGCTGACGGCCGAGGAGGTCGCGGTCCGCCTGCAGATCGTCGGGCGGCACGCCCTGCAGCCCGGTGTGATCGCGCTCGGCGCGATGAGCGGCGGCCGTCTGGTCGGCTTCGGGTACGGGATGCCCAACCACCGTGAGCACTGGTGGAGCACGGTGATCCAGCCGCACCTGGAGGCGCAGGGCCACGGGGACTGGCTGGACGAGGTCTTCGCGGTCACCGAGCTGCACGTGCTGCCGGGCTTCCAGGGGCAGGGCGTCGGGAGCGGGCTGATCAGGCGCCTGTGCGAGGGCTCCGGCCTGCACCGCAGCATCCTGTCGGCGATCGACGCGGAGACCCCGGCCCGGCGGCTGTACCGCTCGCTGGGCTACCGGGACCTCGCGCGCGCGGTGCGCTTCCCGAACACCGACCGGCCGTACGCCGTGATGGGTGCGACGCTGCCGCTGCTGCCGGGGCGGGCGGCTCAGAGCCAGTCCGCGAACTCCAGGTAGAGCTGGGCGGTGGCGGCGTCGCCGGCGTCCAGGCTGTGCAGTCCGGCGGCGACGCTGCGGAACAGGGTCCAGCCGCGCAGCCGGTCGTGGTCGACCTCGACCGCCTCGGCGAGCTGGTGCAGCCGGCGCCGGGCCGCGCCGCGCGGGCCGGGGGAGCCGACCAGGGTGTCCAGCCGGTCCTCGGCGAGCCGGGCCAGGTCGTAGGCGCGTTCGCCGACCAGCGGTCTGGGGTCGATCACCAGCCAGGGCGAGCGGTCGGCGGCCAGCACGTTGCCGTGGTGGAAGTCCCCGTGCAGCAGGAACCGCTCGGTGGCGGAGGCGAGCAGGTCCTCGGCGGTGCTCAGGGCCTCGTCGGCCAGCGGCCGGGTGTCGGCCGCGCCGGGCAGGTCGCGGTGGCGGCGGATGCCCTCGGCGAGCGCGGCCACGCGGTCGGCGACGCCGGTGAACGGGTGGTCGTCGGCCGGCGGCACCCACAGCCGCTGGAGCAGGCTGGTGGCCTCCAGCATGGCCTTGGCCTCGGCCAGCGACCGCAGCGGGATCTCGCCGTGCAGCCGCTCCAGCAGCAGCATCCCCTCGGCGGGTTCGGCCGCCAGCAGCAGGACGGCGCCGCGGCCGGCCCAGTGGGTGAGGGCGGCGTGCTCCTGCTCGGTCTCGGGGGTGATCAGGCCGGCCTTGAGCACGGCCGGGCTGAGGTCGTCCCGGTGGACGTACCCGATCAGGCTGAGCCGGCCGCCCGGGTCCAGGACCCGCTCCAGCGTGAGGTCCCAGCGGTCCAGGTACGTGCCGACGCGCTCCGGCAGGTGCTCCAGCCAGGCCCGGCCGCTCTCGCCGTGCCGGGCGCCGACGCTCCGCGCCAAGTGCTGCGGGACGGTGATTCCCGCTGGTGCTGCCGACATGCTGGCCTTCCGGTCGAACGCTGCCCCCGTGGTACTACCCGTCCATTGTCGGCCATGAACGGGAACCCGCAGGTCAGCGAAGCGGCCGGGTGACTCAGCCGGTCGGGGTGGGGACGGCGGATCCGCTCGGCGATCCGGTGGCGGCCGGCTCGGGCAGGCCGGGGAAGGCGGTGACGGCGGAGCCCCAGCGGCGGGCCTGCAGGGCGGTGCCGCGCAGGGCGTCGGCGGCGGCGACCCGCCGGTCGGCCGGCAGGGCCGCCACCAGCTCCCCGTAGACGTCCGTCAGCCGGGCCTCGATGTGGGCGGCCAGCCGGGCGGCGCCGGCCGCGTCGGCCACCGCGAAGGGCAGCTGGTAGCCGGCGGCGGCCGCGCCGGGGGTGGCGCCCGCACCGGCCAGCAGCCGGCGCCAGGTGTCGCGCCGGGCCTCGTGGGTGGCGAAGGCGGCCCGGGCGTCGGTGCGCTGCTGGTCGTCGGGGAGCCTGGCGCCTACCACCCCGTAGCCGTACACGGCGGCGTGCTCGGCGGCCAGCGCGCTCTGCAGGGCGGTGGCCGTCCCGTCGGGCAGCGGTGCGGCGCTCGCGGCGGGTGCGGCCGTGCCGGTGCCGGTGGCCGTACCGGTCGCTCCGGCCGGGGCGGTGGACCCGGTCGGACCGGCGGCGGGGGAGGTGCTCGCCCCCGCCGTCCCGGCCGGGGAGGCCTCGGCGGTCGGGACGGGCGCGGGGGCGGTCACCGGGGTGGTGTCGCCGAGCGCCGCGGCGTGCAGTGCGTCCGAGGCGGAGACCGCGGCGAGCAGCCGGGCGAGGTCGGGCGAGGCGGCGGGCAGGTCCGCGAGCCTGGCCTGGGCGGTGCGCCGTTCGGCGGCGCCGAGTTCGGCCACGGTGGTGACGGCGGCGGCCGGTTCGGCCGGGGTGGTGGTGCCGCCGGGAGTGCCGGCGGCCGTGCCCGGGGCACCGGGCGAGCCGGTGCCGCCGGCGCCGGTGGGCGCCGCGCTCGGCAACCCCTCGGCGAACGCGGCCCGGTGCCGCAGCAGCTCCGCGCGCAGCGGCCGGAGCTCTCCGGCCCGCCCGGCGCCCGGCCCGGCGATGACGGTGTCGTAGGCGGCGAGCAGGGCGTCGGTGGCCGCCACCGCGCGGGTGCGCACCGGCAGGTCGGGGTCGGTCTGCCGCTGCTCGTCCCGGTCCTCGTGGTGGGAGCCGGTGCAGGCGGTCAGCACCGCGGCGGCGGCGAGCAGCCCGAGGGCCAGGGTGGTCCGTCGGCGGCGGCGCTGCATCGGAGTCTCTCCCGGGTCGTGGGGGAGTGGCTCCACTCCCGATGGCGTGAATGATTACAGAATCCACACCCGCCCGGACACGCTTCGCGGTCCGGGTGCCGGGTGTGACCTTGCTCGCAGTGGCCTTGGGGGGCCTGGGCGGCCGGTCGTCCGGAATCGGTGGTTCGGGGGTTGACCGGATAGGCTTTGGCCCGAGTTGCTGCGATGCGCCCTGCGGGGGAACCCCCCGGAGGCCATGCAGTATGACCTTCTGACAACAGCAGACGCGGCCGAGGAGTCACCCGGATGAGCACCACCCACATCGACCGGCTGCGTGCGTTGCTGGAGCCGCTGGCTGCCGAATCCGGGCTGGACCTGGAGGAGGTCAAGGTCACCCAGGCCGGCAGCCGCCGCCAGGTGCAGATCGACGTGGACGCCGACGGCGGTGTGGACCTCGACGCCATCGCCGACTTCAGCCGCCTGGTCGGCGAGGCGCTGGACGAGTCCGACGTGATGGGCAGCGGCGCGTACGTGCTGGAGGTCGGGTCCCCGGGTGCCGAGCGCACCCTCACCGAGCCCCGCCACTGGCGCCGGGCCGAGGGCCGGCTGGTCAAGGCGCAGCTCGCGGACGGCACCGAGATCGTCGCCCGGGTGCTGTCGTCCGACGAGGACGGCGCGCTGGTCGAGGTGCAGCCGGTGAAGGGCCGCGGGAAGGCCAAGGAGCGCCGTCTGGAGTACACCGAGGTGGCCAAGGCGCGCGTCCAGGTGGAGTTCAACCGCAAGGACGAGAAGCTCCTCGACGAGGCCCCGGACTTCGACGACACCGAGGACGCCGACGACGACACCCACGACGGCAGTGACTCCGAGGACGCCTCCGACGAGGAGTAGTACGACGCCCCGGCGACGGGGACGCGGAGCGACGACCTCCGCACCATCCGCACCATGAACGTGAAGAAGGACGAGGAGGCGTAGCCGTGGACATCGACATGAGCGCCCTGCGTGGGCTGGTTACCGAGAAGAACATTCCGTTCGACCTGCTGGTCGAGTCGATCGAGTCGGCCCTCCTCATCGCGTACCACCGCACCGAGGGCTCGCGCCGCCGGGCGCGCGTCGAGCTGGACCGCAAGAGCGGCCACGTGACGGTGTGGGCGCTGGAGGACGCGACCGAGCTGGACGAGGGCGTCGAGCCCAAGGAGTTCGACGACACCCCGAGCGGCTTCGGCCGGATCGCCGCGAGCACCGCCAAGCAGGTCATCCTGCAGCGGCTGCGGGACGCCGCCGACGACCAGACCTTCGGGGAGTACGCGGGCAAGGAGGGCGACATCGTCACCGGTGTCGTCCAGCAGGGCAACGACCCGAAGAACATCCTGGTCGACATCGGCAAGCTGGAGGCCATCCTGCCTCCGCAGGAGCAGGTGCCGGGCGAGGACTACAAGCACGGCACCCGGCTGAAGTGCTACGTGGTGGCCGTGCGCCGCGGTGTCCGCGGTGCGTCGGTGACGCTCTCGCGCACCCACCCCAACCTGGTGCGCAAGCTGTTCGCGCTGGAGGTTCCGGAGATCGCCGACGGCAGTGTCGAGATCGCCGCGATCGCCCGTGAGGCCGGCCACCGCACCAAGATCGCCGTCTGGTCGCGCCGCCAGGGCCTGAACGCCAAGGGCGCCTGCATCGGCCCGGTCGGCAGCCGGGTCCGCAACGTGATGGCCGAGCTGCACGGCGAGAAGATCGACATCGTCGACTGGTCCGAGGACCCGGCGGAGATGGTCGCCGCGGCGCTGTCCCCCGCGCGGGTGACGAAGGTCGAGATCGTCGACTACAACCAGCGCTCCGCACGGGTGATCGTGCCGGACTACCAGCTGTCGCTGGCGATCGGCAAGGAGGGGCAGAACGCCCGCCTCGCCGCCCGCCTCACCGGCTGGCGGATCGACATCCGGCCGGACACCGAGGGCCAGCCCGAGGGCCGGCCCGAGAACGACGGCCGGGAGCCCGCGGGCGAGTAGGGTCCGCACCGGTCCGAGTCACCGTGCCGTCCCGCCCGGATCGGCGGGGCGGCACCATGTCCCTTCGGAGGGGTAGACTTGCCTTCGTCTGGCCGGACGCATGTCCGAGCACGCCCGGAGCGCACCTGCGTGGGCTGTCGCAAGCGAGCGGCCAAGCACCAGCTGTTGCGTGTCACGGCGATCGAGGGCGTCTGCGTCCCCGATCCCCGCGGCGCACTGCCGGGTAGGGGTGCGCACCTGCACCCCGACCCGACCTGCCTCGACCTCGCGGTCCGCCGCCGGGCGTTCCCCAGGGCCTTCCGGCTCCAGGGCACGCTCGACACGGAGCGGCTCCGCGAGTACGTCGAGGAGCGGGCCGGCGGCACCCCGGCGACCTGAGGCTTCCCTCCGGGCCGCCTGGAGGGGAACGCCGCCCGCTACGGCCGCCGCTCATGCGGCGGAGAACCACCGCAACAAGCACAGTGCGCGTGTATCCGCGCGCCGTGCGATCCAGTCAGGTACCTCGCGATGTGGAAGTAGGTCGAGATTGCGATGAGCACTCGATGAGTACGCGATGAGTACGCGATGGGTACGCCCATGAAGTAGCGACAGTCCGGCGGACGATCACCCCGGACTCATAGACAGGAGTGAAGTGGCTAAGGTCCGGGTTTATGAACTCGCCAAGGAGCTTGGCTTGGAGAGCAAGGCCGTCATGGCCAAGCTCACCGAGCTCGGCGAGTTCGTCCGTTCGGCGTCCTCGACCATCGAGGCACCGGTCGTACGCAAGTTGACTGACGCGCTTGGAGTGGCCCCCACGGGTGGTTCCGCTGCCAAGCCTGGCCCGCGCAAGCCCGCGGCGCCCCAGCCCGCCGGCGGCTCCGCCGCCGGTTCGGCCGCACCCCGCCCGGGTGCCCCCACGCCGGGTCCGCGCCCTGCCGCGACCCCGGGTCCCCGTCCCACCCCGGCTGCCGCCGCGGCTCCCGCCGCCCCGGCCGCCCCCGCCCCGGTGAAGCCGGCCGCCGCTGCTCCGGGCCCGCGCCCGGCGGCGCGTCCCGCCGCCCCGGCGGCCCCGGCCGCTCCCGCGGCCGAGTTCTCCTCGCCGGCTCCCGCCGGTGACGCGGCGCCCGCCGCTCCGGAGCGTCCGGCCGCCCAGGCCGCGCGTCCCGCCGCGCAGGCTCCCGCCGCCGCCACCGGTGCCGGCGCCCGTCCGGGCCCGCGCCCGGCCGGCCCGCGCCCCGGCAACAACCCGTTCACCTCGGGCAGTGCCACCGGCATGGCCCGTCCCGGTGACCGTCGTCCGGCAGCTCCGGGTGCCGCCCGTCCGGGTGCCGGTGCTCCTGGTGCCGACCGTGGCGCTCCGCGTCCGGGCGGCGACCGTGGCCCGCGTCCGGCCGGCGCCCCGGGTGCCGACCGTGGCGCCCCGCGTCCCGGTGGCGACCGCGGCCCGCGTCCCGACGGCCTCGCCGGTGCGCGTCCCGGTGCCGACCGTGGCGCTCCGCGTCCCGGTGGCGACCGTGGCCCGCGTCCGGCCGGCGCCCCGGGTGCCGACCGTGGCGCCCCGCGTCCCGGTGGTGCCCCGCGTCCCGACGGCATGCCGCGTCCGGCCGGTCCGCGTCCGGGTGGGCCCAGCCCGTCCGGCATGCCGCGTCCGAACCCGGGCATGATGCCGCAGCGTCCGGCCGGTCCGGGCCCGCGTCCGGGCCCCGGTGGCCGTGGTCCCGGTGGCCCCGGCGGCCGTCCGGGTGGTCCGGGTGCCGGCGCCGGTGGCGGCGCGCGTCCCGGCTTCGCCGGTCGTGCGGCCGGTCCGGGCTCGCGTCCGGCCGGTGGCGGCTTCGGCGGCCCGCGTCCGGGTGGCGCTCCCGGCGGTGGCGGTGGCGGTGGCTTCGGCCCGCGTCCCGGCGGCTTCGGCGGCCGTCCCGGTGGCCCGGGTGCCCGTGGTGGCACGCAGGGCGCCTTCGGTCGTGGCCCGGGCGGTCGCCCGGCCCGTGCCCGTAAGTCGAAGCGTGCGCGTCGCCAGGAATACGAGTCGATGCAGGCTCCGTCCGTCGGCGGTGTGATGCTGCCCCGTGGCAACGGGACGACCGTCCGGCTGTCGCGCGGCGCCTCGCTGATGGACTTCGCGGAGAAGATCAACGCCAACCCGGCCGCGCTCGTCTCGGTGATGTTCAACCTCGGTGAGATGGTCACGGCGACGCAGTCGGTCTCCGACGCGACGCTGGAGATGCTGGCCCAGGAGATGGGCTTCGTTCTCGAGATCGTCAGCCGTGACGACGAGGACCGTGAGCTGCTGGAGTCGTTCGACATCGACTTCGGTGCCGACGAGGGCGACGAGGACGAGCTCATGCCTCGCCCGCCGGTCGTCACCGTCATGGGTCACGTCGACCACGGTAAGACCCGCCTGCTGGACGCCATCCGCAAGACCAACGTGGTGGCCGGCGAGGCCGGTGGCATCACCCAGCACATCGGTGCCTACCAGGTGTCGGCGACGGTGAACGGCGAAGAGCGTCCGATCACCTTCCTCGACACCCCGGGTCACGAGGCGTTCTCCGCCATGCGTGCCCGTGGTGCCAAGTCCACCGACATCGCGATCCTGGTGGTCGCGGCCAACGACGGTGTCATGCCGCAGACGGTCGAGGCGTTGAACCACGCCAAGGCCGCCGGTGTGCCGATCGTGGTCGCGGTCAACAAGATCGACGTCGAGGGCGCGGACCCGGTCAAGGTCCGCGGCCAGCTGACCGAGTTCGGTCTGGTGGCGGAGGAGTACGGCGGCGACACCATGTTCGTCGACATCTCCGCGCGTCAGGGTCTGCACATCGACCAGCTGCTCGAGGCCGTCGTCCTCACCGCCGACGCCTCGCTCAACCTGGTGGCCAACCCCGAGCAGGACGCGCAGGGTATCGCCATCGAGGCCCACCTCGACAAGGGCCGCGGCGCCATGGCGACCGTCCTCGTGCAGCGTGGAACGCTGCGCGTCGGCGACTCCATCGCCGTCGGTGACGCGCACGGCCGCGTCCGCGCCATGCTGGACGAGAACGGCAAGAACGTCGCCGAGGCGGGTCCGTCCCGTCCGGTGCTGCTCCTCGGTCTCACCTCGGTGCCCCGCGCCGGCGACAGCTTCATCGTCGTCGACGACGACCGCACCGCGCGTCAGATCGCCGAGAAGCGCTCGACGCGTGACCGCAACGCCATGTTCGCCAAGCGCCCGATGCGGGTCTCCCTGGAGAACCTGGACCAGGCGATCGCGGCCGGCGGCGTGCAGCAGCTCAACCTCATCGTCAAGGGCGACGTCTCCGGTTCCGTGGAGGCCCTTGAGGACGCACTCGTCAAGCTCGACGTGGGCGACGAGGTCGAGCTCCGGATCCTGCACCGCGGTGTGGGTGCCATCACCGAGTCCGACGTGGACCTGGCGATGGGCTCGGACGCCATCATCATCGGCTTCAACGTGCGCGCCGAAGGCCGTGCCCGTACCGCGGCCGACAAGGAAGGCGTGGACGTCCGGTACTACTCGGTCATCTACCAGGCGATCGAGGAGATCGAGGCGGCCCTCAAGGGTCTGCTCAAGCCGGAGTACGAGGAGGTGCGCCTCGGTTCCGCGGAGATCCGCGAGGTGTTCCGCTCCTCCAAGTTCGGCAACATCGCGGGTGTCATCGTCCGCGAGGGCCTGCTGCGCCGCAACGCCAAGGCTCGCCTCATCCGCGACGGCAAGCTCATCACGGAGAACCTCACCATCGAGGGCCTGCGTCGTTTCAAGGACGACGCGACCGAGGTCCGCGAGGGCTTCGAGGCCGGTGTGACCCTCGGGTCGTTCAACGACATCAAGGTCGACGACGTCATCGAGACCTACGAGATGCGCGAGAAGCCGCGCGCGTAAGCGAGTGGTCGGTCCGGGGCCGGTCGACGGGAAATTTCCCGTCGACCGGCCCCGGTCCACTGTGTAGGGTCCTCGTACATCAGCCCGGTCGCCGGGCTGCTCCCCGAGGCCTTCAGGTCGGCTTGACCTGTCACACATGTTCGTAGGAACACTCACGTTCGACCTTCTGCTCGGCGACGTCCACTCGCTGAAGGAGAAACGCTCGGTCGTGCGGCCCATCGTGGCCGAGCTGCAGCGCAAGTACAGCGTGTGCGCGGCGGAAGTAGGGAACCAGGATCTGCACCGCAGGGCCGAGATCGGCGTCGCGGTGGTGTCCGGCGAAGCCGGGTTCGTCACCGAGATCCTGGACAGCTGCGAGCGGTTGGTCGCCGGCCGTCCCGAGGTGCAGCTGCTCTCCGCGAGGAGGCGCTACCACGGTGACGACGACGACTGAGATCCGCAGTGAGGCCGGCGGAAGTCGCCACTCTCACACAGATCAGGACCGAGAGCGCCCACAAGGCTGGGCGCGGGCCGGTACGTTGGGGCGTGGGCCCCTGAGGGTGAGCTGTCGACCCCCGCGTACCGGGCCCACTGCACGAGGAGGCAACGTGACCGACAAGGCAAGGGCGCGCAAGCTCGCCGACCGCATCCAGGTGGTGGTCGCCGAGACCCTGCAGCGGCGGGTCAAGGACCCGCGACTGGGCTTCGTGACCATCACCGACACCCGGGTGACCGGTGACCTGCGTGAGGCCACCATCTTCTACACGGTCTACGGCGACGAGACCGAGCGCCAGGCCGCGGCCGCCGGGCTGGAGAGTGCCAAGGGCATCCTCCGCAGCACCGTCGGCAAGGAGACCGGGGTGCGCCACACCCCGTCGCTGACCTTCGTCGCGGACGCTCTGCCGGACAACGCCCGCAACATCGACGACCTGCTCGACCGGGCCCGGCAGATCGACGCCGAGGTGCGCACCACGGCGACCGGGAAGACGTACGCCGGAGAGGCGGACCCGTACAAGGTCCCCGCCTCCGAGCGTGACGACGAGGACGAGTAGTCATGGCCGGCGAGCCGGCGGTGGCCGGCTCCGTGGTGAGCACGGCAGCGGTGAGCGCGGCGGAAGCCGGCGGGACCTCGGGGGCGTCCTCCACCAGTACGGTGGAGGGTGCCCTCGCGGTGCTTCCGGGCCCGCGCGCCGAGGTACCGGGCTTCGAGCTGGTCTGGCAGCAGGTCGTGGCGGAGATCGGGCGCGCCCGCTCCATCGACCTGATCTGCCACATCTGCCCCGACGGTGACGCGCTGGGCTCGGCCCTCGCGGCCGGCCTCGCGCTGCGCTCGCTGGGCCACCAGGTGCGGGTCTCCTTCGGGGACGACCCGCAGGTCGTCCCCGAGTCGCTGGCCTTCCTGCCCGGGCAGGAGCTGATCGTCCCGGCCGCCGACGTCCCCGACGTCCCCGACCTGGTGCTCTGCTTCGACGTGGCCTCCGAGGGGCGGCTGGGTCTGCTCCATGCCAAGGCCTTCGCCGCGCCCGTGCTGGCCGTCATCGACCACCACGCCTCCAACCCGGGTTTCGGCACCCACCAGCTGATCGACCCGACGGCGCCCGCCACGGCCGTCCTGGTGGACGAGCTGCTGCGGCGCCTGGGCGTCCCGCTGGACCAGGACCTGGCGACCTGCCTGTACACGGGCGTGGCCACCGACACCGGCTCCTTCAAGTACGCCGCCACCACCCCCGCCACCCACGAACTCGCCGGCCGGCTGCTGGCCACCGGCATCCGGCACGACCTGATCTCCCGGCAGCTCTGGGACACCTCCTCCTTCGGCTACCTCAAGGTCCTCGCCGGCGCGCTGCAGCGCGCGGTCTACGAGCCGGACGCGGCCGGCGGCCTCGGTCTGGTGTGGACCTGGGTCCCCTACGAGGATCTGGCGCTGTTCAGCGTCACCGTCGAGGAGATCGAGGGCCTGATCGACATCCTCCGCCGCCCGGCCGAGGCCGAGGTCGCGCTCGTCCTCAAGCAGGATCCGGACGGCACCCTGCGCGGCTCCTCGCGGTCCAAGGGCGCGGTGGACGTCGCCCGCGCCTGCGGCGAGCTCGGCGGCGGCGGACACACCTTCGCGGCCGGTTTCTCCACCCGGGAGGACGTCGAGAGCGTGGTGGCCCGGTTCCGGGCGGCTTTGCGCCCGGCCGGCGGGTGAGCGGCCGGACCGTACGCCCGCTGCCGGGAGTCCCGGCGCCGAACGCCTGTCGTCGCATGTCCGCTGTTGCACGTCCGCTGGAGAAATGAACCGATGAAGCGCAAGGGAACCGGCCCCGACGGCCTGGTCATCGTCGACAAGCCGGAGGGCATCACCTCGCACGGGGTGGTGGCCAAGATGCGGTGGCTGGCCGGCACCCGCAAGGTCGGACACGCCGGGACGCTGGACCCGATGGCCACCGGCGTGCTGGTCATCGGCGTCGAGCGGGCCACCCGGCTGCTCGGCCACCTGATGCTCACCGCCAAGACCTACGAGGCCACGGTGCGGCTCGGCCAGAACACCGTCACCGACGACCGCGAGGGCGAGGTCACCTCCTCGACCCCCGCGACCGGGGTGACCCGGGAGGCGGTGGACGCCGGTGTCGCCAAGCTGACCGGCGAGATCATGCAGGTGCCGTCCAAGGTCAGCGCCATCAAGATCGACGGCAAGCGCTCGTACACCCGGGTGCGCGAGGGCGAGGACTTCGAGATCCCCGCCCGCGCCACCACCATCCACTCCTTCACCGTTCACGGGCTGCGCGAGGCGGTGGCCGAGGACGGGACGCCGGTGGTCGACCTCGACGTCACGGTGGAGTGCTCCTCCGGCACCTACATCCGGGCCCTGGCCCGCGACCTCGGCGCGGACCTCGGCGTCGGCGGGCACCTGACCGCGCTGCGCCGCACCCGGGTCGGCCCTTACTCGGTCGAGTCCGCGCGCACGCTGGAGCAGCTGGAGGACGCGGCCAAGGGCGAGGCCGCCACCGGCCTGCCTGTGCTGCCGATCGGCGAGGCCGCCGCGGCGGCCTTCCCCCGCTGGGACATCGACGCCGACCAGGCCAAGCTGCTCGCCAACGGCATGAAGCTGAAGGCGCCCGGGCTCGGGGTGGAGGGCCCGGTCGCGGTCTTCGGTCCGGAGGAGCGCTTCCTCGCGCTGGTCGAGGAGAAGGGCGGCTACGCCCGCCCGGTCGCCGTCTTCGTCGGCTGACGAGGGCCGCACCGGCCCGCCGCCGCTGCGCCCACTGCGGTTCCCCCGAGGAAGCCCGTACGCGTGTCCTGTCCGCGTACGGGCTTCCGGCGTTTCCGGGGCAGGTCTGCTCCCGCCCGTCCGCCGGCGGCCCGGCACTCACCCGGACAGGCGAGCGCGCGAGGTGAACCGGGGTGGTGAACGGCGCGTGCGGGGTCGCGCGGGCACAGGGGCGGGCAGGCTCCGGGCGGCCGGGCACGACGGCCGGGACAGGCCTCTCCGGGGCCCGCCCGGCCCTGCGGGAAGGGCGGCGCGAATGACGGGTGGCCGGGGCGGCGGAGCGGCCGCGGAGCCGGGGCGGGCCCTGCTGCGGATCCACGACCTGAACGGCGGCCTGCGCGGCCTCGGCTTCGTCGCCGACCCGCAGGGCACCGTCCTCACCGCGCACGAGGTGGTGGCCGGCCTCGACCGGGTGGTCCTGCACCTCCCCGGCGGCCAGACCCGGGTGCTCGGTGCGGACAGCGTCCTGCCGCTGCCCGGCTCCGGGCTCGCGCTGCTGAGCACCGCCGCCGTCGGCGGGCTGCCGCTGCCCGCGCTCCCGATCGCCGCCCCCGAGGCCGGGCGGCCCGGCGCCGTACCGGGCCTGCCCGGCGGGCCCGGCCCCGCGCCCGCGCCGACCGGCCGCCCGGTCACGGTGCTGTCCCTCCCCGTCGGGCAGCAGAGGCCCGCACCGCTCCCCGGCGGGGTGCTGGGCACCACCGCCGCGATGTACGCCTGGAGCGGGGGGTTCCAGGTGATCGGGGGAGCCCTGCTACTGGATCTGCCGCAGCCGGACGGCCCACCGACGGCCGGCGCGCCCGTGCTCGACGCGGGGAGCGGCGCCGTCCTCGGCGTCCTCGCCCCCGGGCTGCGCGGCCCGTACCCGCCCGAGGAGCACCCCGCCACGGCCCTCGCCGTCGTACCGGACGCGAGCGACCCCGAGCTGGCCGGACTGCTCGCCCGGAACGCGGCCGGGGTGCCCGGCTTCGGGCGGGCGCTCAACCTCGGCGGGGTGCTCCGACTGACCGCCGTCCAGCTGGCCGTGGCGAGCGCCGGCCCGGGCGCGGTCGCCGACCTCGCCGCCGACCGGGTGGACCGGCCGGACGGGCTGGTCGGGGAGGAACCGCAGGCCACCGTCACCGTCCTGGTCGGCGTGCCGGGCAGCGGACGCACCACCGAACTTGCCGCGCTGGCCCTCCGGCGGGCCGGCGGGGCCCGCCCGCTGCCCACGCTCTGGCTGCGCGGGGCCGATCTGCGGCCCGCCGACCGCACCCTCGCCGAACCCGTCGGTCGGGCCCTGGAGCACGCCACCCGGCTGCTGGCCGCCGAACTGCCCGGCGTCGAGCACGGCCCCGACCCCGACGAGGTGGCCCGGCTCTGTTCGGCGGCGCATCGGCCGCTGCTGGTGGTGCTGGACGGCCCCGAGGAGGCCCCCGTACCGCTCGACGCGGCCTGGCTGCGGGCCGCCACCGACTGGCTGGAGGCCTGCGGGGCCCGGCTGCTCACGGCCTGCGGCGCGGACGCCTGGGAGCAGCTGGCGCCCGTCGCCGAGCAGGTCCTCGCCGGGGCGGCCGACCCGGCCGCTCCGGGCACCCGGGCCTCTTCGGGTGCCCGGGCCGGCGAGCCGGCCGACCCGCCCCGGGTGCACCGCCTCGGCGCGCTGCCAGCCGAGGCGGCCGACCGGGCCCGCCGCCGCTACGGCCTGCCCGCCGGGCGGGCCGGCGTCGACGCCCGGCACCCGCTGGCGCTGCGGCTGGCGGGGGAGCTCCGGGCGGCCGGCCTGGCGGGGGAGGCCGGCACGCGCGGCGACCTGTTCGCCGGGTTTCTCGACCTGCGCTGCCTGGCCGTGGCCCGCCGGATCGCGGACGCCTCGGCGCCCCGCCGGCCGGGCGGCGCGCACCGCCGGGGCGGGCCGCCGCCGGCCGGCGAGGAGACCGGGCGACTGCGCAGGCTCGCCTCGGCGGTGGCGGGGCGGGTGCACGAGGCCGCCCGGCGGATGCTCGGCCCGGGGCACGGCGGGCTCGACCGGGAGGCGTTCGAGGAGCTGTTCCCGGTGGCCGGCGGGTGGGCGGCGGCGGTGCTGGCCGAGCGGCTGTTCGTGCCGGCCGGCCAGGGCTACCGGCCGGCCCATGAGGAGTTCTCGGACTGGCTGCAGGGGCTGCACCTGGACCTGGACGCGGCCCTGCGGCTGCTGCTGGCCGAGCCGGCCGGGCCGCCGCCGGGCGCCATGGGCGGGCCTGGCGCCTTCGGACGGGACGAGCCGGGCGCCTTCGGGGACCTGGGCGCCGAGGGCCGGTGCAGCGGGGACCTGGGTGCCGGGGACGGGGGCGCCGGGAACCGGGGCGCCGGGGAGTTCGGCACCGAGGACCTGGGCGCCTTCGGGCGGGACGGGCGCGGGCCCGCCCGGGAGGTGTTCGGGCCGGGTGGCCCCCGGCCCGGGGGCGGCCCGGCGGAGCAGCGGACCGAACAGCGGGCGGACCGGTGGGCGGAGCATCGAGCAGCGGCCGACCCGGGCGCCGCGGACCAGGGCCCCACGGCGTACCGTCCGGGCGACCGCGGGCCGGCGGAGGGACCGCCCGAGGCGTCCGGCCGCTCGGGCCCGACGGACGCACCCGGACGGGCCGACGAACGGGCGGACAGATGGGCCGACGGACGGGCCGAGGGGCCGGTGGAGGGGCCGCCGGAAGGCCCGGGCCCGGTGCTGGTCGCCCGGCACCGGGCCGGGCCGGTGGCGGCCGCCCTGCGCACCCTCGGCGAGGACCGGGGAGCGTCCGCGCTGGACCCGTGGCTCCACCGGCTCTGCCGGGCGCTGGAGCTCGGGCCGCCCGGCGGCGAGGCCTCCTGGTGGGCCGGGCGGCTGCTGGCCGCCGCTCTGGCCGGCCCGGAGCCCGCCGCCCACGGCCCCCTGCTGGCCGGGCTGGCCGACCGGATCGCCGAACGGGCCTGCGCGGACGGCGTGCCGGACCTGGCGGCCACCGGGTACGGCCGGTTCGGGCCGGACTTCTGGCTCGGCCTCGGACTGCCGCCCGGCACCGAACTGGACCTGCTGCGCCGCCTGGTGCGCGCCGACGGTCCCGGGCAGCGCTTCCTGGCGGCCGCCGCCCGGCGGCTGCGCGCCGACCCGGCCGGGGTGATCCCGCTGGTCTGCGCCTGGTTCGACGACCTCGGGGGCCTGCCGGCCCGGCCGGGGAGCACCGTCGCGGACCTCGCCCACGACCTGCTGCACACCCACCGCAGCCTCGCGCTGGACGACCTGACGGACCGTCTCGTGGACGTCGCCCACCCCAGGGCCGACGCCCTGCTGCTGGTGCTCGCCGCGGACGAGCCCTCCGCCCTCTGCCGGGCCGTCGACCGCTGGAGCCACGATCCCCGCCCGGAACGCCATGTGGCGGCCGCCGTGCACGCCCTGCGGGCCGCCCCGCACGCCCGGGGCGCCGGCGCCGAACTGCTGCGCCACACCGCGCTGGCGCTGCTGGCCCGGGAGGACGAACCGACGCTGCACGGGGCCGCGCTGGCGCTGCTGGTCCGCGCGCCGGCGACCCGCGCCGCCTACCTGTCGCAGGCCTTGGCCGGGTACGTCGGCGGCGATCCCTTCGTCACTGCGGACGTGCTGGGGCCGGCGCTGGAGAGCCACCCGGGCGAGGTGCTGGCCGCCTTCGCCGAGCGGCTCCCGCGGCCGGGCGCCGCGGTGGCCGAGGGGCTGCGGGTGCTGGCGGGGGCGGCCGCGCCGGAGGTGCTCCGGCGCGGCGCCGAGCTGGCCGGGGCGCTGCTGAGGGAGCGTCCGGAGCGGGCCGGCCTGGTCGCCGGCGAGTATCTGGAGGGCCGGCTGCGCGGGCTCCCCGGCCTGCCGGGGGCGCCCGCGGACCTCCGGGCCCTGCTGGACGGCGTGCTGACGGCCCGACCGGCCGTGCGGCGGGTGTTCGCCGAGGTGCTGGCCGCCGCAGGCGGGCCCGCGCGGGCGGAGCTGCTGGCCGCCCTGCTGGCCGCCGAGAGCGACCCGGTGGTGCTGACCGCGGCGCTGGAGCGGTTGGCCGAGCACTGCGCCGGCCACGACGAGGGCCGGGCCCGTGAGGTGGTCGCCGGTGCCTGCGCCGCGCTGCTGGAGGCGGACGAGGTGCTGGTGCGGTGCGCCGGGCGCTCGGCGGCCTTCGCCCTGCTGCTCGCGCGGTGGCCGGACGAACACGCACCACCGCTGCCGGACGGGCCGCGGCTGGCCCGGATGCGGGCCCTGGTGGCGGCCGGGCGGGACCCGCAGTACGCCGCCGCCGAGGCGGAGCGGGAGACGGGACCGGCCGGGCAGCCGGCCGGCGTGCGGCCGCCGCGGCGGCGAACCGGCCTTCCGGTGCCGGAGCAGGGGCGGGCGCATGGCACGCTATAGGGGTTCGGATGTGAGCGTTTGAGCGTACAGAAGGTACGCGTCGTACGGAACAAGGAGCGGTCAGGGTGCAGCGCTGGCGTGGCCTGGAGGAGATCCCCGGCGACTGGGGACGCAGCGTCGTCACCATCGGCTCGTTCGACGGAGTGCACCGCGGGCATCAACTGATCATCAACCGGGCGGTGGAGCGGGCCCGTGAGCTGGGCGCCAAGGCGGTCGTGGTGACCTTCGACCCGCACCCCAGCGAGGTCGTCCGGCCCGGCAGCCACCCGCCGCTGCTCGCCCCGCAGCCGCGCCGCGCGGAGCTGATCGCCGAGCTGGGGGTGGACGCGGTGCTGGTGCTGCCGTTCACCTTCGAGCTGTCGCAGGAGTCCCCGGAGACCTTCGTCCAGCAGGTGCTGGTGGACGCGCTGCACGCGCGGACGGTCATCGAGGGCCCCAACTTCCGGTTCGGGCACAAGGCCGCGGGCAACGTCGAACTGCTCGCCAAGCTCGGCCGGGGCGCGGACTTCGACGTCGAGGTGGTGGACCTCCAGGTGTGCGGCGAGGCCGGCGGCGGCGAGCCGTTCTCCTCGACCCTCACCCGGCGGCTGGTCGCCACCGGGGACCTGGCAGGGGCCAACGAGGTGCTCGGCCGGCCGCACCGGGTCGAGGGCGTGGTGGTGCGCGGCGCGCAGCGCGGCCGCGAGCTGGGCTACCCGACCGCCAACGTGGAGACCGTGCCGCACAGCGCGATCCCGGCCGACGGCGTCTACGCGGGCTGGCTGACCGCCCCGACCGACGGCCCGTTGCTGCCCGGCGGCGGTCCTGGCGAGCGGATGCCGGCCGCCATCTCGGTCGGCACCAACCCGACCTTCGACGGCACCACCCGCACGGTGGAGGCGTACGCCATCGACCGGGTCGGCCTGGACCTGTACGGGATGCACGTCGCCGTCGACTTCCTGGCGTACCTGCGCGGCATGGAGAAGTTCGACTCGATCGACGCGCTGCTGGTGCGGATGGCCGACGACGTCGAGCGGGCCCGGGTCCTCACCGGGGCCGGCCCGGCGGTCGGCTGACGGCCGACTGACGGTCCGCCGCCGCCTGTGCGGCGGCGGACGTGAAAGACCCGCCGGCCCGAGGCCGGCGGGTCTTCGCGTTGGTGCGGCGGGTGCGAGGGCGCCGCTACCCCTGCTGCGGCGGCTGGCCCTGCGGCGGGTAGCCGTAGCCGCCCTGCGGGGGCTGTTGCTGCTGCTGGGCCCACTCCTGCGGCAGCTGCTGCTGCTGCCCGCCCGGGGCGGCCTGCTGCGGCGGGTAGCCGTACCCGGGGGGCGGCGGCGGGGCCTGTCCCGGCTGCGGGGCCCAGGGGGCGCCGGGTGCGGGCTGGCCGGGCTGGTGCTGCGGGTGGCCGCCCTGGCCGCCCTCGGGCCCGCCGGCGGGCGGGTACTGCTGCTGGGCCCACTCGCCGGGCTGGGCCTGCTGCTGCGGGTACGGCTGTCCCGGGTACGGCTGTGCGGCGGCCTGCTGCCAGCCGCCCGCCTGCTGACCGGCGGCCTGCTGGGCCCGGATGATGTCCTCGCCGACCAGGGTGGCCAGCTCGAAGTAGGCCTCCCGGACCTTGGGGCGCATCATGTCGAGGTTGACCTCGGCGCCGGCGGCCAGACTCTCGTCGAAGGGCACCACCACGACACCGCGGCAGCGGGTCTGGAAGTGCGCGACGATGTCCTCGACCTTGATCATCTTGCTGGTCTCGCGCACCCCGGAGACCACCGTGATGGAGCGCTGGACCAGGTCCGCGTACCCGTGCGCGGAGAGCCAGTCCAGCGTGGTGGAGGCGCTGCTGGCGCCGTCCACGCTGGGCGTGGAGACGATGATCAGCTGGTCGGCGAGGTCCAGCACCCCGCGCATCGCGCTGTAGAGCAGCCCGGTGCCCGAGTCGGTCAGGATGATCGGGTACTGCCGGCCCAGCACGTCGATGACCTGGCGGTAGTCCGAGTCGTTGAACGTGGTCGAGACGGCCGGGTCGACGTCGTTCGCCAGGATCTCCAGGCCCGAGTGCAGGTCCTGCGAGGTGAACTGGCGGATGTCCATGTAGCTGCGCAGGTGCGGGATGGCCGTCACCAGGTCGCGGATGGTCGCACCGGTCTGCCGCTTGACCCGGCGCCCGAGGGTGCCGGCGTCCGGGTTGGCGTCGATCGCGATCACCTTGTCCTGGCGCTCGCTGGCCAGGGTGGCCCCGAGCGAGGTGGTGGTCGTGGTCTTGCCGACGCCGCCCTTGAGGCTGATCACCGCGATCCGGTAGCAGCTCATCACCGGGGTGCGGATGACCTCCAGCTTGCGGGCCCGGTCGGCCGCCGCCGCCTTGCCGCCGAACTGGAAGCGCGACTGCTGGCGCTGCTGCTTCGGCTGGCTGCGCAGCAGGCGGTCCGAGGACAGCTCGACGGCGGCGGTGTAGCCGAGCGGCGCGCCGTGCGCGGTCTGCTGCGGGGGTCCGGCCTGCTGGAAAGCGGCCGGCGCCTGCGGGACACCGCCCTGCTGCGGCCAGCCGGGCTGACCGCCCTGCTGGGGCTGCTGCGGCGGCTGGTAGGCGTTCGGCTGCGGCCAGCCGCCCTGGCGCGGGTCGACCGGCGGGCCGGGCGCGGGCTGCTGCTGCGGGGTCTGCTGCTGCGGCGGCTGGGCCTGCTGGGGGGCCTGCGGGGGGTACGGCTGCTGCGGCGCCTGCGGCGGGTAGCCGTAGCCGCCCTGCTGCTGCGCCTGCTGCTGGGCCCACTGCGCGGCCTGCTGGTCCTGGCCGGGGTACTGCTGCTGCGGCGGCTGGGCCTGCTGGGGGGCCTGCTGGGGGTACGGCTGCTGCGGTGCCTGCGGCGGGTAGGGCTGCTGGGCCTGCGGCGGGTACTGCTGCTGCTGCGGCGGGGCTTGCTGCTGGACCTGCTGGGGGTACGGCTGCTGCTGCGCCTGCGGCGGGTACGGCTGCGGGGCCTGCTGCTGGGCCGGCGCGGCCTGGTACTGCTGGGCCTCGGGCCCCACCGCCCACGGCGGCTGCTGCTCCGGCGCGGGGGCAGGGGCGGCGACCTGCTGCTCCGGCACCGGCGGCGCGGCCTGGACGGCGGCCTCCGCCGGGGCGGGCGCGGGCGGCACCGCGGCGACCGGCGGCTGCTCGGCGGCCTGCGGCTGTACGGGGACGGGGGCCGGTACGGGCGCGGGCGCCGTCACGACGGGCTCGGGCACCGGAGCGGGGCCGGGCGCCGGCGCGGCTTCGACCACCGGCGCCACGGGAGCGGCCGGCGCGGGAGCGACCGGGGCCGGCACCGGAGCGGGCGCGGCGACCTCGACCGGCACCGCGGCGACCGGGGCCGGTCCGGCCTGGGCCGGTGCGGCCTGGGCCGGTGCGGCCTGGGCCGGTGCGCCCTGGACCGGTGCGCCCTGGGCGGGAACGGCCGGCGCCTCGGGAGCCTGGGCGCCCACCGGCCCGGCCGGCTCGCTCTGGGTGTACCAGGACGGGGGAGTGTAGTCGGGCGCGTCGGACCAGTCGTCGTCGTCCTCCGCCGCGTTGTCGCCGACGTAGACGCCGTCCCGATCGCTGCTCACTTGGGCTCCCTCGTGTTCGCCGCCGCTGTTCGCGGTGCCGTTGCGCATCAAGATTAGGACGTGAATCGGCCCGCGCTGAAGGCGGTGTCTCATCTTGTCCGGGGAACGCCCTCCACCGGGTGACTCCCGGGGCTCCGGCCCGCGTCGCCCTCCCCGCCCCGGTCAGTCCATCCGGCGCGGGGCGCCCAGCACCTGGGTCTCGGCCTGGCCGGCGACGGTCCGGACGTACTGACGCCGCATCCGGGTCGCCCAGAGCGTGATGTCCTCGCCCAGCGTGGGCAGCGAGGCCACGTCCTGGTCACCGAGCGACAGCACCCGGCCGACCAGCTCGGCCTCCTGGGGGGAGATCCGCTGCAGGCCGACCAGGTCGGCGGCGTTCAGCACCCGGGCGGCGTTCGGCCCGAGGTACGGCAGCAGGGTCAGGGTGGTCTGCCAGGGCGCGGCCGACAGCCGGCTGCGCGGCGGACGGGCGCCGAGGTCCCGGACCACCAGGACCGGCGAGGCCACCGAGGCGCCCTGCGGCCCGAGCCGGCCCACCTGGTGCACGGTCACGCACGGCTGGCCGCCGCCCGCGGCCTGCGCCATCGGGGCCCACAGCTGCGGTCGGGCGGTCTCGACGGCGATCCGGGCGCCGGTGGCGGCCGCCCGCAGCGCGATGATCTGGGCCGTCCAGACCCCGCCGACCAGCACCAGGTCGTAGGCGGTGGGCCGGAACAGGCCGAGTACGGCGGGCTGCTGCTGCGGGTCCACGCCGATCACCACGCCGTCGTCGCCGACCGGGAAGGCCATCGCGCCGAGGTCCTCGGGGTTGAGGACGTGCTTCTCCCGCTTGGGCCCGCGCAGGCCGAAGCCGGGCAGGATCCGGGGCCGGGCCCGGGTCTGCTCGGTGCCCGGCGCCGGGGCGGGAGCGGTGGGGTAGGTCTGGTACGCCATCAGGAAGTCCCTCCCAGGGGCAGCGTGGCGAGCAGGCCGGGGGCCTGCTCCAGGTCGAGCCGGTTCAGGCCGAGGCCGGCGCTCTGGGCGCGGGCCTCCACCAGCCGCCCGACCTGGGCGACCTCGCTCTCGCTGCGCCCGGTCACCCGGACGTGCCCGCTGATCGCCACCGAGCCGCCGGTGCCGCGGCCGGCCGTCAGGCTGAAGGTGCTGGCCAGCGCGGGCGTCCCGGTGACCAGGTTGACCAGGTCGGGGGCCGCGATCCGGCCGGGCGCCCCGCCCGGGCGGCTGAGCTGCGGCCACTTCGAGATCCAGTAGGTGCTGTGCCAGCGGTCGTCGATCCGCCAGAACTTGGCGCTCTCCTGGGTGCGTCGGGCGTTCGCGCCGCCGCCGCCGGTGCCCTGACGGCCCGCCACGGCGATCGGGTTGGCGCAGGTGGAGATGGCCAGCGCGGCGATCAGCTCGCGCTCGTCCAGTGCGGTCGCGGTGAAGCCGGCGCCGTTGAGCCGCCCGGCCAGCTGGTCGGTGACGCGCTGCAGGGCCTTGCGGGCGCCCTCCTCGCCGCCGCCGCGGGCGAGGACGGCCGTGGAGGCCTGCTCCGGGTTGAGCTTGAGGGCGACCCAGGTGAGCCGCAGGCCGGGGGTGGCGATGCCGTCCGGCAGCTGCTGGTAGGCGCGGGCGGCGAGCGACTGGTCGGGCAGGTGCGGGGCCGGCGCGGGCTGGGTGTGCTGGACCAGCTGCACCGACTCCAGGGCGATGTCGTCCACCTGGAGGGCCGAGCAGATGACGTCCAGCGGCAGCGGGAGCGCGGTGCGCACCGGGCGCAGCGGCTGGTCCTTCGCCTGGACGAGCAGGATCGAGCTGAGGAAGGTGCCGTCGCCCACCATGCCGGTCTCCCGGCGTACGGGCCGGCCGCCGAAGTCGGCCTCGGTGGCGTGGGTGCAGGTGCGCAGGGCCGGTTCGAGTTCCAGGGCCGGCGCCAGCGCCGGGTCGGTGCCGGCCGGCGGGATGTTCTCCGCGGCCTTCTTCCGACGGGCCTTCAGCGCGGAACGGACCCGCAGTGCCTCCGGGATGGTGCGCCCGCGCAGCGGGGTCAGGGCGACCACCACGAGCGCGGCGGAGACCACCGCGAACGCGCCGGCGGCGGCCTTGCCGATCGTCCAGCCGACGGCGACCAGCGCCACCGCGACCTCGATCAGCACGAGTTGCTGCAGCCTCAGTCGGCTGCCGAGCAGTCCGGGCCGCGGGTGGACTCGGACCGGAACCGCCGAGGCCGGGGTGCCCGGCGCGGCCTGCGCGGGGCGGCCGCGCCGGCTCGCGCGGCTCCCGTCCCGGCTCTGCGATGTACTGCGTCGCCCTGGAGCGGTCTGGCTTGGCATCCCCCGAATGACCCTCTCTGATCAGATATCGCGGCCCGGTTGGCTGGTTCGCGAACCGTACCCGTACCGTACTCACCGTCTGCTGCCGCATCGTAGAGGGTTTGCTGTGGCCCTCGCCCGGCGGGTGGCAGACTCGCGGACGGTCCGGCCGCCGGACACCGCGCCATGACTGCAGGTCACACAGCAGATGTCGGTCATACAGGGGAGACGACGAGCAATGGCATCACGCCGGGACGAGCTGAACGCCTACACCTTCGCCCGCAAGCGCACGGTCGGGGCCTTCCTGCTGCCGGGTGGCGGCGGCAACGACGAGGACGCCCCGCGGCCGGTCAAGGCGGTCCTGCCCAGCGTCATCGTCGGGACGCTGATCGTGGGCGGTTTCGGCCTCTGGGGGGCCTTCAAGCCCAGTGCGCCGCTGAACTGGGACAGCACCAAGAACATCATCCAGGGCAAGACGTCGTACACCCGGTACGTGGTGCTGCTCGACGACGACAAGAAGACCAAGCGGCTGCACCAGGTGCTGAACATGTCCTCGGCCCGGCTGGTGGTGCCGGCGGACGCCAAGGTGGTGGTGGTCGCGGACAAGGTGCTCGACGCCTACCCCAACCACGGTGCGACCATCGGCATCCCGTACGCGCCGGACAAGCTGCCGACCAAGGCGGTGGCCGGCCAGCCGATGAAGTGGTCGGTGTGCAACAAGCCCGGCCCCGACGACAAGCGCGAGACGGTCAACCAGGCCGTGTTCGTCGCGGGCGGCGCGGACGCCAAGGACCTGGAGGCCAAGAACAAGGTTCTGGACACCGACCAGTCGCTGCTCGTCCAGGAGGTGGACGAGGCGCAGGTCAACGGCCAGCAGGGCGCCCCGACCACCCAGAGCGAGCTGGAGCTCTACCTGGTCGACTCGCAGGGTCGCAAGCACGCGATCGGCGGCACCCAGACCTCCGACCAGGAGAAGAAGGCGCTGGTCACCGCGATCTTCGGGGAGAGCGCCGTCCCGCAGCGGGTGAAGAAGGACTGGCTGGCCACGCTGCAGCGCGGGGTGGCGATCAGCTTCCCGCAGGTGCCCGGGATGAACCCGGCGGTGAAGACGGCCAATTCCAAGGTCGCGCTGCACAACGTCGAGGACCGGAAGATCGGCCGGCTGGTCAAGTACGGCGAGAAGTACTACGTCGTCGGCGAGAGCGAGCTGTTCCCGATCACGCAGTTCCAGAGCATGCTGCTGCTGCGCAACCCGGCCCTGCAGTACCTGTACAACCAGGACAAGGACACCCACCCGAGGATCGACGAGCTGACCCCGGAGGAGCAGTCGAACTTCGGCCAGGGCCTGTTGACGGACAACAAGCTGAAGCTGCCCGACGACTGGCCGGCCAAGGCCGGCGAGCCGGTGAACAACTGGACCGCCGCCAAGGACCGCAAGGAGGTCGTCTGCAGCACCTTCGAGGGTGTCGCGGAGGACGGCAAGACGCCCAGGCGCAGTGTCTGGGTCGGCACGGAGTACCCCGGGAAGTACACGGGCATCACCGCCTCGGCCCGGGTGACGGCCGGGTTCGGCCTGTTCTACCGGGCGCTGGACAACGAGGCGGGCGGCTCCGGCAGCAGCTACCTGATCACCGAGACCGGGCTGCGCTACGCGGTGCAGGCCAACGGTGACGGCGGCCGCAAGAAGGCGGCCACCCCGCAGCCGGGGCAGTCGTCCCCGCCGGCGGCCGCCGACCAGCAGCCCGCGCAGCAGGGCCAGCCGGAGGCCGGCAACGCGCAGGCCAGGCTGGGCTACAACGAGCTCCAGCCCGCGCTGGTGCCGCGGGAGTGGTCCGACCTGGTGCCCAGCGGCCCCGCGCTCAGCGAGGAGGCGGCGTCCCAGGAGCAGGATTCCTGACATTCGCTCAGGTAACAGGCCTGGCACCACTGTCATGGTCTGGTAACTTCCGGGATCCCGGTGTTGGGCCTCGCGCTGACGCCTACTAAAGTGCTGGGAGGCACCGCACGGGTGGTGCCTGCGGGTGGGCCTTGTCAGGACACCCGGACACAATGTCTGTCTCATGGGGGACGGTAGATCATGGCTGGTCAGTTCAGGACGACCGCTGAAGAGATGGATGCTTTCGCCAAGCACATGGGCGAGGTCAGCGACCAGGTGCAGGGCGAGCTGAAGAAGCTCGACGGCATCGTGTCGCAGATCGCCTCGGGCTGGCAGGGCCAGGCCGCGACGGCCTACCAGAACCTTCAGAACCGCTTCAACGAGGACGCGAAGGGGCTGAACGAGGCGCTGCGCGCGATCCAGAACGCGATCGAGCTCACCACCAAGGCCTACGCCGCCACCGAGGCCGCGCAGCAGTCCGCGCTCGGCCAGGTCGCCGGCCAGATCTGATCCGGTCGCCGCGAGGCAACCGCGTCACTCGTTCCTCGGTCCTCACGGGGACCGAAATCGATCTCGACAGGGAGACAGCATGTCCGGGCAGATTCTCGTCAATTTCGCCACCATCTCGGGCGCCGGCGCCGAGGTCCGGGCCACCGCGGCCCGTATCCAGTCCCAGCTCGACGAGCTGAAGGCCGGTGTCACCAAGATCGCCGCTTCCTGGGAGGGCGCGGCCCAGCAGGGCTACCAGGCCCACCAGAAGAAGTGGGACGACAAGGCCGCCGACCTGCAGCAGGTCCTCAGCCAGATCGGCTCCTCTCTCGACCAGGCGGCGTCCAGCTACCAGGACACCGAGAAGAAGAACCAGCAGATCTGGAGCTGATCAGACTCACTCCGTGAGGGGTGAGCTCAACTCCGCTGTACGGGGCGGGCGTCCGAGAGGGCGCCCGCCCCTCGCGCGCACGGGAGCCGCGCCGTCCGGCCCGGCCGGACCGCTCCCGATCACGACCACGGGTGGACATATGAGGGGTGGCACGGTGTCGGTGGGTACGTACCGGAAGGCAGCCGCGTTGGCGGCTTCGCTCGTGGTGGCCGGCAGTCTCGCCGCGACCCCCGCGTACGCCGCGCCGGGTGACCCGGGCACGACCTGGTCGCCCATCGGGATCTCCGCCGCCGGTGACTGCCCCAGCCCCGCGAAGGACGTCCCGGTCACCCCGTGGTCCCTGCAGCGGGTGCTGCTCGACCAGCTCTGGCAGGACGACAAGGTGACCGGCGCCGGGGTGCTCGTCGCCGTGATCGACACCGGGGTGGACGACGTCAACCCGCAGCTGGCGGGCAAGGTCACCAGCGGCGGTTCGCCGCTGAGGGACAAGGACAAGAACCCGGTGCCCGGCGACGGCAAGACCGACCTGGTCGGGCACGGCACCAAGGTGGCCGGCATCATCGCCGCCGCCAAGCGGGACGCCACCGGATTCGTCGGGCTCGCCAAGGGTGCCAACATCCTGTCCTTCCGGCAGAACGACAACGAGGGCAACGGCGACGTCGGCACCCTGGTCGAATCGATCCGGTCGGCGGTCGACCAGAACGCCCGCGTCATCAACATCTCCCAGGACGTCCGCAGCAGCGACGACAGCGGCCGGTTCCCGGGCTACGACGCGCTGAAGGCCGCCGTCGAGTACGCGGAGTCCAAGAAGGTCGTGGTGGTGGCCTCCTCCGGCAACGACGGCCGCGAGGGCCCGACCTACCCGGCGGCCTACCCGACCGTGCTGGCGGTCGGCGCCTCCGACCGCAACAACGAGCGCGCGTCCTTCTCCCAGTACGGGGATTTCGTGGACGTCGCGGCCCCGGGCGTCGACATGCTCTCCACCGTCCCCAAGCAGGGCCAGTGCGTGGACAACGGCACCAGCTTCGCCGCCCCCTACGTGGCGGGCGTGGCGGCCCTGCTGGTGGGCGCGCACCCCGACTGGACGCCCGCGCAGGTCCGGGCCCGGATCGAGCAGACCGCCCAGCGCACCGAGCACGCGCAGAACCGGTTCATCGGCTGGGGCGTGGTCGACCCGGTGAAGGCGGTCACGAGCACCGCGCCGGCCGCCGACGCGGCGGTGCCCGACAAGCCCCGCGCGCTGTCGGCCGGGGGAGTCGTCCCGATGCCGGTCGGCCTCGCCGAGACCCAGGCGGACCGGGACGCCCGGACCGCCACCTACGTCCTGGGCATCGGCGCCCTGCTGGTCGCCCTGCTCGGGGGCGGCGCGGTCGTGGTGCGGGACCACCGCAGGCGCGCGCGGGCCTGATCCGCCGGGCCCGACGTGTCGGGCTCCGAAGGGCCGGCCGGTGTAACGTCCGGGCCCGCCCACCGCATCTAACCAGTAGTCAGGGAGAACGAGCGGGCGGCAACGGGGGTTGGCGGATGGGCCGGGCCAGTACAGCGAGGGACACCAAGGACGGGGAGTTCCTGGAGCTCGTCTCCGGCCGGGCGGGGCACCTCTACCGATCGGCCTGTCTGCTCACCAGCGGTGACACCCACCTCGCCGAGGATCTCGTCCAGGAGACCCTGGGCCGGATGTACGTCCTCTGGCGCCGGTCCGCCTGGCGGTCCGGCCGGTCCGCCGGGATCGAGAACCCGGGGGCGTACGCGCACACGGTCATGGTGCGCACCTTCCTCGCCCAGCAGCGCCGCCGCTCCAGCACCGAGCGCCCCACCGGGGACGTTCCCGAGCCCGCGGGCCACGAGTCCGACAGCACCCTGCGCCTGACCCTGCTCGACGCGCTGGGCCGGATGCCGGCCCGGGACCGGGCGGTGCTGGTGCTCCGCTACTGGGAGGACCGCAGCGTCGAGGAGACGGCCGAGGTGATGCGCTCCAGCGCCGGAGCGGTCCGCACCCGTAGCAGCCGGGCACTGGCCCGGCTGCGGACGCTGCTCGGCGATTCGCTCGCGGAGCTGGCCGCCCGCTGACCAGGCCGCCCGCCGGCCGCCCGCTCGACGACCCCACCTTCTGCGACCACGGAAACGGTGATCAAGCATGTCCGCAGACGACAAGTTCGAGGACGACCTAGTCTTTGCCATCTCCCGCACGGGTGACGCCTTCGAGGCCGACCGGACCCCGCTGCTGGCGGGGGGCCTGCAACGCGGGCGCCGCCGCTGGCGCCGCCGCTCGGCGGCCGCGATCGCCGGCGGCGCCACGGCGCTGGCGATCATCGCCACCGGCGGGGTGTACCTGGCCGGGGCCGGCGGCCCGCGCGGCGACGGCGGGCGGGCGGTGACCGTGGCGGCGGCGGACGCCTCCGGGGCCGCGTCGTCCGGTGCCGCCTCGCCGGACGCGACCGTCTCCGCGGCCGCCGCCGGAACGTCCGCGGTGACCGGCAGGCAGATGATCGACCTGCTGAAGGCCCTGCTGCCGCCGGGCTCGGTGCGGGTGGCCGCCGGCCAAGACAGCGGGGGCACCGGGAACCGGCCGCCCGCCGCGCCTTCCGCGAGCGTGATCTTCGACGACGGCCACGGCAGTGCCGCGATCGAGATCGGCGTCCGGCGGCTGGCGCCGGGTGACGAGTCGCTTCTGGACCAGGTCACCTGCCCGGACCCGAAGTTCCGGCCGACCGGTGCCGTCTGCAGCAGCACGCAGCGTGCGGACGGCTCCACGCTGATGGTGCTGCAGGGGTACGAGTACCCGGACCGCCGGGTCGACACCTTGGCCTGGTCCGCCACGCTGGCCGGCAAGGACGGCCGGCTGGTCCAGCTGCAGGAGTGGAACGCGGCGCAGGAGAAGGATTCGCCGGTCACCCGCCCGACCCCGCCGCTGACCCCGGAGCAGCTCGGCGCGCTGGTCACGGACAAGTCCTGGGACAGGGTGGTGGAGGCCCTGCCGACGCCCAAGCCGCAGCCGAGGAACACCGGCAAGGAGTACTCCGCCGAGGAGATCCTGGCGATCACCGCCGGGCTGTTGCCCGCCGGGCTCACCGAGTCCGAGACCGGTGGCCAGCCGGGCTACGCCAACTTCGTGCTGAACGACGGCAAGGGCAAGAGCATGGTGGAGCTCAACGTCCAGGACTGGAGCCGGGAGCTCAAGGAGCACCAGCAGGGGACGGCGAAGAACGGCGACGTGGTCGAGCAGGTCTTCGCCAAGGCGACGACACTACCGGACGGCACCAAGGTCGTCCTGGCGAAGGGGGCCGACAAGGCCGCCGTGTGGACGGTCAACAGCCTGCGCCCCGACGGCATGCGGGTGGTGATCGGCGCGTACACGAGCGGTGGCCCTCAGCAGCCCTCGGTCCGCAGCGCGCCGGTGCTGACCGAGGCCCAGCTGGAGGCGATCGCCACCAGCCCGCTGTGGGTGGTCAAGAAGTAGCCGTCCCCGTCGTGGCCGGCCCGGGGGTGGCCCGGCCGCGTGACCCGTGACGGCCGTCCGGCCCCGGTGCATCGCGCACCGGGGCCGGACGTGTCGGTGCCCCGGACTCGGCGGAAGTCCGGGGCACCGACGTACGGGGGCCGCGAGGGTCAGACCTGCTCGTCCTCGGGCAGGGTGATCACCCAGCGGGTGTCCTGCCGGGGGCGCAGGTAGAACAGCCAGTAGAGGGTGGCGACGGCGGTGATGCCGCCGGTCCAGACCAGCGCGGGTACGGACTGCAGGTACAGCACGTAGGCCAGGAAGACGATCAGCAGCACGGGGAGCACCGGCCACAGCGGCTGGCGCCAGGCGGGGACGTCCTTGTGCTTGGCGCCGCGCGAGAGCAGGGCGCCGACGGCGACCAGCAGGTACATCGCGGTGACGGCGACGCCGGTGATCTCGCTGAGCAGGCCGCTGGTCACGAAGCACAGGGCCGCGCCGGGCAGGCCGACCGCCAGGGTGGCGATCCAGGGGGCGTTGAAGCGGTTCAGGGTGGAGAAGGCCCGGTTGACCGGCTCGGGCCAGGCCTTGTCGCGGGCCGAGGCGAACAGCACCCGGGAGTTCTGGATCACCATCACGATGCCGGCGTTGATGATGGCCAGCGCGATGCAGAGGCTGATGAAGGTGCCGACCGCGGAGTTGCTCCAGCCCGCGACCATGCCGGAGACGTCGCCGCCGGTCAGGGTGGCGAGGTCGGGGGCGCCGAGGGTGAGGGCGACGACCGGGACGAGGATCACCGCGACCGAGATGCCGAGTGTCCAGAACACGGTGCGGGCGACGTTGCGGCGCGGGTTCTCCAGCTCCTCGGAGAGGTAGATCGCGGTGCTGAAGCCCTGGGTGACGAAGAGGCCGATGCCCATCGCGGTGAGGATGGCGGTCAGGCCGACGGTGCTGCTGCCGCCACCGTCGGTCGCCACCACACCGTGGAAGAGGCTGCCCACGCCGCGCTGGCTGTTGCTGAAGCCGAGGAACGCCACCACGGCGGCCGCGATGACCTCCAGCACCAGGAAGATACCGGTGATCCAGGCGTTGGCCCGGAGGTCCAGCAGGCCGGCCACGGTCGCGGCGAGCATCACGCCGACGCCGGCCAGCGCCGGGTCGACGTGGACGATCGGCGCCAGGTAGTCGGCCGTTCCGAGCGCGATGATCGAGGGGACGACCATCACCACGATGAGCGACTGGATGAACACCAGCCAGCCGGCGAAGCGGCCCGCCAGGGTGCCGACGATGGCGTACTCGCCGCCGGCGCTGGGGACGAGCGTGCCCAGCTCGGAGTAGCAGAAGGCGACCGCCACGCAGATGACCGCGACGATCGCGATGGTCAGCGCGGTGGCCGTGCCGAGGCCGTTGAAGAGGTCCGGCACCAGGACGAAGAGCGAGGAGGCCGGCGTGACGCAGGAGAGCGTCAGCAGAGTGCCGCCCACCACGCCGATCGAGCGGCTGAGCTTCCTCGGGGCACCGGCGGCGTCGTCGGAGGCCGTGTCGGGTGCTACGGGGAGTGGCGGGCGAAGCGTGTCGGTCATGGGGCTTCCGATCGGCTCTGTGCGGTCCTGGGGAGGGGAGCGGTATCGCCTCCGCTGACTGGGTCTCGTGGGGTGTTGGTCCTGTCGCTCCCGAGGCGCAATGGAACCTTGTGCGTATTGATTGCGTCAACGGCCGATCAGCTTCGGAATCCGTTGCCAAAAGCCGCTCAAACCCCTGATCTCATGATCACCTTCCGTAATTGTCAACTATGTCCGACTTATCAGTTTCCTCGAATCCGAGATGAATCAAAGGTGAACGGAGCGCTACTCACTCGGATCGAAGGCTGCTTGGCCTGTTGAAGGTTGGACACCCAGGCAGGCTTCGGGGCCCCGGGCCGGGCCCGCAGGAGTGCGGGAACCGCAGCGCGGGCCCGGAAGAAACTCCATAACGTTTCGGCCCGTGGACACCGCAGGGCCGGACTCCCCGAGGAGTCCGGCCCTGGTGGTCACTACGGGTCACCGAACGGTGGGCCCGAACCGATGGATCACACCGACGGCAGCCACCCCGTCTGGACCATCTGCCCGCTGGCGATCCGGCGCGAGACGAACATGCCGCGGCCCGGCGGCAGCTGCTGCGGCTTGACGGTGCCGAGCAGCGCGCCCTCGTCCTTGTTGCCGGACAGGATGATGCCCTGGCCGCCCAGCTCCTTCATCCGCTGCATCACCGGCTCGTACATCGAGCGGCTGGCGCCACCCGCGCTGCGGGCGATGATCACGCGCAGGCCGATGTCCCGGGCGAACGGCAGGAACTCGGCCAGCGGCGCCATCGGGTTGCCCGACTGGGTCGCCACCAGCTCGTAGTCGTCCACGATCACGAACATGTCCTTGCCGCTGTACCAGCTGCGGTTGCGCAGCTGCTCGGCGGTCACGTCCGGGCCGGGCAGGCGCCGCGAGCAGGCGCCGCGCAGCATCTCGACGATGCTGGTCATCGCGGGCGCCGCCGCCGCGTACTCCACCAGGTACTCCGGCGGGACGGTGCCCAGCAGCGCGCGGCGGAAGTCGCCGACCACGATGCCGGCCTGGTCCGAGGTGTACCGCTCGGTGATCTGCTTGATCAGCATCCGCAGCAGCGCGGACTTGCCCGACTCGGTGTCGCCGAACACCATGAACAGCGGGTCGGTCTCGAAGTTGACGAAGGCCGGAGCGAGTTCCAGCTCGTCGACGCCGAAGGCGACGCCGCGCTCCGGGTGCTCGAAGCCCTTGGGCAGCGCGTTCCCGTCCAGCACCGTCGGCAGCATCCGGACCTGCGGCGCGCGTGGGCCGGTCCAGGCGGCGGCGACGGCCCGCACCAGGCCGTTCACACCGTCCAGCAGGTCCGCCGCGGAGGACGAGCCGTCCAGTCGCGGCAGGCCGGCCAGGAAGTGCAGCTTGCCCGCGGTGATACCGCGACCGGGCTGACCGGCGGGGACGTTCTGGGCGACCTTGCGGTCCACCTCGGACTCCATCGCGTCACCGAGGCGGAGCTCGGTGCGGTTCTGCAGCAGGTCCTTCAGGGCCGGGCGGACCTCGGCGTAGCGGGCGGCGGTGACCACCAGGTGGACGCCGTAGCCGAGACCGCGCTGCGCGATGTCGCCGACGATCGGCTCCAGCAGCTCGAACTCCTGCTTGAAGGTGAGCCAGCCGTCGATGACCAGGAAGACGTCGCCGAACTGCTCGTCCGGCAGCTGGCCGGCCGCCCGCCGGGTGCGGTAGGTGCCGATCGAGTCGATACCGGTCGCGCGGAACAGCTCCTCGCGCCGGTTGAGGACCCCGTGCACCTCGCTGACCATGCGCCGGACCTTCTCGGCGTCCAGCCGGCCGGCGACCCCGCCGACGTGCGGCAGGTCCTGCAGGCCCTGGAAGCCGCCGCCGCCGAAGTCCAGCAGGTAGAACTGCGTCTCGACCGGTGTGTGGGTGACGGCGAAGCCGGCCACCATGGTGCGGACCAGGGTGGACTTGCCGGACAGCGGACCGCCGACGATCAGACCGTGACCGGCCGCGCCGGAGTAGTCCTGGTAGAGCACGTCGCGGCGCTGGTCGCGCGGCTTGTCGACGATGCCGACCGGCACCACCAGGCGGCCCAGCGCGCCGAACTCGGGCGAGGTGAGGCCGCGTTCGGGCGTCGCCTGGAGCGGCGGGACGAGCTGGTCCGTGCTGGGCGACTCGTCCAGCGGCGGCAGCCACACCTGGTGCGCGGCCGGGCCCTGGCCCTGCATCCGCTGCACGAACACGTCGAGCACGGTGTCGACCAGAGCGTCGTCGATCTCCTCGACCTCCGGCTCGATCTCCTGCACGACCGGCTCGACCACCGGCACCTCGGCGGCGGTGAACAGCACCGGCCGCGCGGTGACCACCCGGCCGCTGACCCGCTGCTGCCCGGGGGCGCGGTACGGGCCGGAGACGTACGCGGCCTTGAACCGGTCCATCACGTCGGTGCCGAACTTCAGGTAGCCGACACCGGGCACCGGCGGCAGGTGGTACGCGTCGGGGACGCCGATCGCGGCGCGCGACTCGGCGGCCGAGAAGGTCCGCAGACCGATCCGGTACGAGAGGTAGGTGTCCAGACCGCGGAGCTTGCCCTCCTCCAGACGCTGCGAGGCGAGCAGCAGGTGCACACCCAGGGATCGGCCGATTCGGCCGATCTGGATGAACATCTCGATGAAGTCCGGCTTGGCGGTGAGGAGTTCGGAGAACTCGTCGATGATCAGGACGAGCGAGGGCAGCGGGTCGAGCGCGGCGCCGGCGGCCCGGGCCCGCTCGTACTCGTTGAGGTTGGCGTAGTTGCCGGCCGACCGCAGCAGCTCCTGCCGGCGGTTCATCTCGCCCTCGATCGCGTCACGCATACGGTCGACGAGGGTGAGCTCGCCCTCCAGGTTGGTGATCACGGCCGAGGTGTGCGGCATGTCCGCCATGCCGGCGAAGGTCGCACCACCCTTGAAGTCGGCGAGGACGAAGTTGAGGATCTCCGAGGAGTGCGTCATCGCCAGCGCCAGCACCAGGGTGCGCAGCAGCTCGGACTTGCCGGAACCGGTCGCGCCGACGCACAGGCCGTGCGGGCCCATGCCCTCCAGCGCGGCCTCCTTGATGTCCAGGTGGACCAGCTCGCCGTTGGCGCCGACGCCGATCGGCACCCGCAGCCGCTCGTGGCTGGGGCGCGGACGCCAGGTGCGGGACACGTCGAAGGAGCCCGGGTCGCCGGAGCCCATCAGGTCGGTGAAGTCCAGGTTGGACAGCAGCGGCTCGTCGTCGCCGCCGGCCGAGATCCGGTACGGCGCCAGCTGGCGGGCCAGTGCCTCGGACTGCCAGGAGGAGAGCACGTCCGGCTGGCCGGTGTACGAGGCACCGGAGGCGGACTGCAGCAGCAGCTCGTCCGGCGTGACGGTGACGACCAGGTGGCCGGTGGGCTCGTCCAGGTCACCGGGGACGACCTCGATGATGGTGACGCCGTGCACGCCCTCGGCGCTCGCCAGCAGCGAGTCGTGCGGCACGGCGGCACCGTCCATGACCACGATGATGTGCGGCTGGTCCGGGCTGGGGGCGGCGTCCCGGGTGAACCGCTGGCGGCCCGACAGTTCGTTCTCCAGCAGCTGCTCCAGCTCGCCGAGACCGCCGGCGATCAGGCGGCGCGAGCCGGCCCCGTCGTTCTCCTTGCGGTGCTGGGTGTGCGGCAGCCACTTGGTCCACTCCCACTCGTCGACCGCGCCCGGGGCGGCGGCGACCGCCACCATCAGGTCCTCCGGCGAATGCAGGGTGGTCAGCTGGGCGATCATCGCCCGGACGTTGCCGTACACGGTGTCCGGGTCGCCGCACACCGTGATGTGGTAGAACGCCCGCAGCGAGACGGCCAACGGCAGGTCCTGCAGGGTCCCGTGGGACTTCAGGAAGGTGTGCATCGCGGCGGCCGCGAGCGGCTCCAGCTCCTCCATCGGAGCGGTCTGCGGCGCGACCAGCGGCGTCGACAGCTGCTGCGGCCCGCGGCCCAGCCGGATCTGCGCGAAGTCGGGATCGCTCGGCCGGCGCTCCCACAGCCGCCGGCCCTCGGCCACGATCGACCACAGCTGGTCGGGCTCCGGGTGCAGGAACAGCTGCGCGCCGCGCTGCCGGTCGGCCGTCCGGCGGACCTGACGGCGCATCTGCTGCAGGTACTTCAGGTAGTCCCGGCGCTCGTCCGCGGTGCCGGAGTTGCCGCCCTTGCGGGAGCGGATGATCTGCGCGACCGCCATTCCGACGGTCGAGGCGATCATCAGCCCGCCCATGATCTTCATCGGGCCCTGTGCGCCGGGCGAGAAGAAGAAGGCCGCCGAACCGCCCATGCCGAGCAGCGGCAGCATGTTCATCATCCAGTCCTCGCCGCCCATCCTGGGCAGCTCGGGCGGAGTAACCAGCTCCACCGGCGCGTCCGGCACCGCGGGCGGATACGCCCTCGCCGGACGTTTGACGGTCACAACGCTCACAACAGCATCAGCCCTCACGCAAATGGATACGTACGGGTGAGGACGCCCCGTGTGATGACGCCGCCCCCGCTCCGCCGACCGCAGGCAGCACGGAGGGGCGCTTCCCACCCCCGTCGCCTTGCGCAGGGGCCGATCCTACTGGTCGCCCACGGACACCCCGCCGCCGGGCGGGCCCCGGGCGCCGGAGCGGCCGCGGCATGCGCGCGAACCGCGAAGGATTCGTGTGCCCCGGTGGGACGAACCGCGCCGGTTCGGCGTGAACGCCCGTCCCCCGCAACGGCGGCGGCCCGCCACGGCCGCCCGGCGCCCGGGGCCCGCCGGAGCGGGCCGCCCGGAGCGGGCAGGGCCCCCGGACGACGGGCGCGGGGCGGGCGGTAGGGTAACGCCGCGCCAACTCTCGGCCGGATCGTGTCAGTTCCGCCGGTCCGAGGCCGGCGCGACACGGGAAGCTGACCGAAGCCCGCACGGGCGGCAGTCAACGAGGCACAGTCAACGAGGGGGAGCGCTGGTGAGCGCCAACGCAACGACCGGGTTCTGCCGGGTCACCGTTGTGGCACCGGACAGCCGGATCGACGTCGCACTGCCGGAGGACGTCCCGCTCGCGGACGTCTATCCCGAGGTGCTGAGGCTGTCCGGGCAGACCCAGCCGGACGGCGCCCCGACCGGGTTCCACCTGGTACGCCGCGACGGCACCGTGCTCGACAGCGGCCTGCCGCTGGCCGCCCAGCAGGTCCGCGACGGCGACCTGCTGAGCCTGCGTCCGTTCGCCGAGTCGCTGCCGCCGGCCGTCTACGACGACGTGGCCGACGCGATCGCCACCGCCGTCGAGGCCGACCGCCGGTTCTGGAGCCCCGAGCTGATGCGGGCCTTCGGCCTGATCGGCGCCGGCGTGCTGCTCGCCCTGCTCGGCTTCGCGCTCTGGTTCTCCGACCTGCGGCACGACATGCACGGCCTGGCCGGGATCCTCTCCGGCGTGACCGCCGTGGTGCTGACCTCCTTCGCCGCCGTCCGCGCCCGGGTCTACCAGGACCACGACGCGGCCCTGGCGCTCGGCCTCGGCGCGCTGCCGCACGCCCTGATCGGCGGCAGCGGCATCATCGCCGTCGCCACCCTCGGCGACGGACCGGGCCGGCTGCAGTTCCTGACCGGCTGCGTGGCCGTGCTGGTGGTGTCCGTCCTGCTGGTCGGCCTGCTGCCGGAGAAGGACTCGATCTTCGTCGCCTCCGCCTTCCTGGCGGCCGCCGGCACCTTCGCCACCTTCGCCGCCGTGCTGCTGCCGGACACCCCGGCCAGCCACATCGCGGCCGTCACCGGCGTCGCCGCGGTCGCGGTGATCGGCTTCCTGCCCGGCCTGTCGGCCCGCTTCGCCCGGCTGCCCGTCGGCTTCAGCGCCCCCGGCCAGGCCCGGACCCGCAGCCGCGACTACGACGAGGAGAGCTCGCGCGCCGAGAGCGTCCAGTACGAGCGGATCGCGCAGCAGGCCCGCCGCGGCCACGAGGTGCTGGTCGGCCTGGTCGGCGGCTGCGCCGCGGTGATCGTCGGTGCCTGCACCGTGCTGGGCTTCACCGATGCGCTCTTCCCGCAGCTGCTCGCCCTGACCATCGGCATCTCGACCATGCTGCGGGCGCGGCTGTTCCGCTACACCGCGCAGGTCTTCAGCCTCACCATCGCCGGCCTGCTGGGCCTGTCGCTGCTGATCCTGGGCCTGTCGCTGCACACCCCGCTGTTCCTGCTGAAGGTCCACCCCGGCAGCACCTCGGCGGACCTGCGGACCATCTGGCTGGGCGCCTCGATCGCGTTCGGCGCGGCCGTGCTGACCGCGATCGCGCTGGTCGTCCCGCGGCTGGGGGTCTCGCCGTTCTGGGGCCGCATCCTCGACCTGGTCGACAGCCTGACCCTGATGGCGCTCGTCCCGCTGACGCTGGCCGTGCTCGACATCTACAACCTGGTGCGCGGCGCCACCGGCTGACCGCCGCCGCCCCGCAGGCCCGTCCGGTGCCCGCCGCCGACCCCGTCCGGGGACCGGTGGCGGGCACTGGTACGCTTGGCCATTGAGCGCAGCCGTGCGCCCCGGCCCGAGGCCGGGCGGACCGCGGCGGCGCCCGAAGTACGACACCGAGTCCTTTCCAGATCCTGTGCCGTAGACCAGGATCGCTCGGATCACCTTGAAGGAGTTGCTGTGGCTCTCGACGCCGCTGTCAAGAAGCAGATCTTCGCCGAGTTCGGCCAGAAGGAGGGCGACACCGGCTCCCCCGAGGTCCAGGTCGCCATGCTCTCGCGCCGTATCTCGGACCTGACCGAGCACCTCAAGCTGCACAAGCACGACCACCACTCGCGTCGTGGCCTGCTGATCCTCGTCGGTCAGCGCCGTCGCCTGCTGCAGTACCTGGCCAAGAAGGACATCGAGCGCTTCCGTACGCTCGTCGACCGTCTGGGCATCCGTCGCGGTGCCGCCGGCGGCGCCCGCTAAGACCGCCGCTCGGGGCGGCTCCCCACACCGGGGAGCCGCCCCTCGCGCGTATGCCGCCCGCGGTGGGCGGCACATAACAACTCGCGTCCACCTCCCCGGGTGGCCGAGGATTGCACCGTAGGGTTGTGGGCATGCCGGGTGATGGCGCAAACGGAGCGCCGCCCGGGCACCAGCCCGAACCCCACGCGGGACGAAGGCTTCAAACGGAAGCCGCCCGCATCCAGGAGAGCGTCCAGCCGCGACCGCCGACCAGGCCTGGCAGCCGAGAGTCGCCGGTCCTCGGTAGTGGCCGCCGGAAGCCCCGCAGATCGAGCGGGGCGCCCCGGAGGCTTCGATCGAAGACCGGCCCGACCGCCAGCCCTTCCAGAAGGGCCCAGGGCCACCGGCAGGCAAGCGCAGGGACGCTCTCCGGGAGACGTACGAAAGAGGAGATCTTCCAGGTGGAAGAGAACGTGTTCTACGCCGAGGCCGTTATCGACAACGGTTCCTTCGGCACCCGTACCATCCGCTTCGAGACCGGCCGTCTGGCCCGTCAGGCCGCCGGCTCCGCCGTGGCCTACCTCGACGACGACACCATGGTGCTGTCGGCCACCAGCGCGTCCAAGCAGCCGAAGGAGCACTTCGACTTCTTCCCGCTGACCGTGGACGTCGAGGAGCGGATGTACGCCGCGGGCCGGATCCCCGGTTCGTTCTTCCGTCGTGAGGGCCGGCCGTCCGAGGACGCCATCCTCACCTGCCGTCTGATCGACCGCCCGCTGCGCCCGTCCTTCGTCAAGGGCCTGCGCAACGAGATCCAGGTCGTCGTCACCGTGATGGCGCTCAACCCGGACCACCTGTACGACGTGGTGGCCATCAACGCCGCCTCGGCGTCCACCCAGCTGGCGGGCCTGCCGTTCTCCGGCCCGATCGGTGGCGTCCGCGTCGCGCTGATCAAGGGCCAGTGGGTGGCCTTCCCGACCCACAGCGAGCTCGAGGACGCCGTCTTCGACATGGTCGTGGCCGGCCGCACGCTGCCGGACGGCGACGTCGCGATCATGATGGTCGAGGCCGAGGCCACCGACAAGACGATCAAGCTCGTCGAGGGCGGCGCCGACGCGCCGACCGAGGACGTGGTCGCCGCCGGTCTGGACGCCGCGAAGCCGTTCATCAAGATCCTCTGCGCCGCGCAGTCCCAGCTGGCCGCCCAGGCCGCCAAGCCCACCGGCGAGTTCCCGGTCTTCCTGGACTACCAGGACGACGTGTTCGCGGCCCTGACCAACGCGGTCAAGGACGAGCTGGCCCAGGCGCTGACCATCGCCGGCAAGCAGGAGCGCAACAACGAGCTGGACCGCGTCAAGGCGATCGCCGCCGAGAAGCTCCTGCCGGAGTTCGAGGGCCGCGAGAAGGAGATCAGCGCCGCGTACAACGCGCTGACCAAGAAGGTCGTGCGCGAGCGCGTCATCAAGGACAAGGTCCGCATCGACGGCCGCGGCGTCACGGACATCCGTACGCTGGCCGCCGAGGTCGAGGCCATCCCCCGCGTGCACGGCTCGGCCCTGTTCGAGCGTGGCGAGACCCAGATCCTGGGCGTCACCACCCTCAACATGCTCCGCATGGAGCAGCAGCTCGACACGCTCTCCCCGGAGACGCGTCGCCGCTACATGCACAACTACAACTTCCCGCCGTACTCGGTCGGCGAGACCGGCCGCGTGGGCTCGCCCAAGCGCCGCGAGATCGGCCACGGCGCGCTGGCGGAGCGGGCGATCATCCCCGTGCTGCCGACCCGCGAGGAGTTCCCCTACGCGATCCGCCAGGTCTCCGAGGCGCTGAGCTCCAACGGCTCCACCTCGATGGGCTCGGTCTGCGCCTCCACCATGTCGCTGCTGAACGCCGGTGTGCCGCTGAAGGCCGCCGTCGCCGGTATCGCCATGGGCCTCATCTCGCAGGAGATCGACGGTGAGACGCACTACGTCGCGCTGACCGACATCCTGGGTGCCGAGGACGCGTACGGCGACATGGACTTCAAGGTCGCCGGTACCCGCAACTTCATCACCGCCCTCCAGCTGGACACCAAGCTGAACGGCATCCCGGCCTCCGTCCTCGCGGCTGCGCTCAAGCAGGCCAAGGACGCCCGTCTGCACATCCTCGATGTGATGAACGAGGCCATCGACGCGCCCGACGAGATGTCGCCGAACGCGCCGCGCATCATCACCATCAAGATCCCGGTGGACAAGATCGGTGAGGTCATCGGCCCGAAGGGCAAGATGATCAACCAGATCCAGGAGGACACCGGCGCGGACATCACCATCGAGGACGACGGCACCATCTACATCGGTGCCATCGACGGTCCCTCGGCGGAGGCTGCCCGTACGACGATCAACCAGATCGCCAACCCGACCATGCCGGAGGTCGGCGAGCGCTACCTGGGCACCGTGGTGAAGACCACGACGTTCGGCGCGTTCGTTTCGCTCATGCCGGGCAAGGACGGCCTGCTGCACATCTCGCAGATCCGCAAGCTCGCCGGTGGCAAGCGCGTGGAGAACGTCGAGGACGTGCTGGCCGTCGGCGCCAAGGTCCAGGTCGAGATCGCCGAGATCGACCCGCGCGGCAAGCTGTCGCTGATCCCGGTCGTCGAGGGCGAAGAGGGCGGCGAGGCAGCGTCGGAGTGACGCGCCCCTAGCTCACCGCGGCCCGCACACTCCCACCCGGAGCGTGCGGGCCGCACCCTGTTGTCATTGCATTGCTTGAGAGGAACACTCGTGGCCCAGGCCTCGGCTGCGAAGCAGCGCCCCGGCACCACCCGCACCCTGCTGAAGGGCACCGACGGAGCCGGCACCGTCCGCCGTACCGTCCTCCCCGGCGGCCTGCGGGTCGTCACCGAGACCCTGCCGACGGTGCGCTCCGCGACCTTCGGCATCTGGGTCGGCGTCGGCTCCCGGGACGAGACCCCGGTGCTGAACGGCGCCACCCACTACCTGGAGCACCTGCTCTTCAAGGGCACCGAGCGGCGCAACGCCCTGGACATCTCGGCCGCCCTGGACGCGGTCGGCGGCGAGATGAACGCCTTCACCGCGAAGGAGAACACCTGCTACTACGCGCGGGTGCTCGACACCGACCTGCCGCTGGCCATAGACGTGGTCTGCGACATGCTCACCGGCTCGCTGATCCGCCCCGAGGACGTGGAGGCCGAGCGCGGCGTCATCCTCGAGGAGATGGCGATGGCCGAGGACGACCCGGGCGACGTGGTGCACGACCTCTTCGCCAAGGTGATCTACGGCACCGGCCCGCTCGGCCGCCCGATCCTCGGCACCCAGGAGACGGTGAAGAACCTCTCCCGCGACCAGATCGCCGGCTTCTTCCAGCGCCGCTACCGGCCCGAGAACCTGGTCGTCGCGGCGGCCGGCAACCTGGACCACCGCAAGGTCGTCAAGCAGGTCGAGCAGGCCTTCGCCGCCGTCCTGGCCAAGTCCGACGCCGCCCCGGCGGAGGCCCGCCGCGGGGTCAAGGCCCTGCGCACGGCCGGCCGGGTGGAGACCCTCAACCGGCCGACCGAGCAGGCCCACCTGGTGCTCGGCGTGCCCGGTGTGCCGCGCCACGACGAGCGCCGCTGGGCGCTGGGCGTGCTGAACGCCGTCCTCGGCGGCGGGATGAGCTCGCGGCTCTTCCAGGAGGTCCGGGAGAAGCGCGGGCTGGCCTACTCCGTGTACTCCTACTCCTCCTCGTACTCCGACAGCGGCCTGTTCGGCATCTACGCGGGCTGCCAGCCCAAGCGGGTGGAGCAGGTGCTGGAGATCTGCCGCGTCGAGCTCGCCAAGGTGATCGAGGAGGGCATCACCGAGGAGGAGCTGCGCCGCGCGATCGGCCAGATCTCGGGCTCCACCGTGCTCGGCATGGAGGACACCGGCTCGCTGATGAACCGGATCGGCAAGGCGGAGCTCAGCTACGGCCACCACCTGTCGGTCGACGACATGCTGGCCAAGATCGCCGCCGTCACCCTGGACGACGTCCAGGCGGTCGCGCGGGACGTGCTGGGCGCCCACCGGCCCTCGCTCGCGGTGATCGGCCCGATCACCGCCAAGCGGGCCGACCGGCTCGCCGAACTGCTCGCCTGAACCCGCCCGCTCGTACCGGGCGCTTCGCCCGGCTCGCTCGTTGCTCGTCGGAAAGGACGAACTCATGACGCTGCGCGTCGCCGTCATCGGGGCCAAGGGCCGGATCGGCTCGGAGGCGGTCAGGGCCGTCGAGGCGGCCCCCGACCTCGAACTGGTCGCCGCCCTCGGCCGGGACTCCGAGCTGGGCGAGCTGACCGAGGCGGGTGCCGAGGTCGTCGTCGAGCTGACCCACCCCGACTCGGTGATGCGCAACCTGGAGTTCTGCACCGCAAACGGCATCCACTCCGTGGTCGGCACCACCGGCTGGACCCCGGAGCGGATCGAGCTGCTGGAGGGCTGGCTGGCCGCCGCCCCGGGCACCGGCACGCTGATCGCGCCGAACTTCTCCATCGGCGCCGTCCTCACCATGCAGTTCGCCCAGCAGGCGGCCAAGTACTTCGAGTCCGTCGAGGTCGTCGAGCTGCACCACAACCGGAAGGCCGACGCGCCCTCCGGTACCGCCACCCGGACCGCCCAGCTGATCGCCGCCGCCCGGGACGCCGCCGGCCTGCCGCGCCAGTCGGACCCGACCACGCACGGCCTGCCCGGCGCGCGCGGCGCCGACGTGGACGGGGTGCCCGTGCACGCCGTCCGGCTGCGCGGTCTGCTGGCGCACCAGGAGGTGCTGTTCGGCGACACCGGCGAGAGCCTGACGATCCGTCACGACTCGCTGCACCACAGCTGCTTCATGCCGGGCATCCTGCTCGGCGTGCGCCGGGTGGTGCAGACCCCGGGGCTGACCTTCGGCCTCGAGAACTTCCTGGACCTGTGAGCGCCGCATGACTTCCCGCACCGGTTTCTTCGCCCTGTCCGCCGTCCTGCTGCTGGTCGCGGTGATCTGCGTCGGCGAGGGTGTCCAGCTCATCGCCACCGGCAAGCCGCTGGGGATCGGCCTGGGCCTCTGCGCCTTCGTCATCCCCGGGATCGGCGTCTGGTTCCTACGCCAGACCGTCCGCTTCGGCCGGGCCAGCGAGCGGATGGCCCGGGAGCTGGAGGCCGAGGGCGGCCTGCCGGTCGACGAGCTGCGGCGCACCCCCGGCGGCCGGATCGACCGCGCCTCGGCGGACGAGGTGTTCGCCCGCCGCCAGGAGGAGGCCGAGACCACCCCGGGGGACTGGCGGGTGTGGTTCCGTCTCGCCGTGGCCTACGCGGACGCCGGTGACACCCCCCGGGCCCGGAAGACCATGCAGCACGCCATCCGCCTGCATGCCGCGTCCGAGCCCGCGCCGGTCGCGGGCTAGGCTGTCGGCCGTCACAAAGCCTTACCTCTGGAGGAGATCTTCGCGTGAGCGACGAAGTGGGTACCGACCCGCGGTTCCGCAGCGATGTCACGGTGGAGCTGGTCCGCAGCGCCGCCGCCGACTCGGACGTCATCTGGGCGGCCCGGGTCTCGACCGCGGGCGAGCAGTCCCTGGAGGCGCTCCGGCAGGACCCGGAGAAGTCCAAGGGTCTGATCAACTACCTGATGCGGGACCGGCACGGCACGCCCTTCGAGCACAACTCGATGACCTTCTTCATCAGCGCGCCGATCTTCGTCTTCCGTGAGTTCCACCGGCACCGCAGCGGATGGTCGTACAACGAGGAGTCCGGCCGCTACCGCGAGCTGCAGCCGGTCTTCTACGTGCCCGGGGCCGAGCGCAAGCTCGTCCAGGAGGGCCGCCCCGGACGGTACGAGTTCGTGGACGGGACCGAGAAGCAGCACACCGTGGTGGCCGAGCAGATGGCCGCCTCCTACCAGGCCTCGTACGGGGCCTACCAGGAGATGCTGGCGGCCGGCGTCGCCCGCGAGGTGGCCCGGGCGGTCCTGCCGGTCGGACTGTTCTCCTCGATGTACGCGACCTGCAACGCGCGCTCGCTGATGCACTTCCTGTCGCTGCGGACCAAGGACGACCGGGCCACCGTGCCGTCCTTCCCGCAGCGCGAGATCGAGATGGTCGCCGAGCAGATGGAGGCGCAGTGGGCCGAGCTCATGCCGCTCACCCATGCGGCCTTCAACGCCCACGGCCGGGTCGCTCCCTGACCTGGGGCGATAGGCATATGGACGGTTTGCGGCACATGTCTGGATTGCGGCTTTTCTAGCCGCTCCATAGGCTCGTGCCAAGGATTCCGGTGCTGCTTGAACCCCCGAGCACGCAGCACCGGAATCCCATGTCCGCCGGGTCGAGAGGCCCGCCGGCGACCGTCGTACCGGCTTCTCACCTGTCCGAACCCTGGACCGGCATGGGTACCCCCCCGCCGCCTACGAGTAGTTTTGGACGCATGGCTCCGACCTCCACCCCCCAGACACCCTTCGGCCGGGTCCTGACCGCGATGGTGACCCCGTTCACCGCCGACGGCGGTCTCGACCTCGACGGCGCGCAGCGCCTCGCCGCGCACCTCGTCGACTCCGGCAACGACGGCCTCGTCGTCAACGGCACCACCGGCGAATCGCCGACGACCAGTGACTCCGACAAGGCCCAGCTGGTCCGAGCCGTGGTGGAGGCGGTAGGGGACCGGGCCCACGTGGTCGCCGGCGTCGGCACCAACGACACCCGCCACAGCGCCGAGCTGGCCCGCCAGGCCGAGGCCGCCGGCGCGCACGGCCTGCTGGTCGTCACGCCGTACTACAGCAAGCCCCCGCAGGAGGGGCTCTACCGGCACACCGTGCACATCGCGGACTCCACCGGGCTGCCCGTGATGCTGTACGACATCCCCGGCCGCAGCGGCGTCCCGTTCAGCCACGAGACGCTGGTCCGGCTCGGCGAGCACCCGCGGATCGTCGCCAACAAGGACGCCAAGGGCGACCTGGGCGCCGCCGCCTGGGCGATCGCGCGCTCCGGCCTGGCCTGGTACTCGGGCGACGACATCCTGACCCTGCCGCTGCTCTCGGTCGGCGCGGTCGGCGTCGTCAGCGTGGTCGGTCACCTGGTCGCCCCCGAGCTGCGGACCATGATCGACGCCTTCGTGGCGGGCGACACCGCCAAGGCGGTCGCCGTCCACCAGGGCCTGCTGCCGGTGTTCAGCGGTATGTTCCGCACCCAGGGAGTCATTCTCACCAAGGCCGCGCTGGAGCTCCAGAAGCTGCCGGGCGGCCCGCTGAGGCTTCCGCTGGTCGGGGCGACTCCCGAGGAGATTGCGCAATTGAAGGAGGATCTCGCCGCCGGCGGGGTACACCTGTAGCAGACGCAGACGTGCGCGCCCCGGCTCGCCGGGTCCCCGTGGACCCGCCGCTGAACCGGATGACGGCGCGAGAGCACCAAGGCCTAGTAGGAAACCGACACTGAGTACGCACGCCATATGTCTCCAGGGGGAGGACCCCGGGCATATGGCGTGCGGTGCAAGGAGAGTCTTTTGAGCCACCCGCACCCTGAACTCGGCGCGCCCCCCGCACTGAAGGAGGGCGCCCTGCGCGTCACCCCGCTCGGCGGCCTCGGCGAGATCGGCCGCAACATGACGGTCCTCGAATTCGGCGGCCGCCTTCTCATCATCGACTGCGGCGTTCTCTTCCCCGAGGACGAGCAGCCGGGCGTGGACCTGATCCTGCCGGACTTCAGCTCCATCCGGGACCGCCTCGACAAGATCGACGGCATCGTCCTCACCCACGGGCACGAGGACCACATCGGCGCCGTCCCGTTCCTGCTCCGGGAGAACCCGGACATCCCGCTGATCGGCTCCAAGCTGACCCTCGCGCTGATCGAGGCGAAGCTCGCCGAGCACCGGATCCGTCCGTACGTGCTGGAGGTGAAGGAGGGCGAGCGCGAGCGCATCGGCCCCTTCGACTGCGAGTTCATCGCCGTCAACCACTCCATCCCGGACGCCCTGGCCGTCGCCGTCCGCACCCCTGCGGGCATGGTCGTCGCCACCGGTGACTTCAAGATGGACCAGCTGCCGCTGGACGGCCGCCTGACCGACCTGCCGGCCTTCGCCAAGCTGGCGGAGGAGGGCATGGACCTGCTGCTGGTGGACTCCACCAACGCCGAGGTCCCCGGCTTCATCCCGCACGAGCGGGACATCTCGGCCGCCCTGCGAAACGTTTTCGCCAGCGCGGAGAAGCGCATCATCGTGGCTTCGTTCGCGAGCCACGTGCACCGCATCCAGCAGGTGCTGGACGCCGCGCACGAGTACAAGCGCAAGGTCGCCTTCGTCGGCCGCTCGATGGTCCGGAACATGGGCATCGCGCGCGACCTCGGCTACCTGAAGGTCCCGGGCAACCTGATCGTCGACGTGAAGACGCTGGACGACCTCCCGGACAAGGACGTCGTGCTGGTCTGCACCGGCTCCCAGGGCGAGCCCATGGCGGCGCTGTCCCGGATGGCCAACCGTGACCACCAGATCCGGATCGTCGAGGGCGACACCGTGATCATGGCCTCCTCGCTCATCCCGGGCAACGAGACCGCGATCTACCGGGTCATCAACGGTCTGACCCGCTGGGGCGCCAACGTCGTCCACAAGGGCAACGCCAAGGTGCACGTCTCGGGCCACGCCTCGGCCGGCGAGCTGCTGTACTTCTTCAACATCTGCAAGCCGAAGAACCTGATGCCGGTCCACGGCGAGTGGCGCCACCTGCGTGCCTGCGCCGACCTGGGGATCAAGACCGGCGTTCCGAAGGAGCGCACGGTCATCGCCGAGGACGGCGTGGTCGTCGACCTGGAGAACGGCATCGCGAAGATCGTCGGCAAGGTCCAGGCGGGCTACGTCTACGTGGACGGCTCCTCGGTCGGCGACATCACCGAGGCCTCGCTCAAGGACCGTCGGATCCTCGGCGAGGAGGGCTTCATCTCGGTCTTCGTCGTGGTGGACTCCAGCAGCGGCAAGATCGTGAGCGGCCCGACCATCCAGGCCCGCGGCTCCGGCATCGACGACAACGCCTTCGTGCCGGTCGTCGCCAAGCTGCAGGAGGCCCTGTCGCGCTCCGCCAACGACGGTGTTCTGGAGGTGCGCCAGATCCAGCAGCTGGTGCGCCGCGTCATCGGCAAGTGGGTGGCGGACAACTACCGCCGCCGGCCGATGATCGTGCCGGTCGTCGTCGAGGTCTGAGCCTCTGACCTGGTTTGACCTGGGGCAGCCCGGAGCGTAGTGTTCTCCGGGTTGCCCCAGTGGCAGCAGTCTTCTCCCCGGTACATGTCGGATTCGGATTCAGGTTCGGATTCGAGAGGGAAAAGCAGCCCGAGAAACTCTGGTAGAGTTCGGGAGCGCCGAAAGGCCAAAAGCAAATCGGATGAACGAAGCCCCGGAAAACGGAGCGGAAAACATCTGATAAGCTGGAAACACGAAAGAATGAAGCGCCCGGAGAGTTCACGAGAGTGACTCGAAGGAAGTGTCCGTTCCTTGAGAACTCAACAGCGTGCCAAAAGTCAACGCCAGATATGTTGACATCCCCGGCCTGGGTCGTTCGATCCGGGTTGGAGATTCCTTTAGTAACAAAACACTAGCGAGGACGCAGTGCGCGGGACCGCCCTATTCCGGTTGGTTGCCGTGCCGCTCAACGCGAGTGGCTCGCCGGATTACCGGCAGACATTCACGGAGAGTTTGATCCTGGCTCAGGACGAACGCTGGCGGCGTGCTTAACACATGCAAGTCGAACGGTGAAGCCCTTCGGGGTGGATCAGTGGCGAACGGGTGAGTAACACGTGGGCAATCTGCCCTGCACTCTGGGACAAGCCCTGGAAACGGGGTCTAATACCGGATATGACCTTCCTCCGCATGGGGGTTGGTGTAAAGCTCCGGCGGTGCAGGATGAGCCCGCGGCCTATCAGCTTGTTGGTGGGGTAATGGCCTACCAAGGCGACGACGGGTAGCCGGCCTGAGAGGGCGACCGGCCACACTGGGACTGAGACACGGCCCAGACTCCTACGGGAGGCAGCAGTGGGGAATATTGCACAATGGGCGAAAGCCTGATGCAGCGACGCCGCGTGAGGGATGACGGCCTTCGGGTTGTAAACCTCTTTCAGCAGGGAAGAAGCGCAAGTGACGGTACCTGCAGAAGAAGCACCGGCTAACTACGTGCCAGCAGCCGCGGTAATACGTAGGGTGCGAGCGTTGTCCGGAATTATTGGGCGTAAAGAGCTCGTAGGCGGCCTGTCGCGTCGGATGTGAAAGCCCGGGGCTTAACCCCGGGTCTGCATTCGATACGGGCAGGCTAGAGTGTGGTAGGGGAGATCGGAATTCCTGGTGTAGCGGTGAAATGCGCAGATATCAGGAGGAACACCGGTGGCGAAGGCGGATCTCTGGGCCATTACTGACGCTGAGGAGCGAAAGCGTGGGGAGCGAACAGGATTAGATACCCTGGTAGTCCACGCCGTAAACGTTGGGAACTAGGTGTTGGCGACATTCCACGTCGTCGGTGCCGCAGCTAACGCATTAAGTTCCCCGCCTGGGGAGTACGGCCGCAAGGCTAAAACTCAAAGGAATTGACGGGGGCCCGCACAAGCAGCGGAGCATGTGGCTTAATTCGACGCAACGCGAAGAACCTTACCAAGGCTTGACATATACCGGAAACGGCCAGAGATGGTCGCCCCCTTGTGGTCGGTATACAGGTGGTGCATGGTTGTCGTCAGCTCGTGTCGTGAGATGTTGGGTTAAGTCCCGCAACGAGCGCAACCCTTGTTCTGTGTTGCCAGCATGCCTTTCGGGGTGATGGGGACTCACAGGAGACTGCCGGGGTCAACTCGGAGGAAGGTGGGGACGACGTCAAATCATCATGCCCCTTATGTCTTGGGCTGCACACGTGCTACAATGGTCGGTACAAAGGGCTGCGATGCCGCGAGGCGGAGCGAATCCCAAAAAGCCGGCCTCAGTTCGGATTGGGGTCTGCAACTCGACCCCATGAAGTTGGAGTTGCTAGTAATCGCAGATCAGCATGCTGCGGTGAATACGTTCCCGGGCCTTGTACACACCGCCCGTCACGTCACGAAAGTCGGTAACACCCGAAGCCGGTGGCCTAACCCGTAAGGGGAGGAGCCGTCGAAGGTGGGACCAGCGATTGGGACGAAGTCGTAACAAGGTAGCCGTACCGGAAGGTGCGGCTGGATCACCTCCTTTCTAAGGAGCACATGGCAGCTTCGGGCGAATGTCCTGAAGTGCTAGCTCATGGGTGGAACGTTGACTATTCGGCACACGAGGTCTGTCAGGCCTCCCAAGTACTGCACTTCGGTGCGTGGAACGGGTTTCTGGCGGGTCTGGTGGGTCGGGCACGTTGTTGGGTCCTGAGGGAACGGCCGTATGGTCGTTGCTTCAGTGCCGGTCCTGCTTGAGGTCGCCCTGGTGGTGTCCGATGGTGGGTGACTGGTCGTTGTTTGAGAACTGCACAGTGGACGCGAGCATCTGTGGCCAAGTTTTTAAGGGCGCACGGTGGATGCCTTGGCACCAGGAACCGATGAAGGACGTGGGAGGCCACGATAGTCCCCGGGGAGCCGTCAACCAGGCTTTGATCCGGGGGTTTCCGAATGGGGAAACCCGGCAGTCGTCATGGGCTGTCACCCATACCTGAACACATAGGGTATGTGGAGGGAACGCGGGGAAGTGAAACATCTCAGTACCCGCAGGAAGAGAAAACAACCGTGATTCCGGGAGTAGTGGCGAGCGAAACCGGATGAGGCTAAACCTGATACGTGTGATACCCGGCAGGGGTTGCGTATGAGGGGTCGTGGGAAAGTTCTTCAGTCGTCTGCCGGCGGCTGGGTGAGTCAGAAACCGTTGGTGTAGTCGAAGGACATGCGAAAGGTCCGGCGTAGAGGGTAAGACCCCCGTAGACGAAACATCAGCGGCTCACTTGAGCTTCTCCCAAGTAGCACGGAGCCCGAGAAATTCCGTGTGAATCTGGCGGGACCACCCGCTAAGCCTAAATATTCCCTGGTGACCGATAGCGGATAGTACCGTGAGGGAATGGTGAAAAGTACCGCGGGAGCGGAGTGAAATAGTACCTGAAACCGTGTGCCTACAAGCCGTGGGAGCGTCGGACAGTGGGCTTGCCTATCTGTCTCGTGACTGCGTGCCTTTTGAAGAATGAGCCTGCGAGTTTGCGGTGTGTAGCGAGGTTAACCCGTGTGGGGTAGCCGTAGCGAAAGCGAGTCCGAATAGGGCGATCGAGTTGCATGCCCAAGACCCGAAGCGGAGTGATCTAGCCATGGGCAGGTTGAAGCGGAGGTAAGACTTCGTGGAGGACCGAACCCACCAGGGTTGAAAACCTGGGGGATGACCTGTGGTTAGGGGTGAAAGGCCAATCAAACTCCGTGATAGCTGGTTCTCCCCGAAATGCATTTAGGTGCAGCGTCACGTGTTTCTTGCCGGAGGTAGAGCACTGGATAGGCGATGGGCCTCACCGGGTTACTGACCTTAGCCAAACTCCGAATGCCGGTAAGTGAGAGCGTGGCAGTGAGACTGTGGGGGATAAGCTCCATGGTCGAGAGGGAAACAGCCCAGAACACCGACTAAGGTCCCTAAGCGTGTGCTAAGTGGGAAAGGATGTGGAGTCGCAGAGACAACCAGGAGGTTGGCTTAGAAGCAGCCACCCTTGAAAGAGTGCGTAATAGCTCACTGGTCAAGTGATTCCGCGCCGACAATGTAGCGGGGCTCAAGCACACCACCGAAGTCGTGTCATTGCAGCAACAGGGCCAACGCCTGCTGTGATGGGTAGGGGAGCGTCGTGTTCCGGGTGAAGCAGCGGAGGAATCCAGTTGTGGACGGGACACGAGTGAGAATGCAGGCATGAGTAGCGATACAAGAGTGAGAAACTCTTGCGCCGATTGACCAAGGGTTCCTGGGTCAAGCTGATCTGCCCAGGGTAAGTCGGGACCTAAGGCGAGGCCGACAGGCGTAGTCGATGGACAACGGGTTGATATTCCCGTACCCGCTTTGAAGCGCCAACGTCGAACCTCTGAATGCTAAAGCCGCGAAGCCGGCCTGGAGTCTTCGGACGAAGGGACGTGGTGGAGCCGCTGACCCAACAGGGTAGTAGGTGAGCGATGGGGTGACGCAGGAAGGTAGTCCAGCCCGGGCGGTGGTTGTCCCGGGGTAAGGGTGTAGGCCGAGTGATAGGCAAATCCGTCACTCATTAAGGCTGAGACCTGATGCCGAGCCGATTGTGGTGAAGTGGATGATCCTATGCTGTCGAGAAAAGCCTCTAGCGAGTTTCATGGCGGCCCGTACCCCAAACCGACTCAGGTGGTCAGGTAGAGAATACCGAGGCGTTCGGGTGAACTATGGTTAAGGAACTCGGCAAAATGCCCCCGTAACTTCGGGAGAAGGGGGCCGGAACTGGTGATGAGTCTTGCACTCTGAGCTGGGGCCGGCCGCAGAGACCAGCGAGAAGCGACTGTTTACTAAAAACACAGGTCCGTGCGAAGCCGTAAGGCGATGTATACGGACTGACGCCTGCCCGGTGCTGGAACGTTAAGGGGACCGGTTAGTCGAGATTCGTCTCGGCGAAGCTGAGAACTTAAGCGCCAGTAAACGGCGGTGGTAACTATAACCATCCTAAGGTAGCGAAATTCCTTGTCGGGTAAGTTCCGACCTGCACGAATGGCGTAACGACTTCTCGACTGTCTCAACCATAGGCCCGGTGAAATTGCATTACGAGTAAAGATGCTCGTTTCGCGCAGCAGGACGGAAAGACCCCGGGACCTTTACTATAGCTTGATATTGGTGTTCGGTTCGGCTTGTGTAGGATAGGTGGGAGACTTTGAAGCAGCCACGCCAGTGGTTGTGGAGTCGACGTTGAAATACCACTCTGGTCGTGCTGGATGTCTAACCTGGGTCCGTGATCCGGATCAGGGACAGTGTCTGGTGGGTAGTTTAACTGGGGCGGTTGCCTCCTAAAGAGTAACGGAGGCGCCCAAAGGTTCCCTCAGCCTGGTTGGCAATCAGGTGTTGAGTGTAAGTGCACAAGGGAGCTTGACTGTGAGACCGACGGGTCGAGCAGGTGCGAAAGCAGGGACTAGTGATCCGGCGGTGGCTTGTGGAAGCGCCGTCGCTCAACGGATAAAAGGTACCCCGGGGATAACAGGCTGATCTTCCCCAAGAGTCCATATCGACGGGATGGTTTGGCACCTCGATGTCGGCTCGTCGCATCCTGGGGCTGGAGTAGGTCCCAAGGGTTGGGCTGTTCGCCCATTAAAGCGGTACGCGAGCTGGGTTTAGAACGTCGTGAGACAGTTCGGTCCCTATCCGCTGTGCGCGTAGGAATATTGAGAAGGGCTGTCCCTAGTACGAGAGGACCGGGACGGACGAACCTCTGGTGTGCCAGTTGTCCTGCCAAGGGCATGGCTGGTTGGCTACGTTCGGGAGGGATAACCGCTGAAAGCATCTAAGCGGGAAGCCTGCTTCGAGATGAGTATTCCCACCTCCTTGAGAGGGTAAGGCTCCCAGTAGACGACTGGGTTGATAGGCCGGATGTGGAAGCCCTGTAAGGGGTGGAGCTGACCGGTACTAATAGGCCGAGGGCTTGTCCTCAGTTGCTCGCGTCCACTGTGTTGTTCTGAAACAACGACCCCACTTGCCCTGGTCACGGGTGGGTGGTGCGGTGACAGTTTCATAGTGTTTCGGTGGTCATAGCATGAGGGAAACGCCCGGTTACATTCCGAACCCGGAAGCTAAGCCTCATTGCGCCGATGGTACTGCAGGGGGGACCCTGTGGGAGAGTAGGACGCCGCCGAACAATCATTGTGGAGAAGCCCTGCCGGGTAACCGGCGGGGCTTCTCTGCGTTTCCGGACCGACGGGATTCCGCATGGTTGCCGGGGGCGGACCGGGCAGGCAGGATGGACGGATCACCGGTTGGTCCAGTCCAGTTCGTACGGGCCGCTTCGTGGGGGTGGGCAGGAAGGTGGGGGACATGGGCGGATCCGGCGGTTCGGAGGATTTCAATTCCTTCTACGAGGCCTCGTACGGTCAGCTCGTCGCGCACCTCTACGCTCTGACCGGTGATCTGGGGGAGGCCCAGGACGCGGCGCAGGAGGCCTTCGTCCGGGCCTGGGACCGCTGGCACCAGGTCAGTACCCATGACAATCCCGTGGCCTGGGTCCGGCTGACCGGGCAGCGGGTGGCTATCAGCCGTTGGCGGCGGGCCCGGACCGCGGTGCGGAGCTGGATCCGGCACGGGCCCGCGGGGCCGATCGCGGGCCCGGGGCCGGACACGGTGGCCCTGGTGGAGGCGCTGCGGCAGTTGCCGGAGGCCCAGCGTTCGGCTCTGGTCCTGCATCACATGGGTGGTCGGTCGGTGGCCGAGATCGCTGCCGAGGCCGGCGTGCCGGTGGGCACGGTGAAGGCGCGTCTGCACCGGGGGCGGCAGGCGCTTGCCGTGCTGCTCGGGGAGGAGCCGGCCGAGGCAGGGCACCCCGCGCGGGAGGCGGCGCGTACCGGACTCCGCCCGGTGTCGGAGAACCGGGAGCGGCCGGAGCGCCGGGGACCGGCGGATGCGGGGGCGGTGGAGGCGAGGCGAGTGCCGGCCCAGGTCGTCCGTACGGAGGGCCGGGCCCCCGAGGTGGCGGCTTCGGAGGGCGCGCTCGCCGACGTGGAGCGGGTGGCGGAAGCGGCGGGACTGACCACCCATGCGTGACAGAACGCTGAGAAGGATGGGCCGTTCCGAACCGTCCGGGATCGGCGCGGCCCGACTGGAGCAGCTCTTCGACACCCTGCGCAGCGAGGTGACGACGACGGTGCAGCCACCCCTCGCCGCGCAGGTGGTCCGCAGCGCGGCCGGCCGGCGACGCCGGCGCAGAGGCACCGCCCTGGGCGTGGGCTGTGCGCTGATGGCCGCGGCCCTGCTGGCGGTTCCGAGACTCGCGCCGGTCGGGGGCACCGGACCGGCGGGCGCGCCCGAGGCGGACCGCACGCTGCGGGCCGAGCTGCCGCTGCCGGGGTCGGTGGGGCCCGGGGCGGAGCCGTCGGCCCCGGGCCTGCCCGTGACGCAGTCCTCGCCCACCTGGACCGGCTTCGCCGAGAGTCAACTATTCCTGCCTGAGGCGGAGTTGCCGAAGGTGGCCGGTGCCTACGGCCCCTGGGACATGGTGCCGGAGGACCCGGAGGCGGATGGGTCCGGCGCCGGTGCCGGGCGGTCGGCGATGTGCCTGACCCGGGGCGTCGGGTCGGCGGGGGCGGTCCGGGTGGAGGAGCGTTCCTTCACGGATCGGGCCGGACGGTCGGCGACCGCGGCGCAGTACCTGCTGGTGTTCACGTCGGCCCAGAGCGCGGAGCGGGCCGGTGCCCTGCTGCTGGATCCTCTGAACTGCGGATCCGGGGAGCGGGGTTGGACTGCCTCGTGCTCGTTCGAGGCGGTGGCGGTGCGGGACGCCGGCGGCTTGGAGGAGATCACCGTCCAGCGGGTCGGCGCGCGGCTGCTGGCGTTGGCGGTGCGTCAGGACGCGGGTGAGGACCCCGGGCCGGCCTTGGTCCGCCCGGAGTTCGAGGCCGCCGCCGTGGCCCTGGACGCCCGGGTCGATCCCTACACGTCGAGAGTCGACGGGCTGTCCGGGCCCGCACCCGTGCCGGCGTCGGTGCCCGCCACGGCCGCCGCGGCGGGTCAGGCGGGTGGTCGCTCCGTCGCGCCGTCCGGTCTTGCCACTCCGTCCGCCTCCCCGGCCGCGTCGGGCTCACCGCGCGAGCCGTCGGGCTCGTCGGGCTCGACGGATGTGCACGCCCGGCTCGACTGCCCCACGGCGGCGCAGTCCGCACCTCCCGGCTGAGCGGTCACCCGGACGAGCGCGGCCCTACGGTCCGGTCGGGGTCGCCGCCGGGGACGCTGTCGGGTGCGCCGGTGACCGGTGGCCGGTGGCTCGATGGCGGCTCCCCGCCGCACGGCTCCGGGGGACGGTGTCCGGCCGGCCGATCGCACCCATGGCGGCGGGCGCCGTCAATATCGCGCTAAAACTGGCCGTCCGACGCCCTGATCAGCGGTGGAGCGGCGGGCGCGCCGTAGTCTCGAAGGAGCCGAACAGGTGTCCGGGGCTGGCTCCCCGACGGGACCGGATCAAGAATGGTGCACATGGGACGCGGCAGGCTGCGGATCTACCTCGGGGCCGCCCCCGGGGTGGGGAAGACCTACGCCATGCTCGCCGAGGCGCACCGCCGGGCCGGGCGCGGCACCGACGTGGTGGCCGGCTTCGTGGAGCACCACGGCCGGGAGCAGACGCTGGCCCGCGCGGAGGGCCTGGAGTTGGTCCCGCGCCGGGAGCTGGTGCACCGCGACGCCGTGTTCACGGAGATGGACCTGGACGCCGTACTGGCCCGCCGTCCGCAGGTCGCACTGGTCGACGAGCTGGCGCACAGCAACGTCCCCGGCAGCCGCAACGCCAAGCGCTGGCAGGACGTGGAGGAGCTGCTGGCGGCCGGGGTGGACGTCGTCTCGACGGTCAACATCCAGCACCTGGAGTCGCTCGGCGACGTGGTCGAGGGCATCACCGGGGTGCGCCAGCGCGAGACCGTCCCGGACGACGTGGTCCGGCGGGCCGACCAGATCGAGCTGGTGGACATGTCGCCGCAGGCGCTTCGCCGCCGGCTGGCGCACGGCAACGTGTACGCGCCGGAGAAGATCGACGCCGCGCTGTCCAACTACTTCCGGCCCGGCAACCTCACCGCGCTGCGTGAGCTCGCCCTGCTCTGGACGGCGGACCGGGTCGACGAGTACCTGCAGACCTACCGGGCCGAGCAGGGGATACAGGGGACCTGGCAGACCCGGGAGCGGATCGTGGTCGGCCTGACCGGCGGCCCGGAGGGCGCGACGCTGATCCGGCGTGCCGCCAGGATCGCCGCGCGCGGCTCCGGTGGTGAGCTGCTCGCCGTCCACATCACCCGGTCGGACGGTCTGTCCGGCAGCGGGTCCCCGCAGGCGCTGATCGAACAGCGGGCTCTGCTGGAGAGTCTCGGCGGCACCTTCCACACCGTGCTCGGTGAGGACCCGGCGGCCGGGCTGCTGGACTTCGCGCGGGGCGTCAACGCCACCCAGGTGGTGCTCGGCTCCAGCCGGCGCCGGGCCTGGCAGTACATCTACGGCCCCGGGGTGGGTGCCACCGTCACCCGTGACAGCGGTGACATCGACGTCCACATCGTGACCCATGAGCACGCCGCGAAGGGGCGCGGACGCGTGCCGATCCGCCGGGTCACCGACCTCGGGCGCCGGCGCGCGGTGGCGGGCTGGCTGATCGGGGTGGCCGGCCCGCTGCTGCTGGCGGCGCTGCTGACCCATCTGAACGGGCTCGGCCTCTCCACGGACATGCTGCTGTTCCTGACCGTCACGGTCTGCGCCGCGCTGGTCGGCGGGCTGTTCCCGGCGATCGCCTCCGCGCTGGTCGGCTCCTCGGCCCTGAACTACTGGTTCACGCCCCCTACCCACACCTTCTCGATCAGCGAGCCGCAGAACATCCTGGCGGTGGCGATCTTCACGGCGGTGGGCATCGCCGTCGCCTCGGTGGTGGACCTGGCGGCCCGCCGCACCCACCAGGCGGCCCGCAGCCAGACCGAGGCGCAGACCCTCAGCGCCCTGGCCGGTACCGTGCTGCGCGGCGCGCCCACCGGCGAGGGGGTGCTCACCGCCCTGCTGGACCAGGTGCGGGAGACCTTCCAGCAGGATTCCGCCGCGCTGCTGGAGCGGGCGGACGAGCACAGTCCGTGGCGCCGCACCGCCGCCAGCGGCCCCAATCCGCCGGACCGACCGGAGCAGGCCGACGTGGACGTGCCGGTCGGCGAGCACCTGGCGCTCGTCCTGGCCGGCCGGGTGCTGCCCGCCGAGGACCGCAGGCTGCTCGGGGCCTTCGCCGCCCAGGCCGCCGTCCTGCTGGAGCGCCGCCGGCTCGCCGGTGAGGCGGCCGCCGCCCGCCGGGAGGCGGAGGGCAACCGGATCCGTACCGCCCTGCTGGCGGCCGTCTCGCACGATCTGCGCACCCCGCTGGCCGGTATCAAGGCGGCGGTCAGTTCGCTGCGCTCCGAGGACGTGGAGTGGGACGCGGCGGACGAGGCGGAGCTGCTGGCCGGCATCGAGGAGGGGGCGGACCGCCTGGACCACCTGATCAACAACCTGCTCGACATGAGCCGGCTGCAGACCGGCACCGTCACCCCGTTGATCCAGGAGACCGACCTCGACGAGGTGGTGCCGTTCGCTCTGGCCGGGGTGCCGCCGGACTCGGTGCGGCTGGACGTCCCCGAGTCGCTGCCGATGATCTTCGCGGACGCCGGCCTGCTGGAGCGCTCGCTGGCGAACCTGATCGAGAACGCCGTCAAGTACAGCCCGGCGGGGGTGCGGGTGTTCGTCCGGGCGGACGCGCTGCACCCGTCGGGCGGCGCCGCCCGGATGGAGCTGCGGATCGTCGACCGCGGCCCGGGCGTCCCCGAGGAGGCGAAGGAGCGGATCTTCGCGCCCTTCCAGCGCTACGGCGACGCCCCGCGCGGTGCGGGTGTCGGGCTCGGCCTCGCGGTCGCCCGGGGCTTCGTGGAGGCGATGGAAGGCACCCTGACCGCCGAGGACACGCCGGGCGGCGGGCTCACCATGGTGGTCACCCTGCCGGCCGTGGAGCGCCCGCCCGAGCCGGCCTCCCGGTCCGGTCCCGACCCCGCCGTCCGGGCCGCCCCGGCGGCCGGTGATCCGGACGGCGCTCCGCACGGCTCCCGGCCGTGAAGCCCCCGGCCGTGCAGTCCCGCACCGGTCCACGACGCCCGGGCGGTGCGGGGGCCGGGCGCCGGCCGCCGGACCCGGCCCGGCGCCCCCGCAGCACCACCGCTGACCCCGTACACCCCTTCCGAAAGGCGGAGCCCGTATGACCCGGGTCCTCGTCGTGGACGACGAACCTCAGATCGTCCGCGCGCTGGTGATCAACCTCAAGGCCCGCAAGTACGAGGTCGACGCGGCCCACGACGGCGCGAGCGCCCTGGAACTCGCCGCCGCCCGGCACCCGGACGTGGTGGTGCTGGACCTGGGCCTGCCGGACATGGACGGCGTCGAGGTGATCAGGGGCCTGCGCGGCTGGACCCGCGTCCCGATCATCGTGCTCTCCGCCCGGCACGCCTCCGACGAGAAGGTCGAGGCGCTGGACGCCGGCGCCGACGACTACGTCACCAAGCCCTTCGGCATGGACGAGCTGCTCGCCCGGATGCGGGCGGCCGTCCGCCGGGCCGAGCCCGTCACCGGTGAGGACGACTCGATGGTGGTCACCGACGGCTTCACCGTCGACCTGGCGGCCAAGAAGGTCAACCGGGGCGGCACCGACGTCCGCCTCACCCCGACCGAGTGGCACCTGCTGGAGGTGCTCGTCCGCAACGCGGGCCGGCTGGTCAGCCAGACCCAGCTGCTGCAGGAGGTGTGGGGCCCGGCCTACCGCACCGAGACCAACTACCTGCGGGTCTACCTCGCCCAGCTGCGCCGCAAGCTGGAGGCCGATCCCTCGCACCCGCGCCACTTCATCACCGAGCCGGGCATGGGGTACCGCTTCGAGGCCTGACGCCGGTCGGGGCGTGCGGACCTCCGGCCCTGCCGTCGGACCCCCTTGAACCGGTACCCTTCGGGCATGAGTGGTGACATCAGCAGCGACCAGCCGCAGGGTCGCTTCCGCCGTATGCTCAGCCGGTTGACCTCCTCCACCGAGGAGCTCGAGGCCGAGGAACTGCGGCAGGAGAGCGCGGCGGAATCGGGCTGCACTCCGATCGCCAGCTGCGGTGACCGTGCACTGGTCACCGTGGCGGGCACCCTGCGCACCGTGACGCTCCGCCCCCGGGCCGGCGTGCCCGCGCTGGAGGCGGAACTCTTCGACGGCACCGAGGCCCTCGACGTGGTCTGGCTCGGCCGGCGCTCGATCGCGGGCATAGAACCGGGCCGCAGGCTTGTCGCCAGCGGCCGGATCAGCCATGCACGCGGGCGCCGCGTGCTGTTCAACCCCCGCTACGAGCTGCGTCCGGTAGGACACGGGAGCGAATGAGCGTGAGCAACCTGCCCGGCGGCGAACCCGCCGCCCAGCTCGACCTGGCCAAACCCGCCGAGGCGGGCGGCCACCCGTACGAGCAGCCCTTCGAGGGGTCCGGCTTCGACGGTCCCGCCGTGGCGCAGTCCGCCCCGGAGACCGCGGAGGAGACCGCGGCCCGTGAGGCGGCCGCCTCCCGGGAGGCCGCGGACACGGTGATGCAGGCCTTCGGCGGCGTCCGCGGCATGATCGACATGACGCTGCCCGGCCTGGTCTTCATCATCACGTTCAACATCACCCACCAGGTCTCCACCGCCGCCTGGGCGGCGCTGGGCCTGAGCGCGCTCTTCGTGGTGGTGCGGCTGTTCAAGCGCGAGACCATCCAGCACGCCTTCAGCGGCGTCTTCGGCGTCGCCATCGGTGCCTGGATCTCGATGAAGACGGGCAAGGCCGAGAACTTCTACCTTCCGGGCCTGCTCTGGAGCGTCGGCTACTGTCTGGGCCTGGCGGTGTCGGCGCTGGTCCGCTGGCCGCTGATCGGGGTGATGCTCGGCCCGGTCACCGGCGAGATGTTCACCTGGCGGACCCAGAACCCGGGCCGGCTGGCCGCGTACATCAAGGCAACCTGGGCCTGGGTGGTGATCATGGGCATCAAGCCGGTGATCCTCTTCCCGCTGTACTTCACCGGCAACGTGAACCTGCTCGGGTGGCTGAAGGTGGCGCTCGGCATCCCCCCGATGCTGCTGGCGATGTACATCACCTGGCAGATCCTGCTGAAGGCGCCGCCGCCGATCAAGGCGGTCGTCGAGGACGAGTAGCCGCTGGGCCCGGACGCCCGGGTGTAGGGGCTGGCACGACGGTACGACGTACGAGGAGGGGCCCACCGCGCGGGTGGGCCCCTCCTCGTACGTGCGGGTGGGCCGTCAGCCGGTGCCGCCGGTGAGCAGCAGGTTCTCCAGCTCCTCCTCGCGCTCCTGGGCGGCGACGAAGAGCAGCTCGTCGCCGCCCTCCAGGGTGTCGTCGCCGCTGGGCACCAGGACCCGGCCCTCGCGGATGATGGTCACCAGCGCGGTGTCCTGCGGCCACTCGACGTCGCCGACCCGGGTGCCGACCAGCTCGGTGTCCGCGGCCAGGGTCAGTTCGACCAGGTTGGCGTTGCCCTGGCTGAAGCGCATCAGCCGGACCAGGTCACCGACGCTGACGGCCTCCTCGACCAGGGCCGACATCAGGCGCGGCGTCGACACCGCGACGTCCACGCCCCAGGACTCGTTGAAGAGCCACTCGTTCTTCGGGTTGTTCACCCGGGCGACCACCCGGGGAACGCCGTACTCGGTCTTCGCCAGCAGCGAGACGACCATGTTGACCTTGTCGTCGCCGGTCGCGGCGATCACCACGTGGCAGCGCTGCAGGGCGGCCTCGTCCAGCGAGGTGATCTCGCAGGCGTCCGCCAGCAGCCACTCGGCCATCGGCACCCGCTCCACCGAGATGGAGTTCGGGTTCTTGTCGATCAGCAGGACCTCGTGGCCGTTCTCCAGCAGCTCGCCCGCGATCGAGCGGCCGACGGCACCGGCCCCGGCAATTGCGACCCGCATCAGTGACCCTCCTCGTTCGGGCCCTGGGCGAACGCGGCCTCGACCGCCGCCAGGTCCTCGCGGCGCAGCGTCACGTGGACCAGATCGCCCTCCTGAACCACCATCTGCGGCGTGGGGAGCACGCTCTCACCGAGCCGCGTGACGAACGCCACGCGCGCCCCGGAGGCCTCCTCCAGCGCGCTCAGCCGGTGCCCGACCCAGGACGGCGCGTACGCCACCTCGGCCATCTGCACGCTGCCGGTCGGGTCCTGCCAGAGCGTCTCGGCGCCGCTGGGCAGCAGCCGGCGCAGCATCTGGTCGGCCGTCCAGCGGACGGTGGCCACGGTGGGGATGCCCAGGCGCTGGTAGACCTCGGCGCGCCGCGGGTCGTAGATCCGGGCCGCGACGTTCTCCACGCCGAAGTTCTCCCGGGCCACCCTCGCGGCGATGATGTTGGAGTTGTCGCCGCTGCTGACCGCCGCGAACGCGCCCGCCTCCTCGATGCCGGCCTCGCGGAGGGTGTCCTGGTCGAACCCGACCCCGGTCACCCGCCGGCCGTTGAACCCGGCGCCCAGGCGGCGGAACGCCGTCGGGTCCTGGTCGACCACTGCCACCGAGTGGCCCTGTTTCTCCAGCGCTCTCGCGAGGGCGGAGCCCACGCGGCCGCAGCCCATGATGACGATGTGCACTGAGCGCTACCTCACCCGGTCCGTTGGGGTCTTGACCTGCGCAAACACCGTTCATCGTCCTTCCGCACCCCGGGGTGGGGGTGACACTTGTCGGCGGCTTTCGCGTGACAACTGGAGTGTTGCCCGCCGGCCCTTCATGCGACACGCTAGCCGGTCTCCCGAACACAGTCCCGACGAAGGGGGGGACGTACGTCGGACTCGCCCGTGAGTACCCCCTACGATTCCTTACCGTGCCTATGCCGACTGACCTTCCGAAACGCATCCTGATCGGGCGTGCCCTGCGGAGCGACAAGCTCGGGGAAACTCTGCTCCCGAAGCGCATCGCGCTGCCCGTGTTCGCCTCGGACGCGCTCTCCTCGGTGGCGTACGCGCCCGAGGAGATCCTGCTCACCCTCTCCCTGGCAGGTGCCTCGGCGATCCACTTCTCGTGGCAGATCGGCGTAGTCGTCGCCATCGTGATGCTCGCGGTGGTCGCCTCGTACCGGCAGAACGTGCACGCCTACCCGAGCGGCGGTGGCGACTACGAGGTCGCCACGGTGAACCACGGCCCGAAGTCGGGCCTGGTGGTCGCGAGCGCGCTGCTCGTCGACTACATCCTCACCGTCGCCGTCTCGACCACCTCGGGCGTGGCGAACGTCGTCTCCGCCGTCCCCTCGCTGCGCGGGCACGAGCTGGGCCTGTCGGTCACGCTGGTGATCGTGCTGATGGGCATGAACCTGCGCGGCGTCCGCGAGTCGGGCAGCGCCTTCGCCATCCCCACCTACGCCTTCATGGTCGGCGTGATGGGCATGGTCGGCTACGGCCTGGTCCGACACCTGGTCTTCGGCGCCGACATGCCGGCCGAGAGCGCCGGATTCCACCTGGAGGCCACGCCCGGCAACGAGTCGCTGGCCGGGTTCGCCCTGGTGTTCCTGCTGCTCAAGGCCTTCTCCTCGGGCTGTGCGGCGCTGACCGGCGTCGAGGCGATCAGCAACGGCGTGCCGGCCTTCCGCAAGCCGAAGAGCAAGAACGCCGCGACCACCCTGCTGATGATGGCGGGCTTCGCCGTGGTGATGTTCATGGGCATCATCTACCTGGCCCACCTCACCGGTACGCAGATGGCCGAGAACCCGGCCGAGCAGCTCGTCGGCGCGCCCGCCGACTACCACCAGAAGACCGCGCTGGCCCAGATCAGCGAGGCCGTCTTCTCGAACTTCACGCCCGGCTTCTACTTCATCGCCGCCGTCACCGGCCTGATCCTGGTGCTGGCCGCCAACACCGCCTTCAACGGGTTCCCGGTGCTCGGCTCGATCCTCGCCCAGGACCGCTACCTGCCGCGCCAGCTGCACACCCGCGGTGACCGGCTGGCCTTCTCCAACGGCATCATCCTGCTGGCGCTGGCCGCGATCCTCTTCATCGTCGCCTTCGACGCCGACCCGACCAGGCTGATCCAGCTGTACATCGTCGGCGTCTTCGTCTCGTTCAACATGAGCCAGTCCGGGATGATCCGGCACTGGACCCGGCTGCTGCGCACCGAGACCGACCCGGCCAAGCGCGCCCACATGCAGCGCAGCCGGGCGATCAACGCCTTCGGCCTGGTGATGACCTCGGCCGTGCTGATCGTGGTGCTGGCCACCAAGATCAGCCACGCCTGGATCGCCATCGCCACCATGGTCGCGCTGTTCGTGCTGATGAAGGCGATCCGCCGCCACTACGACCGGGTCTCCCGGGAGCTGGTCGCCGCCGAGGAGCCCGACGACGTCGTGCTGCCCACCCGGGTGCACGCCATCGTGCTGGTCTCCAAGCTCCACAAGCCGGCCCTGCGCGCCCTCGCGTACGCCCGGCTGGCCCGCGCCCACACCCTGGAGGCGGTCTCGGTCAACGTCGACCCGGCGGACACCGAGGCGCTGCGCCGGGAATGGGACGAGCGCGGCATCGAGGTACCGCTCAAGGTGCTGGACTCGCCGTTCCGCGAGATCACCGGCCCGGTGCTGGACTACGTCAAGAACCTGCGCCGCAGCAGCCCGCGCGACGTGGTCTCGGTCTACATCCCCGAGTACGTGGTCGGCCACTGGTACGAGCACCTGCTGCACAACCAGAGCGCGCTGCGCCTCAAGGGCCGGCTGCTGTTCAAGCCGGGCGTGATGGTGACCTCGGTGCCGTGGCAGTTGGAGTCCTCGGAGCGGCGCAAGCCGCAGAAGGCCTGGTCGGCGCCGGGCGCGGTCCGACGCGGTGAGCCGAGGCGGCCGCAGGCCGTAAAGTCGAATGTCTCGGGCACCTCGGCCGGCTCCTCCGGCTCCTCCACCCCGGGCACCTCCGACGGCCCCGCTGACACCGGCAAGGACACCACCAAGTGACCCGCAACACCCCGCCCCGCTCCAACGGCAAGTCGGGCCAGCCCCGCAAGGGCGCCAAGCCCGGTCAGGTCGCCCGGCCGCGCTGGTCCTCCAGGATCGAGCGCCCGGCCGCCACCGACCGTGACGGTTTCACCGCTCAGACCGCGCCGCTGGCGCCGGGCGAGCCGCCCCGGGTGGACGAGCCCCGGCCCGCCAAGGGTGCTGCCGGCAAGGCCGGAGCCGGCGCGCCGAAGGGTGACAAGCCCCGAGGTGCCAAGCCGACCGGTGCCAAGCCCGCCGGTGACCAGTCGCGCGGCGGCCGGCCCGCAGGCCCGCGCAAGCAGACGGTCAAGGCGCCGAAGCTGCTCCGCACCCCGAAGGCACCCAAGGCCGAGCCGGCCCCCCGCGGCCCGGGCGGCGACCCGCTGGTCGGCGAGCGGTACGAGGTCGAGGTCGGCGCCGTCGCGCACGGCGGCGGCCACTGCGTGGCCCGGTACGAGGGGCGGGTGCTGTTCGTCCGCCACGCGCTCCCCGGCGAGAAGGTGATCGCCCAGGTCACCGAGGGCACCACCAAGTCGCGCTTCCTGCGGGCCGACGCGGTGGAGATCCTGGAGCCCGCCAAGGACCGGATCACCCCGCCCTGCCCGTTCTCCGGCCCCGGCAAGTGCGGCGGCTGCGACTGGCAGCACGTCACCCCGGGCGGCCAGCGCAAGCTCAAGGTGCAGGTCCTCACCGAGCAGCTGGCCAAGCTGGCCGGCCTCACTCCGGTCGAGGCCGGCTGGGACGGCAGCGTCGAGCCGGTGGGCGGCAAGCTCCCGGCCGGCGAGGTGCCCGCCTGGCGCAGCCGCGTCCAGTACGCGGTCGACCCGGCCACCGGCAAGGTCGGCCTGCGCAAGCACCGCTCGCACGACCTGCAGCCGATCGACCGCTGCCTGATCGCCGCGCCCGGGGTCACCGAGCTCGGCATCGAGTCCCGCGAGTGGCCGGGGGTGGCCTCGGTCGACGCGATCGCCGCCACCGGCTCCTCGGACCGCCAGGTGGTGCTCGTCCCGCGCCCCGGCGCCCAGCTGCCGATCGTGGAGCTGGACAAGCCGGTCTCGATCTCCCGGATCGACGAGCACGAGGGTTTCCACCGCGTGCACGGCCGCACCTTCGTCCGTGAGGTCGCGGTGGGCCGCACCTGGCGGGTCAGCAACGGCGGCTTCTGGCAGATCCACCCGGAGGCCCCCGACACGCTGGTGAACGCCGTCCTGGACGGTCTCGACCCGCAGTACGGCGAGAACGCGCTGGACCTGTACTGCGGCGTGGGCCTGTTCGCGGGTGCGCTGGCCGACCGGGTCGGCGAGGAGGGCGCGGTGCTCGGCATCGAGTCCGGCAAGCAGGCCGTGGTCGACGCCCGGCACAACCTGGCGGCGCTGGAGAACGTCCGGATCGAGTGCGACAAGGTCGAGAGCCTGCTCCCGCGGACCGGGATCACCGCCACCGACCTGGTCGTCCTGGACCCGCCGCGGGCCGGCGCCGGCCGTGAGACGGTCGCCCACCTGGTCGGCCTGCAGGCCCGCCGGATCGCGTACGTGGCCTGCGACCCGGCCGCGCTCGCCCGCGACCTCGCGTTCTTCCGCGAGGGCGGCTACCGGCCGGTCTCGCTGCGGGCCTTCGACCTGTTCCCGATGACCCACCACTTCGAGTGCGTGGCCATCCTGGAGCCGATCGGCGAGCCGGTCGCGTAACGCGGGGTAGGGCGCAGTACGACGGGCGGGCGGTGGGCGGAGGTTTCGCCCACCGCCCGCTGTCGTTGCGGGGCCGCGGCGGCTGGGAACGCGGGCGGGCGGGCGGGGGCCGTGGGTCGGCCGGCCCCGGTCGGCGGGACGGGATGTCACATGGCCGCGCGGGCGAGGCGGAGCAGGCCGCTGCGCATCCGCTGTTCGCCGAGTTCCGGCAGGAGGGCGGCGACGTGGTCGGCTGCCAGGGCGGCGAGCAGGGCGTGTGCGGTGTGGTCGGGGTCGGGTGCGGCGGTGAGCAGGAGCGCCACATGGCGGTGCCAGAACCGGTAGGCCCCGATCCGGTACCGGGCGCCGGGGGTGGCGGTCTCGGACATCCGGACCAGCGCCAGATGCTCCAGCAGGTAGTCGAAGTAGGCGTCGACGAAGGCGGTCAGGCGCTCGTCGGCCGGGGCTCCGGGGCCGAGTGGGGGCGGCCCGTGCAGGATCGCCTCCTGCAGCACACGCTCGCGGGCGTCCAGCAGCGCGGCGGCCAGCCCCGACTTGTCGCCGAAGCGGCGGAACAGGGTGCCTTTGCCGACGCCGGCGGCCGCGGCCACCTGATCCATGGAGACCGCCTCGACGCCCTGCTCGGCGAACAGTCTGGCGGCCGCTTCCAGTACCGCGGCCCGGTTGCGGGTCGCGTCCGCGCGCTCCTTGGGCGGCGGTGTACGCAGCAGTTCCAACGGCATTGCCGAAACGGACTGCGGTCCGTTACTGTCGTGAGTCATAACAGGACTGTAGTCCGATTCCTTTGGAGGCAGTGGCATGACCGCACTCATCACCCGCGACGAGCTGGCAGCGGCGATCAAGGCGCACGGAGTCACCGTCGTCGACGCGCTCGGCGGCGAGTACTACGCCCAGCAGCACCTGCCCGGCGCGCTGGCACTGATCCCGGCCGACGTCGACGCCCAGGCGCCCGCCCTGCTCCCCGACCGCGACGCTGCGATCGTCACCTACTGCTCCAACCCGGCGTGCCCCAACAGCGGACAGGTCGCCGACCGGCTCACCGCCCTCGGCTACACCGACGTCCGCAAGTACCGCGAGGGCATCCAGGACTGGGTCGAGGCCGGCCTCCCCACCGAAGCCGCCTGACCCCCTGAGGGGCGAAGACGAGGGGCGAAGGCCCCGCACGGGGTCTTCGCCCCTCCGTGCCGTCGCACATCCGCGCACGTCCCGCACACGGCAGGTCGTTCCGCCGGCAGATTCCACCGCAGGGTCGGCCCGGACGGCACGGGCGGGGGCCGGTGAGATTTCTTCGCAGCACGGGCAGCGTTTCCGGTCGCGGCTGCCGTCTGGAGGGTGGATGGGACCCCATCCGCCTTTCTGCTTCCAGGAGTTCCAGATGCCGAACATCGGTGCCCGCGCCCTGCGCCCGCCCGTCCGTGCCGTCCTCGGCCTTGCCGCGGCCCTCGTGCTGGCGGCCGGTGGTGGGGCGGCCTTCGCCTCGACCGGTTCGGGCGGCCCGTCCGCCGCAGCCTCGCCCTCCGCCGCCCCCTCGCCCTCCGCGACGGTTCCCCCGGTGGCGGCCCCTGCTGCCGGCGGCCACGTGCAGGTGCTGCAGCCCCACCAGGGCGTGGAGATCGGCCGGGGCCTGAGCCTCTGGCTGGACCACGGCTCGGAGAACGTGGTGGCCAAGGAGGCCGGCGCGCCCGGCGGCTCGTGGAGTGCCAAGGTCGCGGACCTGCCGGAGGGCCGGATCTCGCTGACCGTCTCGGGGGACGCGACCTCCGCCCTGGTCGTCGGTATGTACCGCGGTGTCGGGGCGGTGGACCGCGTCACGGTGGCCCTCGGCGGCACGCCGGTGGAGGCGCACGTGGTGAGCCTGCCGGGGAACCCCGGCTGGGCCGCCTTCCACGTCGAGATCCCGGGTGCCGCCGCTCCCAGTGTGTCCACCCCCACCGTCACCGCCTACGGCGCGGACGGCGCCGTGCTCGCCGGCTTCGCCAAGAAGTAGCCCGCCGACGAACCCGACCGTGGTGCCGCCGGGCCCGCCCGGCGGCACCACCCGCAGCCCGCCGTGAGGAACCTTGCCCAGTGACCCCGGCCGCGACCCCGGCCCGCCGACATCCCGGACGTCCCCCGGCGGTGACAGCGCCGACGAGGAGTTCCGGGCCTTCATGGGCAACCGCTGGCCGAGCCTGCTGCGCACCGCGTACCTGCTCTCCGGCAGCCACCACGACGCCGAGGACCTCGCCCAGGGCGCCCTCGCGACGGCCTACTCCAAGTGGAGCCGGGTGCGGCGCAGTGACGACGTGGCCGCGTACGTCCGCCAGATCATGGTCCATCAGCACATCGACCGCTTCCGGCGCCGGACCGCGCGCGAGTGGCTCACCGACCGGCTGCCGCACTCCCCGGTGGCCGACCAGACCGCCCGGGTGGCGGAGCACGGCGTGCTGGTGGCCGCGCTGGCCGGACTCCCGGCGCGGCAGCGCGCCGCCGTGGTCCTCTGCTACTTCGAGGACATGACCCACGCCCAGGTCGCGGCGGTCCTCGGGACCAGGGTGGGTACCGTGCGCGGCCAGATCTCCCGCGCGCTGGCCCGACTGCGCGAGAACGGCGCCCTGGCCGACGCCGTCGGCCGGCACCCCCACCCCGAATCCAGGACGGAGACCACCCGATGAACCGGAGCGAGGGGCTTGCCTCGGCGCTGCGCCAGGCCGCCGACACGATGCCGGTGGGCACCGCCCCCGTGGACGCGGTGCTGCGGAGCGGCCGGGTGATGCGACGCCGCCGCCGGACCGTCCGTACGGTTCTGTCGGTGGCCGTCCTGGTGCCGCTCTGCGGGGCCGCAGGCCTGCTGTTGGGGCCGACCGCCCGGGACGCCGGTCAGGCCGCCCCGGTGTCGTCCGCCCCGGCCCTCCCGGCCGCCTCGGCCGCCTCGGCCTTGGGCCCCGCCGTTGCCGTCCGGGCCGTCGGTCAGCCGTACGACATCGGCGGCGGGCGGGAGTTGACCTTGACGGCGCAGGGCGCGGAGATCTCCGCACCGGTAACGGGCGGCGGCACCCCGTGGAGCATCCGGGCGGACCAGGTGCCGCCGGGGGAGATCACGGTGGCCGTCCTCGGCGACGGCCCGTCCGCGCTGGCCGTGGGCCTCTACCGGGGAGCCGGACCGGCAGCCCGGGTGACGGTGACCCTCGGCGGCCGGAGCGTCGACGCCCAGGTGGTCGTACTGGCGGGCGAGCCGGGCTGGTGTGCCTTCGTCGCCGGCGGCGCAGGGAACGGCATGACGCCGACGGTCACGGTCTTCACGGCGGACGGCGGCGTGCTCGCCCGTCTGGTCAAGCAGCCCTGAATCCGCCTGCCGGTGGGTGTCCGCCGGGACGCCCACCGGCCAGGTCGGCTCCGGGGCCCGGTGGATCAGACGGCGTCGAGGCTGTCGGCGGTGGTGGCGGTGACGAAGGCCTGCCAGGCGTGGGCGGGGAAGAGCAGGGCCGGTCCGGCGGGGTCCTTGGAGTCCCGGACGGGCGTCATGGCGGGGATGCCGGTGCCGACCTCGACGCAGTCACCGCCGTTGTCGCTGCTGCGGGTGCTCTTGTGCCAGGTGACGGGGAGAGTGTTCGCGTTGCTGGTCATCTCAACTCCTTGGCGGCGGCGGCGATCAGCTCGATCGACGCGTCAGGCGGCAGGGCAACGGCCGTGAGCAGATCATATGCGCGCGCCGCCGCCTTCACTTGCGTCGGATCGGCCAGGATCTGCCCCTGAAGGAAACCGTCCACGTAGACGACACTCGGTCCTTCATCGAGAGTAAGGGTGGCGAACGGGCCTCCGACTCCGGCGTGAATGCCTGCGCTGAGTGGGATCACCTGAATTACGGTTCGCGGCCTGTCTGCAGCAGTGATCAGACTTTCCAGTTGCGCTCTCATCATTTCCGCGCCGGCGGGACGGCGACGCAGCACGTTCTCGTCCAGGACGACCCATAGCTCGGGCGGGTTCGTCCCGTCCAGGATGTTCTGGCGCTGAAGTCGGGCTGCCACCTGCTCGGCTACGGCCTCTTCGTCCAACCGCCGGGCGGCCAGAATCGCCCGTGCGTAGTCCTCGGTCTGGAGAAGTCCGGGCACGACCTGCACTTGGAACGACCGGATGACCGTGGCCGCCTCCTCCAGGTCGACATACGGCCTGAACCACGCCGGATAGGCGTACTTGATGACCAGCGGCCAGAGTCGCTGGAAGTGGTCCACCGTTCCGAACACCGTGTCGGCGACCTCCGACAGGTCCTTGGTCGGCAGCCTGCGCCCGGCCTCGATCTTGTTGAGCAGCGACGGCGCCATGAGGGCCTTCCCGGCCAGGGCGCGCTGCGTCAGGCCTGAGGACTCACGACGCCTGCGCAGATCCGTTGCGTAGAACGCCAGTACGGAGGACGCGGGATCAAGTGTTTCGGCATATGCCATGGATGGCTCCAAATCCATTGACATTCAGGGAAGTCAACGTCATCCCCCTGTCGACCAAAGGTCTGTACGGCAACGATAGCCACAGGCAGGCAGGAGAGGTATCCGCTCGGATATTTTCCTGAATTCTTGATGGAAGGACATATCAGGCATGTGCGCTACCGGTTGGCTCCCCGAGCCCGGCCGAAGTGTTGCGGTCGTCCCCCCGGACTGGGAGATCACCGATCCGGCGGCGCCGCGCTGCCGAGCGGAAGTGGTCGACGTGGTGGACGACTTGGTCACCGTCCGGGTGCTCGGACACCTGCGACTGCGCCGGTTGCGCCAGGTTGCGCCTTGGACGGACGAGGACGACAGGGCGGTGCGCGGTGGGTGCTGACGCGAGGACGCCGTACCAGCCCCGCGAGGGCGAGACGGTACGCGATCACAGGCGCCGGCTGGACGGTGTCTACATGGCGACCCAGGGCGGCCAGGTCTACTTGCGGCCGGCGGGCGGCGGGGTCGAGTGGACGGTACGACCCGAGCACATCGGGCCGGTGGCCGGTTCCGGCGCGGTCGAGGACGGGACGGCATGAGGGTCGCGCGCGGGGCCCGGGGGCGGGTGGGCGTGATGATGGCCGCCGTGGTCGTGCCGGTCGCTGCGGGGCTGTCACTGGCAGCCGTGAAGACGCTGCGGGACGGGCCGCCCGGTACGACGCTGCTGGTCGCGCTGTTGACCTTCGCCATGGCGATGACGGCCGGGGTTTCGGTCTGCGAGCCGGTGTACGGGTGGAGCGACGCGGTGACGGACGGGGAGGCCGGGGCGGTGGACCGGGAGGAACGGGACCGGCATACCCGGGCCGTTGCCGGCCTTCGGCGATGGTGCGGCGGGTGCGAGGCCGGGGGTACGACGGGGTGCGGCGGGCCGGTGCGCGCCGGGCGTACGGGTGAGGCGCCGGCGGACGTGGGGCGGGGGGAGCCGGGGCGCTGCTTCGGCTGCGTCCGGCTTCAGGAGGTGACCGAGGTCGGGGTGTTGGCCCGTGAGGGCGTGCATGTTCCGGTCCGGGTGTGCGACGACTGCCTGGCTCACCTGGAGGCCTGGCACATCGCCCAGGTCGCCGGGGCCCGGGCGTGACGCCTTCAGCAGGCCGCACCCGGCAGCTCCCGCAGGACTGCGGCGGGGTCGGTCGATGCGCAGTCGCGGCAGCGGCCCGGATCGGCGCCGCGGAAGGCACGTTCGCAGCCGCCGTCGCAGGTCTGCCAGGGCAGGACGGCTCTGCCGGGTGGCAACGTGCCTACGGGGAGCGGGACTTCGGAGAGGCGGTGGGCCAGTAGGCCGGCCGGGCGGGCGCGGAAGTGCTCCGGCAGTCCGGTGGTGAGGTGGCTGATGATCTCCGCAGGTCCGATGCCCCGGGTGATCCACCGGGTGACGGCGGGGGCGAGTCGGGCCACGTCCCGCTGGGAGACGATCAGGCGGGGGTCGTGGGTGCGCAGTGAGGCGAGCACGGAGACGGCTTGCGGATCGGCCTCGGCCTCGGCCTCGGCCTCGGCGGACAGCGGCACCGGGACGGGTGCGGGCACCGGGACGGGTAGGGGCACCGGGACGGGTAGGGGCACCGGGACGGGTGCGGGTGACCGTACGGGGAAGGGTGAGGCATCGCGTACGGGCGGCGGTGTCGGCCGTGGTGCCGGGGCCGGGGCGGGGACCGCTGCGCGGGCCGGTGCCGGGGCCGGTTGTCCCCGGCCGGGGAGGTCGTAGGCGTACGTTCTGGTGCGGATCAGGCCGCCGGACAGGCGCTCGCGGCGGCGCTCCAGGAAGCCCGCCGTCTCCAGGTCGCGCAGTGCCCGCGAGATGACGATCTCGCCCTCGGTGAAGTGCGCGCGCAGCGCGGCGATGCTGACGGGGGCGCCGTCCGGCAGGGAGAGGATGTACACCGCGACCCCGACCGTGACCGCGCTGCCGCGCCGCTGGGCGAGCGCGTTGGCGACGACGGTGAAGTTGGCGGTGAGCCGGGTGCGGATGTGCAGCACGCCGGAGGTCGGCGCCCCGCTGCGGGCGCGCGACAGCGCGTTAGAATGCGGTCCAGCCATGGGGAAGCTACTACTTCCTGCTTGGTCAGGCCCTCGTTCGGGATTGCCGTCCCGGCGGGGGCCGTCTGTCTCTCCGGAGCTTTCGAGTCCGGTGCTCCGATTGTCGGGGCGAACCTAGCCGCCCGTCTCCCGTCCTCGCAAGCAGTTCACCCTTGTGGGTGAACTGCGGTGGGAGGGAGGGTTGGTGGTTCTTTCTTCCAGGTTCTTACAGGTGGGTGCGAGCCGCACCGGCTCCCGGCCGACCGGGCCCCGGTGCGGCCGGCCGGTGCACGGGGCGGCGCGGGAGAACGGTCGTGCCCGGAAGCGGCCGCTGCCCGGCGCGGCCGACGGGCCTCGCGGGGGCAACTGCACTGCGAGGGGCGGGGCCTGATGTATCGAAGCCGTCTCAGTTCCGGCTGCGCCGAGAATTCACCCGCTCACTGTCAGTCGATGTCTGCATACTCCTTTGACATGGAGCGAGCACGATCCGTTGCGGCGTGATCGCGCACTGTCAGGAGAGGGAGTACGTGGGCACGACATCACGGCAGGCGGTTGTCGCCATCGAGCAAAAGGCCGTCGACCGCGCGTACGACTGTTATGAGGCCAGCCTCGCCGAGATGACCGCCCGGTCGCCCGCCACGGCGTCGGCGAGCGGCAAGGACTCGATCGCGACCCGGGCGGAGGCCGAGGCCAGGACGGAGAAGTACGACGGCCTGGGCGACGAGGCGCTGGTGATCATGAGGGTCGACTCGCAGCAGCCCGCCGAGGCCGAGCCGGAGACCTGGTACGTCGGGCGGCGGACGGTCTTCGACGTCGCGACGAGTGACCAGGTGGTCGTCTCGTGGACGAACCCGCTGGCCGAGCGCTGGCGCACCGCGCGGCCCGACGCGCCCGGAGACGTCCGCCTGCGCCGGAGCCTGCGCTGCACCGGGCGCACGGTCGAGGACTACCGGGACGAGATCCTCCCGGCCGGGATGTCCGAGGACGGCGCCGAGGATGCCTTCGACGAGGCGACAGTCACCGGGAGCGCCGATGATGCGCTCACCGACCACGGGACTGCCACCGGCGGCAACGTCGTCGGCCGGCCCACCGCAGCAACGGCCGTCCCCTCGCCGCGCGACGGCTCCCGGCCGCGCGCGGGGAAGCCCCAGCAGGTGGACGAGTTCCTGCTCCGCGAGCTCCGCCGCTCCCGCAGCGGGCGGATGCGGGACATCGTCGAGACGATCCGGCGCGACCAGATGGCCCTGGTCACCGGCTCGCCGGCGGACGTCCTCGTGATCCAGGGCGGCCCGGGCACCGGTAAGTCCGCGGTCGGCCTGCACCGCGTGACCTGGCTCGTCGACAACAAGCACTTCCGCCCGGAGGACATCCTGGTGGTGGGGCCGCACCAGAGCTTCCTGGAGTACGTCGAGCGGGTCCTCCCGACCCTCGGCACCCGCGACATCACCGCGGTGCGGCTCTCCCGCCTCTGGGAGGGCACCGCCCGCGGCACCGACTCCGCCCGGGCCCGGCTGGTCAAGTCGGACGAGCGGATGGCGGACGTGCTGCGTCGGCGGGTGGAGGGCGAATGCCGGCCCGACGCCGTGGACACCCTCACCGTCGCGCCCTCCCACGAGCGGGACGAGGCGGCCCTCGCCGTCCTCGTCGGCAGTACGACGCTCCGACTGCCGCGCTCCGAGGTGCTCGACCTGCTTCGTGACGCCCGCGGCGGCCCCGGTGCGTACCGCGTCCGCCGGGACCGGTTCCGGGACCTGGTGGTCGACCGACTGCTGGGTGAACTCGCCCGGTCCGCCCGCCGCAGCGGTGACGCGAAGGTCCGCCGGGACCTGGAGCGGCACCGGCAGGTCACCCTCCTCGTCGAGAGGATCTGGCCGCCCCTGAGCCCCGAGGAAGCCCTGCGCAGCCTGCTCAACTCGCCCGACCGGCTTCGCGAATGCGCCTCCGGCCTGTTGGACGACGCCGAGCAGGCCGCCCTGCGCAGGCCGCGGGCCGACAGCGCGGCCGAGGAGCCGTGGACCCTCGACGACCTGGTGTGCCTGGAGGAACTGCGCTTCCTGCTCGCCGGTGAGACCCCGCAGCGGTATCGGCACATCGTCGTCGACGAGGCTCAGGACCTGACGCCGATGCAGGCACGATCCCTGCGCAGGCGTTGCCCGACCGGCTCGATGACCGTGCTCGGCGACCTGGCCCAGGCCACCGGGCCGCACGCGTACACCAGTTGGGAGCGGCTGGGCGGACGCCTGGCGGACCGGGGCGGGTGGCAGGTGGAGGAACTCAACACCAGTTACCGCGTACCCGCCGAGATCATGGCCTTCGTGGCCCCGCTGGCCCGCGCCGTCGCGCCCGGGCTCCCGTATCCGCGTGCCGTACGTCTGGCCGGGGACGAGGCGGTGCGGCTGGTCCCGACGACGCCCGGGGAGTTGCTGGACGCGGCGGTGTCCCGTACCGCCCGGCTCGTGTCCACCACCGACGGCCGGACGCCACGATCGATCGCCGTCATCGTGCCCGACGACTCTCCCTGGCCGGCCGAACTGCGTGAGCGGCTCGACCGGCTGGACGGCCTGACCCCCGAGGGGCGGCGGTCCGTAGCGATCCTGGCCACGGGACAGGCCAAGGGCATGGAGTTCGACCATGTCGTGGTCCTGGACCCGACGGCCGTCGCCGGGGAGGGGCCCGCCGGCCTGCGCCGTCTGTACGTGGCGCTGACCCGCAGCACCCAGACCCTGACCGTCCTCCACACCGCTCCACTGCCGGATGCGCTCACCCCGGATGTGCTCACCCCGGATGTGCTCACCCCGGACTCGACCCCGCGGGCCGGGGCCCCGGCGGAGAGTGCGTTCGACGCCCCGGCCGAGAGCCCGGCCGAGGTGGATCCCACCCGGGAACGGGCCGAGATCCAGGCCGACACCCGGTCCGGACCGGCGATCGGCACCACCCTCCGGGTCCGGGTCCTCGGCCGGGGCGCGGGCGCGCGCTGGCGGGTCAGGGCGCTCGCGCCCGCGCTGGAGCGCACCCTCGTCCTCGACCTCCGGCACGGCTCCCCGGATCCGGCCGTCGGGGCGGAACTCGACGTCTGGGTGTTCCGCAACGAAGGCCGGGCCAGCCTGGTCGTGGCCGGCGAGTTCGGCCGCAGGCCCGTTTCCGTCGGTATGGCACCGCGCTACGCGGCCGCGCTGGACGTCCTGGGCGAGCTCGCAGCCGACGGCGACACCCTCCCGCCCGACGCCGCGGCCCGGCTGTCGGAGCTGAAGGGCATGGCGACCCGCTGCCTGCGCCGGGACAAGGCCGACTGGCTCGCCGTGTGGCGGTTGCTCGGCTCGCCGCAGGCGGCGCACCTGGAGATCCTCCGGGATCTGGCCCAGCAGACCCGCGACGCGGTCGCCGCGGCCGACCCCGCCCTCGGCGACCGGCTCCGCGCCGAACTGCCGAGGAGCGGCTGGACCGAAGCCCTGGCCCGGGCCCGCGAGCAGCTGGAGGAACTCCGGGGGCTCGTCCGCGACTCCGGGAGCGTACCGGGCGTCGGTCCGGAGTCCGGGCCGGGACAGGGCGTCGGGCCTGTGCTCGACAGCCTGCCGGACCAAGAGGCCGACGAAGAGGCCGACGAAGAGGCCGACGAAGCGCCAGAACATCACCAGCCCGAGCACAGCGAGACCGACTCGAAGGACGCCAAGCCCGTGTACGAGGAAATCGGCCCGACGTCCCAGGAGAGGCGGGGCGTTCCCAGCCCCACCCTGCTGGAGGAGCTGACGGCCGCCGCCGAGGCGGACCGGAACTGCAACACCCACGAGGCGGTGCGGCACGAGTTGAAGGCGGCCCTGCTGTGGGCGGGGCTGCGCCCGTCCGACTCGCCCGTCGTCGATGTCAGCCGTGCCGGCGAGGGAGGCGTCTTCCTCTACGAGGTGCTGGGCGCCGGCCAGGTCGGTTATCCCGACATCCGGGCCGGGGCCGCCCGTCTTCTGGAGGTCGACCACGTCTCCTCGTCCAACGCCGCCCGCCGTTACCTGGTGCTCGTGGAGCCGCCGGCCCAGGACTGGGTTGCGGACACCGTCAGGGAGGTGTTCGGCGTCCACCTGTTGTGGTGGGCCGCAGGCGGGTGGGGCGGCCAGGACAGCGAGACCGCCCTCGGGGCGGGCAAGCGTCCCGCGGGCCGAACGACCTGACCGCGGGCCGAACGACCTGACCGCGGGCCGGACGCCCTGACTGCGGGAACGCGGTCGTTCCTTCGCGCCGTACTCGCGCCGCACTCGCGCCGCAGGCCGCGTTCCGTTCGCGCCGTCGCCGTCAGTGCTTGCCGAGGGTGAAGATCAGGATCATGAATCCGGCCCAGAGGTGGGTCGCGGCGATGTAGATCACGGCGCGGATCGTCATCGCCCGGCGACGGCTCTTCTCGTCGTTCCGGGCGTCGCCGGGGGTGTTGTTCCGGGCCTCGGTGACGGCTCCGGCCCCGGCTCCTGCCATGGCCTCGGTCACGGCGTCCGGCGCGGGGTCGGTCATGCGAGCAGCGTCCTGTCGGTGCCGGGGCGGCCGGTGTCCGTGGCGTGGCCGTGGTCGAGGTCGTCGGCGCGGAGCTGGTCCAGCAGCAGGCCCTGGTCCGTGATCATGTCGGTGAGGATGCTGCGGGCGGTGCGGAGCAGCTCCGACACGTCCGGGGTGCTCAGGGCGTAGACCACGGTGTTGCCGTCGCGGGTGGCGGTGACCAGCTGGGTGCGGCGCAGGACGGCGAGCTGCTGGGAGAGGCTGGACGCCTCTATGTCGATCTCGGCGAGGAGTTCGCGCACCGGACGGGGGCCGTCCTGGAGGAGTTCCAGCACCCGGATCCGGGCCGGGTGGCCCAGGGTGCGGAAGAAGTCCGCCTTCGCCTGGTACAGCGGGACCGGCATGGTCAGCTCTCTCCCTGTTCCTCTTCGGAGGTGTGCGGCAGCTTGATGCCGTGCTGGGAGGCCAGCCTCAGCAGGGAGGCCATCCGCCCCAGGTACGCCTGGACGCCGTCGGCGTCCCCGGCCGCCCGGGCGGCGGCCAGCTCCTCGCGGGCGCGGGCGAGCTGCTCGCGCAGCTCCTCGTCGAACATCGCCGTCATCGCCGACCTCCACGCCGGCCGAGGGGTTCGCTGCCGGTGCTCACAGGTTCTATGAATATGAAGAATTCTTCAAGTCTCACCGTGGGTGACTCCGGGGGTCGGAGCGACCGGGGCGCGGGAGCGCCGTGCCCGGTTGACCTGCCCCCTTGTCGGCACCGGCCCCCGGCTGTGCCGGCTGTCGCAGGGAGGGTCGACGATGGCCTCCGTGTGGCCTCCGTCCGGGAGGTCATCAATCCGGGGGGATCCATGCGCAAGGTTCATTCGGCCACTGTCGCCGTACTCGCCGCGACGGCCGCCGTGGCCGTCGGCTTTCCCGTGCCGGCCGTCGCCGCCGACCAGGGCGGCACGCTGCCCACACAGCTGAACATCTGGCGGGACGGCTATCAGGGGCCGGTGACGAACGCGCCCACGATCCTCGCCTCGCAGCAGACGACGAGCGGGGCGACCATCGTCGAGAACGTCTTCGACTTCGGCGACGGCACCGCCCCCGAGCACTCGCCCTACTACTCCACCCGGCACACCTACGCCGCCCCGGGGCGCTACACTGTCACGCTGACCAGCCGGGACGCCGCCGGGAACACCGGCAGCGCCAGCCAGGTCGTCACCGTGGGCAGCGTGTTCGTGCCGGCCGCGCCCGCCAGGCTGCTCGACACCCGCGCGGGCACCGGCGCGGCCCGCGCGAAGGTGGGGCCCGACGGCGTGGTGACGGTGACCGTCGCGGGCCGGGGCGGGATACCGGCGAGCGGCGTCACCGCCGTCGTCCTGAACCTCACGGCGACCAACCCCACCGACGCGACCTTCGTGACGGCCTACGCCTCCGGTGCCGGCCGGCCGACCGCGTCCAACCTGAACACCGCGCCCGGGCAGACCGTGCCCAACCAGGTCACGGTGCCGGTCGGGCCCGACGGCCGGATCTCCCTGTACAACCACGTCGGGACGGTCGACCTGATCGCCGACCTGGAGGGCTACTACGCCCCGACCAGCGTCGATCCGGCCGCCGGGACGACGATCGCCCTCGGCGACGCCAGGCGGGTCCTGGACACCCGTAACGGAACCGGTGCCGCGCAGGCCCGGATCCACGGTGGCGGCGTGCTCACCATCAGGCCGACGGACCTGCTGTCGAGCACCCCGCCGGCCGGCCGCAGTGCGGCGGTGCTCAACCTGACGGTGACCGACCCCACCGGCACGGGCTTCGTGGCCGCCTATCCGGGCGGCAGCGCCCGCCCGGACACGTCCACGCTCAACTTCACTCCTGGCAGGACCAGTTCGAGTCTGGTGACGGTGCCGCTCGGCCCGGACGGAACGGTGAACCTCTTCAACAGCGCAGGGGACTCCGACCTGGTGGCCGATCTTCAGGGGTTCGTGGCGACCAACAGCTACCCGTGGGGGTCCACCGGCTACTTCACTCCGGTGGCCCCGACCCGGCTGCTCGACACCCGCAACGGCACCGGGGGAGAGCCGGCCCGGCTCACCCCCGGTGCCTGGCGGACCTTGAAGGTCGCGGGGGTGGGCGCAATCCCGGCGGACGTCCGGGCTGTCCTGGTGAACGTGACCGCGACGGGCACAGTCGGCAGCGGCCACGTCCGGGTGTCCTACCCGGGGATGATGACCAGGGACACGTCGAACCTCAACTACCAGGAGGGGCAGACGGTGGCCAATGCCACCCTGGTCCCGGTGGGCTCCGACGGCTGCATCCTCCTGGACAACTCCTACGGCGGCAGCCTCGACGCGGTCGTCGACCTGCAGGGGTACACCACGGACTGAGTCTGCCGTCCGGGGTGGCCGACGACGTACGGCGCGGCTGCCCCGGAGGCGGCGACAACCCTCGGGGCGGCTGACGGCAGGCCGGGCGGAGATGCCGGCGGCGACCACGCCGGGCGTTCCCGGGGAATGTTCCATTCCGAACCCGGTGGGTGATGCCGAACTCGTCCTTTCGTGGCCGAACAGGATGCCACGGTGCGGATGGGCGCCGTCGAGCGCGAATTGTTCGGTCGTGACAACGGGAATGTGGCACGGAAAGCAGCACTCCTGCGGACGAGATTCCGTGCCGGGCCGCCGAATTCCCGGACGTATTCGGAACCCCGGCCGGACCGGCCCGCCGTCGCCGTCCGATCGCCGCGCGGGCCCCGGGGCGGTTTTCGGTCACCGGTCGGCGTGGCCCGGCTCGTTCCGGGGCATGACGGAGGGGACGGCGCAGTCGCGGGAGAGGTGCGGCGCGGGGTACGGCGCGGGTGTTGCCGGGAGGGCGCGGGGGCGGTGCGCGTGCGCTCTTGTTGTGCTAGCAGTTCGGCGCTAGCTTGAAGGTATGGCCAAGAAGCAGCTGAACGTACGGGTGGACGCGACCACCGCGGAGATGGCCCGCGAGCGGGCGGAGCAGCAGGGGATCAGCATGAACCAGTACATCGAAAGGCTCGTGCAACAGGACATGGGCGAGGCCGGGCGGCTGTTCGTCGACTCGGCGGCGCAGTTCATGAAGGAGTACGAGACGGCGTTCCTGGCCGAGTTCGGGGACCGCTCCCCGGCCGACCTCCAGGAGGTGCGCCGTTGAACCTGGAGATCGACCTCTCGTGGCTGCTCATGACCGCGGAGCAGTACACCCCGGGTGACCCCCAGGTCACCGACTACGGATCGCTGTTGGCCGCGGTCGCCCGACACCAGGCCGAGATCTTCGACATCGCCGTCTACCCCGAGCCGCAGGACCGCGCCGCGGCCCTGATGCACCAGCTCATCCGGGTACCGGCCCTGGAGCGTACGAACGAACTCTTCGCCACCGCCGCCGCCTACGCCTACCTGGTGGCCAGCGGCTGCACCGTGGCGACCACCGCGCGCGAGGTACGCAGCCTCGCGCGGGCCATCCGGGAGGGCAAGATCGGCGTCTCCGGGGTGTCCGAGCGGTTGGCCGCCTGGGTGGTGGACGAGGCCGAGGAGGAAGAGGTCAGCGGCGAGGACGACGAGGACTCCGACTGAACACCGGAGCCGGTCCGCGCCGGGGGAGCCGCCCGGCCCGGGCGGTCGCCCGACGTGCCCGCGGCGGACGGCGGGCCGGTTCGACCGGCCGCCCGCCCCGGGGCTCAGGCCTTCGGCTCGGCGATCAACGCGGTCGCCGTGTTACGGAACCCGGCCCGGCGGTAGATCCGCGCCACGTCCTCGTCGGCCGCCGAGAGGAAGACCGTCCGCACGCCGCGCGCCCGGGCGTCCGCCACCAGCGCCGAGGTGACGGCGAGTCCGAGCCCGCGCCGGCGCGCCGACGGCAAGGTGCCCACCCCGACGATCTCGCAGACCGGGCCCACCCGCTGGTACTGGCCCGAGCACAGCGCGGAGCCGTCCTCGACGACCGCCGCGACGGCGGCCACGCCCGCCCCGATCCGGGCGGCCGTCCGCTCGACCGCGCCGTCGGCGACGGCCTGCAGGACCGCTGCGGCCAGCTCGGCGGGCCCGGCCGTGCCGAGCGCCGTGCCGGGCTCGGCGAAGGCCAGGTTGGGTGCGGCGACGGCGCTCGCGAGCGCGGGGTCGTCGGCGTCGAGGACGCGGGCCCGGACGCCGTCGGGCAGCCGGTCGGCCGCCGGCCCGTCGCCCTGCTCCTCGGGCAGGACCAGCAACGGGTGTTCGTGGACGGCCAGTCCGGCCTGCTCGATCGCGGTCCGCAGGCCCGGGGTGTGCTCGGCCACCCACTCGAAGCTCTCCGGCAGCCCGAGTTCGCGCTGCCTGGCGAGCACCCGGCGGACGTCGTCCGCGGTGGCGGGGGCGCCGGTCCAGCCCAGGGTGGGCCGGGCGTAGAAGGGCCAGCCCTCGCCCTCACGGACGAAGAGGGTGAGCGGGCCGAAGTCCTCGGCGCGGGCGCCCTTGCGCGGCACCGCGTCGTAGAACTCGTCCAGCTCGGCCAGCAGGGCCTGCTGGTGGCGGCGGTGCGGGTCGAGCTGCTGCTGTTCGGGGTTCTGTGAAGTCACAGCGAGCATCCAAGCAGCGCTTGTTCTGCTCCTGCCACCGATTTCGGGACCGGACCGGCGGCCCGGGCCGCTCTGTTCAGCCCGGGCATTTCGGGCCTACTGTTGCCGAATGCTTACAGTCCGGGCGATCTTGCGTTGACGGCGCGTGGCATCCTGGGGCGTCACCAACTCCGCCGGACCGGATCGGCGGACGTTCGGGTGGGGAAAACGGGGAACACCGATGAGACTCTGCTTCCTGGTGGAGGAGCACTACCGCCACGACGGTATGCCGCTGGACGTCGTCCGCCGGCTCACCGCCTGGGGTCACCAGGTGGATGTGCTGCGTCCCGGGAACTCGCTGCTCGCGGTCTCCGAGGCGGTCCGGGCGGGCAGTCACGACGCCTGGGTGCTCAAGACGGTCTCCGGCGGCCCCGGACTCACCCTGCTGGAGGCCGCCGCGGCCGTCGGCCTCACCACGGTGAACGACGCCCGCTCGATCCGTGGCGTCCGGGACAAGGCACTCGCCTCGGTGATCGCCCGCAACAGCGGCCTGCCCGTCCCGGTCACGTACGCGGCCGCCCGCTGGGAGCGCCTGGCGGAGATCCCGGAGTCCGAGTTCCCGCTGGTGGTCAAGCCCGCGGACGGCAGCTCCGGCCGGGCGGTGCGCTTCGTCCCGACCCCCGGTCACCTGGCCGAACTCGGACCGGAGCTGGCCGGCGAAGGCCTCCTGATCGCCCAGCCGTACGTGCCGAACTCCGGCACCGACCTCAAGGTCTACTGCGTCGGCGGTGAGCTGTACGCGACCGAGCGGTCCTCGCCGCTGCACCCCGGCCGGCCCGTCCGGGAGCGCCAGGTGCCGCTCGGTCGCGAGGTGGAGCGGATAGTCACCGAGGTCGGCACCGTCTTCGGTCTCGACCTCTACGGCGTCGACGTACTGCTCGGGCCGGACGGGCCGATGGTGGTCGACATCAACGACTTCCCCAGCTTCCGGCAGGTCCCGGACGCGGTGTCCCGGGTCGCCCGGGCCGTCCTGCAGCTGGCCGGCGGGAACGGCGTCGACCTGCCGACCGGCCTGCCCGCCCGACTGCCCGCCCAGCTCTCGGCGCAGGCCGACCAGCCGGCGCACCCCGAGGACGTCACGGCGACCGTGGCCGGGGCATCGGCGCACGCCGGCACGCACACCGGCGCCTCCGCGCGCACGGGGGTGGCCGCGCAGGCCGCGGCGCCGGTCGGCGGAGCATGAGGATCTGCCTGCTCACACCGGAGCCCGGACACCCGCTGCTGGCGGCCACCACCGCCCTGCTGACCCCCCGGCACCAGGTCGAAGCGCTCGACCCCGGCACCGCCGACCCGGCCTGGCCGGACGCGGCCCGGCTCGCCGACGTCTACCTGCTGAAGGCCCGGACACCCCGGGCGCTCGCGCTGGCCCGCCGGCTGGAAGCCCTCGGCGCCCCCGTGATCAACTCGGCGGCGGCCACCGAACTCTGCCAGGACCGCACCAGGATGGCCGAGCTGGCGAAGACGGCCGGCCTGCCCTTCGCGGCGACCCGCACCGCCGGCTCGATCGGCGAACTCACCGGCCCCGGCGGCCTCACGGCGGCCGACTTCCCGCTGGTGGTGAAGAGCAGGCACAGCCGCCGCCACGACCTGGTCGCCAAGGCCGAGGACCTCGCCCGGCTGGAAGCGCTCGCCCGGGACCGGCCGGACGAGCCCGTCGTCGTCCAGCCCTTCACCGCCAACAGCGGCTGGGACCAGAAGCTCTGGGTGATCGCCGGACAGGTCTTCGCCGCCCGCCGCCGCTCCGAGCTGGCCGCCGACGACCGCGGCCCCGCCCTGCCCCTCGCCCCCGCGGACCTGCCCGCCGACCGGCTCGACCTGGTCCGCCGGGTCGGGGAGGTCTTCCGCCTGGACGTGTACGGGGTGGACCTGCTCGACGGCGCCGGCGAACCACTGATCGTGGACGTCAACGCCTTCCCCGGCATCCGGGGTCAGGCCGGCGCCCCCGAGGCGCTCGCGGCACTCGCCCTGCGGGCCGCCGAGGGCGCGGCCACCCGGCGCACGGCCGGCGCCGGACCGCCCGGACAGTCCCGCGCCGGGGGCCCGGCCCGGGTGAAGGCCTAGCCCGGCGGAGCGGACGGCCCGCAGGCAGTCGTTAGGCTTGAGCCCTCGGCCGGCCGGAACCCTCGGCCGACGGCCGACGGGCGAGAGAAGACGGACCTTGCTGCAGGACATCGAGCGCTACCTGGCCTGCCCGCACTGCGGACAGGAGCTGGCCCTCGGCGGGCGCACGCTGCGCTGCCCGGCCGGGCACAGCTTCGACCTCGCCAAGCAGGGCTACGTCAGCCTGCTGGCCGGCGACGCCCACACCGGCACCGGTGACACCGCCGACATGGTGTCCGCCCGAACCGACTTCCTCGCCGCCGCCCACTACCGGCCGATCGCCGACGCGCTCGCCGACGCCGCCGTCGCCGCGGCCCCCGAAGGGCTGGTCGCCGACCTGGGCGCGGGCACCGGCTACTACCTCGCCCACGTCCTGGACGCGCTGCCCGGCAACCCCGGCGCCGCCCTCGACATCTCCAAGTTCGCGCTCCGCCGCGCCGCCCGGGCCCACCCCCGGATCGGCGCCGTGGTCTGCGACGCCTGGCGTCCGCTGCCGCTGCGGGACGCCTCGGCCGGGCTGGTCCTCAACGTCTTCGCGCCGCGCAACGGCCCGGAGATCCGCCGCGCGCTGCGCCCCGGCGGCACCCTGCTGCTGGTCTCGCCGACCTCCCGTCACCTGCGCGAACTCGTCGGGGCCCTGGGCCTGCTGTCGGTGGACGAGGACAAGCAGCGCCGGATCGAGGAGAAGCTCGGCCCCTACCTGGCGCCCGCCGAGCGGCGGGAGGTCGAGTTCCCGATGCGGCTCTCCGCCGCCGACGTGCGGACGGTCGTCGCGATGGGGCCGAGCGCCTGGCACACCGACCGGGAGCAGCTCGACGCCCGGCTGGCGGAGCTGTCCGACCCGGTCGAGGTGACCGCCTCGGTGACCGTCGCCGCGTACCGCTGAGCCGGCCCGCGGGGCCCGACCCTTTGGGATGAATATCCGGAGCAGGCACGTTTCTGCCGAGGGGGCCGGGGCTAGGGTCCCGGGGTGAACCGCGAAGCAGTCCAGCCCACTTCCGTCGCGCCCACCGAGCCCCCGGCCGGGCGGCCGCAGGCCGAATTCCCGCCCGCCGTGGCCCCGCCCGCCGCACCGTCCGCGCTGCTACTGCCTCCGGCCGTACCGCCTTCCGCCGCGCCGGCGCGTACGGCCCGGCCGCCCCTCGGCCGGGCCACCGCCGGGCCCGCCGGAGCGCCGGCCGCCGACGGCATCGCGGAACGCCCCACCGTCGAGGAACTGCGCCTCACCTCGTTCAAGTCCTACCGGCGGGCCGTCCTCGGACTGTCCCCGCTCACCGTCCTGCACGGGCCGTCCGGGGTCGGCAAGTCGAACGCCCTGGACGCGCTCGCGGTGCTCTCCCGGCTGGCCCTCGGCGAGGACATCGCCGACTCCCTGGACGGCATGCCCGGGATGTCCGGCCCGCTGGCGGCGCCGGTACGCGGCGGGCTGCTCGGCTGCGTACCGCACGGCCGAGACGCCGTCATCCTGGGCTGCACCGTACGTTCCGTCGCCGGCCCCGTCCGGCTGGAGGTGGTGGTCCGCACCGACGGCCCGGTCCGGGTCGCCAGGGAGCGGCTCACCCTCGACGGCCAGGTCCTGGTGGAGACCGGCGAGCAGGACGTCCGCAACCGCCGGATCAACGTGACCTGGCACAACGACACCCGGCAGGGCGACATCCGGGCGCCCTTCCCCAGCGGCAGCCTGATCACCAGCCAGCTCCCGCTCCGGGTGGCCGGCTCCTCGCCGGGCGAACGCAAGGTGCTGACCGCGAGCGAGCACCTGCTCACCGCGCTGCGCGAGGTGTTCCCGCTGCACCCCGTCCCCGCCCTGATGCGCGACTGGACCCCGGCCGACCCGCAGGCCCGGCTGCTCGGCACGGCGGCCAACATCTCGGCCCTGCTCGGCCGCCTCAAGAACGAGTGCGCCCGCCGGTACGGGCACCTGCTCAAGGTCGTCCAGTCCGCCGCCCCGCACCCGCTGCTCGGCCTGGACGTCGCCCGGCGCGGCACCGGGGCGGAGGAGCAGGTGCTCGCCGTCTTCGACGAGGGAGTGCTCGGCCGGACCGGCGCCGACCAGGCCTCGGACGGCATGCTGCGCCACCTCGCCTTCGCCGCCGTCCTGCTCACCGGCGCCGGCGTGCTCGACGTCGACCCGGCCGCCGAGGTGCCCTGGGCCCGCCGGCAGCTGACCGTGCTCGCGGAGGACCTCGGTGCCGGGCTCGGCGGCGAGCAGACCGCCTCGCTGCTGCGGCTGGCCCGGGAGGTGTGCGGGCGCCGCGACGTGCGGTTGCTGGCCGCGCTGCAGGACCCGGCGGCCGCCCGGGAGGCCCTCGGCGAGGCGGGCGGGACGGCCGGCGTGGACCTGGTCGAGTGCCGCCGGGACCCGGCCACCGGCCACAGCGTGCTGCGGCCCGAATCGGCCCGGGTCCCGGCCCAGTTCGCCCCCGGGGCGGGGGAGGGGGACGAGCCGGCGCCGGGCGCGGTCACGGTGGCCGGCACGGGTGCGGTAGACCTGGGCAGGTGACCGATCCGAACGCGGTACCCGACGACCACTCCCTCGACGGCCTGCGCCGGCGCCTGTCGCGTTTCGCGGCCGCCCGCAGCTGGGAGCCCTTCCACACCCCGAAGAACCTGGCCGCCGCGCTGAGCGTGGAGGCGGGGGAACTGCTGGAGATCTTCCAGTGGCTGACACCGGAACAGGCGGCCGCGGTCATGTCCGACCCGGGCAGCGCGCACCGCGTCCGGGACGAGGTCGCCGATGTGCTGGCCTATCTCCTGCAGTTCTGCACGGCGACCGGGGTCGACCCGCTGGCGGCGCTGGCGGCCAAGATCGACCGCAACGAACTCCGCTTCCCGGCGCCCGGCCGACCGGACGGACCTCGAAAGTCCGATTGACGGATCGGCTGATTGGTGGCCGGCCGCTTGTCCACAACCCCGGGGTTGTCCACAGCTTTCGAGGGGGTGGCTGCGCGGATCCGCCGGCCGCCGCAAGCTTTCGCCGTGACCCGCCGTCCGGGGAGACCCGGACGGCATGGAGCGAGCGAGGGGAGCGGCCACTCATGGACGCGCTGCGACTGATCAAGACCGCCAGGCACGCCATGGCCGAGGCCAGGGACGTGCCGGACGTGATGCTGGAGGCATGGCAGACCGGTCTGCTCACGGAGGCCGTCGGCAGCCGGCTGGCCGAGCGCGGGGACGCCGAGGTGGCGGCCCTCGGCCAGCTGCTGTCCGAGGCGGGCGCCCAGGTGGCGAGCTGCCTGGAACCGTCCCCGGAGAGCGCCGCCGCGGTGGACTGGGGCGGCAGCGGCCGAGCCTCGCGCCTGACCGACCTGGGGGACCTCGACCCGCTGCTGGAGGAGCTGGGCCGCCTTCTGCACGACGCCACCGAGACGCTGGTCGTCCTCGCCTGCGGCGCGGACGCCGAGAGCCTCTACTGGACGTGCATCGACGGCGTCGACGCCGGCTCCGAGTGCAAGGACCTGGTGGCCGAACTCCACCGGGCGGTCCGCACGGCGGAGTCCGCCGGGGAGGGGGACGCGGGAGCGCGAGCGCGGCGGGGGCGGGAGCCGGCGCCGAGGGATCGGAACGAGCCGGCGCCGAGGGATCGGAACGAGCCGGCGCGGGGGGAGCGGCCCGACGCACGGGCCGGGGTGCGGTCCGGCGAACCGTCCGCTGAAGGGACGGGCGGACGGACGGGCGAGGGGACGGGTGCAGGGATCGGGGACGGCGTCACGGATCCGCTCGACGCGATCTGCTCGGCCGCCCCGGGCCGCAGCGGGGCCTGCGGCCGTCGGCCCGACCGGCTTCGCGCACGGGCCGGGGCCCAGGCCCCGGCCCCGGGGTGCGGCGGGGCCTGCGGCGACCGGGCGGGCGGCGTCGCACCCGGTGGAGGCACGCCGGTCCTCGTCGTCCCGCTGGCCCCGCCGTCCGGAACCCGGGACTACCGGCCCCCGGCGGGGTCGGACAAGGCCGCCGGGTCGGCGGGCTCGGCGGCACCGGCCGGCCGGGCCCCCGAGGACTGCAGGGCGGCGCCCATCCCGGCCAGATCGGCGTTCACCGACGCGAGCAGCTCCTGCATCTGCTCCAGCAGGCTCTTCGGGGTGGCGGGGGCGGCCGTGGCCGCCAGGCCCGTGGCGCTCGGATCGTGCGGTGCGGCGGGTGCCTCGGACCAGTGCTCGGACATGAGGGGACCTCTTCGGATCGGTGGCGTGCTGTGATGCGGCGGACGTCGGTGCTGCCCGTCGTACGCCGCGCAGCAGGGGCAGCGCCGGCCGGCGCCACCGGGGCGGGGGCCCCGCCGTTCCCAACGACCGCCGTCGGCGGCCGGTCACCTCGGACCACCCGATGCGGTCCAAGACCCCGTCCGGGTACGTCCCACGGGTGAGCCCGGCTTGCGGGCGGCCACTCCGCTCGGCTAGGGCGGCCGCCCGCCGCACCGCCGTACGGCGCCGCGCGACCCGCCCCGCTCCCGACTGCCTGTGCTGGGCCGGCTGTCCGTGGGCCCGGTGACCCGGCCGGCCCGGGCCCTTGTGCCCGCCGCAGCCGGTCTCGCCCCGCCGCCGGTCTCGCCCCGCGCCACCCCGCCCCGCCGCCACCCCGCGGCACCACGCCCATCACCGAAAAGGCGACGGGCTCCCGCCGCCGTCCGTGCGGACAGCGCCAGGAGCCCGGTGCCGCCGGCAGTGCCGGCGGCGGACAACCAGTGAAGGAGGTCAGTTGTGAGCGTGCAGCTCCGCGTTCAGACCGCCCCAGGAGCCGGACCGGGCGATCACCTCGACCGCGCCGGTCTGCGAGTTGCGGCGGAACAGCAGGTTGTCCTGCCCGGACACCTCGACCGCCTTGGCGACCTTGCCGTCCGGCAGCGCCACCCGGGTGCCGGCCGTGACGTACAGGCCGGCCTCCACCACGCAGTCGTTGCCGAGCGAGATGCCGATACCCGCGTTCGCGCCCAGCAGGCAGCGCTCGCCGACCGAGACGGTCTGCTTGCCGCCGCCCGAGAGCGTCCCCATGATCGAGGCGCCGCCACCGATGTCGCTGTGGTCGCCGACCACGACACCCGCGCTGATCCGGCCCTCGACCATGGAGGTGCCCAGGGTGCCGGCGTTGAAGTTGACGAAGCCCTCGTGCATCACCGTGGTGCCGACCGCGAGGTGGGCGCCGAGACGGACACGGTCGGCGTGCGCGATCCGGACGCCGGACGGGGCGACATAGTCGGTCATCCGGGGGAACTTGTCGATCCCGTAGACGGCCAGCTGGCCGCCCTGGGCGCGGACCGCGAGGCGGGCCTGCTCGACGTTGTCCACCGGCACCGGGCCGATGCTGGTCCAGGCGACATTGGCGAGCAGCCCGAAGACGCCCTCCAGGCTCTGGCCGTGCGGCTTGACCAGGCGGTGGCTCAGCAGGTGCAGCCGCAGGTAGGCGTCGTGCGCGTCGATCGGCTTCTCGTCCAGCGAGGCGATCGTGGTGCGCACCGCGATCACCTCGACGCCACGGCGCGCGTCACTGCGCAGTGCGTCGACGGCGCCCGGGCCGAGCTCGGCCTCGGCCTGCTCGGCGGTCAGTCGGACGGTGCCGGCGGGGCCGGGCTCGGCGGTGAGCTCCGGGGCGGGGAACCAGGTGTCGAGGACGGTGCCGTCGGCGGCGATGGTCGCCAGACCGGCGGCGACGGCGCCGTTTGCGAGGGAGGTGGATTCAGCAGTCACACGGTGCACGTTAACCAATTCCGGCCCGGGGCGCCGAACGCGCTCACCGGACGGACACCGCCACAAAACCCGATGCCCCCGCCGACCGGCCTCCGCGATACTCGGGCGGGTGTTCATCTCGATCTCCACCACCGGCACGGCCGAGCGCCCCGCCACCGACCTGGGATTTCTGCTGCACAAGCACCCCGGCAAGGTGCAGCGCTTCGCGACCTCCCACGGCGAGGCCCATGTCTTCTACCCGGAGGCGACCGACGAGGCCTGTACAGCGGCGCTGCTGCTGGACATCGACCCCGTCGCGCTGGTCCGGCGGGGGATGGGCAAGGGCCGCGGCGGCTCGCCCGACTTCGCCCTCTCCCAGTACGTCAACGACCGCCCCTACGCGGCCTCGTCCCTGCTCGCGGTGGCGCTGCGCACCGTGTTCCGCACCGCCATGAAGGGTGTCTGCGAGAACCGGCCCGGGCTCGCGGACGAGACCCGGCCGCTGCGGATCGTGCTGCCCGCCGTGCCCGCGAACGGGCCTGGCGAGGGCGGCGGTGCGGCCATGGTGGCCCGGCTCTTCGAGCCGCTCGGCTGGCAGGTCGAGGCGGCGCCGATCCCGCTCGACGAGACCTTCCCCGAGTGGGGGCCGTCGCGCTACCTCCGGGTCGGACTGGCGGGGACGCTGCGCCTCGCCGACGCGCTCCAGCAGCTCTACGTCCTGCTGCCGGTGCTCGACGGCGCCAAGCACTACTGGGTGGCGCCCGACGAGGTCGACAAGCTGCTCGCCGCCGGCGAGGGCTGGCTCGCGGACCACCCCGAGCGAGCCCTGATCGCCGGCCGCTACCTGGCCCGCCGCTGGTCGCTGACCCGCACGGCCATGCAGCGGCTGGAGCTCGCCCGGCTGGCGGAGGCCGACGACCGGGAGGCCGAGGAGTTCGACAACGCCGTCGACGACTCGGGGGAGACGGGCGACGCCACCGGGCCCGCCCTCGGCGGGCCGGCCGACGGCCGGCCCGCCGAGGCCGGGGCCGCGAGCGGTTCCGGCCCGGAGCCGGACGCTCCCGCGGCGCCGAAGGCCCCTTCACTGGCCGAGCAGCGCCGCGCGGCGATCCTGGACGCCCTGCGCGAGGTGGGGGCGGCCCGGGTGGCCGACCTCGGCTGCGGGCAGGGCGAGCTGATCGCCGCTCTGCTCAAGGACGCCCGGATCACCGAGGTGCTCGGCGTGGACGTGTCCTCCCGGGCGCTGTCCACCGCCGCCCGAAAGCTCCGCCTGGACCGGATGTCGGAGCGTCAGGCGGCCCGGGTCAGCCTCGTCCAGGGCGCCCTGACCTACACCGACGCGCGCCTCAAGGGCTACGACGCAGCCGTCCTCTCGGAGGTGATCGAGCACCTGGACCTGCCCCGGCTGCCGGCCCTCGAACAGGCCGTGCTGGGGGTGGCCCGTCCGTCGGCCGTCGTCGTCACCACACCCAACGTCGAGTACAACGTCCGCTGGGAGAGCCTCCCGGCCGGGCACGTCCGGCACGCCGACCACCGCTTCGAATGGGACCGCGCGCAGTTCCGGGCCTGGGCCGAGCGGGCCGCCGCGACCTACGGGTACACGGTCGTCATCCGGCCCGTCGGGCCTCACGACCCGGAGGTCGGCGCACCGACCCAGCTGGCCCTGTTCCGCCTCGGCACCCGGGCCGTCACCGGGAACGCTCCCGCTTCTGCCACCGGGACCGCTCCCACCTCTCCCGCCTCTCCCACCGCTGCCACCACCGATTCCGCGACCACCCCCGAAGGGGGCGACACCCGATGACCGACGCCGACCGCCCCACCGGGCCGACCGCCGCCACCCCGGCCGCCCCGGCCGCCCCGGCCACCCCGGCCACCCCGGCCACGCCCGCCGCGCCGCGCGTCCTCCCGGTCACGGATGTCTCCCTCGTCGTCCTGATCGGGACGAGCGGCGCCGGCAAGTCCAGCTTCGCTCGCAAGCACTTCCTGCCTACCCAGGTGGTCTCCTCGGACTTCTGCCGCGGCCTGATCGCCGACGACGAGAACGACCAGTCGGCGTCCGCCGAGGCCTTCGAGCTGCTCCACCACATCGTCGGCAAGCGTCTCGCCGGTGGGCGACTGACCGTCGTGGACGCCACCAACGTCCAGCCCGAGGCCCGCAAGCAGCTGATCAAGATCGCGCGGGACCACGACGTGCTGCCGATCGCGATCGTCCTGGACATCCCGCCGGGCGTCTGCGCCGAGCGGAACCGGACTCGTCCGGACCGCCAACTGCCCCCGCACGTCGTCCCGCGCCAGAACCGCGAACTGCGTCGCTCGCTGCGTGGCCTGGAGCGCGAAGGCTTCCGCAAGGTGCACATCCTGCGCGGCGAGGCCGAGGTCGACGCCGCCGAGATCGTCACCGAGAAGCGCTACAACGACCTGCGCCACCTCACCGGCCCGTTCGACATCGTGGGGGACATCCACGGCTGCCGATCCGAGTTGGAGACCCTGCTCACCCGCCTCGGCTACACCCTCACCCGCGACGCCGAGGGCCGCCCGGTCGACGCCACGCACCCCGGGGGCCGGACGGCCGTCTTCGTCGGCGACCTGGTCGACCGGGGCCCGGACACGCCGGGCGTGCTGCGCCTGGTGATGGGCATGGTCGGCGCCGGCCACGCCGTCTGCGTGCCCGGGAACCACGAGAACAAGCTCGGCCGCGCCATGGACGGCCGCGACGTCACCGTCTCGCACGGCCTGCAGGAGTCGCTGGACCAGCTCGCCGCCGAGCCGGAGGAGTTCCGGCAGGAGGTCCGCGCGTTCATGCGCGACCTGGTCAGCCACTACCTGCTGGACGGCGGCCGGCTGGTGGTCTGCCACGCCGGTCTGCCGGAGAAGTACCACGGCCGTACCTCCGGCCGGGTCCGCTCGCACGCCCTGTACGGGGACACCACCGGCGAGACCGACGAGTACGGTCTGCCGGTCCGGTACCCGTGGGCGGAGGAGTACCGGGGCAAGGCGCTGGTGGTCTACGGCCACACGCCCGTCCAGGTGCCCAGCTTCGTCAACAACACCATCTGCCTGGACACCGGCTGCGTCTTCGGCGGCAGCCTCACCGCGCTGCGTCACCCGGAGCGCGAGCTGGTGAGCGTCGAGGCGGAGCGGGAGTGGTACGCACCCGTCCGCCCGATGACCACGGACGCGCCGGCGCCCCACGAAGGGCGGCCGCTCGACCTCACCGACGTGGCCGGTCGCCGTGTCGTGGAGACGTCGCTGCACGGCCGGGTCACCGTCCGGGAGGAGAACGCCGCGGCCGCGCTGGAGGTGATGAGCCGCTTCGCGCTCGACCCGCGACTGCTCGCCTACCTGCCGCCGACCATGGCACCGAGCGCCACCTCGCGCCGGCCCGGCTACCTCGAACACCCCGAGGAGGCCTTCTCCTCCTACCGCGCCGACGGCGTCCAGCACGTCATCTGCGAGGAGAAGCACATGGGCTCCCGGGCGGTCGTCCTGGTGGCCAGGGAAGACACCGCGCTGGAGAAGCGGTTCGGCATCGCCGGCCCGGGTGCGATCTGGACCCGGACCGGCCGGGCCTTCCTCAGCGACGACGCGGTCACCGGCGCCGTCCTGGAGCGGGTCCGCGCGGCCGCCGAGAAGGCCGGGCTCTTCGACGAACTCGAGACCGGCTGGCTGCTGCTGGACGCCGAGCTGATGCCGTGGTCGCTGAAGGCCCTGGAACTGCTGCGCCGGCAGTACGCGGCCGTCGGGGCGGCGGCCGGGGCGGCCCTGCCCACGGTGCTGGCGGCCCTGGAGCAGGCCGCCGGCCGGGGGCTCGACCTCGGCGAGCTGACCGAGCGCCAGCGCAGGCGGGCCGCCGACGCCGAGGCCTTCGTCGCGGCGTACCGGCGCTACTGCTGGCCGACCGAGGGCCTCGCGGGCGTCCGGCTGGCGCCCTTCCAGGTGCTGGCGGCGGAGGGGGCCAACCTCGCGGTGCGGCCGCACGACGAGCACCTCGGCTGGATCGACCGGTTGGTCGCGGCGGACGACCACGAGGTCCCGCTCCTGCGGGGCACCGGCCGGCTGCTGGTCGACACCTCGGACGAGCAGTCCGTCGCGGCGGGCATCGCCTGGTGGGAGGAGCTGACCGGGGCGGGCGGCGAGGGCATGGTGGTCAAGCCGCTCTCCTCGCTGGCCCGCGGCAAGGCGGGGGAGGGACGCCCGGGCGGCCTGCTCCAGCCCGGGGTGAAGGTGCGCGGCAGGGAGTACCTGCGGATCATCTACGGCCCCGACTACACCGAGTACCTGGACCAGCTGCGGCAGCGGTTCCTCGGCCACAAGCGCTCCCTCGCCCTGCGCGAGTACGCCCTGGGCCTGGAGGCGCTGGACCGCCTGGCGGCCGGCGAGCCGCTCTGGCGGGTGCACGAGCCGGTGTTCGCCGTCCTGGCCCTGGAGTCGGAGCCGGTGGACCCCCGGCTCTAGGAATGCGGGCGAGGTGCCCGCCGGCCTGCGCGAACGCGCCGGCGGGCACCTCGCCGAGTCGTCCCGAAGCCGGGGCGGGTCAGGCCGGCGGGGCGAGGGCCGGGCCAGGCTCCGCGAGCCACGGCGGTCGCTCGGACGTTCCGTCCGGCCGCCTTCCGGAAGGCCCGATCCCCATTCTGCATAGAAATTCCAAGTATCGTATATAATTGCCGCTTCACGGTCCGCGTCACCCACTCAGGAGCCCGGCATGGCGTTCAACCTCCGGAACAGGCACTTCCTCAAGGAGCTCGACTTCACTCCCCAGGAGTTCCGCTTCCTGGTGGACCTCGCGGCCCAGCTCAAGGCCGCGAAGTACGCGGGCACCGAGCAGCCCCGGCTGCGCGGCAAGAACATCGCGCTGATCTTCGAGAAGACGTCCACCCGGACCCGCTGCGCCTTCGAGGTCGCCGCCCACGACCAGGGCGCGAGCACCACCTACCTCGATCCGTCCGGCTCGCAGATCGGCCACAAGGAGTCGATCAAGGACACGGCCCGGGTGCTCGGCCGGATGTTCGACGGCATCGAGTACCGGGGGCACGGGCAGGAGATCGTCGAGGAGCTCGCCGCCCACGCGAACGTCCCGGTCTGGAACGGACTCACCGACGAGTGGCACCCGACCCAGATGCTGGCGGACATCCTGACCGTCCAGGAGCACTCGTCGAAGCCCTTCGCCCAGACCGCTCTCGCCTACCTCGGCGACGCCCGCTCCAACATGGGCAACTCGCTGCTCGTCACCGGTGCCCTCCTCGGCATGGATATCCGGATCGTCGCTCCCAGAGAGCTCTGGCCGGCCGAGGACGTCCAGAAGGCGGCACTCGCGCTCGCCGAGGGCACCGGCGCGCGGATCACCCTGACCGAGGATGTCGCCGCGGGCGTGGCCGGCGTGGACTTCCTCTACACCGACGTCTGGGTCTCGATGGGCGAGCCCAAGGAGGTCTGGGGCGAGCGGATCGAACTGCTCAGGCCGTACCAGGTCTCGATGGACACCGTCCGGGCCACCGGGAACCCGGCCGTGAAGTTCCTGCACTGCCTGCCGGCCTTCCACGACCTCGGCACCGCCCTCGGCCGGCAGATGTTCGAGGCCACCGGCATGACCGAGCTGGAGTGCACCGACGAGCTCTTCGAGTCGGCGCACTCGGTGGTCTTCGACCAGGCGGAGAACCGGCTGCACACCATCAAGGCCGTGCTGGTCGCGACCCTCGGCGCCTGACCGTACCCTGGCGCCCCTCGCCAGGCCGCCCCCCTTGTCGGGCTACCCGTCGCCGGGCTGCCTGTCGCCGGGCCGTCGCGTAGGCGGTCGTCGCCGCGGACGACGGCGGCGGCCCGGGCCGGGGTCCCGGCCCGGCGCGGCGCCGGGGCCCCGGCCCGGCGCGGTCCGGCGGGCCTCAGGCCTGGCCGCGGACGATCCCCTGGATCTCGCAGCGCGGGCCACTGGCCCGCATCAGCCGCAGGTCGGCCGTCACCAGCGGCACGCCGTACCGCTCCGCGACCGCCACGTACGCGGCGTCGTCCGGCGTCAGGTTGTCCTTCAGCTCCCAGATCCGCTCCAGCAACGGCGCGACCTCCACCGTGCGGACGGTGAGCCCGGGCAGCTCCGCCGCCAGTTCGGCGACCCGTCCGGCCGTCAGTTCCTTGGCCAGGTAGAGCCCCCGCAGGGACTGCATCACCTCGATCAGCAGATGCTCCGGGGCCACCCACTCGCCGCCGGCCGCGAGCAGCGCCCGCGCGCGGTCGCCGCGCTCACCCTCGTCCGCCAGGGCCAGCACCAGTGCGGAAGCGTCCACCACGATCATTCACGGCCTCCGGCCTGTCGGTCGTCCATCGGTCTGTCCATCTGTCCATCTGTCTGTCTGTCTGTCGGCCCGTCGGCCCGGCACGGTCGGGTCCCTACCTCCGGACCCACCTCGGAGCCCGCCCGGGGCCGCCCGCCCACGCCGGTCCCGTCAGCCGGGCGACAGCCCCCGGGCCACCAGTATCCCGGCCAGCACCGACGCCGCGTTGGCGGTGAACGAGGCCGCGTACGGCAGCGGCCCTCGGCAGCCGGCCAGCCGTCCGATCAGGGCCGCCTCCATGGTGAGCACGGCCAGCTCCGCGAGGGTGAGGGCGGTCCAGTAGGCTGCGGCGGTCGAGCCGGTGAAGCGGCCGAGGAACCACCAGAGCGGCGGGTGCGTCGCACAGTTGACCGCCACGGCCGCCGCCGCGGCCCGCGCCGGCCGGACCTGGCCGAGCGAGAGCGACGCGACGTACAGCGGCACTTCGACGAGCAGGGTGAGCGCGAACGCGAGCAGATACGGCACGGGCGTGATCGTGCCAGGTACGGGCCGGGTCGTGGAACGGGGGAGGGATCAGGATGGCCACTGCGGTGCTTCCCCCCTCGGCGCGCGCCGTCGGCGCCGCACCCCTGGCGGGGTTCCTCGCGGCCACCGCCCTGGCACTGGCCGCGGCGCTGCGCGCGCCGGCCGGTACGGCCGTCCTCGGTCTCGCGTTGTTCGGCATCCTGCACAACGTCCTCGAACTGCGCTACGTCACCGGTCGCTTCGGGACGGTGCTGGCCGGCCCGTTCCTGAAGCTGCTGGTGGCACTGATCACCGGCATCGTGCTGTGCCGGCTGCTGCCGGTCTCCGATGCCTCCCGCGCTGCCGAGATCCTGCTGGTGTACGGGCTGCTGGCGGCGGCCTGCCTGCACGCGTTGCGCCGGCGCCCGTGGCTGCTGGCGGGGGCGGCGGTGCTCCTGCTGCTCGCGGCGGCCGCCTCGCTGAGTTTTCCCGGCTACCACTTCGTGGTGCTGACCCACCTGCACAACCTGGTGCCGCTGCTGTTCCTGCTGGAGTGGTCGCGCGGTCTGCCGCGCGGGCGGGCCGCGTTCATGGCGGTGCAGTGCGGCTGGGTGCTGGTCGTTCCGGCGCTGCTGCTCGGTGGGGTGCTGGACGGCTGGGCGGCGCCGGCCACCGCCACGGCGGACCGGCTGGCCGCCTCGTACACCCCGCCCGGCTGGCTGGACGGCTCGGCCGGGCTCCGCTTCGTCGCGGTCTTCGCCTTCCTGCAGACCATGCACTACGTGGTCTGGGTGTGGTTCCTGCCGCGCTACGCCCCCGAGGCGAGCGCCGCCTTCGAGCGCCGCGCGCCGGCCCTGCGCGGCCGCCGGGCCTGGGTGCTCGGGGTGGCGGCCGGCGCGGCCCTGGCCGTCCTGTTCGCCAGTGACTACGCCCAGGGCAAGGCCCTGTACGCGGCGTTGGCGAGCTATCACGCGTACCTCGAATTCCCCGTCCTGCTCGTGCTCGTCCTAGGTATCGACCCCATCGGGAGGAACCCCCGTGCGTCTCGCTGACATCGCCCCCGCGCCGGAAGAGTCGGCGGGCCTGCTGGTGGCCGTGATCGTGGTGGCCGCCGTCGTGCTGGTCGGCGTGGTGTTCCTGGTCCGGATCGCCCGATCCCGCCGCAAGGACTGACCGCCCGCACTCGGCCCGGTTCGGCGGCCCCGGGGGCGCTCAGGCCCGACCATCCCGACCACCCCGACCCCGACCGCCCGCGGCCTCGGCCACCGGGCCCCCGACCCGACCCCGACCCTGACCACCCGCGGCCTCGGCCACCGGGCCCCCGACCCGACCACTGACGCCCCGGTTCGGCCGTGCGGGGCCGTTCACCCGTGTGGTCCGCCGCCTGCGCCGCCCTGGTTCGCGGCGCGTCCGCCTCGTGCGGTCACCTGCCGCTTCCTCGCCGTTCGTGTCCCCGCGGGAGCCTTGGCGGGTGTGGCGGGCGCCCCGCGTCACGTCCGGCGGGGCCGATTTCGGGCAGGGTGCTACACGGGCATGCCGGGCGCGTGCTTGCGCGAGACATGCACTATGGTTTATCTCGACATCGAGATAACTGCCCACTACTATTTATCTCGACATCAAGATACTTGCCGAGAGGCGCTCACCGGCGATCCGGGTTAGGTAGGCCTAAGTTAGGCAGACCTTACCATCGAGAGGCGCCGGGCACCGCACGAAGCACCTAAAAGGAGTCAGTCGTGTCCGCGAACAGCTTCGACGCCCGCAGCTCGCTGCAGGTGGGCGACGAGTCGTACGAGATCTTCAAGCTCTCCGCCGTCGAGGGCTCCGAGCGGCTGCCCTACAGCCTCAAGGTGCTGCTGGAGAACCTGCTCCGCACCGAGGACGGCGCGAACATCACCGCCGACCACATCCGCGCCCTGGGCAACTGGGACGCCACGGCGGAGCCGAGCGAGGAGATCCAGTTCACGCCCGCCCGCGTGATCATGCAGGACTTCACCGGCGTGCCGTGTGTCGTCGACCTCGCCACCATGCGTGAGGCCGTCAAGGAGCTGGGCGGCGACCCGGCGAAGATCAACCCGCTGGCCCCGGCCGAGCTGGTCATCGACCACTCCGTCATCGCCGACAAGTTCGGCACCAAGGACGCCTTCACCCAGAACGTCGAGATCGAGTACGGCCGCAACAAGGAGCGCTACCAGTTCCTGCGCTGGGGCCAGACCGCGTTCGACGAGTTCAAGGTCGTCCCCCCGGGCACCGGCATCGTCCACCAGGTCAACATCGAGCACCTGGCCCGTACGGTCATGGTCCGGGGTGGCCAGGCGTACCCCGACACCTGCGTCGGCACCGACTCGCACACCACCATGGTCAACGGCCTGGGCGTGCTGGGCTGGGGCGTCGGCGGCATCGAGGCCGAGGCCGCGATGCTCGGCCAGCCGGTCTCCATGCTGATCCCGCGCGTGGTGGGCTTCAAGCTCAACGGCCAGCTCCCGGCCGGCACCACCGCCACCGACCTGGTGCTCACCATCACCGAGATGCTGCGCAAGCACGGTGTGGTCGGCAAGTTCGTCGAGTTCTACGGCGCGGGCGTCACCGCGATCCCGCTGGCGAACCGCGCCACCATCGGCAACATGTCGCCGGAGTTCGGCTCGACCTGTGCGATCTTCCCGATCGACGCCGAGACCATCAGCTACCTCAAGCTCACCGGCCGCGACGCGCAGCAGCTCGCCCTGGTCGAGGCGTACGCCAAGGAGCAGGGCCTCTGGCACGACCCGTCGGTCGAGCCGGTCTACTCCGAGTACCTCGAGCTGGACGTCTCCACCGTCGTCCCGTCGATCTCCGGTCCGAAGCGCCCGCAGGACCGCGTGATCCTGGCCGAGGCCGCCGACCGCTTCGCCGAGGCGCTGCCGACGTACTCCTCCGAGGCCTCGAAGCCGACCACCGTCACCTCCCCCGACGGCACGTCGTACGAGATCGACAACGGCGCGGTCGTGATCGCCTCGATCACCTCCTGCACCAACACCTCCAACCCCTCCGTCATGCTGGGCGCGGCCCTGCTGGCGAAGAAGGCCGTGGAGAAGGGCCTGACCGTCAAGCCGTGGGTCAAGACCACCCTGGCCCCCGGGTCCAAGGTCGTCATGGACTACTACGAGAAGGCCGGCCTGCTCCCGTACATGGAGAAGCTGGGCTTCAACCTGGTCGGCTACGGCTGCGTCACCTGCATCGGCAACTCGGGCCCGCTGCCCGAGGAGGTCTCGGCCGCCGTCAACGAGTCGGACCTCGCGGTCGTCTCGGTGCTCTCCGGCAACCGCAACTTCGAGGGCCGGATCAACCCGGACGTCAAGATGAACTACCTGGCCTCGCCGCCGCTGGTGGTCGCCTACGCCCTGGCCGGCAACATGAACGTCGACATCACCAAGGACGCCCTGGGTCAGGACGCCGACGGCAACGACGTCTTCCTCGCCGACATCTGGCCGACCGAGAAGGAGGTCGCCGACACGGTGGCCGGCTCGATCGACGAGGCCATGTTCGACAAGGGCTACCAGGACGTCTTCGCCGGCGACCACCGCTGGCAGTCGCTCCCGGTCCCGACCGGCAACACCTTCGAGTGGGACGCCGAGTCGACCTACGTCCGCAAGCCCCCTTACTTCGAGGGCATGGCCAAGACCCCGAGCCCGGTGAGCGACATCGCCGGCGCCCGCGTGCTGGCCAAGCTGGGCGACTCGGTCACCACCGACCACATCTCCCCGGCCGGCAACATCAAGCCGGGCACCCCGGCGGCGCAGTACCTGACCGAGAACGGCGTGGAGAAGCGCGACTTCAACTCGTACGGCTCGCGTCGTGGCAACCACGAGGTGATGATCCGCGGCACCTTCGCGAACATCCGCCTGCGCAACCAGATCGCCGAGGGCACCGAGGGCGGCTACACCCGCGACTTCACCCAGGCCGACGCGCCGGTGTCGTTCATCTACGACGCCTCGCAGAACTACCAGGCCGCCGGCATCCCGCTGGTCGTCCTGGCGGGCAAGGAGTACGGCTCCGGCTCGTCCCGCGACTGGGCCGCCAAGGGCACCGCGCTGCTCGGCGTCAAGGCCGTCATCGCCGAGTCCTACGAGCGCATCCACCGCTCGAACCTGATCGGCATGGGCGTCCTGCCGCTGCAGTACCCGGCCGGCCAGACCGCCGAGTCGCTGGGCCTGACCGGCGAGGAGACCTTCTCCTTCACCGGCGTGACCGAGCTCAACGAGGGCCGCACCCCGAAGACCGTCAAGGTCACCGCGGGTGACGTCAGCTTCGACGCGGTCGTGCGCATCGACACCCCCGGCGAGGCGGACTACTACCGCAACGGCGGCATCCTGCAGTACGTGCTGCGCAGCCTGATCGGCTGACCGACGCCGTAGGCATCGGGCCGGGCCGCATCCCCACGGGGGTGCGGCCCGGCCTTCGTCGTATCAGGAGTCGGGCCCGGCCGGGGTGTTGGAGGTGAGCCCGGCCGAATCCGTGGGCCGCTACCCCTTGTGCGGAGGGGCTCAAGTGGACTAAACCTCTGTTTCAGCTTGGTCCAGACCATTAAGTGCTGACTCAGAGAGAGCCACGGGGTCTTCTCGTATGCGCATGCCCAGCCGCACGGCCGCCCTCCTCGCCGCCCTCACGGTGGCGACCCTGGCGGCGGCTCCCGCCGCCCAGGCCCACGACGACCACCACGCTCCCCGGCTGAAGGGCCAGCGCGTCGGCTACTTCACCCAGTGGGGCATCTACAGCGGCTTCTCCGCCAAGAAGGTGCAGGACTCCGGCCAGGCCGGGAAGCTCACCGTCATCAACTACGCCTTCGGCAACGTCTCTTCGGACGGCACCTGCTTCGAGGCGAACGCGGCCGGCGTCGGTGACGCCTGGGCCGACTACCAGCGCCCGGTCGGCGCCGAGGAGTCGGTGGACGGCGTCGCCGACACCGCCGAGCAGCCGCTCAAGGGCAACTTCAACCAGCTGCGCAAGCTCAAGGCCAAGAACCCCCAGCTCAAGTCGGTCATCTCGCTGGGTGGTTGGAGCTGGTCGAAGTACTTCTCGGACGCCGCGCTCACCGACGCCTCGCGCAAGAAGTTCGTCGCCTCCTGCATCGACCTCTACATCAAGGGCAACCTCCCGCAGCTCGGTTCGGCCGAGGGCGGCGCCGGCGCCGGCGCGGGCGCCTTCGACGGTATCGACATCGACTGGGAGTACCCGGGCGGCGGCGGTGACGCCGGCAACATCGTGCGTCCGGAGGACGGCCGCAACTACACCCTGCTGATGCAGGAGTTCCGCAAGCAGCTGGACGCGCTGAGCGGGCGCAAGGGCCCGCACTACCTGCTGACCGCCGCCGTCGCCTCCAACGAGGGCCGCGCCGACCAGCTGGAGCTGCGCAAGGTCGCCAAGTCGGTGGACTGGCTCAACCTGATGACCTACGACCTGCACGGCAGCTGGGACACCCTCGGTCCGACCAACCACAACGCGAACCTGTACGCGGACAAGGCCGACCCGGCCACCGACAACAAGTTCTACAGCGTCGACCGGGTGGTCCAGCACTACCTGGACAACGGCCTGCCGGCCGACAAGGCCGTGCTCGGCGTGCCGTTCTACGGCTACGGCTGGACGGGTGTGCCGGCCGGTACCCGGGGCGGCCTCTTCCAGCCGGCGACCGGCCTGGCCCGGGGCGGCACCCTGCCCTACAACCAGATCAAGGACCTGCCCGGCAAGGTCGGTTACGACCGCCAGCACGGGGCGACCTGGAAGTACGACGGCACCGAGTTCTGGTCCTTCGACACCCCCGAGCTGCTCACCCGCAAGGCCGAGTACTCGCGCTGGAACGACCTGGCCGGCGTGATGGCCTGGGCGCTGGACAACGACGACGCCCAGGGCTCGCTGATGAAGGCGCTGGACAAGGGCCTGCAGGGCCGCTGAGACGGCGAAGGGGCCGCACCGGGTGGGAATCCCACCCGGTGCGGCCCCTTTGGTGCGCCGGGGTCAGACGCGGTCGCAGGCCTGTGCCCGCAGCGCCCGGGCCAGGTCGTCCCGGCACTCCAGCACGAGCCGGCGCAGCGCGGGCGCCGCGTCCGGGTGGCCGGTCAGCCAGGCGTCGGCGGCCGCCAGCGTCTGCGTGCTGATCTGCAGCCGGGGGAAGAAGCCGCCGACGATGCGCATCGCGATCTCGATGGTGCGCTCGGCCCAGACCTGCTCCAGCAGCCCGAAGTACCGCTCGGCGTACGGCGCGGTGAGCTCGCGCTGCCCGGCCGGCGCGAAGCCCGCGATCTGCGCCTCCACCAGGGCGTTGGGCAGTTCGTCGGAGTCGATCACGGCTGACCAGGCGGCGGCCTTGGCCTCGGCGGTGGGCCGGGCGGCCAGGCACTGGGTGTACTGCCGGCGGCCGCCGGCGGTGTTGTCGGCGGCGAATTCGCCGGCCAGCTCCTCCTCGGTGGCCTCGCCGGCGACGGCGAGTGCCAGCCAGAGGGACCAGCGCAGCTCCTGGTCGACGGCCAGGCCGTCGATCCGGGCGCTGCCGGCCAGCAGGCCGCGGACCAGGCGCAGGTGCTCGGAGCCGTTCGCGGTCTGGGCCAGGAACCGCGCCCAGGCCAGCTGGTGGTCGCCGCCGGGCGCGGCGGCGCGCAGCTCGCGCAGGGCGCCCTCGGCGAGCAGCCGGCCGCCCTCGGCACGCCAGGCGGGATCGGCGTAGAGGTCGACCGCGCCCTTGGCCTGCTGGTGCAGGGACTGCAGGACGCCGATGTTGGACTCCTGCCCGGCGAACCGCAGCACCAGCGCGACGTAGTCGCGGGCGGGCATCAGGCCGTCCCGGGTGAGGTTCCAGACGGCCGACCAGGTGAGCGCCCGGGCGAGACCGTCGGTGATGTCGCCGAGGCCGGTGCGCAGGGTCTCCAACGACTCCGAGTCGAAGCGGATCTTGCAGTAGGTGAGGTCGTCGTCGTTGAGCAGCACCAGGGCGGGCCTGGGCCGTCCGACGAGTTCCGCGACGACCGTGCGCGCGCCGGTGACGTCCAGCTCGATCCGGTCGGTGCGCACCAGGGCGCCGTCCGCGTCCCGGTCGTAGCAGCCGACCGCGACCCGGTGCGGGCGCTGCGGCTCGCCGTCCTGCAGGACGGCGAGTTCGGTGATCCGGCCCTCCGCGTCGACGGTGAGCTGCGGGGTGAGCGCGTTGACGCCGGCGGTCTGCAGCCAGGCGCGGGCCCAGGAGGTGAGGTCGCGCCCGCTGGTCTCCTCCAGCGCGCCGAGCAGGTCGTCCAGGACGGTGTTGCCGTACGCGTGCCGCTTGAAGTAGCGCCGGGCGCCCTCGAAGAAGGCGTCCCGCCCGACGTACGCCACCAGTTGCTTGAGCACCGAGGCGCCCTTGGCGTAGGTGATGCCGTCGAAGTTGAGCTTGGCGTCCTCCAGGTCCCGGATGTCCGCGGTGATCGGGTGGGTGGTCGGGAACTGGTCCTGCCGGTAGGCCCAGGCCTTGCGCTGGTTGGCGAAGGTGGTCCAGGCCGTGCGGTACTTGGTGCCGGCGGCGAGCAGCGCGTACGAGCCCATGAAGTCGGCGAACGACTCCTTCAGCCACAGGTCGTCCCACCAGCGCATGGTGACCAGGTCGCCGAACCACATGTGGGCCATCTCGTGCAGGATGACGTTGGCCCGGCCCTCGTAGGCGGCCTCGGTGACCTTCGAGCGGAAGATGAACTCCTCGCGGAAGGTCACGCAGCCGGGGTTCTCCATCGCGCCGATGTTGTACTCGGGGACAAAGGCCTGGTCGTACTTGCCGAACGGGTACGGGTAGTCGAACTCCTGGTGGAAGTACTCCAGGCCCTGCTTGGTGACGCCGAGGATCTCGTCCGCGTCGAAGTAGGGCGCCAGCGACTTGCGGCAGAGCGCGGAGAGCGGGATCTCCAGGGTGCTGCCGTCGGGCAGTTCGCGGCTGTAGTGGTCGCGTTCGACGTGGTAAGGGCCGGCGACCACGGCGGTGAGGTAGGTCGAGATCGGCCGGGTCGGCGCGAACTCCCAGGTGCGGGAGGTGTCTTCGTCCTTGACGCTGTCGTGGACGGCGTTCGACCAGACGTCCCAGGCGGCCGGCGCGGTCACCGAGAAGGTGAACGGCGCCTTCAGGTCGGGCTGCTCGAAGTCGGCGAAGACCCGGCGGGCGTCGGCCGGCTCGTAGTGGGTGTACAGGTAGGTCTCGCCGTCGGCCGGGTCGGTGAACCGGTGCAGGCCCTCGCCGGTGCGGCTGTACGCGCAGTCCGCCTCCACCTCCAGGACGTTCTCCGCCGCGAGGCCGTCCAGTGCGATCCGGGCGCCGTCGAAGACCTCGGCCGGGGCCAGCTCGCGGCCGTTGAGCCGCACCGAGCGGACGGCGGGCGCCAGCAGGTCCACGAAGGTGGCGGCGCCCGGCTCCGAGCAGCGGAAGCGGACGGTGGTGCTGGAGCGGAAGGTACCGGCCGCGGGGTCGGTGGCCGAGGTCACGTCGAGGTGCACCCGGTAGCCGTCCACCTCCAGGATGCCGGCCCGCTGCTGGGCTTCCTCACGGCTCAGGTTCTTGCCCGGCACGGCGGTACTCCTTTGTCCGGCTCGCACGGTGGTGCGTTCTGCGGTCCGCGGGCCGCTGGTGGGCGGCCGGCGCTTTCCCGGGCATCCTTTCACGGGCCCGCCGGTCGGTACCATTGCACAGGCCGGTGGGGGCCGGGCGGAATCAGCGGGCGGGGCGGGGCGTTGGGCCGTTGGGTACTACCCGTGTCCGGAGCCCGACTCACCGAAGGATCACAAGGCCGTGACTGCTGCCGAAGACCGCAAGACCGCCGACTTCTGGTTCGACCCGCTGTGCCCCTGGGCCTGGATGACCTCCCGCTGGCTGATCGAGGTGCAGCAACTGCGTCCGGTGGACGTGCGCTGGCACGTGATGAGCCTGGCCGTGCTCAACGAGGACAAGGACATCCCGCCGGCCTACCGCGAGATGCTCGCCGGCGCCTGGGGCGCGGTCCGGGTGTGTATCGCGGCCGCCGAGAAGCACGGCGAGGAGGTGCTGGGCCGGCTCTACACCGAGATCGGCACCCGCTTCCACAACCAGGGCCTGCCGCGCGAGCGCGCCACCATCGAGGCCGCGCTGGTCGCCGCCGGCCTGCCGGCCGAGCTGGCGGACGCCGCCGACACCGACATCCACGACGAGGCCCTGCGCGCCTCGCACGCCGAGGGCATCGGCCTGGTCGGCGAGGAGGTCGGTACCCCGGTGATCGCGGTCGAGGGCGCGGACGGCGAGCGCGTCGCCTTCTTCGGCCCGGTCGTCACCCCGACCCCGCGCGGCGAGGCCGCCGCCCGCCTGTGGGACGGCACCCTGCTGGTCGCCTCCACCCCCGGCTTCTACGAGATCAAGCGCACCCGTACGGCGGGCCCGTCCTTCGAGTAGGCACGGCAGCGCGGCGAAGGGCCCCGGGCCCGTCCGGACCGGACGGGCCCGGGGCCCTTCGCCATGCCTTGCGCGGCCCGCGCGCCGTCAGGACCGCACGGCGCGGGTGCGGGCGTCGCGGCGCTGCTTGAGGTAGCCGCCCAGCGAGAGCAGCGCGACCAGCACGCCCGCCGCGTACAGCTGCTCGCGGTTGCCCTCGGTCGTGGTCATCAGGCCGAGGATGGCGACGACCGCCAGCAGCGCGGCCCAGGTCAGGTACGGGAAGCCCCACATCCGGACGGTGAGCAGCTCGGGGGCCTCGCGCTCCAGCCGGCGGCGCATCCGCAGCTGGACGACGCAGATGAAGAACCAGACCACCAGGATGGCCACGCCGGTGGTGTTCATCAGCCAGGTGAACACGGTGTCCGGCCAGAACTTGCCGGCCAGCACGGCGCCGAAGCCGAAGCCGCAGGAGGCGATCACGGCCAGCCGGGGCACCCCGCCGCTGACCTTCGCCAGGGCCTTCGGACCCTGTCCGCGGGAGACCAGCGAGTACGCCATCCGGGAGGAGCCGTAGATGTTGGCGTTCATCGCGGAGAGCAGCGCGATCAGGACCACGGCCTCCATGATGGTGCCCGCGCCGGGCACGCCCAGGTGCTGGAGGACGGTCACGTACGGGCCGTTCTCGACGATCGACGGGTCCTTCCAGGAGACCAGCGTGACGACCAGGGCCATCGAGCCGATGTAGAAGATCGCGATCCGCCAGACCGCGGTGCGCACCGCGTTGGCGACGCTGCGCCGCGGGTCCTCGGACTCGGCGGCGGCGATGGTGACCGTCTCCAGGCCGCCGTAGGCGAACACCGAGGCCAGCAGGCCGACGATCAGACCGCTGGTGCCGTTGGGCAGGAACCCGCCCTGGCCGGTCAGGTTGGTGGTGCCGGGGTTGCCGTCGCCGAGCACACCCAGCACGCCGAGCGTGCCGAGGACGAGGAAGGCGACGATCGCGGCCACCTTGACGGCGGCGAACCAGAACTCGAACTCGCCGAAGTTCTTCACAGCGGTCAGGTTGCTGGCGCAGAAGAAGGCCATGAAGATGCCGACCCAGACCCAGGCCGACACGCCCGGCACCCAGCCGTTCATGATCTTGCCGGCCGCGGTGGCCTCGGCGGCGACACCGCAGCAGAGCATCACCCAGTACATCCAGCCGCTGGTGACCCCGGCCCACGGGCCGAGCTCCTTCTCGGCGTGCACCGAGAAGGAACCGGAGGCCGGCCGGGCCGCCGACATCTCGCCGAGCATCCGCATGATCAGCATGACCAGCAGGCCCGAGAGCGTGAACGCCAGGATGATGGCGGGGCCGGCGGCGGCGATGCCCGCGCCCGAGCCGACGAAGAGACCGGCCCCGATGACGCCGCCGAGGGCGATCATCGAAAGGTGCCGTTGCTTGAGTCCGTGCGCGAGCTGCCGGCCGTCGGCCGGAGCGGGGGTGGCGGCCGGGGCGGACGTCTCTTCGATCGCCGGTGGCGCGGTGGTACGGGCCATGAGGGTGGTCCAGACTGTTCGGATACCGGGTGGAGCGGTCCAATATCCGGTGCCACCTCTGCTCATGCCAAGAAACCCGGGCCGGGGCTCAGCATGCGGACCGGATCATGACGACACGTGACCGGATCCGTACGGTCCGGTCACGGTGGGTGCGCTCGGTCACGCCGATCCCGACAACGGCGCCGGGTGGCCCTTTGTCGGTTTCCCTGACGGTGCCACAGCTGCCGGACGCGTAGGTTCACAAGGGTTGACCGGCTTCCAGACTGCGGAGATCCCCGATGGCCACTGCCAGCACCACCGCCAGCACCCCGATACGCACCGGCGCAGTCCTCGCCGACCTGCTGCCCTCGGCGTCCACCCGCCTCGGTGCGCAGGCCCGCGACCTCGCCCTGACGGTCGGCGGCGCCGCCCTCACCGGCCTGGCGGCCCAGCTCTCGGTGAACGTCCCCGGCTCGCCCGTCCCGGTCACCGGCCAGACCTTCGCCGCCCTGCTGGTGGGCACCGCCCTCGGCGCCCGCCGCGGCATCGCCTCGCTCGGCCTGTACCTGCTCGCCGGCATGGCCGGCCTGCCCTGGTTCGCCCAGGGCACCTCGGGCTGGGCGATGCCCTCGCTGGGCTATGTGATCGGCTTCGTCCTCGCGGCCGGCCTCACCGGCACCCTCGCCCGCCGCGGCGCCGACCGCAGCCCGCTGCGGACCGCCGTCGCGATGGTCCTCGGCACCCTCGCCATCTATGCCGTCGGCGTCCCGTACCTGGCCGTCGCGCTGCATGTCTCCCTCGCCCGCGCGGCCGAACTCGGCCTGTACCCGTACCTGGTGGGCGACGCACTGAAGTCCCTGCTGGCGATGGGGGCGCTCCCGCTGGTCTGGAAGCTCCTCAAGCGCGACTGAGTGCCCCCGGTGCGCCGGTGCGCCCTTGGCGGGCCGGCGCACGCGGGTTCCCGGCCGGCGGCGAGGCGTCGCGACGGCCCCGCGAGGCACGGCCGAGCCCCTGCCACGGTCGGCCGAGGGCGCATGCCACACTCATACGCATGCGCGTGTACCTGGGTTCCGACCATGCCGGATTCGACCTCAAGAACCACCTCGTCCAGTGGCTGAAGGAGGCCGGCCACGAGCCGGTCGACTGCGGACCGCTCATCTACGACGCCGAGGACGACTACCCGCCGTTCTGCCTGCGCGCCGCCGAGCGCACCGCCGCCGACGCCGAGGCGCTGGGCATCGTGATCGGTGGTTCGGGCAACGGTGAGGCGATCGCCGCGAACAAGGTCAAGGGCGTCCGCGCCGCACTGGCCTGGAGCGAGCAGACCGCCGAGCTGGGCCGCGAGCACAACAACGCCAACGTGATCAGCATCGGCGGCCGGATGCACACCGAGGACGAGGCGACCAAGTTCGTCGAGATCTTCCTCAACACCCCGTACAGCGGCGCCGACCGGCACACCCGCCGGATCGAGATGCTCAGCGACTACGAGATCACCGGCGAGCTGCCGCCGGTCCCGGCGCACCACCCGCAGGGCTGATTCCGCCGCACGACCACGTACGTCCGGCCGGCCGCTCGTCCGCAGCGGCCGGCCGTCACCGTTCCCGGCCCCGGGCCGTTGTCGCCCGGCCGGGCCCCGCGACTGCCGGTCCGCCTTTCGGCCGCTTCCCGGCCGCGGTTGCCAGGGTCGGGGCAGGTCCCGGGCCGCGGTCGCGCGGCGCCGCTGTGTCGTGCGCCACAGCACCCGCAGGATCAGGGGGCGTGCGGGCTTCGCCGCGCGCGTCCCGCGCACACCGTGCTTCTCCTCCGCCGGCCCACCCGTCCAAGCCTGTTGACGGAACGGTTGGGCGGTGCGGCACTCGGCCGAAACCCGTTGGAGCCCGGCAGGAACTCCGGACGGCACCCGCGCACCCCGTCGACGGCGGCCAGTGCCGGTGGATATGGTCGGACCCCATGGCTGGCAGACCTCCGGGCGCACCGCCCCAGACAACTGCGACGAGGCCCGACGCCGCCCCGGTGGCCACGGACCCCGTCGCGGCCCGGCTGCGCAAATGGCAGCGCAAGGTCCGTCGCAAACTCCGCACGGCGGGCGTCGACTACTTCCGCGGCGGCGCCGCCGACTGGCCCGTCCTCGGTGCGCTCGCACTGCTCGTCCCGGTACTGGTGGTGCTCAACATCTGGGCCCCCGCCTGGGCCCCTCCCACCGCTCTCGTCCTGCCGATCCTGGCCGCCGCGCTGCTGCTGCGCCCCGGCAGTCTGGTGGTCCTCTACGCGCTGGCCGCGGTCGGCCTCTCCGCCGAGTCGGTCATCCACACCGGCGAGCGGGTCGCCAGCGAGAACCCCGACGCCTACACCTACGGCGTCACCCCCGGCGCCGCCCTGGTGGTCGGCGCGGCCGGGGTGGCCGGCCTGCTGCTGGCGCAGTTCCGCAGCCGGGTCGGGGTCCCCTGGTGGGGCGGATCCACGATGCTCTTCGACCTCCGGGAGCGCCTGCGGGTGCAGAGCAGGGTCCCCGAACTGCCGGCCGGCTGGCACGCCGACATGGCGCTGCGCCCGGCCGGCGGCCAGTCCTTCTCGGGGGACTTCGTGGTCGCCTCCCGTACCGGCCCCGCGCAGCGGGTGCTGGAGGTGGTGCTCGCGGACGTCTCCGGCAAGGGCATGGACGCCGGCTCCCGGGCCCTGCTGCTCTCGGGCGCCTTCGGCGGCCTGCTCGGCTCGCTGCCCGCGCACGAGTTCCTGCCCGCGGCCAACGGCTATCTGCTGCGGCAGTCCTGGGAGGAGGGCTTCGCCACCGCCGTCCACCTGGTGCTGGACCTGGACACCGGCGAGTACGAGCTGCTCTCGGCGGGCCACCTGCCGGGGATGCAGCGGCTCTCCGGCGCCGGGCGCTGGGAGGTCAAGGAGACCACCGAGGGTCCGCTGCTCGGGATCTACGACGGCGCCAAGTTCGAGGGTGTCCGGGGCCGGCTGAACCGCGGTGACGTGCTGATGCTCTGCACCGACGGCATGGTCGAGGCGCCCGGCCGGGATCTGTCCGAGGGCATGGACCGGCTGATGGGGGAGGCGGACCGGCTGGTGCCGGGCGCCGGCCCGACCAGCCGGCACGGCGCGGCGGCCCGGCTGATCGAGACGGTGGCCAAGGACATCAACGACGACCGCGCGGTCCTGCTGCTCTGGCGCGACTGACCCGGCGGCGACCTGCTCGCAGAACCCGACCACCCGACCGCCCGTCCGCCCGTCCGCCCGTTCCCCGACCGCCCGGCCCGTGCGCCGGTCTGCCCGCTCGGCTTCCCGCTTCGGCCGATCCCGTCGGCCCTTCGCGTCGGGCGTGACGCCTCGCCGGCCCCCGGCCTCGCAGAACAGGCGTGGTCGGGGCGCCGCCGACCGCCCCGCACCGGGCGTTCGCCCGGTGCATGTGCCGCTGTCAACCCCTGTTCCGCGGGGCAGCTGATCTTCGGCCATTCCTGGCCGGCGGTCAGGGGCGCGCCCGCGCCCCGCGCGCGCTCCCTCGGACCGGCGCCGGCCGGTGCCCCCGCACCGTTCATCCCGGCCCCGCCGACGATCCGTCAGCACCGCCGCGCTATCGTCTCGGTCGGCGGAAATTCGTCTCACATCGCAGGATCTCGGGCTCCTGCTGCCGGTAACACCTTTACGCAACCCGCACGGTCGACCACACTGAGTCCGGGCGGGACTGGTTGTGACTCGGGGACTCGGGGGATTGGGGGCGTCAGGTGCGGCGCGGTATGCACCGTAGGGCCGCCGGGCGCGCCGACCGCGATGCGATCGACCGACTTCCGCCTCGGGACCGTCGGACAGACCGGGGTCCGGCTTCGCACGGAGCTTCTGGGCGAAGCTCCCAATGAAACGAGGAAGTGAGTCCGGGTGGCACTCTCCGTCTCCGCGCTGGTCCTGTTCGGCGTCATCTGCATCATCTTCATCCGCAACAAGCAGCTGAAGATCGGTCACGCGATCCTGGCCGCGCTCTTCGGCTTCATGCTCAACCAGAGCACGGCCGCCAAGCCGATCCAGGACTTCCTCAGCCAGTTGGCGAAGACCATCTCCGGCGTCGCCAGCTGACCGGTCCGTAGGCCCCGGCGGCCGGGACCGGGCCCGACAGGGCTACTGGCCGGCCCGCCGGGCCTGGCGCCACCGGCTGAGCAGTCCCCGCGGGCGCACCCGCGCCGGTCCCGTCATGGCCACCGGCGCCGCTTCGGCATGCCCGGGCGCGGCCGGGGACAGGCCCTCCGCGGTGCTCAGCAGGACGAACATCCGGGCCCAGCACAGCCGTTCGCCACGCGGCCAGTCCAGCGCGCGCAGGGCCGCCGACGCCGCCTCGGACACCTCGCCGTCGACCCGGACCTCGGCCACGTCGTCGCCCGCCTTGCCACCCAGGAACAGCTTGACGCCGTGGACGGGCGGACCGGTCAGCGCCGGCAGCAGCGCGGGGGCGAGCGCCGGCAGTACCTGGTGCTCCGACAGCCACCGGGCCAGCCGCTCGTTGCCGAAGCCGAACACCGCCGCCGGCCCCTGGACGGCCTGCCAGCCGGGCAGTTCCCGGGGCTCGTAGTGGTCGCCGTGCTCGCCGCGTCTCTCCTGCACCTCGACCAGGGTGGCGGCGGTGGTGGTCGCCCACATGCGTACGGCGTTGGCGAGCTTTTCCTCCTCGGTCTGCCCGAGCCCCGCCGCGCAGTCCCAGACCACGGGGGCGTCGGCCCGGCCGAGCTGCAGCACGAAGCCGAGGTCGACGTGCCCGGCGCCGTCCTGGCCGGGGTGCTCGCGGACGGCGACGGCCGTCGTCCCGGGGCCGCGGACCACACTGCCCTCGACCGTGAACTCCTGCCCGAACCGTGCCATCTCCTGGACCACGCTGCGTTGTATGACGTCCAGTCGCTCCTGGGGACGCACGGGACACTCCTCACCCTTGAAGCTCGAACGCCCGGGTGGGGCTCGAACGTACGGTCCGGCATCGAACTGACATCGGACGCCAGCGAGGCTATCGGCCGTGGCCCCGGCCGGGAAACCGTCCTCACACGGGCGGCGTCAGCCACTCCTGGAGTTCCACCAGGTTCCCCTCGGGATCGGTGAGGTGGGCCACCCGCAGGCGCCCCCACTGCACCTGGGGCTCCGCCAGCAGCCTGTGGCCGCGGGCGACGACCAGGGCGGCCGTCTCGTCCACACTGTCGACCTTGAGCACGACCAGGGCCCGCGGGCCTCCGGGAGCCGCGGTGTCGAGGGTCCCGGCCGGCAGTGCCCGGGCGAAGTGCTCCCGCTGTTGCAGGGTCACGGCCGCCGCGCCGGCCGGCGGGCTGAGCTTCCCGTACGGGCCGCTCTCGTCGTCCTGCTGCGGGGTCAGCCCCAGCACGTCCCGGTAGAAGCGGAAGCAGCTGCCGAAATCGTCCACGAGCAGCCGTACTTGTGTGAGTTCCATGCTGTTCCTCCCCGAATCACCGCGTCCCGGCGGCGGTCCGCCGCCGGTCGGGAGCCTACGCCGGGGGCCTACGCCGGGGGCCGCTGCCCCGGGGGAGCGGCCCGGAGGTCCGGGGCCCGGGGGAAGGTGCCTCGGCTAGCGGAATGCCCCGATATGGACCATTTTGGGTAGCAATACCCGCCGGCCCGCGCAGGAGCAGACGCCATGACCCGCACCACCCTGAGGCCCCCACCCCCGCCGTTCGTGCTCACCCCGGACGGCTCCGGCCTCGCCGAGGAGATCGAGGCCTACCTCGCCACGCTCCCCGCCCCGGCCCGGCGCCCGGCGATCCCGTACATCGCCCCGCTCGGCAGTGTCGTCCAGCCCTGGAACGCCGCCCACCCGCTGCCCAGGCCCACCCTGCTCGACCGGATCGCCCGCCGCCCGCCCCGCCCCGTCCGGCTGACCGCGGCCGGCCACCTGCGGCTGACCTCCCGCTACATCGGCGCCTTCGGCTGGCTCCAGGGCGCGATGTGGGACGAGGCCGGCCGGGTCTGCCTGCTCGGCGCCCAGGCCGCCGTGCTCGCCCACGGCTACGGCACCCCGCTGACCGTCCAGACCGCCCGTGTCCAGGTGATGGAGATCCTGCACGCCACCGGACGCCCGGTCAGCTCCCCCGACGAGTACAACGACCGCTCCACCACCCGCCAGGCCGACATCCACCAACTCCTCGACCGGGCCGCTGCCCGCGCCCAGTCGCTCGGCCTCTGACCGGCCGGCCGCCGGCCGTGGACGCGACGGAGCGTGGGCGGCCGCGGCGGGGAGACGTGCGCGGAACGGGCCCGCGGGCCTGAAAGACCGTGGGAACGAGAGAGGCCCAGGTCAGGGGGTAATCCCCCTGACCTGGGCCTCTGTCAGCTGAGCGGGCGACGAGAATCGAACTCGCGTGGCTAGTTTGGAAGACTAGGGCTCTACCATTGAGCTACGCCCGCACGCGTGCCCGGGAGCACGCACCCCGCGGCCGTTGCCGGTCGCGAGGACGGGGTCAGCCTACCTGGTCCGGTCGGGTGTGTGCACACTCCTTTCGCCGCGGCGGCCTCGGAGAATGTCGGCGAGCCGTGGGGGCCCGGCGTGTACGCTTCCTCTCGGCACCACGGGGTGTGGCGCAGTTTGGTAGCGCGTCCGCTTTGGGAGCGGAAGGCCGTCGGTTCGAATCCGGTCACCCCGACAGTGCGGCAGGGTCTCGTCGGACAGGCGGGGCCCTGTTGTCGTTCCCGGGCACGGGTGCCGTTCGGCCGGGCGTTTCCGCGGTTGCCGGCAGGGGTCCGCGCGTCCCTCCTCCGGCCGGTGCCGCGCCGGGTCGGTCGTGCACGTCGGTGGGTACCGACGCGGACTCGCGTTTCGCGGCGCGGTCGGGCAAGGTGGAATGTTGATTGTTCACCAAAAGCTGGAGACCGGATGCCCGCCCCCGACCACACTGTCCCATCGCGCCGGGGGATCAACCCGAAGACCGCGGTCGGCGTCGTCTTCGTGGCCTCGCTGTTCATGTCGATCATGGACACCACCATCGTCAACGTGGCGCTGCCCTCGATCGGGCGGCAGTTCGGCGTGGACCCGGCGGGCGTCGGCATCCTCAACGTCGGGTACCTGGTCAGCCTCGCGGTCTTCGTGCCGCTGTCCGGCTGGCTGGGCGACCGGTACGGCACCCGGCGGGTCTTCCTGGTCTCCCTCACCCTGTTCACGGTCGCCTCGCTGCTCTGCGGCGCCGCCGACTCGATGGCGCAGCTCACGCTGTTCCGGATCTTCCAGGGCGCGGCCGGCGGCATGCTCACCCCGGTCGGGATGACCATGCTCTTCCGGGCCTTCCCGCAGGAGGAGCGGATGCGGGCCACCCGGGTGCTGATGCTGCCGACCGCCGTCGCTCCCGCGCTCGGGCCGGTGCTGGGCGGCTGGCTGGTGGACGGCTGGTCCTGGCACTGGGTGTTCATCGTGAACATCCCGGTCGGCGTCGCGGCCCTGGTCTTCGGCCTCCTCTTCCTGCCCGACTACCGGGTCGAGCGGGCCGGGCGCTTCGACGCGGCCGGCTTCCTGCTCTCCGTGGCCGGCTTCGGCCTGCTGATGTACGCCCTCGCGGAGGGCGCCGCCCAGGGCTGGGGGAGTACCCGGATCCTGGTGCCCGGCGCGACCGGGGCGCTCGCCCTGGCCGCCCTGGTCGTGGTGGAGCTGCGCCGCCCGGAGCCGATGCTCGACCTGCGACTGCTGCGCGACCGGATATTCCGGACGATGAACCTGCTCTCCCTCTGCTCCGGCGCGGCCTTCCTGGGGATGCTCTACCTCTTCCCGCTGCTGATGCAGGACGCGCTCGGGATGGACGCCCTGCACAGCGGCCTGATGGTGTTCCCCGAGGCGATCGGGGTGATGATCGCCTCACAGGTGGCCGGCCGGCTCTACCCGAGGATCGGCCCGCGGCGGATCCTGGTCGCGGGCGCCACCGTGGTGGCGCTCTGCCTGGCGGCGATGACGGCGATCACGCCGGACAGCAACCTGTGGGCGGTGCGCGGGCTGATGTTCGTCACCGGTTTCGCGATGTCGCACGTCTTCATGCCGTCGCAGACCGCCGCCTTCGCCACCGTCCCCGCCCGCGCGACCGGGGCGGCCTCCACCCTGTACAACGCGCAGCGGCAGCTGGGCTCGGCGCTCGGGGTGGCGGTGCTCGGAACGGTCCTGACCGCGGTCGGGACGGTGACCGTGGACACCTCGGGTACGCCCGTGGCGAACCTGGCCGCGTACCGGGCGGCTTTCCTGGTGGCCTCCGGACTGGCCCTGGTGGCGGCCGTCATCGCTTTGTCCGTCCGGGATTCCGATGCGGCGGCGACGATGCGCAAGGGTCCCGGGCCCGTCGAGGAGCCCGCCGGGGAGGCCCTCCGGGAGGTCGCGCGGGGGGTCTGAGAGCGCTTTGGCGGCGGCGTCCTGGCGTCCGCCTTTCGTGGTACCGGTAGGATGGGGCGCTGGTGGTAGTGCCTGTGGTGTATACCCAGGTCAGCCACCCGAGGGCGAGGAGTGACTCTCAGCGTCCACCCCCACGGGAGATGCAGCCCCAACCGCCCATCGCCCGTCTCGCCCGACCTGACCGGCCCATGCCGGCCGCCGGGAACGGCGGAGACAACCCTGACCGCAAGCCCAATAGGAGACCCAACCGTGAAGAGCGCCGTCGAGACTCTGAACCCGACCCGGGTTCGACTCACCGTCGAGGTGCCCTTCGAGGAGCTCAAGCCCAGCCTCGACGCGGCGTACAAGAAGATCAACCAGCAGGTCTCGGTCCCGGGCTTCCGCAAGGGCAAGATCCCGAACCGTGTCATCGACCAGCGCTTCGGCCGTGCGGCCGTGCTGGAAGAGGCCGTCAACGACGCCCTGCCGCGCTTCTACACGCAGGCCGTCGACGAGGGCAAGATCGAGGTCCTCGGCCAGCCCGACATCACCGACATCGAGGGTGTCGAGAAGATCGCCGACGGCGGTGACCTCAAGTTCACCGCCGAGGTCGACATCCGCCCCGAGGTCACCCTCCCCGACTTCACCGAGATCTCGGTGACCGTCGACCCGATCGTCGTCTCCGACGAGGACGTCGACAAGTCCCTGGAGCAGCTGCGCGAGCGCTTCTCCTCGGTCAAGGACGTCGAGCGCGAGGCGGCCGCCGGCGACATCGTCGTCGTCGACCTGGAGGCCAAGGTCGACGGTGAGGTGCCGGACGACGGCATCGCGTCGGGCGTCAGCTACGAGATCGGCTCCGGCCGGCTCATCGACGGCATCGACGACGCCGTCGTCGGCCTGGCGGCCGGTGGCACCGCGACCTTCAGCACCGAGCTCAAGGGTGGCACCCAGGCGGGCAAGACCTCCGAGGTCACCGTCACCGTCACCGCCGTCCAGGAGAAGGAGCTCCCCGAGCTGGACGACGAGTTCGCCCAGCTGGCGAGCGAGTTCGACACCCTGGACGAGCTGCGTGCCGACTCCCGCAAGCGCCTCGAGCGCATGAAGGAGTTCGACCAGGCCACCCAGGCCCAGGAGAAGGTCCTGGACGAGCTGCTCTCCAAGGTCGAGATGGACTACCCGGAGAAGCTCCTCAAGGACGAGATCGAGACCCGTCGCCACAACCTCGAGCACCACCAGCTGGAGCCGATGGGCCTGACCCTGGAGGCCTACCTGGCCACCCAGGACAAGTCCCTCGAGGACTTCCAGGCGGAGACCGAGGAGCAGGCCAAGAAGGGCATCAAGACCCAGTTCGTCCTCGACCAGATCGTGGGCAACGAGGAGCTGGGTGTCAACCAGGAGGAGCTCACCGAGCACCTCATCCGCCGTGCCGCCGGCTCGGGCCTGACCCCGGACCAGTTCGCGCAGCAGGTCGTCCAGGGTGGCCAGGTGCCGCTGCTGGTCGGCGAGGTCGCCCGTGGCAAGGCGCTGGCGCTGGTCGTCGAGGCCGCCAAGGTGGTCGACACCGAGGGCAACGAGATCAACTTCGACGACGACGAGTCGGCCGAGACCGTCGAGACCGTCGAGGCCGTCGAGGCCGTCGAGGCGGGCGAGAGCGCCGCCGAGTCCACCGAGGCCTGATCGCCCCGGTAGACGCCTGATCGAGCAGTGGGCCCGGACGCCGTGCAGCGGCGCCCGGGCCCACTGCCGTCTGTGTGCGGGGCGTGTGCGGACGGCACTTCGGGGCCTTTCGGGGGCCGCCGGACCCTGCGCTCACAGCGAACAGTTCTGCGTGGGGGATTCTGCGGCCCGGCCTGCGCGTTAGGGTCCTTGGACAGCGACATTCACGCAGTGATATCTCAAGCTGTGCGACAAAGTGACGGCCGTTGAGCGACCGTCCAAATCGACTGAGCAGGTGGCTAAGTGACGTTCCCGCAGATGCAGATGCCTGGCCTGATGGCGCCGCACGCCGCCGGTGGTGACGTGCTCGGCGGCCTGGGGGACCAGGTCTACAACCGGCTGCTCAACGAGCGGATCATCTTCCTCGGCCAGGCGGTCGACGACGACATCGCGAACAAGATCACCGCCCAGCTGCTGCTTCTGGCGGCTGACCCCGAGAAGGACATCTACCTCTACATCAACTCCCCGGGCGGCTCGATCACGGCCGGCATGGCGATCTACGACACCATGCAGTACATCAAGAACGACGTGGTCACCATCGCCATGGGCATGGCCGCCTCGATGGGCCAGTTCCTGCTGACGGCCGGCGCCAAGGGCAAGCGCTTCTCGCTGCCGAACGCCAACATCCTGATGCACCAGCCCTCGGCCGGCCTCGGCGGCTCCGCCACCGACATCCGGATCCAGGCCGAGCAGCTGCTCCGCACCAAGAAGCGGATGTCCGAGCTGATCGCGCACCACAGCGGCCAGACCTTCGAGCGTGTCACCGCGGACTCCGACCGCGACCGCTGGTTCACGCCGGAGCAGGCCAAGGAGTACGGCCTGATCGACTCGATCATGCACAGTGCCGCAGATGTCCCCGGCGGCGGCGGCACCGGCGCCTGAGCGCCCCCTCCCGCACCCCACCCACGACGGCACGCACGCATTCGGAGGACGGAACTCCCATGGCCAGCAACACTCCCTTCGGCCCCAACACGCCGCGCGCCGAGTACTTCGGCGCCCGCTCCGAGTCCACTGCCCCGCGGGCAGAGGGCCGTTACATCGTCCCGCGCTTCGTCGAGCGCACATCGCAGGGCGTTCGCGAGTACGACCCGTACGCCAAGCTGTTCGAGGAGCGCATCATCTTCCTCGGCTCGCAGGTGGACGACGTCTCGGCGAACGACATCATGGCCCAGCTGCTCTGCCTGGAGTCGATGGACCCGGACCGCGAGATCCAGATGTACATCAACTCGCCCGGCGGCTCCTTCACGGCGCTGACCGCGATCTACGACACCATGCAGTACGTCAAGCCGGACATCACCACCGTCTGCATGGGCCAGGCGGCCTCCGCCGCGGCCGTGCTGCTGGCGGCCGGCACCCCCGGCAAGCGGATGGCGCTGCCGAACGCCCGGATCCTGATCCACCAGCCGTACACCGAGACCGGCCGCGGTCAGGTTTCGGACCTGGAGATCCAGGCCAAGGAGATCTTCCGGATGCGCGAGCAGCTGGAGGAGATGCTCTCCAAGCACTCCAAGAAGCCGGTGGAGCAGGTGCGCGACGACATCGAGCGCGACAAGATCCTCACGGCCGAGGAGGCCCTGGAGTACGGGCTGATCGACCAGATCATCTCCACCCGCAAGACCTCGCTGACCGACTGAGGTCACCGGCGGTCCGGGCGGGACGCACATCCGTGTTCGTACGAGCACCGTGCGTCCCGCTCCGGCGGTCGCGGCACTGCCCGCCCGGCCGCCCCCAGCACGGCCCACGCCTGCCGGACGGCATCTGTTCGGTATCAATTCGCCCAGGGCGTAGGGCAGACCTGCCGAAGACAGCGGAATCACCGGCCCGGCAGAGTACCGTCGGATAGCGAGACCGAGCGCCATCGGCGTTGACGGTCCACAGCACCAGGCCCCGGAACCCCCGCGGGGCCCCTGGCGAAGGGGAAGCACCTCGTGGCACGCATCGGAGACGGTGGCGACCTGCTCAAGTGCTCGTTCTGCGGCAAGTCCCAGAAGCAGGTGAAGAAGCTCATCGCCGGGCCTGGCGTGTACATCTGCGACGAGTGCATCGACCTCTGCAACGAGATCATCGAGGAGGAGCTCGCCGAGACCTCCGAGGTGCGTTTCGAGGAGCTCCCGAAGCCGCGCGAGATCTACGAGTTCCTCGACCAGTACGTGGTCGGCCAGGACACGGCGAAGAAGTCGCTGTCGGTGGCCGTGTACAACCACTACAAGCGCGTCCAGGCCGGTGAGGCCGGCCGCAGCGGCGGCAACGGCCGCGAGGACGCCATCGAGCTCGCGAAGTCCAACATCCTGCTGCTGGGCCCGACCGGCTCCGGCAAGACGCTGCTCGCCCAGACCCTGGCCCGGATGCTGAACGTGCCGTTCGCGATCGCGGACGCCACGGCGCTGACCGAGGCCGGGTACGTCGGCGAGGACGTCGAGAACATCCTGCTCAAGCTGATCCAGGCGGCGGACTACGACGTCAAGAAGGCCGAGACCGGGATCATCTACATCGACGAGATCGACAAGGTCGCCCGCAAGAGCGAGAACCCGTCGATCACCCGCGATGTCTCCGGCGAGGGCGTCCAGCAGGCGCTGCTGAAGATCCTGGAGGGCACCACCGCCTCGGTGCCGCCGCAGGGCGGGCGCAAGCACCCGCACCAGGAGTTCATCCAGATCGACACCACCAACGTGCTGTTCATCGTGGGCGGTGCCTTCGCCGGCCTGGAGCGGATCATCGAGGGCCGGGCGGGTGCCAAGGGCATCGGCTTCGGCGCCAACATCCGCTCCAAGCGGGAGAGCGACTCCAGCGACCACTTCCGCCAGGTGATGCCGGAGGACCTGGTGAAGTTCGGGATGATCCCCGAGTTCATCGGCCGTCTGCCCGTCATCACCAGCGTGCACAACCTGGACCGCGAGGCGCTGCTGCAGATCCTCACCGAGCCGAAGAACGCGCTGGTCAAGCAGTACCGCAAGCTCTTCGAGCTGGACGGCGTCGAGCTGGAGTTCTCCCGCGACGCGCTGGAGGCGATCGCCGACCAGGCGATCCTGCGCGGGACCGGCGCACGTGGCCTGCGCGCCATCATGGAGGAGGTGCTGATGTCCGTGATGTACGAGGTGCCCTCGCGTCAGGACGTCGCCCGCGTGGTGGTGACCGGGGACGTCGTCTCCAAGCACGCCATCCCGACCCTGGTGCCGCGCGACATGATCAAGCGGGAGCGGCGCGACAAGAGCGCCTGACCCGGCAGTCGAAGGGGCCCCGCACACCGTCCGGTGCGCGGGGCCCCTTCGCGTCCGGCGGGGCCGGTCGTCAGCCGGTCACTTGGCGATCTCGGCGGCCTGGCGCAGCTCCCGGGCGGCGGCCGCGGCCCGGTCCAGGTCGGGCTCGACGTCCGGGCCACCGCTCAGCACCATCACCACGGAGCTGTTGTCGGCCCAGACGCAGACGCTGTCCGTCTCCTCGGGGGCCTTCATGGTCTCGCAGGTCAGGTAGCCGCCGAGCGGACCGGGGTCGAAGGTCCGGCGCGGACCGAAGGTGGTCGTCCCCTGGGCCTTGCCGCTCGACTCGAAGCCCTCCAGGAACTTCCGCAGCTCGGTCTCCGGCATCACGACCTTGCCGTACCCGCCGGCCACGATCACCCCGGTCCCGTGCTCCTGGTCGGCGTACACGCCGGCCACGGCGGTGGGCTTCCAGGCGTTGCTGCCGCTGGAGTAGGCCTCGGCCAGGCCGCTCTGCAGGGTCCGGGCGGTCGGGTTGTCGTCGTCCAGTGCGACACCCTGGAAGGTCTGCGGCAGCACCACCTTGTGCGTGCCGGTCTTCGAGGCGAGATCCCAGAGGAAGTAGCCGAGAACGCCGCCGCCGATCAGCACCGCGCCGGCCACGCAGCCGAGCACGATCCACAGCGTCCGGCGGGACTTTTTCGGCGGCACGGGCTGTGGGTAGCCGTAGGCGTAGCCGGGCGGGACCGGCCCGCCCTGCGGGGGTACCGCGCCGTACTGCTGCGGGGCGGCGCCGTACGGCTGGGCCGGCGGCGGGCCGAACGGGTTCTGGTCGGACACGGGGGCCCTCTCTGCTGAGCGCTCGCACGGCGATCGGTGGTGGTCCGGCCGGGCGGGTTCCTCACCCGTACGAAAGCTCGTGCGAGTGCGGCGCACGCTATCGCACGGCGCTCCTGCCGCGCTCGGAATACCGGCCCCGGCGACCCGCCCCGCGCGGCCGGCGGGGAAAGCGGTTCGTAACCCGCGTCCGCTGTTACGTAAACTGTGCGTCGTGACCGACACCACGAACCAGCGCCCCGAGAACTCCCATGGGGACGACGCAGCAGCGACCACCGCCAACGGCGGCGGCATCCCCACGACCTACGCCCCGGCGGAGGTAGAGGGCGCGCTGTACGAGCGCTGGGTGGAGCGCGGCTACTTCACCGCGGACGCCAAGAGCGACAAGCCCGCCTACACCATCGTCATCCCGCCGCCGAACGTCACCGGTGCCCTGCACCTGGGCCACGCCTTCCAGCACACGCTGATGGACGCCCTGACCCGCCGCAAGCGCATGCAGGGCTTCGAGGCCCTCTGGCTGCCCGGCATGGACCACGCCGGCATCGCCACCCAGAACAAGGTCGAGCAGCAGCTCGCCGAGTCCGGCCTCTCCCGCCACGACCTGGGCCGCGAGACCTTCGTCGAGAAGGTCTGGGAGTGGAAGGAGCAGTACGGCGGCAAGATCCTCGGCCAGATGCGCCGCCTCGGCGACGGCGTCGACTGGTCGCGCGAGCGCTTCACCATGGACGAGGGCCTCTCGCAGGCCGTCCAGACCATCTTCAAGAAGCTCTTCGACGACGGTCTGATCTACCGCGCCGAGCGCATCATCAACTGGTGCCCGCGCTGCCTCACCGCGCTCTCCGACATCGAGGTCGAGCACGAGGACAGCGCCGGCGAGCTGGTCTCGATCCGGTACGGCGAGGGCGAGGACTCCGTCGTCGTCGCCACCACCCGGGCCGAGACGCTGCTCGGCGACACCGCGATCGCCGTCCACCCCGAGGACGAGCGCTACGCCCACCTGGTCGGGCGCACCATCGCGCTGCCGCTGACGGACCGCCGGATCCCGGTCGTCGCCGACGAGCACGTCGACCCGGAGTTCGGCACCGGCGCCGTCAAGGTGACCCCGGCGCACGACCCGAACGACTTCGCCATCGGCCAGCGGCACAACCTGCCGAACCTGACCGTGATGGACGAGCACGGCGTGATCACCGTGCACGGCCCCTTCCTCGGCCTGGACCGGCTGGAGGCCCGCTCGGCCGTCGTCGGCGCCCTGCGCGAGCAGGGGCGCATCGTCGCGGAGAAGCGCCCCTACATGCACGCCGTGGGCCACTGCTCGCGCTGCCACACCATCGTCGAGCCGCGCCTGTCGCTGCAGTGGTGGGTCAAGGTCGAGCCGCTGGCCGCCGCCGCCGGCGACGCGGTCCGTGACGGCCGGGTCGGCATCCACCCGAAGGAGCTGGAGGGCCGCTACTTCAGCTGGGTCGACAACATGCACGACTGGTGCATCTCGCGCCAGCTCTGGTGGGGCCACCGGATCCCGGTCTGGTACGGCCCCGAGGGCCAGGTCGTCTGCGTCGGCCCGGACGAGGAGCCGCCCGCCGGCGAGGGCTGGCACCAGGACCCGGACGTCCTGGACACCTGGTTCTCCAGCGCCCTGTGGCCGTTCTCGACCCTGGGCTGGCCCGAGCAGACCCCGGACCTGGAGAAGTTCTACGCCACCGACGTCCTGCTCACCGGCCACGACATCATCTTCTTCTGGGTCGCCCGGATGATGATGTTCGGCCTGTACGCGATGGACGGTCAGGCGCCGTTCCACACCATCGCGCTGACCGGCCTGGTCCGCGACCAGTTCGGCAAGAAGATGTCCAAGTCCTCCGGCACCGCGGTGGACCCGCTGGACTGGATGGACGAGTACGGCGCCGACGCCGTCCGCTTCACCCTGGCCCGCGGCGCCAACCCCGGCGCCGACGTGCCGATCGGCGAGGACTGGGTCAAGGGCTCGCGCAACTTCTGCAACAAGATCTGGAACGCCACCCGCTTCGCGCTGATGAACGGCGCCACCGTCGAGGGCCCGCTGCCGGCCCCCGAGGAGCTGACGGCGGTCGACCGCTGGATCCTGTCCCGCCTCAACGCCACCGTGGCGGAGGTCGACGGGCTCTACGACGACTACCAGTTCGCCAAGGTCGCCGACACCCTGTTCCACTTCGCCTGGGACGAGGTCTTCGACTGGTACGTCGAGCTCTCCAAGACCACCCTGGCCAAGGGCGGCCCGCAGGCCGACGCCGCGCGCCGGGTGCTCGGGGAGGTCCTGGACGTGACGCTGCGCCTGCTCCACCCGGTCGTCCCGTTCGTCACCGAGGCGCTCTGGACCACCCTCACCGGTGCCGAGTCACTGGTCGTCACCGCGTGGCCGACCGCCGACCCGGCCCGCCGGGACGCCGAGGCCGAGGCCGAGGTCGCCACCCTGCAGCAGGTCGTCACCGAGGTCCGCCGGTTCCGCTCGGACCAGGGTCTGCAGCCCGCCCAGAAGGTGCCCGCCACCCTCGACCTGGCCGGGACGGTGCTGCCGCCGCACGAGGACGCGATCCGTTCGCTGCTGCGCCTGACCGCGCCCGAGGAGGGCTTCGCGGCCACCGCCTCGCTGCCGGTCGCCGGTGCCACGGTGGCCCTGGACCTCTCGGGCACCATCGATGTCGCGGCGGAGCGCAAGCGCCTCGCCAAGGACCTCGCGGCGGCCGAGAAGGACAAGGCGCAGACCACCGCCAAGCTCGGCAACGAGGGCTTCCTCGCCAAGGCGCCGGACGACGTGGTGGCCAAGATCCGCGGTCGCCAGGAGGCCGCCGAGGCCGACATCACCCGGATCACCGCCCAGCTCGCGGCGCTGCCGCAGGCCTGATCCACGGCGCCCGGGCCTGCCACGGCAGGCGCGGGCGCATCCCGGACGGTCGCCGAGGGCCGCACCCCGTCAGGGCGGCTTCCGGCGGTCGTCGCCACACGTGGTCGGCCGTCCAGGCCGCGAGCAGGTTATGCAGGCGCTCGGCTGGGGTTTCCCGGCCGAGCGTTTTGCGTGGGCGGCGGTCGAGCTGGTCGGCGACGGCGGCCAGGTGCTCCGGGCTGTGGGCGGCCAGGTCGGTGCCCTGGGGGAAGTACTGCCGCGGCAGGCCGTTCGTGTTCTCGTTCGAGCCGCGCTGCCAGCGACCGGCCGGGTCGCGGAAGCAGACCGGGATGTCGGTGGCGAGGGTGAACCCGCCGTGCCGGGCCATCTCGCTGCCCTGGTCCCAGGTCAGCGACTGCTTGAGGTCGGCCGGGGTGCGGCCCTCGGGCGTTCCCGGCGCATTCCCGGGGATATCGCGGTGGCCCCGCCTGCCGGTGACAGCGCCATCGTCCCGGGAAAATCCGACCGGAATTCACCCGGACGGCCCGGTTCGCAGCCGGGCCTTGCGCTGTTCCGGCGAATATTCATCACGGCTGCCGCCGAACACTCCGTTCGGCGGTATTCCCGCGGCACCGGCAATCCGCCGGAGCAGTCGATCAAGACCCCGGGAGGCCGGGCCCCGGGCGGGCGAGCCGCCCCGGCCCGGGTGAATTCTGCTTCCCGTACGACTGATTCCTGCGGCCATTCGCGGGTAATCAGCCTGCTCCTGGGGGAAGGTGGGGAAATCCGTGCCGCACTCTGGTCAAAACCCGGTCGATTTCCTTCCGGTCTTGTACGGGCGGGTTCGGCGAAGTTCGCAGGTCGGCTGTGTACGGTGGGCAGGAGTTTCTGCGGAGCCGGCTGGCTGACGGGAGGGCATGGCGTGGTGGTGACCGAGGAGTTGGCCGACGAACTGCCTGCGGAAGCGGTGGAGGAGGCCAAAGCCCGCGCGGCCACCCTGCTCCTCGCCTTCCGGCACGGCAACCAGCTGGCGTACGACCACGCCCTGGACCAGCTCTTCGCCGAGCACGCCGAACGCGAGGTGACCACCCTGCTGGTCTGGATCGCGGCCGAGGCGGTTCGTAAGGCCTACGCGCCGGAGGTCGGCGACCGGGTGCTGCGCGGCCTGGCCCGGCGCGCGCCGGCCGACACCTCCCGGGTCGCCATCGACGAGGAGACCGCGGACGCGGCGAGGCTGCTGGAGGCCGTCGGGGCCGGCGAGGTGGGCGAGGTGCGCGCCCTGGTGGCCGCCACCGCCGACACCACCTTCCTGCTCGGCGGGCTGCTGCAGGCGGTGGCGATGATGCTGCCGCTGCTCCCGGAGGGGGAGGCCGGCGAGGTGGTGGCCGAACTGCGCCGCCGCCACTGCGGCCCCGTCCCGGACATCCCGGACATCCCGGAGGCCCGGGGCGAGGCGTAGCGCCGGCCGCCCGCGGCGGGCCGGGAGCGACCCGCCCGGCCGGGCCGGGTCGTCGCGTGCGACCGCCGTACCGGCCGGCCCAAGGGTGCGGGCCGGCCGGTACGGGAGGGTGGGTCGGACGCCGGCGGTGCGGTCACCGCCGGCGCCGTCGACCGCGGGTCAGGGCATCGCGTGCAGGTGGCTGCCGACGGTGCCGGCGATGGGGCCGCCCGCCTTGGCGTCATGGTTGGTCGACCAGGTCATCGCCCCGCCGATCCCGGGCCACTTGGTGTCGGGCTTGAAGGTGCCGCAGTTGGTGCCGGCCGCCAGGCAGTCCAGCGCGTTGTTGACCACGCTCGCGTTGACGTACCCGCCGCCCGCCGCACTGGTGGAGGCCGGCACGCCGAGACCGACCTGGCTCGGCTTGAGGCCGCCCTTGAGCTGGATGCAGGCCAGCGCGGTCAGGAAGTTCACGGTGCCCTGGGAGTAGACGTTGCCGTCGCAGCCCAGCATCGAACCCGAGTTGTAGTACTGCATGTTGACGATCGTCAGGACGTCCTTGACGTTGAGCGCCAGCTTGAAGTACTCCATGCCGGTCGACTGCATGTCGATGGTCTGCGGCGCCATGGTCAGCACGAAGCCGCTGCCGACCTTGCCCGCCAGGGTGTGCAGGGCCTGGCCCATGTACGTCGCGCTGACGCCGTTCTCCAGGTCGATGTCGACCCCGTCGAAGCCGTACTGCTGGATCAGCGTGTACGCGCTGTTGGCGAAGTTGGTCGCGGAGGCCGAACTGCTCACCGAGATGGTGCCGTTCTGCCCGCCGATCGACAGGACCACCTTCTTGCCCGCCGCGTGCTTGGCCGCGATGTCGGCCTTGAACTGGGCGTCGGTGTAACCGCCGAGGCGGCTGGAGAGGGTGCTGTCCAGGGTGAAGCTGATCGCGCCGGGCGTCGCCGTCGCGTCGGCGAAGGACACCGCGATGATGTCGTACGCGGCCGGGACGTCGCTGATCCGCTGGACGGTGGCGCCGTTGTCGAAGTTCTGCCAGTAGCCGGTCAGTAGGTGCTTGGGCAGGCCCGGGCCGGTGGACGTGGCGGTCGGGGAGGGGCTGGTGGTCGGGGTGGTCGCGGTCGGCGACGGGCTGGTGCTGGCCGTCGGGGTGGGGGTGGCGGTGGCGGTCGTGCTGCCCGAGGGGGTGGGGGTCGGGGTGCCGGGGCCGATCAACGAGACGTTGTCGACCTGGTAGGCGCCCTGGCCGTACCAGCCGTGGACGTAGACGGTGACGCTGGTGGTGCTCGCCCCGGTGGTGAAGGTGGTGCTCAGGTTGTTCCAACTCGTGCTGCTGGACCAGGTGCTGGGGTCCGAGCCGCCGGTGCCCCGGGCGCCCAGGTAGACGTACGGGCCCTGTACCTCGGAGCGCAGGGTGTAGGTCGAGGACGGCTTCACCGTGACGGTCTGGGTGCACTCGCCGGCGTCGCTGCCGGTCGGGGTGACCCGCAGCGCGGTCGACGGGTGGTCGGCCGGGGTGACCGGCGTGGTGCCGGGCGGGCAGGTCCAGCCGGTCAGGTGGTTGCCGCTCTCGAAGCCGCCGTTGGTGATCAGTTCGATGTCGGCGGCCTGGGCGCCGGCGGTCGACAGGACCAGGCAGCTCAGGCCGATGGCGATCGCCGCGGTGCCGGCGGTCGCGGTCCGGACGCCGCGGGCGCGGCGGTGTCGGGCAGGTGGCATGACTCCATCTCCAGTGGGGGAGGCCGGCCGACCCGGTGGGGACGGGTCGCGCCGGGTGTCGATGGTGCGCGTGCGGGAGCGTCCGACAGTTCAAGTCACCGGTAGGTCCGGGTACTTGCCTCACAAGGTGGAGTAGACCAATCCGGCTGTCAAGAGTGCCGCACGGCTACCGTCCGTGCGGGGGCGGGCCCGGCGGCCGGGTGACGCCCAGCAGCTCCAGCAGACCTGCCAGCCCGTGTGCCCGCGGAAGGCGGCGGGGTCGGCGGGCTCGGCCGGGCGGTCGTGCCGGAAGGCGTGCCGCGAGCCGCTCGGGTGGAGGAGGAAGCGGCCGAAGACGACGATCATGTAGGCGAGCAGGGCGAGGGAGGGCAATTGCGCGTCCACAGGACGGCGGCCTCATGGGCCTCGACGTAGGTGCGCAGGGCTGACAAGGGACGTGCTCCCGTGGTCGGCGGACCGGGCCGGGCTGGTGCGGTCCGCTGCGCCGTCGCATGCGGGAAGGCCCTGCAAATGTCTCTTTCCACCCTCAAGCGGGCAAAACGGAAATCGGGCCGGTGTGCCCACCCTCACAGCGGCGGCCGGCCCCCCGGCGGCTCCGTAGACTGACCCCGTGAGCGACAAGGCCGAGCAGAACCCGTACACCATCCGCCCCGACGGCGCCGAGCCCGCGGACGCCCTGCGGGACGTCGAGCAGGAACTCGCCAAGCGCTGGCCGGAGAACAAGCTGGAGCCCTCGCTCGACCGGATCGAAGCGCTGATGGACATCCTCGGCCAGCCCCAGCGGGCCTTCCCGTCGATCCACATCACCGGCACCAACGGCAAGACCTCCACCGCCCGGATGGTCGAGCAGCTGCTCAACACCTTCGAGCTGCGCACCGGCCGCTACACCAGCCCGCACGTGGAGTCCGTCACGGAGCGGATCAGCCTGGACGGCAGCCCGATCAGCGTCGAGCGCTTCGTCGAGACCTACCGCGACATCGAGCCGTACGTGCGGATGGTCGACGAGGGCCAGCCGGTGGCGATGTCCTTCTTCGAGGTGCTGACCGGCATGGCGTACGCCGCCTTCGCCGACACCCCGGTGGACGTCGCGGTGGTCGAGGTCGGCATGGGCGGCTCCTGGGACGCCACCAACGTGATCGACGCGGCCGTCTCGGTGATCACCCCGATCTCGCTCGACCACACCGACAAGCTCGGCTCCACCACCGGCGAGATCGCCGTCGAGAAGTCCGGGATCGTCAAGCCGGGGGCGATCGCGGTGGTCGCCCAGCAGCCGCTGGACGCCGCCCGGACGATCCTCGAGCGCGCCGTCGAGGTCGACGCCACGGTGGCCCGCGAGGGCATGGAGTTCGGCGTGCGCCACCGCGAGGTGGCCATCGGCGGTCAGCTGATCACGCTGCGCGGGCTCGGCGGCGAGGACTACGAGGACATCTTCATCCCGCTGCACGGGGAGCACCAGGCCCAGAACGCCTCGCTGGCGCTGGCCGCCGTGGAGGCCTTCTTCGGCGTCGGTGGCGCCCGCGGCGGCAAGCTCGACGTCGACAAGGTCCGCCAGGCCTTCTCCGGCGTCAGCTCGCCCGGCCGCCTGGAGGTCGTCCGGCGCAGCCCCACGATCCTGCTGGACGCGGCGCACAACCCGGCCGGCGCCGAGGCGACGGTCGCCGCGATCAGCGAGTCCTTCGGCTTCACCAAACTGGTCGGCGTGATCGGCACCAGCGGGGACAAGGACGTCTCGGGTCTGCTCTCGGCCTTCGAGCCGCTGCTCTCCGAGGTCGTCGTCACCCAGAACTCGACCCACCGCCGGATGCCGGTCGACGAGCTGGCCGCCGTCGCGGTCGAGATCTTCGGCGAGGACCGGGTGCAGGTCGAGCCGCGGCTGGACGAGGCCATCGACGCCGCCGTCACCCTGGCGGAGGAGGAGGGTGACCTCGGCGGCTGCGGCGTGCTGGTCACCGGTTCGGTCATCACGGTGGGCGAGGCGCGCCTGCTGCTCGGAAGGAAGTGACATGAGGACGCTCTGTTCCTCGACCCTGATCGGCGAGGTGCTGCTGATCATGTTCGCCGGGCTGGTGGCCACCCGGCTCACCGACGTCTCCGGCGCCACCGTCTGGACGGTCAGCGCCGTCGCGATGGTGCTCTGCGTACTGCTCTGCGGCATGATCACCCGCCCCGGCGCGGTGGCGGTCGGCTGGGGGCTGCAGATCGGCCTGATCGCCAGCGGCTTCCTGCTGCCGACGATGTTCGGCCTCGGCCTGGTCTTCGCCGGCCTGTGGTGGTGCTCGGTGCACTACGGCCGGAAGATCGACGAGATCAAGGCCGCCCGGGAGGCGCAGAGTGCCCAGCCGGCGGTAGTAGCCTGACGCCGGGCCCCGCACGCGCGGGGCGCCCCGACGGTCTTCGACGCTCGCCGGTCAGGGCCGGACCGACCCCGCAGGTCCGTGGGGGCGGGCCGATGAGCTGCGCCGCTCACGCAAGGTAACCTTCGGAGCAGCCGCATACACCATGCCGAACCGATTCCCCTGGAGCCGCACCGTGTCCCAGCGCACTCTCGTCCTGCTCAAGCCCGACGCCGTCAAGCGCGGCCTGGCCGGCGAGATCATCAGCCGTATCGAGCGCAAGGCCGGCTGGCAGCTCGCCGCGGTCGAACTGCGGACCTTCGACCGGGCGACGCTGGAGCAGCACTACGCGGAGCACGTCGGCCGCCCGTTCTACGAGCCGCTGCTCGACTTCATGACCTCCGGCCCGTCGATCGCGCTGATCGTCGAGGGCGAGAACGTCGTTCCGGGCATCCGCGCGCTGGCCGGTGCGACCGATCCGCTGCAGGCCGGGCCGGGCACGATCCGCGGTGACTTCGCCACCATCACCCGCGAGAACCTGATCCACGCCTCCGACTCGGAGACCTCCGCGGAGCGCGAGATCAAGATCTTCTTCCCCTCGCACGCGTGAGCGGACACCCCGGTCGGCCGCCCTTGGGCCGGCCGGGGCATTCTTATCGTAAATACGGAACTCCGGGCTCCGACACGGCGTCCCAATCCTCGTAGAAGCGATCACGCCCCGGACAATGGGTGCTGTCCCGTCCACCTCCGCCCGCCCGGACGGGCGTGGCTACGATGGACACAACTCATGGGCCCGGTACGGCTGCTCAGCTGGTGTCCGCCCTGTCACGGGCGTGCGCGATCGGTCCACCCCCGCCATTGACTCCGAGCCCGGGAAGGCACACCAACCCCATGGCCAACAACCTGTCGTTCATCGGCCGTGACATGGCGATCGACCTCGGCACTGCCAACACGCTGGTGTACGTCAGGGGCAAGGGGATCGTCCTCAACGAGCCGTCCGTGGTCGCGGTGAACACCAACACCGGCGGCATCCTCGCGGTCGGCTCCGAGGCCAAGAAGATGATCGGCCGGACCCCCGGCAACATCGTCGCCATCCGCCCGCTCAAGGACGGCGTGATCGCCGACTTCGAGATCACCGAGCGGATGCTCCGCTACTTCATCCTGAAGATCCACCGCCGCCGCTACCTGGCCCGCCCCCGCGTCGTGGTCTGCGTGCCCTCCGGCATCACGGGGGTCGAGCGCCGCGCCGTGATCGAGGCCAGCTCGCAGGCCGGCGCGCGCCAGGTGCACATCATCGAGGAGCCGATGGCGGCCGCGATCGGCGCGGGCCTGCCCGTGCACGAGGCCACCGGCAACATGGTCGTCGACATCGGCGGCGGCACCACCGAGGTCGCGGTGATCTCGCTCGGCGGCATCGTCACGGCCCAGTCGATCCGGGTGGCCGGCGACGAGCTCGACAACGCGATCGTGCAGCACATCAAGAAGGAGTACTCGCTCCTGCTCGGTGAGCGCAGCGCCGAGCAGATCAAGATGAGCATCGGCTCCGCCTTCGCGCTGGAGGGCGAGAAGGACGAGCACGCCGAGATCCGCGGCCGGGACCTGGTCAGCGGCCTGCCCAAGACCGTGGTGATCTCCGCGGCCGAGGTGCGCGAGGCCATCGACGAGCCGGTGAACTCCATCATCGACGCCGTCAAGACCACCCTGGACCAGTGCCCGCCGGAGCTCGCCGGCGACGTGATGGACCGTGGCATCGTGCTGACCGGCGGCGGCGCCCTGCTGCGCGGCCTGGACGAGCGGCTGCGCCGGGAGACCGGCATGCCGATCCACATCGCCGAGAACCCGCTCGACTCGGTCGCGCTCGGCTCCGGCAAGTGCGTCGAGGAGTTCGAGGCGCTCCAGCAGGTGCTGGACGCCCAGCCGCGGCGCTGAGCAACCGCACACCGTACTCCGGCGGTCCCCGCACAGGGACGGCCGACCAACTGAAGGGCCCTCACCCGCCCACAGCCCGGTGGGGGCCGGCACCAGGACTCGGACGAAGGGGCAGCTCCAGCACCGTGAGGGACACACGAGAGAGCCGCTTGTTGCTCATCCTGCTGGTGGCTGTCGCCTTCGCCCTGATCACCGTGGACATCAAGGGCGGCGAGAGCTCCCCGCTCGGCGGTGCCCGGCGGGCCGCCGCGGGTCTCCTCGGACCGGTCGAGCGGGGCGCCGCCTCGGCGGTCGACCCGGTCGCGGACACCGTCCGCGCGTTCCGCGAGGCCGCCACCCACAACGGCCGGATCGACCAGCTCAACCAGGACAACACCGAGCTGCGGCAGAAGCTGGCCTCCTCCGACGCCGCCGCCGGGCGCACCAAGCAGCTCGACGACATGCTCAGGACGGCCGGCGCCGGCGGCTACACCGTCAAGGCCGCCCAGGTGATCGCGATCGGCCCCGCCCAGGGCTTCTCCTGGACCATCACCGTCGACGCCGGCAGCGACGACGGACTGACCCGCGACATGACCGTCATCAACGGCCAGGGCCTGGTCGGCCGGATCACCACGGTCGCGCCGACCACCGCCACCGTGCTGCTCGCCTCCGACCCCGGCTTCAGCGCCGGCGCCCGGCTGGAGGGCAGCGGCGAGATCGGCTTCGCCTCCGGCCAGGGCACCGGGCCGATGAAGGTCTCGCTGCTCAACGGCCGGGCCCAGGTCAAGGAGGGCGACCGGATGGTCACCTTCGGGTCGCAGAGCGGGCGCCCCTTCGTGCCCGGCGTGCCGATCGGCAAGGTGGTGGAGGTCGAGGCGACCCCCGGCCAGCTCACCAAGACCGTCATGGTCGAGCCGTACGTGCAGTTCACCCGGCTCGACCTGGTCGGCGTGGTGGTGGTGCCGCCGCGTACCGACCCCCGCGACGCCGTCCTGCCGCCGGCCGGTGCCCCGGCCGCCCAGGCCCCCGCCGCGCCCGCGGCCCCGGCGGCCGCCGCTCCGCCCGCCAGTCCCACAGGGGGGAACTGACCCATGCGTCTCACCCGGATCCCGGTCTCCGCCGTCCTGATCCTGCTCGGCCTCGTCCTCCAGGTCAGCGTCCTCGGCCGGCTCCAACTGCCCGGTGCCACCCCCGACGTCCTGCTGCTCGTCGTGATCGGCCTCGCCATGGTCTACGGGCCGACCGGCGGCTGCCTGGTCGGCTTCGCGGCCGGCCTGCTGGCCGACCTCGCCCCGCCGTCCGACCACGCGATCGGCCGCTACGCGCTCGTCCTGTGCCTGATGGGGTACGCCGCCGGACTGCTCCGCGGTGAGCACGGCCGCCAGCGCTCGGTGGGTGGCGCGCTGCTCGTGGTCGCCGGCGCCGCGGCGGTCTCCACCCTGCTGTACGCGATGGTCGGCGCCCTGGTCGGCGACACCGCCGCCCGGCACGTCGGCCTGGCCGGCCTGGTGATCAGCGCCCTGCTGTACGACCTGCTGCTGGCGCCGTTCGTGGTGCCGGTGGTGATGCTGGTCGCCCGGCGCTTCGAGCACGACCCGGTGGCCGCCGCGAACGGCGACAGCGCCGGCAGCGGCGGGAACCTGGGCACCCTGGCCCGCTACCGCACCACCCGGGAGGCCTCGGCCGGCCCCGGGTACGGCCGGAAGAAGCGCGGCCTGGGCCTGGCCAAGCGCCCGTAGCGCCCCCGCGCGGGAGCCCGCAGGGCTCCTCGAACCACCGCCCGAACCCTCGCCCTCTGGAGCGCACGCGACGTGAGCAACATCCCCGAGACCGGACGAACCCGGCGGGTGACGATCCGTCTGGTGGTCCTGCAGATCCTGGTGTTGTCCCTGCTGGCGACGCTCGGCGGGCGGCTCTGGTACCTGCAGATCCGCAGCGCCAGCGAGTACACCGCCAAGGCGACCGGCAACCACATCCGCGAGGTGGTCGAACCGGCCGTCCGCGGCGAGATCCTGGACGCCTCCGGCCGCATCCTGGCCGCCAACGAGGCCCGCCTGGTGGTCTCGGTCAGCCGCACCTCGCTGCTCCAGCAGAAGGACGGCGGCAAGGGCGTGCTGGGCCGGCTCGCCGAGGTGCTCGGGATGCCCGCCAAGGACCTCCAGGAGAAGGTCCGGCTGTGCGACGCCAAGACGCCGCAGCCCTGCTGGAACGGATCGCCCTACCAGCCGATCCCGGTCACCAAGGAGGCCACCACCCAGCAGGCGATGCAGATAATGGAACGCCGCGAGGACTTCCCCGGGGTGACCGCCCAGCCCACCGCCGTACGCCGCTACACCGGTGTCGAGGGCGCCAACGCCGCCCAGGTGCTCGGCTACCTCTCCCCGGTCACCGACGACGAGGTCACCAAGAGCGCCGGGAAGACCGGCGCGGAACGCTACCTGCCGGCCGACCAGATCGGCCGGGCCGGGCTGGAGTCGGTGTACGACAGCGACCTGCGCGGCACCGCCGGCGTCACCAGCCTGGAGGTCGACAACCTCGGCCGGGTGATCGGCACCGCCGGCACCGTCGAGGCGCAGCCCGGGAACAACCTGGTCACCAGCATCGACGCCCGGGTCCAGAAGGTCACCGAGGACAACCTGCTGCAGGCCATGGCGGACGCCCGCAAGACCGTCGACAAGGTCACCAACCGCAACTACGAGGCCGACTCCGGGGCCGCCGTCGTGATGGACGTGCACACCGGCCGGATCGTGGCGATGGCCAGCGCGCCGAGCTACGACCCCAACCTCTGGGCGGGCGGCATCTCCGGCAAGGACTACCAGGCGCTGACCAGCAAGGAGTCCAACTTCCCGCTGCTCAACCGGGCCATACAGGGTCAGTCCGCACCCGGCTCCACCTTCAAGGTGATCTCCACCACCGCCGCCGTGCAGGCCGGCTACTCGCTCGACGGGACGTACCCCTGCCCGACGAGCCTGACCATCGGCGGCCGCGAGTTCAAGAACTTCGAGGCCGAGAGCTTCGGGTCGATCTCGCTGGAGAAGGCGCTGGAGATCTCCTGCGACACGGTCTTCTACGGCCTGGCCTACGACCAGTGGATGAAGGACGGCGGCATCAAGCCGAAGAAGGACCCGGGCGACTGGTTCTACAAGACCGCCCACCAGTTCGGCCTGGGCGCCAAGACCGGGATCGACCTGCCCGCCGAGGTCCCCGGACGGGTGCCCGACCGGCAGTGGAAGCAGTCCTTCTTCGACAACAACAAGGACGCCTGGTGCGCGCAGGCGGCCAAGGGCGGCAACAGCTACTCCGACCAGATCGCCAAGGAGAACTGCGTCGACGGCTACGTGATGCGCGCCGGTGACTCCGTCAACTACGCGATCGGCCAGGGTGACACCCTGGTCACGCCGATCCAGATGGCCCGGATCTACTCGGCGCTGGCCAACGGCGGCACGCTCTACCGTCCGACCATCGGCAAGGCCGTGATGAGCCCCGGCGGGGATCTCGTCCGTGAGATCGCCCCGCACGAGGACGGCAGGATCCCCGGTGACCAGAAGCTGCTGAGCTACATCAACCAGGCCACGGCCGGCGTCGTCACCACCGGTACCGCCGCGTGGAAGTTCACCAGCGTCGGCTGGCCGCAGAACAAGATCGAGCTGCACGCCAAGACCGGCACCGCCGAGGTCGAGGGCAAGCAGACCACCTCGTGGCTGACCACCTACAGCGCCGACTACGCGGTCGTCATGACGATCAGCCAGGGCGGCACGGGCTCCGGCGGCTCCGGCGACGCGATCCGCCGGATCTACCAGGCCCTGTACGGCGTCGACGACAAGGGCAACATCGACAGCGGCAAGGCCCTGTTGGCCAAGCCCCAGGCCGAGCTCCCCAAGTTCGGCCCCGACGGCACCGCCATCGTGAAGCCCGCCGCCTACCAGTACGACCGGCCGGCCTTCCTGGACCCGGCGCAGCCCACCGGCGGCCCGGCCTACTGGACGACCGCGGGCCCGGCCCTCGAACCCACCCGCAGTACCTGGAACGGCAGCTCCGGAAGGGGGCGGTGATGACCTCCTACGGCTCGTACCGTCAGGTCCGGCTCTCCCCGCAGCGCGGGGCGGTGTCCAAGGCGCTCGCCAAGGACTCCCCGCTGCGCAAGCTCGACTGGATACTGATACTGGCCGCTCTGGTGCTGTCGCTCGGCAGCGCCCTGCTGGTCTGGTCGGCCACCCGGGGCCGGGACAACCTGACCCACGGCGACCCGCAGTACTTCCTCTACCGCCACCTCACCAACCTGGTGATCGGGCTCGCCCTCTGCGCGGTGGTGATCGGGATAGGGAGTCGGCGGTTCCGCACGCTGGTGCCGTTCGTCTACGTCGCCGTGATGTTGATGCTGGTGGCCACGCTCAGCCCGCTGGGCTCCACCATCAACGGGCAGCACTCCTGGATCCAGTTCGGCGGCGGGTTCTCGATGCAGCCGGCCGAGTTCGCCAAGCTGGCCATCGTGCTCGGGATGGCGGTGATCCTGTCCGCCCGGGTGGACACCGGGGACCGCGAGTTCCCCCCGGACCGCAGCGTCTTCCAGGCCCTGGTCGCGGCGAGCATCCCGATGGCGATCGTGATGCTGATGCCGGACGCCGGGTCGGTGATGGTGATGGCCGTCATCGTGCTGGGCATCCTGCTGGCCTCCGGCGCCGCCAACCGCTGGACCTTCGGGCTGCTGCTGGCCGGCGTCGGCGGCTGCGTCGCGATCTGGAAGCTCGGCGTGCTGAGCAAGTACCAGATCGACCGCTTCGCGGCCTTCGCCAACCCCGCGCTGGACCCGTCCGGCGTGGGCTACAACACCGCCCAGGCCCGGATCGCGATCGGCTCCGGCGGGCTGACCGGCAAGGGACTGTTCCACGGCACCCAGACCACCGGCCAGTTCGTCCCCGAGCAGCAGACCGACTTCGTCTTCACGGTGGCCGGCGAGGAACTCGGCTTCCTCGGCGCCGCGGCGATACTGCTGCTGCTCGGCGTCGTCCTCTGGCGTGCCTGCCGGATCGCCCGGCACGCCACCGACCTGTACGGCACCGTCGTGGTCGCCGGCGTGGTCGCCTGGTTCGCCTTCCAGGCCTTCGAGAACATCGGGATGTGCCTGGGCATCATGCCGGTCGCGGGCATCCCGCTGCCGTTCGTCAGCTACGGCGGATCGTCCATGTTCGCGGTGTGGATCGCGATCGGGCTGATGCAGGCCGTGCACAGCCAGCGGCCGATAGGAGTCTGAACCGGCCCCACCCGGCCGGCGGCGCCGCTACCGGATCGGAAACGGTCCGGCGGGCGCCGCCGGCCGGTCTGCGTCGCGGTAGCGAGGAAGGCCGCGACGCAGACCGGGGGACCGGGCGTCCGGACCCTCCCGGTGGGGCGCCGTCACCCTTGCTCCCGGTCCGGGCAGCCCCGGCCTCCCCGCAACACCCGCGGCGCGCGCGGGGTAAGGGGCGCGGAAGATCGTCCCGTCCGGACGCCCCGGCGGTTCGGCTACCCTTGAGGGTCACCCCAGTTCCTGTCGTAAGGGTTCCTAGTTACATGACTGTCGAATCGGTCTTCCCACGCCTGGAGGCCCTCCTCCCGCACGTCCAGAAGCCGATCCAGTACGTCGGCGGCGAGCTCAACTCGACCGTCAAGGACTGGGACGCCTGCGACGTCCGCTGGGCACTGATGTACCCCGACGCCTACGAGGTCGGCCTGCCGAACCAGGGCGTCATGATCCTGTACGAGGTGCTCAACGAGCGCGAGGGCGTGCTCGCCGAGCGGACCTACAGCGTCTGGCCGGACCTCGAAGCGCTGATGCGCGAGCACCGGGTGCCGCAGTTCACCGTCGACGCGCACCGACCGGTCAAGGCCTTCGACGTGTTCGGGCTCTCCTTCTCCACCGAGCTCGGCTACACCAACATGCTCACCGCCCTCGACCTCGCCGGCATCCCGCTGGAGGCCAAGGACCGCACCCTCGACGACCCGATCGTCCTCGCCGGCGGCCACGCGGCCTTCAACCCCGAGCCGATCGCGGACTTCATCGACTGCGCGGTGGTCGGCGACGGCGAGCAGGCCGTGCTCGACATGACCGAGATCATCCGCGCCTGGAAGGCCGAGGGACGCCCCGGCGGCCGGGACGAGGTGCTGCTGCGCCTCGCGCGGACCGGCGGCTTCTACGTGCCGCGCTTCTACGACGTCGAGTACCTGCCGGACGGCCGGATCGGGCGGGTCGTGCCCAACCGGGCAGGCGTGCCGTGGCGGGTCTCCAAGCACACCGTCATGGACCTCGACGAGTGGCCCTACCCCAAGCAGCCGCTCGTCCCGCTCGCCGAGACGGTGCACGAGCGGATGTCCGTCGAGATCTTCCGAGGCTGTACCCGAGGGTGCCGCTTCTGCCAGGCCGGCATGATCACGCGCCCCGTACGGGAGCGAAGCATCACCGGCATCGGCGAGATGGTCGAGCGCGGGCTGAAGGCGACCGGCTTCGAGGAGGTGGGCCTGCTCTCGCTGTCGAGCGCCGACCACACCGAGATCGGCGACATCGCCAAGGGCCTGGCCGACCGCTACACCGACGACAAGATCGGCCTGTCGCTGCCGTCCACCCGGGTCGACGCCTTCAACATCGACCTCGCCAACGAGCTGACCCGCAACGGCCGCCGCTCGGGTCTCACCTTCGCCCCCGAGGGCGGCAGCGAGCGGATCCGCAAGGTGATCAACAAGATGGTGTCGGAGGAGGACCTGATCCGCACCGTCGCCGCCGCCTACGGCAACGGCTGGCGCCAGGTGAAGCTGTACTTCATGGTCGGCCTGCCGACCGAGACCGACGAGGACGTGCTGCAGATCGCCGAGATGGCGAAGAACGTCATCCAGAAGGGCCGCGAGGTCACCGGCCAGAACGACATCCGCTGCACGGTCTCCATCGGCGGTTTCGTCCCCAAGCCGCACACCCCCTTCCAGTGGGCCCCGCAGCTCTCCGCCGAGGCCACCGACGCCCGGCTCGGCAAGCTGCGGGACGCGATCCGTCAGGACCGCAAGTACGGCAAGAACATCGGCTTCCGCTACCACGACGGCAAGCCCGGCATCGTCGAGGGCCTGCTCTCGCGCGGTGACCGCCGCATCGGCGCCGTGATCCGCGCCGTCTACGAGGACGGCGGCCGCTTCGACGGCTGGCGCGAGCACTTCAGCTACGACCGCTGGATGGCCTCCGCCGAGAAGGGCCTGGCCGGCACCGGCGTCGACGTCGAGTGGTACACCACCCGCGAGCGCGCCTACGAGGAGGTGCTGCCCTGGGACCACCTGGACAGCGGCCTCGACAAGGACTGGCTCTGGGAGGACTGGCAGGACGCCCTCGAAGAGGTCGAGGTCGAGGACTGCCGCTGGACGCCCTGCTTCGACTGCGGCGTGTGCCCGCAGATGCAGACCGAGATCCAGATCGGTCCGACCGGCGTGAAGCTGCTGCCGCTGACCGTGGTCAACACCTAGGCAGTCCGACCCGCCCCGGCAGGCCCCGTCGCCCCGACGGGGCCTGCCGCCGTTCCTGGACGCCGCACGTGACGGGCCCTGCACTACGATCGCCCTCTCGAAACCACCGTGGCGCGCGCCGGGCTGATGACCTGTCGGCGGACGACGGGCGGTTCGAGCTACGGGGGCGGGCGAGGCATGACTGGACGGGAGAAACCGGGACCGGCGGTGGACCTGGTGAAGGACGCGGGCGGGCCCGCGGCCGCGGGGGAGGACGACCGGCCGGCGCAGGGCGGGTGCCTGGTGGCGGTGGTCCGGGTACCGGTGCGGGTGTTCGCGTTCGCGGTGGTCCTGCCGCTGCGGTTCCTCTGGGAGCTGCTCGTGCTGGCGGCCCGCCCGGTCGGATCGGCGCTCGGGTGGGCCGGGCGGACGGCGGGACGGGGCCTGCACCGGTTGCTGGTACGGCCGTTCCTCGCGCTGCACCGCCACCTGCTGGCGCCGCTGGGCCGGGGGCTGGTCCGCGCCGTCCGACGGTCCGGGCAGCTGCTGCGCGGGCTTGTCGTGGGCCTGTGGCGGCGGGCGCTGCTGCCGGTGCTGGCGTTCGTCGGGCGCTTTCTGCTGCTCCCGCCGGCCCGGGCCGTGGAGTGGCTCCTGCTGGGCCTGGCCCGGCTGGTGATCGGAGGCTTCAAGCTGCTGCTGCGCCTCTTCGACCTGCTGGTGGCACTGCCCGCGAAATGGCTGGTGCGGGTGGTGCTGATGCCGTTCGGCAGGGCCCTCGGCCGGTTCGGGCGCGCGCTGGGGCGGCTGCTGGGGAGCTCGTTCGAGCTGCTGGTGGTCCGGACCCTCCGGTGGCTGTGGCGGTACGTGCTGCGCCCGGCCGGGGTGGCCCTGCGCCGGCTCGGGGCCGCACTGGTGCGGCTGGTCGTCGCCGCCGGCCGGCTGGCGGCGCGGCTGGTGGTGGGTGCGGCCCGGCTGCTGGCCCGGCTGGTCGTCCTGCTGCTGGTCCGGCCCGCGGTCCGGCTGGGCCGGTCGGTGCTGGCCCCGGTCGGGCGGTGGCTGATCACGGCGGACATCGCGCTGGGGCGGGCCCTGGTGCTCCTCGCCCGGCTGCTGCTGACGGCGGTCGCCCGGCTGGTCGAGTACCTGGTGCTGCGGCCGCTGGCCGCACTGGGCCGGTACGTGCTGCGCCCGGCGGCCGTCGGGCTGGGGTGGCTGATCGAGCACCTGCTGCTGATCCCGCTCGGGTGGCTCTGGCGGGTCCTGCTGTTCCCGCTGCTCCGGGAGCTGGGCCGGGCCGTGGTCCGGGCCTGGCGGCTGGGTGGGCGGATCTGGCGGTTCGCGGTGGTGCGGCCGTGCCGGTGGGCCCGGCGCGAGGTGTGGTGGCCGGTCCGGGAGGAGTTGCGCCGGGCCCGGCGGACGGTGCACGAGACGATCCGGGAAGTCCGGCGCTCGCTGACCGGGTGACCGCGCCCGGCCTGCGGCTTCGCCTCGGGCAGGCTTCTGACCAGGGGCGGAGCGCGAGGGCCCGGTGGGCGCGTACCCTTTGGTACGACAGAGTCCGGGCCGGGCCAGCGCGCGCGGCCGGACGGGGACACTGACTAAGGACTGAGCGACCTGGCACGCCGTACGCCCGACGGTCCGCCGCCCGCGCCGACGGTGCAGCGCATCCGTCTCCGCTACACCAAGCGCGGCCGGCTGCGATTCACCAGCCACCGTGACTTCCAACGCGCCTTCGAGCGCGCGCTGCGCCGCTCGGCCGTCCCGATGGCCTACTCGGCCGGCTTCACACCGCACCCCAAGGTCTCGTACGCCAACGCCGCCCCGACCGGGGTGGCCAGCGAGGCGGAGTACCTGGAGATCGGCCTGGCGGCCGTTCGCGACGTGGAGGAGCTGCGCGCGCAGCTCGACGCGTCGCTGCCGTCCGGGCTGGACATCATCGACGCCGTCGAGGTTCGCACCCCGAACTTCGTGGAGCGCCTGGAGGCCTCCGAGTGGCTGGTCCGGCTGGACGGGGTGGAGCAGGACGAGGCCGCCCGCGCGGTCGCGCTGTTCCTCGCCGCCGAGCAGGTCGAGGTCGAACGCCTGACCAAGAACGGTGTCCGCCGCTTCGACGCGCGCGGCCCGGTGGCGGCGCTCGAAATCGTCGCGCCGCAGGTGGGAAATGGTCCGGACGAGCACGTGGAGGGGGAGTCCGATGTTCGGACGGCCCGTCCCTGTGCGATACTGCGCCTGGTAGTACGACAGGCCACACCCGCCGTACGACCCGACGACGTTTTGTCCGGTCTCCGTGTGACGGCCGACCTGGCGCCGCCGGTCCCCGCTGAGGTGACCAGGCTGGCGCAGGGGCCGCTCGACGAGGGGACCGGCACGGTGACCGACCCGCTGGCGCTCGACCGCGCCGCGGCCCCGGCCGGCCCTGTAGAGGCTGCTGGGCCGCGCGCAACCGCGTCCGCCTAGCGGGCGGAGGCCGGGTCCAGGACATCTGGACCGTCTGGCGCTCCAGGCCCCCGCGGCTCCCCAGGGGAGCGAGCGTCGTCGAAGCACAGGCCGGCCCCTTGCGGCCCGCCGACCCCGATGGTCGGCGGGCCCGAGGACCCCTTCCGGGAGCCACCCGGGGTTGGGGGACGGCGCAGCTTGGGAACACCTGAGAAGACTGGGCAGACCAGAAGACTTTCGACACCCCGCAACTGTGCGGGGCGCCGAGCGAGACTACGAGCTCCTGTGCGGCCTCGCGTCCGCACGGTGGCACCGAGGAAGGTCCGGCAGGGGCATCCGTGAGGATGCCGGCCGGCCACCGGTGTCGCACCGTGCCCGATGCGGAGCCCGGGGGCCTGACGGGAGATCCACCCGCATGCTCGATAACACCGATCCGCAGCAGTCCGCTGCCGCGGGAGACAACGAAGCCGGCACCGAGGGTACGTCCGCGGCGCCGCCGCGGCGCCGTCGCCGTGCCGTGTCCCGCCCGGCGGGTACACCGCAGAGCGCGGCCGGCGAGAGCGCCGAGACCGTGGTTCCGGCGGCCGAGGCCGTCGCTCCGGCCGCCGAGCCGGTCGTCGAGGCGCCGGCCGAGGCCGCGCCCGCCGAGAAGCCGGTCCGGGCCCGCCGGACCCGTAAGCGTGCCGAGGCCCCCGCCGGGGCGCCGGAGGCCGCCGAGACCATCGTCACACCGGCGGCCGAGGCCGCCGCTCCGGCCGCCGAGCCGGTCGTCGAGGCGCCGGCCGAGGCCGCGCCCGCCGAGAAGCCGGTCCGGGCCCGCCGGACCCGTAAGCGTGCCGAGGCCCCCGCCGGGGCGCCGGAGGCCGCCGAGACCGCCCCCGTGGCGGAGCCGGTCGCGGAGCCCGTGGTGGAGCAGCCGGCCGCCGAGCAGCCCGCCGCGCAGGAGGAGGCCCCGGCCGCCCCCGCCCGCCGGCCCCGCCGCCGTCGCGTGGTGGAGAGCGCCCCGGTGGTCGAGGAGACCCCGGTCGCGGTCGAGGAGCCGGTCGAGGAAGAGGTCGTCGAGGAGCCGGTCGCCGCCGCACCGGTCGCCGAGCCGGCGCCCGTGGCCGCCCCGCCGGCCGAGGTCGCCGAGCAGCCCGCGCCGCGGGCCCGCCGCCGGGCCGTGCGCCCGTCCACCGCGATCTTCCAGGCTCCGGTCTTCCAGGAGCCCGCCCCGTTCGTCGCGTCGGCCCAGGCCGCCGCGCCCGCCGCCGCCGCTGCCCCGGCCGCCGCGCCGGCCGCGAAGGCCCCCACCGCCGCGCCCGCCGCCAAGCAGGCCCCGGCCGCCGCGCCGGCCGCCGCGGACGAGGACGAGTTCGAGTACAGCGGCGTCGGCCGTCGTCGCCGGACCCGTACCCAGGTCCGGGTGCAGACGCCGTCCCGCCAGCGTCCCGCCGCCGAGCGTCCCGCCGCCGCCGAGCGGCAGGCCCAGCAGCCCGTCCAGCAGGCCGCCCCGGTGGCGCCCGCCCCCGCGCCCGTGGAGGCGCCCGCGCCGGTGCAGGCCGTCGAGCCCGAGCCCGTCGCCGCCGGCCCCGAGCAGGACGGCGAGTGGGAGGACGACCGTCCGTCCCGTCGCCGCCGCCGGGGTGGCCGTCGCCGCCGCCGTGGCGAGGCCGAGGAGTTCGAGCCGGAGACGCAGGAGGCGGCCGAGCAGCCCGCCGAGGAGCCGGCCGTCGCCGAGGAGGAGGACGAGGACGACGACCTGGCCTCGGGCCTGGCCTCCTCGCGCCGTCGTCGCCGTCGTCGTCGCCGCAGTGGCGAGAGCGGTGCCGAGCCCGCCGAGAGCGAGTCCGCCGAGGACGGCGTGCGCACGGTCGTGAAGGTCCGCGAGCCGCGCCGCCGTTCCACCGAGCCGTCGTTCGACCCGGACGAGGTGCAGTCCATCAAGGGCTCCACCCGCCTGGAGGCGAAGAAGCAGCGCCGCCGCGAGGGCCGCGAGCTGGGCCGCCGCCGGGTGCCGATCATCACCGAGGCCGAGTTCCTGGCCCGCCGCGAGTCGGTCGAGCGGGTGATGGTCGTGCGTCAGAACGGCCAGCGCACCCAGATCGGCGTGCTGGAGGACGGCGTGCTGGTCGAGCACTACGTCAACAAGGAGCAGGCCACCAGCTACGTCGGCAACGTCTACCTGGGCAAGGTCCAGAACGTGCTGCCGTCGATGGAGGCCGCCTTCGTCGACATCGGCAAGGGCCGCAACGCGGTGCTGTACGCCGGTGAGGTCAACTTCGGTTCGCTGGGCGGCCACGGCGGCCCGCGCCGGATCGAGTCGGTGCTGAAGTCCGGCCAGTCCGTGCTGGTGCAGGTCTCGAAGGACCCGATCGGCCACAAGGGGGCGCGCCTGACCAGCCAGATCTCCCTCCCGGGCCGCTACCTGGTGTACGTCCCCGAGGGCTCGATGACCGGGATCAGCCGCAAGCTGCCCGAGAACGAGCGGGCCCGCCTGAAGCAGATCCTCAAGCGGATCGTCCCGGACGACGCGGGCGTCATCGTGCGCACCGCCGCCGAGGGCGCGAGCGAGGACGAGCTGACGCGTGACGTGCAGCGCCTGCAGGCGCAGTGGGAGGAGATCCAGAAGAAGGCCGCCACCGGCAACGCCCCGGCGCTGCTGTACGGCGAGCCGGACATGACCGTCCGGGTCGTCCGCGACATCTTCAACGAGGACTTCACCAAGGTCATCGTGTCGGGCTCGGAGGCGTGGAGCACCATCCACGAGTACGTCACCAACGTGGCCCCGGACCTCGCCGAGCGGCTCCAGCGCTGGACGTCCGACGTGGACGTCTTCGCGACGTACCGGATCGACGAGCAGCTGATGAAGGCGCTGGACCGCAAGGTCTGGCTGCCCAGCGGCGGTTCGCTGGTGATCGACCGGACCGAGGCGATGATCGTCGTCGACGTCAACACCGGCAAGTTCGTCGGCCAGGGCGGCAACCTGGAAGAGACCGTCACCCGCAACAACATCGAGGCGGCCGAGGAGATCGTCCGCCAGCTGCGGCTGCGCGACCTCGGCGGCATCATCGTGATCGACTTCATCGACATGGTGCTGGAGTCCAACCGGGATCTGGTGCTGCGCCGTCTGCTGGAGTGCCTGGGCCGTGACCGGACCAAGCACCAGGTGGCCGAGGTCACCTCGCTGGGCCTGGTCCAGATGACCCGCAAGCGGGTCGGCCAGGGCCTGCTGGAGTCCTTCTCCGAGCCGTGCGTGCACTGCAACGGCCGCGGCGTCATCGTGCACATGGAGCAGCCGACCGCCCCCGGTGGCGGCGGCGGCCCGGTGGGCACCTCGGGCGAGGCCGGCGCCGCCGGCGGCAAGCGCCGCCGTCGGGGCAAGGGCGGCGCGGGTCTCGAGGAGCCGCAGCCGCACCTGCTGGACGAGGACACGGCCGACGAGGCCGCCGACCACGACCACGAGCACGAGGAGTTCGAGATCATCTCGGGCGGCGAGCAGCTCGTGATCGACGTGCCGCAGGAGCCGACCGTCGAGGTCGTCGAGCAGGCCGCGCCCGCCGAGGCCGAGCCGGTCGCGCAGGAGCGTCCGAGCCTGGTCGAGATCCCGGCCACCCCGGTGGCCGGCGGCCGTACCCGCCGTCGGGCGGTCCGCAAGGCCACCGCCCCGGCCGGCGCGCCCGCCGAGGCCGAGATCGTGGTGCTGCAGGCCCGGGCCGACGCGGCGATGGAGGCGGCGCTCGCCGCCGCCGCGACCGCCCCGGAGCCGGAGCCCGAGGCGCCGGCGGCCCCGGTGGAGGCCGAGCCGGTGGCCGAGGCCGCCGCCGAGGTCCCCGCCGAGCCGGTGGAGGCCGTCGAGGGCGAGGAGGCCGAGGAGGCGCCCGCGCCCAAGAAGCGGGCCCCCCGCAAGGCCGCCGCGAAGAAGACCGCCGCCAAGAAGACCACCACGGCAGCGGCCAAGAAGACCACCGCCCGCAAGACCGCCACCAAGCGGACGAGCGCGGCGGCCAAGAAGGCCGCGGCCGCCGAGGGTGATTCGGCAGCCGAGTAGTCCGCCGCCCGGCGGGGTGGGCGTTCGTCGCCCACCCCGCCGGGCGTTGTACGGGTCCGTCGCGCGTGCGCCCCTCGGGGCGGCGGGGCCGGTTTGCTCCAGCGGCGGCTGATCCGTATTCTTGACATTCGGCGTGTCTACGCCATGCTCCCGAGCAGATCACCTCCCAGACCCTTCGGGGGACGGGGGAGGCCGCCTGTGTCCGTACCCAGGCGGCTGGCATCGAGAGTTCCGACCGAGTACAGAAAGCAGGTACCGCATGTACGCGATCGTTCGCGCCGGCGGCCGCCAGCACAAGGTCGCCATCGGCGACGTGCTGGAGATTGACCGCGTCGACGTCAAGCCGGGTGACTCGGTCGAGCTCTCGACCATCCTGCTTGTCGACGGCGAGGCCGTCACCTCCGACCCGTGGGTCCTCGCCGGTGTGAAGGTTCACGCCGAGGTCGTCGACCACACCAAGGGCGAGAAGATCATCATTCTCCGCTACAAGAACAAGACCGGCTACCGTCGGCGCCAGGGTCACCGCCAGCGCCACACCGCCGTCCGCATCACCAGCATCGACTCCGCGAAGTAAGTAAGGGGATAGCGAGATGGCACACAAGAAGGGCGCAAGCTCTACCCGCAACGGCCGTGACTCGAACGCCCAGCGCCTCGGCGTCAAGCGCTTCGGCGGCCAGGTCGTCAGCGCCGGCGAGATCCTCGTCCGCCAGCGTGGCACCCACTTCCACCCGGGTGCGGGCGTCGGTCGCGGTGGCGACGACACCCTGTTCGCGCTGAACGCCGGTGCGGTCCAGTTCGGTACCCACCGTGGCCGTCGCGTCGTGAACATCGTGGCCGTCGAGGCCTGATCTTCCTGACGCCACGTCACCGTGGTGCAAGGCAGGACATTCTGGAGGGTGGACCGGAAATTTCCGGTCCACCCTCTGGGTTTTGACCCCAGGGCGGTTCATCCGTTCTGACCCGATTTTTCTCCTAGCTGGAAGGCACACCGATGACCACCTTCGTGGACCGCGTCGAACTGCACGTCGCCGCGGGTAACGGAGGCCACGGCTGCGCCTCCGTGCACCGGGAGAAGTTCAAGCCGCTCGGCGGCCCCGACGGTGGCAACGGCGGCGAGGGCGGCAGCGTCATCCTCACCGTGGACGCCAGCATCACCACCCTGCTCGAGTACCACCACTCGCCCAAGCGCAAGGCGGTCAACGGCAAGCCGGGCGCGGGCGGCCACCGCACCGGCTCCACCGGCGGCGACCTCGTCCTGCCGGTGCCGGACGGCACCGTGGTGATGGACCGCGAGGGCAACGTGCTCGCCGACCTGGTCGGCCACGGCACCAGCTTCATCGCCGCCGCCGGCGGCCGCGGCGGCCTCGGCAACTCCTCGCTCGCCTCGGCCCGCCGCAAGGCCCCCGGCTTCGCGCTGCTGGGCGAGCCCGGCGAGGCCCGCGACATCGTCATGGAGCTCAAGTCCGTCGCCGACGTGGCGCTGGTCGGGTACCCGAGCGCCGGCAAGTCCTCGCTGATCTCGGTGATCTCCGCCGCCAAGCCGAAGATCGCGGACTACCCCTTCACCACCCTGATCCCCAACCTCGGCGTGGTCACCGCCGGCGACACCGTCTACACCGTCGCCGACGTCCCCGGGCTGATCCCCGGCGCGAGCCAGGGCAAGGGCCTGGGCCTGGAGTTCCTGCGCCACGTCGAGCGCTGCACCGTCCTGGTGCACGTGCTGGACTGCGCGACCCTGGAGCCGGGCCGCGACCCGCTCACCGACCTGGAGACCATCGAGGCCGAGCTGTCCCAGTACGGCGGCCTGGACGACCGGCCGCGCCTGGTCGCCCTCAACAAGGTGGACGTCCCGGACGGGCAGGACCTCGCCGACATCACCCGCGCCTCCCTGGAGGAGGCCGGCTACCGCGTCTTCGAGGTGTCCGCCGCCTCCCGCCAGGGCCTGCGCGAGCTGAACTTCGCGATGGCGCAGATCGTCGCCGAGGCCCGGGCCGCCAAGCCGATCGAGGAGAACACCCGGATCGTGCTGCGGCCGACGGCCGTCGACGACGCCGGCTTCACCGTCACCGAGGAGGACGGCGCCTACCGCGTGCGCGGCCTCAAGCCCGAGCGCTGGGTCCGCCAGACCGACTTCTCCAACGACGAGGCCGTCGGCTACCTCGCGGACCGCCTCGCCCGCCTCGGTGTCGAGGACAAGCTCTGGAAGGTCGGCGCCCAGGAGGGCGACACCGTCATCATCGGCGCCGAGGAGAACGCGGTCGTCTTCGACTGGGAGCCGACCATGGCCGCCGGTGCCGAGATGCTCGGCCGCCGCGGCGAGGACCACCGCTTCGAGAGCCCGCGCCCGGCCGTCGACCGCCGCCGCGAGAAGGCCAAGGGCCGGGACGCCGCCGAGTCCGAGTACCTGGCCTTCGAGGCGCTGTCCAGCGGCCGCCCCGGCGCCATCGACGAGGGCGACGACGACGACGTCTGACCGGCCCGGCCGACGGCCGGTCAACACCGAGGCGCCCGCCACCCGTTGAGGGGGTCGGGCGCCTCGGCGCAGGTACGCCGCCCGCCCCGCCCGGGCCCCGGCCCGGGCGCCTCGTCCAGCCGGTGAAATGGCGTTCGGGCGGCTCGCGCCGATCGCGTAGATTGCGGGGGAGCGGCAGGCTCGGGCGCCTTCCGCCCGGCAACGGCGAAGGGCACCAGCGCGATGAGCGAGCAGTCACTCCGTGAGGAGGTCCTGACCGCGCGGCGGATCGTCGTCAAGGTCGGCTCCTCCTCACTCACCACCGCCGCCGGCGGACTGGACGCCGACCGGGTCGACGCCCTGGTGGACGCGATCGCCAAGGTGCGCAGCCAGCCGGACGCCCCCGAGGTGGTGCTGGTCTCCTCCGGCGCCATCGCCGCCGGCCTCGCCCCGCTCGGCCTGGAGCGCCGCCCGCCGGATCTCGCCCGCCAGCAGGCCGCCGCCAGCGTCGGCCAGGGCCTGCTGGTGGCCCGCTACACCGCCTCCTTCGCCCGCTACGGCATCCGGGTCGGCCAGGTGCTGCTGACCGCCGAGGACGCCAGCCGCCGGGCCCACTACCGCAACGCCTACCGCACCCTGGACCAACTGCTGGCGATGGGCGCGATGCCGATCGTCAACGAGAACGACACCGTCGCCACCGCCGAGATCAAGTTCGGCGACAACGACCGGCTGGCCGCCCTGGTCGCCCACCTGGTCCGCGCCGACCTGCTGATCCTGCTCTCCGACGTGGACGGCCTCTACGACGGCGACCCGGCCCGCCCCGGCACCAGCCGGATCGCCGAGGTGCGCGGCCGGCAGGACCTGGAGGGCATCGAGATCGGCAGCGCCGGCAAGGCCGGGGTCGGCACCGGCGGCATGGTCACCAAGGTCGAGGCCGCCCGGATCGCCACCGGGGCCGGCATCCCGGTGGTGCTGACCGCCGCCAGCCAGGCCGCCGACGCCCTCGCCGGACGGCCCACCGGCACGCTGTTCCTGCGTACCGGCAGCCGCACCGCCGACCGGCTGCTCTGGCTCGCCCACGCCAGCAGCCCCCGCGGCGCCCTGCACCTGGACGCGGGCGCGGTCGAGGCCGTGGTCTCGGGCGGCGCCTCGCTGCTCCCGGCCGGCGTCACCAAGGTCGACGGTGATTTCGCCGCCGGCGATCCGGTGGACCTTCTTGGCGAAAACGGCCACATCGTCGCGCGCGGGCTGGTCAACTTTGATGCGAGGGAGTTGCCCCGCCTGCTCGGCCGGTCCACGCGTGACCTGGCCCGGGAGTTCGGTGCCGCGTACGAGCGCGAGGTCGTCCACCGCGACGACCTGGTGGTCCTGCGCGGCTGACGGGCCGCTCCGCACGGGGTGGACGGGCGCGCTGCGCCCGGTTCCGGGCGAGGGAGGGGCAGCCGTACGCGCCGGGCCGGCGCCGCGGCCCGCACGACGACACGACATCGCCGAACAGGAGGCCGCCGGTGGGACGCAGGCGCGAGGGAGCGCTGCCCGGCGCAACGGCCGAGCGCAGGCTCAGCAGCATCACGGGCGGGCGCGGCTCCACGGAGCCGGTCGAAGGGCCGGGCCCCGGCGGCCGCCCGGCGCCGGCGGAACCGGCGGACACCGTGCGGGAGTTGCGCCCCGACACGGGCAGCGGCCCCGGCCCGTCCGGGGCGCCGGACCAGGCCAGGCTCTGGCACGTGGTGCTCAGCGTGGCGGGCGAGGCCATCGGGCTGCCGGAGCTGCGGGCCGGGCTGGAGCGCCTCGCGTACGACCACTCGTTCTTCCTCACCGCCCGCTACGCCGCCGACCACGCCGAGATCCGGTACTGGGAGCAGGCCCGCGACCTGCACGACGCGGCGGCCATCGCGCTGCGGCTGTGGGGCGAGCACAAGGCGACCGCGAACCTGCCGCCCTGGGAGATCGTCGGCCTGGAGGTGGTGGACCGGCCGACCTACCACAAGCGGGTGGCCGAGGGCTTCGGCGAGCCGCCGCAGCGGCCGGGCGGCGTGCAGCCGTACTGAGGGCGGGGCGCCGTCTCACCGGACGACACGGCGCCCGGCGGGCCGCCCGCAGTCGTTAGGCTTTACGCCATGACCAGCGACCTCGCCACCGCAGACAGTCCCGTCATCGCCGCCGCCCGCCGGGCCCGGGAGGCCGCGGCCGACCTCGCCCCGCTGCCGCGCCGGGCGAAGGACGCCGCCCTGCTGGCGATCGCGGACGCCCTGGTCGCCCGCAGCGCCGAGATCACCGCCGCCAACGCCGAGGACGTCGCCCGGGCCCGCGCGGCCGGCACCGCCGAGTCGGTGGTCGACCGCCTCACCCTCGACGACGCGCGGATCGCGGCCATCGCCTCCGACGTCCGGGACGTGGCCGGCCTGCCCGACCCGGTCGGCGAGGTGGTCCGCGGCTACACCCTGCCCAACGGGCTGGACGTGCGCCAGGTGCGGGTGCCGCTCGGGGTGGTCGGCATCATCTACGAGGCCCGCCCCAACGTCACCGTGGACGCCGCCGCACTCTGCCTGAAGTCCGGCAACGCCGTCCTGCTGCGCGGCTCGGCCTCCGCGTACCGATCGAACACCGCGCTGACCACCGTGCTGCGCGACGCGGTGGTCGCGGCCGGCCTGCCGGCCGACGTGATCCAGCTGGTGCCCGGCGAGAGCCGCGAGTCGGTGACCGAGCTGATGCGCGCCCGCGGCCTGGTGGACGTGCTGATCCCGCGCGGCGGCGCCTCGCTGATCCGCACCGTGGTCGAGGGCTCGACCGTCCCCGTGATCGAGACCGGTACCGGCAACTGCCACGTCTACGTCGACGCGCAGGCGGACCTGGCGATGGCCGTCGGCATCCTGCTGAACTCCAAGGCCCAGCGGGTCAGCGTCTGCAACTCGGCCGAGACGCTGCTGGTCCACCAGGACATCGCCGACAGCTTCCTGCCGCTCGCGCTGGCCGCGCTCGCCGGGGCCGGCGTCACCGTGCACGGGGACGACGCGGTGCTGAAGGCCGCCGAGGGCACGGGGGCGACCGTGGTGCCCGCCACCGACGCCGACTGGGAGGCCGAGTACCTCTCCTACGACCTCGCGGCCGCCGTGGTGCCCTCGCTGGACGCCGCCGTGGCGCACATCCGCCGCTGGTCCTCCGGCCACACCGAGGCCATCGTCACCGCCTCGCAGGGCGCCGCCCGCCGCTTCACCCAGCTGGTCGACGCGGCCACCGTGGCGGTCAACGCCTCGACCCGGTTCACCGACGGGGGTGAGTTCGGCTTCGGCGCCGAGATCGGCATCTCCACCCAGAAACTGCACTCCCGCGGCCCGATGGGCCTGCCCGAACTGACCTCCACCAAGTACATCGTCACTGGTGACGGCCATGTCCGGGGCGAGGCCACGCAGACCGTCGGCGGCGCCGCCACCGCCGGCTGAGCGCCGTCCGTCACACGTGTGACGGACCAACTGCGAGGAGCCACAGACAAAACGGCCGACCGGTAATACGCTGAATCCGTGGCTGAGGATGTGGGGGGCTCTCCGTACCCCGACGGCGCCGACCACGGTGGTGCGGACGACGAGTTCGCCACCGTGGTGTTCGACGAGGCCTTCGTCCGTTCCGCGGCCGTGCACGAGCCGAGCGCCAAGGAGCGGCAGCTGGCCGCGGCCGAGGCCCGCTTCGAGCCGGAGACCGCCGGGCCGGGCTGGGGGTACGACCTGTCGGCCGCCGACGGACTGCCGTTGGAGCTGCGCCCCTACCCGGGCGCGCTGGACGACGACCGGCTCTATCCGGACCCGTGGTCGGGCCCCGGCCGGGCCACCGGGCGGCGGGCGGGCAGATGGGGCCGAACCGGGCGCTGGGGCCGGCACGCCGGGTACGACCCGGTACGGGCCGCACGCGGCCGCTCGGTGGCCCAGCAGCGCTGGCACCGGCCGGTGGCCTGGGTGCTCGCCGTGATCATGGGGGTCAGCCTGGTCGCGGTGGCGGTGGCCGCCGTCTACCAGGGGGTCGACGCGGCCGGCGGCGGTTCGCAGCGGCGCCCGGACAGCGGCAGCAGCAGTCCGGGCAGCGCATCGGTGCCACCGTCCGTGGAGCCTTCGCCCGCGGTGATCGCCCCGGCCGGCTGACCCGGTTGCCACCGTCACCGAGCGTCGCGCAGAAGTTGTCCGCGAGCCCTCGTGGCGCGCGGCCCAGCGCCTTACCCTGGTTGTATGGGTGACCCGCGAGAGCCTCCTGAGGGTGTACCCGAGGGCGGTTCAGGGAACGAGGACGAGTATCGATCCGTCGTCTTCGACGAGTCGTTCGTCCGAGCTGCCCGGATCCAGGAGCTCTCGGCGCGTGAGCGGCTCAGCGGCGGGTTCGGCCGCGCCACCCGGCCCCGGATCGGCTTCGGCGGGCTGGGCACGGTGCCGCGCCAGGCGGTCGCCCTGCTGCTGCTGATCGTGGTGGCCTTCGCGGCCGCCGTCTACTTCGGCATCAGTTCACCGGGCCGGCCGGGCGCGGAGCCGGCCGGCAGTCAACTGACCGTCAGCCTGGTGGCGCTCGGTCCGACGTCGCCGGTGCAGCCGGTCGCCGACCCGGCCGCGCCGTTCGCCGGTCTGCCCGCCGGGTACAAGGACGGCAGCATCGGCCTGGGCGTCCCGGCCGGGGCCGCCACGGCGCACTACACCCGGGTCGAGGTGACCCGGGCCCTGGACACCGCACAGCGGTACCTGGTGGCTTCCGCGCTCGCCCCCAGGACGCTGGTGCAGGGGGTGACCACGGACGTCCGGGGCTTCGTCACTACCGGTGAGCAGGTCCAGTTCGACCAGAGCGTGTCGACCCCCCGTGACGACCAGCACCACGCTGCCACCGGCTGGATGGTCCGGTTCGACCCGTCGAAGATCGCGCTCGCCGCCGACACGGTGAAGGTGGCCGGCACCGTGCGGATCGACGAGGCGGACGACGGCGCGCTGCAGATCACCACGGACCACACCTTCGTCTACGCGGTGCGGGCGGCGGACGGACCGGCCACCGGGCCGGTCACCCTGCTGAGCGTCCGCCGCGAGCTGCGGATGGAGTTCGACCGCGGCGACATCGCGGTGGCGCAGCTGCGGCTGGTCGACGCGGTCGCGCAGATCGGTCCGGCGGCCTGCGGCACGCCGCAGACCACGTTCCTCCAGCCGATCCTGGCCACCCCCGGCGGCACCGCGCCGCCTGCCCCGCCCGCCGTGGACCCGGCCGACCGCGCCGCCCCGGCCTGGCAGCAGTGCGGCGTGCTCGCCGCACACTGAGCGACGGCGGGGCCGGGCCGGCCGTGGTCAGCCGAGCCGTCCCGCGCCCTGCCGGGCGCCGTCCGAGGCTCCCTCGCCTCCTCCCGGGCTGCCGGCGGGCGCACCACCACCCTGGCCCCGGTGCCGCCCGGCGGGTCCGTGAAGGCCACCGTCTTGCCCAGGTTGCCGGTGATCGAGCGGACCAGCGAGAGGCCGAGGCCGCCGCCCCCGTCGGCCCGGTCCCGGGCGGCGTCGAGCCGCACGAAGCGGTCGAAGACCCGTTCGCGGTCCGCGGGCGCGATCCCCGGTCCGTCGTCGGTCACCGTCAGTTCGACCGGTTCGTCGGTGCGGGTGACCGAGACGGCGCCGGCGGCGTGCGGGGTCGCGTTGTCGAGCAGGTTGCGCACCAGCCGGCCGAGCAGGATCTCGGCCGGGGGTGGGTCGGGCAATTCCGCCGGCCCGCGGCCCCATCCCGCCCGGCCCGGTGCTTCGCCGGGAATGCCGGCGGCCCCGGACACCGCCGAGGGTGTCCGGGGCCGCCGGCGGGTGCCGGTCGATCCGGTGCCGGTGGAGCGGGTGTCAGCCGCGCGGCGCTTCGTCCGCGGGGGCGCCGGGGTCGCTGCCGCCGGCCGGGGCGCTGCGGGCGCCGGTGAAGGTGTCGCGGAGCTTGCCGCCGACCGTGCCGACGCCGCCGGCCACGTCGCGCAGCAGGCCGATCAGCGGGTCCTTGCTCTCCTTGACGGAGGTCGAGTAGTGGTCGGCGGCGGCCTTCCACTGGTCGCTGACGGAGGCGTTGGCGTCGCCGTCGCGGCGCGGGTAGGCACCGGCCAGGATCGAGCGGTACTCGTCGCTCTCCGCCCACTTCTTCAGCTGGGCGACCCGGACCACCGCGAAGGGGTGGGTCTGCGGCAGCACCTGGAGCAGCTTCAGGACGCCGTCGCGCAGGTCGCCGGCCTTCTCGTACTCCTCGGCCTGCTCCAGGAACGCGTCCACGTTCATCTCGCCGAGGTTGTGGCCGCCGGCGAGCTTCATCAGGCCGCGCATGGACGCCTGGAGGTCCTGCCCGGCGAGCAGCCCGGCGCGGTCGCAGGAGAGTTCGGCCTTGCGGAACCACTCCTTGAGCGCGGTGATGAGCGCCATGATGGCGAGGTTGCCGAGCGGGATCCAGGCGATCCGGGTGGCGATGTTGGTGAGGATCAGCAGCATCGTCCGGTAGACGGCGTGGCCGGACATCGCGTGGCCGACCTCGTGGCCGACGACCGCGCGCAGCTCCTCCTCGTCGAGCAGCTCGACCAGGCCGCTGGTCAGCACGATGATCGGGGTGTCCATACCGATGCACATCGCGTTGACGGTCGGGTCCTGGGTGACGTAGAGGTCCGGGACCTTCTCCAGGTCCAGGACGTACGCGGCGTCGCGGACCATGTTGTACAGCTCGGGGAACTGGCGCTCGGAGGTCTTCACGGCGGTGGCCAGGAACATCAGCCGGATCGAGCGCTCGGAGACCAGTCCGGCGAGCTTCTTCAGCACGTCGTCGAAGCCGGTGAGCTTGCGCAGCGCCACCAGGGCGGAGCGGTCGGCGGGGTGCTCCCAGGCCCGGGTGGAGATCTCCGGGAAGCGCTGGCGGCGCCGGCTCGGGCTCTTCGCCTGGTTGGTATCGGTCATGGTCTGAGTACCTCCTGGTCGACGCCGGTCCCGGCCGCTGGCCGGCCCCCGCTCTTCTTCGCCTGCAACGACAGTCTGTGCAACGTGTGCGGTTGCGTACTCGTCCCCGCGGTCACCCTACGCGGTGCCCAGCCCGGCTCCGAGAGGTCCGGCGGGGCCGGACCCGCAGCGCGCCGGGACCGGCCGGGGGTGGTGGCGGGCCGACGGACCGCCCCGGTTTACGCTGGGTGTTCTGGAGAACCGGGACCGGACCTGGCCGCGGTGCAGAGCAGACCGAGGAGCCCGCAGATGTCCCCCGACACCCTTGTCACCCTGGCCGGCCCGATCTCCACGGAGGCCGGCCCCGGACTGTTCCTGCGCGTGGTCGTGGTGGCCTCCTTCGTCGGCGTCGGCCTGCTGGCCTGGGTCCTGCTGCGGGCCGGTCGCAAGAGCTGAGCCGCGCTCCGCGCGCGGCGCGGGCTCACGCGGGCTCAGACGCGGTGGGCCGCCGCGCGGTTGCGCCCGGGCCACCCGTACGATGGCCCGGTGGGCCCTCACCGGCCCAGACCCCTGGTCCGTCACCCGAGCCGAGAAGGTCCTGCGACCATGAGCACTGCCGCTGCACTCCCCGTTCTCAACCTGATCGCCGAGGGCGAGGGTGGCAACCACGACAGCCTCAGCCCCTACCTCACCGGTGGCGCCGGGCTGTTCATCCTGCTGCTGCTGCTCTTCATCACCACCCGGTTCAACCGCGACCGCTGAGCGTCGGCGGCGCCGGGCGCCGTAGCGCCGGGCGGACAGGCCCAGGGAGCGCACCGCCGAGCGGCGGACGCTCCCTTTGCCATGTCCGCGCCCGCGCGTGCACCGGGGGGACGCGCGGGCCGACAGGCGTCGCGTAAGGTGTGGCGGCATGGGACAGCAGGCCGAGACCCCCGGCGGACTCCAACCGGTGAAGAAGCGCCTCGGCGTGATGGGTGGCACCTTCGACCCGATCCACCACGGGCACCTGGTCGCCGCCAGCGAGGTGGCGAGCGCCTTCCACCTCGATGAGGTGATCTTCGTGCCGACCGGGCAGCCGTGGCAGAAGGACGACCGCCGGGTGACACCGGCGGAGGACCGCTACCTGATGACGGTCATCGCCACCGCCGAGAACCCGCAGTTCTCGGTGAGCCGGATCGACATCGACCGCCAGGGCCCGACGTACACCGTCGACACCCTGCGCGACCTGCGGAGCCTGCACCCGGACTCCGACCTGTTCTTCATCACCGGCGCCGACGCGCTCGCCCAGATCCTTTCCTGGCGGGACTCCGAGGAGCTCTTCTCGCTCGCCCACTTCATCGGGTGCACCCGCCCGGGACACACCCTGACCGACGCCGGGCTCCCGGTGGGCGGGGTCTCCCTGGTGGAGGTCCCGGCGCTGGCCATCTCGTCCACGGACTGCCGCAACCGGGTCGCCAAGGGCGAGCCGGTCTGGTACCTCGTCCCGGACGGCGTGGTCCGTTACATCGACAAGCGGGCGCTCTACGCGCCGGCCCAGCCTTGATCCCAGGAGGGTCGGCGTGACCGGAACGGCAGACCGCAGGGGCCAGCAGGACGACGACTGGCCGGCCGGGCAGTACCAGCAGCAGCCCTACCAGCCGTACCAGCAGCAGGGCTACGAGCAGCCCGGCTACGAGTCGGGCTACGAGCAGCAGGGTTACGAGCAGCAGGGTTACGAGCAGCCCGGGTACGAGCCGCAGTACGACCAGTACGGTCAGCCCTACCCGCCCCGGCGCCAGCAGCCGGCCCGGCCGCAGTCCGGCTACGGCCAGGACCCGTACGGCCGGCCGGAGCAGCCGCAGGCCTACGCGCCGCAGTACGACCAGTACGGGCAGCCGCAGGCCTACCAGCAGCCGCAGGCCTACGAGGACTACCAGCAGCCCGGCTACGGGCAGCAGCCCTACCAGCCGTACCAGCAGCCGGCCGGTACCCGGCCCGGCGACCAGCAGTCCGGGTACGAGCAGCAGGGCTACGAGCAGTCCGGCTACGAGCAGCCGGTGTACCAGCAGCCCGGGCAGGAACGGTACGGCGCCGCGCCGCAGGCCGCCGCCGCACCGGTGGCCGCGGCCCCCGCCGCGCCGCCGCGCCCGCGCCAGGCCCGCCCCGCGCCGCAGGCCGCGCCGGCCAAGCCGGAGCAGCCCTCCGAGCAGGTCGGCGGCTCCCGCGCGGCCAAGGCCCCGAAGACGCCCGCCGACGCCTACGCCACCGGCGAGTTCACCTTCGTCGAGGAGGAGGCGGAGGAGTCCGAGGACGTCATCGACTGGCTGAAGTTCGCGGAGTCGCGCACCGAGCGCCGGGACGAGCGCCGCCGCAAGCTGCGCGGCCGGCTGATCGGCGCGGTCGTCGTGCTGGCCGTGCTCGGCGGCGCCGGCACCGGGTACCTCTGGTACACCGGCAAGCTCGGCGGCGCCAGGACGGCGGCCGCGGCGGCCGGGCCGCGCCAGGTCAACGTGGTGCACCTGCGCGACCTGCAGGGCAAGGTCTCGACCGCGCTGCTGGTCAACGACGCCTCCGGCCACAAGGGCTCGGTGCTGCTGCTGCCCGAGGGGCTCAAGCTGCCCGGCGCGGGCGACTCGGCGACCGTCGCCCTCGGCCAGGCGATGGACACCATCGGCACCTCCAGCACCCGCGAGGGCCTCGGCACCGTCCTCGGCGCCGGCGTGGCCGGCACCTGGCGGCTGGACACCCCGTACCTGCAGCTGCTGGTCTCCCAGCTCGGCGGCGTCCGGGTGGACACCGACGTGGAGCTGCGCGAGGGCGGCAAGCCGGACGGCAAGGTGCTGGCCGCGGCCGGCAAGAACGTCCTGCTGAGCGGGCAGGCGGCGGTGCTGTTCGCCACGTACCAGGGGGCCGGCGAGGGCCGGGACGCGCAGCTGGCGCGCTTCGGCAAGGTGCTGGAGTCGATCGTCCGGACGATGCCGACCGACCTCAAGGACGCCACCGACGTGGTGAAGCGGATGGGCGCGGTGCTCGACCCCTCGCTCCCGCAGGACGCGCTGGCCGGGGTGCTGGTGCAGCTCTCCCAGCAGGCCAAGGACGGCCACCTCGCCACCTCGGCGCTGCCGGTCAAGCCCGACGGCACGCTGGACGACGCCACCGCGGGCAAGCAGGTCAAGGAGGTCCTCGGCGGGACCGTGCGCAACGCCGACAGCGTCGGGGCCGCCGCCCGGGTCGCGATCCAGGACGCCTCCGGCAACGACCAGGCGGCCGCCGCGGCCCAGGTCCAGGTGCTCAACGCGGGCCTGAACTTCGTGCCGGGGACGACGAAGGTCGCCCCGCAGGCGGCCACCGAGATCCGCTACACCGACGACAGCCGGCTGGAGGCCGCCAAGTCGCTGGCGACCAGCCTGAACCTGCCGGAGACGGCCGTGAAGAAGGTCACGGAGGCGCAGAACGCCGACCTGCTGGTGGTGCTCGGCAAGGACTACCAGGTGCCCAAGCCGCAGTAGCGGCGACCCGGCGCGCCCGGCCGGCGCGCCGCCCCCGGCAGCGGCCCCCGCCGCCGCGGCCCCACCGGCGATCGGTCCGGGGCCGCGGCGGCGGCGTGAGATCCTGGACTGGGGTCCTCCTGCCCTGCGGCCGGCACAGCCCGCCGGCGGGTGCGGCGGGGGCGCCATCTCTGCAGCCGAGCCGGAAGAACACAGTGACCGTCACCGACCACAGCCAGGAACTCATCAACGTCGCCGCCCAGGCGGCGGCCGACAAGCTGGCCCACAACATCATCGCGTTCGACGTCAGCGAGGTGCTGTCGATCACCGACGCCTTCCTGATCGCCTCCGCGAACAACGACCGCCAGGTGAAGTCGATCGCCGAGGAGATCGAGGAGCAGCTGCGCGAGCAGCTGGACGTCAAGCCGGTGCGCCGCGAGGGCGAGCGCGAGGGCCGCTGGATCCTGCTCGACTACCTGGACATCGTGGTGCACGTCCAGCACTCCGAGGAGCGCTCCTTCTACTCCCTCGACCGGCTCTGGAAGGACTGCCCCGAGCTGGCCCTGCCCGCCGACGCGCTGGCCTCCCGCAACCGCCCCGAGGGTGCCGAGACCGACGTGGCCGGCAACGTCACCGCCCCGCCGGCGGACGACTTCGGCGTCGGCAACTACGTCGCCGAGGACCACAGCTGAGCCGGGAGGCGCGGGGACCGCGCATCGTCTTCTGGCGGCACGGCCAGACCTCCTGGAACCTCGAATCGCGCTTCCAGGGCACCACGGACATCGAGCTGACCGGCCAGGGCGTGCAGCAGGCACAGCGCGCCGCCCGGCTGCTCGCCGGGCTCCACCCGGACCTGCTGATCTCCTCCGACCTCCGGCGGGCCGCGCGGACGGCCGCGGAGCTGTCGCAGATCACCGGCCTGGAGGTGGACCACCACGAGGGCCTGCGCGAGACGTACGCGGGGGAGTGGCAGGGCCTGACCAACGCCGAGATCCGGGCCCGGTTCCCGGAGCAGTACCAGGCCTGGGCGCAGGGCGAGCCCGTCCGGCGCGGCGGCGGCGAGCTGTCCACCGAGGTCGCGGACCGTTCCGTCCCGGTGGTGCTGGAGGCGGTCCAGAAGCTGCCGGAGGACGGCACCCTGGTGGTGGTCAGCCACGGCGGCACCATCCGCACCATGCTGGGCCGGCTGCTGGGCCTGGACCCGGAGCTCTGGGAGTGCTTCGGGGGCCTGTCCAACTGCTGCTGGTCGGTCCTCGGCCAGGGCGCGCGCGGCTGGCGCCTGCTGGAGCACAACGCGGGCACCCTGCCGCAGCCGGTGATCGGCGACGACACCTGAGGTCGGTGGGTCTGCCGCAGGCGGGATTTCGCAGTTCCGGGCCTGACCAGCTAGAGTCTTCCTCGTTCGCAGGTGAGAACGCGGCCCGGAAGGGAAGCGGGAAAACCCACGAGTGCGGGGCTGTAGCTCAGTTGGTAGAGCGCTTGCATGGCATGCAAGAGGTCCGGGGTTCAATTCCCCGTAGCTCCACTCCGCACCACCGGTCCGTCAGGGCCGGACGTGTCGCGGGGCTGTAGCTCAGTTGGTAGAGCGCTTGCATGGCATGCAAGAGGTCCGGGGTTCAATTCCCCGTAGCTCCACAACAGTTCGGAAGGCCGTCACCCACCGGGTGACGGCCTTCGGTGCGTCCGGGGCCCCCTTTCGACGGCCCGGGCCGTCGGGCCTCAGTGCGGGCAGGGGGCCGTCCGCCGCGGCGGGAGCGCCGCCATCCGCTCCACCCGCTCGCGGTCCTGCGGCCCCTGCGGCGTGTAGACCACCATGTAGTGCTCCGGGACCGCCGGCAGGGTCAGGTAGGCCGCGGTGAACCGCAGCTCCCCCACCGAGGGGTGCCGGAACACCTTCAGCGCGCTCCTGGCCGGCGCCACCTCCTGCCGGGCCCACAGCGCCCGGAACTCCTCGCTCGCCAGCAACAGCTCCCGGATGTAGCCCTCCCAGACCGGCTCGCCCACGTGCTTGCCGTAGGCGGCCCGCAGCACCCCGACCATCCGGGGCAGCTCCTCGTCGCGGTTCAGAAAGGGATTGCAGCAGGCCGGCGCGGTGATGGTGCACCACAGGCTGTTGAACGTCCCGTGCGGCGCGGTCGGCCGGTCCGCCCCGAACAGCGACTCGTACGGCGCGTTGTGCAGCAGGACGTCGTAGCGGCTGTTGCAGACCGCGGCCGGCAGCGGCGCCAGCGCGTCCAGGATGACCTGGACGGAAGGATCGAGGTTGGAGTGCGCCGACGCCGGCCGCAGCTCGACCCGCACCCCGGCAAGCCGGAACATGTGGTCCCGCTCGGTGGCGTCCAGCCGCAGCGAGCCGGCCACCGCGGCCAGCACCTGCTCGCTGGCGTTGATCGGCCGGCCCTGCTCCAGCCACGTGTACCAGGTGACCCCGACCCCGGCGAGCTGCGCCACCTCCTCGCGCCGCAGGCCGGGGGTGCGGCGACGCAGGCCCGGCGGCAGGCCCACCTCCTCCGGGGTGACCCTGGCCCGGCAGGCCTTCAGGAACCCGGCGAGTTCGGTCCGGCGGCGGTCCTGCTGCTGCGGCCGGGCCTGCGGGCCGCGGGCCGGCGGGGCGCTCTCCTCGAAGGCGGTCATCCCGCCATGGTGCCCCAACCGGGGCCGCCGTCCCAGGTGTTGCCAATACCAGGATCAGCAGGCTCTAACCACCAGTACCCGCACCCGCGCACGCTGGGCCCATGACGGACCTTCAGACCCGACCCGCCGCCCCCGGCGGGCCCGCCCGGCCCGCGGGCCCGGCCGCCCGGCCCGGGCTGCTCCTCGCCCTGGTGCTGAGCGGCCAGTTCATGGCCGTGCTCGACATCTCCATCGTCAACGTGGCCGTGCCCACCATCCGCACCGACCTGCACGCCTCCGGCGCCTCCCTCCAACTCGTCATCGCCGGCTACACCATCGCGTACGCCGTCCTGCTGATCACCGGCGCCCGGCTGGGCGCCCGGTACGGGTACGGGCGGCTGTTCCGGTCCGGCCTGGCCGCCTTCACCGCCGCCTCGCTGGCCTGCGGGCTGGCGCCCGGCACCGGCTGGCTGATCGCGTTCCGGGTGCTCCAGGGGTTCGGCGCCGCACTGATGGTGCCCCAGGTGATGAGCCTGATCCAGCGCTCCTTCACCGGCGCCGCCCGGACCAGGGCGCTGGGCCTGTACTCGGCGGTGCTGGCCGGCGGACTGGCGGCCGGCCAGGTGGCCGGTGGGCTGCTGGTCAGCGCGGACCTGTTCGGGACGGGCTGGCGCCCGGTGTTCCTGGTCAACGTGCCGATCGGGCTGGCCCTGCTGGTCGCCGGGGCCCGGCTGCTGCCCCGGCTGCCCGGGGACCGCACCCGCGGCTTCGACCTGCCCGGTCTGGTGGTGCTGGCGGTGGCCCTGGGCCTGCTGGTGGTGCCGCTGGTGCTCGGGCACGAACTGGGGTGGCCGGCCTGGGGCTGGGCGATGCTGGCCGGGAGCGCACTGATGCTGGCCGTGTTCCGGTCGGTCGAGCGGCGGGTCGCGGCGCGCGGGGGTGAACCGCTGATCTCCGGGCGGGTGCTCGCGGCGCCCGGACTGCTGCCGGCCGCCGGGGCGATCTTCATGATCATGGCGGCCTTCTCCGGCTTCATGTTCGCCTTCGCCCTGCACCAGCAGGCCGGGCTCGGGAACAGTGCCCTGCGGGCCGGACTGCTCTCCGTGCCGGTCTCGGTCGGCTTCGGGGTCTCCAGCCTGCACTGGCAGCGGCTGCCGGCCCGCCTGCACCCCGTGCTGCCGCTCCTCGCCACCGTCGTGGTCGCGCCCGGGTACCTGCTGCTCGGCCTCCTGCTGCGCGGCGGTGACCCGATCGGGGTGCTCGACCTGGCCCTGACCACCGTCCTCGGACTGGCGGCGGGCTGCGCGTACGCCCCGCTCTTCGCCCGGGCGCTCGGCCGGGTGGCGCCGCAGGACGCGGCCGACGCCAGCGGGGTCGTGGTCACCGTCATCCAGCTCGGCCAGGTGGTCGGGGTCGCCCTGCTCGGCACGATCTTCCTCGGCGCCGCGCATCTGCCGGGGCCGCCCCGGCAGTCCGGGCACGCGCTGCTGCTCACCACCGTCGGGATCGCCCTCGCGGTGGCCGGCGCGGGTGCGCTGGCGGCGCGTACCCGGCGGGTGGCGGACGACGGGTAGCGGGCCGGCCCGCGTCCGACGGGGTGTGTCCGGCCTGCCGGCCCCGGGCTCGCCGGTCCGCTCCCGGGGTCGGGATCGGGGCGGTCGCCGGCCCGGCGCCGGCGGGCCCGGCTTATGGATTCGTGGAGCACCCCTTCGACCGTGTAAAGTGGGCGATGTCGCCGAGGGAAACCACAGAAACGTGGGGCCAGCGGTGACATCGCAGGTCAAGGGGCTGTAGCTCAGTTGGTAGAGCGCTTGCATGGCATGCAAGAGGTCCGGGGTTCAATTCCCCGTAGCTCCACAGCAACAAGGGCCGCCTCCCGCACAGGGAGGCGGCCCTTGGCGTTTCCCGGGCCACGACGCACCGCCGCGTCCGGCACCGCCGCGTCCGGCACCCCGCGACCGCAACCGCCGGGCCGCCCCCCGCGTCCGCCGCCCCTCGGGGCGAACCGGCCTACCGGGCGCCGCCCGCCGCCCGCTACCGTCGTGCCCATGGCCGACCTGGCGCGCAAGCGGAACGAAGAGCTGGCCCGGATACTCCACCAGCTCGGCTGGAGCCCGGAACGGCTCTCCCGCGAGGTCAACCTCACCCTCCCGACCGGGCTCGCGATCAGCTCCACCGCGCCCTACAAGTGGCGCGACCGGGGCATGGTGCCGCGCGCCCCGCACGACCAGACCGTGTGCGAGGTGCTCAGCCGCACCCTCGGCATCGCCGTCACCTACGAGCAGCTCTGGGGCCGGATGGGCGGCAACCGGGGCGCCAAGATCCTCTCCCCGGGCCTGCTCACCGACCCGTGGACGGCGGACACCGCGCAGACCGCGCTGCGCGAGGCCGGCGCCCACGGCGGACCCGTCCGCCTCACCGACCTGTTCCGGGGCGACGAACTCGAACAGGCCGCCCGGCACTGGGCCTCGCCCCCACCACCCGTCACCGGCGGCGAGGGCGCCCTGCGGATCGCTCCCGAGCAACTCGTCGACCTCCGGCTGGGCCACGACAGCAAGCAACGGCTGGAGCGGGCCTGCGGCGGAGGGCTGATCCTCGACCCGGCCCGGGCCGAGCTGGCGATGGTCGGCAAACTGCTCGAACTCGGCTCGTACGGCGAGCCGCTCGGACGCGAGCTGTACGCGGCGGCCGCCCGGCTCGCCCGCCAGGTCGGCTGGGCCGCCCACGACATGGGCTACGAGGCCGACGCCCAACGCGCCTTCGTCGCCGCGCTGCGCGCCGCGCACGTCTGCGGGGACCCTCGCCTGGGCGTGAGCGTCGTCGGCTGCCTGGTCGTCCAGGCCACCCACACCTCCGGCGGGCGCGGTCTGGACGCGGTGGCGATGCTCACCGCCGCCCTGCGGGCCGCGGACGGCCGGCTCACCCCCGCCGAACTCGCGCTGCAGCTCGGCCGGATCGCCCGCGCCCACGGCCGCCGGGGCGAGCGGCAGGAGGCCGAGACCGCCGCCGCCCGGGCGTTCCGGGCGCTCGACGGCGTCCCGGGCCACGGGCAGGAACGCGCCGACCTGGACGGCATGGTGGGGGAGGGGCACCTCTTCCTCGGCGAGCACGAGCGGGCCCGCGCCCTGCTGTCCGGCGCGCTGGCGGTGCTGGAGCCGGCGCGGGCCCGGGCCCGCGCCCTGCTGATGGTGCGGCTGGCCGACTCGTACCGGCGGACCGGCGACGGCGAGGACGCCGCCCGGACGGCCGACCGGGCACGGCTGCTGGCCGCCGGCATGCAGTCCGAACGGGTCGCCCGGGCCCTGCGCGACTTCGACGCGGCGAGCAGGGCGGGATGACCGCCGGGCCGCCGACGGGCTTGCGGTACCCTGAGCCCATGCGAACCGTGCGCCTGCTCCTTAGCCGGCCGCGCTGACCAGAGCCGGCCACGCCCCCGGGCGGGTGCCGGAGTCGGCGTGGCGTCCCCTCCTGCGAGGGGCCTTTTTGCTTTCCGGGGCCGTTTCCGGCGGACACGGCCCGAGTTCGCAGCAGCCGAGTCCGGCCGCTGGTTCGCGCACCGACATCGATGGAGCCTGAAGGACCATGAGCGAGACGACACCTGCCTCCGGCCCGGCCGAGGACGCAACCGAGCCCATCCGCGCGGAGTCTGCTTTCAAGTACACCGCCGCGCTGGCCGCCGACATCGAGTCCCGCTGGCAGGACGTCTGGGAGAAGGAGGGGACGTTCAACGCCCCCAACCCGGTCGGCGCGCTGGCCGACCCGGCCGCCGGTGACGTCGCGGCGAAGCCGCACAGCTTCATCATGGACATGTTCCCGTACCCGTCGGGCTCCGGCCTGCACGTCGGCCACCCGCTGGGCTACATCGCCACCGACGTGTTCGCCCGCTACCAGCGGATGACCGGCCACAACGTGCTGCACACCCTGGGCTACGACGCCTTCGGCCTGCCCGCGGAGCAGCACGCGGTCGCCACCGGTGAGCACCCCCGGGTCTCCACCGAGGCGGCGATGGCCAACATGCGCCGTCAGCTGCGCCGACTGGGCCTGGGCCACGACTCGCGCCGCTCGATCGCCACCATCGACCCGGACTACTACCGCTGGACGCAGTGGATCTTCCTGCAGATCTTCAACTCCTGGTACGACGGCGGGGCCGGCCGGGCCCGCCCGATCGCCGAGCTGGTCGCGCAGTTCCAGGACGGCTCGCGGCCGACCCCCGACGGCCGGCCCTGGGCCGAGCTGTCCGGCGCCGAGCGCGAGGAGGTGCTGGGCGAGTACCGGCTGGCGTACTCCAAGGAGGTGCCGGTCAACTGGTGCCCCGGTCTGGGCACCGTGCTGGCCAACGAGGAGGTCACCGCGGACGGCCGCTCCGAGCGCGGCAACTTCCCGGTGTTCAAGTCCAACCTGCGCCAGTGGATGATGCGGATCACCACCTACTCCGACCGCCTGATCGCGGACCTGGACCTGCTGGACTGGCCCGAGGCCATCAAGCAGCAGCAGCGCAACTGGATCGGCCGCTCCGAGGGCGCCCGCGTCGAGTTCGCGGTCGACGGGCAGGGCGCCGGCGGCCCGGCGATCACCGTCTTCACCACCCGTCCCGACACCCTGTTCGGCGCCACCTACATGGTGCTGGCCCCCGAGCACGCCCTGGTCGACTCGATCGTCCCGGCCGCCTGGCCGGCCGGCACCCACGACGACTGGACGGGCGGCGCCGCCACCCCGGCGGAGGCCGTCGCCGCCTACCGCGCGACCGCCGCCGCCAAGTCGGACGTCGAGCGCCAGGTCGACGCCAAGGTCAAGACCGGTGTCTTCACCGGCGCCTACGCCACCAACCCGGTCAGCGGCGAGCCCGTCCCGGTGTTCATCGCCGACTACGTGCTGATGGGCTACGGCACCGGTGCCATCATGGCCGTCCCCGCCCACGACCACCGCGACTTCGCCTTCGCCCGCGCCTTCGCGCTGCCGATGCGCTGCGTCGTCAGGCCCACCGACGGCCGCGACCTGGACCCGCACACCTGGGACGACGCGTTCGACACGTACGACTCCGTCATCGTCAACTCGGCGCATTCCACCGACGACGTGGCCGCCGAGAACGGCATCTCGCTGGACGGCCTGAGCGTCGTCGAGGCCAAGCAGGCCGTCACCGCCTGGCTGGCCGGCCACGGCATCGGCGAGGGCACCGTCAACTACCGCCTGCGCGACTGGCTGTTCAGTCGCCAGCGGTACTGGGGCGAGCCCTTCCCGATCGTCTACGACGAGGACGGCGTGATGCACGCGCTGCCCGACTCGATGCTGCCGGTCGAGGTCCCCGAGGTCGAGGACTACTCGCCGCACACCTACGACCCGTACGACTCCACCTCCTCGCCGAAGACCCCGCTGTCGCGCAACGAGGACTGGGTCAACGTCGAGCTGGACCTGGGCGACGGCGTCAGGACGTACCGCCGCGAGACCAACACCATGCCCAACTGGGCGGGTTCGTGCTGGTACGAGCTGCGCTACATCGACCCCGCGAACAGCGAGAAGGTCGTCGACCCGGCCAACGAGCGGTACTGGCTGGGCGCGACCGCCGAGAAGCCGGCCGGCGGCGCCGACCTGTACGTCGGCGGGGCCGAGCACGCCGTGCTGCACCTGCTGTACGCGCGGTTCTGGCACAAGGTGCTGCACGACCTGGGCCACGTCTCCTCGGTCGAGCCGTTCCACAAGCTGTTCAACCAGGGCATGATCACCGCCGACGTCTACCGCGACGAGCGGGGCTTCCCGGTGCCCGCCGCCGAGGTCGAGGAGCAGGGCGGCGGCTACGTCTGGAACGGCGAGGTGGTCAAGCGCGAGGCCGGCAAGATGGGCAAGTCCCTGAAGAACGCCGTCGCGCCGGACGAGATCGCCGACCAGTACGGCGCCGACACCCTGCGCCTGTACGAGATGTCGATGGGCCCGCTGGACGTCTCCCGCCCCTGGGACGACCGTGCCGTGGTCGGCTCGTACCGCTTCCTGCAGCGGCTGTGGCGCAACATCGCCTCCGAGTCCACCGGCGAGCTGGTCGTCACCGACGAGCCCGCCGACGAGGCGACCCTGCGGGCCCTGCACAAGGCCATCGACGGCATCCGCGGCGACATGGCGGGCCTGCGCTTCAACACGGCCGTCGCCAAGGCCATCGAGCTGAACAACTTCCTGGTCAAGCGCGGTTCCACGCCGCGCGAGGTGGCCGAGCAGATCGTCCTGCTGGTCGCGCCGCTGGCCCCGCACATCGCCGAGGAGCTGTGGCGCAAGCTGGGCCACGCCGAGTCGCTGGCGTACGCCGACTACCCGGTCGCCGACCCGGCGTACGTGGTCGACGAGTCGGTCACCTGCGTCGTCCAGATCAAGGGCAAGGTCAAGGCCCGGCTGGAGGTCTCCCCGGAGATCACCGACGCGGACCTGGAGACGCTGGCGCTGGCCGACCCGGCCGTGGTCGCGGCCGTCGGCGACGCCGCGGTGCGCAAGGTGATCGTGCGGGCGCCGAAGCTGGTGAACATCGTCACCGGCTGACGGATCGTCAGCAGTGGTCGGCCCCGCCGGATGTCCGGCGGGGCCGACTTTTTTTGCGCCCGCTCCAGGGGTTTGTCGTGCGGTTGAGCGGGTGGGGCCCGGCGGTTCTGCCGGGAGACGGTCCGCGCGGGCTCGGTGCGGTTGCCGCATCCGTTGCCCCGAGGCTGTGCCTGCCCTTCCCGGTGCCTGCCCGTTCCCGTTCCCGTTCCCGTTTTCGTTCCCAAGCCCGATTCCGGGCTCTCGCCGGGGACGATCCGCCCCTGACAGTCCCGGTCAGGGCTGGGGGAGAACCCCGATCTGTCCCTGATCTCGGCCGCGGTGCCCGCTTTGCCCCGCCCGAGGCCCGGTGGGACGGTTACCTTGGAAACCTCGGTGACCGCTGCGGGCCGTGGCCCGGCGGCGGGCGGTCCGGTGCGGCCGGGTCGGCGTGCTCGGTTTCGGTGGAAGGTGGCTCGTGATGGACGCGGTCGGAGTGGTGCTGGGCCTGATCCTGCTGATCGGTGTCGGCCTGCTGAGCCTTGCCGTGGTCGGCACGGTCAAGGCGGCCAAGGCGATGGCTGCCAAGGTCGAACGGCACGAGGCGAACGCCAGGCGCGCGGTGGAGAACGTCGCGCTGAAGGCGAAGAAGTACACCAAGCCGGGCGCGCAGGGGCAGATCTCCGCCACCCGCCTCGCCCTGCGGACCTCGCTCGACGGCACCCGCCTGGTGCTGGAGGCCGGCGTCGCCGAGGACGGCCAGCTGGTCGAGTCGCTGCAGCTGCTGGCCCGGCTGGACGTGCACGCCGCCGAACTGGACGGCGAGTTGCGCATCCTGGAGCGTGAGCCCGACGCAGGCCGGATCTCCGCCAAGCTCCCCGAACTGCGTGAGCGCGCCGAGCGGATCACCCACTCCGCGGAGACCATGCGCTGGGCGGCCCAGGACCGTATGCACCGCTTCGCCGAGGATGAACTGACCAGGCTCAGCAAGGAGTGCGAGAGCGAGGCCGGCGCTCTCCGGCACTGGGACGCGGCGCCGCAGGGGCCGGCTCCCGCCGACTCCTCGGGCGGCTCCGGGGCGGGCTCGGCTGCGGCCTCCGGCCCCGGGGCGGCTGCCGGCTCGGGTACCGGTACGCAGCCGCGCCGGGCCGGGCTGACCGCCGGCCCTGGCGGCCCGGGCGCGGAGGAACTGCTCGGCCTGGGCGACCCGCTCTCGCGCCTCGCGCAGCGCCTGCGCAAGCCGTCGACGGGGCCGTCGGCCGGCTGAGTCCCCCGCCGTGACCGACGTCTGCCGCCGTGACCGAGTGGCCGCTCGGGCCTGAGGGGGACAGGCCGATACGGCTCGTTCGAGCACGAATGTCGGACAGTACGGCCAGGGCCGGTACGGCGCTGTCCTCCGAGGCGTACGGGGAGTAACCTCCGGCTCATGCCCGCTGACCTCGCCATCGTCACCGACTCCACGGCCTACCTGCCGCAGGACGCAGTCGACCGCCACGGGATCACCGTGGTGCCGCTGAGCGTCGCGGTCGGTGACGAGGTGCTCGACGAGGGCGTGGAGATCTCGCCCAAGGACGTCGCCGAGGCGCTGCGCGGCAAGCGCCGGGTGACCACCTCCCGTCCCAACCCGGAGACTTTCGCGGCGGCGTACCGGGCGGCCGCCGAGTCCGGCGCCACCGGCGTGGTGTCGCTGCACCTGTCGGCCGAGCTGTCCGGTACCTGCGAGGCGGCCCGGCTGGCCGCCGCCGAGGCGCCGATCCCGGTCCGGGTGGTGGACAGCCGACTGGTCGGGATGGCCCTGGGGTACTGCGTGCTGACGGCCGCCCGGAGCGCCGAGTCCGGACTCAGCCTGGACGAGGTGGCCGCCTCCGCCACCCGGCGAGCCGGTCTGACCAGCGGATTCTTCTACGTCGACACCCTGGAGCACCTCCGCCGGGGCGGCCGGATCGGCGCCGCCCGGGCGCTGCTCGGCTCCGCGCTCGCGGTCAAGCCGCTGCTGCACCTCTCGGGCGGCCGGATCGAGCCCCTGGAGAAGGTCCGCACGGCGTCCAGGGCGATCGCCCGGCTGGAGGAGATCGCCGTCGAGCGGGCGGCCGACCGCGAGGTGGACATCGCCGTGCACCACCTCGCCTCCGCGGACCGGGCCGAGCCGCTCGCCGAGCGGCTGCGCGAACGCGTTCCGGGGCTGCGCGAGCTCTACGTGGGTGAGGTGGGCGCGGTGATCGGCGCACACGTCGGCCCGGGCCTGCTCGCGGTGGTGCTCTCACCCCGCTGAGCGGTCTCCGCGTGACACCTCGGGCCCTGATTCACTCCTGTGGGGGACACCGGATATCCACAGGCCGGGGTTGTCCACAGGATCCGGGCGGTTTTCCCTCGGGCGCCGGTGCGATGCGTACCGTCCTGGGCCATGAGAACCCTGACACCGGGCGCCGCCAGGCGCCGAGAGACCGCCGAGACCGTCCGCGCCCGGCTGGCGCAGCTCCTCGCCGGGCGGCCGCCGGGTGAGCCCCCCGGCGCCGTCGCCTCCACCGGGCCGGTCGGGGCGCCGGCCGACCCTCCCACCCTCGATGACAGTTCGAGCGGCTCCGCTCCCGATGGGGGCCGACCTGACCCCTACGGCCTGGGCGGCGGACCGCACCCCGCCGGGGCCGGGCGTGATCCGGGCCCGCCGGTCGGCGCTCCCGCGGGTGCTCCCGCCGGCGCCCCGCCCGGTGCGTCCGTCGGTGCATCCGTCGGTGCCGCCCGCGGGCGTGGCGCTCGCGGCGGAGCCGGTGCTGCCGCGTTCCCGGCGCCGCACCTGGATCCGCTCTCCCGGGTGCCTCCCGGAGGGGTTCCTCCGCCGGTCCTTCCAGCCTTCCTCCCGCCGGAGCCGGAGCCGGAGCCGGAGCCGGGGCCGGGGCCGGGGCCGGGCGGGCAAGCGCAGGTGCACGCGCCCGGCTCGGGGGTTGCGTCGGCCCCGGCGACAGCCGGGGCTCCGCGCCCACCGCTTCGCCTGACACTGCGTCCGGCCTTCGGATTCGACCGGCGGGCGGTGCTCGGCCTGGCCGTCCTGCTCGCGCTGGCCGTCGCATACGCGGTGCAGCACTTCTGGTTCGGCCGACCCGAGGCCGTGCAGATCCCGGCGGCGTCGCCGACCGTCAGAGCCGGTCCCGAGCTGCCCGCCGGCCCGGCCCGGCCCGGGCAGTCCGCAGAGCCCGCCCAGTCCGGCCAGCCTGCCGGAACGGCCGGTCAGCCGGGGTCGCCCGGCGGCGGCGGCGTAGTGGTGGTGGTGGACATCGCCGGGAAGGTCCAGACCCCGGGGGTCCGGGCCCTGCCGGGCGGCTCCCGGGTGGCCGACGCCCTGCGCGCGGCCGGCGGCGCGCTGCCCGACACCGACACCAGCGCGCTCAACCTGGCCCGGGTCCTGACGGACGGTGAGCAGATCCTGGTCGGCGGTCCACCCCCGCCGCCGGGTGCCGGTCCCACCACCAGAAGCCCGGTCAGCCTCAACCGTGCCACGACGGAGCAACTCGACGCACTGCCAGGCGTCGGCCCGACGCTCGCCCAACGCATCGTCGCCTACCGGGAGGCGCACGGCGGATTCCGCTCGCTGGACCAGCTCCGCCAGGTGAGCGGCATCGGCGACCGGACGTACGCCGAACTGAAACCGCTACTCGTCCTCTGACAAGCCTGCCCACCCTCCGACCCACCCCGCCCGGGGCTTTGCTCCCGGCACACCCGACCCGGTCCGGCAACGAGGAGGTGAACCCCCGTCGATCCCGCCATCCGTGCCGGCGGCGCCCGCACCGCCCACCTCGGGGCCGGCCTCGGTGATCCCGGCTCCGGCACCGGCCCCGCCGCTCCCGCTCCCACTCCGGCTCGCGCCACCTCCGCTCCCGGTACCGACCTTCCGCACGGTGTCCCCGAGGGATCGTCCGTCCTGGCCCCCGCGGCGGACCTCCGGCTGCTGCTCCCGGCCCTCTCGGCCTGGGGCGCCGCGGCGGCGGTGCTCCGGCTTGGCCCCGGCCAGCGCCCGGGTGCTGTCGTCGCCGCATGCTTCGCCGCGGTCCTCGCCACCGTCCTCCTGCTCGTCCGCCGCAGCGGTCACGGTCGGGCGACCGTGACCCTGGCCGGCATCCTCCTCACCGCCGCCGCGGCGACCGCCACCACCCTGCTGCACACCGCCGACCTCCACCGGGGTCCCCTCCCCGCACTCGCCCGCCCCGAGGCTGCCGGAGCCCCGCCCCCCGCCACTCCTGGAGCCGCCACTCCCGGAACCATCTCTCCCGGAGCCGCCACTCCCGGAGCCGCCACCGCGACACCCGTAGGTGCGTCCGAACTGAGAGTCGAGCTCACGATCGCGGGCGATCCCAAGTCCCGTACTTCGCGGGCGCGGGGAACGGCGCCGGGGCAGTCCCTGCTGACCGTCGAGGCCGTGGCCGATCAGGTGGCTGTCCCGGACGCGGCGGGCCTGGTCACCGTCACCCGGGGCAGGACCCCCGTTCTCGTCATGGTGCGCGCCCAGGACGCGGACCCCTGGCAGGTCCTGCTGCCGTCGACCCGGGTGGCCGCCGACGTCCGGGTCCTGCCGGCGGGCGAGGGGTTCCGCGACAGTGCGGCCGTCCTGCTGGTCCACGGCCCGCCCCGGCCGATCGAAGGGCCGAGCCTTGCCCAGCGCATCGCCGGCCGGCTCCGGGCCGGCCTCCGGTCCGCCTGCGACGGCCTTCCCGCCGACGCCCGTGGCCTGCTCCCCGGCCTTGTGGTGGGGGACACCTCCCGCCTCCCGGACGACCTCAAGGAGGACTTCCGGGCCACCGACCTGACCCACCTGACGGCGGTCAGCGGGGCGAATCTCGCGATCCTGCTGGCGGTGCTGCTCGGCGCGCCCGGCCGGGCGGGCACGCCCGAACGCCGCGGGCTCGCCGCGCTGCTCGGGCTCTCCCTGCGCAAGACCGCGCTGCTGGGAACCGCCGTGACACTCGCCTTCGTCACCGTCTGCCGCCCTGACCCGAGCGTTCTCCGAGCGGCTGCCACCGGCCTGATCGGGCTGCTCGCCCTGGCCTCGGGTCGCCCCCGGCACGCGCTGCCGGCGCTCTCCGGTGCGGTGCTCGTCCTCGTCCTGCTCGACCCCGACCTCGCCCGCTCCTACGGCTTCCTGCTCTCGGTGCTCGCCACCACCGGCCTGCTGGTACTGGGCCCCCGGTGGGCGGCGGCCCTGCGCGCCCGGGGCTGGCCGGGACCGCTGGCTACGGGCGTCGCGGCCGCCACGGCCGCGCAGGCCCTGTGCGCCCCCGTCACGGTGCTACTGGCACCACGGGTCAGCCTCGTCGCGGTGCCCTGCAACCTTCTGGCCGAGCTGGCCGTCGCGCCGGCCACCCTGCTCGGCTTCGCCGTCCTCGCGCTCGAACCCCTCGCACCCCCGGTGGCACGGCTGCTCGCCGGCCTGGCCGGGGTCCCGGCCGGGTGGCTGGCCACGGTCGCCCGGGTGGGCGCGTCCCTCCCCGGCGCCCAGCTCGCCTGGCCCGGCGGACTGTTCGGCGCGGGCGCCCTCGTGGTGGCCTCCGCGGCCGCGTGCTGGGCGGCGCCGCTCCTCTTGCCACCACGTACCGCCCCGGACGCCACGGCCGGGCCACGGGCCGTCCGCTCACGACGCCTCCGGATGCTGTCGGCCGCCGTCCTCGCCGTCACCCTGCTGCTCGTTCTGCTGCGCCCGCCGGTTCTCACCCGGATCGCCACGGGCTGGCCGCCCGACGGCTGGCGACTCGCCATGTGCGACGTCGGCCAGGGCGACATGCTGGTGCTGCCGGTCCTCCCGGACGACCGAGCAGGCGCCGTGCCTGACGGGGCCGTGCCCGACAGCGCGGTGGTCGTCGACGCCGGACCGGACCCGCACGCAGCCGACGCCTGTCTGCGGAGCCTCGGCATCACCCGCGTCGCGCTCCTGCTGCTGACCCACTTCCACGCGGACCACGTCGAGGGCATGCCCGGCGTGCTGCGCGGACGCCAGGTGGGTGCCGTCGAGACGACCGTCCTGGACGAGCCGGCGGCCGAGGCCGCCAGGGTGCGGGGCTGGGCTGCAGCGGCGGGCGTGCCGCTGCTGCGGGCCGCGGCCGGGGAGCGCCGTACGGCCGGGCCCGGGCTTTCCTGGGAGGTGCTCTGGCCGTCCGGGCCGTCCGGGCCGTTCGGGCCGTCCGGCCCCGAGGCGCCGGGGGCCAACAACGCCAGCGTCGCGCTGCTGGCCACCCTCGGGCACGCCGACGGGTCGGCCGGGGAGCTGCGCGTCGCCCTCCTGGGTGACCTGGAACCACCGGCGCAGGCGGCCCTGCTCGCCGGCCGCAGGATCGGCCGGGTGGACGTCCTCAAGGTGGCCCACCACGGCTCCGCGCATCAGGACCGGAACCTCGCCGCGGCCCTGCGGCCCCGGCTGGCACTGATCTCCTGCGGTCGGGACAATCCCTACGGCCACCCCGCGGCCCGCACCGTCGACCGGCTTCGGGGGCTCGGCGCGACCGTGCTGCGCACCGACCTGTCCGGCGACGTCGCGGTCCTCGGTGACACCTCCGCCACCCTCGGCGCGGTCACCCGTCCCCACGACCGGGCGGAGGGCGCCCGCCGATGAGGACCTACCGCGCCGCCCCCTGGCCGCACCCCGCGGCTGTACCCCGGCGTCACCCCTGGCAACGCCCTGACCGCCGTCGCGCCTCCGGATCCGCCCTTGCGTTCCTTCGCTCCCCCGAGCGCCGCCGGTCCGCTCAGCCTTCCTCGCGCCAGCCCTCGTACTCGATCGCGAGGGCGTCGAGCTCGGCCAGCAGGCCGGTCGTCCACCCGCTCTCCGGCGGCTCCACGACGACCAGCCACTGCGCGTCCTCGGCGTCGTCCTCACCGGCCAGGGCGTCCCGGACGACGTCGAGGTCCCCGAACGGGGGCCGACGGGCAGCCAGGTTCTCCGCCGCCTCGTCGGCGGCGTCACGGTCGGGCAGCACGAGCAGCTGGCGGGTGTGGAGGTCGATGTCGTTGTCGTTCACGCCCCCATTCTCCAGATCCCGACCCGAGCCCCTGCACCCCGGCCGTCGCTTCTGCTGCTCCGGTCCGTCCTGTCCCGTCCGTCCAGTCACGCCTGCCCTGTCCCGCAGGTCCGGCCGACCCCGCTCGCTGACCTCTCTCGCTGCTTCCTCTCACTGCTCCCGCCCCACCCACCGCTCCCGCCCCACCCACCGCTCCCGCCGGGATTGTCCGGGCCCCGTGGGATGCTGGTACGCGATGGCCAGGAAGAGTGCACCCGACGATCTGCTCGCCCCGCTCACCCTCGTGGTCGGCCAGGAGGAGCTGCTGCTCGACCGCGCGGTCGCCCAGGTGGTGACGGCGGCCAAGGCGGCCGACCCCGACACCGACGTACGCGACCTGGCACCGGGCAGCCTCCAGCCCGGCAGCCTGGCCGAGCTCACCACGCCCTCGCTGTTCGCCGAGCGCAAGGTCATCGTGGTCCGCGCGGCCCAGGACCTCTCCGCCGACTCCGTGAAGGAGGTCAAGGCGTACATCGAGAACCCGGCCGAGGAAGTGATCATTGTCCTGGTGCACGCGGGCGGGGTGAAGGGCAAGGGCCTGCTGGACGCCGGGCGCAAGGCGGGCGGACGCGAGGTCACCTGCCCGAAACTGACCAAGGCCGGCGACCGGCTGGCTTTCGTCCGCGGTGAGTTCCGCACCCTCGGCCGCTCCGCGAGCCAGGAGGCCTGCCAGGCTCTGCTGGACGCACTCGGCAGCGATCTGCGTGAGCTCGCTGCCGCCTGCAGCCAGCTGACCGCCGATGTCGAGGGCACCATCGACGAGACGGTGGTGGCCCGTTACTACAGCGGCCGGGCCGAGGCGACCGGCTTCGAGGTGGCCGACCTCGCCGTCACCGGCCGGGCCGCCGAGGCACTGGAGCGACTGCGCTGGGCCTTGGCGGTCGGGCAGCCGCCCACCGGTATCACCTACGCCCTGGCCTCCGGCGTCCGCAGCATCGGCCGCCTCGCCACCACCGGCCGGAACATGCGCCCGGCCGACCTCGCCCGTGAGTTGGGCATGCCGCCGTGGAAGGTCGACCGGGTCCGCCAGCAGATGCGCGGCTGGACGGGCGACGCCGTCGCCACCGCTCTGACCGCCATCGCCCAGGCCGACGCGGCGGTCAAGGGCGGATCGGACGACCCGGCGTACGCGCTGGAGCGCGCGGTGGTCGCGGTCGCCAAGGCGGCCCGCTCCGGCGCCCGCTCCTACTGACCCACCGGGCCCGGCGCACCACCGCCCGGGGCCGATGTCTTCGTACCGGTACGTCTCGGCCGGTAGGTCCGGGCCGGGAGCTCCAAGCCGGGCGACGTCTCCCGGGCGGTCAGCGGCCGCCGATCGCCTTCAGCAGGTCCCGGCTGTCGGCGAGCAGCGCCTGGCGGATCGTCTCCTGCTCGGGCACGCTGGTCTTGCCCTCCTGGTAGCTTCCCGACCAGGACAGGTAGTACGTCATACCGCCTTCGCGCAGCAGCAGTTCGTGCGTGATGCTGTGCCAGCTCTTGTCCGTGGCGCTGGGTTCGTCCCGGTAGGCGGTGTAGGCCGAGTCGCCGAAGCCGGGCACGTCGGTGATCCGGTACCCGTCCTGCCGGCGGCCGGCCTTCTCGGCGTCGAACTCGGGGCTCACGTTGACCGCCTTGTGCAGGCCGACCTGCGCGTACAGCGAGGCGTATTCGGTGTCACCGGCGCTGCCGCCGACCGATCCCTGCTGCAGGGAGAGCACGCAGTTCATCGAGTCGAGCGCGGGCGCCCGGTCGGTGCGGTGGTTAGGGGTGTCGTCCGGCTTGCGGTAGATCTGGTTGAACTTGACCAACTTGGCCTTGGCGCAGAGGTCGTCGACGGCGTGGTAGCCGCGCAGACCGAGGGGCGACCCCGGGGTGGTGACCATCCCGGGCACGGTGAGGACGACGGCCGTCCACACGACGGAGACCAGCACGGCCCCCACGAAGGCCCAGCCCGCGTTCCGTCGCAGGCTCCCCCGGCGGTTGTCGGACGCCGGCGGCGCCGGCTGCGGCGCCGGGTGGCCGTATCCGGGCGCGGCGGTCTGCTGCGCCGGCAAACCTCCGTAGCCGGTGCCGGCTTGCGGTGGCGTCGTCATGGAATCCCCCTGAGATGTCCAGCGTCCTCGGCATCGTCGATGCCGGTTCGAAGACGATAGCGGCAGTGTCCGCCGGTCCTCGGGGGAAGGGTGGGTGCACCGGACGAAGGCCCTCGCGACCGTCGCGCCTCCCGCCCGGTGGCCCCGCCTTCTGCCCAGTGGCCCCCGCTGGGCGCACGAGTGGGGCCCCGCGCATCCGCGAGGCCCCACGACACCCGCGCCCGCCGCCGCCCGCCGACACCGGAGCTCCACGACACCGGAGCTCCACGACACCGGAGCTCCACGACACCGGAGCTCCACGACATCCCTGCTCCACGACATCCCTACCCCACGATCCGACAGGCAGGGCCGGTTCCGCAGACCCGGTCCCCGCCCGTCGGCGGGCGGTGGCGATCGAAGCGGCGCTCAGACCCCCAGTGCGGCCGAGGCCAGAGCGGTGCCCTCGATCCGCGCGGCGATCTTGGCGAAGGCAGTCTCCCGGGAGGTGGAGAGGTCGTCGGCGAAGGGCGCGAAGCCGCAGTCGTCGCAGCTGCCGAGGCGTGCCGGGTCGATGTACTCGGCCGCCGTCAGCACTCGGTCGCGGACCTGCTCGGCGGTCTCGACCACCGGGTCGATCGGGTCGGTCACCCCGACGAAGATCTGCTGGTCCGCGCCCGAGTGCTTGGCCACCAGGTCGAGCACACGCCGCGGGTCCGCCTCCGCCGCCAGCTCCAGGTAGAACGCGCCTGCCCGGAGCGCGAAGAGGCGGGGCAGCAGCAAGGAGTAGTCGACGTCCGCGCTGTGCGTGGAGTCCTGGTCGCCTCCGGGGCAGGTGTGGACGCCGATCCGGGCCCGGTCCTTGTCGGAGAACCGCTCCAGCACGCTGTTGTTGAGCGCGACGAAGGAGTCGAGGAGCCCGCCCGAGGGGTCGAGCTTCAGCGCGAGGCGCCCCTCGGTGAAGTCGATCTGGACGCGCTGGGCGCCCGCACGCAGGCAGCGGCGGATGTCCTGTTCCGCCTGGTCCTGCAGGTCGGCGACGAACTGCTCCCGCGGGTACCCGTCGATGCCGTCCGCCGGGTAGATCAGGCTGATCGCCGACGGCGCGATGACGGCCTGCTTCACCGGCACGGTGGCGTACTGCCGGGCGGCGAGCAGGTAGCTGTCGGCGTACGTCCCGTAGCGGAACGGTCCGGCGGTGAGCAGCGGCAGTTGACGCGTGTGCCCGTCCGCGAACGGGATGACGGCGCCCTCCGGGGCGAGGCCGGTGAGCCCCTCCAGCGGGTACGTGGCAAAACTGGACTTGGCCTGCTCGCCGTCGGTCACGACGGGTGAGCCGAGGGCTTCGAGGCGCGCGATGGTGTCCCGTACGGCGTCCTGCCGCTGCTGCGCCAGCGAGGCGTCGTCGATCTGCCCGGCGGCGTGCTGTGCGACCGCCGCCAGCAGCTGCGCGGAGCGGGGAAGACTTCCGATGAGTTCCGTGGGAAGCGTCATGAACAGCACACTAGCGATACGCAGAGCATCCGGTCCATCACCAAGAGCATTCAAGGCGTGCTGCGCGTCGACCAGTTGACCGCCCGGGGGAGAGGTGCGGGTTGAAGGGGCCATGGTCGGCGCGGATGGGGGGTGTGTGCTGCGAGGGCTGACCGGGTCACGTGTTCGTAGTAGTCGAATTGACGATCCGCCAGAGAAGTCCGTTCCCGATCGCGCGGGAGGGCGGTGGTCACGGCACGGATCCGCAGTGCCTCCCGGTAGCGGGTCCGCAACTCCCCGGCAGGCCCGTCGGCGGGCCTGGAAGTCTGTGCCGTGCGCGGGTGCCCCGCGTTGACCGCGACCCTGGAGTGCTGCATGCCGTACCTCCTGGAGGACGCCTCGCCCCTGGAGGCGCCTCGCTCCGGGAGGCGCTCCGGGAGAACGAGGACGGTAGGCGCCCGATGCTCTCCCTCCTGGTGACGAGCAAGGAGCCGCGGATGCCGTCGATCGGGTTCTTCGAACTCGCCGCCCGGATCCCGTTCTCCCGTCCCCTTCGGGGTGCCGCACTGTGGGAGGGGGAGCGGGACGCGGTCACACGGAGTTCGCCCGGCCTTGGCACCCGGCCGGCCGACCCACCCGTAGGCGCACCTCGTTCAGGCGCACCTCGTCGAGCGCCGCCGAGAAAAAGTCAAAAATTCTTGGACGGTGATGTCGAGAACCCGTGGCCTGCTCCGTCCCAGGGGTGAATGCGACCACAATGGGCCGCACCAGCACCGAGGAGTAACACCATGGCCAAGTACCTGCTGCTCAAGCACTACCGCGGCGCTCCGGCCCCGGTCAACAACGTGCCGATGGAGAAGTGGACGCCGGAGGAGATCTCGGCCCACGTGCAGTACATGCGTGACTTCGCCACCCGGCTGGAGGGGACGGGCGAGTTCGTCGACGGCCAGGCGCTGGCCCCCGGCGGCACGTTCGTCCGCTACGACGGCGAGGGGCGCCCGCCGGTGACGGACGGTCCGTTCGCCGAGACCAAGGACCTCATCGCCGGCTGGATGGTGATCGACGTCGACAGTTACGAGCGCGCCGTCGAGCTGGCCGGGGAGCTGTCGGCCGCCCCCGGCGCCGGCGGGGAGCCGATCCACGAGTGGCTGGAGCTGCGCCCGTTCCTGACCGAGCCGCCCACCGTCACGGAGTGACCCTGCCCATGGACGAGGTACTGCTGCGCAGCCTCACCCCTGGTGTGCTCGGAATCCTCGTCCGCCGCGGAGCTGACTTCGCGGCGGCCGAGGACGCCGTGCAGGACGCGCTGGTCGAGGCGGCCCGTGTCTGGCCGGCCGACCTCTCCCCAGGCTCTTCGAGCAGGGGACACCCCATGCGGGACCCGAAGGGCTGGTTGGTCACCGTGGCCTGGCGCCGGTTCCTCGACGCGACCCGGGCGGATGCCGCCCGCCGTCGGCGCGAGCTCCTCGTCGACGAGGAGCCGGCGCCCGGGCCCGCGCCGGAGCTGGACGACACGCTCCAGCTCTACTTCCTGTGTGCCCACCCGTCGTTGACGCCGTCGTCCGCGGTCGCGCTCACGTTGCGGGCGGTCGGCGGGCTGACCACCCGCCAGATCGCCCAGGCCTACCTGGTGCCCGAGGCGACCATGGCGCAGCGCATCAGCCGGGCCAAGCGCACCGTCTCCGGCGTGAGGTTCGACCGGCCCGGTGATGTCGCCACCGTGCTGCGCGTCCTCTACCTGGTGTTCAACGAGGGCTACTCCGGCGACGTCGACCTCGCTGCCGAAGCCATCCGCCTCACCCGGCAGCTCGCGGCCGCGATCGACCACCCCGAGGTGGCGGGGCTGCTCGCCCTCATGCTGCTCCACCACGCCCGGCGCCCCTCGCGGACGGCGCGGGACGGCAGTCTGGTGCCGCTCGCCGAGCAGGACCGCAGCCGGTGGGACACCGGGGCGATCGCCGAGGGCGTCGAGATCCTGCAGGCGGCCCTGGCCCACGACCGGCTGGGCGAGTTCCAGGCGCAGGCCGCCGTCGCGGCCCTGCATGCCGACGCGCCCACCGCCGAGGAGACCGACTGGGTGCAGATCGTCGAGTGGTACGACGAGCTCGCGCGCCTGACCGACAGCCCGGTCGTCCGGCTGAACCGCGCGGTCGCCGTCGGCGAGGCCGACGGACCGCGCGCCGGGCTGGCGGCGCTCGCGGCCCTGGACGACTCCTCCCCGGGCTCCCGGAGCGGGGGGCACGCCGTCCCCCGCTACCTCGCGGTGGCGGCCTACCTCCACGAGCGCGACGGTGATCCGGCCACGGCGGCCCGGCTGTACGCCGAGGCGGCCCGGGAGGCGCCGAACCTGGCCGAGCGCGACCACCTGACGCGCCAGGCCGCCCGCCTCAACACCCGGCTGCGCCCCTGACGGGTCGCGCTCGGCCCTGCGGCTCCCCGGCCGGGCAGGGCGCCGTCACGAGCAGGAGCTCGGACCGGGTCTCCGGGGCGGCGGACTGCCAAGGGCGGGCGACCAAGGGCGGGCGACGACCAGGAGAGGCGAAAGGGGCCCGGCCACCGGCCTGGGCCCCCTCGCAGGGGTCGGCGCCGTCCGTCCGGCGGGCCTGGTCGGTCGGCGCGAATCTGCGCACACATGCGTACTGCCCGCCAGGGAATCCCTGGCGGGCAGTAGCGATAGCGCCTATGAGCCGGCACTTCAGTCAGTCCATGTGCACCGCACCCGCGTGGCGAACGCAGGCCGCGTGTGTTCGAAGCATCTGACTGACCTGCAGAAACAGCCTCATAGGCCGGTTGACCAGCGAAAACGTATTCACGCGTTATCACGCATAGTCCCGGCCTATCACTGCCTCATGTGTACTGAATGTGTACTGCGAGACAGGACGGCGCCGCCCGGTGTGCAACCACCTGACGGCGCCTGAGCCGGGCCCCTCCAGAACAGGGAGTCCGACCTGATGAACGACCCTACCCCCGCCATGCCCGCCCGCCGGCGCAGGCTGCCCGACTACGCGGCGACCGGCCCGCTGCACCTGCTCATGCTGCAGATGGGGCTGAGCGTCGACGACCCGCGGGACGTCCTGCTCGCCGCGGCCTACCAGCTGGCCGCCCGACTGGAGCGCCACATCGCGCCGTGGGACGCCGAGGGCCTCGACCTGCTCGACGCGCACACCTCGTACCGGCTCACGGCCGGCCCGTGCAGCGTCCACCTGGCCGCCCGCGTCGCCGGGTACACCGAGCTGCAGAGCAGCCCCCGGTGAGCGCCCCGACCACGGCGTGCGGTGTCCGCCGTCCCGGATGGACGGACGGCCCGGCCATCGGCCGCCACCGCCTTCCCTGCGTGCTGCCCGCCGGCCACGGCCCGGAGCACCGGGACGCCCTCGGCGAGACGTGGCAGGAGCCCGTCGTCACCGTGACCACCCTCGACCACGGCCCCGTGACCGTCGCCGAGCCCGCCTGGTGCACCGGCCGGCACGAGGACGGTCTGCACCTGGTCGACCTCTCCCACGACGGCCCCGAGACCCTGCTCGCCGTCGGCACCGAGCGCGGCGACGTCGAGCTGATGCGCCTGTTCCTCACACGGTCCCCGTACTCCGGCCGGCCCGAGGACCGGCGCACCAGCCTGGTGGTGGAGATCGGCAGCGAGTGCTACCGCTTCCGGGACGAGAGTGCCCTGCGCCTGCTGGCCGCCGAGCTGGTGGTCCGTGCCGGCCGGGTGCGTGACCTCGCGGCCGAGCTGACCGCGGTTCAGGATGCGGAGGGCGCCCTGTGATGCGCGACCACTCCAGCCGGCTGACTGCCGCGGCGGCCGCCGTGATCGGTCTGCTGACCGGCTCCGCGTTCTGGCTGTCCTACGCGCACCTGCACACCGTGGCCGCCGAGCACGGCCTCGGCGGCTCGACCGCCCGGGCGTGGGCGTGGCCGGGCTGCCTGGACCTGTTCATCGTGGCGGGCGAGTTGCTGATGCTCCGCGCTTCGCTGTCCCGCCGTACGGACTGGTGGGCGATCGCCCTGACCGTGGTCGGCTCGGGCGGGTCCATCGCCCTGAACATCGCCGGCGTCGTCGGGTCCGACCCGCTGGACTACGTGGTCGCCGCGGTGCCCCCGACCGCCGCGCTGCTCGCCTTCGGCGCGCTGATGCGGCAGGTCCACGACGCGCTGAGCGACGGTGCAGGTCGGACCGCCCTAAGCATTGCTGAGACCCCCGCTGACCAGGCTTTTCCGGCGATCACCGAAACGGGGAAGGCCTCTGACCAGCCATTTTCCCGGGTCCGGGAAAATGCCCCGGCAGTCGGGCACGGGCATCCGCTCACCGGACCCGAAGACGCGGCCAGTCGTGGCGATACCGCAACGACTGTGAGGGACAGCCAGTCCCTCACAGAGGGACAGCCCGTCCACCTGTCGGCCGAGAGGGTCAAGTTGACCCCGTCAGAGGTCCCGGCGGGACCCCTGTCTGTTGGGTCCCCCGGGGACCTTGCAAACGGGGAGGGTACTCACCCGGCGAGTACCCCCGACCATGTTGGCGGCGCCGCCCGGAAGGGTGTGCAGACCGTGCACACCCCCGAGGTTCCGTCAGCCGCCGTGACGGAATTCGTAACGGAAAGGGCGTCCACGGCCACGGACACCCCCGGGGGCAACCGTGGCGGTACCGCAACGGATGGCGTCGGCCCGGCCGACGCCAGTGCCCTCGATGCCGTCGAGGCCACCCCAGATGCACCGCATCCGGCTGCATCTGATGCTGCATCCGGGCACCCGTGGGCGGCTGACCAACGACTGCCCGAGGTTCCGTCCGCCGGCCGGACGGTACCCGTGCTCGGCCCGATCCCGTGGCCCGGACTGGACGGCGCATCCGTGCACCCCGCCCTGCATCCGGCCGCATCCGCCGCAGGTCAGGACGACCTTGATCACTTTGTGGGCGCCGACAAAGTGATCACCGGTGACGTCAGTGCAGCTGACCCCACCCCGGGGCCGGATGCACCGGACGCACCGGATGCACTCCCGGATGCGGACGCACCCGAAGCCGCCCTGATCGCCACGGCCCGCGCCGTCGACCGGGCCGCCCGCGCCGAGACCGGCCGCGCCGCATCCCTGCGCCGGCTGCAAGCCGAACTGCGCATCGGCCAGCCCCGCGCGCAACAGCTGCAGCGCATCCTCGCCAACGCCTAAGGGGCCCCTTTCCCATGCTGCTCGCCCTCGCGGCGTGGCTGCTGCTGACGACGGCCGGGTTCACCGGCCTGGCCGTCGTCGCGCCCCACGCCCTCCCCGCGGTCCTGCGGACCACCGCCCTGATCGTCCTCGCCTGCGCCTGCGTCGCCGGCCTGTTCACCCTGTGAGGAACCCCATGCTCGAGAACCGCGAGCCCCACCCCGACCCTGCCAGGACCGACCAGTACGGGCAGCGGCTCCCCAGCCCCACCCCGGACCCCCAGCACGTCCTCGACCGCCTCGGTCGGGGCGCCCAGCCCCAGCAGCCGGAGCCCGGCCGTGGCTGACACCGTCCCGCCCCCGCCGGACTACGCGCCCACCCCGGGCCTGGTCACCCCCTGGCACACCACCGGCCGGGCGCCGGCCCCGGCCACCCCGGCCGTCACGGTCCTCGCCCACCCGGCCGCCGTCATCCGCGAACTGCCCGCGGACCACCACCACGCCGTCGACTGGCCCCGGGTACGGCGCGCGGCGCGGGCCTGCTGCACCCCGGCCACCATCACCGGCCTCGCCCTGTCCCCGGCCTGGGCCCGCACCACATACTCGCTCGTCCTCGACCACGGCCTCCCGGCCGTAGTCGGCCTCGCCTTCATGACCGCCGTCTGGACCGGCATCGCCCGGGGCCTGGGCTACATCCCCAACGCCCTCGTCACCGTCACCCTCGTCGCTGTCGGCGCGGGCACCCTCTGGCTCGTCCCCGTCGCCATCACCACCGCCCTCATGGAGAACTGACGTGAACCCGATCGAAATCACCCACGCTGTCAGCCGCGCCGGCGCCGCCTTCGGGTTCGCCGTCATGGCCATCACCGGCATGGCGATCTACTACAGCCGCGGCCGCAGCTTCACCGCCCTCAAGTCCAAGTCGGTGTGGCTGCCCTGGTCCCTGACCGCCGTCACCATGGTCCTGGCCAGCGCAGTCACCGGCGGCTTCATCAGCAGCCTCTCCGGCAGCCTCACCGGCACCGGCAACAAGGGCGGGGCCGTGGTCGGGCACGCCGCCCTCGGCCAGGACGCCGACGGGGCCGTCAAGGTCTCCGCGGCCCGGGTCCTGTCCTACTCCGGCTCCTGGATCGTCCTGGTCCTGCTCGTCGCCGTCGGCCTGTTCATCTGGTTCGCCAAGTCCTGGAAGGAGAGGGCCCTCGCCGTCTCCGGCGCCCTCACCGGCGCCACCTGGGGCATCACCTCTGCCCTCGGCGGCTGGGCCGCCATGATCGGCGTCCCGCTCCTCTCCTGGATCGGAAAGGTCGTGATCGGCTGATGTCCACCACCACCGAGACCACCAAGACGCCCAAGCCGGGCACCCCGCCGACCCTCGCCCGCGTCGGCGCCGGCGCCGGACACATCGCCGTCGCCGTCGCCCACTGGGCCGGTGGCCACACCATCGGCCCGGAGGAGATCACCCGCCGCATCGTCAAGGCACGGGCGGAGGCCCACGCCGCAGCCGTCGCCGAGCACGGCCGAGCCGGACGGGCCGCCGGCAAGAAGGTCCGCCGGCTGAAGAACCGCGCCAGCCTGAACGGCGGCCTGGTCCCGGCCGACATCACGACCCTGGCGGCCGCCGAGCACGAGGCCCAGCGCCACGACGCAGCGATCAGCGCGCTGGGGGAGTTCACCGTCCCGATGCTCGACCCCGGGCAGATCCGCCACCGGCGCCACCGCATCGCCGCCGTGCGGTGCGTGGTGCTGACCCTGCCGGTCGGCGCCGTCGTCGCCGGATCCTGGATGGTCTCCGGCTCGGTGTTCCTGTTCTCCGTCGTCGGCGGCCTCGCGGCCTGCCTCGCCCGCGGCGACCGCCCGTTCGAACTGACCGTGCGGCCGGTCCCGGCCGAACTGCTGGCGGCCACACCGCTGGTGCTGCCGACCGTGACGGCCGACGTGGTGGTCGAGCCGGTCGCCGTCGACACCGGAGCGTGGAAGGAGGAGCTGCGGCTGTACGTCGAGCACTCCGTCGCCCTGGCCGACCTCGACGGCCTCGCCGGTGTCCACGTGGCCGACCTGCTCGCCGGACTGCAGTCCTCCGGGCTCCACCTCGGCCAGAGCACGAAGACCTTCCCCGGCGTCCTGCGAGACGCCGGGATCCCCGTCCAGGTCATCAACCTCAAGTCGTCCGGCAGCGGCCTCGGCGTCCGCTACGACAAGCTCGGCCCGGCCCTCGGCCACCAGCCCCGCATCCCCGCCCACCTCGTGCCCGACATCACCACCAACGAAGAGGCGACCCCGGGGGAGTACCCCTCTCCCAACCCCTCCCCCGCCACTCGGCACGCCGGGTAAACCGGGTAAACGTCCAGCTCAGCCCTTTACCGTTTACCTTTACCCCCGGATTTACCGCCCCCCGTAAGGGGATGTGGATCACGATCGGAGCCCCCGTCAGCACCCTGCTGGCGGGGGCTCACACGTTCACGGTACGGCGGCTCTGATCACTCGATCCCCGCAGCTGCAGGGCACGCAGAAGGGGCCCCGGCCGGATGGCTGGGGCCCCTTCGTCATGTCTCGTCGGATGGTCGCCGTCGTCTGCTGCAGGTGCACCCCGGGGTCGGGCAGCGGCACACCAGGACCAGCGCGCGGCCCTCGTCGCGGATGCCGCCCGGACAGCCGTGGTGCGCGTCGAGCTGGCACTCCGCGCTGACGTAGGTACCGGACTTGCGGCAGTCGAAGTCGATCACGATGTGCTCGGCGGAGCCGATGCCCGCCGGTGCGAGGTCGGTGCTCATGAGTCCTCCCGGACGATGGCCCATACGGTCTGCCGGCCGGCGGCGTCGGTGGCGCCCCACTGGTCGGCACTCTCAACGACCCGCAGGATCGCGGCCCACCGCTCCGCCACGCACGGGGTCGGCACCGGGGCCGTGAGCCGCAGGCCGGCGGTGGTCTGACTGCTGGTGACGTGCTGGCCGGTCGCGTGCTGCAGGGCAGCCCGTAGTTCGTCTGCGCGCATGCTGGATTGCACCGAAGTTCCCCTATCGGCACGGATTGATCGTATCGATAGAGTAGAGGTATGCGCGCTACGGTGTCACTCAGACCACACCATCCGATTACGGAGGAGGAGTCCTTGGCCGCCGACGCCACACCCTCCTACCTGCGCATTGCCGACGACCTCAGGGCAACGGCACAGCGCTCGGCCGCGGGCACCCGCATGCCGTCCATCAGCACCCTCGGCGCGGAGCACGGCGTCTCGACCGGGGTGGTGCAGCGCGCGTACGCCGTCCTCGTCGAGGAAGGCCTCGTCCTCGCCCGGCCGGGAGCCGGCTACTACGTCCGCTCCCAGGAGCCGCCCGAGGTGATGGTCCGCCGGCCGCGCGCCGCATCCGGCGACGGGTCACCCACCGCCGCCGTCCTCGCCGAGCAGGGCATCGCCGGCACCTGGCGGAGCGAGTCCTCCCCGGTGCGCGCGACCGCAGAGACCGCCGCCCGACTGGAGATCCCGGCCGGTGACCCGGTCATGCACACCAGCTACGTCTACCTCGCCGACGGGGTGCCGCTCATGCTCGCCGAGTCCTGGGAGCCGATGGCCGTCACGGGCGGCAGCCTCATCGTCCTTCCCGAGGCCGGCCCGCACGCGGGCATAGGCGTGGCGGACCGCATGGCGCTGATCGGGATCGACGTCGGCATGCCGGTCGAGCGCGTCACCGCCCGGGCCGCGAGCCGCACGGAAGCGGGCGCCCTCGGTGTCGCGCCCGCCGTACCGGTGCTGGCAGTCGTGCGCACCTACTACGACCAGGGCACGGGGCGGCCGGTCGAGACCGCCGACGTCGTGATGCTCGGCAGCCGGTGGGTGGCGGAGTACGGCGCCCGACCGCGTCGGTGATCTCGGAAGGTGTCTGGATTCCGGACACCTGCAGGTCTCGGAGAGTCGAGCTGACGGACATGGCAATGCGCCCGGTCTTGATTACTCTGGCGGCACCACCAACTTGATCTGTAGATCCCGAGGCCCTACCGCTCCCGCTGCCTGGCGCCTACTGTCTCGCCCATGACTGGATCAGGAGATGACCCGCGGCCGCTTCCCCCGCTCGGCTGGTGCGCCGAATGCATCCGCGAAGGTGTGTGGATGCGGGCAGCAACCCTCTGCAGGGGATCGGCGCTCTGCGCTCAGCACGTCATCTACACGGCTGGAGTAGGCGACGTCGACATCCCGGAGGACCGGGCACCGCTAGGGAAGTCGCAAGCGGTGCTGGACCAGCTGCGCGAGGGAATGCACAGGAAGGCAAGGACCGCCGGGTTCTAACAATCCCCGACGCGACGATGCGCCCGGCCGCCGAGGCAACCGGGCGCATCACAGCACGTCAGAGGGGTGGGGAGGGGACCCCAAGGGCCCTCACGCTGACCGGTGCCGTGTTGAAGGGCTGGATTCCTACGGGTCTGGGGGATTCGGGAGCCGGCCCGCGGCCCACTCCTCCCGGGCGTCGGACCAGGCGTAGAAGGCGCTGACCCACCCGAACGGACCGTGATGCGGATCATCCTTCCACTCCGGGCGAAGCCATTGCCCGACCTCGAACTGTCGCAACTCCTCAGGCAGGTCGGACTCGCGGTTGGTCGCCCGCCGCCGGCTCATCCGGTCCTGCCCCACCGCGCGAGGGCCGCCTGCCGGGCCTGTGACGACCTCGCCCGCGCGTCCCTCTCGCCGCCGGCTTCCTCGTCGTCCGGCAGGCGGAGAGCGCCCAGCAGCCGCGCCACCAGGGCGCGATGCTGCCGAAGTTCCTGCACCAGGGGTGAGGCAACCACCTGCCCCATGCTGCCCTTCACCAGCAGCGGCTGCCCCCGTAGTGCGTCCTCAAGGCGTTCGACCAAGTCGACCTCCCGGCAGGCATCCTCCAGGATCCGCAGCTCGTCCACCCGCAGATGGTTCTCGTCATTGACGTCCGACCACAGCCGGCCGCCCTGCTCGCCGAGGTTCGCCGGCGGCTCCAACGTGCCCATAGGGCCTCCAATCCGACCCTGGTAGGGCCTGAAAAACACAGCGCAATCAGCACGCTCATGGTCCGGTGCTATACGGGTCCGATCAGCGGAGGTGGGGGGAGGGGGGTCACCCCCCACCCCTCGGCCGTTGGTCGGCCGGCTCAGCGTCCGGCCTGCAGCCGGGTGATGGGCCTGCTGGGGTCGCCGCCGCTGATCTGGGCGATGGTCGCCTCGCGCCACGTCTCGGCGGTCGCTGCCCGCTGGTGGACCTCTGCGGGTGTGGTGGCCAGGTCGAGGGTGAGCGCGTCCTGTCGGGCGAGGTGAACCCATCGGCTGACGGGCTGCTGCCGCAGTTCGCGCCACTGTGCGATGGCGGGTGCGATGTGCCGGCGCCACTGGTCGGCGGCGACGTGGTCGACGGTGGGCTGCGGGACGGCGGCGATGGCGTACAGCTGGTTGTCCCGGGCGGCGTCGCGGCCGCACACCCGGGAGATCACGTCGCGGTCGGAGACGAGCTGGTCGAGTTGGACGGCGGCGCCTTCGGCCTGCTGCCAGGCTGCGCTGACCTTGGAGTCGGTCCAGTCGATTCGGGTGGTGTCGGTGTCGGCGGGCAGCTTGGGCGCGGCCTGGCGCAGGGTGGTGACGAGCGTGGTGAACTCCTTGCCGAGGGCGGTGATCCAGCCGGGTGCGGCGGCTCGGACGGCGAGGATGTACCGGTCTGCGGCCTGGTCCTGGTAGCGGTCGGCGGTGCGCCGGGTGTGGTCGGCGAGGCGCAGGGCCGCGGCGTGCTCGGCGATGGTCTGCGCGACGTCGTCGGCCTTGGCGGGCAGGGGCGGCTGTTCGGGGTCGGCGCCGGTGGCGGCGGCCTGTACGGCGGCGAGGACGGCGGCGGCGTCGGTGACGGCGGCCGGGGTCTTGAGCTTGCGGCGGCGGGCGGCGGCGGTGGCCTGCTCAGCGTCGTGGACGCCTGCTCCGATGATCACTGCTGGTCTCCGAGGTCGGCGGCGGCGAGGGAGTTGACGGAGTAGTCGGGCAGGCCGTTCAGTTCGCTGGGCTGCGGCACGCCGTAGGCGATGGCGGCGCGGAGCTTGGCGGGGCCGCTGTCGATGTCGGGGAGTTCCTGCAGGGCCCGCATGTCACCGGCCCAGGCGGGGCGGGTGGCGGCGTACTCGTTGATGAGGTCGCCCCAGCCCCATTCGACGGCGCGGGCGGCGATGGCCTGGGCCATGCTGGTGTCGCCGTCGCGTTCGGCGCGCTTGAGGGCGGCGGAGGCTTCGCGGGGGTCGTCGAGCTGGGCGGCACGTTCGTGGGCGTCGCGCCGGGCGAGGACGGCGCCGGGGTCGTTGCTGCCGGCGGCGCCGTACAACTGCTTCTCCAGGCGGGCCTGCCGGTCGCGCACCTGCTGCTCGGCCTTCTCTCGGAGCGCGGTGGCCTGGTCGCGGGCGGTGGCGTAGGCGCGGGCGATGTACACGCGCCGGGCGTGGTCGTTGAGCGTCTTGTTGGCGTTGATCCGCTCGACCTGGGTGGCCATGGTGTGGTGGATGCGGGCGACGTCGTCGGCGGTGGTGACGAGGGTCGGGTCGGTGTCGTACTGGTTGGGCATGGTGTTCTCCTTCAGGCTGCTCGGGTGGCTCGGTAGTGCTGCAGGTCTTCGAGGGCGATGCGCCACCGCCCGTCGATGCGGCGGGCGGGCAGGGTGCCGGTTTCGCAGGCGAGGCGGACGGTTCGGGGTGCGAGGCCGAGCTGGCCGGCTGCTGCGGTGGTGCCCAACCAGAGTGGGGCGGGTGCCGGTTCTTGCCGTACCGGTGTGCCGGTGGCGGTAGCGCGCCAGGCGAGGGCGGCGAGGTGGAGGGACAGGAGGGTGTCGTAGACCTCGGGGTCGCCGGCGCGTTGGGCGACGCGGAGTTGGTCGAGGCCGGCGTGCCGTTCCAGCCAGGCGGCGATGCGGGCGGGGACGACGACGATGGGGCCGCCGTCCCCGTACAGGTGGGTGGGGGTCACGGTGTGGCCTACGCGGCGTCGTCGGGGGTGTCGTCGTCCTGCTGGCCGAGCCGGGCGAGCTTGGCCCGCACGCGGGCCTGCAGTCCGTACGCCCGGGCGGCGGCGTAGCGGGCGCGCCGTGCGGCTTGTGCGTCGCGCCGTCGGGCGGCCTCGGCGATGAGGTCGGCCACGCGGTCGTTGGTGGTCACCGGGCCGCCCCGTTCTCGGCGGTGGGCCGGTAGCGGCTGGTCTCGGGCTTCTCGCCGGGCGGGACCAGCCAGTAGCCCGAGTTGCTGTCGAGGTCGGGGTCGCCGACCAGGACGGTGCCGATGGTGGCGAGGACCGGGCAGCCGACGCCCCCTCGGAACTCCCAGGCGATGACAGGCTCGGACCAGACCCCGCCTTCGTCGTCGAGGCAGGCGACCTGCCAGTTGCCACCGGGGATGTAGTGACGCTCGATCATGCGGGGGTCTCCTTCGGTCGGGGCTGCGGCACCATGGCGCCGGCCATGCTCTTCGCCGCGGGCCAGTCAGGCACCGTCCACTGCATCCAGGTGGGGCCGATCAGCTCGGCGAGGAAGGCCCGGAGGTAGCCGGCGGTGTAGGCGGCGTGCAGGGCCTGCCGCTGGTCGTCGGCCTCGCGGGCATCGATGACGGCCTGCTCCAGCTCGGTGATCCGTCCGTACAGGCTGCGGGTGGCGAGCCGCAGCCCGGGGTTTAGGGGGTTGGGGTGGCCCATGGTGATCTCCTGTCAGTTGGTGGGCGGGGTGTGCACCCAGGGGTGCACGTCGTACTCGGGCGAGGGCTTGCGGCCGCGAGTGCCGGGAGGACGCTCGGGCGGGGGAATCAGGGCGAGCCAGCCGAACTCTTCGAGGCGCTCCATAGCGGCGTGCACGGCGTCGGCGCCGCCTTCGTCGACCCAGCTGCGACCGTGCAGTGCCCGGTGTGCGTTGCGGACGCTGCACGGCTCCTTGCGCTTCTCCCGACGCAGCCAGTCGAGGACGTCACGAGCCGGGATGAGCTTGGCGTCCCGATTGGCGCCCATGAGGTCGAGGCAGATGCGGGCGTGCGCAACGAAGTACGGGGCGAGGTCGAGGGCTCGGCCCACGTAGTCGGCGGTGATGGTCCGGGCGTGCGCGTTGTCGTAGAGGGTGAGGGCGCCGGCGATGCGGACCAGCTTGCCCGCCAGCTTGCTGGCCCAGGACGCGATCGAGTGCAGGTCCCCGCCGTTGCGCAGACGGGGCTGCATCTGCTCCTGGAACTGGTACATCAACTCGTCGGCGTCCGCGTCGAGGCGCAGCGATTCGCTTTCGTGCGCGGTCCAGATGTTGGTGATCAGGGTGTGGATCCGGCGCGCGTACTCCGCGGCGACGTCGGCCGGGACGGGCCTGGACCGCCGGGGGTCCTGCAGCCCGAGGTTCGAGGGCGGGTTGGAGTAGAGGAAGCGCTGCACGAACCCGTTGTGCAGCATCTCGTCGTCGCGCTTGCGGCCGAGCTGCTCGAAGATGATCGGCTGGACCAGCAGGCCGATCGTCAGGTGCGCGCTCGCCATCTCGGTGGTGCCCCGCTGTACCCGGTCGACCGGTACGGCCTTGCCGTCGTACGCGTCGAGTGCGAAGCCGGTCTCCGACTGGCCGCTGTTGTAGATTCCGGCGAACTGCTTGATGACGGTGCCCTCGGCGTGGACGACGGCCATGCGCCCCGCGTTCTCAGCCGCCTTGATGGTCATGGCCGCCGGCGTGATGTCCCCGAACAGCAGGCGCGGCGGAGCGGGAACGGGGCCCAGGTCGGCCATGGCCCGCCGGGCGACGGCGGCGTCGCTGGCCGCCATCTCGGCCGTGTCGGCCTTCGCCCTGATGGCGGCGCGCTCGGCTTCCTCCAGCCGGCCCTTGGCGATCCGCACCGCCTGCTCGGCGTCCTCGATCTCAGGCTGGGCCTTCTCCCGCAACTGCCTCTCGGCCTCGCGGAGCGGCGCCGTGAGCGAAGCCTCGACCGCGCTCTTGCGCTCGCCCGGGCCAGCAAGGGTCGCGGTCCACAGTGGCGAGGCCTCGCGCCAGCCGGGCCTCACGACGTAGTCGCGGCGTCCGCCGATGGCGCTGGCGATGGTCGCCAGCGAGAGCATCGCGGGGAGGTCCGGGGCAACCTGCAGTTCGTCGGCGACGGCGTTGACCTTCGCGCCGAGCTGCGGTCCGAGCTTGTCCACGGGGAAGGTCGGCAGGGGCGGCCTGTCCACCGGGATGGGGTCCTCCCAGGCAGTGACAGAATTGACAGAATCACCCTGACTGTCCATCCAGTGAGACGCCGAAGTGTTTCTGTCATTTCTGTCACTGCCATGCGGGCGGGAGGGTTCGGCCGGGACGCCGTCGTCGAACTCGGGCGGCGGGCCGTACCGATCCCAGATCTCGCCGCGGAACGGATCGTCCTCGGGGGTGTCGTAGGTCGTCACGCGGCGATCTCCTGAACGGTGAGGTACTTGCCCGGCTGGCCGGGGATGGCGATGGGCGGCCAACCGGGTGTCGCGCGGAGCTGTCGGGGCGGGGGGAGCTTGCGCAGCTGCTGCTGCTCGGCCCAGGTGGGCGTCTCGCGGATCTCGGCGAGACGCTGGCGGACGGGGGCCCAGGCTGCGGCTTCGGCGGCGTCCATGGCGGCGGTCCACTTCCGGAACAGGTGGGCTTCGAGGTGCAGGACGAACGCGTCGACCAGGATCGGGCTCATCTCCATGGCGGCCCCCAGGTGCGGGGGCTGCCGAAGCGGCGGTGGAGTTCCCACAGCTGCCAGCCGGCGGCGGCCAGGCGGCGGAGTTCCGCGCGGGTCTCGCGGCGGGTGAGCCCGTAGGGTGCGGGCCCGGGGGCCCCCGCCGTGACGGCGGGGACCTCCGGGGTGGTGCGGCTGGTCACTCGTCCTCGCCCGAGGTGGCGTACAGCTCGGGGCGGGCGCACCGCGCGATGGCCAGCTCGACGGAGGCGCACAGCCCGTCGCGGGTGTCGAGTGCGCCGGCCGCCGCGGTGAGCCCGTCGGCCTGGGCGCCTTCGGCGTGACGCCGGACGACCTCGTTGATCAGCGTGTCCGCCGCCCGGTAGAACGGGTTGGACGCCCGGTCGGCGTTGCTCCAGTCGGACTGGTCGCAGAACGGGCTGACGTCCTCGGCGATCTCGACGACGGCGAGGAGGAGTCTGCGTACGACGTCGTGGGGGCGGTCGGCGGCGGTGAGTGCCGCCCGGATGGCGTTCTCGGCGAGGCGCACTCCGGCGGGCAGGACCTCGGCGGCCGGTGGGCACTGGGTGTCGCCGCAGGCGTGGAGGACGTGGCCGTCGGGGGTGATGGCCCACGGCAGCAGGGGGACGTCGTCGCCGGGGTCGACGGCGTGGACGGCGCACTCGCCGCCGTCGAGCTGCAGGCCGTTGTAGTCGCCGACCGGGGCGGCGGGGAGCGCGAGGGTGAGCGCGGCGATCTGGTCGAGGTGGGGGTACTTGGTGCGGCGGTCGGCGTCGTGCCAGAGGTGGTCACTGCCGAACGGGGCGACCAGCTCGGTCGGGCTGGTGGTCTTGGTGGTGGTGCCCTTACTGTTGAACACAGCGTTCTCCTTCGTGAGGTCGTCGCCCTCGGGAACCAGCCGGCTAAGCGGACCCGGGGGCTTCGTCGTGTCGGAGTGCGTCAGGCCTCTGCCCGGATTGCCGTCCAGGTGGAGGCCGTTCGCGTTGTTAGGCCGCGATGGTCTGCGAGTCGATCCACTTCTCGACGATGCTGCGGCGGTAGCGAACAGCCGACGATCGTCCGTCGCCGAGCTTCCGGAACTCAGGCCCCGTGCCCCGCCAGCGCAGGTTCGCCAGCGTTCCGACCGAGAGCCGCGTCAGCTCGGCAGCCTCACGCGGCGTCAGCCACTCATCCGGGTGCGAGTTGCGCACAGTGCGCATGAGCACTCCTCTCCCCTTGTTTGGTAGACCGATCAATCTGTTCGGTCTCCTGATCACAATGTAGCGCTGGGAAGGGATGTGAACAAGTGGGATTGCCAACGCATCATTTTGATGCGAAGCTGAGGGCGTGACCGAGGACAAGAAGACTTCGCTCGGCCCGACCGGACATCGGTTGCGGGCCAACGTGACCCGACTGCGAACCGCGCTCGGGATGAGTAAGAAGGACCTCTCCGATCGAGTGGGCGAACTTGGCCGGCCGATTCCGCCTCTTGGGATTACAAGGCTTGAGGCGGGAACGCGCCGGGTCGATGCCGATGACCTGATCGCGCTATCGGTAGCACTCGGAGTGAATCCGTCGACCCTCTTGCTGCCGTTCACAGACGAAGCGGACGAAGAGGTCGAGATCACAGCAATCGGCTGGATGGAAGCCGATCGAGCCTGGGACTGGTTGGACGGTGCAGCGCCCGCAGAACGGATCGAGCCAGGAGACCCCCAAGGTCGCCTGTTGCGTTGGGAGTACTACGCCCGGCCCGCTGGGCGCCGCATGCAGTTCGGACCGGCAGGCGAGGGGGACTGATGGCCAGGGTCTGGATTGAGGACCGTGCGACGCAGAAGGACTACGTCCTCGCCATGGAGAAGTGGCGCGCGGCGAAGAAGGCCGGCAGCAAGCGCACCGAGCCCGGCCGGTGGCGGGTCCGCTGGTACGGGCCGGACGGCAAGCCGAAGGCACTGACGTGCGCGAAGCTGCCGCAGGCCGAGAAGGAGCAGCAGGCGCTCATCCAGCGCCTCGACAAGGGCACCTACCGGGACCCGAAGCAGGGCAAGGTGCTCTTCTCCGAGGTCGCCGAGCAGTGGTATGGAGCGCTCCGCCGGCCCGGGGAGCGCACGAAAGCAGACTACCGGGAGCTGCTGGACTTGTACGTCCTGCCGAAGTGGGGGACGTGGCCGGTCGCCTCGATCCGGTGGGAGGATGTGTCCGCCTGGCTGACCGTCCTGTGCGAGACCCCCGGCAAGCGCGGGAAGATCCTGTCGCCGGCCCGGATCGGCAAGACGCACCTGGTGCTCAGCATGGTGATGAAGTACGCCGTGAAGACCGGCAAGATCTCGGCGAGCCCCGCAGCTGATCACGAGCTTCCGCCGGACGAGGACGACGACGATCACGTCTACCTCACGCACGAGCAGGTCGCCGACCTGGTCGACGCGGCCGGCCCGAACGGCCTGCTTCTCCTGGTCCTGGCCTACTGCGGGATCCGGTGGGGCGAGGCGTCGGCGCTGAAGGTCGGCCGGGTGCAGCTCGGCGCCCGCCGACTGCGCATCGTGCAGGCGTACACCCGCCAGCGCGGCGGGGGGCTGCTGCTCAAGGACGTGAAGAACCACGAGAAGCGGTCCGTCCCGCTCCTGGCGTCACTGGTCGCGGACCTCAAGTCCGTGGTCGACCGGCGCCCGGCCGATCAGCTGGTGTTCCGCGGGCAGGACGGCGAGGCGATGACGTACTGGGAGTTCCGGTCCGGCATCTTCGACCCCGCGGTGAAGGCGGCCGGCCTCGACGGGCTCGGCATCACCCCGCACAAGCTGCGGCACACGGCGGCCTCGCTCGCCATCGCGGCTGGCGCGGACGTGAAGGTTGTGCAGCAGATGCTCGGCCACAAGTCGGCGGCCATGACCCTGGACGTCTACGGGCACCTGTTCCCGGAGCGGCTGGACGAGGTCGCGGACGCTCTCGACATCGGCCGGTCGGCCGCACTCGCGGCCCGTACTGCGCTCGCCGCCTAGGAGAGGTCCAGAATCCATGTGTACAAAATGCGTACTGCCCGCCAGGGCATCCCCTGACGGGCAGTAGCGAAAGTGCCTATGAGCTGGCACTTCAGGTCGATCCATGTGCACCGCACCCGCGTGGCGAACGCAGGCCGCGTGCGGTACGAGTCTGTGCGCCTCAGGGTCCCGGGTAGAGGGCCGGTTCGACCTGAGGGGGTGGGGCCGTGACGGCCCCGGGGCGTCAGGCCTGGGCGGCCGTGTTGACGCGCTTGGTGATGGCCGACTTCTTGTTGGCGGCCTGGTTGGCGTGGATGACGCCCTTGCTGACGGCCTTGTCGAGGGCCTTGGAGGCCTCGCGGGCCAGCACGGTGGCCTTCTCGGTCTCGCCGGCGGCAGCGGCCTCGCGGGCCTTGCGCAGGGCGGTCTTGAGCGAGGACTTGACGGCCTTGTTGCGCAGGCGCGCCTTCTCGTTGGTCTTGTTGCGCTTGATCTGGGACTTGATGTTCGCCACGAAGGAGCCTCAGTCTTGTTCGTAATGGTTCTGGAGGTACCTCCCGGCCGAGACCGGGGGAGGCAGCACCGCACGGTCCGGTCTGCTGAGAGGGCATGCCAGGGCCAGGTGCAGCGGCCAACGCTACCAGGGGCGGGGGGCTCGCCCCAAACCGGCCGGGCCGCGGAGCGGGACGTGCGGCGCCGCGGAGCGGGACGTGCGGGCGCGTGGAGCGAGGCGTGCCGGGCCGTCGAGCCGGTGCGCCGTAGGGCCGGCCCCGCGGCAGCGCGGGCCCTGGGCCGTAGCTGCCCCGCTAGGCGCTGAGCACGGGCTCCCCGTAGTGCTCGACCTCGGGGAACGGCGAGTAGTAGGGGTGCAGCAGGGCGCGCCAGCGCTCGTACTCGGCGGAGCGGCGGAAGCCCTCGGTGTGGTCGGCCAGGGCCTCCCACTCCACCTGGAGCAGGAAGCGGGAGGCGCGGCCCTCGTCCAGGCAGCGGCGCAGCTGGAGGGAGCGGAAGCCCGGCTGGACCGCGATCAGCGGCTTGGCCTCGGTGAACGCCGTGAGGAAGTCCTCCTCGCGGCCGGGCAGGACGTCGAGCAGTGCGCTTTCCAAGATCATGGGAGGCAGTTTAGGAGCCGTTCCGGCGGCGGGTGCCCGGCTGGACGGTGAGCCGATGCGCGCTCGTGGGAAGATGGTCGGAGCCATATCGATCGGACGAGACCGTCCGGTCCCCGGGAAGCGGCTCCTTAACTCGACGTCGAGTGCGACGGCGAGGGGGGCGAGCGCCCGGCCCCCGGACCAACGGAGAATCGGACCAAGGTGCCCGCGACCCCCAGCAATGTGCCACAGCCCAGCCGTACCGACCCGGCGCTGATCCGCAACTTCTGCATCATCGCCCACATCGACCACGGCAAGTCGACCCTCGCCGACCGGATGCTGCAGATCACCGGCGTCGTCGACCCCCGGCAGATGCGTGCCCAGTACCTCGACCGTATGGACATCGAGCGCGAGCGCGGTATCACCATCAAGTCGCAGGCGGTCCGCCTCCCGTGGGCGCCGACGGTCGGCGAGGGCGTGGGGAAGACCCACATCCTCAACATGATCGACACCCCGGGCCACGTCGACTTCACGTACGAGGTGTCCCGCTCGCTCGCCGCCTGCGAGGGCACCATCCTCGTGGTGGACGCCGCCCAGGGCATCGAGGCGCAGACCCTCGCCAACCTGTACCTGGCGCTGGAGAACAACCTCACGATCATCCCGGTCCTGAACAAGATCGACCTGCCGGCCGCCCAGCCGGAGAAGTACGCCGCCGAGATCGCGCACATCATCGGGTGCGAGCCGGAGGACGTCCTCAAGGTCAGCGCCAAGAGCGGCCTCGGCGTGCCGGAGCTGCTCGACCACGTGGTCGCGAGGATCCCGGCCCCGGTCGGCGTGAAGAACGCCCCGGCCCGCGCGATGATCTTCGACTCCGTCTACGACACCTACCGCGGCGTGGTCACCTACGTCCGAGTGGTCGACGGCGAGCTCACCAAGCGTGAGCGGATCGAGATGATGTCCACCGGCGCGACCCACGAGCTGCTGGAGATCGGCGTCATCTCGCCGGAGCCCAAGGTCGCGGACGGCCTCGGTGTCGGCGAGGTGGGCTACATCATCACCGGGGTGAAGGACGTCCGGCAGTCCAAGGTCGGCGACACCATCACCTCGATGCACAAGGGCGCGACGGAGCCGCTGGGCGGCTACAAGGAGCCGCGCCCGATGGTGTTCTCCGGTCTCTACCCGCTGGACGGCAGCGACTACCCGCTGCTGCGCGACGCCCTCGACAAGCTCCAGCTCAACGACGCCGCCCTGGTGTACGAGCCGGAGACGTCGGTCGCGCTGGGCTTCGGCTACCGCTGTGGCTTCCTGGGCCTGCTGCACCTGGAGATCGTCCGGGAGCGGCTGGAGCGCGAGTTCAACCTCGACCTGATCTCCACCGCCCCCAACGTGGTCTACCGGGTGGTGATGGAGGACGGCACCGAGCACACCGTCACCAACCCGAGCGAGTTCCCGACCGGCAAGATCTCCGAGGTGCACGAGCCGGTCGTCCGCGGGTCCATCCTGGTGCCGAACGAGTTCGTCGGCGCCGTCATGGAGCTCTGCCAGAGCCGTCGCGGCAACATGCAGGGCATGGACTACCTGTCCGAGGACCGGGTGGAGCTGCGCTACACCCTCCCGCTCGCCGAGATCGTCTTCGACTTCTTCGACATCCTGAAGTCCAAGACCCGCGGTTACGGCTCCTTCGACTACGAGCCGATCGGCGAGCAGACGGCCGACCTGGTGAAGGTCGACATCCTGCTGCACGGCGACGCGGTCGACGCGTTCTCCGCGATCGTGCACAAGGACAAGGCGTACAACTACGGCATCATGATGGCCGGCAAGCTGCAGAAGCTGATCCCGCGCCAGCAGTTCGAGGTGCCGATCCAGGCCGCCATCGGCTCGCGGGTGATCGCCCGTGAGACCGTCCGCGCGATCCGCAAGGACGTCCTCGCCAAGTGCTACGGCGGTGACATCTCGCGTAAGCGCAAGCTGCTGGAGAAGCAGAAGGAGGGCAAGAAGCGGATGAAGATGGTCGGCCGTGTGGAGGTCCCGCAGGAGGCCTTCATCGCCGCGCTGTCCACCGACGCGGATGCCCCGAAGGAAAAGAAGTAGTCCGCCGGCCGGTCTCCGTCGGCGGAGTCCGGTAGCGCACGAGGGCGCCACCACCCCGGTCAGGGTGGCGGCGCCCTCGGTGTTTCCGGAGCGGCGCGGGGCGCCAGGGCCCCGGAGCCCCGCGCTCAGGCCCCGCCGGGGAAGGCCGGGTCGACGGTGATCACCACCTGCGGCGCGTACCGCGCGATGGTGGTCAGCAGCTGCCGGACGTCGAGCTCCCAGAGGTGGATCGGGCGGCTGGCGGTCACCAGCGCGATGGGCCTCCCGGCGGCCCGCTCGGTGGCCTGGAGCGTCTTGGGGTTGGTCGTGGCGGCGGGGAGGTCCGGGGCGCCCTCGATCCGGTGCAGGCCGACGTACGCCATGGCGCCGGCCCGCTGGACCCAGAGCTCCACCCCGACGATGTCGCCCCAGGGGACCAAGGCGCTGGTGCCCTCGTACCGCAGGGGGTGGCCGCCGAGCAGGATGCCGTCGCGGTCCACCCGCAGGGCGGTCCGGCCGCCGCGGACGGCGGCCGCCGTGAGGGCGAGCGAGGCGCCCGCGGTGAGCAGGGCGAGGAGACCGAGGGTGACCAGCACCAGCCCGGCCGTGCCTCTCGCGACCGCGCCGATCGCGAGCGCGACCAGGCCGGTCAGCGCGCCGACGGCGTTGGTGACGGCCTTGCGGGTGCTCCTTCCGGTCCAGCCGAAGTGGGTCTCGTAGACGTCCTGGGGTGTTGGCACGGGTGCGAGTGTGGCAGCGCCGGGGGCGGCACGGAAGATCTTTTTCAGGCGGTGAAGCAGCCGGTCCGCGCCCGGTGGGGCTGGGGAGGCGGCCGGGACGGGCGGTGCACGACGAGGGGGAGGCCGGTCGTACCGGCCTCCCCCTCGTCACGTCCGGCCGCGGGACGCGACCCGCGCCCGCGCCGCGGTCAGTCGACCTCGGCCACCGCCTCGGCGAACTGCGCCTTGTACAGGCGGGCGTAGGCCCCGCCGACGGCGATCAGGTCGTCGTGCGAGCCCTGCTCGACGATCGAGCCGTTCTCCATCACCAGGATCACGTCGGCGTCCCGGATGGTGGAGAGCCGGTGGGCGATCACGAAGCTGGTCCGGCCGCTGCGCAGGCGGGCCATGGCCCGCTGGATCAGCACCTCGGTCCGGGTGTCGACGGAGCTGGTCGCCTCGTCCAGGACGAGGATGCTCGGCTCCGCGAGGAAGGCCCGGGCGATGGTGATCAGCTGCTTCTCGCCCGCGCTGACGCCGGTGCCCTCGTCGTCGATGACGGTGTCGTAGCCGTCCGGCAGGGTGCGGACGAAGCGGTCGACGTGGGCGGCCTTCGCGGCCTCGACGATCTGCTCGCGGGTGGCGCCGCGCTCGGCGCCGTACGCGATGTTCTCGGCGATGGTGCCGCCGAACAGCCAGGTGTCCTGGAGCACCATGCCGATGCCGGCCCGCAGTTCCTCGCGGGACATCGCGGCGATGTCCACCCCGTCCAGGGTGATCGTGCCGCCGCTGACCTCGTAGAACCGCATCAGCAGGTTCACCAGGGTGGTCTTGCCGGCACCGGTCGGGCCGACGATGGCCACCGTGTGGCCGGGCTCGACCTTCAGCGAGAGGTCCTCGATGAGCGGCTTCTCCGGGTCGTAGCGGAACGCCACGTCCTCGAAGGCGACCCGCCCGCGCAGCTCGGCCGGGCGCTCCGGCCGCTCGGGCTCGGAGGACTGCTCGGGGGCGTCCAGCAGCTCGAAGACCCGCTCCGCGGAGGCGACCCCGGACTGCACCAGGTTGGCCATGCTGGCGACCTGGGTGAGCGGCTGGCTGAACTGCCGGGAGTACTGGATGAACGCCTGCACGTCGCCGATGGACAGGGCGCCGCTCGCCACCCGCAGGCCGCCGACCACGGCGACCAGCACGTAGTTGAGGTTGCCGATCAGCATCATCGCCGGCTGGATGATCCCGGAGATGAACTGGGCCCGGAAGCTCGACGCGTACAGCGCCTCGTTGTGCTCGCGGAAGGTCGCGGCGGACTCCTTCTGCCGGCCGAAGACCTTCACCAGCGCGTGGCCGGTGTACATCTCCTCGATGTGGCCGTTCAGCTGGCCGGTGGTCTTCCACTGGGAGACGAACTGCGGCTGCGCCCGCTTGCCGACCTTGGTCGCCACGACGACCGAGACCGGGACGGAGATCAGCGCGATCAGCGCCAGGATCGGGGAGATCCAGAACATCATGGCGAGCACGCCGACCACGGTGAGTGTGGAGTTCACCACCTGGCCGGTGGTCTGCTGCATCGACTGGCCGATGTTGTCGATGTCGTTGGTGACGCGGCTGAGCACCTCGCCGCGCGGCTGCTTGTCGAAGTAGCTGAGCGGCAGCCGGGACAGCTTGGCGTCCACCGATTCGCGCAGCCGGAAGATCGTGCGCTGGATCGCGTTGGCCGCGATCCGGCCCTGCACGATGCCGAAGAGGGCGGAGGAGACGTAGATCGCCAGCACCCAGAGCAGCACGGTGCCGATGGCGCCGAAGTCCATGCCCTGGCCGGGGGTGAAGTCGACCGAGTTGAGCAGGTCGGCGACGCCGCCCTGGCCGCTCGCCCGCAGGCCCTCGACGACCTGGGCCTTGCTCTCCCCGGGCGGGCTCTGCCGGCCGACCACGCCGGCGAAGATCAGGTCGGTCGCGTTGCCGAGCACCTTCGGGCCGACGACGGCGCAGCCGATGCTGAGCACGCCGAGTGCGAGCACCCCGCCGATGGCCGCGCGCTCGGGGCGCAGCAGGTTCAGCAGGCGCTTGCCGGAGCCCTTGAAGTCCATCGACTTCTCGGCGCCCTGGCCGCCCATGAAGCGGCCGGGGCCGGCCGGGCCGCGCCGGGCGGCGGCGGTCTGCGAGTCGCTGACGGCGACCTTGGGCGCGCCGCCGCCCGCCGGGCTGTTCCCGGCCGGGACCGCGCTCCCGGGGCCGGTGCTTCCCGGCCCCGGGTTCTCCGGGCCGCCGGGGCCCGGGTTCGCGGGGCCCTTGTTCGTCGGGGTGGTCACGCCGCCTCCTGCTCGGTGAGCTGGGAGAGCACGATCTCCCGGTATGTCGGGTTGTCGGCCATCAGCTCGTGGTGCGTGCCGACGCCGACCACGGCGCCCTCGTCCAGGACGATGATCCGGTCGGCGTCGCGGATGGTGCTGACCCGCTGGGCGACGATCAGCACGGTCGCCTCGGCGGTCTCCTGCGCGAGGGCCTTGCGCAGCTTCGCGTCGGTGGCGTAGTCGAGCGCCGAGAACGAGTCGTCGAAGAGGTACACGCCGGGCTTGCGGACCAGGGCGCGGGCGATCGCCAGGCGCTGGCGCTGGCCGCCGGAGACGTTGCCGCCGCCCTGGGCGATCGGGGCGTCCAGGCCCTCGGGGAACTTCTCCACGAACTCTTTCGCCTGGGCGACCTCCAGCGCGTGCCAGAGCTCCTCGTCGGTCGCGTCCGGCCGGCCGTAGCGGAGATTTCCGGCCACCGTGCCGGAGAACAGGTACGGCTTCTGCGGGACCAGTCCGACGGTCTCGGCGATCAGCTCGGGCGCCAGCCGGCGGACGTCGACGCCGTCCAGCAGCACCTCGCCGCCGGTGGCGTCGAACAGCCGCGGGACGAGGCCGAGCAGGGTGGACTTGCCACTGCCGGTGGAGCCGATCACGGCGGTGGTCTCGCCGGGCCGGGCCAGGATGTCGATGCCGCGCAGCACCGGGGCCTCGGCGCCCGGGTAGCGGAACTCGACGTTGCGCAGCTCCAGGTTGCCGCGGCGCAGCAGCTCGGTGACCGGGTCGGTGGGCGGGACGACGCTGGACTCGGTGCCCAGCACCTCCTCGATGCGCTCGGCGCAGACCTCGGCGCGCGGCACCATCATGAACATGAAGGTGGCCATCATGACGCTCATCAGGATCTGCATCAGGTAGGAGAGGAAGGCCGTCAGCGCGCCGATCTGCATCTCGCCGCTGTCGATCCGGTGCGCGCCGAACCACATCACGGCGATGCTGGAGACGTTCACCACGAACATCACGCTGGGGAACATGAAGGCCATCAGCTTGCCGACCCGCAGCGAGACGTCGGTCAGCTCCTGGTTGGCGCCGGCGAAGCGTTCCTGCTCGTGCCCGTCCTTCACGAAGGCGCGGATCACCCGGATACCGGTGATCTGCTCGCGCAGCACCCGGTTGACCGTGTCGATCTTCGTCTGCATGCTGCGGAACTGCGGCCGCAGCCGGCGCACCAGCAGGACGACCACGGTGCCCAGCACCGGCACCACGACCAGCAGCAGCGCGGACAGCGGGACGTCCTGGTTGAGGGCCATCAGCACGCCGCCGAAGCACATGATCGGCGCGGCGACCATCAGGTTGAAGCCCATCAGCACCAGCATCTGGACCTGCTGGACGTCGTTGGTGGTGCGGGTGATCAGGGAGGGCGCGCCGAACTGTCCGAGTTCGCGGGCCGAGAAGCTCTGCACCCGGTCGAAGACCGAGGCGCGGATGTCGCGGCCGACCGCCATGGCGGTGCGCGCGCCGTAGTACACCGCGCCGATCGAGCAGGCCGCCTGGGCCAGGGTGACGGCGATCATCACCGCGCCGATCTGCAGGATGTAGCCGGTGTCGCCCTTCACCACGCCGTCGTCGATGATGTCGGCGTTCAGGGTCGGCAGGTAGAGGGCTGCGATGGTGGAGACCAGCTGGAGCAGCACCAGCAGGGAGATCGGTCGGGAGTAGGGCGTCAGATGGGCCCTGAGCAGTCTGATCAGCACTGGCAACACTCTCATGCTCGGCAGTGGGATTCGCATCCCAATTTTCGGTCCTCGGGGGACTCGTACAACGGCATTGCCTCGGTCCGACCCTGAGACTAGTGGCGCACATTGCACTTGCGGCGCGCCGGTGTGCCAGCTGGAGTCACCCTCTTACGGAACGGCTGGTTTCCCCCTAGGCTGCTGCCATCCCCTTGTTACTTGTCGGTTAACAAGACGGCCCGGCGGCCGCCCCCACGGTCACCGTTCACCCTCGGCCACCCGCCCCCGGAGGTCTCGTTGAGTTCCGCGCAGTCCCTGATCGGCTCCGGCAGTGTCGACATCGTCGCCGGGCGCCCCGCCTCCGTCGCACACCTGTTCCTCGACCGGGTGGCGGCGACACCCGACGGTGAGGCCTACCGCTACCCCGTGCCGGTGGACGAGCACGCCGCGGACGGCGCCCCCGGCGCCGAGCAGTGGCGCTCGCTGACCTGGGCGCAGACCGCCACCCGGGTCAAGGCGGTGGCCGCCGGTCTGATGTCGCTCGGCATCGAGCCGGAGGACCGGGTCGCACTCTCCTCCTCCACCCGGGTCGAGTGGATCATCGCCGACCTCGGGAACATGTGCGCCGGCGCCGCCACCACCACCGTCTACCCGAGCACCAACGCCGACGAGACGGCGTTCATCCTGTCGAACTCCGGCTCGAAGGCCCTGTTCGCGGAGAACGCGGCCCAGCTGGAGAAGGCCGTCAGCCAGCAGGAGCATCTGCCGGAGCTGAGGACCGTCATCCTGTTCGACGCCCCCGCCGAGATCCCCGAGCCCGCCGGCCTGGCCGTGCTCACCCTGGCGGAGCTGGAGCGGCTCGGCGCCGAGTACCTGGCGGAGCACGCCGACGCGGTCGACAAGACCGTCGCGGCGATCGACAAGGAGCAGCTCGCCACCCTCATCTACACCTCCGGCACCACCGGCCGGCCCAAGGGCGTGCGCCTGGTGCACGACTGCTGGGCGTACGAGGGCCGGGCCCAGGAGGCCAGCGGGCTGCTGCGGGCCGAGGACATCCAGTTCATGTGGCTGCCGCTGTCGCACGTGTTCGGCAAGACGCTGATCTCCGGGCAGATCGCCACCGGGCACGTGATGGCCCTGGACGGCCGGGTCGACCGGATCATCCACAACCTGCCGGTCATCCGTCCGACCCTGATGGCCTCCGCACCGCGGATCTTCGAGAAGGTCTACAACGGCATCGCCGGCAAGGCCCGGGCCGAGGGCGGCGCCAAGTACAAGATCTTCCAGTGGGCGGCGAAGGTCGCCCGCGAGCACGCCCGGATCTCCCAGGCCAGCCGGATCGCCACCGGCCGGGAGTCGGTGCCGTTCGCGCTGGACCTGCAGCACACGCTGGCCGACAAGCTCGTCTACGCCAAGATCCGCGCGGCCTTCGGCGGCCGGATGCGCGGCTCGGTCTCCGGCAGCGCCGCGCTGGCGCCCGAGATCGGCTACTTCTTCGCCGGCGCCGGCGTCCCGATCCTGGAGGGCTACGGCCTCACCGAGACCAGCGCCGGGTCCTGCGTCAACCGCGCGGAGGACTTCCGGATCGGCACCGTCGGCCTGCCGCTGCCGGGCACCGAGGTCCGGATCGCCGAGGACGGCGAGATCCTGCTGCGCGGCCCGGGCGTCATGCGCGGCTACCACAACCTGCCGGAGAAGACCGCGGAGGTGCTGGAGCCGGACGGCTGGTTCCACACCGAGGACATCGGCGAGCTGACCGAGGACGGCTTCCTGCGGATCACCGACCGCAAGAAGGACCTGTTCAAGACCTCCGGCGGCAAGTACGTCGCGCCGAGCGAGGTGGAGGGCAAGTTCAAGGCGATCTGCCCGTTCGTCAGCAACATCCTGGTGCTCGGCAACGGCCGCAACTACTGCACCGCGCTGATCGCCCTGGACGAAGCGGTGATCATGCCGTGGGCCGCCGAGCACGAGCTGGCCGGCCGCTCCTACGCCGAGGTGGTCTCCTCGCCGCAGGTGCGCGAGCTGATCGAGGGCTTCGTGCAGCGGCTCAACGCCGATCTCCAGCGCTGGCAGACGGTGAAGAAGTTCACCCTGCTCCCGCGCGACCTGGACATCGAGCACGGCGAGCTGACCCCGAGCCTCAAGATCAAGCGCCCGGTGGTCGAGAAGACGTACGCCGACGCGGTCACCGAGATGTACGCGGGCGCCGTCGAGGCGTAGCGGTCCGACCGGCGGCGCGCCGGCGCGGGGGCAGCCCCCGCGCCGGCGCGCCGCCGCGTGTCCGGTCGCGCCCGCCCAGGCGGCCCGTCCGGCACACCCGTGCCGTACGGGACAATGGACCAATGCCCTCCGCACTCCCCGACGGCGAACCCGTGCCGTCCGACGGTTCCCTGCCCGCCCACGCCCTCGACGGACTGGGCGAGCGGCCCTTCGGGTTCTACGTGCACGTGCCGTACTGCGCCACCCGCTGCGGCTACTGCGACTTCAACACCTACACCGCCACCGAGCTGCGCTCCTCGGGCACGGTCGCCTCGCAGGAGACCTACGCCGACAACCTGGTCGCGGAGATCCGGCTCGCCCGCACGGTGCTCGGCGACGCGGACGTCCCGGTGCGGACGGTCTTCCTCGGCGGCGGCACCCCCACCCTGCTGCCCGCCCGCGACCTGGTGCGGATGCTCGCGGCGATCCGCGAGGAGTTCGGGCTCGCGCCCGGCGCGGAGGTCACCACCGAGGCGAACCCGGAGTCGGTCGACCCCGCCTACCTCGCCGAACTGCGCGAGGGCGGCTTCAACCGGATCTCCTTCGGCATGCAGAGCGCCCGCCCGCACGTCCTGCAGCTGCTCGACCGCCACCACACCCCCGGCCGGCCCGAGGCCTGCGTGGCCGAGGCCAGGGCGGCCGGCTTCGAGCACGTCAACCTGGACCTGATCTACGGCACCCCCGGCGAGTCGGATGACGACTGGCGGGCCTCGCTGGACGCCGCCATCGGCGCGGGCCCCGACCACGTCTCCGCGTACTCGCTGATCGTCGAGGACGGCACCAAGCTCGCCGCCCGGGTCAAGCGCGGCGAGCTGCCGATGATCGACGACGACGTGCACGCCGACCGCTACCTGATCGCCGACGAGGCGCTCGGCAAGGCCGGGTTCGGCTGGTACGAGGTCTCCAACTGGGCCACCGACGAGGCCGCTCGCTGCCGCCACAACGAGCTGTACTGGACCGGCGCCGACTGGTGGGGCGCCGGCCCCGGCGCGCACAGCCACGTCGGCGGCGTCCGCTGGTGGAACGCCAAGCACCCGGCCGCGTACGCCCAGGCCCTGGCCGAGGGCCGCACGCCGGGCCAGGGCCGCGAGGTGCTCCCGGCGGCGGACCGTCGGGTCGAGCGCATCCTGCTGGAGCTGCGGCTGGTCGAGGGCTGCCCGCTCTCCCTGCTCGCCCCGGCCGGCCTGGAGGCCGCCGAGCGGGCGCTGGCCGACGGCCTGCTCGACGCCGGCGCCTTCGAGGGGGGCCGGGCCGTCCTGACCCTGCGGGGGCGGCTGCTGGCGGACGGCGTCGTGCGTGACCTGGTGGACTGAATCCCGTTGACGTGGGAGCAGCCTTCCGAAGGAGTTGGATGACCGCCGTGGAGGCCCGCGTGCGGGGGATCTTCGAGGATCTTGAGGTTCCCGAGGGATTCAAGGCCGAGCTTGTCTCAAGGACGAGCGCCCATCGTGACGATCGGATCAAGCGCGAGATGTACGCCGGAGGCACCAGCCCCGTCCATCTGATCGTCGACCCGATCAGGGGTGTCTGCGTGCTCCTCACCGAGCCCGGTCGGGCGACGGCCTCGGGCCTGCCGGACCACCTCTCCGAGCGGACGACCAAGTTCGGCGAACCCGTTCCGGTGGGGCTGCTCGGGGTGACGCTCGACACCTCCGAGTTCCAGACGTACGCCTGAGGCCGCTCAGTCCTCGGTGAGCGTCACGAAGTCGATCAGTTCCTCGACCCGGCCCAGCAGGGCCGGGTCGAGGTCGCGGTAGGAGTTCACCGAGGCGAGGATCCGCTTCCAGGCGGCCGGGGTGTCCACCGGCCAGCCGAGCCGGCGGCAGACGCCCTCCTTCCAGGACTCCCCGCGCGGCACCTGCGGCCAGCCGGGGATGCCGACGCTGGCCGGCTTCACGGCCTCCCAGACGTCGATGTACGGGTGGCCGACGACGAGCACCGAGGAGCCGGTGACCTGGCCGGCGATCCGGTGCTCCTTGGTGCCCGGCAGCAGGTGGTCGACCAGCACGCCGAGGCGCCGGCCCGGGCCGGGGGCGAACTCGTTGACGATCGCGGGCAGGTCGTCGATGCCCTCCAGGTACTCCACCACCACGCCCTCGATCCGCAGGTCGTCGCCCCAGACCCGTTCGACCAGCTCGGCGTCGTGCCGGCCCTCCACGTAGATCCGCGACTCACGGGCGACCCGGGCCCGGGCGCCGGGCACCGCCACCGAGCCGGACGCCGTCCGGCCCGGCCCCTTCGCGGGCGCGGGCGTCGCGCCGGCCGGGCGGACCAGGGTGACCACCCGCCCCTCCAGCAGGAAGCCGCGCGGGCCCATCGGGAACACCCGCTGCTTGCCGAAGCGGTCCTCCAGCGTGACGGTCAGGCCCTCCGCCGTCTTCTCGCACCGCACCACCGCCCCGCAGAAACCGGTGGCCGCCTCCTCCACCACGAGGTCCCGCTCGGCGGGCACCTCGGGTGCGGGCTGCTGCCGCTTCCACGGCGGGGTCAGGTCCGGGCCGTAACTCCTGCTGCGCATCCTCGGACTATACGAAACCCGCCGTCAACCCACCCACGGGGCACGCGCACCGGGCGGCTCACCCGAGATACGGCGTCACCGTCGAGAGCACCTCGGCGAGCCGCGCCAGCAGCGCCGCACGATGCGTCAGCGCCACCGCGTCGCCCGTCCCGTGCGGCCCCGGGCGCACGCCGCGGTCGGCCAGCAGGTAGAGCATCCGCAGGGTGCGCATGGTGTTGGAGGCGTACGCGGGGACGGGCCCGGGCGTGCCGGCCGCGAAGTCGGCGGCGACCGCGTCGAGCCAGCCGACCGACTGTTCCCCGGTCAGTTCGGGACGGGTCAGGGTCAGGGCCAGCGCCCGGGCGAGCCGGTCGTCCTCCTGTGCGTCCCACACGTGGGTGGCGGGGGTCAGCAGACGGGCCGCGCCGAGGTCGAGCAGCGGCGCCGGCGCGACCTGCGGGTGGCGTCCGAGGGCGCCCAGCAGGTCGGCGCCGTGGGCCACCGCGTGCAGCCAGCCGAGCGCCGGGTCGTAGCCGCGCAGGTCCGCCTCGGCGGGGTACCAGTCGGCGAACGCCGTGACCCAACGGGCCTCGTGGTCGCCGTTCCTGACGAGGTCGGCGAGGACCAGCGCGGCGAAGCTCCGGGCCTGGATCTCCGGGTCGGTCAGCCGCGCGGCCATCGTGTCGCCCAGGCCGCGTCGCAGCTCCGGGTCCAGTCCGGGGGTCCGGCGGGCCAGCAGGGTGTACGCCTGCTCGTCGCGGAGCGCCGGGTCGGGCGAGCGCAGGGCCTCGACGAGTCCGGCGACCAGCGCGGCCGGGGAGCCGTCGGCGGGCCGGGCCGTGCCGTGGTCCATGATCTGCTGCCAGTCGGTCATGACCGGCAACGGTAGGGCCCGGACGGCGCCGGTACCAGGGGATTCCGGGACGGCTCAGAGCCCCGGCGCACCCCAGACCGGGAACCAGCGGGAGAGGTCCGACTCGACCCGTAGGTCGTTGCCGAGCATCGCCTTGATCTGCAGCTCCAGCGGGCTGTTGCGCCGCTCGCCCCCGCCGGGCATCGGCGCGAAGGGGTAGAAGGTGCCGCGCTTGTACAGGTACACCAGAGCCAGGGACTGCCCGGCGGTGTCGCGGAAGGCCACCAGGGAGCAGAGCAGTTGCGGGCCGAAGCCGTTCGCCTCCAGCTCGCTGTTGACCGCGTGCAGGTCGTTGACCAGCTCCGGCAGTTCCTCGGGTGAGTGCCGGGCCAGCAGCCAGGAGTAGCCGTAGCCGTCCTGGCTCGCCTCCACGGGGACGCCGCCGCGGTCGGTGTCGGCGTCCAGCAGTGCGCGGACCTGGCGCTCCACCTCGCCGAAGGCGCCGCCCTCGACCGCCGCGAAGCAGACCGAGCCGAGGCCGGTGGGCCGGAAGTCGGTGGCGGCCTCCAGGGTCAGCGCGGCCGACGGTACGCCGAAGAGCTGGTCGAGGTCGGGCCGGACCGGCTTGCTGCGGCCGAACAGGGTGTCCAGGAATCCCATGGGGCTGCTCCACGGTCGATGGGCGGGCTGGGAGGCGTCGTCCCGGGGCCGGTCACCGGTTGAGGTCGGTCGAGATCCGCGCGAGCTGTTCCAGCCGCTTCTCCAGCGACGGGTGGGTGGAGAACAGCTGGGTGGCGGCCTCCCGGGCGCTCAGCGCGGGGGCGAAGTAGAAGGCGTTGTACGGCTGCGCCTGGCGCAGGTCCCTGGTGGGGATGGCGGCGATCTGGCCGGTCACCTTGGTCAGGGCGGAGGCCAGCGCGCTGGGGCGGCCGGTCAGCTGGGCGGCGGCCCGGTCGGCGGCCAGTTCGCGGTAGCGGGACAGCAGCCGGGTCAGCAGGAAGCTGATCGCGTACACGACCATCGAGACCAGCGGGATGATCAGCATCGCGATGGCGGCGTTCTGGTCGTTGCTGTTGCGGTTGCCGCCCATCAGCCCGCTGTACATGGCCATCCGGGTCATCGCGCCGGCCAGCACGCCGAGGAATCCGGCGACCGTCATGACCGCGACGTCCCGGTGGGCGACGTGCGAGAGTTCGTGGGCGAGGACGCCCTCCAGCTCCTCCGGCTCCAGCCGGCGCAGCAGGCCGGTGGTGACGCAGACCACGGACTTCTCGGGTTTGCGGCCGGTGGCGAAGGCGTTCGGCATGTCGTTCTGCGAGACCGCGACCCTGGGTTTGGGCATGTCGGCGAGCGCGCAGAGCCGGTCAATGGTGCCGTGCAGCTGGGGGTACTGCTCGGGGGTGACCTCGTGGGCGCCCATCGCCCGTTCGGTGATCTTGTCGCTGAACCAGAACTGGGCGACGAACAGGCCGCCCGAGATCAGCACGATGATCGGCCAGGCCCCGCGCAGCAGCACGATGAGCAGACCGGTGAAGCCCACGTACAGGAGGCCGATCACGAACATGGTGGCGACCATCCGGCCGGTCAGTCCACGGTCGGGCGCGAAACGGGTGTGCTGGCCTGAGGTCGACATCGCTGCTCCTCGCATTCGCCGGTTGCCTTCGATGCTGCCACCTGGCGGGGCGAGCGGCATCACCCCGCGCGGGGCGGTGCGTGCAGGATCACCACCGACGGGCCGTTCCTGCCGTCGAGCCCGGGCCTTACACTGGCAGGTACGGTTCTGGCACTCGACTGTCCTGAGTGCCAGGCGGCCCACAGCGGGTGATCCACCGGGTGACCCAGACCGAGTCATAACGGACAACGTGCGAAGACGGAGGTGCGTGCCCATGGCCAACGAGCGCAGGGCGGACGATCGCAAGTCCGACACCAGGCACCTCGACGGCAGGCAGCTCGACGTGCGTCCGCTGGACGACCGCAAGCTCGCGGTGCTGCGCGCGATCGTCCAGGACTACGTCGGCACCGAGGAGCCGGTCGGCTCCAAGGCCCTGGTCGAGCGGCACAGTCTCGGGGTCTCCCCGGCGACCGTGCGCAACGACATGGCGGCCCTGGAGGAGGACGGCTACATCCAGCAGCCGCACACCAGTGCCGGACGGATCCCCACCGACAAGGGCTACCGGCTCTTCGTCGACCGCCTCGCCGAGGTGAAGCCGATGACCGCGCCCGAGCGGCGTGCGATCCGGCACTTCCTGGACGGCGCGGTGGACCTGGACGACGTGGTCGCCCGTACGGTCCGGCTGCTCGCGCAGCTGACCCGGCAGGTCGCCGTCGTGCAGTACCCCTCGCTCTCACGTTCGACCGTGCGGCACATCGAGCTGGTCGCCCTGGCGCCGGCGAAGGTGATGCTCGTCCTGATCACCAACACCGGCCGGGTCGAGCAGCGGATGGTCGACTGCCCGGGCACGGTCGGCGAGACCGTCCTGGCGGACCTGCGGGCCCGGATCAACGCCCGGGCCGTCGGGCAGCGGCTGCCGGACGTCCCCGAGCTGCTGGAGGCCCTGCCGGCGGCCTTCGAAGCGCCCGACCGCCCGACCGTCACCACCGTGCTGGCGACCCTCTTCGAGGCGCTCGCCGAGCAGAACGAGGAGCGGATCATGCTGGCCGGCACGGCCAACCTGACCCGCTTCGGGCACGACTTCCCGCTCACCATCCAGCCGGTGCTGGAGGCCCTGGAGGAGCAGGTCGTCCTGCTCCGCCTGCTGGGTGAGACCGGCGACGCCGGGATGATGGTCCGGATCGGCCGGGAGAACGCGTACGAAGGGCTCAATTCCACCTCGGTCGTCTCGGTCGGTTACGGTTCGGGCGACGAGAGTGTGGCGAAGCTGGGCGTGATCGGTCCGACTCGGATGGACTACCCGGGCACAATGGGGGCGGTGCGAGCGGTGGCACGGTACGTGGGCCAGATCCTGGCCGAGTCGTAGAACAGCGCCGTTGGACCTCCAACGGTGACAACCAGTCGCAGCACTTCTAGAGGCGGAACAAGCGGAGCATTTGGTGGCCACGGACTACTACGCGGTACTCGGCGTCCGACGGGATGCGGGGCAGGACGAGATCAAGAAGGCGTTCCGGCGCCTTGCCCGTGAACTGCACCCGGACGTCAACCCGGACCCGAAGACGCAGGAGCGGTTCAAGGAGATCAACGCCGCCTACGAGGTGCTCTCGGACCCGGCCAAGCGCCAGGTCTACGACCTCGGCGGCGACCCCCTCTCCCCGAACGGCGGCGGCGCGGGCGGGTTCGGCGCGGGCGCGGCCGGATTCGGCTTCTCCGACATCATGGACGCGTTCTTCGGCGCCGCATCCGGCCAGCGCGGGCCCCGCTCGCGCACCCGGCGCGGCCAGGACGCGATGATCCGGCTGGAGATCACCCTGGAGGAGGCCGCTTTCGGCACCACCAAGGAACTCCAGGTCGACACCGCCGTCACCTGCACCACCTGTTCCGGCGAGGGGGCGGCCCCCGGCACCTCCGCGCAGACCTGTGACATGTGTCGCGGCAAGGGCGAGGTCTCCCAGGTCACCCGGTCCTTCCTGGGCCAGGTCATGACCTCCCGCCCGTGCCCGCAGTGCCAGGGCTTCGGCACCGTCGTGCCCACTCCCTGCCCGGAGTGCGCGGGCGACGGCCGGGTCCGCGCCCGCCGGACGCTCACCGTCAAGATCCCGGCCGGGGTCGACAACGGCACCCGGATCCAGCTGGCCGGCGAGGGCGAGGTCGGCCCCGGTGGCGGCCCCGCCGGCGACCTGTACGTGGAGATCGCCGAGACCGCGCACCCGACCTTCCAGCGGCGCGGCGACGATCTGCACTGCACGGTCACCATCCCGATGACGGCGGCCTCGCTCGGCACCCAGGTGCCGCTGCAGACCCTGGACGGGCTGGAGGAGGTCGACATCCGGCCCGGCACCCAGTCCGGCCAGTCGATCCCGTTGCACGGGCGGGGCATCACCCACCTCCGCGGCGGCGGCCGGGGCGACTTGATAGTGCATGTCGAGGTGCAGACGCCCACCAAGCTCGACCCCGAGCAGGAGGAGCTGCTGCGCCGCCTGGCGCTGCTGCGCGGCGAGGAGCGCCCCTCGGGGACCTTCGCCCCCGGCCAGCAGGGCCTGTTCTCCCGGCTGAAGGACGCCTTCAACGGCCGCTGAGCCGTCGAGCCGGCCGGGCGCAGAGCGCGGCAGCGGCCCGTGTCCCCTACGACGGGGGCGCGGGCCGCTGTCACCCCCGCGCGGGCCGGTGAGGGCGCGCCCCCTGGGTGCTCCGCGAGCCGGGACGGTCTTGCGCGCTCCCCGGCGTGCGTCACCGCTCCGGCTCGGGGCAGCACCTCGCGCCCCACGCCCGCGCCCCACCCCACCACGCCCGCGCCCCACCCCCCCACGCCCGCGCCCCACCCCCCACGCCCGCGCCCCACCCCCCCCACGCCCGCGCCCCACCCCCCCACACCCGAGCACCAGTACCGCAGCGCCCGCACCAGCACCGCGGCGCCAGCCCCCGGAGGCAGACCCCGATGACCGCACCCGTGTTCGTCACCGACTCCGCGCGGCTCGACGGCGCCGCCGCCGGCACGGTGGTCCGCCTGGACGGCCCCGAGGGCCGGCACGCCGCCGCCGTGAAGCGGCTGGAGCCCGGCGAGGCGGTCACCCTCGCGGACGGCCTCGGCCTCGGCGTGGACGGCATCGTCGCGGCCGTGCACGGCAAGGACGCGATCGACGTCACGGTCGTCGAGGTGCGCCGCGCGCCCGAGCCGTCCCCGCGGATCGTGGTCGTCCAGGCCCTGCCCAAGGGCGACCGGGGCGAGCTCGCGGTCGAGACCATGACCGAGGTCGGCGTCGACGTGGTGATCCCGTGGCCGGCCTCCCGCTGCATCACCCAGTGGAAGGGCGACCGGGGCGCCAAGGCGCTCGCCAAGTGGCGGGCCACCGCCCGGGAGGCGGGCAAGCAGTCCCGCCGGCTGCGGTTCCCCGAGGTCCGCGACCCGATGACGACCCGCCAGCTGGCGCCGTTGCTGGCCGGGTCCGCGTTCGCCGCCGTCCTGCACGAGGACGGCGCCGAGCCGCTCGCGGCCGCCACGCTGCCCCCGGCCGGCGACCTGGTGCTGATCGTCGGCCCCGAGGGCGGGGTCTCCCCGGAGGAGCTGGCCGCCTTCGCCGAGGCCGGCGCGGGGCCCTACCGGCTCGGCCCTTCCGTCCTGCGCACCTCGACGGCGGGGGTGGCGGCCGGCGCCCTGCTGCTCGGGCGGACCGGGCGCTGGTCCTGACCCTGCGCCGCGCCTGGCCCTGCGCCGCGCCTGGCCCTGCGCCGCGGCTGAACGGGCGGGCGCCCCGGGCCCGTCGGGGCCGGGCCGGACGCGAACGGCCGCCCGCCGGGCGGCGCGACCGTCCCCCGGTCGGCCCATGACCGACCCGCCGCCGACGCGCGACCGGCTCGCGACCGGCCCGCCGCCGACCTGCGGCCGGGCACGCTCCGGGGCTCGGCCGGTCCCCGCGGCGGGGGTCGCCCACCCAGGTTCGCTGTCGAAGAAAACGCTTCGTACTGTGCGTGCACATGCATAAAGTGACGCCGTGACCGAACCCCACAGCACCCTCGTGGGCGCGTACCTGCGCCACCCCCACCTGCACGGCGACCTGATCACCTTCGTCGCCGAGAACGACATCTGGCTGGCCCCGCTCGACGGTGGCCGGGCCTGGCGGCTGACCGCCGATCAGGTCCCGGTCTCGCACCCCAGATTCTCCCCGGACGGCCGGCACATCGCCTGGACGTCGACCCGGGACGGCGCCCCCGAGATCCACCTGGCACCGGTCGAGGGCGGCCCGGCCCGCCGGCTGACGTACTGGGGCAGCGGCCAGACCAGGATGCGCGGCTGGACGGCGGACGGCCGCCCGATCGCCACCACCACGGCCGGCCAGGAGACCCTGCGGCGCAGCTGGGCGTTCGCCGTCCCGCTGGACGGCGGCGAGCCCGCCCGGCTGCCGTACGGGCCGGTCGGCGGCCTGGCGCAGGAGCCCGAAGCCGGGGGCAGGGTGCTGCTGCTGTCCGCTTGGAGCCGCGAGCCCGCGCACTGGAAGCGCTACCGCGGCGGCACGGCCGGCAAGCTGTGGATCGGCACCGAGGAGTTCACCCGGGTGCACGCCGGGCTGGGCGGCAACATCGAGTCCCCGCTCTGGGTCGGTGACCGGATCGCCTTCCTCTCCGACCACGAGGGCGCGGGCCGGCTCTACTCCAGCCTCCCGGACGGCAGCGACCTGCGGGCCCACACCACCGCCGAGGACGGCTTCTACGCCCGCAACGCCACCACCGACGGCGCCCGGGTGGTCTGGCACAGCGCGGGCGACCTCTGGATCCTGGACGACCTGGACGGCGCCGCGCCGCGCCGCCTGGACATCCGGCTGGCCGGCCCCGCGACCGGCCGCCGGCCGCGCCCGGTCAGCGCCGCGCACTGGCTGTCGAGCGCGGCCCCGGACCGCACCGGCCGGGCCAGCGCCGTGGTGGTGCGCGGCAGCGTGCACTGGCTGACGCACCGTGAGGGCCCGGCCCGGGTGCTGGACGAGACGCCGGGCGTCCGGGCCCGGCTGGCCCGGGTGGTGCCGGGCGAGGACGGCGCCCAGGGCGTGCTCTGGGTGACCGACGCCGAGGGTGACGACGCCCTCGAGTACGCCCCGGCGGTGCTCGGCGCGGAGCGGCGCCGGCTGGCCGCCGGGCAGCTCGGCCGGGTGCTCGGCCTGGTCGTCTCGCCGGACGGCAAGCAGCTGGCGGTCGCCTCGCACGACGGCCGGGTGCTGCTGGTGACGCTCGCCGACGGCGCCGTGCACGAGCTGGCCCGCAGCACCGACGGCGAGGTCAACGGGCTGGTGTTCAGCCCCGACTCGGCCTGGCTGGCCTGGTCGCAGCCGGCGCTCGGGCCGTGGTCGCTGCGCCAGATCGTGCTCGCGAACCTGGCCACCCGGTCGGTCGGCGAGGCCACTCCGCAGCGGTTCGTCGACACCTCGCCGGCCTTCACCGCGGACGGCAAGCACCTCGCGTTCCTGTCGGTGCGCAACTTCGACCCGGTGTACGACGCGCACGTCTTCGACCTGTCCTTCCCCAACGGCTGCCGCCCGTACCTGATCACACTGGCCGCCGACACGCCGTCCCCGTTCGGCCCGCAGCGCGCCGGCCGGCCGTTCGGCGGCGAGGACGACGACGCCAAGGGCAAGAAGGCGGACGCCGAGGACGGCTCGGACACGACCCCCGTCACCCGCGTCGACCTGGACGGCATCGCGGACCGGATCATCCCCTTCCCGGTCGAGGGCGGCCGCTTCGGCAGCCTGCGCGCGGCCAAGGACGGCGTGCTCTGGACCAGGCTGCCGCTGCTCGGCGAACTCGGCGACGAGGCGGCCTCGCTGGAGGACGAGCGGCCGCGTCCGGTGCTGGAGCGGTTCGACTTCAAGAAGCTGCGCGCCGAGGAGCTGGTCGCCGGACTGGACTCGTTCTCCGTCACCGGGGACGGCGGCCGGCTGGCGGTGCTGGACGAGGGACAGTTGCGGATCGTCCCGGCCGACCACAAGGCGGCGGGGGAGGACGACGAGACCGATGTGGACCTCTCCCGGCTGCGGGTCACCGTCGACCCGGCGGCCGAGTGGCGGCAGATGTTCGACGAGAACGGCCGCATCATGCGCGACAACTTCTGGCGCGCGGACATGGGCGGCTTCGACTGGGCGGGCGCGCTGGCCCGCTACCGGCCGCTGGTGGATCGGCTCGGCTCGCACGACGACCTGGTCGACCTGCTCTGGGAGGTCCAGGGCGAGCTGGGCACCTCGCACGCGTACGTGACCCCGTACGGCACCGGCACCGAGGCCGCCCGCCGGCAGGGCCTGCTCGGCGCGGACCTCGTGAAGGACGGCGAGGTCTGGCGGATCGAGCGGATCCTGCCCGGCGAGTCCTCCGACCCGCGGGCCCGTTCGCCGCTGGCCGCGCCCGGCGCCGCCGTCCGCCCGGGGGACGCCGTGCTGGCCGTCAACGGCCGCCCGGTGGACCCGGTCACCGGCCCGGCGCCGCTGCTGGCGGGCACGGCCGGCCAGCCGGTCGAGCTGACCGTCGCGGGCAAGGGCGGCACCGACCAGCGGTACCCGGTGGTGGTGCCGCTGGCGGACGAGGAGGCGCTGCGCTACCACGACTGGGTGGCCGGGCGCCGGGCCGCCGTCCGGGAGCTCTCCGGCGGCCGGCTCGGCTACCTGCACGTCCCGGACATGGTCAGCGCCGGCTGGGCGCAGCTGCACCGCGACCTGCGGGTCGAGATGGCCAAGGAGGGCGTGGTGGTCGACCTGCGGGAGAACCGCGGGGGCCACACCTCCCAGCTGGTGATCGAGAAGCTCAACCGGAAGATCATCGGCTGGGACCGGGCCCGGGACGTCGCGGGCGCCGACCCGTACCCGGGTGACGCCCCGCGCGGTCCGGTGGTGGCGCTGGCCAACGAGTTCTCCGGCTCGGACGGCGACATCGTCAACGCCGCGATCCAGGCGCTGAAGATCGGCCCGGTGGTCGGGACCCGCACCTGGGGCGGTGTGATCGGGATCGACAGCAAGTACAGCCTGGTCGACGGCACCGGGGTTACCCAGCCCAAGTACGCCTTCTGGCTGGAGGGTTACGGCTGGGGCGTGGAGAACCACGGGGTGGATCCGGACGTCGAGGTGCCGATCGCCCCGCACCAGTACGCGGCCGGCGAGGACCCGCAGCTGGCCGAGGGCGTGCGGCTGGCGCTGGCCGCCCTGGCGGAGACCCCGGCGAAGACCCCGCCGCCGGTTCCCGGGCTGTAGCCGGGCCGGCGTCCGCCGGGCGGGAGCAGGCCTCCCGCCCGGCGGACGCCGGTTAGGATGCGTGGCTGATTCATGATCACCGCGTAACGGGGGCAGCGAGATGGCACAGGCACACCCGCAGGGTTCGTACGGCCGGGGCCCGTACCAGCAGCCGGCGGCCGGCCCGTACGGGCAGCAGGCGCCGCCGTACCCGCCGCAGCCGTACCCGTACGCGCAGCAGGCGTACCCCCGGCCGCCGTACCCGTCGCAGCCGTACGCCGAGCAGCAGCCGTACCCTCAGCACCCCCAGCCCCAGCAGTCCCACTACCCCCAGTCTCCCCACCCCGGCCATGGCCCGCAGCTCCCGCCGGCGCCGGAGGAGGCGGGGGACGGCCGCCGGATCCTGGCGGCCGTCCTCGACGGGGTCTTCGCCCTGGTGGCCGGGTTCGCGGCGGCCAAGAGCTCCTCGCAGCACGGCGGTTCGGCGGGCGCCTACTTCGGGCTGCTGCTGGCGGTGTCCGTCGGCTTCTCCTTCGTCAACCACGTGGTGCTCGCCCGGTTGCTCGGATTCAGCCTGGGCAAGGGCCTGCTGGCCGCACGGGTGATCCGGTACAAGGACGTCAGCCGGCCGGGCACCTGGCGGCTGGCCAGGCGTTGGCTGCTCGGCTTCGTGATGCTCCCGATCGGCCTGATGCTCGAAGAGCTGGAGCCGGAGGAGGCCTGCGGGGTAAGGGTCGTGCGCCGCAAGCACCTGGACGGGTGGAAGCGGCGGGCCGGGCGGCTCGGCTAGCATGCGGCGGTAGCCCCGACCCGATTCCGCGAGGAGACACCGATGTCCGGCGAGCCGCAGTCCGACTGCCCGTTCTGCAAGATCGTGGCGGGGGAGATCCCGGCGACGGTGGTCCGGCAGAACGAGCGCACCGTCGCGTTCCGGGACATCAACCCGCAGGCCCCGACCCACATCCTGGTGATCCCCAAGGCGCACTACCCGAACGCGGCCGCGCTCGCCGCCGCCGAACCCGCGCTGGCCGCCGAACTGCTGGTCGAGGCGGGCGAGGTGGCGGCCGACGAGAAGATCGACGCGGCGGGCTACCGGCTGATCTTCAACACCGGTGCCGGCGCCGGCCAGACCGTCTTCCACGCGCACGTCCACGTGCTCGGCGGCACGCCGCTTCGTGAGGGCCTGGTCTGACACCGTGTCGCAACGCGAACTCGTCGTCCTGGGCACCGCCAGCCAGGTGCCCACCCGGCACCGCAACCACAACGGCTACCTGCTCCGCTGGGACGGCGAGGGGCTCCTGTTCGACCCGGGGGAGGGCACCCAGCGGCAGATGCTGCACGCCGGGGTCTCCGCCACCCAGATCACCCGGATCGGCGTCACGCACTTCCACGGCGACCACTGCCTCGGTCTGGCCGGAGTGATCCAGCGGATCAACCTGGACCGGGTGCCGCACCCGGTGGACGTGTACTTCCCGGCCTCCGGCGAGGTCTTCTTCCACCGGCTGCGGCACGCCACGGCCTTCCACGAGACGGCCGTGCTGCGCCCGCACCCGGTGGAGGAGGCGGGCCCGCTGCCCGTCCCCGGGGCCCGCTTCACGCTGGACGCCGTCCGCCTGTCGCACCCCGTCGAGTCCTTCGGCTACCGGCTGGCCGAGCCGGACGGCCGCCGGCTGGTGCCGGAGCGCCTGGCCGAGCTGGGCGTCTTCGGCCCGGCGGTGGGCCGGCTCCAGCACCAGGGCGCCATCGAGGTGGACGGCCGGACCGTCACCCTGGAGGAGGTCAGCGAGCCGCGTCCCGGCCAGCGGTTCGCCTTCGTGATGGACACCCGGCTCTGCGACGGCGTGGGCGAGCTCGCCGAGGGCGCCGACCTGCTGGTGATGGAGGCGACCTTCCTGGACGCCGACGCGCACCTGGCCCGCGAGCACGGCCACCTCACCGCCGGCCAGGCCGCCCAGGTCGCCGCCGGGGCGGGCGCCCGGACCCTCGTGCTCACCCACTTCTCCCAGCGCTACCCGGACCTCGGCGGTCACCTGGCCGAGGCCCGCCGGTACTTCGACGGCGAGATCGTGGTCGCCGAGGACCTCGCCCGGGTGCCCGTCCCACCGCGCCGTTGACCGGCGCCGTCGACCCGCGCCGGGAGCCGGCGCGAGCCACCGGCGGCGGGCCGGCGGGCGGTGGCGGCCGGTGGCCGCACGGAAAACCAGTCGCATCGGCCCCGGAACTGCCGGAGCATCGACCGCGTGCGCGATTCGTCCGCCGAGAGGTGGCGCCGCACCGCCCCGGCGATCACGCGCGCGGCGTACCCTGGTGACCCCGGACCGACCGAGCGGCACCACGAGACCACGGATGGGATGAGGCAGGCCTCAGCGCCGACCTATGAGTGACACATCACATACCCGTACGAACGGACAGTCGCGGCCTGCCCAGGCGGCCGGCTCCGAGCGGGTCGCCAGCGCCAGGATCGTCATTCCCGAGAAGCACCCGATGGTCACCCTGCTCGGTGCCACCGACTCGCTGCTGCGCGTGATCGAGCGGTCGTTCCCGGCCGCGGACATCCACGTCCGGGGCAACGAGGTCACCGCGACCGGCGAGCGTGCCGAGGTCGCCCTCGTGCAGCAGCTGTTCTCCGAGATGATGCTGGTGCTGCGCACCGGCCAGCCCCTGACGGAGGACGCCGTGGAGCGTTCGATCGCGATGCTGCGCAGTGCCGGGGACAACCCGGACGACCCGTCGCCGTCCCAGGTGTTCACCGCGAACATCCTCTCCAACCGCGGCCGGACCATCCGCCCCAAGACCCTCAACCAGCAGCGCTACGTCGACGCGATCGACAAGCACACGATCGTCTTCGGCCTCGGCCCGGCCGGTACCGGCAAGACCTACCTCGCGATGGCCAAGGCCGTGCAGGCGCTGCAGGCCAAAGAGGTCAACCGGATCATCCTGACCCGGCCCGCCGTCGAGGCGGGGGAGCGCCTGGGCTTCCTGCCCGGCACCCTCTACGAGAAGATCGACCCGTACCTGCGCCCGCTCTACGACGCGCTGCACGACATGATGGACCCGGACTCGATCCCCCGGCTGATGGCCGCCGGCACCATCGAGGTCGCCCCGCTGGCGTACATGCGCGGCCGTACCCTCAACGACGCCTTCATCATCCTGGACGAGGCCCAGAACACCTCGCCCGCGCAGATGAAGATGTTCCTCACCCGCCTCGGCTTCAACTCCCGGGTGGTGGTCACCGGTGACACCAGCCAGGTCGACCTCCCGGGCGGTACCCGAAGCGGCCTCAAGGTCGTCCAGGAGATCCTGGCGGACGTACCCGACATCCACTTCTCCGTCCTCACCAGCACCGATGTGGTCCGCCACAAGCTGGTCGGCCGGATCGTGGACGCGTACGAGCGCTGGGACGCCGTCCAGGAGGCCGCGGAGAACACCCCGCCCGCCCCCGCCCGCAAGCCGGCCCAGCGGCGCACCGTGAAGGCGCCGTCGGCCCGGGCACCCCGCCAGTCCCATCGCACCGAAAGCTGAGTAACAGCCCCTCCATGTCGATCGACATCGCCAACGAGTCCGGTTGGGACGCCGACGAGGACTCCATCCTCGACATCGCCCGCTACGCCCTCGACAAGATGCGGATCCACCCGCAGTCCGAACTGTCCGTGATCCTGGTGGACAGCGCGGCGATGGAGGAGCTCCACATCCAGTGGATGGACCTGCCGGGCCCCACCGACGTGATGTCCTTCCCGATGGACGAGCTGCGTCCGGGCAAGGAGGGCGACGAGCTGCCGCAGGGCCTGCTCGGTGACATCGTGCTCTGCCCGGAGGTCGCCAAGCAGCAGGGCGAGGCGGCCCCGTCGAAGCACTCCATGGACGAGGAGCTGCAGCTGCTCACCGTCCACGGGGTGCTGCACGTGCTCGGCTACGACCACGAGGAGCCGGACGAGGAGCGGGCGATGTTCGCGCTCCAGAAGCGGATCCTGGACGACTGGCGTGCCGGTCGGGGCCTCGGCGGCATCTCGCCGGCCCCCACCACCCACTGAGCGCGGGGTCCGATCCGCTGTGAGTGGCGAAAGTACGAGCTTCATCCTGGGTGCCGTCCTGCTCACCGGCGTCGGCTGGCTGGCCGCCTGCGCCGAGGCGGGCATCTCCCGGGTCTCCCGGTTCCGTGCCGAGGAGGCCGTCCGGGCCGGGCGGCGCGGCTCCGACCGGATGCTGACGCTGGCCTCCGACCCGATCCGCTACCTCAACCTGGCGACCCTGATCCGGGTGGCCAGCGAGATGGCGGCGGCGGTCATGGTCACCGTGGTCTGCGTCCGTAACGTGGAGCCGACCTGGCAGGCCGTGCTGCTGGCGTTCGGGGTGATGGTGCTGGTGTCCTTCGTCGCGGTCGGCGTCTCGCCGCGCACGATCGGCCGCCAGCACCCGCTGAGCACCGTCACGGCGGCGGCCTTCGTGCTGCTGCCGCTGGCCCGGATCCTCGGCCCGATCCCGCGGCTGCTGATCCTGACCGGCAACGCGCTCACCCCCGGCAAGGGGTACCGGGAGGGGCCGTTCGCCTCCGAGGCGGAGCTGCGGGCGCTGGTCGACCTGGCCGAGAAGGACGACCTGATCGAGGACGACGAGCGCCGGATGGTGCACTCGGTCTTCGAGCTGGGTGACACCATCGTGCGCGAGGTGATGGTGCCGCGCACCGACCTGGTGATGATCGAGCGGCACAAGACCGTCCGGCAGGCTCTCACGCTGGCGCTGCGCTCCGGCTTCTCGCGGATCCCGGTGGTCGGCGACAACGAGGACGACGTGGTCGGCATGGTCTACCTCAAGGACCTCGTACGCCTCACCCACATCAACCGTGACGCGGAGTCCGAGCCGGTCGGCGGCATGATGCGCCCGGCCGTCTTCATCCCCGACAGCAAGCCGGCCGGCGACCTGCTGCGCGAGATGCAGCAGATGCGCTCGCACGTCGCGATCGTGATCGACGAGTACGGCGGCACGGCCGGCCTGGTCACCATCGAGGACATCCTGGAGGAGATCGTCGGTGAGATCACCGACGAGTACGACCGGGAGATCGCACCCGTCGAGGACCTCGGCGACGGCTCGTACCGGATCACCGCCCGGCTGCTCGTCGAGGACCTCGGCGACCTGTTCGGCATCGAGCTGGAGGACGAGGACGTCGAGACCGTCGGCGGCCTGCTCGCCAAGCACCTCGGCCGGGTGCCGATCCCCGGCTCCGCCTGCGAGATACCGCTGCCGGAGGACGCCGGCACCGACCTCACCGCCATCCTGCTGACCGCCGAGAGCTCGGCCGGCCGGCGCAACCGGATCGGCACCGTGGTCGCCGCCCCGGTCCGCCCGGCGGACGACGGCCACGGCGAGGACGGCGACCGGCCCGACGGGCGCTGACCGGCACGACGGACGCCGACGACCGGGGCGGGCTGCGACCGCCCCGGAAGGCGCAGCACGAGTTGCCCGGCCGCCGGGCACGTCACCACCATGTGGTCATGACTCATCAGTTGCGCGCTGAGTACGGCCCGCAGGGCCGGTCCGGCGGCGTCAGGACCTGGCACATCATGCGGACCGTCGGGGCCACCGAGGCCATGTGCGGCCGCACGATCGACCCGGACGCGGAGACCCGGCCGGAGGACGACTGGGGCAGGACCGAGCGGCCGGCCTGCCAGCAGTGCGGCTCGCTCTACCTGCACGAGGTGCCGCACGGGTCGGGCGACCCGCACCGCTAGGGCCGGCCGGGGCTCGTCCGGCACCGCCGGGCGGCGCCGCGCCCGCCGCCATGCGGTCCCCGGGATCGGGCGTAGCGTGGAACGCGGGCCGCGTCGCTCGCCCGGCGCGCGGTCCACGGCTTCTTCCGCATCGTGGAGGTCTCCATGAAACTGCAAGACGAACTGCCCGTCGACCACCGGCTGGCCACGGTCTACCGGATCGGCGCGGGGCTGGGCGGGGCGTTCCTGGTGGTCTTCGGGATCCTCGGGCTGACCGGCCATCCGGGCTTCCTGTCCACCGACGGCGACCAGGTGGTCGGACTGTCGACCAACGGCGCGCTCAGCGTGCTCTCGGTGGTGATGGGCGTGGTGCTGATCGGCGGCGCGGTGGTGGGCGGCAACGTCGCCTCGAATGTCAACATGATCGTCGGCGTGCTGTTCGTGCTGTCCGGCTTCTACGGTCTGACGGTGCTCGGCCGGCCCGATGCGAACATCCTCAACTTCCGGATGTCCAACATCCTGTTCGCTTTCATCTTCGGTTTCGTGGTGCTGACCTTCGGGATGTACGGCCGAGTCAGCAGCCACCTGCCGCTGGACAACCCGTACTGGCAGAAGCGCCACCGCGAGGAGCAGCCGCTGCCCTCCGGCCCGCCGGCCTTCGTCAAGATCCTCAAGCCCGGGCCGCCGAACCCGTTCGGGCACTGAGCGCGCGACGGGCCGCGCCCGGTCCCGGCGGCGGACGCGCCGACGCGTGACGATCACGGCCGCCTATGCTCTGCGGCATGAGTGATGTCACCGAGCTGGACCCTGAGGACAAGAAGATCATCACCCTGGCCCGTTCCGCCCGCGCCCGCAACGGCGTGGCGGAGGGGGCCGCGGTGCGCGACGAGAACGGCCGCACCTACGTCGCCGGCACGGTCGCCCTGGAGTCGCTGAAGCTCAGCGCGCTGCAGACGGCCGTGGCGATGGCGGTGGCCAGCGGGGCACGCAGCCTGGAGGCGGCCGCCGTGGTCACCGAGGCCGGGCAGCCCGCCGAGGCCGACCTGGCCGCCGTGCGCGACCTCGGCGGCGCCGGCACCCCGGTGCTGCTGGCGGGCCCGGACGGCGCCCTGCGGGTGGCCGCCGAGGCCCGCTGAAGCAGGCTCGCCCGGAGCGCCGGGCCGGCAGGCGGACGGACGCCCACCCCCGTCGATCCGACGGATAATCTCACCGGGAGAGCTCCGGGGGGAGCTCCTGACCGGGGGAGCCGGACGATGGGGCCGTGGGCGTTCTTCGCTGGGCTGCTGCTCAGCGTGATGGGCATGGGCAAGTGGCAGGAGACCGGCTCGCCGTGGTGGCTGGGCGGCTCGATCGCCCTGTTCGTGATCGTCCTGGTCAGCGGCCTGGCCTCGCTCGGCGGCGGCAAGAAGCCGTAGGCCGGGGCCGGGCTCCGGCGGCCTGTCCGTCCAGACCTTGGTGATCAGGGACAATGGGGCGCATGAGCGTTACTTCCCCCTCCCAGGCCGGCACCTACCGATCCGGCTTCGCGTGCTTCGTCGGCCGCCCCAACGCGGGCAAGTCGACCCTGACCAACGCCCTGGTGGGGACGAAGGTCGCGATCACCTCCGACCGCCCCCAGACCACCCGGCACACCGTTCGCGGCATCGTGCACCGCCCGGACGCCCAGCTCGTGCTGGTCGACACCCCCGGCCTGCACAAGCCCCGCACCCTGCTCGGCGAGCGCCTCAACGACCTGGTCCGCAGCACCTGGGCGGAGGTCGACGTGATCGGCTTCTGCCTCCCGGCCGACCAGAAGCTCGGCCCCGGCGACAAGTTCATCGCCAAGGAGCTCGCCGAGGTCAAGAAGACGCCCAAGGTCGCCATCGTCACCAAGACCGACCTGGTCGACTCCAAGGCGCTGGCCGCCCAGCTGATCGCCATCCACCAGCTCGGCCTGGAACTCGGCATCGAGTGGGCCGAGATCGTTCCCGTCTCCGCCGTCGCCGACACCCAGGTCGGTCTGCTGGCCGACCTGCTCACCCCGCTGCTCCCGGCCGGCCCGCCGCTCTACCCGGACGGCGACCTCACCGACGAGCCCGAGCTGGTCATGGTCGCCGAGCTGATCCGCGAGGCGGCCCTGGAGGGTGTCCGCGACGAGCTGCCGCACTCGCTCGCCGTGGTGGTCGAGGAGATGATCCCGCGCGAGGGCCGCCCGGCGGACCGCCCCCTGCTGGACATCCACGCCAACGTGTACATCGAGCGGCAGAGCCAGAAGGCCATCGTGATCGGCGCCAAGGGTGCCCGCCTGAAGCATGTCGGCACCACCGCCCGCAAGCACATCGAGGCGCTGCTCGGCACGCCGGTCTACCTCGACCTGCATGTCAAGGTCGCCAAGGACTGGCAGCGCGACCCCAAGCAGCTGCGCAAGCTCGGTTTCTGACGCACCGGTGGTCCGAGGACACCGGCGAAGGGCCCGTCCGCCCGGACGGGCCCTTCGCCGTGCCCGGGGCCGTGCGCCCGGCCACCTCCGGCGGACGGCGACCCGGGGGCGGCCGGGGGCTCAGGCGCCCTCGCGGAGCACCAGCGAGACCAGTTCGCGCTGGGAGTCGGTCAGTTTGGGATCGGCGCAGTGCACGGTGCGCCCGTCGACGGTGATGGCGTAGTGGAAGCCGTCCGGCACCCCGTACGAGGGCGCGCGCAGCCCGCCGACCACGGCCTCGCGGGCGAGGGCGTGGACGTGCGGGGCGTCCGTGCGCTCGGCGGTGTCCAGCTCCGCTTGGCGTGTGCGGCCCGCGAGGCCGCCGGTCCGGGTCACATGGATACGCATGGTGTCCATGGTGCTACCCAGGGCTGGGATTTGCGGTCGCTTTCCCAGAGCTTCACATAAAGACCGGGCGGGCGGATGGGGAACGGCCTCATCCGACACTGATGCCGACCCTGGCCCAGGCCGCCGTCACCGTGTTGGCGACCGCCTCGTCCTGGTAGCGGGCCGTGGCGGCGGCCACGGTGGCCCGGGCGAAGGCGGTGAACCCGGCGTCCGGCGTCAGCCGGTGGGTGGTCAGGGTGTCGTACCAGATCCGGCCGGCCCGCTCCCAGGCCGGTCCGCCGAGGGCGGTGGCGAGCAGGTAGAAGGCGTGGTTGGGGATGCCGGAGTTGATGTGCACGCCGCCCTCGTCCTGCGCCGTCTCGACGTAGTCGCGCAGGTGGGCCGGCTGCGGGTCCTTGCCGAGCCGGGGGTCGTCGTACGCGGTGCCGGGCGCCTTCATGGAGCGCAGGGCCACGCCCTGTACGCCGGGGGCGAGCAGGCCGGCCCCGATCAGCCAGTCGGCCTCGTCGGCGCTCTGCCGCAGGGCGTACTGCTTGACCAGCGAGCCGAAGACGTCGGACAGCGACTCGTTGAGCGCGCCGGACTGGTCGTGGTAGGCCAGCCCGGCGGTGAACTGGGTCACGCCGTGGGAGAGTTCGTGGCCTATGACGTCCACGCAGGCGGTGAAGTCGCCGAACACGACGCCGTCCCCGTCGCCGAAGACCATCCGCTGGCCGTCCCAGAAGGCGTTGTCGTAGTGCTCTCCGTAGTGGACGGTCGCGTCCAGCCGCATCCCCGCGCCGTCGATCGAGGGGCGGCCGTAGACGTCGGAGAACAGCGCGTAGGTCGCGCCCAGGCCGTCGTAGGCCTGGTTGACGCAGGGGTCGGCGACCGGCGGCGCGCCCTCCGGGCGCACCGTGAGACCGGGCAGCCGTTCGGTGTGCCGCGCGTCGCGGACGACGCGCCGGGGATGGTTCGGGCCGGGCGCGGGCGCCGGTGCCACCAGCCGGGCCTCGCGGTGCGTGGCGTCGAGGGCGAGCGAGCGGACGGCGGCCGCGTGGCCCTGTTCGGCGAGCCGGTCCAGGACGTAGGGCGGGACGATCGAGCAGCGCGGAGGGAGGGGAGTCATGGCGCCAAGGGTGACGCAGCCGTGACAATTTGTCACCAGGCCGTCACGCAGCCGTTCGTCTCAAAGGGTGAAAAAGTCCGTGGACGCGCTTCGGCCTCGGGAGGGCCTGGGTTACGCTGGTTCACATCATGCGTATCGGGCTGCTTCTTCTTAGCCGCCGCGGCGAGGGCCTGTAGTCCACTGAGGCCGGCTCCCTTGCCGCGGGGGACTGTGCTGTGCGCGTATGAACGCCAATCGCGGCAGCAGCCGGCCCGTCGGGTGTCCACCACCCCCGACCAGCCCGCATCACACACGGAAGCCGAGAGTCACTCCATGACCGAGCAGAGCTCCGCCACGTCGATTCCCGCCGGGCGCGCCTTCATCGACCGCCCCACCCCGATCACCGCGAGCAGCGTCCAGCAGAAGCCCTCGGGTATGCCGTTCGGCCGCTACGTACCGTTCGGCACCATCGACCTGCCGGACCGCACCTGGCCGAGCAAGGTGATCACGCAGGCGCCGCGCTGGCTCTCCACCGACCTGCGGGACGGCAACCAGGCGCTGATCGACCCGATGTCGCCGGCCCGCAAGCGCAAGATGTTCGACCTGCTGGTGAAGCTGGGCTACAAGGAGATCGAGGTCGGCTTCCCGTCCTCCGGTGCCACCGACTTCGAGTTCGTCCGCTCGCTGATCAACGAGGGTGCGATCCCCGAGGACGTCACCATCTCGGTGCTGACCCAGGCCCGCGAGGACCTGATCGAGCGCACGGTGGAGTCCCTGAAGGGTGCGCCGCGTGCCACCGTCCACCTGTACAACGCGACCTCCCCGCTGTTCCGCCGGGTGGTCTTCAAGGGCAGCAAGGACGACATCAAGGGCATCGCCGTCGACGGCACCCGGCTGGTGATGGAGTACGCCGAGAAGATCCTGGGCGACGACACCGTCTTCGGCTACGAGTACTCGCCGGAGATCTTCATCGACACCGAGCTGGACTTCGCACTGGAGGTCTGCGAGGCGGTGATGGACGTCTGGCAGCCCGGCGAGGGCCGCGAGATCATCCTGAACCTGCCGACCACGGTGGAGCGTTCCACGCCGAACGTCTACGCCGACAAGATCGAGTGGATGTCGCGGAACCTGACGCGCCGTGAGTTCGTGGCGCTGTCCACCCACCCCCACAACGACCGCGGCACCGGTGTCGCCTCCGCCGAGCTGGCCATCATGGCCGGCGCCGACCGGGTCGAGGGCTGCCTGTTCGGCCAGGGTGAGCGGACCGGCAACCTGGACCTGGTCAACGTCGGGATGAACCTGTTCTCGCAGGGTGTCGACCCGATGATCGACTTCTCCGACATCGACGAGATCCGCCGCACCGCCGAGTACTGCAACCAGATGGGCGTCCCCGAGCGCCACCCCTATGCCGGCGACCTGGTCTACACCTCGTTCTCCGGTTCGCACCAGGACGCCATCAAGAAGGGCTTCGACGCCCTGGAGGCCGACGCCAAGGCGGCCGGCGTACCGGTCGGCGAGTACACCTGGGGCGTCCCGTACCTGCCGATCGACCCGAAGGACGTCGGCCGCAGCTACGAGGCGGTCATCCGGGTCAACAGCCAGTCCGGCAAGGGCGGCATCGCGTACGTCCTGAAGAACGACCACAAGCTGGACCTGCCGCGCCGGATGCAGATCGAGTTCTCCAAGATCATCCAGACCAAGACCGACACCGAGGGCGGCGAGGTCACCCCGGCCGACATCTGGGCGGTCTTCCAGGACGAGTACCTGCCCACCCCGGACAACGCCTGGGGCCGGATCTCGCTGTCCGGCTCGCGCAGCCTGACCACCGAGGACGGCCGCGACGCACTGACCACGCAGGCCCTGGTGGACGGTGTGGAGACCACGCTGACCGGTACCGGCAACGGCCCGGTCTCCGCCTTCGGCGACGCGCTGGCCGGCATCGGTGTGGACGTCCGGGTCCTGGACTACGCCGAGCACGCCCTGAGCGAGGGCGGCGACGCCCAGGCCGCGGCTTACGTCGAGTGCGCGGTGGACGGCAAGGTGCTGTGGGGCGTCGGGATCGACGGCAACACCGTGCTGGCCTCCCTGAAGGCGATGATCAGCGCGGTCAACCGCGCGCGGCGCGGGTAACCCGTAGGGCTGAACTTCGCAGGACCCAGCGGGCCGCCCTCCGGGGCGGCCCGTTCGCGTTCCCGCCCCGCCCCGCCCCGGCCGCGCAGCGCAGTGACCGGCGGGAGGGAACAACCGCGAGCGAGCCGAAGGGGCGCGCCGGTGCCGAAATGGGGGCACCTCCCGGCCGGAGGCCGGGGGAGAGCGACGGAGCGACGACCGTCGGTGCCGGACCGAAGCGCCCCGGAGGCGAGCCGAGCCCCATCAGGCTGTGTTCTGCGCCACATTTTTCTGCGTCGTAAGCCGTTCGGGGTACTGACACATGCCGGTAACCATGGCAACATCGACCCACCGGAAATCCGGGGTCGGTGGGACGGCCACGGCGTCCGGTCGCGTGACCTGCCCATTGTTGTGCAGGCCGCCTGCCATGTCTGGGGAGTGGCGCCGTGACAGGGTTGTGGGGTGTCCGTCCTCGTTGGCGGACTGACGTTCTCGGTGACTTCTTCTGCCCAGGCTGCGGCGGGGACCGCAACTACCGTCGGCAGCACGGCCGGCGGTGGCTGCGTCTCCTCGGCACACCGGTGCTCCCGCTGGGACCGGTGATCGGCAGCGTCCAGTGCACCACCTGCCACGGCCGGTACGGCGTCGAGAGCCTGGAACAGCTCACCGGCGTCCGCCTCTCGGCGATGCTCCGCGACGCCCAGTACACCGTCGCCCTGGCCCTCCTGGCGGCCGGCGGCACCGGCGGCCGCAGCGCCCGCGAGGCGGCCTGCGCGGTCGTCAAGGACGCCGGCTTCGAGGACTGCGGCGAGGCCCAGGTGCTCGCGGCACTGGCGGCGCTGTCCGGCCTCGGCGGCGAACTCCACCACGCGCACGGCCTGGCCGACGGCCTCGCCATCGAACTTCACGCGGCGCTCGAACCGCTCACCCCGCACCTCGCCCAGCAGGGCCGCGAGCGACTGCTGCTGCAGGGCGCCTGGATCGCGCTGGCCGACGGCCGGTACCTGCCGCAGGAGCGCGAGGCGCTGGCCGAGGTGGGCCGGTGCCTGGGCCTCGGCGAGGAGCAGGTCGGCACCCTGCTGGAGGCGGCGACCCGCGCCGCGCACTGAGCCTCCGGGGCCTCCCCCCTGCCCCGGAGCAGGGCCCGACCTCCCCCCTCGGGCCCGTCGCGACCCGTACCGGCGGGTCCCCCCACGGACCCCGGTGCGGGATCACGGCTGCCGTCCGGCGGCCGGTGACCGTGGCCGCCCGGGTCGGCCGGAGCTCCGCCCGGAGTGCGCGGCCGGTACGCGAGAATGGGGGGATGCCCACTCTGTTCGACGGCCGCGCGTCCCTCGACGGCCCCCTGCCCCCGCAGCGTTCCGCGTCCTGTGCCGGCGTCGTGCCGCTCGGTGGCGCCGTGCTCCCCGGCGGGCCGGGGCGGACCGGCGGGGGCGCGGCATGAGCCTGTTCCGCGACGACGGTGTCGTGCTCCGGGCGCAGAAGCTCGGCGAGGCCGACCGGATCATCACCCTGCTCACCCGGCGGCACGGCAAGGTCCGCGCCGTCGCGCGCGGGGTGCGCAAGACCAAGTCCAAGTTCGGTGCCCGGCTGGAGCCGTTCTCGCACGTGGACGTGCAGTTCTTCAGCCGCGGCAGCGACCTGATCGGCCGTGGCCTGCCGCTCTGCACCCAGGTGGAGACGATCGCGCCGTACGGCGGCCCGATCGTCGCCGACTACGGCCGCTACACCTCGGGGACGGCGATGCTGGAGACGGCGGAACGTTTCGCCGAGAACGAGGGCGAGCCGGCCGTCCAGCAGTACCTGCTGCTGGTGGGCGGACTGCGGACGCTCGCCGCCGGGCAGCACGAGTCGCACCTGGTGCTGGACGCGTTCCTGCTGCGCTCGCTCGCCGTCAACGGGTACGGCGCGAGCTTCACCAACTGCGCGAAGTGCGGACTCGAAGGGCCCAACCGGTTCTTCTCGCTCCAGGCCGGCGGAGTGCTCTGCGGGGACTGCCGGGTGCCTGGCTGTGCCGTACCCTCCCCTGAGACACTGGTACTGCTCGGCTCACTGCTGTCAGGGGACTGGCAGACGGCCGACGCCTGCGAGCCGCGGTACTGGCGGGAGGGCAGCGGTCTGGTCGCGGCCTATCTGCAGTGGCACCTGGAGCGGGGAATCCGCTCGATGAGATACGTGGAGAAGTAAGCATGGCAGCGCGACGACTCTTCGGCGGCAGCAAGCAGCGGGAGTACCTCCCCCCGACCCCGCACCCGAGCGGCGCCCGGCCGCCGAAGATCCCGGGTGAGCTGGTGCCGGGCCACGTCGCCATCGTGATGGACGGGAACGGCCGCTGGGCCAAGGAGCGCGGGCTGCCCCGCACCGAGGGCCACAAGGTCGGCGAGAGCGTCGTGCTCGACGTGCTCAAGGGCGCCATCGAGCTGGGCGTGAAGAACATCTCGCTCTATGCCTTCTCCACCGAGAACTGGAAGCGGTCCCCGGAGGAGGTGAAGTTCCTGATGAACTTCAACCGGGACGTCATCCACCGCCGCCGCGACGAGATGGACGCGATGGGCGTGCGGGTCCGCTGGGCCGGTCGGATGCCCAAGCTCTGGAAGAGCGTGGTGCAGGAGCTGCAGGTCGCCGAGGAGCAGACCAAGGACAACGACGCCGTGACGCTCTACATGTGCGTCAACTACGGCGGCCGGGCCGAGGTCGCGGACGCGGCGGCGGCCATCGCGGCCGACGTCGCGGCCGGCCGGCTGGACCCGAAGAAGGTCAACGAGAAGACCGTCGCCAAGTACATGTACCACCCGGACATGCCGGACGTGGACCTCTTCCTGCGCCCCAGCGGCGAGCAGCGCACCTCCAACTTCCTGCTCTGGCAGTCCGCCTACGCCGAGTTCGTGTTCCAGGACGTGCTCTGGCCGGACTTCGACCGCCGCGACCTGTGGCGGGCCTGCGAGCAGTACGCGATGCGCGACCGCCGGTTCGGCGGCGCGCTGCCCAACGAGGTCCAGGCGGAGGCGGTCTCCGCCGAGGTGCCGCCGCAGCGCTGAGCCTGCCGGTCGTGCGGAAGGGCCCGTGGGATTCCCACGGGCCCTTCGGTGTTTCCGGCGTTCTCCGCCTGCTCGGCGAGGTCGGCCCGTTCGGGGCGGCCGGCCGGTCAGGCCTTGGCGGCGCAGTCCGCGCAGGTGCCGAAGATCTCCAGCGTGTGCGCGATGTCGCTGAAGCCGTGCTCGGCGGCGACCGCGTTGGCCCAGCGCTCGACCGCCGGGCCCTCGACCTCGACGGTGGCTCCGCAGTGACGGCACACCAGGTGGTGGTGGTGCCCGCTGCTGCAGCGCCGGTAGACGGCCTCGCCGTCGGCGGTGCGCAGCACGTCGACCTCGCCGGCGTCGGCGAGCGACTGCAGGGTGCGGTACACGGTGGTCAGGCCGACCGAGTCACCCCGGTGCTTGAGCATGTCGTGCAGTTCCTGCGCGCTGCGGAAGTCCTCGATCTCGTCCAGGGCCGCCGAGACGGCGGCTCGCTGCCGGGTCGATCGGGCGCGCGGCGTCGGGCCTGCGGTGGTCACCGTGGGTCCTCCTGGGAGTGGGGGCATCTCGCACCTCATTGTGCCAGCCCCGCTCCGCTCGTCGGGCCGCTCTGCGCGCAGGCGTTCGCGTCGGCCGCGCCCTGGCCCGGCAGCCGTACGTCGCAGACCTCGGGGCCGCGGTCGGCCGGGGCCCGGTGGCGGCGCCGGGCGAGCGGCCCGGACAGGGCGCTGAACAGGGCGAAGACCACGATCGCGAGTAGCACGATGGCCGGGCCGGAGGGGACGTCGGCCTGGTAGGAGCCGGTCACGCCGGCCAGCGAGACCACCACGCCGAGGGCGATGGCGGCGGCCTGGGTGGCGGCGAAGGAGCGGGTGAGCTGCTGGGCGGCGACCACCGGGACCACCATCAGGGCGCTGACCAGGAGCAGGCCGACCACCCGCATCGCCACGGTGACCGTGACCGCGGCCATCACCGCGAGCAGCAGGTTCAGCAGGCGGACCGGCAGGCCGGTGACCCGGGCGAACTCCTCGTCCTGGCAGATGGCGAAGAGCTGGCGGCGCAGGCCGACGGTGACGGCGATGACGACCGCGCCGAGGATCGCGATGGTGAGCAGGTCGGCGGGGGCGACGGTGAGGATGGAGCCCCAGAGGTAGCTCTCCAGGCTGCCGGAGCCGGCCTGGGCGGAGAGCGAGACGAGCAGCTTTCCGCAGGCCATGCCGCCGTAGAAGAGCATCGCCAGGGCGATGTCGCCGCGCTGGTTGCCGCGCGAGCGGACCAGCTCCATGACGACCGCGCCGAGCACGCAGACCAGGACGGCCATCCAGACCGGGCTGGTCCGGAAGATGAAGCCGAGCCCGACGCCGGTCATCGCGACGTGTCCCATGCCGTCGCCCAGCAGGGCCTGGCGCCGCTGTACCAGGTAGATCCCGACGGCGGGCGCGGTCACGCCGACCAGGACGGCGGCGAGCAGGGCCCGCTGCATGAAGTCGTAGGAGAGCATCTCGGTCATGCCGGCAGCCTCGGGGTGGTCGTCAGGCCGGTACTGGTCAGGCCGGTGGTCGTCAGGTGGTGGTCGTCCGCGTGCGGGTGGACGTGGTCGTGGCCGGGCAGCGCGTGCAGGCCGGTGTTCGGCACCGGCGGGCCGTCGTGGGCGACGCAGCCGTCCCGGAGCAGCACGACCCGGTCGATGAGCGGCTCCAGCGGCCCCAGTTCGTGCAGCACGAGCAGGACGGCGGTGCCGCGGGCGACCTCGCTGCGCAGGGTGTCGGCGAGCACCTGCTGGCTGGCGGCGTCCACGCCGGCCATCGGCTCGTCCATGATCAGCAGGTCGGGGGAGCCGACCAGGGCGCGGGCGATCAGCACCCGCTGCTGCTGCCCGCCGGAGAGGTCGGCGACGCCGTCGCGGGCGCGGTCGAGCATGCCGACGGCGTGCAGCGCGCGGTCGACCGCCTCGCGGTCCTTGCGGCGGAAGGGCAGCAGCCGGTGCTGGGGGAGCCGGCCGGTGGAGACCACCTCGCGGACGGTGGCGGGCACCCCGCCGGCGGCGGTGGTGCGCTGCGGGACGTAGCCGATCCGGTGCCACTGCCGGAACTTGGCGTACGGGGTGCCGAACAGCTCCAGGGTGCCGCGCTCCAGCGGGACGGCGCCGATCACGCTCTTCACGGTGGTGGACTTGCCCGAGCCGTTGGCGCCGAGCAGGGCGACCACCTCGCCGGGCCGGACGGCGAGGTCCACGCCGCGCAGCACGGGCCGGCCGCCGAGCGAGGCGACGGCGCCGGTGAGCCGGACGACCGCGGGGGCGGCCGCCACCGGGGTGCCGGGGAGCCGCGCCGGGTCGGGGTCCGTCGGGGGTGTGACGTCCTTCGCGGTGTTCTGGAGCATGGGCTGTGGTGTCCCGTCAGCTGGTGGCGCCGAGCGCGGCCTGCAGGTTGGTGAGGTTCTGCTTCATGATCGTCAGGTAGTCGTCGGCCGCCGCGCCGCCGGTGGGGGGCTTGATCCCTTCGAGCGGGTCGAGGACGGCGGTCTTCAGACCGAGGTCCTTGGCGACGGTGTCGGCGAGCTTGGGGCTGACCAGGGTCTCGAAGAAGATGGTGGTGGCGCCGTTCTCCCTGGCGGCCTTCTGGACCGCGGCGAGCCGGGCGGGGGTGGGCTCGGCCTCGGGGTCGACGCCGTTGATGGCCACCTGGGTCAGGCCGTAGTGCTCGGCGAGGTAGCCGAAGGCGGCGTGGCTGGTGACGAAGGTCCTGCTCGTCGCGCCGCGCAGACCGTCCTGGAACTGCTGGTCCAGCGCGCCGAGCCTGTTCACCAGGTCGTCGGTGTTCCGGGCGTACTCGGCGGCGTGCTCGGGGTCGGCCTTGGCGAACTCGGCGCCGACGCTCCTGGCGACCGCCGCGTAGCGGGTCGGGTCGAGCCAGATGTGCGGGTCGCCGGCGGGGCCCTCGTGGTGGTGGTCCGTGCCCTCCTCGGTGCCTTCGTCGAGGTGGTGGTCGACCAGCGGGCTGGCGGCGGCGGCGTCCACCAGGTGCTTGCTCCGGGACTGGCCGACGGCCTGGTCGACGGTGGGCTGCAGGCCCTTGAGGTAGAGGACGGCGTCGGCCTTCTGGACCGCGCCGACCTGCTTGGCGGTGAGCTCCAGCTCGTGCGGCTCGACGCCGGCGGCGGTCAGGTCGGTGATCCGCACGTGCTCGCCGCCGATCTGCGCGGCGAGGAACTCCATCGGGTAGAAGGAGGCGATGACGTCCAGCTTGCCGTCCGAGCCCTTGGCGCTGCTGGTCCCGCCGCAGGCGGACAGGGCGAGTGCGCCGATCACGGCCGTGGTGGCCAGGGCTATGGAGCGGGGGGCGCGTCGGAGGATCATCATGACAACCATTCTCATCTTATGTGGAAATGATTGTCAACTCACCCGTTCGGGTCAATGGATCCGACCGTCCGGCGGACACCTGTTCGGGCGGCTCCGGCGCCGGGTCGTCACCGCGCCGGTGCCTCGCCGCCGATACCGATTTGAACCCGGTACCCGTATGGCCGGTAACCTGAGGTATTCGGGTACGAGCAACCAGCCGTGCCCTGACCGTGCCGTCGTACTGAAGAGAGCACTGTGGCCGCCGACAAGATCGACACGATCGTCAGCCTGAGCAAGCGCCGTGGCTTCGTCTACCCCTGCAGCGAGATCTACGGTGGCCAGCGCGCCGCCTGGGACTACGGACCGCTGGGTGTCGAGCTCAAGGAGAACATCAAGCGCCAGTGGTGGCGTTCGATGGTCACCGCGCGGGAGGACGTCGTCGGGCTCGACTCGTCGGTGATCCTGGCCCGCGAGGTCTGGGAGGCCTCCGGCCACGTCGCCACGTTCAACGACCCGCTGACCGAGTGCCTCTCCTGCCACAAGCGGTTCCGCGCGGACCACCTGGAGGAGGCGTACGAGGCCAAGCACGGCAAGCTGCCGGCCAACGGCCTCGCCGACCTCAACTGCCCCAACTGCGGGAACAAGGGCTCCTTCACCGAGCCCAAGGAGTTCTCGGGCATGCTGAAGACCCACCTCGGTGTCACCGAGGAGGCCTCCGGCCTCGCCTACCTGCGTCCGGAGACCGCGCAGGGCATCTTCACCAACTTCAAGGCCGTCCAGCAGACCTCGCGCAAGAAGCCGCCGTTCGGCATCGCCCAGACCGGCAAGAGCTTCCGCAACGAGATCACGCCCGGCAACTTCATCTTCCGCACCCGCGAGTTCGAGCAGATGGAGATGGAGTTCTTCGTCAAGCCGGGCGAGGACGAGGAGTGGCACGAGTACTGGCTCCAGCAGCGCTGGGACTGGTACGTCGGCCTCGGCATGAAGACCGAGAACATGCGCTTCTTCGAGCACCCGAAGGAGAAGCTCTCGCACTACGCCAAGCGCACGGTGGACATCGAGTACCGCTTCAACTTCGGCGGCACCGAGTTCTCCGAGCTGGAGGGCGTGGCCAACCGCACCGACTACGACCTCACGGTGCACAGCGAGCACTCCGGCCAGGACCTCAAGTACTTCGACCAGGAGTCCGGCGAGCGGTACTTCCCGTTCGTCATCGAGCCGGCGGCGGGCCTCAACCGCGCCATGCTGGCCTTCCTGCTCGACGCCTACTTCGAGGACGAGGCGCCCAACGCCAAGGGCGTCATGGAGAAGCGCGTCGGCATGCGCCTGGACCCGCGCCTGGCGCCGGTCAAGGTCGCCGTGCTGCCGCTGTCGCGCAACGCCGACCTCTCGCCCAAGGCCCGCGGCCTCGCCGCCGACCTGCGCACCGCGTGGAACGTCGAGTTCGACGACGCCGGCGCGATCGGCAAGCGCTACCGCCGCCAGGACGAGATCGGTACGCCGTTCTGTGTCACGGTCGACTTCGACACCCTCGAGGACAACGCGGTCACCATCCGCGACCGCGACACCATGGCGCAGGAGCGGGTCTCGCTCGACCAGGTCAAGACCTACCTGGCGAGCCGTCTGATCGGCTGCTGACAACACGCTTCGGCCCCCGTACGCCACTGCGGCGTACGGGGGCCGAAGCGTGTCCCGGGCCCGGTGAGCGGTGAGCAGCCGGTGAGCGGTGAGCCTCGGGCATGCGGTCTGCGGGCGCAGGTCAGCGGCGGGAGCGGCGGGAGCGGGGCGCCGGCGGTTCGGTCGGCAGGCCGGCGGCGCGCAGGGCCGCCTCGGCCGCCCGTCGGCGGCCCGGGTCGCCCTCGGCGACGGCCGCCAGCAGGGTGCCGTACCGGGCGGGGTCGCCGGCCAGCGCCGTGCCGACCTGGGCCAGTTCGGCGGGCTGGCGCAAGGTCACCAGCTCCCGGAGCAGGGCGCCGGCCAGCGGCTCCGCCAGGGCGGCGGCGAGGACGGAGATCTCCGGGCCGGGTCGGGCGGCGGCCTGGCGGAGCAGGGTCCGGGTGTCGCCGGCGCGGCCGGCCGCGTCCAGCCGGCCGGCCAGTGCGGCCAGGTCGGCGGGCGGCGCGGAGCCCCACTCCCAGAGCAGGGTCTGCCCGTCGGCGCCCTGGCCGGAGCGCTCCAGCGCGGCCAGCAGCTCGGGCAGGACGGCGGCCGGGTAGCCCCACAGGGCGTGGAACAGTTCCGCCGCCTCGGTGACCAGGGTCGCCCGGCGCAGCTCGGCGAGGGTCTCGGCGGCGTGGCCGGGCGCCCCGTGCGCGACGGCCCGGGCGAGGTAGGCGGCGGCGCCGGCCGGGCCGCCGGAGCGGAGCAGCGCGGTGAGCCGGGCGACGTCGGCGGGGGCGAGGGTGACGGCGGCCTGGGCCACCAGGGCGGCCGATTCCTGGGCGGAGCCGCGCCGGTGCAGGCCGGCGATCCGCTCGGCGAGGCCGGCCAGTTCGGCGGGGGTGCGGGGCTGCGGGGCGGGTGCCGGGGCCGGCGGGGTGCTGACGGGGGCGGCGGGCCCGGCACCGTCCGTTCGGGGGCCGGCCGGCGGCGGGCCGCCTGCGGCGTCGGCGGCGTCGGGCCGGGCGGTCCGTGCGCCGCCGAAGCGGGCGCCCGTGGCGCGGGGTGCGGTGTCGGCCGGCGGGGTGTCGGCCGGGGGCGCCGGCGGAGGCGGTGCGGCGGGCTCCTCCTCGTACACGCCGCCGAAGCGCGCCCCGGTCGGGCGCTTGCGCCGGGGTGTGGGTGCGGGTGCCGGTGCGGGTGCGGCGGCCTGCGCCGGTGCGGGCGTCTCGTTCTGGCGCCGGAGCCGGTCCTCGACGGCGAGCAGGTGCTCGCTGAGCTCCAGGCAGCGGGCGCCGAGGCTCTCGCGCAGCTGCCGGGCGTGGTCGAGCTGGCGCAGCAGTTCGGGGTCGGGCTGCTGCTGCGGCTGGGCGTAGCCGTGGTCGCGGTCCGGCAGGCCGACGGCGCGGACGGCTTCGCCGAGCCGGCGTTCGCGCTGGGTGGCGTACTGACGGGCGCGCAGCAGTTCGTCGAGTTCGGCCCGCAGCGCCCGGGCGTCCTGCGCCACCGATGGGCGGGTCCTGCTCTCCTGGTCCACCGTCATCGCCCGCCCGACCTCTCCATCGTGCCCCGACCCTGGTTGCGGGCCATCCTGGCGGGGCGATACGGCGGGCGTGTTACGGCAGTGAGTCCGCTTGTTTTCGGTCCGGCGAGGAAGGCCCGTCCGGTGTACGAACAGGGTCGGCGGGCGGGGGCGTCCGGGGCCGGGAGCCCGCGGCGGGTCCGTCCAGGAGACGGTCGGCCAGCGCGCCCGCCGCGACGGCGGTCAGCAGGAAGGCGGTGGCGGCGCGCAGCAGGCCGGCCTCGTAGTACGCGTCGGGCACCCAGCGGGCCGCGGGGTAGGCCGCGGCGAGGCCGGCCGCTCCGGCGAGGGCGAGCCGGCCGGCCGCGCCCGCCCGCAGGACGGGCAGCAGCGCGGGCGGCGCGGCCGCGAGCAGGACCAGCACCCCGCCGCCGACCGCCACCGCCGGGGTGCCGAACGCCGTCCCGTACCGTACGGCCAGCGCGGGCACCAGGAAGAGCAGCAGGCTCCGGCGCAGCACCGTCGCGATCACCGGGACCGTGCGGCCGGCCGGCGGCCCGGCGGCGGGAAGGGCGGCCCGGGCCCGTTGTACGGCGGCGAGTACGGCCACCGCCCCGGCCGCGGTGGGGAGTTCGGCGCCGATCCGGCTCAGGTTGTAGAGCAGCACGGTGTCGTAGAGGGCGAGCACCAGGCGGCCGACCGCCCACAGGCCGACGGCGAACAGCAGCAGTCCGGCCGTGCCGGCCGGGGGCGTCCGGGCGTCGTCGCGGGCCGCCAGCCGGCGGATCAGCAGCGGCGTCAGTACGGCGGAGAGCACCCGCAGGAGGATGTCGTCGACGGTGTACGGGTTGTGCAGCTGCCACTCGACGGCGCAGAAGGCCACCGTGTACGAGGCGGCGGCGAGCGGGAGCAGCGGCGAGCGGGCCGCCCGCCGGTACAGCCCGGCGTCGAGTGTCCGGAGCACGGTGGCGAACGCCAGCAGGACGAAGGGGAGTTCGAGGAGGGCCGGGATCCGCAGCACCGACGGCGCGAGCAGCCGCGGCGCCGGCCAGTGGTCGGCGAGCCACCGTACCGGCGCGTTCCCGTCGGCGAGCGAGAACCATCCGGGGGGCAGGTGGCGGGCGATGAAGGAGGTGTCCCCGCCGTGCTCGCGCAGCACGTACACGGTGACCAGCACCTGGTTCAGGACGAGCAGGGCGATCACCACGGCCAGGGCCGCGCCCGGGCCGGGGGCTCCGCGGCGCGGCGTGGCCGGCGGGCCGGGCGGGCCGCAGGGGCCCGCGTCGGCGCGCAGGACCTCGGGCGCGAGGAGCAGCCCGGCCAGGACCGAGGCCACCACGGTGGCGTCGATCAGCAGCGGGACGGCAGCGGTCACCGGGCGCTCAGGAGGAGAGCCGCGCGCGGGCCGCCATCAGGGCGAAGCCGAGCAGGTTCAGCCCCCGCCAGCGGGCCGGCCTGGTCACGTCCTCGTGGTCGGCGGCCAGCCCGACGCCCCAGATCCGGTCCACCGGGCTGGCTTCCACCAGGACTCGCTGCGAGGTGCCCAGCAGGTACGACAGCAGGGCCCCGTCCTGCCCGAACTTGGCGACGCTGCCCTCCACCACCAGGGCGAACCGCTCCGCCGTCCAGCGCTCCTCGTCGAAGCCCGCCACCTGTCGCCCGAGCGCCTTGGCCTCGGCGGGCGTGCGGGCCTCGAGGATGCGCGGCACGATCTGCTCGTCGCCGAACATCCGCGCCTTGCCCGCCATCATCCAGTGCTCGGCCGTCGGGTAGCTCACCCCGTCCACGACGAACGGCGACGGCCACCACTGGCTCAGCGCCCCCGGGCCGGTTCCCCCGCCGGGCTGCGGCCGGTGCCCCCAGAAGAGCAGGTACTTGGGTCGGACCCCGGCCGCCACCAGGTCGGTGAGCTCCTCGCGGCTGCGGGTTTCGGCGGGGGTGGTGGGGCGGTTGTTCGTCATGGGGGCATCCTCGCACCGCCGGCCGCGGCGGGGCGCGCGCTTTTCCGAGCGGCGCGGGCGGTCACCGCGCGCCGCGGTCCGGTCCGGGCGAGCCCCCCGCCAAGGGCGGATCGTGTCCGACCCACTACCCTGGGTGATGTCCCACTGCGGCGAGCACCTTGGAGTCGACCGGTGATCGTGACGGAATGGCAGGGCCACCACGGACTCACGGCCGCGGAGCACCAGGCCGAGTTCGACCGGCTGACCGCGCGAGGCTTGCGGCCGCTCCGGGTCTGCGGCTACGAGCTGGCCGGCATCCCGCGGTTCGCGAGCATCTGGGCCGTGCAGGGCGGCAGCGCCTGGCAGGCCCGCCACGGCATCCCGGCCGGCGACTACCAGGCCGCGGTCGAGGCGCTGGGCCGCGACGGGTACCGGCCGGTCGACCTGTCGGTGTTCGGGTCCGGGGGCGGCGCGCGGTTCAGCGCCGTCTGGGAGCGGGAGGAGGGCCTGGAGTGGATCGCCCGCCACGACCTGACCCGGGCCGGCTACCAGGCCCTGTTCGACGACCTGTCGGCCCGGGGGTTCCGGCTGCGCTGCCTCGCCCCCTACCAGGACGGCGAGCGCTACGCCTGCGTCTGGGACCGCTACGCGGGCCCGGCCTGGGAGGCCCGGCACGGCCTGAGCGCCGAGGAGTACCAGCGGGTCTTCGACGCCCAGCAGGAGCGCGGCTTGCGGCTGGTGCGGGTGGTCGGCTACCCGGACGCCGGCCAGGACCGCTACGCGGGGATCTGGGAGCACTCGCCCGGCCACCCGGGGAAGGCCGAGCACGGCGTCCCGCACGACGACTACCAGGCGCACTTCGACGCCGGTGTGGCGGCCGGCCTGCGGCTGGTCGACCTGAGCGGCTACCGCAGCGGCATCACCGCGGGCTGCACCATGATCTGGGAGCGGACGCCGGAGGCCGACTTCGGCGCGGACCCCGCCGCGGCCCTGGTGGTGCCGTTCATGCAGAAGTGGGCGGTGCCCGGCCTCTCCTTCGCCCTCGGCCTGAACGGCTCGATCAGGGCGGCCCGCGCCTACGGGTACGCGAACCGGATCACCCGCGAGACGGCCACCCCGGACCATCGGTTCAGGGTCGCCAGCGTCAGTAAGCCGATCACCTCCACCGCCGTCCACCTGCTCGTGGAACAGGGCCGGCTGGCCCTGACCGATCCGGTGTTCGGGGCAGGAGCGCTGCTTGGCACCGGCTACGGAACCTTGCCCTACGGCCCCCGGCTGCTGGCGCTGCGGCTGCGTCATCTGCTGGAGCACTCGTCGGGCGGCTGGACCAACGACGACCACGACCCGATGTTCCAGCAGCCCGCACTCGACCAGGCGCGCTGATCTCCTGGACGCTCGACACCCGGCCGCTGGACGCCGATCCCGGCACCGCCTACGGCTACTCGAACTTCGGCTACTGCCTGCTCGGCCGGATCGTCGAGCGGGTCACCGGGATGCCGTACGGGCAGTTCGTCCACCGCTTCGTGCTGGACCCCAGCGGCGCCCTGCGGGCCACCCCGGCCGGTGCCACCGCGCCCGACCGCCAGGACGGGGAGGCGGTGTACACCGGCCTGGACCTTGCCGCGCCGTACGGGATCCGGGTCGACCGGATGGACTCCCACGGGGGTTGGGTCGCGACACCGGCCGACCTGCTCCGCTTCCTGTTCTCGGTCGACGGCCTGTCGGCGCCGCCGGACCTGCTGCAGCCGGCCACCCGGACGGCGATGACCACCGCGTCCGCCGTCCGGCCGGCCTCACCCGGGACGCCGGGCTACGCCCGGGGCTGGTCGGTCGACAGCGCCGGGACGATCTGGCACGACGGCACGCTGCCGGGCACCCAGGCGATCCTGGTCCGACCCGCGGACGGCCGCGCCTGGAGCGCGGTCTGCAACGCGGGGCGGCCGGGCACCGCGCTGGCCGAGGACTTCGACGCCCTGATGTGGCAGGTGCAGCAGGTGGTGTGACCCGCTGGCGCGACGTCCCGTGGAAGGCGTGACCGACCCCGAGGGCGACGAGTTCTGCGTCCTCGGCCCGGCCTGACGCGCGGCTTCCCCGTCGGCTCCGCCGCGCCCGCGCCACCGGGCGTGTCGATGACGGCGTCCCGGTCGGAGCCGTCCACCGCCAGGGCATCGCGTTCCGGGGACGCGACACCGCTCCCGCCCACCGTCACCGGGGGCGGGAGCAAGCCCGTACGGTCAGCCGACCGCCTTCGGCAGCCGCAGGCTGAGGGCGAGGATGGTGAACGAGCCCAGCAGCTGGATGCCCAGGACGAGCGCCAGCGCGTGGCTCATGCCGAGCGAGGGCGAGAGCGCGAGGTAGAGGGTGCCGAGGGTGGCCACCCCGAGGGCCAGGCTGGACTGCTGACCGGTCGCCAGGACGCCGCTGCCGACCCCCGCCCGGCTCGCCGGGACCTTGGAGAGGACGATCCGGAACAGCGGGGTCCCGATCAGGCCCTGCCCGATGCCCGCCAGGGCGACGCCCGGGGCCATCCGCAGCGGGGAGAAGTGCGCCCAGTCGACGAGGACGGTGGCGGCGAGGGTGGCCAGGCCGAGGGCCTGGACCACCGCGCCGGCGGCCAGTACCCGGCTGCCGAAGCGTCCGACCAGGCGCGGCCCGGACAGCGAGGCGACGAAGTACCCGACGGCCATCGGTACGAGGGCCCAGCCGGCCGCGATCGGGCCCAGCCGCAGGCCCTGCTGCAGGGCGACGGCGACGACGAACATGAAGCCGCCGAAGCCGGCGAAGTACGGCACCGCGATGCCGAGGCCCCGCCGCATCTCGGGGATCCGCAGCAGCGACGGCGGGACGAGCGGCATGCCGCCGGCCCGCTCCGAGCGGCGCTCGACCTGGACGAAGGCGGCGACCAGGAAGGGGAACAGGGCCAGCAGCAGCCAGGTCCAGAGCGGCCAGCCGACCGCCCGGCCCTCCATCAGCGGCACCAGCAGGGCCAGCAGCGAGGCCGTCAGCAGGGCGGTGCCGGGCACGTCCACCCGGGCGGCCTGCGGGGAGCGGCTCTCCGGGACGTACCGGAGCGCGAGCACCAGGGTGAGCAGCGCGAACGGGACGTTCAGCAGGAAGACCGAGCGCCAGCCGGTGCCGAAGAGGTCGGCGGCGACCAGCATTCCGCCGAGCACCTGGCCGATCACCACGGAGAGGCCGCCGACCGCGCCGTACACGCTCAGCGCCCGGGCCCGGCGGGCGCCGCCGGTGGCCGAGGTGATGGTGGCGAGGACCTGGGGGAGCAGCAGCGCCGCCGAGGCGCCCTGGGCCGCGCGGGCGGCGACCAGGGTCCAGGCGCCGGGGGCCAGTCCGCAGGCGAGCGAGGTGAGGGCGAACGCGGCGGCGCCGACGACGAACAGCCGGCGGCGGCCGAAGATGTCGCCGAGCCGCCCGCCGAGGACGAGCAGGACGGCGAACGCGATGCCGTACCCGGCGGCGACCAGCTCCAGCACGGCGGGGCCGGCGGCGAGGTCGTGGTCGATGGTGGGCAGGGCGACGTTGACGATGAAGAAGTCGAGCATCGGCAGGAAGGCGCCCAGCAGGACGGTGACGAGTCCGGCGGTGCCGAGGGTGCCGGCGCCCGGGGTGGTGGCGGCGGCGGGTGCGGTGGTGCCGGTACCGGTCGTGGTGGGGCCGGTGCCGGCGGTTCGGCCTGGACGGTGGACGGCGGGGGTCTTCAGGGCTACGGGTGGCTGGGTCACGAGTACTACGATCGGCCGTGCCTCACCCTGGTACCAGAGTCTCGTTATCCAGGTATAACAAGTACCTGGCAACCGGCTGCGGGGTGGAGCATGCTGGGTGCATGAGCCTGCCCACCGCACCTGTCGGCGCCGCCCGCCCCGGACGTACCGCCCCCTTCGGACGTGTCGCCGGTACCGCGGCCGCCGCCCGCGCCGCCGCGCCCGCTCACGCCGCCGCCCGTGCCCAGGCCGCCGCGCCCGCCGACCTGCGCCGGGCCGATCTGGCGGCCTTCCTGCGCAGCCGCCGGGAGCGGATCGCGCCGGACCAGGTCGGCCTGCCCGTGACCGGCCGTCGTCGTACCCCGGGCCTGCGCCGCGAGGAGGTCGCGCAGCTCGCCGCCGTCGGGGTCACCTGGTACACCTGGCTGGAGCAGGGCCGGGACATCCAGGTGTCCGCGCAGGTCCTGGACGCGGTCGCCCGGGCGCTGCTGCTGGACCGCAGCGAGCGAGCCCACCTGTTCGCCCTCGCCGCCGCGGACGACCCGTCACCGGTGCAGGAGTGCGCCACCGTGACCCCGGCCGTCCGGCTGATGCTGGACCAGTTCGGGCCGATGCCCGCGGCCGTGGTGAACAGCCGGTACGACGTCCTCGCGTACAACCACGCGTACACCCGGATCGTCGGGGACCTGGAGGCGATGCCGTTCGAGGACCGCAACCTGATCTGGATGGCCTTCACCGACTCGCGGTTCCGTGACGTGCTGGTGGACATCGAGGTGGAGCGCGAGGGCATGGTGGCGCGGTTCCGTTCGGCGATGGCCGACCACGGCGCCGAGCCCGCCTGGAAGACCCTGCTGGCCAGGCTCCGGCAGGCCTCCCCGGACTTCGAGGCCGCCTGGGAACGCCACGAGGTGCAGCGGCCCGGCAACGGCGTCAAGCGCTTCCTGGTCCCCGGGGCGGGGCTGCTCAGCTTCGACTACACCGGCCTCTGGCTCGGGCCCCGGGCCGGCTCCCGGATGGTGGTGTACACCCCGCGCTGCGAGGAGACCCGGGAGCGGCTGGCGGCGCTGGCCGCGATGTAGCCGGCGACGGACGGGACGCCGTCAGCCCTGCTCGTCCAGGAACGGCCGCAGGGCGGCGGTGAGTTCGGCCGGCGACTCCAGTGCGATCAGGTGGGCTGCGTCCGGGAATTCGACCAGGCCGGCGCCCGGGATCTCGCGGGCGTACCGGTGCGCGATGGCCTGGAAGTCGGCGTTGTCGCGCAGGCCGATGCCGATCAGGGTGGGCGCGGTGATGGTGGCGACCTCGTTGCCCGTGACGCCCTGGGACAGCTCGCCCACCGCGTCCTGGTTCGCCAGGGCCGTCCGCATCGGCTTGCGGAGCCGCTCGGCCAGCTCCGGGTCGACCTCCGCCCAGCTCCGGGTCGACCCGCGCAGCCACATGTCCAGGTTCACCGCGACGGCGGTGTCCAGGTCTCCGGCGGCCAGGGCCGCCGTCTCGGCCTCGTCGTACGCGATCATCTCCGCCGACCAGTCGTAGCCGGGCCACGGCGCGGCCAGCAGTGCGAGGGACCGCACCCGCTCGGGGTGGGCGAGGGTGAAGCCGACGCAGACCCGGCCGCCCCAGGAGGCGCCGACCAGGTGCACCCGCTCGTGGCCCAGGTGGTCCAGCAGCCGGAGCAGGTCGTCCGTCTCGCTGAACTCGCCGGCCGGTACCGGGGATTTGCCGAAGCCGCGCAGGTCGTACCGGATGACCTGGTGGCGCTGGGCGAGGTCGGGCACGACGGCGTCCCACATGTGCTGGTCGGCCACGCCGGCGTGCACGAGGACCAGGGGCGGGCCGTCGCCGGTGACCGAGTAGGAGAGGTGGCCGAGTTCGTCGATGAACGTGATCATCCGCGCATGGTGGCAGACCGGAGGCGTACATGCCACCCGGTTGCGGCGCCCGGCCGGCCCTGCCGTGACCACGGACCGGGCGCCGGAGCGGCTGATCAACCGCTGGTGTCCGGGTGGTCGCCCGGGTGGTGGACGCTGAGGCTGCCGTAGGCCGGCAGGACGCCGGCCAGGTCGCCGGGTGCGTCCCGTAGGACGGCGTCCAGGAAGGCGAGGGTGGCCGCGGCGACCACGCGCGGGCTCCCGGTGCGGCCCAGGGTGCCGACGATCGAGGGCACGGGCGGCAGGTACAGGGGGCCGTCCATGAAGGTGAGGTGTGCGGCGCCGGGGACGGTGAGCCGGTAGCTCGTCGCGGTGCCGGCGTTGAGCGCCTCGGTGAGGCGGGGCAGGTAGCGCGGGTCGGTTCCCGGGGTGACGGCCTGGGTGAGCGCGAGCGTCGGCCGGTCGAGGGCGGGCGAGGTGGGGCCGTGGGGGTAGCCGTCCAGGTCGACGACGGCGCCGAACCGGCGATCCTGCCGGGCCGCCTGCAGCGCGGCGGCGCCACCCATGGAGTGACCGGTCACCGCGACCCGGCCGGTGTCCAGGCGACCGCTGAGCGGATCGGCGCTCTCACCGCCGTCCAGAGCGTCCAGCCGGGTGAGGACGAAGCTGAGGTCGGCGGCCCGAACCGCGGTCCAGCCGGCCGCCAGCTGCTCGTCCTCGTCCGGGTCGCCGCTGGAGGCGGTCTCGGTGGTGATCGTCCGGCCGTCCGCGAGGACGACGGCGGCGGAGTCGTACGGGTGATCGAGGGCGGCGACCAGGTAGCCGTGGCTGGCCAGTTCCTCCGCCCAGGCGGTGTTCTGGGTGCGCACTCCGCCCGACCCGGGAGAGAACAGCACGACGGGGAACCGCCCCCCGCCGTCGTCCACCGGGGCGTCGAAGACCGAGCGGCTGCGGGCCCGCGGAACACCGTCGACCAGGAAGCCCGGCAGGCCGACCCCGCGGGCGAGGGCGGCGGAGACGGTACGCGCCTCCTGCTCCGTGCGTCCGAGGTACTGGGCCCGCTGCGTGCCCGCAGGGCTCTGCCGCGCGGGGTACCAGAGCTGGACCACGACCGTGCGCCGGTCGTCCGGATCGGCGGTGAAGGTCTCGGGGCGGAGCGGGTCCGTCCACTGCACCACACGGGTGCCGACCGCGAAGTCGCCCGTCGGCTCGGGGAACACGGGTACGGGAAAGGCCCAGGCGGCCGCCGGGCCGGTGGCGATCAGGCCGACGCAGGCCATCGATCCGGGCAGGGCCAGCCACCAGCGGGCCCGCCTCGCCGGCCGGCCGGTCCGGCGTGGCAGCAGGGGGAGCACGGCGAACGGCAACGCGAGAGCGGCGCCTGCCAGTACCGGGAGCAGCTGCCAGCGGATGCCCGTCACACCCAGCACGATCGCGGACAGCACCACCACCGCCCCCGCCGCGATCGTGACGCGTGGGCGGGCGGCGGGGGGAAGCCAGCGCGCCACCACCGTCGCGACGGCGCCCAGCAGGACAAGTATTTCCAGGGGGGACATGGCCGGCCCCGTGATGATCTCGGTCACCCGCCCATCCTCGGCGCGGGGCATGCGCCGCCACATCGGTCCCTGGTCGCCGTCGCGTGCGCCCGGGGTCGCAATCCGCGGCCGGCCCGGTGCGACCACGGTGGCAATCGGGCCCGCCGGGCGGGCGGCCGCCCTGCGACCACGGGAGGTGGTGGGCCTCCTCCTGCGGGCGGACCCCGGCCCGGCGCCGTCAGACCGTGGACGCATGTGCTCCGCGGGGCCGGTGGCCTACCGTGACAGGGCCCCGGTACGTGCCGGGCGGCGTGCGGCCCGCGTTCCCCGGACGCGCCCCGGCTGCGGCGGCACGCGAGGGCGGCCCCGGCCGGGGCCACGCCGGCGCCGAATCGACAGGGACGTGTGATGACCGAGGCGGCCGCGGAACCCCGCAACGCCCACCCGGCGCGCCACCGGGAGGGGGCGCGGTGGGCGAGGACGGCCGGACGGCTGTCGCGGTACGCCTCCCCGGCCTCCGCGCGGGCGGCCCGACCGGTGAGGGCAGCCGGGCGCCCGGGATCCCGGCTGCCGCCCGTGGTGCGGGACTCGCTGTTGCCGGCGCTTCTGCTGCTCGACGTCGTGACCACGCGGGCACCGGACGAACTCCCACGGGCCGTCGCCCTCACCGCCGCCCTCGCACTGCCCCTGGTGTGGCGGCGCCGGGCCCCGCTCACGGTGTTCGGCGCCGTGGCCGCCGCGGCCTGCGTCCAGTGGCTGACGGACGGCCCGTTGCCGGCGGACGTCGCCCTGCTGGTGGCGCTCTACACGGCGGCCGCGAACTCGGGCCGGCGCGGCACGCTCGTCGCCGGTGCCGTCGTGGAGGCCGGAGCCCTGCTGGCCTGCCTGCGCTGGGCGACGGACGGCGCGTTCCTGACCCCCTTCGTCGCGCTCACCGCGACGGTCGTCGCCGCCGCCGTCCTCGGTGTGAACGTGCGGACCACACGCGCCTACCTCGCGGCCCTGAAGGAACGGGCGGCCCGCCTGGAGCAGCAGCAGGAACAGCAGGCGCGCCTGGCCGTCGCCGAGGAGAGGGCACGCATCGCCCGGGAGATGCACGACATCGTCACCCACAACCTGTCCGTCATGGTCGCGCTCACCGACGCCGCCGTCTACGCGCAGCACCGGTCGCCCGACCGGGCCACCGCCGCGATGCTCCAGATCTCCGAGACGGGCCGGCAGGCGCTGACCGACATGCGGCGCTCGCTCGGCGTCCTGCGGACCGACGAACCGGACGCGGAGCGCCACCCGTTGCCCGGCATCGCCCAGCTGGAGGCCCTCGCCGACCAGATGTGCGCCGCCGGGCTGCCGACCCGCCTGGAGGTCCACGGCGGCCACGGCCACATCCCCGCCACCGCACAACTCACCGTCCACCGCCTGGTGCAGGAAGCCTTGACCAACACCCTCAAGCACACACCCGGCGGCACCCACGCGACGGTCCGGATCCGGTGCTCGGCCGACTCCGTCACCGTGGACGTCACCGACAGCGGCCCCTGCCCGCCGCTCCCCGCCGCCGCACCGTCCGGCCACGGCATCCCCGGCATGCGCGAGCGCTCGGCCGCCTACGGGGGGACGCTGCAGGCCGGACCGCTGCCGGGCGGCGGCTGGGGAGTCCGCACCCGGCTCCTCCTCGGCAGCGGCGGAGCGGCGTCCGCATGACGATCCGCATCCTGATCGCCGACGACGAGGCGCTGCTCCGGATGGCCTTCAGCACCGTCCTGGAGGCCCAGCCCGACATGGCACCGGTCGGCGAGGCCGCGGACGGCGGCGAGGCCGTACGCCTCGCCCGGGAGCTGCGCCCCGACGTCGTCCTGATGGACGTCCGGATGCCCGGGACGGACGGGATCGAGGCGACCCGGCAGCTCGTCGAGATCTCCCCGCGGAGCCGAGTGCTGATCCTCACCACCTTCGACCTGGACGAATACGCCTTCGCCGGGCTGAACGCCGGAGCCTCGGGCTTCCTGCTGAAGAACACCAGGCCCGAGGAACTGCTCACCGCGATACGCAGCGTCGCCGCGGGCGACGCGGTGGTCTCCCCGCGGATCACCCGCCGCCTGCTGGAGAACTTCCGTCCGCACATCCCCGGCGGCGGCGGCGCCGGCCACGACGAGCGGCTGAGCCGGCTCAGCGCCCGTGAGCGCGAGGTGCTCGTCCAGGTGGGCCGCGGCCTGTCCAACACCGAGATCGCCGCCACCCTGTACCTCGCGGAGGCGACCGTGAAGTCCCATCTGGGGCGGATCCTGCACAAGCTGGAACTCCGCGACCGGGTACAGGCCGTGATCTTCGCCTACGAGAGCCGCCTCGTCCGCCCGGCGTGACGCCACCGCCGGGGCCGCCGGTGAAGTCCTCGGCCGGGGCGTCGGCCCGGGGGTGATGCCCACGACGCCGATCATCGAACACCCGTTCCCTTGCTCTCGTCCGGGCGGGCCTCCGGAGCCTCCGTCCGGAGACCGTCCGCGCAGGTCAGGAGCACATCCCCACCCGCCCGCGGGCCGCGGTGGCGGCGTCGGCGAGCGCAGCCGCCGACGGCCCGACCGGTACGGGAGCGGCCACCCGAGTAGCGTTCGACACGTGTCCAATCCTCCGGCGCGACGGCGCCCGGACCGTCGGACCGCCGGGACGGGGCCGCGATGACCCTGCTGCCGCTGGCCGTCGACCCGACGAGTGGGTCCGCCCTGCTCGCCGGGTTCGGCGCGCTCGCCGTCCTGGTCGTGACCTTCGCCGAGTCGGGCCTGCTGGTCGTCGGCTTCTTCCTCCCCGGCGACACCCTGCTGCTGCCCGCCGGGGTCCTCTGCGCGGCCGGCAACGGCTCCGGACCACGCCTCTCGCTCTGGCAGGTGATGCTCTGCGCCGCCGTGGGGGCCGTGGTCGGCGCCCAGGTCGGCTTCCTGATCGGGCGCCACGGCGGCCGCCCGGCCCTCGCCCGCACCCGCAGCAAACGCCTGAGATCGGCCGCGGCCCGAGGGGAGGAACTGCTGCGCCGCTACGGCTACCGCAAGGCGATCGTCATCGGCCGGTTCGTCCCGCTGGTCCGCACGGTGCTCAGCCCGCTCGCGGGCATCCTGGACGTTCCCACCCGCACCTTCACCGTGTGGCAGATCGTCGCCGGGCTGCTCTGGTCGCAGAGCCTGGTGCTGGCCGGCTACTGGCTGGGCGCCGCCGTCCCGGGCATCGACCACTACCTGTGGCTGCTGGTCGGCGGGATCGTGGTGCTCTCGATCCTGCCCCTGCTGATCCACCCGTGTCGCGACTCCCGCTCCCGCTGACCCGACCCGCCACCGCACCCGGCGCACGACGAGTCGGCCGGAGCCGCTTCCCGGCCTTCACGAGTGCCTCGACCTGGTCGCCGAGCGCCGTGCCGCGCCGGGTTGGTGGCGCGGATCGACGCCGTCAGGCCTTGCCCAACTCGCCGCCGGCGGTGGCGGTGACGAAGGCCTGCCAGGCGCCGGTGGGGAAGACGAGTGCCGGGCCTTGGGGGTCCTTGGAGTCGTGGACGGGCGTGATGCCGGGGTAGCCGTCGGCGACCTCGACGCAGCCGCCCTGTCCGTTGCTGTACGAGCTCTTGCGCCATGGCGCGTCGGTCAGGTCACGTTGCATGGTTCTCGCAGTCCTTCCGTACGGCCCGGACGAGTGCAAGGGACGCGGCTTGAGGCAGCGCTTCGACCTGGAGCCGATCGTAGTTGCCGGCCCATGTGGCCACCGTCTCCGCGTCGCGCTCCAAGTAGCCGCGTTGCAGGGTTTCGGTATACCCCAGCATCGTTCGGTTGGGTAGCGTCAAGAGGTTCACCGGATGGGACAGCGGCCGCCCCTCGCCGAGCTCGTACGGGCTGATCTGAAGCATCAGATTAGGTTGCTGGGCCAGATCCTCGAGGTGCTGGAGCTGCCCCAACATGACGCTTTTGCCTCCGACAGGACGACGGAGGCAACTCTCGTCCAGTACAGCGTGAATGGATGGCGTCCTTGCCAGCAGGCGCTGACGAACAGCCAGGAAGTCAAGGCGCTCGTTCGCCTGCTCCTGCGTTGCGCTGCCACGCCGGACGGTGGCGTACTCGTAGGCGGCGGCATAGTCGACGACTTGGCGACACTGAGGGTGTTCGGGCGGCTGCGGTTGCTTCGGCTGCACCAGGTGGCGCCGTGGGTGGGTGCGGGGCAGGGCGAGCAGCGGGAGGATGCGCGATGAGCGGTCGGTCGGAGGGGTAGGTGCCCAGCGAAGGCGCGATCGTCCGGGACACCGGGCGTCGGCTGATCGGGGTCTACATGGCGACCTTGGGCGGGCAGGTCTACTTGCGGCCCGAGGGCGGCGGGGTCGAGTGGACGGTGCGTCCCGAGCACATCGGGCCGGTGGCCGGTTCCGGCGCCGCCGAGGGTGGTGCGGTGTGAGGGGCCCGGAGGAGGGCGGGCCGGTGGACGCGGTGACGGCGGCCGCCGTGATCGTCCCGGTCAGCGCGGGTGTCGCGATCGCCGCCGTGGTGCCGGTGTGGGGCGGGCCGCCCGGGACCACGGGCCTGGTGGCGCTGCTGGCCTTCGCGCTGGCGTTGATGGCCGGGATCGCGGCCTCCGGGCCGGTGGGGGAGCGGGTGACGCGGAGCCCGGCCCGGGAGGAGGAGGCGCCGACCGTCGTCCGGCAGCAGGGTCCGGCGACGCCGGACGAACCGGAGTGGCGGGACCGGGGCCGTTGCCTCGGCTGCGTCCAGGTGGCGGAGGTGGCGGAGGCCGGGGTGCTGGCCCGGGGCGGCGTCGAAGTGCCGCTGTACGTGTGTTCGTCCTGTCTGGAACACCTGGAGGCCTGGCACGCGGCACAGCTCGCCGTGATCGGGGCGGACCTCGGGGCGGCCCTGGCCGAGCGCTTCGGCGTGCCGTTCCACTTCGGCAGCCCCGAAGTGCCGGACGACTCCGCTCCGCGGTGGCAGGAACTCCGCTGACCGCCGCGTGGCCGGCCACCCGGTCGGGCAGGCCGTCGTACGAGGATCTGTCCGTCGACATGGTCAACGGCAGCCCCGCGCGCCGGTGCGAACCGGTCACCGGACGGGTGGCCAGGCCCGTCGGCACCGCGGAACCCGCCCCGGCCGGCGGCCGGCCGACCAGCCGGCCGGCCGGGGCGGGTTTGCGAGAGGCTCCGAAGGGACTGCGTCCGTGGCGGAACCGGAACGAACTGCTACGAAGGCGCAGCCGACGGGCTCGGCGTACCCGGCATGAGGCACGGGGTTCCGACTGTGAACAGCATCCGGTCCGATCCTCCTGACGTCGAGGCAGAAACCAAGTACCGGCTGGTCGGCTGCCTTGCGTAGAGAAGGGCCTCCGGCTTCCCGTCCACGTATTCGCGGTAGCTCTCCACGTCGAGACCGCGTCCTTCCAGCATCTCCCGGATCTTCCTGACCGCATCGGGATGCTGAGCAACCGGAACAGTGGTGTCGACGTAGTAGGTGAGCGTGTACCTGTCGTCGTCGGCCAGCTCGTCGTTCTTTCCGACGCAGCGACTGAAGTAGGGGTTGATCGACGCCAGGTTGAGCTGCACGCCGGCGGCCTGAGCCATGTACTCGGTCATCTGCCGAGCCCAGTCCTGGGAGTCCTTCTTTTCCATCGTGGGCTGTTTGGCGTCCTTGCCGTCCTGGGACACGCATCCTCCTAGAAGAGCCGTGACGCAGACGGTCACGGCCACCATTGCCGATTTCAGCCCGCGACTGTTCCTGAGCCCTGTGCGCACGGGACGCCGGGTTCGTCGAGCCGAATCGCCGGGATTGGTCATCCGAGTGCTCTCCTGTTCGGCCGGCTCCGTCAGAGACCGCCGGGATAGACGGTTTCGGGATCGACCTGGGCTTCCTTGTCGACCGTGGCCGGAGGCCTTCCTGCGATGATCTTCCCTTGGTTCAACAGGCTGGCGCTGGCCTGGTCCCAGTAGCCGCTGTGCCCGTGAGTATCGATCTTGATGTTGTTCCCGCCGAATTCGCTGAACATCGGGTCGAAGCCCAGTGAGAACCCGGCCACGTCACGGATGGCATCGTCGTCGGCCGCGCCCACCCAGACGTGGGCCGGATCAATGTTGAGGTTCGCGGCGCTTCCCGTCGTCATTCCGGGGCTGGCGATGGCCACGATGTCGTCAGCCTGCAACCCGCCCCCTGTGCTCGCCGCGGCTCCGACGGCGGTGGTGCCGTAGCTGTGGCCGATGACTGTGAGGTGGGTCCGGTGATCGCCCTGAGCGACTCGGGTGCCCTCCGTGAAGCGGCGCATGGATTCGGCTGCCTCTTCGGCCCGGCCCGTCCCGACGACGCTGAGATTTGAAGGCGGCACCTCGGGGGCGTCGTATCCCAGCCAGAAGATCGTCGACACCCGTTGCCCCGGGGCCTCCGATGAGGCTGCCTGTTGAAGTGCGCCGATGCGTTCGATCTGACCGGGAACACTGGCAAGAGTGGTCGCTGTCCCCGGAACCAGAACAGCGGTGTGGTCGGCTGTGTCAGGGTTTCCCATGGCGACGATGGCCCGGCCATCGCCCTTCGGATCGATCCCCAGTAGCAGGAGTTCACGACCGTCGGCGTCTCCGTCAGCGGCGTCCAGCCTTTCCTTCAACTCCCTCACGGCGTTGCCGCGCGCGTTGAACTCGTTCTGGGTGATCCCGAAATCCTGCGCCTTGCCCACATGCAGCGCGTCGTTCTGCTGCTCCAAAAACAGCCGATTCGCCTCGTCCCGGACGGCGGACGGCAGGCCGTCGAGGCGGCCGATCTCTTCGGGATGAAGTGCGAGGTAGCTCTTCTGCTGATCTGCTGTCAGTGACTTCCACCACTCGGCCGACTTTGCCGGGTCCTTGCCATCGGGCAGCGACGGATCGACCAGCCCCAGTTCCTTGATGACATCGGCGGCGTCTCTGGCGGACTCGGCCACCTCACCACCGGTCCTGATCGTCGTGAAGATCAGAGGGCTGAGGCGCCCGAGTGCTCGCTTGCCCTGATCGCTGGCCTCCTGGGCAGCCTTGAGAGCTGCATTGATACGTTCTTGGGCCTCCGTCCTGAGTCCGGCCAGGTTCCGTCGCGCGTCCTGGGCGTCCGGGTCGTGCTGTTCGCCGGGGCTCGGTGGCGGCAGATTGACCGTGCCGTCACCTGAGATCGTCAGCTGCCACTCGGTCGCCCGGTGCATGGCGTTCGTCAGATTGGTCTGCGCCTGATACATACGGTCGGCAGTGGTGTCGAGGGCCAGGGCAGCTGCTTCGGCCTCGACGCGGAGCGTTTCGAGAACGCTCTCGTTGAACTCCATGGCGTAGAAGGCGCTGTCTGCGTCTTTCCCCGTCCACTGAGCATGCCGAAGTGGCCCGTTGACCGTGTGTCGATGACGCGAGTACGCGTCTTCGACGGCCCGGGACATGGTGCGCCATCCCTTTGCTGCGTCATGGATGGCGTTCGGGTCGAACTTGAGCAGCAGTTCGTAGATGTTGCTCATCCGGCACCTCGCGGGGTCCAGAGCTGGGCGATCGCCTGGTCGTTCCACTCATGCCCATCGGCGGTGGCATCCAGATTGGTAGCGGTATTTTTGATGCGCTCCCGGATCTTGGTGAAGGTTGGTGCCCAGCCTTTGGACATTTCCCCTAGTTCGTCTGCCACCGACCAGCCCGCGAGTAGTGCAGCAGCGGCGGAGCCGGTCCTGATCACCGACTCGAACGGCATGGCCAGTTCTTCCCCGATAGCCCGGGCCAGGCCGGCTGAAGCCCGGAGCGCGGCCGGATCGACCTTGATGTCAGTCAACGTTGTCCCCCCTGGACAGCTCTCGTACGCGCATGAGAGTAGCGGCACCCGACGGCACCCGAGTATCCGTACAAGTACTCAGATCGACCCGGTTGGGGCGCTTGGTCGACGTGGGGTCAACTGATGGTGCGTCAGTACGCTTGGCGTCGGCAGGCTTGCTGATCGAGGTGATTCCGGAGGGCAGTTGGTCGTCGTGCGTGCGTATTCTCGCCCGGAGGCCGCCGGCCGAGGCAATCGACGGTGAAGGCGATGCGGTGCGTAGGTGTTGTAGGTACGTCTAGGTCAGCCTGGTAGCGGCAGGTGGCTCAGCGCGGTGGTGTCACCGTGACGCCGGCGGCGTTCAGCCTCGCAGGAGACGGGACCACGCACATCTGGGCAGCGCGCGGCCCGGAGAAGCTCTGACCGTGGAACGAGCGGCTCCGCCCGGACCGGTCAGAGCGTGCCGAACTCGCCGGTGGCGGTGGCGGTGACGACGGACTGCCAGGCGCCGGCGGGGAAGACGAGGGCCGGGCCTTGGGGGTCCTTGGAGTCGCGGACGGGCGTGATGCCGGGGAAGCCGTCGGCGACCTCGACGCAGCCGTTCTGCCCGCCGCTGTAGGTGCTCCTGCGCCAGGGAGCCTCGGTCAGGTCAACGTGCATTCTCAAGGTCCTCCCGTACGCGGCGGATCGTTGCAACGGTTGCGGCTCGGTTCAGGGCCTCGACCTGAAGGCGATCGCAGTGCTTGCTGAGCGTTGAAACGGAGTCGGTATCCCTGTCCAACTTGTGGCAACGCTCTCCAGATGATGCAACTGCGCGATCATCACGTCACTTCCTCCGATGGGTCGGAGTAGGCAGCTCTCATCCAGGACTGCGTGGATTGCCGGCGGCTGGGAGCGGTCGAGGCACTGTTGCCTGGTCAGCGGGAATGCCACGCCCTCGTCCGCCTGCGCCTGGGTGGCGCTTCCTCGCCGCAGGATGCCGGCCTCCCAGGCGGTGGCGTAGGCCTGGGTCTGCAACAGGCCAGGGAGTCGCAGCGGGCTCTGGTGCGAGGTCGACGCCTGAACAGACGGCCGGGGCGTCGGGGCGGCGCCACGGGCCAGGGTCAGGCACACGGCGGCCAGCGGCAGTTCGACGCACAGGGCCATGATCAGCGCGGAGGCGAGGGCGATGCCCGGGGCCGCCGTCCCTACGTCGGCCAGGGCGTCGGCGCCCAGCAGCAGGGCGGCCGCGCAGGCCGTCCACCGGGCCGCCGGAGTACGGCGCTTCAGCAGGATGTGGGTGGCGGAGAGCGTCGAGAACTCCAGGGCGTCCAGTACCACCCACCAGGTCTCACCGCAGGCGACCAGGAGCGCGAGCCAGGGCAGCAGTACCAGGGCCGCCAGGCCCGGCAGTCGGGGGGACAGTCGCTCGAACCGTACGCGAGGGGATCCCATCGGGGCCACCGGACGCCCCGGGGCGAGCGCGACGGCGAGGCTCATGCCGTACCGCCGTCCGCGACCACCGAGGCCTCGTCCGAGCGCGCCGAGCACGCCGAGCACTCCGGGTCGCCCCCGTCGCCGGCGCCGGCCGTACTGCCGACACCCCGCGCGCGGACCAGCCGCAGCCGCTCGGCCGGGCAGCCGCCGGGGGCGTCCTGCACCCGTACCGTCCTGAACGGCCCCTCGGCCCAGGCCAGCCAGAACTCGCCGGACACCGCCACGGCTGGGGCCGGCACCCACACCCGGCGCAGCGTCCGTCGGGGCCCGGCGAACTCCACCACCGGCAGCGGCCCCTCGGCCGGCCGCCGGCCCCAGGCAAGGGCGAGGTCACGCCCGCCGCAGGTACTGCGCCGGGCACCCCGCAGCACCTGCGGGGAGAGCCGGGAGACGACCACCACATCCAGCAACTCGCCGTGCTCGTAGACCTCCAGGGCCGCCCGCCGCCCCTCGCGGCGCCCGCCGCCGGCGCCGCGCACCGACCACGGGCCGGCGGGGGCGGCCGGAACCGGGGCACCCCCGCCGAGGCCGGTCGCCACCTCCCACGCCGTGTCCCCGCCGGCACCGGAGGCGCCGCCCTCGGCCGCGCCCCCGGCCGCGTTCCCGGCCCTCTCCCGAGCCGCGTCCGAAGCTGTCCCCGTTGTCGTCGTCATACCGTCAAGCCTTCCGGCCCGGACGGGAGATGTCGGTAGCGTGATCGTCCGGACCGGGGGTGTACCCAGCTACACCATCGGGACTGCAGCCCCCTTCATGGCGGGCCATGATCGCCGCGGCCTAGGCTGTCGGGCATGTCCTCCACCCTGCCGCGCCGCCTGCTCGCCGGGAGCGCCGGGCGGACCCCGTGGTCGGCGGGGCCCTGGCACGACACGCTCTTCCTCGCGGCGGGGGCGCTGCTGAGCGGGCCCTTCTGGGTGGCGATGCTGGTCCCGAAGCTGCTCTTCCCGATGACCACCGTGCTGCTCCTGCTGCTCGGAAGGCTGACGGCCGCCCAGCGCAGCCGGCTGCGCGCGTTGCGCGGGGTGGAGATCCCGCGCGGCACCGGCGCCGGTCGCAACCCGCTCCGCCGGCTGCGCACCGCGGCGGCCTGGCGGCAGACCGGCTACCACCTGGTGGTCGGGCCGCTGCTGGCGCTGGCCGCCGTGCTCCTCCTCTACGGATGGGCGATCGGCCTGGTGCTGGCCACCGTGTACGGCTGGAGCTGGCTGATGCCGGCCACGAGCCGGGTCGGCGGCAGCGGCTGGGTCCCGCTGGCGGCCACCCTCGGCGGCGCCGCGCTGCTGGCCGCCGTCCCCCGGGTGGCCGGCCCGCTGGCCGCGCTGGACCAGCGGGTGACGCTGGCGATGCTCGGCCCCGACCGGGCCGAGCTGCTGGAACGCCGGGTGGAGGACCTCGCCGAGAGCCGGGCCGGCGTGGTGGACGCCGCCGACACCGAGCGCCGCCGGATCGAACGCGATCTGCACGACGGCGCGCAGCAGCGGCTGACCTCGCTGGCGATGAACCTGGGGCTGGCCCGGCGGACCCTCAAGGACGTCCCGCCCGAGGCGATGCAGGTGATCATCGACGCCCACGAGGAGGCGCAGGCCGCCATCGCGGAGCTGCGCGACCTGATCCGCGGGCTGCACCCGGTCGTCCTGGAGGACCGCGGCCTGGACGCGGCGCTGTCCGGCATCGCGGCCCGCGCCCCGCTGCCGGTCCGGCTGGACGTCGACCTGCCGGGCCGGGTCTCGCCGACCGTCGAGGCGGTCGCCTACTTCACCGTCTCCGAGGCGCTGACCAACGTCGCCAAGCACGCCCGGGCCTCCAAGGTGGTGCTCTCGGTGCGCGAGCAGGGCGGTCGGCTGCGGATCGTCATCACCGACGACGGGGTCGGCGGCGCCGATCCGGCGGGCGGCACCGGACTGACGGGGCTGCGCAAACGCGCCGCCTCGGTGGACGGCACGCTGGCCGTCCACAGCCCCCTCGGGGGCCCCACCACCATCACCGTGGAGTTGCCGTGCGAGCTGTGATCGCCGAGGACTCGGTCCTGTTGAGGGTCGGCCTGGTCAAGGTCCTGGAGGCGGTCGGCTACGAGGTGGTCGCCGCCGTCGGCGACGCCGAGGAGCTGCTCGCCGCCGTCGAGGAGCACCGGCCGGGGGTGGTGGTGACGGACGTCCGGATGCCGCCCGGCTTCACCGACGAGGGGGTGCGGGCGGCGCTGATGATCCGCCGGCAGTGGCCCGAGGTCGCGGTGCTGCTGCTCTCCCAGTTCGTCGAGGAGCGTTACGCCGCCGACCTGCTGGCCACCAACACCAGCGGGGTCGGCTACCTGCTCAAGCAGCGGGTCGCCAACGTGGACGACTTCGTGGACGCCCTGCAGCGGGTGGCCGAGGGCGGCACCGCACTGGACCCGGAGGTGGTCGCGCAGCTGCTGGTGCGTCGGCACCGCGACCCGCTGGAGAAGCTGACCCCGCGCGAGCGGGACGTCCTCGGGCTGATGGCGGAGGGCCACTCCAACACCGCCATCGCGGCGGCCCTGGTGGTCGGTGACAGCGCTGTGGCCAAGCACATCAACTCCATCTTCACCAAGCTCGACCTGCCGCCCGCCGACGCCACCCACCGCCGGGTGCTCGCGGTGCTGCGCTTCCTGGAGGTCGGCTGACCATGACGGGCCGGACGGCGGGGGAGGAGCGGACGGCGGTGCGGCCCGGCGCAGGGCCGGACGCGGGCCCGGGGGCACCGGCGGGTGCCGGGACGGCCGGCGAGCGTCGGGTCTGGCGGCTGGCCGGCGGGCTCGTGATGGCGGTGGTGCTGATGCTCGGGGCCTCGCAGGCGTGGGCGGCGCTGGTGCAGCAGCACACCAGCTCGGTGAAGGAGTACCAGCGGGCGGCCCGGGTGCTGGCGCTGGACACCGGCCGGGCGACGGTGCGGATCGAGCCGGGCCGGTCCGACCGGGTGGTGGTGCGGGCGGCCCTCGACTGGACGCTGCGGCAACCCCAGGTGTCGATGCTCTGGGACGACGATGTGCTGCGGGTCTCGGTCAGCTGCAACCGCTTCCTGGACGCGGGCCGGTTCGACTGCGGCACCCGGCTGGTTGTGGAGGTGCCCGCCGACACCAGGGTGACCGGGCGGAACTCGTCGGGCCACACCGAGGTCCGGGGCCTGACCGGGGACGTCCAGCTGCGGACCGCCTCGGGGTCGGTCCGGCTGGCCGGCCTCTCCGGACGCCTGACCCTGGGCTCGACCTCGGGCGTCGTCCGGGGCGAGGGGCTGACCTCGCCGGCGGTGGAGGCGGACACCGCCTCCGGCACGGTGGACCTGTCCTTCGCCGCGGCGCCGGCGTCGGTGGTGGCCTCGTCCACCTCCGGTTCGCTGTCGCTCACCGTGCCGGCCGGGTCGCGGTACCGGTTCACCGGCCGGGCGGGCTCCGGCGGGCGCTCCATCGACCCGGTCCTGGCCGACAGCGCCTCGCCGCGCACGATCGAGGGGTCCACCACGTCCGGGTCGATGACGGTGCAGGCCGCGCGGCCCTGACCGGCCGGGTCGCGGCCCGCGCGACGCCCTGCCCGGCCCGGCCCGGTGGCCGGCCCGGCCCCGCCGACCGGCCACCGGGCCGGGTGGGGGACAATGAAGAGTCCCGGACCGCGCCCGGCGGGACCGCCTAGCTGCTGAGGATGCGCCGCGCATGACCGCCACGCCCGAGACCGCCACGCCCGGACCCGCCCCGGCCGACTCCGAGTTCAGGCCGCTGGACATCGGCCCGATGCGGGTGTGGCCGCCCGTCGTGCTGGCCCCGATGGCGGGCATCACCAACGCGCCGTTCCGCACCCTCTGCCGGGAGCAGAGCGACGGCAAGGGCCTGTTCGTCAGCGAGATGATCACCACCCGGGCGCTGGTCGAGCGCAACGCCAAGACCATGCAGCTGATCCGCTTCGACCCGAGCGAGAAGCCGCGCTCGATCCAGCTGTACGGGGTGGACCCGGTGACCGTCGGCAAGGCCGCCCGCATGATCGCGGACGACGGCCTGGCCGACCACATCGACCTCAACTTCGGCTGCCCCGTCCCCAAGGTGACCCGTAAGGGCGGCGGCTCGGCGCTGCCGTACAAGCGGAACCTGCTGCGGGAGCTGCTGCGCGAGGCCGTCGCGGGCGCGGGCGGCCTGCCGGTGACCATGAAGATGCGCAAGGGCATCGACGACGACCACCTCACCTACCTGGACGCCGGCCGGATCGGCGCCGAGGAGGGTGTCTCGGCGATCGCGCTGCACGGGCGGACGGCCGCCCAGCACTACGGCGGTACGGCGGACTGGTCGGCGATCGCCCGGCTGCGGGAGTCCGTCCCCGCGCACATCCCGGTGCTGGGCAACGGGGACATCTGGTCGGCGGGCGACGCGCTGCGGATGATGCGGGAGACGGGCTGCGACGGCGTGGTGGTCGGCCGTGGCTGCCTGGGCCGGCCGTGGCTGTTCAAGGACCTGGTCGCGGTGTTCGAGGGGGACGCCGATCCGGCGCGCCCGTCCTTCGCGGACGTGTCCCGGGCGATGGTGCGCCACGCGCAGCTGCTGGGCGAGTGGATGGGGGACGAGCAGCGCGGGGTGGTGGACTTCCGCAAGCACGTCGCCTGGTACACCAAGGGCTTCTCGGTCGGCTCCGAGCTGCGGGTGCGGCTGGCCAACTCCAGCTCGCTGGCCGAGCTGGGCGGGACGCTGGACGAGGTGGAGCAGTCGCAGCTGTGGCCGGCCGGCGCGGACGGCCCCCGGGGCCGGACCAGTGGCAACAACCGGGTGGTCCTCCCCGAAGGCTGGTTGGACGATCCGTATGACTGCGCCCTGCCGGGCGTTGACGCCGAATCGGACATCTCTGGCGGATGATGTGGACGGTCCGGCCAAGTTGACCCCGGAGGGGCGACTGCCGGGACGGCCCAGCCCTCTTGGACAACCTGGCCAAGAGGGCTCCATTCGGGCTTGATCCAGTCACGGAACGAACACGTTTCTGGACGCAGTGCGACGAATGGCGCAGTGTCGCTACGCACGACTGGTGAGATGCGCTCGTGACGCTTGCCACATACCGTGGCGACTGACATACGGTCAGGTGTCGGTCTTGGCCCGGAAGGCGCAAATCGGCTTCCGAAGGGGTCGGCGGAGTATCGGAGAGTCGGGGTGCAGGAAATCAAGCCGGGGCAACACGGCCGGGCGCTCACCATCACGCTCTGTCCGCTTCATGTGATCTTCGCGTTTCGACGTGTTCAAGAACTGAACGCACGCTAGCGTCAGCCGGACGATTTCAGCACCAGAGGTGAACGCCCTGACAGGCATTCGATCTGCTGGGTTACCGATCGGTACCGGCCTCGTACGGCCTATTGGCAGCGCAAGAACGCCTTTGAAATGGGTATGTTCTCCGGCGTCAGGGCAACCGTGTGCGAGGAGACCGACCCGTGCCGTCCCAGCAGAAGTTTGTTTACTCCTTCACTGAAGGAAACAAGGACCTCAAGGATCTTCTTGGCGGCAAGGGCGCCAACCTCGCCGAGATGACCAACCTGGGCCTCCCCGTCCCTCCGGGGTTCACCCTCACCACCGAGGCCTGCAAGGTGTTCCTGGAGACCGGCAGTGAGCCGGCCTCGCTCCACCAAGAGGTGAGTGCGCACCTCGACGCCCTGGAGCGGGAGATGGGCAAGAAGCTCGGCCAGGCCGACGACCCCTTGCTGGTGTCCGTACGTTCCGGCGCCAAGTTCTCCATGCCCGGCATGATGGACACCGTCCTCAACATCGGGCTCTCCGACGTCTCGGTGCTCGGCCTCGCCGCGCAGTCCGGCAACGAGCGCTTCGCCTGGGACTCCTACCGTCGCCTCGTCCAGATGTTCGGCAAGACCGTGCTGGGCGTCGACGGCGAGCTCTTCGAGGAGGCCCTCGACGAGGCCAAGGCCGCCAAGGGCACCGCCGACGACCTGGACCTGGACGCTTCCGACCTCCAGGTACTGGTCGACACCTTCAAGGCGATCGTCCTGCGCGAGACCGGCCGCGACTTCCCGCAGGACCCGCGCGACCAGATGGACCTCGCGATCCACGCCGTCTTCCACTCCTGGAACGGCGACCGGGCCCGGCTGTACCGCCGCCAGGAGCGCATCCCCAACGACCTGGGCACCGCGGTCAACGTCTGCAGCATGGTGTTCGGCAACCTCGGCGAGGACTCCGGTACCGGCGTCGCCTTCACCCGTGACCCCTCCACGGGCGCGGTCGGCGTCTACGGCGACTACCTCTCCAACGCCCAGGGCGAGGACGTGGTCGCCGGCATCCGCAACACCCTGCAGCTCAGCGAGCTGGAGAAGCTGGACAAGAAGTCGTACGACGAGCTCATGGCGATCATGCACAAGCTCGAACTGCACTACCACGACCTGTGCGACATCGAGTTCACCATCGAGCGCGGCAAGCTCTGGATGCTCCAGACCCGGATCGGCAAGCGCACCGCCGCCGCCGCCTTCCGGATCGCCGTCCAGCTGGTCGACCAGGGCCTGATCGACCTGGACGAGGCGCTGCACCGGGTCACCGGCGGCCAGCTCGCCCAGCTGATGTTCCCGCGCTTCGCCCCCGACGCCAGCTCCAAGCGGGTCGCCTGGGGCCTGGCGGCCTCGCCCGGCGCGGCGGTCGGCAAGGTGGTCTTCGACTCCTACACCGCCGTGAAGTGGTCGCGCTCCGGCGAGAAGGTCATCCTGGTCCGCCGGGAGACCAACCCGGACGACCTGGACGGCATGATCGCCGCCGAGGGCATCCTCACCTCGCGCGGCGGCAAGACCTCGCACGCGGCCGTCGTGGCCCGCGGCATGGGCAAGACCTGTGTCTGCGGCGCGGAGGAGCTCGAGGTCGACACCAAGCGCCGCCGCTTCACCACCGCCGACGGGCAGGTCGTGGAGGAGGGCGACGTCGTCTCCATCGACGGCGCGACCGGCAAGGTGTACCTCGGCGAGGTACCCGTGCTGCCGTCCCCGGTGGTCGAGTACTTCGAGGGCACCCTGCACGCCGGCGCCGACGTCCAGGGCGGCCTCGTCCAGGCCGTCCACCGGCTGATGGCCCACGCCGACGTGCGCCGCCGCCTCGCGGTCCGCGCCAACGCCGACAACGCCGAGGACGGCGGGCGCGCCCGCCGCTACGGCGCCCAGGGCATCGGCCTGTGTCGCACCGAGCACATGTTCCTCGGTGAGGAGCGCCGCAAGGAGGTCGAGCACCTGATCCTGGCGGACAACGACAAGGACCGGGAGTCCGCGCTCGGCACCCTGCTGCCGCTGCAGAAGGGCGACTTCCTGGAGCTCTTCCAGGCGATGGACGGACTGCCCGTCACCGTCCGGCTGCTCGACCCGCCGCTGCACGAGTTCCTGCCCGACATCACCGAGCTGTCGGTGCGCGTCGCCCTCGCCGAGGCCCGCAAGGACCCGAACGAGAACGACCTGCGCCTGCTCCAGGCCGTGCACAAGCTGCACGAGCAGAACCCGATGCTGGGTCTGCGCGGGGTGCGCCTCGGCCTGGTCATCCCCGGCCTGTTCGGGATGCAGGTCCGGGCGATCGCCGAGGCGGCCGCCGAGCGGCGGCTGGCCGGCGGGGACCCGCGCCCGGAGGTGATGATCCCGCTCGTCGGCACCGTCCAGGAGCTGGAGATCGTCCGCGACGAGTGCGAGCGGGTACTCGCCGAGGTCGCCTCCTCCACCGGCGTCCAGCTGGACATCAAGCTCGGCACGATGATCGAGCTGCCCCGGGCCGCGCTGACCGCCGGCCAGATCGCCGAGGCCGCCGAGTTCTTCTCCTTCGGCACCAACGACCTCACCCAGACGGTCTGGGGCTTCTCCCGCGACGACGTGGAGGCCTCGTTCTTCACCGCGTACCTGGAGAAGGGCATCTTCGGGGTCTCCCCGTTCGAGACCATCGACCGGGACGGTGTCGGCGCGCTGGTCAAGCACGCCGTCGAGGCCGGCCGGGCCACCCGTCCCGACCTCAAGCTCGGCGTCTGCGGCGAGCACGGCGGCGACCCGGAGTCGGTGCACTTCTTCCACGAGGTGGGACTGGACTACGTGTCCTGCTCCCCCTTCCGGATCCCGGTGGCGCGCCTGGAAGCGGGCCGCGCCGCCCTTCGGACGGCGGGCAGCGACTCGCGCTGACGGTGGCGGGCACCCGGGCGGCCAGGCATCGGCCGCCCGGGGCCCGACCCGCCTCGGCGAAGGTCGCTGACCGCATCCCCTCCCGCCGGGAGGGGCGTACACCGGAGCTCGGCGCAGGAGAACCGGCGTACGTACAGCAGTTGGGGCGGGAGCGGACAATGGCGTCCGCTCCCGCCCCGACCGCATTCCCTGCGCCGATCGGGTGATGACACACCCCGTTCGGACGGCCGGCGCGACCCGCCCGGCAAGCTGGATGTCATGACCAGTCCCATGACCAGCCGCAACCGCCTGATCGCCGTCGCCGTGCTCCTGGTCTGCGCGATCGCCGCCGCGGGCGCCTACGCCCTCAGCGCGCACCGCGACCCGGCGGACGCCGGGGCGACCCCCTCCCCGCAGGCCGCCTCCACCGCGCCCGCCGCCACCTCCGGTGCGGCCGCGGCCGGCCCCACCGCGGCCGGCCCCACCGCCGCCGCCTGGGTGCCCGCCGACCCCCGGATCGCCGACGTCTGCCGGAGCAAGCTCCCCACCCCGGCCCGCAGCACCCTCGCCCTGATCGCCGCGGGCGGCCCCTACCCGTACCGCTCCGACGGCATCGTCTTCGAGAACCGCGAGAGCCGGCTGCCCCGGCAGCGCACCGGCTACTACCACGAGTACACCGTGGTCACCCCCGGCTCCCAGGACCGCGGTACCCGACGCGTCGTCACCGGCGCGGTCGGCGAGCAGTACTGGACGGCCGACCACTACGCCAGCTTCCAGGAGATCGACCCCCGCTGCTGAACCCGGCGGGCCGCCGGCGGCGAAAAACCGTTGGCGCCATGTTCTCAGTCTGAGAACATGGCGCCCGATGACCCTTCCCACCGAAAGCGACGCGACCACCGACCCCGCCCTCGACTCCCTGCACGGCCTCGCCGTCGGGGACGCCCTCGGCGCCCAGTTCTTCGTTCCCGGCACCGGCGCCCTGCTGGCCGCCCGGGCCACCCCGCCCGGCCCCTGGCCGTGGACGGACGACACCGAGACGGCCTGTTCCGTCCACGCCGCGCAGCGTGAGCGCGGCAGCATCGACACCTTCGACCTGACCCACGCCCTCGCCCGCCGGCACGACTTCGACCGCGGCTACGGCCCCGCCGCCAACCGCCTGCTGCGCCTGATCCGCGAGGGCGGCGACCCGAAACGCCTGGCGGCCGAACTCTTCGACGGCCAGGGCTCGTACGGCAACGGCGCCGCCATGCGGGTCGCCCCGCTCGGCGCCGCCTTCGCCCATGACCCGGCCGCCGCCGTCCGGCCCGCCGCCGACAGTGCCGTGATCACCCACACCCACCCGCAGGCGGTGGCCGGCGCGATCGCCGTCGCGGTGGCGGCCGCGCACGCCGCCCGGGCCCGGCACGAACCCACCACCCCCACCGCCTTCCTGACGGCGGTACGGGACCTCACCCCGCCCGGCGCCGTCCGGGAGGGCATCGCCGAGGCGCTGGCCCTGCTCGCCGAGCCGGACCTGCGGGCGGCCGCCCGGGTGCTCGGCAACGGCAGCCGGGTCAGCGCCGCCGACACCGTGCCGTACGCGCTCTGGTGCGCGGCCCGCCGGCTCGGCGACTACCCGGGCGCGGTCCGGGACGCGATCGCCGCCGGCGGGGACGTCGACACCACGGCGGCGATCACCGGCGGCATCGTCGCCGCGTACACCGGTACGGCGGGCATCCCCGCCGGCTGGCTGGCCGCCCGCGAGCCGCTGCCCGACTGGGCGACGCCGGAGCCGGGCAGCGTCGCGACCGCCAGGACCGACCCGCTGGCCGCTCGTCCACTGCTCGTGCCGCACCCGCAGGCGGTGCCGGACGTGGTGTGGAGCGAGCAGGAGTGGCAGCGGATCCGGTACGGCCTGCGCCCGCGTTCGATGGACGACAAGTGGTTCTCCTGGACGGCCGAGGGCACCCTCCACCTGCACCGCAGCTGGACGGGCTTCGCGGTCTGGGAGGTCCGGGTGGCGCCCGTCCGGGGCGGTGGGTGGCGGCCGGTCTCGGCGCTGGTCGAGGAGCGCTGGGCGGGCCTGCGGGTCGCTGCCATGGACGCCGACGAGTTCTTCGCCGTGATCCTGCGGCTCGCCGCCCGCGGCTACTGACCCGCGCCGGAACGCCGGCGGGGCCCGTCCGGCGGGCCCCGCCGGCGAGGTGTCCGGTCGGTCAGGCGGGGATCAGCTGCCCAGCGCCGCCGCCGTGTCTAAGGCACTCCTGGTTGATCGCCCGGTCCGGGGCGCTGGGCGAGGTGGCGGCGGCGATCCGCAGCTCGATGATGTCCCGCACGGCCGGCCACTCCTCGTCCAGGATGGAGTAGAAGGCGGTACTGCGGACCACGCCGTCCAGGCCCCGCGAGTGGGCCCGGCGGACGCCCTCGCAGGTGGCGCCGAGCCGCTCGATGGCGGTCCGCGAGCGCTGGTTGCGGGCGTCGGCGCGCATCGAGATCCGCTGCACGCCCCACGCCTCGAAGGCATGGCGCAGCATCAGCAGCTTCGCCTCGGTGTTGATGCCGGTGCCCTGGGCCCGCGGGGACAGCCAGGTGTTGCCGATCTCCGCGGCGTCGGGCACCGCGGTGGCCGGATCACCGAACGGGATGCCCGGCGCCGGCGGCCAGACCAGCGGGCCCTGCCAGTAGTCGAGTTCGAGGAAGCGGGTCGAGCCCACCACCCTCCCGTCGGCGGTGCTCACCGTCGCGAACGGCAGCGAGCGCCCGGCCGCCTGGTCGGCCAGGGCGCGGGCGACGTAGTCGCGGGCCGCTTCCAGGCCGTGCGGGACGGGGGTGAAGGCGTAGGTCGTACGGTCCTCGGCGCCGGCCTGGGCCAGCGCCTCGGCGTGGTACTCGGCGAGGGGCTCCAGCCGGACGGTGCGGCCGGCGAGGATGACGGGTACGGGCACGGAACCTTCGGTCCTTCGGCGTCGGAGGGTGACCTCGCGCCGGGATACGGCGCGGAGGGCGACTGGATTTCGCCCCGCTCCAGGGAGCTCCGCCCGTTCCGGCGTACGCCGGAGTGCCCGGTTCGTACGACGGGGGAGGCGGCCCGGAGGCGGGCAGCGCGGTGCCGGAACGGACACGGGTCCACGGACCGGTCCGGCGGGATGAGCGAGGGGACAGTGTGCGTCCGCGATATGGCCGAGGGGGAAACGAGTACGCGAAGGGAAGCAGGCGGCCAGATGAAGGCAAGGTGCGTCGTGTGGGCTGGCCCAGCAGCGGTCCGGGACGTGGTCAACGGCGTTACCGACGACGAGACGACGACGCGACGATGCGAGGCAGCGAGAGGACGATACCCGTCAAAGGGCGGTGCGTCACTTCGCGGCACGCGAAAGGGGGCGTGTGAATCCCCGCCGTACGCTGCGCCGCCCGGGCGCGGGCCCCGGAATCTGCCCGGCGCGTGCCGCGCCGGACCGGCGGAGGGGGTGTGACCAGCGGGTTTCCGGCGGGGTGCGATGATTCTCCGATCGGGTGAGGGCCTGGTGTCGTTCCCGGCACGAAGCGCGGCCGCAACGGGAATGCAAGCGGCCTCCGGCACGCTGGACTGAGCGAGAGACCCGCGGCGGGGGAGAGCCCGCGCCGGGCCTCCGGCAGGCCGGAATCCGGTCGGGACGACCCGCAGGGGCCCGCCCGGCGGCGCCCGGCCCGGACGGACCACGTCAGACCGAGACAGACCGAGACAGACCGACGACGAGAACGAACGGGGTTGGGTACGCGGTGCGAGATCACCAGGCGCTGTACGAGCTGGAACCGCAGGGTGTGGCCGCCGTGGCCGCCGCGAACGCGGCCTTGGGCGACACCGGCGCGGGCCTGGTGCTGCTGTACCACTTCGAGGGCTTCATGGACGCCGGCGAGGCCGGCGGCCAGGTGGTGGCGCACCTGCTGGAGGAGGGCTCCCCGCAGGTCGTCGCCCGCTTCGACCACGACCGCCTGGTGGACTACCGCGCCCGGCGGCCCGCCATGGTCTTCGACCGCGAGCACTGGGCCTCCTACGACCCGCCGGAGATCCTCCTCCAGCTGGTCGAGGACGCGGCCGGCTCGCCGTTCCTGCTGCTCACCGGCCCCGAGCCGGACGTCGAGTGGGAGCGCTTCGCCGCCGCCGTGCGCGAGCTGGCGGAGCGGTTCGAGGTCCGGCTCTCCATCGACTTCCACGGCATCCCGATGGGGGTGCCGCACACCCGCCCGGTCGGCCTGACCCCGCACGGGAACCGCCTCGACCTGGCGTCCGGCTACCCGCAGTGGTTCGAGCAGGCCCAGGTGCCCGGCAGCGCCCAGGCCCTGCTGGAGTACCGGCTGGCGGAGGCCGGCCAGGACGTCCTGGGCTTCGCCGTGCACGTGCCGCACTACGTGGCCCGGTCGGCCTACCCGGCCGCCGCCGTGCTGATCCTGGAGGCCGTCCAGTCGGCCACCGGCCTGGTGCTGCCCGGCCACTCGCTGCGCGACCGGGTCGGCGAGGTGTACGCCGACATCGAGGAGCAGCTGGCCCAGGGCGACGGCGAACTGCGCTCGGCCATCCGGGGCATGGAGGGCCAGTACGACGCGGTGGCCGGCGCCGACAGCCGGGACAGCCTGCTCGCCGAGGCCGTCGACCTGCCCTCGGCGGACGAGCTGGGCCGGCGCTTCGAGCAGTTCCTGGCGGAGCACGAGCGGGACGCCGACTAGGTCCAGGAGCTGGCCGGCCGATCCGGCACTTCCGGAACTCGGCGACCGCCGGTTGCTGCCGGCGCCCCGCCGTCGTCGGGTTGAAAAGTTCCGGGGGCGGGCGGGAATCATCGGGCCGGGCCCGTTCGTTGGTGTGCCGAGCTGCCCGGGGGACGGGTCGCCGTCCGCGCACGTACCGAGGGCGTGCGGATTCCTATCCCCAGGGGGGGCTCTGCTGTGCACAGGCGATCACCCGGCGGCCCGGCGGCCGTCATCGGCGCGCTGCTGCTCGCCGTAGTACTGCTGACCGCGGGCTGCACCGGCGGGACGGCCGGCCCGGGCGCCGCGGCGTCCGGGCCCGGCGCGAGTGCGAGCCCCACTGCGTCGTCCGCCCCGCCCGCCGGCCCGTACGTCGCGCTGGGGGACTCGTACACCGCCGGCCTGAAGATCGAACCGCAGGTCGGCGAGCCCCGGGGCTGCGCCCGCTCGGCGGTCAACTACCCCTCCCTGGTGGCCAGGACGCTCGGTCTCACCGGCGCCGACTTCCGGGACGTCAGCTGCAGCGGCGCCCGGACGCCCGACCTGACGGGCCCGCAGCAGACCTCGGACGGCTCCAACCCGGCCCAGCTGGACGCTCTGTCGGCGGCCACCCGGCTGGTGACCGTCGGGATCGGCGGCAACGACGCCGGCTTCATGGACGTGGTGGGCGAGTGCGCCCGGCGGAGCCTGACGAACTCGCTGTCCCAGAGCCTGGGCCGGACGGCGGCCGCCGAGGCGCCCTGCCGGGACCACTACGCCTCGGCCCAGGGTGGTGACCAGGTCCGGCGCAAGGTGGATGCGGCGGGGGAGAAGCTCGCCGAGGTGCTGCGCGAGATCGGGCGACGGGCTCCGCAGGCCCGGGTGTTCGTGGTCGGATACCCGATGTTGCTGCCGACGGACCCGGCGCCCTGCGCGTCGGTGCTGGAGGGCGCGGTGACCCCGGCCGACCTGGGTTTCCTGGCCGAGAAGGAGCAGGAGCTCAACACCATGCTCGCCCGGCGGGCGGAGGCGGCCGGCGCCCGGTTCGTGGACACCGCGACGCCCTCCGCCGGCCACGACCTGTGCGCCGCCGCGGCCCGCTGGATCGAGCCGCCCTTCCCGGCGCCCGGCCTGGCCGCCGTCCACCCGAACGCCTTGGGTCAGCAGGGGGTCGCGGCCGCTGTACTGCAGGCCGTCCGGGGGTAGCCCGGCAGGCCTTCGGCGGCCGGGCGGCGGTGCCGGGCCCGGGAAACGGGCCGGCGGCCGTCCGCGCGGTCAGGGCGATGACCACGGACGGCCGCCGGTGGTCCGGGGATCCGGTGCTGCGAGGTGTGCTCAGGTACCGATCAGGGCTGGGCCGGTCAGGCCGGGCTCAGCCGGGTCGGGTGGACGACGATCCGCACCGACTCGTCGTCCAGGCACTCGCCGGTGACCAGGTCGAACCGCTGCTTGAGCAGCGGCGAGGCGACGTAGACCCGGCCGTCGGGGGTGGAGCCGAGCAGCCCGCGGGACAGCACGTACGCGCCGGTGAACGGGTCCCGGTTGGCGATCGCGTGGACGCGGTCCAGGTGGTCGCGGAACACCGCGGCCTGCCGGCCGTCCGGCAGCAGGGCGGCCACACCGCGTCCCGGGGCGAGCCGGTCCAGGTCGCAGACGGGTGCCCAGGTGCCTTCGGCGAGCACCTCGATCCGGTCGGTGGCGACGGCCTCGGTGGCGACGGTGAAGGCGGTCTCAGTGGCGACGACGGTCATCGGACCTCCAGCAGGAGCGAGTTGTCGGGGTCGAGGGCGGCCAGCAGATCGGCCTCGGTGGCGAGCAGGGTGAGGTCGGGCTTGACCTGCCCGCGCTCGGGGGTGAACCGGATGCTCGGGTCCTCGACGCCGGGGGCGTTGACGAAGGACACGAAGCGGCGCATCCGGTCCGGGTCGGCCAGCGTGGCGGCCCACTCGTCCTGGTAGTCGGAGACGTGGTTGGCCATCAGGGCCTCCAGCTCCTCGGCGATCCCGAGGCTGTCGTGCACCACCACGTCACGGACGTGGTCGAGGCCGCCCTCGATCCGCTCCAGCCAGGCGGAGGTGCGCTCCAGCCGGTCGGCGGTCCGGATGTAGAACATCAGGAACCGGTCGATCAGCTTGATCAGCTGGTCGTCGTCGAGGTCCTGGGCGAGCAGGTCGGCGTGCCGCGGGGTGGCACCGCCGTTGCCGCCGACGTACAGGTTCCAGCCGTTGGAGGTGGCGATGATGCCGAAGTCCTTGCCGCGGGCCTCCGCGCACTCGCGGGCGCAGCCGGAGACCGCCGACTTGAGCTTGTGCGGGCTGCGCAGGCCGCGGTAGCGCAGTTCCAGGTGGATGGCCATGGCCACCGAGTCCTGGACGCCGTAGCGGCACCAGGTGGAGCCGACGCAGGACTTGACCGTCCGCAGCGACTTCCCGTACGCGTGGCCGGACTCGAAGCCGGCCTCGACCAGCCTGGTCCAGATCAGCGGCAGCTGGTCCACCGTGGCGCCGAAGAGGTCGATCCGCTGACCGCCGGTGATCTTGGTGTAGAGGCCGAAGTCGCGGGCCACCTCACCGATCACGATCAGCCCCTCCGGGGTGATCTCACCGCCGGGGATACGCGGCACCACCGAGTACGAGCCGTTCTTCTGGAGGTTCGCCAGGAAGTGGTCGTTGGTGTCCTGCAGCGCCGCCTGCTCGCCGTCCAGCACGTGGCCGGAGGCCTCCAGCTCGGGCGCCAGCGAGGCGATGATCGAGCCGACGGTCGGCTTGCAGACCTCGCAGCCCTCCCCGCCCAGGCGCCCGTGCTCGGCCAGCAGCCGCCGGTGGGTGGAGATCCGCTTCACCCGGACGATCTCGTACAGCTCCGCGCGGGTCTGCCCGAAGCAGGGGCAGAGGCCCTTGTCGACCTCGATGCCGGAGGCCTCCAGCTCGTCACTGACGATCGTGGAGAGCAGCTTGATGCAGGAACCGCAGCCGGTACCGGCCTTGGTGCACTTCTTGACCTCGGGGACGGTGCCGCAGCTGTGCTCGGTGACCGCCGCGCGGACCTCGCCCTTGGTGACGTTGTGGCAGTTGCAGACCACCGCCTCGTCCGGCAGCGCGGAGCTGCCCAGCGAGACCGGCGCGCCCATCCCGGCGGGCAGCACCAGCGACTCGGCGGGGACGGGCAGCGGGACGCCGGTGCCGGTCAGCGGCCGCAGCGAGGAGTACGCCTCGGCGTCGCCGACCAGGATGCCGCCGAGCAGCGCGCCCTCGGGGGTGACCACCAGCTTCTTGTAGATGCCGGAGCGGGAGTCGGAGTAGACGACGTCCAGCGCGCCGGGGGTGGTGCCGAAGGCGTCGCCGAAGCTGGCCACGTCCACACCGAGCAGCTTGAGCTTGGTGGAGAGGTCGGCGCCGGTGAACGGCTTGGCGGCCTGGTCGGCGAGCTGGTGGGCGACCGCGCCCGCCATCTCGTACCCGGGGGCGACCAGGCCGTACACCCGGCCGTCCACGGCCAGCGCGCACTCGCCGATCGCGAAGACGTTCTCGTCGGAGGTCCGGCAGTGCTCGTCGACGGCGATGCCGCCGCGCTCGCCGACCGTCAGGCCGCAGTCGCGGGCCAGCTGGTCGCGGGGGCGCACACCGGCCGAGAAGACCACCAGGTCGGTGTCGAGGCTGCTGCCGTCGGTGAAGGTCATCCCGTTGGCCGCGCCCTCGGGCGAGACCGTCACGGCGGTGGTGCCGATACCGGTGTGGACGACCACCCCCATCTCCTCGATGGTGCGGCGCAGCGCGTCGCCGCCGCCCTCGTCCACCTGGACCGGCATCAGCCGGGGGGCGAACTCGACCACGTGGGTCTGCAGGCCCAGGCCCTTGAGCGCGCCGGCCGCCTCCAGCCCGAGCAGACCGCCGCCGACCACCGCGCCGACCCGGGAGCCGGCCGCGTACGCCTCGATGGCGTGCAGGTCCTCGATGGTGCGGTAGACGAAGCAGCCCTCGGCGTCCTTGCCGTCCACCGGCGGGACGAACGGGTACGAGCCGGTGGCGAGCACCAGGGTGTCGTAGCCGATGCTGCGGCCGCTCGCGGTGGTGACCGTCCGGGCCTCGCGGTCGATCGCGGTGGCCGGGTCGGAGAGGTGGATCTCGTAGCCGTGCTTCGCGGCGAAGCCGTCCTCCGCGAGCAGCAGGTCCTCGGGGGTCCGGCCGGAGAAGTACGAGGTCAGCGCGACCCGGTCGTAGGCGTGCCGGGGCTCCTCGGCGAGGACGACGACCCGGTAGCGGTCGGCGGCTCCGGCGTCGGCCAGGGCTTCCAGGAAGCGGTGGCCGACCATGCCGTATCCGACCAGCAGTACGGTCGGCCTGGTGGTGGTGGTCATCGGGTCCCTCCGGGGGTCGTGCTGCTCTGCGTGGTGGCGGTGAGCAGGTGGAGCGGGTGGGCTGACAGGGCCTCGTCGCCCTCCCAGGTGTGGGCCAGGGTGCCGACGGTGCTGAGGTCGCCGAGCAGGACACCGCCGACGAGCCGGTCCTCGCCCCGCTCGTCACGGCGGACGATCACCTTGCGGTAGGTGCCGCCGACGGCGTCGGCGAGCCGGATCACCCGGTCCTCGGGGGCGGCCGGCTCCGTCTCGCCGAAGGCGGCGAGGTCGAGCGGCGCGCGGTCGGGGCCGGTCAGGGTGAGCCGGGTGAGCAGCCGGCTGCCGGTGTACGAGGGGCCGGCCGGCCCGGCGGCCAGCAGGCGGGCCAGGATGTCGGCCTGCTCCTGGGCGGGGCCGGCCAGGCCGTAGAGCACGCCGCGGTGCTCGGCGCAGTCGCCCACCGCGTGGATGTGCGGGTCGCTGGTCCGCAGCCGGTCGTCGACCACGATGCCGCGGCGGGTCTCCAGGCCCGCCGCCTCGGCGAGCCCCGTCCGCGGCCGCACCCCGACGGCGACCACCAGCAGACCGGCCTCCAGGCGGAAGCCGTCGGCGAGTTCGACGCCGGTGACGGTGCGGTCCTCGGTCAGTACGGAGCGGACCCGGCACTCGGTGTGCACCTCGATGCCGAGGTCGGTGAGGTGCTTGCGCAGCAGCGCGCCGGCCTCGGCGTCGAGGTGGCGCTCCATCAGGTGCTCGCCCTGGTGGGCCAGCACCACCTGGACGCCGCGCGCCGCCAGTGCCCGGGCGGCGCTCACCCCGAGCAGCCCGCCGCCGACCACCACGGCCTGCGCCACACCGGGCAGGTAGGCCTCGATGTCGGCGCAGTCGGCCATGGTCCGGAAGGCGAAGACGCCGCTGGGCAGGGCGTGCCGCTCCCGGCCGGCCCCGGAGTCGTCGAACAGGCCGCGCAGCGGCGGCAGGACGGGGTTGCTCCCGGTGGCGAGCACCAGATCGCCGTAGCCGATCGCGGAGCCGTCGTCGCAGAGCACCTGGCGCTGTTCCCGGTCGATCCGCACCACCCGGGCCTGCCGGCGCTCGACCTGCGGCGGCAGCGCGGCCAGCGCCGCGAGGTCGGGGGCGTAGCGGCCGGCCAGCACCTCGGCGAGCAGTACCCGGTTGTACGCGGGGTGCTCCTCCTCGGCGAGCAGCACGACCGGGCGGTCGGTGCTGTGCCGCACGAGCTGCTGGGCGAGCCGGTGGCCGGCCATCCCCGCGCCGACGACCACGATGCCGTCCGCTGGGGGAGTACCGGTCGTTGTCATGCCTTTGAGCATGTGGCGCGGGTGTTTCCCGTCCGGGGCCGGTCTGTTTCGGAGGCGGAACGTTGACCTCAGCGAGCTCCGGGGCCGGGTGTGAGCCCCCGCAACCCTTCCCGTGCCCTGTCCGGGGCCCTGTCCGGTGCGCGTCGCGAGGGCGGCGCGCACCCGTCGTCAGCGCGCCGGGCCGGCGGCCACCAGGGCGACGCTGCGGGCGAGTTCGTATGGGAATGGGGGTCTCCGATGCGTACCACCCGGGCCCCACCGGCCCGCCCGGCTCTCCCCGCCACATCCGCACCCGCCGCACCCGCTGCTCGGGCCGTCCGCGCCGCCCGGCCCGGGCTCGCGGCCCTCTCGCTCGGCTACTTCACCCTCGGCACCGCCTCGCTCGCCGTCGTCGGACTCGGCGGCCCGATCGGCCGCGACCTGCACACCGCGACCTTCGCGGGCCAGCAGGGCGTCAACGGCACCCTCAACCGCGCGCCGGCCGCCCCGCTCGCCGAGTTCGTCGCCGGCCTGCGCGGACAGCTCCCGGAGCTCCGCTTCGAGCTGCGCCGCCTCGCCGCCGAGGGCGACCTGGTCTTCGCCCACTCCCACTTCACCGCCGCCCCCGGCGACCCGGGTCGCGCCGTGGTGGACGTCTTCCGGATCGCCGACGGCCTGATCGCCGAGCACTGGGATCTCGACGAGGGCGTCCCGGAGAGCACCGCGAGCGGGCGCGCGATCGTCTGACGGACAACCGGCTCGGACGACCCTGAATGCCCGGGGGCGCGCGGTGCGCACCCCCGGGGACGACTTCCTCCTGGACGCCCTCGACCTCGAACTGCGGGGAGTCCTGCGGGTGCTCCACCAGCAGGTGGCCGCGCACCGCCGCGCGTCTCGGGAGCTCCAGGGGTTGCTCGAACGCCTCTCGGCGAGCGCGCCGCGCTTCGCCGCCAAGGTGCGGCGGGCGATCTGAGCCGGTCCCCGACGGCTCAGGCGGCGGCGACCGGCTCCAGCCGTACCGCGCAGGCCTTGAACTCCGGCATCCGGGAGATGGGGTCCAGCGCCGGGTTGGTGTGGATGTTGGCGCTGCCCTCGCCCGCCCAGTGGAAGGGCATGAAGACGGTGTCGGGCCTGATCGCGGTGGTCAGCCGGGCGGGGGTGACGGTCCGTCCGCGCCGGCTCACCACCGCGACCTGGTCCCCGTCCCGCACGCCCAGCCGGTCGGCGAGCAGCGGGTGCAGCTCGACGTACGGGCCCGGGGCGGCGGCGTTCAGGGCGTCGACCCGGCGGGTCTGCGCGCCGGACTGGTACTGGGCCAGCACCCGGCCGGTGGTGAGCCGGACCGGGTACTGGGCGTCCGGCTCCTCGGCGGCGGGCCGGTGCTGGACGGGGATGAAGCGGGCCCGCCCGTCCGGATGGGCGAAGCGCTCCAGGAACAGCCGGGGGGTGCCGGGGTGCTCGGGCGACGAGCAGGGCCAGAACACGCCGTCCTCGGCCGCGATCCGCTCGTAGCTGATGCCCGCGTAGTCGGCCGCGCCGCCCGCCGAGGCCCGGCGCAGCTCGTCGAAGGCCTTCTCCGGGTCTGTCGGGAACCCCTCGCCGTGGCCGAGCCGGGCCGCCAGTGCGTGCAGCACCTCCAGGTCGGTGCGCACGCCCGGCGGGGCGTCGACGGCCTTGCGGCGCAGGACCACCCGACCCTCCAGGTTGGTCATCGTCCCGGTCTCCTCGGCCCACTGGGCGACGGGCAGGACGACGTCGGCGAGCTCGGCGGTCTCGGACAGCACGACGTCGCTGACCACCAGGAAGTCCAGCGAGCGCAGCCGCTCGGTGACGTGCCCGGCATGCGGGGCGGAGACGACCGGGTTGGAGCCGGTCAGCATCAGCGCCCTGACCTCCCCGCCGAGCGAGTCCAGCAGCTCGTACGCGCTGCGCCCGGGGCCGGGCAGCGAGTCGGGGTCGACGCCCCAGACGGCGGCGACGTGGGCGCGGGCGGCCGGGTCGTCCAGCTTGCGGTAGCCGGGCAGCTGGTCCGCCTTCTGGCCGTGCTCGCGCCCGCCCTGGCCGTTGCCCTGCCCGGTGAGGCAGCCGTAGCCGGCGTGCGGGCGGCCCGCGTTGCCGGTGGCCAGGCACAGGTTGATCCAGGCGCTGACCGTGTCGGTGCCCTTGGCCTGCTGCTCCGGGCCGCGCGCGGTCAGCACCATCGCGCCGTCGGCGTCGCAGAACAGCCGGGCGGCCTCGCGCAGCTGCGGCAGCGGTACGCCGGTCACCGCCTCGACGTGCTCGGGCCAGTGCGCCATCGCGGCGGCTCTGGTCCGGGCCCAGCCGCTGGTGCGTTCCGCGATGAAGGCCTCGTCGGTGCGGCCGTCGGCGACCACCAGGTGCAGCAGGCCGAGCGCGAGGGCCAGGTCGGTGCCGGGGCGCGGGGCGAGGTGCAGGTCGGCGAGTTCGGCGGTGCGGGTGCGGCGCGGGTCGACGACGACCAGGGTGCCGCCGTTCTCCCGCAGCTCGCGCAGGTAGCGGACGAACGGCGGCATGGTCTCCGCCGGGTTGCTGCCGACCAGGATGACGCAGCCGGTCCGCGGGATGTCGGCGACCGGGAACGGCAGGCCGCGGTCCAGGCCGAAGGCCCGGGTGCCGGCGGCGGCGGCCGAGGACATGCAGAACCGGCCGTTGTAGTCGATCGCCGAGGTGCGCAGCACCACCCGGGCGAACTTGCCGAGCAGGTAGGCCTTCTCGTTGGTCAGCCCGCCGCCGCCGAACACCCCGACGGTGTCCCGCCCGTACTCCCCGGCGGTGGCGGCCAGCCGGTCGGCGACCAGGTCCAGGGCCTCGTCCCAGCGGGCCGGCCGCAGCACGCCGTCGCGGCGGACCAGCGGGGTGGTGAGGCGGGCCCCGGGCGCCAGCACGGCGGCGGCGCTGGAGCCCTTGCCGCAGAGCGCGCCCCGGTTCACCGGGAAGCCGGGCCGCTCGACCACCGCGACCGGGACGGCGCCCGCGGTACGGCGCAGTCCCATGCCGCACTGGAGGGCGCAGTACGGGCAGTGCGTGTCGGTGGTGGCGACGGCGTTGCTCATGCCGTCACCCTGCTACGGCGCTGTTTCGCGGCCACGACCCGCGCGTTACGGCTTCCGCACACCGGACTCACCCCGGCGGGCCCCGGCTGTGAGGGCGGGGAAACCAGTCGTGACCGCCGGGCAACGGCGGGGAAACAGCGAGCGGCCACGCTGGAGGCATGACGCCGCCCACCTGGACCTCAAGCTCCTCCGACCTCCTCGCCGAGATCTCGCAGCAGTTCACCGCCAGGTCGGCCGCGACGTCGACCGGCCGCCCGGCCGGCCGGCCGCCGCTGGTCCTGCACTCCGCCCGCCGCCCGGCCCTGGTGCTGGTCGCGCATGGTTCACGCGATCCGGCGGCGCTCGCCGAGATCCGCCGGCTGCTCGCCCTGCTGCGCGGCGCCCGCCCCGAACTCGACGTCCGGCTGGCCCACCTCGGGCTGAACGCGCCGCTGCTGCCGGACGTGCTGGCGGAGCTGGCCGGCCCGGTGGTCCTGGTGCCGCTGCTGCTCGGCCGGGGCTACCACGTGAAGGTCGACCTGCCGGCCCTGCTGGCTGCGGCGCCGCAGGTCAGCGGCACGATCACGGCCCCGCTCGGGCCGGACGGGCTGCTCACCGAAGTCCTGTACGAGCGACTGGTGGAGGCCGGTTGGACCGATCCCGCGACCGTCCGCGAGCGGCACCGGCACGGCCGGGACGCCGTCGTGCTGGCCGCCTCGGGCTCGCGCGACCCGGACGCGGCGGCCGACACCGAGGCCCAGGCGCGGCTGCTCGCGAGGCGGCTGCACGTGCCGGTGATGCCCGGCTACGTCGCGGCCGGCTCGCCGAGCGTGGCCGAGGCGGTGGCCCGGCTGTCGGCGCGCGGCTACCGCCGGATCGCGGTGGCGGGGTACTTCACCGCGCCCGGTGACTTCTCCCGGCTGGCCGCGGCGGCGGGGGACTGGCTGACCAGCGCCCCGCTGGGCGCGCACGAGCTGATGGCCCGTCTGGTGCTGGCCCGCTACGAGCACTCCCGGCTGCGGATCGCGGCCTGAGCCACGGCGGCCACCGCCGCGGGCCACCGCCGCCCCCGGCGGGCAGGCGCCCCGCCGCGCCGCCGCGCGGGATTCGCGCCCTGTTGTGCGCCCGGCAACGCGCGGCACCCCCCGGCTGTCGGACGGGCGGCGTACCGTGACTGGCATATGGACGACACCGCGCACCGCACCGCCACCCCGGACCTGACCCCGTCGAACCAGCCCGGCCCGTACGACGGAGCCGCCGAGGCCCGCTGGGTGCCCGAGCCGGACAAACGCCCCGGCCGTACGGCGTTCCAGCGCGACCGCGCCCGCGTCCTGCACTCCGCCGCCCTGCGCCGGCTGGCGGGGACGACCCAGGTGGTCGCCCCGATGCGCAGCGACTTCCCCCGCACCCGGCTGACCCACTCGCTGGAGTGCGCCCAGGTCGGGCGCGAGCTGGGCGCGGCCCTCGGCTGCGACCCGGACCTGGTGGAGGCCGGCTGCCTGGCGCACGACATCGGCCACCCGCCGTTCGGCCACACCGGCGAGGAGGCGCTCGACCAGGCCGCCGAGGCCTGCGGCGGCTTCGAGGGCAACGCCCAGTCGCTGCGGATCCTGACCCGTCTGGAGCCCAAGCGCTTCGCCCCGCTCGACGAGGAGCCCGCCCGGCTCGCGCCCTGGCCGGGCCGCAGCGTCGGCCTCAACCTCAGCCGCGCCGCGCTGGACGCCGCCACCAAGTACCCGTGGACGCGCGGCGCCCACCCCACCGACCCGGGCTCCACCAAGTACGGCGTCTACGCGGACGACCTGCCGGTGTTTCGCTGGCTGCGGGCCGGCTCCCCGCCGGACCGCAAGTGCTTCGAGGCCACCGTCATGGACTGGTCGGACGACGTCGCCTACTCCACCCACGACGTCGAGGACGGCCTGCAGGCCGGCCACATCGACCCGGAGGCCCTGCGCTCCCCGGTCGAGCGCGCGGAGCTGTTCAAGGTCGCGGAGCGCTACGCCCCGGACGCCCCGCCCGAGGAGCTCTCGGAGGCGCTGGACCGCCTGCACGCCCAGCCCTGGTGGCCCGCCGCCTACGACGGCTCGGCCCGCGCCCGGGCCGGCCTGAAGGACCTCACCAGCCAGCTGATCGGCCGGTTCTGCCTGGCCGCCGAGCAGGCCACCCGGGCCCGCTACGGCCCCGGCCGGCTGACCAGGTACGCGGCCGAGCTGGTGGTGCCGCGCGAGGTGCGGCTGGAGTGCGCGGTGCTGAAAGCCGTCGCCGTCCGGTACGTGATGCAGCGCGACGAGCAGGAGCAGCTCCGCTCGCGCCAGCGGATCGTGATCGCCGAGCTGGCCGAGGTGCTGACCCGGCGGGCCCCGGAGGGCCTGGACGTGGTCTTCGCCGCCCGCTACGAGGAGGCCGAGGACGACTGCGCCGCCCTGCGCGCGGTGATCGACCAGATCGCCACCCTGACCGACGCCTCCGCGCTGGCCCTGCACGCCCGGCTGCTCGGCCCGGCGGCCCGGACCTGACGGCACCGGGGGACGGGTCGGCGGGGACGTAGACTTCCACAGTGGCCGGGCGGATCAGGGATGAAGATGTACAGGCGGTGCGCAGCGCGCTGCCCATCGACGTGGTGGTCGGCGAGTACGTCCAGCTGACCAACGGCGGCGGGGGCGAGTACAAGGGCGTCTGCCCGTTCCACGACGAGAAGTCGGCGTCGTTCTACGTCAACCCGTCCAAGGGCGTCTTCCACTGCTTCGGCTGCCAGGAGAACGGCGACACCATCGCCTTCCTGATGAAGATCGAGCACTTCACCTTCGCCGAGGCCGTCGAGCGGATGGCCGCCCAGGCCAACATCACCCTGCGTTACGAGGAGGGCGGCTACAACCCCCGCCACCAGCAGGGCGAGCGGACCAGACTCGTCGAGGCGCACAAGGTGGCCGCGGCGTACTTCCGGGAGCAGCTGCAGTCGCCGGAGGCCGAGATCGGCCGGCGGTTCCTGGCCGAGCGCGGTTTCGACGAGGAGGCGGCCCAGCACTTCGGTGTCGGCTACGCGCCGGCCGGCTGGGAGCACCTGGTGCGCCACCTACGCGGCAAGGGCTTCAGCGACAAGGAGGTCCTGCTCGGCGGTCTGGCCTCGCAGGGCCAGCGCGGCGGGCTGATCGACCGCTTCCGCGGCCGGCTGGTGTGGCCGATCCGGGACATGGGCGGCGAGGTGATCGGCTTCGGCGCCCGCCGGCTGCGCGAGGACGACACCGGCCCGAAGTACCTCAACACCCCCGAGACGCCGATCTACAAGAAGTCCAACGTGCTGTACGGCATCGACCTGGCGAAGAAGGAGATCGCCAAGTCGGGCCGGGCGGTGGTGGTCGAGGGCTACACCGACGTGATGGCCTGTCACCTGGCCGGGGTGACCACGGCGGTGGCGACCTGCGGCACGGCCTTCGCCGAGGACCACATCAAGATCATCCGCCGGCTGCTGATGGACACCTCCCAGTACCGGGGCGAGACGGTCTTCACCTTCGACGGCGACGCGGCCGGCCAGAAGGCCGCCCTGCGCGCCTTCGAGGACGACCAGAAGTTCGCCGCCCGCACCTCCATCGCGGTCAGCCCGGGCGGCATGGACCCCTGCGACCTGCGCCTCGCCCAGGGCGACGAGGCGGTCCGGACGCTGATCGACAACCCCGTCCCGCTCTTCGAGTTCGCCCTGCGCTCCGCCGTCGCCCGGCACCGGGTGGAGACCGCCGAGGGCCGGTCCGCCGCGATGCTGGAGGCGGCCCCGATCGTCGCCAAGATCAAGGACCGCTCGATCCAGCACGAGTACGCCGTCCAGCTGGCCGGCATGCTGGGCATCCTCGACGAGCAGTTCGTGGTCCGCCGGGTCGGCCAGCTCGCCCGCTGGGACCGCGACAACAAGCAGCAGAACCAGCGCGGCGGCAACCAGCAGCAGGCCCGCCGGCCGGAGGCCCAGGCCCAGCCGGTGCAGCCGGCCCGCCCGGTCTTCCGGCTCAACCCGCGCGACCCGGCCCAGTTCGTCGAGCGCGAGCTGCTCAAGCTGGCCCTGCAGTACCCGGCGCTGGTCAGCCCGGCCTTCGACAACTACGGCGAGGACGAGTTCCCCACCCCGCCGTACACCGCCGTGCGCCGCGCGATCGGCCAGGCCGGCGGCGCCGCGTACGGGGCCGCCCTGCCCGACTTCACCAAGACCGTCCGGGAGACCGCGCCGGACGACCAGGTGCGCTCGCTGGTCACCGAGCTGACCGTCGAGCCGGTGCGCACCCGGCGCAAGCCCGACGAGATCTACGCGGGCGAGTTCCTGGTCAAGCTGCGGCTGCAGGCGGTGGAGCGGCGGGTGGCCGAGGTCCGGGCCCAGCTGCAGCGGCTCGGCAACCGGGCCGCCCCCGAGGAGCTGCACGCGGTGCAGACCGAGCTGTGGCAGCTCCAGCAGTACGGCCAGCAGCTGCGCAGCCGGGGCGCCGCCGCCCTCTAGCCGCCGCTCTCCGGCCGCCGTCCTCCAGGCGGGCGGCGCTCGGCGGTCGCCGGGCCGGCGGCAGAAAGTCCGCGCACGAGTCTCGGCCGGAGCATGTGGCGTACCCCACACTGGAGGACGTCCCAACTCCGTTCAGCGCGGGTCCGCCAGAGTCGCGCACGGCCCCGAGGGGATGCCCGTGGAGCCCGCCGCGACAGTCCGCCCTACGCCGAACCGGACCCCCGACACCACCGACGCCGCAGACCTCCCCGGCCCGCCCGGCCCCGAGCGGGACGGCTCGGGCCAGGTCGCCTCCGGCCAGGGCCGCTCCGGCCAGGACAGCCCAGGCCGAGGCGGCCCCCGCCCCCCGGCCCCGGGCCGGCGCTTACCCGGCCCGGAGCTGCCCGGTGCCCGGCCCGGCACCGCCGGCGGCCGGGTCCCGGCGGCACCCGCCGGGGAGCTCGGGGATCAGCCGGCCGAGCAGCCCGCCGACGAGTTCACGGACGATCCGGCGGAGGAGCCCACCGGCGAACTGCCCGACGAGCTGATCCAGGAACCGACCGAGGAGCCCGGCGGCGAGCTGACCGACGACCCCGGCCCCCGGCCGGCCCGGCCGGCGCCCACGGCGTCGCTGGACGCCGCCGCCGGCCCCGCCGCCGACCTGTTCCGCCAGTACCTGCGCGAGATCGGGCGGGTCCGGCTGCTGACCGCGGCGGAGGAGGTCGAACTCGCCCGCCAGGTCGAGGCCGGCCTGTTCGCCGAGGAGCACCTCGCCCGCACCCCGGCCCCGGACGACCGCCTCGCCGACGAACTCGACCGCCTGGTGGTGCTCGGCCGGATCGCCAAACGCCGGCTGATCGAGGCCAACCTGCGCCTGGTGGTCTCGGTGGCCAAGCGCTACATCGGGCGCGGCCTGACCATGCTCGACCTGGTCCAGGAGGGCAACGTCGGCCTGATCCGGGCGGTGGAGAAGTTCGACTACACCCGGGGCTACAAGTTCTCCACCTACGCGACCTGGTGGATCCGGCAGGCGATGAGCCGGGCCCTCGCGGACCAGGCCCGAACCATCCGCGTCCCGGTGCACGTGGTCGAGCTGATCAACCGGGTGGTGCGGATCCAGCGGGGGCTGCTCCAGGAGCGCGGTGTCGAGCCGACCCCGGCCGACATCGCCGCCGTCCTGGAGTTGCCGGAGACCCGGATCCGGGAGGTCCTGCGCCTCGCCCAGGAGCCGATCTCGCTGCACACCCCGGTCGGTGAGGAGGACGACGTGGCCCTCGGCGACCTGATCGAGGACGCCGACGCGGCCTCACCCGTCGAGTCGGCCTCGTTCCTGCTGCTGCGCCGGCACCTGGAGGCCGTGCTGGCCACCCTCGGCGAACGCGAACGGCAGGTCGTGCAGCTGCGCTACGGCCTGGACGACGGCCGCCCGCGGACCCTGGAGGAGATCGGGCACCTCTTCGGGGTCACCCGGGAGCGGATCCGCCAGATCGAGTCGAAGACCCTCGGCAAGCTGCGCGACCACACCTTCGCCGAGCAGCTCCGCGGGTACCTGGACTGACGTCCGGGGCTCAGCCCCAGATGCTGTTGTTGGCCAGCGGCCGGGCAGCCGCGGCGAGGCCGGTGCCCGGGGCGGCGGTGGCGCCGGCCACGGCGGGGCCGCGCGCTCCGGCGGGGCCGGCGGCGGCCGGGCGGAACGGGGCGGACGGGAGGCAGCTGCGGTGGAGCAGCGAGCCGACGGACATGAGGGACTCCGTGGAGATCGGCCGCACGGACGACGGGCCGGGTGGGCCCGACGGAAGGCGAGGTCGCCTTCCCTGCGGTGGTCACCATGCTCCGGTCCGGCCCGCCGCCCGGTCCACCGCTACGCCGTCCCCGTCCGGACCTCGGCATCCCCAAGGCTCTGACCTGCAGGGACGTCGCGCAGTGGGGACGGCGCGGGCGGCCGGCGGGTCTTGGGGCCGGAGCGGTGGCGGGCCTCAGGGTGCGGCCGGCGCCTTCACGTGGTCGGTGCAGGCGCGGGTGGTGCCGTCGGGCAGGGTGGCGCAGACCCAGGCGGACTTGTCGCCGGACAGCTCCACCATCGGCGAGTAGGCGTCGTTGCCCCACTTCACGGCGTACGGGGTGGTGGTCCCGTCCGAGTTCTCCGCCGAGACGATGGCGTTGGGCGCCGCGTAGGTGATCCGGCCCCACGCCGCGGAGCAGGCCTTGCTGTAGCGCAGCTCCATGACGATGTCCTGGTTCTTGCCCAGGACGAGGGTCTGGCCGTCCTGGCTGCAGCCCATCGCGCCCGGGTCCTTGCCGCTGCAGCCGGCCGCGCTGCAGCCGATCGGCCGCGGCGTCGCGGGGGCGGTGGCAGTGGCGGAGGCGGACCCGGCGGGAGCGGGTGCGGCCGCCGGGGTGCCGGTGGCGGTGACGGTGGCGCCGGGCGCGCCGCCGGCGGCCTTGTCCGAGTGGTCGCCGTCCCTGGTCAGTCCGAGAACCAGGGCAACGACCAGGACGGCCGCGAGCACCCCGGCGGCGACCGCGCGCCGGGTCGACCACCAGGCGGTGCGTCCGACGGTCGCGGCGGCCGTGCCGTCGTCGCCGTCGGTGCCGGCCGCGGTGGCCGCGCCGGCATCGGTCGCGCCGGCCGCCGCCCGCTCCCGCTCGCTCCGGTCCCGGTCGGCGAGGTCCCAGAGTTCGAGCAGCGGGGCCACCTCGTGCTCGAAAGCGGTGCCCAGGCTCTCCACGGCTCCCCGGGGCGGGAACTGCTTGCCGTTGACCCAGCGCTCCCAGGAGGACTTCGCGTAGTGCGTACGCGCGCCGATCTTGGCGTAGCTGAGCCCCGAGGCGTCCTTGAAGGCCAGCAGCTCCAGCCGCAGCCGCTCGGCGGCGTCCGGCCCGGTGTCAGGTCCGCCCTCGGATCCGGTGTCAGGTCCGGTGTCAGGTCCGGCGCCGGGGGCGCTGTGCGGGGGCGTGGGGGTTGCGTCCTCGGTGGTCATCGTCATGCCGTTCGCCTGGGGGTGACCGGGTCCGGCTGAGTACGGGACGGTGCCACGCGCCATGGACGGCCCCCTCCTCAAGGCCCGGCGGTTTGGTGGTCCTGAGAGTCCGTCGGGCAGCATAGCGCGCGCCGCCCACACCCAGGACGGGCGGCGGCCCGGCAGGCGCCCGGACCGCCGCCCGACGACGGGTCAGTGGTGGAAGGCCGTCCGGGCCGGGACCCCGAGATCCTTCAACGGCCCCGGCTGGCTCTTGAGTTCCGGCAGCAGCCGGGTCAGGTCGGCGAGCAGCAGGTCGGCCAGGTCGCGGGAGAAGCCGTTGCGGCAGACCACCCGCAGCACCGCGAGGTCGGTCCGGTTCTCCGGGAAGCTGTACGCGGGGACCTGCCAGCCCCGCTCGCGCAGCCGGCGCGAGACGTCGAAGACGTCGAACGGCACGTCGTCGGTGGTGGTGAAGGCGAAGACCGGCAGGTCGTCGCCCCGGGTGAGCAGGCGGAAGCAGCCGAGTGCCTCGACGGCGCCCGACAGGTACAGCGCGACGTCCCGGGAGGCCTGCTGGACGGCCCGGTAGCCGTCGTGGCCGAGCCGCAGGAAGGTGTAGTACTGGGCGATCACCTCGGCCCCGGGCCGGGAGAAGTTCAGGGCGAAGGTGGGCATCTCCCCGCCCAGGTAGTTCACCCGGAACACCAACTCCTCGGGCAGGGCCTCCTTGTCGCGCCAGAGCGCCCAGCCCACGCCCGGGTACACCAGCCCGTACTTGTGGCCGGAGGTGTTGATGGAGGAGACCCGGGGGAGTCGGAAGTCCCACTGCAGGTCGGGGTCGAGGAAGGGCGCCACCATGGCGCCGGAGGCGCCGTCCACGTGCACCGGCACGTCGATCCCGGTGCGGCCCTGGAGTTCGTCGAGGGCCGCGCAGATCTCCGCCACCGGTTCGTAGCTGCCGTCGAAGGTGGAGCCGAGGATGGCGACCACGCCGATGGTGTCCTCGTCGCAGAGCGCCACGGCCTGCTCGGCGCCGAGGTGGTAGCGCTCGCCCTCCATCGGGGCGGTGCGGGCCTCCACCTCCCAGAAGGTGCAGAACTTCTCCCAGCAGACCTGGACGTTGACGCCCATCACCAGGTTGGGCCGGGCCCCGGCGGCGTACCGCTCGGCGTTGCGCTGCATCCAGCGGCGTTTCAGGGCCAGCCCGGCCAGCATGCAGGCCTCGCTGGAGCCGGTGGTGGAGCAGCCGACGGAGCTGCTCGGGTCGGGGGTGTGCCACAGGTCGGCGAGGATCGCCACGCAGCGCCGCTCCAGCTCGGCGGTCTGCGGGTACTCGTCCTTGTCGATCATGTTCTTGTCGAGGCACTCGGTCATCAGCCGGGTCGCCTGGACCTCCATCGAGGTGGTCACGAAGGTGGCCAGGTTGAGCCTGGCGTTGCCGTCCAGCATCAGCTCGTCGTGGATCAGCTGGTAGGCGCTGTCCGCCGGGACGGGGCCCTGGGCCAGCCGGTGCACCGGCGGGGCCAGCTCCATCGACCCCAGCGGGTCGGCCGCGCCGATGAACGGGCTGACCGTCAGCCTCCGGTCGTCGTCGGCTCCTTCGTGCAGCGCCATGGGGGATCGGTCCTTCGCTCCGACGGCCGTGTCCCGCTCCACGCTGCCACCGGTGGCCGGGTGACGCATCCTCGGCGCCACCGCGGCCCGCCCCCGGACGGTGTCAGGAGGCGGTCTCCGGGTGGATCTGCTCCCGGGCCGCCGCGTACTGCCGGCGAACCGCCGACCCGACCGGCAGGTCCCGCTCCTGGTCGGGGACGGTGGTGACGGCCCCCTCCGGCAGCTCCCAGTGCGGCGGCTCGGCGCCGCCGGCCAGTGCCCAGGCGGCCTGCCGGGCGGCGCCGCGCGCCGCGTGGTCGCCGGGCGCCGGGACGAGGACGGGGACGCCGAACACCTGGGGTGCGATCTGCCGCACGGCGGGCAGCCGTCCGGCGGTGCCGAGCAGGAACACCCGGCGGACCTCCACGCCCTTGGCGCGCAGCACGTCCAGCGCGTCCGCGATGTTGCAGAGCATGCCCTCGACGGAGGCCCTGGCCAGGTGGTGGGCCGCCATCGACTCGGCACGCAGCCCGGTCAGGGTGCCCGCCGCGTGCGGCAGGCTCGGCGTGCGCTCGCCGTCCAGGTAGGGCAGCAGCACCAGCCCGTACGAGCCGGGGGAGGACTGCAGGGCCAGCTCGCTGAGGCCCTCCAGGTCGGTGCCGAGCATTCCGGCGGTGGCGCGCAGCACCTGGGCGGCGTTGAGGGTGGCGGCCATCGGCAGGTGCCGGCCGGTCGCGTCGGCGAAGGAGGAGATGACGCCGGAGGCGTCCACCACGGCCCGGTCGTGCACCGCGAAGATGGTGCCGTTGCCGCCGATCGAGACCACCGCGTCGCCGGGGCCGAGGCCCAGGCCCAGGGCGGCCGCCATGTTGTCGCCGGTGCCGGCCGAGATCAGCAGGCCCTCGGGGGTGTGGCCGGCGGGCTCGGCGGGGGCGAGGACCTCCGGCAGCCGCAGTTCGTGGCCGAGGGCCAGCTTCACCAGGTCCTGCCGGTACTCGCCGGTGATCGGCGACCAGTAGCCGGTGCCGGAGGCGTCGCCGCGGTCGGTGGTGCGGCGCTGCGGGTGGCCGAGGAGCTGCCAGACCAGCCAGTCGTGCGGCAGCAGCACCTCGGCGATCCGCCGGGCCGAGGCGGGCTCGAACTCGGCCAGCCAGCGCAGCTTGGCGATGGTGTAGCTGGCGGTCGGGACGGCGCCGATGGCCTGGGTCCAGGCGGCGGGGCCGCCGAGGGCGTCCACCAGGGCCGCCGCGGCGCCGGCCGAGCGCGGGTCGTTCCACAGGATGGCGGGGCGGACCAGCACGCCGCCCGCGTCCAGGCCGATCATGCCGTGCTGCTGGGCGCAGACGCCGATGGCCCGGACGCTCTCCAGCAGGCCGCCCGCGGCGGCCTCCCCCAGCGAGTGCAGCCAGGACTGCGGGTCCGTCCCGGCCCGGGGGTCGTCGCCCTCGGGGGCCGGGTGCGGGGCCTTGCCCGAGCGCAGCACGGTGCCGGTCTCGGCGTCGCACGCCACGATCTTGGTGCGGTTGGTCGAACTGTCTATCCCCGCGACGATGGCCATGTCGAGATCATGCCTCAGCGGGCGGCCGGACGCGGCCGGGCGGAGCAAGTGTTGCCCAGTCGGTACCGGCCGGTAGCTCTCCGCTCGTACGGCGGTTCGGCGGCCGGTCCGCCCTCGCACACCGGTCCGGTGCCGGCGGCCGGCGCGGTGGCGCCGCCGCTCACCGGCCCGGCGTCCGCGGGGGCGTGCGGGAGCGGCCCGTTCACGGGCGGAAGGTTCCCCAGCTGTCGTCCGCCGGCACCGGCTCGCGGTTGAAGTACGGCACCCGCTCGGTCAGCGAGTTCGGCAGCTTGTCGCCGACCTTGTCGGCCACCGCGCCGGCCGCCTTGCCGGCCGCCGCGCCCGCCTGCTGCTTGGCCTTGCCGGCGGCGCTCTGCACCCGGGGGTTCTGCGCGACCTTGCGGGTGACCTTGGCGATCTGCTCGTACCGCTGCCGTCCCGCCCGCGACCCGAGGACGTACCCGGCCGCGGCCCCCACGATGAAACTCAGCTTCCACATACTCGGTCTCCACCCTTCCTCGCGGACTGTGCCGCATTGCCCTACCCGCCGTTCGCGGCGGCGAACCGTCCGTGCCCCCAGCATCCCCGGGTGGTACGCCGGCCGCTCGCCGGGCGCGCCGGGAGGGGGTCGCGGAGCGGTGGCGGGAAAGCGATTGGCGGACCACCCCCCTGAGTGCGCTAATGTATGTCCCGCAGCGAGCGCCGAGGGCCCGGGAGACCGGGAGCCCGGAGCGGAAGCCGATCCCCCATAGCTCAATTGGCAGAGCAGCCGACTGTTAATCGGCAGGTTATTGGTTCGAGTCCAATTGGGGGAGCCACAGGAAGCCGGGCCCACGGGCCCGGCCCACCTGTTGTGCAGTACCTCGGTACGCGCGATCCCGCATAGCTCAATTGGCAGAGCAGCCGACTGTTAATCGGCAGGTTATTGGTTCGAGTCCAATTGCGGGAGCTTCATCGGGTTCGTCCCCGGTGAGTGCTCAGAGCGAAGGCCCCCCGATCGACCGGGGGGCCTTCGTGTTTCCCGGCCCGGACGGGGGCCCGTCCGGGCCGGTCGCCCGCCCGTCCGGCCCTCCTCGGTCGGCCGCTCAGTCGGCCGCCGCCCGGCGGTAGAGCTCGGTGACCCGCTCGTCGAAGGTGACGCTGTACGAGATCCGGGGGGTGTCGCCGCCCTCCTGGTAGCCGCCGATCACGCCCACCACCGCACCGGCGCCGGTGATCCAGGGGCTGCCGCTGGTGCCGTCCGTGTAGCCGTCGCAGTCGAAGCGCTCCTGGGTGGGGCTCTGCGAGGCCGTCCGGGTGGAGCAGGTGATCGGCTCCTCGCCGCCGTTCGGGTAGCCGGTCACCGAGACGGCCAGCCCGAAACCGCTCTCACCGCCGAGGCTGTTGCCGCCGACCACGTCCTCGATCTGGCGGCCCCCCGACGGCTTCACCGTGACGAAGGCCACGTCGTACTCGGGGTCGGCCTCCTCGCTCCAGCGCGGATCGACGGTCACCGCGTCCAGCGCCCAGCTCCCGTAGGGGGACGTTCCGTTGCGGTAGCCGGGGGTGAAGACCAGACCCTCCTGCGGGCCGTAGTCGTCCGGCACCACGCAGTGGGCGGCGGTGACCAGCAGGTTGTGCCGGGGGCTGCGCACCACGCTGGCCGTGCAGGCGCGGGGGCCCCGGGCGGTGCCGAGCGAGAGCGTGCCGACGCGGTCCCCGGCGGCGTCCCGAGGGGCGGTGCGGGCGGCCGGGGGCGCCTCGACGGCGGAGCTGCAGGCGGTGGCGGCGATCAGCAGGGCCGCCGCGGGGGGCAGCAGCCGAGCGCGCACGGGCCGGGCCGGGCCGAGTGCCATCAGGACTCCGCCTCTCGTCCTCGCGTCCGGTGGACGCGTGTCGGGTGTACGGGCGCTGCACCGGGCCGCCGCTGTGCGGCTCCCCGTACCCGGAAGATCTACCAGTCCGGGCGGGGGCGGCGCCACCTTGGGCCCGCTCACCCGGTGGCCCGGTCGTACAGGGCCTGCACGTCGTCGCCGAAGTAACTGCTGTACGAGGTGTCGGGGGTGTTGCCGCCCTGCTGGTAGCCGCCGATCACCCCGACCACCGTGCCGGTCATGGTGGCCGGGTCGAAGTCGGTCACCCAGGGGCTCCCGCTGGTGCCGCCGGTGTAGTCCGGGCAGTCGATCCGCAGCTGGGTCGGGCTCTGCTCGTCGGAGGTGTTGCTGCAGGTGATGGGCAGGTTGCCGCTGCTCGGATAGCCGGTCACCTTCACCGGCAGCCGGTAGCCCCGGTCGATGCCCAGCAGGTTGGCGCCGAGCACCTGCTGCACCTGCTGACCGTTCTGCGGGGCGACGACCGCGAAGGCGACGTCGATGTCGGGGTCGCCGGACTCCTCCCAGCGCGGGTCGACGGTCACCGACAGCAGCGGCCAGACGCCGTTCGGGGTCTCGCCGGCGCGGTAGCCGGGGACGAACACCAGATCGCTGCGCGGGCCGAGCCGCGGGTCGTCCACGCAGTGCGCGGCGGTGACGATCAGGTTGAGACCGGCACTGTCGACGACGCTCGCGGTGCAGAAGTGGTCGCCGACGGCCGAGTGCGTGAAGACCGCCCCGACCAGGCTGTTCAGCGCGGTGGGTGCGGCCGTGCGGGTCGTCCCGGGGTGCTCGGCGACGGCGGCCCGGATCCGGTCCTTGGTCCAGCCGTGCATCGCGTCGGTGCCGCCGCCTCCCGGCGTCGGACCCCCCGGCGCCGGACTGCCCGGTGCCGATCGGTCCGACGGAGGCGTACCGGGGTTCGTCGGGCCGGCCGAGGAGGTGCACCCCGCGCAGGCCAGCGCGAGTGCCAGGGCGCAGACGCCCACGGCCAGCTCACGTATCGTCATCCGCCGCCCTCCGCCGTGCCGGACCGCGGACCGGGCCGGCTCGTCGGCTCCCAGGTTCGAGCCGTGGGGCCCGCCCGGCCAGCGGAATTCGCCCGGACGGGGAGTGCGCCGGGCCCGCGTACCCATGTGCGCCCCCGGCGCGCATCACAGGTGATCGACCGGCTATGCTGCCCGGGACGGCCTTCCGGGGCCGTCTGCTGCTGCCGCGACCGGCTCACCGGACGCGCACGGCGAACCGGGGCGGTAGCTCAGCCGGTTAGAGCAGGGGACTCATAATCCCTTGGTCGTGGGTTCGAGTCCCACCCGCCCCACCGTCGCACTGTGTCGGCCCGCCGCGAATTCGCCGCGCTGACCTGCGGAAACGGTCGACTGTCCTGGAGGAACTCTAGGGCAGGGCCGCCTCGTTCCGATCGCGGACATGCCGAGGTTCACCCATCCGGGAACCCGCCGGCGCCGTCGTATTGACGAACCGTCCGGCGCCGCGCGGAGCGCCGACCCCGGGGGCCGTCGCCAAGCCCCGCCCGCCCGCCGGCCCCGGTGCCCACGACCCGTCGCCCGATGCGGCCGACCACCACCGCCCGGGCCCTGACCGCTACCGCCCGGGCTGTCGGCAGCCGCCGGCCCCCGCGTCACCCGAAGGTGCGGCCGCCCCGACCGCCGGTACTCCGCCCGTACCGCTCGCCCGCCCCGGTGGCTCCTGTGCCGCGCATAGTTGAGACATGGACTCCAGCTTCGCCGAGGCGGTCGGACAGCCGCCGGCCGCACCCGCGCCGCTCCGCTCCGAACCGGCCCGGCGGGCGGTGCTGCTCGGGGGCGCGGGGGTGCTCCTGGGCGCGGCCGGCTGCGCCGGGGGAGGAAGCGCCGGCCCCACCGCGGCGGCGCCGACCGGCTCGTCGTCCACCGCCGCTCCGTCCACCGCCTCACCGGCCGCCGGTTCCCCGTCCGCGGCGGCCACCGGCGGCGCCCCCGCCGGGCTCCCGGCGGTCACACCCTGGGTGCCCGGCCCCGGCGAGGTGGACCCCGACGTGAAGCTGCGGGCCGTGCAACTCGTCGAGGCGCTGGGCAACTGGCCGGCCGGCGGGCAGGGCGTCGCCGCCGCCGGCGCCCGGGCCGCCGCGCTCGGACTGAACCCGGGCCTCGCCGCCCAGGCCGGCCCGCTGCTCCCGGCGGCCGACCGGGCCGTCCTGCAGGTGGTGTACGCCCAGTACGGCGGACTGCTGGCCGACAGCGCCAGCGTCATGGTGGTGTGCCGCCAGTGGACGGCCGGGGCCGACGGCACGGTCGCCGAGGGCGGCACCACCGTCGACGTCCGGCTCGGCCGGGCGCAGCCGCGCTGGACGGTGACCGAACTGCACCCCGCCGACCCCGGCGCGCCCTCGGCCACCCTCTCCGCCGCCGCCCGGGCCGTGCTGACCGACACCCGGATCCTGCTGCCGCCCGCCGCGCTGGCCGACGTCACCAGCGGCGCCGTCCACGACAGCGTGCTGCGGGCGATGCTCACACTGGCGCAGGCATACACCTTCCAGGTCACGGTGCTGCGCTCAGGCCACCCGCTGGACGTCTTCGGCACGGACCGGCCCAGCGACCACCCGCAGGGGCGCGGGGTGGACGTCTGGCAGATCGACGGCCACACCGTCGCCGACCCGGCGACCGACCACGCCCTGGTCGACGGCTTCATGCGGGCGGCCGCCGCGGCGGGCTCGTACAACGTCGGCGGGCCGCGGCAGCTGAGCGGCGGCGTGACGGCCGACCAGTTCTTCTCCGACGACACCCACCACGACCACGTCCACGCCGGTTTCACCGACTGACGACGGCCGTCGCCGGCCTGTGAGAGAGTGCGGCCCGAGAAGGTGGATCACCCGACCGCGCGGAGACGGGGGCAGTTCGTGGAGACGTCGGTGGAGCTGGAGGCGGCGCGTACCGCCTTGGTGCTGGTCGATCTGATGGACCGGATCGTCGCGCTGCCGCTGCGGCCGAGGAGCGGCGACGAGGTGCTGGCGACCTCGCTCGCCCTCGCCGGGCGGTTCCGGACGGCCGGGGCGACGGTGGCCGCGATCCGGGTGGAGCGCCCGGGCGTCGCCGAGCAGCCGCCGGGCAGCGGGCTGGCGGCGGGTGTCGCCGAGGCGGCCGACCTGGTGGTGGTCAAGCGGACCGTCGGCGGGTTCCACAGCACCGACCTGGACCCGCGGCTGCGGGAGCGCGGGGTGGACACCCTGGTGTTCGCGGGCATCGCGACCAACATGGGGGTGGAGTCGACCGCGCGGGCGGCCGCCGACCACGGTTACGAGCTGGTGTTCGCCGAGGACGCGATGACCGGACTGACCGGTGAGGAACACCGGGCGGCGGTCACGCTGAGCCTGCCCCGGTTCGGCACGGTGCTGCCGGCGGCCGGCATCCGGCTCGGCTGAACGCCGGGCCGCACGCCCGCCCGGCACCCGCGCCGGCCGGCACCCGCGCCGGCCGGTCCACGCGCCGGCCGGTCCACGCGTCCGTGCGTCCGGTCCGCCCGGCCGCCCCCGCGTCCGCCCGGCCCGGCCGTCGCCGGGTGGTCCGCCGTGGGCGCCGTACCGCCGCCGCCCGGTCCGTAAGCTGGGGCGATGCTCGCACCCGCCGCCCTGCCTACCCCGCTGCACCGACTGACCGACCCGGTGCTGGAGCGGGCCGGCCTGGAGCTGCGGCTCAAGCGGGACGACCTGCTGCACCCGGCCGTGCCCGGGAACAAGTGGCGCAAGCTGACACCCAACCTGGCCCTGGCGGCGGAGCGGGGGCATACCCGGCTGCTCACCTTCGGCGGGGCCTACTCGACCCATCTGCGGGCGACCGCCGCCGCCGCGTCGGCGCTCGGCCTGTCCAGCGTCGGGCTGGTCCGGGGCGAGGAACTGGCCGGCGCGCCGCGGAACTGGTCGCTGCGCGCGGCCGAGGCGTCCGGGATGGAGCTCGGGTTCCTCACCCGCGGCGAGTACCGGCGGACGGTGGCCGGCCTGGCGGACCGGGCCGTCACGGCGGAGCTGGCCGCCCGTTGGGGGCGCTGCCTGATCCTGCCCGAGGGCGGCTCCAACGCGCCGGCGGTGCTCGGCGCGGCGGCGATCCCCGCCGAGATCCCGGATCTCGGCCCGCGCGACCTGCTCTGCTGCCCGGTCGGCACCGGCGCCACCCTGGCGGGCGTCGCGGCCGGGCTCCCGCCGGGCGCGCGGGCCCTCGGGGTGGCGGTGCTGCGCGGTGGCGAGGGGTACCTGGAGGGCGAGCTGGCCCGGCTCCACCGGGAGGCGTACGGGCGGGAGTTCGCGAACTGGCGGATCGACCACGGGTACCACGGCGGTGGCTACGGGAAGGTCCCGGCGGAGCTGGAGGCGTTCGCGGCCGGGTTCGAGGACCGGCACGGGATCGCGCTGGAGCGCCGCTACGTCGCCAAGACGCTGCTGGCCGTCCACGACCTGGCCGGGGCCGGCGCGCTGGCGCCGGGCACCCGGGTGACGGTCGTGGTCACGGGCCTGCCGGATCCGGTGGCGTAGCTCCGGGCCGGACCGCGAGGCCGTCCATGAACACCTCGAAGAGGTGCTCGCTGCGGCCTGCCGCGGACGGTGCCTGGTCGGTGATCCAGCCCAGCGCGTTGACCATGGCGAACAGGTCGGTGCCGTCGACGTCGGGGCGGATCCGGCCGGCGGCCTGGGCCCGTTCGAGCACCCGCCCGGCGGCCTCGCGCATGGCCAGGCAGGAGGCGTGCAGCGGTGAGTCCGGGTCGTTCAGGGTGGCCATCAGCGAGGCGGCCAGGCCGCGGTAGCCGCCGGTGCTGACGGCGAAGCCGCGCAGCCACTCGGCCAGTGCCCGTTCGGGTGCCGGGCTGTCGCCGAGCGCGTCCGCCCGGGCGGCGAGGCGGTCGAAGCGCTCCCGCAGCAGTGTCTCCAGCAGCGCGTCGCGGGTGGGGAAGTGCCGGTAGAGGGTGCCGAGGCCGATGTCCGCGCGGCGGGCGATGTCGCGCAGTGAGGCCTGGGTGCCCTGCTCCGCGACCACGGCGGTGGCCGCTTCGAGGATCCGCTCGCGGTTGCGCACGGCGTCGGCCCGCTGCCCGCGGGCGGCCGGTCCGGGCTCCGTAGCTGGTCCGGGCTCCGTGGGCGGTCCGGCGGCTGCGGTCATTGGGGTTCTCCCGTGCTGGTGGGCCTCGGCCCTTGACAAGCGGAACACTGCTCCGAATATGATCCGGAGCACTGCTCCGTATCCTACGGGGTGGCTGTGACCAAGGGGGAGAAATGGCCGGAGCAACGATGATGGCTGTCCGGGTGCATGCCTTCGGCGGCCCGGAGGAACTGCGGTACGAGAAGGTGCCCGTCCCCCGGCCGGGGCCGGGCGAGGTGCTCGTCCGGGTCCACGCGGCGGGCGTCAACCCGCCGGACTGGTACGGGCGGACGGGCTTCGCGAACATCCCCGAGGCGATCCGGGTGGCGCTGTCGCTGCCCTTCACCCCGGGGTCCGACATCTCCGGCGAGATCGTGGCGCTCGGCCCGGACGTCACCGGCTGGTCGGTGGGCGAGGCCGTCCTCGGTCTGGTCCGGTTCCCTTCGCGGGGCGGCCGCGGCGAGGGGTACGCGCAGTACGCGACCGCGCCGGTGACCGACCTGGCGCGCAAGCCGGCCGGGCTCGACCACGTCCGGGCGGCGGGGGTGCCGATGGCCGGGCTCACCGCGTACCAGTTCCTGTACGACCACCTCGGCCTCGGGCCGGGGGACGGCAAGGGGCGGACGGTGCTGGTCAACGGCGCGGCGGGCGGGGTCGGCCACTTCACCGTCCAGTTGGCCAAGGTCCTCGGCGCGGAGGTGGTCGGGGTCGCCTCGACCCGGCACCGGGAGTTCCTGGCCGGCCTCGGCGCCGACCGGTTCGTCGACTACACCGCCACGCCCGTCGAGGACGTGGTGCGGGACGTCGACCACCTCGTCGACACCGTCGGCGGCCCGGACGCCCATCGCCTCCTGCCGGTGGTCCGCCGGGGCGGCACGATCAGCCCGGTCTTCCTGGGCGAGTACCACCGGGAGCGCGCGCAGCGGCTCGGCATCGACTTCCGGTCCGGCCAGGTGCACTCGGACGGGGCCCAACTGGCCGAGCTGGTGGGGCTGATCGACCAGGGGCTGGTCCAGGTGGGGGTGGACAGCGTCTTCCCGCTGGCCCGGGCGGCCGAGGCCCACCAGCGGGCCGAGCGCGGCCACCTCCAGGGCAAGATCGTCCTGCGGGTGGCCGAGGACTGGTGAGCCACCGGCCGCGGCCGGCCCGTCACGGGGGTGCGGGCCGGCCGCGACCGGGTCTGCGGAAGGCCGGGTCTGCGGAAGGCCGGGTCTGCGGAAGGCGGCGTCGGCGCGGGGCCGGGTCAGCCGAAGGTGAGGTTGGCGCAGGGGTCGGTGTCGGCCGTCCGCGCGTTGTCGGCGATACCGGTCGGGATGGTCGACGGGATGGTGCTCGACGCGCTCGGGCCGCCGGTGGCGCCGCCGGTCGGGCTCACAGCGCCCGGCTCGTAGTTCCGGCCGAGGGTGATCACCACGCTGTCGGCGCCGCTCTCGGCGACCAGCCGGGCGCCCGGGAAGAGCGCGGCCAGCTGCTCGGCGGCGGCCTGCTGGGCCGCCGGGTAGGCGATCTCGGTGGTGAGCCGGCCACCGCCGCCGGCGTCGAGGGTGACGTCCTGGTAGCCCTTGGCCCGGAGGGTGTCGGCGGCGCGGCCCGCCAGTCCGGCCGTCTTCGTCCCGTTGACGACCACGATCGGCACGGTGACGGCGGTCGTGGCGGTCGTGGCGGTCGTGGCGGTCGTGGCGGCCGGGGCGGTCGTCGCGGGAGCCGCCGGGGCGCTCGGGGCACCGGCGGCAGCGGGCGACGCGGCCGCAGCGGTGGCCGCCGCGCTGCTGTCGGCCGGGGCTCCGGGGACGGTCGGGGCGGCGGTGGGCGAGGTGGCCGGGTCGCCCTGGCCGGTCGGCCGGCCGTCGAGCGTGCGGTCCTGGCGCAGCAGGGCCCAGAGGGTGTCCACGTCGGGGTGGACCAGGGCGACCCGGTCGCCGGCGAAGCGCCAGGGGGTGGTGACGAAGGTGATGTCGGCGAGCTTGATGTTCTGCAGCGACTGGGTGAAGTCGACCAGCTTCATCGCGGTGCCCAGGCCCTCGTCCACGGTCAGCGACCGGGTGGCGGCGTCGGCGAGCGGCAGCAGGGTCGGCAGTGAGAAGCCCTGGCCCTGGACCTTCTTGATCATCGAGGAGAGGAAGGCCTGCTGACGCTTCATCCGGCCGATGTCCGAGTTGTCGCCGAACCCGTAGCGGGCCCGGAGGAAGTCGACGGCCGGCTGCCCGGATATCTTCTGCGGGCCCTTCTTCAGGTGGATGTCGTGGGAGTTCACATCGTTGGGGACGCATATGTCGACCCCGTTGATGGCCTCGGTCATCGCGGCCACGCCCCGGAAGTCCACCACGATGGTGTGGTCGATCCGAAGGCCCGTCAGCGCCTCCACGGTGTTCTGGGTGCAGGCCGGGTTGCCGTCGGGGAACTGACCGACGGTGAAGGCCTCGTTGAACATCTGGTTGGTGCGCGGGGTCGTCCACCGGCCGTTCGACAGCTTGCAGGACGGGATGGTGACCAGGGTGTCGCGGGGTATCGAGACCCCGACGGCGTGCTTGTGGTCCGCGTAGACGTGCAGCAGGATCGCGGTGTCGGAGTGGCCCACGCCGACGTCGCCGCCGCCGAGTTCGTCGTTGCCGCCCTCGCGGGTGTCGGACCCGAGGACCAGCACGTTCACCGGCAGCCTGGCCCCCGGCGACACGGGCACCGGGGCCGGCGGGCGGCTGGTGGCGACGCCGCCCGGGTCGAAGGTGCTGATGTTGGTGTCGAGCCGGTGGTAGAACCAGGCGCCCGCGCCGGCGACGGAGAGCACCAGGACGGCGGTGAGCCCGATGGCCGTACGGGCGAGCCGCCGGCGCCGGGGCGTGCCGCTGCGCCGGCCGTCGGTACGGCCGTTCGTGGGATCGGTCATCGCCCCTGTGCTCTCTCTGTGGCCGCCGGCCGGGGCCGGTGGTCTGGTCTCATGGGTAAGACGCTTCGGGAGAACGTTCGGTTACACCCGCAGGCGATCCGATCGGGCGGTGTGACACGTCTCACGCCCGGCGGTCGGTTTCGCCCCGGTTCGCCCCGGGGGCGGTGGGCCGGGCGTGCCCGTACCGTGCCGGGGCGGCCCGACGGGCGGCCCGACGGGCGGTCAGGCGGTCGGGGCGGCGGGGGTGGTGGGCGCGGTCGCCGCGGCGTCGGCCGGCGCGTGCGGGCCGACGCCGTCGAGCATCCGGCGCAGCAGGTCGCGGAGCGTCGCCCGCTCGTCGGCGCCCAGGGCGGCCAGTGGCTCGCGGGCGAAGTTCAGCGACTCGCGCAGCTCCTCGGACGCGTCGGAGCCGGCCTCGGTGGCGGCGACCAGCTTGACCCGGCGGTCGTGCTGGTCGGCCTCCCGGGTGACGAAGCCGCGGGACTCCAGCCGGTCGACGATGCCGGTGATGTTGGACGGTTCGCAGCTGAGCGTCTGGGCGATGTGCCGCATCGGCATCGGGCCGCGGCGGAGCAGGGCGAGCACCTTGGCCTGGGCGCCGGTGAGCGAGCGGGCGGCGGCGGCCTCCTCGTACTCGCGGTGGAAGAGCGCGACCAGGTTCGCCATGAGGTCGACGACCTCGCGGGTGATCGCATCGGTCGGCTGCGGGGCGATGACCTCGGTCGGCTGGGTGTCCATGCCGACCAGTCTACCTGAACATTTGACAACATGAACCTTTCATGTCCACGATTGCTTTACCGGCTCAACCTTTCAGGTGGGTCGACAAACCGGGGGAGGGACCCTCAACGCCGCCCCCGGGCGGACCCACCGCAATCGCAAGGAGAGATCGATGGCAGAGCAGGCAGCGCCCACCGTCGCCCGTGAGTGGCACCTCGCCGCCCGCCCCCAGGGCTGGCCGACCCCGGCGGACTTCGCGCTGGTCGAGGCGCCGGTCCGGCAGCCCGGGCCGGGCCAGATCCTGGTCCGCAACGAGTACCTCTCGGTCGACCCCTACATGCGGGGCCGGATGAACGACGTCAAGTCCTACGTACCGCCGTTCGGGCTCGGCGAGGTGATGGACGGCGGCGCGGTCGGCCGGGTGGTCGCCTCGCAGGCCGAGGGCTTCGCCGTCGGCGACGCCGTGCTGCACGGGCTCGGCTGGCGCGAGTACGCCACCCTGGACGCCGGGCACGCCGTCAAGGTGGACGCCGAGGCGGCGCCGCTCTCCTACTACCTGGGCGTGCTCGGCATGCCCGGCCTGACCGCCTATGCCGGCCTGCTCGCGGTGGCGGAACTCAAGGAGGGCGACCGGGTCTTCGTCTCCGGCGCGGCCGGTGCGGTCGGCTCGCTGGTCGGCCAGATCGCCAGGCTGAAGGGCGCCTCCCGGGTGGTCGGCTCGGCCGGCTCGGCGGAGAAGGTCGCCACGCTGGTCGACGACTACGGCTTCGACGCCGCCTTCAACTACAAGGACGGCCCGGTCCGCGAGCAGCTGGAGAAGGCCGCGCCCGAGGGCATCGACGTCTACTTCGACAACGTCGGCGGCGAGCACCTGGAGGCGGCGATCTGGGCGCTGAACGTGCACGGCCGGGCCGTGCTCTGCGGTGCGATCGCCCAGTACAACGACACCTCCGCCCCGACCGGCCCGCGCAACCTGGCGCTCGCCATCGGCAAGCGGCTGCGCCTGGAGGGCCTGCTGGTGCGCGACCACGCCGCACTGCAGCCCCGGTTCACCGCCGAGGTGGCGGGCTGGCTGCGCGACGGCAGCCTCCACTACGACGAGACGGTGGTGGACGGCGTGGAGCACGCCGCCGACGCCTTCATCGGCCTGCTGCGCGGCGGCAACACCGGCAAGATGGTGGTCCGGCTCGCCCCCTGACCCGGCCCGTCCCCCCGGTTCCGGCGCTCGTCCTGAGCCGGTCTGGTGCCGCGTCAACTGCCCCGCCGACCCCTCCGGGTCGGCGGGGCAGTTTGCGTACGGGCGCTGGCCGAGGCGGCGCACTACCGCATCCCGGCCGGATCCGAAAGAGCGTCACCCGAGGTGGGGGGCAGCGCGGTACGGTGGTCCCGCCCTCTCATGGGGCCGTTCGGGGGAGAGATCCGATCGAGGGGTGGACCTCGTTGAGGATCCGACTAACATTGAGTGAAAGCCTGTCCGTTTTGCTCAATTTAGTGGCTTAATGTCGCCTAACTTGGGTAACTGTGGATCACCTGCAGGCACGAGGCAGCTGGGGAAGGCGACCCTCGTCCACAGCCTGGAGGTCCCGGTGACGACACGTGGAGTCCTGTACATCCACTCAGCGCCCCGCGCGCTGTGCCCGCACGTCGAGTGGGCGGTGGCGGGCGTGCTCGGTGTGCGGGTGAGCCTCGACTGGATCCGCCAGCCGGCCGCACCCGGCCACTGGCGTGCCGAGTTCTCCTGGCAGGGGGAGCCCGGCACCGCGTCGAAGCTCGCCTCCGCCCTGCGCGGCTGGCAGCTGATGCGGTACGAAGTGACCAGCGAGCCCTGCGCGACCGCCGAGGGCGAGCGCTACAGCAGTACGCCCGGCCTCGGCATCTTCCACGCCGTGACCGGCATCCACGGCGACATCCTGATCCCGGAGGACAGACTGCGCGCCGTCCTGCTGCGGGCCCGCAACGAGGGCAGCGACCTGGAGGCGGAGATCTCCCAGCTGCTCGGCAAGCCCTGGGACGACGAACTGGAGCCGTTCCGCTACGCGGGCGAGGGCGCGCCGGTGCGCTGGTTGCACCAGGTGGTCTGAGTCCGGCCCGTCCGGGTCGGGGCGCCGCGGGCCGGGCGGAGTCGAGCCGGTCCGGGCACCTGGGCGCCCGGCCGCGGAGCCGCCCCGCCACCGGACACGCCAGTGGAGCTGGACACGCCCCGCCACCCGACACGCCAGTGGGGCCGGTGCCCACCCGGGCACCGGCCCCACTCGCATGTCGGCGGCGTCAGGGACGCCCCGTGGTTCAGACGCTGCGGAAGGCCAGCACCACGTTGTGGCCGCCGAAGCCGAACGAGTTGTTCAGCGCCGCGATCGGGCCCTCGGGGAGCTTGCGCGGCTCGCCGGTCACCACGTCCGCGTCGACCTCGTCGTCCTTGTCGTCCAGGTTGATGGTCGGCGGGGCCAGCCGGTGGTACAGCGCCAGCACGGTCGCGACGGTCTCGATGCCGCCGGCGCCGCCCAGCAGGTGGCCGGTCATCGACTTGGTGGCCGAGACGGCGATGTGGTCCAGGTGCTCGCCGAGCTCCTTGCGCAGGGCCTTCAGCTCCGCGACGTCACCCTGCGGGGTCGAGGTGGCGTGCGCGTTGACGTGCACGATCTCGGCCTTGTCCAGCTGGTTGCGGTCGAACAGGTCGGCCAGCGCGCGGGCCACACCGGCGCCGGTCGGCTCCGGCTGCGCGATGTGGTGGGCGTCCGAGGACAGGCCCTGGCCGATCGCCTCGGCGTAGACCCGGGCACCGCGCGCGGCGGCGTGCTCGGCGGACTCCAGCACGACCACGCCCGCGCCCTCGCCCAGCACGAAGCCGTCCCGGCCCTTGTCGTACGGGCGCGAGGCGCGCTGCGGCTCGTCGTTGTTCTTGGACATGGCCATCATGTTGGCGAAGGCCACGATCGGCAGCGGGTGGATCGCCGCCTCGGTGCCGCCGGCCACCACCACGTCGGCGCGGCCGCTGCGGATCATCTCGATCGCGTAGCCGATCGCCTCGGCGCCGGAGGCACAGGCGGAGACAGGGGTGTGCACGCCCGCGCGAGCGCCGACCTCCAGGCCGACGTTGGCCGCCGGGGAGTTGGGCATCAGCATCGGGACGGTGTGCGGGGAGACCTTGCGGACGCCCTTCTCCTTCAGCACGTCGTACTGGTCGAGAAGGGTGGTCACGCCGCCGATGCCGGAGGCGATCACGGCGCCCAGGCGCTCCGGGGCGAGCTTGGAGGAGTCATCGGTGGCGGGGGTCTCGTAGCCGGCGTCGGCCCAGGCCTCGCGGGCCGCGATCAGTGCGAACTGCGCCGAGCGGTCCAGCTTGCGGGCCAGCGGACGGGGCAGGATCTCGCCCGGCTCGACGGCGGTGCGGGCGGCGATCCGTACGGGGAGGTCGGCCGCCCACTCCTCGGTCAGGACGCCGACGCCGGAACGGCCGGCGAGCAGGCCCTCCCAGGTGGAGGCGGCGTCGCGGCCCAGCGGCGTGAAGGCGCCGATACCCGTGACGACCACGGTGCGGTTTTCAGCGGTCACTGGTTTTTCTCTCTCACGTGTGGCGGGGGTTCGGCGGCGCCGGGGGTGGAGCCCGGCCGGGGCGCTACGCGGAGGCGCAGGGCCCCGGCCGGTCTTTCAGGCGGTCGCACCGGGCGATCCGGTCGGGTCGACCGGGCCGGAGGTGGTGACCAGTGCTCAGGCGTTGGCGAGGATGTAGTCCACGGCGTCGCCGACGGTCTTCAGGTTCTTGACCTCGTCGTCCGGGATCTTGACGTCGAACCGCTCCTCGGCGGCCACGACGACCTCGACCATGGACAGCGAGTCGACGTCCAGGTCGTCCGTGAAGGACTTGTCCAGCTCGACGTCCTCGGCCGGGATACCGGCGATCTCGTTGACGATCTCAGCGAGACCTTCCAGGACCTCGTCCTTGGTGGTAGCCATGGTGGCTGCTCCTCTTCGGTGTAGATGCGACGGCCCGGCGGGCGGCCGCAGGTTCATTGGGTACAGCGGGTACAGCGGGTTCAGCGGTGTGCCTAGGGGAGCGTAACGACTGCCGCCGCGTAGACCAGACCCGCCCCGAACCCGATGATCAGGGCAAGGTCGCCGCTCCGGGCTTCACCGCTCTCCAGCATGCGTTCCATCGCCAGCGGGATGGAGGCCGCCGAGGTGTTGCCGGTCTCGGCGATGTCGCGGGCCACCGGTACCGACGCGGGGAGCTTGAGCGCCTTGATCATGGCATCGGTGATCCGCATGTTGGCCTGGTGCGGGATGAACGCACCGAGCTGGTCGGCGGTGATCCCGGCGGCGTCCAGCGCCTGCTGGGCCACCTTGGCCATCTCCCAGACCGCCCAGCGGAAGACCGGCTGGCCGTCCATCCGCAGGGCCGGCCACTTCTGCTCCTCGCCGACGCCGTTGACGGCGTCCTGCTTGGCGAAGGCGGTGTCCCAGGCCTGGGTCTGCGAGATGACGTCCCGCTGGGAGCCGTCCGAGCCCCAGATGACCTTGCCGATCCCCGGCGTGTCGGACGGGCCGACGATGACCGCGCCCGCGCCGTCACCGAAGATGAAGGCGGTCGAGCGGTCCGAGGTGTCGGTCAGGTCGCTGAGCCGCTCGACACCGATCACCAGCACGTACTCGGCGCTGCCGCCGCGGATCATGCCGTCCGCCAGGCCCAGGCCGTAGCCGAAGCCGGCGCAGGCCGCGGAGATGTCGAAGGCCGGGGCCGTCCCGCAGCCGAGCCGCTGGGCGATCTCGGTGGCGATGGCCGGGGTCTGCTTGAGGTGCGAGACGGTCGCGACGATCACGCCGCCGATCTGCTCCGCCGAGATCCCGGACTGCGCGATCGCCTTGCCGGCGGCCTGCACCGACATCTCGGCGACGCTCTCCTCCGGGCCGGCCCAGCGGCGCTCGGCGATCCCGCTGCGGCTGCGGATCCACTCGTCGGAGGAGTCGATCCAGTTCAGCACCTCGGAGTTCGGGATCACCCGGACCGGGCGGTATCCGCCGACACCGAGGATGCGCGAGAACGCCGCGCCGGTGGCGGGCCGGATCTGTGGGGTGGTCATGCGTTCTGCTCCTGACCGCCGGACGCGTGGGCACCGTGCTCGGCCACCAGCGCACGAGCCTTGTCGAGATCGGCAGGGGTCTTCAGGGCCAGCGTCGCGACACCCTTGACGTTGCGCTTGACCAGGTTGGTGAGGGTGCCGGCCGGCGAGAGCTCGATCACGGCGGTGGCGCCCAGCTGCTGGAGGGTCTCCATGCAGAGGTCCCAGCGGACCGGGTTCGAGACCTGCGACACCAGCCGGTCCAGCACCTCGGCGCCGGACTGCACGACCTCGCCGTCCCGGTTGGAGACGTACGCCACGGCCGGGTCGGAGACCTTCAGGGTCGGCGCCAACTCGGCGAGGCGCCGCACGCCCGGGGCCATGTGCTCGGTGTGGAAGGCCCCCGCCACCTTCAGCGGGATCAGCCGGGTGCCGGCCGGCGGGTCGGCCTTGAGGGCCTCCAGCTGGGCCAGCGTGCCGGCCGCGACGATCTGCCCGCCGCCGTTGTTGTTGGCCGCGGTCAGGCCGTGCTCGGCGAGCTTGGCGGCGACCGCCTCCGGGTCCCCGCCGAGCAGGGCGGCCATGCCGGTCGCGGTGGCCGCGGCGGCCTCGGCCATCCCCAGGCTCCGCTCACGGACAAAGGTCAGCGCGTCGTGTGCGCTGAGCACACCGGCGCCGGCGGCGGCGGTGATCTCACCGACGCTGTGGCCGGCCACCGCGCCGACGACCTCACGGGCGAGGTCCTCGTCCGGGAAGAGCGCGCGGGCGGTCACCAGGCCGGCGGCGACCAGCAGCGGCTGGGCCACCGCGGTGTCCTTGATCTCCTCCTCGGAGGCCTCGGTTCCGAAGCGCACCAGGTCGAGCCCGGCGACGTCGGACCAGCCGCGCAGGCGGTCGGCGACGCCGTCCACCTCCAGCCAGGGGCTGAGGAATCCGGGAGTCTGGGCACCCTGTCCAGGGGCGACGATTACGAGCACGGTTCAAGCCTCTCTTGCCAGGAGCCCGGGGGCGGGTAGGCGACGGTAACGAAGAAAAGCACGCGGGATTGTGGAGTCCCTACAGCGCTGTCAGTTCTGCTCCCCGACCGTGCCGAGCCGGCCCAGTGCGAGTGCGATGCGCAGCGTGAAGGCCGACCGTACGTCGGAGGGAGCATAGCCCGTGACGTCAGTCACACGTCGGAGCCGGTAGCGCACCGTGTTGGGGTGGACGAAGAGCATCCGGGCGGCGCCCTCCAGCGAGGACGCCTGCTCCAGGTACACACTCAGCGTTTCCAGCAGCGCCGATCCCGCCTCGTCCAGCGGTGTGTAGATCTCCTCCACCAGCTGGCGGCGGGCGGCCTTGTCCCCGGCGAGCGCGCGCTCCGGCAGCAGGTCGTCCGCCAGGACCGGGCGCGGGGCGTCCGGCCAGGCCGCGCAGGCCCGCAGACCGGCCGCCGCCGCGTGCGCCGACCTGGTCGCCGACAGCAGGTCGCCGACGGTCGGGCCGACCACCACCGGGCCGGGCGCGAACTGGCCGATCAGCGCCCGGGCCGCGTGGACCGGCTCCTTGTCGCCGCCGACCACCACCACCAGGCGCTTGCCCAGCACACCCGTCAGGACGTGCAGCTTGGCGTACCTGGCGGCCCGTCGGATCGCCTCCACCACCAGCTCGCTGTCCCCGTCCGGCGCGCTGCCCATCACCACCCGGACCTGGCTCGGCTGGCCCCAGCCGAGCGCGGCCGCCCGGGACAGCACACCCTCGTCCGCGTCACCGGAGAGCAGCGAGTTGACGACCAGCGCCTCCAGCCGGGCGTCCCAGGCCCCGCGCGCCTCCGCCGCCTGGGCGTAGACCTGCGCGGTGGCGAAGGCGATCTCCCGGGCGTACACGAGCACCGACTCGCGCATGTCGGCCTCGTCGCCGGGGGCGGCCACCTCCTCGATGGCCTCCTCCATCACCTCGATGGTGGTGCGGATCAGCTCGACGGTCTGACGCAGCGTGATGGCCCTGGTCAGCTCGCGCGGCGCGGTGCCGAAGACGTCGGTGGAGATCGCCTGCGGCGCGTCCGGGTGCCGGTACCACTCGGTGAAGGCGGCGATGCCCGCCTGCGCGACCAGGCCGATCCAGGACCGGTGCTCCGGCGGCATCCGCCGGTACCAGCCGAGCTGGTCGTCCATCCGGGCGATCGCGGCCGAGGCCAGCTTGCCCGAGGACTTCTCCAGCCGTTTCAGGGTCGCGGTCCGCCGCTCGGCGCGGTCGGCCGCCAGTTTGCGCTCCTGCGCGGTCAACCGAGGTCCGGCCCGACCCGCACGCGGCGCGGCGGCGGCCCGGCCGCCCTTCGCGGCCGCGCCGGACCGGGCCGCTGCGGATCTGGTTGCTCCGGTCCCGGCGGCGCCCGGCGCGGCGGGCTGCGCCGCGTCGTCGGCGTCGTCGGGCGTGTCGGACTGGTCGTTCTTGGCGTTCGCGGAGGCGGCTGGCACAGGACAAGACTGCCTCACCCGGGTGGCCGCTCGTGCACAGCCCCTCCGATCCGGCCCGGTGGGAGCGATCTCACCGGCTACCGTGGGGCCCGTGACCGACGCAGCCATCCGCCCCCGAACCGACCTGCGCCGCACCGCCGAGCGGTACCTCTCGACCCCGGCGACCGGCATCGAGACCAGGCACGCGTTCTCCTTCTCCGGGCACTACGACCCGAGGAACACCCACTTCGGCGCCCTGCTGGCCTGCAACGAGGAACGGCTCGCGCCCGGCGCCGGCTTCGACGAGCACCGCCACCGCGACACCGAGATCGTCACCGTGGTGCTGGAGGGCGCGCTCGCCCACCGCGACAGCGACGGCCACAGCGGAGTGGTGCGCCCCGGCATGGTGCAGCACCTCGGCGCCGGCTCCGGCGTCACCCACACCGAGCGCAACGTGGGCGGCGCCGAGGTGCCCGTCCGCTTCGTCCAGATGTGGCTCCAGCCGGACGTCTTCGACGCGCCGCCCGTGTACGGGCTGCGCAGGGTGGAACCGGACGTCGGCGGGTTGACGCTGCTGGCCTCCGGCCTCGCCCGCGACGCCGGCTCGCCGGCCCTGCGGTTGCGCCGTTCGGACGCCGCGCTCTGGCTGGTCACGGCCGGCCCCTGGCTGCCGCTGCCCGAGCTGCCCGCCGCGGAGTACCGCTACGCGCACCTGACGGCGGGCTCGCTGGGCTTCCGTACCGTCCGGGGCCCGCAGGGCGGCGGGCGTTCGATGGAGCCCGGCGACAGTGCCCGGATCAGCGGCGACGCCTTCGCCGACCCGACGGCCGGCGAGCACGGCGCCGAGCTGCTGCTCTGGGAGATGCACTCGCCCCTCTCGTACGGCTGACCGCCGGGCCGGCGTCCGTCGCCCGGAGCCCGTCGCCCGGAGCCCGTCGCCCGTCGGGGCCCGGGCGGGCTCAGCCGTCCAGCTCGTCCAGCACGGCGTCGGTGAAGGCCGGCCAGGCCTCGGCCGCCCACGGGCCGAAGTCGCGGTCGGTGAGGGCGACGCACGCCACCCCCGCGGTCGGGTCGACCCACAGGAAGGTCCCGGACTGCCCGAAATGACCGAACGTCGCCGGCGAGCTGGTGCTGCCCGTCCAGTGCGGGGCCTTCTCGCCGCGGATCTCGAAGCCCAGGCCCCAGTCGTTGGGCTTGCGGTGCCCGAAGCCCGGCAGTACGCCGCTCAGCCCGGGGAAGGCGACGAAACGGGTGGCGGTCTCGACGGTCGAGCGGTCCAGCAGGCGCGGCGCCTGCAGCTCGGTGGTGAACCGGACCAGGTCGGCCACCGTGGAGACGCCGCCGGCGCCGGCCGGCGAACGGTGCCCGGTGTCCAGGTACGAGGCCGCCATGCCGAGCGGCTGGAACACCGCCTCCGCCACGTACTGCGCGAACGGGATGCCGGACGCCTTCGCCAGGGTATCGGCGAGCACGTCGAAGCCGGCGTTGGAGTACAGCCGCCGGGTGCCCGGCGCCGCCATGGTCCGCTGCTCGTCGAAGGCCAGGCCGGAGGTGTGGGCCAGCAGATGACGCACCGTGGACCCGTCCGGGCCCGCCGGGTCGTCCAGCTCGAAGACGCCCTCCTCGACCGCGACCAGCACCGCGTACGCGCTGAGCAGCTTGGTCACCGACGCCAGCGGGAACGGGTGCTCCTGCGGCCCGTTCTCGCCCAGCAGCGCGCCGTCCGCGCCGCGCACCACGGCCGTCGCCGCGTTGGTAACCGGCCAGTCCTCGATCATCCGCAAGCTCTGCATGGGCCCGACTCTAGCCAGTTCCCCCGGGAGCCCGCGTGCGAGGCTTGCTTGGAGTGCGCTCCAACTCACTAGCGTCGTAGTTACCGCACACCAGGGGGTCCAGCCCATGACCACACTCACTCCGGCCGCCGACGCACCGCCCGCCCGCGCGGCGGCGGCCTGCCTGCAGACCCAGGCCGCCGGCCCCGCCGCCGACCCGGCCGGCAGCCGGCCGCGCAGCTGCGCCGAGGCGTACGCCGCACCGGACAGCACCCCGGACCGGACCCCACGGCACACCATCAGCGAGGTGGCGGCGGCCACCGGCCTCACCGCCCACACCCTGCGCTGGTACGAGCGGATCGGCCTGCTGGACCCGGTCGACCGCACCTATGCCGGCCAGCGCCGCTACAACGACGGCGACCTCGCCCGGCTGGGCTTCCTCAGCAGGCTGCGGCTCACCGGCATGTCGGTCGCCGACATGCTCCGGTACGTCGAACTGGCCCGACTCGGCGAAGACACCTTCGCCGAGCGGCGCGACCTGCTGGTCACCCACCGGGAGGAGGTGCGGCAGCGGCTCGCCGACCTGCACGCGACGCTGGCCGTCCTCGACCACAAGATCGATCTCTACTCCGGCACCCAGGACCCCGCGGTGCTGCGCGAGCCCCCGGCCGGGCCGGACCCGGCGGGAGCACGGCGCCCGGCGTCCCGGACCCGGCACCCCGTTCCAGCACAGGCCCCCGTTCCAGCACAGGCCCCCGACCCGGAGCCGGCCCCCGTCAGGGCGCAGGCCTCCCGCACCCGGGCCCCGAGCAAGCAGAGGAAACAGAGCGCATGACCATCCCCACCACCAAGCTCGGCAGTACCGGCCCCGTCGTCGGCGTCCAAGGCCTCGGCTGCATGGGCATGAGCGAGTTCTACGGTCCGACCGACACCCCCGAGGCGCTCGCCACCCTGGACGCCGCCCTCGACCTCGGCGTCACCCTGTTCGACACCGCCGACATCTACGGCGCCGGGCACAACGAGGAGCTGATCGGCCCGTTCGTCCGCGCCAACCGCGATCGCGTGGTGCTGGCCACCAAGTTCGCCATCGAGCGGCGCGAGGACGACCCGGCCTGGCGCGGTGTGCGCAACGACCCGGCCTACATCCGGCTCGCCGTCGACGCCTCGCTGCGCCGGCTCGGCGTGGACGTCATCGACCTCTACTACATGCACCGCCGCGACCCGGCCGTCCCGTTCGCCGAGTCGGTCGGCGCGATGGCCGAGCTGGTGCAGGCCGGCAAGGTGCGCCACCTCGGTCTCTCCGAGGTCACCGGCGCCGAGCTGCGGGAGGCGCACGCCGTGCACCCGATCGCCGCCCTGCAGTCCGAGTGGTCGATCTTCTCCCGGGACGTCGAGCGCACGGCCGTCCCCGCCGCCGCCGAGCTCGGGGTCGCCTTCGTGCCGTACTCGCCGCTCGGCCGGGGCTTCCTGACCGGCGCGTTCACCGCCGCCGAGGAGCTCTCGCAGGGGGACTACCGGCGCCGGCACCCGCAGTTCAGCGGCCCGAACGCCGAGGGCAACGCCCTGCTGGTGGAGCCGATCCTGAAGATCGCCGCCGCCCGCGAGGTCGGCGCCGCGCAGGTCGCCCTGGCCTGGGTGCACCAGCGTGTCGAGGTGCACGGCCTGCCGGTGGTGCCGATCCCGGGCACCCGCCGACGGAGCCGGCTGGCGGAGAACACCGCCGCCGCCACCCTGCGGCTGACCGCCGAGGAGCTCGCCGAGCTGGAGCCGATCGCGGCCCGGGTCGCCGGCAGCCGGTACGCCGACATGTCGTTCACCTCGGCCGGGCGCGAGTAGCCCGTCCGGGCCGGGTGGAACGGCCGCCTGCCGTTCCACCCGGGCCCGGCCCGTCGCTCGCCGGCGCCGCGCTCAGGCCTCCCGGCCGAGCCAGCCGGCCAGCCGGGCGTAGGGCGCCGCGTCCGCCGGGACGGGCCGGACCTCGCCGAACGGGACGAAGCCGCGGATGTCGGCGGGCAGCACGGCCTCGGCGATCCCCAGCGCGGCCAGGGCCAGGCCGTCGTCCAGCGGGAGGGTGCTGTCGAGCGCCCGGGCGATGTCCCAGGAGTGCGTGACCGCCTCCATCACGTAGCCGCCCAGGGCGCCCCGGCCCGGCACCTCGCCCCAGGGGGCCACACTCGGCCGGTCCAGCTTGGCGTCCTCGGCCCAGGCGGCCGTCACCCGGGCGCGGGCCCGCCCGAAGGCGGCGGGCCACTCGTCGTCCTCGATGTCGCCGCAGGCGGCCGCCACGTCCTGGGCCCGGCCGCCCTCCCCGATGTAGGCGATCCGGTGCACGCCGCCGACGGTGTGGCTCAGCAGCTCCCGGAGGTCGAACTCGGTGCACGGGGTGGCGTTGCCGAGGGCCTCGGGGGTCACCTCGGCGAGCAGCTTCTCCAACTGGCCGAGCGCGAGCCGGTACAGCGGGCGGGGGTCCTGGGACAGGTCCATCTGATCTCCATGCGATGAGCGGGTCTCTGCTTCGGGACCCACCCTCCCGGGAAAACCTGACACCCGCCGTCAGGTTTTCCTGGCATTCTCGACGCCATGAAAGCCGACCGGCTGTTGTCGATCCTGCTGCTGCTCCAGACCCGCGGACGGGTGACCGCCGGCGAGCTGGCCGACCGGCTGGAGGTGTCCGTCCGGACCGTCTACCGGGACGTCGAGGCGCTCTCCGCGGCCGGCGTGCCGGTCTACACCGAGCGCGGGCGGCACGGCGGCGTCACCCTGCTGCCCGGCTACCGCACCGATGTGACCGGCCTGACCGGCGACGAGGCCCGGGCGCTGTTCGTGCTGGCCGCCGAGGGCGCGCACCGAGCGCTCGGGCTGGACGGCGCGCTCGGCTCCGCCCTGCGCAAGGTGATGGCCGCGCTGCCCGCCCCGCACCGCCCGGCCGCCGAGCGGACCAGCGAACGCGTCCTGGTCGACCCCGCGCGCTGGATGCGGACCGGCCCGGACACCGCCACCGACCTGGGCGAGCTCCAGCGGGCCGTGTTCGCCGACCGCAGGCTGCGGCTGCTCTACCGGCACAGCGGCGCCGCCGGGCCGGCCGAGTACACCGTCGATCCGTACGGCCTGGTGAGCAAGGCCGGCGTCTGGTACCTGGTGGCCGATCTGGCCGGCGAGCCGCGGCTCTTCCGGGCCGACCGCGCGCTGGCGGCCGAGACCTTGGAGGAGCCGGTGCGCCACCGGCCGGGAATCACCCTGGGCGAGGCCTGGGCCGGGTTGCGGGAGCGGGTGGAGCGGCTGCCGGTCGAGGTGACGGTACGGCTGAGGGTCCGCCGGGAGCGGTTGGACATGTTCGTCCGGATCCACGGCGCCCTGCTGGCGGCGCCGCCGCCAGCCCCGGCGGGCGAGTGGACCGAGCTGGTGATGGGATTCCGGGCGGTGCCGGCCGTCCGTGCGCTGCTGGCCTTCGGCGCGGACGTCGAGGTGCACTCCCCGCCCGAGGCCCGCCGGGAGCTGGCCCTGGCGGCCGCCGAGGCGGTGCGGCTCTACGGGCGGGACGCGGCGGCGCCCGGTCCGGCGGGGACGGACGCGGCCCTCGGGGCGCAGCGGGAGGACGCCGGTCGGTGACCGGTGACCGGTGACCGGTGGCGTGGGCGGGGTCGGAGCCCCGGCCGCTCAGCTCTCCGTTGCCAGGGTGTGGCTGACCGCCCGGTAGTGGCCGAGCGCGATCGAGGCGAAGTTCTGCAGGCTGTGGGTGCCCGTCGTCAGGTACCCGTTGTGGCCGGCCGCCCCGGCCGAGGAGATCTCCTCGGCGCCGAAGCCGGCGCCGGTCGGGTCGGCGCCGTGGCCGAGCCCGCCGAACTCCAGGTACGGCACGTTGCCGATCCAGTCGGTGGGATTGCGGGTCGCCCAGACCTGGACACCGCCGCCCAGCTCGGCCGCGCTCTCCACGCCCATGCCCGGGCTGCCGAACACCACCACGTCGGTGATCCCGGCCGGTTCGCCGTCCGCGCCGGTGGCGGGCGGGATGTCCGGTGCGGCGATCCCGCAGACCACCGAGCCGTACGAGTGGCAGAACAGGGCCGGCGGGGCGGCCGGGGAGGTGGTCTCCTTGAGGCCGCCGAGCAGTCGCTCCAGGCGGGGGGCCGCGACGTCGGCGAGCCGCGAGGTGACGGCGTCCGGGCCGAGGCCGGAGGGGGTGACATAGCCCGTCCAGGCCACCACCGCGCTCACCGTGTCGGGAGCTTGGCGCTGCTCCTCGGCGAGCAGCGCGCGGGCCATCCCGGCGGGGGAGCGCAGCGGCTCGGAAGCCTGGTCGTGGTGGCCGAGGTCGGCGTCCGAGCCGGGGACCAGGACGGAGATCCGCCGGGCGTGGGCGAGGTCGCCGAACACCTCGCTGACCAGGCCGCGGCCGCGCGGGTCGAAGGCCAGGATCTGCCGGCCGGCCTGCAGCAGGTGGTCGCAGTCGTTGGCGCGCGAGAGGGCCAGCGCGCGGTCGGCGGAGTCCAGCGAGTGGTCGGCGGCCCGGGCCCGGGCGCGTTCGCGCTCGGCGGCGACGGCCAGCCGGTTGGCGCGGTAGCGGACGTCCAGCGGGGCGCCGTCGAAGTTGCCGACCACCAGCGGGTATTCGGTGAGCAGCCGGTCCAGCTCGGCGGGCTTCAGCGAGGCGAAGAAGGTGGCGACGGTGCCGGCCGAGGTGGTGGCCGGGTCGGGGAGGGCGCGCCCGAGGGAGTGGTCCTGCACCCAGGCGGCGCTGCCGGCCGGGGGTGTCGCGATGGCGACCTGTTCGGTGGAGGCGGCGGCCTGGGCGGCGGCCGCTCCGGCGTCCACGAGGACCGCGCAGCCCGCGAAGGCACCGATCAGTACACGCTTCCAACGCCTTCGGCGCATGGCGTCAACTCCCTCGGGGACCCGTGACCGTCACTGCGGGCGGGGCCCGGAGGTGGTACGACTGCCTACTGCTCCGGCAAGCGTAGGTGGTCGGGAGGAGCGATGGGCGAGCCCCAAACTGTGGGATGGGTCACATGCCGACCCGACCTCCCCGTATCGCCGGGCTGAACCCGGAGTTTCGGCGGGGCGCCGCGCCGGTTGTCCGGTGATCCACCCGCGCGCGTCGCCGTCCGGGCGCCCGGCGGTCGCGGCATCCGCCCGGCGCGGCCGCCGGGTGCGCCGGCGCAGGTCAGCGCCCCGATCGGGGATTTCGGCAGGCCCTCGGCGGGGGTGGGCCTCGGCGCCGGTGTCCAGGTGGCCGGCCCGGCCGGGGTGCCCGAGGCCCCGGCCGGTCCGGGTCAGGCCAGCGAGGTCCAGCTGCCGGCGCTGCGGTCCGCCTGTTCGAGTCGGTCCGGGTGCCCGCTGCCGTCGGCGACCGAGATCCTGCGGTACCTGTCCTGGTGGAAAACCCAGAACTCGCTCTTGCCGCCGGTGCGCTGACGGTCCGGCACGGCCAGGAAGCTGTCGACCCGGGTGACGCCTTCGAGTGACACCCAGGCGCTCAGCTCCCGGTCCGAGCGCTCCAGCGCGTCCATGTGCAGGCCGCTGTCGAAGACCGAGATCAGCCGGTAGGCCTGCCTGCCGCCGGTGCTGTGGAACACCCAGTACCAGCTCTTGCCGCCGATGCCCTGCAGGTCCGGCACCGGGAGGAAGGCGTCGACCTGGCCGACGCCCGCCAGCGAGCCCCACCGGGCCAGGCTGCGGTCGGAGTGGTCCAGGGTGTCGGTGTGCGCGTCGCCGTCGGTGATCGAGACGCCCCGGTAGACCTGCTTGCCGCCGACGGTGTGGAAGAACCAGTACTTGCTCCGGCCACCGACCCGCTGCTTGCCGGGGATCGGCAGGACGGCGTCGACCCGGCTCACGCCCTGCAGCCCGTCCCAGCCGCCGATCGCCCCGTCGCCCTTCAGCAGGGCGTCCTGGTGGCTGCCGTCGGCCACCGACACCTTGCGGTACCGGCCCTGCCGGAACACCCAGTGCTCGCTGACGCCGCCCTGGCGCTGCCGGTCGGGCACCGCCAGGAACTCGTCGACGACCAGCGCCGGGGGCTTGGGCTGCTGCTGGCCGCCCGGCTGGGCGGTGCCGGGCTGCTGGGCGCCGGTGTCCGGCTGCTGTGTCCCGCCGCTGCCTGTCGGGGTGCCGCCGGTGCCGGGCTGCTGCGTCCCGCCGGTACCCGTCTGGGCGCCGCCGGTGCCCGGCAGCTGGGTCGCGGGGGCGGCCTGCTGGGTGAGGCTGCCGTCGGCGAGACCGCGCAGCAGGCCGAGGGACGGGGCGAAGGCGTAGACCGAACCCTCCGTCCGGACGAACTGCTTGAAGCTCAGTGCCGTGGTCCGCCGCTCGCCGCCGGCGGCCCGGCTCTCGTAGCTGACCGGGCAGTCCAGCCCGACCATCGGGTCGCCGCCGGGCAGCGGGTCCCGTCCGGGCGGGAAGTCCACGTCGTCGATCCAGGCGGTCTGGATGAACTCGAACTGCTCGGCGATGTCGGACTGGTAGCTGACGAAGAGCAGGCCGCGCGGGTCGTCCGGCCCGCCCGGCCCCTCCGAGGCCGGGTCGAAGGGCTGCCCGTACGGGGCGCCGCGGCGCATGATGCGCTTGCTGTCCAGGTTCTCGGCGGGGATCGGCGCGGTGCCGGGCTGCACGACCAGGCCGTCGCGCGGGCTGGTCTTGCGCAGGTGCGAGAACAGCGGGGTGAGCAGGCCGTCCGGGTCGTCCGCGAAGCCGAAGTCGTTGTCGTTGGAGGCCGTGGGGTCGAACGGCACGTCGGCGTCCGGGTGTTTGCAGACGGGGGCGCCGGAGCGCCAGCGGCCGACCAGCCGGGCGGCGAACCACTCGGTGCCGACGTCCGCCGGGACGGCCTTGGCCTCCTTGAGGATCTTGAGCTGGACGGCGACCTGGGCCCACCAGCCCGGGACGTCCTGGGCCAGCCGGCGGACCACCTGGAAGGAGCCGTTCTTCGCCCAGTCGGGGAGGTCTCCGGTGCCGCCGCCGGCCACCGGCTCGCCGATCACGAAGTGGCCGGCCGGGACCAGCCGGGTGCCGGGGTGGCCCTTGACCTCCTCCGGGTTCGTCTCGGAGGGCGGGTCGAAGCCGAGCACACCGGGCTCGCTGACCCCGTCCTTGAAGCCGAAGTGCTCCTTGCCGCGCCGGGTGCCCGTCAGGGTGGCGGCGTTCTGCTGGAAGACGATCACGATCCGGGCCTCGGCGGCCGCGTCCCGCTGGGCGGTCACGGCGGCCTGCAGGTCCGCCGGGGTGTCGGCGGCCACGGTGAGCACCGCGTGCACCGGCTGGGTCCGGCCGTTGCCGAACAGCCAGTTGTCGGGGGAGCTGTCGCCGGTGTCGCCGAGCGCGCCGGCCCGCAGGCGGGAGCCTTCCTGGAAGGCCTGCAAGGTCCCGCCGAGCGGCGGGTTCTCGTACGGGTCGCGGCCGATCAGCACGGCGAGGCCCGGGAAGGTGAAGGTGACGCCCGTCCAGACGGCCTTGAGCGACTTGGGGTCGTCGCCGCCGCCGGCCCTGCGGGCGGCGCTGAACGCCTCGTTGAAGGTGGCCACCTGACGGGTGGTGGCGATCTTGGGGATGAGGGTCCGGAGCCAGGCCCGGGCCCTGGGGGCGTCCTCGAACTTCAGGAACAGCAGGGTGACATGGTCCTTCTTGAATCCGGCGATGATGTCGCCCTGGATCTCGTCGCTCTCGCGCAGTCTCAGATCGGTCGGCATGCGTGCCCTCCCAAGGGGCGGGGTGGTCGGCTGACCACGTACGGTAGTGGGATTCATCGTGGACGAACTGAAATGTCACCCGGACGGGGACGCGCGGGATCCGCTGCGCGCGCCCCCGTCCGGGGAGTCGTCCGACGCTGGGGCAAGGGGTACTGGGGCGTACTGGGGCGTACTGGGGTGTGCAGGGTCGTCGGCCGGGCGGAGCGTCGGCCGGCGGGGGTCCGAGGGTGGACCGTCAGGACGGCGTGCCCACCTGGACCCACTGCGCCGTGCTCGGGACGCCCTTGTCGTCGAGGAGGAAGAGCATGTAGTACCCGGGCGGGGCCGCGGCCGCCGACGGCGGCGCCTGCAGCTCCAGCTTGGTGCCGGCCCGGCTGGTGATCCGCAGCTCGACGTGGCGCTGGCTGGTGTTCACCGAGTGGGTCGCGGTGGTCGGCGAGAGCAGGACGGCCCGGGCCGCTCGGGTCGGCGTCGAGGTGTTCACCAGGAAGCGGCTGCCGAAGCCGATCATGCTCTGCGGCACCCGGTCGAGCGCCGGCCGGGCGCCCTGGGCCAGGTAGGCGGGCTCGTAGATCTCGATGGTGCCGTTCATGTCGTCCGTGATGTCCGGGTCGTTGGCGAGCTGCTGGAGCTCGTCCCCGGTCACCATCACCCGGCCGTCGGGGAGCACCACCGCGTTCGAGTGGTAGCCGCGCGGCAGGCGCTGGACGGGGCCGAGACGCCAGTTGCCCTGCGCGTCGCGCAGCTCGGTCTGGCGGTACTTCAGGTCCGCGTTGGGGTTGTACGGGCCGTTGCCGTAGTCGCGGATGTCGTAGGCGCCGTTGACGGTCATCAGGGTGCCGTCCGGCAGCAGCAGGGTGTCGTCCTGGGTGCGGCCGAAGGCCCGGGACTTCTCCGCCGTCCAGGCGCCGTTCGCGAACTTGAGGGTGTTCGGGTTGTCCCGGTCGCCGCCCAGCAGCAGCGTCGCGTCCGGGCCCTCGGTGCCGCCGGGCAGCGGCACCGCCGAACCGTAGTTGCGCTTCTTGCCGTCCGGCCTGGCCGGCAGGTCGGAGCGGGTCTCGTTGTTCGGGTCGAACAGCCACTGCTCGCCGGGGTGCCGGCCGAAGCCGTAGATGTTGCCGTCGCGCATCGAGAACAGGTGCGGGTAGTCGAGGGTGAACGGGGCGCTCGCCCGGAAGGTGTCCACCGGGGTGTCGCGCGGCAGGTCCGACTTGGTCTGCGGCACCGGGAAGTCCTTCGCCGGGAAGCGCTCGACCACCGGGGTCGGGGTGCCCCAGCCCAGCTCGGACTGGCCGGACATGATCAGCTGCCGGCCGTCGGCGCCGGTGACCACCGACGGGTACCAGCGGCCCACCGACATGTCCGGGTTGCGGGTCCAGGTCTCCGTCCACGGGTCGAAGATCAGCGACAGCTTCGCACCGGAACCGCCGTTGCCGCCCAGGTTGCCGCCGAAGACCCCGAGCATGCCGTTCGGCAGGAACGAGTGCCCGGCGCAGAAGAACGGCGCCGGGCGAGGCTCGCCGAGCCCGTCCGGCATGTCGATCACGGGCGGGGTGACCTTGGTGAACGCGTCCGGGCCGGTGCCCTTGGCCGGGTCCCAGAGGAAGGCCCGGCCGGCGTTCTCCTTGCCGGTGGTCTGGGTCGGCGCGGGCTCCTTCTCCGGGTTGGTCTCGATCCGCTCGAAGGAGAAGAGCAGCACCTTGCCGGTCGGCAGCATGGCGATGTGGGCGGCGAACTCCGGGGAGGGGAAGTACTGCTTGAAAGCGCCGGAGGTGGCCGGGTCGAAGCCCGCGTTGATCTTCGCCTGGGAGTCCGTCAGCGCGTTCAGCCGGTTGGTCCGGGTGGGCTGCGGGTAGTCGCCGACGCCGCGGATCGCCGCCCGGGCACTGGCATGCGCCTCGGCGTGCTCCTGGCCCAGCGAGGCGACCTCGTCGGGGCGCATCTCGGCCATCACCCGGGGCGAGGTGATGTGCGGGCCGGCCTCCTGGCCCGCCGGGTGGTCGTCGTGCCCGTGCACCTGCGCGGCGCGGGCCAGTGCGGGGGCGGCGGTGGTCATCAGGGTGGCGCCGGTCAGGGCGGAGACGACGGCGCACGCCGAGAGGGCGGCGGAGAGTTTCCTGCGGGACATGGGGCTCCTCGGGGCGGGGACGTGGGGGGCCGGCGCGGAAGCCCGTGCGGGAGACCGTGGGAGGGGGCGCGCGAGGGCCGGGGCCGACGCCGCCACATCATCACGCCCCGTGGTGGTTCGCATGCGACTCGACCGGTGGATGCCCCAGGATGAGCCGTTCGGGCTCACCTCGACGAATCCGCAGAGTGACGAACCGTCGGCCGCGGCACCGTCACACCACGCCGAGCGCGTACACCGCGAAGGCGGCCGCCCCGGCCCCCGCCACCGCCTTCCAGGTACGGGAGAACGACGTCCACGGGCCGTCGAACCGGCGCGCGAACCAGCCGATCCCGACCAGCGCCCCGGCGAACAGCGGCAGCAGCACCAGCCGGCCCGCCACCCAGGCCGGCGAGTCCGGCGCGGTGGTCAGCCCCGGCACCGCGCCGAACGCCGCCGCGCCCGGCACCGCCACCGCCAGCATCGCGCTCTGGTGCCAGCAGAAGACCGTCATCGCCGACAGGTTGACCAGCACCACCGGCAGCCAGAGCAGCGGCCGGCGCAGCAGCCGCCCGATCCGCTCCCGCAGCAGGACGGCCGCCCCGCACTGCACCGCCGCCAGCGCGAGCACCAGCAGCGACGGCGGGTGCGAGTTGGTGCGCGCCGCGCCCGGGACGCCGACCATGCTGGCCGGGTAGTGGAAGAACAGCAGCAGCGCGGCGAACAGCGCGCCGCCGCCCAGCAGCAGCAGCCGCGCGGCGGGGCGGCCGAGCCGGCCCTGCGCCCAGAGCACGCCCAGCTGGTAGGCGAACATCCAGCCCGGGAGGATGTTGACCAGGGCCAGCCAGGACGGCACCGCCTCGGCCCACGGCCCGTACCGCAGCAGGTCCACCACGGCGACCACGGCGAGCATCACGGCCGCCGACCGGCCGCCGAGGCGCCGGCCCAGTGCCACGCAGCTCGGCGTGAGCGCCGTCAGCCCGAGATACACCGCGATGTACCAGAGCGGCTGGACGACCAGCACCGAGCCGGTCCGGACGGTGCCGTCGGGCACGCCGAGCCGGTGCAGCACGGGGATCAGCAGTGCCCAGACGGCGGCGACGCCGAGCACCGGCCGCAGCAGCCGTACCGCCCGGCCGCGCAGCCAGGCCAGGGTGCCCGCGCCGCGCTCCCGGGCGCGCTCCAGCGAGCGGACCGAGGAGTGGCCGCCGACCAGGAAGAACACGCCGAGCATCTGCAGCAGCCAGCTGGCCGGCGCGAAGAAGCCGAGCGAGCTGAGCGGGCTGGCGTTGTGCAGCGCGCCGTCGGGGGAGAGGGTGAGGCCGCCGAGCATCCAGTGCCCGACCGGTACGGCGAGCAGGGCGAGCGCGCGGAGCCCGTCGAGGGCGCGGTCGCGGGTGGCGGGGGTCTGCGCGTCGACCTTCGCGGCGGCCCGGCGCAGGGCGGTCAGGGGTCCGGCCATGGTGCGGCTCCTTCGGTGCTGGTCGGTGCTGGTCGGTGTGGGTCGGTGCGGTCCGGTGCGGTCGGGGGCCGGTTCAGGTGGCCGCGCCGCCGAGGGCGATCTCGGCGAAGCGGGCCAGTGAGGTGGTGCCGGGCGCGAAGTAGCCGGTGTGGCCGTGGGATCCGGTCGAGGGCAGGTGCCGGGCGCCGAATCCGGCGCCGGTCGGGTCGGCCCCGTGTCCGAGGCCCAGCAGCGAGACGTTGGGGACGTCGCCGATCCAGTCCGAGCCGTTGCGGTCGGTGGCCCACAGCGGCACCCGGGGGTCGAGGGCGGCGGCGTCCGGCACGCCCATGCCGGGGGAGGCCAGCACCACCACGCCGGACGCCTGCGCGGGGCCGGGGGCCGTCAGCCCGCAGACCACCGAGCCGTAGCTGTGGCAGAAGACGGTGGCGGGTGCGGCCGGTGAGGTGGTCCGCGCCAGGCCGGTGAGGAACCGCCCGAGCCGCTGCGCGCCGGCCTCGGCGAGGTCCTCGGCGGCGGCGTCCAGGCCGACCCCGACGGGGGTGGTGTAGCCCGCCCAGGCGACCACGGCGGTGGCCCGGCCGGTGGCCTCGTACAGGGCGCGGGCCATCCCGGCGGGCGTGCCGTAGGGGTCCCTGGCGCGGTCGAAGCTCAGCAGGTCGATGTCGGAGCCGGGCACCACGACCGCGGTGTGCCGGGCGCCGGCCAGGTCGCCGAAGACCTCCGCGACCTGGCCCCGGCCACGCGGGTCGAAGGCGAGGATCTGCCGCCCTTCGGCCAGCAGGCTCCGGTAGCGCTCGGCCCGGGCCCGGGCGGCGGCGTGGTCCTGGCCGGTCAGCGCCGGGTCGCCGGCCCTGGCCCGCTCCTTGTCGAACTCCTCGCCGAGGGCCAGCGCGTTGGCCCGGTAGCGCAGCGGTACCGGCGCGCCGTCCAGGTTGCCCATCACCAGGGGGTGGCGGACGGCGAGGGCGTCCCGCTGGGCCGTCGGCAGGCCGGCGAAGAAGTCCGCCACCTCGGCGGGCGTCGCGGTGGCCGGGTCCGGCAGCCGGACGCCGAGCGTGGTGTCGGCGACCCAGGCGGCGCTGCCCGGCGGCGGCCCGGTGAGCGGTGTCTGCGAGTCGGCGGCGGCCCAGCCGCCTGCCCCGAGCAGGGTGGCGGCGGTGATCGCGGCGGCGGCCAGTGTCCGCCTGAAGCGCAGCAGCATCGTCTTGGTTCTCCCTCGTGCGTCCGGTGCGACGAGGGAGAAGGTAGAAAGGCGAAGGCCCCGCGGGCGTCACACCGCGGGGCCAACCACCGGGTGGTACCGGGGTACTCCAGGGGCCACTACTGACCCGGCGTCACCAGGCCGGACTCGTAGGCCAGCACCACCGCCTGGGCGCGGTCGCGCAGGTCGAGCTTGGCGAGGATGCGGCCGATGTGGGTCTTCACGGTCTGCTCGGCGAGCACCAGCCCGGCCGCGATCTCCTGGTTGGACAGGCCCCGGGCGATCAGCTCCAGCACCTCGGTCTCACGCGGTGTCAGGCCGTTGAGCCGCAGTTTCGGGTCCCGGCGCGGGGCGGGCCGGGTGCGGGCGAAGTCCTCGATCAGCCGGCGGGTGACGGAGGGCGCGAGCAGGGCCTCGCCGGCCGCGACCACCCGGACGGCGGCGATCAGGTCGGCCGGCGGGGCGTCCTTGAGCAGGAACCCGCTGGCTCCGGCGCGCAGCGCCTCGTACACGTAGTCGTCCACGTCGAAGGTGGTCAGCATCAGCACCCGGGGGCGGTGCCCGCCGTCGGTGCGGCCGAGCAGTTGCCGGGTGGCCTCCAGGCCGTCCATGACGGGCATCCGGACGTCCATCAGGACGACGTCGGGGTGGGTGCGGCCGCTGACCTCCAGGGCCTGCTGTCCGTCCGCCGCGTCGCCGACCACGTCGATGTCGTCCTGTGCGTTCAGCAGGGCGGCGAAGCCGGCCCGCACCATGGCCTGGTCGTCGGCGATGATCACTCGGATGGTCACTCGGGGCTCTCCTGGAGGCTGTCGATCGGCAGTGCGGCGGCGACCTTGAAGCCGCCGTCCGGCAGCGGGCCGGTGTCCAGCCTGCCATCCAGCAGCCGGACGCGTTCCCGCATGCCGACCAGGCCGTGGCCGGTGCCCTCCGCCGCGTGCTCCAGCGGCTCGGTCCTGGCCGGCGGGGCCGCGTTGGCCACCGTCACCAGCAGCCGGCCGTCCTCGACCGTCAGCGAGACCCAGGCCTCGGCGCCGGGCGCGTGCCGCACCACGTTGGCCAGCGCCTCCTGGACGATCCGGTACGCCGAGAGGTCCACCGCGGGTGGTAGCGGCCCGGCGGCCTCGTCGCTGACGGTCAGCTCGGCGGCCACCCCGGCCCGGCCGACCGTCCCGACCAGCCGGGCGAGGTCGCCGACGCCGGGCTGGGGGGCCTTCTCGGTGCCGGAGTCCTCGCTGCGCAGCACGCCCAGCAGGCGGCGCATCTCGGTCAGCGAGGCGCGCGCGGTGCCGGCGATGGCCGCGAACTCCTCGGCGGCGTCGGCCGGTACGTCGGTGAGCCGGTAGGGCGCGCTGGCGGCCTGCACGGCGATCACCGACATGTGGTGGGCGACCACGTCGTGCAGTTCGCGGGCGATCCGGGCGCGCTCCTCGAGCAGGGTGCGGCGTCCGCGCTCGGCCTCGCTGATGTGCTCCTGCTCGACGAGCAGCCGGCGGGCCTCGGCGCGCTCGCGCAGCGCGCCGCCGAGCACCAGCACGGCGCCCGACAGGGTGATCCCCAGCAGGCTGTTGTCACCGCCGAACTGGTCGTCGGGGGCGATCAGGGCCATCGTCAGGGTGGCGGCGGTGGTGGCCAGCCAGACGGCGAACAAGGTCCGCCGGGGCTCGCGCAGGGCGAGCGGCACCATCAGCAGGCAGTAGCCGACCAGGGAGGTGGCCGGCCAGGGCCAGACGGAGCCGGTCGGCTCCCCGGCGGCGAGCAGCAGCAGGGCGGTCAGCAGATGGGCCGATCCGATGATCCACCAGGCCGGCAGCGGGCGGCTGACGGCGAGCAGCAGCGGGACGCTCTGCGCCACGGCCAGCCCGGCGGCGAGGCCGGCGTTCATGCCGTAGTCGTCGGCCAGCACGTTGATGGAGCTGGGCAGCAGCGCCGTCACCGCGCCGAGGGCGAGGACGTACGGCAGATACCGCACCCACCGGGGGGAGACGTGGGCGAACAGCGGGGTGTGGTCGCGGGACGGCCGGGCCAGGGCGGCCGCCAGCGCGGCCAGGGAGGAGGGGCCGGTACGTCCGGTGGGCGGGGAGTCCATGCCGCCCAAGCCTAGGAGGGCGGCGGCCGGCGGGCGTCCGACCAGGGGCCTGTCCTGCGGGTGCTACCGGGGTATGACCCCTGGTCGGCCGGGTCGACCCGGGTGGCGGCCTCGTCCGGCGCCGGGCTGCCGGGGACTTGCGGTCAGGACCGCCAGTCCCCGGCGAGGGCCGGGCCGAGCTGGTCGAAGTGGCGTTCGATCAGCTCGATCATGCCCTCGGGCCCGGTGTCCTCGGGCTGGGCGGACCACGCCAGGTGCGCCGAGCGCAGGACCCCGCCGAAGACCGCCGCCATCACCTTGGGGCGCAGGTCGACCGCCGGGTCCAGGCCCTCCCGGGCGGCGAGCAGGCCGGCCACCACCTGCTCCTGCTCGGTGATCCGGCGCAGGTGGGCGGCGAGCAGGGTCGGGGTGTCCTCGATCAGCTGCATGAGTTCCAGCGCGGCGGTGACGCCGCTCGGGCCGTCGTGCCGGCTGCTGGCCAGATCCCGCCAGCACTGGACGATCGAGGCGCGCAGGGCCTGCAGCGGGCTCTCGCCGCCCGGGCGGCCGCGCAGGCACTCGATGAAGTAGTCCTCGGCGTCGGCCATCACGGCGAGGGCGACCTCGTCCTTGTTGGCGAAGTAGCGGAAGAAGGTGCGCTGCGAGACGTCCACGGCGGCGGCGATCTCGTCGACCGTGGTGTGTCCGAATCCCTGCCTGAGGAAGAGCCGGTGGGCGGCCTCGACCAGGGCGTCCCTGGTGCGTTGCTTCTTGCGTTCGCGCAGGCCGACGACCCGGTCGGCCGGGTCGGTGGCGGGGGTCGTGAGCTGCGCGGCCATGGCGGGGGCCTTCCGACTGCGGGTGGGCAGGGGGTCAGGCCCAACGATAGCGCTCTGACAAATGTCAGCCATAGGCAGAAGGCATGGTTTGCCGAATGTCAGTAGCTGACATAATCTCCCGGGAGTGGCGTCCGCCGGGCCGCAGTACTCGTGGGGACGGGTGGGCCCGCGGCGCCACGCCAACGTGCCATGTCGTCAACGCCCCCCGGAGGGCCGTCAGATGAGCCAGTCCGTCGTCAAGAACACGAAGGCGGACGTCCCGCCGCCGGGCAGGACCGCCCCGGCGGCCAGGCGCCTGCAGGGCCACCCCTGGCTGACCCTGCTGACCGTCGCCGTCGGCGTCATGATGGTGGCCCTGGACGGCACCATCGTCGCGATCGCCAACCCGGTGATCCAGACCGACCTCAAGGCCTCGCCGGCCGACATCCAGTGGGTGACCAGCGGCTACCTGCTGGCCCTCGCGGTCTTCCTGATCACCGCCGGCAAGATCGGCGACCGCTTCGGCCACAAGTCGACCTTCCTGGTCGGCGCGGTGGGCTTCGCCGCCACCTCGGCCGCGATCGGCTTCGCCGGCAACATCCAGACGGTGATCGCCTTCCGGGTCCTGCAGGGGCTGTTCGGCGCGCTGCTGCAGCCCGCCGCGCTCGGCCTGCTGCGCGGGGCCTTCCCGGTCGAGAAGCTCAACATGGCGATCGGCATCTGGGCCGGCGTGATCGGCGCCTCCACCGCCGCGGGCCCGATCGTCGGAGGCCTGCTGGTCGAGCACGTCTCCTGGCAGTCGGTGTTCTTCATCAACATCCCGGTCGGCCTGGCCGCGCTGGCGCTCGGCATCCGGGTCCTGAAGGACGTCCGGGCCGAGAACGCCTCGAAGTCCTTCGACCTGCCCGGCATCGCGCTGCTCTCGGCGGCGATGTTCATGCTGGTCTGGGGCATCATCAAGGCCCCCAGCCGGGGCTGGGGCGACACCAGCACGCTGCTCTTCCTGGGCGGCGCGGCGCTCTCCCTGGTGGCCTTCGCGCTCTGGCAGCGGGTCGCCCGCGACCCGCTGATCCCGCTCAGCCTGTTCCGCTCGGTGCCGCTGTCGGCGGGCACCCTGCTGATGATCCTGATGGCGTTCTCGTTCTTCGGCGCGATCTTCTTCGTGACCTTCTACCTGCAGAACGTGCACGGCATGTCGCCGGTCGACGCCGGTGTCCACCTGCTCCCGATGACCGGCATGATGATCGTCGGCGCCCCCGCCGCCGGCGTCGCGATCGGCAAGGTCGGCCCGCGGATCCCGATCGTGGTCGGCATGGTGCTCACCTCCGTCGCGATGTACGGCATGTCCACCCTGGACGCCGGCTCCGGCAGCGGCGTGATGTCGCTCTGGTTCGTGCTGATGGGCCTGGGCATCAGCCCCGTCCTGGTCGGCGCCACCGAGGTCATCGTCGGCAACGCCCCGCTGGAGCTGTCCGGCGTGGCGGGCGGCCTCCAGCAGGCCGCGATGCAGGTCGGCGGCAGCCTCGGCACCGCGGTGCTGGGCGCGCTGATGGCCGCCAAGGTCACCGACGTGCTGCCGGCCAACTGGGCCGCGGCCGGGCTGCCGCCGGTCGAGGGCGCCCAGGCGCAGGGCCTGGAGCAGGCCGCCCAGCTGGGCATCGCGCCGCCCCCCGCGCCGGGCACCCCGCAGCAGGTGGTGGACGCGATGGCCACGGCCGTCCACGACTCCTTCGTCAGCGGCATGTCGCTGGCCTTCGCGGTCGCCGCCGTGGTGGCGTTCGTGGCGGCCCTGCTCGGCCTGCTGACCCGGCGCGGCACCACCGACACCGGCCCGGCCGTGCACATCTGACCGTTCGGGCTCCCGCCCCTGGCGCCGCCGCGTGCGGCGCCGGGGGCGTCGGCGCCGGGGCGGCCGGTCCGCCGCCATCCGACGGACCGTCCGTTTCACCCGGCCGCCGAAGGTGTGGCGCCTTGCACGCGGACCGGGCGCACGGTGGGGTGGGCGCATGACCAGCCACGATGCCATCGGTACGGAGCGGCCGCCGGGCCCCGGCCGGCGGAGGGCGGCGCGGGCCGCCGCCCTGCTCGCCCGGCCGGGGGTGTTCGGCGCCGCCGCCGGCGCGGCCACGACCCTGCTCATGGCCGCCCGAATCTTCCTGCCGGGCGCGGTCGGGATGGCCGACAACGGCGACGGCCCGCGACGGATGTGCGCCCTGGGGACCGTCGCCCAGGTGGACCCCGGCTCCGCCCCCTGGTGGGCGTTCGTCAACTTCGGTTACGTCCGCGCCGAGCCCGGCATGTGCGACCCGGCCGCCACGTACCGCAGCAGCGGGAACCTGCTGCTGCGCCTGGCCCGGCCGCTCGGGCACTGGCTCGGCCTGCCGGGCGAGCTGGACCTCCGGGCGCTCGCGGTGCTCTTCTGCCTCCTCGCGGGCCTCGCCCTCGGCGTGTTCGCGGCCGCGCTGCGCGGCGGCCTGGCGGCGCGCTCGCTGGTCTGCCTGGCCCTGTTCGCGGTGGTCGGCGACAGCATTTTCGCGGGGTACGCCGCCTCGCCGTACAGCGAGACGGCGGGCCTGCTCGGCATCCTCGCGGCGACCGCCGGGGCGGCCCACCTGGGCGGCTCCGCGCGGGCCCGGCTCGGTGGGCTGCTGGTCCTCACCGCCGGTGCGGTGCTCGCGGTCGCCTCGAAGACCCAGTCGGTCTCGATGGTGCTGCCGTTCGCCGTCCTGCTGCTGCTCAGCCCCGTCCCGGTGGGCCGTGCCGCCGGCCGGCTCGCGGGCCGGGCGCTGCCGCTGCTCGCGGCGGCCCTGATCGCGGTGACCGGTGTGGTCACCCTGCAGTGGCAGACCGAGCCGTTCAAGGTGATCAACCCCACCGAGGTGGTGTTCGTGGGGCTGCTCGGCAACAGCCCCGACCCGGCCGCCTCGGCGGTCGAGCTGGGCCTGCCCGAGGACTTCGCGCAGTACGCCGGGCGGAGCTGGTGGACGCCGGAGCCGCCGCAGAGCGACCCGCGCTGGCCCGAGGTCCGGGACCGGATGACCTACGGCACCATCGCCGGGTTCCTGCTCCGCAACCCGGGCATCGCCGCCGACATCGCCGTGGGCGCCGTCGAGGACTTCGACGCCGCCCGGCCCACCTACCTCGGGTCCTACCCGGTGGACGCGGGGGAGCAGCCCGGGGCCCAGGAATCGCGGCTGGCGGTGTTCGGAGCGCTGCTGCGCTTCCTGGGCGGGGGCACGGTGCTGCTGATCGTTCTGGCGCTGGGCACGGTCGCGGCCTGCCGGCTGCGCGCCCTGCGGCACCAGCCGCGCCGCCGGGCCCTGGTCGCGGCGCTGCTCTGCCTGGCCGGCCTCGCGGGCGTCCAGTTCCTGACCGCCGCGTACGGCGAGGCGATCGAGGGGGTCAAGCACCAGGTGTTCTCGATCTACGCGGCCGGGATCGCCCTGGTGATGACCGCGGCCGCGGCGCTGTGCGCTCCCTCGCCGGACGCGTTCGGCGGGGGAGCGCTGCCGCCGCCGCGGCAGGAGCCGGCCCGCGTGCCGGAGTCGGTCGGCTAGCGGTCGGGCAGGCGGACGGCGGGCGGCGGGCGGCGGACGGCGGACGGCAGGCAGGCGGTGGGCGGTCGGCGGTGGCCGGTCGCCCACCGCCCTTTGCGTCGCCCACCGCCCTTTGCGTCGCCCACCGCCGCTCTGCACGGCCCTTCGCCGCTCTTCGGTGGGCCGGTGCACTACCGGCTGCGGCCCCGCAGGAACCGGCCGGTGTCGAGGTCGACCAGCGGCGCCGGGTAGTCCGGCCGCTCGGCGAGCAGCCAGGGCCGGTGCACGGCCGCCCCGGGGATGTGCGCCAGCTCCGGGACCCAGCGGCGGACGTACGCCCCGTCCGGGTCGAAGCGCTTGGCCTGGGTGAGCGGGTTGAGCACCCGGTTGGGGCGGGTGTCGGTGCCGGTGCCGGCCACCCACTGCCAGTTCAGCTGGTTGTTGGCCACGTCGCCGTCGACCAGCAGGGAGAGGAAGTGCGCGGCGCCGGCCCGCCAGTCCAGGTAGAGGGTCTTGGCGAGGAAGCTCGCGGTCAGCAGCCGGGCCCGGTTGTGCATCCAGCCCTCGTGGGCGAGCTGGCGCATCCCGGCGTCCACGATCGGGTAGCCGGTCCGGCCGGCCTTCCAGGCGGCCAGCTCGGTCTCGTCCTGGCGCCAGTGGTCGCCGCGCGGCCGGTAGTCGCGGTGGGCGGCGTCCGGGCGGGCGGCGAGCACCTGGTGGTGGAAGTCGCGCCAGACCAGCTGCCGGACGAAGGCCTCCGCGCCCGCGCCGCCGCGCCGCTCGGCGAGCGCGACCAGCTCGGTGGCGGAGAGGCAGCCGAAGTGCAGGTAGGGGGAGAGCCGGGACGTCCCGTCGCCGGCCAGGTCGTCGTGCACCTCCTCGTACTCGCCGACCTGCCAGGCCGTCCAGCGTGCGCGGCCGGCCGTCTCACCGCCCTCGGGCAGCCCGGGGGAGTCCGGCCGGGCCTGCGGCAGCGGGCCGTCCGGGACGCCGTCCGGGACTCGTACGGTGCGCGGGGCGGCCACCGGGTGCCGCCGCTGGGCGGAGCGCCAGGCCCGCAGGTACGGGGTGAAGACCGCGTAGTGGTCCTTGCCGGCGGGGGTCACGGCGCCGGGGGCGAGGGCGGTCAGCACCGCGTCGTGCACCCGCAGCCGGTCGCCGAGGGCCTCCCGCAGGGCGCTCTCCCGGCGCTGGGCGAAGCCGCTCACCCCGGCGGCCACGTGCACCGAGACCGCGTCGGTGGCGGCCGCCAGGCGGGCGGTCTTGGCGGCCACCGGGCCGCGCCGCAGGACCAGCCGCCCGCCCCTGGACCGCAGCCCGGCGTCGAGGTCGGCCAGGCAGCCGGCGAGGAAGGCGGACCGGTTGGGGACGGCGAAGCCCGTGGCGGCCACGCCGTCGTCCAGGACGAACAGCGGCACCACCTCGTCGGCGTCGGCGAGGGCGGCCCGGAGCACGGGGTTGTCGTGCAGCCGCAGGTCCTGGGTGAAGAGCGCGATGGAGACGGACACCCCTCATGGCTACCGCCGCGGGGCCGGCCGGCGGGGCCGACACGCCCGGTCTTCGCCCGGCGAACACCAGTCCGGCAGGGGATCGAGGGGCGAGCGGGAAAGCCGAAGGGCCGGACTCCCCGGGGGGGAGTCCGGCCCTCACGTGCCTACCGGATCAGGGGCTGCCCGATCAGGCTTCGCCGCCGGCGGAGCCCGGGTCGGCGGAGGCGACGTCGAGCAGCTGGTAGCGGTCGATCGCCTCCTTCAGCGCGCTGCGGTCGACCTTGCCCTGCTTGGCGAGCTCGGTGAGCACGCTCAGGACCACCGACTGGGCGTCGATGTGGAAGAACCGGCGGGCGGCGCCACGGGTGTCGGCGAAGCCGAAGCCGTCCGCACCCAGCGACTGCCACTGGCCCGGGACCCAGCGCGAGATCTGGTCCGGCACCGCGCGCATCCAGTCGGACACAGCGACGAACGGGCCCTCGGAGCCGGTGAGCTTCTGCGTCACGTACGGGACGCGCTGCGGCTCCTCCGGGTGCAGGAGGTTGAACTCCTCGGCCTCCACCGCGTCGCGGCGCAGCTCGTTCCAGGAGGTCGCCGACCAGACGTCGGCCTTGACGTTCCACTCCTCGGCGAGGATGCGCTGGGCCTCCAGGGCCCACGGCACCGCCACGCCCGAGGCGAGGATCTGGGCCGGGATCTGGCCCGCGGTCGCCGGGGCGTACCGGTGCAGACCCTTGAGGATGCCCTCGACGTCGACGTTCTCCGGCTCGGCCGGCATCTTGTACGGCTCGTTGTAGAGCGTGATGTAGTAGAAGACGTCCTCGCCGTGCGGGAACTCCGCCGACGAGCCGTACATCCGCCGGATGCCGTCCTGCATGATGTGCGCGATCTCGAAGCCGTACGCGGGGTCGTACGCGACGACGCCCGGGTTGGTCGAGGCGAGCAGGTGCGAGTGGCCGTCCGCGTGCTGCAGGCCCTCACCGGTCAGCGTGGTGCGGCCCGCCGTGGCGCCCATCACGAAACCGCGGGCCAGCTGGTCGGCCATCTGCCAGAACTGGTCGCCGGTGCGCTGGAACCCGAACATCGAGTAGAAGACGTACACCGGGATCAGCGGCTCGCCGTGCGTCGCGTACGACGAACCGGCGGCGATCAGCGAGGCGGTGCAACCCGCCTCGGAGATGCCGTCGTGCAGCATCTGGCCGGTCGGGGACTCCTTGTAGGCGAGCAGCAGATCACGGTCGACCGACTCGTAGGTCTGGCCGAGCGGGTTGTAGATCTTCGCCGACGGGAAGAGCGAGTCCATGCCGAAGGTGCGGTACTCGTCGGGAGCGATCGGCACGAACCGGTTGCCGATGCCCTTGTCCCGCATGAGGTCCTTGAGCACCCGGACGAACGCCATGGTGGTGGCGATGGTCTGGTTGCCGGACCCCTTCTTGACCGCCTTGTAGGCCTCGTCGCCCGGGAGCTCCAGCTTGCGCGGCCGCACCTTGCGGGTCGGCATGTAGCCGCCCAGCTCCTTGCGGCGGTCGTGCATGTACTGGATCTCTTCGGAGTCCTTGCCCGGGTGGTAGTAGGGCGGGTAGCCCTCGTCGAGCTGCTTGTCCGTGATCGGCAGGTGCAGCCGGTCGCGGAAGCGCTTGAGGTCCTCGGTCGTGAGCTTCTTCATCTGGTGGGTCGCGTTGCGGCCCTCGAAGTTCGGACCGAGCGTCCAGCCCTTGACGGTCTGGGCGAGGATGACCGTCGGCTGGCCGGTGTGCTCGCGGGCCGCCTTGAACGCCGCGTACACCTTGGCGTGGTCGTGGCCGCCGCGACCCAGGTGCTGGATCTGCTGGTCGGTCATGTCCTCGACCATCTTGCGCAGCCGCAGGTCACCGCCGAAGAAGTGGTCGCGGATGTAGCCGCCGGTCTCGGTGGCGTAGGTCTGGAACTGGCCGTCCACCGTGGTGTTCAGCTTGTTGACCAGCACACCGTCGCGGTCCTGGGCGAGCAGCGGGTCCCAGCTGCGGTCCCAGATGAGCTTGATCACGTTCCAGCCGGCGCCGCGGAACTGCGACTCCAGCTCCTGGATGATCTTGCCGTTGCCGCGGACCGGGCCGTCGAGGCGCTGCAGGTTGCAGTTGACGACGAAGGTCAGGTTGTCCAGGCCCTCGCGCGCCGCCAGCGACAGCTGGCCGAGCGACTCCGGCTCGTCCATCTCGCCGTCGCCGAGGAAGGCGTACACGTGCGAGTCGGAGGTGTCCTTGATGCCGCGGTGCTCCAGGTAGCGGTTCATCCGCGCCTGGTAGATCGCACCGAGCGGGCCGAGGCCCATCGAGACGGTCGGGAACTCCCAGAAGTCCGGCATCAGCCGCGGGTGCGGGTAGCTGGACAGACCGTACGGCGCCTTGGACTTCTCCTGACGGAAGGCGTCGAGCTGCTGCTCGGTGAGCCGGTCCAGCAGGAAGGCGCGGGCGTAGATGCCGGGGGAGGCGTGGCCCTGGAAGAAGATCTGGTCGCCGGACTCGCCGTCCGCGTCCTTGCCCCGGAAGAAGTAGTTGAAGCCCACGTCGTACAGCGACGCGGACGAGGCGAAGGTGGCGATGTGGCCACCGACACCGATACCCGGGCGCTGGGCCCGGGAGACCATCACGGCCGCGTTCCAGCGGGTCGCGTTGAGGACCTTGCGCTCGATCTCCTCGTTGCCGGGGAAGAAGGGCTCGTCCTTGGTCGCGATGGTGTTGACGTAGTCCGTGCTGCGCATCTCGGGCACGGCGACACGCTTCTCGCGGGCGCGCTCGATCAGGCGGAGCATCAAGTAACGGGCACGCTCACGTCCCCGCTCGTCGATGGCCGCGTCAAGCGACTCCAGCCATTCCGCGGTCTCCTCGGGATCGAAGTCCGGGACCTGACTCGGAAGGCCGCCAATGATGATCGGGTTGCGATCGGATCCGGAAGCCACGCTGTTCCTTCACTGTCGGTCGAAACTGAGGTGTGTCGCGCCGCCTCCATCGTGTACCGAAACTCGGAGAGCCGTCATCTCTACCGATGGGTAACCGTTCCGCCTGGTGGGCGGGCCGGTCATGAGGTGTGCGGCAGGCTCCGTTGCCTGGCTCGCGCACCCCCGGGTCGTTACGAAGAGGTGGTCCGACCTTTACCTGCTGTGCCTGCTGTGCCTGCGGCCCTGGAATTCGGTCCAGGTCCCCAGGCTCTCCAGGCCTTCAGGCACCCTTCCGTCCGATGGGCGGACGGTCGGGCTGAGGGCCAACAGGAGACTCTACGCCCGCGGGTACACCGGTTCCGAATGCCGTTCGCATCTCGGGCAGGCGTACGCCCCGTGTACGCCGGTCGGGTGCCTGCGGGCGCCACCCCGGCGAGCGCCTCGCGCGGCGCGGCCGACCGGGGCAGACAGGGGCAAATGGGTGTGATTACCGACACGTCCAGCGGCGTGTCTTGCCACAAGTCGTCAACCTTTGGGTGGGATCGGGGGCCGGGTACTTGCGCGAACCGCCGCGCCCGTGTGGACTACGGCCAAGCCTCGGCATGGATGCCGAGCCGAATACTGGAGGTTATTCCCGTGAGCGCGACCGCGGACCCCGCGGACAAGTCCAACCCGGCGCACCGTCTCGGCTTCGAAGAAGGCCAGATCGTCCAGGAGCTCGGGTACGACGATGACACTGACCAGGATCTCCGCGAAGGCATTGAGGAGATCACCGGTACGGATCTCGTCGACGAGGACTACGACGACGTCGCCGACGCCGTTCTGCTGTGGCACCGCGAGGAGGACGGGGATCTCACCGATGCCCTCGTCGACGCCCAGGAATACCTGGCCGACGGCGGGCTGGTGTGGCTGTTGACCCCCAAGACGGGCCGTGACGGGCACGTCGAGGCCCATGAGATCGCGGACGCCGCCAAGACCGCCGGTCTCTCCCAGACGAGCTCGGTGGCCGTCGCCAAGGACTGGGCCGGCACCCGCCTCGCGACCCCGAAGGCGGCGAAGTCGGGCAAGCGCTGAGCGCCGGAGAAGCCTGGAACGGGCCCCGCTGGAGCTTCCTCCAGCGGGGCCCGGTCGTTCCCGGCGCGGGCCTGTAGGTGTCGCCGGGCGAGTTGTTCGCCGAGGGCGAAAGCGGTGGGCCCGGGCGTCAGCCCGCTCACTCGTTCGGCCTAATTGCCTCGGACGGATGCAAGGATGTGGCTCGGCCGCGCCCGCAGAGCGGCCACGTCGCGTTCAGAAAGGTCCGCATCATGGCCATCGAGGTCGGCACCCAGGCTCCGGATTTCGAGCTCAAGAACCAGCACGGCGAGCTGGTCAAGCTCTCCGACTTCCAGGGCGAGAAGAACGTCGTCCTGGTCTTCTACCCGTTCGCCTTCACCGGCGTCTGCACCGGCGAGGTGTGCGCGATCCAGAAGGAGCTGCCGCGCCTGCAGAACGACGACGTGCAGGTCCTGGCCGTCTCGTGCGACTCGCCGTTCACCCTGCGCGTCTTCGGCGACCAGGAGGGCCTGGAGTACCCGCTGCTCTCGGACTTCTGGCCGCACGGCGCGGTCTCCCGCGCCTACGGCGTGTTCGAGGAGGAGAAGGGCTGCGCGGTGCGCGGCACCTTCGTGATCGACAAGGCCGGCGTGGTGCGCTGGTCGATCGTGAACGGCCTGCCGGACGCCCGCGACGAGCAGGAGTACCTGAAGGTCCTCGGCGCGCTCTGAGACCCGCGGCCGCCGGCGGGGTCCGCGGCGCGCCCGGGACCAAGCCGATCCGGAAGGATTGGGCCCGGTCACTGCGCAGGACGGGAACCCGGCACTACGATCGGGCCGTTGGCAGGTCAGAGGCGCACCGGCCGAGGCCGGCCGCTTCGGACCGCACCGCGGGGGCACCACGACGTGCCTCCCGAATCTTGGAGGACCAGTGGGTGTCAGCCTGAGCAAGGGCGGCAATGTCTCCCTCACCAAGGAGGCCCCCGGCCTGACCGCCGTGATCGTCGGCCTTGGCTGGGACGTTCGCACCACCACGGGCACGGACTTCGACCTGGACGCCAGCGCGCTGCTCTGCAACGAGGGCGGCCGGGTCGACGGGGACGGCAACTTCGTCTTCTTCAACAACCTGAAGAGCCCGGACGGCTCCGTCGAGCACACCGGCGACAACCTCACCGGTGAGGGCGAGGGCGACGACGAGCAGATCAAGGTCAGCCTGGCCACCGTGCCGGCCGACGTGGCCAAGATCGTCTTCCCGGTGTCGATCTACGACGCCGAGAACCGGACCCAGAACTTCGGCCAGGTCCGCAACGCGTTCATCCGCGTCGTGAACCAGGCCGACAACAAGGAGCTGGCCCGCTACGACCTCTCCGAGGACGCCTCGACCGAGACCGCCATGGTCTTCGGCGAGCTGTACCGCAACGGGGCCGAGTGGAAGTTCCGCGCCATCGGCCAGGGCTACGCCTCGGGCCTGCGCGGCATCGCGCAGGACTTCGGTGTGAACGTCTGACCCGCACCGCCTTCCCGTCGCGGCCCCGCGTTCCCCGGAACGCGGGGCCGCGGTGTCTTTGCCCGGCGCCGGCCGGCGTGCGCCCGCGCCCGCTCCGGCGGGGGGGCGCCCGCTCCGCCGGGCGCCGGGCCGGGCGCTGATAGGTTCTGCTAGTTCAGGAAGTTCAGTGGGCGGCCGGTGGTCGTTCGGGGGTCCGAGGGCATAGATCTGGGATGCGCCTCGCCGTGCCGCCGTTCGGCCGGAGCCGCCAGGGAGTGGGAGGAAGAACAGTCATGAGTGTCACGCTCGCCAAGGGCGGGAACGTCTCGCTGACGAAGGCCGCACCGAATCTGACGCAGGTGCAGATCGGGCTCGGCTGGGACGCGCGCTCCACCACGGGTGCGCCGTTCGACCTCGACGCCAGCGCACTGCTCTGCCAGGCCGGGCGGGTGCTCGGTGACGAGTACTTCGTGTTCTACAACAACCTGAAGAGCCCCGAGGGTTCGGTGGAGCACCAGGGCGACAACCTCACCGGTGACGGCGAGGGCGACGACGAGGTCGTCGTGGTCAACCTGGATCTCGTGCCGGCCCACGTGGACAAGGTGGTCTTCGCGGTGTCGATCTACGACGCCGAGGCCCGGATGGAGAACTTCGGCCAGGTCCGCAACGCGTACATCCGCGTGGTGAACGTGGTGGACGGGCAGGAGATCGCCCGCTACGACCTGACCGAGGACGCGTCCAACGAGACCGCCATGATTTTCGGTGAGCTGTACCGCTACCAGGGGGAGTGGAAGTTCCGCGCGGTGGGCCAGGGTTATGCCTCCGGCCTGCGCGGCATTGCTCTGGATTTTGGCGTAAACGTACAGTAAAGGCCCCATCATCACTCGAAACGAGCAACAAGGGGCACCGCGGGGGGTGACCTGACCGGGATCCGGTCCCGGTCAGGGCGTCTCAGGACGACGCCGCACCCGTGGCATGCGCCCTGAAACCCGAAAGGTAACCAAATCCCGTGTTCCTCCGCACATTCGGCTGGTCGTTCGCGATCACTGTCGTCGGTCTGATCGCCGCCGGCCTGTTCTGGGGCGCCGAGGGCTTCGGCATCGTGCTGATCCTCTCCATCCTGGAGATCTCCCTGTCGTTCGACAACGCGGTGGTCAACGCCACGGTGCTGAAGCGGATGAACCCGTACTGGCAGAAGATCTTCCTCACCGTCGGCGTGCTGATCGCCGTCTTCGGCATGCGCCTGATCTTCCCGCTGCTGGTCGTCGGTCTCACCGCGCACCTCAACCCGGCGACCGTGATCGACCTCGCGCTGCACTCCGACCAGACGTACAACGGGTCGACGTACGCCCAGTACCTGGAGGCCGCCAACCCGGCCATCGCGGCCTTCGGCGGCATCTTCCTGCTGATGATCTTCCTCGACTTCATCTTCGAGGAGAAGGACTTCAACTGGCTGAGCTGGATCGAGAAGCCGCTGGAGAAGGTCGGCAAGCTGGAGGCGTTCTCCTCGGTCATCGCCCTGGTCACGCTCGCCCTGGCGGCCAACTTCTTCGCCGCCGAGAACGCCGAGACGGTGCTGCTCGCCGGCATCATGGGCCTGGTCACCTACCTGGCGGTCAACGGCCTGTCGAGCGTCTTCGAGGCCGGCCTGGAGGAGGAAGAGGAGGCCGAGGAGGAGGCCGAGAAGTCCGGCAAGTCCATCGTGCAGGTGGGCGGCAAGGCCGCGTTCTTCCTCTTCATGTACCTGGAGGTGCTGGACGCCTCGTTCTCCTTCGACGGCGTGGTCGGCGCGTTCGCCATCACCCAGGACATCTTCATGATCACCCTGGGTCTGGGCATCGGCGCGATGTACATCCGCTCGCTGACGGTCTTCCTGGTCCGCAAGGGCACCCTGGACGACTACGTCTACCTGGAGCACGGCGCGCACTACGCGATCGGCGCGCTGGCGATCATCCTGCTGGTCGGCATCGAGTACCACATCCCGGAGATCGTCACCGGCCTGATCGGGGTGGCCTTCATCGGCCTGGCCCTCGGCTCCTCGGTGCTGCGCAACCGCCGTGCGGCGGCGGCCGCCGGCGGCGGGGACTCCGAACTGGTCGGCAGCAACTCCAACTGACCGGTCACCCGCTCGCACCCGGCGCCCTCCCGGCCCGGGTGCGACACCGGGCCCGAAGCGCAGGACAGCCTGCGGCACCACAGCGAAACGGCCGCCCCCGCACGTGCGGGGGCGGCCGTTTCGTCGTACGTGCGCCGGTCGTCAGCCGAGCTGCTGCTCGATGGCGCGCAGCTTGCGCTCCAGCGAGTCGAGCTTGGGCATCGACAGGGTGTCGTCGTCCGACGTCAGGTCCACCGAGGAGGACGAGTACGAGGACGACGAGGAGTACGGGGACGACGAGGAGGAGGAGTACGGGGACGACGAGGACGAGTACGAGGACTCGACCGCCGCACGCGGACGCCGGCCCGGCTCGAGCGCGCTCCTGGGGGCGGGCTCCAGGGCCGTGGAGGTGCTGCTCAGGGCGTCCGTTTCACCGGCTAGCGCAGGCTCCGAAGCGCTCTGGCCGTCCCCGGCAGCGGTCAGCGCGGGTACCTGGCGGCCGCCGCGGGACCGGCCGAGCATCCCGCCCTGGCGGGAGATCGCCTTCAGCTCGGCCCGTTCGCGCCGGTCGGCGCTGCGGGCGCGCAGCTTGGCGTCCATCTTCGACTGGCGTTCCTCGCGGACCTCGTCCACCGCCTCGTCCAGGCTGCGGACGTTCTCCAGCAGCATCAGCGACCAGGCCGCGTAGGTCTCGCGCGGGGCGCGGATCCAGCGGACGATGCGGATCTGCGGCAGCGGGCGGGGCACCAGGCCCTGCTCGCGCAGCGCGGCCTTGCGGGTCTGCTTCAGCGCGCGGTCGAAGAGGATCGCGGCCGAGATGGACATGCCGGAGAAGAACTGCGGGGCGCCGTCGTGGGCACCGCCGCGCGGGGCGTGCACCCAGTTGAACCAGGCGGACGCCACGGCGAACACCCAGACCAGCAGGCGCGAGCCGAGGGCGGCGTCGCCGTGGCTGGCCTCGCGGACGGCCAGCACGGAGCAGAACATCGCCGCGCCGTCCAGGCCGAACGGGACGAGGTACTCCCAGCCGCCGGACAGGCCCAGGTTCTCCGTACCGAAGCCGACCAGGCCGTGGAACGACAGCGCGGCGGCGACACCGGCGCAGCAGAACAGCAGGACGTAGGAGGCGATCCCGTAGATCATCTCCTTGCGGCGACGGCGTTCCTCGGTGCGCTCCCAGGAGTCACCGGACTCCTCGGGCTTGTTGTTCCTGAAGCGGAGTGTCGCCACCAGGACGGCGGTGAACACCAGTGCTGCGCCGCCGACGACGGCCCACACCAGTTGTATGGACGAGAGGTTCATTGCGGGTCGGGCCTCGGCTTTCCGCAGGAATGGGCTGTGTGCGGCACAGGACATCAGGTACCGCGATGAACGGTGGGCCTGACGGTGCGTCGTTGCCGGCCGCGGGCGCACCTGCGGTGCCCCTGTGATGCGGACGGGACACCTGTGCGGCTAGACGATATCGCGTCCGAAGGGGCGGCATCGTACGGGAGCCGTCTTCTGCTCGCCATCCGGCACGCGGGGGGCGCTTGACGGTGCCTCGGGCGCCGACTTGGGTAGGGGTGTCGGTACGCACGGTGGCCGCCCGGTCGACGGATGCCGGATCATGAACCGTCAGATCGACTGGCGGACCTGGGGGAGGACTGGATGGCCTCGGTTTGGGAGTACCTGAGGGGCGAGCGCAACACCCTCGACCCCGGTGGACAGCACAAGGTGACCCTCACCAAGTCGAAGCCGCAGCACGCCCTGACCGGCGCCGCGGCCACCACCGGCAACCTGTACGTCAACCTGCACTGGAGGACCAGGGCGTCCGCTCCCGGCGCCTCGGCCGGCGAGACCTTACGGCGCTGGTTCAGCCCGCGGATCCTCAGCCCGATGGAGCCCGACTCCTACCAGCGGCCGGACGTCAACGTCGACCTCGACCTGGCCTGCATGTACGAACTCAGCGACGGCAAACGGGGTGTGGTTCAGCCGCTGGGCAAGCTCTTCGGGGACCTCCAGAGGCCGCCCTACGTCAAGCTCAGCGGCGACGACGTGTACGGAGCGCCCTCCGGCGAGACGATGTACATCAACCTGGAGAAGAAGGACCAGTTCAAACGGCTGCTGATCTTCGTGTACATCTACGACGGCACCCCGGCCTTCGGGCAGACCGACGCGGTGGTGACCATCGTGCCGCAGACCGGCCCGCGGATCGAGATCAAACTGGAGGAGCGGGCCCCCGCCGCGCGCTCCTGCGCGGTCGTGCTGATCGAGAACACCGGCGACGGGCAGCTGACGGTGCGCCGCGAGGTCCGGTACGTGAACGGGTTCCAGTCGGACATCGACCGGCTGTACGGCTTCGGCATGCAGTGGCAGCGGGGCTACAAGACGCCCTCGGGGACGGCGGAGTGACGACCTGGCCCGCTCCCGGCCCCGGCCGGCGCCGTCCTGGCGCGGCCCGGCCCGTGGATCGCGCCCGGGCCGCCGGTCAGCGCGGCTGGAACTGCGGGCCCTGCGGGGGCAGGGCGAAGGCCTCCTGCGGCGCGGGCTGCTGGGCGGCCGGCGGGGGCGGCGGGGGGATCGCCGGAGCCTGCGGGTAGCCGTAGCCCGACTGCTGGGCGGCGGCCGGCTGCTGGGGAGCCCCCCAGGCCGGCTGCGGGTACGGCTGCTGCGGGGCCTGCGGGTAGCCGTAGCCGGGCTGCCGGGGCGGCTGCTGCGGGTAGCCGTAGGCCGGCTGCGGGTGCTGCTGGGGGGCCGGCGGCGCCACCGGCGGTGCGGTGGGCGGTGCGAGGGGCGGCGGCGCGGTCGGGGGCGTGGCGGGCGCCAGGGTGTACGTACCCGGCTCGGAGCGGGGATCGGGGCGCGGGGTGTTGCGCGGGTCCTGGGCGGGCTGCCGCGGGGCCGGCTCGGCGCTCTCCGGCTCGTCCTCGACGGTGATGCCGAAGTCGGTGGCCAGGCCGATCAGGCCGGAGGCGTACCCCTGCCCGACCGCGCGGAGCTTCCAGCCGCCGTCGCGGCGGTAGATCTCGGCGGCCAGCAGCGCGGTGACCTCCTCGGCGTCCGTCACCGAGAATTCGGCCAGCGCCGGGGCGCCCTCGCCCGCCGCGGCGTCGAACAGCAGCACCCGCAGGCGGACCACCGCGCGGAACGAGCCGCCCTCGGCGGAGCCGGCCAGCACCACCCGGTCGACGTCCGCCGGCAGCTTGCCGAGCTCCACCTCGATGGTGTCCGCGACCTCGCCGTCCTGGCCCGTGCGGTGCTTGGGCAGGTGGCGCACCAGGCCGGAGGGGTGCCGGGGCTGGTTGTAGAAGACGAAGTCCGCGTCCGACCGGACCCTGCCGTCGGCGCCGAGCAGCAGCGCCGAGGCGTCCACGTCCGGCGATCCGGGTACGGCGTTCCAGCGCAGCACGGCGCGGACCGCGGCCACCGGCAGCGCGACGTTGGCGCCCTTTGCCATCACGTGCGTCATAGCGGACCATCCTGCCCGTTCGCCACCCATTCGGACAACGTGGCCGAAGGTGGCCGAAGCGTGCAGGCCTTTGCCGACTGCTTGCGCTTTGTGAAGTGGACGGTAACCTTCCGAGAATTCAATGTTTCGACGGAACATTCGGCCGGAACGGTCCGTACCATGGGCGGCCTGGGGCTTCGGGGGGTTTCAGCAGCTCAGCGGCGCCGCCGGCCCCTCGTACGCGCAACGGCGCGCGGCACGCGGGCGCCCTCCCGTACCGTCCGCGCGCGGACGTGACCCCGCACCGGGAACCACGGCACCCGGCCGACCGGTTGTCGACGTGTCGGCGCCCCACCGCCGAGCAGGACCCACCCAGCGCCACCACCGCCGTGACCACGCCCGATCCACCCCCGGCCCCGCCGCCCGGCGAGCCGCACCCTCCTGAGGAGAGCCCCTTGCGCCACTTCGGCCACCTCGCCGACGACGTACGCGAACGCCTCTTCCTGGAACAGCCGGGGGGCTTCGACCGGGACAGCGAGGCGGGCGTGCTGTCCACCGCGCTGGGTGCCACGCTGTACTGCCCGGCCACCCGGGAGACGCTCGGGGCGGACGTCCGCAAGCAGGCCGCGCGGGGTGTCGTCTCCATGGTGCTCTGCCTGGAGGACGCGATAGCCGACCACGAGGTGTCGGCCGCCGAGGCCAATCTGGTGGCCCGACTCGGCGAATTGCACACATCTCGCACACAGGATCTACCCCTTCTCTTCATCAGGGTTCGCGCCGCCGGTCAGATCACCGATCTCACCCGCCGGCTCGGCCCCGCCGTCGGCCTGCTCTCCGGCTTCGTCCTGCCCAAGTTCACCGAGGAGAGCGGCAGCGACTTCCTGGAGGCCCTGGCCGCCGCCGAGGAGAGCAGCGGCCACCGGCTGTTCGCCATGCCGGTGCTCGAATCCCCCGAACTCGCCCACCTGGAGACCCGCCGCGAGCAGCTCTTCGGCATCTCCCGGCTGCTCGCCAAGCACCGCGAGCGGATCCTCGCCGTCCGCCTCGGTGTCACCGACCTCTGCTCCGCGTACGGCCTGCGCCGCTCGCCCGACCTGACCGCCTACGACGTCGCCCTGGTCGCCGCCGTCATCGGCGACGTGGTCAACGTGCTCGGCCGCGCCGACGGCAGCGGCTACACCGTCACCGGGCCGGTGTGGGAGTACTTCCCCGTCCAGGAGCGGATGTTCAAGCCCCAGCTGCGCCGCACCCCGTTCGCCGCCACCGACCCCCCGGGCGAGGCCGTCCGGCAGCGGATCATCGAGCACGACCTGGACGGCCTGATCCGCGAGATCGAGCTCGACCGCGCCAACGGCCTGCTCGGCAAGACCTGCATCCACCCCAGCCACGTTCCCGCCGTGCACGCCCTCTCGGTGGTCACCCACGAGGAGTTCTCCGACGCCCGCGACATCCTGGACCAGGAGCGCGGCGGCGGCGGGGTGCTGCGCTCGGCGTACACCAACAAGATGAACGAGGCGAAGCCGCACCGCGCCTGGGCGGAGCGGGTGCTGCTGCGCGCCGAGGTGTTCGGGGTGGCCCGGGAGGACGTCAGCTTCGCCGAACTGCTGGCCGCCTGCCTCTGACCCGCACGGCGGCCCGCCACCCGGGCGGCCGCATCCCCGCACACCCGTACACCCGTACGCTGGCCGTCGGCCCTTCGGTCCCGGTCCGACCGCCGACCCGGGCGCCGAGGCCCGCCGGCCGTGACCGGGCGCGGGGCGACGGCACCCGCCCGCCCGGCGTGCACGCCAGGCGGGCGTACACCGCTGTACGCCCGCCTGACACCTCGGCCTGATATGCACGCCTGACACGCACATGAGCCGGCCCGCGAGCAGGCCCACGGGCGAGCCGGACCCGCACGTACGCCGCACACGCATGTGAACAAGCACGAAAGCAGGAGCAGTGACAGCACAGGACGCCCCCACCGGCCCCACCGCCACCGCCGCGACGGCGCCGTGGACGGGCCGCTGGGTCACCGACCGGCTCGGCATCGGCCTGACCGGATCGGACCGGCTGCCCGAGTTCGTCGGACTCGCCCTGCGCGAGAACAAGAAGCGCGCCCACCTGCTGGTCTCCAACGTGCTCGGCAAGCACGTCCCGCAGAGCCCCGGCGTCGTCCACGGCGCCGGCCTCGACCTCGGCCGCCGGGTCCGCGAACTCCTCGGCGAGGACGCCTCCCGGCAGGCCGTCGTGCTCGGCTACGCCGAGACCGCCACCGGCCTCGGCCACAGCGTCGCCGACGCTCTCGGCGCGCCCTACCTGCACTCCACCCGGCGGCCGGTCGAGGGCGTCACCCCGGTCGGCGGTTTCGAGGAGGAGCACTCGCACGCCACCTCGCACCTGCTGCTCCCCGCCGACCCCGCCCTGCTGGCCGGCGACGGGCCGCTCGTCCTGGTCGACGACGAGTTCTCCACCGGCAACACCGTCCTCAACACCATCCGCGCCCTGCACGCCGGCCACCCGCGCGCCCACTACGTGGTGGTCTCGCTGGTCGATCTGCGCGGCGAGGCCGACCGCTCCCGGCTGGCCGAGGCGGCCGCCGACCTCGGTGCCCGCCTCGACCTGGTCGCCACCGTCAGCGGCGGCGTCCTGCTGCCCGCGGACGTCATGCCGCGCGCCCAGGCGCTGATCGACGGCGCCGGGCCCCCCGCCGCGCTGCCCGACGGCCCGCCCGCCCCCGTCACCCGGGTCGAGCTCGGCTGGCCCGCCGGCCTGCCCGACGGCGGCCGGCACGGCTTCACCCCCGAGCACCGGGCCGCCCTGGACACCGCGCTGCCCGAGCTGACCAAGCAGCTGCTCCGGGGCCTGGTCGCCGGCCCCGCCACATCGGAGCCCGGCCTCGCCGCCGTCCCCCGGGTCCTCGTCCTCGGCTTCGAGGAGCTGATGTACGCCCCGCTGCGGCTGGCCGGCGGCCTGGCCGGCGTGCTCGGTGAGGAGAGCGTCCGGTTCTCCACCACCACCCGCTCCCCGGTCCTCGCCGTCGACGACCCCGGCTACGCGATCCGCACCCGGCTCGCCTTCCCCGCCCACGACGACCCGGCGGACGAGGGCTCCGGCGAGCGCTACGCCTACAACGTGGCCCCCGGCAGCGACCCTCGCCGCCGCTTCGAGGCGATCGTCCTCGTCGTCGACGACCACGGCGACACCCCCGCGCTGCACCAGGGCGAGCGGGCCCTGCTGCGCCAGCTGCGGCAGGTCACCGACCACGTCGTGCTCGCCGTCCTGCCCTCCTACCGGCCGGGCGCCGCCGCCCCGTCCGTCCTGCCGTCCGACGGACCGGGCGCCGCCGCCCCGTCCGTCCCCGTACCGCCCCCGGCCGCCTGATGGGCCGGGACCCTCGTACGCACGCGACCGACCACGGGCCCGCGAGCGACCATCAGCCCGAGAACGACCGCCGGCCCGGGACCGACCACCGGCCCGCGTCCGACAATCAGCCGCGCACCAGACCGAAGGCGAACATGACCACGCTGCCCCCCAGCACCGCGACCACACCGCGCCCGCTGTACGGCCCGGAGTTCTCCTCCTACGCCGCCGCCGATGTCACCTGGCTGCTCACCGACCTCTCCGACGTCCCGCTGGAGGCCCCCACCGAGGAGCGCGAGGAGGCCGTGCAGAGCGGCGGCGCGCACTACGCGGAGTCCCTGCCCGTCGAGTACCAGCCCAGCCCCGAGTACCAGGAGCTGTTCCACCAGGCCCTGCGCACCTCCGCCCGGCGGATCGCACTGGCCGTCGGCACCGTCGCCGAGACCCTGCTGCGCGAGCGCGGCCGCGGCCTCGTACTCGCCTCCCTCGCCCGGGCCGGCACCCCGGTCGGCATCCTGATCCGCCGCTGGCTGGCCTTCGCCCACGACCTCGACACCCCGCACTACGCGGTGTCGATCGTCCGCGGCCGGGGCATCGACCCGGTCGCCCTGCGCTACCTCGCCGCCCACCACAACGCCGCCGACGTGGTCTTCGTGGACGGCTGGACGGGCAAGGGCGCGATCACCCGCGAACTCGCCGAGGCGCTCGTCGGCACCGACTTCAACCCCGAGCTCGCCGTCCTCGCCGACCCGGGCGGCTGCGTGCGCACCTACGGCACCCGGGACGACTTCCTGATCCCGTCCGCCTGCCTCAACTCCACCGTCTCCGGCCTGATCTCACGTACCGTGCTGCGCGCCGACCTGATCGGCCCGGACGACTTCCACGGCGCCAAGCACTACGCCGACCTGGCCGGCGCCGACGTCTCCAACTCCTTCCTGGAGACCGTCGCCGATCACTTCGAGGCCGTTCGCGAGGAGGCCCTCGCCGCCGCCGCGCAGCTGGCGGAGGTGGACCGCACCCCCGCCTGGGAGGGCTGGGCCGCCGTGGAGCGGATCAGCGCCGAATACGGCATCGACAACGTCAACCTGGTCAAGCCCGGTGTCGGCGAGACCACCCGGGTGATGCTGCGCCGGGTGCCCTGGCGCGTGCTCGCCCGGCGCGGCGCCGGCGCCGACCTCGACCACGTACGACTGCTGGCGGCCCAGCGCGGGGTACCCGTGGAGGAGGTCGACGACCTCCCCTACTCCTGCGTCGGCCTGATCCACCCCCGCTACAGCCGAGGCGCCGTCGGCGAAGCCGGCACCGCCGTCCTGACGAAGGAGGCCTGACGCCTGATGAGTACCGACCGACAGTTCCTGGTGGCGAGCGACCTCGACCGCACCCTGATCTACTCCAACCGCGCCCTCGCACTGGACGTCCCCGACCGGCTGGCACCCCGCCTGCTCTCGGTCGAGGTGCACGACGGCAAGGCGCTCTCCTTCATGACCGAGCAGGCCGCCGAGCTGCTGGTCGAGCTCGTCGGCGCGGCCGTCTTCGTGCCGGCCACCACCCGCACCCGAACCCAGTACGAGCGGGTCAACCTGCCCGGCCCGACGCCCGGCTGGGTCCCGCAGTACGCGATCTGCACCAACGGCGGCCAGATCCTGGTCAACGGCGTCCCGGACCAGGACTGGCAGGCCGAGGTCCGCACCCGGCTGGAGGCCGCCTCCGCCCCGCTCCGCGAGGTCGTCGAGCACCTGGCCCTGGCGGCCGACCCGGAGTGGACCCACAAGCGCCGGGTCGCCGAGGACCTCTTCGCCTACCTGGTCGTCGAGCGCGCCGAACTGCCGGCCGGCTGGCTCGACGAACTCACCGCCTGGTGCGCCGAGCGCGGCTGGACGGTCTCCCTCCAGGGCCGCAAGGTCTACGCCGTGCCGGCCCCGCTCAGCAAGAGCGAGGCCCTCGCCGAGGTCGAACGCCGCCTGGGCGGCGCCACCGTGTTCTCGGCCGGCGACTCCCTGCTCGACGCCGAACTCCTGCTGGCCGCCGACGCCGGCTGGCGCCCCGGCCACGGCGAACTCGCCGACTCCGACTGGACGGCACCCGGCGTCACCGCCCTCACCCAGGTCGGCGTCGCGGCGGGCGAGGAGATCGTCCGTCAGATCCTGGACCGCGTCCGGGCCGGCGCCCGCCCCGGGGCGGCCCGGACCGCGCCGGCGCGGTAGGGGAGCGGAGCCGGCGCGGTAGGGCCCGCAGGCGCGGGCCTGGGAAGCTACGTGCCCGGGCCTGGGACGCAACGCGTCCGGGTCAGCCGCAGCAGCCGCCACCGCAGCAGCCGCCGCCTCCACCGGAGGGGGCCTGCTGCGGTGCGGCCGAGCCGCCGCCCACGCCCGTCACGGCGACGGTGGAGAGCAGCTTGACGGTGTCGGGGTGCCCCTGCGGGCACACGGCCGGATCGTTGGCCTGGGCCATCGCGCGGCGGAGCTCGAACGTGGCGCCGCAGGAGCGGCAGCGGAAGTCATAACGAGGCATACCCGCAGGGTACCCAGCCGATCAGCCCGTGGGCACGCCCCGGTCGCGCTTCTGCCGGACGTACACCTGCTTGCGTACCCGCGCGACGACCGAGCCGTCCGCCGCCACCACCTCGGTGTCGAACCAGATCAGGGCCTTCTTGCCGTCCTGGGTCAGCTCGCGGATCTCGGCGAGCCGGTCGTCGGTCAGCGTGAACTCGGCGAAGATGTCGCCGCGTCCCGGCGAGACGAAGCTGATCTCGGCGGCGGCGTCCCACACCACGTAGTCCCGGCCGAGGTTCTGCATGACCAGCAGCATCCAGAACGGATCGGTCATCGCGAAGATCGAGCCGCCGAAATGGGTACCGACGTAGTTGCGGTTCAGCCGGCCGAGCCGGAGCCGGACTTTCGCGAAGCGGAAGTCGTCAGCGACCGACAGCACCCGGATGCCTGCGCAGAGGAAGGGCGGCCAGAGGTTGATCCCACGCCGGAAGGTCGCGGCGGTCATGGTGCGCTTACGTGCCATGGGAGGACTCTAGCCGGTTAAGTTACTGGTGAGTAATGGCGCTGTGCGCTGTGCGCTGTGCGCCGGGTGGGGTCCGGTGTCCCTGATGCTGGTGGTTCCGCTCCAGCGGCCGACGGCTCCGTGCACCGCCCGCCGTGCACCGGCCGCCGGTTCCCGGCCGCCGCGTCCCGGGCCGCGGTCAGTGGTGGCCGCCCGCGCCCAGGTCGCCCCGGATCAGCTCCACCACCTTGGCCGCCGTCCCCCGGACCGCCGCCAGCTCACCCAGGAAGTGCCAGTAGTCCGGGTGCCGGCCCGCCGCCTCCAGCTCGGCGACCGCCCGGTCCAGGCGCGCCACCGCCGCGTCCAGCGGGCCCGCGTGCCGGGGGTCCGGCGCCTGCCGGCCGGACATCGCCAGCCGCTGGGCGTCCCGCAACGCGAACCGCGTCCGCTCGATCTCGCGGTGCGGGTCGTGCTCCACCTCGTTCAGCTGCCGCAGCCGGTCGTTGACCGCCGCCACCGAGTCGTCCGCCGTGGTCAGCAGCGCCCGCACGGTACCGATCGCGCCCGTCGCGTCCGGCCAGCGCTGCTCGTCCCGGGCCCGCGCCGCCTCGGCCAGCTTCTCCCGCGCCGCGCGCACCGCCTCGGCCACCTGGACCGGCACCCGCTGCAGGTCCTGCCAGCACGCACTGCTGAACCGGCGGCGCAGCTCGCTGAGTGCCGGCTCCACCGTCCCCGCCTTGGTCTCCAACGCCTGGATCCGGGTCCGCAGACTCGCCACCCGGCGGTCGATCTCCTGGGCCCGCTCCGGCAGCCGCTGCGCCTGCTCCGCGACCGCCTCCGCCCGGCGCGCCACGTCGTCGGCCCGTTTCAGCGTCGGCGCCACCCCGTGCTTGGAGGCCCCTTCGTTCAACCGGGTCAGCTCCGGTGCCAGCTCGGCCAGCTGCGCCGCGAGATCGTCCGCCTTCAGCCCGGCCGCCCGGACCGCCTCCAGCGCGGTGGTCGCCGTCAGCAGCGAACGCTTCGCCTTCTCGACGGCCGGCGTCACCCGCATCAGCTGCGACTCCGCCTGCTGCAGCAGCGGCTGCAGCCGTTGCAGGAACCCGTCCAGCTCAGCCTGCGCCGACCCGAGCTGCCCCTTCACGTCCTCCAGCCGGCGCCGTGCCTGCGTGGCCGCACCCGACTCCAGTTCCTCGGCGTCCAGGTCGTACGCGTCGAGCGCCGCCAGGTAGTTCACACTGACCTGGTCCACCCGCCCCGAGACCTGCTGGAAGTCGGCGAGCACCTGCCGCGCGGCCGCACTGTCCTCGGCGGCCCGCACCGTCTCCACCGCCAGCTGCACGTCCCGCTGCGCCGAGTCCAGCTCGTAGAACGCCTGCTGCGCGGCATCCCGGGCCGCCCGGGCATCGGCCCGCAAGGTGTCGTTGCGCCGCCACCAGCCGCCCCGGCCACCCGCCGCACCACCGAACGCCGCCGCCCCGGCGGCCCCCACCATCCCCGCCACCACCAGCGGCAACACCAGCGCCTCGACCGCCGCGCCCCCGAGCCGCCCCCGCCCGCTCCCGCCGGCCACTCCCACTCCGAGCTCCCTGCCTAGCCGTCCCGTCCCGCCCGACCACCCCGAAGGCCGGCCCGGCAGCTGATCCACCACCCCCATTCTTCCCGATCACCCCCACCGACCGGCACCCCTTGCACCGCAGCCGCACCCCGTGCCCGTCCAGCCCCGCACCAGCGCCCCGCCGCCCCCGTTCCCCGGCCCGTCCCCCGCCCGTCCCACTCCTCGGCCATGTGCACCGGACGGTCCCCCGGACCAGGTACTCTTGCCTTTCGTCGTGCCCCACGGGCCGCGACGGGGGGCGCGTAGCTCAGTGGTAGAGCGCTGCTCTTACAAAGCAGATGTCGGCGGTTCGAAACCGTCCGCGCCCACCAGCCAAAAGGCCCCGGACCGCGAGCGGTCCGGGGCCTTTGACATCAGAACCTGACATCAGTGGCGGCGCTTGAGCAGCCGGTCCATGTTGTCGAGCGCCAGACGCTGGGTGTCCTGAGCCACGTGGGTGTAGACGTTCATCGTCAGCCCGATCTGGCTGTGCCCCAGGATCTCCATCACCACCCGCGGCGGGACCCCGCAGGCGACGAGCAGCGTCGCGCACCCGTGCCGAGCATCGTGCAGCCGGATCACCGGCACGCCGGCCGACTCCGAGACCCGGACGAACGAGCGGTAGAGGTTGGTCGGCTCGATCGGCCGTCCGGTCCGGGTGGTGAAGATGTACCCGGACTCCTCCCACTTCTCGCCGGCCGTCCGCCGGATCTCGGCCTGCCGCATCCGGTGCCAGCGCAGCGCCGCCACGCAGATCCGGGGGAGCGGCACCGGCCGGCGCTTGCCGCTCTTGGTGGTGTCCGCGTACAGCTCCCCGCGGACCCGCTGCACCTGCTCCCGGATCACCAACACCCGGTTTTCCAGGTCTACTTCGGACCACTTCAGCCCCACGATCTCACCGCGCCGCATGCCGAGCGCGACCGCCAGCACGAACGCGGCGTACAGCGGGTCCTGCCGACCGGCCGAGAGGAAGGTCAGCGTCTGGTCGAGGGACCACGGCGTGACCTCCCGGCTGGTCACCCGGGGCGGCGGGACCAGCATCGCCACGTTGCGCACGATCAGCTCGTCCCGGCAGGCCGCGGTGAGCGCGGACCGCAGAACCCGGTGCGCCTCCTTGGCCGTGGCGGCGCTGGCCTGCGTGGTGACCTTCGCCAGGAACGTCCGCACATCGCGCGGGCTCAGCGACTCCAGCCCCTTCGAGCCGAGCAGCGGGACCAGGTAGAGCCGCACGTGCGTCTCGTACTTGGCCTGCGTCGTGCGCTTGCGCTGGGGCTGGATGAAGTGCTCCAACCAGTAGGGCAGCCACTCGGAGAGCCTCGCCGACCGGGTGGGCGTCGCGATGCCCTGCCGGTCGCGGTCGACCAGCTCCTGACGCGCGCGGTCGCACTCGTCCCAGGTCGCGCCATAGACGAACTTGCGGGCCCGAGTGCCGTCGGGCTGCGGGACGTAGACCGCGGCCTGGTACCGGCCGTCCTTGCGGCGGGTGACGGTGCCGGCCCCGTTGGGGTTGCGCTTGGCCATCAGGCGTTGTCCTCGGTCTGGTTGCGGATGTAGGCGGCGAGGCTGTCGACGGAGATTCGGCGGCAGCGACCGATGGTGAAGCTGGCGAGGGTCTTGCGTCGGATGAGGTCGTAGACGGTGCTCCGGCCGACCCGGAGCGCGGCCATGACCTCGGGCACGGTCAGGGCTTCAGGCGTGGCGGTCGTCATGGTCAGTCCTCCTGCGGCGGGGTGCGGGCGGTCGGAGGGGATTTGCCGTGGCGCGTGTGTCCTAGGTGGGGATTTCTGCGTCATTGCGTCATCAGCGTCATTCGGGCTTCTGACCTGCGGCTTTGTATGACGCAGCGGCCCCGGGGTGCGTCATGGGTGCGTCATGGGCTGCGTCATCGCATGACGCACCCATGACGCAGATGACGCAGGATGACGCGGCGGCCGTCGTCTGCGTCATGCCTGAAGCCGCAGGTCAGGGCCCGTTTTTCGGCCGCCATGACGCACATGACGCAGCGTCTTCCTACTTAGGAAAAAAGAGGGGGGTAGCTCTTGCAGTTCAGGTCCCCTCAGGGCGAGAAGGGGAGCCGCTGCGCGGCACGTCCTTCGTGCGGCTTCGCCGAACAGCAAGAGGAGCACCCGTTTCGCGGGGGCGGTGCTCCTCTTGCTGTTCGGGTGAACGCAGCACGGGTCAGAGCGTCAGCTGTTCGTGCGGCGGCACGGTGACCGGGCGGGTCATTTCGAGGTAGCGGCCCCTCATGGTTCGACCGGTGTCGATGAGGACGCCGCGAGCCGCAAGCGTCGGCTGAAGTCGCTTGAGCCGGTCGGAGAGCACCTTGCCGGTCGTCGGCCACCCCTTGGGCAGGGAACGCGGTTCGTCGCCGCTGTGGACGCGGCTGAGGCAGTGCAGCCACTCGGTTGAGGTCATCCGCTGCGCCTCCCCCGGGGCGATGGTCTCGGCGTGCCGCAGGACGGTCTGTGCGAGGAGATCGCCCTCGATCACGTCGTCGTTCAGGTCGTCCAGGCCGGCCCGGTAGGCGGCCAGCGCCCCCAGGCCGGTCGCGGCGTCGAGCTGCGCGCAGAGGTGGGCGAAGTCGGCCATCCGCAGATCGGTGGGGGTTTCCGCGTCGGCGGCGCGGACCTTGACCGTGAGGTCGAGCAGGGACCCGAGGACGACGGGCAGGGCCTGTTCGTAGTCCGCCCACAGTTCTGCTTCGGTGCGTCGGACGCGGGGCCGCTCCAACCGCAGCGGCAGGAGCCGTTCGGCGAGGTCGGGGCGGATGACCCCCACGTCGATGCCGGTGAGAAGCAGGGGCCGGCGGTAGGCGGCGCGGTGCACGTCCCCGTCGGTGAACAGAGCGCGCTTGACCGACTCGGCCCCGGTGACGATGCAGCACATCGCGTCGGAGAGGTCGGGGGTCATGTGGGAGAGGTTGTCCAGGGCGGTGACCCATCCGGCCGCGACGGCGGCGATCAGGTTCTCCTCATCCTTGGGGGCCCGGCGCAGGTCGCCGCTCATGCCTTCGACGATCCGCACCAGCATCCGGCCGGCGGTGGACTTGCCGGCGCCCTGCGGGCCGGTGAGGAACGGGGCGGGGACCGGCACGGACGGCCCCAGGCAGCCGATCAGCCAGGCGATGGCCAGGCACTCGGTCGCCGCGTTGACGAAGTTCGTCAGCCCGAACAGCAGGTCGATGCCCTTGCCGTCGGTGTCCTTGACGGGCAGCGGCAGTTCGCCGGTGAGCTGGGTACGGCGCCAGCAGACCTCTTGCGGGTCCGGCGTGAGGATGTCCCAGCCCGTGGGGTGGATGCGCACCGACTGCCCGTCGGCCCGGCCCAGGTCCAGCCACGTCGCCCCGTCGAACCCGGGGGCCACCCGGATGTGGACGGGCTGCACCTCCTCGACCAGGGCGAGCGCCTCGATGAGGTCCAACGCCTCCTTGAGCGCCGTGCCGTTGAACACGCCGATGCCGTCCCGGTACATGCCGACCATGAGTTCCTGGCGGTGGCTGCCGGTGGTGCCCTGGGAGCGGATCGGACGGGCCACGGGGTGCCCGTTCTTCTGCGCGTACACGGTCCCGTCGGCGGTGCGGAAGTACCGGAAGTGCGTCTGCGCGTAGTCGGCGATGATCTCGCGTGCGGGGTTCTTCTCGTCCTCGGCCATGGCTACATCCCCAGCCTGTGGAGGGCGTTGGTCCACGCGTCGGCGCAGTGCCGGGGCGATTCGCCCTTGGCACGGGCGGCCGCGAACAGCCGCTCCGTGTGCGCCGTGGTGAGGCAGCCGCACCGGCCGTGCGTCGCGAGCACCGCGAGGAACGCACCGAACACGGTGGCGTGGACCGCCCCGGCCGCGTCGGTGATGCGCTGCTCGGCCATGGCGATGCCCCGCGCCAGATAGGCCGGTGTGCGGTGCGGGCACCTCCCCCCGCCCCCGCCCCCGGTCGGGTCGGGCACGGTGACGGGCGCCGGCCGGACCGGCGCGGGCTCCCTCACCACCAAGGCACGGACGATGTCCGGCAGGGCGGTGGTGGTGCCGGTGCCGGGGCCGAGCCACCGGGCGTAGGCCATCGTGGACTTGATGTCCACGCCGGGCCGCACCGCGTTGGCGGACGGCATGGCGCCCCGGTAGATCCAGTGCTCGCCCCGGGTGGTGGAGACGGTCCGGGTGGCGGGCAGGTTCTCGCGCGCCCACGTGATGGCGTCCGCGTTGTCGAGGTCCACGACGGTCAGGCCCGCGCCGCCGGGGTGGTAGGCCACCGCCGCCGCCTCCCGCCACGCCCGCGCCCACGCCGGGCTGGTCAGGACGGCGTGGTCGGTGGTGGCGGCGGCCCATCCGTGGCAGGGCGCCGGGCAGGTGCAGGGGCCGGGGGTCTTCATGTTCGGCCGGCCGCCGCACGCGTTGCCGGCGCACTGCCGGCAGTTGCCGAACGGCACCTTCCCGGCGCGCAACGGCAGCACGGGCACGCGGCCCGTGGCTGCCAGGGAGAGAGCGGCGGGCAGGTGCTCTCCCCGGATGTGGGTCGGTTGGGTCATGCTGGGTGTCTCCAGTTCTCTGTGAAGGTTGCTGGATAGGCGGCGGCCCCGGTTCCTGGCGGGAGGGGGCCGCCGCCGTCGTTCATGGCGTTCTCGGCGCAGACCTTGTGCGATGGCCTGCGCCGGTCGTCACGCAGTGGCGTGGGGCGTCGGCACCAGTGGCAGGGCTTGTCGCGGGTGCGGTCGAAGTGGCGGGCGTCGCGCCAGTCCAGGCCCACGGCCCGGTGTCCTAGGCGGCGGCGCGGGCGGCGGGTGCGGCGCCGAGGTGGGCGGCGGCCTGGTGGCCGATGAGTTCGGTGTAGGCCGGGGGGATGGCTTCGGCCAACTCCCGCCGGTCGCCGGTCCAGTGGATGCCCATGGCGCTCTGCCACTGGCTCACGGTGCCTTTGCCGCCGCCGTTGCCGTAGACGGCGAAGTACGGGCCGGTGAACCACTGGCCGTGGCGCATCCCGGCGACCCGGCCCCGGTGCTTGCGGTGGGCGGGCTGGTCGAGGACGAGTCCGCCGCCCGCCTCGAAGCCGCGGTGCCGGATGACGGCCAGTCCGAACATCTCCCCGCACAGCGTGATGTCCCGGCGGAGCGGGGCGCCGAGGACGTTCTCCATGACCCAGGGGCGGCCGGTGGACTCCAGCGCGGCGCGGGTGGCGGGGATCAGCTGGGGGTAGGTGCGGCCCTTGTTGGTGCCGGCGGTGAGGGTGCATCCGGCCTGGCACGGCGGGGAGGCGTGGATCAGGTCGAACTCGGCGCCGTGCTCGCGGATGAACTCGACCGCGTCGCCCCGCACGAACCGGTGGGGGTAGTTGGGCTGGTCGGCGATGTCGATGCCGGTGACGTCGAACCCGGCGCGGTGGTAGCCGGTTCCGGCCCCTCCCGCGCAGCAGAACGCGTCCAGGACTTTCAGGACGGTGGTGGTGCGGTCCATGCTGGTGGTTCTCCTCGTCTCGTTGGTGCGAGCTGGGGGAACCGGAGCGGCCGGACGTTCCTGGCCGGGAGGGCCGGCCGCTCCGGGCATTCAGTCCTGGTCGCCGTCGCCGTGCTTGGCGTCCCAGCGGGCGTTGGCTTCCTTCTGGATGCGGTCCATCCGGGCCTCAAGGCGCTTGGTGGACTTCCCGCGCGACTCGGCGCGGGCGGCGCGGGCGCAGAGCATGAACAGGCGGGCGGCGTCGCCGAGGTTGTCGGCGCCCATCTCGCGGGGGTCGAGGTAGGAGCGGGGTTCCTTCTTGGCCATGACGGGGTGTCTCCCGGGTCTTCAGGCGGCGCGGCGGTCGGGGAACGGGATCACGGTCGCCAGGCGGGCGACCGGCGCGGGGGCGATGTCGGGGGCAGGCTCACGCTCGGGCGGCGGGGTGCCACCGCCCTCGGTGTCGGTGGGGCGGGTGCCGTCGTACTCGGCGAGGACCTGCCGGACGGCGGCGGAGTCGGACGCCGCGCCGCGCAGGGTCCAGGCGAACGCGGCGCCACCGAGGGCGGCGGGGCCGAACAGGACGGCGGCCGCCACGATGTCGACGGTGCTCACTCGGCGCCCCCGCTCCGGGCCGCCAGCGCCAGCGCGTCCAGCACGGTCGTCCCGAGGGCCGAGAGCCGGGTCTCGATGGCCTGCCAGGACTCGGGGTCGATGTGCATGAGGGCCGCGAGAGCGGCCGGCGCGTGGCCGTCGGCGGCGGCGGTCAGGGCTTCGCGCAGGTGGACGGCGGCCAGCGGCCGGAGCGTCGGGGTGGTCATGGCAGGGCATCCTTTCGTCGCTGTGTGTAGCGGGAGGGAGGCAGGGGGCGGCCCGGGAGGCCCGTTTCCGGGGTCCCTGGGGGGCTGACCTGGGGCGCTTCCCTGCCTCCCTGGGAGAACAGGTGTCCTGATCAGGGCAGGGATGAGGGTTCAGGGAGGCTCACAGGGAGATCTCCCTGCCTCCCTGGCGGCTCCCTTTACTCTCCGTCGTCATCCGGGGCGTCCGCGTCCCGATCCGCGAGAGCGGAGAGCACCTTGGCGCGGGCGACGACCATCTGTCCGTCGGACTTGTACGGGGCGGCGCCGGCGCCCTCAAGCACGGCCTTGAGGTCCCCGAAGTTCCACTCCCGGTACTCGCCCGGGTTCGCGGCGGCGAGCCGCTGCAGAACCTCCTGGGTCCGCAGCCGGACCGCGTCCCCGAGGGCGGCTGCGATGTCCGCCAGCGGATCGGGTCCGCCCTCGGCCGGCGCGACGGCGGTCAGGGTGGTGACCCCGGCCCGCCGGGCCTTGGCCCGCTCCGCGATCTCGGCGGCCTGCTCGCCGGTGATGTAGTGGGTGCGGATGGTGGTGGCGGCCTGCCCGGGGGCGAGCTTGACGCCGTCACCGGCGACCACGACGGTTCCCCTGTCGGCTCCTTGGCGGAGCTTGTGCGGGGCGGCGCCGCCGTCGATGGCCTTGTCCCCCAGCGCCATCCGGGCCTGCTCCTCGGAGCCGAGCGCGAGAGAGGCCCGGATGTGGGCCCCCTCACGGACCAGCTTCGGCAGGTTCTCGTTCGTCGGGTCCTGGGTGCCCTGCCACAGGGTCACGTTCACCGCCCGGCCCTGGTTGTGGAGCTTGCGGGCCGCCATGAAGTACCGGGACGTGGCCTTCGTGCCGCCGTAGGGGCGCTTGTCGTCGCCGACGGCCGGGCACATGAACGCCATCTGCGCCTCGTCGACCAGCAGCAGGAGCGGGTGGAACCGGGGGTCGGTGCGGGCCATGTCCCGGGTCACGCCGTCGGTGGAGCCGGACTGCTCCAGCAGGACCAGACGCCGTTCCATCTCCCGCACGCCCTCTTCGAGCATGTGCGTCGCCTCGATCACGTGGTCATCGCTGGGACCCTGGACCAGGACGGTGGCGAGGCCGTTGAACATCCGCCAGTCACCTACGCCTTTGAGGTCCGCCACCCGGAACTCGACCGACGTGTCGAAGGCGAGCCACAGGGCCAGCGCCCGCAGTGCGGCGGTCTTGCCCTGGTTGGACAGGCCCGTGATCAGCAGGTGCCGCTGATGAACGCTCAGCAGCGCGGCATCCCCGCGCAGGTCCTGCCCCCACGGGGCGCGGCCGGTGTAGAGATCGGCGGTCATGTCCTGGTCGGTGACCAGCGGCGACGGCCCGATCGGCTCGTCCAGAGCACCACTGTCGGCGATCCACAGCCGCACGGTGCGGGCGGCGGTCGGGATGGTGACGAACACTTCGTGCTCGTGACGGGCCAGGTTCTCCGCGAGCTTGCGGCGGCGCCCCTGGACCTCGTTGGTCGACACCCCCGAGGGCAGTGTCACGTCCACTTCCACGCCGCAGCCTGCGATGCGGATCGGGCCGAGCATCCCGGCGCCGGCGTCGCCCATGTCCTTGATGGCGTTGCGGAGCGGTGCGATGCCCAGGTCACGCAGGGCCTTGACCACGATGGACGGCGTGATCGGCTCACCCACCGTGCTGCTCTGGGTGGTGGGCAGGGTCCAGGCCGGGGCGGCCTGCCGACGGCGCCCGACCGACCACATCGCGAGCAGGGCCGCCCACGGCGCGACGGCGACCAGCGGCCCCCACACGATGCTGACGAACACGACCGACCACCGGATCAGCTCTATGACCGTCATGATCGGGGTGACCACGTCCGTGATGTCCTTCTCGGCGATGGCCAGCACCACACCGAGTCCGAGCAGCCCGCCGGCCGTTGCCCCGACCCCGACAGCCGCGTTCTTCGCGACTCGGATCGGGGAGGTCAGCAGGTCCATCCGGCGCTGATGACGGGCGGCCCGGAACGCGGCCGCCCGAACCTCCCACTCCAAAGCCTGCTCGTGCTGGCCGGCGGCTTCGGCGGTGCGCATCATCCGCTCGTAGCGGGCGGTACTCCGGCCGTCCCACCCGCGCTTGGCGAGGATGCCCCCGCCCCGCACCACGTAGGACCCGTGCCGCACGACCAGACGGGCCGTGGTCCGGGTCCGCTCGTCGGTCAGGAACACCCGCACCGCCCGCCGCTCGCGCACCCACGCCGGAGCCTTCGGGACGACGGACGGGCGCGGGGTGGCCGGGCCCGGCAGCACCACCCCTTCGAGCGGCGGGGCGACGTACACCGAGTCCGGGTCGAGGTCGGCCGGGGCGGTGGCGGTGGTGCTGCGGGCGGCGCGGGCCTTGCCGAGGTCCACCACGACCCCGCCCGGGGTGTCGTGGGTGGTGCTGTGTGGCTGGTTCACTGGTGGTTCCTTCCTCACAGATCAAGTGGTGCGGAAAGGGCCCCGGGGCGGCCGGACACGCCGGCAAGCTGAGCGGTCGCCCCGGGGTGACATCAGGCCTGGTGGATGTTGAGGGTGACGCCCGCCTGGTCGGCGGCGGCTTGACGGTCGGCCAGGTCCTGGCTGCCGTGGACGGTGGCGGACGCGGTGGTGCCGAGGGCGCTGCTCAAGCGGTCCTGATAGGCACTGCCGTCGGCGTTGGTGGCGGTGACGACGTACGTGGGCTGGGTGTTCTCGGCCATGGCCGTTTCTCCTCGGGTAGCAGCGATGCGGGTCAGTGCTGGTGGGGCGGCCAGGGCAGGGCGCGGCAGGTGGCGGCGTGCTCGTTGGCGCTGTTGCGGGCGGTGGGCCGGTGGGTGGGGCTGAAGCTGTGGGCGCCGCAGCCCAGGCACAGCCACTCGTAGTCGGTGGGGGTGCCGCCGGTGTTGTGGAGCAGGGCGACCAGGGCGGAGCCCAGGTTCAGGAACAGGGCGACGGTGCCGACCGGCACCCCGGTGGCATCCTTGGCGAACTCGCGGTTCATGCGGGCTTCCTCGTCTCTGAGGTCAGGCAGCGAGCGGGACGGTGTCGGCGCAGGGCAGGCAGGTGCCCAGGTGCGCGGGGAGGACGTATCCGGCGTCCCTGCCGCAGTCGGGGCAGATGCGCCGGGCCCGGTTGGCGGCCGTCAGGGCGGCCCACTTGGCCGGGGTCATCGGCCTGACCGGGACGGCCAGGGCGGCGCGGTAGAGGTAGGCGGCCCGGATGCCCCTGCGGGTGTTCCAGAGGATCTGTGCCGCGACCGGCTGACCGCCCGGCCGCAGGCCCTGGGCGCGGAGCTGTCGGCGGGTGGCGTAGTCGTCGGGGGCCATCCGCCACGGGAAGGTGGGGATGCCCCCGAACCGGGACCCCTCGGGGTCCCAGAAGCGCGGGCGGCTCACGATGCCTGCTCCGCCGGCGCCTCACCCTCGGCCGGAGCGGCGTCGGGGACGGCGTGCAGCGCCGGCCGCTCGGCCCGCTCGGCCTTCAGGGCGTCCCGCAGGGTCCGGGCGTTGACCGACGACGTACGGACCGCCTCCCGGATCCGGTCGGCCGTCAGCTCCCGATCCGACCACCCGGCGGTGGCCGACCGGGCCTCGGCGAGAAGCTCCACCGGCGTCCGACTCGGCTTCACGCTCCGGGCCGACTTCGGAACCGACCCGGTCGCCCGACGCGCCCGACTCACGGGCGCTGCAACGGACTTGACCGTTCGGACCGGCTCCACCGCGACCGCAGGGGCGGTCGGCGCGGGAGCAGGGACCGGGGCGGGCGACTCGTAGACCGACTCGACCTCGGCCGGGTCGGTGTGTTCGGGCAGGTCAGACACCGACCGATTTACAGTGCTTTGGTCTTTTTCTGCCGGTTCGGGCTTGTGGTGCAGCACCTTGGCGACCAGGTCCGACCCGAAGTAGATCGAGCCGACCGGCAGGCTGCTGGCGAGCAGGACCAGCGCCCAGTGGGCGGGCGCCCAGTCGGCCAACCGCATCCGACCCGGCCCGTGCAGAGTCGGCACCAGCCCGTGCACGTAGTTGAGGACCAGCGAGGCGACCGTGTAGCCGACCAGGACCCGCAGCGCGAACCGCCGGTCGGCCCCGGTGAGGACCAGAACGGCGACCAGCGCCAGGGCCATCAGGCCATCCACGACCAGCGGGTAGACGGTCGCGGCGGTCGGGTCGGCCCCGATCGCGCCGGCCACGTCCTTGAGCGCGTTCCATGAGACCCGGAACGCCATGCCGACTACGGCCAGCAGCGCGGCCACGATCCAGAACTTCGCTGCCCGGCTCACCGTCGCGACCCCCGCTTCGGGGCTTCGGCGGTGAATCCGGCGTAGCCGCCCTCGGGCGGGACCGCACCACCGGTCAGGACTGCTTCGGTCGCGACCACGGCGGAGCCGATCACGGCGACGGTGACGGCGAGAGCGGTGTGTCCGCCGTCGGCGGCCGCACGGGCCGCCACCGAGGCGACCTGGGTCACGCGGCGGGCGCCGGCCGGCTCACCCTGCCCGCCGACCAGGACCGCCCCGATCAGGCGGTCTGCGGAATCACGGAAGCGCCCCATCAGGCAGCCACTCCCACCGGCACCACACGTGCGGCCGCGGTCCGGACCGGCCGCAGCGGGACCGGCGCCGACTTCAGCAGCCGCTCGGCGTAGGCGGCCAACTCCGGGTCCTCCCGGTACAGGTCCGCCAACATCCCTTCGGCCGCGTCCAGCCGAGCCTCACGCTCGGACGCCGACTCACCGGCCACGCCGGCGAACAACTCCACGTCCACGCCCAATGCCAGTTCGGCGAACTCCATCGGGTTCGCGGCGTACCGTCCTGCAACAATTGACCTCACGGGTCTACCTCTTCCTCTATGGGTGTGGGCCCGTGAGGGCTGCCGCGCTCCGGCCAAGGAACGCGCGGCAGCCCACCTCACAGGCCCGATGAAGCCAGCCATGCAGCGCTTGAGCGCTTGCCGGGCTGTGCGTGGACGGGGAGGGAATCGCACCCTCACCCCCGCAGGGGCCCGCTCCGGGCCGTCCGCCTATCGGTCTGCCTCCGCCTCTCCCCAGACACCTCCCTTCGCGGGGCTCTCGGCGGGACCTATTCAGTTCTCAAGGAACGAGCACTTCTTTTGGGGGGCTGTCACCCCACCCCTCCAGGCGCATCCGTGCAGGTCAGAGCAGCCCAAAGAAGGCCCCTCTTGGTCGCTTCCGCTTCTCTCGGCTTCGACACTCTCAACATAGACAACCTGCCTAGGCAGGTCAAGAGAGTTGGGTTTCTCGCGCCTGTTGGGCACCTGGCTTAGCATTGGCGCATGGCCCTAGACCCGGATGACTCTCGCCCCCCGTATCAGCAGGTCAGCAGCTCTCTGCGGGCCTCGATCCTGATGAAGAAGCCCGGGTTCGAGACCGGCGACAAACTTCCGTCCGGCCCTGAGCTGGCCAAGAGCTTCGGCGTGGCACGCGGGACGGTAGACAAGGCTCTCGACCTGCTCCGGACCGAGGGACTGATCGTGACCCGCCAGGGAAGCGGCTCGTTCGTGCGAGAGCGGACCTCTCGCCCGGTCGGCCTTCGGCCGCACCTGGAAGCGGCCTTCGAGCAGCAGCAAGTCACGCTCGACTTCGCAGGCTTCTCCAGTGAGACCCTGCACAACGCGCTGCAGGAGCCCCTCGACAAGGTTCGCTCCGGCCGGCTGGCCCCGGAGTCCATCACCGTGCGCTTGCTGCTGCCCGACACCACGGAACCAATGGCTGTCCCGGTGCTGGTGGAGGGGCTCAAGGATGAGGTCGCGCTTCGCGAGCGAGCGCGAAACATCGCGCTGACCAACGCGGGCGGAATCGCGCACTCGGTGGAGGTCCTGGCGGAGCTGGGACTGGTGCAGACTGCGAGCGTCCAGGTCAAGGTGCACCGAGCATCGAGCCTGTTCAAGCTGTACATCCTCAACCGAGCAGAAGCCTTCTTCGGCTTCTATCCCCTACGCGAGCGGACCATCGCAGTCGACGGTGCGGACCACACCTTCTTCGACGTGACGGGCAAGGACACCACTCTCTTCCACCACGCCGCCGGCCCGGACGATGCGTCGCTCGGGTCCCAGTACGTTCAGCAGGCCCAGATGTGGTTCGACAGCGTGTGGACCACCATCGCCTACGAGCGACAGCCATGAGCACCGCGCGAGGGTCGCTCGCGGACGTGCTTCGGCCGGTAAAACACGTCCTCCTGGACTTCGACGGCCCGGTCTGCTCCGTCTTCGCGGGATTTCCTGCCTCCGAGGTCGCACGACGACTCCGTGAGGGCCTGCTCGCCGTTGGCGAGCACACCCCACCTGGAGCCGAGGACGAGACGGATCCGCTTGCACTGCTCCGCCTGATCGCAGACGCCCGACCTGATCTCGCCAAGGTTACTGACGGAGCGTTGGCGGAAATGGAGACCGAAGCGGTGTTGGTCGGCCGGCCGAATGCGGGTGGAGAATCGGTCCTTCGGGCCTGCGCCCGCTCACGTCGTACGGTATCGGTGGTCAGTAACAACGCGCGTGTGGCCATCGAGACATACCTGACTGATCACGGTCTGAGCGACTACGTGAGTGGCGTCTTCGGTCGGACTCTAGGCGATCCGTCCTCCATGAAACCTAACCCGCGCCTCCTTCTAGGCGCCATGGAAGCCGCAAAATCCCGACCGGAGGATTGCGTTTTTATTGGTGATGCCACCCGGGATGTGGAGGCCGGAGACGCGGCGGGCGTTCTCACCATCGGCTATGCCAATAAGCCCGGGAAAGAGGCTAGGCTGACTGCCGCCGGTGCCGTCGTGGTTGTGAGCTCAATGCAGGCGATCGCAGACGCTTTGCTCTGAACGGCGAGGCCAGCGGTACGGCCAGCAGGCGAGGCAGCGCCATTTGTGTGAAGGTCTCCCCTGCGTGTTCAAGGCGCGCCAGCGTGTGACCTTGGCCGCTGGCAGATGCTCCTGTCTTCGCCCCGCTCCGCCAGTGTCCGCCGCCGGGGCAGCGGCCAGAACTCCTCCGCCGGCCGCGACTCTAGGCGAGCCCAGCCTGCTCCGCTTCGGCAACATAGTCGGAAACGCTCGCGTGCATCGCAGTTTCCGAGCGATTTCGGAGCATCCAGTAGAACCAATCAGGGATAAAAGAATTCGATTGACGAATAATATAGATCCTATCCTGCAGCCCCCTGCAATCCTCAATCTTTGGAAGATTTCCGCTTGCCAGTGATGATTCCCAAATTCCGGCCGCCTTGGAATCGGCCTTCTCTTTCCCGCGGGCACTTTCCATTCCGGTGCGCCATATTTCGGAAAGCTCTTTCAGGATGGGGACTAGTGGGGCAGCTGTCGCTAGCAAGAATTCAATGAGTGACAGCCCTTGTGCGATGGAGATCCCGACCCCTGCGGCAATTAGCGCAACGCCCAGCCACATTGCGACCGATGCCCACATTCGATGGATGGAAATTCCCCATGCAAGATTACTGCGCTGGCAGACGACTACATCCAGTGGATGTACGAGGGTTCCAGTGTCGCCGTACCAGTCAGATAGCCCGCCTCCCTTATGGCGTGCCGCGGCTTCCATGATCAGATTATTTGCAGGCCGATCACCGATAGCCGAATTCCAAGGAAGATTGAAAATTGACGTGTCAAACTCTTCCTGAACGCTAGAGGCCTCCTTGATCTTCCTTTTTTCCCTTGCTCCGCCTAGGATGCTGATGGAAAAGAGGATTACGGCGAATATAAGGCCAATCTGGGATCGCTGGCCAGGAAATACCATGGCTGAGACGACTCCCGTGATCCCACCTGCCAGCACGGTAGAAATTCTAACGTTATGTATTAGCTTTGCATCGGCATATAGACGTCGCTGGGCGGCAAGAAGACGGATGGACCGGTCCGAATTCTGCGCTTGCCCGATCGAGGGTGAATTGCTGGTCACTGTATTCCTTCATGTGATGCCTAGGGTCAGCCGTAGCTTGGGAACTTCGCTCCAAAAATAGACTTCCAGATCGTAATCGCCTTCCGATGGTCATTTCTGTCTCCATAAGTGCTGTACCAGGCATCCAGTGCCTGACCTTTCGTTTTTCGAACCTGCTCAATTGCGCGGGCGGCTCGATCATATGGGAGGTACGCAGTCACATCTGAGTCCTGGTGCCAGAGAAATTTCATGGATGACTCGGCCTTTTCAAGCCACTTGTATATGGCATAGCCAGTGTCATTCCAGTCGATGTTCCCTACCTTGAGTGCAATTACCTCCAGGTGGTAGCTCTGAAGGCTTACTTCCTGCCTCCTATTCCAGTCTTTGATCATTTTGATGACTCTCCTGAAATTCTCTCCATATGCGGATGAGGCGGCAGCTATCTGCTGAGAGTGCGTTGCTGGCTTAGTCTTAATCCACTCCTCTCTATTCATGTCGGGGATTTTGTAGTAAGCAACGCTCCCATCATTGTTTGTCACCCTGGAGGCTGGTACTACGTCGACATCAGGCCAGGAAGAAAACCTCATTGTTACGGCTTGGCCATTTCTTCGGATGCTGCCGGCGCCATACCCTAGTGCAGACTTCACCAAGGAGAGAAGACTGGATGGTCTCCTTCCATCGATATGCTGGCCAAAATGAAGGATGACCATCACATCAAGATCAGCATGTTCTTTTAGGGCCGTAAATCGGGGAATTGAGCCCATGGTGAACGAATCCAGAATATTGAGACTCGCGCCGAGGCGGCCGACAATCCAATCTTTTCTGGTGTTGGCGATTCCCCTATGGTCGCCAGGCAGGTTGATTGCGGCAAAGAAGGCATCGAAGGCGACAGCGACCGTATAGACCATTCGGGCATCCTATCCGTCATCGGTGTGATGTGTGCCACCCTCTGCGTAACTTTGTTCCTGATGTGATGGCATGGGCACGTTGAATGCGGTCGCCGTGGATGTGCCGTGAACGACGCCAGTGGCTGTACCTGCGCTCCGCGGGTTCCTGACACGCTTCGAGCGAGCGGCGGCCGCCTGGCAAGGCCGATCTCGGATAGTCAAGTTGCTGGGCCGGCGAGACCCGGACCAATGGAGCTGATGCAGGGCTGAGCGTCCTACTGCGCTAAGACAGGCCCGTACATCGGCGGACAACCACGAACGCTCGGAGACTGATGCAGGTCAGCGGCACTCCTTCCTCATGTCGGACGGGCTTCAGGACGAAGAGGCTGTGCGGTTAGGGCCCGCCCCTAGTCGCGCAGAGGCCCCATCGGATCGAGCCCATCGGGGTCTCTGATGTGTCGTCCCCCTGCGAATGGCTACGGGCTAGCGATGCTGGCCGTGAAGCAAGCATCGGACTTCAGATCTGTTGGCCTTTATCAGAGTGGGTGGTTCATAGTGCTTGCCAGCGTGCCAGGATCGTGGGGACCAGTCTGCTTGTTGAAGGGGGCGTTGTGGGGCGTTCGTTGCGTGTGGGTGATGTGCTCCGGTACACGGCTGCGAAGGACACCGCGCCAGCGGCCATCGACGGCTTCGGCAACTTCTACTTCGTCACCGACAGTCCTGGTCAGAAGCGCGCACTGCTCGAAGCCGGCATCAATGCCATGGCCAAGGTCAAGACGAGTGAGGGTATGCGGCGGCCGGCAGTGATGATCCGGTCGAGCCCGTGGAAGGCAGGGTCCGAGCAGACTCCGTGGCACGACGTCTTCGACGTGACCAACGGGCACGTCCGCTACTTCGGCGACCACAAGCCCGACACGACGAAGCCAGTCGGTAGCACCACGGGTAACGCCGCACTGCTGGAGGCGTTCGACAGTCACCAGGCACCCACGGCCGTCGGGCGGGCTGCTGCGGCGCCTCTGCTGCTGTTCCGCTCCGTGTCGAAGAACGGCAAGGTCAAGGGGCACGTCGAGTTCTGCGGGGTTGGTCTGATCGAGCGCGCGGAGCGGGTACTTCAGTGGGGAGGGCCGGACCGGACGACGTTCACCAACTATGTCTTCGACCTCGTGGTGGTCGACCTCGCCGCGGAGGACGACAAGTTGGACTGGGACTGGGTAACCGCTCGGCGCGACCCCGGCCGGTCGGATGCCGAGGTGTTGAAGCTGGCCCCCGCGGCATGGCGCGAGTGGGTCAAGCACGGGCACTCGGTACTGCCGAAAGTGCGTCGCCGGGTAGCACGCGCACAGGTGGTCAAGGTGCGCGACCAGAAGCCGGCGACCGGGAGCAAGGTCGAAGCCGATCTGCAGGCGGTCTACAAGCGGTTCGACGACGACAAGCACGCGTTCGAGGTGCTGGCCGCGATCGTGGCGGCGAAGGTGATGCGGGCATCCGGACACAGCTATGACGAGGGCTGGCTCACCCGTCGCTCGGGGGACGGTGGCGCCGACTTCGTCGGTCGGTTGGACCTGGGCAGCGGTCTGGCCGGCACGAAGCTGGTCGTTCTGGGGCAGGCGAAATGCATCAAGCCGGGGACCCTGGTGGCGGCCGAGCAGATTGCACGGGTGGTCGCTCGACTCAGGCGCGGGTGGATCGGCGTGTATGTCACCACGGGGTCGTACTCGGAGCCGGCGCAGTTGGAGATGGTGGAGGATCAGTACCCGGTTGTGTTGATCAACGGGCAGGATCTGATCAAGGAGTTGTACGAGATCGCGGGCAAGGATCACGGCGGCGATCTCATGGCCTGCGTCGAGGATCTGCTGAGCAGTCGATCACTGGAAGTCCTCAACCGGCGGCCCGAGGAGATCCTTCTCGATTGAGCCGGCGTCGTTGGCATCCCCCGTGCCACAGGCGTGCACGATCGGGCGATATGTGGCGGTGCATTGTGGTCGGGCCGGGTCGGGCGGGCCACATGTCAGCGCCCGGGTCGGGCGGGCCACATGTCAGCGCCCGGGTCGCACGCCAAGCCTTTCAAGGCAGGTGTCCTCACTTGACCTGACATCAGTCGGTGACATCAACGTCGGCAGTCGATGACGAACCGCAGTAGCTGTCCACGCCGCACCGTCGGACTGTGGCGCCGGAGCTGGGCACGTCGCGCAGGCATCTGATCGAACTTACAAAGCAGATGTCGGCGGTTCGAAACCGTCCGCGCCCACATCCGGCGACCCATGGTCGCCAGCACGAAGGGCCAGTTCGGAGGCATGATCCTCAGGAACTGGCCCTCTGTCGTTCCCGGGGGCGGGGGAGTGCTCAGCCGGGCTGTGCCATCCCCGTGCCGGATGCCGCCGACTGCCCGGAGCGTCCTTTCGGCTGATGTCGGGGCCGGTCCGAAACCTCTTGGACGGCGGGGGGACCGGCTTGCTCAAATGGGAGACGGCCGCTGTTGGAGTCGAAGGGATGCGGCGATGACCGAGATCAGGCTGCACTTGTCGGTGCGCGGCCTCACCGCCGCGGACCTGCCGTCCTGCAGCTGGGCCGGCTCCCCCAAGCACGTGCGTGAGCTCGTCCACCAGATCCGCCGCGCCGATGCGGGCGAGATCGACTACCTGGCGGTGTGCACGCCGGTCGGGCTCCCGGTGGCGGTCGGCGGCATCGACTACACGGTCAAGCCCGGCGCCGGCACGCTCTGGCAACTCGGCGTCCACCCGGCCCTGCAGTCCTGCGGGATCGGCACGCTGCTGATCCGCTCCGCCGAGCAGCGGATCGGCGCCCGGGGCCTGTCCCGCGCCGAACTCGGCGTCGAGGAGAGCAACCCGCGCGCTCGCGCCCTCTACGAACGCCTGGGCTACCGGGCCTTCAGCCGTGAGCTCGACTCCTGGGACGTGGAAGCCGAGGACGGCTCGCTCCAGCGGTACGAGACGATGTGCACGCTGATGCGCAAGGACCTGACGTGAAGCTGGATTTCGCGGCGTTCATCGCCGAGGCGACGGCCGACCCCGCCGTCGTCGGGCTCGTTCTCAAGGGCTCCCGGGCCCACGACGGCATGACCACCCCTCACTCCGACCACGACCTCTACGTCATCCTCGCCGACGACGCGGCGAGCGAGCTGGCCGCGCTCGACGGCTACCGCTCCGCGCGGCTCGACCTGGTCGTCACCACCCTCGGACGGTTCCGCCGGCCCGCCGACTGGGAGCGGTACGCCATCGCCCGCGCCCGTGTACTGGTCGACCGCTGCGACGGGGAGGTCACCCGGATCGTCGCCGAGATGGGACGGCTCGGCGCCGACGAGGCCTTCCGGTCCGGTGCCGCCCTGCTGGACGCCTACGCCAACTCGCTCTACCGCTCGGTCAAGAACCACCGCGATGGCAACCGGCTCGCGGGCCACCTCGACGCGGCCGCCAGTGTCGGATTCCTGCTCGACCTGCTCTTCGCCCTGGACCGCCGACCGCGCCCGTACAACAAGTACCTCGCCTGGGAGCTGGACCGGTTCCCGCTGCCCGGCTGGGAGAGCGCCGCGCTGCTGGACACCGTCGCCCGGATCACCGCGACCGGCGAAGTGGCGCCGCAGCAACGGCTCTTCGCCCGGGTCGAGGCGGATGCCCGGGCCGCCGGCCACGCGGCGGTGCTGGACGCCTGGGGCGATGATCTGCGACTGATGCGGCCCCACCCGGACTCCCCGACCCGCCAGCCCTCCTGACCCGGGTCGACAGTCGAATCGGGCAAAAGCGGCCCAGAGCGTCATCCAAGGTCTATTCGGGGCGCCGAGAGCCTGGTACGTACGACTGGACTACTGCGCCCAGCGTCCCATGGTCGGCGCGGTGCCGATCAGGCACTCGATGTCGCTCTGGAAGCCAACGAGGGCGTGGGCGGTCAGGCGCAGATGGCCCTCAAGGCAGACCAGGTTGTCCTGCCTTCCGCCGACGAGGATGAGCGGAGGAAACCGCTCGCCTCCGATGAGCGCCCGGGCTGCGTCGACGAACGGTTCGTTACGCACGTCGAACGCCCGTAGCCCCGCCATGATGCGTGCGGCCGCATCGATCGGCCGGCGGCTGCCACCCGACAGTTCGACCCAGTAGGAATAGTCGAGGTAGCGCACGCCGACCGCCTCGTCGGCGGACAGGAGTGCCCTGACCCACGTGACGTGACCGGGGAAGTTCTCGAACAGGTCGCGGTTCTCGCCGTACCCGCGCGTCGCAGCGAGCAGTGCGCGACGTGCGACGTTCGCTCCAGCGTCGGAGAGGTCCGGATGCGTCAGCAATCGCTCGACCTGCCCGGCTGCCGCCAGGTGGGACCGGAGGTTCTGACCGAACCTCCGGCTGGACAGCTCGCCGCTCAGGAAGCAGGCGACCATCTCGTCCTCACTGCTCATACCCAGTACCCGCACGACGGTCAGCATAGGAGTGACGGAGTTGCCCGGCAGAGCAATGTTCATGACCTGTGGATCGGCCTCGGGTCGGACGCGCAGGGCGTACCTTCCCGAGTGATCGACTTCTGGTCATCGAGTAGGCCGATGTCGCGCCGTCGGTCGGGAAGGCGCGCCCGTGCTGAGGGTAGTGAATGCTGATGGAACGGCCGAGACCGGCTCCAGGATCGACGACATCGTCCGCGAGGCGGATGCCGGCCGTCGCTCTGGAGGCTGAAGTCAACTCCTCCAGCGCTGAGTTGGCCGACCAGGGAGCCGTGGATGAACCCCTCCTCGTTGCCCTTGTCCGCACCGGGGCCCGCTTTGAACGCGGCCGGCTCGTGAACGGCCGCAGACGAACCGCGGCGTGAACAGAGTGGCGGACCGGCCTCGAAGTTCGAGAACATCCGGTCATGTTGGATGGCACGGCAGGACAGGACCTTCCGGTCGGCTTCGGGTTCCGCCCGTATCGCGGCGACGAGGACCACGGCGCCATGGCCGCGGTGCGGCTGGGGTGTGTTGAACGGGACCGGGTCGATGTCCATTCGGTTGTGGAAGGGCTCCCGACAGCGGCCGAGATCGCCGAAGCTGCTGTCAAAGCGGAGGAGCCGTCCAAGAACCAGATCCTGGTGGTGCTCGACGGGAGCGTCGTCGGCTACTCGACGATCCAGTGGTGGGAAGAACGCGACGACACCTGGCTGTACCTGCACCGCGGCCACCTCTTGCCCGAGCATCGCGGCCAGGGCATCGGCTCAGCCATGCTGAGCTGGGCCGAAGAGCGGATCCGGCAGCTCGTCAAACAGCATGGAACGGCGCGGACGGCAGTGATCGGCGCGAACGCCATGGCCTCCGAACTGGACGCCACGGCACTTCTGCGCGCAGCCGGCTACCGACGTGTCTTCAGTCTGGTCGAGCTGGAGCTGGGCGATCTGCGGCAGCTGCCCGAGCCGGGCGGCGAACCGCCGGCCGGGATACGGACAGGGCCGATCGGGACAAGCCACTACCGGGCAGCCTGGAGGACGGTCGTCAATTCGTATGCGGACACCGGCTTCACTCGGAGATGGCCTTTCCAGGACTTCGTCGACACCGCCGACCCGGCATGCTGGAGGGCTGCCTGGAACGGGCAGGACATGGTCGGCGTCGCCCTCTGCTCCGTCCGCGGTCAGGACCGCACCGTGGGCGAGGTGGAAGAGCTGAGTGTCCGGACGGACCAGCGACGCCTCGGAATCGGCCGGGTCCTGCTGCTGGACGGGCTGCGGAGCCTTCGCGAGCAGGGTGCAACGACCGCCCGGCTGTTCACGGGCACGGCAAACCCGTACCGGTCCTACGACCTTTACGAGAGTGTGGGGTTCCGGCGGCAGAACGAGTACGTCCGTTACCGCAAGCCGCTTGCTTGATCGGCCGGCCATGCGGCTGTCCGGTCGGTCCACAGGATTTGACAATGCCTCGGCCCGGCGCCGCCCGGGCAACTCCGTCACTCCGCGCCAGTGCTGACCTCATCACTGCTTACGGCATCGCCGATGCCCTGGGGACCGGCGACTGTGCCGGGAGCGGGCCGGGTGCGCCTCCCGCTGGGCTGTCCCGCATCTCCTAGGAGCCGGGTCTCCCCGACGCCGTGCGGCCGGGTCGGTCGGGGCCGGGCTCGCTCTGCAGACGCGACGGCAGCGCTGGCGAGGCCGCGTCGGACGCCGCAAGGGGAGGTGGTGAGCAACGTTTTTCTCCCCGGCTCCAGGGTTGCTTCGTTCGCGGGGCTGGCCCGCCGCTCGCCCTGGCTCCTGTCCGCGCCCCGCTCTTGGCTCGGTGTCTCCGTGGCGGAGAGTCGGGTGGTGAGTGTCGGTCGCCGCCGGGCCACGTGCGGAGAAGGTGGGCTGCCGTACGGCTCGTCCTCGGAGGCCTCTCTGTCAGTCCCCGACCGTAAGGTGCGCTCGCGAGCGTGATCGGGCGGACCTTGATCCTGGAGGCTGGGACGTGCTGCTGGAGAACAAGATCGCCATCGTCTACGGCGCCGGCGGTGCGGTCGGTCGAGCGGTGTCCCGGGCCTTCGCCCGGGAGGGGGCGCGGGTTTTTCTCACTGGTCGCAGGGTCGCGGGGCTTGAGGAGTTGGCGGCGGAGATCAGGGCCGGCGGGGGTCGGGCGGAGGTCGGCCTGGTCGATGCGCTCAGCCGGGACGAGGTCGAGCGGCATGCTGCCGAGGTGGTCGGGACGGCCGGTGGAATTGACATCTCGGTCAACGCGGTCAGCATCCGTGGAGACTTGCAGGGGACAGCGCTCGTGGACTTGTCGTTGGAGGATTTCCTTGCCCCGGTGAATGCGGCTGCGACGGCGAATTTCCTTACGGCGACGACGGCCGCTCGGCATATGGCTGAGAGGGGATCGGGGGTGATCGTGACCTTCTCGACCGCCGCGTCCCGTCTCTCCGGGCGTGACCAGGGTTTTCACGCGACCGGTGGCTTTGGTGTCGCCTGTGGCGCGGTGGAGCTGCTGTCGCGGCATCTGGCCGGCGAGGTGGGGCCGTCGGGGGTGCGGGTGGTCTGTCTTCGGCCGGACGGGATCCCGGATGCCTGGGTGGCCTGGGGCATGATCGAGGATGCCGCGCCCGATCCGGAAGGCAGCTCGACGGTCAAGGCGTACATGGAGCGCGGCACGGCGCTGCGTCGGCTGCCCAAGTTGGCCGAAGTCGCGGACACTGCGGCATTCATGGCGTCCGACCGGGCCGGCGCCGTCACGGGGACGGTGGTCAACCTCAGCTGCGGGTCCGTTCTCGACTGAATCGGTCCTCCGCTGCCTGCGCCGGCTGGAACTCCGCGAGCCATGCCGGGCTCCGGCGCGTCATCCGTCGGCGGCACTGAGGGGGAGGGTGTGGCGTACTCCGGCCTCGTCCCCGTTTGTCCGAAGCGGTGACCTGGCGCGTGCTGAGTGCTTCAATGGCCCCCGACGGAGCGGTACTTGATCGACGGGGGAGTGGTACGAGGATGCGGAAGTCCTACTACGCGGCGCACGTCTACATGATCCTGGGCGTGATCTCGGGGCTGTACTACCGGGAGTTCACCAAGGCCAACGACTTCGAGGGTGACACCCAACTGGCGCTCATCCACACGCATTTGCTGGCGTTGGGAATGCTGGGGTTCCTCATCGTGCTGGCCCTGGACAAGCAGTTCCAGCTGTCCGGGACGCGGCTGTTCACCTCCTTCTTCTGGTTCTACAACGCCGGGATCGGCATCACCGTCTCGATGATGTTCGTCCACGGCACCGAGACCGTGCTGGGCAGCAAGGTGCCGGAGGCCGTGTCGATGACGGCCGGGCTGGGGCACATCCTGCTCACGGTCGGGTTGATCCTGTTGTTCGTGCTGCTGGGCAAGCGCCTCAAGGAGCCGGCGGCGTCCGAGGTGAAGGAGTCGGCTTCCGCGGAGACGTCGGCCTGAGGTGCGCCTGGGGGCGGGGGGAGCACGGATGGGGGACGGGTGCACCGCCTGATCGGACCCACCCGGGTGCGGGCGGGCGGAACCAGCGATCGGATAGGGGCATGGCTACTACGCAACGCTGGCTGGCGAGGTACTCCGAGCAGCTGATCCACCTCGCCGAGGACATCGATCCGAACGCGGCCGTCCAGTTCGTCCGCGAGGTGTACGAGGCCGGCCGGGCGGCTGGCATCGCGGAGGTGGAGAACGGGAAGCGCGAGTCCGAGTAGAGCGGTGTAGCCGTAGGTGGCGAGTCCGCCGAGGGCCGCGCCGGCCAGGCCGCCGAGGCCGGCCAGGGTGATCGCCTCGGTGAGGAACTGGGTGAGGATCTGTGACCGGTTGGCCCCGAGGGAGCGCCGGAGGCCGATCTCCTGGCGGCGTTCCAGGACGGCGATGACCATGGTGTTGGCCACGCCGACGCCGCCGACCAGCAGGGCGACCGCGCCCAGGCCCAGCAGCAGGGCGTTGAAGGTGTTCTTGGCGGCGAGCTGGGCGGCCAGCGCGTCGGACGGACGGCTGACCTTGACCTCGTTGGGGCCGGCGGGGTTGACGGTCGGGGCGAGGACGTCGCGGACCTGTTCGACGGCGGACTCGGCGGTGCGGGTGTAGACGGTGGTGGGGTGGCCGTCGAAGTCCAGGTAGCCGGTCGCGGCCTGCCAGCCGACCAGGGCGGCGGTGTCGAGTTCGGGGGCGAGCGGTACCGGGTCGAGGATGCCGGTGACCGTGAACCATTGCTGGCCGAGCCGAACCAGGCCACCCGGCTGCTCGACGGCCAGCCGGGCCGCTGCCTTCGAACCCAGCACGACGGTCGGGTACTTGCTGGTGGCGGCGGTCAGGAAGCGGCCGCTGCGGAGGTGGCCACCGACGGTGTCGAGCAGGTCCTCGCGGGCGGCCAGGACGGCGATGCCACCGGTGATGCCGGCGTCGACGTGGTCGTTGCGTCGTACGCTCGCCCGGGTCCTGCCGGTCGCGGTGGCCGAGGTGACCGGGTCGATCCGCTCGACCATGGCGTCGGCGTCGGTGGGGAGCGGGCTGTCCTTGCCGGTGAAGCTCTGGCCCGGCCCGACGGTGAGCAGGTTGGTGCCCAGTCTGGCTATCTGGGACGCGAGTTGCGCCTGGCTGGAGGTGCCGATGCCGATCACGGCGACCATCGCCGCCACGCCGATGGCGATGCCGAGGGCGGAGAGGGCGGCCCGCAGTTTGCGGCCCCGCAGGCCGGAGACGCCGACCGCCAGGGCGTCGCGGGGCCGGAGCCGGGCCGGCCTCGGCAGCGGGTGGACCGTACGGACGGTGTGGTCGCCGCGTACGGGAGTGGCTGTGGGGGAGTGCTGGTGCCGGGGGCGGTGGTCGGGCGACCCATGCGACCGCCTTCGTCCTGGTGTCCTCGCGGATCCGGCCGTCCAGGATCCGCACCCGGCGGGGGAGGGTGGCGGCGAGCTGGGGATCGTGGGTGATGACGGCGATGGTGGTTCCCTCGGCGTTGAGTTCGCGCAGGAGTTGGACGACGGAGGCGCCGGAGGCGGAGTCCAGGGCGCCGGTCGGTACGTCTGCGAGGACGATCTGCGGACGGGCGACCAGGGCGCGGGCGATCGCGGTGCGCTGGCGTTCGCCGCCGGACAGCTCGTGCGGGCGGTGGTCGAGCCGGTCGGCGAGGCCGACCCGGTCCAGCGCCTCGGTGGCCTGCCGGCGGCGCCGGGTGTGCCGTACGCCTTGGTGGAGCAGCCCGGTGGCGACGTTGTCCAGTGCGCTGAGGTTCGGGGAGAGGAAGCCCGGGCCCGCTGAGCAGCCGGACTGCTCTTCTCCGGCAGGGGGCGGCCCGGTCCGGTCCGGCTCCCGCTTGCCGGCGCCTCGCCCGGCTACCGCTTGCCGGAGAACAGGCGGTCGAGGTGCTGGTCGAGCAGCCGCAGCGCCTCCTCCGGACGCTGGACGTCCAGCAGGGTGTAGGCGGTGAGCCCGTCGACCAGGCTGATCAGCAGCATCGCCTCGTCGGTCGGATCGCGGTCCGGTGCGACCTCGCCCCGTTCGGCCGCCTGCCGCAGCATGTCGGCGAGGAAGGCGCGCAGCAGCGGGATGCCCTCGCGGGACTCGGCGCGCAGCCCGTCGTCGTGGACGGCGCGGGCGAAGTAGGCGGCGCCGACCAGGTTGCCGATCCGGCTCTGCTCGTCCAGGGGCAGCATTCCGGCCAGGCATTCGCGGAGCACCAGGCGGGGCGGCGGGGGCCCCTCGAGGCCTTCGGCCAGGGTCTCGATGCGGTGCCGGATGCGTTCCTCCGCCAGCCGGTTGATGTGCCGGAGGGTGAAGAGCAGCATCTCGTCCTTGGTGCGGAAGTAGTGCTGGAGCCGGCCGAGGGAGATGCCGGCCTCGGCGGCGACGTCGCGCAGGCTCGTGGCGTCCAGGCCGCGGGTGCTGGCGATCCGCCAGAGGGCCTCGGAGATCTCCTGGCGCCTGGACTCGTGGTCGACCTTCTTCGGCACGGCTCCGGCCTCCTCTCTTTTACAAGTCAGCTGTACCGTTGTAGCGTATTCGTATCCAATACGCTTGACTTGTAAAGGAGTGGCGATGCCCGCCGAGCCAACCCCGACCCTGCGGCCGCCCCGCCACCGGGTCGACCGCCGAGCGCGCCGATGGTGGACCGCGCAGGCGCTCCTGACGGTGAGCGGGCCGATGCTGCTCACCGCCCTGGTCCTCGGTGTGCTCACCCTGCTCTTCTTCCCCGGCGCCCTCCCCTGGCTCGGGCCGCTCCTGCTGGGCGCCCTGGTGGTGCCCGCCCTGGTCTACACCGTGGCCATGCCCCGGGGTCGATATGCCGTACACGCCTGGGAGTTGGGTGCGCACGCCGTCCACACCGCGCACGGCTGGCTCTGGCAGCGGGCCAGGATCGCGCCACTGACCAGGGTGCAGACGGTGGACACCGTGCGCGGTCCGGTGCAGCGGCGGTTCGGCCTCGCGACCGTGATCGTCACCACCGCCTCCACCGCCGGCAGCATCAAGATCGCCGGGTTGGCCGACGCCGACGCAAAGGAGCTCGCCCGGCGCATCACCGACGCCGCCCGCACGGACCAGGAGCGGTGGAGCGGGAGCGGTGCGGCAGCCGGGGATCGAAGGGCGCAGGGCGCCCCGGCAGCCCTGGTCGGGACGGCGTCCCCGGCCGGGACGGGAGGCATGCCGTGACCGGGGAACCCCCGACGGCCGGCCCCCCGCCGACGACGGACACCCCGCCGACGCCGTGGCGACGCCCCCACCCGCGCGGACTGCTGCTCCATTTCGGCTGGCTGGCACCGCCGTTGGGGACGCTCGCACTCACCGCGCTCGCTACCGGGGGTCGGATCGGCCCGCGGGCCTGGATCACCCTCGCCGTCGCCGCCGCCTGCTTTGCCGCCGTCACCGCCCTGGGCGCGATCGGCTGGGCCCGCACGCGGTACCGGGTGAACGGCGACACCTTCGAGCTGCGGACGGGAGTCCTGATCCGCCAGGTGCGGACGGTGCCGCTGAACCGGATCCGTACCGTCGACCTCACCGCCACCGCGCTGCACCGGCTGCTGCGGATCACCGCCTTGCGAGCCGGCACCGCCGCCTCCCGAGGGACGGGTGCCGAACTGCGGTTGGACGGCATGGGTACCGCCGAGGCGCACCGCTTGCGGACGGCCCTCCTCGTTCGGTCCGGGGCCCGTCCCTCGAACGAGGGCGAGCGCGAAGGGGAGCGCGAGAGTGGCGCCCAGGGCCAGGATCCGCTGCTGGTCCGGCTGGACCCGCGGTGGGTGCGCTACGCCCCGCTCACTTTCTGGACCTTCGGTGGCGTCCTCGTCGCGGCGGGCACCGCCTACCGGATCCTGGACGCGGCGGGCATCGAGGCCTGGCGATTGGGCTTCGTACAAAGGGCGTTCACCGGGTTCGGGGCCTCGGCCCTGTGGTTGACCGTGCCGGCGGCGTTGCTGGCCGTCCTGCTGCTCGGGTCGGCCGGGGCCGTCGCGCTCCATGCGGAGAACCACTGGCGGTTCCAGGTCGAGCGGGTCGCCCCCGGCGGGCTACGGGTCACGCGCGGACTGCTGACCAGACGCTCGGTCACCGTCGAGCAGGGGCGCCTGCACGGGGTGGTGCTGCGGGAGCCGCTGCTGCTGCGGGCCGCCGGCGGTGCGTCTCTGCGGGCGGTGGCCGGCGGCCTCGGTGACCGCGACGAGACGCGCCGGCGAAGCCTGCTGCTGCCGCCGGCGCCCCGGGCGGTGGCGCTTCGAGTGGCTGCCGACGTGCTGGAATCCTGCCAACGGGCTTCTGTGGAAGCGCAACTGACGAGTCATCCGCGAGTGGCACTGCGGCGCCGGGTGTCCCGGGGGCTGCTGCTGGTGGTGCTGCCCGTCACCGTCGTCCTGGCGCTGCTCGGGGTCTTGCTGTCCACCGTCCTGCTGCACTGTGCCTGGGTGTTCGCGCTGGTCGCGGTGCCGGTGGTCGGCCTGCTGGCGCGCGATGCCTACCGCGGTCTCGGCCATGGGCTGCGGGGCCCCCATCTGCTGGTGCGCTCCGGAACGTTCAGCCGTGACACCCTCACGCTCGACCGGACGGCCGTGGAGGCCTGGACGTTCACCAGCTCCCCCTTCGGTCGCCGGGCCGGGCTGGTCACCCTCACCGCGGCGGTGGCGGCGGGCGAACACGGCTACCGGATACCGGACCTGGCCGCCGCCGAGGCGCCGGCCTTCGCCGCCGCCGCGACCCCCGGATTCCTGGAGGAGTTCCTGGACCACGGGCAGGAGCCGAGCGGGACCGGGCCGTGATGGGGGAAAGGCGCCCGGCGGAGGCGGTCGGAAGGATTCGATACCCTGTCCGATCGTCAGCTCGCGCGTGATCACCGGCTGGCCGGTCACGCATCATCATGGGGGATCAACAGCCTTGCCTTCGCACAGAACTGTCTGGACCGTAGCAACCGTCGCCGCCGCCGCATTCGCCCTGACCGCCTGCGGGCCGGAGGGCTCGGACGGCGCCGCCGTGGCCGGGCCGACCGGCGCCGCGCCCTCGGTCTCCGCGCCCGCCGCCGGTGCGGCCGCCTCTTCGACGCCCTCGCCCGGCTCGAAGCCCTCGGCCTCCTCGGCCGGGTCGGCCAAGCCGACCGCCTCCTCCACCGCCGGGGCGCCGGGGGGCGAGCCCGCCGAGGACTGCGGTCCGGCACCCGAACTCCATGCCGGGCACGCGATGGTGAACGTGTCCAAGGGGTCCACGGCGACGATGTTCTACGCGAAGAGCACCAAGTTTGCGTGTGACCCCAACGACGGCCACTGGGCGGACGCGGGACCTGAGAAGGCGTACGGGTTCGCGGCGGGCGCCAAGGCCTTCGAGGTCGGCCTGACCGGTTCGGAGAAGGCGGTCACGCTCGCGGAGCTGTCCTCGCACACCACCAAGTGCCTGAACAAGACCGAGGACTTCGAGAACCGTCCGTGCTTCTCGTACTTCACCTACGAGATCGCGCTCGACTCCGCAGGCAAGATCACCTCGGTGTGGGAGGTCTTCCACTCCTGACCGGCCGGACCCGGCCGGACCCGGCCCGGGGCCGGAGGGCAACCGTCCTCCGGCCCCGACAGCCCCGACAGCCCCGACGGCCGCGCCGGGTGCCCCGGGCGGCGCCGGTCAGCGGTCGTCGCCCGTGTCCGGCCGCCGCTCGGGGCCCTCGTCGGGGGACGGCTGCCCGGGCGGCGTGACGCCTTCCCGGGTGACCAGGCAGAACGGGTGGCCGACCGGGTCCGCGTACACCCGGTAGCCGATCGGCTTGTCGGAACCCTCCAACAGGGTGGCGCCCAGAGCCAGTACGGCCTCCTCGGCCACGTCCAGGTCGCCCACCAGGACGTCGACGTGCATCTGCGGCGGGTGACCCGGGTCCGTCCAGCGCGGCGGCCGGTAGTCGCCGACCCGTTGGAAGGTCACCCGCTCCAGGCCGTCGGGGCTTTCGATCACCACGTAGTCGCCGCTGTCCTCCACGCGGGTGAGGGCCAGCAGCTTCTCGTAGAAGCCGGCCAGTTCGGTGGGGGCGGGGCAGTCGACGACGAGGGAGAACAGGCGTCCGATCATGACGTCACTATGCCGCGACCGGAAGGGGGTTGTCAGCCCTCTCCGTACGGCGGGGCCGGGCCGAGCGGGGGCGGGCCTGAACGCGGGCACAGGCCGGGTCAGCGGCGCTCGGTGTGCAGCCGCAGGCGGCGGGTGCGGACCCGGTTCGCCGAGTGCAGCAGGGCGTGGATGCGGTGACCGACCTCGTCGGGGTCGAGCAGCGGGCGCTCGAACGGGAGGCGGACGTCGTGGTGGGTCCGGAGGGTCTCCAGGCGCAGCACGATGCCGTACTGGTCGAGGGCGAGCGGCCACACCCGGGTGACGCCGATCAGCAGGCGCGGGTCGACCAGGCCGGAGAGGGCGGCCACCTGGTCGTGGTGGTCGTCGGTCATGTGGGTGAGCAGCGCCGCCTCGTACGGGGCGAGCGGGTCGGGTGCGGTCCGGGCGAGGCCGTCCAGGTCGACCGGGGTGTGCGTCCCGGCGGTGCCGAGCAGGGCCTGGGTCGGGTCGAGCGGCAGGCGGACGGTGCCGTCCTGCGCCTCGCGGGGGCGGCCGAGCCGGCCGGCGATCCGTACCTGGCAGCGGATCCGGTCGCGGACGGCGACCGGTGCGACGTCGGTCCATTCGAGGAGGACGGGCACGCCGTCCTCGTCGGCCTCGGCCGCCTCGTGGGTGAGGCGGCAGTCCCTGGGGGCCTGGAGGTGGGGGACGGCGCCCTGGGCGGCGAAGGCCGGCTCCGGGGCGGGGCCGAAGCCGCCGGCGCCGCCGAAGCCGAGCAGGTACGGGCCGAGCAGGTCGTGGCGGCCGGACCGGGTGGTCGCAGTCAGGGAGGAGGCGGCCCGGAGCGCGCTCCGAACCCGCTCGGCGTCGGTGGGGGTCGGGATGCTGACGTCCGTGGGGCGCATGGCTGCCTTCCGCTTGACTTAGGTAAGGCTAACTTAACTCATGGGCGGAGCGGGTGGCCAGGCCCGTACCGGATCCGGATCCAGGCCCGCGCACCGGCGCCCGTTCTGGTGCACTGGCCCCTGTTCGCCCGCGCGTCCGTCCCGTCCGCGGATGCCCGTGCCCCTCCGCGCCCGTGCGCGCCCCGTCCGGGTGCGCACCCCCACACCGGCGTCACGCCGCCGTCACTCCGGCATCACATCGACCTGGCCGACCACCGGTCGGCGCAACCATGTCGGCGCATACAGTTACGGAGGAAGTCAGAAGATCACCGACACCATTTCAGGCGCGGAGGCGACCCATGAGCTCCCACCCGGCCGCGAGACCCGGCCCGGGCTCCGACCAGCGTTCCGACCGGGCCCCCGGCCCGGGCGGGCGGCCCGCGGCCGACGAGGCGTCAGACCGCGCCCCCGGGAGGGGACCCGGCCGGCGCCCGGACGCGGGGCCGGTCCTCGGGTCCGAGCCGGAGGAGGACGGGTACGGCGGCCCCGGGCGGGACGACCCTGAGCAGAGCGGTGACGACCACGGGGGCTCCGAGCGCGGCGGTCGCGACCCGGGTGGCCCGGGGCAGAGCGGTCGCGACCTCGGCGGGCCCGACCCGGCGCGCGGCTCCGGCGCGGAGCAGCCCTGGAACAGGCAGCGGCTGCGCAGCAACAACGAGTGGATGCTGCTGGAGCGGCTGCGGACCACCGGCGCCGCCTCCCGGGCCCAACTGGCCCGGGATACCGGCCTTTCCAAGCCGACCGTCTCGGCGGCCCTGGCCACCCTGGAGCAGGCCGGACTGGCCCGCGAGGCCGGGCTGCTGGCGCCGGGCCGGGGCCGGGTCGCCGTCCTGTACGAGCCGGACCCGACCGCGGGGTACGTGCTCGGCGTGGACATCGGCCGGGGCCGGCTGCGGGTCGCGGTGGCCGACCTGGCCGGGGAGATCGCCGCTCGCCGGGACGTCCCGAACCGGGGCCGCAGCGCCGGCGCCGTGGCCGACGCGGTGATCGCCGAGTCCCGGGCCGCGATCGAGGAGGCCGGGATCGGGCCGGGCGCCGTGGTGCACGCCGCCATCGGCACGCCGGGCGTCTGGGACGAGACGGAGCAGCGGGTCCGGTACGCGGCGCAGCTACCCGGTTGGGGGCGCCGGGGCCTGTTCGACCGGATCAGGGCGGGTCTGGACACCACCATCAGCGTGCACAACGACGCCAATCTGGCGGCGCTGGGGGAGTACGCGCGCGGCGCGGGGGCGGGGAGCCGGCACTTCGTCTACCTGCTGCTCGGCACCGGCATCGGGATGGGTGTGGTCTCCGGGGGCAAGCTGCAGCACGGCGCGCACGGGGCGGCCGGCGAGATCGGGTTCCTGCCGCTGCCGGGCGTCCCGGGCGCCGGGGCGGGCGGGGAGCACGACCAGCGGCGCGGGATGCTGGAGTCCTCGGCCTCGGCGGAGGCCGTGGTCCGCGGAGCGAAGGAGCTCGGCGTGCGCGGGGCGATCACCGCCAAGCAGGTCTTCGACGCGGCCCGGGCCGGCGACCCGGCCGCGCTCGCCGCGGTGCAGCGGCAGGCGGAGCAACTCGCCTACGCCGTGGCCGTGGTGTCCTCGGTGATCGATCCGGACCTGGTGGTGCTCGGCGGAGGCATGGGGCAGAGCTCCGATCTGCTGCTCGACCGGGTCGAGGAGGCGCTGCACGCGCTCACCCCGCTGCGTCCGCGGCTGGCGCCGAGCCTGCTGGGGGACGAGGCGGTGCTGATCGGCGCGCTGTCCACGGCGCTGCGCACGGCCCGGCCGGAGGTCTTCGACCGCCGGTCGGCGGCGGTGGCGCGGGCGTAACCGCCGGGTGGTGGCCCGCCGGCGGCCGCGGCCGGTGCGTCCCTGCACCGGTCGCGACTGCGGACGGGCCAGCACGGCGGCCCGGTGACGGCGGCCGGGGTCGAGCCGGGCCGCCGGTCGGTGCTACTTGATGCCGGCGGCCGCGCAGGCGTCGGCGTACGGTGCGGCGCAGACCTCCGCGGCGGTGTAGAGCCCGCCGGCGATGACCGTCACGGCGACCTTCGGCTTGGTCACGACGATCGGGGTGAGGAGCATCGACGGCACGTGGGAGCCGCCGCTCTCGGTGATCGCGCTGGCGATCGAGGTGACGTCCAGACCCTTCAAGAGGTGGACGGCGATGGTCGCGGCCGCGTCGGTCTCCGGCTTGTACGGCTTGTAGATCGTGTAGGCCTGCTCGCCGGAGAGCACCCGGCGGACGGCGTCGAGCGAGGCGTCCTGGCCGCCGACCGGGACGTTCTTGAGGCCGGCGCCCTTGAGGGTGTCGATGACGGCGGCGGCCATGCCGTCGTTGGCGACGTAGACCGCGTCGACGTTGTCCTTGCCGACCTGGCGGATCGCCTCGGTCATCTTCTGGGCGGCGACATCGGGCTTCCACTCGCCGGACTGCTCGTAGGAGATCCGCTTGACCTTGCCGTCCAGCGACTTGTGCGCGCCGGTCTTGAAGCTGGCGGCGTTGGGGTCGGACTCGGCGCCGTTGATCATGACGACCTCGGCCTCGGAGGCCTTGGGGCCGAGCGCCTCCAGCAGGGCGTTGCCCTGGAGCTCGCCGGTGCGGGCGTTGTCGAAGGAGACGTACGCGGCGACGTTTCCGGAGGCCAGACGGTCGTACGCGATCACCTTGGCGCCCTTGGCGGCGGCCGCCTGGACCCAGGGCGCGGTGTTCTTGGCGTTCACCGGGTCCAGCAGGATGACCTTGATGCCCTTGGCGAGGAGCGCGTCGAACTGCTGCTTCTGGGTGTCCTCGTTGCCGTCCGCGTTGGCGTAGTCGATGGTGCATTTGGTGCAGAGGGACGCGACGGAGGCCTCGATCAGTGGCTTGTCGAAGGCCTCGTACCGGGTGGAGGAGGACTTCTCGGGCAGCAGCAGGCCGACGGTGGTGGCGCCGACGCCGGAGGAACTCTTGCCCGCGTCGTCCTGACCGCAGGCGGTCAGGCCCAGGAGTGCGAGTGAGAGCGCGGCTGTGCCACTGATGGTGCGTCGCGTCACAACATTCATGCTGGGTGGTGCCTCCTGACTGCGCCGCATCGTTGCGGCCGAGCACGGAGTCAAACGCCCCTCGGTGCTTGTCGTCAATAACTAAACCGTTGCCGCTGGACAAGTGCTTAATTCGTTATCTTCTTAAAATGTTGAAGCCGGGCGGTCAAGCACCGGCCGGGCCGCACTGACAAGGGCTCAGTGGCCCGATTCTGTAGGGCACATGACATTGCCGGGGCCGGTCGAATGCGCCGGAGTGCCGTGATCACGGATAGGGATGATGCGTTAACATTTTGTCTCGGCCCACAGACCATACCGGTCAACCCGTTTTCCGGGCGCGCCCGTCGTTCAGCCCCCGTTGAGCCCCCGGAGGAGCCAGCCATGGCGAAGCAGCCGCGTGCTGAGCAGACCCGCGCCACGATCATCGAGGCCGCGGCGCAGATGTTCGACCGCCAGGGGTTCGGCTCCACCAGCCTCAGCGACATCGTCGCCCGGGGCGGCATCACCAAGGGCGCCCTGTACTTCCACTTCGCCTCCAAGGAGGAACTGGCCCGGGCCGTGATCGCCCTCCAGCACCAGCTTTCGGTGAATGCCGCGGAACGCCTCCTCTCGCGCAATCTCCCCGGCTTCGAAACGGTGCTCCGGACGCCCTTCGTCCTGGCCGAGCAGGTGCTCACCGACCCGGTGGCCCGCGCCGGGGTCCGGCTGACCCTGGACGGCGGAACCCTGCGCAAGCCGGTCGCCGGCCCGTACGAGGAGTGGACCGGCGTCCTCGCGGAGCAGCTTCGGCGGGGCGTGCGGGAGCTGGACGTGCGCCCGCCCGCCGACCCGGACGCCTGCGCGCGCTTCGTCCTCAGCTCCTTCACCGGGGTGCAGCTGGTGGCCCAGGTGCCGGCGTCGCCCGGGCACCTCCCCGCGCGGCTCCAGGAGATGTGGGAGGTGCTGATCCCCGGCCTGGTGCACCCCCGGCGCTGCGCCCACTACCGGGATCTGGCCGCCCGGCTGGCCGACCGGCTGGCGCGGAGCGCCGCCGTCGCGGGCCCGGCGCCCGCCACGGCGCCCGTCCCCTCGCCCGCCACCGCCACCGTCGCCGCCACCACGGCCGTCGCCGCCACCGCGGTCGGCGGCGGCCCGGCCTGGACCTGAGCACGTCCCACCCCCGTCCACCGCGGCGCCGGTCGTACCGGCGCCGTACTGCACAGGGAGTACGCCGGACCGCCCCGGCGGGGTGACGCGGACCGCGGCCCGGCCGGTCTAGCCTTCCGGGCATGGCATCAGATCCTCAGGACGGCGGGCCCTGGCGCCCCCCGTGGGTGCGCGCCGCCAAGGCGGGCTGGCCGGTGGCCTCGGCGCTGGTGATCGCAGTGATCCAGGTGGCCGGCACCACGGCGGCCGCCCGCCACCAGGCCGGCGGCCGGGCCGACCTGGACGCCTTCGGCCATCTGCTGCTCCTGCTCGGCCCGGCGCTTCTGGTGCTGCGCCGCCGCCGGCCGGTCGCGGTGGTGGCCGGCGTCTCGGCGGTCACCGTCGCCTACCTGGTCGCCGGGTACCCGTACGGGCCGGTGTTCATCAGCCTGGTCGTCGCCGTCTGCGTCGCCGTGCGCAGCGGCCACCGCCGGGCGGCCTGGACCGGCCTGGGCGTCTGCTACCTGGCGCACGCCCTGGTCACCTTCGTGCTGCCCGCCGACTGGTCGCGCGCGCCGGCACCGCGGATCCTGTGGTGGCAGGAGGCGGGCGCGCTGGCCTGGGTGCTGCTGGTGGTCGCGGTCGCCGAGATCCTGCGCTTCCGGGGGGAGCGGATGGAGGCGCGGCGGGCCTTCGAGGCGCAGACCGAGCGCCGCCGGGCGGACGAGGAGCGGCTGCGGATGGCCCGCGAGCTGCACGACATCCTGGCGCACAGCATCTCGCTGATCCACCTGCAGGCCGGGGTCGCCCTGGAGCTGCTGGACACCCGCCCCGAGCAGGCCCGGACGGCGCTGACCACGATCAAGAGCGCCAGCAAGGAGGCGCTCGGCGAGGTGCGCCAGGTGCTCGGCACGCTCCGCTCGCCGGACGCCGCCGCGCCGCGGGGCCCGGCCCCGGGTCTGGCCCGGCTGGACGAGCTGGTCGAGCAGGCGGGCCGGGCCGGGCTGACGGTGACCCTGCGGGTCGCCGGCAAGCCGCGGCCGCTGGCCGCCGGGGCCGACCTGGCGGCCTTCCGGATCGTCCAGGAGTCGCTGACCAACGTGATCCGGCATTCGGCGGCGCGCGCCGCCGACGTGCTGCTGGACTGGGCGGGTGCCGACGCCCTCACCGTCCAGGTGGAGGACCCGGGCCCGGCCGGCCACGCCTACGCGGGCGGCTCCGGCAGCGGCCTGGTCGGGATGCGGGAGCGGGTGGCCGCGTTCGGCGGGACGCTGGAGGCGGGCCCGCGGCCGGGCGGCGGTTTCCGGGTCCGGGCCACACTGGTGACGACGACGAAGGGGGCGACGTGATCCGGGTCCTGCTGGCCGACGACCAGGTGCTGGTCAGGGCGGGTTTCCGTGCCCTGCTGGAGGCCCAGGCCGACCTGGAGGTGGTGGGGGAGGCCGGCGACGGCGAGGAGGCCGTCCGGCTCGCCCGCGAACTCGTCCCCGACGTCGTCCTGATGGACGTCCGGATGCCGCGGCTGGACGGCCTGCAGGCCACCCGCCGGATCGCCGGGGAGCCGGACCTGGCCGCCGTCCGGGTGGTCGTCCTGACCACCTTCGAACTGGACGAGTACGTCTTCGAGGCGCTCCGCTCCGGCGCCGCCGGGTTCCTGGTCAAGGACACCGAGCCGGCCGACCTGCTGCGCGCCGTCCGGGTCGCGGCGGCCGGTGACGCGCTGCTCTCGCCCGGGGTGACCCGCCGCCTGATCGGCGAGTTCGCCGCCCGTTCCAAGGCGCCCGACGGCTCCGGCCCGGACCTCTCGGTGCTCACCGACCGGGAGCGCGAGGTGCTGGCCCTGGTCGGCCTCGGCCTGTCCAACGAGGACATCGCGCGGCGCCTGGTGGTCAGCCCGCTCACCGCGAAGACCCATGTCAGCCGGGCGATGGTGAAGCTGGCCGCCCGGGACCGGGCCCAACTCGTCGTCCTGGCGTACGAGTCCGGGCTGGTCCGGCCCGGCTGGCTGGGCTGACGGGGGACGGCGGCCGCAGGCCGTCACGGGCCGGGCCACCCGCGCCCTCGGGCTGCCGGGCCACCCGGGGCGTGGACGCCCGGTCACCCGCGCCCCGCCACCCGGGCCACCCGCGCCCCGCCACCCGGGCCACCCGCGCCGTACGCCCCCGCGACCCGCCACCGGCGCGCCGTACGCCCCCGCCACCCGGGCCATCCGCGCCGTACGCCCCCGCGACCCGCCACCGGCGCGCCGTACGCCCCCGCCACCCGGGCCATCCGCGCCGTACGCCCCCGCGACCCGCCACCGGCGCGCCGTACGCCCCCGCGACCCGCCACCGGCGCGCCGTACGCCCCCGCCACCCGGGCCATCCGCGCCGTACGCCCCCGCGCGCCGGGTACTCCGCACGCAGTAGCCGCGAAGCCGCTGCCCGTACGACGCGCCGCGACCCCCCTCGGCGGAATGCTCGAAGAGCCCCGGGAGCACTCCCGGGACGAGCCACCGCCGAGGAGATGAACCGTCATGGACACCCTGCTGGCCGGCGCGACGCCGGCCGCCACCGTACTCGCCGACCACGGATGGAACGGGCCGGGCCCCTGGATCCTGCTGTTCCCGCTGTTCTGGATCGCGGTGGTGCTCCTGGTGGTCCTCGTCCTGCGCCGCACCTTCCGGGCCCGGGGCTGGGCGGGCCGGCCCGACAGCCCGCTGGCCGTGCTGGGCCGCCGCTACGCCGAGGGCGCCATCGACGCCGAGGAGTACCGGGCCCGCCGCGCCGTCCTCACCGAGGACCCGCGCGAGCGCCCGGGCGGTGCCGAATGAGCACCGCCGAGCCCCGGGCGACCACCCTCGACCTCGTCCCGGACGTCGCGGCCCGGGTCGCCGACGCCGTGAAGGTCTACGGCGTCGGCGCCACCGAGGTCCGCGCGCTGGACCACGTCAGCGTCGACTTCCCCGCCGCCCGGTTCACCGCGATCATGGGCCCGTCCGGCTCCGGCAAGTCCACCCTGATGCACTGCGCCGCCGGCCTGGACACCCTCAGCGCCGGCAGCGCCTGGATCGGCGGCACCGAACTCGGCACCCTGAACGACCGCCGGCTGACCCTGCTGCGCCGCGAGCGGATCGGCTTCGTCTTCCAGGCCTTCAACCTCGTCCCCACCCTGACCGTCCGGGAGAACATCACCCTCCCGCTGGACCTGGCCGGCGCCGCCCCCGACCAGGCCTGGCTGGACTCCCTGATCGACGTGATCGGGCTCGGCGACCGGCTGCACCACCGCCCGAGCGAGCTTTCCGGCGGCCAGCAGCAGCGGGTCGCGGTCGCCCGGGCGCTCGCCGGGCGGCCCCAGGTGGTGTTCGCGGACGAGCCCACCGGAAACCTCGACTCCCGCACCGGCGGCGAGGTCCTCGGCCTGCTCCGGCGCGCCGTCGACGAGATGGGCCAGTGCGTCGTCATGGTCACCCACGACCCGACCGCCGCCGGCCACGCCGACCAGGCGCTGTTCCTCGCCGACGGCCGCCTGGTCGACCGGATGGACGCGCCCACCGCCGACCGGGTGCTGGACCGGATGAAGGCCTTCGAGAAGGGACAGTCATGAGCCCGGCCGCCACCGCCCTGCGGATCAGCCTGCGCTCGCTGCGCGCCCACCGCCGGCGCCTCGCCGGGACCTTCCTGTCGATCCTGCTCGGCGTCAGCTTCCTGGCCGGGACGATGGTGCTCGGCGACACCCTGCGGTCCAACTTCGACACCCTGTTCGCCGACGCCAATGCCGGGACCGACGCCGTGGTGCGCAGCGCCGACGTGCTGGACTCCCCGGGCACCCCCGGCGGGGTCAGGGCCCCGGTCGAGGCCGCCCTGGCGGCCCGGCTGCGCGCCGTCCCGGGGGTGGCCGCCGCCGAGGCGTCCGTCCAGGGCGCCGGGCAACTCGTCGGCAGCGACGGCAAGCCCGTCGGCGGCCAGGGCCCGCCCACGCTGGCCGGCAACTGGCTGGCCGACCCGAAGCTCAACCCGTACCGGCTCGCCGAGGGCCGGGCACCGGCCGCGCCCGGCGAGGCGGTGGTCAACCGGGGGGCCGCGAGGAGCGGCGGCCTGCACCTGGGCGACACCACGGTGCTGCGCACCCCCGACCCGCTGCGGATCACCGTCGTCGGCATCGCGACCTTCGGTGACAGCGCCGACGGGATGGGCCCCAGCACCTTCACCGCCCTGACCACGGAGGAGGCCACCGCCCGGCTCACCCCGAAGGGCGCCGGCCAGGCCTCGGCCGTGCAGGTCCGGGCCACGGCCGGCACCTCGCAGGCGGAGCTGGTCCGGGCGATCACCCCGTACCTGCCCGCGGGCGTGCAGGCGGTGACCGGCGCGGCCGCCACCGCGGAGAGCACCGCGCAGGTCTCCGGCCGGTTCCTGACCATGTTCACCACCCTGCTGCTGGTCTTCGCCGGGATCGCCCTGCTGGTCGCCACCTTCACCATCCACAACACCTTCGCCATCGTGGTCGCCCAGCGGACCAGGGAGAACGCCCTGCTCAGGGCACTGGGCGCGGCCCGTGGCCAGGTGCTGGGCGCGACCCTGGCCGAGGCGCTGACGGTCGGCCTGCTGGCCTCGCTCGCCGGGCTGCTCGGCGGCATCGGCGTGGCGACGGGCCTGAAGGCGCTGTTCGCCGCCCTCGGGTTCTCGCTGCCGACCGGCGGCATGGTGATCAGCGCCGCCGCCGTCCTGCTGCCGCTGCTGGTGGGGACGGTGGTGGCGGTCGGCTCCGCACTGCTGCCCGCCGTCCGGGCCGGGCGGACGGCGCCGCTCGCCGCCCTGCGGGAGACCGCGGTGGACCGGGCGGCCGACGGCCGGGCCGGCCGGGCCCGCACGGCGCTCGGCGGACTGCTCCTGGTCGCCGGCGCCCCGCTGGCCGTGACCGGCGCCACCGGCGGCCCGTCCGTCCTGCTGACCACCGCCGGGGCGCTGGCGGTGCTGGCCGGGGTGGTGGTGCTGGGCCCGGTCGCGGCCACCTTCGCCGTCCGGACGCTGGGCGCCCCGCTGACCCGGCTGCGCGGCGTCCCGGGCACGCTGGCCAGGCGCAACGCGGCCCGCAACCCCCGGCGGACCGCCGCGACCGCGACCGCGCTGATGATCGGCGTCGCGGTGGTGACCCTCTTCACCGTCTTCGGGGCCTCGATCCGGGCCACCCTCGACCGGACGGTCGCCGACTCCTTCGCCGGGGACCTCGCCGTCACCGCGCCCTCCTTCGGCGCCGGCGGCAGCGGCCTGAGCCCCCGGCTGGCGGACGCGCTGGCCGGCCTGCCCGAAGTCCGGCAGAGCGTCGGCCTCGGCCGGGGTGTCGCCCGGGTCGACGGCCACGGCCGCACGCTGGACGTCACCGACCCGGCGCGGCTGGCCGGCATCGTCGACCTCGGCCGGGTCGAGGGCTCGCTGGGCGCGCTCGGCGCCGACGGCCTCGCGGTCTCCCGGACCGAGGCGGACCGGCAGGGCTGGCGGCTCGGCGGGAGGGTCACGGTCGGCTTCACCGACGGGACGAGCGGCCCGTTCACCGTCCGGGCCCTGTACGACTCCGCCGGGCTCGCCGGCGACTACCTGGTCACCCGCGAGGCCTGGGCGCCGCACCGGGGGCAGGACAGCGACACCATGGTCGCCGTCGCCCTTCGCCCGGGCGTGCCGCTCGCGCAGGGCCGGGCCGCCGTGGAGCGGGCCGCCGCGCCGTTCGGCAACCCGCAGGTGCAGGACCGCGACCAGTACGCGGCGGGCGCGGCCTCCGGCGTCGACATGATGCTCTCGGTCGTCTACGCGCTGCTGGCGCTCGCGGTGCTGATCGCCCTGCTGGGCATCGCCAACACGCTGACCCTGGCTATCCACGAGCGGACCAGGGAGCTCGGCCTGCTGCGCGCGGTCGGCCAGACCCGCGGTCAGCTGCGCGGCATGGTCCGCTGGGAGTCGGTGCTGGTCGCCGCGTTCGGCACGGTCGGCGGGCTCGGGCTCGGCGCCTTCCTGGGCTGGGCACTGGTGAAGGCGTCGGACAGCGCCGGGACGGGCTCCTTCGCGATCCCGCCGCTCCAGCTGGCCGTGGTGCTGGTCGCCGGACTTGCGGCGGGCGCGGTCGCCGGCCTGCGCCCGGCCGGGCGGGCCGCCCGGCTCGACGTGCTGCGGGCCGTCGCCGCCGACTGACCGCGCAGGGCAGCCCCGCCCGGCGGCGCAGGGCACCGCCCCCGGCGAGGGCCACCAGGTCCGCGGACCTGGTGGCCCTCGCCGGGGGCGGCCCGGTGCCGCGGTCAGCCCTGCGGGAAGTGGTGCACGTACGCCACCGGGTGGCCCCCGGCGTCGCGGCCGACCCGCCCGGTCCCGGGGTCGGCCACGGGGCCGGCCCGCTCCACCAGGACGCCGACGGCCACGCCGCCGGCGTCCGGCTGCGCCACCGCGTGCCAGCCGTGGGCGAAGGCGCCCGGGTCGCGCCCGGAGGGGCTTCGCTCGGGCCCGTCGGGGCCGGTGCCGTCCGCCGCCGCCCGACGGGCCGCCAGCACCGGCCGGGCGTGCTCCAGCAGCCGCCCGACCGCCTGCGCCGCCCCGGCCGACGGGGTGGCGGGGCGGCCGCCGAAGCAGAGCAGTCCGCTGCCGTTCACGCCGGTCCTGGTCTCCTTGTCCCAGCTGACCGGCGGGGCGGTCGACAGGGCCACCGCCAGCATCCGGACCCGTGCGTGCTGCCCGGCCTGCGGGGCGTCGGCCAGCGGTTCGACGGCGACCGCGACCGGGTAGCGGCCGGGCGGCAGGGCGCCGTCCGCCGTCCACCCGTCCGGTCCCGGGTCGGTGACGGCCAGGACGCCGGTGGGCAGCACGAGGTCGCCGACCTCCTGGATCTGGTGGGGGGTGCCGGGGCGTGGGCCCGGGCCGAGGTTCGACGACCAGGAGGCGAACAGGGCGGGGAAGTCCACCTGTTCGGCCCGCACCCGGCCGAAGGCGGCGCCCGCGCCCGGCAGGTGGGTGTCGCCGTCGGTCTCCGGCCGACCGGCCCCTGAGCCGCCCGCGTCGGCGCCGGGGAGGACGGGGGCCCGGCGCCCCCGGTACGGGCCGAGCGGCGCCCCGTCGCGGTGGGTGTGTCCGACGAAGGTGTCCCACCCGGCGTCGAACAGGACGGCGGTCGTCCGCCCCTCGGTGTCGGTCCAGGCCAGCTCGACCGGCAGCGGCGGGACGCCCGCGTCCAGCCGGAGGTCGAGTCCCGGCCGGCCGTCCGCGAGGCGGTGGAAGACGGCGTGGCAGCCGGGGGTCGGTCCGGTGGGCAGGCTCGCGGGGGAGGCGGCGGCGCCCTCGTAGCTGAACCGCCGGCCGTCCGCCGTCACCCAGTGGCCCTGGAAGCGGTGCATCCGGGCGCCGAAGCCGACGGCTGCGCGGCGGCCCTCGGCGTCCCGCCAGGACAGGGTGCGCAACTGCGGTGCGGTGCCGTCGTCCAGGGCGAGCCACAGGGCGCCCGGCCGTGGTTCACCGGTGTCGTCCAGCGGGGTGCGCAGGGTGCTGAAGACCCGCAGGCGGGTGCGGACGGGGACGAACCTGTCCCGGTCCGGGTCGGCGAGCCGGGCCCGTTCGGAGCGGCCGGGTCGGGCGGCGGGGTCGATCAGGATCCGGCTGATCCGCAGGGCCCGGGTGGCGGTCCGGGCGGGGCCGACGGCGAGCAGGTTCCGGCCGGGCCGGAGCAGGGCGGCGGGTATCGCGGCGGTGGCCGTCCGTTCGCCGAGGGCGGGCCGGCCGAGGTGCTGGTGGCTCGTCGGGGCACTGCCCGACGGCTCCGGGCCGGCGGGCTCCGCGCGGTCGGGCCGGGTGCCCACCGGCTCGCCGTTGACGGAGAGGACGGGGGCGCCGTCGGCCGCCAGGGTGACGGTCAGCTCGGGCAGGGCCTGCTCGGGCAGTTGGAAGCTGAGCTCCAGTCGGCCGCCGGGCGGGACCGCGTGGTAGCCCTCGGCCGATGCCGGCCCGGGCCCGGATCGGATGCCGATGTTGTTGGAAATGAAGGGAGTTGAAGCAAAGTCGGCGAAGGTTGGCTCCATGCGGGGAGCGTAGTCGCCGCCCGTGCCGGGCGGGCAGTGGCCGTCGGGTCGGCATGTGTCCGGGGGTGTTCGGGGGCCGTACGGGAGGCCTGTCGGCCCGGCGCGGCCCGCCGGTCGCCGTGCCGGTCAGCCCAGGTGCCAGAGCTGACCGTGGCCGGCCAGCGTGGTGGCGGCGAGCACCGCGAGGTCGGCGACGCCGAGGGTGAGGCCGAGCAGGGCGCGGCCGCGCCGGGTGGTGCCGCGGACCAGGGCGAGGACGGCCAGCACGATCGCGAGCGGGCCGAGCGCGATGTTGAAGAGCAGCAGGCCCGGCAGGCCGAGCAGGAAGGAGGCGACGGCCAGGTTGTCGGCGTCGGCGGCCTTGCGGTCGGTGGCCTTGGCGGCCCCGGCGCTGCGGTCGGTGGCGCTGCGGACGGTGGCGGTGCGACGGGCGGTCAGGGTGCTGTCCACGGGGTTCCTCCGATGGTCGGGCCCGGCGGGGTCGCCGGGGCCTGGGTCCGGTGGTGGGCCCGGCGTTCGGCGGGCCGACGGCTGGTGCGGCCCGACGGCTGCCGGGCCGGTGGCCGGCGGGCCAGGTGCGGGGCGGGCCGGCGGGCGGGGCGAACGGCGGGTCAGCGGGCCCTGCGGCGGGCCAGGCCCTCGCGGGCGCCGAAGGCCAGCAGCCACAGGGCGATGGCGGCCGACGCGGTGAGGAAGACGGACATCGAGGTGTGCACGGCGGCGCCGGCGAGGAGTCCCATGGCGACCAGGAGGGCGAGGAGGAACATGATGTGGGCCTTTCTCGGGTCGGTCGGCGGGCGGGAGAAGTCGGCGAACACTTGGGATGACAACTGTTCGCTGACATCATCACTCTACGCTGGCGAATCTCGGCAAACAGTTGTTTACTGAATGATGTGAGTCACACCGTGGGGGTCAGACAGGCCCAGAAGCAGCAGAGCCGCCGCGCACTGATGGACGCGGGCCTGCGCCTGCTGGAGGACCAGAACCTCACCAGCCTCGGCGTCCGCGAGGTCACCCGGGCCGCCGGCATGTCACCCGCCGGCTTCTACCGGCACTTCCGGGACATGGCCGACCTGGGCGTGGCCCTGGTCGAGGAGTCGCTCGCCAGCCTGCACCTGCTGGTCCGCTCGGTGCTGGAGGGGCGCGGCGGCGCCGAGGAGCTGATCGACCGTACGGTCGAGATCATCGAGCTGCACGTCCGGGAGCACCCCGCCCACGTCCGCTTCCTGGCGCGCGAGCGGCACGGCGGTGCGCGGCAGGTGCGGGAGGCGATCGCGGCCGAGCTGGACCGCTTCGCCGAGGAGGTCGGCGCCGCCCTCGCGCTGCAGTCGGTCTCCGCGGGCTGGGGCGAGGTCGAGCTGAGGATGCTCGCCGAGCTCTACGTCGGCCATGTGGTGTCGACCGCGGCGGCCTTCCTGGAGGCGCCGGCCGGCGATCCCGGAGCGGCCCGGCGGGTGGCCGCCACCGCCCGGATGCAGTTGCGCCTGGTCAGTCTCGGGCGTCGGCACTGGAAGGACGCCTGACGGTCTTTCGGCAGGTTCGTGGTGCCACTTCCTCGGATGTGAGGGTGTCTTGACATCTCGTCATGCACGCGCCAATTTTGGTGCACCCCCACATGCGAGAGGCCCTCCCATGAAGAAGCCGCTCATAGGCGTGCTCACCGCGCTCCTGCTGGCCGGGGCCACCGCCCTCGCCGCCCCCGCCGCCGCTGCCGCCGCCCCCTCCGGCGCGCAGAGCCAGGTCGCCTCCGCCGACCTGACCGCCCGGGCGCAGCCCGCCGTCGCCGTCACCCTCGCCGGGACGGTCGCCCTCAGCGACTGCTCCGGCTCCCTGGTCCGGATGCCGAACTCCGCCGCCTCCGACCCGGCGCTGATCCTCTCCAACGGGCACTGCCTGGAGAACGGCATGCCCGGCCCCGGCGAGGTCGTCGTCAACCAGGCCTCCAGCCGCACCTTCTCACTGCTCAGCTCCACCGGCGGCAAGCTCGGCACGCTGCGCGCCGGCAAGGTCGTCTACGGCACCATGACCGACACCGACGTGTCGCTCTACCAGCTCGACACCACCTACTCCGCGATCCGGTCGCGGTACGGCATCGCGCCGCTGACCATCGCCGCGACCCACCCCGCCCAGGGCGCCGCGATCAAGGTCGTCTCCGGGTACTGGAAGAAGATCTACTCCTGCTCGGTCGACGGCTTCGCCTACCGCCTCAAGGAGGGGCAGTGGACCTTCAAGGACTCCGTCCGCTACACCTCCAGCTGCAACACCATCGGCGGCACCTCCGGCTCGCCGGTGGTCAGCGCCACCACCGGTGAGGTCGTCGCCGTGAACAACACCGGCAACGAGGACGGCGAGTCGTGCACCGTCGACAACCCCTGCGAGGTCGACCAGGACGGTAAGGTGACGGTTCGTCAGGGCATCAACTACGCCCAGCAGACGTACGGGATCCCGGCCTGCTTCGCCGCCGGGAACCGCCTCGACCTGACCCGCGCCGGCTGCACCCTGCCGCGCCCCTGAGACCGACCGACAGCCGGTGGGCCGCCCGCATCCAGCGGGCGGCCCACTCGGCCGTGAGCACCACCGGCCGGACGGCCCACCAGGCCCCGTCCGGCCGGCACCGCACCGCACCGCCACCCGCCGACACCACGGAGAGTCGATGCGCACCACGCTCAAGAGGCTGCTGGTAGCCGCCGTACTGGTCCCCCTGCTCGCCCTCGGGTCGGCCGCGCCGGCACTGGCCCGCGGCGAAGGCGCCGGCCCCGCCGCGGCCGCCGCGGACATCAAGGACCGCCTGGCGGCGATCCCCGGGACGACCGTCACCGAGGAGAAGCCCACCACCACCGGGCACCGGTACTTCCTGCTCACGTACACCCAGCCGGTCGACCACCGCCGGCCCTGGCTGGGCACCTTCCAGCAGCGGTTCAGCGTGCTCCACCGGGGTGAGGACCGCCCGACCGTCTTCTACACCAACGGCTACACCCTGGGCACCACCCCCTCGCGCACCGAGCCGACCCGGCTGCTCGACGGCAACCAGGTCTCCGTCGAGTACCGCTACTTCACGCCCTCCCGGCCGCAGCCCGCCGACTGGTCCAAGGCCGGCATCCAGCAGGCCGCCGGCGACGCCCACCGGCTGATCACCGCCCTCAAGCGGATCTACGACCACGAGTGGATCTCCACCGGCGGCAGCAAGGGCGGCATGTCCTCCGTCTACCACCGCCGGTTCTACCCGGACGACGTGGACGGCACCGTGGCCTACGTCGCCCCGAACGACGTCGACGACCGCGAGGACTCCGCCTACAGCGCCTTCTTCGACCAGGTCGGCACCCCCGCCTGCCGGGCCGCACTGGACGCGGCCCAGCGCGAACTCCTCGTCCGCCGGGCCACCCTGGAGCCCCGCTACGCCGCCGACAACGCGGCGGTGGGCAACACCTTCAGCACCATCGGCAACGCCGACCGGGCCTACGAGGTCGGCGTCCTCGACGTGGTCTGGGCGTTCTGGCAGTACAGCACCGAGGCGGACTGCGCGAACGTACCGGCCACCGACGCCACCGACGACCAGCTGTACGCCTGGCTCGACACCCACTCCGGCGTCACCGCCAACAGCGACCAGTCGCTCGCCGGGTACACCGCGTACTACTACCAGGCCGGCACCGAGCTGGGCTCCCCGAACTTCGACGTGTCGCACCTCAAGGGCCTGCTGCACTACGACACCAAGGAGCTCTACTCGCCCCGCAGCTACGTGCCGCGCTCGATCCCGATGCGCTTCGACCCCTCCGCGATGCGGGACATCGACCGCTGGGTGCGGCACGACGCCGAGCGGATCATCTTCGTCTACGGCCAGAACGACCCGTGGGGCGCCGAGCGCTTCACCCTCGGCCGCGGCAGTGAGGACAGCTACGTCTACACGGCCCCCGGTGCCAACCACGGCGCCAGGATCGCCGCGCTGGCGCCCGCCGAATCGGCCGCCGCCACCGCCAAGCTGCTCGCCTGGGCGGGCCTGGCCACCACCGAGGCCGCCCGCCCGGGCGTCCTCGCGCAGATCCCGCCCTTCGGCGAGCTCGACCGGGCCGGGCTGCTGGAGGAGCACCACCGGCTGTAGTCGCCCTGGCGCCCCGGCCACCCGCGCTCCGGCGCGGGTGGCCAGGTCACCGGACCGCGGACGCCGTCCGGGAGTCGGTGGGCCGAGGGCGACCGGGCGCGCCGCCGGATCCGGGCGGCGCTGGCCGGGCGTGGTGGCGGCGGGAGCGGGCGGGCGCCGCTGCCGGCCTTCGCCGACGACCTCGACGACGGGTCGGAGGAGTGCCTGCGGCTGGCTGTTCCGGTCGGTCGAGGGACGGGAGCCGAGGCCGGGAGAGTGGCTTCCGGTGCTCCGAGGCGGCTCCGCGCGCCCCCTGGTCGAAGTACTGAATCGGTGGTTCAATACTTTCATGGCCTACCGACGCACGCCCGCCGTACAGGCCCGCCTGGACGCCCAGCGCGAGGCGGTCCTGCAGGCCGCCGTCGGCCTGCTCGCCGAGCGGGGCTACGGCGGCTGTTCGATGGCCGCCGTCGCCGACCGGGCCGGCATCGCCACCGGCAGCCTCTACCAGCACTTCGCCAACAAGGCCGAGCTGTCGGTGGAGCTGTTCCGGCGGGTGGTCAGCCGGGAGATCGCCGCCGTCACCGAGGCCGTCGACCACCACGACACCCCGCAGGCCAAGGTCGCCGCCGTCGTCGAGACCTTCGCCGCCCGCGCGCTGAAGGCCCCGCGCCTCGCGTACGCCCTGCTGGTCGAGCCCGCCGACGCCGTCGTCGACACCGAGCGGCTGGTGTTCCGGCGGGCCTTCCGCGACGTGATAGCCGCGCAGATCGCGGCGGCCGTCGCCGCCGGCCGGCTGCCCGCCCAGGACCCGGACCTGACCGCCGCCGCGCTGGTCGGCGCGGTCGGCGAGGCGCTGGCCGGGCCGCTCGCCGCCGGCTCCGCCCCGGCCGAGGTCATCCCCGGCCTGGTCTCCTTCACCCTGCGTGCCCTGGGAGGACACGATGCCACCGACGCATGAGGTCACCAACCAGGTACCGCTGCCCTACGGCCACGACACCGCCGACGACCCGGGCCTGATCGAGGCCCTGCACCGGGCCGGCGCCGGCTGGGCCGAACCCGAACTGCACCGGCTCGGCGTGCTGGCCGGCTCCGAACAGGCCGGGGAGTGGGGCCGGCTGGCCAACGAGCACCCGCCGGTGCTGCGCACCCACGACCGCTTCGGCCACCGGATCGACGAGGTCGAGTTCCACCCGCACTGGCACGACCTGATGCGGACCGCCGTCGGGCACGGCCTGCACGCCGCGCCCTGGCGGGACAACCGCCCCGGCGCGCACGCCGCCCGCGCCGCCAAGTTCTACGTCTGGAGCCAGGTCGAGGCGGGCCACACCTGCCCGATCTCCATGACGTACGCCGCCGTGCCGGCCCTGCGCGCCACCCCCGCGCTCGCCGAGCGGCTCGAACCCCTGCTCGCGGCACCCGAGTACGACTTCGGGCTGCGCGAGCCGCACACCAAACGCGGCCTGATCGCCGGCATGTCGATGACCGAGAAGCAGGGCGGCTCCGACGTCCGCGCCAACACCACCACGGCCGTCCCGCACCCCGACGGCAGCTACCGGCTGACCGGGCACAAGTGGTTCACCTCGGCGCCGATGTCCGACCTGTTCCTGACCCTCGCCCAGGCCCCCGGCGGGCTCAGCTGCTTCATGCTGCCCAGGGTGCTGCCCGACGGCGGGCGCAACCGGATCCAGCTGCAGCGGCTCAAGGACAAGCTGGGCAACAAGTCCAACGCCTCCGCCGAGATCGAGTACGACGGCGCGGTGGGATGGTTGGTCGGCGAGGAAGGGCGGGGGGTGCCGACCATCATCGAGATGGTCAACATGACCCGGCTGGACTGCACCCTCGGCGCCGCCGCCGGCATCCGCCTGGGCGCGACCCGCGCCCTGCAGCACGCCACCCACCGGCGGGCGTTCGGCGCCGCGCTGGTCGACCAGCCGCTGATGCGCAACGTGCTCGCGGACCTGGTGGTGGAGTCCGAGGCGGCCACCGCCGTCGCCATGCGGCTGGCCGCCGCGACGGACGCCGCGCTGGCCGGCAACGAGAACGAGGTGCTGGTCCGGCGGCTGGGCCTGGCCGTCGCCAAGTACTGGGTCTGCAAGCGCGGCCCGGGGCACGCCGCCGAGGCGCTCGAATGCCTGGGCGGCAACGGCTACGTGGAGGAGTCCGGGATGCCCCGGCTCTACCGGGAGGCGCCGCTGGTGTCGATCTGGGAGGGCTCGGGCAACGTGGCGGCGCTGGACGCGCTGCGCGCCATGGCCAAGCGGCCGGAGAGCGTCGAGGCCTTCCTCGGCGAACTCGACCTGGCCGCCGGGGCGGACCGCCGCCTGGACACCGCGGCGGCCGACCTGCGCAAGCAGCTCAGCGACCCGACCGACCTGGAGTACCGCACCCGCCGGCTGGTCGAGTCGATGGCGCTGGCCTTCCAGGGCTCGCTGCTGGTCCGGTACGGCAGCCCGGCGGTCGCCGACGCGTTCTGCGCCTCCCGGCTCGGCGGCGACCACGGCGGCGCCTACGGCACCCTGCCGGCCGGCCTGGACACCGCCGCGATCCTGGCCCGGGCGGCCACCCCGGTGCTCCCGTGAGCGCCGCCGAGGTCCAGGCCTTCCGGCAGGGCCTCGGCCTGCCCGGGCTGGTCGACGTGCACACCCACTTCATGCCGAAGAACGTCCTGGACAAGGTGTGGGCGTACTTCGACGCGGCCGGCCCGCTGCTGGGCCGGCCCTGGCCGATCACCTACCGCGAGGAGGAGGCCCGGCGGGTCGAGCTGCTGCGGGAGTTCGGCGTCCGGGCCTTCACCGCGATGCTCTACCCGCACAAGCCCGACATGGCGGCCTGGCTGAACGCCTGGGCGGTCGACTTCGCCGCGCGCACCCCGGACTGCCTGCACACCGCCACCTTCTACCCGGAGCCCGGCGCGGCCGGGTACGTGGCGCGGGCGCTCGACGACGGCGCCCGGGTCTTCAAGGCGCACCTGCAGGTCGGCGGGTACGACCCCGCCGACCCGCTGCTGGACGAGGTCTGGGGACTGCTCGCCGAGAGCGGCACCCCCGTGGTCACGCACTGCGGTTCGGGCCCGGCGCCCGGCAAGCACACCGGGCCCGGGCCGATCGCCTCGGTGCTCGCCCGGCACCCCCGACTGCCGCTGGTGGTCGCGCACATGGGCCTGCCCGAGTACGGGGACTTCCTCGACCTGGCCGAGCGGTACCCGCGGGTCCGGCTGGACACCACCATGGCGTTCACCGCGTTCACCGAGCGGGACAGCCCCTTCCCGCCGGCCGAACTGCCGCGCCTGCGGACGCTCCAGGACCGGATCCTGCTCGGCACGGACTTCCCCAACATCCCGTACCCGTACGCCGAGGCGCTGCACGCGCTGGCCGGGCTCGGGCTCGGGGAGGACTGGCTGCGGGCGGTCTGCCACGACAACGCGGCGGACCTCTTCGGCCTCGGTGGTACGAACGGCGACTGACTGCCGGTCGGTGGGCCGGACCCACCGGCAGCGTCAGCACGTCGATCAGCACTGTCGGTCGACCAGGGCCAGCGCCCTCAGGGGGTCCGCGTGCAGGCTCGGCGCGGCCGCGAGGAAGCTGTCGGCGGCCGGGGTCCAGGGCGCGCCGAGGGCGTCCGTCACCACCGCGCCGGCCTCGGCCGCGATCAGCGCGCCGGGCAGCAGGTTGCCGGCGTCCGGCCCGTACACCCAGAACAGTCCGAGGTGGCCGGAGCCGACCTGGGCCACCTGCAGGGCGGTCGGGCCGAGGTTGCGTACGGCCAGCCGCCGTCTTCTGCCCGGACCACGGCGGCCTCTACCGCTTCGCCACCGGCCCGCTCGGCGTCACCCGCGCCGAGACCGTGATCGTCGGGCGGGCCGTCAAGCGTGCCGGCGTGCTGCTGTCAGCGCCGGGCGGTCGCCCCCGACCCGCCTGAGCGCGGGGAGGGCACCGCGCCCAGGGGCAGCACCCCGGCGGGCGCGGCCACCACGGCCGGCGCGATCAGCTCCTCCAGCTCCGCCACCAGCGGGGAGTCGGTGCCGGCCAGCGCCCGCAGCGCCTCCTGCCAGTGCGCCACGGCCTCGGCCCGGCGCCCTTGGGCGTCCAGGATCGACCCCCGGACGTGCTGCGCGAGGCCCTGCGAGTAGGTGTCGCCGCGTTCGACGGCCTTGCCGAGCAGCGCCCGGCACTCCCGCTCGGCCTCCTCGTCCCGGCGCAGGCCGTGCAGCGAGCGGACCAGGCCGAGCCGGGCCTGCGCCTCGTGGTGCCAGTCGTCGTTGCCGGTCAGCAGCCGGATGCAGGTCTCGAAGTACGGCAGGGCCTGGTCGGGTTCGCCGAGGGTCAGATGGGCGTAGCCGATGTTGGTGCGCGCCGCCTGCCGGATGATGGAGTCGCCGATCCGCTCGCCGGACTCCAGGCTCAGCCGGTGGAAGTGGATCGCCTGCCGGGGGTCGTCCTTCTCCCGGAGATTGCCCAGGGTGCTCAGCGCGATCGCCTCGTCCCGCTCCACGCCGCGGCGGCGGGCGATCAGCAGGCACTCCTCCAGGACGACGGTGGCCTCGGCGGTCCGGCCGAGGTCCCGGAGCAGCAGCCCCCGGTTGCCGAGCGCCGGCTGCGTCCGGTCGTCGTCACCGAGCGCCCGCCAGACCTCGATCGCCTGGTCGTTCAGGGCCAGCGCGGCCTCGAACTGCCCGGCCATGTAGTGCGCGGCGGCGAGGTCGCTGAACGCCTGCCCCTGCGCCGCCGGGTCGGCGGCGGTCCGCGCGGCGGCCAGCGCGACCTCGCTGAGGACCCGCAGGGCCTCGACCCGGCCGCGGCGCTGCAGGTACGGCGAGAGCGAGCGGGTCAGCGCCAGCACCACCTCCCGGTGGGCCGGTACGTCGGCGAACTTCACCGCCAGCGCGGCCATGTTGGTCAGCTCCCGGTCGCACCAGGCGAAGGCCGCGGCGGAGTCGGCGAACGGCTGCGCCGCGCCGACCGGTTCGGGCAGCCGGCGGTCGCGCTCCCCGCCGGCCGGCAGGATCGCCAGCACGGACTCCCGGGCGGCGGCCGCGTACCAGCGCAGCGCCCGGGCGGCGGCCTGCTCCCGGGCGGGCAGCGGGTCGAGCCGGCCGGCGAGCTCGCGGGCGAAGTCCCGGACCAGGTCGTGCGGTGCGTAGCTGCCGAAGTCGGTCTCCTCCAGCAGGGCGACGTCCACCAGCCGTTCCAGCGCGGCGGCCGCCCGGGGCTCCTCGTCGTCCATCAGCCGGGCGAGCAGCGGCGCGCCGTACTCGGCGAGGTCCAGGGCGCCGATCCGGCGCAGGGCGAGGGCGGCGTCGCGGTCGTCCTCGCGCTCCGAGGTGAGCAGCGCGTCGTGGGCCACGGCGAGTGAGCGGCGCACGCTGAGGTCGTCGTACTCCAGCTGGTCGAGCCGGCGTTCCTCGTCGGTGAGCAGCTCCACCAGGGCCTCGGCGGTGAGCGCCCGCCGGACGGCGAGGCGGGCCGCGACCACCCGCAGGGCGAGCGGCAGCTGGCCGCAGAGCTCCACCAGCCGCCGGACGGCCGGACAGTCGTCCGCCGGCTCGCGCCCGGAGGCACTGGTGATCAGGGCGGTGCTCTCGTCGGCGGTCAGCGGGGCGAGCGGGATGTGGGTGGCGCCGTCCAGGGCAGCCAGCGGGGGCCGGCTGGTGACCAGGACGGCGCAGCCCGGGCCGGCCGGCAGCAGCGGGCGGACCTGGGCCGCCGAGGCCGCGTCGTCGAGCACGATCAGGGTGCGGGTGGCGTCCAGGGTGGAGCGCAGCAGGGCGCTCGCGGTGTCGGCGTCGCCGGGGATCAGCCGCGGTTCGACACCCAGCCCGCGCAGCAGCACGCCGAGGGCCTGCAGCGGTTCGAGCGGCGCCACGCCCTGGGTGGCGCCGTGCAGGTTGAGGAACAGCTGCCCGTCGGGGAAGTGTTCGCGCAGGGCCCGGGAGACCTGCAGGGCCAGCCCGGTCTTGCCGACCCCGGCCATGCCGCTGACGACCGCCACGGCGGGCTGCCCTTCGTCGGCGGCGAGCGCCGCGTGGACGGCCCGGATCTGCTCGGAGCGCCCGACGAAATGAGCCGGCGGTACCGGGAGTTGGGCGGGCCTGGGGCGGCTTGCGGCGGGCGCGGGCTGCTCGGCCGGGCCCGGCTGGGTGGTGAGGATCTCCTGGTAGGCCTCGCGGACGGCGCGGCCCGGTTCGACCCCCAGCTCGTCGACCAGGGCGCGGCGCAGCGCATGGAAGGCGGCGATCGCGTCGGCCTGCCGGTTCGTCCGGTGCAGCGCGAGCATCAACTGCCGGTGGAACGCCTCCCGGTAGGGGTGCTCGCGGGTCAGTGAGCCGAGTTCGGCGGTCAGGAACTCGTGCTGTCCGAGCTGCAGGGCCGCGTCGTAGCGCCACTCCAGCACCTGCAGATGCTGATCCGTCAGCTGGTCGACCAGCGGGTGCCGGGCGAAGGCCGGCACGTCAGCGAGCGGGCGCCCGCGCCAGAGTTCGAGGGCGGCGGCGCTCTCCCGCTCCACGCCGGTCCAGTCCTGGCGCTGGTGGGCGGTGCGGGCGGCGGCCAGCCGGGCGGCGAACAGCTCGGTGTCCAGCTCGCCCGCCTCGACGTGCAGCAGGAAGCCCTGGGGGACGGCCCGCAGGCGCGAGTCGCCGTCGGTGGCGAGCACGCGCCGCAGCCGCGCCACGTGGTTGTGCAGGGAGGCGGTCGCGGTGGCGGGCGGGTGCTCGCCCCAGAGGGCTTCCTTGAGGGTGTCGAGCGGGACCTGGCGGCCGGGGCGCAGCAGCAGGGCGGTCAGCAGGGTCCTGCTCTTGAGGGCGCCGACCGGGCGCCCGGTGCCGGCATCGCTGTGCACGGTCAGCGGACCGAGCAGACCAAAACGCATGTCACAAGTCTCCTGTGATGGACCTGGTCGCCCCCATCAACTCTGCGCCGACGGTCCTGTTGGTGACATGTTAGTGGTCTGTTGGCGGGACCCCGCAGGATCGGTGGCAGTTGACCCGTGCGGCGCGGGGCGGTCCGGCCACGGGGGTGTCGGACGGCTCCGCCGGCGGTCGGGGGCGGGATCGCGGTGGCGCGGCCGTCGGCGGGCCGGCGCCGCGGGTGCTCGCGGCGATTCGGCCGCGGCGACGGGCGACGGGCGACGGGCCGTGGCAACCGGTCGGACGGACCACCGCAGCGATCGGCGGCCGCAGCCGGCCGGGGCGAGAGAGCGGGAGGCCGCGCCGTCAGGCGCCGGTGGTGGAGCCGGGGCGGATCACCATCAGGACCACCACCACGGCCCAGAGCAGGTTGAAGACACCGGCCGTCATCGGCAGCAACCGCAGGCCCTGGACGGCCTTCGCGTGCTCGGGGGCCTGCGGGTCGGCGAGTTCCAGCGCGTCCACGGCGGCCTGCTGGGCCGGCAGCACGAAGAGCAGCAGCGAGAGTGCGGCCAGCGCGGTCAGCACCATCGAGACGATCAGCCAGGACTGGCCCAGCACATCCATCACCTGGGCGGTGCCGATACCGAGCACGGGCACCGCGAGGCCCAGCCCCGCGTAGACCTGGGTGATCCGGTGCAGCAGCCGGACGGAGCCGGCCTCCGGGGCCAGGTCGGGGCCGCCGGCGAGCGCGGCGCGGGCCCGGGCCGGGAACATGCTGACCGCCACCGCGACCGGGCCGATGAACAGCACCGACACCAGGACGTGCAGGCTGAGGAGGAACTTGGCCATGGCGGGGCGGCCCTTTCGCGTTCGAGCGGGACGGTACGGGGCGTCCACCGCGGCGAAGCCCCGAGCACGCTAACACCGGGCGGGCGGGGCGCCCCCGGCCGGGTCGCCGGGCCGGCCGCCGCGACCGGGCCCGGAACGGCACGCGGCAGCGCGCCGGCGTCCGGGCGGCGGCCTTGCCCCGGTGTGGTGGGAGGCATCCGACGGGACGTCACTCCTCGATCTGCCGGCCGGGCAATCGAAGTGACGGGACTTCGGCAGGACGCCGCGGGTCGGTGGGCGGCCGAGCCTTGTGGCGGGGCGGGGCCGTGTATGAAGATCGTGTCGGTCCACCGTCATGATCGATCCTGATCCGGTTCCACCGGCACATGCACACCACGGGGGTAACAGATGTCCATACACGCACAGCGACCGGGCGACGAGCGGGCGGACGGCGGCGCCGGGCGCAGGCCCGGCCGCCGCGCCCTGCTCGCGGGGCTCACCGGGGCGGGCGCCCTCGCGGGCAGCGCCGTCCTCGGCGGCGGCAGCGCCTCGGCGGCGACCACGGGCGTGGACGCCTATGTGGTCGACGTCGTCGCCAAGGGGGCCGACCCGACGGGCCGGACGCCCAGCGACACCGCGTTCCGGGCCGCGGCGGCGGAGCTGCTCGGCTCCTTCCAGCAGGGCCCGATCTCGGGCGCGATCCCGAAGAAGGTGCTGCTCGTCCCGCCGGGCAACTACCTGCTCACGCAGCCGGACTCGCTGCTGCCGGGCGAGGACGGTGTCGGTCACGGCGGCATCGTCGACGGCATCTCGATCACCGGCTACGGCAAGCGGCTGTCCCGCATCACGTACGCGCCGACGGCCCGGGACACCACGCTGTGGACCAACCGTCAGCGGTACAAGAACATCCGGATCAGCGGCCTGACCTTCGACAGCCAGGACGCCACCTCGACCTTCAACTACGCGTACTCCTCGGACGCCGGCGGCGTGCAGGACACCTGGTACACGGACGTCGAGTGGCGCGGCTCCTGGAAGGTCGGCATCGGCCTCGACGGGCCCGCCTCCACCTCGGACCTCAACAGCGAGATGGGCTGGGACCACTGCCAGATCGGCGGCTCCTACACCGACGCGTTCCTGGTGATCGGCGTGACGCCGGCGGAGCCGCAGCAGGACCAGTTCCTGAACTACTGGTTCCGGGACTGCAAGGTGGAGTTCAAGTCCGGCTCCTTCGTGCGCAACGAGCGCGGCGGCTCGATGAACTTCGTCGGCGGCTCGTACATCCTCACCGACGCGGCCTCCACCGGGACCTTCTTCCAGCTCGGTTCGGCCGCGACCGGCCGCGCCGACTCGACCATGCGCCTGTACGCGCAGGGCATTCGCTTCGAACTGCGCGGCGCGGGCCACAAGGTCATCGACTCGGGCTGGTACAAGGGGTCGATCACCTTCGTGTCCTGCGACGACACGGCGCTCTCCTTCCAGGCCTGGGGGGCGAACGCCGTCACCCACCAGTACCGCTTCGACGCCGTCAACCCCTCCCGCGGTCCGATGGTGCGCTACCAGGACTGCGCGCTCATGGGCTCCCACCAGGTGACGGCCGCCACCGCCACCACGGCCGGCAAGCTGCTCTACGACGGCTGCCGCTTCAGCAGCGTGACGGCGGGGACCGGCGCCACCGGGTTCCTCCGCTGGCCGGGCACCGCACCCTGGTACGAGTTCCGTGACTGCCTGACCAAGAGCGGCAGGCTCGCCGACGCCAAGGTGTCCTGACGGGCGGTGACGGGGTGTCCTGACACCCCGGCCACGACGGCCGCGCCCGCCCACCCGGGCGGGCGCGGCCGTCGACGTACCGGCCGGGATCGCCCCGGCGGCGCCGGCTCAGGGGGCGAGGGTGGCCGGGGTCGCCAGGTGGGGCGGGCGGGTGCTCACGGCGCAGGCCGTCGCGCCGGTGCCGCGAGCGTCCCCCGCCTGCCCGCCGTCCTGCCAGTCCAGGAGGTACAGGTCGGTGAACCGGCTGTGCAGGGGGAGCTCGCCGGGGGTGTCCAGCGGCAGGGTGGAGAGGTCGAGCCCGCCCAGGGTGTCCAGCGTGGTCCGGCCGATCTTGACCATGGCCTCCTTGCGGACCCACTGCCGCAGGAACGCCCGGCCCGGTTCGGGGTGCGCCTGGACGAGCCGCATCTCAGCCTCGGTGAGTACCCGTTCGAAGACCTCGACCGGCGTCCCCGTCCTGGTCGGCAGCTCCACGTCGACGCCGACGGGGTGGTACCCGGCGGCCGCGGCCACCACACCGCGGGTGTGCGAGAGGCTGACGTGGAGGTCCGGACGGCCGGGCAGGTACGGCTTCCCGTGGGTGGGATCGCCGCAGTCGGGGCACTGCTGGGCCAGCGTCAGCGTGCTCGCGTCCACGCCCAGCACCCGCGCGGCGCAGATCCGGACCAGGAGGTGCGCGGCGACGTAGTCGAGCCGTCCGGACGCCTGATGGAACCGGGCGGCGCGCTGCTGCTCGGCGGGGCCGAGCAGGTGCTCGTCCGCCTCGGGGTGCCGCATGACCTCGGTGCTCGCCGCGACCGCCACCAGTGGGCCGGCCGCTTCGTACGAAGCGTTGTCCATCGTTGTCGCCCTCTCCGATCGGCACGCCCAACCTATGAGCCGCAGGCCTGATCGGACAACCCGCCGGCGGGAGACCAACCGTATGATCCCGGGGCAAAAGGGGCGGCGTGGTGACCAGGAAGCGGATGACCTGCGGGCTTGGATGGGACACATCATCAGATGAGTGACGGGTGATGGGGGGAACCCGCTCCGAAGCGCGTAAGGGGCAGTCAATGAATCTTGGTGTCGGCACCACGGGGCCGGTCGAACCGCCCCCTCCGGCGACCGGTCCGCCGCCCGCCCGCAGCCGCCGGGTGGCCAGGGCGGCCCTGATCGCCGGGCTGACGCTGGCTCCGCTGACCGCGCTGCTGAGCATCGGCAGCGCCGCGCCCCTGGCTCCGCCGCTCGGTCCCTGCAGCGGACCGGACTGCCCTTCCGGGTACCTTCCGCCCAACAACGGGGCCTTCCTGGGGCGGGACGCCACCATCAACATCTTCACCGGCGGCTACTTCCGTGCCTCCGAGCGGGCGGCCGAGGCCGAGGGCAAGATCGTCACGCTCGGCGACTTCACCGTCGACAAGAACGGCGGCGGCAGCTTCAACGCCGGTGTCGTGGGCGTCGGCTCGCGCGTCCCTCCGCCGGACGGCACCGACCACGTCACGGTCGGCGGCAACGTCGACATCAAGGCCAACAACACCCTCTTCCTCGGCGGGACCCAGGTCGGCGGCCCCGCCGCCTACGGCAATCTCAGGTACGCCGGCGCCCTCACCGGGAGCACCAGCATCACCGCGCCCGGCCAGGCCGTCCATGACACCCATGCCACCGACCAGTACCAGTCCGTCCTGACCCGGATCGAGAACGCCTCGGCCTGCACGGGGCAGGCGGCCGCCACCGGTACGGTCGCTCTCACCAGCTACAGCGCCACCTTCCACGGCAACGGCACCAGCGCCCGACAGGTCTTCAACCTCACCGGGAACCTGGCCGGGCCGTCGGGTGGCCAGATCGGTCTGTACTTCACCGGAATCCCGGCGGGCGCCACCGTGATCGTCAACATGCTGTCCGACCACCCGGTGATCAACACCTACACCGGGACCGGCCTGGACGGGGACGAGACCACCGCGTTGCGGCCCAAGCTGCTGTACAACTTCCCGACCGCCTCCACCGTGCTGCTCAGCGGTGGGGCCATGTTCCAGGGCACGATCATGGCGGGCAACCCGGCCGGTACCACCACCGTCGAGATGCCGGGCATCAACGGCCGGATCTACCTGGCCGGCAACCTGGAGCAGCAGGGCTCGGGCGGGTACGAGCTGCACGCCTACCCCTTCGACGGGGACCTCCCGGAGTGCACGTCGCCGTCGCCGAGCCCGAGCCCGTCGCCGAGCCCGAGTCCTTCGCCGAGCCCGAGTCCTTCGCCGAGCCCGTCGCCGAGCCCCTCTCCCTCTCCTTCGCCAAGTCCTAGCCCTTCGCCGTCGCCGAGCCCGAGCCCGAGCCCGTCGCCGAGCCCGAGCCCGTCGCCGAGCCCGAGCCCGTCACCGAGCCCGACCCGCTCGTTCAGCCCGAGGCCGAGCCCCACCCACTCGCACAGCCCGAAGCCGTCGCCGAGCCCGACGCACACGCACTCGTACAGTCCGAAGCCCAGCCCGACCCACTCCCACAGCCCGAAGCCTTCACCCACCCCGAGTCCGTCCGTGAGCCCGAGCCCGAGCCCGAGCCCGACACACTCGTACAGCCCGAAGCCCAGCCCCACCCACACCACCAGCCCCAAGCCTTCGCCCTCGCAGAGCGCGAGTCCGACGCACAGCCCGAGCGTCCTGCCTTCGCCGAGCAGTTCCGGCGGCTCGCCGACCCACGGACACGGTGGCGGATCCCCGAGCGGTCCGTCGCTGCCGTCCACCGGTAGCAGCGTCAGCCCCGTTCTGATGGGGTTCGCGAGCGCGGTGCTGCTGGCGGGTGGTGGTCTGGTCGTGCTGGTGGTCCGTCGTCGCGGACGCCACAGCTGACCTGCTCCCGGCAGGCCCTTCGCTGAAACGCCCGGTGCCCCGGTGTCGTGAGACACCGGGGCACCGTCGTTGCCTACATGCCTACATGCGTACATGCCTACATGCGTGCCGGCGCGAGGCGATCGGGGGAGCAGTCCGCCCCGGCCCCGGGATCAGCGTTCGGCGAAGAACCGCTCGACCGAGCCGCGCACGGCGGTGAAGGAGGCGAGCGGCTCGCCGACGATCCGGCCGGCGAGGTCGGTGGCGAGGGTGCCGACGTTCTCCCGGAGCGAGACGGCGGCGAGCGCCTGGTCCACGGCGATCCGGGCGCGGGCCGCGCTGACGAGTTCGTCCCGTTCGCGCTGGCCCTGCTCGCGGGCGGCCGCGACCAGGGCGGCGCCCTCCTCGGCCGCGGCCTGACGGATCCGGGCCGCCTCGTGGTGGGCCTCGGCGAGTTCCCGCCGGTAGGCGGCGAGCGTGCGCAGGGCTTCGGAGCGGTCGCTCTCGGCCCGTTCGGCCCCGCCTTCGATGGCGTTCCGGCGTTCGGTGAGGGTGCGTTCGAGGCGGGGCAGCACGATTCGGCCGAGTATGCCGAAGATCAGGAAGAAGCAGAACAGGCCGACAAGGATTTCCGCGGGGTCAGGCTCCAGAGGTCCCATGTGGACCATCGTACGAAATGATGATCCGTCATATAAGGGGCCGGCGCGGCCCCGGGGTACCGACCCCGGCCCCTCGCCTCAGGTCACCGCCCCGCGCCGGCCGAAGCGCTCGTCGCGCCACTCGCCGGACTCCAGCACCTCGGCCAACTGCTGCGCCGCATCCCAGACCTGCGCGTACGAGACGTACAGCGGGGTGAACCCGAAGCGCATCAGGTCGGGGGCGCGGAAGTCGCCGATCACCCCGCGCTCGATCAGTGCCTGCACCACCGGGTACCCGTCCCGGTGCCGCAGCGCGACCTGGCTGCCCCGGCGATGGTGCTCACGCGGCGTCACCACCTCGACGCCGTCGAGCGGCTCGACCAGCGAGATGAACAGGTCGGTCAGCGCCAGGCTCTTCGCCCGGACCGCCCGCAGGTCGGCCCGCTCCCAGACGTCCAGACTCGCGCCCAGTGCCGCCTGTCCCAGCAGGGAGGGCGAGCTGGTGAGGAACCGTCCGATGCCGCCGGTCGGCGCGTACGCCGGCTCGAAGGCGAACGGGCGGGCGTGCCCGAACCAGCCGCTCAACGGCTGCTCGGCGGCGCCCTGGTGGCGCTCGGCGACGTACAGGAAGGCGGGGGAGCCCGGGCCGCCGTTCAGGTACTTGTAGGTGCAGCCCACCGCGAAGTCGGCCTCGCAGGAGCCCAGTTCGACGGGCAGGGCGCCTACCGAGTGGCAGACGTCCCAGATCATCAGGGCGCCCGCCGCCCGGACCTGCGCGGTGATGGTCGCCATGTCCAGCAACTCGCCCGTGCGGTAGTCGACATGGGAGAGGACGACAGCTGCCACGTCGTCGTCGAGGTGCCGCTCCAGCTCGTCGGCGCCGGCCGACGGCAGCAGGACGCTGCGGGCACCCTCGACCAGGCCGGTCACGCCCTCGGCGATGTAGAGGTCGGTGGGGAAGGCCGCGCCGTCACCGAGCACCGTACGCCGGCCCGGCCGCAGCCGCAGGGCCGCCGCGAGCACCTTGAAGAGGTTCACCGAGGTGGTGTCGCAGACCACCACCTCGCCGGCCGCCGCCCCGACCAGTGGCGCGATCCGGCCGCCCAGGCGGTAGGGCTGCTCGAACCACCCGGCGTCGTTCCAGCTGCGGATGAGCTCGCGGCCCCACTCCTCCTCGACGACCTCGCGGACCCGCTCCGGGGTCCGCACCGGCAGCGCGCCCAGCGAGTTGCCGTCCAGGTAGACGCCCTTCTCGGGCAGGGTGAACTCGGCGCGGAACCCCGCCAGCGGGTCCGCCGCGTCCAGGGCCTCGCACTGCGCCCGGGTGGTGCCGGGCCGGCCGTCGAAGGGCCGGGTGCCGTCGGGTCCGATGCTCACAGTTCGTTCCTCACGGTCCAGAGTTCGGGGAAGACGTCCTGTTCGGCGGAGCGCTTCAGCCAGGTCAGGCCGCTGGATCCGCCGGTGCCGGGCTTGTCGCCCATCGAGCGCTTGACCGCCGAGTAGTGCTTCTGGCGCCAGCGGGTGACCCGCTCCGCCGTGTCGAGCAGCGCCTCGCCCAGGCCGGCCAGGTCGGTGTGCGCCGGCTCGGTGTACACCCGGTGCCAGGCCTCCTGCACCTGCGGCAGCGGCTGGTACCGCTGGGACGAGGGCTCGTACGGCACGGCCAGGCCGCGTCGCGCCAGCAGCGCCAGCACGTCGTCGTACAGGCTCGGCGCCCGCAGCGCGCCGGCCAGCTCCTGGTGCGTGCCGGGCACCTCCTCGTACATCCGCAGCAGGTGCTCGCTCTTGTTGCCCAGCAGGAACTCCAGCCGCAGGAAGGCCGAGGACTGGAAGCCCGAGGCCTCGCCGAGGACCTCGCGGAAGGAGCCGAACTCCTGCGGGGTCATGGTGGCGAGCAGGTCCCAGGAGTTCACCAGCACGTCCTGCACGTGGGTGCCGCGCCGCAGCGCCGCCAGGGCGGCCGGCACCTCGTCCTCGCGCAGGGCCTGCTGGGCCAGCGTCCACTCGTGCCGGAGCAGGTCGAAGAGCAGTTCCATCACCTGGGTGGTGATGATGAAGGAGAGCTCGGCCGGCACCTTGCTGCGCGGGTGCTGCAGGTTGTGCAACTCCTCCAGCCGGACGTAGCGGGAGTACGGCGTCCCGCTGCCGGGCTCCTCCTTCCTGCCGAACGACAGGTTGGGTGTGCTCACCGCGTCGTGCACCATTTCCGGTCCTTCCTGACAGCCCGCCCTGCGCCGGGTCTTCCGCGCGTCCGGTCCGTCCCGGTCGGGCGGACCTATTGTGCGGCTGGCCTTGCCCGGTCTTGAATGGGCCTCGGGCACCGGATCGGCGGTTCGACGTTGTGAACGCATGGTCTTTCGACCATTCGGCTTCAGGAACGCAAACCACCTCTCCCGTACCGTCCGTCACACCGGTGGCCGTCCCAGGCCGCCACGACCAGCAGGGAGCCATCATGGACACCGTCGACCGCCGTCTGCTCGCCGAGCTGCAGGCCGACGCCCGGCTCTCCTACAACGAGCTGTCCCGCCGGGTCAGCCTCTCCCCGCCGGCCGTCGCCGAACGCGTCCGCCGGCTGGAGGCCGACGGCGTGATCAGCGGCTACCACGCCCACGTCGACCTCGCGAAGGCCGGCCTGCCGATCACCGCGCTGGTCCAGATCCAGTGCTACGGCCCGCGCTGCCTGCTGCGCGACCCCGAGGTGGCCGACTGGCCCGAGGTGCTGCAACTGCACCGGGTGACCGGCGGCGCCTGCTGCGCCCTGCTGGTCGCGGTGCCCGCGATGGCGCAGTTCGAGGCGCTGATCGACCGGCTGGCGGGGTACGGGCAGCCCGCCAGCTCGATGGTCCTCTCCAGCCCCGTCCCCTGGCGGCCCGTGGTCGCCCCCTGAGGGCCGCCGGGTAGGTTGGCCGGCATGCCGACGAACCGTCATGTCCTGCTGCTGTCGGGGAGCCTGCGCTCCGGCTCCTCCAACGAGATCGTGCTGCGCACCGCAGCCGAGCTGGCCCCCGAGGGGGTCACCACCACGCTGTACGAGGGGCTGGGCGGCCTGCCGCACTTCAACCCGGACGACGACACCGACCCGCTGCCCGCCCCGGTCGCCGAGCTGCGCGCGGCCGTCGCGGCCGCCGACGCCCTGCTGGTCTGCACCCCCGAGTACGCGGGCACCCTGCCGGGCTCCTTCAAGAACCTGCTGGACTGGACGGTCGGCGGTGTCGAGATCTCCGACAAGCCGACGGCCTGGATCAACGCGGCCAACCCCGGGCGCGGCCTCGGCGCCGAGGCCACCCTGCGCCTGGTGCTGAACTACACCGGCGCGGCCGTGCTGGAGGAGGCCTGCGCCGCCGTCCCGGTGGACCGCTCGGTGGTCGGCCCGGACGGCGTGATCACCGACCCGGCGGCCCGCGCCGAGATCGCCCGGGTGCTGGCGCTGCTGTCGGCCGGCTGACCCTGCCCCGGGCCGGGCGGCCGCCGGAGCGGCGGGCCACCCGACGGTGGCCGTCCGGGTGCCCGGGCCCCGGCGGACCGGGCCCGGGCACGGCCGCCCTGTCGGTGTCCGACCGCTCAGTGTCCGACCGCGATGTGCACACCCAGCTCGGCCAGCCCGTTCAGGAACAGCTCCACGCCGACCGCGGCGAGCAGCAGCCCGAGCAGCCGGGAGAGCAGTTCCAGCGAGGTCCGCCGGCTGCGCTGCAGCAGCGGGGCCAGCAGCAGCACGCAGACGCAGTTGATCGCCACCACCGCGAGGTACGCCACGGCCACCGTGGTGTGCCAGCCCCAGGTGTCCTTGCTCAGCGACCCGATCAGCACGCCCGTCATGGCCAGCGGGCTGGCGATGTAGGGCAGCAGCAACGCGCGGATGCCGTCCACCATCGGGTTCGCCAGGTGCGCGTCGTCCGAGTCGCCGCCGCCCAGGTGGATGCCGAGGACCAGCGCCACCGCGTAGATGAAGAAGATCGTCCCGCCGGCCAGCTGCAGCGACTGGTCGCTGACGTGGAACAGCGTGGTGACGAAGTCCGCGGTGTACGCCATCACCCCGCCGACCACGGCGGCGACCAGCGCGCTCCACAGGGCGAGCCGGCGCAGGTCGCCGGTGCTGCGGCCGGCGCCCAGCTGGGCGAAGGACAGCAGGACCTTGGGCGGACCGACCACCGCGAAGAACGCGATGAACGCACTGCTGAGATCGAAGACGTACATGGCCCAAGCCTTACCGCAGCCGGGCCCGCGCGCAGCAGAGGCTCAGCGCAGCAGCACGGTGACGCCGCCCGCGCGCAGGGTGTCGAGCACCGCCTCGAAGTAGCTCAGTTCGCGCCCGCCGATCACCGCCGGGCCGGTCAGCCGCCGCCGGGCGACGGCCGCGTCGTGCCAGACCAGGGTGAACGGGGGCTCCGCGCCGAAGCCGCCGCGCAGGCAGTCGGCGAGGGCGTCCAGGTTGCTGCCGTAGTAGCCGCCGGGGCCGTTGACGGCCTCGCCGATGGCGGCGTAGCAGGCCGCCCGGTCGGTGATCCCGGAGCCGTCCAGGTGGTGCTCCGGCTGTGGCTGCGCCATCTCGGTCCCCGTCCTCGGCTGCTCCCGGCAGGCCCGGGTGCACCACGATCTTCGCCCGGATGGCGGCGCCGGGTCGAGCCGGGCCGCCCTTTGGGCTGGGATGGGCAGCAGGATCATCAGTCGCATGAACAGAGGCCCGACATGACCTGTCTCAATCGCAAGGATCTCGGCCTGCTCGCCCTGCGCGGTGCGGTGGGCGGGGTGCTCATCGCCCACGGCACGCAGAAGCTGTTCGGCTGGTTCGGCGGCGGCGGGCTGGAGGGCACCACGCAGGCCATGGAGCACATGGGCTTCCATCCCGGGCGGCAGAGCGCCGTCGCCGCGGGCCTGGGGGAGGCGGGCGGCGGGGCCCTGCTGGTGGTCGGGCTGGCCACCCCGGCGGCAGGGGCGATCGTGGCCGGCACCATGGCCGGCGCGATCTCGGTGCATGCCCCGGCCGGGTTCTTCAGCACGGCCGGTGGCTACGAGTACCCCGCCCTGCTCGGCGCCGCCGGCCTGTCGCTGGGGCTGTCGGGGGCGGGTCGGTACTCGCTGGACCACGCGCTCGGGCACCGGGTGGACCGGCCCTGGATCGGGGTGCTCGCCTTCGTGGCCAGCGCCCTCGGGGCCTGCTCGGTGGTGTCCCGCCGCCGGCACGTGATGCGGCTGCGCGAGGAGCGGGCCGTGATGGACGCGGGCGAGGAGGGCGCCGGGCTCTCCTGAGCCCGGCCGCGGCCGGCGGGGGCGGCCCGCGAACCGCCGCGGACACCCGCGGACACCCGCGGACACCGCGAACGACCGGCCCGGGAGCCCCGGGCCACGGGGGACCAGGCCCGGAGGACCCGGGAGAGAAGAGGACATCATGGAGCGTCAGCAGCCCCGCCCGACCCGTCAGGACACCTTCGCGCCCACCGTCCGCCGCCCCCGCGCCGCGCTGGCCGGCGCGGCGGCCGCCTTGGCCGCGATGGCGCTCGGCACGGCCGCCCTCGCCGGCTGCTCCTCGGACAGCACGCCGAGCGGGGCGGCGTCGGCGGTGGCCTCGGCGGCGCAGTCGGCGCTCTCCGCGGTCGCCTCGGCCGCCCAGTCCGCGCTGGCCTCGGGCGCCTCGGCTGCGCAGTCCGCGCTGGCGTCGGGGGCCTCCGAGTTCGCCTCGGAGGCGGCCTCGGCGGCGGCTTCGGCCCAAGCCGCCGCCTCCTCGGCGCTCGCCGGGGTGAAGGGCGGCCTGGAGGCCCAGGGCGACGTGACCGCCGGCGACGTCACCACCGACTCCCAGGGGCGGGCCCAGGTGCAGCTCACGGTGAAGAACGGGCAGTCGCAGTCCTACCGCTACAGCGTCCAGGTCAACTTCACCGACCAGTCCGGGAACGTGCTCGACGCCACGGTCGTCAGCGTCCCCGAGGTGGCCGCCAACCAGACCGCGCAGGCCACCGCCGTCAGCAACCGGGAACTCTCGGGCGACGTCAAGGCCGTGGTCGTCCGCGCGGTGCGGTACTGAGCCCGCCGCCGGCCCGGCCGCCAACATCCGGATCCCGGAACGCCCGAAGAGGTGGATGCCGCACCGATCGGCGTGGGCAGGCCGGCTGTGTCGGCGAGGATCCCGTGTGTGGGAGCAACGATGAACTGCCGTGCCTGACCGGCCCGTCCCGCCGGAGGGCGGGTTCACCGCCGACGACCTCGACTGGATGCCCGGCCTCCCGCCGCACACGGAGTTGATCGACGGGAGCCTCGTCCTCAGGAGCCCGCAGCAGTACTTCCACGCACTGGCCGTCGATCTGCTGCTGCAGGGCCTCAGAGCGACGGCGCCGCCCGAGCTGCGGGTGGTCCGGGAGATGAGCCTGGTGCTGGGCCGCCGGGACAGGCCGGACCCGGGCCTCTCGGTCGTGCGGTCCGACGTGGTCACCGAGGAGGCGGAGGAGACGGCATTCCCCGCGTCCGCCGTGGTGCTCGCCGTCGAGGTGGTGTCGCCGGACTTCGTCGAGCGGGGACCGCGACACCAAGCCGCGCAAGTACGCGCAGGCCGGCATCCCGTACTTCTGGCGGGTGGAGAAGGCCGAGGGGCGGCGGCCGGTGGTCTACGTCCACGAACTTGACCCGGCCACGAACACGTACGCCGTCAACGGGATCCACCACGACCGGTTGCAGGTGGGAGTGCCGTTCCCGGTCGACATCGACCTGACGGAGATCGATCGTTTGTCAGACTCCCGAGGTTTACCCGCAGGTCAGAGGGGATCCGCCGGGAAGGGCAACCTTAAGGGCGGCTCAAGGGTCAACCGGGGCTCTTGACGGGTGAGTTGGTCTAGTCCATTTTAATCCCCAGGTGCAGGGAGCCCCTGAGCCGGCGTCGGAGGTCCAGACCTTCGGCGCCGGTTCGGCGCACCCCGGCGTCCGTCAAGGCATGCCCCAGCTCGATTCCCTTCTGTCATGTCCCTGGTCGCGCGGCCCCACCCCGTGCGAACCGTGCCAGGGCTGTGGCGGAGCCCCCACAACCCTGGAGTCACGCACCCATGCTTCGCTCTGTTCCCCCGGCCCAGGAGCCGGTTCGCAGGCGGCGGCCGAAGAGCCTGGTCGCAGTCGCGGCCGGCACCGCCGCCTCCCTGCTGCTCGGCGCGGGCCTCGCGCTCACCTCCGGCGGCACCGCCAGCGCGGCCGCCACCAACTCCACCGGCGCCCCGGCGACCTCCGGCGGCATCAAGGTCGCCTACTTCGACCAGTGGTCGATCTACGGCAACGCGTACTACCCGAAGACGATCCAGGACACCGGCGTGGCCGGCAAGCTGGACTACCTGATCTACGACTTCGCCAACATCAACCCCACCACGCTCTCCTGTTTCCAGGCCACCAAGGCGGCCTCGCAGGACGAGAACAACCCCAGCGCGGGTGACGGTGCGGCGGACGCGTTCGCGGACTACCAGAAGTCCTTCGGTCCGGACATCTCGGTCGACGGCGTCGGCGACGCCTGGGGCCAGCCGATCGCGGGCAACTTCAACCAGCTGAAGAAGCTGAAGGCGAAGAACCCCAAGCTCAAGATCCTTATCTCGCTCGGTGGGTGGACGTACTCCAAGTACTTCTCCGACGCGGCTGCCACGGACGCCTCGCGCAAGAAGCTGGTCTCGTCCTGCATCGACATGTTCATCAAGGGCAACCTGCCCGTCGACGCCGGCTACGGCGGCGCGGGCTCGGCAGCCGGCATCTTCGACGGCATCGACATCGACTGGGAGTACCCGGGCGGCGGCGGCCACCTCGGCAACCACGAGAGCCCGAACGACAAGCAGAACTTCACCCTGCTGCTGAAGGAGCTGCGCACCCAGCTCGACGCGCAGGGTGCGGCCGACGGCAAGACCTACGCCACCGCGGCGGCGGTCGGCGCCGGCCAGGACAAGATCAAGAACCTGGAGACCGACAAGATCGGTCAGTACCTCACCTTCCTCGACGTCATGACGTACGACATGCACGGCGGTTGGGAGGCGAAGGGCCCGACGAACCACCAGGCCCCGATCTATTCCGGTCCGAACGACCCGATGACCCCGGTCACCCCGGGCACCGGCAAGTACTCGATCGACAACGCCATCAAGGCCTTCACGGTCGGTGACGCGCAGTACGGCATCCCCGGCGGCTTCCCCGCCAAGAAGATCAACATGGGCGTGCCGTTCTACTACCGCGGCTGGACCGGCGTGCCGAACAACGGCAAGAACGGCCTGTTCCAGACCGCCACCGGCCCGGCGGCCGGCGCGGCGATGTCCGGCAGCGTCCCCGGTATCCAGATGTACAAGGAGCTCGCGGGCTTCGTCGACAACCCGTCGAAGACCTACTGGGACGACACGGCCAAGGCCGCGTACTTCTACGACGGCACCACCTTCTGGTCCGGCGAGAACGCCCAGTCCGTCCAGGCGAAGGTCGACTACGCACACTGCAACGGCCTCGGCGGTTCCTTCGCCTTCTCGCTGTACGACATGGGCACCCAGACCGCGCTGTTCGACAAGATGGCGTCGGCCACCGACGGCTCCGCCGCCAACTGCCCGGCCGGCCCGACCACCTCGGCCTCGCCGACCGCCACGGCCACCCCGACCGTGACCCCGTCGACCACCGCGTCGCCGACCGCCACCGCGACCTCCTCCCCGACGGCGACGGTCTCCCCGACCGCCACCGCCACCTCGGGTGCCTGCACCGCCCCGAGCTGGAGCGCCTCGGCCGTCTACGCGACCCCGACCAAGGTCTCCTGGAAGGGCCACTACTACACCAACAAGTGGTGGACCACGAACGAGGACCCGAGCCTCAGCGGCCAGTGGGGCGTCTGGACCGACAACGGCGCCTGCTGACACCCCGTAGCTGAGTGAAGGGCACTTGACGGAGCCCGCACCACGATGAATCCCCTTCGGACGGGCCACCCCGGACGTCCGCGAATCCGGCCCGCTGGGACTTCTCCCGGCGGGCCGGAGGGCTGTCCGGCCCCGGCCGGCGGCGATTGCCCGCGACGGCCTGCCACATGACAGGCCGTCCGTCGCGTTGTAGGGGCATGGACCGGACAACGGGCAAGGGCACGGCGCCGCGGGAGCCACTGGAGTTCCCCGACTTCGTCGCGGCGCGGGGGCGGCACCGGCTCAGGACGGCGTTCCTGCCGACCGGCGGGCGGCCCGCTGCCTGGACTCCTTCGACACACCGACCGAGTCCTGCGACCGGACGGTGCGGCCCGACGGCTCGGTCGTCGTGATCGACAAGATGAACGGGCGCAGCGCGGACCTGCCCGAGGAGTGGCGGGCCGTCCATGCGACGCCCGGGGCAAGCAGGTACTGCTGACCTGGCCGAACGGGACCCGGCTGCCCGACGGCAGTGTCGCCGATGTCCAGGTGAGGGTCCAAGGGCGGCGACGGCCCGGCCACGAACTGGTCGGTCGAGGTCTTCCGGCCGGACGGGCGGCGGATCCGGGTCGGCGAGTGGAACGGCGGGAACGGGTACGAGTTCCTGCCCGGTACGCCGGCGCTGACGGTCGAGCAGCTGACGGCGATCGCGGCGGACCGGGCCCGGCGTTCCTGATCCGGCCGCCCGACGCAGGGGAACGGCCCGCCCGGTCGGGGGCGGGCCGTTCTCGTTGTCGTGCGTGCCGGGTCAGTCCAGGTCGTCCGTGCGGCCCAGGGCGTCCGGCTGGCTCTCCTCGATCCGGCGCAGCATCCGTCCGAGCATGCCGGAGAGCACCGCGCGCTCCTCGCCGACCACGTCCTGGAGGAGTTCCTCCTCGAAGACGGCGGCCATCCGCATCGACTCCAGCCACTTGTCGCGGCCGTTCTCGGTCAGCTCGATGATCACGCGGACCCGGTTGTTCTCGTCCCGCTCGCGGGTGACCAGGTCCTCGGCGACCATCCGGTCGATCCGGTGGGTCATCGCGGCCGGGGTGAGGCCGAGCCGCTTGGCGAGGTCGCCGGGGCCGAGCCGGTACGGGCTGCCGGCGATCACCAGGGCCTTGAGCACCTCCCAGTCGGCGGAGGTGATTCCGAGCACAGTCAGCTGGCGGGTGTAGGCCACGTTCATCCGTCGGGTGACCCGGGAGAGGGTCTGCACGATGGTCTCGACCTGAGGGTCCACGAGCGGGAACTCCCGCTGGTAGACGGCCACCTGCTCGGAGATCCCCAGCTCGCCGGTGGCGGGCGGCTCGGGCTTGCGTGCGCTCATGGGGACCAGTGTCGCACGTGAGGGGTGCACCGTTTAAGCCTTTGACACGAGAGACTTCCGATCCTTAGAGTTTAGCTCTGAAATCTTGCGCAGTTAAGCGTATCCAGCGAAAGTCCGGTCGGCGATGGTCCGGGGCGGGCTCCAGGGAAAGGGTGTGCACGGTGACCGGCACGGTGAAGCAGCAGAGGCAGCGGCGTCAGGGGGCGGGCGGCCCGCTGCGCCGCGTCCAGATCGGCAACGCGCTCAGCGCGTTCGGCAGCGGGTTCACGATGCCGTACATGTTCGTCTACGTGGACCAGGTGCGCGGCCTCGGATCGCTCGCCGCCGGGATGGTGTTCACCGTCTTCGCGCTGGCCGCGCTCGCCGTGCTGCCGCTGACCGGGCGGGGCATCGACCGCTACGGCCCGCGCCCGGTGCTGCTGGTCGGAGCCACCGTCGCGGCCGTCGGCGCCTTCGCCTTCGGACGGGCCACCGGCACCCCCGAGCTGATCCTCTTCTCCTTCCTGTTCGGGGCCGGCTTCACCACCTGCCAGCCCGCGCTCGCCACGATGATCGTGCGCAGCTCCACCAGGGCCACCCGCTCGCACGCCTTCGCGCTCCAGTTCACCCTGGTCAACCTGGGCATGGGCATCGGCGCGCTGATCGGCGGGCAGATCGTCGACGTCGCCGACCCGGGCAGCCTGACCACCCTCTTCACCATCGAGGCGGCCGCCCTGCTGGCCATGGGGCTGGTCGCGGGCAGCGCCCGGATCCCGGCCGCCGAGCCCGTACCGGTGGGGGAGCGGTCCGGCCCGAGCGGGCTGCGCGCGCTGGTCGCCGACAAGGCGATGCTGCGGCTCTGCGTGCTCGCCGCGCTGATCTTCTTCACCTGCTACGGCCAGTTCGAGTCCGGCGTCGCGGCCTTCGCCACCGACACCGTCGGCGTCGCGCCGTCCACCCTGGGCCTCGCGATCGGCGCCAACGCGCTGACCATCGTGGTGCTGCAGATGTTCGTCGTACGGATCACCGCCCGCCGCCGGCGGACCACCGCGATGGCCGCCGCCGGCCTGGTCTGGCTCGGCGCCTGGACGATGGCCCTGGTGGCCGGACTGGTCCGGGCCGAGGCCCTGGCCGCGACGGTCTCGATCGTCTCGATCTACGCGCTGTTCGGCGTCGGCGAGTCGCTGCTCGCACCGACCCTGGGCCCGATCGTCGCCGACCTGGCGCCCGCCCGGCTGCTCGGCACCTACAACGCCGGCTACGCCCTGGTGAAGCAGATCGCCGTCGCGGTCGGCCCGGCCGTCGGCGTCCTGCTGGTCGGCTCCGGCACCTGGCCGCTGTACCTGGCCGCGATGGCGCTCTGCACCCTGCTGATCGTCGTCATGGCCCTGCGGCTGCGGGGCCACCTGACTCCGGCCCAGGACAACGCCCGCCGGCCGGCACCGCAGTTCGCCGACGTACGGGAGCTGCAGACCGCGGCCTGATCGCCGGGGCGGGCCGGCGGCGCCCCGGGCCTCGTCCCGGGGCGCCGCCGGACGTTCACGGGGTTCGCGGACGACAGCCCGCCGAAGGCCCGACACGCTTGGTTTCGCGCCGGGAGCCACATAGTGTCAGTCGCTGTTGGCACGGGGCGGGGAGTGCCCTGGGCCGAGCAGGCGAGTGAGCGAATCGGCGAGGCAATGACACAAGCGGTAGTCACGCACACCCCGGCAGCGGCGGCCCCCGCGGACCCGGCACCGGCCCGGCGGGGGCCGGTGCCCTGGGCCGTCGCCCGGTCCGGCTGGCTGGGACCGATCGCCGTGGCGCTGTTCGCCGGACTGCTCCGGTTCTGGCGGCTGGGCTACCCCAACGCCTTCGTCTTCGACGAGACGTACTACCCGAAGGACGCCTGGTCCCTGCTCCGGCAGGGCTACGAGGGCGTCTGGCCGGACAGCGCCAACGCCGACATCCTGGGCGTCCCGCAGCGCATCCCGCTGACCCCCGCGCCCGAGTTCATCGCCCACCCGCCGCTCGGCAAGTGGGTGATCGGGCTCGGCGAGCAGGCATTCGGCCTGCACCCGTTCGGCTGGCGTTTCATGACCGCCCTGCTCGGCACCCTCACCGTGCTGATGCTGGCCCGGATCGGGCGCCGGCTGTTCGGCTCCACCCTGATCGGCTGCACCGCGGCCCTGCTCATGTCCGTCGACGGCCTGCAGTTCGTGATGAGCCGGGTCAGCCTGCTGGACGGTGTCCAGATGGCCTTCGTCCTCGGCGCCTTCGGCTGTCTGCTGGTCGACCGCGACCACGCCCGGGCCCGCCTCGCCCCCGCTCCGGACGGCACCCGGCCGGACGGCGACCGCGCCAGGCTCGGCCTGCGGCCCTGGCGGATCGCCGCCGGGGTGCTGCTCGGCGCCGCCTGCGCCACCAAGTGGAACGGCCTGACGATCCTGGCCGCCTTCGGGCTGCTGACCGTGCTGTGGGACGCCTCCCGCCGCCGCTGGGCCGGCGCCCGCCACCCGTACCGCTCGATGCTGCGCCGCGACGCCGGCCCGGCCCTGCTCGCCACCGTCGGCTCCGCCGCCGCGGTGTACCTGGCCTCCTGGAGCGGCTGGTTCGCCACCGACGGCGGCTACAACCGGCACTGGGCGGACGGCCGGGCCGGGCTCTCCACCGAGAAGCTGTTCGGGGTGCCGCTGCCGCAGGTGGACATGACCTGGGTGCCGGCCGCGCTGCGCGGCTGGTGGCACTACCACTCGCAGATGTGGGACTTCAACACCGGCCTGAGCACCCCGCACACCTACCAGTCCAACCCGTGGAGCTGGCTGGTCCAGGGCCGTCCGGTGTCGATGTACTGGGAGCAGCTGCCGCAGGGCCAGAAGGGCTGCACGGCGCCCGGCGGCTGCGCCAGCCAGATCCTCGGCCTCGGCACCCCCGTGCTGTGGTGGGCGGCCTGCTTCGCGCTGGTCCACCTGCTCTGGCGCTGGTTCTTCCGCCGGGACTGGCGCTCGGGCGCGGTGCTCTGCGCCGTCGCCGGCATCTACCTGCCGTGGTTCCAGTACCAGGAGCGGACCGTCTTCTCGTTCTACATGGTGGTGCTGGTGCCGTTCCTGTGCCTGGCGGTCGCCCAGATGCTCGGCGCGATGCTCGGCCCGGCCGGCTGCTCGCCCGAACGCCGCCGGCTCGGCGCCGCCGGGGCCGCTCTGATCGTGCTCGCCGTGATGGCCTGCTTCGCGTTCTTCTACCCCCTGTACACGGCGGAGGTGTTCCCGATGACGGACTGGCAGGACCGGATGTGGTTCACCAGCTGGATCTGACCGGCGGTGCCCCCGGCCAGCCGGGCCCTCGCCGCCACCGGCCAGCTGCTGCCCGTCACCCCGGCGCTCGGGGTGGCGATCGCCCTGCTGCTCGCCGCCGCCGTCGCGGTGGCCGGCCGGGGCCTGCTCGGGTACGGGCACGCCGTGCTGCGGGCCGGCGGGCGGGCGGTGGTGCAGCTCGCGGTCGTCGCGCTCGTCATCACCTGGGTGGTCGGCTCGCTCTGGACGTCCGCCCTGTTCGTGCTGCTGATGCTGGCCGTCGCCGTCCGGACGGCCGGCCGGCGGATCACCGACGGGCCCGGCTGGGTCTGGGCCGCCGTGCCGGTCGGCGGCGCGGTGGTGCCCCTGCTGGCGCTGCTGCTGGCCGCCGGGCTGCTCCCGGCCCGGGGCCTGTCGATCATCCCGGTGGCGGGCATCCTGATCGGCGGCGCGCTGACCGCCACCTCGCTGGCCGGCCGCCGCGCCCTGGACGAGCTGCGCCAGCGGCACGGCGAGGTGGAGGCGGCGCTCGCGCTGGGGCTGGAGGAGCGCGACGCCCGGCTGGAGATCTGCCGGACCGCCGCCGCGACCTCGCTCGTCCCGGCGCTGGACCAGACCCGGACGGTCGGGCTGGTCACCCTGCCCGGCGCGTTCGTCGGGATGCTGCTCGGCGGCGCCTCGCCCGTCCAGGCCGGCGCGGTGCAGCTGTTCGTGCTGGTCGCCCTGCTGCTGGTGGAGGCGGTGGCGATCGTGGCGGTGCTGGAGCTGGTCGGCCGGGGACTGGTGGCCACGGGGGGCCCGGGAGCCGTCGGGTAGACTTGCCGCTGTTGAAGGGGAGTAGCCCTCCACCGGACCGTCGACATACTGGCTCCTCACGGGGCCCGGCGCCCGGGGCACCTGGCAGGTCCGGGTGCCGGCGAGACCTTCGGCCGCAGTGCTGTGCCTACCAACCAGTGCTGTCGGGCCGAGGCGTCCCCTGACGGAGCTGCTGAGGCCGGGCAGCCCGATCCAGGGGATCCTGACCTCGTGAGTTCGACCGTTCTCGCCATCACCTTCGGCATCGTCTTCCTCGCCGAACTGCCCGACAAGACCGCCCTGGCCAGCCTTGTGCTCGGCACCCGCTACCGCGCGAGCTACGTCTTCGCCGGCGTCGCGGCCGCGATGGCCGTCATGGTCGGCCTGGCGCTGGTCGCCGGCCAACTGCTCGCCCTGCTGCCGCAGCGCTGGGTGGAGGGGGTCACCGGCCTGCTGTTCCTGGCCGGCGCCGCGATGCTGCTCCTCCACCACGGCGGGGACGAGGAGGGCCACGCCGCCAAGGAACCGTCCTCGAACAGCTTCTGGAAGGTCGCGGGGGCGAGTTTCGCGGTGGTCGCGGTGGCCGAGTTCGGTGACCTCACCCAGATCATGACCGCCAACCTGGCCGCCAAGTACGACGACCCGCTGGCGGTGGGCCTCGGTGCCTGGCTGGCGCTCTGCGCCGTCGCCGGGATCGCCATCGCGGGCGGGCAGAAGCTGCTGCAGTACGTACCGATGAAGGTGATCGTCCGGGTGGCGGCCGGTGTGATGCTGCTGATGGGCGGGTTCAGCCTGTTCAAGGCCGTCGCCGGCTGACCGGGGAGCTGTCGGCGGCCCCGGCCGGGGTGCCGGGGCCGTCCCGGCCGGCCGGACACCCCGGCCGGGACGGTCGCCGGTCGGGACGTCCGCAGGGGGAGACCCGCAGGGGGAGACCCGCAGGGGGAGACCCGCAGGCCGGGGGAGGCCCGGCCGGATCAGCAGTCGGGCGGCGCGGTCTCCAGGGCGGCCCGGGTCCGTGGGCCGTACTTGCCCTGCTCGCTCTTGAGGGAGGGTTTGACGCTGTCCTGGAACGACTTCAGCACGAACTCCGTCCACCAGTCGAAGGTGCCGGATATCAGCGACTTGTCGACCGTCCCGCAGCTCTCGGTGACCAGCAGCTGCTGCATCACCTTGACGTCGTCGCCCTTCATGTCCCGCTCCAGGATCCGGACGGTCGCCGACGGGCTCGGGGACGGGCCGGTCGGGGCGGCGGGCGTGGTCGGGGCCGGCGCGGCGGGCGCCGGCGGCGCGGAGACCGCCGCGGTGGTCGGGGCGGCGGTGGGCGCCTTGCTGGTGGGCCTCGCGGTACGGCTGGGGGAGGGGGCCGCCGCGGTGGACTCGGCGGGTGCGGCGCTGGGGCTCGGGAGCCCCGTACCGGTCGGGTCCGAGGGCGCGGTCAGGGTCGGCGTGAGGACGGCCGTCGGGGAGGGCAGCGCCTTCGTGTCCGGGCTCCCCGAGGGCGCCGCCAGGAACGCGGCACCCACCCCGAGGACGACCACGCCGGCGCCCGCCGCCAGGATCGCGCCCCGGCGCCGGGCGAGCGGGCTCTGCTGCTCGCGCCGCCGGCCGGCCCGGCCGCCGGCGGGCGCGTCCTGCGGGGCCGCGGGGGCGTTGTCGAACGCGAACAGGCCCAACTCGCCCGGCGGCGGCCCGGGGTGCGGGGACGCCGGCCCGTGCGGCGGGGGCGAGGCCGGCGCCGGGGGCATCAGGGTCGTCCGGTAGCCGGCGCCGGACCGGCCGCCGAAGTCGTCGTAGTCGCCCGCCGGGGAGGGGCCGACGGAGCCGAACGGGTCGTACCCGGCGGCCGTCCCGCCCTCCGTGCCGACCTGGCCGGCCGCTCGCGGCACGTACGGGCGGACCAGCGGCGGGCCCTCGATGTGCGGCAGCACCGCGGTGTCGGAGAGGTCCGAGGAGCATCCGCAGCTGCCGGCGGTCCGTACGGCGCCGCACGCGGGGCAGTGCTGGTCCGGCATCGGCCGGTCCTCCTCGGTCTGGGATGGTGAGCGCGCCCGATCGGTTCAGGAGGCGAACGCGCCCGATTATGCATGACGTTCCCGAAGGGGGGACAGGGGCGATCGGCCGTCAACGAGACTCTTGTGACGGTTGATGCCGATTGGACCCGATGAACAATCAGTGCGACGGCCCGGTGGTCGGTGGCCGGACCCGGTACGGATGGCGCAATCAGATGCCGCATACCCAGGCAAATCTGACAATGTGGTCAGTTGGAACGACCAATCAGCGGTGCCCGGCCGGCCGGGCCCCCAGCCACGAGGAGTCGCGCCATGGCCGACCCGGAAGCCGAGCCCGGCCGGACCCCGGCCGCCCCGGCGCCCGCGCCCCCGGAGACGGCCGCGAAGAACCTCTGGCTCCCGATCGGCGCCCTGCTGCTGGCCCTGCTGATCGCCGCCCTCGACCAGACCATCGTCTCCACCGCGCTCCCCACCATCGTCAGCGACCTCGGCGGCCTCGAACACCTCTCCTGGGTCGTCACCGCCTACCTGCTCGCCTCCACCGCCGCCACCCCGCTCTGGGGCAAACTCGGCGACATGTACGGCCGGAAGCGCTTCTTCCAGTCGTCCATCGTGATCTTCCTGATCGGCTCGGTCCTCTGCGGCCTCGCCCAGAACATGGGCCAGCTGATCGGCTTCCGGGCCCTCCAGGGACTGGGCGGCGGCGGCCTGATGGTGCTCACCCAGGCCATCGTCGGCGACCTCGTCCCGCCCCGGGACCGCGGCAAGTACCAGGGCCTGTTCGGCGCCGTCTTCGGCGTCACCAGCGTGCTCGGGCCGCTGCTCGGCGGCGTCTTCGTCGACAACCTCAGCTGGCGCTGGGTCTTCTACATCAACGTCCCGATCGGCGCCGTCGCCCTGGTGGTGATCGCCGCCGTCCTGCACAGCACCGAGGTGAAGCGCCGCCACCGGATCGACTACCCCGGCACCTTCCTGATCGCCGCCGTCGCCACCTGCCTGGTCCTGATGACCTCGCTCGGCGGCACCACCTGGCCGTGGGGCTCCTGGCGGATCATCGGCCTGGGCGTGCTCGGGGTCCTCCTGCTCGGCCTCTTCATCGTCGTCGAACGCCGGGCCGAGGAGCCCGTCCTGCCACTGCGGCTGTTCCGCATCCGCACCTTCAGCCTGGTCGCCGTCATCTCCTTCGTGGTCGGCTTCGCCATGTTCGGCGCGCTCACCTACCTGCCGACCTTCCTCCAGGTCGTCCAGGGGGTCTCGCCCACCATGTCCGGCATCCACATGCTGCCGATGGTGCTCGGGATGCTGCTCACCTCCATCGGCTCCGGCCAGATCGTCTCCCGCACCGGGCACTACCGGATCTTCCCGATCATCGGCACCGCGCTCACCGCCGTCGGCCTGCTGCTGCTCTCGCTGCTCACCGAGAACAGCTCCACCACCGAGATGAGCCTCTGCTTCCTGGTCTTCGGCCTCGGGATCGGCCTGGTCATGCAGGTCCTGGTGCTCGCCGTGCAGAACGCCGTCGGCTACCAGGACCTGGGCGTCGCCACCGCCGGCGCGACCTTCTTCCGCTCCATCGGAGCCTCCTTCGGCGTCTCCGTCTTCGGCGCCGTCTTCGCCAGCGGCCTCAACCGCAGACTGGCCGAAGCGCTGGCCGGGGTGCCGCTGCCGCCCGGCTTCAGCGCAGCCTCGATCAGCTCCGACCCGCAGGCGATCACCGAGCTGCCGACCGCCGTCCAGAACGACATCCACCACGCGTACGCCGAATCGATCACCCGGGTCTTCCTCTTCGCCGTCCCCGTCGTCCTGGTCGCCTTCGTGCTCTCGCTGCTGCTGCGCGAACAGCCCCTGCGGTCCACGGTGACCACCCCCGACCTCGGCGAGTCGATCGGCGTCAACCCGGTGGAGCGCAGCTCGCTCGACGAGATCGCCCGCGCGCTCTCCTCGCTCGGTACCCGCGAGGCCCGCCGGGACCTCTTCCGCCGGATCACCGCCACCGCGGGCCTGGACCTCCAGCCCGCGGCCAGCTGGCTGATCCTGCAGATGCACCACCACGACACCGTCGAGCCCGCCGAACTGGCGGAACGCCGGATCGTCCCGATCGAGATCGTGGAGGCGGCCGCCCGCCAGGTCGAGAGCCGCAAGCTGGCCACCCGGCCGGGCGGCGGCCGGGGGCTGCGGCTGACCGAGAGCGGCGACGAGGCCGCGCTGCGCCTGGTCGCCGCCCGCCGCAGCCAGCTCGCCGAACTGCTCGGCGACTGGGACGAGAAGCAGTACGCCGACCTCGCCGGGCTCCTCACCCGCCTCAGCTCCGGCCTCTGCGCCGACACCCGCGACCGGCCCGACCGGACCCCGACCGAACGCGTCCCGCACAACGAGGGGCGGACGCTCTGAGGGCGCTCCTGCCGAGTGACCCGGCCGGCCGGCGGCGCCCGTCGGGGAACGCGACGGGCCGTCACCGGCCCGGCCCCTTGCCCGCGCCGGCGCCGCCGGCTTCGTAGGCTGGGCCTCGGGCGGCGTCCCGGTCGCCCCGTGACGTCCGCTCCCGTCCGTACGGGAGCGGACGCGCGCCAACGAGGTCGGGCCGCCGTCGCGGCCGACCGCGCCGAGTACGAGGTGTCGTATGGCCAGTGTCGTGAAGATCAACGTCCTGACGGTTCCGGCGGAGCAGCGCGAGGTGCTGGAGAAGCGGTTCGCGTCGCGGGCCGGGGCGGTGGAGAGCTCGGACGGCTTCGAGTGGTTCGAGCTGCTGCGTCCGGTGGAGGGGACCGACCAGTACCTGGTCTACACCCGGTGGGCCTCCGAGGAGCACTTCAAGGCGTGGATGGAGGGCCCGATGCAGGCGGCCCACCGTCAGGGCCCGCCGGCCGCCGAGGGCGGGGCCGCCCAGCGTCCGGCGGCCTCCGGCTCCACGCTGTGGTCCTTCGAGGTCGTCCAGTCGGCCGGTCCGAAGGCCTGAGAACCGGCCGGGCAGGCACCTCGCCGGCCCTCGGGGGCCGGGGTCGGCGAGGGGTCCGCCCTGGTGGTGCTGGAGCGGGCCGGGTTCGCCGCCGTCCGGGCGGCCCGGGTGCACGCCGTGCTGGCCGGGGCCGGGGTGACGTCCGACGCGCACCACATCACCGCCGCGCACCAGGACGGGCAGGTCCGGGCGTCCGGCTGGCCCTGGCGGGCCTCCTGGCGCTGCCGCCGGTCGTGCCGCCGGCCTCGGCCCGGCCGGGATCGGGCAGGTCCACGCGCACGCCACGTCCACGCAGCTGGGGGACCTCACCGAGGCCGGGTCGATCAAGGAGGCGATCGGCGCCCACCCGGCCGTCACCGCCACCAAGTCGATGACCGGTCATCTCTTCGGCGCGGCGGGCGCGCTCGGGGCGGTCGCGGCCGTCCTGGCCCTGCGCGACGGGATCCTCCCCGCCACCGCGAACCTGACGGAACCGGACCCGCGGCTGGAACCGGACGTGGTCGCCGGCGCACCCCGCCGGGGCACGGCCGGGGCGGCGCTGGTCAACTCCTTCGGCTTCGGCGGCCACAACGCCTCGCTGGTGTTCACCGCGGCGCGCTGAGCCCGGGCGGGTTCAGCCCGCCGTCGGGCCGTCGTCCCCGTTCTTCGGTGCCCCGGTGAAGACGACCGGGGCACCGAAGGCGGCGCGCCGGGAGGCCCGGCGCAGGGTGCGCAGCACGGGCCCGCCGAGGGTCAGGCAGAGCACCACGGTGAGGGCGGCGCGGGGGAGGTCCCAGCCGAGCGAGGTGGTGAGGCAGTAGGCCACGAAGCGGGGGAGGTTCTCGCCCAGTGGCGCACCGGCGACGAACGAGACCGAACTGGAGAGCCCGCCGATGTACGGCCAGCCCTGGAGGTTCATGACCGTCCCGTACGCGACGGCGGAGCACGCGCCGTAGGCCGCCAGCAGGGCGAGTTCGCGGCGGCCGCGCAGGGTGGCGGGGCCGGGCAGCAGGCCCGCGCCGAGGCAGACCCAGCCCATCGAGAGCATCTGGAACGGCAGCCACGGGCCGACGCCGCCGGTCAGCAGCGCGGAGGCGAACATCGAGACCGAGCCGAGGACGAAGCCGAAACCCGGCCCGAGCACCCGGCCGGAGAGCACCATCAGGAAGAACATCGGCTCCAGGCCGGCCGTCCCGGCGCCGAGCGGCCGCAGGGCCGCGCCGGCGGCCGCCAGCATGCCCAGCAGGGCGACCGACTTGGCGTCCATGCCCGGCTCGCCGTCGGCGGAGCGGCCCTCGGAGATCTGGGCCACCACCACGGCGAGCAGCAGCGGCAGCAGCAGGGCGAACAGCCAGGGGGCATCGGCGGAGTGCCCGACCAGGGCGGAGTCGGTGGCGGCGAGCAGCGGCCAGCCGAAGGCGACCGCGCCGATCGCGGAGATCAGCAGCAGGGTGCCGACGGAGCGGCGGCCGAGCGGGACGGGCCGGGCCAGCCTGGCGTGGTCGGTGGCGGCGGTAGGGAGCGCGTCCGTGTCCGGGTCGGTGCTCCGGTGGCCGGCGGTACCGCCGCCGGGCGTCGTCCCGCCGCTCATGCCGGGCCGCCTTCGGCGCCGGCCAGGGCCTGCTCGACCTGCTGGACGGTCAGCCAGGGCGACGGGCTGAGGATCTTGGCGACCTGGGGGGCGAAGGCGGGGGAGGAGAGCACGATCTCCGGGGTCGGGCCGTCCGCGACGATCTCGCCGTCGGCCAGGATCACCGTGCGGTGGGCGAGCGCGGCGGCGAGTTCGACGTCGTGGGTGGCGAGCAGCACGGCGTGCGAGTCGGCGGCCAGCGCCCGCAGGATCTCCACCAGCCGGGCCTTGGCCGCGTAGTCCAGGCCGCGGGTGGGCTCGTCCAGCAGCAGCAGGGGCGGCCGGGAGGTCAGCACCACGGCCAGGGCGAGGCTGAGCCGCTGGCCCTCGGAGAGGTCCCGGGGGTGGGTCTCGTCGGCGATGCCGGGCAGCAGCCGTTCGACCAGCGTCCGGCAGCTGCCCGGTTCGGCACCGGCGTCCTGGTCGGCGGCGGCGCACTCGGCGCGGACGCTCTCGCCGTACAGCAGGTCCCGCGGGTCCTGCGGGACGAGGCCGGCCCGGCGGACCAGGTCCTTCGGGCGGGCCTGGTGCGGGGTCAGCCCGCCGACCCGTACGGTGCCGGAGGTGGGGGTGTGCAGGCCGACCAGGCTGCCCAGCAGGGTGGACTTGCCGGCGCCGTTGCGGCCCATCAGGGCGGTGATCCCGCCGGCGTGCAGGGTCAGGTCGACGCCGCGCAGGGCGGGCACCGGTCCGCGCCGGACGACCAGGCGCCGCACGGTGGCGACCGGCTCGCCGGCCGGGTGGGCGCCGGCCGGCCGGGTGTCGGCGGAGACCTCGGGCGGCCGCAGGCCGTCCAGCCGGGCCCGCAGCGGGGCGGCCCGGCGCCGGGCGTCCCGGACCGACAGCGGCAGCGGGGACCAGCCGGCCAGCCGGCCGAGGGCCACCACCGGCGGGCGGACGGGGGAGTGCGCCATCACCTCGGCCGGCTCGCCCAGGACGGGGGCCTGCCCGGCGCCGGGGAGCAGCAGCACCTGGTCGGCGTACTGGACGACCCGCTCCAGGCGGTGCTCGGCCATCAGGACGGTGGTGCCGAGGTCGTGGACCAGCCGCTGCAGGACGGCCAGCACCTCCTCGGCGGCGCCGGGGTCGAGGGCGGAGGTCGGCTCGTCCAGCACCAGGACCTTGGGGTGGACGGTCAGCACCGAGCCGATCGCCACCCGCTGCTGCTGCCCGCCGGAGAGCGAGGTGAGCGCGCGGCCGCGCAGTTCGGCGAGCCCGAGCAGATCCAGGGTCTCCTCGACCCGGCGGCGCATCACCTCCGGCGCCAGGCCCAGCGACTCCATGCCGTAGGCGAGTTCGTCCTCGACCGTGTCGGTGACGAAGTGCGCGAGCGGGTCCTGGCCCACGGTGCCGACCAGGTCGGCGAGTTCGCGCGGGCGGTGGGTGCGGGTGTCCCGGCCGCCGACGGTGACCCGGCCGTGCAGGACGCCGCCGGTGAAGTGCGGGACGAGGCCGCTGACGGTGCCCAGCAGGGTCGACTTGCCGGAGCCCGACGGGCCGACCAGCAGGCAGAGTTCGCCTTCGGGAACGGTCAGGTCCAGGCCGTGCAAAGCGGGCGCGGCGCCGCCCGGGTAGCTGACCGAGACCTGCTCGAAGGTGATCACGAGGCACTCCGGGGCGGGATCGGGGCGGCGACGGCGGGCACCAGGCCGACCAGCACCGCCAGCGCGGCGGCCAGCGGCAGGGTCGGCGCGGTCAGCGGGACGAACGAGGGCGTGAAGGCGGCCGGGTACAGCGCCGCCAGCCTGATCACCAGGACGGCGACCAGCACCCCCGAGCCGGCCACCGCCCACTCGCGCCAGGCCCACGGGTCGGGCCGGTAGCGGGTCCTGGCGGCGCGCCGGCTGCCGAGCAGCAGTCCGGCGCCGGCGGCGGCCAGGCCGATCGCCAGCACCGGCAGTGCCCAGGCGGTGCCGGCCGAGCCGAGCAGCCCGTACGCGGCGGCGCAGATCCCGAGCAGGCCGGCCAGGGTCAGGGCGGCGGTGGTGCGGGCGATCCGGCGCGGGACGTCGGCGGTGCGGCCGAACCCCCGGGTGTCCATCGCCGCGGCCAGCGCGACGGAACGCTCCAACGCGCCTTCCAGCACCGGGAGTCCGACGCTGAGCAGGGCCTTCAGGCCCCGGTCGGAGCGGCCGCGCAGCCGCCGGGCGGCCCGCAGCCGCTGCACGTCCGCGACCAGGTTCGGCGCGAAGGTCATCGCCACCACCACGGCGACGCCGGCCTCGTAGAGCGCGCCGGGCAGGGCGCGCAGCAGCCGGGCCGGGTTGGCCAGGGCGTTGGCGGCGCCGACGCAGATCAGCAGGGTGGCCAGCTTCAGCCCGTCGTACAGCGCGAACAGCAGGCCCTCGACGGTGACCCTCCCGCCCACCCGGACGCCTTGGGCCCAGGCGGGCAGCGGCAGTTGGGGCAGGGTGAACAGGACATGGGTGCCGGGTACGGGTGAGCCCAGCAGTACGGCGAACAGCAGCCGGATGCCCAGCACCAGCAGCCCCAGCCGCAGGAAGGTGCCGTACGAGCGCGACCAGGGGGCGTCGCTGCGCCGGGCCGCGACCACGTACCCGGCGACGGCGACGATCAGCAGGAGCAGCAGCGGGTTGGTGGTGCGGGAGGCGGCCGCGGCCAGCCCCAGGGCCCACAGCCACCACGCCCCGGGGTGCAGGTGGCGTGGTCCGGCGGCCGGGCGGGTGCGGCGGGGTGTGGTCACGGCGGGTTCCTGGTCGGCGGGCGCGGGGCGGGTGGTGCGGACGGGTCGGGTGGTGCGGACGGGTCGGGACCCGGCGCTGGGGGCGGACGGTCGGTGGTCAGCGGCGCCGACGGGCCTGCCAGACGGCCCCGGCGGCCAGTACCGCCACGGCGGCGCCGCCCGCGATCAGGCCGAGGGCCGGGCCGCCCGGGTCGCCCGCGTCGCCGGAGGTCGACGGCGTCCCGGCCAGGGCCTCGCCGCAGCCCGCCGCCGGGTAGCCGGCGATGGCGCACAGGATGCCGGCGCCGTCGTAGCGCAACGGCGGTGCCAGGGCGGCCAGCACCTCGGCGGAGCTGGCGCCGGTGGGCACCGAGGCACAGCCGGTGCGCGCCGCGGGCGGCGCGGAACCGGCCGCCAGGGCACCGGGCGGGGCGTCGGCGGCGGTGCCGAAGTCGAGCACGACGGCGATCCGCTTGCGGCCGGCCTGCGCCGGGGTGGCGGCGCAGGAGGCCTCGAAGTCGCCGGGCGCGCCCGGGCGGGCGGCGTCCCGGCCGCCGTCCGGGCTGACCGCGAAGCGCCAGCCGTCCACCGAGCCGTCCGGCGGCACGTACACGGCCGGGCCCTGCTGCTGGTACGCCCAGGCGCCGCCGGACCACTTCCAGAACGACCAGTAGCGGTAGCCGGTGGCGTGCGCGGGGGCGGCGGCGAGGACGCCGAGAAGGCCCAGCAGGGCGGTGGCGGCCAGTGCGGCCGCCACCGCCCGCGGGCGTACCTGGCGGGTCACCTGCCGGGCTTCCCGGCGGGGCCCTGGGCGCCGCGCCGGCGCTGCAGGCTCAGCAGCAGGCCGCCGCCGACGCCGATCAGCAGGCCGACGCCGATCACCCAGAGGGTGGAGACGCCGCCCTTGCCGTCCTTCTTCGCGGGGGCGGTGGCGGCCGCCGTCGCGGACGCAGGACCCGACTTGAGCGCCGGGCCGGCCGCGGTCAACTGCTGGACGAGGTCGGTGCCGCCGAACTTCGAGGGGTCGCGCCGGGCGGCCTTCGCGACCAGCACCAGGGAGGCGGTGGCGGAGGCGTCGGTGCCGCCCTTCGTCCAGGTGCTGCCCTGCGCGGCCAGCCAGTCGACGGCGCCGGCGGCCTGCTCGGCGTGGCCGGACTGGACCAGGCTCAGCACCGCCCAGGCGGTCGCCGTCCAGTCGGGGGTGGGGGTCGCGCCCGGCAGGGTGAGCATCAGGTGCTGCTCGGTGGCGGCCAACCGGTCGGTCAGGTACGCGGCGGCGGCCTCGGCCGAGTCGGCGCGCGGCACGGGCTGCGCGGCGGCGCCGGCCGGGCAGGCCAGGGCCTTCGGCGTGGCGTCCACCGTGTTGGTGTTGGTCACCGGCAGCCGGCCGCCGGCGGCGCCCAGCGCGGCCTGGGCGGAGGCCAGCGCGTTGGCGGCCGCAGCGCCGGCCGGGTCGGGCTGGTAGGCGAAGCCGCCGCGCTGGTCGGCGGGCGCGGCGCAGCCGAGCTGGAAGAGCGCCAGGCCGTCGTAGCCGCTCCGGCCGGCCTTGGCGACCGTGGCCGGGTCGGACTTGGCGGCGATCAGCGCGGTGACGGCCAGCCCGGTGGAGTTGGCGTCGCCGGGGTTGCCGGGGTTGTAGGCCCAGCTGCCGTCCGCGTTCTGGTTGGACTTCAGCCACTGGACGCCCTTGTCCACGGCGTCCTGGTGGCCGCCGAGCGCGGCCAGCGCCTGCACGGCGACGGAGGTGGCGTTGCTGTCCTCGGTCGCAGCGTCGCAGGCGGCGGCGGTGTCGGCGCGGAAGGACGGCCAGCCGCCGTCCGCGCACTGCTGGCCGGTCAGCCATCCGACGGCGCTGTCGGCGGGGACGGCCTTGACCGCGGCCAGCGCGGCCAGGGCCAGCGACTGGCGCCAGACGCCGTCGTACGTCGGGTCGCCCTGCCCGTACAGCCCGGTGGGGACGGCGACGGTGGCGCTGGGCGAGGGGCTGTCGGCGAGGGCCGGCGCGGCGGCGGCGCCGGCCAGCAGCAGGGCGGACAGCACGGCGGCGCCCGAACGGGCGGCGGTCAGCATGGCGGGTGGTGCCTTTCGATGAGCGGTGGGTGGCCCCGGGAGGGGCCGTCCGTAGACCTCGACGGTGCCGGGCGGAGGCCCGGCCGGGCCGCTCGCCGCTCCCCGGGCGGTCCGGCTCGCCCGGCGCCTGGGCGCGGGCTCACGGTTGCGGGGTCAGCGCCGGTGTCGCACCGGCTTTCCCCGGAGGGCGGCGGATGCAGTTGTGGTGGTGCCCGTCGACTCTAGCCGCAGCCTCCGGCGCCGATGTGCCGGCGCGGTGTGGGCTCGGTCGCAACCGGCGGCGCCGGGCCGGATCGAACAAGAACCGGTTATCGCCCGGGGCGGGTCCGGCGCCGCCCGGTCAGGGCAGGGTGAGCAGCCGGGCGGCGGTGCGCAGGTCGGCCCGGACCTCCGCGATCGAGGCCCGGCCGGACAGCCAGGAGACCAGTGCCGAGTGCCAGGTGTGCTCGATCACGCGGACCGCCGCCCGCTGCCGCTCGCTGGGCGGGCCGGCCTGTCCGATCGCGTCCAGGATGATCTGCGCGGTCAGTCCGCTGACCCGGTCGACCTCGGCGCTGACCGAGCGGTCGGCGAAGGACAGGGCACGGACCATCGCCTCCGCGAGCAGCGGCTCGCGCTGCAGGGCGTGGAAGGCCCGGGTGAGCGTCTCGGCGACCCGCAGCGCCGGGTCGTCACCGGCCGGCGGGTGGCGCCTGACCTGCTCCAGCAGCTGCTGGAGCTGCTCCTGCATCACCGCGACCAGCAGATGCACCTTCGAGGGGAAGTAGCGGTACAGCGTGCCGAGCGCGACCTGCGCGCCGTCCGCGACCTCGCGCATCTGCACCGCGTCGTACCCGCCCCGGCCGGCCAGCGCGGTGGCGGCGCGCAGGATCCGCAGCCGGCGTTCGGCCTGCCGCGCGGTGAGCGGCAGGCCGGCCGGCGGGGTGGTGGCCGGGTCGGGCGTGGTGGTCGGCAAGGGGGCCCCCAGGGCGCGAGGTCACGGTGGGTCGCGGGATCGGTCGCAGGGTGGTTCGCGAGGCGGCTCGCGGGCGTGGCGTGAATCACCTTCCCCGGCTCCTGACCAGAAGCTACGGGCCGGTATCTTCAAGGTCTCTCATTGTTCACATGCTCAATGACGAGCTCCACGCCACAGTGAAACCTGATCTACTTTAGCGCCGTGGGCCACCTTCGGTCCCGAGCAGTGAATCAGACCCGAGCAGCAGAGATTGAGGGGCCGAGGATGACCGCGCAGCCGCTGCGGATTGCCCTGCTGTCCTACCGCGGCGACCCGTTCTGCGGCGGCCAGGGCGTGTACGTCCGGCACCTGTCCCGCGAACTGGCGCGCCTGGGCCACCACGTGGACGTGATCGGCTCGCAGCCCTACCCGGTGCTGGACGAGGTGCCCGGCCCCGGTTCGGTACGCCTGGTGGAGCTGCCGAGCCTGGACCTCTACCGCGCCGACGACCCGTTCCGCACCCCGGCGCTCGCGGAGTACCGCGGGCCGGTGGACGTGCTGGAGGTCGCCACCATGCGCACCGGCGGATTCCCCGAGCCGCTGACCTTCTCGCTGCGCGCCCGGCAGTACCTGGCCGCGCACAAGGGCCGCTACGACGTCGTGCACGACAACCAGACCCTCGGCTACGGCCTGCTCGGCCTGGAGCGGCACGGGTTCCCGCTGGTCACCACGATCCACCACCCGATCACCGTGGACCGGCAGCTGGAGCTGGACGCGGCGCCGAACCGGCTGCGCCGGCTGTCGCTGCGCCGCTGGTACTCCTTCACCCGGATGCAGCGCCGGGTCGCCGCCCGGCTCGACCACATCATCACCGTCTCCGGCACCTCGAAGACCGAGATCGCCGAGCACCTGGGCGCCGCTCCCGGCGCGATCTCGGTGGTGCCGATCGGCGCCGACACCCGGCTCTGGTCGCCCTCCCCGGAGGTCGCCGCGGTCCCGGGCCGGATCGTCACCACCTCCAGCGCGGACGTGCCGCTGAAGGGCCTGGTGCACCTCGTGGAGGCGCTGGCCAAGGTCCGGACCGAGCGGGACGCGCACCTGGTGGTGGTCTGCAAGCAGCGCGGCGAAGGCCCGGTGGCGGAGGCCGTCCGGCGCTTCGGCCTGGAGCCGTACATCGAGTTCCGCAGCGGGCTGACCGACCAGGAGCTGGTGGACCTCTACCGCTCCGCCGAGGTGGCCTGCGTGCCGTCGCTGTACGAGGGCTTCTCGCTGCCGGCCGCCGAGGCGATGGCCACCGGCACGCCGCTGGTGGCCACCACCGGTGGGGCGATCCCCGAGGTCGCGGGCCCGGACGGGGAGACCTGTCTGGCGGTGCCGCCGGGCGACGCCGGCGCGCTGGCGGCGGCCCTCGGCCGACTGCTGGACGATCCGGAGCTGCGGGCGGCGCTCGGCGCGGCCGGCCGTGAACGGGTGCTGGCCCGGTTCACCTGGGAGCGGGCGGCCGAGCTGACCGCGGACCGCTACCGGGCGGCGATCGCCACCGGCGCCGGGCAGCGGGCCAGGGCCGGCGCGGGCTGGCGCTACGTCGCCTGACGGCCTGGTCGCGTGCGGCGACCGCCGGGCCGCGTGCGTCACCCGAGTGACGTGACGTCAAAAACGTTTGGTACCAAGGAATGGGAGCCCCGCAGTGCTGACCGTCGATTTCTCGCGCTTCCCGCTCGCCCCCGGCGACCGGGTGCTCGACCTGGGCTGCGGCGGGGGCCGGCACGCCTTCGAGTGCTACCGGCGCGGCGCCCAGGTGGTCGCCCTCGACCAGAACGCCGAGGAGATCGCCGAGGTCCGGAAGTGGTTCGCGGCGATGGCGGAGGCGGGCGAGGCCCCGGCCGGCGCGTCCGCGGTGGCGGTGGAGGGCAATGCGCTGGCGCTGCCGTTCGAGGACGAGTCCTTCGACAAGATCATCATCTCCGAGGTGATGGAGCACATCCCCGACGACAAGGGGGTGCTGCAGGAGATGTTCCGGGTGCTCAAGCCCGGCGGGCTGCTCGCCGTCACGGTGCCGCGCTGGCTGCCGGAGAAGATCTGCTGGGCGCTCTCCGACGAGTACCACGCCAACGAGGGCGGCCACATCCGGATCTACCGCGGCGACGAGCTGCTGGAGAAGCTGACCGACGCCGGGCTCACGCCGTACGGCACCCACCACGCGCACGCCCTGCACTCGCCGTACTGGTGGATCAAGTGCGCGGTCGGCGTCGACAACGACAAGGCCCTGCCGGTCAAGGCCTACCACCAGCTGCTGGTCTGGGACATCGTCGGCACGCCGGTGATCAGCACCCTCACCAAGGCCGCCGAGAAGGCCCTCAACCCGGTCATCGGCAAGAGCTTCGTCGCCTACGCCAGCAAGCCGCAGCGGCCCGCGGCCCCCTCGGCCCGGCCCGCCGACGAGGCCGGCGCGTGACCGCCGCAGTCCCGGAGGCGCTGCTGCTGGACGGGGTGCTGGACGCCGAACAGGCCGCCGCGACCGTCCGCAGCATCCTCGCCGAGCAGCGGCCGGACGGGGCCATCCCCTGGTTCACCGGGCACCACCTGGACCCCTGGGACCACACCGAGGCCGCGATGGCCCTCGACACGGCCGGCGAGCACGCCGCCGCCGAGGCCGCCTACCGCTGGCTGGTCGACCGGCAGAACGCCGACGGCTCCTGGTACGCCGGCTACACCGACGGCGAGGTGTCCAACGCGTCCAAGGAGACCAACTTCTGCGCGTACATCGCGGTCGGGGTCTGGCACCACCACCTCAGCACCGGGGACGACGCCTTCCTGGAGTGGATCTGGCCCGCGGTCAGGCGCGCCCTGGACTTCACCGTCGGCCTGCGGCTGCCCGGCGGCCCGATCGCCTGGCGGCTCGACGAGGACGGCACCGCGCCCGACGAGGCGCTGCTCACCGGCTCGTCCAGCATCCTGCACGCGCTGCGCTGCGGGCTGGCCGTCGCCGACTACCTGGAGGAGCCCCAGCCCGACTGGGAGCTGGCGGCCGGGCGGCTGCGGCACGCGGTGGCCCGCCACCCCGAGCGGTTCCTCGACAAGGACCGCTTCTCGATGGACTGGTACTACCCGGTGCTCGGCACCGCCCTGCGCGGCCCGGCCGCGGTGGAGCGGATAGCGCGGGACTGGGACCGCTTCGTGGTGCCCGGCCTCGGCGTGCGCTGCGTCAGCGACCGCCCCTGGGTGACCGGCGGGGAGAGCGCCGAACTGGCGCTCGCCCTGTGGGCGGTCGGCGAGTCCGACCGCGCGGTGGAGATCCTGCGCTGGATCCAGCGGCTGCGGCACACCGACGGCTCGTACTGGACGGGGTACGTCTTCGAGGACGACGCCGTCTGGCCGGAGGAGCGCACCACCTGGACGGCCGGGGCGCTGCTGCTCGCGGTGGCCGCGCTGGGCGGCGACCCGGCCACCGTCGCGGTCTTCGGCGGCGACCAGCTGCCGGCCGGGCTGCTGGTGCAGGACTGCTGCTGATCCGCCGGCCGCGGCCGACGCGAAGGGGGCGGGACCGGATCTCCGGTCCCGCCCCCTTCGCACTGCTCGCCGGGCGTCAGCCGCGCTGGATGCCCGAGGTGTCGTTCAGCACGCCCTGGCTGCCGTCCTGCAGCTGGGCGACCAGGGCCGCGCCACGCTGCTCGACCGCGAGGTACCAGGTGCCGGGGACGAGCTCGCCCACCGGGCCGCCGTGCGGGTTGTCCTTCGGGGCCAGCTGGCGCTGCTCCGGGACGGCGAACCAGAACGGTGCGAAGTCCGCGGCCGGTGCGGCCGGTGCGGGCGCCGCCTGGGCCTGGACGGGCTGCGGCTGGGCCGGCTGGCCGCCGAGCGAGGCGTCCTGCGGCTGGCCGGGCGCCGGGTAGCCGTACCCGCCCTGCTGCGGCTGGCCGTAGGCCGGCGGCTGCGCGGCCTCCTGGCCGGGGACGGGGTAGCCGTACTGGCCCGGCTGCGGCTGGCCCTGGGCCACGCCGGGCGCCGGGTAGCCGGCCGCGCCGGGGTAGCCGGGCTGGACGGCCGGCTTGTCGGTGACCAGCGGGGCCTGCAGGGCGGGCACCAGCGGACCGGCGGCGGCCGCGCCGGCCAGCACGATCAGCGCGAGGACCGCCAGCCAGGCGCCGAAGCCGTGACCGTACGCCGAGCTGTCACCGCCGCCGCCGAGCGCCCAGACGCCCGTCCACAGCGCGGCGACCGCGAAGGCGATGCCCCACTGGTCGAGCCGCAGGCCGAGCACCTGGCGGGTGGTGGCGGCCGTGCCCTGGAAGCGCTGCACCAGGATCAGGGCGGCGGCGGCCAGGCCGAGCAGGAACACCGACGGCAGGATCGGGAACAGCCCGGTGTTCCAGGCGTTCTGGGAGGCCGAGTAGCAGGTCGAGCTCTTGACGCCGGAGCAGGCGTCGAAGGTGGTGTACGGCAGGAAGGAGGCGATGAACAGCAGGACGGCCGCACCTGCGACGGCGGCGTCTCCCCTGGTGAGAGCGCGCAGATTCACTAACGTTCCCCTCGTTGGTGTGTCGTGGACGGCAGTTTGCGTGTCCGGATTGCCGGACCGGTCACCGGACGGGAAAACTCCCGAACGGACCAAGAGCCTAGGGCCAACGCCCGAGCGTGTGCACGGCGGGCTCCGGAATGGGGCGAAGTCGTTGCAAAAGCAGCCCCGCTGGTCAGCCCGGTGTGGTCAGATACGTCGTCAGCGCGTCGGCGATGCCCTGCGCGGCCAGCTGGCGCCATTGAGGGTCCGTCATCCGCTGCGCGTCGCCCGCGTTGCGCATGTTGCCGCACTCGATGAAGACCTTGGGGACGGCGGAGAGGTTCAGCCCGCCCAGATCGGAACGGGTGTCCAGGCCCTGCGCGGCGATGTAGTCGGCGAACGGCTCGCCGGTGGCGGCCTTGAAGCTGTCCCGCAGCAGCAGGCCCAGGCGGTGCGAGGGCGCGACGATCGCGCCGTTCGCGGCCCGCCCGGCGGCGACCTTCGCCGGCATGATCACGTGGAAGCCGCTGCCGCCGGCGGGGCCGCCGTCCGCGTGCACGGACACCGCGGCGTCCGCGTGCGCGGTGGTGCCCGCCTTGGCCCGCTCGTCGATGCAGGGTCCCCACGGCTTGTCACCGTCCTGGGTGAACACCACCGTCGCGCCGCGGGCCTCCAGGATCGTCCGGGCCCGCCGGGAGACGTCCAGGGTGTACTCGGCCTCGGAGTAGCCGGCGTTGGTGGAGGTGCCGGTGGTGTCGCACTCCTTGCGGGCGTTGCCTATGTCGACCTGTCGGTTGATCTCGGCGGTGTGCGCCGAGTTGTTGGTGTTGTGCCCGGGGTCGATCAGCACGGTCCGACCCACCAGCACCCGGCCGACCGGCTCCGCCGGGGCCGTGGTGGCGGGCGCCGTCGAGGGCGCCGCGGACGCGCTGCCCTCCACCGGGGCGACGGCCGGCGCGGACACCGCACCCGCGCCCGCCGGGGTCGCGGCGGCCGGCCGGGGCGTCGACAGCCCCGGGTCCGGCGCCGGGTCCGAGGCGGCGGCCGACGCGGTGCCCGAGGACTTTCCGGTCACCGCCTGCCAGCCCAGCCAGCCCGCGAAGCAGAGCGGCAGTACGGCGCCGACGACGGCCACCACGTGCAGCCGGGTACGCCGGGGCCGGGCCTCGGCCGCCGGGCCGTCGGGGGAGCGGGAGGGGTCGGGGTGCTGAGGGGTGGTGCCGGTCACGAGTCGTTCAGATCCTGTCCCAGGTGCGCGGCGTCAGCCCGTAGGTGTCGACGGCCGGTTTCCATTTCGCGACGAAGTCCTTCTTGGCGAGGGTGGCCTGCGGATTGAGTTCGTCCGCCCGCTTCTTCTCGGCCGTGGTCGGCGCGGTGCCGGCCGGGCAGCCCTGGGCGGAGACCGCCCGGGCCCAGGCCGCGTAGGCCCGGTCGATCTCGGCCGACTGCTGCCAGGCCGTCCGCAGCGACTGGACGGCATCCGCGCCGCCGGCCACATCCGCGAAGTCGAGTTTGGCGAGCTCGCCGAGCAGCTGCTCGCGCTGCTGGGCACCGGTGTCGAAAACCTGTGCGGCGCTCTCGATGTCCGCCTTGGCCGGGCAGCTGGAGACCTTGGCCACCGCGCTGCCGATCGGCGCCTTGGCTCCCTCGGCGCGGGCGAGCAGCTCGTCCAGCGCCTTGGCCTCGGTCTGCGCCTTCACCTGGTCGGAGCTGGGGCTCGCCGAGGGGCCGGCGGTGGTCGGGTCCGGCGCGGCCGCGGGCGCCGAGGCGTCCCCGCTGAGCAGCGGCGCGGGCTGCTGGCCGCCGCCCGCACCGGTGGCGGCCGGGGCCGCGGCCTTCCGGTCCGGGCCGTCGCTGGAGTTCTGCACCGCCCAGACCACGCCGCCGCCCAGACCGAGCACCAGCAGCAGGCCGACCGCCACCAGCAGCGGGGTGCGGTTGCGCGGCGGCCGCTCCTCGTCGTCCAGGTCGATCGCCTGGTAGCCGCCGTGGTCGGGCTGCCCGCCACCGGGCGGGTAGGCGCCCTGCTGGTACTGGTCCGGCGGGTACGCGTCCTGGCGGAACAGGCCCTGCGGGTACTGGTCCGGGGAGTACTGGTCCTGCTGGTACCCGCCCGGCGGCGGGCCTGCCGGCGCCCCGGGGGCGGCATGGGCGGGGAAGCCTGGGCCGGGCCCGGACTGCGGGTACGGCGGGGCCTGCGGCGGCTGCTGGTGCGGCGGGAAGCCGTAGCCGGCGGGCGCGGCCGACGGGGCGGCGGGCGCTAGCCGGGTCGGTGCGTCGTGCTGCCCGGGCCCCTGGGACTGGGGCTGGTGCGGCCGGTCTCCTGGCGGGGCCGGTGGTTGCGCGGGCGGACCGGGCTGCCCCGGCCCGGTCGGCTGTCCGGGCTGTCCGGGCTGTGCCTGTGCGGGCCGCAGCTGGGTCGCCTGCTCGTGCACCGGCCGTCCGCCCGCGGCCGGCGCGGGCGCGCCGCCCTGACTGCCGGTCTGGCCGGCGCCCTGCCCACCGACCTGACTGCCGCCTCGTACCCAGCCGCCTGCGCCCCCCCGGGCCGTGGGGTCCCAGACCGCCGGAGCGGTGTTGTTCTGGTCCGTCATGCGTTCGCCCCCGCCGTCCTGCCTCGCCGTGCGTTGCCGTGTCGTCCCTGCGGTGCCGGAGTTCCGCGCGGCCACCGTACCCGGAGTGTCCCGGCCGGGGTGCCCCGGCACCCGGACAACCATGCGACGTGGCACGACGTTAGAGCATCCGTGTTCGGCGCGGGGGCGGTTGGCCGTTCCGCGGGACGCGGGCCCGGTCGGCGGGCCCGCCGGGCGGGCGCCGCGCGGGGAGCCGTCCGCCGGCCGCGCCGCCTCCGGTCCCGCCGGTGCCGCGTCCGTCCGCCGTCCGTCCCGTGCCCGCACCCTCGGCACCCCGGACCGGGCGGGCGGACGCCACCGGCCGGGTCAGCCGGCAGCCGGGGCCGGGCGGCGCAGCACCCGCAGCGACCCGGTCACCGAGACCTCCTCGAACCCCTCGGCGAGCGCCCGCAGGTACACCCGGTACGGCGCCTGGCCGCCGTCCGCCGGGTCGGGGAAGACGTCGTGCACCACCAGGACGCCCTCCGGGGCCAGGTGCGGCGCCCAGCCCTCGTAGTCGCCGGTGGCGTGCTCGTCGGTGTGCCCGCCGTCGATGAAGACCAGGCCCAGCCGGCCGCCCCAGAGCGCCGCGATCTGCGGCGAGCGGCCGACCAGCGCCACCACGTGCTCCTCCAGGCCGGCGGCGTGCAGGGTCCGGCGGAACCGCGGCAGGGTGTCCATCCGGCCGACCTCCGGGTCGACCAGCGTCGGGTCGTGGTACTCCCAGCCCGGCTGCTGCTCCTCGGAGCCCCGGTGGTGGTCCACGGTCAGGGCGACGGTGCCGGCCTCGCGGGCGGCGGCGGCCAGCAGGATCGCCGAGCGGCCGCAGTACGTGCCGATCTCCAGCAGCGGCCGGCCGGTGCGCCGGGCGGCGTCGAGCGCCACCGCGTACAGCGCGAGGCCCTCGTCCACCGGCATGAAGCCGGTCGCGGCCTCGAACGCGGCCAGCACCTCGGGTGCGGGGCGGGTGCTCTCCCGGAGGTCGGACATCGCGGTGCTCCTTGCAGACGGTGCGGGTGGTGGGCCGGGACGGTGCCCGGCGGTTGGACCCTACTCGACGGTAGGGCCGGTTCGGCAGGGCACCGGAGGGCCGCCCCCGCCCCGCGGGCCGCCGATCGGGGCGAGCGACCGGCCGCCCCCTGGAACGCCGCGAGGGCCCGGCGGTGCGCCGGGCCCTCGCGGGATGGTTCCTGGCCGTTCGCGGCCGGCCGGTGGGGCCGTCGCTCAGCGCTGCTCGGCGGCCAGACGGTGCCGGCCGTGGGCGTCCGCCTGCGGGCTGTCGTCCGGGGCGGTCAGGCCGCGGTGCCGGCCGTGCGTGGCGTCCTCGGTGCTGCTCGCGCCGGCGCCCAGGCCGGTGCTGTCGGGGCTGGTGGTGTCGGAGAGGGTGTCGGACATCGAATCGTCTTCCGTGCGAGGGTGCGGGTGATCGGTGCCGCCGCACGGCACCGGTGAGGGCGAGGCGCCCGGGCGAAAAGCCCCGGGCAGGACGCCCGAAGGAGCGTCGGAGGCGGATGATCACGGCCTCTGCCCCGGCCACCCTAACGGCCGGAACGAGCCAGATCCTATCGATCGGCCCCGGTCCCGCCGACGTCCGGTGCCGACCACCCGGTAACGTTCGGCAGCCGCCCGAGCCGGCCCCGAGCCGGCCCCGAGCGGTCCTCGCGGGCCCGCGCCGCCGGGCCGGTCAGCCCGCCCGGCCGGCGCGCAGGAATCCCGCCAGCAGCTCGTGCAGCACCGCCGCGCCCTCCTCGGCGAGCAGCTCGTGCCCGGAGCCGGCCGCCTCGACGTACCGGAAGTCCACCCCCTCGACCCGGCCGAGCCGGATCAACTCGTGGCGCAGCGAACGCGACTGGCTCACCGGGACGACCTCGTCGCGGTCGCCGTGCAGGATCAGCAGCGGTGCGCCGATCCGGTGCGCCAGCTGGAGCACGTCGCGCGGGCCCCGCTCGTCGGTGACCGGTTCGTGGCCGCCCAGTCGGGTGGTGAGCGCCCGGACCGGCGCCGACGCCTCCGCCAGCAGCCGGGCGCCGGACAGGAAGGGCGCCACCACCGCGCAGCGCGCCACCTGTTCGGGCGGGGCGTGGGCGGCGGCCAGCAGGGCCAGGAAGGCGCCGTAACTGACGCCGAACAGGGCGGGCGGTTCGAGCCCGAGGGCCGACCGCTGGCCCGCGATGCCCTCCAACAGCCCGAGGACGTCCTCCAGGTCGGGCCCGCCCCAGGCGCCGCGCACCGCCATCGCGTGCCCGGTGCCGTAGCCGGTGCTGCCGCGCTGGTTGGGGGCGACCACCGCCAGCCCCTCGGCGGCCATCCGCTGCAGGGCCGGGTCGAACTCCAGCAGCCAGGCGTCCGCCGGGCCGCCGTGCAGTGCCAGGACCAGCTGCGGGCTGCTCAGCCACGCGTCCCCGCCGTACACCACGGCCTCCAACGGACCTGCCGGACCAGCCAGTTCGAGACTCTGGGCAGGGTGCCAGCGGCTGCCGTCGGCGGGCCGCACGCTGCCGTCCAGCCGCCAGCCGGGCGGCGAGGTACGCGAGAGCCTGGGCCCGCCGCCGGGCTGCGCGGGTGGGGCGGCATCCCGCCACAGCTGCGGCAGGGTGCCGCTCAGCGGCGCCAGCTGCAGCGGCAGCGGTACGGCGCCGGTCGCGCCCGCCGGGCCGGCGCCGAGCAGCGTGTCCACGTCCAGGGTGGCCAGCGCGGCGGGGTGGTCGGGCGCGGAGTACGGCATCCGCAGTCCGCCCGCCGACCAGTGGGCGACGGCGCCCAGCCGCCCCGCCGGCACCGGCAGCGGGTCCAGCCGGTGGCCGGCCGGCTGCCAGAGCGCCAGCGCGGAGGTCGCGCCGTGGTCGATCTGGACGGCGACCCGGACGTCCTCGGGCAGGCCGGTGCCGGTGCCCGCGCCGGTGTCGTCCCGTCCGTCCGGTCCGTCCTGGCCGGACCGCCCGTGCCGCAGGGCGACCGGTCGCAGGAACACGCCGGGGACGTGCAGGCAGTCCGGGAAGCGCAGCGGCGCCGGGCCGCCGAGCACGCCCCAGCCCAGTCGGTCGGCGCCCGGGGCGTCGCTGCGCACCATGATGAAGCGGGAGTCCGGGTCGAACAGGACCAGCCGGTCGTTGCTCCGCTCGCCGATCTCCAGCAGCGGGGTGACCTCGCCGAGTCCCAGGTCCAGCACCACGCTGCGGACCACCCCCTCGTGCACCCGGTCCAGGCCGAGCAGCCGTCCGGCGCGGTCCAGCCAGACTCCGCCGCCGTGCAGGCCGGGGAGTTCGGCGACCTGTTCGGGGGCGCTCCCGTCGGTGCGGACCAGCCAGACCGTGGTGACCGGCCGGGCGTCGGTGCCCAGGGCGATCGCCACCGGCGCGTCGGCGGGGCGGAAGGGCGCGGTGGGAGTGGTGCGGGTGCTGAGGGCGTCGGGGTGGGAGGGGGAGAAGGGGGAGGTCGAGGCGGCTGGCAGCGGCAGCAGCCGCAGGCCGGCCGTCCGCAGCGCGGCGAGGCGCCGCTCCCGGGCCGCCGGGCCGGCCGGGCCGCCGGGGGATGCCGGGTCGAAGATGGACGTCCCGCCGAAGGGCGCAGGTGCCCTCTCGAAGGACGGCCCGTCGAAGGGGGGCCCGCCGTACGGAGGCCCGCCGTACGGAGGCCCGGTATACGGTGCCCCGCCGTACGGTGCCCCGCCGAGGGCCGGGGCGGCCGCCGGGTCGAGGCTCGGCGCCGGGGGCCGGTCGACGTCGGCCGACAGCAGGACCAGTTCGTGCCGGTCGCCGTCGTGCCGGCAGACCAGCACCGTCCCGTCGGCCAGCGACACCAGCTGGGAGTGCAGGCTCTCCGACCGGTCGCCGGGCAGCGGCAGGGCGGTCGGTCGGGCGGGGCCGTCGGCGGGGAGCCGCCAGCTCTCCACGTACCAGCCGCCGTCGGCGCCGGAGGCCAGGCAGGCGGCGTGCGAGCCGTCGGAGGCGAAGGTGAAGCCCAACCGGCGCAGGGCCAGGGTCGAGCGGCGGGTGGCCACGTTCAACGAGTGCTCACCGGTACCTCTCCCAGCTCGGCCCCCTCCCGGGGGCGGTGGTCGTCCTCGGCTCCCGGCCGGGCCGGGCGACCGCTGTTCCGGCTCCGGGAGGGCCGGCGGCCGTCGGGAGGGCCCCCGGTGGCGGGCGGACCCCGCCGGGCGGGGTCGCTCCTCGGTGAACGGTGCAGCGGTGGGGACGATGGAACGGTGGGAACGGGAGAGCCCCGGCCGCCTCCGCCGGCCCTCGCAGGCTGCTCGGCCCGGCTCCGGAGGCGGCGGCCTCCGGAGCCCGACCACGTGGGCCGAGCTGACGGCGGAGTACCCTTTCCCGAACCCTGGCCGAGGCAACTCCCGTTCGCTGAAGTGAAGTTACTGACGGGGATCGGCGGGTTCAACGAGAAGCGGGTCACTTCACTCATAAGGGTGATCCGGCTCCGCTTTCGCCGCTGGGCCAGGCCCTCGGTGTGCGCGGCCCGCCGTCGCGGCGGCCACGGTCACCGCCGGGGCGGGCGGGTGGTCCTGCCGGTGCCCGCGCGCCGGGTCTCTCCAGTCCCGCCGGGGCGCCCGGGCCGCTCCCCGGCCGGGCCGGGAGTGCCGCCCGCCGGGCGCGCCTCGGCCCGTCACCCGGGCCGCCCGTCGGCCCCCACCACCCCGGACAGCCGGCCGGAGGTCGTCCGGCGCCCCTTCGTACGGCGTTGACGGCCGCCGTCCGTCCCCGCCCGGCCGTCGGACGGGCCGTCGGACGGCCGGGTGCGAGCCCCGGGCCGGGCGGCCGTGCGCCCGGACGGCCCCGTGCGCACGGTAGTCTCGACAGGTGCCGAATCTGTCCGAGGTCATCAGCGCGTTGGAAGAGCTCTACCCGCCGCGGTGGGCGGAGTCCTGGGACGCCGTCGGCCTGGTCTGCGGCGACCCCGAGGCCCGGGTCGGCCGCGTCCTGTTCGCCGTCGACCCCGTCCAGGCCGTCGTCGACGAGGCCGTCGAGTGGGGGGCCGATCTGGTGGTCACCCACCACCCCCTGTACCTGCGGGGCACCACCAGCGTCGCCGCGACCGGCTTCAAGGGCCGCGTGGTGCACACCCTGATCTCCTCCGGGATCGCCCTGCACGTCGCGCACACCAACGCCGACCACGCCGCCCCGGGGGTCTCCGACGCCCTGGCCGAGGCCGTCGGCCTGCGCGTCACCGGCCCGCTGGTCCCGGACCCGACCGACCCGGCCGGCCTCCGCGGCAGCGGTCGGATCGGCCTGCTGGAGCCGCCGCTCACGCTCTCCGCCTTCGCCGCGCAGGTCGCCCAGGGCCTGCCGGCCACCGCCACCGGCGTCCGGGTGTCCGGCGACCCCGACCGGCTGATCAGCCGGGTGGCGGTCTGCGGCGGCGCCGGCGACAGCTTCCTCGCCGACGCCCGGGCCGCCGGCGTCGACGCGTACCTCACCTCGGACCTGCGCCACCACCCCGCGTCCGAGGCCGCCCAGTCCGCGCCGGTCGCGCTGGTCGACGCCGCGCACTGGGCCACCGAGTGGCCGTGGCTGAACCTCGCCGCACGGTCGCTGGCCGCCGCCTCGGACAAGCACGACTGGCAGCTGGAGACCAAGGTCTCCCACCGGGTCACCGACCCCTGGACCGCGCACGCCCCCATGCCCTACACCGCCTGACCCGATTCACAGGAGCCCTCCGCTTGAACGCCGCGCCCGCCGACCAGATCCGCCTGCTCGACCTGCAGGCCATCGACTCCCGCCTCGACCAGCTGGCCCACCGGCGCCGCAGCCTGCCCGAGCACGCCGAGATCGACAAGGCCGCCGCCGACCACGGCGCGCTGAAGTCGCTGGTCGTGGCCGCCGAGGCCCAGCTCGGCGACACCACCCGTGAGCTGACCAAGGCCGAGCAGGACGTCGAGCAGGTCCGCAGCCGCTCGGCCCGCAACCAGCAGCGCCTGGAATCCGGCGCGATCACCTCGCCGAAGGACCTGGAGAACCTCCAGCACGAGGTCGGCTCGCTGGCCAAGCGCCAGTCCGACCTGGAGGACGTGGTCCTGGAGATCATGGAGCGGATGGAGTCCGCCCAGACCCGGGTCACCGAGCTGGGTGCCCGCCTGGAGCACTCCACCGTCACCCTGACCGAGGCCGAGGCCCGCCGCGACGCCGCCTTCGCGGAGATCGACGCCGACGCCGAGAAGGTCCGCCGCGACCGCGAGGCCGTCGCCGTGGTGATCCCGGCCGACCTGATCAAGCTCTACACCCGGCTGCGCGAGCAGCAGGGCGGCGTCGGTGCGGCCCGCCTGTACCAGCGCCGCTGCGAGGGCTGCCGGGTCGAGTTCGCCGTCTCCGACCTGAACGCCATCAAGGCCGAGCCGAAGGACGCCGTCGTCCGCTGCGACAACTGCGGCCGGATCCTGGTCCGTACCGCCGAGTCGGGCGTCTGAGCCCATGGCGGGTCGCAGGTTCATCGTCGAGGCCGACGGCGGTTCCCGGGGCAACCCGGGGCCGGCCGGCTACGGCGCGGTGGTGCGGGACGGTGACACCGGCCTGGTCATCGCCGAGGCCGCCGAGTTCATCGGGCACGCGACCAACAACGTGGCCGAGTACAAGGGCCTGATCGCCGGACTGCGGGCCGCCCGCGAGATCGACCCGGGCGCCGCGGTGGACGTCCGGATGGACTCCAAGCTGGTCGTCGAGCAGATGTCGGGGCGCTGGAAGATCAAGCACCCCGACATGCAGCCGCTGGCCGCCGAGGCGAAGACCGTGCTGCCGCGCGGGCAGGTCACGTACACCTGGATCCCGCGTGAGCGGAACAAGGACGCCGACCGGCTGGCCAACGAGGCGATGGACGCGGGCAAGGCCGGCCGGCAGTGGGAGCCCAGGGCGCCCAAGGCCGTCGTCCCCGCCGCGGCGGAGCCCGCGGCCCCGCTGGAGACCGCCGCTCCGAAGGCCGGCTGGGCCGCCCCCGCCGACCTCGGCACCCCCACCACCTTCGTCCTGCTGCGGCACGGCGAGACCCCGCTCACCCCGGAGAAGCGCTTCTCCGGCAGCGGCGGCAGCGACCCGGGGCTGTCCGAGAAGGGCCGTTGGCAGGCCGAGCGGGCCGCCGAGGCGATGGCCGCGCGCGGCACGATCCAGGCCGTGGTCAGCTCCCCGATGCGGCGCACCCGGCAGACCGCGGAGGCCGTCGCCGGCCGTCTGGGCCTGGACGTCCGGGTCGAGGAGGGCCTGCGCGAGCTGGACTTCGGCGACTGGGAGGGCCTGACCTTCGCCGAGGTGCAGCAGCGCCACCCGGCGGACCTCGACGCCTGGCTGGCCTCGGCGAAGGCCAGGCCGACCGGCGGCAGCGAGAGCTTCACCACCCTGACCCACCGGGTCGGCGTCGCCCGCGACAAGATCCTGGCCCGGTACGCGGGGCGGACCGTCCTGGTCGTCTCGCACGTCAGCCCGATCAAGACGCTGGTGCGGCTGGCGCTGGGCGCCCCGCCGGACGCGCTGTACCGGATGGAGCTGTCGGCCGCGGCGCTGTCCGCGGTCCAGTACTACACCGACGGCAACGCCTCGGTGCGGTTGCTGAACGACACCGGCCACCTGCGCTGACGGCCCGCGGACGGGCCGACCGGGGCCCGGCCGGCGGGTAGGTACGGCCGGCGGTACGTCCGGCGGCGCGGAGAACCGGACGAGGGGCGGCCGGTACCCGCTTGGGTTCTAGGAGTCGTTGCAACATCCCAGTGCAGGGGTGCGATGGACTTCGAGATCCGCGCGGACAGGACGCCTCAGGGTCCTCGAAAGCTGAGTCGGGAGCGAGAGGCATACTCCCGGCTCATGCAGCAGGGCTACAGCAACAGGGAGGCCTGCCGGATCGTCGGGATCGACGAACGGACCGGCCAGAAGTGGCGTAACGGGCGAAAGCCCACAGGGAAGCAGAGAACGGCGCTGCTGCCGCTTCGCGCGGCAGCAGCGCCTCCCGGCGCTTCGCGGTACCTGCGCGAGAGTGACCGCATCCATATCGCCGACCGGCTCAGGGAGCGGGCTACGATCCGCGAGATCGCGGTCGAGCTGGGCCGCAGCCCGTCAACCGTCAGCCGGGAGATCCGCCGCAACCGCCACCAGGAGAGCGGGGCATACCGGCCGTACGCCGCCCAGGCCCGGGCGGACGGCCGCCGGCCCCGCCCCAAACCGGGGAAGATCGCCGAGAACACCGAGCTGCGGAACTTCATCCAGGACCATCTGGACCGGAAGTGGAGTCCGGAGCAGATCTGCCAGGCTCTGCGGGACACCTTTCCCGAGCGGCCGGAGATGCACGTGGTCCACGAAACGGTCTACCAGGCCCTCTACGTCCAGGGCCGGGGCGAGTTGCGCCGGGAGCTGGCCAAAGCCCTGCGATCGGGACGCACCTGGCGCAAGCCGCACCGCCAGGCCACCTGCCGCCAGCCCAGGTTCGCCACCCCCATGGTCATGATCAGCGAGCGTCCCGCCGAGGCCGAGGACCGGGCCGTGCCCGGCCACTGGGAAGGCGACCGTGCGACACGAAGCTGCACGAGTTTGAGTGGACTGACCGATTGGAGGGGCGGCTGATGAGGCCGTAATTGCAGTCACGGGTCCGTGTCCGTATGACCCGTCCCCACCCTTGACGTGCGATGCCGGTAACGGCGTGGTGCGAAGCTCAGGGGAAAGCCCAAGGACTTCCGTTCCATCCGGAAGTTACCGGCAAGGGGAAGACCGGACGGGTGAACGCAAGTGAACTCTCGTTGATGCCTCGTGATCCCAAGCCCCGCCGATGGAAAGCACCAGCGGGGTGCATGGCTGGCCGCTGAGAAGCGGCAGGCGCTGGCCGGTAGAGGTCACTCCGGCCAGGTGGACACCGCCGCCTCGGGGTAAAGAGAGCACCCACCCCGGTCGTATCTCACTCGTGTGGAACGTGGAAACCCCGTTGGGGTCCGAGCCTGCGTGGCTCGGTCGGCCGACCGTGAGGAAGGCTCAACTCCCCAGCGGGAACAGGATGGCCCAAGAAGCCAATGCCGGAAGCCGAAAGGAAACGGGAACCCGGGGCAGCATGATCGGCCTCTCCGTCGATCGCCTCGCATAACCGTCCGGATACAGGCTGCTGCCTGGACCCGAAAGGGTGCTGACGTGGGCCGGGTGAGCCTGTGCGGACTCACTGGACGAAGACGACGGAACCGAGGGACAAGTTGGACACCAACACGGATGCGGACGGAGCGGTCCAGACCGTCCCGGCTGCTGCCGCGACGGTGAACGGACCTGAGGGCGAAGGCCTGGACTGGGCGTCGGTCAACTGGCGCCGCGCCGAGGAGGACGTACGGCGTCTGCGGCAGAGAATCTTCACGGCATCGCAGGCAGGGGACCTGAAGAAGGTCCGCAACTTGCAGAAGCTGATGCTCCGGTCCCGTTCGAACACGCTCTTGAGTGTGCGGCGGGTCACGGAGATCAACGCAGGACGCGCGACGGCGGGAGTCGACGGGAAGGTGGTACTGCTTCCCCAGTCGAAGGCCGCGCTGGCCCACTGGGTCCAGCACCGGGCCCGACCCTGGACTCCCCAGCCCGTCAAGCGGGTGTTCATCCCGAAACCAGGGACCACGAAGAAGCGCGGCCTCGGGATTCCCGTGATCGTCGACCGGTGCCTTCAAGCTGTGGCACTGGGCGCACTGGAACCCGAGTGGGAAGCGCGGTTCGAGCCGAAGTCGTACGGCTTCCGGCCCGGCCGCGGCTGTCACGACGCGATCGGGGCCATCTACTCCACGCTCAACGGGAAGAACCCGCAGCGTGTGTGGGTGCTCGACGCGGACCTGACGGCGGCGTTCGACCGTATCGACCACGCCCGGCTGATGGCCGCGCTCGGCACCTTCCCCGCCCGGGGACTGGTCCGGCAGTGGCTGAAGGCCGGGGTCGTGGACAAAGGTCGGTTCGCCCCGACCGAGGAGGGAACTCCGCAGGGCGGGGTGATCAGCCCGTTGCTCTTCAACGTGGCCCTGCACGGGATGGAGGAAGCCGCAGGGGTCCGCTACTTCACCGCCGGCCGAGACGCCGGCAGTGCGCAGAGCGGAAGCCCCGTGCTGGTGCGGTACGCAGACGACTTTGTCGCGATATGCACCAGCCGTGAGCAGGCCGAACTGGTCAAGGAACGGCTGGCCGCATGGCTGACGCCCAGAGGACTCGCCTTCCACGAGGACAAGACACGCATCGTCCACGCGGAGAGCGGGTTCGACTTCCTGGGGTTCAACGTCCGCCGGTATCACGGCAAACTGCTGATCAAGCCGAGCACAGCGGCGCAACGACGGATCCGGGAACAGCTGCACGCCGAGATGTTGGCCCTGCGAGGGGCCAACGCTGCGGCCGTGCTCAAGAAGATCAACCCCATCGTGCGGGGCTGGTCGGCCTACTACCGGACGGTGGTGTCCAGCGAGGTCTTCACGGCGCTGGACAACTACATGTGGACGCTCGCCTACAAGTGGGCCAAGCACAGCCACCCGAACAAGCCGAAGCACTGGGTCTCCAGCAAGTACTTCGGCCGGTTCAACAAGTCCAGGAAGGACCGGTGGGTGTTCGGCGACCGCGACAGCGGCGCCTACCTACTCAAGTTCTCCTGGACGAAGATCGTCCGGCACCAGTTGGTCAAGGGCAGGGCGTCTCCGGATGACCCTGCCCTGGAGCCGTACTGGGCCGAGCGGCGCCGCAAGGGACCACCTCTGCCGGTGGACGGTATGACCATGCGCCTGCTTCAGGCCCAGCACGGTCGCTGCCCAGCCTGCGGAGGGCTCCTGCTGCACGCCGACCACCCGCCGCGAAGCCCCCAGGAGTGGGAGACGTGGCGGGCCGTCATCAGGAAGGCGATCTCCAAGCAGTACGTCGCGTTCCTGGGCGGGAGCACGCCGGGCGATCAACGAATCCGTCTCCTCCACACCCAGTGTCAACGGCGGAACGGAGCCGCCGAGCCGACACGTCCCGCACCTTCGCCTGCCCGCGAGCCCACGGGGCTTGCTTGAGCCGTGTGCGGTGAAAGCTGCTTGCACGGTTCTGAGGGGGCCGGGGTCCCAGTAATGGGCCCCGGCTACCCGACTGATCATCGGCAAGGACAGCGGATCCGCGATCGGCACTCTCGTTGAACGGGCCACCCGCTATGTGGTGCTCCTGCACCTGCCGAACGGCCGCACCGCCGAACACGTCCGCGACGCGCTCGTGGACACCGTCCGAACCCTGCCCGGCCACCTGGTCAGGTCACTGACCTGGGACCAAGGCTCGGAGATGGCCGCCCACGGCTCGTTCACCGTCGCCACCGGCGTCCCGGTCTACTTCTGTGACCCGGCCAGCCCTTGGCAACGCGGCTCGAACGAGAACACGAACGGGCTTCTGCGGCAGTACTTCCCCAAGGGCACCGACCTGTCCGCCCACAGCCCTGAGCACCTGGTCGCCGTCGCCGCCGAGCTCAACGGCCGCCCACGCAAAACGCTCGGCTGGGAAACCCCAGCCGAGCGCCTGCATAAACTGCTCGCGGCCTGATCAAAACGACCACGTGTTGCAACGACCCCTAGAAACCGCCCCGCGTACCGAGCGCCCCTCTCGTCCCGTTTCCCGGGGCCGGGTGCCCGGCGCCGTCCGGGCTAGTGGATCTCGGTGACCACGACGTCCAGCTGCCAGGCCTTGCGGGCGGTGCCCCGGGCCGCCACCTCGACCCGGTAGCCGAGTGCCAGCAGCGCGTCCACCAGCTCGTCGGGGGTCTTCGGCTCGGCGCCCGCGACCAGCAGGTCACGCACCAGCCGCCCCTTGGTGGCCTTGTTGAAGTGGCTCACCACCGAGCGCTTCGGCACGCCGTCGACCTCGCGCTCCTGGAGCACCCGTACCGTCGCGGTCCGTCCGAGCAGCTCGCCGGCCGGCTTCCAGGCCGCCGCGTAGGCCGAACTGCGCAGGTCCAGCACCAGCCCGTCGGCGACCTCCGGCAGCACCGTGGCCGTCGCACTCCGCCAGTACGCCCCGAGCGCCCCCAACGGCGGGAGTTTCACCCCCATCGAGCAGCGGTACGACGGGATCCGGTCGGTGATCCGGACCGCGCCCCAGAGCCCCGAGAACACCAGCAGCGCACGCTCGGCCCGCCCGTACGCTGCCTCGTCCAGTGTCGCCAGACCCAGCGCGTCGAACAGCACACCGGTGTACACCTCCCCGGCCGGGCGGGCGCCCGCGGTCAGCAGCCCGGTGTTGCGCGCCACCTCGCCGCGCAGGCCCGGGCTCAGCCCCAGTACCTCGGCGGCCCGGTCGGTGTCGCCCGAGCACAGCTTCACCAGCGCGGCCAGCACGTTCTCGCGCGCCGTGGTCAGCCCCGGCAGCGACAGCCCGTCGAGTGCCAGCGGCACGCCGGGCCCGGACGCGGCCTTGCCCTCCGAGGGCGGCAACAGGACCAGCACGGCGGCACTCCTCAACAATTTGTGGCAGCTGACCCCGACACCCTACGCAACCGGGGCCTGGCGTGCGGAACCGCATCCACTCCCTGGCCCGCCGCCCCGCCCCGCCGCGTACGCCGGGGGCCGCCGCCGGCGCCCACGTACGGCTCCGCGCCCGAGCGCCGGCTGTGCCCGCCCCCGCCCCCGCGTACCGCCCCCGCCCCCGCGTACCGGCCGCGCCCGCGCACCGGCCCGCGCCCGCGCACCGGCGCGGGGACTCAGTCCCCGGCGCCCGCCACCACGGCGGCGCCCGCGCCCAGTGCAAGGCAGAGCGGCGAGTAGTAGCGGCGGTCCAGCCGCAGGAAGCGCTCCGTCCGCTCGACCCGCCCGCTGCCGAACAGCAGCAGCCCGCCCGCACCCCGTGCCAGCAGGGCGGCCGCGACCGTCCCCGAGCCCGCCTTGCGCACCCACCGCGGCCCGGCCGCCGGCAGCGCGCCCGCCCGGGCGCCCACCAGGTACGCGGCCGCGCCCAGCGCACCCGCCACGGCCAAGCAGGCCGCCGGGGACGGCAGGTCCTTCACGTCGACCCCGACCACCGCGTCCGCGAACTCCTCCCGCGTCCGCAAGGGCCAGGGCGTCGCCGCCCACACCGCGTGCAGCGCGCCCGTCGCGGCGAGTGCCCCCGCCACCGCCGTACCCGTGTTCCGTACCGCGTTCATCCCCGCCCCTTTCGACACCGCCACCCTACGACCCGTCAGATCCGGTGCCCGGGCCGCCCCCGCCCTGCGACCCCGACCCCCTGCGACCCCCACCCCCTGCGACCCCGACCCCCTACGACCCGTCGGATCCGCCACCCCGGGCGGCCGCCGTCCCGCGGCGCCGCCGGGTCGGCCCGCCCAGGTCCACCGTGAATCGCCCGGAACGTCCTATTCTGCGCGCATGCCCCGTCGAAAACTGAGCGTCGTAGCCGCAGACTCCGCCCGGATCAACGCGGAGCTGGCCGAACTGCGCACCCGCCTGGACATCCGCGCCGAATGGCCCGGCGAGGTGCTCGCCGAGGCCGAGGAGGCGGCCGGGTCCCCCCGGGTGCCCGCCGAGGACGCCACCGACCTGCCGCTGTTCACCGTCGATCCTCCCGGTTCCCGAGACCTCGACCAGGCCATGCACCTGGCCCACCGCGCCGGCGGCTACCGGGTGCACTACGCGATCGCCGACGTGGCCGCCTTCGTCCGCCCCGGCGGCGCGGTCGACGCCGAGGCCCGGCGCCGCGTCCAGACCCTCTACTTCCCCGACCGCCGCGTTCCGCTGCATCCGGCCCGCCTCTCCGAGGACGCCGCCAGCCTGCTGCCCGGTGAGATCCGGCCGGCCCTGCTCTGGCAGATCGACCTGGACGCCGACGGCGCCGTGGTGCTGGCGGACCTGCGCCGCGCCCAGGTCCGCTCCCGCCGCCGCCTCGACTACGCGGGCGTCCAGCAGGCCCTCGACTCCGACGCCGCCGACGAGCAGCTGACCCTGCTCGCCACCGTCGGCCGGCTGCGCGAGCAGCAGGAGCAGGCCCGCGGCGGGATCAGCCTGCCCGTCCCCGAACAGGAGGTCGAGGAGAGCCCCCACGGCTACCGGCCCGTCTACCGGGCCCAGTTGCCGGTGGAGGGCTGGAACGCCCAGATCTCCCTGCTCACCGGCATGGCGGCGGCCGACCTGATGCTCGACGCGGGCGTCGGCCTGCTCCGCACCCTGCCGGCCGCGCCCGAGTCCGCCTACGCCCGGCTGCGCCGGACCGCCGAGGCCCTGCGGGTGCGCTGGCCGGACACCGTGCGCTACCCCCAGCTGATCCGCTCGCTGGACCCGCAGGTGCCGCTGAACGCCGCCTTCCTCAACGAATGCACCGGGCTGCTGCGCGGCGCCGGCTACCAGGCCTTCGACGCGTCGCAGGGCCTGCCGGTCCCCGCCGACCCGGGCCACGCCGCGCTCGCCGCGCCGTACGCGCACTGCACCGCCCCGCTGCGCCGGCTGGCCGACCGCTTCGCGCTGGAGATCTGCGTGGCCGTCGCAGGGGGAGCGGACGTGCCGTCCTGGGTGCGCGAGGCGCTGCCCGCGCTGCCCGCCCTGATGGCCGGCGGGGACCGCCGGGGCGCCGAGGTGGAGCGGGCCTGCGTGGACCTGGTGGAGGCCGAACTCCTGCACGGCCGCGAGGGCGAGGACTTCGACGCGGTGGTCGTCGACGTCGACGAGCGCAGGCCGGGCACCGGCACCGTCCAGCTGCGCGAGCCGGCCGTCCGGGCCAGGTGCGACGGGGACGGCCGGGAGCGGCTGCCGCTGGGCGAGCTGATCCGGGTCCGGCTGACCGTGGCGGACCCCGCCACCCGTACGGTCCGCTTCGCCCCCGCGTAGCGCCGCGGCGGGTGCGATGATCGGCGGGTGGTCGAACTCACCGCCCCGCCGGGCCGCCGCCGCAGGCAGCTGATCCTCGGGATCTGCTGCCTCAGCCTGTTCATCGTCGGTCTGGACAACACCGTGGTGAACATCGCGCTCCCGGTGATCCAGAAGGACCTGGACGCTCCTGCCTCCGGGCTGCAATGGATCATCGACGCGTACACCCTGGTGCTCGCCGCCCTGCTGATGCTGTTCGGCTCGGTCGCCGACCGCTTCGGCCGCCGCCGGGTCTTCCAGACCGGCCTGGTGCTCTTCGTGCTCGGCTCGCTGTTCTGCAGCCTCGCGCCGAGCCTGGAATGGCTGATCGGGTTCCGGGCTCTGCAGGCCGTCGGCGGGGCGATGCTCAACCCGGTGGCCATGTCGATCATCACCAACACCTTCACCGACCCCCGTGAGCGGGCCCGGGCCATCGGCATCTGGGGCGGCGTGGTCGGCATCAGCATGGCGCTCGGCCCGCTGCTCGGCGGCTTCCTGGTCGCCAGCGCCGGCTGGCCCTCGATCTTCCTGATCAACGTCCCGGTCGGGCTGATCGCCTGCCTGCTGACCGCCCGCTACGTCCCCGAGTCGCGCGCCCCCAAGCCGCGCCGGCTGGACCCGGTCGGACAGCTGCTGATGATCGTCCTGCTCGGCTCGGGCACCGCCGCCATCATCGAGGGCCCCGAGCACGGCTGGACGTCGCCGCTCATCCTGACCCTCGCGGCCGTCGCCCTGGTCGCCCTGGTTGCCTTCCCGCTCTGGGAGCGGCAGGTCCCGGAGCCGCTGGTCGACCTGCGCTTCTTCCGCAGCGTGCCGTTCACCGGCGCCACCGTCACCGCCGTCTGCGCCTTCGCCGCACTCGGCGGATTCCTCTTCCTCAACACCCTCTACCTGCAGGACGTCCGGCACTACAGCCCGGTCGAGGCCGGCCTCTGGACGCTGCCGATGGCCGGCATGATGCTGGTCTGCGCCCCGCTCTCCGGGCGGATCGTCGGCAACCGAGGCCCGCGCGGTCCGCTGGTCGCCGCCGGGCTCGGCCTCGCCGCCAGCGGCCTCCTGCTGACCCGGCTCACCGCCGACGCCCCCGCCGCACTGCTGCTCGCCGCCTACGCGCTGTTCGGCTTCGGCTTCGGCATGGTCAACGCGCCGATCACCAACGCCGCCGTCTCCGGCATGCCGCGCGCCCAGGCGGGCGTCGCCGCCGCGGTCGCCTCCACCAGCCGTCAGGTCGGCCAGTCCCTCGGGGTCGCCGTCATCGGCACCGTCGTCACCTCGGCCGTCGTCGGCCCGGTGGCCACCGGCTTCGCCGCCGCCAGCCACGCCGGCTGGTGGATCGTCATCGGCCTCGGCGTCGCCATCCTGCTGCTCGGCCTCGTCACCACCACTGCCTGGGCCGGCCGCACCGCCGCCGAGGTCGCCGCCGGCTTCGGCCCCGAACGCCTCCCCGGACGCATCCCCGACCCGGCCGGAGTAGGGGACGCGCCGCCCGAGCGGCTACGATGACCACTACGGCGGACGAGCCGGCCGGGCGGTCGCGTCGGGTCCCTTCTGGGGGCCCGCCGAGGAACGTCCGGGCTCCACAGAGCAGGGTGGTGGGTAACGCCCACCCGGGGTGACCCGCGGGACAGTGCCACAGAAAACAGACCGCCGGCGGCCTCGGCCACCGGTAAGGGTGAAACGGTGGTGTAAGAGACCACCAGCGACCGAGGTGACTCGGCCGGCTAGGTAAACCCCACTCGGAGCAAGGTCAAGATCGGTGCCTCCGGGCACCGTGCGCGAGTGTTCGAGGGCTGCTCGCCCGAGCTCGCGGGTAGACCGCACGAGGCTGTCGGCAACGGCAGCCCTAGATGGATGACCGCCTCCCCGGGCCGCGCAAGCACCCCGGGAGACAAAACCCGGCGTACAGGCCGACTCGTCCGCCCTCTCGGTGTTCGCACCGAGGGGGCTTCTTCATGCCTGTGACCTGGCAAGATCCAGTGAGACAGATTGAGAAGTACTGTCTCCGCCTTGAGATGGATGGATCTCTACGGGCGCCCTACGGCGGCTGCCACCCCATGAGCACCCTACGGCGGAGCGGCACTTTCGGCGCCTACCGGCAGCCTGCCGCAGGGGTCCCGGGCAGGTAGGGCCAGCCGTACCGGACGGCAGCCTGCTCCCGCTCCATCAGCAGGACGCAGGTCGCGCAGGCGCGGACGCCCCGGTGGGGGAGTCGACCGACCTCGGCCGTCTCCACCCGACCGGCTGTCCGCCCACCACTGTCCCACCGCGGCACCGCACCCCACCGAACGGGCACCCGGCCGTGCGCGCTGTTTCGCCACGGGGACCGAGGTGGCGCGGCGGGCCGTCGAAGCGGGCCGGCGGAGTCCGCACGGATCGTCAGTGCGCCGCCCGCTATACCGGTGACACCGCGGCCTCGCCCTTCTTGCCTGCCGCTATGGGGGCATGGTGCCGCCGTCGAAGCTCATCGCGTTCAATGTCGGGGATCGTCATCGACTCGGCGAGCACGGCGGCGAGTGCGTCCACGTGAGTGGTGTCGATGTCGGCGTGGAAGAGCCAACGGATGTTCTCGTCGCGCGTGATGAGGTCGATCGCCGAGCGGCCGCCACCGTCCCGTGCGGTCGCTGCGCGGACGTATCGCACTCGGTCGATCGGGATGTCCTGACGGATCTCGCCCTGCCCGAGGAATGCGTTCGCCTTGGCGGTGATGATGCGGCGATCCGTGACAGCGACCAGGGCCGTTGCCGCGGTCTTGTCCATCGCGGCCGCCAACTTCTCCTTCGCTCCACCGAGGATCGCCGAGATCGGACCGAGGGTGTCGAGCTGGTCGGGGAAGGCGAGGACCGTCAGGGTCTCACCGCCATCGAGGAACCAACGCAGGATGCGAAGGTACGGCTCAAGATCCAGCGATTCCGGTGCGCAGACGACGCCCGGGGCCTCCAGCGGAGGAGCCGGCGGACGGAGGGCATCGGCAAGAGGCACGATCGCCTCCAACAGGCGGGCGGAGACTTCTCGGGCTGCCTTCGAGTCCTTACGCTTCCCCATCAGGGACTGTGACAGTGTGTCCCGTCCGGGGAGCTCGGCGATGGTTCGAAGTTCGCGCGTCAACGAGTGGACCAGACTCTTCGTTTCGGCGAGAGCGGAGTCGAGCTCCGCGCGAGTGTCGCGCGCGATGACGTCGACGTACCGTGCCTCCACGGCGTCCTCACGTCCGGCTTCACTTGCCCTGCCGGCGCGGAGCGCCTGATACCCGGTCCATGCCTTGACGGAGGACAGGAGGGCATGAGCGTCGAAGACGATTGCCTCGACGTTCGACTGGAGGTACTCACGGCGGTGAGATGTGTCGGGCCGATCGATCTGTCCGACGTGGCCGCGGACGTTGCGCCGGTACAGGTCGAGCTGCTTCTCCAGCGCGGCTCCACTACCCGCGACCTCGTCCCACAAGGAGGTCGGGACCGATTCGAGCTCGCGCGCCTGGTCGACTGCGCGATCGACGATGGTGACCAGCCCGGTCAGTTCGGCCCACTGTTCGTTGCGGACGGAGGTGAGTACCTGGCTTGTCAGTGCGATGTTGGTCCTGACGAGGCCCGTGATCTCACTCAGTTGCATCTGAAGGGCGACCATGGCGAGCGCCGGCCCGATCGTGGCCGCGGTCTGCGCCATACTCAGCTCGGACACGGGGATGAAACGGGCCTGAGCGACGATCTTGCCGTTGACGAACACCGCTCCGAGATTCGCACCATCCTTGATGGCGAGCGTTCCCCCGGCCTTCAGCAGGCCCTGCGTCGCGCTGGTGATCCGGTAGAGCCCCTGCGCGCCGGCGAACGCCTGTCCCACAGTGCCGGCCACGGTCGCCGCGTTGCCGATCGAGGCAAGCACTGTGGACATCTGCTTGCGGTCGGCGGCTGATACGAGCCCGAAGTCGATCAGGCCGGGCTTGAGCACCTCCGGGAGGTCACCGAGGACCACGGCGATCCCGGGGAGCACCTCCGCGAGGACCGCCGATGCCGTCGTCGAGTCGATGTCCGAATCGGGTGTCGGATCTTCCACAGCGAGTGAACCGCCGGTACTGTTCCGGCCGTTCTCCTCAGGCTCGGCGATCTCCATCGAGTCCGAAGGGTCCTGCATGCGTTTTCCTTCCCGCTGGAGCACGCAACGGCCATTCGTCGGCGGCGTGACTGCCGAAGTCTACGGCTCGACACTCTGCGGTTCAGGGCGTTCGATGCCGGCGAACTCGCCCGACCACGCCAGGGCTGCCAAGCATGTGCGGCGATCGCCGCCGAACCTCGATGCCCACATCCGCCGCATCAACAACACTGTGACCCGCACCAGTTCCGTCCGAGCAGACCAGGGGAAGGACGGACCGCTGCTCTCCTTGGCCCTGGACAGGCACGGCCTGCGACCGACGAACAGGTACGCGCTGGCGACCCTGTCGAGGATCGACGCCGACAGGTCCTCGTTCAACGACATCGAGGAACATGTCGCGCGCGGGTGCAGCCCGCTGTGGGCGTCGCCGCGGGTCGCCGGGCCGGCGTACACGGTGCAGTGCCCGGCCGGCGACAACCTGATGCTGCACGCCGCCATCCACCGCGCGGAGCCCGGCTCGGTCGTCGCGGTCGAGTCGGGGGACGTGGACTACGCGCTGGCCGGCGGCAACGGGGTGTGTGCCGTCGCCCGGCGCCGGGGCATCGCCGCGTTCGTGGTCGACGGGGTCGTCCGCGACCTCGGGGAGGTGCGGGAGGCGGGCTTCCCGGTGTTCTCCCGCGGGGTGATCCCGATCCCGGGGACCAAGCGGAAGCTGGGCGCGCTCGGTGCACCGGTGCGGGTCGGCGGCGTGCTGGTGCACCCCGGCGACATCGTGGTCGCGGACGAGGAGGGGATCGTGGTCACGCCGGCCGCCCGGCAGGCGGAGGTGCTGGGCGCTGCGCGGGCCAAGCTCGCCGAGGAGGCGGAGGAGTCCCTGGACGACTGGGCGGCGCAGCACCGCGCCCGGATCGAGACGGCGTTGGCCGAGCGGGGTTTCACCGGCTGACCTGCCTTGCCGGCCTTGGCCCGCCGGCCGGGCGGGACTGCAGGGCTGTGGCCCGGACGGCGGGCGGGGTGCCGGCCGGAGCCCCGCCGTTCAAGGCTTCGGCGCCGGGCGGGTGGGCCGGCGATCCGGACGTACCGGGAGTAGTCGGGCAGTAGCCTGCGGCTGTCATGTGTAGCCATGCGGTGAGATCGTCCCCAGTTTCTGTTCAGAAGTCGAAGGATTGCTGTCCGTTCGCTTCCAAAATCTTGGGGTCTTCGCTTACCTTCGGGGGAGTCGATGTGCGACAGGACGACTCGACCGTGCGTTTGTTGAAGGAATGCATCGGCAGGCCTAAGGAGAGCCCATGGTCACCAGCATTGGTGCTGACGTGTCCGGCAGCAGCATGACGGTGGAGACGACCGACCGTGCGACCGGCAGGATGTGGATCCGGACGTACCGGGTGGACGCCAACGGGCAGCCGAAGGGCAACCAGGACTCGCCGGCCGAGTTCTCGCCGGTGAACCCGGCTCCGCTGGCGAGCGGCTACTGGCCGCCCTGTGCCTGCCCGCAGCACCGCGCCGCCTAGGTTCGCGCGGCCTAGGTTCGCGTGGCCCGGGCCCACGCGCCCTCGGCCCGGCATGCCCCGGCCCCGGCCCCGGCCCCGGCCCCGGCCGCCCCGCCTTGGTGGCGCGGCCGCCCTGAACGTTCCCGTCGCGGACACACCCATCGTGAACAGCAACGAACACCGAGAAGGGCCCGGTGCGTCTGCACCGGGCCCTTCTCGTACTACTTCGCAGTAGCGGGGACAGGATTTGAACCTGCGACCTCTGGGTTATGAGCCCAGCGAGCTACCGAGCTGCTCCACCCCGCGTCGGTAAGGACAACCCTACGGCATGAAACCGCCGGGGCCGACCAGTTTGCCGTCGGGCGGCCCCGGCGGGCCGCCGCGGGGGCGCCGGAGCGGCCCACCGCAACGGCCCACCGGGGCCCTGTCCCGCGTCAGGCGCAGTGGAAGCGGGCGGCCCCCCAGTCGGCGTGGTCGCCGGTCTTGCTGCCGGCCACGGTGGCCTTCAGTCGGACGCTCCGGGCGCCACCGAGCGGGACGTCCACCGGGAGCGGCGGGGTCTGCCAGGTGACGGTGGGCGAGGTCCACAGGGTGACGCCGTCGGCGACCAGGGAGAAGACCACGTCGCCGTAGCCGTTGATCTCGTCGTCGATGCCGACGGTGGCCGTGAACGAGGAGCAGTGGCCGCCGGTCTCCACGGTGATGTCGGAGTCCGCGTGCGCGCCGATGCCCTTGGCGTAGGTGGTGCCGTTCAGGGTGAGCGGGTGTCCGTCGGTGGCGCCCTGCTCGCCGTTGCTGCGGTCGCGCTCGGCCGGGCCCCAGCCGTTCACGGCGGAGGTCCAGGGCAGGTCGCTGGCCCAGCTGTCGGTGGTGGGGCCCGGGGTGGTGGTGCCGCTGCCGACGGCGGTGGCACCGTCGACGGTGAGCTGGAAGGCGGTGGCGGTGCTCAGCGCCGCGGTCTTCACCTGGATCACACCGGACCGGTCGGAACTGTCGTACCACCAGCCCTCGGTGGCCGCGTCGAACGCCGACCTGCTGGCCTGGCGCGGCAGTTGGCGGCCGCCCAGGGCGACCGCGGTCGGCGCGGTGGTGCTGTGCACGCTGAACAGGTACGGGCGGGCGGTCTGCTTGCCGGTGAAGTCGCCGACGCTGGCGGAGACGTCGATCCGGACCTGGCCGGTCCCCGTGGTGGGCGCGTCGACCACGGCCGTCTGCCGGGCGGACTTTCCGTCGCGGTGCTCGCGGGTCACCCCGTCGTCCTCGTAGAGCGAGAAGGAGCTACGGCCCTGCGGGTAGACGTCCCAGGCGAGCGGTGAGCCGGCGGTGCGGTCCTGGTAGGAGCTGATCCCGGGCCACATCGGCACCGCCGCACCGGCCTTCACGAAGAGCGGCAGGGTGTCGAGCGGCGCGCTGTAGCCGTTGACGGTGGTCGGGCCCTGGTAGCTGCGGCCGGTCCAGTAGTCCACCCAGGTGCCCTTGGGCAGGTAGATCCCGTCGCGCACCGAGGTGTCCGCGTACACCGGCGCCACCAGGAAGTCCTCGCCGCTGAGGAACTCGTACTTCACCGCGTCGGTGGCGGTCGCCGGGTCGTCGGGGTACTCCAGCGCCAGCGGGCGGACCGGGCCGACGCCCGTCCGGGTGGCCTCGGCCGCGTAGCTGTACATGTACGGCAGCAGCGACTCCTTGAGCTTGAGGTACTTGCGGTTGATCGAGGTGTACGGCTCGCCGTACTTGTACGGCTGCTTGTCGCTGGGCGCCCAGCCGTCCATCGACATGACGGCCGGCAGGAAGGACTTCCACTGCAGGTCGCGGGTGTAGGTCTTGGCGCTGCCGCCGAAGATGCCGTCCACGTCACCGGTGTTGTACGCCATGCCGGACATGGTGGCGCCCGCGTAGGTCGGGATCTGCCAGCGGATGTAGTCCCAGCTGCCGGACTGGTCGCCGCTCCACTGCACACCGCAGCGCTGCGCGCCGGACCAGCTCTCCGGTGCCCAGGTGAAGCCGCGGGCGTTGCTGTTGTCCTCGATGCCCTGGTAGGCGGCCTTGCAGCCGTCCAGGGCGAACTTGTAGCCGCTGCCGACCCAGGCGACGTCCAGCTTGGCCACCCGCTGGCCGGCCCTGACCTGGTCGGCCAGCTGGGAGAGCCCGTTCTCGGTCCACAGGCCGAGCTGCATCTTGCGTTGCTGCAGGCCCTGGGCGGCCTGGGCGAGGTTCTCGTAGCCGCAGCCGTAGCCGTCGTTGACCAGCATCCAGCCGTTGGGCATGTCGTTGGCCACGTAGTCGTCGGCGACCTTGACGGCGTCGAGGGTGTGCCGCTCGCCCCGGTTGGCGTTGTGCAGGTAGCAGTCCGAGTCGCCCATCTCCAGCCCGTAGACGGGCGGGAGGAAGGGTTTGCCGGTCAGCGCGGTGTACTGGCCGATGACGTCCTTGGGGCCGGGCCCGGCGAAGTAGTACGCGTCGAAGCGCATCTCCTGCTCGGTGGCCTTCACCGGGCTGGTGAAGGCGTACGTGCCGGGCGCCCAGGTGTTGCGGTAGACGCCGTAGCCGGCCGAGGAGAGGTAGAACGGGACCGAGTTGGGGTGGCCGCCCTCGTTCCAGTTGCCGTCGACGCCGACCTGGACGGTCTTGTCCCGGTAGGTGAAGGAGCCGTTCTGCTCGCCGGTGCCGAAGAACTGTTCGGCCGCGCCGCGGGCCAGGGTCTGGGTGGTGGCCTTGCCGTCCCAGGAGAGCGGGGCGCTCTCCTCCCAGACCTTGCTGCCGTCCGCGCGGTAGAGGGCGAAGCGCAGGGCGGACTTGTAGGCCCGCAGGGTGAGCGCGCCGGTCGAGAGCTCGTAGCGGTCGCCGGCGTCGCGCCAGCTGGTGGTGGGGGCGGGGCCCTGCGGCAGCACGATGTCGCTGCCGGTGGGGTCGGTGAAGGTCCCGATGGGGGCGAGTTCGATCCGGAAGACCTGGTCGGTGACGAAGCTGACCCGAGCCTTGGCCGCTCCGGCGGTGAGGGTGTAGACGGCGCCGTCGGCGCGGAAGGCCGTGACCGCTCCCACCGAGGTGGTGGCGGCGGCCGCGGGCGGGCTGAGGGCCGGGGCGGTCGTGACACCCCCGAGGGCGAGGGCAGCGGCGACGGCGAGGACGGTACCCCGGCGTCGGAGTCGACGAGAGTGGTGAGGATGGCGAGGGTGTTGCAAAGTTTTGCGCACTGGGACCTCTTTGTCGGCAGAACTAAGCAGTGATGCTGCAGATATAGCGCAGTCGACCTGGCCCTGACAATGCTCCTGACAATGCCGCCGAAGCCTTGGGCTGATGGCGATCGGCGATCGAAGCTTGCGCATTAGTGCTTGAACAGGCTATCAATCATGCAAGAAGAAGCATGCTGCTCCACCATCGACCCTGGAGCCACCGGTGATCCTCACCGTCACCCTCAACACCGCCCTCGACATCACCCACCAGGTGCCGCGCCTCGTCCCGTACAGCTCCCACGTGGCCACCGCCGTCCACGCCCGGGCCGGCGGCAAGGGCGTCAACGTCGCCCGGGTGCTGTCGGCCCTCGGAATGCCGGCCCTCGTCACCGGTCTGGCCGGCGGTGCCACCGGGCGGCAGATCCGCGCGGAGCTGGCCGAGGCCGGCCTGCCCGACGCACTGTTCGCCGTCGCGGGGGATTCCCGGCGAACCCTCACCGTGGCCGGCGCCGAGGACGGCGACGCCACGGTCTTCAACGAGCCCGGACCGCCGATCACCGCCCCGGAGTGGGCCGCCTTCCAGCAGCACTACGCCGGCCTGCTCACCTCCACCTCCGTCGTCGTCCTCGCCGGCAGCCTGCCGCCCGGCCTGCCCGTCGACGCCTACGCCGGGCTGGTCCGGGCCGCCGCAGCAGCGGGCTGCCGCACCGTGCTCGACACCACCGGGGAGGCGCTGCTGGCCGGCGCCGCCGCCGGCCCGGACGTCGTCAAGCCCAACGCCGCCGAGCTCCGGACAGCCACCGGCTGCCCGGACACCCTGGTGGCCGCCGGCCTGCTGCGCGCCCGGGGAGCCCGGGCCGTGGTCGCCTCGCTGGGCCCGGACGGCCTCTGCGCCGTCACGCCCGACGGCACCTGGCGCGCGGCCCCGCCCGAGCAGCTGCCCGGCAACCCGACCGGCGCCGGTGACGCCTGCGTGGCCGCCCTCGCGGCCGGCCTCGCCGCCGGCACTCCCTGGCCCGAAACCGTACGGGAGGCCGTGGCCCTGTCCGCGGCGGCCGTGCTCTGCCCGGTCGCGGGCGGCTTCGACCCACCCACCTACCGGCGGTTGCGCACCGCCGTACCCGTGCAGGAGATCCATGTCCCTCGCCACCAGTAACGAGATCGTCGCCGCGGCCGTCCGGGAGGGCACGGGGGTCGGCGCGTTCAACGTCATCCAGCTCGAACACATCGAGGCCGTGGTCACCGGCGCCGAACGGGCCGGCCGGCCGGTGATCCTGCAGATCAGCGAGAACGCCGTGCGCTACCACGGCGCCCTGGGCCCGACCGGCCTGGCCGCGCTGGCCGCCGCCCGGGCCGCGAGCGTGCCGGTCGCCGTGCACCTGGACCACGCCGAGTCCGCCGAGCTGGTGGCCGAGGCGGTCGAACTGGGCCTCACCTCGGTGATGTTCGACGGCGCCCGGCTGCCGTACCAGGAGAACGTCGCCGCCACGGCGGCGGCCGTCACCCTCTGCCGGAGCCACGGAGTGTCCGTGGAGGCCGAGTTGGGCGAGATCGGCGGCAAGGACGGCGCCCACGCGCCGGGCGTGCGTACCGACCCCGCCGAGGCGCACGCCTTCGCCACGGCGACCGGGGTGGACGCGCTGGCCGTCGCGGTCGGCAGCTCGCACGCCATGAGCACCCGGGACGCCAAGCTCGACTTCGGCCTGATCGCCGAGCTGCGCGCGGCCGTTCCGGTGCCGCTGGTGCTGCACGGCTCCTCGGGCGTCGCGGACGAGGACCTCGTCCGGGCGGTCGCGGCCGGGATCAGCAAGGTGAACATCGGCACCCACCTGAACCGGGTGTTCACCCGCGAACTGCGGGCCCGGCTCGACGCCGGCCCCGAGCTGGTCGACCCGCGCAAGTACTTCACCCCAGCCCGGGAGGCGGTCACCGAGGAGGTCGCCCGGCTGCTGCGGGTGCTGGCCGGCGGCAGCCGCACCGGGGCGTGAGCGGGGCGGCGTGAGCGGGAGAGCGTGAGCAGGACGGCTTGAGCGGGACGGCGAAGGCCGCGGCGGCCCGGGGGAGACCCGGCCGACGCGGCCTTCGCCGTTGTGCGTGGTGCTATTTGACGGATCCGGCGGTGAGGCCGGAGACGACCTGGCGTTCGATGAAGGCGAAGAGGACGACGACGGGGAGGATGGCGACGACGGATCCGGCGAAGAGGTAGTTCCACTGGACGGTGTAGTTGCCGATGAAGTTGTTGATGCCGACGGTGAGGGGCTGGCTCTCGGGGACGGTGGTGAGGCGCAGGCCCATGACGAATTCGTTCCAGGCGGAGATGAAGGTGAAGATGAGGGCGGTGACGATGCCGGGCATGGCGAGGGGGACGGTGACGCGGCGCAGGGCGCCGAGTCGGCCGAGGCCGTCGATCTGGGCGGCTTCCTCGAGTTCGACGGGGATGGAGGAGATGTAGGCGGTGAGGATCCAGATGGCGAACGCGAGGTTGAAGGCGGCGTTGCAGATGATCAGGGTCCAGACGGAGTTGAGCATCCCGAACTGGTAGAACTCGCGGTAGAGGCCGACCAGCAGGGAGGTGGGCTGGAACATCTGGGTGACCAGGACGAGCAGCAGGAAGAGTTTGCGGCCGCGGTACTTGATGCGGGCGGTGTAGTAGGCGGCGGGCAGGGCGACGAGCAGGACGAGCAGGGTGGAGCCGGCGGCGACGAGCAGGGTGACGCGCAGGTTGCCGCCGAGGGTGGAGTCGGTCCAGACCTTGATCAGGTTGGACCATTCGAAGTGCGAGGGCAGGTAGGTGGCGTCGCGCAGTTCGTCGGCGGGCCGCAGGGCGGTGACGATCATCTCCAGGTAGGGGATGAGGAACAGCGCCGCCAGCAGCCACGCGACCGCCGCGACGACCACCGTACGCGGCCGGATCGTCCGCCTGCGCGGCATGGCCTGGGTGCTCATCAGTTCTCCTCCTGGTTCCAGCGGCTGACCTTGAGGAAGAGCAGCACCATGACCACGACCAGGCCGAAGTTGAGCACCGACATGGCCGCGGACTCGCCGATGTCGGTGTTCATCAACTGGAAGGCGAACACGGTGCTGGTCGCCGTCGCGCTGTTCGGGCCGCCCTGGGTCATGCCCCAGATGACGGGGAAGGAGTTGAAGACGTTGATCAGGTTGATCACCAGGCCGACCAGCAGCGCGGGGCGCAGCAGCGGGAGGGTGATCAGGCGGTAGGTCTGCCAGGGGCCGGTGCCGTCGACCTTGGCGGCCTCGTAGACCTCGGCGGGGACGGTCTGCAGGCCGGCGAGGATGGTGTAGGTGGTGAACGGCAGTGACACGAACACCGCGACCAGGACCATCCAGGGTTTGGCGGAGCCGGGGTCGCCGAGCCAGTCCTGCGGGCCGTCGATGATCCCGAGGTCGGTGAGGGCGGTGTTGAGGACGCCGGCGGTGCGGTCGAGCATCCACTTGAAGCCGATGGCGGTCATCAGCACGGACGCGGCCCAGGGGGCGATCAGCGCCCAGCGGGTGAGCCGGCGGCCGGGGAACTGCTGGTTGAACAACTGGGCCAGGGCCAGCGACAGCAGCATGGTCAGCGCGACCACCACGACCGTCCAGACCACGCTCCAGACCAGGACGCCCGGCAGGTCGGGTTCGTCGAGGAGCTTGCGGTACTTGTCGAAGCCGGCCGGTCCGCGGACGAAGCCGGTGGTGCTGATCCGCAGGAAGGAGGTGCGGGCCATCTGGTAGACGGGCCAGAGCACCACGACGGCGATCAGCAGCACGGCCGGTGCTATCCAGGGCAGCGGGCCGAGCCTGGCCAGCGGCCCGCGCCGGCGGGCGGGCGGGGCGACGGAGGCGCCGGGGCGGGCAGGGGTGTGCGACACGGGGGCCTTCCGTGGGTGCGGGGAGCGGCCGGGAGCCGGCGCCGGCGTATGGGTCCGCCGGCGCCGGCTCCCGGCCGCTGGAGTCAAGTACTGGCTGCCGCCTGCTACTTGTCGGCGGCCGCGGCTTCGGCCTTCTTCTGGAGGTCGCCGAGGACGGCGGCCGGGTCGCCGGCGACGGCGGTGCCACCACTCTTCTTGATCTCCGCGGACACCGCGTCCCAGCTGGTGTCACCCAGCGGGTAGAACGCCGCCGACGGCAGCAGCGCGAAGAACGGCTCCAGGTCCGCGTGCTTCCCGCTCGCCGTCATCTCCTTCAGCGTGTCCTGCGTCACCGGCATCAGGTTGTACAGCTCGTCGAACTTGAGGGTGTTCTCCTTGTTGTACGCGAAGTCCAGGAACGCCTTCACCTGCGCCTGGTGACCGTTCTTCTTGAACGCCATCACCCAGTCCGCCACACCCAGCGTCGACTTCAGCGGCCCCGCCTTGCCCGGGATCGGCGCCACCGCGTAGTCCACCTTCCCGTCCTTCGACTTCTGGATCAGCGACGGGTGCCCGTTCAGCATCGCCGCCTTCCCCGCACCGAAGTCCGCGAACGCCGTCTTACGATCCGTCGTCGCCGGGTTCGGGTACGTCAGACCCGGGTCCACCAGGTTCGCCTTCAGCCACGAGAACGTCTCCACGTTCGCCGCCGAGTTCAACGCGTACTTCCCCGACGCGTCCGTCACCCCGCCGCCGTTGCCCAGCTCCCACATCATGCTCTCGCCCTGCGCCTCCTCCGGGCCCAGCGGCAGCGCGTACGGGGTCACACCCGGAACCTTCGCCTTGATCAGCTCCGCGTCCTTCTTCACCTCGTCCCACGTCTTCGGCGCCTCGGTGATCCCCGCCTGCGCGAAAATCGCCTTGTTGTAGAAGAACGCCCGGGCCGAGGACACGAACGGGATCCCGTACTGCGTCCCCTTCACCTGACCCGCCTTGGAGAACGTCTCGATGAAGTTCGACTGCGTCGCCGGCGACAGCACGTCCGCCGCCTTGTACAGCAGATCGTCCGCCACCTTGTCCGCGTACCCACCCGTCTGCAGCACATCCGGGTAGTTCCCCGACTGGATCATCGTCTTGACCTGCTTGTCGATGTCGTTCCAGTTGACCACCTGGACATCGACCTTGATCTTCGGGTTCGCCGCCTCGAACCCCTTCACCACACCGTCCCAGTACGCCTTCGACCCGTTCGCCGCCGAGTCACCGTAGTCCGCCGCCACCAACTTGATCGTCGTCGTACCACCCGACGAAGCATCCGAACCACCACCACTGCTGCCACAACCCGTCAGCACCAGCGCACCGGTCACACACGCGGCCGAAAGGAGAAGTACAGATCGGTTCAAGGGAGTTACCGCCTTATGAGTTGACCTGAAGCCACCCGTGGCGGGGCGCCGGTGCGGCGGACCGGCTCCGGGGAGCCGGGGAGGGTGCGGCCGGTGCGGTGCGGTGCCGAAGTACGGGTGTCGGATCGGGGATTGTGGAAGGCCTGCGGCTTCCTGGGTGTGGCCAGTCTTACTCCGCTGTCACGGGCCGGAGCTAGGGCACAAGGGTGCAGGTTATCGAATCGTTGCTGCGTGCTCATGCGCAGAATGGGTCATAAATGTGCAGAAAGATACAGACCGGCCACGAAGCATTGAGGCAATCTGCGTTCTTCTGCGTGATACTGATGGGAACCACGCATAATCAAGCAGTGGTCTCGATCCGTACCTGGCCGGCAGGGAGAGGTCGGCCCGCCCCCGTCCTTCGCCCCGGCGGTGTCCGGCAATCCGCCGGGGGTGCCCCGACCGGTTGCCGCGACAGTGCGGTCGACCCCTCGTCACACGGCCCCGGTCGTAGCCCTCGAAGTCCCCGGCCGCCGGCCCGGGCCGTGCCGCGTCCCGTCCGCGGTAACGATTGTGCGGTCAGCCGGCCCGACGCCGGCACCGCCGGCCCGGGGGCGGAGTAGCTTCACCGTTCGTGATCAGAACTCTCTCCCGCCTGCTTCCCGTGGCCGTCGCCGTCCTGGCCCTCGCCGCATGCGACCCGAACACCCCGACGCCCGCCGTGACCAAGGCGGCCGCGGTCGCCAGCCCCCCGGCGGCGGCCCCGTCCGCGACCGCGCCGTCCACCCCGCCGCCCGCCGCGGCCCCGCCCGCCGCGCCGGTGCCCGAGCCGGTCGTGACCACGGAGGCGGCCCCGCCGCCCGCGCCCGTCACCCCGCCGCCGGCCCCCGCGCCCGCCCGGACCGTCGCGCCCACCAAGGCCCCGGCCCCGACCAAGGCGCCCGCGCCCGCACCCGCCCCGACCAAGGCGCCCGCGCCGGCCGGCAGCTGTGCCCACCACACCGTCGGCGAATGCGGCTGGGACGTCGGCGTCACCCCCGCGCACGCGGGCGAGACGGCCCAGTGCAAGGACGGCACACCCTCGGACTCCGCGAACTTCAGCGGCACCTGCTCCGGTCACCAGGGGGTGCGGTACTGGTTCAAGTGAGCCGGCCAGGGTGGCCGGGCCCGTGGAACGCACGGCACTCGGCACGTCACAGGCCGAAGGCGGCCCCCGTCCTGGACGGGAGCCGCCTTCGTGGGTGCGCGGAGCGGTTCGGCGGAGCGGTTCAGGAGGGGTGGGCGCCCACGGCGTCGCGGATCTGCTCACCCAGGCCGCCGTTGACCCGGGCGCAGTTGGCGCAGCAGAAGAAGCGCCCGGAGACCTCCACGCCATGGCCGACGATCCGCACCTGGCACTGCTCGCAGCGCGGCGCGAGCTTCTCCATCGCGCACTCGAAGCTGTCGAAGGTGTAGGTGTCGCCGGTGATCGTCTTCACCTCGAAGGCCAGCCAGTAGTCGTTCCTGCAGACGTCGCAGACCGCCATGGGGTCCGTCTCCCTTCCTGTCGGCGCTGACCGGCCGGGACGGCGCTCAGCGAGTCCCAGTGTCGGGGCGCCTCCCGGGCACGGCCATCGGCGTTCGGCCGTCCGGGGGACGGGGCGGGGCGGAGTGGGACGGGGACGGGAGACATCGACCGAGGCCGGACGGGCGAGGGGCCCCGGGCGCTCAGGCCTGACTCGCCGCCAGCTCCTCCAGCGCCCGTACGGCGGCCTCGGCGTCGTCGGCGGCGACGAACAGGTGGTCGTGGTGGAAGCCCGCGACCACGTTGCAGCTGATCCCCACCTCGGCGAGCCGTCCGGCCACGGCGGCGGTCAGGCCGACGGCGGCCAGCGCCGAGTGGATCTGCAGGGTGATCCAGGCGGCCACGTACTCGTAGCGGAGCCCCAGTTCGTCGGCCTCCTGCTGGCTGACCACCACGGTCACGCCTTCCGGTTCGGCGACCGTGACCACCGGCCGCATTCCGGCCGGCACCTTGGCGGGCAGGGTGCAGTACACGTACCGCCCCGGGTTGAGGTGGGGACGCATTCCGCCGAGCAGCTTCGCGAGATCCATTTCACCGGCCATGGCGGCCACCGTAGCCGCTGGGTGCCCGGCTGTCCCGCCCCTCGCCTGGTGTGGCGCGCGGCCGGCGCCGCACCGAGGACCGGGCCGGACGTCCTTCGTCGGACGCGGCCGGGTCCGGTGCGGGACCGGACCCGGCCGGCCGGTCACTGCCTGAGCAGGGCCACGAACGTGCCGGTGGCGGTGTGTGGGAAGAATCGCGTGGTCAGGGGTTCACGGGCGGGCTTGGTGTCACTGACCGCGGCCTTGTACACCTGGCCGTCGAGGTAGAGCAGGCTGCCGTGCGCGACGGCCCCGGCCCGCTGCACCGACTCGGGCAGGCCGGTGAGCTGGGTCCACGAGTCGCGTTCGCCCTTGGTGAGCCAGAACACCGGCAGGTCGGCGGGCGGCCAGGAACTCACGACCGGTACCGCCGGCGGGGACGTGCTGCCCGCGGCGTCCACGGCGTCCACGGCGTCCAGGGCGACCAGGTTCGGGACTCCGTGGTGGTTCAGGAACACCACCTGCTGCACCACGTCGGTCAGCCCGTGGCCGGGTGCCTGTGCGAGCAGTGCGGGAACCAGCTGCCGGCAGTACAGGTCCAGCACCTTTCCGACCGGCAGGCCGAACACCGCCCGCGCCTCGTCGACGACCTCGAGCATGCCGACGCGCTCGGTCAGCCGCCTGGCGATCAGTCCCGCCACGTCCGGGCCCGGCGCCGCTGCCCGGGCGCGGGCCTTGCGGGGGCCGGGCTTGGGGCGGTCGGCCACCGCGTCGGGGCCGGCCCGGCCGACCCCGGCGATCAGTGCGATCAGCCACTGGACCCGGGCGGGTGAGGCCTCGTCCATGTCCGGGTTCTTGGCCTCGTAGGCCGCGAACTGCTCGGTGGCGTCCTGGCCGGCCCGGTTCAGCAGCTCGGCGGCCCAACCGGCCGTGGTGCTGTCGGGGGCGGCCGCGCGGATGCGCGCGGCGGACCGCACGTACTGCTCCTGGCGGTCCAGGTCGGTGTGCTCGTCCGCCCGGCGCATCCGGTCGAGCACCAGCCCGAGCCGGGCGTCGTCGCCCTCGGGTGTCAGGGCGAGGCGCTGGAGCAGCAGGCCGGCCGGTACCGCGTGCAGCTCCAGCTCGTGCAGCAGCGTGGTCGACGCCTCCACCGGCGACGAACCCGGTCCGGCCTCCACGGTGACCTTGACGAAGGCTTCGTGCCGCCCGAGGAGCAGGGCCGGCCCGCTCAGGAAGGCCTCTTGGACCAAGGTCCCGGTCGGGGCCTTGGGAAGGCTGACGTAGGTGCCGGTGTTGCCGTGGGCGCCGGTCCCGGAGTCGAGCACCTCGACGAAGAGATGCACCGACTCGTGGGCCCGGACGAACGAGAGGACGTCCCTGAGCTGCGGGCTCAGGAGGTGTGCGTTGTCCACCAGGGACTGCAGCGAGATCTGGACGTTCTTCGGTACTGCGGGCTGCCCGCTGAACTTCAACATCTCTGTGACGCTAGCCCGGCCCCGACGCGAGTGACAGCCCTTCGCCCGATCTGCTGACGAGTCGTCAAGGGGTGTGATGGTGAACGCCGATGTGTCGCCCGCGCCCGCGCGCGACCCGGAGTGCGAGGCACCGCCCGGGGCGTCGGAATGCGTGCGGCCGGGGCGGGCACCGTCCGGGGTCGGTCGAAGGTCCACGAGGTGCCAGGGTCCGCCCGGGGCTCGGTCTCGCTGCTCGCCGTGCTCGCCGGGGTCTGCTGCCGGAGCCGGCCCGGGAGGAGGCCCTCATGAACCTGCTCGGCGAGATCCTCAGCCGGCCCCCACCGGCCGGGTCGCCGAACCGGCCCGCCGCTGGGGCGCCGTCTCTTGACGGCAAGTCAGTACACATCGAAAAGGGGTGGGCGGTCGGTGGATCCACGGTTAGCCTGGGCCGGTGCTCCGCACACCCCCGATCCCCTCGGTCGAAGGAACGCAACAGTGGGAATTGAGCTGGACGAGTCCGGACTCAGCATCGCCCTGGTGCTGGAGAACGCGTTACACCGATTCGCACTGGAAGGCATGATCCGGGTGTTCGACCGTGCCAGCACCATCCAGTCACTGAACTCCCGCCCGGCCGACGGGCAGCGCTTCGACCTCGTGCTGACCGCCGCCGCCGAGCTGGGCAACGACGGCACCCCGGAGCTGGTCCAGGCGCTCTGCGCCGACGGCGCCCGGCTGCTGCTGCTGCTGGTCGACGGGCCCGAGCCGATCGACCCGCAGGCGCTGGCGCGGTGCGAGGCGCAAGGGTTCCTGGCCTGGTCCGAGGTGGAGCCGGAGACCCTGCGCGAGGCGATGTCCGACGCGCTGGCCGGCAAGTTCTACGTCTCCGGCATGCTGGCCCGCAAGCTCCTGGTGCGGGCCAGCATGCCGCCGCCGGCGCCGAGCCCGCAGCCGGCCGGCGCCGAGGGGGCCGCGCTGTCGGCCCGTGAGCTGGCGGTGCTGGAGCTGGTGGCGCAGGGGCTGAGCAACAAGCAGGTCTCGCGCCAGCTGCAGATCTCCGAGCACGGTGTGAAGCGGCACGTCGGCAATGTGCTGACCAAGCTGAACTGCCCCAACCGCACGCTGGCCGTGGTGCGCGCGCTGGAGGACGGGCTGCTCGCGGTCTGACCCGGCCTCCGGCGCGCGCACCACGGCCTCAGCGCACCGCCCCGGTAGCGGCGTTGCCGATCCGCGCGACCAACTCCCGCTTGAGCACCTTGCCGCTCGGCCCCAGCGGGAACGCGTCGGCGAACTCCACCACGCGCGGGTACTTGTACGCAGCCAGCCGCTCCTTGCCCCAGGCGACGATCTGCCCGCCCAGTGCCGCGTCCGCCGCGAACCCCGCGCGCGGGATCACCACCGCGCACACCTCCTGGCCGAGCCGCTGGTCCGGGACGCCGATCACCGCCACCTGCGCGACGGCCGGGTGGTGCACCAGCACCTCCTCGATCTCCCTCGGGTACACGTTGTACCCGCCGCGCAGCACCAGGTCCTTCTTCCGGTCGACGATCGACAGGTAGCCGTCCTCGTCCTTGATCCCGAGGTCGCCCGAGCGGAACCAGCCGTCCACCACCACCTCGGCGGTCGCCTCCGGCCGCCCCAGGTAGCCGGCCATCACGTTGTGGCCGCGCACCACGATCTCGCCGACCGTGCCGGCCGGCAGCAGCTCGATCCGGCCCTCCAGCTCGGCCCGGGCGATCTCCACCTCGACGCCCCAGATCGGTCGGCCCACCGTGCCCGGCTTGCAGGGCCAGGCCCGCTGGTTGTAGGCGACCACGGGCGAGGTCTCGGTCAGCCCGTAGCCCTCGTAGATGGTGCAGCCGAAGACGGCCTGGAACTCCTCCAGCACCTTGACCGGCAGCGCCGAGCCGCCGGAGAACGCCCGGTCCAGCGGCGGGCGCAGGGGAGTGCGAGTGGCCGCGTCGAGCAGCGCCAGGTACATCGTCGGCACGCCCATGAACACCGTGCAGCCGTGCTCCGTCATCAGCTCCAGCGCGCTCGCGGCCTCGAAGCGGTCCGTCAGCACCATCGTGGCGCCGGCCCGGAAGCAGGTGAGCATCCCGCAGATCTGGCCGAAGGTGTGGAACAGCGGCAGGCAGCCGAACAGCACGTCGTCCGGCCGGAAGTCGAAGGGGGAGAGCATCCCGACGGTGACGTTCATGGTGACGCTCAGCTGGGTCAGCATCGCGCCCTTCGGTCGGCCGGTGGTGCCGGAGGTGTACAGGATCACCGCCAGGTCGTCCGGCGCGCACGGCAGGTGGGCGGCGATCGGCTCGGCCCGCTCGGCCAGCAGGTCGAGGCTCGGCGCCTCGCACTCCTGCTCGGCCCGCACCGTGAGCAGCAGCACGTCGGCGGTCTCCGCGCCCTTACGGCCCTCGGCCAGCAGCGGGCCTGCGCAGACCAGCGCCCTGGCGCCGCTGTCGCGCAGCACGTACTCGATCTCACCGGCCTTGAGCAGCGCGTGCATCGGCACCACGACCGCGCCGAGCGAGAGCACCGCGAAGTAGACCGGGGGGAACTCCAGGCCGTTCGGCAGAAGCAGCGCCACCCGGTCGCCGGGGCCGATCCCCTGCTCGCCCAGCGCCGTCGCGTACTGCCGCGCACGGAACCAGAGTTCACGGTACGTCAGGCGCTCACCGGCGAAGTCGATCGCCGGGTGGTCCGGGCGTCGCGCCGCCGACTCGGCGAGCACGGCTGCGAGTGAAAGGGTCACCGGTCCTCCGCTCATGATGGGTGGTCGGGAAAGGAAGGGCGCCGGCGGTCGGCGGCGCGAACGCTCCGACCGCCGGCGCGGGGGCTCAGGCCCGGGTGCGCGGGATGTCCAGCTCCTGCCACACGGTGTCCAGCGCCTCGGCGAACTTCTCCACGTCGGCGGTGGTGTGGGTGGCGGACGGCGCGATCCGCAGGATCTCCTCGCCCTCCTTGACGCTGGGGGCGTTGATCGACTGCACGTAGATGCGGTAGCGCTCCAGCAGCAGCTCGGAGGCCCGGCGGCAGCGGGCGTCGTCGCCGACGAAGGCCGAGACGATGTGCGACATCGGCGACACGAACGGGATCCGATGCTCCGTCAGCCGCCGGTGCAGCAGCTGGGCGTTGGCGGCCAGCCGTTCGCGCTCCTGGTCCGAGCCGGAGAGGTGGCGCACCGCGGCGAGCGCGGCGGCCGCGACCGCCGGCGGCAGCGAGGTGGTGAAGATGAAGCCGCGGGCGAAGCTGCGCACCGCGTCCACCATCGCGGCGGGGCCCGCGATGTAGCCGCCGGAGGTGCCGAAGCCCTTGGCCAGGGTGCCCATCACCACGGTGAACTTGTCGGCGATGCCCTCGCGGGCGGCGATGCCCGCACCGCGCGGACCGTACATGCCGACCGCGTGCACCTCGTCGATGTAGGTGGTGGCGCCGTACTTCTCGGCGAGCGCGGCGATCTCGGCCAGCGGCGCGATGTCGCCGGACATCGAGTAGACCGACTCCAGCACGATCAGCTTCGGCCGGTCGCCATCGGCCTGCAGCAGTTCCTCGAGGTGCGCGACGTCGTTGTGGCGGAAGACCCGCTTCTCGACGCCGGCGTGCCGCAGGCCGTCGATGATCGAGGCGTGGTTCAGCTGGTCCGAGTAGACCACGGTGCCGGGCATCCGACCCGCCAGCACGGTCAGCGCGGCGTCGTTGGCGGTGTAACCGGAGCTGAAGATCAGTGCCGACTCCATGCCGTGCAGCGCGGCCAACTCCTGCTCCAGCAAGACGTGGTAGTAGTTGGTGCCGCCGATGTTGCGGGAGCCGCCGGAGCCGGCGCCGAACGCGTCGACGGCCTCCTTCATGGCGGTCAGCACGGCGGGGTTCTGGCCCATGCCGAGGTAGTCGTTGCTGCACCAGACGCTGATCTCCAGCTCGGCGCCCGACCGGCCCTCGCGTGCGCTGGCGCTCGGGAACCGGCCGGCGTGCCGGCCGATCTCCAGGAACTGCCGGCTCTGCTCGGCGAACTCCTGCATCTCCTGGGTGAAGAAGTCCAGGTGTGCGGTCATGGTGATCACTCGCTCTCTAGAGGGCGGTGCGCAGGGCGCGCAGCCGCAGCTTGTCCGGCTTGCCGGCGGAGTTCAGCGGGAGCTCGTCGAGCAACGCGATCTGCTCGGGTGCGTGCACCGCGGACAGCGCCTCGGTCACGTGGGCGCGGATCTGCTCGACGGTGGTCGGCGCGCCCGGCCGCAGCACCACGGCGGCGTGCAGGTGCTCGATGTTGTCCGCGTCCCGGACGCCGAAGACCGCGGCGTGCGCCACGCCGGGCAGGGTGAGGATCTGCCGCTCGACCACCGCCGGGTGGACCTTGACGCCCTTGGTCTTCACCACGTCGGCCAACCGGTCGACCAGGTAGAGGTAGCCCTCCTCGTCGAGCCGGCCGATGTCGCCGGTGCGGAACCAGCCGTCGCTCAGCACCTTCGCGGTCAGCTCGGGCTCGCCCCAGTAGCAGTCCATCACGCGCGGGCAGCGGAACCAGATCTCGCCGGTGTCGCCGATCTTGGTCTCCGCGCCGGTCTCCGGGTCGCAGACCTTGACCTCGACGTCGGGGAACGGGCGCCCCACCGAGGAGCGCAGCCGCGGGTCCAGGTGCTCGAACGGCTTGAGGTTGGTGATCGGGCCGCCCTCGCTGGTGCCGTAGGCCTGGAACAGGCGGGTCCCGAACGTCTCGACGGCGGCGGCCAGTCGGGCCGGGGCCGCGGCACTGCCGGCGTAGATCAGCAGCCAGAGGGTGGTCAGGTCGGTGGTGCGGGCGTCCGGGTGGTCGAGCAGCCGGTACAGGTGCTCGGTGGCCATGAAGGTCCGGGTGATCCGCTGCTCCGCGACCTCGCGCAGCACCGCGCCGGGCTCGAACTCCTCGTGCAGCACGACCACGCCGCGCGACAGCAGCACCGCGTCGGCCATCGGCCCGACGGTGTGGCTCAGCGGGGTGGTGACCAGTATCCGGGGACGCTCGGCCTCGATCATCGAGCTCAGGTTCATCCGGACGAAGCTGTCCCAGATCCGGTTCGACAGCCGGATGCCCTTGGGCCGGCCGGTGCTGCCGCTGGTGAACGCGACCACCGCGACGTCCTGCTCGTCCCCCGCTACCGCTGCCTCGGCCGGGTCGCCGAGCTCCGCTGCCGGCACCGGGGTCACCGGGACGGCCTCCGCCAGGTCCACCCCGAAGCCCGTGAGCACCAGCGAGCCGCTCAGCAGCTCGGCCAACTCCTTTGCGCGGGAGGCGTTCTCGGCGTCGGTGAAGAGTACGGTGGCGCCGGTGTCCCGCAGGATCCCCAGCTGGCCCTCGATCGGCAGCAGCCGCTCGGTCGAGCCCGGGTTGGTGGTGCCCAGGTAGCAGACCCCCGCGCCGAGCAGGTGGGCGGCGTAGCGCGCGCCGAGCATGTCGGGGCTGTTGGGCGCCACCACGATGCCCATCATCGTGCCGGGGCCGACCCCGAGGCCGCGCAGCACCTGGACCGCGCCCGCCACCGAATCCGCGAACTCGCCGGCCGACACGGGCTCGCCGTGAAAGTGCAGCACGGTGCGGTCCGGATCGGCAGTCAGGACCGCCAGGATCTCGGCGGCGTAGCCGCCCGTCTGCGACTCGGCCGGATCGGCCATGGTGACCTCGATTCGATGCGCGGAAGCCCCCGACGGGGATCCCTGTCTTGCACGGACAGTCGTCAGCCTCCCGGCGGCCCGGCCGAGCGCCAAGGGGCCAACGGGTCCCTCGACCCGGGCACCTCGCATCGACCATCGGTCAGTACCCGATCGGCTACCTGCCGTCCGGTGCGGCCCCTGCCCCTTCGGCCCTCCCAGCAGGGCACCCGACCTGGTCGGCCGCGGCCGAGCCAGGGGCCGGACAGGGGTTGAGGGGCGCTGGGGCCCTGACCGTCAACCGGGACGGCGAAAGGCGATGGGTGACATCGGCGACGTGGGCGAACTCCGGGCGTTCGTCGAAGAGGTGGGCAGTCACCTGGCGAATGAAGAGACGCTCCGTGGCCACCTCAAGTGGGTGACCGCCGACCTGGTGGAGATCCGCGCACGCCGCCAAGTGGTGGAGGAGGCCGGCCACGAGCCGATCGCGATCATCGGCACGGCCTGCCGCTTCCCCGGCGACGTCAGCACCCCCGAGGAGCTGCGGCAGCTGGTCGGCGAGGGCCGCGACGCCGTCGACGCCTTCCCCGCCGATCGAGGCTGCGGCCTGGACGCGATCCACCACCCGGACCCCGAGCATCCCGGGCACCTCGTACGTCAACGAGGGCGGCTTCCTGGAACTGCGCGACGTCCCCCTCGGCCGCACCGTCCTGCCGGAACGGGACGTTCTCGATCACGGCAGTGTCGGGACTGAGTCTTGCCCCAGCGCCCGGCGCCCAGCATCAGGGGCCGAGCCGGGTGATCAAGCTTCGTCGAGACGGACCAGCCTCTGATCGACCTTCGCCGAGACGGATCGGCATCCATCCAAGTTCGATGAGACACGTCCGACCTCCACTGAGGCAGGTCGGTGGCCGACAGTCGGAATCCGTTGACGAGCGACAGTTACCGATATATCGTCGAGTTATCGAGACAGTTACTTCGAGACTGTCCGCAACGAGAGGTGGTGGGCGTCATGCGCCCAGGGAACCGGTACAGGGAGCAAGAGGGAGGCGGGCGCGGCGGACGTCGTCGCGGCCGGGGCCCGGAGTTCGGGGAGATCCCCGGCGAGGGGTTCGAGGGGCGGCGGGCCTTCGGGCCGTTCGGGCCGCCGTTCGGCGGCGGACCGGGCGGGCCGGGGTTCCCCGGCCGGCCGCCCGGCGGGCCGTTCGGGCACGGCTTCGGCGGTCACGGCCGCGGGCACGGCGGGCCGCGGGGCCGCCGTGGCGGCCGGGCCAGGCGCGGTGATGTCCGGGCCTCGCTGCTGGCGCTGCTCAAGGAGCGGCCGATGCACGGCTACGAGATGATCGCCGAGATCGCCGAGCGCACCGGCGGGGCCTGGCGGCCGAGCCCGGGTTCGATCTACCCGACCCTCCAACTGCTGGAGGAGGAGGGGCTGATCACCGCCCAGGAGGTCTCCGGCAAGCGCCTGGTCCAGCTCACCGAGGCGGGCCGGGCCGAGGCCGAGGCCGGCGCCAACGAGCCGTGGGCGGAGGCCGGCCGCGAGGTCGACTGGGAGGCCGTCCAGGAGGTCGGTCAGGCACTCGGTGCGGTGGACGCCGCGATCCGGCAGGTGATGGCCACGGGCACCGAGGCGCAGCGCGCCAAGGGGCTCGCCGTCCTCACCGAGGCCCGGAAGAAGCTCTACCTGATCCTCGCCGAGGATGACTGACCGACGCGGGGGGGAGAGTGGTCGGGCGGTGCTGCCGACCGGTCGCAACGCCCTAGTCGCGTACGGCGAACAGGGCCACGCAGACCATCAGCAGCACCGCCCAGCCGAACCACAGCCAGCCGTTGGAGCCGATCGTCACGCTGTAGAGGCTGATCAGCACCAGCAGCCCGGCGGCCAGGAAGACCGCCTGCCGGCCGCGCCGGACGCCGCCGTGACCACTGCCGCCGGTTCTCGGGTGCCGCTTGACGTGCGCCATGTCCGTCCTCCTGCTGCCGCGGCGGCCGCCGGGGCCGTCCGCACCGTCGGACGCGGCGCCGCCGTCACTCGGGCGTGTGCCCGGACTGCTCGGGTGTGACCACGGACGGGTCGGGCGCGTGCCCCGACGCCGGTCCGTCGAACTCGTAGCGCCAGTGCCAGCGGGCGCCCCGGTGCTGCTTGGCGCGGACGTAGACCAGCGTCTCGGCCGGTACGTCCCCGTGGGCGGGCACCGGGACCCGGTAGGTCTTGGGCACGCCGTTGAACGGACCGAGCGGGATCGGCAGGATCCGGCCGTCCAGTGGTCCGCCGATGAATTCGGTGTCCGCGCTTCTCACCCCACCAGCGTCTCACCTCGGCGCCTGAGGCGCGGCGACGGGGCGGCCCGGGGCGCGCGGCCGGACGGGGCGCTACGGCGGAGCCGTGAATCCTGGCGGCCCCGCCGGCCGGCTCGGCCGCACCGCGGGCGCGTCCCCCGCCACCAGCGGTTTCCCCTCGCAGGCGCGCCTCCCGGTGAGGGCCTTCGCCGGTCGGGAGGGCCCCGCCGGCGACCGTGCGACCGGCGCGCGGGCGTGACCGGCTGTGACCGGGTGGGTGGCTGCGGTCCGGGATCGGTCGTGGTGTGACCGGGGATGCACCGCCCCCGGTCATCCACAGGTCCCTCACACCCTTATCCTGCTCTGTACGCCCTCGGGTCATCGCCCGGGTCAGCGGGCCCGTACGGGCCGGGTGAGACGCGCGTCCGCGCGTCCGTCCGCCGAGCCGCAACTCTCGTACTCCGTACCGTGACCCCGAGCGTCGACCGTCCGGTGACCCCGGCTCCGGCCGGGCGGCGGAGACGGCAGACCGAGCCCCCCGGGAAGCAGCGGGGCCCGTCCGGTGTTGCCTCGCATGAGTTGCGTCCGATGCTGTGCCGCACCAGGCACGGCAGGTGTACGGAAGGGGCCCGATGGAAGCCAGCAGCAGGTGGACTACCTGGTGGCAGAAGCGCGATCGTCAGCGGGTCCGCCCGGTGGCGTCGGACAGCCCCGCCGCCCGTCTGGATCAGCTGCTCGGCGCCGTCCGCGCCGGCTTCCCGCTCGCACCGGCCGCGCACCCGGCGGGCTATCGGTGTTCGTGCGACCGGGTCGGCTGTCCGGCCCCCGCCCAGCACCCGGTGTCCTTCGCCTGGCAGACGCAGGCGACCACCGATCCCGAGCAGCTCGCCCGCTGGCTCTCGCGCGACCCGCAGGCGAACTTCATCACCGCCACCGGCCGCGCCCACGACGTCCTGGACGTCCCCGCCGAGGCCGGTGTGCTGGCCCTCGCCAGACTCTCCGAGCTGGGGGTCGGCGGCCCGGTCGCCGCCGTCGGCGAGGACCGCTACCTGTTCTTCACCGCCACCCGCGGCACCCCCATCGACGAGGACGAGTGGTGGCCCAGCGCGCTGGACTCCACCCCCGACACCATGTCCGAGCACCCCGGGCTGCGCTGGCACTGCCGGGGCTCGTACACGCTGCTCCCGCCGGCCGCGCTGCCGGACGGCTCCGAGGTGCGCTGGCTGCGCGGCCCCGAGCAGCCGCTGCCGGACCCGCTGCGGGTCCTCGACGTGCTGACCGACGCCTGCACGGAGGTCGGCGCGGTGGCCGAGGAGCAGTGGCTGATCGGCTGACCGGCCGCTTGCACCGCTCGGCCGCGCGGGCGGCGGTCCGGGCCCGGCCGGGGAGGTCACGGCGGCGGGCCCGGCCGGCACGTCACGGCAGGGTGAGGACCTCGGCGCCGTCCGCCGTCACCACCAGCGTGTGCTCGAACTGGGCGGTCCGCCGGCGGTCCTTGGTGACGACCGTCCAGCCGTCCTCCCAGATCTCGTAGTCGTAGGTGCCCAGGGTGAGCATCGGCTCGATCGTGAAGGTCATCCCCGGCTTGATCACCTCGGTGGCCCGCTCGCTGTCGTAGTGCGGGATGATCAGGCCGGAGTGGAACGACGTGTTGATCCCGTGCCCGGTGAAGTCCCGCACCACGCCGTAGTCGAAGCGCTTGGCGTAGGACTCGATCACCCGCCCGATCACATTGACCTGCCGGCCCGGCTTCACGGCCTTGATCGCCCGGTTCAGCGACTCCCGGGTGCGCTCGACCAGCAGCCGGGACTCCTCGTCCACGTCGCCGCAGAGGTACGTCGCGTTGAGGTCGCCGTGCACCCCGTGGATGAACGCGGTGGCGTCGATGTTGACGATGTCGCCGTCCTGCAGGACGGTCGAGTCCGGGATGCCGTGGCAGATCACCTCGTTGATCGAGGTGCAGATCGACTTGGGGAAGCCGCGGTAGCCCAGGTCGGACGGGTACGCGTCGTGGTCGCACATGTACTCGTGGGCGACGGCGTCCAGCTCGTCGGTGGTGACCCCCGGCGCGATCAGCTTCGCGGCCTCCTCCATCGCCCGGGCGGCGATCCGGCTCGCGATCCGCATCTTCTCGATCGTCTCGGCGCTCTGCACCTCGGGCCCGGTGTACGGGGTGGGCGCGGGCCGGCCCACGTACTCGGGGCGGGCGATGTGCGCCGGAACCTTGCGGGTGGGGGACTGGATGCCGGGTACGAGAGCCATGACGGCGAGTCTATCCGCCGGGCCCCGGCCGCCCCGGCGGGTTGTCCGGGGGCGTCACCGGGCATGATCGACACGAGGTCCGAGCAACAGACGTCCGACCGACAGGAGAAGCCCGAGATGGCTCTGGGATTCAACCGCAAGCCGACCGGGAAGCCCGGCGAGTGGTTCTACTGCATCAAGCACGCCAAGGTCGAGGAGGGCCCGGAGTGCCCGGCCAAGGACCGTCTCGGCCCGTACGCCTCCCGGGAGGAGGCCGGCCAGGCGCTGGCGATCGCGGACGAGCGCAACCGGGAGTGGCGCGACGACCCCCGCTGGCAGGACGAGGCGGCCGGCGGGGCCAAGGAGGACTGACCCCGGGGGCCGGACCGGGCCCGGCGGCGGCCGGCGGTACGGTTCGGCCGCCCCTCGGGGCCGGTCGCCGGGGCCGGTCACCGTGCCTCGCCGGCCGGGCCCGGGGTTCAGCGGATCCGCCCCTCCAGGACCAGTGCCCAGGCCAGGCAGCCCAGGGCGCCGGTCGAGGCGATCGCGCGGACGATGTTCCAGCGCACCCAGGTGCCCTCGAAGTGCGCGCGCAGCCCGGCGAGGTCGGCGATCCCGTCCGGCGCGCCGGCGGCGGCGAGTTGGTTGTTGAGCGGCACGTTGACCGCCGAGGTGACCACGAACATCACCCCGTACAGCACGATCGCGGCCACGATCCAGGGCAGCACCGAGCGCGCCCCGCCCTGCCGGTGCAGCGCCGCGGTGATCCCGGTGAGCAGGATCGCGCCGCCGAAGCCGATCCCGAACCAGCCGTTGAGTATCGACGTGTTGATCCGCTGCATCACGTCGACGAAGGTGCGGTCGTCCACCCCGCGCAGCGCGATCATCACGGAGCAGGCGTAGGCGTAGAAGAGGCCGGCGGTGAGACCCATGGTGACGGTCGCCGCGAGCAGTGAGGCGGTTCTGAGCACGGGCATCGGGATCTCCTGGAGGCCGGGGCGGCGGCCGGGGCCGGGTGCGGACGGTTTCTGTCGCTCTGTCAGTCAACCGTGGCGGCCCCGGCGGGGCCATGGTCGAGAGGCTCACGGGCATACGCGGGCGTCCAGGCGCTGTCCTAGACTCGGCGGTATGGACGCACTCGCGGGTCTGCTGGACGGGCCGAGGGCCCGGGGCGCCTTCCTGCTCAGGTCGGTGCTCGACCCGCCGTGGTCGCTGCGGATCCAGGACCGCGCGCCGCTCACCCTGGTCCAGGTGGAGCGCAGTGAGGCGTGGATCGTCCCCGACGAGGGCGAGCCGCGACGACTGCGGCCGGGCGACATCGCGGTGCTCCGCGGCCCCGACCCGTACACGATCGCCGACGACCCGGCCACCGAGCCGCAGATCGTGATCCATCCCGGTGAGCTGTCCACCACCCCGGACGGCCGGGAGCTCTGCGACGACATGAACCTCGGGGTGCGTACCTGGGGCGACAACCCGGACGGCTCGGCCGTGCTGATCAGCGGCACCTACCAGCTGGACGGCGAGGTGAGCCGGCGGCTGCTGGCCGCCCTGCCGCAGGTGCTGGTGGTGCCCGCCGAGGCCTGGAGCAGTCCGCTGCCGGCGCTGCTGGCGGAGGAGATCGGCCGGGACGAGCCGGGCCAGGAGGTGATGCTCGACCGGCTGCTCGACCTGCTGCTGATCGCGGTCCTGCGGGCCTGGTTCTCCCGCCCGGAGGCCGACGCCCCGGCCTGGTACCGGGCCCAGGGCGACCCGGTGGTCGGCCGGGCGCTGAAACTGCTGGACGGGGACCCGGCCCGGCCCTGGACGGTCGCCCTGCTCGCCGCGGAGGCCGGCGTCTCGCGGGCCGCGCTGGCCCGCCGCTTCACCGAACTGGTCGGTGAGCCGTCGATGGCGTACCTGACCGGCCGGCGGCTCTCGCTCGCCGCCGACCTGCTGTGCGAACCGGAGGCCACGGTCGGCTCGGTGGCCCGCCGGGTCGGCTACGGCAGCGCCTTCGCGCTGAGCACCGCCTTCAAGCGCGAACGCGGCGTCAGCCCTCAGGCGCACCGCGAGGGCGCGCGGGCCGGCGCCCCCGCGACGGCCGGCCGCGGTTGAGCGGCCCGCCGTCGCACGGAAGATGACGGCCGCTCAGCCCACCGGCAGCGGCTGCTTCTCCCGTTCGGCCTTCACCGCCGCGACGTGCGGGTCCGTCCGGGCGTCGTACGCGAGCAGTTTGGGCAGCGCCGCCGCCAGCGCCACCACGCCGACCACGCAGGCGAGCCCGCCCGCCCAGATCGAGCCGCGGACGCCGATCGCCCCCGCCATCGCGCCGACCCGGACCTGACCCAGCTGCGGTCCCACCGAGTAGCTCAGCAGCTCCACGCCGGCCAGCCGGCCGCGCAGCTCGTCCGGGATGGACTGGTTCCACATGGTGGCCCGGCCAAGGCCGCTGACGTTGTCCGCGCCGCCCGCCACCGCCAGCAGGAGCAGCACCAGCCAGATGTTGCCGGCCAGTCCCGCGCCCGCCATCGCGGCGCCCCAGCCGAGCGCGGCGAGCACCACCATCCGCCCGTGCCGGTGCACCCGGGACGCCCAGCCGCTGGTCGCCGAGACCACCAGCGACCCGACCGCCGAGGCGCCGTACATCAGGCCGAGGGCCCAGTGTGCGTCCAACTCGTCGGCGAGGAAGGGGAAGACGGCGTTGGGGAAGGCGAACAGCATCGCGCAGATGTCCACCACGTAGGTCCCGAGCAGCTCGGGGCGGCCGCGGGCGTACCGCAGGCCCGCCGCGATCCCGGCCAGCGAGGGCTTCGCCGCGCCGGTGGGCGGCGGCACCGCCCGCATCCGGGCGAGCAGCAGCAGTGAGACCGCGAAGGTCAGCACGTCCAGGGCGTACGCGGTCTGCACCCCGGCGAAGGCCACGATCAGGCCGGCCAGCGCCGGGCCGAGGATCGAACCGGCGCTGCGGTACAGCGAGGTGAGGGCGTACGCGGCGGTCATCTGGTCGTGCGCGACGATCCGCGGGGTGAGGGTGTCCAGCGCCGGGCGCTGCAGGCCGTCCAGGGCCGCGACCAGGCCGACCACCAGGTAGACCGGCCAGAGCAGCGGGGTCGGCAGCAGTGCGTTGAGCAGCAGCAGCCCGGACAGCAGGCCCAGGCCGGCCTCCGACGCCAGGACCAGCTTGCGGCGGTCGAGCGCGTCGGCGAGCGCGCCGCCCCAGAGCCCGAAGACGATCAGCGGGATCAGTTCGACCGCGCCCACCAGGCCCACCGCCAGGTAGGAGCCGGTCATTTCCTTGATCTGGAGCGGGACGGCGATGTACGTGAGAAAGCTGCCGAAGGTGGTGACGCAGCCGGCGCTCCAGAGCAGCCGGAAGTCCCGCGACGAGCGCCAGGGCGCCAGGTCCGGGAGGAGGCCGCGCAGCAGGGTGCGCAGCCGGTTTGTATGCGGTGGTTCGTCGTTCACGAGGGGAAATCCTCCGCCGTGCCGGCGGCCGCGCGCAACGGGATTTCCGGCGACCCGCCGGGCCCCGGCCCGCACGCGCGGGCGGCCGGCCGGCCGCGGCCGGGTTCACCAGCGGGCCACCGGGGGTGCGGTCAGCCGCCGGGCCAGCTCGGCCAGCCGGCGGCCGGCGCGCGCGGCGCGCTCGCCGGCCGCCGCGCTGACCAGGTGCTGGACCAGCTCGAAGGGCTCCCCGCCGGCCCCCGCCACGGTCAGCGACTCGTGCGCCAGCGCGGCCAGCTCACGGTCCCCGGTCTCCACGGCCAGTACGGTCGCACCGGCCCGGCGGGCGTCCAGCACCCGCTCCAGCAGCGCGGGGCCGGCCCCGGCGGGGGCCGTCACCAGGACGGTCGCGCCGCGCCCGGCCGCCGCCAGCCTGGGCAGGCCGTGCGCGAGGTGGGCCGGCGCGCCGGGCGGCACCGCGTGCCGCAGCAGGGTGGGGGCCAGCCGTGGGACGCCCGACCGGTCGGCCTCGTCGGCCAGGTGGGCTGCCAGGTGCCAGGGCTCGTAGCCGGCGTCGCCGACCAGCAGCAGGCCGGCGGCCGAGCGCCGGGTGACCGAGTGCCGCAGGGCGCCCGCGAAGGCCCGCGTCGACTCGATCCAGCCCGTCCCGGCCAGGCTCTCCCGGAGTGCCGAAACTCTCACCGCGTCCATGCGGTCAAGCATGTCGTGGGGCCCGGGGCTTTGGCAGGATCATCGGCATGACATCCCTCGATTCAGCGACCAACCCGGCCCACGACCTGCCCGACGTCTCGCAGCTCGTCGTCGGCGTCCTGGGCGGCACCGGCGACCAGGGCCGGGGCCTGGCGTACCGGCTGGCCAAGGCCGGCCAGCAGGTGATCATCGGCTCCCGGACGGCGGAGCGGGCCGAGGCCTCGGCGGCCGACCTGGGTCTCGGGGTGCGGGGCGCCGACAACGCGACCACCGCGCGGGAGAGCGACATCGTGATCGTCGCGGTGCCCTGGGACGGCCACGCCCCCACCCTGTCGGCCCTGCGCGAGGAGCTGGCCGGCAAGATCGTGGTCGACTGCGTCAACCCGCTGGGCTTCGACAAGCAGGGCGCGTACGCCCTGAAGCCGGAGGAGGGCAGCGCCGCGCAGCAGGCCGCCGCCCTGCTGCCGGACTCCCGGGTCACCGCGGCCTTCCACCACCTCTCGGCGGTGCTGCTGCAGGACGAGTCGATCGAGGAGATCGACACCGACGTGATGGTGCTCGGGGAGGAGCGGGCGGCGACCGACATCGTGCAGGCGCTGGCCGGGCGGATCCCCGGGATGCGGGGCGTCTTCGCCGGCCGGCTGCGCAACGCCCACCAGGTGGAGTCGCTGGTGGCCAACCTGATCTCGGTCAACCGCCGGTACAAGGCCCACGCGGGGCTGCGGATCACCGACGTCTGACCTGGCCGACGTCCGAAGCGGCCTGCGTCCGGTCGGGCCTCCGTCTGACCTGGCCGACGTCCGAAGCGGCCTGCGTCCGACCGGGCCTCCGTCTGACCTGGCCGACGTCCGAAGCGGCCTGCGTCCGGTCGGCCGGCGCTCGGCGGGGTGCCTCGGGGTCCGTCCGCCCCTCCGCCCGGTACCCGGCCGCGCCGTGCCGAAGGCCCCCTCGACCGCGTCGAGGGGGCCTTCGGTGACAATGGGAGCCGACCGTACCCGGCTTTAGGAGCCCCCCGCCATGCCCCGCACCGCCCTCTACGCCTCGATCGTCCTCATCCTCGCGGTGGCCGCCGCGGTGGTGTCCTTCGTGCAGGGCAACTGGCTGGGTGTGGTCTGGGTGCTGCTGGCGGGTGTGTCGAGCAACATCGCCTGGTTCCACGTCCGCAAGGAGCGGCTGGCGAAGGCCGCCGACCCCGGCCACTGACCGGGCCCGCCGGGCCGGCAGGTCCTGGCGCGGCCGGCGCCCGCCCGGCTCAGTGGTTCCAGAACCGGAACAGGTAGTCGCCGACCCAGATGACCCCGCGGTCCACACCGAACAGCTCGGTGATCCCGTAGACCACGTCGAAGAAGAACCGGTTCACCTGGGGCTGCCACAGCAGCGCGAACACGGCCAGCATCCCGTACATCGCGAACGGCTCGACCGCGCGGCGGACCTTCGGCGACAGCCACGGCTCGACGATCCCGTAGCCGTCCAGACCCGGGACCGGCAGCAGGTTCAGCAGGGCGGCGCTGACCTGGAACATCGCCAGGTACGCCAGCGCGGCCGGCAGCGGCGAGAGGTCCAGGGTGCGGCCGCCGATCTCGATCAGCCGGTCGGGGTCGTCGAACCAGCCGGCGCCCACCGCCGTCAGCAGGACGCCCGCGAACAGCACGTTCACCAGCGGCCCGGCGGCGGAGATCAGGCTGTGCTTCAGCCGCCCGCTGATCCGGTGCCGCTCGATGTAGACCGCGCCGCCGGGCAGGCCGATGCCGCCCAGGATCACGAAGACCACCGGCAGCACGAAGCTGAACAGCACGTTGGTGTACTTCAGCGGGTTGAGCGTCAGGTAGCCCTTGGCGCCGATGCTGATGTCCCCGCCGTGCAGCGCGGTCCGCGCGTGCCCGTACTCGTGCAGGCACAGCGAGACCATCCAGCCCGCCACCACGAACAGGAACACCCCGAAACCGGAGTTCCCCCAGCCGGACCAGACGGCCCAGCCGGAGGTGCCGAGTACCGCCAGCAGCACCCAGAACACCGGGCTGATCCGGCGTTCCTCGCTGCGCGAGCGCCGTGCTTCGGCAAAGGTCATGGTGGTCAGGCTCCGGAGGGTCGAGGGTGCGGACGACACGGGGGCGGACGTCCGTCGGGGTCGGGTGCCCGGGGCGGGCAGGGGTCCGATCATGCCGGGCGGCCCCGGCCCGGACAAGCCGCTCCGGGTGAACGTACGGGACGGCCTCGCTGGTTCCGGGCGTGGCGAGGGCCCGGCGGCGGGCCCGGGCGGGGGCCCGGGCGGGGGTCAGGGCGGGGGTCAGGGCGGAGGTCCGGGCGGCGAGCCCGGGAGTACGGAGCCGGCCGGTGGCGGCGGACCGGAACCGTCACCACCGGATATTTGTGCGTCCGCGGCTCCAGGTGTCGACCAGAATGGGCGGGTGCACTACGGCATCCTCGGCACCACCACGGCCCACCACGACGACGGTACGGCGATCCCGCTCGGCGGGGCCCGGCTGCGCGCGCTCCTCGCCGCGCTGGCCCTGCGGCAGGGCCGGCCGGTCCCGGCCGACCTGCTGGCCGAGGAGGTCTGGGGCGCCGAGCCGCCGCAGGACGCCGCCGCGGCGCTGCAGACCCTGGTCGGACGGCTGCGGCGGACCGTCGGCCGCGGCGAGATCGGCTCCGGCCCGGCCGGGTACTGGCTGACCCGCCCGGACACCGACCTCGCCGAGTTCCAACGACTCTCCGCCGAGGGCCGCCGGGCCATGGAGGCGGCCGACCACGCCGTCGCCGCCGAGCGGCTGCGCGAGGCGCTGGCCCTCTGGCGCGGCGCGGCCCTCGCCGACCTGCCGGACCTGGGTGGTCCGGCCATCCGGCTGGAGGCCCAGCGGGAGGAGACCCGCCGGCACCGGATCAGCGCCGACCTGGCCCTGGGCCGGGCCGCCGAGCTGACCGCCGAACTGGCCGGGCTGGCCGAGCAGCACCCGCTGGACGAGCAGGTCCAGTACCTGCTGATCCGGGCGCTGCACGACAGTGGCCGCAGCTCCGAGGCGCTGCGCCAGTACGAGCGGGTGCGGCGCGTGCTGGCCGACGAGCTGGGCACCGACCCGGGCCGTCAACTGCGCGCACTGCACGGCGAGTTGCTCCGCCCGGCGGATCCCTCGCCGGAGCCGGCCGGGGGCCCTGGCCGGCCGGGCCGGGGCCTGGACGGGGCCCACCCGCCGATGAACGGCGACCTGTGGGCCCCCTCCGCGGCCCCCGCCCCGACACCCCCCGCCCCGACACCCCCCGCGTCGCACGCCGCCCCCGCACCCCAGGCCCTGACCGCCCGGCCGACGCCCGGGCCGGCCGCCCAGCCGCCGGCCCCGGCCGCGCGCACCGCCGGCAACCTGCGGGCCAGGCTCACCAGCTTCGTCGGCCGGGAGAGCGATCTGGCCGCCGTCAGAGCCGCCCTGACGGCAGGCCGGCTCACCACCCTCACCGGCCCCGGCGGCTCCGGCAAGACCCGCCTCTCGGTCGAGGCCGGCCGCGCCGAACTGGCCGCCGGGAACTGGCCGGACGGCGTGTGGCTGGCCGAACTCGCCCCGCTGGAGAGCCCCGAGGCCGTCCCCGGCGCGGTGTTCTCGGCGCTCGGCCTGCGCGAGACCGTGCTGCACACCGGCAACAAGGTCGTCGAGGTGATCGAGAACCGCACCGACGACCCGGTGCGCCGGATCGTCGAACACTGCGGCCGGCGCCGGATGCTGATCGTCCTGGACAACTGCGAGCACCTGATCCAGGCCGCCGCCGACCTCGCGGACCGGCTGCTGGCGGAATGCCCCGGCCTGACCGTGCTGGCCACCAGCCGGGAGCCGCTCGGCGTCCCCGGCGAGGCGGTGCTGCCGGTCGAACCGCTGCCCGACCCGGTCGCGCTGCGACTGCTCGCCGAGCGCGCCGCCGCCGGCCGGCCCGGCTTCGACCCCGACGCCGACCCCGAGGCCTGCGCGGAGATCTGCCGCCGGCTGGACGGCCTGCCGCTCGCCATCGAACTCGCGGCGGCCCGGCTGCGGGTGATGACGCCGCGCCAGATCGCCGACCGGCTGGACGGCCGCTTCGCCCTGCTCACCGCCGGCAGCCGCACCCTGCTGCCCCGCCAGCAGACCCTGCGCGCCGTGGTCGACTGGAGCTGGGACCTGCTCGGCAAGCGCGAACGGGCGGTACTGCGCCGGCTGTCGGCCTTCGCCGGCGGCTGGACACTGGAGGACGCCGAGGCGGTCTGCTCGGACGCGGCCGGGGTGCCCCGCGAGGATGTCGCCGACCTGCTGCTCTCGCTGGTCGACAAGTCCCTGGTGGTGGCCGGCCTGGACGCCGAGGGCCCGCCCCGCTACTGGATGCTGGAGACCATCCACGAGTACGCGGCCGAGCGGCTGGCGCAGACTCCCGAGGACGACGTCCAGCTGCGCCATCTGCGGCACTTCCGGGACGTGCTGCGCGCCACCGAGCCCGACCGGTACGGCCCGCGCCAGCTGGGCCTGATCAGCCTGCTGGAGCGGGAGAAGGACAACGTCCGGGTGGCGCTGCGCCGGGCCGTCGACCGGGGCGAGGAGCAGGACGCGCTGGTCATCGCGCTGGGCATGAGCTGGTTCTGGACCCTGCGCGGGTACAGTGCCGAGGCGCACTCCTGGTACGACGCGGTCGCGCAGCTCGGCCCCGATCCGTTCGCCGACGGCGCGCCCCCGGCCGAACCGCTCGCCGCCGACATCCTGCACTGCCCGCTGCCGATGACGCCGGACGTCCTGGCCGAGGCCCGCCGCCAGCTCCGGCTGTCGCGCCTGGTGAGCCAGTTCGAGGGCGACATGGAGGTGCTGGACAACGTCGAGGCCGCCGACCTGGCCCGCCGGATCATCCGGACGTACACCCCCGACCTGCCCCAGTCGTACAAGTTCCCGGCCCTGATGCGGGTCTTCGCGGCCTTCCTCGCGGGGAAGCTGGACCAGATGCGGGAGATGCTCGACGACGCGGTGGCGGGCTGCCGGGTGCACGGCAGCGACAGCGACCTGGCCTTCATCCTGCAGATCCGGGCGAAGATGATGAACGACTGGCCGGGCGGCCTGGAGGCCGGCATCCGGGACGGCGACGAGTCGCTGGCCCTGTTCACCCGGGCCGGTGACCGCTGGGGGATGTCGCAGGCGCTGGCGGCCCGGGCCGAGTCGCTGACCACGGCGGGGGAGACGGAGCAGGCCGTCGTCGCGTACCGGCAGGCCATCGAGCTGACCCAGGAGGTGGGGGCCCCGCAGGAGGTGCCGATGCTGATGGTGCAGCTCGGCAACGCCTTGATGGGCAGCGATCCGGCGGAGGGGGAGCGGATCGTCCGGGAGGCCCTGGAGCAGGTCGGGGACGGGACCCACGGCAGCAACGGCGCGGTGCTCTTCGGGCGACTGGTCCTCACCGGCCTGCACACCCTGCGTGAGGAGTTCACCGAGGCCCTGCAGGAGCTGGACGTCCTGGAGCAGGCCCAGGGCGAGTACGGCCCGTTGGTGCCCGGCCTGGTGCCCTCGCTGCTGTCCTGCATCCGGGGCTGGGTGACCGCCCGGTCCGGGGAGCCCGAACGTGGCCTGCTGCTGCTGATCGGCGGCTGGTCACTGCTGCGCGGGATGAAGAGTGAGGTGGGGGCCTTCGCCGAGCAGATGACGGTGCTGCTGGTGCCCGCCGCCGCGGGCGTGCTGCGGGTCTTCGCCGAGCGTGACCAGGACCTCGACTGCGCCCGCCAGGCCGCCCGGCTGCTCGGCTCGCACGCCGGACTCAACGGTCCCAAGGGCGGCTTCCTGGACCAGGTGGAGGCACGGACGGCCGACCGCAGCCTGCGGCGGCTGCTGGGCGACGACGGCTACGAGGCCGCGATCGCCCAAGGCGGTGGCCTCTCCCTGGGAGGGACCACCGCCGTTCTGGACTCGCTCGGTGACTGGGCGCGGGAGCGGGGGCTGGAGCTCTGAGGTCCCGACCCGCCCGCCCGCCCGGGCCGGTCCGGGTCAGGTCCGCTTGCGGAACCGGGCCACGGCCAGCGGCGCGAAGACTGCGGTGACGCCGACCGACCAGCCGACCACGATCAGCACGGAGTGCGTCAGCGGGCCGCCGTTGAGCAGGTTGCGGCAGGCGTCGGCGAGCGCCGACAGCGGGTTGTAGTCGGTGAAGGCCTGCAGCCAGCCGGGCATCGAGTCGGTCGGCGCGAAGATCGAGCTGCCGAACTGCAGCGGCATGATCACCAGCATCGCGACTCCCTGGACGGCCTGCACGCTGCGCAGCGCCATGCCCAGCAGCATCGAGATCCACACCATCGACATGCCGAACAGCAGCGACAGGCCGATGGCCGCCAGCAGCTCCAGCGGGCCGGTCTTCACCTCGAAGCCGAGGATCAGCGCGAAGACGATCAGGATGGTGAAGGAGAGCAGCGCCCGGCAGGTCTCCGCGACGATCTTGGAGACCAGGACGGCCGAGCGGCCGATCGGCAAGGTCCGGAACCGGTCCATCACCCCGGTCTGGAAGTCGCTGTTGAGGCCGGTGCCGACGGCCATCGCCAGGGTGATGCCGGTCTGGCCGAGCAGACCGGGGATCATGTACTGCTTGTACGAGTCCTGGTCGCCGGAGATCGCGCCGCCGAAGACGTAGACGAACAGCACGGTGAAGATGATCGGCATCAGCACGGCGTCGAACATCGACTCCGGGTCGGCCTTGATCCGCATCAGGTTGCGGCGGGTCAGCGCGCCGATGTGGCGGACGGTCGAGCGCAGGCCGATCCGCTGTTCGGGGCCGGCGGCCGGCGGGCGGACCGGGGCCGGGGTGAGGGTCGCGGTGCTCATGCGACGGGCTCCTTCACGAGGGTGGGGACGGCGTCGGCCGGGGCGGGCTTGCCGGTGATGGTCAGGAAGACCTCGTCCAGGCTCGGCACCTTGGTGTCGATCCCGGCGATGCCGAAGCCCCGGGTGCCCAGCACGCCGACCACGGCGGTCAGTTCGGCCTCGCCGGCGATCGGCACCGAGAGCAGCCCGGTGTCGGTGGAGAAGGTGGCGGCGGCGATGCCGCTCTCACGCAGGCAGCGGGCCATCTCGGGCAGCTCGGCCACGTCGACGGGGCGGACCTGCAGGGTCCGGCCGCCGACCTGGGCCTTGAGCTCGGCGACGCCGCCGGAGGCGATCACCTTGCCGCGGTCGATGACCGTCAGCTCGCTGGCGAGCTGCTCGGCCTCCTCCATGTACTGGGTGGTGAGCAGGACGGTCGCGCCTTCGGAGACCATCCGCTGCACCTCGTCCCAGACCTCGTTGCGGGTGCGCGGGTCGAGGCCGGTGGTGGGCTCGTCCAGGTAGAGGACCTTGGGCCGGCCCATCATGCTGGCGGCGAGGTCGAGCCGGCGGCGCATGCCCCCGGAGTAGGTCCTGGCGGTGCGCCTGGCGGCCTCGGTCAGCGAGAAGCGCTCCAGCAGCTCGGTGGCCCGGGCCTTGGCGTCCTTGCGGGAGAGGTCGAGCAGCCGGCCGATCAGGTAGAGGTTCTCGTAGCCGGAGAGCATCTCGTCCACGGAGGCGTACTGGCCGGTGAGGCCGATGGTGCGGCGCAGCTGCTTGGGCTGGCGCAGGACGTCGTACCCGCCGACGAAGGCGGTGCCGGCGTCCGGCTTGATCAGCGTGGACAGGACGCGGACCAGGGTGGTCTTGCCGGCGCCGTTGGGGCCGAGGACACCCAGCACGGTGCCCCGGCGGACGGTGAGGTCGACGCCGTCCAGGGCCTTGGTCTGCCCGTAGTGCTTGACGATGCCGCGGACCTCGACGGCGTTGCCCGTGTCGGCGGGAGCCCGGTCGTTCCGGGGGGTGGCGATTCGTGTCATGCCTTGAGACTGCCCGGTCCCACTGTCACGCCGCTGACAGCCTGCCGTCGTCACCGACAGCTCGCTGTCATCCGCCGCCGCCCGCCGCCGTCCCGCTCACAGATCGCTGTCGGGGGCCGGGGCGGCCGGGACGCACGGAGGGAGGTGGCGGGTCCGGTCCGGACCCGCCACCTCCCTCCGGGAGCGCCGTCACCCGGCCTGCGCTACTTGAAGGTGTGCTCCGGTGCGGGGAAGCTGCCGGCCGAGACCTCGGCGGCGAACTCGCGGGCGGCGTCGCCGAGCACGGCCCGCAGGTTGGCGTACTGCTTGACGAACTTGGGCACCCGGCCCGCCGTCATGCCGGCCATGTCCGTCCAGACCAGCACCTGGGCGTCGGTGTCGACGCCCGCGCCGATGCCGACGGTGGCGATCGCCAGCTCCTCGGTGACCTGCTTGGCGAGTTCGGCCGGCACGGCCTCCAGGACGACGGAGAAGGCGCCGGCCTGCTGCACGGCCTTGGCGTCACGCAGCAGTTGGTGCGCCGCCTCGTCGCCGCGCCCCTGCACGGGGTAGCCGCCGAAGGCGTGCACCGACTGCGGGGTCAGGCCGATGTGCGCCATCACCGGGATGCCGGCCTCGACCAGCAGCTCGATCGAGCGGGCGCTGCGCTCGCCGCCCTCCAGCTTGACGGCGCCGACGCCGGCCTCCTTCATCAGCCGGGCGGCGTTGTGCATGGCCTGCGCGGGGGACTCCTGGTACGAGCCGAACGGCATGTCGGCGACGACCATGGCGCGCTTGGTGCCCCGGACGACGGCGGCGGAGAGCATCACCATCTGATCCATGGTCACCGGCACGGTGGTCTCGTAGCCGAGGTGGCAGTTGCCGGCGGAGTCGCCGACCAGCAGCACCGGGATGCCGGCCTCGTCGAAGACACCGCCGGTCAGCGCGTCGTACGCGGTGAGCATGGACCACTTCTCGCCGCGCTGCTTGGCGGCGGCGAGGTCGCGGACGGTCACGCGGCGGTTGGTGACGCCCCCGTAGAGGGTGGCGGTGGACGCCTGGGTCGGGGCAGGCGCGGGCGAAGAAGCGTTCATCGAACAGGCTCCTGAAAGGGTTGTCGTCTCGTGGCGCCGTACGGCGTCCCCGGATCCCCTCCATGCTTGCACGGCTCGACGCGAGCGCAAAGAGGCGTGCGTCCCGTGGTGTGCGATCTCCGGCACACCGGGCCGGGGCGGGTGCGGGCATACCGCCCCCGGGTCTGTCGCGGGCCGGCCGGACGGGGGTGTCCCGGGCCCGGCGGGGCGGGCTGTGCCGACCGGATGTTTGCCATGAGTTTACGATACGGGCTCGTCTCGTATCGAAACCGGCGCTACGCTGTCCGAGGGGGTTGCGAGACGTCTTCGTCTCGTAAATTCCCGCCAGTGTCGAACACGTAGGGACGGGAACACCGATGACCACCGCAGCCGCGCCACCCCGAGTGCCGGAAGCCATCCACCGCCGCCGCTGGGCGATCCTGGGCACCCTCGTGCTCGCCCTGCTCGTCGTCGTGCTCGACAACTCCATCCTCAACGTGGCGATGAAGACCATCGCCACCCCCGCTCCGACCGGCCTCGGCGCCAGCCAGAGCGACCTGGAGTGGTCGATCAACTCCTACACCCTGGTCTTCGCGGGCCTGCTGTTCACCGCCGGACTGCTCGGCGACCGCTTCGGCCGCAAGAAGTCGCTGCTCGCCGGCATGGTGGTGTTCGGCATCGGCTCGCTGCTCTCCGCGCTGGCCTCCTCGCCCGGTGAACTCATCTCCTACCGCGCCGTGATGGGCCTCGGCGGCGCCTTCGTGATGCCGGCCACGCTGGCCATCATCATGAACGTCTTCGAGCGCTCCGAGCAGCCCAAGGCGATCGGCATCTGGGCGGGCGCGGTCGGCCTGGCCATCGCGGTCGGCCCGATCACCGGCGGCCTGCTGATCGAGCACTTCTGGTGGGGCTCGGTCTTCCTGATCAACGTCCCGATCGTGCTGGTCGCGCTGGTGGCCATGACGCTGCTCGTCCCCGACTCCAAGGACCCGCGGCCCGGCCGGCTCGACCCGGTGGGTGTGCTGCTGTCCATCGTCGGCCTGGTCGCGCTGATCTACGGCATCATCAAGGGCGGCGAGCTGGCGGACTTCACCGCCCCCGGGGCCTGGGTGCCGCTGCTCGTCGGCCTGCTCGCGCTGGCCGCCTTCGTCCTGCACGAGAAGCGCACCGACCACCCCGCGCTGGACGTCGGCTGGTTCCGCAACAAGGTGTTCAGCGCCTCCGTCACGGTCATCGGGCTGGTCTTCTTCGCGCTGATGGGCGTCTCCTTCTTCGGCGTCTTCTACATCCAGAGCGTGCGCGGCTACAGCGCCCTGATGGCCGGCGTGCTGATGCTGCCGCTGGCCGTCGCCCAGCTGCTGTTCGCCCCCCGGGCCCGCCTGGTGGTGGACCGCTTCGGCGTCCGGGCCACCTGCGCGGCCGGCATGGCGCTGATCACCGCCGCCTTCGTCGGCTACCTGGCGCTCGACGCCGACACGCCGATCTGGGTGCTGGTGGCCATCGGCTTCGTGATGGGCACGGGCATGGCGCACGTGATGCCGCCGGTGACCGTGGCGATCATGTCCTCGCTGCCCCGGGAGAAGGCCGGCGCCGGTTCGGCGCTCAACAACACCTTCCGCCAGGTCGGCGGCTCGCTCGGGGTCGCGGTGCTCGGCGCGGTGCTCTCCACCGTCTACCGGACCGGCATCTCGGACCGGCTCGACCAGCTGCCGGCCGGCCTGCGGGACAAGGCCGGGGAGTCGCTGGAGGCCACCTTCGCGGTGGCCGGCAAGCTCGGCCCCGACGGCGCCGGACTGATCGAGCCCGCCAAGGACTCCTTCATCCACGCCATGCACGTGGTCGCCGGACTGTCGGCCGGTGTCACCGCGGCCGGCGTCCTGCTGGCCTGGTTCCTGCTGCCGGCCAAGGTGCCCGGCGGCCCGGCCGCCGCCCCGCAGCCGGTCCGCCCGCTCGCCCCCGAGTCGGCCGACGCCTGATCCGCCCCGCCGGCCGCCCGGCCGGCCGCACCGCGGCCGGCGGCCTGCCGGAGCTTTAGCCGGTAGGTGGAGAATGGGCCCTGTCCCCCCGGCGGGGGACAGGGCCCGCACCCCGTGCGGGCCGCGGCCACCGGCGGGGCCCCCGGGTCGCGCCGGGGCGCCGGGACGGTTCCGCCGCACCGGCACCGTGGCGTACCGGCACGGTGGCGTACCGGCACGGTGGCGTACCGGGCGGCCGGCGCACCGGGGGCCGCCGCGTACCGAGGAAGAAGGAAGAGCGGGGATGGAGACGGACAGCAGGGCGGCCACGGCGGAGCACGAATGCGCCTACTCCCCGGGGGAGTCCTGCGACGCGCCGCGCCGGGGGCGCCCGCGCAGCGAGGCCGCCGAGCAGGCCATCTTCGCCGCGGTCGAGCAGCTGATGGAGGGCGGGGCGAGCCTGTCCCAGCTGTCCGTCGAGGGCATCGCCGCGGCCGCCGGGGTCGGCAAGGCCACCATCTACCGGCGCTGGCCGAACAAGGAGGCCCTGCTGGTCGACGTGGTCGCCCGACTGGAGGCGCCCGAACCGCAGCTGACCGGCGGCGGCGTCCGCGCCGACCTGGTCGAGGTGATCGACTACATGCGCCGGCGCGGGCTGGCCAAGCGCTCGCGCTGGGTGCTCAAGGCCGCCCTGGGCCAGATGAGCAGCTGGCCGGAGCTGCACGCCGCGTACAAGAAGCGGGTGCTGCAGCCCCGCCGCGAGCTGCTGCGGTCGATCATCCGCCGGGGGATGGCGCAGGGCGAGCTGCGCGCCGACCTGGACGAGGACCTGCTCGCCGAGATCCTGCTCGGTCCGATCCTGGTGCGCACCGTGCTCTGGGACGACTCCGACCTCAGCGACCCGCGGCTGGCCGAGACCATGGTCGACGTGCTGCTGGCCGGGGTGGCGGCCCCCGGGCCGGCCGCCCCGTAGCCTGCGGCCGTGGCCAGTCTCACGAAACCGTGCCGCGCCGGAACCCCGGCGCGGCACCGTCGCGTCTGAGCCGTCATAGGCTGAGCCGAGAATCCGACAAAAACGGCATCGGCCCGCACGGCCACCGGCAGCAAGGCCGGTACGGCGACGAACGAACGAGGGGCCAGGCATGGCGCAGGCGGACAGGGCAGCGGCACCGGCGGACGACGCCGTGGAGCGGGGCGCCGACACGTCGGGCGGGGGATCGGGCGTCCGGCGCGGCCGCGGCTGGAGCCTCGGCCGGGACGACCGGGGCCGCTCCGGCTGGCGGCGCGGCTGGATCCTCGCGCTGCTCGCCGTGCTCACCGCGGCCCTGCTGGCCTTCCACTCCCAGGTGCCCAACAGCGTCGGCAACCTCGGCAGCCTGCTGGAGACCTTCCTGCCGTGGGTGGGCCTGGCCGTCCTGGTGCTGCTGCCGCTCGCCCTGTGGCGGCGCTCGGTGTCGGCCCTGGTCGCGCTGCTGGTGCCGACCCTGGTCTGGCTGAACCTGTTCGGCGGCCTGCTCACCGACAAGGGCAGCGGCAAGGGCGACTTCACCGTCCTCACCCACAACGTGGCGGCCGCCAACAGCGACGTGCCGGGCACGGTGAAGCTGCTGAACGACTCCGGCGCGCAGATCGTCGCGCTGCAGGAGCTGGCCGGCAAGCCGCTGCGCAGCTACGAGAGCGGGCTGGCCGAGGCGTACCCGTTCCACGTGGTGCAGAACACCGTCGGGCTCTGGTCGAAGTTCCCGATCGGCGGCGTGGCCGTGGTGGACATCAAGATGGGCTGGACCAGGGCCTTCCGCGCCCAGGTGACCACCCCGCAGGGCCCGGTCGCGGTGTACGTGGCGCACCTGCCCTCCGTACGGGTGAAATCCGAGGGCGGCTTCACGGCCGAGCGCCGGGACGTCAGCGCGCAGGCGCTGGGCGACGCGGTGCAGGCCGAGCCGCTGAAGAAGGTCCTGCTGCTCGGCGACCTCAACGGCACCATGAACGACCGGAGCCTGGCTCCGGTCACCTCGCAGATGCGTTCCGCGCAGGGCGCGGCCGGTGACGGCTTCGGGTTCAGCTGGCCGGCCTCGCTGCCGATGGCCCGGATCGACCAGATCCTGAGCAAGGGCGGCCTGAAGCCCACCGACTCCTGGGTGCTGGCCTCGGACGGCAGCGACCACCGCGCGGTCGCGGCCGCCTACCGCTACCAGTAGGCCCGGCTGCCGGCCGGCCCCGCTGCCGGTGGGTCCGGCGCCGCGCGGCGCCGGACCGGTGGCTCAGCCCCGGCGCCAGCCGTTGGTGATCGGCAGCCGGCGGTCGCGGCCGAAGCCCTTGGGGGAGATCTTCGGGCCCGGCGGGTACTGCCGGCGCTTGTACTCGGCGGTGTCGACCAGCCGCACCACCCGGTCCACCACGGCCGGGTCGAAGCCGGCCGCCACGATGGCGTCCCGGCCCTGGTCGCCCTCGACGTAGGCGTCCAGCACGGTGTCCAGCAGGTCGTAGTCCGGCAGCGAGTCGGCGTCGACCTGATCGGGGCGCAGCTCGGCGGACGGCGGCTTGTCGATGGTGTTCTCCGGGATCGGCGGCACCTCGCCGCGCTCCTCGGCCACCTCGTTGCGCCAGCGGGCGAGGCGGAACACCAGCGACTTGTAGACGTCCTTGATGGGCCCGTACGCACCCACCGAGTCGCCGTAGAGGGTGGAGTAGCCGACCGCCAGCTCGCTCTTGTTGCCCGGGGCGAGCACGAGGTGCCCCTCCTGGTTGGAGATCGCCATCAGCAGGGTGCCGCGCAGCCGGGACTGCAGGTTCTCCTCGGCGAGCCCGGTCAGCCCGACCGCGTCCAGGTAGGCGTCGAACATCGGGGCGATCGACACCGTACGGAAGTGCAGCCCGGTGCGGCGGGCCAGCTCGGCGGCGTCGTCGCGGGAGTGCTGTGAGGAGTACCGGCTGGGCATCGAGACGCAGTGGACGTTCCCGGCGCCGAGCGCGTCCACCGCGATCGCGGCGACCAGCGCCGAGTCGATGCCGCCGGACAGGCCGACCAGCACCGAGCGGAAGCCGTTCTTGCGCACGTAGGCGCGGGTCCCCTCGACCAGCGCGGCGTAGATCTCGGCCTCGTCCGCCAGCGGCTGCGCGATCTGCGGCGCGAGCGGCCCGGCGGGGCGGCCGGTGATCGCGCCGCCCAGTTCGGTGCGGACCAGCTGCAGTCCGTCGCCGAGCACCAGGCCGTCCGTGTGGTCCGAGGCCTCCGGCAGGTCCAGGTCGACCAGCAGCAGCGCCTCCTCGAACTGCGGCGCCCTGGCCAGCACCTCGCCCTCGGCCGAGACCACGATCGACTGCCCGTCGAAGACCAGTTCGTCCTGCCCGCCGACCAGGTTGACGTACGCCAGCGGGCAGCCCGCCTCGGCGGCCCGGCGCCGCACCAGGTCCAGCCGGACCTCGCCGCGGCCGCGCTCGTACGGCGAACCGTTGATCACCACGAGCAGCCCGGCGCCCACCTCGGCGGTCGCGGCGACCCGGCCGCCGTCCTGCCAGATGTCCTGGCAGATCGCCAGCGCCACGTCCACGCCGTGCAGGTTGACCACCGGCAGCTGGTTGCCGGGGGAGAACCAGCGGTACTCGTCGAAGACACCGTGGTTGGGCAGGAAGTGCTTGGCGAAGCGGCTGACCACCTTGCCGCCGTGCAGCACCGCGGCGCAGTTCTGCGGCGACCCGGCCGGGCGGTCGGTCGCGTGGTACGCGGCCTCGGAGCGCCCCAGGTACCCGACCACCACGGGTACCCCGCCGAGCCCCTCGCGCTCCAGCCGGGCGGCCAGGTCCACCAGCGCGGCCCGGGAGGCCTCCACGAAGGACCCGCGCAGCGCGAGGTCCTCGACCGGGTACCCGGTGAGGGCCATCTCGGGGAGGGCGACCAGCTGGGCGCCGGCCTCGGCGGCCTGCCTGGTCCAGTGCACCACCGCCTCCGCGTTGCGCGCGAGGTCACCGACGGAGGGGTCGGTCTGGCACAGGGCGAGACGGAGATTCGGCATGGCCCGAGTGTAATCGTCTATCTGACGCTATGTCTCGGGCGGGTGCTGCCCCGACGGGTTCCGCACGACGCGCCCCGATGATGGCAGCACCCGACCAGGTGTCGGATTTCCGGTGGTGATCCGCCATGATGGGGGCAGCCGCTTTCGAGCCGCGTCCGGCGTAACACGAACGTAAAGAGCAGAGGTGAGACTGTCCCCATGGGCAAGCAGCAGGAGTTCGTGCTTCGTACGCTCGAAGAGCGTGACATCCGTTTTGTCCGGCTGTGGTTCACCGACGTGCTCGGGTTCCTGAAGTCGGTCGCCGTGGCTCCGGCGGAGCTGGAACAGGCCTTCGAGGAGGGCATCGGTTTCGACGGCTCGGCGATCGAGGGCTTCGCCCGGGTCTACGAGTCCGACATGATCGCCAAGCCGGACCCGACCACCTTCCAGATCCTGCCCTGGCGCTCCGAGACCCCGGGCACCGCGCGGATGTTCTGCGACATCATGATGCCGGACGGCTCGCCCTCCTACGCGGACCCGCGGTTCGTGCTGAAGCGCACCCTGGAGAAGGCCTCCAGCCTCGGTTTCACCTTCTACACCCACCCCGAGATCGAGTTCTTCCTGCTGAAGAACCTCCCGGGCGACGGCACCGCGCCGATCCCGGCCGACCAGTCCGGCTACTTCGACCACACCCCGCGCGGCGTCGGCCACGACTTCCGCCGCCAGGCCATCACCATGCTGGAGTCGATGGGCATCTCGGTGGAGTTCTCCCACCACGAGGGCGCCCCCGGCCAGCAGGAGATCGACCTGCGCTACGCCGACGCGCTCTCCACCGCCGACAACATCATGACCTTCCGTCTGGTCATGAAGGAGGTCGCGCTGGAGCAGGGCGTGCACGCCAGCTTCATGCCGAAGCCGTTCTCCGAGCACCCCGGCTCCGGCATGCACACCCACCTCTCGCTCTTCGAGGGCGACCGCAACGCCTTCCACGAGTCCGGCGCCGAGTACCAGCTCTCCAAGACCGGCCGCTCGTTCATCGCCGGCCTGCTGCGGCACGCCGCCGAGACGGCCGCCGTCACCAACCAGTGGGTCAACTCCTACAAGCGGATCTGGGGCGGCTCGCAGCGCACGGCCGGCGCCGGCGGCGAGGCCCCCTCGTACATCTGCTGGGGCCACAACAACCGCTCCGCGCTGATCCGCGTCCCGATGTACAAGCCCGGCAAGCAGGGCTCCACCCGGGTCGAGGTCCGCTCGCTGGACACCGGCTGCAACCCTTACCTCGCCTACGCCGTCACCCTGGCGGCCGGCCTGAAGGGCATCGAGGAGGGCTACGAGCTCCCGGCCGGCGCCGACGACGACGTGTGGGCGCTCTCCGACTCCGAGCGCCGCGCCATGGGCATCCAGCCGATGCCGCAGAACCTCGGCGAGGCCATCGACCTGATGCAGCGCAGCGAGCTGGTGGCGGAGACCCTCGGCGAGCACGTCTTCGACTTCTTCCTGCGCAACAAGCGCCAGGAGTGGGAGGAGTACCGCTCCGAGGTCACGCCGTTCGAGCTGCGCAAGAACCTCCAGGTGCTGTAACCGCAGGTCAGCACCCTTACCAGGGCGAGTGAACTCCCCGGGCCGGCGGGTCCCCACCGTCGGCCCGGGGGTCTGTTCACCCGCCCTGGGCCGTCCGTGGGCCGTCTTCGCGCCTCCGGAGCGGGCCGACGGCCGGTATCCGCCTCGGTCCGCCGGTCGCCCGGCGGGTTCAGCGCGGTGGTGGCGCCGCGCCGGCCGGGCTGACCCAGACGGCGTGCAGCCGGTCGTTCATCCGGAAGGACAGGATCAGCCGTCCGTCGCGCCGGATGGACTCGGTGACCAGTCGGAGCGCGTCGGGCCGGGTGAGGAAGTGCCGGAAGGCGTCGGTCTGCACCGGGCCCAGCGGCAGCGGCCGGAGGGACTCCCAGAGTGCGGCGAGCGCCTCGGACAGCTCGACGAAGGTCGCCGGGCCGCTCACGTCCTCGATCTCGACCACCACGGGTCCGCCGTCGGTGCTGCTCATCGCCGTGCTCCTGCCGGTCATCGGATCGCCCCTCCCGTCTCGTGACCGCGGCGGGCCGCCTTCGCGACCCTGCCCGGCCTGCTCCGGTGCCACCGGTGGCCGGGCCGGGCCGCCCGCTGCCGGGATCGCCCGCGCCGTCGGCCGGCTGACGAACCCTCGCGGCGGCCATCGCGGCCCGGCCACCGTGACCATTCGTAGCCGCGCCGCCGTCGGATTGCCGCCCGCGGCGCTTTCTCGGCGGAACGACGCGAGGCTCCGGCCTCCGGGACCATGTCCCGCAGACCGGAGCGGCTCGGCGCCGGCGATCGGTTGTCCTCCGTCGCCGGGTCGTTCACCGTCAGGCCGTCCGCCGACGGGCCGTCCCCTGTCGGACGGTCGCCGCCGGGTCGTTCACCGCCCGGCCGTCGGCCGTCGGCCGTCGGTCGTCAGGCCGTCAGCCGTCCGACGCTCGCCGGACGAAGGGCCGCGGCGGGTGCCGGTGACGGTCCGGTCACCTCGGCCTGATGATCGACAGCGAGTCGATGGCGAGGGTGACGGGTTCGTCGGTGGCGGGCGCGGCATGGAAGTTGCCGTTGTTGATGGACAGGCTGAGGACGGGGTAGGAGACGAAGTCGGGGCCGACGCCCACATGGTCCTCGTACGCGGCGGTGAGGTTGTCGGGGTCGGTGCCGACCAGCCAGGTGACGTTGTCGGCGCCGAGCTCCGCGCCGACGTAGACCCACTGGCCGGGGCCTATCTCGGGGGCGGTGTAGAGGACGTTGCTGTGGCCGGTGTGGTTGGCGAATTCGAGGCTGTCGGTGCGGTCGCTGTGCCATTCGAAGATGTCGAGCTCGTTGCCTCCCTCACGCCAGGTCCACAGGGCGGGCCAGGCGCCGGAGCCGGTGTCGGGCAGTCGGACGTGGGCGAGGATGGTGTCGCCGGTGCGTACTTCGGCGAGGTTGCCGCCGGAGTCGCAGGAGTCGCCGGTGGTGATCAGGCCGGTGTTCCAGAGCCCGTCCGGCCGGCGGGTGGCGGTGATGGTGAGGTAGCCGTTGTCGGTGCTGAGCGCCGAGGTGGTGAGGTGGTCGAGCTTGGCGTCGTTGGAGTTGCTGACGCACTGCGCGTAGGCGGCGGTCTGCCAGCCCCAGTCGTGGCCGCGGCCGACGGACAGGTCCTCGAAGGTGTCGCTGAAGACGATGTCGCTGCGGGCGCGCTGGTCGGCGTGCGCGAGGGTTCCTGCCTGGGTGGCCGCGGTCGCGCCGATCAGGGCGAGGGCCAGCAGTTGGCGGGTGGGCTTCATGATCGTCGTCCTCCTGGGGAGGCTCGGCATGGTCGGTCCGGCTCGGTGGCGGCCGGTGTCCGTCCACTCACGATCCATGACGGCACGGCGGTGCGCCCGCGCGCTGCTCCGACAGGACGAACCGGATCCGGAGGGCCGCTGCCGTGTCCGTTCCTTCGGCGGTTTCCGGGCGTCACGCTATCAGTAAGCAAAGCGGTGGCGCGGTTCCGGAAATTCGGACGGGCGTTCCTTTGTTCGGCCCGCGGCCGTGAATATTGTATTCATGGCTGGGCTGCTCGGCCGGCGGAGTGATAATGCGAACCGTTGGGGTGGAAATCCGCGCCGGAAATGGATAGTCGTTCCGGGATTTGCGACTCTTCTTTTGCGGGGATCGGCCCGTCAACCAGGAGGTCGAGTCTCCAATGAATCGCGGTGGTTCGGTGGCCGTCGTGCTCGGCACGCGGCCCGAGATCGTCAAACTGGCCCGCGTGGTACGGGGCCTCGGGGAACACGGCCGACTGGTCTACACCGGGCAGCACTACGACGACACGCTCTCCGGGAGCATCTTCCGCGGTATGAACCTGCCCGCTCCGCAACTGCGGCTCGGCGGAATCGGCGGAATGCCGCGCGGCAAGCAGATCGGCGCGATGATTTCCGCACTCTGCGACGCGTTCACCCTCGACCCTCCGCGTGCGGTCGTCGTTCAGGGCGACACCAACTCGACCTCGGCCGGCGCACAGGCCGCGCAATACTGCGACATCCCGGTGATCCATGTCGAGGCCGGACTGCGTTCACGCGACCGGGCGATGCCGGAGGAGATCAACCGGCAGGTGGTCGGCGTGCTCGCCGAACTGCACTGCGCGCCCACCGAGGTCGCCGCGGCCAACCTGCGGGCCGAGGGCGTACCGCCGTCCCGGATCCGCGTCACCGGCAACACCATCGTCGAGGCCGTCACCGACTCGCTGCCCGGCCCCGAGGAGTCCCGGGCGATGCTGCGCCGGTACGGCGTCCCCGACGACGGCTTCGTCCTGGTCACGCTGCACCGGCCGGAGAACACCGACGACCCGCACCGGCTGCGGCTGATCCTGGCCGAACTGGAGAAGCTCGGCCTGCCGGTGCTCTTCCCCGTCCACCCGCGCACCCTGCGGCGGGCCGAGGGCTTCGGCCTGAGCCGCACGCTGGCCGGCCTCGGCGCGGTCGACCCGGTCGACCACCGGGCCTTCCTCGGCCTCGCCCGGCACGCCCGGCTGCTGGTCTCCGACTCCGGCGGCGTGCAGGAGGAGTGCACGGTGCTGAAGAAGCCGCTGATCGTCCTGCGCAACAGCACCGAACGGCCGGAGGCGATCGAGGCGGGGTTCGCGACCCTGCTCCGCCCCGGACCGGACCTCGGCCGGGTGGCGCGCGAGTACATCGCCGACGCCACCTTGGCGGCGCGGCTGGCCGTGCGTCCCTCGCCCTACGGGGACGGGCGCGCCAGCGAGCGCATCGTGGAGCTGGCGCTGGCCCTGGCCGGACGGCCGGCCCGCACGCCCACCCCGCACACGTCGCCGGCCCACCACGGCCCTTCCGCCGCCCCCCGAGGGGCAGTGGCGGCGGACGCCGTCCCCCCGGTGGCTTCCCCCGTCCCATCCCTGTAAACGGAGGCAATCCATGTACCGACCCCACCACCACCACGCCGGCGGGGCCCTCGCCGCCACCGGCGCCGCGACCGGCAACCAGACCTTCCAGATCCTGCTGGTCGCGCTGCTGCTGTTCGTCGGTGGTGTCCTGCTGCTGCGCGTGTCCCACCTGCGCAGGAACGACTGACCCCGGTTCCTCGGCCCTGCCCTGTGCCGCAGCACCGGACCGCTCGACGCGGGCCGGTGCTGCGGCATCTCTGCTGACATCAAGGACCCACCGTGACTGACGGCAAGTACGCGCTGATCGACCTGGCGATGGCGCTGTCGCTGCTCTTCTCCCTCATGTTCGTCTGCTACGTCGTGTGCCTGGTGGTGCCCTTCGTCCGGCACAAGCCCCGCCCGTCCGGCGACGCGGACGACTTCCGGTGGCACTTCTTCATCCCCTGCCGGGACGAGGAGGCCGTCATCGGCGACACCTTGGCCTACCTGCGCCGGCACTTCCCGTCCACCCACCTGTGGGTCGTCGACGACGACTCGGACGACGCCACCGGTGGGATCACCGCCGCCCGGCAGGCCGCCGACCCGTACGTGCACCTGGTGCAGCGGCGCCGGCCGGACGCCCGGACCGGCAAGAGCGAGGCGCTGAACGCGGCCTACCGCGCCCTGGTCGGCTGGCTGCCCGCCGACGCCGCCTTCGAGCAGATCGTGGTCGGCGTCTTCGACGCGGACGGCCACCCCGAGCCCGGCGGACTCGACGTGATGGCGGCGGGCCACCTGTTCGGCGACCCGGTGGTCGGGGCCGTGCAGTGCGAGGTCCGGATGCGCAACCGGGACGAGCGCCGGCCCGTCCCGGACGGCGGCCGGCTGCGGAACCTGGCCGCCCGCACGCTGGTCCGCCTGCAGGACCTGGAGTTCCGGACCACCACCGCCGCCGTCCAGATGGCCCGCCGGCACACCCGGACGGTCGGCATGGGAGGCAACGGGCAGTTCACCCGGCTCTCCGCGATGCGCGCGATCACCGAGGGCGGCAGCGGGCCCTGGCGCGGCGCCCTGCTGGAGGACTTCGAGCTCGGTCTCGACCTGATGCTCGACGGCTGGCGCACCGCGTACACCACCGACACCTCGGTCGACCAGGAAGGCCTGTGGAGCCTGCGGCGGCTGATCACCCAGCGCACCCGCTGGGGGCAGGGCAACATGCAGTGCACCCGCTACCTGGCCCGGGTCTGGCGCTCGCCCAAGCTCAGCCACTCCGGGGTCATGGAGATCTCGTACTACCTGCTGCTGCCGTGGTTCCAGGTGTCCGCCTCGCTGCTCTTCCCGGTGCTGCTGTTCTGGTTCGCCCGGGGCATGGTGCAGAGCGACGGCGGCTTCCTCGGGGGCGGCGGCTGGGGCCTGTTCATCGGCGCGGCCCTCGGGATCACCCAGTTCGCCATGTGGGGGCCGATCTACCGCTGGCGGTGCGAGCGCGGGGTCGGGTTCTGGAGCAGCCTCGGCTGGGGGCTGGCCTACGCCTTCTACATCTACATCTTCTACGTCACCGCCTGGCGGGCGCTGGCCCGGATCGTCACCGGGCGCGGCCAGTGGGCCAAGACCCGGCGCAACGCCGAGCTGCGGGTGGAGGGGCCGACCGCCATCGAGTTCTGACCCCCGCCCGGGCCGGCCGCCGCGCACCGACGGCAACGGGCCGGCCGCGCAGGATTCGCCGGCCCACCCGCGCGTCCGCCGGCCCGCTCGCCCGTCCGGATGTCCGCCCGGCCCGCCCGGGCCGGGCGGACCCGCGCGGAGCAGCAGACCCCGCACCGGCGCCGTAGGCTGACAGGTCGTACGGATGTTCACGGGTACCCGCGTACCGGAGGGGCGATGGCAGTGGAGGAACGCACCGGCAGCCGGGTCAGCCGGCCGGAGATAAGGCTGGTCCGCCGAGGGTTCACCGACCCCGGCGCGGCCCTGCGACTGCTGGCCGGGCCCGGCCTCGGCGCCCTCGCCGACGATCCGGTGCTGCTGGACGCGCTCGGCGCCACCGCCGACCCCGACCTCGCGCTGCTCGGCCTCGCCCGGCTGCTGGAGACCCTGGACGCGTCCGAACAGCACACCCTGCGCGACACCCTCACCACCTCCAAACCGCTGCGCGACCGCCTGCTCGGCGTGCTGGGCGCCTCCGCCGCGCTCGCCGAGCACCTGGCCCGGCACCCCCGGGACTGGCACGCGCTGGTCACCTTCGAGCAGCAGGACATGCACCCCGGCAGCGAGGACTTCCTGCGGGCGCTGTACGACGGCGTCTGGGGCTGCGGCCCGCGCGAGGGCGCGCCGCAGCCCCGCGGGGACCGCGGCGACCTGCTGCGGGTCGCCTACCGGCGCTGCCTGCTCGCCATCGCCGCCCGCGACCTCACCGGCACCACCGATCTCGCGCAGACCGCCGCCGAACTCGCCGACCTGGCCGGCTCCACCCTGCAGACCGCCCTCGACATCGCCGCCGGGGAGGACCCGCAGGCCGCCCGGGCCTGCCGGCTCGCCGTGATCGGCATGGGCAAGTGCGGCGGGCGCGAACTCAACTACGTCTCCGACGTGGACGTGATCTTCGTGGCCGAGCCCCGCGAGGGCGTCGAGGAGCACACCGCCGTGCAGTCCGCGACCCGGCTCGCCGCCCGGGCCATGCGGCTCTGCTCCGACACCACCGGCGAGGGCACCATCTGGCCGGTGGACGCCAACCTCCGCCCGGAGGGCCGCAACGGGCCGCTGGTGCGCACCCTGGCCAGCCACCTGGCGTACTACCAGCGCTGGGCCAAGACCTGGGAGTTCCAGGCGCTGCTCAAGGCCCGCCCGGTCGCCGGGGACGCCGAACTCGGCGCCGCCTACACCGAGGCGCTGGCCCCGATGGTCTGGCAGGCCGCCGCCCGGGAGAACTTCGTCGCCGACGTGCAGCAGATGCGCCGCCGGGTGATCGACTCCATCCCCGCCACCGAGATCGACCGCCAGCTCAAGCTGGGCCCCGGCGGCCTGCGGGACGTCGAGTTCTCCGTCCAGCTGCTCCAGCTGGTGCACGGCCGCGCCGACCGCACCCTGCGCAGCGGCAACACCCTGGAGGCCCTCGCCGCACTGTCGGCCGGCGGCTACGTCGGCCGGGCCGACGCCGCCTCGCTGGACACCGCCTACCGCTTCCTGCGCAGCCTGGAGCACCGGATCCAGCTGCACCGGCTGCGCCGCACCCACCTGATGCCCAAGGACGAGGCGGACCAGCGCCGGCTGGCCCGCTCGCTCGCCCCGCTGATCAACGACGACACCCGGGCCGACCCGGTGGCCGCCCTCCAGCGGGAGTGGAAGCGGCACGCCGTCGAGGTCCGCCGGCTGCACGAGAAGCTGTTCTACCGGCCGCTGCTGGACGCCGTCGCCGAACTGCCGGCCGGCGCCGCCGGGCTCAGCCCGCAGGCCGCCCGGGAGCGCCTGGAGGCGCTCGGCTACGCCGACCCGGCCGCCGCGCTGCGCCACCTGTCCGCGCTCGCCTCCGGGGTCAGCCGCAAGGCCGCCATCCAGCGGACCCTGCTGCCGGTGATGCTGGGCTGGTTCGCCGAGTCCGCCGACCCGGACGCCGGGCTGCTCAACTTCCGCCAGGTGTCCGACGCGCTCGGCCGCACCCCCTGGTACCTGCGCCTGCTGCGGGACGAGAGCGCCGCCGCCGAGCAGCTGGCCCGGGTGCTGTCGGCCGGCCGCCTCGCCCCCGACCTGCTGCTGCGCGCCCCCGAGGCGGTCGCCATGCTGGGCGACCCGCAGGGCCTGGTGCCACGCGGGCGGGCCGCCCTGGAACAGGAGATCCTGGCCGCCGTCGGGCGGGCCTCGACCTCGGCCGCGGCCGTCGCGGCGGCCCGCTCGGTGCGCCGCCGCGAGCTGTTCCGGACGGCGGCCGCCGATGTCCTCGGCCGGCTCGCGGAGGACCCGGCCGAGGCGCTGGACGTGGCCGGCGAGGCGCTCACCGCGCTGAACACGGCCACCCTGCAGGGCGCGCTGCGGGCCTGCGTGGCCGGCTGGGAGGCGCAGAACGGCGCTCTGCCGACCCGGATCGCGGTGATCGCGATGGGCCGGTTCGGCGGCCGCGAGCTGGGCTACGGCTCCGACGCCGACGTGCTCTTCGTCCACGAGCCGGTGCTCGGCTCGCTGGAGGAGGACGCCGCCCGGGCCGCCCACGCCGTCTGCAACGAACTGCGTACGCTGCTCGGCGCCCCGTCCACCGAACCGCCGCTGCTGGTGGACGCGGACCTGCGCCCGGAGGGCCGGCAGGGCCCGCTGGTGCGCACCCTCGCCTCGTACACGGCGTACTACAAGCGGTGGTCGCACGTCTGGGAGAGCCAGGCGCTGCTGCGGGCCGAACCGGTCGCGGGGGACGCCGGCCTCGGCGAGCGGTTCCGGCAGCTGATCGACCCGATGCGCTACCCGGGGACCGGCGTGCCCGAGCGTGACCTGGTGGAGATCCGCCGGATCAAGGCCCGGATCGAGTCCGAGCGGCTGCCGCGCGGGGCCGACCCCACCACGCACACCAAGATCGGTCGGGGCGGGCTGGCCGACGTCGAGTGGACCGTCCAGCTGCTCCAGCTCCAGCACGGCCACCGGCTGCCCGAGCTGCGCACCACCCGGACCAGGGCCGCGCTGGCGGCGGCCGCCCGGGCGGGCCTGGTGGACGAGGGCGACGCCGCCGTGCTGGACGCGGCCTGGGTGCTCGCCTCGCGGGTGCGGGCCGCCGTGATGCTGGTCCGCGGCCGGCCGGGCGACAGCTTCCCCGGGGACGCCCGGGAGCTGGCGGGGGTGGCCCGCTACCTCGGCTACGGCGCCGGCCACAGCGGGGAGCTGGTGGACGACTACCGGCGGGTCACCCGGCGGGCCCGGGCGGTGGTGGAGCAGGTCTTCTACGGCTGAGCGCCGGGGAGCGCGGGCGCCGACGCCTCGGCGCCCGCCCGCGGAGCGCCGCTCAGCGGCGGCCGGCGACGGCGGTGGGCGCCGTCCACTGCTCGGGCACCGTGACCGGACGCTCGTCGCCCTCGCGGGCGGGTGTCCGGGGCAGCTGGTAGGCCCACACGTGGTAGACCAGGCGCGCCACCAGGAAGCCGACCGACAGGCAGACGACGCCGCCGACGGCGTCCATCCAGAAGTGGTTGGCGGTCGAGACGATGACCACCAGGGTGGCCAGCGGGTAGAGCACGCCGAGGGCCCGTACCCAGGCCCGGCGTGCCAGGAAGAAGATCGCCAGTCCGCACCAGAGCGACCAGCCGATGTGCATCGAGGGCATCGCGGCGTACTGGTTGGACACGTGCGCGGCGGGGCCGGAGGCCATTGAGCCCCAGGTGTCGTGGATCTTGACGGTGTCGATGAACCCGCCGTCCGTCATCAGCCGGGGTGGCGCCAGGGGGAAGAAGTAGAAGCCGACCAGGGCGATGCCCGTGGTCACGAACAGCACCGTGCGTGCCGCCGCGTAGCGGCCCGGATGCCGTCGGTAGACCCAGACGAGCACACCTATGGTGACGATGAAGTGCAGCGTCGCGTAGTAGTAGTTCATCCCGACGATCAACCACGTGACGGAGTTGACCCCGTGGTTCACGGCACGCTCGACGCCGGCCCCGAGGGCCCGCTCGAAGTGCCAGATCCACGAGGAGTGCAGCTGCGCGGTGGTCGCGTGCTCGGGGACGGCGTTGCGTACCAGCGAGTACAGCCAGTAGCTGACACCGATCAGTGCGAGCTCGAACCAGAGCCGGGGCCTCGCGGGCGAGCGGCGCTGCTCGCGGACCCTGCTGCGGATGGCCGCCGAGCGGCTCTGGGCGGCGCGGGTGGCTCCGTCCGGCACCCGGCCCGTTCGGGCCTGGCCTGCGACGGAACCGCTCTGCTGCGCCGCGCCGGGGCGCCGGGCGCCTGCTGCGTGGTTCTCGGTCGGTTCCCCCATGGACGAGAAGTCTGCCAGACGAGCCGTAGCCGTCTGCTCATCCTGTGGTCGTGGATTCTTCACCGGATGTCCCCCCAAGGGGTGAGGGGGTGGGTCCCACCGGGGTAGGGGGTGGTGCTGGTGGTGTCTGTGAAGACCGGAGGGACGGACATACGTCCCATTGTTACGCGATCGCGATCTAGGAGTCTAAGCGGGGGGTGGGCGGTGAACGGGAGCGGCCCGGGGGAGGGGGGCGCCCGTTCCGGGGGAGGCGCCGGATGCGGGTGCTCGCCCCGGCTGCGACCCGGGGCCGGCCGGCGGTCCGGCGGCCCGCCGGAGACCCGCAGGGCCCCGGCGGGCGGCGAATCCCGCCCACGGACGTCCCGACCCTCACCGGGAATCCGTGCGGTGCGGGCCCCGCTCCACCGGCGGCCGCCCGTCCTTGTGCGACGGGTCGGGGCACTCCGGGAGAACCGGCGGTGGTGGTGTGTACGGCGGGGCGCGCGGTAATGACTCTGGAGGGTCCCGGCGGGGCGGGTCAAGGGGTCGGTGGAAACAATTTCTGCATCTTGCTGAAACATCTTTCAACCACTAGCGTCCACGCCACTTGATGGCGCTCGGACGGCCTGTCGGCCGTGAGGTGCCCCATCCCGCCTGCCCGCCCCAAGGGAGCCCCTTCGTGGCCGACGTCCAGCCCCGCCCGCAACGGAGCACGACCACCTACCGCAGACCCGGCCGCGCGGCCGTCCTGCTCGCCGCCTCGCTGATCGCGGCCACCCTCGGCAGTGCCGCGCCGCTCGCGGCCGCCGCCACCCCGCCGGCCCCGCCGTCGGACGCCTCGCTCGCCGCATCGGCCGCACGGCACGACCTCACCCGCGAGCAGTTCTACTTCGTCCTGCCGGACCGGTTCGCGAACGGGAACACCGGCAACGACACCGGCGGCATCACCGGCACCCGGCTGGACAACGGCCTCGACCCCGCCGACAAGGGCTTCTACCACGGCGGCGACCTCGAAGGCCTGATCAAGCAGCTCGACTACATCCAGAACCTCGGCACCACCGCGATCTGGATGGCGCCGATCTTCAAGAACAAGCCCGTCCAGGGCACCGGCGACAACGCCTCGGCCGGCTACCACGGCTACTGGATCACCGACTTCACCCAGGTCGACCCGCACTTCGGCACCAACGAGCAGCTCAAGGAGCTGATCGCGAAGGCGCACGCCAAGGGCATCAAGGTCTTCTTCGACGTCATCACCAACCACACCGCCGACGTCATCGACTACGCGCAGAAGCAGTACACCTACCGCTCCGAGGGCGCCTACCCGACGCTCGACAAGGACGGCGCGCCGGTCGACGAGACCGCCGCCGCCGACGCCGGCACGGCCTTCCCCAAGCTCACCAAGAACTCGTTCCCGTACTCGCCGACCTTCAACAGCGCGGCCGACGAGAACGCCAAGACGCCGGCCTGGCTGAACGACCCCTCGCTCTACCACAACCGCGGTGACTCCACCTTCGTCGGCGAATCCGCCACCGAGGGCGACTTCTCCGGCCTGGACGACCTCGACACCCAGAACCCGCAGGTGGTCAAGGGATTCGAGAAGGTCTACCAGACCTGGGTCAAGGACACCGGCGTCGACGGATTCCGGATCGACACCGTCAAGCACGTCAACATGGCCTTCTGGCAGCAGTGGGCGCCCTCGCTGAAGGAATTCGCCGCCAAGCAGGGCAACAAGAAGTTCTTCATGTTCGGCGAGGTCTACTCCGGCGACCCGGCGATCACCTCCCCGTACGTCACCAAGGGCAAGCTGCAGGCCACCCTGGACTTCCCGTTCCAGAACGCCGCGCGCACCTACGTCTCGCAGGGCGGCTCCGCAAAGGCGCTTTCCGACGTCTACGGCCAGGACTACCGCTACACCACCGCGGACACCGACGCCTACGAACTGCCGACCTTCCTCGGCAACCACGACATGGGCCGGTTCGGCAGTTTCCTGCGCAGCGACAACCCGAACGCCGACGCCGCCACGCTGCTGCAGCGCGACCGGCTCGCGAGCGAACTCCAGTTCCTCACCCGCGGCCAGCCGGTCGTCTACTACGGCGACGAGCAGGGCTTCACCGGCGCGGGCGGCGACAAGGACGCCCGGCAGGACATGTTCGCCTCGAAGACCCCGTCCTACAACAGCGACCCGGTGATCGGCGGCGCCGCCGGCGCCGCCGACCGCTACGGCAAGGACGGCGCCCTCTTCACCGGCATCGCCGACCTCGCCGCGCTCCGCAAGGCGCACCCGGCGCTCGCCGACGGCGCCCAGATCGAGCGGTACGCGGCGGACGGCGCCGGCGTCTACGCCTTCTCCCGGATCGACGCCGGCCAGCAGGTCGAGTACGTGGTCGCGGTCAACAACTCCACCGAGCCGAAGACCGTCACGCTGGACACCTTCTCGGCCGGCCAGACCTTCGACCGGCTCTACCCGGCGGCCGGCGGCCAGACCGTCAGCGGCGCCGACAAGAAGATCTCCGTCGTCGTCCCGGCGCTCTCCTCGGTGGTCTGGAAGGCCGCCGGCAAGCTCGCCCCGGTCGCCGCCGCGCCGCAGATCACCCTGCGGGCCCCGGCCGACGGCTCCACCGGCACCGTCACGGTCGGCGCCGACCTCGACGGCGGCGGCTTCAACCGGGTCTCCTTCGCCGCCCAGGTCGGCAACGGCCCCTGGCAGGTGCTCGGCACCTCCGACAACGGCAGCAACAAGGTCACCCAGGACCTCGGCGCCGTCGCGCCCGGCACCGTGGTGCGCTACAAGGCCGTCGTCCAGGACTCCAGCGGCCACCTCCGCTCGGCCACCGGCGGCTTCACCACCGGCACCCCGGCGCCCACCCCCGCCCCGAGCGCCACCGCCCGGCCGTACGCGATCGTCCACTACCAGCGCGGCGACAAGAACTACGACGGCTGGAACCTCTACGCCTGGGGCGACATAGCCGAGGGCGAGAGCACCACCTGGCCCGCCGGGCACGCCTTCACCGGCCGCGACGCGTACGGCGCCTTCGCCTACGTGAAGCTGAACAGCGGCGCCTCGGACGTCGGGTTCGTGGTGGAGAACAACGGCACCAAGGACGTCGACGGCGACCGGCACATCGACGTCGGCGCCACCGGCGAGGTCTGGATCAAGGAGGGCGACCCGACCGTCCGGACCACCAACCCGGGGCCGGCCGACACCCAGCCCGCCGACACCGCGGTGATCCACTACCACCGGGCGGACGGCAACTACGACGGTTGGGGCCTGCACGACTGGACCGGCGCGGCCACCCCCACCGACTGGGGCAACCCGCTGATGCCCGTCCGCAAGGACGCGTACGGCGCGGTCTTCGAGGTGCCGCTCGCCGCCGGGGCCACCAGCCTGAGCTACATCATCCACAACGGCGGCGACAAGGACCTGCCCTCCGACCAGTCGCTGGACTTCTCGGTCAGCGGCCACGAGGTCTGGCTGATCGGCGGCCAGGAGGGGCACCTGCTGCCGCAGAGCGCCACCACCGGCGCCCAGCTCGACCTCGGTTCCGCCAAGGCGCAGTGGATCGACGCCACCACCGTCGTCGTCCCGGCCAACTTCGGCGCCGCCGACGGCGCCCTGGCCGGCGGCACCAGCGCCCAGCTGGTCTACGACCCCGAGGGCGGCCTCAAGGTCGACAAGGGTGTGCTGAACAAGGACGGCCGCTGGCTGCGGCTGGAGCAGGCCAAGGGCGGCCTGACCGCCGCCCAGAAGGCCAAGTTCCCGCACCTGGCCGGCTACCGCGCCTTCACCGTCGACGCCCGCGACGCCGGCCGGGTCACCGCCGCGCTGCGCAGCCAGCTGGTCTTCACCGAGCACCTGCCGTCCGGCGCCACCCTGGCCGCCACCGGCGTGCAGGTCCCCGGCGTGCTGGACGACCTGTACGCGGCCAAGGCCGCCAAGGCCGACTTCGGCCCGCAGTACTACAACGGCAAGGTCGCGCTGTCGCTCTGGGCGCCGACCGCCACCGAGGTCTCCGTCCAGATCTTCGACGGGCCCACCGGCGGCACCCCGAAGACCGTCCCGCTGAAGCTGGACGACGAGACCGGCGTCTGGGAGCTGGTCCGCGACGCGGGCGAGCTGAACGGCAAGTACTACCTGTACCAGGTGAAGGTCTGGGCGCCGAGCGTCCAGCAGAACGTCACCAACCTGGTCACCGACCCGTACTCGGTGGCGCTGTCCACCGACTCCAAGCGCAGCCTGGTCGCCGACCTGGACGCCAAGGACCTCAAGCCCAAGGGCTGGGACAACCACGCCCTGCCGAAGGCGATCCCGGCCGGCCAGCAGCAGATCCAGGAGCTGCACGTCCGGGACTTCTCGACGGCGGACACCACCGTGCCGGCCGCCGAGCGCGGCACCTACCTGGCGTTCACCGAGTCGCAGTCGGCCGGCATGCAGCACCTGCGCGACCTCGCCAAGGCGGGCGTGACCACCATCCACCTGCTGCCGACCTTCGACATCGCGACCATCCGGGAGAACCGCGCCGACCAGAAGCTGCCCGCCTGCGACCTCGCCTCGCTGGCCGCCGACAGCGAGCAGCAGCAGGAGTGCGTGGCGGCCGTGCAGGCCGACGACGCGTACAACTGGGGCTACGACCCGCTGCACTACAACGTGCCCGAGGGCTCGTACGCGACGGACCCGAACGGGACGGCCCGGACGGTGCAGTTCCGGCAGATGGTGCAGGCGATGCACGAGGCCGGCCTGCGGGTGGTCCTGGACGTGGTCTACAACCACACCGCCGCCGCCGGCCAGGCCGAGCACTCTGTGCTCGACAAGATCGTGCCCGGCTACTACCAGCGGCTCGACGCCGCCGGCAAGGTCACCACGGACAGCTGCTGCGCGGACACCGCGCCGGAGCACGCCATGATGAACCGCCTGGTCGTGGACTCGGTCACCACCTGGGCCCGCGAGTACAAGGTGGACGGGTTCCGCTTCGACCTGATGGGCCTGGACCCGAAGTCCACCATGCTGGACGTGCAGGCCGCGCTGCGGAGGATGACGCCGGCCTCGGACGGCGTCGACGGGAAGAACATCTTCCTCTACGGCGAGGGCTGGAACTTCGGCGTGGTCGCCGACAACGCCCGCTTCGTGCAGGCCAGCCAGCTGAACATGGGCGGGACGGGCATCGCCACCTTCGACGACCGGGTCCGGGACGCGGCGCGCGGCGGCAACTACCAGCTCTCCTCCGCCCCCCAGCAGGGTTTCGCCTCGGGCCTGTTCACCGACCCCAACGGCTCGGCCGACAACGGCACGCCCGAGCAGCAGAAGGCCCGGCTGCTCCACCAGATGGACCAGATCAAGGTGGCGCTGACCGGCAACCTGGCCGGCTACTCCTTCACCGACAGCGCCGGGAAGACCGTCACGGGAGCCGGGGTCGATTACAACGGCTCCCCGACCGGGTACGCGGCGAAGCCCGGCGAGTCGGTCGAGTACGTGGACGCGCACGACAACGCCGACCTGTTCGACGCCCTCGCGTTCAAGCTGCCGGCCACCACCTCGCCGGCCGACCGGGCCCGGATGCAGGCGCTGGCACTGTCGCTGACCACCCTCAACCAGGGGGTGGGCTTCGCCCAGGCGGGCAGCGACCTGCTGCGCTCCAAGTCGCTGGACGCCAACTCCTTCGACTCCGGCGACTGGTTCAACTCGATCCGGTGGGACCCGGCGCAGGGCAACGGCTGGGGCCGCGGGGTGCCGATGGCCGCCGACAACAAGTCGATGTGGCCGGTCTCCAAGTCGCTGCTGGCCAACCCGAACCTCAAGGTGGGCAGCGCCGACATCGCCTCGGCCACCGCGATCTACCAGCAGCTGCTGAAGATCAAGCAGTCCTCCCCGCTGTTCGCGCTGCCGACCGCGGCCGAGGTGCAGCAGCGCCTGTCGTACCCGCTCTCCGGCACGGCCGGTGAGACGCCGGGCGTGATCACCCTGCACCTGGACGGCACCGGCCTGAAGGGCGCGGAGAAGGGCATCACGGTGGTCTTCAACGCCACGCCCGATGTCCAGAAGCAGAGCGTGGCGGCGCTGAAGGGCACTCAGCAGGCCCTGCACGCCGTCCAGGTGGGCGGGTCGGACCAGGTGGTCAAGGCCTCCGGATTCGACGCCGGTACGGGCACGTTCACCGTCCCCGCACGCACTGTCGCGGTGTTCGTGCAGCGCTGACGGACCGGTTGTCGGGAGCGGCCCCGCGTCACACCCCCGGGTGTGACGCGGGGCCGTTCGTCGTGCTCCGCCGATGGGGCGGGAGCGGTGGGGGAGGGCGGTCGTGACCCGTGCACCGACCCCCTGCCGGGGCGATCCGGTGCCCGGCGGGGGTCGCGGGGGGCTTCCGGGCCCGCCTTCCGGGTGTCCGGATGGCGCTTCGGATGGCTGAAAATCGTCGGTGGCACGCCGTTCGCTGTGACGTGCCGGGGGCGGTCGGCGCTGGGGGAGAGGGGCGGGGCGGGGCTCACGGGCCTGGCGCTGGTCAGTGCTTTCCCGGCGTGGCCGGGCCGCCCGGCAGTAATGAAACTCATCTCCAGAAGTGCCCCTGCCTGTAACACGGTTGGCATCTGCCGATGACCACCGGGGGTGGCACGAATCGGCCAATCACTGGCATGCATCTGTCATTCACGACTCGTTTGCTGCCACGATTCCTCCGGCTGCAGACGCGGGGGTCCCCCACCCTCCGATGCGGTCGCATCAGGTCAGGCAAGGCGCATCGCACTTCCTGCACCACTCCCGGATCACCGCACCCGCGCCGCGCACCGGCGGCGGGGGCGCCCCCACTGTGCCGCAACCCCGCGGCCAGGTTCTCTCCACCGTCCGCCAACCCGCGGCCGGTCGGAAAAGGAGTCCGTATGCCCCGCTACACCCATGCCCGGAAGGCCGCGGTTGTCATGGCCGCATCCACCGCGCTGCTCGTGACCGGCATGCCGGTCATCGCGCAGGCGGCCAGCCCCACGCCTTCCGCAGCCGCCGCCCAGACGGTGGCCGGCCGGGACGCGCTGATCGCCTCCGCCAACCAGCAGACCGCCTCGCTCGCCCAGCAGCTGGGTCTGGGCAGCCAGGAGAAGCTGGTCACCAAGGACGTCGTCCAGGACACCGACGGCACCCGGCACCTGCGCTACGAGCGGACCTACGGCGGACTCCCCGTACTCGGTGGCGACCTGATCGTGCACCAGAACGCGGCCGGCGCCACCCAGGGCGTCACCAAGGCCAGCGAGGCCGTGCTCACCGGCGTCAGCACCACGCCGGCGCTGGCCGCCCCGAAGGCCCAGGCCGCCGCGCTCGCCGCCGAGGCCGGCTCCGCCCTCGACACCGCCCCGCGGCTGGTCGTCTGGGCCGCCGACGGCGCCCCGAAGCTCGCCTGGGAGACGATCGTCTCCGGCAAGGAGAGCGACGGCACCCCGAGCCGCCTGCACGTCATCACCGACGCCGCGACCGGCGCCGTGCTCGGCAAGGCCGAGAGCATCAAGACCGGCACCGGCACCGGCGTCTTCGTCGGCAACGTGCCGCTGACCACCACGCTGAGCGGCTCCACGTACCAGCTCAAGGACGCCTCGCGCGGTGGGATGTACACCACCAACATGAACCACGGCACGTCCGGCAACGGCACGCTCTACACCAAGTCGACCGACACCTGGGGCAACGGCCAGGCCAGCAACTCGGAGTCGGCCGCCGTCGACGCCCAGTACGGCGTCGGCGCGACCTGGGACTACTACAAGAACACCTTCGGCCGCAACGGCATCCGCAACGACGGTGTCGGCGCCTTCAGCCGCGTGCACTACGACAACAACTACACCAACGCGTTCTGGGACGACGGCTGCTTCTGCATGACCTACGGCGACGGGTCGGGCAACACCCACCCGCTCACCGAGATCGACGTGGCCGGCCACGAGATGAGCCACGGCGTCACCGCGGCCACCGCCAACCTGAACTACTCGGGCGAGTCCGGCGGCCTCAACGAGGCCACCTCCGACATCTTCGGCACGATGGTGGAGTTCTACGCCAACCTGCCCACCGACGTCCCGGACTACCTGATCGGCGAGGTCATCGACCTCAACGGCAACGGCACCCCGCTGCGCTACATGGACAAGCCCTCCAAGGACGGCAGCTCGGCCGACTCCTGGTACTCGGGCGTCGGCAACCTGGACGTGCACTACTCGTCCGGTGTCGCCAACCACTTCTTCTACCTGCTGGCCGAGGGCAGCGGCGCGAAGGTCATCAACGGCGTCAGCTACAACAGCCCGACGGTGAACAACATCGCGGTCACCGGCATCGGCCGGGACAAGGCCGCCGCGATCTGGTACAAGGCGCTCACCGCGTACATGACCTCCACCACCAACTACGCGGCCGCCCGCACCGCCACCCTCAACGCGGCCACCGCGCTGTACGGCGCGAGCAGCGCCGAGTACAACGCGGTCGCCACCGCCTGGGCCGGCGTCAACGTCGGCGGCCTGCCGTCCGGCACCGTGACCGTCACCAACCCGGGCAACCAGAGCACCGCGGTGAACGGCACCGCCAACCTGCAGATCGCGGCCTCCGGCGGCACCGCGCCGCTGACCTTCACCGCGACCGGCCTGCCGACCGGCCTGTCGATCAGCTCGACCGGCAAGATCACCGGTACCGCCACCACGGCCGGCACCTACAACGTCACGGTGACCGCCAAGGACGCCGCCAACAAGACCGGCACCACCTCCTTCACCTGGACGGTGAGCACCGGCGGCGGCAGCTGCACCCCGGCCCAGCTGCTCGGCAACGCCGGCTTCGAGACCGGCACCGCCGCCCCCTGGACCACCACCAGCGGCGTCGTCGACAACAGCTCCGGCCAGGCCGCCCACGGCGGCTCCTGGAAGGCGTGGCTGAACGGCTACGGCTCCACCCACACCGACAGCGCCACCCAGACGGTCACCATCCCGGCCGGCTGCAAGGCGACGCTGAGCTTCTACCTGCACATCGACACCGCCGAGACCGGCAGCACCGTGTACGACAAGCTCGCGGTGACCGTCAACGGCACGGCCCTCACCACCTACTCCAACGTGAACGCCGCGGCCGGCTACCAGCTGCGCACCTTCGACCTCTCCGCCTACGCGGGCCAGAGCGTCACCCTGAAGTTCAACGGCACCGAGGACTCCTCGCTGCAGACCAGCTTCGTGATCGACGACACCTCCATCGCCACCAGCTGAAACCCGGGCCGGTGACGGCCAGGAGACAGGTGAGCACAGCATGACGGCAGGGCCCGGCAGCAACCGCTGCCGGGCCCTGCCCGTCGGCTTTCCGTCGTTCCCCGGGCCTTCGGCGGCCGCCCGCTTCCGGTGAGCGGACGGAAATGCGGCGGCAACACGAAACACGTCGGAAACACCGGTGTCTGCAACAAGAAATTTGGCCGGGCAACACTCTCCCATCCGACTCGCGCGCAAACCCCGTCCACCGGTCGCCCCTCCCCACCCTCCGGCGGCACCGGGTACGGCACCTCCGTCTGCGCGGGCCGCCGCTTGGGAAGGCACCGATCCGCATGCTCCTGGCTGAAACCAACACCGGACTCGACACCGGTGACACCGCCTGGCTGCTCGCCAGCACCGCCCTCGTCCTGCTGATGACGCCCGGCCTGGCGCTGTTCTACGGCGGCATGGTGCGTACCAAGAGCGTGCTCAACATGATCATGATGAGCTTCGTGTCGATCGCGGTGGTCACGGTGGTCTGGCTGCTGGCCGGCTACTCGCTGGCCTTCGGCGCCGACGCCGGCGGCTGGGGCCTGATCGGCGGCCTCGAACACCTCGGGATGGCCGGAATCACCCCCGCCTCGCTCACCGGCCACGTCCCGACCGTGCTGTTCGCGACCTTCCAGCTGACCTTCGCGATCATCACCGCCGCCCTGATCAGCGGTGCCATCGCCGACCGGGCCAAGTTCGGCTCCTGGGTGGCCTTCACCGCCGTCTGGACGCTGCTGGTCTACGTCCCGGTCGCGCACTGGGTCTTCTCGCCGGGTGGCTGGATCCTGTCGAAGCTCGGCGCCCTCGACTTCGCCGGCGGCACCGTCGTCGAGGTCAACTGCGGCGCCAGCGGCCTCGCCCTGGCCCTGCTGCTCGGACCGCGCCTGGGCTTCCGGAAGGAGGCCATGCGCCCGCACAACCTGCCGCTGGTCCTGCTCGGCGCGGGCCTGCTCTGGTTCGGCTGGTTCGGCTTCAACGGCGGCTCCGCGCTCGGCGCCAACGGCCTGGCGGCCTCCGCGGTGCTCAACACCCAGGCGGCCGGCTGCACCGGCCTGCTCGGCTGGCTGCTGGTGGAGAAGCGCCGGGACGGGCACGCCACCACCCTCGGCGCGGCCTCCGGCGCGGTGGCCGGCCTGGTCGCGATCACCCCGTCCTGCGGCAGCGTCGACCTGCTCGGCGCGCTGGTGATCGGGCTGGCGGCGGGCGTGGTCTGCTCGTACGCGGTCAGCTGGAAGTTCCGCTTCGGCTTCGACGACTCGCTCGACGTGGTCGGCGTGCACTTCGTGGCCGGCGTCATCGGCACCGTGCTGATCGGCCTGTTCGCCACCGCCACGATGACCGGCGGCCCGGAGGGCCTGCTGCACGGCGGCGGCCTGGCCCAGACCGGCAAGCAGCTGGTCGCGGTGGTCGCGGTCGGCGCGTACGCCTTCGCGATGACGTACGGGATCGGGCGGGCGATCGACCGGGTGATGGGCTTCCGTGCCCCGGAGGAGCACGAACTCACCGGCCTGGACCTCGCCGTGCACGCCGAGACCGCGTACGATCACGGCGTCCTGGGTCATGGAACGACGGCCCACGCCGTCGTGCTCACGCACTCGTCCGACAAGGCCTAGAGACGTATGAAGCTGATCACCGCGATCATCAAGCCGTTCAAGCTGGACGAGGTCAAGAACGCGCTGCAGGCCATCGGGGTGCACGGACTGACCGTCACCGAGGCCAGCGGGTACGGGCGCCAGCACGGCCACACCGAGGTGTACCGGGGGGCGGAGTACCGCATCGACCTCGTCCCCAAGGCCCGGATCGAGGTCGTGGTCGAGGACGAGGACGCCGACCGGGTGATGGAGACCGTGGTGGCGGCCGCCCGGACCGGCAAGATCGGCGACGGCAAGGTCTGGATGGTGCCGGTGGACGGCATCGTGCGGGTCCGCACCGGCGAGCGCGGCCCCGACGCGGTCTGAGGCCGCCCGCTGCCGGGCCGCGGCCCGGCGCTCCCGCCCGCCCGGGGCGTCCCGGGCGGGCTTCCGGCCGTTCCGGTCCCGCCGGCCGTTCCCGGTCCTCTCCGGCCGTCCGGTCAGGGGCCGTCCCGGTCGGCGGCGGCCGGGCCGCGGTCCATCCGGTCCTCGGCCAGGCTCTGCCAGCGGTAGTTCTGGGCGATCCACTGCCAGGTGCCCAGGTCCAGCGGCGGGTTCGTCCTGGTCCGGCGGCCGGACAGGGTCGGGTCGGTGGGCTCGTGCAGGGTGCCGTTGTGCACCGAGACGGCCACCCGGGTGCCGTCCGGGCCGGCGTACCAGATCCGGTAGGTGATCCAGCCGGTGGCGGACGGGTTGAGCACCTCGGTCACCAGGGTGCCGGGACCGGCCGCCTCGGTACGGCAGGTGTAGCCCGCGTCCGGTGCGGCGCTCGCCCGGGCCCCGCAGGAGGGGCCGGGCGCGGTGGAGGCCGGGCCGTGCAGTTCGACGGCCACCGTCACGGCGCCGTCGCCGTCGTCGTAGCGGACCCACAGGGCCGCGTCCCGCCGGGGATCCGGCCGGATCTCGTCCCCGAGGGGGTCGGACGTGACGGCCGCCCGGGGACCGATCAGTTCGGCCAGCGCCTTCTGCATCGCGCTCTCCAGCGCGGTCGTGCTCGGCGTACCGGCCGTCGCGGACGGCGGGGTGGTCGGTGCCGCGCTGGTCGGCGCCGGGACCCGGTCGGCCGCGGCGGCCGGGCCGGCCGGGCGCTCGGGCAGGCCGAGGACGGCGCCGGTCAGGGCGAGGGCACCCACCGCGACCACCGAGCCGGCGATCCGCAGCCGGCGGCGCAGCAGCAGCCGGCGGCCGCGCAGGTTGGCCTCCGCCACCATGACGGCGACCGGGGGGCGCAGGTCTTCGACGCTCTCGGCCAGCAGCCTGGCGAGCTCGTGCTCAAGGTCGTCCAAGGCCGGTCCTCGGGGTCGGTTCGGTGGGGTCGGTGGTCTGTCGCGGGTCGGTGCCGGGTGGCGGGTGCCCGGGTGGCGGGTGCCCGGGAGGTGGGTGCCGCGGCGGTGCCGGCGGCGGGCGCCCCGGTGTCCGGTGGTACGGGCTGGGCGGCCGGGCCGTACGGGTGCAGGCTCAGGGCTGCAGCAGCAGCTCGCGGTCCTCGGCGAGGATCTCGCGAAGCCGGGAGAGCGATCGGGTGCTGAGGCCCTTGACGGCGCTCTGGCTGGTGCCCAGCATCTCGGCGACGGCCTCGATGCTGTGGTCCTCCAGGTAGCGCAGGACGACCACGGCCCGGTTTCGCGGCGGTAGTTGGCGCAGGGCGGAGACCAGGGTGAGTCGCAGCTCGGTACCGGGCCCGGTGAGGTCGTCCAGGCCGGCGGGGGAGTCGGGGACGTCGGCGACCGCGATCTCGCCGGAGCGCCGCAGCCGTCGGTGCGAGAGGTAGCAGCGGAGCAGCACCTTGCGGGCGTAGGCGTCCGGCGAGGGGTGGTCCTCGTCGTGGTGGAGCCGGTCCCAGACGGCGTACATCTTGGCCAGGGTGGTCTGCACGAGGTCCTGCGCCTGGTGCCAGTCGCCGCACATCAGGTACGCGACCTGGAAGAGCCGGCCGGCCCTGGCGGCAGCGAACTCCTCGAAGCCGATCACCTCGTCCATGCCCGTCCGCCCCTCATGCCCGTCCCCCCATGCCCGTCCACCCCCGTGGCCGGCTCGTGCCCGTGCCGTGCTCTCGTGCCCGTGCCGTGCTCTCGTCCCCGTGTCGTGCCTGCGTCCCTTACAGGTACCTCACGCGTCGGTGCGGCAAAAGGTCTCACGGGACTTCCGCCGGAAGTCCGAATCGTTGCGTACAGGAGTCTTGACGCCCTGTCGCAGCGGTCGTAGGTTCGGCGCTGCAAGTTTGCTGAAACTTTCAAGAAACTTGCGCAAGACGATTTCCTGCCCCCACCCGTCCGTGCTCCCCGCAAGCAGGGACGGCCCAGGCTGCCACCTCAGCCCCCAGGAGACACCGTGGTCACCGCTACCCCTGTCCGCCGGCGTGCCCGCGTGGCCGGAGCGCTCACCGCTTCGGCGGCGCTCGCGCTCTCGGTCACCGCCGCGCTCAGCGCCGCCCCCGCAGCCCAGGCCACCCCGCCGGGCAGCAGAGACGTCACCGCCACCCTCTTCGAGTGGCGCTTCGACTCGGTCGCCAAGGCCTGCACCGACACCCTCGGCCCCAAGGGCTACGGCTTCGTCGAGGTCTCGCCGCCCCAGGAGCACATCCAGGGCTCCCAGTGGTGGACCTCCTACCAGCCGGTCAGCTACAAGATAGCCGGGCGTCTCGGCGACCGGACGTCCTTCCAGAACATGATCAACACCTGCCACGCGGCGGGCGTCAAGGTGATCGCCGACTCGGTGGTCAACCACATGTCGGCCGGCTCGGGCACCGGCACCGGCGGCACGAACTACACCAAGTACAACTACCCCGGGTACTTCCAGGACCAGGACTTCCACTCCTGCCGCAGCGCGATCAGCAACTACAGCGACCGCTCGAACGTCCAGAACTGCGAGCTGGTCAACCTGTCGGACCTCAACACCGGCAGCGCGTACGTCCAGCAGACCATCGCCAACTACCTGAGCGACATGGCCGGGATGGGCGTCGACGGGTTCCGGATCGACGCCGCCAAGCACATCGCGGCCAACGAGCTCGCCGCCATCAAGGCCAAGATGACCAACCCCTCCGCCTACTGGGTGCAGGAGGTCATCTACGGCGCCGGCGAGCCGATCCAGCCCTCCGAGTACACCGGCACCGGCGACGTCGACGAGTTCCGCTCCGCGACCTGGCTGAAGAGCGCCTTCAACGGCGGCAGGATCTCCGACCTGTCCACCTGGGGCAGCGGCCTGCTCGGCAGCTCGCAGGCCCGGACCTTCGTCGACAACTGGGACACCGAGCGCAACGGCTCCACCCTCAACTACAAGTACGGCAGCGCCTACACGCTGGCCAACGTCTTCCTGTTGGCCAACCCGTACGGCGCGCCGAACGTGTACTCCGGGTACGCCTTCGCCGGCAACGACGACGGCCCGCCGAACGGCGGCACAGTGAACGCCTGCTACAGCGACGGCTGGAACTGCACCCACGCCTGGCGCCAGGTCGCCAACATGGTCGGCTTCCGCAACGCGGTCTCCGGCACCGGCATCACCAACTGGTGGTCCAACGGCAACAACGCCATCGGCTTCGGCCGCGGCGGCAAGGGCTACGTGGCGATCAACCGCGAGTCCGGCGCCGTGACCCAGACCTTCCAGACCTCGCTGCCGGCCGGCACCTACTGCGACGTCCAACACGGCGACCCGACCAGCGGCGGCGGCTGCAGCGGCCCCACCTACACCGTGGGCGGCGACGGGAAGTTCACCGCCACCGTGGCCGCCGGGGAGGCGGTGGCGCTGTACGTCGGCGCGAGCGGCGGCACGGCGAGCCCGAGCGCGAGCCCGTCGGCCAGTGCCTCGCCGACCGCCGGCGCCAACAGCGCGACGATCTTCTACAGCACCGACAAGAACTGGTCCGCCTACAACCTCCACTACGCCCCCACCGGCGGCACCTGGACCACCGCGCCCGGCGTCGCGATGGACGCGGCCTGCACCGGCTGGGTGAAGAAGACCGTCAGCCTGGGCAGCGCGACCGGCCTGGCCGCCACCTTCAACAACGGCTCCGGCACCTGGGACAACAACAACAGCGCCAACTACGCGCTGGGCACCGGCAACGTGACCGTCAAGGACGGCGTGGTCGGCAGCGGCGACCCGTGCGGCACCGCCACCACGACGCCCACCGCCACCGCCAGCCCGTCCGCGACGGCCACCGCCGCCACCAGCGGTGCCTCCTTCGCGGTGAACGCCACCACCGTGACCGGCCAGAACATCTACGTGGTCGGCAGCAACGCGGCCCTCGGCAGCTGGGACCCGAGCCAGGCGCTGCCGCTCTCCTCGGCCGCCTACCCGGTCTGGAAGCTGGACGTCGCGCTGGCGGCCGGTACCGCGTTCGAGTACAAGTACGTCCGCAAGGACGCGGCCGGCAACGTGACCTGGGAGTCCGGGGCGAACCGCACCGCGACCGTGCCGGCCTCCGGCAAGGTGACGCTGAGCGACACCTGGCGCGCCTGACCCCGTCGTACCCGCCACCGCCGCGAGCGCGGCGGCCCCGACCGCCGGCGCCGGCCACCCCCGGCGCCGGTACCGGGCCGGATCCGACTCCGGCCCGACCCCGGCCCGCCCGGCTCTGACACCGGGCGCGACCCTGTACGGCCGTCCCGCCTCCCGGTCACCGGTGAGGCGGGGCGGCCGTCGGTCGTGGGGCGCCGTCGGGGTCGGCCCCGGCCCGGGGCCGGCGGTGGTTCGTCAGCTTCGCGCCTCGGGGATTGCCTCGGACGAGTGGCTTCGCGCCGTCAAACCACCCGCACGGGTCGGAGGCTGGCAGATTGGGTGAATGGCCCCCACCACCCCCAGCAGTCCCGCCACTCCCAGCAGTTCTGCCATCCTCGACGTCGAACTCTGCGGCGGACGCTGGGACGGCCACCGCAAGCGGGTGAACGCCCTCGCCCCGCCGCCCTCCCTGCGGATGGTGCTGCGCGCCGAACTGCCCGCCACCGAGCGGGGCGAGTACTGGCCCACGACCAGCGTCTACCGCCTCGACCAGGACGGCCGCGCCTGGCACTACCGGCACTCCCACGACGAGTGAGGACCGGCCGGCGCGGAACGCCGGCCGTCCGCCGTACCGGCCGGCGGTGGGCCCGTGCGCCCGGTCAGCCCCGCCCGATGTAAGGCATCGCCGACGCCATCACCGTCGCGAACTGGACGTTGGCCTCCAGCGGCAGCTCCGCCATGTGCCGCACGGTACGGGCGACGTCCGCGACGTCCATGGTCGGCTCCGGGGCGATCCGCCCGTCGGCCTGGCGGACGCCGCTGCTCATCGCGGCCGTCATGTCGGTCGCCGCGTTGCCGATGTCGATCTGCCCGCAGGCGATCCGGTACGGGCGGCCCTCCAGCGAGAGCGACTTGGTGAGGCCGGTGACCGCGTGCTTGGTCGCGGTGTAGGCGACCGAGTGCGGGCGCGGGACGTGCGCGGAGATCGAACCGTTGTTGATGATGCGGCCGCCCTGCGGGTCCTGGCCCTTCATCAGGCGGAAGGCGGCCTGGGCGCAGAGGAACGCGCCCGTGAGGTTGAGGTCGACCACCGCGCGCCACTGCGCGTGCTCCAGGTCCTCGACAGGGGTGGGGGCGCCGAAGGTCCCGGCGTTGTTGAAGAGCAGGTCGAGCCGGCCGAAGCGCTCGGCGGTCTCCGAGAACAGGGCGTCGACCGCCACGGGGTCGGTGACGTCGGTGGGGACGACCACGGCGTCGCCCCGCTCGCAGAGGCCGGCCGTCCCGCGCAGCGGCTCGGCCCGCCGCCCGGCGAGCACCAGCTGCCATCCGGTCGCCGCGAGCTCGCGGGCCACGGCCCGCCCGACGCCGGTGCCGGCTCCCGTGATGACGGCGATCTGCTGGGGCATGGCGGGCTCCTCGTCGGGCGTGCTGGTCCGGTCACGGCGGGCTCCCGGTGCCGGTCACCGGGGGCGGTACTCCTGATGATCGGCGATCGGCGGCCACCGCGTCACTGGTGGGAGGTGCCGAAGATCGGCGCGGCGGGCCCGGGTCCGGCTGGCGGGACGTCCCGAAGCCCGGACCTCGCACCCCGGACCTCGCACCCCGGACCTCGCACCCCCTGCCTCGCACCCCCGGACCTCGCACCCCCCTGCCTCGCACCCCCGGACCTCGCACCCCCGGACCTCGCACCCCCCCGCCTCGTCGTCCCGCCCTGTCGTCCTGCCCCCACAGTCCGGCCCACCGTCCGTCCCCCCGTGTCCGGCCCCGACGGGCCCGCCCCGGGAGCCCGTCCGGCCTCCGCGCCGGGCACCCCTCCGTTCGGCGGGGGTCGCGCGGCCGCACCCCCGCCGAACGGCAGGGGGACGGCCCGCCGGCCCGCCGGATCCGGTGAATTCCACGGGACGCCACGTCGGCGGGCGCAACCGGGCCGCCGGGGGGCACGTCATAAGATCGCGGGGAGGCGCGCCGCCCCTTGCGGGACGGCGCGCAGTACCGGGGTCCGCGCCACCCGCCGCCCCCGGCCCCGCCACGGCCCCACCCGGGGGCCACCGCCGGCTCCCGACGGAGCGGGCGTGACACCGGTCGGAGAGTTCTCACCGTGCAGCCGCAGTCCATCCGTTCCCGTGCCCTCCTGACCGGCACCGCCACCCTCGCGCTGGCCGTCGCCCTGGCCGCCTGCGGGAGTACGAGCAGCACCGGGGCGGACCACACGGCCAAGGGCAGCCCGCCGGCCGGCGGCTCCGCGGGCGCGGCCGGCACCCCGAGCACCCCGCCCGCCACCACCGCGCCGCCCAAGCCCACCAAGGTGCTGATGCCGACCGGGCCGGCCGCCGCCTTCGGCAAGGCCCGCGACACCGCCGCCGGGCAGATCATGATGACCACGCTGGCCGGTCCCAAGTCGGGGGTGTCGGGCAAGGTGTGGGTCTGGCTGCCGCCGGAGTACAACGACCCGAAGTTCGCGAAGGCCGGGTTCCCGGTGCTGACCCTCTACGCGGGCGGCCAGAGCGCCGGCTACAACACCTGGACGGACAACCAGCTGCCGATCCAGGAGGCCGACGCCGAACTGTCCAAGCAGGGCAAGGCGCACCCCTTCATCATGATCATGCCGGTGCAGAACCTGGACTCCAACGAGGCCAAGGCCCTGGAGTGCAGCGACATCCCCGGCCAGCCCAAGATCGGCACCTGGATGGCCGAGGACATCCCCGACTTCGTACGGGCCAACTTCCGTACCCTCAAGGGCCGGGACGGCTGGGGCCTGATGGGCGCCTCCACCGGCGCGTTCTGCAGCGCCAAGCTCGCGCTCCAGCACCCCGAGACGTTCAAGGCGGCCGTCCCGATCGACGGCTATTTCAACCCGGACTCCCCGCTCTGGAAGGGCCACGACGCGGACCGGCTGGCCAACAGCCCCGATGCGCTGGTCGCCCAGGGCAAGGCGGACGTCCGGATGCTCGCCACCGCCGGCGGCGCCAACGGGTACGAGATGAAGCTGGTGAAGGAGTGGGTGGCGAAGGCGGCCGCCCCGCTCAAGGTGGAGTACTTCGAGCAGGCCGGGGGCAAGCACCTGACCACGGACTTCAAGAAGATGATCCCGGACACCCTGCAGTGGCTCAGCAAGAACCTGGCCGGGCCGGAGGCGGACTGACCGGGCGGTACCGGAGCCCGTGGGTGCGGCGGGTCGTCCCCGGCCGCCCCGCGGGGCGGCCGCGACCGGCGGGTGACCCGGCCGGATCCGGGCCGCAGGCCGCTGACCTGCGCGTCAATCGGACATTCATTCGCTCCTGATCGACTGTCATCACCCTGGTGATCCCAGACCCGGCCTGCGAAGAGAGCGTCATGCCCAGCCACCTGTTGCCCGTCAAGCCCCCGCACGTCCCCGCTCAGACGGACCCCCGGCACGAGCAGGACACCGACGACACGGACACCCGCCTGCGCTTCGCCGGCCTGACCCTGATGCACGCCGCCCTGCGCCGCGACCTGCGGCGGCTGCCCGACGCGCTGCGCCTGCTGCAGCCCGGCGACGAGACCCAGGGCCAGGCCCTGCAGCGGCACTGGGACTTCCTCACCGCGATGCTCACCTGCCACCACGAGCAGCAGGACACCCGGCTCTGGCCGCTCCTGCGCCGGTTCGCCCCCGAGCTGCGCCTGCTGCTCAACTGGCTGGAGGACGACCACCACAACCTGGACCACTCCTTCACCCGGGTCACCACCCTGGTGCGGATCGCCACCCGGGACGCGGGCAGCACCTGGCCGGTCGCCTACGCGATCGAGGACCTGGCCGCCCGGCTGGAGACCCATCTGCGGATCGAGGAGCGGCAGTTGCTGCCCCGGATGGCGAAGGTCTTCGCGGAGACCTCCCGGGTCGGCACCCTGCCCGAGCTGCTGGACCTGCTGCGCGCCGCGAACGGCCCGGGCACCGCCGACGCCATGACCTGGCTGCTGGACGGCGTCGACGAGTGGACCGTCCAGCGTCTGCTGGCGGACTGCGACGACACCACCGCCCGCCACTGGCCGCACTGGCGCGCCACCTACGAGCGCTGCACCAACCCGCTCTGGGGCCCGGCCGCCGACTGACCGCCGGCCGGCCGGCCCGGCTCTTTCGGACGCCCTCGGCCCGGGCCGATCCCGCGGGCCCGTACCGCGCCCCGCACCGTGGCCCCCGTTTCCGGCCGGACGCCGCACCGTCCGGTCTCAGCGGGCGCCGAGCGCCGCCAGGTAGCCGGGCAGGGCCGCCGCGTCGTGGGTGGCCAGCCCGACGTACCCGTCCGGGCGGATCACGAACAGCCCCCGCCCGTACGTGTCCGCGGCGTGCCCGCCGTCGAGTCGCAGGCCCCGAACCCGGGCGGGGAGGGCGGGCAGTTCGCAGTCGACGGCGAGCACCGTCAGATGCGTCCCCCGGTACAGGTCGAACAGCCGCCGCGCCGTACCGTCGGCCTCCCGGTACGGCGAGTCGGGCGCGCGGTCGCCCGCCTGCAGGGCCTCCTCGTCCAGGCCCGGCCGCTCCTCCGCGGTGAGCGGCCCGCCCCGGTAGCCGACCGCCAGCTGGTCGGTGTCCTTGCCCCGGCGCGCCTGCCGGTCGTCGGAGCCGTCGCGCTCCGCCCGGTGCAGCCCGGTGCTGAGGTCGATCACCGCGGCGGCGACCGGGTACCGCTCCTCCTGGTAGCTGTCGAGCAGCGACTCGGGGGCCCCCGCGCGCAGCACCCGGCCGAACTTCCAGCCCAGGTTGTAGGCGTCCTGCACGCTGGTGTTCAGGCCCTGTCCGCCGGCGGGGGAGTGGATGTGCGCGGCGTCGCCCGCCAGGAAGACCCGGCCCTCGTGGAAGCGCTCGGCGACGGCCGCCCGGGGGCGGAAGTCCGAGGCCCGGCGCACCTCGGTGACGGCGCTCGCCGGCAGGTGGCTGCGGGCCGCGACGAGTGCGCGCACCCCTTCGGGCGAGGTGTCCGGCGTCCCGTCCTCCAGCTGGGCGAACAGCTGGAACTCCTCGGTGCCCGGCATCGGGCAGAGCAGCATCGCGCCTCCGGGTGCCTTCGGCCAGATGTGCCAGTTGTCGCGGTCCAGCCCCTCGACCTCGAGGTCGGCGACCAGCATCGGCCGGGGGTCGACCTCCTCGCCGCGCATGGTGATGCCGAGCGCCCTGCGGACGGCGCCGCGCCCGCCGTCGGCGCCGACCAGGTAGGTCGCGGTGACCGTCCGGGTGCCGCTGTCGGCCGTGGTCAGTACGGCCTCGACCCGGTCGGCGTGCTGCTCCAGGCCGGTCAGCGCGGTGCCGAAGGCGACCTGGCCGCCCAGCTCCAGCAGCCGCGCGTAAAGGATCTCCTGGGTGCGCCACTGCGGGATCATCCAGACGTCGGCGTACGGGGTGGCCGGGCCGGGGGTGCCGCGCTCGACGAGGTCCCAGGTGCCGAGCCGCTCGCCGTTCTCCCAGGTCATCATCAGCGGGTAGGGGGCGCCGCCCGCGTGGATCCGGTCGATCACGCCGAGGTCGTCGAAGACCTCCTGGGTGCGGGGCTGGAGGCCCTTGCCGCGCGAGCCGGGGAAGAGGGTTTCGGCCCGCTCGACCAGCAGGGTCCGGACGCCGTGCCGGGCCAGGTCGCAGGCCAGGGTGAGGCCGGTCGGTCCGGCGCCGACGATCAGGACCTCGGTGGTGCCGGCCGGCTGCGGGGTGCCCGCGGTGCTGTGCGGGGGAGTGTCGTTCGGGGGAGTACTGGCCACGAGATTCTCCTTAACGCTGTTAAGTTGCTGGCGCTTCCGAGGATGGACTTAACGGTGTTAAATTGTCAAGGAGGGGCGACGAGGCAAGGCGAAGGACGGGCGTGGCACAGAAACTGGACCGGGCACAGGTGGTCGACACCGCCCTGCGGCTGCTCAACGAGACCGGCCTCGACGGCCTCACCCTGCGCCGGATCGCCACCGAACTCGACGTCAAGGCTCCGGCCCTGTACTGGCACTTCGCCAACAAGCAGGCGCTGCTCGACGAGATGGCCACCGAGATGCTGCGCCGGATGGGCGCCGGCGGCGGGAGCCTCCCGGACGGCTGGCGGTCGGTGCTCACCACGACCTGCCGCACCCTGCGGACGAGCCTGCTCGGCTACCGGGACGGAGCCAAGGTCTTCAGTGGCACCCGGCTGACCGACCTGGGCCACAGCGAGGGCCAGAACGCGCTGCTGGCGGCCTTCACCGAGGAGGGATTCGCACTCCCCGACGCTGTCCAGGCCTTCTTCACCGCGTACGCGTACACGATCGGATTCGTGATCGAGGAGCAGGCCGTCCGCCCGCTGCCCGGGGAGCAGCCCGCGCCCGAGTACGACCCGGTCCGGCGGGCCGGGCGGATCGGCGCCGACCGGCCGCTCGCGGCGGCCGCGAGCGAAGGGCTGTTCACCGACTACGAGCAGCGCTTCGAACGGGGACTGGCGATCCTGCTGGCCGGCATCGAGGCCGTCCTGCGGCCCGCCCCGCCGCTCTGACCGGTGGCCCTGGTCGGTGGGCATGACCGTCGACCCGCTCCGCTCGCCCGATCTCCGGGCGGGTCCGGTGCGCGGCGCCGGTCGGCGGAGTGCCGGGCGGCGGAACCGAGCGGGCCAGGGCGGCCCCGCCGGTCGCGTCCGGTCAGCCCGCGGTGGGGAGCCCGCGCCGGAACCGGAGGCCCGGCCGTCCGCCGAGGTCGACGTCCCCCACCACGGTGAACCCGTTGCGTTCGAGCACTGCCCGGGACGCCGGGTTGTCCAGCGTGGTGGCCGCCGTGAGAGCGCGGAGCCCGTATGCCGCGGCGGCCAGCCGGCAGACCTCCCCGACCACGGCCGTGGCCAGGCCCCGCCCGGCGGAGCTCTCGCCGATCCGGTACCCGAGGTCGGCCGTCCCGTCCTCGACGTCCACCAGGTTGACCCGGCCGACCAGGCCTCGCAGGTCGTCCAGGACGACGTGGAAGTGGCACACCCCGGCCTCCTGCTCGGCGAGCAGGGCCCGGTGGCGGGCGGCGAAGTCGCTGAAGTACGCGTCGGTGCGGTCGGGCACGGTCCGCGCGAAGTACTCCCGGTTCTCCCGCTCGAAGGCCAGCAGGGCCTGTGCGTGATCAGCTCTCAGTCGCTCCAGGCCCACCCCGACCGTCCCCCTCCCCCGATGTCCACCGCCCCCGGCCCCGCTCGCACCGGCCTCCGTACGCACCGCACCCGTACGCACCGCACCCGTACGTACCCGGGCGCCGGGCCTACTCGGGCAGCCGGTGCAGCCAGTTCAGCGGGGTGACGGTGATCGTCTCGTCCGGCGAGCCGGTCCAGCGGGCGTTCAGCCCCGCCTCGGCCAGCGCGGCGACCACCTCGCGGCCGACCTCCTTGGTCTCCTCCTCGGAGTGCCGGAAGCCACCGTAGCGCAACGTCAGACCGCCACCGGAGACGGCCCGTTCGGTGTCCTGCTCGTGGAAGAAGACGAAGCCCCGGGAGTCCTCGTCCGCCTCCCCGCCGATCTCGGTGTACCCGCAGCTGCTGCAGCAGGTGAAGTCCATCGCGGCGACGATGCCGTCCGCCTCCAGCGAGTCGAAGGCCTCCACCAGCCGGTCGACGTCCGTCACCCGGGGCCAGCCGGCCTGCTCGGCCAGCCGCTCCTCCCACAGCGGGACGACGATCTGCTCGGCCTGTTCCTCCGTCAGCCCCTGGTCGTCCAGGAAGTCCACCAGGGACTCGACTATCTCGTCCGGCTCCTGGAACCCTCCGCGGATCAGCTCCCGGGCGCGCTCCTGGGCATCGTGCAGTACGTCGGGGGCGAGGGCGGATTCCTGGGTCATGCGCGAATCCTCGCACCCGCCTAGGACAAACCCGCCGCCCGGGTGGCAGCTGCGTTGCTATCGTCCGGCCGGTGACCTCCCTCTTCGAGCCCCAGCTGCTCACCCGCCTCCTGGCCGCCGACCGGATCCTGATCGCCGGCGCCGGCGGCGGGTTCGACGTCTACGCGGGCCTGCCCCTGGCCCTCGCGCTCCGCGGAGCCGGCAAGGAGGTGCACCTCGCCAACCTGTCCTTCAGCCATCTGTACGGCCTGGACTCCGACATCTGGCTCGCCCCCGACGTCGCCCGGATCGGGCCGGATACCCGCTCGGCCGAAGGGTACTTCCCCGAGCGGACGCTGGCCCGCTGGCTGCGCCTGCACGGCATGCCGGACACCGTCTGGGCGTTCTCCTCGGTCGGCGTCCAGCCGTTGCGGGCGGCCTACCGCGCCCTGGTCGCGGAGCTGGGGATCGACGCGATCCTGCTGGTGGACGGCGGTACCGACATCCTGATGCGCGGCGACGAGGCGCCCCCAGCCTTCGGCCGGGAGGTACCCCCAGCCTCGGCACCCCCGAGGAGGACATGGCGAGCCTCGGTGCGGTGGCCGGCCTGTCCGAGGTCCCCGAGCGCCTGGTCGCCTGCCTGGGCTTCGGGATCGACGCCTACCACGGCGTCAACCACTCGCTGGTGCTGGAGAACCTGGCCGCCCTGGACCGGGCGGGCGGCTATCTCGGCGCGTTCTCCCTGCCCCGGGGGAGCCGGGCCGGGGTCCTCTACCTGGACGCCGTCGAGCACGCCCGGGCGGCCTTCCCCGAGCATCCGAGCATCGTCCAGGGCTCGGTCGCCGCCGCCCTGCGCGGAGAGTTCGGAGACGTCCGCTTCACCGAGCGGACCCGGCACGGCGCGCTCTTCGTCAACCCGCTGATGACCCTCTACTTCGGTGTCACCGTGGAGGCGCTGGCCGCCGGGAACCTCTACCTGGACCGGCTCGAACGCACCGTGCTGACCCGCCAGATCAGCACGGTGATCGAGGAGTTCCGGGACGCGCTGCCGGGGCAGCGCCCGCCGCGCCAGTTCCCGCACTGAGCCGCCGACCGGCCCCGACCCGCCCCGACCCGCCGGCCCCGATCGGTCGGCCGGCCGCTGTGCGCCGCTGCCACCGCTCAGCCGGCGGCCAGCCGGAACTCCAGGTCACCGAACCGCACCTGGTCACCCGGCCGGACCCGGACGGCGCCGGCCACCCGCCGACCGTTCACATGCGTCCCGTTCGTCGAACCCAGGTCGTACAGCACCCAGCCGCCACCCTCGCGCCGCAGTTCGGCGTGGGCGCGCGAGACCGAGGAGTCGCTCAGTCGCAGGCCCGACCCGGGGAGCCGGCCGATGGTCAGCAGCCCGCTGCCCGCCTCCGGCAGCTGCAGCCCCGGCAGCCGCTCCAGCCGCCAGGCGTCCCGCAGGCCGACCCCGAAGGCCGAGAACCGGCCCACCGTCCGCAGCAGCAGCCGGGACACCGGCCGGCCGTTCGGCAGGTCGGCCAGTACGGCGTCCAGCTCGGCCCGGCTGCGGGCCTGGAGGACGATCTCCATCCGGGTCATGAAGGTGTGGTGCGACAGCCGGCCGCTCCCGGCGCCCTCACGCAGCAGATCGAGCGCCAGCTCCCGCTCGGCCTCGGACGGGCGTTCCACCCGGGTCCGGAAATCAGGAGTGCTCATGCGCTGATTGTCGGGCCGCCCGGACCGCACTGTCCAGAAGCCGGTGGGCACCCCACCCGCCCTTCCGTCGTGCCCCACCGGTCCCGTCGCGGTCCGGCCGTCAGGCCTTCCGGGCCGCGGCCAGGATCTTGTGCAGGGTGTGCAGGAACCGCCCGGTGCCCTGACCCGGGTACGACTTGCCGAAGACGGCCCCCGGGTTGCTGCTCATCCGGCCGCCCTGCAGGTGCATCACCACGTACGCGGCGCCCGGGTCGGCGCCGACGATCTCGTAGTCGCCCTTGGCGGACCGCTGCGGCAGCTCGTAGCCGTCGGGCAGCGGCTCGGAGAGGAACACCACCACCAGCCGGGTGTCCTGGTCGGCCTCGTGGCCGGCGAACGGCTCGGCGTCGAGCAGGGCCGCGACCTCCTCCACCGTGCGCAGCATGGCCGGCACGGCGTATCCGAGGGAGGCCTCCAGGTGCTGCTCGATCCGCCGGGTCAGCTCCGCCCGGTCACTCGCGTCGGTGCGGAAGAAGACGTTCCCGCTCTGGATGTAGCTGCGGACCTCGCCCAGCCCCAGCTCGGTGAACAGGTCGCGCAGCCGCTCCATCTTCACGGTGCGCCCGCCCACGTTCACGGCCCGCAGGAACGCGATGTACGTCGTGTCGCTCATCCGGCCAGTGTGGCACCGGCCCTGCCGAGCAGGCCGGTTGCCAGGGCCCGGTGCGACACTGGCGGCATGGCAACCTGGCAGGATTTCGAGCAGCAGGCGCCGGACCTGGCCCCCGCCGTGCGGGCCCGTTTCGAGGCCGCCAGGCATCACGTGCTGGCGACGCTCCGGCTGGACGGCGCGCCGAGGGTGAGCGGTACGGAGGTCCGCTTCATCGGCGCGGATCTGACGCTCGGTTCGATGGACGGCGCGGTGAAGGCCCGCGACCTGCGGCGGGACGGGCGCTTCGCGCTGCACAGCAACCCGGGGGACGCCACGATGGCAGACGGTGACGCCAAGCTGGCCGGCCGCGCCGTGGAGATCACCGACGAGGTCGAGCTGACGGCGTACGAGTCGGAGCTGCCCACGGCGCCGCCCGGCCCGTTCCACGCCTTTCGGCTGGAGCTCGACCAGGCGGTGCTCACCACGGTCGAGGACGGCGTCCTGGTGATCCGCTCCTGGCGGCCCGGCGAGCCGATCACGACCGTCCGACGGGACTGACCGCGCGGGGCCGGCCGTTCGGACGGCCCCGCGCGGTCGGTCCCGTCGGCCCCGGACTCAGCGCTTGGCGGGCAGGACGGACTTCACGGCCTCCGGCGTCCGCGCGACGATCGCATGACCGTCGTCCGCCGTGATGATCGGGCGCTGGATCAGGATCGGGTGCTCGGCCAGGGCCGCGATCCAGCGGGCCCGGTCGCCGGGCTCGCGCGTCCACTCCTTCATCCCGGCGTCCTTGGCGGCCTGCTCGTCCAGCCGGGTGATGTCCCACGGTTCGAGCGAGAGCCGCTCCAGCACCTGCTCCAGTTCGGCGGCCGAGGGCGGGTCCTCCAGATAGCGCCGCACGGTGTACTCGGCCCCGACGGCCTCCAGCTCGGTGAGCGCGGACCGGCATTTGCCGCAGCGTGGGTTGATCCAGATCTCCATGCCGTCAGGGTACCCACCGCGCGCGCCCCGCCGACGCAGCGCCGGCGCGCGGGAACTCCGCGCCGGGCGGCCGCGGTTCTACCGGGTGACCGGAGGATCCGACGGAGGGGGAAGCGGATGGACGGCGAAGCGATCATCGGGCAGCTGATGGGCACGGAGGGCCGGGGCGACCCGTACCCGCTCTACCGGCGGGCGCACGACCTCGGGCCGGTCGCGCCCTGCGGTCCCGGGATGGCCATGGCGGTCGGCCACCGGGCGGCCAACCAGGTCCTGCGCAACCCCGCCTTCGGCGTCGCCGACCACGGGATGCGGGCCGACTTCGACCCGGAGTTCCTGAAGCACTCCTCCACGGTGCTGCTCAGCCGCTCCGTCCTGGAGAGCAACGCCCCGCACCACGCCCGGGTCCGGTCGCTGATCGCCTCCGTCTTCACCGCCCGCCGGGTGGCGGCGCTGGAGCCGGCCGTGGTCGCCGGCGTCGACGCCCTGCTGGACGAGATGGCCGACCAGGGCTCCGACGGCAGATCCGTCGACTTCATGGACAGCTTCGCCTTCCGGCTGCCGGTCGGCGTGATCTGTGAACTGCTCGGCGTCCCGGAGGCCGACCGGTACCGGTTCCGCGGTCTCGCCGCCGACCTGACCACCGCCCTGGAGTTCATCGCCGACCCCTCCGAGTTGACGGCCGCCGACGAGGCGGCCGACGAGTTGGCCGGCTACTTCACCGAGCTCGCGGCGCAGCGCCGGGCCCGCCCCAAGGACGACCTGGTCAGCGCACTGGTCGAGGTGGCGGCGGCCGACGACAGCCGGCTCTCGGGGCAGGAGCTGCTGGCCAACCTGGTACTCCTGCTGGTGGCGGGCTTCGAGACCACCACCAACCTCCTGGGCAACGGCCTCGCCCTGCTCTTCGAGCACCCGGAGGCCGCCGCGGGCCTGCGGGCAGGTACCGTCACCCCGGCCGGCCTCACCGACGAGGTGCTCCGCTTCGACTCCCCGGTGCAGCTCACCTCCCGGATCGCCCTCGCCCCCGGCCTCACCGTCGAAGGACTGGACATCCCGGCCGGCAGCGCGGTGTTCGTGCTGATCGGGGCCGCCAACCGCGACCCGGCCCGGTACGAGCGGGCCGAGGTCTTCGACCCCACCCGCGGTGACAGTCAGCCGCTCAGCTTCGGCGGCGGCGCGCACTACTGCCTCGGTGCGCAGCTGGCGAAGCTGGAGTCGGCCGTGGCGATGCCCGCGCTGCTGCACCGCTTCCCCCGGCTGGCCCCCGCCGGTGCGCCGACCCGGCGGGACCGCCTCGTCCTGCGCGGCTTCGAGACCCTCCCGGTCACGCTGGGCTGACGTCTTCGAGGCTCTCCCGGTCACGCTGGTCCGCCTGCGGCAGGCACGGGTGCGGGCGCCGTGGGACCCGGCGACGGGGGACATGCGCGACGATGGGAGCGGCGGCCGGTACGCCGGCCGCCGACCGCTCCCGCACCGGAGGAGGCTCGAGCCGTGCCCGTCGCGAACCGCCCGGAGCCGCGTCCGGCCGCCCCGACGGGCCCGCGGGCGCCGCGCTGGGTGCCCTGGCTGCCGGTGCTGCTGCTCCTGATCGACCTCGGCGCCGAGGCGCTGTTCTCCGACGCGGTCGCGGCGGGCTTCCTGCTCACCCCGATCCCGGTGGTGGTCGCCTTCAGCTACGGCCCCGGCACGGCGCTGCTGTCCACGGCGGGTGTCATCGGCCTCCAGGTCGCCCTGGCGGCACGGGTCGGCCATCTGGACGAGCAGCACCACGTCTGGGTCTACGTCGCCACACTGCTCTCCGGGGTGATGGGCACCGCGCTGTCCTGGCAGCGGATCCGGCAGGAACGGAGCCTGGTCCGGGCCAGGACCGTCGCCGAGACCCTGCAGCGCGCCGTGCTGCGCCCGGTGCCCGAGCGGGCCGGTGACCTGCGGGTGGCGGCCCTGTACCGCGCGGCCCACGCCGACGCCGGGGTCGGCGGGGACCTGTACGCGCTCTGCGACACCCGGTTCGGCGTACGGGTCCTGCTCGGGGACGTCCGGGGCAAGGGGCTGGAGGCCGTCCGGACGGTGGCCGAGGTGCTGGGCGCCTTCCGCGCGGCCGCCCACGACACCGCCGGCCTGGCCGAGCTGGCCGAGCAGCTGGACCGTACCGTGCTGCGCGAGGCCATCGACCGGGGCGACGAGGAACTGTTCGTGACGGCGGTGCTGCTCCAGTACGCCGGCGGGTCCGGCCGGGTGGACGTGATCAACCGGGGGCACCTCGCCCCGCTGCTGCTCTCCGGCACGACCGTCGTGACCGTCCCCTGCCCCGACGACCTCCCGCTCGGCCTCGGCCACCTGGCCGCATCCGCCGGGCCGGCCGCGACCACCGAGGTCCTGCTGCCGCCGGGCCACACCCTGCTGGTGCACACCGACGGGGTCAGCGAGGCGAGGGACGCCTCCGGCGCCTTCTACCCGCTGACCGGCCGCCTCGGCTCGCTGGGGACGTCCTCGCCCGACCTGGTGGTCGCCTTCCTCGACCGGGACGTCGTCGCGTACGCCGGCCGGCTCGCCGACGACCTCGCGGTGCTGGCCCTGAGCCCGTCGCCCTCCGGACCCTGAGCGCGGGGCCGGGGCCGGTACGGGACGGCCTCAGACCCCGCCGGACTGCTTGAGCAGATTGGCCGCCCGCTCAGCGGCCAGCTTGCGGTGGAAGTCGAGCAGCCAGCCGGGCGGCCGGTGGAAGACGCCGGCCAGTTCCCCGACCGTGCGCACCCGCAGGCGCTGCTTGACGATGGTGGCGTGCGCGGTCTGCAGCGACTTGGCGACCACGTTCGGCTGCAGCACGGCGTCGTGCGGCCGGGCCAGCACCTGCTCGGCCCGGCCGGAGACCAGCATCTCCGGATGCGGCGGCCCGGGCACGCCGCCCGCCTCGCCCGCCTGCTCGGGAGCCGGCGGCTGCCGGCCGTCCTGTTCCTGTTCCCGTGCCCGCTGCCCGTCCTCGCCTGCGACCCCGTCCTTGCCTGCGACCCCGTCCTCGTCCCCGCCCGCCCGCTGCTCAGGCACGGCGGCGCCGCACTGGCGGGCCCGGTTCGCCGCCCGCTGGGCCGCCAGCCGTTGGTGGAACTCCAGCAGCCACGGCGGCGGGTCGAGGAAGACGCCCCGGAGCTCGCCCGCGCTGCCCACGGCGAGTCCGTGCGCGGCCAGCGTGTCCGGCGCGAGCTGCAGGGCCTTGCCGACCTCCTTGGCGGTCAGCGGCTGCGTGGGCGCGAGCGCGAGCAGGGCCACGGCCTTCACGGAGACCAGCAGCCCGGGATGCCGGGCGACCACGGCGGCGGTGGGGGCCGGAAGGACCGGCGCAGCCTCGCGCCTCGCCGGTCCTGGTCGCCCGAGCCGCCCGGGCTTCCCCGGCCGCCCGGGCTGCCCGGCCGTGGGCCTCGCGGGGTGGCGCTCGGCCAGCAGGACGAGCGTGCTGACGGCCGCCCCCGGGATGTGCGCCCACCGGGGCTGCGGCCGGCGATTCGGCCGGGTCCGCGGCTCCTCGTACCGCAGCGGGAGCTTCCAGCCCTCGTGCCGGGCCAGCCAGGCGGTGGCCAGGGCGGTCGCCTCCGGGACGCCGCCCTTGGTGCGCAGCATGTCCAGCAGTCGCTGCTCGGGGGTGTCCGGGCAGTCGGCGCAGGGCCGGCAGATCCGCCAGACCCGCGTCCTGACCTCGATCTCCCGGGAGCCGGCCGGAGCCGGGCCGCCGCAGTACGCACACGCCCAGTCCGCGTCCGCGTCGACGGTACGCCGGACGGTCCGGGGCAGTGCCGGCACCGGCGGGAGGTCGGCGAGCAGCCCGTCCAGCACGTCCAGCCCGAGCGCCGCCTGCGGAGCGGCCGGGTCCGCGGGGCGGGTCGCCCGGGCACGGCCGCCCCCGGCGCCGCCGGCCCGGGGCGCGGGCAGCGGCAGGCCGAGCGCCGCCCGCTTGGCCCGCAGCCGGGCCTCGTCGGCGACCGGATGGCCCTCGACGGTGCCGTAGACCTGCGGGCGCCCCTCGGCAACGCAGAGCGCGTCCACGGCCTCCGCCAGGTGCAGGGACGGGATCCGGTACTGCTGGGCGGCCGCGGTCACCAGCGGGAGGATCCGGCGGATCTCCGGGCCGTCGGAGGCCAGCAGGATCCGGTGCGCCCCCCGGACGGCCTCCGGCCCGACCTGGGCCGTCACCGGCCATCCCTTCAACGCCCCGCACGCCATCACCAGGTACTTGAACGCCTCACGCCGGCACTGCGCCGCGTACCGGACCCGATCGGGACTCTGCCCGGACCGGACCCGCCCCCGCGCGTCCTCCATCCGCCGCGCCCGGTGCACCAGCCCGGCGCCGATCTCCTTCGTCAACACGCGCACCATCATCGGCCCGCCCGTCACGGCCTGACACCAGGTCAGCCGAATGTCCCCCGGACGGGTCACTTCCCCCGGCCGGTCCCCGGCGCCGGACGGACCGAAGGCCCCGCCGCTCTCCGCGCTCGCGCCGGGCACGACGCCGGCGCCCCACCGACCACTCGCCCAGCCGGAGCGCGACAGCGATCCGCCTGTTCTCCTCCGGGGCTGCCGGAGCCCGTCCACCGCTGTCAGGCGAACGGCTCCGACATCACCCGATCAGGTCAGTGGCCGGGACGAGGTGAATCAGCGTCACGCGGCGGGGAGGTCGGAGGTGGCGATCCGGGCCAGGAGAGCCGCAAGTTGCCGGGGCATGGAGAGGAACGGCGAGTGGCTGCTCGGCAGCCGGTGGACGGAAGCGGCGCGTGTGGCCAGCTCGCGTTGCCGGGACGGATCGAGTGCCTGGTCGCGGTCGCAGACGACGTAGCTGGAGCGCACGGTGCGCCATCCTGCCGTGGTCACCTTCTCCGTGAAGGACCGTATGCTCTGCGGGCGCAGCCGCGCCACGGCACGGGCGGCATCGGCCTCGGGCACGTCGTCGAAGAGTATCCGCCGGGCGGCCTCGGACGGCGGGGCGAGGTCCGTCCCGCCGTCCGGCGCGGCTTTGCCGAGGAACGTGAAGACGCTCTCGCCCGCGTCCAGTTGGAAACTGGCGAGGTACACCGCCGCCACCACGTTCGCGGCATCGGCGATGGCCTCCGTGGTGGGGACGCCGCCGTAGGAGTGGGCGACCACCACCACCGGGCCGTCGATGCGCCGGAGGCTGTCCCGAATGACATCCGCGTCGTCCAGCATGCCCACCGGCCGGGCGCCGTCGGGCCGGTCGGCCGGAGGATTGGCGCTGGGCAGGTCGAGGGCGTGGGACCGCCAACCGTCGGCGTCGAGCGCAGCGCGTACGGCGTCCCAGCACCAGGCCCCGTGCCAGCCTCCGTGGACGAGCAGGAAGGTCGGCCGGCCGGCGTCAGCGTTCATGTGCGGTTCCTCCGTTGTCCGAGCTGCGGACGGCGCGAGACTGTGGCACGAAGTGGGCCACCCTGCCCATGGGTCTCGGGCCGAGTGATCGCACTCAGGACTCCCGACGATACTGCGACCCCTGCACCATCGCCGGCCGGATCGCACGTTCGGGGCGGCCGGCTCGCCGCACGTACTGCGGCCCGGTCGTCGACCGGGGAGACAAGTCGGCGACCGTGCCCGGATCAGGCATGGCCTGACGGCCGGCCGGGGTGGCGGCGGGGGTCGGGGTGGGTCTACCGGCTTGGCTGTTACGGGGATTGGAAGGGGAGCGTATGGGCCAGCCGCCGCGTCGGCCCCCGGAGCTCAGGCGACGGATCGTCAGTCTCCTTTGTGGGCAAGTGATCTGAAGAGTGACAAGCCAATCGGAGTCGGGTTCGAACCGGCCAAAGCGGATCGCGATCGGGCCATCGCCGACTGCGCTGCTTGTTTGAGCCGGGGGCCCGATCAAGGATGAATCCGGTCCCGCCCCGGCTGCACCATGGCCCACGGGGGCATCGCACACGCCGGGACGCAACCCGTTCTCCACTCGTCGGAGGAGCCCCACCATGCCGGAAGCGGTGCTCGACCTGGTCGGTGTCGGATTCGGACCGTCGAACCTGGCGGTCGCGCTCGCGCTGGACGAAGCGGGTGCGACGGCCGGGTGCGACGCGTTGTTCCTGGAGCGGCAGTCGGCCTTCGGCTGGCACACCGGAATGCTGCTGGACGAGGCGACGATGCAGGTCTCGTTCCTCAAGGACCTGGTCACCATGCGGAATCCGGCCAGCCCGCACAGCTACCTGTGTTACCTGCGGGACCGGGGCCGGCTCGCCGCGTTCATCAACCAGAAGTCGCTGTTCCCGCTGCGCATCGAGTTCCACGACTACCTCGCGTGGTGCGCCGAGCGGGTCGCGCACCTGGTGCGCTACGGCACGCAGGTGGTGGACATCCGTCCGGTGTCCGGCCCCGACGGGGCCGTCGACCTGCTCGACGTCGTGGTGCACCGCGACGGGGCCGAGGAGGTGCACCGCACCCGGAACGTGGTGATCGCCGCCGGTCTGCAGCCCTGGCTGCCGGACGGCGTCGAGCGGTCGGACCGGGTCTGGCACACCTCGGAACTGCTGCACCGGCTGCCGGAGTTCGAGTCCGTCGCGCCGCGCAGCCTCACCGTCGTCGGGGCCGGGCAGAGCGCCGCCGAGGCGGTGGCGCACCTGCACGGGAGGTTCCCGGAGGCCGAGGTGCGGGCCGTGTTCGGGCGCTACGGGTACAGCCCGGCGGACGACTCCCCGTTCGCCAACCAGATCTTCGACCCCGACGCCGTCGACGAGTACTACGTGGCGCCCGAGCACGTCCGCCGCCGGCTGGTCGACTACCACCGCAACACCAACTACGCGGTCGTGGACCTCGAACTGATCCAGGACCTGTACGCGCGGTCCTACCGGGAGCAGGTGCAGGGCACCCGGCCGCGGCTGGTCATGATGAACGTCAGCCGGCTCGCCTCCCTGTCGCAGGAGGCCGACGCGGTACGGCTGGTGGTGGAGCACCTGCCCACCGGGGAGCTGACCGAGTTCGAGACGGACGCGGTCGTGTTCGGCACCGGGTACCGCCCGGCCGATCCGCTCGCCCTGCTCGGCTCGTTGGTCGACCAGCTCAAGCTGGACGACCAGTCCCGCCCGCACCTCGACCGCGACTACCGGCTCGTCACCACCGACCGGGTCCGCGCCGGGATCTACCTGCAGGGCCCGACGGAGCACACCCACGGCCTGGCCTCGACGCTGCTCTCGGTCACCGCGGTGCGCGCCGGCGAGATCCTCGCGGCCGTCACGGCCGCGGTTCCCGCCCAGGTCCTCACCGCGTCCGCCCGATGACCGGGGTCCCGGAGGCTTCCGGGAGGTCGGGCGGGCTCCCAGGAGAATGGAGACGCACGATATGTACGTTCCGAAGATCTACCAGTCCCCGGACACCGAAGCCGTCCGGTTGATCCGCGAGTACCCGCTGGCGCTGCTGCTGAGCAACGGACCCGCGGCGCCGTTCGCCACCCACCTGCCCGTGATCTTCCCGCCGGCCGCCGAGCCCGAGGGGATCGAGTCGCTGAGCGGCGTCACGCTCTACGGCCACCTCAACCGGGCCAACCCGCACTGGGAGACGCTGTACGAGGGGCAACACGCGACCCTGGTCTTCCAGGGTGCGAACGCCTACGTCTCCGCCGCCGTCTACGAGCAGACCCCGGCCGCCCCCACCTGGAACTTCGCCACCACCCACGTCCAGGGCCGCATCCACCCGATGCCCGCCCGGGAGGACGCGCTCGACGTGGTGCGCTGGACGGTGGCGGCCTTCGAGGCCGAGCACGGCCTCGGCTGGGACCCCGGCCCGTCGCTCGACTACTTCGACAAGATCGTCGACGGTGTGGGCGCCTTCCGCTTCACCGTCGAGTCGGTCGACACGATGCTCAAGCTCAGCCAGGAACAGGCCGACCGCACCAGGGACAAGGTGGTCGCGCACTTCGCCGCCAGCCCGGTCGGGCTGCGCCAGGAGGTCAGCCACCTGATGAGGACCGCCGCCCCTACCGCCACCACCGGAGAGTGAGAGAGAACGTGACCGAAACCGCTGATGTCCTCATAGTCGGCCTGGGTGGGCTCGGCAGCGCCGCGGCCTACCACCTGGCCGCGCGCGGCAGCCGGGTGATCGGCATCGACCGGTTCGGGCCCGCGCACGCGCGCGGCGCGAGCCACGGCGAGAGCCGCGGGGTCTGGAAGGCGTACTTCATGGGCGCCGGGTACGTTCCACTGCTCGACCGCGCCTACGACCTCTGGGACGAGCTCGGCGAGATCCGCGGCGAGACGCTGTTCCACCGCACCGGCGGGATCTGCATCGGCCCGGCCGGCGGCGCGCTCGTGCCCGCCGCGCTCGCCTCGGCCCGGGAGGCGGGCCTGGAGTTCGAGCACCTGGAGAGCGACGAGATCCGCTCGCGCTTCCCGGAGTTCAACCCCGGGCCGGGCGACGTCGCCGTGTGGGACCCGTCCTCGGGGTACGTGCGTCCCGAGCAGGTCGTCACCGCGCACCTCGACCTCGCCCGCAAGCACGGCGCCGACCTCCGGTTCGACGAGAAGGTGCTGGACTTCTCGGACACCGGCAGCGGTGTGCGGGTACGCACGGAGTCCGGCGTGTACGAGGCCGACCGCATGGTGGTCGCGGCCGGCGCCTGGGCCCCGCAGCTGCTCCCCGAGCTCCGGCCGCACATCAAGGTCCTGCGGAAGGTGATGCTCTGGTTCGACCCGATCTCGCGGGCCGAGGACTTCTCCACGGGCCGTCAGCCGTACTGGATCTGGGAGGGAGAGAACGGCACGGTCGGCTACGGCCACCCGGCCGTCGACGGTCCCTCCGGCGGCGTCAAGGCCGGCATCCACAGCGGCGGCGAGCTCGCGGACCCGGACTCCCTCGACCGCCACGTCAGCACGCAGGACGTCGAGGCCGTGCGGGAGTTCCTGGCCAAGCGGATCCCGGCGCTGCCCGGTCGCTACCTGCGCAGCCGCGTCTGCATGTACGACAACTCGCCCGACCTTGGCTTCATCATCGGCCCGTCGGCCCGGAGCGACCGGATCACCGTCGCCGCCGGCACCTCGGGCCACGCCTTCAAGTTCGCCCCCGCGCTCGGCGAGGTGATCGCGCAGCTGGCCACCGAGGGCGCCAGCACCCACGACATCTCGCTGTTCGACCCGCGCCGCCTGACCGACGCGAGCGCGTGACCGGCGCGGGCGGCACCGTGCGGCGGGGCCTGACCATCGCCATCACCGGCACGCGTCAGGTCGAGTCGCGACGAGGCGTCCTGGCAGAGCTGTTCGAGCGTGTGCTCGCGCCGTTCGCCGTCGGGCCCGCCGCGGAGCGCGGCTGGCTGCTCGGCGGCGCCGCGGGCGTCGACACCTCGGCGCTGCGCTTCCTGGTCGGTCGCGACGCCGGCCGGCTGGTCGTGGCCGTCCCCGTGCGGTGCGCCGACCAGCCGGCGGACGCGCGGGAGGCGATCGAGCAGGCGCACGCCGCGGGCCGCGTCGAACGGATCGTGGAGCTCGACCACCCCGAGGGCATCGGCCCGGCCGCCTTCACCCTGCGCAACCGCTGGCTCGTCGACCACAGCGACCTCGTCATCGGCTTCCCGCTGACCGGCACCGATGACGGGTCGGGCACCTGGGAGACGCTCGCGTACGCGGCCGGACTCGGCAGGCCCTACCTCGTCGCTCCGCTCAGTTGACCCACCGATCCCCAACCCCCTTGAGGAGAACCACATGCCCATGATCCGCGTGCAGATGTTCCCCGGTCGCACCTCCGACCAGAAGGAAGCCCTCGTCAAGGAGGTCACCGAGGCGATCGTGCGCACCTGCGACGCCAAGCAGGAGGACGTCTGGGTGATCATCGAAGAGGTCGACCGTGAGAACTGGGCGCTCGGCGGGACCATGTACTCCCGCCGCTAGACTGCATCTGACCAACCGTCAGTTGTCGCCAGGGTTCGTAGAGTTGCCTCGGGCGGCAGTGCGTAGGCCGGCCGGCGATCACGGTCGGCGATCACCGTCGGTGTCCGGACGTCAATGAACTCCCCGCCGTCGGCGGGGAGTTCATTGACGTCCGACCGGCCCTGGCCGGCCTCCGGTCAGGGCCGGTCGGGCGGAGCGCCCGGTGGGTAGAACTGCCTTGCCCAGCCACGGTACTGGCCGATCGCACCCTCCTCGGCGGTGAGCGCAGGATCCGGCAGGTACCGCTTCCGGTTCCAGATCCGGGCGTCCTGGACCATGTGGTGGACCACGGTCCGCATCAGCGCCTGCCCCGCCACCGCGGACAGCGACATGGCGGCGGCCTTCCGGAGCAGGGGGGAGTCCGGACGCGAGGCGGCGTCCGTCATGATGACCACCCGCAGCTGCGTCCGCCACGGCCCGACCGGGCTCGCCGTCACCACCACCCCCAGGGTCATGCCTATCTGATGCAGCGTCACTTCACCCGACGCGAGGCCGAGTCCGGACAGCGCCAGGCCCTGCTCCACCCGGATGGTCCCCAGGCCCACGGAGAGCCTGATGGCAGCGCCGAAGGCGATGCGCAGCAGCGGCCCGTCCTCCAGCGGCGGCTTCACCTCACGGAGCGCGACGTTGTGCACGACCGCCTGGTGCTCGTAGTCGACGAAGCTCTCCATGACCTCCTGCGGGTGCGAGGTCAGGACCGTGCTCCAGGTGGCGGCGGGCGCGAACCGGTCGTCGGGCGGCTCCGAGGGCTCCCAGGCGGGCGGCGCGGCGTCGTGGCCGTGCCAGACGTAGACGACCCGGCCCCGCTCGCGCACGGGGTACTGTCCCAGCGCAGCCCTGGGCGGGGTTCCGCCCGGCGCCCTGACGCAGGACCCCTCGACGTCGAAGGCGAACCGGTGGAACGGGCACACCAGGTGCTCGCCGTCCACCGCCCCGCCGGCGCCGAGGTGGGCGCCCAGGTGGGGGCAGTGGGCGTCCACGACCCGCAGGACGCCGCCCCCGGTGCGGTAGAGGACGACGTCGCGCCCCATGAAGCGCCGGTTCACCACCGCGCCGGCCGGCACCTCGCGGGACAGCGCCAGGCAGAACCAGCCCGACGGGTACGGCAGCGGCGCCCGGTCCTCCGCTCCCACGGCAGGGTCGGCCCGCGACGGACCGGCCCCCGGCCGCAGGAGAGCCCGGAGCCCGGCCAGCGATTGCCTGTTCAAGTCTTCCTCCTCGTTCCTCTGCTCACGGCCGCCACCCGGGCGGCCGGTCCGCTTCCTCCTGAGCTTTCTCGGCCGCGTAGGCGCCCACCAGGTCGTCGAAGCGGTACCGCCTGGGGGCGTACTCCCTGATCAGGTGCGCGTAGGCGAGCCCGGTGAGGGCCTGCATCGCCGCCAGGGTCGGAACCTCGGCCAGCCGGCCCGCCTCGGCGGCGGTGATCTCGCGCACCCGGTGCGCGCCGAGGACGCGGAACATACGTGCTTCGGTGCAGGTCAGGCGCCGGTAGGACCACGAGAAGGCTGCCCGGATGTCGCCCGAGGCCCGGCCGCCGCGCAGCGCGTCCAGCCGGTTCTGCGCGCTGCGCAGCTCGTCGGCCAGGTGGTGCAGCGGGACCATGGGTCTACCGACCGCCCGGGTGGCCGCGATCACCAGTGCCAGGGGCAGCCGTGCGCACGCCTCGGTCACCTCGGCGAGGGCGGCGCCGTCGACGGCGAGGCCGCTGGCGGCCAGCCGGCTCGCGAGCAGGGCCGTCGCCTCGGCGCGGGAGGGCAGGTCGAGGGTGGTCAACCGGGCACCGTGCGAGGTCACCAGGCCGGTGAGCTTGCGGCGGCTGGTGATGACGACCATGCACTGCGGGGCGGCCGGGATCAGGGGCTGCACCTGTGCGCTGTCGTATGCGTTGTCGATCAGGATGAGCATCCGCCGCTGCGCGAGGGTGGTCCGGTACAGGTTGGCGTAGGCGGCCGGGCACATCGTGTCCGGCTCCGGCAGTCGGATCAGTGGGGCGAGGACCGACCGGATCGCCTGCTGGACACTCACCGGGTCGGTGGCCGGGCCGAAGGCCCCCAGGTCGATGTACAGCTGCCCGTCGGGGTAGCGGTCCGCGATCCGGTGGGCGAGGTGGAGCGCGAAGGCCGTCTTGCCGATCCCCGGAGGGCCGCACAGCACGGAGACCACCGGGGAGGAGCCGACCGGCGACATCCCGTCCGCCATCTCGGTGAGCATCCTGAGCTCGGCCTCGCGCCCGATGAAGTTCCTCGGCTCGGCCGGTAGTTGGTGGGGTACGCCGGCCAGCGGCCGGGGGGCCTCGGGCCGCTGTGGGCGCGGCTCGCGCGCGGTGCCGGCGTGGATCCGCTGGGGCGGGACGGGCAGCGTCAGGGCCTGCAGCGGGTCGTCCGCCAGGATCAGCTGCTGCAGGTGTTGCAGCGGGCCCCCGGGATCGATGCCGTAGTCCTCGACGAGGAGCCGGCGCGCCCGGGTGAAGGTGTCCAGCGCCTCCGCCCGCCTGCCGCACCGGTACAGCGCCAGGATGAGCTGCTCCCACCGGCGCTCCTGCAGCGGCTGCGCGGTGGTGAGCGACATCAGGAACGGCAGCAGTTCGTGGTGCTGACCGAGGGCCAGCCGGGCGTCCACCAGCGACTCCTGGACGGCGTGGCGGTGTTCGAGCAGCTCCGAGATGACCGGCTGCATGATCGGCGTGGCCGGGATGTCGGCCAGCGGCGGGTCGCCCCAGGTGTCCAGGGCACGCTGGAACAGCCGGGCCGCGGCGTCGACGTCGCCCAGTAGCTGGGCCGTCCGGCCCTGCTGGGCCAGGCCCCGGAATCGGTGCAGGTCCAGCACGTCGCCCTCGTGCAGGGCGAGGCCGTAGCCGTCGCGGCCGGTCTGCAGCCGGCCCTTGATCGGCGTCGCCTTGCGCAGGCCGTAGAGGTTGCTCCGGAGCGCGCCGCCCGGATCGCTGGGCAGGTCGGCCCCCCATAACGCGTCTGCGAGATATTCCTTGCTGACCCGGCGTTCGCTATTCAGTAAGAGGATGCACAGCGTGCTCCGCTGGCGGGGTCTCATAATTGCCAGGGGGTCGCCGTTCGCAGAACGGACCGCGGTCGACCCCAGGATTGCGAACTGCATTTAAGCCCCCGTTCGAGTAGCAGTTCTCGTCGACCTGAACCCGTGAAGCATCCAGGTTCCATACGTACGATGCTATTGAATCATTATTTCGACGGTGGCCGTCAAGGCCCATCGGCGGTTTCTGCCAGGAGTGGCCCGACCATGTTTGGAGTTCTGTTTGTGGCATTTGGTCAGCAATCGTCACCGGTGGGGGGTCGGCTCAGCCGTTCCACCGGCGATCCCCGGGCGCCTTTCGGTGTGGGGGATTGGCCGAGTTCGGCCGTCGGAAGCAGAGACCACCAGCGGGATCACGCTTCGATCACGTTCGAGTCACGCCCCCGTCGCGATCACGCTGATAGTGTGAGCTGTCGCGAAAGGCGCTCAATTGTGTCGAATCAGTAAAACACTCGATCATTCATTATCGGCCCGATTCTCAAACGGGCTCGAATGGCACTTGGTGCACCTGGGAGGGTCGCATGCGCAACTCGCTTGCAGGCAAGAGGACCACCGCAGATCCCGGTGAGGACATTCCCGTAGCGCCCGGTGGCCTCCCCGTCGTGGGCCACGCGGTGAAGGCCCTGCGCGACCCGCGGGGATTCCTGCGCTCGCTGCCCGCGCACGGCGACGTCATGAGCATCAGCGTCGGCCCGCTCAAGGCGGTGATGGTCTGCGATCCGGAGTTGACCTCGCAGATACTCCTCAACGACCGCACCTACGACAAGGGTGGCCTGCTGTTCGACCGGGCCAAGGAGGTGTTCGGCGACGGTCTGGTGACCTGCCCGCACTCCATGCATCGGCGGGAGCGCCGGCTGGTCCAGCCCGCCTTCCACCGTAACCGGCTCTCCGGCTACGCCCAGGTGATGACCGAGGGCACGAGTCTGATGATCGGCAAGTGGCGGCACGGCCAGGTTCTGGACATGCCGGCCGAGATGCTCAGCCTGACGATGCACAACATGCTCCAGGCGATGCTCGGCGGGACGCTGCCCCCGCAGGACCTGCGCCAACTGGTCAGCGATGCCATCGAGGTGCAGCACGCGACCTACCGGCAGACGTTCACACCGGCCGTGCTGAACCGGATACCCACCCCGGGCAACCGGCGCTACCAGCGGGCCCTGGCCGGGCTCCACAACACCGTGACCGACATCATCGCCAAGGCCCAGGCCAACCCGGAGGACCACGGGGACCTGCTCTCGGCGCTCCTGGCGTCCCGCGACACCGGCGCCTCCGAGTGCCCGGTCGGCGGCGCCCAGAGCGAGCGCCTGAGCAGCGCCGAGCTCCGCAACGAGGTGTTGACCTTCCTGGTGGCGGGTTCGGAGACGACGGCGATCGCCCTGTCCTGGGCGCTGTACATGATCGCCCGTCACCCGGACGTCCAGCAGCGGTTGTGGGCCGAGGTCGACCGCGTGCTGGAGGGCAAGCCGGTGTCCCTGGACCACCTGCCCGACCTGAAGCTCGCCGACCAGATCATCACCGAGACACTGCGGCTGTACCCGCCGGCCGGAATGATCTGGACCCGGATCGTCACGGCGGACACCCGCCTGGGCGACTACGACATCCCGGCCGGCACGACCATCGCGTACAGCCCCTACGCGATGCACCGCCTGCCGCACTACTACCCGAACCCCGACGCCTTCGACCCCGACCGCTGGGACGCCGAGAAGCGGCACTCGACCCCGCGCAACAACGCCTTCCTCACCTTCGGCGGCGGCGCGCGCAAGTGCATCGGCGACCAGTTCGCCGTCACCGAGGCCGTGCTGGCGCTGGCGGACATCGCCTCCCGCTGGAGGCTGGAGCCCATGCCCGGCCAGGGGCACCCGGCCATCACCCCGTCGATGGGGCCGCGTGACCTGAAGATGCGCCTGACCGCCAGGGCGGCCGCGTAAGCACAGATAAACGGCGCGAGCGCACGCACCGACCCGGGTGGGCGAGGAGGTTCCCGCCGTCCCGGGGGCCGGTAGGCCGCTCGCGCGGGTGTCGCCCGTGCCCTGGAGTGGGGAAGCCTCCAGGGCTCCGGCGCGCACCCGTCGACCTCCGGCAACGCGGTGGCGTTCCCACGGTGTGACGCGGCGCAGGCCCGCACGGCACCGTGCGGTGGAGCGTGCCCCGCCGAACCCGGTCGTCTCCACCCCCTACCGGACACCGGTCCCCGAACGGGGACCGGTGCGAGTTCCGAGAACCACGAGCAGCCGCGCGGACGGCTACAGGACCCCTGTCCGGAAGCGCGAGCGGTCACGCATACGAAAAACGCAAGCGGTCACGCGTGGGGAAAAATATGTGAAAGGCAGGCGCAGTGATGGTAAGTCAGGAACGAGTCGGCATGAACGGTGCCAGGACTGCCGAGGGGACGAGGGAGCCTGTCGCCGTGATCGGGGTGGGTCTGCGCCTCCCGGGGGGGATCACCACCCTGGGCGGGCTGTGGACGGCCCTGGCCGGCGGCGAGGACCTCGTCACGTCGGTACCAGGTGACCGGTTCAGCACCGACGATTTCGTGATCGACGGCGGCGGGGCGCGGCCGGGGAAGGCCTACACCGGCGCGGCCGGCATCTTCGGTGACGTCTGGGGCTTCGACCCGGAGTACTTCGGCATCTCGCCGAAGGAGGCCGCCCAGATCGACCCGCAGCAGCGGTTGCTGCTGGAGTGCGCGGTGGAGGCCTTCGACGACGGCGGCGTCGACCCGCGGCTGCTGGCGGGTGCGGACGTGGCGGTCGTGATGGGCCTGACCGTCCAGGACTACTGGGGCCTGCTGCTGCGCCGTCCCGGGGTGATGAACTCGTTCGCCCCCACCGGTACCGGGGCGTTCAGTGCGGCGAACCGTCTGTCCTACCTGTTCGACTTCCACGGGCCGTCCCACACGGTCGACACGGCCTGCTCCTCCTCCCTGACGGCCCTTCACCTGGCGGCCGAGACGGTCCGTTCGGGCCGTTGCGAGGTCGCGCTGGCCGGTGGCGTCAACCTGGTGCTCGGCCCGGGTGGGCACGTCATATCCAGCCAGGCGTCGATGCTCTCCCCGACGGGCCGCTGCCACTCCTTCTCGGAGGACGGCGACGGCTTCGTCCGGTCCGAGGGCGCCGGCGTGGTGCTCCTGAAGACGCTGAGCCGTGCCCTGGCCGACGGTGACCGGATCCACGCGGTGATCAGGTCCTCGGTGGTCAACGCCGACGGGCGGACCCTGGGAATGTCCATGCCGGGCGCGGACGCGCAGGCGGCGATGCTGGAGCGTGCCTACGCCGAGGCCGGTGTGACCGCCGATCAGGTGTCCTACGTGGAGGCCCACGGGACGGGCACGAACGCCGGCGACCCGGCGGAGTGCTCGGCTCTGGGACGGGTCCTGGGGCAGCGCCGCAGCGGGAAGCCGCTGCCGATCGGGTCGGTGAAGTCGAACCTCGGGCACCTCGAAGCCGCCGCCGGCATGGCGGGCCTGTTCAAGGCCATGCTGGTGCTGCGCGAGCAGCGGGTGCCCGCGACCTTGCACGCGCAGCCGCTGAACCGGTCGATCGACTTCGGCGGGCTGGGGCTCGACCCGGTGACGGCGATGCAGCCGCTGGACAGCGGCCCAGGCGTGCGGCGCATCGCCGGCGTGAACTCGTTCGGCATCGGCGGCGCGAACGCGCACGTGGTGCTGGAGCTGCCGGACCCGCAGCCGGCCCCCGGCGCCGACGCGGACGCGTCCGCGCCGTCCGGCGCGGCCGTGCCGGTGGTGGTCACCGGCCGCACCGAGGCGGCGCTGCGCGAGGCGGCGCTGGCGATGGCCGACCACCTTGAGGGCATCGACGACTCCGCTCTGGCGGACGTCGGGTACACCACCGTGCGGCGCCGAGAGCGCCGTGAGCTGAGCGCGGCCGTGCTGGCCACCAGTGGCGCGGCGGCCGCGCAGGCGCTGCGGGAGCTGGCCGAGAAGGGCGCGTCCGACGAGGCGGCCTCGGCCGGCAGCACCTCCCGCGGCCGCGTCGGGTTCGTCTTCAGCGGCAACGGCACCCAGTGGCCGCGGATGGGCGCGGAGCTGCTCGGGCACGACTGCGCCTTCACCTCCGAGGTCCAGGCCGTCAGCCGCGAACTGGAACCGCTGCTGGGCTGGTCGGTCGAGGCCGAGATGGCCACGCCCGACAACGCCCGGTGGGCGCTGACCGAGGTCGCGCAGCCGATGCTGTTCGCCCTGCAGGCCGGCCTGGTCGCGTCGCTGCGCGAGCGCGGCGTGCTCCCGCAGGCGGTCTGCGGCCACAGCGTCGGCGAGGTCGCGGCCGCCTACTGCGCCGGCGTGCTGGACCGCTCCCAGGCGTGCCGGGTGATCGCGCACCGCAGCCTCTCGCAGGCGCCCACCTTCGGGACCGGGCGGATGGCGGCCGTGGCACTGTCGCCCGAGCAGGCCCAGCGCCTGCTCGACGGAACGGGCTCGGCCGACCGCGTGGTCGTCGCGGCCGTGAACTCCCGCAACGACGTCACCCTGGCAGGCGACAGCGAGACGCTGGAGGCCCTCGAGGGTAGCTGCGTCGCCGACAGTGTGACCTTCCGGTTCCTGCGCCTGGACTATCCCTTCCACAGCCCGGCCATGGACGCGGTCCGCGGCCCGCTGAAGGAGGGCCTGGGCGAGCTCGTCGCCGGTCCGGGCGAGATCCCGCTGATCTCCACCGTGACCGGCCGCGCGGTCGCGGACCAGGAGATGGACGCCGACTACTGGTGGCGCAACGTGCGCGAGCCGGTCCAGTTCGCCGGTGCGGTCGCGGCGATGGTCGGCGCGGAGCACGGCTGCGACGTCCTGGTCGAGGTCGGCCCGCACCCGGCGCTCAGCAGCTACCTGCGCCGCATCGCCGTCGACGAGGGCGCGTCGGTGGAGGTCGCGTCGACGCTGACCCGGATCAGCGCCGGTCCGCAGACCCTGGGCGGCACCGTGCTGCGCGCGGTCGCGGCCGGGGCGCAGCTGGACTGGGACCGGTTCTTCCCCCAGGGCGGTCGCGTCGTCGATGTCCCCGCCTACGCGTGGCAGCGTCAGCGCTACCAGCTGGGCGACCCCTCGTGGTGGTCCGACCACGAGATCGCGCCGGCGCCGCAGCCCGTCCCGTCCAACCCGCTGCTGGGCCGGCGCCTGTTGGGGGCCGACCCGACGTGGGGGCGGGAGCAGAGCGCGGCCTGGCTCGCGGACCACAAGGTCGGTGACGCCGTCTTCCTGCCCGGCACGGGCTTCCTCGACATGGCGCTGTCGGCAGCCCGCGAGGTGCAGGCCGGCGCGGTGGAACTGCTCGACATCTCCTTGCACAGGTCGCTGGTCCTGCCCACTGAGCCCGGAGCGGCTCCGGTGCGTACCACCACCACCGTCCGTCCCGACGGGACCTTTGTCGTCGCCGGGCACACCGGTGCGGACATCGAGGCCGTCCAGCAGGTGACCGGACGGTGGCGCGGGCTGGCCGACGCCAGGCCCGCTCCGCTGGACCTGGCCGCTCTCGCCGGCCGGATCACCGAGCCCCTGGACATGTCCGGGCACTACCAGGCCTGCGACGCGGTGTCGCTCCACTACGGGCCGGCCTTCCGGACCCTGAAGACGCTGACCGTCAAGGACAGCGAGGGGCTGGCGGGCCTGCACACCGAGCACTTCCCCGACGCCGAGCACCAGGCGCTGGTCGTCCTGCTCGACGGCTGCCTCCAAGCGATGCTGCCGCTCTCCGCCCACGTGGTGAACGGGTCCGCGCAGCAGTACGTCCCCCACCTCCCGGTGGCAGTGGGCAGCGTCCGCGTCTGGGGGCCCCTGCCCGCCACAGTCATCGCGTACATGCGCCTGACGACCGTCACCGAGACCGGGCTGATGGCCGACATCACCGTCTGCCGCACCGACGGAACGGTCCTGCTGGCCCTTGGGGACGTGTACGCGCGGCGCATCGAGAACAGCGCCTCGCCCGCGCCCCGGGTCTACAACGAGGTGCTCCGGGCCCGCCCGCGGACGACCGGGCTGGCCGGCACCCCCTGCCCGCTCCCCGCGCCCGAGGGCGTCATCGAGGCCTGCGCCCCGGACATCGCCCGCCTCGACGAGGCGTTCCGGGACTCCGGCTACAGCGAGCACATGGAGAAGTCCCGGCTGCTGAGCGCGCAGTACATGGCGGCCGCCGTGGGCAGCATCCTGGAGTCCGCGGTGGAACGCGGTGCGATCGAGCTCACCGGCGAGGCCGGCCGACGGGAGTTCACCCTCGGCGACTTGCGGAGCCTCGGTCTCCGGGAGAGCCTGCGCTCCCTGGTGGAGGTGATGCTGGCGATCGGCGTCAAGTACGGGTTGCTGACCGCTCGTGCGGAGGGCGGCTGGTGCCAGACCGGCACGCCGACCCCCGAGGCGCTGCTGCAGGGCTGGCTGAAGGAGTTCCCCGAGCTCGTCGTGATGTGGCAGGCCGCTGCCTGGGTCGGGCGCAGCCTGCCCGGCGTCCTCACCGGTGAGGCCGAGGGCCTGGAGGTGCTGTTCGGCGAGTCCGGTCCGATCGCCGCACAGGTCTACAACAACGACCCCGGGCTCACCTACCTGTCCGACGCCGCGGTGGCGTACCTGACCCGCCTGCTGGCCGAGTGGCCGGCCGACCGGCCGCTGCGGATCCTGGAGATCGGTGCCGGCACCGGCGGTTTCACCGCCCGCCTGCTGCCCCACTTGCCGGCCGAGCGCACGCACTACGTGTACACCGACATCTCCTCGGCGTTCTTCCCCAAGGCGCAGGCCCGCTTCGCGGCCTTCAACTTCCTTGAGTTCCAGGCCCTGGACCTGAGCATCGATCCGGTCGAGCAGGGCTTCGTGCCGGGGTCCTTCGACCTCGTCGTCGCGAGCAACGCCCTGCACACCACGCTCGACATCACCGAGGGCACCCGCCACGCCGCCACGCTCCTGGACCAGAACGGTCAGCTCGTCGTGCTGGAGATGCACAGCAACGCCTACGTCGCGACCCTGTTCGGCATCCTGGACTCCTTCTGGGACTCCACCGACACCGAACTGCGACCGGCCGGTGCGGTGCTGACGCGTGACCAGTGGCCGTTGGTGCTGGAGGAGGCCGGGTTCGCGTCGAGCTCGTACCTGAGCGCGCAGCCGGACGAGGAGGGCATCCCCGCGTCGGTCATCGCGGCGGTCCGTGGCACGGCCACCCGGCCGAGCACCACGCCGCAGGACGCGGACGGCGTGACCGCCCCGTGCCTGCTGTTCGCCGAGAGCGGGGACCTCTCCGCGGAGAGCCTCGGCGGGCTCGTGGCAGCCGCCGTGACCGCCACCGGAGCACGCGAGGTGGCGCTCGCCGCCCTGCAGCCGGGGACGGACTGGGCGGCTCTGCTGCCGGCCGCGGGGCCGGTCGACATCGTCCTGGTCGTCGACGACACCGAGTCGGCGACGATCGAGCAGGTCACCGCGCGGGCCGCCCAGGCCTGCGGCCGGCTGAGCGCGCTTGCTGCCGCCTGTGCGCAGGTCGGCGCCGACCTCCAGCCCACCCTGTGGGTGGTGACGCCGATGACCGCGGACGGTCTGGACGCCCCGATGACCCAGACCGGTGCGGCCCTGTGGGGCGCCAGCCGCACGCTGGCCAACGAGCAGCCGCTGCTGACCGTCCGGAAGATCCGGGTCGCAGGCGGGACGGCGGGGTCGCGGCAGCAGACGGCCGGCCACGTCGCGTACGAGATCACCCACCCCGATGCCGAGGACGAGTGCGTGATCACCGCACACGGGCGCTTCGTCGTGCGGGTGCAGGCGCTGCCGGAGACACGGCGGACCCACGCCCACGGCGCCACCGCGCAGTTCGCGCTCTCCGTCCACGGCGAGGCGGGCACCCAGCCCCGGCTCGTCTGGCAGGACACCAGCATCCCCGCCCCAGGAGCCGGTGAGATCACCGTCCGGGTGCAGGCCGCGGCCTTCAACAGCCGTGACGCGCTCTTCGCCACGGGTCGCCTGCTCCCGCCGCGCGGCGCCCGTCCGGGCGACATCCACCTCGGCTGCGAGGGCGCGGGCGTCGTGACCGCCGTCGGCGAGGAGGTTACCGGCATCCGCCCGGGCGACCGGGTCGCCGGCATCACGCAGGGCGGCTGGCTGGCCTCGCACATCAACCTGCGCGCCGACCGGGTGGTGAAACTCCCCGAGCACGTCACCGCCACCGAGGCGGCCACGCTGCTCATCGCCGAGCTGACCACGCACCACGTCCTGGAACACCTGGCCGGTCTGGGCCCGGACGACAGCCTTCTCATCCTGGGCGGAACCGACGGGACAGGCCTGGCGGCCTTGGACTTCGCCCGGCGGGCCGGTAGCCGCGTCATCGTCGGCGCCTCCACGCCGGCCCTGCGCGCCCTGCTGACCCTCCCGGCGGTCGACCTGGTGGTGGACTCGGGTGCTGCCGGCTTCGCCGAGGAGGTCCGGCGGGTCAGCCCGGGCGGTGTCGATGTCGTACTCAACCTCAGCGCCCTCTCCGCGGACCTGCGCCGGCGTGCGCTGGACCTCCTGGCGCCCGGGGGGCACTTCTTCGACGTCGAACCGCTCGTCACGGCCTCCCCGACGTCGCTGCAGCTGCCGTCCCCGGACCGTGACGTCACCATGCACGCCATCGACGTGGTCGGCTGGTTCGGGCAGTCCTCGCAGACCGTGGACCGCTGCCTGGACGACCTGCAGAAGATGATCGACAGCGGCGAATGCCGCCCGGTGCCCCACACGGTCCACGCCTCCGACAGGACCTACGAGGCCCTGGACATCGTCCTGGCCGGCCAGGGGGCCGGGAAGACCGTCATCGTGCTGGAGGACGGGGTCTTCCTGGACCGGGCCCCGGAGCCGCCGGTTCTGGACCCCACGGCGACCTACCTGGTTTCCGGCGGCCTCGACGGCTTCGGAGCCGAGACCGCCCGGCACCTGGTCCGCCGGGGAGCCCGTCACCTCACGCTCGTCAGCCGACGGGGCACCGCACGCAACGAGGCCGCCGTCGCCCTGGTCAGCAGCCTGAACGACCAGGGGGTCGGGGTGGACGCGCGCGCCGTGGACATCTCCGACGCGGACAGCGTCGACCAGCTCTTCCGCGACATCGACGCGAGCGGACGCCGGCTCGGCGGGGTGGTCCACGCGGCCATGGTCCTGGACGACGACGAGGTCACCGACCTGACGGTCGACCGCTACCTCACCGTCCTCAACCCCAAGCTCACCGGGGCGCTCCTGCTCGATTCCCACACCCGGCGGCTCAACGTCGACTTCTTCGCGATGTACTCCTCCTTCGCCGCGCTGCTGGGCAACCGGAGGCAGGCCTCGTACAGCGGCGCCAGCCTGACCTTGGAGAACATCGCGCGCCGGCGCCGGCACGACGGCCTGCCCGCCACCGTCCTCCAGCTGGGCGCCATCTCGGACGTCGGCTACGTGCTCCGCACCGGGATCACCTCGGTGATGAGCGACTACGGCATCCTGCCGATGACCGGGGCCCAGGCGCTGGACCGGTTCGACATGTTGCTCAACCACCCCGACACCACGGTCACCGCGGTGGTCGCGGAGTCCCGGGGTCGCGAGCAGGCACTCATGGCCTTCCTTCCCGCCGTCACGGCACCCCGGACCGCTCTGCTGGTCCGGACGCCGGACGCCAGCGACGACGACAGTCTCCTGCCGCGTCTGCGGGCCGCCGCCTCCACGGAGGAAGCCCGCCCGATCCTGCTGGAGGCCCTGACGTCCTGGCTGGCCTCCGGTCTGCACACCACGCCGAACCGCGTCGACGTCAACCGCCGCATCGACCAACTCGGCGCCGACTCCCTGACCGCCACCGAACTCATCGGCCACATCCGTCGCCGCACCGGCTGCGCGATCCCGGCCTCCGAGGTCATCACCGCATCCCTCACCGGCATCGCGGCCTCCCTCCTCGTCCAGCTCCGCCCCGAGAGCTAGTCCTGGCAGACCCCGCGCCCCGCGCAGGGGTGCGGACGACCTGCCGGGTCGCGGCCGTTGCACAACGGCCGCGACCCGGCAGGTCCCAACATTCGACAGTCAAACCGCATGCCCGTGGTCCGGAACCGGATTCGGCAGTGAGTCAGCCTGGTGGGCGCAGCCTCTGTTCCTGGTGGCTACGAACAGGCAGACATCCCGGGAGAGAACAGATGCCGCTCACGACAGCCCTCGCATTTCCGCCGTTCAGCAACCCGTACCCGTCGGGGATCCTGCGTACGCTCGCGCACACGACCGCGAGCGTGGCCGACGCCCTTGAGATGACGGACCAGAAACTTGCGGAACTCGGCCACCCACCCGTGACGCCCAGACTCACCGGCGGAGCCTACGAGTCGGCCCCCGGCTCGGAGTCGGAGTACGTCCACAATCTGGTCGCGGCGACACTCGTCCCGTACTCCGTGTACGCGGCGCTGGATCTGAAGGTCCAGCCGTCCATCCTTCTCGGGCACGGTGCGGGCTTCAACGTCGGAAGTGTCATCACCGACCTGATGACCATGGAGGAGACGATCGATGTCCTCCTCGGGGGTTACGCGGAGGCCAGGAGCATCTCGCTGCAGGGGGGAATGCTCGCCCTCGCGGTCAACCAGCGGACCGCCGGAGCCCTGTGCCGAGAGCTCTCGGAGGGCGGCCTCCACGTCGGCATGATCAACACCCCGACCCAGACGGTCGTGTGCGGCCGGTACGACGACCTGGACCTGCTGGAGAGTCATGCGGGACGCCTGGGAATCCCCTGCAGGCGTCTCGCCGCCATCCTCCCCATCCACACGCCGCTGTTCCGGCCGGCGGCCCTCCGGGCGATCCAACGGTCGGAGGAACGGACCGTGGAGCCCGTACTCCCCCCGCTGTACTTCACCACCGAATGCCGACCCATCATCGAGACCGACACGGTCAGGAATGCGTCGCTCGCCATCTGGACCAAACCCGCGAACCTCATCGAATCGGTCCAGGACCTCCAGGAGAACTTCGGCGTCAACCACTTCATCGAAATCAACACCACCCCGACGCTCGCACCGATGATCGTCCAGAATGCGCTCCCGGGTACCCGGGTCGACGGCCCGCCGCCCGGTATCACGGATGCCGTCGACGTGCTCCCGTTCCTCAACGGCGCCTACTGACCTCCGGTTCGTAGGACGGGCCGCCGGCCGGCCGTCCTACGAACCGGTCATCGACCGGAGCGGCTCGGGCTCGGCGCGGCGGTCGGGGCTGCGGCCGGCTCGGCCTTGGGCTTGCGTTGGCGGGCCAGGGCAAGGCTGGTCAGTGTCGTGATCGCCATCGCGCCGATGCCGACCAGCGCCGTCGTGGTGTAGGCGCTGTCGTTCGGGAAGAGCCGGCCGGTGTCGGTGCCGGCGGACAGGACCAGGCCGCCGACGGCACTGCCGAGCGAGTACCCGACGCTGCGCACGATGTAGTTGAAGCTCATCGCACTGGACGTCTCGCTCTTGGGCGTGACGGCCAGGATGACGCCGGGCATGGCGGCCGAGAAGCTGCCGACACCGAAGCCCAGCACGCTCATGGACACGAACAGCTCGGTCAGGTTCGACCGGGCCGCGGCGAAGAGGACGAATCCGCCACCGATGACGACCGCACTGCCGGCCAAGAGCCAAGGGGCGTCGATCCGTTGCAGCACCCGAGGCGTGATCTTGCCGGCGACGAACCCCAGCACGGAGAACGGGATGAGGACCAGCCCGGCGACGAAGGTGGTGAGCCCGAAGCCGTAGCCGGCGCTGTGCGGCGTCTGGGCGTACCGGGTGATGAGCGTGAGCAGGAGGTAGATGCCGATCGCGCCGACGAACATGGCGATGTTGGCCCCGGCGACCGCCGGGTGCCGTACCGCCCGGAGATCGATCAGGGGCGCCTCACTGCGCAGCCCGGAGACGGTCCAGCCGCAGAGCAGGAGCACGGCGACGACGGCCAGGACCACCGCCACGCTGAGGTGCTGGCTCCACAGGTTCTTCTCGCCGGTGAGGAACAGGACGAGGAAGAGTCCGCCCGCCAGGAGGAGCGCGCCCTTCGTGTCCACCCCGGCGGAGCGGCCCTCGGGGGCCATGGGAACGGACCGCCAGGCGGCCAGGAGGGCGATGGCGGTGACGAGCAGGCCGAGGCCGTAGGCGGCGCGCACCCCGCCGAACTCGGTGAGCAGGCCGGCGACGGGGTAACCGACACCGACCCCCATGATGGAGACCACCGAGATCTGGGCGATGGTGGGCGCGCTGCGCTCCTCCGGGAGGTGGTCGCGGGCCACGCTCATCATGAGTGCCGTGAGACCGAATCCGACGCCCTGTGCGGCCCTGCCGACGAGCAGCCAGGCGAACGGCAGCGGCAGCACGGTGAGCGCACTGCCCACGACGACGACCGCCAGCGTGCCGAGGATCGTGGTCCGTCGGTGCGGGCCGGCGCCGAGCCGGCCGAGGACGGGCGTGGCGACCGCGCCGCTCAGAAGTGCGATCGTCAGCGTCCACTGCGCGCTGTTGAGCGAAACGTGGAACGTGGTCGCCACGCTGGTGATGAGCGGCGCCCCGAGGCTGCCGACCGTCGCCACGACCAGGGCGATGAACATCAGGGAGGGGACCAGGAACCGCGTCCCGGAGTGCTCCGGGGCCGTACTCATCGGCTGGTCCCGGCCGTGAGGTGCTCGAAGCGACCGGGGCGCAGAAGCGTCCTGACCTCCTCCGCCCTCGGCTCGTCCAGCTCGGCGACCATCTTCCACATCCACCTGAAGCCTCCTTCGGAGTGTACGGCGACCCCGTCGAGTAACTGCCCTGTCACTGCTGCGGCCCTTCTCGATCCTGGCGGTCGAGCGCCTCCAGGTGCCGCAGCGCCGGAAGAGCCGCCGCCAAGGCCTTGACCTCGTCGTCGGTGAGCTCGTCGATCAACCGCACGAGCTCGTGGACGCCCGACTGGCGCCGCCTCTGGACGTAGGACGCGCCGGCCTCGGTCAGGCGCACCAGCGTGACCCGCTTGTCGGCCGCGTCGCCTGTCCGATCGACCAGCCCGGACTCCTCCATCACCCGGACCAGGACGGTCATCGCGGGCTGGGTGACACCTGCGATCAAGGCCAGATCGGTGATCCGCCGTGGGCCGGTGCTCTCCAGGGCGGCAAGGGTGGCAGCGGATGTGAGGCTCATGTCGCGCGGCAGGCGTCTCACCGCTCCGGTGGCCAACTCGTAGAGGGAAGCACCGATTTCAGTGGAGGCGCGACGGGTGGCGCCTTTGCGGCTCATGCTGGGAGCATACCACTTTTATATTAATGCTTTATGTATCTTCCTGGCCTGGGTAGCAGCCGGTTGCGGGCCGGTGCGGGTGAGGGCCCGGGGGCCCACCTGACGGACCGGCCCGTAGTGAGGGACTGTCACAGCCGTGCCGGCGGCCTCTGGACGGCAACTCGTTCCGGGGCATACGGTCCTGTACATGGCTTCTCAACTCGCCTCAACTGCCTTGCCGCGTAAGCCTCCGGTCGGGACTAGTCGATGAGCTCGGCACGGGAGCACCCCGGGACACGGCTGCTGGTGCCCTCCCTGATCGTCGTCGCCCTGGTCGTGGCGGCGGTCGCCAGCCTCGGGGCACCGCTCATCACCACCGTGGCCACCACGTTCCACGTCTCTCTCAACAGCGCGCAGTGGACACTGACGATCGCACTGCTGGCCGGCGCGGTCGCCACGCCGATCCTCGGCCGGCTCGGCGCCGGCCCGCACCGGCGTGCCACGATCCTCGGCACGCTGGCGGTCGTCGTCGTGGGCAGTGCGCTCACCGTGCTGCCGCTGCCGTTCGCCTGGCTGCTGGTCGGCCGGGCCGGGCACGGCATCGGGCTCGGTCTGACGGCGCTGATGATGGGCGTGGCCCGCGACCACCTCCCGGAGGAGCGCAGCGCGGCCACCATCTCCCTGGTCTCGGTGGTCTCCATCATGGGGGTCGGTGTCGGGTACCCCCTCGCCGGCCTGCTCACCCAGGTGGGCGGGGTGCGCGCCGCCTACGGCCTGGGCCTGCTCGTTTCCACCATCGCCTTCCTGGCCGCCTGGCGCTTCCTGCCCGAAGCCCCCGCGGGCCGCTCCGCCCACGTGGACACGAAGGGCGCGCTCCTCCTGGCGGGTGGACTGTTCCTCGCCCTGTACCTGGCCGGCGAGCGGAGCCTGTGGAGCCACAACCTCGGCATGGCGGTGGTGCTGGCCGTCGTCGCCGCGGTCCTGCTCGCCGTCTGGACCCTCACCGGGCTGCGCGGCAGGGCGCCGCTGATCGATCTCAAGGCGCTGCGGCACCCGGCGGTCGCCGGGGCGAACCTCGCCATGTTCGTCGGCGCGATCGGCATGTACATCCTGCTCACGCTGATCACCCGGTACGCGCAGACGCCGCACAGCGCCGGCTACGGCTTCGGGCTCACCACCTTCGTCGCCGGGCTGGTCCTGATCCCGTTCTCCGTGCTGGGGTTCGTCGGCGGCAGGCTCACGCCCCCGATGCTCAAGCGGATCGACGCCCCGTTGCTGCTGGCGGGCAGCGCCGGGATCATCGTCGGGGGGTTCGCCCTCTTCGCCACGGCCCGGTCGAACCTGGTCGACCTGCTGCTGGCGATGAGCGTGCTGGGCCTCGGCGTCGGCAGCTTCTCGGCCGCCATGCCCGGCGTCATCCTGGCCGTCACGCCCAAGAGCGAGACGTCCAGTGCGATGAGCTTCAACTACATCACGCGCAGCGTCGGGTACTCGCTCGGCAGTGCCGTCGGCGGCCTGGTCCTGTCCGCCGGCACCGACACCGGCCGGCTCTTCCCGAACGACAGCGCCTACACCACGGCGGCCCTGGTCGGCATCGTCGCGATGGCGATCACCACGGTCGCCAGCCTGGTCCTGGCCCGCAAGCGCTCGCCGCAGGCCGAGCCGGCCGCCGCCCCGACCCGGAACCCGAGCCGGTCGAGCCGGTGACCCGCCCGCCGGTCTTCGAACCCGCCGAAGAGCCGTCCCGGGCAGACCACCGCCGCCGCAACGGTGCCGATGCTGACGCTCCGCCAGGAAGCTGTGCCACCAGCCGGATCCGTCTGCCGGCCCTGGGCGAAGTCGGCCGGGCCGCCGCTCACCAGCGAGGCCTTGCCCCCGTTGGGGCACGCCGGGGTACTGACGGTCGCCACGTTCCCGAGGCGGTCACGGCCGGCCGAGAGGTGACCGATGCCGCCCTATGAGGGGGCACTGATCCTTCGTACGAGGGGAAGCTGATCCCCCGTCACTCAGCGGCCGGCGCCGGCGGCGGGACGAGCCCGTCCGCGATGAGCCCCTCGAGCACGGCCCGCCCGAGCGCCTCCGCCGCAGCCTGCGGGCGCACCATCGCGGTGAACTCCTTGATCAGGCCCTCCTCGTCGAAGTGCAGCAGGTCGATGCCGTGGAGCTCATCGCCGCCGACGGCGGTCCGGAAGACCAGAACGACGGACTCGGCCTCGCTCCCGTCCGCGCTGGTCTCGCAGGATCCGGTGTACGACCCGACGTATCGGAAGTCCTCGAGCGTCCGCACGAACACGCCGAACAGGCCCATGACCGTGTCCCGGCCCTCGGTGGGCTGGAGCTTCATGGAGCTGTAGAAGCGGATGTCCGGCGTGAGCAGCTCCTCCAGGCCGGCGAGGTCGCCCTTCTCCATGGCGGTGCGGAAGCGGTCGACGGTGGTGCTCGCGGTCATGGCAGCTCCTTGTTCATAGCTCGTGGCTCACAACTCATAGCTTGAGATTCATAGTTATGGAGGTGACCAGTCGGATTCATGACCATGATGAGGGGCCGGAACGCCAAAAGGGAAGAGCCGAAAAGTTGAAGAGCCGAGGAGCGGGAAGAGAAGGGCGGAGCCACGGCCTTGCGGCACGCGGAGCTCGCCCGCGCTCCCTGACGGCGAGTTGATTGGCTGTCAGCCCGAGGGAGCCCTTCGTCCGCTGCGAGACCCGGCCGCGGTGGACGACGACCAGGACCAGGAACAGGCCGGGCTCACCGCCCGACCTGGTGACACCACTGTTCCCCGCCCCGCAGAGAAGCCCGCGGCGGCCGGCGCCGGCCAGGGAGGAGACGCGGGGTCCGGCGGCCGCCAACTCGCGACAGTTGGCGCCCACGCGGGGAGCACATCTACCAGACGTCGCTTCTTGTCGGGTGAAGATCACGAAAAGCCGCCCGCCGGGCCGCGACCGACTCCACAATGTGACCATGCCAAGTTTCCCTGAGGGCAACTTCACCATCGTCAACAACGAGAGCGGCCGCTGTGTGCGGGCGCTTCTCGGCAAGACCGTCGACCCTGTTCCGGACGGAGATCGTCATGCATAAGTTGGTGGTCCTGTATCCCGAGCCCGTCGACCCTGACCACTTCCGCGACTACTACGTGACCAACCACCTTCCGCTGGTCAGGGATCTGCCCGGCCTGCTCGCATGGCGCTACAGCTTCGATGTGACGACGACCATGGGAGAAGCGCTGTATTTCGCGATCTTCGAAGGCGACTTCGCCGACGCCGCCGCCATGGCCGCGGCGCGGGCGTCGCCGCAAGGCCGGCGGATGGCCGCCGATGCCGCCAACTACGCCACCGGCGGTGCGATCGTCATCAACTATCCGGCGCAGGACGGTACCGGCTGAGGTAGGCCGGTACGCTCCGGGACGCGTTCGGTCGGCCGTTGCGGCCAGGTCCGGCTGTCGGCGGAGGCCGTTCGCGGTTGGCGGTTCGTTGAGCGCCGAACGTAAGGCTCCACCACGCCGGCGTCCGAGTGGCCGCTCGCAGAAATGCCCAGTCGTCGGGGCTCTGTGAGACCCCCGGATCGCGTCCGGTTCATCCCGGGTCTCCGTTCGCGGAGTGTCTCGCAGAACGCCGGCGTTCTGCGAGACACTCCGCGAGACCTTCGCCATGGATCTGACACCTGCTCAGGTCGCGGGCGTGGTCGGACGCAACGCCTGCCCGAAGTGCGGGGCCCCGGCAGGCAGCCCGTGCCGCCCTCGGGGCGGCAGGACCGCCTCGGGTACCACGCCGCCCGCTTCATGCTCGTGCCCAAGCTCCGGGAGGAGCCGGCGGTCCTGGTGCCGCCGACCGCGGCCCGGGCCGGCCGTGGGTCCAGCGCCCCCCGCTGCACACTCGGCCCGACGGGATTGCCGCGGCGCCGATCCGGATCGGGTACGCGCGCGCTCCGGGGTTCATGCGGGGGCGGGGGCGGACGTCGGAGCCCAAGGGGAAGGCCGCCGGCCCGGGCGGGATCCCGGGGCGGCGGCCCATTCGACGTGACGCAGCGTCAACTGCGGTCCTGCATAGCGCGGGATCGGGGTCAGGGGGTCGGCGGGAGGGCCTTGGCGACGGTGGCGGCGGCGCTGCCCGAGGTGTTCTGCGAGCCGTCGTGGACGGCGGCGAGGTGGGAGCCGGTGCGGGTGGCGACCATCGTGGTGCCGCCGGTGACGGAGGGGGAGGTGGGAGTGGCCTGGAGGGCCTTGTGGCCCGGGCCGGGGAGCGGGTCGGCCGTCCGGGCCGCCGGCGGCCACCGGCGGCGCCGGGAGCGATCGACGGTCATGCCGCTCGGTTGTGCCGAACCGCGTAGACCGCGGCCTGGGTCCGGTCGGACACGTTGAGCCGGGCGAAGATCGCGTGCATGTGGTTCTTGACGGTCTTCTCAGTGATGCCGAGTGCTCGAGCTATGTGACGGTTCGTCATACCGTCGGTCAGTAACGCGAGAACCTCCAACTGGCGCGGCGTCAGGGCGCTGGAGGGAGACTTCCCGCCGGCCGGTTCACCGCCGCGATCGGTCGCCACTCGTCCCTGAGGAGCGCGGGTGCTCCGAGCCTCTGCTCGTCGCGGACGCGGGCGCGTCGCGGTCGCGTCCTGAGCGACGGGTACATCTGTCTGTTGGTCGGTCAGAAGCGTTGTGCCTTCGGTGATCTGCGCAGCCATCCGTGTCTCCTTGCCCCGTGGTCGAATGGACAGTCCCGCGCCCGGTCGGCTCCGGTGGGAGGCCCCGGGCCCGGTAGTAACCGCGCCGACTGTATCGAAGCGAAGTCGGAAGATGGCGGTACCTGTCAAGATTTTAGACGAAGTTGGTCCGAGAATCTTTGAGTCGGCGTCTTTGCTGGTCGCGACCGGGTGGGTTGATCCAGGCGGCGGTGGGCAGGGTGGCGGGCTTCGGGCGGTGCCGCCGGGGTACGGGCGGACGAAGCGTTCGGGGGGTCCGCGGTCGTGAGCGGCCTTTCGTGACGCCGAGGTCGGCGTAGACGGTCGCCGGGCCGTGTCTACGCGGTACGGACGGTTCAACGGCGACCGCGGGGTGGTGCGTTCGGCCGGTGCGGACGCCCGCGGCCGCGGTTCGGGTCCGCACGGGGTGCGTACCGGCAGCGGGGCTCGGCGGTGCCGGCGGTGGTGGCTGGCCTCCAGCTGTCCGCCTGCCGCGCCGGAACTCACCGGGCCGGGTCTCCTTGCTCGCCCTCGACTCGACATCCGAGGAGTGGATCCTGCCTTGCACGATCTTTGGCAGGGCGGGTCTTCCCCCGCGTCGTGAAGCTTCGCAACTCCATGATCACTGATCCGGCTCACCCGGTTCCGCAGCCTCCGCGGCGGGCGCCCGCCCCGCGAAATCGCAGGTCGACGAATCGCCCTCCGGGAACGCCGTGCCCCTGCGTCCGCTGCTGCCTCCCCGTCGCGCTGATCCCGGAGTCCGCCCCGGGGCTCGGCCGCCGGCCGTCGAGGGCAAAGATCGTTCTTATCGGGTTGTCGGCGGGTGTCGAAAGCACAGCGACAGCCAGCGATGGGTCTTAAGTCCTATGTACGCCCTACTTGACGATCTGACAATCTTCCCGTGGTGGGCAGTCCACGACCCAGGAGGGCTGCGGAGTCGTGAACGATCCCCTGTGGTGGGGTTTACGCCCACGCACTGGTGCATTTGATCAGACACACGTCGGGGGTCGGGTGTGCACCATGCAGCCGGAGTGCGGCGATGCGGCCGCACGCACGGCCGAGGTGGTCGTCAGAACCGCCCAGAAACTACAGCGAAAGAGGAAGCAGTGACGATCGAACTGCAGCGGATGGTGGACGACCCGATCGTCGTCGATGATTTAGAGCACCTCTCGTTCCGGGTGGATCGCCGTGCCTACACGGACGACGACGTGGCCGCGCAGGAGATGGCCAGGATCTTCGATCGCTGCTGGTTGTACCTCGGACACGAATCAGAGGTGCCCGAGCCGGGCTCCTACGTGTCACGCGACGTCGGCGGGCGCCCGGTGGTCATGTCGCGCGGGTCCGACGGGGTGATCCGGGTGTTTGCCAACAGCTGCACTCACCGCGGGGCCCTGATCTGCTCGCAGCCGGCCGGGCAGGCCAAGTCGTTCCGGTGCCCTTACCACGACTGGACGTTCTCCAACCAGGGCGATCTGGTCGGGGTTCCGATTCCGGACGGGTACGGGCCGAACTTTCGGAAGGCTGACTTCGGCCTGGCGCAGCACCGTAGTGACAGCTACCGCGGTTTTGTCTTCGTCACCTTCGATCCGCAGCAGCCGCGCACCTTGACCGAGTACCTGGCGGGAGCCACGGACTACCTCGATCTGATCGACGACCAGTCCGAGGTCGGAATGGAGGTGATCCAAGGCGCGCAACTCCACGGGGCTCAGGCCAACTGGAAGCTCATGATGGAGAACAGCGTCGACATCTACCACTTCCGAGCACTGCACAAGCGTTACGTCAGTTACATGCAGTCGCTCGGGTCGGTGCCGCCGCGACGACGAGGTGGCTTCGGCGTCGGCCTCGGCCTGGGTCATGGGGCCAACGAGCTGCCGCCGGCCGCGGCCCGCCCGCTAGCCCACTGGACGCCGATGTTCGGTCCCGAGGTCCGGCCGCAAATCGAGGCGACCGCCGCACGTTTCGTCGAACGGTTCGGCGCCGAACGCGCCGAACGGATCACCGGCACCAACCGCGCGTTGCTGATCTTCCCCAACCTGCTGATCATCGACGCGATTGCGATCACGATTCGCAAGATCGATCCGATCGGCGCCGATCGGATGGCCATCACCTCGGTCGCGCTGGCCCCCAAGGACGAGGATCCGGCGATCCGGGAACTCCGCAAGAGTCACTACCTGACGTTCCTCGGTCCCGCGGGCTTCGCCACTCCCGACGACATCGAGATCGTCGAGTCGTGCCAGCGAGGTTACGCCAACCGCACGGTGCGCTACTCGGATCTGTCGCGCGGTATGAACAAGGAGATCCCCGAGACGACCGACGAGCTTCCTGCCCGCGAATTCTGGCGGCAGTGGGACCGGCTGATGCACGGCGACGACGGTCACTTCGAGGTCGCTCACCAGGTCGAGCTGCAGGGGGCGGAAATCCAGTGACCAGCGAAGTGATGATCGACGACACCGCCCAGTTGAGGCTGTGGCACCGGGTTAGCCAGTTCCTTTTCCGGGAGGCTCGGATGCTCGACGAGTGGCGTCTGATCGAGTGGTACGACGAGATGCTGACCGACGACATCCGCTACGTGGTGCCGGCCACCGACGTCCGCGGCGAGTCGGCCGACGCGCTCGGGCTCATCGACGACAATCCTGCCCGGCTTCGCCAGCGGATCGAGCAACTCCTCAATGGTGAGGTGTGGTGCGAGGACCCTCGGTCGCGGACGAATCGCGTGATCAGCAACGTGGAAATCCTGGCTGATCAGGGCAGCTACCTCGAGGTGGCGGCAAATGTCGTCGCCTACCGCTTCGGGCACGGCCGCTCCGACGCTTACGTCGGAAAGTACCGGTTCGAACTCGTCCCCGAGGGCGAGTCGTTCCGGATCCGGAACCGGGTCGTGGTGCTCGACCACGAGACGTTGTACGAGCACGGCAAGCTCAGCATCGTTCTGTGACAGGGCGATGACGGCGGCCGGCCCCGGCGGCTTCCCGACCGTCGCCGCCGCCGAGCCGGGTCTCCCTCGCGAGGTCTGCGTCCTCAGTGTCGTCGGCGGCTGTGTCATGTCGGGGCCGGGCTGGTCCTCGTCTTCATGACGCCGTGACGTTGACAACCATTCGTCCCATATGGAGGAGTCGATCGATGGATCAGCCGTCTAACCGGCGCGAGCGGGGTGAAGCCGTCTTCAAGGAGCTCTTCGGCCGCGAACCGCGCCCGGGTTCCTACCCGGAGTTCCTGCAGATCACCGTCGACCACTTGTTCGGTGAGATCTGGGCCCGCCCGCACCTGAGCATCGAGGAGCGCGAACTGGTCGCACTGACCGCGGTCGCGCTGGCGCGGACCGATTGGGAGTTGCGGGGCCACATCGGCGCCTCCCTGAACCTCGGGATGTCGCGAGAGAAGATCGTCGAGGTCATCATCCAACTCGCCTACTACGGCGGCTGGCCGGTCGCCAACAACGGACTGCGCGTCGCCCAGGAGGTCTTCGCCGAGCTGGACGAGGCTGCCGGGAAGGACGCGGACGATGACCAGTGAAACGTATTCTCTCGAGCCGGCGGAGAAGGTCGACCTCTGGCGCCAGCGGTACTTCGAGGCCCAGGCGGCCGCGGAGGAGTTCGTCCTGGGAGAGCACGGCGAAGAAGGCCTGGCCGGATGGATCGATGCGAACTCCCGCATCACCGCGGAACTGCTGCGGGCGCAACGGCCCGACGGGGTATCGGCTGCCGATCACTTCATGACCCGACTGCAACGTCAGCTCATGCTGTACGACTCGGCGGTGTCCATCGAGCCGCAGCCCTCGGGCAGCGTCCTGCGCAACGCGGACTGCGGGATCCTTCGGTACCGCAAGGAGGCTGCCCGCGACGGCGTCGTCCTGACGTTCAAGTCACCGTGCGGGTACTGCCAGAATCTCAACACCGCCATCGCCACCCGCTACGTGGAACCGGACGTCACGGTGTCGTCCGACCAGGCGGGCGACGGGTGCACCTGGCGCGCGGAGCGTCTGCACGCTCCGGAGGAGGACGCGGCCGACTCACCGCAGCGCGGATGAGCTGCTGATTGAACCGACGGCAGTGCCGTTTCCCGCCGGTCGGCCGAGATCGGCGTTCGGCGGTGCCACCGACTCGGACATCTTTTCGCGACTTCGCCGGACCCCCGACCGAAGCGTCTTCCAGCACTTCTCGCACCCGTCTATCGGAGTGATCAGGCATGCCTTTGTCGATGGCCGACAAAATGATCCGTCTAAACCTGATGTCGTTCCCGCGCCCCCTCAATGTGGCGCAGTTCTACCCGGCGCTTTCGACGTACAGCGTCGAGCAGCCTTTTTCGCTCGAAGATTTTCGGGACGCAGTCGGTCACTTCTTCGACAAGAACCCGCTCTTCTCGAAGTGTCATGTGATCGAGCGGGAGTTCGAAAGCCCGGAAGAATTCCCGGTCGAATCCTTTCAGGGGATCGTGCTCGACGAGTACCCCAATTACTACGACGGATTCCTGTTGATGTCCGTCACCTACAGGTCGAACCCCAACATCCAGGGGATCTTCACGGCCTTCCCCATGTCGGTGCAGGACGGCTACCGGTGCTTCCGGTTCCACCAGGCGCTGATGAGCACCATGAAGGCGGGCGAGGACCGGTTCCGTATCGCGGAGGCGATAGCGGAGCTCCAGCTGCAGACCGCTGACCTGGACCAGTACCTCCCCGTGCGGAAGCCGTCCGTCGACGAGAACGAAACGGTGCGCGTCATGCCCTGGACGGTCCGGGAGACCGTCGAGCCGGCCGTGAAGATCGGTTCATTTCTCGACAAGGTCAAGGCGGAGTTCCACAAGAGGTCCAGCGAGAACATTCTCGTGATGAAGAACGCCTCGTACGGAGCAAGTCTTCCCTTCGGAAACCATCTCATGTTCCTGTTCGTGCCGCGCGAGGTGGTCGACCGGAGCAGTGGTGGTCAGATTCGCGACTACTACAAGGAGTTGGCGGTCGAATCGGAGAAGACCGTCGCGCAGTTGGAGACGCCGGAGGACTTCGCACGAGCCGGCGCGGCTGTACTCCCGTGGATAGGCACGCACCCCCGTCGATTCGGCGTCAACAACTACGGCGACGTCTCGCGGTACGACGGGTCGGACTTCCTTCCGGCCAAGGGGACCCTCGTGCAGTACCAGTGGCACATGCCGTACGTCGTCTCGCGCGGAGCGGCCGAGGAAGGCTCGGGAATGCACATGACCATTACCATCAACGGTAAGGCCTTCCATTTCCTGACAGAACGGCGGTAGGGAACCGAACGGCGTCCGACGGGTAAGCATTCACTTCTTGAGCGGTTGAGGCTGCCTCGGAGTGCGGCCACGGGCGCTTCGTCAGGTGGCCGCACTTGGGTGACGTGGTCCTGAACGGCGTTGAGCGGAAAAGGGAGGTTCCTCCAGATGAAGATCATTGCATTGTCCTGTACGCAGAAGCGGCTCCCTTCGGTGACGGACGCGTTGCTCGAGGCGGCGATTTCCGGCCTCGTCAAAGAGGTCGGTGACGCGGAGATCCAGCGGATCCGGTTGATCGACCATCGCATCGCGATGTGCGAGGCCGAGGACACCTGCCTCGATCCCGCGGTGGGCCGATGCACGCTCGACGACGATTTCGAGCGTGTCGTCGACATGGCCGAGGGTGCGCAGGCGATGCTGCTCGCCATGCCGGTGTACGGGGGGAACGTGCCCTCGGTGTTGAAGATATTCCAGGAGCGTTTGAAGAGCTTCATGAACGCCACGCACCGTCCTTTCGGCAACCTGCAGGTGGGGACGATCGTGCATTCGCGCACGATGCTGACCGAGCCCGCACTGGGAGCGTTGTTCCCGTGGTACCTGCGCCTGAAGAACAGGAACGTGGCTTCGGCGTGCGTCAGCCAGAACGACCATGAGGACCTGACCCGCACCGCGGCTATCGACCTGTCTGCGGCCGTGGGCCGCCAACTCGGCATGACCCTCGACCTCAGCCGGTCGCCGGCCGAACAACGCACGCTACTGCCGTTGGTTCAGTCGCCGCCTCGTCCGCGGTGCGGCGACCAGGCCGCGTCGATTGCTGGAGCGTGATCAGGACGGTACGACCGTTCTGATCGATCCGGTGCGCGACCTGCCCACCTGAGTAGTTGTCCGCCTTCGCCTTCCGGAAGAGGCTGAATTCCGGTTGGCCATCGGCGAAATGTCTGCAACTTTGGAGCGACGAGCTTCCGATCCGGGGGATCAAACTCGTGACCACGCCTCTTACTCTCACACCGTTAGCTGAAACCGACTTCACTTCGGACCCGGAGCGCGAGGGTCAATGGCTTCGCACTCTGCCGGCCCAGCAGCAACCGCGGTGGAAGGACCACCGTCTGGCTGAACGGCTCAGCGGCGCACTCGGTGACCTGCCCGGCCTGGTGACCTGGGACGAGGTACGCCATCTGCGGCTGCTCCTCGCCGAGGTCGCGGCCGGCGGACTGCAGATCCTGCAGGCGGGCGACTGCGCCGAGGATCCCGCGGACTGCGTTCCCGAGGTGCTCAGACGCAAGGCCGGCATGCTCGACGCGCTGGCCGGGGCGATGCAAGCCCGAACCGGCCTGTCCGTGGTGCGGGTAGGTCGGATCGCGGGTCAGTTCGCCAAGCCCCGCTCCGCCGACCTGGAGCGGCACGGCGAGCTCGAACTACCGACATTCCGCGGCCACTTGATCAACGACCCGCAGCCCGATCCGCAGCTGCGCCAGCCGGATCCGGCGCGCCTGCTCACCGGCTACCGGGCCGCTCACGCCGGAACGGAATTCCTGCGCCGACTCGGCGGCGCCTGGGGCCTGCCGGCCGCGGTACCTGTGTGGACGAGCCACGAGGCCCTCGTGCTGGACTACGAGCTGCCGCTGCTGCGTCGTGGCCAGCGAGGCTTGCTGCTGTCCTCGACACACTGGCCGTGGATCGGGGACCGCACCCGCCAGCTGGACGGTGCGCACGTGCAGCTGCTGGCCCGGGTCGAGAATCCGGTGGCCTGCAAGGTCGGCCCGACGATGACACCCGCCGAGCTGACCCAACTCTGTTCGGTCCTGGACCCGGCCCGTACGCCCGGCCGACTGACGCTCATCTCCCGGATGGGCGCGGATCGGGTCGCGGAGTGGCTGCCACCGTTGATGGCCGCTGTCCGCGACGCGGGGCATCCGGTCATCTGGCTGTCCGATCCGATGCACGGCAACACCCGGAGCGGCCCCTTGGGCCGCAAGACCCGCCTGCTGACCAGCGTCACGCGTGAGGTGGAGCTCTTCCAGGAGGCGGCCACCGTGGAGAACGTGGTGGCAGGGGGGCTGCACCTGGAAGCCACGCCGGAGAACGTCCGTGAATGTGTGGCGGACGAGTCGTACCTCGACGACCTCCTCGACCCAGCGGGCTACACCACCCTCTGCGACCCGCGCCTCAACATCGACCAGGCCGTGGCAGTCGTGTCGGCCTGGCGTCCTTGAGCGACCCGACCACCGACCACAGCACGACGACCGGCCGCCTGGCGCCTTTGGCGATCCACGTCTGGTCGGTCACGGTGGAGACAGACCTGTTCCGGTGAGGTAGCCGTCGATCGGACGGGTACCGGATCAGCTCCGGCCGGCGGAACCCTTTCGGTTCGCCTGCACGGCCACGGTGGAGCAGGGGCGGGAGATCAGCCGGGAGCGGTCGCCGGGCCGGCAGCAGCACGGCCCGGCGATCGACACCCGTACCGTGCCCCGGCGGTCACCTTCACCACCGGTCAGGCCCAGGACGGCGGCGGGGAACTCGGTGGTGGGCCGGTCCGGCTGCAGCACCCGTGCCGGTCCCACACCTCGCAGAACTCCGGCGACTCCCGCTGCAGCCGCGCCACCAGGCCCTTCCACAGCGTGGTCGGTCATCTGCCCGACCATCGCCGCGTGTTGATCACCGCGGCCGGACCGGGCCTGAACTGGCGCAGCATCGTCGAAGGATGCCAACTCGTGCGTGTGAAAAGCGGGTTCAGGCCCTGCGGCCTCGGTGCCCGGCCCGTTTCCGCTGGTCCGAAGGCTGCACGCAGCGGTCTGGGACGCGCTCACCGGACTGTGTGTCATCGTCGTCGTACTCCCCGCGTGCCGCATGCCTCAGCCCGTTGCCAGTACTTCTTATTACCAGGATGAAAACACTTCAGAACGCGCTGGTACCAGGCTGACGAGGCGAGGATCGTAGACACCGTGAGTGAATCGACTGTGTCGCCCCATTCTTCCGTCCCCCCTCCCGCCACCCCTGTCCGTCCGGACGAACGCACCTCCGCAGCGCCCGAGTTAAGCCCGCTCGGGCTGTTCACCCTGCTGCTCGGGGCCGCGCTGCCGCTCATCGACTTCTTCATCGTCAACGTCGCCCTGCCCACCATCGACCAGGATCTGCAGGCGGGCCCCGCCCTGCTCGAACTCGTCGTCGCGGGCTACGGCGTCGCGTACGCCGTACTCCTCGTCCTGGGCGGCCGCCTCGGCGACACGGTCGGACGCCGCCGGCTCTTCCTGGCCGGCATGGCCGCCTTCGGCCTCACCTCGCTCGCCTGCGGGCTGGCCCCCGACGCCTGGACGCTGGTCGTGGCCCGGGTCGCCCAGGGCGCCGCGGCCGCGCTGATGATGCCGCAGGTGCTCGCCACCATCCAGTCCACCACCCAAGGTCCGCGCAAGGCACGGGCGATGGGCCTCTACGGTGCCACGATCGGGCTCTCCATGGTGGCCGGGCAGATCCTCGGCGGTGTACTCGTCGCGGCCGACATCGCGGGCACGAGCTGGCGTGCAGTGTTCCTGGTGAACGTGCCGGTCGCCCTGCTCGGTCTGATCCTCGCGGCGCGCTCCGTCCCTGAGACCCGCAGCGCACAGCCCGCGTCGGTGGACGTACCGGGCACGCTGCTGCTCGCCGCCTCCCTGATCACCCTGCTGCTGCCGCTGACCGAGGGCCGGGCGGCGGGCTGGCCGGTGTGGACCTGGGTCATGCTGGCACTGTTCCCGGTCTCCGTGGCCGCCTTCTGCTGGATCGAGCTGCGCGCCGACCGGGCGGGCCGGACTCCGCTGGTACCGCCGAGCCTGTTCCGATCAGTACCGCTGCGCAGGGGACTTGCGCTGCTCCTGCCGCTCATGCTCGGGTTCAGCGGCTTTATGTTCGTGTTCGCCGTGGCGCTGCAGCAGGGGCTGCGGATGGGGCCCGTCGAGGCGGGGCTCGCCCTGACGCCGATGGCGGTGGTGTTCTTCCTCGGCTCCCTCGCGGGACCGCGGCTGACCGCACGGTTCGGCAGCCGGGTCGTGACCGCCGGCGGGCTGATCCAGGCGGTGGGCGTCGCGCTGGTCGCCGGGGCGGTCTGGCGGAACTGGCCGGGGCTCGGCATCGCGGAGCTGGCCCCCGGGGTCGCGCTCGCCGGCCTCGGCACGTCATTGCAACAGCCGACGCTCTTCCGCATCGTGCTCTCGGACGTGCCCGCGCACCGGGCCGGTGTGGGCAGCGGCGTCATGATTACCACCCAGCAGTCGGCCTTGGCGCTCGGGGTGGCGACGCTCGGCTCGCTCTTCCTCGCGCTGCTGCCCGGCTCCGGGATGCGGGACGCCCTGCTGATCACGCTGCTCGTCCAGCTGGGTACGGTCGTGCTGACGGTGCTGCTGAGCCTGCGACTGCCGCGCAAGGCGGTCTGAGAGCGCCGGGCCCGCAGACGGGCGGACAGGGTGAAGGCCCGCAACTCCCGCAGGAGTTGCGGGCCTTCACCTGTTGCGCCTTGCCTACGAGGTCTTCGCCGAGCTGGACGACGTTACCGGGAAGGACGCGCCCATGCCGGCCCAGCGACCTGCAACTTCAGCAGTGGACGGGCCCTTGATCCGTCTGCGCTGACCGGCAACGACAGGTGCGCCGGCGATCTCCAGGAGCGTGAGCTCGGCGGATCCGTCCACGGCCACCAGCTCCCCGCGGGGTACTGATCGGCAGCCGCCGAGCAGGCGCGCTCTTGGTTCGCCCCATGAATTGCAGCGGCCGTTCGGGCGTCAACCGTGCTGCAGCCCGATGATCACCCAGGAATTCATCTGCCGGGTCATACGGGCGGCGGCCATTGACCCGTCGGAACCCCGCTGCCTACCGTTTTGCCGCCCACGCAATTCGGACTCCTGGATCGCGTTGACCCGATCAGATGCCCGTCGGCACAAGGAGTTGGCATGTCCGCGCACCCGTGGTGTCTCGGCGTCCTCCTCGCAACGGCTGTGGGCGCGGTCCTCGCGTTGCCCGCCACGCTGGTCGGCATCCACCTGCCGACCAGCGCGCACGTCGCGTCGACATCGACATCGACATCGACATCGACCACGTTCGACGGCGCCAAGTCGGACCTGACGTTCGACGGCGCAGGGGCGGCATCGGGCGGTGGCGGCAACTCCCGCCTGCTGATCGGCTACGCGAACCGGGGCGGCGAACCGGCGCTGGAAGGTCCCCTCCCGAAGCGGCAACTACAGCCTGGTCCCTGCCCACAGCGGCCCGGTCGTCACCGAGGCGGGTGCGAGCAGCGGGGCGGCCCTTGCCGGGTGGCCCTGCTCCCGTGCGGCGACGCGGATTTACCCCTTCACGACGGTCGGCTGAGGGTGCCCTGACCTTCTCCGGGAGCACGATGTCCAGGCCGCCCCGTGCGGGCCCGGACAACTGTGCTCGTCACCGACACCACCCCCTGTAGAGGAAACAGATGTCCATCTCCAAGACGGTTCAGCGCTGCGCCATCACGGTCACCGCGCTGGCATCGACGTTCGCGATCTCGCAGCCGGCATTCGCGGCGGGCGGCAACGTGGCGATCGATTGGTCGATTCCGGATACGCCCGCGTCGGGACTGACCGACATCACCTTCCCGTTGACCGTCAACCCGGATACGGCCCATCAAACGGGCCTGTACTTCGCGCAGGAGTTCGGCTTCAAGAACACCAAGAAGATCGGGTACACGGGCCTGCAGCCGCGCCCCGACAGCGGCGGACACGAGCGGCTGCACGGAGTCTTCTCCTACTTCGGCGCCGGCGTCTCAAGCAGCGACTCGAACTGCTCGACGGGTGCCGACGGAGGTGACGGAGTGAGCTGCGCGGTGGACTTCGACGGGGTCTACGGTCACACATACGCTCTCAAGGTGGCCCGCACCGGTACGGACACCTGGACCGGGACCGCGACCGACACGGTCACCAACGCCTCCCACCACATCGGTACCTACACTGTGCCCGCGGACAGCGGCAACCTGATGGGTTGGTACGTCGGCTTCGTCGAGTACTACCTCGGTGTACCCAGTTGCTCGCAACTCCTGCGCTCCGACGTGGTGTTCGGCGCCCCGACCAGCACCAACGCAGGCGGACCGACCGGCACGAGCAAGGCGGGCAAGGAGTACGCCGACTGCATCGGCCAGGCCGGCTACCAGGCGACGCAGGTCGGCAACGGCACACACGTCGTGCGAGGTTCCCAGCAAACCCGTGCGACGACGAAGCCCGCCGCCGCGCCGGCCGCTGCGCCCACCACACCGGCACAGGCCCCCGCCGCGTCCGGCGCCACCGTCCCTGCCGCGTCGGCACGGGCCGGCGACCCCGCATCCGAGGCGGCCACCCCCACCGGCTCGGCCGGATCGGACCCGACGAGTGCCCCCGCAGGGGAGGACTCGGCTGAGCACCAAGCCGTGGCCGCCACCGGATCGGACCCGACGAGTGCCCCGGGAGAGGAGGACTCGGCTGAGCACCAAGCCGTGGCCGCCACCGGGTCGAACTCCGTCCTGCCGGAAAGCGTGGGCGCGGGCGCCGGTGCGCTCGTCGTCGGGGGCGCCGCGCTGTGGGCGGTCCGGCGCCGCAATAAGCTCAGCCGGTCCACGCACCGGTAGGTCGGACCGCAGCACGCCCACCGCCGCGATCTCCCGCCGTCTTCCCGACCGTGGTCGGGAGGGTACCCCAGCAGGTGGCCAGAGCATGCGGGAGCGCCGGGCCGAGTCCGTCCGCCGCGTCGTCGGCGTCCCCCTGGCGACCGGCAGTTCCCGGTCCGGGGCGCACGCCAGTGTCCTGCCTCTGACCTGCGGAAATGGCACATCGAAGCTCCGGTGGTTGGGGGCGACCTGAGAAGGTCGCCCCGTTCAACCGGAGCTTCACCGCATCCGTGACGGTCCGGTCCGGAAACCTCGCACCACCGGAAGGCCGGCATCGGTGTGAGTGCGGTGGACCACCGGAGAGTACGGGCTACCCGAGCCTGCCGGTACGACGACCTGATGCCGCGTCATGGGCGCTGCCGGCGGCGGCGAGTGCGGGGTCGTCGGCGAGCAGGACGGCGGTGGCCCCAGCGCGGTCGAGCAACTGCCTCAGCCGGTGTTGCAGTGGCCCGGGGCCGGTCGCCACGGAGCCGGCGAGGACGACGGGTCCGTGCAGGTGGTCGTCATTCACGTCGCGGGCGATCCGGCACAGGTGATGTGCCGCCAGGTCGATTGCCGCGACTGCTTCCGGGTCGCCCTGTTGGGCCGCCGGACCGAGCAATGGCGCCAGTGTGGACAGGTGTTGTGGTGTGCCCCGGTAGGACCAGCGGAGCAGGCTGCCGTGGTCGTGGCAGCCGGTGCGGGCGAGGACGGCGCCGACCAGCGGGCCGGTGGAGGCGTTGTCCCGCAGTCCGGCCAGGGCCCGGCGCACGGCCTCGCGGCCGAGCCACTGGCCACCGCCCTCGTCGCCGAGCAGCCAGCCGAGGCCGCCGCTGGTCCGGGTCACCACCCCGTGTTCGACCCTGCAGGCGATCGAGCCGGTGCCGGCGATCAGCACCGTGCCGTCGGGGTCGCTGGTCCCGGCGGCGAAGGCGATGACCGCGTCCGAGGTCAGCTGGAGAGGGGTCCCGGGCTGCAGGGCGAAGGCCCTTCGGGCGTCGGCGGCGAAGGCGTCCACGGCGGCGGGGTCGCCGAGGGCGCGGTAGCCGGAGAGGCCGATCAGGCAGTGCGTCACCCGTCCGGGGTCCGCTCCGTCCAGGGCCTGCCGGACGGCGTCGGCCAGCCGGGCCAGTGCGGTGGCGACGCCATGGGAAGCGGGGTTGCCGCCGGGGGCCGTGCCCCGTCCGAGCACCTGACCGTGCTCGTCCAGTGCGACGGCCCTGGTGGTGGTTCCGCCCACGTCGAGGCCGAGGCCGATGCCGGGGCGGGTGAGGGCGCTCACCGGTACTCCGCGGCGGGCCCCGGTCCGGCCAGAGCCCGGACGGCGGCCCACGGGCGGCCGCCGCACGTGGCCAGTGCCTGACGCGCCGTCATTGGGGTGGCCCCGGCGGCCAGGACCACCAGCGCGGTCGGGGTCTCACCGTCGCAGGAGTCGAGTGCGGCCAGCGCCTCCGCGGGGGTCGCCTGGCATGCGGTGGCAAGGGTGCGGGCCGCCCGTTCGCGCAGCTTGGCGTTGCCGGCCGAGGCGGACACCATCAGGTTGGACCAGGTGTGGCCGCTGCGGACCATCAGGGTGGTGGAGAAGGCGTTGAGGGCGAGCTTCTGGGCGGTGCCGGCCTTCATTCGGGTCGATCCGGTGACCACCTCCGGTCCGGTCGCCAGCACGACGTGCAGGTCGGCGAGGCCGGCGAGCGGGGCCGAGGGGTCGCAGCTGATCAGGGCGGTGCTGGTGCCGACCGTGCGGGCGGCGGTCAGCGCGCCGGCCACGTAGGGAGTGCGGCCGCTGGCGGTGACGCCGATGACCAGGTCCGCCGAGGCCAGGTGGGAGGCGGCGAGGTCGGTGTCGGCACCGTGGTCCTCGGCGTCCTCTCTGGCCCGGTACGCGGCGTCGGGCCCTCCGGCCAGGTGCGGGCAGAGGGTTTCGGGGCCGACCCCGTAGGTGGGTTCCAGCTCCAGCGCGTCCCCCAGGGCGATCCGCCCGCCGGCTCCCGCGCCGAAGTAGTGGATGCGGCCACCCCTCTCCAGCGCCGCGAGCCCGGCCTCGACCAGGTCGCCGAGACCGGGCAGGGCGGCGGCCACCGCGGCCGGCACGGTGGCGTCGGCCTCGTTGATCAGGGTGAGGATCTCCATGGTGTTGAGGCGGTCCAGGCCCATGCTGGCGCCGTTGCGCAGCTCGGTGGGCGGCAGGTGGTCCAGGTGTGCTTCTGCGGGCATGGGAGGTCCTGTCGGGTAGGAGAGCCTTCAGCTTCGGGTGCGACCCAGGGTGCGGCTGCGAACCGCGTCGTGGGCCCGCTCCAGATCGTCCACGGCGCGCGGGTGCGAGCGCTGCGCGAGGGTCACGTACAGGCAGTCGAGGGCGGTGAGTTGGGCGCTGCGGGCGGCGGTGCCGCCGCTGCGGAAAGTGGTCTCCCTGGCGGAGGTGGTCAGCATCAGGTCGGCCTTCTCGGCGGCGGGGGAGCGGGGGCTGCTGGTGATCACGGCCGTGACCGCCCCCGAGCGGCGAGCCTCGGTGAGCACGTCCACCACCTCCCTGGACCGTCCCGAGTGGCTGACGGCGATCACCAGGTCGCCCGGGCGCAGCACGGCGGCGCTCATCAGCGCGGCGTGCACATCGCTCCACCATGCGGCGGCGTGGCCGAGCCTGAGCAGTTTGCGGGCGCCGTCCTCGGCGGCCAGCGCGCTGGAGCCGACGCCGAAGAAGTCGATCCTGCGGGCTGCCTGCGCGGCGTCGGCGACGGCGGCGAGGGCGGTCAGGTCGAGCTGGGCGGCGGTCTCCTCGGCCGCGCGGGCGTTGGCGAAGCCGATCTTGCGGACCACCTGGTCCAGCGGCTCGTCGGGGCCGATGTCGGTTCCGAGGTCCAGCACGGCCCGGCCGTCGGCCCGCAACCGTTCGGCCTCGGCGGCCAGGCCGATCCGCAGTTGGGCGTAGCCGCGCAGGTCCAGGCTCCGGCAGAACCGGTGGACGGTCGCCTCCGAGGTGCCGCAGGCTCGGGCGAGCTCGGAGATGGTGCGCTCGGCGGCGGTGCCCGGGTCCTGGAGGACCAGATCGGCGATGCCGCGCTCGGCCCTGGGGAGGCTGTCGTGGAGGGAGCGGATGTGGTTGAGCAGATCGACTGGCACGGGTGGCGATCCCTTCAGTGTGAAACTTATTTTCTTCAGAGAGCGGGACTGCCTGTCAATCCGCCCGCCTGGCCTGGGTTTTCAGTTCACTTGCGGCAATATGACGCAATATTACTTCTCAGTATGAAAGATATTTGCGGAAATTATTGACTGGATCGCGGGCTCGCCAGCACGATGGGCCCAGTCGGAAACCACTGCGGGAAGGAGAGCACGGTGCGTATCGTCGTCCGCCGTCCGCTCCTCCCGGGCGTCCGCTGTTGCGGCTGATTACCCCGCCGCTTCCCCGCTCATCTCTCGTTGACGCCACGTCGCCCTGCCGTGCCATCCCTGCCCGGACCGTTGCGGGCAGTTCCAAGGAGACCGCCATGCCCCGTTCGCCCGGGTCCGCCGTACCCGCTCTCGGCGCGCTGCTCACTCTGACCGCTGTCACCCTCACCGGCTGCGCCTCCAGCGCCGGCGCCAAGACCTCCGCGGTCGATGCGGCGGCAGTCGCGCTGCCCAGCACCGTCCCCGGCGGTACCACGCTCCGGGTGGCCGACCAGAACCTGCTGCTGCAGACCCTGCTGTCGGCCTCGGGTCAGGACAGCAACCTTCCCTACGACATCAGCTGGTCCGCCTTCCAGGGCGGCCCGGCGATCCTGGAGGCCTTCCGGGCCAAGGCCGTCGACGTCGGTTTCGTCGCCGACGCCCCGGTACTGGTGGCCCGGGCCGCCGGCCAGAAGGTGAGGATCGTCGGAGCGGTGCAGGGCAGCACCAGCTCCACCCACCTGTGGACCTCGCCCACCAGCAAGGCCAGGACCCTGGCCGACCTCAAGGGAGCGAAGGTCGCCGTCACCGAGGGCACCACCCTCCAGGTGGCCGTTCTGCAGGCCCTGAAGAACGCGGGCCTCAAGTCCTCGGACGTCACCCTGGCCAAGCTCTCGCCGGTGGACACTCCGCCGGCACTCGGCGCGAACCAGGTGGACGTCGGCGCCCTGACCGAGCCCCTGGTCTCCAAGTACGACGCCGCCTACAGCGGCAAGGGCGCGCACGAGCTCGACGACGACAAGAACCTCACCAGCGGACTGCAGTTCCTGATCGCCCCCGACGCGGTCACCGCGGACCCGGCCAGGAGTGCCGCAGTGGCCGACCTGTCCGCCCGCTTCACCAGGGCCGAGCTGTGGCTGACCGCGCACAAGGACGTCTGGGTGCAGAAGTACTACGTGGAGACCCAGAAGCTCCCCAAGGCCATCGGGGACGCCGTGGTCGCCGACAGCGGCACCGCCACCATTCCCACCTACGCCGCCGCCACGGCCGCGCTGCAGAAGGTCGCCGACCTGCTGGCTGACTACCAGGCGCTGCCCGCCAAGGTCGATGCCGCCGCCGCCTTCGACCAGCGCTTCGACGCCGTGCAGCAGGCCGCCGCGAAGTCGGCGGGCTGAGGGCCGTGACTGCCGCCGTGCGGGGCACCGAACCCCTCGCCGCCACCCCCGTACCCGCCGCCGCAGGCCGGCGGCCGCCCCGGCCGCTGGGCCCGCGCGCCCGGCGGGTTCCCTTCGCCCGCGCCGTGGGGCCGCTGCTGCTGCTGGCGGTGTGGCAGACCGCCTCCGCCGTCGGCTGGCTGGCCCCGGAGACCCTGGCTCCGCCCGGCACGGTCGCCGCAACAGGATGGGACCTGGCCCGCAGCGGGCAACTGGAGCACCACCTGTGGGTCTCCCTGCAACGGGCCGGCATCGGCCTCGTCTTCGGGGTGGCGGCGGCGGTGCTGCTGGCCCTGGCCGCCGGACTGACCCGGATCGGCGAGGCCGTGATCGACGGCACCGCCCAACTGCTGCGGGCCCTCCCGATCCTGGCCCTGGTACCGCTGGCCATCCTGTGGTTCGGCATCGGCGAGGAGGTGAAGATCATCCTGGTGGCGCTGGGCGTCTTCTTCCCCGTCTACGTCAACACCCAGGCGGTCCTGGCCGGGCTCGACCTCAAGTGGGTCGAACTGGCGCAGGCCGTCCGGCTGAACCGCCGTCAGTTCCTGCTGCGGATCGCCCTTCCCGGGGCCGCGCCCGGGTTCTTCACCGGACTGCGACTCTCGGTCACGGTCTCCTGGCTCGTGCTGGTGGTCAGCGAGCAGATCAACGCCTCCAGCGGCATCGGCTACCTCATGACCGAGGCCAGGACCTTCGGCCAGACGGACGTGATCGTCGTCGGCCTGGTGGTCTACGGACTGCTCGGCCTGGTCTCCGACACCCTGGTCAGACTCCTGGAACGAAAGGCACTGCGATGGCGGACCACCCTGGCCTGACGGACGGCCCCGCGACCGACGGCCCCGCGGTCCGACTGCGCGGGCTGACCCGGTCCTTCGCCGGTCGGACCGTCCTCGACGGCATCGACTTCGACCTCCCGGCCGGGCAGTTCACCGCCCTGCTCGGGCACAGCGGCTCCGGCAAGTCCACGCTGCTGCGCGCGGTGGGCCGACTCGACCACGGGGTGGTCGGTTCCGGCAGCATCGACGTGCCCGGGCAGCACGCGGTGGTGTTCCAGGACGCCCGGCTGCTGCCTTGGGCCCGGGTGCTCGACAACGTGCTGCTGGGCCTGCCCGGACGCGAAGCCCGGGCCGCCGGGCGCACCCTGCTCGGCGAGGTTGGCCTGGCAGACAAGGAACGGGCCTGGCCCGGCACCCTGTCCGGCGGCGAGGCCCAACGCGCCGCCTTGGCACGGGCGTTGATCCGCGAGCCGGGCCTGCTGCTGCTGGACGAGCCCTTCGGGGCCCTGGACGCGCTGACCCGGATCCGGATGCACGCCCTGCTGGTCCGGCTGTGCGCGCGACACCGCCCCGCCGTCCTCCTGGTCACCCATGACGTGGACGAGGCACTGGTCCTCGCCGACCGGGTACTGGTGCTGACGGCCGGCCGGATCTCGTTGGACCTGGACCTGCACCAGGAGGGCCTGGATCCCGACCGCACCCGTGGCACCCCGGCCTTCGCCGGGCTGCGCCGCCGCCTGCTGTCCGAACTCGGTGTGCGTGAGCAGGGCACGCTCGCCGAGGCGTGCCACGCCTCCCTTGATGAACGGTCACCTCTTCAGAACAGTGGGAAGTGAGGATTCCGCCATGTCCATCGCCCGTCCGTTGAGCGCAGTCGCGCTGGCCGCAAGTCTTGCCGTCGGCCTGGCCTTCGCCGGGCCACCGCCCCGTGCCGAGGCGGCCACCGTTCTGCCGGTGGTCTCACCGACCCCGCAGTCCATCCAGGCCACCGGCTCCGATCTGGCGATTCCGGCCGAGGTCAAACTGCTCGCCCCGAGCGGGGCCGACCCGGCGGCGGTGGACGTGGTCACCGCTGCCCTGCGCTCCGCCGGGGCGAAGGTGACCACCGAAGCCACCCCGAGCAGCGCCGCCCTGACCGTCTCCGTCGGCGGACCGGCCGAGAACTCCTACAGCGCCGGACTCCTCACCGAGATCGGGGCCTCCGGTCCGTCCGGACTGGCGTCCGGCGGCTACCGGCTGGCGACCGGCACCGCCGGCATCGGCCAGGTCGCCGTACTGTCCGGCGTGGACGAGGCCGGGACCTTCTACGCCGCGCAGACCCTGCGCCAACTACTGACCGGGGCCGCCACCACGCACACCCTGCCCGGAGTGACCGTCCGCGACTGGCCCGGGTTCGCCCACCGCGGTGGCAAGGAGATCTTCCACGGCACCCCCTGGTCCGCCGCGGACGAGGACGCCGAGGTGGACTTCCTCGCCGCCCACAAGATGAACGCCTTCTCCTTCATGCCCGCCAACGACCCGAGGATCTCCGGCTCGACCTGGCGCGTCCTCTACCCGACCGCCGAGCTGCCCCACATCGCGGAAGTCGTGGCCCGGGGCCGGCGACAGCACGTGGACGTGATGTACCGGATCAACCCCGAGGCCCCGCTGACCCCCTCCGCCGGAATCTGCCACGGCCTGCAGTCCGATCTGGACGCGCTCACCGACCGGCTCCAGCAGGTCTACGACCAGGGCGTACGCACCTTCATCATCGGCTGGGACGACGTCAGCCAGACATTCACCTGCTCATCCGACAACGATGCCTTCGGCTCCGACGCCAGTCCGCTCGCCGCCGCGCAGGCCCACGTCCTCAACTACGTCCAGAAGAACTTCATCGCCACCCACAGCGGTGCCGACCTGATCACCATCCCCACCGGCTACTGGGGCACCGCCGCCAGCACCTACCGCACCCGCCTGAGCGCCCTGATCCCGTCCGGGACCACCGTCTACTGGACCGGCACCGACGTGGACTCCGGCACCATCACCACCGCGCAGGCGACCACCGTGAAGGCCCAGTTCGGCGGACGTCCGCTGCTGATCTTCGACAACTACCCGGTCAACGACTACGTCACCGACCGGCTGCTGCTCGGCCCGCTGCAGGGCCGCAGCAAGGACCTCGACACCGCCACCGTCGGCTTGACGGCCAATCAGGCCATCCAGTACCAGGCCTCGTTGATCCCGCTGTACACCATCGCCGACTACACCTGGAATCCCGCCGCCTACAGTGCCGGCGCCTCCTGGAACAACTCGCTGCTGGAGTTCGCGCACGGTGACACCCAGGCTTACGGGGCGCTGCGGGTGTTCGCCGAGAACAACTACTCCTCCATCCTCACCACCACCGAGTCGCCGACCCTGACCGCCCTCGCGGCGACCTTCTGGTCGGACTACTCCGCGGGCAGGAGCCTCACCAACTCCGGGCAGGCGCTGTACGACTGGTTCGGGCAGATGGCATCGGCGCAGTCGGTGCTCACGGCCAGGCTCGGCAACGCCGAGTTCCTCAGCCAGGCAGAGCCCTGGCTGAACAAGCACACCCGCTACGGGCTGGCCGGGCAGACGGCCGTCCGGCTGGTGCAGGCGGCGGCGAGCGGTGACGGCAGCAAGGCCGCGAGCCTGCAGTCCATCCTCCGTACCCAGCGCACCGACATCGCGGCGATCCGCCAGAGGGTCGCCACCGGGGTGGCCGACACCTTCCTGGCCAAGGCGTCCGCGGTTGCCGTCCCCGACCTGGCGCTGCGGGCGCCGATCACCGCCTCCAGCACCCTCAACAGCGCCCGCGCCCTCGCCTACGCGGTGGACGGCGATTCCAGCACCCGCTGGACCAGCGCCTACGCCGACCCGCAGTGGTTGCGGATCGACCTCGGCACGGTCCGCCAGGTCACCGGCGTGCGGTTGAACTGGGAGGCGGCCTACGCCACGGCCTACCAGGTCCAGGTGTCCACCGACGGCACCACCTGGACCACTCTGTGGTCCACCACGGCCGGCACCGGCGGGGTGGTCGACCTGACCGGGCTCAACGGGAGCGGACGCTACGTCCGGCTCTCCTTCACCAAGCGGGTCAACAACGCCTGGGGGTACTCGCTCTGGGACGTCAACGTCTACGGCCGCTGAACCGCCACCGACCCAGGACGACATCACGCGTCCGAGCTCAGGAGCTTCCCGCTACCGCACGTCACGAGAGGTGACCCGCGATGGAACACCCCCGACACCATCCCAGCACGCCGACCCGGCGGAGCGTCCTGACCGGAGGGGTGGCACTCGCCGCCGTCGCACTGAGCGGCTACTCCGCGCTCGAACTCGCGCCACCGGCCGCGGCTGCCACCCCACCGCCGCCGAGCGATCCGGACTTCCCGGCCGCCGTCCAGCCGGTCGACCTGAGCGTCGACGCCTTCGGCATCGACAACTGGTACGTGTGGTGCGGCACGCCCGCCTACCACCAGGGCCGCTACTACAAGTTCTACTCCCGCTGGCCCACCGGCTCCACCGGACGCGGCAGCGACCCCTCGGAGAGCATCTTCTACGGCTTCAGCGGCTGGATGAAGTACTCCGAGATAGCCCTGGCCGTGGCCGACCACCCGCATGGGCCCTACACCCACGTCAGAACGATCCTCTCCAGCACCGACGACCCCAACCGGTGGGACCAGTACAACGCGCACAACCCGCACGTCCGCGAGTTCGACGGCAAGTGGTACCTCTACTACATCGCCACCAGGCCGACCACCGGCCGGAGCACCATGTGGCTGAACTACCACAAGGGACAACGGATCGGCGTGGTCGTCGCCGACACCTTCGACGACCTCGCCAACGGACGAGGACGTCGAAGCGCCAACCCGATCGCCGGACCCGACTACGTCAGCACCTTCCAGATGGCGGTCAACCCGTCGGTCGACCGGACACCCGCAGGCACCTTCCTGATGACCTACAAGTGCTGGGACAGCCAGAGCCGTTACATCACGGTCGTCGGCACATCCGACTCGCCGGAAGGACCGTTCACCTACGCCGCGAAGGCACTGGCCACCACGACGACTCAAGCCGAGGACCCGTACCTCTGGTACGACCACCAGCGCGCGCGTCACTACGCCGTCGTCAAGGACTTCTACAGTGGCGCCGACCGCACCAACGCCCTGACCCCGCAGTACGGTGCCCTCGCCCTGGTCACCTCGCGGGACGGCATCGTGTGGGACCGGTCGGACCACCCACTGGTATCGCTCAAACAGTTGAAGCTGACGGACGGATCGACTCTCGCACTCGCCAACCTCGAACGACCCCAACTGCTCTTCGACCGCGACACCGACACGCCGATCGCCCTGTTCTGCGCCATGCGCGTCGGCTCCTCCGGCGTCAGCAAGAACGTGTCGGTACCGCTCGCCTTCGCCCCCGTGGACCTCGCCCTCGGGAAGGCGGCGACGGCGTCGAGCACGGCGCTCACGACCGGCCGCGAACCTTCTCTCGCGGTGGACGGCTCCACGACGACCCGCTGGGCCAGCAAGTACGCCGACCCGCAGTGGATTCAGGTCGACCTCGGAGCCGTGTGGCGGGTCACCCGGGTCGACCTGCACTGGGAAGCCGCCTACGGCAGGCAGTACCGCATCCAGGTATCGAGCAATGCCACCACCTGGACCGATGTCTACACCACGACGACCGGGCAAGGCGGCCTGGAGACGCTGACCGGCCTCAGCGGCGTCGGACGTTACATCCGAATGCTCGGAGAGAAACGCGGCACCGGCTACGGCTACTCGCTCTGGCGGTTGAGCGTCTACGGCTCGGCGGACCTCACCCCCTGAGGGCAAAACGGTGAGCCTGCGGCGCGACGACGGAAACCGTTGTCGCGCCGCAGGCCGGCTGTGTCAGGGTCCCTAGGAGGGCCTCCTGGTCAGGTGGCCCTTGGAGGCCGATTCAGAGGTCGTAGTACAGCTCGAACTCGTGCGGGTGCGGACGCAGCGCGATCGGGGCGATCTCGTTGGTGCGCTTGAAGTCGATCCAGGTCTCGATCAGGTCGGGCGTGAACACGCCGCCGGCGAGCAGGTACTCGTGGTCGGCCTCCAGGGCCTCCAGCACGGCCGGCAGCGAGGCCGGGACCTGGGGGACGGACGCGTGCTCGTCGGGGGCGAGCTCGTACAGGTCCTTGTCGACCGGCTCCAGCGGCTCGATCTTGTTCTTGATGCCGTCCAGGCCCGCCATCAGCATCGCGGCGAAGGCGAGGTACGGGTTGGAGGATGGGTCGGGCGCGCGGAACTCGATGCGCTTGGCCTTGGCGTTCGAGCCGGTGATCGGGATGCGGATCGCGGCCGATCGGTTGCGCTGCGAGTACACCAGGTTGACCGGGGCCTCGAAGCCGGGGACCAGGCGGTGGTACGAGTTCACCGAGGGGTTGGTGAAGGCGAGCAGCGACGGGGCGTGCTTGAGCAGGCCGCCGATGTAGTAGCGCGCGGTGTCGGAGAGACCGGCGTAGCCCTGCTCGTCGTAGAACAACGGGGAGCCCTGGGTCCACAGCGACTGGTGGACGTGCATGCCCGAGCCGTTGTCGCCGAAGATCGGCTTCGGCATGAAGGTGGCGGTCTTGCCGTTGCGCCACGCGACGTTCTTGATGATGTACTTGAACAGCATCAGGTCGTCGGCGGCGTGCAGCAGGGTGTTGAACTTGTAGTTGATCTCGGCCTGTCCGGCGGTGCCGACCTCGTGGTGCTGGCGCTCGACCTCGAGGCCGGCGGCCGCGAGCTCCAGCGACATCTCGGCGCGCAGGTCGGCGAAGTGGTCGACCGGGGGGATGGGGAAGTACCCGCCCTTGTACTTGACCTTGTAGCCGCGCGCGTCACCCTCGGCGGAGCCGCTGTTCCAGGCGCCGGCCTCGGAGTCGATGTGGTAGTACGAGGCGTTCGCGCTGGTCTCGAAGCGCACCGAGTCGAAGACGTAGAACTCGGCCTCGGGACCGAAGAACGCGGTGTCGGCGATGCCGGAGGAGGCCAGGTAGGCCTCGGCCTTCTTGGCGACGTTGCGCGGGTCGCGGCTGTACGCCTCACCCGTGATCGGGTCCTGGATGAAGAAGTTGATGTTGAGGTGCTTCTCCTTGCGGAACGGGTCCAGGCGGGCCGTGGCAAGGTCGGGGACGAGAGCCATGTCCGACTCGTGAATGGCCTGGAACCCGCGGATCGACGAGCCGTCGAACATCAGGGTCTCGGCCGGGTCGAACGTCGCCGCAGGCACCGCGAAGTGCTGCATGACGCCTGGCAGGTCGCAGAACCGGACGTCGATGAACTTCACATCGTTGTCCGCGATGTACTGCTTGACCTCGGCGGCGTTGTTGAACATCCATCTGGCCTTTCCGAAAGGGGACCACCGGCTTCAGCTGGTGGGGAGTTTCGTCCTTGGATCGTAAGGGCGCAGGACCGGAGATCGCTGCGCCGCGTCGATGGCGCGCCGGGCCGTCGGCGGAGCCGTTTCCCGGGGCGATGTTCGAGTGCCCTCCTCCGTGCCGACTGCGCCTCACCCTAGGAATGGCCCGTTTCCCGTTGGTGACTTCTATGTTTCCTAAATGTTAACCACCCCGGTGGGACGGGCCGCAAAGTCGTACGGTTCCGGGCAAATCGTCGTGCCTCGAATCGGGATCCGACCGCAGTGGTCTGGACCACTTGGGAGGGCTGTCGGAGGGCCGTGGAAGCCCCTTGCGACCCGCCGGGGGAGGCGGTGGCGGGGCGCCGCGGCGGCCCGGTTAGTGTGGATTCGTGGACACCAGAGAAGCGTTGGGATCGTGGATCGACGGCCCGAAGGCGGCCGCCGAGAAGATGGGCGCCGACTTCGGGTACCGCGGCGAGCGCCTCGGCCTGCCCAGGGAGGGTTCCGGCTCGCTCGCCGGCCCCGGCCGCCGGATCGGCGCGCTCTTCGTCGACGGCTGGCTGGTGGCGCTGATCGCCTACGGCCTCGTCTCGGGCGGCGTGCCGGGCAAGGCCAACCTCTGGACCACCCCGATCTTCTTCCTGGTGGCCGTCCTGCTGCTCGCCACCACCGGCAGCACGATGGGCAAGCGGCTGTTCGGTCTGCGGGTGATCCGCCTGGACGGGCGGCGGGCCGGCATCCCGCAGGTGATGCTGCGTACCCTGCTGCTCTGCCTGGTGGTGCCGGCGCTGGTCTGGGACCGCGACACCCGCGGTCTGCACGACAAGGCCGTCGGTACGGTCGAGGTCCGGATCTGACCTGCGGCCGCCGGCTTCACCGTTCGCCCTGACCTCTCACGGACGGCCCTGCCGGACGCCTCAGGGGGTCCCGGCCGGGGTCGCTCCGCGCCCCCGGGGCGCCGGGCGGCGACCCGGTCGGAACCGGTCGCGGGGCGGGCAGGAGCGAGCAGGAACGGTCCGGCCCGGGAGCGCCTCCGCCGGGCCCGGCCCGATCAGGACCGGTCCGGCCGCGCGCCGAGATGGACGTCGAACGGTGCCGGATCGCACCGAACGTCGAACGGCCCCGGACCGAAACGGATGTCAAACGGCCCCGCCGCGAAGTGTTCGCGGCGGGGCCGTGTCGTGTTCGAGCGAGGAGCGGTCAGCGGGACTGGCCGCCCTTGGGCATCCGGGCGCCCTTGGGCATCGGGCCCTTGGGGATCGGCGCCTTGGAGAGCAGGTCTCCCAGGGCGCGCAGCCGGTCGTTGGTCTCGGTGACCTTGCCGGGGGTGATCGCGCGGGGCAGGCGCATCAGGTGGACCTGCAACTTCTTCAGCGGGATCTCACCCTCCCCGGTGCCCACCACGATGTCGTGGACCGGGATGTCGCCGACGACGCGGGCCATCTTCTTCTTCTCGGAGGCCAGCAGCTGGCGGACCCGGTTCGGGTTGCCCTCGCCGATCAGCGCGATGCCCGGCCGGCCGACCGCCCGGTAGACCGCGTCCTGGTTGCGGGTGACCGCGACCGGGGTCGGGTTGGCGCTCCAGCCGCGCTTGATGTTGTTCAGCACGGCCGCCACGGCGCCCGGCTGTCCCTCCATCTGCCCGAAGGCGGCACGCTCGGCCCGGCGCCCGAAGACGATCGCCATGGCCAGGAAGGCCACGATGAAGCCCAGGATGCCCAGGTAGATCGGGTGATCGATCGCAAAGCCGATGGCGAGAAACACGCCGAAGGTCAGCAGGCCGACGCCGGCGATGATCAGGCCGATCTTGGTGTCGACCTTCTTGGTCATTTGGTATGCCAGACGGATCTGCTTGAGTCGCCCGGGGTTCTCGGATGTTTCCCTCGCCATAACGCTCATGGTACGTGCCGGGAGCGCGGGATATCCAAGCACGGTGCCGGATCGCACCGAACCGTGATCCGGGCGGCCCGGCCCGGGCGGCCCGGCGGTCCGGTCTCAGCGCCGGACGGCCTCCGTCGCGGGGCCGGTCACGGCCGCGCCCAGCGCCCGGTCCTCGGCGTGTCGGCGGTTCTCGCAGACCGCCGCCCAGGCGTTCTGCCGTGCCTGCCGCTGGCCGCTCGCCAGCAGCACGCTCTCGGCCAGCCGCAGCGCGCTGCCGCCGACCGATCGGATCCTTACCTGCATTCCGAACAGCTCCCCTCGGTGTCGAGAAGGTCCTGACCTTCACATGGTCACCACTTGGTGTTACCAGTCGGTGACCAGGTCGTCAAAGCCTGATGAAAGCCGGACGCCCCTTTGGCGGAACCGAACGCCTCCGAACGGAGCCGGGTGGGCGAACGGGCCCGGAACGACAACGGGCAGGCCAAAACGACGGAGGGAGGGGCGGGGCCGAAGCCCCGCCCCTCCCTCCGACACGGATCGCCGTCCGCCGCCGCGGCGGCCGGTGAGGCGAACCTCACGCCCGGCCTCGCGCGGCGCGGTTCATTCCACTCCCGCGCGGCCGCCCGGGGCAGGCCTCAGACCGCCGTCTTCTCGCGGTGCTCCAGCGCCTGCCGGTACAGCCGGCCGGCCCGGTACGAGGAACGCACCAGTGGTCCGGACAGCACGCCCGCGAAGCCGAGCTCCTCGGCCTCCTGCTGCAGCTCCACGAACTCGTGCGGCTTCACCCAGCGCTCGACGGGGTGGTGGCGCACCGACGGGCGCAGGTACTGGGTGATGGTGATCAGCTCGCAGCCGGCGTTCACCAGGTCGGCCAGCGCCTGGCTGACCTCCTCGCGGGTCTCGCCCATGCCGAGGATCAGGTTGGACTTGGTCACCAGCCCGGCGGCGCGCGCCTGGGTGATGACGTCCAGCGAGCGCTCGTAGCGGAACGCCGGGCGGATCCGCTTGAAGATCCGGGGCACCGTCTCGACGTTGTGCGCCAGCACCTGGGGCCGCGAGGAGAAGACCTCGGCCAGCTGCTCGGGCACCGCGTTGAAGTCGGGGATCAGCAGCTCGACGCCCGTCCGCCCGCCCTCGCGGCCGGCCGTCTGCGCGTGCACCTGGCGCACCGTCTCGGCGTACAGCCAGGCCCCGCCGTCGGGCAGGTCGTCGCGGGCGACACCGGTGATGGTGGCGTAGTTCAGGTCCATCGTGACGATGGACTCGGCGACCCGGCGCGGCTCGTCGCGGTCGAAGTCGGCGGGCTTGCCGGTGTCGATCTGGCAGAAGTCGCAGCGGCGGGTGCACTGGTCACCGCCGATGAGGAAGGTCGCCTCGCGGTCCTCCCAGCATTCGAAGATGTTGGGACAGCCGGCCTCCTGGCAGACCGTGTGCAGTCCCTCCTTCTTCACGAGCGACTGGAGCGCGGTGTACTCCGGGCCCATCTTCGCCCGGGTCTTGATCCACTCAGGCTTCCGCTCGATGGGGGTCTCGCTGTTGCGGACCTCCAGGCGCAGCAGCTTCCTGCCGTCGGGTGCGACAGCGGACACGTGCGACTCCTAAGAACTAGACGGGGTACCCCCAGGGTACGCCTGTGCTTGTACGGCCATCCACGGGCCCGGCCCCGGGAATCGCAGGATTCCCGGGCTCGCGGGCTGTGCCGTCCGGGCAACATCCGCCGCCCGGCCGGGATTCCCTACCGGGCCAGGGCGGGTTCGGCGAGTTCGGCGAACACCTCGGCGAGGTGCTTCTCGACCGCCGGCAGCGCCTCGCCGACCGGGAAGACCCGGCCCAGTTCGGTGCTGACCGAGCCGACGCCGGCGTCCCGGATGCCGCAGGGCACGATCCGGTCGAACCAGCTCATGTCGGGATTGCAGTTGAGCGCGAAGCCGTGCATGGTCACGCCCCGCGCGACCCGCACGCCGATCGCCGCCAGCTTGCGGTCGTCGCCGCGCTGGCCGGCGTTGGACGCCGCGTACTCCGGCCCGGCCAGCCGGGGGTCGATGCCCAGCGGCAGGCCCATCCGCAGGGTCAGGCTGCCGATGTCGACCACCTGGGCGGGGTCGACCACCGCGCCCGGGAGGCTCTCGCCGAGCACCCAGACCCCGCTGCGGCCCTCGATCCGGGTGGTCTCCACGCCGAACTCGCCGCAGGCCCGGATCAGCGCCTCCTCCAGCCGGCGGACGTACGCGACGACGTCCATCGGCTCGGGCAGCTTCACGATCGGGTAGCCGATCAGCTGACCGGGGCCGTGCCAGGTGATCTCCCCGCCGCGGTTGACCTCGACCACCGGGGTGCCGTCCAGCGGCCGGTCCTCGGGGTTGGTGCGGCGGCCGGCCGTGTAGACCGGCGGGTGCTCCAGGAGCAGCACGGTGTCGGGGATCTCGTCGGCGACCCGGAGGGCGTGCAGCCGCTGCTGCTCCTCCCAGGCCTCCTGGTACGGCACCGACCGATCGCCGATGCCCATGCGTACGAACCGTACGTTCTCGCTCACCGCTGCTCCTTGCCAGGCGTTCGAGACCAACCTCGCCACTGTACGCCCGACCGGGTGAAGGCCGTCCCGGCCGTCCGGCCGGCAGTCCCCGGTTCCGGCCGGCCGGCCGCTCCCGGGCAGGCCGCGGACCTGCGGCGGGGGTCGGCGGGCGGGGTCAGCCGTCGGCCAGCAGCTGCAGCCGCAGGGCCAGCTGGAGCTCCAGCGAGCGCTCGGGGTGGTTCCAGTCCCGGCCGAGCAGGGCCTCGATCCGGTCCAGCCGCTGAACGACGGTGTTCACGTGGACGTGCAGTTCGTCCTTGGCCCGGGTCAGGCTGCTGCCGCTGTCGAAGTACGCCCGCAGGGTCCGGACCAGCTCGGTGCCGCGCCGGGCGTCGTAGTCCAGCAGCGGGCCGAGGGCCGCGCCGACGAACCCGTCCACGTCGTGGCCGTCGCCGAGCAGCACGCCGAGGAAGCCCAGCGCCTGCGCCGAGGCGCCGTCGCCGTCGCGTCCGAGCACCCGCAGCGCCCGGACGCAGCGCACCCCCTCGGCGTGGGCGGCGGCCAGGGCGAGCGGCCCGGCGGCGGAGCGCCCGGCGCCCACCGTCACCGGGACCCCGGTCAGCCGGGCCAGCCGCTCGGCGGCCTGCTCGGCGGCCTCGCCGGGGCTCGCCGCCCCGTCGTCGGGCAGCAGCAGCACCACGTTCTCGCCGTGCTCGGCGCTGACACCCCGGGAGCCGAACAGGTAGCGTCCGGCCGCGCCCGCCAGCCGGCCCCGGGCGGCCGGTCCGGCGGCCTCGGCGACCAGCACCAGGTGCGGGCGGCCGAGGTCCACGCCGAGCCGCCGGCCGCGGGCGACCAGGCCGACCGGGTCCCGGTCGGGGGCGGTGAGCAGGTCGGCCAGCAGTTCGCCGCGGACCCGGTTCTCGGTCTCGGCGACCGAGCGGCGCAGCAGCAGGAGCAGCGCCGTCACCACCCCGGCCCGCTCGAAAAGCCGCCGGTCGGCGTCGTCCAGCCCGGGCCGGCCGGACAGCACCAGGCTGCCCAGCGGCTCCTGGCCCGCCAGCACCACGCAGACCCAGGCGTCCCCGCGGCGCACCGCCCGCCCCTCGGCCCGGGAGACGGCGACGGCCTCCGCCAGCCCTTCGACGCCGCCCGCCGGGCCGGCCAGGGCGTTCCCGTCCGCGTCGTGCACCGCTATGCCGCCGTCCAGCAGCGCGGCGACCTCGGCGGCCACGTCCGCGACCTCGGCACCCCGCAGCACCAGGTCGGTCAGCCGGTCGTGGGCCTGCTCGGCGCGCTGGACGGCGGCCGAGTGGGCCTGGATCACCGCGTTGGCGCTGTTCAGGCCCTCCAGCGCGGCCCGGGTGTCGGCCAGCGACTTGGCGGTGTCCAGGGCGATGGCGGCGTGCGCGGCCAGCGAGCAGAGCAGCGCGACCTCGTCGGGGGAGAAGGCGCGCGGCGAGCGGTCGGCCGCGAACAGCACCCCGATCACCCGCCCGCCGAGCAGCAGCGGCACCCCGATGATCGCGACCAGGCCCTCGTCCAGCACCCCGGCGTCGATCTGCCCGGTGTGGTGGAAGCGCCCGTCGGTCCGGTAGTCCGGGGTGGCGTACGGGCGGGCGCTCTGCGCGACCAGGCCGCCGAGGCCGTCGCCGAGGCTGAGCCGCAGGTTCTGGAAGAGCGCGGAGACGGAGCCGTCGGTGACCCGCATGTACGTGTCGCCGGCCGCCTCGTCCGGCAGCGTCAGGTAGGCGGTGTCGGTGCCGAGCAGCATCCGGGCCCGGCGCACGATGGCCTGCAGCACGTCGTCCAGGTCGCGGGAGGCGGCGAGGTCGCCGGCGGTGTCGAAGAGCGCCGTCAGTTCGGCCTCCCGGCGCCGGTGCTGGCGCAGCGTCCGGTGCACCCGCAGGGCCAGCCAGGTCGCGTCGTCGATCTCGGCGAGGACGCCGGCCGGCTCGCCCCGCTGCCGGGCGTCGGCGAGCACCCCGGCGAAGTCCTCGGTGGCCGCGCCGGAGGCGAGCAGGTCGAGCAGCCGGCGCAGGGCGGGCGCCGCCCCCGGGGTCGGGTCGGTCATGGTGCAGCCGCCAATCGGCAGAGTCAGGCCTCGGGAACGTCGGTCGGTCACGGGGACGGAAGCGCGATGGTACGCCTGGTGGCCGCCGGGGCGGGCCGTCCGGACGGCTGGGCCGCTCAGACGGTGAGGGTCTTCGCGGGGACGGCGGCGGGGGCGGCCGCCTCCTGGGCGGCGTCGACCTCGGCCAGGTCGCGGCCGCGGGTCTCCTTGGCGCAGAGCACCGCGAGCACCGTGATCACCGCCGCGATCGCCACGTACACCGAGATCGGCGTCGAGCTGCCGTAGTCCTTGAGCAGCGCGGTGGCGATCAGCGGCGCCGGGGCGCCGGCCGCGACGGAGGCGAACTGGGCGCCGATGGACGCGCCGGAGTAGCGCATCCGGGTCGCGAACAGCTCGGAGAAGAAGGCCGCCTGCGGGGCGTACATCATGCTGTGGAAGACCAGGCCGATCGTCACCGCCAGCAGCAGCGACCCGAAGGACTTCGCGTCGACCAGGGTGAAGAAGACGAACGCCCAGACCCCGACGCCGACGGTGCCCACCAGGTACACCGGCTTGCGCCCGACCCGGTCGGAGAGCGCGCCGAACAGCGGGATCAGGGCGAACTGGATCGCCGAGGCCACCAGGACGGCGTTCAGCGCGGTCTGCTTGGGCAGGTGGACGTGGGTGACGGCGTAGGCCAGCACGAAGGTGGTCATCACGTAGTACGAGATGTTCTCCGCCATCCGGGCGCCCATCGCCACCAGCACCTCCCGCCAGTGGTGGCGCAGCACGGCCACCAGCGGCGGCTGCTCGGTCTGCTGCGCGGCCTTGCGGGCCTCGGCCTTCGCCAGCGCCTGCCGGAACAGCGGCGACTCGTCCACCGAGAGCCGGATCCACATCCCGACCAGCACCAGCAGCGCCGAGAGCAGGAACGGCACCCGCCAGCCCCAGGAGAGGAAGGTCGACTCCGACTGGACGGCCGTCAGCAGCGACAGCACGCCCGCGGCCAGCAGGTTCCCGGCCGGCGCCCCGCCCTGCGGCCAGGAGGCCCAGAAGCCGCGCCGCCGGGCGTCCCCGTGCTCGGAGACCAGCAGCACCGCGCCGCCCCACTCGCCGCCCAGCGCGAAGCCCTGGACCAGGCGCAGCGCGGTCAGCATGACCGGGGCCGCCACCCCGACCTGGTGGTACGTCGGCAGACAGCCGATCAGGGTGGTCGAGCCGCCCATCAGCAGCAGGCTCACCACCAGCAGCTTCTTGCGGCCGATCCGGTCGCCGAAGTGGCCGAAGACCAGCGCGCCGAGCGGGCGGGCGGCGAAGCCGATGGCGTAGGTGAGGAAGGACAGCAGGGTGCCGGTCAGCGGGTCGCTGTTGGGGAAGAACACCTTGCCGAAGACCAGCGCGGCGGCGGTGCCGTAGAGGAAGTAGTCGTACCACTCGATGGTGGTGCCGATCAGGCTCGCGCCGACGACCTTCCAGAGGGGGGAGCTGGTTCTCGCTACGTCGGGAGAACTGGCCATGGGGTCCACCTGTCTTCTCTGCGGTGAGGGCGGGTCAGGGACCGGGCGGGGGCCCGGGGCGGGACGCGGGGACGGGGAGCGGGGGCGACGTGGGGCGTGAGGCGGGGCCGGTCAGTGCGCCGTCCAGCCGCCGTCCAGCGGCAGGCTGGCGCCGGTCAGGTAGGAGGCGTGCGGGGAGCAGAGCCAGAGGGCGAGCTGGGCCACCTCGCCGGGCTCGATGAGGCGCTTCACGGCGGTGCGGTCCAGCATGATCCGCTCCACCACCTCCTCCTCGGGGATGCCGTGGGCGAGCGACTGGGCGGCGATCTGCCGCTCCACCAGCGGGGTGCGGACGTAGCCGGGATTGACGCAGTTGCTGGTGACCCCGTGCGGGGCGCCCTCCAGCGCCACCGTCTTGCTGAGACCCTCCAGGCCGTGCTTGGCGGTGACGTACGCGGACTTGAAGGCACTGGCCCGCAGCCCGTGCACGGAGGAGATGTTGACGACCCGACCCCAGCGCTGCGCGTACATGTGCGGCAGGGTGCGGCGCAGGATCCGGAACGGCGCCTCCACCATGACCCGCTGGATCAGGGCGAAGCGGTCCGGCGGGAACTCGTGCACGGGGGCGACGTGCTGCAGGCCGGCGTTGTTGACCACGATGTCGGCGTCGGTGGGCAGGGAGTCCACCGCGTCCGGGTCGGAGAGGTCGACGACGTGCGCCACGCCGTTGATCCGCTCGGCGAGCTCGCCGGCCGGGCCGGCCGCCAGGTCGACGACGTAGACCTTGGCGCCCGCCTCGGCGAGGGCCTCGGCACAGGCCAGGCCGATTCCTGAGGCCGCGCCCGTGACCAGGGCGGTCCGGCCGCTGAGGCCGCCTGCGGGGGGCCGGTCCGAAGTGGTGTCCATGGGCCAGAACGGTAGGAATTCGCGGGCCGCTCTCCTATGGTCCCCGTCGCCACAGTGTCCGTCACGGCTATGGCGGCCCCCGCCATGGGGCCCGCTGCGCCCGGTGCGTCCCGGGCGACGGGCCGGGCGCCCGGGCGGACGCAAACCACAGCTGCCCCCGCTTCAACACAATGGACGCCCTTGCTTCACCCGTTCGGAGGATTGCCCGGCCAGAACCGCACATAGCGCCCGAATGCTCGCTACATTCACGCCGATTCCCGACAGGGGGCGCCGCCCGGGCACCGGGGGACTGGATTGTGCCGGACCGACGCTTCGAGAGGTGTTGACTGACTATGCCCCAACGGCCCGCAACAGACAGCCCGGCGTACGGACCGCTCGACCCGCTCGACCCCCGCGTTGGGCCGGACGGGCCGGCCCTCACGGACGCCTCCGACTCCCTGCACGACGACCCCGGGCTGCCCCAGGACGCGCGGCGGCCCGACGGCGGCGGACCGCCCGACGGCGCCCGGCACCCCGACGAGCCGGGGCACCACGACAGCGCCGGACTGCGCGCGCCCGCCGCCGGCCAGGGCGACCCGCCGGCCGCCGGCGCCCCGCAGAACGGCCGGCTGGCGGTGCTGATCGACGAGGCCGGCTTCTCGCACGCCGGCCTGGCCCGCCGGGTCGACCAGCTCGGCCTGGAGCACGGCCTGGACCTGCGCTACGACAAGACCTCGGTGACCCGCTGGCTGCGCGGCCAGCAGCCGCGCGGGGCCACCCCGGCCCTGATCGCGGAGGTGTTCACCCGCCGGCTCGGCCGTCGGCTCACCGCTCAGGACCTCGGCCTGGACGCCTGCGCACCGGTCTACGCCGGGCTGGAGTTCGCCGAGACACCGCAGGAGGCGGTGGAGATCGTCGCCAGCATGTGGCGCAAGGACAGCGGCCCGCAGTCCGAGCTGCGCCGGATCGCCTTCACCCCGGCCGGCCTGGTCGTCCCCAGCCGGGACTGGCTGATCGGCCGGACCGACGAGCGGGTGGCCAGGGACGGCTCGGTGCCCGGCCTGCTCGACCCGCCGTCCGGGCCGGCCGGCGCCGCGGCGGGCCCGCCCGGTCAAGGCGGTCCGGCCGGTCAGGCCGGCCCCGCGGCCCCGGTCCGCCCCGGCGAGCGGGGCACCGAGCGGTCGGCCGAGCGCAGGCCGGGCGCGGCCGGTGCCGGCCAGGGCGCCCTCGGCCGGGTCCCGCTGCAGAACCGGCGCCCGCCCGTCGCGGTCGAGCCGCCGTCCGGCGACCCGTCGGGCGAACCGCGCCCGGCGCTGCGGGTCGGGCGCGGCGACATCGCCGCCGTCCGCGCGGTCGGCGACCTCTTCCGGGCGCTGGACCAGGCCTACGGCGGCGGGCACGCCCGGCAGGCCCTGGTGCGGTACCTGGAGAGCGAGGCCGAGCCGATGCTGCGCGGCCGCTACGGCGAGCAGATCGGCCGGGCGCTGTTCGGCGCGGTCGCCGACCTCACCCGGCTGGCCGGCTGGACGTCCTTCGACATCGCCGCCCACGGCCTGGCGCAGCGCTACTTCGTCCAGGCACTGCGGCTCTCCCAGGCGGCGGGCGACCGCGCGCTCGGCGGCTACGTGCTGGTCACCATGAGCCAGCAGGCGGTGCACCTGGGGCACGGCCGGGAGGCGGTCCAGCTGGCCCGGGTCGCCCAGCAGGGCGTGGGCACCGCGGTGCCGGCCGCCGTCCAGTCGCTGCTGCACGCCGCCGAGGCGCGCGGCCACGGGCTGCTCGGCGACGTACGGGCCTGCACCACGGCGCTGGTCCGCTCCGAGCGGTCGCTGGCCGCCGCCCGGCCCGGCGACGACCTGCCCCCGTGGGCCCGGTTCTTCGACGAGGCGCAGCTCGCCGACGAGTTCGCGCACTGCTACCGCGACCTCCAGCAGTGGCGGCCGGCCGCCCAGCACGCCGAGAAGTCGCTGCGGCTGCGCTCGCCCGCGTACGCCCGGAGCCGGATCTTCTGCCGGCTGGTGCTGGCCACCGCCCGGCTCGGCATGGGTGACCTGGACGAGGCCTGCACGATGGCCACCGACGCGCTGCGGGCGGCCGGCGAGATGCGCTCCGCCCGCACCCTGGAGTACGTGCGGGAGTTCCACCGCAGGCTCACGCCCTACCGCGGCAGCCCGGTGGCCCGGGCCTTCGAGGAGGCCGCCCGCCAGGCCGGGGTGATCTGAGGGCGCGTCGGGCCGCCGCCCCGCCGAGGGGGCGGGGCGGACGCCCGCCGGTGCCCCCGGCCCGGCCGGTGCGGCCCGGGAGTACCGGTACTCCCGGGCCGCACCGGCCGCCCCCGCCGCTACGCGGCCACCTCCGCCTCCCGGCCGGCCGCCGGCAGCCCCAGGTCGCGCAGGACGGCGTCCGCCGCCCGGCGGCCCGAGACCAGGGCGCCCTGCACGCTGCTGGTGTCCCGGTGGTCGCCGCAGACGTACAGCCCGGCGAGCACCCGGACCGGTCGCCGGAAGTTGTGCGGCGGCGGCATCGCGGGCACGGCGTCCGGCACATGGCGCACGCTCAGGAACTCCCACCCGGCGGTGGCCGTCCCGTAGAGCTCCGCGAGCCGTGCGCGGACGGCCGGTTCGAGCCCGGCGGCCCCGCCGCTGTCGAAGCCCCGCCGCCCCAGCACGGTGGTGGCGATCAGGGCCTGGCCCGCCGGTGCGTACGAGGGGTGCAGCTCGCTCAGCACCAGCGAGTGGGAGACCAGCGGCGGGCCGCTGCCGTTCCGGTCGCCCTCCAGCAGCAGCACGGGTTCGTTCAGGGGTGTTCGGTCGGCGGCGTGGTAGTACGTGGTCACCGGGTGGAAGGCGGGCAGCCGCAGGCCGGGCATCAGCTCGGCGGCGGAGGGCGCGTCGGTGGCGATCACCACGGCCTGGGCGCCGATCCGGCCGTGGTTCGCCGTCTCGACCCCGTCGGCCGCGATCGAGGTGACCCGCACCCCGAGCCGGACGGTGTCGGGGGGCAGGGACGCGGCCAGCTGGGCGGGCACGGCGGCGATCCCGCCGGCCGGCAGGCAGAGCCGCCCGCGCGCGTACGAGCGCAGCACCAGGTCGGCGACCCGGCTGCTGGTCCCGAGGGTGGGGTCGCTGAGCAGGGCGCCGAGCAGGGGCCGCAGGACGCCGTCGACGGTCCGGGCGGGCAGCCCCCGCTCGGCCAGCGCGCGGGCCGCGGTGGTCTCGGGGCGGGCCAGCAGCCGGGAGGCCGGGGTGGCGGCGAGCCGGCTCAGCCAGCTGCCGAGCCTGGCCTTGTCCAGCGGGCTGCCGAAGGGCGTCCGGGTGGCGGCCTGTCGGGCGGTGGTGAGTTGCGGGTCGCCGGCCCGGTAGCGCCGGCCGCCGCTGTGCACCAGGACGCCGGGGGCGAGCGGGCGCAGGTCCAGCCGGTCCAGGTCCAGCCGGCGCCGCAGCTCGGGGAAGGCGGTGTTGAGCAGGTGACTGCCGTGGTCGAGCCGGAACCCGTCCACCTCGCGGGTGGCCGTCCGGCCGCCGATCCGGCCGGTGGTCTCCAGCACCTGGACGGTCAGTCCGTGGCCGGTCAGCGCGCGGGCGGCGGCGAGGCCCGCCAGCCCGGCGCCCACCACCACGACGTCGGGGTCGGACTGGCGACGGGTACGGCGGGTGAAGTCGTATGCGGGCACTGGCGTGCTCCCTCCCTGGTCCCGGAGCTTCGGCCGACACAGGCAGCGGGGTGCCGGGACACGGTCCGCCCAAGTGATGCCCCGTCAATGCGGGAGTCAGACAGCGGGGCCGGGCCGGATCCGTGGCCGCGGCGGGATTCGGTGGCACGGGCCGGGGCATGGTCACGGAGTGTGCGCCGGGCTGCCCGGTTGGCGGGCCTGCGGGCGCGCACGGTGACCTGTCGTGGACGGCGCGCCTCTCGCGTGCTCCCGTGCGCCCCCTGCTCCGGTTTCCGCCGTCCTCGCCCCCGAGGGCGCCCGCCCGCCCCGTCGCGGGCTCCCCGGGCCACCCAACCGCACTGACGGCGCCACAGGCCCCTCAGGCGGCCTCCACGGCCCCCGCGAGGCCGTACCGGCCGCATCGCCCGTCGAGCCCCGCTGCGCGCCGGGCGGGGGCGCCCCGGAGCCGCCCACGGGGACCCGGCCGCGGCGGCCCTGCGGTGTCCCGTACGGCCTCGGAGGCCCCTACAGGGCGGCCCGCACCGCCGATTCGACGTCCGGGTGCCGGAACCGGAAGCCGGCCTCGGTCAGCCGGGTGGGGAGCACCCGGTGGCTCCCGGCCACCTCGACCGCGAGCTCGCCGAGGACGGTCTTCAGCACCGCCTCCGGGACGGGGAACGGCGTCGGCCGGCCGAGCACCCGCCCGACCGCCGCCGTCAGCTCACGGTTGGTCACCGGCCGGGGCGCGGTCAGGTTGACCGGCCCGTCGATGTCCTTGCGGTCGATCAGGAAGCGCAGTGCGGCGATCTCGTCGGCCAGCGAGATGAAGCTCCAGTACTGGTCGCCGGACCCGAGCCGGCCGCCGAGCCCCAGTTTGAACAGCGGGAACAGCCGGGCGCCGGCGCCGCCGCCGGTGGCCAGCACCAGCCCGGTCCGCGGGTGCACGACCCGGATCCCGGCGTCGGCGGCGGGCCGGGCCGCGGCCTCCCACTCCACGCAGACCTCGGCCAGGAAGTCCTCCCCGGCCGGTGAGAGCTCGTCGATCACCCGGTCGCCGGTCTGGCCGTAGTAGCCGACCGCCGAGGCGCTGACCAGCACCCGGGGCGGGGTGTCGGCGGCGGCGAGCGCGGCGGCCAGGGTCTCGGTGCCGAGCACCCGGCTCTCCCTGATCTCCCGCTTGTAGGAGTCGGTCCAGCGGTGGTCGCCGACCCCGGCGCCGGCCAGGTGCACCACGGCCTCGACCCCGGCCAGCCCGGCCCGGTCGATCTCCATCCGCAGCGGGTTCCAGCCGATCGCGGTGGTGCCGTCGGCCTGCGGTCCGGTCCGGCTGCGGTGCCGGACCAGCCGGACCACCTGGTGGCCGTCGGCCAGCAGCGAGCGGACGAGTGCGGACCCGAGGAAGCCGGTCGAACCGGTGACAGCGATGCGCATGGGCCCATCCTCGCAGCTCGGTTCGTCCGATCCGGGGAGCGAGGCTGGCTAGCATGGCGCCCATGCGAGACGACGATCTGATCATCCGATCGGCCCGCCCGGAGGACGAACGGGACCTGGCCGACCTCAACCGCGCCGCCTGGTCGTGGCTGAGCGACGTCGCCCCCAGACCCGCCGAGGACAGCGGCGTCTTCGACGAGCGGCACCCGCCGGAGCAGTACCTGCTGGCCCTGCTCGGCGGCCGGCTGGTGGGCTACGTCCGCCAGGTGCCCCCCACCCCGCTGGCCAGCAACCGGCACGTCCGGCAGATCCAGGGCCTCGCCGTCGACGGCTCGGTCCGCGGCCGCGGCGTCGGCCGGGCCCTGGTCGAGGCCGCCTGCGCCGCCGCCCGGGCCGAGGGCGCCCGCCGGATCACCCTCCGGGTCCTCGGCCACAACGAGCCCGCCCGCCGGCTCTACGAACGCTGCGGCTTCCGGGTCGAGGGCTCGCTCAGCGAGGAGTTCCTGCTGGACGGCCGGTACGTGGACGACATCTGGATGGCCCGGCGGCTCGACGGCCAGGACTGACGGGGGGTGACCCCGCGCCGGTGGGCCCGGCCAGCTCGGCGGTCGGGCGGTCGGGCGGTCGGGTGGTCGGGTGGTCGGGTGGTTGGCCGGTCGGGTGGTCGGGTGGTTGGCCGGTCGGGCGGTCGGGTGGTTGGCCGGACGGGCAGTCGGGTCGTTGGCCGGACGGCCCCGGGCCGAGCCCTGCGGCGGCCCCGCCGGGCGCAGTGGCCGAACCGTGACAACCCGGACCGGACTGTCACCGGCAGGACCTGTCTGGGAGCGGTCCGCGACGGGTACGGTACGGCGGTGAGCAACTCGACGCCTCCCGGTTGGTACCCCGTACCGGGCACAGGGCCGGACGGCGCGGCCACCCACGAGCGCTGGTGGGACGGCACCGCCTGGAGCAGCGACGTCCGCCCGGCCGCCGGCGGCCCGCCCGCCGGCGGGCAGATCGCCGATGCTCCGACCCAGGCCTGGCAGAGCGCGGCACCGGACGCGCCGCAGCCCGCCCCGGGGTGGGGTGCGCCCGCCGCGCCGCCCGGTTACGGGCCCGCCGCGCAGCCCGGCCAGGGCTACGGGTACCCGCCGCAACCCGGCCCGGGCTACCAGGCCGGCTACCCGGCCGGCGGCGCCCAGCCGGGCGGACCCGGCCTGCCCGGCTACCCGCCCGGTACCGGGTACCCCGGCCCGGCCACCCCGCGCAGGAGCGGCAACGGTCTGGTCATCGGTGTCGTGGTGGCCGTCCTGGTGGCCGGCGGCATCGCCGCGGGCGTGGCCCTGAACAGCGGCGACGACCCGAAGCCCAGGCCCACCCCGACCTTCGCGCTGCCGACCCTCCCCGACGGCCCCTCCGAGAGCGCCACCAGCTCGCCCAGCCGGCGCCCCAGCCCCTCGGCCTCGCCGCGCAGCACCGCACCGGTGGCGGTGACCGGTACCGTGCCCGACGCCCAGCACGCCATCACCGTCCCGGTGCTGACGGGGTGGGTGGCCGGCACCCCCGGCAGCACCGCCACCGTCTCGCTGACCAGCGGCCCGTACACCTGCCCGGGCGGCGGGGACTGCGTCCGGGGCCAGTTCTCGATCAAGACCGATCCCGTCGAGGGCTCCACCGCCCGGGCGGCGGCCGAGGCGGCGATCCCCGCCTACGCCCAGGCGATCTTCTCCGGCCTGTCCTCGCACACCGACGCCGGTTCCGCGGCGACCACGGTGGCGGGCGTCGCCGGCTACGCGGTCCGCTGGCACGTCCGCACGAGCGACGGGACGACCGGCTACGTGCTGCTGGCGGCCGTCCCGGCCGAGGGCGGCGGCTTCGTCGTCCTCAACGGCGGGGTGGACGAGGACCCGAAGGCGCCGGACCCCTCCGCCCTCGACCAGATCCTCAAGGGCATCAAGCAGGACGGCACCGGCAGCGGCGTCTGACCGGCCGGCCCCACGGAGCGGCCGGGAACGGGGTATGCCCCGGGCCCGGCCTACTCCCCGAAGCGCTCCCAGAGCTGGGGGAAGCGTTTCGCCATCGCCTCGGTGTCGGTGAAGTCCAGCGGCGCGCCCTGCGGCCCGGCCGGCTGGTCCAGCCCGAGGTCGGGCAGCGGCAGCCCGGTCAGCTGCTCGTACGCCTCGTCGGCGGCGTAGCCGATGTCCTCGGCGTCGCCGTCCTCCTCCTCGTCGAAGTCCGGCACCAGCTCCGCCAGGTCGTCGGGCTCCTGCAGAGCGCCCTCGAAGACCTCCCGGCCCTGGCCGATCAGCCAGCAGCGGAAGTAGTCGAAGGCGTCCTCCGAGGCGCCCTCCAGCAGCAGGTGGGCGGCGCCCCACAGGTCGGTCCGGTAGGCGCGCTGGAAGCGCGCCTCGAAGAGCCGGGCGAAGTCGATGACATCGTCCGGCGTCAGCTGTGCGAGCCGCTCCACCAGCCGGTCGGCCTGCTCGTCCGGGTCGCCTTCGGCGGCGTCCCGGGTCTCGTCGATGATCTGCCAGAAGTCCGTCTCGTACATCACCGCTCCAGCATCCCTGGTCACTCGTGCAAACGCATGCGAAGTCGCCGTGAAACGCGGAAACCCCCGCTCCGTCCTCGGACGGAGCGGGGGTCCCGGCAGCGGGCGCGGCCCGCTGACGGCCCTACAGGCCGAGGTCGCCCTCGAAGGCGCCCTCTTCCAGACGGGCCTTGACGGTGCCCAGGTAGCGGGCGGCGTCGGCGCCGTCCACGATCCGGTGGTCGTACGACAGGGCCAGGTAGACCATGTCGCGGACGGCGATCGTCTCGCCCAGGTCCGGGTGGTTGATCACGACCGGGCGGCGCACGGTGGCGCCGATGCCCAGCATGCCGACCTGCGGCTGGTTGAGGATCGGGGTGTCGAACAGCGCGCCGCGCGAACCGGTGTTGGTCACCGTGAAGGTGCCGCCCGCCAGCTCGTCCGGCTTCAGGCCGCCGTCGCGGGTGCGGGTCGCCAGGTCGGCCACCTTCTTCGCGATGCCGGCGATGTTGAAGTCACCCGCGCCGTGGATCACCGGGACGAACAGGCCCTTGTCGGTGTCCACCGCCACGCCGATGTTCTCGACGTCGTGGTACGTGATGGTGTCGTCCGCGTTGACCTTGGCGTTCAGGACCGGGTGGACCTTGAGCGCCTCGGTGGCGGCCTTGATGAAGAACGGCAGCGGGGAGAGCTTGACGCCCTCGCGCTGCAGGAAGCCGTTCTTCGCCTTGTTGCGCAGCTGCATGATGCGGGTGACGTCCACCTCGACCACGGTGGTCAGCTGGGCCGACACCTTGAGCGAGTCGACCATGTGCTTGGCGATGGCCTTGCGCACCCGGGTCATCGGCACGGTCTGGCCGCGCAGCGGGGACGGCGCGGCGGCGGCCTTCGGCGCGGCGGCGACGGGCGCCGGAGCGGCCACCACCTTCGCGGCCTCGGCGGCGGCGATGACGTCCTGCTTGCGGATCCGGCCGCCGACACCGGTACCGGTGACGGAGCCCAACGCGACACCCTGCTCGGCGGCGAGCTTGCGCACCAGCGGGGTGACGTAGGCGTCGGAGCTGTCGGCGGCGGGCGCGGCCGGGGCGGCGACGGGGGCCGGGGCGGCCACCGGAGCCGGAGCGGCCGGAGCCACCGGAGCGGGAGCGGCGACCGGGGCCGGAGCGGCAACCGGGGCCGGGGCGGCGGCGACCGGAGCGGGCGCCGGGGCGGCGACCGGGGCCGGGGCGGCCGGGGCGGCGACCGGGGCGGGGGCGGCGACGGGGGCCGGGGCGGCGACGGGCGCCGGGGCGGCGGCGACCGCGCCCGCGACACCGATCAGCGCGAGCTGGGCGCCGACCTCGGCGCTCTCGTCCTCGCCCACCAGGATCTTCACCAGCACGCCGGCGACCGGCGAGGGGATCTCGGTGTCGACCTTGTCCGTGGAGACCTCGAGCAGCGGCTCGTCGACCTCGACGGTGTCGCCCTCGGCCTTCAGCCAGCGGGTGACGGTGCCCTCGGAGACGCTCTCGCCCAGGGCGGGGAGCAGCACCGGGGTGGCGTCGCCGGCCGGGGCGGCGGCGGCCGGCGCGGCAGCCGGGGCCTCGGCCACCGGGGCGGGAGCGGCGGCCGGAGCCTCGGCGACGGGGGCCGGTGCGGCCGGGGCCGCCTCGGCGACCGGCGCGGCAGCGGCGACCGGGGCGCCCGAGCCGTCGTCGATGACGGCCAGCTCGGTGCCGACCTCGACCGTCTCGTCCTCGGCGACCTTGATGGCGGCGAGGATGCCGGAGACCGGCGACGGGATCTCGGTGTCGACCTTGTCGGTCGAGACCTCGAGCAGCGGCTCGTCGACCTCGACGCGCTCACCCTCGGCCTTCAGCCAGCGGGTGACAGTGCCCTCGGAAACGCTCTCGCCCAGCGCGGGCAGTGTTACTGAGACCGCCATGGTTTCAGCGACTCCTATCAAGTCTTGCGTACGGGATGGGGGAAGTAAGCGGGGCGCGCGATCAGTCGTGCGCGTGCAGCGGCTTGCCGGCCAGCGCCAGGTGCGCCTCGCCGAGGGCCTCGGACTGCGACGGGTGCGCGTGGATGAGCTGCGCGACCTCGGCCGGCAGCGCCTCCCAGTTGTAGATGAGCTGGGCTTCGCCGACCTGCTCGCCCATGCGGGCGCCGACCATGTGGACGCCGACCACGGCGCCGTCCTTGACCTGGACGAGCTTGATCTCGCCGGCGGTCTTGAGGATCTTGCTCTTGCCGTTGCCGGCCAGGTTGTACTTGAGCGTGACGACCTTGTCCTTGCCGTACAGCTCCACGGCCTTGGCCTCGGTGATGCCCACCGACGCGACCTCGGGGTTGCAGTACGTCACACGCGGCACACCGTCGTAGTCGATCGGCACGGCCTTGAGGCCGGCCAGGCGCTCGGCGACGAGAATGCCCTCGGCGAAGCCGACGTGGGCCAGCTGCAGGGTCGGGACGAGGTCGCCGACGGCCGAGATGGTGGGCACGTTGGTACGCATGTACTCGTCGACCAGGACGTAGCCGCGGTCGGTGGCGACGCCGTTCTCCTCGTAGCCGAGGCCGGCCGAGACCGGGCCGCGGCCGATGGCGACGAGCAGCAGGTCGGCGTCGATCTGCTTGCCGTTCTCGGTGGAGACGCGCACACCGTCGGCGGTGTACTCGACACCCGAGAAGCGGGCCTTGAGCTCGAACTTGATGCCGCGCTTGCGGAAGGCGCGCTCCAGCAGCTTGGAGGAGTTCTCGTCCTCCAGCGGGGCCAGGTGCGGCAGGGCCTCGACGATGGTGACGTCGACGCCGAAGGACTTCCAGACGGACGCGAACTCGACGCCGATGACGCCGCCGCCCAGGATCACGGCCGACTTCGGGATGCGGTCGAGCTTGAGGGCGTGGTCCGAGGAGATCACCCGGTCGCCGTCGATGGTCAGGCCCGGCAGCGACTTCGGCACGGAGCCGGTGGCGAGGACGATGTGGCGGCCCTCGACGCGCTGGCCGTTCACGTCCACCGAGGTCTGCGAGGAGAGCTTGCCCTCACCGGTGATGTAGTGGACCTTGCGGGAGGCGACCAGGCCCTGCAGGCCCTTGTACAGGCCGGAGACGACGTCGTCCTTGTACTTGTGGACGCCCTTGATGTCGATGCCCTGGAAGGTGGCGAGGACACCGAAGTCCGCCGCCTCGCGGGTCTCGTCCGCGACCTCGGCCGCGTGCAGGAGAGCCTTGGTCGGGATGCAACCACGGTGCAGGCAGGTGCCGCCCAGCTCGCCCTTCTCGATCAGGGCCACACTCAGGCCCAGCTGAGCGGCGCGGAGCGCCGCGGCGTAACCGCCGCTTCCGCCTCCGAGAATGACAACGTCGAAAACGGTGCTGGCGTCGTTCGCCACGTCACGTCCTCCATGCAAAGGGGTGCGGATCGCCGGGCCGGTCGCGGTCCGGTGGGTCGGGAAGCCTTTGTAAGGCGCCCAGTCGTGCCGAAAATACATCTTCGCACTTGTTCGTGGCAGCTGATGTCCCGGCCTGCCCCGAGGGTATCCGGGCACCCCGTAGCGGGGGGTCGAACGTCCCGTACGTCAGGGTATCGCCGCAGCTCACAGGGGTCGTGCCAGGGCGGTGAGCCGGCCTGTCCGGGGCCGTGGGCGCGGGGAGTTCCACCTTGTGGAACAAAGTTTCGCCCGCAGCGAACAGGGGTGCGGGGGGCGCCAGGTCTTATTACCGCCAGGTAACCGGAAAATGGAATGAAAAAGGCCCGGCGCCCGTTGAAGGGCGCCGGGCCGGCCCGCCCCCGGCGACCGGGAGCGGCTGGAACCGTTCGGGGCGGAACGTCAGGCCTTGTCGCCCGCGGCCGTCCGCTCGGCGAAGCGGAGCAGCGTGCGCACCGCGCTCGCCGTGCCGCCCTTGGGGGTGTAGCCGTACGGCGCGCCCTCGTGGAAGGCCGGGCCCGCGATGTCCAGGTGCGCCCAGTCGATGCCCTCGGCGACGAACTCCTTCAGGAAGAGACCGGCCACCAGGCCGCCGCCCATCCGCTCGCCCATGTTGGCCAGGTCGGCGATGGTCGACTCGGTCATGCCCTTGCGCAGCTCGACCGGCAGCGGCATCGGCCAGGACTGCTCGCCGGCCTCCTGCGCCGTCGCGTGCAGGGTCTCGCGCAGCTCGTCGCTGTTGGACATCACGCCGAAGATGCGGGTGCCCAGGGCCAGCACCATCGCACCGGTCAGCGTCGCCACGTCGACGATCACGTCCGGGTTCTCCTCGCCGGCCCGCACGATCGCGTCCGCCAGCACCAGCCGGCCCTCGGCGTCGGTGTTCAGCACCTCGACGGTCTTGCCGCCGTACATCCGCAGCACGTCGCCGGGGCGGGTGGCCGAACCGGACGGCATGTTCTCCGCCAGCGCCAGCCAGCCGGTGATGTTGACGGCCAGACCCAGGCGCTTGGCCGCGACCACGGCCGCGAAGACCGCCGCCGCGCCCGACATGTCGCACTTCATGGTCTCGTTGTGGCCGGCCGGCTTCAGCGAGATGCCGCCCGAGTCGTAGGTGATGCCCTTGCCGATGAAGGCGAGCGTCGCCTTGGCCTTCGGGTGGGTGTAGGCCACCTTCACCAGCCGCGGCGGGTTCGTCGAACCGACGCCCACGCCGAGGATGCCGCCGAAGCCGCCCTTGGCGAGCGCCTTCTCGTCCAGCACCTCGACCTTGAGGCCGTGCTCCTTGCCGGCGGCCTGCGCGATCGTCGCGAAGGCCTTCGGGTTGAGGTCGTTCGGCGCCATGTTGATCAGGTCGCGGGCGCGGTTCATCTCCTCGCCGACCGCGGTGGCGCGCTCGACCGCCGCCTTGGCGTCCTTGCTGCCCTTGCGGCTGGTCAGCACGACCAGCTCGCCGACCGGCTCCTTGCCGGCGCCGTTGCTCTTGTAGGTGCCGTACGAGTAGGACCCGAGCAGGGCGCCCAGCGCGATCGCGCCCGCGTCCTCGGCCGACTCGGCCGGCAGCGCCAGCGCGACCTTCTTGGTACCGGCGAGGGTCCGCGCCGCGACACCGGCCGCGCGGCGCAGCGCCTCCTCGGAGAAGCCCTGCTCGGCGTCGCCGAGGCCGACCGCGAGCACGAGCGGGGCCTTCAGGCCGGCGGGGGAGGGGACCTTCACGGCCTCGCCCTCGCCACCGGTGGCGCCCAGGGTGGTGAGGACCTCGGCCAGCTTGCCCTCGAACGCCTCGATCACGGCCTCGGCACCGGGTGCCACCACGATGCCCTTCGCGCCCTTCGCCACACCGACCACCAGGGCGTCCGCACGCAGCGATGCGGCGGAGGAGGTGCTCACAGACAATGCAGTCACGTATTTGCGTCCTGTTCTTTCGCGTCCACGGCCGGGTGCGGCGGTGATGCCGCACCGGCGTACCCCCGGGTCGCGGGAGGACCTGCCCGGCCGGCTCCGGCTCCGGGACCCCTGGCGCGTGCGCCGCCTCCGGCGACCGCACACACCAGAGGTCCCGGCTCCTCGGTGAAGAGCGGCCGGGCAGTTCCCGCGACGTTGCAGGGCTACGGTGCTCCCCGCATGGTAGTCCGCATGCTGGGATCACGCCGCCCCCGGTACCGGCCCTGACCGGTCACCGCACGGCAGGGCTCCCACCGGCCCGCGGCCCCGGCGCTCCCCGGTCCGCCGCCCGTCCCCGGCCCGCAGGGAACGGGGGCCTCCGTTCCGACGTCGCTCGGGCGCGCGGGTTCGCCCGCGACGTGGCTCGACGGGGAGAGATGAGCAACGCGGGACTGACGCACCACCTGAGGATGCTCCACGCGCAGGCCGGCCACCCGGCCGTCCTGCTGGCCGAGTTCCGGCGGAGCATCCTTCTGGTGCCGTATCTCGTGGTCGCCCTGCTCGATGCCGAGCTGCTGCTGTTCGCCCAACCGGGCGGAGCGCCGTTGTACGTGCTCCCGGGAACCGAAGGCCGAGACGTGCTGGAGGCCTGCACGTCTCCTCGGTACCTGCCGCAGCACTGGCCCGGTGTCGTGAAATTGACCGGACGTCAGCTGGTCGCCGCGACCGTGGGCCTCGATCTGCGGCTCAATCCCGGCAGCCGGGTGTCGGTGACCCTTCCGTTGGACAGTCTCGGCCCGCCGCAGGGGGCTTGGAGGCCTACAGGGCAGTCACTTGCCCCACAGTGCGGGACCGCCGGGCTCGGACTTCCAGGGGTCGTCCGAGGCCCGGCCCGCCTGGGCGACGAACTCCCTGAGCGAAGGCGGCAGTTCTTCCGCCGGCCAGGCGCAGAGCAGGTCGCCGATCACGGCCCAGGCCTGGGCCGCCGCCTGGAGATCACCGGCCCGGAGGGCGGTGAACACCAGGTTCGAGTAGCGCCTGGCGAACCGGTCCCAGGTCCAGATCATGCTCTCGATGTCCGGATCCGCCACCGGAGCGCGGTTCCAGAGGCTGCGCTGACGGGGAGTCAGGAACGCGCGCAGGTCGTCGTACTGCTCCTTGGTCGGCAGCGGCGGGAGCCGGGACATGGGGGCGGTCTCCGTCTCGGCGGTGTCCTGGGGCCGGGCCACGATCTTGAGGGGGGCGGCCCTGCCGGCGCGATCACCGCGATCCGGCCGGGGCACGGGTCTCTCGTCAGCCCGCCAGGGCCAGCGTGAGCAGGCAGCAGGTGGCGGCGGTCTCCGCCGTCGCGCCCAGGACGTCGCCGGTGATGCCGTCGAAGCGGCGGACGCAGCGGCGGAGCAGGAGCCGGGCGCCGAGCAGACCGGCGACGAGGGCGAGCGGGAGCCGCAGGGCGGACCAGCCGTCGGTGAGGCCGGCCAGGGCGAGCAGCAGGGCGGCGGCGGCCGAGACGGCGAGCGCCGCGGCGGGCGCCACGGTGCTCGCGACCATCGCGCCGAGGCCGCCCGGCCGGGCGGCCGGCACCGAGCGCAGGCAGCCCCAGGCGAGCGCGCAGCGCGCGGTGACGGCGCAGGCGAGCACGGAGAGCGCGCCGCGCAGCGGGGAGTGCTCGAACTGGCCGGCAAGGGCGGCGATCTGGGCGAGCAGGGCGAGCAGCAGGGTGAGCACGCCGAAGGGTCCGATGTCGGACTGCTTCATGATCCGCAGCGCGTCCTCGGCCGGCTTGCCGCTGCCGAGGCCGTCCGCGACGTCGGCGAGGCCGTCCAGGTGCAGGCCCCGGGTCAGGGCGGCGAGCGCCGCGACCGCCGCGACCGCGCCGAGCAGTCCGCCCGCCCGCCAGGCCACCAGGGCGGCCGGTACGGCGGCGAGAATCCCGAGCACGATCCCGACCACCGGGGCGCAGAGCATCGCGCGCCCCGCGGTCGGCCGGTCCCAGCGTTCGACCCGCACCCGCAGCACGGACAGCGTGCCGAAGGCGAACCTCAGCCCCTCGAACCGCAGCCGGCTCGCGGGCGGAGCACCGGCCCCGGGCGCACCGGAGCCGGAAGCGTCCGGGCCGGAAATGCCCGGGCGGGAATCGTCCGGGCCGGCAGGGTCAGGGCCGGAAGCGCCGGAGTCGGCCGCACCGGCCGCGGGCACGCCGGTCCCCGGCTCCTGCGGCACGGCCTCAGACCCGGCCGAGCAGATCCGCCGCCGAGGGCAGCTTGGGCTGCACCCGCGGCACCACGGGCGCCTCGGGCAGGCCGGGGAGCACGGTCTCCTCGGCCAGCGTGTCCGCCGCCGCCTGCAGCAGCGGCAGCGACATCAGCGCGCCGACGCCCTCGCCCATGGTGATCTTCTGTTCCTGCAGCGGGATCAGCGTCAGCCGGTCGTAGGCCTTCGCCTGGGCGGGCTCGCCGGTCGACTGCCCGGCCCGCCACCACTCGGGAGCCCGGAACGCGATCCGCTGCGCCACCAGCGCGCAGGAGGCGGAGACCACACCGTCCAGCACCACCGGCAGCCGGCGTACCGCGGCCTGCAGCAGGAAGCCGGTGATGGCGGCGAAGTCGGCGCCGCCGGTGGCCGCCAGCAGGGCCAGCTGGTCGCCCAGGACCGGCCGGGCCCGCCGCAGCGAGTCGCGGACGGTGGCGCACTTGACCATCCAGACCCGGTCGTCGATGCCGGAGCCGCGCCCGGTGACCGCCGCGGCGTCCGTCCCGCAGAGGGCGCCGACCAGTACGGCGGCGACGGTGGTCGAGCCGACCCCGAGGTCGCCGAGCACCACCAGGTCCGTCCCGGCGTCGGCCTCCTCGTCGGCGACCGCCATGCCGGCGCGGAAGGCCCGGGCGGCCTCCTCGGCGGTGAGCGCGTCCTCGACGTCGATCCGGCCGGAGCCGCGCCGCACCCGGTGGCGGGTCACCTCTTCGGGGAAGTCGTCCGGGTCGGCGTCCACCGCCACGTCGACCACGCGTACCCGGGCGCCGAAGCGCCGCGCGAGCACCGCGACCGGCGCCGTGCCGTCGAGGACGGCGCGTACCCGCTGGGCCGTCCCGCCGTCGGCGGGCAGCTCGGAGACGCCCAGCGAGGCGACCCCGTGGTCGCCGGCGAACAGCAGCACCTTGGGCGCCGACAGCGGCCGCACGGGGGAGTGCCCCTGTACGGAGGCCAGCCAGCTGCCCAGCTCCTCCAGCTGGCCGAGGCCGCCGCGCGGCCGGTCGAGCGCCTGCCAGCGCTCGTCGGCGGCCCGGCGGGCGCTCTCGTCGGGGCGCTCGACGAGCGAGGAGAACGTATCCAGATCCACGGTCGTGTCCATCGCTGGGAAGGCTACACGGCGTGGGGCGCGATGAGGTGGCTGGCCTGTCAGGCGGCGGGCTTCACCGTCACCACCTGTCCCGCCACCACCAGCAGCACCCGCTCCGAGGCGTCGGCCACGGCCATGTTCAGCCGGCCGAGGGTGTCCCGGAAGCGTCGCCCGGCGGCCGTCGCGGGGACGACGCCCATTCCGACCTCGTTGCTCACCGCGATCACCTGACGGTCCGTCGTGCCCCAGGCTTCCGCCAGTGCCGCGCAGCGCAGTCCGACCGCCCGTTCGCCGCCGTCGTCCCAGGCCGCGTCGTCCCAGGCGTCGCACTCGTCCATCACGGTGGTCAGCCAGAGCGCCAGGCAGTCGATCAGTACCGGCGCGGGGTCGGCGGCGTCCCGCAGCACATCATCGAGGTCGCAGGTCTCCGCCGTCCGCCAGCTCGCCGGGCGCCGCTCGCGGTGCAGGTCGACCCGCCGGGCCCACTCCGGGTCGCCGTCCCGGGTGCCGCCGGTCGCCACGTAGAGGACGTCGTCGAACCCGGCGAGCAGCTGCTCGGCCCGGGTGGACTTGCCCGAACGGGCGCCGCCGAGGATCAGGGTGCGGGGGAGTGCCATGGCGTCCATCCTGCCGGACGAGGCGTAGGGATGATCGCGGCGGGCAGGCTAATGTGCGCAGCACAACACAGCGGCGGCACGACAGTGCGGCAGGACAGAGCGGTACGACCAACCAGTCGTCAGCGGGAGGAGCCGGGCATGGTCTGGACGTGGCGGTACGAGAAGGCGGACGGAACCCTGGTGACCCCCGCGGGTGGCCAGGAGGAGTTCCCGGGTCAGGGCGACGCGGAGTCCTGGATCGGCGAGAGCTGGAAGCAGCTGGTCGAGGACGGCGTCGACAAGGCCGTGCTGCTCGACGACGACCGTGTCATCTACTCGATGAGCCTGCACGAGGCCTGAGCCTGCGAGAGGGCTGAGCCTGCAAGAGGGGCTGAGCCTGCACGAGGGACTGCCCGGTCCGGCAGGTCCGGGCACCCGCCCGGACCTGCCGGACCTGTCCGCCCGGGGAGAGCGCCGGGACGGCGTACAGGCTGACGAGCGGGCCGGCGTGCGGCGCAGGGCCGGCCCGGCTCGCTACTTCGCGCCCACCACGTGCAGCAGTCCGGCTATCTGCCGGTAGGGGTCGGTCTTGCCGGCGCGTTCCTCGGCCTCCAGCAGCTGGGCGAGGCGGCGGCCGTCCACCGGCGGCGCGGAGTCGTCGGCGGTGTTGTCGGTGAAGACCCGCACGCCGTACCAGTGCTTCAGCGGCACCGAGACCTCGGCGAGGGTGACGGCCAGGTCGGCGAGCCGGTCGGCGCGGGCGGTGAGCCCGAGCCGGTTGTAGTAGCGGTCGCTCTCGAAGGCGTGCAGGGCGGCGCGCCAGTCACCGGCCGCGCCGGGGCGCATGGCCAGCGCGTCGCGGTTGCGGGCCAGCAGCGAGAGCACGCCGCCGGGGGCCAGCAGCCGGGCCAGCGAGGCGATCATCGGGTCCGGGTCGGGCAGGTACATCAGGACGCCGTGGCAGAGCACCACGTCGAAGCTGCGGGCGCCGAACCAGCGGCCGCACTGGTGGCCGTCCCCGCTGAGCAGCTGGACCCGGCCGCGGACCTCCGCGGGCTCCTCGGCGAGTGCCGCCTGGGCGAGGCCGAGGGCGGCCTGGTCCGAGTCGATGCCGGTGACGAAGTGGCCGGCCCTGGCGAGCCGCAGCGCCTGGACGCCCTGGCCGCAGCCGACGTCCAGGACGCGCTGGCCGGTGCGTCCGGCGAGCTGCTCGGCCAGCTGCCTGGCCACCATCTCCTGGCGGACCAGGTTGCGCAGTCCGCCCTGGCGCTCGGCCGACGGGCCGGCGCCGGCGAACGAGCCGCTGCGCGAGGGGAGCCGGTCGTGGCCCCCGCCGCCCTGGCCCGGCAACGCGTACAGGCCGGGCCCCTCCCAGGTGGGAGGGGCCCAGCCCGAGTTCACCGGCTCGGCGGTCAGGGCCTGGCCCCGCGCTTGACCTGGGGCTTGGGCAGTCGCAGCCGGCGCATCTGCAGGATGCGCATCAGGCCGTACGCGACCGCGCCCCGGGTGTTCTGCCCGGCGAAGCGCTCGCCGAGCTGCTTGCGCAGGCCGAGGCCCAGGCGGGCGAAGTCCAGGATGACCAGGACGAAGAAGGCGAGGAAGAGCAGGGTGGACAGGAGCTGCAGGGCCGGCACCCGCACCACGCTGAGGATCAGGATGACCACGGCGGCGGGCAGGAAGAACTCGGCGAGCGACCAGCGGGCGTCCACGTAGTCGCGGACGAACTTGCGCACCGCGCCCTTGTCACGGGCGGGCAGGTAGCGCTCGTCACCCTCCAGCAGCGCGGTGCGCTGCTTCTCCCGCTCGGAGCGCATCCGCTCGCGGGACTGCCGGGCGGCCTCCTTACGGTCCTTGGGGACGGTCACCCGGGTGCGCCGGTTGGCCTCGGCGTCACTGCGCTTGGGCGTGGGCCGGCCCTTCTTCGCCTGCGGGTCGCGGGCCTGGCTCGTATCGCTCTGCTTCTCCAGCACGGCGGCGGAGGCAGTGGCATCGTCTGAACGGCGTCGGAACACACCCCCAGCGTACGTGGTGCTCGGACGCTTCTTCCCGTGCCGTCGGACCCAAACAGATATCGATCAAGAATCCGACCAGGTTCCGAGGTTTTCGGGCCCCGGCCCGGCGCGCCCAGTACGGGGTTCCCTCCCCCTGCCGGATCATGAAATCGGGGTCGGTTTCCACCCCCGGGATGAGGCATCGGCACCCGTGGCTGTAGCAGTCTTGTTGCAGGCAGGTGCACTGCGGCGATCGCCTCGCTGCACATACACTCGTCGTGTCTGGTAACGAGACTGAGACCGCAGGCCGGAGAAGGGGGCACCCGAGGCCCATGAGCGACGGAATCATGAAGCGTATGGGGCTGATCTTCAAGTCCAAGGCCAACAAGGCCCTGGACCGTGCAGAAGATCCGCGTGAAACGCTCGACTACTCGTACCAGAAGCAGCTCGAACTGCTGCAGAAGGTGCGCAGGGGCGTGGCCGACGTGGCCACCTCGCGCAAGCGTCTGGAGCTTCAGCTGACCCAGCTGCAGCAGCAGTCCGCGAAGTACGAGGACCAGGGGCGCAAGGCGCTCTCGCTCGGCCGGGAGGACCTCGCGCGCGAGGCCCTGACCCGCAAGGCCAACATGCAGTCGCAGATCACCGACCTGGAGACGCAGTACCAGCAGCTCCAGGCCGAGGAGGAGAAGCTCACGCTCGCCTCCCAGCGGCTGCAGGCCAAGGTGGACGCCTTCCGGACGAAGAAGGAGACCATCAAGGCCACCTACACCGCCGCCCAGGCGCAGACCCGGATCGCGGAGTCCTTCTCCGGGATCTCGGAGGAGATGGGCGACGTGGGCCTGGCGATCCAGCGGGCCGAGGACAAGACGGCCCAGATGCAGGCCCGCGCGGGTGCGATCGACGAGCTGCTGGCCTCCGGTGCGCTCGACGACGCCAGCGGCCTCGGCCGCAAGGACGACATCGAGGCCGAGCTGGAGCGGGTGGCCGGCGGCTCCGACGTCGAGCTGGAGCTGGCCCGGATGAAGGCCGAGCTCACCGGCGGCCCCGCGGCCGCGCAACCGGCCATCGAGCAGGGCAAGCCCGGTACGCAGGACAAGCAGGACACCCCGGGGACGATCAACTACAACAAGTGATCCCACTCCTACGGCTTCGGCCACGACAGCAGGGAGACGCAGCGGCATGATCATGAGGGTCATGGGGGAAGGGCAGTTCCAGGTGGCCGACGACCACCTGAACCGGCTCAACGAGCTGGACGACGATCTGCTGCGTGCGCTGGAGTCGGGGGACGAGGAGCACTTCAGGTCCGCGCTGGACGGTCTGCTGGCGGCGGTGAAGCAGTTCGGCAGCCCGCTGCCGGACGATTCGCTGGAGCCCTCCGACCTGATCCTCCCCGACGCCGAGGCGACCATCGAGGAGGTCCGGCAGCTGCTGCGGGCCGAGGGCGACGGGCTGATCCCGGGCATTCCCGAGTACGGCTAGGTCCGGCCCGGTCCGGGGGCCCGTGCTGAGCGGGCGGCCGGAGGCGGACGGACATGTGTGAGGGCGGGCACCCCCCGGGGGGTGCCCGCCCTCACACATGTCCGCGACCGCGGGGCCCGCCGCCGGCTACGGCAGGGCCAGCATCCGGTCGAGCGCGGCCTTGGCGTACTTCTCGGTCTCCGGGTCGACGGTGATCACGTTCGGCACCCGGCCCTCGACCAGCGACTCCAGGGCCCACACCAGGTGCGGCAGGTCGATCCGGTTCATGGTCGAGCAGAAGCAGACCGCCCGGTCCAGGAAGACGACCTCCTTGTCCGGGTGCGCCTTGGCGAGCCGGCGGACGAGGTTCAGCTCGGTGCCGATGGCCCACTTGGAGCCCGGCTCGGCGGCGTCCAGCGCCTTGATGATGTACTCGGTCGAGCCGACCATGTCGGCGGCCGAGACCACCTCGTGCTTGCACTCGGGGTGCACCAGCACGGTCACGCCGGGGATCCGGGCGCGGACGTCGTTCACCGAGTCCAGCGAGAACCGGCCGTGCACCGAGCAGTGGCCGCGCCAGAGGATCATCTTGGCGTCGCGCAGCTGCTGGTCGGTCAGCCCGCCGTTCGGCTTGTGCGGGTTGTAGAGCACGCAGTCGTCCAGCGACAGGCCCATCTCGCGGACGGCGGTGTTGCGGCCCAGGTGCTGGTCCGGCAGGAAGAGCACCTTCTGGCCCTGCTCGAAGGCCCACTCCAGCGCGCGCTCGGCGTTGGAGGAGGTGCAGATGGTGCCGCCGTGCTTGCCGGTGAAGGCCTTGATGTCGGCCGAGGAGTTCATGTACGAGACGGGCACGGTGACGTCCGCCACGCCGGCGTCGGTGAGCACGTCCCAGCACTCGGCGACCTGCTCGGCGGTGGCCATGTCGGCCATCGAACAGCCGGCCGCGAGGTCCGGGAGGATGACCTGCTGCGCCGGGCCGGTCAGGATGTCCGCGGACTCCGCCATGAAGTGCACGCCGCAGAACACGATGTACTCGGCCTCCGGGCGGGCGGCGGCGTCCCTGGCCAGCTTGAACGAGTCGCCGGTGACGTCCGCGAACTCGATGACCTCGTCACGCTGGTAGTGGTGGCCGAGGATGAAGACGCGGTCGCCGAGGGCGGCCTTGGCGGCGCGGGCCCGCTCGACGAGGTCGGGGTCGGAGGCGGCGGGCAGGTCCCCGGGGCACTCGACGCCGCGCTCGCTGTTGGGGTCGGCCTCGCGGCCGAGCAACAGCAGGGCGAGCGGCGTCGGGGTGGGGTCGACGCCGTAGGTCTCAGTGGTGGTGGTCACGGGCGGGTGCCCTCCTGTGCCGGCCGGGTTTTGTCGAAGCGGCCTTTTCGTCTATCTGACGTTATCTATCATAACCCGGTTAGCGTCAGATTGACGATGGCCGCCCTGTCGATGTGATCAGAACCGCTCGACCAGGCGGAGTCTTCCCGGCGTGTGTCGGAAGGTGTTCATGGGGCTCCTGAGGTTGGCTGGCGGGATGAAGGCAATCGCGATCAGGCAGTACGGCGGCCCCGAGGTCGTCGAGTACACCGACCTCCCCGATCCCAAGGTGGGGCCGGACTCGGTGCTCGTCCAGGTGCGGGCGGCCGGGGTGAACCCGGTCGACCGGAAGATCCGCGAGGGGCTTCTCGACGGCGCCTTCGACGTGCACTTCCCGCTGATCCCGGGCTGGGACGTGGCCGGGGTGGTCCGGGCCGTCGGCGGGGCGGTCACCGAGTTCGCGCCCGGTGACGAGGTGATCGGCTACGTCCGCAAGGACGCCGTCGAGCACGGTACCTACGCCGAACTGGTCGCCGCCCCCGTCCGCACCCTGGCCCGCAAGCCCGCCGCGCTCGACTGGGCGCAGGCCGGCGGCCTCCCGCTGGCCGGCCTCACCGCCTACCAGAGCCTGGTCAAGGCGCTACGGGTCAAGGCCGGCGAGACCGTGCTGGTGCACGCGGCGGCCGGCGGGGTCGGCCACCTCGCCGTCCAGATCGCCACGGCGCACGGCGCCCGGGTGATCGGCACCGCCGGCCCACGCAACCACGACTACCTGCGGGAACTCGGCGCCGAACCGGTGGCGCACGGCGACGGCCTGGCCGACCGGGTCCGGGCCCTGGCCCCCGACGGGGTCGACGCCGCCCTGGACCTGGTCGGCGGCGACGCCGTCGCGATCTCCGCCGCCCTGGTCGCCGACCCGGCCCGGATCGCCTCCGTCGCCGACTACGGCGTGGCCGCCCGCGGCGGCCACTACGTCTGGGGCCGCCCTGACACCGCCGACCTCACCGCGCTCGCCCGGCTCGCCGACGAGGGCCGGCTCACCGTCACCGTCGCCTCGACCTTCCCGCTCGCCCAGGCCGCCTCGGCCCAGGCGCTGAACGCGGAGGGCCGGACCAGGGGCAAGATCGTGCTCCTGGTGGACTGACCGGCCCGATCCCCCAGAATGGGCGGTGAACCGTTTCCGCGGATCACCGCCCAGTACGCCGCACGACCGGGAGCCCCGCACCGATGAGCACGAGCCGACCGCCGGAGCCGGGCGGAGCCTCCCTGGACGAGACCGACCGGCTCGTGCTCGCCCAGCTGGGCCGCGACGGCCGCGCCTCGTACGCCGAGATCGGGCTGCTGGTGAACCTCTCCGCGACCGCCGTGCGCCGCCGGATCGACCGGCTGCGGGCGCGCGGCGTGGTCCGCGGCTTCACCGTCGTGCTGGACCCGGCGTTGCTCGGCTGGCAGACCGAGGCCTTCGTCGAGGTGTACTGCCGGGAGCGGACCGCGCCCGAGGAGATCCTCGCCAGCCTGCGCCAGTTCCCCGAGGTGGTCGCCGCCTGGACGGTCACCGGCGACCCCGACGCGCTGGTCCACCTGCGGGCCTCCGACACCGGGCACCTGGAGGCCGTGATCGAGCGGATCCGCAAGGAGCCGGGTGTGCAGCGCAGCCGCAGCTCGGTGGTCCTGTCCCGCCTGATCGGCTGAACGCCGGGCCCGCGCCCCTCTCACCGGGCCGCCGCCCGCCGGGCCGGTGACCCACCGCCCGCCGGGCCGTTCACCCACCGCACCGCCCGCCTCACCGGCCCCACGCAGGAAACCTGCGCGGGGCCGCCCGAACACGCCCGAAAGCTGCCCCAGCAGCCGGGTTCCGACGCGCGTGCGGACCGCCTCGCTGCCTAGGCTGATCATGCCGGTCCGCCCCGCCCTCACCGGCCGCGCGGCCCGCCTCCCCGACCCCCCCAGAGCCGAGAGGGACACCCGTGTCCGCAGCCCCCCACCGCATGCACCGGCCCGACAGTGAGCTGGTCGACCTGGTATTCGACTACATGCGCGAGCGGCTGCAGTACGACCCGGTGCCGCTCGACCACCCCGGCGACGGCGACCACCTGCGGGCCCGGCTGGCCGGCGTCCTCAACGCCACCGGCAACAACCCCGCCGACGTGCTCAAGCTGTACGACCACGAGCTCTCCCGCGCGGTGATCTCCGCCGACAGCCCGCGCTACCTCTCGTTCATCCCGTGCGCCCCCACCAAGGCCGCGCTGCTCTTCGACATGGTCGTCTCCTGCGCCTCCCTGCAGGGCATCTCCTGGCTGGAGGCGGCCGGCGCGATCGCCGCCGAGAACCAGGTGCTGCGCCTGATCGCGGACCGGGCCGGCCTGCCCGAGTCGGCCGGCGGCACCTTCGTCTCCGGCGGCTCGGCCGGCAACCTCTCCGCGTTGGTCGTCGCCCGCGACACCGCCCGCCGCAAGCTCGGTGTGGGCCGGGAGGCCACCCTGCGGATCGCCGTCGCCGACCAGGTGCACTCCTCGGTCAAGAACACCTTCAACATCATCGGTGTCGAGGCGTTCGTCGTCCCGACCGTGGACCGCCGCTTCACCGGCGAGGCGCTGCGCGCCGCGCTGGCCGCCGACCCGAACCCGGAAACGGTGATCGCGGTGGTCGGTACGGCCGGCACCACCAACGAGGGCATCGTCGACGACCTCCAGGGCCTGTCCGAGGTCACCCGCGAGCGCGGCCTCTGGTTCCACGTCGACGGCGCGTACGGCGGGGCCGGGCTGTTCGCCCCCTCCGTCCGCGAGCGCTACAACGGCATCGAGCACGCCGACTCCTTCGTGGTCGACCCGCACAAGTGGCTGTTCGCTCCGTTCGACTGCGCCGCGCTGATCTACCGCAACCCGCAGCTCGCCCGCGCCGTGCACACGCAGGACGCCTCCTACCTGGACGTCCTGCACACCGAGGGCGACGAGTGGAACCCCACCGACTACGCCTACCACCTCACCCGGCGCGCCCGCGGCCTGCCGCTCTGGTTCTCGCTCGCCGTGCACGGCACCGACGCGTACACCGACGCGATCGAGGAGGGCCTGCGCCTCGCCCGGGAGAGCGCCCGGGTGATCCGCGACACCGAGCACCTGGAGCTGCTGCACGACCCGCAGCTGTCCGCCGTCTGCTTCCGCCGCAAGGGCTGGACCAACGACGACTACTACCGCTGGTCGCAGCAGCTGCTCGCGGACCAGATCGGCTTCGTCACCCCCACCGGCTGGGACGGCGAGACGGTGGCCCGGTTCGCCTTCCTGCACCCGGGCACCACCATGGAGATGGTCCAGGAGATCCTCGACACCATGGCGTGAGCCGGTGGCTGAGCCCGTGAGCCCGTGAGCCCGTGAACCTCCGGGCCCACGGGCTCACGGGCGCCGGCGTCCGGCCGGAGTCAGAGAAAGCCGCCGCTGGGGATGTACGGCGCGGGCGGGCGCATGCCCCGGACCGCCAGGTAGCCCCGCGTCCCCAGCGAGAGGCCGACCTCCAGCCCCACGTCCACGGCCCACTCCTGCTCGGCGGTGAGGAACTCCACACCGGCCTCCGTACCCTCCGGCACCCGGGCCAGCGCCTCGCGCAGCAGACGGGTGGCGATCCGCTTGGACGTCGCGGCCAGCAGCTTGACCGCGCCGCCGTCCCGGTAGCAGTAGCCGCTGCCCGCCAGGGTGTCCGCGACCAGCAGCTCGTCGTAGTGGGCGAGCATGAAGTCGTGGTCCGGGCCGTGCGCCGCCCCCCGGGCGCCGCGGTCCACCGAGTCCAGCAGATGCCGGTGCACGGGCCCGCCCGGGTGCACCGGGATGTCGCCCGGGTCCAGCAGGCCGTCCCGGTCCACCCGGCCGGTCAGCGTCATCGCCGGGTGCAGGGTGAACCCCGCCCGCCGGTAGCGCCGGGCCGCGGCGGGGGACGGCGAGGCGCAGAGCAGCCCGCGCAGGCAGCCCCGGCCGTGCGCCGCCGCCCGCTCCAGCAGCAGCTGCCCCACACCCTGCCCCTGGGCGGCCGGCAGCACCGCGAACAGGGCCAGGATCCACACCCCCTCACGGCGCATCGACAGGGCCGCGCCCACCGCCTCGCCGCCGTGCTCGGCGATCCAGCACCCCTGCGGGTCGGTCCGGGCCAGATGTCTGGTCCGGGCGAGCTGCTGGACGGTGCGCGCCTGGGCCTCGGGGCCCTGCGACCGCTCACCGCCGCCCGTACGGACGGCCAGGTCCTGGAAGGCCGCGTGGGCGATCTGCCGCACGGCCTCGGCGTCGGCGGCACTGTCTTGCACCTGGCGCAGGATCATGGCACCCATCCTGGCAATCGGGGGCGCCCCGGGTGGGTGCTTCGCGCGGATCGGGCGATGACCACACCCGCGTGGTGTGCGAGCATGGGGAATGTGAAGGAACGGGCCGCGAATCCCGTTCCCCGAAAGAACCACCGCCCGGGGAAATGAATCCGGGTGGCCGCTGGTTGGTACTGGCGGCAGATCGTCGTCAACGACCGGGAGTAAGCAGATGACCGTCCAGGACGAGACCACCGTCGAGAGTGGTCTGCTCCTTACCGATGCCGCCGCGGCCAAGGTCAAGGGCCTGCTGGAGCAGGAAGGCCGCGAGGACCTGGCGCTTCGCGTCGCCGTCCAGCCCGGTGGCTGCTCCGGCCTCCGTTACCAGCTCTTCTTCGACGAGCGCTCGCTCGACGGCGACGTTCTCAAGGACTTCGACGGCGTCAAGGTCGTCACTGACCGGATGAGCGCCCCGTACCTCGGCGGCGCCACCGTGGACTTCGTGGACACCATCGAGAAGCAGGGCTTCACGATCGACAACCCGAACGCCACCGGCTCCTGCGCCTGCGGCGACTCGTTCAGCTAGCAGCACCACGAAGGCGGCCCCGGGAGTTCTCCCGGGGCCGCCTTCGTCATGCCCGCCGCCGTTCCGGCGGCGGGCAGGTGTCCGCTACCTGTCGGCCGGTACCGGCGGCCCGCCCGCGACCTCTGCCTCCAGCGGCACCTCGGCGCCGGTGGCGGCGTCCACCACGGCGCGGCCCATCAGCGGGCCCTTGAGGTCGGTCGTCACCGCCTGGCGCTTGGCCACCGCCGCGCAGGCCGTGCCCGAGGGCATCGGGGCGGCCACCACGATCCGGACGGTCACCCGGCCGGGCTGGGACTCGTCCGCCTTCAGCCCGTACTTCTCGCAGATGCCGCCGTAGAAGAGCACCGTCAGCCGGTTCCCGCTCAGCTGGTACCCGATGGTCTGCCGGCCGCCCGGGACGGGCGCGGGCTCCCCGGGGGCGATCCCCGGGCCGGTGGGCTGCGGGCCGTCCGGGCCGACGCCGGGCGTCGGGCCGGTGCCCGGGGTCGGTGCCGCGGACGGGCCGGTCGGCCGCGGATCCGGTGCCGAAGGGGTGGGCGCGGGCTCCCCGGGCGCGATCCCCGGCCCCGATCCGGCGGCCGAAGGGTCCGAGGGCGCCGTGACGGAGGGCGAGGCCGTCGCCGCGGTGTCGGAGGCGGCCGGGCCGCCACCGCCGCAGCCGGCCACCGCCGCGAACGCCAGGGCCACGCCGGCCAGGGCCGCCGCCCCTCGCCCGCCGAGGCGGGTGGTGCCCGGGCTCCGCTCCGGCCGGGCCTTCGTCTGCAGAACGTTCACTGACTTCCTCCCGAGGGCTGGGCGGCGCCGCCTCCTCGGCGACACCGCGCCGGTTTGACGTGCCCCGGAGGAGTCCGGTTCCACCGGGTGCGCCGACCGGCGGCGGCACCCGGCGGCACCGGGGCGTCCTACGCCCCGTACTCGGCCATTCCGGCGACCAGCTGCTGCGCCCCGGACGACACCGCGAAGCCCGGCCCGGCGGTCGCCACCGGCTGCTCCCCGACCGCGGACGGCGGCCAGAAGCGGCCCAGCCGACGGGACGAACTCACCAGCTCGTCCAGGGTGTCCGGGTCGGTGTCGCCCCGCAGGACGGGGGAGACGCGCAAAGGGTGCTGACTGGAATTCATCGGGTCATCGCTCCGATCACGGTGCCGCGGCGACGGTGCCGCAGACGTGGACGGGGCCGCTGACGGGCCCCTCTGTTGCGACCCTAGGACGCCCGCCGGGCGGGGACCAGAGCTACCCGGAGGTAGTACCCGTTCACGCCAAGGGCAGTCATCCCGACGACCCGCGGTGCCCCGGGCGGGTACCGTGGGGAGGTTCGTCCGCTGCCCATGGCCCTGCCGCCACTCTGAGGAGACCCCGTGCGTATCGCCGTCGCCGGCTCGATCGCCACCGACCACCTGATGACCTTCCCCGGCCGGTTCGCCGACCAACTGGTCGCCGAGCAACTGCACACGGTGTCGCTGTCCTTCCTGATCGACACCCTCGACATCCGGCGGGGCGGGGTCGCCGCGAACATCTCCTTCGGCATGGGTCTGCTGGGCCTGCGCCCGATCCTGGTCGGCGCCACCGGGGCGGACTTCGCCGAGTACCGCAGCTGGCTGCAGCGCCACAACGTGGACACCGAGTCGGTGCACATCTCCGAGACCCGGCACACCGCCCGCTTCATGTGCACCACGGACGAGGACCACAACCAGATCGCCTCGTTCTACACCGGCGCGATGGCCGAGGCCCGTTACATCGAGCTCAAGCCGATCGCCGACCGGGTCGGCGCCCTGGACCTCGTCCTGATCGGCGCCGACGACCCGCAGGCGATGGTCCGCCACACGCAGGAGTGCCGCACCCGCGGCTACGCCTTCGCCGCCGACCCCTCCCAGCAGCTGGCCCGCCTGGAGGGCGACGACATCCGCGAGATCGTGGACGGCGCCGCGTACCTCTTCACCAACGAGTACGAGGCCGCGCTCATCGAGAGCAAGACCGGCTGGGACGCGGAGGAGATCCTCACCCGGGTCGGCACCCGGGTGACCACCCTGGGCAGCAAGGGCGTGCGGATCGACCGCAAGGGCGAGGCGCCCATCACCGTCGGCTGCGCCCCCGAGGAGCGCAAGACCGACCCGACCGGCGTGGGCGACGCGTTCCGGGCCGGCTTCCTGGCGGGCCTGTCCTGGCAGCTCGACCTGGAGCGCTCGGCCCAGCTCGGCTGCATGCTCGCCACCCTGGTGATCGAGACCGTCGGCACCCAGGAGTACGAGCTGCGCCCCTCCGCCTTCCTGCAGCGCTTCGAGGGCGCGTACGGCGCGGAGGCGGCGGCCGACATCCGGGCGCACCTGGTCAAGTAGTCCCACCCGGGCCGCCGGTCCGGCCCGCCCGCCGTCGGTCCGGCGGTGCGGCGGGTCAGGCGGTGCGGCGGACCAGGTAGGCCACACCCCGGTCGCCGCCGTAGCCGGCGGCCGGGGCCTCGCCCAGGTACTCCTGGCCGCGCATCCCGCACCAGGCCGGGATGTCCAGCCGCGCCGCCTCGTCGTCGGCCAGCACCGCGATCGTCCCGCCGGCCGGCACGTCGCCGATCCGCTTGGCCAGCTCGATCACCGGCAGCGGGCACCGCTTGCCCAGCGCGTCGAGGACCAGCGCGTCCAGGACCAGGGCAGCGTCCCCCGGTGTGCCGGCGTCCGCCGCCTCCTCGTTCGCGGCCTCGCCGTCCGGCGCCTCGCCGTCCGGTACCAGGACGGCCGTCCCGCCGGCGTCCGGCGCCGTGCCCCGCAGAGTCACGGGGGCGGCCCCCGCCGGGGCGGGCAGGTCCAGCCCGAGCGGCGCCCGTACCCCCGCGACGATCCCCGGCAGCACGGCGAGGAACCGCTCGACCTCCGCCTCGGTGGCGTCGAAGGGCAGCGAGATCCGGACGTTGCCCTCGGTCAGCACCCCCATCGCGGCCAGCACGTGGCTCGGGGTCAGGGTGGAGGAGGTGCAGGAGGAGCCGGAGGAGACCGCGAAGCCGGCCCGGTCCAGCTCGGCCAGCAGCACCTCGCCGTCCACGTACAGGCAGGAGAAGGTGACCAGGTGCGGCAGCCGCCCGACCGGGTCGCCGACCACCTCCACCTCGGGTACCACCTGCGGGACCCGCGACCTGATCCGTTCGACCAGCCCGTGCAGCCGGGCGTTCTCCCGCTCGGCCTCGGCCCGGACGGCGCGCAGCGAGGCGGCCGCCGCCACGATCGCCGGCACGTTCACGAAGCCGGGCACCCGGCCCGCCTCGCGCTCGTCGGCCGGCAGCGGAGAGGCGTACCTGACGCCCTTGCGGACGACGAGCACCCCGACGCCGGCCGGGCCGCCCCACTTGTGGGCACTGGCGGTCAGCAGGGACCACCCGGTGGGGACGGCGCTGCGCCCGGCGCTCTGCGCGGCGTCCACCAGCAGCGGTACGTCGCCGCAGATCCCGGCGACCTCGCCGACCGGCTGGACGGTCCCCACCTCGTGGTTGGCGGACTGCAGGACGGCCAGCGCGGTGTCGGGCCGCAGGGCGGCGGCGAAGTCCGCCGGGGCGGCCCGGCCGAGCCGGTCCACCGGGACGACGGTGACCTCGCCCGTCCCGCTCCCGGCCGGCGTCCGCTCCCACCGCTCGGCGGTGTGCAGCACCGCGGAGTGCTCCACGGCGGAGTGCACCAGGTGGGCGCCGCGGCGGCGGTTGCCGGCCAGTGCCCCGAGCATCCCCAGCTGCAGGGCCTGGGTGCCGCTGGCCGTGAACGACACCTCGTCGGCCCGGGCGCCCAGCACCTCGGCGACCGTCCCGCGCGCGGCGTCCAGCAGCATCCGGGCCTGCCGGCCCGAGCGGTAGAGCCGGGCGGGGTCGGCCCAGCCCTCGTCCAGTGCGGCGGTCAACGCCTGGCGGGCGACCGGGTGAAGCGGTGCGGTGGAGGCCACGTCGAAGTACACGGTGTCATTCAACTACAGACCCGGTGTCGCCCCGTCGTCTCACCGCCCGTCAGTCGATCACCCGTTTTGTCCGATTCGTCCGTACCCGACGGGTCGTCACCCACCTCCTGTGGGCGTGTCCCCCGATCGGGCGTACGACCCTCGAAAGTCTGCCGTGACCTGGGAATCCACCCCGGCCGGGCCTGATCGGGCGACCGGGCGGCGCGTTACCGGGACCTGCCCGTCAGCAGCGCATAAGGCTGGAGTAGGGTTTGGCCCGCATAAGCATTCAAACCGTGCCCGTGGACGGGTCGCCGGGGAGGGTCACCACCCTCTTCGGAGCGACGCGAAGGCGGGCGAGACTTCGGGAAGGCGCTACGTGAGTCCCAACGGCTCCGACCGCTCGCCGCGGCGCACGATGCGGCGGAAGCTGCCTCAGGCGCTGGCACTGGGCCTCGTCATCGCGACCGCTACCGGCTGCTCGGCCAACGACCTCCCCAGGCTTGGCCTCCCGAGTCCCGTCACGGAGCAAGGGCCCCTGGTCCTTCACATGTGGCAGGGCTCCTGGATCGCGGCGCTGGCAGTGGGCGCACTGATGTGGGGTCTGATCATCTGGAGCGTGATCTTCCACCGGCGCAGTCGCACCGGTATCCAGATCCCTCCGCAGACCCGGTACAACGTGCCCATCGAGGCGCTCTACACCGCGGTCCCCATCGTCATCGTGTCGGTGCTCTTCTACTTCGTCGCGCGCGACGAGACGGAGCTGACCTCCACCTCCGCCAAGCCCGACCACACGGTCAACGTGGTGGGCTTCCAGTGGAGCTGGGCGTTCAACTACGAGAACACCGAGAAGCCCGACCCGACCAGCATCACGGCGGCGTACGAGGTGGGCACGCCCGCCGAGCCGCCGACGCTGTACCTGCCGGTCAACGAGTCGGTGAAGTTCATCCTCACCTCGCGCGACGTCATCCACGACTTCTGGCCCGTCAACTTCCTGATGAAGATGGACGTCGTGCCGGGCGTGGTCAACAAGTTCGAGGTCACGCCGACCCAGATCGGCGAGTACAAGGGCAAGTGCGCCGAGCTCTGCGGCGTCGACCACTCGCGGATGCTCTTCAACGTGAAGGTCGTGTCCCGCGCGGACTACGACAAGCACCTGGCGGACCTGCGGGCCAAGGGCCAGACCGGCGCGGTGCCCTCCGGCATCACGACCATGGGAAGTGAAGAATAGTGACCATCCTCAACGAGCCCGCCGCGGCCGGCGGGGGCGCCGGGGCCGTCACGGTCGGCGGGGGCCAGCGCACCCGCAAGCCGGGTTCCACCATCATCAAGTGGCTGACCACCACCGACCACAAGACGATCGGCACCCTGTACCTGGGGACGTCGTTCGCCTTCTTCCTGATCGGTGGCATCCTCGCCCTGGTCATGCGCGCCGAGCTGGCTCGTCCCGGGACCCAGATCCTGTCGAACGAGCAGTTCAACCAGGCGTTCACGATGCACGGCACGATCATGCTGCTGATGTTCGCGACGCCGCTGTTCGCGGGCTTCGCGAACTGGATCATGCCGCTGCAGATCGGCGCGCCCGACGTGGCGTTCCCGCGGCTGAACATGTTCGCCTACTGGCTGTACCTGTTCGGCTCGACGATCGCGGTGGCCGGCTTCGTCACCCCGCAGGGCGCGGCCGACTTCGGCTGGTTCGCCTACTCGCCGCTGTCCGACGCCGTCCGCTCGCCGGGCATCGGCGCCGACATGTGGATCATGGGTCTGGCCTTCTCCGGTTTCGGCACCATCCTCGGCGCGGTCAACTTCATCACCACGATCATCTGCATGCGCGCGCCCGGCATGACGATGTTCCGGATGTCGATCTTCGTCTGGAACGTCCTGCTGACCGCGGTGCTCGTCCTGCTGGCCTTCCCGGTCCTCGCCGCCGCGCTCTTCGCGCTGGAGGCGGATCGAAAGTTCGGGGCTCACGTCTTCGACCCGGCGAACGGCGGGGCGCTGCTCTGGCAGCACCTGTTCTGGTTCTTCGGTCACCCCGAGGTCTACATCATCGCGCTGCCGTTCTTCGGCATCGTGTCGGAGATCATCCCGGTCTTCAGCCGCAAGCCGATGTTCGGCTACTCCGGCCTGATCGCGGCCACCATCGCGATCGCCGGTCTGTCCGTGACGGTGTGGGCGCACCACATGTACGTCACCGGGCAGGTGCTGCTGCCGTTCTTCTCCTTCATGACTTTCCTGATCGCGGTCCCGACCGGTGTGAAGTTCTTCAACTGGGTCGGCACCATGTGGAAGGGCTCGCTGAGCTTCGAGACCCCGATGCTCTGGACGATCGGCTTCCTGGTCACCTTCCTCTTCGGTGGTCTGACCGGTGTCCTGCTGGCCTCCCCGCCGATCGACTTCCACGTCTCGGACTCGTACTTCGTCGTCGCCCACTTCCACTACGTGGTCTTCGGCACCGTCGTCTTCGCGATGTTCGCCGGCTTCCACTTCTGGTGGCCGAAGATGACGGGCAAGATGCTCGACGAGCGCCTCGGGAAGATCACCTTCTGGACGCTGTTCATCGGCTTCCACGCGACCTTCCTGGTCCAGCACTGGCTCGGCGCCGAGGGCATGCCCCGCCGCTACGCCGACTACCTGGTCTCGGACGGCTTCACCACCCTGAACACCGTCTCCACCATCGGCTCCTTCCTGCTCGGCCTGTCGATCCTGCCGTTCCTCTACAACGTCTGGAAGACCGCCAAGTACGGTGAGAAGATCGAGGTCGACGACCCGTGGGGCTACGGCCGCTCGCTGGAGTGGGCGACCTCCTGCCCGCCGCCGCGGCACAACTTCCTCACCCTCCCGCGCATCCGCTCGGAATCCCCGGCGTTCGACCTGCACCACCCGGAGATCGCCGCGCTGGACTACCTGGAGGCGCACGGTGAGCCGGCCAAGCACTTCGCCGGCGTGACCCCGGCCAAGTACGACAACCCGCAGCTGGGCAAGGGCAAGAAGGACGGCGACGCCTGATGAAGGAACAGGGCAAGATCTTCCTGGGCTTCGCGGTCTTCATCCTCGCGATGGCCATCACATACGGCATCTGGACCTCGAAGAGCGACCTCGGGTTCGAGGCGGCCGGTACCACCGCGCTGGTCCTGGCGACCGGCCTCTGCGCCATGATCGGGTACTACCTCGCCTTCACCGCCCGCCGGGTGGACAGCGGCGCGGGTGACAACCCCGAGGCCGAGGTCGCGGACGACGCCGGCGAGATGGGCTTCTTCGCCCCGCACAGCTGGCAGCCGCTCTCGCTGGCGATCGGCGGCGCGCTCGCGTTCTGCGGCGTGATCTTCGGGTGGTGGCTGCTGTACTGGTCGATCCCGATCATCCTGATCGGCCTGTACGGCTGGGTCTTCGAGTTCTACCGGGGCGAGGACCAGAACCAGTAGGTTCCTCCCGCTCAACCACAGGGCCGGGCTTCCCGCAAGGGGCGCCCGGCCCTGCTGCGTCCGCCGGGTGGCGGGCTCACCCCTCCGGCTCAGCGGGAGGTCCTCCGGATGTCGCTATCCGTGCGGTGTTCCTACGATCTGAACAATCGTGCGACCCCTCGGAGGCGGGCATGACCGGCAGGCGCGGAACCTCAGGCATACGCAGCAGCATCTCCCTCGCACTCATCTGCATAACCCCGCTGGCCGCCTGCTCCTCGGGCGGATCGGAGCAGGCCACCGAGCCCTCCCGGACGGTGGACGCGGCCCCGCTGGTGCACACCTCGGCCACCGGCGGCCTCGACCCCTCCCAGCCCCTCACCGTGACCGCCGAGCCCGGCACCCGGCTCACCGACGTCACCCTCAGCGGTCCGGACGGGCACCTGGTCGCCGGAAAGCTCTCCGAGGACCAGCGCAGCTGGCAGAGCACCGGCCATCTGAAGGCCGCCACCAGCTACACCGTGAAGATCGCCGCCGACGACGGCAAGGGCGGCCGGGGCGAGACCAGCTCCACCTTCAGCACCGTCGCGGCGCAGCGGCTGCTCACCGCCGAACTCGGACCCGACTCCTCGGGCAGCGGCGTCTACGGCGTCGGCCAGCCGCTCACCGTGAAGCTCTCCGAGGCGGTCAAGGACCCGGCCGCCCGTCAGGAGGTCGAGAGCGCGCTGCGGGTCGTCTCCCAGCCCGCCGTGATCGGTGCCTGGTACTGGGTCGACGACCAGAACCTGCACTTCCGGCCGAAGGACTACTGGCCGGCCAACGCCACGGTCGCCCTGAGCTTCGACGGCGAAGGCGTCCGGATCTCCGACGGCCTGTACGGCGGCCCGCCGGCCAGCCTGGCGCTGAAGACCGGCGACCGGGTCGAGAGCGTGGTGGACGCCGCCACCCACGAGCTCACCCTCACCCGCAACGGCCAGCCGGTGCGCACCATCCCGGTCACCACCGGCAAGCCCGGCTTCTCCACCCGCAACGGCATCAAGGTGGTGCTCGGCCAGGAGCGCTCGGTGCGGATGAGCGGGGAGTCGATCGGGATCGCGGCCGGCAGCTCGGAGTCCTACGACCTGCAGGTCGAGTGGGCCACCCGGGTCACCTGGAGCGGCGAGTACGTCCACGCCGCGCCCTGGTCGGTGGCCTCCCAGGGCGTCGACAACGTCAGCCACGGCTGTACCGGCATGAGCACCGAGAACGCCAAGTGGTTCTACGAGCAGACCCGGGTCGGCGACCTCGTCCAGGTGGTCAACAGCAAGGGCGCCGGCATGGAGCCCTTCGGCAACGGCTTCGGCGACTGGAACCTCACCTGGGACGACTGGGTGAAGCACAGCGCCACCGGGAAGCCGGTCAGCACCGACGGCCCGGTCAGCCAGGGTCAGACCGCCGCGGTGATCCTGCCGCAGCTGTAGAAGTACGGCCGGCCCCACGGTGACAGCGCGCAGCTACTCGATCTTGTAGGGACCTCCGGGTGGTACGGAGTTGCCGTCCTCGCCTTTGATTGGTGCGTGCATCAGATGTGCGGCCGGCTCACAGTCAGCAGTGGCGCCGGCGGTATGCGGCCGGGACGTCTGCGCCGACTCGAGGAATCGGGCGGTGATGGGCGGAGCGGGGACCGTGGTCCCGGCGTCTGCGGACGAGGGAGCGGCGGGGCTGAAGCAGCAGACAGGTGAGGCCCTCGTCCTGCGGGTCCGAGCGTCGCAGCGGGGTGAAGATCTCCGCTGCGACGCCTCCCCATCGTCACGCAGGACACTCTCGATCGAGGGCCATGCCCGCAGCCGGGCCAGCGGGGCCCCCTCGGCCCGCCTCCGCGCACCGACCGGCAAAGCTCTACGAGGCCTCGTAGGCCATCCGCAGTGCCGTCGCGACCGCCGCCTCGGCGTCCGCCCGGGGGACGCCGAGGCGGCGGGCCCGCTCCGCATACTCGGTGGCGGCGGCGGCCGTGAGGCGGTGGGCGGTGTCCCCGGTGGCGGCGATCAGGGTGCCGCGTCGGCCGTGCGTCTCGACCACGCCCTCCGCCTCCAGCTCCCGGTAGGCCCGGGCGACGGTGTTCGCGGCCAGCCCGAGCCGCTCGGCCAGCGCCCGTACGGTGGGCAGCTTCAGGCCGGTGGGCAGCTCGCCGCTGCGGGCCTGCTCGGCGATCTGGGACCGGATCTGCTCGTACGGGGGAGTGGCGGCATCGGGGTCGACGGACAACTGCACGAGGGCTCCTGACGGGCGGTGGGACGGTACGGAAGGTGGGACGGTCCGGAAAAGCCCGAGGGCCGCCGACCAGGGAAGTCTGGTCAGCGGCCCTCGGGGGTGACGCGGGGTGCGTACGGGATCAGTGGTGGCCGTGGCCGCTGGTGATCTCGTGGTGCTCCTCGGCGGTCGGCTTGGCGATCTGGCTGCCTTCGCCGTAGAAGCCGCGGGAGAGCTTGGCACGGGTCTTGGTGAGGACGCCGGTCTTGGCGGCGACACCGTTCTCGTCCACCTCGGCGGGCAGCTCCATCGGGAGGGGCTGCTCGTGCGCGGTGAGCTTGTGCAGCTTGTCCTGCGGGAGCTGCGCGTGGATCTCGACGAACTCGCCGTGCGGCAGGCGCTTGATGACGCCGGTCTCGCGGCCGTGCAGCACCTTCTCCCGGTCACGGCGCTGGAGGCCGAGGCACCAGCGCTTGGTGATCACGAAGGTGATCACCGGGAGGACGAAGAAGGCCACCCGGACGAAGTACGTGATGTCGTTGATCGACAGGTGCAGGTGGGTCGCGATCAGGTCGTTGCCACCACCGATCAGCAGCACCAGGTACAGGCTGATCCAGGCCGCGCCGAGGCCGGTGCGGACCGGGGCGTTGCGCGGGCGGTCCAGGATGTGGTGCTCGCGCTTGTCACCGCTGACCCAGGACTCGATGAACGGGTAGACCGCGATGACGGCCAGCACCAGCGGGAAGACCATCAGCGGCACGAACACACCCATGTTCAGGGTGTGGCCCCAGGCGCGGATCTCCCAGCCCGGCATGATGCGGATCAGGCCCTCGGAGAAGCCCATGTACCAGTCCGGCTGGGCGTCGGTCGACACCTGGTCGGGGCGGTACGGGCCGTACGCCCAGATCGGGTTGACGGTCGCGATCGCGGCCATCGCCGAGATGATGCCGAAGACCAGGAAGAAGAAGCCACCGGCCTTCGCCATGTAGACCGGCATCAGCGGCATGCCGACGACGTTCTTCTCGGTCTTGCCCGGTCCGGCCCACTGGGTGTGCTTGTGGTAGAAGACCAGGATCAGGTGCGCCACCAGCAGACCCACCATCACACCCGGGATGAGCAGGATGTGGATGGTGAAGAAGCGCGGAATGATTTCCGTGCCCGGGAACTGCCCGCCGAACAGGAAGAACTGGAGGTAGGTGCCCACCAGCGGGACGGCCAGGACCGCGCCCTCCATGAAGCGGACGCCCGTACCGGAGAGCAGGTCGTCCGGCAGCGAGTAGCCCATGAAGCCGTCGAACATGCCCAGGAAGAGCAGCAGGAACCCGAAGATCCAGTTGACCTCACGGGGCTTGCGGAACGCGCCGGTGAAGAACACGCGCATCATGTGCACGAGCATCGCGGCGACGAACACGATCGCGGCCCAGTGGTGGATCTGGCGGATCAGCAGACCGCCGCGGACATCGAAGCTGATGTCCATCGTGGAGGCGTAGGCCTCCGACATCCTGATGCCGTTCAGCGGGGCGTAGGAGCCGTGGTAGACGACCTCGCCCATGCTCGGGTTGAAGAAGAGCGTCAGGTAGACGCCCGTCAGGATGATGATGATGAAGGTGTAGAGGCAGATCTCACCGAGCATGAAGGACCAGTGGTCCGGGAAGATCTTGCGCAGGTTGGCCTTGGCGAGGGAGTAGATCCCCAGCCGGCCGTCCGCCCAGTCCGCTACCGCCTCGGCCTTGTTGGCGGGCTTTTCGCGGGTGCTGGCCGGCTTGGACGCGCCACGGGTGGCGCTGTTCGCGGCACTCATGAGCGCTCCCAGAAACTCGGGCCGACGGGCTCCGCGAAGTCGCCGGTGGCGACCAGGAAGCCCTCTTCGTTGGTGGTGATCTTGAGCTGCGGCAGCGGGTGGCCGGCCGGGCCGAAGATCACGCGGGCGCCGTCGGCCAGGTCGAAGGTCGACTGGTGGCAGGGGCACAGCGCGTGGTGCGTCTGCTGCTCGTAGAGGCTGATCGGGCAGCCGACGTGCGTGCAGATCTTGGAGTAGGCCAGGATGCCCTCGAAGCCGAGCTCCGCGGAGTCCTTGTCCTTGATGTTCTCCGGGGCGATCCGGACGAGCATCAGCGCGTCCTTGGCGATCTGCTGCTGGAAGAACTCGTCGTCCTCCTCCAGGCCCTCGGGCTTGGCGAAGGTCAGCGAGCCGACGACGATGTCCTCGGCCTTCATCGGCTTGTTGGTGTTCATGTTGACCAGCGGCAGCGGGTGCTCCGGCGTGGCCAGGTCCCAGCCGGTGTGCTGCAGCTTGTCCTCGGGCAGCGGGCCCAGGTCGCGCAGCAGCACCACACCCGACAGCGGGACGAGCGCCATCGAGCCGATCAGGGTGTTGCGGATCATCTTGCGGCGGCCGAAGCCGGACTCGGCGGCGCCGGTCTTGAACTGCTCGATGACGTCCGCGCGGACCTCGTCGTCAGCCTCGATCGGGTGCCGCTCCGCCGGGAGCTCGTGGTCCGACATCAGCGTGCGGGCCCAGTGGACCGCGCCCGCGCCGATGCAGAACAGCGCCACCCCGAGGGTCAGGCCGAGCGCGAAGTTCAGCGCGCTGACGTGGCCCAGCGGGAAGATGTAGACGATCTTGTCTGCGTCGATCGCCACGTAGGAGGCGATGAAGCCCACGGTGGCGAGCATCGACACGACGAACATCAGCGAGACCTGGCGCTCGGCGCGCTTGGCCGCCCGCTCGTCGATGTCGGTGCGACGCGGTTCGTGGGCCGGCAGGCCCGGGTCGGCGAACGGGTCACCGTGCGTGGCGACCTCGTGCTGCCCTGCGGAGCCGTGCGACTCCGGGAGCTTGTCTTCTGACATGTCGTGGCTCATGACTTCCGGGCCTTGGTGGTGTGGGCGGCGACCCAGATCGCGACCGCGATGAGCACGCCGAGACCGAAGATCCAACCGAACAGACCCTCGGTCACCGGACCGAGGCTGCCCAGGGTCAGACCACCGGGGTTGGGCTCCTCGTCGAGGTGGCGGACGAAGGCCACGATCTGGCGCTTCTGCTCCTCGGGCATGGTCGTGTCCGGGAAGGAGGGCATGTTCTGCGGGCCGGTCTGCATGGCCTCGTAGATGTGCTTGGCGTCCACACCCTCCAGCGAGGGGGCGTACTTGCCCTGGGTGAGGGCACCACCCTGGCCGGCGAAGTTGTGGCACTGGGCGCAGTTGGTGCGGAACAGCTCGCCGCCCGCAGCCACGTCATCCGGGTTGGTCGAGGTGTACTGCTTCTCGGTCGGCGCCACCGGGCCCGGGCCGAGCGACGCGACGAACGCCGCGAGCTGGTCGATCTCGTGCTGGGAGTAGATGTTCTTCTTCTTCGGCACCTGGGCGCCGGGCTGCTGGGCCGGCATGCGGCCCGTGGCGACCTGGAAGTCGACCGCGGCGGAGCCGACGCCGACCAGGCTCGGACCGTCACTGCTGCCCTCGCCGTTGAGGCCGTGGCAGGAGGAGCAGCCGACCGCGAAGAGCTTCTTGCCCTCGTCGATCGCGAGCGACTGCGCGGCAGTGTCGGCCTGCGCCTTCTCGGCGGGCGCGAACGCGGCGTACAGCCCCCCGGTGGCCGCCAGGGCGAGAAGTAGAACGACCAGCGCCGCCAGTGGGTGGCGCCGTCGTGCGGAGAGCTTTTTCACGGAATAACCCCGGTGTCAGGATCTGGTCGACTGGTGGGTGCGCCCGGCGGCCGGTCTGGCCGGAACGGCAGGCTGCCTGTCTAGGGCTGCGCGCGCGGTCGGTCGGTGGGTGCGTCGTTCACCGGCAGCAGGGTCGTCTTCGGTGAGGGCGCCCCGCGGCCGGCGGCCAGCGACCTGATCAGCTGGTTACTTGATCAGGTAGATGGTCGCGAACAGGCCGATCCACACGACGTCGACGAAGTGCCAGTAGTACGACACCACGATGGCGGCCGTGGCCTGCTCGTGCGTGAAGCGCTTGGCAGCGTACGTGCGCCCCAGGACCAGCAGGAAGGCGATCAGACCGCCCGTCACGTGCATACCGTGGAAGCCGGTGGTCAGGTAGAACACCGTGCCGTACGGGTCGGAGGACAGCGACAGGCCGTCCTTCTTGACCAGCTCGGTGTACTCGAAGATCTGGCCGCCGATGAAGATCGCGCCCATCACGAAGGTGATGACGAACCACGAGCGGAGCTTCTTCACGTCACCGCGCTCGGCGGCGAAGACGCCGAGCTGGCAGGTCAGCGAGGAGAGCACCAGGATCGTGGTGTTGACGGAGGAGAAGGGCACGTTGAGCGCGTGCGCCTTCTCGCTCCAGAACTCCGGCCCCTTCACGGAGCGGAGAGTGAAGTACATCGCGAAGAGGGCCGCGAAGAACATCAACTCGGAACTCAGCCAGACGATCGTTCCGACGCTGACCATGTTCGGCCGGTTGACCGATCCGTGCGCGTGCCCGGTTTCTACTGCTGTTGCTGTCGCCACGACGGACATTATGTCGGTCCCTTATTCCGTCTTCACGCCGGGGGGTCTCCCTCGGAGTGTCCGGTGCGTGCGATATGCCCCGTTGGGGGCCGTGAGCGGGTCCGGCGGGCCGGTCGGCGCGGCTATGTCCGTTTTCTGACGGTTGTTCGGGCCTCCGGGGGCTCGCCGGATGACCCCGAGCACTCCTTTGCCCTGCGTGTCGGGGGCTCCGCCGTCCACCGGGTCGGCTAGCGGTCCGCCGTACGGGTGGTCTGTGCGCGTCAGGGTGACGCGGTGCCCCCGGGCGGGTGACGGTTCAGCGCGGCGCCTTGGAACCGGCGCCGTCCGGTCCGCCCGCCGATCTCCTCGGCGGGATCGCGCGGGAGGGGCTCCACGGCGGGTGATCGGGAGTAGCATCCGGAAGAGGTGGACGTGGTCCGGATCACATTTGAGGGAGCAGGGCCCCATGGCGCACACGACCGACGAGACGCTCACCGTCCTCGTCTACAGCGATGACCGCAACACCCGCGAGCAGGTGCGGACGGCCCTCGGCCGGCGCCCGGCCGCGGATCTTCCCGAGCTCGAGTACCTGGAGTGCGCGACCACGCCCGCGGTGCTCCGCGCACTGGAGAAGGGCGGGGTGGACCTCTGCGTCCTGGACGGCGAGGCCGTCCCGGCCGGCGGCCTGGGCCTGGGCCGCCAGCTCAAGGACGAGATCTACGGCTGCCCGCCCGTGCTGGTGCTGATCGGCCGGCCGCAGGACTCCTGGCTGGCCGCCTGGAGCCGGGCCGACGCCGCCATCTCCCACCCGGTGGATCCGGTGGCGCTGGCCGAGGCCGCCGCCACCCTGCTCCGCAACCGGATCGCGGGCCGGACCCCGGCCACCCACTGACGGTCGGGCCGGGTGCGTCCCGGCGCCCGCCCCCGAACGGCCCGGCGCCCGCCGCCGTCCGGGGGCGGGCGCCGGTTGCCGTCGGTGTCCGTCCCTCCCCGTGCGCTGCGGCGCGGCCGCCCCGGCCGGCGGTCCGGAGCATGCCTCGGCTCGGGTGCCGCTCTCCTTGGAACCTCTTCTCCAGTACGGCTGTCTCAGTACTAGAGAAGAGGTGTGAAGGCATGGGCGGCCGTGCCTCGCCGCTGGATAGGCTGGCCTCCTGGTCCCCGGAGCCCTTCCGGCAACACCGACGAGAGCTGGAGTCAGCCATGGTGAACGCGCACCCTGCGAACGGCGGCAACGACCCCGTGCAGGTGGTCCGCGTCTGGCCGGATCTCCTGTCCGCGCTGCTGAGGGGTGAGGACCTCACCCAGGACGACACGGCCTGGGCGATGGACCAGATCATGACCGGTGCGGCGAGCCCCGCGCAGGTGGCCGGCTTCATGGTGGCGCTGCGGGCCAAGGGCGAGACGGTCGACGAGATCACCGGCCTGGTCGACGCGATGTACGCGCACGCCGAGCCGCTGCACATCCCCGGCCCGGCCGTCGACATCGTGGGCACCGGCGGTGACCGTGCCAAGACCGTCAACATCTCCACCATGTCGGCGATCGTCGCGGCCGCCGCGGGCGCCAAGGTGGTCAAGCACGGCAACCGCGCCGCCTCCTCGGCGAGCGGCTCCTCGGACGTGCTGGAGAAGCTCGGCATCAGACTCGACCTGCGGGCCGCGCGGGTCGCCGAGATCGCCGACGAGGTCGGCCTGACCTTCTGCTTCGCGGCGAAGTTCCACCCGGCCATGCGGCACGCCGCCACCGCCCGGGCCGAGCTCGGCGTACCGACGGCCTTCAACATCCTCGGCCCGCTCACCAACCCGGCCCGGGTGACCGCCCACGCGGTCGGCTGCTTCGACACCCGGCTGGCCGGGCTGATCGCCGGCGTGCTGGCCCGGCGCGGCTCCACCGCCCTCGTCTTCCGCGGCGACGACGGCCTGGACGAGCTGACCATCTCCACCACCTCGCGGGTCTGGATCGTGCAGGGCGGCGTGGTCACCGAGACCTCCTTCGACCCGCGCGAGGTCGGCATCGAGCTGGTCGGCCTCGAAGCGCTGCGCGGGGCGGACGCCGCCTACAACGCGGACGTCGCGCGCCGGCTGCTGGCCGGGGAGCCCGGACCCGTCCGGGACGCCGTCCTGCTGAACACCGCGGCCGCGCTGGTGGCGCTGGACCTCACCGAGGCGCCGCTGGCCGAGCAGCTCGCGGCCGGGATGGAGCGGGCCGCCGAGGCGGTCGACTCGGGTGCGGCGCAGTCGCTGCTGAAGCACTGGGCCGAGGCCAGCAGCCGGCCCTGACCGGCCCGCCGACCGGACGGCGACCACCCGGGCGGCGACCGGCCACCGATCAGTGACACCTCGCCCGGCCGAGGCCAGCCGTCGGCGCGCGTCCGGGAGCCGGACCGCTCAGGTGGCCACAGCCGGGCCGGCGCCCAGGCGTTCGAGGCCCGCGGAGCATTGCTGCGCGGGCCTTCGCCCTGCCCCGGCGCCCGTCCGCGTCCACATACCGGACTGCTGTTTGACCACCAGGCGGGCGCCGCCTAGAGTCTTCGCCAGGTCATGAGTGACAGCGACAAGCCCCAGCTTGCTGTCCGGCAACCCTCCGTCCGTGGCGGGGTGCCCTGGGTGAGGACCGGGTCACGCGGCAGTCCGTCCGCGTGGCAAGCGCGGACCACCGGTGTATTTCGGCACTCCCGGGGTCCTGACCTCAGAGGAGTGCATCCCCATGTCTGTGACCACCGATCTCTGCGCCCCGCTCGCCGTCCTCGGCCACGACGTCCAGGTCCCGCTGGTCAACGGCGAGAAGGTGGCCTACGCCGCCCTCGACTACGCCGCCAGCTCCCCGGCGCTCCAGCGGGTCTGGGACGACGTCGCCGCCTACGCCCCCTACTACGGCAGCGTGCACCGCGGCGCCGGCTACCTCTCGCAGCTCTCCACCGACCTGTTCGAGCAGAGCCGCCGCACCGTCGAGGAGTTCCTCGACCTGCGCGAGGGCGACCAGGTGGTCTTCACCCGCGCCACCACCGACTCGCTGAACCTGCTGGCGGGCGCGCTGCCGGCCGGCACCCGGGTCTTCGTCTTCGAGACCGAGCACCACGCCTCGCTGCTGCCCTGGCGCCGCGAGGGCCTGACCGTCGACTACCTGCGCGCCCCCCGCTCGCACGCCGAGGCGGTCGCCGCGCTGGACGAGGCGCTGGCCGGCGCGGGCGAGGGCCCGAAGCTGTTCTGCGTCACCGGCGCCTCCAACGTCACCGGCGAGCTGTGGCCGGTCGCCGAGCTCGCCCGCACCGCCCACCGGTACGGCGCCCGGATCGTCCTGGACGCCGCCCAGCTCGCGCCGCACCACCGGGTCTCGGTCCGCGAGCTGGACGTGGACTGGGTCGCCTTCTCCGGCCACAAGCTGTACGCGCCGTTCGGCTCGGGCGTGCTGGCCGGCCGCAGCGACTGGCTGGACGCCGCGGAGCCGTACCTGGCCGGCGGCGGCGCCACCCGCACCGTGGCCCGTGAGGTGGACGGCTCGGTCGCCGTCGAGTGGAACTCCGGCCCGGCCCGGCACGAGGCCGGCTCCCCGAACGTGATCGGCGCCTACGCCGTCGCCGCGGCCTGCCGGGCGCTGACCGAGGCCGGCTTCGACGCGCTGGAGGCCCGTGAGCAGCAGCTGATCGCCCGCCTCAAGGCCGGCCTGGCCGAGATCCCCGAGGTCAAGGTGCTCAGCCTGTTCGGTGAGGACTCCGCCCGGGTGGGCGTGCTCTCCTTCGTCGTCCAGGGCTGGAACAGCTCGCACTTCTCGGCGGCGCTCTCCGCCGAGTACGGCATCGGCGTGCGCGACGGGCTGTTCTGTGCCCACCCGCTGGTGCGCACCCTGCTCGGTGGCGAGGAGGCCACGCCGTCCGAGTGCGGCGCGCCGGAGGCCTCGCTGCCCGGCGAGCGCAGTCTGAACGCGATCCGGGTCAGCTTCGGCGCCGGCACCCCGGACGAGCACCTGGACCGGTTCCTGACCGCCGTCCGCGAGCTGGTCACCGACGGCGCGGCCTGGAACTACCGCAGCGAGGGCGGCCGCTGCGTCGCCGACACCCGCCGGGCCGGCTGACCGCGGGAGCCACCCGGCCGGAGCGGTCCGGCCGGGTGCCGGGGGCGGCCTGGGAGCCCGGCCACCCGCCCGGCCGGCTCTCCCGGCCGCCTGAGCCGCGTGGGTCGCCGGCTACTCGCCCAGGCCGAGGGCGAAGGCGGCCTCCAGGTCGTGCTGGGAGTACGTACGGAAGGCGATCTGGGTCTCGGTGTGCTCCACGCCCGGCACCTTGTTGAGCTGACCGGGGATCACGTCCGCCAGGTCGTCGTGCCGGCGCACCCGGACCATCGCCACCAGGTCGTACCCACCGGTCACCGAGTAGACCTCGCTGACACCCTCGATGGCCGTGATCGCCTCGGCGATCTCCGGGATGCGGTCGACGGTGGTCTTGATCAGGACGATGGCGGTGATCACTCTGCTGCTCCTTTGTGGGGTGCGGCCAGCGTAGCCGCCGCCCCGCCCGCCGTCAGTGCGCCCGCGCGGCCCGGCGATCGGGCGACCCGGCGGCCCCGGGCCGGTCCGGGGCCGCCGGCTCAGCCGGTCCGGCGCAGGCGGGGGCGGCGCCACGGCGAGCGCGGGTAGGCGGCCCAGGTGAAGAGGAAGCCCGCCGTGAAGCCGATCACGTGCACCAGGTACGCCACGCTGCCCGGGCCCGGCGGCTGCCCGCCGCCGTCCAGGCCGGTGGAGCGCACCGACCACCACTGCAGGGCGAACCAGAGGCCCAGCACCAGCCAGGCGGGGAAGCGCAGCGGCAGGAACAGGAACAGCGGCACCAGCGTGGTCACCCGGGCCCTCGGGTACAGCCGCAGGTAGCCGCCGAGCACGGCCGCGATCGCCCCCGAGGCGCCGATCAGCACCCGGTCCGATCCAACCGAGTGCGCCTGCGCCAGCGCGTAGCCGTAGGTGGCGAGGGCGCCGGCCGCCAGGTAGAAGAGCAGGAAGCGGACCCGCCCGAGGCGCTCCTCCACGCCGGTGCCGAAGACGTAGAGGAACAGCATGTTGCCGAGCAGGTGAAGCCAGCCGGCGTGCAGGAACAGCGAGCTGAGCACCGAGAGCGCCGGGGACTTGCCCGGCGTGGGGGCCAGCACGCAGCCCGGCGGCTGGACGATCCGCCCGGCCGTCAGCGGACGGTGCTCCAGCAGTTCTGCCGGCACCGCCCCCCAGCGCTGTTCGAAGCGCTGCTCGGCGCAGATCCGGGCCTGGCCGGTGCCGAACAGCGGGTTGAGGCCGGCCGCCGGGCCGAGCAGGAACACCAGCGTGTTGAGGGCGATCAGGGCGTACGTGACGACCGGTGCGGGGACGGCCGGACGCCCGTCCCGCGCACCGGTGTGGTCGAGGACCGGGATCGCCATGCCGGGGAGCATTCCTCGGGCGCGCGGCGGCGACACCGCGCTGTACTGCGTGTGGGTGACCGGGAGGCGATCCGGACCGGTGACGAGCGAGGACGGCCCAGGCAATAGGCTTGGCCCGGGCATTCCCCGCCTCCCGCCGCCGACGCCGGGCTCCGGGGGGAGCGCCTCCCGCCCAGACCAGGGAACTGCCGAGAGGACCCCCGATGACCGTCCCCGCCCTGACCGCCGAGACCCGTTGGCGCTGCACGCTGTGCGGCAATCTGACCCGCTTCGACGTGACCCGCACCGCGAAGGTCGTCGAGTACCTGCACTTCGACCTGGCGGGCGACTCCAAGGTCGAGGAGACCGAGGTGCTGGCCGAGACCGTCGAGTCGGTGCGCTGCCGCTGGTGCAACGCGGTGGACCAGGTCGAGCTGGTGGACCGCCCGGGTGCCGAGGCCGAGGCCGCCGAGCAGGCCTGACCCGCCGAGCAGGACCGACCCACCGGCCGGGGCCGATCATCCCGGCCCGGGGGTCGGTCGGCCGGGCCGGCCCCGGGGACACCGCCCGGGGCCCCGGCGGCCCGGGCGCCCCTCGCGGGCCGGGCGCCCCTCAGCCGCGGGAGTGTGGCGTGGCGCGGGGTGGGGCACCGTACAGGGACAATTGCAGAGAGCGGTGAGTTTCAGGGCAGCGGCAGCCGGCCGTGAGCACTCCGCAGAACAGGATCGGAGCCGAGGACGTGGTGGACGCAGCGAGGGAGCCCGCCGGACCGCAGGGGCGGCCGCCCGCTGTGGACGCCCGGCCCCCGGACGCGGTCGAGGCCGTCCCGGCCGGTGCTGAGACCACGGACGGGGACATCGCCCCGGACGCCGACCCGGCCGTGCCCGCGGCCGGCGCGGACACCGGCGCCGACCTGGCCGAGGGCGGGGCGCCCCCGGGCGAGGACGACGCGGAGGCACGGACGGTCGAGCAGCTCGACCGCCCGCTGCCCGAGGGCGTCCGCCGCCGGGTGGTCGGTATCGCCGCCGACGCGCTGGGCGGCCTGCCGGTCGCCGAACTGCCGCTCTCGCTCCGCCAGTACGCCAAGTTCACGCCGGCCCGGCGGGCCAAGTACGCGGCCACGGCGCTGGCCGCCGCGCTGGAGTCCGAGCCCGCGTTCCGGGTGCGGATAGCGGACCGGCTGAGGCTGGGCCAGCCCGACCTGGTGAAGGCGCTGGAGGCCGGCACCGTGCCCGGCGCCGCCGACCCGATGGACGTCGCCACCGCCGCCTACCTGCTGCGCCCGCACGGCTGGGCCCGGCTGGTCGAGCAGGCGGGGGAGCTCGCCGAGCGGGCCGGCGCCGAGGGCGCGGCCGCCGAGTCGGCCCGGCTGGCCGAGAAGCTGCAGGCGGAACTGGCCGAGCTGCGAGCCGCCGCGCGGACCGACCTCGAGCGCCAGCGCGCCGAGTCGGAGAGCGTGCGCAAGGAGGCGGAGTCGCTGCGTAAGAAGGTGCGCTCGCTGGAGAGCGACACCCGGCGGGCGCAGGCCGAGACCCGCAAGCTGGCCGCCGAACTGGAGGCGCTGCGCGGCTCGTCGACCGCCGAGCGCAGCGCCGCCGACAGCGAGGCCCGGCGGCTCAAGCACCGGATCTCCGAACTGGAGACGGCGGTCGAGCACGGCCGGCGCTCGGCCCGCGAGGGGCGCAGCGTGGAGGACATGCGGCTGCGGCTGCTGCTCGACACCGTCCTGCAGTCGGCGCAGGGGCTGCAGCGGGAGCTGGCGCTGCCGGTCGCCCGGATCCACCCGGCCGACCTGGTGGAGGCGGTGGAGCCGGCCTCGGCCTCGCCGCACGACGTGGCCCGCCGGGCGCTCGCCGAGGACGATCCGGCGCTGCTGGACCAGCTGCTGGCGATCCCGCAGGTCCATCTGGTGGTGGACGGCTACAACGTCACCAAGACCGGCTACCCCTCGCTGCCGCTGGAACAGCAGCGGATCCGGCTGCTCGGCGGGCTGGCGATGCTGGCGCAGCGCACCCAGGCGGAGGTCACCTGCGTCTTCGACGGCCAGGACCTCGACGTCCCGGTGATCATGGCGCCGCCCCGCGGGGTCAGGGTGCGGTTCAGCCGGACGGGGGAGACGGCGGACGAGCTGATCCGCCGGCTGGTGCGGGCCGAGCCGCAGGGGCGGCCGGTGGTGGTGGTCTCCACCGACCGGGAGGTCGCGGACGGCGTGCGCAACGCCGGCGCGCGCCCGGTGGCCTCCGTCCTGCTGCTCAACCGGCTGGCCCGGGCCTGAGCCGGGCCGGTCCGCTGCCGGCCGAACGCCTGGGCGGCGGTCCCGGGCCCCGTGGGGGGTGCGGGCCGGCGCGTCGGGCGGCCCGGGGCCCGGATGCCGGGCGGCCGGCCTTGACAGCTGGTCAGGGCCTGGACGGCGGGAGTGTGTGGGTCAGGTGAATTCCCGGCCGAGGCCTCAAGTTGGTGGCCCTGCGGGAGTGGCGGAATGCGCTGATCTTCACTAGGGTCTGGCGTCAAACCTATTTTCCGGATACTCACTCGTTCGGGTGAGCCCGCAGGAAGAAGGAGCCGGTCCTTGGCCTCCCACCGCCGTCCGAAGCAGCCGAGCCGCGCGCGGGTGACCGTGCTCACCGCTGCCGCCGCGACCGCGGTCGCCCTGTCCGCCCAGATGAGCGCGCACGCCGCGCCCACCACGCCCTCCAAGAAGGAGGACGTGAAGGCGCAGGTCGACAAGCTCAACGAGGAGCAGGAGCAGGCCGCCGAGCGCTACAACGGCGCCAAGGAGCGGGCCGACCAGCTTCGCAAGCAGGCGGACCAGATCCAGGACCAGGTGGCCCGGGGCCAGGACCAGATGACCCACCTTCAGGCGGGCCTGGCCGAGGTGGCGGGCGAGCAGTACCGCACCGGCGGCATCGACCCGTCCGTCCAGCTGATGCTCGCCTCGGACCCGTCCGGCTACCTCCAGCAGGCGACCAGCGTCCAGCAGGCCACCTCCAGCCAGGCGGAGGCGCTGAAGGGTCTGCAGGACCAGCAGCGCCGGCTCGACCAGCAGAAGATCGAGGCCGCGGCAATCCTCTCCTCGCTGGACGAGACCACCCGGGACCTGAACCAGGCCAAGGCGGACGTCAACAAGAAGCTCCAGGAGGCGAACGCGCTGCTGAACTCGCTCAGCGCCGCGGACCGCGCCTCGGTGGTCCAGGGCGACGGCCGCGCCTCCCGCGACTCCGTCCGGGTGGACCTCGGCTCGCTGCCGCAGGCCGCCGGTTACGCCGGTGTCGCCGTGGCCAACGCGATGAGCAAGCAGGGTGCCAGGTACGTCTGGGGCGCCACCGGGCCGAGCACCTTCGACTGCTCGGGCCTGATGGTGTGGGCGTACGGCCAGGCCGGCGTCTCGCTGCCGCGCACCTCGCAGTCCCAGGGCAACGTCGGCGTGCGCGTGCCCTCGCTCGCCGAGGCCCAGCCGGGCGACCTGGTCGTCTACGGCTCCGACCGCCACCACGTCGGGATGTACATCGGCAACGGGCTGGTGGTGCACGCGCCGCACACCGGCGACGTGGTCAAGGTGATGAAGGCCGACGCGATGCCGATCAACACCATCCGCCGGGTCTGACGCACCGGGAGGCGCGGGCCGGGCGCGGTTAGCGCCCGGCCCCCTCGCCGTCCGGGCCGAGCGGGCCGGGCCCCGGGTGCGGGGGGTCACCTGATGCGTCCGGGCGCGGCGAGCGTCGGACCGCCGGGGCGGGCGGTGCCGTAGGGACTCCCGGGAGCGGGTGAGGTCCTGCCGAACGGGCGACAACGGGCCCATTTCGGACATTTGTTGATTGTTTGCCACCTTCGACATGCCCGGGCGCCCCGACATCCCGCTGTGATCTGGAACACGTGCCCCCGGGGTCCCTGGCGACCACATGATGAAAAACCATCAGCCCAGGGTGGACGGATGGTCACATCCGGTCATAATCACAATCGAACTTGGGTGGAGTTCCAACTTTTTTCCTACAACGATTTGAACGGATCACGGTTTCGTTACTAGGGTCATGCCTCGAACCACCGCGCAGTCGATCACCCAGCCTGGGTGGCGGCGGGGGTTACCGCCGAGTCCGAGAAGCAGCACGGGCAGTCAACTGCCCGACGGGGAAGCCCCTCCGGGGGAGCTGTGGAACGGAGCCGGGGAACCACGTTCCTCGGGGTGAATCGGCGCCAGGTCGGCCGGTCGTCGTGAGACGTCGGGCCGGTGAGGCGTCGTAGGGCATCTCTTCCAGCCCGAACCCGTCAGCTCACCCGGTAGGCGGCCGTAGGAAGAAGGAGTCCGCCTTCGTGGCGTCCCATCGTCGTCCCAAGCCCGCCGGTCGTGCCCGAGTTTCGATCATGACTGCTGCCGCTGCCGCCGCCGTGGCCCTGTCCGCCCAGGCCGGCGCCCACGCCGACCCGGTGCAGACCAAGGACCAGGTCAAGGAGCAGGTCGACCAGCTCAACGAGCAGGCCGAGGTCGCCACCGAGGCCTACAACGGTGCGCAGGCCAAGCAGCAGGACCTGCAGAAGCAGGTCGGCGAGATCCAGGACCGGGTGGCGCGCCAGCAGGCCCAGGTGACCGATCTCCAGGGCGGCCTCGCCGAGATCGCGGCGGAGCAGTACCGCAACGGCGGCATCTCGCCGACCGTCCAGCTGATGCTCTCCACCAGCCCGGACAACTTCCTCAACCAGGCCGGTTCGATCAACCAGGCCGGTGACTCGCAGAGCAACGCGCTGAAGGAGCTCCAGGCCCAGCAGCGCAAGCTGGACCAGGACAAGTCCGAGGCGCAGGGCAAGCTCGCCGAGCTGGACACCACCACCCAGCAGCTCAAGGCCAGCAAGGACGAGGTCCAGGGCAAGCTCGCCAAGGCGCAGCAGCTGCTCAACACGCTGACCGAGCAGGAGCGCGAGGCGCTGAAGGCCGCCGAGGCCAAGGCCGCCGCGGACGCCAAGGCGAAGGCCGACGCCGCCAAGGCGCAGACCGACCGCGCCTCCCGCGACACCACCCGCAGCCCGCTCAGCAGCGGTGGTTCGACCGCGGCCGCCTCCACCCCGGCGCCCTCGAGCGTCCCGGCCAGCGGCCGGGCCGCCGCCGCCATCGCCGCCGCCGAGACCAAGCTCGGTGCCCCGTACGTGTACGGCGCCACCGGCCCGAACTCCTTCGACTGCTCGGGCTTCACCGGCTGGGCCTACGCCCAGGCCAACGTGTCGCTGCCGCGCACCTCGCAGGCGCAGGCCTCGGCCGGCAAGCGGATCGGCACCAACATCGCCGACGCGCAGCCCGGCGACCTCATCATCTACTACGGCGGCATGACCCACGTGGGCCTCTACGTGGGTGGCGGCCAGATCATCCACGCCCCGCACACGGGTGCGAACGTCCGCTACGAGTCCGCGACCGTGATGCCGATCTCGGCCATCGTCCGGATCTGACGCGGCCCGCGCCGCAGCTTCGCCGGCTCCTTCCGCAGGCCCGGCCCCGGTTCGTCCGGGGGCCGGGCCTGCGGCGTTCCGGCTGCCCGAGCTGATGTCCGATTGGGGGTCAAATATTCGGGTTGGGAGGGGTTTGGACTCGGTCGCGAGGACTCGCTAACGTCTGCCCCCGGACCTCCGCTCGGACGGTCGCCCACTCCGGGCGGCGGCGGTGGCCCGGCCGCAGGAATGGAGCCGCGCCGCATGGCGATGCACCGCCGTCACCCACTGCCAGGTGTGCACACGCTGGTCCGCGCGCTGGTGCTCACCGCCGCCGCCGGCACCGCGCTGGGTGTTGCGGCCGGCGGCAGCGCCTTCGCCGCCCCCGGCGTGCCTGACGGACCGCCGGACCGCAAGGACGTCAAGGCCCAGGTCGACCAGATCTACGACGAGGCCGAGCAGGCCTCGGAGAAGTACAACGCCGCACTGGAGTACCAGCGCCGGCTGCTCGGTGAGAGCGGCGCCCTCCAGCAGCAGGTGGCGGCCGGCCAGGAGGAGCTCAACCGGCTGCACGGCGAACTCGCCACCGTCGCCGCGGCCCAGTACCGGGCCGGCGGGATCGGCCCGACCGCGCAGCTGATGCTCGCCTCCGACCCGGAGGGCTACCTGTCCCGGGCCCGCAGCCTGGACCAGGTCGCCGAGCGGCAGAGCGAGACCCTGCGCGAGGTGGCCGAGCGGCAACGCCGGCTGGACCAGCGCCGCAGCGAGGCCACCGCCAAGCTCGCCGAGCTGGAGGAGGCCCGCCGGGCGCTGGCCGACAACAAGGAGCAGATCCAGCAGCGCCTGACCGAGGCCCAGCGGCTGCTGAACAGCCTCGGCGTGGCCGGCCGGACCCGGCTGGCCGCCCAGGACGCCCGGGACGCCGAGCAGCGGGCCACCCGGGGCACCGACCGGCTGGACCTCGGCACCGCCCCGCCGGCCTCGGACCGTGCCGCCGCCGCGCTGGCCGCCGCCGTCACCAGGATCGGCTCCCCGTACGTGTACGGGGCGAGCGGGCCCGGCGCGTTCGACTGCTCGGGTCTGATGTACTGGAGCTGGCGGCAGGCCGGCGTGAGCCTGCCGCGGACCTCGCAGGGCCAGGCGCGCGCGGGACAGCGGGTCGCCCTGGCCGATGCACGACCGGGAGACCTGGTGATCTTCTACGGGGACAGGCACCACGTCGGCATGTACGCCGGCGGCGGCGTCGTCGTGCACGCCCCCTACCCCGGCGCGCGGGTCCGCTACGAGAGCGTCAACGCGATGCCGGTCACCGAGGTGGTCCGGCTCTGAGCCCTCCCCGGCCGCTCCAGGCGGACCTCACCCGCGACCTGCCGCGCGACCTGCCCCGTGCAGCCGGCGGGGCGGGTCGCCGTGTGCTGTCCCGGCGCGGTGCGCTGCTGCTGGCCGCCGGCGGCCTGGCCCAGCTCTCGCTGCCGCCCGCCACCGCCGCCCGCCCCGCCGCGGCGCGGGGTCCCGGCGCCGCCGAGCTGTCGGCGCTGCTCGCCGCCCGTGCCGACGCGGTGCGTACCCACGACCCGGCGGCCGCCGCCGCGGGCAGCACCACGGCCGGCCGCCCGGCCGCCGCTGAGCTGCTGGCCAGGACCGCCGCCGTACCGCTGGCCGCACTGGCCTACCGGGTCACCTCCACCGGCCCGCCGGACGCCGCCGGCCGGGTGACCGCACGGGCCGAGCTGGCGGTCCGGATCGCCGGCTACGACGAGTACCCCGCGTTGTTCTCCCGGCGGCTGGAGCTGGCCGGGGAGGCCGGCGCCTGGCGGGTCGGGCGGGAGGAGCCGGACGGCGGCGCCGTGCCGCTCTGGGACCTGGGCGCCGTCGAGGCCGCCGCCGGCGCGCACTGCCTGGTGCTGGCCACGTCCGGCGGCGCCGTCCGGCCGGCCGCACTGGTGGAGGTCGCCGACCGGGCGGTTTCGGCGGTCGGCGCGGTCTGGGGCGGGGACTGGGCCGGCCGGCTGCTGCTGGAGCTGCCGGCCGGGCAGGAGCAGTTCGCCCGGCTGCTGGACGTCCCGCCGGCCGACTGGGCGGACATGGCGGCCGTCACCACCGCCGCGGCCGGCGCCCCCTCGCACACCCCGGCCGACCGCGTCCTGGTCAACCCCGAGGCGTACACCAGGCTGAGCGAGCTCGGCCGGCAGGTCGTCACCACCCACGAGGCCACCCACGTCGCCACCCGGGCCGACACCCGGCCCTGGACCCCGCTCTGGCTCTCCGAGGGCGCCGCGGACTGGACCGGCTACCTGGGCACCGGCCGCACCGCCCGGCAGATCGCCCCCGAACTCGCCCGCGACGTCGCCGCCGGGCGGGTGCCCGCCGCACTGCCCGCCGACGCGGACTTCACCGCCGGGGCGGCGGGCATCGCCCAGGCGTACGAGCTGTCCTGGCTGGCCTGCGACCTGATCGCCGCCCGGTACGGGCCGCAGCGGCTGGTCGCCTTCTACCGGGCGGTGGCCGCGGCGGGCCCCGGCCCGGACCGCGAGGCACGGCTCGACCAGGTGCTGCGGACGGAGCTGGGCACCGGGCTGGACGACTTCACGGCGCGCTGGAGGGACGAGATACGCACCCGGCTCTCCGGCACCGGCTGAGGCGGCGTGGAGCCGTCGGCCGGGCACACCGGGCCCGGAGCCGCGGGAGCGCCCGAGGGCCGGCCGGTCAGCGCTCGGCGCCGGCGTGCGGACGGTCGATGCCGTCCAGCAGGTCCTGCTCGTAGGCGATGCCCGGGCGTACGGGGTAGGCCGGGTTGGCGGTCAGCTCCAGCGGGGCCGGCAGCACCACGGTGGGGGCCAGGGTGGCCGGGGTCCGGCTGGAGCGCCACAGGCGCACGCAGGACAGCACGGCGGCCACCAGCAGCAGCAGGTTGCGCAGCCCCAGGACGACGACGCCCCAGGTGTGGCTGGCGGTGACCTGGCCGAACAGCAGCGGGAACTCCAGCATGGTCAGCGGGGTGGCGAGCAGCACCAGCACCGCCACCGGGCGCTGGCTGGTCGCGCGGACGCTCAGACAGACCGCGGCCACACCCACCAGCCAGACCATGTACTGCGGGCTGATCACCCGGCTGGTCACGGTGAACACCAGCAGCGCGGCGAGCGCCGCGTCGTACGTGGTGGCCGCGGTGCGGCGCTTCGCGGTGAGCCGCCAGAACAGCAGCCAGGCGAAGCCGGCCAGGGTGCCGGCCACCATCACCTTGGAGATGACGTCGACCCAGGGCCCGAGCATCTCGGTGGAGCCGTAGTTCATCTTCACCTGGCCGTCCCAGGTCCCGGCCATCCGCGCGAAGTGCAGCGGCATCGCGCCCAGCGACTCCACCTCGATACCGCGGTCCTTCTGGAACTTCAGGAACTCGAAGGCGCCGTTCATGCCGGCCGCCAGCAGGAAGCCGAGGCTGCCCGCGGTGGCCGCCGCCGAGGTCCAGGAGCGCCGGGTGCGCCGGCCGGCCGGGGTGCCGATCAGGGCCAGCAGCGGCCAGACCTTGATGATGCCGCCCAGGCCCAGCAGCAGCCCGCCGATCGCCGGGCGCCGCAGCAGGGCCAGCAGCCCGGCCACCGCCAGCGCGGTGACCAGCAGGTCGTACCGGTTGTAGATCATCGGGCCGAGCAGCGGCACGCCGGCCACCCAGACCCAGGCGCCGCTGTAGCTGCGGCCGGGCCGCACGCCCGCGCGCATCAGCAGGCCCATCGAGAGGGCGTCCACCACACCGCAGATCACCCAGAAGGAGACCAGGTAGGACCAGGGCAGCAGGCCCGGGAGCATGATCACCAGGGCGGCGCCGGGCGGGTACTGCCAGGTCACGTCGTCCAGCGGGAAGGTCCCGGTCTGCAGCACGCCGTACCAGCCGTGGTAGATCACCGAGACGTCCGCGGTGATGTCCCCGCCCAGCCTGAGCACGCCGGTGACCATCAGCAGCAGCAGAGCCCGGGAGGCCAGCCAGCCCGCCCCCAGTGCCCACAGTGCCCCGCCGGCCGGTCGCGGCCGCCCGGGGGCCTGGGGGGTCGCGGCGGGCGCGGCCTCGGCGCCGTCGGCGCTGCCGGATCTGCCGGGCGTACCGGCCGGGGCCAACTCCACTGCGCTCCCTCGTTCGTCTCGCGTTCGTCTCCAGGTCCCGCCGCAGGCGCCGCGCCGACGCCGGGGCACCTGCGGCCGGCGCTGGAACCAGCCGACCGGGGCCCACCTGTACCTAGGACGGACCCGGGGGGGAAACGGTTGCCGTACGCGGTTCCGTTCCCGGCGGGTCGTGGTGGTGACCTATCGTACGGATCACCGAGCGGTACACCGAGCACCCCCCGACCGAGCGAGCCGTGGCCCGATGCACAAGACCTTGATCGTCACCAACGACTTCCCGCCGAGGCCCGGCGGTATCCAGGCGTTCGTCCACAACATGGCGGTGCGTCAGCCCGCCGGGAGCGTGGTGGTCTACGCCTCCACCTGGCGGGACGGCGAGGAGTGCGCCCGGTTCGACGCCGAGCAGCCCTTCGAGGTGATCCGCGACCGGACGAAGGTGATGGTTCCCACACCCCGGGTCACCCGCCGGGCCGCCGAGATCCTCAAGGCGGAGAACTGCGACTCGGTCTGGTTCGGCGCGGCCGCCCCGCTCGGCCTGATGGCGCCCGCGCTGCGCCGCGCCGGCGCCGGACGCCTGCTCGGGATGACCCATGGGCACGAGGCGGCCTGGGCCCAGCTGCCCGGCTCCCGGCAGCTGCTGCGCCGGATCGGCGCCGGCACCGACACCCTGACCTACCTCGGCGAGTACACCCGCTCCCGGATCGCCGCCGCGGTCGGCCCGGAGGCCGCCGCCCGGATGGTGCAGCTGCCGCCGGGCGTGGACGAGCAGACCTTCCACCCGGACTCCGGCGGCGCCGAGCTGCGCCGCGAACTGGGCCTGGCCGACCGCCCGGTGGTGGTCTGCGTCTCGCGGCTGGTGCCGCGCAAGGGGCAGGACACCCTGATCGAGGCGATGCCGCAGATCCTCGCGGACGTGCCGGACGCCGTGCTGCTGATCGTCGGCGACGGCCCCTACCGGAAGGACCTGGAGCGGCTGGTCGACGCCCGGGGCGTACGCGCCTCGGTGCGGTTCACCGGCGCCGTGCCCTGGTCACAGCTGCCCGCGCACTACGGCGCCGGGGACGTCTTCGCGATGCCCTGCCGCACCCGGCGCGGCGGGCTGGACGTCGAGGGCCTCGGCATCGTCTACCTGGAGGCCTCGGCGACCGGCCTGCCGGTGGTGGCCGGCGACTCCGGCGGCGCCCCGGACGCCGTCCTGGAGGGCGAGACGGGGTACGTGGTTCCCGGCCGCTCGGCGCCGGACGTGGCGGAGCGGATCGTGCGGCTGCTGAACGACGAGGAGCTGCGCCGCAGCCTGGGCGAGGCCGGCCGCCGCTGGGTCGACCGCTCCTGGCGCTGGGACCTGCTGGCCGGACGGTTGACCTCGTTGCTGGCCTCCTGAGCGGCGGGGGCCCGGCGGCGGCCTCCCCGCGGCCTCCCGGCGGCGGGTCGGCCGGCCGGGGGACGGCCGCGGCCCGGCCGGGGGAGGGGACGCCGCCGCCGCACGCGTACGGCCCGCCGGGTCACCTGGACCTGGCGGGCCGTACGCGTGCGGCGGCGGGGTGCTCAGCGCTGGTAGAGCGCCTCCACGTCCGCCGCGAAGTCCTTCAGCACCAGGTTGCGCTTGAGCTTGAGCGAGGGGGTGAGGTGGCCGCCGGCCTCGGAGAAGACGGTGTCCAGCACCCGGAACTTCTTCACCGCCTCGGCGTGCGAGACGGCGGCGTTGCCGTCGTCCACCGCGGACTGCAGGGCGGCCAGCAGGTCCGCGTCCTCGCGCAGTTCGGCGACGGTGGCGGTGGCCGGCTTGCCGTTGACCTCCTTCCAGCGGGGGAAGAAGTCCTCGTCCACGGTGATCAGGCAGGCGATGAACGCCCGGCGGTCGCCGACCACCATGACCTCGCCGACCAGCGCGTGGGCGCGGATCCGGTCCTCGATCACCGCGGGGGCGACGTTCTTGCCGCCGGCGGTGACGATGATCTCCTTCTTGCGCCCGGTGATCGACAGGTAGCCCTCGTCGTCGAGGGTGCCCAGGTCACCGGTGGCGAACCAGCCGTCCCGCAGCGCCTCGGCGGTGGCCTGCGGGTTGTTCCAGTACCCGGTGAAGACCTGCGGGCCCTTGAGCAGCACCTCGCCGTCCTCGGCGATCCGCACGGCGGAGCCCGGCAGCGGCTGGCCGACGGTGCCGATCTTCGGCTTGTCGTGCGGGTTGAAGGCGGTGGCCGCGCAGGTCTCGGTGAGGCCGTAGCCTTCCAGCACGGTGAAGCCGATGCCCCGGTAGAAGTGGCCCAGGCGCTCGCCCAGCGGGGCCCCGCCGGAGATCGCGTGGGTGGCCCGGCCGCCGAGCGCCGCGCGCAGCTTGCTGTACACCAGCTTGTCGAAGAGCTTGTGCTTCAGTCTCAGGCCCAGGCCCGCGCCGCCCTGGTCCAGCGCCCGGCTGTACGCGATGGCCGTGTCGGCGGCCCGGTCGAAGATCTTGCCCTTGCCGTCCGCCTGGGCCTTGGCCCGGGCGGTGTTGTAGACCTTCTCGAAGACCCGGGGCACGCCGAGGATCAGCGTCGGCCGGAACGAGGCCAGCTCGGCGGTGACGTCCTTGATGTCCGAGACGTGGCCGAGCTTGATCGGGGCGATCGCGGCGGCGATCTCGGCGATCCGGCCCAGCACGTGGGCGAGCGGCAGGAACAGCAGCACCGAGCTCTCGCCGGTCCGGAACAGCGGCTCCAGGCGGGCCGTCACGTTGCCCAGCTCGGACAGGAAGTTGCCGTGGGTGAGCTGACAGCCCTTCGGGCGCCCGGTGGTGCCCGAGGTGTAGACGATGGTGGCGATCGTGTCGGCGGTCGGCACCGACCGGCGCTCGGTCACCGTCGCGTCGGTGACCTTGGCCCCGGCCACGGCGAGCGCGGCCAGCGCGCCCCGCTCGATCTGCCAGGTCTGCCGCAGCTCCGGCAGCCGCTCCCGGACCTGCTCGACCACGGCGGCGTGGGAGTCGGTCTCGGTCACCACCGCGACGGCCCCGGAGTCGCCGAGGATCCACTCGACCTGCTCGGCGGAGGAGGTCTCGTACACCGGGACGGTGATCGCGCCGGCCGACCAGATCGCGAAGTCCAGCAGCGTCCACTCGTAGCGGGTCCGCGACATGACGCCCACCCGGTCACCGGGGACGATGCCGGCCGCGATGAGGCCCTTGGCGGCGGAGTGCACCTCGGCCAGGAACTGTGCGGCGGTCACGTCGCTCCACTGCCCGTCGGCCTTTCGGCTGAGCACCGCGACATCGGGGTGCCGCTCGGCGTTCTGGTGCACCAGGTCGGAGAGGTTACCGCCGCTCGGTACCTGGTAGAGGGCCGGAAGGCTGAAGTCGAGCAAGACTGCTCCTCGTTCGCGACGCTGCGGGACGCCAGGACGTTACTGCCCAGTAGGTGGGTTCGGCCAGGGGGGTCGGCTCCGGTGTTCGAAGCGTCACACCTGGGCCTCGCCCGGCCCGGCCGGGACGGGATCGTTCGAATGGCACCCTACGGCAGCGCCGGGGTGACCTGCCGGTAGCCCCCGGACCCACCTGACGGGCCGTGGGCCGAGCGCCATGCCGATCGCGATAGCCTGCCCTCGGCGCACAGCCGACCGGCACGCACGGGATCACGCGGAGGGCCATTCCAATGGCGGAGCACACCAGGGCGAGCATCACCATCGAGGCAACCCCGGCCGAGGTCATGGCCGTGATCGCCGACTTCGCCGCCTACCCGGCCTGGACGGGCGAGGTCAAGGAGATCGAGGTGCTGGAGACCGACGGCACCGGCCGGGGCGCCCAGGTCCGCCTGCTGCTCGACGCCGGCGCCATCCGCGACGAGCACGTGCTCGCCTACACCTGGGACGGCGACCGCGAGGTCGGCTGGACCCTGGTCAAGAGCCAGATGCTCCGCACCCTGGACGGCTCCTACACCCTGGCCCCGCTGAAGAGCGGCGGCACCGAGGTGACCTACCAGCTCGCCGTCGACGTCAAGATCCCGATGCTCGGCATGATCAAGCGCAAGGCCGAGAAGGTCATCATCGACCGTGCGCTCGCCGGTCTGAAGAAGCGCGTCGAGGGCTGACGGCGGACCACCGGCGATGACGGCGAACAGCTCCGACGCGACCCCCGCCGGCGCCGGCCGCCCGGCCCCGGCCCGCACCGTCCTGGTCAGCGGCGACGGCGGGACGGCCACCGTCGCCGCCGCCACCGCCCTGCACGCGGCCCGGCGGGGGCACCGCACCCTGCTGCTCGCCGCCGACGACCCGCACCGCACCCTGGACTCCCTGCTCGGCACCCGCCTGAGCGCGCAGCCCGTCGAGTACGCCCCCGGGCTTCGGGTCGCGCGGATCGACGAGCAGGCCGTCTTCCGGCAGGCCCTCGGCGCGGTCGGCGACCGGCTGAAGCCCGCCCTGGACCTGCTCGGCGCCGACCCGCTGGACCCCGAGGAGCTGACCGCCCTCCCCGGCACCTCCCGGCTGGCCATGCTGCGGGCCCTGCACACCGCCGACGCCGAGGTGCTGGTCGTCCTCGCCCCGCGGCCCGCCGAACTCACCGCCGCGCTCGCCCTGCCCGAGCAGCTGGAGCGCTACCTCGCCCGGCTGCTCCCGGAGCAGCGCCAGGCCGCTCGGGCGCTGCGCCCGCTGCTGGCCGCGGTGGCCGGGGTCCCGATGCCCGCCGAGTGGCTCTACGAGGCCCGGACCAAGGCCGTCGCCGCGCTGGCCGACGCCCGGGCCGCGATCACCGCGCCCGGTACCTCGGTGCGCCTGGTGGTCGAGGCCGAGGCGTACCCGGTGGACGAGCTGCGCCGGATCAGGGCCGGCCTCGCCCTGCACGGCCTGCGGCCCGACGCCGTGGTCGTGCACCGCGCGCTGCCGGCCGCCGCCACCTCCTCGCCCGACCCGTGGCTCGCCGCGCTGGCCGGCCGCCAGCGCGAGCTGCTGGAGGCCCTGGCCGCCGAACTGGACGTGCCGCTGCTGGTCGGCGCCCTCCCCGAGGTGGCCCTGGAGGAGCTGGCCGACCAGCTGTACGGCGACGGCGAGGGCCCGGCCCCCGCCGCCCCCGCGCCGTGGACGGTCGAGGACCGGCTGGCCGAGGAGGGCCTACTGGTCTGGCGGATCGGCCTGCCGGGCGCCGACCGGGCCGATCTGGACCTCGTCCGGCGCGGCGACGAGCTGGTGGTCGGCATCGGTGCGTACCGTCGGATCCTGGCGCTGCCGTCCGCGCTGCGCCGCTGCACCGTCACGGGTGCGGCCCTGGCCGACGGCGTGCTCGCCGTGCGCTTCGCCCCTGACCCGGCGCTCTGGCCCCGGGGCTGACCGGCGGATTCCGGTAGCGTCGAGGGAGGCGGCCGCGGGTGCGGCCGCAGCTGAGGAGGCGCCCGCGATGACCACTGCCGACGACCGGACCGGCCGGCCCGCCGAGGAGAGCGCCGACCGGGGGCGCCCCGGCGACAGCGACGGCCCCGAGGCCGGACCCGGCCTGGGCGGGCGGCGGGACGCCGGCCCGGAGCATCCGTTCGGTCCGGAGCTCGGCCTGCTGGTGGACGAGGTCCGGCGGCTCGCCAGGGCCGTCGGGGAGAAGGCGGAGGAGGCCGGTGTGCCGCAGTTCGCGGCGGCGGCCCTCGGTTCGCTGGGTTCGCTCGCCTCGGGCGGTTCGCCGGGCTCCCTGGGATCGCTCTCCGAGCTGCCGGGCGCGCTGCGTGCGAAGCACCCCGAGGTCTACGGACACCTCTCCGCGGCCGGCGGTGAACTGCTCGCCGCCTATCGGGCCGCTGTCTCCGGGCATGAACGCCGGTGGGCGGCCGGGGACAGTGCCCGCAGTGAGCACATTGACCTCGACACGCCTGACGGACCGTCCGACAAGGAGTGAATCACCAGGTCAGGCATGGTTACTCAGGGCGGACGGGAGCTGACGCAGCGATTCGAAACGTACGACTTTTGAAAGCGGACAGCCATGTTCCCACGGGATTGCTTTCGGATAATGTAGGCGCCGGTGTGTACGGGAGCAGGTTTGGACGGTACCTTTCCGTCCAGCGGGAACGAGATGAATAGCTGAGGGACACATGGCTCTGACCATCGGCGTCGATGTCGGCGGTACCAAGATTGCGGCCGGCGTGGTCGACGAGGCAGGCGAGATCCTGGCCCGGACCCGGGTACCCACCCCGGCCGACCCCCAGTGGGCGGTCGATGCCATCGCACAGGCAGTACGCGAGCTCAAGGAACTGCACCCGGACGTGACGGCGGTGGGCGTAGGGGCCCCCGGCTTCGTCGACCGGGACCGCTCCACGGTGATCTTCGCGCCCAACATCGACTGGGAGAACGAACCGCTCAAGGCCCGGATCGAGGAGCTCACCGGCCTGGAGACGGTCGTCGAGAACGACGCCAACTGCGCGGCCTGGGCCGAGTTCCGGTTCGGCGCGGCGGCGGCCCACTCCGACATGGTGCTGATCACCGTCGGTACCGGCATCGGCGGCGGCATCGTCCTGGACGGCCGCCTGCACCGCGGCCGGTTCGGCGTGGCCGGCGAGATCGGCCACCTCAACATGGTCCCCGACGGCCTGCTCTGCGGCTGCGGCGGCAAGGGCTGCTGGGAGCAGTACGGCTCCGGCCGCGCGCTGCGCCGCTACGGCCGCGAGAAGTCCGCCGCCGACCCGGTGCGCGGCAAGCGGATGCTGGAGCTCAACGACGGCGTCGCCGAGACCATCCGGGGCATCCACATCACCGAGGCCGCCGAGGACGGCGACCCGCTGGCCCTGGAGTGCTACGACGAGCTGGCCGACTGGCTCGGCCGCGGCATGGCCGACCTGGCCGCCCTCTTCGACCCGGGCGTCTTCGTGCTCGGCGGCGGCGTCTCCGACTCCGGCCGGCTGCTGCTCGACCCGGTCGCCAAGTCCTTCCAGCGCTACCTGACCGGCGGCGTCCACCGCCCGCGTGCCGAGGTCGTGCTGGCGTCGATGGGTTCGGCCGCCGGCATCGCCGGCGCGGGCGACCTGGCCCGCACCGTCTGATCCGCAAAACCCGACCGGTCGGCCCGTACGACCCGGTCACTGCTTCGCCGACGGCGGGGCGGGGAGGCCCTCACCCCCCGCCCCGCCGTCGCGGCGTTCTCCGGCCGGCCGCCGCTGCCGGTCCGGCTGCCCGTGACGGCCCCGCCGCCGTCGTCCCGGCGTGCCTCCTGCCGGCCGGCGCGGTGTTCCCGACACGCGTCCCCGTCCCGTCGCGGCGTTCCTGGCCCGCACCGGCCGGTGCCGGGCCTATGGTGGCCGGTGGACCGCCCGAGGCGCAGGAGGGGACGACACCGTGACCGACCAGCCCCGGAGCCCCGGGCCGCCGCCGCTTCGGACGCCCCGGGCCCGCCCGGCCCCGCCCGCCCTGCCGGCCTCGGGGCCGGGGCCGGACGGCGGCCACCGGGTACGCCTGCTCAGCTACAACATCCGCTCCCTGCGCGACGACCGGCGCGCCCTGGCCCGGGTCGTCCGGGCCTGCGAGCCCGACGTGGTCTGCGTCCAGGAGTCCCCGCGCTACTGGCGCCCCGGCGGTCAGGCCGCCTGGCTGGCCCGGCGGACCGGTACCGAGATCCTGGCCGGGGGCGGGCGGATCGCGGCCGGCCCGCTGCTGCTCGGCCGCCCTGGCCTCGAAGTCCTCGCCGTCCGGGACCGGCTCCTGCCCAAGACCCGCGGCCTGCACGCCCGCGGGTTCGCCACCGCCCTGCTCCGGGCCGGCGACAGCGCCGCCTTCTCGGTCACCAGCTGTCACCTCAGCCTGGACCCTTCGGAGCGGTACACCCAGTTCGAGCTGCTGCCGGAGCAGATCGCGCCGGGGGAGCACGGGGTGATCGCCGGCGACTTCAACGAGCATCCCGACGGCCCGGGCTGGCAGCTTCTCGCCGGACGGCTCCAGGACGGCCATCCGACCGCGCCCTGGGGCGGCACCTTCACGTCCGTCCCCGACAACCCCTACCAGCGCATCGACGCGGTCTTCGCGACGCCCGGCGTCCAGGTGCTGGCCTGCGGCGTCCCGCACGGCCTGCCCGGGGTCGACGAGGCCGACCTGCGGGCCGCCACCGACCACCTGCCGGTGCTCGCCGTGCTGGAGATCCCGGCGCCGACCGGGTGGCCGTGAGCGGTCCCGTCGGGGTGCCGGCCCACGTCCGGGGGAGGGGCGGCGGGGCGGTTCAGTGGATGTCCGCGCCCACGATCACGCCGCCGCGCACGGTGTAGGTGCCGGCGAACACCCGGTGGCCGCCGTCGTTCTGCACGGCGTCCAGGACGACACCCACCACCGGGCCGTTCACCGACGTGACGGTCAGGTTGTCCCGGGCGGTGGAGGCGAAGCCCGCCTTGAAGTCCTGGTACGAGGAGTTGAGGTTCTTGCCGCCCAGCGCCCAGGCGGTCGGGTAGTCCTTGGCGTTGACGGCGGCGTAGTACGCCTCGACGGTCGCCCGGGCGTCCGCGGCCGGTGCGCCTGCGCCGCCGGCCGAGGCGGCGGGCGGGGAGGCACCCGACGGGGCGCCGGTGGCCTGCGGGGCCGTGGTCGCCTGCGAGCTCGTCGCCGCCGGGTCGACCCGCCACTGCCCGGTGGCGTCGGCCAAGCCGGAGTCCAGCGTGAACTGGACCTTTGCGAGGGTGGAGCCGGCCGGCAGCTGGAAGGAGATGAACCCCAGAGCGGTGTCCCCGGGCGCGACGTTCACGGTGGCGGGGAAGGGCGGCCCGGCCTGTGTGGTGACGAAGATGTCGGCGTTGAACCCCTGGCCCTGGCCGTCGATCACCTGGGCACCGTTGGAGGGGGCGTCGGAGTAGACGGCGGTCCCGATGTTGTGCAGGCGGAACTGCACGGACACCAGCCGGTTGCCGGCCCTCGGGGTGGAGAACTGGTCGTTCGGCGCGGCCGGGTCGACCACCTGCGTCACGGTCACCGCCATCCGGGACCCGGACGCGCTGCCGGGCAGCTCCAGGGTGTCCCCGACCTGTGCCCGCGCGGCCGTCCCGCCGTTTCCGCCGTTCCCGCCGGAGGGTCCGGACGGTAACCCGGCGGACCCGGACGCCGCCGTCGATCCGGCCGGTGCGGTGGAGCCCGCTGCGGTGGAGGCCTTCGACGCGGGCTCGGTCTCGATCGAGTGTGCGGAGCAGCCGGCCAGCGTGGCCAGTGTCAGGCCGGCCAGCAGCGAGACCGCACGGACGACAGGGGTGGCACGCATGGCCGTCGCCTCCCGGAGGAGCCGGAACCGGGCGGACACCCGGCCCTACCACCGTAGGCGGCGGCCCACCCGCCCGCGCGCCCGGACGGGTGGGGCGGCGGTGCCGCGCGGGGGCCGTCCGCGGCGGGCGCCGCCGTGCGGACGGACGACCGCGCGGGAGTCAGACGACCGCGCCGCCGTGCGGGTCCTCGTCCTCGTCCTCGTCGCGGTCCTTCATCCGGACGACCAGGGTGACGAAGCCGCCGAGGAAGGCGGTGACGCCGACCCAGGCCGGCCAGCCGGCCACCTCCTGCCAGAACACGGCGTCGAAGAGCAGCAGCGCCGGGCCGCCGAGCACGGCGAGCCAGGCGAACTTGGAGGTGACGTCGGCCTCGGGGAGCGGCGGGGGCTCCGGCGGCACGAAGTGGCCCTCGTCCGGGTCCTCGGCGGCCTCGTAGTCGCGCGGGCCCGCGGCCGGGACGACCGGCTGCGAGGGGCGCGGGCGGGGCTGCGGGGCCAGGTCGGAGAGGTCGGTCGCGGCGCTCCCCGGGCCGCTCCTGAACTCGCCCTTGCCCCGCAGGTTCTCGCTCTCGGGCCAGTCCGGGGCGTTCAGGCCGACGGGTTCGTCGAACTGCGCGACCAGGGCGGCGAAGATCTCGTCCTGCTCGGCCTGGCTGCGTTCGGGCACCCGCCGGGCCGGCGGCGCCGCGCCCGGCTCGGCCGCGCCCGCGGCAGTGCCCGCGGCACCCCCGGCGGCCGTGGGTCCGGTACCGCCCGCGGCTCCGGCCCCGCCCCCGGCGGCCGTGCCGCCGACGGGCTCGGCGGCAGGCCCCCCGGCGCCGTCACCGGCGTCCGGGCGCTCGTCCGCCGGCTCCTCGGCAGCCTTCTTCAGACCGTCCTCGCGGGGCGGTTCGTCCTCGCTGCCCGCCGTGCTGCTCTCGTGCACTTCCGGCCCTTCAGCCTTGGTGATCGTCGGATTCGACCCGGGTGGCACCCGTCGCGAGCGAAGGGGCCAGCCGTCGGATGAAGTCCAGACTCGCCCCGAATATTTCCGCCGCGTCGTGGTCCAGCGTCGCGACGTGGAAACTGCGCTCGCACAGTCGCTCCGTCACGTCGGTCGAGGATATCCGGGCGAGGACCAGTTCCGAGTTGGCCGGCGAGACCACGTGGTCCTGCGGGCTGTGGAAGAGCAGCACGGGCTGACGCACCTGCGGGAGCTTCGCCTGGACGTCCTTCCACAGCAGGGACAGCGACCAGGCGGCGTGCAGCGGGGTGCGGTCGTAGCCGACCTCGTGGGAGCCCTCCAGCGCGATGTCGTCGGCCACCCCGGGCAGGCTCGGCACCACGTGCCGCAGCACCGGGAGCAGCACGCTCGCGGGGTTGTCGGAGCGCACCGACGGGTTGACCAGCACCACGCCGGCGACCGCCGGGCCGTGCACGGCCGCCAGTCGCAGGGCCAGCGAGCCGCCCATCGACAGGGCGAGGACGAAGACCTGCTCGCAGCTCTCGCTCAGGGCCAGGAACTCTCGTTCGACCTCGGCGTACCAGTCCTCCCAGCGGGTGACCTGCATGTCCTGCCAGCGGGTGCCGTGCCCGGGCAGCAGCGGCAGCGAGACGGTGAGGCCGGCCTCGACCAGGTGGTCCGCCCAGGGGCGCAGCGACTGCGGGGAGCCGGTGAAGCCGTGGCAGAGCAGGACGCCGACCGGGCCGCCCCGGTGGTGGAAGGGCTCGGCACCGGGCAGCAGCGGCATGAGTGGGGGCTCCTTCGCGTTCGCGGGGGTCGGCGACCGCGCGCGGGTGGCCCGGGCGGGAGCGCTGGAGCCGCATCGTCCCACGCGCCGGGTCGGCTCGTACACCCCGCCGGGAGGCCCTGCGCACCCCGCCGGGGCGGGGCGGCGGCACCGGGGAGGGCCGCTGGGCATTAGGATCGACCGGTCCGCTAAACAGGAGGCCCGGCGTTGTTCTACCGACTGATGAAGATGATCGTCGCGCCATTGCTACGGATCTTCTTCCGGCCGTGGATGGAGGGGGCGGAGAACATCCCCGAAGAGGGTGCCGCGATCATCGCGAGCAACCACCTCTCCTTCTCGGACTCCTTCTTCCTGCCCGCGCTCATGAAGCGCCGGGTGACCTTCATCGCCAAGGCGGAGTACTTCAACACCCCCGGGGTGAAGGGCAAGTTGACCGCGGCCTTCTTCAAGGGCGTCGGCCAGCTCCCGGTCGACCGCTCGGGTGTCCGCGGCGCCGGCGAGGCGGCGATCCGCAGCGCGGTCGCGGTGATCGAGCGCGGTGAGCTGTTCGGCGTCTACCCCGAGGGCACCCGCTCGCCCGACGGCAAGCTGTACCGGGGCAAGGTCGGCGGCCTGGCCCGGGTCGCGCTGGCGACCGGCGCGCCGGTGATCCCGGTGGCCATGATCGACACCGAGAAGGTGCAGCCGCCCGGCCAGGTGGTCCCCAACTTCGGCATCCGTCCCGGCATCCGGATCGGCCGCCCGCTCGACTTCTCCCGCTACCAGGGGATGGAGAACGACCGGTTCATCCTGCGTTCGGTGACGGACGAGGTGATGTACGAGATCATGCGCCTGTCCGGCCAGGAGTACGTGGACATCTACGCGACCGCCGCGAAGCGGCAGATCGCCGACGAGAAGAAGCGCACCGACGCCGACCGCAAGGCCGCCCAGAAGGCCGAGCAGGCCGCCCTGAAGGCGGAGCGGGCCGAGGCGGAGAAGGCCGAGAAGGCCGCAGCCGAACAGGCGGCGGCCGAGCAGGCCGAGCAGGCCGGGCAGGAGGCCGGGACCGGCCGGGAGCAGAAGGCCGACGACGAGAAGGACAGCGGTCAGGCCTAGCCGCCACCGCCAGGGGAGGGGCTCATGACGGACGGCAGCGGTACCCCCGGCGGCGGAGCCGGTGGCGGCAGCGGTACGGGTACCGGGACCGCACTCGCACGACCCGCCGCCGGCCCGGTCGCCGGCGGCCTCGCCGGCCTCACCGGTGTCGGTGGCACGCTGGCGGCCGGCGGGATGTCCGTCGAGCTGCCGCTCTGGCGGGCCATCTCGTACTTCCGGGTGCTGGCGCTGGGCTACGCGCTGCTGCGGTACCTCAACTCCTACGGCGACTTCCTGCACCCGGTCGCCGGCTGGATCTACCTGGGCGCCCTGACCCTGTGGACGCTTGCGACGATCCGCGCCTTCGCCGGCCCCCAGCGGTGCACCTGGTACGTGCTGGGCACCGATCTGACCCTCACCATGACCGGCGTGGTGATGAGCGGCCTGGTGGACGCCCCGGCCCGGATCCAGGCCGGCGCGCCGACCCTGCCCACCATCTGGGCGGCCGGTACCGTCCTCGGCTTCGCCGCCAAGGGCGGCTGGCGCCCGGCGGCCTTCGCGGGCACCCTGATCGGCGTCGCGAACATCTTCGGCCACGGCGGCTTCACCGGCGACAACGTCCACAACATCGTGCTGCTGATGGTGGCGGGCTGCGCCATCGGGTACGTGATCGAGCTGGCCCGCGCCAGTGAGGCCGCGCTCACCCGGGCCCTGCAGGTCGAGTCGGCCACCCGGGAGCGCGAGCGGCTCTCCCGGGACATCCACGACGGCGTGCTGCAGGTGCTGGCGCTGGTCCAGCGCCGGGGCAGCGAGCAGGTCGCCGGGAACGGGCCGGGGCTGGCCGAACTCGGGCGGCTGGCCGGGGAGCAGGAGCGCGCGCTGCGCGCCCTGATGACCGGCGGGCCGCTGCCGCACCAGGGCCCGGCCGAGCAGGAGGACCTGCGCGCGCTGGTCGCCCCGTACGCCGGCGAGCGGGTCACCGTCTCCGCCCCGGGCACCCCGGTGCTGCTGCCGGGCCCGGTGGCCGCCGAACTGGCCGCCGCCGTCGGCGCGGCCGTGGACAACGTGCACCGGCACGCCGGCCCCGGCGCCCGGGCCTGGATCCTGGTCGAGGACGAGCCGGAGGCGGTCACGGTCAGCATCCGCGACGACGGGCCCGGCTTCGCGGCGGGCCGGCTCGGCGAGGCCGAGCGCAGCGGGCGCCTCGGTGTCTCGCAGTCGATCCGGGGCCGACTGCTGGACCTCGGCGGCGCCGCCGAGCTGTACTCGGTGCCGGGCGAGGGCGTCGAGGTCGAACTGCGGGTCCCCAGGGAGGGAGCATGACGGTGGAACAGGACGCCCTGCGGGTGATGGTGGTGGACGACCACCCGATGTGGCGGGAGGCGGTCTCCAGGGACCTCGCCGAGGCGGGCCTGGACGTGGTCGCCACCGCCGGGGACGGCGAGGAGGCGGTGCGCCGGGCCCGGGCCTGCAGCCCGCAGGTGGTGGTGCTAGACCTCAACCTGCCCGGCCTGCCGGGGGTCGAGGTGTGCCGTCAGGTGGTGGGGCAGGACCCGTCGGTGCGGGTGCTGGTGCTGTCCGCCAGCGGCGAGCACGCGGACGTGCTGGAGGCCGTGAAGTCGGGTGCCACCGGGTACCTGGTGAAGTCCGCCGGGCGGGACGAGCTGCTGGACGCGGTGCGCCGTACGGCGGTCGGCGACGCCGTCTTCACCCCCGGCCTGGCCGGGCTGGTGCTGGGCGAGTTCCGCCGGCTCGCGGCCGAGCCGGCGCAGGCGTCCGCGCCCGCCGCCCCGCAGCTCACCGCGCGGGAGACCGAGGTGCTGCGGCTGGTCGCCAAGGGGCTGTCGTACCGCCAGATCGCCGACCGGCTGGTGCTCTCGCACCGGACCGTGCAGAACCACGTGCAGAACACCCTGGGCAAGCTCCAGCTGCACAACCGGGTCGAGCTGGTCCGGTACGCGATCGAGCAGGGCCTCGACGACGAGGCCTGACGGCCCGTCCGTCCCGCACCCGTCCGTCCCGCACCCGTCCGTCCCGCACCCGTCCGTCCCGTACCCGTCCGTCCCGTGGGGCTGCGCCCGGTTCCCCCTCGTCCCGTACCCGTCCGTCCCGTACCGTGCGCGAAGGCCGGTACGGGACGGACGGGGGCACGGCGGGTGCTCAGCCGAGCAGGGCGACGCCGGCCGCGCCCCGCACGCCCGGCCGGGCCAGCAGATCGGCGACGATGGCGACGCCGTCCCGGGTGAGCACCGACTCGGGGTGGAACTGCAGGCCGGCGAAGCCGGGACCGCGCAGGGCGTGCACGTCGCCGGTGGCCGGGTCGCGGGCCACCTCGACGCCCTCGGCGGCGAGCCGGGCGGCGTCGGCGTCCGAGCAGCGGGCGGTGAAGGTGTTGTAGAAGCCGACGGTCCGGCGCTCGCCGAACAGGTCCACCGCCTCCTGGGCGCCCTGGTACGGGACGGCCTTGCGGGCCAGCGGCAGCCCGAGGGCGTCCGAGAGCAGCTGGTGGCTGAGGCAGACGGCGAGCAGCGGCGCGGTGCGGGTGCCGGTCCGGGCGGCGGCCAGGGCGTCGGCCACGATCGGCCGCAGCGCCGCCATCTTGGGGTCGGCGGCGTCGGCCGGGTCGCCGGGACCGGGGCCGAGCACCAGGGCGCCGGGGTGGGCGGCGACGCGTTCGCGCAGGCCGGGGGTGTCGTAGCGGAGCACGGAGACCTGGTGGCCGAGCGAGGCCAGCAGGTGGGCGAGCATCGAGGTGAAGGTGTCCTCGCCGTCCACGACCAGGGTGGGCAGGGCCTCGGTGACGGTGGCCGGCTCCTGCATCCGCAGCCAGAACGGCGCCAGGTCGGCCCGCCGGGCGTCCAGCGCGGTCTGCACCCGGTGGTCGTCGGAGAACCGGGGGCCGCCGGGTCGGGGCAGCCGGTGCCCGGGGGCGGGGCGGGCACCGATCGCGGTGAGCACGCCGGCGGCCTTGGCGTGCGTCTCGGCGACCTCGCCGTGCGGGTCGGAGTGCCGCACGAGGGTCGCGCCGACCCGCACCACCAGCCCGCCGGTGGCCGGGTCGATGTCGGCGGCGCGGATGCAGATGGGGGAGTCCAGCAGCTGGCCGCCGCTGGCGGAGCGGCCGATCAGGGCCAGCGCGCCGGAGTAGTAGCCGCGCCCGGTGGCCTCGTACCGCTTGATCACGCGGGTGGCGTTCTGCACGGGGCTGCCGGTCACGGTGGCGGCGAACATGGTCTCCTTGAGCACCTCGCGGACGTCCAGCGAGGTGCGGCCGCGCAGCTCGTACTCGGTGTGCGCGAGGTGGGCCATCTCCTTGAGGCGCGGGCCGAGCACCTGGCCGCCGAGGTCGCCGACGGTGCACATCATCTTGAGTTCCTCGTCGACCACCATGGTGAGCTCCTCCAGCTCCTTGGGGTCCTGGAGGAATTCGAGCAGCGAGTCGATGCCGGGGCCGCCCGCCGGATAGCGGTAGGTGCCGGAGATCGGGTTCATCACCACCGTGCCGCCGGACTGCCGCACGTGCACCTCGGGGGAGGCGCCGACCAGGATCCTCTCCCCGGTGTGCACCAGGAAGGTCCAGTACGCGCCGCGTTCCTGCTCCAGCAGCCGGCGGAACAGCGACAGCGCGAGGGCCGGGCCGAAGCCGTCGAGGGTGGCGGTGAAGTCCCGCCGGACGACGAAGTTGGCGCCCTCGCCGCGTCCGATCTCGTCCTCGATCACCCGGCGGACGATCTCCGCGTACTGCTCGTCGTCGATGTCGAAGCCGCCGCCGGACAGCGAGACCGGCAGCTGCGGCAGCGCCGGCAGGAGCTCGGCCAGCGGGAAGGCGTACTCCTCGTCCACCGAGATCGCCTGCAGCGGGGTCCCGTCGTCGTGCGCGTCGAACCCGCGCTCGCGGATCTGGCGGTACGGGACCAGGGCGAGCAGGTCGTGCCGCGGGCCGTCCGCCGGGACACCGTGCCGTACCGGCAGGTCGGCGAGCAGCTCGTAGGAGCCGGTCGTGCCGAGCAGTACCTCGACGGTGTCCGGCGCGAGCCGGGGCGCCCGGCGGTGCAGCAGGGCGAAGGCGGGGGCGCCCGGGGCGGTCAGGCGGGCGAGCAGTTCTGTGGGACTGGTCACGGTGCGGCTTCCTTCCGGGAAGGCTCGGGATGCGCTAGTGGATCCGCTGTTCCGGGAGGGCCGAACTGCTCGAAGTACGCAGAAAGGCCGCCCCGAGGGGCGGCCGTCGTGTCGTCAGGGACGCGCTATCGGTGGGCCACCTCGGGGATGGTCCACCACCACGAGAAGGGGTGCGGCGCGTTCATGGTGCAGAGCGTAGCGGATCCGGCACGGAAGTGAAGCCGGTCCCGGATATGTCCAAGACGCGTCTCATCCATCGGGCAAGGGACACAATTCTGTTGTCACACCCCGTAGCCTTGGCAACGTGACCGTGACAAATCTCCACTCCTGGCAGTCCCTGCCCGCGGCGCAGCAGCCTGAATGGCCGGATCCTGAGGCGCTGCGCAAGTCTCTTGCGGACCTCGCCTCGTATCCGCCGCTCGTCTTCGCAGGCGAGTGCGACCAGCTGCGCGCCCGGCTCGGTGCCGTGGCGCGTGGTGAGGCGTTCCTGCTGCAGGGCGGCGACTGCGCCGAGGCCTTCGACGGCGTGTCGGCCGAGCAGATCCGCAACAAGCTCAAGACCCTGCTGCAGATGGCCGCCGTGCTGACGTACGCCGCCTCCGTGCCGGTGGTCAAGGTAGGCCGGATCGCGGGCCAGTACTCCAAGCCGCGCTCCAAGTCGACCGAGACCCGCGACGGCGTGACTCTGCCCGTCTACCGGGGCGACTCGGTGAACGGCTTCGAGTTCACCCCCGAATCCCGTATCCCCGACCCCGAGCGCCTCAAGCGGATGTACAACGCGTCCGCTGCCACCCTCAACCTGGTCCGCGCCTTCACCACCGGTGGCTACGCGGACCTGCGCCAGGTGCACGCCTGGAACCAGGACTTCGTGCGCAACTCCCCGTCCGGCCAGCGGTACGAGAAGCTGGCCAAGGAGATCGACAACGCGCTGGCCTTCATGCAGGCCTGCGGGGTCGCTCCCGAGGAGTTCAAGACCGTCGAGTTCTTCTCCTCGCACGAGGCGCTGGTGCTCGACTACGAGACCGCGCTGACCCGCGTGGACTCGCGCACCGGCGACCTGTACGACGTGTCGGGCCACATGGTCTGGATCGGTGAGCGCACCCGCCAGCTGGACGGGGCGCACATCGAGTTCGCGTCGAAGATCCGCAACCCGATCGGCGTCAAGCTCGGCCCGACCACCACGGTCGAGGACGCGCTCACCCTGATCGAGCGGCTCGACCCCGAGCGCGAGCCCGGCCGGCTCACCTTCATCACCCGGATGGGTGCGGGCAAGGTCCGCGATCACCTGCCCACCCTGGTGGAGAAGGTCACCGCCTCCGGCGCCCAGCCGGTGTGGATCTGCGACCCGATGCACGGCAACACCTTCGAGGCCTCCAGCGGCCACAAGACCCGCCGCTTCGACGACGTGCTCGACGAGGTCAAGGGCTTCTTCGAGGTGCACCGCGCGCTCGGCACCCACCCGGGCGGCATCCACGTGGAGCTGACCGGCGACGACGTCACCGAGTGCGTCGGCGGCGGCGACGAGGTGCTGGTCGACGACCTGCACCAGCGCTACGAGACGGCCTGCGACCCGCGGCTCAACCGCAGCCAGTCGCTGGACCTCGCGTTCCTGGTGGCCGAGATGTACCGGGGCGGTCACTGACCGCGGTGGTGGGCGCCCCGGCGCCCACCACGGCCGGGCCCGGCCCGGCGGAAACACCCGTGATGTGACGAAGGCCCCTCCGGTTTCGGGATTCCCGAGCCCGGAGGGGCTTTTTCGTACCCGGATCGGCGGGTAAGGTAAGGCTTAGTGAGCTAAGGCAAGCCTTCCTAGATCATTTCCGGATCCCACCGGGACCCGCCCCGAGATCGCCCCCGAACCACCTGGGAGAGACCCGCGATGTACGTGTGCATGTGTCATGCGGTCACCGAGGACCAGGTGAAGAAGGCCATCGACGCCGGCGCGAACAGCCCCCGTCAGATCGCCAAGGGCTGCAAGGCGGGCACGGACTGCGGCTCCTGCGTCCGACGCATCCAGGCCCTGCTGGGCGAGCACGGCGCGCGGCCGTGTCCGACCGCCCGGCTGGCCGCCAAGCTCGGCCTCGCGGACCGGGACGGTGAGGCGGGGCAGCCGTCGGGCGCGCCGGCTCCTGCCGGGCAGGCCCCGCTGCCGGCCGTCCGACCGCTGGAGCGGGCCCCGCTGCGCGCCGCGTAGTCACCCTGTCGTCCGGTGGTCACCCCGTCGTGCGGCCGCCCGCCCGGGCGGGTCCGTCGGGTGCGGGGCGGGTACGGGGCGCTCCGTCGGGTACCGAGGCGCCGCGCCTGCGGTCGTCGTTGCCGCCGCGGCTCTCCCGGGGTCTAGGACTCCGGCTGCTCGATCAGCTGGGACAGGTAGAGCGGCTCGCCGAGTCGCTCCAGCAGTTCGAGCTGCGTGTCGAGGTAGTCGATGTGGTGCTCCTCGTCCGCGAGGATCGACTCGAAGATGTTGGCCGAGGTGACGTCGTTCTTGGCCCGCATCACCACGATCCCGCGCCGCAGGCGGTCGATCGCCTCGACCTCGACCTGGCGGTCCGCGTCGAACATCTCCTTGACGTTCTGGCCGACCCGGACGTGGAACAGCCGCTGGTAGTTCGGGAGCCCGTCCAGGAAGAGGATCCGGTCGGTGAGGATCTCGGCGTGCTTCATCTCGTCGAAGGACTCGTGCCGGGTGTACTTGGCGAGCTTCGTCCAGCCGAAGTTCTCCTGCATCTTGGCGTGCAGGAAGTACTGGTTGATGGCGGTCAGCTCGGCGGTGAGCTGCTCGTTGAGGAACTCGATGACCTCGGGGTCACCCTTCATGGCGTCTGCCTTCCTGCTGTACTTCCGGGATCCACGGCTGCCCGCATCCTGGCACCGTGATGGGTGGTATTTCCAGTAAGTTCACACTCACACGGAGATGTGCCGGATTATCTGATTTGCCAACCATTGCGCTGTGTGGGCGGGCGCAGGGCGCGGAGAAGGGGCGCGCACGTAGCACTACGCGCGGTCTGTCACCATGGAGACATGGGTCAGTCCGAACAAGAACCACTTCCGCCGTCTGACCCGAGGCTCCCACCGGGCCAGCGCCTGCAACGCGGCTGGCCCGTCCTGCACTACGGGCCCGTTCCCCGCTTCAAGCCGCTGACCTGGGACTTCCAGGTGTTCGGGGCGACCGCCTCGGCCGAGAAGCACAGCTGGGACTTCGCCGGCTTCCATGCCCTGCCCCGGATCACCGTGCAGGGCGACTTCCACTGCGTGACCCGGTTCTCGATGCTCGGCAACGACTGGACCGGTGTACCGGCGTCGGCCGTCCTCGAACAGGTGCCCCCGGCCCCCGGCGTCACCCATGTGATGGTGTGGGCCGAGTACGGGTACAGCGCCAACCTCCGGCTGGAGGACTTCGCCGACCCCCGTACGGTCTTCGCCACCCACCACGACGGCGAGCCGCTCACCGTCGAGCACGGCTTCCCGGTCCGGCTGGTGGTGCCCCACCTGTACGCCTGGAAGGGCCCCAAGTGGGTGCGCGCGGTGGAGTACATGCGCGCCGACCGCCGCGGCTTCTGGGAGGAGCGCGGCTACCACAACCGGGCCGACCCGTGGGCCGAGAAGCGCTTCTCGTACCAGGAGGAGCCCGGCGACGGGCCGCTCCGCTAGGGCTTGTCGGACAAGCCCTGGGCCTGCTCCGAGCTCCCGTGAGCCGCCCCGGGGCACCGCCCGTCCGGGCGGCCGGAGCCGTCCGGACGGGAGCCGGGAGGTCAGGCCGCGGCCGGCTTGATGTTCTGGTTGAGGTGGAAGAGGTTGTCCGGGTCGTACTGCCGTTTCACCGCGGCCAGCCGGGCGTAGTTCCCCCGGTAGTTGTCCTCGACCCGGTCCTGGTCGTCCTCGCCCATGAAGTTGATGTACCCGCCGGGCTCGGAGTGCGGCGCCACCGCCGCGTAGTAGTCCCGTACCCATGCGGTCTGCGCCTCGTCGCCGGCCGGGTCGTCCCCGACCGCCAGGATCACGGTGGAGAACGTCGCCTCCCGGTAGGAGTAGGCGGTGGCCTCCGGCGCGACCCGCTGCGGTGCGCCGTTCACGGGGTAGATGTGCATGGTCGAGCTGAGTGTCGGCACCTTCGGCCCGTGCTCCAGGTGGGCCGCGATCGCCGCGTCCGTCAGCTCGGTCGCGAAGCTGCCCTTCCAGTACTCCCGCAGGCCGGGCGGCAGCAGCGGGTCGAAGGCGCTGTTGATCGCCGGGTAGGGCATCGGCCCGACCGCCTCGGCGACCCGGGGCGCCAGGTCGCGCAGCGGCCGGAGCACCCGGTCGGCGTCCTCGACCGGTCCGGACCAGCAGACCACCACGATGCCCAGGATGTCGCCGTGCCGGTCCTCGGGGATGAACGGCAGCGGCGGCGCGGTCTGGAAGCCGGGGAAGAGGAAGAGCTGCTCGGGAGCGTCCTGGATGAACTCCCGGTAGAACTTCAGGATGCTCTCCATGTGCTCCAGTTCGAACAGCATCGGCCCGGCGACGACCTGGTCGACCGGGCTCAGCCGGTACTCGAACGAGGTCACCACGCCGAAGTTGCCGCCGCCCCCGCGCAGCGCCCAGAACAGGTCGGCGTTCCGGTCGGCGTCGGCGGTCAGGAACCGGCCGTCGGCCGTCACCACATCGGCGGAGAGCAGGTTGTCGCAGGTCAGCCCCATCGTCCGGCAGAGGTATCCGAAGCCGCCGCCGAGCGTCAGGCCGGCGATGCCGGTGGTGGAGACGATCCCGCCGGTGGTGGCGAGGCCGAAGGCGTGGGTGGCGGCGTTCAGGTCGCCCCAGGTCGCGCCCGGTTCGGCGCGGGCGGTCCGGGCCACCGGGTCGACGCGCACCCCGCGCAGGCCGGACAGGTCGGCCACCACGCCGTCGTCGCAGGTTCCGTAGCCGGGCGCGCTGTGCCCGCCGCCGCGCACGGCGAGGTCAAGGCCCATCTCGCGGGCGTAGTTGACGGTGGCCATCACGTCGCCGGCGTTGGCGCACCGCACGACGGCCGCGGGTCTGCGGTCCGCGGTGGCGTTGTAGACCTTGCGGGCCTCGTCGTAGCCCCTGTCCTGCGGGGTCACCACGGCGCCCCGGGTACGTTCTCTTAAGTCGTCGACGGTGTGCCCGGCCATGGGGACCACTCCTCGGGGTACCGGCTCGCGGGAAGCCCCGACAGGGGCCTTCCTTTCACGCTACGCCGATCGGGTGAGGCCTCAAGCGGGGGCCGCGCGAGCCCGGCCCCTCCACCCGGTCCGGACCGGGCCGGCCCGGTCCGCTCGGTCGCCGGGTCGGTGCGGGCTCAGATCAGCGGGAAGCTGATGACCACCGTGGTGCCCTGCGGGCGGCGCTGCCCCGGGGCGGGGTTCTGGCCCGAGACCTTGCCGGTGCCGAACAGGTTCAGGCCGTTGCTCTGCACCTTGAACCCGGCGTCGGTGAGTGCCTTCGTCGCGTCGTCCTTGGTCATCCCGCCCACGTCGGGGACGGGCACCATGCCCTTGCTGACCAGCAGCGACACCGGCGCGTTCGCCGGCAGCCGCTCGCCGGCGGCCGGGGAGCTGCTGATCACCGAGCCCTGCGGCACGATGTCGTCGAACTGCTCGCTGCTGGTCCCCGGCGTCAGCTCCGCGGCGGCCAGCGCCTGCCGGGCCTGGTCGAGGGTCTTCCCGGTGAGGTCGGGCACCGCGATCCGCCTCGCCCCGCGGGAGACGGTCACCGCCACCGGGTCGCTCCTGCGGACCCGCCGGCCGACGTCCGGATCGGTGCCGATCACCGCGCCGGCCGGGACCGTCTCGCTGTACTCCTCGGTGTAGTTGCCCTGCAGCCCGGCCTTCGCCAGCACCGAGACCGCCTCCGCCCGGCTCTTGCCGAGCACGCCGGGCACCGTCGTGTAGACCGCGCCGGACAGCGCGTACGTCGCCCCGCCCACCAGCAGCAGCACGACGGCCAGCACCGCGCCCCAGATCAGCGGGGCGCGCGAGCGCCTCGGCCGCGCCGGCCGCCCGGACCGCTTCCCCCGGGCGGCCGGCGGCTCGTCGTAGGGGCGGGGCCCGGTGAGCAGCGCGTCCATCAGCTCCGGCGGGACGTCCAGCACGCTGGTGTGCTCCACCGCGGGCTGGATCACCGAGGTCGGCTCGGTGGTCGGGAACGCCGGGCTGGGCCGGGTGGAGGCGGGCGGCTCGGCGTCCAACTGGGCCGGCGTCAGGGTGCGCCGCACCCGCTGCAGGGCCGCGAGCAGCTCGACCGCGTCGTACGGGCGGGCCCCGGGGTCGCGGGCGGTGGCCGAGGCGACTATGGCGTCCAGGCCGGGCGTGATGCCGGGGACGGCCAGGGACGGCGCGGGCACGTCCTCGTGCAGATGGCGGTAGATCACCTGGACCGGGTTCTCGCCGGTGTGCGGCCGGTCGCCGGTGAGCATCTCGTACAGCACGATGCCCGCCGCGTAGACGTCCACCCGCTGGTCGGTGACCGCACCCGGCCGGATCTGCTCGGGTGCCAGGTAGGAGACGGTGCCGAGCACCGCGCCGGCCGTGCTGGTGGTGACCGCGCCGTCGGCGCCGTTCAGCAGCCGGACCAGGCCGAAATCGGCGACCTTCACCAGCCCGCCGTCGGTGATCAGCACGTTCTCCGGCTTGACGTCCCGGTGGACGAGCCCGGCGCGGTGCGCGGAGCCGAGCGCCGCCAGCACCGGCTCCAGGATGTCCAGGGCGGCCCGGACGGACAGCGCGCCGCGGTCCCGCAGCACGTCCCGCAGGGTCCGGCCCGGGACGTACTCCATGGCCAGGAAGACCGTCCCCCCGTCGGCCCCCTGGTCGAAGACGTTCACCACGTTGGGGTGCGAGAGCCGGGCCACGGCCTTGGCCTCGCGGATGAACCGGTCGGTGAAGTCGGCGTCCCCGGCGAGCGAGGGGTGCATCACCTTGAGCGCCAGCACCCGGTCCAGCCGGGTGTCGGTGCCCCGGTAGACCGTGGCCATGCCGCCGGTCGCGATCCGTTGCTCGACCCGGTACCGGCCGTCCAGCAGGGTACCGATCAACGGGTCGTGCAGTGCCATGTCCACCAGGGAAGTGTAGGCGCGCCGAGGCGGGCGGCCCCGGGCGGACGGCGCGCCCCGGGCCGCTTGTGCCGTGCTTGTGACACGTCCCCGGCGAGGGGGCTCAGAACGCCGGCCGCTCCCGGTGGTCGAGGTCGGCCCGGCCGGCCATCGCCGAGGAGGCCTCGGCGTGGAAGCGGCGCGGGATGCGCCCGGCCCGGTGGGCGAGCCGGCCGGCCTCGGCGGCGTGCCGCATCGCCTCGGCCATCAGGACCGGGTCCTGGGCACGGGTGACGGCGGAGGCCAGCATCACGGCGGCGCAGCCGAGCTCCATCGCCAGGGCCACGTCGGAGGCGGTGCCGGCGCCGGCGTCCAGGATCACCGGCACCGTGGCGCTCTCCACGATCAGCTGGAAGTTGTGCGGGTTGCGGATGCCGAGGCCGGAGCCGATCGGCGAGCCCAGCGGCATGATCGCCGCGCAGCCGACGTCCTCCAGCTTGCGGGCCAGCACCGGGTCGTCGTTGGTGTACGGCAGCACGGTGAAGCCGTCGTCGACCAGGGTCTCGGCGGCGTCCAGCAGTTCGATCGGGTCGGGCAGCAGGGTCCGCTCGTCCGCGATGACCTCCAGCTTGACCCAGTCGGTGCCGAGCGCCTCACGGGCCAGCCGGGCCGTCAGCACCGCTTCGCCGGCGGTGAAGCAGCCCGCCGTGTTGGGCAGCACCCGGATGCCGTTGCGGGTCAGCACGTCCAGTACCGAACCCTGGGTGGAGGTGCTCACCCGGCGCATCGCGACCGTGGTCAGCTCGGTGCCGGAGACCCGGAGCGCCTGCTCCAGGACGTCCAGGCTCGGCGCCCCGCCGGTGCCCATGATCAGGCGGGAGCCGAAGGTGGTCCCGGCGATCGTCAGGAGGTCCTTGTCGTCGGCGGTCGCGGTCGTGGTCGCGGTGTCGGCCACGGCGCTCAGCCTCCCTGCACGGCGGTGAGGATCTCGATCCGGTCGCCCGCGGCGAGGCCGGTCCCGGCCCAGGCACCGCGCGGCACCACGGTCTCGTTGACCGCCGCGGCGACCCCGGACGGCGCGGCGCTCACGCCGGCCACCACCTCGGCGAGCGTGCTCCGGGCGGGCACCTGCCGGGGCTCGCCGTTGACGGAGAGTGAGATATCGGTCATGCCAGTGCCTTTGCGGGAGTGGAGAGGTCGGACGGGGCCGTGCCGGAGGGGACGGCCCCGGCGGCGGAGGGGCCGGCGGCGAACCGGCCGGGGGAGAACGGCGCCGCCAACTCGGGCGTCACGCCGGTGGCCAGGTACTCGGCGAGCAGGTCGCCGGTCACCGGGGTGAGCAGCACGCCGTTGCGGTAGTGGCCGGTCGCCGCGACCAGGCCGGGCAACGCGGTCGGGCCGAGCAGCGGGGCGTTGTCGGGGGAGCCGGGGCGCAGCCCGGCGGAGGTCTCGACCAGCGGCAGCTCGGTGATCCCGGGGACCAGGTCGTGGGCGTCGCGGAGCAGCTCGTACACCCCGCCGGCGGTGACGGTGGTGTCGTAGCCCTGCTCCTCGCTGGTCGCGCCGATCACCAGCTCGCCGTCCTCGCGCGGCACCAGGTACAGGTGCTGCCCGCGCACCACCGCGCGGACGTTGCGGGACAGGAACGGCCGGTACGCCTCGGGCACCCGCAGCCGCAGGATCTGGCCCTTGACCGGGCGGACGGCCGGCAGCACCCCCTCGGGCAGGCCGGGCAGCAGGTGGCTGCGCGGCCCGGCCGCCAGCACCACCTGGCCGGCGCCCAGCAGCCCGCCGGTGCTCAGCCGGGCCCCGGTCGCGCGGCCGCCGGTGACCAGCAGCTCGGCGACCTCGGCGCGGTGCAGCAGCACCCCGGCGCGCTCGCAGGCGGCCACCAGCGCGGCGGCCAGCCGGCGGCCGTCCACCTGGTGGTCGTCGGTGACGTGCAGCCCGCCGCGGACGCCCGGGGCCAGCATCGGTTCGAGCTTGCGGCACTCGCGTCCGGTGAGCCAGGCCGAGTCCAGGCCCAGGCGCCCGTGGAAGGCGTGCAGCTCGCGCAGTTCCTCGCGGTCGTCGGAGTCCAGCGCGACGGCGAGGGTGCCGCAGGCGCGGTAGCCGGTCGAAAGGCCGGAGGCCTCCTCCAGCTCGGTAGCGAAGGCCGGGTACCGCTCGTTGGAGGCCATCCCGAGCTTCAGCAGCGGCTCCTCGCCGTACTGCAGCTCGGTGACCGGGGCCAGCATCCCGGCCGCGACCTGGGCGGCCCCGCCGCCGGGCGCCGGGTCGACCACGACCACGCCGAGGCCGCGCTGCCGGGCCCGCCAGGCCACCGCGAGGCCGATGATCCCGCCGCCGACGACGAGGACGTCCGTCGTCGCGCCGCTCGTGAAGCGTGTCAAAGTCCCTGCTCTCCCTTCGCCGGAATGACCCGGATCAGGTTCGGACGGTCGCAGGCCGTGCCAGCCCGCCTCTCAGCCCGGTGCGCCGGGCCCCCGTGGTACGGACCGCCCGGCACCTGGGGCGCCGTCCGGTCGAGGTGCACCCACCATAACTCCGGGTGCCGTCCGGGCCGAAGGCGCGTACAAGGGGCGGACGGCGCCGATAGGGTGGCGCCGTGGGAGAGCGGCGGAACACGGACCAGGTGGTCGTTGTCGGGGCGGGGCTGGCCGGGGCCCAGTGCGTGCGCGCGCTGCGCGGGGGCGGCCGGCAGGGTCGGATCGTCCTGCTCGGGGACGAACCGCACGCCCCCTACGACCGGCCCCCGCTCTCCAAGGACGTGCTGCTCGGCAAGGCCGACGCCACCACCCTGGACATCGACTACGACGGCCTCGGCGTCGACCTCGTCACCGGCCGCCGGGCCACCGGGCTGGAGCCCGGGGTGCTGCACACCGACGCCGGCGAGCTGCCGTACGGGAGCCTGGTGATCGCCACCGGCGCCGCACCCGTCGCGCTGCCCGGCGCGGACCGCGCCCACCTGCTGCGGACCGTCGACGACGCCCTCGCGCTGCGCGCGCTGCTGCGGCCGGGAGCGCGGATCGTACTGGTCGGGGCCGGCTGGATCGGGGCCGAGACCGCCGGTGTCGCCCGCGCGCTGGGCTGCGAGGTCACCGTGGTGGAGGCCGGTCCGGCACCGGTGCCCGGCGCGCTGCCCCCGGCGGTCGGCGGCGCGATGACCGCCTGGTACCGGGCGGCCGGCGTCGACCTGCGCTGCGGCGCCAGGGTGGCCTCGGTCGGCCCGCACGAGGTGCTGCTCGCCGACGGCACCCGGCTGGCCGCCGACGAGGTGGTGGTCGGCGTCGGGGTGCGCCCGGCGACCGGCTGGCTGGCCGGCTCCGGGGTCGAGCTGGACGCGGCCGGCGCCGTCCTGGTGGACGAGCGGCTGCGCACCTCGCTGCCCGGGGTCCTCGCGGCCGGCGACTGCGTCTCCTACCCCTCGACCCGCTGGGGCGGCCGGCTGTCCGTCCAGCACTGGGACCACGCGCTGCAGTCCGGGGCGGCGGCAGCGGCCTCGCTGCTCGGCCTGGACACCCCGTACGACCCGGTGCCGTACTTCTGGTCCGAGCAGTTCGGGCGGATGGTGCAGTACGCGGGCCGGCACGGCGACGGCGACGAGGTGCTGTGGCGGGGGGCGCCCGGCGACCCGTCCTGGACGGTGCTCTGGACGCGCGGCGGGCAGCTGCGCGCCCTGCTGACCGTCGACCGCCCGCGCGACCTCGCCCAGGGGCGCCGGCTGCTGGAGCGCGGCGCCGTCCTCGACCCGGTGCCGGCCGCCGACCCGGCCGTGCAGCTGAAGGCCGCCCTCGCCGGACAGCCGTAGCCGCGACGGACCGGTCACGTTCGGACACCGGAGCGGCCGCCGGGGGCGCGGTTGGTGCGCGGCGCCCCGGCGAGGTGGCAGTCTGGTGACGTGAGCGAGATCGAAGCGAAGATTGAAGACCTTGTCCCCGAGTGGATGTACCTGCCCGACATCTCCGAGCAGTGGGGTGTCCGCGTCACCGAGGTGCGCGACCTGGTCAAGAGCGGCGGCCTGATCGCCGTCCGCCGCGGCCCGAACAAGTCGCTGCAGGTGCCGGCCGCCTTCATCGACGGCCCCGGACTGGTCAAGCACCTGTCCGGCACGCTGACCGTGCTCCGCGACTGCGGGTACAACGACGCGGAGATCCTGGAGTGGCTCTTCACCGAGGACCCGTCGCTGCCGGGCAGCCCGATCCAGGCCCTGCAGGAGAACCGCGGCACCGAGGTGAAGCGCCGCGCCCAGGCGATGCTGATCTGATGGCGGCGGACCTGACGGCGGGCGGCCGGCTGCGCGCGCAGCTGGCCGACGCGCGGCTCTACCTGTGCACCGACGCCCGCCGCGAGCAGGGCGACCTGGAGCAGTTCCTGGACGCCGCGCTCGGCGGCGGCGTCGACATCGTCCAACTCCGCGACAAGGGCCTGGAGGCCAAGCAGGAGCTGGAGTACCTGGAGGTCTTCGCCGACGCCTGCCGGCGGCACGGCAAGCTGCTCTCGGTGAACGACCGGGCCGACGTCGCGCACGCGGCCGGCCCGGACGTGCTGCACCTCGGCCAGGACGACCTGCCGGTGCGGGCCGCCCGCGCGATCCTCGGCGAGGACGTGCTCATCGGCCGCTCCTGCCACGCGGAGGCCGAGGTCGACGCCGCCGTCGCCGAGCCGGGCGTGGACTACTTCTGCACCGGCCCGGTCTGGCCCACGCCGACCAAGCCCGGCTGGCACGCGCCGGGCCTCGGCCTGGTCTCCTACGCGGCGAAGCAGGTGACGGACCGCCCCTGGTTCGCCATCGGGGGCATCGACCTGGGCAACCTGGACGAGGTGCTGGCCGCCGGCGCCCGCCGGGTCGTGGTGGTCCGCGCGATCACCGCCGCCGACGACCCGGCCGCCGCGGCGGCCGAGCTGGCCCACCGGGTGCGCGCGGTCTGAGACCGCCGTCCCGGGCCGCAGGGGTGTCCCTCGCGGCCCGGGACGACCGGCCGGCCCCCGGCCCGCCGCTCAGTAGCGGCGGACGGTCGCCGCCTCGGCCAGCGACAGCAGGACCTCCCGGGCCCGCGGGTCCACCAGCGGGGCCGCCTCCAGCGCCGCCAGCGACTGCCGCATCAGCTCCTCGATCCGGCTCTCCACCCGCTCGGGCGCACCGCTGCGCGCCACCAGGTCCCGCAGCACGACGACCTCCTCGGGCGCCAGGTCCGGCGCGCCGAGCCGCTCGTCCAGGTGCCGGGCGTCGGCGGCCGGCAGTGCGCGCATGGCGTGCGCGACCAGCAGGGTGCGCTTGCCCTCCCGCAGGTCGTCGCCGGCCGGCTTGCCGGTGACCGCGGGGTCGCCGAAGACCCCCAGCAGGTCGTCCCGCAGCTGGAAGGCCTCGCCCAGCGGCAGGCCGAAGGACGAGTACGCCGCGACCAGCTCCGGGGAGGCCCCGGCGAGCAGCGCCCCCACCTGCAGCGGCCGCTCGATGGTGTATTTCGCCGACTTGTAGTGCAGGACGGTCTGCGCCCGCTCCAGCGCCCCCTCGTCGGTGGAGTCGCCGGCGACCGGCTCCAGCACGTCGAGGTACTGGCCGACCATCACCTCGGTCCGCATCAGGTCGAAGGCCGGCTTGGCCCGCAGCACCGCCTCGGCCGGCAGCCCCGAGCGCAGGAACAGCTCGTCGCACCAGATCAGCAGCAGGTCGCCGAGCAGCACGGCGGCGGAGGCCCCGAACTGCTCGCGGTCGCCGCGCCAGCCGCTGGCCCGGTGCAGGGCCTCGAAGCGGCGGTGCACGGAGGGCACCCCGCGCCGGGTGTCGCTGCGGTCCATCAGGTCGTCGTGCACCAGCGCGCTCGCCTGCAGCAGCTCCAGGGCGGCCGCCGCGTGCTCGATGCCCGGGTCGGCGGCGCTGCCGCCGGCGCCGCGCCAGCCCCAGTAGCAGAAGGCCGGGCGCAGCCGCTTGCCGCCGTCCAGCAGGAAGTCCCGCAGGGCGTCGGCGGCGGGCCCGAGCTGCGGAGAGATCTTGCCGAGCAGGACCGCCTGGCCGTCCATGAATTCGCCGAGGGCGGCGTTGACGCGCATCCGCACGGCCTCCACGTCGATCGGGTTGGCCGGCCGGCTGCTGGACGAGGTCACGATGAGGCTCCGGGAGTCGCTGGGGGTACCGGTCAGCCTAACCGGGCGGTCGCGGGCGGGCGTACGAGCACCCGGACGGCCCTGTCGCGGGTGACCGAAAGGTGTCTCACTCGGTGGACGTCAGTTGTCCCGCCTCTCCGGGCGGCGGCTAACCTGCCAGCATGGCACTCGGCATCGCTTCCACCAGAACCGACCGCGCACTGACCGTTCGCGAACTGCTGGCGGCGGGCAAGCGGTCCTACTCCTTCGAATTCATGCCGCCGCGCTCGGAGGCCGCCGAGAAGCGGCTCTGGGACGCGATCCGGCGGGTCGAGGCCCTCGACCCGAACTTCGTCTGCATGACGTACGGCGCGGGCGGCTCCTCGCGCGGGCGGACCGTGAACCTGGTCGGCCGGATCGCCACCGAGACCACGCTGACCCCGGTGGCCCACCTGACCGCGGTCGACCACTCGATCGCCGAGCTGCGCAACATCATCGGCCAGTACGCGGACCAGGGCGTGCGCAACGTCCTCGCGGTGCGCGGCGACCCGCCCGGCGACCCGATGGGCGAGTGGGTGCGCCACCCCGAGGGGGTCAGCTACGCGGCCGAGCTGGTCGAGCTGATCAAGGGCATCGGGGACTTCTGCGTGGGCGTCGCCGCCTTCCCGCAGATGCACCCGCGCTCGGCGAACTGGGACGACGACATCCGCCACTTCGTCGCCAAGTGCCGGGCCGGCGCGGACTACGCGATCACCCAGATGTTCTTCGAGGTCGACGACTACCTGCGGCTGCGCGACCGGGTCGCGGCGGCCGGCTGCGAGGTGCCGATCATCCCGGAGATCATGCCGGTCACCAACATCAAGCAGCTGGAGCGGTTCCCGCAGCTCAGCGGCTCGGACTTCCCGGCCGACCTGGTCAGCCGCTTCCGCGCCGTCGAGGACGACCCGCAGGCCGTCCGGGCGGTCGGCATCGACCACGCCACCGCGATGTCCGAGCGGCTGCTCGCCGAGGGCGCCCCCGGCCTGCACTTCATCACCCTCAACCACTCCACCTCCACGCTGGAGATCTACCAGAACCTCGGCCTGCACCAGCACTGATCCGGGGCCCGCGCCGCGACGCACGATGTGGGTCGCGGCGCGATGACCCGGTACAGTCTCGGCACACGCGCGGGGCGCGCGGCACGCGACTGGAGGTAGCGGGCGGATGGGCATCGGGTACCTGCTGCTGTACGCCGCGTTGGCGGTGGTGGCGCTCTGGCTGGTCGCCGAGCTGCTGCTGCAGAACCGCGCACCGCTGCACTGGCGCGTCGTGGCACTGGGCGGTTTCCTCGGCGTGGTCGCCGGGATGGCCGTGCGGTCGGTGCCGGTGATCGGGGCCGGCGCGATGCTCTTCGCGGTCGGCCAGGTCTTCGTGACCCTGTCCGTCAAGCGCGGGTTCCGCGGGGGCTGGTCGCTGCGCAGGTCCGACGGCGAGCTGCCCGGCCCGCTGGCCAAGGTGCCGCTGCTGAGCGCGGCCACCGGGGGTGAGGACGTCGCCGAGCCGGTCGTCGTCCAGCAGGTGGGGGAGATCGGCGCGGTCGAGGCCGACATCTCGGACTTCGAGACGGCCGCCTACCAGGCCGTCCCGTTCGACGCCGACTCCGACTCCTACGACGGCGTCGGTTCCGGGGTCCGACAGCGACCGCAGGCCGACCCGCAGCCCGCCGGTTTCGAGCCGCAGGCCGTCGACGGCGTGTACGCCGACACCTCCGCCTACTACGGCCAGCAGTCCGGCTACCAGCAGGGCGCCGGGTACGAGCAGCAGACCCCCGGCTACGAGCAGCAGGGCTACCAGCAGCAGGCGCAGCCGGGCTGGGACGGCCAGCAGCAGTGGCGGCAGCAGCCCGCGTTCGGCTACGACCAGGGCTACGGCTACCAGCAGGACCCGTACGCCGCGCAGACCGGTCAGCAGCAGTGGCAGCAGCAGACCCCCGGCTACGAGCAGCAGGGCTACCAGCAGCAGGCGCAGCCGGGCTGGGACGGCCAGCAGCAGTGGCAGCAGCCCGTCGACGGGGTGCCCCCGCAGCCGCAGCAGCAGCCCGGTTACGACCAGCACGGGGTCTGGCAGCAGCAGGGCACCTGGCAGCAGCAGGGCTGAGCCGTCCGGGCCGCAGGGCCCCGCGCGGGTGCTCCCCGGGCTCTGGCTGGCTCGGGAGCCGGTCAGCTCCGTCCGACGGCCAGTGCCCGGCCCTCGGCGGCGCCGCGACCCGGCCCGCCCGCCGTGCCGTCCGCACCGGTCGTACCGTCCGCCGCCGCCGCGCCTTCCTGGCCCGCCGCGCCGTCCGGACCTCCCGCGCCGCTCCGGTCCGGCGTGCGCCGGAACTCCTGGACGGTGGCCCGCACCACGGCCAGCGCGGCCAGGGCCATCAGCGCGCCGAACAGCTCGACCTTGGTGTAGCGGGCCGCGTCGTGCGCCAGGTACTGCAGGTAGGTGCCGGCCGAGGCGAGCTGGACCAGCACCGGCAGGTACCAGAGCCGGCCCGGCAGGTAGAAGGCCGCGACCACGCTCAGCACGTCCGCCAGGAAGAAGTAGCGCTCGTGCATCGACGGCAGCAGGAACGGCACCAGCACCACCGACGTGGTGGCCAGCAGCACGATCTGGGTGTCGGTCAGCTCCCGCTCCCACCCGCCGGGCCGTAGCGGCCCGCGTCCGGTCGGGCGCAGCACCACCAGGGCGACCAGGGTCAGCACCACCGCGCCGGTGAGCAGGATGCCCGCCCGGCGGACGGCGTCGGCGTGGTCCCCCGCCTGGAACAGCAGGTAGACGCTCGGCGCGTTCATCGAGAGGCTCTGATAGGTGCCGGTCTGCCGGGAGTAGACCGTGAGCAGCTGCCCGAGGTCGGCGCCGACCAGCAGGGCGGGCACGTCCAGCAGCAGGTACACCGCCGGGACGGCCAGCAGCGACCGCCAGGGGATCCGCCGGGTGAGCAGCAGCACCAGCAGGAACGGGAACACGAACACCGTCTGCAGCTTGAAGGCCAGCGCGATGCCGAGGAAGGTGCAGGCCCACCAGGGCCGGCGGCGCAGGACGAACCAGAGCGCGCCGACCACGAACGAGGAGTAGACCGAGTCGGCCTGCCCCCACCAGCCGCTGTTGGCCATCACGGTCGGCAGGAGCAGCACCACCGCCCCGGCGGCGTGCGGCCGCCAGGAGCCCTCCGGGTGGCGCAGCGCCACGATCCGGTAGGCGAAGTACGCCGTCAGCAGGTCGAACAGGGTCGAGACGGCCTTGATGCCGGCCAGGTCCTGCACCGGCAGGTGGCTGAGCGCGGCCAGCACGTAGAGGTACGGCACGTTGTAGTCGGAGAAGCCGATGTCGCTGAGCGCCTGGAAGCCGCCGTGGTCGGCGATGTGGGTGTACCAGGGGTGCAGGAAGTAGCGGTAGTCGTCCGACTCCCACGGGAACATCAGCTTGCGTACCGTCATGGCCGCCGCCACGATCGCGACCGCGGCGACGATCTGACCGCTCGCCCGGTCGCGGAGGCCCGGCCGCCGCTCGGCAGCGGGATTGCTCGACATGACGGACCTCCGGTAACGGCGTGCACGGCCGGGCGACGCCTGGATGCTAGCCCGTGCGGGAACTGACTGTCATTCATCGCGCGCCGCCCCGCGGCCGCGTCCACCGGGGTGGCGGCAGCGGCCGGGCCGGGACGGTACGGGTCGTTGCCTCGGGTCGGGCCGGGACGGTTCGGGGCGTGCGGTTCGGGCGGGGCGGGATCAGGCCGGGCCGATCAGACCGGCGGTGATGCAGGCGGACATGCCCACCCGGGCCAGGCCGCCGCCGGGGTGCGCGGCGCCGCCGATCACGAACAGGCCGGGCCGGGGCTGCTGGTTGGGCGCCTGGAGCAGAGCGCCGTCGGCCCCGGCCAGCGCGGGCCGGGGGACGGAACCGAAAATGGCGCCGGTCTCCGCCGCGGTGTCGAGCGGGGTGCGGACCACCCGCCAGAGCAGTCGCCCACGCAGGCCGAGCCCGGCCGCGTCCACGTGGTCGAGCACCTGGTCGGCGTACCGCTCGGCCGCTCCGGGGGCGCTCCAGTCCAGCGCGTCCGCGGCCGGCACGGTGACGGTGAGCGACACGCTCTCGTGGCCCTCCGGGTGGAGTGTCGGGTCGTCGGGGCGCAGCACCTGGACGGTGGGGCGCTCGTACGGCTTCGGCGCGCGGCCGAACAGTGCCTCCCGCTCGGTTGCCCCGTCGGCCGCGTGCACCACGGTGCGGTGCGCGGTGCCGGCCGGGCGCGGGCCGCGCAGGGCGAGCAGCACGGTGAACCGGCCGGGCAGCCGGGCGGGCTCCGCGGCGGACGGTCCGGCGCCCGGCTGCGGGCCGTCCTGGCCGGGGGCGCCGACGGAGTCCCGGTGGAAGGCGCGGGTGTCCGTCGAGGAGATCACGGTGTCCGCCTCCAGCCGGTCGCCGCCGGCCAGCCGTACGCCGGTCGCCCGGCCGTCCGCCGGGTCGAACAGGACCTTCTCGACGGCGGAGTCGAAGCGGAACTCGACCTTGCGGTCCAGGCAGCGGCGGTGCACCGCGTCGGCCAGCGCCCGGATGCCGCCCCGGACGTACCAGACGCCGAAGGACTGCTCCATGTACGGCAGCACGGTGGCGCCGGCGGGCGCCGTCCACGGGTCGAAGCCGAATCGCAGGGCGTACTCGTGCAGCAGCGCGGTCAGGCCGGGACGGCCGTCGAGCTCGCGCCCGGCGACGTCGGCCAGGGTCCACGGCGCGCGCCGCAGCCGGCCGAGGCCCCGGCGCGGCGGGGCCGGGTACGGGTCGGTGCGCAGCCGTCCCGGGTCGGCGGGGAGCGGCTCCTCCAGCAGCGGGCGGCGGGTGGCCTCCCAGACCGTCCGGCCGTGGTTCATCACCTCGCTCCAGCGCTCGCCGGAGCCCGCCCCGAAGGCGGCGTCCAGGGCCTGCGCCACGCCGCCCCGGGAGGCGTTGGGCAGCAGCAGGGTGGTGCCGTCGGGCAGCAGGTGCCGGCTCTCCGGGTCCACCGGGGCGAGCCCGACCAGCTCCTCCAGCGGCTCCCGGCCGGTCTTCAGCGCGAGATCGCGGTAGACGGCGGGCAGGGTGAGCAGACCGGGGCCGGTGTCGAAGGCGAAGCCGTCCCGCCGGTACCGGCCGACCATGCCGCCGTAGGTGCCGGAGGCCTCGCAGACCGTCACCCGGTGCCCGAGGGTGGCCAGCCGGGAGGCTGCCGCGAGCCCGCTCATTCCTGCGCCGATGATGACGATCCGTGCCATGGCACCGATCCTAAAGTGCGCCCGGCGGCCCTCAGTACCCGCTCCCGCCCCGGCCGGGCGGCGCGGTGGCGGGGGCCGGCAGCGGTCCGCGCCGGGCGGCCCGGGCGGCCTTGCGGTCACGGCGCCGGGCCAGGAACCGCCGGATCCGGGTGAAGGCGAACCAGACCAGGACGGCGCCGGCCACCAGCAGCACCGAGGCGATCGACGCGGCGATCCACGGGTGGAAGATCGCCAGCGTCACCAGTCCGGCCACCGAGAGGTCCTCGGCCAGGCTGACGCCGATGTTGCTGGCGGGTTCGGGCGAGGTGTTGACGGCCATCCGCAGGGACGCCTTGACGGTGTGGCTGAGCAGCGCGGTGGTGCCGCCCATCGCCCCGGCCGCCACGGTGCCCAGCGAGCCCGGGTCGTGGCTGGCCAGCAGCGCGGCGACGGTGGCGCCGGCGACCGGGCGGATCACCGTGTGCACGACGTCCCAGGCCGAGTCCAGGTACGGGACCTTGTCGGCCACCGCCTCCACCAGGAAGAGCACGCCGGCGGCGATCAGCACGTCCGGGCGCTCCAGCACCGCGGGCACGCTGTCGGCCGGGCCGAAGCGTCCGAACAGCCCGAGCAGCAGCACCACCGCGTAGGCGTTGATCCCGCTGGCCCAGCTGCTGGTGAAGATCAACGGAATGATCGACATCCTGCTCCCTCTCCGGTCCGTCCCCGCATCGGTCCGTCCCCGTTCTGCCGCGGCCCGGCCGGGCCGCGTCCCGCCCGGTCCTGCCCCGTCGGCGCCGCCGGGGCCGTCGGACCCGGCCGCGCCACACCGTACCGGCCGAGCCGGGCCGTTCTCGGCCGGGCCCTACCGTTCTCGGCCGGTCCGCACCCGGCGCTCTCAGGACGCGCGCCGCCGCCCGGCGGTTCCGCCCCGGCCGGGCCTGGCCGAAACTGAGTACAGGTACTCAGATCACCGGTTGAGTAGCGCAACGGATAGCCCTCCCACCTGCAAAGACGAGAGAGTTGGGGCACCGGGAGAACGGGCCGCGAGGCACGGGGGCCCCGGGAGCGGACCAGATCTGGTCCGCCGGTCACGGGGGTGCCGGCGGACGAGGTCGTGCCGTGCACACGAGCCGGTTCGGGACCGCGCACCGCCGACACGGGGCGGCGGAGCGAGATCACGGGGGACACCGGCGGTGGGGGATCCGGGGCGCATCGGCGCCCCGGAGGACGTGCGGGGCGACACCGCGCGGCCGGCCCGGACGGGGGACACGTCGGGCCGGCCGTCGGGGTGTCGCCCGCACGCGTTCCCGGGGCCGGGCGGGAGCGGCGCCGTCCGCGCACGGCCGATTGTCAGTGGTGCCCGTCACGATGGGAGCGCACGGGTCGACCGGCCCGGGCCAGTCGCCTCGGACCGGGGGAGACCATGACCATCAGCCACCCTGAGCCCGTCACCGCCAGCCACCGCCACCCCGACGACGACCATGCGCGACCCGGTGGGCCCCGGCCCGGCCGGCCCCAGCCGTTCCCGCAGCAGTCGCTGCCGCACCAGCAACCGTCACCGCCGCAACCCTCGCCGCAGCCACTGCCGTCGCAGACCCTGCCGCGGCGGCCCGTGCCGGACCAGCCGGTCCCCGACCCGCCCGCGCCGCACCAGCCCGCGATCCCCTTCCCGCCGGCCGGCCCGCCCGCCCCGGCCTCCCCGCCGGCGGCGTCCGGCCGGTCGGCGGACGTGCATCCGGTGCTGCGCCGGGCCGCCGCCCCGCCGGCCGCGCTCGACCTGCTCCGGCAGGCCCAGCGCACCCTCGTCCAGGCCGGCCGGACGGAGGACCCGCTCCAGCGCTACGCCTCCGCCCACCTCGCCGCGCTGCGCACGGTGGCCGCCGTGCTCGCGGTGCGCGGCCGTCCGGAGAAGAACCCGAGGCGGCGCAAGGCCATCCGCAGCGCCTGGGAGGTGCTGCCCGAGGTCGCCCCGGAACTCGCCGAGTGGGCGGTCTACTTCGCCGCCGGCGCCCGCCGCCGGGCGGCCGCCGAGGCCGGGATCCGGGGCGCGGCCAGCGCGCGGGACGCGGACGACCTGATCCGCAACACCGCGCTGTTCCTGCGGATCGTCCAGCGGCTGCTGGGCCTGCACCCGACCCCTCCCGCGCCGCGCCTGCCCCTGGACGGTGCGGCCTGAGAGCGGCCTGAGGACGGCCTCCGGGCCGGGGTGGAACGGCGGCGCCGCCGGCGGACCGAGGGTGCCGTCGGCCGACGTATGCCGTCGTGGGGCGCCGGGGCGGGCGCCATCGGGGCGCCCCGCGGGGCTTTGCGCGGGCGGGCCGCCGGACGGCCTAAGGTGGAGCCGTCCGACGTAGCGCTCCGTATCTCCGTACCTCTCCCGTGCCAAGGAGTCCTCACCTTGTACCCGACGCGTCCCCGCAGTGCCCTGCGTACCGCCGTGGTGTGGGAGGTGGTGCGGGCGGCCCTGGAGAAGCGGGCCGCCGAGCTGGACCAGCCGGTCCTCGACGTCGTCGACACCGGCGGCGGGACGGGCAACTTCGCCGTGCCGGTGGCCCGGCTCGGCCACCGCGTGACGGTGGTCGACCCGAGCCCGGACGCGCTGTTCGCGCTCGAGCGGCGGGCCGCCGAGGCCGGTGTCACCGACCTGGTCCGCGCCGTCCAGGGCGACACCCAGACCTTGCCCGAGCTGATCACCCCCGAGAGCGTGGACGCGGTGCTCTGCCACGGGGTGCTGGAGGTCGTGGACGACCCGGCCGAGGCGCTCGGCAGCCTGGCGGGCACCCTGCGGGCCGGCGGACTGGTCAGCCTGCTGGCTGCCAACCGCAACGGCGCCGTGCTCGCCCGGGCCCTGGCGGGCCACTTCAACGAGGCCCGTACGGTGCTCGGCGCCCCCGAGGGCCGCTGGGGCGCCGGCGACCCGATGCCCCGCCGCTTCACGGGTGAGGAGCTGAGCCTGCTGGCGACCACCGCAGGCCTGCGGGTGGAGTCGGTGCACGGCGTCCGGGTCTTCGCCGACCTGGTGCCCGGCGTTCTGGTGGACACCGAGCCGGGGGCGATGGAGGCGCTGCTCAAGTTGGAGCAGGCGGCCGCCGAGCAGCCGGCCTTCCACGCCGTCGCCACCCAGCTTCACCTCCTGGCCACACGCTCCTGACCTGTCCTTCGTACGCGGTACGCCTCCCGTTCGGCCAGGCATTCGCCCACGTCCGGGGTGATTCCGCCGACTCGGGCACTTGTACGCGCCCCCCCGCGTTGGGAACCGTGCGGATCCAGCGTGCCGACCGGGGCCGACCCACGTGCGGTCGACCACCCCGGAATGCACCGGTGGACCGTATGATCTGGGTAAAGCCGGAAAGCATGACAGCCGGACGCATGGGGCATATGGACGACACAAGGCCGGGACGGTGGACCCTTCGGGGAACCCACCACGACCGTCCTGACCGGGCGGTGGCGGTTTTGCGCCGGGGTGGGTTCCACACAAGCGTCTGACTGGTGTCTTGAAAGCTGAATGGACTTGCCACCCCGCCTGGGGTGGCGGACCGGTCGCCCCGCGACCGACGAGTAGGAGGACTCCGTGCCGCTCTCGGAGCACGAGCAGCGTCTGCTCGAGCAGATGGAGCGAGCGCTGTACGCCGAAGATCCCAAATTCGCGTCAGCGCTTGAGGGAACCGGGCTGCGCGCCTACACCCGTCGGCGGGTCTACCAGGCCGCCGCGGGGTTCGTGGTGGGCATCGCCCTGCTGATGGGGGGCATGGTCGCCCAACTGATCTGGGTGAGCGTCGTCGGGTTCCTGGTCATGCTGGGTTGCGCGGTCCTCGCCGTCACAGGCTGGAGGCGCGGCCCCGGCGGGCACGGGGCGGGGCCGAAGCCGGCCCCGGCGTCGCGCCGCAAGGCCGGGGTGATGGACCGGATGGAGCAGCGTTGGCAGCGCCGCAGGGACGAGCAGAGCGGCCTCTGACAGCAGAGGAGGGCTCCGGGGAACCGGGCCCGGTGTCGAACGACGGGTGAGGGCGGGCAGTCGACAGACTGCCCGCCCTCACCCGTCGTGTTCCCCCGCGCCCGGAACGTGCCCGGGCTCCCGTGGGCGCCCGGGCACGAGGCTCCGACGGGTGGGCCCGGCCCCGCGCGGGGCCGGGCCCACCCCCGGCTACTCCGGGCGGCCCGTCGGGCCGGCCTTGCCGCCCCGCAGCCGGGCCCGGGCCCGGCGGAAGGGACCGGTGAGCGCGGCCCCGACCCGGGAGAGGCGCCCGCGTACGGCGTCCCGGGCGTCGTCCACCCGCTCGGTCGCCCGCCACCAGAGCCGCGCCGAGGACGGCGGCAGCAGCAGCGCCCGGGCCCGTCCGGTGCGCCGGGCGGAGGCCTGCAGGCCGGCCCGGGCGGTCCGGACGTCCGGGGCCAGCGCGGGCGCGCTCTGGCCGGCCCGGGCGTACAGCACCCGTTCGGTGGCCAGCGCGACCCGTCCGGCGGCGGCCGTGGCGTCCGCGTCCAGTTCACCCGCCTCGGCGATCCGCCGCGCCGCCGACCGCGGGGTGCGCGAGTCGTCCGGCGGGATGCCGAGGTCCCAGGCCGAGTCGACCAGCTCCTCCCAGGCGGCCAGCACCTGCTGGTCGGTGAGGTCCGTCCGGTGGTCGGCCCCCGGACGGCGGCGGCCGGCCGCGCCGAGCCGCCGGCGCCGCACCCAGGCCCGCCAGAGCATCGGCGCGGTCAGCAGGGCGATCAGGGCGAGGCCGCCCACCACCGTCGCCAGGGCCTGCCAGGACAGCCACCAGGACCGCTGGACGGGGGCCTTGAGGGCACCCTTGTCCTGGTCGGCGCAGTCGCCGAGCTGCCGCTGCCGGCTGTCGCAGCTGCTGCTGGCGCTCGCCGAGGGCACCGCACCGGCGCTCGGCGCGGCACTGGTCGGCTGCTGGGTCGGGGCGGTGCTGGGCGCGGTCACCGGGTCCGAGTAGTCCGGGGCGCTGCCCCGGGTCGGGGTGGGCTCGAAGCGCAGCCAGCCGGTGCCCTGGAAGTACAGCTCGGGCCAGGCGTGGTACTCCCGGTCCGTCACCTTGAAGCTCTTGCCGCCCAGGCCCTGGCCCGGGGTGAAGCCGAGCGCCACCCGGGCGGGGATGCCCAGCGCGCGGGCCATCGCCGCCATGGTGGAGGCGTAGTGGACGCAGAAGCCCTTCTTGTTCTCCAGGAAGGTGAGGATCGCGTCGTTCCCGGTGCCGCTGCCCACGTCGGTGCTGTAGGTGAAGCCGCCGGTACGGGTGAACCAGGTCTGCAGGGCCACCGCCTTGTCGTACCCGGTGCTCCTGCCCCGGGTGACGTCCGTGGCGATGGTCGCGACGGCCTGCGGGAAGTCACCGGGCAGCGTCAGGTAGCGCTTGGCGATCGCCTCCGGCGCCGGGCCGGCCGTGCGCAGCTGGGCGGCGGTGGGCCGCACGTCCAGGCTGGTCACCTCGTACCGAAGGCCCCGGGTGGTCTGCTTGCCGTCGCCGATGAGGGTCCGGGTGGAGGCCTCGTAGCGCCAGTTGCCGGGCGGGTCGGCCTCGGTGGCCGGGTAGGGCATCGGCAGCCAGGCCGAGTCCATCCGGTCGGTGACGGTGAAGGCGGTGGCGACCGGGTCGGCCGTGACGGTGGGGGCGAGCCCCTCGGGGTTGGGCAGGGTCCTCGGGTTGCCGGCGACGTCCTTCGGGCTGAGCTTCCACTCGGTGCCGTTGAACTCGTCGAGCGCGCCGGTGCGCAGGTAGGTGCTGCCGGCGTTGTCGCCCGACATGGTGTAGGTCAGCATCTCCTCGCCGCTCGGGCGGCTCAGCTTCGCGGCCAGCGTGACCAGCGGGTCCAGGGTGGTGACTCCGGAGCCGTTACCGCCGGACCCGATGCCGTTGCCGGCCCGGTCCCCGAACAGGTGGAACTCCCACTGCCCGAGGAACAGCGGCAGCACCAGGGCGGTGGCCAGCGCCAGGAAGCCGATCCGGTGGCCGCTGTGCGAGAGCCGGCCGCCGCCGTCGCCGCGGGCACCGCCGTGGAAGACCCGGCCCCAGCGGGAGAGCCGGTCCTGCCCCTCGGCGAGGAGCAGCAGCAGGTAGCCGAAGGCGGCCAGCAGGAACCAGAGCCAGGCCCGGCCGTCCTTGTCCGCCAGGCCGGTGCCGACGGAGTACAGCGCGAGCAGCGGCAGGCCGGCCAGTGCCGCCTTGCGGAAGGTCACCGCGACGGCGTCCACCACGACGGCGACCAGCGCCACCGAGCCGACCAGGATCAGCCGCAGGCCCGGCGTGGCGGGGGCCGGGATGGCGTACTCCTGGATGTCCTGCAGGCCCCGGTCCAGCAGGGTGCCGACGGCGTCCAGCGCCCGGGGGCCGGGCAGGACGCCGGCGGTCATCGCGGAGCCCGTGAAGCCCAGCATCAGCGCCCACACCAGCACCAGCAGCTGCCCGGCGGGCACCAGCCAGCGCGGCAGCGGGAGCCGGCGCAGGCCCGCGCCGGCGGCGGCGGACAGCGCGATCAGCAGGCAGGCGTGCAGGTACCAGCCGCCGGCGGTGACCAGCGGGAGCAGGCAGAGCGTGGCCAGCGCGGTGGCCAGCGCGGAGTAGACCGTGAGTTTGGCCCGGGTGGTCACGCGTCGGCCTCTTCTCGGTAGGCGGTGGAGGCCGAGCCGGCGCGGTCGGCGGCCCGCCAGAGGTCGGGCACGGAGTCGCCGGCCCGGGCGGGCAGCACCGTCCAGCCCGCCTCGCGCAGCTGCCGGATCCGGGCGCGGATCTCGGCGCCGCCGGTCTCGGGGGCGAGCATCCGCAGGCCGGCCCAGGTCTCGGTGTCGATCAGGAAGGCCACGGCGGTGCCGGTGCGGCGCCGCAGCCGGGCGAGCCGGGCGGTCTGCCCCTCGTCCAACGTGCCGAGGACGGCGACCAGCAGCCCCTCGCCGCCGACCCGCAGCGCCTCCTCCCCGCGGGACAGCGAGCCGCCCTCGGAGAGGTCGACCAGGGCGAGCGCGTCCAGCAGCATCCCGGAGGCCTCGGCGACGCTGTTGACGCCGCCGTCCGGGCCCGGGACGCTCTGCCCGGTGTCGGTCAGCAGCCGGACCTCGTAGCCGCGCTCCATCAGGTGCACGCCGACGGAGGCGGCGCAGCTGACCGCCCATTCGAACGAGGAGGCCGGGCCGGTGCCCCGGTGGCCGATCTCGCGGGTGTCCAGCAGGACGGTCGCGCGGGCCTTCTGCGGCTGCTCCTCGCGGCGGACCATCAGCTCGCCGTAGCGGGCGGTGGACTTCCAGTGCACCCGGCGCAGGTCGTCGCCGTGCCGGTACTCGCGCAGGATGACGTCGTCGTCCCCGGCGAGCGCGAGGGTCCGGGTGTGGCTCTCGCCCTGCCCGGCCCACTCGCCGCGCAGCCGGACCTCCGGCAGGGCCTGCACCCGGGGGACGACGGTGAGGGTGTCGGAGGCCGCGAAGGCCCGGGTGAGCTCGCACATCCCGAACGGGTCGGAGAGCCGCAGCTGCAGCGGGCCCAGCGGGTACTGCCCGCGCAGGTCCGAGCGGACCCGGTAGGACACCTCGCGGTGGCCGTGCGGCTCGATCCGGTCCAGCACGAAGCGCGGGCGCGGCCCGAGCACGTACGGGACCTTGTCCTCCAGCTGGAGCAGCCCGGTGGGGACCCGGGAGACGTTGTCGACCCGCAGGTGCACCCGGGCCTCCTGGCCGGCCGTCGCCCGGTGCGGGCTGAGCCGGCGGCCGCTGGCCACCCGGTAGCGGGTGCGCAGCAGGAGCAGGGCGGCGGCCAGCGGCAGCGCCATCAGCAGCACGCCGACCCGGAGCAGGGCGTCCTGGCCGAGCAGCAGCGCGCAGAGGATGGCGGTCACGCCGGCCGCGAGGAACGAACGGCCCCGGGTGGTGAGGCCCGCCAGGCCGGTGCGCAGACCCGACGGGGAGCCGGTCGGGGCCACCTCAGCCCCTCCGGACGGCCGGGCCCTGCGGGCGCGGCAGCGGCAGCCGGGCGACCAGGTCGAGCACGATCTGCTCGGAGGTGCGCCGGCTCAGCTGGGTCTCGGCGGTCGGCATCAGGCGGTGGGCCAGCACCGGGACGGCGAGCGACTGGATGTCGTCGGGGGTGACGTAGTCGCGACCGTCCAGCGCGGCGGCGGCGCGGGCGGCCCGCACCAGGTGCAGGGTGGCGCGCGGCGAGGCGCCCAGGCGCAGCTCGGGGCTGGTGCGGGTGGCGCCGACCAGGTCGACGGCGTAGCGGCGGACCGGGTCGGCGATGTGCACGGTGCGCACCAGCTCGACCAGCTTGAGGATGTCGGCGGCGTGCGCGACCGGGGCCAGGTCGTCCAGCGGGTTGGCGCCGCCGTGCACGTCCAGCATCGCGAACTCGGCCTCGGGGCTCGGGTAGCCGATCGAGATGCGGGCCATGAAGCGGTCGCGCTGGGCCTCGGGGAGGGGGTAGGTGCCCTCCATCTCGACCGGGTTCTGGGTGGCGATCACCATGAACGGCGAGGGCAGCTCGTAGCTGGTGCCGTCGATGGTGACCTGGCGCTCCTCCATCGACTCCAGCAGCGCGGACTGGGTCTTCGGCGAGGCGCGGTTGATCTCGTCGCCGACCACGATCTGCGCGAAGATCGCGCCGGGCCGGAACTCGAAGTCGCGCTGGTGCTGGTCGAAGATGTTGGTGCCGGTGACGTCCGAGGGCAGCAGGTCGGGGGTGAACTGGATCCGGCGCACGGTGCAGTCCACCGACTTGGCGAGCGCCTTGGCCAGCATGGTCTTGCCGACCCCGGGCACGTCCTCCAGCAGCAGGTGGCCCTCGGCCAGCATCACGGTCAGCGCGATCCGGACCGCCTCCGGCTTGCCCTCGATGACGCTCTCGACGGAGGCACGGACCCGGTCCACGACGGCGCCCAGCTCGTGCAGTCCGCCGCGCTGGAAGCCTTCGGGCTGCCGGTCGCCCCCACGACCGCTCTGACCGTCCTGATCGTATGTGCTGGTCACCCGTACGCTCCCTGGCATTGCGCCGCCTCACCCCGAGAACGGCCCCCACCCCGTGACTGACGCGGCGTGCCCCGGGTGCGTTCCGGTCGGAGCGGCACCGGGCGCGGCCGCGGCCAGGCCGCCCCAGGTGGTGCGGGAACAGGCCTGCCGTCGCATTCTTCCCTGTCGGATGGCCAGAAGTCACCCTCTCCCCCCGGGCGGTGCCGTACGGGAGGGACAGGGCGGGCGACAAGCGCGCAGTGTCCCGGTTCGTCCCCGCAACATCGCCCGTCCGTCCCCCGTGACCTCGCCCGATCGGCCGGGCGGCGGCGGGTGCCGAGGCACCCGGCGCGGCGCCGGCGGCCCGCGGGCGGGCACGGGAAAGGGCCCGGACGGCGCTGGCCGGGCCCTGGCGGACGGGCGGTACTAGTGGATCTCGCGGAGCAGCCCGGTGTGGACGTCGAAGACGAAGCCGCGGACGTCGTCGGTGTGCAGGAGGAACGGCGAGGTGCGCACCCGCTGCATGGACTGGCGGACGTCGCCGTCCAGGTCGACGAAGGACTCCACGGCCCACTGCGGGCGCTGGCCGACCTCGAGCTCCAGCTCGTGCCGGAAGTCCTCGGTGAGGCCGAGCAGGCCGCAGCCGGTGTGGTGGATCAGCGCGATCGAGCTGGTGCCCAGGGCGCGCTGGCTGATGGTGAGCGAGCGGATGGTGTCGTCGGTGACGACGCCGCCGGCGTTGCGGATCACATGGGCGTCGCCGAGTTCGAGGCCGAGCGCCGCGAACAGGTCGAGCCGGGCGTCCATGCAGGCCACCACGGTGACCTTCTGGACGGGACGGGCGTCCATGCCGCCGTCGCGGAAGTCGACGGCGTACGCACGGTTGGACGTGACGAAGCGGTCGATGATGTTGGGGGCGTCCGCGGCCGGCGGAGCGCCGTCGGCGGGGGCGGAGGCCGTGGAGGGCGCGGAGGCAGCGGCGGTCGGCGTGTGCCGGTCGGGGGTCACTGTCATAGCCCCGACGTTAGTGCGATTCCCCCGCCGATGGTGAGGGGGCCGGCCCTCCGAGCACCCGGCTGTGATCGAGGGCATACCGCCGGGGCGGGCGACTGGTGGGGAAGTGCGGTGCTCTGGGTGGAATGTCCGGGGTGCTGCCGGGCGCGTCCACCGGCGCGGACCGCCGCCGCGAGGCGCTGCGGGCTCCCGCGCGCTCCGCCGTCGCCGCCTCCCGGGCCGGGCCCGTCCGGGCCCGGAGGCCTGCGGGTTCGCGTTCCGCCGCCCGGGTGGCGCGCCGTCGCGGGCCATTGACGGCCAAGGTGTCCGCGATAGAGTTGCGGCGCAGCGCAGCACAACCGCCGAGCACCGTCAACCGGGCCTTCCCGGGCGGCGCCGGCACGGCGTACGCAGCCCGCGGCCTCCTCCCGCTCCGTGCCACCTGGCGCACCTTCCCCGGTGCCGGGCGGTCACAGTCTTCCCCAGTGAGCGGGCGGGGACCACGGGCGGCGTGCGGGCCCCCTGCGGTGGGCCGGGCGCGGAGTGGGCCAAAATGGTCCCAGTCTCCCCGCGCCCCGGGCTCCATCCTTTCCCGGTGGGTCCCTCCTGTCCGATCAGCGGGCAGGGAGGGCGGGCAAGGAGGGGGGCTTCGCACCGAGGAAGGGCGCCACAGCGCACATGAGCACCAACGATCCGGCACCCAAGCACGTCCCGGTCATGCTCCAGCGGTGCATGGACGCGCTGGCCCCGGCGATCTCGGCCCCCGGCGCGGTCGTGGTGGACGCCACCCTCGGCCTCGGCGGGCACAGCGAGGCGCTGCTCACCCAGTTCCCGGAGGTCCGGCTGGTCGCCGTCGACCGCGACCCGGCCGCGCTCAAGCTGTCCGCCGAGCGCCTCGCCCCCTTCGGGGACCGCGCCACCCTGGTGCACGCCGTCTACGACGAGATCCCCGAGGTGCTGGAGCGCCTGGGCATCCCTCGGGTCGAGGGCGTCCTGTTCGACCTCGGGGTCTCCTCCATGCAGCTGGACGAGGCGGAGCGCGGCTTCGCGTACGCCCAGGACGCCCCGCTCGACATGCGGATGGACCAGACCCGGGGCCTGAGCGCCGCCGAGGTGCTGAACACCTACACCCACGGGCAGCTCGCCCGGATCCTCAAGGTCTACGGGGAGGAGCGATTCGCCGGCAAGATCGCCTCGGTGATCCTGCGCGAACGCGAGAAGGAACCGTTCACCAACAGCGCGCGTCTGGTGGAACTGGTGAGGAACGCCATCCCGGCCGCCACCCGGCGCACCGGCGGCAACCCCGCCAAGCGGACCTTCCAGGCCCTGCGGATCGAGGTCAACGGCGAGCTGGAGGTCCTGGACCGGGCCGTGCCGGGGGCGCTCGACGCGCTCGCGGTGGGCGGGCGGATCGTGGTGATGTCGTACCAGTCGCTGGAGGACCGTCTGGTCAAGCAGTACTTCGCGGCCGGTGCGACCAACACCGCCCCGCCCGGGCTGCCGGTGATCCCGGAGGAGCACCAGCCCTGGCTGAAGCTGATCACCCGCGGGGCCGAGCAGGCCACCGAGGAGGAGATCGAGGAGAACCGGCGTGCCGCGCCCGTGCGACTGCGGGTGGCGGAGAGGATCAGGGACCGGGGCAACCGGCGCTGACCGGCGCGGGACGAGCAGACCAGAGCGACGGACGCGGGGGCGAGGAGAGCGTGGTGCCAGTGGCCGGCGGCGGGACCCGCCCACCGACGGGGCAGGTCCGGGGGAGCGGCGCCAGGGTGCTCCCCGGGCAGGGGGCCGGAGCCCGGATCACCGTACGGCCGGGCCGGCGGCCGGCCCGCGGCCGCACGCCCTTCGCGGTCCTGGTGGTGGTGCTGCTCACCGGTGGCCTGCTGGGCCTGCTGGCGCTCAACACGGCGCTCAACGAGGGCTCCTTCGAGCTGTCCCGGCTGCAGAAGCAGACCACCACGCTGACCGACCAGCAGCAGACCCTGCAGCACCAGATCGACCAGGGCTCCGCCCCGGACGCGCTGGAGCGGCGGGCCCGCGAGCTGGGCATGGTGCCGGCCGGCGGCCTGGCCTTCCTGCAGGACGACGGCAAAGTGCTCGGCAAGCCCGGGCCGGCCCAGGACAGTCCTCCGGTGAAGCGCTCGGGGGCCGAGCCCTGGCAGCTCCAGCCCGGCGCCCCGGCGCCCGCCCCTGCCTCGGCCCCCGCCCCGGCACCGGCGCTGTCGCCGGCCCCGCCGCCGTCCGCCGCGGCGCCCGCCGCCCCGGCTCCCTCGGGCAGCCCGACCGGCGACACCACCGTCCAGATCAACCCGGCAGGCCCGGCCACCCAGCCGACGCCGAGCCCGAGCGGAGGGCCGGCCCGATGAGCACGCCCCGTCAGCCACCCCGTGGATCGGGCGACGGCAAGCCCGCCCGCGGCTCCCAGGGGCGCCCGCAGGCCCGGTCGCCGCGCCCGCCCCGGACCTCGCAGCCGCCCGGGCCCCGACGGGCCGACGGGCAGCCGGGGCCGGCCCAGCCCAGGTCCGCCCAGCCGAAGCCGGCCGGGTCGAAGCCCGCCGCGAAACCTGCCGCGAAGCCCGCCGCCGCGAAGCCTGCCGCCGCCAAGCCCGCTGCGGCCAAGCCGGCCCGGCCCAGGGCCGCCCGGGCCGTGGCCGAGCCGCCGGCCAGGGCACAGTCCAGGCTGCGCTCGGGCCCCGCCGGTCCGGCTCCCCGTCCCCGTCCGCGCCCGGCCGCCCGGCCGCAGCCCAGGACGATCCGGCTGGCCGACCCGCGCAAGCGGCTGCGCTTCGTCACCGTCGTACTGTCCCTGGTCTTCTCGGTCTTCGCCGGCCGGCTCGTCCAGCTCCAGCTGATCGACTCCGACGCGCTGGCCGCCGACGCGAACACCAACCGGTACCAGGTGATCCCGCTCACCGCGGAGCGCGGCTCGATAACGTCCTCCGACGGCGTCGCCCTGGCCACCACCGTGGACGCGTACGACATCACCGCCGACCCGCAGATGTTCACCTCCCAGTCGACCGGCGTCCCGGACGCCCCCGAGCAGGCGGCCGCCCTGCTGGCGCCGATCCTCGGCGTGCCCAAGGAGCAGCTGGCCGCCGACCTGCACACCCCCAAGACCCGCTACAAGCGCCTCGCCACCCAGCAGACGCCCGACGCCAAGAACCAGATCAGCGACCTCAAGTCGGCCCTCGACAAGAAGGCCGGCAGCAAGGCGTGCACGGCCCAGAAGGCGCAGCTGAAGCTCCCCGCGGACAAGGGCGGCCGCACCCGGGTCGACAACGAGTGCGCCAACCCGCTGGCCGGCGTCTTCAACCGGGAGACCCAGCGCCGGGTCTACCCCTCGGACGGGCTGGCCGCCAACCTGGTCGGCTTCGTCAACGCCGAGGGCGTCGGCGCGGGCGGCCTGGAGCAGCAGTACCAGGCGCAGCTGGCCGGCAAGGACGGCCGCAGCAGCTACGCCCAGGCGGGCGGGCGGCTGGTGCCCACCGCCGGCGGCTCGATGGACGCCGCGGTGCCCGGCACCGACCTGCGACTGACCGTCAACCGGGACATCCAGTGGGCCGCCCAGCGGGCCATCACCGACCAGGTGTCCAACGCCGGGGCGGAGAAGGGCTACGTGGTCGTCCAGGACGTGAAGACCGGGCAGGTGCTGGCGATGGCCACCTCGCCGGGCTTCAACCCCAACGACCTGGCCTCCGCCAAGGCCGGCCAGCTCGGCAACGCGGCCGTGCAGGACGCGTACGAGCCGGGCAGCACCGCCAAGCTGATGACGATGGCCGCCGTGCTCGACACCGGCAAGGCGACCTGGGACACCCATGTGACCGTCCCCAACACCCTGCAGCGCGCGGACCGGGTCTTCCACGACGACGTGGACCACGAGACCTGGTACCTGACCCTGGCCGGGGTGCTCGCCAAGTCCTCCAACATCGGCACCATCGAGGCCGCCGAGCAGCTCGGCCCGACCCAGGCCGAGGCCAACCAGGTGCTCGGCGGCTACCTGCAGAAGTTCGGCATCGGGCGGCCCAGCGGCCTGGACTTCCCCGGTGAGACCAGGGGCATCCTGGCCAAGCCGGAGGACTGGAAGGGCTCGCAGCAGTACACCATCCCGTTCGGCCAGGGCCTGTCGGTGAACGCGCTGCAGGCCACCTCGGTGTTCTCCACCATCGCCAACGGCGGCGTGCGGGTCGCACCCGGCGTCGTCCAGGGCACCACCTCGCCGGACGGGCGGTACACCCCGGCCCCGCCCGGCGCGGAGAGCCGGGTGGTCAGCGAGCAGACCGCGAAGACGCTGACCGAGATGCTGGAGTCCGTGGTCACCGACGAGCAGGGCACCGGCGGCAAGGCCGCGGTGCCCGGCTACCGGGTGGCCGGCAAGACCGGCACGGCCAACCGGGTGGACCCGAAGACCGGCCGCTACTCCGGCTACACCGCCTCGTTCATCGGCTTCGCCCCTGCCGACCAGCCCCGGGTCACCGTCTCCTGCGTCATCCAGGACCCGGTGAACGGGCACTTCGGCGGCCAGCTCTGCGGGCCGGTGTTCAAGCAGGTGATGGAGTTCAGCCTGAAGACCCTCCAGGTGCCGCCGAGCGGCAGCGAGGCGCCCAACCTGCCAGTCGACTGGAAGCCGTGATCAACGATGACCACCGAGCCCGCCCACGCCGGGACCCCGTCCGACCCGCCGGCCCGCGTCGGGACTCCGTCGGACCCGCCCACTCCCGCGCCGGCCGCGGCGGTGTCCGGGAGCGGGCGGTTTGGCCCTGGACGCCCTTCGGCCGATAGCCTGCCCGCCGTGCCGAAACCCGATCAAATCACCGTGAGCCCTCCCCGCCCCGAGCGGGTGGCGGCGCTGCCGCTGCCCGAGGTGGCCCGCCTGCTCGGCCTGGACCCCCTCGAAGGCGGTGCGGTCACCGGCGTCACCCACGACTCCCGCGCGGTCCGCGCCGGTGACGTCTACGTGGCCTTCCCCGGTGCGAACCACCACGGTGCGGCCTTCGCCGCCCAGGCCGCCGCGGCCGGCGCCGTCGCCGTGCTGACCGACCCGGCCGGGGCCGAGCTGGCGGCCGCCGCCGGCGTCCCGCTGCTGGTCGTCGACCGGCCCCGGGCGCGGATGGGCGAGCTGGCCGCCGCCGTCTACGGCCACCCGGCCGAGCAGCTGCTGACCATCGGCCTGACCGGAACCAACGGCAAGACCACCACCTCGTACCTGGTCGAGGGCGGCCTGCTGGGCGCCGGCCGGGCCCCCGGGGTGATCGGCACGGTGGAGATGCGGGTCGGCACCGAGCGGATCAAGAGCGAGCGCACCACCCCCGAGGCCACCGACCTGCACGCGATCCTCGCGGTGATGCGCGAGCGCGGCGCCGACGCGGTGACCATGGAGGTCTCCAGCCACGCGCTGGTCTTCGGCCGGGTGGACGGGGTGACCTACGACGTCGCACTGTTCAACAACCTGACGCCGGAGCACCTGGACTTCCACCCCGACATGGAGGACTACTACCAGGCCAAGGCCAGGCTCTTCGCGCCCGGCAAGTCGCGGGCCGGCGTGGTCAACCTGGACGACGCGTACGGCCGCCGGCTGGCCGCCGAGGCGCAGATCCCGGTGACCGGCTTCTCCGCCAAGGGCGCCGCCGAGGCCGACTGGCGCGCGGTGGACGTCCAGCTGGGCCCGGTCGGCTCGACCTTCCGGGTGCTGGGGCCGGGCGGCGCCGCCGCCGACGCCTCGGTGCCGCTGCCCGGCCCGTTCAACGTGGCCAACGCGCTCGCCGCGATCACCGTGCTGGTGACCGCCGGGCTGCCGCTGGAGCAGGCGGTGGCCGGCGTGGCCGCCGTCGCCGGGGTGCCCGGACGGCTGGAGCGGGTCGACGCCGGGCAGCCGTTCGTCGCGGTGGTCGACTACGCGCACAAGCCGGACGCCCTGCAGGCCGTCCTGGAGTCGCTGCGCGAGGTCACCAAGGGCCGGCTGCACGTGGTGGTCGGCTGCGGCGGGGACCGGGACCCTCACAAGCGCGCCCCGATGGGCGCCATCGCCGCCCGGCTGGCCGACACCACCGTGCTGACCAGCGACAACCCGCGCAGCGAGGACCCGCTGGCGATCCTCGCCACCATGCTCGGCGGCGCCGCCGGCGTGCCCGAGGAGGAGCGGGGCGCCGTGCTGGTCGTCCCCGACCGGGCGGAGGCGATCGCCGGTGCGGTCGCCCGCGCGCACGCCGGCGACACCGTCCTGGTGGCCGGCAAGGGCCACGAGCTGGGCCAGTACGTACGAGACGAGATCCGCCCCTTCGACGACCGGGAGGTCCTGCGGGACGTCATCTCCCGCTCCTCGGTCGCCCGGGGCACCCGAGGAGTGGAACAGCCGTGATCGCACTGACTCTCGCCGAGGTCGCCGCCGCCGTCGGAGGAACCCTGGTGGACGGCGCCGATCCGGCCGCCCGGGTGACCGGCCCGGTCGAGTACGACTCCCGACTGGTCCGCCCCGGCGGCCTGTTCGTGGCCTTCGCCGGTGATCGGGTGGACGGCCACGACTTCGCCGTCCGCGCGGCCGACTCCGGAGCCGTCGCGGTGCTCGCCTCCCGTCCGGTCGGCGTGCCCGCCGTGCTGGTGCCGGACGTCCTGGACGCCCTCGGCAAACTGGCCCGGACCGTCGTCGGCCGGGCCGCCGGCACCTCCGTGGTCGCGCTGACCGGCTCGGCCGGCAAGACCAGCACCAAGGACCTGATCGCCCAGCTGCTGCGGCACAAGGGCGAGACGGTCTTCACCCCGGGCTCGCTGAACAACGAGATCGGGCACCCGATGACGGCGCTCAAGGTCGAGCCGACCACCCGCCACCTGGTGCTGGAGATGGGTGCCCGGCACAAGGGCGACATCGAGTACCTGACGACCATCACCCCGCCGGTGATCGGCCTGGTGCTGAACGTCGGCACCGCGCACGTGGGCGAGTTCGGCTCCAAGGAGGCGATCGCCGAGGCCAAGGGCGAGCTGGTCGAGTCGCTGCCGGCCGAGGGCGTCGCGATCCTGAACGCCGACGACCCGCTGGTGCGGGCGATGTCCGCCCGGACCAGGGCCCGGGTGGTGCTGTTCGGCGAGGCCAGGGACGCGGCGGTACGCGCACAGGATGTTCGCCTGGACTCCACCGGACGGCCATCGTTCACGCTGACCACCCCGGCCGGTTCCGCGCCCGTACAGCTGCGCCTGTACGGTGAGCACCACGTCTCGAACGCCCTCGCCGCCGCTGCGGTGGCGATGGAGCTCGGACTGTCCGTCGACGACACCGCCGCCGCCCTGGGCGAGGCGGGTGCGCTGTCCCGCTGGCGCATGGAGGTCGTCGACCGGGCCGACGGTGTCACGGTCGTGAACGACGCCTACAACGCGAACCCGGACTCGATGCGGGCCGCGCTGCGGGCACTCGTGTCGATGGGGGGCCGGGGTCCGGAGCGCCGCCGTACCTGGGCGGTGCTCGGCGAGATGCGGGAGCTGGGCGAGGAGAGCTTCGCCGAGCACGACGCCATCGGGCGGCTCGTGGTCCGGCTGGACATCACCAAGTTGGTGGCGGTCGGCGGACGCGACGCGGCCTGCATGGAACTGGGCGCGAGGAACGAAGGTTCGTGGGGTGAGGAGTCGGTGCTGGTGTCCGACGCGGACGCGGCGGTCGAACTGCTGCGCAGTCAGCTGCGGCCAGGGGACGTGGTCCTGGTGAAGGCCTCCCGTTCGGTGGGTCTGGAGAAGGTCGCCGAGGCGCTGCTCTCGGACGGCACACGGCTGACGGACGGTGCTGCGCTGTGATGAAGCAGATTCTCATCGCCGGCATGATCGGCCTGGTGCTGTCGTTGCTCGGCACGCCGGCGCTGATCAAGGTGCTGGCGAAGCGCGGCTACGGCCAGTACATCCGCGACGACGGCCCCAAGGCGCACCACAGCAAGCGCGGTACGCCCACCATGGGCGGCATCGCCTTCATCCTGGCCACGCTGATCGCCTACGCCGCGACCAAGGTGATAGCCGGGGAGAGCCCCACGGCCTCCGGGCTGCTGGTGCTGTTCCTGACGGCGGGTCTGGGCCTGGTCGGCTTCCTGGACGACTACATCAAGGTCGTCAAGCGCCGCTCGCTGGGTCTGCGTGCCAAGGCGAAGCTGCTCGGGCAGTCCTTCGTCGGCCTGGCCTTCGCCATCCTGTCGCTGCAGTTCAGCGACAGCCGGGGCCTCACTCCCGCGTCCCAGCACCTGTCGTTCGTACGCGACTTCGGCTGGTCCGTCGGTCCGGTGCTGTTCGTCATCTGGGCCTATTTCATGATCGCCGCGATGTCGAACGGCGTGAACCTGACGGACGGTCTGGACGGCCTGGCCACCGGCGCCTCGGTGATGGTCTTCGGCGCCTACGTCTTCATCGGCGTCTGGGAGTACGGCCAGAGCTGCGCCTACGCGCTCTCCGCGACGGCCAACTGCTACGACGTACGCGACCCGCTGGACCTCGCGGTGGTCGCCTCCGCCCTGATGGGCTCCTGCTTCGGCTTCCTGTGGTGGAACACCTCGCCCGCCAAGATCTTCATGGGTGACACCGGCTCGCTCGCCCTCGGCGGCGCCCTGGCCGGCCTGGCGATCTGCTCGCGCACCGAGATCCTGCTGGCCCTGCTCGGCGGCCTCTTCGTGATCATCACCCTGTCGGTGATCATCCAGGTCGGCTCGTTCCGGATGACCGGCAAGCGCGTCTTCAAGATGGCCCCGCTGCAGCACCACTTCGAACTCAAGGGCTGGAGCGAGGTGCTGATCGTCGTCCGGTTCTGGATCATCCAGGGCCTCTGCGTCGCCGTCGGCCTCGGGCTCTTCTACGCGGGATGGGTAACCGGATGACCAGCAACCCCGACTGGACCGGGCTGCCGGTCGTGGTGGCCGGACTCGGCCTGTCCGGCATCAGCGCCGCCCGCGTCCTGCGCGGACTCGGCGCCGAGGTCACCGTGGTCGACGGGGGCGACAGCGAGGGCCTGCGGGCCCGCGCCGCCGAACTCTCGGCCCAGGGCATCGCCGTCCGCCTCGGCGACGGCGACACCCTCCCCGAGGGCACCCGCCTGATCGTCACCTCGCCCGGCTGGCCGCCGAGCAGCCCGCTGTTCGCCGCCGCCGACCCCGCCGGCGTGCCGGTCTGGGGCGACGTCGAACTCGCCTGGCGCCTGCGCCGCCCGCTGGCCGCCACCGGCGAGCCCGCGCCCTGGCTCGCCATCACCGGCACCAACGGCAAGACCACCACCGTCCAGATGCTGGCCTCGATCCTCGCCGCGGCCGGCCTGCGCACCGCCGCCGTCGGCAACGTCGGCGTCTCGGTGCTGGACGCCGTGCTCGCCGACGACCCGTACGACGTGCTCGCCGTCGAGCTCTCCAGCTACCAGCTGCACTGGGCGCCCTCGCTGCGCCCGCACTCGGCGGCCGTCCTCAACCTGGCGCCCGACCACCTGGACTGGCACGGCTCGATGGAGGCCTACGCCGCCGACAAGGGCCGGATCTACGAGGGCAACCTCGTCGCCTGCGTCTACAACACGGCCGACCCGGCCACCGAGGCGCTGGTCCGCGAGGCCGACGTCGAGGAGGGCTGCCGGGCCGTCGGTTTCACCCTCGGCGCCCCCGGCCTCTCCGAGTTCGGCGTGGTGGACGGCCTGCTGGTGGACCGCGCGTTCGTCCCCGACCGGCAGTCCAGCGCCGCCGAACTCGGCTCGGTCGAGGACGTCAACCCGCCCGCCCCGCACAACATCGCCAACGCCCTGGCGGCCGCGGCGCTGGCCCGGGCCTACGGCGTCGACCCGAAGGCCGTCCGGGAGGGCCTGCGGGCCTTCCACCCGGACGCCCACCGGATCGCCGAGGTCGCGGTCGTCGACGAGGTCACCTGGATCGACGACTCCAAGGCCACCAACACCCACGCGGCGGCCGCCTCGCTGGCGGCCTTCCGGCCGGTCGTCTGGATCGCCGGCGGCCTCGCCAAGGGCGCCACCTTCGACGACCTCGTCCAGGGCGCCGAGGGCCGGCTGCGGGCCGCCGTCCTGATCGGCCAGGACCGTGCGCTGATCCGGGAGGCGCTGGCGCGACACGCGCCGGATGTGCCGGTGATCGAGGCCGCGGAGGGCCAGACTGGCGCGGTGGCGATGGCCGAGGTGGTCGCCGCGGCCGCCGGGCTCGCCCAACCGGGTGACACCGTCCTGCTGGCCCCGGCCTGCGCCTCGATGGACATGTTCACCAACTACAACGAACGCGGCGACCTGTTCGCGGCGGCCGTACGGGCCCGCGCGGACCGCTGACGGCACCGCCCGCCGGCCGCTCGTGGCAGCCGGCGGGCCGCACGGGGGCGGTGGGCGACCGGCGCCGGTGACGTCCGGCGAACCGGTTTCCGCCCGGCAGGGACCAGCGGGCGTTCGGCAGGAAGGCACCGGCGAACGAGCCGAAGGGGCGCGCCGGTGCCGAAAGGGAGAAGGGCCAAGGTCCCGACGTAGGAGGGATCGCCGTGCCCGCCGACCGTCGGCACCGGACGAGAAGCGCCCCGGAGGCGAGAGAGCCACAAACAGGGCAGAGGGGTGCGTGCGAGGTGGCGGGTCAGGGCAGGGCAGGGGCCACCGCCCCGCCGGGTGAGCGGGGGGAGTCCCCGCTGAAGCTGATCTCGGCCACCACCACGACCTTCAAGTCGGCGGGGCCCCTCGCCCGGCTGCGAGCCTTCCGGGCCCGGCTGCGGTACACCCTGGACCGCCCCCTGACGCCGTACTACCTGATCCTCGGCGCGGCCCTGCTGCTGGTGGTGCTGGGGCTGGTGATGGTCTTCTCCTCGTCCCAGATCCTCGCCCTGGGCCAGCACCGGTCGGCGCTGTTCTACTTCCTCAAGCAGCTGGTCGCCGTCCTGCTCGGCACCGCGCTGCTGGTGACCCTCGCCTGGGTGCCGCTCGCGGTGCTGCGGGTGATCGTCTACCCGCTGATGTTCGGGGTGATCGGCGCCCTGGCGCTGGTGGCCGTCCCGGGCATCGGGGTCGAGGTCGGCGGCAACCGGAACTGGCTGGACTTCGGCTTCTTCCAGGTCCAGCCCTCCGAGTTCGCGAAACTCGCGCTCGTCCTGTGGGGCGCCGACCTGTTGGCCCGCAAGCAGAAGACCGGCATGCTCGACCAGTGGAAGCACCTGCTGATCCCGCTGGTGCCGGGCGCGCTGCTGCTGCTGATGCTGATCATGCTCGGCGGTGACATGGGCACCGCGATGATCCTGGTCGCGATGCTGTTCGGCCTGCTCTGGATGGTCGGCGCCCCGATGCGGCTGTTCGTGGCCACCCTGGGAGTGGCGGTGGTGGCCTGCACCGCGCTGGTCGTCACGGTGCCGCACCGGGCCGAGCGGCTGTCCTGCATCGGGGTCACCAAACTGGACCCGAACGGGGCCTGTTTCCAGGCCCTGCACGGCGTGTACTCGTTCGCCCTGGGCGGCCCGTTCGGCTCCGGACTCGGCGCCGGCGTCGAGAAATGGGGCCAGCTGCCGGAGGCCCACACCGACTTCATCTTCGCCGCGACCGGCGAGGAACTCGGACTGGTGGGGACGCTGTCGGTCATCGGACTCTTCGCGGCACTAGGCTACGCGGGTATCCGTGTGGCCATCGGTGCGAAGGACCCCTTCGTCAGGTACGCCGCGGGAGCCGCCACCACCTGGATCATGGCGCAGGCCATGGTCAACCTGGGGTCGGCACTGGGACTGCTGCCCATCGCGGGCGTCCCGCTCCCGCTGTTCTCCTACGGTGGTTCCGCCATGCTGTCGGCCATGTGCGCCGTCGGTGTGCTGCTCTGCTTCGCACGCAGCACGCCGGGGGCTCGGGCGGCCCTGGCCGCGCGGACCACCAACTCCCGGTTCAGGACACGACTGGCCCGGGTGCTGCCACGACGACGAACCACAGCACGCCCGGCCTCCCGGCCGGCGCGCAGGGAGCGGTGAATTTCGGTGCATGTCGTACTCGCCGGCGGGGGGACCGCCGGTCACATCGAGCCGGCCCTCGCCCTCGCGGACGCCCTCCGCAGGCATGACCCGTCCATCGGGATCACCGCCCTGGGCACCGAACGCGGACTGGAGACCCGGCTGGTGCCGGAGCGCGGCTACCAGCTGGAGCTGATCCCGGCCGTGCCGCTGCCCCGCAAGCCCACCCCCGAGCTGATCACCGTCCCGGGCCGGCTGCGCGGCACCGTACGGGCCGCCCAGGAGATCATCGAGCGGGTCAAGGCGGACGCCGTGGTCGGCTTCGGCGGCTACGTCGCGATGCCCGCCTACCTGGCCGCCAAGCGCGCCGGGGTGCCGATCGTGGTGCACGAGGCGAACGCCCGCCCGGGACTGGCCAACAAGATCGGTGCGCGGTACAGCGACTTCGTCGCGGTCTCCACGCCGGACAGCAAGCTGCGCGACTCCCGCTACATCGGGATCCCGCTCCGCCGCACCATCGCCACCCTGGACCGCAACGCGGCCCGGCCCGAGGCCCGGCAGTACTTCGGCCTCGACCAGCGGCTGCCCACCCTGCTGGTGTCCGGCGGCTCGCAGGGCGCCCGGCGCCTGAACGAGACCATCCAGACCATCGCGCCGCGCCTGCAGCAGTACGGCGTGCAGATCCTGCACGCGGTGGGCCCCAAGAACGAGCTGCCGGTGGTCGACGACATCCCCGGGATGCCGCCGTACCGGGTGCTGCCGTACGTGGACCGGATGGACCTCGCGTACGCCGCCGCCGACCTGATGCTCTGCCGGGCCGGCGCGATGACCGTCGCCGAGCTCGCGGCGGTCGGGCTGCCGGCCGCGTTCGTCCCGCTGCCGATCGGCAACGGCGAGCAGCGGCTGAACGCCCAGCCGATGGTCAAGGCGGGCGGCGGGCTGCTGGTGGACGACGCCGAGCTGTCCCCGGACTGGGTGCTGAACAACGTGCTGCCGGTGCTCACCGACCCGCAGCGGCTCTGGGACATGAGCCGGGCGGCCGCCGAGTTCGGCCGCCGGGACGCCGACGACCTGCTGGTCGGCATGGTGTACGAGGCGATCGAGGCGGCGCGGGGTGGTCGCCGCCGTGGCTGACGGCCCGCCCGGCGCCGGTGCGTATCAGGACGAGGAGGAGGCCGAGGAGTACGCTCCCCGGCTCCGCCTCTCCCGGCGCGGCTTCACGGTGCTGGGCGTGCTGACCGCCGCCGTGCTGGGCACGCTGTCCTGGCTGGTTTTCTTCTCCTCGGTGCTCGATGTACGAAGCGTCTCGGTGCAGGGCATGCGGGACGACCGGCTGACGGCCGACCAGGTCCGCCAGGCGCTGGGCGGGCTCGCCGAAGGGCCGCTGGCACAGGTGGACCTGGCGGACGTCGAGCGCCGGGTGAAGGCCGTCCCGCGGGTGGCCGACGCCGAGGTCTGGCGCGGCTGGCCGCACACCCTGCGGGTCAAGGTGGAGCAGCGCAAGCCGGTCGCCGCCGTCAAGGGCGAGGACGGGCAGTTCACCCAGGTGGACGCCGGCGGGGTGAGCTTCGCCACCGAGCCGACCGCACCCGCGGGTGTGCCGGTGGTGGAGCTGCAGCTGAGTCAGCAGGCGAACGATGCGCTCGAGGTGATCACGCGCCAACAGCTCGTGCAGGGCGCCGTGGCGGTCGCCGCGGGCCTGCCCGAGGACGTCGCGAAGCGGGCCGGTGCGGTGCTGGTGCACAGTTACGACGACATTCAACTGCAGCTCAGCGGTGGTGGAACGGTGCGCTGGGGGAGTCCGGACCGGACCGAGCGCAAAGCCAGGGTGCTGACCGCGTTGATGCGCCAGAAAGCGGCGAATTACGACGTGAGTGTGCCGGAGGCGCCGGCGTTGTCCGGATGATCCGGTAGGTTTCTGCCTGGATGAGTTTGGCGGTCACCCCGGTTTCCCAGGCCGGTTGATGATCACATAGGCTCAAAAGAAAAAAGGGAAGCTCGGCGTGTTCGTTGAACACGGGCTCGCCGCGACCTAGTGTCCTGTGTCACCAGGCTGTGTCCCACGGTGATGTGACAGAGGCGCAGCAACAACCCTAAAGGTCAAGTTTAGGGTTCGGGTCGGCGGTCGGCATTTCGGACATTCAGTCAGGAACCAGGCTCCCCACCCATCGACATCCGTCGGTACGGCGCGCACCCGGGCGCCGCACCGACCCGGAAATTCGAGGCGAGAGGCCTTCGACGTGGCAGCACCGCAGAACTACCTCGCAGTCATCAAGGTCGTCGGCATCGGCGGCGGCGGTGTCAACGCCATCAACCGGATGATCGAGGTCGGTCTCAAGGGCGTCGAGTTCATCGCGATCAACACCGATGCGCAGGCCCTCCTGATGAGCGACGCCGACGTCAAGCTCGATGTGGGCCGTGAACTCACCCGGGGCCTCGGCGCCGGCGCGAACCCGGAGGTCGGCCGCAAGGCGGCCGAGGACCACCGCGAGGAGATCGAGGAGGTCCTCAAGGGGGCCGACATGGTCTTCGTGACCGCCGGCGAGGGCGGCGGCACCGGCACCGGCGGCGCGCCCGTCGTGGCCAACATCGCCCGCTCGCTCGGCGCCCTCACCATCGGCGTCGTCACCCGCCCCTTCACCTTCGAGGGCCGCCGTCGCGCCAACCAGGCCGAGGACGGCATCGCCGGCCTGCGCGAAGAGGTCGACACCCTCATCGTGATCCCCAACGACCGGCTGCTGTCCATCTCGGACCGCCAGGTCAGCGTGCTGGACGCGTTCCGCTCCGCCGACCAGGTGCTGCTCTCCGGCGTCCAGGGCATCACCGACCTGATCACCACCCCCGGCCTGATCAACCTCGACTTCGCCGACGTCAAGTCGGTCATGTCCGAGGCCGGCTCGGCACTGATGGGCATCGGCTCCGCCCGGGGCGAGGACCGTGCCAAGGCGGCCGCCATCATGGCGATCTCCTCGCCGCTGCTGGAGGCCTCCATCGACGGCGCCCGCGGCGTGCTGCTCTCCATCTCCGGCGGCTCCGACCTCGGCCTGTTCGAGATCAACGAGTCGGCCCAGCTGGTCAGCGAGGCCGCGCACCCCGAGGCCAACATCATCTTCGGTGCGGTCATCGACGACGCGCTCGGCGACGAGGTGCGGGTCACCGTGATCGCGGCCGGCTTCGACGGCGGCCAGCCTCCGGCGATCGTCCGCGACCCGGTGGTCAAGGCCTCCCCGGCCCCCGCGCCAGCCGCCCCCGAGCGCCCGGCCACCCGGCCGTCGTACGGGAGCATCGGCTCGGTGACGGCGCGCTCGGACGGCGAGTCCGGCTCCCGGCACTCCGACTCCCCGGCCACCACGACCGCCTCGCCGGTGCCCCCGCAGGTGCAGCCGGTCCGGCAGCCCTACGTGGAGAGCCCCGCCGAGGAGCTCGATGTGCCCGACTTCCTGAAGTAGGCACAGCCCGAGTGAAGCGGTTCGATACGCGAAACGGTGCTCACTTCGCCTTCACCGACCGGTGGGGCGGGGTGAGCATTTCGCCGTACGGGGAACTGAACCTCGGCGGCGCGGTGGGCGACGATCCGGTCGCCGTGCTGGAGAACCGGCGGCTGGCGGCCCGCTCGCTGGGCCTGGACCCGGCGGACGTGGTCTGGATGAACCAGGTGCACGGCGCGGACGTCGCCGTCGTGACGGAGCGGCAGCCGCAGGGATCGGCCCCGACGGTGGACGCGGTGGTCACCGACCGCCCGCTCGCCCTCGCGGTGCTGACCGCGGACTGCACGCCCGTCCTGCTGGCGGACCCGGTGGCGGGGGTGGCCGGTGCGGCGCACGCCGGCCGGCCGGGCCTGGCGGCCGGGGTGGTGCCGGCGGTGGTGCGGGCGATGGTGGAACTCGGCGCCCGGCCGGAGCGGATCGTGGCCGCCACCGGCCCCGCGGTCTGCGGGCGGTGCTACGAGGTGCCCGAGGAACTGCGGGCGGAGGTGAGCGCCCTGGTGCCGGCCGCGTACGCGCGGACCTCCTGGGGCACCCCGGCCCTGGACGTGCCGGCGGGAGTCGCGGCCCAACTGGCCGGTGCGGGAGTCACCGAGTTGGTGCGATCATCTGACTGCACCCTCGAATCCGCCGATCACTTCTCCTATCGCCGCGAGCAGCGCACCGGCCGGCTCGCGAGCTACGTCTGGTTGGGCTCTGAACTCTCATGACGAATGACATCTACGGTCCGTTCCCGGGCGGCCCGCGCGCTTTCGGCCAGACTTTGCTGGACGCCCTGACGGACGGCCAGCGGGCCCGGTACGAGGAACTCGGGGCCAACCTCGACGTGGTCGAGCGCCGGATCGAGGCCGCCTGCCGGGCCGCCGGGCGCTCCCGCGACGAGGTCACCCTGATCGTCGTCACCAAGACCTACCCCGCCGAGGACAGCGCACTCCTGGCCGGACTCGGTGTCACGGACGTGGCGGAGAACCGGGACCAGGACGCGGCCCCCAAGGCCGAGTTGTGTGCGAACCTTCCGCTGGAGTGGCACTTCGTCGGCCAGCTGCAGACCAACAAGGTCCGCTCGGTCGTCCGGTACGCGAACCGGGTGCACTCGGTGGACCGGCTGCGGCTGGTCGGCTCGCTCTCGGCGGCCGTGCTCAAGTCGGAGCGCCCCGAGCTGGGTTGCCTGGTCCAGGTCGCCCTGGACAAGGAGGCCGGCGAGGTGGGGGCGGTTCCCGGCTCGCCGGGCTCGGGGGAGGGCCGGGCAGGGGTGGCCCCGGCCGACGTGGCCGCGCTGGCCGACGCGATCGCCGCCGCACCCGGGCTGCGGCTCGACGGCGTGATGACGGTGGCTCCGCTGGCCGGACCGCTGGCCGGCGACCCCGCCAGGGCTTTCGAGCGGCTGGCGGAAATCTCAACCGCCGTACGGGCGAGCCATCCTGCTGCCACCATGGTTTCCGCGGGAATGAGCGGCGACCTTGAGCAGGCCGTGGCCGCCGGAGCGACACATGTGCGCGTCGGAACGGCGGTACTCGGAGTGCGGTCACCCCTCGGGTAACGTCACCGGGTAGTAGATCAGACTGCAGGACAAAACAGGACAGAACCTAGCAGCTTTGCAGAGCGCTAGCGAACCGTGGATCGCAACTTCACGACTCTCACGAGCCCGCCCGGACCTGTAGTCCGGCGAGCCCGCCCCGGGGTCGCGGAATCCGCAGGCGAAGGCCGCCGGTGACGGAGCCGATCCACCACAGAGCGGAGGAGACAGGAGAATGGCCGGCGCAATGCGCAAGATGGCGGTCTACCTCGGCCTCGTGGAGGACGAGACGTACGACGGCCAGGGGTACGACCCCGACGACGACTACGACGCGGACCCCGAGCCGATCCGCACCGGGCGGACGGAGGACATCCCCCGCCCCGCGGCCGCACAGCCCGCCCCCGTCGCCCAGATCGCACCGCAGCCCGTTCCCGCCGCGGTCCCGATCCGTCAGGAGACCCCGAGGATGGCCCCAGTGTCGTCCATCACACCCGAACGCCGCCACAACCTGGAGAAGAGCGCCCCGGTGATCATGCCCAAGGTCGTGAACGAACGAGAGCCCTACCGCATCACGACGTTGCACCCCAGGACCTACAACGAGGCCCGTACCATCGGGGAACAGTTCCGTGGCGGGACTCCTGTGATCATGAATTTGACCGAGATGGACGACACCGACGCGAAGCGCCTCGTAGACTTCGCCGCTGGACTCGTCTTCGGTCTGCACGGCAGTATCGAGCGCGTGACACAGAAGGTGTTCCTGCTGTCGCCTGCTAACGTCGATGTCACGGCGGAGGACAAGGCCCGTATCGCCGAGGGTGGGTTCTTCAACCAGAGCTGACCCGGCCACGACTGTATGTGTGGTTCTGATCGACAGTGAGTTAGCGACAGTTCAGCGAGCGACAAGCCGGACCGCAGAGCAAGCAACAAGCCGAATGGCCAGGGAGAGGGATTCTCGATGGGGATCGTGGGGGCAGTGCTCGGTTATGCACTGACCGTCTTCCTGGTGTTCCTGCTCTTCCGGCTGGTCATGGACTGGGTCTTCCAGTTCGCACGTTCGTGGCAGCCCGGCAAGGCCATGGTCCTGGTCCTGGAGGCCACGTACACTGTCACGGATCCGCCGCTCAAGCTCCTTCGGCGGTTCATCCCGCCGTTGCGTCTCGGGGGCGTGGCGCTCGACCTGTCCTTCTTCGTACTGATGATCATTGTGTATGTCCTGATCTCGCTCGTGCAGCGCCTGTCGTAGGTGAGCGATGCGACAGGATGCCGGTGTGCCGACGATCACGTTGAGGTGAAGAGATGCCATTGACCCCCGAGGACGTTCGGAACAAGCAGTTCACGACCGTTCGCCTGCGCGAAGGCTATGACGAGGACGAGGTCGATGCCTTCCTCGACGAGGTCGAAGCCGAGCTGACCAAACTGCTCCGCGAGAACGAGGACCTGCGCGCCAAGCTGGCCGCCGCGACTCGTGCTGCCGCGCAGAACCAGGCCAACATGCGCAAGGAGCCGCAGCAGGACTCGCGGCCCGGCGCCCCTGTCCCGGCAGCCATATCCGGCCCGCCGGTGCCCGGGCAGCAGGGCCCCGGCCAGTCCATGGGCGGCCCGATGGGCCAGCAGCAGATGGGTGGCCCGCAGCAGCAGCAGCAGATGGGCCAGCAGCAGCAGATGGGCAACCAGCCGCTGGGCCTGCCCTCCGGTGCCCCGCAGCTGCCCGCCGGCCAGGGCGGCCCGATGCAGCAGCAGATGGGCCAGCAGCAGATGGGCCAGACCATGGGCGGCCAGCAGCAGCTGGTCCAGCCGATGGGCGGTCAGATGCTGCAGCCGATGGGCCAGCAGGTCCCCGGCCAGCAGATGGGCCAGCAGCAGCACCAGCAGCAGATGGGCCAGCTCCAGCCGATGGGCGGCCCGATGGGCGGTCCCATGGGCCAGCCGCAGCAGATGGGCGGCCCGATGGGCGGCCCCATGCAGCAGCAGCAGGCCCCCGGCGGCGACAGCGCGGCCCGCGTGCTCGCGCTCGCCCAGCAGACCGCCGACCAGGCGATCTCCGAGGCCCGTTCCGAGGCCAACAAGATCGTCGGCGAGGCCCGCAGCCGCGCCGAGGGCCTGGAGCGCGACGCCCGTGCCAAGGCCGACGCCCTGGAGCGGGACGCGCAGGAGAAGCACCGCGTCGCGATGGGCTCCCTGGAGTCCGCGCGGGCCACGCTGGAGCGCAAGGTCGAGGACCTTCGTGCCTTCGAGCGTGAGTACCGTACGCGCCTGAAGTCCTACCTGGAGACCCAGCTGCGCCAGCTGGAGTCGCAGGCGGACGACTCGCTCGCCCCGCCGCGCATCCCGGCCACCGCTTCGCTGCCGCCGGCCGCGTCGTCGATGGCCTCGGCCGGCGCCTCATCGATGAGCAGCGGCCAGCCCTCCTTCGGGGGTGGGCAGCAGTCCTTCGGCGGCCAGTCCTTCGGCGGGCAGAGCTCCTTCGGCGGCGGCAGCGGCCAGCCCTCCTTCGGCGGCCAGGCCTCCGGCGGATCGGGTGCACCGCAGATGGCCCCGGCCGGGATGACCCAGCCGATGGCGGCGGTCCGCCCGCAGCCTCCGCAGCCGATGCAGCAGGCTCCGGCGCCGATGCGGGGCTTCCTGATCGACGAGGACGGGGACAACTAGGTTGTCCTGCTAGGCGGTAGTACTTGAGGGCGCTCCCTCTGTGGCTTTGGCTGCGGAGGGGGCGCCTTTTTGTGCTTGGGGGCGGGGGGCGGGGGGCGCGGGGCGCGGGGGCGCGGGGGCGCGGGGGCGCGGGGGCGCGCGGGGTGGGGGTGCTCTCGGGAGGGTGGGTGCGGGGGTGGCTCCCGGGGTGGGCACTCCGGGGGGCTGCACGATTATCCGACTGCCGACTCTCGTGTGCCGGGTGCTCGCCGTTGGCAGTCGGATAATCGCGCACCACGCCCCCCTCCGCGCCCACCCCGTCCGCCACCCCCTCCCGCAGCGCGTCCCTCGGTGGGGGTGGGGGTGGGGGAGGGGGAGGGGGAGGGGGAGGTGGGGAGGTGGGGGGAGGTGGGGGGAGGTGGGGAGGTGGGGGAAGGTGGGGAGGGGGAGGTGGGGAGGGGGGTGGGTGCTGGGGGGTGCGCTGGGGAGGTGGTGGGCGGGGGCACGGAGCAGAGATCGGGAGTAGAAGCAGAGAGCGGGAGCGGGGGACGGGAGTCGGGGACGGGAACGGCGAAGCGGCCGCCTGCTCGGGTGAGGGGGCGGCCGCTTCGGGGGTGGGTCAGGCCTTGCGGAGTTGGAAGGTCAGGCCGAGGGATTCGTCGGTGAAGGGGGCGGACTCCCAGTCGGCGGTGCCGGCGGTGAAGTCGAGGGCGAGGACCTCTTCGGCGACCAGGGCGCCGTGTTCGGTGATCGCCTCGGTGGTCTCGTCGTTCGCGGCGGTCCAGCGCAGGACGATGCGGTCGGCGACGTCGAGGCCGGAGTTCTTGCGGGCCTCCTGGATCTGGCGGATGGCGTCGCGGGCGATGCCGAGGCGCTTGAGCTCCGGGGTGATGTGGAGGTCGAGGGCGACGGTGGCGCCGGACTCGTTGGCGACCGCCCAGCCCTCGCGCGGGGTCTCGGTGATGACGACCTCGTCGGGGGAGAGGGCGACGGGCTCGCCGTTCAGGTCGACGGTGGCGGTGCCGGTGGTGCGCAGGTCGGCGGCGAGGGTGGCCGCGTCGGCGGCGGCGACGGCCTTGGCGACGTCCTGGACGCCCTTGCCGAAGCGCTTGCCGAGGGCGCGGAAGTTGGCCTTGGCGGTGGTGTCGACGAGGGAGCCGCCGACGGCCGCGAGCGACTCGAGGGCGGTGACGTTGAGCTCCTCGGCGATCTGCGCGCGCAGGTCGGCGGGCAGTTCGTCCCAGCCCTGGGCCGCGATCAGGGCGCGGGAGAGGGGCTGGCGGGTCTTGACGCCGGATTCCGCGCGGGTGGCGCGGCCGAGCTCGACCAGGCGGCGGACCAGGGCCATGTGGCGCGAGAGGTCGGTGTCGATCAGGGACTCGTCCGCGACCGGCCAGGTGGCCAGGTGGACGGAGGCCGGGGCGCCGGGGACGACCGGGACGACCAGGTCCTGCCAGACCCGCTCGGTGATGAAGGGGGTGAGCGGGGCCATCAGGCGGGTGACGGTCTCCAGGGCCTCGTGCAGGGTGGCGAGGGCCGCCTTGTCGCCCTGCCAGAAGCGGCGGCGGCCGCGGCGGACGTACCAGTTGGAGAGGTCGTCGACGAAGCCGGAGAGCAGCTTGCCGGCCCGCTGGGTGTCGTAGGCCTCCAGGGCGGCGTCCACCTCGCGGACGAGGGTGTGCAGCTCGGAGAGCACCCAGCGGTCGAGCTGCGGGCGCATCTCGGGGGCGGGGTCGGCGGCGGACGGCGCCCAGCCGGTGGTCCGGGCGTACAGGGCCTGGAAGGCGACGGTGTTCCAGTAGGTGAGGAGGGTCTTGCGGACCACTTCCTGGATGGTGCCGTGGCCGACCCGGCGGGCCGACCAGGGGGAGCCGCCGGCTGCCATGAACCAGCGGACGGCGTCGGCGCCGTGCTGGTCCATCAGCGGGATGGGCTGCAGGATGTTGCCGAGGTGCTTGGACATCTTGCGGCCGTCCTCGGCCAGGATGTGGCCCAGGCAGACGACGTTCTCGTAGCTGTTCTTGTCGAACACCAGGGTGCCGACCGCCATCAGCGTGTAGAACCAGCCACGGGTCTGGTCGATCGCCTCGGAGATGAACTGCGCCGGGTAGCGCTTCTCGAAGAGCTCCTTGTTCTGGTACGGGTAGCCGTACTGGGCGAAGGGCATCGAGCCCGAGTCGTACCAGGCGTCGATCACCTCGGGCACCCGGGTGGAGGTGCCGCCGCACTCACGGCAGTCGAAGGTGACGTCGTCGATGTACGGGCGGTGCGGGTCGAGTCCACTCTGATCGGTGCCGGTCAGCTCGGACAGCTCGGCCAGCGAGCCGACGCAGGTGAGGTGGTTCTCCTCGCAGCGCCAGATCGGCAGCGGGGTGCCCCAGTAGCGGTTGCGGGAGAGCGCCCAGTCGATGTTGTTGTTCAGCCAGTCGCCGAAGCGGCCGTGCTTGACGTTCTCGGGGAACCAGTTGGTCGCCTCGTTCTCGCGGATCAGCGCGTCCTTGACGGCGGTGGTCCGGATGTACCAGGACGGCTGCGCGTAGTACAGCAGCGCGGTGTGGCAGCGCCAGCAGTGCGGGTAGCTGTGCTCGTACGGGAGGTGACGGAACAGCAGGCCGCGCTCCTGGAGGTCCTTGACCAGGGCCTCGTCGGCCTTCTTGAAGAAGATGCCGCCGACCAGCGGGACCTCGGGCGAGAAGGTGCCGTCCGCGAGGACCGGGTTGACCACGGGCAGGCCGTACTTGCGGCAGGTCGCGAGGTCGTCCGCGCCGAAGGCCGGGGACTGGTGGACGATACCCGTGCCGTCCTCGGTGGTGACGTAGTCGGCGTTGAGGACGTAGTGCGCGTTCTCGATCTCGACCAGGTCGAAGGGGCGGCGGTAGGCCCAGCGCTCCATCTCGGCGCCGGTGAAGCGCTCGCCGGTGGCCTCCCAGCCTTCGCCGAGCGACTTGGCGAGCAGCGGCTCGGCGACGACGAGCTTCTCGGTGCCGTCGGTCGCGACGACGTAGGTGACGTCCGGGTGGACGGCGGCGGCGGTGTTGGAGACCAGGGTCCAGGGCGTGGTCGTCCAGACCAGCAGGGCCGCCCGGCCGGCCAGCGGGCCGGAGGTCAGCGGGAAGCGCACGAAGACGGACGGGTCGACGACGGTCTCGTAGCCCTGGGCCAGCTCGTGGTCGGACAGGCCGGTGCCGCAGCGCGGGCACCACGGCGCGACCCGGTGGTCCTGGACCAGCAGGCCCTTGTCGAAGATCTGCTTCAGCGACCACCAGACGGACTGCACGTAGGACGGGTCCATCGTCCGGTACGCCTCGTCCAGGTCGACCCAGTAGCCCATCCGGGTGGTCAGCTCGGCGAAGGCGTCGGTGTGGCGGGTGACGGAGTCGCGGCACTTGGCGTTGAACTCGGCGATGCCGTACGTCTCGATGTCCTGCTTGCCGGAGAAGCCCAGCTCCTTCTCGACGGCCAGCTCGACCGGGAGGCCGTGGCAGTCCCAGCCGGCCTTGCGGGCGACGTGGTAGCCCTTCATCGTCCGGTACCGGGGGAAGACGTCCTTGAAGACGCGGGCCTCGATGTGGTGGGCGCCGGGCATGCCGTTGGCGGTCGGCGGGCCCTCGTAGAACACCCACTCCGGGCGGCCCTCGGACTGCTCCAGGCTCTGCTGGAAGACCTTGTTGTCCTGCCAGAAGCTCAGGATCTGGTGTTCGAGGGCGGGGAGGTCCACCTGGGCGGGGACGGGGTTGTAGGTGCTCATCGCGGTTTTCTACCTCCGGCGGATACGTGGGCCTGATCCGACGGAGGGACGAGACGGCATGCCGCCCCGCGGTACCACCCTCCTTGGCCGCGATGGTGACTGCGGCCCTCTTGTTTGGGCTTGCTGCCGGGTCTACTGGGCCGGTGGGGCCGTTCTTCCGGCGGCTCCGGGGTGATCTTCCCGCCGTGCACACCCCCGGGCTCGCACCGTCCCCGGGTCGCTGGTGGCTGCGTACGTCGGTACTCGTCCCATCTGCGCCTTGCAGGCCCAGTGTATCGGCCCCGGCAAGTCGGTTTGGCACCGCGAATCGCCCGGCCTCGGCGGGCCCCGCCCGATCTCCGCCTCCCGGCGCGGGCGCCGGACGGCCGCCCCGGCGGTCACCGGCGCCCCGGTCTGCGGTGCAGGTCGGAGACGGCGGGGGTGATTAGCGGATGACGATCTGGGCACAACTTGGTCAGCGCGCGGGCAGGTGCGGTTGGGCGCGGCTGGCCGGGTGGGATCGGCAGGGCGTATCGGTATGTCACGTTGTGACCGGATTTGATGGGGATTATCGTTCCGGCACTGGAGGCCGCCGGGAACCGGCGGCTCGATTCATTCGTAGATGGGGTCGAAAGCCATGGCTGAGAAGACAACCGTCGCGAGCACCGCAACCAAGCGGGCCCGCAAGGCCGTGGCAGGCGAACCAGGGGAGGGGACCGTGACCACTGCACGGCACAAGACCAGCACCGGCGCCGGGCGCGTGGCAGCGCCCGGCCGTACCCGCACGCCCGTCGGAACCGGGGCCAGAGCGGCCGGTGGCGGAGCCGAGTCGGTGGACCCGGCCGAGCTGCCCGTACGCGCCGGTGAGGACCCCTGGACCTCCGCGGAGGTCGCCGAGCTGCACGCCGAGCTGATCACCGAGCTGGAGCGCCTGCAGACCGAGATCGACGCCTCCGAGGCCGCGATCACCGGCCTGATGCGGGACTCCAACGACGGCGCCGGCGACGACCAGGTGGACGCGGGCACCAAGAACATCTCGCGCGAGAGCGAGCTGGCCCTCGCCAACAACGCCAGGGACAGCCTCGCCCAGACCGAGCGGGCACTGGCCCGACTGGAGAACGTCGGCTTCGGCGTCTGCGAGTCCTGCGGCCAGGCCATCGGCAAGGCCCGGATGCAGGCCTTCCCGCGGGCCACGCTCTGCGTGCAGTGCAAGGCGAAGCAGGAACGGCGGTAGCCAGGGCGTCGGACGGGGCCGGGCTTGCCGTACGCTCGACCCCGTAACGTCGGCCCTCCCCCAGCCTCCGGCCGGGGGGACCTCATTGCGGCAGCGGAGCGGATCATCAGTACGCCAGGTTCCCCCAAGACACGGGACGATTCCGTCCCGACCACTGCCGCTCCGGCGCAGACCCCCACCGGCGCGGAGCAGGATCCCGCGCGGGTGGCGGAGAGCGCGCAGACGGTGCACGGCGCGCGTCCCGCGTCGGCGGCCGAACCCGATCCGGCCCCGGCCGCCGGCGCCACCGGCATCGCCCGGCGCCGGCGGATCGGCGTCCTGCTGGTCGTCGCGCTGCTCGCCTACCTGGTCGACCTGGGCAGCAAGCTGCTGGTGGTCGCCCGCCTGGAGGGCCACTCGCCGATCGCGGTGCTCGGTGACGTGGTCACCCTCCAGGTGATCCGCAACGGCGGGGCCGCCTTCGGGATGGGCCAGGCGATGACGATCGTCTTCACCATGATCGCGACGGCCGTGATCGTGGTGATCTGGCGGATCGCCCGCCGCCTCTACAGCCTGCCGTGGGCGATCGCCCTCGGGATGCTGCTCGGCGGCGCGCTCGGCAACCTCACCGACCGGCTGTTCCGCTCGCCCGAGGTGTTCCGCGGCCACGTCGTGGACTTCATCTCGGTCCAGCACTTCGCCGTCTTCAACCTCGCCGACTCCGCCATCGTCTGCGGCGGCATCCTGGTGGTCCTGCTCTCCTTCCGCGGCAGCAACCCGGACGGGAGCACCCACCAGGCCGCCGCCAAGGCCGACCCGGAGCAGGACGGCCGGGCCGAGCCGAAGGCCGGCCCGGAGGCGGACGCCGAGGCGGACACCGAGGCGGGGTCCGGAGCCCGGGACGCCGCGGAGCGGGGCGACCGGGGGCCGGTGCAGAAGGACGGCGAGTAGCGCGGGGGCACCGCGCCGGGCACTGCCCAGGGCCTCGCGGCAGCGGCTGCCTCCGTGGTCGCGGCGGCCGGTGCGTAAGGACCGGCCCCGCGGTCCGGCATACTCGTACGGGTGAGTACCGCAGCGCAGACCCGCAGCCTCCCCGTTCCCGACGGCCTGGAGGGCGAGCGACTCGACGCCGCCCTCGCCCGGATGTTCGGTTTCTCCCGGACGAAGGCCGCCGAGCTGGCCGCCGACGGCAAGGTGACCATCGACGGGGCGACGGCCGGCAAGTCCGACCGGGTGATGGCCGGCTCCTGGCTGGAGGTCGAGATCCCCGCCCCCGCCGCGCCCGTGCGGATCGTCGCCGAGCACGTCGAGGGCATGCGGATCGTCCACGACGACGACGACATCGTGCTCGTCGACAAGCCGGTCGGCGTCGCCGCCCACCCCAGCCCCGGCTGGACCGGCACCACGGTCATCGGCGGCCTCGCCGCCGCCGGCTACCGCATCTCCACCTCCGGCGCCGCCGAGCGCCAGGGCGTCGTGCACCGCCTCGACGTCGGCACCTCCGGGCTGATGGTGGTCGCCAAGTCCGAGCGCGCGTACACCGACCTCAAGCGGCAGTTCCACGACCGCGTGGTGGAGAAGAAGTACAACGCGCTGGTCCAGGGCCACCCCGACCCGATGAGCGGCACCGTCGACGCCCCGATCGGCCGCCACCCCAGCTCGGACTGGAAGTGGGCCGTCACCCAGGCCGGCAAGCCGTCCGTCACGCACTACGACCTGATCGAGGCCTACCGCGCCGCCTCGCTGCTCGACATCAAGCTGGAGACCGGCCGCACCCACCAGATCCGGGTGCACATGTCCGCGCTGCGCCACCCCTGCGTCGGCGACCTCACCTACGGCGCCGACCCGACGCTCGCCAAGCGCCTCGGCCTGACCAGGCAGTGGCTGCACGCCGTCTCGCTCGGCTTCGAGCACCCGTCCGACGGCGAGTGGGTGCAGTTCAGCAGCGAGTACCCGGCGGACCTGCAGAAGGCCCTCGACGTGATCTCCTCGGAGAGCTGAGATGACCCCTGTGACCCCTGTGACGCCTGTGATGCCTGTGATCCGGGTGGCCGAGGGCGAGGCGGACCTGGCGCTGGTGCACGGTGTGCGCCGCGAGGTCTTCATCGTCGAGCAGCAGATCCCCGAGGACGAGGAGTGGGACGAGCTCGACGCCACCTCCGAGCACCTGCTCGCGATCGGCGCCGACGGCACCGCGCTGGGCACCGCCCGGCTGATCCACGGCGAGCAGGCCCTGAAGATCACCGGCGGCCTGCCGGGACGCGTCCTGCTCGGCCGGCTCGCGGTACTCAAGGCGGCCCGCGGCACCGGCCTCGGCGCCGTGCTGGTCCGGGCCGTCGAGGCGGCCGGCCGGGCCCGCGGTGCGACCGAGCTGGAGCTGCACGCGCAGGTCCAGGCCCTCGGCTTCTACGAGCGCCTCGGCTACACCGCCGAGGGCCCCGAGTACCTGGACGCGGGCATCCCGCACCGGACGATGACCCGGGTGCTGTAGCGGTTGCCCCCGCTCGGGGGCTGATGGTGTGACGGCGGTGCGCCCCGGTGCGGGGTGCACCGCCTTTTGCGTGCCGGGGGAGGAGGGGAGGGGCCTGCGTGTCTGCGTGGCGGGGTCGTCGGCGTGGCGGGGTCACCGGTGGGGCCGGTGGGGCCGGTGGGTCCCGGGGTCCGGTCGGGTGCGGTGGGACGGTGTGAGGGCGGTCGGACGGCGGTGCATCCCCGGTGCGGGGTGCACCGCCTTCGGCGTTTTCCGGGGTGGCTGGGGGCGGCCCGGTCCGGGCTTACGGATCAGTTACGCGCGTGCGGGATCGTCGGGTCCGGTGTTGATGCCGGGTACGGCGGGACGGTGGGTACGGGTGGGACGGCGGGGGTGGATCGGATGAGCAGCGGATCGTTCCGGATCGAGATCCAGGAGGTCGAGGCGGCCGCCAGGAGGATCCAGGCGGCCGTGCGGGAGCTGGAGCCGCCGGCCGGCACGGTCGGGACCGCGGTCGGGCGGGTGTCCCGGGCCGCCTACGGCACCGACCCGCTCGGCGTCGCGCTGCTCGGCGACGGCCGAGGCGCCGACGGGCTGGTCGGGCACCAGGAGCGGGCCCTCGACGGAATCCGCCGCTACCTCCGCAACTCCGCCGCGATGGCCGAGAACCTGCTGCTGATGTGCCGCGAGTACCGCGAGGCCGACGCCGGCCACGCCGCCGAGCTGGAGGGGATCCTCCGCGGGGCCGCTCCGGCCCCGCCCGCGCCGATCGGCTGACGGTCCGGTGCGTCCCCGGTCCCCCGGGCCGGCCCCGGTTCGGGAGGCCGGCCGGTGCGGCCGGGGTGCCCGGTCCCTCCACGTTTCAGCAGACCCGCCGAGTACGGCCGGTCCGGTCCGTCCGAGAGAGTGATCACCGATGATCGAGCTGCCCGCCGACCTGGCCGAGGTGCTCAAGACCGTCCGCAGCGAGGACGCCGGCGCGACGGCGGCCTTCCCCGACGGCGACGAGGACCAGCTCCTGGAGCTCGCCGAAGCCTGGGACGCCTGGAACCGCGCGGCCGACCCGCAGGTGCGCGCCATCGTGGCGAGCGCCCGGCAGGCCGCCGCCCACATGTCCGGGGAGGCCGCCGACAGCTTCCAGCAGTACCTGGAGAAGTACGCGGGCCGCGAGGACGCGCACGCGGTCACCACGCTGGAGATCGGGCTCGCCATGGCCCGCTGCCTGCGCGGTGCGTCCGACACCGTCGCCCGGGCCAAGAGCGCGATGGTGCTCCGGCTCCGGACCGTCAAGGAGCACCTGGACGGGGGCGCGCTCGGAGCCGTGCCCGACGCGGCCGGGCGCTCCCAGGTGGTCGGGCCGGTGGCGGACGCCTGCCGCCGCGACGTCCGGCAGGCGTCCGCGGACATCGCCTCGATGCTCCGGGGCAGTGCCGGCGTGGTCGAGCGGATGGACGACGCCGGCCAGGTCTGCGAGCTCGCCGGTGCCGGCGGCCGGGGCGGCCCGGCCACGGGTGCGGCGGACGGCGCCCCGGTCGCGGGACCGGCGGCCGGTACGGCTGGTACGGCTGGTGCGGTACGGCCAGCGCTCGCCGGTGCGGGCACGCTCGGGGAACCGCGTACGGGGTTCGCCTCCGCCGAGGTCCCCGGCCCGGCGGGCGGCGTGCCCTGTCGGCCTGGCGCCGTGACGACGCCGGGCCTGGACCTGGCCGGCTTCGCCGGTGCTGTCGGGGAAGTCGGAGGTGCTGGCGGCGTCGGTGGTGTCGGTGGTCCGGTCGGGGCGGGCGGTGTGGCTGGTGTCGATGCTGCTCCTGAGGTTCGTGGGGTGGGTGCGTCGAGTGGGTCCAGTGGGATGGCGGGTCGGGCCCGGGGCGTGGGCCCGACCGGCTTTCGGGGTGCCGGTCCTGGAGCGACTCTCGGTGCGGGGGCGGGTACGGCGTCCGGCCGGACGGGCACGGTCGGGCAGAGTGCACCGGGGACGCGGCGGCAGTTGTCGGCCTCGGGGACGGTCCCGGCGGCGGGAGCCGGTGCTGGGCGCGGAGCCGGTCCGGCGTCGGCCGGGGGCGCCGGTGCGGGCGGGGCCAAGCCCGGGGCGGGGCTGCCTGGCGGCGGCCGCGGAGCCGGGAAGAAGCGATCGCGGGCCGGGCGCCGGGCAGGCCTGGTCGGTCAGGACCTCCCCGAGGACGAAGCAGCGGTCGCCGACTCCGGTGTGCTCGGCCGGCCCGCCGAGGTGGTGGCCGACGACCGTCGGGCGCGGCGGGCGCACCGCCGGTGGCTGGACCAGGCCCGTACCGACGCGGGCCCGCCCGATCGGGCCGGAGCCCCGCCGGCCCGCGGGCAGCGGGACGCGGAGGCGCCCGAGCCGGCCGACGACCTGGTGACGAAGCTGGCCGGGGTGGTGCTGGGCCCCCGGGCGGGTGCGGCCGGCGGGGCCGAGGGCAGCGGCGGGCTGGGTGCGGGTGCGGGTGCGGCGGCGGCGGGGGCTGGTGCTGGTGCCGGTGCCGGAGTCGGCCCGGTCCTCCGGTCCGAGGCGGGCCGGGCCGACGGGGGCCCGCCCGGCGGAGCCCCGGCCGGGCCGGATGCCGCCGCGCAGCCCGTCCGGCTTCGCGAGGAGGGCGGCTACCGGGTGCCGAGCCCGAAACTGCGTGCCGCGCTGGCGAAGCTCGCGGCCGCCGGGGAGTTCGACAAGCCGGCTCCGGCCTCGGCTTCGGCCGGCCGGCCCACGGCGCCGGCAGCGGCCCCCGGCCCGGCGCAGATCCCCGAGCCGGCCGTCGAGCAGGCCGTCGAGCAGGCCACGGACCAGGCGTCCGGGCCGGGTTCCCGGCCGTAACCGGCCCCACGAACAACCAGTCACGCGCGGGCTGCCGGCCGACGGCCGAGGCCCGCAGCCATTCCGCGCACCGGTCGGCCGACCGGCGGGCGGCACACGTCGGTGAGGAAGCGTCATGGAAGATCTGTTCCGTACGAAGGTGCACGAGCCCGGCGGGGCCCGCCCACCCGTGCCGGTCCCTGCGAGCGGGCTGGAGACGGCGACCCCGGCGGCCCGCCCGTCGGACGCCGGGCCTTCGGGCGCCGGCACGGCGACCATGCTGGTGGAACGCGCGGTCGTGCCGGCACCGGCGGCACCGGCCGCCGGTGCGGATACCGCCGCGGCGGCCGCGAGTACCGGCCCGGCCGCGGCGAAGTCCGCGGGGACGGGCTTCACCGTGGCCCCGGAGCAGTACCGGGCGGCCGCCTCGCCGGTGCTCGCCGCCTCGGACCGGCTCTCCCGCCTGTACCTCGGCCTCGACGAGTACCTGACCAGCATGAATGCCACCGAGCCCTGGGGCGGCGACCACGCCGGCGAGCAGTTCGCCCAGGGGGAGAAGGGCTACCTCGCGTACAGCGCGGCCACCCTCAAGGGGCTGAAGACGCTCGCCCCGGCCCTGCACCGGATCGCGGAGGGCCTGAAGGCGATGGCGCAGAACTACGAGAACGCCGAGTCCGGCGTGGTCGCCCGCCTGCGCGGCCGTGGCCAGGACCTGGTGGCGGCCGCGCCGCTGCCGACCGCCCCGAACGTCTCCGCCGTCTCCACCGTTTCGGCAGGCGCCGCGGTGCCGGGCCCGCCGGTGCCGGCGGTGCCCGGCGCGGTGATCCGTGACATCGGTCGTGGCCGCACCGGTGGGAGGCACTGAGATGGCTGTCGAACTCCCCGAACCCCTGCAGTGGGTCCTGCTGTTGCTCGCGGGCACCCGGTGGCCCGAGGCGGACGAGGACGGCCTGCGCGGCATGGCCGAGCACTGGCGCAGCACGGCGAGCGTCCTCAAGGACGTCGGCGAGGGCGCGGACGCCGGCATCAGGCGCGCGCTGGAGGGCCAGCAGGGTGTGGCGGCCACGCGGTTGACCGAGTACTGGGCCAAGTTCACCGTCGGCAAGGGCGAGGAGGAGCCCGGAGCCTTCCCCGGGCTGGTCACCGCCTGCGAGGGCATGGGCGAGATGCTGGAGGCGATGGCCAACTCCGCCGAGACGGCGAAGATCCAGATCATCGCCCAACTCGGCATCCTGGCCTTCGAGATCGCCACCGCCGAGTTCGAGGCGCCGTTCACCGCGGGCCTCTCGCTGGCCGAGATCCCGGTGTTCGTCGGCATCAGCCGTACGGTCGTCCAGCAGATCCTGAAGAAGCTGGTGGTCGAGGCCCTGGAGTTCGCCGCCAAGCAGGCGGTCCAGATGGCCGCCATCAACCTGCTCGCCCAGTCCATCCAGGTCGCCGAGGGCCACCGCAGCGGCATCGACCTGAAGGAGGTCGGCCAGAGCGCCGCGGCCGGCGCGGTGGCCGGTGCCGCCGGGAACCTGCTCGGCAAGGGCCTCGGCTCGGCCGGTTCGAAGATCGGGCTGGGCCGGGCGATGGGCACCGTGCCCGGCCGGATGGTCACCGGCGCGGCGGTCGGCGTCGGTGCGGACGTCGCCGCCCAGGTCGTGACCACCGGCGAGGTGGACAGTCACAGCCTGCTCGGCTCCGGGCTCAGCGGAGCCGCGGGCGCCGGCCTGCACGCCGGTGGCGCCGCGCTGGGCGCGCACTTTCGGGCGCCCGCGGAGGCGCCGCACGGCGGCGTGCCGATGGGCGGTGGCCCGGCGGCGGAGCCCGGCGCCGGTACGCACGTCCCGGCGGGGGACGGGTCCCGTGGTCCGGTGCCGGAGGAGGGTTCCCGTGGTGGGGTGCCGGAGGACGGGTCCCGTGGCCCGGTGCCGTCCGGTGGCGCGCCCCGGGACGGGGTTCCGGCGGGTGATCCGGTCACCACGGCCCGGTCCGTCCCGGCCGACGCACCTTCCACGGCTACGAACGCCGCTCCCGGCGGCAGCGGGCAGGAGGGCGCGTCCGGCGGGAGTCACCGGCCCGCGACGGCTGCCGACGGTGCTGCCGCCCAGGCCGGTCCGGGGCCTGCGGGCGCGGGGGCGGCTACGGGTGCGGCGCACCTGACGGCACCGGAGGGCGGGGCCCAGGCGCCGGCGCATGCCTTCGCGGCTCCTGCCGGGGGCGCGGCCTTCGGGCACCCCGACGCCGTGTCCGGGCCCGGCGGGACTGCCCCGGGGCACGGCGGGACTGTTCCGGGGCACGGCGAGGCCGCGCCCGGAAGCGGGGCACACGGCTCGGTGGCTCCGGGCGACGGCCGGCCTTCGCCGCATGCGGCGGGCGAGGGCGCGGCCCCGGCGTACCCGGGTGACGCCCGGGTCTCCGGGGACGCCCTGACCGGCGGTGCAGCCGGGCGGCCGCACCCCGACGCGGGGCCCACGGGCGCCGTTCCCGGGGAGGCCGCGCCCGGATCGGGCCACGTGGCCGGGCAGCCACCGGGCCACGTACCGGGCCATGTACCGGTGTCCGAGGCCGCGCACCTGCCGGTGTCCGAGGCAGGGCCCGAGGCGGGGGCCGCGGGTCGGCCGGGCGGGGCGGGGCCGGTGCACGAGTTCGTACCGTCCGGGCAGCAGGCTGGGGGCCCGGCGGTGCACGCGTTCGCGCCGTCGGCGCACGACGGTGCGGTGGCTCCCGGGGCGCCGTCGCCGCACGAGGCCGGGCCGGTCGGCGCGGCGCACGGAGGTCCGGAGGGACCAATCTCCCACCCGCTGCTGCCGGATCCGGCAGGGGCGCATCCGACTCCGGTGCATCCGGCGGGCGGTGAAGGCCCGGCCGGGGTGCACGAGCCGGTGCAGGCGGCCGGTCGGCCGGGGCATGCGGCCGAGGTGCCGGCGCTGCACCTGCCCTCCGGCGAAGGGCCGGTGGCGGCGGGTCGGCCGGGCGAGCCCGGTCAGCCCGGACGGCTGTCGGAGGGTGGCGCCGGGCGGGCGCCGGAGGTTCCGCAGCTCCGGCTGCCCTCCGCGGAGAGTCCGGTGACGGGGCGTCCGGCGGAGTCCGGGCCCATGGCCGGGCACCCCGGCGCGGAGTTGCCGCAGGGGCCCCGGCTGGCCGCCGGGCCGGCGGTGGCCGAGGCCGGTGCGCCGGTCGCGCCCGCCCCGGAGGGGCATCCGGTGGCGCAGTCGTCCGCCTCGGCGGGTGCCGCGCTGCCGGGCCTGCCCGGAGCGGCCGCCGGGTTCGCCGGCGGGCACGCCGGTCCGGTGCCGGCGCATGCCGCAGGCTCGGCGCACGCCGCAGGACCGGTGGCCACCGCCGGGTCGTCGTTCATCACGGGGCCGGTGCGGCCGGAGGTGCACGAGGGTGCCGGGGCGGCCGTTCCGGAGCGGCTCGGCCGGCCGGGGTCGGATCCGGGCGCCGGTCCGTCGCACCGGCCGGTGCCGGTGCGGCCCGGCGGGGAGTTCACCACCGGCCGGGTGTCGCCGGCCGGTGGACGGGCGGAGCCCTCCACCGGGGCCGATCTGCCGGTGCGGGCCGAGCGGCCCGGCGCGGCGCGGCGGGGGCGCACCCTGCACGAGCACCCGACCGGTCCGGCGCTGTTCTTCCCGATCCGGACGGCCGAACCGGGCCGGCAGTCGGTGTTCCACAAGGCCTTCGACAAGGCGGGGGCCCTGCTGCGGACCCCGGCGGGCGTGAACGGGCTGAAGGAGATCCTCACCCGGCAGGACCGCCCCTGGAGCAAGTACCGGACGATGCCGTCCGGGTCCGGGGCGCCCCTCGCGGGGATCCACCTGAACAAGCGCACCAACACTCTGCGGACCGAGTTGGACCCGACCACGCTCAACGAGCGCTCCTCGGCGCTCGCAAGCCGGATCAGGAACCTGACCGAGGACACCATCCTGCGGCTGCGTCCGGACAAGTGGGCGGGGACCGGGCAGGAGCGGATCGAGACGGCGGGCCGCCTGGACCACCGGACGGCCGACTACTGGGCCGGGCAGGACCGCCGCCGCGAGGATCTGGACGCCATGGTGGTGGCCGACACCCTGCGGGCGCCCGCCGGGCTGTCACCGGCCGTGCTCGGCCGGGTCGACGCGGTGCTGCACGGGGCGCCGGACGCGATCACCGGCGCCGCCGGCGTCCTCGCCGAGCACCCGGGCTTCGTCCTCGGCGAGAAGCACTCGGCCTCCGACAGCTGGCCCTTCCTGAAGCAGAACATGGCCGCCCTACGGGAGCAGGGCGTCGACACCGTGTATCTGGAGGCCCTGCGCGGGGACAGCTACCAGCGGTTCCTGGACGCCTACCTGGCGGCCCCGCGGACGGCGCCGATGCCGCCGGAACTGGACACGATGGTCGGCCTCTACGACCGGACGCAGGGGTCGCGGCCGGACAACGGCCTGCGGCAGATGCTGGAGGCGGCCAAGGCGGAGAACGTGCGGGTGCAGGTCGTCGACGGGTACCCGGCCCGTCGCGGCGCCGGACCGTGGGCCCTGTACGAGCGGGCGGCGCGGATGAACACCTATGTCGCCGACGCCGTCGCGGGGGACCGGGTCGGCCGGGAGCAGGGGAAGTTCCTCCTGGTGGTGGGGGAGAAGCACGTCCACCGGCACGAGGCGCCGCCGGGGGCGACGCCCGAGGGCGGGATGCGTTCCGGGCTGCCTGCGCCGGGGCTCGCCCAGCTGCTGGACGTGCCCGGTCTCAAGCTGGTGGCCGCGCCGGAGGGCACGCCCGGGGAGGGCCTGTCACTGACCCGGCTGCCGTCGGAGCAGGGGTAGCGGGGTGGCCGGTCCGCTCGTCGGCCGGACCGGCCGCGCGGGGTGGAGCTGTCGACCCCGCGTGCGCCCCGGCGCCCGTCAGCCCTCGCCGGTGCGCAACCGGGGCAGCGCGCCCGGGTGCTCGTCCCGCAGGTAGGCGATCAGCTGCTCCCGGACGGTGAAGCGGAGCAGGGCCGCGTCGTCGGGGGTGCGGGCGGTCATGGTGGCCCGGACGACCAGCGTGCTGGGGGTGCTGTCGATGACCTGGACCGCCCAGGCGGTGCCGTCCCACAGCGGGGAGGCGCCCAGGCACCGGTGCAGGGCTTCGCGCAGCGCGTCCACCGGGGTCGTGTGGTCGAGGTGCAGGACGACGGAGGCGAGCATGCCCGGGTCCTCGCGGGTCCAGTTCTCGAAGGGTCGGTCGACGAAGTACGAGACGGGCACGATCAGCCGGCGCTGGTCCCAGAGGAGGATCACCAGGTAGGAGAGGGTGATCTCCTCGACGACGCCCTGCTGGGCGTCGACCACCACGGTGTCGCCGATCCGTACGGTGTCGCCGAAGGCGATCTGCAGGCCGGCGAAGAAGTTGCCGAGCGCCGACTGGGCGGCGATGCCGACGACGATGCCGAGGATGCCGGCCGAGGCGAGCAGCCCGGCGCCGACGGCGCGCATCGCCGAGAAGGTCAGCAGCATCACGGCGATGGTGACCACCACGATCACCGCGCCGACCACCCGGCGGAGCATCCCGATCTGGGTGCGCACCCGGCGCAGCCGGGCGAGGTCCCCGGTGCGGGTGCCGTACCGGCTGAGGAAGGCCTCCAGCCCGGCCGCGACGACCCGGACGGTGAGCCAGCCGAGTGCGGCGAGCAGCAGGAGCAGTTCGGCGTGGCGCGGTCCGTCGCCCTCGATGCCGAAGGCCCGCTCCAGCGGCCGGGTCGCCATCAGCAGCGAGGCGAGGACCACCAGTTGAAGCGGGATCCGGCAGCGCCGGAGCAGCGGCCAGACCGGTGCCTCGGGGCGCCGGGCGGCCACCCGTTGCAGTACCTGGTCCACGAGCCGGCCGACGGCGAGGGTCACGACGAGGATGACGAGCAGGACGGTGAGCGGCCAGAGCACGGGCACCTCGGCGGGATCGACTCCGGGATGATTCGCACCATATCGTGACAATCCGGCCCGCTAGGAGTGCCGGCGCTCGATGTCCCGGTCGGATGTCCGGGTCGGATGTCCGTGGGTCCGGTGTGCGGGCCGATGCCCGGCCGTGCCCGGCCATGCCGGCCGCCCGCCGCCCGTGGCCCGGAGGCCCGGTGGCCCGGTGCAGCGGGGCAGGTGAGGGGGCGTGCCCGGGCGGACGGGTGTCCCGGCCGCCTTTACGGCTTCCCTACCCGAGACGCCCATAGGATCGCTGTTCATGGAGTTCGGTGGGGCATGGCGCCGTTGGCGCGGGCGCGGGACGTTCACGACCCGAAGGCTGGTGGCCGCCTCGCTGGCGGTGGCGGCGGTGGTCGGTGTGGGTACCTGGACGGCGGTCGCGGCGGACGGCGGGGCGGCCGTCCACCAGGAGGACCACGTCCTGCAGATGCCCGAGACCCCGGGCAGCGCGCAGACCGTGGGTCTGGACACCTCGTACTTCACCACCGGGACGAGCCCGCGCCCCGCCGTCCTGCTGGCCCACGGCTTCGGCGGCAGCAAGGAGGGCGAGCGGGCGCGCGCCGAGCAGCTCGCCCGCTCCGGCTACGCCGTCCTCACCTGGTCGGCCCGCGGCTTCGGCCGCTCCGGCGGCCGGATCGGCCTGAACGCCCCCGACCGGGAGGTCGAGGACGTCAAGCACCTGGTCGACTGGCTCGGCGGGCGTCCCGAGGTACGGCTGGACGGCCCGGGCGACCCCAGGGTCGGCATCACCGGCGCCTCCTACGGCGGGGCGGTCGCCCTGCTCGGGTCCGCGGCCGATCCGCGGATCGACGCCGTGGGCAGCCAGATCACCTGGTGGAACCTGGCTGACGCGCTCTTCCCGCAGGGCGTCCAGCAGGGCCCGCAGGCCGTCCCCGGCGGGGCGGCCGTGGACGGCGTCTTCAAGAAGCTCTGGGCCGGGATCTTCTTCACCACCGGCTCGGCCGGCGACCTCGCCGACCCGCAGGGCACGAAGAGCGGCCCCGAGCCGGCGCCGGCCGGGCCGGTCGGCTGCGGCCGCTTCCTGGACGAGCTCTGCGCGATGTACGACCGGGTGGCCACCACCGGGCACGCCGACCCGGAGGCCGTCGCGCTGCTCGACCGCTCCAGCCCGTCCTCGGTGGCGGGCCGGCTCAAGGCGCCGACCCTGGTCGTCCAGGGCCAGCAGGACTCGCTCTTCCCGCTCGACCAGGGCGACGCCATCGCCAAGGCGGTCGCCGCGAACGGCGCCCCGGTGGCGGTGGACTGGTTCGCCGGCGGCCACGACGGCGGCACCGAGAGCAGCGAGCGGGTCGACGCCCGGGTGACCGGCTGGTTCGACCACTGGCTGAAGGGCGCCGGGAACGACATCGCGCCCGCCTTCCGGGTCACCCGGACCGGCGGCGTCGACTCCACCGGGTTCCAGGCCGTGCTGCGCGGCGCCACCGCCGACGCCTACCCCGGCCTGGCCGGCACCGGCTCCCGCAGCGTCGAACTCGCCGGCGCGGAACAGGCCTTCGCCAACCCGCCGGGCGGCGCGCCGCCGAGCATCTCCACCCTGCCAGGGATCGGCGCGCTGGCGCAGGCCGCCTCGCTCGGCGGCGGGCTCTCACTGGACTTCCCCGGGCAGAACGCGACCTTCGACTCCGCGCCGCTGGGCACCGCCCTGCACCTGACCGGGCAGCCGACCGTGCCCGTCCGGGTGAGCGCGGACCGGCCCGAGGCCGTGCTGTTCGCCAAGCTCTACGACCTCGGACCGGACGGGAAGCAGAGCCTGCCGCAGCAGCTGGTCGCCCCGCTTCGGGTCACCGGCGCGGACGTACCCGGCGGCCGGACCGTGCAGGTGGCGCTGCCCGCCGTCGACCACGACTTCCCCACCGGGCACCGGCTGCGGCTGGTGCTCGCCAGCACCGACCTGGCGTACGCCTCGCCGGCCGAACCCGCCACCTACCGGGCCGCGGTCGCAGGCCCGGTCATCCTGCCGACCGTCGATGCGCTGAAGACCGAGGCGGCGCCGCTGCCGGCCCGCACCTGGGCGCTGCCGCTGGTCGCCCTCGGGGTCGCCGCCCTGCTGCTGCTCGGCCGGCGCGGCCTGCGGCGGCGCGGGCAGCGGCGGGCCCCCGACCCGGCGCTGGCCGGCGTACCGCTGCAGATCAGCGGCCTGAGCAAGCGCTACAAGGGCGCTGCCGACCGGTACGCCGTCCGCGACCTGGGCTTCCGGGTCGAGCAGGGCCAGGTGCTGGGCCTGCTCGGCCCCAACGGCGCCGGCAAGACCACCACCCTGCGGATGCTGATGGGCCTGATCCGCCCCGACGAGGGCGAGATCCGGATCTTCGGCCACGCCGTCCGGGCCGGCGCCCCCGTGCTCTCCCGGGTCGGCTCCTTCGTCGAGGGCGCCGGGTTCCTGCCGCACCTCACCGGCCGCGCCAACCTCCAGCTGTACTGGCAGGCCACCGGCCGCCCGGCCGAGGACGCCCACCTGGAGGAAGCCCTGGTCATCGCCGACCTCGGCGAGGCCCTGGACCGCGCGGTGCGCACCTACTCCCAGGGCATGCGCCAGCGCCTGGCGATCGCCCAGGCGATGCTGGGCCTGCCCGACCTGCTGATCCTGGACGAGCCCACCAACGGGCTCGACCCGCCGCAGATCCGCGAGATGCGCGAGGTGATGATCCGCTACGCGACCGCCGGGCGCACCGTCATCGTCTCCAGCCACCTGCTCTCCGAGGTCGAGCAGTCCTGCAGCCACCTGGTGGTGATGGACCGCGGCCGGCTGGTCAGCGCGGGCGCCGTCGCCGACATCGTCGGCGCGGGCGAGATGCTGCTGATCGGCACTCCCGGCGGGTACGGGCCGGACGAGCTGGCCGTCGCCGCCGACAAGACGGCCGCGCTGGCGGGCGTCGGCTCGGCGGAGGTCACCGAGGGCGGCCTGCTGGTACACCTGGACGGCATGACGGCCGGCCAGCTGATCGCCGAACTCGTCCGCCTCGGCGTCCCGGTCGAGCGCGCCGGACCGCACCGCCGCCTCGAGGACGCCTTCCTCTCCCTGATCGGAGGCTCCGCGTGAGCACGCCCACCGCCGTCGGGCCTGCGCCCGACCACGCCGCCGGCTACCGGGCCGGGCGGACCCTGCCGCTGCGGGTCGAGGCCATGCGCCAGTTGCGCCGGCGCCGGACGATGGTCGTCGGCGGGGTGCTGGCGGCGATGCCGTTCATCATCCTGCTGGCGTTCCAGATCGGCGGCACCCCCGGCCGGGCCGACCGGACCACCTTCATCGAACTGGCCACCTCCTCCGGCCTCAACTTCGCCACCACCATGCTGTTCATGGGCACCGGATTCCTGCTGGTGATCCCGGTCGCGCTGTTCTGCGGCGACACCGTCGCCTCCGAGGCCAGCTGGTCCTCGCTGCGCTACCTGCTGGCCGCGCCCGTCCCCCGGGCCCGGCTGCTGGCCCGCAAGTTCGCGGTCGGACTGGCCTTCTCGGCCGCCGCCATCGTGCTGCTGCCGCTGATCGGCCTGGCCGTCGGCACCGCCGCCTACGGCTGGGGGGACCTCCGGCTGCCGGCCGGCATCAGCCTGCCCGCCTCCGTCGCACTGCCTCGGCTGGCGATCGCCGTCGCCTTCGTCTTCCTTGCCGAACTCGTCATCGCGGCCCTGGCGTTCTGGCTCTCCACGGCCACCGACGCGCCACTCGGCGCGGTCGGCGGCGCCGTCTTCGCGTCCATCATCACCGGCGTGCTGGACGCCGTCACCGCCCTCGGCGGCCTGCGGGAGTGGCTGCCCGCGCACTGGCAGTACGCCTGGGCGGACGCCCTGCAGCCGCAACCGGAGTGGGGTGGCATGCTGCAGGGCGTCTCGCTCTCCGTGTCGTACGCGATCGTGCTGCTGGCCCTGGCCTTCCGGGGCTTCGCCCGCAAGGACGTGGTGTCGTAGCAACGGCGGCCGGTCACTTGTCGTAGGTGCTTGTTACCGTCGTGGCGTCACGACGGTGAGGTACTCAAGGGGGGTCTTGTGAGCGACCAGGACATGCGCGCGTTCGGTACCGAGCTGTTCGACCGGTGGACGGCGCTGTGGAACGGCGGCCTCGGTCTCGCCGGCGAGATCATGGCGCCCGACTTCGCGCTGCGTTACGCCCAGGCCGGTACCGAGGCCTTCGACGAGATCCGCACGCCGCAGCAGCTCGCCGGGATCGTCGCCGCCTGGCACACGTCCCGCACCGGGCTGGTCTTCGCGGCGGAGGGGACTGCCGTCGTCGATCTCGCCACCGTCGACGGCGCGCCGGCCGGTCTCGTCGCCCGGCCCTACCTGGCCAGCTTCGTCACGGCGGACGGGGAGAAGGTCGCCAGGAGCGGCGTCGACATCCTGAGGGTCGCCGACGGCCTGATCGTGGAGGTCTGGTCGGTCTCCTCCGGCGCCGCCGGCCGGACCTTCTACCGCTGAGGCGAGGCGCGCAGCCGGCGGGGGTGCCGTCGGCCGGGTCGCGGGAAGTGCAGGTTCAGGACGGGCGGAGCCGTGCATCAGGGCCCGCACGGAGAAGGGATGTGACTGCGGTCGGTGGAAGGGGCGGGTGTCGCGGCGGTGAGTGGTCCAGGCGCGGTGGATGAGGCCACCGAGGGTGGAACGGCTCACGGCCGCGGACTGGTGACCGCTCCCCCGGGGGTGTGAGGACCGGCGGCGACCGGGGTGCCGCCGGACCGCACACCCCGGGGGCCAGGCCTCAGACCCGGCCGGACAGTGCGGGCTCCTGAGCCACCGCCTGTCCGGTGCTCCGGGTGCGTTCGACCATGCCCAGGGCCACCCCGGCGACGATGATCGCGCCGCCGGCGAGCTGGGCCGGCCGGACGGACTCCCCGTTGACCAGCACCGCCCCCAGTACGCCGAAGGCCGGCACCAGGTTGAGGATGTTCACCGCGACACTGGAAGTCATCCGGCGCAGACCGTAGTTGTAGAGCAGGAAGCCGCCCACCGAGCAGGCCACCGCCAGGTAGGCGAGCAGCACCGAGGCGCCCGGGCCCGGCAGCCGGAAGTCCCGCACCTCCAGCAGTGAGGCGAGCAGGAACCCGCCGGCCCCGGCCGCCGTCTGGTGGTAGGTGAGGCTCACGGCGTCCTGGCCCTTGCCCGCGTACTTGCCCAGCACGTTGTACCCGGCCCAGACCAGGCCGCCGAGCAGCAGCAGGACGTCCCCGAGCCAGCGCGAACTCCCGCCGACCTGAGCCCCGTTGCCGACCACCATGGCCGCTCCGGCGGTCGCCAGCAGCACCCCGGCGACCCGGGTCGCCGGCAGGCGGGAGCGGAAGGCCAGCAGCTCCAGCAGCATGGTCATCAGCGGGTAGGTGGCGACGATCAGCGAGGCGTCGGAGGCGGTCGACAGCTCGACACCGACGTTCTCCAGCACGAAGTACGCGGTGATGCCGAGCAGTCCGCTGAGGTGGGCCAGGCGCCGCTGCCGGGCGTCGGGGCGTACGCCGGGGTTGCGCCGCAGCCGGGCCATCACGCCGAGCAGTCCGGCGGCCAGGGTGAAGCGGACGGCGCCGATGGTCAGCGGTCCCACCTCGTCCAGCACCCGTTTGGTCACCGCGTACGAGCTGCTCCAGAAGAGGGCCGCCGCCACCACCGCGCAGATCGCCCGGACTTCGCCGTTCCGTCCGTCCCGCACCGTCGCCACTCCTCTTCGCCGTCCCGCCCGGAGCGCCGGGCCAGGACGGCATGCGGCGAATATTGAACGAGGGATCTGCCGAGAAGGTAGCAAGAAGAACAGAGATCTCTTCTATACTCCGAACGAAATTCGGCCTGCGGGCGACAGGGGTGAACGTGGACGAACTTGATTCGGCGCTGGTGCGGCTTCTCCAGGAAGACGGTCGGCGGACCAACCGGGACCTGGCGCAGGAACTCGGCATCGCGCCGTCCACCTGCCTGGAGCGGGTCCGCTCGTTGCGGGAGCGGGGGGTGCTGCGCGGATTCCACGCGGAGGCCGACCTCCCGGCACTGGGCCGGGGGCTCCAGGCCATGATTGCCGTCCGGGTGCGCCCGCCCTCGCGAGCGGTGATCGAGCAGTTCCAGGACTTCGTGGCCCGGATGCCGGAGGTCATCGCCGTCTTCGTGCTGACCGGTACCGACGACTTCCTGCTGCACGTCGCCGTCCGCGACACCGACCACCTGCATGCCGTGGTGCTCGACAAGCTGACCGAGCGCAAGGAACTGGCGGACGTCCGTACCTCGGTCATCTACGGGCACATGCGGAAGAAGGTCGTCGGACCGCTGTGAGGCGGGGCCGGGCTTCCGGAGGCGCGGGTGTGGTGCGCCGTCACCCGCGGCGCACCACTCGTCCCGCGTCACCGGTGGGTGATCAGCCCGACGCGTCCAGGCGTGACTCGGCGACCGCGAGGCCTGCGACGGCCGCGAGCATCAGCACCGTGCCGGCGACCGTGGCCGCGGTGAGCCGCCCGCCGAGGAACAGCACGGCGAGCACCGCCGCGCTGACCGGCTCGACGAGCATCACCAGCGACGCCGTGGCCGCTCGGACGGCGCCCGCCCCGGCGAAGGCGGAGACCGAAGATCACCCGGGTCGATGACCCGGCCGGCGGCGCGGGGCACGGCCTGGCACGGGCATCGGGCAGTCCCCCGCTACCCGGCCTCGCCCGCGCGGAAGGCGCGCCGGTACGCGGCGGGTGTGGTGCGCAGGGCCTCGTGGAATCGCCGCCGCAGGTTGACGGCCGAGGAGAGGCCGACCCGGCGCGCGATGGTCTCCACGGGCAGGTCGGTCTCCTCCAGCAGGGCCCGGGTGGCGGCGAGCCGCCGGTCCAGCAGCCAGCGTCCGGGACTGATGCCCAACTGCTCGGTGAAGCGCCGGGTCAGCGTGCGGGCCGAGACCTGGGAGCGGACCGCCATCTCGGCGACGCTGACCGGCTGGTCCAGCCGCCCGCCCAGCCAGTCCAGCAGCGGGGCCAGCGAATCGGCGACCGGTCCGGAGGTGGGCAGTTCGGCGTACTGCAGCTGGCAGCCCTCGCGGTGCGGCGGCATCACCATCTGCCGGGCGATCCGCATCGCGTACGCGGCGCCCTGGTCGGTGCGCACCAGGTGCAGGCAGAGGTCCACGCCGGCCGCCGATCCGGCGCTGGTGGCGACGTCGCCGTGGTCCACGTAGAGCACCGCGGGGTCGACCCGGACCCGCGGGAACCGGGCGGTGAGCTCGGCGGCCCTGGCCCAGTGGGTCGCGGCCCGCCGGCCGTCCAGCAGGCCGGCGGCGGCGAGCACGAAGGCACCCGAGCAGATGCCGACGATCCGCGCGCCGCGCAGGTGCGCCCGGCGGACCGCCGCGACCACCGCCGGCGGCACCTCCGCGTCGGCCGGCTGCTCCCAGCCGGGCACCAGCATGGTGTCCGCACGCTCCAGCGCGTCCAGTCCCGCCGCGACCAGCAGGTCGTAGCCGACCCGGGTGCGCACCGGGCCGGGGTGCTCGGTGCAGACCTCGAAGGCGTAGCGGGCGGGGATCGCCGGGCCGTGGTCGCCGAACACCTCGGTCGCGCAGGCCAGCGGGAAGGTCGACTGCGGGGGCTGCAGCAGGGCCACGACCCGGTGCGGCGCCAGGGGCTTCGGCAGCGGACGAGGCGTCATGGCGTGAAAGTACCCCATCATGTCGTTCCGGACACTGGGGTGATCGATTGGTCCAGACCACCATCGATACCGTGACCACCGCGCAGAGCCAGACCCGGCAGGCCCGGGCCCGAATCCCGTCCGCCCGGCCCCCACTGTGGGACCGGCGCTTCACCCTCTACTTCACCGCCCGCGCCGTCTCGCTGGTCGGCGACGCGATGATGCCGGTGGCCGCCGCGCTCGCCGTCGGCGCGCTCTACGGGATCTCCGGGGTCGGCGCCGTCCTCGGCGTCTGGACCGGGACGGTCGTCGTTTTGGTCCTGTTCGGCGGGGTGCTCGCCGACCGGATCGGGGCCCGCCGGATGATGGTCGGCGCGGACCTCGCGCGGGTGCTCACCCAAGGTGTCCTGGCCGCCGCGTTCTTCGCCGGGGCGCCGCCGTTCTGGCTGCTGGTGACCATGGCGGCACTGGCCGGCGCCGCCACCGCGATGTTCCAGCCCGGCGTGAACGGAATGGTCCCGCTGGTGGCCCGTGAACCGCACCGGGCCAACGCCACGCTCAAGGTGGCCGACGCCCTCGCCCAACTGCTCGGCCCGGCCCTGGCGGGCCTGCTGATCGCGCTGACCGGCGCCGGGACGGTGTACGCGATCGACGGCGGCACCTTCCTGCTCAGCGCCCTGTGCCTGTCGCTCATCCGGTTCGCCCCCGCCGACACGCCCGCGGACGCCCCGACCGACGCCGACCCCGCTGCCCACAGCGGTGGTTCCCTCCGCCGGGATCTGCGCCAGGGCTGGCAGGAGTTCCGTGCCCGCACCTGGATGTGGGCGGTGATCCTGATCTGGATGGGCTACGGCGTGCTGCTCTTCGGCCCGCTGGTACCCCTCAGCTCGGCACTGGTCGGCGCCCGGCTCGGCCCGAACGCCTACGGCCTCGCGGTCTCCTTCCTCGGCGTCGGGACGGTCCTCGGCGGCCTGCTGGCCCTCCGGGTGCGCCCGGCCCGGCCGCTGGCTGCCGGCACGGCGGCGATGGCGCTGTACACCGTGCTGCCACTCTGCGTGGCGCTGGGTGCGAACCTGCCGGTGCTGCTCGCCTGCCACGTCCTCGGCGGCGGCGCCTGGGCGTTCTGGTCGGTGATGTGGGCGACCAGCGTGCAGACCCACACCCCGCCGGCGGTGCTCAACCGCGTCACCGCGTACGAGCTGGCCGGCTCGGTCTCCGGGATCGCCCTCGGCCAGATCCTGGCCGGGCCGGCCACCGCACTGGCCTCCCCGGCGCGGCTGCTGCTGGTCTCGGCGGGCGCCTGCCTGGCGGGCTGCGTGGCACTGTTCGCGACCCCGGCCATCCGCGGACTGCGGCGGGCCGCTCCCGCGGAGGACGGCGGGCCGGTGAGTCACCGAAGGTGATGAAGTTGTCACATTCCGCTGCTGAAGACCTTCGGCGAACAGTACGCTGACGATCTGTCAGCCGATCACCGCACGGCGTCTGCCGCCACCACCGGAGTGAGCCATGACCGGTCGCAAGCCCGCCACCCCGCCCGCCACCCCGCCCGCGCCCCCGTCGCCGCCGCTGCGGGCCAGCGCCGGATCGGTCTTCGGCGGCCTGGTCCGCCGCACCCGGGAGGCGAGGGGGATGTCGCAGGGTGACGTGGCGAAGCTGATCCCGTGCAGCCGCCCCCACCTCACCCGGGTCGAGTCCGGCACCCGGGTGCCCCAGCGCAACTTCGTGACCGCCTGCGACCGGATCTTCGGCACGGGCAGCGAACTGCTGGAGATCTGGGAGGAGATCGACTGGTACGTGCCGGTGGAGCATCCGGACTGGTATCAGCGATTCGTCCGGGCCGAGGCCCAGGCGACCGTGATCCAGGAATACAACTGTGCGTGGATCTCCGGTCTGCTGCAGACCGAACGCTACATGCGTGCGCTCTTCTCGTTTCGTCAGTCGGACGGCGGGGCGGAACTTGTGGAACAGCGCGTGGCGGCACGACTGGACCGTCAGCGACGGCTCGACGAGGCTGACCCGCCACTGTTCCTGATGGTGCTGGCCGAGGCGACCGTACGTCAGGTGGTGGGCGGGCCGGAGGTGATGTACGAACAACTGCAGCACCTGCTTGACCTTGGGCGGCGTCCCAACGTCGTGATCCAGATCGCACCCTTCGGTCTCGGCGCCCGGGTCCCGTTCGACGGCTTCGCCGCCGTTGTCGTATTCCCCGACGGCAAGCGCCGGTTCTACTCTGAGAGTGCCGACCGCGGCCACTTCATCGAGAACCCGCACGAGGTCCAGCGCTTTCAGAGGTCCTTCGATCAACTGCGGGCCGATGCCCTGTCGGCACCCGAGTCGGCGATCCTGATCCAGTCCGTAATGAGAGGACTTCGAAACGTGGCTACCACGGAGACCGACCTGTCCGTCGCATCCTGGCGGAAGGCTTCCTACAGTGGCGGGAACGGCGGCTCTTGTGTCGAGGTCGCCGACAACTTCCCCGGCCTGGTGCCCGTCCGGGACTCCAAGGACCCGGACGGTCCTGCGTTGGTGTTCCGCGCGGAGGCCTGGTCGTCGTTCGTCGACGCCGTGAAAGCGGGTGGCTTCCCGGCTGCTTGAGCCCGGGAAGCCACCCGCCCCCGGGGGGGGGTCAGGCGGCCTTGACCAGGGTGGTCCAGCGGATCCGGGTGCCGCACAGGGAGACCAGCCCGGCCGAGACGGCGACGGCCCCCATGCCCCAGACCAGGCTGCTGCCGCCGGCGATGAAGCCGATCAGGGCGGGGCCGGCCAGCAGGCCGACCGTCCCCATCGCGGCGACCAGGGAGAGCGCCTCCGGGCCCTGCCGGGCGGCGGCCACGTAGACGCAGGGCGTGACGGCCGCGACACCCAGGCCCACGCAGGCGAAGCCGATCAGCGCGGGGACCACGCCGCCGACCAGCAGGGCGGCGGCCAGGCCGGCCCCGGCGAGGGCGGCGCCGGCGACCACGATCCGGCCGTCGCCGAAGCGGGCGCGCCAGCCGTCGGCGAAGATCCGGGCGAGCACCATCATCCCGGACACCATGGCGATGCCCAGCGGTGCGACCCCGGGCGAGGCCTCGGCGACGTCCTTCATGTAGAGGGTGGACCAGTCGTTCATGGCGCCCTCGGTCACGGTGCCGAACACCATGGCGAGGCCCATCCAGAGGACGGCCCGGGACGGCAGCGAGAGCCGGCGCCCGCCCTTCGCCGGCTGCTCGCCGGCCGGCTGGTCGTCGATGGGCGCAGCGTCCGCCTGCGGCTCGTCCTGCGCGGGCGCCGCCCCGGCCGCCCGGTCCTCGGTGAGCAGGCCGCCCTGGGTCAGCCCGACCGCGAGCACCAGCAGCACGGCGGCCACCCCGAAGTGCAGGGCCAGCGAGGAACTGAACGCGTTGACGCCCGAGGCGAGCAGCGCGGCGGTCAGCGAGCCGGCGCTGAAGGTGGCGTGGAACCTCGCCATCACGGTGCGCTCGTACGCGACCTCCAGGGCGGCGCCCTGCGCGTTCATGGCGACGTTGAGGAAGCCCACCGCCACGCCGTCCAGGCAGATGAGCAGCAGGGTGACGGGGTAGTTCGGGGCCACCGCCAGCAGCAGCAGGACCACGACCAGCGCCGCTGCCGAGACCAGCGACAGCAGCCGGGAGCCCAGGCGCTTCATCACGGTCGGCACCAGCGGGAAGGACGCCACCGCGCCTGCGCCGCCCGCCATCAGCAGCAGGCCGACCTGTGCCTCGTTGAGGTCCAGGTGGGCCTTCAGCGCGGGCAGCCGCGACACCCAGGTGGCGTACTGGAAGCCGAGGAAGAGGAACAGGGCGGCGATGGCCACCTGGGCTCTGCGGAAGGGAACTTGGATGCTGGACATGTGTGATTCAGCCCTACTCGGTCTTTCGCTGGTGACCCGTGCAGCGGATCGCTGGTACTGCCGTGCCCCGGCCGGGGCGGTCTACAGGGCCTTGGACATGTAGACCGCGTCCGTGCCGTAGCTCTCGGGGAGGGCGACCTCGGCATGGGTGTCGAACCCGAGCCGGCGCCAGAGGATGTGGCTGCGCTGGACGGCCACCATGGAGATCCGGTCGAACCCCTGCGACCGCGCCTCCTGCTCGATCTGCCGGACGAAGTGCGGCGACAGCCCCCGCGCCCGCAGCTCCTCGGTGATCACGAAGTCGTGCGCGTGCAGGTTCTCCGACTCGAAGCGGGAGGCCTCCGTCAGGGTCAACTCCGGGCATTCGCCGCGCGGGTAGGGCAGGGCCAGCAGGTAGCCGCCGAACCGTCCCTCGTGCTCCAGCACGAAGCAGGTGGACGGTGAGACGCTGCCCCGGGACCGCAGCACCTCCCGCCCCTCGGAGAGGCCGCTCGTGGCGTAGGCGCGCTCCTCCAGCGCCACCACCTCGTCCCAGTCGTCCTCCACCAGCGGGCGCAGCCGGATGCTGTCATCGGCCATGGCCGGCACCCGTCCCCTCGAACGCGGCCGGGCCGACGGCCCGGCTCGCGGCGACCAGCGGTGCCCAGGCCTCGATCAGCGCGGCGAAGGACTCGATGTCCGCCTGCGCCTCGTCCAGCAGCCGTTCCCGCAAGGGCAACAGGTGATCCGCGAACTCCGCGTACTTTCCACCGAGTTGCCGGTACCGCTGGTCGACGACGGCCAGCCGGCGGACGTTCTGCGCGCGGTCGGCCCCGGCGACGTTCCGGGCGAACCCGGCGATCTCGCCGGCCCGGACGTGGTGCTGCTCGTCCAGCAGATCCGGCCCGGCCGCCTCCAGGTCGACGTAGACGGGGTGGAAGTAGAGCATCGACAGCAGGAACTTCACGAACCGCAGCTGGTAGGCGACGAAGCCGGCGCCGGTCCGCCGCTCCGCGGTGTAGTAGTTGACGATGTGCCGGTTGTGCACCACCGCGGGCAGCGGGGCGTGCCGGACCACGTGCAGCAGGAAGTAGTCGCTGCCGATGGTGTCGGTCGCGGGCGGCAGCGGGACCCGCTCGTACAGCTCGCGGTCGAAGCCGATGTTGCACATGTCGAGGCGCCAGATGTCGGGGACGTCCAGCACCGAGCGGTCAGCCGTGAAGGGCTCGGTGCCGGCGCCGACGAACGACTCCTGGACCAGCTCCCCGATCTCCTCCGCGGACCACTCGGGCGGGGCCCACAAGCTGACCACGTCGTGGTAGACGGCGGGGTCCAGCTCCTTGATCTCGCTGACGTCCACCGACAGTTCACCCACGAAGGAGCCGCCGACCATGGACACCGGCTTGCCGCCATGCGCCTGGTCCAGGGCGTTCTCGGTGACGCCGGCGGCCGCCTCGGCGCCGGTCCGGCCGAGCGAGAGCAGCTCGTGGTGGATCGGGAAGACCGGTTCGCCGTCCAGCGTCTGGTAGCCGCTGTCGGAGTCCCGGCGGTGGATCGAGTCGCAGCCGAGGGCGGCGGCCAGCAGGAACGCCCGGTTGGTGCAGGCGCCGTAGGAGACGGCGCCCGGGAGCATCAGGTCGAGCAGTCGCCCGGGGTCGGGGAGGCCGGCGCGTCCGATCGCCGCCCGGAGGAACTCGCGCTGCGCCGCCTCGTCCAGGTGGTGCACGATCACGTTGGGCACGGCGGGGAGTTCGCGGACGGCCTTGGTGTGCTCGGCGAAGCTCGACGGGTCGGCGGAGTCGAGGATCAGCAGTCGGACCTCGACGCCGAACTCCCGTGCGGCGTAGGCGGCTTCCTCGCCGATGTCGGCGATGGTGCCGGTGCAGGCCCGGTTGGTGGGCAGCGTCAGGCAGATCCTGCGCGGGGCGCCGTGGGGGCTCATCGGGCGGACTCCGTCCCGTGCCAGGGGTTGAGGCCCAGCAGCTTCTTGCCGAGGTCGTCGAGTTCGGCGGTGCCGTAGCGGAGGGACTCGTGCTGGACGGCGTCGCCGACCAGGGTGCGGTTCCAGTCCGGGGTGCTCAAGGTGTACCAGGAGTTGATCCGCGAGCGGCGCATCTCCTCGTGCTCCTCCAGCGCGGGCATCATCGAGAGGTACTGGACCGCCCGGACGCCGCCGTCGGAGATGTTGCGGGCCACGCCGTGGGCCAGCGCGCCGTTCCAGATCAGCAGGTCGCCGGCGGACAACTCCGGCCGTACCACCGGGTATTCGTCCCGGTCGACGGCCGGGCGGATCGGGTCGCGGTCGGCCGGCTGGCCGAGCTTCCACTCGTCGAAGCGGCGGAACAGTTCGGGGTTGCACTGGAACCCGCCCCGGTCGGGCGCCGTGTCGTTGAGCGCGATGATGCCCTGGACGCGCTGCGGGACCACGCCGAGGGTGCTGTCGATGTCCCAGTGCAGTTCGATGTCGAACCCGGTGTCGGTGGGTTCGATCAGCGCGCGGTCGCGGTTCCTGATGTTCGGCGGGTTGAGGTTGAGCCGGTCGAGGGTGACCCAGAGCTCCTCGCAGTCCCAGACGTCGACGAAGGCGTCGTAGACACGGCGGCTCTGGCGGCTGTCCCAGAGCAGCTGGTGGTGGTACGCCTCGACGAAGCCGTAGACGTGCAGGTGCCGGTCCAGCTCGTCGCGGTAGGGCCGCTCCTCGTACCAGGTGTCCGGGCGGTCCGGGTCGATGCCCTGGAACTCCCAGGTGAAGTCGAGCAGTCGCTTCGCGGCCTCGGCGGGGATCGCCTCCTTGACCACGACGTAGCCGTAGGTCTGCCAGAAGGCGAGGTCCTCCTCGGAGAGCACCCGCAGGGGCTGCGTCTTGCGGATCTCCCTCAGCGGTGTCTGCGCGAGGTACGACTCGCCGTCCGTACTGAAGTACGGGCGGCCGGTCGCGGCGCGGTGGAGGTAGGGGTCGGTGGTCGGCATGCGGGTAGCTCCAGGCCCAGATGGGTGGTCGGTGGGGTCGAGGGGGCGCCGGCCGGCTCGCGGGACCGCGCTGCCGGGCGGGTGGTGGATCGGCGGGTGGTGGATCGGCGATGGCGGCCCGGCGGCGCTGGACGGTGGTTGGGGAACGGTGCGGCCCGGGCCTCAGGACGGTCGTGAATTCCGGCCGACGCATTTGGCGCCGAGCCTGCGGCGGCGGGTCGGGAACTCTCCCGTCCGGCCGGGCCGGTCGTCCAGGGACGGTTCGGCCGGGGTTATCGGGACCGGGGCCCCCGCGGTTCTCCGGCGGCCTCCCGAGAACGCTCCGGGGAATTGTTCCGGGTCAATACGAAAACCGCCGCAGCCGTATCCCCGGGCGTTTTCGGGGACGCGCCGTAACCGGCCGTGTCTTTCGGGTCACCGGGCGGCCGCCGGCTCGCCGGGGACCCAGCCGTACGGCAGCGGATCGAATCCGTTGAATCCCTGGGTCATGTAACTCCCGGCATAGGCACCGGCGGAGAGGATCCAGACCGGGTCCCCGGAGGCGACCGTGCTGGGCACCTGGACCCGGCAGTGCTCATGGGCGTACGCGTCGTCGCTGTCGCAGCTCGGGCCCGCCACCACCGCCGGGACGTACTCCGCGTCCGGGTGGGAGGGGAAGACCAGCCGGTACTGCAACTCGTCCATCTCGTACAGCCCGTTGAACTTCCCGCAGCTGAGGTAGAGCCAGTGCCGGCGCTCGCCGTCGAGCTGCTCGCGGGAGGACAGCCGGGCCACGTGGGCCTTGATCGCACCCTGGTCGGCGACCAGGTAGCGGCCCGGCTCCATGACGAAGGCCAGCTCGGAGCCGGCGACCTCGCGCAGCCGTTCGACGCCCTCGCGGATCACGGCGAACATCTTGTCCAGCGGCGGGTCGAGCGGATTGCCCCGCCGGTCGAGGTAGCCGAGGGCGGGCAGGCCGCCGCCCAGGTTGACGTGGTCGAGCAGGATCCCGCGCCGCCGGAGGTCCACCAGTACGTCGCCGATCCGCTCGAAGGCGTCCTGCCAGGCCTCCGTCGTCATCTGCTGCGAGCCGACGTGCACGGACAGGCCGGCCGGGGTCAGCCCCGCCGCCCGGGCGGCCTCCAGGACGAGCACCGCGTCGGCGCCGGAGCAGCCGAACTTCTGGCTGAGGCCCCAGAGCGCGCCCTCCCCGCTGGTGGCCAGCCGGCAGAACACCCGGGCGCCGGGGGCGTGCGCGGCGATCGCCTCGACGTCCTCCAGGCTGTCGGTGGCGAAGTCCCTGACGCCGAGCCGGTACGCCTCGGCGATGCTCCGGTCGGACTTCACGGTGTTGCCGTAGTGGATCCGGCCGATGGGCACGCCCGTCCGGACGGCCTGGGTGATCTCGTTGGGGCTGGCCGCGTCGAAGCCGGCGCCCATCGCGACCAGGTGGGCCAGCACCTCGTCCACCGGGCAGGCCTTCATGGCGAACCGCACGGCGACGCCGGGCAGTTCCTCGACCAGGGTGGCGTACCGCTCGCCGATCCCGGCGAGGTCGTAGATGATCCGGTCCTCGGACTCGGCGGCCAGGGCGGCGTGCAGGCCCCTGCTGATGGTGGCCGTGCCCGGGCCGCTCACCGGCGAACCCGTCCGGGTCGGCCGTCACGGCCGGTGCGGTCACTACGGTCGCTCCGGTCGGCGCAGCGGGCGCGGCCGCGCGGCGGCGCCTGCCGGGCCGGACGGTCGCAGGAGGGCGACTCCCGCGGGGGGATCGGCCCCAGGGGATCCTGGGCGGGAGGGGTCTCGCGGTAGGTGCGGACGTGCGGCCGATTCGAGGTGAAGCGGCGGTGATGTCGGTCGGGTCGGGTCATGCGGTCACTCCAGGCTTCTGGTCTTCGGTGACAGGGCGGAACAGGAGCAAGCACGGTGGGGCCGGGTTCGGCTGACGGCGGGCAGCTCGCCGCGGAGGCGTCGGGAATTCCCGTCGCGGAGCTGGTGGTCGTCGGAGGGTGAGGCGCCTGGATTCCGCCCCCGGGGAATAGTCGCCCTCACGAGTCCTGACCCTACATTGGACTAGACCAACTTTCGGCGTCAAGCCTTTCGGGTCGGTAACTCGCCTCCAGGTGTGGCAAAACAGTGAATTGACGCCCTGAAGGTCATTCGCAGAGCGCCCGGAAGGGCAATCAATGGCAACTCGTGACGGCGCGCATTATGTGTAATACGAAAACAAAGAACGGCGCCCGACTGAAGGCGGTGCCGCCATTGCGCCCGCCCCGGCGGCGCGGGGGCCGTCGGATCAGCACGCTCCGGATGTGCTGAAACCGTGCTGTGCTGACGATTCGTCACCGGCCCCGGGTGCGCCGCGGCCGCGGGCGGAAGCCGTGCCGAGGAGCGGTGCGGCCGCAGCGGGGTGACGACGCTCGGGGCCCGGCGCGCCCTCCGTGGCGGGCCTGCGCCGTCGAGGGGAGGATTCGGCTCTCCCGCCTCCCGCCGACCCGGATCGGTAGTACGGTCTGACGCAACGTCATACAGCTGGGGAGGCAGGGTGACCGACGAGGAGGCCGCGGTCGGGTGGCTGTTCGCCTGGGCGGCGGGCGGGGCACGCCCGGGGGGTGATCGCGGTCCGGGCGGTGCCATGGGCCGTGTGCACGAGATCGTGAGCGGCAGGCTGGGGAACGAGACGGCGCTGCTCCGCCTGCGGGAGGAGGCCGAGGCCGGCCGACCTGCCGCGTCGCAGGACACACGCAGGTGGCTGGAGCTGGTCCTGCGGGACGCCGCCGGCCGTGACCCGGTGTTCGCCGCGGCCCTGCGGAGCGCGCTGGCGGACGTCCAGGAGGAGGCCCGGCAGGCCGCGCCCCCCGGGTACTCGGTGTCGGGCAACGTCTTCCACGGCCCCGTCGCGGTACAGGTGGGGCCCGACGGCTACCAGGTCAACAACTTCGGACGCACGAGATGACGGATCCCAGATTCCGGCCGACGAATCCGGGTTACGCGCCTCCGCACACGATCAACGGCCCGGCGGGCCTGCAGTACGGTCCCAACGGCGTCCAGGTGAACGTTCCCGCGCCGGCCGGCCTCGGGCGCGGGGTGATCGCCATGCTGGTGCTCGCCTCACTGGTCATGCTCACCGGCGGAATCCTGTTCGTGAGCAAGGTCGCGGGGGTTTCGAACGGAGCGGCACCGAGCGGCCCGCAGACCTTCGGTGCGAACCCCGGCGCCGGCCCCACCGGGGCCGCGCCCGCACCGGACGGCTCCTCCGGGTCGGCGGGAGCGCCGCCGTCCGCCGCGGCGCCCTCCGCGGCCGCCCAGGGAGTCCGGTGGCAGGGAAAGGCGCGGGTGTCCTACTTCGGCCTGCGTCTCGACGCGACCCCGCCGAGCGCCGGCAGCGGTGACGCGTCCGACGTCCGGCTGAACCCGCTGGACGGCACGATCATGGGGACCGACGGCCAGGCCGGCCTCGGCAACCTCACACTGTGGACCGGACGGGGCACGCCCACCGGCCGGCAGTGCGCCGAGAGCATCGCCCAGGGCGGCGCCTCCTACCTCCAGGTGGCGGAGGGCAGCGTGGTGTGTGTGGGGACCAAGGCCGGGCGGGTGGCCCTGCTGACCATCACGACGGTGGGCAACGACTTCGTCAACGGGGGCACGGCCGACGTGATCGTCTGGTCGGAGATCTTCGGCCGGAGCTGACGGCCCGTCCGCGCCGGCCGCGGGTGCCGCCCGAACGGCCGGGCCGCCCGAACGGCCGGGCCGCCCGCACCCGGCAGGGGTGCGGGCGGCCCGGCGGGTGTCACTTCACCGGCGCCCAGACGCGCTCCAGGGCCTGGCTGCCGGAGCGGCTGCGGTAGGAGCGGGTCCAGGTGCTGGTGGCGTCGCGCCTGGTGCGGTCGGACAGGATGTAGTAGTCCATCTGGACCTGGTCCGGGGTGACGTCCAGGACGCCGTAGCCGTGCGAGTCCAGGTCGATCCACTTCAGGTGGCGGTTGGCGGCCTTGAGGGCCCCCGCGGCGACCAGGGAAATGGTCTGCGGGGCGACCTTCAGGAAGTCGTCGACGTTGTCCGAGGTCACCGAGGTGACCACGAACTCGGTGGCGACGCTGCCCGAGGCCGGGTAGGTGGCGGCCTCGTTCGGCACGTCGGCCGCCCACGCCGAGTGGATGTCACCGGTCAGGAACACCGTGTTGCGGATGCCCTGCGCCTTGAGGTGGCCGAGCAGTTCGCGGCGGTCGTGGGTGTAGCCGTCCCACTGGTCCGGGTTGATCGCCAGGCCCTCGCCGGGCAGGCCGAGCAGCTTGGCGAGCGGGCGCAGCAGGTAGTCCGGCAGGGACAGGAAGGCGACCGGCGAGATCATCACCGAGTTGCCGACCAGCCGCCAGGTGGTGTCGGAGGAGGAGAGCCCGGCCTTCAGCCAGTCCAGCTGCGCCCGGCCGGTGATCGTACGGTCGGCCGAGTCGACGTCCCCGTTGCCGACCTTCACCTGCGCGGAGCGGAACGAGCGCAGGTCGAGCAGCGAGAGGTCGGCCAGCTTTCCGTAGCGCAGGCGCCGGTAGGTGGTGCCGGCGATCGACGGGCGGACGGGCATCCACTCGAAGTACGCCTGCTTCGCCGCGGCGACCCGGGCCGCCCAGTCGCCCTCGGTGCCCGGCGTGTGGTTCTCGGCGCCGACCGAGGAGGCGTCGTTGGCGAACTCGTGGTCGTCCCAGATCGCGATGGTCGGGATGGTCGCGTGCAGGGCCTGCAGGTCCGGGTCGGTCTTGTAGGCGCCGTGCCTGGTCCGGTAGTCGGTGAGGTCCAGGATCTCGTGGGCCGGCTGGTGCGGGCGCACCACCTTGCCGGCGGCGCAGAACTCGCCCGTCTTGTACTCGTAGATGTAGTCGCCGAGGAAGAGGAAGACGTCGAGGTCGCCGCGCGCGGCCAGGTGCCGGTACGCGGAGAAGTAGCCCGCCTCCCAGTTGGCGCAGGAAGCGACGCCCAGCCGCAGCCGCTGCACGGCGGCGTCGCTCGCGGGGGCGGTCCGGGTGCGGCCGACCGGCGAGGTGACGCCGCCGGCCGTGAAGCGGTACCAGTACGTGGTGTCGGGCCGCAGGCCGCGGGCGTCGACCTTCACGGTGTGGTCGGTGCCGGCGGAGGTGGCCACCGAGCCGCTCACGGCGAGGGTCGCGAAGCTGCGGTCGGTGGCCAGCTCCCAGCGGACCTCGGTGTCCGGCCCGAGGCCCGAGCCGGGTACGGCGGCCGGGGTCGGGGTGACCCGGGTCCACACCACGACACCGTCGGGGAGCGGGTCGCCGGAGGCGACGCCGTGGACGAAGGCCGGGGCCTGGGCCGGCGCGGTGTCGGCGACGGCGCGCTCGCCGAGGGCCAGCGGCAGGGTCGCTGCCCCGGCGGCGATCGCGGTGGCCTTGAGCACCTGGCGGCGGCGCGGGCGGGTGGCGGCATCGGCCAGGGGCTTGTCATGTATGGGATCAATCACGCGCTCAGGCTACCGCCCGGTAATGCCGCCGCCCATAGGTGGGACTGACTGTTCGTCGACTCTTCACCGACCCGTGCACACCGGCACCGGCCCGCGTCCGCCACGCCACCCGGCGGCCACGCGGCCACGCGGCCACGCGGCCACGCGGCCACCCGCCGCCCGGGCGCGCGCGGACGGCCGGACGCCGGCGAGCGTGCGAGGTGCGCGCCGGGTGCCCGGGAGCACAGCACGGCGCGGGCCGCAGGATCGCGCCGGAAGATGCGGGATCATGGGAGGCGACCCGACCGAGATCGCGAAGGAACGCACCCGTGGCCCAGATCGTCCTCCTCCACTCCGCCTACGGCCTGCGCCCGGCCGTCCACGCGGCCGCCGACCGGCTGCGCGCCGCCGGCCACCAGGTGCACACCCCCGACCTCTACGACGGCCGGACCTTCGACAGCGTCGAGGAAGGCATGGCGTACAAGGAGGAGATCACCAGCGACGAACTGCTGCGCCGGGCGATCACCGCCGTCGTCCCGCTGCTCACCCCCGTGAACGGCACCACCCCGCCGCCGGAGGGCCTGGTCTACGCCGGCTTCTCGCTCGGCGGCGCCCTCGCCCAGAACCTCGCCCTCGCGGACGAGCAGGCCAAGGGCCTGTTGCTGCTGCACGGCACCTCCGACATCCGGGACGACGCGGCGACCTCGATCCCCGTCCAGTTGCACGTCGCGGAGCCCGACCCGTTCGAGTCCGAGGACTGGCTCAACGCCTGGTACCTGCGGATGCGCAAGGCCGGCGCCGACGTCGAGGTCCACCGCTACCGGGGCGCCGGCCACGTCTTCACCGACCCGGACCTGCCCGACTGGGACGCCGAGGCCGCCGAGCAGACCTGGGCGGCCGCACTGGACTTCCTGGCGGAACTGGACGCCTGAGGGACGTCCGACGGACGGCTCCCGGCGGGCACCGTACGGGGGCGGGCGATCCCCCCGGCGGGAGGCCGCCGAACTTGGCCCGGACAGCGCGGAACGTGGTCTGATGGCGTCGTGAGCCGAGCCGCCGAAGAGACCAACCGCCTGATGCTGCGGGCCCGGGACGCGATGGACCGTGCCTACGCGCAGCCGCTGGACGTCCCGGCGCTGGCCCGGATCGCCCATGTGTCCGAGGCGCACTTCTCGCGGACCTTCCGGGCCACCTTCGGCGAGACGCCGCACCGCTACCTGCAGCGCCGCCGGGTCGAGCGGGCGATGTTCCTGCTGCGGGAGAGCGGGCGCAGCGTGACGGACATCTGCTTCGAGGTCGGCTTCGGCAGCCCGGGCACCTTCAGCCGGACGTTCCACGACATCGTCGGGCGCTCGCCACGGGCGTACCGGAAGGAGGCGGCGGCCACCTTCGTGCCGACCTGCTTCACGATGGCCTGGACCCGCCCGAGCGCGTGACCGGGCGCCGCCGGGCCCGGGGCCGCCCCCGCAGCACGAGCGGTGGCCGGTCGAGCGGTTTCGGATAAGTTTTCGCCGGGCCCGCCCACTAGGGTCGAGCCCATGTTCAACGCCATCACGCACTCGCAGATTTTCGTTCTCGACCAGGACGAGGCCCTCGACTTCTACGTCGGCAAGCTCGGCCTGGAGGTCGCCGCCGACGTCGACATGGGCTTCATGCGCTGGCTCGCGGTCAGCGTCCCGGGCCACCCGGAGCGCCAGATCCTGCTGGAGCGGCCGGGCGCCCCGGCGATGTCCGAGGAGACGGCGCAGCAGGTCCGGGAGCTGGTCACCAAGGGCGCCACCGGCGGCTGGCTGATCTTCACCACGGAGGACTGCCACAAGACGTACGAGACGCTGCTGGGCCGGGGCGTCGAGTTCACCGAGGAGCCCACCGAGCGCCCGTACGGCATCGACTGCGGCCTGCGCGACCCGTTCGGCAACCGCATCCGCTTCACCCAGCTGAAGGGCTGAGGGCGGCCCGAGGGGTCACGCCCGGCCCGCCCGGCCGTGACCCGTCGCCCGGTCAGCCCTGGTGCCGGTCCTCCGGCCGGTCGGCCGGCGGCGTGGCGGGCGGAGCACCGGGCGGAGCGGGCGTGTACGGCTGCGCGGGCGGGAAGGGCGGCGCCCCGGTGTACTGCGGGGGAGCCGCGAACGACGGGGCCGGCGTGTACGGCGGCGCGGAGCCGAACGGCTGGCCGGGGCCACCGGGTTGGGCCGGGAACGGCGCCGGCTGCGGGTACCCGAGGTACGGGTTCTGCTGCGGCCCGGCAGCGCCGGGCACCGGACCGCGGGGGCGGGTGGCCAGCACCACGACGGCGACGACGAGCGCCAGCACCACGGCAAGCACCCGGGTCAGGTTCAGCATCAGGGAGGAGAAGGGCTCGGCGAACCGCCCGGCGGTGAACTCGTTGGTCAGCTCGTAGATCAGGAAGGCCCCGGCCGAGTACCCGTCCACGGCGAACAGCGCGACGGCCGCCGGACGCACCCAGCGCCGGCCGGTGAACGCGGCGACGGCCAGCACGACCAGCGCCACCGTCAGCGCGGAGTCGTAGCCGAAGAAGCCGACCGGAGCCTCCTGGACGTAGTGGTCGAAGCTGAGGCCCAGCGCGGTCGGCAGGTAGCCCGGGCCCTGCTGGCTGATGTCGTAGGCGAGGATGCCCAGTTCGCTCAGCAGCATCACGACCGACAGGAGGCCGATGGTGATCAGGGCTCCGTCGGGGCCCCGCCGCACGGGTGCCACCGGGCGTCCGTCGGCCGGCGGTGTCCGATAAGGGTCGAACGTCACGAAGTCCCCCTTGAAGTACCCATTTTCACGTTGTCGGTCGAGGCTAGCGTGCCCGGATGTCCGGGGGAATACGACTGGGGCCACCCGGGTCGGGCCGCCGGTCTCGCAGGCGCGCCCGGCGGGCGGAAATCCCCGCGCCCCGCCGGCCGGTCAGGGCATAGCCTCACGCGCATGACCCCCGATCCCTCGCCAGGGCACCCCGGAACCACCCCCGCCCCGACCGCCGTGACCACGCCGACCGCCGCGACCGCTGTGACCGCCCCGACCACCGCCGCCGGGCAGCCCGACCCCGGCCGGCTCGGCATCCGGCCGGAGAGCGCCGACGACCACCTCGCTGTGCACGCCCTGCACACCCGCGCCTTCGGCGACGACGGCCGGGTGGCCCGGCTGGTGGCGGCGCTCCGCGGGGCGGGCGCCGGGCCGGCGCCGCTGTCGTTCGTCGCGGTGCTGGACGGCACCGTGGTCGGCCACGTCCTGCTGAGCGGATGCCGGCTGGACGCCCCGCGCCGGATCGTGGACGTGCTCAGCCTCTCGCCGCTCGGCGTGCTCCCGGAGCACCAGGGCCGGGGCGTCGGGACGCGGCTGGTCCGGCACGCCCTCGCGGCGGCCGAGGAGACGGGCGCGCCGCTGGTCTTCCTGGAGGGCGACCCCGGCTACTACCGCACCCGCGGATTCGAGCCGGCCGTCCCGGCCGGCTTCCGCTCCCCGTCGCTGCGCATCCCCGAACCGGCCTTCCAGGTGGCCCGGTTGTCCGCCCATGAGCCGTGGATGACGGGCACCTTCGTGTACTCGGAGGCCTTCTGGGCGCTGGACTGCGTCGGCCTGCGCGACCCGGAGGCCTGACCGGTGGGCGACGGCGACGGAGGGGAGGGCGACGGGAGGGAGGAGGCGTGGAGGTACGCGCCGGCCGGCACCCTGGAGGGGCTGCTGCAGCGCGGTCATGGCCTCGGCGCGCTCCTGGCGGCCGGTGATCCGCAGGCGCCCCGGCTGGTCTACGAGTGCATCCGGCGGGACTGCCGCCGGGACACCAACAGCGACGAGCGTCATCGCTACCTGGCCCGGCTGGTACGGGACTTGGAGCTGCCGCTGGCGCCGGTCGTGGCCCTGCTGGAGGGCGGCGAGGTCGGGCACGGGAGCGTGTCCGAGGTGCTCAGGCTGCTCGCCCTGGCCGGTTCGGCCGAGGCCCGGGAGGCGCTGCGGGCGTACATCCGTGACGGGGAGCGCTGGATGTCCGTCCTGGAGTCCGTCGCCGGGAGCTGGCCGGTGGCGGACTGGGACGACCTGCTGGAGCCGGTTCGGGCCCGACTCGCGGGTGAGGAGCCGGATCTTTGGGGGCAGGAGCCCTGGCTGCGGTGGGGGAGCCGGCTCGGCCTGGTCGAACCGCCCATCGTCGGACGCCGGCCCGACGCCCTCACCGGCCTGGACGTCGAGCGGCTGCTCACGCTGATCGCCGACCCCCGGGCGTCCGTGGGGGCCAGGAGCGAGGCTCTGTGGAGCCTCGCCCGCCGTTCGCCGAAGCCGTCCTCCGACGTCCTCGCGCCACTGCTCGGGCTGGTCCCCTCGCTCGGGACCGGGAACGGGCGGCCGGTCCCGGGGCTGCGCAGGGCGCTCGAACTGCTCGGCGCCACGGCCGTGCCCGCCGCCCGCGGGTGGGCCGACTCGGCGGAGCCCTGGCTCGCCTCACTGGCGCTGGACGTGCTGGCCGCCCACGGCGAGCTCCAGGACCTGCCCGTGCTGCTCGCCGAGATGCAGGCGCTGCGGGCCCGCCGCGAGTGGTGCGGCTACAAGAGCCTGGCGCTCGCCCTGGCCAGGTTCGGCCCGGCGGCGGCCGAGGCCGTGCCGCTGCTGCGCCTGCTCCTGCAGCGCAACCCCCACAGCTACGAACGGGCCTCGTACCTGACGGCGCTGGCGGCGATCGACCCGTCCGGGCTCGACCCGGTGTACGTGCGGGCGCTCTGGGACCGCGAGTCGGACGTCCGCCTGCTGGGGATCGCCTCGGCGCCGGACGGCCCGCGGGTCCGCGAGCGGCTGGCCCGGCTGGCGGCCGACCCGATCGAGGACCCGGTGGTCAGGGCCGCCGCCGCGGAGCGGGTGGCGGCCCTGAACTGACTTACCGGTGAGGGGTGTTACAGGCCGGGGATGCGGCCGTTGCGGAACAGGTCGACGAAGATCTGGTGGTCCTGCCGGGCCCGGGCGCCGTAGGCGTGGGCGAAGTCGACCAGCATGGTGGTGAAGCCCTCCTCGTCCTTGCCGATGGCCGCGTCGATGGCGTGCTCGGTGGAGAACGGCACCAGGGTGTGGCCGCTGGAGGACTCGTCGGCGGCGGCGTGCATGGTGGCGGTGGCCCGGCCGAGGTAGTCGATCACCGAGTGGAGGTCGGCCTGCTCGTTGAGGTCGGTCCAGTCGAGGTCGGTGGCGTACGGGGAGACCTCGGCGACCAGCTGGCCCTGGCCGCGCAGCGAGGCGTAGCCGAGCCACGGGTCGCTGTGCGCCTGCAGGGCGCGCTGGGAGATGACCGTGCGGTGGCCCTCGTGCTCGAAGTAACCGCGGATCTCGGGGTCGGTGATGTGCCGGGAGACGGCCGGGGTCTGGCCCTGCTTCATGTAGATGATGACGTCGTTCTCCAGGGCGTCGGTGTGCCCCTCCAGCAGCAGGTTGTACGAGGGCAGGCCGGCGCTGCCGATGCCGATGCCGCGGCGGCCGACGACGTCCTTGACCCGCAGGGCGTCCGGGCGGGTGCGGGTGGCCGGCGGCAGGGTGGTGAGGTAGGCCTCGAAGGCGGCGAGCACCTCGGCCTTGGTGGCCTCGTCCAGTTCGAACGCGCCGCCGCCCTTGCGGAACCGGCGGTCGTACCCGTCGACGACGGTCTCGGAGTCCAGCAGGGCGACCCGGGTCTGCAGGCGGGCCCGGCGCAGCGTCTCCAGGATCGGGCCGGTGGCGGTGTCCAGGGTGACGGAGGTGCTCTCGCCGTCGCGGACCAGGGCGGTGATCTGCGCGCGGTAGGCGGCGGCGAAGGTGCGGACGAGTTCGGTGATGGTGCTGTCGGAGAGCGCCTTGGCGTAGCCGATCAGCGCGAGGCTGGCGGCCAGGCGCTGGACGTCCCAGGTGAAGGCGCCGACGTAGGCCTCGTCGAAGTCGTTGACGTTGAACACCAGCCGGCCCTCGGAGTTGAGGTAGCTGCCGAAGTTCTCGGCGTGCAGGTCGCCGTGGATCCAGACCCGGCTGGTGCGCTCGTCGAGGAAGGCGGCGCCGTAGCCGTCGTAGGGCGCGGTGGTGAGGTCGGCGTAGTAGAGGCCGGCGGTGCCGCGGTAGAAGGCGAAGGCGGAGGCGGCCATCTTGCGGAACTTGACCCGGAAGGCGGCCGGGTCCTGGGCGAGCAGCTCGCCGAAGGCGGCTTCGAAGACCCGCAGGATGGTCTCGGCGCGCTCGGGTTCGCGGTGGGCGGCGGTGAGCTGGTCGGGCATGGAGGTGTCCTTCTGTGACGCGTGGCAGTCCCCGCGCGGGGACGAGGCGGGCGGCCGTGGCCAATCCGGAGACTACCGGTCCGGCCTCGCGGGGGACGCATCGGACGAGCCGCCGCGGGCCCTCGCACCGGCGGTCTGGGAGCGCTTCCCGGCCACGGTGACAGCCGCGCGTCCGGCCCCGATCGGGCCGATTCGGCGTCAGATTCTGTGCGGGGGAGTTCGGTTGGCGTGGTTGACGCGGACATTCAACGATGTAAAGCTACCCAGCGCGGTCTAGACCCGTAGTTTCAGAGAGCGCTCTCTCCCCGTAAGGCAGGCCCCACCCCGCCCCGGATCAGAGGAGATCAGCGGTGCGAAACACCCTTGCCCGGGTGGCCATGGCCACCCTCATGACGCTGTCCACGCTCGGCCTCGGCGCCTCGGCCGCCGTGGCCGCCGACCGTACGGGAGGCACCCCCGCCACCGGCACGGCCCGGCCGCTGTCGCCGGGACTCACCGACGCGCTCCGGCGCGACCTCGGCCTCACCGAGGGTCAGGCCGCCCGCCGGCTGGCCCGGGAGGATCTCGCGGCCCGGCTGGCACCCCGGGCCGAGCAGCTCGCCGGCCCGGCCTTCGGCGGCTCCTGGTACGACGCCGACCGGGAGACCCTGGTGGTCGCCGTCACCGACGCCGCGCGGAGCGGCGCGCTCCGGGCGGCGGGGGCCGAGACGGTCGTCGTCCGGCACTCGCAGCAGGAGCTCGACACCGCCAAGGCCGCCATCGACACCCGCTCCCGGGCCGCCGCGGCCCCGGCGGGAGTGAGCAGTTGGCGGGTCGATCCGCGGCGCAACAGCGTGGTGGTCGAACTGGCCCCCGGCGCCCGCCAGGACGCCCGGGTGGCCGCCTTCGTCGCCGCCGCCGAGCAGGCCGGCCCGGTGACGGTCGAGGAGCAGAGCGCCGACCGCACGCCGCGCACCCTGTCGGCGGGCGTGGTCGGCGGGGACCCGTACTACATCAACGGCAACACCCGCTGCTCGATCGGGTTCGCGGTGCAGGGCGGCTTCGTCAGCGCCGGGCACTGCGGCGGTGCCGGCAGCAGCGTGGTCGGCTGGGACGGGTCCGCGATGGGCTCGTTCGCCGGCTCGTCGTTCCCGGGCAACGACTACTCGTTCATCCGGATCGGCAACGGCTGGTGGACCGTCCCCGTGGTCCTCGGCTGGGGCACCGTCAGTGACGTGCTGGTCCGCGGGTCGTGGCAGGCGCCGGTCGGCTCCTCGGTCTGCCGTTCCGGCTCCACCACCCATTGGCACTGCGGCACCGTGCAGGGCCTCAACGAGACGGTGAACTACAGCCAGGGCGCGGTCTACCAGGTGACCCGCACCAGCGTCTGCGCCGAACCGGGCGACTCCGGCGGCTCCTTCATCACCGGGGACCAGGCACAGGGCGTGACCTCCGGCGGCTGGGGCAACTGCAGCAGCGGCGGGCAGACCTGGTTCCAGCCGGTGAACGAGATCCTCTCGGTCTACGGCCTGTCCCTGGTCACCGCCTGACCCGCTGAGGCCGTGCGTCCCGGCCCCGGGGGCTTCGGGGCCGGGACGCACGGCCCGGGGGAGCCGTACGCCGGGTGGCCCGCCGACCGTTCGGTTCGGCGGGCCACCCGGCGTACGGCCGGCACGCGGCCGGTGTCAGATGCTCCAGGCCGAGGGCCCGAGCAGCGTCTTGACCTCGCTCGCGAAGGCGTTGTCGGTGTTGACCAGGAAGCCCAGCTCGTACAGGACGTTCTTCTGCCGGCTGGTGGTCAGCAGCCGCACCGGCACGTCACCGGGGTGCGCCCGCAGGGAGCGCTTGAGCTCGCGGACCATGTGCGGGTTGACCTTGGTCTCGGGCACGGTGATCTGGATCGGCGGCTTGCCGCCGTGCTCGGCGGAGGAGATGTCCAGCTGGGTGATCTCCTGCCCGAAGATGCTCAGGGACCCGTCGCGCTCGTTGAGCCGCCCGCGGGCCGAGATGACGTTGTCCTCGACCATCTGGTCGGCCATCAGGTTGTAGGTGGCGGGGAAGAACAGCACCTCGACCGAGCCGTCGCGGTCGGCGAGGGTGATGATCGCCCAGGCGTTGCCGGCCTTGTTGATCCGGCGGTCGACCGAGGTGATCAGGCCGGCGAGCTTGACCTCGCCCTCGGTGCGGCCGGAGCCGAGGAGTTCGGCGATCGAGATGTCGCGGTTGCGGGAGAGGATGTGCTCGGCGCCGTCCAGCGGGTGGCTGGAGACGTACAGGCCGAGCATCTCCCGCTCCAGGCTGAGCAGTTGCTTGCGCGGCCATTCGCGGTCGGTGAGTTCGAAGTCCAGGCCGATGGTGGGGATGTCCTCGCCGGTGTCCATCGCGCCGAAGAGGTCGTCCTGGCCGATGGCCTGCTGCTTCTTGACGCCGGTGACCGCGTCGATGGCGTTCTCGTGGACGGTGGTCAGCGAGAGGCGGGTGTGCCCGAGCGAGTCGAAGGCGCCGGCCTTGATCAGGGAGTCGACGGTGCGCTTGTTGCACACCACCAGTTCGACCTTGTCGAGGAAGTCGGCGAAGGAGGTGTACTTGCCCTTCTCGCCACGGGTCTTGACCAGCGACTCGATGACCGGCACGCCGACGTTGCGGACGGCTTTGAGGCCGAAGCGGACGTCGTTGCCGACGGCGGTGAAGTCGACCACGGACTCGTTGACGTCCGGGGAGAGGATCTTGATGCCCATCTGGCGGCACTCCGCCAGGTAGACGGCCATCTTGTCCTTGTCGTCCGCCACCGAGGTCAGCAGGGCGGCCATGTACTCGGCCGGGTAGTTGGCCTTGAGGTACGCGGTCTGGTACGAGACCAGGCCGTACGCGGCGGAGTGCGATTTGTTGAACGCGTAGCCGGCGAACGGGACCAGCACGTCCCAGACCGCCTGGATCGCCTCGTCCGAGTAGCCGCGCTCCTTGCAGCCCGCGTGGAAGGGGACGAACTCCTTCTCCAGGACCTCTTTCTTCTTCTTGCCCATCGCGCGGCGGAGCAGGTCGGCCTGGCCGAGGCTGTAGCCGGCCAGCACCTGGGCGGCTCGCTGCACCTGCTCCTGGTAGACGATCAGGCCGTAGGTGGGGCCGAGGACCTCGCTGAGGGGTTCCTCCAGCTCCGGGTGGATCGGGATGATCTCCTGCTGGGCGTTCTTGCGCAGCGCGTAGTTGGTGTGCGAGTTCATGCCCATCGGGCCGGGCCGGTACAGCGCCGAGACGGCGGAGATGTCGGCGAACTCGGTGGGCTTCATCAGCTTCAGCAGGGCCCGCATGGGGCCGCCGTCGAGCTGGAAGACGCCCAGGGTGTCGCCGCGGGCGAGCAGTTCGTACGTGGTGGGGTCGTCGAGGGCGATCTTCTCGATGTCGACCTCGACACCGCGGTTGGCCTTCACGATCTTGATGCAGTGGTCGATGATGCCCAGGTTGCGCAGACCCAGGAAGTCCATCTTGATCAGGCCCATGGCTTCGCACGACGGGTAGTCGAAGCCGGTGATGATCACGCCGTCCTTGTCCCGCATGTGCAGCGGGACGAGTTCCAGCAACGGCGTCGAGGAGAGGATGACCGCGGCCGCGTGCACGCCGGTGCCGCGGATCAGGCCCTCGATGCCCAGTCCGGTGTCGATGATCTTCTTGACGTCGGGCTCGTTCTGGTACAGCGCCCGGATCTCGGTGCCCTCGTTGTACCGGGGGTGCTTCTCGTTGAAGAGGTCCGCGAGCGGCACGCCCTTGCCCATCACGTCCGGCGGCATCGCCTTGGTGATGCGGTCGCCCATCGCGAAGGGGTAGCCGAGGATGCGGTTGGCGTCCTTGACGGCGGCCTTGGCCTTGATGGTGCCGAAGGTGTTCACCTGGGCGGTGTACTCGGCGCCGTACTTGTCGGTGACGTAGCGCACCATCTGGTCGCGCTGGCGGTCGTCGAAGTCGATGTCGACGTCCGGGGGGTTGATGCGCTCGGGGTTCAGGAACCGCTCGAAGAGGAGGTCGTGCTCCAGCGGGTCCAGCTCGGTGATCCGGGTGAGGTAGGAGACCATCGAGCCGGCCGCGGAGCCTCGGCCCGGGCCGACCGGGATGCCGTTGTCGCGGGCGTACTGGCAGATGTCGGCGACCACGAGGAAGTACGCGTCGAAGCCCATCGGGGAGATGACGCCCATCTCCAGCTCGACCCGGTCCAGCACCTCCTGGCTCGGGTTGTCGCCGTAGCGGACCTGCAGGCCGGCCTTGATCTTCTGGCGCAGGAACGACGCCTGGGTCTCGCCCTCGGGCACGTCGAACTGCGGCATCCGGTCGACGTAGTTGAAGACCTCGTCGTACGGCTCGATCCGCTCGGCGATCGCCAGCGTGTTGGCGCAGGCCTCCGGCAGCTCGCTGAAGAGCGCCTGCATCTCCTCGGCGGTCTTCACGTAGTAGCCGTCGCCGTTGAACTTGAAGCGATTCGGGTCGTCCTTGTTCTTGCCCACGCCGACGCAGAGCAGGCTGTCGTGGGCGTCCGCCTGGTCCGCGGTCACGTAGTGCGAGTCGTTGGTGGCCAGCAGCGGGATGTCCAGTTCCTTGGCCAGCCGCAGCAGGTCCTGGCGGACGTCCCGCTCGATGGACAGGCCGTGGTCCATCAGCTCCAGGAAGTAGTTCTCCTTGCCGAAGATGTCCTGGTAGGCGCCGGCGGCCTTGACCGCCTCCTCGTACTGCCCGAGCCGCAGCCGGGTCTGCACCTCGCCGGAGGGGCAGCCGGTGGTGGCGATGATCCCGGAGGCGTTCGCGGCGATCAGCTCGCGGTCCATCCGGGGCTTCATGTAGTAGCCCTCCATCGACGCGAGCGAGGAGAGCTTGAACAGGTTCCGCAGGCCGGTGACGTTCTGTGCCCACATGGTCATGTGGGTGTAGCGGCCGCCGCCGGAGACGTCCTTGCCGCCCTCGCCGTCGGCGCTCACCTGCCGCTGCCCGCCGGGTGCCCAGAAGGTCGGCTTCTTGTGGAAGCGCGAGCCGGGCGCCACGTACGCCTCGATGCCGATGATCGGCTTCACGGCGCCGTCGAGCTTCTTCGCGCTCTGGAAGAACTCGTACGCGCCGAACATGTTGCCGTGGTCGCTCATCGCGATGGCGGGCATGTTCTGCCGCTGGGCCTCCGCGAACAGCTTGCCGTTCTTCGCGGCCCCGTCCAGCATCGAGTACTCGGTGTGGACATGCAGGTGAACGAAGCTGTCGGCCACGGTGGAAATGACTCCTCGGACATAGATCTCCGGCGGGGAAACCCCCACCCTAGCGCGGTCCGAAGATCGAAACCCTGAGCCTGACGAGGTGTCCGGGACGGGTGCGACAGTGACCGTCACTGCCCGTCGCCGGGCGGCGACCGAGGCGGTTCACGCCCGCCCGGTGACCGGTTCCGGCGGGTGGGCACGGGCGGGCCCAAGGGCTGTGAGACGTGTCACGCCGGACGGCCGGGAGCGTCGCGCCCCCGGCCGCCCGGCGTGTCCCGGACCGGCCGGGCTCAGTGCTCCTTGACCACCACGGTGCCGGCGGGCTTGTCGTGCAGGCACTGCTGGAACGGCTTGTCCCAGAGCTGCCACAGCACGTTCACCAGGGCGAACACGCTGCCCAGGCAGTAGACGGCCGACGGCAGCCCGTAGAGCGCGGCGCGGGTCCACAGGGCGTTGTCGGTCGGCCGCCCGCCGTGCTGCAGGGCCACCACCCGGATCCGCATCGCCTTCTTGCCCACGGTCTGCCCCTGCTGCGTGAGCAGCATGACGATCTCGTACCCGAAACCGGCCACCCCCAGCACCAGGTACATCACGAAGGAGTTGGCGCCGCCCAGCAGCAGGGCCAGCACCACGTAGGGGACCAGCAGGACGGCGAAGTCGATCAGCCGCGCCAGGAAGCGGTCGCCGGCCGAGGCCAGCGTGCGGGTGCCCGGCGTGGGCGGGCCGCCGTACGAGGCCGGCGGCGCGAGCCAGTGCGGCCAGCCCTGCTGCGCGCCGGGCGGCTGCCCGTACCCGGGCTGGGCGTAGGGCTGCTGGCCGTACGGTTGCTGCCCGTACCCGGGCTGGCCGCCGTAGGGCTGCTGCTCCGCGCCGTAGGGCGGCTGCCCGTACGCCGGCTGGTCCGCCCCGTACGGCGGCTGCTCGGCGCCGTAGGGCGGCTGCGGGGCGCCGTACCCGGGCCCGCCGGCGGGCGGGGCGGGCTGCTGCGGGTAGCCGTAGGGCTGTCCGGGCTGTCCGGGCTTTCCGTACGGGTCCTGGGCAGGCGGTTGCGGCCCGTACGGGGTCTGGCCGTAGGGGTTGTTCGGGTCGGACGGGTAGCCGTATCCCGGCGGGTTGTGAGTGCTCATGCTCCCGGCTCAGTTCGTCGTTGACTGTCCGGCCCGTTCCAGTCCTGTCGGGCCTCCTCCGGAGCAGATCACGTCCATCGGCGCGTGAACAGTCCGGGTCGGTCCCGATCCGCTCGGACCGGCCCCGGGCGGGCCGGGGTCCCGAGCCGATCCCGAGCCGATCCAGGGCCGGTCCGGGCCGCGCGGGCGGTCGGGCGGGTGGGCTCAGCTCCAGCGGTAACGGAGCTTCAGACGGTGGGTGACGAGGTCGAACCTGGCCCGGTCGAGCGCGCAGGCCTCGCGGCGCATGCCCTCGTCGTGCACCCGCAGCACCCGCTCCAGCGAGACCCAGGAGTCGCGTCCGGTGCGGTCCCAGGGCCCGGCGCCGATCGGTACCCAGTCGCTGTCCGCGGTGTGCGCCTTGCTGGAGAGCATCACGGTGAGCAGCGTCCCGCCCGGCTCGCGGGCGACCACCAGCACCGGGCGGTCCTTGCCCCGGCCGTCGTTCTCCTCGTACGGGACCCAGGTCCAGACGATTTCGCCCGGGTCCGGATCGCCGTCGTGGTCGGGCGCGTACTCGGTGCGGACCGGGCCGATCCGCGAAGGGTCGACCTCGCTGGTCGCGAAGGGGCCGTGGGAGCCCGGGGCCTGCTCGGATCGCTGCGTCAATTCGGCCATGCGCGCAGGCTAGTGACCGGCGGCGAGGTGATCAAGAGCGGTGGCGGCCCGATCGGTGCAGGGCGGTCCGGGGGGGCGCCGGGCGCGCTCAGGGCGCGCTCAGGGGCGCGAGAGCCCGCGCCGGCGGGCCCTCGTCCAGGTCCGGCGGCAGCGCCGTGCGCAGGGCGGCGGTGAAGGCCGCCACCGCGGGATGGGCGGCGGCGCCGCTGCGGAACGCCGTACGGGTACGGCGGCACATCCCCAGCCTGGTGAGCGTGACGCCGGCGAGCTGCTCCGGGGCGCCCAGCCGGGGCACCAGGGCGACCCCCTGGCCGGCCGCCACCAGGGCCAGCACGGTGGCGAACTCGTCGACCTGGTGGCGCACCCGGGGCGTGAAGCCGGCCGCCTCGCAGGCCCTGGCGGCCATCGTCCGGCAGAGCGTGCCGGGAGTGCCCATGATCCACGGCGAGTCCCGCCAGCGGCCGACCGGATCCGGCCCGGCCGGCCGGGCGTCCGCCGGGGACGCCAGGTACATCGCCTCGCTGAACAGCGGCTCGGTGGCCAGCCCCGGCTCCTGGGGCGCGGGTACGAAGTCGTAGTCGTGCACCAGGGCCACGTCCAGCTCGCCGGCCCGCAGCGCGTCGCCGACCCGGGCCGGGTCCATCTCGGCGACCATCGGCTCCAGCCCCGGGTGTTCACGGGCCAGCGCGACCAGCGCGCCGGGGATGATCGCCCGGGCGGCCGACGGGAAGGTGCCGATCCGCAGCGATCCGGCCAACCCCCGCCGGGCGTCGGCCAGTTCGGCGCCGGCCAGTTCCAGTCGTTCCAGCACCGCCTCGGCGTGGCGGACCAGGTTCCGACCCGCCGGCGTCAGCGCGACCCGCCGCCCGGTGCGCTCCAGCAGCGGCACCCCGGCCTCCCGCTCCAGGACCGACAACTGCTGCGAGACCGCGGACGGACTGAAGGCGAGCGCCTCCGCCACCGCGGCGATGGTGCCCCGGTGGGCGAGTTCCCTGAGCAGGCGCAGGCGCCGGACATCGAGCATCGGTTCAGCTTACGGTTGTCGGCGGCAATATGAACTGGACCTGGCGGTCAGGTGCGGGCGAGGCTGATCACCATGAACCAGCACATCCCGCTGACGGGGATCTTCGTCCCCCTCGTCACGCCCTTCGCCGCCGACGGCACGGTCGCCCGGCCGGCCCTGGAGGCCCTGGCGCACAGCCTCCTGGACGAGGGCGTCGCCGGCCTGGCCGCCCTCGGCACCACCGCCGAGGCGGGCGCCCTGGACGAGACCGAGCGGCGCACCGTCGTCGAGGTGGTCGCCGCGGTCTGCCGCGAACGCGGCGCCACCCTGCTCGTCGGCACCGGCGGCGCCGGCACCCGGGGCGCCGCCGAGGCCCTGCTTGCCCTCGGCAAGGACACTCCGCAGGCGGCGGCCGCGATGGTGACCGTCCCGGCGTTCTCCCGCCCCGGCGAGGCCGGCGTGATCGCGCACTTCCGCCGCCTCGCCGAGGCCAGCCCCGTCCCGCTGGTCGTCTACCACATCCCGTACCGCACCGGGCAGCAGCTGAGCGCCGCCGCCCTGCTGGAGCTGGCCGCCGTACCCGGCATCGCCGGGGTGAAGTACGCCGTCGGCGGCATCGACCAGGACACCGTCGAACTGCTCGGCTCCGCCCCCGCCGGCTTCGCCGTCCTGGCCGGGGACGACGCCTTCCTCTCCCCGCTGCTCGCGCTCGGCGCCGCCGGCGGGATCCTGGCCTCGGCGCACCTCGCCACCACCCGCTTCGTCGAACTCGCCGCCGCCTGGCAGGCCGGCGAAGCAGCCCGCGCCCGCGTCCTCGGCCACCAGCTCGCGGCCCTCGCCAAGGCCGCCTTCGCCGGCCCCAACCCGACGGTGATCAAGGCCGCGCTGCACGCCCAGGGCCGGATCCCCACCCCGGACGTCCGGCTTCCGCTGCTGCCCGCCGGCCCGGTCGAGACCGCCGTCGCCCTGGCCGGAGCGGACCGCCTGACCCGGTGACGACGCCGCCCGCCGTTCACACCTTGGAATGCCTGGCGGCCCCGGCCGGGGTACAGGGCATGATGGGCAGAGTGCGGCTGTGATCAGCAGGAACATCCAGATGGAGGAGTAGTCGGATGAGGATCGGCATTGTTGGGGCCACCGGCCAGGTAGGCGCCGTGGTGCGCGGCATCCTGGCAGAGCGCTCGTTCCCGGTGGAGCAGCTGCGGCTGTTCGCATCGGCCCGTTCGGCCGGGCGCACGCTGCCCTGGCAGGACACCGAGATCACCGTCGAGGACGCGGCCACGGCCGACTACAGCGGCCTGGACATCGTGATCTTCTCGGCCGGCGGCTCCACCTCCAAGGAGCTGGCCCCCAAGGTGGCGGCGGCCGGCGCCGTCGTCATCGACAACTCCTCGGCCTGGCGCCGCGACCCCGAGGTCCCGCTGGTGGTCTCCGAGGTCAACCCGGAGGCGATCGCCAACCGCCCCAAGGGCATCATCGCCAACCCGAACTGCACCACCATGGCCGCCATGCCCGTGCTGCGCCCGCTGCACGAGGAGGCGGGGCTGACCGCCCTGGTCGCCACCACCTACCAGGCCGTCTCCGGCTCCGGCCTGGCCGGCGTCGCCGAGCTGCACACCCAGGCGAGCAAGGTCGTCGGCGAGGCCGACCGCCTCACCCACGACGGCGAGGCCGTCGAGTTCCCCGAGCCGAACGTCTACCAGCGTCCGATCGCCTTCAACGTGGTGCCGCTGGCCGGCAACCTGGTGGACGACGGCTCCTTCGAGACCGACGAGGAGCAGAAGCTCCGCAACGAGTCCCGCAAGATCCTCGGCATCCCCGAGCTCAAGGTCTCCGGCACCTGCGTCCGGGTCCCGGTCTTCTCCGGCCACTCCCTGCAGATCAACGCCCGCTTCGCCGGCCCGATCAGCGTCGAGCGCGCCTACGAGCTGCTGAAGGACGCCCCCGGCGTGGAGCTCTCCGAGATCCCCACCCCGCTGCAGGCCGCCGGCAAGGACGCCTCCTACGTGGGCCGGATCCGGGTGGACGAGACCGTCGACAACGGCCTCGCCCTCTTCCTCTCCAACGACAACCTGCGCAAGGGCGCGGCCCTCAACGCCGTGCAGATCGCCGAGCTGGTCGCGGCCGAGCTGGGCTGAGTCCGCCGGCGGGCGCCCGCCGTACGGCGGCCGACCGACGCCGGCCGACGCCGGCCCCGGGATCCGTTCCGGGGCCGGCATCGTGCTGTCACGGGCGGCCCACGCCCGCTGCCCGGGCTGCCCGGACCGTCCGGCCCGGCCCGGGTACCGCCGGCGCGGCCGGAAGCAGCAGCTCGCACCAGACGGTCTTGCCGCCGTCGTCCGGTCGCGCGCCCCAACGCTCCGCCAGGGCGGCGACCATGAGCATCCCGCGACCGGACTCGGCGAACAGCTCGGAGGCTCCCGCGACCAGCCGGGGCAGCGACGAGCCGGTGTCGGAGACCTCGATCAGGACCCGGGTCCCGTCCGGGGCGAAGCGCACCCTGGCGGACAGCGGGCCAGGGGCGTGCCGGACCGCGTTGGCGACCAGTTCGGACACCACGCACAGCAGGTCGTCCAGCCCCTCGCCGCCGACTCCCCAGGACGTCGCGGCTGCGGCGACCGCGGTCCTGGCGGCGCCGACGCACGCCGTCGTGGGGCTGTCCGCCGCCAGTCGCCAGGCGCGGACCGCCCGCGGCCCGGTCACCGTCCGACTCCGACGGCCGGGCCCGACCCGGCCGGCCGGGGAAGCGGCTGGTTGATGGTGCCGAGTGCCACACCCCGGTCGGCGAGCAGGGCCGTCAGCCGCGCCCAGGCCCGAGGCGTATCGGTCAGCATGAGCCGGCTCGACGTGACCACACCGCCGATCCGGCGGTCGCCGATCAGCCCGGTGATCTCCCGCCAGCCGGAACGCCGGTCCAGCGGGGTGGAGATATCGGGGTCGGTGACCACGGCGGCCACAGTCCAACCGTCGGAATGCACCCGGCGTTCGCACCAGGCGGTGTAGAGGTCTCTCGACGCGGGACCGTCGCCGGAGCAGATGTAGAGGGCCGCTGAGGTGCTGGGCATTGCGGGCATGGCGGGAACTCCTGGGGTACGCACGATCGGGGTGCCTGTCGGGACATGCGCCGAGGGGGCGCCCGGGCAGCCGACGACAGCGCCACCCGGCCCTGCGCGCTGGTCCGCTCGTGCGGTGCGCGGCCCCGGTCGGCTTCATCCAGTCAACGACCTTGCGGCGTCGGCCGGTCAGGAAAACTCCCGACTCGGCAGGTACGGCCGACCGGAAAACTTGACTCTCCGATTGCGCGACCCCAGGCATCCGCGGTGAGCGCCGGGCTACGTTGGGCGCATGGGGTGCAACCTCGCTCTGCGCCGTCAGATGGATGATCGGCGGCTGACACAGTCTGAACTGGCCCACCTGGTCAACGTCGAGATCGGCGCCCTCACCGGGAGTCCCGGCACGGTGTCAGAGCGGACGGTCTACAACTGGCTCACCGGCCGGACTCGTTGGCCTCCGGCCAAGATCCGCTCAGCGCTTGGTGCCGTCTTCGGGTGTACTGGTCCGGACCTCGGATTCATCCGGCCCGGCACGGCCGGCACCGCAACATCGGAGGGCGCCGTGAGACGACGACAATTCATCGCCGCCGTGGGCGGCACCACTCTGGCCATGGCCGCGCCGTCCGCAGGGCTGCCCCGTCGGATCGGCTCGGGCGACATCGGGCAACTGAACGCCCGCTTCGCCAAGGTGATCGCGAGTGACCACCAGTACGGGGGCCGCCGCAGCATCGAGAGTCGTGCCGCCGCTCTGGCCGACGAGGCCATGGAGCTCCAACGGCACGGCACCGCGAGCCAGCGCGTCCGGTCCGGTCTCTACGCCTGTGCTGCGTCCTTCATGTCGAGCGCGATGTGGGCCGCGATCGACGGCCGCCGGTTCGCCGCCGCCCAGCAGCACCTCGAACGCGCCGCCGGGCTCGCCGCGATGTCCGGGGACGCGGCGATCCAGTTCCGCATCTGGTCCCATGCCGGGAGCCTTTACCGGCACCTGGGCCGGCCGGCCGACGCGCTCGCGGCCAACGACGTGGCGCGAAACCTTCCGATCGCCCGTCGAGACCCGCTGTTCGCATCACTCGGTCATGCCCGCCACGCCGCCATCCACGGGCTCACCGGCGATGCGAACGCCGTCCGGCGCTCGGTGGGCCGGGCCCAGGACGCGCTCGACCGGGCGGACTTGGAGGTCACCCGCCCCTTCTGGATCACCGCCCACTACGACCAGGCTGAACTCGACTCGCTCGCACTCGCCGCGAGTCTGTCCCTGGGACGGTACGAGGACGCCGAGGCCCATGCCCACCGCAGTCTCGCCCTGCTCCGCCCCCACATGCAGCGGAGCCGGGCGATCACCAGCGCTCGGCTGGCCCGCGCCCAACTGGGTCAGGGCGACCTCGAACCGGCTGTCGCCACCGCGATGGAGATCCCACCGGACCTCTCGGTCCATCCCAGGGTCGCCGGGATGCTCGACCGGTTCGGTGCGAGTCTGCGTACTGTCGGTAGTGACAGTCGGGCCGCCCGGATCTGGACCGACTACAGCCACGACAAGGGGAGGTCCACCGCGTGACCGGCAGCCTCGAACTACGCCACTTCCAGCAGATCGCCCCAGCCCGACAGGCACTGATCGACACCTACGCGGACGTCCGGGCGCCGCTGCTGCACCTGCCGAACTACGCCGTGCCGACCTTCGCCGAGCGACTGGACCGGCATGCGGGCGAGCCCGGCTGGGGTGTCGTCATCGGCTATGCGGACGGCGAGCCGGTGGGCTACGCCTACGCGAACACCCTGGCCGTGGCCGACCGATGGTGGACGCGGATGGCGGAACCGCTCCCTGACGGATTCACGGACATCCCGACCGCCGCGCTCAAGGAGATCGGCGTCCGCGGGCCCTGGCGCGGCACCGGACTTGCGCGGCGCATCCACGACGAACTCCTTGCCCGTCGAGGGGAGGAACGAGTGACCCTGCTGGTCAACCCGTCCGCCGGGGACGGCAAGGTGCAGGCCCTGTACGGCTCCTGGGGCTACCGGGACTTCAACGCCCAACAGCCCTCACCGGAGGCGCCACGCCTTACCGCGATGATCCGCCGTATCCGGGAGGAAGGGCAGCGATGAGGCCGGCCGCACCTACCCGGCGGCCCCGCCGTTCCAGGCCGGAATCGGAGACCCGATGAGACCCCCCGAGCACGGCGCCTGGCTTCGCCGGGGCATCAGCCGCGACGGCGGGCCGCTGGTGGAACGGGAGCACGTCGTCTGGCTGCAGGCGGGGGAGTACTACGCGGACAGCCGGGGGTTCGCCGGGGTCACCTCGTACGACGGCGGGCTGGTCACCTTCCACCACCAGGTGGGGGAGCCCGGACACGACCAAGGGGTGCTCCGGCGGGACGGCGAGAACCTGGTGGAGACCGGGACCAACCCGGACGGCGGCACCTTCCGCGAGGTGTGGACCCCGCTGCCGGACAGCGCGGGGCCGGCGGGCTCCTGGCGGGCGGGCGACTGCCAGGTCGTACGCGTCGGGGTGCACATCGTGCACGTGGACGGCGCCGGGGGCGGCTACCTGTGGGGACGCTGAGGCACTCCGGCGTGCGCCGGAGCTGTGCGCCGTGCCGGTACGCGGGGCGCGGGCGGGCGGGGCGGGGCGTGGACGGCGGAGGTTCACCGTCCGAAGCCTGGGTAAAGGAGTCCCCAACGATCGGGCGGGCAGGGGCGCGGCCGGTCGGGGCGATCGGCGTGGTTCGGGGTACCCGGGCCGGGCCGGTCGGGCAGACTGCTCCCTACGCCGCGCGCCGGGCCCGCTGCCCGAGCGCTGGGCGGACCGCGCCCGCCAGGTGCTGCCGGCCCGGCGGCGCCGTACCCGGGGCCGACCGGAAAGAGGTGCGGACGTGGACCGCTGTGTCGTCCTGGTGGATGCCGGATACCTGCTGGGCGCCGCCGCCAGCCTGCTCGCCGGGGACCCGTCCCGCTCGCGGGTGACGGTGGACCACACCGCCCTGATCGCCGCGCTGCGCGAACGCGCCGAGGAGGAGACCGGGCTGCCCCTGCTGCGCATCTACTGGTTCGACGCCGCCCCCGACCGCCGGCCGATGCCCGAGCACCGCCGGCTGCGGGTGCTGCCCAGGGTCACCGTCCGGCTGGGGGCGCTGACCCGGGCGGAGGGCCGCTGGGTGCAGAAGGGCGTGGACGCCGCGATGCACGCCGAGCTCTCCGAGCTGGCCCGCAACCGGGCCTGCGCCGACGTCGTGCTGATCACCGGCGACGGCGATCTGCTGCCGGGCATGATGTCCGCCAAGGAGCACGGCGTGGTGGTGCACCTGTGGGCGCTGCAGGCCGCCGACGGGGACTTCAACCAGTCCGAGGACCTGGTCGGCGAGGCCGACGAGCGGCGGGTGCTGGACCGCGAGTGGATCGAGCGCTGGGTCGGCCCCCGGGAGAACGTCCCCGCCTTCCCCGCCCCCGGGCCCCGTCCGGAGATCGCCAAGATCCTCGCCGCGCCGCCCGCGGCCGTCCGCCCGCCCACCACCGCGCCGCCCGCCCCGGCCCGCCCGCGCCCGGCCGCCGCGATGGCCGGCTCGGCGATGGTGGGCCAGCGGATGGCCGGCGCCGGCGTTCCCGGGCCGGCCGTCGCCGGGCCGGCGATGGCCGTGAACGGGCTGAAGGTCGTCCCCACCCCCAAGGACCTGGCCGGCCGCGCGCCGGCCGCCGCGGCGCCCTCCGCCCAGCCGCACACCGGCCCGGTGCTGCGCTGGTCCTCCGACCGGGGCTGGGTCGACCGGCCCGGCGGGGACAGCGCCACCCCCGGCGACGCCCTGCCCACCCTCGCCCAGCTGACCACCGCCGAGCAGCGCTGGGCCGACCGCGAGGAGGACATCACCACCATCGGCGGCGACGCCCACGAGGTCGGTCAGGTCTTCGCCCGGCGCTGGACGGAACGCCTCGGCGACGTCGAGCGGCTCACCGTGCTCTGGCCCGACTACCCGCGCATCCCGCACCGGGTGGACGGCGAACTGCTCCGCTACGCGGCCCGCTTCGGCCTGCTCGCCCACAAGGACGACCAGATCGACGAGCACGACCGGTACGCGATCCGGGCCGGCTTCTGGAAGGAGCTCGCCACCCGCGTTCCCGGCGGCGACCTGATCGTCGTCGACGACTGATCCGGCCCGGCGATGGGCTCCGGCCCGGCGACGACTGATCCGGCCCGGCGGGCACTGGTCCGGCCCGGCCGGTCGGGCCGGAGCCCACCGCCGGCCGCCGCCGCCCCGCCGCGCCCGCCCGGTCGTAGCCGGATCGGGCCCCCTTGTCCGGTTCTGGCCCCCCAGCGCGTAGAGTCTTCGCTCGTGAGCGAGACCGACCGGCGGGCACCACGCGCCGCGCCCCAGGGCGAGGCCGCCGGTACGCCGGGCCGGCGTGCCGGGCAGTGCTGCGCCGTGCGCGACCTGGTGAAGACGTACCCCGCGGGCCGGGGCGCCGGCGCCGGCACGATCCGCGCCAACGACGGCATCAGCCTGGACATCCGCCAGGGCGAGGTGTTCGGGCTGCTCGGTCCCAACGGGGCCGGCAAGTCCACCCTGGTCCGCCAGCTCACCGGGCTGCTGCGCCCGGACAGCGGCAGCGTCGACATCCTCGGCCACGACGTGGTGCGCCATCCCGAACGGGCCGCGCGGCTGCTCGCCTACCTCGGCCAGGAGTCCAGCGCGCTCGACGAGCTGACCGTCTCCCTGGCCGCCGAGACCACCGGCCGGCTGCGCGGCCTCGGCCGCGCGCAGGCCCGCTCGCAGGCCGCCGACGTGCTCACCGAGCTGGGCCTGGAGGGCATCGCCGGCCGGCCGCTCGCCAAGCTCTCCGGCGGCCAGCGCCGGCTGGCCTGCTTCGCGGCGGCGCTGGTCGGGGAGCGGCCGCTGCTCGTCCTGGACGAGCCGACCACCGGCATGGACCCGGTCGCCCGGCGGTCCGTCTGGTCCGCCGTCGACCGGCGCCGGGCCGAGCACGGGGTGACCGTCCTGCTGGTCACCCACAACGTGATCGAGGCGGAGACCGTGCTCGACCGCGTCGCGGTGGTGGACGAGGGCCGGGTGATCGCCTGCGACACGCCCGGCGGCCTCAAGGCCCTGGTCGACGGCGACGTCCGGCTCGATCTGGTCTGGCGCACCGAGGCACCCATGGAGGTGCCGGCCGTCGCCCGGCTCGCCGAGCGCGCCGAGCGCACCGGCCGCCGCTGGACCGTCCGCACCAGCCCCGAGCAGGCCCGCGAACTGGTCGCCGCCGTCACCACCGGCCCGGCCTTCGCCGCCCTGGACGACTTCACCCTGGCCACCCCGAGCCTTGAGGACGCGTACCTCAAGCTGGGCGGCCGTCACGGAGGCCTGGCCAAGTGACCCTGCTGTCCGCCCCGCCGCACACCACCGCGGGCCCGCCGCCCGCCGCCCCCGCCCCGCTGGCGCCGGCCGCCCGGCTGCTGCCCGCGCTGGCCGCCGTCTACCGGGCCCAGCTGGCCCGGGCCAAGGTGGCGCGGATCCCGCTGCTCTTCGTGGCGACCTTCCAGTCGCTCGGCATCCTGGTGATGATGCGCGGCGTCGTCGACCCCGGGGACAACGCCGCCGCGCACACCGTGGTGGCCGGCTCCAGCGTGCTGGTGGTGGCCTTCGTCGCGCTCAACCTGCTCTCCCAGTACTTCGGACGGCTGCGGGCCACCGGCGGGCTGGACCACTACGCGACGCTGCCGGTGCCGGCGGCCTCGGTGGTGCTCGGCGCCGCCGCCGCGTACGCCTCGTTCACGCTGCCGGGCGCGCTGGTCACCGCCGGCGTGGGGGCCTGGATGTTCGCCCTGCCGGCCGCCCACCTGTGGGTGCTGCTGCTGGTGGTCCCGCTGGCCGGGGCGGCCCTGTCCGGCCTGGGCGCGGTCTGCGGGCTGCTCGCGCCGCGCCAGGAGATCGCCACTTTGCTCGGCCAGCTCGGCATGTCGGCGGCGCTGCTGCTCGGCGTGCTGCCGGTGGAGCGCCTGCCGCAGCCGGTGCTGTGGCTGCGCGACCTGCTGCCCTCGACGTACGGGGTCGAGGCCTTCGCCCGGACCTTCAGCGCGAGCCCGGACTGGGCGGCGGTGGCCGGGGACCTCGCGGTCTGCGCGGGCGTCGGCCTGGTCTCGCTGGCCGCCGCGACCCTGGCCTACCGCCGGGCCACCACCCGCTAGTCCCGCGCCGGCTTCCGCCCGGGTCCGCCCCGTACGAGCCGGACCCGTACCCGGAGGCCCCGACCGGGGCGGCGGTGCCGGCGGGTAGCGTGCTGTCCCGGGGCGTGGGGTGCGCCCGGGCGCGCATGGCGCCGGTACCAGGAAGACGGGGGCGGTGCCGTGACCGCGGACATCGATGTGACGACCGGGCTGGGCTACGGCGGGAGCGGTCAGCAGCTGGACGTGTACCGCCCGGCCGTCGCGCCGGGGCCCGCGCCGGTGGTGCTGCTCTGGCACGGCCGGGGACCCGACGAGCGGGAAGTCCTCGCGCCGCTCGCCCGGGCCGCCGCCGCGCTGGGCCTGGTCGTCCTGGTGCCTGACTGGCGCTCCGACGCCCCGGACGGCGGCAGTGCGCACCTGCGGGATTCGGTGGCCTTCGCCCGCCGGCGCGCCGCGGACTTCGGCGGGGACGACCGGAACATCGTGCTGGCCGGATGGTCGCTGGGCGCCAAGGCCGCCGTGGCCGCCGCCCTCGACCCCGCCGCGCTCGACGGCTGGCAGCCGCGGTCGGTGGTGGGCATCGCCGGCGCGTACGGCACCCCCGCGCCGATCACCGGCACCGCTCCGACCGAGGTCCTCGACAGCGGCCGCGCCGACTCGGTGCCGTGGGTACCGATCCGGCTGCTGCACGGCACCGCCGACCAGGTGGTGGACGTCCGGCGCTCACGCGAACTGCACGCCGTCCTGGCCGGTCGTGGCCGGCCGGTGACGCTCGACGAGGTCGACAGCGACCACGCCGGCGTGGTGATGACCGCGTACGTCCCGGAGCGCGACCGCTGCCTGCCCAGCACGGCCGACCACGCCGTGCGGGCCGGGCGCCGGGCCGCCGCCCTGCTGGCCGAGGCGGCGGGGATCGCCCCGGCGCCGGTGATCCGGCAGGAGGGGAGCCGACACGAGGGGAGCCGACACGAGGGGAGTCGACACGATGGGAGTCGACACGAGGGGAGTCGGGCCGGGACGTCGGCCGCCGAGAATGTGCAATCGATTGCACCAGGTCGTAACCTGTGACGCCTGCCGATGCCTTCGGCAGGGCCGGCAGCGCCGGCAGCGCCCGGTCGCGGGAGGAGGGCCCCGAATGGATCAGCAGTCGGTGACGATGAGCGATGTTGCTCGCGCCGCAGGGGTTTCGGTCACCACCGTCTCCTACGTGCTGAGCGGCAAGCGGGCGGTGGCCCCCGACAAGCGGGAGGCGGTGCAGCAGGCCGTCGTGGAGCTGGGGTTCCGGCTGAACACCGTGGCACAGAGCCTGCGCACCAAGCGGTCGAGCACCGTGGCGCTGATCGTTCCGGACATCGCGAACCCGTTCTACGCGCAGCTGGCCCGCGGCCTGCAGGACACGATGCGCCCGGGGCGGTACCACGTCGTCGTCTGCAACACGAACGCGGACCGGGCCGAGGAGCTGCTCCACCTCGACGACGTGGTCCAGCGCCGGCTCGACGGAGTGGTGATCACGCCGCAGTGGCTGGTCCCGGAGGACTTCGACGCCGTCCGGGCGGCGGGTGTCCCGGTCGTGGTCAGTTCCGACGTCGGCCCGGGCAGTCTGGACCTGGTGCGCGCCGACTCCCACGAGGCCATCGACCAGGCGGTCGCCCACCTCGCCCAGCAGGGGCACGAGCGGCTCGGCATGCTGGCCGGGCCGGCGGGCACACCCGCCGGCGACCCCCGTCTTGAGCTGTACCGCGCCGCCGCCGCACGGCACGGGCTGGACCTGCCGGCCGGCCGGATCGTCCGCGGGAAGCACACCCGCGAAGCCGGCGCCGAAGGACTGCGCAGGCTGATGAGCCGCAGGACGCCGCCCACGGCGATCGCCTGCGTCAACGACCGCACCGCCGTCGGCGCACTGGAGGCCGCGGAGCAGATGGGCCTCACGATCCCGTCCGACCTGGCGCTGATCGGTCATGACGACATCGAGATCGCCTCCCTGGTGCGCCCCAGGCTCTCCACGATCCGCTATCCCGCCTACGAGGTGGGAGCGACCTGCGGGCGCCTGCTGCTGGAGCGGATCGGGGGCCGGAGCAGCACGTCGCAGGTGGCCCTGCGCACCCAGCTCGTCCTGCGCGAGACCACCTGACCTGCGGGGACGGTCCGCGCTGTCGGTAGGTCACCGGTGGGCGTCGGTCAACAGCCATGACGCCGCCGGGCGGGCTGGGTGAGGAAGGGCGACAAGGCGGGCTCCTCGGCTTGATCCGACGGGGTGGTGCGGCGAGCCGCGACGGGAGACGGCTTGACAGGCTGCGGCGCTCTCGGCGTACCGTAGCGCAATCGATTGCGCGATGGGAACGACGGCGACCCGCCTCCTCCTCGGACTGCCGTCCGCTGGGGGGAGGCGGGCCCGGCTTCCGCCCAGGCTCACGCGGAGCCTTCAACGGAACGGGCGCCGGGTGTTCGCCCCGCGGACCGGGGCGAAGGCCCCCCGCGGCGGGCCCGGAGCTCCGCCGCTGTTCCCGCGCGCATCGCCTTCCCAGGTCGACCGAGAGGAATCCCATGACGCAGGACTGGCCGGTCATCGCAGACGAGGCGGCGGGCACGGTGCTGCCCGCGCCGCGGACCCCCTCCCCCCGTGAGGCGCCCGCGCTGAACTGGGGGGTGGTGGCACCGGGCTGGATCGCGGCCCAGTTCGTGGAGGCCCTGCAGAAGCACACCGCGCAGAATGTCGTGGCGGTCGGCTCGCGTGACGCCGGCCGGGCCCGCGCCTTCGCCGACCGGTTCGCCGTCCCGAAGGCCTACGGGAGCTACGCCGAACTCGTCGAGGACGACGACGTGGACATCGTCTACGTCGCGTCGCCGCACTCGGGCCACTTCGAGCAGGCCATGCAGGCGATCGAGGCGGGCCGGCACGTCCTCGTGGAGAAGGCGTTCACCCGCAACGCCCGCGAGGCCGAGCAGTTGATCGAAGCCGCCCGGAAGCGGGGGGTGTTCCTGATGGAGGCGATGTGGACGCGGTTCCTGCCGCACATCGACGTGGTCCGCCAGGTGCTCGACTCCGGCCTGCTCGGCGAGGTGCACACCGTGACGGCCGACCACGGACAGCAGATGGATCCCGACGTGACACCCCGTCTCTTCGCACCCGAGCTGGCGGGCGGGGCCCTCCTGGATCTCGGCATCTACCCGGTCTCCTTCGCCTCGATGGTGCTGGGGCCGTTCGCCTCGGTCACGGCGGTCGGCACCAAGGCCTTCACCGGTGTCGACGGCCAGGCGTCGATCGTGGTCACCACCGGGTCCCGGGCCCACGGGGTGCTGAACACGACTCTCTTCGCCCGCACCCCGACCACGGCGTCGATCTCGGGGACGCACGCCCGTCTGGAGATCGAGGGCCCCTTCTACGGACCGGCCGGGGTCCGTCTCATCGGCCGGGACAACGAGCTGATCGACGCGTTCGTCCCCCCGCAGCGTGCCGGGGGCCTGTGCTACCAGGCCGCCGAAGCGGCTCGGTGCATCAGCGCCGGGCGCCTGGAGTCCGACCTGATGCCGCTCGCCGAGACCCTGCGCATCATGCAGGTCCTGGACGGCGTTCGTCATGACCTGGGCGTTGCCTTCCCCGGGGAGTGACCCGCCCCGGGGGCGTGCGGGGGCCCTACCGCGCGCCGGCGGCCCGCCCGGGGCGTGGGCCGCACCCCCTCCGCGCGGCCGATCGTGAAACGATGGCCGGGTGACCGTACCGAACACACCTCCGGATCCCGGCAAGGTCCCCGCCGGGGAGCTCGCGAGCCCCGCCGCGGACGCCGCCGGGAGCGCCGCGACGCCCGCGCTCCAGGGCACCTCCGGCCAGCCCCCCGCCCCGGCCGCGTACCCCTACGGGGCGCTGCCGGTCCTGGAGAAGGCCGAGCGGGCGCCCCGGCGACCGCTGCTGCCGGAGCTGCGGATCGGGGGGCTGACGGTGCTCGTCTGCCTCCTGCTCGGCTTCGTGATGGCCGGGCTCTGGGTCTGGCTGGCCCCGCAGGTGCCGCTGCTCGTCAAGGGCAACCGGATCCTGTACGCCGACCCCGAGGGCGAGCAGCGCGCCGGTGCGGACGCCGTCTTCGCCCTGATCGGCCTGGGTGCGGGTGTGGTCACCGCGCTGGGGGCCTTCCTGCTGACCCGGCGCCGGGGCGGCGGGATCGCGGTGGCGATCGGGCTGACCGTCGGCGGGCTGGCCGGTTCGCTGATCGCCTGGCGGCTCGGCATCCGGCTCGGCCCGACCGCCGACGTGATCGCGCACGCCCGCCAGGTGGGTGACGGTCACCAGTTCACCGACGCTCTCCGGCTGGGGGCCAAGGGCGCACTGCTGGTCTGGCCGATGACGGCGATGGTGCTGCTGCTGGCGCTGTCGGCGGCCTTCGGGAAGCGCGAGCAGGACCCGCCGCCGTACTGGGAGGGGGCTTACTGGCCCGCGTCCGAGCCCGATCACGCGCCCCCGGCGGACGGTGTCACCCCGGTCCCCGGGCCCACGCCCCTCGACGCGCCCGCAGCGACCGACGCACCGCCGCCCGCGGACCGGCCCTTCGAGGCGCCCGCACCCGCACCGGCCCCCCCGTCGTTCGACAAGCCCGTCGGGCAGCCGGTCGCCGACCGTGCGCCGACCGAGCGGCGCGAGCGTCCGGCCCCGCCGGCCTGATCCACCCCCGACGGCCCCTGCCCGCCCTCCGGCGGCCGGGGGCCGTCGGCGTGTCCGGGTTCCGGTCCGGCGGCCGGGGCCGGCCGCCCTAACGGCCGATCGGGGCCGTCAGCGCCTTCGTCAGTGCCACCAGGTCGGCCGGGGCGAGTTCGACCTCCAGCCCGCGCCGGCCCGCCGAGACGTACACCGTCGGGTGGGCCAGGACGGTGTCGTCCAGCACGGTGCGCAGCGGGCGGCGCTGGCCCAGCGGGGAGATGCCGCCCAGCACGTAGCCGCTGCTGCGCTCGGCGGCGGCCGGCTCGGCCATCGCGGCGCGCTTGCCGCCGACGGCGGCGGCCAGCGCCTTCAGGTCGAGCTTCCCGGAGACCGGCACGACACCGACGGTGAGGGTCCCGTCGACGTCGGCGACCAGTGTCTTGAAGACCTGGTCCGCCGGGACGCCCAGCAGCTCGGCCGCCTCGCCGCCGTAGGTGGCGGCCGCCGGGTCGTGCTCGTAGGCGTGCACGGTGAACGGCACACCGGCGTTCTCCAGGGCCACCGTCGCGGGCGTGCCCTGCCCGCCCTTCTTCGCCTTCTTGGCCATCGCGGCCCTTCCCTTGCGGTCGTTCCGGGTCGTTCTACGGGCAGCGGGCAGCGGGCAGCGGGCAGCGGGCAGCTCGGCCGCGGTACCGTCCCGGCCGCCCGGGTACCGGCCAGGGCCGCCCGGGCCGCCCGGTCAGTTCGGGCTGAAGGACTGCCGGGTCAGGTCGACGGCCGGCAGCGAGGGCAGCCACGCCAGTACCGCGGCCTCGCGGCGCAGCAGCTCCAGCTCGGCGGTCAGCCGCTGGGCGGTGTCCGGGCAGGCGAGCAGCCGCTGCTTGACCGGGGTGTCGAAGACGGAGGCCGCCGCCACCAGGTACGAGAGCACCTGCGGGTCGGCCGGCAGCTCCTGCTCGCCGGCGATGCTGGCCTCCCGGGCGCCCGCCAGCCGCTTCTGGTACGTGCGGAAGGCCCGCTCCACACCCGCGGCGAGGGCCCCGGCGCCCTCACCCTGGTCCTCCTCGATCGTCTCGATCTCACCGGTCAGGTACGGCCCGCCGGTGTCGACGCTGCGCAGCCAGAACCGGGTGGTGCCGGTGACCAGCAGCTCGTACCGGCCGTCGGGCTGCGGCTGGACGGAGGCCACGTCCGCGACGCAGCCGATGTGGTGCAGGGCCTCCAGCGGGTCGCCGGTGACGGTGCCCAGGCCGTCCAGCGGACCGGCCGGGCCGTCGTTCTCGCGGACGGGGGAGACCTCCCGGCCGTCCTTGATCGCGAGCACCCCGAACCGGCGGGGCTGGTCCTCGGGCAGCGCCAGCAGGTCGGCGACGAGACGGCGGTAGCGCTCCTCGAAGACGTTGAGGGGCAGCACCAGGCCCGGGTAGAGCACCGAGTTGAGCGGGAAGAGCGGCAGCCGTTCTGTCACGGCGCTCAGCGTAGTTGCCCGAGGGCGCCACGCGCGCCCAGGTTAAGGGCCGCGCGCCCCCGGGACCGCCGTTCAGCCGCGTTGCAGCAGCCGCGTGGCACCCGCCACCACCGTGGTCGCCAGCACCCAGCCCACCGTCACCAGGCCGGCGGTGACCCACTGGCCGGCCCCGGCCGGGTTCCAGCCGCTCTGCCCGAGGTCGACCACCGGCAGCAGCTGCCCGAGGGTGTAGAGCGCCGCGTTCCAGTGCGGCCGCTCGTCGGCCTTGAGCGGCTCCGGCGGGTGCTGCTGGAAGAACAGGGTGCCGAGCAGCCAGGCCAGCAGCAGCCACAGCGCGGCCCGCCCGGGCCGGTAGCCGTAGCCGACGGTGGCCTCCTGGACGCGGCCCCAGACCCGGCTGGGCAGCGGCAGGGTGGCGTGCCGGCGGCGCTGCTTGGCGTACAGCACCTCGCGGGCGTCGTCGTCGGCGCCGTCCCGGCGCAGGGCGGCGGCCAGCTGTTCGTACGACTCCGGCTGGAAGTCGACGGAGGCGCTCTCCAGCCAGGCGATCCGCTGCTGGACGCTGAACGGCGCCAGCGGGCGCAGCACCTCGTAGGTGAAGCCGGTCAGGCCCAGGTGCTTGCCCGCCGGCCAGCTGGCCGGGGCGTCGACCAGGTTGCCGACCCGGGCGCGGGAGAGCGAGACCTTGCCGGTCGGCGGCATCCGGCAGGCGAAGCGCAGCTCGGGCGTGTGGATCCGGCTCAGCGAGAGCTCCTGGCCCGGGCCCAGATGGAACTCGCCGGAGATCAGACAGGCGCTCTCGAACCTGGAGTCGGAGAGCCGGACCTTGCCGTACGCCCGGAACGGCGTGCTCGGCGACCCGGGCGGCGGGCTCTCGCCGTAGCCGGAGCCGTAGTAGGTGCGGGAGCCGTTCCAGCCGCCGTCCGCCGAGCTGGTCAGGTAGAGGGTGTGGCCGACGGACAGCCGCACCGCGTTGAGGCAGGTGGAGCTCTGCGGGGTGCTGCGCAGCTGGGCGCCGCGCAGCGAGAGCCGGCCGCCGATCCGGGCGGTGCGCAGGCTCAGCTCGCCGGTGGACTCCAGCCGGTCGGCCTCGAAGTCCTGGTGGATGCTCATGCCGTCGGCGGAGAGTGAGCGGCCGAACCGGTCGGCGCCGACGACGGCCTGGTTCAGCAGCAGGTCGGTGCCGATCCGGGCGTCGGTGAGCCGGATGCCGTCGGGTATCCGGCAGCGGGCCAGGTGCAGGTCGCCCTCGGTGGCCAGCCGGGAGGCCTCGATCCGCGGGATCAGGCAGGTGACGAAGCGCAGCGTGCCGGCCCGGGCCTCGGACATCAGCAGCTTGTTCGCGAACCGGCAGTCGTGCATCTCGACGTAGTGGGTGATGGTGCCGCCGGCCAGCACCAACGGCCCGGTGACCTGGGCGCCGGTCAGCTTCAGGGCGGCCACCCGGCCGGGTATCGGGGCCGGGCCGTCCAGCAGCAGCCGGGCGATCACCTCGGCGCGGACCGTCCGCTCCGGCCCCCAGGGAGCGTCGCCGAAGACGTCGTCCCGTTCGGCGGGGCCGTCCAGCTCCTGGTTCGATCCCGGCGCGCCGAGGCGCTCCCCGGTCCGGGTCGCGAGGTTGTAGACCACGCCCTGCCGGAACGCCTCCCACAGTCCCTGCTCCACCGGTGTCCAGTCCTCCGGCGCCTGCTCCACGATGCGTCCCCCCAAGATCCCCGGCCGTCTCGGCTTTCGTATCACGGACTGAAATGCGCGGCCGCCTGTTCCGGCCACTCCTTACACTGGGTGGCGTGATCTCTCGAATCGACCTCCGCGGCTCCCTTGAGGACCCGCGTGACCTGCTGCCCCGTGCCGAGTTCGACGTGGAGGCCGCCCTGGAGAAGGTGCGGCCGATCTGCGAGGACGTACGCCATCGCGGGGTCGCGGCGCTGGTCGAGATCACCGAGCGCTTCGACGGGGTGAGGCTGGCCTCCACCCGGGTCCCCGAGGCGGACATCACCGCCGCGCTGGAGACGCTGGACCCGAAGGTCCGCGCCGCGCTGGAGGAGTCGATCCGCCGCGCCCGCCTGGTGCACCGCGAGCAGCGCCGCACCGACCACACCGTCCAGGTGGTCCCCGGCGGCACCGTCTCCGAGCGCTGGGTGCCGGTCGACCGGGTCGGCCTGTACGTGCCGGGCGGCCTGGCCGTCTACCCGTCCTCCGTGGTGATGAACGTCGTCCCCGCGCAGGAGGCGGGGGTGCCGGGCATCGCCGTCACCTCCCCGCCGCAGAAGGACTTCGGGGGCGCCGTGCACCCGACGATCCTGGCGGCCTGCGCGCTGCTCGGCGTCACCGAGGTGTACTCCGTCGGCGGCGCACAGGCGGTCGCGATGTTCGCGTACGGCACCGAGGAGTGCCGCCCGGTGAACCTGGTGACCGGCCCCGGCAACATCTACGTCGCCGCCGCGAAGCGCCTGCTCAAGGGACGGATCGGCATCGACGCCGAGGCCGGCCCGACCGAGATCGCCGTCCTCGCCGACGACAGCGCCTCCCCGCGCGACGTCGCCGCGGACCTGATCAGCCAGGCCGAGCACGACCCGATGGCCGCCTCGGTGCTGGTCACCGACTCCCTGGCGCTCGCCGACGCGGTCGAGACCGAGCTGAAGGCCCAGGTCGCGGCCACCAAGCACCGCGAGCGGGTCACCGAGGCGCTCGGCGGCCGGCAGTCCGGCATCGTGCTGGTCGACGACGTCGAGCAGGGTCTCGCGGTGGTCAACGCCTACGCGGCCGAGCACCTGGAGATCCAGACCCGTGACGCCCGCGCGGTCGCCGCCCGGGTCCGCAACGCCGGGGCGATCTTCATCGGCCCGTACGCGCCCGTCTCGCTGGGCGACTACGCGGCCGGCTCCAACCACGTGCTGCCCACCGGCGGCTGCGCCTGCCACTCCTCGGGCCTGTCCGTGCAGTCCTTCCTGCGCGGCATCCACGTCGTGGACTACTCCCGCGAGGCGCTGGCGGATGTCGCCGCGCACGTGGTGAACCTCGCAAACGCCGAGGACCTCCCGGGTCACGGCGACGCCATCCGCGCCCGCTTCGACTGGACGGTTCCCGGAACGTGAAGATCGACGACCTGCCCGTACGGGACGAACTACGCGGCCAGTCCCCGTACGGCGCGCCGCAGCTCGACGTCCCCGTCCAGCTGAACACCAACGAGAACCCGTACCAGCTGCCCGAGCCGCTGGTGGCCCGGATCGCCGAGCGGGTCGCCGAGGCGGCCCGGAACCTCAACCGCTACCCGGACCGCGACGCCGTCGAGCTGCGCACCGAGCTGGCCCGCTACCTGACCCGCACCACCGGGTTCGAGCGGTCCCTGGAGCAGGTCTGGGCGGCGAACGGCTCCAACGAGATCATCCAGCAGCTGCTGCAGACCTTCGGCGGGCCCGGCCGCAGCGCGCTCGGCTTCGAGCCCTCGTACCAGATGCACGAGCTGATCTCGCGTGGCACCGGCACCCGGTGGATCGCCGGCCCGCGCCGCGCCGACTTCACCATCGACGTGGAGGCGGCCGTCGCCGCCCTCGCCGAGCACCGCCCGGACGTGCTGTTCATCTGCTCGCCGAACAACCCGACCGGCACCGCCGTCGCCGCCGCCACCGTGCTCGCGCTGTACGACGCCGCGCAGGCCGTCAAGCCGACCATGGTGGTCGTGGACGAGGCGTACGTCGAGTTCTCGCACCGCGACTCGCTGCTGCCGCTGCTGGCCGGCCGCCCGCTGATGGTGGTCACCCGCACCATGTCCAAGGCCTTCGGCGCGGCCGGCCTGCGGCTGGGCTACCTGGCCGCGGACAAGGCCGTGGTGGACGCCGTCCAGCTGGTCCGGCTGCCGTACCACCTGTCGGCCGTCACCCAGGCCACCGCGCTGGCCTGCCTGGAGCACACCGACACCCTGCTCGGGTACGTCGAGCGGCTCAAGGCCGAGCGGGACCGCCTCGTCGACGCGCTGCGCGGCCTCGGCCTGGACGTCACCGACTCCGACGCCAACTTCATCCAGTTCGGCACCTTCGAGGACCAGCACGCCGTCTGGCGGGCGCTCCTCGACCTCGGCGTGCTGATCCGCGACAACGGCGTTCCCGGGCAACTGCGCGTCACCGCGGGCACCCCCGCCGAGAACGACGCCTTCCTGGACGCCGTCCGCACCGTCACCAAGGAGCTCTAGCCCTATGTCCGCGAAGAACGACGGTGTCCGCACCGGCCGGGTCGAGCGCACCACCAAGGAGACCTCGGTCCTGGTCGAGATCAACCTCGACGGCACCGGGAGGACCGACATCTCCACGGGCGTCGGGTTCTACGACCACATGCTCGACCAGCTCGGCCGCCACGGCCTCTTCGACCTCACCGTGAAGACCACCGGCGACCTGCACATCGACACCCACCACACCATCGAGGACACCGCCCTCGCGCTCGGCGCCGCCTTCAAGCAGGCGCTCGGCGACAAGGTCGGCATCTACCGCTTCGGCAACTGCACCGTCCCGCTGGACGAGTCGCTGGCCCAGGTCACCGTCGACCTCTCCGGCCGCCCGTACCTGGTGCACACCGAGCCGGAGTCGATGGCGCCGATGATCGGCAGCTACGACACCACGATGACCCGGCACATCTTCGAGTCCTTCGTGGCCCAGGCGCAGGTGGCCCTGCACATCCACGTCCCGTACGGTCGCAACGCGCACCACATCGTCGAGTGCCAGTTCAAGGCCCTCGCGCGTGCCCTGCGCTACGCCTCCGAGCGCGACCCGCGCGCGGCCGGCATCCTCCCCTCGACCAAGGGCGCACTGTGAGCAAGGCCGCAACCCTCCTGATCATCGCCGGGCTGTTCCTGTCCGGCGGCGTGTACTCGTTCTGGAAGCAGAAGCAGTCCAAGAGCCTGGTCGCGGTCCTCGCGATCGGTGCGGCGCTGTGCCTCGTTTCCGGCGTCATGCGCCTCTAGAGAGACTGGACGACAACCTTCATGGCCAAGAACGTGGTGGTCCTCGACTACGGGTCGGGCAACCTGCGCTCCGCCCAGCGGGCCGTCGAGCGCACCGGTGCGAACGTCACCGTGACCTCGGACTTTCAGACCGCCCTGGACGCCGACGGCCTGCTCGTCCCCGGCGTCGGCGCCTTCGAGGCCTGCATGCGCGGGCTGAAGGCGGTGCGCGGCGACGTGATCATCGGCCGCCGGCTGGCCGGCGGCCGCCCGGTGCTCGGCATCTGCGTCGGCATGCAGATCCTGTTCGAGCGCGGCGTCGAGCACGGCGTGGAGAGCGCCGGCTGCGACGAGTGGCCCGGCACCGTCGAGCCGCTGGACGCGCCGATCGTCCCGCACATGGGCTGGAACACCGTGGACGCCCCGGAGGGCAGCCGGCTGTTCGCCGGCCTGGACGCCGACACCCGCTTCTACTTCGTGCACTCCTACGGCGTGCGCAACTGGGAGCTCCAGGTCACCAACGACAACATCGCCGCCCCGCTGGTCACCTGGGCCACCCACGGGCAGCCGTTCGTCGCGGCCGTCGAGAACGGCCCGCTCTGGGCCACCCAGTTCCACCCCGAGAAGTCCGGCGACGCCGGCGCCGCCCTGCTGACCAACTGGGTCAACACCCTCTGACATCCGGAGAGTTGCAACTCCATGAGCAACCGCCTCGAACTCCTCCCCGCCGTCGACGTCCGCGACGGCCAGGCCGTCCGCCTGGTCAAGGGCGCCTCCGGCAGCGAGACCTCCTTCGGCGAGCCGCTCGCCGCCGCGCTGGCCTGGCAGAGCGCCGGCGCCGAGTGGCTGCACCTGGTCGACCTGGACGCCGCCTTCGGCACCGGCGACAACCGCGCCCTGGTCCGTGAGGTCACCGAGCGCCTCGACATCAAGGTCGAGCTCTCCGGCGGCATCCGTGACGACGCCACCCTCGCCGCCGCGCTGGCCACCGGTTGCCGCCGGGTCAACCTCGGCACCGCCGCGCTGGAGACCCCGGAGTGGGTCGCCAAGGTGATCGCCGAGCACGGCGACAAGATCGCCGTCGGCCTGGACGTGGTCGGCACCACCCTCAAGGGCCGCGGCTGGACCAAGGACGGCGGCGACCTCTACGAGGTGCTCGCCCGCCTGGACGCCGAGGGCTGCGCCCGCTACGTGGTCACCGACGTCAACCGCGACGGTACCCTCACCGGCCCCAACCTCCAGCTGCTGCGCGACGTCTGCGCCGCCACCGACCGCCCGGTGGTCGCCTCCGGCGGGGTCTCCTCGCTGGACGACCTTCGGGCCATCGCCACCCTCGTCCCCGAAGGTGTCGAGGGCGCGATCGTGGGCAAGGCACTCTACGAGCAGAAGTTCACCCTCGAAGAGGCCCTGGAGGCCGTGTCATGACAGATCGTCAGATCGTACGCGGCAAGCTGGCCGGAGCCTCCCCCTGGGAGGACGACTTCGGCTACTCGCGGGCGGTGGCGGCGGGCGACCAGGTGCTGGTGGCCGGCACCACCGCCTGGGTGAACGGGAAGATCGAGCACGAGGGCGACCCGTACAACCAGACGCTCGCCGCTTTCGGCGTGGGCCTCGACGCCCTCGCCGCGTACGGTCTGACGGCGGACGACGTCGTCCGCACCCGGATGTACATCACGCACGTACGCGACGCCGACGAGGTGGGCCGGGCCCACAAGAAGCTCTTCGACGCCGCCCGCCCGGTCGCCACCATGGTCGTGGTCGAGGGCCTGATCGACTCCCGGATGATGGTCGAGATCGAGCTGGAGGCCTACCGCGCCGGGCTCGCAAGCACTTTGGAAGGCAAACAGCCGTGACCCTCGCAGTACGTGTGATCCCCTGCCTGGACGTCGACGCGGGCCGGGTGGTCAAGGGCGTCAACTTCCAGAACCTGCGCGACGCCGGTGACCCGGTCGAGATGGCCAAGCTCTACGACGCCGAGGGCGCCGACGAGCTGACCTTCCTCGACATCACCGCCTCCTCCGGCTCCCGGGAGACCACCTACGACGTGGTGCGCCGCACCGCCGAGCAGGTCTTCATCCCGCTGACCGTCGGCGGCGGCATCCGCGCCGTCGAGGACGTCGACAAGCTGCTGCGGGCCGGCGCCGACAAGATCGGTGTCAACACCGCCGCGATCGCCCGTCCCGAGCTGATCCGCGAGATCGCGCAGCGCTTCGGCCGCCAGGTGCTGGTGCTGTCGGTGGACGCCCGCCGCTGCCCCGAGGGCACCGAGACCGCCTCCGGCTACGAGGTCACCACCCACGGCGGCCGCCGCGGCACCGGCCTGGACGCCGTCGAGTGGGCCGGCCGGGCCGCCGAGCTGGGCGCCGGCGAGATCCTGCTCAACTCGATGGACGCCGACGGCACCAAGGACGGCTACGACCTGGAGATGATCCGGGCCGTCCGCAAGACCGTCTCCATCCCGGTGATCGCCTCCGGCGGCGCCGGGAAGCTCGCCGACTTCGCCCCCGCCGTGGAGGCCGGCGCCGACGCGGTGCTCGCCGCCAGCGTCTTCCACTTCGGCGACCTGCGGATCGGCCAGGTCAAGGACGCGCTGCGGGAAGCCGGGCACCCCGTCCGCCAGGCGAACTGACCACGAGCGCCGTGGGCAGCCGTCAGGCTTGATCACGGCGAAGGCCTCCGGTGCGGTGCGGCGTCTCGACGCCGCACCGCACCGGAGGCCTTCGTGTTCCGCCGCGATGCCCGGCGCCGGCCGGGGTGCTGCGGAGGCGTTCGTGCCCGCGGGCGGTGCGCAGGCGCCAGGCCCTGCCCCTGGCCTGCGCCTTCCTGGTGTTCCGTCAGTTTCCTTGCGGAGTCGGCCGATCATGGTTTGAATGCTGTGCGTCGCGCCGCCCGGGGGTCGACGCCGCGCGCGGCCGCCCTCTCCTGATGATGTGACGCGGGTCACATCGGCTCCATGTCACGAACGGGAGGGCAGCTTGCGTCTGGTGGTCGTCCGCACAACGGGAACGACCGGTACGAGGAGACGGCAGAGCGATGAACGCGACAGCACAGCAGCACGAGGTCCTGGTCCTGGGCGCGGGGTACGCCGGGCTCTCCGCCGCGATCCAGCTCGCGGCCCGCAGCCGGAAGCGGGGAGACCTGCGGGTGACCCTGGTCAACCCCTACGACACCTTCACCGAGCGGCTCCGCCTGCACATGACCGCCACCGGCCAGGAGACGGCCGAGATGAACATCCCGGAGCTGCTGGACGGCACCGGCGCCGGCTTCGTCCGCGGCTGGGTCACCGCCGTGGACGCCGACGCGAAGACCGTCCGGATCGACGACGACCAGGTCCTGCGCTACGACACCCTGGTCTACGGCCTGGGCAGCGTCGCCGACACCGCCGCCGTCCCCGGCGTGGAGGACCACGCCTACACCCTCGACAGCCCGGAGGACGCCGCCCTCCTCGCCGAACGGCTGACCCGGCTCGACGGCGGGACGGTCGTGGTCGGCGGCAGCGGACTGACCGGCGTCGAGGCCGCCGCGGAGATCGCCGAGCGGCACCCGCGGCTCCAGGTGGTGCTGCTGGGCCGGCAGGAGCCGGGCGCGACCATGCACCCCAAGGCCAAGGCACACCTGGATGCGGCGCTCGCCCGGCTCGGTGTGCGGGTGTGCAGCGGCGTCGAGGTGGTCAAGGTGCTGCCGGACGGCGTCGAGCTCGCGGACGGCACCGGCATCCCGGCGGCCGCGGTGCTGTGGACCAGCGGTACCCGCGTCTCGCCGCTGGCCGCCGCCGCCGGCCTGACCGTCGACGAGCGCGGCCGGGTGGTCACCGACAGCACACTGCGCTCGGTCTCCCACCCGGACGTCCACGCCGTGGGCGACGCGGCGGCGATCCGTCAGGGCTACGGCGTGATGCACGGGACCTGCCAGAGCGGCATGCCCACCGGCGTGCACGCGGCCCTGTCGATCCTGCGGATCCTGGCCGGCAAGGAGCCCAGGCCCTTCCGCTTCGGCTACTACCACACGCCCGTCAGCCTGGGCCGGGGCGACGCCGTCGTGCAGTTCACCCGCCCCGACGACAGCCCGCGCCGGATCGTGCTGACCGGCAAGCGGGCCGCGAAGTACAAGGAGACGGTCTCCGCCGCGCCGTGGGCGACCTTCGCCCGTATGAAGAAGATGCCCGCCTCGGGCGCCCTCTGGCCGCACGGCGGCCGCTACACCCGGATCAGGAGCGCCAAGTGACCCAGCCGCAGCAGGACGGCCCCGACCAGCTCGCCTTCCAGCAGTACCGCACCCTGCTCTTCTCGGTCGCCTACCGCATCCTCGGCAGCGCCGCCGACGCCGAGGACGTGGTCCAGGACGCCTGGCTCAAGTGGTCGTCGGCCGACCGGGCCCAGGTCGCCGACCCGAAGGCCTACCTGACCCGGATCATCTCCAACCTGGCGATGGAGCGGCTGCGCTCCACCCGCCACCAGCGCGAGACGTACGTCGGGCCGTGGCTGCCCGAGCCGATCCTCACCGGCCCGGACACCGCCGACGGCGTCGCCGCGGCGGACTCGGTCTCGACGGCCCTGCTGGTGGTCCTGGAGATGCTGAGCCCCCTGGAGCGGGCGGTCTTCGTGCTGAAGGAGGTCTTCGCCTTCAGCTACGGGGAGATCGCGGAGGCGGTGGAACGCTCCGAGCCGGCCGTCCGGCAGGCCGCGCACCGCGCCCGCGAGCACGTCCAGGCCCGCCGGCCCCGTTTCACCGCGGACCGTACCCGCCAGCGGGACGTCACCGAGCGCTTCTTCGCCGCGGCGACGGGCGGCGACATCAACACCCTGATGGAGCTGCTCTCCCCGGACGTGACGCTGTGGACCGACGGCGGCGGCAAGGTCCGCCAGGCCCTCAAGCCGGTCGTCGGCCTGGAGACCGTGGCCCGCTGGTTCGCCGCGCTCGGCACCGTGACCTACCAGGGCATCGAGCCCGGGCAGATGCGGGCCGAGCTCACCTGGATCAACGGCGGCCCGGGCGTGGTCTTCCGCGGCCCGGACCGCGTGGTCGCCACGCTGACCTTCGACTTCGATCCGGAAGGCCGGATCTCGACCATCCACAACGTGGCCAACCCGGACAAGCTGCACGCCGTCGACGGCGGCACCCGGATCGAACTCTCCTGAGCCCCGATCGTTGCGGACGCCGTCCGCGATCCGCGGCAGCGCCCGGGCCCGCTGCCCCAGCAGCTCGGCCCGGGCCCGGGCGGCAGGGGTGCGGCAGGCCGTGGCCGTCCGGTGGGGAATGCCGGGGTCGATCGCTCAGCCGAACTGCAGGATCGCCGCCGAACCCGCGCGGGCCGCGCCGTCGAAGAACGCGACCAGCGTCGCGTAGTGCACCCGCAGATACTCCAGCTCGCCCTCCGGGTCGACCTGCCAGACGTCGGGATACACCTCCCGCTCCGCCATCCGCGCCGGGTCGTAGTGCTCGGCGAGGCGCTCCCACGGCAGCTCCCGCAACCTCTCGGCGGTCCGCCGCACGTCCTCGACGGTCCAGCCGCTGAGGCTCTCGTCGTCGATGGGGTAGCCGCCCATGTCCAGCTCGACGGTCGCGTCCGCCGCGTCCAGCAGGAACTGGATGCCGGCCCAGGCCTTGTCCAGGTACCCGTCGAAGGCCTCCGGCTCGATGTCCTCGTCCCCGTCGTGGTCGTAGTAGGCGTCGAGGAACTCCTCGGCCCAGGCCGGGTCCTCGGTGGCCCGGGCCAGCTCCTCCGGCGTCAAGGGTGTGAACGACATGACCGTGCCCATGGAAAGCCCCCCGCGATCGAGACCGGCGCACCGGGAGGTGCACCGGCGGACGAGTGTGGCACGGTGCTCCGACAGTGCCTCACGGGCCGGGGCGGGGCGGCATGAGGTGGTCAGCGGCAGCCGCCGACCGCGCCGGGCGGCAGCGGAAGTGTCTTCGCCAGGGCCTCCACCGCCTCCTCCGAACCCTCCACCTCGACCTCGGCGCGGGCCCCGCGGCCGCCCGCGAAAAGCACCAGCTCGCCCGGCTCGCCGATCACTTCGACGTAGTCGCCGCCGGTCGGGCCGACCTCGATCCGGCCCTGGCCGACCGAGCGCAGCCCCAACCGCACCGGCGACCGCGGGGCCGCCTCCAGCCGGGCCACCATCGGCAGCCGGCGCCATAGCGCCGCGGACATCGCGGGGGAGACCTCGCGCGGCTCCCACGACCCGGCCCGGCGGACGTCCTCCGCGTGCACGAAGTACTCGACGGTGTTGGCCGCCTCGTCGGCCCCCGGCAGCGCGAACGGTGACAGCCGCGGCGGCCCGGCCCGGAAGGCCCCCACCAGCTCCTCGTACGGCCGCCGCGCCAGGCCCGCCTGGACCCGGGCCGTCCAGCCGGCCAGGACCCGCAGCCGGATGCCCGCCACCGCGTCCATCCGCCGCTCGCGCAGCACCAGGTGGGCAGCGAGGTCCCGGGTGGTCCAGCCGGCGCACAGCGTCGGCGCGTCCGGGCCGGCCGACGTCAGCAGCTCGGCCAGGCGCAGGCGTTCGGTACGGGCGTGGTTCGACATGGCGCTCACCCTACGCCGGGGTGGCCGGCGCCGGAGGGGCCGTGCCAGGTCCGCCCGCGGCGACGCCGTCAGGGCCGGCGGCCCGTCACCGCAGGTGCCCCGTCAGTTTGGTGCCGCCCTGCTTGCTGCTGGCGGCCAGCGTGCAGGTGCCGTCCCGCATGCCCTGCTGGTAGTAGGCCAGGTACGGCCCCAGCGGGAACCCGTAGTACGGCCCGCCGCCGCCCTGGCGCTGCTCCGCCGCGTCCACCGCCGCCGCGCAGGCCTCCCGAAGCGCCCGGCCGATCTGGCTGTCGCTGGTCAGGCCCTCCGGCAGCAGGATCGTGGCGATCGACTCGGCGTCGTGCGATCCCTCGCAGGGCCGCGCCTCGGACTTGGTGATCACCTTGCTCAGCTGCGGGTGGTCCAGGCAGGTGCCGACCGGGAAGAACGGGTACGGCAGCACCTTGGCCGGGGTGGGAGTGGGGGTCGGCGTCGGGGTGGGCGTGGCGACCGTGGGGGAGGGGGCCGGCGGCGGCAGCGCCACCGGCCGGTGCTCGGGCCACAGCAGCACGGTGGCGACCACCCCGAGCAGCAGCACCAGGACGGCGGCGACGGCGAGGACCAGGCCCCGGGGCGGTCGGGAGGCGGCGGCGGGCGGCGGCTCGGTGCTCATGCCCCGAGAATGGCCCACCGGACCACCTCCCGGCAGGCGGTTCGCACAAATCGTCCGTTCCGGCGGCCCGCCGCGGGAGCATGATTCGCCCGTACCGGCGGCCCCGGGCGGTGGCATAGGCTGGCCGCGGCACGGCACGTTCCCAGGAGTTGTGGATGCGCGTCGGAATCACCGGGTACCAAGGGCTTTCGGGCATCACCGAAATGCTCGTACGCGGCGACCTCTGGAAGCTGGTCACCACCTTCGGCCCGTACGAACTGGTCGGTGTCAGCTGTGCGGGAGAAGGGCCGGAGAGCTGGTTCGCGCAGTGCGTGCTGGACCACGGCGGCAAGCTGGAGGTGATCGTCCCCGGCGGGGGCTCGGTCTTCGCGACGGTCGGCGACAGCCACCGCAGCACCCGGCTGCGGCTGATGAACGAGGCCAACGCCGTCCACCGGCTGGCCCCGGTCGCGCACGGCGGGCTCGGGGACGACACCGCCACCGCCCTGGTCGGCATGGTCGACGAGGTGATCGCGGTCTGGGACGGCGCGCCCGGGACCGGGCCCGCGCGGGTCGCGGCGCTGGCCCGGCGGGCCGGCCTCTACGTCCACGAGATCTGGCCCGCGGGCTGCGAGCCGCCCGCCTGACCCACCGTCCGGGCGGCCGTCCGAGCGGTGCTGCCGAGGGCTCCGGCAGGCGGGCTGACAGAATGGGACCCATGTCCACCACACCCGCCGCCCCCGGCAGCACCGCCCTGGCCACCGACATCGCCGCCCGCCTCAAGCGCACCGCCGACGGCCTGCTGCCGGCCGTCGCGCAGCAGTACGACACCGGCGAGGTGCTGATGCTCGGGTGGATGGACGACGAGGCGCTGCACCGCACCCTCACCACCGGCCGCTGCACCTACTGGAGCCGCAGCCGGAGCGAGTACTGGGTCAAGGGCGACACCTCCGGACACGTCCAGCACGTCCGGTCGGTCGCCCTCGACTGCGACGGCGACACCCTGCTGGTCAAGGTCGACCAGGTCGGCGCGGCCTGCCACACCGGCGAGCGGACCTGCTTCGACGCCGACGTGCTGCCGGTCACTCGCTAACCTTTCCGCAGTCCGCAGTCCGCAGTCCGCAGTCGGTCGCCGGTACCCGGCGGCCCGCAAGCCCCCGCCATGCCCCGCCCCACCTCCGCCTCGCCCCGTCCGCGCCCGCAGGACGCCACACAGGAACCGGTGCCGCCGCCCATGGACCTCGACGCCTTCCGCAAGCTCGCCGTAGACACCCGGGTCATCCCGGTCACCCGCCGGCTCCTCGCGGACGGCCTCACCCCGATCGGGCTCTACCGCAGCCTGGCGGGCGAGCGCCCCGGCACCTTCCTGCTGGAGTCCGCGGAGCAGGGCAGCTGGTCCCGGTACTCGTTCGTCGGCGTGCGCAGCGCCGCCACCCTCACCGCCGACCCGGACGGCAACGCCCGCTGGCACGGCGAGGTGCCGGTCGGCATCCCGACCACCGGCGACCCGCTCCAGGTGCTGCGCGCCGCCGTCGAGGCCCTGCACACCCCCCGGCACACCGACGGCCTGCCGCCGCTCACCGGCGGCCTGGTCGGCTACCTCGGCTACGACGTGGTGCGCCGGCTGGAGAAGCTGCCCGAGCTCACCCCGGACGACCTCGGGCTGCCCGAGCTCACCATGCTGCTCGCCACCGACCTCGCGGTGCTCGACCACTCCGACGGCACGGTGCTGCTGATCGCCAACGCGGTCAACCACAACGACCTGGCCAGCGGCGTCGACGAGGCCTACGCGGACGCGCTGGCCCGCCTGGACGCGATGGAGGCCGAGCTGCTGAAGCCGGTCGACCCGGGCCTGGCGACCTTCACCCCGACCGCCGCCGAGGCCGTCTCGCCGTTCGGCGGGGCGCCCTACCGGGCCGCGGTGGAGGAGATCAAGGAGCGGATCCGGGCCGGTGAGGCCTTCCAGGTGGTGCCCTCCCAGCGCTTCGAGGCGCCCTGCCCGGCCTCCGCCCTGGACGTCTACCGGGTGCTGCGCACCACCAACCCCAGCCCGTACATGTACCTGTTCCGGTTCCCCGGCCCGGACGGCGGCGCCGAGGGCGGCTTCGACGTGGTCGGCTCCAGCCCGGAGGCGCTGGTCAAGGTCACCGAGGGCCGGGCGATGGTGCACCCGATCGCCGGGACCCGGCACCGCGGCGTCACTCCGCAGGAGGACGCCGACCTGGCCGCCGAGCTGCTCGCCGACCCCAAGGAGCGGGCCGAGCACCTGATGCTGGTCGACCTCGGCCGCAACGACCTCGGCCGGGTCTGCACGCCGGGCAGCGTCGAGGTGGTCGACTTCATGTCGGTCGAGCGCTACAGCCACGTGATGCACATCGTGTCCACCGTGACCGGGCAGGTCGCCGCCGGTCGGACGGCCTTCGACGTGCTCACCGCGTGCTTCCCGGCCGGCACCCTGTCGGGCGCGCCCAAGCCCCGCGCGATGCGGATCATCGAGGAGCTGGAGCCCACCCGCCGCGGGCTGTACGGCGGCTGCGTCGGTTACCTGGACTTCGCCGGGGACTCCGACACCGCGATCGCCATCCGCACCGCGGTGCTCCGCGACGGCACCGCGTACGTGCAGGCCGGAGCGGGCGTGGTCGCCGACTCCGACCCGCACAGCGAGGACACCGAGTGCCGGAACAAGGCCGCCGCCGTGCTGCGCGCCGTGGCCACCGCCAACACGCTGCGCGCGCCGCTATCGTGAGAGTCGCGGGGACGTCGCCCCGCACCGGGAGCGGTCGGGCCCGGCCGCGCTGACCCGCGGGTCGTGCCCGGGAGGCGCCGGCGGGCGCCGGCTCCGGTGCGGCCATCAGGTGCAGACCACGGACGGGAAGATCATCATGGCGCCTCAGGGCATCAGCCGCTGGAAGGTGGTCCTCAGGGCGGCGCCGCAGATCGAGGCGCAGCTGGCCGGCCGGGGGGAGATCCTCTCGGACGTCGCGGTGGACCTCCCGTCCGCTCCCGACGGCCTCGCCCCCGCGCTGGCCGTGGTGGCCCCGGGGGCCGAACCCAACGGGCGCGGCCGCTACGAGGGGCGCGACCTGGAGGCCGTCCTCGACGTGCTGCCCAAGGCGGACCAGGGCGACGACTTCGCCAGGACGCTCCGGGTGCATGCGGAGTGCGGCATCCCGCTGTACGTCGTCGTCGACCCGGTCGAGGCGCTTTGCACGGTGCACAGCGACCCGCAGCGAACCGGGGCGTACCGGGAGGCCGAGCGGGTGCCGTTCGGGAACGACCTGTACCTGCCGCTGGCGGACCGCACCCTGGTGATCGAGACCGACGGGTTTCCGGTCGAGGGCGGCCCGCCCGGTCCGACCCCGGAGGCCTGACGGGTTCGCGCCCGGGAGACACTGGACGGGTGAGCGCACTCCCTGAACCCAGGACGGCTGAAACCGGGACGGCCGAACCCAGGACGGCCGAACCCAGGACGGCCGAGCCCAGCACCGACGCACCCCGGACCGACGCACCCCGCACCGGCGAGCCGGCCGGGGCCGCCGCCGGGCGCCCGGCGGCGCGCGGCCGGCGCACCCTCGGGCCGATGCTGCTGCTGACCGTGCTCGGCGCCGTCCTGGTGCTGACCGCCGTCAGCCGGGTCTGGGCGACCGGCAAGGTCGCCGGCGTGACCGGCGGCACCCTGGACGTCTCGGTGACCGGCAGCACCGTCTCGGGTCTGCCGACCGGCCTGGCGCTGGCCGCGCTGGCCGCCGCCGTCGCGGTCTTCGCGGTACGCGGTGCCGGGCGGATCGCGGTGGGCGTACTGATGACGCTGGCCGGGCTCGGCGTGGCTGCCGGCGCCGCCGTGAACGCCGGCGACGCCTCCGCGCTGCACACCGAGGCGGCCCGCAAGCTGGCACTGGCCGGCGCGCAGGCCGAGCAGGTCGGCCACAGCGTCTGGCCCTGGCTCGCGCTGGCCGGCGGCCTGCTGATCGCGCTGGCCGGGCTGCTGACCGTCCGCTTCGGCCGGGACTGGCCCGGCATGGGCACCCGCTACGACGCCCCCACCCGCAAGGCGCCCGCGAAGGCCGGGGACACCCCCGCCGACCTGTGGAAGGCGCTGGACCGCGGCGAGGACCCGACGGCGGGCTGAGCCCAGCCCGCCCGTACGACCTCCGGCGCCGCCCGGTCCGGACCCGCGGGGACTGTGAGCCGATAGACAGCGGCCCCCCTTTGGGGCGGGGCGCGGCCGCCCGGCACAATGGACTACGACAACCCGCCAGGAGCCCCCGGACCTGCCACGACACCGCAGTCCCGGCCGGACCCCGGAGAACCAAGGAGCAGCATCAGATGTCGGCAGCAGCACACGGCCACACCCCCGCCGCCTGGACCGGCGTCACCATCGCCTTCGTGGGCTTCACGATCAGCGGCGTCGCGATGATCATCCCGAACGTGCTCCTGGTGTGGGCCGGCCTCGTGGTCGTCGTGCTCGCCGGCGTGGTCGGCAAGGCGATGTCGATCGCCGGCATGGGCCGTCAGCCCAGCCCGCACTACGAGGACGCCCCGGCGGCCGTCACCACCAAGAAGAACACCGCCGTCGCGGCCTGACGCGGTAACCGCAGACATGAGCGGGGGGCGTGCGCGCCACGCCCGCTGCCGCTTTGCCCCCGTCGGACGTCCGGCGGGGGCAGAATCGTCCGGGTGAACGCCGCTCCCGCCACCCCCGCGCCGGGGCCCTCCGTGCTGCGCCGCCTCGGCCGCCCGCTGGGCGCCCTGGCCGCGCTGGCCGCCCCCACCCTGTACGTGGCCTCGGTGGACCCGAACGCCCCGGGTCACTACCCCACCTGCCCGCTGCTCCAGGCCACCGGCTGGTGGTGCCCGGGCTGCGGCGGGCTGCGCAGCGTGCACGCGCTCAGCCACGGCGACCTGCTGACCGCCGCGCACGACAACATCCTGCTGGTCGCGCTGGCCGCGCTGCTGGCCGTGCTCTGGTGCCGCTGGGTGTGGGCCGCGCTGACCGGCGGCCGGGCCCCGGCAGTGGTGATCGGGGGACGGCGCGCGGTGCTGCTGGGGCTGTTGCTGGTGGTTTTCATGGCCCTGCGGAACCTCCCGGTGGGGGCCGGACTGGCGCCCCCGGGGGTCTGAGCTGGCGTCGGGCGCCGGCGGCGGCGCCCGCGATGCGGGCGGGGGGTCCGCTCCGCGAGACGTACACCGGGCGGATGCCCCCCGCGCTCCCCGGTGCCGATACCATCGAAGTGCCAACGGTGGCACACGAGCACGGAATCCTCACCGATCTGTGTGAATCGCTGTCGTCGGCTCGACTGGACTGCCAGGCCGGGAGGACCCGCGGGTCACCCGGCTCCTAGCTCGCAGAACTAGCAGAATGATGGGGGCGCCCGCGTGAGTGTGCTCGACGAGATCATCGACGGGGTCCGTGCGGACCTCGCGGAGCGGCAGGCCCGGGTTTCCCTGGACGAGCTCAAGGAGCTCGCCGCGAAGGCTCCCGTCGCCAAGGACGGCGTGGCCGCCCTGCGCGGCGACGGGGTGCGGGTGATCTGCGAGGTCAAGCGCTCCAGCCCCTCCAAGGGCGCTCTGGCCGCGATCGCGGACCCGGCGGCCCTGGCGCTCGACTACGCGGCCGGCGGTGCCGCCGCGATCAGCGTGCTGACCGAGCAGCGCCGCTTCGGCGGTTCGCTCGCCGACCTGGACAGCGTCCGGGCGGCGGTCGACACCCCGCTGCTGCGCAAGGACTTCATCGTCACCGCGTACCAGCTCTGGGAGGCCCGCGCCCACGGCGCCGACCTCGCCCTGCTGATCGTCGCCGCCCTCGACCAGCCGGCCCTGGTGTCGCTGATCGAGCGCGCCGAGTCGATCGGCCTGACCCCGCTGGTCGAGGTGCACGACGAGGAGGAGATCGCCCGCGCGGTCGACGCCGGTGCGAAGATCATCGGCGTCAACGCCCGCAACCTCAAGACCCTCGAGGTGGACCGCAACACCTTCGGCAACGTCGTGGACAGCATCCCCGCGCACGTCGTCAAGGTGGCCGAGTCCGGTGTCCGCGGCCCGCACGACCTGATCGCGTACGCCAACCTCGGCGCCGACGCGGTGCTGGTCGGCGAGTCCCTGGTGACCGGCAAGGACCCGAAGGCGGCCGTCGCCGACCTGGTCGCGGCCGGCGCCCACCCCGCCCTGCGCAACACCGGCCGGGGCTGACCCGCAGCCATGCCACCCGCCACCCGCCCCGCCCCCGCCCGGGGGCCGGGCAGCGCCCCGATCCCGCCGCGGCCGGGTGCCACGACCTTGCTCCTCGGTCGTGACCCGCACCCCCCGCTGCGGCTCGGCGGCGCGCTCCGCAGTGGCTGCCGCCCGCGCGGCTGCCGTGCGCCCGCGCGCCGGGTGCTGGGGCGGCGGGTGCGCTACGTGATCGGCTGCGAGCCCGGGCAGGTGCAGGGGCGCCGATGGCGCAGGACGTACGGCTGAGCACAGCCCTTCCACGTCACTGCAGTCATCACCGAGAAGGACTTCCACCATGTCCGAGAAGGACTACCTGCCGGGCGCCCAGGTGCCCGACGCCCGCGGCTACTTCGGCGCGTACGGCGGCCGCTTCATCCCGGAGGCGCTGGTCGCCGCCGTCGAGCAGGTCGCCGAGGAGTACGAGAAGGCCAAGGCCGACCCGGCGTTCACCGCCGAGCTGGACGCGCTGCTGAAGGACTACACCGGCCGCCCCAGCCCGCTCACCGACGTCCACCGCTTCTCCGCCGAGGCGGGCGGGGCGCGCATCCTGCTCAAGCGCGAGGACCTCAACCACACCGGCTCGCACAAGATCAACAATGTCCTGGGCCAGGCGCTGCTGACCCGCCGGATGGGCAAGACCCGGATCATCGCCGAGACCGGCGCCGGCCAGCACGGCGTGGCCACCGCCACCGCCTGCGCGCTGTTCGGCTTCGACTGCACCATCTACATGGGCGAGGTCGACACCGAGCGCCAGGCGCTCAACGTCGCCCGGATGCGGATGCTCGGCGCCGAGGTCGTCGCCGTGACCTCCGGCAGCCGCACCCTCAAGGACGCCATCAACGAGGCGTTCCGGGACTGGGTCGCCAACGTCGACAACACCCACTACCTGTTCGGCACGGTGGCGGGCCCGCACCCGTTCCCGATGATGGTCCGCGACTTCCACCGGGTGATCGGCGTCGAGGCCCGCGAGCAGGTGATCGAGCGCACCGGCAAGCTGCCCGACGCGGTCGTGGCCTGCGTCGGCGGCGGCTCCAACGCGATGGGCATCTTCCACGAGTTCATCCCGGACGCCGGCGTCCGGCTGATCGGCTGCGAGGCGGCCGGCGAGGGCGTCGAGACCCCGCGGCACGCCGCCACCCTCACCAAGGGCGAGCCCGGCGTGCTGCACGGCGCCCGCAGCTACGTCCTGCAGGACGAGGACGGCCAGACCATCGAGAGCCACTCGATCTCGGCCGGCCTGGACTACCCCGGCATCGGCCCGGAGCACGCCTGGCTGAAGGACACCGGCCGGGCCGAGTACCGCCCGGTGACCGACGACCAGGCCATGCAGGCGCTGCGCCTGCTGTCCCGCACCGAGGGCATCATCCCGGCCATCGAGAGCGCCCACGCGCTGGCCGGCGCCCTGGAGCTGGGCCGCGAACTCGGCCCGGAGGCCACCATCCTGGTCAGCCTCTCCGGGCGCGGCGACAAGGACATGCACACGGCCGCCCAGTACTTCGGCCTCTACGACGACAAGGGCGGTAAGTGACCGTGGCTTCCAAGCTCAGTGAGACCCTGGCCGCCGCCAAGGCCGAGGGCCGGGCGGCCCTGATCGGCTACCTCCCGGCCGGCTTCCCCAGCGTCGAGGGCGGCATCAAGGCCGTCCGGGCGCTGATCGACGGCGGCTGCGACATCGTCGAGGTCGGCCTGCCGCACTCCGACCCGGTGCTGGACGGCCCGACCATCCAGACCGCCGACGACATCGCGCTGCGCGGCGGCGTGAAGATCAAGGACGTGCTGCGCACCGTGCGGGAGGTGGCCACGGCCACCGACGCCCCCGTGCTGGTGATGACGTACTGGAACCCGGTCGACCGCTACGGCACCGCCCGGTTCGCCGCCGACCTGGCGGCCGCCGGGGGCGCGGGCTGCATCCTGCCCGACCTGCCGGTCGAGGAGTCCGAGGAGTGGCGCAAGGCCGCCGGGGAGCACGGCCTGGACACCGTCTTCGTGGTCGCCCCGAGCAGCAAGGACCCGCGGCTGGCCGAGGTCACCGCGGCCGGCACCGGCTTCGTCTACGCCGCCGCGGTGATGGGCGTGACCGGCTCCCGGGCCCAGGTCGGCAGCCTTGCCGAGGACCTGGTCGCCCGCACCCGGGCCACCACCGACCTGCCGGTCTGCGTCGGCCTCGGCGTCTCGACCGCCGACCAGGCCGCCCAGGTGGCGGGCTTCGCGGACGGCGTGATCGTCGGCTCCGCGTTCGTCCAGCGGATCCTGGACGCCGCCGGGGACGAAGAGGTGGCCCTGGCCGCCGTCCGCACCCTGGCCGGCGAGCTCGCGGCGGGCGTCCGCCGCCGGTAGGCGCCACCCCGCAAGGAATTGACGGCCCGTCGGCCTCCCGCAGGGGAGCTGACGGGCCGTCTGTGCTGCCGAGCCGGTCGCGCCCGGGCCTGCCGCGACGACCGCTGCCTGATCCACCGCCGCCTGATCCACCGCCGCCCGATGCGTGGCCGCGGTGGACGCGCCCCGGCGGAGGGGCCGCAGGGGCGGGCGGGCGCCGTCCGGGGCGCGCGCGGGCCGCCGGTGCGCACGGGCGGGGCCGGGTGCGCGGACGCCGGCACCACGGGCCCTCGGGGCGCCGGGTCAAACCGTCTCCTGGGAGGCGTTGGGTGTGAGCTGCTGGGCCCGGGTCGGGCCGGCCGCCGTCATGCACCCGAACGAGTGAAGAGTTCGGGCGCCGCGCATCAGCCGCGGTTGACCGGCGTTGAGTGGAGGGACGACTCGACGGTGCCGTCCGGCGTCCGTCGTTCGTGCACAGCTCAGCCGTCCGGGTGAACGAAGGGGTCTGCCGGTGCCGGGTCTCCAACGAGCCGTCCTGCTCCGGGCGGCCGCCGCCGCGCTGGCGCTCGGCCTCGCGGTCGGGGCGGACACCGCGGTCGGACACGCGCTGGCCAGGCGGGGTGTGGAGCGCGCCGAGCGGCAGGCCTGGGAGTGCGCCGAGGCGGCCCGGCTGGGCGGGTCGGCCCGGGCCGCGCGGTCCGGGGCGCAGGGCCGCCCGGCCTTCGGCGGGCCCGTCCGCCCGGTCGGCTGCGGGGGCGCGGGACGTTAGCACGGGCCGGGCTGAACGGTACAAAACTCACTCTTTCGGCTTAACGGCCGAATATGGAGGAACCATCACCCATCCCCTACGGTTCACCAGGAAAGCGTGGGTGACACCACGGCAGATCCGCGTGAGGCCGCGCCCGCCGAGGGCCGGCAGGCGATTCCCGAGGGGGTTCCGATGGCCGGTCAGCAGGGTGCCCCGCCGCACCCGCACACCGCCGTCCGGCCGGTCGGCGGCGCACTGCGACGGGTGGTCGACGGACCGGCGGGGGAGTGGATCGGCACGGTCGTCCGGCTCGCCCTGGCCGTGGTCTGGGGCTGGGCCGGCCTGGCCAAGATCTCCGACCCGGCGGAGGCCGCGCAGGCCGTCCGGGCGTACGAGATCCTCCCCGAGTCGCTGGTCAAACCGGTCGGCTACGCGCTGCCCTTCCTGGAGCTGGCGCTCGCAGTCCTGTTGGTGATCGGGCTCGGCGTGCGGATCGTCGCCGTGGTCTCCGCCCTGCTGCTGCTCACCTTCATCGCCGGCATCACCTCGGCCTGGGCCCGCGGCATCTCGATCGACTGCGGCTGCTTCGGCGGCGGCGGCACCGTCGACGCCTCGCAGACCGAGTACCTGCAGGAGATCCTGCGCGACACCGGGTTCCTGCTGCTGGCCGCCTGGCTGATCTACCGGCCCCGCACCAAGCTCTCCGCCGACGCCTGGCTGGCGGCCTGAGCCACACCCGCCCCGGCCCGGTCAGCCCGGTCCGGGCCGGCCCCACCTCCACCGGCCGGCCCCGGCCCGGCCCCGACCCTGGATGTCCAGTCACATGAGCGAGAAGAACCGAGATGGCAAGCGCACCGCCCGCGAGCGGATGCAGGAGGAGCGGGCCGCGCAGGAGGCCAAGGCCAGGCGCAACAAGAAGCTCGCCGTCGGCGGCGCGGTGCTGGCGGTGATCGCGGTCGCGGCGGTGGTCGGCGTGGTGGTGCAGAACAACCGCTCCAAGCCGGAGACCCCGGTGGCCGCCCCGGCCGGCACCATCGGCGACAAGAACCTGGTGATCCCGGTCGGCTCGGCGAACGCCCCCTCCACCCTCACCGTGTACGAGGACCCGCGCTGCCCGGCCTGCGGCGCCTTCGAGCGCGAGTTCGGCCCGACCATCGACCAGCTGGAGGACCAGGGCAAGCTCTTCGTCAACTACCACATCGTCTCGTTCATCGACCGGGCCGTGCCCGGCAAGGGCTCCCGGTACGGCGCCAACGCCCTGGGCTGCGCCCAGGACGCCGGCCACTTCCGCGACTACCACGACGTGCTGTACCGCAACCAGCCGGACGAGACCAACGACGCCTTCGGCAACAAGGCCACCCTGATCGCGCTGGCCAAGCCGATCCCGGGCCTGGACACACCGGCCTTCCAGGCCTGCGTGAACGACAACAAGTTCGGCGGCTGGGTGTCGGCCGTGCAGCAGGACTTCGACAAGTCCAACTTCAAGTCCACGCCGACCGTGCTGCTCAACGGCGAGCCGGTGTACCCGAAGATGGGCACCGACGAGATCACCCCGGCGAACTTGGTGAAGTGGGTCGACACGGCCAACCAGGGCAAGCCGCTCGGCACCCCCGGCACCAACGGCCAGAGCGCGGCCCCGACCAGCACTGCCTCCGAGAGCAACAACCCGTCCCCCGGCGCCGGCGGCTGAGACCGCGGCCGCGACGGCCGGCGGCCGGCAGGGCCCGGGTCCGGAGCGTCCCGGGTCCGGGCCACGGCCCTGCCGCGCCCGTCCGGGCCGGGCCTGGGCCTTCGTCCGGGCCGGCCGCGCGGACCGAGTGCGATCTGTGACCCGCACCGGTGGCCGATCGGGCCCGCCGACACGGTAGCGTCGACCCTGCCATGAATATCGCTTACATTCCGAGCCCGTCGCGGGGCGTCCTGGAACTGGGACCGATCCCGCTGCGCGCGTACGCCTTCTGCATCATCATCGGTGTCGTCGTGGCCGTCTGGCTCGGCAGCAAGCGCTGGGTCGCCCGCGGCGGCGCCAAGCACACGGTGGGTGACATCGCCGTCTGGGCCGTCCCGTTCGGGCTGGTCGGCGGCCGCCTCTACCACGTGATCACCGACCACCAGCTGTACTTCGGGGACGGCAGGAACCCCTGGAACGCCTTCAAGGTCTGGGAGGGCGGCCTGGGTATCTGGGGCGCGATCGCGCTCGGCGCGGTCGGTGCCTGGATCGGCGCCCGCCGGCGCGGTGTGCCGCTGCCGCCGTGGGCCGACGCCCTGGCGCCGGGCATCGCGCTCGCCCAGGCCTGCGGCCGCTGGGGCAACTGGTTCAACCAGGAGCTCTACGGCAAGGAGACCACCCTCCCCTGGGGTCTGAAGATCGACAAGACCCTGCCGGACGGCGAGATCGTCCAGGGGATCTACCACCCGACCTTCCTGTACGAGTCGCTCTGGTGCGTCGGTGTGGCGCTGCTGGTGATCTGGGCCGACCGCCGCTTCACCCTCGGCCACGGCCGGGCCTTCGCGCTGTACGTCGCCGCCTACACGGTGGGCCGGTTCTGGATCGAGGCGCTGCGGATCGACGAGGCGCACCGGTTCTTCGGCCTGCGCCTCAACGACTGGACGGCGATCGTCGTCTTCCTGGGCGCCGTCGCCTACCTGGTGATCGTGGGGAAGAAGCGGCCCGGCCGGGAGGACCCGGACTCGATCGACCCGGTCTCCCGGGACGAGCGCGCTGCCGCCGCCGCTGCCGCGGCCGGTTCGGCGGACGGGACCGACGGGACGGACGGGACGGACGGGACGGACGGGACACCCCGGGCGGAGGCGTCCGAGGTGGCCGACGTGACCGACGAAGCGGACGGGGCGGGCCGTGCCGAGGACGGCTCCCGGGCCGCCGACGCGGCCGCCGAGCCGCACCGTGCGGAGCCGAAGAAAACACCCTGACCTGGCATTGCCCGCTGCTCCGGCCGCTCCCACCGCTCAGGTGGCGGGCGGCCGGAGTGCTGTTCGGACAGCCTTACTTTGCTGGAAAACACCTGATCATCGGACTACGTTCAGTGCTGTGAGAGCCCCGCGGGCAGCCTTTCTCACGGCGTTTCGCCGTGCCCGCACCCGGGCTGGGGGAGTGCACAGACGGAGGACCGACGCCATGACCGCGACCATCACCGAGCGCCTGACCGACGACCAGCACCCCAAGCCGCGGATCCCCGCCGAGGGCCATCACCGCGACGTGAACGGCGGCTGGCTGCGGCCCGCGGTGTTCGGCGCGATGGACGGACTGGTCTCCAACTTCGCGCTGATGACCGGCGTGGTCGGCGGCGCGGTCTCCAGCGGCACGGTCGTCCTCACCGGCCTGGCCGGCCTGGCCGCCGGCGCCTGCTCGATGGCGGCGGGGGAGTACACCTCGGTCGCCTCGCAGCGTGAGCTGGTGCAGGCCGAGATCGAGGCCGAGCGGCTGGAGCTGAGCCGCAACCCGCACGGCGAGCTGGCCGAGCTGGCCGAGCTGTACGCCTCGCGCGGGGTCGATCCGGACCTCGCGCTGGCGGTGGCCCGCCAGCTCTCGGTGGACCCGGACCGGACGCTGGAGATCCACGCCCGGGAGGAGCTCGGCATCGACCCGAACGACCTGCCCTCGCCGGTGGTCGCGGCGGCCTCCTCGTTCGTCTGCTTCGCGGTGGGCGCGCTGCTCCCGCTGCTGCCGTACCTGCTGGGTGCGACCTCGCTGCTGCCGGCCCTGCTGCTCTCGCTGGCCGGCCTGTTCGCCTGCGGTGCGGTGGTCGCCCGGGTCACCGCCCGCAGCTGGTGGTTCAGCGGGATGCGCCAGCTGGTGCTGGGCGGGGCGGCGGCCGGTGTGACGTTCCTGCTGGGCCGGCTGATTGGCGGCGCGGTCGGCTGATCGCGGCGGCGCCCGGGCCGAGCGCCCGGGCCGAGCGCCCGGGCCGAGCGCCCGGGGCATGCGGCCGGGCCGAGCACCCGGGGCATGCGGCCGGGCATGCGGTCGTGCACATGGCCGGGCGCGGGCGGGAAGGTGGCCGGGCGCCCGGTCGGGGCGAAGGACCGGGGCCCGGAGGCCGGACGAACGAGCTGGTCGGACGGCGCGGGCGAGGTGGCGGGGCAGGTCGGCCCGTACCTCGCCCGCGCCGTCGTGCGATGGCACAGACTGATGCATGGTTATGCCACGGGTTGCGTGACGTTCCGCACATGGGACCGAGGTGCTCGGTTGTCCTAGCATCGCCTTCGAGCCCGTCCACCCGAGGAATCCAAACCTCGGACCGACCTCGGGGTGAGAATCGCAGGCCACCCCGGAGCGATCTTGGTTCAGGGGCATTTCTCCTCTGTTTCAGGCTTGCGGCATGCGGGCACACTGGTGGGAGCGTGCGGACGAGTGTTCGCCTTCCCCGACTGGTGTTACTCGTGGGTAATAGGCCCTGACCTGGGGTTTGCGTCCGCCATGTGGACGCCAATGTCCACTTCCCGGGATGTCGGGCATCATGTAACCTGCACGAAATCGCAGAGGGCCAACGTCGTCCCTGTTGCACAGAGTCCGCTCCAGGCCCTCGGCCGGACGCGGGCCCCCAAGACCAAGACGACGACGGGAGAGCCGATGCTGTCTGCATCCATGCACTCCGACAACGAGCCCCGGGGCGGCGCATCGCGCTCGCCGTACGCGCTCGTTCCGGATGCGCGACCTGCTGCTCAGGGCCTGTACGACCCGCGGAACGAGCACGACGCCTGTGGTGTCGGCTTCGTCGCCACGCTGACCGGCATCGCCGACCACAAGATCGTCGAGCAGGCGCTCACCGTCCTGCGCAACCTGGAGCACCGCGGTGCCACGGGCGCCGAGCCGGACTCCGGTGACGGCGCGGGCATCCTGACCCAGGTCCCCGACGCGTTCCTGCGCTCCAAGGTCGCCTTCGAGCTCCCCGCCGCCGGCTCCTACGCGGTCGGCATCGCCTTCCTCCCCGTCGAGGACGCCGCCGACGCCGCCGCGGTCGCGCAGATCGAGGCCATCGCCGCCGACGAGGACCTGGTCGTCCTCGGCTGGCGCGACGTCCCGGTCACCCCCGACCTGCTGGGCGCCACCGCCCGTTCGGTCATGCCGCGCTTCCGGCAGCTCTTCCTCGCCGCCGGCGCCGGTAAGGGTGACCTTACCAGCCTGGAGCTGGACCGGGCGGCCTTCGTCGTGCGCAAGCGCGCCGAGCGCGAGGCCGGCGTGTACTTCCCGTCGCTCTCCGCCCGCACCATCGTCTACAAGGGCATGCTGACCACCGGTCAGCTGGAGCCCTTCTTCCCCGACCTGTCGGACCGGCTCTACGCCTCCGCGATCGGCCTGATCCACTCGCGCTTCTCCACCAACACGTTCCCCAGCTGGCCGCTGGCCCACCCGTACCGCTTCGTCGCGCACAACGGTGAGATCAACACGGTCAAGGGCAACCGGAACTGGATGACCGCGCGCGAGTCCCAGCTCGCCACCGACCTGATCCCGGCCAACAAGGACGGCCGGGGCCTGGAGCGGATCTTCCCGATCTGTACGCCGGACCACTCCGACTCCGCGTCCTTCGACGAGGTCCTGGAGCTGCTCCACCTCGGCGGCCGCTCGCTCCCGCACTCCGTGCTGATGATGATCCCGGAGGCGTGGGAGAACCACGCCACCATGGAGCCGGCCCGCCGCGCCTTCTACCAGTACCACTCCAACCTGATGGAGCCCTGGGACGGCCCGGCCTGCGTCACCTTCACCGACGGCACCCAGATCGGCGCGGTCCTCGACCGCAACGGCCTGCGTCCCGCCCGCTACTGGATCACCGAGGACGGCCTCGTCGTCCTCTCCTCCGAGGTCGGCGTGCTCGACCTGGAGCAGGAGACGGTGGTCAGGAAGGGCCGTCTGCAGCCCGGCAAGATGTTCCTCATCGACACCGCGGAGCACCGCATCGTCGAGGACGAGGAGATCAAGTCCGCCCTCGCCGCGGAGCACCCGTACGAGGAGTGGATCGCGGCCGGCCAGATCCAGCTCGCCAAGCTCCCCGAGCGCGAGCACATCGCGCACACCCACGCCTCGGTCACCCGCCGCCAGCAGACCTTCGGCTACACCGAGGAAGAGCTGCGCGTCATCCTCGCCCCGATGGCCCGCACCGGCGGCGAGGCGCTGGGCTCGATGGGCACCGACAGCCCGATCGCGGCGCTCTCCGAGAAGCCGCGCCTGCTGTTCGACTACTTCATCCAGCTCTTCGCGCAGGTCACCAACCCGCCGCTGGACGCCATCCGCGAGGAGCTCGTCACCTCGCTGCTGAGCAACCTCGGCCCCGAGGGCAACCTGCTGGCCGCCGAGGCCGCCGCCTGCCGTTCGGTCGGCATCACCTTCCCGGTGATCGACAACGACGAGCTGGCCAAGCTGGTCCACATCAACGCCGACGGCGACCAGTCCGGCCTGAAGGCCGTCACGCTGTCCGGCCTGTACAAGGTCTCCGGCGGTGGCGACGCGCTCGCCGCCCGCCTGAAGGCCGTCGCGGCCGAGGCCGACGCGGCGATCGCCGACGGTGCCCGGATCATCGTGCTCTCGGACCGCCACTCGGACGCCGAGCACGCGCCGATCCCGTCGCTGCTGCTCACCTCCGCCGTGCACCACCACCTGATCCGCACCAAGCAGCGCACCCAGGTGTCGCTGATCGTGGAGGCCGGTGACGTCCGCGAGGTCCACCACGTGGCCCTGCTGGTCGGCTACGGCGCCGGCGCGGTCAACCCGTACCTGGCGATGGAGTCCGTCGAGGACCTCGTCGCGCAGGGCGTGTTCATCGAGGGCATCGAGCCCGAGAAGGCCATCAAGAACCTGATCAAGGCGCTCGGCAAGGGCGTCCTGAAGGTCATGTCGAAGATGGGCATCTCCACCGTCGCCTCCTACCGCGGCGCCCAGGTCTTCGAGGTCATCGGCCTCGACCAGCAGACCGTGGACACCTACTTCGCCGGCACCACCACCAAGCTCGGCGGCATCGGCCTGGAGCAGGTCGCCAAGGAGGTGGCCGCGCGCCACGCCAAGGCCTACCCCGCCTCCGGCATCACCGCCGCGCACCGCGCGCTGGACATCGGCGGCGAGTACCAGTGGCGCCGCGAGGGCGAGCCGCACCTGTTCGACCCGGACACGGTGTTCCGCCTGCAGCACTCCACCCGCTCGCGCCGCTACGACATCTTCAAGCAGTACACCGAGCGGGTGAACGAGCAGTCCGAGCGCCTGATGACGCTGCGCGGCCTGTTCAAGCTCGACGGCAAGGGCCGCGCCCCGATCTCGATCGACGAGGTCGAGCCGGTCTCCGAGATCGTCAAGCGGTTCTCCACCGGCGCCATGTCCTACGGCTCCATCTCGATGGAGGCGCACGAGACGCTCGCCATCGCGATGAACCAGCTGGGCGGCAAGTCCAACACCGGTGAGGGCGGCGAGGACCCGGAGCGCCTGTACGACCCGGCGCGCCGCTCGTCCATCAAGCAGGTCGCCTCCGGCCGCTTCGGTGTCACCAGCGAGTACCTGGTCAACGCGGACGACATCCAGATCAAGATGGCCCAGGGCGCCAAGCCCGGCGAAGGCGGCCAGCTGCCCGGCCACAAGGTCTACCCGTGGGTCGCCAGGACCCGGCACTCCACCCCGGGTGTCGGCCTGATCTCCCCGCCGCCGCACCACGACATCTACTCCATCGAGGACCTGGCTCAGCTGATCCACGACCTCAAGAACGCCAACCCGGCGGCCCGCATCCACGTGAAGCTGGTCTCCGAGGTCGGCGTGGGCACGGTCGCGGCCGGCGTCTCCAAGGCGCACGCGGACGTCGTGCTGGTCTCCGGCCACGACGGCGGCACCGGCGCCTCCCCGCTCACCTCGCTCAAGCACGCGGGCGGCCCCTGGGAGCTCGGCCTCGCCGAGACCCAGCAGACCCTGCTGCTCAACGGCCTGCGCGACCGCATCGTGGTGCAGACCGACGGCCAGCTCAAGACCGGCCGCGACGTCGTCATCGCCGCGCTGCTCGGCGCCGAGGAGTTCGGTTTCGCGACCGCGCCGCTCGTCGTCTCCGGGTGCATCATGATGCGCGTCTGCCACCTGGACACCTGCCCGGTCGGCGTCGCCACCCAGAACCCGGTGCTGCGCGAGCGCTTCACCGGCAAGCCCGAGTTCGTGGTGAACTTCTTCGAGTTCATCGCGGAGGAGGTCCGCGAGATCCTCGCCGAGCTGGGCTTCCGCACCATCGAGGAAGCCGTCGGCCACGCCGAGCACATCGACGCGGCCGAGGCGATCACGCACTGGAAGGCCGCCGGCCTCGACCTGGCGCCGCTGCTCCACGTGCCCGAGCTGCCCGAGGGCGCGGCCCTGCACAACACCACCACCCAGGACCACTCGCTCGACAAGGCCCTGGACAACCAGCTGATCACGCTGGCCGAGGACGCCCTGGAGCGCGGCGACGCCGTCCGCATCCAGCTGCCGATCCGCAACGTCAACCGGACGGTCGGCACCATGCTCGGCCACGAGGTGACCAAGCGGTACCGCGGCGAGGGCCTGCCCGAGGGCACCATCGACGTCACCTTCACGGGTAGCGCCGGCCAGTCCTTCGGCGCCTTCGTGCCGCGCGGCGTCACGCTGCGCCTGGAGGGCGACGCCAACGACTACGTCGGCAAGGGCCTCTCCGGCGGTGTGCTGATCGTCCGCCCGGCCCGGGACGCCGCCGCCATCGGCGCCGACGCCCAGAACCACGTGATCGCCGGCAACACCATCGGGTACGGTGCCACCAGCGGCCGCATCCACCTGCGCGGCAAGGCCGGCGAGCGCTTCGCCGTCCGTAACTCCGGTGCCACCCTGGTCGTCGAGGGCGTGGGCGACCACGGCCTGGAGTACATGACCGGCGGACGGGTCGTCGTCCTCGGCGAGACCGGCCGCAACCTGGCAGCGGGCATGTCCGGCGGTATCGCCTACGTCCTGGACCTGCGCCCGGCCAACGTGAACGACGGCATGGTGGGCATCGAGGCCCCGACCGCCGCCGACCGCGAATGGCTGCGCGAGACCGTGCAGCAGCACTACGAGGAGACCGGCTCCACCGTGGCCGCCGAGCTCCTGGCCGACTGGGCGAGCGGGGTCTCCCGCTTCTCCAAGATCATGCCGACCGACTACAAGGCTGTGCTCGCCGCCAAGGACGCCGCTGAGCGCGACGGGCTCTCCGAGTCCGAGACCACTCGCAAGATGATGGAGGCGGCAAATGGCTGACCCCAAGGGCTTCCTGACCACGCCCAAGCAGCTCGCCGAGCGCCGGCCGGTCGACGTCCGGATCCGGGACTGGAACGAGGTCTACGTCGAGCGCAGCCTCCTTCCGATCATCACCAAGCAGGCCGGCCGCTGCATGGACTGCGGCATCCCGTTCTGCCACAACGGCTGCCCGCTCGGGAACCTCATCCCCGAGTGGAACGACCTGGCCTACCGGGACGACTGGTCCGGCGCGATCGAGCGCCTGCACGCGACCAACAACTTCCCGGAGTTCACCGGCCGCCTCTGCCCGGCTCCCTGCGAGTCGGCGTGCGTGCTCGGGATCAACCAGGACGCGGTGACCATCAAGAACGTCGAGGTCACCATCATCGACAAGGCCTGGGACAACGGCGGCGTCACGCCGCAGGTCCCGGAGCGCCTGTCCGGCAAGACCGTGGCCGTCGTCGGCTCCGGCCCGGCCGGCCTCGCCGTCGCCCAGCAGCTCACCCGGGCCGGGCACACGGTGGTGGTGTACGAGCGCGCCGACCGCATCGGCGGCCTGCTGCGCTACGGCATCCCCGAGTTCAAGATGGAGAAGCGCCACATCAACCGCCGCGTCGAGCAGATGCGCGCGGAAGGCACCCGCTTCCGTACCGGCGTCAGCGTCGGCGAGGACATCACCGGCCAGCAGCTGCGCGAGCGCTTCGACGCCGTCGTCGTCGCCGCCGGTGCCACCACCGCCCGCGACCTGCCCGTCCCCGGCCGGGAGCTCAAGGGCATCCACCAGGCGATGGAGTACCTGCCGCTCGCCAACAAGGTGCAGGAGGGCGACTTCGTCGAGACGCCCATCAGCGCCAAGGGCAAGCACGTCGTCGTCATCGGCGGCGGCGACACCGGCGCCGACTGCCTCGGCACCGCGCTGCGCCAGGGGGCGGCCTCGGTCACCCAGCTGGAGATCATGCCGCGCCCCGGCGACGACCGGCCCACCGGCCAGCCGTGGCCGACCATGCCGATGCTCTACAAGGTCACCTCCGCGCACGAGGAGGGCGGTGAGCGCGTGTACAGCGTGAACACCACCCACTTCACCGGCGACGAGGACGGCAACGTCCAGCAGCTCCACCTCGTCGAGGTCGAGTTCAAGGACGGCCGGTTCCAGCCGATCGAGGGCACCGAGCGCGCCATCCCGGCCCAGCTCGTCACCCTCGCCATGGGCTTCACCGGCACCGACACCGCCAACGGCCTGGTGGAGCAGCTGGGCGTCGACCTCGACGCCCGCGGCAACATCAACCGGGACGGCGCCTTCTCCACCAACGTGGACGGCGTGTACGTCTGCGGCGACGCCGGCCGCGGCCAGTCGCTGATCGTCTGGGCCATCGCCGAGGGGCGCTCCGCCGCCGCCGCCGTGGACAAGTACCTGGGCGGCAAGACCGCGCTGCCCGCCCCGATCCGCCCGACCGACCGCCCCCTGGTGGTCTGACCGGATCGACCCGATACCGCCCGGTGCCGCATCGCCGGGCTGCACCAACCGCCGACCCGCCAGAGCCGCCGGGCCAATGCGGTCATGACAGCACCTGCTCCCTCCCCGACCAAGTTGGGGGCAGGTGCTGTTCCCTTTTTTGGGGCGCCCGCTCGCCTCCGGGGCGCTTTGATCCGGTGCCGACGGTCGTCGCTTCGTCGGTCCTTCGTCGTCCCGCGCTCGCCCTCCTTGCCCGTCGACGGGCAGGAGGGGCCCACCCTTTCGGCGCCGGCGCGCTCCTTCGGCTCGGGGCGCGGCCGGTGCGGGCCGGGGTCAAGGCAGGTGGGGTGGGGGCCGGTGTGGGGTCCTCGTTCCCGCCCCAACCGTCGTTTGAGGGGTCCCGGTCGCCTCCGGAGCGCCGGCGGTCGTCGCTCGGGGCGGCCCTGGACCACCCGTGTGCTCTCCGGGGTGTGGGATGCGTGCAGTTCAGGCCGGGCCGGGGCGTCGCATTGGTGTCGGTTGGTCTCACGGGCCTTTCTGCGTACCACAGTTGTGTATCGTCCGTTGGTTTGGGCGCCGAATGTCGGTGCTAGGTGGCAGACTGCGGCGGTAGGCCTGGGCGGGCGCGTGAGAGGCGGAGGTTCGCGGGATGGGCACAACGCAGACCGGTGGCGGGACGACGGTACGGCGCCTGATGCTGGGGTCCCAGCTGCGCCGGCTGCGGGAGGCCAGCGGTGTCTCGCGCGAGCAGGCGGGGTACTCGATCCGGGCGTCCGAGTCGAAGATCAGCCGGATGGAACTGGGGCGGGTGAGCTTCAAGGAGCGGGACGTCGCCGACCTGCTCACCCTGTACGGCATCCGCGCGGACGGCGACCGGACGGCGGTGCTCGGGCTGGTGGGGGAGGCCAACGCGCCGTCCTGGTGGCACGGGTACGGCGATGTGCTGCCGGTCTGGTTCCAGACCTATCTGGGGCTGGAGGAGGCCGCCTCCGAGATCCGCAGCTACGAGGTGCAGTTCATCCCCGGCCTGCTGCAGACCGCCGGCTACGCGCGGGCCGTCTTCGCGCGCGGCAACCCGGCGGCGGAGCCGGAGGAGATCGAGCGCCGGGTGGAGGTGCGGACGCGGCGCCGGCGGCTGCTCACGGCCGAGCGGGGGCCGAGTCTGCTGGCGGTCATCGACGAGGCCGCGCTGCGCCGGTCCTGGGGCGGTCCGGAGGTGATGCGGGATCAGATCGACCGGCTGGCCGAGTTCGCCGAGCTGCCGAGGGTCGACCTGCGGGTGATGCCGCTGGGGGTGGGCGGGGTCCGGGCGGAGGCGGGGGCCTTCTCGCTGCTGGGCTTCCCCGAGCCGGACCTGGCGGACGTGGTGTACCTGGAGCAGTTCACCAGCGCGCTGTACCTGGACAAGCCGGACCAGGTCGCCGAGTACGGCCGGGCGATGGACCGGCTGACGGCCGACAGCCTGGACCGGGAGGAGACGCTGAAGCTGCTGGCGGCGGTCCGTCAGGAACTGTGACGTGCACCCACGATGATGGGGAGTCAGATAATCTGCTGACTCCGGCTTCGTGGGTGAGAGGGATCAGATGTCCTGGTTTTCGGAACTGTCGCGTCAGTACATCGACGGTGAATGGCGTACGGGCTCCGGCTCCTGGGACATCGTCGACATCGACCCGTACAGCGGGGACAAGCTCGCCGCGATCACCGTCGCCACGGCCGCCGAGGTCGACGACGCCTACCGCGCCGCCGAGCGCGCCCAGCGGGCCTGGAACCAGGTCAACCCGTACGCGCGGCGGCTGGTCTTCGAGCGGGCCCTGCGGGTGCTCGAGGAGCGCGAGCAGGAGATCACCGAGGCGATCGTCGCCGAACTCGGTGGCACCGCGCTGAAGGCGGCCTTCGAGCTCTCGCTCTCCAAGGACGTGCTGCGCGAGGCGATGCAGCTCTCGTTGCGTGCCGAGGGCCGGATCCTGCCCTCGCCGGTCGACGGCAAGGAGAACCGCCTCTACCGCCTGCCGGTCGGCGTGGTCGGGGTGATCAGCCCGTTCAACTTCCCGCTGTTCCTGTCACTGAAGGCGGTCGCCCCGGCGCTGGCGCTGGGCAACGGCGTCGTCCTCAAGCCGCACCAGAACACCCCGATCGTCGGCGGCACCCTGATCGCCAGGATCTTCGAGGAGGCCGGGCTCCCCGGCGGCCTGCTCAACGTGCTGGTCACCGACATCGCCGAGATCGGCGACGCCTTCATCGAGCACCCGGTGCCCAAGGTGATCTCCTTCACCGGCTCCGACACGGTCGGCCGGCACGTCGCCACCGTGGCCGCGAGCCACTTCAAGCGGACGGTGCTGGAGCTCGGCGGCAACAGCGCGCTGATCGTGCTGGACGACGCCGACCTCGACTACGCGGTGGACGCCGCCGTGTTCAGTCGCTTCGCCCACCAGGGCCAGGTCTGCATGGCGGCCAACCGGGTGCTGGTGGACCGCGGTGTCGCCGAGGAGTTCACCCGGCGCTTCGTCGCCAAGATCGCCTCGTTGAAGGTCGGTGACCCCAAGGACCCGGCCACCCAGATCGGCCCGCTGATCAACGCCAACCAGGCCGAGTCGTTGACCGCCGAGGTCGACCGGGCGATCGAGTCCGGCGCCACCGCCCTGCTGCGCGGGCAGACCGTCGGGACGCTGATGGACCCGGTCGTGCTGGGCGGGATTCCCGCGGACGCGCCGATCCTGCAGCGCGAACTCTTCGGCCCGGTCGTCCTGGTGGTGCCCTTCGACGGGGAGGACGAGGCCGTCCGGATCGCCAACGACACGCCCTTCGGCCTCAGCGGCGCCGTGCACACCGGCGACGTGGAGCGCGGGGTCCGGCTGGCGCAGCGGATCGAGACCGGCATGATCCACATCAATGACGGCACCATCCACGACGAGCCCGTCGTCCCGTTCGGCGGGGAGAAGAACTCGGGCGTGGGGCGCCTCAACGGCGAGGCCACGGTCGAGGCCTTCACCACCGTGAAGTGGATCTCGATCCAGCACGGGCGCAGCCGCTTCCCGTTCTGATCCGCCCCGCTGCCCGCCGACCCCCGGGGTGTCCACTCCCGGGGCCCCGGTGTCTCAGGGCGCGCCGCCGTCCAGCAGGGCCTGGCCGAGTGCCGTCAGCAGGTAGAGCACCTCGCGGCCGGTCCGGTGGCGCGCCACCAGGCCGGCCGCGTGCAGCGCGGTCAGGTGGTGCGAGACGTTGGGCGCGGACAGTCCGGTCCGCTGCGCCAGGACGGTGGTGGAGCCCGGTGACTCCAGCTCGGCGAGCAGCCCGGCCCGGGCCCGGCCCAGCACCCCCGCCAGCGCGTCCGGTGTCGACGCGCCGCCCTCCCAGAGGGTGGCCACCCCGCGCGGGGGGTACACCACGCCCGGCTGTGCCTGCGGGCCGGTCTGCAGGACGCACCCCGGCCAGACGAAGACCGACGGCACCAGCACCAGCCCGCGCCCGCCGTCCAGCGACTCCTCGATGTCGTACCGGCGCTGGGCCACCGTCATCCGCCCGTCCTGCCAGCTGACCTTCGGGTGCAGGCCCTCGAACAGTGCGGCAGGGCCGCCGGCCGCCATCTGCCGGGCCCGGTGCAGGATCTCCCCCTCGGCGAGCCGGGCGATCCGGGGCCAGTACGGCTCGACGGCCACCGTCCAGTAGGCCCGGACCTCCTCGGTCAGCCGGGCCAGCCCGGCCTCCGGGTCCGCGTGCAGGGCGGCCACCAGCGGCGGCAGCGGCCGGCCGATCGGCGCGAGGTCGGCCCGGACGGTGTCGGGTGCGGTGGCGGCGAGCTCAGCCAGCTCCTCGTCCATCCCGGGCGCGGTGGCGGCCGGCACCGGGGTCAGGAAGTCCGGCAGGTGCCAGGCCGGCATCGGCACCAGCTGGGACAGCAACTCGTACGCCTCCCCGGCCCGGGCGAGATCGGCCCGGGCCCGCCGGACCCAGGGCAGGTGCACCGCCCGCGAGCCCGGGTCCTTGAGCACCTGAACGCTCGTCACCACCTCCAGCAGGCGCGAGCAGGCGAACCGGGTGGCCGCCACGTCCTGGGCCGAGAACCGCAGCGTGAGCACGTCTTCCCCTTCGAGGATTCGACCAGGACGAAATCTCTGGGCGCCACCGATCATCGCCGCAAGGCTCGGTCCATGACCAGCACCGTCCCCGTATCCTTCCAGGACCGCCTGGGCCTCCCGGACACCACCGGCCGGCGCCGGCTCGTCGGCGCCCACCTCGTCGACAGCCTCGGCACCGGACTCCTGCTCGCCTTCACCGTCCTCTACTTCACCCGCACGACCGGCCTCGGGGTGGCCGCCGTCGGGGCCGCCATCACCCTCGCCCGACTGCTCGCCCTGCCCACCGCGATCCTCACCGGCCCGCTGATCGACCGCTACGGCGCCCGCCAGGTCGCGGCCTGCGGCAACGCGCTGTCGGCCGTCGCGTACGGCGGCTTCCTGCTGGCCCACCAGGCCTGGCAGATCGTCCTGGTCAGCCTGCTCGCCCAGGCCGGGGCGGTCGCCTACTGGACGGCCAGCACCGGCCTGGTCGTGCTGGCCGCCGCCGGCGGTGAGCGCACCCGCTGGTTCGCGCTGGTGCAGACCCTGCGCAACGCCGGGCTCGGGATCGGCGGGGCGCTCGGCTCCCTGGTGGTGGCCGGCAGCGGTACGGGTGGGCTGCGGCTGCTGGTGCTGCTGAACGCCCTCAGCTACGCGGGCGCCACCGTCCTGCTGGCCCGCTGGCGCCCGGCCGCGGCAGCCGGGCGACCGTCGGCGCCCGGGGCGCCCGGTGCTCCGGCGGCTGCCGGCGGCTACCGCCAGGTGCTGCGGGACCGCCGCTACGTCCTGCTGGTCGGCATCAACCTCTGCTCGGTCTTCGGCTCGATGATCATCAGCATGCTGCTGGCCGTCTACCTCACCGAAGGCCTGCACCAGCAGGCCTGGGTGGCCGGCTCGCTGCTGGTGATGAACGGCGTCCAGGTGGTGCTCACCCAGAGCGTGGTCGCCCGCCGCCTGGAGCGGTTCCGGCCCACCCGGGTGCTGGCGGCCGCCTCACTCGTCAACGCGGTGGCCTTCACCCTGTTCGCGCTGATGGCCGCCGCGCCCGGCCGGGCCGTCCTGGCCGGCCTGTACGCCGCGATGTTCCTCTTCAACGCGGCCGAGACGATGGCCACCCCGTTCGCCGAGGACCTCAGCGTCGGTCTGGCCGACCCCGGCCTGCGCGGCCGCTACCTCGCGGTCTACCAGCTCTCCTGGAACACCGGCCAGGCGCTCGCCCCCGGGCTGCTCACCCTGCTGCTCGTCCAGGGCGCGCTCTGGCCGTGGGCCTTCCTCGCGGCGCTGGCGGTGGCCGCGGTGCCGGCCCTGCTGCTGCTGGAGCGCCTGATCACACCCGCCAGCCGCGCCGCCCGGCCAGCCACCGCAGGGTGACCTCACCGCTCCAGGTCTGGTGCCGGCGCAGCATCCGGGAGCCGGCCGGCGGGTCTGGCTGGGCGCCGGCCCGCAGGAAGTAGCCGGTGACGGCGGCGAGGGCGCAGTCCAGTTGTTCGGGCGCCGCGCCCCGGGCGGCCGGGTGCGCGGCGAACAGCCGGTCGGCGTCGTGGCCGTCGGCGCGGGCGGTGGCCAGCAGCAGCGTCAGGTCGAACCAGCTCGCCCCGAGCCGGGGCCAGTTCCAGTCGCAGATCCAGGCCCGCCCGCCGGAGTCCAGGACGATGTTGTCCCGGCGCAGGTCCTCGTGCAGGACGGCGTCGCCGGCGGTCGCCGCGACCCAGTCGGCCTCCAGGGCGGCCAGCGGTTCGATCAGCGCGGGCGGGAACCAGCCGGGCAGCAGGTCGGCGCCGGGAGCGCCGCCGGCCAGCTTGCGCCAGTCGTCGAAGTCGTCCTCTCCCGGCTCGGGCCGCAGCGGCTTCAGGCCGAGCGCGAGCAGCTGCGGCGAGGGGCTCGCCAGCGCCTGGGCCAGGGCGGCGCAGGCGTCCAGGGCCGCCGCCAGCTCCGCCGGCCGCCACGGGTCGGCGGGCATCCGGGCCCCCGGCACCGGGTCGAAGCCGAGCACCACCCAGCCGGCGCTCTCCTCGGCCCAGCGCAGCGCCGGCGCGGGTACGGCGGCCGGCAGCGCCCGGTTGATCGCGGCCTCCCGGCGGTAGCAGTCCGCGATGTACGGGTGGGCCACGGCATCGACCGCCTTGACGAACTCCGCCCCCGCCGGCCCTCGGACCAGGGCCGCGAAGCCCGGGGTGAACCCGCCGCCCGCGCTGGGCCCCGCCGCCACCGGCCCGCCGAGCCGGTGCCCGATCAGCTCCCGCACCCACGGCGGCAGGTCCGTCCACTGCGGGCGGACGGCGGTGCTGGCGTACGGCGGGCGGGGCGTGATCGTCTCGGTCATCCGCCCATGCTGCCCGGCCGCCGCCGTGACCGGCCACCGGCGTTCGCGGGTGTCTGCCCCGGCGTCCGGCCCGGGTGGTCCGCCGGCGCGCCGGGGGCCCGCCGTCGCGGGCGGTGCGCAGCCGGTGCGTACGTCCCGGATCCGGTCCCCGACCTGCCCCCCGCCTGCCCCCGCGACCTGGCCCCCCGCCTGCCCCGCGACCTGCCCCCGATCTGCACCGTCGGCCTGGAAGTGGCTCACCGGTCGGCCGCCGCCCAGCGGTCGGCCAGCCGGTAGCCGAGACCGCCGAGCGCCACCAGGACGGCCAGAATCGCCCAGAACACGCCGGCGTGCCGCTCGATCAGCGCGCCGACGAGCAACGGGCCGACGATCGCGGACAGCGCCCAGGTCAGGTTGAACACCGACAGGTAGCGGCCGCGCGCCTCGGCCGGTGCGGCGGTCGCCGAGATGGCGGTGGTCGCCGGACCCGCCAGGATCTGCCCGGCGGTGAACAGCAGGACCGCCGCGTAGACCACCACCACCGTCCCGATGCCGCGTCCGGCCGCGCCGACCGCGAGCAGCCCGATCGAACCCAGCATCAGGACCGCCGCCCAGGACACCACCCTGGTCCGCGGGTACGCCACCACCCGGGCCGTCACCAGGGACTGGCTCAGGACGATGGTGACCGCGTTCACCGTCAGGGCCGTCGACGGCAGCCAGGCGGGCATCCGGTCGACCTCGACCAGGTAGACCGGCAGCACCACGGTCGGGATCAGCCAGCCGAACGCGAACGCGGCCTGGGCCGCCATCAGGATCAGCAGGACCCGGTCCCGGAACAGCGTCCGCCATCCCGCCCAGGTGCCCGCCGGGGTCGCGCTGTCGACGGGCCCGGTCGGTTCCCGAGCCGCGGCGGACCGAGGCTGCGGAGGCGGTGGGGTCAGGGGGCGTGGGCCGGCCGGGCGGACCCGGACGGGCGTCATCAGCAGGACCGCCGCGACCAGGCTGGTCGCGGCGTTCACCACGACGATGGACACCGCCGCACTCGACCAGCCGCTGCCCAGCAGCAGACCACCCGCCGCACCGCCGATCCCCACGCTGGCGTTGGTGCCCGCCGTGGTGAAGGCGTACCAGCGGTCCAGTTCGGCGCCCTCGGCCAGATCGGCGACGAACGCGGGCCAGGCCGCGAAGTACAGGCGCTCGGCGCAGAGCACCAGCAGCATGCTGCCGATCAGCGCCGGCAGCGAGTCCACCAGCAGGTAGCAGAGGTAACCGGCCGCCACCAGAAGGTTGTTGGCGATCAGCGAGGTCCGCGGACCCCAGCGGTCGACGATACTGCCGGCCACCGGGGCGACCGGCAGCGAGAGCGCGGTGGCGACGGCGGACCCCAGCCCCACCTGGGCCACCGTCAGATCGGTGGTCAGGACGAAGAACAGGAACGACAGCGGGACGAACATCCCGACGCCGAAGGCGTCCAGCACGGTGGCGGCGACCACCCGGCCCTGACCGGCCAGTTCGGGCAGGCCGAGGCGCACCCGCCAGCGGGCGGCCGCGGTGGCCGGAGCGCCGGCCGCCGCCTCGGCGGGCCGCACCCCGGTGGACGGCGGGCTCACCGCTCGCCCCCGGTCCCGGCCGTCCCGGCCGCGCTCAGGTCGGATGCCGCCGCCGGTGCGCCGTGCAGCGGCCACCAGTGCTCCAGCCGCAGGTTCCGCCGGTTCAGCAGCTGCCCGTGCACCTGGCGGTCCATCACGTCGAGCTGGCTGGCGTGCGCCCTGATCGCGGCCTCCTTGGCGGCACCGTCCGCCGCCGACAGCCGGCTCTGCCGGGCGCGGTGCCGCCCGGCGGTGGCCAGCGGGAACTGCTCGGCGGCCCAGGCGGCGAACGGCTCCGGGTGGTCGTTGGTCCAGGCGAAGCCGGACCGGGTGCCGGCCGCCCGGAGGTGGTTGCTGATCTGGAACAGCTGGTACGGGTACTCGCCGTACAGCACCAGGGCGGGTCGCACCCCCTCGTCCGCGAGTTCCGCGCACGCCGTGAGGCCGGTGTCCCGGACCATGACGTGGTCCGGGTGGGTGAGCAGCCCGGCCGGCAGCCAGACCTCCCACTCGCCGCCGCCGGCCGCCGCCACTGCTTCGGCGGCGGCCCGGACGCGGCCCGTCATGTCGGCCCCGAGCCGCTGCGGAGCCTCGCCGGGCCGGTACTGCCCGTCCAGGTGGGCCCACTGCTCGGGGACCAGGCCCAACGGGGCGAAGGACCGGAGGTCCTCCGCGCGTCGCTCCAGGGCGAGTTCGCGTGAGCTGGTGGCGCCGAGCGAGCGGTCCCAGTCGGTGAGCAGCGCCGGGTCCGCGGGGGCCCCGGCGAACACCGTGACCACCTCGGTCCCCGGTCCGAGAGCGCCGTAGCAGGACAGCACGGCGTCGTCGGCGTGCGGTGAGAACACCAGTCGGCGGGCCGTCACGTCGCCTCCGGGACGGGCGTGCGCTGCCAGATCTCCTCGGCCGGGGCCAGGGCGGCCGTCCGGGACGGGGTGAGGGCGGTCGGCGGGCCGCTCCGGCGGCGGTGGGTACGGCCGGCCGCCACGCCGTCCGCGACCAGCTCGGCCAGCCGGTCGGCGTGCCGGTCGGCCCAGCGGCGCACCGGGCCCAGGCTGTTGGTGCCGCCCAGGGCCAGGGTGCGCAGGGCGGCGCGGACCACGGGGTCGCCCGGCGCGGGACCGTCCGGGGGTGCGGTGATCCCCAACAGATAGCCCGCGTACCAGAGTTCAGCGCGCAGCCCGGGGTACTCGGCGGGCTGTCCGGGCAGCCCGCCGGTGCGTTCCCGGTGGGCCTCGGTCGGCCCGGAGCGGTCGCTCCGGGCCGGGGCCCCAGGTGCGCGGGTGCGCCGGTGCGGGTCCGGGCCTAGAAGACCGGGACGCCGGCCCGGACGAGGCGCCAGGAGACCGAGGCGAAGTCGGCCGGGTCGATGACGCCCTTCTCCTTCACCCAGCCGATCATCGCGTTGCGGATCTCGTCCGAGTTCGCCCACACCTTGGGGGCGGCGGCGACGTGCGGGAAGTTGCCGCCGCCGTTGGCGCGGTAGTTGTTGACCGCCAGCACGAACTGGGCGGCGGGATCGATCGGCTTGCCGTCGAAGGAGAGGTTGACGATCCGCGAGCCGGCCGGCTGGGCGATGTCGATGTCGTAGCTGACGCCGTACACCGAGTCGTAGTTGTAGTCCGGGATGTTCTGCGCGTTGGTCAGGGTCGCCTTGTCGACCGCCGCGCCCGGGGCGAGCTGGTTGTAGTACTTCGCGGAGAACTCCAGGTAGTCCTTGATCTGGGCGCCGGTCAGGATCCGCGCCTCCAGGGTGTTCTCGTAGATGTACAACCCGGCGGCGTCGCGCAGCTTGACCTGCCCGGCCGGGATCACCGCGGTGCGGTTGAACGGCGCGGCCTGGGCCAGCACCGGCAGGTTGGCGTACGAGGTGGAGGCCAGTGCCGCCTTGACGACGTCCGCCTGCACCTTGCCGATCAGGTCGATGATCGGGGTGTCCTGGAACGGCGCCTCGGTGATCGACAGGGCGATCTTCGCGGTGCCGATGACCTGGTTGACGTACTCGACGACCTTCTTGTGCTGGGCGGTCATCAGGTTCACGATCTCCGGGTCCTCCGGCACCGTGTTGGAGTTCAGGACACGGGAGGAGAGCGAGGTGACCTTCCAGGCGCCCTTGTCCAGCTCGACCTCGAAGTCGAAGCAGGTCAGCCGCTGGCCCCAGCAGAGCGGCTCGGAGAGCACGACGGTCCTGCCGGTCTCCTTGTTGACGACCAGCCGCTGCGGGATCTCCTTGTGCGCGTGGCCCACCAGGACGGCGTCGATGCCCGCGACCTGTTCGGCCAGGGCGACCGAGACGTTCTCCCCCCAGGGCAGCTGGTCGCCGTAGGAGGTCGCCTCGTCCATGCCGGAGTGGCAGGCCACCACGACGACGTCGGCGCCGGCCGCCTTCAGCTTCGGGAGCCAGATCTTCGCGGTCTCCACGATGCCGGGGAAGGTCATCTTGCCGGCGACGTTCGCCTTGTCCCAGATGGCGATGCCGGGGTTGGTCAGGCCGAGGATGCCGACCTTGAGCGTCGGACCGCCGGGCAGCTTGATCTTGCGGATCACGTAGGGCGGGAAGGCCGGCTTGTCGTTCTTCGCGTGCAGCGCGTTGGCGCCCAGCAGCGGGAAGTCCAGCTGCTCCTCGTAGGCCCGCAGGGTGTCGATGCCGTAGTTGAACTCGTGGTTGCCGAGCGCGGCGGCGGTGTACTCCATGGTGTTCATGGCGAGCGCCATCGGGTGCTCGGGCGCGGTGTCGGCGTCGGTGGCGATCGGGTCGACCCGGGCGTAGTAGTACGTCAGCTGGGTGCCCTGGATGGTGTCGCCGGCGTCGATCAGCAGGGTGCGGTCCCAGCCCTTCTCCTCGCGGACCTGCTTGGCCAGCGTGGAGATCTTGGCGAGGCCGACCTCGTTGTGCGCCTTGTCGGCGTAGACCGCGTCGGTGAAGTAGTCCCAGTTGAGCACCCGGCCGTGCAGGTCGGTGGTGCCCATGACGGTGAAGGCCTGCTTCTTGGCAGCCTTCTTGTCCTGCGGCTCGGCGCCCTTGGCCGCGGCGGGGGCTGCGGCGGCGACCGAGACGCCGCCGGCCAGGGCCGCGCCGGCGGCGGTCGCGGCGGAGCGGGCGACGAAGTCACGGCGGTTCAGGGGCATCAACGACTCCAGGTGGGGCTGTGGACGGACCGTCAAAGGGTGGTGACGCGCGTAGAGGAACGCGCGTAGAAGTCTGCCTCGCCACGGCCCCGCGCCGATAGCCCCCCGACGTTTCCAACAGGTGAGATCTTGGCGACTCCGGAATGACGGCGGCCGGGTCCGGCGCCCCGCCGGCGCGCCCGTCCGCCGCCCGTCGGCCCCGTTCCTTGCCCGTACACCCGCTGCCCCGCCGGCTGCCCCGCCGGCTGCACCGTCGGTCGCCCGGGCCGGCCGTTCGTGGCCCGCCCCGGCCCGGTCAGATGTATCCCTCGCGCAGCGCGTACGCCACCGCGTGCGCCCGGTTGCGCAGGTGCAGACGCGTGGTCAGCCCGTGCAGGACGTTCTTCACCGTCCGCTCCGAGTACGACAGCTTGGCGGCGATCTCGGCGGTGTCCCAGCCCTCCGCGACCAGCCGCAGGATGTCCGACTCACGCTCCGAGATCCCCGGCGGGGTGAACCCGGGCAGTCCCTGCACGCTCCGCTGCAGCCGCCCCATCTGCACGATCAGCCGGCCCAGCAGGTCGGCCGGCAGGTCCCCGTCGCCCCGGGCGGCCGCCAGCACCGCCTGTCCCAGCCTCGGCGCGGTCGCCTCCCGGCGCCACAGGATCGCCGCCACCCCGCACTCGACGGCCTCCAGCAGCTCGGCCTCGCGCATCCGCTCGACCACCAGGACGACCCGCACCTCCCCACCGCGCACCATCCGGCGCAGGGCCGCCGTCACGGTCGCGTCCACGGTCTCGGCCAGCATCACGGCGACCGCCCCGGTGGTCGCCTGCTGCTCCTCGACGAGCTCCAGCGCGGCGCACTGCTTGAGCTGGCTGAGCGCGCCGGCCCGTGAGATCGGGTCCGCCGCGTGGACCACCACGGGGATCCGCACCCCGGCCCGTACCCCCGGTCGTACGCCGGACCGAACGGCTCCGTCGGCCTGCAGGACAGTCATGGCTCCCCCTCCTGGATGCCGGGCCCGCCACTGCCCGGCGCTGTGAACGCTGAGAGCATGGTCCGCATGTGCCTGACAGCGGGGAGGGCCCACGATGTGGAAAGGGGGTCGATCGGCATGGCCTCGACCCCCGTACACCCATGCTCCCCGCAGGTGGGCCGGCCCGGCCATCGTGGTGCACCACGAGATCGGGCCGCCGGCCCGCGGGTCGTGCGACGAAGCTCACAGCCCCGCGAGGTCCCGCTGATGCAGCGTCAGGGCCTCCGGCTGCGTGAACGGAGTAGCAACCCGTTCGGCCCGGCGCGTCCGGGTCCTCGGCCGAGAGGACCACGATGACCAGCAGCAGCACCACGAGTACGGGCACGGACGCCGCGACCACGAGAACGGGTGCGAACACCACGAGGACGAACAGCGACCCGACCACGAGGACGGGCGCGGGGACCACGAGGACGAACAGCGACCCGACCACGAGGGCGGGCGCGGGGACCACGGGCGGCACGGGCACCAGCCGTCCGGCCACCGGCGTCGGGTACCCCGCCGGCGCCGCCCGGGCCGGGATCCGGCCCGGGGCGGACCGGATCCCGGCCCCCCGGTCGGGCGGGCCGCGGCCGGACCTCGTCCGCCCGTGGCTGGCCGAGCGCACGGAGGCGCTCGCCCGCGCCGGCGAGATGGCGGAGCGGGCCCGGCACGGCTCCGGCGGGGTCCTGCTGCTCACCGGCGCCGCCGGCACCGGCCGCACCGCCCTGCTCGCGGCGGTCGCGGCCGGCCCGGCGGCGACCGGCCTCGGCGTCCTGCGGGCCCGCTGCTCGGCCGAGGAGTCGCACAGCGCGTACGCCGCCGCCCGGCAGCTCTTCAACCCGGGCGCCCGTTCCCGCGGCCTGGCCACCCGGACCCCGGGCGCCACCGGACGGGCCGGGCCGCCACCACCGGGCGATCCGGAGGCCGACCTCTGGGACCTGCTGCTCCTGCACGCCTCGCACCGCCCGCTGCTGCTCGCGGTGGACGACGTCCACCTGGCCGACGCCCCCTCGCGGCAGTGGCTGCACCAGCTCTGCCGCCGGATCGACCGGCTGCCCGTCCTGCTGGTCGTCACCGAGCGGCGCCGGCCCGAGCTCGGCGCCCCGGCGGCCGGCTTCGGCCGCACCCTGACCGCCCCGCTGGCGCAGACCTGCCTGCTGGCGCCGCTCGGCCGCGCCGCGGTCGCCGACCTGGCCGGCCGCCGGCTGGGCGTCGCCCGGCCGCGCGGCGCCACCCCCGGCGGCCCGCCCGGCGCCACCGCCGGCACCCAGGTCGCGGGTCGGACGACGGTGGACGGGGCCTCGCCGGACGAGGCACCGGCGGACGACACCCTGGTGGACGACTGCGTGGGGGCGACCGGCGGCAACCCGCTGCTGCTGGACGCCCTGCTCACGGACCTCGCCGCGCTGCCCCGCGACCGGGCCCGGCAGACCGCGGCCGGCCTGGGGCCGGTGCCCGCCGCCTTCGCCGACGCGGTCGACCACTGGCTGCACAGCTCCGGCCCCGAGGTCGCCACCGCCGCCCGCACGCTGGCCCAGCTGGACGGCGGCCGGCCCGCGCCGGCGGCCGGCCCGGCCGCGCCTCCCGACCTCGCGGACCGTACGGACCTCCCGGAGGTCCCGCCCCTCCCGGCCCCGGCCGGCCCGCAGCCGGTCGAGCCCGACCACCAGGCCGCCGTCGCCGCCGAACTCGCCGAACTCACCGGCGCCGACCCGCTCCGGCTGGCCGGCTGGCTGGCCGGGCTCACGGCGCAGGGACTGCTCCGCCCGGCACCGGACGGCGGCCGGCCAGGCTTCGCGCACCCGCTGCTGCGCCAGGCCGTCCTGGCCGGCTGGGACGCCGCCCGCCGGGCCGAGGTGCACCGGGCCGCCGCCGCCCTGCTGCACCGGCGCGGCGACCCCGACGAGCAGATCGCCCAGCACCTGCTGCTCGTCCCCGGCCCCGGCGAGCGGTGGGCGTCCGACGTGCTGCACCGGGCCGCCGGGGCCGCCCGGCGCGGCGGGCGGCAGTCGCTGGCCGCCGCCCTGCTGCGCCGCGCCCTCGCGGAGCCGCTGTCCACCCGTCGCCGCGGCGCCACCCTCACCGAACTCGGCTGCCTGGAAGTCTCCCTGGGCGCCACCGGGCACGCCGCCGGGATCCGGCACCTCGCCGAGGCCGTCCACCTGCAGCAGTCCGACGAAGGCGTCTTCGCGGCCGCCAACGCCCTCGGCGCGGCGCTCGCCGCCCGGGGCGAGACCGCCGCCGCACTGGAGGTGCTGGAGGAGCTCGCCGACCGCTTCGCCGACCGGGAGGACCTGGCCCGCGCCGTCCAGGCCGCCGCCGCGCTGATCTCCTCGCACGACGGCCACAGCTGGCTGCAGGTGGTCGAGGGCCTGCGCCGGATCGCGGCCCGGACCCCCCGGCGGATCGCGCCGGCCGCCCGGGCGCTGCTCACCGAGTTCGACTCGACCAGCGGGCTGCTGTCCGCCGCCGAGGTGGCCGAGCGCGTCCGCGAGCTGACCGAGGCCCCGCAGGACCCGTTCTCGCAGTCGTACGTCACCGCCTCGGCCGCCACCCTGGCCCAGTGGGCCGACCTGCTCCCGGTGGCCGACCGGCTGGTGGAGCAGAGCATGGCCGCCTACCGCGGCCCGCTGCTGCACCCCGGGTACCAGTGCCTGCTCAGCGTCCGCGCGGAGAGCCGGGTGATGCGCGGGGAGTACCGGCAGTTGCTGGACGAGTGCCGGGCGCCGGCCCGGGAGGCGGGGACGGCCGGGCCGGACGGCGACGTCGGTCACCAGGGCCTGCTCTCCCTGGGCAACGCCCACCTGGTGGCGCAGGCCGTCATCGCGCTGACCGAGACCGGCCGGCTGGACGAGGCCCACGAGCTGGCCCGGTCGGCCGAGGCGGGCGGGGCGCACGGCTCCTGGGAGTGGAACGAGTACCTGTACGCCCGGGGCCTGCTGCAGCTCGCCTCCGGTCGGCCCGCGACCGCCCTGGCGGACCTGCTGGAGTGCGGCCGCCGCCAGCGCGAACGGCAGGTGGAGAGTCCGATCGTGACCCCGTGGCGCTCGGCCGCCGCCGACTGCCAGGTGCTGCTCGGGCTGCCCGGCCAGGCCGTGGAGCTGGCCGCGGAGGAGCTGCGGCTGGCCCGGGTCTGGGGCACTCCCCGGACCGTCGGGCGGGCGATGCGGGCACTGGCCGCCGCCACTGGTGGACGGCAGGGGCTCGCGATGGCCGGGGAGGCGGTGGAACTGCTGACGGAGGCGGAGGTGGCGACCGAGCTGATCCCGGCCCTGATCACCTTCGGGCAGCTGCTCGGCGGCGCCGGCCGGCGGGCCGCCGCCCGGCGTACCCTGCGGGAGGCGGCGGCCCGGGCGGAGCGCCTGGGCGCGGTCCGGCTGCGGACGGTCGCCGTGGGCCTGCTGCAGGAGTCCGGGGCCCGGCTGACCACCGAGCGGCACACCGGCGCGCCCGCGCTGACCAGCAGCGAGCAGCGGATCTGCCGGCTCGCCGCGGCCGGCCACTCCAACGCCGAGATCGCCGGCCTGCTGCACCTGGCGATCCGCACGGTGGAGACCCATCTGACCAACAGCTTCCGCAAGTTGGGCATCCGGCGCCGGGCCGAGCTGGCGGCCGGGTTCGAACCGGCCGACCCGGACCAGGAGTAGCCGGCGCCCGGGCGGGGGAGCCGGACCGCTGCCGGGACCGGTCCGGCTCCCCCCGCGTCGTCCGCCCGGGCGCCCCCGCCCGTTGCCCGCAAGGGCAGCCGGCGCTGCCCCCGGGACGGCCCCGGTGACCGCTGACAGACCGTCCGGGCGCTGCCTAGAGTCCGGCGGTGAGCATCTGGACTTCCCTAGAACCCGCATCGGCCACCGTGGACGCGGGCGGCACCACCACCGTCACCCTGCGGGTCCGCAACACCGGTGACGTCGTCGAGGAGTACCGCGTCGCCCCGCTGGGCGGCCCGGCGCTGTGGCTGCGGATCGAACCGGCCGCGCTGACGCTCTACCCGGGCACCACCGGCACGGTGGAGCTGGTCTTCGCCCCGCCGCGCTCCCCGGAGGCCGCCGCCGGGCCGCACCCGTACGCCCTGCAGGTCACCCCGGCCGAGCAGCGCTCGGCCACCACGGTGGTCGAAGGTGTCGTCTCGGTCGCCCCGTTCACCGAACTGCACGCCGAACTGGTGCCTCCGGTCTGCCGGGGCCGGTTCCGGGGCCGGCTCCAACTGGCCGTGGACAACCTGGGGAACACCCCGGTCACCGCCGTGCTGGCCGGCCGGGACACCGGCGACCAGCTCGACTTCGACCTGCACCCGTCCTCGGTGCAGATCGCCCCCGGGCGGGCCGTGTTCAGCAAGGTCACGGTGAAACCGCGGCGGATCCGCTGGAGCGGCGGCAGCGAGACCCTGCCGGTCACCCTGGCCGTCCAGCGGGTCGGCGCCGAGCCGCTGACCCTGGACGGCAGCTACCTCGGCCGGGCCGTGCTGCCCGGCTGGGCGGCCGGGCTGCTCGGCGTTCTCGCGGCGGCGCTGCTCGGCTGCCTGGCGCTCTGGCTGACCGCCAGCCCCTCGGTGGCGAGCCGCGCGAAGCCCGCCGCCTCGCCGGCGGCCCAGCCGGCCGGGGCCGCCGCACCGATCGCCCCCGAGCCCGTCCCGCTCGCGCCCGAGCCCAGCGCGCCGGCCCCGGCGGTGCCCGGTGCGCCGGACCCGCTCCCGGGCCAGCCCGCTGGCGGCGGCGGTACGGGCAGCTCCTCCGGTGGCGGCGCCGGGGGCTCCGGCTCCGGTGGCGGCGGTGGCGGTACGGCCTCCGGTGGTGGCGGCGGGGCCGCGCCGGCGCCGGCCGTGCCGCCTGCCCCGGCCCGGGCCGCGCTGCCGATCAAGGCGGGCGACAAGACGCCCAACCTCTTCGTGTTCTTCGCCCAGGAGCGGCTGAAGCGCCTGGACGCCACCAACGACTGCCGGCTGACCAAGCCCGTCACGGCGGGTCAGATGGACGCGGCGACGGTGGAGAAGATCGCCTGCTTCCAGAAGGCCACCGACGACCACAAGCGGACCCCGCCGGGCACCCTGCTCGCGACCGACAAGTCCGGCAACCTCGGCCGCGCGACCATGTCCGCGCTGTGGATGTGGGACGTCATCGGCGACGGCTCCAAGGTCGGCCCGGGCAAGACCACCTGGGAGGTCTTCGCCACCAGGGCCGCCCTGCGCTGGGCCGACCAGAGTGAGCTGAGCGCCGCCGACCTGGCCGCCGACGAGGACAACGTCCGCAAGCTGCTGACCAGTTGGAACAGCAAGACGGCCCTGCCGACGGCCTCGTACGACGATGCCAAGCTGGCGACCGCGATCCCGAAGTACCAGAGCGACCAGCCGGCGGCGGCGGGCAGCGCGAGCACCGCCCTGCTCGCGCTGATCTCCGGCTGGGTGAAGGACCAGGCCGCGCCCGGTGTGGTGCAGCCGACCAGCTGGCCGAAGCCGTAACGGCCGGGGGTGCCGGCGGCGGGTCCGTCGCCGGCGCCCCACCGGGCAGCGCGGAACGGCAGCCAGGACGCAGCGCGGAGCGGCAGCACGACAGCGGCGGCCGGGGGCGGAGGAGCCCCCGGCCGCCGCTGTCGTGCCGGGCCTACTGCACCGCCTCCACCCGGTACCCCACATGGGCCGGGCGGTGCTCCTCCACCAGTGCCCCGACCCGGCGCACCAGCGCGGTCGGGTCGCCCTCGTCCGCCGGGACGGCCACCCGCACCAGCAGCGACTGCCGCGGCGAGCCCGGCAACGGCCCGTTCGGGGTCGCCGACCAGTGCGCCCCGCCGTTGTCCGTGACCTTCGCGTCGACGTCCGACAACCGCAGGTGCGCGGTCAGCCCGGCCAGGGTGCCGCGCAGCCGATGCACCCGGACCGCCTCGCCCACCGTGAGCCGCAGCCGCTCGACCGGCTGCCCGGCCGCGGTGTCGGCGGCGACCCAGCCGGCCAGCCAGGCCAGGAAGTCCGGCGGCGCCAAGCGCGGGTCCCAGTAGGCGTCCAGGCAGTCCAGCACGGCGAAGACCGGTGCCAGCACGTCGTCGAAGGCCGCCACGAAGCGCCCGCCGAACTCCCCGTCCGCGTACACCTCCGGCAGCCGGGCGGCGAACGGCCGGGGCGAGGCCAGGCCGTCCACGGCGTACCGCGCGCCGTCCCCGCCGGGCCGCTGCGGCCCGGTGTTCCCCCTCACCGCACCGTTTCCGCTCACGGCTCCGATCCCGCTCACAGCTCCTCCACCCGGACCTGGTGCTGGTACGAGAACACCAGCGCGTTGCGGTCCAGGTCGACCCGGTCGCCCGGTGCGCCCCGCTCGCCCGTCAACGGGTTCGCCGGGAACAGCTTCACGTCGTCCACGAGTTCCACCCCCGGCAGGCGCTGGAGCACCGCGTACGCCTCGCCGGCCTGGACCGGGCGGCCGAACGGCCAGCCCGTGCCGTCGGCGCCGCCGGTCAGCGGGTTGAGGTAGCGGTGGAGCGCGTCCAGGGCCCGTTCGCGGACCTGGCCGGTCGCGGTGCCGCGTCGGGCCATCAACCGGGCGACCACCGTGACGCCCTGGTAGAACGGCGGCTCGACCACCAGCCGGGCGCCGATCGGACGGCGTTCGTCCAGGTACCGGGCGATGCCCGCCAGCATGTCGTCCGGCGGCACCATCTGCTCGAAGCGCAGCCGGTCGCCGCTGTCCGCGACGGCCGCCGGCACCACCAGCACCCGCACCCCGCCCTCCTCCGCGCCGCGGCCCGCCGGCAGCGCCAGGATCCTGGCCGCCGAGGGCGCCGCCCGCCGGGCCAGCAGTTCGTAGTCGGCCGCGGTCACCGCACGGTCCTGGGTCCGCAGGTGGAGCGGCCCGCGCTCCATCGCACCCTGCACCGTCTCGCCGTCCACCCCGCCGGACGCCGCCTCCCGGTTCTCCACCCGGGCCACGTACGGCACCGAGCTGCGCACCACCGACAGCGCCCCGCGTGCCACGTTGCCCTGCCGGCCGCCGCCGGTGCGGTAGCGCGCCACCCGGATCCTGGCCCCCTTGGGCGGCACCGCGCCGTACTGGCGCAGCGAGCCGTCGGGCTCCCGCACGGCCGGGCCGAAGGCCACCTCGCCGCTCGTGCGGTCGACGGTGAAGCAGCGGTCCCGCGGTCCGCGGTCGGCGAAGGTCTCCACCTCCCGCCAGTCGCGCCAGCCGTCCTCGGCGGACACCTCGACGGTCAGCGGCCCGTCGCCGCCCAGCATCGGCGGGTGCGCCACGGTGAAGCGCTGACCCGGTGTGCCCTCCGAGTCGCCGACGAACTCCCCGTCCACACTCTGCGCGTTGACCGCCCGCACGGTGCCGCCGACGGTGGCGGCGGTGACCGCCCGGACGGTCGGCGAGGCGGCGTAGAACGGCTGCCCGGGCCTGGCCGGCACCGTGCGGCAGCGCAGCCAGCCGGCCCGCTGGCCGGCCACCGTGGCCAGCGCGTGCCCGCCCGGCACGTGCAGCACCACCTCGCCGGGCCGGTTCAGCCCGCCCGTCCCGTCGCTGTCCACCTCGCACGGCAGCCAGCCGTCCCCGTCGTAGGCCTCCCAGACCAGCGGGGGCTGGCGCGGGTCCACGCCCACGCCCTCGACCCGACTGTCCAGCCGCAGCAGCACCGCGCAGTGCGGCACCGCCGCCGACAGACCCACCAGCAACTGGTCACCGACCTGCGGGACTTCGGCGAAGCAGCCGACGTCCTGACCGGCCTGCAGCTCCTCCGTCCGGTCGATCGGGCGGCCGTCCGCCGGCCGGGTCAGCAGGAAGCCGAACTCGCACGGGTTGATCGCGAGCTCGTCCGTGGTGGCGAAGACGATCCGGTCCTCGTGGCCGCTGCTGAGGGTGGACACCTCGGTGCCGGCCCGCAGTCGCAGCTGGACCGGTTGCGGCGCGGACAGCCAGAAAGTCACCTCGGCCCGGGCGGCCGCCGCCGGGAACAGCTGCACCCCGACCAGGTCCAGGAAGGCCAGGTAGCTCTTCTCCGGCACCCGGTTGAGCCGGTACAGCAGCTGGTCGGTCATGTGGGCGAAGGCCTCGACCAGCGTCACCCCGGGATCGGAGACGTTGTGGTCCGACCACTCCGGGCAGCGCTGCTGGATGAACCGTTTCGCCTCGTCCACCAGCTGCTGGAACCGGCGGTCGTCGAGATTGGGGGAGGGCAGGGCCATCAGCGGGAACTCTCCTGAACAGACTGCGCGCCGCCGGCGGGCGACGGCTCGTGCGCGGGAATCACGTAGAACGGGAAGACCAGGCTGCGCGGGTTGTTGGTGCCCCGCACGGTGTAGCGGATCTCGATCCAGAGGGTGCCGCGGTCGGAGGAGTCCAGCGCCACCTCCACCTGGTCCACCAGGATCCGCGGCTCCCAGCGGTCCAGCGCCCGGCGCACCTCGTAGGAGATCCGCCCGGCGGTGTCGGCGTCCGCCGTCGCGAAGACGTAGGCGTGGATGCCGCAGCCGAACTCCGGCCGCATCGGCCGCTCGCCCGGCGCCGTCCCCAGCACCAGCCGGATCGACTCGCTGATCTCCTTGTCCCGGTCGACCAGCGCGATCGACCCGGTGGCGTCGGTCCGCAGCGGGAAGGCCCAGCCCGACCCGACGAACTGCTCGGGCATCTCAGCGCCCCCCGACGAACACGGTCGGCGCGCCGCTGCTCACCGACGCCTGGCAGCTCAGCCGGTCACCCTTGCGGGCCGCCGGGAACCCGCCGATCAGCACCCGGCCGGCCGTCGGCGGCGGCGGGGGCACGGCCGGCAGCGCCAGGTTGGTCAGGGTCAGCGTCATCGGCATGTGCAGGGTGCAGGTGTGCACCGTCCCCACCACGGCCGCCGGCTGCCCGCCGATCCGCACCGAGGTGATGCCCAGCAGCGGCCCCGGGTCCACCGGCAGCGCGGGCAGGGCCTGCCCGCCGGGCGGCCCCACGGTGCCGGTCGGGACCCCGGGCACCACGGGGGTGTACGTGTGGCTGGTGGTGTCTCCCAGCCTCGCCGCCTGCGGCATCCGGTCCTCGGTTCTCTCGCTCTGACCGGCCGTCACAACGGCCTGTCCTCAGTTCAGATGGATCGTCGCGGCCTTGACCGTGACGTCGGTGGTGCCCCGCACCGAGACGCTGCGCCCGGTGAGCTTCAGCTCCCCGGCGCCGGCGTCCAGGGTGATCCCCTCGCCCCGCACGGTGACCTGCTTGCCGGCCGTCACCGTCACCGTCCCGTCGCTGTGCACGGTGATCTCGGTCCGCTGCCGGTCCAGGTGGACGGTCAGCCGGTCGTCGCCGCTGCGCAGCCGTACGCCCTGCTCGGCGTACGCGCTGTCCAGCAGCTCCAGGCGGTCCCCGCTGCGCGAGGCCAGCGAACGCCGGTTGACCCGCCCGAGGCCGTCGGTCAGCGGGGTGGCGTCGGGGGAGGGCAGGTCGGCGCCGTTGTACAGGCCGCCGAGCACGTAGGGGCGGTCCAGCAGCCCCTGCTCGAAGGCGACCAGCACCTCGTCGCCGATCTCCGGGCAGACCAGCCCGCCGCCGCGCACCCCGCCCAGCTGCACCGTCCGGGCCCAGTCGCTGACGTACGCCTCGCCGCCGCCCGAACTGTCCGACAGCCATGGGAACTTCAGCTTCACCCAGGCCTGCTTCTCCTGGCCCCGGTAGCCGGAGAGCGGGGTCTCGCCGGGCTTCATGATGTCGACCACCACGCCGGTGGCCACCGACGGGATCCGGGCCGGGCGGGCCGCCGCCGAGGCGCCCGAGGTGAGCCCGTACCAGCTGCGGTCCTGGCGGCCGCTGACCGTCAGCCGGGTCTCGTAGCCGAGGCCGCGCAGGTCCGCGTGCAGGGCCGCCGTGATCGTGTACTTGCCGTCGAAGGGCGCGCCCGCCGAGCTCAGTGTGACCGGCACGCCCACCCGCAGGTGCGGATTGCCGCGCACGGTGATCTCCAGCTCGCCGAGCGCGGCCGCGGTGTCGGCCGCCAGCGCGGTGGACACCGCCGTCGCCTCGGCCGCCGTCCGGTACGGGACGTCCGCCACCAGCAGCCGGGCCGGCGGGAAGGCGGCCACCGCCTGCTGCGGGGTCAGGCCCAGCTGCAGTTCCGTGCTGGGGGTCACGGGCGTGTCCGCGACCACCGCCACCTTGCGGGCGACGTCCCAGCCGCGCACCTCCACCGTGGACACCTGCCCGACCGAGGACACCGCCGCCCGGACGGCCAGCACGTTACGGCCGAGCTCCAGCACGTACGGGCTCTGCTCCGGCCGGGTGGCGAGCCCCGGCGCCGAGGTGGCCGGCACCGGGTCGCGGAAGTGCAGCAGGCCGTCCGCGACCACCAGTTCGCGGCCGTTCTCCACCGCCAGTGTGCGCAGGAACTCCCAGTCCGAGACGTTCGGCTGGGTCAGGTACTCGTACACCGTCCGGGTCGCGTCCACCGTGCCGAGCGGCACGCCCGCCGCCGAGGCCAGCTGGGCGGCCACCTCGGACGCGGTGCTGTTGCGGTAGCCGGCGATCCGCCGGCCCCGCTGCAGCCGGTGCGACACGTCCAGCGCCCGCACCGTGGTGAAGCTGCCCGCCCCGTCGAACTCCGCCTCCAGCGAGACCACTTCACCGGTGAACAGCGGCAGCAGCGCGGTCTCGTCCCCGGGCTTCACCTGCACGGTGAACTTCCCGCCGACCGTGATGCCGGTCTGCGCCAGCAGGTCGCGGCCGGGATCGAGGAACCGCACCACGGCGACCGCCGGCAGCCCCCCGCTCTCCTGGACCTGCACCTCCGTCGGCATCCCCGGCCACGGCGCCGGCAGCGGCCCGGGGCAGCCGATCACGAACGCGTTGGTGTTCGCACCCAGCGACATCGCCCGCTACCCCGCCCTCGACTCGGCGGCCGCCGGCACCAGCAGCTCCGCGCCCGGCCGCAGCCGCATCGGGTCGTCGATGCCGTTGGCCTCCGCGATCCGCCGCCACGCCGTCGCGTCGCCGTACTCCTGGTACGCCAGCAGCTCCAGGCTGTCGCCCGCCACCAGGCGGTGCACCCGCCGCGCGTTCAGCGCCCCCGAGGTCGGGTTCTGCCCCGGCGTCGGCTCCCCGGACTCCGTCACCTGCACCTGGCAGGTGGCCCGCAGCGGCCGCCCGCTCGGGTCGAACAGCGAGTACGTCGCGCTCACATTCCCCAGGTACCCGAAGAACTTCACGCTCTCGAAGGACCCCCAGGCGAACATCACCCGGGGCGCGCTCGGCGCCTTCGCGGCGATGCTCGCCGGTGTCGGGGCGCACCAACCCAGCAGCGTCTCCACCGACTTGGCCACACTGTCGTCCCGGGTCGCGGTCGCGTCCAGGAACAGCTCCACCGTCAACTGCCGTGGCTGGGCTCCCATGAACTCCGGCACGCCGGTCTCCTCGCCGCCCCGGATCAGGTTCTGCCGCCACTGCGCGCCCTTGCTCAGCGACAGGGTGTTCGGATTGAACTGGAACCTGATCTCCGGACCGAGCCGGCCCCCCGGCGGGGCCCCCGGCTTGGGCGGCGGCTCGTACGCGGTGAGCGTCGCCTTCGAAGGGGTGGTCTGCATCGGCTGCTTCTCCTGGGTCCGCTGCTGGTGGTCGCTGCTGGTCTCTGGTGGCTCGTCACCCGGTGGGGGCCGGGGCCGGCGGGCCGGTCAGAGGAAGCCGTGATGGGCCAGTTCGATGCTCTCGGTGGCGACCTCGGACCGGGACGGATCGAAGCTCGGGCCCGTCCAGCGGACCACGATCACCTCCCGCAGGGCCCAGCTGGCCAGCACCGGCCCGGCCGTCAACTGCGGTGTCAACGCGGTGATCTGCGCACTGCCCCGGGTCACCTGGGTCGGCAGTGTGGCCAGGAACCGGGAGACCTTCGCCGTGTCGGGGGTGAGCCCCCGGGAGAGCGTCACATTCGGGTACGTGATCCTGGTCGGCAGCTGCCAGACGAAGGAGTTGTTGCCGCCCTCGGCACGCTGCTCGACCTCCACCTGGGCGCCGAGCCCGCTGCACGTCGAGAAGTCGCCCAGGTCGATCCCGCTGATCTGCAGCTGGAAATGGACGCTGGTACCGGGGTAGGGGAGGGTCACGGTCGGGATCTTCCTGTCAGCGGTGACGACGTACGGGTGCGCCCGGGGCGGGCCGGGGCGGGCGGAGGCGGTCGGGGGTGGTCGGGGGTGGGGTCGGGGCGGGAGGGCGTCGGACGACGGCGGAGCCCCCGGCCGAGCGGGCGGACCGGTCACCGTCCGCCGTCCAGCAGCCGGCCGCCACGCTCGCGGCCCAGCCGCAGCTCCGACCGGAACAACCGCCCCAGCGGTTCGGCGAGCCGGCGCGCCAGGTCGTCCAGGTGGCGGCGCTCCAGCGACTCCAGCAGCAGCGCCGGGTCCGGCAGCGGTGTCCGGTCCGGCAGCGGCGCCGTGGACAGGGCCTGGCCGGCCGCCACCTGGGTGGCCGGCCCGGGGCCGGGCGGGCCCACCTCGCCGCCGGCGAGTGCGTCCGTGGGGGCGACCGGCGCGCCGAAGAGACCCACCGTGGTCGAACCCCCTGCCGGCCGGCCCCCGGTGGCCCGGGGCGGTTCCGGCGCGGCTGCGGGCACCGGGTCCGGGCGCCGCTGCACGACCACCGGACCGACGGCGGCCGGTGGTGCTCCGGCCGCCCGGCGCTGCACGGCCGGGCCCGCCGGTGCTGTTGTCGCCGCGACGGGCGCGACGGGCGAGGCGGGTGCGGCGGGTGCGGCGGGTGTGGCGGGTGTGGCGGGTGCGGCGAGGAGCGGGGTCAGGGCCGTCGCCGGTGCCGGGCCGATCCCGGTCGGCACGACGAGGGGCGTGCTGAGGCCGGGGCCTCCCACCGCGCCGGTGGGGGTCGCCGAACGCGGGACCGGCGGCCCGCCGGACCAGCCGCCCCGCTGCGGAGCCGCTGCCGGCAGGACGGGGTGCCCGGTGCCCGCCGCCGACTTCGGCGGAGCCGGCTGAACCGGCACGGGGAGCGCGCCGGGGGCGGTGGGCGCCGCAGGGCCCGCCGAGCGCTGGACCGTCGGGTCGGCGGCGTACGGGGCCGCCGCCAGGGTGGCGGGCGCGGCGGGCCGGAGCGGCGCCGCGGCGGGCGCCGGCTCACCGGTGCCCGGAGCACGCCGATCGGCCCGTTGGACCGGCGGCGTGCCGTGGGCGGACGGGGGGACGAGAGGCGTGCCGGCCGACTGCGCCCCGCGTTCGGGGCGAGCCTCAGCTCCACGGCGCAGCCGCTGGACCAGGCGTCGTCCGCCGCCTCCGGCGGAGGCCGGGGCCGTGTCGGTGCGGGCGCCGGTGCCGGTGCGCCCACCCGTGGTGGAACCGGGGGCCGGCCGGCCCGCCGCGGTGGATGTCGCGGAACGGCCCGGCGGCTGAGCCGCGTCGGCCGGGCTGCCCGTGCCCCCGGTGCCGACCGGGGTGCCTGCGCCGACCGGGGTGCCGGACGGGCCCGTCGGCCCGGACGGCCGCTCCGCGGCGGTCGCCCGACGCTGGACGAGGCGCGAGATCCCGCGGGTGCCGCCGGGTCGACCGCCCTGCGCCGGCCCGGCCGGGGGAGTGACGGCGGTGGACCGGTCCGGGCGCGATGCGCAGGCGCCGGGGCCGCCGGGCGCGCTGCCGGGCGGCGGGTTGCCGCCGGACCGCGAGCGCTGGACGGGAGGGACGGCGGCAGCGGCACCTGCTCCGGTGATGCCGGCCGGGGCGGGACTCCCGTCCGCAGGCCCGGCAGGCGAAGCGCCCGGTCCAGCCCATCCACCCGACTCGCCGGACCCACCCGACTCGCCGGACCCGCCCGACTCACCGGACCCGCCCGTCGGCCGGACCCACCGGAGCGGTACGACGGCGGGGCCGGTCGGCGCGATGCTCGCGCCGGACACCGGCTCACCGGTGAGCAGCGAGGTCAGCGGACGGTCCGCCAGCAACTGCACCACCGGGGCCGGCGCCGCGGCCCGAGCGGCCCCGCCCGGAGCCCCACCGGCGCCGGCAGCCGTGGTCGTCCCCCCGGGTGCCCCGGGGAGCCCGGCCGAGGCGGAGCGGGGTGCGGACGTGGACGTGGAGGCGGGGGTGGAGGCGGACACCGGTGCCGCGCCGCGAGCCGCGGGCGCGGTGGCGTGGCCGCTCGCGTCCGGCGTCCGGGCACCCTCGGCCTTCCGCTGGACCAGCGGGCGGTCGGGGCCGCCGTGGGAGCCGTCCGCGCCGGCCGCCGGGCGCGCCGCACCGATGGCTCCGGCGGCACCGGCGTTCGGCCGATCGGCGGCGGTCGCCTGCGCCGGCGGGAGGATCCGGGCAGGTTGCGGGTCGGGGCTCGGTGCCGCCGGTCGGACCGAACGCTGTACGGGCGGCACCCCCTGGTCGCCGCCGGCCCGGTCCGGACCGATGGGCAGGACGGAGGTGCCCGCCGGAGCGGCGGACGCACCCGCCGGGGCGTCCGCCGCCGGCAGCGCGGTGGGCGGCAGTGTGGTGAGCGGTTCGCCGAGCCCGGCCCGTCGGCCGGCACTGCGACGGACCGGCCCGATCGGGGCGACGGGCCCGACCGGAGTGCCGGGGATGACCGGCCCGCCGGACCGGACCGGGTCGGAGGTCGCAGCGGTGTCGCCGGGACCGGCTGTCGGCGCCGGCCCCGGCGAGGACTCCGAACCGGGCCCGCCGAGCGTGCTGCGGACGGGGTCCGCGGGCCCCCGGGGGATGGGGCCCGCGGAGTTCGGGAGGGCAGGCCCGGCCGCCGCCTTCGGCAGGGCCCTGAGCCGGCGCGGCTGGACCGGCACCTGGTGCGCCACGGACAGCGAGCGGCCGGCCGCCGCAGGCCGGCCCGCCGCGGCCCGGCCCACACCGGGGCCACCGGTGGCGGGTCCACCGGCATGCGGCATACCGGCACCGGCCTGCCCGGCCGCACTGACGGCCGCCCGCTGCACCGCGAGCCGGGGCAGCGGCATCGCCGGACGCGGCTGCGCCGGCGACGGCCCTGCCGGTGCGACCTTCGGGACTACCGGCTGGACGAGCTGCCGGCCAGGCTGCGGGACGGGCCTGCCGGCCGCCCGGTCGCTCCCTGTCGCCCCCGCCGGGGCGGAGGCCGCAGCGTGGGCCGGCGCGGACGGTACGGACGATGCGGACGGACCCGAAGGCCCGGACGATCCCGCCCGACTCGACCGCTGCACCAGCGGCCCGGCGCCCGCCGTCGGCACGTCGGCCGCCCGCTGCGCACCGGGACCGCCGGCACCGGGACTGCCCGTACCGCGACCACCCGCACCGGTACCGCCCGCCGGCCCCCGTCCCGCCGACACGGTCGGGGCCGTCGGGGCCGTCGGGGCTGTCGGGGCCCACGACTCCGTACCGGTCCCGGGCGGGCCGTCCGTCGGGTGCTCGGCCGGGTCCGGCTCCTCCGGGTGGACCAGCGGCAGCGCGGCGTCCGTGGCCCGCTGGACGGCCCGGCCGGGGACGGGTCGCAGCAGGCCGTGCAGCACGCCGGAAGGTGCCTGCGGGCTGACCAGATGGCCCAGGCGGCCGTGGAACAGGGGATTCTGGCGGGTGGCGAGCCGTCCCTCGAAGGCGGTCGGGTCGCTGATCAGGGCGGGTGCCGCCGATGCCCGCTGCACGGCGGGGAGCCGGCGCCAGGCGCCGTGGGCCCGCTGCCCGCCGCCGACCCCGTCCGCGGGGCCCGGACCCGCGGAGTCCGTACCGGCCGGGCCGGAGCCCGCGGAGCCCGTACCCCCGGGGCCCGCAACCGCCGTACTCTCCGGGCCGGACGACGCCGGTGAGGGCGTGGCAGCCGCCGGCTCGCCCGTCGGGCGACGTCGCCCCAGCCGGTCCCGCAGTGCCACGATCCCTCACTACCCTTCGTTGATAAGTGCGTTGATCCGGGCGATCTCCTGCACCCAGCGGATCCGGTCCGGATGGGTCAGGTCGAGCAGCCGGTCCTGCTCCCAGTGGAAGTGGTAGGCGATGTACGCGATCTCCTCGTACAGGCGGTCGGTCGCGTACGTCACGATTCCCCCAGGCGCCCCCCGGCGAGGTCGACCTCGAAGGGGGACTCGCAGGACGGGCAGGTGACCGCCGCGCGGGTGTGCCCCTCCGCGTTGATCCGCCGGTAGAAGTCCTGCAGGAAGGCCAGGTCGGAGGCGAACAGCTCCTCCACCACCTGGCCGCCCGGGGTGACGAGGCTGCCGATCCGGGTGATCACCGAGCCGAGCAGGACGACCGTGAGGTACGCCGGGTTGTTCTTCACCCGCAGGTCGATCAGCGGCATCAGTTCGTCCCGGGCGGTGGCCAGGCGCATCGCCCCGGTGCGGTGCAGCACGCCGTTGCGGTCCAGGTACCCCCGCGGCAGCTCGAACTCGAACTCCGTCCGGAACCGCTCCGGCGGCGCCGCCGGAGCCGGGCGGGCCGGCGCCGGAGCGCCGAACCCCTCCTGCTCGGGCTCGGAGAACTCGTCCTCGTCCGGGCGGACCGGGGCCCCGGCCACGGACCGGCGCCTCACAGGAGTACGACGTCTTCGAAGACGACGGTGACCTTCTCCACGGCGGCCTGGGACTCACCGGCCTTGAGGTTCGGCCCCTCCCACTTCTTCACCCAGGCGTTCTTCAGGTTGATGGTGCGCACCGGCTTGTTCTCGGTGTCCTTGACGATGATCGACAGGGACTGCCGCGCCGCGTTGACGTTGCCCTTGATGAAGGACTCGTCCAGCCACTTGGTGAACTCGTCGCTCGCGCCGAGACCGCGGCTGATCGTCACCTCGCCGCCCTTGCGGGCACCGGCGAGCTTGCGGACCACCAGCTGGCCGGTCTTGGTCACCTCGAAGTGGTCGATGGCGTCCAGCTCGAAGGAGAGCCCGCTGACCTCCTGGACCGTCTCGACCTCGTACGCGCCCAGCTGCACGGTGAAGATGTGGGTCGCGATCGCCATGCCGGCTGTGTCGGCCATGTGCGGATACCGCCTCTCTGCTCATTCGGTTCGGATCGTTCCCCGGGCCGCGGCGCCGTGCTCGGGCGACGCGGCCCCGGGGGAGGGGGGTACTACTCGTTGACGAGGCTGGTGCTGTCGGAGAACTGCGCCAGCCGGAAGACCACGAACTCGGCGGGCTTCACCGGGCAGATGCCGATCTCGCAGACGACCTGCCCGAGGTCCACCGACTCCGGCGGGTTGGTCTCGGCGTCGCACTTCACGTAGAACGCCTGCGCGGCGGTCGCCCCGAACAGCGCCCCGCGCCGCCACTCCTCCAGCAGGAAGGCCGAGATGTCGCGCCGGATGCTGATCCACAGCAGCTCGTCGTTCGGCTCGAAGACGGTCCACTGGGTGCCCAGCAGGATCGACTCCTCCAGGTAGTTGAAGAGCCGCCGCACGTTGATGTAGCGCCAGGCCGGGTCCGAGGCGAGGGTACGGGCGCCCCAGACCCGGATGCCGCGCCCGGGGAAGGCCCGGATGCAGTTCACGCCGATCGGGTTGAGCAGGTCCTGCTCACCCTTGGTGACGTTGGTCTGCAGGTCGATCGCCCCGCGCACCACCTCGTTGGCCGGCGCCTTGTGCACGCCGCGCTCGGCGTCGTTGCGGGCCCAGACGCCCAGCATGTGGCCGCTCGGCGGCACGTACCGGTTCTGGCCGCTCGCCGGGTCGAAGACCTTGATCCACGGGTAGTACAGCGCCGCGTACTTGGAGTCGTAGCCGGCGCCCTCCTGCCGCCACTCGCGGACCTGGCGCGGGGTCAGGTCGGGCAGCGGGTCCAGCACGGCGACCCGGTCGCCCATCAGTTCGCAGTGCGTGATCATCGCCAGCTGGACGGCCTTGACGCCCTCGGCGTCGATCTGGCCCTGCTGGTGCGCGGCCATCAGGTCCGGCACCGCCAGCATGGTGATCTCGTCGATCGCCTCCAGGCCCGCGAAGCCCGTCCGGGCCTCCGCGTCGCCCACGTACTCGGCGACCGAGATCCCCGCCGGGACGACCTCGGCCGGGCCGGCCGGCACCGCGAGGGTCAGCGTCTGCTTCTGCGGGCGGGTCAGCGCGCCGCTCGCGCTCGCCGCCTCCTCCACCATGACCAGCGCGGAACGCTCCCGCACCTGTGTCACCACGTAGTTGCGGGCGCTCTTCTTCGCCGACACGTCGAAGGTCTCGACCGGCTTGCCGGCCTGCGCCACCACCAGCTTGAAGCGGTCCTCGGCCGGCGCCTCGCCGTCCGCGTCGGTGACCTCGACGGTGATCTCACCCTCGACACCGGCCCGGGCGGCGATCCTGAACGAGCCCAAGGCCACCGGCTCCCCGGTCGGCAGCTCCTTCGCGGCGCCCCGCCCGCCCTTGGCCAGCGAAGCCCGGGCCGCGCCGCCCTCGGCCGCGCCCTCGGCCCCGACCCGCACCACGTACGCGATGCCGCCGCCGTTCGCGAAGTACCCGTACACCGAGTGCGCCAGGTACGAACCCTCGACGAAGCCGCCGAACAGCTGGACGTACTGGCTCCAGGTCGTCACCAGGCTCGGGGTGTGGAACGGGCCCTTCTCGGCGAACCCGACGAAGGCGGCCACGGAGGTCCCGACCCCCTCGATCGGACGGGGCCCGCTGTGGACCTCCTCCACGTACACCCCGGGCGACAGGTACTGCGGCATGCTCGGTACTCCTTCGACGGTGGCTCTGGTCCACCACGAAGCCTGTCCTGTCCCGGGCCCCGGGTGAACGGCTGTCCGTCACCCGTCGGGGGCAGCGTGAGCTGCCCGATCGGGCAGCTGGCCGGCGCCTACGGCAAGGTCGGCGCGGGGCCGGCCGGCGCCCCGGGGCCCCGGGCAAGGCACGGGAACGGGCCTGCCGCCCACCGTCACGCCCGCTCCGCACGGGCCGGCCGGATCCCGTCCCGGGCCGGGACGTCCGCCCGCCGCCGTCACGCACGAGCCGGCCGCCCGGCCGCCCGCCGTCACGCCCACCTCCCGAACTCGTGCGGCAGGACCAGCCGGCCGAGCTTGCGGTACTCCCGCCGGACGGCCGCCACCAGGTCCGTCATCGCCACCGGCCGCCCCGCCTCCGCCGCCAGGTAGGCGGCCGTCACCGCGCAGGCCCGGATCGAACCCCCGGCCAGCTCGAACCGGGCGCAGAAGGCCAGGTCGATGTCGTCGGCGCGCGGGATGTCCGGGCCCAGGCAGCGGTCCCACAAGGCCCGGCGCTGCTCCGTGTCGGGGACGGGGAAGTCGACGATGACGTCCAGGCGGCGGGTGAACGCCTCGTCCAGGTTGGCCCGCAGGTTGGTGGTGAGGACGGCGATGCCGTCGAAGGACTCCATCCGCTGCAGCAGGTAGGCGCTCTCCATGTTGGCGTAGCGGTCGTGGGCGTCCTTCACCTCCGAGCGCTTGCCGAAGATCGCGTCGGCCTCGTCGAACAGCAGGATCCCGTTGACACCGGCCGCCTCGGTGAAGATCCGCTCCAGGTTCTTCTCGGTCTCGCCGACGAACTTGTCCACCACCGTGGAGAGGTCCACCACGTAGAGGTCCAGGCCGAGATCGGCCGCGACCACCTCCGCCGACATGGTCTTGCCCGTCCCCGAGTCGCCCGCGAACAGGGCCATCACCCCGCGCCCGCGCCCGCCGCCCGGCCGCATCCGCCACCGGCCCAGCACCTGGTCGCGGTGCCGGGCCCGGAGCGCCAGCTCGCCCAGCTCCCGGCCGGTGGCCTCCGGCAGCACCAGGTCCGCCCAGCCCACCGCCGGCTCCACCCGGCGGGCGAGGCGCTCCAGGCCCGCCGCGTTCTGGCTCCGGACCCCCGCCCGCAGGTGCCGCAGGGCGACCGGCGCGCCGCCGGGGGAGTCCTGGCCGGGGCCGTCCGCGTCGCCGTCGCCCAGCAGGGCCTGCCGGCGGGCGGCGGCGGCCGCCCGCCGCACCTGGTCCGGGGTGAGCAGGTAGGGCGCCAGGGCATGGGCGAGGTCCAGCTCCGGGTCGACGGGGGCGCCGTCCAGGGCCGCCTCGAACAGCTCCGCGCGCTCCGCGGGGGTGAACTGTCCGGCCGTCATCAGCAGCGGGCTGTCGTCGGCCCGGAGCGGATCCCAGGCGCCGGTGCCGGTCAGCAGGACCGGTACCGGCAGTCGGGCCAGCTCCCGCAGCAGCCGTGCCTGCTCAGGGCGGCCGTCGCCCTCCAGGGCCTCCACCGGCCCCGCCACCAACCCGCCGTCCAGCAGCCGGACTTCACGGGACAGCGCCGGGAGCACCGCCTCCGGGTGCGGCTCGGCGGCCAGCGCGGTCAGATCGAGGCAGAGCGCGGCCCGGCCGGCCCCGGCCAGCGCCGCCACCGCCAGCGCGGACGCCGAACCGCCCGGCCGCTCCCGCAGGTAGGCCAGCCGCACACCGGCGGCCAGCGCCGCGGCGAGCCGCCCGGCACCCGCCACCTCCGCGACGTGGACCGGCCTGAGCAGCCCCCGCAGCGCCGGATCGGCGGCGCCGTCCCCCAGCAGATGCGCGGTCACCCGGTCCGGCACCCGCAACGACCTTCCGAGGAAGGGCCGTTCGCCCTCCTCCACCAGCAGCAGGCCGCCGGCCAGCAGCGGCGAGCCGGGAGCCAGCCGGGCCCGCGCGGCGGCGTCCAGCGGCGGGACCCCCAGCAGTTCGAAAGCCAGCGCGGCGCACGCCCGCCGCCGGGTCACGTCGTCGTTCAGGTAGCCGTAGAGCTGCTCGAACCGGGCATCGGCGTCCGGCAACAGCGTGATCAGCAGCAACTCCACGTCCATCGCCGACAGGCCGAAACTCCGCACCAGGGCGCGCAGGGGCAGGACGGCGCCGCAGGCCTCCGCCTCGTCCGCCCAGGCCTCGGCCTCGGCCCCCGCGGACTCCCCCTCCGCAGGGGCCCACGCCGACGACTCCTCCGGCCGCTCCTCCGGAGCCAGCTCCTCCGACCCCCGCTGCTCCGGCCCCCGCTCGGCGGGCTCCGCCGCACCCCCGTCCGGGTGCCTGCGAGCCAGCAGCCGCTCCGCCGCCTCCGGCGAGAGGTACATCCCCCGGAAGGAGTCGTCCGGCTGCGGATCACCGTCCCGCCGGGCCGCCACCGCCCGCCGCACCCGCCGCTCCACCAGCGCCAGCCTGCGGACCAGGTACGTAGTCCCGGGGCCGCTCACCGCGCGATCCCCCCGGGCTTCGCCGCCCGCGCGCCCGCCCCCCGGGCGCGGCGGGCGCCCATCGGCTCCGCCGACCGCGCCGGCGCCGACGGCTCGTCCTCGAAACGCGGCCGACGTACCTCCCGCGCCGCCCCCTCCCCGCCGCCGGCGTCGGTGATGCCCAGCAGCAGGGCGTCCGTCACCAGAGCCGCCGGCAGCCTGCGGGCACCGGCGATCGGGGCCGTCACCACCAGGTCCAGCGAGGGCTTCAACTCCCCGCCCAGGGCCGACCACACATCCGCCAACCCCCGGCTGCCGGCCGGCGGCGCCGCCACCGTGTACGGCAGCGGGAGCCCCAGCTGCGCGAGCGCCCCGGACAGCCGCTCCGGCTCCAGCGCCGGCCGCCCGATCAGGCCCGACAGCAGCACCGACAACAGCCGGTGCTCGTCCTGCGGCCGCTTCGTCCAGGCCGTCACCAGGTACGACAGCGCGAACCACCGGGGTGGCTCGTGCTCCGCCAACAACTCGCCGCGCGAAGCGCCGAGTTCACGTCTGCGGCCGTGCTCCCGCCGGGACGGGTCCTCCTTGATGTCGTACAGGAAGACGTTCACCGTCGGACCGTTGCGCCGCGCCGCCCACTCCCGGGTCGGCGCGTCGAACAGCACCTCCACACCCGTCGTCCCCAGGATCTCCGCCCCCAGCAGGGCCGACAGCGCCTCGTCCACCTCGTGGATCACGACGAACCGGACGTCTTGCGGCCGAAGAACTCGACCTCCGCGACCGCCACCTGCTTGCCCGCCGCCACCCCGAACGCGCTGCGCAGCACCAGCCGCACCTTGGTCACCCGGCCCGCCCGCAGCTTCACCCGCTGCGCGCCGTCGCCGGTCAGCTCGACCTGCCGGGTCACCGTCCGGCCGTCCACATCGGTGATCAGCAGCTCCAGCTGGCGCGGCCGGGCCTGCGCCAGCTGCTGCGCGGCGTCGGCGGACGCGCCCGGGGTGATCACCAGGTCGAGCAGCCGCACCGGCCGGCCGAAGCCGGCCTCCAGCCACTCACCGGCACTGTCGCCCTCGATGCCGGTGCCCCACCAGGAGTTGGAGATCTTGTCGATGGTGAGTTCGGGTCCGTGTCCCTCGTACGACCTTGACGCGGTCACCGCCACAGGATCGATCGGCACCCGCTTCGCGAAATGATCGTTCACCGCGTCCACCGCCGGCCCGGCCCAGATCAGCCCGGCCACCAGCACCAGCACCACCAGGCCGGCCAGCAGGGCGAGCCGGGCCGTCCGCCCGAACCCCCGCCGCAGTCGCGGCCGTTGGCCCGCCCACGGGGCCTCGCCGCCGTCGCCGCCGAACAGTCGCCGCCACCAGGGGAGCGGCGCCGCGCCGGCCTCGTCACGGGTGGCGAACTGGGCGCCGCAGCGGCGGCAGAAGTGCCGTTCCGGCGGGTTGGAGGTGGCGCACCACGGGCAGGTGGCGCCGTCGAACTCGGGCTCCTCGGCGGTGCCGCGGACCCTCGGCCGGGCCTCCTCGGGCCGGCCGGGCAGCACCGGGGCCACCGCCGGGTCGGCGGGCGGCGCGGCCGGCGCCTCGGCGACCGGGACGAGCAGCGCACGGGCCCGCTCGGTCGCCGGCGCCGGCGCGGGTACCCGGGCCGCGGCGTCGACGGGGACCGGCGGCAACTCGGTGGTCTCCGCCTCCCGTTCCGGCGCGCCGACCGCGGGGCCTCCCGTCGCCGTCGCGGACGGTGCGGCGGCGGCCGGTGCGGGGGAGGTGGTCGCGCCGGTCGTGCCCGCTGCGGCGGGAGCGGTGGCGGTCACCAGGGAGGCGGCCGGGGCCTCGGCCTCCGCCGACGGGGCGGCCGGGGCGTTCGCCGGCCGCCCGCCCGCGGGTGCGGGCTGCGCCGTCCAGCTCAGGAACGCCCCGCAGTCCTCGCAGAACGTGCGGTCGGACGAGGCCTCGGCGCCGCAATCCGCGCAGGTGCCTCGGGCCGGACGGGCGGGGGTCTCGCTTGCACTCACCGGGGTGGATCCTCTCCGGCGCGGCTGGAGCCGCTGCCGGGCCACAGCATCCCCGCCCCGGCCGGCGCCCACCAGGGACGTTCGGCCGTCATCGGGGGCGGCCCGCACTGCCCCTTCGGGCAGGTCCGCCGTGCTCCGCGGGGGTGCGGAGGCACGTCCCGGGGCCCGGCGACGGTGGCGGCGGCATCCGAGGGGCCGCGCCAGGACGGCCCGGACCCCTTCGCGCCAGGAAGGCCCGGACCCCTTCGCGCCAGGAAGGCCCGGACCCCTTCGCGCCAGGAAGGCCCGGACCCCTTCGCGCCAGGAAGGCCCGGACCTCATTACGGGTACCCGGCCGACGTCCGATCGGGCCGGAGGCCGGCCGGGCCCCGGGGCGGAGGGTTCAGAGCGAGGCCCGGGGCCGCTCCCGGTACGCGGTGACCAGCTCCCGCTCGGCGCTGTCCAGGCATCCGGTCAGGGCCTCGGCGGCTCCCGCGCCGTCGCCCGCCTCCAGCAGCGCCAGGATCCGCCGGTTCTCCTCCCGGCAGCGCTGGTGGAAGCTCCGCAGGTCGGGCACCACGTGGAAGACCAGACGCAGTTCGGCGAGCACCCGGTCCATCAGCTCGTCCACCCGGGGGCTGCCCGCCAGGGCGGTGAGGGCCCGGTGGAAGTGCAGGTCGGCGGTGCCCAGCCCGAACCAGTCCTGCCGGGCGCCGGCCGCGTCCGCCTCGGCCAGCGCGGCGGCCACCCGGTCCAGGCCCGCCGGGCGGCCCCGCAGCTCGCGGACGGCGGCCGGCTCCACCAGCTTGCGCACCCGGTACAGGTCCTCGACGTCCTCGACGCCGAGGACCCGGACGAAGACCCCGCGATTGAGCCGGTGCAGCAGCAGGCGCTCGTGGGTGAGCAGGCGGAACGCCTCGCGCAGGGTGTTGCGGGAGATCGCCAGCTCCGCGCAGATCCTCTCCTCCGACAGCCGGACACCCGGAGGCAGCCGGGCCTCGGCGATCCAGGAGCGGAGGACGGCGGCCACCCGCTCGGGGATGCTGGTGCGCTCCAGCACGACCTGGTCGAGGGGACGGGCGCTCGCCCCGTCGGTGCCCGGGGCGGTGGTCGTGCCGCTGGTCACGGTGGTCTCCCGTTGTCGAGGTGTCGGGCAGCAATCATGTCGCAGTGCCGCCGCGCAGCAGGGGATCGGCGGCCGGTCCGTCCCGCCGAGGGTCGGTCGGACGGACGATCCGGCAGGCGATCGCCTGCTCGTCGAAGAGTCCGAGGCGCGCCGGGAGACCCTCGGGGCCGCCCGGGCCGGCACGCCCGGCGAGGCCCCGGGCGTCCGGCGGACGCGCCCGACCGGGCAGCCCCCGGCCGTAGTGGATCCGGCGCCGTCACCCGCGCGGGCCTATCCCAGCGCCGCCGTCAGCCGGGCCACCGCACGGCCCAGTGCCAGCGCCGGGTCGACCCCGCCCGCCGGGCCCCAGCGTTCCCAGGCCCGCGCCCGCAGGTATCCGTCCACCGCCAGTGGCAGTTCCTCGGCCGCCACCCGCTCGGCGGCCCGCAGCGAGGCGGCCGCCCGGCCGGTCCGGGCCCGTCGGCCGAGCTCGGCCAGCAGCTCGCCGACCCCGGCCGACCAGGGCAGGTCGGCATCGGCGAGGTACGCCTCCAGCTCCGTCAGGGTGGCCCGCAGCGCCGTACCGGGAGCGGCCGCCGGGGCCGCCGGTACGACCGGCGCGACCGGCGTGACGACGACCGGTCCGCCGCCCGTACCCGGCCCGGCGAGCACCGGGGCCTCGCCCAGGACGGCCGCCGGCTCGGCCGCCACCTCCGGCGACAACACCGAGCCCGGCGCCGCGACCCGCCCGGCGACGGACCCGCCCGCCGCGCCGCCCGCAGCCCCGCCACTCGCCCCGGCACGGGGCCGGCGACCCGGGGCCAGCAGCGCCCCCAGGCCGTACAGCCCCGCGACCGCCCCCGGCCACCACGGCCCCGCCACCCCCGTGAAGTGCAGCACCAGGCCCAGCGCGCCCCCCGCGCACCCGGCCAGGTTGCGCGCCGACTCCAGGTAGGCCAGCACCCGGTTACTGGTAGCCACGGATCTCCTCGAACGCGCCCTCCAGCGACCCCGTCCCGTCGAACAACTTGCCGCCGGTCACGTCCGCGATCCCCTGCAACTGCCCCTTCGCGGCGTCCCCGAACAGGATCGGGAACACCGGCACCGCCCGCCCCGAGGACGGCAGGCCCTGGTAGAACGACTTGAAGTCGTCCGCCGACGCCCCCTCGTTGCTCTCCCCGTCCGTCATCAGCACGATCGAGGTGAACCGGTCGTCCTTCGCCGTCGACTGCTGGCGGTCGATCACCCGGTACGCCTCCTCCAGCGAGCTGTAGACCGCCGTACCGCCGTCCGCACCCAGCGCCTGCACGTCCCGGTCGATGGAGGCCAGCTCCGCCTTCGAGTCCTGCGCCGGCACCGAATGCGTCTTCGTCGACTTCACCTTGGACGCGAAGGAGATCAGCGTGACCTCCTCACGGTCCCGGAACCGCGTCGTCCCCCGGGAGTCGTCCGAGCCGGTGAGCCGCGCCATCGCCGACTTCAGCGAGGCCAGCCGGCCGCCCGACATCGACCCCGAGGTGTCCAGCACGTACACCGTCCGCGACGGCCGCCGCAGCTCGTTCTGGTACGAGGCCAGCAGCCCGTCCGCGACCGCCTTGCTGCCGGGGAACGGCAGCTCGCGCCGCCGGTCGGCCGGCAGCCCCGCCGCCGGCGCCACCCCGGGCGTGACCGGCCGCCGCAGCGTCGTCTCGGAGATCTTCCGCTGCACGTCCTCCTTCAGCAGGTAGGCGGTCAGCCGCTGGAACGACTCCCGCTCCCGCTGCCCGGCCGAGGCCAGCAGCGCCAGCGGATAGTCCGCCGACACCACCCCGTCCGTCGGGCGCACCACCGTGAGCTGCGCGTCCGCCGGCAGCGTCCGGTTCATCGACAGCAGCACCGACTCGTAGTTGACCAGTGCCCCGATCCGGCCCGGCTCGGCCCGGCCGTACGCCTGCGCCAGCCAGCCGGACGACCCCGAGGTCAGCTTCTGCCCGGCGAAGAACTGCTTCAGCGAGGGGGTGGCCTTCTGCACGTCCGCGTCGGTCAGCGCCGAATTGGCACCCGAGAACGCGGAGGCGACCGCCACCAGCGCCGAGAAACCCGAGTTGGAACGCGTCGGGTCCGACATGCCGTACGAGAGCTTCCCTGCCGAAGCCGCGTCGGCGACCTGCGCCCAGGTCACCTTGGACCCGTCGCCCCAGCCCAACTCGCCCAGCACCGAGGTACGCACGCCCACCGCGACCGGCGAGACCATCACCGGGCTCTCGGTGGCCAGTTTGGCCTTCCCGCCGTCGTCCAGCCGCAGGTAGTGGTCGGACGGGAACCAGACCGCGTCGTACTTGCCGTCCGCCCGGCCCGAGGACACCGCGTCCGCGCCGTCCAGCGACCCCGTCCAGGCGAACTGCACGCTCACCCCGGTGGCCTTCCTCGCCTCCTCCAGCACCGGAGCCATGTCCTGCAGCTCGCTGCCGGCCAGCACCCGCAGCACCCCCGCCTGGGCGGTCGGCGCCACCGGGTCGCCGGACTTCTGCACCGGCCCGGGCCCCGCCGAGGTGCAGCCCGCCACCAGGACCGCCAGCCCCGCCAGCAGCACCCGCCCCGCCACGGTTCGCTTCGACACCGTCACCCCCCTCACTTCCCCTTCGCCGCCGCTACCAGCTGGTTCAGTACCTTGACCGCGGGAACCGGCGCCTGCTGGATCCCCGCCGCCGACAGGTCCGACGCGAAGACCGGCCCGGCCTTCGCGTTCAACGCCGCCCCGAACGCGCCCGGATCGCCCTGCGGACGGAACCCGTACCGCACCGCCAGCGCCCGCAGCTTGGCGTCGTCACGCAAAAGATCGGCCAGCTTCTTGCCGTTGTCCGTCAACCCGACCATCGTGTGATCACTCGAAACGGTGGTGTCCGGGTACAGCACCACCAGATCCCCGGTCGGCTTCCCCTGCGCCGTCAGCGCCGCCACCTGCGACTCGTACACCAGCACCAGCGGACTCCCCACGTTCGACAGGAAATCCTTGAACGGACCGTCACTGCTGGTCTTCTGGTCCCCCTGCATCGCGGTCACCTTGCGGACCAGGTCCCGCACCCGGCCCACCCCCGCGTCGTCCGACACCACCCGGCGCTCGTTCGCCAGGTACGACACCTCCGCCAGGTGCAGCGCCCCCGACGACGACGTCGCCGGATCCGTCGTCGTCACATACACCGCACCGGCCAACTCCGCATGCCCCGCGACATCCTTCAGGTCCGACCAGTTCCGGTCCCGCCGCACGACGTCCAGATACTGATCCATCTTGAACGTCCAGACACCCGACTCGGCCCGCGCCGCCAGCCCGTTGCTCCGCAGCACCTCGGCCACCGGCGCGTGCGCGATCACCACCAGCGGCGAGTAGAACGGCCGCACCGGCTCACCCGACACCTTGTGGGCGGCCCGGATCTCCTCCGCCGGCGACAGGCTCGCCGGGAACGCGAAGTCGTTGCCGCTCAGATCCGCGTCCGCCATCTGCCAGGACCCCGTGGTGATCGCGTCCACCCTCAGGTGCTGCGCCTTCAGCTCCGCGACCACCTCGGGGTCGGCGAAGAACTCCCGCTTCTCGGAGCCGATCACGCCCTTGACCACGGTGATCCCCCCGTCGTCGGCCGGCGCCCGGTGCAGCACCGCGAACAGCACTCCGCCCAGCAGCACCAGCGCGGCGAGCACACCGCCCACACGTCTCATCGCGAACGATTCCCCCTCGACCTCGTCCCACGGGATCCCCGTCGGATCCGAAGCGTCCCGCCGGGCCGGAAGCGCGGGCGGAATGGGGGGTGAACCAGGGGTGAACAAGCCTTCACGGAACGGCACCAGAAGCGCTCCGCCGGGGCGGACAACTCACCCTCACAGGAGCAGAGATCACGATGTGTCAGATTGTTCAACGAACCTTTCGACAACGGTCATGAGGCCGACCGGTGGAACGTCGTTGTTACGCGCCGGTAATGCCTACGCTCAGCAGTATGCGCCGAGCAAAAATCGTCTGTACCCTCGGGCCCGCCACCGACTCGTACGACCAGATCAAAGCCCTGGTCGACGCTGGCATGGACATCGCCCGATTCAACCTGAGCCACGGCTCCCAGATCGAGCACGAGGAGCGTTACCGCCGGGTCCGCAAGGCCGCCGACGAGACCGGCCGCAGCGTCGGCGTGCTCGCCGACCTTCAAGGCCCGAAGATCCGACTCGACACCTTCGCCGAGGGGCCCGTACTTCTCGAACGCGGCGACGAGTTCACCATCACCACCGAGGACGTGACCGGCGGCCGCGACATCTGCGGCACCACCTACAAGGGCCTCGCCGCCGACGTCTCGCGCGGCGAGCGCATCCTGGTCGACGACGGCCGGGTCTGCCTGGAGGTCACCCGGGTCGACGGCCCCCGCGTGCACTGCACCGTGATCGAAGGGGGCCTGGTCTCCGACCACAAGGGCCTCAACCTGCCCGGCGTCGCCGTCTCGGTGCCCGCGCTCAGCGACAAGGACGTCGCCGACCTGCGCTGGGCCCTGCGGACCGGTGCCGACCTGATCGCCCTCTCCTTCGTCCGCAGCGGCCGCGACATCGAAGAGGTCCACCGCGTGATGGAGGAGGAGGGCCGCTTCCTCCCCGTCATCGCCAAGATCGAGAAGCCGCAGGCCGTCGAGAACCTCGTCGACATCGTCGACGCCTTCGACGGCATCATGGTGGCCCGCGGCGACCTGGGCGTGGAGATGCCCCTCGAACAGGTCCCGCTGGTCCAGAAGCGCGCCGTCAAGCTCGCCAAGCGCAACGCCAAGCCGGTCATCGTCGCCACCCAGATGCTCGACTCGATGATCAACGCCTCCCGCCCCACCCGCGCCGAGGCCTCCGACGTCGCCAACGCCGTCCTCGACGGCACCGACGCCGTGATGCTCTCCGGCGAGACCTCGGTCGGCAAGTACCCCGTCGAGACCGTCCGCACGATGGCCCGCATCATCGAGGCCTCCGAGGAGGAAGGCATCGCCGCCGGCCTCCCGCCGCTGACCGCGAGCAACAAGCCGCGCACCCAGGGCGGCGCCGTCGCGCGCGCCGCGGCCGAGATCGGCGACTTCCTCGACGCCAAGTACCTGGTGGCCTTCACCCAGAGCGGCGACACCGCCCGCCGGCTCTCCCGCTACCGCTCGCCGATCCCCGTGCTCGCCTTCACCTACGAGCCGGCCGTCCGCAGCCAACTCGCCCTCACCTGGGGCATCGAGACCTTCCTCGGCCCCTTCGCCCCCACCACGGACGAGATGGTCGAGCAGGTCGACGCCGCCCTGATCGGCCTGGGCCGCTGCCAGAAGGGCGACATCGTCGTCATCACCGCCGGCTCCCCGCCCGGCCTGGCCGGCTCCACCAACCTCGTCCGGGTCCACCACGTCGGGGAACTCGACAACTGATCGCCGGACCGGCCGTGAACGCGGCGCGGCCCCCAGATGTCCGGGGGTCGCGCCGCCGTTCAGTGCTTCGGTCCGATGTGCGCGTCCATCAGGGCGACGGAGGCTTTGCGGGCGACGGAGACGTTGACCTGACCCTCCGGGCGAGGGATCGAGGCCTTCCACTCGACGCCCACCGAGTCCAGGGCGGCGGTGAAGATGCCCCTGATGTCGGCGGAGGTCTGGGTGAAGAAGTAGCGGGGGTATTCGTGCCGCCGTACGACGCCGTTGACGGTACGGGTCGCCCAGTTGGTGACGCGGCAGCCGTCGGAGTGGATCAGGCCCCGGATCAGCCCCCACGGATGCTCGTCGACGATCCGCTGCTGCCAGGGCGCCAGGGCTATCAGGCGTTCGTGCTTCTTCCCGGGGCCGCACTGGGGGAAGAGGCAGGGGAGGTGCATGGAGTACACCTTCACATCGTGGCAACCGGTGCGGCGGACCCGGCAGGGGGAATTGTTCGGGAAGACCTCCCGCATGGCCTGCTCGGCCGCGTCCATGACCCCGGGCCACTTGTCGTCGCAGGTGACCACCAGATTCGGCACCCGGTGCTGCTTGGGCCACATGATGTGGCCGTCTCCCAGGTAGAGCCCCAGGAGGTAGCTGTACGCGGCCGTGTCGAGCTGGTCGCCGTAGCAGTGGGGACAGGTGGAGCGCTTTCGCCCGGGAAGTTCGCCGCGCTTTTCCAGATCCCGGTGCTTCCACCAGCTGACGGTGCCCAGGGGGACGCGGAGGTGCCGGGCAACCTCGGCGTTCGATGTGCCGTCGCGGAGAAGGGCGACGGCTTGATCACGGAGAGAATTGGCTGTCATGCGGCCAGGGTGGGACGCCGGGGTCCGGATGGTGGACCTGTTCGTGAAGCGTCACTCGTACCAGCGAATCACACGGGATTCCTGTAACGGCTTTGAATCCAAGGTCAATCTGGGTGCCGAGTGTGGGATTCGAACCCACAAGCCCTTTCGGGCAGATGTGTTTGAGACATCCGTGTATGCCATTCCACCAACCCGGCCGGTCCGCGCCCGAGCAGGATACCCTGTGCGCGCCCGAGGGCGCAGCTAGGTAGGCTCATGCATGCAGTACCCCGCCGGAACGAGGAGCCCCGTGAGCACCGCCGACGAGCAGCCTGAGCCGCTTGAGACCTATTCGTCCCAGATCACCCGGATTGTCATCGCCGAGGACGAGGCCCTGATCCGCCTCGACCTGAAGGAGATGCTCGAAGAAGAGGGTTATGTCGTCGTCGGCGAGGCCGGCGACGGTGCGACGGCGCTGAAGCTGGTCGAGGAGCTCCGGCCCGACCTGGCGATCCTGGACGTCAAGATGCCCGTCCTGGACGGCCTGTCGGCCGCCGAGCAGATCCACGCCGCGCACCTTGCGCCCGTCCTGATGCTGACCGCGTTCTCGCAGCGCGAGCTGGTCGACCGGGCCCGTGACGCCGGCGCGATGGCGTACATCGTGAAGCCGTTCAGCAAGAGCGACCTGGTGCCCGCGATCGAGATGGCGGTCTCCCGCTACACCGAGATGCGGACGCTGGAAGAGGAGATCGCCGACCTCACCCAGCGCCTGGAGACCCGGAAGCTGGTGGACCGGGCGAAGAGCGTGCTGCAGACGAAGTTCGGGCTGACCGAGCCGGCCGCGTTCCGCTGGATCCAGAAGACCTCGATGGACCGCCGGATGACCATGGCCGCCGTCGCGGAGGCCGTGATCGAGGAAGGCGTCGCGCAGGACAAGAAGAAGGCCGAGGAGGCCGCGCCCGAGGCGTGACCGAGGGCGGCACGCGAAGAGGCCCGGTCCAGGTGGACCGGGCCTCTTCGCGTGCCGCCGGGGTGCTAGTCCTCGCCGAGGTAGGACTTGCGGACGGATTCGTCGTTCAGCAGGTCGGCGCCGGTGCCGGTGAGCACGATGTGGCCGGTCTGCATCACGTAGCCCTGGTCGGAGAGCGAGAGCGCCGCCTGGGCGTTCTGCTCGACGAGCAGGATGGTGGTGCCGGAGGCCTTGAGCTCGACGATGGTCGCCATGATCTTCTGCATCATCAGCGGGGAGAGGCCCATCGAGGGCTCGTCGAGCATCAGCAGCTTCGGCTGGGACATCAGCGCCCGCCCCATGGCGAGCATCTGCTGCTCGCCGCCGGAGAGGGTGCCGGCGGCCTGCTTGCGGCGCTCGCCCAGGATCGGGAAGAGGCCGTAGGCCCGCTCGACGTCGGCGGTGATGCCCGCCTGGTCCTTGCGGAGGAAGGCGCCGAGGAGGAGGTTCTCCTCGATGGTCATCCGGGGGAAGATGTGCCGGCCCTCGGGGGAGTGGGCCAGGCCCAGCGACACGATCTTGTGCGCGGGGACGGTGTTCAACGGCTGCCCGTCGAAGGTGATCTTCCCCGCGGTCGGCCGGAGCAGGCCCGACAGGGTGCGCAGCGTGGTGGTCTTGCCGGCGCCGTTGGTGCCGATGAGGGTGGTGACCTCACCCTGGTTGACGGTGAAGCTGATGCCCTTGACGGCTTCGATCTTGCCGTAGGAGACGCGGAGGTTCTCGACCTCGAGGAGCGCGGTCACTGGTCGGCCTCCGTGCTGGCTGCTGCGCCGGTGCCTTCGAGCGGGGCACCGAGGTAGGCGGTGATGACGCGTTCGTCGTTCTGGACGGTTTCGCGGTCGCCTTCGACGATCTTCTGGCCCTGGACGAGGACGGCGGTGCGGTCGCAGAGGTTGAAGATGAACCGCATGTCGTGCTCGATGACCAGGATGGCGATGCCGCGGTCGCGGATGGCGAAGACGAGTTCTTCGGCGGCGCGGGTCTCCTGGGGGTTCATGCCGGCGGTGGGCTCGTCCAGGAGGAGCAGGCCGGGGTCGCTGGCGAGGGCGCGGGCGATCTCCAGCTTGCGCTGCTCGCCGTAGGGGAGGTTGCGGGCGAGGTGGTCGGCCTTGGCGGCGAGGCCGGTGAACTCCAGGAGTTCCATGGCCCGGTCGCGGCTCTCGGACTCGGCGCGGCGGTAGCCGGGGCCGCGCAGGATCGCCGAGAAGAGGCCTTCCTTGGTGCGGCTGTGGCGGCCGACGAGCACGTTCTCCAGGACGGTCATGTTGGCGAAGAGCCGGATGTTCTGGAAGGTGCGGGCGATGCCGGCCTGGGTGACCTTGTGGGGCTTGGGCGGCAGCAGGGTGCCCTTGTAGCTGACGGAGCCCTCGGTGGGGACGTACAGGCCGGTGAGGCAGTTGAAGAAGGTGGTCTTGCCGGCGCCGTTGGGGCCGATCAGACCGATGATCTCGCCTTCGGAGACGGTGAGGTCGACGTTGTTGACGGCGGTGAGGCCGCCGAAGCGCATGGTGACGCCGCGGACGTCGAGGAGGGTGTTCCCGGCCGGGGCCGGGGCGGTGGTGGTGGTCATCTCGGTGTTCACGCCCCTGCCTTGGTGAGAGGTACGGCGTCCTCGGGTGCGGATTGTGCGGGGATCACCGGCTCGTGGAACTCCAGCTGGTTGCGCCGGTTGGCGATCAGGCCCTCGGGACGGATGCGCATCAGGATGATGAGGGCGACGCCGAAGGCGAGCAGCTGGTAGTTGGAGAGGAACTCGAGCTTCTTCGGGATCAGGAAGAGCAGGGTGGCGCCGACCAGGGGGCCGCTGATGGTGCCCATGCCGCCGAGGATGACGGCGGCGAGCAGGAAGGCCGAGTTGGGGGGCAGGGCCTCGGCGAAGGTGTACTGGTCGGGGGTGACGGTGTAGCTGACGTGGGCCTGGACGGTGCCGGCGAGGCCGGCGAGGCAGGCGCCGAGGGCGAAGGCGAGGAGCTTGAGCCGGAAGCCGTTGATGCCCATGGCTTCGGCGGCGGTCTCGTCCTCGCGGATGGCGACCCAGGCGCGGCCGATCCGGGAGTTGCCGACGCGGGCGAAGACCAGCACGACGACGGCGGTGATGATCAGCATCAGCAGGTAGTAGTTGGAGAACCGGCCGAGTTCGATGCCGCCGACCAGGTGCTTCTTGCCGAGGTCGAAGCCGAGGATCTGCAGGTCGGGGATGCGCGGGATGCCGTTGGACCCGTTGGTGACGTTGGGGCCGGTGGTCCCGTTGAGGTTGTTCATGGTGATGCGGAAGATCTCGCCGAACCCGAGGGTGACGATGGCGAGGTAGTCGCCGCGCAGCCGCAGGGTGGGGGCGCCGATCAGGACGCCGAAGATCATTGCCGCTGCCGCGCCGGTGAGCGCCGCCGCCCAGAAGGGGAAGGCGACGTGGATGGGCGAGGCGGGGGAGCCGGAGACCAGGGCCGCGGCGTAGGCGCCGACGCCGAGGAAGGCGACGTAGCCGAGGTCGAGCAGGCCGGCCAGGCCGACGACGATGTTCAGGCCCAGGGCGACGGTGGCGAAGATCAGGATGTTCGCCGCGACGGAGGTGTACTGGTCGCTGGTCTGGGTGAACGGGAAGGCGGCCGCGGCGGAGAAGGCGGCGCCGGTGGCGACCGGGCGGTGCTTGACGGTGAGGGCGCGCAGGCGCTGCAGCAGGCCGGTCTTGGCGAGGGCGGCGACGGTGAAGCCGGCCAGGACGAGGTAGCCGGTGAAGAGCTCGCCGTACTCGGTGTCGATGCCGAAGGTGATGGCGAACAGGCCGATCGCGAAGGCGGCGATGATCAGCAGGACCTCGACCCAGGAGGGCAGTTCCCGGGCCGGGGGGAGCTTGCGCTCGATCTTGGCGAGCCGCAGGGTCCGGGTGACCAGGTGGTGCACCGGGTAGCCGACGCCGCCGGCCAGCAGCCACCAGTAGTTCGGCTTGTCGAGGCTGTCCGCGGTCCTGCGGTCGAGCGGCAGGCCGAGGGCGCCGGTGACGGCGAGCAGCGAGGTGAGGCCGGCCAGCCAGCCGCCGGGTTCGAGGTTGGCGAGGCCGCCGAGGTCGACGGCGATGGCGAGGATGGAGAACCAGCTGACGGCGGCGGTGCCGAGGGCGGCCAGCAGGATGCCGTTGTTGCCGCCGGCGGGGCTGGTCCAGCGCAGGCCGGGGATGCCGTAGCGGGCCAGGGTGAGGACGGCGGTGATCAGGCCGCCGACGAGGGTGAGCCACTGGAGGCCGGCGGGGGAGCCGTAGTACGTGAGGTCGCCGGGGAATTCGGCGGTCCAGGTCCAGGCGGTGAGGGCGGTGCCGGCGGTGGCGACGGCAGCGAGGGCGGTGAAGACCCGGGCGGCGCGTTCCGGTACCGGGATGACCGGGGTGATCTCTGTGGTCATGGTGGTCACGCCCTGTCCGCGACGCGCTCGCCGAGCAGCCCTTGGGGCCTGACGAGGAGGACGACGATGAGGAGTACGAAGGCCCAGACGTCCTTCCAGGCGCCGCCACCGAAGAGGTGCATGCCGGGGATGTGCTGGATGTAGGCGGTGGCGAGGCCTTCGGCGAGGCCGAGGGCGAGGCCGCCGAGCATGGCGCCGTAGATGTTGCCGATGCCGCCGAGGACGGCCGCGGTGAACGCCTTGAGGCCGAGGATGAAGCCCATCCGGAAGTCGATCTGGCCGGTGCGCAGGCCGTAGGCGACGGCGGCGACGGCGGCGAACGCGGCGCCGATGGCGAAGGCCATCACGATCACGCGGTCGGTGTCGATGCCCATGAGCTTGGCGGTGTCGGGGTCCTGGCTGGTGGCCTGCATCGCGCGCCCGGAGCGGGTGCGGGCGACGAACCAGCCGAGGATGAGCATGCAGATCGGGGCGGCGATGATCAGGAAGATGTCGCTGCGCTGGATCGTGATCGACGCGAGGTGGAAGGGGTCGCCGGGGATCTTCGGGAAGACCCGGGCCTTCTTGGCGTCGGGGTAGAACGAGAAGACGAGCTGCTGGAGGACGATCGAGAGGCCGATCGCGGTGATCAGCGGCGCGAGGCGGGGCGCGGTGCGCAGCGGCCGGTAGGCGAAGCGCTCGGCGCCGACGGCGACCAGGGTGGACACCAGGATGCCGGCGATCAGCATGAGGGGCAGGGCAAGCCAGAGGGTGGTGCCGCCGGGCAGGGCGAGGTAGGCGGTGAGGGCGCCGAAGCCGCCGACCATGAAGATCTCGCCGTGGGCGAAGTTGATGAGCTGGACGATGCCGTAGACCATCGTGTAGCCGATCGCGACGAGGCCGTAGAGGGCGCCGAGGATCAGGCCGTTGGCCAGCTGTTGCGGTAGATCGTGCACCGCTGGGCCTCCGTTGTGCGTTGTCCGCGTGGGTGGGGGATGTGGGCGCGCGCGGGGGCACTCGTGGCGCCCCCGCGCGGTTGGTTCGGTGTGTCCGTCAGGCTGGTACGGGTCAGCCGGCGAAGGTGCCGGACTTCTCCACGGCCCACTTGCCGTCCTTGACGGCGTAGACGGTGAGCTGCTTGTTGGTGGTGTCACCGAACTCGTCGAAGGAGACCTTGCCGGTCACGCCGTCGAAGGAGATCTTCTGGACGGCCTCGACGACCTTCTCGCGGGGCTTCTCGGGGAGCTTGCCGCCGTTGGCCGCGACGACGGCCTTGACGCCCTGGATGATGGCCCAGGCGCTGTCGTAGGAGTAGCCGCCGTAGGTCTCGTAGGCGTCCTTGTAGCCGGCCGCCTTGTAGTCGGCGATGAACTTCGCGGCGGTCGGGAGCGCCTCGACGGGCAGGCCGACGGCGGTGGCGAGGTCGCCCTGGCTCTTCGGGTTGAGCTTGATGAAGTCGCCGCTCTGGATGCCGTCGCCGCCCATCAGCGGGATGTTGGCGCCGGCGTCCTTCAGCTGGAGCGAGAGCGGGCCGGCGGCGGGGTACTCGCCGCCGTAGTAGACGGCCTCGGCGCCGGAGGCCTTGACCTTGGTGGCGATGGCGCTGAAGTCGCGGTCGTCGGGGTTGACGTGCTCCTCGCCGACGATGGTGCCGCCGAGCTTGGTGTACTCGCCCTTGAAGGTGGCGGCGAGGCCGGCGCCGTAGGTCTTCTGGTCGTCGATGAGGAAGACCTTGGCCTTCTTCGCGTCCTTGAAGAGGTACTGGGCGGCGAACGGGCCCTGCACGGCGTCGGTGGTGGCCGTGCGGAAGTAGGACTTGAAGGGGCGGGCCTTGGTGCCGGTGGCCCACTTCTCGCCCTGGGTGAGGGCGACGCCGGTGTTGGCGGGGGAGATCTCGACCAGGTTCGCGTCGTTGAAGATCTGCTGCATCGACTGGGCGACGCTGGAGTTCAGCGGGCCGACGACGCCGATCACGGAGTTGTCGGCGACGAGCTGGGTGGCGTTCTGCTGGCCGGGGGCCGGCTTGGCGGTGTCGTCCAGGGCCTTGATCTGGAACTTGACGCCGGGGACCTCGTTCTTCTCGTTGGCCTGCTTGATCGCGAGGTCGACGGAGTTCTTGATCCCGAGGCCGAGGGCGGAGAGGTCGCCGGTGAGCGGAGCGTCCACGCCGATGGTCACGGTGGTGGAGGCGCCGCCGGCGGTGTCGCCGGCCTTCTTCTCGTCGCGGGAGCCGCAGGCGGAGAGGCTGAGCGCTCCGATGACGGCGATGCTCACGACAAGCGCTGAACGATGACGCACGAGGGTCCCCTTCGGTCAGGAAGCACGGCGCCTGAGGTGGCGGGTGCCGGGTCGCGCGCTGGGGCTCAGGCCCAATCGGTGGCGCGGTGACTGGCCGTGACTCTAGATGCCCGTGGGCGCCTCGTGGAGGGGTGTGGGCAGGCTGTGATTCTCTTGTTATGCGCATTCCGTCCCGGTGTCTCAGGATGTGGCGGTTTTCGCCCGCCTGAGCCGGTGGTACCGGGGGGTATCTCGTGTGGTGATCGGATGTAAGGCTCAGAAGTGCAGGTGACTGCTGGTGTGTCCGCTTACCGGACGTCACCGTCCGGCGCGCTGGCCCCGGGCATTGATGTCCGGATATCGGACATGGGGCAGGTGGCGCGCTGGTTTTCGGCGAGGTGGAGGGCGCGGTGGGGCCCTGGGCCCCGGCGGGCGGCCCGCATTGCCCCCGTGTTACGCAGCGTTACATCCAGGAACGGAAGCCAGGCCTCCGCGGGTACCGCGAGGCAGTCGGTGACCACATGCCGGACATCCACCTCCACGGCCTGACCGGGCGTCACCCGCAGCGGCAGGCCGGTGGCCGTGGCGGCCACGAGTCCAGGGTGGGGCCGGCCGGCGGCGGCGGTCCCGTACGGGAACGGGGGCCGGTGGTGGCCGGCGGCCGCGGCGCGGGACCGGCGCCCGGGGCGGAGGCCGTTCCGACGTACGCGGACGGGGCCGCCGCGGTGGGCGGCGGGTCGTTCGCGGTCGGTGCCGGCACCGGCCGGCCGGCCGTGGCCCGGGGCGGCGCGCACGCCCTTGCGACGACCGGAAGGCCTTTGGGGAAAGAGATCTGACGCCTGATCGGGAATCGGCGGCGGGTCGCCCGACCCGGCTCCCGGGTCGTCGCGGGGCCCGCCGGGGCACGGCGCGGCCGCCCACCCTGCCCGTGTCCTGTTCCGGACATGCCGCCGCCCCCTTGTCTGGACCAAGGGCCTGCCCGGGTGGGGCAGTTGTCAAACGCCATGGTCGAACAAGAGGGCGACTGGAGGGGCCGGGCGGTGCTACAGGTCGCGCAGCATGCAGGTCAGCCGGCAGCTGGTGATCCGCCGGCCGGTGTCGTCGGTGATGGCGATCTCGTAGGTGGCCGCCGTCCGCCCCTTGAAGACCGCCGTCGCCACGCCGGTGACCAGGCCGGTGGTGGCCGAGCGGTGGTGGGTGGCGTTCAGGTCCACGCCGACCGCGTAGCGCCCCGGGCCGGCGTGCAGCATCGCGCCGATCGAGCCCAGGGTCTCGGCCAGTGCGGCCGAGGCGCCGCCGTGCAGCAGCCCGTACGGCTGCTGGTTGCCCTCGACCGGCATGGTGCCCACCACGCGGTCCCCGGAGGCCTCGACGACCTTGATGCCGAGCCGGTCGCCGAGGTGGCCGCCGGAGAAGGTGGAGGGGTCGACGCCGAGCTTGGCGAAGTGGTCGAGGACGTCCTGCGGGACGTTCAGGAGGGGGGCCGGGTCGGTGGGGGCGGCGTCGGTCATGGGAGCTCCTGCCGGTCGGGGTCACGTCGTCGTGCTGCTGTGATCGTACGACCGCGCTACCCGGCGGTAGCGGCCGCGCCCGGCGGTGTCGCGGCGCCCCGCCCCCGCCCTCGTCCTCGCGTCCGTTGTCGGCGGCGGGCCATAGGATCGGTGACCGGCAGTGGAATCGGCAGGAACGGGACGTTGACGTGGCTACGCAGAGTACGGGTAAGGGCGCGACGGGTGGCGACGGGGCCGGCCCGCGGCCCCGGCTGATGCTGCTCGACGGGCATTCGATGGCCTACCGGGCCTTCTACGCACTGCCCGTGGAGAACTTCAACACCTCCACCGGCCAGCCCACCAACGCGGTGTACGGCTTCGCCTCGATGCTCGCCAACACCGTGCGCGACGAGCAGCCGACCCACCTCGCGGTGGCCTTCGACCTCTCCCGGCAGACCTTCCGCTCGGCGGAGTTCCCCGACTACAAGGCCAACCGCGCCAAGACGCCGGACGAGTTCAAGGGCCAGGTCGGCCTGATCGGCGAACTGCTCGACGCGATGAACGTCCCCCGGATGACGGTCGAGAACTTCGAGGCCGACGACATCATCGCCACCCTCGCCACCGCCGCCGCGGCCGAGGGCTTCGACGTCGACATCGTCACCGGCGACCGCGACTCCCTCCAGCTGGTGAGCGAGCGGGTCACCGTGCTCTACCCCACCAAGGGCGTCTCCGAGCTGACCCGCTACACCCCGGAGAAGGTCGCCGAGAAGTACGGCGTCACCCCCACCCAGTACCCCGACCTGGCGGCCCTGCGCGGCGACCCGTCCGACAACCTGCCCGGCATCCCCGGCGTCGGTGAGAAGACCGCCGCGAAGTGGGTCAACCAGTTCGGCTCCTTCGACGAGCTGATCGCCAACGCCGACCAGGTCAAGGGCAAGATCGGCGAGAAGCTCCGCGAGCACCTCGACTCGGTCAAGCGCAACCGCGTCCTCACCGAGCTGGTCCGCGACGTCGAGCTCCCGCTCACCGTCGCCGACCTGCAGCGCACCGCCTTCGACCGGGAGGCCGTCGGCCAGCTGATGGAGTCGCTGGAGTTCCGCAACAGCAACTTCCGCGACCGCATCTTCGGCATCGACCCCGGCGCCGCGCAGGAGGCCGTCGAGGCGGAGGTCGCCCCCGGCATCGAGGTCGACGGCGACCTGCTGACCGAGCCCGGCGCGCTGGCCGGCTGGCTCGCCGAGCACGCCGTCGGCGCCACCGACCCGGTCGCGCTGGCCGCCGTCTACCGCTGGGGCCAGGGCGAGGGCAGCGTCCAGGAGGTCGCGCTGGCCGCCGGCGAGACCGCCGCCTGGTTCGACCCCGCCAAGCTCGACGAGCAGGACGACACCGCCTTCACCGCCTGGCTCGCCGACCCGCGGCGCCCCAAGGCCCTGCACATCGCCAAGCACGTGATGCGGGCCTTCGCCGAGCAGGGCTGGCAGGTCGAGGGCGTGGTCGCCGACACCGCCCTCGCCGCCTACCTGGAGAAGCCCGGCCGGCGCACCTTCACCCTGGAGGTGCTCGCCGAGGAGTACCTCTCCCGCTCGTTGACCCCCGCGGCCGCCGCCGAGAGCGGCCAGCTCAGCTTCGACGCGCCGGAGGAGGACAGCACCGCCGGCGCCCGCGCGCTGATGGTCCAGGCCCGGACGGTTCTCGATCTCGCCGCGCTCTTCGAGCCCCGCCTCGCCGCGGCCGGCGCCACCGAGCTGCTCCGCGACATGGAGCTGCCGATCGCCGCCCTGCTGGCCCGGATGGAGCGCACCGGCATCGCCGCCGACCGGGCCTGGCTGACCGGTCTGGAGTCGCAGTTCGCCACCGAGATCCAGCGGGTGGTGGAGGAGGCGCACGCCGCCGCCGGCCACGAGTTCAACCTCGGGTCGCCCAAGCAGCTGCAGGAGATCCTCTTCGGCGAGCTGGCGCTGCCCAAGACCAAGAAGATCAAGACCGGGTACACCACCGACGCGGACGCCCTCACCTGGCTGGCCACCCAGACGGACAACGAGCTGCCGGTGATCCTGCTGCGCCACCGCGACCAGGCCAAGCTGCGCACCACCGTCGAGGGCCTGCTCAAGACGGTCTCCCCGCAGGGCCGGATCCACACCACCTTCAACCAGATGGTGGCCGCCACCGGCCGGCTCTCCTCGCAGGACCCGAACCTGCAGAACATCCCCGTCCGCACCGAGGAGGGCCGCGCGATCCGCCGGGCCTTCGTCGTCGGCGAGGGCTACGAGTCGCTGCTGACGGCCGACTACTCGCAGATCGAGCTGCGCATCATGGCGCACCTCTCCGAGGACGAGGCCCTGCTGGAGGCCTTCGCCGGCGGCGAGGACCTGCACACCACGGTCGCCTCCCAGGTCTTCTCCGTCGAGCCGGGCGCGGTGGACGCCGAGATGCGCCGCAAGATCAAGGCGATGTCCTACGGCCTGGCGTACGGGCTCTCCGCGTACGGGCTGTCCCAGCAGCTCGGGATCAAGCCCGGCGAGGCGCAGGGCCTGATGGACACCTACTTCGAGCGCTTCGGCGGGGTCCGGGACTACCTGCACCGGGTGGTCGAGGAGGCGCGCGCCACCGGTTACACCGAGACGCTGCTGGGCCGCCGCCGCCACCTGCCCGACCTGAACAGCGACAACCGCCAGCGCCGCGAGATGGCGGAGCGGATGGCCCTGAACGCCCCGATCCAGGGCTCGGCCGCCGACATCGTCAAGATCGCGATGCTGAAGGTGGACGACGCGCTCCGGGAGGCCGGGCTGGCCTCCCGGATGCTGCTCCAGGTGCACGACGAAATCGTGCTGGAGCTGGCTCCCGGCGAGCGCGAGCGGGTGGAGGCGATCGTCCGCGAGCAGATGGCCGGGGCCTACCCGCTGCGGGCCCCGCTGGACGTGTCGGTCGGTGTCGGCCCGAACTGGGAGAGCGCCGCGCACTGACCGCCCCCACCGGCCCGCTCCGGCTTCGGCCGGTAGCGCACCGATGACCGCGCAGCTGTGCGCCGCCGCCCCGTCCCCGGTTCGCCGGGGGCGGGGCGGCGGGCTGTCCGGGGTCCGATCTCTGCAAAGTCTTGCAGAAAGTTTCTGAAATAGATTCCACCACGCCGTTGACGCCGACGGGCCCAGGCGGAAGGGTCGTCACGGGCACTCCGCACCGTCGACGCACCCCTCGCCGCACCTGCCGGGCCGGGGCCGTACGAGACCGGAGGCACCCCCACCCACCACGTACGGAAAGGTGCCATCGCATGCATGGACTCGCCCCGCCGGTCGCCGACGAGCGCGAAGCACTGCTCGCCTTCCTCGCCCAGCAGCGCCGGCAGCTCCGCGCCACCGCGCACGGCCTCACCGAGGAGCAGGGCTGGGCCACCCCGTCCGCCAGCGAGCTGAGCATCGCCGGCCTGATCAAGCACGCCGCGCGCTGCGAGCGCGGCTGGATGAAGCTCGTCCTGGGGCACTCCACCGCCCCGCAGCGGTCGGCCGACGAGTCGGACGCCCCCGAGTTCCTGCCCGCGCCCGGCGAGACGCTGGCCGGCCTGCTGGCCGACTACGAGCTGGCGACCGCCGAGACCGACGAGGGCATCGCCGGCATCGCGGACCTGGGCCGGGGCGTCCCCGTCCCCCGGGGCGTGCCGTGGTTCCCCGCCGACGCGGAGGAGTGGTCGGTGCGGTGGGTGCTGCTGCACCTGATCGAGGAGACCGCGCGGCACGGCGGTCACGCCGACATCATCCGCGAGACCCTGGACGGCGCCACCCTGTTCCCGCTGATGGCGGCGGCCGAGCGGTGGCCCGACCCGTGGTTCGAGCCGTGGGAGCCCGCCGTGTCCGCCGTGTCCGTCGCGTCCGCCGGCTGAGTCCGGCGGACCGTCAGAAGCCCTGCCACCCCGCCGGGTGGAGCGCGGTCACCCCCTGAAGGGCCCGGTTCCGCGCCGGGGCGGTGATCACCCGGCGGCGGGCGGGCAGTAGGCTCCGGCCGGTTCCGTCCGCGCACCGGGTGCGGCGGGCGGTCGTGGTCGGAGGCGGGACGGTATGGCCGGGCTGGGCGAGGACGGGCTGGACGCGGGCGAGCCGGGCGAGGCCGGGCCGGGGCAGGACGGGCGGAAGAGCCCCGGGCTGTTCGGTCGGCGGGCCCGGTGGGTGGCGGCGGGCGCCGTGGCGGCGCTCCTGCTGGCCGGCGGATCGGCCTGGGCCCTGGCGGGCCGGGGATCGGCGACTCCGGCCGCGCCGGCGGTCGCCCGGCCGTCCGCCTCGACGGCCTCGCTCCCGGCGACTCCGTCCGGCACGCCGACGGAAACGCCGTCGGCGGCACCGTCCGACCCGGCGGCGGCTCCCGCGGTGGCGCCCCCCGCCGAGCCGTCGTCGCCGAGCCCGGCCGCGGCCCCGGCCGCCGCCCGTCCGGCAGCCGCCCCGAGCGTCACCAGGAGCCCGTCCCCGAAGAACGCCGCGACCCGCCGGCCGGACCCGAGCACGGTCTCCCCGCTGCCTTGCGGGACCACCTGCGGCACCGGCCACGCGGTCGACAACCCGAACTGCGTCCGGAGCCCGGAGACCGGCCAGATCCTGACCTGCGACAAGGTGCAGACCGGCACCCCGCTGCCCCGCCCGCCGGCCCCGGCGTTCACCCCCGGCAACGTGCCCGGGTGACGACCGGCCGGCCCGGCCGCCTCGGCCCGCGCGTCAGCCGCGCGGGTTGAGCCGCCGGGTCGGCTCGGCGGCGGTCGGGTCCTCCGGCCAGGGGTGGCGCGGGTAGCGGCCGCGCAGCTCGGCGCGGACGGCCCGGTACCCCTCTCGCCAGAAGGAGGCGAGGTCGCCGGTGACGGCGGCCGGCCGGCCGGCCGGTGAGAGCAGGTGGACGGTGAGCGGGGCCCGCCCGCCGGCCAGCGCGGGGGCGGCGACCCAGCCGAACAGCTCCTGCAGTTTGACGGCCAGGACGGGCCGGTCCCCGGTGTAGTCGACCCGGATCCGGGAGCCGGAGGGCACCGTGATCCGCTCCGGGGCCAGTTCGTCGAGCCGCCCGGCCTCACCGGTGGCCCAGGGCAGCAGGCGCTGCAGGGCGGCGGCGGTGTCGATCCGCTCCAGCGCGGAGCGGCGGCGGGCCCGGGAGAGTTCGGGTTCCAGCCACTCCTCGGCCGCGGCCAGCAGGGCCTGGTCGCCGACGTCGGGCCAGGGTGCCCCCAGGACGCGGTGCAGGAACCCGAGCCGCTGGCGCAGCGCCACGGCCGCGGGCGGCCAGCTGAGCAGCTCGCCGACGCCTTCGCGGGCGAGCCCGTCCAGCAGGGCGGCCCGGACCAGCGCCGGGTCCGGGGCGGACAGCGGCGAGGAGGCGAGTTCCAGGGCGCCGAGCGACTCGACCCGACGGGCCGTCAGATCGCCGCGCCGGCCGCCGGGCGGCGTCGCCCAGCGGACCTCGGCCCGCCCGGTGAGCAGCGGCGCGCCGGCCAGCCGGGCGGTCTCCTCGTCCAGCGCGGCGGCGTGCAGGATCCGGGCCGAGGGTGCGCCGGCGGGGCGGTCGGCGACGGCGACGGCCAGCCAGGGCAGGCCGGTCAGCGCGGTGCCGGGGGCGGTTTCGGCGGCGGTGCCCGAGGCCATCAGGTACGGGCTGCGGGTGCCGGGTTCGGGCTTCTCGACCCGGGCCCGGGCGATCCGTTCGGGGAAGGCCAGCGCGACCACCAGACCGGCGGCGGTGGCGTCGGGCAGGCGGGTCGCGGGTGTCTCGTCCAGGCTCCGGCGCAGCCGGCGGGACTCCTCGCGCCACCGGCCGGCGTAGGGGTCGTGGCCGCCGCGGACGGTGCGCCAGACGGCGCCGAGGTCGTCCCCCAGCGCGCGCGGCGGCTCCTCGGAGAGCAGGGCGACGAGTTCGGCGGCCCGCCGGGAGCCGACCAGCGGGGCGCCGTCGAGCAGGGCCCGGGCCAGCCGCGGGTGCAGGCCGGTGCCGGCGATCCGGGTGCCGCGGGGGGTGGCCCGGCCCTGTTCGTCGACGGCGCCGAGGGCCTGCAGGGTCTGCCGGGCGGCGGCCATCGCCCCGGCGGGGGGCGGGTCGGGCAGGGCGAGGCCGTGGGCGTCCGGGTCGCCCCAGCAGGCGGCCTGCAGGGCGAAGGTGGTGAGGTCGGCGAGGGCGATCTCGGGGGTGGGGAAGGGCGCGGCGAGGGCGTCCTCGGCCTGGTGCCAGCAGCGGTGGACGACGCCGGGGGCCTCGCGGCCGGCGCGGCCGGCCCGTTGGCGGGCGGCGGCCAGCGAGGCTCGGACGGTCACCAGCGCGGAGAGGCCGCGGGCGTGGTCGGTGCGCGGTTCGCGGGCGAGCCCGGAGTCGACCACGATCCGTACGCCCGGGACGGTCAGCGAGGATTCGGCGACCGAGGTGGCCAGCACGACCCGGCGGCCGGCGCCGGCGCCGAGCGCGGCGTCCTGGACGGCCTGCGGGGCGCGCCCGTGCAGCTGGAGCACCTCGGCCGGGACGCCGGCGAGCAGTCCGGCGACCCGGGCGATCTCGCCCACGCCGGGCAGGAAGCAGAGCAGGTCCCCCTCCCGCTCCCCGAGGGCGCGGCGGACGGTGGCGGCCACGTGTTCGAGCAGCAGGGGGTCCGTACGGGTGCCCTGCGGGGGGCGCACGGCGCGTGGCGGGGGCGCCTGGAGGATCTGCACGGCGTGCGAGGTGCCGTGCGCCTCGACCACCGGAGCGGCCCCGCGCTCGTCGCCCAGCAGCCGCGCCCAGGCGTCGGTGTCGGAGGTCGCGGAGGCGCAGACCACCCGCAGCTCGGGCCGCAGGGCGGCCCGGACGTCCAGCAGGAAGGCCAGTGCGGTGTCCGCGTCCAGGTGCCGTTCGTGGCACTCGTCCAGGACGACCGTGTCCACCCCGGCCAGTTCGGGGTCGCGCTGGAGCCGCTGCAGCAGCACGCCGGTGGTGACCACCTCGACCACGGTGTCCTGACCGGCCCGCCGCTCGCCGCGGATCGTGTACCCGACCCGGCCGCCCGGCTGCTCGCCGAGCAGCCAGGCCATCCGGCGGGCCGCGGCGCGGACGGCCAGCCGGCGCGGCTCGGCCACCAGCACCCGGTGGGCCGGCCCGGGCAGCCCGGCCACCAGCCCGGCCAGCGCGAGCGGCACCAGGGTGGTCTTGCCGGTGCCGGGCGGCGCGGCGAGCACGGCGGCGCCGCCGGCGGCCAGCGCGCGCTGCAGTGCGGGGACGGCCTCGCGGACCGGCAGGTCGAGCCAGGCGGGGTTCAGCGGGGCCGGGGAGCCGGCGCCCGAGGGCTGCGGGCCGGCGGTGTCCGGGGGAGCGGGGGCGTCCTTCACGGCCGGGTCAGTCCCGCTGCGAGACGAAGATCGCGGTGCCGGGGAAGAGCCTGCCGCGCAGCGGGCTCCAGCCGCCCCACTCCTGGTCGAGGCCCTCGGGCCACTCCGGCTCGACCAGGTCGAGCAGCCGGAACCCGGCGGCGGTCAGCTCCCGGACCCGGTCGCCGAGGGTGCGGTGGTGCTCGACGTAGGTGGCGCGCCCCTGGCCGTCCTGCTCGACGTACGGGGTGCGGTCGAAGTACGAGGCGGTGGCGGTCAGCCCCTCGACGCCGGGCTCGTCGGGGAAGGCCCAGCGGATCGGGTGGGTGACCGAGAAGACCCAGCGCCCGCCGGGCCGCAGCACCCGGTGCACCTCGCGCATCAGCTCCTCGGTGTCGGCGCTGAAGGGCACCGCGCCGTACGCCGAGCAGGCCAGGTCGAAGGAGCCGTCCGCGAAGGGCAGCACGGCGGCGTCCGCCTGCACGACGGGGACGAGCGGGCCGCCGCGCCCGAGGTCGATCCGCCGGGAGTGCTGGAGCTGGCGGTAGGAGATGTCCAGGGCGACCGGCCGGCCGCCGCGGGCGGCGAGCCAGCGCGAGCACTGGGCCGCGCCGGCGCCGATTTCCAGGATGTCGGCGCCCCGCCAGGAGACGGGGTCGCCGAGCAGCCGGGCCTCGCCCTCGTCGAGACCCTCGGGGCACCAGGTGAACCGGTCGTCCCCGAGGAACTCGCCGTGCTCGTCCTGGTATTCGTCCGCGTTGCGGTCCCACCAGTGGCGGCTGGCCCGGCTGCTCTCGCCGGCCTCGGCGGACCGTCGGAGGGCGTCGTCGTCGTCCTCGTCCGGCAGCGTTCCGGGTGCCGGTTCGAGCAGAGGATCAGGGGTGGTGGCCAAGGTGGTAGTGCCCGTCGCGTAGGGTGTCGTCTGCGGAAAGCGCCGCTTCTCCAGAACTGTTCCGAACAGGTCGGCTCGGGAGTGGTGGCATCCGGGGAGCGGGCCCCTGCGGCTGCCACCCTGCACACCGGTTTCAGGCCGGCGTGTTCGGGGCGCGGTTGCGAGGATATGGCCTGATCCACACCGGCCTCCACCGTCTCGCCTTCGTTGGCGTTGACCGTGCCTGGCTGTCCCCGTATGCTACAAGTTGCGCTGCGGGCCTGCGCGCCTCGGACGGAGCAGGTCGCGCTCGCATCTGTCGAAGACCCCACGGTCGCAAGACGGACACCGGTTCTCGGATTTCTGGGAAACACCGGTGCGCCGTGCCTTTGGCTGTCCGGCTTTCGGTGGGAGCGATACGGGCCCTCCGCGTGGCATTACCTACGACTTCATGTCCGTACCGGAGCCCTTTTCCTAATGACGAGCCCCACCGACTCCTCCCTCAGCACCACCCCGCAGGTTGCGGTCAACGACATCGGCGACGCAGAGGCCTTCCTCGCGGCGATCGACGAGACCATCAAGTACTTCAACGATGGCGACATCGTCGAGGGCATCATCGTGAAGGTCGACCGTGACGAGGTTCTCCTCGACATCGGTTACAAGACCGAGGGCGTCATCCCGTCCCGCGAGCTCTCGATCAAGCACGACGTTGACCCGCACGAGGTCGTCAAGGTCGGCGACGAGATCGAGGCCCTGGTTCTCCAGAAGGAGGACAAGGAGGGTCGTCTGATCCTGTCCAAGAAGCGCGCACAGTACGAGCGCGCCTGGGGCACGATCGAGAAGATCAAGGAAGAGGACGGCATCGTCACCGGTACCGTCATCGAGGTCGTCAAGGGTGGTCTCATCCTCGACATCGGCCTCCGTGGCTTCCTGCCGGCCTCGCTCGTCGAGATGCGCCGCGTCCGCGACCTCCAGCCCTACGTGGGCAAGGAGCTCGAGGCCAAGATCATCGAGCTGGACAAGAACCGCAACAACGTGGTCCTGTCCCGCCGTGCCTGGCTGGAGCAGACCCAGAGCGAGGTCCGCCAGACCTTCCTCACCACCCTGCAGAAGGGCCAGGTGCGCTCCGGCGTCGTCTCCTCGATCGTCAACTTCGGTGCCTTCGTGGACCTGGGTGGCGTCGACGGTCTCGTCCACGTCTCCGAGCTGTCCTGGAAGCACATCGACCACCCGTCCGAGGTTGTCGAGGTCGGCCAGGAAGTCACCGTCGAGGTTCTCGACGTGGACATGGACCGCGAGCGCGTCTCCCTGTCGCTGAAGGCGACCCAGGAGGACCCGTGGCAGCAGTTCGCCCGGACCCACCAGATCGGCCAGGTCGTCCCGGGTAAGGTCACCAAGCTGGTTCCGTTCGGTGCGTTCGTCCGCGTGGACGAGGGCATCGAGGGTCTGGTCCACATCTCCGAGCTGGCCGAGCGCCACGTGGAGATCCCGGAGCAGGTCGTCCAGGTCGGCGACGAGATCTTCGTCAAGGTCATCGACATCGACCTCGAGCGTCGTCGCATCAGCCTCTCGCTGAAGCAGGCCAACGAGTCGCTCGGTGCCGACCCGGCGTCGGTCGAGTTCGACCCGACCCTGTACGGCATGGCTGCCTCGTACGACGACCAGGGCAACTACATCTACCCGGAGGGCTTCGACCCCGAGGCGAACGACTGGCTTGACGGCTTCGAGAAGCAGCGCGAGGCGTGGGAGGCCCAGTACGCCGAGGCGCAGACCCGCTTCGAGCAGCACCAGGCCCAGGTCATCAAGAGCCGTGAGGCCGACGCCGAGGCCGCTGCCGAGGGTGGCGACGCTGTTGCCGCCGCCGCCGGTGGCTCGTACTCCTCCAGCAGCGACGAGGGCTCCGGCGCTCTCGCTTCGGACGAGGCGCTCGCCGCACTGCGTGAGAAGCTGGCGGGCGGCCAGAGCTGAGCTCTCGCCCCCACTGGTCCCGGCTCGGCCCCGCGCTGAGCTGAGCGTCAGCTGACATGAACCCCCGCCCGGGGAACCGGGCGGGGGTTCATGCGTTGGTGCGGGGCGCGGCCTTCCGGTGGGATTCCCGAGGCCGGCCGGGGCCGTGGGGCCGTTCACTTATGGGTTCATTATGTGAGGGAATTTTGTGATGAGGGGCTCATCGCACCTCTATGGGTCTTTTATGCCTTAGCGCCTACCTTGGGTTGAGTTGCCCGATCGGGCCCTCACCCGGCCCCTGAAGCAAGGCACCCCCCGCATATGCGCCGTAGCTCCGCAGTGACCACCGACGTTCCTGCGTCCGACGTTCCGGCGTCAGGCGATCCCGAGGTAGGCGGCCGGCTCGCGGCCCTCGGGCGGTTCTGCTTCCGGCACCGGCGCTGGGTGCTGGGCCTGTGGGCCGTGGTCCTGGTGGTCGGCGTGCTGATCGGCGGGCGGGTGTTCGAGGGTACCGTCGCCGGCGCCGCGGGCAGCTCGGAAGCCGACCGCGGGACAGCCGTGGTCACCGCCGCCGATCCGGCCAAGGGCTCGGTCACCGCCGTCGTGGACGGCGTACCCGTGGAGGACCAGGCCGTACGGACCGCCGTCACCCGGGCCACCGCCGAGATCACCGCCCTGCCCGGTGTCGCCTCCGTCACCGACACCTACGGCTCGGCGGCCGGATCCGGCCCCGCCCAGCGTTCCGCCGACGGCAACGCGAGCCTGGTGACCGTCCGGATGACCGACGGCAGCAGCAACGCCCAGCTCTCCGCCGTCACCGAGCGCCTCTCCGGCATCGCCGCCGACGGCGCCAAGGTCACCGTCGGCGGCGACCTGGTGCTCCAGCAGGAGGTCAAGAAGCAGACCGAGCGGGACACCCGGTTCGGCGAGATCGTCACCCTGCCGCTGACCCTGGTGGTGATGGTGCTGGTCTTCGGCGGCCTGGCCGCGGCCAGCCTGCCGGTGATCGGCGCGGTCGCCTCGGTCGGCGGCGCCCTGCTGGCCATGTTCGGCTTCAGCAAGATCATGGACATCGACACCAGCGTGCTGCCGATCGCCACCGTGCTCGGCCTCGGGCTCTCCATCGACTACGCGCTGCTGATGGTCAACCGCTTCCGCGAGGAACGCGGCCACGGCGCGGGCATCGCCGCCGCCGTGGAGCGCACCGCCGCGACGGCCGGCCGCACCGTCGCCTTCTCCGGGCTCACCGTGGCCGTCGCGCTCTCCGGCCTCTTCATCTTCACCAGCCCCGTGCTGGCCGCCGTGGCCGCGGCGGGGGTGAGCGTGGTGGTGATCGCCGTCGCGGCCGCCCTGACCCTGGTGCCCGCCCTGCTCGGCTTCGCCGGCCACCGGATCAAGACCCCGACGGCGCCCGTCCCCGACGAGGGCTTCTTCAGCCGCACCGTGCGCCGGGTACGCAAGAAGGCGGTACCCGTCGCCCTGGCCTGCACCGCCCTGCTGGTCGCCGCCGGAGCGCCGTTCGCCGGCGCCGAGATGCGCAACTCCGGGGCCGCGGTGCTGCCCGCCTCCTCCGCCGGCCGGCAGGTCTCCGAGACCGTCGACCAGCGCTTCCCGCAGGTCGCGCCCGCGCCCGTCACCGTGGTGGTGCGCGGCGGCGCGGCGGTCGCCCAGGCCTACGCCGACGACGTGGTGGCCAAGCTGCCCGGCGTCGCCGGGGTCCGCGCGGTCACCCCGGTGGGCGAGCAGCTCAGTACCGTCGACGTCCTGGTGCACGGCGACCCGCAGGGCTCCGCCGCCAAGGACGTGGTCAAGGAACTGCGCGCCGAGCGCGGCGGCCTCACCACCTACGTCACCGGCGGCGCCGCCTCGGTGGTCGACTTCCAGCACGAACTGCTGACCCGCGGCCCGTGGGCGCTCGGCCTGGTCGCGATCGGCACGCTGATCCTGCTCTTCCTGATGACCGGCTCGGTGGTGATGCCGGTCAAGGCCCTGCTGATGAACCTGCTGTCGCTGGGCGCCTCGCTCGGCGCGCTGACCCTGGTCTTCCAGGACGGCTGGTTCAGCGGGTTCCTCGGCTTCAGCCCGGTCGGCGGTCTGGAGACCTTCATACCCGTCCTGGTCTTCGCCTTCGCCTTCGGTCTCTCGATGGACTACGAGGTCTTCCTGCTCGCCCGGATCAAGGAACTCCGGGACCGTGGGTACAGCTCCACCCGCTCGGTGGAGCTCGGGCTGCAACGCAGCGGGAAGATCATCACCTCGGCGGCCCTGCTGATGGTGATCGTCTTCGCGGGCTTCGCCGCCGGCGACATGCTGATGGTCAAGCAGATGGGCATCGCCCTCGCGGTGGCGGTGGCGGTGGACGCCACCCTGGTCCGCTGTCTGCTGGTGCCCGCCGCGATGTCCCTGTTCGGCGAGTTCAACTGGTGGGCGCCGGCCCCGCTGCGCCGCCTGCACCGTCGCTTCGGCCTCAGCGAGCACACCGAGCTGCCGCCGATCGCCGCCGCCGTCCTGCCCGCGCAGCGCGGTCCGGCGCAGGAGCCGGCCGAGCACGAGCCCGCCGCGTCGACGGACGGGCCGACCGCGACCGTGATGGCGAAGCCCGAGCCGGTCGGGGCTGCGACGCAGCCGGTCGAGCGGGTCGAGCCGGCCGCGGCTGCGTTGCTGAGGGTCGAGCCGGCCGGGCCGGTGGGCGCCGAAGGCCTGGTCGGAGCGGTGACCGAGCGCTGAGCGCCGCCGCCGGGCGGTGTCCGCCCGGCTTTCCTGACCTCGTGGGCCCGGCCCCGGGTCGACGGTTCAGCTCAGGCGTCGCAGCAGTTCGACGCTCTGCCGCAGGACCAGCTGCTCCTGGGGGGAGAGCCGCTCGGTGATCGCCGCCGCGATCTCGCCCTCGCGGCGGGCGCGCTGGGCGTGCAGGGCGGCGGTGCCGGTCTCGGTGGCGGCGAGCAGCAGCTTGCGGCCGTCGGTGGCGTGGCGTTCCTGGCGCACCAGGCCGGCCTCGGTGAGCAGGGTCACCGTGCGGGCCATCGACTGGTGGCGCACGCGTTGGCGGTCGGCCAGTTCGCTGGTGGTGTGGGGCCCCTCGCGGACCAGCAGGCCGAGGACGCCGGCCTGGTTCTGCGGCAGTTCGTCGCCCACCCGCAGGGCGCGGACCAGGTTGCCGAGGGCGTGGCGCAGGTCGGCGGCGAGTTCCAGCGGGTCCACGGGAATGGCGGGTGTGCTCATGGGGCAAGTCTACCGTTCAAATGTTCAGCAAAACTGCGCAGTCTTGCTGTAGAGTTTCGGTCATGAAGCTGACCAAGCTGGGCCACGCCTGCGTCCGCCTGCAGCAGGGCGACACCACGATCGTCATCGACCCGGGCATGTTCACCGAGCCCGACGCGCTCGCCGGCGCCGACGCCGTACTGATCACGCATGAACACTTCGACCACTTCGTGGAGGGGCAGCTGCGCGCCGCCCTGGAGGCCGACCCCGCGCTGCGGGTCTGGACCAACAGCTCGGTGGCCGCGCAGTTGGACGGCGTCCGGCAGCGGGTCACCGTGGTCGGCGAGGGCGACGCCTTCGAGGTGGGCGGTCTGGGGGTCACCGTGCACGGCGAATGGCACGCGGTGATCCACCCGGACATCCCCCGGATCACCAACATCGGGTTCACGGTCGACGGGCGGCTGTTCCACCCCGGCGACGCGCTGACCGTGCCGCCGCACCCGGTCGAGACCCTGCTGGTGCCGGCCGGAGGGCCGTGGAGCACGGTCTCCGAGATGATCGACTACGTCCGCGCGGTCAAGCCCGCCCATGCTGTCGGGATCCACGAGGCGGTGCTGAGCGAGGCCGGCCAGCAGATCTTCGGCCGGTTGCTCGGCGAGGGCGGCCCGGGGACGGGTGCGCCGCTGCGCCAGCTCGCCCCGGGGGAGCAGATCGACCTCGGCTGAGGCGCCACCGGCGCCGCCCGCCCGTCCCGTCCGCCCGTCCCGCCCGTCCCGCCCGATCGGAGCCGGACGGGCCGGACGGGCGGACGGGCGGGCGCCGCCCACCGGCGGGGTCGCTGCCGGTAGCCTGACGCCATGCTGAAGATCGGACTGACCGGCGGGATCGGCGCGGGCAAGAGCGAGGTGTCCCGACTGTTCGCCTCGTACGGGGCCGTGGTGGTGGACGCCGACCTGATCGCCCGTGAGGTGGTCGCCCCCGGGACCGACGGGCTGGCCGCCGTCCTGGCCGAGTTCGGCCCCGGGGTGCTCCGCGCGGACGGCGAGCTGGACCGGCCCGCACTGGGGGCCCTGGTCTTCGCCGACCCGGCCCGGCTCCAGGCACTGAACGCCATCGTCCACCCGCTGGTCCGAGCCCGCTCCGCCGAACTGGAGGAGGCCGCCGCGCCGGACGCCGTCGTGGTGCACGACGTGCCCCTGCTCGCCGAGAACGGCCTCGCCCCGCTCTACGACCTGGTCGTGGTGGTGGACGCCGCCGACGACGTGCGGCTCGACCGGCTGGTCCGGCTGCGCGGCATGGCCGAGGCTGAGGCGACGGCCCGGATGGCCGCCCAGGCCACCCGGGAGGCCCGGCTCGCGGTCGCCGACCTGGTGATCGACAACAGCGGCCCGCTGGAGGCACTGGCCCCCCGGGTCCGTGAGGTCTGGGACGAGCTGACGGCCCGCTGACGGCCGGTCGGCCCGGCTTCAACGGTCAGCGACAGCATCCGCCGCCGGCTCGGGCGCTGGATTCGCGGGGCCACAGCTCACCACCCTGCGAGCGTGTGCTGAAGGTCGGGGGTCATGGCCCTACTGTCCAGGGCGCATCGGGGTTTCCACGGCATCTCACGCCGCAGCATCCCCGCCTCGGCGCTGACCGGGTACTCCCACGAGTACGGCTACTCGTGGCTCAGCGTCCTGGCCGCTGCTCCGGCCGATCCGTCCGGCACGGCCGTACACCGACTGGGTCTGGCCGGGATGATCCCCCGAGGCCCCCGGGCCAGCCGCATCTACCTCCGGTGCGCCGTCGACGACACCCCCGAACAGTGGCCCGACGAGCGCATCCGGAGCGAGCTGGAAGCCCGCTTCGGCACCCCGCCCTCGCGCGGCGAGATCCTCTCCGAGCAGATCGTGGCCCTGCGCAGCGTGGTCTTCGACCCGATGAGCTACGGCAGGCTCCACCTCCTGGGCGACGCCGCCCGCATCGTCCCGCCGATGAGCGCCAAGGGCCCACCTCGCCCTGCACGACAGCGAGGTCTTCGCCCGCGCCGTGATCCGCCACGTCAAGGAGAACGACGCCGGCCTCCTCGACCGCTACTCGCAGACCCGCCTGCCGCACATCTGGAACTACCAGGCATTCGCGACGTGGACCACCGACACCATGCACAACGCCGGATTCGCCGGTTACGAGGGCGAGTTCAAGAAGCAGATCGCACGCGCCGAGCTGCAGCGCCAGTTTGCCTCCGAATCGGCGAACAAGCTGTTCAGCGAACTGACCGCCGGCACCAACTGAAAGGCCCTCAGGCGCTGCGGTCCTCGCCCGAGCCCGGGCCCCGTCGGGGCCCGGGCAGCTCGGTGGCCTCGACGGCGATCCTGCTGTCGGGGGTCTCCACGCGGGCGATCTCGCCGGTCATGACGGTGTGCTCCTTCAGGTGGTGGGGCAGGCGGTCAGGTCCGGCCGCCGGCCGCCGTGCGGGCGCTGTGCGCCACGGCGGCAGCGGCCAGCGCGCCGATCGCCGGGTGCGGGCGGGTGCCGTCCCCGGCGAGTTCCGGCTGGAACAGCGTGGCCAGGAAGAACGGGTGGCCCGGCAGCTCGGCGATCCGCACCTCGCCGTTCTCGTCCGCGCCGCTGAACCGCAGCCCGTGCTCCCGCAGGACGTCCAGGTACCGCGCGTTCAGGCCGTACGCGCAGTGGTACCGCTCCAGCGTGCGGGTGGTGCCGAGGACCTGGGCGGCGAGCGTGCCCGGGGTGATCTCGATGACGCCCTCGTGGCCGACCAGGGAGCAGGTCAGCGGGACGACCAGCAGCTGTTCGTCCTCCTCGGGGAAGCCCGGCCGCTCCGGGGACTCGGCGTGGGCGGCCCGGCCGAGCCCGCAGACGGTCCGCGCGTACTCCAGCACGGCGTGCTGGAAGCCGCCGCAGGTGCCGAGGAACGGGATGCCCCGCTCACGGGCCGTCCGGACGGCGGCCAGCGCACCGGCCTCGCTGCGGTACGGGCTGCCGGGCAGCAGCCAGATCGCGTCGAACCCGGCCAGGGCGCCGTCCTGCCCGGCGTCCTCGGTGGAGATCCAGTACGCGTCCAGCACCAGCTGCTCGCGCCGGGCGAGCGCGTCGAGCAGGCCCGGGATGCGGGCGTGCGAGCGGATGCTGGGGGAGCGGTCGCCGACCAGCGCGAGCCGCGCGGTGTACGGCACGCCGGCGCCGCGCGCCGCTTCCGGAGTCTCGGGCGCAAGGACGGCCGGGCCGGGGGAGGGGGTGGTGGGAGTGCTCATGCGACCATCGTGGCCCGAAGGTCGAGATCGGCGCCAACGATGATTGCTGACTGATCCATCAGCAATACTGATCTCCATGGAATCGCACCTGCTGCGCACCTTCGTCACCGTGGCCCGCCTCGGGTCCTTCTCGGCCGCCGCCCGTGAACTCGGCTACACCCAGTCGGCGGTCTCGCAGCAGATCGCCGTGCTGGAGGCCGACCTCGGCGCGGAGCTGCTGCACCGCCGACCGGTCGGGCCGACCGCCGCCGGCGCGCGGCTGCTGGAGCACGCCGGGCCGCTGCTGCTCCGGACGGCGGCGGCCCGGGCCGACATCGCCCGACTGGCCGGCGCACCCGCCGCCGGCCTGGTGCTGGCCACCACCCCGCTCGCGGTGACCACCGGCCTCGCCGCCGCCCTCGCCGTCACCCGGCAGGCCCACCCCGGGCTGGAGCTCACCGTCCGGGTGCTCGGGCGGCAGGAGCTGCCCGCGGCGGTCGCCACCGGCGAGGCGGACCTCGGGCTGACGGACGGCATGGCCGCGCCCAGCGATCCGCTGCATCTGCCCGACGTCGGTCCGCTGACCGGCGTCGCCGTCGCCGAGCAGCCGATCGCGGTCGCCCTGCCCGCCGGCCACCCGCTGGCGGGGCGGTCGGGCCTGGACCTCGCCGATCTCGCGGACGCCCGCTGGCTGGACGCGCCCGGGACCGCCGTACCGGCCGAACGGCTGCGCGCCGCGACCGGCGTGGACGGGTTCCGGCCGGCCACCCGCTACCTGGGGACCGACCTGCGCGGGCTGTTCACCCTGGTCGCGGCCGGGCACGGGCTGGCCCTGCTGCCGAAGGCCGTGCTCGCCGGCGTGCCGGGAGTGCTCGCCGTGCCCGTCCGGGAGCCGCGGCTGGTGCACCGCACCGAGCTGGTGCGCGGCAGCCTCCCGGCGGGCCCGGCGGCGCTGCTGGCCCGGCTGCTCGACCCGGAGCGGGGCTGACCTCACCGGCGCCGACCTGACCGGCCCTGGCCTGTGGCGGGTGCCGGCGCCGCTGGTCAGCGCGGCTGGATGAGGTCCCACCGGTTGCCGTAGAGGTCCTCGAACACCGCGACCGAGCCGTACGCCTCGTGCCGGGGCTCCTCCAGGAAGGTGACCCCGGCGGCGGTCATCCGGCGGTGGTCGGCCTCGAAGTCGTCCGAGTTGAGGAACAGGCCGACCCGGCCGCCGGTCTGGTCACCGATCCGGGCCAGCTGCTCCGGCTTGACCGGCCGGGCCAGCAGCAGCCCGGTCTCCGTCGAACCGTGCGGGGCGACCACCACCCAGCGGTTGCCGTCCCCGCGCGGTGTGTCCTCGCGCAGTTCGAATCCGACGGCGTCCACGTAGAAGGCGATCGCCTCGTCGTAGTCGCGGACGAGGAGGGTGGTGAGTCCGATGTGAGCCATCAGCCGATCGTGCCACAGCCGCCGGGGCGGGACCCCGAGGGGCGGCCGGGCGGCGGGCCCCCGACCAGGCGGCCGACCGTTCGACCGGGCCCGCCGTCAGGCCTTGCGGCCGACGCCCGCCCAGATCGCGACCTGGCCGTCGGTCGGCTCCGGTGCCCGGTCGGGCCGCCACAGCGGGGCGGTGACCAGCCCGGGCTCCACCAGCTCCAGGCCGTCGAAGAAGCCGAGCACCTCCTGCCGGGTGCGCATGGTCAGCTGGGCGCTGGCCGCCCGGTAGATCGCCGGGCCCTTGGCGGCGGCGGCGGCCGAGGTGAAGTCCCCGGTGGCGTGCGAGAGCGCCAGGTGGCTGCCGGGCGGCAGGGCGTCGACGAGCCGGCGGACGATCGCGTGCGGGTCGTCCTTGTCGTCGACGAAGTGCAGGACGGCGAAGAGCAGCAGGCCCACCGGCCGGCCCGGTTCGAGCAGCCGGCGCACCTCGGGGGTGGCGAGGACGGCGTCCGGATCGCGCAGGTCGGCCTGGACGACGGTGGCGCTGCCGTGGCTGGCGGCGGCGAGCAGGGCCCGGCCGTGCACCAGCACGATCGGGTCGTTGTCCAGGTACGCGACCCGGGCGTGCGGGTTCACCTGCTGGGCGATCTGGTGGGTGTTGCCGGCGGTCGGGATGCCGGTGCCGATGTCCAGGAACTCGGTGACGCCCTGCTCGGCGAGGTACCGCACGGCCCGGCCCAGGAAGGCCCGGTTGGCCAGGGCGCTGATCCGTACCAGCGGGCTGAGCGCCAGCACCTTCTCGGCGGCCTCCCGGTCGGCGGGGAAGTTGTCCTTGCCGCCGAGGTAGTAGTCGTACATCCGGGCCGGGTGCGGTATCTCCGGGCGCAGGTCGGCGGGCACCCGGTGCACCTCGTCCTGGTCCGTCCCCGCTTGCGCCGCGATGTCCTGATGGCCGGTCATGAAGCCTCCCCCGTCGGTGATCCACCCCTGTCCCCGGCAGCATAGGCGGGAGTCCGGGCGGGGTGCGGGGGATTTCGTGGAGCCGGCCGCGAACCGGCGGTCTGCCTCGCACGCCCCCGCGCCCGGGGCCGCCCGTACGGGGGCGCGTGCGGCGCCCGTCAGGCGTCGGCCGCGCTCGGCTCCGGGCCGGTGCGGGGGTCGCGGGTGAGCAGGTAGCGGGCGCCGGGGCCGGCCGCTCCGGCGCGGTCGCCGGCGTTGTAGAGGGCGCAGCGGGAGATGGAGAGGCAGCCGCAGCCGATGCAGCCGGTGAGCTTGGCCTTGAGGCGCTCCAGGTCGGCGATCTGCTCGTCGATCCGGGTCTGCCAGGAGCGGGCGACGCCGCTCCAGTCGGCGGTGCTGGGCGCGCGGTCCTCGGGGAGGCGGTCGAGGGCGGTGCGGGCCTCCTCGAGGGAGAGGCCGACGCGTTGGGCGGCGCGGACGAAGGCGACCCGGCGGAGCGTGGAGCGGGGGAACCGGCGCTGGCCGCCGGCGGTGCGCTCGGAGTGGATCAGGCCGAGCTTCTCGTAGTAGCGCAGCGCGGAGGTGGCGAGACCGCTGCGTTCGGCGAGCTGGCCGATGGTCAGGAGGTCGTGGCGGTTCGGGCCCATGCGGGCAACTCTAGCGCTTGACTTGAAGCGGGCTTCAAGTTGGAAGCTCTCCTCATGACCGCGACGAAGCTCCTTCCTCCGCAGCAGCACCGGCCGCACCTGCACCAGGGCTACGGCTTCGAGGACCTGCCTGCCCTGATGGCCCTGATGACCGGCGCCGAGAAGCACGGCCCGGCCGCCACCTCGACCCTGGACGTCCTGTGGGTGCTCTACGACCGGGTGCTGGACGTGCGCCCCGCCACCTTCGGACGCCAGGACCGCGACCGCTTCCTGCTCTCCAAGGGCCACGGCCCGATGGCCTACTACGCGGTGCTGGCCGCCAAGGGCTTCCTCTCCCCGGCGGTGCTGTCCAGCTTCGGCGGGTACGACTCGCCGCTCGGCCACCACCCGGACCGGCTGCTGGTGCCCGGCGCCGAGATCGGCTCGGGCTCCCTCGGCCACGGCCTGCCGCTCGCCGTCGGTACCGCGCTCGGGCTGCGGGCCCAGGGGCTCACCGACCCGGCGGTCTGGGTGCTGCTCGGTGACGCGGAGTTCGACGAGGGGTCCAACCATGAGGCGGTGGCCTTCGCCGGGGCGTCCGGGCTGGACCGGCTGCACGCGGTGGTGATCGACAACTCCTCCGCCACGCACGGCTGGCGGGGCGGCATCGCGGCCCGGTTCGCGGCCGAGGGCTGGTCCACGGCCACCGTCGACGGCCGCGACCACGAGGCGCTGCACGCGGCCTTCACCGCCGCCCACCCGGGCCGCCCGCACGCCGTGGTCGCCCGGGTCGAGCCCAAGGAGTCCTGAGCCCGTCCGGCCCCGTGCGGCCTGCCTGCCCCCGATCCCCCACCTTGTAAGGGAATTCCGATGACCAGCACGACCGACACCATGCGTGACCGCTTCCTCGACGTGACGTCCCGCCTGCTCGACGAGGACCCACGGCTGGCCCTGGTGCTCGCCGACATCAGCGCCGCCGGCTTCGCCCCCGCCGCCGAGCGGCACCCGGACCGGGTGATCAACGTCGGCATCCGGGAGCAGCTGCTGATCGGCGCGGCCGGCGGGCTGGCGCTCACCGGAATGCGTCCGATCGCGCACACCTTCGCCAGCTTCCTGATCGAACGGCCCTTCGAACAGGTGAAGTTGGACCTGGTGCACCAGGACGTCGGCGCGGTGCTGGTCAGTGCGGCCGGCTCCTACGACTGGCCGGCCGGCGGGCGCACCCACATGTCGCCGGGGGACGTCGCCCTGCTGGACACCCTGCCGGGCTGGACGGTCCACGTGCCCGGCCATCCGGACGAGGCCGAGACGCTGCTGCGGCACGCCGTGGCGGACGGCGACCGCAACGTCTACGTCCGGCTCTCGGCGCACCGCAACGCGCTCGCCCGGCCGGTCGTGCCGGGGCGCTTCCAGACCGTTCGCGAGGGCCGGCGCGCAGTGGTGCTGGCGGTCGGACCGATGCTGGACGGGGTGCTGCAGGCCACCGAGGGCATGGATGTCACGGTGCTGTACGCCGCGAGCGTCCGGCCGTTCGACGCGGCCGGCCTGCGGGCCGCCACCGGCGCGGGCACCGCGGCCGACGTGGTGGTCGTCGAGCCGTACCTCGCCGGCACCTCGGACCGCGAGGCGCACGAAGCGCTGGACGCGGTGCCGCACCGGGTGCTCGGCCTCGGGGTGCCGCGCGCCGAGCACCGCCATTACGGCTCGATCGACGAACACCTCGCCGCCTACGGGCTGGACGCCCGCTCGCTGCGGGAGCGGATCACGCTCTTCCTGCGCTGAGGGCTACCCGCCCAGGGGCCTGCCCGCAGCGCCTGTCGCGCCGGCGGCCGTTTCAGCCGGTCCGCACCACCGCCGTGCTGTTGTGCGCCAGGATCAGTGAGTCCCCGTCCGCCTCGCACCGCCCGAAGACCGCGAGCGTCCCGCCGCACGGGGCGCCCAGCGGGACCGAACGCGGCCCCTCGGTGCCGAGGTTGACCGCGATCCGGTACGGCCCGCGGTGCACCACGAGCCAGCGCAGCTCCTCGTCGAAGGCGACCCGTACCGCGGCCAGGTCCGGGTCGCAGAGCTCCGGGTGGGCGCGCCGCAGGCGCAGCAGCAGCCGGTACCAGTCGAGGAGTTCGGCGTGCGGGTGCTGGGCCGGTTCGCTCCAGTCCAGGGTGGAGGCCAGGACGGTCCGCGCGGCCTGCGGGTCGGGCACGTCCTCGGCCTGCCAGCCGTGCTCGGCGAACTCCCGGCGCCGGCCGCGGCGGACGGCCTCGGCCAGCTCCGGGTCGGTGTGGTCGGTGAAGTACTGCCAGGGGGTGCCGGCGCCCCACTCCTCGCCCATGAACAGCATCGGGGTGAACGGCGAGGTGAGTACCAGGGCCGCGCCGGCGGCGAGTTGGCCCGGCGTGAGGGTGGCGGAGAGCCGGTCGCCGAGGGCCCGGTTGCCGATCTGGTCGTGGGTCTGCAGGTAGCCGAGCAGCCGGTGGCCGTACGGCGGCGGGAAGGGCCGGCCGTGCCGGCGGCCGCGGAACGAGGACCAGCTGCCGTCGTGGAACCAGCCCCGGGTCAGCACCTTGGCGAGTGCGGCCAGCGGCGCGGTGGCGAAGTCGGCGTAATAGCCCTGGGATTCGCCGGTCAGGGTGGTGTGCAGGGCGTGGTGGAAGTCGTCGCTCCACTGCGCGGCCAGCCCCTGGCCGCCGGCCCGGCGCGGGTCGGTGGTGCGCGGGTCGTTGCGGTCGGACTCGGCGACCAGGAACAGCTCGCGGTTGCTGGTCACCGCCAACCGGTCGACCTCGGAGGCGAGTTGCTCCAGGAAGTGCTGGGCGCGGTCGTCCACCAGGGCGTGCACGGCGTCGAGCCGCAGCCCGTCGATCCGGTAGTCGCGCAGCCAGGCCAGCGCACTGCCGATCAGGTAGTCCCGTACCTCGTCGGAGCCGGGGGCGTCCAGGTTGACCGCCGACCCCCAGGGGGTGTGGTGGCGGTCGGTGAAGTACGGGCCGAAGGCGGGCAGGTGGTTGCCGGACGGGCCGAGGTGGTTGTGCACCACGTCGAGGATCACGCCCAGGCCCTTGCGGTGAGCGGTGTCGACAAAGCGCTTCAGCCCCTCCGGGCCGCCGTAGGGCTCGTGCACCGCCCAGAGCGACACCCCGTCGTAGCCCCAGCCGTACCGGCCGGGGAAGGGGCAGACCGGCATCAGCTCGACGAAGTCGACGCCCAGCTCCACCAGGTGCTCCAGCCGCTCGGCGGCCGCGTCGAAGGTACCCGCCGGGGTGAAGGTGCCGATGTGCAGCTCGTACAGCACCGCGCCCGGCAGCGGGCGGCCGTGCCAGGGGGTGTCGGACCAGCGGAAGGCGCCGTGGTCGACGCTCCGGCTGGGCCCGTCGGGGCCGTGCGGCTGGCGCCGGGAGCGAGGGTCGGGCAGCGCCGGGCCGCCGTCCAGCCGGAACGCGTGGTCCCCGGCCGGGGCGAGGCCGCGCCACCAGCCCGCGCGGGCCGGATCCGGGGCGAGCCGGAACCGGCTGCCCTCCACCTCCACGTCGACCCGTTCGGCCTGCGGGGCCCAGACCTCGTACTCGGTCACGCGTGCTCCTGGGGGCGGGTCAGCAGGGCGGTGGGGTAGTGCTCCAGCAACTCGGCCAGCGGGACGGGCCCGGGCTCGAAGGCACGGCCGGTCAGCCGGTCCGTCCACGGGCCGGGCCCGGCGGGCAGGTCGAGGGTGCTGCCGCGCCAGCCGCCGGACCGCTCCAGCCCGTACGGCAGCCGGGTGACGGCGGTGATCACCTCGGCGCCGCGCCGGAAGGCCAGCAGGTGCGCGGCGGCCGGGCCGTGCGCACCCAGCGGCCGGTAGGCGCCGAGCGGGCGCTCGCGACGCAGGTGCAGCGCGGTGGTGGTCAGGTGCAGCTTCTCCCGGGCGAGGTCGCCGGCCGGGCCGGGCGGCTCCGAGAGCCGCCCGCTGGGTGAGTCGGTCAGCCGGACGGCCAGCGCGCCGAGGTCGACCGGCGCCCGGTTGTCCGGGTCGACCAGCGTGTACAGCGGTTCCTCGCTGCCCTGGTAGAGGTCCGGCACGCCGGGGACGGTCAGGTGCAGCAGCGCCCCGCCGAGGGTGTTGGCCCGGGCGTACGGGGCGATGGCGCGCACCAGGCCCTCGATCCGGGGGAGCAGCCCGGGATTGCCGTAGACGGCGTGCGCGTAGGCCGCGAGGGCCTGCTCGAAGTCGGCGTCGGGCGCGGTCCAGGAGGTCTGCAGCTTGGCCTCGCGGGCGGCCTTGAGCAGTGCGGCCACCAGCCGGTCCGGGGCGATCGGCCAGGCCGCCACCAGGGTCTGCCAGAGCAGCCAGGCGGTGTTCCGGTCGGGGCAGGGCCCGGCCGCGATCGTCCAGGCGGCGGCCTCGTCGGCCCAGAGCCGGGGCTGCTCGGCGAGGACGGCGAGCCGGGCCCGGGCGTCGGCGCTGCGCTTGGTGTCGTGGGTGGAGAGCGCCGTCATGGTGTGCGGCCAGTGCCGTTCGACGTACTCGCACCAGGCGTGGAAGTCGGCGGGGGCGACCCCGGGCCGGGAAGGCTCGCCGCCGACCTCGTTCAGCGCGGTGAGCGCGTTGAAGCGGTAGAAGGCGGTGTCCTCCACACCCTTGGCGGCCACCGCGGAGGCGGTCTGCGCGAAGCGGACGCAGAACTCGTCCTTCTCCGCGCTGCCGCCCAGCCGGCCCAGGGTCAGCGCGCCGACCAGCTCCAGGGTGTCGGCGGCCGGGCCGGCGGGCGGCCCGCCCGGCTGCTCCAGCGCCGTCCGCAGGTGCTCGGCGGCGGCCTCCGGCGCCGGCTCGCCGGGGCGCACGTACGGGCGGTAGACGGGGTACGCGGTCAGTATCCGGTGCAGCGCCTCGCGCAGTTCCCAGGGCGCGTGGTCGGCGAGTTCGGGTTCGGCGGCGCAGATCCGCTCGGCGAGGCGGACCAACCGGTCCACCTCGGCGGCCAGCTCCCCGCGCTCGGCGGTGAGCTGCGCCCGGCCGCGCCGGCCGGCGGCCGTGGCCGGGTGCGGTTCGGCGCACGGTTGCCCGGCGCCCGCACCCGGGGTGTCCGAGCCGTCCAGGAAGCGCTGGTAGGCGGTGGTCAGCCGGCCCGCCCCCGCGTGGTCGGTCAGCACGCCGTCGATGCGGCGCAGCGCGTCGTAGCCGGTGGTGCCGGCGCACGGCCAGTCGGCGGGCAGCTCCTCCTCGCCGGTGAGGATCTTCTCGACCACGGTGTACGCGCCGCCGGTGGCCCGGGCCAGCCGCCGCAGGTAGCCGCGCGGGTCGGCCAGGCCGTCCGGGTGGTCGATCCGGAACCCGTCCAGCAGCCCTTCGGCGTGCAGCCGCAGCAGCGTGCCGTGGGTGGCCTCGAAGACCTCGGGGACTTCGACCCGGACGGCGATCAGGTCGTTCACGGTGAAGAACCGGCGGTAGTTCAGTTCGGTGCGGGCGAGGCGCCACCAGGCGAGCCGGTACCACTGGCGCTCCAGCAGCTCCGGCAGGGCGAGCCGCTCGGTGCCGGGCCGCAGCGGGAAGGCGTGGTCGTGGTAGCGCAGCACGTCCCCGTCGACGGTGAGTTCGTCGAGCACGCTGCCGAGCCGGCCGCCGAGCAGCGGGAGCAGCAGCCGGCCGCGTTCGGGGGCGTCGACCGGGCCCGGCTGGGCGGCCCAGTCGATGTCGAACCAGCGCGCGTAGGGGGAGTCCGGGCCGTCCCGCAGGACGTGCCAGAGCGGCTGGTTCAGCTGCTCGGGGACGGGGACGGCCATGTGGTTGGGCACCACGTCGGCGATCAGCCGCAGGCCGTGCCGGCGGGCCTCGGCGGCCAGTGCGCGCAGGGCCTGCTCGCCGCCGAGCTGTTCGCTGACCCGGCTGTGGTCGACGGTGTCGTACCCGTGGGTGGAGCCGGCGGTGGCCTCCAGCAGCGGGGAAAGGTGCAGGTGGGAGACGCCGAGCGCGGCCAGGTAGGGCACGGCGGCGGTGGCGTCGTGCAGGGTGAAGGCGGGCTGCAGCTGGAGCCGGTAGCTGGCGGTGGGGGGCTGGACGGCCCCGGCCGGGCCGTCACCGGCCGGGCGTGGCTGCGCGGGCTCGGCGGGTGAGGTCATGAGTCCATACCTACCCGCCGCGGCCCGTGCCTATGGCCCGATGTCGGGCGAACGGGTGAACCGCCCGCATCGCGCCGACCGGGCGGCCGCGCGGCTGGAGCGGCCGCCGGCCCGCCCGGCGTCGCGGCCGGCCGGCTCAGGCGCGCCGTTGGAGCACCATCAGCGAGTGGTCGGTGAGCCAGAGGGCGTCGCCGGCCTTCACCCGGGCACCGGTGCCGGGGGCCGGCAGGACGGGCTGCGCGGTGTCGACCACCACGTGCCACTCCTTGCCGTGCCCGGCCGGGACGGTGAACTCCAGCGGCTCGAAGTGGGCGTTGAACATCAGCAGGAAGGAGTCGTCGGTGATCTTCCCGCCACGGCGGTCCGGCTCGGAGATCGCGTCCCCGTTCAGGAAGACCGTGAGCGACTTGGCGTAGCTGGCTCCCCAGTCCCGCTTGGTCATCTCCTCGCCGGCCGGGGTGAACCAGGCGATGTCGGTGAGGTCGTCGTGGGTGCCGGAGACCGGGCGGCCGTGGAAGAACCGGCGGCGGCGGAAGACCGGGTGGTCGCGGCGGAGCCAGATCATGCCCTGGGTGAACTCCAGCAGCCGGGCGTCGGACCCGGCGCCCGGGCCCTTCCCGGCCGCCGCCTCGGCGTCCGGCTCGGTGTCCGGGCCGCCGGTCTCCGGTCTCGCGTCGGTGGGCCAGTGCACCCAGGAGAGTTCGTTGTCCTGGCAGTAGGCGTTGTTGTTGCCGTGCTGGGTGCGGCCCAGCTCGTCGCCGTGCGAGAGCATCGGGACGCCCTGGGAGAGCATCAGGGTGGCGATGAAGTTGCGCTGCTGGCGCGCTCTCAGCTCCTCGACCGCGGGGTCGGTGCTCGGGCCCTCGGCGCCGGAGTTCCAGGAGCGGTTGAAGGACTCGCCGTCCCGGTTGTCCTCGCCGTTCGCCTCGTTGCGCTTCTCGTTGTAGGAGACCAGGTCGCGCAGGGTGAAGCCGTCGTGGCAGGTGACGAAGTTGATGGAGGCGATGGGGCGGCGCCCGTCGTCCTGGTAGAGGTCGGAGGAGCCGGTCAGCCGGGAGCCGAACTCGGCCAGCGTCGCGTTCTCGCCGCGCCACAGGTCGCGGACGGTGTCGCGGTACATGCCGTTCCACTCCGTCCACAGCGGGGGGAAGTTGCCGACCTGGTAGCCGCCCTCGCCCAGGTCCCACGGCTCGGCGATCAGCTTGGCCTGGGAGACCACCGGGTCCTGCTGGACCAGGTCGAAGAACGAGGAGAGCCGGTCGACCTCGTGGAACTGTCGGGCGAGGGTGGCGGCGAGGTCGAAGCGGAACCCGTCCACGTGCATCTCGGTGACCCAGTAGCGCAGCGAGTCCATGATCATCTGCAGTACGTGCGGGCTGCGCATCAGCAGGCTGTTGCCGGTGCCGGTGGTGTCCTCGTAGAAGCGCTGGTCCTGCGCCAGGCGGTAGTACGAGACGTTGTCCAGGCCGCGCAGCGAGAGGGTGGGGCCGAGGTGGTTGCCCTCCGCGGTGTGGTTGTAGACGACGTCCAGGATCACCTCGATGCCGGCCGCGTGCAGGGCCTTCACCATCGACTTGAACTCCTGCACCTGCTGGCCGCGGTCCCCGCCGGAGGAGTAGGAGGAGTGCGGGGCGAAGAAGCCGATGGTGTTGTAGCCCCAGTAGTTGGCCAGGCCCAGGTCGCGCAGCCGGTGGTCGCGGACGAACTGGTGCACCGGCATCAGCTCGATCGCGGTCACCCCGAGCTTCGCCAGGTGCTCGATCGCCGCCGGGTGGGCCAGGCCCGCGTACGTGCCCCTGATCTCCTCCGGGATGCCGGGGTGGAGCTGGGTCAGCCCCTTCACGTGCGCCTCGTAGAGCACCGTGCGGTGGTAGTCGGTGCGCGGCGGCCGGTCGGTGCCCCAGTCGAAGTACGGGTTGATCACCACCGAGTGCATGGTGTGCGGCGCGGAGTCCAGGTCGTTGCGGCGTTCGGGGGCGCCGAAGTGGTACCCGTAGACCGCCTCGTCCCAGTCGATGTTCCCGCTCATCGCCTTGGCGTACGGGTCGAGCAGCAGTTTGGCGCTGTTGTGGCGCTGCCCCAGCCCCGGGTTGTAGGGGCCGTGCACCCGGAACCCGTAGCGCTGGCCCGGCTGGACGCCCGGGATGTAGGCGTGCCGGACGAAGGCGTCCGTCTCGCGCAGCTCGACGGCCGTCTCGGAGCCGTCCTCCCCGAACAGGCAGAGCTCGATCCGGTCGGCGCTCTCGGAGAACACCGCGAAGTTGGTGCCGGCCCCGTCGTAGGTGGCGCCAAGGGGGTACGGCTGACCTGGCCAGACCTGCATAAGTCCTCAACTTCTATGGTAATAGCGGAAACTGACGAACTCTCCGGCCTCGGTGCAGCTTTTCCCCGCTTCTGCCCGGCCGGGGGGCCGGGCATGTGCGGCTGTCGCGTACCGTGACGCACGGCACAGTCGCCATCCTCCCCGACGCCCCGTCCGACCTATGGTCCATTCGCCACTTGTTCGCCCGAACGGGTGTCCGTGGGGTGGCTGGGACGAGCGGGACGACCGGTCCGTTTCGTCTCCCGGTCGGCCATCCGGCTGCGCGGGCCGTCCGGCGGGCAGTACCCTTGATCGTCCGGCAGTACCCGGGATCCGCGGCCCAGCGGCGGCGGACGGGGCAGGCCCGGTCACCCGCGCGGACGAGGTGCGGTCGGCCGTGGTCCGTCGGTGGACGACCCGCCGGTGGACGACCGGTCGGCGAACGAGCAGTCAGTGGACGACCCGTCACTCCCGGCGGCCGAGAGGTGAGGTAGCCCATGGTGTTCCCCGCCGGCGGCAGGGGCGGCGGCACCGACCGCGGCCCCGGGCGCAGCGAGGCGCCGACGGTCGTGATGCGCCCCTCGATGGCGTCCCGCGCCGCGGTTCCCGCCCAGGGCGGCCCGGTCGAGGTGCCCGCCCTCGCCTGGTCCGGCGGCGAATGGGACGAGGCCTACCAGCGGGTCCGGCTCGCCGGCCGCGCGTACGTCTGGCTCAACCTGGTCGAACAGCGGCTGCGCGCCCTGGTGGACGAGGTGCTGCGACCGGTCTACGCCCCCGCGCACGGCGAGGACTGGGTGACCGCCGCCGCCGGACCGGCCGGCGAGGAATGGGCCCACCGGGCCGGCGCCGTCCGCGAGGTCAGCCGCCGCAAGGGCTACCTGCTCGACCCCGCCGACGACGACCCGCTGGTCTTCCTCACCCTGCCCCAGCTGCGCGAGCTCATGGTCCAGCACTGGCCCTGCTTCGAGCCCTTCCTCGCCGACCGCCGCGAGATCGAACTGGCCCTGGACGAGCTGGAGGTGGCCCGGCACGTCGTCTCGCGCAACCGCACGCTCTCGCAGACCGTCCTCGCGCAGACCGAGCGGGCCGCCGCCCGGCTGCTCGCCCTGCTCGACGGCGGCAGCGGCGGGGTGCCCGCCGACGTGGTCGAGGCCCTGGTGGCCGGCCGGTACGCGGACGTCGTCGCGGTGCACGCCGACCGGGTCCGCCTGCAGCGGGACCTCCCGGTGGAGGACCTGCTCGACGGGGCCCGTCGGCTCGACGCGCTCGGCATCGGCCTCGGCATGCTCTGCCAGAACTACACCGGCCGGCGGCTGGTGCGGCTCGCCACCGAGGGCTGCCGGGTCCGGCTGCTCTTCCTCAACCCGGCCAGCAGCGCCGTCCGGCGGCGCGAGCGCGAGCTGGGGCTCGGGCGCGGTGAGCTGGCCCGTTCGATCGAGATGAACATCATGCACGTCCGGCGGGTGCGGGCCCGGCTGCGCGACCCCGGCGGCTTCGAGATCCGGGTCTTCGACGAGACGCCGCGTTTCACCGCCTACCTGGTCGAGGGCCCGCGCCCGACCAGCCAGGCCGGCGGGCGGCGGCAGTCCACCGACCTGGGCGTGGTCCAGCCCTACCTGCGCAAGGCGCGCGGCATGGAGTCCCCGGCGCTGGTACTGCGCGGCGGGGCGGGCCAGCAGCCCGGCTCCACCGAGCCGGGGCTGCTGGAGGTCTACCGCGAGGAGTTCGAGGGCGTCTGGGGGGACTCCCGGCCGGTGTCCTGAGGGGCCGCCGGTCCCTCGGGGGGCCAACCGGCGCGCCCTGGCGGGGTCACTCCGGCCGGAGCCGGAGCCGGAGCCGGAGCCGTGAGCCCGTCCCCGTCCCTGGCCCCGCCCCGTCCGCCGTCGGTACGTCACGGCGCGGCCGTCGGCGGCCCCCGCGCGGGTCCGATCCCGGGCCGTGGCGCCGGTAGGCCGGACGGATGGCAACTGACCGGTATTCAGCCGATGGGCGGTCAGCCGTCCCGCTCCGCGGGCGCGCGGCGGGGGCGGCCCCTTGCTAGCGTCGATCCCGTGATCGAACAGGTCGGCGGCCTGTCCCGGCCCCGGCCTGCCGTCCACCTCCCGGCCCGCCCCGCGGCCCGGCCGTACGCCCGCCCCGGCCCGTCCCCGTCCGTGGCCGCGGCACGCGCCGCCCGCCCGCCGGAGCCGTCCGCCGGTCAGGCACCCCGCCCCGTCCCGCCGGCCCGGCCGCCGTCCCGCCCGCGCGCCCTCCGTCCGCGCACCGAACCGCCCCCAGACCCGGAAGGCCACCATGACCAGCCAGCACGCCGTCAGCGGTTCCCACCCCGACCTGCCCGCCCCGGACGGCTGCCCGGCCGTCGGCGGGGCCTCCCGCCGCGGCTTCGTCAAGGCCGCCCTCGGGGCCGGCACGGCGGGCGCCGCGCTCGCGCTCGGGGCCGGGCCCGGCAGCGCCCGGGCCCGGGCGCAGCAGCGGTCCGACGCCGGGTTCGTGCCCTTCCACGGTGTGCACCAGGCCGGTGTCACGACCCCCGCCCCGGCCTACGCCTCCTTCGTCTCCTTCGACGTCACCGCCACCAACCGGGCCGGGCTGGAGGCCCTGTTCCGCACCCTGACCACCCGGATCCGCTTCCTCGCCTCCGGCGGCACCCCGCCCGACATGGGCCCGGACGCCCCGCCGTCCGACAGCGGCATCCTCGGCCCGGTCCTGCCGACCGACGACCTGACCGTCACGGTCGGCGTCGGTGCCTCGCTCTTCGACGACCGGTTCGGCCTGGGCGCCGCCAAGCCGCTGCGGCTGGCCCCGATGCGGGCCTTCCCCGACGACAGCCTGCGGCCCGCCGAACTGCACGGGGACCTCTCGGTCCAGGTCTGCGCCGAGAGCCGGGACACCGTCCTGCACACCCTGCGCGACCTGGCCCGGCACACCCGGGGCGCGATGCGGGCCCGCTGGCAGGTCGACGGGTTCCAGAACCGGCCCAGGCCCAGCGGCGCCCAGCGCAACCTGCTCGGCTTCAAGGACGGCATCGTCAACCCCGACACCACCTCCGCCCGCCTGATGGACCGGCTGGTCTGGGTGGTCGACGGCGGCGGCGAACCCGGCTGGGCCACCGGCGGCAGCTACCAGGTGATCCGGGTGATCCGCACCCTGGCCGACGCCTGGGACGGCCTCCGGCTCGCCGACCAGGAGCGGATCATCGGCCGGAACAGAGCCACCGGCGCCCCGCTCGGGTACGGCGCCGAGACCGACGCCCCCGACTACGGCAAGGACCCGCAGGGCGCCGGCATCGCGCTCGACGCCCACATCCGGCTGGCCAACCCCCGGGAGCAGGCCACGGCCGACAGCCGGATCCTGCGCCGCGGCTTCAACTACGACCGGGGGATCGACGCGGCCGGCGACCTCGACCTGGGCCTCGCCTTCTGCTGCTACCAGCAGGACGTGGTCCGCCAGTTCGAGGCGGTCCAGACCCGGCTGGCGGGCGAGCCGCTGGCCCGCTTCCTGCGTCCGACCGGCGGCGGCTACTTCTTCGTCCTGCCGGGTGTCCGGGACGCCGCCGACTGGCTCGCCCGGGGGCTGTTCGCCGCCGTCTGACGGCTCCCGGGCCGGGTCCGGCGGCCCGCCGCGGGGGCGCCGGCGCCCGGCCCGGCGGGGACCTCCCGCAGGCCCGCGCCGTCGGCCGGGACCGGCCCCGGACCAGCGGGGGAGGGGCCGACGGGCCGGGTTGTCGGTGGTCCGGGCGATGATAGGGGACGTCAGAGCGGCCGGACGGAAGGACACACCCCTATGAGCTGGTGGCACGAGCCACTGGTCGGCTTCGATCTGGAGACCACCGGTACCGACCCGGCCGAGTCCCGGATCGTCACGGCCGCCCTCGTGGACACGGTCGGCAGCCGCCGGGAGAGCGCCACCGGCTGGCTGCTCGACCCCGGCGTCCCGATCCCCGCGGAGGCCGAGGCCATCCACGGCATCGGCGACGACCTGGCCCGCAGCAAGGGGCGCCCGGCCAAGGAGGGCGTCGAGGAGATAGCCGCCGCTCTGTGCGAGCGCATCCTGGCCGGCCGCCCGGTGGTCGCCTTCAACGCCCCCTTCGACCTCTCCCTGCTCGACGCCGAGCTGCGCCGCTACGCCCTGCCCGGCCTGGCCGAGCGGCTCGGCGGCCCCGTCGCACCGGTGCTGGACGCGCTGGTGATCGACCGGGCCCTCGACAAGTACCGCAAGGGCTCCCGGACCCTCCAGCGGGTCTGCGAGGTCTACGGGGTCGAGCTGACCGACGCCCACGAGGCCGGCAGCGACGCACTGGCCGCCGTCCTGGTCGCGGTGGCCCTCGGCGAGCGGTACCCGGCGCAGGCCGGGGAGGTCGCGCTGGCCGAGCTGCACCACCGTCAGGTCGGCTGGTACCGGGAGTGGGCCGAGGGACTGCAGGCCTGGCTGCGCAAGGGCAAGGACCCGCAGGCCGTGATCGACCCGCGCTGGCCGCTGCGCTGAGCCCGGCCGGGGGCCGGGCGGCCCGCACGCCGGAGCCGCCCGAGGGCAGCCCCGGCCGCCGGCCCGAAGGCGCGGCCCCGTGCCGCTGCCGGTCCGGTCCTCAGGTGGGCCGGCCTCAGGCGGGGCGGGCGGCCCCCGGGAGGTCCTGCCGCAGCCAGTGACCGGTGCCGCTCCGGCCGAGCAGCCGGCGGGCCCGGCCGCCCTCGGCGGTACCGTCGGCCCTGAACTCCCCGCCCGCGGCGACCAGCCGCAGACCGGCCAGCGCCGGCGCCAGCCGGTCCGCCGCCCGACCGGGGTGCCGGGCGGCCTCCACCTCGGTCCAGGCCACCACCTCGGCCCGCTCCTCGGCGCCGCAGAGCGAGAGGTGGAAGAGCATCTGCCGCCAGGCGTACGCCGCGTCCTTGACGGTGTTCCACCCCTGCGGGTCCCGGTGCAGCCGGGCCGTCAGGGCGCACACCGCGGTGAAGCAGCGCCGGGCGAGATCCGCCCAGCCGGGCCGGGGCTCGACACCGGCCCGGACGACCAGGGTGGCCAGGTTGTGCGTGGTGAGGATCTGGGCCTGCTCGATCACCATCGCGTTGCCCGACCAGCCCACGGCGTCGCCGGCCCGTGCCCGGCAGAGCCTGCCGAACTCCTTCGCCGCGCGCCCGCGCTCCCGGTCGGCGGCCGTGCCCCCGCCGGCGGGGACGCCGCCCGCCGCGCCGAGCGCCGCGAGAGCCGCGTAGTCGATGCCGTAGTACCGCTCGTAGAGCGTCCCGCCGAGCAGGTCGCCCGCCACCACCGCCGCGTCCAGGAACTTGGCGGAGAACCGGCCCATGAAGATGTCGATCGCGAGCTCCTCGACGAAGGGCGCCTCCACACCGGCGCTCGCGGCGAGCGCCGACAGCTCACGCACCAGCGGGTTCGGCAGCAGCGTCGCCGGAAAGCCCTGCACGGCCAGCTCGCCCAACTGCACCAGCGTCGTGCGGGCCGCCTCCCGGGCCTGCCCGCCGGCATCGCGGTACGCCGCCACCGCCCGCACCCAGGGCAGCTCCTCGACCCGCACCTGGTGCTGAAGGTCGAGCAGCAGCAGCGAGCGCCGGTTCCGGAAGGCCCGGTGGTTGGCCGCCGCCAGGGCGCGCAGCGCCTGGTCGGGGTGGGCCAGCGCGGTGGTCGCGGAGACGAGCTGCGGGACGAGCTCGGCCAGTACCTCGGCGGAGGGCACCACCCCGCGCTCCACCAGCGTGCCGACCGGGGCGCTCAGCGCGCCGAGGACGACCCGCCGCACCGGCTCGGGGACGGCGGCGCCGGCCGGCAGGCCGCAGGCCCGCTGCTCCTCCTCGGTGACCGGCCCGCTCAGCGTGTCGATGTCGGGCGTGCCGGTGTCCTGCGGCAGTTCGGACAGCCGCCGGGCCACCAGCTGGGCCAGGGCGTGGTGGGTCGGCCGGGCCGCGACGCTCGCCTGCCGGTCGCGCAGCGCGGTGTGCGGCGCGGAGCCGGGAAGGCCGCGCTTGGCGACCATCGAGTCGACGGCGTGCTGCAGCAGACCGAAGGCCCGGGCGTCCGGCGTGCGGCCGGCCACCACCTCCTCCAGCGCGGTGCACAGGACGGCCTGGTTCTCCTTCGGCCTGCGGTGCTTCCGGCACCGGGTGTGGACGGCCGCCAGCTCCCGGTAGCGCGTCAGCAGGGCCGCGCCGCGCCCGTGCCAGGCGTCGTCCGGCAGCCGGGCCAGGACCCGGCCCGAGGAGGCGGTCTCCAGCCAGTGCGCCAGCAGCTCGTCGGCGAACGGGTTCCAGACCGCGAGGGCCTCGTTCATCGCCTCGACCGCCGGGTGCGGGCGTCGCGCGGCGACCGCCTCACGGACCTGGCCCACGGTGCGGCGGTGGGTCAGCGTGGCGTCCGCCGCGGGCGCGCCGGCCGGGCGCGGCGTGAAGCGCAGCTGCCCCGCGAAGGGCTCCAGGGTGTCCAGCAGGTCCAGCGCCCCGAGCCGGTCACCGGCCCGGACCAGCCAGGCCACCGTGAGCAGTGCCGCCTCCTCCGGGACGGCCACCTCGTAGCAGCCCCGGTCGAGCAGATCGGTCAGCTCGGCCAGGCCCTGGTCCGTCAGGAAGTGTCCGAACAGCGCACGGCGGTCGGCCGGGACACCGGCCCGCGCGGCCGCCGCCAGCTCGTACGGCAGCAGCGGTCCGCCGGCTGAGGCCGCGCCCGTGGCGAACCCGCCGTGCACCACCTGCGGGGTCACCCAGGCAGGGAGGCCCGCAACCGGCGTACGGGAGCCGACCGTCACCGCGCCGGAGGCCATCGCGCCGAGCACCTCGCGCCAGTGGCCGACCCGGCGTTCGGCGCGGGCCCGGGTGTCGGCGTCCTCGTGGGTCACCGCGGTCGCCAGGGCCCGGGCCAGCCGGGCGGCGGGGTAGCCCTGCCGGATCCGGGTGTCGACTGCTGTGCGCTGCTTCTCAGCGTTCGTGTCCATGGCCGGCGTGGCGGGTTCTGCCCCCGCGCCCTCCGGGATGAAGCCCGGTGCTCTCCTGCTGAGCTACACGCCGATGCGGACACGCTACGAGGCGGGCCGGGGCGCTCACAAGGAATTTTCGGGCCGCGGCGGCTGTCGGACGGCGCGGAGGCCGTCCGACAGCGCGAGGTTCTCAGACGGCGGGGAAGTCGAAGCCGTACCCCTGGGCGGCCAGCCAGGGCAGCAGTTGCCGCAGCGCCGCGACGGTCTGGCTGCGGTCGCCGCCCCCGTCGTGCATCAGCACCACGCCGCCCGGGCGCAGACCGCGCTGGACGCTCGCCACGATCGCCGCGACCCCGGGCCTCGACCAGTCCCGGGTGTCCACCGTCCAGGTCAGCGGGCGCATCCCGGCGGCCGCCGCGACCTGCTGGTTGGCGGCGGTGAAGCCGCCGCCCGGGGCACGGAACCAGGGGACTTCGGTGCCCGCCCCGCCGGCTCGGACGATCATGTCCTTGGCGGGCACGATCTCCTCGACCTGCCGGTCGTGGGAGAGCGCGGCGAACGGCTGCGGGTGGTGCACGCTGTGGTCGCAGAGCCGGTGCCCGGCGGCCAGGATGCGCTTCACCACGGCCGGGTTGGCGGCGGCCTGCGGGCCGATCTGGCAGAACGTCGCCTTGGCACCGTACTGCGCGAGCACGTCCAGCACCTGCCCGGTGGCGGGGCCGGGGCCGTCGTCGAAGGTGAGGGCGACGGTCCGGCCGCCGTGGGCGGTGGAGGCGACCAGTGCGGCGGAGACGCCCGGGGCGGCCGGCGGCGGCGCGGGCGGGGTGCTCGTCGCGGGGGCGCCCGGCGCGGGCTGCGGCGAGCTGGGCCGGGGAGCGCCGGGGGCCGGGCCGGAGGCGGTCGCGGCCGGCGGAGCCGGTGCGGTCGGGGGCTTGCCGGTCGCGGAGCCGGAGCCGGAGCCGGAGCCGGAACCGGAGCCGGTGGGCGGGCGCGGGCTCGGCGCGGCCGGACCGGAGGGCGGTGCCGAGGCGCCGGGGCTGCCGGGCGCCCCCGGGGCGGTGGTCGCCGGGCTTGCCGGTGCGACCGGGGGCGTGCTCGGCGGCGCGCCGGCCTGCAGCGCGCCCTGCGCCGTACCGCACCCCGTGACCGCGGCCGCGACGAGCAGGGCGGCGCAGGCCGTCCGGAGGGCGCCGCGCCGGCCCCGGCCGGCCGGGGCCGGGCCCTGCGGGCCGGTCGGATTCGACCGGGGCGGGTACGACCGGGTGATGGCGTGGTGCGAGGACATGGCAGCGCCTCCTGAACGTCCCACCGGTCCCCCGACCGGGATGACTGTCCGACAAGACGTTCGGTCGGCTGCCGTGGTTCCACGCCGAGGCCCCCGGACCGGGCGGACCTGTCAGCTCATCAGAACGCGTACCAACGAACCGTCGTGGCCGCGTCCCTCAGCGAGTCGACCCGGCGCCGGAACTCGGCGGCCGCCGCCGCGTTCCCCGGCACCTGCTGCGCCACCCAGGAGGCACTGGCCGTCTCCCGGGCCCCGCGCAGCACCGCGAAGCCCGGCCAGCCCCGGACGTCCCAGCCGTACGCGTCGGTGAAGGCCAGGTAGTCCTCGGCGGACACCCCGTAGCGGTCGTGGCTGAGCGCCAGCACCACCAGGTCGTGTTCGCGCAGATCCGCCGACACCGTCTCCAGATCCAGCAGCACCGGACCGTCCGGGCCGACATGCACGTTGCGCGGCAGCGCGTCCCCGTGCACGACACCCGGCGCCAGGTGCGGCGTCAGACCGGCGAGGGCCGCCGCGAAGGACGCCTCACGGTCCCGCAGGAAGGCCACGTCCGCCGGATCGACATACCCCTCGGCCGAGGCCAGCCAGCGCCCCACCGGCGCCAGCAGATCCCGCCGCCCCAGCGCGAACGGCGGCGCCCCCAGCCCGTGCAGGGCGCGCAGCAGCGGCGCCAGATCGGCCGGCCGCGTCGGGCGGACGGCGGGCGCCAGGCGGTGCCAGAACGTGACGGGGTGTCCGTCCACGAGCTGCGGACCGGGCGCCACCCCGTCGTACGGACGCACCACCGCGATCCCCTGCCCGGCCAGCCAGTGCGCCACCTCGGACTCCCGCCGCGCCCGCTCCGAAAGCTCGGGCCCGCGCCCCACCTTGGCCACCACCGCCGGCCCGCCGAGATCGAACACCGCGTTCTCGCTCAGCGCCAGCAGCCGCGCGCCCGCCGGGTCCGGCAGGCCGGCCGTCGCACAGGCCAGGGCGAGCAGCGCCCGCGCGCGGCCCTCGTCGAAGGGGGTCATGGGGCTGCTCCGATCTGCGGTGAAGTCCATCATCATTCCCCATGGCCGGGCCGGGCCGTGCGCATACCCCTGCCGAGGGTGTCGGTGCCGTCCGCTTGACTGACCGCATGACCGCCTACGACGTGGCCCGCCGGCTGCCCTCCGTACCCGAGCTGCGCGACCACTGCCGTGCGCTCGCCACCCTCGACGCCATCCTGTCCCCGGAGTGGGAAAGCCGGTACTACTCCTTCGACAGCACCTGGGCCGAGGCGGAGGAGATGGCCTCGATGCGAGACGGACAGGGCGACGAGTACTCCGTCGTCTTCACCGCCGCCGGCGCGTACATCCGGGGCTTCGCCCACGAGTCCGCGATGAGCCCGTACCCGTCGGAACGGGACGGCATTCCCTGGCCCGGCGTGCTCGACGACGTACCCCCGGCGTTCCGCCCCCAGGTCGAGGAGCCCGCCTTCTCGGACGAGGACGACATACCGGCCGTCACCGTCTGCCTCTGGCGGGAGAACACGGACGACCGGTGGCGGCACGGCACGGTCGAGTTCCCGGCCGGCTCCGACGATCCCGACGGGGCGGACGGCCTGTTCGAGCTGCTGGCCGACCGCACGCCCGAGGCCTACCAGCGATGGGCCGAGGACTACTACGAGGTCTCCGTGGACCTCGCGGCCGTCCGGCACGTGTACGCGCTGCGCCCGCTCACCGCCGAGGTCGTCGCCGCCCTGAACGACGAACTGGAGCCCGACGACCTGGCGGAGGATCTCGCCGAGATCGGCTACCCGCAGGCAGGGTGACGGGGCCGGGGCAGGGCCCCGGTGTGACGTCCGTCGCAGCGGGCGGGAGAACCGCACGGTTGCGCACACGCGTGTGACTAGTCTGACGGGCGGTTCGGCGGCCGGGGGGCTGCCGGCCACGCCGGTGGGCGCGCCCGTCGGCGCGTGCTCGAACAGGGACGAGGGGGAGCAGCGGTGGGGGACATCGGGGGATGGTCGGGGTTCAAGGTGAACCCGGCCGAGTTGCGCGGTTGCGCGGGGAGCGCCGCCCAGGTGGCCGGAGAGATTCCGGGCGAGACGTCGAAGATCACCGGGCCGAGCGACCAGGCCTCCGGCAAACTGCCGGGCTGGGCGGCCGCCGGCGCGCTGCACGACTGCACCAACGCCTGGAAGACGGTGCTGGACCGGCTGTCCACGGACATGGACACCTACAGCACGAAGCTGGTCGCGGTCGCCCAGAACTACGAGAACAACGACGCGGCGACGGCAGCCCGGCTGAACGAGGCCATCCTCGGGCCGGCGGGTGCCGGCCCGACCGCACCCGTGGTGCCCGGCCCGTACAAGCCGCAGGCCGCCCTCGGACCGGACCCGTTCGGCACCAAGGTCAACAGTCCGTACGCGGCACCCGGAAGGAGCTGACCGTGGAGATCGACACCGTCCTGAAGGCCGACTTCACCGGCCTCGCCGCCGCAAGGGCCGGCTACGACGCCCTGGTGACGGCGTTCAACGCGCACGTCGAGGCCTGGAAGCGGACGGTCGTGGACCGGCTGCACAACTCCGGGTGGACCGGCAGCGCCGCCACCCGGGCCTTCGCCGACCTCGACCTGTTCGCCAGTAAACTGCTGGCCGCCGACGACGAGTTGAAGCTCGTCAGTGGCGTGCTGGCCGACGCCCAGCAGTCGATCGCACTCGTCCAGGCCGAACTGATCCAGGCACTCGACGACGCCAAGGCCGCCGGCATCACGGTGAAGCCGGACGGCGCGATGTCCTGGGAGAACAAGGACGACGCCTTCGAGGTCAAGGCCAAGTCACTCAGCCTCCGCGTCCAGGACGCCCTGCGCGACGCCCAGCACGCCGACGAGGCGATCACCCGCCGGCTGCGGCACTTCGCCGAGAACGCCACCACCGGCACCGGCCTGGACGGTGCGGCGGCCCTGGCCGACAAGGCGGGCGCCGGCAGCCGGGAGACCCCGCCCGACGCCAAGGCCACCCCCGCCCAGGTCAAGGCCTGGTGGGACGGCCTCACCCCCGCCGAGCAGCAGCACCTGATCCACAACCGCCCGGACCAGATCGGCAACCGCGACGGCGTCCCCTGCGTGGCCCGCGACCAGGCCAACCGGATCATCCTCCGCCAACGCCGGGCCGAACTCCAGGGCGAGCTGGACCGGATCGGCAAGCCCGGGGCGCCCATGTCGGGCCCCGGCAACACCGTGATGGAGGATCCGAAGGCGACCCGGATCAAGCAGATCCAGGACCAGCTCAAGGGCATCGACGACATCCAGAGCAAGCTGGACGGGTCCAAGCGGCCGAACTTCCAGCCGACCTACCTGCTGGGCTTCGACACCAAGGGCAACGGGCACGCGCTCGTCGCGGTGAACAACCCCGACACGGCGGACAACGTGCTGACCTTCGTACCCGGCACCACGGCCAACCTGAGCAACATCAGCGGCGACATGGACAAGGCCTACGAGATGGCCAACTCCGCCCGGCTGGCGGGGAAGGACGCCGGAAAGACCACCGCGACCATCGCGTGGAGCGGCTACGACGCACCGCAGACCCTCCCCAACGCCGCGTTCGGACAGCCCGCACTGGACGCCCGGGACAACCTCTACAACTTCCAGACCGGCCTGAGGGCCACACACGAGGGTCCGCCCTCGAACAACACGATCATGGGGCACAGCTACGGCAGCGTCGCGGTCGGAATGGCGATGCGGGACCGGGGCCTCCCCGTCGACAGCGCGGTCTTCGTGGGCAGCCCCGGACTGGGTGTCGACAACATCAAGGAACTGCAGATCGATCCGTCCCGGGTCTTCGTGGCCCGAGGCGACAAAGACAGCATCGCTCCCTGGGCGGAGGGGATCAACGGCTCGGGCGGTGTCTACGGCGCGGATCCCGCCGACCCGGCGTTCGGTGCCACGATGGTGCCCACCTCGCCGGGAACGGATCACGGCCACTACTGGAACGAAGGAACGCGGTCATGGGACGGTTTCGGCCGGATCGCAGTCGGGGGTCGGCCGTGACCCGGGTCGGCCCGGAGCGGTGGGAGCCGTTGAAGGCCGCGTTGCTGGCTCTCGGTGTCGCCACGCTGTCGGTCGGCTGCGGGCAGGACGTGGATGTCACCACGCCGACGATCACCCGGGTAGCGGCCGAGCAGCAGGCTGATGCCGAACTGGCCGGCCTTGAGCGGGTGCTCCCCGAAGGGATCCGACACGAGGCGCCCCTGAAGGGCGAGAGCGGCTGCTATCACGGTGATGACAACGGAACCGACGGACGGGTCCAGCCCACCCGGACGGACATCCTCAAAGGGCTGCCCTCCGAGCGGACCGACGAGATCTACGCGGCTGTCCGGACGCATCTCGAAGCGAGCGGGTTCAAGGTCTCCGAAGACGTGAAGGGCCATCTGGCCGGCAACAAGGCCGCCAACGGATTCACGGCCGTGCTCCATGGCAGCCTCGCCGTCGGCGATTACCTGCGACTGACTGTCCTCGCACCGTGCGTATGGCCGGACGGGACGCCGACTCCGAAGAGTTGAGACGCCTGACGGCTGGTTACCCGGTGAGTCGATTGTTCAGTCACGACGGCACGTGACCGCCGGTCCGGGCGGTGACGGCGACCGCGCTGACGGTGCGATCTGCTGCCGTCTGGACGGCCGCCCCGGCGGGCCTTGAGGTGGTGCTCGGAGGGCATTTCAAGCAAGGCCCGGGAGCAAGGAAGGAGGGGGCCCGCATGGTCCACTTTCGGACGCATCGTTGCGGTCGGGGGGAAGTCGTGAAAAGCATCCGTCCTGCAGTCCTGGGGATGGGCGTCGTTGTGGCCGCCTTCGGTCTGCTCGTGGCCGGCTGCGATGAGGACACCGACCTCCGCAGGCCCACAGTCACCTTGGAGGTCTCGGGTCAGCAGGCCGACACCTTGCTGGTCGACATCGAACAGGCCCTGCCGGAGGGGGTCCGTTACGAGTCGCCGGCGAGTAACGAGAACGACTGTTACGGGCCTCACAGTGAGACTGCCGACGGGAGGCGACAGGTCGGTCGCCTGGCAACGGTCGGCGGGTTGCCCGGGGAGCGGCAGGCGGAGGTCTACGCAGCCGCCCGGACGTATTTCGAAGCGCACGATTTCAAGATCACCAAGGATGCCGACAAGGTTCTGACCGCCAAGCGGTCCTCCGACGGCTTTCTGGCGATGCTCTACGGCGGCCTTGAGCCTGGGGGCCTCATGCAGGTTTCGGTGCGAGCCCCGTGCGTGTGGCCGGACGGGACGCCGGGGCCGAAGTCTTGACGAGCCTGGCACGCGGCCCGGACGGTCCGCCGTTCGATCGGCATTCCGGCCGCCCGCCCGCCACCGCCCGGTACCGTGACGCGTGTGAAGAATAAGGACGAGGCGCGTGAGCGGCCCGGGCCGGGGAACCTCGATGTCAGCTGGCACGCCGGCTGGCCGTCGGCCAAGCACGACCCGGCGCCGGAGATCCAGGTGCACGGGTACGACGACCACACGGTGATCCTGCGGCAGAACAAGTCGGTGCACTACGAGGCGCCGTTCATGTTCCTGCTGTTCGGCGCCGAGCGGGCGCTGCTGCTGGACACCGGGGCGACCGAGGAGGAGCGGTGGTTCCCGCTGCGGAGCACGGTGGACGGGCTGATGGCGGACTGGCTGGAGCGCCACCCGCAGGCGCTCGGGAGCGGCCGGTACGAGCTGCTGGTCGCGCACACCCACGGGCACGGTGACCATGTCGCGGGGGACGGCCAGTTCGCGGGGCGGCCCGCGACGACGGTGGTCGGCCGGGAGCCGGCGGAGGTCGTCGAGGCCTTCGGGCTCAAGGACTGGCCGGAGGGGCTCGGCGAGCTCGACCTCGGCGGGCGGGTGCTCGACCTGATCCCGGGGCCGGGCCACCAGGCGGCCGGGCTGGTCTTCCACGACCGCAGCACCGGGCTGCTGTTCACCGGTGACTCGTTCTACCCGGGGCTGCTCTACGTGCAGGACGTGGCGGCGTACTCCGCCACCGTGGACCGGCTGCTGGCCTTCTGCGAGGTCAACCCGGTGACGCACATCCTGGGTTGCCACATCGAGATGACGACGACCCCGGGCGAGGAGTACCCGCGCGGGACGACGTACCAGCCGGACGAGCCGCCCTTGCAGCTGACGGTCGGCCAACTGCGGACCCTGCGTGCTGTCCTGGACGCGGCCGAGGGCCGGCCCGGCTTGCACCCCAGCGACGACTTCACCGTCCTGATCGGCGGCTGAGCGCGTCCACGCGGCGATGCCGGGCCCGCAGGTCGCGGGCCCGGCATCGTGGAGTGCGCAGAGGTCGGAGAGGGTCAGACGCCGACCCGGCGGTGGCGTGCGCCGTCGCTCTCGATCTCCGGCCCGGCGCCGGCCGCGGGTGCTGCCGGGGCGGCGGACGGGGCGTGCTCGGTGTGCGAGAAGTCGGGGAGCCAGCCGAGCCAGCGCGGCAGGTACCAGTTGCGCTCGCCGAGCAGGCTCATCACGGCGGGCAGCAGCACCCCGCGGATGATCGTCGCGTCGATCAGCACGGCGACCGCGAGGCCGACGCCCATCTGCTTCATGGACTGCATGGAGAGCGTCCCGAAGACCCCGAACACCGCGACCATGATGACCGCCGCGCTGGTGACGACCCCGGCGGTGGAGCGGATGCCGTGGGCGATGGCGGCCTGGGTGGACAGGCCCCGGTCGTGGCCCTCCTTGATCCGGGAGACCACGAAGACGTGGTAGTCCATCGAGAGTCCGAAGAGGATCACGAAGAGGAAGAGCGGCACCCAGCTGTCGATCGCGCCGACCCCGGCCGTGCCGAGCAGCGAGGCGCCGACGCCGTGCTGGAAGACCAGCGTCAGCACCCCGTACGCCGCGCCGACCGAGAGCAGGTTGAGCGCCACGGCGGTGACGGCGACGGCCAGCGAGCGGAACGAGGTGAGCATCAGCAGGAAGGCGAAGGCCACCACGAAGCCGAACACCGGCACCATGCTGCCGGTCATCTGCTCGTTGAAGTCGTGCGAGCCGGCGGTGGAGCCGGTGACCGGCGCCTCGGTGCCGGGGACCTTCAGCAGGGTGGCCGGGATGATGTCCTCGCGCAGGGTGCGCAGGGCCTCGGTGCTGGCGCTGTCGTTGCCGGACCCCATCAGCGGGATGTCGATGGTGGCGATGTTCTGCTCGGCGTGCAGGGTCACGTCGACCGGGCCGTGCATCCGGTTGCTCGCCAGGGCCCTGGACTTGAGGTCCTCGATCGCGGCGCTGATCGCCGCGGAGTCGATGTCGGTGGCCTTGACCACCACGGTGGCGGGGGAGGGGCTGCCGGGGAAGGCGGCCTGGATCCGCTCGGAGGTGGCGACCAGGGCGTTGCCCTTGGGCAGCTGCTGCTGGAAGGTGAGGTTGGCGGTGTGCATGGTGAGCAGCGGGGCGGCGATGCCGAGCAGCAGGCCGCCGGCCAGGACGGTGGCGGCCAGCGGGCGGCGCAGCACCGGGGTGAGGACGGCGTTCCAGATCCGGCCGCCGGTCGCGGCGGTCTCCGGCCGGCGCAGCCGGTGCAGCAGCGGGACCTTGCCCTTGTCGACCCGGTCGCCGAGCATGGAGAGCAGGGCGGGCAGGACGGTGAGCGAGCCGAGCACGGCGGTTATCACCACGACGATGGTGGCGTACGACATGGCCTGGAAGTCGGCGATGCCGGTGAGGAACATGCCGGCCATCGCGACGACCACGGTGACGCCGGAGACCAGGACGGCCCGGCCGCTGGTGGCGGCGGCGATCCGCAGGGCGGTCTCGGCGTCGTGCCCGGCGGCCCGCTCCTCGCGTTCGCGGCGCAGGTAGAAGAGGCAGTAGTCGACGCCGACGGCGAGGCCGACCAGCAGCATCACCGAGCTGGCGTCGTTGCTGGTGTGCAGGAGGCCGCTGCTCAGGGCGACCAGGCCGCCGGCCGCGATGAAGGCGGTGAGGGCGAGGACCACCGGCAGGACGGCGGCGACCAGGGCGCCGAAGGCGATCAGCAGGATGCCGAGGGCGAGCGGGACGGCCGTCCATTCGGCGCGCTGGAAGTCGTCCTCGAACTGGTCCTCGAACCACTTGCCGGAGCTGGCCTCGCCGAGCTCCTCGACGGTGAGGTCGCGGTGCTGCGCCTGCACCTTCGCGACGGCGTCCAGGACGGCGGGGATGTTCTCGGCGGCCTTCTCGCGGTCGCCGGTCACGGTGAACTGGACCAGCGCGGAGTGCCGGTCGGCGGAGAAGGCCTGGGTGTCGTACGGGGAGCGCAGGTCGGCGGTCTTCCCGGTGCCGGTGACGGCGGACCGGACCTGGTCGACGACGGTGCGGAAGGCCGCGTCGTCGGCGGTCAGGGTCGCGCTCTGGACGAGCACACTCTCGGAGGCCGGCGCCTTGATGCCGGCCTCGTCGAGGATCTTCGCGGCGCGGGCGACCTGGCCGGGCATCGACTCGGACTCGGTGACCTGGGTGCTGCCGTGCACCCCGCCGAGGTAGGCGGCGAGGACGACGAAGAGCAGCCAGCCGAAGACGGCACTCTTGCGGTGCCGGGCGCTCCAGGCGCCCATGGCGGCGGCGAGCCCTTGGCGCGGCGGCCGGGGGCGGGCGGGACGAGAGGGGCTTGAGCGGTCGGGTCCTGATCTGGGTGTCACGGTGGTACATCCCCCCGGGGATTGCGGCGGTGCGGGCCGCCGGTGTCTGGTTGCCGGGTGCGGTCCGGCGTCACCACCGAATCTAGGAACCCGGGGGGCCGGCCGGTATCCGGCTGACGGGGGAGTCGTCCCGGGGGTCTGCCTCGGGGGTGGGGTGGGGTTTTCCCTACCCGTGTCCCTGATCTCCTCCTTGGGGACAGCACCGAACTCCACCCTGAGGGGGAGGCCTCTCCATCCGGAGCACGAGGTCAGCGGGGGTCGGGTCGGGGGAGGATGGTCCGGGGCGGCGGAGTCGGCGTCCCTGAGGGGGCGGACCGACGGGGGGTTGCTTGCCGGGCGGCAAGCAAGTGCTCGTAGGATGATGCCTCACGTCACTTACCTGCCGACCGGCTAAGGATCAGACACCTGCTCCTCGGCCGGTCCTCAGCCGTCGCCCGGCGTCCCGTTCTCCAGGGCTGCGGTGACCATGCCCAGGAGGCACAACGAGCATGTTCCACCGAATCGGACAATTCGTGGTCACCCGAGCGTGGTGGGTGATCGCGGCTTGGGTGGTCGCGGCCATCGCCATCATCGGCACCGCGCCGAAGTTGACCGCGCAGACCGACGAGGCCGCGTTCCTGCCGAAGCACTACGAGTCCATCCAGGCCTCGGCGCTCCAGGAGCGGGCCTTCCCCACCAGCTTCACCCCGGGTGCGCTGCTGCTCTTCGAGCGCACCGACGGCGGCAAGCTGGACGCGGCCGACCAGGCCACCATGAACAAGGTGGTCCAGGGGCTGAGCGACAAGCACATCGCGCTGGTCGAGCAGATCATCCCGGTGAGCGAGCAGTCGACGTCCAAGGACGGCAAGTACGCGCTGTCGATGGTCGCCATCGACAAGACGAAGATCCAGACCGAGGAGTACGGCGACGCCGCCAAGGCGCTCCGTGACGACGGCGCCGAACTGACCGCCGGCACCACGCTGAAGTTCCAGGTCGGCGGCCAGTCCGCGATGAACCTGGACCAGAAGGACTCCTCCGCGCTCGCCAACGCCCTGATCGGCGGCGGCACCGTGGTGATCATCCTGATCACGCTCGGGATCATCTTCCGCAGCCCGATCATCGCGCTGCTGCCGATCCTGTCGATCTTCGTCTACTCGATGGTCGCCAACGGCCTGATCGCGGACGCGAGCAAGCTCTTCGGACTCAAGTCCGACGCCTCCATGTCCGCGATCCTGATCGTGGTGCTGTTCGGCGTCGGCACCGACTACTTCCTCTTCCTGATGTTCCGCTACCGCGAACGGCTGCGGGCGGGCGAGGACCGCAAGACCGCCGTGGTCAACGCGGTCGGCCGGGTCGGCGAGGCGATCGCCTCCGCCGCCGGCGCGGTCGTGGTGGCCTTCGCCGTCCTGGTGCTCTCCAGCCTCGGCCTGTTCAAGGCGCTCGGCCCCTCGCTGGCCATCGCGGTCGCCGTCACCGCCCTGGCCTCGGTCACCCTGGTGCCCGCGATCCTCTCCCTCATCCCGGAGAAGGTGCTGTTCTGGCCGTCCAAGGCCTGGCAGCGCGAGCCCAAGGGCGCCCGCTTCGCCGCCATCGGCAAGGCCGTCAGCCGCCGTCCGGGCCTCGCCGCCCTGGGCTCCGGCGTGGTCATGCTGGCGCTGGCCCTCGCGGTGGTCGGCTACAAGGGCACCTTCGACCTGGCCGGCAGCTCCATGCCGAAGAGCAAGGAGTCGATGGTCGTCCAGGACAAGATGATGAACGCGTTCTCGGCCGGTGCCGCGGACCCGAGCCACGTCTACCTGACCGTCACCCAGGACGGTGCCAAGCTCGACCCCGCCGGCCTGGACGCGTACGCGGCCAAGCTCGGCGGCGTGGACGGCGTCGCGTCCGCCTCGCTGCCCAAGGACGGTCTCAGCAAGGACGGCGGCACGGCCAACTTCACCGTGCTGCTCAAGGACAGCCCGGCCAGCAACAAGGCCATCAGCACCATCGCGGGCCTGCGGGACACCGCGCACTCGCAGGCGCCGGCCGGCACCAAGGCGTACGTCGGCGGCATCACGTCCGTCTACAAGGACATCAACACCGCGATGGCGCACGACTACTCGCTGGTGTTCCCGGTCGCCGCACTGCTGATCATGGTGATCCTCGGCCTGCTGCTGCGCAGTGTGGTGGCTCCCTGGTACCTGATGGCCTCGGTGGGCCTCGGCTTCGGCGCCACGCTCGGCGCGACCAAGCTGGTGTTCCAGAACTTCGCCGGCGAGCCCGGTCTGATGTTCATGCTGCCGATCTTCATCTATCTGTTCGTGGTCGCGATCGGCACCGACTACAACATCCTGATGATCGCCCGCCTGCGGGAGGAGGCCCGCGAGGGCCGCAGCCCGCGCGAGGCGGCCGGTGAGGCGATCCGGCACGGCGGTCCGACCGTCGCGGCGGCCGGCTTCATCCTGGCGGCGACCTTCGCCACCATGATGCTGGCGGGCAACACCCTCTTCAGTGAGATGGGCTTCTCGATCGCGTTCGGCATCGTGCTGGCGGCGTTCGTGATGTCGCTCTTCTTCACCCCGGCGCTGACCGCTCTGCTCGGTAAGGCGGCCTGGTGGCCCGGCCACGGCGACGTGGCGGGCCACGACGCCCCGGTCGCGCTCGACCGGGTCGCCGGCTCCCCGGAGCCGGCCGGCCGGCACTGAGCCGGGAGGATCTTCCCGGCCTGGTGCGTCCCAGGTCACAGGGCACGCGGCGACCGCTTCGGCGGGCGTCGCGTGCCCTGCTGTCGGGGCCCGCAAACGTGACGTGTCCGGCAAAAAATCACTCGATCATTCCGGTGTTCGCCGTGCTACAGTCGACGCAGTTGCAGTTTTGGTTCCCATGAACGTATGTGTGCGCCTGCTGGTACCAACCAACAGGCGCATTTGTTTTGTCCGGTGTTTCAGTCTCCGGATGGGGATCGCGGCTACTTTGGGGCCCACGAGGTGTGGGTCCTGATGCCCCAGTATGAGGAGACGGTTATGGCTACCGGCACCGTGAAGTGGTTCAACAGCGAAAAGGGCTTCGGCTTCATCGAGCAGGACGGTGGCGGCGCTGACGTGTTCGCCCACTACTCGAACATCCAGGCGAACGGTTTCCGTGAGCTGGTCGAGGGCCAGAAGGTCGAGTTCGACGTCACCCAGGGCCAGAAGGGCCCGCAGGCCGAGAACATCCGCGTCATCTGAGTCCAGCTTCACAGCTGACTCACGACGCGAAGCGAGGGCCCGTACCGCACGGTGCGGGCCCTCGTGCATGCCGCCGAACGGCCGGGGCGGCAGTGGTTCATTCCTCTCCTGACGGCCGACCTTCCCCAGCTTCCCGCTGGGGGCCCTACCCCCAGCCACCGCCGGGGGTACCCCCAAGGTCCGCCACCACGGCACAGCCGTGGCCGTCGGCCGTATCAGGACGGAAAATCACCACATGACCGATCAGTCACGCCCGCAGCGCAACCGCAGCACCGGCGGCCGCACCCAGGGCGCCGCAGCGGGCCAGGCCGGCCGCGGCCGGCCCCGCACCGGCGGCAACGCCAGCAGCAGCGGCGGCTTCAGCGACGCCCAGCGCCGCAGCGGCACCAGCGGCGGCGGCCTGCGCAGCGCCGGTGCCACCGGCGGCCGGGGCCGCGGCCGAGGCGCCGCCCCCCGTGAGCGCGCCGTCGAGGCACCCGCCGACTTCGCCGTCGTCGAGGGCACCCCGGCCCGCCCGCCGGCCGCGACCTTCGCCGAGCTGGAGATGCCCAAGGGCCTGCTCTCGGCACTGACCCGCGAAGGCGTCACCGAGCCCTTCCCGATCCAGTCCGCCACCCTGCCCGACGCGATCGCCGGCCGCGACGTGCTCGGCCGCGGCCGCACCGGCTCCGGCAAGACCCTCGCCTTCGGCCTCTCGATCCTCGCCCGCACCGCCGGCAAGCGCGCCGACGCGCGCCGCCCGCTGGCCCTGGTGCTGGTGCCGACCCGCGAGCTCGCGCAGCAGGTCACCGACGCCCTCACCCCGTACGCGACCGCGGTCAACCTGCGGATCGCCACCGTGGTCGGCGGCATGTCGATCACCCGGCAGGCCAACGCGCTGCGCCGCGGCGCCGAGGTCCTGGTCGCCACCCCCGGCCGGCTCGACGACCTGATCAACCGGCAGGACGTCCGGCTGGACGAGGTCGCCATCACCGTCCTGGACGAGGCCGACCAGATGGCCGACATGGGCTTCCTGCCGCAGGTCACCAAGCTGCTGGAGCAGGTCGCCGAGGGTGGGCAGCGGATGCTGTTCTCCGCCACCCTCGACCGCAACGTGGACCGCCTGGTCCGCCGCTTCCTGACCGACCCGGTGACGCACTCCGTCGACCCGTCGGCCGGCGCGGTGACCACCATGGACCACCACGTCCTGCAGATCGACACCGCGGACAAGGCCTCGGCCACCGCGCACATCGCCTCCCGCGAGGGCCGGGTGATCATGTTCGTGCACACCAAGCACGGCGCCGACCGCCTCGCCAAGCAGCTGCTGGCCACCGGCGTGAAGGCCGCCGCCCTGCACGGCGGCAAGTCCCAGCCGCAGCGCAACCGCACGCTGGACCAGTTCCGCGAGGGCCACGTGTCCGCGCTGATCGCCACCAACGTCGCCGCCCGCGGCATCCACATCGACGGCCTCGACCTGGTCGTCAACGTGGACCCGCCGATCGACCACAAGGACTACCTGCACCGCGGCGGCCGGACCGCCCGGGCCGGCGAGTCCGGCACGGTCGTCACCCTGGTGCTGCCCGAGCAGCGCCGCGAGGTCAGCCGGCTGATGACCACCGCCGGCATCCGCCCGACCACCACCAAGGTCCGCCCCGGCGACGCCGAGCTGGCCCGGATCACCGGCGCCCGGACGCCCTCCGGCGTCGCGGTCAGCCTGGCCGTGCCGATCAGCCAGGCCCCGGCGGCGAGCACCACCAGCGCCCCGCGCCGCCGCACCTCCGGCCCGCGCTCCGCGCTGCCCACCGACGTGGACATCAACGGCAACGCCCGCCGCCGCCGTCCCAAGCAGCGGATGGGCACCACCGGTGGCGCGACCCACACCGCGGCGGGCTTCTCCGGCAAGGCGAGCAGCGGCTCCAAGCCCGGCTCCGGCTCCAAGAGCGGCGGCAACTACGGCACCGGCCGCCAGCGCCGCCAGGCCAACTGACGCGCTGTCCGCCGGCCTGGCCGGCGGGCACTCGAAGCGGGCATCGCCTCCGGGCGGTGCCCGCTTCGTCGTTCCCCCCTTCCGGCGGTGGACGCGGGGACGGTCAGCCCTCGGCGGGCCCGTACACCGGCTCCCGGACCGCCCCCGACTTCCGGTCGGCCACCTGCTCCCCGTCCGACGCCGGCTCCCCGTCCGGCACCAGCCGCCGCAGCCGCTCGGCCGTCTCCTCGTCCCGCGGCGCGAACACCACCAGCTCCAACTGCGGCTCCCCCTGCGCCCGCAGCACCAGCTGATCGATCCGCAGCGGGCCCAGCACCTCGTGCACCAGGTCCTTCTCGGTGCCCGAGCGCTCCTGCACCTGGTGCTCGTCCAGCCAGCGGTCCGCCTCCGGGAACCCGGCCCGCAGCCGCGCGATCAGGGCCGCCAGCCGCCGCGCCCCCGGCGAGCCGTCACCGCCCCGCTCGCCGTAGGCGGCCCGCAGCTGCGCCAGGGTCCGCCGGGCATGGCGCTCCCAGTCGACCGTCCGCGCCCGGTGCGCGTGGTTGGCGAACACCACCCAGCCGAGGTTGCACTCCCCGGCGGGCCGGCCGGAGAACTCGAACAGCGCGTCCGCCTGCGGGTTCCAGGCCCGGACGTCCCAGTCGGAGTCGACCAGGAAGGCGGGCGACGGCGACTGCGCCTGCAGCAGGCGCAGCAGGGCGCCGGGCACCCGCTCGGGCACCGGGCCCTCGGCCGGCAGCGCATGGCTGCCCGCCAGCCGGAACAGGTACTCGGTCTCGGCCTGGTCCAGGCGCAGGGTGCGGGCCAGGCTCGCCAGCACCTCGGGGGAGGGGTTGATCGCGCGCCCCTGCTCCAGCCAGGTGTACCAGGTCACCCCGACGCCGGCGAGCACCGCCAGCTCCTCCCGCCGCAGGCCGGGGGTGCGGCGGCGCAGACCCGGCGCCATCCCCACGTCCTCGGGGGTCAGCCGGGCCCGCCGGCTGCGCAGGAAGTTCGACAGTGCCGTCCGCCGAGCTGTTCCGGCCGTCTTCATGGTCCGCCCCGTCTTCCCGTCCCTGGTAGCCGTACTACCAGTATCGCCACGCACTGCCGGGCCGCCGCGGCTGCCGCGAGGCTTGCCACGTCAGCACGTTGATGACCCGTACCAGAGGGAGTTCCCGATGAGGCGTCAGTTCCGCCGCGTCCTGGTGGCCGCCGCGACCACCGCCCTGCTCACCACCGCCGCGACACCGGCCGCGACCGCCGCGCAGGCGGCCGGCGTCCAGCACGGCGCGAGCCGCTACCCGGCCGTCGTCGACGGCCACGCGCCGTCCCTGCACCCCGAGGGCGCGACCTGGGACCCGGCGCACCGCCGGTTCCTGGTCGGCTCCCTGCGCCACGGTACTGTCTCCGCCGTCCGGCCGGACGGCAGCGTCCGGACGCTGGTCGACGATCCGGGCACGATCGTCTCGGTGATCGGCCTGCACGCGGACGCCGCCCGGGGCCGGGTCCTGCTGGCCAACGGTGACAACGGGGTGGGCCTGCGCAGCTCAGCCGCGACCACCGGCCGGCTGTCCGGGATCGGCGCGTACGACCTGGAGACCGGCCGCCGGATCTTCTACGTCGACCTCGCCGCGGTGGCCGGCGACGGCGGTCCGCACTTCGCCAACGACATCGCCTTCGGTCCGGACGGCACCGCTTACGTCACCGACTCCCGCGCGCCGATCGTGTACCGGGTCGGCGTGGACGGCCGGGCCTCGGTCCTGCTGCGGGACGACCGGCTCAAGGCGGCGCCCGACGGGTACGGGCTGAACGGCATCGTCTACCAGGACGGCGCGCTGCTGCTGGGCAAGTACGACGACGGCACCCTGTGGCGGGTCCCGGTGCGCCGTCCGGCGGAGCTCCGGCAGGTCCGGCTGACCGGGTCGGCCGGGGTGCCCGGGGCGCTGGCCGGGCTCGACGGCCTGCTGGCCGGCCGGGACGGCGCCGTGCTGGGCGTCACCAACGGCCTGGGCGCGCCGGGCCGGGACGCCCAGGTGGAGCTGCGGTCGGCGGACGGCTGGCGCACCGCCCGGACGGTCGCCGTCCACGCCTCCGCGGACCCGGCGCCGACCGCCGTCACGGCGGGCCCGGGCGGCGGCTTCTACCAGCTCTCCGGCCGGATGGACCTGCTCTTCGCGGGCACCCTGAGCGACAGCTTCGTGCTGCGGCGGATCTGAGCCCGCCGCCCGGGCCCGGCCGGCCGCCCCGTACCGCGCCCGGTACCCCCGCCCGGGTGACCGGCGGGGGCACCGGCCCGTACGGCGGCCCGCCGGCCGGCCCGGATGGCAGGCTGACGGGGTACCCGGGAGGTCGGCGGAGCGGAGCGGGCTGTGCAGAGCGTGTGGGCCGTGGTGTTCGCCCTGCTCGCGGCGGCCGCCAACGCGACGGCCACCGTGCTGCAGCGCAAGGCGGCCGGCACGGTACCGATCTCCGCCGGGTTCCGGCTGCGGCTGATCGTCGAGCTGCTGCACCGGCCGGTGTGGCTGGCCGGGTTCGGGGCGATCGTGCTGGCTGCGGTCTTCCAGGCGCTGGCGCTGTCCGAGGGCGCGCTGGCTCTGGTGCAGCCGCTGTTCGTGCTGGAGCTGCCGATGGCGATGCTGATCGCCGGCTTCGTGCTCGGGCGGCGGCTGACCCGCGGCAGCTGGCTGGCGGTGCTGTCCGTGGTGGGCGGCCTCGGGGTGGCGCTGGCCGCCGCCGACCCGCAGGGCGGCATCACCGATCCGCCGGGTGGTCGCTGGGCGGTCGCCACCGGCTGCTGCGTCGGGGCGGTGGCCTTGCTGGTGGTCGTCGCGCGGCGGCACCCGCCGGGCCGGCTGCGGGCGGCCTCGCTGGCGGCGGGCGCGGCGATCGGGTACGCGCTGACGGCGGCGCTGCTGAAGGCCGCCACGTACGCCTGGCAGCGCGGGGGGATCGTCGGGTTCTTCGAGGCCTGGCAGACCTACGGTTTCGCGCTGGCGGGCGTCGGGGCGGTGTTCCTGCTGGAGAACGCCATGCAGTCCGGCCCGCTGGTGGCCTCGCAGCCGGCGCTGACGCTCACGGACGCGCTGGTGAGCCTGGCGCTCGGGGTCACCGTGTTCGAGGAGACGCTGCGGACCGGGTGGTGGCTGCTGCCGGAGATCGCGGGTGTGCTGGCGATCCTGGCGGGCGCCGTGGTGCTGGCGCGGACGCCGCTGGCCCGACTGCTGGCCGAGGGGTGACGGGGCCGGTCCGCTCGGTCACCGTGACCTGGTGGCGGGCCGGCCCGGGCCTGTCCGGGGTCGGCGCTCAGGCTCCCCGGCGGAGGTCCTGCCCGACGGCTCCCGAGGCGCCGAGCCGCGCCTCGTCGTACCGGTGCAGCAGCAGCCGGGCGACCTCCGGCGCGTCGCCGAGCACCCCGGCGACCAGATCCGCGTCGCCGGCGGCAGCCGTGATGCGGTCGGGAAGCAGTCCGGGAGCGAGCAGGTACGGGGCGACCGCGACCCGGTCGGCGCCGGCCCCGCGCAGCGCGGTGACGGCCTCGGGCACCCGGTGGCCGGTGGCGGCCGTGGCCGCGTACGCGACCTCGACACCGGCCCAGCCGCGGGTGCGCCGCCATTCGGCGGCCAGGGCCCGGGTGACCCGGCCGGCGGCCGGGTCGGAGGAGCCGGCCGCGGCCAGCACGATGCCGGTGCGGGCCCGGACGGTGTCGCAGTCCACGTCGAGCCCGGCCTCGGCCAGCCGGCGCTCCAGGGCGGCGAGCAGCAGCGGGGACGGGCCGAGGACGTCGGCCAGCGGCAGGTCCGAACCGGCCTCGCGCAGCGCGGCGGGGATGTCGCTCTTGGCGTGGAAGGCCCGGTTGAGCAGTAGCGGCACGGCCACCGCGGGCGCCCCGGCCAGCCGGCCGGTGACCTGCGGGATGCGCGGCGCGCAGAACTCCAGGTACGCGGTGGCCACGTCCAGGGCGGGGCGCAGCGCGCGGATCCGCCGGACCAGGGCCTCCACGGCGGCGGCGTGCCGGGGGTCCCGGCTGCCGTGGGCGATCAGCAGGAGGGCAGGGCTGCCCGCTGGCGGAGCAGCGGGCAGCCGGCCGGAGAACATGGGATCCGACCTTACCGGGCGGCGGCGAGCAGGCCGCGGTTGCGCAGCACCCGGCGCTCGATCGGGGCGAACACGAGCAGCTCGATCGCGATGCCGACGAACAGGATGAGGATGATGCCGAGCAGCACGCCGGCCATCTCGGAGAACTCGCGCTGGTTCTCCAGGTAGCGGCCGAGGCCCTGGCCGAGGTCGGGCGAGCTGGCGACCAGCTCGGCGGCCATCAGCGAGCGCCAGGAGAAGGCCCAGCCCTGCTTGAGGCCGGCCAGGTAGCCGGGGAGCGCGCCGGGGAGCAGCACGTGCCGGGCGTTGCTGAGGCCGCTGGCGCCGAGGGTGCGGCCGGCGCGCAGGAACAGCGGCGGCACCTGGTCGATGCCGGCCACCAGGCCGTTGGCGATGGACGGGACGGCGCCGAGCAGGATGACGGCGTACATCATCTGGTTGTTGATGCCGAGCCAGATGACCGCGGCGGGCACCCAGGCGACGGACGGCAGCGACTGCAGGCCGGAGAGGATCGGGCCGACGGCCGCCCGGACCGGCTTGACCTGGGCGACCAGCAGGCCGATCGGGGTGCCGATGACGACGGCGATCACGAAGCCGGACAGGCCGCGCCAGACGCTGGTCCAGATGATGTCGAACAGGGTGCCGGCGGTCCAGAGGTCCTCGGCGGCGTGCCAGACGTCCAGCGGGCTGGGCAGCTTGTAGGAGCTGGTCAGCTCCAGGCTGTACGCGCCCTGCCAGAGGGCGAGCACCAGGAGCACGCCGAGCAGCGGCGGGAGGGCCTTCTGCCGCAGGGTCTGGGCGAGGGACTGGCCGGGGGCGGCGACCGTCTCCAGGGCGTCCAGGCCGGCCTCGACGCTGGCGGAGTCCGGCACCTGGTCCTTGACGACGGCGGGGGCGGTGTCAGTGCTGGCCATGGCGGCGGATCTCCCCACGCAGTTCTTCGGTGATCTCGATGGACAGGTCCGCGACGCCCGCGGACTCGATGCGGCGCGGCTGCGGCAGGTCGATCCGCCACTCACGGGCGACCCGGCCGGGGCGGGAGGAGAGCAGCACCACGCGCTGGGCCAGCCGGACGGCCTCGCGCACGTTGTGGGTGACGAACAGGACGGTGAGCTTCTGCTCGGCCCAGATCCGGGTGATCTCGTCGTGCAGGACGTCGCGGGTGATCGCGTCCAGGGCCGCGAACGGCTCATCCATCAGCAGCACCGAGCTGCCCTGGGCGAGCGCGCGGGCCATCGCGACACGCTGGCGCATGCCGCCCGAGAGCTCGTGCACGCGCTTGCCGTACGAGCCCTTGAGCCGGACCAGCTCCAGCAGCCGCTCGGCCTCGGGGCGGCGCTCGGGGCGGGCCACGCCGTTGAGCCGCAGCGCGAGTTCGATGTTCTTGCCGGCCGTGAGCCACGGGAAGAGCGCATGCTCCTGGAACATCAGCGAGGGGCGCCCGCCGGGGACCTCGATGGTGCCCGAGGAGGGCTTGTCGAGGCCGGCGACCAGGTTGAGCAGGGTCGACTTGCCGCAGCCCGAGGCACCGAGCAGCGTGACGAACTCGCCGGGGGCGACGTCGAGGGTGATGTCGTCCAGCACGTGGGTCGCGGCGCCGGGGCGGCCGAAGGACTTGTGGACGTGCGAGATCCGGACGGCGGGGGAGCCGTCCAGGACCGCGGCGCCGTGGGCGTCTTGCGAGGTGGTCAGTGCCGGGCTCATCCGGGCACCTCCTGCATGAGTGACTGGCTGACTGGCGAAGTGGGAGCCGGGGTCCGGCCCCGCCCGGCCCTGTGACTGGGCATCGACCGGGTGGGCGGGGTTCCGGACCGCGGAGCTTGTGCGGGTAGCGCTGCGGGGTGCCGCGGCCGGCGGTGGGCCGGCCGCGGCGTACCGGCTACTTGGTGCCGAGCCCGGCGTCCGCCACGGCGCTCTGACCGGCGGCCTTGAGCACCTTGTTGAGCAGGGTCAGGTCGTAGATCCCGTTCAGGTCGGGCTTCTTGAGCAGGCCCGCGGTCACCGCGTGGTCGGCCTCCGACTGCAGGGTGCCGGCCAGCGGGTCGTCCAGGAAGTCGATGTCCTGCCAGGCCGGGTCGAGGACGGCGGGCTCCAGCGCGTTGCCCGCGGCCTCCTTGATGGCCGCGTTGGCGGAGGCCTTGGCCTTCTCCGGGTTGGCCTTGATGAAGGCGTTGGTGTTCACCGAGCCGCGCAGTACGGCCTCCACCACGTCCGGGTGCTCCTTGAGGAACTTCTGGGACACGATGATGTTGGTGATCACGAACTTGTTGTCCGGCCAGATCGACTTCTCGTTCAGCAGGACCTTCGCGCCGAGGGTGACCAGCTTGGAGGCGGTCGGCTCGGGCACCCAGGCACCGTCGATCGCACCGGACTTGTAGGCGTCCGGGGTGACCTTGTTGTCGGTGCGGACGACCGACACGTCGCCGGCGCCGGTGTTGGCGTCGACCTTGAAGCCCTTGGTGGACAGGTAGTTGAGGAGCGCCACGTCCTGGGTGTTGCCCAGCTGCGGGGTGGCGATCTTCTTGCCCTTGAGGTCGTCCAGCGAGGTGACCTTGTCCGGGTTGACGACCAGCTTGACGCCGCCGGAGGCCGAACCGCTGATGATCTTCAGCGACTTGCCGTCCGACTTGGTGAAGCCGTTGATCGCGGGGGAGGGGCCGATCCAGCCGATGTCGATCGAGCCGGCGTTCAGCGCCTCGATCTCCGCCGGGCCGGCGTTGAAGATCTGCGGCTTGACCTGGGTGCTGCCCAGCTCCTTCTGGAAGATGCCTTCCTTCAGGCCGACCAGCGGGGTGCCGTGGGTCAGGTTCGCGAAGTAGCCGATCTTGACCGTGTCGGCGGACAGCTTGACGTCACCCGAGGGGGAGGCCGCCGCCGGCGAGCCGGCCGCCTTGTTGTCGGTGCTCTTCGAGCCGTAGCCGCAAGCGGTCAGCAGGGTGACGGCGGTGAGGCCGGCGACGACCGCCACGGCGGACCGTCTGATCCGGCCGGCGGGGGTGCGGGCAGCATTATGGGGGAACTGGTTCGAAGCCATGCGAAGTCGGTCCTGTTCATGGACGGGCCGTCAACTGACGTCCCTGGTACGGAAGCTGGGGTGTCGCTCGCGGCATCGTGATGCCGGGCAAGCCGGGCGGCGCCTGCTGTGCCAACTGTGGGACGGCACAGGGGCAGCGGCCCGGTGACAGGGGATCAGAGCCCCTGTCCGCCCACACATCGCGTCAGTCCGCCCTGGCCGCTGCCGAGGACGCCGCTGCCGATGCGGCCGCCTTCCTTGTCCATGCCCGAGAACGCCTCGTGGGGCATCAGACCCAGTCCTCCTCGTCCGCCGCTTCCAGTGCGACCGTGTCGAAGGCCTCGCCCGCCATGCCGGCGGTGAGGGTGGTGCCGTCGGCCGGGTCGATCAGCAGGAAGGACCCGGTCCGGCGGTTGTCGGTGTAGTCGTCGAGCGACAGCGGCTCGGCGGTGCGCAGCACCACGTGGCCGATGTCGTTGACCGACAGGCCCTCGGCGCCGGAGCGCTGTTCGAGGCTGTCGATGTCGATCCGGTAGCTGATCTCCTTGACCAGCGCGCGCACCGTCCGGGTGGTGTGCTTGAGCAGCACCTTGTCCCCGGCCCGCAGCGGGCGCTCGTGCAGGTGGCAGACGGTCGCCGCGACGTCCTTGGTGGGCGTCGGGACGCTGCCGGCCGCGATCAGGTCGCCGCGTGAGACGTCGATGTCCTCGGCGAGGCGGACGGTGACCGACTGGGGGGCCCAGGCGATGTCCGTCTCCTTGCCCAGCGCGTCGATGCCGGCCACCGTGGTGACGTGGCCCGACGGCAGGACGGTGACGGTGTCGCCGGTGCGCAGCACGCCGGAGGCGAGCTGGCCGGCGTAGCCGCGGTAGTCGGGGAAGTCGGCGCTCTGCGGGCGGATCACGTACTGGACGGGGAACCGGGCCGGCTCCTCGCTCGGGTCGCTGCCGACCGGCACGGTCTCCAGGTGCTCCAGCAGCGTCGGGCCGCCGTACCAGTCCATGTGCGCGGACGGCTCGACCACGTTGTCGCCGGCCAGGGCCGAGATCGGCACCGCCACCACGTCCTCGACGCCCAGCGAGGCGGCGTACGCGGTGAACTCCTTCGCGATGGCCGCGAACACCGGCTCCGCGTACTCGACCAGGTCCATCTTGTTGACGGCCAGCACCACGTGCGGCACCCGCAGCAGCGCGGCCACGGCGGCGTGCCGGCGGGTCTGCTCGACCACGCCGTTGCGGGCGTCGACCAGCACGACGGCGAGCTCCGCGGTGGAGGCGCCGGTCACCATGTTGCGGGTGTACTGCACGTGGCCCGGGGTGTCGGCGAGGATGAACCGCCGGCGCGGGGTGGCGAAGTAGCGGTACGCGACGTCGATGGTGATGCCCTGCTCGCGCTCGGCGCGCAGGCCGTCGGTGAGCAGCGCCAGGTCCGGAGCCTCCTGGCCGCGGCTGAGCGAGACCCGCTCGACGGCCTCCAGCTGGTCGGCCAGCACGGACTTGGAGTCGTGCAGCAGCCGGCCCACCAGGGTGGACTTGCCGTCGTCGACGGAGCCCGCGGTGGCGAAGCGCAGCAGCGCGGTGGCCGTGGCCTCCTCGCCGAACGGGTTCTCGGAGGGGGCCTGGTTGTTGTGCAGATCGGTCGGCATGGTTAGAAGTACCCCTCGCGCTTACGGTCTTCCATGGCGGCCTCGGACACCTTGTCGTCCGCCCGGGTCGCTCCTCGCTCGGTCAGCCGGCTGGCCGCGATCTCGGCGATCACGTCGCCGATGGTGGCCGCGTCCGAGTCGACCGCGCCGGTGCAGGACATGTCACCGACGGTGCGGTAGCGCACCAGGCGCCGCTCCACGGTCTCGGTCTCCTTGGGGCCGCCCCACTCGCCGGCGGTGAGCCACATGCCGTTGCGAGCGAAGACCTCGCGCTCGTGGGCGTAGTAGATCTCGGGGAGTTCGATCCTCTCCCGCTCGATGTACTGCCAGACGTCCAGCTCGGTCCAGTTGGAGAGCGGGAAGACGCGCACGTGCTCGCCGACCGCGTGCTTGCCGTTGTAGAGGCTCCACAGCTCGGGGCGCTGGCGGCGCGGGTCCCAGGCGCCGAACTCGTCGCGCAGGGAGAAGACGCGCTCCTTGGCGCGGGCCTTCTCCTCGTCGCGGCGGCCGCCGCCGAAGACGGCGTCGAACTTGCCCTGCTCGATGCCGTCCAGCAGCGGGACGGTCTGCAGCGGGTTGCGCAGGCCGTCCGGGCGCTCGCGCAGCCGGCCGTCGTCGATGAAGTCCTGCACGTGCGCGACGTGCAGCCGCAGGTTGTGCCGGGCCACCGCGCGGTCGCGGTAGTCCAGCACCTCGGGGAAGTTGTGGCCCGTGTCGACGTGCAGCAGGGCGAAGGGCACCGGCGCGGGCCAGAAGGCCTTCAGCGCCAGGTGCAGCATGACGATGGAGTCCTTGCCGCCGGAGAAGAGGATCACCGGGCGCTCGAACTCGCCGGCCACCTCGCGGAAGATGTGCACCGACTCCGCCTCCAGCGCGTCCAGGTGCGACAGCGCGTAGGGGTTCTCGGCGGTATCCAGCAAGGTGTGGGTCGCGGTCGTCATGCCAGTCCCCTCGTGGTCAGGAAGGTGTGCAGTTCGGCCGCGGACTCGGCGACGGCGCGGCCGTGCGTCTGCAGTCGCAGCTCCGGGCTCTCCGGGGCCTCGTACGGGTCGTCCACGCCGGTCAGGCCGGAGATCTCGCCGGCCGCCTGCTTGGCGTACAGGCCCTTGACGTCGCGCTCCGAGCAGACCTCGACCGGGGTGGCGACGTGGATCTCCAGGAACTCGGTGCCGTGCTCGCCGTGCCGCTCGCGGACGGCGGCGCGCGAGGCGGCGTACGGGGCGATGACCGGGGCCAGCACCTTGACGCCGTTCGCGGCGAGCTTCTCGGCGACGAAGCCGATCCGGGTCACGTTGGTGTGCCGGTCCTCCTGGCTGAACCCCAGGCCCTTGGAGAGGAATTCGCGGATCTCGTCACCGTCCAGGACCTCCACCTTGTGGCCCTCGGCGCGCAGGCGCTCGGCGAGGGCGAAGGCGAGGGTGGTCTTGCCCGCGCTGGGCAGCCCGGTCAGCCACACCGTGGCGCCGCGCTCGCAGGGGGCGGCCGTTCGGGCCGCCTCTGCGGCTCCGTCGACTGCCGGTGTGTCTGTGGTCACGGTGAAGTCTCCTGGTGGTACGGGTTGGTGGGGCAGGGTCAGAGGTGGATGCCGCACTCGGTCTTGCCCGAGCCGGCCCAGCGGCCGGCGCGGGCCTCCTCGCCCTCGACGGGCTTGCGGGTGCACGACAGCGGCGAGCAGCCGACCGAGGTGTAGCCCTCCCACAGCAGCGGGTTGAGCAGGACGCCGTTGGCGGCGACGTAGGCGTCCACGTCCTCCTGCGTCCAGCGCGCGATCGGGGCGATCTTGACCTTGCGGCGCTTGGGGTCCCAGGCCACCACCGGGGTGTCGGCACGGGTCGGCGACTCGTCGCGGCGCAGTCCGGTGGCCCAGGCGTCGTACCCGCCGAGGCCGCGGTTCAGCGGTTCGACCTTGCGCAGCGAGCAGCAGAGGTCCGGGTCGCGGTCGTGCAGGTTCGGCCCGTACCGGGCGTCCTGCTCGGCCACGGTCTGCAGCGGCTTGAGGGTGATGACGTTGACCGGCATCACCGCCGCCACCGCGTCCCGGGTGCCGATGGTCTCGGCGAAGTGGTAGCCGGTGTCGAGGAAGACCACGTCCACGCCGGGGAAGACCGAGGAGGCGAGGTGGGCGACGACCGCGTCCTCCATCGAGGAGGTGACGCAGAACCGGCTGCCGAAGGTGTCGGCGGCCCAGCGCAGGACCTCCTGCGCGGAGGCCTCCTCCAGGTCGCGCCCCGCGGCGGTGGCTATCGCCTCGTAGTCAGTGGTGCTGCTGGTCATCTCGTCCACCTCCGTTCGCGGGTGACAACAGGCCGAGGAACTTCAGCTGGAAGGCCCGGCGGCAGCTGTGGCACTCCCAGGCGCCGTGGCCGGCCTCGGCGGAGGGCCGCAGGTCCTCGTCGCCGCAGTACGGGCAGTGGAAGGGCGCCGCGCGCTCGCTCACGACAGGGCCTCCTCGTCGGCCCGGGCGGTCCACTGGGCGAACCGCTCGCCCTCGGCGCGCTCGGTCTGGAAGCGCGTCAGGACCCGCTCCACGTAGTCCGGCAGGCCGTCCTTGGTGACCTTCAGGCCGCGGACCTTACGGCCGAAGCCGGCCTCCAGGCCCAGTGCGCCGCCCAGGTGCACCTGGTAGCCCTCGACCTGCTCGCCGTTCTCGTCGGTGACGAGCTGGCCCTTGAGGCCGATGTCGGCGACCTGGATGCGGGCGCAGGCGTTCGGGCAGCCGTTGATGTTGATGGTCAGCGGCTCGGCGAACTCCGGCAGGCGCTTCTCCAGCTCGTCGATGAGCGTGCGGCCGCGCTCCTTGGTCTCGACGATGGCGAGCTTGCAGTACTCGATGCCGGTGCAGGCCATCGTGCCGCGACGGAACGGCGAGGGGGTGACCCGCAGGTCCAGCGCCTCCAGACCGGCGACCAGCGACTCGACCTGGTCCTCGGCGATGTCGAGGACGATCATCTTCTGCTCGGCGGTGGTCCGCAGGCGGTCCGAGCCGTGGGCGGCGGCCAGGTCGGCGATCTGCCCGAGCAGCTTGCCGTCGACGCGGCCGACCCGCGGCGCGAAGCCGACGTAGAAGCGGCCGTCCTGCTGGCGGTGCACGCCGACGTGGTCGCGCCAGGTGCCGCTGGGCTCCTTCGGCGCGGGGCCGTCGACCAGCTTGTACTTGAGGTACTCGTCCTCCAGCACCTGGCGGAACTTGTCCTTGCCCCAGTCGGCGACCAGGAACTTCAACCGGGCGCGGTTGCGCAGGCGCCGGTAGCCGTAGTCGCGGAAGATGCTGATGACGCCGCCGTAGACGTCCGCGACCTCCTCCAGCGGGACCCAGGCGCCGAGGCGCACGCCGAGCTTGGGGTTGGTGGAGAGGCCGCCGCCGACCCAGAGGTCGAAGCCGGGGCCGTGCTCGGGGTGGACGACGCCGACGAAGGCGATGTCGTTGATCTCGTGCGCCACGTCGAGCAGCGGCGAGCCGGAGATCGCCGACTTGAACTTGCGCGGCAGGTTGGAGAACTCCGGGTTGCCGATGAAGCGGCGCTGGATCTCGTCGATGGCGGAGGTGCCGTCGATGATCTCGTCCTCGGCGATGCCGGCCACCGGGGAGCCGAGGATGACACGCGGGGTGTCGCCGCAGGCCTCGGTGGTGGAGAGGCCGACGGCCTCCAGCTTCTGCCAGATCGCCGGCATGTCCTCGATCCGGATCCAGTGGTACTGGACGTTCTGCCGGTCGGTCAGGTCGGCGGTGTTACGGCCGTACAGCTCGGAGACCTCGGCGATCGCCTTCAGCTGGGCCACCGTGAGGCGGCCGCCGTCGATGCGGACCCGGAGCATGAAGTACTCGGCGTCCAGCTCGTTCGGGTCGAGGATCGCGGTCTTGCCGCCGTCGATGCCCTCCTTGCGCTGGGTGTACAGACCCCACCAGCGCATCCGGCCCCGCAGGTCGGCCGGGTCGATCGAGTCGAAGCCCCGCTTGGCGTAGATCGTCTCAATGCGTGTCCGCACGTTGAGACCGTCGTCGTCCTTCTTGAACTGCTCGTTGGCGTTCAGCGGGGTGAAGTGCCCCATGGCCCACTGACCCTCACCGCGGTGGCGGGTCACCTTGCGGGCGGCGGCGGGACGGCGCGCGGGGGCGCTCGCTTCCTGGGGCTCGACCGGGTCGGGAGTGGTGGCCATGGTGAAGTCCTTACGGGCAGGTGGCTCTGACGCTGGGGGGAGGCGCTGGGCGTTGCTCCGGTGCGGCGCTGCTGTGACCTGCGGTCCGGCACGTGGTGACGTGCCGGATCAGGAACAGTGACCGAGGCCGGGTGGGCGCCCGCGCATCCGCTTCAGCGAGGATGACGAGGATTGGCGCCGGGTGCGGTGGTGGCGGCGGGGTGGGCTCAGGTCACCGGACAGATGGCGCTGGACACGCGAAGGAGATCGACGTGGAGTCGACCAACCAGGGTGGTTCCGGCGCTAGGCATGGCAAGAGATTCGCACGCCCGGCGGTTCTCGGTCCACTAACGTCCGAATAATGGACGTAATGGTTTCGCGATGTGAGACGCTGGCGACTTTCCCACGCTCGGAAGGTTACCGCCGTGCGCACCGCCGCGACCGGACCCGCACTGCGCACTGCCGGAGCGCCTCCCGGAGCCCACCCGGACGGCCCCGCGCGGACACCCGCGCCGCTCCCGGACGGCCCGCGCCCCGGCCGCCGCCGACGGCCGGGGGCCCGTAGATCCACCCCGGGCGTCCGGCCCGATACCGTAGAGCTGTGCAACCAGCAGGCGAGATGACGAGACCGAACCCCGAGCGCCCCTCGCGGCGGCGGGGCAAGGGCTCCCGACGCGCGGTCAAGCGGGCCACCTGGCGCAGTACGGCCTGGGCGCTGATCAAGGACACCACCAACACCTGCGTCGAGTACCGGGTCACCGGCCTAGCCGCCGAGGCGGCCTTCTTCACCCTGCTCTCGATCCCGCCGCTGCTGCTCTGCCTGGCCGGCACGCTCGGCTACCTCGACGAGTTCCTCGGCGCCGGCACCATCGACAAGCTGAAGCAGGACATCGTCTCAGCCGCTGGGACGGTGCTCTCGCAGTCGTCCGTCCACCAGATCGTCGAACCCCTGCTGCACGGCGTCTTCGACGACAAACGCCCCGACCTGATCTCGATCGGCTTCCTGCTGTCCCTGTGGTCCGGCTCCCGGGCGCTCTACATCTTCATCGACACCATCACCGTGATGTACGGCCTCGACGGCAAGCGCGGCATCGTCAAGACCCGCCTGATGTCGCTCGGCCTCTATCTCGGCGCCCTGGTGATCGGCTCCCTGGTGCTGCCGCTGCTGGTGGCCGGCCCCGGGCTGGTGGTGGCCGCGCTGCCGAACGCCGCCGGGCTGGTCAGCGCGCTCTACTGGCCGGTGGCGATCCTGCTGCTGGTGGTCTTCCTCACCACCCTCTACCACCTGGCCGTGCCCGTCTCCACACCCTGGCGTGAGGACATCCCCGGCGCGCTGGTCGCGCTGGTCGTCCTGGTGGTCTGCAGCGTGCTGCTCCGGGTCTACCTGGTCAGCTCCGTCGAGGGCCCCTCGGTGTACGGGTCGCTGGCGGCGCCGGTGGCCGTCCTGCTCTGGATCGGCGTGGTGGCGCTCGCGGTGCTGATCGGCGCCGCGATGAACGCCGCCATAGACCGGCGCTGGCCGACCCTGGAGACGGCGGACGCCCGCGCCGAGAACGAGCGCGCCAGTGAGGAGGCGGCCGCCGCCGTCGTCCGCGAGGTCGCCGCCCGGCGGGCCGTCGAGCGCGCCCGGCGGGCCCGCGAGCTGGGCCTGGCCGAAGGTGGCGTCGAGGAGGAGTACGAGGGCGAGGAGGGCGACGACGGGGACGTCCCGTCCGAGTACCCCGAGCGCTGGGCCGACTTCCTGCCCCCGGAGAACGTCAAGGGCCGGCTGGCCGCCCGCGGCCCCCACCACCGGCCCGTCCCGCCCCCGCCGGACAGCGACCGGCCCGCCGACCCGCCGCCCGGCTCCGAGCCGGGCCAGGAGGGCGGCCCCGACTTCGGGCCGGACTTCGGCGACCACCGCTTCCCCGGGGCGCAGCTGCCCGGGCGCCCGCCCCGCCCGCCCTGGGAGCAGGGCTGACCGGACGGGCCCCGGGCGCCCGCCCGGGTCAGGCCGCGCCGCGCTCCACCGGGATCCAGAGCTGCGCGTCGGCCTGCGCACCGTCCGGCGACGGCCGGACGCCGAGGATCTCCGGCCCCGGCCGGCTGCGGTACGGGTTGGACGGGAACCACTGGGTGTAGACGTCCCGCCACAGGTACTGCAGGGCCTGCGGGAACGGGCCGGTGTTCTCGAAGACCGCCCACGTCCCGGCCGGGACGAGCAGGGTGTCCAGGTCCTCCGGCGGCTCCGCCCGGGTCAGCGCCGCGTGGTAGTAGTCGAGCTCGGTCCCTTCCGCCCGGCTCTCGTCGAGGTTGTCGGTCACCGAGACGATGCCGGCCGGCTCCTGGTCGGACAGCTGCGCGATCCGCCGGGACGTCTCCGGCCCGACGGACCTGATGAACTCCGCGATGGCCGGATTGGCCCCTTCATGGACGAGCGGGACCCGGGCCCTGCGCCCCACCACCCGGAACTCCTCCCGCTCCACGATCCGGTACCTCATACTGCTGCTCCCTTCGACGACGAGCCGGAAGGACATCCGGGGCTGGGACTGCAGCGCCGCGCCGGTCCGCCTGGCCTCGCCGGGCCCGACGCGGTGCATCGCGCGGAAGGCCCGGGCGAACGCCTCGCCCGAGGCGTAGCCGTAGCGCACCGCGATCTCCAGCAGCGTGTCCGACCCGGCGAGCACCTCGGCGCCCGCGACGGTCAGCCGCCGGCGCCGGACGTACTCCGAGAGCGGCATCCCCGCCAGTGCCGAGAACATCCGCCGGAGGTGGTACTCCGAGGTCATCGCGATCCGGGCCAGCTCGGCCGCGTCGATCTGCCCGTCCAGCCGGGACTCGATGTGCTCCATGGCCTGATTCAGTCGCTCCAGCACCCGGTGTCCTTCCTTTCCTTGCCTTCACCGTAGGAAAGGGTCACTCTGCCGCACCCGACATCCTGTGCCCGTTCCGGTCGGGTGCCGGGGGCGGTGCCGTGCGGCCGTCCGGCCCGGGCCCGGCCGCCGGGGAGCACCGGTGACGCGCGCGCCGGTCAGCGCGCCCCGTCGGGCAGCAGCAGGCCCTCCAGCACCAGCGCGAGGAACCGCGGGCTCCCGTCGTGGCCGGGCACGGCGTTCTCGCGCACCCAGGCGGCGCCGCTGAGCAGGTCGAACAACTCGTCCGGGGTGAGGTCGGCGCGGACCCGTCCGGCGCGCTGGGCCGCGTCGAGCAGGGCTGCGCCGCTGCGGTGCATGGCGGTGCACATGGCGTGCGAGGGCGTCCCCTCGTCGTACATGCTCCTGGTCAGGATGCCGACCAGGCCGCGGAAGGTGCTGAAGTGCCGGACGGCCTGCCCCATCCAGTCGGTGAGTGTCTCCAGGGCGTCCTCGGCGGCGGCCGGCCGCTCCGCCCGGGCGACCAGTTCGGCCAGCCCGTCCCTGGTGGCGGCCTCGACGAGGGCGGCCCGGGTGGGGAAGTGGCGGTAGAGGGTCCCGATGGCGACGCCGGCCTGGCCGGCGATGTCCTCCAGGGAGGCGTCGGAGCCGTCGGCCTCGAAGGCCCGGCGGGCGGCGGCCAGTATCGCGTCGTAGTTGCGCTGCCCGTCGGCCCGCTTGGGGCGCTGCGCGATGTAGGGCCTGGTCTCCGACACTGATCCTCCTGCTTGACTACCTGAGGCGCCCTCAGGTTAACTCTCCCGTACCTAACCTGAGGCTGTCTCACCATAATACTCGGGCTGCTGTCGTGGAGGATTCATGAGCGTTGACGCTGTTGCCGGCGAAGTCCCGACCCGGGACACCCGGTCACAAGCCTGGGGCCTGTTGCTCGTGGCGATCGTCGGCGCGGAGTTCATGCTCCAGCTGGACGGCACCGTCGTGAACGTCGCCCTGCCCACCCTGCAGTCGGACCTGGGCCTCTCGGTGGCCTCCGGGTCGTGGGTCCCGAACGCCTTCCTGCTTGCCTTCGGCGGACTGCTCCTGCTCGCCGGCCGGCTCGGCGACGTCCTCGGTCACCGCCGGGTCTTCGTCGGCGGCCTCGGCCTGGTCGTGCTGGCCTCCCTGGTGGCGGGCCTGGCCCCGAACATCGAGGTGCTGCTGGTCGGCCGGCTGCTCCAGGGCGCCGGCGCCGCCCTCGCCGGACCCAACGGCCTGGCCCTGCTCGCGGTGGTCTTCGAGGGTGAGCGCCGGCAGCGCGCCTTCGGCCTCTACTCGACGGTGACCGGCCTCGGCGCCTCGGCCGGCATGGTGCTGGGCGGCGTGCTCACCTGGGCCGGGGACTGGCGCTGGAGCCTGCTGGTGAACGTCCCGGTGGGCCTGCTGATCATCGTCGTGTCCCTGAAGACGCTCGGCCTCGCCGGCACCGGCGCCCGCTCGCGCGCGCTCGGCCTGCCCAGCGCGGCCCTGGTCACCGCGGCCGTCACCACCGCCGTCTACGGGCTCGTGCACGCCGCCGAGAAGGGCTGGGGGGACGCCGGCACGCTGGTCCCGCTGGCCGCCTCGGTGGTGCTATGGGTGCTGCTCGCGGTCGTCGACCCGCGCACCTCGGAGCCCCTGCTGCCGGCCGCCATCTTCGCCAGCCGCGAGCGTGCCGGCGCCTTCGTGAACCTGCTCCTGCTGGCCGCCGTGCTCACCAGCTTCCTGATCTACCTGGTCCAGTACCTGCAGGGCGTCCTGCACTTCAACGCCCTGCAGAGCGGTCTGGCCGTCCTGCCGTTCGGCCTGGCCCTGCTGGTCTCCACCCAGGTGCTCACCAAGTACGTCTCCGGCATCGGCCTGAAGACCCGCGCCCTCCTCGGCCTGGGTGTGGTCCTGATCGGGGTGGCCTGGCTGACCCTGCTCGACGCGCACAGCTCGTACGCCACCGGGGTGCTCCCGCAGATCGTGCTCATCGGCCTCGGCGTCGGGGTGGCGATCATCCCGTTCAACATGATCATCCTCAGCACGGCCCCGCCCGAGTACGCCGGTGTGACCGCCGGGGTGCTGCAGACCGCGCTGACCGTCGGCGGCTCGCTCGGCCTGGCCGTCCTGCTGATCCCGTTCACCGGCGGGAACGGCGAGATCGCCGACACCATCTCGACGGTGTTCGTCTGGGCCGCCGGAGCCACCGTCCTGGCGATCCTGGCGGCCGTGCTGTTCTGGTACGGGCCCGGCTCCGGGAAGCCCGCCCTGCCGGAGCAGGCGGCGCAGGTCTGACCGCCGGCCCGGGCGGGGTGGCCCGCCCGGGCCGGGAGGGGCCGGGAGGGGCCGGGCGGGCACCCTCCGCCCGGCACCCCCGCCCGGTACCCGCCGCGGTCGGCCCGGAGGGCTGCGGCCGGCGGGGCCGGGTGGTCCGGACGGCCAGCGAAAAATGACTGGCACCGCCTGACGCCCTTGGCTACCGTGGGACTCGTCCGGAACGGCCCGTCGTGGGTCGTAGCCGTGGAAGCCGTGTTTTTTACCGGGAGGTGAGGATCGTGACGACTGTCGCCGCTGTGGGCGCCGTCCGCGTCCAGAAGGTCATCACTCACACCCCCCTGGTCTCCGGCTGACCCGACGTCACCCCTGCGGGACGTCCGTACCTTCCTGTCGCGCCGATCGCGCGCAGCCGGGGCCACCCCTTGAAGGGTCACCCCGTCTTGTCCTTCTCCACCTTTCCCACCTTCTCCACCTCCGCCGCCCACCCGCTGTCCGGCTACGGCTGGGACGACGCATGGGCCGAGGCCTTCTCCCTGTACACCGGCGTCGGCCTGCTCGCGGGCCGGGTCGTGCGGGTCGACCGGGGTCTGTGCAGCGTCGTCGTCGCCGACGGTGACGCGGTGCGGGTCCTGCGGGCCGAGATGGCCGACGTCTCCACCCCGGACCCGATGCGCTACGTCTGCACGGGCGACTGGGTCGCCGTCGACGAGATCCCCGGCGGACGCCCGGCGGTGCGGGCCCTGATGCCCCGCCGCACCGCTCTGGTCCGCTCCACCAACTCCAAGCGCTCCGAGGCGCAGGTCCTGGCGACCAACGTCGACCAGATCGCGATCTGCGTCTCGCTCGCCTCCGAGGTCGACCTCGGCCGGATCGAGCGCTTCCTCGCCCTGGCCGCCTCCAGCGGGGCGGGGGAGGCCCTGCTGGGCGGCGCCCCCGGGGCCGCCGCCGAGCCGCTGGTCGTCCTCACCAAGGCCGACCTGGTCTCCGACGCCGAGCACATCCGCGCCGACGTCGAGGGGATCGCCCCCGGCGTCACGGTGCTGGTGGTCAGCGCCGAGACCGGCGAGGGGATGGACGTGCTGCGCGCCTGCACCCCCGGCAGCACCGCGCTGATCGGGCAGTCCGGCGCCGGCAAGTCCACCCTCACCAACATGCTGGCGGAGGCGGAGGTGATGACGGTCCAGCAGACCCGCTCGGTCGACGAGAAGGGCCGGCACACCACCACCGCGCGCGAGCTGGTGCCGATGGCGCACGGCGGCGTCCTGATCGACACGCCCGGCCTGCGCGAGGTCGGCCTCTTCGGCGGCGAGGGCCTCGCCCAGGCCTTCTCCGAGGTCGGGGAGCTCGCCGAGGAGTGCCGGTTCCAGGACTGCGGCCACCACACCGAGCCCGGCTGCGCCGTCCAGGCGGCACTGGCGGACGGCACCCTCTCGCAGCGCCGCTGGGAGAGCTATCTCAAGCTGCAGCGCGAGAACGCGTGGATCGCCTCCCGGACGGACGCCCGGCTCGCCGCCGAGCGCCTGAAGAAGTGGAAGTCGATCACCTTGTCGTACCGGAACTCGGGCCTGCCGATGAAGCGCTGACCCGCGTCCGGCCGCCGAGCCGGTGAACCGTACGGCCGCCCCGGGGTGTCAGCTCCCCGGGGCGGCCGCAGGTCTTCGGCGCGCCGCTGCGGGCGGTGCCGGTGGTGGCCGCTCAGCGGGCGGGCAACTGCCCGGTGCGGATCACCTCGGCGTACCAGCGGGCGCTGTCCTTCGGGGTCCGGCGCTGGCTGGCGAAGTCCACGTGCACGATGCCGAACCGCTTGCTGTAGCCGTAGGCCCACTCGAAGTTGTCCAGCAGCGACCAGAGGAAGTAGCCGCGCACCTCGGCGCCGTCGGCCACCGCGCGCCGCACCGCGTCCAGGTGGCCGTGCAGGTAGGCGACCCGCTCGGGGTCGTGGACCGCGCCGGACGGATCGCTGTAGTCCTCGTACGCCGCGCCGTTCTCGGTGACCAGCAGCGGCACCCCCGGCAGGTCGTCGCGCAACCGGGTCAGCAGCTCGTACAGGCCGTCGGCGTCCACCGGCCAGTCCATCGCGGTGCGGCTGCCCTCGGCGGGCAGGAAGCGCACGCCCCGGTCGGCGGGCCACGGCGAGAGCGAGCTGGCGTGCCCGTCCAGGCGCGGGGCGGGCGCGTCCGGGTCGTCGGCGGCGACCACCGTCGGCGTGTAGTAGTTGATGCCCAGCGAGTCGATCGGGCGGGAGATCTCGGCCAGGTCGCCCTCCCGGACGAAGGACCAGTCGGTGACCTCCGCGGTGTCGGCGAGCACGTCGGCCGGGTAACTGCCGTGGAACACCGGGTCGAGGAAGATCCGGTTGGCCAGGCCGTCGATCCGGCGGGCCGCGTCCAGGTCGCCGGGCGCGTCCGAGAGCGGGCGCACGGCCGCCAGGTTGAGGGTCAGCGAGACCTGCGCGGTGGCGGGCAGTTCGGCGCGCAGCGCCGCCGTGCCCAGACCGTGGGCCAGCAGCAGGTGGTGGTGGGCCGTGAGGGCGGCCGCCGGGTCGGTCCGGCCGGGGGCGTGGATGCCCGCGCCGTAGCCGAGGAAGGCGCTGCACCAGGGCTCGTTGAGGGTGGTCCAGGCGGGGATCCGGTCGCCGAGCCGGCGGGCGGCCAGGGCGGCGTACTCGGCGAAGCGGTACGCGGTGTCGCGCTCGGTCCAGCCGCCCCGGTCCTCCAGGGTCTGCGGGAGGTCCCAGTGGTAGAGCGTGGCGACCGGCGTGATGCCGCGGGCGAGCAGTTCGTCCACCAGCCGGTCGTAGAAGTCCAGGCCCTCCTCGTTCGCCGGGCCTTCGCCGGCCGGCTGGATCCGCGGCCAGGCGAGCGAGAACCGGTAGGCGCCCAGGCCGAGTTCGGACATCAGCGCGACGTCCTCGCGGAAGCGGTGGTAGTGGTCCGCCGCGATGTCCCCGGTGTCCCCGTTGCGGACCTTGCCGGGTGTGCGGCTGAAGGTGTCCCAGATCGACGGGCTGCGGCCGCCCTCGCTCGCGGCACCCTCGATCTGGTAGGCGGCGGTGGCCGCGCCCCAGAGGAAGCCGGGCGGGAAGGCCGGGCCGGCCGGCTGCGCTGCGCCGGTCGCGGGCCGGGCCAGGGCGGGTGTGGGCAGGGCTTCGACGGACATGTCGCCTTCCAGAGATGAGAGTTGGGACGGGGGTCGGCGCAGGGACGCTCGGCCTCGGGGCGGCGGCCGCCGGGCCGTGGCCTGCGGGGGCGCCGGCTGCCGGGGTGGTGGACACCCGGCACCGGGGCCGGGCGGCCCGGCCGCGAAGGCCGGAGCCGGGGCACCCGGCCGGACCGCTCAGCCCTTGACGGCGCCCTGCATGATGCCGCCGACGATCTGGCGGCCGAGCAGTGCGAAGACCACCAGCACCGGGAGAGTGCCGATCAGGGTGCCGGCCATCACGATCGACTGGTCCTGGACGTAGCCCTGGCCCAGCGACCGCAGCGCGACCTGCACCGTCGGGTTCTGCGAACTCAGCGCCACGATCGGCCAGAAGAAGTCGTTCCAGGTGGCCATGAAGGTCAGCATCCCGAGCACCGCCATACCCGGACGGGCCACCGGCAGCACGATCGACCAGAAGATCCGCAGGGACGAGGCGCCGTCCACCCGGGCGGCCTCGATGAGCTCGTCCGGCAGCGCCTGGATCAGGAACTGCCGCATGAAGAACACCCCGAACGCGGACACCAGCGAGGGCAGGATCACCGACGGGAGCTTGTTCTGCAGGTCCATCTTCACGATCACCATGAACAGCGGGATGACCCCCAGCTGCGGCGGGATCATCATGGTGCCGACCGTCACGGCCAGCAGCAGGCTCCGGCCCCGGAAGCGCAGTTTCGCGAAGGCGAAGCCGGCCAGCGTGGAGGAGAGCACCACGCCCAGCGTCACCGTGCAGGCGACGATCAGCGAGTTCACCAGCGCGGTGCCGATGGCGGCCTGCCCGAGCGCCTCGCCGATGTTGTGGAAGAGGTTCGAGCCGGGGGTGAGCGCCGGACTGGCCGAGCTCATCTCCGCGTTGGTGCGGCTGGCGCCGACCAGGGTCCAGTAGAACGGGAAGACGAACAGCACGGTGGCGCCGATCAGGACGGCGTACGCGAGCGGGCCGCCCTGCAGCGGTGAGCGCCGGCCCGTCCCCGGGCGGCGTCGCCCCGGCTTCTGCAGCTGAATGGTCGTCATGTCACTCACCGGTCCGTACGGTTGCGCCGGGCGGCGATCGCCGCGTTGGCCAGGGCCAGCAGCACGATCAGCAGGAACATCACCCAGGCGACCGCGGCCGCCCGGCCGAGGTGGAAGAAGCTCCAGCCCTGCTCGTACATGTAGAGGCCGAGGGTCTGGTACTGGTGCGAGATCCCGCCGCCGGCGTTGCCCTCGTAGAGCAGTGGTTCGCCGAACAGCTGGGTCGCGCCGATGGTGGAGACCACCACCGTGAAGATGATGGTGGGCCGCAGCCCGGGGACGGTCACGTGCAGGAACTGCTTCCAGCGCGAGGCGCCGTCCATCGCCGCGGACTCGTACAGCTCGTGCCCGATCGCCTGCATGCCGGCCAGGTAGATCAGCGCGTTGTAGCCCGTCCAGCGCCAGGTCACGACGGCCGAGACGCCGATCTGCGAGGCCCAGGTGTCCGCCTGCCAGTCCACCGGGTTCAGCCCGACGCTGCTCAGCGCCCAGTTCAGCAGCCCGTAGTCGCGGCCGAAGAGCTGCGCGAAGACCAGCGTGGCGGCGGCCACCGAGGTCGCGTACGGCATCAGCATCGCGACCCGGAAGAACGTCCGCCCGCGCAGCTTGTAGTTCAGCAGGTGGGCCAGGCCCAGCGCCATCACGAGCTGCGGGACGGTGGAGAGCACCCCGATGGTGAAGGTGTTGCGCAGCGCGTTCCAGAAGAACGGGTCCTCCAGCAGGCGGGTGTAGTTCTGGAAACCCACCCAGTCCATCTGCTGGGAGGTCTGCAGCTCCACCCGGTGCAGCGACACGTACGCCGTGTACAGCAGCGGGAAGAGGCCGAAGGCCGCGAACAGGGCGAAGAACGGCGCCAGGTAGCCGTAGGGCGCGGCGCGGGCGCCCCAGCGGGCGCGGGGCCGGCGCTCGGCCGCGGGGGCGGCCGGGCGAGGGCTTCGGGTGGTGGTGATGGCCATGATGGTCCTTCGGTGAGCCGGGCGGCCCGGCCCGGTGGGGTGGGCCGCCCGGTGATCCGGCGTCAGTTCCCGCTGGCCTTCTTGATGTTGTCCATGGCGTGCTGCCAGGCGGCGTCCGGCGCGGTGCCGGTGCGCTCCACCTCGCCGAGGGCGTCGGTGAACGCCTTGCCGATCACGCCGTCCTCGGTACCGAGCACCTGCGCGGGCATCGCGCCGGCCGACTCGCTGAAGATCTGACCGATCGGGGCGTTGTTGAAGTACGGGTCCTGGAGGGCCTTGATCTCGCCCTGCGCGGCGGTGCTGGAGGGGAACGAGCCCTGCTTGGTGAAGAGCTTGACCTGCTGCTCCTTCGCGGTCAGCCAGCTGATCAGCTCGGCGGCCTCCTTCTGGTGCTTGGAGGTCTTCGGGATCGCCAGGTACGAGCCGCCCCAGTTGCCGGTCTTGCCGGGGCCGGCGGCGATGTCCCACTTGCCGGCGAACGCGTCGCCGGCCTGGCCCTTGATGTAGCCGATCATCCAGGCCGGGCAGCTCAGGGTGGCGAACTTGCCGGTGGAGAAGGCCTTGTTCCACTCCGGGGTCCACTGCGGCAGCTTGGCGGACAGGCCGTCGGCGACCAGCTTGGCGGAGTCGGCCCAGGCGGTCTTCACGGCCGGGTTGCTGTCGTACACCGGCTTGCCGGACTCGTCGGCGTAGCGCACCTTCTGCTGGCCGACCTCGGCGGTGAACATGCCGGCCGCGCTGTCGGTCCACTTGTTCCCGTCGGTGGCGGTGCCGGGCTGCGCCTTGGCGACGTACTCCTTGCCCAGCGCGAGGTACCCCTCCCAGCTGGACCACTTGGCGGCCAGCTCGGTGCGGTCGGTGGGCAGGCCGGCGGCCTTGAAGAGGTCGGTGCGGTAGCAGATCGCCTCGGGGCCGATGTCGGTGCCGGCGGCCAGCACCTTGCCGTCGGCGCTCTTGACGGCGGCGGCCTTCCACGGCACCAGGCCGTCGTTGACGGCGCCGGCGCCGACGGTCTTGAGGTCGACGAACTTGTCGGCCTGCTTCTGCATCACGCTGGCGATCCGCCCGACCTCCAGGCCCTGGACGTCGGCGAGGCCGCCGCCGCCGGCCAGCTTGGTCTGCAGGGCCTGCCAGTACTGGCCCTCGTCCTGGGTGTCGCTCTGCTTGACGGTGACGTTGGGGTGCGTCTTCGTGTACTCGTCGTAGAGACCGGTCTCCTTGAACCCGAAGGTGCCGAAGAGGTCCACGGTGAGCGTGACCTTGCCGTCGGCGGCGTCGGTGGAGCCGCCTGAGGAGCCCGAGCTGCAGGCGGTGAGGAGAAGCATGGCGGCGAGGGCTGCCGTGCCGAGGGAGGTGGCGGTGCGGCGGGCTCTGGTGGGCATGGAAGCCTCCTGGCTTCGTCCGGTTCATCGGCGCTGGGTGGGGCATCGTGAGAGCGCTCTCGTTTGAGAGCGCTCTCACGCGCTGCTTCAGGAGATTGCCGGGCCGTGGCGCCCCCCGTCAAGGGCTCGAAATCCGACCGTGACCTAGGACTGTTGCGGCCCCGAGGGTCCTGTGGCGAATTTCCTGCGGGTTTCGGGTCGGTCTCGTCCAGGTCATTGACGGTGCCATGGAGGCCCGCTACCTTCCGGTTTTTGAGAGCGCTCTCACGCTTGACGCTCCATCACCCCACCGTCCCGGCCTCACCCCCACCCCATGAGGTGCCTCCGAATGAAGCCGCTACGCCAGCTCCGCCGGCCCACCGCCGCGGTGGCCGCGCTGACCCTGGCCGCCGCCGCCGCGCTGACCGCCACCGTCGCCACCGGCAGTGCCTCCGCCGCGACCGTCCCGGTCGGCCTCGGCGGATACCGCGACGCCCGCCCGGCCGGCACCGTCGGCCCGAGCAACTCCGACGGCGCGCCCGTGACCCCCAAGGTCACCGCGAGAATGGCCGGAAAGGCCGCCCCCACCAACGACTGGTGGTCCTCGCTGATCTACCAGCGCTACGCCGGCAACCCGTACAGCGAGAACCTCTACGCCAACCCGTACACCTTCAAGGCGGCCGCCTCCGGGCTGGAGGTCGGCTACCCGACCAACCCGACCGTCACCTCCGACGGCCGGCAGTACGACTTCACCCACACCAAGGACCTCACCCTCGGCGTCGCCGGCCTGAACTCGCCCGACACCAAGGTCGACGGCTGGAGCGACTGGACGGTCACCCCCTACTGGGCCGACGGCGCCCACACCTTCAGCGCCACCATCGGCCACGGCCTGCCGTACGTCTACGCCCACGCCACCGGCGGCGCCGCGCAGATCACCGCGGCCTCCGCCCCCGCCGTCTGGTCCGACCAGGGCAACGTGCTCGGCATCACGGTGGCCGGCCACACCTACGCGCTGTTCGCCCCCACCGGCGTGGACTGGACCGTCAACGGCAGCACCATCAGCGCCGACCTGGGCGCCAAGGACTACTACTCGGTCGCCGTCCTGCCCAGCCAGGCCGACCTCGCCACCTACCGCACCTACGCCTACAGCTTCGTCACCGACACCAAGGTCGGATGGGACTACCAGCCCGCCGCCGGGACGCTGCGCACCACCTACACCGCCACCACCACCCCGCAGGAGGGCACCCGGACCGGCACCCTGCTGGCGCTCTACCGGCACCAGTGGCTGACCACCACCGACCCGCTGACCGCGCTCACCTACACCTCGCCCGAAGGCCAGATGAAGGTCCGCGAGGGCGCCTCCTTCAGCACCACCCAGACCGTCAACGGCATCCTCCCCTCGCTGCCGGACGCCGGCTCCTACGACCGCGCCAAGCTCGCCGGCTACGTGCGCGACGTGGCCAACCTGCCCGACCCGTTCATGGGCTACAGCGACACCTACTGGGTCGGCAAAGCCCTCGGGCAGCTCTCCCAACTCATCCCGATCGCCGACCAGCTCGGCGACACCGCCACCCGCGACAAGCTGATCGGCCTGGTCAAGGGCAAGCTGCAGACCTGGTTCACCGGTACCAACGCCTCCTCCTTCGCGTACGACAACGTGTGGAAGACCCTGATCGGCTACCCGGCCTCCTACGGCACCGACGCCGAGCTCAACGACCACCACTTCCACTACGCGTACTTCATCCAGGCCGCCGCCACCGTCGCCCGCTACGACGCGGCCTGGGCCGCCGACTCCGCCTGGGGCGGCATGGTGAAGGTCCTCGCCAAGGACGCCGCCAACGCCGACCGGGCCGACACGCGCTTCCCGCTGCTGCGCAACTTCGACCCGTACGCGGGCCACGGCTGGGCCTCCGGCCACGCCGGATTCGCGGCCGGCAACAACGAGGAGTCCTCCTCGGAGTCGATGAACTTCTCCTCCGCGCTGGTCCTCTACGGCTCCGCGACCGGTGACAACGCCATGCGCGACCTCGGCGTCTACCTCTACACGACCGAGGCCAAGACCATCGAGCAGTACTGGTTCAACGCCGACAAGCAGGTCTTCCCGGCTGCCTTCCAGCACGGCACCGCCGGCATGGTCTGGGGCAGCGGCGCCGCCTACTCCACCTGGTGGACCGCCGCGCCCGGCATGATCCACGGCATCAACGTCCTCCCCGTCACCGGTGGTTCGCTCTACCTCGGCCGCCGCCAGGACGCCGTCAAGGCCAACCTGGCCGAGCTCAAGGCCAACAACGGCGGCCAGTTCACCGACTGGCGCGACCTGCTCTGGGAGTTCGAGGCCCTCGCCGACCCGGCCGCCGCCAAGGCCGACTGGGACGCCGGGAACGCCGGCTACACCCCGGAGGAGGGCGAGTCCAAGGCGCACACCTACCACTGGATCTACAACCTCGCCACGCTCGGCACCCTCGACCCGGCCACCACGGCCGACAGCCCGACGGCCGCCGTGTTCGTCAACGGCTCCACCCGCACCCACGTGGCGCACAACTACACCACCGCGGCCCGCACCGTCCGCTTCTCGGACGGCTTCACCCTGACCGTCCCGGCCAGGTCCACCGCCAGCGAGCGCGGCTCCTTCACGGACGGCGGCACCGGCGGGGTCACCCCGAGCCCGTCCGCCTCCCCGACGGCCACCGCCTCGCCGACCGCGACGGCCTCGCCGACGGCCACCGCCAGCCCGACCGCCAGCCCCACGGCCACCGTTCCGGCCACCACCGGCAGCACCTTCTACCTCCAGCCGGCCGGGGCACTGACCACGGCCACCGGTACGGCCGCGGCCACCGCCACCATCGCCGCCGGCGGCGGCGCCAACCACGACGGCACGCCGTACCAGCCGCTGGTGTACCAGGCCACCAACGTCACCGGCACCCTGAAGTCCGGGGCCGCGACGGACTTCGACCTCTTCGTCGACGCGGCCGGCAGCGTCGGCCTCGCCCAGCAGGTCCGGGTCTCCTACGACCTGACCGGCGACGGCAGTTTCGACCGGGTCGAGACCTTCCGCTACTTCGCCACCGACCCGGTGACCGGCTGGGAGCGCTACTCGGGCGCCGGAGCCGGAACCCGGTCCGCCACCGGCACCCTCGGCAACCTCGCCAAGGGCACCGTCCGGGTCGAGGTCTGGCCCGCCCTCGGCAACGCCACCGCCCAGCTGAGGGTCGGCGCGAGCCAGGCCCAGGGCAACGTGTCGGTGCTGCGGATCCCGTTCAACTGACGCCCCCGGGCGGCTGATCCCGCGCCCGGCCCGGCCGATGAACCGGCGGGCCCGGAGTCCCTTGACTCCGGGCCCGCCGCCGGCGTGTCCGGCCCGGACCGCACGGCGACGTCGTGCTCGACCGGCCACGGGTGCATTCCCTTTGCGGCAGGGGATTCGCCTCGGCACCCTCGGCGCCCTCGGCACCGTGCGAGTGTGTACAAGCGGCTGAAGACGCGCCGGGTCCGGCCCCGGATCGGGGCCACGGGCCAGCGGGCCGCCGTCACCCACCCGGCGAACCCACGGTCGCAGCGTCAGGCCGAGGCCCGCCGGACCAGCGTGGTCGGGATGATGATCGAGGTCGGGCCGGGACCGCCCGGGCCGGCGAGCCGGCGGAGCAGGAGGCGGGCCATCAGGCGGCCCATCTCCTCGATGTCCTGGCGGACGGTGGTGAGCGGCGGGTCGGTCCAGGCGGCGATCGACTCGACGTCGTCGAAGCCGACGATCGCGATGTCCTCGGGGACCCGGCGGCCGTGCTCCCGGAGCACCCGCAGGGCGCCGGAGGCCATCGCGTCGGAGGCGGCGAAGACGGCGTCCAGGGCGGGGCGGCGGGCGAGCAGCTGGGCCATCGCCCGGCCGCCGCCGTCGGCGGTGAAGTCGCCCTCGGCGATCAGCTCGGGGTCGCCGTCCGGGAGCAGGTCGCGGTAGCCGTCGAGGCGGTCGATCGAGGAGGTCTGGTCGAGCGGGCCGGTGATGGTGGCGATCCTGGTGCGGCCGAGCGAGCGCAGGTGCTGGACGGCGAGGCGGGCGCCGCCCCGGTTGTCGCTGTCGACGTAGACCAGCTCGCGGTCGGCCTCGGCGCCGGGCCAGCCGGGGCGGCCGCCGATCACGGTGGGCAGGCCGACCCGGCGGGCCATCTCGGGCAGCGGGTCGCTGTGGTGGAGGGAGAAGAGCAGGGCGCCGTCGACGTGGCCGCCAGCCAGGTAGCGGCCGACCCGCTCGTAATCGTGCTGGTCCTCGACCAGCAGCAGGACCATCTGGTTGTCGGCGGCCGACAGCTCGCGGCTGATCCCGCGCAGGTGCTGGGCGAAGAAGGGGTCGGAGAAGAGCCGGCTCTCGGGCTCCGCCACGACCACGGCGACCGCGCCGTTGCGGCGGGTGACCAGGGTGCGGGCGGCGAGATTGGGGACGTAGCCGAGCTCGTCGACGGCCTGCTGGACCTTGGCCCGCAGGGACTCGCGGACGCCCTCGCCCCCGTTCACCACGCGTGAGGCGGTGGCCCTGGAGACTCCGGCGCGTTCGGCGACGGATTCCAGGGTGGGGCGCGGCAGTGCGCCGACGGGCTGGTGCTCGGTCACCGGGGTTCCTCTCGCGTTCCGCTGTCCTCAAGGCCAGGGTATCCGGTGCGGCGGGATTTTTGAGAGCGCTCCCAATTACTGGTCGGGAGAGCCTGCGGACCGCGCCCGCCCGGCTCGGACGGCCACGTCCGATTTCCGCCGGTCCCGAGGCCGGCGGTGCCGCAGACTGGACTGCGTGATTGACGACGACATGCGCTACCGGGCCGTGGACAGCCGGGACGCCCGCTTCGACGGGGTCTTCTTCACGGCCGTCACCACGACCGGCATCTACTGCCGCCCGAGCTGCCCGGCCGTGACGCCGAAACGGGTCAACTGCACGTTCTACCCGACGGCCGCCGCCGCCCAGGGCGCCGGGTTCCGGGCCTGCCGGCGCTGCCGTCCGGACTCGGTGCCGGGCTCCCCGGAGTGGAACCACCGGGCCGACCTGGTCGGCCGGGCGATGCGGCTGATCGGCGACGGTGTGGTCGACCGCGACGGCGTCGCCGGCCTCGCCGGCCGGCTCGGGTACAGCTCCCGCCAGCTGCAGCGCCAGCTCACCGCCGAGCTCGGCGCCGGCCCGATCGCGCTGGCCCGGGCCCGCCGCGCGCAGACCGCCAGACTGCTGCTGCAGACCACCGACCTGCCGGTGACCGAGGTCGCCTTCGCCGCCGGCTTCGCCTCCGTCCGGCAGTTCAACGACACCGTGCGCGAGGTCTACGACCGCACCCCCAGCGGATTGCGCGAGGAGGTGGCGGCGGGCCGCCGCACCAGCGGACCGGCCGGCGGCCTCACCCTGCGTCTCGCCTACCGGGGCGCCCTCGACAGCGACCACCTGATCGACTTCCTCGCGCTGCGCGCCGTCCCCGGCGTGGAGGAGGTCGTCCCCGGCACGCGCCCGGGCGTACGCACCTACCGCCGTACGCTCGCGCTCCCGTACGGGCACGGCATCGCCGAGGTGGACGGGCTCGCCACCGCCGACCCCCGCACCCGCGGCTGGCTCGACTGCCGCCTGCGGCTCACCGACCTTCGGGACCTCACCACCGCCGTGCACCGGCTGCGCGCCCTGTTCGACCTGGACGCCGACCCCGACACGGTGGACGAGCAGCTCGGCGACGACCCCCTGCTCGGCGCGCACGTCCGGGCCCGGCCCGGCCTGCGCTCGCCCGGCCACGTCGACCCGCACGAGCTGGCCGTGCGGGCCGTGCTCGGCCAGCAGGTCACCGTCGTCGCGGCCCGCACCCTGGCGGCCCGGCTCGCCGCGAAGTACGGTGTCGCGCTGCCCGAACCGAGCGGCGGACTCGACCGCCTCTTCCCCACGGCCGCCGCCCTCGCGGTCGCCGACCCGGCGGACCTCGCCATGCCCGCCGCCCGCAAGCGCGCCCTCACCGGCCTCTGCGCGGCCCTGGCCGAGGGGGCCGTCCGACTGGACGGCGGCGTCGACCGCGAGCAGGCCGCCGCCGACCTGCTGGCCCTGCCCGGCATCGGCCCCTGGACGGTCGGCTACCTGCGGATGCGGGCCCTCGCCGACCCGGACGTCTTCCTGCCCGGCGACGTCGGCGTCCGGCACGGCCTGATCGGGCTCGGCGCCGCCGGCGACCCGAAGAGTGCCGCGACGACCGCCGAGGCCTGGGCCCCCTGGCGCTCGTACGCCGTGCACCGGCTGTGGGCCGCCTCCTCGGGCGAGGGCGCGGCAGGCGTCCCGGACGCCGGTACCGACCCCTTGCGTACCGGCGTTACCAGTGACAGGGCCCGGAAGGGCGTGCCGGTCGGCGCGGACCGACCGGCGGACCGGAACGCGGAGCGTGAGACGGCATGACCACGGTATTCACCATGATGGACAGCCCCCTGGGCCGGCTGCTGCTCAGCGGTGTGCGGGACGGCGACGGCCCGGCGGCGCTGGCCGCGGTGACCGCCCCCGGCCAGAAGGGCGCCCAGGCCGAGCCCGCCGACGACTGGGAGTACGACCCGGACGCGCTGGCCCCCGCCGTCGACCAGCTGACCGCCTACTTCGCGGGGGAGCGGACCACCTTCGACCTGCCGCTGGCCCCGGTCGGCACCGACTTCCGCCAGCGGATCTGGAAGGCCCTCGACGACATCCCGTACGGCACCACCGTCACCTACGGCCAGCTCGCGGCCGCGGCGGGGGAGTCGCCCCGGGCCGTCCGCGCGGTCGGCGGCGCGGTCGGCGCCAACCCGCTGCTGATCATCCGCCCCTGCCACCGCGTGATGGGCGCGAGCGGCGCCCTGACCGGCTTCGCGGCGGGTGTGGAGCGCAAGCGGTGGCTGCTGGACCTGGAGGGCGGGGCGCTGTTCTGAGCGGTGCCGGCCGTGGGATCTCCGGCCGACGGCTTCCGGGCGGGGGTCTGCGGGCGTGGGGCCGACCGTGAGCGGCGTGCCGGCGAGGCCGGAGCTACCGGTCCTCCGTGATCACTTCCGCCAGGCGGTCCACGAACGCGGTGAGCAGGTCGCGTCGGGGGCCGCTGCGGGCGATCCGGAATCCGCGCCGGCGGCCGGAGAACGCGGCCTGGACGGCGTGCAGTTGGGCCCAGCGGCGGACGCGTTCGCGGTCGAGTTCGGCGGCCTCGGCGAAGACGTCCAGGATGCGGCCGGCGGCGGTGCGCAGGTCGTCCGCCTCCAGCAGGGCGGGCGCGCGCGACTTGAGCAGGGTGCCCCCGTCGTAGGCCGGGTCGCCCGCGTACCCCTTGGGGTCGACGGCCAGCCAGGGCTCCCGGTCGGCGCGCAGGATGTTCCTGGCGTGCAGGTCGCCGTGGACGAGGAGGTCCGGCTGGACGCGGCCGAGGTCGCGGACGGTCGCCACGGCGGCGTCCACCACGCGGTGCGGCAGGGCGTGCGCCAAGTGTGCTGAGTCCGCGCGGAGTTGCTCCTCCCAGAGGTCGGCCTGCCGCCGCAGCCGGGGGAGACCGGGCGGCGCGGGGACGGCCAGGCGGCGGCAGACGCGCCCCGGGACGGTCGCCACCCGGTCGCCGTCCGCGACGGCCGCCAGGGTGGACGTCCGCACCCGTTCGAGCAGCAGGGCGAAGTGCTGGTCGTCGCGCTCGTGCAGCAGGACGGCGCCGCGCCCGCCCCACGCCGCCGACGCCTCCGGCTCGTGGGCGTTGCCGGGGTGCGGGAAGGACACCTTCAGTACGGTGGCCCCCTCGGCCCGCCGCCGTACCGGGACGACCAGCCCGACGCCTCCGTGGGTGGCCTCGCCGTCCGGCACGCATTCCCAGTGCTCCGTCAACTCGGCGACGATACCTGGCAGTTCGGCGATCCAGGCCGCCCCGGGTGCCCCTTCGCGCTCGACGGTGCCACGCGCGAACGCCGCCGGGATCCCGTTCATCCGGGCACGGTACCGGTCGGCCCGGCGCCGCCGCCGGCCTGGCGGCGCGGGCCGCCGCCGGGCGTGAGATCAGCGCTCGCCCGCGGCCGGCCGGGCCGGTCGCTCGTCCGGGAGGGGGCTCGCCAGGGCCCTGGCGAGGGACTCCAGGCCGGGGAGCGCGGCCATCACCGCGTCGCGGTCGGCGGGGGTGAGGCTGCCGAGGGCGCCGGCGATGCGGCGTTCGTGGGCGTGCTGCCAGTCCGCCAGCTGCCGGTGGCCGTCGTCGGTGAGGGCGATCCGGGCGGTGCGGCGGTCGCCCGGGTCGGGCTGGCGGTCGACGAATCCGGCGTCCAGCAGCTTGCTGACCAGGCCGCTGACGGTGTTCGGGGCCAGCCGCTGGCGGGCCGCCAGTTCGCCGACCCGCAGCGGGGCGGCGGCCAGCGTCTGCAGGAGTTCGATCTGCGCCATCGGCAGCGACTCCCAGGGGTAGTCGGTGCGGATGCTGCTGCGCAGGGCGCGGCGCAGCCGGGTCACCACGTCGGTCAGCAGCCGGGCGTGCTCGACGGCGGGCGGGGGCTCGCGGTGGTCGGGATTGCCGTCGGGGCCGCCCTCCGGTGCCTCGGTCCCGTGCCCGTTCGCGTGCCCCGTTCCGTTCGCGTCCTCGCTCCCGTTCCGGACGGAGGGGGCGGTGAGGTCCGGGGCGCCGTCCGAGGTGTCGGGGCCGGTCGGGTCGGGGGTGGGCTGTGACGGCATGGCGGACAGCGTATCTCCTCGCCGGCGAGGGCTCGGGGGCCGAGCAGATCCGGGGCGGAACGGCTCGCTCACGGATGGTGTCTGCCGCAGAGAATCTCGTCAGCCGAATACATCGGCACCCGATATATTCTTCCCATGGCCACCGAACACCCCGCCGCCCCTCCGCCGTCCCTCGGGGGCCGGCTGCTCGGCAGCCGGCTGTTCACCGAGCACCCCAGGCCGCGCGGGGTGGCCGGCTGGCGGTACGCGCACTGGCTCGCCGTCGGCACGGTCTGCCTCGGGGCCTTCCTGGGGCAGCTGACCGCCAGCATCACCGCGCTGGTGTTCCCGGCCCTGGAGCAGCACTTCCGGGCGGACCTCGCCACCGTCGAGTGGGTGGCACTGGCGTACCTGCTCGTCCTGGTGGCGCTGCTGGCGCCGGTCGGCCGGCTGTCCGACCTGGTCGGCCGCAAGACCATGTACCTCTGGGGGTTCGCGGTGTTCGCCGCCGCCTCGCTCGGGGCGGGGCTGGCCGGCGGCCTCTGGGTGCTGGTGGCGTGCCGGGCGGTCCAGGCGGTCGGCGGCGCGATGATGCAGGCCAACAGCGTGGCGCTGGTGGCCCGGGGCGTCCCGGAGCGGGCGATGCGCGGCGCGCTGGGCATCCAGGCGGCCGCCCAAGGGCTGGGACTCGCGCTCGGGCCGACCCTGGGTGGCTTGCTGGTGCAGCACGCGTCCTGGCGCTGGGCGTTCTGGATCAACGTACCGATCGGGGTGCTGGGCATCGCGGCCGGCTGGTTCCTGCTGCCCCGGACCCACCCCGACGGGCGCCCCCCGGTCGCCGGACCGCCACCGAACACCGCTCGCCGCCGGGCCGGCAGAGGGCGGTGGGCCGCCGTCGGGCGGGCCCACGAGGGCGGGTTCGACCTGGCCGGGCTGCTGCTCCTGGCCGGCGCCTCGGGCGCGCTGCTGCTCGCCCTGTCGACCGCCTCCGGGCTCCCGCTGCCGGGCTGGGCGCCCCCGGTCCTGCTGCTCACGTCGGCGGGCCTGGCCGTGGCGCTGGCCCGGCAGGAGCAACGGGCCGAGCGGCCGATCATCGCTCCCGGGCTGGTCAACACCCCGGGCGTGCGGTCCGGACTGGCGGTCGCCCTGCTCGGCTACCTGCTGCTGTTCTGCCCGCTGGTGCTGGGCCCGATGATGCTGGCGGCGGCGGGTGTGCCGGTCGCCCGGGCCGGACTGGTGATCACCCTGCTGCCGGCCGCCTTCGCCCTCGCCGCAGCGGTCGGTGGCCGCCTGCTGCCCGCGCACTTCGCGGACGGCGCGCGCTGCCGCTGGGGCGCCGGCACGGCCGGGGCCGGGCTGGCGCTGCTCGCGGTGCTGCCGGCGGGGGCGGGCTCCGCGGCGGTGGCGCTGCCGGTGGTGGGATTCGGGCTTGGCCTGCTGCTGCCGGCCAACAACGCGCTGGTGATGCGGGCCGTCCCGGCCGAGTGCTCGGCGGTGGGCGGCGGCATGGTCAACATGGTCCGCAGCCTGGGGACGGCGTTCGGTACGGCGCTGCCCGTCCTCGGCGTCCACCTGGCGGGGCCGGCGACCGGCGGACGGTCGGTGCTGATCGCCCTGGTGGCCCTCGCCGGCCTGGCGGTGGGCCTCGGCGGACCTGGCGCCGGGGTGCGGCGGACGTAGGGCCGTCGGCCCCTGTCCACCGCACCCCGGCGCCATGCGTTCAGGAAGGTCGAGCGTTCAGCGGGGAACGGCGGGACTCAGGAGACCGGCTTGGCGCCGCGCTCCGCGAGCATGTCCGTGATCAGCTGGATCTCGGAGGTCTGCCCGACCACCATCGACTGCGCGAGCCGCTTCTCGGACTCGTTCACCGCCAGGTCGACGTACCCCTGGGCCATCGCCACGCCGCCCTTGTGGTGCTCCAGCATCAGCTGCAGGTACCAGATCTCGGCGTCCCGGCCGCTGAGCGCGCGCAGCTTGTCGAGCTGGGCGTTGGTGGCCATGCCCGGCATCAGCGAGCCGTCGTGCGGCTCGTACGCGTGGCCCATCTTCATCCAGGCCATCGGCTTCGCCTGCGAGGACTGCGTCAGCCCCCACTGGTCGAGCCAGCCCATCATCATGCCCCGCTGGTTGGCCTGGGTGTTGATGATGTCGAAGGCCAGGTTGCGCACCGGGACGTCCGCGGTGCGGTCGCGGACGATGAAGGACAGGTCGACCGCCTGCTGGTGGTGGACGGCCATGTCCCGGGCGAAGCCGGCCTCCGGCGAGTCCGTGGCGGGGGTCGCCGAGACCGTGCCGGAGGCACTGGTCCCGCTCGCCACCAGGGCCGGCACGCCCAGGCAGAGTGCCAGGGAGGCCGCCAGCGCGGCCGGCCACCACAGCTTGCGGCGGCCGGTGGAGCGACCCGCCGCGGCCGATTCCTCGGGCACGTCGTAGGTGTCGCCGTCCTGCCCGCCGTCCCTCGCGTCCTGCGCGCTCACGGCGCGGTCCCCGCTCACTGCGGGCCCGTGCAGGAGGCGCCGGGCTCCTGGGTCTGCTTGCCCTGGACGTACTTGTCGAAGAAGGTGCCGACCCGCGGGTCGGTGGCGCTGTCCACGACCAGCTGGGTGCCCCAGGCGTTGAGGGTGATGGTGCCCTCCTCGTCCGGGTACGGGCTCATCAGGGTGTAGGGGGTGGCTGTCACCTTCGCGGACAGCGCCTTGATGTCGTCGGCGGTGGCCTTGGCGTTGTAGGTGACCCAGACGGCGCCGTGCTCCAGCGAGTGGACGGCGCGCTCGTTCTCGACCGGCTGGTCGTAGACGTGGCCCATGCAGTCCAGCCAGACCGGGTTGTGGTCGCCGCCGACCGGCGGGGTCTGCGCGTAGGTGACCTTCGTCTGGACGTGGTTGCGGGTCAGGTTGTCGAAGGTCTTCACGCCGTCGATGGTCGCGTTGGCGGCGGCCTCCGCGGCGGCCCGCTTGGCGTTCTTCTTGTTGTTGGCGTCGACCACGATCCAGGTGCCGGTGGCTATCGCGCCGATCACCAGCGCGCCCGCGACGCCGCCCGCGATCCACTTGTTGCGACGGTCGCGGCGCTGCTCCTCGGCGCGGAGCTCGGCGATCCGGGCGCGGCGGTCGAGACCCGCCTGCTTGCCGGTCGGCTTGTTCGACTTGCTGGACTGCTTGGAGGCGGAACCCATCGGAGATGTCCTTGTCCCCGCCGTGCGCTCTGGGCACGGCGGCATGAGAGATGGAAGAAGGCGCGGAGCCGTCGGGCCCTCCCGTCAGTGCGGGCGGGGCCGGCGGTGGGTTCCGCTCAGGACCGCTGGATCTGCAGTTCGTGCAGGTCGGGGGCGAGGTGGTGCGCCGCCGGGGCGCTCACCGGCAGGCTCGGCGGCAGGGCGCCGAGGGTGACCAGCCTGGGCAGTGCGGCGGGTACGGGCTGCGGGGGAGCGTTCGGCAGCTGGGAGTCCTGCGCGCAGAACGGGTGCCGGGAGCAGCCGTTGCCGCCGTGCGGGAGACCGTCGACGGCCGAGCAGAGGGCGTGGTCCGATCCGTCCGCGGCGGGGCGGCCGGCGTTGTGCCGGGTCGGGTCGGGGCCGGTGCTGCCGTGGCCGCCGTACGAGGCACGGAGCGCCGGTCGGCGGGCCGCGTCCGGGGCCGCGCCCCGCGAGGTGTCCGGGGCGGTGTGCACGGGCCGGTCCGAAGTGTCGCCGGTCGCGGCGCCGTCCGGTGCGTTCGCCTCGCCGCGCCCGGGACCGGTCGGCCCGACGAGCGGGGCGAGCACGGCACCGGCCTCGGCGGTCACGGCCCGGGCGTTGCCCGCGCACGGAAGCATGGTCAGCAGCCCGACCAGCAGCAGGGACCACAGAGCGCCCACCGGGCGGCCCGCCGCAGCGGCCCTCCCCGGCCGAGCTGCTCTGGGCGCCGACGCGGTCATGCGCACATATTAATCAGCCGAACGAGTGAAGCGATGCCCCTCCGGGGTCCCCACTTTCGGGCTCACCCCGCCCGACCAGCCCCGGAATCGGTACCGCCCGGGCAACTCCGGCACAGCGGGACGCATCGGATACCGCGCGGACACCACGCGGACACCAAGCGGTCCGCCCGGCATCCGCCGGCCCGTCCCGCCCGGACCGCCGCCGGCCCGGCCGCCCACTCGTCCTGACGTCCCCCGATCGGTGCGGAGTTGTCCCCGAAACCCGGACACCGTCCGTTCGCACGGGGAGAATGACGACGAGTCCGGGACGCCTCCGGCCCTCGGCCGGGGGACCTCGCAGCCTTCGGCCCGAGGCCCGGTGCGACCCGCCCGGCAGAGCCCCCGCGCCCCGCCGGGGGACGGCAACACGACCAGGAGCCGCCAGATGACCAACCAGGGCGCAACCGCGCGGCACCAGCCGGAGGACGGCTGGTGGGACGCGGTGTACGAGGGGCCGGCGGGCACCCTCCCGGACACCCCGGGCGCCGTGGCGGGGGAGGGCAGCGTGGACGACTGGTTCGCGACGGCCGCCGGGATGATCGGGCCCCAGCGCGACGGGTCGCAGCCGGTGCAGGCGGCCCCGGAGGGTGCGCCGGGGCCGGCGGACGTACCGGGTCGGCCCGGTACGGCGGATCGCGCCGAGGGTGGCCGGGCGGGCACGGGGGGCGGGACACCGGGACGGCCGAGGAGCACGCAGCGGACCCCCGAAGAGGTGTCAGGAGCGACGGCCGGCGAAGGCCCTGGCGCGGCGGCGCCGCTCCGCGTGGAGAAGCCGACGGACAACCCGGCGGACAACCCGGCGGACGAGCCGGCGGGTAGGCCCACCGACGGGTCGACGGACCGTGTGACGGAGGGATCGGCCGAGAAGCCGGTGGAGGAGTTGGAGCGGGCGGGGACGCCCGCCCGGCCTGAGGAGGACAGTCTCGACGACTGGTTCGACACCGCCGTCGGCGTGATCGGCGGCCGGCGGGCGTCCGACATCGCTCCGGCACCGGCCCCGCCCCCGACGGTGGCCCCGTTCCCGGCAGCTGCCCCGCTTCCGACGCCTGCCCCGCCCACGCAGTCCGGGCCGGTGGCCGCGGTGTCCGGGGCCGCCCGTACCGAGGTCGACGCGACACACCTGTTCCCCGCCCCCTCGTGGGCGCCGGATGCCGCCTCGGGCCGGGCGCCCTCGCCGGTCGTCAGCTCCACCGGTCCGGTCGAGGACCTGCGGACTGTCACCTTGGCCGAGCCCGTACCCGAGCCCGAGCCCGTACCCGAAGCCGAACCTGTACCCGACGCCGTCCCTGTCCTTGAGGCGCTCCCCGAGCCCGAGCCGTCCCCCGACGCCGTCCCTGTCTCCCGTCCCGAGCCCGACACCGAAGCCTTTGCCGCCTCCGCTCCCGAGCCCGTCCCCGCTCCCGCCTCCGCTCCCGAGCCCGTAGCCGTCCCCGCTCCCGAGCCGGCCCCGCCCCTCGTCGTCCGTCCGTCCGCCCGGGCCGCGTTCGCCGAGCCGGTCCCGCCGGTGCCGCACATCGGTGAGCGCCCGCCGACGTACGGTCCGGAGCCCACGGCCGTCCCGCCGGCGGATCCGCAGGACCTGGGGGTGATCGTCCCCGACACGGCGTTGGAGGGGGCCCAGTACGGGGCGTCGACGCTGCGGGCGGTGTCCGTCCGGGGTGACTCGGCCCGCTACCGGGGTGAGCCGCGCCGGGACTCGCTGCTGGTGACCCGCTTCGGGGACGGTCCGGACGGGGTGCTGCTGGCCGCGCTCGGCGGCTTCGGCCGGGTCGACGGGCAACCGGCGCCGCCGGCGGGGGAGATCACCGCCGCCACCGCCGAGGCCTGCCGGCAGCTGGCTGCCGCGATCGGCCGCAGCCGCGCCGAACTCTCCGCCGACCTGCGCGACGGGGCCCGGGACCGGCTCCGCTACGGCCTGCAGCGGCTGGCCACCAGCGCGTCCGCGCCGCTGCGCGCCGTCGCCGGTCCGGCGTCCGCGCCCCCGCCGGAGAGGGCGGATCCGGCGGCGCCCGTGCCGGGCGGCGACGCCCCCGACCTCTCCCAGCCCGGGTCGCTGCACTGCCTGCTGATCTCGCTGGACCCGGAGGCCTCCTACCGGGCGGCGTTCGGGATCGGCCCGGGCGGGCTCTACCTGCTGCGCTCCGGTCACTGGATCGACGCGTACGGGGCCCGGCTGCTGCACCATCCGGACGGGCGGCCCCCGGTCCCCGAGGCCGCCGCGCCCGAGCCGCGTCCGTTCCGGTTCCGCCTGGTCCCGGCCACGCCGGGCGACATCCTGCTGCTCTGCACGCCGGGGCTGGCCGGGCCGATCGCGGAGGAGCCGGCCGTCGCGCACTTCCTGGCCTCGCACTGGGCCCACCCGCACCCGCCCGGCACGGTGGACTTCCTCCGGCAGGTCCAGGTGCGGGCGAAAGGCTACGCGGACGACCGCACCGCGGCGGCCGTCTGGACGGAATGAGCGGTGCACCGGTCGCGGAGAGGGGAGCGCGGTCGCGGAGAGGGGAGCGCGGTCGCGGTGAGGGAGCGCGGACGCCGGCATCGGCGGCCACGTGCCCTCAGCGCTTGCCCAGCAGGGCCGCCGCGCCCGCCGCCGTCTGCGCGAGGGCCTCGGCACGCCGGACGCCCGGCAGTCCGATCGCCAGCGGTACGGCGAAGCCGTCCAGCAGCGCGCGGAGTTGCACGGCCCGGTCGTTGGCCGGGCCGGGGGCGAACACGCCGGAGGCCACCCCCTCCTCGATCAGGGCGACCAGGTCGGCCTGCCAGGGGGCCTCGATCTCCAGCTGGCCCTGGCGGATCTCGGCGCTGGCCGGCGAGCGTCCCCAGACCTCGACCCAGAGCACCCAGCGCGGGTCCCCCGGGCCTTCGGGCAGGTACAGCCCGGTGTACGCCGTGAGGCGGTCCCAGACGCCGTCCTCGGTGCGGGCCAGCGCGTCGCGGCGTCGGCCGCCGAGTTGTTCCTCGCTCCAGCGGAGAGTCTCCAGCAGCAGCTGGTCCTTGCTGCCGAAGTAGTAGAGCAGGTGCCCCGCGCTCATCTGGAGCTGCTTGCCGAGGCCCGCCATGGTGAGTCCGGCGAGCCCGTGCTCGGCGATCGCGGCCCGGGCGACGGCGAACACCTCCTCGCGGGGGCGCGCCGGGCGGCGCGGCCGGGGGTCCGCCATCTGCTGCTCTCCTCCTGAGGGGCCGGGTCGGTCCCTCACGATACGTGGGCGCCGGGCCCGGGCGGGTTGCTGTCCGCGCGGGGCGGCCGTCGTGCCGCCCGGTTCGGCCGGTGGGCGCGGCGGGTACTCAAGGGGTGACGGACAACCCAAGGGGGCCGCCGTGCTCACTATGATCATTTTTCTCGCAGTCCTGGGCACCCTGACCGCCGGCCCGGCCGGCTACCTGGTCGCCCGCCGCGCCGGTTCCACCGAGAACGTCGACGGCCTGCTCGTCGAGCGGGAGCGAAATGCCCAGGCCCGCGCCGCTCGCGCCTCGTTCAGCTCGATCGCGATGCACAGCACGCACGGGCTGACGACCGATCATCTGGGGAAGTACGACAAGTAGGCACGGAGAGTGCGTTCACGACCCAAGTACGCCGGTCGTGAGCCCCCGGCGCGGCCGGGACGGTTCACCCGGCGCCGGCTCGCCTCCCCGCGAGGATGCGCCGATACCTGCCACGGAACCCGCACTCGTCCCCGAGAGGCCAACCGTGACCTGGCTCCGCATCCTCACCGCCGCCGCCATCCTCCTGGGCGCCGCCAGCGTGGTGGCGGTCTTCGCGCTCTGCACGTCCGCCGCCAGGGGTGACCGCAACGCCGTGCCCGAGCCCGACACCGAGACCGCCGCGCGGGAGAGCGGCCTGTTCGCGAGTCCCGAGGACCACCACCCCTGACGCGGGCCTGCCCGCGCCGCTCCTCGCCCCGCTGCCGTCAGCCGCCTTCCCGGCCGGCCGCTACCCGCGCGGCCGCTTCCCGTCAGCCGCGCGGTACGGCGCGCTCCACGGCGGCGAGGGCCTTCGCCCATGGGAAACCGGACGGCCCCGCGACGGACGGCAGCGGCGCGAGGCCGTCCGCCAGGATGCCGTCCGCGTTGGGGAGCAGCTCGACCCCGGCCTCCCGCAGGGTCGCCAGGCTCCGGCCGAATTGCGGATGGGCGGCCAGCGCGCTGTTCACCCGCGGCAGCGCGATCAGGGGCACACCCTTGCCGATCGCCTCCGCCGCGTGGCCGACCACCCAGGTGTCGGTGATTCCCAGGGCCCAGGAGTTCAGGGTGTTGAAGGTCGCCGGGGCGACCAGCACGGCATCGGCGGCCGGCCAGGGCTCCGGGTCGCCCGGGCGCCGGAACCGGCTCTTCACCGGGTAGCCGGTGAGTTCCGCCAGCGTGTCGAGCTCCTCGCGCAGCCAGTCGGCCGCGGTCGGGGTGAGCCCCAGGCAGACGTCCCAGCCCAGCGCCCGGGCGTGCGCGACCGCCGCCCGGACGCCCAGTACGGGCTCCGCAGCGGATCCCAGCAGATGGAGGACGCGATCACTTGGCATGGGGCCCATGCAACAGGCCCCGCGACCGCCCGCGCAAGGGGCCGCCCGCGCAAGGGGCCGCCCGCGCAAGGGGCCGCCCGCGCCAGGGGCCGCCCGGGTAAGGGGCGGCCCGGGCCGGCGGCCCGGCGGCCGGGGCGCGGCAGCTCCGCAGGCCGGGGCCGGCCGGCGCCGGGCGGACCCACCGGCTGGGCACAAGAAGCAGCTTGACGGTTGCTCACCCTCGCTGCGATCTTGTCGCGAGCCGAGTGGCGGACCATGCCACGAGGCCGCAGGCAACGGGAGGAACAGCAGTGATCACATCGGGAACCTCGGGGGACAGCACCCGGCGTCGGGCCCTGCTCGCGGGCGCCGTCGCGGGGCTGACAGGTGTCGTGATGGCCGCGGGGGCGCAGCCGGCCTCGGCGGCCACCGGCTCGCCGGACTGGTTCGACGTGAAGCAGTACGGCGCGGTCGGCAACGGCTCGACCGACGACACGGCCGCGGTCCAGGCCGCGATAACCGCCGCCGCGACGGCCGGCGGCGGCACGGTCTACTTCCCCGTCGGGACGTACCTGGTGACGCCCACGGGCGGCAACCCGGCGCTGACCGTCGGCGGCAACGGCGTCCGGCTGGTCGGTGCGGGCAGCAAGGCCGCCCGGCTGGTGAAGGGGGCCAACGGCATCCTGCTGCGGATGTCCGGGACGGGCACCGACCCGAGCGGCGCCTCGCACCGGCGCTACTGCTCGATCGAGGACCTCGGCTTCAACGGCAACCACCGGACCGGTCTGCTGCTGGAGCTGTACTACAACGACAACTGCTACTTCCGCGACCTCTACATGTCGAGCAACGACGACCTGTGCATCGACGGTGTGGAGTTCTGGGACTCGCGCTTCTACAACCTGGTCGTCGAGTCCTGCACCGGCCCGGCCGGCAGCACCACCCAGCCCAACGTCTGGCTGCGCAACTCCTCGGCCACCACCGGCTGGGGCTACAGCGCCGACAACGTCAACCAGGTCCACTTCGTCGGCTGCCGCTTCGAGGCCTTCGGCACCGGCGCGCTCTGGATCACCCAGGGGCCGGTGCCCAACAACAACCCCAACGGCATCTACATCACGGACTGCAAGTTCGAGACCTCCCAGCTGCAGGGCGGCCCGCACCTCAAGGTCGACGCGTCCTGCAAGCACGTGTACGCGACCAACATCTACGCCTTCGCAGGCGGCTTCGCCCCCGGCTGGTCCACCCCGCAGAACATCATCGCCTGGGCCGGCTCGGGCAGCGCCCTGGAGAACGTCCTGATCGCCAACCGCCTGACGGCAACGATCAATTCGGGCGTCGACCTGTACGCGGGGCCTGGCACGACCGCCGTCCTGCGCAACGTGGTGGGGGCTTACATGACCAACCCCACCGGCAGCCACATCTACTACGAGAGCTCCAGCACCGGTGACTTCCGGGTGGAGAACAGCTACGGCAACAGCGGCAGCCAGCAGGGCGGCACCATCCCCACCAAGCACCAGCCGAACCCGCCGCTGCGCCTGGTCGCCGGCCCGGTCAGCGACGCCTCGTTCACCCGCACCCCGGCCGACGGAACCCTCGCGGTGGACAGCGTCAACAAGCGCCTGTACGTACGGGTCGGCGGCGCCTGGATGTGGAGCGCGCTCAACACCTGACCGTAACGCCCGCGTTGTGCGCAGGGCGCGGACACTCCCGCCCTGCGCACGACCGGCTCAGGCGATCGCGCGCCCGTACGCGGACGCCTGCTCGGTCGTCAGGAGGTGCGACACCCGCACCACGACCGTCCCCTTGCGGAAGATGTAGTCGGGTGTCAGCAGCGAGCCCATCGCCTGCTGCCCCTGGTCGATGTAATCGGCCCAGCCCTGCGCGTCCTCGGGGGTGGCGAAGATCTCGACGGTGCCGCCGTAGGAGATGGAGTCACGCCGGCCGCGCGACGCGTCCTCCTTGGCCTTCGGGAGGCCGCTGACCCTGGCGTCGTCGAACGCGCTCTTGCTGACGTACTGGTGCGGGCGTCCGAGCTTGCCGTTGGGGTCGGTGGTGCCGTCGTAGGTGACGGTCAGCTGCACGCTGGGGATCACCCTGATCAGTTGCTGGGTCACGGCGGCCGCGTCCAGGGCCGCCAAGGGTCTGCCGCTGCCGGAGGCGGGAACGGCCTGGCTGTTCACGGCCGCCGGCGCGGGCGGTGCCGCGGCGGGCGGGGCGGACGAGCAGGCCGCCGTCGCCGCGAGCAGGGCGGTGACGGCCGGGAGAGTGAGGGCGCGGAGGGTGCCGGCCTTGAGGGTGCTCGGTCGGAGGGTGCGGACGTGCACGGGCATGAGGGTCCCCTGGTGTGGTCGTCGGGGTGCGGAGGGCTTTCCTGGCGGGTGCTTCGGGCGCGGGTGCTTCGGGCGCGGGCGCGCAGGGCGCAGCTGTCCCGGGTCCTCGGTCGTCGGCCGGTACATGTCGAGGTTCGGGTCGGGTTCGGGTGGAACAAATAAGAAGACCGGTCGGTCCAGGAATTTGTAGGTGCAGACGAGGGTCGTGGCTGATTCGGAAGACTGGTCGGTCCAGGAATTCGGTGCAGACGAGGGTCGTGGCTGATTCGGAAGACCGGTCGGTCCAGGAATTCGTAGGCGCAGACAAGGGCCGTGACCGAACAGGTAGACCGGTCGGTCCAGACATTCCTGGGTGCGGACGAGGCGCGTCGGTCTTTGCGCGGGGGCCATGGATGCCCTGCGGCCGGACCGGCGGCGGTGCGCCCCGGTCCGGCCGAGGGGCGCGGTGTCGTGCGGGGGTCAGTACGTCGGGCAGAGGTTCGCGTGGACGACGTCCAGGATCAGTGACGCTTTCTCGGGCCCGAACCCGTCCGGGTGCTTCGAGGAGGTGAACCGCTGCCCGGTGAGGTCGAGCAGCCGCTGGCGGTCGTTCGGCCAGGTCCCGATCGAGGTGCACTGGTCGCGGCCGCGGCTGACGGCGCGGTCCGGTTTCTTGTCGACGATCTCGGGGTCGATCGCGGTCAGGGCGGCGATGTACTTCGCAGTGGTGGCCGCGTCCGGCGTGGGCGGGATGCCCCCGGGGACGGAGGCGGGTGCGCCGGGGGTGGGCGCCGCCGCCGGTGGTGCCGCGGCGGTCGTTCTGCTGGCAACCGGTGGGACGGCCGCCGGCTCGGCTGCGGGGACCGCCGGTGCACCGCTCGCACAAGCGGTGGCGCCCAAGGCAATTACGGCGGTGAGGGTGAGGCGGGTGAGGGTGGTGGTGCGGGTCTGCATGATCCCCCTTGAGGCGGGTGGTGGGCGAGGGGACGGTATCGCTCGACCGGCCGTCCGGACGGGCGAGTTGCCGAGCCGTGACCGAGCCTTGCTGAAACCGACCTCTGACGGACGGGCCGAAGTACCGCTCGGTCGCCGTATGTTCGGCCGGCGCCGCGCCGCCGGCACCCGAGCCGCGCCGCGCCCGTTCGCCCCTTCGCCGCGAACACGTGGACGATCTCGGTGATGCGCAGGCGCACCCGCCCAAGGGCCTCCGTCGACTCTCGTCGCGGTGGTGAGCCAGTCGGCGCGACGAATGGCCAGCAGAGCTGATGAAACGTCAATCACCTTTCCTCCTAGGCACCGACGGATCATTGCTCGTCGGCGCCGACGTCGCCCGGCAGGCGATGTGGCGCGAGGAGGATCCCAGGCCCGGGTGCCCGACGGGCCCGGCTATCGCCTCACGGGCACTGCTCGGTGAACTTGACCACCTTCAAAGCCACGGGCTGGCCGGTCAGCGCGGTGCCGGCCGCCGGATCCTGCGAGCAGACCTGCCAGTTCGATTCGACGATCACCATGCGAGCCTGCCCTGAGGCGTCCTGCACCGTGAGGGACGTCGCCCTGTCCAGCGTGCTCCGGGCGACGGAGGCGGCTTTGCCCTTGAAATCGGGCATGGCTGCGCCGGCCTTGGCGGGTGGGGCTGTGCCCTGGTCCGCAGCGGGGCAGGTCTCGTCGAGCTTGACGGCCCCGAGGTCGACCTTCACGTCGGTCGATTGCCGACCCGGGGCCGGGGCCTGGGCGCAGACCTTCCAGTTTCTGTCGTCGATCTGGCTCCGGGCACGGCCGAGCGCGTCGTGCGAGGTGAGGTGGCGGAACCCTGCGGCCTGGCTGGCGTCCTGGGCGCTCTGGAGACCCTTGCCGACCAGGTCGGGCAGGGTGGCGACGACCGGCTGCGCAGGTGTGTTCGGTGCGCCCGGCGTTCGGGTGGCCGGGGGCGGTGCGGGCGCGGCGGGCGAACTGCTTCTGGTGGTACTGGTGGCGGCCGGGTCGCAGCCGGCGAGGCCTAGCACGGCGGTGGCCGCGAATACGGTGAGGGTGGTGCGGCGCATGGTGTCCCCTGGCTGTGATGGTCAGGGGGCGAACGTATCGACCGGAGGGTGACGGAATGTCAGAGTTGCGGATCTGTGATCGCCCGGTTACCGAGGTGGCATCTCCGCAGATCACCGTCATGCCCGGCAAGGTCCACCTCGCCACGTGGGGGGACCGCCTCGACAGCGAAGTGCCGGAGCCCCGGGAGCGCGGACGGCCGGAGTCGAGCCGCGACGGGCACTTCCGGGAAGTGCACGGCGGGCTCGGCTCCGGCCGGTTTCAGGACCTGTGTACTCGCTAGGCCTTCGGCTGCTGCTGGGTGATGCAGTGGATGCCGCCGCCGTTGGCGAAGATCTCGCGGGCGTCGACGAGTTCGACGGTGCGGCCGGGGTAGGCCTCGCCGAGGATGTCGGCCGCCTCCTGGTCGCGAGGGTCGCCGAAGGCGCAGAGCACGACCGCGCCGTTGGCGACGTAGTGGTTGATGTAGGAGTAGTCGACCGGCTCGCCCTCCTCGTCCAGCAGGACGGTGGGGGCGGGCAGTTCGATGACCTCCAGCTGGCGGCCGGCGGCGTCCGTGGAGGTCCGCAGGATCGTCACCAGCTCCTTGCAGACCTCGTGGTCCGGGTGGTCCGGGTCGGGCTGCACATGGGCCACCACGACGCCGGGGCGGACGAAGGAGGCGACGATGTCGATGTGGCCGCGGGTGCCGAACTCGTCGTAGTCGCGGGTGAGTCCGCGCGGCAGCCAGACGGCCTTGGTGGTGCCCAGCTGCGCGTGCAGCTCGGCCTCCACCTCCTCCTTCGTCCAGTCGGAGTTGCGGCCCTCGCCGAGCTGCACGGTCTCGGTGACCAGGACGGTGCCCTCGCCGTCGACGTGGATGCCGCCGCCCTCGTTGATCAGGCGGGAGGCGAAGCGCTGTACGCCGGTCAGGCCGGTGACGGCCTCGGCGATGTGCTGGTCCTTGTCCCAACTGGCCCAGGACTGTGCGCCCCAGCCGTTGAACACCCAGTCGGTGGCGGCGACGCCGCCCTTGCCGTCGGTGAGGAAGGTGGGGCCGATGTCGCGCATCCAGGCGTCGTCCAGCGGGCGCTCGACCAGCTCGACCTGCTCGGCGACGTACTTCTTCGCGTCCTCGCTCTCACCGGTGTTGACGATCAGCGTCACCGGCTCGTAGCGGACGATGGTGTTGGCGACCTCGGCCCAGGCGAGGCGGGCGGCGTGCAGGTGCTCGGCGCTGTCGAAGGTCTGGTTGGCGGTGGGGAAGGCCATCCAGGTGCGGTCGTGCGGGGCCCATTCCGCGGGCATCCGGTAGCCGAGCGAGGCGGGAGTGGTCATGAGGGTGAAGTCCTAAGCGGTGGGGGAGGGTTGCGGCGGCTCGGGGGACGGGCCGCCCGGGGTGCCGGATCGGTGCCGGCCCGCGGGGAGTCGGGTCTAGAGGAAGTACAGCCGGCTGAGCGAGACGCTGTCGGCGGGCTCGGAACGGATCGGCGAGCCGTCCAGCGAGACCAGGCCGGTCTCGGCGACCTGGACGTTGCCGAGGCGGGCGTTGCGCACCATGTCGCGCGGCCCGATGCCGCGGGTGCCCCGGACGGCGACCCGGCGGCGGCGGGTGGGCATGCCGTCGGCGGCCTTGTCGAGGTAGGCGCCGTCGGCGGCGGCCTGGGCGACGAAGGCGACCGAGATGTCGGCGGCGGTGGCGCCGTGGGCGCCGAACTGCGGCCCCAGCACGAGGGGTTCGCAGCGGTCGGTGGAGGCGTTGGGATCGCCGGTGACGCCGTAGGCGGGGAACCCGGACTTCAGCACCAGCTGCGGCTTGGCACCGAAGTGGTCGGGGCGCCAGAGGACGATGTCGGCGAGTTTGCCGACCTCGACGGAGCCGACCTCGTGGGCGAGGCCGTGGGCGATCGCGGGGTTGATGGTGAGCTTGGCGATGTAGCGCAGGACGCGTTCGTTGTCGTCGCCGCCCTCGGTGGTGCCGTAGGAGCCGGCGCCGTCCAGCGGGCCGAGTTCGGCCTTCATCTTGCCGGCCATGGCGAAGGTGCGGCGCACGGTCTCGCCGGCCCGGCCCATGCCCTGGGCGTCGGAGGAGGTGATGCCGATGACGCCCAGGTCGTGCAGGACGTCCTCGGCGCCCATGGTGCCGGCGCGGATCCGGTCGCGGGCCATCGCGGCGTCGCCGGGCAGGTCGACCTTGAGGTCGTGCGCGGAGACGATCATCCCGAAGTGCTCGCCCAGCGCGTCCCGCCCGAAGGGCAGGGTGGGGTTGGTGGAGGAGCCGATGACGTTGGGGACGCCGGCCATCTTCAGCACGTTGGGCACGTGCCCGCCGCCGCAGCCCTCGATGTGGAAGGCGTGGATGGTGCGGCCCTCCAGCACGGCGAGGGTGTCCTCCACCGAGAGGCACTCGTTGAGGCCGTCGGTGTGCAGGGCGACCTGGACGTCGTACTCCTCGGCGACCCGCAGCGCGGTGTCCAGCGCCCGGGTGTGGGCGCCCATGTCCTCGTGCACCTTGAACCCGCAGGCGCCGCCCTCGGCCAGCGCCTCGACCAGCGGCGCCGGGTCGGAGGACGAACCCCGGCCCAGGAAACCGATGTTGACCGGCCACGCGTCGAAGGCGTTGAACGCGTGCCGCAACGCCCACGGCGAGTTCACCCCGACGCCCCAGACCGGGCCGAACTCCTGACCGATGATCGTGGTCACCCCGGAGGCCAGCGAGGCCTCCATGATCCGCGGCGACAACAGGTGCACATGGGTGTCGATCGCACCCGCGGTGGCGATCATGCCCTCCCCGGACACGATCGTGGTGCCGGTGCCGACGACCACGTCGACGCCGTCCAGGGTGTCGGGGTTGCCGGCCCGGCCGATCGAGGCGATCCGGCCGTCGATCAGGCCGATCGAGGTCTTCCGGATGCCCTGGACCGCGTCGATCAACAGGACGTTGCTGATCACCACGTCGCAGGTGTCGCGGACGGCGGCGGCCTTGAGATGCAGGCCGTCGCGCGCGGTCTTGCCGAAGCCGGCCAGGAACTCCTCGCCGGGCTCCTGCGAGTCGGACTCCACCCGGACGATCAGACCGCTGTCGCCGAGCCTGATCCGGTCACCGGCCCGCGGGCCGTGCACCGCGATGTAGTCATGGGGGGTGATGGCGGTCACGACTCGACCTCCGTGTCGTCGAAGTTGGTCAGGTAGCCGGTCGCGCGGGCCTTGGCCAGGGCGGCTTCCTTGGCACCGGGCGCGTCCAGCGGCCCGTCCACCAGGCCGGCGAAGCCGATGGCGACCCGCGCGCCGCCGACCGGCACCAGGCCGACCTCCACCGTGGCGCCCGGGTCGAAGCGCACCGACGATCCGGCCGGGACGGCGAGATGGGTGCCGTACGCGGCGGCCCGGTCGAAGGCGAGGCGGGGGTTGGCCTCGAAGAAGTGGAAGTGCGAGGTGACCGAGATCGGCACGGCGGAGGTGTTGTGGACGGGCAGCACGACCGTCTCCTCGACCGGGTCGTAGCCCTCGCCGGATCCGATCAGCGCGCCGCCGGGGGCCTCGTCGCCGAGCGAGCCGCCGCCCTTGAAGGGGTCGTTGACGACGGCGAGCCGGGTGCCGTCCTCGAAGACCGCCTCCACCTGGACGACGGTGACCACGTCGGGGACGCCGGGCAGCACGTCGTCGGCGGTGAGCACGCTGCGGCCGGCCTCGATCGCCTCGGCGAGCCGGCGGCCGTCCCGGGCCGCCTCGCAGACGGTGTCCGCGATCAGGGCGTGCGCCTCGGGGACGTTGAGGCGTACGCCCCTGGCGCGGCGGGCGCGGGCCAGTTCGGCTGCTGTGAAGATCAGCAGCCGGTCCCGCTCGGTGGGGGTCAGTCGCACGGTTCCTCGCTCGCGGTCGCCGGATTGCCGGGGGGTGGTCGGTTTCTCGGTCGGGCTGATGGCTCGGGCTGGTGGGTCGCACTGATGGGTCGGACCGGTGGTCGGGCCGGGGGCCTGACCGGGTGCCGGGCGGGGCCGGGCCGGGGATCGGTCCGGCGTCGGCGGACCGGCGGCGGGTGCTGGTCCGGCCCGGCGAAGTTAGAACGACGTTCAAACTTCTCCCTGTCATTGAACCCGGCCGGGGCCGCCCTGTCCAGCCTCGCCCGGAGCGGGTGCCGGCCCGGCGGTCGGCTCCACCCGGCGGTGGCCCGGGCCCGCCGGGTCCGCCCGGCCTTGCGCTACCAGCGTTGCCCGCCCGGCGCCTGGGGGCGCGGGCGCCGCGCCGAGGGGGCCCGTCCGGTCCGCGCCCGACAGGCCCGGCCGGCACTCGTTTGCCGTAGCGGGGACCGCTCGTGCACCGCGGCGGCCCGGCACCGGCGGACCGGCCCGCGAGGGTGGTGGCGGGTCGGCGCGCGGAGCTGGGCACGGGATCGCGGGTGGGGCCGCCGGGCCCGGGCGGGTCGCCCGCCGACGAGACCCGCCGACGCCTCCCTGACGAGACCTCCTCGCGAGACCCCTCGGACGAGACGCCTCGGACGAGACGCCTCAGACGAGACCCCTCAGACGAGACCCCTCGGACGGGAGCCTCTGGACGGGAGCCCCTGGACGGGAGCCCCCGGATCGGACCCCCGGATCGGGCCCCCGGCGGATCCGGGGGACGGCTCGCCCGACGGTCGGGGCCGTCCGGCCGCCGCGGGGCAGCCCCTCCCGAGGGGGCGCCGGGGGCTCGTCCGCATCGCAAACCTGTCCGAGGCGGGTGATTGGATCACGGCAACCCGTTCGAGCCCCTTTCACCCCATGTGATCGGACGCACACTGTTGCAAAGCGCCTCAGCTGGGCATGAGGATGAGTGTCGGCAACCAGGGCGGCCCGCCCTTCGGGGGATCCGGTGCGGGCGTTCGACGAAGGCGGGGGCGTGTGGTGATGGACGGTCAGGCGCGATTTCCGCGACAGCGGACCGGTTCGGGGTCGTGGAAGGGCCCCGGTGACGCCCTCGGGTACGTGGCCCCCGGCGGCGGGCCGTCCGGGCGCGCGCTACCGGGCCGGCCGGCCGAGCAGGGGGTGCCGGCGCCGGACTGTGCCCTGCACCGCCGGCTGCACCTGGCGCTGGACGCGGCCGACCTGGTCGCGGTGGGCGCCGTCCGCCGCCGGCTGCGGGCCGCGCTCGACCAGTGGGGCGTGCCCGAGCTCGCCGACACCGCCGAACTGCTGACTTCGGAGCTGGTCACCAACGCACTGCTGCACACGGGGCAGGGGGCGGTGTTCGACGCCGTGCTCACCGCGGACCTGCGGCTGCGGATCGAGGTCCAGGACGGCACCGCCCGCCTGCCCCGCCGCCGGGAGCCGGTCGCCGAGTACGCCACCTCCGGCCGGGGCCTGCTGCTCGTCGAGGCACTCGCCGACGACTGGGGTGTGCAGCTGCGTGGCGACGGCAAGGTCACCTGGTTCGAGTTGGCATATTCCTGAGCGGTTCGGGCGCGCCCCGACCGGGCGGCCGTTTCGGCTGTTCGGGGAGTTCCGGGAGCCTCCGTACACCCCCGGCCATTCGCCGCCGTTCGCCGTCGAACGAAATATTCCCGGGCCGTCGGCATTGCCGCTCTGCCGAACATTAGACAGGATAGTGGGAACGTGTGCCCGGGAACGGTACCCGGCGGGGAGATCGAGCCTCGACCGTCCGCCGTCCGCCCGGGCCACCTCCTCGAGTACGACCACCACCACACGGTCATGCGGCCCGTCCGGACGGGACGGCATGGCAGCGGCAGGAGCAGCATGGCCACAGAGCCCGAGCCACAGGGGCCGGGGCTTCCCCCCGCTCCGTCCGCGGCCGGGTCCGGTCGCGGACGCCCGCCCGCCCAGGCGGTCCGCAGGCATGCCCTGCGCGGCGCGCCGGGCCGGCTCGCGCCGATGGTGTCCGCCGGCCTGCCCACCACCTCCGGGGACTCCACCCCGGACTGGCTCGAGCCGGCGATGGCCGCCAACGGCATCGGCTCCTTCGACTGGGACATCCGCCGGGACGTCCTGGAGGGCGACCACCGGGCCTGCGCGATCATCGGTCTGGACAAGGGCCGGTTCGACAGCTCCTCGACGTCGTTCCTGAGCCTGCTGCACCCCGAGGACGCGCCCGTGGTGCGCCGCCGGGTCGAGCGGGCCGTCGCCGAGCTGGGCCAGTGCGGCGCCTACTACCGCACGGTCGGCCCGAACGGCAGCATGCGGGCCGTCCGGTTCCGCGGCCGGGTGCTGGCCGACGCCTTCGGCCGGGCCTCGCGGATGGTCGGCTTCGTCTGGGACGCCACCGTCGAGCTGCACAAGCGCGACCGCGCCGACCGGATGGCGCTGCTGCGCGAGGAGCGCTCGCGGTTCATCAAGGAGGCCGCCCGGGCGCTGTCCGAGGCGGTCACGGTCCGGGACGTCGCCCGGGTCTTCACCGAGCTGCCGCTGCCGGGCCTGCCGCCGGACGGCCTGGTGCTGGCCGCCCAGGAGGCCGGCCGGTTGCAGATCCTCGGCGCCAGCGGCTACCGCCCCGACGAGATGGCGGTCTACGACCGCTCGCTGCTGCCCGCCGGGCACCCCGCCGCCGAGGCGATCCGGTTGCGCGCGCCGGTCTTCATCGCCAGCCGCGAGGAGTACCGCGAGCGCTACCCCGAGACCTGGGGTCCGGTCAGCGACAGCAGCCGCAGCGCCTGGGCCTTCCTGCCGCTGGTGGCCAGCGGCCGCCCGATCGGCGTCTGCCTGGTCAGCTTCGACGACGACCGGGAGCTGGACGCCGACGAGCGCACCCTGCTCTCCACCCTGGGCGGCCTGGTCGCCCAGTCGCTGGCCAGGGCCCGCCTGCACGACGCCGAGCACGAGCTGGCGGCGGGCCTGCAGCGGGTGATGCTGCCGCGCACCGTCCCGTCGATCCCCGGGGTCTCCACGGCGGTGCGCTACCTGGCGGCCGGTTCGGGCCTGCAGATCGGCGGCGACTGGTACGACGTGGTGCCGTTGCCCGGCGGGCACGTCGGGCTGGTGATCGGCGACGTCCAGGGCCACGACGTGCACGCCGCCGGGATCATGGGTCAGCTGCGGATCGCGCTGCGGGCCTACGCGGCCGAGGGGCACCCGCCGGCCGCCGTGATGGCCCGGGCCTCGCGCTTCCTCGCCGACCTGGACACCGATCACTTCGCCACCTGCACCTACGCCGAGGTGAACGTCGACTACGGAGTGGTCTACGCGGTGCGGGCCGGCCACCTGGACCCGGTGGTCCGGCGGGCCGACGGCTCGACCACCGTGCAGCCGGTCGCGGGCGGGCTGCCGCTCGGGATCGCGCCGGACGAGGAGTACCGGGTGACCCGGTTCAGCCTCGATCCCGGCGAGACGGTGCTGCTCTGCACCGACGGTCTGGTGGAGTCCCGCACGATGGACCTGGACACCGGCTTCTCCCGGCTGTGCCACGTGCTGTCGGGCGAGCTCCCGGCCCGCGGCGAGTCGGCCCGGGACCCGCTGGAGGACCTCGCCGACCGGGTCGCCTCCCAGTCCGCCGACTCCAGCGAGCGCGAGGACGACATAGCGCTGCTGCTGCTGCGCTGGGACGGCCCGGAGGGCGGACTGGCCGCCCAGCAGCTGCGCCGCCGGATCGGCCAGGCGGACCTGGCCCGGATCGCCGAGGTGCGCGCCGAGCTGCGCGACGCGCTGCGTCGCTGGGGCGTCGCCGACCTGGTGGACACCGCCGAGCTGCTCGCCTCGGAGCTGGTCACCAACGCCATCCGGCACACCGACCGGGACGCGATGTTCACCGCCCGGCTCTACCGGGAGCCGGCCACCGACCGGGCCCGGTTGCGGGTCGAGGTGGAGGACGAGTCGGACCTCTGGCCGACCCGCCGTACGCCGGGGGAGCAGGCCTCCTCCGGGCGCGGGCTGATGCTGGTGGAGGCCCTGTCGGACGCCTGGGGCGTGGAGCCCCGGGGCACCGGCAAGCGGATGTGGTTCGAGCTCTGCGCGGCGGGCCCGGAGGCCGACTGACCCGCGGTCGGCCCGCCGCCGGCGCTCCGACCGCGCCCGTACCGACCGCGCCGGGCGGGCACCCTCGCGCCGCCCCGTGGCCAGGCCGGTCGCGGGGCGGCGGTGCGCCGGGGGCGCGGCGGCTTCGGACGCGCGGGCCGCGGCGCCGTCAGCCGAACTGCTGCTCAAGGTCCTTGAGCTTCTGCTCCAGCGAGTCGAGCCGGGGCAGCGTCACGGTGTCCTCGTCGGCGGTGAGGTCGATGGTCCGCCGACCGGGCCGCACCGGCAGGCCCGGCTGGAGCACGGCGGCGGTCGCCGCCGATTCGGACTGCCCGTCCGTCAGCGCCTCCGGTACCACCACCGGGCCCGGTGGTGTCAGCGCGTCCGGCCCCGCTATCGCGGACTCCGATCCGGATCCGGACTCCAGTTGCCGGGCCGCCCCGCGCGGGCGCCAGACGCTGTGCGTCCGGTTGATGGCGCGGATCTCGGCGCGCTCACGCCGGCTGGCCATCCGCTGACGCTCCCGGTTGGCGGCCGCCTCCCGCTTGTCGTCCCGGACTTCCTCGACCGCTTCGTCCAGGCTGCGCACGCCCTCCAGAAGCATCAGCGACCAGGCCGCGTACGTCTCGCGCGGGGCCCGCAGCCAGCGGACGATGCGGATCTGCGGCAGCGGACGGGGCACCAGGCCCTGCTCGCGGAGGGCCGCCACCCGGGTCTGCTTCAGGGCCCGGTCGAAGAGCACGGCCGCCGAGAGGGACATCCCCGCGAAGAACTGCGGGGCGCCGGCGTGGCCGAAGCCGCGCGGGGCGTGCACCCAGTTGAACCAGGCGGACGCGCCGGCGAACAGCCAGACCAGCAGCCGTGAGCCGAGTGCGGCGTCGCCGTGGCTGGCCTCGCGCACCGCCAGCACCGAGCAGAACATCGCCGCGCCGTCCAGGCCGAACGGCACCAGGTACTCCCAGCCCCCGGAGAGGTTGAGGTTCTGCACGCCGAAGCCGACCAGGCCGTGGAAGGAGAGCGCGGCCGCGACGGCGGCGCAGCAGAACAGCAGGGTGTAGGAGGCGGCGCCGTAGAGCGATTCCTTGCGTCGCCGCCGTTCCTCGGAACGCTCCCAGGAATCGCCGCCGACCGAGCCGGCGGAGCCCCTGCTGCGAGCGAAAGCCACCAGCACAGCGCTGATCACGAGCGCTGCCACGCCGCTGACGGCCCAGCCCAGTGGTATGTCGGACAGTTTCATCGCCTGAACCAGCCTCGCTTTCCTGCGTAGTGACGGCGGGGACCATCATGGCGGATTGTGCGGTGCGGCATGGCTGATTTGCTGTCAATGCGCTGAGGAGGGGGATTTCTGACGGAAAATAAAGCGCATCGTATTACTAATATGGCGCGCTATTTCCCGGAATTCCGGCCCTCGGACCGTTTCCGGCCGTCAACCTCGTGCGATCCGGGGGCAACCCGTGCACGCGTCCGCCGGGCGGACGGTGTACAGCAGGCAGCAGCCGGCCCGGGTCCGGGTCCGGACGGGCGCCGAACCGTCGCACTCCTCGAAGCGGAAGCCCGTCCCCGGGAGAAAGGGCGCCGTCCGCGCTCCGGCGTGCTCCGGCAGCAGCGCACGGAGCGCGCCCACCGCGCGCTCCTCCTCGCCGAGCAGCGCGGACACCTGCCACAGTCCCTCCACCACGGCGTCCGTCACGCAGGCCCACAGGGTGCGCGGGCCGCGCCGCACCTGCGGCCGGAACAGGGCCAGGACGGGGGTGAAGTGCTCGGTCAGCGCCGTCAGCAGGCGCTCCCGCAGCGCCGCCTCGTCCGCCACCACCAGGGCGCCGGGCAGGCCTGCCGCCGGATCCTGCGGCAGGCAGAAGAACGCCCCCAGGTCGGCGGTCAGCGCCCCGGTGGCGCGCCGCAGCGAGAGCGCCTCGGCCGGCAGCAGCGGCACCCGGCGCTCCAGCAGCCAGGGCAGTGTGAACAGCAGTCCGACCGGCCAGCAGTAGCGGTGCAGGCAGAACCCCGCCGCGACGTCCGGGCGCAGCAGGGTGCCGTAGCGGTCCAGGCCGTCGCGCACGTCGAAGTCGATGAGCTCGCGCAGTCCTGCCGGGTCGTGCAGCAGCTGGGCGCCGCTGACCCAGCCGTCGCCGCTCCGGGGCGGGCCGTGGTGGACCCGGAGGGTCGGGAAGGCCTCGCCCAGCCGGGCATGGGCCCGCGTGCAGGGCGCGGCGGGGGTGGCCGGGACGGGTACGGCGGATGCGGCTGGGGCGGGTGCGACGGGGGGTGCAGGGCGCGGCTCGATGCTGCTCACGGTCATGGTGCGGGCCCCATCGGGTCGACCGGAGCTCGGGGGAGCCCGGGAACGGCAAGGCTGACCCGGCCGAGGCGCTGCTCCCCCCGGCCAGGTTAGCCTCACCTTAGCTGATGGCATCCCCCGCTTCCTGCCCGATACGGCCGTCCGGGGGAGCGCCCGGCGCGGGCACCGCGCTCAGCTGGCGCGCGAGCCACACCGGTACACCTCCGAGCGCCTGCACCAGCCGCGCCGCCTCCGCCCGCAGCCGGGTCGATTCGGCGGGCTCCGACACCTCGGCCAGCGCGGCCAGCGCCGGCGCCACCCCGACCGTGAAGCCGAGCTGCTCGCGCAGCTCCAGCGAGGCGGCGAAGCCCTCCCGGGCGCGCGTGGTGTCCCCGCCCGCCAGGGACAGCGCGGCCAGGTGCCGCCAGGTGTACGAGGTCAGCAGCTCGTCACCGTGCGCCTGCGCGCCGTCGTGCGCACGCCGGTAGGCGATCCAGGCCGCCGTCGGGTCGCGCAGCAGGTTCTCCGCCACCAGCCCCCGGCGGAAGTCCAGTAAAGGACGCCCGGGAGCGTCCGGCGGCAGCAGGGCGGACGTCCGGCCCAACGCGGCCTGCGCCTCGTCCAGCCGGTCGCGCGAGCCGAGCACACTGGCCACGTACGCCAGGAACCCGCGTGCGCAGGAGGCCGCCGCGCGCTGCTCCGCGGTGGCCACACCCGCCTCGGCCAGCCGCAGGGCCTGTTCGGCCTGCTGCCAGTGCGCGGCGGTGAACATGCATTGTTCGATGAGGAGTTCGGCCATTTCGAGGGCCGCCGTGGGATCGTGCTCGGCGGCCGGGCGCAACAGTTCCGCGGCCTCCTGCCAGCAGGCCCTCGAGCGCAGCCGCCACACGGTACCCCTCTGCCCCTGCGGAGCCCGGCCCCCTCTGTCCCAGCCCCCCAGGGCCTTTCCGTGCTCCGACAACGCCACCTCCTTGTGTGCGCCATCCAGACAAGCCGGACTGTCAGCAGCCGGGGCTGCTGTGGCGGCAATTCAACACGGGGGTGAGCTTGTGCACCAGATCACGAGCGTCATTGATTTGGACCGGCCCGCCGGGCAGGGGCCCGCGCCGGCGTGCCGAAGGGGGCGCGCGGGGCGCCCGGTCACGCCCGGGTCAGGACGTCCAGCCGGTCTCCATCAGCGACTCCGCCGCGCCGTTCGCGGGCTGGGGGACACCCGCCGGGTCCAGGCTGAACAGGGCCACCAGCAGCTGCTCGCCGCGGACGGTGGCCTGGTGGGAGTACCCGGCCATGGTGAACATGGCCGCCGCCATCTCCTCCGCGTGCAGGGTCTGCAGCCAGAGGCACTCGACGGACTTCACGTCGGCCGGCTCGGTCCAGGCGTCCACCTGGGCGACCATCCGGCGGCCCAGCAGGGTCACGCCGTCGCGCTCCTGGGCCTCCGTCAGCTCCAGATCGTCGAAGCCCAGCCACTCCAGGTACCGCGCCGCGGTGAAGACCGCGTCCTGCGAGGTGCGGACGGGCTGGGGGTGGAACGGCGCGCGCTGCTGCCAGTGCCCCTGCGGCGGGACCTGCGGCATGGTGGGCGGCGCCGGGACGGGGGCGCTGTACGGGCGGGGGGACTGCGGGCGGGTGCTCTGCGGACCGGTGCCGGCGGCGCCCGGCAGCCGGGTCGCCCGGTCGACCGGCAGCCGCACGGTGGCGCCGCAGTTGCAGGTGAACTCGGGCTGGGGCCACTGGTCGGAGCGGCCGCAGTGCGGGCAGCGCATGCTCAGCCAGGAGTCCTCCCAGGACCGGAACCGGACCTGCACCGGCACCCCGCCGCGCAGCAGCGGCACCTTCAGCGAGGCCCCGCACGGACACGGCAGCGACGGCGGCTCGTACAGGTGCTCACGGCGGCAGGCCGGGCAGCGGATCGCCTGCGCGCCGCCGCCACCGCCGTGGCCGTGCGGCGCCGGGTCGCGGCCGGTGAAGTCGTCGGGCAGTGACAGTCCGGACATGGCGGGCACCGTCCGTTCGGTTCGGCATGGAAGTCGCCCCGGCCGGAGGCCGGGGGAAGGTCGCCTCCCATGCTCCCCGATCCGCCCCGGTCGTGGCAGGGAATGGCGCAATCCTCAGGGAGAGATCAGGGGTACACGCTCGGTGACGTACCCGGCCGGGAGGACCCCGGTCGGCAGCGGCACCGTCCGTGGAGGCACGACCCGGGCCGGGCCCGGCCCCGTCCGCGGCGGTACGGCCACGGGGTACCCCGGCGACGGGTCCGGGCACAGCAGTGCGGTTTCCTGTTATCCCGCCGGGTGGCCGGGGTCTCCGAGGGGTGCGGGGGTGTCAGGGTTCGGAGAGCTGAGGACGGTGCGGATGCAGGCGCGAACGGGGACACGGGCGCAGCTGGGCGACGCGGTCGGGACGGCGGTGGTCGTCGCGGCGCAGGCCGGTGACGAGCGCGCCAGGGAGCGGCTGGTGGCCGCCTACCTGCCCCTGGTCTACAACGTGGTGGGCCGGGCGCTCGACGGCCACGCGGACGTGGACGACGTGGTGCAGGAGACCATGGTCCGGGTGATCGGCCGGCTCGACGGGCTGCGCGACCCGGCGGCCTTCCGGTCCTGGCTGGTGGCCGTCGCGATGAACGAGGTCCGCCGGCGGTGGTCGGCCCGGCAGCAGGCCGGCCTGACCGGCCTGGACGCCGCCGAGGAGGTGCCGGACCCCGGTGCGGACTTCGTGGACCTCACCATCCTGCGGCTCGGCCTCTCCGGCCAGCGCCGCGAGGTCGCCGAGGCGACCCGCTGGCTGGACGACCGGGACCGGGACCTGCTCGCCCTGTGGTGGCTGGAGACGGCCGGTGAGCTGACCCGCACCGAGCTGGCCGAGGCCCTGGAACTCTCCCCGCAGCACGCGGCGGTGCGGGTCCAGCGGATGCGCGAGCAGCTGGAGGCGGCCCGGGTGGTCGTACGGGCGCTCGCCGCCGACCCGCGCTGCGCGGAACTCGACACCCTCACCGAGGCCTGGGACGGCAGCCCCGCCGCCCTGTGGCGCAAGCGGATCGCCCGGCACGCCCGCGCCTGCGCCGCCTGCGCGGGCCACCGGCGCGGCCTGATGCCCGCCGAGGGCCTGCTGGCCGGCCTCGGCCTGCTGCCGCTGCCGCAGCACCCGGGCGGATACCTGCCGACGGCCGCGCAGTCCGGCGCGCCGGGCGGGGACGGCTCGGCCGGGAGCGGAGGCGGCGACGCGGGGTCGGGCGGCGGCACCGGCACGGGCAGCGACACCGGATCGGGCGACGGGGCGAGCGGTTCCCCCGCGGAGGGCCACGGCGCCCATGGCGGCCACGGTGGCCCGGACGGTCACGGGCACGGCGGTCCCGGCCGCCGGCGGCGCCGGACCGGCCGCGCGGTCGGCTCGGCGGTGGTGGTGCTCGCGCTCGGCGCCGCCGTCCTCGGCGCGCTGCGCGCCGACCCCGAGCCGGCCGCCGCACCGCCGCCGGTGGCCGCCGCACCGCCGGCGCCCACGCCCGCACCCGTGACGCCGACCGCCACCCCGCAGCCCGTGGAACCCGTCCCCGTGGTGGTGCCCCCGGTCACGGCCACCCCGACCGGCGCCGCCCCGAGCCCCACCCCGAGGACGGCCGAGCAGCAGATGGCGGACCGGATCAACGCCACCCGCGCCAAGCGGGGCTGTCCCGCCCTGAAGATCGACCCGCGGCTGCACAGCGCGGCGCAGAAGCACTCGGAGGACATGGCGGCCCGGAACTACTACGACCACGTCGACCCCGACGGCGGCCGAGCCGACAGCCGGATCACCGCCAGCGGCTACCGGTGGAGCCTGTGGGGCGAGAACATCGACCGGGGCCGCAAGAGCCCGGACGGGGTGGTGGACGACTGGATGGACGGTGCCATCCACCAGGACAACATGCTCGACTGCCGGTACACCGCGATGGGGCTGGGCACGGCGCCGAGCCCGGCCGGCACGCTGTGGACGCTGGACCTCGGCGCCACCCGCTGATCCGGCCGCTCCTGCGCCCGGTCCCGCCGCCGCCCTGACCCGCCCTGACCCGCCCGGGGCGGGCCGGGGCGGGCAGGCGGGGCGGGACGCTCAGCCGGCGGTGGCGAACACCTGGGTCCACCAAGGGCCGCCGGAGCCCAGGGTGACCCCGACACCGATCTCCTTGAAGTCGCAGTTGAGGATGTTGGCCCGGTGGCCGGGGCTGTTCATCCAGGCCTCCATCACGGCGGCGGCGTCCTGCTGGCCGCGGGCGATGTTCTCGCCCCAGCGGCTCCACTTGTAGCCGGTCGCGTTGATCCGGGTGTCCGCGTGGTGGCCCTCGGGGTCGGCGTGGTCGAAGTAGTCGCGGGCGGCCATGTCGTCCGAGTGCACCTGCGCGGCGGACTGCAGCTTGGCGTTGACGGCCACCGGCCCGCAGCCGTTGTTGGCCCGTTCGGTGTTGACCAGCGCGGCGACCTGGTCGATGAACTGTGCGGCCTTGCCACCGGCCGGCGCGCCGGCGGCGGGGGAGGACTTGGCGGCGGCCGGCGACGCCGAGGAGGTGGCCGTCGGCCGGGCGGGCGCGCCGGTCGCCGGCGCCGCCTGCGGGGTCCCGGCCGTGGCGGTGGGTGCGGGCGTGGGCGCGGCGGTGCTCGGGGCGGCACTGGGGGACGGCGCGGCGGACGGCTGTCCGGCGCTCGCGGACGGCGAGCCGGTCGGAGCGGCGGGCGTCTGCGGTTCGGCGAGCTGGGCGGTCAGCAGCCGGTCGGGGGCGCTGGCGGCGGCCGGCCGCTGATCCGGGCCGGTCGGCGGGGCGACCGTCGCGTACCAGCTCGCCGCGCCGCCCAGGGCCACCGACCCGGCCAGCACCGCGAACATCCTCGGCGCGGCGGAAGGTTTCTTCCGCCGGCCGCGCCGGCGTCCGTGCCCGCCGGCGGCGGTCCGCTCCTCGGCCCGGCCGTGACCGGTCACGGGGTGGTCGCTGTTCATTCGGGTCCACGTCCTCTGCCTCAGGTGTTCTTGCGACACCTGGGAGACCTGTGGGTGGCCGTCCGACAACGGAAATTCGGCAGGAAAGATCCGAACGTTCGGAATTGACGGACTGCAGGGGCCCGCCGGCACCCCGGCGGACCCTTCGGGGCGCGGCCGGTCCGGCCGGGCGGCTAGGGCGCGGACGTCCAGCGGGCGAGGTCCGCCGGGGTGTCGAGGTCGTCCGGGACGGCGACGTCGGCGCACTCCACCAGCGTGATCGCGGCCGCGTGCGCGGCCAGCAGCGCGCGGGCGCCGGCGTCGCCGGTGGCGCCGGCGGCGGCCTCGGCGAAGTGGCGGGCGCCGATCAGCACCGGGTGCCCGCGGCGGCCCCGGTACCCGGCGGCCGCGAGGTCGGCCCCGGCGCGGTGGGCGGCGAGCAGCCGGGCCACCGCGGCGGGGGTGACGCCGGGGGTGTCCACCAGCATCACCAGGACGGCGGAGGCGCCCGGGGCGAGGGCGGCCAGTCCGGCGCGCAGCGAGGAGCCCATGCCGCTCTCCCAGTCCGGATTGTCGACAAGGTGGCAATCCGGCAGTCGGGCCTCGGACCGGACCTGCTCGCGGGCCGCCCCCAGCACCACGGTCACCGGGCCGCAGCCGCCCGCCCGGACCACCTCGACCGCGTGCTCGACCAGCGGCCGGTCGCGGTGGCGGAGCAGCGCCTTCGGCCGGCCCCCGAGCCGGCGGCCGCCCCCGGCGGCCAGGACCAGGGCGGCGACGACCGGCAGTGGCTGATCTTCCATGCGCCCAGCTTGCCCGGCCGTCCGGACCTGTGCAGTTGTACGAATGCACAACACGATCCCGCAGGTCGCGGCGGCACCCAGGGTCTTCCGCCGCTGGATTCTCCGAGGGTCTGCGCCTGTACTGGGTCGATGGACACCGCACCTCCCCCGCTGGTCGACCGCTTCGGCCGGGTCCACACCGACCTGCGGGTATCCCTCACCGACCGCTGCAACCTGCGCTGCACGTACTGCATGCCGGCGGAGGGTCTCAACTGGCTTCCCAAGGCCGAGGTGCTCAGCGACGACGAGGTCGTCCGGCTGGTGCGGATCGCGGTCCGGCGCCTGGGCATCACCTCCGTCCGGCTGACCGGTGGCGAGCCGCTGCTGCGGCGCGGACTGCCCGATCTGGTGGCCCGGCTGACCGAGCTGGGCCCCGAGGTCTCGCTCACCACCAACGGGATCGGCCTGGCGCGGACGGCGGTCGCGCTCAAGCAGGCGGGCCTGCACCGGGTGAACGTCAGCCTCGACACCCTGCGGGCCGACCGGTACGCCGAGATCGCCCGCCGGGACCGGATCGCCGACGTGCTGGCCGGGCTGGCCGCCGCGCACGCCGCCGGGCTGGAGCCGGTCAAGGTGAACGCCGTCCCGGTGCGCGGGGTCAACGACGACGAGATCGTCGAGCTGGTCGAGTTCGCGGCCCGCCACGGCTACCGGATGCGCTTCATCGAGTCGATGCCGCTGGACGCCCAGGGAGCCTGGGACCGCGGCAAGATGATCACCGCGGACGAGCTGCTGGAGATCCTCGGCGCCCGCTGGGACCTCGTCCCGGTGGGCCGGCACGGCAACGCGCCGGCCGAGGAGTGGCGGATCGCCGGCACCGACACCGTGATCGGTGTGATCGCCTCGGTCACCCGGCCGTTCTGCGGGGGCTGCGACCGGGTCCGGCTCACCGCCGACGGCCAGCTGCGCAACTGCCTGTTCGCGACCACCGAGTCCGACCTGCGGGCGCTGCTGCGCGGCGCGGCCGAGGACGCCGCGATCGAGGCGGCCTGGCGCCGCACCATCGCCCGCAAGGGCCCCGGGCACGACATCAACTCCGCGGACTTCGTCCAGCCGGACCGTCCGATGTCGGCCATCGGCGGCTGACGTTCGCACGGCGGCCCGTCCGCGCCGTTGACCGTCCGCACGGCGGCCGCGCGGTCTCCCGGCGGCCGGGCTCCTCGGCCGAGGCCCCGGCCGCCTCAGGCGGGCCGGCCGGCCGCCCGGGCGAACTTCGACCGGTAGGCGCGCGGGGTCAGCCCGATCCGCTGCACCAGATGGCGGCGCAGCGAGTCCGCCCCGCCCAGGCCGCTCCGGTCGGCGACCCGCTCCACCGACAGGTCCGTCGACTCCAGCAACTCCCTGGCCCGTTCGATCCGCTGGGTCAGCAGCCACTGCAGCGGGCTGACCCCGGTCTCGGCCAGGAACCGCCGGTGCAGGGTGCGGACGCTGACGCCCGCGTGCGCGGCCAGCTCCGCCGACGAGAGCGGGGTGTCCAGGCGCTCCAGCGCCCAGCCCCGGGTGCCCGCCAGCGAGGGGCCTTCGGTGGCCACCACCGGCCGGGCCACCGGCTGTTCCTCCCCGCCGTGCCGCACCGCCGAGACGAGCGTCAGCCGGGCCACCGCGTTGGCCACGGCGGCGCCGTGGTCGGTGCGGACCATGTGCAGGCAGAGGTCGACGCCCGCGGTCAGCCCGGCGGAGGTCAGCACCGGACCGTCCTCGACGAAGAGCACGTCCGGCAGTACCCGCACCGACGGGTAGTGGTGCCCCAGCGCGCCCGCCTGCACCCAGTAGGTGGTCGCGCTGCGCCCGTCCAGCAGCCCCGCCTGGGCCAGTACGAAGGCGCCGGTGCAGATCGACGCGATCCGCGCGCCCCGCCCGGCGGCCGCCCGCAGGGCTTCCAGCACCCGGGGGTCGGCGTCGCTCCGGGCACCCGAACCCGTCACCATCACGGTGTCCGCGCCGGCCAGCACCTCCAGCCCGTGCGGGACGATCACCCGCAGGCTTCCCATGCTCTGCACCGGCCCCGGCTCGGGGGCGCAGACCAGCACCTCGTAGGCCGGCCCGCCCGCCACCTCCGCCGAGCCGAAGACGAGTTCGGGGATCGACAGGTCGAAGGCGGTGACCGGGGGGACGGCCACCACGGCTATCCGGTGCATGGCCAGAACCTCCGGATCCTTGGCAGCACGGTCACTGTTTCACACCGGCGCGCGGGCGCAGAGTGGAGCTGTCCGACGCGCCCGGCGCACGGCCGCGCTCCTCGCGTCGGCCGGCCCCGGCGTCGGCCCCGCCGTCCCGGCCGGGCCCGTCGTGCCGATCCCGCACCCGAACTGCCTTCCCGGAGAGAGTCATGCCCAGTTACGTCGTCATCGGCGCCGGATCCACCGGCACCGCCACCGCCCGCCTGCTCGCCGACACGGGGGAGGACGTACGGCTGGTCACCCGTGGTGGATCCGGTCCGCTGCACCCCCGGATCGAACGGGTCGCCGCCGACGCCACCGACCCGGACCGCCTCACCGCGCTGGTCGAGGGCGCGGCCGCCCTGGTCAACTGCGCGGCGCCGCCGTACGACCGCTGGAAGCAGGAGTTCCCGCCGCTGGCCGCGTCGCTGCTCACCGCCGCGGAGCGGACCGGCGCCGGGTACGTGATGCTCGGCAACGTCTACGGTTACGGGCCGGTGGACGGGCCGGTCACCGAGCTGCAGCCGATGGCGCCGAACAGCGTCAAGGGCGAGCTGCGGGCCGGGATGTGGGCGGACGCGCTGGCCGCCCACCGGGCCGGCCGGGTCCGGGCGACGGAGGTCCGGGCCGGCAGCTACTTCGGTCCGGGTGCCCAGTCGCTCTTCCAGTTGATGGCCGGCCGCCGGCTGGCCCTCGGTGAACCCGCCGGCTACTACGCCGACCTGGACGCGCCGCACAGCTGGGCCGCCCCGGTGGACGTCGCCCGCACCCTGGTCGCGGTGGCCCGGGCCGGGACCGGCTGGGGCGAGGCCTGGCACGTGCCCAGCTTCGCCACCGTCTCCGCCCGTGAGCTGGCCGCCCGGCTGGCCGCCGCGGCGGGCGCCCCCGCGCCCCGGCTGACCGCGACGACCGACCGGGAACTCGCCGAACTCGCTCGCGACGTCAGCGTCATGGGCGAGGTCGCCGAGATGCGCTATCTCACCCACCGGCCCTTCGTGCTGGATTCCACCCGCACCGAACGGGCCTTCGGAGTGCGGGCCACGCCGGCGGCGGAGGTGGTGGCCGCGGTCGCCGCCGAGTTCACCGGGGCCGCCGGAGCCGGAGCCGGGGCAGGGGCAGGGGCAGGGGCAGGGGCCGGGGCCGGGACGGCCTGACCGGTCCCGCCGGGCCCGGTGGTTCGGCGGGGCGCTCCCGGCGATGCGGAATGTGAGGTTCGACATGACCGCGGCGTGCCCCGTACCGAACGCTTGACCGGGCGTGAGGCGGCTGGTCTGCTGGTGCGCCGTCACCCGCCGACCCGACCCGGGAGTCCACCGTGCCCGCCCGCCGCCGCGCCCAGTCCACGACCGCCGCCCTGCTGCTCTGCGCCCTGGCGCTGGCGGGGTGCACCGGCCACCCGACGACCTCCGGCGACAGCGCCCCGTCCGGCGGCCTCGGCACCAGCCCACTGCAGAACCCGGACGGCACCAAGCCCGGTCTGGCGCCGATCACTTCGGCGGCGGACCTGGGCGCGGCCCGGGACCTGATAGCCAAGGTGCGGACGGCGGCGGCCGGCTCCAAGGACGGCTACGACCGCGACCAGTTCGGGCCCGCCTGGACGGACAACGTCGACGGGGTGGCGCTCGGGCACAACAAGTGCGACACCCGCAACGACCTGCTGGCCCGGGACGGCCGGGCGGTCGAGCGCAAGGACGGGTCGGACTGCACGGTGACCGCGATGACCATCTACGACCCGTACACCGGCAAGACCGTGAAGTGGTCCAGGACGCAGGCGTCGAGGATCCAGATAGACCACGTGATGCCGCTGTCCTACGACTGGCAGATGGGAGCCGCCAAGTGGGACAAGGCCAAGCGGGTGCAGATAGCCAACGACCCGCTCAACCTCGTCCCGGCCGACGGCCAGCAGAACGCGTCGAAGGGCGACTCGGGGCCGTCCGTCTGGCTGCCCGCCGACCCGGCCGTCCGCTGCTCGTACGCCGTCCGCTTCGCGCAGGTCTCGCTGAAGTACGCCCTGCCCGTCACCGAGGCGGACAAGAAGGCGATGCTCCAGCAGTGCGGGGGCTGACGGCCCTGGGGTCCGGCGACTGTCCCGGCGGCCGTCCCGGCGTCAGGACCAGTGCGCCGGGCGGGTCAGCGCGGCCGGCAGCCTGGTGGCGGCGTCGCCCTTCGCGGCGTTCAGCTGGGCCTGGGTCAGGAAGAGGCTGCCGGTGAGGTCGGCGCCGCCGATCCTGGCGTCCCGGAAGTCCGCGCCGATCAGGTCGGCGGAGCGCAGGTCGGCGCCGGTGAGGTCGGCGGCGATCAGATAGGCGCCGCGCAGGTTGGCGCCCCGCAGGTCGGCCTTGCGCAGCCTGGCGCCGATCAGGTCGGCGCCGCGGTGGTCCTTGGCCTTGCGCCCGGCGGTGGCGCGGACGAGTTCGCTGGTGCGCAGCAGCAGTTCGTTGACGCGCCCGCGGTGGGCGGCGACGTCCAGCCCGGCGAGGTCCTCGGCGCTCTGCCGGGTGAGCCGCTCGGTGTCGTCCAGCGCCCGGCGGAGGTCCGCGTGCACAGCGCGGGCGGGCTGCAGGGTGAGCGCCTCGGTCAGGTACCAGAGCAGTTCGTGGAGCTGCCGGACGACCGGGAAGACCTCGAACATCTGCCGGGACGTCTCCGGCGCCTGCCGCCAGTCGCGACCGCCGAAGGTCACCTGGGAGACCTGCTGCCCGGCACCGAAGCAGTCGTACACCGTGCAGCCCTGGAAGCCCTCCTGGCGCAGCTTGGTGTGGATGCCGCAGCGGAAGTCGGTCCGCAGGTTCTTGCAGGGCTTCCCGGCGTCCTTGCCGACGGCGAAGTCGGCCGAGGCCGCGAACGGCAGGGCGACGCAGCAGAGCCCGAAGCACTTCGAGCAGTCGGCCCGCAGGTCGGGACGGCTCTCGGCGGGTGGTGCGGCGGTGCGGTCGTCGGACACTGCGTGGGTCCCTCGTACGCGGATCGGTGCTGCTCTTTCGCAGGGATCGTATCGCGGGGAGGGTGGGGCGGTCCGCTCGCGCGGTCCGCCCCACCCTTGTCCGGTCCGTCCGTCCGTCGGTGCCTTTCCGGTGGTCGGCCCGTCCCGTCGTGCGGGGCCGGTCAGCCGGTGGGGGCCGTCAGGTCGTAGATCGTCGCGCTGCCGACGGTCTTCGCGGTGAAGTGGGACGCCACCCAGGTGGCGATCTCCGAGGACTCCGAGGAGCCACCCATGCCGCCGCCCGCCATGTTGCCGCCCGTCGCGCCGGCCGTACCCGTCGCCCCGGGCGCTCCCGCGGCACCGGCCGTACCGCCGGCCCCGTTCTCGGTGCCGGCCGCGGTGGTCGTACCGCCGCCCATCCCGCCGCCCATCCCGCCACCGATGAAGTAGTGGATCTTCCCCTCGGTGACGTACTGCTGGAAGGCGCCGAGGGTCAGCGAGGGGTCGGTGCCGTTGAAGCCGCCGAGCGCCATCACCGGCTCACCGGAGGCCAGCTGGTAACTGGCCTGGTTCTGCGAGCCGACCGCGGCCGCGACCCAGGTGTACCGGTCGGCGCCCTGCTTCAGCAGCGCGGCGAGCTCGCTGTCGACCCGGGCGCCGTTCAGCAGGCCACCCATGCCGCCACCGCCGCCCGCGCCGCCCGTGCCGCCGCCCCGGCCGCCGAAGCCGCCCTGCGGCATCCCGGGGAACCCGTTGCGTCCCTGGCCGCCCTGGCCCTGGGCGTTCTGCCCCGGAACCTGGCCCTGTGCCTGGCCGTTCCGGCCCTGGCCCGGAATCTGCCCCTGCCCGTTCTGCCCCGGGGCCTGCTGCCCGGGACCGAACAGCTCCAGCGCGCCGCCGCGACCGCCGAAGCCGCCGCGCCCGCCGCCGCCCGGGCCGAAGCCCGCGCCCTGGACCTGCGGTCCGGCCGTCACGATCGACCCCGAGTGCCCGGTGGACACCGTGTCCACCGCGTACGCCGCCGGGCCGCCCAGCGCCGCCGCCAGGCCGACCAGCCCGGTCACCGCGGCCAGCCGCGCGCTCAGCCGGCCCGCCAGCAGCAGCGCCGCCGCCGCGGCCAGCCCGCCGATCAGCACCGCCCAGCGCAGCCAGGGCAGGAAGTCCGAGCTGCGCCCGAGCAGGACGTACGCCCAGATCGCGGTGACGGCGAGGGTCGCGCCCAGCACCGCCGCGTAGGGCAGCCGGTGGCGGACCCGCCAGAGGCCGTCCACGCCCATGCCCACCAGGGCGGCGACCGCGGGGACGAGCGCCACCGTGTAGTACTGGTGGAAGATCCCGGACATGAAGCTGAAGGTCAGGGCGGTGCAGAGCAGCCAGCCGCCCCAGACCAGGAAGGCCGCCCTGGCACTGTCGGTCCGGGGGGTGCGGCGGGTCGCCCAGAGGCCGAGGACCAGCAGGATCAGCGCGGCCGGCATCAGCCAGGCGATCTGGCCGCCGATGTCGCCGTCGAAGAGCCGGGTGATGCCGGTGCTGCCCCACATGCCGCCACCGCCGCCCGCACCGCCTCCGCCGCCACCGCCGCCGACGCTGCCGGTCTCGTTGCCGGTGATCCGGCCGAAGCCGTTGTAGCCGAAGGTCACCGACAGGAAGCTGTTGTCCTGCGAGCCGCCGATGTACGGCCGGTCGGCGGCCGGGACGAGCTGCACGACCGCCACCCACCAGCCGGCCGACACGACCATCGCCAGTGCGCCGAGGAGCAGCTGGCGGACCCGCCGGCCGAGGCCGGTCGGCGCGACCACCAGGTAGATCAGGGCGAAGGCCGGCAGTACCAGGAAGGCCTGCAGGGTCTTGGTGAGGAATCCGAAGCCGAACATCACACCGGTGAACACCATCCAGCGGGTGCCGGCCGTCTCGGTGGCCCGCAGCACGCCGTACGCGGCCAGGGTGAGCAGCAGCACCAGCAGCGCGTCCGGGTTGTTGAACCGGAACATCAGCGCCGCGACCGGGGTGAGGGCCAGCGCGCCGCCGGCCACCAGGCCACCCAGCGGGGAGAAGCGCCGGCGCACCGCCGCGTACACGGTGCCGACGGTGGCGACCGCCATCAGGACCTGCGGGGCCAGGATCGCCCACGAGCTCAGGCCGAAGATCCGCACCGAGAGCGCCATCGGCCAGAGCGACATCGGCGGCTTGTCGACCGTGATGAAGTTGGCGGCGTCCGAGGAGCCGTAGAAGAAGGCCTTCCAGCTCTGGCTGCCGGCCTGGACGGCGGCGGAGTAGAAGGAGTTCGCCCAGCCGGAGGCGCTGAGGTTCCAGAAGTAGAGGACGGCCGTCGCCGCCAGCAGGCCGAGCAGGGCCGGCCGGGCCCACCGCGGGTCGTCCTCACGGCCGCGCCAGGTGCGGGCCGGCAGGGTGCGCAGGCGCCCGGCCCAGGACGCCGGACCCTTCGGGCCGCGCGGGGGCAGGGCGGCGGGCGGGAAGATCGGGTCGACCGTGGCGCGCGCCGGGGCCTGCGGCGGCGGATAGTTCGCAGCCTCGGGCCACGGGTCGCTGGTCGGAGGGAAGGAACTGGTCGTGGTCATGGGGATAACCTCGGCCGGACGGCTGAGAGCAGGATGAGACCCGGCTATGAGTGGCCTGTGATCTTGCCGCGATCATGCGACGGGCCGGTCGGCGGCCGACCGGGATCCTCGCGGCGGCCTCCGCCCCGGGCCGGGTTCCGGGGGTGCCCGGCTCCCGGCCGGCCTGCGGGCTTCGCCGTGATGCGGCGTCAGACCTCGGCCTGACGCCCCGTCCGCCGCGGTGGGAGGTGCGGGCCGGCCGCCGTTGCGGGCGTCGGGGCCGGTGCGGACACGGGTGGTGCCGCGGCGGGCGATCGCCCGGGTGCCGGCCGTCCGTCCGGGGAGGGCGCCTCGACGCGGGTTCGGGCGTCGGATCCTCGGCTCGTGAACCCGCCGTCCCCGCCGTACCGGCCCTCCCCGCCGTACCGGCCCTCCCCGCCGTACCGGCCCTCCCCGCAGGACACCCACCGCGCGGCCGGTGGGCACCGGCACTCCCGCTCCGGCCCTTTCCCCATGGCCCGCCTGTAGTTGACCCGAAGGCCTGTGCGACGATCGGTGCTGTGCTGAGCACACGGGGGGTGTGGGAGTCGCAGTGACTTCGTGCTTCCCGAAACGGGGATCGGACGGGGGAACGATGCGCGAAGCAGACGGAAGTGACGGGGGCTACCGGGTGAGCCCGGGTGAGCTGGAGGGCAGCGGGCAGAGTGCCAAGGAGGTCGCCGGGCTGGTGCCCGGCGAGACCACCAAGGTCGTGGACCCGAGTGATCAGGCGTCAGCGACGCTCAAGGGCTGGCAGCTCGGCGGCGCGCTGCACGACTGCACGGCCGACTGGAAGGTCCTGCTGGACAAGCTCTCCACCGACATGGACACCTACGGCACCAAGATGATCAAGATGGCGCAGGAGTACCGCGCCAACGACCTGGCTGTCGCGGCGAAGCTGAACGCCATCGGCACGCGGTCCGCGCCCACGGCGGCTGCGGGCGGCGGCCCCGATCCGTTCGGGACGACCGTGCACGGCGGCCGCGCCCGACAGGCGGTCTGAGCGTGGAGACCAAGACCCTCTACGACGTCAACCTCAACAACCTGCTGACCGCCAGGTTCGCCTACGAGAGCCTGGCGTCCGCCTTCGCCAAGCACATCGAGGCCTGGCAGACCACCGTGGTCGACCGGCTGGAACGCTCCCGGTGGACGGGCTCCACGGCGGATCAGGTCCACGGCGACCTCCGGGTCTTCGCCGCCAAGCTCAAGGCCGCCGACCAGGAGCTGGTCCTGGTCGGCAGCGCGCTGGCCGAGGCGCACCGGTCCATCGCGCTCGCCCAGTCGAAGCTGATCCAGGTGATGGACGATGCCAAGGCCGCCGGCATCACCGTCAAGCCGGACGGCAGCATGTCCTGGAACAACGACCGTGACTCCAGCTCCTTCGCCGGCCCGGGCGCCGCCAACAAGGCCGAGGCACTGAGCCTGCGGCTGAGGGACGCCCTGAGCGAGGCCGACCACGCCGACCAGGAGATCTCCAGGCGGCTGCGGCACTTCGTGGACAACGCCACCAGCGGCACCGGTCTGGACGGCGCCACCGCCGAGGCGGACCGCAAGGCCAACCAGGGCCGCCTGGACATTCCCGACGCCAAGGCCACCCCCGAGCAGGTCAAGGCCTGGTGGAACGGGCTGACCCCGGGCGAGCAGGAACAGCTGATCCAGAACCACCCCGAGGAGATCGGCAACCGCGACGGCATCCCCGCGGTCGGCCGGGACGAGGCCAACCGCCTCACGCTCAAGCGCGAGCACGACCGGCTGCAGGACGAGTTCGACAAGCTCGGTGATGAGCCCGTGGAGAGGTTGATGCCGGGTGAGGTCGTCTACGCCGAGAGCCTGGAGCACAAGCAGTGGCGGGAGAAGCACGCCGACCTCGAGGAGAAGCTCAAGGGCATCAACGCCATCCAGGGCCGGCTCGACGACACCGTGACGGCGGATCACCCCAAGTCGTACCTGCTCGCCTTCGACACCGAGGGCAAGGGTCACGCCGCCGTGGCGATCAACAACCCGGACACCGCCGACAACGTGGTGACCTACGTCCCCGGTACCGGTGCCAGGCTCGGCAGCATCCCCGGTGACATCGGCCGCTCCGACAGCATGGTCGGAGCCGCGCGCTCGGCCGACTCGACGAAGACGACCTCCTCGATCACCTGGGTCGGCTACGACGCACCGCAGAACATCTTCCCGCAGGCGGCCGACGACTCCTACGCCGACGGCGCGAGGGACAAGCTGCACTCCTTCGAGACGGGTCTGCGCGCGACCCACGAGGGCCAGCCCTCCCACAACACCATCCTCGGGCACAGCTACGGCAGTACGACGGTGGGCTACGCCCTGCGTGACAAGGGTCTGCCGGTCGATGACGTGATCTTCGTCGGGAGTCCGGGCGTCGGGGTCGACAACGCCAAGGACCTCCACGTCGACCCGAACCACGTCTACGCGGGCCGCGGCGACGCCGACGCGATCGAGTGGGCCCTGCCGGAGAACCCCGCCAACTACGTCAGGGACGGCGTGAGCGAATTCGGTACGAAGATCAGCAACGGCTTCGGCGCCCTGAACCCGTACTCCGGATTCCACTCCGAGGCGGACAACCACCTGGCCTTCGGACGGGATCCCGCCAACGGGCACTTCGGCGGCAGGGAGATCCCCACCGACCCGGGAACCGAGCACTCCGACTACTGGCAGGGCGCGTCCCTGGACGCCATGGGCAACATCATCGCAGGGAAGTGACGGAGAGACCATGCACAGCCCGACCCGGTTCCGTACCGCCGCGACCGCTGCCGTCGCGATCCTGGCCCTGACGTCCTGCGGCTCCGGCGGCAAGACCGGCGCCGCCAAGCCGACCATCACGGCCGCCCAGGCGAAGCAGCAGGTCATGGCGTACGACCTGGACATCCTGTCCACCCTGCTGGGGGAGCAGCAGGCCATGGTGTCCGAGCCCTCCAGCAGTGAGTGCGAGACCAGTTCCCAGCCGGGCCCCAAGGGCAGGGTGCGCCTGCACAGCAGCGACCACGGGCTCGGCGTCGTCGCCGTGGAGCGCAATCCGGAGATGTTCGAGACCTTCCGCAAGCACCTGGTGGAGAAGGGCTTCGAGCCCTTCAACAAGAACGCGGACTGGGAGTACTACAAGAACAAGTCGAACGGCTTCACGGCGGAGTTGAAGGAGAGCCTGGACAGCAGCAAGAAGCTCACCCTGACCGTCAGCTCCCCGTGCGTCTGGCCGGACGGGACGCCGGGCCCGGACGCGAACAAGTAGGACTGGCCCGGCGTCCCGCTCCTGCACAGGCCACCGTGCGCACCTCGACCCACGCGGTGCGCGCGGTGGCCGCCCGCAGTCGGTTCCCCCGGGCGGGCCGCTCCGGGCCGTCGGGTCCGGCCGGCCGAAGGCGCGGAGCTAGGCCTCCTGGGGGACCGTCAGGTGCTTGCCGAGCCACTCCAGGGCGGGCGGGATCTCCCGGGTCCAGGTGTGGAAGTTGTGGCCGCCGGTGTCCAGGGTGATGGTGGAGAGCATGGTGGGGGCCTTGAAGGCACTCACCATGGCCTGGGTCTCCTGGTAGTTGTTCTCGTCGTAGCTGGTGGCCAGCAGCAGGGAGACCGGGGCGGCCGGCTTGTTCCGCAGCCGCCAGAGCAGGTCGTTCTCCTGCTTGAGCCGGTCGTCGCCGGCGAACAGGTCGCCGGTGGTCTGGTCGATCGGCGCGGTGTAGTAGCCGGACAGCGAGACCGCCGAGCGGTACGCGTCGGGCTTGCGCAGCGCGAACTTCAACGCGCAGTACCCGCCGGTGGAGTTGCCGATCACGGCTCGCGCGCCGGGGTCGTCGGAGATCCGGTAGGTGGTGGCGAGCGCCTTCGGCAGGTCGGCGGTGAAGAAGGTCTCCACCTGCGGGCCGCCGGGGACGTCCATGCACTCGGTGTCCCGGTTGCCGGCGATGGTCGGGCGCATCAGCACCAGGACGGTCGGCGGGAGCTTCTTCTGCTCGATGGCCTGCAGGGTGGAGGCCGGGTACTGCATCAGGGTGATGAGCTTCTCCGCCGAGCCGGGGTAGCCGGCCAGAACCAGGGCCATCGGGAAGGCGTGCTTGGCGTACCGGGGCTGGAAGTACTGCGGCGGCAGGTAGACGTACGCCTCGCTGCGCAGGCCGGTGGCGGCCCCGTTCACGTCGATCTTCTGGATCAGGCCCGAGCGTTCCCGCACCGATCCCTGGGCGGAGTAGACCCGCTGTTCACCCATCACGGCCACGGCGGCGTTCGGCCGGTGGTCGACCACGGTGCCGGGCCCGCCGTCGGAGCCGAGCAGGTCGCTCCAGGAGCTGTAGAAGCCGAAGTAGCCGTTGGCGATGAGGCCCATCGCGACCAGGACGGCGAGCTGGGTGGCGAAGAAGGCGCCGATCCGGCCGAGCCAAGCCTTCCAGGTCCGGCCGCCGAATCTGGGCCAGAGCCACATGGTGGCGGCGAACACGGCGAGCGCCGCGACGACGGCGATGATCTGCAGCGGGAGTCCGGTGAGGCTGAACACTCCCTGATCGTAGTGGACCCGCATGTGCGCCCCGGCGCGCGCCCCTCGCACGCCCGGTGCTGCCCCCGACCGCCCCGCCGGCCCGGCGCAATCGTGTTGACCGGTACCGCGCGGCCCGGGACCATCATGACGGGGATCAGCACCAACAAGGCAACGGGGGGCCTGTCTTGGCCGAAACACGCGGGACGTCGACCAGTACGCCGGACCCGATCGCGAGGACCGCGCCGGGTACGGCCCGGGACAGCACGCCGGGCACCACCACGACCACCTCGCCGGTCCGTACCCGGAGCACCTCGCGCGTACTGGCCGCCGCCGCCCTGCTGGCCTCGGCCGCCCTGGTGCTGGCCGGCTGCAGCGGCGGCTCGACGGGCTCCGCCTCCGACGCCGGGCGGACGACCGCCGCCCCGCGCACCTCCACGCCGCCGCCCGTCCCGACGCCGACCCCGACCCCGTACGGGCCGGTCCTGGCCAAGTGGATCGGGCCGCTGGACGTCGAACTCGCCAAGCTGCCGCAGGCCGCCGACCTGATCGCGCTGGGGGCGGGCCTGAAGGCGGTCGGCTCCAGGGCCGTGCTGGCGGGCACCGGTCTGAAGTTGGCCACCGCGCCGGCGGCGGCCTCCGCCGCGCACCGGCAGCTGCTGGTCGCGCTCGCCGCGCTCAGCGACCACGTCGACACGGTCCAGGAGGAGATCCACCGCGGCAAGTTCTGCGCGACCAGCTCCGCCCTGGCCCGCTTCGGCCAGGCCGAGGCGCTGACGACCATTCCGGCCGCGCTGGCCACGCTGGCCGCGGCCGGCTACCCGGCGACCCTGACCGTGCCGCCGACCGGCCAGCTGCAGGAGCGGGTGCTCGACAACGGCACCATGGTCCGTGAGGGCGGCCTCGACGGCCGGGGCGAGCTGAGCATCGAGAACGGCGGCAGCGGCGACGCGGTGCTCTCCCTCGCGAAGGACGGCAAGTCGGTCCACTCGATCTATGTGGGGAAGGGCCAGACCGCGAAGTTCAAGGGCATCGAGGACGGCACCTACGAGGTCTTCTTCGCGGGCGGCTCCGACTGGGACTCCGCCACCAAGGCCTTCACCCAGAACTGCGACTTCAGCAAGTTCGACGAGCCGTTGGACTTCAAGACCACCCGGACGTCCTCCGAGATCCGCTGGAGCACCTGGACGCTCAGCCTGCAGGCGGTGGCCGGCGGCAACGCCAGGACGACTGACGTACCGGCGGATTCGTACCCGCAGCCGTGACGGCGGGCGGGCCGGCCGGCGCACGCCGACCGGCCGGCCCGTCCTCCGCCGGAGGGCGCCGGCCGGGCCGCGCGGTCCGGGCCCGGCGCGCGGTGTCCGGCGTGTTCAGGGCGCCCGGCGCGGGATCCCTTGTGTTCAGGGTGCCCGGCGCGGGATCCGCCGCTCCCACTCCCGGCTGAACACCACCGAGCCGGCCTCCAGCGCGCTCACCTGGCTGCGGGCGGTGAGGTGGGTGGCGTCGCAGTCGAGTTGGGAGCGGGTCCGGACGGTGACGTCCCAGCCGATGTCCGGGCGCTCCAGGCGGACGGTCCGGTCGGTGCGGGCGGTGGCGCTGAGCGGGTCGCCGGAGAGGATCCGGTACGCCTCGACGGTCCGCTCCTCGTGGACCAGCCCGTCGGGGTGGATGCGCGGGCCGCCGTAGCCCGGGTCCACCTCCAGGCGCCATTCGCCGGCGGCGACGTCCCTGATCACCAGGCGTTCGGGGCGGCTGGTCAGCGGTTCGGTGCGGCGGACGTCGAGCGGCGCGGCCTGCTCGGGCGGCCCGAAACGGATCGGCGCGCTGCCCGCGTCGGCGGCGAGGTGGCGGACGGGGAGGGTCAGGGCACTGCGGGACGGGTCCAGGTCGAAGCCCTCGTCCTGCGGCTGCGGCCAGACCCACGGCCAGTAGGCGGAGGACAGGGCCAGCCGGAGGCGGTGGCCGGGCGGCACGGCGTACCCGGTGCCGGCCAGGTCGACGGTGGCGTCCACCGTGGCGTCCAGGGCGCGGTCGGGCGTATCCGCCGGCGCCGGCCCGCCGTCCGGGCGGCCGGCGAGGGCGAGCACGCCGCGGGTGATCAGGGTCGAGGAGCCGTCGGGCGCGACGTCGCAGAGCCGGGCGACCACCTGCCCGCGGGGGCTCCGGCCGCGCAGCCTGAGCCGCAGGGCGGGCCGGCCGAGGATCTCCACCGGCTCGGGCAGCGGGGTGGAGTCGAAGCAGACCGAGCGGCCGTCCTCCTCCCGCTGGTCGGGCGGCAGGTCGGCGGCACTACCCGCCGGGTGCGGGCTCCCGGCGTCCACCCCGGTGTGCTGCGGCGAGCGGACGTGGACGAAGCGGTCGTCGGAGGCGGTGCCGGCGGCGCGCAGCGCGGTGTCCAGGCCGTAGTGGATCCCGCGGACGTCGGGGGAGGGCCAGGACTCCTCGCGGCACCAGCGGCCCGGGCGGGCGCCGTCCCCGCCGGCGGGCGGCCCGGACCCGTCGATCCAGCTGCGCAGCGCCGGTTCGGCGAGCACCCCCGTGTCGGCGCCCTTGAGCCAGTGGTCCCACCAGCGCAGGGTCTCCTGCAGGAAGCCGACGGCGGGGCCGGGCGGCAGGCCCTGGTCGGGGTACTGCTGCGACCACGGGCCGATCAGGCCGCGGACGGGCGCGGCCAGCTGCTCGACCAGCCGGAGCACGGTGTCCCGGCCGGGGGCAGCCCAGCCGCCGACGGCGAGCACGGCGGCCCTGATCGCGCGGTACTCCCCGCCGTCCGGGCCCGGGCGCGTCCGCTCCTCGCCCGGCCGGTGGGTGAGCAGGTGGTGGGCGGGGGGTTCGAGGGCGGCCAGCCGGTCCAGCCACATCCGGCGCCAGTCGTCGCCGACGTACCGCGGGTCGGGCGGGCAGGCGGCGAGGGACAGCAGACCGGCGGACCGGGCGTGGGTGTCGGCAGCGAGCAGGGCGCCGCCCGGGTGGGCGGCGCCGTCGGGGTGGTCGTCGCCCGCGCAGACGGCGACCACGGCCTTCAGCGCGGGCGGTGCGAGCGCGGCGATCCGCAGGGCGGTCGAGCCGCCCCGGGCCAGTCCGAACATCCCGACGTTCCCGCTGCACCAGGGCCGCGCGGCCAGCCACTCGACGACGGAGACGCCGTCCGCCAGCTCCTGCGCCGAGTACTCCTCGCCGGGCGCCCCGCCCGAGTTGCCGTGGCCGCGGACGTCGACCCGGACGGAGGCGTAGCCGTGCCCGGCGTACCAGGGGTGGCGCTGGGAGTCGCGGGCCGCCGTCCCGTCGCCGATCCGCCCGGGCAGGTACTCCAGCAGGGCGGGCACGGCCTCCTCGGTCACCGGGCGCCAGATCCGGGCGTGCAGCTCGACCCCGTCCGCCAGCGGGACGCGAACGTCCTCCCGGACGGTCCGGTACGCGTAGGACGCCGGGTGCTGCGCGGTCTGCGGCATGGCCCCTCCTCGGTGTCACGGCCCGGATCACCGTGCGGGCGGGCCGGCGCGGGGCCGCCCGCCCTCCGGGTGGTCAATCAGAATCAGACGATAGTGGAGGCTATGTCCGATTTCCTGATGACGTGTGACGCCCGGGGGCAGGTGCTCCGGGTCGGCCCGCGATCTCCGCCCACCCAGGGGGTGTGCGCGGCCCGGGGGCAGGGAGCCCGGCGCCCCGCTCAGCCGACCGGGGCGCCGAACCACTTCGGCAGCGTGTCGAGCAGCTCCTGCTGGTCGTCGCCGACCCAGGCCACATGGCCGTCCGGCCGCAGCAGCACCGCGGGCACGTCCAGCTCCTCGCTGACGTCGACGACGTGGTCGACCCGGTCCACCCAGCCCGCGACCGAGAGCCGTCCGGTCCGGTCGAGCAGCAGGCCCCGGCCGGCGTGCATCAGCCCGTACAGGCGCCCCCGTTTCAGCGCGACGTCCCGCATCCGCCGGCCGAGCAGCTCGTGCCCCTCGCCGAAGTCGTAACGGATCGCGATCCCGGTGATCTTCTCGATCAGGTGGTGGTTGACGTTCTCGAACTCCATCAGCTCCGCCAGCAGCCGGCGCACGGCGCGGGGACCGGGCTCGGTCGACATCAGCTGGATCTGCGCGCGGGTGTTGTCCAGCACCTCGGCGGCCACCGGGTGCCGCTCCTCGTGGTAGCTGTCCAGCAGTCCCTCCGGAGCCCAGCCGTTGATCTCGGCCGCCAGTTTCCAGCCCAGGTTGAACGCGTCCTGCACGCCGAGGTTGAGCCCCTGACCGCCGGTCGGCGGGTGGATGTGCGCCGCGTCCCCGGCCAGCAGTACCCGGTCGACGCGGTAGCGCCCGGCCAGCCGGGTGGCATCGCCGAAGCGGGAGAGCCAGCGCGGTGAGTGGACGCCGAAATCGGTGCCGGCATGCGCCCGCAGCTGCTGCTTGAACTCCTCCAGGGTCGGCGTGGCCGTCCGGTCCTCGGTCACCCCCTCGGCGGGCACCACGACCCGGTACGGCCCGTCCGGCATGGGCGCGAGGCCGAACCGCAGCTGGGTCCTGCGGACCTCGGCCACCACCTTGGCCACCGTCTCCGCCGGCGCGCCCACCTCCATCACGCCCAGCAGCGTCTCGACCCGGGAGGGCTCACCGGGGAAGCCGACACCGAGCAGCTTGCGCACCGTGCTCCGGCCGCCGTCGCAGCCGACGACGTACCGCGCGCGCAGCCGGGTGCGTTCCCCGCCGGCCGCGGCTCCGTCCTCGCCGCGGTCGGCCAGCTCGACGGTCACCCCGTCCTCGTCCTGGCTGAGCCCGACGAGTTCGCAGCCGCGCCGGATCTCCGCACCGGCCTCGACGGCGTGCTCGGTCAGCAGCCGCTCGGTGACCTCCTGCGGGATGGCCAGGACGTAGTTGTGAGCGGTGTCCAGCCCCTCGGGCCAGGAGGTGCCGAGACCGGCGAAGAACCCGCCGACGGTGAACTTCCGGCCGAGCGGGAGGAACCGCTCCAGCAGGCCGCGCTGGTCCATCACCTCGACACTGCGTGCGTGCAGCCCCTGTGCGCGGGACTGCTTGGTCGGCTCCGCCTCCTTGTCCACGACGAGCACCCGCACGCCGTGCAGCCGCAGCTCGCCGGCCAGCATCAAGCCGGTCGGTCCACTGCCGGCAACGATCACGTCAATCATTCAGAACCGCCCCGTTCGACACTGTCCGTTCGGCCGGCTGTTCGGCCCGGCCCGGTGGCGGGCACCCCGGCGCGCGGTCCTTCCCGCGCGTCGTGCCCACCACGGCACCGTGGGATCCGTACGGCGTCAAACCGACGCATATGTCGCGAATCCCAGATTTCGGCCGATTCCGGCTTCGGTGGACGATTGTGCAGCACGACGGGGGCCTTGCCGCAAGGCCCCCGGTGGGCTATATGTTGAGAGTGGCGAGGAGTGGTCGTACTCCTTGCCTTTTGCTTTTTCCGCCCGCCGTGGACGGCGGAGTTCCCCGGGGGCGGCATCGGCCCGCCGGCCCTGTTCGGCCGGCCCTGCCCGGTCCGGCCCCGGTCGGCCGGGGCGGTACGGACGCCGGCGGCCGGGGCGGCCTCGGGGCGGACCAGCTGATGAAGAGTCAGCTTTCTTGTCCCGGCGCGGAGTCGGGGGTCCGGCGGCGAGGGCGTCCGCGAGTGTGTCTGCGGGTGGGGCCCGCTGGTGGCGGGAGCTTCGAAAGCCCCGGGGGTACGGGTGCGTGGTCTACGCGGGACGGGGTTCGGGTGTCCGCGCAGTGGATGCCTGGTCCGATTAATTGCACATGACTTGCAAGTACTTCCCCGAAGGGGGAAAACTGGTCCAGCTCTTCCCTGCCCTCACCGCCCGTTCCCCGAGAGGACGCCGCCATGACCAGCGCGCCCCCAGTCACCCAGGTGGCCCCCGCGATCAGATGGCGCGACCGGCTCACCCGGGACGAGTGGATACGCCTGGCAGGCATGGGCGGCTTCGTCCTCGCCCTGCACGTGATCGGCTGGTTCACCCTGCTCGCGGTCATCGCGCCCAAGCACTACGACGTCGGCGGCCAGGTCTTCGGCGTCGGGATGGGCCTGACCGCCTACACCCTCGGCATGCGGCACGCCTTCGACGCCGACCACATCGCCGCCATCGACAACACCACCCGCAAGCTGATGGGCCAGGGCAAGCGCCCGCTCTCGGTCGGGTTCTGGTTCTCGCTCGGCCACTCGTCGATCGTCTTCGGGCTCTGCGCGCTGCTCGCCTTCGGCATCCAGTCCCTGGCCGGCCAGGTCGAGTCCGACGACTCCGCCCTGCACACCGCCACCGGCCTGATCGGCGTCACCGTCTCCGGTGTCTTCCTGGTACTGATCGGCCTGATCAACCTCGGCGCCTTCAACGGCATCCTCAAGGTCTTCCGCAAGATGCGCCAGGGCGAGTTCGACGAGGCGGAGCTGGAGCGCCAGCTCGACAAGCGCGGCTTCATGAACCGCATCCTCGGCCGCGTCACCAGGGCCGTCACCAAGCCCTGGCACATGTACCCCGTCGGCCTGCTCTTCGGCCTCGGCTTCGACACCGCCACCGAGGTCTCGCTGCTGGTGCTGGCCGGCGGCGCCGCGGCCTTCTCGCTGCCCTGGTACGCCCTGCTCGTGCTGCCCGTCCTGTTCGCGGCCGGCATGAGCCTGCTGGACACCATCGACGGCTCGTTCATGAACTTCGCGTACGAGTGGGCGTTCTCCAAGCCCGTCCGCAAGATCTACTACAACCTCACCGTCACCGGCCTGTCCGTGATCGTCGCCCTGGTCATCGGCGTTATCGAGCTGGTCGGCCTGCTCGGCGAGAAACTCGACATCACCAGCGGCCCGGTCGCCTGGATCGGCGAGCTGGACCTCAACATGGTGGGCTACGCCATCGTCGGCCTGTTCGTCCTCACCTGGGCCGGGGCGCTGGCGTTCTGGAAGTTCGGCAAGGTCGAGGAGAAGTGGTCGGCCGGCCTGAACAAGGCGGCGGTCTCCGCCACCGACTGACGCCCGCACGGCTCCGCGGCCCGGCCCCCGGCCCCGGCCCCCGGCCCCGGCCCCCGGCCCCCGGCCCCGGCCCCCGGCCCCGGCCCCGGCCCCCGTCGTTCCTCGGGACGACGGGGGCCGGGCGCTTTCCCGGTCCGTCCCGCCTCACCCGGTACGGCGACCTGTTCGCACGCCGGGCGGCCGCAGGTTCGAGCCCTGCCCCCGGAGGACGCGCGGTGCCGTCCTTCCGGAGCGCTCCGGGCGGTCGGGCCCGCGGGGTCCGGCCCCTCCATCCGGCCGCGGCCGGGCGGGGGCGCGGTGATCCGGTGCCAAGAGTTAACCGCAGAGGGCTTGTCGCGTCATTTTCTACGCGCGTATCTTGAGCGCTGCGGCGTCGCTTCCTGACGTCGCGTCTACGCGGGTAGTGCGCCGAGGCGCGCCACCTGAACCACCCTCACGTCCCGGCGCCCCCACGGCAGCCGGGGCATCGTGCTGCACCCGGACGCCGCGTCATGGCAATGACCCGGCAGCTTAAGGAGTCCTGCCCCGGTGACCACGCCCACCGCTCCCCGCCCCCGCTCCCGCAGGGCGCTGCTGCGCGCGACCCTCCTCCCGGCCGGCCTGGCCGCCTCGCTCGTGCTCGTCCCGCTGCCGTCCGCCTTCGCCGCGCCGTCCGCCGATGCGGTGATCGCCGAGGTCTACGGCGGCGGCGGCAACTCCGGCGCCACGCTGAAGAACGACTTCATCGAGCTGGCCAACAAGGGCGGCGCGGCTTTCGGCCTCACCGGCTGGAGCGTCCAGTACATCTCGGCCTCGCCGGGCGCGAACTCGCAGTGGTCCGTGACCCCGCTGACCGGCTCGATAGCCCCCGGCGGGCGCTACCTGGTCGCCGAGGGGGCCGGCGCGGGCGGCACCGTCGCGCTGCCGACGCCGGACGCCACCGGCAGCCTGGCGCTCTCCGGCACCGCCGGCACCGTCGCGCTCGTCCAGGGCACCGACCCGCTGACCTGCAAGACCGCCGCCGACTGCGCCGCCGACCCGCGGGTGCGCGACCTGGTCGGCTTCGGCACCGCCGTCGTCCGTGAGGGCGCCCCGGTCACCGGCGCGAGCAACACCGCCTCGGTCGCCCGCCGCGCGAACCTCGCCGACACCGACGACAACTCCGCCGACCTGGTGGCCGGTGACCCGACCCCGGTCAACAGCTACGGCGAGTCCGCCGAGGGCACCACGCCGGGCGGCCCGACCGGCCCGACCGAGCCCGGCCCGCTGCGCATCCACGACATCCAGGGCACCACCCGCGTCTCGCCGCAGCTGGGCAACACCGTCCCCGGCGTGCCCGGCATCGTCACCGGCGTGCGCGGCTACGGCTCCAAGGGCTTCTGGATCCAGGACCCGAACGCCGACGCCGACCCGGCCACCAGCGAGGGCCTGTTCGTCTACACCGGCAGCAAGGTCCCGACCGTGCAGGTCGGCGACTCGGTGCTGGTGACCGGCAAGGTCGCGGAGTACTACCCGAACTTCGCCGGCGGCTCGCAGTCGCTCACCCAGCTGACCGCCCCGGCGATCACCGTGGTCTCCTCCGGCAACGCCGTCCCGGCGCCGGTCGTGGTCAGCACCCGCAACATCCCCGGCACCTACACCCAGGACGCGGCCGGCGGCTCCATCGAGGGCCTGCCGCTGCTGCCGGAGAAGTACACCCTGGACTTCTACGAGTCCCTGGAGGGCATGAACGTCCAGGTCTCCGACACCCGGGTGATCCAGGCGACCGACAAGTACAACGAGCTCTGGGTCGCCGCCGACGCGCAGGACCAGAAGAGCAAGCGCGGCGGGGTGCTCTACGAGTCGTACCGCGAGCCGAACGTCGGCCGCCTGATGATCCAGCAGCTGGCCCCGGTCGCCCAGCAGCCGTTCCCGGTCGCCAACGTGGGCGACGTGCTCACCGGCGCCACCACCGGTCCGCTGGACTACAACTCCTTCGGCGGCTACACGCTGGCCGCCACCTCGATCGGCGCCGTCCAGGACAACCACCTGGAGCGCGAGGTGACCGCCCCGGCGGCCGACCGCGAGGCCACCATCGCCACGTACAACGTGGAGAACCTGGCCCCCGGCAACCCGGACAGCAAGTTCGCCGAGCTGGCCCAGGCGGTCGTCACCAACCTGCGCTCGCCCGACGTCATCGCCCTGGAGGAGATCCAGGACAACAACGGCGCCACCAGCAACGGCACGGTCGACGCGAGCGTCACCGTCGCCAAGTTCATCGCCGCCATCCAGGCGGCCGGCGGCCCGGCCTACGACTGGCGCTCCGTCAACCCGGTGGACGGCAAGGACGGCGGCGAGCCCGGCGGCAACATCCGCCAGGTGTTCCTGTTCAACCCGCAGCGGATCTCCTTCACCGACATCCCGACCGCCGACCCCACCAACACCGCGGTGGACGTGGCGGGCACCGGCGCCGCCGCCTCGCTGACCGCCTCGCCCGGGCGGATCGAGCCGGGGGACGAGGCGTGGGCCAACAGCCGCAAGCCGCTGATCGGCCAGTTCAGCTTCCGCGGCAAGAAGCTCTTCGTGATCGCCAACCACTTCAACAGCAAGGGCGGTGACCTGGGCATCGACAGCCGGTTCCAGGCCCCGGCCCGCAGCTCCGAGGTGCAGCGCGGCAAGCAGGCCGTCGTCGAGCAGGCCTTCGTGGCCAAGCTGCTCGCCGCCGACCCCACCGCGAAGATCGTCTCGGTCGGCGACTTCAACGACTACCAGTTCTCCCCGGCGCTGGCCGCGCTCACCAAGGGCGGCGTGCTGCGCGACCTGGTGAACGAGCTGCCCGAGAAGGAGCAGTACTCGTACGTCTACCAGGGCAACTCGCAGGTGCTGGACCACATCCTGGTCAGCCCCGAGGTCGGCTACGCCAAGTACGACGTGGTGCACATCAACAGTGAGTTCGCCCAGCAGGCGAGCGACCACGACCCGCAGATCGTGCGCGTCAAGCCCTGACCCGGGCAAGGCGGCGGGGCGTGACCGGTACTCCCGGGCACGCCCCGCCGTCGTTCTCCCGCAGCCGTCGCGGTCTACTTCAGTGCGGCCAGCACGGCCTGCGCCATCACCTGCTCGCCCTTGGCGTTCGGGTGGAAGGGGACGGCCGGGGAGCCGGGCAGCGCGCCCTCGATCCAGGGCGTGGCCGAGCAGGAGTCGTGGCCACGGGTCGGGCCGGCGGTGTCCACGTAGCCGGCGCCGTTCGCGGCGGCCGTGGCGGCGAGCATCGCGTTCAGCTTGCCGAGGACGCCGCGCAGGTAGCTGACGTCGCCGGTGGTGACGGGCTGGCGGCCCAGGCAGTCGGAGGAGTTCTCCGGCAGCACCGACGGGTAGCCGACCACCAGCACCCTGGCGCCGGGGGACTTGGCGTGGATCCGCGCCAGCACGTCGGCCAGCTGCGGGGCGGCGCCCGCGATCCGGTCGGCCAGGTCGTCGTTGCCGTACTCCCAGGACCAGCTGCTCCAGCTCCAGTGCCCGTGGTTGTAGACGTCCCGGCACGGGGTGCCGAACGGGTTGACCACCGCGCCCGCGATGCAGGTGGCGATGATCTCGCCGACGCCCAGGTCGCCGACGCCCAGGTCGTTGCCGCCGATGCCGACGGTCACCAGGTCGGTGTCGGCGCGCAGTGCGTTCAGCTGCGGGTCGTTGACCCGGATGAAGGCGTCGTACTGGGCGGAGGTCATGGCCTTCACCTTGGCGGCCGAACAGGTGACGTCCGTGTACGAGGTGGAATGCAGCGACGCTGCCACCAGGTGGCCGTAATTGTGGTCGGAGCGCAGGCACAGGCCCGCCGACTGGCCGGGGACACCGGCGCCGGCGGCGTAGGAGTCGCCGAGTGCGACGTAGTGCGAGCCGGTGGCGGCGCTCGCGTCGGAGGTGGTCAGGGCGAGCGTGAGCACCAGAGTGAGGCTGGTGACCAGCAGGGACGCGAGTTTCCGGGCAGGGCTGAGCACGGTTCCTCCTGGGGGAGAGAAACGAGGGTGGGTGGGGGGTGAGCGGATGCCGGGCCACAGCTACTACTACTCGGTAAGTTACTGCCAGGTTTCGTACGCGTCCACAGTATTGGCACGGATTCCTGAAAAACAGTCAGAAAGAATTCCCGGAATTACGCTCCGGCGCGTAGCGCTTTACCGGCGGTCCGACTGTTCCCGGAATTCTGCTCCACGGTGGAGCGAAATTCGGTGCGCGCTTGTTACCGACCGGTTGACTGCGTGATCGCCAACCCGCAGTATCGGAGCCACCCACCGGGCGGGTCACCGTCCGCCGGGCGCACCACGGGCACCGCCCGCCCCGCCGCCCCCACCGGCCCAGCCGCTCACGGAGGACCCCCGCATGGCATTCGACGCCGACGTCATCGTCATCGGGGCCGGCCTGGCCGGCCTGGTCGCCACCGCGGAACTGGCGGACGCCGGACGCAAGGTCATCCTGCTCGACCAGGAGCCGGCCGCCTCGCTCGGCGGCCAGGCGCACTGGTCCTTCGGCGGGCTCTTCCTGGTCGACTCGCCCGAGCAGCGCCGGCTGCGCATCCGCGACTCGCACGAACTCGCCTGGCAGGACTGGCAGGGCACGGCCGGCTTCGACCGCCCCGAGGACCACTGGCCCCGCCGCTGGGCCGAGGCCTACGTCGACTTCGCGGCCGGCGAGAAGCGCGCCTGGCTGCATGCCCAGGGCGTCCGCTTCTTCCCCGTGGTCGGCTGGGCCGAGCGCGGCGGACTCCTCGCCACCGGTCCCGGCAACTCCGTGCCGCGGTTCCACATCACCTGGGGCACCGGCCCCGGCATCGTCGAACCCTTCGCCCGCCGGGTGGCGGCGGCAGCCGCCCGTGGCCTGGTCGACCTGCGCTTCCGGCACCGGGTCACCGGCCTGGCCGCCACCGGCGGCGTCACCGACACCGTGACCGGCGAGATCCTGGTGCCCAGCACGGTCGACCGCGGGGTCGCCAGCTCGCGCGAGGCCACCGGCGCCTTCGAGCTGCGGGCCCAGGCCGTCGTCGTCACCTCGGGCGGCATCGGCGGCAACCACGACCTGGTCCGCAAGGCCTGGCCCGCCCGGCTCGGCACCCCGCCGGCCCGGATGCTCTCCGGCGTCCCCGCCCACGTCGACGGCCTGATGCTCGGCATCGCCGAGGAGGCCGGCGGCAACCTGATCAACGGCGACCGGATGTGGCACTACACCGAGGGCATCGAGAACTGGGACCCGATCTGGGCCGCGCACGGCATCCGGATCCTGCCCGGCCCGTCCTCGCTCTGGCTGGACGCCCGCGGCAACCGGCTGCCGGTGCCGCTCTTCCCCGGCTTCGACACCCTCGGCACCCTCGAACACATCATGACCACCGGCCACGACCACACCTGGTTCGTCCTCACCCAGAAGATCATCGAGAAGGAGTTCGCCCTCTCCGGCTCCGAGCAGAACCCCGACCTGACGGGCCGCAGCATCCGCGACGTCCTCGGCCGCGCCCTGCCCGGCGCCACCGCGCCGGTCGAGGCCTTCAAGCGGCACGGCGCCGACTTCGTGGTCGCCGACAACCTCCCCGACCTGGTCCTGGGCATGAATGCCAAGACCCCGCAGGCCCTGATCGACGGCGACGCGCTGCGCCGTGAGATCGAGGCCCGCGACCGCGAGCTCGCCAACCCGTTCAGCAAGGACCTCCAGGTCACCGCCATCCACGGGGCCCGCCGCTACCTCGGCGACAAGCTGATCCGCACCGCCGCGCCGCACCGCATCCTCGACCCCAAGGCCGGGCCGCTGATCGCCGTCAAGCTCAACATCCTCACCCGCAAGTCGCTCGGCGGCCTGCAGACCGACCTCTCGTCCCGGGTGTTGCGGGCCGACGGCAGCGTCCTGGACGGCCTGTACGCGGCCGGTGAGGCGGCCGGCTTCGGCGGCGGCGGCGTGCACGGCTACCGCTCGCTGGAGGGCACCTTCCTGGGCGGCTGCATCTTCTCCGGCCGGGCCGCGGGCCGCGCGGCAGCGGCCGCCACGGCCTGAGCCGGCGACGGCCTCGGCCCGGGGGCGGTCACGCCCCGGGGCCGGCCGGATCTCGGGCTCCCGATGCTTGAGGGTGCGGCGCCGGGGCAGTCGTGAGGGAACGGGCCACCGGGCAGGAGGTGGACACCGTCGGAACCCCGGTCGCCCGGACCGCGTCCGGAAAGAGTGGAACGACCAGTACGGATACACGGGGGTATGGCATGAGTGGATACATCTCGGAGCCCGAACGGTTCCCGGTGGCCGCAGGGCAGCTGGACGAGGGCGCGGGCAAGCTCGTCAGCGCCGACGGCGGCTTCGGCGAGTCGGACGTGGCCGCCCGGCGCCACGCCGGCTGGAAGGTCGGCGGGGCGCTCGGCGCCTGCGCCACCCGCTGGGAGGGCGAGACCAAGCGCACCGTCGACGCGATGAAGCAGCTCGCGGAGGGTCTGCGCACGACCGCCGCCAACTACCACGGGCAGGAGGTCGCGGTCGCCGAACAGCTGCGCCGCGCCGCCACCCTGCTGGGAGGGAACGGCTGATGCCCGCGGACGACGGCGGCCACGACGGCCGATTCCGGCCCGGCTCGGAGGACCACAAGCCGCGCTTCGACAAAGCGGTGACGGTGCCCCAGCTGCGCGAGGCCGACCCGGCCGCCTTCGACCGGGCCGCCGAGGAGTGGGACAAGCTGTCCACGGCGGCCGCCGAGGCCCGCTTCCAGGCCGTGGACGTACTCTCCACCCTCCAGGAGGGCTGGAGCGGCGAGGCGGCCGAGCTCGGCCGGCGCGCACTCGCCGACCTGATCGACGAACTCTCCATCGCCGAACAGGAGATGGAGGCCGCGAAACTCACCCTCGGCAGCGCCTCGGACGGCCTGGCGCTGGCCCGGCGCTGGATGACCGAGGCGGACGACCTGGCCAGGGCCAACGGCCTCGCGGTCGAGGACGACGGCGATGTGCGGGTCCCGCCGCAGGTGGGGCTGCACAACGACCCCGACGCCCAGGCCGACGCGCGCCGGCTGGCGGGCATCGCCGGCGAGGTCCGCAACCTGGTGACGGCAGCCCTCAGCTACGCCGCCGACGTCAGCGACACCGCCGGCCACGAGCTGGACCGGATCACCGCCTCCGTCGGCTACGACCGGCTCGACGACTGGACCAAGCGGGTCGTCGGGGAGGACCTGGCCGGCGCCCGCGACCTGGACAAGGTCTTCGGCGGCCGGGGCGGCGTCCTGCTGCCCCCGGACCCGTACGACCGCGGCGCCGGCGTCTACAACTCGCAGCAGCCGAACGACCGCGACCGGCAGCTCGCCAACACCCTGGGCGCCGGCATCGTGGGCATGCCCTTCCAAGCCGGCGACGTCAACGCCAGCGCCAACATGGCGCACTACCTCTCCGGCACCGGCGAGCCGCTCAACCTCGACGTCGAGGACATGCTCAAGGACATCCCCGACTTCCAGGAGAGCGTCAACACGGCCCTGGACGGCAACCTGGCCGGCTGGCAGGCCCAGGCCCTGGCCGAGTACAACCGCACGGGGAAGCCGGTCGCCCTGGTCAAGGACACCGGCTGGCAGCCGATGTCCGCCACCCCCGACAGCAGCACGGACTGGTACTACGCGGTCGGCTCCTTCCACTACAACACCCAGGCCAAGATCGAGGTCAAGCCCGCCGCGCCCGGCGCCCCGCCGGAGGTCACCGTCACCTACCAGACCCACGTCAGGGACCGGTACAACTGGGACCACGGGAAGCAGACCGAGGTGCCCGGGATGGGCACGGTCACCGACCAGGACATCCAGAACCTGCACCGGACCGGCCTGGCCCAGGAGTTCGACATGGGCGGCAACAGCGACATGCGGACCAGGAAGGTGTGATGCCATGACACCCCGCCCGACAGCGAGCGAGGCACCGGACGGAGCCCCGGACGGGGCGCGGGACGCACCGCGGGGCGAGGCCTGGGCCGGTGCCGCCGGACCGGTGCCCGATCCGACGGTCGCCCCGGACGTCCCCGGCGGGCGGGTCGGCGACGCCTGGCCGGAGCTGCGGGAGCGTCCGGCGCTGCGCCGCTCGGTCGGGGTGTTCCTGGCGCTCTGCGGGGTGTTCACCGTACTGGTGGTCGGGTGGGGGGTGGTCGCGCTGACGCGGGACCACACCCCGCCCGAGACCGACCTGAGCCGCGCCGAGCGGCTGGCCGGCCTGCTCTCCTCCCAGCATCCGGGGCAGGGCCGGTACTACGTTCCGGACGAGATCGTGCTCACCCGGACCGCCGACGGGTCCGAGGTGGGGTACCTGCACTACCGGCTGGACGGCGGCGAGGACGTCAACGTGGACGACTTCCTGCGCACCTACAACCTCCCCGAGCCGGGCACGCCCGCGCAGCTGCCGGGCGACCTGGTGCAGGCCCTGCCGGGGGAGGAGCCGGCCGTGGCGCCGGTGCTGCCCGGCTCGGCGGGCAGCGACGGGCACCGGCAGATCTACGTGGCCCCGGCGGAGAACGGCCCGGCGGGCGCGGGGGACGTCTACGTCCGCGCCACCGGCTGATCCGTCCGGCGCCGGGGCGTGTCCTGGCCGACGACGGGCCGGGGCGCGTCACGGCCGTGACTCGGCCCGGTGACACCGGGTGGTGACACAGGGTGGTGACTCGGCCCGCTGTCTCCGGGCGGGGCCTGCGGGGCCCGGGCCTCAGGCCAGCAGCAGGTCGATGTAGGGCACCTGGTCGCCCGGCAGCAGGTACCTCTCGACCTCGACGAAGCCGTGCGCCAGCGCGAACCGCAGCCCGTCCGGGTTACTGGCCAGCACGACCGTCCCGATCACCTCGGCGCCGGACGCGCGGGCCGCCGCCAGCCCCTGGGCGTAGAGCGCCGCGCCGAGGCCCTGCCGCCGGTGGGCGGGCAGCACCCGGGCGATCACGGTGGCCGTCGCCGGGTCGCCCGGCGCCCGGTCGGCGGCCGGCGGGCGGACCGTCGAGCAGCCCACCAGGACGTCGCCGAGGTGGGCCACCTCCAGCCGGTTGCGCCGGGCCCGCTCGCGGACCTGGTCGAGCGACAGCACGTCGGTGGGGATGATCACGTTGTGGACGTGCTGCCAGTCACGCAGCGTGGCCTCGTCCGCCACCCGCGTGATCCGGAGTTCGGCCCGCCCACCGCTCTGTTCGGTCATCCGGGCAGGAAACCGCCCCGGACGGCGGAGCGTCAAACAGGTTTCCGCGCCGGCCTCCTGAACCGGGCGCCGGCCGGACCGGCGGGCGGCCGCAGGTCCGCGTCGCGCGGCCGATCGCGCGGCCGATCGGGTGGCCGCCCCGCGCCCCGGCGGCGTCGCCGTGAGGAATCGGGGCCGCGGCGGCAGGTTTGGTCCCTACGGCACCCCGGGAAGGCGGATCCATGACCGAGCTGCACGACACGCTGGCCAGGCACGTCGGGAGCGGACCGCTGCCGGGAGCGGTCGGCCTGCTGGCCGTCGGCGACCGGGTCGAGGTGGCGGCCGTCGGATCGGCGGACGTCGAGGGCACCGTCCCGATGGCCCGGGACTCGATCTTCCGGGTCGCCTCGCTCACCAAACCCGTCGTCGCCGCAGCCGTGATGATGCTGGTCGACGACGGCCGGATCGCCCTGGCCGACCCGGTCGACCGCTGGCTGCCGGAGCTGGCCTCGCCGTCCGTCGTCCGCACGCCGGCCGCACCGGTCGACGACGTGGTGCCGGCCGCCCGGCCGATCACCGTCTTCGACCTGCTCACCTCCCGTGCCGGGCACGGCTTTCCGGCGGACTTCTCGCTGCCGGCGGTCGGACTGCTGTTCAGCGTGCTGAAGCAGGGCCCGCCGCAGCCACAGGTGATCGCCCCGCCCGACGAATGGATGGCCGCACTGGCCGGCATCCCGCTGCTGCACCAGCCGGGCGAGGCGTGGCTCTACAACACCTCCTCCGACATCCAGGGCGTGCTGGTCGCCCGGGCCTCGGGCCGTCCGCTGCCGGAGTTCCTGGCGGAGCGCCTGTTCGAGCCGCTCGGCATGGCCGACACCGGGTTCGAGGTGCCGTCCGGCAAGCTCGGCCGGTTCACCGGCTACTACCGGACGGGCCCGGACGGCGGCCCGGTGCTGGTGGACGCCCCCGACGGGCAGTGGAGCAGCCGGCCGGCCTTCCCGTCCGGCGCCGGCGGGCTGGTCTCCACCGCCGACGACTGGTTGGCCTTCGCCCGGATGCTGCTCGCGGACGGCGTGGCCGCGCGGGCGTCCGGACCGGTGGCCGCGGGCGCGGCGGCGGGGCGCCGGCTGCTCTCGGCGGAGTCCGTCCGGCAGCTGACCACCGACCATTTGACCGCACGTCAGAAAGTCGACGGGGAGCTGTTCCTGGAGGGACAGGGCTGGGGTTTCGGCGGCTCGGTCGACGTCGAGGCGATCGATCCCTGGAACGTTCCGGGGCGGTACGGGTGGGTCGGCGGTACCGGTACGGCGGCGCACCTGACCCCGTCCACCGGCGCGGTCAGCATCCTGCTCGGTCAGCTGGAGATGGCCGGCCCGACCCCGCCCTCGCTGATGCGCGACTTCTGGCGGTACGCGGCCGACGCCTGAGACCGTGCCGACGCCTGAGACCGCGCCGCCATCACCGCGCCGGGCGGCCGTGGCCGTTGCGTCCGCCGGGCGTGCGGTGCACCCGTCACCCTGCCGGATGCTCGCCCTCGCCCCCGCCCGTGCGGCTGCCCTCGCCCTCGCCCCCGCCCGTGCGGCTGCCGAGCCTGCGGCGGGCCCGCTGGAGCAGGGCGCGCCCGGCCGGGCCGGCCGGGCCCTCGGCGCGCCAGGCGAGGACCAGGCGGCCGCGCAGGGGGGGCCGGTCGATGGTGATCACGTGCAGGTGATCGGCGCGGGCGGTGGCGAACGCGCCGGGCAGGATCGCCGCGCCCAGGCCGCGGGCGGCCAGTTCGGCGAGCAGTCCGGGGTCGCTGGCCTCGAAGGCGATCCGGGGCGCGAAGCCGACCGCCGCGCAGGCCTCGTCGAGCCGGGCCCGCAGGCCGGTGCCGCGCGGCAGGCTGATCAGCGGCCGGCCGCGCAGGGTGTCGATCGAGATGACCTGGTGGACGGCGAGTTCGTGGTCGTGGCCGACGGCGGCGACGATCGGCTGATCCTCCAGGACCAGCACGCCGAGGCCCTCCGGGTCGTCGCTGCCGACGCTGACGACCGCCGCGTCCAGGTGTCCGGTCCGCAGGCCTTCCAGGAGCTGCTCGGAGTTCGCCTCGGACAGGGTGATCTCCACCGCCGGGTGCGCGTGGTGGAAGTCCGCCAGCAGGCCGGGCAGATCGACGTTGTGCGAGGTCACCGTCCCGACCGCGACGTGACCCCGGAGCAGTCCGGTCAGTTCGTCGACGGCGAGCCGGACGCCTTGCACGGCCGCGAGCGCCGCCCGGGCGTACGGGAGGACGGCCGCGCCGACCTCGGTCGGGCGCACCGAGCGGCCGGAGCGGTCCAGCAGCTCCTGGCCCAGCTCGCGCTCGAGCCGCCTGATCTGCGCACTCACCCCGGGCTGGGCGACGTGCAGCTTCTCGGCGGCCCGGGTGAAGTTACCTTCCTCGGCCACCGTCACGAGGTATTCGAGCTGCCGCAGTTCCATAACCGATCATGCTAGTTCCCAGACTTTCCAGCTCTTGGACTTCTGATCAGCCGGACGCCAGGCTTGAGGTGAGCGAAAGGACACGACCATGACCGAGAACCGCACCCGCGCCACCACCCCGGAGGACCTGGCCCGCCTGTTCGTGGAGCGCGCCAACGCCCGCGACGCCGAGGGACTGGCCGAGCTCTACGCCCAGGACGCCGTCCTCGCCTACCCGGCGGGGGCCTCGACGGTCGGCCGGGAGGCGATCCGCGCCGTCTGCGAGCGGATGCTGGAGCACGCGCCGCTGCCCTTCCCGGTGGAGCAGCCGCTGCCGACGGTCCGCTACGGCGACCTCGCCCTCACCTCCACCCGTGACGCCGACGGCACCGGCGGCCGGGTCCAGGTCGCGCGCCGCCAGCCGGACGGGACCTGGCTGCGGATCATCGACCGTCCGGAAGTACCCGCCGCCGGGTGACCGGCCGCCCCCGTCGGGCGCCGGCCGCGCTCACCCCGGACGCGCTGCTCGCCCTGGCCGCCGCCGTCGAGCACCCCAGGGAGCACCCGCTGGCCCGCGCGGTGGTCGAGGCGGCCCGCGCCCGCGGTCTCGCCCTCGCCGCCGCTAGCGGCTTCGCGTCGACGCCGGGCGTCGGCGTACGGGCGGTGGTCGACGGCGTGGTGACCGAGGTCGGCGCCCCGGCCCGCGCGAGGTCCGGCGAACGCGCTGCGAAGGCGCCGACCGCGGGCCCGGACGGGACCCTCGCGGAGCCGGCCGAGGCCGTCGCCGAGCTGGAGGCGGCCGGTCGTACGGTCGTGGTGGTCCGGCGCGCAGGCGTCGTGGTCGGGGTCCTCGGCCTCGCCGACCGTCCGCGCGGGCAGGCGGCGGCCGCCGTGGCGGCCCTGGCCGCGCTCACCGACCGCCCGCCGGCGCTGCTCGGCGGCGACAACGCGGGGGCCACCGCGCGGCTGGCCGCCGAGGTCGGCCTCACCGACGCCCGAGGCGGCCTGCTGCCGTAGGAGAAGGCCGCCGCCGTCGGCGAACTGGCCGCCGCCGGGCACCGGGTGCTCTTCGTCGGGGACGGCGTCAACGACGCGCCCGCGCTCGCCGCCGCGCACACCGGCGTGGCGATGGGCCGGGCCGGCTCCGACCTCGCCCTGGAGAGCGCCGACGCGGTCGTCGTCCGGGACGAACTGGTGGCCGTGCCCGCGGTGGTGGCCCTCTCGCGGCGGGCCCGGCAGCTGGTGGTGCAGAATCTTGTGATCGCGGGGGTGTTCATCACCGTGCTGGTGACCTGGGACTTGATCGGCAGCCTGCCGTTGCCGCTCGGGGTCGCCGGGCACGGTCGGACGGCCGGTCACCGTCCGCCGACGTACCGGCCGGTGACCGACCTTCGGTGACCGACCCCCGGTGATCGAGCTTTCAGCGGTCGGGCTGCCGTACGGAGACCGACCGGACCACAACGAGCAGGGAGCCCCATGAGTCGTCGAAACCGCGCGGAGAAGGCGGCGCCGCCGTCCCCGGTGACCGTCACCGTCTGCCGGGGCTGCTGCTGCGGCACCGAGACCAAGCACCCGGGGGTGGACCACGGGGTGCAGCTGGAGCGGCTGCGCGCGGGCGTCGGCGGCAGTGGCCAGGTCCGGGCGGTGAAGTGCCTGGACGCCTGCGCGCACTCCAACGTGGTGGTGGTCAGCCCGTCGGCCGAGGGCCGGCGGGCCGGCGGCCGTCCGGTCTGGCTCGGCTGGGTGCTGGCGGACGACATGCTGGACGAGATAACCGACTGGGTCCGGGCGGGCGGCCCCGGCCTCGCCGACCCGCCGGGGACGCTCGACCTCCAGGAGTTCGCGGTGTCCCGCCGGCTCCGTGAGGGCCTGCCCGGCTGAGGTCCGGACCGCCCGGCCGGTGCGGGCCCGCCCGGGCCCGCACCGTGGGTGCGTCCGCCCGGCGGGACGCCAGGTCCGCCGACTTCGGTGCGGGGCCGGGTGTCGCGGGTCTACGCTGGCCGGTGGTGCCGGACGACGGAGGGATCACCATGGCCAGGACCACGCGGGACGCCGCCCACCCCGGCGGGGTGCCGCGGTGACCACGGTCTGCCGGATCTGCGCCGGCACCGGACGGACGGCCGGCCTCAGCTGCCGCACCTGCCAGGGCACCGGCACCACCGAGGTCGGCGGCGGTGGCGGCAACTGCTTCCTCTGCGACGGCACGGGCATCTACGTCCGCTACCGGGTCGACGCCAGCGGCGCCAAGCACGCCTACCGCGAAGAGGTCTGCCGTACCTGCGACGGCACCGGCAACCGCGCGCCGAGCACCTGGGACGAGACGATCTCGACGTAGGCCGCGGTCGGCGAGCCCCGGGCGGCCGCGGACCGCCCGGCCGCGGGCATCACCGCGCGCCGCCGTCCACGACCGCCGCCAGCTCGCCGGCCGACTCGGACGTCAGCCGGTAGAAGCCCTGAAGGCTGATCGAGTGCTCAAGGCGGCCGTCCACCACGTACTTCGCGGAGCGGGTCCGGCCCCGGCGGTTCTGCCAGGTCAGCCGCTCCAGCAGGTCACCGGGTACGGCCTGGTCCAGCCGGACGGGCGTCGCGTCCACGTGCACCGCCACGGCGCCGCAGCCGCCGGCGCCGAGCATCGACCAGTCGTCGTGCCCGGGGAAGGCCGGGTCCTGCCAGGTCGCGGGGGCGGCGCCGCAGCAGTCGCCCCGGTCGGTGTCGACCACCCGCATCCGGCTCACCACGTGCACGACGCAGCGGTTGACGTGCAGGGCGTACACCTCGTCCCCGGCCGCGGCACCCGACCAGGCGGGCAGGGAGGTGTGGACCCCGCTGAAGGCGACCGGTGGCCGTTCCCCCACCCGACCGGCCTTGCGCAGTGCACGGCAGGTGTCTTGGGTCCACAGGACGGTGAAGGCATCAGGCATGCAGCGATCCTAGGAAGGGCCACTGACGGTGGACCCGACCGCGCCCCCTGCCCCGAGCCTGCCGGCGCCGGCAGGCCGTCAGACCTGGGCCATGCCCCCGTCCGCGAAGAGCTCGACGCCGGTGATGAAGCCGGCGGCGTCGCTGGACAGGAAGACCGCGGCGGTGCCCATCTCGCGGGGGTCCGCGATCCGGCCGGTCGGGTTGCCCTCGCCCATCGTCCGGACGGCGGCCGGGACGGCCTCGGCGCCCTGGGCCATGGCCAGGGCGCTGCGCAGGGACTCGGTGTCCACCGCTCCCGGGCTCAGCACGTTGATCCGGACGCCGGAGCCCTTGATGTCCTGGATCCAGCCGCGGACGCAGGCGCGGACGGCGGCCTTGGACGCGCCGTACAGGCTCATCCCGGCCGGGGGCCGGATCGAGGCGGTGGAGCCGATGACCACGATCGTGCCGCCGGGCCGCAGCAGGGGCAGCGCCGGCTGCACGGTGAACAGGACGCCCTTCACGTTGACGGCGAAGGTCCGGTCGAACTCCTCCTCGGTGATCCGGTGCAGCGGGGCGTGGGCGCCGATGCCGGCGTTGGCCACGACCGCGTCCAGCCGTCCGTGCCGCGCGATCACCTCGGCGTAGGCGGCCTCCATGTCGGCGAGCTTCGAGACGTCCGCGACGATGCCCGAGCACTTCGGGCCGATCGCGGCGACCGCTTCGTCCAGCTCGGCCTGCCCGAGGTCGGTGATGACGACGTCGGCGCCGTTCGCCACGAACTCCTTGGCGACGGCGAGGCCGATCCCGGACGCTGCGCCGGTGACGACGGCGGTCTTTCCTTCGAGCGGACGGCTCATGTGCTTCTCCTATGACGGTTCGTCGGTGCCCGCCGAGCGGCGGGCCGTGGGTTCGAGGGTGTCGTGCGTATGCGGACGAGGGCTGTCCGGGCAGGCGGGATTCGGCTCCCGACGGGGCGGGCGGGGCATGGCCTAGAGTGAATGTGGAGGCGCCGCCGCTTCGCTTCAAGGTAAGCGGAGGCGCCTCCGGATAGCAAGCGGGGACGACAGGAGACTCGACATGGCCACCGACGCAGGGCGCCCGCTGCGCGCCGACGCGCAGCGCAACCGCGACAAGATCCTCGCCGCCGCGGTGCGCGTCTTCGCCGAACAGGGCCTGGACGCACACCTCGAACGCATCGCCAAGGAAGCGGGCGTGGGCACCGGCACCCTCTACCGGAACTTCCCCACCCGGGAACTCCTGATCGAGGCCGCCTACCGCAACGAGCTGAGCCGGCTCTGCGACGCCGTCCCCGAGCTGCTGGCGACCATGCCGCCGCAGGACGCCCTGCGGGACTGGGCGGGCCGCTTCCTCGACTACGCGAGTGCCAAGCTCGGCATGGCCGAGGCCTTGCGCGCCGTCGTCGCGTCCGGCGTCGACCCCTACGACCACAGCCGCCGGATGATGCTCGAAGCACTCACCTCGCTGATGGACGCCGCGGTGGCGACCGGCACCATCCGCTCGGACATCGGTCCGGCCGACATGTTCGCCGCCCTCAGCGGCATCGCCCTCGCCTCGGGCCGGCCCGAGCAGCGCACCCAGGCCGAACGGCTTCTCGACCTCACCCTGGACGGACTGAGCGCCCGCCGGACCTGACACCCGCCGCGGCCGGACCGGCCTACCGCCACGGCCGGACCGGCCTACCGCCACGGGGGACACGCAGGCCGGCCGGCCCGCCCCGGGGCTGGCTTTCGCGACGGCGGCGTTGTTGGCTGTCCGTCATGAAACCCAAGCTCCAGCTGACCGTCGACTGCGCGGATCCCGACCGGCTCGCCGCCTTCTGGGCCGCCGCCCTCGGGTACCGGGTCGAGCCCGCCCCCGCGCCCTTCCCGACCTGGCGGGCCTACTGGCTCGACCAGGGCGTGCCCGAGGAGGAACTCGGCACGGGGGACTGCAGCGACTCGATCGTGGACCCGGACGGCACCGGCCCGCGGATCTGGTTCCAGCAGGTGCCCGAGGCCAAGGCGGTCAAGAACCGGCTGCACCCCGACCTCGGCGTCAGCGGCGGTCGCGGCGTCCCGTTCGAGACCCGCCGGGAGCGGGTCCATGCCGAGGCCGCCCGGCTGGAGCAGCTCGGCGCCACCCGGCTGCGGAGCGAGGACTCGCCCGACACGGGCTCCTGCTACAGCGTCATGCAGGACCCGGAGGGCAACGAGTTCTGCGTGCACTGAAGGGGCTGTGGCCCGGGGACCCGCTCTGAGCCGGCGTGAGAACCCCTCCACCGGCGCGGGGTGGGGCCGCGCAGGCACGGCGCACCGCGCGGCGGGATCATTTTGCCTGGCCATGGTCGAACATTGGAGTTCGAATGGGCGGCGCGCCGGTGCTCGTTCACCGGATGTCCGTGTCCGGGCAATCCGGCGCTGCAAAAGTCCGGGCCATGGATATCCCACGCATGGGCGTGCCCGAGAAGCTCGCCGACCGTATGAGCATGGCGGAGCAGCACGAGTACCTCCGCAGCCGCTTCTCCCGCCGCCGGATGCTGCGCACCGGCGCCATCACCGTCGGCGCGCTCGCGGTCGGCGGCACGCTCGGCACCGGCAGCGCCTCCGCGGCGCCGCAGCCGGCCCCGGTCGCCACCACGGACGGCATCGACGGCTCGCTGGTCGCCCCGATCGGCCGTCACCTCTCGTTCGGGCCCGAGCCGGACACCCAGTTCCGGATCTCCTGGCAGGTCCCCGCGCCGGTCAAGAAGCCCTTCCTGCGCTTCGGCAAGCAGCCGTGGGACCTCAGCCACAAGGTCGCCGCCGAGGTGCGTGCCCTGCACACGCCGGCGCTCGTCCAGACCGGCGCGCCGGTCGACCAGTACTACCTGCACGTCGCGCTGGAGGACCTGCAGCCCGACACCACGTACTACTACGGCGTCGGCCACCAGGGCTTCGACCCGGCCTCCCAGCAGGCCGTCTCCACCCTGAGCACCTTCCGCACCGCGCCCGCCCGCGAGCACATGTGGGGCAAGGTCTACGAGCCGTTCACCTTTACGGCCTTCGGCGACCAGGGCGTCAGCGCCCACGCGGCCGGCAACGACCACATCATCCTGGCTCAGAACCCGGCCTTCCACCTGCACGCCGGCGACATCTGCTACGCCGACGCGGCCGGCTCCGGCCAGGACTCCGACAAGGCCGCGTTCAACGCCACCACCTGGGACGCCTTCCTCGCGCAGACCGAGACGGTCGCCTCCAAGGTCCCGTGGATGGTCTCCTACGGCAACCACGACATGGAGGCCTGGTACTCGGCGAACGGCTACGGCGGCGAGAACCACCGCTTCTTCCTGCCGGACAACGGCCCGGACCCGCGCACCGTCCCCGGCGTCTACACCTTCCGCTACAAGAACGTCGGCGTCATCTCCCTGGACGCCAACGACGTCTCGTACGAGATCCCGGCCAACCTCGGCATCTCGGCGGGCAAGCAGACCAAGTGGCTGGAGCGCCAGCTCAAGGACCTGCGGAACGACGAGACGGTCGACTTCATCGTCATCTTCTTCCACCACTGCGCCTTCTCCACCACCCACCAGCACGCCTCCGAGGGCGGCGTCCGCGAGGCCTGGGTGCCGCTGTTCGAGAAGTACCGGGTGGACCTGGTGATCAACGGTCACAACCACGTCTACGAGCGCACCGACGCCATCCTCGGCAACAAGGTCGCCAAGGCGGTGCCCAGCGGCGCCACCGTCGAGCCCGCCAAGGACGGCGTGGTCTACGTGACGGCGGGCGCGGCCGGCCGCAGCCTGTACAGCTTCGACGCCCCGGACACCTACGAGGGCCACGAGGACCACCAGGACTCGGTGAACACCTACCACTTCGCCCAGGGCGGCGTGAAGGTCACCGAGACCGTCGAGTGGTCCCGGGTGCGCTACACCGGCTACTCCTTCATCAAGGTCGACGTCACCCCGGCCCACCTGGGCCAGAAGTCCGAGATGAAGGTCACCGCACTGGCCGAGAACGGCACCCAGGTCGACCACTACACCATCCTCCGCAAGGTCGGCGAGGGCTGGGACAGCAAGACCGACGACGACGGCGAGGGCGGCGGCTGGGGCTGGTAGCCCTCACGGAGGTCGAGCTGAACGGAGCCGGGCCCCTGGGGAGTTGATCCCCAGGGGCCCGGCTCCGGCGTTTCGCCGCCGATGCTCGTCCGTCCGGTCGGGATGTCGTGATCGACAGTCTGCGGTACGGACGCGGGTCGGTCGGCCGGAGAGCGGTGTCAGAGGCGGTACCAGGTGCGGAAGCCGGCGCCGGGTGCGGGCTGGTCGATGGCCCAGGTGGTGCCGGTGGTGTCGGTGGCGGTGACGATCATGGAACCGTTGGCGGCGAGGGCGACGCGGGGGTCGCCGGCGAAGGTGGGGCTCGTGGTGCCGAGGTAGCTGCCGCTGCTGAAGCCGGAGGTGGGGCCGCTCTGGCCGAAGAGGGCGATGTGGCCGTCGGTGGTGCGGGCGACGATGTTGACGGTGCCGTCGGCGCCGGGGGAGAGCACGAGGCTGGTGGCACCGGAGAGTCCACCGAAGAGGCTGATCTTGTACCAGTAGCGGAAGTCGCCACCGGTGGAAGCCTGGTCGGTGGCCCAGACGTCACCGTTGACGTCGACGGCCGCGACGATCAGACCGCCGCCGGCCGACACGGTGACGCTCGGGTCGCCGGCGAAGAACGGCGTGCCGGCGGGGAGCGCCGGTCCGGCGGCCGGTGCCGAGCCGGGGCCGGTCTGGGCGTAGGCCTTGAGGTGGCCGTCCACGGACCGTGCCAGCAGCTGGACGGTACCGCCGCCGGCCGGGGAGAGGACGGCGCTCACGGCGCCGGTGACCCGGGTGCCGACGGTGGCCCAGGGTTCGAAGGCACCGCCGGGGGACGACTGCCGGGTGACCTTCAGGTTGTTCATGGCGTCCACGCCCGCGACGACGATCGTTCCGTCGGCCGCCAGCACCGCCGCCGGGTCACCGACGAAGACGTCGAGCGGCCCGCCGAGCACCGTCGTCGAGTCGAAGGACGAGGTCGGACCGGACTGCGCGTACTCGGTGATCCTGCTGTCGCTGCCGCGGACGAAAGCGTGCACGGTGCCACCTGCCGCCGGCGAGAGCACGGTGGCCGGGGTACCACGGTGACCGGGGGCGCCGACCTGGTACCAGGACCGGAATCCCGAGGTGGGGCTGGTCTGGTTGGTGGCCCAGAGGCTGCCGTCGCTGTTGCCCCGGAAGGCCACCAGAGTGCCGTTCGCCGCCTTGGTGAGCGAGGTGACGGGTACCTGGGCGGGGGTGTTCAGGCCGGTCGAGATGGTGATGCTCGCCGACGCGGTGTTTCCCGCCTTGTCCCTGGCCTCGACGGTCAGCTGGTTCGTCGGCCAGAGAGCCGGGGCGATGCCCACCGTGGCGCTGCCGTCGGACCCGGCCGCGACCCAGTAGCCGCCGCAGTCGGCCTGGGTGGGCAGCGGAGCGTTGACGCTGTAGCAGAACCCGGCCAGACCCTCGGCGTCGCTGGAGGCGAACCGGACCCGGCGGGTGACCCCCGGGGCGAGCCCGCCGCTGGCCAGGTCGTACCCGTCCGCCGAGGTGATGGTGGGCTCGGTCGGCGCAACGGTGTCCGCGGTGAGCGCCGCTGCGACTGCCGGGTGGGTGCTCGCGAAGGAGGCCTGCGCGGGTATCTGGACGGCGCCGGCGGCGAGCAGGACCGCGAGGACCGACCCGGCGCGGCGGCCGGTCGGCCCGGGGCGGGCGGCTACGGGATCGGCGGTCGCGGCGGACGACCTACCCGTGTGAAGCGGGGGCATGTAGGAAATTCCTCCCATGATTCGGGCACCGACGGCACGTGTGCCGCGCGGGGCCTTCGGACGCTATCAGGGAGGTCTGACGGAGTGACGGTCAATATCCTTCACCGGGCGTCGGCACGCAGGCGCCTGAGGGAACGTCAAGCAGCGGAACATCAGCGGTCCGGTCTCTCCGAGGGTGCCTCTCGGTGGGAGAAACGTACGGAACAGGAGCGGGTCGGCGGGGGTGAATTCGATGAATTCCATCGGCTCGGGGTTCGGCCCCGAGGATGTTCGGGCGGCGCCGCCGGGTGGATCGCTTCGTCAGGCGGCCGCAATGGTCGGCATAATTCCTGCGGACGAATTCCCCCGGCGGCGCCGCCCGTGCCGTCAGGCCTTCAGGGCCGCCAACTGCGCGGCGAGGGTGTCGCTGTGCTGGAAGGTCAGACCGGCCAGGGCGACGTGCTTCCAGCGGACGGTGCCGTCGCCGTCCAGGATGAAGACGGAGCGGCGCAGGCCGAGACCCGGGACGGCGATGCCGTAGGCGCGGGCGATGGCGCGGTCGGTGTCGGCGAGCAGGGGGAAGGCGAGGTGGTGCTTGCGGGCGAAGCGTTCGTGGCTGTCGAGGTCCTGCGGGCTGATGCCCCAGACGGTGGCGCCGAGGTCCTTGAAGCGGTCCAGGTCGGAGGTGTAGGAGCAGAGCTGCTTGGTGCAGACGGCGGTGTCGTCGCCGGGGTAGAAGACCAGGACGAGCGGGTTGCCCTTGGCTTCGGTGAGGCGGTAGTCGCGGCGTTCGGCGATGTCCTCGTCGAGCAGGACACCGGGGAGGGTGAACTCGGGGGCTTGGCTGCCGGGCTCGGGGGGCTTGGGCATGAGGGTGGGGCCTTCCGGGGGGGAGTGGGGACGTTCGGGGAAGGTGGTGCGAGGGTGCCGCGGCGACGGAGGTGGGGCCGCCGGTCGCCTCATCGCACCTTACGCCGCAGGTGCGGGGTGCCTTTCGCCCGAGTGGTCCCGTGCTCGGGCCGGGGCCGGCGGGGGAAGTCGTCCCGGTGCCGAGGCCCGTGCCGCCGGGCGTCGTGGGTGCCTTCCCGGCCTGCCAACGGGGTTGCTGCCGTGGCGTACGGGCTGTCGGCCGGCCCGGCGCGGCGCCGGGTGGGGATCCGCAGGGTGGTGGTGGGTCGCCCGGGCGGGTGACGGTGGGGTGCGTGGACGGTGACCTGCCGTCCTTCGGGCCGGCGGTTAGCTGTCGGGCCGGCCGGGGGCGTCCCCGGCTCGGGCGGCCCGGATCTCGCCGAGGTGGTTCTCGGCCCAGCGGCAGAGTTCCGCGAGCAGGGGCGAGAGGGAGTCGCCGAGCGGGGTGAGCGAGTACTCGACGTGCGGAGGCACGACCGGGAAGGACACCCGGCGGACGATGCCGTCGCCCTCCAGGCTCCGGAGCGTTTGGGTGAGCATCCAAGATCGGGAACCGCCTGCCGGCAGCGCCGCCGACCGGGATGATCGGTCCGACGCCGTGGCCGCAGAAATCGCGGCCCGCGCACGGTGATGACGCAAGGACACGAAGGAGAGCAAGCAGATGAAGATCGCGGTACTGGGCACCGGTGAGGTCGGCCGTCGGCTGGCCGGCAAGCTCGCCTCGCTCGGCCACCAGGTCACCCTCGGCTCCCGCACGGCGGACAACGCCGAGGCGAAGCAGTGGGCCGCGGACAACGGCGGTGCGCACGGCACCTTCGCGGACGCCGCCGCGGCCGGGGAGCTGGTGGTGAACGCCACCGGCGGCCTGGTCTCGATGGCCGTGCTGGAGGCCGCGGGCGCGGACAACCTGCGCGGCAAGGTGCTGGTCGACGTGTCCAACGCCCTCGACTTCTCCGCCGGTTTCCCGCCGAGCGTGGTCACGCCGGACGGCGGCAGCCTCGCGGAGCAGCTGCAGAAGGCGTTCCCGGAGACCCGGGTCGTCAAGACGCTGAACACGATGAACAACAGCGTGATGGTCGACCCCGGCCGGGTTCCGGGCCACCACAACGTCTTCGTCAGCGGCGACGACGCGGGCGCCAAGGCCGAGGTCTCGGCGATCCTGGAGTCCTTCGGCTGGGCGCCGGACCGGATCGTCGACCTGGGGGACCTGTCGAGTGCCCGCGCGACCGAGCTGCTGATGCCGCTGTGGCTCCGGCTGTACGGGGTGCTCGGCCCGGTGGACTTCAACTTCTCGGTGGTCACCGCGCCGCCCGTGGAGTGATCCCGTGGTCGGTGCGGGCCGGCCCGCACCGACCACCGCCCGGCCGCCGACCCGCCGTACCGACGGCAACCCGGGCCGCGGGCCGTCGTAGGGTCGGGGCATGACCGTGCTGCGCTCCGCCCTGCTGTTCGTCCTCGCCGCCGTGCTGGAGATCGGCGGCGCCTGGCTGGTCTGGCAGGGCGTGCGGGAGCACCGGGGGTGGGCCTGGGTGGGCGCGGGTGTGGTCGCGCTCGGGGCGTACGGCTTCGTCGCCACCCTCCAGCAGGATGCGAACTTCGGCCGGATCCTGGCGGCGTACGGCGGGGTGTTCGTGGCCGGCTCGCTGGCCTGGGCGATGGCGCTGGACGGCTACCGGCCGGACCGGTACGACGTGATCGGCGCGCTGGTCTGTCTGGCCGGCGTGGTGGTGATCATGTACGCCCCGCGCGGCACCTGAGGCCGGCGGGGCGTCCGGTCCGGCGGCCGGGCTCGGCCGCCTACTGCCGGTACGTCGTCAGGAAGCGGCCGATCCGGCTGATGGCGGTCTCCAGGTCGTCGGCGCGCGGGAGGGTGACGAAGCGGAAGTGGTCGGGGCGGGGCCAGTTGAAGCCGGTGCCCTGGACGATGTGGATCTTCTCGCGGAGCAGCAGGTCCAGGACGAACTTCTCGTCGTCGACGATCTTGTGCACGGCCGGGTCGAGCTTGGCGAACGCGTACAGCGCGCCCTTGGGCTTGACGCAGCTGACGCCGGGGATGTCGTTGAGGGCCCGCCAGGCGACGTCGCGCTGCTCGGCGAGCCGGCCGGTCGGCAGCACCAGGTCGTTGATGGACTGGTGGCCGCCGAGCGCCGCCTGCACGGCGTACTGGGCGGGGACGTTGGGGCACAGTCGCATGCCCGCGAGCATGGTCAGGCCCTCCAGGTAGTCCTTGGCGCGGGCCTTGGGGCCGGAGACGACCAGCCAGCCGCTGCGGAAGCCCGCCACCCGGTAGGACTTGGAGAGGCCGTTGAAGGTGAGGGTGACCACGTCGTCGGCGAGCGCGGCCAGGCAGTGGTGCTCGGTGCCGTCGTAGAGGATCTTGTCGTAGATCTCGTCGGCGAGGACCATCAGGTTGTGCCGCCGGGCCAGGTCGAGGATGCCCTCCAGCAGCTCCTTCGGGTAGACGGCGCCCGTCGGGTTGTTGGGGTTGATGACCACGATGGCCTTGGTGCGGTGGGAGATCTTGGAGGCGATGTCGTCCAGGTCGGGGTACCAGTTGGCCTCCTCGTCGCAGAGGTAGTGCACGGCCTTGCCGCCGGCGAGGCGCACCACGGCCGTCCAGAGCGGGAAGTCGGGGGCCGGGACGAGGACTTCGTCGCCGTCGTCCACCAGGGCCTGCACGGACATCTGGATCAGTTCGGAGACGCCGTTGCCGAGGTAGACGTCGTCGACCGTCACGCCGCCGACGCCGCGCTGCTGGTAGTACTGCACCACGGCGCGGCGGGCCGGCAGGATGCCGCGGGAGTCGCTGTAGCCGTGGGCGTTCGGCAGGTTGCGGACGATGTCCTGGATGATCTCCTCGGGCGCCTCGAAGCCGAAGGTCGCGGGGTTGCCGGTGTTCAGCCGCAGGACGCTGTGCCCGGCCTCCTCCAGCGCGTTCGCCTGGTCGACCACCGGCCCGCGGATCTCGTAGCAGACACCCTTGAGCTTGCTGGACTGGCGGAACTCCATCAGCGGCCTCCCGACCCTCACCCTCACGACCTGGTCGCTTTGTTCTACCAAGTAACCACTTGGAAAGTCCAACCTTTTGGCTATGCTGATCCCCATGTCACGCCGAAGCTACGACCAGTACTGCGCCGTCGCCCGCGCCCTGGACGCGGTGGGGGAGCGCTGGAGTCTTCTGATCGTCCGTGAACTCCTCGGCGGCCCACGCCGCTACACCGACCTGCACGCCGACCTGCCCGGCGTCTCCACCGACATCCTCGCCGCCCGCCTCAAGCAGCTGGAGGCCGACGGCCTCGTCCTGCGCCGCAAACTCGAGCGGCCCGCCAACGCAGTGGTGTACGAGCTGACCGACCGCGGCACCGCGCTGCGCCGGGTCGTCCTCGCGCTCGGCGAGTGGGGCACCGACCTGCTGGGTGAGCAGCGCCCGACCGACGCCGTCCGGGAGCACTGGTTCGGCCCGGCGCCGGTGCAGGGTGTCACGGCCGGCGACTGAACACCGGCCGGGCCGGGGCTGCCCCTGCCGTCAGGCGTACCGCACGGAGGTCTTGAGGGCGGCCGCCAGCCAGGTGTGGGCCGATCCCATGTCCGGCTCGCCGTCCGCCCGCAGCTCGGCGGCCAGCGACCAGTAGCGCTCCATCCGCGGGTCGCGCCGCCCGATCGTGCGGGCGGCCAGCCCGCGCCGGTAGTCGGCCGAGTCGGTGGTGCGCTCGGCCGCCGCGTGGGCCTGGACGAAGCAGTCCAGCGCCCCGCCGGCCGCCGGCGGCCGGCCCGCCCGCAGCTCCTGTCCGGCCAGCTCGTACGCCTCGCCGAGGCCGTCGTACATCTTCACCGCGTCGCACCCCGGCCCGGGGCCGGTCAGTTCCCGGATGGACGCGGCGGCGGCCCGGTCCGAGGCGAGTGCGTGCAGCCTGGCGTACGCCAGGGCCTGCTGCGGGGTCGGGTCGGTGGGCAGCTCGGGGACGGCCGACCCGACGATCGCGGTCGTCAGCCGGGCCGGTAGCCGTACGGGCAGGATCCGGCGCCAGAACGCCGCCAGCACGTCCGGGCCCGGCGGGCTGTCCAGGGCCTCGCCGAGCAGCTCCAGGCCCTCCGGGCCGGCCAGTTCGAAGGCCGCCAGGGCGGCCTCCCGCCAGCGGAGTTCGGCCATCTGGCGATGGGTCTCCTGGCGCTGGCGGGCCAGCGCGCCGGCCAACTCGGCCTCGCCGTGCAGGACGTCGGCGACCGCCGGCAGGGCCAGGCCCAGTGCCCGCAGCCGCCGGACCGTCCGCAGCCGCTCCAACGCCCCGGCCCCGTACCGGCGATGGCCGCCCGGGCTGCGTCCGGCCTCGGGGAGCAGCCCGGAGTCGGAGTAGAACCGGACGGTCTTGACGCTGACCCCGGCGGTCTCGGCCAGCTCGCCGATGCTGTAGCCGTCCGGCTGCCCCAAGTCGTCGGGGCCGGGGCCGGGGCCGGGGGCGTCGAGGCCGGGCACGGCGGAGCGGGCAGCGGTGGGCGCGGGGGCCGGGCGCCGGACGGTGCCGGTCATCGCGTGTCCGCGGCCCGGCGGGCCCGGGCGGCGGTCTGCCGTCCATGCGGCGACAGCGGTTCTTCCGGCCACGACGGTGTGTTCATCCGGACCTTCCCCCTTGCGTACGGATCTCCAGCATGCCGCAGACCCGTCCCGGGGGTTGGGCGGGTGGCCGGGAGGGGGCCGGTCGCACGGGGTGACTGCTCGTCCCGTCCCGGCTCTTCGGGCTCGGGACGGCGGTCCGGTCCTCGGGTCGGTCTTCGGGTCGGGGGTCGGCGCCGACCGGGTCCGGCCGTCAGGAGGCCCACGGCGGGGTGAACACCGAGCCGTCGGGGAGGGTGGCGGTGAGCCCGGTGCTGGTGGTCACCCAGGCCCGGGCCGGCCGGTCGTCGGGGTTGTCTACCTTCAGGACGGTGCCGGCCGGGACGATCGCGGTGTCACCGGGCAGCACCTTGCGTTCCTCGTCGTCGAGGGTGATCAGCAGGGAGCCGCTGAGCAGCAGCAGGATCTCTTCGCGTCCGACGGTGTGCGGCACGCCCACGCTGCCGGCGGGGACGTCCAGCCGCCAGGCGCACAGTTCGGTGCTGCCGGAGGCGGTGGACGCGTAGGAGGTGAAGCGGGCGCCGTGGATCTCGTGGACGGTGGCGGCGTCGGCGGGGACGAAGGGCATGGGCGGGTTCCTCTTCCGGGCGGTCGAGCAAAGTAGTCAAGCGGATTGACTATATGGTCAAGGAGATTGACCACCCTGTCAAGCGCTCTGGCAGACTCCTCGGCATGACCGAGAACGCCGACAGCTCCCTCGTCCCGCTGATCCTCGGCCTGGCCACCGACCTCCTGCAGACCATCGACGCCGGCGTCCGGGCCCGCGGCTTCGACGACATCCGCCCCGCCCACGGCTTCGCCTTCGTCCGGCTCGCCCCGGACGGTGCCGGCGTCGGCGAGATCGCCGCGCACCTGGGCGTGACCAAGCAGGCGGCCAGCCAGCTGGTCGACGAGCTCATCCGCAAGGGCTACGTCGAGCGCCGCCCGCACCCGACCGATGCCCGCGCCAGGCTCGTCGTCCTCACCGAACGCGGCTGGGCCTGCACCCGCGCCGCCGACGAGGCCGCCGCCGACGCCGTCCGCCCGTGGGCCGAGCTGCTCGGCGAGCGGCGGATCCGCGAGCTGCGCGAGGACCTCGCCCGGCTCGGCCCCACCGGGCGGATCCGCCCGGTCTGGTGACCGGCACCGGGTGCCGGCCGACCCCGCCGGGACGGACGGCGGGCGGGCGGCGGCCGGAGCCCGCACGGGTTACGGACGGGTAGGGGCAGTCGCGGCGGCCCGTGCCAGTGCGCGTACGATCGTCGCGCCATGGAGAACTCAGCCACTTCCAGCGTGTCCCGCGGTTCCGATCGCCCCGACCGCCGCACCAGCTTCACCAGCTACGTCGCCGTCGGGGACTCCTTCACCGAGGGCATGTGCGACGACGTGCTCCCGAACGGCCGATACCGCGGCTGGGCCGACCGGGTGGCCGCCCGGCTGGCCGCGGAGCAGCCCGAGGGCGCGGGATTCCGGTACGCCAACCTCGCCGTCCGCGGCAAGCTGATCGGCCAGATCCACGACGAGCAGATCGGCGAGGCGGCGGGCCTGCGCGGCGAGCTGGTCACCCTGGCCGGCGGTCTGAACGACGTCCTGCGGCCCGGCTGCGACGTCGACCGGGTGGAGGAACTCCTCGGCAGGTCCGCCGCCGCGCTGCTCGACTCCGGCGCCGTCGTCGTGCTCTTCACCAGCACCGATCCGACCCGCCGGATGGGCGGCAGCGCCCGGCTGCTGCCCCCGATCCTGCGGATGAAGGCCTTCGTGGAGGGGCTCGCCGCCGATCCCCGGGTGGCTGTCGTCGACCTGTTCTCCGCCCCCTGCTTCGACGACCGCCGGCTCTGGGCCGAGGACCGCCTCCACCTCTCGCCGGAGGGCCACCGCCGGGTCGCCGAAGCCGTCCTGGAGGCCCTCGGCCGCCCGGCCACTTTCGACTGGCGGGCGCCGCTGCCGGCCGCCGCGCCCCTCGGCCGGGTCGCGAAGCTCCGCTCGGACCTGCGCTGGCTCGGCTCCCACCTCGGCCCGTGGATCGGCCGCCGGCTCACCGGCCGCTCCTCCGGCGACGGACGGACGGGTGCGCACTTCCGCCCCGAGCTGGGCCGGGTCGTCCCCACCGTGATCACCTGGCTGGGGATGCCCGCGCCGGGCGAGCGCCCCTGGGCGGAGGAACTGCCGCACGGCGCCGCCGGCGCCGGGAGCCGGTAGGCCCAGGGCGCCCGCACCCGCGCCCGCACCAGGGTCCGGCCGCGGCCTGCCCGCCCGGGCGGCCTGTCCAGGTGCCCCGGCCACCCGGGCGGGCACCCCGGGCTGTCCACCCCCGGGCACGGCCCGGCGCCCCCCGTCGCCGAACCTGTAGAGTCGCTCGGCATCGGACAGCGCGCACCCTGGGGGGACAGTGCCGGACGGCCTGCTCGTGCACCTCGTGGATCAGTTCGTCACCCGCCGGGAGCAGGTGGCGACCGCGGGGCTGTACTACCTCGCCCGGGAGTACCCGCCGGTGCGGGAGGTGCTCGGCGCGCTGTCGGCCGTGGACCCGGCCGACCGGGAGCGCCTGCTGTACCGGCCCGAGGCCGTGGCCGCCGACTCGCAGGGCCGGCCCGACATCGTCGGCGAGCGCGACGGGCAGCGCTGGGTGGTGGTCGAGGGGAAGTTCTGGGCCAAGCTGACCGCCGCGCAGCCGTGCGGCTACCTGCGCGGGGTCTCCGAGGGCGGCGTGGTGCTGTTTCTCTGCCCGAGTTCCCGGATCGAGCCGCTCTGTGCGGAGCTGGCCGAGCGGGTGCGCCAGGAGGGCCTGGGCTACGACGAGTTCACCCCGGACGGCACCGGGCTGCAGGTCATGACGACCAGCGGCAGACGGCACCTGGTGGTGGCCTCCTGGCCGGTGCTGCTGCGGCGGATCCGGGCGGCCGCGGACGGCGGGTTCCCCCAGCTGGACTTCGAGGTGGATCAGTTGGAGGGGCTGGTGGGGCGCTTGGAGAAGGAACTGGTGGAGTGGTCGCGCGCCGAACTCGAACAGGGCGTCACCCGCGGCACCTTCCGCAAGGCCGTCACCACCGCCGAGCTGCTCTTCGACGGCATGGACCGGGACGCCCGCACCACCCGGACGGGCAATCCCAAGTGGGTGGACCGCAACGGCGTCTACTTCCGCGCCCGGTACGCGGTCGGCGGGCTGCACCTCTATGTCGGCTACGAGCCCGAGAAGTGGTCCCCGGACTTCCCGACCCCGCTCACCTTCGGCATCTGGAGCCCGGACGTCCCGCAGGAGCTGAAGCAGCCGTTGCACCGCGCGTACATGGGCCTGGCCGCCCGGCTCTGGGTCGGGTCCGACTTCCCCGGCCCCGGGTTCACACCGGCCCACGAGGCCGCGAACTGGTGGTGGGGGCCGATACCGGTGGCTGCGGACCGTCCGGCGGACGAGACCCGGGCCCGCCTGACGGAGGGCCTGGACGAGCTGCTGGGGACGCTCGACGCCCTGCGCTGAGCGGTGCCTCATCCCGGCGCTGAGTGGTACGGCCGCCCGGCCGGCCCTGGTCGAGCGGGGCGTTCGCCGGCGGGGCTCAGCGGAGGAGGACCCGCCGGAGCCAGCGGGTGCGGGCCTCGCGGGCGTCCTGGCTGAGGGCGGCCCGCGGCGCGACCGTGTCGAAGCCGTGGAAGGCGCCCGGCCAGACGTGCAGTTCGGCCTCCCCGCCGGCTCGCCAGATCGCGTCCGCGTAGGCCACCGCCTCGTCCCGGAAGGTCTCGGCCGACCCGACCTCGATGTAGGCCGGCGGCAGCCCGGACAGGTCGGTGGCCCGGGCGGCGGCCGCGTAGGGCGAGAGGTCGGCGGCGCCGTACCGGTCGCCGAGCAGGGCCTGCCAGGCGGTCGCGTTGGAGGTCCGGTCCCAGGTGTCGACACCGGCCATCTGGTGGCTGGAGAAGGTGCTGCCGCGGTCGTCGAGCATGGGGCTGAGGAGCAGGTGGCCGATCGGGGCCGGGCCGCCGCGGTCGCGGGTCAGCAGGGCGAGCGCCGCGGCGAGTCCGCCGCCGGCGCTCTTCCCGCCGAGGAGGACGCGGTCCGGGTCGAGGCCGAGCTCGGCCGCCCGGCCGGTGGCCCGGACGAGTCCGGTGTAGCAGTCCTCCACGGGCTCCAGGTACTGCGCCCCCGGCGCCAGCCGGTACTCGACGGAGACGACGGCGAGCCGCAGCGGGAGGGCCCATTCGCGCAGCAGCCGGGGCAGCACGGACCACGCGTTGCCCATGATCATTCCGCCGCCGTGCAGGTAGTACAGGACGGGCAGCGGTCCGGGGATCCCGGCGGGCCGGGCGACGACCAGCGTGACCTCCGTCCCGTCCCGGCCGCCCGGCAGGCGCAGCTCCCGCACCTCGAACCGGCCGTCGGCCCGCAGCTGGCGCAGCGTCGGCCTGGGCCGGGCCACGGCGTCCCGCCGCTGCGCGGCCGCGAGGCCCGCCGGGGTGACCGGCTCCCTGGCCGCTGCTCCCCGGGCGGCCAGGGCGGCGCCCAACTCCGCGTCGAAGGGCGGTGCTTGCCGGGCCGCCGGGCCGCGGTCGCGCTGCTGCGGCATTCCGTGGTCGGCCACGACCGGACCCCCTCGCCCCGGGGAGGCCGGTGGCATCCCGATCAGCACAGCTTGCCAGCCCGGTCGGGCGGACGGCGACGTCCGGGCCAGGACCGCACCCGGAATCAGGACTTGGTCTCGTTGCTGCAGTACCAGTCGCCGTAGCGGGTGCCGTCGCTGTAGCGGGCCTCACAGACGCGCACGGTGAGGTTCTCGGTGATGTCGTAGTTGCACTGGCGGATCTCGCTGCCGTTGTCGCCGATGCTGGTGGTGTCGTGGCAACCGGTGCGCAGGTCCTGCCAGGTGTACCCGTCGCAGCCGACGTCGGCGCAGACCAGCTGCTGGATCTTGCCGTGCACCGAGTAGCCGTCGGCGGAGAGGTCGGTGCTGTACAGCCAGTCACCGTCCGGGTAGAAGGTCGAGCTGCCCCAGCTCTTGTTGACGGACACGTTGAGCCCGCTGGCGGAGGCGGACCCCTCCAACCCGGCAACCATGATCGCGCTTGCCGCCAGGGCCAGTCCGACTCGTGCCAGCCTCTTCAGGTTCATGCAGACCTTCCCCGGCTCGCGCTGCGGCCGGGCCCCGCGTTCGGGGGAGAGGGTGCGCCGGGCCGGCGGTCCGATCGGGCCGCGGTCGAGGTCGGCCACCGGCCGCGGTCGGCGACCAGGACGAGTGCGCCGGAAGCGGCGAGCAGGCCGCGTGCCGGCGGCCGGCCGGTGAGGCAGGCGGCGAACCGCCCGGCGCGGTCGTCGTAGGCGGTGTCCGACACGTCCGCGTGGTGTGCGGGCTGGAGGGGCCGGTCACTGACCGGCACGGTGGCGCCCCGCGGTCGCAACTGCTGGGCGGTACGCGTCGGACGGTCTCCCGGTGGGGTGCCTCCGGCGGGTGGCCCGGACGGGCCGTGGTGGTCCCGCAACGGGCGTTCGCCCGGCTCGCGGTCGCTGATCGTGCTGCTTCCCTGCCCTCCTGGGGTTGTCCCGGCGGTCGTTCGTCTGCGGGGGTTCCGCAACGAGCGATGCCCCAGTGCGCAAAAACAAATGTCTCTGATGAAGCTTGATGGCACAGCTTTGCAAGTCTTTGGCAGAAGGCTTGTGGAGCGAAGCGTGCGCGCCCTACTGTCGCCTCACCCTCAAGGCGTTCGCGGGTGCCGCGCAGCGTCTCCAGGCACCCGCCCTCCCGAGAGAAACGAGCAGTGCGATGTCACGGAACGTCACAGGAACCGAAGCGAGACGGCCCGCTCGGCGGTCGGGCGGCAACGGCGGGGCCGCGGGGGCCGCGGTCGCGGCGGTGACCGCGGCGACGGTCGGCCTCGGCGTCCTGATGACCGGCCCGGCCTTCGCGGCCGGGGCCGGCCCGGCGGCGGGCGGCGCTCAGGCACCGGTGGTGACCCGGGCCGGCCTGGACCCCTCGCTCGTCGCGGGCCGCGGGGCCAGCGTCGGCTTCGCCGAGCAGGAGGCGGAGAACGCGGCCACCAACGGCGCGGTGATCGGCCCGGACCGCACCGCGTACACCCTGCCGGCGGAGGCCTCCGGCCGTAAGGCGGTCAAGCTGACGCCGGGCCAGTACGTCGAGTTCACCCTGCCCGGCGCGGCCAACGCGCTCACCGTCCGGTACAGCATCCCGGACGCGCCGGGCGGCGGCGGCATCACCGCACCCCTGGACGTCACGGTCAACGGCAAGAACCGCACCACGGCGACGCTCACCTCGCAGTACTCCTGGCTCTACAACCAGTACCCGTTCAGCAACGACCCGGGCGCGGGCCTGCTGCACCCCGACTGGTGGATCACCGAGTGCGGCTGCGTGCCCGCCGCCACCACGCCGGCCCCCGAGATCGCCAAGCCGTTCCGGCCGAACCACTTCTACGACGAGCAGCGCCTGCTGCTCGGCCGGACGTACCGCGCGGGCGACAAGGTCCGGCTGACCGTCCCGGCCGGCAGCAACGCCGCCTGGACCGTCGTCGACCTGGTCGACTCGGAGCTGGTCGGACTGCCGCACGTCGAGCTGCTCGCCGCCAACGTGCTGGCGTTCGGGGCCGACCCGACCGGCCGGCGGGACTCCGCGGACGCCATCGACCGCGCGATCGCCTTCGCCCAGCGCAAGCACCTCAAGGTCTACATCCCGCCGGGCACCTACCAGGTGAACCGGCACATCGTCGTGGACGACGTGACGATCGAGGGCGCCGGCAGCTGGTACACGATCATCAAGGGCCACCAGGTCGACCTGGCCACCCCGGCGCCCGACCAGTCGGTGCACACCGGCGTCGGCTTCTACGGCAAGGACGCGGCGGCCGGCGGCAGCCACAACGTCCACCTGTCCGGCTTCGCGATCGAGGGCGACGTCCGCGAGCGGATCGACACCGACCAGGTGAACGGCATCGGCGGCGCGCTGAGCGACTCCACCATCGACGGCCTGTACATCCACCACACCAAGGTCGGCCTCTGGTTCGACGGGCCGATGAAGAACCTGCGGATCACCCGCAACGTCATCGCCGACCAGATCGCCGACGGCCTCAACTTCCACACCGGTGTGACCGGTTCGCTGGTGCAGAACAACTTCGTCCGCAACTCCGGCGACGACGGCCTGGCCATGTGGTCCGAGAAGATCGCGGACGCGAACAACACCTTCGACCACAACACCGTCCAGACACCGGTGCTGGCCAACGGCATCGCGATCTACGGCGGCACCGACAACACCGTCTCCGGCAACCTGATCGCCGACCCGGTCCGTGAGGGCAGCGCCATCCACGTCGGCTCCCGCTTCGGCGCCGAGGCCTTCACCGGGCGGCTGTCGATCACCGACAACACCACCGTCCGGGGCGGTACCTACGAGCTGAACTGGAACATCGGCCTCGGCGCGATCTGGTTCTCCGCGCTGGACAAGAGCATCGACGCGGACATCCGGGTGACCGGCGACAACTTCCTCGACAACACCTACAACGCGATCATGCTGGTCGCCGACTGGCCGGTGAAGGACCAGTACTCCATCACCAACGTCCACTTCAAGGACATCAAGGTCGACGGCACCGGTACCTCCGTGGTCAGCGCCCGCGCGGCCGGCTCCGCGACCTTCGAGAACGTGGACGCCCGCAACGTCGGCGCGGTCGGTGTGAACAACTGCGGGACCTTCCACTTCACCCCCGCCGGTTCGGAGTTCGCACTGAACGACCTCGGCGGCAACGACGGTGGCGGCACCACCGGCCCCTGGCTGGCCGGCTGGGAGCTGCCGAACACCATCACCTGCGACGACCGCCCGCCGGTGGTCGCGCCGCCGGCGCCGTCCGCCTGGTGACCCGGGCGCGGTGACCCAGGCGCGGTGACCCACGCCCGGCGGCCCGGGGACGTGCACCCGGGCCGGTGACCCACCCGGTGCCGATCGCCGGGGCCGGGCCGCCGCCGGAACCGCACCACGGGCCGTACCGCACCGCCGTAGGGCGGCGCGGTACGGCCCGGCCGGGTTCCCGCGCGTCATCCTGACGAGCCTCCGTCGCCGGCCTTGCCCCTGCCCGTGATCGGGAAAGGGACCGGGTGCAGGACCAGGACCAGGACCAGGACCAGGACCAGGAATAGGACCAGGACCAGGACCGGGGCCGCTGATCCGCTGTCGGGGGCGCGCCCTAGGCTGCGCGGATGATGTTCGATCGAATCAGTTTCCACCGCCCCGGCCGCAAGCCGGTCCGGTCGGCCCTGGCGGCCGGGTTCGCCCGGCTGGAGGCGGCCGTGGCGGCCGAGGACTCGGCGGCGTTCGAGGCCGCCTGCCGGGACCTCCAGCAGGCGATCGGCCGCGCCACGCCGGCCGAACTCGGCCAGGCCGGGCCGCGGTTGGCGGCCATGCTGGCCGGGGTGCCGCCGTGGCCGCGTGCGTACCTGGCCGTGATGACGGGTGCCTGCGTGGAGAACGGCGCCGACCCGGTGGCCTGCTCGGGTCCGATCCTGGCCGGTGTGCGGGAGGCCCTGGAGGGTGCGCTGCGGTTCGCCGACGCCTGGCAGCGGGCGGGCGGCGGCGAGGAGCTGCCGGAGCCGGAGGACGACGCGGACCCGGACGCGGCGACCGAGCTGCTGCTCGGCGGGACGGATCCGGACGCCCCGGAGGCCCGGGAGGTCCGTCGGGTCGTCACCGCCTGGTGGACCCTGCACCTGTGGGAGATGGCCTCGGTGGCGGTGCTCTCGCACGCCGCCGTCCGCCGGGCCGCGGCGGGCTCCGGCGTGCTCGCCGACCTGCTGGGCCTGGCGGACCGGTACGCCGGGGTGCAGCGTGAGCTCAAGTGCCTGACGTACGCGGCGGCGACGCTGGACGAGGAGCCGCTGCTGGTGCTGGACCGGCCGTCCGGCACCGGGTACCTGATGCGGATGAGCGGGGTGGTGGACAACTTCCAACTGCACACCCTGCTGGCGCACGTCCTGATCTCCGGGCGGCACCTCGCGGGTGAGGGGCCGGAGCGGGCCGCGGTGGAGGCCTGCCGCGCCGCGGACGTGCCGCCGGAGCGGCGGCCGCACACCACGGGCTCGTTCAACCTGCTGGCGCCCGACGGCTCGTGGATCTGGAACGAGGGCACGCCGAGCGACATCCCGGTGGTGGACGGCGTCCGCACGCTCGTCCTGGACCCGCCGCCCTACCGGCGGAGCTGGCCGGCCGGCCGGTTCATCCCGGGCATCCCGGGCGACCTGGTGATGGTCCGGGTGCTGACGGCGGGGGAGAGTGCGGCGGCGCTGGCCGGGACCGTCCCCTCGCAGCGCTGACCGGGGCCGCCACCGGCACGGTCCTGCGGTGCGCCTTCGCTACCGGCGCGGGCCGAGGTGGACGTCGAACGCGGCCGTGCCGGGGTCGAAGGCGGTGACCCCGCCGTCCACGGTCAGGACGGCGCCGTTGACGAGGCTGGACGCGGGCGAGAGCAGCCAGCCGACGGCCTCGGCGACCTCGCGCGGCTCGCCGGGGCGGCGGACGGGTGTGAGGCCGGTCGCCTCCCGGTAGGCCTGCTCGACGCCGCCGGGCAGGCCCTCCTCCTCGGCGAACCGGGCCATCCGGCGGTCGGCCATCTCGGTGCGCACCCAGCTCGGGCAGACGATGTTCGCCCGCAGCCCGCGGTGGCCGTAGTCGACCGCCAGGGAGCGGCAGAGCTGCAGCAGTGCGGCCTTGGAGGTGGCGTACGCGGCGTTGCCGGTGCCGTTGCGCAGGGCGGAGACCGAGGCGACCGCGACCACCGCGCCCCGGGACTCCAACAGGTGCGGCAGGGCGGCCTTCTGGAGCAGGAAGGGGCCGGTGACGTTGATCCGCATGACGGCCTCCCAGTCCTCCACCGAGAGGTCGCCGACGGCGCCGCCGCGTCCGATGCCGGCGTTGAGGACCAGCCCGTCCAGCCGTCCGAACCTGGCCACGGTCGATGCCACGAGGTCCGTCACGTCGGCGGGGTCGGCGGTGTCGGAGGGGTGGGCCACCGCCCCGGTCTCCTCGGCGACCGTGTGCAGCGGTTCGGGCCGACGGCCGGAGACGACCACCTGGTGGCCCTCGGCGCGGAGCAGCCGGGCGGTGGCCGCGCCGATGCCCGTGCCGCCGCCGGTGACGATGACAACTCGTTGGTCGGACATGGGGTTCGAATCTCCGATGCAGGCCTGGACGGACTATTCGATCATAGGCACATGACGTTCCGTCAGCGGCGCCGGGTGTCCGGTGTCCGGTGTCCGGCCGTTCACCGAGCCTCAGATGCCGATCGCCCCGTCGATCCGCTCCCTGAGCAGGTCGGCGTGCCCGTTGTGCCGGGCGTACTCCTCGATCATGTGGATGAGTACCCAGCGCAGCGACACCGGCCCGCGCCAGGGGTTCACGCCGCTGACCTCCAGGTCGGGCGCGGCGGCGACGAACTCCTCGGCGAACGCCACCTCTTCGTGCCAGGCCTGCCAGGCCTCGGTGACGAGCGCCGGGTCGGGCGCGGCCCCGTCGAAGTCCTGGTCGGGGGAGGCCTCGGAGGAGAAGCGGGGCGGCGCGTCCTGCCCGGCCAGGGTCCGCCGGAACCAGCCCCGCTCGATGTCGGCGAGGTGCCGCACGAGCCCGAGCAGCGAGAGGGTGGAGGGTTCCACCGCCCGCCGGGCGAGTTCGCCGTCCAGGCCGGTGCACTTGAGTTCCAGGGTGGCCCGCTGGGCGCGCAGGAAGTCGAGCAGCATGGTGCGCTCGTCGACGGTGGCGGGGGTGCTGAAGCGCTCCTCCGACCGGGTGTCGGGGAACAGTTCGGCTCGTCTGGTCGCGGGAAGGCCGGTCATACCTGCCATTGTGCACGTGTCTTTCGTCCCCGCGCCGAGGAAGTGTGCGGCGCGAGGACGAAGGGCGGGCTCAGCGGCTCGGGCAGGTGGTCCCGGCGGCGGCATGGTGCCCTCGGTGAGCAAGCTGTTGACGGCCGCGCTGATGAACGGCAGTACCTTGCCGGAGTCGGACCGGGAGGCGTCCGCGGCCACTGTGCCGTGGGCGGCGCCCTGGGATCATCCTGTTGTCCGGCCGTTCCCGCCGGGTGGACCCTGACACCGGCCCGGGCCCCGGATTCGGACGTGATCCTGGGCCAGGGGAATCGTCCGGGCCGCTACCGCCGGGCCCCGCCCGGCCGCGCCAGGGTCAGCCGGACCAGCGCCACGATCGCGCCCGGGGCCAGCAGGGCGGCGGTGAGCAGGGGTACCTGCCACCAGTTCTGCCCGTCGCTCGTCCAACGGGCCCGCTGGGATGCGTCCTGGGCGTAGAAGAACATGATCACGACGGCCAGTGCCGAGAGCCCGACCAGGAGGCCCAGGAACAGCCGGCGCACCGGCCCGTGGCCCAGCGGCAGCAGCGCGAGGACCAGCCAGAGGACCGGCACCAGCAGGGACACGCTCATCGGATCCTCGTATTCTCTTGGCGTACCGGTGTGTTGACGCTCAGACAGAGGTGTCCGGTGTCGGTGTACCCACGGCGGACGCCGGCCATGCCGTCGCCCGCACCCCACGGCCGCCTGCACCCCCGGCCGCGGGCGGCCGCCGCGGTCAGACGCGGAGGGCCGCGTCGAGCCGCCGGCGGAGCACCTCCGGCCGGCTGCGGCCGGGGGCGCCGGCCGGCAGCTGCGCCAGGATGCCGCGGACGGCCGGCGGGGCGTGCTCGACCGCCCAGCGGATCTCCCGGTCGCCGACGGCGGTGTCGTCGCCCGCCGCGAGCTCGCTCGCGCGGGCCGTCTGCACGGCGGGGGCGAGCGCGTGGTTCGACTGGTGCGGGGTGGCCAGCGGGTGGATGTACGGGGTCGCCGCCGCGTAGCCGGCGGCGCGGGCGGCGGCCGTGGCGGCGGGGTCGCCGACCTCCTCACGCGGCGCGCCCCGATGCGTGTCCCGATGCGTGCCGGGGGCCGGTCCGGTGGCCGTACTGCTGCCGGGCGTCGGCCGTGTGCCCGGCGCCCCACCTCGAACTGTCCGTAGTCATGCTGGTGGCGGGGTGGTCCGGGCATCCGCCCCCGGATGTAAACCGCAGGGCCGGTCATCCTGCGGATGTACGGGCCCGGTCGCGTACGGGGGCAGGGACCGGCACCCCCGGGGGGCGGCCACGCGGTGTCCCGTCGGTGCCACCGGCCGTCAGAGATATGACACAGTCGCAGAGTTGTCCCTGTGACCACTGTTACGCGTTGTACGAGGGGGAGTCATGGCTCACGAGATCGTCGCCCGGGAAGTCGCGATCGAGGTCGGCGGCGAGGCCCCGATGACCGCCTACCTGGCCCGGCCCGCGGCGCCGGCCGGCGCCGACGGGTACCCGGCCGTGCTGGTCGGGTCGGAGCTGTGGGGCGTGACGGAGGAGGTCCGTGACGTGGTGCGGCAGGTGGCGGCGCTCGGGTACGTGGCGATCGCGCCGAACCTGTACCACCGCTCCGGGGCGGGGACGGCCGGCGGGCTGGTGGAGAGCGACGAGAACCGGGCGCGCGGCTTCGAGCTGCTCGGCCGGCTGACCCGGGACGAGGTGGAGGCCGATCTGCGGGCGGCCCTCGGGTACGTACGGGACCGGGAGGACGCCACCGGGAAGGCCGGTGTGCTCGGATTCAGTCTGGGCGGGCACATCGTCTACTTCGCGGCCGGGCGGCTGGAGCTGGCGGCGGCGGCGATCTTCTACCCGGGGTGGCTGCCCGGCGAGGGGACGGCGCTGAGCCGGCCGGAGCCGCTACTGGCCGCGGTGACCGGCGGGATCGCGGAGCGGGACGTCCGGGTGCTGATGTTCTTCGCGGAGCTGGACCACGTGATCGACGCGGAGCAGCGCGACCGGATCGGTGCGGAGCTGGCGGCGGCGGGGGTGCGGCACGAGCTGGTGGTGTACCCGGGGGCGCGGCACGCGTTCTTCTTCCCGGGCCGGGAACCGTACGACAAGGCGGCCGCCGAGGACTCCTGGCTGCGGGTGCGGGAGCTGTTCACGGCCGAGCTGGGGTAGCGGCGGCGCCGGGCTCGCGGGACCGGGCCACGTGATCGGGCCACGGGATCGGGCCACGTGATCGGGATGGGTGGTCGGCGGGGGAGCGGCCGGCGGGGGAGCGGTGGCGGGCCCCGGATCCCGGCCCCACCCGGTCGACCCCCGGCACGACTGGGCCGGGGTGCGGACATCTCCGCACCCCGGGTACCGGCGAGGACCGGGCCTGCGCCGCCGTTCCCGCGGTGTACTCGCGCGGGTCGGTCAGGGCTGCTGCGCCTGGTACGGCAGCCGGGGCGCCGGGCCGGTGTTCTCGATGATGCTGACCAAGCGGGGGCGCGGTGGGCGCGGGCTGTTGTCACGCCGGGGCAGTTCGATGACCTTGGTGCCGGCGCCGGCGAGGAAGTCGGCGACGGAGTTGGCGGTGCGCTCGTCGAGGGAGAAGACCCAGCGGCCGGGGACCAGAACGGTGTCGATGAGTTCGACGGAGGCCAGCGAGAGCAGCAGGCGTAGTTGGGGCTGGACGCCACGGCAGGAGACGCCGTTGTCCAGGAACTGTCGAGGGGTGCCCAGGCCGAGCCGGCGGGCGTGGTCCTCCAGCGCTTGCGCGTGGGCCTGCATCTGCCAGTCGTCATAGGGGTAGCAGCGCAGATAGGCCGCGGTTCTGACCCGGTTGGTGGGTTTGATCGTCATCGTCGCTCCTCGTCGAGCGGGCTGGTCCCTGGTGTCCCAGTGATGACCTCCTCCGTTATGTGTCGGTCGGGATTCCGGCCGACTGCCGCAGGGCGTGCTGTCGCGAGGAGGCGAATGGGTGCGCGGGCCCGGCAGGGCTGCGCGATGGGCTGTGGGGTCCGGCCGGTGGGGGTGGCCGCCGGCACGGCGGTGGGTGCGGGCCGGACGCTGACGAGGGGAGCCGCGGTCGGCGGCGGGGTCGGCGGCGCGGGGCGGGGCGTCCGGGTGGGGGACGTCTCGCCGACGGGGTCGGCCTCGGGGAGGTGGGGCGGGATGGCAGGTGTCGGCCATGTCCGTAAACCTCCCGGTTCGCGTCTCATGGTGACCCAGGCCGTCCGTGCATGTCTAGACCAACATTCCTCAAGATCGGCTACCGACCGTAATCAGAACGGGGTGCCCGACGGCCGACCGGGACACCCCGTGACCGTACGGACACGGGGGCGGCGGGCCTCGCCCCGGCCGGCCTTGCTCCCCGGGAGGCCTTGCTCCCTGGCCGGCGTCGTGCCCCGGCCGGCCGGGGCGCCGGCCCGCCGGGTCGCTCGATCAGTGCCGCGGGGCGGCGGCGCCGCGCTTGCGGGCGAGCCGCTCCTCCAGCCGGACGCGGCACTCGGGCCACTCCGCCGCGATGATCGAGAAGATCGCGGCGTCCCGGAGCAGCCCGTCCTCACCGGGCGCCCAGGACCGCGACCAGCTCCTCAGCACGCCCTCGAACCGGGCTCCCACCCCGGCGATCGCCGCCCGTGAGCGGCTGTTGCGGGCGTCCGTCTTCAGATCGACGCGGGCCACCCCCCACCGCTCGAAGGCGTGCCGGAACAGCAGCAGCTTGGACTCGGTGTTCAGCCCGGTGCCCTGCGCCGACTGCGCGAGCCAGCTGAAGCCGACCTCGACCGCGTACAGCTCGCCGGACTCCGGCCGCACCCGGGGCTCCCAGTACGCCGTGGCCCCCACGGCCCGCCCGGACGTGCGGTCGATCTGGGCGTACGGCGCGAGCCGGCCCGTGGCGGCGCGGGCCTGCTGCGCGTCGATGTACGCGCCGACCTCGGCGGCGGTGGGCACCCAGGTGAAACCGTAGGTGTCCCGGCCCTCCGCCACGGCCAGGGCGAGATCCGCCGCGTGCCGGTGGCCGAGCGGTTCGAGGCGGACCAGCTCGCCTTCGAGGAGGGGCCCTTCGAGCTTGAAGCTCACCGACTCCGGTTCCTTCCGTCGGCGGCCGGACGGATCGCCCGGCGCGCGGGATCGTGGACTCCGGTGAGTATGGCGCCGGGCCGGCCGCGGCGGCACCCGGGTTTTCGTCCGCCCCGTCGCCCGCGCCGGGGGCCTGCTCCCTGGCCCGGGCGCGCCGAGACTCTCGGCGCGCCCGGCCGCCGGGGGCGACCAGCTCCGCCCGGCGGTTTCCGCGCGGAACGGGCGGCCAGGTATTCCGGTGCCGGATCGGGCGGCGCGGTCAGTCCGTGTCGGATCCGGTCTTCCAGGCGAGGCGGAGCTGCTCCGCGGCATCGACGGCCTGGCGAAGACCTGCCCGGTAGGCCGGTTCCCAGGCCGTCCGGTCGTTCAGGTTCGGGCCGAAGGCGCGGATGGCCGCCGGATCGGGCTCGATGGTCACCACCGTGTGCGCGGCGGCGGCCGCCAGCTCCTGGTGGAGCAACTCGCGGGGAAACAGGTGTGCCTGCGGGTCGATGACGACGAGGGTGCGGGCTCCGGCGGCGAGGCCGGCGTTGGTCGCCGACCGCAGGGAGCCGTCCATGTACCGGCGGCCGTTGACGGTGATCGGCGGGTAGATCCCCGGGAAGGCCGTGCTGGCGGCCACGGCGGAGGGCAGCGGTGCGCCACCGGCGCGGTCGAAGACCTCGGGCTCGCCGGTCTCGGCGTCCATCACCGTGATGAGCAGCTTCCGGTCCGGCCAGTCGTCCGCGCCGGTCAGGGCCCTCATCCGGGCGACATGTGCCTGCTCGGGGCCGGTCTCGGCGGCGAGCGCGATCCGGCCCACCCGGCGCCACGCCTCGGCCGGGTTCGAGGCGGCGTCACCGAGCACGGCGAACGCCTCGCCCAGCCGGCGGCCGTCCACCTGGGGCGGGGTACCGCCGGGGCGCACCGGGGTGGCGAGCAGGTCGGGGTCCTGACCGCTGGCCAGCACCGCGCCGACGATCGCGCCGGTCGAGGTGCCGACGATCAGGTCGGCCTCGCCGAGGTCCACTCCGCCGCTGCGCAGCCCGTGGGCCAGTCCGGCCGTCCAGGCCGCACCGACGGGGCCTCCGGCGCCCAGTGCGAGCGCTCGGTCGATGGTGTGCACGACTGTCTCCCTCCCGTTGTTGAAACAGTCGTACCATATACTGACGCAGGCCCGGATCCGCAGGAGAGAAAGGACGATCCACCGTGGGGCGACCGCCAGATCCCGCCCGGCGGGAGCGCACGCTGGCGCGGGCGACCGACTACGTCCTGGGTCATGGCCTGGCCGGGTTGAGCCTGCGGCCGCTGGCCGCGGCGCTCGACACCAGCCCGCGGATGCTGCTCTACGACTTCGGCAGCAAGCAGGAGCTGGTCGCCGCCGTCCTCGCCGAGGCCCGCCGCCGCGGTGCGACCCGGTTGGCCGCGAACCTCCCCTCCGAGGCAGCCTCCCCGGAGGAACGCCTGCGCGGCATCTGGGCCTGGATCAGCGCACCGGAGCGGGCCGCGTTCGTCCGGCTGTTCTTCGAGGTGCACGCCGACGGCCTGGCCCACCCGGAGAACTACCCGGACCGGGCCGAGGCGATCACGGACTGGTTCGACACCCTCGGCGCCACCTTCCGCGACATCGCCGACGGCGCCGACGACACCGTTACTCCCACGCTGGTCATGGCCGTCATCCGGGGCCTCCTGTTCGACCTCACCAACACCGGCGACCGTCACCGCACCGACCGCGCCCTGGACCGCTTCTGCGAACTCCTCCGGCAGTGAAGGACGACGAACGAGCACGCGGTGGCCGCAGGCCGCCCCACGGTCCCGGCACCCCGGCAGGGGGTGTTCGAGGCCCTGACGGGCCGGATCGCGGGCAGGGCCACCCGGGTCCGACCGCCTCGGCCGGTTTTTCCTGGTTGATCCCATGACGGAATCAGTCGATGATCCTCCGATTCGACCCGGTGGACGGGGGTGCCTCCGGCCCGCTTCGGCTCGCTTCGGCGCGCGGCCGGTGGGGGTGTTCGGGGTGCGCATCGCGCCGGGCACAGCCACCGGCACGTTCGCGTGATCACCAGGAACAGCGCTGCCGCCTGGCCGTGCGGCCGCCGCGTGGCTGCCGCACGGGACGGCGTCCGGGCCCTGTCCGCCCCCGGCCGGGCCGGCGTACCGGCGTACCCTCCCCGTCAGACCGAAGGTCACGAACTGCGGCTTCCCTGTAGAATATTAAGTTGATCTCACCCCGCCGACAGGGGAGTAATCATGATCGGTGTCACCGTCACTTTCTCCTACCCCAGCGGCCTCGATCGCTCGCAGGTGATCAAGATAGCCGAGGGTGCACGCGGCATGTTCGAAGGCATGCCAGGCGTGCGGTTCAAGTTCTTCACCTTCAGTGAGAAGGAGCAACAGGCGGTCAATTTCTACGTCTGGGAGTCCAAGGAGGCGGCGGAGCAGTTCTTCTCTCCCGAGCTGCGCGAGCGCGTGACCGACCTCTATGGTGCAGCCCCGGCCATCGAGTTCGTGGAGATCGCCGAAATCGTCGACAACTCGAAGTCCTGAAGAAACCGACCGGCTTGATCGCGGGGATGACAGGTGTGTTCGCCCGGCCCGCGCCGATCTGCCGATGTGAGGCCGCATGGCCAGGTGTTCGCTGTGGTGTCCCATGCCCATCGGGGGTGAATGGCCGGACGGGCGCGACCTTTCGGTTCGACCGGCGGACGGTGGGGCGTCCCGCCCGGTACGGGTGGAACGCCCCTCCGGTCGGGTGACCCGGTCAGCCGACCGGCAGCCGGCGCAGGAACACGTCGTAGTGGCCGTCGGTGTCCTGGGGGACGAGGGTGCCGTCGCCGGAGCTGAACAGGACGTTCGTCCCGAGTGCGTCGATCACCGCGCCGGAGGAGAAGCCGGGGGACTGGGCGCCGTTCGCGGCGACGCTGACCCGCTCGACCTGGCCGGTCCGGAGGTCGCGTCGGAAGACGTCCTGGGCCTGGTTGGTGTCGCCGGGGATCAGGTTGGCCGCTTCGGAGGAGAAGTAGACCCGTCGGCCGTCGGCCGAGATGACGCCGTCCCAGGACATCCCGTCACCCTGGGTGCCGTCGGCCGCCGCACTGACCAGCCTGTTCGTGCCGGTGACCAGGTCGTGGACGAAGACGTCGATCTGGTGGTTGGTGTCGCCGGGGACCACGGTCTCGGCGTTGGTGCTGAACACCACGTACCGGCCGTCCGCGCTGAGCGATCCGGTGTTGGCTCAGGTGAGTTCGCCGTCGGCCCCGACACTGCCGCCGACGGTGCGCCCGGCCCGCAGGTCGCGGACGTAGTAGGGGTAGACCCGGGGCTTGTTGATCTGCGGGTCCGCCGGGCCGGCGAGGGCCTCGGCCCGGGCCGGCGCCCCGGGGAGCAGGTTGCCCGCCCGGGAGGTGAAGCCGACCTTGCTGCCGTCCGCGGAGAGGACCGGGCGGGTGGAGGCGCTGTCGGCCTCGGTGCCGTCGGCTCCGACGGTGGCCCTGGTGGTGGTCCCGGTCCACCGGTCGACGACGAAGATGTCCGCCGCGTTGTTGGTGTCCCCGGGCACCAGGTCGCTGCGGCCGGAGGCGAACGCCACGTAGCGGCCGTTCCAGCTGATCGAGGGCATGTCCGAGCCGCCGGGCTGCTGCTGGGCCGGGTCTCCGGTGGTGAGCCGCTCGGTGCGTCCGGTCTGCCGGTCCCGGACGAAGATGTCCTCGGTGCCGTTGGTGTCGCCCGGCACCAGGTTGTCGGAGTCCGAGGCGAAGGCGATGTACCGGCCGTCGGCGCTGGCGACGCCGCTGGAGGAGAAGGCGTTGCCCTGTATGCCACCCGTGCCCACGCTGACGCGCTCGGTGCGGCCGTTGCGCAGGTCCCGGACGAACACGTCGTAGAAGCCGTTGGTGTCCCCCGGCACCAGGTTGTCGGCCTCGGAGCTGAACACCGCGAAGCGGCCGTCGGCGCTGAGCGACTCGCCGTACGCCTGGGCGTTGGCGCGGACGCCGCCCGCTCCGACGCTGACCTGTTCGGTCCGGGCCGGTCCGCCCGCCGCACCGGCCGGCGTCACGGTCACCGCCAGGGCGACCGCCGTCACCGCCACGGCGCCGCGGATGGCCAGGCCCCTGGTCCGTCCTGTTCCCTTCATCGTGCCCTCCCCTTGGTGGAGCTCCCCCCGACGGGCGCGGACCGGTGAAGGCCGTTGCCCACCGATGACGAGCCGTCCCCTCGGCCGCCTGATCGGCCTCGGCTCATGTCCAGCTTCGCGGCAACTCCCGATCCCCGCAGGGGATTTCGAATCTCTGGCCGAAAGGCCGGTCGGCGGGCGGGGCAGGGCGATCGCCGGCGCCGACCGTGCGCCGGTCCGGCGCGGGTGATGCCCGCGCCGGCCGGGCGGTCAGTGGCTGCGCACCCCGTCGACGGCGAGGGTGAGCAGTCGGTCGGCCTCGGCCGGGCCGTCGGGTTCCCGCTCGGTGGCCAGGGCGATGGCGCTGACGAGCTTGAGCAGGTGGGTGGTGGTGACCTCGGGCCGTACGGTGCCGGCCTGGCGGGCGCGGGCGAGGAGGGCGTCGCCGGCGTCAATGATCATGGTGTGGCAGGTGGTGCCGAGGGACGGGTCCCCGCCGGGGGCGCCCTGCATCAGGGCTGCCCCCAGGCCCCGGTTGGCCACCGCGTGGGCGCCGACGGCGCGGAGCCAGCTGATGAGCGCGGCCGCCGGGTCGGGGTCGGGGAGCAGGTCCTCGGCCTTGGCGCAGAGCGCCTCGACCCGGCCCTTGAAGACGGTCTCCAGGAGTGCCCGCCGGGTCGGGAAGTGCCGGTGCAGGGTGGCGGAGCCGACTCCGGCGTGGCGGGCGATCTGCTCCAGGGAGGCCTCGGCGCCGTGTTCGGCGATGACGGTCCCGGCGGCGGCCACGATCCGGTCGTAGTTGCGGCGGGCGTCCGCTCGCATCGGTTGCGCCTGCGGCTCGGGATGTGGGGATGCGAGTGGGGTGGCGGCGTCCTTGGGCACGGGGGCTCCTGGCGGCTTGCTAACCGGGGTGGTCCCCCATATCGTAGCGAACGGTAAACGGAGGGCCGCCCCACTTTGAGCGGCGGCCTCTGCGGGGCTGGGCGGGCGAGGGGGAGACCGTGGAACGGACAGCAGCACCGGTCGTCGTGACGGGGGCGGCGGGCTGCCGGGCCGGCGCGGGGCGGTCCGCGTGAGCGCCGGTCGGCCCGCGCTCGGGCGCGTCGGGATCTGGGCGGGCGACAGCGACGGGTACCCGGCTTCCGGTCTCCGGGCCGCCGCCGCGGCGGTGGAGGAACTCGGTTACGGCGCCCTGTGGTTCGCCGAGACGGCGGGGCGGGAGGCGATGGCACAGGCCGCGATCCTGCTGTCGGCCACCCGGCGGATCACCGTGGCCGCCGGCATGACGGACATCTACGCCCGTGACGCGGTGACGACCGCCGCCGCCCGGCGCACCCTGGCGGAGGCGTTCCCGGGCCGGTTCCTGCTCGGCCTGTGGGAGAGCCACCCCAGCCTCGCCGAGGAGGTCCGCGGTCACCGCTTCCGGCCCGCGCCGGCGGCCATGCGCTCGTACCTCGACGCGCTGGACGCCGCGCCGTTCGGGCCGCCCGCCCCCGCGGCCGAGCCGCACCGTGTGCTGGCGGCCCTGGATCTCGGCATGCTCGCGCTCGCCGCCGAACGCACCTGGGGCGCCACCGTGTTGGGCATGCCGGTCGAGCACACCCGCCGGGCGAGGGTGGTGCTCGGCCCGGACGCGCTGCTGGCCGTCACCCAGCTGTGCGTGCTCGGCTCCGACCGCTCCCGTACGGCCGGGCCGGCCCGGGACACGGCGGCAGCGGCCCTGCCCAACCGCCGTGTCCTGCTGCAGGAGCTGGGACACCGGGACGTGGACGCGCTCGGGGAGCGGCTGGTGGACGCGATCGTGGCCCACGGCGACGCCGGGACGATCGCCCGTCGCGTTCAGGAGCACCTCGACGCCGGGGCCGACCACGTCAGCCTTCACCTGGTCACCGCCACGCCGCAGATCCCGCCCGTGCGGGAGTGGGAGCAGCTCGCCGGGCGGCTCCCGCTCCGACCGGGAGCCGGCGGGGACGCCGGACGGCGGGAGCGCCGAGGGGCGGGGCCCGCCACTCCCGGTCGGTGAGTGAGCGCCCCGCCGCGTACGTTCCGGTGCTCAGCGGGTGGTGGTGCTGGTGAAGCGCGAGCGCGACCAGAGGTAACCGAGCAGGGCGACGCCGGCGCAGCGCACCGCGTCCGCCAGCTCGAACAGGGCATCGCCACGCTTGGTCAAACAGGAGTAGAACTCACCCCGGAAGCTTGACAGTTCGGCGAGTTCGTCATGCCCGGCGCGATCGTGCAGCCGACTCATGCCCACGGCCTTCGTCGTGATTGTGTGCATCCTTGGTCGGAGCACAGGATCAGACGAAGGCCGCTTCCCTGTCCGGCGAATACCAGAACGAGTGATCACGTTCGACGGGTCGTTCGCCCGATCGCCAGTACCCCGATCAGTGGCAAACCGTCTCATTCGGTTTGAGAGCATCCGAAGGCCGGGCACGGTCACTGGTCGACTGCCGCATCTGCTGACGGCGCGACCGCCGAGCCGAGGAGTACCCGTGACCGAGAAGGTGCTGGCGAGCTGGAAGGACGGCCGGGTCAGGCAGGCGATCCTGGATTTCGTGCACGCGGCCACGACGCCGGGGGCAGCGTTCGTCGATGTGGCCGATCGGATCGCCACGTTCGACAACGACGGCACGCTGTGGGTCGAGCAGCCGTTGCCGCCGCAGTTCGACTTCGTGTTCCGCATCTGGGAGGCGGAGGCGAGGACCGACCCGTCGCTCGCCGCCCGGCAGCCGTACAAGGCGCTGATCGAACGGGACCAGGCGTTCTTCGAGGGGCTGGCCGCGCAGGAACCGCAGGTGGTGTCGACCCTGCTGGAGGCGTTCGCCCGCTCGTGGGCCGGCACGACGCCGGAGGAGTTCGAGGCGCAGGTGCGCGAGTGGATGAGGACGGCGAAGCAGCCGAAGCTCGACGTCCCCTACCTCGAGCTGGTCTACCGCCCGATGCTGGAGCTCTTCGACCTCCTACGCGAGAACCGGTTCCGGGTGTTCGTGTGCTCGGGCGGCGGCCGCGACTTCATGCGCGTGTTCGCGGAGGAGACCTGGGGGATCCCCAAGGAGAACGTGATCGGCTCGGCGGCCGCGTACACCTACGCCGACGGGAGACTCGTCCGCTCCCACGAGCTCCTCGGCGACCTGAACCTGGGCGCGGGCAAGCCCGAGAACATCTTCGCCCACACCGGCCGGCTGCCCGTCCTCGCCGGCGGCAACGCCGACGTGGACATCGAGATGCTCCGGAGCGCCCGGTTCGCGCTGCTCGTCGACCACGACGACGAGCAGCGCGAGTTCGCCTACACCAAGGGCGCCGAGGCCTCGCTCGCGATGGCCGCAGAGCTCGGCTGGACGGTCGTGAGCATGAAGAACGACTGGACCACCGTGTTCTGACCGGAGAATCCGTGAACGCGGCGGGCCGTCGTCCGGTCGGTGGTCAAGTGCCCGCGAGACCTGCGGAATTGATCGTTCAGCGGTCGACGGCGGGGAATTCGCCGTTGCGGACGCCGGTGACGAAGGACTGCCAGGCGTCGGTTCGGAACAGCAGGGCGGGGCCCTGAGGGTCCTTGGAGTCACGGACGGGGACCACGCCGGGGATGTTGTCGGCGACCTCGACGCACTGGCCGCTCTCGGAGTCGCTGTAACTGGCCTTGCGCCAGGATGCCTTGGAGAGATCGGGGATGGTGGAGTCCATGTTGAGCAGTCCTTCCATCACACTGCGGATCAGGCGCGCACTGTCCTGGGCCGAGAGAGCCTCGGCCCGGAGCAGATCATACCGTTGCTGCCACCGCTGGACCTCTTGTGGATCTTCGACGAAACGGCCGTGGGCCAGGCTTTCGGAATAGGCGCGCGTTTTCCCGTCCGGCGATGTGAGAAGGATCAGCGAGGTGCCGAACTGGACACGCTCGCCGAGGGTGAAGGGGGCCACCTGGATCGTCACGTTGGGCTGACGGCCCGCACGCAGAAGATGCCTGAGCTGATCGTGCATCACCTGTGCTCCGCCCACGTTCTGGCGCAGCGTGACCTCTGAGAGGATCACTGTCAGCTGCAATGCATCGGGCCCGGAAAGGCGGTGCTGGCGGGCCAGACGGGCCGCAACTCGTTCGTCGATCAGCCGGTGATCCCCCGCTGCGTTCCCGGTGGAGATCAGAGCGCGTGCATATGCCTCGGTCTGCAGCAGCCCGGAGATCCACGGGGTTTGGTACTCCTGGATGCTCGCCGCCTTCGCCTCGATGAGTACGAACCGCTGGAACCAGTTCGGGTGATCGACCTGCGCGTACCAGTCGACCTCCTCCCAGATCTCCAGCAGCTCCCCGCCGGTCTCCAGAATGCGGTCACAAACCGTCACCAGGTCGTGCTGCGGCACCCGGCTCCCGTTCTCGATCCGGGTCAGGTGCGGGCGGCTGCAGGGGATCTGGCGGGCCAGTTCGCCCTGCGACATCCCGCGGGCCTCGCGGGTCCGCCGGAGGAGCGTTCCGAACAGGGCGGCGGCACTGGATCGCAGGTGGGGTCCGCTGCGCGGTACACGGGTCATGGTGGGTCCCCAGGTGTCAGAGAGGCCGGTGGAACCGGCTGATCTCTCGTCACGGTAGCTCCACGCGACGATGCTTGGTGGCAGAACGAGTCAGCTTGCTCGCTCTGCGTGACTCCGCGCGCCCGGTCTCTCCGCCGTGCGCCGGATCACGCCCCTGACCAGGAATTTCCGCTCCCTCGGAGGTGGCTGCGCCATGCCCGGAACCCTCGACAGACCGTCACCCGCCGTGACGGTCGACTTCGCCGCCTGGCTGCCCCGGCACCGCCGCTCGGCCGGTGCGGCCAGGCGGCTGCTACGGACCTTCCTGGGCCCTCTGGACGGCGGGGAACAGCTGCTGGAGCTGGGCGAGTTGCTCGCCGGCGAGCTGGTGGCGAACGCGGTCGAGCACGCCCGGGGCCCGTCCGGGCGGCTGGTCGAGGTCCGGTACGCGGTGACGGCGGGACGGTTGCGGATCGAGGTGCACGACGCGGGCAACGAGCTGCCGGAGGTGCGGGAGCCGGCGCCGGAGGAGGAGTCAGGGCGGGGGCTGTGGCTGGTCCGCGAACTCTCCGCCGCGTGGGGGTGCTGCCCGCGCGCGGGCGGGGCCGGCAAGTGCGTCTGGGCGGTGGTCGGGCCGGTGGCCCCGACCGGAGGGGAACCACCGGCGCGGCCCGGGACGGACGTGCCCGCGCAGGGCGCCACGGGTCGGGAGGCGGCCGCGTGAGCAGGCGTGGACCGGCGGCGCTCTGGGCGGCCGTCCTGCGGGCCCACGAGGAGGGGCGGCCACGGACCCTCAAGGAGGTGATCGGCCCCGTCCGGGCCTATCTGCTCTGGGCGTTGGACGCCGACCGGCCGTTCGAGGGTGCGACGGTCTTCGCGGGCGAGATCGCCCAGGCCGGCCGGACCGCCGTCCGGGTCCGGGTGGAGCTGGTCGCCGTCGAGCCGGGCGGCCGGGTGGCGGGCGGACCTCAAGTCCGCCCGCCGGGCCCCGGAGAGCCGGGGCCCTCCGGGGCGAGATCCGGAGCGAACCCCGGTGCGAACCCTAGGGCGACGGACTGATCGTGCCGTTCAGGTCCATGTCGAAGAGGCCGTTGGTCTTGCCGTCGACGTCGGTGTGCTTCAGCCAGTGCTTGGACAGGTTGTGCAGGTTCTTGTGCTGCACCTCCCAGGGCATCGAGTGGCCGGCGCACTTCACCGTGATCAGCAGCTTGTGCGGCCCCGTGATGGCGTTGTAGAGCGCGGGGACGTGGAAGTCGAGCGCGGGGAGGGCGGGGGTGGGCGGTGTCGTGTTGGCGGTCCGGTCGAACTCGCCGTGCACGATGAGCACGGGCACGCTGCCGCCCAGGATGCCGCCCTGGGCCGCGGTGGCGTTGTTCCAGCCCCATGAGACGAAGTTCCGGTACCGGCTGGCGCCCGCGGGCTTGCCGGTCGTCGCGTCGATCGTGCCCCAGGTGCGGCCGATCGGGTCGTTCTCCATCAGGGCGGCCCATGCGACGTCGACCATGTCGGGTTCGCGCTGGGTGGCGCAGCCCACCTCCTTGGACCAGGCCTGGTCCAGGCCCAGCTGCGTGAGCACGTGGGTGGGGAAACCGGACACCGGCAGGACCGGCGGGTTCGGCGGGCCCGCTGGAGGGAAGATCGGCGCGAGCAGGAACAGGCTCTCCACCTTCCCCGGATTCTTGACCGCGTACGGCCCCATGGCGAAGGCCGCCGCCGACCAGCCGATGAAGGCGACCTTCGAGACGTTGCGCTTGGTCCGGATGAAGTCGACCACCGCACTGAGTTCGTCCTGGTCGCTCTGGGAGTTGGTCAGGACGAAGGGGTAACTCGGGGAGCGCGGGATGTCCGATGCCTGCAGCGGGGGAACGACGGCGCTCTGCTGTTTGGGATTGACGTTGCACGGGTCCTCCATCCGGGGGCGGGGCGACCGGCCCGAGCCCTGGAGGTCCATCATGAAGACGTCGTAACCGGCCTGGGCCAGTGCGTCGGCCCACCCGTACGAGGTGTGCTGGAGATCGAAGCCGGCCAGCACCGGCACGCTTCTGCCGTGCAGCATGAGCACGACCTTGCGGGCCGACGGCGGGCCGGAGGGTGTGCCGTCGCGCTCACGTACGAAGAGTTCGACGTGTTCGCCCTTGTTGGCGGGGACGGTGGACGTGTGGGGGACCAGGTGGTCCGTCGTGGTGACAGCCATGGAGATCCTTTCGGACAGCCAGATCGTGGACGAAGGACTTGTCCGGTCCAGGGTCGGCGAGGCGGGCGCCCATCGCCACCGGAGCGCAGCTGCCCGGCCCCGGCGGGCGCCCCGAACCCGCCCGCCGTCCGCCGTGCCCGCCGTCCCCCGCTCCTCGCCGACCTGTCCACCGCCCTCCGGTCAGCCGTCGGCCTGGACGATCGTCCACGGACGCGTCAGGTCGTCGTCCTCGTGCCCGAGAATGTGGCAGTGGTGGACGTACGTCGCGGGGAGTTCGGTGCCGCTGCCCGGAATCGACGCGATCGGCGTCGAGCTGCCCCCGGGCGGGCGGCGGCGCGGCGGCGATCCGCCCGCGCCAAACGCTCCCCACGCCCGCCCCGGGGCCCGTCATCCGCTCGCGGCGTCCTCGGCCTCCCACCGCAGCAGATCGCCCGGTTGGCACTTGAGCACCTCGCAGAGTGCGGCGAGCGTCGCGAAGCGCACCGCCTTGGCGCGGCCGTTCTTGAGCACCGCCAGGTTGGCGGGAGTGATCCCCACGCGCTCCGCGAGCTCGCCGACGGACATCTTCCGCCGGGCCAGCATCACGTCGATGTCGACGGTGATCGGCATCAGATCACCTCGTCCAACTCGGCCTTCAACTGGGCCGCTTCGACGTTGAGCGCGACGGCCTGGGTGAGCAGCATCCGCAGCACGAGCACCACCAGCGCGACCCCCAGGATGGCCACGCCGATCCCGGCCATGATCACGGTGACGCCCGGATCCTCCCGCTGGCCCGGCGCGTTGACGGCCGTGACCGCGAACCACACGAGGGCGACCGCCACGATCGATCCGATCACGCCGTTCACGTACCGGAAGGCGGCGTGGGAGAACACCGTCCCGCGTCGCACCATCGCCACCAGGCGCCAGACGCAGACCAGGGCGACCTGGACCGCGACCAGCCCCAGGATCGTGATCACGCGGAACGCGGTCAGCGGGAGCGACCCGTCCTCCGGGTCGCTCCCGGTGGCCAGCACCCACACCATCAACGCCTGTACGCACCCGGTGCCGGCGAGCACCACCATGAGGACGGCGCGCAGCGCACGCACAGTCAGCTTTCCCATACCCATCCCTCCATCGAGTTACGATTGGAATCTATCGAGTTTCGATAGGTGAAGCAAGGGGTGAGGGTGGGGCGGACGGGGGTGGACCGTCGGGTGCGGGGCGGCGCGTCCCGGTGCGGGGCGGAAGATCATCGCGGTTCGGGTGCTGGTTAGGCTTCCGGCATGACGACGCACAGGACCGCCCGGGTGAGTGTTGACGCGATGATCGAGGACCTCAGGACCCTCGTCGAGGTGGAGTCCCCCTCGCGCGACCACGAGGCCCTGACGGCCTCGGCCAAAACCGTCGCCGCCGTCATCGAGAGCCGCCTCGGCGGGCGGGCCGCCCTGGTGGAGAGCGACGCCGGGCCGCACGTGCACTGGTCGGGCGGCGGCGAGCCCCGGGTGCTGATCCTCGGCCACCACGACACCGTCTTCCCGCTCGGCACCCTGGCCCGCCGCCCGTTCCAGGTCGAGGGCGGGCACGCCACCGGCCCCGGGGTCTTCGACATGCTCGGCGGCCTGGTGCAGGCCGTGCACGGCGTGGCCGCCCTCGACGACCCGTCCGGCGTCGAGATCCTGGTGACCGCCGACGAAGAGGTCGGCTCCCGCTCCTCCCGCGCCCTGCTGGAGGAGCGGGCCCTCGCCTGCGGCGCCGTTCTGGTGCTGGAGGGCGCCGCCGACGGCGGCGCCCTGAAGACCGGCCGCAAGGGCTGCGGCACCTTCGAGGTCACCGTCACCGGCCGGGCCTCGCACGCGGGCCTGGAGCCCGAGGCAGGGATCAACGCCCTGATCGAGGCCGCGCACCAGGTGCTCGACATTGCGGCGCTCGGCCGCCCCGAGGCCGGGACCACCGTCACCCCGACCGTCGCCGCCGCCGGCACCCTCGACAACGTCGTGCCCGCCGAGGCGACCGTGATCGTCGACGTGCGGGTGGAGACGGCCGAGGAGGCACAGCGCGTCGAATCCGCCTTCGCCACCCTCGCCCCGCACCTGGACGGCGCGCGGATCACCGTCCAGGGCTCCGTCGGCCGGCCCCCGATGCCCGAGTCCGCCTCGGCCAGGCTCTTCGCGCTCGCCCGGCAGCTGCTCCCCGGCCTGGAGGGCCGATCGGTCGGCGGCGGGAGCGACGGCAACTTCACCGCCGCCCTGGGAGTGCCGACCCTCGACGGCCTCGGCGCGGTCGGCGGCGGCGCCCACGCCGACCACGAGTACCTGGTGGTCGACGCCATGGCCGAGCGGGCGGGCCTGGTCGCCGGGCTGGTGGACGCGATCCGGGGTGCCCGGGAGCTGTCCCGTCGTTCCTGACGGCCCGGGCCGGCGTCTCCCGCCGATCCGCCCTCCACGGCAGTGGGGAAGGGCAGCGGCGCACGTGGTGTCCCGGAACGCCGACCCCGCCCGGCGCCGCCCGAGCGCGTGGAGGCGCTGCGGATCGACCTCGCCACCGGCGCCCTGAGGCTGGTCGCGCTGTCGACGGGCGACGACAGCGGGTACGTCCCGCTCGGGTGTGCGGGGTGCGTCCTGTGGGCGCGGAGACGTCCCGACCAAGGGCCCGGCGCCGCTCCGGACTCGACCTCAGGGCCGGCTGACCGGGGCGTGGTTGTGGCCGTCCGAAGGGCCGGCGAACCGGGGCGGGGGTTCGTGTTCGAGCCGGGCGGGCGGGGCGGTAGGCTGCGGCGCTCCACGTTCTTGATCAATTGGGGGAGAAGCTGTGAGCAACGTCCACCAGAAACCTCCGCCCGACGCCTCCGGCCCGCCCGGCGGGCCCCCGCCCGGACGGTGGCCCGGCCCGCAAGGATGGCCGTACACTCCCGCCGCACCCCAACCAGGGGTGATCCCGCTGCGCCCGCTCGGGCTGGGCGACATCCTGCGCGCGGTCGTCGCCGTGATCCGCCAGTACGGCAAGGTCCTCTACCGCCAGCTGCTCGGGGTGACCGTCGGGGCCCTGCTGGTCGTACCGGCCTACGCGGTCTTCGCCGATGCCGCACTGTCCGGGATCATCGAGGACGCCCGGCGGGATCCGTTCTACACGGCGACGGGCGGACAGGTCGCCGCACTGATCTCGGTGGCCGCCGCCGGCTACCTGCTGCTCTTCGGCTTCCTCCTCGCCGTCCAGGTCATCGCGACGGCCACCGGCACCAAACTGGTGCGGCACGCCGTGCTGGGCCTGCCGGTCACCGCCCGCCAACTGGCCGCCGAGGCGCGGCCGTACCTGTGGCGGGTGTTCGGCTCCTTCCTGCTGCTGGCGCTCGCGGTGGCCGCACTCCTGCTGGTCGGCCTGCTGCCGGCCGCGATCGCGGGCCTGGCCGGCGCCGGACCGTTCTCGCTGCTGCTGCTCCCGGTGGCGGCCATAGCCCTGGGCGCGGGGATGTACGCCCAGGTCAGGCTGGTGCTGCAGATGCCCGTGCTGATCCTGGAGGACGTCCGGCCGACAGCCGCCCTCCGGCGGGCGTGGCGCCTCAACGAAGGTGCCTGGTGGCGCAGCCTGGGCATCCCGTACCTGGTCAACCTGATCGGCTCGGCGGCCGCCCAGATCCTCATGGCGCCGTTCTTCTTCCTCGGCTTCGTGCTGATGTTCGCGCTCGGCGGGACCGGGGCCGACGGTGCGTGGGAGCCCAGCGCCGGGTCCATGATCGGTCTGTCGGCGAGCCTGATCGCGGGCCTGCTGGTGGCAGGGGTCGTCGGCGCCCCGCTGACGCCGGTGACCAACGCGCTGCTGTACGTCGACCGCCGGATCCGCCGGGAGAGCCTGGACGTCGCCCTGGCGCAGGCGGCCGGTTTCCAGCCGGTTCCGGCCCAGCCCGCCCGGTCCGTTCCGGATCAGCCCGTCCCTGCCCAGCCTGCCCAGCCGGTTCCGGACCGGCCCGTCCCGGACGACACCGAGCGGTCCGGCCCGGCCGTCCCGGCCCAGGACCAGGACCAGGGCCCGGGCCCTGGCCATGCGGTGCCCGCAGCCGAACGGCCGGACCCGGAAGCGACCGGGCCGGCCCAAGCCTGAGCCGGTCAGCCGGTCAGCCGGTCAGCCGGTCGGCCGGTCAGCCGGTCGGCCGGTCCGCCGGGCCGTCCGCCGGGCAAGCTCAGCGGTCCGAGGCAGAGCTGACGGACACCCACGGCCCGGCGCCGGGCCGCCGACCGCCGGGACGCCGGCCGGGACTGCGCGGCGCCGTCCGGGGCCACGGCCGGATGCGGCCGCCGCGGCGCCCCGAAATAGAGTCGTGATCATGATGTTCTTCAGGTCGAAGAAGACCGCCGCCCCGTCCGACCCGCACCTGCCCGCCCTGACCGTCGACGAGGCCGAGCGCCTGCGCGAACTGGTCCGCCACGAACTCGCCCGCCGGGGCGTCGCCGTGACGGTCGCCGGCGACACCGCGCACGCGCCCCAGGGCACCCACTCCCTGTTCAACCTCGCCGAGACGTGCCGGCGGTCCGACCCGCAGAGCTGGCCCCGGCTGGTGGAACAGCACTTCGGCGCGCTGGCGAACGCCGGCCGGACGATGGACGACAACGCCGACCAACTCCTGCGCGGCGCCTACCTGCGGCTGATCCCGGACGACTCGCTCCCGCCGGAGGCGATGGCCGACTCCTTCCGCTACACCCGACCGGTCGCCACCGGACTGCTGGAGGCCCTCGCACTGGACCTCCCCGACTCCGTCCGGCTCCTCACCGACCAGGACGTCGCCCGCGCCGGCCTCGACGCCCTGCGCACCGCCGGCCGGGCCAACCTGCTCGCCGAGCCCACCCAGTACGAGGTGATACCCACCGAGAGCGGCGCCACCCTGCACAGCGTCTCCGGCCCGTCGCTGTTCGTCGCCAGCAAGGCCCTCGTCCTGGCCGACCTCGTCCGCTCCCTGACCGGACGTGAAGTCCCCGAGCACGGCGTGCTGTTCACCGTCCCCAGCCGGCACCTGCTGGTGTTCCACCCGGTGGCCGACCGGCACGCGGTCGGCGCGGTCAACGACCTCGCCGCCTTCGGCCTCGGCGCCCACCAGGACAACCCCGGCCCGCTCTCGCCCCGCCTCTACTGGTGGCACCGGGGCGCGGTGACCTGCCTGACCCGGATCGACCCGACAACCCGCACCTTCTCGATCGCCGCGCCCGACGAACTCATGACCGCACTGCGCGGCCTGAGCGCCTGACGGGCCCGGGGCGGGCCCCACGGCGGAGGCCCGGGGGCCCGCCACCCGCCACCCCTCGACCGGCTTCGCGGCCGCGGGGACACGGCAGGCCAACTCCCTCGGAGGAGCACGAGTTCGCCTGCAAGGTCCGCCGGGGCCGTAGCCCCGCCACTCACGCAGCCCGTCCGGCAGACCTCCAGGCCGCTCAGGCCTCCCGCTCGCGCAGCTCCGCCGCGTCCGGTGGATTCGCACCGGCCCGCGACACGGTCAGGGCGGCGGCCAGCACGGCGTGCCGCAGGATCTCCGCCAGCGTCGGCCCGTCCAGGGAGGCGAGCGCCGGCCGGGCCGGGCCGCCGAGCAGGGAGCGGGCGGCGAGGGCGTCCAGGGTCGCCGACATGAACGAGTCGCCGGCGCCGACCGTGTCCACCACCGCGGTGCGGACCGCCGGGCAGGCCACCTCGGCCGACCGGGTGAAGCACACCGCGCCGTCACCGCCGCGGGTCACCACGACCACCGCCGGCCCGGCCGCCAGCCAGCGGTCCGCCACCTGCCGGACGGGCTCGCCCGGGTACAGCCAGGCCAGGTCCTCGTCACTGGCCTTCACCAGGTCGCTGAGCGCCACACAGCGCTCGACCCCGGCCCGTGCCTCGGCCCGGGACCCCGACAACGCCGGCCTGATGTTCGGGTCGTAGCTCACCGAGGCGTCCGCCCGCAGCCGCCCGGCCAGCGCGACCACCGTCGTCGCGCCCGGCTCCCGGACGGCGGCCACCGACCCCAGGTGCACATGCCGCGGCGCTGCCGGCAGCTCCACCGGTCGCAAGGTCCAGTCGAAGTCGAAGGCGTACGAGGCCCGGCCCTCCCCGTCCAGGGTGACGACCGCCGTCGGCGTCCGTACCTCCGGCCTGCCGTCCGTCAGCACCCGGACGCCCGCCGAACGCAGGTGGGCACCGATCAGCCCGCCCATCGCGTCCCGGCCCAGCTGGGTGAACAGCGTCACCGGCCGGTCCAGGCGGGCCAGCCCGTACGCCACGTTGGCGGGGCTGCCGCCCGGGTGCGGGACGTCGGCCCGGCCGGGCACGCGGACGATGTCGGCGACGCACTCGCCGATCACCAGGAAGTCGGTCATGTCCTCGAACTCCGGAGGTGGTGGGGCGGGCCGCCACGAGGACGGCCCGGCGGGGGCGGGTGAGGGGCGCGGGCGAGCGTCCGGGAGCGGGCCGGGGCTTACCAGCGCCTGCCGCCGCGGCGCCCGCCCATCCGGACAGGGTAGGCGCCCGGGCCCCGACCTGGTCCCGCGCCCGGCACTGTCCCGGGCCCGGTACCGCCCGGCGCCCGGTACTCCCGCACGCGCGTGGCCGGTCCGGCGCTACGGTTGGGCGACGCAGGTCTGTTGAGCACAGGGGAAGGTCTGGCCGCTGATGGTGATACCGAAGGGCGCGAACGTGCCGCTGGCCGCGGCCGGTGTCCGCGTCGAACTCGGCTGGCGGAGCGGACCGGGCGTGCCCGACGCCGACGCCTCCGCCCTGCTGCTCGCCGGCGGCAAGGTCCGCTCCGACGACGACTTCGTCTTCTACAACCAGCCGCAGGACGCCTCCGGCGCGGTCCGCCACCTCGGGAAGCAGCAGCTCTCCGGCGGCGTCGTCGACTCGCTGACGGTCTCGCTCGCCGCGCTCGAACCTGCCGTACAGACCGTCCTGCTGGCGGCCTCCAGCGACGGCGGGAACTTCGGCAGCCTGCCCGGCCTGCACCTGCGGGTGCTGGACGCGGACTCCGGCCAGGAACTGGTCCGCTTCGAGGACACCGGGGCCAGCACCGAGACCGCGTTCGTCCTCGGTGAGCTGTACCGGCGGGGCGAGGGCTGGAAGTTCCGGGCGGTCGGACAGGGCTACGACTCCGGGCTGGCGGGGCTCGCCACCGACTACGGCATCCAGGTCGATCCGGAGCCGACAGCGACACCGACACCGACGCCGACAGCGACACCGACACCGACACCGACGCCGACAGCGACGCCGACGCCGACGCCGACGCCGACGCCGACGCCGACGCCGACGCCGACGTCCGTTCCGACGTCTGCTCCGGCTCCCGTGCCCGCAGCGCCGCAGCACCCGTTCGCCGTGCCCGCGGCGCAGCCCGAGGTACCGTCCGCGCCCGCGCCGGAGCCGGAGCACTTCCAGCTCCCGGACCCCCAGCAGTACACGCCGCCGGAGCAGTTCGGGGCTCTGCCGGCCCCAGCCCCGTACCCGTCGGCCCCCTACCCGCCGCAACCGCTGCCCTCGGCGCCGGACCCCCGGCAGTTCGCGGCCGCGCCGATGCCGCCCGCCCCGACGCTCGCCCAGCCCGGCCCGTACCCGGCGCCCGGCCCGTACCCGGCGCCCGCCCCTTACCCGGCGCCCGGCCCGTACCCGGCGCCCGGCCCGCAGCCGTACCCCGAACCGGCACCGGGCCCGGCCCAGCCGCCGTACGGGGGCCACGCCCAGGCCCTGCCCGCCGCCGCGCCGCTCAACCTCAGCAAGGTCTCGCTGACCGCCAAGGACCCGGCCCTCTCGCTGACCAAGCACGGGGCGACCGGCGGCCTGATGCGGGTGAACCTCAACTGGACGCCCGCCGGCGCCCCGCCGAAGGGGGCGGAGCGCGGTGGCTGGCTCGGCAAGAAGCTCCGGGGCGCGCAGAGCGCCGGCCAGGCACCGCAGGACAGTGGTCGCGACCTGGACCTCGCCTGCCTCTGGGAACTCCAGGACGGCAGCAAGGACATCGTTCAGGCGGTCGGCCAGAAGTTCGGGAACCTCTACGCGCCGCCGTTCATCCAGCTGGCCAACGACGACCGCACCGGTTCGCTGGCCACCGGCGAGGACCTCTGGATCAATCTCGACCGGGTCGCCGAGATCAAGCGGCTGCTGATCTTCGCCTTCGCGTTCGACCTCCGTCCGCTGACCGGCCTCAACGGCCTGGCCACGCTCTTCCCGGCCGCCGGGCCCCCGGTCGAACTCGCCGTCGACGGCTGCGAGTTCCCGGCCACCAGCTGCGTGGTCGCGCTGCTGGAGAACGACGGCACCGGCCTCACCGTCCACCGGCAGGGGCAGTACTACCAGCGCACCCCCGACTTCTCGGACCACCAGTTCATCGACCAGGCCTACGGCTGGGGCCTGACCTGGGTGAACGGCCAGAAGTAGCCGCCCGCCCGCCCGCGCCGCCCGCCCACGTCGGGGAACGCGGGCGGGCCCGCCCGCCACTCAGGAGCGGACGAAGTTCGCCAGGTAGGCCTTGAGGGCGTCCGGATCGCCGAAGACCTCCACGCGCTCGGCCGGGCGGCGGCCCCAGAGGAGCAGCAGCAGGTCCGAGGCGGTGCCCCGGGCGGCGGCCGCGCCCTTGCCGTGCAGACGGCCGACCAGCCACCGGCCGTCCACCGCCCGGAGCGTCCACTCGCCGCCGGCCTCGCCCGCCGCACCGTCCGTGGCGTGCAGGTGCAGTCCGGCCTCGGCCAGCCCGGCGGGCGCGGCGGGTGGCAGGAAGTGCGCGAGCAACTCGTCCACCCCGTCCATGGCGAGGACCCGCTCGACGGCTTCGTCCCGGCCGGCGGCGTTCACCGCGTCCCAGGCGTGCACGGCGGTCTCCTGCGCCATCCGGCGCTGGATGAACCCGACGTCCTTGCGGTCCGCCCAACTCCACCGGGGGAGTGCGGGGTCCAGCCCCTCCAGGGTGGCGGCAGCCCGCTCGGCGCCCTCGGCGAACCAGGCGACCAGGTCCGCGTCGGCCGGTCGTGGCGGCTCGACATGCTCCCCGGGACCGGCGATCTCCCCGGCGGCGACCAGCCGCCAGAACCGGTGCACCACGCCGGTGTGCCGGACCAGGTCGGCCACCGTCCAGTCCGGGCAACTCGGCACCACCGCGCCGAGGTTGTGCTCCGCCGCGGCCGCCAGCCGGGCCGCGTCCCGGCGCAGGGCCGCGATCAGGTCACTCTTCTCCAAGGTCATGGCCCGACGGTAGCGTCGGACACGACTGGGAGGGCACCGACAGTCGGCGCCCGGGCCCGGGCCCGGCACCGAGGGGCCGTGGGCCGGCCCGGGGGCCCGGTGCGGCGAGCGAGCCCCTTCTCGCCGGGGCAGGTCTGCCAGGCTGGGCCGGGTGATGAGTCTGATCGTTCTGGACGCGGGCGGCCGGATGGTCCCCAAGGACCGCGAAGCACTGGAGCGAGCGGTGGCCGACCTGCTCGGCGGCCCCCTCGACCGGCCGGACGTGCTGCGCCGGGCCGGTGTCGGACTGCTGGTGCTGGGCCGCCACGACGAGGCCGTCCGCCTGCTGCGGCGCGCGTCGGCCCTCGCGGGTGACGACGGCCGAGCCGTCGCCGTCCACCTCAACCTCGGTGACGCCCAGCGGTACCGGGGCGACCTGGACGCCGCCGAGTCCGCCTACCGGAAGGCGCTGCGCCTCGCGCACGCCCATGCCCCGCACCTGCTCTCCTACTGCTTCCAGCATCTCGGAAAACAGCGCCTCGACCAGGGTCGTACCGCCGAGGCCAGGGCGTTTCTGGAGGAGGCCCTGCGCAGGCGGCGGGCGGCCGAGGACCTCGACCTGATCGCGTCCACCGAGAGCGCCCTGCGGCTGGTCGAGCAGGCCGAGCAGGCCGAGCAGGCCGAGAGGGCCGAGGGGGCCCGGGCGGCCGGCCCGGCGCCGGAGTCGGCCACCATTTTGATGAACATTGACCAAAGCGGGGGCGAGCGCTGACGAACCCCGTCCGTATCGTCACCGATATGCCCTCACAACCCCGGAGGCCCTCGGGGCTCCCCGTGCTGCCCTACCGCAAACCCACACCTGGGCGGGACTACTGGATCCTCGACGACGCACTGCCCGACATCGACGCCGTCCGAGCCCGCGTCCTCGCCCGCGACGACTGGGCCGAGGGCTACCCGCACAAGCCGGAGAGCTGGCCCGGACTGCGCACCATGCCCGGCCTCGAACCGGACGAACTCGCCCACATCGAGAAGCAGGTGCGGCGGGCGACCGGCGCCACCCGGCTGTGGGCGGAGACCGCCCCCGGCGGCGCCACCCTGAACCACAACTGCGTCCAGGTGGTCGGCAAGGACGAGTGCGAGCCCCGACCGCACACCGACTCCCGGGCGCTCTGCCGCTACGCCGCCGTGCTCTACCTCAACCCGGACGTGCCCAAGGACACCGGCACCAGCTTCTACCGGCAGAGCATGCCCGGCGGCCGGCTCGGCGGCAATCTGGTGACGGCCCCGCACAACAACCTGGTGGACGCCCTGGGCACCCGCTTCGTCCCCGCCGACGCGTTCACCGAGGACGTCCGGGTGCCGAACCGGTACAACCGCCTGCTGCTCTACACCTCCAACCTGATCCACACCGCCACCGGCTACTGGGGCAGCACCCTGGAGGAGAAACGTATGACGGCGGTCTTCTTCTGGATGGCCTGAACCACCCGGGTGCAGTGGACGTCCCGGACAGCCGCGGCGCGGTGACACCCGCATTCACGAGCGGTGACCCCGAGCCGGATCCGGCCACCCCTCCTCACCGAGGCTGACCGGATCCCCTCCCGCAGGGTGAGACCGGACCGCTCCGCAGGACGATGCCCGAACCTCCGGGCCGGTGCCAGGCTGGCCGTGAGGCCGGAGGGGACCGGCCCGGGAGGGAACACCATGCCTGACGTACAGTCGCCGGATCCGCGCGCCCGCCGATCCGGCGGTCGCACGGCCCGCCGGATCGCCGCCGGAGTGCTGGCCGGAGCCGCGTTGCTGGCCTTCGCGCCCACCGCCTCGGCCGCCGACGCGCCGCCCGAGCCGGCCGGCGCCGGGGCGGCCGAGGCCCGCCACGGCGACTCCGCCGCCCTGGACCGCGCCCTCGACGCGCTGATCACCGAAGCCGGCGTCTCGGCGGCGCTCGGCGAGGTCCGCGACCACGGGCGCACGGTGTGGCGCGGCGCCTCCGGCCAGGCGGACCTGGACACCGGCGCCGCCGCCCGCGCCGACGGACGGTTCCGGATCGGCAGCGTCACCAAGACCTTCGTCGCCACCGTCGTCCTGCAACTTGTCGCCGAGCACAAGGTCGAGCTGGACGCGCCGATCGAGCGCTACCTGCCCGGCGCGGTGCGCGGCGGCGAAGGCATCACCGTCCGCCAACTTCTCAACCACACCAGCGGCCTGTACGACTACCTCGGCGACCCCAGCGTGTACTTCCACGACGACACCGAGCTCGGCAGCTGGCTCACGACCGGCCGGTGGACCACCTACCAGCCCCGGCAACTGCTGGACATCTCGGGCCGGCACGCCCCCAACTTCCCGCCCGGCCAGCAGTGGAGCTACTCCAACACCAACTACGTGGCGATCGGCATGATGATCGAGAAGGTCACCGGCCGGAGCTGGAACCAGGAGGTCGAACGCCGGATCATCCGCCCCCTCGGCCTCGACCACACCACCATGCCGACCACCTCCACCGCGATCCCCGGCCGCTACGCCCACGGCTACCTGAAGCGGGAGTCCGGCGAGCGCGTGGACGTCAGCCGGCTCAACCCCTCGATCGCCTACGCCGCCGGGGCCGGCATCTCCACCACGGACGACCTGGCCCGCTTCAACGCCGCCCTGCTCGGCGGCCGGCTGCTGCGCCCCGCCCAGCTGAAGGAGATGACCACCACCGTCCCGATCGACGAGGAGGGCACCTTCGGGTACGGCCTCGGGCTGACCCGCCGGACGCTGCCCTGCGGCGACGTCTGGGGCCACGACGGCGGCATCGCCGGCTACAGCACCATCCTCTTCGGCGACCTCGCGGGCCGCCACCAGGTGGCGATCTCCGCCAACCCCTACGAGGAGGCCGACCCGGCCCGCGCCACCGCCGCCCTGGACGCCATCGTGGTCAAGACCGCCTGCGGCCCCGACACACCCGTCCCGCCGGCGCCGCGGCAGCCGGCGGCGGCCGGGGCCCTGGCCCTGCGCTGACACCGACCCGGCAAACCGGCCGGGCCCGCGGCGCGAGGAGCGCGCTGCGGGCCCGGCGTGGGGGCGGTACTGCCCTGCGGCCCGTCCGGTCAGGCGGGGCCGGTTGTGCGATCCGGTCAGGCGATCCGGGCGGTCGACAACCAGCCGCCCGCCAGCGTCTCGCGCGGGCCGAGCTGGACGGGCGACTGCCACACCTGGTCGGTGTACGGCATGCACTGCCAGAGGATCAGCCGGGTGCTGTCCGCCGTACTGCCGGCCGGCGAGGCCAGGCACCAGTTGACCCCGTTGACCCCGTCGTAGCCCCGGTTCTGCAGGTGGCCGTCCGGCAGGCCCAGCCACTGCTGGTTCGGCGAGCCGTTGCAGGGAGCGAGCACGCCGAGCGCGTTGGAGTTGGGCGGCACCGTGATGTCGAGGCACTTGCCCAGCGTCATCAGGCTGTTGTTGTTCCAGGTCCAGTGCTGGTTGCCACCGCCGAGGCAGGTGAACAGGATGACGTCGGTCTGCGCGAACGCGACGTCGACGCACTTGTTGCCGACGCCGGTGATGCTGCCGGAGACCGAGCTGGTGAAGCCGTTGGCGCCGTCGCCGTGCCAGAAGCGCATGCTGCCGTCGACGGTGACGCCGACCAGGTCGACCTTGCCGTCGAGGTCGAGGTCGCCCGGGGCGGAGAGGCTCTTCAGCGCGGCGGTGCCCCACCCGGTGGTGCCCAGCGGCACCCGGGTCGTGCCGGAGCCGAGGCTGGTCGCGCCGGCGGAGGCGACGTACGGGTACATCCGCAGGCCGTCCGTGGAGGAGGTGCGGGAGCGGGCGATCAGGTCGGGGTAGCCGTCACCGGTGAGGTCCACCGCCCGGACGATGTCCATCCCGGCCCACCCGGAGGAGCCGACCTCCTGGGGTGCGCCGAACACGCACTCGGTGTTGGTGACGCAGGGCCGGCCGTAGACGGCGTACAGCTTGTCATCGGCCACCACCAGGAGATCCTGGAGGTTGTCCTTGGCCGTGACGGTGGCCGAGGTGCCGAAGTCGCCGGCGGCGGCGAGCTGGGTCACGTCGGCCCAGCCGAACGGGGCTCCGGCGAGCTTCGGATCGGCGACGGTGGTGCCGATGGTGTTCTGGAAGTGCACCGTTCCCGCGTCGGGCCCGCCGCCGTCGTTGGCGTAGAGGTAGAGCGCGCGCCGCGCCGGGTCGGCGAGGTCCGGCTGGATCGCCAGCACGTCCTGGGCACCGTCGTCCCAGCTCTCCCGGGCCTGGCCGGCCGGCGGCTGGTCGGGGATGCCGTCGTTGACGTAGTCGCCGCCCCGGGCCACCAGGGCGCCCTGCCAGGCCGGCGGGTACGCGGAGAGCGGCTCGGTGTCCCGGGCGAAGGTGGAGGACACCAGGCCGGTGGCGTTGTCGACGGACGCGGTGCCCTTGTAGAAGTAGAGCCGGTCCTCGTCGGTGGAGGTCCCGACCAGGTCCACGTACCCGTCGTTGTCGAAGTCGCCCGCGACCTTGGGCGCGGCGGCCGGCCTGGTCGGGTAGAAGCGGTACGCGGCGGTGGAGGAGCGGTTGCCGGCCGGGTCCACGCTCGCGGCGTACAGGGTGTGCAGGCCGGCGCTGGTCGGGGTGTAGGACGGCAGGGTGACGAGGCCGCCCGCGGTGGTGGCGGCGGTCCCGTTGAGGGTGTCGGTGTCGTACGAGTAGACGTACTTCACCACGTCGGGGTCGCCCCCGCCGTTCAGCGTGAAGCTGGTCGGGGTGCCGGCCGGGGCGCCGAAGCGCTGCGCCGGGTACTGCGCCGAGGCGACGGTGGGCGGGTTCTTCGGGCCCAGCGGGTCCACCTTGAAGTGGCACGGGACTGCGGGGACGCCGGGGGAGGCGTCGGTGCCGTCCTCGGCCCGGACCTGCCAGCGCAGGCTGATCGGCCGGTCGGTGGGGATGTACTGGGCCGGGATCGAGAAGCTCACCGGGGTGCCGCTGTTCACGAAGCCCGACGTCCAGTCGGTCACCAGGGTGTTGGTGTCGTCGTCGGCGAGCCAGAAGTGCGCCCGGACCTGGTCGCCCTGCGGGTCGCTGACGGTGGCCTGCAGCTGGATGAGGTTCGTCCCGGTGGTGGCGCCCAGGACGGTCGCGCCGGTGGCGGCCGTCGCGCAGACCGTGGACGGGTTGGTGCCGTAGGCGTTCGGCGCGTTCGGCGGGTAGTTGTAGTTGACGACCAGCCGGGGGTTGTTGTCGAACTTCTTCCAGCCGTAGGTGTCGCTCTCGTTGCCGGCCCGCAGGCCGAGGGTCAGGTTGGGCGACTGGTTCTGGACGCCCGCCATCACGGCGTTGTACGCGTTGAAGTAGACCCAGTCGTCACCGCAGCCGTGCGCCTCGTTGCCCTTGGCGACGTTCTGGGTGTCGGAGAGACCGCCCCAGCCCGGCTGGTTGTTCCAGTTGGTGGTGGAGTTGATCCCGCCGGTCCACCAGAGTTCCACCGGCCGCGCGGAGCAGCTCCACGCGTGGGTCTCGACGATCTCGAACCGGGCGCTGTTGATCCGCACGCCCGGCCGGGTGAAGTTCCAGCTGTCCATCTGGAAGAACGACCGGCTGGTGCCGCCGTCCTGGTCCTCGTGGCCGACCCGGGCGATGTCGTTGGCGTTCCAGAACGCCTGGCCCGGGTAGCTCTTGTCGACCCTGGTCCAGGCCTGGCGGCCGAAGGCCGTCACGGACGGGTCGATCACCAGCGGGAACTCGGTGTCGGCGGCGGTGAGCAACCGCGCGTCGGGCTTCACCTCCAGGGTGTCGCCCACCACGGAGATCGGCAGGTGGGCCGTCCGGTCGGTCGGGTCGGGGGCCTGTTCGGCGGGGATGTCCTGCGGGCCGGCCGCGGCATCCGCCGCAGAGTCGCCGGTGGCGACCGCGCCCTGGCTGCCCTGGGCGCCCTTGGCGGCGGGAGTCTTCGCGGCCGTGCCTGCCGGTGCGGGGGCGGCCGCAGCGGCCGCGTCGCCGCGCGAGTCCCACATCAGGGCGCTGGGTCCGGCCCAGACCGTCGCGCCGGTGCTGTCCTTGATCTCCAGGCCGCCGCCCTCCCCGGTGGAGACGGCGACGTTCTGACGGTCGAGCCGGAACCGGAGATCGGCCAGCCTGGGGTTGAGCGCGGCCTGACGCGTCTTCACCACCAGGACCTGGGTGTACCCGTCGCCGGTGGCGGTGACCTTGAGGTCCACGTCGGGCAGGACGGCCGGGTAGGTCGCGGTGGCGCCGTCCAGGGTCGGCGCCGGCAGCGCGTCGGGCCAGCTGATGCTGAGCTTGCGCGGCCCCTTGACCAGGGTGATCAGCGGTTTGCTGCCGCCACCGGAGAATGCGACGTCCACGGCGGAGGCGGCCGGCCGGACCGTCCCGTCGGCGGAGGTCTTCAGAGCCGGGTCCACCGGCGTCCAGCCGCTGCCGGCGCGGACCCGGACCGGCCGCAGGTGCTGGGTGACGGTGTGGCTGCCGTCCGGGTTGACGACCTGCTCACTCACCTCGGTCCGGGAGGTGAGGAGTTCCACCGGAGTCCCGGTGCGGGCCGCCCGCTGACGGGCGGTCTCCTCCTCGGCGGCCGGCGCGCTCTGCCCGGAGTCCGACCGCGGTGCCAGCGCGCCCGCCGGTGTCGCCGGGATCCCGGCGACCGACAGGGCCAGGCCGCCGACCAGGAGGGGTACGAGCCCCCGACCGCCGATTCTTCTGAATCTCACGTAATTCCTCCGGGTGAATATCGAATAGCAGGGTCACCCTACTCACTGCGTCGGAAATCTGCTGGCCAAATATGATTCGGACAATCCTCCGCAGGCGCGACAAAAGCGTGCGACGATGTCGCCATTTAGGCTGGCATGTCCGATGTGACCTGTGGTTCCCCAGTGCCTGATGGGGGATCACTTGCCCGCTAAAAAGCGGCTCATGGCGTTCGGTTTACTATGTCTGAATTGTTCCTGCGGTGCTCCGGGATGATTTGTCTTGCCTTTGGAAATGCGCTGCGGAAAAGGCTGTGCAGGGCGGTTGCCGCACTGGTACGTTCCACGGGCCGCTGATCACTGTGGGGGGTTGCGACGTGCCTGTGCCCGGCATGAGGACGTACTGGAAATCGGGGATATCAGGGATTCCCCTGCATCGTCGCCCGATCGCGGCGATCGCCGTGACGGTGGTGTCGGCGCTCGGGTTCTCCCTGTTGTCGCCGATGCCCGCGCTGGCCGCCGGGAAGAAGCCCCCGGCGGCGCGGGCCCTGCAGAAGGACGCGCCGGTCAAGGGCGGCCCGGTGGCGGCCAAGCCGTTCGACGAGGCCAAGCCGGCCGAGCACAGATGGACCGGCCCGGGGCCGGTGAGCTGGCCGGCCGCGCAGTCGGCCGAGGTCGAGCCGGCGCCCGCCGCCACCTCCGCCGAGGGCAGGTCCACCGAGGGGAAGTCCGCCGGCGCCACGTCCGGTGAGGCCGCGCCGCCGGCCGGGCGGCAGGCCGGTTCGCTGCCGGTCCGGATCTCGGCGGCCCCGACCGCGAGCGCCGCCGGCGCCCAGCCCGGTGCCGCTGCACAGCCCGCGCCCGGCGCCGAGGCCGCCGCCCCGTCGGGCACCCCCGCCAAGGCAGGCACCCCCGCCAAGGTCAGGGTGCAGACCCTCGACCGCTCGGCCACCGAACGGGCCGGCGTCCAGGGCCTGTTGCTCGGCCTGGCCCGCGCCGACGGCGCCGCCGCGCCCGGCACGGTCACGGCAGAGATCGACTACTCCTCCTTCAAGAACGCGTACGGCGGCGACTGGGCCTCCCGGCTCACCCTGGTCGAGCTGCCCGCCTGCGCGCTCAGCACGCCCGAACTGGCGGAGTGCCGCACCCGCAAGCCCGTCCCCACGGCCAACGACCTGGCCGGCGCGAAGCTCACCGCCGAGGTGGGCGTCCCCGCCGCGCCCGTGGCCGCGACCGGACCGGAGGCCCGCTCCGCGACGCCCGCGAGCTCCGGCACCACGCTGCTCGCCGCCGAGGCCGGCCCGTCCGGCTCGGGCGGCACCTACAGCGCCACCTCGCTCTCACCGTCCGGGTCCTGGCAGGTCGGCGGCTCGGCCGGGGACTTCACCTACTCCTACCCGATCGAGGTGCCGCCCTCGCTCGGCGGACCGTCCCCGCAGGTCGGCCTCACCTACTCCTCCGGCTCGGTGGACGGCCGCACCGTCGCCACCAACAGCCAGGCCTCCGCGATCGGCGACGGCTGGGAGGTGGGCGCCGGCGGCTACGTCGAGCGCCGCTACCGCCAGTGCGCCGACGACAAGGGCAAGAACCTGGCCGGCCAGTCGCCCAACAACAGCGCCGACACCGGGGACCTCTGCTACGCGGGCCCGGTCGTCGCGATGTCGCTGAACGGACGCTCCACCGAACTGATCCTGGACGACGCCACCGGGCAGTGGAAGCCCGCCAGCGACGACGGCAGCACCGTGGAGCTGAAGACCGGCGCCGCCAACGGCGCCTACGGCGGCGAGCACTGGGTGGTCACCACTCCCGAAGGCACCCGCTACACCTTCGGCAAGGGCCAACTGCCCGGCTGGTCCGCCGGGAAGACCGAGAGCAAGTCCGTCTTCACCGAGCCGGTCTACGGCAACCACCCCGGCGAGCCCTGCCACGCGGCCACCTACGCGGCCTCGCAGTGCGCCAACCTCGGCTGGCGCTGGAACCTCGACCTGGTCGAGGACGTGCACGGCAACGCGATGTCGTACTACTACGAGCCCGAGACCAACAACTACGCCCCCAACATGGGCAGCACCGCCGTGAGTTACGTCCGCGGCGGCCAGCTGAAGCGGATCGACTACGGTCTGCGGGCGGACAACCTCTACGCCACCGCGCCCGCCCAGGTGAACTTCGCCACCGACGAGCGCTGCACCGCCAACTGCGCCGCCTTCGACGCCGCGCACGCCGCCAACTGGCCCGACGTCCCGTTCGACCAGGTCTGCTCGGCCACCACCTGCACCCAGCACACCCCCTCCTTCTTCAACCGCAAGCGGCTGACCGCCATCACCACCCAGGTCTGGAACGGCACCGGCTACCAGGAGATCGACACCTGGAACCTGGACCAGGAGTTCAAGAGCGCCGAGGACGCCTTCTCGCCGGCGCTCTGGCTCAACGCCGTCACCCGGACCGGCAAGGCCGCTGGCGCCGGCATCGGAGGAGCCGCCGTCAAGCTCCCGCGCACCGTCTTCACCGGCAAGCCGATGGCCAACCGGGTCTGGGGCGGCACCGACCCGCTGCCCTACCTCGCCAGGCTGCGGATCACGGCGGTGGGACTCGACTCCGGTGGCCAGATCGACGTCACCTACTCCGAACCGGAGTGCCGCCGCGAGGCGCCGGCCGTGCTGCCGGGTGCCCTCGACCAGAACACCCTGCGCTGCTTCCCGGTGCACTGGACGCCGCCGCAGAGCCAGATCGCCCACGACGACCTCTTCCACAAGTACGTGGTCACCCGGGTCGACGAGAGCGACCGCCTGGTCAAGGCCCGCTCGAAGACCACCCGGTACGAGTACCTCGGCGGCGCCGCCTGGCACTACGACACCAGTGAGGGCACCGACGACGCCGACCGCACCTGGAGCGACTACCGCGGCTACGGACTGGTCCGCACCCTGCACGGCGACGCCGGCCAGGGGGACAAGGTCACCCGGACGGAATCCGTCTACTTCCGCGGGATGAACGGCGACAAGCTCGCCAACGGCACCCGCAGCGTCACGGTCGCCGACTCCCAGGGCACGGCCATCGCCGACGAGGACGGCCTCACCGGCACCCTGCGCGAGAGCATCACCTACTCCGGCGAGAGCGGCAGCCCCACCGGCACCGTCTCCTACGAGCCGTGGCGCTCGGACGCCACCGCGACCCGCAACCGGGCCGGCACCCCGGGCCCGCTGAAGGGCTACCGGCGGGACACCGCCAAGGTCGTCTCCCGCACCCTCGTCACCACCAGCTCGGCCGGCGCCACCGCCTGGCAGAGCACCGAGCTCGGCAAGACCTTCGACGCGCTCGGCCGGATCTCCACGGTCAACGAGGAGGGCGACCCGACCCGCGCCGACGACGACTCCTGCACCCGCTTCTGGTACACCGACAGCGGCGGCCGGATCAAGGACAAGGTCTACCGGACGGAGAAGGTCGCGGTCGACTGCGCCACCACCCCGTCCTACCCGGCCGACAGCGTCCAGGACGCCCGGATCTACTACGACGACTCCGCGAGCCTGACCGCCGCACCCACCCGCGGCCTGGTCACCAGGACGGAGGAGCTCGCCTCGTACAGCGGCCAGACCCCGCAGTACCAGACCCTCACCAGGGCCGGATTCGACGCCAACGGCCGCCCGCTGACCTCCACCGACGCCTACGGGGACACCACCCTCACCAGCTACACCGCCAACACCAACGGCCTGACCACGTCCGTCACCACCAAGGTGCCGATGGACCGCCCGGCCACCAAGTGGCTCACCAGCACCACCTACCTGGACGGCCTGCGCGGCGACCAGACCGGCTCCGAGGACGCCAACGCCAACCGGACCGACCTGGAGTACGACGCGGCCGGCCGGCTCGCCAAGGTCTGGCTGCCCGCCTGGACCAAGGCCGCCCACCCCACCCAGCCCAGCAGCAGCTTCGGCTACGCCCTGCCGGTCGACGCCGGCAACAACGTCAACGGTCCCGTCTCCTCAAGCAGTTCGACCCGGATGGAGGCCGGCGGCTACCGCACCTCCCAGCAGATCTTCGACGGCCTCGGCCGGATCCGGCAGACCCAGGAGCCCGGCGCCAAGTCCACCAGCACCACGGTGACCAACCGGATGGTGGCCGACACCTTCTACAACTCGCTCGGCGCGGTCAACCAGACCAACCCGCCGCACATGGCCGAGGGCGCCCCCGACGGCGCCGTGGCGGCGATCCCCGACAACAAGATCCCCACCCAGAACGGCTTCCTGTTCGACGGCCAGGGCCGCCCCACCGACGAGATCACCTACTCGCTCGCCGTCGAGAAGTGGCGCACCACCACCACCTACGGCGGCAACTGGGCCGCGACCGTCCCGCCGGACGGCGGCACCCGCACCCTGGTGGTCAACGACGCCACCGGCCGGCCGACCGAGATGCGGCAGTACCACTCGCAGAGCGCCGTCCCGGCCATCGACGCCACCGCCACCGCGTACGACACCACCCGATACACCTACACCAAGCGCGGCGAGCAGGCCTCCGTGGTCGACGCCACCGGCGCCAACACCTGGAGCTGGACGTACGACCTGCGCGGTCGTCCGGTCGAGATCAACGACCCCGACAAGGGCCGGTCAACCGCGACCTACGACTTCGCCGGCCGAGTGCTGACCAGCACCGACGCGCGAGGCAGGACCGTCCAGCCGCAGTACGACGTCCTCGGCCGCAAGACCGCGATCAAGGACGCCGCCACCGGGACCACCCTCGCCAACTGGACTTTCGACACCGCGACCAAGGGCCTCGGCCTGCCCGCCTCGTCCACCCGGGTGGCCGGCGGAGCGTCCTACACCACCGCCGTCACCGGCTACAACGCCGCCGGCCAGCCGCTCGGCACCAACGTCACCATCCCGTCCGTCCCGGGCGAGGAACCGCTGGCCGGCAGCTACAGCACCAGCATGTCGTACACCTCGGTCGGCGCCCTCGGCTCCACCCTGCTCCCCAAGGCCGGCGGCCTGCCGCTGGAGAACCTGGTCTTCGGCTACTCCTCGATGGGCCAGCCCACCTCGCTGAGCGGCGCCACCTCCTACGTGCGCGGCACCACCTACAGCGACAGCGGCGAGGTGCTCGCGCACGTCGTGGGCAGCGCCGCCAACCCCATCACCCAGGCCTACTACTACGAGACGGGCACCCACCGCCTCACCGACTCCGTGGTCTCCCGCACCACCGGGACGGTCTCCGAGATCTCCGCCACCACCTACAGCTACGACAAGGCCGGGAACATCACCGGCATCAAGGAGACGGCCGACACCGGAGCCGTCGACCAGCAGTGCTTCCGCTACGACTACCTGCGGCGGATGAACGCCGCCTGGACGGCGAAGACCGACTGCGCCACCACCCCGACCGCCGCCAACGCGGCCACCACCGTCGGCGGCCCGGACGCCTACTGGAACACCTACGGCTTCGACGTCACCGGCAACCGGATCGCCGAGACGGTCAACGACCCGACCGGCGACACCACCAAGAACATCAACCGCACCCTCGCCTACCCCGCGCCGGGCGCGGCCCGGCCGCACGCCTCCACCTCCACCACCTCCACCGGCCCCGGCGGAACCCGCCTCGACGAGTACGTCTACGACGCGGCCGGCAACCAGATCACCCGGCGGATCTCCGGTTCCGAGCAGAGCCTCGAATGGGACACCGAGGGCCACCTGGCGAAGGTGACCGAGGGGCCCAAGGTCACCTCCTACCTCTACAGCGCCGACGGCTCCAGGCTGATCAAGCGTGCCCCGGACGGCGTGACGCTCTACCTCGGCACCACCGAGCTGAAGCTCACCGGCGCGGGCACCCCGTCCGCCGCCGTCTGCGGCACCCGCTACTACAGCCACGGCTCCTCGCCCACCCTGGTCCGCGGCTGCGACGGCAAGATCGCCATCCAGACCGCCGACCACCAGGGCACCGCCCAGCTCTCCATCGACTCCGCCACCGGCACGGTCACCCGACGCAAGTCGATGCCCTTCGGCGGCGAGCGCGGCACCGCCCCCACCCTGTGGCCCGGCACCAAGGGCTTCGTAGGCGGCACCAAGGACGAGTCCACCGGCCTGGTCCACCTCGGCGCCCGCGAGTACGACCCCGCCACCGGCCGCTTCGTCTCGGTGGACCCGGTGCTCGACACCGGCAACTCCCAGTTGATGAACGCCTACGCGTACTCCAACAACTCGCCGGTCACCAGCAGCGACCCCAGCGGCCTCTACTGCGACAGCTGCAACGACGGCAAGGGCTGGCCGACTCCCAACGGCTACGAGGACGACGGGGGCGGCGGCAGCGACGACGCCGACCCGCCGATCCCGGCGCCGCCGGCCGACAAGGTCGAGGAGGCCAAGAAGACCAAGAAGAAGACCCTGGTCGACGTCGTGGTCGAGGCCGGCGGCGAGATCCTGATGGAGGTCCTCGGGATCAACGACATCAGGGACTGCTTCACCAAGGGCTCGATCGGCGCCTGCGCCTCGATGATCATCGGTGTCATCCCCTGGGGCAAGATCTTCAAGGCCAAGAAGATCGTCAAAGCCCTCGACAAGGCCTACGACGCCTACCGCTCCTTCGAGAAGCGCCTCACCGAGGCCAACGCCATCCTCAAGTGGGCCGACGACGCGGCGGCGTACGCGTCCAGGAAGGCGGACGACCTCAAGGCGGCACTGGCGAAGAAGGGGACACCTGAACCGCCGGGGGCGGGGAAGGTGGACGATGCGCCGGGCGGCGCGGGTCCGTCTTGCGAGGTCAACAGCTTCACACCAGACACCCCGGTCCTGATGGCCGACGGCAGCACCAGGCCCATCGACCAGGTCCAGGTCGGCGACCAGGTCGCCACCACCGAGCCCGAGCAGGAGGTCGACGGGGGCCACACCGTCCTCGCCACCATCATCGGCACCGGCAGCAAGAACCTGGTCGAGATCACCGTCGACACCGACGGTCTCGCTGGAGCCAAGGCCGACACCATCACGGCCACCGACCACCACCCGTTCTGGATCGCCGAGACGCAGACCTGGACCGACGCCACCGACCTCAAGGCCGGCCAGTGGCTCCGGACCAGCGCCGGAACGTACGTCCAGATCGACTCTGTCCGGCGCTGGACCGAACAGACGACGGTACGGAATCTCACCGTCGCAAACGTGCACACGTACTATGTGCTGGCGGGTGCCGCTCCGGTCCTGGTCCACAACTGCAACAAGAACATCCTCTCCAACGCGGAGGATTTCGATAACTCGGCAGAGCTCTCCCAGGCCGCTGCCGGAGATGTCTACAGTGGAGTCTACGATCCGAATGGCGGGACCTTTTACGCCCGCTTGAGCGTCGAGGAGAAGAACCCTGCGAAATTCCCGAACGCCGTCTTGTCGTCCGGGGGGCACGGAGAGGTCAATTTCTGGCACTTCCAGGGGTCTCGGGACACCGTTGCATTCAATATGTTCTTCGAAGAAGACGGCATATCTGTAGCCTGGTTCTCTCGGAGTGTCAATAGGAGGAATCATGGGGATCCCATGGCGCCTCTCGGTGGAAGGCAGGGAATCATGGACGCGATAGCATCAGCCACGGGTATGGCGGTGAGGTCGCGATGAAGGCCGAGGCAGAGTTCTGTGACTCGATTTTCGGCATGCCTCTCCCTCGCGGTCTGATTGAATCCATCCAAGATCTCAGCTGGATGGCCCTCGCCGGCTCTCCCAGGCTGAGGGAGACGTTCGGGCAGGCCCCCGTGCAGCCCCGCTTCTACTCGACTGCGGGGATCGTTGCAACCACCAAGTGGTGGCGCGAAGACCTCGATGACGAGACGATGGAATGTTATTTCGGCACATCCGAAGAGTTCTCTGCGCCTGAGTACATGTCGCGGATGAAGACCGTGATCATCGGGAGTATCGGGCCGGATCTGCTCTTTGCCCTGGACTACCGCGATTCCTTTGCTGATCCGAGAGTCGTCTTTCTCGGGGAGGAGGGGGCCTGGCGAACGGTTTCCAACAGCTTCAGCGACCTGCTTCTCATGCTGGGTCCGGAGCGCCCCGATGGTGGTGAGCGTCTCGAAGCAAGGCCGCCGTCTGGCGGATCGTAGGTAGGACACCGTTGCCGAACGGCCATCGGTGGGCGCGGATTCGGTTGCCCCGCGGGACGGCTGGACCCGTACGGGTGCGGAGGTCAGGGCCCGCTGTCGTGAGACATCGGGCCCGGCGGTGCTCGGCACCGCAGTCGGTCCGACGGGCTCTGGCGACAGATGCTGCCGGTGTCGGACCGCGACGGGTTGTCGGAACGGCCTCAGTCCGTCGGCGTGATCCGGATCCCCACGGTGCCCTTGTCGCCGCGCCGCAGCTTGCTGCCGGCCAGGGTCAGCACGCCGAGCAGGCCGTACTTGCGGCGCAGCAGGGTGCGGTAGGCGGCGGTCTCGGCGGGGGAGAGGATCTCGGCGGTGGCGGGGACGGACTCGCCGGTGGGGTTGCCGCGGACGTCGCAGGGGCCGACCAGGACGTCGGCGCGGTTGCGGATCCGCTTGACCTTCCAGGAGTCGGCGACCGTCCAGATGCCGAGGGCGTTGCCGTCGCGGACGACCCAGACGGGGGTGGCGACGGTGCTGCCGTCCTTCTTGTACGTGGTCACCAGCAGGTAGCTCCCGGCGGCGAGGCGGATGATGCGTTCGAGCTGCTCGGGCGTGGCGTCCATGGGCGGAAGTGTACGGGGGCGGCGGCGCGGCACCGGGACGGACATGGGTGCCGGGAAGGCCGGGGAAGGTTCAGCGGGGGAGAGACGGATGTCGGGGGCCGCGCACGCGCCCGGGGCTGCCAGAATGCTGGGCGTACATGCTGGGCGTACGGCGCCGGCAACGCGGCGACACTGGAGAAGGTGACCGGCTAGTGAGCACGGCAGTCGAACAGGCGGCCCAGCGGGCGGTGGAGCGCAAGATCGCCGAGGAACTCGGCGTCCGCGAGGGGCAGGTGAAGGCGGCGGTCGACCTGCTCGACGGCGGCTCGACCGTCCCCTTCATCGCGCGCTACCGCAAGGAGGCGACGGGCGAGCTCGACGACGCCCAGCTGCGCGCGCTGGAGGAGCGGCTGCGCTACCTGCGCGAGTTGGAGGAGCGGCGGAGCGCGATCCTGGAGTCCGTCGAGGCGCAGGGCAAGCTGGACGACACCCTGCGCGGGCAGATCCTGGCCGCCGATTCCAAGGCCCGGCTGGAGGACATCTACCTCCCGTTCAAGCCCAAGCGCCGCACCAAGGCGCAGATCGCCCGCGAGGCCGGCCTGGAGCCGCTCGCCGACGCGCTGCTCGCCGATCCGGGCCTGGACCCGCAGGCGACCGCCGACGGCTACCTCAACGAGTCGGTCGCGGACCGGGCCGCCGCGCTGGAGGGCGCCCGGTCGATCCTGGTCGAGCGCTTCGCCGAGGACGCGGACCTGATCGGCACCCTGCGCGAGCGGATGTGGACCCGCGGCCGGCTGGTCGCCACCGTCCGGGACGGCAAGGAGCAGGACGGGGCCAAGTTCTCCGACTACTTCGACTTCGCGGAGCCCTACACCAAGCTCCCCTCGCACCGCATCCTGGCGATGCTGCGCGGGGAGAAGGAGGAGGTCCTCGACCTCGAACTCTCGCCCGAGGACGGCCAGGACTCCGGGGACCTGCCCGGCCAGAGCGCGTACGAGCAGCGGATCGCGGCCCGCTTCGGCGTTGCCGACCACGGCCGTCCGGGCGACAAGTGGCTGGGCGACACCGTCCGCTGGGCCTGGCGCACCCGCATCCTGGTCCGGCTCGGCATCGACCTGCGGACCCGGCTCCGACAGGAGGCCGAGGACGAGGCCGTCCGGGTCTTCGCCGCCAACCTGCGCGACCTGCTGCTCGCCGCGCCCGCCGGCACCCGCGCCACGATGGGCCTGGACCCGGGCTTCCGTACCGGTGTGAAGGTCGCGGTGGTCGACGCCACCGGCAAGGTGGTCGCGTTCGACACCATCTACCCGCACCAGCCGGCCAACAAGTGGGACGCCTCGATCGCGACCCTCGCGGCGCTGGCGAAGAAGCACGACGTCGACCTGGTCGCGATCGGCAACGGCACCGCCTCCCGCGAGACCGACAAGCTCGCCGAGGACCTGATCAAGCGGCACCCGGAGCTGAAGCTCACCAAGGCGATGGTCTCCGAGGCCGGTGCCTCGGTGTACTCCGCCTCCGCGTACGCCTCGCAGGAGCTGCCCGACCTCAACGTCTCGATCCGCGGCGCGGTCTCCATCGCCCGGCGCCTGCAGGACCCGCTGGCGGAGCTGGTCAAGATCGACCCCAAGTCGATCGGCGTCGGCCAGTACCAGCACGACCTCAGCGAGTTGAAGCTCTCCCGCTCGCTGGACGCCGTGGTCGAGGACTGCGTCAACGCCGTCGGCGTGGACGTCAACACCGCCTCGTCCCCGCTGCTCACCCGGGTCTCCGGCATCACCGGCACGCTCGCCGACAACATCGTCGCCCACCGCGACGCCAACGGCCCGTTCAGGACCCGGCGGGCGCTCAAGGACGTCGCCCGGCTCGGCCCGAAGGCCTTCGAGCAGTGCGCCGGCTTCCTGCGCATCCCCGGCGGCGAGGACCCGCTGGACGCCTCCAGCGTGCACCCCGAGGCCTACCCGGTGGTACGCCGGATCCTCGCCGCGACCGGCGGCGACCTGCCCGCGCTGATCGGCAACAGCACCGCTCTGCGGGCCCTGCGCCCCGGTGACTTCGCGGACGACACCTTCGGAGTCCCGACCGTCACCGACATCCTGGGCGAGCTGGACAAGCCCGGCCGCGACCCGCGCCCCGCCTTCAAGACCGCCACCTTCAAGGAGGGCGTCGACAAGATCGGCGACCTGGAGGTCGGCATGGTGCTGGAGGGCGTGGTCACCAACGTCGCCGCCTTCGGCGCCTTCGTGGACGTGGGCGTGCACCAGGACGGCCTGGTGCACGTGTCCGCCCTGTCGAAGAACTTCGTCAAGGACCCGCGCGAGGTGGTCAAGCCCGGCGACATCGTCAAGGTCCGGGTGACCGCGGTGGACGTGCCGCGTAAGCGGATCGGGCTGACGCTGCGCCTGGACGACGAGGTCGGCCGGTCGCAGGGCGGCGGTTCCGGCGGTGGCCGCGAGCGTGGTGAGCGCGGCGCGGACCGGGGCGGTGAGCGCGGACCGCGCCCGCCGCGGCAGGACCGGCGCGGCTCCGGCGGCGGTGGCTCCGGCAGTGGCGGCGGTGCCCCGGCCCCGGCCGGCAACAGCGCCATGGCGGACGCGCTGCGCCGGGCCGGTCTGGCCGGCGGCTCGGGACCGGGCCAGGGGTCGGGCTCCGGCTCCGGCGGCAGGTCCGGACGCCGCTGAGCGCGCGACACCTGAGGACGGGACGGGCCGGCGGACATCGCGTCCGCCGGCCCGTCCCTGTTCCCGTCCCTGTTCCCGTCCCTTTTCCTGCGGCCGTTACGGTCCGGGTTCGTGGGCCCGGGCGCGGCCCGGCCGTTCGCCGCGGCCCGAGCCGTCGCCGGCGCGGGCGGTCACCGGCCCGGCCCGGTCAGATGCCCATCCGGGCCGCGATGCCGTCGAGGACGCAGTCCAGCCCGGTCTCGAACTGCCACTGCGGGTCGTCCTTGCGGGTGGCGGTCAGCGCGTACCGGCGGAAGGCCGGGTAGCGGCCGGTGTTCATCAGCCAGGTCATCTGCGGGGCCAGCCCCGTCCTGGTGTCGTGCCCGCTGGTCCAGCCCCGCTTCCGCATCTCGCGGAGGAGGTTGACCTCGACCTCGGCCGCGCCCTTGGCGTAGGCCGTCACGGTGCGGAAGACGGCCATCATCCGGTCGGCGTCCAGGCCGAGGTCGTCGAGCGCCTTGAGCACCCGCTCCGGTACGGCCAGCTGGTTCGGGGTCAGGGCGAGGACCGAGGCCTGGGTCATCCAGGGGTGGTCCAGCAGTAGGGTCCTGGTGCGGAGGGCCAGCCCGCGCATGACCTCCCGCCAGTCGGCGCCGGTCCCGGCGGGGGCCAGCTCGCCGTAGACGAAGTCGACCATCAGCTCCAGGAGTTCGTCCTTGCCGGAGACGTACCGGTAGGCGGCCATCGGGGCGACGCCCAGTTCGGTGGCGAGGCGGCGCATGGTGACGGCGTCGAGCCCCTCGGCGTCGGCGACACCGACCGCGACGGCGGCGATCCGCTCCGGGGTGAGTGTGGAGCGCGGGGCCGGCGCCGGTCGTTCGAGCCGCTCCCAGAGGGAGGTCCGGGGCTTCTCCGCGCCCTTCGCCCGGCTGTCCTGCTGCTGGTCGGCGGGCATGGGCTGGCTCCTCGGTCCGGGGGTGATGTGTACACCGTATCAGCAGTGGACAACGTATACGCTTCTGTGTACGTTGTATCTCAATCGATACGGCGTACACATCGAGGGGGATTCCCATGACCACGACGAACGGAACCGCGCAGGCCACCGGCCAGGCGATCGAGGGGGCGGACGAGGAGACGACCGGGCCGAAGGCCAGGCAGCCGGACCCTGCGGACCCGACCGGCCACCGACTGCGGATCGCCGTCATCCTCGGCAGCACCAGGGCGGGGCGGTTCGGACCCGTCGTCGCGGACTGGCTGCTCGGCCGGGCCGCCGAACACGGGGAACTGGAGACCGACCTCGTCGACCTGGTCGCCACCCCGCTGCCCAGCGCCTTCCCCGCCTTCGGCGCACCGCTGCCCGAGGACGTCCAGGCGCAGTTCGCCGCCGTGTCACCACGGCTGGAGGCCGCCGACGGCTTCGTGATCGTCACGCCGGAGTACAACCACAGCTTTCCGGCACCGCTGAAGAACGCCATCGACTTCCACACCCACCAGTGGCACGCCAAGCCGGTCGGCTTCGTCTCGTACGGTGGGCGCTCCGGCGGCCTGCGCGCGGTCGAGCAGCTGCGCCCGGTGCTGGCCGAACTGCACGCCGTCACCCTCCGCGAGACCGTCAGCTTCCACGACTACGGCGACAAGTTCGACGCCGACGGCAACGTGCTCGACCCGGCCGCCGAGGGCGCCGCCAAGACCATGCTCGACCAGCTGGCCTGGTGGGCCCACGCTCTGCGCGACGCCAAGCGCCTGCGTCCCTACACCGCCTGACGGCGACGGCGGGCGGACCGGAAGGAGGGGCGTGAACAGCATGAAGAGCGTGAACCACATGAATGACATGAGCGGCGGGAACGGCGGGAAGGACACGAACGGCGGGAGGGGAGGGGACGACGTGACCGACCCGGGCGCCGCCACCAGCACGACCACCGGGCCGCCGGACGCGGGCCGCCCGCCGCTGCCCTACCCGGGCGTCCTCGGACTGATGCTCGGCATCTTCCTGGCCACCCTGGACGGGCAGATCGTCAGCACCGCGCTCCCCACCGTGGTGGGTGACCTCGGCGGCCTCGACCGGCTCTCCTGGGTGGTGACGGCCTACCTGCTCACCGCCGCCGCGGCCACCCCGATCTGGGGGAAGCTCGGCGACCTGTACGGGCGCAAGGGCGCCTTCCTGTCCTCGGTGGTGGTCTTCCTGGCCGGCTCCGTGCTCTCCGGCCTGGCCCAGGACATGAACCAGCTCATCGCCTTCCGCGCCCTCCAGGGGCTGGGGGCGGGCGGGCTGATGGTCGGCGCGCTGTCGATCATCGGTGTGCTGGTGGCCGCCGAGGACCGCGGCCGGATCCAGTCCATGATCGGCGTACTGATGCCGGTCGCCTTCGTCGGCGGCCCCCTGCTCGGCGGGTTCCTCACCGACCACCTGAGCTGGCGCTGGGCCTTCTACGTCAACCTGCCGGTCGGCGCACTGGCCCTGCTGGCCGTCGGTGTCGGGGTCCGGCTGCGGACCGCCCGCACCCGGGTCCGGATCGACTTCGCCGGCGCCGCTCTGCTCACGGTCGCCATTCTCGGGCTCACCCTGCTCAGCAGCTTGGGCGGCACCTCCTACCCCTGGTCCTCGCCGCGGATCCTCGCCCTGGGCGCGGTGAGCGCCGGGGCCCTCGCCTGGTTCGTCCGGGTGGAGCGGCGGGCCCCGGAGCCGGTGATCCCGCCCCGGCTCTTCCGCAGCCGCACCTTCACCGTGGCCCAGCTGCTCAGCTTCCTGGTCGGCGCGCTGATGCTGGCGGTGATGATCCACCTGCCGCTCTACCTGCAGCTCGTCCGGGGCACCTCCTCGACCGGCGGCGGCCTGCTGCTGCTCCCGCTGATGCTCGGCATGCTCGGCGCACAGCTCGCCACCGGCCGGTACCTGGGCCGGACCGGCGCCCGGCAGCGCGGCCCGGCCGTCCTCGGCGGCGCCCTGGCCGTGGCCGGCACCCTGCTGCTGCTCCTGCTCGGCCGGGACACCCCGACGGCGTCGGCCTCGGCGCTCACGCTGGTCAGCGGTCTCGGCATCGGCCTGGTCATGCAGAGCACCTTGCTCACCACGATGAGCAGCGCCGCACCCCGCGACATGGGCGCGGCCACCGGTACGGTCACGCTGGCCCGCACCATCGGCGGCTCGCTGGGGGTCGCCGCGCTGGGCGCCGTCTACACCGGACGGACCGACGCCGTCCTGGCCGGCCGGCTCGGGCGGGAGACCGCGGACCGGCTGGTCACCGGCGGACAGCTGACCCCGGCCCTGCTGCGGGACGTACCCGCTGTCGTCCGCGAGGCGGTGCAGGACGCCGTGGTCAGCGGTCTGCACGGTGTGCTGGTCGGGGCTGCGGTGCTGTCCGCCGTCGCCTTCGGTGCCGCCTGGCTGCTCGGGGGGCCGCTCCCCGGGGACACCCGGCCGGAGCCGACGGGGGAGCAGGGCGAGCGACAGGAGGGGGTACCGGCGGGCCGGAACCTTCCCGGGGCCGCCGGGTGAGGGCCGCCGCCGGGTAAGGGTCGCCGCGACCGAGGGCCGCCGTACGGACTGCGCCGCTGCGGCGGGTGCGGCCTACGGCGGCCTATCGCCGTGGGCGGCCGCTGTGCGGGACTTGGTCGGTCGGGGGTGGGGTTTTGGTGGCTGGGGGTGGTGGTGTGGTGGCTGGGGGTGGTGGTTGTGGTGGGGGTCACTGTGGTGGGTGGGTGTGGGGGTGGGTTGTTGGGCGGTGGGTGGGGTGGTGGTGACGGTGGGTGGATGGTGTGGGTGGGGTCACAGGGGGTGTGGTGTGAGCGGGGGCACTCGGGGGCTTGTTGGATCATGGATTTGGGGTGGTTTCGGGTGGTTCCGGGCGTTTTTTCTTGATCGGTACGGCCGGTAACGGGCCTGTGGCCTGGGGGAACGTGGAATTGCTTGATGTAAACCTGGTGGGTCCGTAGCTTCGTTGTTGTCGGTGCAACGAGCACCGCCCGGGTTCATCCCGCAGCACGGCCCCGCCGGGTTCTTCCGGCACGGTGCGTCCCTGACGTCCGGTGGTCGTCGCTCGTCCAGTCGAGGCGTTGGAAGTCGTAGGCCCTTCACGGGGTCCGGTTCCGCATGCCTGCCCGGGGTTCTGGAGAGGACTGTGCATGATCTTCCGTAACGAGACCGCCGCTGCCACCGCCAAGACCGCCGTCAAGCGCAACCGGGTGCGGACGGCTCTGATGGCGGGCGCCGTGCTGGCCCTGCCGGTGGCAGGCCTCGTCACGGCCACCTCCGCCTCCGCCGCGCCGGCGTCGACCTGGGACAAGGTCGCGCAGTGCGAGGCGACCGGCAACTGGGCGATCAACACCGGCAACGGCTTCTACGGCGGCCTGCAGTTCACCTCCTCCACCTGGGCGGCGTTCGGCGGCACCGCCTACGCCCCGCAGGCCCACCAGGCCACCAAGGCCCAGCAGATCGCCGTCGGCGAGAAGGTCCTCGCCGCCCAGGGCCCCGGCGCCTGGCCCGTCTGCTCCGTCAAGGCCGGCCTCACCAAGTAAGCAACACCCCCGGGCCGTTCCGCCCGCCGCTCACCGCGATGCGCCTTTGACCCCACCACAGGGGCCAGGGGCGCATCGCGCGTTGCACCACCGGCGCGGCGGCTCCCGGCCGCCGCGCCGGTCGAGTGCCCGGTCAGGGCAGTTCCACGGCCGGTTCAGGGCCGGGAGTGCGACTCCACCGCGAGCTGGACGAGCTCCCGCCACCAGCCCTCGCGAGCCCGTACCAGCAGGCGCCCGGCCTCCTCCGGGTCGACCGCCCGCACCTCGACGACCTCCTCGCCGTCGGCCGGGTTGGTCGGCGCGGAGTCGACGTCGACCTCGGCCCAGCCCCAGAGCCAGGCCTTCTCCGGGTGCGGCTGCCAGGGCCGGTACGGGACGGGGTCGTCCGTCACGCATCTGTGCGCGCCGATCCAGACCGGCGAGCCGGTCAGCCGGGCGCCGGCCTCCTCGCGCAACTCGCGCGCCAGGCAGGACTCGACGCTCTCGCCCGCCTCCCGGGTGCCGCCCGGGAGGAACCAGTGGCCGCGGGCGTCGCGGCAGAGCACCACCTGGTCGTCGGAGAACCCGACCACGTGAATGTTGGTGATCAACTCGTCGGGCGGGAGTGCCGACGAGAACTGGGCGTCGTAGCCACCCCAGGTCCAGCGCTGCGGGGCATGCAGCAGCGGGAACCGGGAGGCCAGGTCGGTGAGTTCCGTCGCGGTTTCCGTGGTATCCGTCATTGCCTGATCGTAGTGCTCAGGGGCTGGTGGAGTGAGTGCCTGTCAGATCATTGGCACCTCGCGCGCGTCGCGGCCCATTCCGGCCCCGGGTCGGGTACCGGCCGCCGGCCCCAGGTCGGGCGCCCGTCAGCCGGCCTTCTCCGGGACCACGGCGAACGCCTCCACCTCCAGCAGCAGTTCGGGACGGAACAGGGCGGCGACCTGGACGGCCGAGCTGGCGGGCGGCCGCCGGACGTCGACGAACTCGTCCCGGACGGGCCGGATCGCCGGCAGGTGGCCGATGTCGGTGACGAAGTAGGTGAGCTTGACGACGTCGTCGAAGGTCGCGCCGGCGGCGGCCAGACACCGGCGGAGGTTCTCGAAGACCTGCCGGGTCTGCGCGGCCGGATCGCCCGCGCCCACCAACTGCCCCCGCTCGTCGAGCGCGACCTGCCCGGAGACGGCGACCAGGCGGCCCGTGCCGGTGACGACCTGGGTGTAACCCGTTCCCGGGGCGACGCCCTCGGGGGCGGCGATGTACGTGAGCTGCGATTCGGTCATGGGTGACATCCTCGCCCGCCGGGTCGCGCCGCTCCAGCGAATTGCGGCGCCCGTCACGGCGCCGGATCCACAGTCGGGCACCCGTCATGCATGTCGCCCGCCCCCGTCGCCCGCGACCTCGCGGCCTGGACCCTGGACACCTCGGTGCACGGCCTCGGCGGGGCGTACAACCTGGTCAGCCCGCCGGGGGAGACCTCGGGCGCCCCGATCCGCGAGGACCTCAGCCGCTGCGGCCTGGACCCGGACACCGAGGCCCGGTTCCTGAGCGGGGAGTAGCCGCCGGGCGCTCGCCGCGCCCCGGGCCGGTCACCACTGCGCCTCCTGGTAGTCCTTGAGGAACACACCGGAGACGGGCGAACCGGCCTCGCCGCGGACGATCGGGTCGTAGACGCGGGCCGCGCCGTCGACGATGTCCAGCGGGGTCCGGAACCCCCGGTCGGCGATCCTGGACTTCTTCGGCGCCGGGTTCTCGTCGGTGATCCAGCCGGTGTCCACCGCGCACATGTGGACGTCCTGGGCGGCGAGTTCGGCCGCGCTGGTGCGGGTGAGCATGTTCAGGGCGGCCTTGGCCATGTTGGTGTGCGGGTGGCCGGCCGTCTTGTTGCGGACGGCGAACCGCCCCTCCACGGCCGTGACGTTGACGATGTAGCGGCGGGGGTGCGGGGAAGCGAGCAGCAGCGGGAGCAGCCGGTCGCAGAGCAGGGCCGGGGCGAGCGCGTTGACCAGCTGGGTCTCCAGCAGCTCGGACGGGTCGAGGTCGCCGAGCCGGACGGACCAGGAGTTGGCGGGCGCCGGGTCGGGCAGCAGCCCGGCCTCGTCCGCCGCCGGTGCCGGCGGGTGCGCCGCGAACTCACCGGTGCGGGGGAGCGGGACGACCGCGCCGGCGTCTAGTTCGGCGGCGGGCCAGGCGGGCGCCAGCGCGGGCATCGGGCGGAACCCGGGGGCGTGGGTGACGGCGCGGGCGGCGTCGGACGGCAGCGCGCGGTGCTCGCCGGCGGCCAGCAGGGCGTACGACTCGGGCGGGCGGCGCAGGGTCTGGGCGGCGTTGTTGACCAGGATGTCGAGCGGGCGGCCGTCGGCGCGCAGGCCTTCGCAGAGGCCGAGCACCTGGCGGGGGTCGCGCAGGTCGATGCCGACGACGGATAGCCGGTCGAGCCACCCGGCGCTGCCCGGGGCGGCCCGGAACCGGCGCAGGGTGTCGTGCGGGAAGCGGCTGGTGACGATGAGGTCGGCGCCGTCCCGGAGCATCATCAGGGCCAGCTGGAACCCGATCTTGACCCGGCCGCCGGTGAGCAGGACCCGCCGTCCGCGCAGGTCGGTGCTCAGGCCGCGCCGGCGGGCGTTGTCGCCGGCGCAGGGCGGGCAGAGCGAGTGGTAGAAGCTGTCGGCCTGACGGTATGTCGACTTGCAGACGTAGCAACGCCGGCGCTGGAGGTACTCGCCCACCGGGGCGGTCTCGGACGGCAGGGTGAGCGGCGCGTCCTCGCGCCGGTCGCGCCCGCCGGTCGCGGTGGCCGCGACCAGCTCGGCGTCCGCCCGGCGCTCCCGCTCGCGGCTCTCCTGCCGCCGCCGCTTGCGGCCCTCCCGGACGAAGGACCCGGCCTCCTGCTCGGCGCGCCACCTCGCCGGGTGGGTGAGGGGCAGCGCCCGCAGTCGTCCGACGGTGCGGGAGAACGCGGCGAGTTCGTCCGCCGTCGGGACCTCGTCGGCCGTACGGCCGCCCGGAACGGCCGGGCCGTCCTGCCCGTCCCCGGTCCCGCCCGCACTGTCCCGCACTGCCGCTCCCCGTGTCGTTCGCGTCGGTGGACCCGACCGGACGCGGGGCGGCGGGCCCGGAGTGGTGCTCCGGGGCGCCGGCCGCCGCGCCGCGGAGTCCGTGGTGCTGCCCGGGTGGCCGGATTCGAACCGGCGTGTCCGCCCTGCGCAAGCGGTGCGCCTGCCTCTGCGCCACGCCTGGGCAGTGCCGGTGAGGCTACTACGGCCCACATGACTTGCACGATGGGATTATTGAGCTATTAACGGGCCCGGTGCCGTCAGGGCCTTCGGCGTCCAGGACCAGAACCCGGCTACCTGGGGCCGGGGGCCCCGTCGGTGATCCGCCGCAGCTGCTCCATGGTCGGGAGCGGACGGGCCTTCGGGCGGCCGGCGTTGATCCGGAGCGCCGCCCGGTCGAGCGCCCGGCGCAGCCCCTGCGGGTGGAGCGGCACACCCTCGGGGCGCAGGGGAGTGCCGCCCTCCACGGCGGGGCGCCCGCCGGTGTGGTTGGGCCGCAGCGAGACGAACAGGAAGTCGTGGTTCGGGTCGACGTCCTGGTCGGGGTGCAGCGCGTACCAGGCCCGCATGGCGGCCACCAGACCCTCGCGGACGGGCAGGTAGCGGACCAGGGCGGCCCGGGTGGGCGCGTACAGCCCGATCGGCTCGCCCGGCCCGGGGCCGCGACCGGCGAGGCGCTGGGGGTTCGGGCGCAGCCGTACCGTGCGCAGGCCGGGCCCGAGGTCGGCCAGCCGGATCGCGGCGAGTTCGCCCGAACGGCCGCCGGTGTCCAGGCAGATGCCGATCGCGGCGAGGATGCGGGCGTGGCCGTCGTCCAGCAGCGAGCGCCGGTTCTGCGAGCGCAGGTACTCGCGCAGGTCGGCGGCCTCGCGGGCGGTCGTCCCCGGCTTCAGGGGCGGCGCCGGGGTGCGGTGCTCAAGGTCGTACGGGTGGCCGGCCTGCTCGGACAAGCCGTTGAGGCAGCCGATCCGGACCCGGTTGGTGGACGGGGAGGTCGGGCCCGTGGCGGCGGTCGAGGCGCGGTACCGGCCGGCCTCGGCGTGCTCGAGGAACGCGGTGACCAGGTCCGCGGTGAGGGGCGCGCGCGGGTCCGCGGGGAGGTCGCCGGCGGCCGCCGCGCGCTCGAGTTCGCCCAGCACCGCGGCATACTGCCGCAGGCGCTCCGGGGAGAGGCCGTCGCCGGCCCGCGCGGCGAGGGAGGCGTGGGCCCGGTGCAGGTCGCGGCGGCCGAGGTGCATGTGCGCACTCTACGGAGACGGGTGCGGGGCCGCCGTCCGACCGGGCCGGTGAGCGGTCCGGGTACGGCCGTTCGTCTAGGATCGGCACGGCTCGGCGGCTGGCGGCGGGCGTGGGGGAGGCAGGCGTGATGGTGGTCGGAGCAGGGGCGATAGCGGGGATCGCGGTGGTGGCGTTCGGGATGGTGCTCACGCCGGGGCCGAACATGATCTACCTGGTGTCCCGTTCGGTGGCGCAGGGCCGCCGAGCCGGGCTGATCTCGCTGGCCGGCGTCGGGGTGGGCTTCCTGACCTACCTGTTCGCGGCCACCGCCGGCATCGCCGCGGTGTTCGCGCTCGTCCCCGAGATCTATCTGACGATCAAGCTGGCCGGCGCGGCCTACCTGCTCCGGCTGGCTTGGAAGGCCGTCCGGCCCGGCGGGGACTCGGCGTTCACCCCGCGTGAGCTGAAGGCCGACCCGCCCGCCCGGCTGTTCGCGATGGGGCTGCTGACCTGCCTGCTGAACCCGAAGATCGCGATCCTGTACGTGTCGCTGCTGCCGCAGTTCGTCGAGCCGCAGCGCGGTCACATTGGCGTGCAGAGCCTGCTGCTGGGTCTCACCCAGATCGTGGTCGGCCTGACGATGAACGGTGTCTTCGTGCTGACGGCCGGCTCGGTGTCGGTCTTCTTCGCCCGCCGCCCGCTCTGGACCAGGGTGCACCGCTATCTGATGGGCACCGCGCTGGCGGCCTTCGCCGTCCGGATCGCCGCCGACCGCTCGCGGGCCGTGGTCGCCGCGCCCTGACCGCCGGCCGGGTGCCGGGGGCCGGGCCACGGGGATCCCTCCCGTGGCCCGGCCCCCGGTCCGGAGCGGCAGGTCAGCCGGTGTACTGCGCGAAGATCTTCGAGAACTCGTACGGCTGCTGGGCGATGTTGGTGCACTTGTAGAGCGCGCCGGTGCAGGCGTTGGCGTCCCGGGTCGCGTCCCAGAAGGCCAGCATGCCCAGGTGGTGCAGCTTGGCGAAGGAGACCAACTGCTGGGCGTCCGCCTGGTTGTAGATCTGGTGGTCGTCGTTCTCGCCGATCATCGGGGTGACGCCGACGGCGGACCACAGCTGGGCGTCGCTCTTGGCCGGGTAGAGCGCCTTGAGCTGGTTGTAGGTGCCCTGGGCGGCCTGGACCGCGGCGTCCCCGTAGTCGGAGCCGGCGCGGTAGTAGTCCATCGCCATCACATTCACCAGGTTGACGTCGACCCCGGCGTCACGGGCCGAGCGGACGATGGCGACGCCCTCGGCGGTCAGCCCCTCCGGCAGGACGGGCAGCGTGAAGGAGACCTTCAGGCCCGGGTTGGCCTTCTGCAGCTTGGCCAGGGCGGCCGAGCGCCGGTCGTTGGAGGCGGTGTCGGCGATCGCCGCGCCCTCGATGTCGAAGTCGACGTACTTGAGGCCGTAGGCCTTGACGACGGCGTCGTACTCGGCGAACAGCGCGTCCACCGAGCCGCAGGCGGCGGCGAGTTCGGTGCCGCTGGCGCCGCCGAAGGACACCTTGACGTCACCGCCCTTGGCCCGCAGGGCGTCGATCTGGTCCTTGCCCCAGCCCGTCCGCGGGTCGTAGGCGTTGAACCAACTGGCCTTGCAGCCCACGCTGGTGACGAAACCCATGGTGAACGACTTGAGGTTGCCGGCGGTGGCCATCGCGGGCAGCGAGGGGGTCGGCCAGGCGCCCATGTCCACGTACGGCGCAGCCGGCACCGGGACGTTCGGGACGGGGACGGTCGGCGAGGAGGTGGCCGTGGGCGTGGCGGTCGCGGTGGGCGAGGCGCTGGTCGGCGCGGGGCTGGTCGGCGGCGTGGTCGGGGTGCCGCCGGGGCCGCTGAGCGCCACGTCGTCGGCGCTGTAGGCGCCCTGCCCGTACCAGCCGTGCAAGTAGACGGTGACGCTGGTGGTGGCCGCGCCGGTGGTGAAACTGGTGGACAGCTGCTGCCAGTTGGCGCCGCCCGGGGTCCAGGTGGCCGGGTCGGTGACACCGCTGCCGGTGGCGCCGAGGTAGACGTAGTTGCCCTGGACCCACGCGCTCAGCGTGTACTTGGTGTTGGGCTTCACGGCGACGCTCTGGCCGCACTGGGCGGTGTCGCTGCTGCTCGCGGCCCCCTTGAGGGCGTACGAGCCGGTGTGGGCCGGGCTGCCGACGACCGAGCCGGTGCCGGCCGAGCAGCTCCAGGCGCCCAGCGAGCCGCTCTCGAAGCCGGGGTTGGCGAGCAGGTTGGTGTCGGCCGCGCTGGCGTTGACGGCGACGGTGACCAGGGTGCCGGCGGCGAGCGCCGAGGCGGCGGTGAGGGCAAGGAGCTTGGCGCGCCGGGGCGTTGTCCGGCGGTGGTGCGCGCGGGCCATGGGGGGAGCCTTCCGGGACGGGGCTCGCCGTTGCCGGGCGCTGGTGGGGGTGCGCCGGGCGGCGGGTCGGGGGTGGTTCCGAGTGGGGGTGTGCGCGGTGCTAGCCATCAAAGTGGACTAGACCAACTGTGCACGTCAAGAACCTTGGCGGGGCTTAGGTCCGGTTTAAGGTTCGGCCCGGGTCCGTCCGGGCGGCGGCGTGCGCCTCGTCGCGGACCCGGCCGGGGGCGGGGCCGGCCCGGTACCCGCCGTACCCGGGGCGGGCCTCGCCCCACCCCCTCGGAGTGTCGGATCTCCGGGGCTGCCGGGGTGCCGTGCTAGCTTCAATTCGATTTCCCATGACCATGTTTGAACATTCGTCAGCGAATTGCTCCCGCTTTCCTCGGTGAATCCGATCATTTCGTGTGGTTTTCGCAGAACTGCAGGGCGAAGGAGATCCGGCACATGAGCCAAGACATTTCCCGACGAGGACTCCTGGGCACGGCCGGGGCGGTGGCCGCCGGAGCCTCGCTCGGAGTGTTCGCCACCGGCGCCCGGGCGGACTCCGCCGTCCCCGCGCCGGGCGGGCCGGCCGACCCGGGCGCGCAGCTGCGGGTGCTCCCCGGCGACGGGCGCTACCAGGCCCTCAGCCAGGGCTTCAACCAGCGGTGGACCAGCGAGCCGCGCTACATCCAGCTGATCACCGCCGACGCCGAGGCGGTCGCCACCGTGAACGGCGCCCTGCGGCAGGGCCTGCGCCCCACCGTCCGCAGCGGCGGTCACTGCTACGAGGACTTCGTCGAGAACACCGGCGGCGCCATCCTCGACCTCAGCCTGCGCAAGGGCGTCGGCCGGGGCCGGGACAAGTACGGCCGGACCGCCTACTGCGTGGAGGCCGGCGCCAGCCTCTGGGACGTCTACACCGAGCTCTTCCGCAAGTACGACGTGGCGATCCCGGGCGGATCCTGCTACTCGGTCGGAGCCGGCGGCCACATCTGCGGGGGAGGCTACGGCGTCCTCAACCGGCGCGACGGGCTCACCGTCGACCACCTCGTCCAGGTCGACGTGGTCACCGTGAAGGACGGCCGGGCCGAGATCACCAGCGCCCACCGCGACGACCCCGAAGGCTCCGACACCGCCCACCTGTTCTGGGCGCACACCGGCGGCGGCGGAGGGAACTTCGGCGTGGTGCTGCGCTACTGGTTCACCGAGCAGCTGCCGACCCCGCCGCCGCGGGTCTGGCTCAGCAGCATCGCCTGGCCCTGGGCCGACCTGCTGAAGAACCCGGACGACTTCCCCCGGCTGCTCGCCAACTACGGCGAGTTCTTCGCCGCGCACAGCAGCCCGGACGAGCAGGTCTACCAGGACCTCTTCAGCATTCTGAAGCTCACCCACAAGACCAACGGCAACATCGCGCTGTTCACCGAGTGGGTCCGCGACGACGTCGGCCCGCTGGACGACTTCCTGCGGGCGATGCAGGCCGGTCTGACCACCGAGGCCACCGTCCAGACGACCGGCGCGGGCGGCCTCTTCCTGCCGCTGCCGGAGAAGCGCCGGCAGATGCCCTGGATGGAGGCGACCATGACGCTGAACGGGTCGGGCGCCAACCAGCGCGGCAAGTACAAGTCGGCCTACCACCGCAAGCCGTTCTCGGCCGGCAACGTCACCGGCATCTGGAACTGGCTGACCCGCGACGACCCCGGCGTCGACCTGACCCAGACCCTGGTCCAGATCGACTCCTACGGCTGCCGGACGAACGCCGTCGACCCCTGCGCCACCGCCGTCCCGCAGCGGGACTCCTTCATGAAGCTGCAGTACCAGACGTACTGGACCAGCCCCGCCCAGGACCAGGCCCACCTGGACTTCCTCAGCGGCTTCTACCGGGAGGTCTACGCCGAGACCGGCGGCGTCCCCGAGATCAGCGACGCCGGCCACGACCTCGGCACCGACGGCGCGTACGTCAACTACCCGGACGTCGACCTCGGCACCACCGCCGACCCGGCCCCGCTCTACCCACGGCTGTACTACAAGCAGAACTACCCGCGGCTGCAGCTGGCGAAGAGCATCTGGGACCGGGAGAACGTCTTCCACCACAAGCAGTCCGTCACCGCCGCGGGCAGCACCCCGGGCGGCTGACGGCCGGGCCCGCCCCGGATCGCGCGCCCGGGGCCCGCGAGAGCCCCGGTACGGCCCCAGGCCGCCCGGGGCCTTCGGCGTGTCCGGACCGTGCCGCGTCCGCTCGCCGGGCGGGCGGCTGCCCCTGCGGTGAGACCTGCGTCACAGCCACCGGCCCCGATGTCACATTCCCGGCGCGGAGGGGCTCACAGATGACGACCGCGAAGGAGGCCCCACCATGACCGACGTCCCGCCGCCCGGCAGCCCCCGGGAGGACAGCGAGCAGCACACCCCGCCGGTACCGGGGGAAGGCGCGCCCGAGGACGCGTACGGCGTCGCGGTGGACGCCACCGAGGTCTTCGTCGGGCACCGGGAGCTGCTGTTCTCGATCGTCTACAACATGCTCGGCAGCGTCGCCGACACCGAGGACGTGCTCCAGGAGGCCTGGCTGGCCTGGTCGGCGCGGGCCGGGGCCGCCGGGACGGCCGAGGCCGGCCCGATCGAGCACCCCCGGGCCTACCTGGTCCGGATCGCGGTCAACAAGGCGCTGGCCCGGCAGGCCGTGATCAGCCGCCGCCGGGAGACCTACGTCGGCCCCTGGCTGCCGGAACCGCTGCCCACCACCCTCGCCGACGGCCCGCGGGCGCCCGAGGACGGCGGCGAGGCGGTGGACCGGGCCGAATCGGTGTCGATGGCCCTGCTGGTGGTGCTGGAAACCCTCACCCCGCTGGAGCGCGCCGTCTTCGTCCTGCACGAGGTCTTCGGCTACGCCCACACCGAGACCGCGGAGATCCTCGGCCGCCGCCCCTCGGCGGTCCGCCAGCTCGCCCACCGCGCCCGCGAGCACGTCCAGGCCCGCCGCCCCCGCTACCAGGCCGACCCCCGGCTGCGGCAGCAGGTGACCGAGCGCTTCGCGGCGGCGGTGTACGACGGGGACCTCCAGGCGCTGCTGCGGTTGCTGGCCCCGGACGTCACGCTCTGGGCGGACGGCGGCGGCAAGGCCGTGGCGGCCGGGCTGCGGCCGCTGCACGGCCGGGACCGGGTCGCCCGCCTGCTGACCACCCGGGGGCCGGACCTGGCACCCCGGCTGGACATCCGCTTCCAGCAGGTCAACGGCGGCCCCTCGGCGGTTCTGCTGATCGCCGGCTCGCCCTTCGCCGTCCTGGTGCTGGACCTCGACCCGGACGGCGAGACGGTCCGCGGCATCTACTTCGTGACCAACCCCGACAAGCTCTCCCGGCTGGACCCGGCCGCCGATCAGGCCTGACCGCACCAGCCGGCCGTTCGAAAGGAAAGACGATGATCCTGATAACCGGTGCCACCGGCTCCGTCGGACACCCGCTGACCGCCGCCCTGCACGCGCGCGGCGCGGCGGTCCGCGCCGTCACCCGCGACCCGGCCACGGCCCACCTCCCCGCCGGCGTCGAGACCGTCGGCGGCGACCCGTCCCGGCCGGCCTCGATCGCCCCCGCCCTGGACGGCGTCACGGCCCTCTTCCTGCACCCGCGCGCCGTCGGGGACGCCGCCGCCGAACTCGTCGCGCTGGCCCGCGACCGCGGCGTCCGGCGGGTGGTCGCGCTGTCCGCACTGAACGTAGACGACCCGCTGGACCAGCAGCCCTCCCGCTTCCGAGGGGACCGCAACAAGGAGGCCGAGGAGGCCGCCGCCACCAGCGGGCTGGAGTGGACCAGCCTGCGGGCGAGCTCCTTCGCCGGCAACGCGCTGACCGCCTGGGGCGCCCAGATCCGGGCCGGCGACGTGGTCCGCTACGTCCACCCGGACTTCCAGGAGTCGCCGGCCGACGAGCGGGACCTGGCCGAGGTGGCGGCCCGCGCGCTGCTCACCGACGAGTACGCCGGCCGGCGGCTGGCACTGCCGGGACCGCAGTCGCTCTCCCACCAGCAGATGCTGGCCGTCCTCGGCGAGGTGCTCGGCCGGCCGCTGCGGATGGCGGAGGTCCCGCCCGAGGCCGCCGTCCAAGGGATGCTCCGGCAGGGCCTGCCCGAGCCGTTCGTCCGTGCCCTGATGGCCCGGTACGCCGCCCATCTGCGGCAGCCCCAGCACCCCGGCACCGACCAGCTGGGCGCCCTCCTCGGCCGCCCGGCCCGCACCTTCGCCGACTGGGCCACCGACCACGCGGACGCCTTCCGCGCCTGAGCGCCGCGCGCCTGAACGAGCGCGTGGCTCGGCGAATGCGCCCCTGGGCGAACCCCTGGGCGTGCCGTACGCCCGCCGGGCCTTGCGCGTCCGAAGCACTCCTGAGCCCTCCCCGAACACCGAGCACCTCCCTGAAAAGAGGCAGATCGACATGAAGATCGTCATCCTCGCGGCCACCGGCGGCATCGGCCGCGAACTCCTCGACCAGGCCTTCGCCGCAGGCCACGAGGTCATCGCGGTGGTCCGCGATCCCGACCGGCTGTCCCGGCCGGTGCGGGCCGTGCGGGCCGACCTGTCGGCCGCCGATCCAGGTGTGCTGGAGAGCGCGGTGGCCGGGGCGGACGCCGTCCTCTCCGGCCTCGGCGCTCGGTCGAGCGCCGAGGCCGGGGTGGCCTGGCGCGGCACCCGGGCGATCAGCTCGGCGATGACGGCGACCGGCGTTCGCCGGATCGTCGTGGTCAGCGCCGCACCGATCGGCACCGTGGCCTCGCCGGGCCGTCCGAACCCGCCGCGCCGCGACCCGGGGGACGGGTTCCTGATGAGCCGACTCGGCACCCCGATCGTCCGGGCGGCGCTGCGCAAGCACTACGCCGATCTGGCCCGGATGGAGGACGTGCTGCGTGCCGGCGCCCTGGACTGGACGGTGGTGCGCCCGCCCCGGTTGACCGACAAGCCGCTGACCGCCGACTACCGGACGGCCTTCGACCGGAACATCCGCGGCGGGGCCTTCGCCTCCCGGGCCGACGTCGCCCATCTGATGCTGCGCGTCCTCGGCGAGCCGGAGAGCGTCGGGCACACCGTCGGCATCGCCAACTGACCCGGGAGTCGGGTGATTTCGGCTCGCAGCGAAGCCCGCTCCAGCAGCAGAACGAGTATTCGGAGGTTCCCGCACTCCTGGCTGCCCCGCCTGGGCGCCCTGAAGGGCAGGGGCCCGGCGCTACGGGGTGGAGCGAAATTCTCGATGACCGAGCGTCACCCCGGGCGGGCCGGCCCGCCCGGGGCCACCGGTCGAACCGACGCAATACCGGGCACCCTGTTGACGGAGTGTCAACAGAGTCCCGCCCGCGTGCCGACCTGTCCTCCGGGATCGCCCTTGACGCCAGGATTGGTCCAGTCCAATCTTTGGGTGCGGTGCCGCCGAGTCCCGCTCCGCCGAAGTCGGTGGAGCGCCCGCCTCGGACGGTCCCGCACGCCCGCACCGCACCCGCACCACCGATCCACCGCAGCACCGCACCACCGCACCATCGCAAGCCCCGCGTCGTCGCAGGGCCGCCCGGCGCCTCCACCCGAGGCGCCGCCGTACCGCGACGTCGCTCCGCGCGGGCCCCGCCTCACCGGGAGCCCGTCGCACCTCCATGCCCGGGCTCCCCGCCGATCCATCCCGGGTCGCTGCACCGCCGGAAACCCCACTGTCCGGAGGACTGTCCATGCTCGACCGAGCCATGCCCGAACGCGCGTCCGCGCACCGGGCCCACCCGAGTCGCAGAGCCGGAGCACTGGCCCTGGCGGCCGTGCTCACCACCGGAGGCGCGGCCCTCGCCACGACCTTCGGCTCCGCCTCGGCCGCCACCGTGAACCTGCTGGCCAACCCGGGGCTGGAGACCGGCACCCTCAGCGGCTGGAGCTGCTCCAACGGGTCCGTGGTCACCACCCCCGTGCACAGCGGCTCGTACGCGCTGAACGGCGGCGCCTCGGCGTCCGACACCGGGCAGTGCCAGCAGACGGTGGCCGTCCAGCCGAACACCGCGTACACCCTGTCGGCCTGGGTCCAGGGCAGCTACGTCTACCTCGGCGCGACCGGTACGGGTGTCAACTCCACCGTCTGGGCGCCCTCGTCCGCCGCCTGGAGCCAGCTCTCCACCACCTTCACCACCGGGGCGAGCACCACCTCGGTGACCGTCTTCACGCACGGCTGGTACGGCCAGGGCGCCTACAAGGCGGACGATCTGAGCCTCGCCGGCCCGGGCGGCTCGACCGCGAGCCCGAGCGCCTCGGCCAGCGCGAGCGCGTCCGCCGGTCCGTCCGCCAGCGCCTCCCCGTCGAGCAGCGCGAGCCCGTCGACCACTGCCAGCCCGACCGCCACCACCACCGGCACGGCGACGGCCACCGCGACCACCACCAGCGGGCCGACCGGTGACGGCAAGGTGACCACTCCGACCGGGGTGACCGTCGGCAAGGTGACCCACAACGCGATCGTGCTCAGCTGGAACGCGTCCACCGACAACTCGCAGAACGGCGACACCCCGGCGTACAAGGTCTGGGCCAACGGCCAGGTCGTGGCGACCTCGATGGGCACCCAGGTGGCGATCACCTCGCTGCTGCCCAACACCTCCTACACGTACACCGTGCAGGGGTACGACGCGAGCGGGCACGCCTCCGGCCAGTCCGCGCCGGTCTCCACCACCACGGCGGCCGCCCCCGCCGCGAAGCCGGTCAAGTCGGCCTACTTCGACCAGTGGGGCATCTACGAGAACGCCTACTTCCCGAAGAACGTCGCCAGCAGCGGCGCGGCGGGCAAACTCGACGTCATCACCTACGCGTTCGGCAACGTCCACCCCACCTCGCACACCTGCTTCGAGGCGGTCAAGGCCTCCGACGCGGCGCACGAGGACAACCCCGACGCCGGTGACGGCGCCGGCGACGCGTACGCCGACTACCAGGCCACCTTCGCCGCGGCCGACAGCGTGGACGGCACCGCCGACAGCTGGGAGCAGCCCATCAAGGGCAACTTCAACCAGCTCCGCCAGCTCAAGGCGAAGTACCCCGACCTGCGGCTGACCATGTCGCTGGGCGGCTGGACCTACTCGAAGTACTTCTCGGACGCGGCCGCCACGGACGCCTCCCGCAAGGCCTTCGTCTCCTCCTGCGTCGACATGTTCCTCAAGGGCAACCTGCCGAAGAACATCGCCGGGGACGCCTCCGGCGGCGTCGCCTCGGCGGCCGGCCTCTTCGACGGCATCGACATCGACTGGGAGTACCCCGGCTCGCCCGGCGGCCACACCGGCAACCACTACTCGGCCGCCGACAAGGCCAACTTCACCCTGCTGCTGAAGGAGTTCCGCACCCAGCTGGACGCCTACGGCGCCACCGTGGGCAAGAAGTTCCTGCTCACCGCGGCCCTGCCGAGCGGTCAGGACAAGATCGGCTGGATCGAGACCGACAAGATCGGCGCCTACCTCGACTACGCCGACATCATGACGTACGACATGCACGGCGCCTGGGACGCCACCGGCCCCACCAACCACCAGGACCCGCTGCACGACAGCCCCGCCGACCCGACCACACCGATCACCCCGGGCACCCGCAAGTACAACGTGGACACCACGCTCACCGCGTACACCGCCGGCCTGCCCGAGTACGGCATCACGGGCGGCTTCCCGGCGGCCAAGATCGTGCTGGGCATCCCGTTCTACTGGCGCGGCTGGACGGGCGTGCCGGCCGGCGCCAACTTCGGCCTCTACCAGAGCGCGACCGGCCCGACGGCGGCCAAGCCGCTGAGCGCGGAGTCCGGTCTCGCCGCCTGGAAGGAGCTCACCCCGACGGCGGCCAACACCCACTGGGACGCCACCACGGAGAGCTCGTGGATCTACGACGGCACCAACTTCTGGACGGGTGACACCCCGCAGGCGATCCAGGCCCGCGCGGCCTACGCCAGGAACAAGGGCCTGGGCGGCATGTTCGCCTTCGCCCTGGAGAACGACGACGCGTCCGGCACGCTGCTGAACGCGATCGCGAGCGGCCTCGGCCAGTAGTCCCGGCGGCACCTCCGGCAGTACCCCTGGCAGCACCCCCGGCACCGGGGGTGCTGCCAGGGGCCGGTCCCGGGCACGGGTCGGCGGCGTAGGCCCGCCGCGCCGGGCCGATCATGCTTGCCTTCGAGTGCACTCGAAGGTGCAGGCTGTCCCCGTACACCGGTCCCGTACCTGAAGGAGTATCAGTCATGCGTAGCAGCACACTCGGGGCCGGCGGTCCCGAGGTCGGCGTGGTGGGTCTCGGCTGCATGGGCATGACCTGGGCCTACGACCCCAGCGGGCGCGACGATGCCACCTCCACCGGGGTGATCCGCGCCGCCCTCGATCTCGGGGTCACCCTGATCGACACGGCCGACGTCTACGGGCCTTACAGCAACGAGGAGCTGGTCGGCGCCGCGCTGGGCGGCGGGTACCGCGAGCGGGCCGTGCTGGCCACCAAGGTGGGCCTGGTGGTGAGCGACGGCGAGCGGCCGGTGGTCAACAACGGCCGCCCCGACCACATCCGCCGTTCGATCGACGAGAGCCTGCGCCGGCTGGGCACCGACCACGTCGACCTCTACCAGCTGCACCGGGTGGACCCGGAGGTGCCGATCGAGGAGAGCTGGGGCGCCCTGGCGGAGGTCGTGGCGGCCGGCAAGGCCCGACAGATCGGCCTGTCCGAGGTGAGCGTCGAGCAGATCGAGCGGGCGCGGGCCGTCCACCCGGTCGCCTCCGTGCAGTCCGAACTCTCGCTCTGGACACGGGACGCGCTCGCCGAGGTACTGCCCTACACCGAGGCGCACGGCATCGCGTTCCTGCCCTTCTCACCGCTCGGCCGGGGGTTCCTGGCGGGCCGCTTCAGCTCCTCGGACGACCTGCCGGCCGACGACTTCCGCCGGGCGCTGCCGCGCTTCCAGCGGGAGGCGCTGGCGGCCAACCAGGCGATCGTGGCGGGGGTCGGGAGGATCGCCGACCGGCGCGGCGCCACGCCGGCCCAGGTCGCGCTCGCCTGGGTGCTGGCCCAGGGCCGGCTGGTGCTGCCGATCCCGGGCACCAAGACGCCCAAGTACCTGGCGGACAACGCGGCTTCGGCCGATCTGCTGCTCACCGCCGGGGACCTCGCCGAACTGGACGGGCTGCCCGCACCCACCGGCACGCGGTACTGAGCACCCGGCCGCCCGGGCCCCGGTGACTTCGCCGGACCCGGGCGGCTCCCGGCTCAGGACAGTACGAGCAGGTCCATCCAGCTGGTGGCGGGGTGCCCCGGCGCTGCCGCGGCGGTGGCCCGCAGTCGGGCCATGCCGCGCTCGAACTCCTCGTCGGTGAGGCCGCGCAGCTTGGAGTCGGCGTCCCGGCGGATCCGGGCGGTGAAGGCGTCCAGGTCGGCGGCGCTCTCCTGGGGGACGGCGCGCAGGGCGGTCCGGGTGAACCCGGCGGTGGCGAAGGCCGCGCAGACCTGCTCGACGGTCGGGTACCCCTCGATCAGCCGCTCGGTCTCGGGGAAGAACCGCACCCGCAGGTCCCGGTCGGCGCGGCCGGGGAAGATGTTGCGGATCAGCACCGGGGCCCCGGGCTTCAGGGCCCGCCGCAGCTCCGCGGCGGCGGCCGCCAGGTCGGGCAGGTGGTGAACGACGGAGCCCAGCCAGGCGGCGTCCGCGCAGCCGTCCGGCACCGGGAGGGCGTCGGCGCGGCCGTCGAGGACGGTGATGCCGTCGGTCCGGGGGATCATCGCGCGCATGGCCTCGGCCGGGTCGACGGCGAGCACCCGGACGCCGAACCAGTCGTGGAAGGCGGCGGCGAAGGCGCCCGTCCCGGCTCCGACGTCCAGCACCGTGCCGCCGGGGGCGAGGGCGGCCTCGTCGGCGATCGCCGCGCGCCAGGCGTCCAGCCCGGCCCGGGGGACCTCGCGGGCGATCCGGTAGTCCTCGGCGGTCTGTCTGTCGTAGGCGATCCCGGCCATGGGTCCTCGGTCTCTCGATGGTTTCTCGACGGGGTGGGGGCGGTCCTGCAGCTGTGCCCGGCCGCGGCCGGCGGCCGGGGCAGGGGCCGGTCGGGGCAAGGTCCGGTCAGGACGTGGCGCGGGCCTGGATCCAGATCATCTTGCGGCCGGTCTCGCCGGGCGCGGTGACCGGGGCGGCGTCGGTCCGGTCCAGCCGGTAGCCGAGTCTGCGCGGGACGGCGGCGCTGCGGGTGTTGGCCTCGTCGCAGTGGATCTCCGCGCGGGTGATGCCGGGCAGGGCGAGCGCGGCAGCGGTCAGGGCCCGGGCGGCGGCGGTGGCCAGGCCCCGGCCGCCGTGTCCGGCGTCCGTCCAGTAGCCGATCTCCAGGACGCCCGGACCGATCCGGCCGTGCAGGCCGAACGCGCCCACCACGGCGGTGGGCTCGGTGTCGGGGGTGAGCACGTACAGGAAGTCGGTGCCGGCCTGCCAGGCGGTGTCGCCGGCCCGGACCATCGCCAGGGTGGCCTCCGGGGCGGGGGCGTGGTCGGCCCAGGGCATCCACGGGTGCAGGTGGTCGAGGTTGGCCCGCACCAGCGCGTTGAGCGCCGGTGCGTGGGCGTCCGTGCGACGGTGCAGGGAGTATCCGTCGGCGACGGTCAGCAGCTCGGGCGGTCGGGCGGTAGTGGTCTGAACCAAGGTCTGGACCACTGTCTGGGGCGTTCGGCTCATGGCCGCGAGTATCCCGCTCCACCCGGGCCGCCGACCAGCGGATTTCCCGGGGTCAGAGGCGGACCAGGATCTCGTCCAGCTCCTTGCGGTGCAGGTCCGGGACGCGCGCCCCCGCCGCCGGGTAGCCGACCGGGATCACGTACGCGGCCCGCTCCTCGGCGGGGCGCTCGCAGACCTCGCCCAGGAACTTCATCGGGCTCGGGGTGTGGGTCAGGGTCGCCAGCCCGGCCTGGTGCAGGCAGGCCAGCAGCAGGCCGACCGAGATGCCCACCGACTCCTTGGTGTAGTACGGGCGCGGGCTCCGCGGCCCCTTGTGCACCTCGAAGACCACGATCACGGCGGGGGCGTCCTCCAGGAACGGCTTCTGCCAGTCGGTGCCGATCGGCGCCAGCGCGGCCAGCCACTCGGCCGAGGCCCGGTGGGTGTAGAACTCGCGCTCCTCCGCCTCGGCGGCCTCCCGCAGCCGCCGCTTGCGCTCCGGATCGGTGATCACCACGAACCGCCACGGCTGGACGTGCGCGCCGCTGGGCGCGGTGGACGCCGTCCGGACCGCCCACTCCAGCACGCCGTCCGGGATCGGCCGGGTCGAGTAGTCGCGGACGGTCCGGCGCCGGGCCATCACGTCGTGGAAGGACCTGCTGCGTGCCTCGGCCTCGTGGGCGGGCACGGTCATGGGGCGGTGCGGGACGCTCGGGTAGGACGTCCCGGCCGCATCGATGTCAACCATGGTGGCCAGCACAGCACATGACGGCCCGTCGGCGGAAGGGCGCGGACGCCCCCGCCCGGTCAGCTCTCGTGGACCAGACCACCGCTGACTTCGAGCCGCCGGTTGACGGTCACCGCCTCCAGCATCCGCCGGTCGTGGGTGACCAGCAGCAGCGTCCCGGTGTAGGAGGAGAGGGCCGACTCCAGCTGCTCGATCGCGGGCAGGTCCAGGTGGTTGGTCGGCTCGTCCAGCACCAGCAGGTTCACGCCCCGGGCCTGCAGCAGGGCCAGTGCGGCCCTGGTCCGCTCGCCGGGGGAGAGGGTCGCCGCCGGGCGGGTCACATGGAACGCCTTCAGCCCGAACTTGGCGAGCAGGGTGCGGACCTCCTCCGGGGTGAGCTCCGGCACCGCGGCCTCGAAGGCCGCCGAGAGCGGCTCGCCGCCGAGGAACAGCCCGCGCGCCTGGTCGACCTCGCCGACCACCACGCCGGAGCCCAGCGAGGCGCTGCCGCCGTCCAGTTCGAGCCGGCCGAGCAGGGCGGCCAGCAGGGTCGACTTGCCGGCGCCGTTCGCGCCGGTGATGGCGACCCGGTCGGCCCAGTCGATCTGCAGGTCCACCGGGCCGAAGCCGAAGTCGCCGCGCTTCACGGTGGCCCCGCGCAGGGTGGCGACCACCGAACCGGAGCGCGGCGCGGCGGCGATCTCCATCCGCAGCTCCCACTCCTTCCGGGGCTCCTCCACCACGTCCAGCCGCTCGATCATCCGCTGGGTCTGCCGAGCCTTGGCGGCCTGCTTCTCGGTGGACTCCGACCGCATGTTGCGGCCGATCTTGTCGTTGTCGCTGGACTTGCGGCGCGCGTTGCGCACGCCGTTCTCCATCCAGCCGCGCTGCATCCGGGCCCGCGACTCCAGGCCGGCCTTGGTGTCGGCGTACTCCTCGTAGTCCTCGCGGGCGTGCCGGCGGGCCACCGCCCGCTCCTCCAGGTAGGCGTCGTAGCCGCCGCCGTAGAGGTTGACCTGCTGCTGGGCGAGGTCCAGCTCCAGCACCCGGGTGACGGTGCGGGCCAGGAACTCACGGTCGTGGCTGATCACCACGGTGCCCGCGCGCAGGCCCTTGACGAAGGCCTCCAGCCGGTCCAGGCCGTCCAGGTCCAGGTCGTTGGTGGGCTCGTCGAGCAGGAACAGGTCGTAGCGGGAGAGCAGCAGCGAGGCCAGTCCGGCGCGGGCGGCCTGGCCGCCGGAGAGTGCCGTCATCGGCAGGTCCAGGCCGACCTTCAGCCCGAGCGAGTCGGCGACCTCCTCGGCCCGCTCCTCCAGGTCCGCGCCGCCGAGGTCCAGCCAGCGGTCCAGGCTCACCGCGTACGCGTCGTCGGCCCCGGCACGCCCCTCCACCAGGCCCTCGGTCGCCGCGTCCAGCGCCGCCTGCGCGGCCGCCACGCCCGTCCGGCGGGCCAGGAAGTCCCGGACCGACTCGCCCGCGCGCCGCTCCGGCTCCTGCGGGAGGTGCCCGACGTTGGCGGACGGCGGGCTGAGCCTGAGCGAGCCGCCCTCCGGCGTGTCCAGCCCGGCCATCAACCGCAGCAACGTCGACTTGCCGGCGCCGTTGGCCCCGACCAGCCCGATCACGTCGCCCGGGGCGACGACCAGGTCCAGGCCGGAGAAGAGGGTGCGGTCGCCGTGGCCGGCGCTGAGGTCTTTGACTACGAGAGTGGCGCTCATGATGCCCCGATCCTATCGGGGGCGCCGCCCTGCTCCCCGGGCCCGGACCGGGCGGTGGCCGGCGGTGACGCAGCGCGACGGCCCCGGGCCGCCGTGCGGGGCCCGGGGCCGTCGTGGGTGCTGCGGGTGTCAGCTCGCCGGCGTCACTTCTTCGACATGAAGTCCAGCGCGTGCGCGGCCACGTCGTCCAGGTAGGGGCCGGCCTGCCAGCCGCCCTCGTCGTTGCCGATCGAGGTGTTGCTGACCAGGGCGGGCTTGCCGTCCTTGGTGCTGAACCAGCCGCCACCGCTGCTGCCGCCGGTGTTGCTGCAGCCGACGGTGAGCAGCGGCGGACGGCTCGCGTCCTTGGAGAGCCGGACCGGCTTGCCGCCGGCGCAGGTCTCCAGCTCGAAGCCGTCGTACGGGTCGGCCGCGGGGTAGCCGTAGGTGTTGATGCTCAGCTGGTCGCGCGGGGCGTTGAACCAGACCGGGACGGAGCCGCCGACGGTCTCCTCCAGCGACTTGCCGCCCGCCTTGGGGTTGGCCACCTTGATGATCGAGAAGTCGTAGTGGATCGACCCGTTGAGCGCGCCCTCGGGCTCCGCCTCGCCCGCCCACTGCGGGGAGACGATGGCGCCGACCGTGCCCCACTCGCCGTACGGCTCGGCCTGCTCGATGGCGCCCTTCTTGCCGCCGCTGAGGGCCGCGGTGCTGTTGAAGGCCGGGGCGAACATGATGTTCTCGTGGTACCCGGCGCCCTTGCCCTCGTGGGTGCAGTGGCCGGCCGTCCACACCAGGTTGCTCTTGCCCGGGTGCGCCGGGTCGGAGATCACGGTGCCGGAGCAGACGTAGTCCTTGCCGCCGGACTGGAAGAAGATCTTGCCGTTGACGTGGAACGGCTTGGCGAACGGGTGCGCGACGGGCTTCGCCTCGATCCGGGCGGGCCGCGGGTCGTTGCCGCCGTCGGCGGGCTTGGCGCTGGGCTTCGCGCTGGGCTGGCCGCTCGGCTGCCCGGTCGGCTTGGCGCTCGGGACCGGCGCGTCCGGTGCCTGCGTCGGCGGCTTGGCGTCGAGCATCCGCTGGATGTTCCAGTAGCCCGCGATGGCCGGCTTGACCACGTTCTGCTGGGCCCACTTGTCCCAGTCCTCGAACTTCCAGCTCTTCAGCTCGTCGAGGGTCGGCAGGTGCAGCGCGGCGGCGGCCCCGGCCCCGCCCGGGGTGCCGGCGGCGGACGCGGGCGGCGGTCCGTCCGGAACGGGCTCGCTGTTCTCCGGGCCGCAGGCGGCGGCCGCCAGCAGGGTCAGCGCGGCGACGGACGTGGTGAGCGCGGCGCGGGCGGTGCGGGCGCCACGGCCGGTGCGGGCGCTCTTCGCATGCTGGTCGCGGGCAGCACGAAATACAGGTGACACGAGATCATTTCCCCCTTGGACTCCCCGAACGGCCTCAGGCCGCCGGTACAGCAGCAGGGAGTCTCCCACGTCGCGTTCCGGCCACCGACAGGCACCCCCCGGTTCGTCCACCCGGTCCGGTGGCCGGTGACGCGAACGATCCGCGCCGACGCGGGGCAGCCCGGGGACGGCCTTCGGCGGGCGCCTGCCGGAAATCCGGTTGCGGGTCGACGGAAGCCTCTCGTACCGTGGAACGCGTTGCCCCCGCCGGAACAGGAGAAGGCCGTTGCTCTACTGAGGTCCTGAGACACCGCCCCCGCGCCCTCGAAGAGCGCGGCGCGCGAGCGTGCGACCCCAGTGGTGAGCCGGCCCCGTAGGCCCAGGCAGCTCCGTCGACCCGGCCCGGCCGGCCGTCGCGGCATCCCCGTCGTACCCCGCCGCACCATGTCGTGCCCGCGGTGTCTCCCCGTGTTGCTACCTCCACCACCACCCCCAGCAACCAACCGGGAGGCCGACCATGGCTCAACCGACCACCACCTCCGTCCTCTGCACCGGCCTCGGCTTCGAATGGCCCGACGGCGCCACCGCGTTCGACGGCTTCCAGCTCGCCGTCGGCCCCGGCCGGACCGGCCTGATCGGCCTCAACGGGGCAGGCAAGTCCACCCTGCTGCGGCTGATCGCCGGCGAGCTCGCCCCGAGCGCCGGCAGCGTCCGCGTCAACGGTGAACTCGGCTACCTCCCACAGGGGTTGACCCTGGACACCACTCTCAGGGTGGACGAGGCACTCGGCATCCGGGCCGCCCGCGAGGCGCTGCACGCCATCGAGTCCGGCGACACCGACGAGCGGCACTACGACGCCGTCGGCCAGGACTGGGACGTCGAGGAGCGCGCCCGCGCCACCCTGGACCGGCTCGGCCTGGACCGGCTCGGTCTGGACCGCACCACCGGTGAACTCTCCGGCGGCGAGGCGGTGCTGCTGCGGCTGGCCGCCCTGCTGCTGCGCCGCCCCGACGTGCTGCTGCTGGACGAGCCCACCAACAATCTCGACCTGGCAGCCCGCCGTCGCCTGTACGAGACGGTCGCGAGCTGGGGCGGGGTGATGGTGGTCGTCAGCCACGACCGCGAACTCCTCCAGCACGTCGACCAGATCGCCGACCTGCGGGACGGCGCGGTCACCTGGTACGGCGGCAACCTCGCCGAGTACGAGCGGACGGTCGCCGCCCAGCAGGAGACCGCCGAGCGGCTGCTCCGGACGGCCGAGGCCGACGTCCAGCGGCAGAAGCGGGACCTGGCCGAGGCCAGGATCCGACTGGACCGCAGTGCCAGCTATGGCAAGAAGCGCGCGGTCACCCGCAACGACCCGAAGATCTTCGCCGGCACCTTCAAGAGCCGGGCCCAGGAGACCGCCGGCCGCCTCCAGGGCATGCACACCGACCGCCTGGACGAGGCCCGGCAGCGGCTCACCGCCGCCGAGGAGGCGGTCCGCGACGACGCCGAGATCCGGGTCGACCTGCCACGCACCTCGGTGCCGGCCGGCCGGACGGTGCTCAGCCTCGCCAAGGTCCGGCTGCCGTACGGCGTGACGGCCGACCTGGAGCTGCGCGGCGCCGAGCGGATCGCCCTGGTCGGGCGCAACGGCTCCGGCAAGACCACCCTTCTGCGCACGATCGCGGGCGAACTCGCCCCGCTGGAAGGAGAGATCACCACCCCCGTACCGCTGCGCCACCTCCCGCAGCGGCTCGATCTGCTGGACGACTCGCTGAGCGTCGCCGACAACGTCAAGGCCTTCGCCCCGGCGGCCGGCGACAACGCGATCAGGGCCCGGCTGGCCCGGTTCCTGTTCCGCGGCGGGCGCGCCGAGCAGCTCGCGGGCACCCTGTCCGGCGGAGAGCGGTTCCGGGCGACCCTGGCCGCCCTGCTGCTCGCCGACCCGGCCCCGCAACTGCTGCTGCTGGACGAGCCGACCAACAACCTGGACCTCGCCAGCGTCCGCCAGCTCACCCAGGCGCTGGCCGCCTACCGGGGCGCGCTGGTCGTGGCGAGCCACGACCTGCCCTTCCTGCGGGAGATCGGTGTCACCCGCTGGCTGGAACTGGACGGTGCGCTGCGGCCGACCGGTCCGAGGTGACGGGCCGGCGCGGCCGCGGGCCGGCCCGGTTCCCGCTCCGGCGGGGTACCGCGGCCGGTACCCCGCCGGTACCATCGGCGCCATGCCGGCCCTGAACATCGAGTACACGGAGCACGAACTCGCGGCCATCCGTGAGGCGGCGGCCGCCGACGGCAAGAGCGTGAAGGCGTACGTCCACGACCTGAGCGTGCGCGAGCAGCAGCGGCGGACCTTCGTCGACCACGCGGTGGCGTTCTGGAACGAGCACGTCGAGGAGTTCGACGCGGCCTTCCCCGAGGACGCGCCCCCGGCGAGGCCCGCCGCGGCGTGATGATCCTGCACGTCGACATCCGCTGGCTGCTCGACGTCCAGGAGCAGGCCTCGCCCGAGGATCTCAGCGTGCGCGACTACTCGGCGCTGCAGGCGGCGGTGGCCCGGCACCGGGTCAACACCGCGCAGCTCGGGCACACCGCGGACCCGGCCTGGTGCGCGGCGACGCTGATGCACACCATCGTGCTGCTGCGGCCGCTGCCGGTGCGCAACAACCTGTACGCCTGCATGGCGACGGCCGCGTACATGCACGCGGCCGCGGAGGGCATCGACCCGCCGTACGGCGCCCTGGTGGAGCTGGCCCGGGACGTGGCGGCGGGTACGGCCGACGTGTTCGCGGCGGCCGGCCGGATCCGCGCCTGGCGGATCTGAGCACGCCCGGGCCGCCGGGGCCCGGTGACGCCATGCGAGGCATCGCGGGCCGCCCCGCGGCGCGTCAGATCAGGCCGGGGGCAGCCGTGTCCGAGCATGACGCCCATGACGAGAAGCACACGTGTGACCGCGGCCGTGTCCGCGGCCTGCGCCCTGGTCCTGCTGGCCGCCGTGCCCGCCTCGGCGGGCGGGCCCGAACCCGGTGCGCCCGGTCCGGCCGGCGCGGGAGATCCGTACTTCCCGCTGACCGGTAACCAGGGGTACGACGTCCGGCACTACGACCTCGACCTCGACTTCACGCCCGCCTCCCACGAGTTGGCCGCCGAGGCGACCGTCTCGGCGACGGCGGGGCAGCGTCTGCAGCGCTTCCAGCTGGACTACTCGGGGCCGCGGATCGAGAGCGTGCTGGTCGACGGGCAGCCCGCGGAGTTCCTGCGCAGCGGGCAGAAGCTGGAGATCCGCCCGGCGCGCGCGATCCGGGCCGGCGCGGAGTTCACCGTCAAGGTCCGCTACCGGGGCGTCCCGGAGCCGATCAGGGACAGCGTCCTGGGCGACTACGGATGGTTCAACACCGACGACGGCGCGGTCGCCCTGAACGAGCCGGACGGCGCCCGGACCTGGTACCCCGTCAACGACGACCTGCGGGACAAGGCCACCTACACCTTCCGCCTCAGCACGCCGAACGGGGTGCGGGCGCTGGCCAACGGCGAGCCGCAGGGCGAACCGCGGACCCACGGCGACCGGACCACCGCCGTCTGGGAGATGCGCGAGCCGATGGCCAGCTACCTCTCGACGGTGGCGATCGGGAACTTCACGGTGACCCGCGGCGACGCGGGCGGCATCCCGAACATCACGGCGTACGACCCGGCCGGCGGCGACGGTTCCTTCCTGCAGCGCAGCACGGCCGAGGCGGTGGCCTGGGAGGCCGGGCGGTTCGGCCGCTACCCGTTCGACTCGACCGGCGGGATCATCGACCGGGTCGGGGTCGGCTACGCGCTGGAGACCCAGAGCCGGCCGGTCTACGACGGTGCCCCGGACGAGCTGACCGTCGTGCACGAGGTGGCCCACCAGTGGTTCGGCGACAGCGTTACCCCCGAGACCTGGCAGGACATCTGGCTCAACGAGGGCTTCGCCACCTATGTGGAGTGGCTCTGGCAGGAGGAGCACGGCGGTCCGAGTGCCAAGGAGACCTTCGAGGGCTTCTACGCGACGCCGGCCGCGGACCCGTTCTGGCTGCTGAAGACCGGTGACCCGGGGCACGACGACATCTTCAACGGGGACGTGGTCTACACCCGGGGCGCGATGACCCTGCAGGCGCTCCGCGACACCATCGGCGACCGGGACTTCTTCACCCTGCTGCGGGAGTGGGCCGCGACCTACCGGCACGCCAACGCCAACACCTGCGACCTGCTCCGGCTGGCCGAGAAGATCTCCCACCGGGAGCTCGGCCCGCTGTTCGACGCCTGGCTGTACACAGCGGCGAAGCCGGGCCCGACGGCCTGATCCGGGCGGGCGCGCCGCCCGGTGCCGCGGCGGCCGGGGACCGGCAGGCCGAAGGGCGGTGCGGTGTCCTGCCCGGACACCGCACCGCCCTTCGGGCACTTCCGCTCAGGCCTCGGCCGGCACGGTCCGCCGGAGCTTGCCGGCGACCAGCGTGCCGAGCCGGTCCAGGCCGACCACGACGGCCGCGAGGACCACGAACTCGACCGTGAGCAGCACGATCTGCCCCCAGACGTAGCCGTAGCCCTTCTCGGTCGGGTCGAAGAAGAAGTACGGGTACGGCGTCGGGTAGTTGGAGAACAGTGCCGAGCGGGCCATGACGATGCCGGCGTAGCCGAGCGGGAAGGCCAGCCAGAGCGGGATGTCGCGCCAGTGCGAGGCGTTGCGGGGGCGCAGGGTCAGCCAGTCGAGGATCACCAGCACCGGGGTGACGTAGTGCAGGAAGAACGAGGACCAGTGCTGGAGCTTGTCCGGCCCGTCGAACAGGCCGGGCAGCGGGTTGGCGCCGTGCTCCAGCAGGATGTGCGAGACCAGCCCGGTGATCAGGATGTACAGGGTGACCGCGCCGCGCAGCCGGGGCGCGGGGGCGTCGGCGGTGCCGCGCTGCTTCATCCAGTAGACCGCGCCGGCGAAGTAGGCCAGCACGAAGACGTTGCTCTGGATGGTGAAGTAGACCAGGGAGCCGGTGCCGAGGGTCAGGCCCGTGGCCGCCGATATCACGATGGCCAGGCGCCACCAGAGCGCGGGCCGGGTCCAGACGGTCATACTGTCACCTGATCTTTTCGGGAGGTATCGGACGGGAAGGTCGTCGCACTCTACTGGCTGGTAGGGGCGGTCGTGAAGGATCATCCCGGGTCGGCGCCGCCGGGTCGGCGGTACGCGGGCCGGCCGGGCCCGGCCGCAGGTCGGGAAGGGCCCGGCCAGGGGTTCGGGCGCTGCTAGCCGGGCAGCACGAAGCCCGACTCGTACGCGGCGATCACCGCCTGGGTGCGGTCGCGCGCGCCGAGTTTCGCCAGCACGGCGCCGACGTGCGTCTTGACCGTCTCGGTGCTCAGCACCAGCCGGCCGGCGATCTCCGCGTTGCTCAGCCCCGCCGCCATCAGCCGCAGCACCTCGCCCTCCCGCCCGGTGAGCCGGCCGACCGGGCCGAGGCCGGCGTCCGGGCGGCGTACGGGGGCCTGCCGCCGGGCCAGCTCCCGTACGGCGGCCGGGAACAGCAGGGAGTCGCCCCGGGCCACCAGCCGGACGGCCTGCACCATCTCGTCCGCGCTGGCCCGCTTCAGCAGGAACCCGGCGGCCCCGGCACGCAGCGCGTCGTAGACGTGGTCGTCGTGCTCGAAGGTGGTCACCACCAGGATCCTCGGCGGTTCGTCCATGGTCGCCATCAGCTGTTCGGTGGCCCGGATACCGTCGATCCCCGGCATCCGGACGTCCATCAGCACCACGTCCGGCCGCAGCTCGCGCACCAGCGGCACCGCCTCGGCGCCCGAGGCGGCCTCGCCGACCACGGTGAGGTCCGGCTCGGCATCGATCACCACCCGCAGGCCCATCCGCACCAGCCGCTCGTCGTCGGCGACCAGCACCCGGATCGGCTCCGGGCCTTCACCCGGGGCCCGCCCGGCCGCCGCGGCGCCCGTCGGTGAACCGTCCTGTGCCGAACCGTCCGCCGTCGTCATGTCGTCGCCCCCGTCATCATGTCCACCCTGTCGTTGCGCGGGTTCGCGGTGCTCGCGGCGTCCGGCCGTCCCGACGGCGCCCGTCATGGTGTCGCCCCCGTCGTCCGGCTCCCCGTCGTCGGGCTCCCTGCCGTGGGGCTCCCCGTCGTCGGGCTGCCCGCCGGTGCCGGGTCCGCCGCCGTGCGCAGCGGCAGCCGGACGGCCAGCCGCCAGTGCCCGCCGTCCGGGGTCGGCCCGGCCTCGCAGCCCCCGCGCAGCACGGTGACCCGCTCGGCGATCCCGCGCAGCCCCCGGCCCCCGCCCGGCCGGGGCGACCGCCCGGCGGCCAGCGGGTTGGTCAGCTCCAGCTCGAGCCGGTCCGGACGTAGCTCGATGCGCAGCACCGCCGGCGCCGCCCCCGCGTGCCGCAGCACGTTGGTCAGCCCCTCCTGGACGATCCGGTAGGCCTCCCGGGAGACGGCCGGCGGCAGCCCGGGCAGGCCGGGCGGGAGGGAGGCCCGGACCTTGACGCCGGTGCGCTCCAGCTGGCGCAGCAGGTCGTCGAGGACGGCCAGCGTCGGACCGGCCGGCGCCGACCCCGCCGACTCCTCCTCGCGCAACAGGCCCAGGACGCTGTCCAGTTCGGCCACCGCCTCGCGGGCGGTCCGCTCGATGGCCCGCAGGGCCTCGGCGGCGAACGCCGGGTCGTCGGTCAGCACCCGGGCGGCGGCCGCGGCCTGCAGGCCGACGGCGCTCAGCGCGTGCCCCACCGAGTCGTGCAGCTCCCGCGCCAGCCGGTTGCGCTGGGCCAGCACGGTGGCCCGCTGCTCGGCCGCCGCGAGCCGCTCCTCCGGGGTCGGCCCGAGCAGCGCCGGCGCCGACCGCGCGAGCACGGCGCCGGCCCCGGCGTTGGCGGCCAGCAGCAGCAGGACGAGCGCCAGGCCCAGCGCCGGGCCGCCGAACCACTGGTGCTCCCGCCACCAGGTGGGGGCGTGGTCCAGGGCGCCGAAGGGCAGCAGCAGCGTCACGGCGGCCGGCGGCACGGAGAGCGACATCCCGCTCACCACGCCGCCCAGGAAGAGGTGCAGCACGTACCAGGCGGCCGTCCGCCGCCGGGCCGCCCAGGACCGGGCCGGTCCGGTGGACAGCTCTCCGGCGGCCCCGGCGCAGAGCACCCGGGCGGCCGTGCCCTCCAGCACCCGGACCATCGGCAGCAGTGCGGTGACCGCCGCCAGCGGCAGCGCGGTGCCGAAGGCGACGAACTGCAGGGCGACCCGTCGCAGCGGCTCACCACCCGGGTAGAGCGCGCCCAGGATCACCGAGGACAGCAGCCAGTACGGCATCAACAGGGCGCCGCCCAGCACCAGATGCACCCACCGCCGGCGCGGCCGCCGTCCGAGCAGCGCGCTGCCGATCCCCCGTACCCCCGCGTTCACCGGACCGACTGTACGTCAGGTGCCGGGCCGCCCGCAGCGGCGGCGGGCAGCGGCGCGGTCGGTGGCCGGAACCGGCCGGGGCCGGGGGTCGGTGACCGCCTGGTGACGGCCCGGTGGTGGGGCGGGGTGGGGCGGTGGCGGGAGCCGGCCGGCGTGCCCCGGCCGTCCCGGCCGGCGCCCGCGGACCGGGTGCGCGCCGCCCTTGTTACCGGCGGGTCGCTTATCTATCATCGCCAGTGTTACAGCTTTACTGTCAAACCGACGAAGGGGGCAGCAGTGGACGGCGCGACCAACCCCGGCCCGCTGGCCGGCGTGCGGGTGGTGGAGCTCGCGGGCATCGGCCCGGGCCCGTTCGCCGCCATGCTGCTGGCCGACCTCGGCGCCGACGTGGTGCGGGTCGACCGCCCCGGCGCCGGGCCGCTCAGCATCGACCCGGCGTACGACGTCACCAACCGCAACAAGCGGTCCGTCCTGGTCGACCTCAAGTCCCCCGAGGGGCCCGGCCAGGTGCTCGGCCTGGTCGAGCGCGCCCAGCTGCTGATCGAGGGCTACCGCCCCGGCGTCGCCGAACGCCTCGGCGTCGGCCCCGAGGCCTGCCTCGCCCGCAACCCCGCCCTGGTCTACGGCCGGATGACCGGCTGGGGCCAGGACGGCCCGTTCGCCGCCCGGGCCGGCCACGACATCGGCTACACGGCGCTCGCCGGCACCCTCGGCCTGATCGGCGACCCGGACGGCCCGCCGGCGATCCCCGCCAACCTGCTCGGCGACTACGCCGGCGGCTCGCTCTACCTGGTCGTCGGCCTGCTGGCCGCCCTGCACCACGCCCGGGAGACCGGCACCGGCCAGGTCGTCGACGCCGCCGTGGTGGACGGCGCCGCCCACCTCACCTCGATGCTCTGGGGCCTGCTCGCCGCCGGCCGCTGGCAGGACCGGCGCGGCGTCAACCTGCTCGACGGCGGCGCGCCCTGCTACGCCGTGTACCAGGCCTCCGACGGCGGCCACCTCGCGGTGGGCGCCCTGGAACCGCAGTTCTACGCCGAGTTCGGCAAGCTGCTGGACCTCGGACCGGACGCGCCCGGCCAGTTCGACATCCCGCGCTGGCCGGAGCTGCGGGCCCGGATCGCCGCCCGGTTCGCCACCCGCACGCTGGCCGAATGGACCGCCGTCTTCGACGGCACCGACGCCTGCGTCGAGCCGGTGCTGAGCATGCGGCAGGCGGCCGGCCACCCGCACCTGGCGGCGCGCGGCACCTACACCCAGGTCGACGGCGTCACCCAGCCGGCCCCGGCCCCGCGCTTCTCCGCCACTCCCGGCACGCTGCGCCGGCCCCCGGCCCGCCCGGGCGCCGACACCGCCGAGGTCGCCCGCGACTGGGGCGTACCCGCGCTCGCCCCCCGCTGACCGCCGCCCCGGCTCCGACCGCCCCGAGAGGACACCGCAGTGCAGCGAGACATCTACACCGAGGAGCACGAGGCCTTCCGGGAGACCGTCCGGGCCTTCCTCGCCAAGGAGGTGCTCCCGCACCACGACCGCTGGGAGCGGGCCGGCATCGTCGACCGCTCCGCCTGGACGGCCGCCGGCGCGCAGGGCCTGCTGGGCCTGGCCGTTCCCGAGGAGTACGGCGGCGGGGGCAGCGGCGACTTCCGCTACAGCGCGGTCCTCGCCGAGGAGTTCACCCGGGCCGGCGCCTCCGGCCTGGCGCTCGGCCTGCACAACGACATCATCGGCCCGTACCTCACCTCGCTGGGGAACGAGGAGCAGAAGCGCCGCTGGCTGCCCGGCTTCTGCAGCGGCGAGCTCGTCACCGCCGTCGCGATGACCGAACCCGGGGCCGGGTCCGACCTCCAGGGCATCCGGACGCACGCCGTCGACCAGGGCGACCACTACCTGCTCAACGGCTCCAAGACCTTCATCTCCAACGGGATCCTCGCCGACCTGGTCGTGGTGGTCGCCCGCACCACCCCCGAGGGCGGCGCGCACGGGCTGAGCCTGCTGGTGGTCGAGCGCGGGATGCCCGGCTTCGAGCGCGGCCGCAACCTCGACAAGATCGGCCAGAAGGCCCAGGACACAGCCGAGTTGTTCTTCAACGACGTCCGGGTGCCGAAGGCCAACCTGCTGGGCGAGGAGAACGGCGCCTTCGTCTCGCTGATGCGCAACCTCGCCCAGGAACGGCTCGCCATCGCGGTGTCCGCGATCGCCGGCGCCGAGCACCTGGTCGAGATCACCACCGAGTACGTCAAGCAGCGCGAGGCCTTCGGTCGACCGCTCGCCAAGCTGCAGCACGTCCGCTTCGAGATCGCCGAACTGGCCACCGAGTGCGCGGTCACCCGCGCCTTCGTGGACCGGTGCATCACCGAGCACAACCGCTGGGCGCTCACCCCGGTGGACGCCTCGATGGCCAAGTGGTGGGCCACCGAACTGCAGAAGCGCACCGCCGACCGCTGCCTCCAACTGCACGGCGGATACGGCTACATGGCCGAATACCCGGTGGCGAAGGCATTCACCGACGGCCGGATCCAGACCATCTACGGCGGCACCACCGAGATCATGAAAGAGATCGTCGGCCGCTCCCTCCTCGGCTAGACCCTCCCGGAAAGGCACCCACCGTGACCACCGAAGCGTACGTCTACGACGCTGTCCGCACGCCGCGAGGCCGGGGCAAAGCGAACGGATCGCTGCACGGCACCAAGCCGATCGACCTCGTGGTCGGCCTGATCCACGAACTGCAGGCCCGGTTCCCCGGGCTGGACCCGGCCGCGATCGACGACATCGTGCTCGGCGTGGTCAGCCCGATCGGCGACCAGGGCTCCGACATCGCCCGGATCGCCGCCATCGCGGCCGGCCTGCCGGACACCGTCGCGGGCGTCCAGGAGAACCGCTTCTGCGCCTCCGGCCTGGAGGCCGTCAACCTGGCCGCCGCCAAGGTCCGTTCCGGCTGGGAGGACCTCATCCTGGCCGGCGGCGTCGAGTCGATGTCCCGGGTGAAGATGGGCTCCGACGGCGGCGCCTGGGCGATGGACCCGATGACCAGCTATCAGACCGGCTTCGTCCCGCAGGGCATCGGCGCCGACCTGATCGCCACCATCGAGGGCCTGTCCCGCACCGACGTGGACGCCTTCGCCGCCGAGTCCCAGGCCCGCGCCGCCAAGGCCCAGGCCGACGGGTACTTCGACCGCTCGGTCGTCCCGGTCAAGGACGTCAACGGCCTGGTCGTGCTGGACCACGACGAGTTCATCCGCCCCGGCACCACGGTGGAGACCCTGGCCGGCCTCAAGCCCTCCTTCGCCGGCATCGGCGAGGCCGGCGGCTTCGACGCCGTCGCCCTGCAGAAGTACCACTGGGTCGAGTCCATCGACCACGTCCACCACGCCGGCAACTCCTCCGGCATCGTGGACGGCGCGGCCCTGGTCGCGATCGGCTCCCGCGAGATCGGCGAGCGGTACGGGCTGCGCCCGCGGGCCCGGATCGTGTCCGCCGCGGTCTCCGGCTCCGAGCCGACCATCATGCTGACCGGGCCGGCCCCCGCCACCCGCAAGGCCCTGGCCAAGGCCGGCCTGACCGCCGCCGACATCGACCTGGTCGAGATCAACGAGGCCTTCGCCGCCGTGGCACTCCGCTTCATCCGCGAACTCGGCTTCCGCCACGACCAGGTGAACGTGAACGGCGGCGCGATCGCCCTCGGGCACCCGCTGGGCGCGACCGGCGCGATGCTGATCGGCACCCTGATCGACGAGCTGGAGCGCCGCGACCTGCGCTACGGCCTGGCCACCCTCTGCGTCGGCGGCGGTATGGGCGTCGCCACCGTCATCGAGCGCATCTGAAACGGGAGACCTCCACCTCATGAGCAACACGACTGCCATCCGCTGGGAGCAGGACCAGGACGGCGTGGTCACCCTCGTCCTCGACGACCCCGCCCAGTCCGCCAACACCATGAACGCCGCCTTCATCGACGCCCTGGAGGCGACGGTCGAGCGGCTGAAGGCCACCGAGGGCCTGCGCGGCGTGATCGTCACCTCCGCGAAGAAGACCTTCTTCGCCGGCGGCGACCTGCGGCTGATCTCCGCGGCGACGCCGGAGAGCGCCGACCAGGTCTTCGCCAACTCGATGCGGATCAAGCGCGCCCTGCGCACCCTGGAGACGCTCGGCCGGCCGGTGGTCGCCGCCATCAACGGCGCGGCCCTCGGCGGCGGTCTGGAGATCGCGCTGGCCTGCCACCACCGGATCGCGATGGACGCGCCCGGCAGCAGGATCGGACTGCCCGAGGTCACCCTCGGGCTGCTGCCCGGCGGTGGCGGCGTGGTGCGCACCGTGCGGATGATGGGCATCACCGACGCGTTGCTCAAGGTCCTGCTGCAGGGCAGGCAGTACCGCCCGGCGCAGGCCCTGGAGAACGGCCTGGTGCACGAACTGGCCTCCACCCGCGAGGAGATGCTGGAGAAGGCGCACGCCTTCGTGGCGGCCAACCCGGAGGCCGTCCAGCCCTGGGACGTCAAGGGCCACCGGATCCCCGGCGGCACCCCGAGCACCCCCGCGTTCGCGGCCAACCTGCCGGCCTTCCCGGCCAACCTGCGCAAGCAGCTGGCCGGCGCGGACTACCCGGCCCCGCGCAACATCCTGGCCGCCGCGGTCGAGGGCGCCCAGGTCGACATCGACACCGCGATGGTGATCGAGGCCCGGTACTTCACCGAGCTGGCCTGCGGCCAGATCTCGAAGAACATGATCCAGGCCTTCTTCTTCGACATGCAGGCCGTCAACTCCGGTGCGGGCCGCCCCAAGGGCGTGGCGCCGCGCGAGGTCCGCAAGGTCGCGGTGCTGGGCGCGGGCATGATGGGCGCGGGCATCGCGTACTCCTGCGCGAAGGCCGGCGTCGAGGTGCTGCTCAAGGACGTCACCGTGGAGGCGGCCGAGCGCGGCAAGGCGTACTCCGCCGGCCTGCTGGACAAGGCGGTGGCGCGCGGCCGCTCCACCGAGGCGCAGCGGGCGGAGCTGCTGGCCAGGATCACGCCGACCGCCGACGCCGCCGACCTGGCGGGCTGCGACGTGGTGATCGAGGCGGTGTTCGAGAACCCGGAGCTGAAGCACAAGGTGTTCCAGGAGGTCCAGCAGGTCGTCGCGCCGGACGCGCTGCTCTGCTCCAACACCTCCACCCTGCCGATCGGGCTGCTCGCCGAGGGGGTCGAGCGCCGGGCGGACTTCATCGGCCTGCACTTCTTCTCGCCGGTCGACAAGATGCCGCTGGTGGAGATCATCAGCGGCCCGGAGACCGGCGCCGAGGCGCTGGCCCGCGCCTTCGACCTGGTCCGCCTGATCGGCAAGACGCCGATCGTGGTCAACGACTCGCGCGGCTTCTTCACCTCGCGGGTGATCGGGCAGTTCATCAACGAGGGCGTCGCCATGGTGGGCGAGGGCGTCGACCCGGTCTCGGTGGAGCAGGCCGCCGCCCAGGCCGGCTACCCGGCGAAGGTGCTCTCGCTGCTGGACGAGCTCACCCTCACCCTGCCGCGCAAGATCCGCGGCGAGGCCCGGCGGGCCGTCGAGGAGGCCGGCGGCACCTGGGCCGAGCACCCCGGCGACGTGGTGATGGACCGGATGCTCGACGAGTTCGGCCGCCCCGGCCGCAGCGGCGGCGCGGGCTTCTACGAGTACGAGGACGGCCGCCGGGTCCGGCTGTGGCCCGGGCTGCGCGAGCACTTCACCCGGGGCGCCGAGGCGCAGATCCCGTTCGAGGACATGAAGGAGCGGATGCTCTTCGCCGAGGCGCTGGACTCCGTCCGCTGCCTGGAGGAGAACGTGCTGACCTCGGTCGCGGACGCCAACGTCGGCTCGATCCTCGGGATCGGGTTCCCGGCGTGGACCGGCGGCGTGCTCCAGTACATCAACGGGTACCGGGGCGGCCTGCCCGGGTTCACCGCCCGGGCCCGGGAGCTGGCGGCGGCGTACGGCGAGCGGTTCCAGCCGCCGGCGATGCTGGAGCGGCTGGCGGCCGAGGGCGGCCGGTTCGCGGACTGAGCCGGACCTGCGGGACCGGTCCGGACCGGTAAGGACGGCGCCGCGCGCGGGGATCACACCCGCGCGCGGCGCCGTCCGTCGTTGCCGGGCCGGCCCGGCCGGGGCCCGGGGCCGAGGTCAGGGTCAGCCTTCGGCGGGCCCGTCGGCCTGGTCGCCCAGGTCCTCGCCGAGCTCCTCGCGCAGCGAGCGCTGGAACGCCGTCACCAGGGCCTGCGCGATCATCGGCTGGATGTGGTCGGTGAGCCCCTTCATCCGCTCCAGCTCGGCCGGCGCCGGGCCGCTCTCCCGGTACGGCTTCCAGACCGTCTCCCGGAACAGCCGGTGCAGCTCGTGCGCCGTCGCCCGGCTGTGCCCGAGCACCACGGCCCGGGCCGCCACCAGGGTCTCCAGCGGGATCGGCACGTCCAGCACCCGCACCCCGAGCGGGAGCAGGCCCGGGTCGACCCGGAACACGTCGGCGTCGGCCGTCCGCTCCAGGGCGCCCATCGCGGCCAGCCGGGCGATGTCGGCGTCCGACAGCGCGCGCCCGGCCCGGCGCTCCAGCTGGGCCCGGCCGGTCTCCTCGGCGGTCTCCGGCATCCAGGACGCGACCAGCGCGCGGTGGATCGCGAGGTCGAGCGAGCTGATGTCCTCGGGCAGGCGGGCCAGGTAGCGCTCGATCGCGGCGAGGGTGAGGCCCTGCCGCTGCAGTTCCTCGATCAGCTCCAGCCGGTCCAGGTGCGCGACCCCGTACAGGCCGACCCGGCGCGGGCCCAGTTCCGGCGGGGGCAGCAGGCCCTTGGTGCTGTAGAAGCGCAAGGTCCGGACGGTGACACCGGCCCGCGCCGCCAGCTCGTCGACGGTGAGCCGCAGCGGCGGGGTGCCCGGGGCGTCGCCGGCGGCCGGGGCGGCGGGTCCGGATGCTGCCGAGTCGGATGCCGCCGAGGAGCCGGGTACCGCGGGTGCGGCGGGGGTGGCGGACAGGCCGGGCGTGGCGGGCGTGGCTGTCATGGCTCGGCGCCTTTGCTGCTCGGGGGAACCTGTCGGCGGTGACCGGTCGGGACACTCTCGCTGTGACAGTAGCAGTGTGACACCGACGGTAGTCGGTGCGTCCAGACCCGGCCCGGCCCGGGGGGCCGGTGCGGGCGGGCTCCGCCGCGGCGGGGCCGGTACGGGCGGCGAAGGCCACGGCCGGGGTCCCGAGCGGTAGGACGTCCTTGCTTATACGCCTGATCCGCTTCGATCGCAGGCGTTTTGGCAAACACTTCACATGTCCCGGCAAAGACTTCCGCCGGACCCTTGTCCTACCGGTGGTTACCCGATGGGATGCGCGAGTCCTTCCGCCGATCTTGGCCGACGTCCCCCGACGTCCGCCGCCCCGCCGACCCGCCCGTTCCGGCCCGTACCCCGGCCCGCCCCGCCGCCTTGCCCGCCCCGCCCGCCGTCGCAGCGCCACCACGCCGCCCCGGTGCGAGGGGCCGGCGGCCGGGCGGGCCGGCGACGGGTCCGGCCGTGGCGGCGGTCCCTCCGATCGGGCCGCGGACACCTCCGAGCGCCCGGACGATCCGGTGCGCGCATCATTCGAACATCGAGGTCGGGCCCCATCGTGCGTCTCATCACCCCTGCCGCCGGACTCCTTGCCGTCGCCGTGCTCCCGCTGGCGCTGACCGCCTGCTCCGCCACCTCCCCGCAGGCCGCCGCCCCCGCGCCGGCCACCACCGCGGCCGCCCCGGCGACCCCGGCCGCGGCACCCTCCGCCACCCCCGCCGCGACGCCCGCCGCCGCCGACCCCAACGCCGGCCTGCTGACGGGGACGCAGCTCAAGGCCCTGCTGGCGCCCGCCACCGCCTTCGCCACCGGCTTCGCGATCGACGCCGCCAGCACCCGCGACACCGGCGACACCTACCAGCTGCCGGCCGTCACCGAGGTGCCCGAGCCGGACTGCACCAGGCTCGGCGGGACCTCCTGGACGGAGATCACCGGCATCGCCGGGGTCTCGTTCGCGGAGAACGCCTACATCGACAAGAACGCCTCAGCCGAGTCGGCCCAGGAGATCGACGTCTACCGGGACAAGACGGCCCAGACGGTGGTCGGGGCGCTCGGCAAGCTCTCGCTGGCCTGCCCGGGCTACACCGACCCGCAGACCAGCAGCAAGGTGACGGTCACCGAGAAGGCGCTGCCGGGCGTCGGCGACGAGGCCTACGTGATCACCCAGACCAGCCCCGCCTGGCAGGGCGGCACCACCCTGGTGGCGGCCCGGGTGGGCACCGCCGTGGTGACGGTGCTGGCGAGCAGCGGCGCCGACAAGGGGACGGCCACCGCGACCAAGCTGGCCGGCCAGCTGGCGGCGGGGCTGAAGGGCAAGGCCTGACGGCTCCCGCCCGGCGGGCCCGGCCGGCGAACCGGCCCGGGCCCGCCCCCGGCGGCCGCGCCGCCCACCCGGTGTCCTCCGCCAGGAGCGGACTCCCGCCCTCTCAGCCGCCCTCTCAGCCCAACTGCTCGGCCAGCGCGAGGATGATTCCGCTCGGTCCGCGGAGACAGCAGAGCAGGAAGCTGTCCTCGTACCGCGTCACCTCGCCGACGAGTTCGGCGCCGTGCGGGCGGAGGCGGGCGAGGGTGTCCTCGAGGTCGTGGACGACGATGCCGACGTTGTCCATCCGCTGAATGGTCACACCCCCGACGACAGGGACTCGGTCCGAGGGCGTCGGTCCGGCAGGCCGTCCCATCGGGCACCACTTCACTTCTCCGCGCGCGGCCGGCGCGACTCGGCGGCGCCGCCGACCGGGTCCGACCCGGGGTCGGTGCGGGCGAGGCGCCGAGGCCGTCCGGCCGTGAGCGGCTAACTTGCTGCGGGGGCCGCCCGACCGACGCTCGCGGGAGAGCCATGACTTCGAACCAGTCCGGGGCCGGGGTGAGCGCCTGGCAGGTGCTGCGCAACCCCAAGGTCTGGGCGCTGCCGACGATCATCGTCGGGGCGGTCGCACTGCTGCTCTCATTGCTCTACATGGGCGGCATCGTCAACCCGCGCACGGATCTGCACCGGCTGCCGATCGGCCTGGTCAACTCCGACCAGGGCGCCCAGTTGGGCGGGCAGCAGGAGAACCTCGGCGCGCGGATCACCGCCGGCGTCCTCGCCGCGCCGGACCCGCAGCAGCAGGTCTCCTGGCGGCCGCTCGACAAGGCCGCCGCAACGGAGCAGCTGGCCTCGGGCAAGCTGTACGGGGTGCTGGAGGCGCCGGCCGGCCTCACCGCCGCGGTGGCGGCGCTCGGCGCCGCGGCCCAGCCGGAACCGGCCCGGCCGAGCATGCTCGTTCTCACCAACCCCGGGGTGGGCAGCCTGGCCTCCTCGCTGGCCTCCGCCATCTCCCAGGAGGCCGCGCACCAGGCCTCGCTGCAGCTCGGCGCGACTCTGAGCGCGCTGCCCGCGGCCCAGGGCGGCGCGGCGACCAACGCGGCCCGGCTGCTGGTCGCCGACCCGCTGGCGGTGGTGGTCCAGGTGGGCCATCCGATCGGCCCGCACAGCGGACTCGGCCTGACGGCCTTCTACTACACCCTGCTGCTGGTGCTCTGCGGGTTCCTCGGGGCCAACATCATCAGCAACGGCGTGGACGTCTCGCTGGGGTACGCGGCCAGCGAGCTCGGCCCGCTGCGCACCCAGCTGCCGCTGGTCCGGATCAGCCGCACCGGGACCCTGGCGGTCACCAGCGTGATGTCCGCGGTGCTGGCGATGCTGACGTCCAGCCTGGTGATGCTGGCGACGGTGGTGATCCTGGACATGGACGCCTCGCACCTGCCGCTGCTCTGGGTGTTCTCGGTCTGTGCCAGCGCCGCCGTCGGGCTCGGGGTCCAGGCGTTGCTGGCGGCCTTCGGCGGGATCGGGCAGCTGATCGCCATGTTCATCTTCATCGCCCTGTCCCTGCCCTCCTCCGGGGCCACCATCCCGCTGCAGGCGCTGCCGACCTTCTACCGCGGGCTGGCGGTGTTCGAGCCGATGCGCCAGCTCAGCGACGGCGTCCGGTCGATCCTGTACTTCGGGGCGCAGGCCGACGCCGGGCTGGCCCGGGCCTGGGTGATGATCGCGATCGCCACCGTCGCCGCACTGGTCTTCGGCTTCGCGATGACCACCTACTACGACCGCCGCGGCCTGCACCGGGTGCATCCCGAGACGAGTTGAGCCGCCCCGCCCGGCCCTCCCGCAGGTGCCGGCCCGACGCCCCGGGAGCTGCTGGCATGCTGGGCGCATGGCGGAACTCAACGGCAGGCCCGTCGGGGCGGACGAGCTGCAGGCGCTGGCCCTGACCAACTACGGCCACTTCACCTCCATGCGGGTGGAGGACGGCCGGGTCCGCGGCCTGGCGCTGCACCTGGAGCGGCTGGCCCGGGACTGCCGGGCCGTCTTCGGCGTCGAGCTGGACACCGGGCGGGTCCGCGGACTGGCCCGGCGCGCGGCGCCGGCCGCCGGCACCGGCGTGGTGCGGGTCACCGTCTTCGACCCGGCGCTGGACATCGGCCGGCTGGGCGCGGGCGGCCGCCCGCAGGTGCTGGTGACGACCCGGCCGGCCGGTGCGCTGCCGCTGCCACCCCTGCGGGTCCGGTCGGTGGAGTTCCTCCGGGACGCGCCGGAGATCAAGAGTGTCGGCCTGTTCGGCTCACTCCGGCAGCGCCGGGCGGCCCAGCTGGCCGGTTTCGACGACGCCCTGTTCACCGACGCCGAGCAGGAAATCTCCGAGGGCGGTACCTGGAACGTCGGCTTCGTCCGGGACGGCCAAGTCCTCTGGCCGGCCGCGCGGTGCCTGGTGGGCACCACGATGGAGCTGGTCAAGCAGGTGCACGGGGGTGCCACCGAGCCGGTGCGGCTCGCCGACCTGGCGGGCTTCGAGGCGGCCTTCGCCACCAATGTCGCCATCGGCGTCCAGGCGATCTCCGCCGTCGACGGGCTGGCGCTGCCGGGCAGCCACCCGGTGATCGACCTGCTGCGGCAGAAGTACCTGGACCTCCCGGGCGACCCGCTGTAGTGGCGGCGGGGCCGGCGCGGTGCGCGGGGTGGGCGGGTGGGCGGGTGGGCGGGGCGCACTCAGCCGGGCTTGCGGGCCTCGATCAGGTAGCGGGTGGTGCGGGCCCTGAACGGCCCCTCGGCCTCGATCCGCCGGTGCAGCTCCCGCAGGCGGTCGCGGTACCGGTCGGCGCTGAAGTCGGGGACCATCCAGATCACCTTGCGCAGGAAGTACACCACCGCGCCGATGTCCCGGAACTCGGTGGGCAGCGATTCCAGGCGCAGGTCCACCACCTCCAGCCCGGCGGCCGCCGCCTCCCGGCGGGCGTCGTCGGGGTGGCGGCCCCGGCGGACCGCCTCGGGCTGCGGCCCGAGGAAGTACTCGACGAGTTCGAAGACGCTGGCCGGACCGACGTGCTGGGCGAGGTAGCTGCCGCCGGGTCGGAGCACCCGGGCGATCTCCGCCCACCGGACGGCCACCGGGTGCCGGCTGGTGACCAGGTCGAAGGCCTCCGCGGCGAACGGCAGCGGCCCCTCCTCCCCGTCCGCGACGACGACCGCGCCGAGCGGGTGCAGCAGCCGCGTCGCCAGGGCCACGTTCGGCGGCCGGCCCTCGGTCGCGACCATCACCGGCGGCAGCTTCGGGACGCCCGCGAGCACCTCGCCGCCACCGGTCTGCAGGTCCAGCGCGGCGTCCACCCGGGCCAGCCGCTCGCCGATCGTCCGCTGGTACCCCCAGGAGGGGCGCTGCTCGGTGGCGCGGCCGTCCAGCCAGGAGAAGTCCCAGCCGTCCACCGGGACGGCCTCGGCCTCCCCGACCAGCTCTTCGAAGGAACGTGACATATCCGGATTGTCGGGGCGGGCGGGTGCGCCGGACAAAGGAATTTCCCTCGGCGGACCAGGCGGCGCCCCGGCCGACCTGGGCCCGGCCCGGGCCGGCTGCCGCGTCAGTGCCCGGCCGGGCCGGCCGCCGGTGGGGGAGTCGCGGCCGCGAGCCGGGCGGCCCGCAGCGTGAGGTGGTGCCGCTCCGGGAGGCTGGCCGTGCGGTTGGCGGCCGCGCGGTAGTTCTCGACGGCGCCGGCCGGGTCGCCGGCCTGCTCCAGCAGATGCGCCCGGACGGCGTACAGGCGGTGGTGGCCCGTCAGCAGGCCGTCCGCCTCCAGCTCCGCCAGGATGTCGAGCCCGGCGGCCGGGCCGTGCACCATCGAGGCGGCGACCGCGCGGTTGAGGGTGACCACCGGGCCGGCCGAGACGCTCTCCAGCACCTCGTACAGGGCCAGGATCTGCGGCCAGTCGGTCTCGCCCGCGGTCGGCGCCTCGTCGTGCACGGCGGCGATCGCCGCCTGCAGCTGGTACGGGCCGACCGGGCCGCGCGGCAGGGCGGCGGTGATCAGCGCCACGCCCTCGGCGACCAGGGCCGCGTCCCAGCGGGTACGGTCCTGCTCGGTGAGCGGGACGAGGTCGCCGTCCGGTCCGGTCCGGGCGGTGCTGCGGGCGTGGCTGAGCAGCATCAGCGCGAGCAGCCCGGCGACCTCGCCGTCCTCGGGGAGCAGCGCGTACAGGGCCCGGGTCAGCCGGATCGCCTCGTGGGAGAGCTCCACCCGCTGCAGGTCGGGGCCGGCGCTGCTGGTGTAGCCCTCGTTGAAGATCAGGTAGAGCACGTGCAGCACGGCGTCGAGCCGGGCCGGACGGTCCTGCGGCTCCGGGAGCCGGAACGGCAGCCCGGAGGTCCGGATCCGCTGCTTGGCGCGGCTGATCCGCTGCCCCATGGTCGACTCGGGCACCAGGAAGGCGCCCGCGATCTCGGCGGTGCTCAGGCCGCCCACCGAGCGCAGGGTGAGGGCGATCGCGGAGGCCGGCGAGAGCGAGGGGTGGCAGCAGAGGAACAGCAGGGTCAGCGTGTCGTCGCGGCCGACCGGGTCCTCCTCGTCGGCCGGCGGGGCCGCCAGCCGGTCGGCCGGCACCTGCCGGGCGGAGAGGTCCTCGCGGCGGCGGCGCGCCTGCTCGTTGCGCACCTGGTCGGTCATCCGACGGGAGGCGACCTGGATCAGCCAGCCCCGTGGGTTGTTCGGCACACCCTCCGCCGGCCACTGCGCGGAGGCCGCCAGCAGCGCTTCCTGGACGGCGTCCTCGGCGGCGTAGAAGTCGCCGTGGCGGCGGGTGAGCACGCCGACGACCTGCGGCGCGAGTTCGCGCAGCAGGTCGTTGACGGCGTTCACGGGGCGGGTCAGCGCACCGCTCCGTCCACCGCTGTGTCCATCACGGTGTCCACGGCCTCCGTCACAGGTCCGAGGGCGGGCCGGACATCACCTGGCGGACCTCGATCGGCATGTTCAGCGGCTCGCCCTTCGGGCCGGGGGCCGCCGAGATGCCCGCGGCGATCTCCACCGCCCGGCCGGGCTCCTCGCAGTCCACGATCCACCAGCCGGCCAGGAACTCCTTGGTCTCGGCGAACGGTCCCTCGGTCACCACCGGGGCGCCCTTCGCGTGCGAGCGGACGATCTTGGCGGTGTCCGGCATGGCCAGGCCCTGGGCGTCCACCAGCTCGCCGGACTCGGCCAGCTTCAGGTTGGTGTCCCGCATGAAGCCGATGTGCGCCCGGAGCTCCTCCGGCGTCCAGCTGTCGATCGGCGCGAAATCGGCGGTCTGCTGGCTGAACTGCATCAACAGCATGTACTTCATGGCCTGCTCCTCTGATCGGTGCGCCCGGTGGGGGCGCTTTCACGGACAGGTCGAAGCCGGCCCCGCGCCTTCGACATCCTCGGCGGGATGCCGCGAAAAAAATTTAGCGCCCCGGGGTCACCGCCCGGCCGGGGCGCACCGGTACCCGCCCGCCGGACCGTGGGCGGCCGGGATCAGCGGCCCGGCGGCAGGGCGTCCAGGTACACCCAGGCGCCGTCCACCCGGACGAAGCGGCTGTGCTCGCGCAGCACGTCCGGGCTCCCGCCGTCGGTGAAGTGGGCGCTGAAGTCGACCGTGCCCTCGGTGTGGAACGGCCCGCCCTCGGTGCCGGCGTGGACCTCCAGCCGCTGCCAGCGCAGCCCCGGATCGAAGTCCACCCCGGCCGGCCGGGTCCCCGGGTGCCAGGACCGCAGCAGGTACGCCTCGTCCCGGACGACGAAGGCGCTGTACCGCGACCGCATCAGCCGCTCGGCGGTCGGGGCGACGGCCTCACCCCGGTGGAACCGGCCGCAGCAGTCCCCGTACGAGGCGGGCAGGCCGCACGGGCAGGCGGCGGTGGCGGAGAGGGCGGGGGCGGGCGGCGGCTTTCGTCGTGACATGGAGCCAGCCTAGGGGCCGCCCGCCCGCCCGATGAACTAGCGCGAGCCGCTCTCCAGCAGGTCGGCGTGGTGCCGGCGGGTCACCTCGGGGTGTGCCCGCAGGTATCCCTTCAGCTCGTTGCGGCCGAAGTCGGCGAAGAGGGGGTTGCCCGGGTCCTGGGTGGCGCCCGGGGCGTGGTGGGCGAGCGGGAAGTCCAGCGGTTCGATGTGGGCGTCCAGGCGCGGGTTGTAGAAGAACGGGACGGAGAACCGCTCGCGGGCGCCGGCCGGGCTCACCACGCGGTGGTTGGTGGCCTTGAGGTATCCGTCGGTGGCGACCTCCAGCAGTTCGCCGAGGTTGACCACGAAGGCGCCCTCCATCGGCGGGACCTCCAGGAAGGACCGGTCGGCGCGCTCCACCTGCAGGCCGCCGACGCTGTCCTGCAGCAGCAGGGTGATGAAGCCGTAGTCCTTGTGCGCGCCGACGCCCTGGCCGGCGCCGTCGGGGGCGGTGCCGGGGTAGCGCACCAGCTTCAGTCGCAGGTGCGGGTGGCCGGCGAAGGCGTAGTCGTAGAAGTCGGCCGGCGCCCCGATCGAGGCCAGCAGTTCGTGCAGCAGCCGCTCGGCGACCGCGCTGAGCCGGTCGATCCAGTGCAGGGCGGCGGCGCGCAGCTCCGGCAGGGCCTGCGGCCACTGGTTCGGGCCCTCCAGCCACCAGTAGGGCGGCTCGCCGGGGGCGGGGACGTGCGGCGGCAGCTCGGCGCCGATGTCCAGCTGGTCGCGCCAGTCCTGGCTGCCGCCGGTGCGCTCGTCCCCGGTGCGGGTGTAGCCGCGGAAGTGCGGGGAGTTCAGGTTGCTCACGGCCAGCCGGTCGGCCTCGGGGAGGGCGAAGAAGGCCCGCATCGCGTCGGTCAGCGCGGCGGTCTCCTCGGCGGTGATGCCGTGGCCGGTGAGCTGGAAGAAGCCGACCTCGGTGGCGGCGGCCCGCAGGTCGTCGTGCAGCCGGGCGCGCTCCTCCGGGGCGCCGGCGGCGAGCGAGAGGTCGATCACCGGAAGTCCGGCGGCGGGCGTGCCGTCGGGGGTGGAGCCGGAGGAAGGGATGGGTGCCTGCTGCGTCATGGGTGACATCCGCTGTGTCTCGTCCCGGCCGGGCCCGGTGGTGACCGGGGACGCCGAGGCCGCGCCGGGTAGGGCGGGGGCCGCGGGGCCGGGAGGGGGATGCGGGCCCCGCGGGGCCCGCCGTGAAGGTGTGGGGAGGGTCAGCCGGAGCGTCGACAGGACATGCTCGTGACGCGGAGCAGGTCCACGTGGCGACGGCTGACGAGTATGAGCACGTCGTCCAGCCTAGATCACCGGGTCGGCGGCGGGCGAGCAGCCTGCTGTGGGGTGTGCCACGCCGCCGTGCGGGAATGTCCCGCCGCGAGTACGTCCATCGCCGATCCTCCCCGCACCGGGTGGATTCTCAAGGCCAGGCTCCGCGAGCGTGGACGGTTCGTCAAGAAGCCGGGCGCGCGGCGGGCCGCAGCCGGCGGGCGTCCGCGCCGGCCGCCCGGCGGGGCGAGGAGGGCAACCTGGGAGTAGGCACGCGAGTGGCCCGGGCCCCAGCATGGACCGTCCGTTCGTCCGGCCGACCCTGCGGAGAGAACAGTCATGCCCCACATCAGCATCACCAACGGTCTCCCGGGCATCAGCGGCCTGATGGCCCGGCGCCCCGACACCGCCGCCCCGCTGAACCAGCTCGCCGAGACGCTGCTCCGCAGCCCGCTGTCGCTGAGCCGCGGCGAGCGGGAGCTGATCGCCGCGTACACCTCGGAACTCAACGAGACGGAGTTCTGCTCGGGATCGCACAGCGCCTTCGCCGCGGCGCAGCTCGACGGCGGCGCGGAGCTGGTGAAGGCGGTGCTGCACGGGCTCGACGAGGCGCCCGTCACGCCGCGGCTGCGGGCCCTGCTGCGGATCGCCGGCGCCGTCCGGGGGCCCGTCCGAGCACTGCCGCCGGAGCTGGTGGCGCAGGCCCGGGCGGCCGGCGCCGACGACGACCAGATCCACGACACGGTGCTGATCGCGGCGGCGTTCTGCCTGTACAACCGCTATGTGACCTGCCTCGACACCGAGCTGCCGGCCGACCCGGGCTACTACGAGGAGGGCGCGGAGCGGATCGTCACCCGCGGCTACGCCCCGGCGGCCCGCTGAGGGCGCACCGCTGACCGCACACCGCCGTCGGCGGGCCGGCGGGCGGCGGGTGGTTCGGGAGGTGGCAGGGACGGCCGAAAGTCGTCGGTGGGGCGGTCGCGGCGGGCCGTTCGGGCGGGGGTGGCTCCCCATTCGGCCGCGGACTGTGTAAGGGTGTCCTAACAAGAAACGGGTCCGGGCATAGGTCTGGTCTATGGGTCCATAGGTCCAGCACGTCTACCGGACGGGCGCCGGCCGGGAAATCGTGGTCCCTGCAGCACCGGGCTGCCCCGGCCCGCCCGGATCCGTCGCCCGCTCGCCCGCCCTGCCAGTCGGAGGAACGCCCCATGCCCCGTCCCATACGTGTGGCCATCGTCGGAGCCGGTCCCGCCGGGATCTACGCCGCGGACGCGCTGATGAAGTCCGACGTGGCCCAGGACCCGGGTGTGTCGATCGACCTCTACGAGCGGATGCCCGCGCCCTTCGGCCTGATCCGGTACGGCGTCGCGCCGGACCACCCGCGGATCAAGGGCATCATCACCGCGCTGCACCAGGTGCTGGACAAGCCGCAGATCCGCCTCTTCGGCAACGTCGACTACCCGGGCGACATCAGCCTGGACGAGCTGCACCAGTTCTACGACGCGCTGATCTTCTCCACCGGCGCCGACGCCGACCGCGACCTCACCGTCCCCGGCATCGAGCTGGACGGCTCCTACGGCGCGGCCGACTTCGTCTCCTGGTACGACGGCCACCCCGACGTGCCGCGCGACTGGCCGCTGGACGCCGAGAAGGTCGCGGTGCTCGGTGTCGGCAACGTCGCCCTGGACGTGGCCCGGATCCTGGCCAAGACCGCGGACGAACTGCTCCCCACCGAGATCCCCGCCAACGTGTACCAGGGGCTGGCCGCCAACAAGGCCGTCGAGGTGCACGTCTTCGGCCGCCGCGGCCCCGCCCAGGCCAAGTTCAGCCCGATGGAGCTGCGCGAGCTCGACCACTCCCCGACCATCGAGGTCGTCGTCGACCCCGAGGACATCGACTACGACGACGGCAGCATCGCCACCCGCCGGGGCAACAAGCAGGCCGACATGGTCGCCTCCACCCTGGAGAACTGGGCCATCCGCGACATCGGCGACCGGCCGCACAAGCTGTTCCTGCACTTCTTCGAGTCGCCGGTCGAGGTGCTCGGCGAGGACGGCAGGGTCGTCGGGCTGCGCACCGAGCGCACCGAGCTGGACGGCACCGGCAACGTGAAAGGCACCGGCCGGTTCCGCGACTGGGACGTCCAGGCCGCCTACCGCGCCGTCGGCTACCGCTCCGCCGAACTGCCCAAGCTGCCCTTCGACACCATCTCCGGGACGGTCCCGCACGAGGCCGGCCGGGTGGTCGAGAACGGCACCCACCTGCCGTCCACGTACGTCACCGGCTGGATCAAGCGCGGCCCGGTCGGCCTGATCGGCCACACCAAGGGCGACGCCAACGAGACGGTCGCCTGCCTGGTCGACGACTTCAAGGGCGGCCGGCTGCGCACCCCCGAGGCCCCCGCCGAGGACGCCGTCACGGCCTTCCTGGAGGGTCGCGGCGTCCGGTACACCACCTGGGAGGGCTGGCACCGCCTGGACGCCCACGAGCGCGCGCTCGGCGAGCGCGAGGGCCGCGAGCGGATCAAGGTCGTCGAGCGCGCGGAGATGCTCCGCGCCAGCGAGCCGCAGGACGGCGCCGTCGAGGGCTGATCCGGCCCCGGCACTCGCACCGGCCCCGGCACCGTTCCGTACGGTGCCGGGGCCGGCGGCGTGTCAGACCGGCCGGCCCAGCCGGGCGGTGACCGTCTTCGGCCGCTGGTACTCGTGCAGGGCCAGGGCGCTCAGGTCGGTGCCGCTGCCCGAGGCGCCCCGGCCGCCGTGCGGCAGCTCGGCGGACTGCACCAGATGGCAGTTGAGCCAGGCCTCACCGGCGTTCAGCCGGGCCGCCAGGTCCAGCCCGGCCGACAGGTCGCTCGTCCAGACGCTGGCCGCCAGCGCCTGCGGGACGCCGTCGGCCAGGGCGAGCGCCTGCTCCGGGCCGGCCGCCCGCTGCACGGTGAGCAGCGGGCCGAAGACCTCCTCCAGCACGGCCGGGTCGTCGTCCGGGAGTTCGGCCAGCAGCCGGGCCGGCCGCCAGAGGCCGTCCGTGCGCCCGGGTGCCGCCACCGAGTACGTGGCGCCGGAGGCCGCCACGATCCGGTCGTAACGGGCCGCCTGGTCGGGGTTGTTGAGCGGCCCGAAGTCCCGGCCGGCCTGCCGGGCGGCCAGGGCGGCGGTCAGTTCGGCGACCACCTGGTCGTGGTTCTCGGCGAGGGTGATCACCCGGGCCGGGGCGGCGCAGCTCTGGCCCGCGTTGTAGGTGCAGGCGGCGGCCAGGTCGGCCCAGGTGTGCGCGGGGGCGTCCGGGAGGATCAGCACCGGGCTGTTGCCGCCCAGTTCCAGGCTGGTGCGCCGGCCGCCGGCCAGCGCCGCCACCTCGGCCCCGGCGGCGGCGCTGCCGGTGAAGGCGATCATGTCGACGGCGGCCGCGGCCAGCAGCCGCCCGGTGGTCCGGTCACCCGGCAGGCCGGCCAGCACACCTTCGCCCAGTGCCTGCCGGGCGTGCTCGGCCAGCAGCGCCACCGAGTCGGGGGTGGTTTCGGCGGGCTTGACGACCACCGTGTTGCCGGCCGCGAGGGCGGGTGCGCAGCGCCAGGCGGCCATCAGCAGCGGGTAGTTCCACGGGACGATCGCGGCGATCACCCCGACCGGCTCCCAGCGCACCCAGCTCTCGTGGCCCGGGACGTACCGGCCGGCGGCGGGCGCGCTGCCGGCGCGGGCGGCCCCCGCGTAGAAGCGGAACAGGTCGGCGACCTGCCGAACCTCGCCGAGCGCCTCCGCGAGCGGCTTGCCGGTGCCGGCCCGCTCCCGCTCGGCGTACGCCTCCTGGTACTCCTCGACGAGGTCGGCGAGCGCGTCGAGCCGCCGCTCCCGCTCCCGGGGGGTCAGGCCGCGCCAGGCCGGCAGCGCGCCGCGGGCGGCGCCGACGGCCGCCGTGACCCGCTCCGCGCGGGCCGGCTCCAGGGTGCCCCGGCGCAGGCCGGTACGGGGGTCGGTCAGATCGAGGACGGGGGCGGGGGCGCTGCCGGTCGGCGTGGCGTCGGGGCTGCCGGTGGAGGTGTCCAAGGGGGTGCCTTTCGGGGGTCGCGGGCGCGTCGCGGGTCGCGGGCCGGGTCGTCGGCGGCTCACAGGTCGTAGGCGCGGAGCCACAGCTCCAGGGTGAGGACCAGCCACAACTTGCCGCCCTGGCGCGGCAGCAGGGCGCCCTCGCCGCGCATCCAGGTCCGGATCGTGTCGGGGCGCAGCAGCCCCCGCTGCCGGGACCGCCCGCCGAGCAGCAGGTCGCCGGACAGCTCGTGCAGCGGGCCGCGCAGCCACTTCTGCACCGGCACCCGCATGCCGCTCTTGGGGCGGTCGGTGACGGTGTCGGGCAGCAGGTCCCGGACGGCCTCCTTGAGCACCCACTTCTCCACCGTGCCGTTGAGCTTCCAGCGCGGCGGGGTGGCGAAGGCGTGGTCGATCACCCGCCGGTCGAACAGCGGCGAGCGGCCCTGGACACCCTGCGAGGCGGTGAGCCGTTCCACCTTGGTGAGGATGTGGTGGGCGCCCTTGGTCCGCAGGTTGCAGTGCAGCAGCTGGTTCAGCAGCGACTGCATCGCCCCGGGGCGCAGGTACGGCGCGACGAAGCGCTCCGGGTGCGGCTCGTCCGCCAGCGCCCGCAGCGCCTCGGGGGTGAGCAGCGCGGGCAGGTCCTGGTAGCACTTGCGGTAGGACCGCAGGTACGCCTCGGCCCGGGCGCCGGGGGAGGGGTCGTCCCGGTGCAGCTCGTGCACCAGCATCGGCAGGTTCTTCGGGCCGCCGAACACCGGGTCGCCGCCCTCGCCGTTGAGCGACACCCGCAGTCCGTCGCCGGCCACCGCCTCGGCGAGCATCAGGTTGGGCACGGTCAGCGGGTCCCCGACGGGGCTGTCCAGCAGGGCCACGGTGTCGGCGAGGCGGGCGGCGACCTGGTCGCCGGAGACGGTGAGGATCCGGTGCCGGGTGCCGCAGTGCTCGGCCACCAGGCCCGAGTAGCCCAGCTCGTTGGGCAGTTCGTCGCCGAAGCTGATCGAGTAGGTGTGCACCGGGTGGGTGTGCAGCTCGGCGGCCAGCGCGGTCACCAGGGAGCTGTCCACGCCGCCGGAGAGCAGCACGGCTACCTTCTCGCCCTGCGGGAGCCGGCTGCGGGTGGCGTCCTCCAGCAGGGTGCGCAGCCGCGACGCGTAGACGCCGGGGCCGAGTTCGCCGGCGGGGAGCCCGTCGGCCCGGGCGACGGCGTCCGAGGGCTCCCAGTAGGACTCCTGGGTGCTGGTGCCGTCGGCCGCCAGGCGCAGGATCCGGCCCGGCAGCGCCTCCAGCACCCCGCTCAGCAGGGTCTCCTCGCCGGGCAGGTAGGCGAAGGTCAGGAAGGACCGGACGGCCGCGAGGTTCAACCCGGTGCCGAGCGCCGGCCAGTGCCGCAGCGAGCGCAGCGAGGTGGAGGCGGCCCAGCAGCCGCCGGCGCGGGCGTAGAAGACCGTCCGGGCACCGACCTGGTCGCGGATCAGGACCAGGTCGGCGCCGTCCACGACGATCAGCACGAACATGCCCTCGGCGGCCCGGACCCCGGCCGCTCCGAGCCTGGCCCAGCAGCGCAGCAGCAGCTCCCCGTCGGGGCAGCCGGCCGGTGCGGCGGCGCCGGCCGCGGCGAGGGCCGCCAGCAGCTCGGACCGGTTGTGCAGGGTGACCTCGCCGACCGCGGTGAGCCCGTCGAGGGTGAACGGGCCGCTCGCGTGGCCGGGTTCGCCGTCGATCAGGGCGGCCGGCGCCGCGTCGGGGCGGGCCGGGGCTCCGGTGATCGCGGCCAGCTGGGTGCGGGCCCGGTCGTCGTCCGGTCCTGCGCAGGCGCAGCAGCGTGCCATGGGGGAGGTGCCTCTCAGCCGGGAGCGGGTCGGTTCGGCCCGGGGCCCGGTGGGGCGTCCGGGGTCACGGGGTGCGGCGGCCGTCAGCCGAAGTCGTCGCCGTCCCAGCCGCCGTCGTCGCCGTCGTCCCAGCCGCCGGAGTAGTCGCCGCCGCCCGAGTCCCCGGAGCCTGCGGAACCGCCGTCCGCGGCCGAGCTGTCGGCGGCCTGTGCGCGGGCCTGCGCACGCAGCTCCTCCTCTTCCTCCGGGGAGAGCGTGAGCGGCGGGTACTGGCTCACGGCGACCGCGCCGGCCAGGCCGAGGGCGGTGAGCACCACGCCCAGCCGGCCCCCGAACGAGGTGCGGTTGACCAGCACGGTCGTCCCGTCGCCCCAGACCGTGCGGCCGTAGCCGATGTCGCGGCCGTAGCCGACCCGCCCGTCCGCGTGGACGCGCTTGATCAGGTCGCTGCCGAGCCGCTCGTCGGTGCCGGCGTCGCCGAGGGTGTCGTGCCAGTGCACCAGCCCGTCGGCGCCCCGGCGGCGCCACTCGCTGCGGCCGTCCTCGTAGCGGCGGTGGGCCGTCCCGTCGGCCAGCAGTTCGTCGGAGTAGGTGAGGTGGCGTGGCTGGGTCATCGTCCGAGGTCCTCGCGGGTGGGGATCATGGCGTCGGCCAGGTCATGAAGCCGGCTTCGCGCAGGCCGCGCAGGTGGTGGCGGACCGGGGTGCGGGTGCCGGTGGTGCCGCGTACGGTGCGGATGACCGCGTGCAGCAGTCGGGCCGGATTGACGGCGGCGACCTCGGTGAAGCGGCCCGAGGCCAGCCAGGCGCGTTCGGCGGGGCGCAGCCCGGCGGTGAGGTGCTCCGGCAAGGGGACCCGGAACGGCTTCGGGGCCCGCCCGGCGGTCAGGTGCAGGGTGCCCGCGTGCCGTGGCACCAGGCCCATCGAGCGGGTCGGAGTCGCGTGCGCGTCGCGGATCCGCCGGTAGCAGGCGAGCCCGGCGGGGCTCGCGTCGTGCAGGACGTGGATCACGGCGTCCCCGGCCCGGTCGAGCGCGGCCAGCAGCCGCGGGTCGAGCGGCAGTTCCTCGGCGGCGAAGACCGGGCAGGCCGCCTCCAGGTGCAGGTCGTTGGCGATCAGCATCCGGGCGACGGCCCGGTCCTGGCACACCAGCAGCCGGGGGAAGCCGTAGTCGTACAGGTCGCTCTCGGTCGTGCGGACGGGCGCCGCCGGGGCCGGCGCGGGCAGCAGGCCGGGCAGGCCGCCGGTCCGCGCGAGCGCCTCGCGGAACCGCGAGTACGTCACCGGCGGGGCGAGGGTGTACGGGATCCGGCGCGGCCCGGCGTGCAGCGGCCGGAGCACCCGGCACAGCTCGTAGTACAGCTGGCGCTCGGTGAACCGGATGCCGCCGGGCTCGCCCGCGCGGGCGGCGGCCCGCGCCAGGGCGCGGTCGATCAGCGCGAGGCCGATCAGCGTGCGGCCGAGCCGGGTGCGGTCCATCGGCGGCCGGGGGCTCATCGGGTGCTCCGGGGTGTCGTCACGCGCTCTGCTCGGGCCAGGTGAGGAAGCCGACGGCGAGCGCCCGGCGGCGTACCTCGGCCGGGTCGTCCTCGGCCCGCACGGCGCCGGCCAGCCGCTCGACGGCCCGGGTCGCGGCGTCCAGCAGGGCGGTGGGCGGTACGGCGGCCAGCGGACTCCACCAGCCCTCGGCGAGCCAGCGGAGTTCGGCCTCGGCGAGGCCCCCCTCGGCCCGGAGCCGCTCCACGGTCTGCGGGAGGACGTCCGGCCGCCGCAGCTTCAGGGCCTTGGGCTGCGCCATCACCACGCGCGGCGGCAGGCCGCCGTCGAGGACCCGGTGGCCGCGCAGAGCGGCGCGGGCCCGGCCGGCCGACAGGCAGCCCTCCGCGCCGGCGTCGTGCAGCACGACGACGGGCAGGCCGGCGGGCACCGAGGCCGGGTCGGGGACGACCACCACACGGCTCCGCTCCTCGAAGGCGTTGGCCTGGAGGAAGGCCCGGACGGTCCGGTCCTCGCACAGCACGGCGGCGACGGGCGCGGCCGGCGGCCGGGGCCGGACGCTGTCCTCGGTGACCAGCCCGGCCGGCAGCCCGCCGTAGTGCCGCTGCCAGATGTCGGTCACCGAGCGCCGGAACCCGTCGGGGCTCCAGACGAGTTCGCGGGGCTTCATCGGCTTGAACTTCGTCCAGCGGACGGCGGACCCGATGCCGATCGCGACCAGGACGAGGCCGATCACGGCGGCCACCGCGCCGGCGCCGGCCGGGTGGGGGAGGGCGAAGCCCAGCGCGGGCAGGCCGACCAGCAGGGCGGGTATCGCGCAGCCGAGGCTGCCGCGCCGCTCCGGGTCGGCCCCGCCGACCAGGTGCCGGCGGCCGGTGCCGTGGTAGAGCTGGCCGACGGTGACGGTGATCCGTCCGTTCGCGGTCAGCCGCTCGACGGCGCGCCGCAGCCCGACGTCGCTGAGGCCGTGCGGCGTCGACTTGGGTTCCAGCGCGAAGGACTTGCGGCACTTCGAGCAGGTGTTGCCGGTCCGCTCCTTGTACAGCAGGTTCGCCGAACAGTGCGGGCAGATCATCTCGGGACCTCCAGCGCGGTGGCGAGGCGGCGCAGCCGGGCGGCCAGCCGCTCTCCGGCGGTGACCGTACCCAGGCGCTGGGTCCGTTCCACTTCCCGGAGCTGGGCGGCGAGTTCGGTGTCGGACCGCCGTTCGGCCTCGGCGGCGGTGATCGCGTAGTCCTCGTGGTCGATGCCGAAGCCGGTGTTGGCGGCGAGGATGTTCAGCGGTCCGGTGCCCCGGTTGGCGAAGGAGTGCGGCATCAGCTCCGGGATCCGGACCAGCAGGCCCGGGGCGAGCGGGAGGTCCACCACCCGTCGGCGTTCGGCGTCGTAGAGGCCGCAGGAGGCGTGGCCGAGGCTGAGGACGAGGTGTTCGCCGCCGTGCGCGTGCGGGGTGAAGGCACTGCGCGGGCCCACGATGCCGAGCTTGTAGGTGGCGTTGGAGGGGCGCTCGGGCGAGGTTTTGGCGTCGCCCACGAGGTAGTGCGCGAACTGGCCGTCGTCGATGAAGCGCAGCAGCTCCCCGCCGCCCGGGTCCTGCGGGCCCAGTTCGCGGGCGCCCTGACGGTCGGCGAGCAGCACCCGGCCGTCCGGGCGCAGTTGGTACAGGTCGACACCGGACGGCAGTCGACCCGCGAGCCGTTCCAGCGCGCGCAGCCCGGACCGCACGGACAAGTCACCCACCCCCCAGTGTCGCGGGCGGTGTCGGCGCTCGCGCGAGCAAGCCGGCGCGTCACGGTCGGTCACCACCCGATGGGATGATCTTACTCGTCCGGGGCGTCGGCACCAGGGGTCGAAGCCGGCGGGATCGCTGCCGCCGGGCCGCCGGCACGGGGGCGCGACGACCGGGGAGCCGCGGGCCGGACGTGCGCGTCCGGCCGCGCGGGCTCCCGGAGTTCAGCTCTTGACGGCCCGTAGGATGACGAACTTCGGATCGCTGCTGACAACCTCGCAGTTGCCGAACAGCCGGCGCAGCTTCACGTGGTAGCCGAGGTGCCGGTTGCCGATCACCCAGAGTTCACCGCCGGGTCGCAGGGCGTCCCGGGCACCCGTGAACATCCGCCGGGAGGTCGCCTCCGTGGTGGCCTGGTGGGTGTGGAACGGCGGGTTGTTCAGCACCAGGTCCACCGACCCGGCCGGGACGCCCGCGAGGCCGTCACCGGTCAGGAACTCGGCGCCGGCGTGCGTGGCCGGATCGGTGTTCGCCCGGTAGGTGGCCCGGGCCGAGGCCACCGCCTGGTGCGACTCGTCCACGAACAGCACCTCGGCCTCGGGGTTGGCCAGCGCCGCCGCCGTGCCGACCACGCCGTTGCCGCAGCCCAGGTCGACGACCCGCTCGGGGCCGCGCCGCTCGGGCAGGTGGCGCAGCAGGAACCGGGTGCCGATGTCGAGGCGCTCGGCGCAGAAGATGCCGGCGTGGTTCACCACCGTCCGCCCGCCCACCACGCCGATGTCCTCGGGCAGCGCGTAGCTGTGCGGCCACGGGCCGGGCGTACGGGGGATCGCCGGGTCGGGCGCGCAGAAGATCAGCCGGGCCTTCTTGGCCGCCAGCGAGGTGCGGGTGTGGCCGAGGATCCGTTCGAACAGCTTCAGCGTGGAGGTGTGGATCTCGGTGACCATGCCGGTGCCGACGACCACGGTGCCGGCGTGCACACCGGGGGCCAGCCGGTGCAGCTGGTCCTCCAGGAGCGCCAGGCTCTTGGGGACGCGGACCAGCAGGACGTCGATCCGCTCAGGCGGCGCGTCCCTGGTGGAGAGCAGCTCGACGGTGCCGGGCCCGGCGGGCCGCTCCGCGCCGTCCGGGCGGCCGGCCGCGCCGGGGGAGCCGTCCGCGCTGTCGGAGCTGTTGCGGGCCAGGTTGGCCAGGGTGGCCTGCTGGCCGAGGTAGGAGTCGCTGATCTGGACCAGCCGGGTCGCCCCGGGCTCCACCCGCCCGGCGAGCGCGGTGACCAGCCCACCCCAGCGGTCGCCCAGCACCACGACGGTGCCGCTCAGGTCCACCGGCCGGGCCGCCGGCGGCTCGGCCGGGGCCCCCGGGGTCGTGCCGGTGCCCGGTCCCGCGCCGGTGCCGGCGGTGCCGTCGAGGTGCCGCAGCAGGTACTCGTCGGCGGTGTCCCAGGCACGGAGCTGGTCGCGCGGGTCCTCGGGGAAGCGGGTGAGGTCGTACTCGCCCCACGATGTGGTCAGACGGTTCATGGTCGACCCAGGCTATCCGAGGAGCCCGCCGTCCCCGGCCATCAGCGCAGGCGGGGGTGCCCGTCGACGGCCCGTGCGGCCGGGCCCCGGATCAGCCCGGCCCGGAGGTGTCGCCCGGCCCGCTTCCGCCCGGCCCGTTCCCGCCCGGCCCGGCGGCCGGCGGCCGCAGGTCGGACAGCAGCGCCGAGAGCACCCGCCGCGTCACCGCCGCCATGTCGACGGACCGGGGCGCGAGCAGCCACTGCACCTGGAGGCCGTCCATCACGGCGATGACGGCGCTGGCCACGCCCTCGACGTCGAGGTCCGGGTCCGCGTCGCCCAGCTCGCAGGCCTCGCGCAGCGCCTCGGCCACCAGCACCCGAAGGCCCTCGTAACGGTCGCGGAAGAACTGCTGGGCCGGGTGGCCCTCGGTGACGCTCTCGGCGGACAGCACCGCGTACAGCCGCACGATGCCCTCCTGGGTGGAGTTCAGCCGGACGGTCTCCACCAGGTGGTCCAGGAAGGCGGTACCACGCGGGCGTTCGGGGCCCAGCCGCTCGATCTCCGAGGTGTCCCGGAGCTCCAGAACGCCGCTCAGCAGCGCCGTCTTGGAGCGGAAGTGGTGCAGCAGCCCGGCCTGGGTGAGGCCGGCCCGTTCGGCGATCTCGGCCAGTGAGGCGTTGTGGTAGCCGCGGGTGGCGAAGGTCTCGACCGCGATCCGCAGGATCTCCTCGCGTCGCTGCGCACCGGAGGCCCGGCGGGCTGCGGTCGCGGGCGTCGCGCCGCCGCCGGCCGCCTTGTTCGTGCTTCTGGGTGTCACCGGGCGAAGTCTACGGGCCGGCGCCCGCGGGCTCGCGGCCCGAGCGAAGGGCCTACGACGGCCGGATATGTCATGTCCTGAAAAAAGCCGGCGCACGATACTTACCAAGTGGTCGGTAGGTCTGATTGCATGTCAGCCGTCGCACCCGGCCGGACACGGCGTCAGGGCCCGTCCGGTCGGCATGCGGGCCGTCGTGCCCGTTCCCGGTACCCCGTCAGTTTCAGCGCCCTCAGGACCTGGTCCGCTGCTCGTCGCCCGCACCCCGTTCGCCGCGCACGGAGCGCGGCCGGCGGTCCCACCCCGTTCGTAGCACCCCTTCGAGACGGAGAGACACCGGTGAAAATCCACCCCAACGGCACGACCGGCCGCGCCCGCCGCGGGACCCTGCTGGGCGGCGCGCTGCTCGCCGCCACAGCACTGGCGTTCGGCGCGACACCCGTCACCGCGGCCCGGGCCGCGCCCGCCGGCCAGGACGCCACGAGCTACCTCGACCCGAGACTGCCTGTGGAGCAGCGGGTCAGGGACCTCCTCGGCCGGATGACCGTCGAGGAGAAGATCGGCCAGATGACCCAGGCCGAACGCAACTCCGTCGAGTCGGACCAGAGCCGGATCACCACCCTGGCGCTCGGCTCGCTGCTCTCCGGCGGCGGCTCCACCCCCACCCCGAACACGCCGCAGGCCTGGGCGGACATGATCGACGGCTACCAGAAGCGCGCCCTCGACACCCGGCTGCACATCCCGCTGCTCTACGGCATCGACTCGGTGCACGGCGACAACAACCTGGTCGGCGCCACCGTCTTCCCGCACAACATCGGCCTCGGCGCGACCCGTGACCCCGAGCTCGTCCGGGAGGCTGCCCGGATCACGGCCGCCGAGACCCGGGCGACCGGCCCGCAGTGGGTGTTCGCGCCCTGCGTCTGCGTGGCCCGCGACGACCGCTGGGGCCGCACCTACGAGAGCTACGGCGAGGACCCGGACCTGGTCACCCGGATGGAGACCTCGATCGACGGCCTCCAGGGTGACAACCCCCGGGACCTGGCCCGCCCCGACCGGGTGCTGGCGACCGCCAAGCACTTCGCCGGGGACGGCGACACCACCTACGGCAGCTCCACCAACGGCGCCTACAAGCTGGACCAGGGCGTGACGATCACCGACCGCGAGCACTTCCGGACGATCGACCTCGCCCCGTACGTCGCGGCCGTCCGCGAGCACGGCGTGGGCAGCATCATGCCCTCGTACTCCAGCGTGGACTGGACCGAGGACGGCATCGGCAACCCGGTCAAGATGAGCGCGAACAAGGAGCTGCTGACCGACGTCCTCAAGCAGAAGATCGGCTTCGACGGGTTCCTGATCAGCGACTGGGACGCCGTTCATCAGCTGCCCGGCGACTACGCCACCCAGGTGCGGACCGCCGTCAACGCCGGGCTCGACATGTTCATGGAGCCGTACAGCGCCGACAAGTTCGAGCAGACCCTGCTGGCCGAGGTGCAGGCCGGGCGGGTCACCGGCGCCCGGATCGACGACGCCGTCCGCCGGATCCTGCGCGCCAAGTTCCGGCTCGGACTCTTCGAGCACCCGTACACCGACCGGTCGGGTGCGGCCGCGATCGGCTCGCCCGCCCACCGGGCGGTGGCCCGCAAGGCCGTCGCCGAGTCGCAGGTGCTGCTGAAGAACGACGGCCACGCGCTGCCGCTGGGGCCCTCCCAGCGGATCTACGTCGCCGGCACCGACGCGGACGACATCGGCAACCAGGCCGGCGGCTGGACGGTGACCTGGCAGGGGCAGTCCGGCGCCACCATCCCCGGCACCACGATCCTCCAGGGCATCCGGCAGAACGCCGCGCGGACCACCTACAGCGCGGACGCCTCGGCGCCGACCGACGGCTACGACGTCGGCGTGGTCGTGATCGGCGAGACCCCGTACGCCGAGGGGGTCGGCGACGTCGGCAACGGCCACACCCTGAACATCTCGGCCGCCGACCGGGCAAACATCGACCGGGTCTGCGGCGCGATCAGGACCTGCGTCGTCCTCGACGTGGCGGGCCGCCCCCAGATCGTCACCGACGAACTGCCCAAGACCGACGCGTTCGTGATGTCCTGGCTGCCCGGCAGTGAGGGCGCGGGCGTCTCCGACGTACTCTTCGGCAAGCGGCCGTTCACCGGGAAGCTCCCGGTCAGCTGGCCGCGCAGCGAGGCCCAGGAGCCGATCAACATCGGCGACGAGCAGTACGACCCGCTGTTCGCGTACGGCTTCGGCCTGAGCACCCGCCGCTGACGGACCGGGCCGGGCCCCGGCTCGGGGCCCGGCCCGCCCGGCGCGTCGGGGGATCGACCCGCCGGGCGCGCCGGGGCAGACGGCGGGGGAGTCAGCCCGCCGGCTGCGCCGGGGCGGGCGGCGCCACGGGCAGCCGGTCCAGCGCGATGCCGAACCACTTCCGGTACGCCTCCAGGGCCTCCGGCTCGCCGAGTTCGGTCTCCTGGCGCTCCTCGCCGGCCGTCCGGATCAGCCGGGTGCCGCTGAGCGTGACCCGGCCGTCCTCGGTCAGCAGCGAGCAGGTCAGCCCCTTGGTGAAGTGCGACTCGGGCGAGGTGGTCTGCCACCAGCAGGTCGGCCCGAAGTCCGCCAGCGCGAAGGCGCGCGGCTCCAGCCGGTACTGCAGGGAGCCGTCCTGCAGGACGTCGAGGTCCTCCCCGTGCTCCGACAGGCGGAACACGCCCGCGGTGTCCTGCTGGTCGCCGCGCTCGTCCAGGCGCAGCGGGCCGTGGCTGAATCGGCCGAACCCCACGTCCACCAGCCACGGCTCGTCCAGGTCGACCCGCAGGGCCAGGTGGTCCATCGGCGAGCCCAGCCGCTCGCCGAAGAATACCCGGCCCCCGAGCAGGGTCACCCGGTAGCCGAGGGCGGTGAGCAACGCGGCGAAGGCGCCGTTCAGTTCGTAGCAGAAGCCGCCCCGCCGCCGGTCGACCACCTTGGCCAGCAGCGCCTCCTCGGTCAGCAGCACCGGCTCGCCGAGATGGATGCTGAGGTTCTCGAACGGGACGGCCCCCAGATGGGCCCGCTGCAGCACCCGCAGCGCCGCCGCGTCCGGCCGCTCCGGCCGTTCGGCCCCGATCCTGGCCAGGTAGGCGTCCACCTGAGACTTGTCCATCGACAGCTCCAATTCCCTTGGTCCGGGTCGGTTCGGCCGGTTTCCGGGTGTACCGGCACCGGTCCATGATCCCGAATCGTCCACCGGCCCGGGCCCCCGCCCCCGGCAGCACCGCGCCGGGGCGATCTGCCAGCCCGGCGCCGCCGCCGAGCACCGGCCCTTCGCCGGACGGAACATGAGGGGTGGTCAGGCAAAGTACCGTGCGGGCCGGCGCGACGCCGAAGGCTCGGGGGCCCACTCGCCGGGTCTGTAGGATCGGCCCATGACAACCCGGGAGCTCGTGGAAGCGCACGAGGTCTCCGTCCTCGGCGTCGGCCGTCCGCCGGCCCGGTCGTCCGGCCGGTGTGCCCAGGGGCCCCGACCGACCGTCCAACGACCTTCTGAGGGGCCGCGATGAGCCTGCTACCGATGCCGCACCGGGCCGCCGCCGATCCCCTGATCGCGCTGCCGGCCGGCGAGATCGTCCTGCGGGACGAGGGCACGCTGACCGACTGGACGGTCCCCGTCGCCGCCTTCCGGCTGGCCCCGTACCCGGTGACCCGCGAGCTGTACGCCGCCGTGCTGGGCAAGGCACCCGAGAGCGCGGCGGGCCCGCGCACACCGGTGACCGAGGTCTCCTGGCAGGACGCCGTCCGCTTCTGCAACCTGCTCTCCCGGCAGGAGGGGCTCCGGCCCTGCTACACGACGGGGGAGGACCCCGACGCGCAGGACGTGCTCTGCGACCCGCAGGCCGACGGCTACCGCCTGCCCTCCGAGGCGGAATGGGAGTACGCCTGCCGGGCCGGCAGCACGGACGTCCGCCCCGGCGACCTGGACGCCATCGCCTGGTACGACGGGAACTCCGGCGGCGAGGTGCACGAGGTCGCGACCCGGGAGCCGAACGCGTGGGGCCTCCACGACATGATCGGCAACGTCTGGGAGTGGTGCTGGGACCTCTACGACCCCCGGGTCTACGGCGCCTACCGGGTGTTCCGCGGCGGCGGGGCGTACGACAAGCCCCGCTCCTGCCGCGCGTCCTGCCGCCGCAAGAGCCACCCCACCCTGCGGATCGACGACCTCGGGTTCCGGCTCGCCCGGTCCTGCTGATTCCGGCCGCCGCCGTCGGCCCCGGCCCTCCGCCCGGAGAGGCGCCGGGGCGCGCTGGCTAGAATCGCCGACCATGGACACTGCCCTGATCATCGTTCTCGTCCTGGTCGTCGCCCTCGGGCTGCTGGTCTCCGGGATGGAGAGCAGGCTCCGCGGGATGGACCGCAGGCTCGTCGCCATGGACCGCAGGCTCGGCCTGATCATCGATCACCTGGGCGCCCACCCCGCCGACGACGGCCCCGAGCCCGCCCTCCAGCGGGTGGCGGCCCTGGTACGGGACGGCAAGAAGATCCACGCGATCAAGGCCTACCGGGAGATCACCGGCGCCGACCTGCGCGAGGCCAAGGAGGCGGTCGAGCGGATGGAGGAGTGGCGCTGAGCCACCGTAAGGCCCGTACGGGCGCCACCCCGTCGATCGCGGGAGCCCCGGCCCGCCGGCAGGAATGGCCCGAGGGCTCCGCGGCTGATCCGGACGCGGCCCGCGCGCGGTACGAGCACGACATGCGGGAGACCCGCGGTGCCGCCCGGCAGGCACTTCGCGCGGAACTGCCTCACGCGCATCTCGGTCTCGGCCTGATGACGCTCGTCGCGGTGGCCGTCGGATATTTCAAGGGGATCCGCTTCGGGGCGGTGGTGCCGGCTGCCTTCCTGGCACTCTTCTGCGCGATGCTGGCCGGCCGTTTCGCCACCGGGGCCCGCGGCCGCGATCTGCTCCGCCGCAGCTACCTGCTGACCTTCGGTTGGGCCCAGTGGTTCTGAGCACGGCCTCCGGACCTCCGGCGGCCCCTGCGCCCATGTCGGAGGTCTCTGACATCATCCGGCCGTGATCACCGGGAACGAAACCGACCTGCTGTCCGGCCTGGACGAACTGGACTGGGCGAACCTGAACCACGCCTTCGGGACGGCCGGCGACGTCCCCGGTCAACTGCGCGCCCTGTGCGGAGACGACGAGCAGGCACAAGAGGATTCCCTCGCCTGCCTGTTCAACCACCTCGCGTACCAGGGCACCCGCTGTCAGGCATCTCCGTACGTGGTGCCGTTCCTCGCCCGGATCGCTCTCGCAGGCCCTCGGGCCTGTCCGGCGGATCTTGCCGGGCGCACGACGCCGGATCATCCCGCCTGAACGCACGCCCGAATCATCCAAGTACGTCCAGGGCGAGGACGGTCCTGCCGGACCTGTTCCCCAGCCCCTTGCCGGACCCCCGCCCGCTGTAAGCCGACCTCACCCATCCTCAGCAGCGGCTCCTGCGTGCCCTCGCCGACCTCGGCGAAGGGCGGTGGAACTCGGCGGGTGACCTCGGCGAGAACCTCGGCACTCACGGACTGCCCACCGGCCTCGCTGAACTGCGCAGGTACGTCGGCCTGCAGCCGGCCGGGCCGGGGAGCCGCCCGCCCGGGAACTGACCACGGACGCGGAATTCCACAGCCAGGCCGGCAGCTACCGGCTCGACACCGTGACGCCTCGACGGCAGTACGCCTGCCACCGGCCTCCCGGCGAGGCGTGCGGGGGTGACGACCCGGAAGCGCTCGTCAGCCGGCGCGCCGTGCCGCCTCCGGGGCGGCGCGCAGTCGCCTCGCCTCGTCGAGCAGTCGCGGCACGTCCTGGCGCGCGCCGGCGATGAACTCGATGTCCGCGTCGGTCTGCGCGTCCACTCCTCCGACCTGGCGGCCGCCGGTGGCGCGCGTCAGGTAGAACTCGTCGTGCACCTCTTCGTCGCCGGGGAGCTCGATGAAGCTGGAGCCGCCGATCCCGTGCCGGCTCTCCAGGCACCCGATCCACGGGCCCGGAGTGGCAGCGGCGGCACGCCGCTCGATCGCGGACAGCTCGTCCTCGGACAGCGGTTCGTCGGATCCCATCGTCGAAGCCTCCCCGGGCACGCGCCGCAGGTCCAGGGCCACCGCGGCGCATGGTCCCCACTCTCGGGACGGGACAGCCGTCAGCCGCGCAGTCGGGACAGCGTCGCCGGCGTCAGGTGCCGGGCCAGAATGTCCAGGGCGGCGGTGACTTCCTCGACGCGCGCGGGGTCGTCGGTGCCGAGGGCGGCGGCGAGTGCTGTGTCGATCGTCCCGGTGCGGACCTCGGCGACCCGGGCCGAGGGTTCGGCGGCCGGGCGGGCCAGCAGGCGGCGGCGGTCGGCCGGATCGGGGGCGGTGGTGATCGAGCCCGCCTCCTTCAGTCGGGCGACCGCGGTGGAGACCTGACTCTGCGGCAGGCCGGTGCGGGCCGCGATCTCGCCCACGGCGCTGTCCGGGTGTTCGACGATGTCGCTCAGCACGACGAGGACCGAGCGGGTACCGCCGGGGCGGCGCCCGTGGTCGCCGGCGGGCTGGGGGAGCGCCTCCTCGCCGATCTTCATCAGGGTGCGGCCCAGTAGGAAGAGTTCGACTCCGTTCATGTCCAGGAGAATACATCAGGTGAGATGTATCGAAGAAGATGCATCTATCTTGATGTATCTATTCGGATGCTTTACGGTGAAGGAGCAGGCAGGCCACCGAGGCCGCCACCGGACGGGAGCACCCCATGACCACTGCCGTACGCAACACGCTGTCCGTGCCCGGCGCCATGCTCCACTACGAACTCCGTGGCACGGGCCCCCTGCTGCTCGTCGCGCAGAGCGGGGAGGGGGACGCCGACCGCACCGAGGCGCTCGTCGGCCATCTCGCGGACCGCTACACCGTCGCGACCTACGACCGGCGAGGCCTGTCGCGGAGCACCCGCCTCGAGGCGAAGGGGCCCGTCACCCCGCAGACCCATGCCGAGGATCTGCACCACCTCCTCGCCGCGCTGACCGACCGGCCCGCCCTGCTGCTCGGCTGCAGCCTCGGTGCCCTCTACGGTCTGCACCTGGTCGCCGCCCACCCCGACCAGGTGCGGACGCTCGTGGCCCACGACCCCGCCACGCCTGGCCTGCTCCCTGCCACCGACCGGGCCGGCATCCGTCGGACCCTGGACGGGATCGTCCGTACCCACCGGAGTGCGGGCTGGGCCCCCGCCATGCGCCGGATCGCCGAGGCCGTCGCGATCGACCCCGCGGCGATGGAGACCGAGCCCGGCTTCACCATGCCGGCGACCACCGCGCGGCGCATCGCCAACATCGAGTTCTTCCTGTCCAACGACCTCCCCGAGTTGCGCGACAGCACGCTCTGCGCGGCCGACCTCGCCGCCCCGGCCACCCGCCGGGTCCGGATCGTGCCCGCCGCCGGACGGACCTCGGGCCAGGCCTGGAACTACCGGTGCGCCGAGGAGCTGGCCGCCCTGCTGGGTACGGACATCGTGGAGTTCCCGGGCGGCCACAACGGCAACACCACCCACCCCCGGGCGTTCGCGGCCCGCCTGCACGAAGTCCTCGACGCGTCCCGCTGAGGCCGTGGGCCCCCGATGCGGTGGCCCCGATGTGGTGGCTCCGATGCCGTGGGCCCCGCCGCGACGGGGGCGGGGAGACGGGGGCGGGGAGACGGGGGCGGGGAGGCGTCAGCGGGACGGTTCGTCCTCGAGGTCGGTGATCCGGCGGTCGGCGAGCCGGACGGTGTACCGGACTTCACGGTCGGTGCCGTCTCCCCAGTGTTCGCCGAGGCGGACCGTGGCGTAGCCGGGGGAGGTGCCGACCTCGCGCACCGACCAGGAGACCGGGATGCTCCGGGCGCGGAACACCGGGTCGACGCCGTTGTGCGCGGCCCAGGTGTCCAGCCTCAGGTTCAGGGGCGCGCCGAGGTACTTCTGCCGGACGGCCCGGGGCGAGTCGTCGATCTCCCCGAGCATCGCTAGCCGGTACTCCTCGAAGAAGGCGTTGACCTGCGTCTCGGCGGGTCCGGCCCGGACGGCGTGGCTGATCGGGGGCGTGTCGCTGGGGGAGTGGGCGACGGCGCCGGCCGGGGTGGCGACGAGGCCGCCGCCGGCGGCCAGCAGGGCGGCGCCGGCGACGGCGGTGCGGTACCTCGGAGTGGAGAACATGGGACGGATCACATCATTCGTCGGCGAAGCTCCGCCATCCCCGAAAGGTGTGGTTTGGCTTTGCGTCAGTAAGATTGACGTTTCGTCAGATCCCGATCGAGCCCCCGGTGCCCGCGGCCCGGCCCTTGCCGGGCGGGCCGGCGAAGGCCTGGGCGATCGGCAGCCAGGCCAGCGCGGTCGCGCCCGAGGCCGTCACGGCGAGATCGTCCCGGTGCCGTCGCTGGGTGACCAGCAGGCAGAAGTCCAGGGCCGGTCCGGTGATCCGGTCCGCCGCCTCCTCGGGCCCCCATGTCCACAGCTCCCCGTCCGGGCCGGTCAGCTCCACCCGCACCGGCTCCGAAGGTGCCGGCCGGCCGTGCTGGACGAAGGCGAAGCCCATGGTCCGGACGCCGAGGTGGGCCACCTGGCGCAGCCGGGCGGTCGGTACCCGGGCCACGCCGAGCGCGTCGGCCACGTCCTGTCCGTGGGCCCAGGTCTCCATCAGCCGGGCGGTGGCCATCGAGGCCGGCTTCATCGGCGGTCCGAACCACGGCAGCCGGACGTCGCCCGGCGCCGAGGCCAGCACCGCCAGCACCTCCTCGCGGCCGGCCCGCCAACGGGAGAGGAGTCCGGCCGGCGGGCCGGCCGCCCCGATCGCCGCGCCTTCGCCGACCGGGTCGGTGCCGGGGACGAAGGCCCGTTCCACCGCGCCGAAGAACCCCTCCGGGTCGCAGGCGGAGAGCACCGTCCAGTCGTCGGTCCAGGCCAGGTGGGCGATCTGATGGGCGATCGTCCATCCCTCGGCCGGGGTCGGCCGGGTCCAGTCGGCCGGGGCGAGTGCGGCCACCAGGGCGTCCAGCTCGGCGTTCTCCGCGCGCAGGTCGGCCAGCAGGCCGTCCGGGCTCGTCATGATCGTCTCCCCTTGGTCTCGGGCCGGTTCGGTCGTCCGGCCGGCCCGCCGGCGTCCGCGGGCCGGGGCCCGCGGGTGTGTGGCACAGGCTACGGCCGCAGACTACGGCGGGAGGTCGGCGGGGACCAGGACGGCGCGGCCCGGGCCGGCGATCGGGCCGGCGGGCGGCGCGCGGGCCGCCCGGGAGCGCGGAGCCGGCCCTGCGCAGGTCTCGCCAGCCGCCTCGGCGCGTGTGAGAATCGCGCGATGACAAGGGCTGCGGACACCCCCGCCCGGGCGGCCGGCGGCCTCGACGCCCGGGCCGCGGAGCTGGTCAGGGCTGCCGTCCTGGCGGATCTCGCCCGGCGGGTGGTGGCGGACTGCGGCGTGGACGTCGGCCTGGTCGGGGTCCCCGACCGCCCCCGGCCCCGCATCGGCGCGGCCCCGTCCCCGGCAGGTCCGCCGCCCGGCGGTGGCGGGGGCGGCGCCGGTACCGGCGAGGCGGGCGGGCGCGACGGCGGGCCGGCCGGGATGGTGCTGCGGCACTGGTCCGGCACCCGGGCCGGCCTGCTGCACGATCTGGTCGTCCCCAGCGGGACCGGCCTCGGCGGCCGGGCGCTGGCCGAGCGGGCCGCCACCTGGGTGCCCGACTACCGGGCCGCCACCACCATCTCGCACGAGCACGACGCCGCCGTCGACGCCGAGGACCTGTACGCGATGCTGACGGTGCCCCTGCTCCACGACGGCGCGGTGCACGGCGTGGTGTACGCGGCGCTGCGCGACGTCGTCCCGTTCGGCGACGTACGGATCGGGGCGGTCGCCGAGCTGGCGGCCACCGCCACCCGGGCGCTGGCCGGAGCCGCCGCCTGGGCCCGGCCGGACGACCGGCGCCCCGCCGCTCGCCCCCGCCCGCGGCCGGGCGGGCCGGACCTCCCGGCGCCGCACCGACCGTCCGCCGGCCACCCGGCGGCCCGGGCCCGGCCGCCGGCGCGGCTGACCCCGCGCGAGCACGAGGTGCTCCGCTGGGCGGCGACCGGCCGGACCAATCCGGAGATCGCCGCCCAGCTGGGGCTGACCTGCAACACCGTCACGGGCTATCTGAAGAGTGCGATGCACAAGCTGGGCGTCCGCAACCGGGTGGAACTGGCCCTGACGGCGAGGGAGTCCGGCCTGCTCGGCTGAGGATGTCGGGCCGCCCGGCGGGAGTCGGCGTCAGTTGACCCCCCGCTCGCGTCCCTCCCAGTACGGCTCGCGCAGGCGGAACTTCTGCAGTTTACCGGTGGCGGTCCGGGTCAACACCTCCCGGAACTCCACCGAGGTGGGCGACTTGTAGCCGGCCAGCCGCTGCTTGCAGTGCGCGATGAGCTGCGCCTCGTCGGCGCTCGTGCCCGGCTTGAGCACCACCAGGGCCTTGACCGTCTCGCCCCACTTCTCGTCCGGCACGCCGATCACGGCGACCTCGGCGACGGCGGGGTGGTCGTAGAGGCAGTCCTCGACCTCGATCGAGGAGACGTTCTCCCCGCCGGTGATGATGACGTCCTTCTTGCGGTCGGAGATGCTGAGGTAGCCGTCCGTCATGGTGCCGCCGTCGCCGGTGTGGAACCAGCCGCCCTTCAGTGCCTCGGCGGTCTCCTTCGGCTGCTCCCAGTAGCCCTCCAGGACGTTGTTCGAGCGGATCAGGACCTCGCCCTGGGCGTCCACCCGCACCTGGCTGCCGAGCGCCGGCGCGCCGGCCTGGACCAGCTTCTCGGCCCGTTCGACGGCCGGCAGTTCGTCCCACTCGGCCCGGCCGCGGTTGACGGTGGCCAGCGGGGAGGTCTCGGTGAGGCCGTAGATCTGCATGAACTCCCAGCCGAGTTCGGACTCGATCCGCTGCACCACCGAGGTCGGCGGCGGCGCGCCCGCCACGATGATCCGCACCCGGTCGCGGCCGGGCACCGGTCCGTCCCACTCGGCAGCCGCCTCCAGCACCATGGCGATCACGGCGGGCGCCCCGCACAGGAAGGTCACCCCGTGCCGCTCCACCCGGCGCAGGATCTCGGCGCCGTCCACCTTGCGCAGCACGATGTGCTGCGCGCCCAGCCCGGTGAGCGCGAACGGCAGACCCCAGCCGTTGGCGTGGAACATCGGCAGGGTGTGCAGGTAGACGTCGCGGTCACTGGCGCCGAAGTGCAGGCCCATCAGTACGGAGTTGAGCCAGATGTTGCGGTGGGTGAGCTGAACGCCCTTGGGCCGGGCGGTGGTTCCGCTGGTGTAGTTGATGGTGGCGGTGTCGGACTCGGCGATCTCGTACCGCTGCGGCGCGTGGTCGAAGTCGTACAGCACGGCGTCGCTCTCGGCCCCGATGACGTAGGTGTGCCGGGCCTTCACATCGGCCAGTGGCTCGGCGAGTTCGGGGTCGACGAGCAGGACGGACGCGCCGCTCTGCTCGACGATGTAGGAGACCTCGTCGGCGCGGAGGCGGAAGTTGACCGGCACCAGCACCCGGCCGTGGCCGCTGACGCCGAACATCGAGGTCATCAGGCGCGCCGAGTTGTGCGAGACGATCGCGACCCGCTCGCCGGGGCCGACGCCGAGGCGGTCGAGTCCGGCGGCCTGCGCGCGGGCGAGTTCGGCGACCCTGCGGTAGCTGAGCTCGCCCCAGGACCGGGCCGGCTGCACCGGCTCGTCGACGATCCCGACCCGGTCGCCGTAGACCAGCTCGGCCCGGTCCAGGAAGTCCATCACGGAGAGTGGAGTCTGCATACCCCTCACTCTGCTACCGGTCTTGCCCGCTGCACACCCCCGAACGGGGGTGTCGTCACCCGGACGGTCGCACCGCCGCCGCCACCGCGCGCGTCCCGAGCGGCTCCGCCGCCGGGGGAGCCGGCGCGGGCGGCCCGGATTCGGGAAGGCCCGGGCCGGCGCCGTCCAGCGCGGCCGCCAGCCGGTCGCGGGCCTCGCTCTGGGCGGCGATCCGCCGTTCGAGGACGGCCAGCCGCTCCCGGGCGATCCGCAGGGCCTTCGCGGACGGCGGCCCGGCCGTCAGGTCACCGTCCAGACAGGGCAGGAAGGCCCGGACGTCGTCCAGGGTGAGCCCGGCGGCGAGCAGCCGCCGGATGTTGCCGACCCGGACGGCGGCCTGCTCCCCGTACACCCGGTAGCCGTTGTGGGCCCGCTCCGAACTGATCAGCCCGGCCTGCTCGTAGTGCCGCAGGGCCCGCGCCGAGGCGCCGGTGGCCGCCGCGAGTTCACCGATCAGCACGGGCCGGCACCCCTTCCTCGTCATGCCACGACGGCTCCACCGTCCACGGGCAAGACTACTCCGGTGACGAACGACGCCTGCGGGGAGGCGAGTTGGGTGATCGCCCAGGCCACTTCGGCGGGCCGGCCGACCCGGCCGAGCGGCGTGTGGGCGAGCTGCCACCGTCGGAGCGCCGCCTGCTGTTCCGGGGAGAGGCCGGAGTGCTCGGCGATCGGGGTGGCGACCGCCCCCGGAGCCACCGCGACGACCCGGACGCCGCGCGGCGCCAGCTCCACCGCCCAGCTGCGGGTGAGCAGTTCGACGGCCGACTTGGTGGCCGGGTACACCGCGTTCCCCGGCCAGCCGCGTTGGCCGACCGAGGTGGTGACGTTCACCACCACCCCGCCCGCCGACTCCAGCGCGGGCAGCGCGGCCTGGGTGAGCAGGACGGGGGCGGTCAGGTTGGTGGCCACCTGCTCGTCGATCAACTCCCGGGTGTAGGAACCGAGCCCGCCGGCGCGGACGATGCCGGCGTTGTTCACCAGGACGTCGAGGCGCCCGAACCCGTCCAGGGCGGCCCGGACGATCTCCTCGGGCGCGCCGGCGCCGGTGACGTCCGCCGCGAACGGGTGGATGTGATCCGGGGCCGCCCGGGCGGTCTCCGCCAGCGGGCCGGGCCGGCGCCCGACCGCGAGGACGTGGACGCCCTGGGCGGCGAAGGCCTGCGCGGTGGCCCGGCCGATCCCGCTGCCCGCGCCGGTGACCAGCGCGACTCGCGACGCGCTCGCCGAGGGCGGACATGGAGGAGGGAGAGCAGGAAGAGGAGGAGGGGCCGTGGGTCGGCTGCCGGTAGTCATGGCAGCAGCCTCCAACCCTGCCGCCAGTGACAAGGTCAAGCCGCCCGCCCGCTCCGCCGGGGAGGGTGATGGCAGGACCACGGCCGCACAAGGGCGTCGGGTGCGGTGGAAGAGGATCAGGCCCTTCCGCTCGGTGAGCCGATCGCGAACATGCCTGGTTCCGGGCCCGCCGCCGGGCATGGTGGGGGGACACCGACCTTGGGAGGGTCCGATGACCGGGGAGCAGAACCCGAGCGAAAGCCTGTACGACGCCGTCGGCGGGCTGGAGGCGCTCCGGCGCCTGAGCAACACCTTCTACGACGGCGTGCTGGCCGACCCGCTGCTCGCCCCCGTCTTCGCGGACTTCACCCGGACGCACATCGAGCACGTCGCCGTGTGGCTGGCCGAGATCTTCGGCGGACCGGCCGCGTTCACCGCCGAACTCGGCGGCCATCAGGCGCTGTTGAGATCCCACCTGGGCCTGTCCATCACCGAGGAGCAGCGGGTCCGCTGGATGGAGCTGATGACCGTCGCGGTGGGGAAGGAGCTCCCGGACGACGAACTGCTGCGCCGCCGGGTGCTGGAGTACTTCGACTGGGGCACCAGGATCGCCCGCGACGTCTCGGCCGCACCGGTCGGCGAGGACCTGGGTGACCCCGGCCCCACGCCGCGCTGGGGCTGGGACGGCCTGCAGGGCGGGAGCTGAACGACGGTGCACTCAAGGGGGATTGCCATGCCCGTCGTACTCCGTGCGGAGGCCGCCGACGGTGGCCCGTCGCTGCTGCTGCGCAGCTGGACCGATTCGGACGCCGACGCGCTGGTCGAGGCGTACCGCGATCCGGTGCTCCGGGCCTGGACCAGGCTGGGGGTTCCGGACGCCGAGGCGGCCGCCCACTGGGTGGAGGTCCAGCGGGCGGGCTGGGAGAGCGGCACCCGGCTGAGCTTCGCCGTGCTGGAGGAGGAGCCGGGTGGTGGGGGCCGGCTGGCCGGCAACGTGGTGCTCAAGCGCCCGGAGCCGGCGGGGCCGGCCGGCGAGGTCGGGTACTGGACGGCCGCGCACGCCCGCGGCCGAGGGGTCGCCCCCAGAGCGCTGCAGGTGCTCACCGACTGGGTGTTCGAGAGCTTCGCCGCCGGAGGGGTCGAGTACCTGGAGCTGATGCACCAGGTGGACAACACCGCGTCCTGCCGGGTCGCCGAGAAGGCCGGTTACGGCTTCGAGCGGATCCTGCCGGCGGTGCCGCCGTTCCCCAGGGACGGTCACCTGCACCTGCGGTGGGCCGCCGGCGGCCCGGTCCGGGGCTGATTCCGGAACCGGGTGGCCCACCGCAGCGGTCCGCGGCCCCGGTCCCGTGAAGATCCCGGAAAATCGATGGGCAGCCGTGCCCCGTGGGGGGATAGTGGCGATCATGGCTTCCCTTGTGCGACACGTGACCTTCGACTGTGCCGACGCCTACCGGCTCGGCTGTTTCTGGGCGGAGGTGCTGGGCGCCTCGGTGCACGAGGACGACAACCCCGGCGATCCCGAGGCCCTGGTGGCCTCCGAGGGCGCGGTGCTGCTCTTCGTCACCGTGCCCGAGACCAAGACCGTCAAGAACCGGGTCCACCTGGACGTCCAGCCGCAGGACCGCACCCGGGACGAGGAGGTCGAGCGGCTGCTCGCCCTCGGCGCCGTCCTGGTCTCGGACCACCGGCGGGAGGACGGCCTGGGCTGGGTGACGCTGGCCGACCCGGAGGGGAACGAGTTCTGCGTCGAGCGCAGCGCCGCCGAGCGGGCCTGATCCTCCGGTCGGCCGCCGTCGGAGCCGCACCGAGGCCCGGCAGGCCCTGTGCGGTGCCGCCGTCCGGGCGTGCGTTCAGCCGACGGCCGCCTGCCAGCTCCACGAAGTGAGCGGGGGGTGGCCGTCGAGTGCGGCCCGGCCGGTCGACCGGAGCAGGACCTGGACCGGGTCGCCCGCCGGGGCGCCCGGGAACAGGCGCTCCAGCACCGCCGCGCAGAGCGGGGCCGGCGGCAGCCAGGGCACGCCGAGGCCCCGGGTGATGTCGTAGGTGTGCAGGAGTACCTCCGCGACGCCCATCGCCGCGAATCCGGCCGGGTCGCAGGGCCCGTAGTGCCAGGCCCGGGTGCCGGGGGCGGCGGTCGCGAGGGCGGAGCTGAGCAGTCCGCCGCAGGCGGCGACCACCCGGAGCACCTCGGCGGTCGTGGCCCCCGCCGGGACGGTGAGGTCGAACGGCAGGTAACCGGCGGCCGGGCGGCCGGTGAGCTGTCCGGCGTACGCCAGCAGGTCGTGCGCGACGTGGACGGCGGTCTCCCGGCAGGTCCAGTCCAGGGTTCCGGCCCGGGCCTGCCAGCGGGGCCCGTCCGGTTGCGGTTCGAGGACCGCCAGCAGCTCGGCCACCGCCTGGTCGACGTCCCGTTCGTCCATCGCGCGCATGCCCCGACCCTGACAGCCGGGCGACCCCCGTCGCAACAGTGCGGCGGGGGCGGGCGGGTGACGCGCCCGGGGCTCAGCCGAGCTGGACGGAGCGCTTGGCGAGGCCCATCCAGAACCCGTCGATCACGCTGCGCTGGGTGGCGAGGTCGGCCTCGCCGGCGCCCAGGGTCACGAAGAGCGGTGCGAAGTGCTCGGTGCGGGGGTGGGCGAGGCGGCCGGCCGGGGCCTTGCGTTCGAAGTCGAGCAGGGCGTCGAGGTCGCGGGCCTCCAGGGCGCGCCGGCCCCAGTCGTCGAACTCGGCCATCACGGACGGCACCGTGCCGTCGGGGCTGATGGCGCGCAGGTTGTGGGTGAAGAAGCCGCTGCCGACGATCAGCACGCCCTCGTCCCGCAGCGGCGCGAGCCGGCGGCCGATCTCCAGCAGCCGCTGCGGGTCGAGCGTCGGCATCGAGACCTGCAGGACGGGGATGTCGGCCTCCGGGAACATCTCCACCAGCGGGACGTACGCGCCGTGGTCGAGGCCGCGGTCGGGGATGTCCTGTACCGGAGTACCGGGGGCGCGCAGCAGCTTGCGCACGCTCTCGGCGAGTTCGGGCGCCCCCAGGGCGCCGTACTGCACCCGGTAGTAGTGCTCGGGGAAGCCCCAGAAGTCGTAGACCAGCGGCACGGTGGTGGTCGCGCCGAGGGCGAGCGGGGCCTCCTCCCAGTGGGCGGAGATCATCAGGATGGCCTTGGGGCGCGGCAGCCCGGCGGACCAGGCGGCCAGCTGGCCCGGCCAGATCGGGTCGTCGGCGAGCGGCGGCGCGCCGTGCGAGAGGTAGAGGGCTGGCATGCGCTCGGGGGCTGCGGTGCTCATCGGGGCCTTCCTCGGGTGGTTCCGCCGGTGGTTCGGGGTGCCTCGCCACAGGGTAGTTCAAATTTGAACCTCGATACGTGGAGAGTACACCTTGGTTCGAATTCGAACAACGGGAGTACGATTCCCCCATGGACGAACCCCGCTGGCTGGACCAGGACGAGATGGCCGCCTGGCGGGGCTTCGTGGCCGCCAGCAACCTCCTCAACCGGCGCCTGGAGCGGCAGCTCAAGGACGACTCGGGGCTCTCCCACACCCAGTACGAGATCCTGGTCCACCTCTCCGCCGCCCCCGAGGGGTCCCTGCGGATGACCGAACTGGCGGACCGGCTGATCACCTCCAAGAGCGGCCTCACCTACCAGGTCACCCAGCTGGAGAAGGCCGGGCTGGTGAGCCGCCGCTCCTGCCCCAGTGACGTGCGCGGCATCTTCGCCGACCTCACCGAGCAAGGCCGGGAGGCCGTCCGCAGCGCGGCGCCCGGCCACCTCGCGATGGTGCGCGAGCTGCTCATCGACGTCCTCAGCCGGGAACAGCTCGCCGTCCTCGCCGACGGCCTCGGCGAGGTCAGCCGGCGCCTGCGGGCGGACGAGCGTTCCTGACCACCGGCCGGGCCGCCGCCCCTCGCCGCCCCCGGGCGGACCACGCGGCGGGCCCGGGCCACCGGTCAGCTCGGGCGCGGGGCGCCGGGTGAGTACCGCTTTGAGTACCCGCACTCAGGCCCGGCGGGCCGCGCTGCCGCCACAATGGGCGGGCGGCGGCCGCCCCGGCCGCGCCGCACCCGATCCCTACCCCGAGGACCACCCATGCTGAGCGCCGTCGCCCGCGCCGTCGTCCCGGCCCTCGGCCGTTTCACCGTGACCACGGACGACGACGCCGTCCTGGCCCCCGGCAGCATCGTCGCCCCCAACCACTCCTCGCTGGTCGACCCCGGCGTGGTGCTCGCCGCCGTCCGCCGGCTCGGCGTCGAACCGGTCGTGCTGGCCACCGCCGGGCTGTGGCGGATCCCGGTGCTGGCCGGCGCGCTGGTCCGCGAGGGGCACATACCCGTGCACCGCGGCACCGAGCGGGCCACCGAGGCACTGGAGGCAGCCGCCGCCGCGCTGGCCGCCGGCCGGGTGGTGGTCATCTACGCCGAGGGCCGGCTCCCGCGCCGGGTGGACGCCGCCGACAGCGCGCCCGGCCCGTTCCGCACCGGCCTGGCCCGGCTCGCCGCCGACGGCGCGCCGGTCGTCCCGCTCGGGCAGGCCGGCGCCCGGCGGATCAGCTCCGGGTCCACGGCCAAGCAGGTCGCGGGCCTGTTCACCGCACCGCTGCGCCGCCCCGGCGTGCACGTCCACGTCGGGGCGCCGCTGGTGCTCGGCGGTGATGTGGAGGCCGCCACCGCCCGGGCCCACGCGGCCGTGACCGGTGCCTGGCGGACGGCGGCCGACCACCTGGCCGCCCGCCGGGGCTGACCGCCGGAGCCGGCCGCCGCGCCCTGCCGCGAGGTACCCGCGACGGTCCCGGTCAGCTCTCCAGGACTTTGAACCCGATGCCGGCCGCGATCAGCCGCTCGGTCAGCGCCTCGCCCATCGCGACGGCCGTGGTGACCTGGCCGGCGGTGTCGGGGAGCCGGTCGGACGCCAGGCAGAGCGCCGCCTCGGCGAGCATCTTCGCCGTCTCGCCGTACCCCGGGTCGCCGCCCGACACCTCGGTGACCACCCGCCGCCCGCCGCCCTCGCCGAGGAACACCACCCGGAACCACGACTTCGCCCGCTTCTCGGCGGACGGCCCCTCGCCCGGCCGGCGGCGGCCCAGCAACCACTCCCGGACGGGCCCGATCTGGGCCAGCGCCACCAGGGCGCCCACCCCGCCGGCCAGTCCGGCCGCGACCGGGAGCCGGCGCACCGCCAGGTAGTGGCCGTACGCGAAGTCCGGGCCGTAGCGCTCCAGGGCGCGGGCCGAGCGCAGCACGATCTGCGGGTCGATGGTGGGGGCGGGCAGCGCCCAGGCGCCGATCCGCCGCTCCCGCTTGGGCAGGCCGGGCAGCCCGCGCACCCGGCGGCCGGGCGGCCCGGCCTCCGCCCGCCGGCGCTCCTTGGCGGCCCGCGCCGCCGGGCGCAGCCGGGAGAGCACGGTGAGCGCCGAGTGGAAGGTGCCACCGGAGAAGGTCGCGGACGCGCTCACGAACCCCCGCACGGTGACCGGCACGCCCTCCGGCAGCTGCTCGACCGTGAACCGGACCCCCAGGTCGTACGGGACGGAGTCGAAACCGCAGCAGTGCACCAGGCGCGCGCCGCTGGCCACCGCCGTGGCGTGGTGGCGCAGGTAGCTGCGGTCGACGAACTCCGGCTCGCCGCTGAGGTCCAGGTAGTCCGTGCCGGCCGCCGCGCAGGCGCCGACCAGCGGGTCCCCGTGCCGCAGGTACGGTCCGACCGTGCTGACCACCACCCGGGCCGCCTCGGCGACCGACCGCAGCGCGGCCGGGTCGGAGGCCTCCGCGGTCAGCAGGTCCAGCCCGGCGAGCGCGGGGTCGACGGCGGCCAGCTTGTCCCGGACGGCGGCGAGCTTCGCCGGGCTGCGCCCGGCCAGCGCCCAGCGGGTGCCGGCGGGCGCGTGCCGCGCGAGGTACTCGGCGGTGAGCTCACCGGTGAACCCGGTGGCGCCGAACAGGACGATGTCGTAGCTGCGGCCGGTAGGCATGCCGGGAACCTTACTCAGCGGTAATGAGGGTCGTCCAGAGCCCGCACCGGGTGTCGGCCGCCCCGGTTCAGCGCCCGGCCGGCGCGCAGAGCAGCGCGGCCCGCAGGTCGAGGCGGTCCTGCAGCCTGGCCAGGTTGCGGCCGGTCAGCTCCTCGATCCGGCGGATCCGGTAGTGCACGGTGTTGACGTGGATGTGCAGCGACTCGGCCGTCCGGGCCCAGGAGCCGTCGTGGTCCAGGAAGACCGTGAGGGTGCCGAGCAGCGAGACGGCGTTCTCGCGGTCGTGCGCGGCGAGCGGCGCCAGCAGCCTGGTGTGGAAGGCGGCGGTCACCTCCGGCGGTATCCCGCGCAGCAGGCCGGCCAGCGAGTCCAGCTCGGCGGTACTGCCGACCGGCCCGGCGGACCCGGCCAGCACGTACCGGGCCTGGACGAGGGCCGCGCGCAGCGGCCCGGCGGCCGCCGGCGACGCCGGGCCGACCCCGGCGCGCAGGCCGCGGCGCCCGGTCAGCCGGGCCTGCAGGGCGGGCCGGGCCCGGCGCAGCCGCTCCGCCACCTGGGCCGCGGGCGCGGCGACCAGGGCGGCGGTGCGCCCGGCCGGGTCGGCACCGGCGGCGAACGGGACGCCCAGCGGGTGCAGCGCCTCGGCGAGGGCGTGCGCCGCCCAGTCGTGCGGGCCGCCGTCGATCCGGGCGGCGACGGTGACCAGCGGGCCCTCGGCGGGCAGGCCGCAGGCGGCGAGCGCCTCGGCGAGGTCGGCCGGGCCGTCGGCGGCCAGCAGGCCCAGCAGCCGGCCGGCCGCCTGGCGCCGCGCGGCCGCCTCGGCGTGGGCCCGGGCGGCGAGCGGGGCGAGCAGGTCGGCCAGGCCGCGGAGCATCGGGGTGGCCGCACCCTCGGTCGCGGGGCCGCCGTGCAGCAGCCAGCCGTCGAAGGGGGAGTTCTCCTGCGGGCCGACCGGCAGTGGGGTGCCGGTGCCGGTGCCGGTGCCGGTGCCCGTGCCCGTGCCGGAGCCGGAGCCGGAGCCGGCGTTGGAGGCCCGGCCGGTCGGCGGTGCGGCGGCCGCAGCGGGCGGCTCGGCGATGACCCGCCCGCCGGTGGTGCTCACCGAGCACTCGGGCACCCCGAGCCGGCTGACGGCGTGCGCCAGCACCTCCGCGGCCTGCGCCCCGGAGTCGATCAGGCCGGCCAGCTCCCGGCGGGCCGCCTCGGGGATCGCGGCGGCGTCCTGCACACCGGCCTGCAGCCCGCCCCAGAGTCGCAGGTAGACCCGGTCGGTCACAGCGCGGAAGCTGGTGCCGGCGGGGACGGCGAGCAACGGGATGCCGTGGGTGCGGCAGGCCTCGGCGAGGCTCGACGGCACGGCGCCGTGGGTGCCCTCGCCGGCCATCAGCGCGGCGACCCGGGCGCTGCGCAGGGCGGTGGCGAAGCGCAGGGCCGCCGAGCCGTCCTCGGGCTGCCACCAGACCAACCCGGTCAGGACCAGCTCGCCGGGCTGCAGGTACCGGGCCGGGTCCTGGAGGTCGGTGGAGGTCACGCCGGTGACCTGGCGGGCCAGGAGTTCGGGCGTGCCCCAGGCCAGCCGGATGTCCAGGTCGTCCAGGTGCAGCAGGTCTCCGACGATCATGCTCTTTGCTCCTTGTGCTCCGCGCCGGACTTCGCCTTGCAGGTGCAAGCGCGAAGTGCGCACAAGCATCGTAAATGCAAGGCAGGGAACCGGAATCCGCCTTGGTCGATCCTCCAGGGCAGGCACCCTCGGACGGTGCTCGGATCCGGTCGTCCCGCACATTGCGCTCCTGCTCCCATCGGTGGGGCGGACTTGAGGGGCGGCATCGGGGGGCGTCGGGGGAGTGCGCGGCCCGAGGGCGGCACGGTGGGCCCGCCCGTCGGGGCGCCGCGCATCCGTGGCCGACGCCGGTCGCCCATGACCGTGGGTGCGCCGTCCACGGCGGCCGATCGCGGTGGGAGGATCGCCCGGTGAGCGATGCGAGGGTGTTGGCGGCGGAGGCCGTCGAGTCACATGTCCGGGCGTTCTTCGAGGGGCACTCCGTGGAGGTCGTCGACCCCGGCCTCGGGCCCGTACGGCGGGAGGTGGTGCCCGATCTGCGCGTGCTCGTGGTGGGGCCCGGCCCCCGCGGCGAAGGCTGGGCCTATGTGACCGCCGGGTGCTGGGCGGCGACCGGGAAGGACGGTCACGGCCTTGAGTTCGTCATGACCGCCCACGTCCGCGACCAGCGCTTCGTCGAGCTCATGGCGATGATCGCCTACTACCACCGCGGGGGACATCGGCTCGACCTGGAGCACAGCATGCCCATCGGCGAACCGTGGGTGCCGGGGTCGGCCTGCGACCATCTGCTGATCAGCCTGCCCTATCTCCACGGCCCGGACCTCGAACACTGTCCCGTCCCCGGGGGTCACGCCCGCATCCTGTGGGCCCTACCCGTGACGACGGCCGAGATCGAGTTCCGTAGGCGCCATGGGCACGAGGCGTTGGAGCGGCTCTTCGACGAGGCGCGGATCATCCCCACCGATCCTTTCCGGGTGTCGGCCGCCTGAGTTCCCGGGCGCCGGCGGTCACGATCGTGGTTGCCAGGGGCGTGGTGGCGCCAGGCCCCGCCGGCTGACCGGTGTCGGAGGTCCTGGGATCAGCCTTCGGGTTCGGGGCTGACGCACCTGTCCGGTGGCCTGCTCCGGCGGCGCTCGTGCGGACTCCGCGCGGTGCAACGCGGTGCCCGCGGATCGTTGCGGCTCGTGCAGTGCTGGCGAATCCGCACTTGCGACGGTAAATGAGTGGTATCCCTTGCTTTTGCGGCTGCTGGAATGATTCCACGGCCGCAGGTGCGAATGAGCGGCACCCGCCTCGGGTACCACCCTCCAGGGCCGCACCCCGCGGGCCGGGAGGAGCATGCCGTATGAGACACCCCGCCACCGTCCGGCTGCACGGTCACCTGGACCGGCCGGCCGAGCTGACGATCGGCCAGCTCCGCGACCTGCCCTCGCACCGGGTCCAGGTCAGCTTCGACTGCCGCACGGAGGGCGAGCAGCGCCACGGGTACGAGGGGCCCACCCTCTGGGACGTGCTGTGCGCCGCCGGGCCCAAGGTCGATCTGGCCGCGCGCAAGCCCCGGCTGAAGTTCCTGCTGGCCGTCACCGGCTCGGACGGCCACCGCGCGGTGGTCTCCTGGGCCGAGATCGACCCCGACTTCGGCGGCCAGCGGATCCTGCTCGCCACCAGCATGGACGGCGCCCCGCTGGACGAGAGCGGCCCCCAGCTGGTCGTCCCCGCCGACCACTGCGGAGCCCGCTACGTCAGCGGTGTCACGGCGGTCTGGCTCGGGCCGGCGCCCGGCGCGGAGCCGGCCGGAGCCGCTCGGGCCTGAGCCCGGCTCGGGCCTGAGCCCGGCTCGGGCCCGCACTCCGCCGTCCCGGGGGCCGGCGTGGGCCCGGCGCCGCCACCTCAGGCCTGCGGGTCGTCACCGCCCGGGAGCAACGGGACGAAGGAGTCCCAGCGGGCGATCTCGCAGCCGTTGCGGCGGGAGAAGCGGGCGTCCACCGGCCGGCCGGCCCAGTGGCCGGTGACCCGCGCGGTGGCCGGGCCGCCGTACTGCAGCGTGCAGACGGCGTCCGGCGGGACGGCCGCGAAGAGGTCCCGCCCCCAGGTCGTGAGCGAGTCGAGCCGGTCGCAGGCGGCCTGCGCGGCCGGGTGGTCGCCGCCGGCGGGGTGGCAGAAGAGCTCGTGGGTGCCGCCGGAGGCGGGCCCGTCGCCGTCGGAGACCGTGACCGTGAGCCGGTCCCCGGCCACCCCGTCCGGGAGCGGGACCGGCTGCGCCGTGACGGCGTGGGCGAAGGTGCTGAAGGTGGCGGCGAACACCGCGGCGGTCGCCGCCGCGCGCCACCGGAAGGGGCTGATCATGCGTCAACAGCTACCGCCCGCGGCCTCGCCGCCCCGGCATCTCACCCGGACGAGGGCGTGGCGTGGCGCGTCGCCGCCCGTGCGGCGGGGAGACCGCTCGGCACGGCCGGGAGACCGCCCGGCGCGGCAGGGGGACTGGTCCCGCACGGCCGGACGCCGCCGAGCGCCCCGGCAGGGCCAGGGGCGCTCGGCGCGACGACGTCGCCCGGTGTCAGGCAGTCGCGAGCGAGACCTCGGTCGACTTGATCAGCGCGACCACCGGGGTACCGGCCGCGAGGCCCAGGTCGGCCACCGCGTCGGCGGTGATCGCCGCGGTCAGCTCGCCGCCGTCCACGGCCACCTTCACCCCGGCCATCGCGCCGCCGGTCGCCACCTCGACGACGGTGCCGGGGATCTGGTTGCGGATGCTCAGCCCGGTCACCGGGCCGGTGGCCAGCGAAACCTCGGTGGACTTCACCAGCGTGCGGACCTTGCTGCCCTCGGCGAGGCCGAGGTCCTTGACGGAGTCCAGCGTGATGGCGGCCGTGACCTCCTGGCCGGAGCCCAGCCGGACCTTGACGGTGGCCATCACCTCGCCGGTGGCGATAGCGGTGACCGTGCCGGGGAGCTGGTTGCGGATGCTCAGGCTCATGGGGAATGCCTCGTTCTCGATCAGGGAAACAGGTGACGTCCGATCGTGCCGAATCCCACCCTAGTCGCTACGAATGTGCAGGTCAGAGGGCATCCTGACGGGTCGTCGCAGATGCGGGCCGAAGTGCTGCGGCGGGCTCTCAGCTGCCATCCGGGCACCCGGTCGGCCACCCGGTACCGGCCGGGGCCCGGCCCGTCCCGCCGGGCGTGTCGCAGGCGGCGGTCCGGGCCGGACGGAGCCTCAGCCGATCACGGCGGCCCGGACGCAGAGCACGTCCGGCAGGTGGGAGATCAGCAGCCGCCAGCTGGCGCCCTCGTCCGCGCTGGCGTGCACCTCGCCGTTGCGGTTGCCGAAGTAGAGGCCGGCCGGGTCGGCGTCGTCGGTGCGCAGCGCGTCGCGCAGGACGACGCCGTAGTGGTCCTCGCCCGGCAGGCCCTCGGCCAGCGGCTGCCAGCTGTCGCCGGCGTCCTCGGTCCGGAAGACCCGGCAGCGGCGCCCGGGCGGCATCCGGCTGCCGGCGCCCTCCAGCGGGAAGACGTACGCGGTGTCGGCCCGCCGCGGGTGGGCGGCGATCGCGAAGCCGAAGTCGGCGGGCAGGCCGTCGGCGATGAACCGCCAGCTCTCGCCGGCGTCGTCACTGCGGTAGACGCCGCCGTGGTTCTGCAGGTAGAGGCGGTCCCGGTCGACCGGGTCGGTGGCGATCTTGTGCACGCACTGCCCGAACTCGGGGTACTGGTTCTCCTCCGGCAGGAACTCCGCCCGCAGGCCCTGGTTGGACGGCTGCCAGCTCTGCCCGCCGTCCTTCGTCCGGTAGACGCCGCCGCTGGAGACCGCGACCAGCAGCTTCTGCGGGTCGCGCGGGTCGGTGATGATGGTGTGCAGGCCCTGGCCGCCGTAGCCGGCGCCCCACTCCGGCCGCTGTGGGTGCGTCCACAGGGACTCGACCATCGTGAAGCTCTCGCCGCCGTCCTCGGAGCGGAACAGGGCGGCCGGCTCGGTGCCCGCCCAGACCACCCCGGGCGCCTCCTCGCCGGCCGGCTGGAGTTGCCAGACCCGGGTCAGCGAGGCGCCGGTGTGCTCGGGGAACCTGATCGTGGGCCGCGGCGGCTCGAACCAACTGGCGCCGAGGTCGTCCGAGCGCCAGACCGAGGGCCCCCAGTGGCTGCTGTCGGCGCCCACCAGCAGCCGGACCCGGCCTTCGCGGCGGTCCACCGACACCGAGTAGATCGCGTTCATCGGGAAGTGCGGTCCGCTGAACTCCCAGTCCAGCCGGTCGCGGCTGCGCCCGAGAAACAGGCCCTTCTCCGTCCCGACGGCCAGCAACACTTCGGTCATCACAACACACCACCTGGTCAGCGTCTCGGCCCCTGTGCCAGTGTCCCGCCGACCGCCCGCCCGTTCACCTTGCCGCGCCGGTCGCGCCGCGTCCGCGTCCGCGTCCGCGTCCGCGGGCGCCCGCCCGTCCGCCCGTGACCTGGGCGGGCCCGACCCGCCCGGCCCGGGCCCCGCGCGCGGCGGGTGCCCGGGCCCGGCGGGGTTCAGCCTCGGCAGTCCTCCAGCAGGCGCAGCCAGACCTCGCTCATCGTCGGGTACGAGGGAACCGCGTGCCACAGCCGGTCGATCGGGACCTCACCGACCACCGCGACGGTCGCCGAGTGCAGCAGCTCCGCGACCCCGGGGCCGACGAAGGTCGCCCCGACCAGCAGGTTCCGGTCCAGGTCGAAGACCACCCGGGCCCGGCCCCGGTAGTCGTCCGCGTACAGCGAGGCGCCGGCGACCTGGCCCAGCTCGTGGTCCACCGCCTTCACCCGCAGTCCCGCCCGCTTCGCCTCGGCCAGGCTCAGGCCCACCGAGGCGGCCTCCGGCTCGGTGAAGACCACCTGCGGCGGGCCGGCGGTGTCCGCGGAGGCCGCGTGCGCGCCCCAGCGCCCGGTGTCCGGCGTGCCGCCGCGGGCCAGCACGCCGATCGCGTTGCCGGCGATCCGCGCCTGGTACTTGCCCTGGTGGGTGAGCAGGGCCCGGTGGTTGACGTCGCCGGCCGCGTACAGCCAGCCGCCCTCGACGCCGCGTACGGCGCAGCTGTCGTCGACCTCCAGCCAGGAGCCGGGCCGCAGGCTGACCAGCTCCAGGCCGAGGTCGTCGGTGCGGGGCGCCCGGCCGGTCGCGTACAGCACCTCGTCGGCGGTCAGCCGCTCGCCGTCCGCCAGCACGACCGTCACCGGACCGTCCGCCGCGGGGCGTTCCAGGGAGGCGACCGACGCGCCGGTGCGGACGTCCACCCCGGCCTCGCGCAGTCCGTCCGCGACCAGCTCGCCGGCGAAGGGCTCCATCCGCGGCAGCAGACCGCCGCCGCGCACCAGCAGCACCACCTCGGCGCCGAGCGCCCGCCAGGCGGTCGCCATCTCCACGCCGACGACGCCGCCGCCGACCACCACCAGACGGCCGGGCACCTTCGGCGAGGCGGTCGCCTCCCGGCTGGTCCACGGGCGGGCCTCGGCCAGGCCCGGTACGTCCGCGGGCAGTACGGCCCGGCTGCCGGTGCAGACCGCGACCGCGTGCCGGGCGGTGAGCCGGCGCTCGGCGCCGTCCGGGCCGGTGACCGTGACGGTCCGCTCACCGGTCAGCCGGCCGTGGCCCCGGACCAGGTCGATGCCGGCGCCGTTCAGCCACTGGACCTGGCCGTCGTCCCGCCAGTGCGAGGTGAAGGAGTCCCGCCGGGCCAGTACGGCCGCGGCGTCCAGGGTGGCGTCGCCCACCGCCTCCCGGGAGCCGGCCAGCGCCCGGGCGCCGGCCAGCGCGGCCACCGGGCGCAGCAGCGCCTTGCTGGGCATGCAGGCCCAGTACGAGCACTCGCCGCCGACCAGCTCGCTCTCGACGATCACCGTCCGCAGCCCGGCTGCCGTGGTGCGGTCGGCCAGGTTCTCCCCGGTCGGGCCGGCGCCGAGGACGATCACGTCGTACTGCTCGGGCTGCTCGCCCATCAGTGCTCCTCGGTGGTGTCGATCGCGACGCCCTCCCGCAGGGCCAGGGTGACGGGGGTGCGCTCGCAGATGTCCAGCAGCCGGGCGCGCTGCTCCTGGTCCAGTTCACCGCCCAGGGTCACCCGGCGGGAGATCCGGCCGCTCCGGCCGTCGGTCTCGTACCCGAGCCGGACCTTGACGTCGGCCAGCGGCCAGCCCTTGCGCCCGGCGTACATCCGCAGGGTGATCGCGGTGCACGAGCCGAGCGCGGAGAGCAGCAGCGCGAACGGCTCCGGCCCGCTGTCCGACCCGCCGCGCCGGACGGGCTCGTCGGCCGTGAGGTGGTGCGTCCCCGAGCGGACGTCCACGTGGTACGGGACGCCGGAGGCGCTGCCGGTCACCACGGCGGTGGTCACCTTCCGGAACTCCGGCGGAGTCTGCTCCTGGCCCTCGCTCGGGCCCTCGGTCGGGCTCTCGGTGGGGATCTGGCTCTGGGGCATGACGGGCGCACCCTCGCTCTCTCGGTCGCTGTCCGGGGCCGGCCGGGTCACCGGTTCGCGGCCCATCCTCCGTCGCGGGCGGTCGTCCGCGCAGGTGAACACGCTGACCCGGCCCGCCCGGGAGACCGCCCGGTCGTACCGTCGTCCTCCCGAGGCCCACTTCGGAAGTGGATCAGGGTCGGGAGTGATCATATTTCGTGCCCCGGGACCGGGCGGCCCAGGAGCGAGGGTCGGGCCCCAGGACGGCGAACGGCGCCCGCGCGCGGGCGCCCTCCGGCAGCTGCCAGGAGCCGGCGACGAGGCCCGTCGCCCCCGGAGGCAGCAGCGGTGCGTCGTCCGCGGCGGGACGCAGGACCCGGTGCAGGCGCAGGACCGTGCCGGGCGGCGCGGGCAGGTCGGTGCCCTCCCGGTGGTCGGTGGCCGGGCCGGAGGTGACGTCCGTGCGGGCGAGGCCGTCGCCGGTGCAGGAGCGGGTCACCTCCCGGTCGGGGAGGTCGCTGGTGTTCTGGTCCTGGGCCTCGACCCGGCCCTCGATCAGAGCCAGCAACTGGCCGACCAGCACCGGGTCCTGGCAGCCGTCGTAGGCCCAGCGCCGCCCCAGCACCCCGTGCTCCATGGTGCCGACGAGGGCGTGTTCCGCCCCGTCGAGCGGGGCGCCGCGATAGGTGAGCGGCACCAGGTAGGTGACGGGGTGGGGGCCGGAGGTGTCGGTGACCACCATGAACTCGATCCCGACCTCACCCTGCGGGTCGTCCAGCCGGAAACCGCCGGCCTTGGCGAGTTCCGGTTCGCCCGCGCCGCCGAGGTACCACGGCCGGGTCGGGAGCCAGGAGGTGAGCAGGTCCAGCTTGGAGGGCTTGAGGACGGTGCGGTGGACGACGGCCATGCCGGGGCTCTCTTTCGTCGGGCGGCAAGGGCCTGCCCATACTCCCAGCCGCCGGTGGGCGGTCCTTGGCCGCCGGGCCGGACCGGGCCGGTCCGGCGTGCCCGGCCGGTGACGCGTCGCCCGTCCGTGCCGGCGGTGCCGCCGGTGGGCCCGGTGTCCGGGGCGGTCCCGTCCCCTGCGCGGGACCGCCCCGGACCGGTCCGCCCCGGGCTCAGTGCACGGCCGGGGCCAGCTCGTCGCTGTCGGGGCTGCCGAGCGGTACGTCCGCCCGCATCAGCCGCTGGGGGCGGCGGACCAGCAGGTAGCCGAGGCCGGCCAGGACGACCAGGCCGACGCCGAGCAGGGCCGCCCAGACCTGGTACCAGGGGGCGCCCGGCGGGGCCAGGATGGTGCGCGGCCAGCAGATGTTGACCACTTCGAGGCCGGTCCACAGCACGGCCAGCGCGTTCAGCAGGGTGCCGGCCCGGCCGTACGAGACCTGGCCGGCCGGGGTCCAGGTGCCGCGCAGGCGGGCGATCAGGGCGGCCAGGCAGAGCAGGAAGAACGGGGCGAAGGTCGCGGCGGTGCCGAAGGTGATCAGGCTGCCGATCGCGGTGGACTCCAGGCCCAGCGGCAGCGCGGCGGAGCTGACCAGGGTCGCGGCGACCAGGCCGCCGATCGGCGCCTTGTGCCGGTTGACCTTGCGGACCTGCGCCGAGAACGGGAAGACGCCGTCCCGGGCCAGCGAGTAGAGGCCGCGGGCGGCGCCGCCCTGGGAGGCCATCAGGCAGGCGGTGAAGGAGACCAGGACGACCACCACGAAGGGCTTGGCCGACCAGTCGCCGAAGCCGGTGACCACGGCGGTCGTCACCGGGTCGAGGTCGGTGCCGGCCACCACGGCGGCCGGGTCGGGGTGGGCGAGCGCGACCGACACGGCGTTGAGGACGACCACCACGCCGACGCTGAGCAGGGCCCACCACATCGCGCGGGGCACCTGGCGGCCGGCGTCGCGGGTCTCCTCGGCGGTGGAGACGCAGGCGTCGAAGCCGATGAACGCCCAGCCGCCGACCGCGATCACGGCCAGAAAGGCCGCGCCGGTGGAGACCCCGGCGGTGGCCGGCGCGTCCAGGGTGTCGGTGAGCAGCGCGAAGCCGTGCTCCCGGAAGAACAGCAGCAGGGCCAGGCCCACCACCACGGAGGCCAGCGCCTCGGCGGCGATGCCGAGCGAGACGAAGCGGCGGAGCAGGTTGATGCCGTACGCGTTCACCAGCGTGCAGAGCAGCATGAACCCGACGGCGACGAGTACGAGTTGGGCCGGTGACGGGGTGAGGCCGAAGAGCGCGAAGAACCAGGGGGAGGCGAGGTAGGCCACCGTGGTGTTGGCGAACATGATGGCGAACTGCCAGAGCCAGCCGGTCATCCAGGCGAAGGAGGGGCCGGCGAGCCGCCGGCTCCACTGGTACGCGCCGCCGGCGAGCGGCCACTGCGAGGCCAGTTCGGAGTAGACGCAGACCACCAGGACCTGGCCGAGCAGACAGAGCGGAAGGGCCCAGACCCAGGCGCCGCCGGCCACGCTCATCCCCACCTGGCTGACGGCGTAGAGGCCGACAACGGGGGAGACGACGGCGAATCCCATCGAGATGTTGCCGAGGACGCCCAGGCTGCGGCGCAGCTCCTGGCGGTAGCCGAGGGCCGCCAGCCGTTCGCTGTCGGAGGGGGCCGGGGTTCTCGGGGGGTTCTCGGTCATGGCTCGTCCACCTTGCCGTCGTCGAAAACTAACTTTGTTAGTTCCGGACCGTAGCCCCTGCACCCGGGGCAGCGGAAGGGGCCGACACCAGGCTGTAATAACGTTTGCCGGGTCGGCACAGACGTGAAGGGGCGGGCCGTGGGAAGACCGAGCAGAGCGCTGCTGAGCAGGGAGATCATCGCCCGGTCCGCGCTCGAGGTGGTCGACGAGCACGGCCCGGACGGCCTCACCATGCGCGCCCTCGCCGAGCGCCTGGGCGTCAAGGCCGCCTCCCTCTACAACCACGTGGCCGGCAAGGACGAGCTGCTCGACGCGCTCGCCGACCTCGTCAACACCGAGATCGACCTCGCCCCGCTGGCCGGCCTCACCGACGACGACTGGCGGCCCGGCCTGGCCGCCTACATCCGCGGCTACCGGGCCGTCTTCCTGCGCCACCCCCACACCATCGCGCTGCTCGCCCGCCGCCGGGTCGAGGCCGAACGCCAGCTGCTCGGCTACGACACCCTGCTCGCCGGCCTCGGCCGGACCGGCCTCGCGCCCGCCGACGCGGCCGAGGCCGCCGCCGCCATCGACTACCTCGTCCTCGGCTCGGCCCTGGAGACCTTCACCGCCGGCTTCACCCGGGACCCGGCCGAGTACCGCCCGCGCCACCCCGCGCTGGCCGACGCCCTGGAGGCCTCGGCACTGCGCGGCGGCGGCCCCGGCGGGCTGGACGACCGCGGCTTCGAACTCGCCCTGAAGCTGCTGCTGGACGGCCTCGCCGCCCGCCGCTGAGCCCGGCCGGGCCAGGTCAGGGCCGGACGCCGGGCCGGACACCGTGCCGGACGCCGGGCCGGGGCGACGGAAATCTCGTTGCGGACCCCACCCGGGTCGGTGCGAGGATCATCGGATGAACCACCACATCAGGGCCGTCCAGCAGGAGGACTGGCCCAAGGTCAAGGAACTGCGCCTGGTCGCCCTGCAGGACCCGGTCGCCCACCTCGCCTTCCTGGAGACGTACGAGCAGGCCCTCGCCAGGCCCGACGAGTTCTGGCAGGAGCGCACCGACCGCGCCGCCGAGGGCCGGGCCACCCGGCAGTTCGTCGCCGAGCAGCCCGACGGGCGCTGGCTCGGCACGGTGGCCGCGCTGGTCGAGCCGGCCGGCGAGAAGACCTTCTTCGACGACGTTCCTGAGCAGTCGCAGACCCACATCGTCGGCGTCTTCGTCCGGCCCGAGGCCCGGGGCACCGGGCTGGTGGACGAGCTCTTCCGGGCCGCGCTGGAGTGGTCCTGGCAGCTCGCCGAGCCCCGGGTCGAGCGGGTGCGGCTCTTCGTCCACGAGCAGAACGGCCGGGCCGAGGCGATGTACCTCAGGGCGGGCTTCACCCGAACCGGTGACTTCGTGCCGGCGCCCGGCGATGCCCCGGCCAAGGACTACGAACTCGCCCTCGCCCGGAGCTGAGCCGCCGCCCGCGGCGGCCGCCCGGACATCAACGGCGGGCCGGCACGGGTACGGCCTGCCGGCGCGGGGCGGCCACGACAACGGGCCCGGGGTGACCTGCACCCCGGGCCCGCCGCGTCCGGCGACCCTGCCGGCCGCCCCGGACAGGACCGTCCGGATCAGACCGTCCCGGCCGACTCGGCGGCCTTGCGCTTCACCTCGTCCATGTCCAGCTCGCGGGCCTTGCCGATCAGGTCCTCGAAGACCGCCTCGGGGAGCGCCCCCGGCTGCGAGAAGACCAGCACGCCCTCGCGGATGATCGCCAGGGTCGGGATCGACTGGATCCCGAAGGCCGCCGCCAGCTCCTGCTGCGCCTCGGTGTCGACCTTGGCGAAGACCAGGTCCGTGTGCCGCTCGGCCGCCTTCTCGTACACCGGTGCGAACTGCCGGCACGGGCCGCACCACGCCGCCCAGAAGTCGATGAAGACGAAGTCCTTGCCCTCGGGGCCGGGGACGACCTCGTCGAAGTTCTCCTTGGTCAGCTCGACCGTGCTCATGTGCGAGTTCCTTCCTCGGGCAGCGTCATCAGGCGTCCGCTGGCGTCAACCCGACCACCGTACGAGGTATTCCACCCAGGGCCGCCACCGCCCGCCGCACCCGCCGCGCGAGATCCCGCACGAGATCCCGGGGAGCCGCTCCAGGGTCCGGCGAAAAAAATCTCGCCGGACATTGAGCACCCCGGGCGCCCGGCCCGTACTGAAGGGTGCGGGCGCGGGGAAGGCGCCCCCGCCGCCGGGGATCTCCCGGTGGCGCTGTCCGGCATGTCCTTTGGGGGATATCACCATGCGCATCACCAGCCGAGCCGCACTGTTCACCGCCACCGCCGTCACCTCGCTGGCCCTGGTCACGGCCTGCGGCTCCAGCGGATCCGGGTCCTACGGGTCCTCCGGGTCGACCGGCGCGAGCACCGCCCAGCCGCCCGCCGCCACCGCCCCCGCCAGCCCGGGCGGCGCGGGCGCACCCGCCCAGGGCGCCGCCGCCCTGCAGGCCGGCACCGACGCCAAGCTCGGCGCGATCGTCACCGACGGCGCCGGCCACACGCTGTACCGCTTCGACAAGGACACCGCCCAGCCGTCCGCGTCCAACTGCAACGGCGGCTGCGCCACCACCTGGCCGCCGGTCCCGGCCGGGTCCGACGTCGGCGTCAAGGGCATCGACAGCAAGCTGGTCGGCACCGTCACCCGTGCCGACGGCAGCAAGCAGCTCACCCTCGGCGGCTGGCCGGTCTACCGCTACGCGCCGGACACCAAGCCCGGTGACACCAAGGGCCAGGGCGTCGGCGGCACCTGGTTCGTCATCACCCCGGACGGCAAGAAGGCGGGCGCCCCGGCCGCCCAGCCCGCCACCCCCGCGCAGCCCCCGGCCACCACCCCCGGCGGCTACGGCTACTGAACCGCCCGGCCGGTCGAGGGCCGGGGCGGGCAGCCCCGGCCCCGGCCGCCGTAGGAGACCACGGCCACCACCGACCCGACGGGCGGGCCGGTGCGGGCCACGGACGGACATCGTCGAGCGGAACGGCGAGTCCTCGACCCGGAGGTACGGGTGCGCAAGGATAGCGCTGTGACCGAGCAGCATTCCCGTGGCGCCGAACGCGGCGACGGGCCGCCGTACGGCCCGGGGCCGGACGAGGCGCTGATGCGCACCCTCTACCAGGAGCACGCCGGGCCGCTGTTCGGCTTCGTGCTGCGCCTGGTCGCGGGCGACCGCCAACGCGCGGAGGACGTCGTGCAGGAGACGCTCGTCCGGGCCTGGCGCAACATCGACCGGCTGGACGCGGCGACCGGCTCGCTGCGACCCTGGCTGGTCACGGTCGCCCGGCGGATCGTGATCGACAACCACCGCAGCAGCCTGGCCCGGCCGCGCGAGGTGGACCCGTCGCCGCTGGAGCTCCTGCCCGCCGAGGACGAACTCGACAAGGCATTGAGGCTGATGACGATCTCCGACGCGCTCGACGATCTGACCGAGGCTCACCGGGCGGTTATCGTCGAGACCTATCTGAAGGGCCGCACGGTCACCGAGGCGGCCGCCGAACTCGGCATCCCCGCGGGCACCGTGCGGTCCCGGATCTTCTACGCGCTGCGCTCGCTCAAGCTCGCGCTCGAGGAACGAGGAGTGACATCGTGACGCCGCCCAGGGAAGACCACGTCGACGTCGGCGCGTACGTCCTCGGCGTACTCGACGCGGCGGACCGCGGCGCCTTCGAGAAGCACCTGGCCGGCTGCCCGCAGTGCGCCGAGCAGGTGGACGAACTCGGTGCGCTGGAGCCCATGCTGGCCGAATTCCTGGCCGCCGGCGCGGCGGACGCGGCCGACCCGGCCGATCCCGTGCCGCGTCCCGGGGACGAGTTGCTGACCCGCCTGGTCGACGAGGTCACCGCCACCCGCCGGCGCGGTCGCCGGCGCCGGCTGGTGCTGGTCGCCGCGGCCGCCGTCCTGGTCGTCGGCGGACCGGCGGTCACCGCCGCGGTCACCGCCGGCTCCGGCAACCACGCCCCGCAGGTGGTCGCCCAGCAGCAGTTCACCGCCACCGACGCGACCACCGGCGCGCAGGCCACCGTCGGCGTCGAGGGCAAGAAGTGGGGCAGCCAGATCAGTCTCCAACTCTCCCACGTTCAAGGTCCGTTGAGCTGTGACCTGGTCGCCGTCTCGCGGGTCGGGGAGCGTCAGACCGTCACCACCTGGACCGTCCCGCCGGCCGGCTACGGCACCACCGGCTCGCCCGACGCCCTGCGCACCTCCGGCGGGGCCGGCCTCCAGCTCAAGGACATCGACCACTTCGAGGTGCGCACCCTGGACGGCAACCAGGTCCTGGTCAGCGTGCCGGTCGCGGCCTGACCGGCGGGCCCTCGGGCGGCGGGGGGCCTGGGCGGTCGGCGGGGGTCCACAGCCGCAGCCGCTCCGCGCGGCCCTCGGCGCCGCGGGGCGCGCCGGGAGCCGGCAGTCCCTCGTCCGTCATGTGCTCGCGGCGCCAGATGCCCGGCCACTGGTACCGCTCCGGCGGCTCCAACCGGTGACCGGTGCCGCACCCGCAGGACTTCAGCACCGTGCCGCAGCCCCGGCAGATGTCGACGAACCCGTGCCCGGTCGAGTACGACACCACCGGCCGCTCGTCCCCGCACCGGTGGCAGCCCGGCAGCTGCCGCCCCTCCAGGACGGCGATCCGACGGCGGACGTAGGCGGAGAGGGACATCGCGGGGTGGCAGCAGACGTCCGTCTGGAAGCAGGTCTGCCCCCGCCGCACCAGCTGCCACGGGTCGTCCGGTCCCCGTCGTCGCCCGGCCCGCTTCTCGGCCCGTCGCCGCCGAACGTACCCCTCGGTCGCGGCCAGCCACAGCAGCCGGGCCTCGTGCAGTTCCGCCATCGCCCGGACGAGCGAGCCGGGATCGGCCGCCAGCTCGCGCGGAATCCGGGCGCTGAGCGTCAGGTGGTGGTAGGTCGGGCGGAGTCCGTACGGTGCGAACAGGGTCAGGCAGGTCCGCAACGCGCTGTGCCGCCGGTGGGGAGGCAGGGCCTCGTCGAGGACGAGGGCGCGGTGCGTCAGGAAGCTGGCCATCAGGGCGGCCCGGCGGTGGACGGTGCGGAGGCGGAGGCGGAGGCGGGGGCGGAGGCGGGGGCGGGGGCCGGTGCCGGCCGGATCGGGAGCATCGGCCGATTCTGCCGCCGGGCGGGCGCCGGCCGCATCCCGATTTCGGCGCCGCAGGATCGGGCGCCGGCGTCACGTTCGTCGAGGGCCGGGCCCGGCCGGATGCGGGCCAGCCGTTCGGGGTGGCTGAGGGGGGCTGCGGTCCGAGGGCGGGGCCGCCGGTGTTCACGGGTGGATCTCCTTGAGGCGGCGCCAGGCGAGCAGTGAGCAGAGGGCGAAACCGAGGGCGTTGCCGAGGCCGTGGGTGGCGGCCATCCAGGTCAGGGTGGGGTGGGGGATCCCGCCGGCCTCCCCGAGCGCCCACCAGAGCGCGAGCAGCATGGTGAGGACGAGGACGGCGGCCGAGACGGCGAGCAGCGTGCCGGTGACGCGGTCGGCGGTGCGGCCGCGCAGGTCGCGCCAGGTGATCAGGCCGACCGCCCACATGCCGGTGGTGAGGACGGCCGCACCGAGCAGTTCGGCCCAGTCGTCGACGAAGTAGCCGGCCAGCACGAGCAGGGTGCCGAGCGGCACGCTGAGCGCCGCGTACCGGGCGGCGGGGAGGTCGGGGGCGGCCCGGCAGACCAGCCCGGCGACCAGGGCGGCGGTGAACCCGGCGTAGTGGAAGTGCGGGACGGTGAGGGCGAGGATGTCCAGGTCGAAGCCGAGCAGCCGGTGGCCCGAGCGTTCGGCGACCAGGGCGAGTCCGGCCACGGCCGGGGTGGTGAGCGCGGTGAGGACGGCGATCTCACGGGGCGCGGTCGAGCGGGTGCGGGCGAGCCGCAGCGGGGCCTGGAGGGCGAGCGCGGCGGTGGCCAGTGCGTAGAGCGCGGCGAGTGCGGTGGCGGCCGGGCCGCGGGGGAGCCAGAGCGCGACGGCGCCGGGGACGGCGGCCGCCGGCCAGCAGCGGCGCAGCAGCGCCGTGCCCGGCCCGTCGATCAGGGTGAGGCCGACGGGGACGACGACCAGCATCCCGAGCATGACGACGAGGTTCACCAGGGTGGTCACGGCCGGTCCCGCCGGGCCGGAGGCCGTTGGCCGGTGGTGCTGGGGGGCATGCGGTCACGACCTAGCTTGAACGTGTTCAAATCCCTCTGGTGCAGACTCTACGGGAGGTATTGAACGTGTTCAAGTCGCTTCCGGGGCCGCTCCTGCGCGTCCCTCTGGAATTCGGCGGGCACCCGGCGCACCCTGGAAGTGGTATCCGCTGGAGGTGGTCCGCCATGCAGACTCTCGTCGGTTGGCACATCGAGATGGAGTTCCGCGAGGAAGGGACGAGGACGGCCGCGGCCGCCCTGCTCAGGCTCGCCGACGGCTCGGAACTCCGTGCCCACGGTTTCACCAGCCGCCACCCCGCTGACTCGGAGCAGATGCGGGTCGGCGAGGAGATCGCGGCGGCCCGGGCGCTGAACGACCTGGCATCCCAACTGTTGACCAAGGCGCACGCCGAGATCCAGAGCGGCAGCACCGTCCCGACGCATCCGCTGATGTGACAGCGCCCGGCCCCGCGCTCCGCGCCCGGCTGCCGGTCGTGCCGCTCGCAGCAGTGGTGCCGGCGGGTCTCCGCCGAACGGTCGCGGCCGCACGCCCGGACGTGGGCCCGGTGGGAGGTGGTCCCATGGAACGAATCCCGCTGATCTGTCCGCGGTGCGGGCAACCGCAACGTGTCGTCCCCGGCGGCGACCGGGTGGTCCGGGTCGTGCACGCGGACACCGGCCGTGCGGCCTGCGGGTCGGACGAGGCCGAGTCCGGCGCCGAGTCCGGCTGGTCGTCCTCGGACGGCCGGGCCGGCCCCGAAGGCTGACGCCGGACGGGCGCGCCGCCCTTCGCCGTCGGGCTGGTACGCCTCGGTCGGCAGGCGCGCCCGGCCCGACGACCCCCCGGCCGAGGCTTGCCCGCCCGGTCCGACCCTGCGGCCCGGTCCATCTCCTGCGGGGTCCAACGGCTCCGCCCCCACCGGCCGGTGGGGGCGGAGCCGTTCTGCGTGCGGGACTTGGTCGGCCGGGGGTGGGGTTTTGGTGGCTGGGGGTGGTGGTGTGGTGGCTGGGGGTGGTGGTTGTGGTGGGGGTCACTGTGGTGGGTGGGTGTGGGGGTGGGTTGTTGGGCGGTGGGTGGGGTGGTGGTGACGGTGGGTGGATGGTGTGGGTGGGGTCACAGGGGGTGTGGTGTGAGCGGGGGCACTCGGGGGCTTGTTGGATCATGGATTTGGGGTGGTTTCGGGTGGTTCCGGGCGTTTTTTCTTGATCGGTACGGCCGGTAACGGGCCTGTGGCCTGGGGGAACGTGGAATTGCTTGATGTAAACCTGGTGGGTCCGTAGCTTCGTTGTTGTCGGTGCAACGAGCACCGCCCGGGTTCATCCCGCAGCACGGCCCCGCCGGGTTCTTCCGGCACGGTGCGTCCCTGACGTCCGGTGGTCGTCGCTCGTCCAGTCGAGGCGTTGGAAGTCGTAGGCCCTTCACGGGGTCCGGTTCCGCATGCCTGCCCGGGGTTCTGGAGAGGACTGTGCATGATCTTCCGTAACGAGACCGCCGCTGCCACCGCCAAGACCGCCGTCAAGCGCAACCGGGTGCGGACGGCTCTGATGGCGGGTGCCGTGCTGGCCCTGCCGGTGGCAGGCCTCGTCACGGCCACCTCCGCCTCCGCCGCGCCGGCGTCGACCTGGGACAAGGTCGCGCAGTGCGAGGCGACCGGCAACTGGGCGATCAACACCGGCAACGGCTTCTACGGCGGCCTGCAGTTCACCTCCTCCACCTGGGCGGCGTTCGGCGGCACCGCCTACGCCCCGCAGGCCCACCAGGCCACCAAGGCCCAGCAGATCGCCATCGGCGAGAAGGTCCTCGCCGCCCAGGGCCCCGGCGCCTGGCCCGTCTGCTCCGTCAAGGCCGGCCTCACCAAGTAAGCACCACCCCCGGCGGCAGCCGAAGAGGGGCCCTGCCCCGCTCTCACGAGCGGGGCAGGGCCCCTCTTCCGCGTTCCACCCCGGCCTTCGGGCAGTGCAGGTGCAGCCGGCGGACCGCCGGTGCGTCCCGCCGTCGGGGCCACGCCATGCCCGGGACCGTACGCTCAGCCGAAGTCCAGGCCGCCGGTACGGCTGCGCTTCAGCTCGAAGAAGGTGGGGTGGCCGGCCAGCAGGCGCACGCCCTCGAAGATCCGGACCGCCTCCTCGCCACGGGGTATCGAGGTGAGGACCGGGCCGAAGAACGCGGCGCCGTCGATGTGCAGGGTGGGCGTGCCCACCTCCTCGCCGACCGGGTCCATGCCTTCGTGATGACTCTTGCGCAGGGCCTCAAAGTCGACTCGGTTGGTCACCCGCCCGAGACCAGACTCCGGGTGGACCAGGCTGAAGAGCCATTCGGAGCCCGGAACCTTGGGCCAATCGTGCAGCCGGATGCGTGCTTGGCGGCCGTCCCGCGGATCAGAACTGCCGCACCACTTCGGGCCAGCCGGCCGCGTTGGAGCAGGACTCGTAGTCGAACTCGGTGACGACGTCCCATTCCTCGCCGGTGACCTCCTCGTACGCCTCCCGGGCCAGGTCGAGCAGGTTCTCGCCGTGCAGAGTGGTGGCGGTGTGCGGGGCGAACCGGGCGGGATCGGCCAGTACCGCCTCGTACTCCCCCCGCCCGGCCGCGACCACCGCACACCGGGAGTAGAGGAAGGAGTCGTCGGACTGCGCGAAGGGCTTCCCCGGGCTGCTCATGTCGATCACCGGCAGCACCCCGAACTCGCGCCGGTCCAGCCGGTACAGAGCCTGCGCCAGGCGCTCCTCGAAGTCGACGATCCTGGCGGGCGGCACCTCGGCCAGCGCCTCGGCCAGCGGCGTGTCGTAGTCGCAGCAGCGCCGGTCGCCCAGCAGGTGGATCAAGGTCCAGAAGTCGTCCCAGGTCATCATGGGCGGCATTGTGTCCGCTGCCTCGGACAATCGGACCCGGGGTGTCGCCGAACGCGATGCCGGACCGGGCCGCCGCCCCCGTCAGCAGCCCACCCGGCTCGACGGCGGAACGAGGGTCGCGTCGATGGCGCGGTCGGCCTTCACCTTGACGGTGGAGGCGCCGTGATCGAGCGTCGAGGCTTCGAAGCGGAGCGAGTCCGGCAGCTCCTCGTCGGTGATCGGGTCCCCGAGATGGACGACGGTGAGGGTGCCCCGGCAGGTCTCCGGGGCGGGCGGACGGCTGCCGATCACGGTGCCCGCACCCAGGGTGAGCGCCAGCGGTGTGGTGCTGATCAGCTTGTACGTGAACTCGGCCTCCGCGCTCGACGTGCGCGTGCTGGTCGGCACCCCGGGGTACGGGGTGCGGCTCGGGAAGCCGGGGATGCCGGTGCTCCAGTCGCCGGGGTTGAAGGTGGGCCTGCCTCCGCCGACCACCACGACCCAGAAGTGGGTGACGTTCACGTACAGGGTCTTGCACGGCCGATGGTCGACGGACGGGTTGTAGTGCACCCCGTCGTACGAGGTGTGCAGGCCGTTGAGCCCGCCGCTGTCGCTCGGCAGCTTGGCCAGGTAGTCGTGCAGCTGCTGCTGGCCGAAGGCCGCGGTGTCGGTGCAGTCCGCGACCGGCGGTGGGGTGTGGCTGACAGTCGGCGACGGGGAGGGACTGGGGGAGGGGGAGGGGTCCGGGCTCTGCGCGGAGGCGGACGCCGACCGCCCGGCGTCCGCCGACGCGTGGCCGGGGTCGGAGCCCGAGCAGCCCGCGAGGGCCAGCAGCGAACAGGCCAGCAAGGGCCCCGTGCTCCGCCAGGACCACCGCATGCCCGCTCCTTCGCCGTCGCCGCGCCACCTGACGTACCGTCACCTGATGGTGGCAGAGGATCCGACGACGCGCAGCGTAACGGCGGAACCACCCGACGGGCGCTCGGGGGGCGAGCGGCGGGGTCCGGGAGACCGGCGGGGACGCCTCAGAAGACCGACCAGCCGGTCGCGGTGGTGAAGGCGTCCAGTGCGGCGACCGCGCCGATCGAATTGCCGGCCGGGTCGAGGGCCGGGCCCCAGGCGCAGAGGGTGCCGCGGCCGGGCACGACGGCCAGGATGCCGCCGCCGACGCCGCTCTTGCCGGGCAGGCCGACCCGGTAGGCGAACTGCCCGGCCGCGTCGTAGGTGCCGCAGGTCAGCAGGACGGCGTTGATGCGCTTGGCCTCGCTGCGGGTCAGCAGCCGGGAGCCGTCGGCGCGCAGTCCGTGGCGGGCCAGGAAGAGCCCGGCGAGCGCGAGGTCGCGGCAGCTCGCGGTGAGCGCGCAGTGGTCGTAGTAGTGCTGGAGGACGGTGGCGACCGGGTTCTCCAGGTTGCCGTAGCTGGCGATGAAGTGGGCCAGGGCGGCGTTGCGGTGGCCGTGCTCGGCCTCGGAGGCGGCGACCACCGAGTCGCTGTCGAGCAGCGGGTTGCCGGACTCGGCCCGCAGGAAGTCCCGGACGGCGGCGCGGGCGTCGCCGGTGAGGCTGTGCAGCCGGTCGGTGACGACGACGGCGCCGGCGTTGATGAACGGGTTGCGCGGGATGCCGTGCTCGGTCTCCAACTGCACCAGCGAGTTGAACGGGCTGCCGGAGGGCTCGCGGCCCACCCGCCGCCACAGGTCGTCGCCGCCGACGGCGAGCGCCAGGGAGAGCGTGAAGAGCTTGGAGATGCTCTGGATGGAGAAGGGCTGTTCCCAGGCTCCGACGCCGTGCACCTCGCCGTCCACGGTGGCCAGCGCCAGCCCGAAGGCGGCGGGGTCGGCGGCGGCGAGCGCCGGGATGTAGTCGGCGACCCGCCCGGTGCCGAGCACCGGACGGGCCGCTTCCATGGCCTGGTTCAACTGGTCCTGAAGATCCACCAGGCCATTGTGCACTCGGCCGCCGCTGTCGCGGCCGGGGGCGGGATCAGTGCGCGAGCACCGGGATGGCGTTGAGGTCCTCGTCGCTCGCACCCTTGCCGACCGGGGCGCCGCCCTGGTGGCCGGTGTTGATGAGGGTGAAGGCCAGGCCGGCGGCCAGCACCAGGATGCCGAACGACCACCAGATGGCGGTGGAGAACCCGTGCACCATCGACTGCAGCTGCAGGGCCTGCGGCGAGCCGCCGGCCGCGGCGTGCGCGGTGAGGTAGGCCGTGGTGGCGCTGGCCGCGATGGTGTTGAGCAGCGCGGTGCCGATGGCGCCGCCGACCTGCTGCGAGGTGTTCACCATGGCGGAGGCGACACCGGCGTCGCGCGGCTGGACGCCGTGCGTGGCCAGGCTCATGGCCGGCATGAACGCGGTGCCCATGCCGAGGCCCATCAGGACCAGACCGGGCAGGATCAGCGCCGGGTAGGAGCTGTCCGTCTTGATCTGGGTGAGGATCAGCATGCCGACCGAGGCGACCAGGAAGCCGGGGGCCATCAGGTAGCGCGGGGCCACCCGGGTCATCAGGCGGGCGCCGATCTGGGTGGAGCCGGTGATCATGCCCGCGACCATCGGGAGGAAGGCCACACCGGTGAGCACCGGGCTGTAGTCGAGCACGACCTGCAGGTAGTACGTCAGGAAGAGGAACAGGCCGAACATGCCGATCACGGCCAGGCCCAGCGACAGGTAGACACCGCCGCGGTTGCGGTCCAGGATGACGCGCAGCGGCAGCAGCGGGGCCTTGACCACGCGCTCGACCACCACGAAGGCGGCCAGCAGGACGGCGGCGGCCACGAACAGGCCGATGGTGAGCGGCGCGGACCAGCCGTCCGACTCGGCGCGGGTGAAGGCGTAGACGAGCGAGACCAGGCCGGTGGTCACCAGCAGCACGCCGGGGATGTCCAGGCGGTTGCGGTTGCGGCCCTGGGCGGGCTCGCGGATCACCATGACGGCGCCGAAGGCGGCGATGATGGCGAACGGGATGTTGACGAAGAAGGTCCAGCGCCAGTTCATGTACTCGGTGAGCAGGCCGCCGAGGATGAGGCCGATGGCACCGCCACCGCCGGCGATGGCGCCGTAGATGCCGAACGCCTTGGCGCGCTCCTTGGCCTCGGTGAACATGACCGCGAGCAGCGAGAGCGCCGCGGGGGCGAGCAGGGCGCCGAACACACCCTGCAGGGCGCGGGCGCCGAGCAGCATGGCGGTGTTGGCGGCGGCGCCGCCCAGTGCGGAGGCGAACGCGAAGCCGGCCAGGCCGACCACGAAGGTGCGCTTGCGGCCCCAGAGGTCGGCGATCCGGCCGCCGAACAGGAGCAGCCCGCCGAAGGCGAGGGCGTACGCGGTGATGACCCACTGGCGGTTGCCGTCGGTGATACCGAGGTCGCGCTGGGCGGACGGCAGGGCGATGTTCACGATCGTCGCGTCGAGCACGACCATCAGCTGGGCGAGGCCGATGAAGATCAGCGCTTTCCAGCGCCGGGGATCGGGCTGCAGGGCTGTTTCGGGCATGGGGGTACTCACTTTGCGGTGCGTGGCTTGCAAACTCAGGGCAGTTGGCGTGCGGAACCCTCACCGCGCCGGGCTGTGCTCCGGCGGGCGTGTTCCGACAGGTCGGGCTGGGCGGTCGCCGGTGGGCGGTCCGCGGGACGGGCTTCGGTGGTCAGGGGCCTGAAACGACCGTCAGGCGTCGGGTCGGCGGGGGTCAGGCGCCGGGTGTCGCGTCGGTGTGGTGCTGGAAGTCCTCGAAGGTGATCGCCCGGCCGGGCAGGGTGCTCGGGGCCGGTGCCCGCATGCCGTCCAGGAACAGCTGCAGGTGGCGGTGGACGAAGTCGGCGAAGTTCAGGCAGGTGGAGCCGGGGAGCGGTCGGGTGAGCTGGCTGATGGCGACGAAGACGTCCCCGGCGCCGACGTCCGCGCGCAGCGCGCCCGATCGTCGGGCGCGGTCCAGCAGCTCGGTGACGGTGCCCTCCAGCCGCGAGCGGGCTTCCACCAGCTCGGGGTCGAACGGGTCGAAGCGTCCGGAGATCATCGGGCACAGGGCGCCGAGCTTCTCGTCGGCGGCCGCGTGCACGAAGTCCTGCAGGGCGTCGAACGGGGCCGCGTGGTCCGCCAGGGCGGCCTCGGCGTGCGCGACGATGCGGGTCTTCACGTGGAGGACGACGGCCCGGAAGAGGGCCGCGCGGTCCGGGAAGTTACGGTACAGGGTCGCGTTGCCCACTCCCGCACGCTTGGCGATCTCGTCGAGCGGGGCGTCGGCGCCGTGCTCGACGAAGGCCTCGCGGGCCGCCGTGATGATCCGCTCCCGGTTGCGTGTGGCGTCCGCGCGCAGTTTGGGCGGGCGCGGTGCAGCGGTGACGGTCACGGTCTGCTCCTCTCGGGTTCCGGGGAAAGCTTCCCCGTTTCGTCCTTCAGAAGAGCAAACGGGGAGTTGGTCCCCAGAAATTTCACGACGCGATGTGATCTGGGTCACATCGCGTCGTGGGTGTCCCGATGGGTGTCCCGGTGGGGTCGGAGCCGGTCGGGAGGACCACGGACGTGGCCGGCGACCCGGGCCGTCCTCCTCGCACGGGGGGCTCAGCGGGCGGCAGCGCCCGCACGCACCGTGAGGGCGTGCTCGGACCGGACCATCCGCAGCATCGGGCAGCGCTCGTCGGCGGCGGCGAGCAGCGCCTGGGCGGCCTCGGAGGTGAGCGGGCCGCGCAGGTCGACGGTGGCGGTGAGGTCGTACGGCACCGGCGGCGCGTCGGTCGGGACCTCGAAGAAGCGGGCGTCGTTGTTGCGGGCGGTGACGGCGACCTCCACCCGGTCCAGCGGCAGCCCGTCCAGCGCCGCGATGCACAGCACGGTGTGGGTCAGGCAGGTGCTGATCACCGCGCAGAGCAGTTCCGGCGAGGAGGGGCCGAGTCCGAAGCCGCCGATGTCCGGGCCGCCGTCCCCGACGAAGGACCAGTCGCCGACCCGTACCTTGCGGACCCCGGTGGCGTCGTCGGCCACGCAGACCGCGCCGATCTCCTCCTCCCAGTCCTCGCTCGCGGGCCGGCGTCCGGCGGCCGCCCGCATGGCGGCGCCCTTGTCGCGCAGGTGCTCGGCGAGCCCGGGCCGACGCGGTTCCGGTGTGATCGTCATGCCGGGCAGCGTACGGGGCGGGGCGGGCCCCGAGGGTCGATTTCGAACAGCCCGGCCGGCGCATGGGCAGGCGCAGTCCGGCGCGGGCGCCGGCGGCGGCTCGCGAGGCCGGGGCGTACGGGCCTCGCCGGGCCGCCGCGTGCCGGGCCCCGGGTGCGGTGGAGGGCTGGCGGGTCAGTGCTTCGAGTGCCGGCCGCGCCGGGCAGCGCCGCCGCCGCCGGCGGCGGGCGTGCGGCCGGCGGCCAGCCGGGCGACCAGCGCGGCCGTCAGCAGCAGCCCGGCCGGCACCGCGATGTTCAGCATCTGCCGGATCCCGTCCGGATCGTGCAGGGTGTCCAGCGGCAGGCCGATCCGGCCCAGCAGGTAGAAGGAGTCGTAGGTCGCCGCCAGATAGGCCACCGCGCCGAAGAGCAGCGCGAAGGCGAGCAGCGGCAGACTGCGTTCGCCCGCCGCGAGGGCCAGCACGGTCACCGCGACCAGCAGGACCGGCGTGGCCCCGTTGAACAGCAGCAGCTCGGCCGTCTCCAGCAGCGCCGACGGCCTGCGGAACCCCTCCCAGTGGGTGGCCGTCAGCCAGGCCGTCCCGCCGGCGAAGGCGGTGGCCGCCAGCAGCGCCGGCACCAGCCGGCCGAGCGTCCCGGCCCGCCGGTACCGCCTGATCAGCAGGAACCCGCCGATCAGCATCGCCAGCAGGGCGTACGCCTCCAGCAGCCGCGGGCGCGGGAGTTGGCCGACGGTCAGCAGGCCGCTCGGGGCGGAGACGCCGATCGAGCAGCCCGCGTCCGCACAGGCGGACCCGGCCGTCAGGTACAGCGGTAGGGAGAGCAGCAGCAGCCCGCCGAACACCGCCAGAGCGAACCAGTACCGTCGCGTTGCCATCCGAGCCGCCCGTCCGTCGCCTGGAGACCCTGCTTTTCGGCCGATTCTCCTCCGGCTGTCAAGCCCCGGCGGCCGCCTTGCCGGGCTCCGCCGAAGCGGCCGGAAGCCCTTGCCCGTCGGGGCAGTTGGGCGTCGCCGCCGGACCACGGGGAGTGATCGGACGGACACCCGGCCGGCCGCCGGCCGGCGGGGCGGTGTCCGCGCGCGGTCCGGGTGGCGACGCGGTGAGAGGTACGGGCAAGGCGCGTGCCGTGCCGCGCCGGGACCGGTCGGTGACCCTAGGCTGAGGGCGGCGGGCGGCTCGGCGGCCGCCTGTTGCCGGGACCGGCCCGGCGCCGGGTCGAGGAGGTACCGCGAAATGGGCAGCCGAACCGCCAGCGTGCGATGCGTGCCGGCCGCGCCGTGCTGGGTCAGCCTGATGGCGCGCGACCTCGACGCGGCGCAGGCCTTCTACGGGCAGTTGCTCGGCTGGGACTTCGAACCCGGACCGGACCGCTTCGGCCCGTACGTGCACGCGGTGGTGGAGGGCGAGGCGGTCGCCGGCCTCGGCGTGTCCGGCAGCGGCTGGATGATGCCGGTGGCCTGGACCGGCTACTTCGGGACGGAGAGCGCGGACACCGCGGCCGACGCGGTGCGCGAGCGCGGCGGGACGCTCGCGGTGGGGCCGCTGTCCTTCGACGCGGGCCGGGTGGCCTTCGCGGCCGATCCGGCCGGGGCGGTGTTCGGCATCTGGGAGGGCCCGCCCGGCCCGGACCGGCAGCTGGCCCTGCCCGGCTCCCCGGTCTGGATCGAGCTGCGCACCCCCGACCCGTTCGCCGCCGCCCTGTTCTACGGCGAGGTGTTCCGCTGGGACGACCGCGACCCGGCGCACTTCGAGGTCCGGTACGAGCACGAGCGGGTGGTGCTGCGGGTGGAGGGCCGCAGCGTCGCCGCGCTGCGGGCGGAGAAGGCCGCCGGGCCGGTGGGCACCCCGCCGCACTGGGAGATCTCCTTCTCGGTGGCGGACGCCGATGCCGCCGCCAAGCTGGCCGAAGGCCTCGGCGGCGGACTGGTCGGGCCGGTGTTCGACACCCCGTACGGCCGGGTGGCCCGACTGGTGGATCCGGAAGGCGGCCGGTTCGCGGTGATCAGCTCTCCGGCGTAGCCGCCGGTGCGGGCGGCGCGGCCGGTGCGGGCGTGGCCGCCGGCGCGGCCGGTGCGGGCGGTTCCAGGGGCGGGAGCGCCCGGCGGCCCTCCCGCAGCCGTTCGCCGAGGGCGGCCAGCAGTTCCGCGGTCATCGCCTTGCGGACGGCGGGGAAGAGTCGTTCGTCCTCCTCGGCCAGATGGGTGTGGACGGCGCTGCCCAGGCCCTCCAGCAAGGGGGCGAACGCCGGGTCGCCGGGGGACAGCCCCTGCAGGTCGGTGAGGTACTGCCCGATCGCCAGGTGGTCGGCGAGGCTGGTGAAGACCAGCGACCCGCCGTCCGGCACCTGCTCGTGGACGGCGGGGAAGAGGTACTCCTCCTCCTCGGTGCAGTGGCTCAGCAGCAGGTCGGACAGCCCCTCGACGAGCGCCACCACGCCCGGGTCGGCCTCCGCACCCGGTACGGCACCCGGTACGGTGCCCGGGTCGCCGCCCGCGTCGGCGTCCGGGGACGCGCCCGCGCCGTCCGGAGCCGTGGCCCCTTGGGACACGGCGGCCGGCTCGGCCTGCGGCGGTGCTTGCGGTGTTCCAGGCCGTTCCGCGTCCGGCGGCCCGGCGGCGGGCGGTGCGGCCGCGCCGCTGCCCGCGCCGGCGCGGTTCGGCGCGGCCTTCTCGATCCGCGCGAGCAGCTCCGCCACCGCGCGGTGGTCGGCGCTGAGCTCGTCCACGACGTCTGCCCTGCGGCTCATGGCTCGCCTCGTTTCGGTTCGCCCCATCACCTCGGCCGGCCCGGTCCGCCGCGGAAGGTGTCCGCTGAGCGGGTCGGGTGTATCCAGTATCCGGCGTCCGCCGGGTGAGTGTGCTGCGTTCGCGCGGGCCGGGCGCGGCCGCCGGGGTCGCCGCACGGCCGGCGGGGGTGCCCGCGGGCCGGATCCGGGCGGGCCAGGGCGGGCCAGGGCGGTGCCGCCGGCCGGGGGAGCGGCCCGGTCAGGGGCCGACCCCGCGTCCGGTGAGGGCGAGCAGTCGGGTGAGGGTGCTCGCGCCGTCCGGCACGGGCAGGGCGGGGGCGAACAGGCCGGTGGTGGCGAGGTCGCCCCAGCTGTCGATCTCGGTCAGCGCGAAGTCCACCAGCTCGTCGGAGAGGCCGGGGTCGGCGTCGAGGCCCCGGGCGAGGTCCCAGGTGTGCACCACGGCGTCGGCGATCAGCTGGGCGCAGTAGCTCGTCGCGGGGACGTCGCCGAACGAGAGGTGCACGGTGACGTCGGCCGCCCCCGGCACCCGGAAGGCCTCCTCGGCGGCTTCCGCGGCGTTCTGCCAGAAGGCGGCCGGGTTCTCGTCCAGCACGTCCCCGTCGAACCGGGCGCCGACCTCGGCGACGGTCGACCCCATCAGCAGTTCGGGGACCCAGAGCTGTTCGGCGGTGAGGTGGTTGACGAGGTCCCGGACGGACCACTCGGAGCACGGGGTCGCGGCCGGCCACTGGTGCGGGGTGATCAGGCGCACGTGGTGGCCGAACGCCTCAAGGGCCTTCGGGAACAGGCGCAGCACCGGCGCCTCGGGTCGTTCGGACATGCCTCCAGCGTGCCCCTGATCGTGGTGCGTTGCCCGTCGGGCGGCGGCCCCGCGGGGGCCGGCGGCCGGACCGTCCCGGCGTGAGGTTGGTGGCGTGTCGGCCGCCCGTTGGTGGGCGCGGGCAGGATCGGGGACACGGAGCGCGGCCGGCGTGCCGAGCGGGGGCTGCGGCCCCCGGTAGCACCGCGATCGCTCCTCCCGGGCGATCGCCGGCCGGTGCGGGTCGGCCGGCGGGCACCGTGGGCCGCGCTCCTGGCCCGCCCGTGGCGCTCAGGGCGGACAGGCCCGGCGGGCGCTCGTGGGCCCGGCTTCGGCGCCCCTGGCCGCCGGGTGTTGGCGGCCTGTTGGTCGTCCGTTGGCGGCACCGGCCACGATCGCGGCCGAGGGTTCGACCGCAGCCGGAGGAGAGGTGGGCCCGTGCAGGGAAGTCGGGTGGGCAGTCCCGCCGGGAGTGAGCAGCAGAGGGAGCCGGGCAGGTTCCGGCGGACCGGGACGCTCGCCGTCGCTGTGGGCCCGGTGGCCCTGGCCGCCCTGGGAGTCGCGGCCCGCCCGTCCCGCGCCGGACACCAGCTCTGCCTCGGCCGCACGGGCGGCGCCGTCGAGCTGCTCCAGACCGCGCTCAACAGCTGGTTCGACACTCCCCTCGTGGTGGACGGGGACTTCGGTCCGGCCACCCGGGGCCGGGTGGCCGAGTTCCAGCGGAGCCAGGGCCTGGAGCCCGACGGGGTGGTCGGGCCGCGGACGGCTGGCAGGCTGCTCTGGATCGACCTGCGTCTTCCGTTCGGCGGGTGCCGCGACTACACCCAGGACAGCGCCGCGCCGGTCTGCTGAGCCGCCGCCGGGTCTCGCCCGCCCGCCCCGGACGGGGCCGCTCCCGAGCGGGGCCACCGGCGGACGGGTTCACTCGTGGGCAGGCTCACTCGCGGACGGGTTCACTCGTGGGCAGGCTCACTCGCGGACGGGTTCACTCGCGGACGCGGACCAGGGCGAGGGTGATGTTGTCCGGCCCGCCGGCCTCGATCGCGGCTTTCCACAGCTCGAACGAGGCCCGGGCGTCGGCCCGTTCGGCATCCTCGTGCGATGCGGCGAGCAGCCTGGCCAGCTCCTCCTCCGGTACCGGGTCGGTGAGGCCGTCGCTGCACAGCAGGAAGCGGTCCCCGAGGCTCAGCGGCCGGCTGCTGACATGCGGCCGGACGACGGTCAGGGCGCTGGATCCACCGAGGGTCTGGGTGACCAGCGAGGTGGTACGCCGCCCGGGTTCGAGGGGCGGGCTGTCGTCCACGCTCAGCCGCAGCAGTCCGTCGCCGGTCACCCGGTAGGCCCGGCTGTCACCCACGTTGAAGGTGATGACCGCCTCCGCGAGCAGGACGACCCCCGCCACCGTCGTCCCCATCGCCGTCAGCTCCGGGGCCGCCCCCGCCGCCTCGAACACCGCCCGGTTGCAGGTGTGCAGGGCGTCCTCGACGGCCTCCTCGCTCCCCAGTGCCGGTCCGGCCGCCGCCAGCCGCCGGACCACCAGCGCACTGGCCACCTCGCCGCCCGGGTGGCCGCCCAGTCCGTCCGCCACCGCGATCACGCACGGTTCGGGCCCCAGCGGGAACAGCAGGGTCTGGGGGTTGCCGGTCACCGTGGCGCAGAGCGTCCAGGGCCCGGCCACCAGGCTGTCCTCGTTGTGCTCCCGGATCAGCCCCTCATGACTCAGCGCACTCACCGCGATGTAGGGCATCGCCTCTCCGCCCTTCCGGGTCGGTCGTCGCTTCCCTCCATTGTGGGCGCGCCCGCCGCCGGGGCGCCCGCCGTATTTCCCGGCCGGGGCGGGGAGGTGGCGCCCCGGCCCGGGGGTGGACCGGGAATAGCGCGGGAAGGCGGGGTGCTACAGTGGTTGAAGTTTCAATGACATGGGATGTGGTGAGCAGTGGTGAGCAGCATGCAGTTCGGAATCTTCACCGTCGGTGATGTCACGCCCGACCCCACCAGTGGCCGGACGCCGAGCGAGCACGAGCGGATCAAGGCGATGGTGGCGATCGCCCTGAAGGCCGAGGAGGTCGGGCTGGACGTCTTCGCGACCGGCGAGCACCACAACCCGCCGTTCGTGCCGTCCTCGCCGACCACCATGCTCGGCTTCATCGCCGCGCAGACCGAGCGGATCGTCCTCTCCACGTCCACCACCCTGATCACCACCAACGACCCGGTGAAGATCGCGGAGGACTTCGCGATGCTCCAGCACCTCGCGCAGGGCCGGGTCGACCTGATGATGGGGCGTGGCAACACCGGGCCGGTCTACCCGTGGTTCGGCCAGGACATCCGCCAGGGCATACCGCTGGCGATCGAGAACTACGCACTGCTGCACCGGCTGTGGCGTGAGGACGTGGTGGACTGGGAGGGCCGCTTCCGCACCCCGCTGCAGTCCTTCACCTCCACCCCGCGCCCGCTGGACGGCGTCCCGCCGTTCGTCTGGCACGGATCGATCCGCAGCCCGGAGATCGCCGAGCAGGCCGCCTACTACGGCGACGGCTTCTTCGCGAACAACATCTTCTGGCCCAAGGAGCACTTCAAGAAGCTCGTCAACCTCTACCGCGAGCGCTACGCGCACTACGGCCACGGCACCGCCGAGCAGGCCGTGGTGGGTCTGGGCGGGCAGGTCTTCATGCGCCGCAACTCCCAGGACGCGGTACGGGAGTTCCGTCCGTACTTCGACAACGCGCCGGTCTACGGCCACGGGCCGTCGCTGGAGGAGTTCACCGAGCAGACCCCGCTCACCGTCGGCAGTCCGCAGGAGGTGATCGAGAAGACCCTCGCCTTCCGCGAGACCTTCGGCGACTACCAGCGCCAGCTGTTCCTGATGGACCACGCCGGCCTGCCGCTCAAGACGGTCCTGGAACAGCTCGACCTGCTGGGCGAGGAGGTCGTCCCGGTGCTGCGCAAGGAGTTCGCCAAGGGCCGGCCGGCCGAGGTCCCGGACGGTCCCACCCACCGGGCCCTGGTCGCCCGGCACGCCGCCGAGGCCGCGCCGGCCGCCGGCAGCACCGTCTGACCCGACCCGAGCACGGAAGCAGAGAGGTGAGCACCATGAACACCCTGAAACTCGTGGCCGTCTCGGCCGGGTTGAGCAAGCCCTCCTCGACGCGCCTGCTGGCGGACCGTCTCGCCGCTTCCGCCGCCCGGCAGTTGGGGGCGGACCGGGTCGAGGTGCAGGTGATCGAGCTGCGGGACCTCGCCACCGCGATCGCGAACAACTTCGTCACCGGGTTCCCCGGCGCGGCGCTGCGCGAGGCCGTGGAGGCGGTGGCGCGGGCGGACGGCGTGATCGCGGTGACGCCGATCTTCACCGCCTCCTACAGCGGCCTGTTCAAGTCGTTCTTCGACGTGATCGACAACGACACGCTGGCGGGCAAGCCGGTGCTGATCGCGGCCACCGGTGGGACGGGCCGGCACTCGCTCGCGCTGGAGCACGCCGTCCGGCCGCTGTTCAGCTACCTGCGGGCGATCGTCGTGCCGACGGCCGTCTACGCGGCGACGGACGACTGGGGCAGCGGCGGTGACGCCCACACCGACGAACTGCCGGCCCGGATCGACCGGGCGGCGGGGGAGCTGGCGGGCCTGATGGACCGCCGGCCGGCGGTTCCGAAGCAGGCCGAAGCGGTGGTCCCGTTCGCCGAGCAGCTGGCGGCGCTTCGGGTCTGACGGCGGGCGGTCGACCTGTCGCCCGGGCGTCCGCCCGCTCGCCCCGGCGTCCGACGGCGCCCTGGCGTCCGACCCTCGCCCCGGCGGGGGCGGGACTGCCGCCCGGGACGATCGGGTACGGGCCCGCGGAGCGCGTCCGGCGGCCGGGCTGGTCCGATCGGGTGCCGCGGTGTCCGGCCGGCGCTGACGGCCCCGCTCGGGCCGGCAGACCCGGGCGGACGGGCCCGTTGTGACCGCAGGCACCGCGCGGCGGGCCACCCGCCCGCCGGGGGCCGCCCGCAGGCGCCGTCCACCCTGGTCCCGGCGCCGCGACAGCGGTGGCCGGGACGAAGGCGCGACCGGATACTCGGTCGAAGGGCCGCCGTGACCCGTGGCCCGTCGCCGAACCCCAGGACTTGTGCTGCCATGACGCCGCCCGCGGGCCAGCCGGCCCAGCCCTCCGACGACCGGCCCGCGGCCGCTGCCACCCCGCCCGCCGCCGACCCCCAGGCCGTGCTCAGCCCGCTCACCAGCGCCGCCGTGTTCCTGGTGGCGGTGGTGGCCCCCGGGGGTGAAGCCGCCGTCCGGGACCTGCTGCCCGAGCTGGCCGGGCTGCGCCGCTCGGTCGGCTCCCGGGTCCCCACCGCCGGGCTGACCTGCGTCACCAGCGTGGGTGCGGCCCTCTGGGCGCGGATGTTCGCGGGCCCCCGCCCGGCCGGTCTGCACCCCTTCCAGGAGCTCGTCGGCGCCCGGCACCGGGCCGTCTCCACCCCGGGCGATCTGCTGCTGCACATCCGCGCCGACCGGATGGACCTCTGCTTCGAGCTGGCCGCCCAGGTCGTCGACCGGCTGGCCGGCGCCGCCAGGGTGGTGGACGAGGTGCACGGCTTCAAGTACTTCGACGAGCGGGACCTGATGGGCTTCGTCGACGGTACCGAGAACCCGGCCGGCCGGGCCGCCGAGGAGGCCGTCGTCATCGGCGCCGAGGACCCGGACTTCGCCGGCGGCAGCTATGTGGTCGTGCAGCGCTACGTCCACGACATGAAGGCCTGGAACGACCTGCCGGTCGAGGAGCAGGAGCGGGTGATCGGCCGCACCAAGTCCGCCAACATCGAGCTGGACGACGAGGCCAAACCCGCCAACTCCCATGTGGCGCTCAACACGGTGAACGCCCCCGACGGCTCGCAGCTGCAGATCCTGCGCGACAACATGCCGTACGGGACGGTCGGCCGGGGCGAGTTCGGGACGTACTTCATCGCCTACTCCCGTACCCCGGCGGTGACCGAGGAGATGCTGCGCAACATGTTCCTCGGCAAGCCGCCGGGCAACTACGACCGCATCCTGGACTTCTCGACCCCCGTCACCGGGTCGCTCTTCTTCACCCCCACGGCCGCCCTGCTCGGGGATCTGCCCGGGCCGCCGGCCGAGGAGGCGCGGGACCGGCACCTCGCCGGTCCGCCGCCCGCGCCGGACCTCGCGCCGGACCCGGCGTCCGTACCCGAGCGCGAGCCCGCGCCCGTACCCGCCGGCGCGGACGGCTCGCTCGGCATCGGCAGTCTGAAAAGGAGCACCGTCCGATGAACAACCTGCATCGCGAACTCGCCCCGATCTCCGCCGCCGCCTGGGCCGAGATCGAGGAGGAGGCCAGGCGCACCTTCAAACTGCACGTCGCCGGGCGACGCGTGGTCGACCTGCAGGGCCCGGAGGGCGAGACCCTGGCGGCGGTCGGGATCGGCCATCTGGAGGACATCGCCCCACCGGTCGAGGGCGTCAGCGCGCACGCCCGGCGCTCGAAGCCGGTGGTGGAGCTGAGAGTGCCGTTCGCCGTCGACCGGCGGGCCGTGGACGACGTCGAACGCGGCGCCAAGGACTCCGACTGGCAGCCCGTCAACGACGCCGCACTCACCATGGCCCGGGCCGAGGACCGGGTGGTCTTCGACGGCTACCGACCCGCCGCGATCGCCGGTATCCGGGAGAGCTCGTCCAACCCGGCGCTCACCCTGCCGGCCGACGTCCGGGACTACCCGAACACCGTCAGCCGCGCGCTGACCGCGCTCCGGCTGGCCGGCGTCAACGGCCCGTACTCCCTGCTGCTCGGCGCCGAGGCCTACACCGCCGTCAACGAGACGTCCGACCACGGCTACCCGGTGCACAACCACCTGGCCCGGCTGCTCGACGGCGAGATCATCTGGGCGCCCGCGATCGAGGGCGCGCTGCTGCTCTCCACCCGGGGCGGCGACTACGAACTGCACCTCGGCCAGGACCTGGCGATCGGCTACCACGCGCACGACGACGACAGCGTGCAGCTCTACCTGCAGGAGTCGCTGACCTTCCTGATGTACACGGCGGAGGCGGTCGTCACCCTCGACCAGAGCGGCCCGGCCTGACCTCGGAGAGGTCCTCCCCGACCGCCGGGAGCGCCGCGCCGGCCACCCGTGCGGTCACCCGGGCGGCGTCCTCGGCGGTCACCGGGGTGAGCAGCAGGACCAGCGCCGACGGGTCGTCGACCGGCCGGAACGAGGACAGCGACAGCCGGACCGGCCCCGCGCCCGGCAGCTCCACGGTGACCGTACGGGCGGTCAGCTCCGCGACCGATCGGCAGCCCCACCAGTGCCGCAACTCCGGTACGTCCTGGTCGAGGCAGTCGTACAGTTCGGCCGTGCGCGGGTCGGCGACGGCCGGGCCGGCCTGGGCCCGGAAGTGCTGGAAGACGTTCATCGCCAGCGGCTCCCAGTCGTGCACGGCGTTCCGCAGCCGCCGGTCCGCGACCATCAGCCACATCAGGTTGCGCCGCTCCGCGGAGACCGCCTCGGGCGCGCCCCACACGGCGCTCCAGGCGCAGTTCCAGGCGAGCAGGTCGAAGTAGCGGTCCAGCAGCACCGCCGGGCCGGCCGGCCAGGAGTCCAGCACCGGCCGGACGGCCGCGCCGAGCGCCGCGCGGGCGCCCGCCCCGGTCGGCGGACCGGCCGGTTCGTGGAAGCCCGCCAGCCGCAGCGCGTGCCGCCGCGCGAGCGGGTCCAGCCGCAGGGTACGGGCGACCGCCTCCAGCACCTGCCGGGAGGCCGCCACCCGGCCCTGCTCCAGCCAGGTGTACCAGGCCAGGCCCACCCCGGAGAGCGAGGCCACCTCCTCCCGCCGCAGGCCCGGGGTGCGCCGTCGGGAGGACGCGGTCAGGCCGACGTCGGCGGGTTTGAGCAGCTCGCGGTGGGCCCGGAGGAAGGCGCCGAGCTCCTGGCCGTGTGCGGGGGCCGGGGTGCGAGCGGTGGCACGGGCCGTCGGGGCGGTCGGGGTGCGGGCCGGACTCCGGGTCGGGTTCGGGGTGCGGGTGGGCGCCGGGGCGTCGGGGCGTTGCGGCAAGGCGGGGCGTTCCCATCGAGGGTGGCTGAGGTCGCGCCCGGTACGGCGCGAGGGGTACGACGGCGCGGCTCGCCGTGCCATGAGCCGCCGTCAGGCCGGGGCCGCTCCCGAGCCCGCAGGGCTTCGGACCGGCCGAGGCGCGTGGTGGCCGAGAGGGTGGCCGGTCGGGTGGCCGGCGCATGGCCTGGGGGCGTTCCGCGGCGGCGTTCCGGGGCGACGTTCCGTGGACGGTCAGTGCCCGCCGCGGGCGGGACAGCGCTCGTCGAAGCACCTGCGGTGCCACGAGCCGCCGATGCCGACCAGGGTGAAGTCGGTCCGCCAATCTGCCATGCCACCAGCCTATTTGGGCGCTCCGGCGCAGGTCAAGGATGGCCCGGGGGGTGAGCGGCCGGCGCCGATCCGGATCCTTCGTCACAGCGGCCGGCGGCCCTGCGAACCGCACCGGTGCTGCCCCGGCCGGGTCCGGCGGCCGGCTGAGCCGTGAGCCCTGAGTGGTGAGCCGTGAGTCCTGAGCTGTGAGTCCTGAGCTGTGAGCCCGGCCCGGTCGGTGCCGGGCCCGGTACGGGAGGCGGCCGGCTCAGCGCCGGCCGGCGCCCGCGTCCGGCCCGGCGAGCATCGTGGTGAGGGCCTGGACCTGGGCGTCCCAGTCCTCGGCGGCGACCCGGCGGGCCTCCTGCCCCTGCGCGCAGGGGTTCGCGGTGCTCTGCGGCAGGGTGGCGGCGAGGTCCAGCCGCAGCGGCAGTTCCCGTCCGCCCCGGGCTCGTTCCAGCGCGAGCACCTGGTCGTTGGTGACCGCCATCGACAGCGCGGCCTCGGCCGCGCCGCCGGCGGGGGCCAGCGGTACCACGGTGGGTGCGAGGAGCCCGATCCAGTGCGGGCCGCTGCCCAGGTGCTCGGCCCATGCCTCGCCTCCCAGGTGGACGTGGTTGCAGCCGCTGGACGCCACGACGGTCTCGACCCGGAGGCGGAAGGTCAGCCGGTGCACGCCGAGCCCCGGCAGCAGGGCGACCGACCGCGAGCTCTCCGGTGCGCCGATCCGCAGCCGGCCGCCGTCGGCGAATCGCAGGTCCAGAACCATCGGTCTTCCTCCGTCACGGCGGGTCCGGCCCCGACCGGGGCTGCGGCGGCCAGCGTAGTGCCCCGCCCGCCGCCGGCCGCACACCACCCTCCGCCGGCGCCCGGACCTGCGCGGCCCCGGGGGAGGGCGGTACGCCGTCCCTTCCTCGCGGGCCCGCCAGGGGCCGTGCTCTCAGGAGCCGGCGGCCGCGCCCGCCGGCACCCGGTCGACCGTCCAGTCCGGGTGCCCCGGCATCGGCGGGGTGTGGTCCCCGTAGAGCCAGGCGGTGAGGAAGCCGCGGAGGTCCTGGCCGGTGATCCGGGAGGCCAGTTCGACGTAGTCGGCCGTCCCCGCCGGCCGGTCGCGGTAGCGCTCGACCCAGGCCCGTTCCACCGCCCGGAACGCCGGGTCGCCGACCTGCTCGCGCAGCGCGAACAGGACCAGGGCGGAGCCGTCGTACCGCATCCGCTTGAAGAGGGCGGGCTCGGTCGGCGCGGCCGGCGCGCCGTAGTCCCGGCGCCAGAGGTCGTGGGCCTGGTAGGCGGCCCGCATGGTCTGTTCGAAGTTCACGCCGCCGTGCTCCTCGGAGTACAGCCGTTCGTAGAAGCGTGCGTGGCCCTCGCTGAGCCAGAGGTCCGACCAGGCCTTGAGGCCGACGCTGTCCCCGAACCACTGGTGGGCCAGCTCGTGCACCAGGTCGCGCTCCGCGTCGACCTGGCTGCCGAGCAGGTCGGCCTCGGGGAGCAGCGACAGGGTCTGGGTCTCCAGCGCGACGCCGAGGTCGGTGTGCGCGGCGAGGACGCCGTACGTGCCGAACGGGTACCGGCCGAGGCGCTGCTCCAGCCAGGCCAGGTGGCCGGGGGTGAGCCGGCGGTACGGCTCCACCCGGTCGACCAGGTCGGTGGGGATCACGTCGCGCAGCGGCAGCCCACCCGGGCCGGTGCCGGTCAGCACGGTGAACCGGCCGATGGCGACCTGCACCAGCTGGGTCGCCATCGGCTGCCCGGACTCGTAGCTCCACCGGACCTGGTCCGCGCCCACCTCCCGGCGCCCCGTCAGGGTGCCGTTGGCGACGGCGGTCAGGTCGCGCGGGGTGGTGATGTGGAAGGTGAAGGGCGCCCGGCGGCTGGGGTGGTCGTTCGCCGGGAAGATCATCTTCGCGCCGTTCGGCTGCGGGTAGAGCACCGTCCCGTCCGGCGTCGGGATCCAGCCGTAGTCCTCGATCGCGTCGTCCCGGTGCCGCAGCTGCGTCGGATCCGCGGTGTACTCGACCCGGACGCTGAACGGCCGCCCCCGCCGGACCGCCCGCTGCGGGGTCACCACCAGCTCGTCCCCCTCCCGCGCGGTCGCGGCCGGCCGGCCGTCCACCAGGACCCGGCCGAGCAGGTTCCCGGCGAAGTCCAGGTCGAACCGCGACAGCGACTGTGTCGCCACCGCGTCCACGGTGGCCACCGCGGGGAACGCCGTCCGTGGCGCCGACCAGTCGAAGTCCAGGGTGTAGTGCCGGACTTCGTAGCCGCCGTTCCCGTCCAGCGGAAACAGCGGATCGCCCAGCCCCGCCGCCCCCGCGGTCGGCGCTCCGCCCTCCTCGGCCGCCGCCGCTCCGGGCGCGCCGAGGGAGGCGGCCAGCGCCAGCACGAGCCACAACGGGACGAGCGCCCGCCGCAGCCGACGCGCCCGGCGGGCCGCCGGACTGCGTGGCGCCGTCGACGCTTGGTCAAAGCCCTTGCCGTCACTGCCCCGAGCGGCCATCCGAACCTCCCTGTGCCCCGCCGGCGAGGCCGGTGGCGATGCGTACACGGAAGGCTACCTCCGGTCACTGACAGTCGGCCAGGAGGACGGCGGCCGGGACAGGCCCCGAGGCCGGCACCGCCGGCCCGCCCGTCCGCAGGCTGCCGATAAGGTCGTTCGTCGGGCGGGGTGCCGGGCCGGCTGCAGCCGGCGGGTACGGCCCGCCCGCCCGGCACCGGTGGGGCCGAGGCCGAACGAACGGGGCGGAGCGATGGACGAGCGGTTCGGGACGACGGCCGAGGACCTGACGGCGTGGTGCGGGGAGCATGCCGTCGCACGCGTCCCGTCGGACCTGCTGCCCGAAGCGCTGACGCACGCGCCGAGCCGGCATTTCCTCGTCGAGGCCGGACTTCCCGCGGCCGAGGGCGGGTTGAGGCTGCTGGAGGGCGCCGGGTCGGGGCTGCCGACCTTCGCCGAGATCGGCGGGGCCGACCAAGTGCCGGGCGGTGGAGGGCTGCTGGTCCTGGGAACCACGGAGGACCGCAATGCCGAGGTGGTGCTGGACATGGCGGACGGCAGGGTCTACCTCGCGGCCCCCGGCCGTGGCGGTGCGCCGCTGCTCGACCTGCTCGCCTCCGACCTCTCGAGGCTGGTCGGGTTGATCCGCGAGGTGGCGGCGCTGACCCGGGCGGCTCGTGATCCGGCGGTCCTCGACGGGGCACGCGGCCCGGAGATCGCACGCGTGGTGGCGGAGGTGGCGGAGGACCGGATGCGCGCCGTCGATCCCGAGGTCTTCCACCCGCTCGGCCCGGCGCCGCACTGGAGCACGGCTGTCCTGCTGGCCTCCCTGGGGTGGGGAGCGCGGCCGGGCGGCCCGGGCGAACTCGCCCATGTGCTGACGCCGGAGCTGGTGGCCGACCTCATGGAGCCGGACGACGACGAAGGCGAGGACGAGGGGGACGTCACGGTGTACCGCTTCTCGTCCGAGGAACTGCCGCCCGAGCTCACCCATGAACCGACCCGGCGCCTGCTGGCGGAGGTCGGCCTGCCGGTCGGGTACGAGTTGTTCCAGGCCGGGGGCGGGCCGCTGCGCCCCCTGGCACAGGCCCGGCCCCGGTGGTTCGAGGCGCTGTCCGAGGAGCCGGAGACCTCGGACAGCCCGCGGGCCGCAAACCGTGACCGGCTGTACTTGGGCACCCTGGGGGCGGACATCCCGATTGCGCTGGACGGCGCGACCGGGCGTCTGGAGGCGCTCGGCACCGGCGACGGCATCCCGTACGGGTACCTGAACCAGGACGTCTCGGCCTTGCTCCACGTCTGCTGGATCATCGAGACGCTCACCCGGGAACGGTCCCGCTGGGAGTACGAACCCCCGGTCGAGTGGCAGGCCTTCGACGTCCAGCAGACGCTGCGCTGTGCGGTGGACACCTTGGTGGAGGCCGTCGACCCGCCGGCCTTCGCGCAGCGGACCCACCCCTGGCGCACCCTCGCCGAGGACCCGTGGACGCAGGGGCTGATCAACTGACCGCGCGGTCGGCCCCCGCCCGCGCGCCCGCCGGCCGCGGGCGGAGGCCGTCCCGTCCGCGTGTCACCGAGGCGCGAGGCAGGGCAGGCAGCCGGCCGCGCCCCGCGTCCGTGCGACCACCGGGTCTGGTCCTGGCCCAGCGCTTGGCTGCCAGTTCTGCTCGTCCGGTCTTCTTACAGCCCGGCGTGCCACGGAATCCGGAGGCGTCCGGAAGAGCCCGAACATCTTGGCGGACATGTCGTGCGGACGATCCGGTTCCACCGAATTCGCGGGCGAAGCTCTGTCGGGCGGCCGCCTTTCGACGACGGCGTGCCGTATCGCCACTTGCCGGGAGGGAGTCGAACGGAAATGACGGCGTTCCGTTTTCGTGGTGCCGAGCGGCCGTCGAAGTCGGGCGCCGGACCGGCCGAACGGATTCGGTGGAGGTCGCGCGGCCTCGGCGCCTCCTGCCGGTGACTCACCCGTTGGGGGCCTCGCCGCGGTGTCGCGCCAGCGCCGCCCGCTCCTCCTCCGGGGTGAATCCGCTCTGCAGCGGCGGCTCGCCGCGTCCGCGGTCCCAGGCGAGGACGTCGGCGGCGGTCACCGCCAGCGGGGTGGCGGGCAGGCCGGCCGACCGGGCGCGGGCCGAGCTGCGTTGCTGAGTTGGCCAGTTGTCCCGTACGAGGGGGAAGAAGGGCGCCACGCCGTCGGGCGAGACCGGCACGATCTCCACCTGGGTGCCGGCGACCTGCGCGCAGGTCCGGATCAGCCCGCCGAGGGTGACCGGCTCGGCCGGGCCCACCGCGTTGTAGGCGCCCGGGCGGTCGTCCGCGAGCAGTTGCACCACCAGGCGGGCGAGGTCACGGGAGTCGACGATCTGGACGGGCTGGTCGGCGTCGCCCGGCAGGGCGACCCGGCCGCCGCGGGCGGCCCGGCGCACCCAGTAGGTGAACATGTCGGAGGGGTCGTGCGGGCCGGCCACCTTTCCGGGCCGTACGACGGTCGCCCGCGGGCCGTAGCGGGCCACCACGTCATCCTCGCAGGCCACTTTGAGCGGGCCGTAGGTCTCCTCGACGAGCTCCTCGGTGTCGCGTACGGGGGTACGCCGCGGCGCGTCCTCGTCGGCGCCGGGCCCTACGCCGCTGCGCCGGTAGACCGCGTTGCTGGAGATGAACAGGTAGCGGCCGACCCGGTCGGCCAGTGCGTCCATCGCCCGGCCGACGTGACGTGGGACGTAGCCGCTGACGTCCACCACCGCGTCCCAACGGCCCTGGCCGAGCGCGGAGTAGTCGTCGGTGTCGCGGTCGCCGGCCAGTCGGGTCAGGCCGGGGAACAGGCCGGTCCCGGTTCTGCCCCGGCCGAAGAGGGTGACGTCGGCCCCGCTCCGCAGCGCGTCCTCCACCACGGCCCGGCCGACGAACGACGTACCGCCCAACACAAGAATTCGCATGGTTCCCGACCCTAGTCACGTCCGGCGGTCGGGCCGACCGGATTTGCGCGGCGAAGGACCGGGCGCGGGCTCCGGGGTCGAGCGGCGCGGCGGCGCCCCGGGCCGGGTGCTCAGTCCTCCACCCAGCCCCGGCGGTGGGCCTGCCAGCCGAGCTGGACCCTGGTCTCGGCGTGGGCGAGCTCCATGACGGCCTTGATCCGCCGCTGAACGGTGCGCAGGCCGAGGCCGAGCTGGTTGGCCACGGCCTGGTCGGTGGAGCCGGCCAGCAGCAGGGCCAGGATCCGGCGGTCGGTGCCGACGGGCTCGCCGGCCGGGGCGTTGCCGACCACGGGCAGGCCGGCCTCCAGGCCGAGCGGCTGGGCCCAGGCCCAGACCTGTTCGAACAGGATGGTCATCAGGTTCACCAGCCCGGGGGCGCGGACCAGCAGGGCGGCCGGCTCCCCGGCCTCCCCGGGCGTGGTCAGCGGGACGAGGGCGAGGGTGCCGTCGGCGATGATCAGCTTGGTCGGGACCTGGTCGACCACTCTGATCCGCTGGTCCCGCCCGAGCGCCTCGAACAGGGCTTCGGCGGTGTGCGGAGCACCGAGGGAGTGCCGTCCGATGACCACGCGGTAGGCCACGCCGCGCTCGACCGCCTCGGTCTCGGCGCCGGTCGCGTCGGCCGGGACGACGTCGTACTGGCCGGTGACCAGGGCCAGCAGTTCGTGCTTGGCGCCGCGCTGGACCTGCTCGACCCGGTGGCCGATCGCGGCCGGGCCGACCACCACCTCGACCAGGTCCCGGTGGGCGTCGTCGGAGGTCGCGGCGCGGTAGGCCTCGGCCAGGGCGGCCGCCGAGAGCTCCGCCTGCCGCAGGGCGTGCCGCCGGCCGGCGAGCAGGGCCTCCAGGGCGACGGCGGGCGGCGCGGCGGAGTACCGGAGGACGGGCTGCCCGGGTGCGGCGTCCTCGGGGCCGGGGCCGGGCAGCGCGGGGGCAGCGGGGCCGGGCGCGGCGGGGGAGGCGCCTTCGGTGGTGGTGCGGTTCGCCCGGGCGCCTTCGGGGGCGGGACGGGTGCTGTCGTCGTGCCGGGCCGCGATCAGCCCTTGGGCGGCCAGCTCGCCGAGCGCGACGGTGGTCTCGTCCGGTGGGGTGCCGGAGCGCCGGGCGAGTTCGCCGGCGCCGGCCGGGCCATGGGTGACGAGGTCGGTGTAGAGCCGTTCGGCCAGGTCGCTCAGCCCCACGACAGCCAGCACCCCTTGTACCTCCCAGGCTCGCGTTCTTGGCCCACGACCGGCGGGATCCCGCGCCGGCAGGGGCCCGCCAGGTACATGATGACTGGCCAGGGGGCGTTTTTACCAGGGTTTGAAGATCGCGTTCCGGACGGCGGGGGTGTCCGGGCGGTCGCCGCCGGCCCGCCCGGCAGGCCGGTGGGGGCCGCTCCGGGGCGCGCGGGCGAGCCGTCCCCGGGCGGTCGCGAAACCCTCCCAAGCCCTAGGCTTGAGTCTCCTGCGGGGGGAGACCCCAGAGTGGCGGACATGGACGACGACACCCTCCGCAGCATCGGCGAGCTGGCCGGGCTGACCGGTCTCACGGTCAAGACCATCCGGTTCTGGTCCGATGCGGGAGTGCTGCCGCCGACCGCCCGCACCCCCGCCGGCTACCGGCTGTACGGCCAGGACGCGCTGGTCCGGCTGGGCCTCGTCCGCACCCTGCGTGACCTCGGGGTCGATCTCGCCGCGATCCAGCGGGTGCTGGCTCAGGAGATCGGCCTCGCCGAGGTCGCGGCGGTGCACGCCGAGGCCCTGGACGCACAGATCCGCACGCTGCAGCTGCGCAGGGCGATCCTGCGCGCGGCGGCCGGGCGAGGGGCCACACCCGAGGAGATGGAACTGATGCACAGGCTCGCCAAGCTCTCCGACCGGGAACGCACCGGTCTGATCAACGACTTCATCGACCAGGTCTTCGAGGGCCTGGACGTCGGCCCGGAGTTCCTGGCCGGGCTGCAGGCGGCCATGCCGCGGTTGCCGGACGACCCCACGGCGGAGCAGGTGGACGCGTGGGTGGAACTGGCCGAACTGGTCCAGGACCCGGAGTTCCGGGCCGGTGTCCGCCGGGCGGCCGCCGACCAGGTCGGCTCCCGCGATCAGGTGGCGGAACCGGACCCGGAGGCGGCCGCCCGGCTGGCCGATCTGCTCCGGGGGCGGACGGCAGCGGCCCGCGCCGCCGGTGTCGGTCCCGCCTCGGCGGCGGCGCGGCCGGTCGTGGACGAGCTCGTCGGCGCCTACGCGCGGCTGTCCGGGCGGGAGGACGGCCCGGAGTTCCGGGCCTGGCTGCTGGAGCGGCTGGAGGTCGCCGCCGACTCGCGGTACGAGCGGTACTGGCACCTGGTGGCGGTGGTCGACGGGCGGCCGCCGGCGCCCGCGCTGGCCCCGGCGGTCGAGTGGCTGGTGGGTGCCTTGCGGGCGGCCTGATGCCGGTCCGGCCGTGGGGCACGGGGCGCCTTCGGCCGGTCCGGATCGCCGCCCGCAGGCCCGGGTGGCGCGGTGCGGCGCCCGCTCAGGGGTTGCCCGTCCTCCGATGTCGGGGGCGGGCAACCCCTTTCCTCTTTTGTTCCTGCACGCAACCATCTACCGTGGCTGTCCGATCTCCGTGGGCGCTGACGCCGGCGGACCCGCCCGGAAGGGGAACTGACGGGGACTTGGTCTGTACCAAGTGCCGATTTCTTTGCTCGGCGGCCACTTTCGAGGCACCCTCTGCACCCCCAGCATCGATTCGGTAAAGAGGTCTAGGCCTCTGTCCGCAGGTGGTGCACTCTGACTCACGCGGCAGACGACGGTGGCCCGCAGCCTTGACCAGGCACTGGCGCCGACCTCGCGGTCCCGCATGCTGCGGCCGCGCGCACGGCCGCACACCGCGCAGTCGAAAAGTTCAGTCGAAAAGCATCCGGGCGTTCACGGGCCGGCAGCGTCACCCTCGGCCCCGATCCTGCCCGTCCCCCACTCTTCGAAGCCCCTCCACAGGTGGCTTCAGGTCAACTCATAAGGCGGTAACTCCCATGAACCGATCTGTACTTCTCCTTTCGGCGGCCTGTGTGACCGGTGCGCTGGTGCTGACGGGTTGTGGCAGCAGTGGTGGTGGTTCGGATGCTTCGTCGGGTGGTACGACGACGATCAAGTTGGTGGCGGCGGACTACGGTGACTCGGCGGCGAACGGGTCGAAGGCGTACTGGGACGGTGTGGTGAAGGGGTTCGAGGCGGCGAACCCGAAGATCAAGGTCGATGTCCAGGTGGTCAACTGGAACGACATCGACAAGCAGGTCAAGACGATGATCCAGTCGGGGAACTACCCGGATGTGCTGCAGACGGGTGGGTACGCGGACAAGGTGGCGGACGATCTGCTGTACAAGGCGGCGGACGTGCTGTCGCCGGCGACGCAGTCGAACTTCATCGAGACGTTCTCCAAGGCGGGTCAGGTGAAGGGGACGCAGTACGGGATCCCGTTCGTGTCCTCGGCGCGGGCGTTCTTCTACAACAAGGCGATTTTCGCGCAGGCGGGGATCACCGAGGCGCCGAAGACGTGGGACGAGGTGAAGAAGGACGCGGAGCTGATCAAGGCGAAGGTTCCGGGTGTGACCCCGTACGCGCTGCCGCTGGGCCCGGAGGAGGCGCAGGGCGAGAGCATGATGTGGGAGCTGGGCAACGGCGGCGGGGTGACGGACGCGTCGGGGAAGTACGCGTTGAACTCGGCGGCGAACGTGGAGACGTTCTCGTGGCTGAAGGCGAACCTGGTGGACCCGGGTCTGACGTACCCGAACCCGGCGACGACGGATCGTAAGACGGCGTTCGCGGACTTCGGTGCGGGGAAGGCGGCGATGCTGAACGGGCACCCGTCGCTGATCCAGAAGTCGAAGGACGGGAAGGTGGACTACGCGGTGGCGCCGATCCCGGGCAAGGCGGGGCCGCTGAAGTCGACGCTGGGTGTGGCGGACTGGGTGATGGCGTTCAAGAAGAACGGTCACCAGGCGCAGGTGAAGGCGTTCCTGGACTTCGCGTACAACAAGGAGAACACCCTCAAGTTCGACGAGCTGTACAACCTGATGCCGGTGACGCAGGACACGCTGAAGGAGATGACGGCGAGCGGGAAGCACGCGGACCTGGAGCCGTTCTTCGCGCTGCTGCCGTCGGCGGCGTTCTACCCGCTGGGTGACACCAGCTGGGACGCGGTGTCCGCGGAGATCAAGAAGAGTGGTGGCACCGCCGTCGCCGGCGACCCGGCCGCCGTCCTCGGCGACCTCCAGAAGAAGGCCGAAGCCGCGGCCGCCGACAAGTAGTGCCCCTCGGGCCGGTGCCGGCCCCACCGCCGGCACCGGCCCGACGCACCGCACCCGCAGCACCGTACCCGCAGCACCGCGCTCGCTCCGCAAGGGCCACCGCACACCCGCACCACCACCGCTCACACACCCGCACCACCACCGCTCACACACCCGCACCACCACCGCTCACACACCCGCACCAGCACCGCTCACGCACCCGCAACGCCGGGCCTGCGAAGAGCCGGCACAGCCGACGAGCGCAGGCAGGGCCCGCGTACGCGACATCCCCGTACGCCCGCCCCGCGCACCCGGCTCCCGCGCACACAGCATCTGTGTACTCCGTGCCCGCGCACCGCGCTCCCCGCGCCCCGCACGCACCGCGCACCACCACCGCACACCGTGCGGCGGCCCACACCGCCGCACACCAAGGGAAGGCCTTACCCCGTGTCGCTCAAGACCGCCGAGCCCGGTGCCGACCGGGCACGCCGGGGCACCCCGGCGGGCAGGCGCTCCGGCCTGGCCAGGCTCGGTCCGCTGCCCTGGATCGCCCCGGCCGTCCTGCTCATCCTGCTCGTGGTGCTCTGGCCCGTCTACGAGATGGTCCACACCTCCTTCCTGCGGATCAGCACCACCGGCTTCGTCCGCGGATCGGCCGGCTTCGACAAGTACTCCAAGCTCTTCGACGAGCCGGACTTCGTCCCGGTGCTCGGCTGGACCTTGGTCTGGACGGTCGTCGTGGTCGTGCTGACGATGGTGCTGTCGCTGGCCCTGGCGCAGTTGTTCAACCAGCAGTTCCCCGGTCGCCGGCTCACCCGCTGGGCGCTGATCGCCCCCTGGGCCGCGTCCGTGCTGATGACCGCCATCGGCTTCAAGTGGATGCTCGACCGCACAGCCGGCGTCCTCAACACCGCCCTCACCGACCTCGGGATCATCGACGGCCCGCAGGACTGGCTCGGCGACCCCGGCTCCGCCAAACCCTGGATGGTCCTGGTCGCGGTGTTCGTGTCACTGCCGTTCACCACCTACACCATCCTCGCCGGCCTGCAGACCGTCCCCGCCGAGGTCTACGAGGCCGCCAAGGTCGACGGCACCGGCCCCTGGCAGACCTACCGCCTGATCACCCTCCCGCTGCTGCGCCCCGCGCTGCTGGTCGGCCTGGTGATCAACCTGATCAACGTCTTCAACTCCTTCCCCGTCATCTGGGGCATGACCCAGGGCGGCCCGAACAGCGGTACCGCGACCAGCACCGTGTTCGCCTTCCAGTTGATGAACACCGACATCGGCGAGTCCGCCGCGATGTCCGTGATCAACTTCGGCCTGGTCGTGGTCATGGTGCTGCTCTTCCTCAAGGTCAGCCGCTGGAACGAGGGAGAGAACTGATGTCTCAGCACGAAACCACCGCCGCCGCGCCCGTCGGCGACCCGGCACCCGCCGGGGCCGCGCCGACCGTGACCGCCGAGGCCGTGCGGCCCGCCGCCACCGCCGGCGGGGCCGGCAGGTCCCGCTCCGGCGAAGCCCGTTCCACCGCCAAGGTCCGCAAGCCGATCCGGCCGCGTACGGTGGTCGTCGCGGCGGTCGCGTGGCTGCTGGCGGCGCTGTTCCTCATCCCCTACCTGGAGATGATCGTCACCGCGCTGCGGCCCGCCGACGAACTGCGCGACGCCACCTACCTGCCCTCGCACTTCGAATGGTCCAACCTGATCAAGGTCTGGACCGACTCCACCCTCGGCGGCAACCTGCGCGTCACCCTGCTCGTCGCCGCCGGCTCCACCCTGCTCGTCCTGCTCGTCGCCCTGCCCGCCGCCTACTACACCGCCCGCATCAAGTACCGCGGCCGCAAACTCTTCCTGCTGCTCGTCCTGGTCACCCAGATGTTCCAGCCCACCTCCCTGCTGGTCGGCCTCTACCGCGAGTTCTACCAGTTCGGGATGCTCAACTCGGTCTGGACCCTGATCATCTGCAACGCCGCCTTCAACCTCGCGTTCGCCATCTGGATCCTCACCGCCTACATCTCCTCCATACCGGTGGAGTTGGAGGAAGCAGCCCAGATCGACGGCCTCGGCCGACTCGGCGCCCTGCGCCGCGTCACCATCCCCCTCGCCATGCCCGGCATCGTCACCGCCCTCATCTTCACCTTCATCTCCGCCTGGAACGAATTCGTGATGGGCCTGCGCCTCACCACCGTCCCCGAGAGCCAGCCCCTCACCGTCGGCATCAACAACTTCATCGGCAACTACACCGTCCAGTGGAACTACCTCTTCGCCGGATCCGTCGTCGCCATCCTCCCCGTCGTCGTCCTGTTCGCCTTCATCGAACGCCAGGTCGTCTCCGGCCTCACCGCCGGATCCGTCAAATAGCACCACGCACAACGGCGAAGGCCCCGCCGCCCCCGATCCGCCACCGCCTGCTGCGCCACCTGCCCCGTGCCCGACAACGAAGTCGGGCGTGGGGAAGGTCCGTTCGGGCCGGCAGCCGGCCGACCGACCCGCACGCCCCGACGCGCTCAGGACGCGCCGGGGCGTGCGGGCGTTCAGGGCACGGCGTCCGAGAGGCGGACGAACCGGCGCCCTTCGTCCAGCAGCCGGGGGACCGCGGTGGCGATGCCCGCGGCTGTGCCGGCGGCCGGGTGGTTCATGTGGGCCAGCACGATCGCCCCCGGCCCGGCCGCGGTGACCGCGGTGTGGACCTGCCCGGCGGTGAAGGTGGCGCCACCGTCGCCGTTGACCGTGAAGCCGGCGAAGCGCTCGCCGAGGTCGGCGACGATCCGGGCCGCCACGTCGTCCAGGTAGGCGGTGCCGGAGCGGAAGAACCGCGGTGGGCGGCCCAGCAGTTCGGTGAGTCCGGCCCGGTTGCCGGTGACCTCGTCGACGACTTCGCCGACGTCGCGGGTGCCGGGGATGTCGTAGGCGGACCGCCCGGAGACCGACAGCGGGCAGTGCCGGGTGCCGTGGTTGGCGATCTCGAACAGGGGGTCCGCCGCCAGCGCGCGGAAGACCGGCAGGTTGGCGTCGATCCAGCGCGAGTTGAGGAAGAGCGTCGCCGGTACCGCCCGGTCCCGGAGGAACCCGATCAGTGCCTCGTCGTAGCCGTTGCCCTGCGGCCCGCCGCAGGCGTCGAAGGTCAGCGCGATCGCCGCGTCGGCGGACGGCAGCCGGCTGAGCACGCCGGGGCCGTCGAACCCCCAACTGGTCGGCTCCGCCTGCCCGTAGCGGCTCACCAGGTCGGCCCGGGTGACCGCCTCGGCGCGGCTCGCGGCCCCGGGCGGCGGGTCGGCCGAGCCCGGGACGGCGTCGGCCGCGGGGTCGCCGGGGGCGGCGGCCGTGGCGGGGGCGGAAGGCGCGGTGGTCGCGGGGGCGGAGCCGGCGGGCCGGACCGGCGCGGCGGCCCCGGCGCCCCCGCCGTCCCCGCCGGACGCCTGGCAGCCCGTCAGGGCGGCTCCGGCCAGGGCGGCCAGCAACTCCCGGCGACTGGGTGGCATGTCGTTCCCTCCCGCGGTCCGGTGACGAGCCCCGGGGCGCTGTCCGGCGGCCGGGCCCGGATCGCCGCCCGTCCTGCGCCCACCGTAGGCAGGGCGGGCGGGGCGCCCCCGGGCGGACACACCCGGCGGGCCGTCCCGGCACACCCGGACGGCCCAGGCCAGGCCAGGCCAGGCCAGGCCAGGTCAGGGCCTGCCGGGCCGGGCGGTGGCCGGTTCGGGCCGACCCGGCCGGCGGACCCGGCGCGGCACTGGGCGAGAATGCGCGGATGGACACGGAGTCGGACTCGGCCCTCATCGAACAGGCCGCCCGCCGGGCCGGCCCCGGGGCGCGCACGGCGCTGCGGGCGCTGCTCTCGGACGTCGCCGAGGACGGCGCATGGGCGGTGCGGCTTGGCCCAGGCCTGCTGGACTCGGCCGATCCGCTGGTCCGGCGGGCCGGTTGCGACCTGCTGGCCGAGGCGGCCGACCGCCACGAGCCGGTCCGGGAGGCGGTCACCGCGGCGGTGCTGGCCCTGGCCGCCGAGGACGAGCCCGACCACCAGGTGCAGCGTGCGGCCGTCCGGGCCCTCGGCGCCGGCCAGGACGCGCGGGCCGTCCCCGTCCTGCTCGCGCTCGCCGCTCACCCGGACCCCGAGGTCCGCCGGGCGGTGGCCGAGGCGCTCCCCCCGGTGTCCACGGACGATCCGGGCCGGGTCCTCCCCGCGTTGATCCGCCTGACCGGGGACGCGGACCCGGAAGTCCGCAACTGGGCCACGTTCGCCCTGGGGTTCCAGGTCGAGGCGGACTCCCCGGAGGTGCGGGCCGCGCTGTGGAACCGCACGGCGGACGAGTACGCCGCGGCCCGCGAGGAGGGCATCCGCGGCCTGGCCCGCCGGCGCGACCCGCGGGCCGTCCCGCTGCTCGCCGAGCTGCTGGACGACGAGGCCGGCGCGCACGTGCTCACCTTCCGGGCGGCGGCGATCCTCGGCGCCGCGGAGCTGTTGCCCCACCTGGAGCACTACGACCCGGCCGACCCCGGGGTCGCCGACGCGCTGGCCGGCTGCGACCCGGCCGTCCGGGCGCGGGACGAGGCGTTCGCCGCGGCGCTGCTGGACACCCTCCACCGGCAGGCCCCCGACTCGGACGCCGCCGTCCATGCGGAGCGCTTCGAGACCGGCCTCACCCTGACCCTCACCGCGGCGGGGGAGATTCTGCACTGGTCGGTGGAGGGCCTGCTCGACCGGTCCGCGGGTGCCCCGGACCGGGCGGCCGCCTCCGTCCTGGCGAGCCTGGCGGGCGGGCGCGCCTGATCGACGCGGGTGCGGGCGGCGGCGGGCGGGCGACCTGAGCCCCCGGCGAGGGCGGCCGTGAGCCCGGCGGACCGGCGGTGGTGCGGGGGAGCGTTGCGTCCGCCACATGTGCAACTTGTTGCATAAGGGCGGGCGGCGTCCTACCGTGTGGCGACACCGTCGTACGAGGAGTGACCGGATGAGCGCCTACCCCCACCTGCTGCGCCCGCTCGACCTGGGATTCACCACGCTGCCCAACCGCGTGCTGATGGGCTCCATGCACGTCGGGCTGGAGGAGGCCGAGCACGGCTTCGAGCGGATGGCCGAGTTCTACGCCACCCGGGTCCGCGGCGGCGTCGGCCTCATCGTCACCGGCGGCATCGCCCCCAACGAGCAGGGCCGGCCCTGGTCGGGCGGCGCCAAGCTCACCACCGAGGCCGAGGCCCAGGAGCACCGCCTGATCACCGACGCCGTCCACCGCGAGGGTGGCCGGATCGCGATGCAGATCCTGCACTTCGGCCGGTACGCCTACCACGAGGACCTGGTCGCGCCCAGCGCCCTGCAGGCCCCGATCAGCCCGTTCCCGCCGCACGCCCTCACCGACGAGGAGGTCGAGCGGACCATCGAGGACTTCGTCCGCTGCGCCGCGCTCGCCCGGTCGGCGGGCTACGACGGCGTGGAGATCATGGGGTCCGAGGGCTATCTGATCAACGAGTTCATCGCCGCCCGGACCAACCACCGCGAGGACCGCTGGGGCGGCTCGTACGAGAACCGGATGCGCCTCCCGGTGGAGATCGTCCGGCGGGTGCGCGAGCGGGTCGGGCCGGACTTCATCCTGATCTACCGGCTCTCCATGCTCGACCTCGTCCCCGGCGGGTCGACGCTGCCCGAGGTGGTCCGGCTCGCCAAGGCCGTCGAGGCGGCCGGCGCCACCATCATCAACACCGGCATCGGCTGGCACGAGGCCCGGATCCCCACCATCGCCACCTCGGTGCCGCGCGGCGCGTACACCTGGGTCACCAGGAAGCTGATGGGCGAGGTCGGCATCCCGCTGGTGACCAGCAACCGCATCAACACACCCGAACTGGCCGAGCAGCTGCTCGCCGACGGCTTCGCCGACCTGGTCTCGCTGGCCCGCCCGCTGCTGGCCGACCCCGAGTTCGTCGCCAAGGCCGCCGCCGGCACACCCGAGGCGGTGAACACCTGCATCGGCTGCAACCAGGCCTGCCTCGACCACACCTTCAGCGGGCGGATCACCTCCTGCCTGGTCAACCCCAGGGCCTGCCACGAGACCGAGATCGTGCTCACCCCGACCCGGCTGCGCAAGCGGGTCGCCGTGGTCGGCGCCGGCCCGGCCGGCCTCGCCTTCGCCGTCTCCGCCGCGCAGCGCGGACACGCCGTCACCCTCTACGACGCCGCACCCGAGATCGGCGGCCAGCTCAACATCGCCCGCCAGGTGCCGGGCAAGGAGGAGTTCGACGAGACGATCCGCTACTACCGCCACCAGCTGGCGGCCCAGCAGGTCGACGTCCGGCTCTCCACCCCCGTCACCGCCGGCACCCTCACCGCCGAGGGGTACGACGAGATCGTGATCGCCACCGGCGTCCGCCCGCGCACCCCCGACATCCCGGGCACCGACCACCCGAGCGTGGTGGGTTACCTGGACGTGCTGCGCGACAAGGCCGAGGTGGGGGAGCGGGTGGCGATCCTCGGCGCGGGCGGCATCGGCTTCGACGTCGCCGAGTACCTCACCGACCCGGGGGCGGGCACCGGCCGGACCTCCGAGGCCTTCTTCGAGCAGTGGGGTGTCGACACCGAGCACCGCGGCCCGGGCGGCCTGCGCGAGCCCGTCCGCCACCAGTCGGCGCGGACCGTCCACCTGCTCCAGCGCAAGACCAGCAAGGTCGGCGCCGGCCTGGGCAAGACCACCGGCTGGATCCACCGCACCGAGCTCAAGCACCGCGGCGTCACCATGGTCGCCGGCGTGAGCTACGACCGGATCGACGACGAGGGCCTGCACATCACCCTGGACGGCGAGCAGCGGATCGTCCCGGTCGACACCGTGGTGCTCTGCACCGGGCAGGAGCCCCGCCGCGACCTCTACGACGCCCTGCGGGCACAGGGGCTGGAACCGCACCTGATCGGCGGCGCGGACGTGGCGGCCGAACTCGACGCCAAGCGCGCCATCGACCAGGGCACCCGCCTGGCGGCGGCGCTCTGACAGGGCGCGCTCCGACGGGTCGTGCCCGGACCGGTCGGTCCCCGAGCCGGTGGGGGCCGACCGGGTGGGGGCCCGGACCGCGGTGGGCCCTGACCGGCCAGGATCCGACCGGCCGCGCCCGGAGCCGCCGGATTAAGCTCCTCCCATGTCGCTGCCGCACGCCATCCTCACCGCCCTGCTGGAGAAGCCGTCCTCCGGGCTGGAGCTGACCCGGCGGTTCGACAAGTCGATCGGCTTCTTCTGGTCCGCCACCCACCAGCAGATCTACCGTGAACTCGGCAAGCTGGAGCAGGCCGGCCTGATCAGCGCCGTTCCCCAGCCGCCCTCGCGCGGGCAGCGCAAGGAGTACGAAGTCCTGCCGGCCGGCCGCACGGAACTCGCAGGCTGGACGGCCGAGAGCCAGGACCCGAAGGCCGTCCGCGACCCGCTGCTGCTTCGGCTGCGGGCCGCGGCGGTGCTCGGCCTGCCCGGCCTGGACGCCGAACTGCGGCGTCATCTCGCCCTGCACCAGCGCCAGTTGAACGACTACCTGGAGATCGAGCAACGGGACTTCCCGCCCGAGAAGGCCGCGGACGAGAACCGACTGCAGCACGTGGTGCTGCGGGCGGGCATCGGGCTCGAAACCTTCTGGATCGCGTGGCTCACCGAGGCCGTCGAGGCGACGGACGCTCCGACCGGCCCGACCGGCCCGACCGGCCCGACCGGCCCGACCGGCCCGACCGGTGCGGTCGGGGACGGCCCGGCGGGCGGCGAGGGTACGACCCGGACCGACTGAGCGGGGGAGTACGAGCGGTCCTGGCAGCTCGTCACCTCGGCCTGCCGCGCTCGCCCTCCGGGCCGGCACCCGCCAAGGGGCTCCGGCCCGGAGCGCGGGAGAAGCGAGAAACGAGATCGCGCCCGGGCCGGGGTGGCGGCCGGTGTGTCCGGCCGCGGACGGGGACACTCGGAGCAGCGGCCCGCCCCCGGGAGGTTCCGCCCACGGGCAGTGCTGTGCGGGGCCACCCGTGCGGGGACCGATCCGTCGAGGGCCGGGCCGGCTGCCGGGACACACTCGCTCACGGACAAGGGAGAGACGATGACCAGCGACGGCTTCACCACATGCCTCTGGTTCGACGGGCAGGCCGAGGAGGCGGCCGCGTTCTACACCTCGGTCTTCCAGAATTCGCGGCTGGGCCGGGTCGGCCGCTACACCGAGGCCGGTCCGGGCCCGGCCGGCAGCGTGATGGCCGTCGAGTTCGAGGCCAACGGCCAGAAGTTCGTCGCCCTCAACGGCGGCCCGGAGTTCCGCTTCAACGAGGCCATCTCGTTCCAGCTCTTCTGCGCGGACCAGCAGGAGCTGGACCACTACTGGGAGAGGCTGACCGAGGGCGGCGCCGAGGTCGCCTGCGGTTGGCTCAGGGACAAGTTCGGGGTGTCCTGGCAGGTGATCCCGGTCGGGCTGATCGAACGGATCAGTGACCCGGACCCGGAGAAGGCGCAGAGGGTGACCGCGGCGATGCTCTCGATGGTCAAGTTCGACTTCGCCGCCCTGGAGAAGGCCTACACGGGGGAGTAGGCACGGGCCGCACTACCCCGGAGCGGGCTCCTCGGAGAGCCGGCGCCGCAGGTTGACCCGGGCCCGGTAGGTGAGCGTCTTGACGGCGCCGACCCGCAGGCCGGTGCGCGAGGCGATCTCCTTGGAGCTCAGGCCGCCCCAGTAACGGAGTGTGACGGCCGTCCGCTGGTGGTCGTTCAGTGCGGCGAGCGCGGCGAAAACCCGGTCGGCCTCCACGATGGCAATCACCAGTTCCTCCACCCGAATACCGGCATCGGTGTCGCCGACCACGTCGAACGCGGACTCGCGCCGGGTCGAGCGCCGTTTGTCGTGGTCGAGCATGAGGTTTCGGGCGATGGTGATTATCCAGGCACCCATGTCGGTGCCGGTGAACTGGTAGTTACCAATTCCCGTCATTGCCCTGACAAAGGTGTCCTGGGTCAGGTCCTCGGCCAGGGCGCGATTCCCCGTCCGCCGGACGAGGAAGGCGAGCACCCGGCCCTGGTAGAGACGGTAGAGCTCGGTCCAGGCAGCGCCGTCCCCGGCCTTCGCGGCGTCGATCAGCGCTGGTGTGACGGTCATGCCGGACCTCCTGGGAGTGGAAGGGCTGTCACGTTAGGAGGATGCGTGCAGGCGTGCAAGCGATTCCCTGGAATTGACCCGTCCGCATTTCCTCGCACTCAATCTGAGCAGGTGTGATGCGCTGTCGGGGGGCTTGCGAGCATGCAAGTGCGCGCCCGTGGACGGGACACGCGATAGCCTGCGCGCCATGCAGTTGACAGGGGACACCTCGGACGCGACGACCCCGGCCCAGCGCTTCGGGGCGGTCGTCCACGAGGCCGCGCAGCGGGCCGGCTACGACCTCACACCCGGGACGGGCGGTCGTCTCGCCCTCGCCAGGGACACCGGAATGAGCGCCTCGGCGGTCGGCCGGATGCTGCGCGGCGAAACGCTGCCGAGACCCTCCCAATTCCAGCGAATTGCCCAGGTGGTCCACCTCGACCTGCGGGAGCTGTTGGTCCGTGGCGGCATTGTTTCCGAGGATTCCGCACATGATCTAGCTCGGGGTGTACGCTCACCCATCACCCCCGAAGAAGCGTTGGACGCATGGGGTATCAGGCATCCCATGATCAGGAAATTCCTCCTCGCCACCATTGCGCAGGCATTCGCCCTGCAGCGGGAAAGCGAGCACGAAAGCCGCGGGGGAGGGTCTGCGCACATGTAGAGGTGAGGCCAGAAATGCGGAGAATCTCGCCGAGGACGACCGACGGGCTACGCGTCGCCGCCGCGGCCGCCGGAATCGCGGCGATCGTCGTCGGCACGTACGACTCCCGCTGGATCCCCGTTCTCGGCTGCCTCGCCGTCATCGCCCTGTCCCTGACCGAGTTCGCGCTGGCCAGGCTGCGCCGCTGGATCGCGGAGACGGAGAGCCGCAGTGAGCGGCAGCTCGCCCAGGTCACCGCCCGGCAGAGCGGTCCGCCCGCCCGGCCGCCCGAGGGCGGAACCGGAGGCGGGGCCGGGAGTCGCCCGCAGTACGGGGCGCCGGGGCGTCGTTCCCGCCCGGCGCGCCATCTCGGCCTGGCCCCCGACGTCACCGTCTTTGACGTCACCGTCCCTGACGCCACCGGCCCGGACGCCACCGCCCGGCCGTCCGCACCCGCCGACCGCGGCGCCGGTGCGGATGCCGGTGCCGACCCGGCCTCGGACGGGCTGCTGCGCCTGCTGGAAGCCGTGCACCAGGAGCTGAACCTCGCCAACGAGGAGGCCGCGCACGCCAGGGCCGAACTCGCCGACCTGACCCGGGAATGGAACGCCCTCGTCCAGGAGTCCGTGTGCAGGCAGCTCGGCTTCTGCGGGCCGCCCGGCTCCGACCGGCCGTCACCCCGGGGCCGGCCCTGGCCGCCCGGCCGCCCGGCGCCGCGGCCTCCGCGCCCGGGGCCCGACCTGTGACGGCACGCCACGGGTAGCTGTCGGGCTGTCGGCTTCGGAGCGCCGGCCGAGCGGCCGGTGGCGGGGGCTGAACGCGCGCCCCGCCGTGGTCGGAGTCGGAGTCGGAGTCGGAGTCGGCGCCGGATTGTCGGCCCCGGCGGGCAGGATGGCCGCATGCTGATCCGGATCGAGGCGACCGACCTGCCGGGGCGGGACTGCCCTGCCGGGGGTGATTTCCCCGGCCGTACCGACGTCCATGTCGCGGTGCAGCGCCGGGGCCGGCCGGCCGAGCTGTTCGGCCTGCGGCCGGGTGACGCCGCGTCGGCCGTCTGGGAGCTGGACTGCTCCGCCACCCGTACCCCGTCCGGCGGGCCGGACCTCAGGGGGCCGTACCTGCAGGGCGGTCCGGGGGCCCGTTTTGTCTATCTCCCCTGGGGGTCGGTCGACGCCGCCGGCGGCTTCGCCATGTTCCGGCGGGCGAAGCTGATGCTGGACGCGGTCGACCCGGCCGTCCTGGAGGCGGCCGAGCGGTCCGGGCTGCTGATCGCCCGGCTGGGCCTCACCGACGCGAAGGGGCATCCGCTCTGCGCCGCCGTCCGGCCGCCGCTGGTCGCCTGGTCGGCCGGGCCCGCCGGCTCGCCCTCCGACGCCGCCGCACCGGGGGCCTGACCCGTCGTCCCCGATAGTCCTGCGCGCCAGGCCGGCCCGGCCCGGCGGCCGCGTCGTCCCAAGTCGTGCTACCGGCAGGATGGTTGAGCGACCTCGGCCGCCGGCGTCCCGGTGCGCCCGCGCCGTCCGCCGGTCGTGGCGGGTGAAGCCGGACGGTGCTACGGGTCGGCAACTTCCTTCCGCAGAAGGCCTTCCACTCACCATGTGACGTATGCAATGGTACATGTCACACTCCCCGCCGTGCCATGGCGGAGCCGCCCCACGGCTCCCCAGCAACGGTCCTCACCTCCTTCACGGCCGCGCCCCCACGCGGTCGACCACTGGCCAGGAGGCCCCCACGTGAGAACCGCCCGGATACCGAAAGACCTCGTCAGGCTGCTGATGGTCGCGCTGACGCTCTGTCTGGCGATCGGCGTCTTCAGCCCCAGGAGCAACGCCGCCGCGCCCCGCCCGGCCGACCGCGCCCTCGGCGGCTCGACGCCCGGCACCGCTACGCCCGCAGGGCAGGCCCCCAGGCCGGCCACCGGTACGGCCGACCAGGACGACAGTCACGCCGGCAGCGCCCTCGCCACCAAGGACCGCGCCCCGCTGCCGCTGGACCGCAGTGCGCTGCGGCGCGACTACGACCGGCCCGCGACGGCCGCCACGTCCGGCGGCCCGGCCGCCCGCAGCCTCGCGGCCGCGGCCTGCAACACCTCGGACTTCACCACCCGCAGCGGCAGCGCGCTGGTCCAGCAGATCAAATCTGCCACCCTGGACTGCGTCAACACGCTGTTCAACCTGACCGGCAACGACGCGTACGCCGCGTTCCGCGAGGCCCAGATGACCACCGTGGCCAACGCGTTGCGCGACGTCTCCGCCGGCTACCCCGGTGACAACAGCACCTCGGCGGGCCAGCTGGTGCTCTTCCTGCGGGCCGGCTACTACGTCCACTGGTACAACGCCTCGACCGTCGGCACCTACGGCAGCACGCTGCAGACCGCGATCCGCGGCGGCCTCGACACCTTCTTCGCCGCCCCGCACTCCCGCGACGTCACCGACGCCAACGGCGCGACCCTCTCCGAGGCGGTCACCCTGATCGACAGCGCCGAGGAGAACGCCCGCTACCTCTCGGTCGTCAAGCGGCTGCTGTCGGGGTACACCCCTGCCTGGAACAGCTCCTGGTACATGCTGAACGCCGTCAACAACACCTACACGGTCCTCTGGCGCGGCCACCAGTCGGACGTCTTCGTGGCAGCCGTCCAGGCCGACCCCAGCGTCACCGACACCCTCTCCGCCTTTGCCACCGCCAACAATGCCCTGCTCGGCGGCGACCAGGGCTACCTGGTCTCCAACGCCGGCCGTGAGCTGGGCCGCTTCCTCCAGTACAGCGCCCTGCAGGCCAAGGTCCGGCCGTTGGTCAAGGGCCTGCTCGGACAGAGCTCGATCACCGGGCGGACCGCCGCACTCTGGGTGGGCCTCGCCGAGATGACCGACTCCTACGACAAGGCCAACTGCGCCTACTACGGCACCTGCGACCTGCCGGCCCGGCTCAAGGCGGCCGTCCTGACGGTCGACTACACCTGCAGCCCGAGTATCCGGATCATCGCCCAGCAGATGGCGGCCGCCGAACTCGCCTCCTCCTGCACCAGCCTGAAGAGCCAGGACGCGTACTTCCACAGCGTGGTCCGCGACAACGGCGCCGTCGCCGGGGACACCAACACCACCATCGAGGTGGTGGTCTTCGACTCCAGCAGCGACTACCAGACCTACGCCGGCACCATCTTCGGCATCAGCACCGACAACGGCGGGATGTACCTGGAGGGCGACCCGGCCGCGGTCGGCAACCAGCCGCGGTTCATCGCCTACGAGGCGGAGTGGGTGCGCCCGGCCTTCCAGATCTGGAACCTCAACCACGAGTACACCCACTACCTCGACGGCCGGTTCGACATGTACGGCGACTTCGACGCCGGCGTGACCACCCCGACCATCTGGTGGGTCGAGGGCTTCGCGGAGTACATCTCCTACTCCTACCGCAACGTCGCCTACGACGCCGCCATCGCCCAGGCCGCCCAGCACACCTACCCGTTGAGCACTCTGTTCGGCACCACCTACGAGAACGCCGACCAGACCCGGATCTACAACTGGGGCTACCTGGCCGTCCGTTACATGCTGCAGTCGCACCGCGCCGACATCGACGCCGTGCTCGCCAAGTACCGCGCCGGCGACTGGGCCGGCGCCCGCAGCTACCTGACCGGCACGATCGGCACCCGCTACGACGCCGACTTCAACAGCTGGCTCACCGCCTGCGCGGCCGGCAGCTGCGGCGGCACCACCAACCCGCCCGCCAACCAGGCGCCGACCGCCGGCTTCACCGCCGTCACCAACGATCTGACCGCCGCCTTCACCGACACCTCCACTGACGCCGACGGCACCATCGCGGCCCGGTCCTGGAACTTCGGTGACGGCACCACCTCCACCGCCGCCAACCCCGCCAAGACCTATCAGTCGGCCGGGAGTTGGACCGTCACCCTGACCGTGACGGACGACAAGGGCGCCACCGCCACCGCCACCAGGACCGTCACCGTGACCACCGTCCCGGAGTGCACGGCCGCCGACACCCGCCAGCTCGGCCAGAACTGCCGCCGCTCCAACCTGGCCGCGACCACCGGCAACTACAGCTACCTGTACCTGTACGTGCCGGCCGGCACCCAGCAGCTGACCATCACCGCCGCCGGCGGCACCGGCAACGCCGACCTCTACTACAACGCCAACGGCTGGGCCACCACCGGCTCCTGGACCGCGAAGTCCACCAGCACCGGCAACACCGAGACCCTCACCGTCAGCAATCCGCCCGCCGGGCCGGTCTACATCAGCCTGTACGCCCAGCAGGGTTTCACCGGCGCCACCGTGAAGACCCTCTACTGACCCGCACCTCCCGCGCGCACCGGACCGCCCCGGCGGGGACGCACCAGCGCCCCGCCGGGGCGGTCCCGTACCCGGCGTCCCGGCGTCCCGTACCCGGCGTCCTGGCGTCCCGCATCCGGCGTCCTGGCGTCCCGCATCCGGGTCCCGGTGTCCCGTACCCGACTCCGTACCCGGCGTCCCGGTGTCCCGCATCCGGCGTCCTGGCGTCCCGCATCCGGGTCCCGGTGTCCCGTACCCGACTCCGTACCCGACTCCCGGTGTCCCGCATCCGGTGCCCGTCCGCCGGGAACAGCGGTGCCGGCCGGCCCCGGGGCTTAACCTTGATCGTGCAGCCGGAAGGCCGGCGACAAGGGGGGCACCACATGGCAGAGCCGGAACGTCCGTATCCGACCGAGGAGTTCCTGCGAGCGTGCCGGGCGGAGATCGCCTCGGCCAGGCGGCACGACGGCTCGCCGCGCGGCACCGACACCGTCCTGCTGCACAGCGGGCGGCAGACCGGCGGCGGCGAACTCCGCGAGTACGTGTTCCGCTGCAAGAACTGGCGCGACACCCTGGACGGCCGCGCCCTGCTGGTCCGGCCCGAGGGCTCCCAGCGGGACTGGTCGCCGGCCGAGGTGACCCGCGGCCCGGACGGCGCCGTCCGGGTGCTGACCGCCGCCGACCTCGGCGCCGACCGGGCCAGGGCCGAACTCCGCGAGGACGACGCCGGCAACTGGGTCGCCCTGGTCAAGCGCCTCGAAGCGGTGGGCGGCCCGGAGAGCCGGCTGGAGACCGCCATCGCCGGCCTGGTGCTCGACCAGGGGGACGCCGCGGTGGGCCAGGTGCCGGACCCGCACCGCTGGGTGGCCGGCTGGCACGGGCTGCAGCTGAACGACCGTCAGCGCCGGGCCGTGGCGCAGGCCCTCGGCAGCCGGGCGCTCTTCCTCTGGGGCCCGCCCGGCACCGGCAAGACCGACGTCGTCTCGTACATCGCCGAGGGCTGCTACCGGCAGGGGCACAGGGTGCTCTTCCTCGCCCCCACCAACGTCGCGGTCGACCAGGCGCTGGAGCGGATCTGCGAACTGCTGGAGCGGGAGAGCGGATTCGACTCCGGCCTGGTGCAGCGCGCCGGCAAGCTCGTCGTGCCCAGCCTCGCCCGGCGCTTCGGCGAGCAGGTCGACGAGGAGCGGATCACCGCCCGGGTGCACGCCGAGATCGACGCCCGGCTCGCCCGCGCCAAACCGGAACTGGACGACGTACGGGCCGCCCTGGCCCGCCACGACGAGAGTCTGCGACTGACCGAGAGCCTGGACGGCGCCCGGACCCGGCAGCGCGAGGCCGCGGTCGAGCGCGACGCAGCCGGCCACCGGCTGCTGGTCGCCGACGCCGCCGCGGCCGCGCTCCGCCTCCAACTCGCCCAGGCGCCATCGGCCCAGGGCTGGGGCGCCGACCGCAAGCAGGCCAGGCTGGACGAGCTGCGCGCGGAGCTCGCCGGGCAGATCGAGGCCACCGAGGCCGCCGCCCGGACCCAGCGGGACGCCGCCGCGCGCGCCGCTCGGGCCGAGGCCGGCATCCCCGCCCTGGAGGCACAGCGGCAGCGCGCCGTCGCGGCCCTGACCGGCACCCCGCCCCGAGCCGGGCTGGAGGCCCGGGCGAAGGAACTGCACCAGCAGATCCAGACGCTGGACGCCGAGCGGCGCCGGCTCCAGGACGCCGTCCGGGCCCGCTGCCGGGTGCTCGGCACCACCGTCGCCCGGGCCGTGCAGTCCCGCCGGCTGATGGACGAGATCGACGTCGTGGTGATCGACGAGGCCGGCATGGTCGACCTCCCGTCCGCCTGGGTCGCGGCCGGCCTGGCCGGCAAGCGGGTGGTGGTGGCCGGGGACTTCCGCCAACTGCCCGCCGTCACCAAGGCGGCCGGCGACGACGCCGACAAGGACCAGCAGCCGCACTCGCGGCAGTGGGCGGCCAGGGACGCCTTCCACGCGGCCGGACTGGTCGGTCCGGACGGCGCCGCCCGCGGCCGCGACCCGCGCCTGGTCGGCCTGGACACCCAGTACCGGATGCACCCGGCGATCTGCGGGCTCGTCAACGCGGTCGCCTACCCGGACGCGCCGCTGCGCACCGGGCGACCGGACGGTAGCCGGCTGCCGGAGTCGCCGCTGCTGCCCGGCCCGCTCGTCCTGCTCGACACCTCCGGCCAGCGGGTGCCCGGCGGCGGCGCGGGGGCCCACCGGACCAACGCGGTGCACGAGGCGGTGATCCACGAGCTGGTCCGCGGCCTGCAGTACGACGGGGTCCTGCCCGCCCGGCTCTCCGCCGCGGTGGAGGGCGTGCCCGGGCCCGGCGCGCAGCTGGCGGTGATCGCGCCGTACAAGGACCAGGTGCGGCGGCTGAGCGAGGGGCTGCGGCACCGCTTCGGGGAGGAGTACGAGGGGCTGGTCGACACCGTGCACCGGTTCCAGGGCAGCCAGCGGCCGCTGGTGGTGATCGACATGGTGGCCGGGGCGGGGGCCAAGCCCGGTTACTTCTACGAGGGGACGGGGCTGTCCTCCACCACCACCCGGCTGCTCAACGTCGCGGCCAGCCGGGCCCAGGACCACCTGGTGGTGGTCGCCGACGTGGCGCACCTGCGCGAGCACCTGGCCCCGCACAGCGAGGCGCTGGTGATGCTGGACCACCTGGAGCGGCACGCCGTCCGGCTCCCGGTGGAGGAGCTGGTGCCCGTCCGGCAGGCGGCCGAGCTGGCCGGCCTGGCCGAGGACGAGCTGGCGCGCCCCGCGTTCTTCCCCGCCGACGAGGTGGGCCGGGCGGTGGCCTGGGACCTCGGCCGGGCCGCCACCAGCATCGACGTCTTCTGCGCCTTCCTCAACCCCAAGGCCGTGGACCACTGGATCGGGCCGCTGGCGGAGCGGGCCGCCGCCGGGGTCACGGTGACCGTCCACACCCGGGACCACCGCGGGGACACCCGGGCGAGCTGGCTGGTCGACCGGCTCGGCCGGAGCGGCATCACGGTGCTGCAGCGGGAGCGGATGCACGAGAAGGTGCTGATCGTCGACGACACCGTGCTGTGGCACGGCTCGCTGAACCTGCTGGCGAAGATCGGGCCGACCGACCTGATGATGCGGCTGACGGACCCGGAGTCCTGCCGGCGGGTGCGGCGGATCATGGCGCAGGCCAGGCCGGCGGACGAGAACCGCTGGGAGCGCCCCGGCGGCGCGGACCCGCGGGCCCGCACCGCCGCGCCGCCGGCTCCCGAGGTGGCAGCGGCAACGGCGCGGGCGGTGGCCGGCCCGGTGGCCGGGGCTCCGGCCGGGACCGCACCCGGCGACGTGGTCGACGGGCGGCTCTACCTCAAGGTGCCGTACCAGGAGAAGGACGAGGCCAGGCGCCTGGTCAAGGCCCGCTGGGACGGCAAGCTGAAGCTCTGGTGGGTGGACGCCGCGGGCACGGACCGGGCGGCGGTGCGGCGCTGGCTGCCGTAGCGCCGTCCGGTGGCAGACTCCGGCCCGCCCGGGGAAGGTGGGCGAGGGGGTACCACCAGGGAGAAGAGATGCCTGAAGTCACTGACCCGTACGTGCCCGGCACACCGTGCTGGGTCGACCTGATGGCCGACGACCAGCAGGCGGCCCTCGACTTCTACCGGGACCTGTTCGGCTGGCAGGGCGAGATCGGACCGGCCGAGTTCGGCGGCTACGCGGTGTGCACGCTGAACGGCAAGGCGGTGGCGGGCATCGGCCCGACGATGGCGCCCGAGGGGATGCCCAAGCCGCCGGTCGCCTGGACGACCCACCTGTGCACCGACGACGCGGACGCCGCCCAGCGGGCCGTCACCGAGGCCGGCGGCACCGTGCTGGTGCCGGTGATGGACGTCGGGACCACCGGCCGGATGCAGATCGTGGCCGATCCGACGGGCGCGGTGTTCGGGATCTGGCAGGCGGTGGACTTCGCCGGCGCCGAGATCGTCGGCGAGCCCGGCGCCCTGGTCTGGAACGACCTGCACACCGGTGACCTCCCCGCCGCGACCGCCTTCTACCGGGCGGTCCTGGGCATCGAGGTCACGCCGATGGAGGGCGCCGAGGGCTACTTCTCCCTCAACGTCGGCGGCCGCAGCGTCGGCGGCATGGCGAACCTCGACAACGAACCGCCCGGGACCCCGCCGCACTGGCTGGCGTACTTCGCGGTGGAGAACCCGGACAGCACCGTCGACCAGCTGGTCAAGAAGGGCGGGAAGGCGCTGCTTCCGCCCTTCGACATGGTGGCCGGCCGGATGGCGGTCGTCGCCGACCCGCAGGGAGCGGTCTTCGCGGTGATCGCGCCGCTGCCGATGTAGCGGTGGCTGCCCGGCGGCGGCCGGGAGTGCGGCCGGGAGCGCGGCGAAGCCGCCCGGGCATCGGACCACCGACGCCCGGGCGGCTTCGTGTGATCGCCCTGGGGTGTTCGCCGTAGAACGCTCACCCCATGGCCCTCACTCCGCGCCGAAGCGCTCCCGCCAGGCTTCCAGGTCCTCGTCGGTGATCTTGGCGAAGAGCACCGGCGGCACGGTGAACGGGGTGCCGGCGCCGATGAAGCCGAGCGCGCCGGCCTGCTCGCCGGTCACCCACTCGGCGCCGGCCGCCGGGTCCTGCTCCGGGAGCGCGAACACGCCCCGCATGGTGGCGGCGGTCGACGGGACGAACGGCTCCGAGAGGACCCCGTACAGGTGGATCAGGTTCATCGCGGTCCGCAGCGTCAGGGCGGCCGCCGCCTCGTCGGTGCGGATCTCCAGCCAGGGCGCCTTCGCCTCCAGGTAGGAGTTGCCGGCGCTCCACAGGGCCCGCAGCGCCTGGGCGGCCTTCCGGAACCGCAGGGCCTCCAGGTGCCCCTCGTACTCGGCCAGCAGGCCGGCGATCTCCGCGCCCAGCGCGCGCTCGGCCTCGCCGGCCTCGTTCCCGGCCGGCACGGTGTCGCCGAAGCGCTTGAGGCTGAACGAGAGCACCCGGTTGACGAAGTTGCCGAGGGTGTCGGCGAGGTCCTTGTTCACCGAGGAGGCGAACAGCTCCCAGCTGAAGCTGGTGTCGTCCGACTCCGGGGCGTTGGCCATCAGGAAGTAGCGCCAGTAGTCGGCGGGCAGCAGCTCCAGGGCCGTGTTGGTGAAGATGCCGTGCTGCTGGCTGGTGGAGAACTTCCCGCCGTAGTAGTTCAGCCAGTTGAAGGCCTTGACGTAGTCGACCTTCTTCCAGGGCGCCCGGGTGCCGATGATGGTGGCCGGGAACATCACCGTGTGGAACGGGACGTTGTCCTTGGCCATGAACTCGGTGTACCGGACGTCGTCGGCCTCGTACCACCAGGACTTCCAGTCCCGGGTCTCGTCGGCCGGCGCCGCGTCGGACCATTCCTTCGTCGCGCCGATGTACTCGATCGGGGCGTCGAACCAGACGTAGAACACCTTGCCGGCGGCGGCCAGTTCGGGCCACACGTCGCCGGGCACCGGGACGCCCCAGTCGAGGTCCCGGGTGATCGCCCGGTCCGCCAGACCCTCGGTCAGCCACTTGCGGGCGATCGAGGACGCCAACGTCGGCCAGTCCGAGCCGTTCGCGCCGATCCAGGCGGCGACCTCGCTCTCCAGCTTCGACTGGAGCAGGAACAGGTGCGTGGTCTCCCGGACTTCGAGGTCCCGGCTGCCGCTGACCGCCGAGCGGGCGTCGATCAGGTCGGTCGGGTCGAGCAGGCGGGTGCAGTTCTCGCACTGGTCGCCGCGGGCCTTGTCGTAGCCGCAGTGCGGGCAGGTGCCCTCGATGTAACGGTCCGGCAGGAACCGGTCGTCGGCCTTCGAATACACCTGGCGGACGGCGCGCTCCTCGATGAAGCCGTTGGCGTGCAGCTCCCGCGCGAACTCCTGGGTGATCTCCCGGTTCTGCACCGAGGAGCTGCGCCCGAAGTAGTCGAAGGACAGCTCGAAGCCGTCGTAGACGGCCTTCTGGGCGAGGTGCTGCTGCGCGCAGAACTCGTCCACCGGCAGCCCGGCGGCCTTGGCCGCCAGCTCGGCGGGCGTGCCGTGCTCGTCGGTGGCGCAGATGTAGAGCACCTCGTGACCGCGCCGGCGCAGGTAGCGGGAGTACACGTCCGCGGGGAGCATGGACCCGACCATGTTCCCCAGGTGCTTGATCCCGTTGATGTAGGGAAGCGCGCTGGTGATCAGGTGTCGAGCCATCCTGGGATGCTCCTCTTCATGAGGTGGGCGCCGGTCTCGGCGGAGCGCCGGGCGCTGGTCGGCGGGCAGCAGCCGGGGCGTACGGCAGGTGCGTACGCCACCGTCACCGGCCGTGGCGGCCGCTGCTACAGGCAGCCATCAGTTTATCGACTGCGGGGGAGGCCTCGGCCCGCGGTCCGGAACGTGAAGAAGCGGGCCGTGACGGTGAAGTCACGACCCGCTCTTTCGCGTGTTCGTCGAAGTGTCCGAGGGGGGACTTGAACCCCCACGCCCGATAAAGGGCACTAGCACCTCAAGCTAGCGCGTCTGCCATTCCGCCACCCGGACAGGGTGTGTGCCTCGGGGTTTCTGTTGCTGTTCCCCTTGGCGACAGAGAGAACACTACCAGGGTTCTGGAGCGCTTCTCACCTGCGTTTCTGTGGTCGGCGAGGGTGGGTGTTCCACCGCCCGGGCGGGAGAGGGTGAATAGGGTGAACCATGATAAATGGGGCGCCTGAGGTCGGAGTGCGGCGCACGGTGTGGGTCCGGGGCGCCGGCTGCGCCCGGGGGCTGGGGCGCCCGGTGGGGCGGCGGTGCCGGCGGGGTGATCGACACGGGTGGGGGCGCACGGGGGCGTGGGGTGGAGAAAGCAATTGCGCCGTGAACGATCCGGCAGTTCTCGGCGGGATTTTCTGTCAGATCTGCAACGGGGACCGGTCGAAATCGTGCGTGAGCGGTCCGACACGAGCAAGTTGTCGACGCTGCCGTGGTGTCCGGCGTCGCTCTCCTAGCCTCTGGGGACCAAGGGAGCCATGAGTGGAACGACTGATTCCCGACGTCGGCGGCAGCCGGTGACGCCTCCCGTTACCAGCATGAAGGGCGGCTTGACGTGGAACAGATCAGCGGGGCGGCCGAGCCCGGGGCGAGACGGCCCGGTGCCGGTCCGGTCGAGGGCGTCTGGCGGATCTCGGTCCTGGCCCAGGAGTCGTCCGTGCCGAGAACCAGGCACGCGGTTCGGGACCGGCTACTGGCCCAGGGCATGGCGGGCTGGCGTTACCAGGAGCTGATCGACGACCTGCTCCTGATCGTCTCCGAGCTGGTGAGCAACGCGGTGACGCACGCGGCGGTGCTCTCGCCGCAGGTCACCACGGAGCTCACGATCGGCGGGGGCAGCGTCCGGGTCGCGGTCGAGGACGGCCATCCGTACCGGCCGAAGGCGCTGGAGAGCGACCTGGGGCAGCTCGGCGGGCGCGGGCTGCTGCTGGTCAAGAGCGTCACCCTGCAGGCCGGCGGGGTCTGCGACGTCGAGCGGACGGCGGCGGGGGGCAAGGTGATCTGGGCCGCCCTGCCGCTTCCGCCGGCGGCCGCCGAGGAGGCCCCGCCGGCCCCCGAGGAGCAGGGGCGCCGCCCGCAGGCGCCGGAGCCGCCGCGCTTGCCGCTGGCCACCGTCACCGTGCAGGTACTGACCGCGCTCCAGCCGTTGACCGCACCGCAGCCGCCGATCACGCCGCAGGGCGACGGCGGGACCCCGGCGCTCGCCTGAGTCGCCCGGTCCGTCCGGCCGGGGTCCGGGCGGCTCGGGCGAGCGCCGGACGGCCGGGACGGGCCGCCGTCCGGCCTGCTACCAGTCGCGTCCGGCGATCTCGCGGATCCCGGGCAGGGCGGCCTCGAAGACAGTCCGGAACCAGACCGAGAACGGGCGCTCCGCCTCCAGCTCCTTGAGCTCCTCGGCGCTGACGAAGGCGAAGTCGTCCACCTCGTCCGGGTTCGGCCGCACGGGCGCGGTGACCAGGCCCACGAACAGGTGGTTCCACTCGCGCTCGATCAGCCCGGAGGCCTCGTCGGGCAGGTCGTAGCGGACGGTGCCGGCCTCGCAGAGCAGCGCGGGTGCGACCCCGAGCTCCTCCGCCGTGCGGCGGGCGGCGGCCACGAAGGGCGGCTCGTCCGGGTAGGGGTGTCCGCAGCAGGTGTTGGACCAGACCCCGGGGGAGTGGTATTTGCCGAGCGCGCGGCGCTGGAGCAGCATCCGGCCCTGGCGGTCGAACAGGAACACCGAGAAGGCACGGTGCAGCCGGCCCGGCTGCTGGTGGGCCCAGAGCTTCTCGGCCGTCCCGATCGTGACGCCCTCGTCGTCGACCAGCTCCAGGAAGATCTCCGGGGCGCCGGTCTCGTCGGCCGGTTCGGCGACGTCGGTCTCGACGTCGAGACCGGTGTCGATCTCGGAGGTGAAGTGCGTCGGGTTGGTCGGGGGACTCTGCGGCATGAGGCCTCTTTCGGGAGCACCGGTGGCGTCGCGCCCCAGTCTGCCGTATGGGTGCGCCGGATTGCCGCCCGACGCATTGTTGGCCAGGTCCTGCGCTTTCGAATAGGAAATCCGTTCGATCGGAGTACTGGTTCGATCACTTCCGATCATGAGTGCTCCTTCCACCCGAGATCGTCCTGATCTCCGCCCCGTCCCGTCCCCCTTCCCGGTCACTCGCCCCGGCCCATCCTGGCGCGCCCTGCCGCCCGACCCCCCGCCCGGTGCCCGCCCGGTGCCCGTCCGGCCCCGCGGTCGCCGGCCCCGCGGTCGCCGGCCCCGCGGCGGCGGACCGGGCGCGTTCGGGCTGGTCGCCGCGGTCGCCTACCATCACCAGTACGGCGTACCGCCCCCGCGGCGGTACCGGAGCGCCACCCAGAGTGGCCGGCGCGGGCATCCGGTGTGCAGGTGGGCCGGGTGGTGCGGGGTCGCTCCCGCGTGATCACGCCCGCGCGGCCGCGCGCACCCACCTTGTGCGCGGCGCTCGACAAGCGGAGCACGACGGATCAGGAGACACCGCATGATCGGCCTCGTTCTGGCAGCCGGCGCCGGCCGCCGGCTGCGCCCGTACACCGACACCCTGCCCAAGGCTCTGGTGCCGGTCGACGGGGAGCGGACCGTCCTGGACCTCACCCTCGGCAACTTCGCCGAGGTCGGTCTGCGGGAGGCCGCCATCGTGGTCGGCTACCGCAAGGAGGCGGTGTACGACCGCAAGGACGCCCTGGAGCAGAAGTACGGCGTCAAGCTCACCCTGGTCGAGAACGACAAGGCCGAGGAGTGGAACAACGCCTACTCCCTCTGGTGCGCCCGGGACCTCTTCGGCGAGGGCCTGCTGCTCGCCAACGGCGACACCGTGCACCCGGCCTCGGTGCAGCGCACCATGCTGGACGGCAACGACCGCCTCGCCATGGAGGGCCGCGCCCCCGGCATCCTGCTGGCCCTCGACACGGTGAAGAAGCTCGCCGACGAGGAGATGAAGGTCGTCATGGACCCGGCCGCGGGCATGCGCCGGATCACCAAGCTGATGGAGCCCGCCGAGGCGACCGGCGAGTACATCGGCGTCACGGTGATCAACCCCTCCGCGGCCGAGGACCTCTCCGACGCCCTGCGCACCACCTTCGAGCGCGACCCGCAGCTGTACTACGAGGACGGCTACCAGGAGATGGTGAACCGGGGCCTGCGGATCGACGTCCAGCCGATCGGCGAGGTCTCCTGGGTCGAGGTCGACAACCACGAGGACCTGGCCAAGGCGCGGGAGATCGCGTGCCAGTACTGACCCGCCTGGTGCCGTCGCCGGTCTTCGTGGAGATCCGCCCGGGGGCCCTGGACTCGCTGGCCGGCATCCTCGCCGACCAACGGCTGTCCGCCTCCGGCCGGATCGCCATCGCGATCAGCAACGGCTCCGGCGCGGCGCTGCGGGCCCGGCTGGAGCCGGCCCTGCCCGGCGCCGACTGGTACAACGTCGACGACGGCAGCCTGGACAGCGCGGTGCGCCTCGCCGACCGGATGCGGGCCGGGCACTACGACGCCATGGTGGGCCTCGGCGGCGGCAAGATCATCGACGCCGCCAAGTACGCCGCCGCCCGGGTCGGCCTGCCGGTGGTCGCGGTGGCCACCAACCTGGCCCACGACGGCATCTGCTCGCCGGTCTCGACCCTCGACAACGACGCCGGGCGCGGCTCCTACGGGGTGCCGGGACCGATCGGCATCGTGGTCGACCTGGACGTGATCCGCGAGGCGCCGCAGCGCTTCGTCGCGGCCGGCATCGGCGACGTGATCTCCAACATCTCCTCCTGCGCGGACTGGGAGCTGTCCCAGGCCGTCACCGGCGAGAAGGTCGACGGACTGGCCGTCGCGATGGCCCGTTCGGCGGGCGAGAGCCTGCTGCGCCATCCGGGAAACCTCCAGGACAAGGACCTCCTTACGGCCCTGGCGGAAGCCCTGGTACTGTCCGGCATCGCGATGAATATCGCGGGCAGTACCCGGCCCTCCTCCGGTGCCTGCCACGAGATCTCGCATGCCCTGGACGTGCTGTATCCCAAGCGATCCGCCCAGCACGGCGAACAGGTGGGCCTCGGGGCCGCCTTCGCCAGCTTCCTGCGGGGCGAGCGTGAGCTGACCGGTCTGATCGTGGAGTGCCTGGCGCGCCACGGCCTGCCGGTGACCGCTGCTCAGATCGGCTTCACCGAGGCGGAGTTCACCGAGGCGGTGCACTACGCTCCGAACACCCGTCCGGGTCGCTTCACCATCCTTGAGCACCTAGACCTCTCCCCATCAGCCATCAGGGACGCGTACGCCGACTATGTCCAAGCCGTCAACGACTGACCGCCCCGCGGTCGACCTCACGGTCCGGCCCTCGATCGAGGAGCTGCGGGCCGTCATCCACCCTGAGGGCATGCTGCAGCGCCGTAGCGCGGAGCACTGGGCGGGGCGCCTCTACATGCGCAGCATCTCGCTGCGGATCACCCGGGTGCTGGCGCCGTTCACCTTCATCACGCCGAACGGCCTCACCTACCTGATGATGCTCACCGGCATCCTGGCCGGTGCGGCCCTGGTCGTCCCCGGGCTGGCCGGTGCGGTCCTCGGCGCGCTGCTGATCCAGGTCTACCTGCTGCTCGACTGCGTGGACGGCGAGGTGGCCCGCTGGCGCCGCCAGACCTCCCTGACCGGCGTCTACCTGGACCGGGTCGGCCACTACATGTCCGAGGCGGCACTGCTCACCGGCCTCGGCCTGCGGGCGGCCGACCTGTTCCACCAGGACGGCGGCGGGTCGAAGTGGGAGTGGGCGTTCCTGGGCACGCTGGCCGCGCTCGGCGCGATCCTGATCAAGTCGGAGACCGATCTGGTGGACGTGGCGCGGGCGCGCAGCGGCCTGAGCGCGGTCGAGGACAGCGCCGCGGTGCCGCGCTCCTCAGGCGTGGCCAAGGCCCGCAAGGCCGCCGCGTTCCTGAAGTTCCACCGGCTGGTCGGCGCGGTCGAGGCCTCACTGTTCATCCTGGCCGCCGGGCTGGCCGACGCCGTCCACGGCGGGCTGTTCTTCACCCGGCTCGCGGTGGTCGTGCTGGCCGCCGTCGCCATGCTGCAGACGGTCCTGCACCTGCTTAGCATCGTCCTCTCCAGCAGGCTCCGATGACCGCCCCGGCCGCCTCCGCCGGCACCGCCGCCACCCGCCCCGAGGACTTCCGCCTCGGCGCGGTGATCATCACCATGGGCAACCGCCCGGCCGAGCTGAACGCGCTGATCGACTCGGTGCTCGCGCAGCAGGGTCCGGCCGTCGAGCTGGCGGTGGTCGGCCAGGGCGCCGCGCTGCCGCCGCTGCCGGCGGGCGTGCGCTCGGTCGAGCTGCCGGAGAACGTCGGCATCCCCGGCGGGCGCAACGTCGGCATCGAGCTGTTCGGCCCGAACGGCCGGGACGTCGACGCCGTCCTCTTCCTGGACGACGACGGGCGGCTCCCCGGCACCGACTCGGCCCGGCTGCTGCGTGAGGCGTTCACCGCCGATCCGGCTCTGGGCATCGTCAGCTTCCGGATCGCCGATCCGGAGACCGGCGTCACCCAGCGCCGCCACGTGCCCCGGCTGCGGGCCAGCGATCCGCTGCGCTCGTCCCGGGTGACGACCTTCCTGGGCGGCGCCAGTGCCGTGCGCTGCACGGTGTTCGAGCAGGCCGGCCAGCTGCCCGCGGAGTTCTTCTACGCGCACGAGGAGACCGACCTCGCGTGGCGGGCGCTGGACGCCGGCTGGTCCATCGACTACCGGGCGGACGTGGTGCTGCACCACCCGACCACCTCGCCCGCCCGGCATGCCACGTTCTTCCACAACGTGGCCCGGAACCGGGTCTGGCTCGCACGGCGGAACCTTCCCGCCCTGTTCGTGCCTCTTTACCTGGGAACCTGGTTCCTGCTGACGCTGGCCCGCCGCCCCTCCCCCGAGGCGCTCAAGGCCTGGGTGGGCGGGTTCCGGGCGGGTTGGAGCGAGCCCTGCGGCACGCGCCGGCCCATGCGATGGCGTACTGTGTGGCGGCTGACCAGGTTGGGCAGACCGCCGGTCATCTGATCGCAGCGGCCGGCGACCACACCGCCGGCCGGACCTCCCCCGTGATCCCAGTGGATCCCCTTCCGGCGGACGTCCGGCGTACCCCCGCCGACCGGCCGCCCGACTCCTGATCCCGCGAAGGACGAATGTGTCGACAGTGAGTGAACCCGTTAGCCTCTCGGCCCCGAGGGGGGCGGACGCGGGCCTGACTCCCAAGCAGCTTGCCAACAAGTACGGCCTGACCATCAGCGGCAAACGCCCCGGTGTGTTCGCGTACAGCCGGCAGCTGTGGGGACGTCGGCATTTCATCGTGGCCTTCGCCACCGCCCGCCTGGTCGCCCAGTACACGACGGCCAAGCTCGGGCAGGTCTGGCAGGTCGTGACGCCGCTGCTGAACTGCGCGGTGTTCTACCTGGTCTTCGGCGTGATGCTGAAGAACCGCGACATCCCCGAGTACATCCCGTGGCTCTGCACGGGTGTCTTCATCTTCCAGTTCACCCAGAGCGCGGTGCAGGCCGGTACCCGGTCGATCTCCGACAACCTGGGCCTGATCCGGGCGCTGCACTTCCCCCGGGCCAGCATGCCGATCGCGTTCACCGTGATCCAGCTCCAGCAGCTGCTGATCTCGATGGTCGTGCTGATCGCCATCGTGCTGGGCTTCGGCATCACGCCGGGCGCGAGCTGGGCGCTGATGGTCCCGGCGCTGTTCCTGCAGTGCGCGTTCAACACCGGTCTGGCGCTGATCATGGCCCGGATCGGTGCCAAGGCCAGTGACATGTCGCAGCTGATGCCGTTCATCCTGCGGACCTGGATGTACGTCTCCGGCGTGATGTACAGCATCCAGGGCAGCATCTCGGGCTGGCCGAGCTGGGCCCAGCGGCTCATGGAGCTCAACCCGGCCTCGATCTACATGGAGCTGATGCGGCACTCGCTGATGCCGCAGATCTTCGACAAGAACCTGTACCCCGAGCACTACCAGACCCTCCCGCAGCACATCTGGGTGATCGCGATCGCCTGGGCCGTGGTGCTCTTTGTTGCCGGATATGTGTTCTTCTGGAAGGCCGAGGAGGAGTACGGCCGTGGCTGAGACGACGACCATCACCGAGGACGACACCATGACGCGGGACGCTGTGGCAGCCGCCGACACCGCCAGGGTGCCCACCGTGATCGTGGACGACGTGCACATCGTGTACAAGGTGCACGGCGCGTCGGCGGGCAAGGGCAGCGCGACCTCGGCCCTGAGCCGGCTGATCGCCCGCAAGCGTTCGCCCGCCATCACCGAGGTGCACGCGGTGCGCGGGATCAGCTTCACCGCGTACAAGGGCGAGGCGGTCGGGCTGATCGGCTCGAACGGCTCGGGCAAGTCCACCATGCTGGCGGCCATCGCCGGCCTGCTGCCCACCGAGAAGGGCGGCATCTACACCAACGGCCAGCCCTCGCTGCTCGGTGTGAACGCCGCACTGATGAACGAGCTGACCGGTGAGCGCAACGTGGTGCTCGGCTGCCTGGCGATGGGGATGACCCCGGCCGAGGTCCGGGCGCGCTACCAGGAGATCGTCGACTTCTCGGGGATCAACGACAAGGGCGAGTTCATCAACCTGCCGATGCGCACGTACTCCTCCGGGATGTCGGCGCGGCTGCGCTTCTCGATCGCGGCCGCCAAGACGCACGACGTGCTGCTGATCGACGAGGCGCTCGCCACCGGTGACCAGGCGTTCCAGAAGCGCAGCGAGGACCGGATCCGCGAGCTGCGCCAGGAGGCCGGCACGGTCTTCCTGGTCAGTCACAACAACAACTCGATCCGCGACACCTGCGAGCGGACCATCTGGATCGAGACCGGCGAGATGATCATGGACGGGCCGACCGAGGAGGTCGTCCGCGCCTACGAGAAGGGCGAGCGCCCGTAAGGGTGTACGCACGGCCGGTCACGGGGCCGGTGCCAGGGTCGGCGACGCCGCCCGGGCACCGGCCCCTCGGCTGTGCGGGTGAGACGGCGGCGAGGCGGCCGGGGTGGTCTTTCCCGGCGCGCCCCGTGATGTCAGTCTGTACACGGGGGAGGGGTGTGCCGCAGGGGACACGCCCCGGGCGGCCCCGCGCCGGAGGCGTTCCGCGGGAGGGTGCGCCCGGTCCCGGCCGGGGGGTGCCCCCCGGTATCGGACGCGTGTCCGGGCGAGGTCGGTGGTCCGGACGGTGTAGAACGGGGGAGTGACAGCAGTGTCGGCTTCGGCCCATCCGAGAGTTGAGTCAACGGACCCGTCAGCAGGGGAGACGCTGGACAAGGCGGACCTGGAGAACTTCCCGGTCGCCCCGTTCTTCCTGCCGGCCGCCTGGCGCACCGACCTGATGGCGGTGTACGGCTTCGCCCGGCTGGTCGACGACGCCGGCGACGGGGACCTCGCCGACCCCGCGGGCACCGCCCGGCAGCTCGACGTCGAGGTGCCCGCGCCAGCACGCCCGGCCGCGGGAGCCCCCGCCGGCCCGCCCGACCCCGCGGAGACCGCTTTCCGGCTGGCCCTGCTCGACGGCCTGGAACGGGACCTCGACCGGGTCTTCGAGACGGCCCTGGAGCCGGGCGCCGCCGACCGGCCCCGGCACCCGCTGATGCGCTCCCTCGTCCCGCTGGTCGGCAGGCACGCGCTCACCCCCGAGCCCTTCCGGCGGCTGATCGAGGCCAACCGGGTGGACCAGACCACCGCCCGCTACCCCGGCTACCAGGACCTCACCGACTACTGCCGGCTCTCCGCCGACCCGGTCGGCCGGCTGGTGCTCGCCATCGCCGGCGTCTCCACCCCCGAGCGGATCGCCCTCTCGGACGCGATCTGCACCGCGCTGCAGATCGTCGAGCACCTCCAGGACGTCGCCGAGGACCTCGCCCGGGGCCGGATCTACCTCCCCGCCGAGGACCTCGCGCGGTTCGGCGTCACCGAGGCCGACCTCGCCGCCCCGAGCGCCGGCCCGGCCGTCCGTGAGCTGGTCGCCTTCGAGGCGGAGCGGGCCCGGACCCTGCTCGATCGCGGCGCGCCGCTGGTGGGTACGGTTCGGGGGAGGCTCCGACTGCTCCTGGCGGGATTCACCGCCGGCGGCTACGCGGCCCTGGCCGCCGTCGAGGCGGCCGGGTACGACGTACTCGCCCAGCAGGCGAAGCCCGACAAGCGCCGCCTCGCAGCGAAGGCGGCGGCAATCTTCGCGAAGGGAAGGTGAACGCCCGAGTGGCGGCATCACCACTGGCGTCGGCGCAGGTCATGGCGGCCTATCGGTACTGCGAGGCGGTCACCGGCCTGCAGGCCCGCAACTTCAGCTACGGGATCCGGCTGCTGCCGGAGCCCAAGCGGCTGGCCATGTCGGCCCTCTACGCCCTGGCCCGCCGGGTCGACGACATCGGCGACGGCGAACTGCCTCCCGAGCGCAAGGCCGACCAGCTGCTGCGCACCCGCGACCTGCTGGACGAGATCCGGGCCGGCGAGGTCGCCGAGGACGACACCGACCCGATCAAGGTCGCGCTGGCGGACGCCGCGCGGCGCTTCCCGATCCCGCTGGGCGGCTTCGACGAGCTGATCGACGGCGTCGAGATGGACCTCAAGGGCGCCGAGTACCGGACCTACGAGCAGCTCAAGGTCTACTGCCGCTGCGTGGCCGGCTCGATCGGCCGCCTCTCGCTCGGCGTCTACGGCTGCGAGGACCCGGAGCGCGGCGCCGAGTACGCCGACACCCTGGGCCTGGCCCTGCAGCTCACCAACATCCTGCGCGACCTGCGCGAGGACGCCGTCAACGGCCGGACCTACCTGCCCGCCGAGGACCTCGCCCGGTTCGGCTGCGAGCAGGGCTTCGCCCAGGCCAGGCCGGAGCCCGGCGCCGACTTCGCCGGCCTGGTGGCCTTCGAGGCCGCGCGGGCCCAGCAGGCCTTCGCCGAGGGCCTGCGCCTGCTCCCGCTGCTGGACCGCCGCAGCCGCGCCTGCACCGCCGCGATGGCCGGCATCTACCACCGGCTGCTCGGCCGGATCGCCTCGGACCCCGAGTCGGTCCTGCGCGGCCGGGTGTCGCTGCCGGGCTGGGAGAAGGCATACGTGGCACTGTCGGGGCTCGCCGGAGGGCGTTCTTGATTCTCACGTCAGTTATGTCACGCTTTGTCAACGCGGAATCACACACGGGCGGATTCGCGTCGAGCACCTGCTTCCCGTGCGCCGACGACAGGGGGGAGGGCCGATGAGCGTGCGATCCGACACCGCCCGGCCCACCGCCGTGGTGGTCGGCGGCGGCCTGGCCGGCATCACCGCCGCCCTGCGGCTCGCCGAGGCCGACCACCGCGTCACCCTGGTCGAGGGCCGTCCCAGGCTGGGCGGCCTGGCCTTCTCCTTCCAGCGCGGCGAGCTGACGGTCGACAACGGCCAGCACGTCTTCCTGCGCTGCTGCACCGCCTACCGCGGCCTGGTCGACCGGCTCGGCGCCGGCCGACTGGTCGACGTGCAGCCCCGGCTGGACGTCCCCGTGCTCGGCGTCCGGGGCTCCGGGCCGACCGCCCGCCGCACCCTCGGCCGGCTGCGCCGGGCCGCCCTGCCCGTCCCGCTGCACCTGGCCGGCAGCCTGGCGGCGTACCCGCACCTGGGCCCCGCCGACCGGCTGCGGGTGGTCCGGGCGGCGCTCGCGCTCAAGGGCCTGGACCTCGCGGACCCGGCCCTGGACGACATCTCCTTCGGCGACTGGCTGCGCCGCCACGGCCAGAACGCCGCCACCCTGGCCGCCATGTGGGACCTGGTGGGCGTGGCGACCCTGAACGCCAGGGCCGACCAGGTTTCGCTGGCCCTGGCCGCGATGGTCTTCAAGACCGGCCTGCTCTCCGAGCCGGGCGCCTCGGACATCGGCACGGCCGCCGTCCCGCTCGGCGCGATCCACCACGACGCGGCGCTGGCCGAGCTGGAGCGCGCCGGCGTACGGGTCCTGCTGCGCGCCCGCGCGACCGAACTCAAGCCCGCCGGCCAGCACGCCGTACGGCTGGACGGCGGCGAGCTGCTGGCCGCCGACACGGTCGTCCTCGCGGGCGCCCAGGACAGCGCCGCCGCCCTGCTCCCGCCGGACGCGATCGAGGGGCAGCAGCGGCTCGCGGCCTTCGGCACCGCGCCGATCCTCAACCTGCACGTGATCTACGACCGCAAGGTGCTCCGCCGCCCGTTCTTCGCCGCGCTGGACTCGCCCGTCCAGTGGGTCTTCGACCGGACCTCGCACTCCGGGCTGGCCGGCTCCGGCCTCGGCGCCGCACACCCGGACGCCCAGTACCTCGCGGTGTCCCAGTCCGCCGTCCAGGACGAGATCGACCTGCCGGTGGCGGAGCTGCGCCGGCGGTACCTGCCGGAGCTCGCCCGGCTGCTGCCCGCCGCGGCCGGCGCCGAGGTGCTGGACTTCTTCGTCACCCGCGAGCGCACCGCGACCTTCGACCCGGCGCCGGGCAGCGCCGCGCTGCGCCCGCAGGCCCGCACCCGCGTCCCCGGCCTGCTGCTGGCCGGTTCGTGGACGGCCACCGGCTGGCCCGCGACCATGGAGAGCGCCGTGCGCAGCGGCCACGCGGCGGCCGACGCCGCCCTGGCGGGCGGCGCCCGCCGACCCGTCGACCGAGGTGACGGGAGGTGGCCCAGGTGACCCCGGGCCCCGTCCGCGCCGGCGCCGCGCACACCGCCGCCGACACCGCAATCACCCGGCCGTCCAGCACGGCCCGGCACCACCAGGGAGAGGGAACGTACGTGGAGTCACGCACCGGCAGAGGCGCGGGAGGCACGGCGCAGGCCGAGCCGGTCTCGGTGCCCGAGCTGCTCACCCACGCCCGCAGGCTCTGCGCCGCCCCGCTGCGGGCCTCGGTGGCCCGTCTGGCGGCCCCGATGGACACCGTGGCGGCCTACCACTTCGGCTGGATCGACCGGGACGGCAGCGCCGTCCAGGGCGACAGCGGCAAGGCCGTGCGCCCCGCGCTGGCCCTGCTCTCGGCCCAGGCCGTGGGCGCTCCGGCCGAGGTCGGCGTGCCCGGCGGGGTCTCCGTTGAACTGGTGCACAACTTCTCCCTGCTCCATGATGATCTGATGGACGGTGACGAGACCCGACGGCACCGGGCCACCGCCTGGACGGTCTTCGGTCCGGCCCAGGCGATCCTGGTCGGCGACGCCCTGGCAACCCTCGGGACCGAGGTGCTGCTGGACGCCGCCGTGACCGGCGGGGCCAGTGCCACCGACGCGGCCCGGGCCGTCCGGCTGATCACCACCGCCACCCGCAAGCTCATCGACGGCCAGGCCCAGGACCTCTCCTTCGAGCACCGCGACGTCGTCACCGTCGAGGAGTGCCTGGAGATGGAGGGCAACAAGACCGGCGCCCTGCTCGCCGCCGCCGCCGCGATCGGCGCGGTGCTGGCCGGCGCCGACGACCGCACCTCGGACGCGCTCCAGCGCTACGGCCACCACCTCGGCCTCGCCTTCCAGGCCGTCGACGACCTGCTCGGCATCTGGGGTGCCACCGAGGTCACCGGCAAGCCGCACTGGGGCGACCTGCGCCAGCGCAAGAAGTCCCTGCCGGTCGCCGCGGCCCTGGCCGAGGGCAGCGCCGCCTCGCGCCGGCTGGCCGAGGAGCTGGCCGATCCCAAGGGGCGCGGGGAGGAGAGCGAACCGCAGCTCGCCGCCCGCGCGGCACTGATCGAGGAGGCGGGCGGCCGGTCCTGGACCCAGGACGAGGCCCGCCGCCAGCACAAGACTGCCCTCGCCGCCCTGGACGAGGTGCCGATGGCCGACACGGTGCGCGAGCACTTCGTCGCACTCGCCGAATTCGTGGTGGTACGAGAGAGGTGACGTCAAGTTGACAGCAACTGCGGACGGCCGGCTCGACCCTGAGTACGATTCCGAGCCGGTCGCGGTGGGCGAGCGCCCACCGGCGCCTGACCGCCTCAAGGGGCACCAGGCGCCGGCGGCGGCTCCGTCCCTGCCACCCGCGAGCGCCGGGCGGTGGGAGCCCGACGGAAGCCAACCGGTCCGACAAGCTGATGGACCTACTATCGGTGGCACCGGCCCCGCCTCCGCCCAGGAGGCACTGTCCCGCGCCACCACCCACCTGCTGTCACTGCAGAGCTCCGAGGGCTGGTGGAAGGGTGACCTGGAAACCAACGTCACCATGGACGCCGAGGACTTGTTACTGCGCCAGTTCCTCGGCATCCGGGACGAAGAACTGACCAAGGCCACCGCCGAATGGATCCGCTCCCAGCAGCGGGACGACGGCACGTGGTCCACCTTCTACGGCGGCCCGGCGGAGCTCTCCACCACCGTCGAGGCGTACGTCGCCCTGAAACTCGCCGGGGACGACCCCGGAGCCCCGCACATGCAGGCGGCCGCCCGGCACATCAGGGACAGCGGCGGCATCGCGGCCACCCGGGTCTTCACCCGGATCTGGCTGGCCCTGTTCGGCTGGTGGCCGTGGGAACGGCTGCCCGAGATGCCGCCCGAGATCATGTTCCTGCCCCGGTGGCTGCCGCTGAACATCTACGCCTTCGGCTGCTGGGCCCGGCAGACGATCGTCCCGCTCACCGTGGTGTCCGCCCACCGCCCGGTCCGCCCGGCCCCGTTCGCCCTCACCGAACTGCACACCGACCCGGCGAACCCCTTCCCCCAGCGCCCGCTCGCGTCGCCCACCAGCTGGGACGGCATCTTCGAGCGGCTGGACAAGTTCCTGCACGCCTACCACCGCCGGGCCGTCCGCCCGCTGCGCCGGGTCGCCCTCGCGCAGGCCGCCCGCTGGATCGTCGAACGCCAGGAGGCCGACGGCTGCTGGGGCGGCATCCAGCCCCCCGCCGTCTACTCGCTGATCGCCCTCCACCTGCAGGGCTACGAGCTGGAACACCCCGTCATGCAGGCCGGCCTCGCCGCCTTCGACCGCTTCACCGTGCACACCGAGGACGGCATGCGCTGGCTGGAGGCCTGCCAGTCACCCGTCTGGGACACCTGCCTGGCCACCGTCGCGCTGGTCGACGCCGGGGTGGGGGCCGACCACCCCGCCCTGGTCTCCGCGGTCGACTGGATGATCGGCGAGGAGATCACCCGACGCGGCGACTGGTCCGTCCGGCGCCCGTCGCTGGCCCCCGGCGGCTGGGCCTTCGAGTTCGAGAACGACAACTACCCCGACATCGACGACACCGCCGAGGTGGTGCTCGCCCTGCGCCGGGTGGCGCACCCCGACCCCGGCCGGGTCTCCGGCGCGGTCGGGCGGGCCGTCGACTGGAACCTCGGCATGCAGTCCAAGAACGGCGCCTGGGGCGCCTTCGACGTGGACAACACCAGCACCCTGCCCAACAAGCTGCCCTTCTGCGATTTCGGCGAGGTCGTCGACCCGCCGTCCGCCGACGTCACCGCCCACGTGGTCGAGATGCTCGCCGAGGTCGGCATGGCGGACGACCCGCGCACCCGCCGGGGCGTGCGGTGGCTGCTGCGCAACCAGGAGGAGGACGGCTCCTGGTTCGGCCGCTGGGGCACCAACTACATCTACGGCACCGGCTCCGTCCTGCCCGCCCTGGTCGCGGCCGGCCTCCCGGAGGGCCACCCCGCGATCCGCCGGGCCGTCCGCTGGCTGGAGGAGCGCCAGAACGCCGACGGAGGGTGGGGCGAGGACATGCGCTCCTACGAGGACCCGCAGAACTGGGCCGGGCGCGGTGACTCCACCGCCTCGCAGACCGCCTGGGCCCTGATGGCCCTGCTCGCCGCCGGCGAGGGCCCGCAGGGCCGGGCCAACCCCGCCGTCGAGCGCGGCGTCGACTGGCTGGTCGGCACCCAGCTGCCCGAGGGCACCTGGGACGAACCACAGTTCACCGGCACCGGATTCCCCTGGGACTTCTCCATCAACTACCACCTCTACCGCCTGGTCTTCCCCGTCACCGCCCTCGGCCGCTACCTGCACGGCACGCCCGGCACCGGCACCCCGGCCGGCAGCGTGCCCCGGATCGGGGCCGCCCGATGAGCACGGCCCCGCTCCTGGTGCTCTGCGCGCTCGGCCCCGAGGTCTGGGCCCTGCGCGGCGGGGACTGGTCGGGCGCGACCGGTGGCCCGCCCGTCCTGGTGCGCACCGGGATGGGCCGGCGCCGCGCCGGACTCGCCGTCGGACGCCTCCTGACGGCCGCCCCGGGCGGGTACAGCGCCCTGGTGGTCGCCGGGTTCGGCGCCGCCGTCGCACTGGGGACGAGCCCGGGGGACGTCATCGTCGCGGACGGGGTGCGCGACGCCGAAGGAAACCACTTCGGGATCGGGTCCGGCCCGGCCCTGGCCGAGGCCCTCCGGGCCGACGGCCTGACCACCCACATCGGTGTGCACCACACCGCCGACCACGTCGTCCGCGGCCTGGAGCGCCGCGCCCTGCACGCGCAGGGCGCGCTGGCCGTCGACATGGAGGCCGCGGCCGTGCTGGCCCGGCTCCGGGAGCTCCACCCGGCGGCGCAGCCCGGCGGCGGACCCGCCGCCGGCCCGATGCCGGCCGCCGTCCTGCGGGTCGTGGTCGACACACCAGAGCGCGAGCTGGTCCGCCCCGGCACCCTGCCGGCCGGACTGCGCGCCTGGCGCACCCTGCGCGCCACCGTTCCCGCCCTGGTGGCCTGGCACGCGCAGGTCTGCGCCACCGCCGGTGCGGCCCCGGCCGGCGCCTCCCGCGCCGGTCTGCGCACCGGCCATCACCCCCCGGTTCACCCCACATCCTCGACGCTCCCTCAGGAGGCGAGCTAGCCATGGCCATGCCGCTGCGCCAGACCGTGCGGGTCAGTACCTACCTCATGCAGCAGAAGCTGCTCAAGCGCCGGGACAAGTTCCCACTCATCGTGGAACTGGAGCCGCTGTTCGCCTGCAACCTGGCCTGTGAGGGCTGCGGCAAGATCCAGCACCCGGCGGGGGTGCTCAAGCAGCGGATGCCGGTCGCCCAGGCGGTCGGCGCCGTGCTGGAGTCCGGCGCCCCGATGGTCTCCATCGCCGGCGGCGAGCCGCTGATGCACCCGCAGATCGACGAGATCGTCCGCCAACTGGTGGAGCGGCGCAAGTACGTCTTCCTCTGCACCAACGCGCTGCTGCTGCGCAAGAAGCTGGACAAGTTCACCCCCTCGCCGTACTTCACCTTCACGGTGCACATCGACGGGCTTCGTGAGCGGCACGACGCGTCGGTGGCCAAGGAGGGCACCTTCGACGAGGCCGTGGAGGCGATCAAGGAGGCCAAGCGGCGCGGCTTCCGGGTCACCACCAACAGCACCTTCTTCAACACCGACACCCCGCAGACCATCATCGAGGTGCTCGACTACCTCAACGACGACCTCAAGGTCGACGAGATGATGATCTCCCCGGCCTTCGCCTACGAGAAGGCACCCGACCAGGAGCACTTCCTCGGCGTCGAGCAGACCAGGGAGCTGTTCAGGAAGACCTTCGCGGGCGGCAACCGGCGCCGTTGGCGTCTCAACCACAGCCCGCTCTTCCTGGACTTCCTGGAGGGCAAGGTCGACTTCGAGTGCACCGCCTGGGGCATCCCGAACTACTCGCTGTTCGGCTGGCAGCGCCCCTGCTACCTGATGTCCGACGGCTACGTGCCGACCTACCGCGAACTGATCGAGAAGACCGACTGGTCGAAGTACGGCCGCGGCCGCGACCCCCGCTGCGAGAACTGCATGGCGCACTGCGGGTACGAGCCGACCGCCGTGCTCGCCACCATGGGTTCGCTCACCGAGTCGCTGCGGGCCGTCCGGGAGACCATCGGCGCCAACCGCCAGCACTGACCCGCCGCCCGGCACGGGCTCCCCGTGCCGGGCCCCGCCCCTCGCGGGCGGCCGGGCGTGCCGCGCTCAGCAGGCGCGCCGGCCGTTCCCACGGCAGGCTGGACACCGCTTTCACCGGTCGCACGAGTCCGACCCGATCAAGTCCCGAGCCGAAGAGGTCCCCGGTCCCGGAACCCTGAGTCCAGGAAGGCCCCGAGTCCCGGAAACCCTGAGTCGAACCAGCCCTGAGCCGTACAAGCCCTGAGCCGAACGAGTCCTGAGGTGAACCCATGTCACTCCTGCCCGCGATCAAGGGACCAGCGGACCTCAGACAGCTTCCCGCATCGGACCTCCCCCTCCTGGCCGAGGAGATCCGCGACTTCCTGATCGGCGCCGTCACCCGGACGGGCGGTCACCTGGGCCCCAATCTCGGCGTCGTCGAACTCACCATCGCCCTGCACCGGGTCTTCGACTCCCCGTACGACCGGATCGTCTGGGACACCGGGCACCAGAGCTACGTCCACAAGCTGCTCACCGGGCGGCAGGACTTCAGCCGGCTGCGCGCCAAGGGCGGCCTGTCCGGCTACCCGTCGCGGGCCGAGTCCGAGCACGACCTGGTGGAGAACTCGCACGCCTCCACCGCGCTCGCCTACGCCGACGGCCTCGCCAAGGCCACCCAGCTGCTGGGCCAGCACGACCGGTACACCGTCGCCGTGATCGGCGACGGGGCGCTCACCGGCGGCCTGGCCTGGGAGGCCCTCAACAACATCGCCGAGGCGCAGGACCGGCCGCTGGTCATCGTCGTCAACGACAACGAGCGCTCCTACGCCAGGACCGTCGGCGGCCTGGCCCACCACCTCTCGACCCTGCGCACCACCCAGGGCTACGAACGGTTCCTGGCGCTCGGCAAGGGCGCCCTGCAGCGCACGCCGCTGGTCGGGCAGCCGATCTTCGACGCCCTGCACGGCGCCAAGAAGGGCTTCAAGGACGCCTTCGCGCCGCAGGGCATGTTCGAGGACCTCGGCCTGAAGTACCTCGGCCCGATCGACGGGCACGACATCGCCGCCGTCGAGCAGGCGCTGCGCCAGGCCCGCGGCTTCGGCGGCCCGGTCATCGTGCACTGCCTGACGGTCAAGGGCCGCGGCTACCGGCCCGCCGAGCAGGACGAGGCGGACCGGTTCCACGCGGTGGGCCCGATCGACCCGTACACCTGCCTGCCGATCTCGCCCAGCGGCGGCACCTCCTGGACGTCCGTGTTCGGCAGCGAGCTGCTCGCCATCGGCACCGAGCGGCCGGACGTCGTCGCCATCACCGCCGCGATGCTGCAGCCGGTGGGGCTGACCAAGTTCGCCGAGGCGTACCCCGAACGGACCTTCGACGTCGGGATCGCCGAGCAGCACGCCGTCACCAGCGCCGCGGGTCTGGCCACCGGCGGGCTGCACCCAGTCGTCGCGGTCTACGCGACCTTCCTCAACCGGGCCTTCGACCAGGTCCTGATGGACGTCGCGCTGCACAGGCTCGGTGTGACCTTCGTGCTGGACCGCGCCGGTGTCACCGGCACCGACGGAGCCTCGCACAACGGCATGTGGGACATGTCGATCCTGCAGGTCGTCCCGGGCCTGCGGCTCGCCGCCCCGCGCGACGCCGACCAGCTCAGGGCCCTGCTACGGGAGGCGGTCGAGGTCGCCGACGCGCCCACGGTGGTGCGGTTCCCCAAGGCCGACATCGGGCCGGCCGTCCCGGCGCAGGAGCGGATCGGCGGTGTCGACGTGCTGCTGCGCACCGGTCCCGCGCCGGAGATCCTGCTGGTCGCCGTCGGCACCACCGCCCCCGCCTGCCTGGACGCCGCGGCCCTGCTGCTGGCCGACGGCTTCACCGCCACCGTCGTCGACCCGCGCTGGGTCAAGCCGGTGGACCCCGCGCTGGTCGAACTCGCGGCCGCCCACCGCCTGGTGGTCACCGTCGAGGACAACGGCCGGGCCGGCGGCGTCGGCGCGGCCGTCGCCCAGGCGCTGCGGGACGCCGAGGTGGACACCCCGCTGCGGGCGCTCGGAATTCCCCAGGAGTTCCTCGCGCACGCCTCCCGCGGCGAGATCCTGGAGGAGATCGGCCTCACCGGCACCGGCGTGGCCGCCCAGACCGCCGCCGTCGCCAAGCGGCTGCTACCGACCCGAGGAGCGAACCAGCGCCATGCCGGCTGATTCCAGCACCGAACCGGCCCCCGACCGCCCGGCCGCCGGGCCGGGATTCGACCTCGCCGCGCTGCTCGCCGAACGCGGCGCCGAGCGCTACGAGCTGCACAGCAGGTACCTCAACCCGCAGCTGCCCCGGATGCTGCGGACCATCGGCTTCGACAAGTACTACGAGCGCGCCGAGGGCCCGTACTTCTACGACGCCGAGGGCAACGAGTACCTCGACATGCTGGCCGGCTTCGGCATCTTCGCGCTGGGCCGGCACCACCCCGTGGTGCGGGCGGCCGTCCAGCAGGTGATGGACCTCGACCTGCCCGACCTCACCCGCTTCGACTGCGCCCCGCTGCCCGGCCTGCTCGCCGAGGAGCTGCTCTCCCACACCCCGGGGCTGGACCGGGTGTTCTTCGGCAACAGTGGCACCGAGGCGGTCGAGACGGCGCTGAAGTTCGCCCGGTACGCCACCGGGCGCCGCCGCGTCCTCTACTGCGACCACGCCTTCCACGGGCTCACCGCGGGCTCGCTCTCGGTCAACGGGGAGAGCGGGTTCCGCAAGGGCTTCGACCCGCTGCTGCCGGACACCGCGATCCCGCTCGGCGATCTCGGCGCCCTCGCCCGCGAGCTCAGGAAGGGCGACGTCGCGGCCCTGATCGTCGAGCCGATCCAGGGCAAGGGCGTGCTCGCCCCGCCGCCCGGCTGGCTGCGCGCCGCACAGGAGCTGCTGCACGCGAACAAGGCCCTGCTGATCTGCGACGAGGTGCAGACCGGGATCGGCCGGACCGGTGAGTTCTTCGCCTACCAGCACGAGGCGGGCGTGCTGCCGGACCTGGTCTGCGCGGCCAAGGCGCTCTCCGGCGGCTACGTGCCGGTCGGCGCCACCCTCGGCAGGGGCTGGATCTTCGAGAAGGTGTACTCCTCGATGGACCGGGTCCTGGTGCACTCGGCGAGCTTCGGCTCCAACGCCCAGGCGATGGCCGCCGGGCTGGCCACCCTGCACGTGATGCGGGACGAGAAAGTGGTCGAGAACGCCCGCCGCACGGGCGACCTGCTGCGCGAAAGGCTCGCCGCGCTCACCGACCGGTACGAGTTGCTGGCCGAGGTCCGGGGCCGGGGCCTGATGATCGGTATCGAGTTCGGCCGGCCGAAGTCGCTGAAGCTGCGCACCGGGTGGACGGCCCTGCAGGCCGCCCGCAAGGGCCTGTTCGCGCAGATGGTGGTCGTCCCGCTGCTCCAGCGGCACCGGATCCTCACCCAGGTGTCCGGGGACCACCTGGAGGTCATCAAGCTGATCCCGCCGCTGACCATCACCGAGCGGGACGTCGACCGCTTCGTCGACGCCTTCACCGACGTGATGGACGACGCGCACCGGGGCAGCGGCCTGATGTGGGACTTCGGGCGGACGCTGGTCAAGCAGGCGGTCGGCAGCAGGTGACCGGGGCGGACCGTGCCTCCGGCCGGGTCGGGGCACCGTCCGTGCCGTCCGCGCGAGGGGCCGGCGGTCAGAGTTCGGTCTGCCGTCGGTGCAGCACGACCACCAGGTCCATCAGGGCGAACACGGTCAGGACGGCGCAGGCGACCGTGAACCCGATCAGGGTCCCGCGGGAGGGCGCGCCGTCCGGCGCCGCCCGGGCGGCGAACACCGCGAAACCGACGGTGCAGAGCGCGAAGAACGGCGTGAAGGTCAGGGAGAGCAGCAGCCGGAGCTTGAGGTCGCTGCGGGCGGTCGCGGGCTCGGTGCCGCTGCGCCAACGCCGGGGGGTCGTCGCACGCACGGCGCTCACCTCCTCGCGGCGGGGCACCGCCCCGGCCGTCCGGCCCGGGCGGGTCTACGATTCCAGCGTACGTCCGACCGGAAGGGGGAACCGCGATGACGGAGGAGACGACCCGGGATTTCGCCGGGCTGTCCGTCGAGGTCGCCGAGGAACTGGCCCGTGAGCGTGGCTGGGCCGGCGTCCGGGTGCTGGAACCCGGCGCGATGATCACCATGGAGTACCGCGAGGGACGGCTGAACCTGGTGGTCCGGGACGGTGTGGTGGAGCGCGGCTGGGAGGGCTGACCCGCGGCCACGGGCCGGTGGCGCGGTCACGGGCCGGCGGTTGGGCCCCCGGGCCGCCGCGCCCGGCGGTGGGCCGCGATCCGGACGGCCGCGGAGGCCAGCAGCGGCTCGGCCAGCGGCAGGGCGAGCAGGACCAGCAGGCCGGCCGCCCACCCCGCGAGGACGTCGCTCACCCAGTGCGTGCCGAGGTACACCGTGGTGAGCCCGATCGAGCAGGCGGTGGCGCCGGCCAGGACGGCGCCGGTCCGCCGCCAGCGCGCCGCCAGGTAGGCCAGCACCCCCCAGGTGACCACCGCGTTGGCGGTGTGACCGGAGGGGAAGATGGTGCCGCCGGAGAAGAGTTCGGCCGAGCCGACGTAGTGGGCGTAGTGCGGACCGAGCCGACCGGTGACGATCTTCACGGTGCCGACCGTGACGTTGAGCAGTAGCAGGGCGGTGCCCATCACCAGCAGCGGGCGCGCGTTGTGGGTCCGGCAGGCGCGCCAGACCAGCCAGCCGCCGGCCGCGATCGCCGACGGGCCGCGCTGGCCCGCCACCACCCAGGCGCTCAGCAGCGGCTCCAGCTCCGGCCACCGGTGGTAGGGCCGGGCCAGTCTGGCCCACCAGTCGAGGTCCACCAGGGCGGTGTCCAGGAGCACCCCGGCGATGACGATCAGGTAGGCCAGTGCGGTCAGGCCGAGCAGGGTGGCCTGCGTCCGGTTCAACGGGGGCCAGGTGGAGTAGGCCGTGACCTGCTCGGCCGGCGGCCGACTCGGGGCCGATGATGATTCGGTCTGGGCTTGCACGGAATGGAGATTACCCGCGCCAAGAATTCATGACTGAATTTCCCTGAGGAAAAGACTGCAGGTCACGGTATGTGCTAAGCAGGCTTCTCGTCAGGTGTTCGCACCTCGGGGGGTGACCTCGAAGCGAAAGTGAAGGTTTCTGTCGATCACCCCTGGGGGTCAATTCGAATCGAATTGGTGAACGATGTTCGAGCATGAATCCTATGGATTGTCTAGGTCAGCCCCGCCCGCTCGGCCCATCCTCCCGCTGCGCGTCCCGGAGCCCCGCGAGGATCACCGAGGTGGCCCGGTCGGCCGGCAGGAAGGCCTCCAGCTTCAGCTCCGCCAGGGTCACGTCGGCAGCCGTGGCGAAGGTGGTGATGGTGGTGATCAGCCGCAGCAGGCCGTGCCGCGAGTGCAGCTCCAGCGGGACCGCGAATCCCAGCGGGGCCGCGACGGGCGCCCGGGCCGGCAGGTAGGAGCGCAGCTCGGCGTGCAGGGCGTCCAGCCGCTCGTCCGGGTGGCGCTCCAGCTCGCGGCGCAAACCGGTCAGCACGTGCTGGGCCCACTCGGCGAAGTTGCCGATCCTCGGTGCCAGGCCCCGCGGGTGCAGGGCCACCCGGTAGACGTTGGTCGCCGGACCCAGCAGCTCGGCCGGCACCTCCTCGGTGAGCAGCCCGAACGCCGCGTTGGCGGCGACCAGTTCGCCGTACCGGTCGACCACCACCGCGGGATAGGGCAGATGGCCCGTCAGGATGTGCTCCAACGCGTCCAGCACCGGGGTGAGTTCGGGGCCGCCCAGGGCGCCGCGCGGATAGGCGGGGGCGAATCCGGCGGACAGCAGCAGGTCGTTGCGTTCGCGCAGCGGCAGCTCCAGCGACTCGGCCAGCCGGACCACCAGGTCACGCCCGGGCGTCGAGCGGCCGGTCTCGATGAAGCTGAGGTGCCGTTGGGTGGTGCCGGCCCGGTCCGCGAGTTCGAGCTGGCTGAGGCGGCGTCGGGTGCGCCGCTCGCGCAGTGCCTGAGGGAAGTCCACGACCCAGTTCTACTGCCGGGGCTGAGGGAGTCGCCATTCCCCGCAGGGAATTGCCCGGCTCGCCGGAGCGGCGCAGGCTGGCTCCCATGACGGACGAGATGCGCGTGGGAGTGGTACTGCCGACCGGAGCGGCACAGTGGGACGGAGCCGGCGGGCCGCGCGGCCTGCTCGGTCTCGGGGCGCGGGCCGAGGAGCTGGGCTTCGACTCGCTCTGGGTCGGGGACACCCTGCTCAAGCCCATGATCGAGCCGATCACCCTGCTCGGTGCGCTGGCCGCCCGCACCGAGCGGGTCACCCTCGGCACGGCCGCCCTGCTGCCCGCCTTCCGCCGGCCGGTGCAGACGGCGCAGGCGCTCGCCTCGGTGGACCTGCTGTCGGGCGGCCGGCTGGTGGTGACGGTGGGCGCCGGCTTCCCGAACCGCTCCGAGCGGGAGTACGCCGCCTCCGAGGTGCCGTGGGAGCGCAGGTTCGGCCGGTTGGACGAAACCGTGGCGCTCTGGCGGCAGTTGTGGACCTCGACCGGCCCGTCCGCGTTCCACGGCAAGGTGCTGCACCTCGACGACCTGCCCGGGGGCCTCGCCCCGCACCGGGCCGGCGGCCCGCCGATCTGGCTGGGCGGCGCCACCCCCGCGGCGCTGGCCCGGACCGGCCGGCACTACGACGGCTGGCTGCCCTACCCGCCGGACCACCGCGCCTACGGACCGGGCCTGACCGAAGTACGGCGCGCGGCCGCCGAGGCGGGGCGGGACCAGGCCGCGGTCGCCCCCGCGCTCTACACCACCGTGCTGATCGCGCCCGACCCGGCGGCCGGCCGGAAGGCGCTGGACGTGTACACCAGGACGACCTACGGGGCGCCGCTCGAGGTGGCCGAGACGATCCAGTGCCTGATCGCCGGACCGGTCGAGCACATCGCGCGGGAGCTGGGCCGGTACGCGGAGCAGGGCGCCCGGCACCTGGTGTGCCGGATCGGCGCGCTCGACGCCGCCGCCCAGGCGGAGCAACTGGAGGGGCTCGCCGCACTGCTGCCCGTCCTGCGGGGGCGCGACTGAGTGCGGGCGGCGGCCGGCCCGCGGTGCTGCTCCTCGCGGGTGCGCGGGTGCGCGGGTGGCGCGGGTCGGCGCGGGCGGTACGGCCGGGGCGGGCGAGCTCGGTACGGCCGGGGGCGAGGATGCCGGTCCCGGGCGCCGGGCCGGCGGCCCGGTCACGGCCCGCGCCGCTCCGAGGCAGGCGGTCCGGGCATGACCATGCTGTGCACGGGAGCATGCTCATGCCTATATAGAGGACAGTGCCGCCGCCCGCGACCGGGCCGGCGGGGAGGATCGGGCCCGGACGGCGGAAGGCGCCCCCGGCCGAGGCGGCCGAGGGCGCCCGTGGGCCGGGGCGGCTCAGTCGAGCGGCCCGCCGGCGACGTAGATGACCTGGCCGGACACGAAGCCCGCGCCCTCACCGGCGAGGAACGAGATGGTGTTGGCGATGTCCTCGGGGACGCCGACCCGGTTGACCGGGATCTGGGTGGCGGCCGCCGCCTTGAAGGCCTCGAACTCCATGCCGACTCGGGCAGCGGTGGCCGCCGTCATCTCGGTGGCGATGAAGCCGGGCGCGACGGCGTTGGCGGTGATGCCGAACTTGCCCAGCTCGATCGCCAGGGTCTTGGTGAAGCCCTGCAGGCCGGCCTTGGCGGCGGAGTAGTTGGCCTGGCCGCGGTTGCCCTGGGCGGAGGAGGAGGACAGGTTGACGACCCGGCCGAACCCGGCGTCGACCATGTGCTTCTGCACCGCGCGGGTCATCAGGAAAGCACCCTTGAGGTGCACGTTCATCACGGTGTCCCAGTCGGACTCGGACATCTTGAACAGCAGGTTGTCGCGCAGTACGCCGGCGTTGTTGACCAGGACGACCGGGGCGCCGAGCTCGGCCGCGATCCGGTCGACGGCGGCCTGGACCTGCTCGGCGTCGGAGACGTCCGCCCCGACGGCCAGGGCCCGGCCGCCCGCTGCGACGATCTTGTCCACGGTGTCCTTGCCCGCGGCTTCCTCCAGGTCGACCACGGCGACGGCGTAGCCGTCCGCGGCCAGCCGCAGTGCGGTGGCGGCGCCGATGCCGCGGGCTGCGCCGGTGACGACCGCGACCCGGGGGGCGGTGCTCTGCTCGGTCATGCTCGGTCTCGTCTCTCTCGTGGGGTTACGGGCCGGGCCGCGCGAAAAATTCGTGAAGGCCGGCCGGAGGGTGGCGTTGAGAGCGCTTCGCCGCCACCTTACCGACGAGTAGTCTGGTGAACCAGAGGACAGAGCCGCAGGTGACCGAGGGTAAGGACCGGTCGGTCGGCTTTCTGCTACGAGCGGGTGAACGGCACCCCGGGCGGGCGTGTAAATATGCCAAGTTCGCCGAAGTTGCGTCTACTATCGGCCCCCGTCTGCCAGCAGGGCCTTGGCGTTTGTATAGTGTGCGCCAGCAGCCACCGGCTGCACGGCTGGCGCGCCCTCCCTCATAGCGGGACGCCCACACGCCGTTACTGCCCCACCCGGGTGTCCCACACACACCGGGTGTGACATCGGGACGGATACATGGTGCTGGGGGAGATCCCGACGACCCGCGTGTCCGCGCGACTGCAGCAGTCGCCCGGACACCTCATCCGCGTTGCACAGCAGGTCCACACTCGTCTGTGGTCCGAGCACGTCGGGGCCGACCTCACGGCTCCGCAGTTCGCCGTACTGCTGGTTCTCGCCCTCGAACCGGGCGCCGACCAGCGCACGGTGGGGGAGCGGGCCTCGCTCGACAAGGCCACGATGGCCGAAATGGTCGCCCGTCTGGTGCGGCGCGGCCTGGTGCTGCGGCGTCGCGACCCGGCGGACGGCCGGCGCAAGCTGCTGGCGCTCTCTCAGAACGGCGCCCAGGCGGTCCGCGAGGCCACCGGCGGCGTGGTTCGTGTGCAGCGCACGCTGTTCGAGCCGCTCAGCCCTGAGGAGCAGCTGGAAATCGTCCGGGTGATGGCGAGGATAGCCAGGCTGGAGCCGGCCGCGGTGGCCGTTCTGACCGATGCCCGTCCGATGCTCGACGCCCAGCGGGCGATCGGCTACCTGATCCGCGTCGGGCAGCAGGTGCACACCAAGCTCTGGTCCGAGCATGTCGGCTCGGAGCTGACGGCGCCGCAGTACGCGGTGCTGGACGCACTGGAGCTGGAGCCGGGCGCCGACCAGCGCACGGTCGGCGAGCTGGCCTCGCTGGACAAGGCGACGATGGCCGAGATGGTCAGCCGGCTGGTCCGCCGTGGTCTGGTGCTCCGTCGCCGCGACCCCTCGGACGGTCGTCGCAACCTGCTCTCGCTGTCCTCGGCGGGCCAGGATCTGCTGCACCGCTCCGCGGCCGGGGTGCGCGAGGTGCAGCGACTGCTGCTCTCGCCGCTGGAGGAGCACGAGCACGAGGATGCCCTCGCGCTGCTGGCCAAGGCGGCTCGTCTGTAGACCAGCCAAAACGATTCGCCTGAATTCTGCGGGCCGTCACCTCGATCCCGGGGTGACGGCCTTCGGCATTGACGCGCCTTCAGAATTCGATCGTGCCCGTCCGGGCCTTTCCCGGTGCGGCCCGTGCCGGCTCGTCCGGTCCGGGCCCGGCGACGCCGGGCCCGGTGCGGCCGGTCAGTTCCAGTCGAAGCCCTGCGGGTCCGGGCCGAGACGGATGCCGGTCTCGACGGCCTCGATCGCCGCGAAGTCCTCGGCGTCCAGCTCGAAGCCGGTGACGTCCAGGTTCTCCTTGATCCGCGAAGGGGTGACCGACTTCGGGATCGCGATCACGCCGCTCTGCAGGTGCCAGCGCAGCACCACCTGGGCGGTGGTCCGGCCGTGCTTCTCGGCGATCTTCACGAGGGCGGGCTCGGTCAGCAGGCTCTTGCCCTGGCCCAGCGGGCTCCACGCCTCGGTGGCGATGCCGTGCTGGGCGTGGAAGGCGCGCAGCTGGCGCTGCGGGAAGTGCGGGTGCAGCTCGACCTGGTTGAGGACCGGCACCACGGAGGACTCCTCCAGCAGGCGGGTCAGCTGCTCGGGGCCGAAGTTCGAGACGCCCACCGACTTCACCCGGCCGTCCGCGAGCAGCTGCTCGAAGGCCTTCCACACGTTCAGGTAGCTGCCGTGCATCGGCCGCGGCCAGTGGATCAGGTACAGGTCGAGGTAGTCCAGGCCCAGCTTGTCGAGCGAGCTGTCGAAGGCCTTGAGCACCGCGTCGCGGCCCTGCTCGCCCGTCCAGTCGGCGGTGCCCGAGTTCCACAGCTTGGTGGTGATGTACAGGTCCTCGCGGCGGACGCCGCCGGCGATCGCCTCCGCGACGGCCCGGCCGGTGCCGGCCTCGTTCTCGTAGACCGCGGCGGTGTCGACGGATCGGTAGCCCGCCTCGATCGCCGTGCGGACCGCGGCCGTCGCCTCGGCGTCCGGGACCTGCCAGACACCGAAGCCGAGCTGCGGGATGTGCGCCCCGTTGTTGAGCGAGACGGTGGGGATGGTGCTCACGGGAAGGGGTGCCCTCCTGGTCGTCCGATGCTTCCGGATCTTGCCAACCAGGCCGGTGGCGTCGATGTTCCCGGGCCGGCCCGGAAAGTCGGCGGCTGCCGGACGGCCGGAAAACCTGTTGCGTACGTCACATCGCTACCGGCAGGCTCGATTCCCATGACGTCCTGAACCCCATCCGCCGTGATGCCGCCGGCCCCGCCTCCCACCTGCCGCCCGTGGGCGTACCCCCGTCCGCACCACCTCGATCCTTCCGGTCGACGACGGCTGTCGGCAACGCCGGTGACCCCGTGTCCCGTCGCCGTCCCCGACGCCTCCGTACCCCTACGGCCCCGGCCACCCGGTGCGCCGGATGCCAGGCCGCGTCCCGTGATCCGGGCCGTGCGCCACCCGTCCCATGCCCGTACACCCTGCAACGGAGCGTCATGCCGCTCAAACCCCTGCCGCTGTCCGACCCCGGAAGTCCCGATCTCTCCTCGCCGCTCGCCTTCCTGCGCTGGCTCCAGCGCAGCCAACGCCGCGGCCAGGTGCTCTCCACCTGCTGGGCGCTGCTGGAGATGGGCTGTCGGGCGGCCCTGCCGCTGCCGCTCGGCCAGGGCGTCCAGGCCGCCGTCGACGGTGACGCCGCCGGGATCTGGCGGGCCGGGGCCTTCGCCCTGGCCCTGTCGGTGGTCGCCGCCGGCGGTACCGTGCTGCTCCACCGCCAGGCGGTCTGGAACTGGATCACCGCCGCCACCCAGGTCCGCCAGCTGGTCGCCCGACAGGCCTCCCGGCTCGGCGCCGGCCTCTCCCGCCGGATCGCCACCGGCGAGATCGTCGCGGTGGGCAGCGGTGACGTCGAGAAGATCGGCTGGTACGTCGAGCTGGTCGCCCGGGTCCGCGCCGCGGTGCTGGTCTGGCTCGGCGTCAGCGCGGTCGTGCTGGCCGTCCAGCCGCTGCTCGGCCTGGTGGTCCTGCTCGGCGTGCCGGTGCTGGCCGCCTCGGTCTGGCCGCTGCTCGGGCCCTTCGAGAAGCGGTACGCCGAGCAGCGCGCGCTCGGCGGCAAGGCCACCGAGCTGGCCGCGGACACCGTCGCCGGGCTGCGCGTCCTGCGCGGCATCGGAGGTGAGGAGCTCTTCCTGGCGCGCTACCGCGCCGCCTCGCAGAAGGTCCGGGCGGCCGCGGTGCGGGCCACCCGGCTCTCCTCGCTGATGCAGGCCCAGCAGGTGCTGCTGCCCGGGCTCTTCGTGGTCGGCGTCACCTGGTACGGCGCGCACCTGGCCGCCACCGGGGAGATCGGCATCGGCACCCTGGTCTCGGTCTACGGCGCGACGGCCTTCCTGGCCGCGCCGCTGCGCATCCTCGGCGAGGCCGCGCACGCCTGGAGCGTCGCCCGGGTCTCCGCCGGACGGGCCACCCGGGTGCTCGCGCTGTCCCGGACGAGCCGGGCCCCGGACGCCGCGCTGGCCCGCCCGGACCGCGCCGACCTGCACGACCCCCGCACCGGGCTGACCGCCCGCGCGGGCGAGCTGACCGCCGTGGTCTGCGGTGATCCGGACTTCGCCGGGGAGCTCGCCGAGCGCCTCGGCGGCCATGTCCCGCCGGCCGAGGGGGACGAGCCGGCGCCCGAGCAGCACGCGGTGCGGCTCGGCGGCACCCCGCTGGACGCCGTGCCGCTGGCCGAGGCCCGCGCCGCCGTGCTGGTCCACGACAAGGAGCCGGTGCTGCTCTCCGGCACCCTGGCCGAGCTGCTGGACGTGCCCGCCTCGGGCCGGATCGAGCCCGCCGACGCGCTGGCCGCCGCCCGCGCCGAGGACGTGCTGGACGCGCTGGTGGACGGCTCGCCCGACTGCGGGGGAGACCCGATGCGGGCCGTGATCACCGAGCGCGGACGCTCGCTCTCCGGCGGCCAGCGCCAGCGCCTGGCACTGGCCCGCTCACTGTTGGCCGATCCGCCGGTGCTCGTCCTGGACGAACCGACCAGCGCCGTCGACGCCCACACCGAGTCGCGGATCGCGGCCGGCCTGCGCCGCAGCCGCGCCGGGCGGACGACCGTCGTCCTGGCCACCAGCCCGCTGCTGCTCGACCAGGCCGACCGGGTGCTGCTGGTCCACGAAGGCCGGGTCACCGCCTCCGGGACCCACCGCGAGCTGCTGCACCGCGAACCGCTCTACCGGGCCGTGGTCACCCGCGAGGAGGACCCGGCGCCGGCGGCGGCGCCCGTGAGCGTGAAGGAGGCGGTGTGAGGCACGCCTTCCCCGCCGCTCCCCCGTGCGTCCGCGCGCGGGAGCGGCGGACCGGACCGCCGGTCCCGTCGCCACCTCTCCCGTCCCCGCCGGTCCGGTCCCGTCCCGTCACGTCCTTGCCCGGCGGGCCCCGGCCCGGCCGTCCCCCGGCCGTCCGGAGCCTTCCCGGCCGGCACCGCGGCGCAGCCGCCGGATCTCGCCCGAGGAGTACCGAATGAAGCCCCCCGCCCAGTCGGAGACCGGTCCGGCGACCATGCTGCCGGTCGGCTCCCCGGCGGCCGTCCGCAGCTACGTCCGGCTGCTCGCCCGGCGCCACCGTGCCAACTTCGGCGCGGTCGTCGGGCTGCACGGTGTCGCGACGGTGGCCGGGCTGGTCGGGCCGTGGGTGCTCGGCCGGCTGGTCGAGTCGCTCGCCTCCGGCAGTGCCGAGGGCGCCATCGCGGCGGCCGTCGGCTGGTACCTGCTGGCGCTGCTGGTCCAGTCCGCCTTCACCTGGTGGTCCCGGCTGCGCGGTGGAGTCCTGGGAGAGGAGGTGCTCGCCGACCTCCGGGAGGACTTCCTGGTCCGTTCGGTCGCCCTGCCGCCCGGCGTGCTGGAGCGGGCCGGCACGGGTGACCTCGTCTCCCGGGGCACCACCGACATCGACCGGCTCTCCAAGTCGGTCCGCGAGGCGGTGCCCGAGCTGGCCGTCGCCGTGGTCTCGCTGGTGCTGGTGCTGGGCGCGCTGGTGGTCACCTCGCCGCTGCTCGCCCTCACCGCCGTCATCGGCCTGCCGCTGCTGCTGGCCAGCTCCCGCTGGTACTTCCGGCGTGCCCCGCAGTCCTACCGCTCCGAGTCGGCCGGGTACGCGGCGGTCAACACGGTGCTGGCCGAGACGGTCGACGCGGGCCGGACGGTCGAGACGCTGCGGCTGGGCGAGGACCGGATCCGCCTCACCGACCGCAAGCTCGGCGAGTGGCTGGCCTGGGAGCGCTACACGCTCTGGCTCCGCTCGGTCTGGTTCCCCACCATCGACGCCGTCTACACGCTCGCGGTGCTGGGCACCCTGGTGCTCGGCGGGCTGTTCACCCTCCGGGGCTGGATCAGTGTGGGCCAGCTGACCACCGGTGTGCTCTACGCGCAGGCGCTCACCGGTCCGGTCGACCTGATCCTGCGCTGGTACGACGAGCTCCAGATCGGCCAGGCCTCGCTGGCCCGGCTGGTCGGGGTCCGCGAGGTGGAGGATCCGGAGACGGACGACTCGGTCCACCCGGACGGGCACCGGGTGGAGGCCACCGAGGTGCGGTTCGGCTACCGGGAGGGCGCCGACGTGCTGCACGGCATCAGCCTGGACGTGGCGCCGGGCAGCCGGGTGGCGCTGGTCGGCCCGTCCGGGGCCGGCAAGTCCACCCTGGGCCGTCTGCTGGCCGGGATCTACGCCCCGGGCCGGGGGAGTGTCACCCTCGGCGGCGCCTCGCTCGCGCGGATGCCCGCCGAGCGGGTCCGGGCCCGGGTGGCGCTGGTCAACCAGGAGCACCACGTGTTCGTCGGCACCCTGCGGGACAACCTGCGGCTGGCCGCGCCCGACGCCGACGACACCGAGTTGCGGGCCGCCCTGGACGCGGTGGACGCCGGTGAGTGGGTGGACGGCCTGGCGGAGGGCCTGGACACCGAGGTCGGGTCGGGGGGTACGGCCCTGTCCCCGCCGCAGGCCCAGCAGCTGGCGCTGGCCCGGCTGGTCCTGGCGGACCCGCACACCCTGGTGCTGGACGAGGCCACCTCGCTGCTCGACCCCCGGGCCGCCCGGCACCTGGAGCGCTCGCTCTCCCGGGTGCTGGAGGGCCGGACGGTGATCGCCATCGCCCACCGCCTGCACACCGCGCACGACGCGGACGTGATCGCGGTGGTCGAGGGCGGCCGGATCAGCGAGTACGGCAGCCATCCCGAGCTGGTCGCGGCCGGCGGCCCGTACGCGGCGCTCTGGCGCTCCTGGCGGGACGAGCGGTAGTGCTGCCGCGCCCGCGCCGGGCCCCTCCGCATCCGGAGCAGCCCGGCGCGGGCGCCGTTCGCCGTCCGGTCCTGCCCGGTGCCCTGATCGCCGGTCCTGCCTGCCCGGTGCCCCGCACGCCACCCCGGTGCCCTGATCGCCACCCCCGGGGGGGCGTCCGTTCCCGGCCGCTGGGCCGTTCGGGTGGGGCGGCGGGCCCGGGAGGGTCAGTCGCGGCCGGGCGAACGGACGAACCGCCGGCCCGGCACCCAGACTGCCGGGGTGACCAAAGTTTCGGACGGTTCGTCGTCGGCAGGCCCCGGGAAGAGCGAGATCGCCGGTGTCCCCACCCGCTATCTGGCGATCGGGGCGATCGTCGTCCTGGCGGTGTGGTTCCTGTTCGCCAACCTCGACAAGGTGAAGATCCAGTTCTGGGTGTTCACGGTCACCGCGCCGCTCTGGGTCGCGTTGCTGGCCACCCTGCTGGCCGGCGCCGCGCTGGGCTGGCTGCTCAAGGGCCGCCGGGCCAAGTGACGGACCTCCTCGACCCCTGAGGAGGGATCACCCAGGTGAGCACCGCTGTCTTCACCCCGCTGATCGAGCTGAGCGGGGTCAACAAGCACTTCGGCGACCTGCACGTCCTGCAGGACATCGACCTGACGGTGGGCCGCGGCGAGGTTGTCGTGGTGATCGGGCCGTCCGGCTCGGGCAAGTCCACCCTGTGCCGGACGATCAACCGGCTGGAGCCGATCGAGAGCGGCAGCATCCGGATCGACGGTGAGCCGCTGCCCGCCGAGGGCAAGGGCCTGGCGAAGCTGCGGGCCGAGGTCGGGATGGTCTTCCAGTCCTTCAACCTGTTCGCGCACAAGACCGTGCTGCAGAACGTCTCGCTGGCCCAGGTCAAGGTCCGGGGCCGGGGCCGGGCCGAGGCGGACGCGAAGTCCCGGGCGCTGCTGGACCGGGTGGGGCTGGCCTCGCAGGAGGACAAGTACCCGGCGCAGCTCTCCGGCGGCCAGCAGCAGCGCGTCGCGATCGCCCGGGCGCTGGCGATGGACCCCAAGGCGCTGCTGTTCGACGAGCCCACCTCGGCGCTCGACCCCGAGATGATCAACGAGGTGCTGGACGTGATGCGCCTGCTGGCGCACGAGGGCATGACCATGGTGGTGGTCACCCACGAGATGGGGTTCGCCCGGGCCTCCGCCAACCGGGTGGTGTTCATGGCCGACGGCCGGATCGTCGAGGACCGCAGCCCCGAGGCCTTCTTCGACGCTCCCGAGAGCGCGCGGGCCCGGGACTTCCTCTCCAAGATCCTCAAGCACTGAGGGGCGCCATGACGACCGTCCGACGCGCCCTCGCCGCCCTCGCCGTGCTGGTGCTGCTCGCCGCCTGCGGCAAGCCCGGCACCCCGCCGCCCAAGGGCCCGCAGCCGAGCGCGCTGCCCTCGTACCAGGTCCGCACCGGGGAGGTGATCAACGGCTCGCCCACCCTGGACGCCGCCCGCGGCCGTGGGCACCTGGTGATCGGCGCCAAGGAGGACCAGCCCTACCTGGGCCAGAAGGACCCCGCCACCGGCGTCTACTCGGGCTTCGACATCGAGATCGCCAAGATGGTCGGCGCCTACCTCGGCTTCGGCCCGGACCGCATCCAGTTCCGGACCATCGCCTCCGCCAACCGTGAGACGGCGCTGCAGAACGGCCAGGTCGACTACTACGTGGGCACCTACACGATCAACGCCAACCGCAAGAAGCTGGTCGGCTTCGCCGGGCCCTACTTCGTCGCGGGCCAGTCCCTGCTGGTGCGCCGGAGCGACGACAGCATCCACGGGCCGCAGGACCTGGCCGGCAAGAAGGTCTGCTCGGCGGCGGGCTCCACCCCGTACCAGCGGATCGAGAAGGACTACCCGCAGGCGGACCTGGTCGCCTACGACACCTACTCGGCCTGCGTGGACAACCTGGTCACCGGGCAGGTCGCCGCCGTCACCACCGACAACGCCATCCTGCAGGGCTACGCCGCCAAGGTGCCGGACGAGCTGAAGATCGCCGGGGAGCCCTTCTCCAAGGAGCCGTACGGGATCGGCACCCCGCGCGAGGACACGGTGCTGCGGCTGGCCCTGGACGACGCGCTGGCCGCGCACGAGAAGAACGGCGACTGGAAGAAGGCCTACGACGCGACGCTCGGCCTGTCCGGCGTGCCGGCCCCCGCCCCGCCGCCGATCGACCGGTACTGAGGAGCGCGCGGTATGAAAGTCCTGACCGACAACTGGTCGACGTACTGGCACGGCTTCGTCGGCACGCTGGAACTGACCGTGGTCAGTTCCGCGCTGGCCCTGCTGCTCGGCGTGCTGATCGCGAGCTTCCGGGTCTCGCCGATCCGGGCCCTGCGGGCCTTCGGCACCGGCTGGGTGACGATCCTGCGCAACACCCCGCTGACCCTGCTGTTCTTCATCGTGGTGCTCGGCCTGCCGCGCTTCGACATCGTGCTGCCGTTCTTCACCTTCTCGGTGCTGGCGCTCGGCTGCTACACCTCGGCCTTCATCTGCGAGGTGCTGCGCTCGGGCATCAACACCGTGCCGCTCGGGCAGGGCGAGGCGGCCCGCAGTCTCGGCATGACCTTCGGTCAGACGCTGGGCCTGGTGGTGCTCCCGCAGGCCTACCGGTCGGTGGTGGCGCCGATCGGCAGCGTGCTGATCGCGCTCGCCAAGAACTCCGCGATCGCCGGCTCGTTCAGCGTGGTCGAACTGCTCGGCACCTACCGGACCATCAACGAGCTGGGGTACGGCATCGTCTGGACCTTCGTCTGGATCGCGGTCGGCTACCTGGTCATCACCCTGGCCATCAGCGCCGTCTTCAACCTCCTCGAACGACGAACGGCGGTGTCCCGGTGACCGCTCCCCCCTCCGTCCGGCCGGCCGTCCGCCCCTCCGCGCGGCGGTCGGCGCCCGCCTCCGCCCTGTACGACGTGCCCGGCCCGAAGGCGGTGGCCCGGCACCGGATGTACGGGGTGCTCGCGCTGCTGGCGATCGCCGCGCTGCTCGGCTGGGTGGTCTACATGCTGTTCCACACCCAGCAGTTCACCTACCAGAAGTGGATGGCCTTCGAGTACCGGGGGGTTCAGGAGCTGCTGCTGCGAGGCCTCGGCCGCACCCTGGAGGCCTTCGGCTGGACGGTGCTGTTCGCGCTGCCGTTCGGCGCGCTGTTCGCGGCCGGCCGGCTCTCCGAGCACCGGGTGGTGCGCTGGGTGTCCACGGTGGTGGTGGAGTTCTTCCGGGCGATGCCGCTGCTGGTGATGATCTTCTTCATCTTCGTCGCGCTGAAGGTCCAGCCGCTCTGGGCGCTGGTCGCCGGCCTCACCCTCTACAACGGCTCGGTGCTGGCCGAGGTCTTCCGGGCCGGGGTGCTGGCGGTGCCCGCCGGCCAGCGGGAGGCGGCGTACGCGCTGGGTATGCGCAAGACCCAGGTGATGGCCGCCGTCCTGGTGCCGCAGGCCAACCGGGCGATGCTGCCGGCCATCATCAGCCAGCTGGTGGTGGCCCTCAAGGACACCTCGCTCGGGTTCCTGATCACCTACGAGGAGTTCCTGCACGCGGGGAAGCTGATCGCCACCAACCTGGACTACGACCTGCCCTTCATCCCGGTGGTGATGGTGATCGCGCCGGTCTACATCGGGATGTGCCTGGCGCTCTCCTGGCTGGCCCGCTGGGTGGAGGGGCGCAGCCGGCGCAGCCCGCGGATCAGGGGCGGCGCCCCGGTCGCCGAGGCGGGCGTGGTGCCCGGCCTGCCCCCGGGGGTGCCGCCGGAGGCTCAGCAGTAGGCCCGGAGCGGCCGGGCCGCGCCGCGATGCGACGTACGGCCCGGCCGCCCTGTTCACCGCACTACTCGTTGTGCAGCACCTCGGCGATGGTGAGCCGGGCCGCCGACCGGGCCGGCAGCAGCGCACCGAGGGCGGCGATCGCCACCCCGGCCAGGACCAGCAGCGCCAGGCCCGCCGGGTGCCAGACGGCCTTCATGGACTCCGGGAACACCACGGACCCGACGTGGTCCACGATCAGGCGGTGCCCGGCGATCCCGAGCGGGACGCCGGCCAGCCCGGCGAGCACGCCCGGCGCCGCCACCGAGGTCACGGTCATCAGCACCACCTGGCGCGGCGTCATCCCGACCGCCTTGAGCATGCCCAGGTCCCGGCGGCGCTCCCGGGTGTTCAGCAGCACCGTGTGGAAGACACCGAGCGCGGCCACGGCGGTCAGCAGCAGGGTGAACACCGAGGCGAAGGTGACGACGGTGGTCGTCGCGGTGTTCCCGGTGCCCGCCGGCATCGGGTACAGGCCGGGCTCGGCCGCCCGGACGGCCTCGGTGAAGGCCTGGACGTCCGTGCCCGGGGCCAGCTCGACCGCGTAGTTGACCGGCACGGCGTCGGGGGCGAGTGCGGTCAGGGTCGGCCAGCTCGACCACATCCGGTCGCCGCCGCCGCTGATCAGCTCGCCGACCACGGTCACCGGTGTCTGCCGGCCGTCCAGCTCCATGGTGGTCCGGTCGCCGACCGCCAGTCCGTGCTGCTTCAGGAACAGCGGCGCGGCGACCACCTCGCCCGGCCCGGCGAGCCAGCGCCCGGCCACGATCTGGGCGGCCATGCCCGGGTCGTCGTCGCCGCGCTGGAAGAAGACCGTGTCGGGCTGGGTGTACCCGGCGAGCCGGACGTCGACGACGGCGTGCGCCGTCACCCGGGTCACGCCCGGCCGGGACCGCACCAGCGACTCCAGCTCACGGTCGCCCAGCCGGGGAAGCGTCTCCCCGAAGGCGGGCCGCCCCACCCAGACGACCGCCTCGGGTCCGGTGCGGCCGGCCTGCGTTCCGCCGTACGCGACCATGGTGCTGGTCAGGCCGGTCGTCAGGGTGACCGTGGTGACGCCGAGCAGGACGGCCGCCAGGGTCAGCGCGGTGCGGGCCGGGCGGGCGAACGGGTGGCCCAGGCCAAGGCTGACCGCACGCGGCAGCCGGCTGCCGCCCAGCCGGCGCTGGACCGCGAGGCCCCGGCCGGTCCGCGGGGCGCTGCCGGCACTGATGGCCTGCGCCGCGGAGAGGCGGTGTGCGCGCAGCGCGGGCAGCAAGGCCGCCAGCAGGACCAGGGCCGGCATGCCGAGCAGGCAGACCACGGACACCCACGGCGCGATCTCGACGACCGCGCTGCCCCGCCGCACCCCCTGGAAGGCGGCGTCCAGGACGGGTTCCGCCAGCAGCCCGCCGGCCAGCGTGCCCAGCGCGCTGCCCACCACGGCCGGCAGCGAGACCATCACCAGGTGGACCGCCACCACCTGGTTGGGGGTGAAGCCCAGGGCCTTGAGCACGCCGGTCCGGCGGAACCCGGAGACCACCGCGCCGCCGACCACGTTGGCGACGATCAGGACGGAGACCGCCAGCCCGAGGACCCCGAACAGGGTCATGAACGGCAGGTAGTCCCTGGCCGTCCCGGCGTAGGCCTCCTTGAGGGTCAGATGGGACTGCGCGGACACCAGCGCACCCGGCGGCAGCCCGGCGGTGACCGCGTCCAGGGCCGAGCCGACCTCCGGCGCGGTGCCGGCGGCGGTGAAGCGGTAGAGCATCTGGACGGCGTCCGGGTGCAGCGCGCCGATCTGCTCCGGCACCACCCAGGCGTCGGCGGAGCGGCTCATGCTGGTGGCGACGCCGACGACGGTCAGCGGCGGGCTGCCGGGCGCGTCGATCGTCGTCCCCAGCAGGTCCGCCAGCACCAGCCCGGTGTAGTCCTGGTTGAGCACCAGCTCTCCGGGAGCGGCGGCCCAGCGCCCGGCCAGCAGCGCGGGCCGGTCCACCGCGGCGGCCGCCGGGTCCGCCCGGCCGACCACCTTCAGGGTCCCGGCCGGGAACCCGGGCCAGCCCTTGACGACCTTGACCGACCCCTGGCCGAACGGGCCCTCGGCCGCCTGGACGCCCGGCCGCCGGGCGGCCTCGGCCAGCTCGGCGGCCGACACGCCGGCCGGGTCGTAGGTGGCCACCACATGGGCGCCGTGCTGCCGGCCGAAGGCCTGGTCGAACGGGGCCGAGACGGCGTCCAGCAGGCCCAGCGCGAGCATCACGGTCGTGGTGGAGCAGAGCACCACCAGGCCGACCACCACGCTCTGCAGCCGCCGGCGGCGTACGGCCGCCCACGCGGCCCGCCACACCGCGCTCACGACGACCGCTCCAGCACGCTCTCGCGGGCCACCCGGCCGTCGGCGAACTCGATCAGCCGGCTGGCGCACCGGGTGGCGAGCCGCGGGTCGTGGGTGACGATCAGCAGGGTCTGGCCGATCTGGTTGAGGTCGATCAGCAGGTCCATCACCTGCTCGCCGGCGCGGCTGTCCAACGCGCCGGTCGGCTCGTCCGCCAGCAGCAGGGCCGGGCGGTTCATCAGGGCCCGGGCGACGGCCACCCGTTGGCGCTCGCCGCCGCTCAGGGTCGCCGGGTAGGCGTCCTTGCGGTCCGCGATGCCCAGTTCGTCGAGGAGTTCGAGCGCCCGGCGGCGGGCCTGGCGGGCCGGGGTCCCGGTCAGCTGGGCGGAGAGCGCGACGTTGTCCAGGGCCGGCAGGTCGTCGATCAGGTTGAAGAACTGGAAGATCATGCCCACCTGCCGGCGCCGGAACAGCGCCAGCCCGGTCTCGTTGAGGCTGCCGAGGTCCTCGCCGCCCACCCGGACCGTGCCGGCGGTCGGGCGGTCCAGGCCGGCCACCATGTTGAGCAGGGTCGACTTGCCGCAGCCGGACGGACCCATCACCGCGACCGCCTCGCCGGCCCGGATCTCCAGCGACACCCCGTCCAGGGCCGTCGCCTCGCCGTACTCCTTGCGCACGGCGTCCAGCCGTACGACGACCGGCTGCGCGCTGTCGTGATCTGTAGTCATGACATGAACCTAGAAGCGCCGCCGGCCCCCGGCATCAGCCCCCCGGTGTATCCGGCCCGGCCCGTCATCCTGCGGATGTACGGGGCCGGGTCCCGCGGAGGGATGCGGAACGCGGCGCGGACTGCCAAAGTGATCTTGTGTGGAGATCCGGGGTGGGACCGTTGGTGATGATCCTGGCCGTGGTGTGCGCCGCGGCCGGCTGGCTGGGTGCCGCGCTGCTGAGGGAGCGGCGCTCGCACCGCAAGGCGCTGGCCGATCGCGGCTGGCTGCTGGAGCGGGAGCGGGAGAGCGCGGCGGTGGCCGCCGTGGACGCCGAGCGGGCCCGGATCGCCCGGGAGCTGCACGACATCGTCAGCCACAACGTCAGCCTGATGGTGGTTCAGGCCGGCGCGGCCCGTGAGGTGCTGACCACCATGCCGGACGAGGCCGCCACCGCGATGCGGGCGGTCGAGGCGGCCGGCCGGGGCGCGATGACCGAACTGCGGCACCTGCTCGGCCTGCTCGCCCCCTCGCCGGACGGCGCGGAGGACGAGGGCGGCGAGGGCGCCGGCCGCCTCGAACCGCAGCCGGGCCTGGGCCGGCTCGGCCCACTGGTGGACCGGATCGCCTTCGCCGGCCTGCCGGTCGAGGTGCGGATCTCGGGGGACCCGCGCCCGCTGCCCGCCGGGATCGACCTGACCGCCTACCGGATCGTCCAGGAGGCGCTGACCAACGCCCTCAAGTACAGCGACGGGGGACAGGCCGAACTGACGGTCCGGTACTCCGACCGCTACCTGCGGGTGGAGGTGCTGAACAGCGGGCCGAGCGTGCTCGCCGGCGGCGGCGGGCGCGGCACCCGGGAGGGGAGCGACGGCGCGGGCCGCGGACTGCTCGGGCTGCGCGAGCGGGTGGCCGTCTACGGCGGTGACCTGGACGCCCGCAGGCGCCTCGGCGGGGGCTACCGCGTCCGCGCCCGGATCCCGCTGGACCGGCCGTGACCGGCTCCGGGGCCGGGTCGGACCCGCGGGCCGTACTGCCCGCCGGCCCGAGCGCCGGGCCGACCGCCGCGCCGGCGCCCCGGGTCCTGATCGTGGACGACCAGGAGCTGGTGCGCACCGGGTTCCGGCTGATCCTGACCGCACGCGGCATCGACGTGGTCGGCGAGGCCGCCGACGGCGGCGAGGCGGTGGAGGCCGCCCGCACCCTGCGGCCCGACGTGGTGCTGATGGACATCCGGATGCCCGGCATGGACGGCCTGGAGGCCGCCCGCCGGGTGCTCGCCCAGGACCGGGACTGCCGGGTGATCATGCTGACCACCTTCGACCTCGACCACTACGTCTACGCCGCACTGGCCGCCGGCGCCAGCGGGTTCCTGCTCAAGGACGTCACCTCCGACCACCTGACCGCGGCCGTCCGGCTGGTCGGCACCGGTGACGCGCTGCTCGCGCCCTCGATCACCCGCCGGCTGGTGGCGCGCTTCGCGGCCGGCGGCCAGGGCACGGGCGCCGGGGGCGGCCACCGCCCGGGCACCGGCGGTCCGGCCGTCCACCGGGACCTCGCCGCGCTGACACCCCGTGAGCACGAGGTGCTGACCCTGATGGGCGGGGGGCTGTCCAACGCCGAACTGGCGGCCGTCCTGACGCTCAGCGAGGCGACGGTGAAGACCCATGTGGCCCGGATCTTCGCCAAGCTCTCGCTGCGCGACCGGGCCCAGGCCGTGGTGCTCGCCTACGAGACCGGGCTGGTGTCACCGGGCGACTCCTTCCCGCCGCCGGGCGGCTGACGGGGCGGCGGGGCGCAAGCACCGGCGGTGCGGAAGGGGTCGGCGGACGAGGGCCCGGGCTCCGGAGGTCAGCGGCAGGCCGACGGTTCGCCGGGGAGTGCGGGCCTTGTGGGGAACGGCGGGTTCACGGGGACCGAGGATTCGCGGGAAACCAAAGGGAAAAGCGGGACCCGCCCGGAGCGCCACAATATTTGCTTATGCTTCGGGAGTGTTCGACACCCGTCACATCAAGACCTTCCACGAGGTGGTGCGGGCCGGCTCCTACTCGGCGGCGGCCCGCGAGCTCGGCTACACCCAGCCGGCCGTCACCCAGCAGATGAAGGCGTTGGAACGCTCCGTCGGCGTACCGCTGTTCGCCCGGTCCGGCCGGGGGCTGCGGCTCACCGAGGCGGGGGAGGCACTGGCCCGGCACGCCGAACTCATCCTCGGCAGCCTCTCGGCCGCGCAGCAGCAGCTCACCGCCCTCGCCCGGCTGAGGGCCGGCCGGGTCCGGGTCTGCGCCTTTCCGAGCGCCACCGCCACCCTGATCCCCTCCGCCATCGCCCAGCTGCTCGCCGAGCACCCGGGCGTCCGGGTGGAACTGCACGAGGCCGAGCCACCCGACTCGGTCCGCCGCCTGCTGCGCGGGGAGTGCGACATCGCCCTGGCGTTCAGCTACCCCGGCCCGGTGGCCGGGCCACCGGCGGGGGTCGAGGAGATCCCGCTGATGGAGGACCTGCTGACGGTCCTGCTGCCGGTCGGCCACCCGCTGGGCCGCCGGCACGCCGTACGGCTGGCGGACCTGGCCGAGGAGCGCTGGATCGCCGGCTGTCCGCGCTGCCGGGCGAACCTCCTGCACGTCTGCGCGGAGCAGGGCTTCGAACCCGACGTGGTGTTCAGCACCGACGACAACCTCGCGGTGCAGAGCCTGGTCGCCGCCGGCGTCGGCGTCGCCCTGATGCCCGCCCTGGTGCTCAGCTTCATGTGCCACCGCAAGGTCACCGGCCGCACCGCCGAACCGCACCTGCGCCGCAAGGTCAGCGCCTTCGTACTGCGCGAGCATCGCGCGATCCCGGCGACCACGCTGGTGCTGGACAGCCTGCGGACGGCCGCGGCGGCCCGGTCCGGCTGCTGACCAGGCCCGTCGGGGCGGGCTCGGGAGGCCCGGCCCGCAGGCCCGGTCCGGGCCGTCCGGCCCGCGGGGCTGCTGCGGACCGTGCCCCGGGAGCCGTCCCGGGGCACGGCCGGGGCCGTCCCGACCCATAAGCTCAGCCAGGGGGAGCCGAAGAAACCGTCGTTGGACGTCGCGGGGCGGCCGAGCCGACGCTGCGGACATGACCACTTCCGCGACGGTCGACACGACCGTCCTCACCGAGCGCATGCGGGCCCTCGTCGGCGAGATCCGCGAGGTCGTCGGCCGGGGCCTGCCACCCGAACTCACCGCCTACCTGGTGGGCGAACGCCTCGCGCCCCACCTCGGCGCCGGGCAGCTGCTCACCTTGGCCCAGCAGGAGGCCGACCCGGAGCGCTACCGCCAGCACGTGCTGCACGCCGAGGCGGACGGCAGCTTCTCGCTGGTCGCCCTGGTGTGGCTGCCCGGTCAGTGCACCCCCATCCACGACCACGTCTCCTGGTGCGTGGCCGGCGTCCACCGGGGCCAGGAGAGCGAACGCCGCTACCGGCTGGTCTCCGACGGCCGGACCGGTCGCCTGGTCGCCACCGAGGACGTGCTCGGCCCGCAGGGCAGCGTCGCCGCCTTCGCCCCGCCCGGGGACATCCACCAGGTCCGCAACGCCGGGTCCACCCTCGCCGTCTCCCTGCACGTCTACGGCGCCGACGTCGGCCGGCTCGGCACCAGCATCCGGCGCGTCTACCGGCTGCCCGCGGACGAGGGGTGAGCCGGGCGTGGCACTGACCCTGCGCACCCACCCCAGGGCATCCGCCCGCCCGCCGCTGCGCGGGGACGCCCCCGGCCTGCTGCTGGCCTGCCTGGGCGTGGCGGCCGCCCTCGGCGTGCACCAACTCGTGCCGGCCGTACCGAAACTGACCGCCGCCGTGGCGCTCGGCATCGCCGCCGCCCACCTGCCGGGCCTGCGCCCCTTCGTCCGGGGCGCGGCCCGGCCCGGCCTCTCCACGGCCGGGCGCCGGCTGATGCGGCTCGGCATCGTCCTGCTCGGCCTCGCGCTCGGCGCGGACGACGTGCTCGGCCTCGGCTGGGCCACGGTCGGGATGGTGCTGGCGGTCGTCGCCCTGACCTTCACCGGTACCTGGTGGCTCGGCCGCCGGCTCGGCCTGCCCGGCGACCAGTCGCTGCTGGTGGCGACCGGTTACTCGATCTGCGGCGCCTCGGCGATCGGCGCGGTCGGCCAGGCCGCCGGCAGCGAGGAGGAGGACATCGCCGCCTCGGTCGCCCTGGTCACCCTCTGCGGCACCCTGGCGATCGCCGTGCTCCCGCTGCTGCACCAGCCGCTCGGGCTCGACGACGGCGGCTTCGGGCGCTGGGTCGGCGCGAGCGTGCACGACGTCGGCCAGGTGGTCGCCACCGCGCAGAGCGGCGGACCGGTGGCGCTGCGCGAGGCCGTCCTGGTGAAGCTGATGCGGGTGGTGCTGCTCGCGCCGCTGGTGGCCGGGGTCGGCCTCGCCGCCCGGCGTCCGCGCCGGACCGCCGGGACGGCGAAGGGCACTGAGGCCACCGAGGGCACCGGGACGGCGGGGGCGCCCGGGAGCTCCGGGGGGCGCTCAGGAGCCGGGACGCGACCACCGGTCGTCCCGCTGTTCGTCGCCGGGTTCCTGCTGATGATCGCGCTGCGCAGCACCGGGGCCGTCCCGGCCGGAGCCCTCACCCTCGCCCAGGACGCCCGTGAACTGCTGCTCGCCGCCGCACTGTTCGGCCTCGGCAGCGCCGTCCACCTGCCGACCATGATGCGGACCGGTGGGCGGATCGCCGCCCTGGGCCTCGCCTCCTGGGTGATGATCGCCGGAGTCTCCTACGCCGGGGTGCTGCTCACCTCGTAGGGCCGGACCCGCGCGCCGCACGGTTCGCGCCCCGCCGGCCTCTCCGCCCCGAAAAGTCCCGGTCCGGCCCGCCCGGGCTCGGATAGAGTCGCCCACGTACCACTGCTGACACGTGAGCCCGGGGGACACCATGACGACCGCACTGCCCGACCGGGACGGACCGGATGCCGTCGACACCCTCGACCGGCGGGAAGGCCCGTACGGCGAGGTGGTGTTGCGGCGGCGCGGCGAGCACTTCGAGATCATCGCCAACGGGTGCTTCCTGATGGACACCGCCGACGGCCGCTCGGAGCGGCTGCTGGTCCAGGCCGCCCTGGACAGCCTGGGCACCGCGGTCGCGGAGCCGCGCGTCCTCATCGGCGGGCTGGGCGTCGGCTTCTCGCTCGCGTACGCCGCGGCCGAGCCGCGCTGGGGCCGGATCGCCGTGGTCGAGCGGGAGGGCGCCGTCATCGACTGGCACCGCGACGGCCCGTTGGCCGCCTTCTCGGCGGGGGCGCTGGCCGACCCCCGGGTGCGGGTGCTGCACACCGACCTGCTGGAGTACCTGGCCGTCGACGGCGAGCGCTACGACGCCCTCTGCCTGGACATCGACAACGGGCCGGACTGGACGGTCACCGACTCCAACTCGGGCCTCTACGGCTCGCTGGGGCTGGCCCGGCTCCGCGCCAGGCTGCGGCCGGGCGGCGTCCTCGCGGTGTGGAGCGCGCAGCCCTCCGCCGCGTTCGAGGAGGCGCTGCGCACGGCCGGGTTCTCGGACGTCCGTACGTACGAGGTCCCGGTCGCCCGCGGTGTGCCGGACGTCGTGCACCTGGCCCGCCACCCGGCCTGAGCGGACCGCGCCGCAGCGGCGTCGCGAGCCGCCCGGACGTCCTACGCCGCCCGCCGCGGCACGCCGCGACGGTGCCCGCCGCCCCCGGCCGGGGCGGCGGGCACCGTCTCCCGATCGGCCCGCTACTTCAGGCCGTTGTCCACGGCGGCCATCAGCTCGCCGTTCGCGGTGTCGCCGTCGAAGGACCACACCATCGCGCCGGCCAGCCCCTGGGACTTGATCCAGGCGGTCTTGCGGGCGATCTCGGTCGGGTCGTCGTAGGTGTAGAGGACCGAACCGTTGTAGATGTACGCGTAGCCGGCCACCGGGTCGCGGTAGATGGTGTAACCACCGCTCGTGGCCATGTCCTTGAGCTTGTGGTAGTCCTCGTACCCGGCCTCGTAGGTGCCCGGGCCGGGGCCCGTGCCGGTCTGGAAGAGGCCGTTGGTGGTGCCGCGCGGCACGCCCGTCCAGCCGCGTCCGTAGAACGGGATGCCCAGCGTCAGCTTGCTCTTCGGGGCACCGCCGTTGACGTAGGCGTTGATGGCGATCTCGGAGCTGAACTTCCGGTCGGCCGGGCTCGGGTCGCCGGCCGGGAGCTTGATCGCCGACTGCTGGTTGGTGCCGGTCTCCCAGCCGCCGTGGTAGTCGTAGCCCTGGACGGTGGCGAAGTCGAAGGCGCCGAACAGGCCGGGGATGTCGATGCCGGCGGTGACCTTCAGCGGGTCGGCGGGCAGGAAGGCGCTCAGCGTGTAGTGCTTGCCGTTGGTGGCGCCCAGGGCGTCCAGCTGGCGGCGGAACTCCTGGGCGAGCAGGGTGTAGTTGGCCTTGTCGGCGGGCTTGAAGACGTTGCCGAGGTGCCCGTCGGAGTTCGGCCACTCCCAGTCGAGGTCGATGCCGTCGAAGATGTTCGCGGCGCTGCCGGCGCCGCCGCGGCCGTCGATCACCGGCAGGTTGCCCTTGAGGTACAGGTCGATGCAGGAGCTGACCAGCGCCTTGCGGGAGGCGTCGGTGGCCGCCGCGTCGGAGAACCACTTGCTGTACGACCAACCGCCCAGCGAGATCTGGATCTTGAGGTTGGGGTACTTGGCCTTGAGCTGCTTCAGCTGGTTGAAGTTGCCCGCGAGCTTCTGGTCCCAGGTGTCGGTGGTGCCGGCCACCGAGCTGCCCGCGTCCACGCCCCGGCCGTAGTCGGCCCAGGCGTCGCCGGCGCCGTCACCCGCGTTGGGGTCGGAGTCGGTCCCGGCCGCCTTGTTGGTGAGGAAGCACTGCTTGGTGGTCGGGTGGATGTTGGCGAAGGCGTAGTTGAGCGTGGTGAGCCGCCCGGCCGAGCCCGAGGTGTCCAGCTTCTTCACGCTGTAGCCGCGGGCGTAGATGCTCCACTGGGTGAAGTACCCGATCTTCAGCGCCGGTCCGGGATCACCGCCGCCGACCTGTGTCCTGGCGCTCACCGGGGCGGAGGCGGCCGAGATGTTGCCGGCCGCATCGCGGGCCTTGACGGTGAAGGTGTACGCGGTGTCCGGGGTCAGGCCGCCGACAGCGGCGGTGGTGCCGGTCACCGTGGTGGCCGGCGCGGTGCCGTTGAAGACGTCGTACGCGGTGACACCGATGTTGTCGCTGCTGGCGGCCCAGCTCAGCGAGATGCTCGTCGAGCTGGTCGAGGTCACCGCGGGGGTGCCGGGGGCCGACGGCGGGGTGATGTCCGGGACGGTGGTCGGCGGGGTGGTCACGGCGAGCGGTCCGGCGGCGGCCGAGCGGTTGCCGGCGGCGTCCAGGGCCTGCACGGTGAACTGGTACGCGGTGGCCGCGGTCAGGCCGCTGACACCGGCCGAAGTCCCGGTCACGGTCTGGACCTTGACACCGTTCTGGTAGACCTCGTAGCCGGTCACGCCGACGTCGTCGGTGCTCGCGTTCCAGGCCAGCGCCACCGTGGTCGAGGTGCTGCCGGTGCTGCGCAGGTTGCCGGGCGTGCTCGGCGGGGTGGTGTCCGGTCCGGTGACTCCGCCGCACGGGCTGCCGTTCAGCTTGCAGTTCGCCAGCGCCTGGTAGCTGCCCGAATAGGCGATGTTGAAGCCGAAGTTGTACGAGGCACCGGGGGCGATGGTGGCGGCCCAGCCGGGGTTCTTGACCGTCACGTGGGAGGCCGCGGTGGTGTACGTGGCGTTCCAGAGCGAGGCGACGGTGTTGGAGGCCGGCAGGTCGAACTCCAGGGTCCAGCCGTTGAGCGTGCTGGTGGAGCCGTTGGTGATGGTGTAGCTGCCCTCGTAGCCGCTGCCCCAGTCGCTGCCCTTGGCCAGGGTGGCGGTCGGGGAGGCGGCGTGGGCCGCGGTGGCGGGCAGCGCGACCGCGATCAGCGGGGCGAGCAGGCTCCCGGCCGCGAGCAGGGGGATTCGGATCCGACGTCTGCGCATGGATGTGGCTCCTGTCTGGGGGCGCGTCCGGACGGGGCCGGAGCCACCCCGTTACCTGTGGGGAGGTGTCAGGTGCGTGGAGCGGTGTGCGGCTCCGGCCAGGGTGCAGCGCGGAGCGGGGGCCTCGGGCCGTCGGGTTGCCGTGGAGGTCCTGTGCTAAGCGAGGGTAGGGAGCGTGACGCCAACTGGCAATAGGTCTGTACCACTTGGCGTCGCGGACCTGGCACGGTCCGTCATGAAGGCCTGCCTCCGCCATGGGTCGACGTCAAGGTGCCGCAAGAAGGGGGAGGTTGTGCCGCAGAGCTGGGACATGGTGCCTAACTGCCCTGCGTATCAAGGAGATCGCGCGTCAGCCGAGACCCGTCGGCGGCCGGTCGTTGCGGAAAGTACGCCGGTAGGTGTCGGGGGGAACGCCGAGGGTGCGGTTGAAGTGCCGGCGCAGGGTGGTGGCGGTGCCCATCCCGGTCGCGGTGGCGATCGCCTCGATGCTGTCCTGGGTGGTCTCCAGCAACTCCTGGGCGCGGTGGATCCGCTGGGCCAGCAGCCAGCGCAGCGGCGTGGTGCCGGTGGTGGCGTGGAAGTGCCGGGCGAGGTTGCGTGAACTCATGTTGGCCTGCCGGGCCAGGTCCTCCACGGTGATGGGCCGGTCGAGCCGCCGCAGCGCCCAGGAGAGCAGTTCGGCCAGCGGGTGCGCGGCGCACCGGGCGGGCATCGGGGAGGGGATGAACTGTGCCTGGCCGCCCGCCCGGTGGGGTGGCACGACCAGGCAGCGGGCGACCGCGTTGGCGACGGCGGTGCCGTGGTCGAGCCGGACGAGATGCAGGCAGAGGTCCATCGCGGCGGCCTTGCCCGCGGAGGTGAGGACGCTGCCCTCGTCGACGTAGAGCACATCGGCGTCGACCCGCACCCGGGGGTACCGGGCGGCCAGCTCCGCGGCGTGCAGCCAGTGCGTGGTGGCGCGCCGGCCGTCCAGCAGCCCGGCGGCGGCGAGCACGAACGCCCCGGTGCACAGGGAGGCCACCCGGGCGCCGGCCCGGTGGGCCGCGCGGACGGCCTCCACCAGCTCGGCCGGCGGGGCCACGTCGAGGTCGGCCCAGGCGGGGACGATCACCGTGTCGGCCTGCACCAGCCGGTCGAGCCCGTGGTCGGGTTCGAGCCGGAAGCGCCCGCCGACCTGCGCGCCGGGCGGACCGCAGACCGCGAACTCGTACCAGGGGTCGGCGACGTCGGACCGGTCGACACCGAAGACCTCGCAGGCCGCGGCGAGTTCGAAGTGCATGACGCCGTCGGTGACGGCGATCGCGACGATGCTCATGTCCGAAACTGTACGGGGCATGGCATTGCAGACACTCCCGGACGCCTGAAGTCCTCGGCAGGATGTTCGTCATGGACCTCTTGGACAGCAGGGCAGACGGCCGGACGACCGTGGTGGTGTTCGGCGCCTACGGGCACACCGGGCGCTTCGTGGTGGCAGAACTCCTGGACCGCGGACTGACCCCGATCCTCTCCGGGCGCGACGCCGGCCGGCTCGAGGAGCTGGCGCAGTCGCACGGCGGCCTCGACGTCCGTCCCGCGTCGGTGGACGACCCCGCCTCGCTCGACAGCGCCCTGACCGGGGCGGCCGCCGTGATCAACGCCGCCGGTCCCTTCGCCACCACCGCCGCACCCGTCGTCGAGGCGGCGCTGCGCGCCGGGATCCCGTACGTGGACGTGGCGGCGGAGCTGGAGGCGGTCGCCGACACCTTCGCGCACCACGCGGACCGGGCCCGCGCCGCCGGGACGCCCGTCGTCCCCGCGATGGCCTTCTACGGCGGCCTCGGCGACCTGCTGGTCACCGCGGCCATGGACGACTGGCACACGGCGGACGAGGTGCACATCGCCTACGCGCTGAGCACCTGGCACCCCACGGCCGGCACCAGGGCGTCGGGCCGGGTCTCCCGGCAGCGGCGGGGCGATCGCCGGCTCGTCTTCGCCGACGGCCGGATGGAAGCCCGGACGGCACCGGCCCCGGCCACCCGGTGGGCCTTCCCGGCGCCGGTCGGCGACCGGGCGGTGCTGGGGGAGTTCACCATGGCGGACAGCGTGACCATCCCCCGCCACCTGAGCGTCCGGAACATCCACACCTACATGTCCACCGAGGCGGTCGCGGACCTGTCGGCCCCCGACGCGCCGCCGCCGGCGCCGGTCGACGAGCGCGGGCGTTCGGCGCAGACCTTCCTGGTCGAGGTGGTGGTGCGGGCCGAGGGCCGGGAGCGCCGCGCGGTGGCCCGGGGCCAGGACATCTACGCGGTCAGCGCCCCGCTGGCGGTCGAGGCGGTCCAGCGCCTGCTCGGCGCGCCGGGGCAGCCGGGCGGGGTGCTGGCTGCCGGCGCGATGTTCGACGCGGCCGACTTCCTGCGCGCACTGGCCCCGCACATCCTCGTCGAGCTCCACCTCGACGCCGACCCGGCCGACGGCGGCCGCTGACCAGGCAGACCGGACGGGAGCCGTCCGGACGGGTACCCGGGCGGACAGCCCCCCGGCGGACACGCGGCGGCGGGGCCGACCGGAGCCGGCCCCGCCGTACGGTGAAGCGTTCGTGCGGCGGATCAGCCGAACGGGCTGGTCTCCGGGGCAGCCGGCGGTGCCTCCTCGGCCGCGGCGGGCGGGGTGGCCATCGGCGCGAAGGGGTTGAAGTCCGGCGGCGGGATCCGCACCGGGGTGCCCTTCAGCACCGGCTCCTCGTCGGCCGCCGGTGCGGGCACCGCGGCCGGCGGGGTGGTGGGCATCGGCGGGGCGGCCACCGGCGCCGGGGCGGCCGACGGCAGGGTGGTGCCGAACGGGTCGCTCTGCTGAGGGGCCGTCACGGTGCCGAAGGGATCGGCGGCCTGGGCGGCGGCCGGAGCGGTCGGCGCGGCCGCCGGGGCGGGCTCGGCCGGCATCGGCGCGAAGGGGTTGAAGTCCGGCGGGGGGATCCGCACCGGGGTGCCCTTCAGCGCCGGTGCCTCCTCGGCCGCGGCGGGCGGGGTGGCCATCGGCGCGAAGGGGTTGAAGTCCGGCGGCGGGATCCGCACCGGCGTGCCCTTCAGGACCGGCTCGGCCGAGGCGAGCTCGGTGGCGGCGGCCTCGGCGGCCGGCGCCGGGACGTCCGGCTGCGGGGCGAAGGGGTTGAAGTCGGCGGGCGGGATCCGCACCGGCGTGCCGCGCAGCGGCTCCGGCTCGGCCGGCGCCACCGCGACGGCCGCCGCCTCGACCGCGGCTCCGGCGGCCTCGACCACCGGGTGGGTCGGCGCCACGGGAGCGGCCTGCGCGGCGACCGGCGCCGTGGCGCGCCCGTCCACACCGTCCCAGGCGAACTGGACGCTCTTCAGCAGCTCGGCGAAGACACCGGTGTACAGCTCCCAGTCCTCGCGGTGAGCGGTGGCGAGCTGGACGCAGAGCACCGAGGCGCCGTCCGGCAGCGGCACGAAGGCCTCCACCACGGACGACACCGCCCAGTGCCGGATGCCGTCCGCGGCGAGCCGGCCGGGCACCGGGACGCTGCGCCCCTCGACCAGCACCGCGGCCGGGCCGGCCGGCAGCAGGACCGTCCACACCTCGGCGTTCGGGCGGGCGGTGGCGAGCTCGGTGGCGAGCACCTGGATCGGGCTGGGGTGGCGGGTCAGCGAGACCACCAGTGAGGCGTCGGACGGACGGCCGTCCACGGTCAGCGCGGACAGGCCGGCGAAGCTCACGCCGGCTGCGGCGGTCAGGTCCGCCAGGGTGGCACCGAGCACCGCGAAGTCTCGGCGCCGGGCCGGGCCGGTGCCGCTGAACAGCTCCTCGGCGACCTCGGCCAGGTGGACGGCCAGGTCGCCGCCGGCCTCGGGCGCGGTCAGCGGGTGGAAGACCGGCGGGACGACCAGCCGTGCCTCGGCGCCCGCACCGGCCGCCAGTTCGGCGGGTCGGCGGGTCTGCTGACCGCTCGCGAGCTCGGCCAGCGCGGGGGTGAACTCCGGGCGCAGCGCCGGGTCCGCGGCCTCACCGGTCACCGGGAGTTCGAAGTCCGCGGCGGCCAGGCCTTCGGGGCCGGGCGTGACGCCGCGCACCGGGCCGCCGCCGAAGCGGGTCAGCAGCGCGGCGGCGGCGTTCGCGGAGCGCGGCGCGGGAACCCGGCCGGCCGCCCCCGTGGCGAGGACCGTGCCGAGGCCGCGGACCGCCTGGTGGGTGTGGCCCGCGCCGGCCGGACGGACCGTGAAGAGAGCCTCGGTGTCGGCGTGCGCCCGGCCCCGGAGGGCGGTGAGCGAGGCCAGCGGGTAGCGTGCGGCCCGGTTGTCGAGCAAGGCCTCGGCGAGGCTGCCGAGCGTCGCGGAGACCTGCTCGGCCGCCGCGAACGGGGCCACCTCCACGCCGGTGTAGCCGTCCTGGGTCATGGTGGCGAGCCCCCCGCTCTACTGCGTTCGTGATCGTCTGAGATGCGCTCAATTTCTATCAGACGCCGCCGTCCCAGCTGAAGCCGAAGCAGTCCGGGCGGCGACGGGCGGACGGCGCCGAGCCGCCGCGCGGCGGGCGGTCAGCCGGCCGGCGGTGCGGCCAGCCGCGCCACCGTGTCGGCCAGGCCCGGCACGCCGAACAGGCCGGCCAGTTCGCGGACCAGCCGGCCGGTCGGGCCGTCCGGCTGCTCCTCCGCGAAGTACCCGGCCAGTTCGACCGCCAGCGCGGGCTCCCGGGCGGCGGTCAGGGTCAGCGAGGCGATGAACTCCTGGACCAGGCGCAGCTGCAGGTCCTCGCGCGGGACGGCGCGGTCGGCCAGCCACTCCAGCGAGGTGATCTCGGCGTTGGCGATCCAGGCCCGGACGGTCAGCCGCAGGCCGGCGCTGGGCTCGGCGACGGCCAGGTGCAGCAGGATCTGGTCGTGCGCGGCCCGCCGGACCTGGTCGATCACGGCGTTCGTGCCCGGGCTGGCGGCCACCGACCCGCCGCGCAGCAGCGCGGCGAAGCCCGGGCCGTGACTGTCCACGTAGTCCAGGTAGCGTCCCATCACCCGGTACAGCCGCTCCGACAGCGGGCCGGCGGCCGGCTCCTCGAACCGCCCGGCCAGCTCCTGCCCGGCCCGGCGCAGCGACTCCTCGTACAGCGCCTGCTTGCCGGGGAAGTAGTGGTAGACCAGTGGCCGGGACGCGCCGGCCGCGGCCGCGATGTCGTCGATCGACACCTCCTCCGGCGGGCGGAGGCTGAACAGCTGCAGGGCCACGGCGATCAGTTGCTCGCGGCGCTCGTCCACGCTGAGCCGGCGGCGCGGGCGGTCGGCCCCGCCCGGGGCGGCGCCCGTCGGAGCGGTACCCGGCGCGCCGGTACCGGCCTGGACGCCGGCGGTCGCGTGGGCGGCGGTCCGGCCGGTGCCTTCGTCGACCGGCGTGTTCGCGGACCTTTGCGCCACCGGAGGGGTACGGGAAGCCATGCCGTCACCCTAATTCGTCGGCGCCGGATCGGGGTGGCCAGGGGGCGGTTGCCGGCCGGTCCGCCGAGCGGGGCCGCCCGGGCGCGCTCCCCAGGCCGCTCAGGCCCCGGTGGCGAGGGGGCCGGGCCGCAGCCCTCGGCGGGCGAGGGCGGCCAGGACGAGGGGGAGGGCGTCGACGGTGTTCCGGCCTCCGGCGTCGTGCAGCAGGACGATGTCGCCGGGCCGGGCCGCCGCCACGGCCCCGGCGATGGCGGCCGGGTCGGCGCCGGCCCAGTCGCGGGTGTCCACCGTCCAGAGGACTTCGGTCAGGCCGGCGGCCGTGGCCGCCGCACGGACCATGGGGTTCGTCTCGCCGTAGGGCGGTCGGAACAGGGCCGGCCTGGTGCCGGTCAGGCGGGCCACGGTGCGCTGGGTGCGTTCGATCTCGGCCTCGATCCCGGCCGGCCGCAGACCTGTCAGGTACGGGTGGCTGAAGCTGTGGTTGCCGATCTCGAAGCCCGCGCGGTGGATCGCGCGGACCAGGCCGGGGTGGCGTTCGGCCTGGTCGCCCCGGACGAAGAAGGTGGCCGGCCGGCCGCCGGCGGCCAGGGCGGCCAGCAGGGCGGGCGTGGAGTCGGGGTGCGGCCCGTCGTCGAAGGTCAGGGCGACGGTGGCAGGTCGCGCAGTGGGATCGAAACTTTCGGGACGGTTCTCGAAGTCCAGGTCGGAGCATGGCCCGGCCCGCCGTCCTCGCACCGGCGCCCCGGCCCCCTCCGGCCGGCCCGGGCCGGCCGCCGGGAGGCTCACCTCGGCGGTGCGGCGGTGCTGCTCCGGACCACCAGGCTGGTGGCGATGTCGACCCTGGTCGCGGCGGGTTGGCGCCTGCGGCCGAGATCGACGGCGAGCCGGGCGGCCGTCTCGGCCATCTCGACCAGGGGCTGGCGCACCGTGGTCAGCGGCGGTCCCACCCAGCGGGCCAGCGGCAGGTCGTCGAATCCGACGACGCTGAGATCCTCCGGGATCCGCAGGCCGAGCTCGCGGGCGGCCTCGTACAGGCCGAGCGCCTGCAGATCGTTGCCGGCGAAGACGGCGGTGGGGCGTTCGGGGAGGGTCAGCAGCTCCCGGCCGGCGGTGTAGCCGGCCTCGTGGTGGAAGTTCCCCTCCAGGATCAGCTGCGGGTCGACCGGGATCTTCGCCGTCTCCAGGGCGGTCCGGTAGCCGTCCAGGCGGGCCCGGCTGCACATCATGCCGGAGGGGCCGCCGACCATGGCGATCCTGCGGTGCCCGAGCTCGAGCAGATGGCGGGTGGCGGCCAGCCCGCCGTGCCAGTTGTTGGTACCCACCGAGGGCACGCCGTCGGCCGGGTCGCCGGCCGGGTCCATCACGACGAACGGGATGCCGCGGCTGGTCAGTTGGGTGCGCTGGCCCGCGTCGAGGTCCGACAGGACGAGCACCACCCCGGCCGGGCGCCGGGCGAGGACGCCGTCGACCCAGGTCTGGCCGGGGGTGAGGCGCCCGGCCGACTCGGAGAGCACGATGCTCAGGTCCTCCGCGCGGGCGACGTTCTCCACCCCGCGGATCACCTCCACCGCCCAGGCGCTGTCCAGCTCGTGGAAGACCAGGTCGAGCAGCCGGGACGGCTGCGCGGTGCTGCGCCGGCGCTGGTAGCCGAGCTCCCGCAACTGCTCCTCGACCCGGGCCCGGGTCTTCGGCGCGACATCGGTGCGGCCGTTGAGCACTTTCGAAACAGTCGGGGCCGAAACGCCGGCGGCGCGGGCGATCTCCGACAGCGTGGGTGTGCTGTCCGAACCCTCGGCGAGGTCGATCACCTCGCCGCTTCCAAACTCGATCTCTCCAGCACTCATGGCAGGAATGGTAGCCCCTGGGCCTCCGGCGGCGGCCGGACGGGACGTTCGTCCGTCGATCCCGCGCGATCGTGTCACGGCTCTTGACTCCGTCCGGGCGGCGTCATAGCTTTCCCGAAACGTTCGAAAGATAGCTGAAACATTCGAGCGTCGGTTCGGGCCCCCGGCTCCAAGTGGCCGCCAGTGCCTGAGCTTCGGGGATACACGGGTCGTAGCCCGGGGCCCATGGTTCAACGGTTCCATGACCTCGGTGCCTTGGGATTCCAAGGTGTCGAGGTCCGAGGTCGGCCTCGGTCCTGGTCGCCCCCAAGTCCTGGCCCCGCTGCATGTCGACGAACGTCGACCGCAATTCGAAACTTTCGCAACCGGTGACTGTCACGGAGGAAACAATGTCCATGCGCAGACGTACGAACGGCGCCCTGGTCATGGCGGCGGCACTCGCCCTGGTCACGGCCTGCAGCAGCGGCGGTGGCTCCGGATCGGACGCCGCCGGCGGCGCGACGACCTGGTGGCACAACGGCACCCAGGACCCGCTGCGGTCGGTCTGGCAGCGTGCCGCGATCGCCTACGAGAAGAACCACCCCGGTGCCAAGCTCGACGTGGTCCCGATCCAGAACGAGCAGTTCCCCACCAAGGTCCCGCTGGCCCTGCAGTCGGACAACCCGCCGGCCGTCTACTTCAACCAGGGCGGCGGCCTGCTGGCGACCCAGGCCAAGTCCGGCCGGGTCGCGGACATCACCGCCCGGACCAGCGGCTGGATCAAGGAGCTCGGGGCGGCCGCCCAGGGCTGGGCGTCCGACGGCAAGCAGTACGGCGTCCCCTACGCCTCGCACGTGGTCGGCTTCTGGTACCGCAAGGACCTGTTCGCCAAGGCGGGCATCACCAAGGCGCCCGCCACCATCGACGAGCTGAAGTCCGCCGTCGCCGCCCTGAAGTCCGCCGGTACCGTGCCGATCGCCCTCGGCGGCAAGGACCGCTGGCCCGACGCCTTCTACTACAACTACTTCGCCGTGCGCGAGTGCAGCGTCGACACGCTCAAGTCCTCGGTGGCGAAGGCGAAGTTCACCGATCAGTGCTTCACCAGGGCGGGCCAGGACGTGATCGACCTGATCGCCCTCAAGCCCTTCCAGGCCGGCTTCAACGGCACGCCCGCGCAGCAGGGCACCGGCAGTTCGGCCGGCATGGTCGCGGCCGGCCAGGCGGCGATGGAACTGCAGGGCGACTGGAACCCGAGCGTGATGCAGGGCCTGACCGACGACCCCTCCTACAAGGCCGAGCTCGGCTGGTTCCCCTTCCCCTCGATCGCCGGCGCGGCCGGCGACCCGTCGGTCGCGCTCGGTGGCGGCGACGGCTTCTCCTGCACCACCAAGCAGGCCGACGCCTGTGCGGACCTGCTCAAGTACCTGACCAGCGCCGAGGTGCAGACCGATCTGATCGCCTCCGGGGCCGCGACCATTCCGGTCAACCCCGCGGCGGAGGCCGCGATCAAGGACCCGGTGGTCAAGGAGGTCTTCACCTACAACTCCAAGGCCAGCTACGTGCAGGTGTACTTCGACGTCGCGCTGCCCACGGCGGCCGGCCAGGCGCTCAACGACGCCGTGGCGAACCTCTTCGCCGGCAAGGGGGACGCCGGCTCGGTCGCCCAGGCCGTGAACTCGGCAGGCTGACCATGACCACCCTCGACCGCACCGGTGCCTCCCGCACCGGTGCCTCCCGCACCGGTGCCTCCCGCACCGGTGCCTCCCGCACCGACGCCCGCCCGCCGGGCGCACCCGGCGCCGAACCGGCGGGGCGAACGAGGCGGCGGCGCACCGGGCGCCGGCTGAGCGTTCGCAGCCGCTGGGAGCTGGCCCTCCTGCTCACCCCGGCGCTGGTGCTGTTCGTCCTGTTCGTGCTGGTGTCGATCGCGGCGGCCGTCTACTACAGCTTCTTCGACTGGAACGGTTTCGGGCCGCCGACCAAGCTCGTCGGCTTCGCCAACTACACCAAGGCGCTGGCCGATCCCATGTTCCAGGGCGCCCTCCGGCACAACATCCAGTTCGCCGTCCTGTCGATCGTGGTCCAGCTGCCGCTGACGCTGGGACTCGCGCTGCTGCTCAACGGCCGGATCCGCGGCCGGGCGGCCCTGCGGCTGATCGCCTTCACCCCGTACGTGCTGTCCGAGGCGATCACGGCCGTGGCCTGGCTGGTGATGCTCCAGCCCGGCGGCGCCGTGGACGAGGGCCTGCGGAGCGTGGGCCTGGACGGGCTGGTGCACGAATGGCTGGCCGATCAGGACCTGGTGCTCTACACCCTGTTCGTCGTCGCCACCTGGAAGTACATCGGCTTCGGCATCATCCTCTTCCTGGCCGGCCTGCAAGGCGTACCGGCCGAGCTGCGCGAGGCGGCCGCCCTGGACGGCGCCACCCAGTGGCAGACGACGCGCAAGGTCGTCCTGCCGCTGCTCGGCCCGACCATCCGGATCTGGATCTTCCTCTCGGTGATCGGATCGCTGCAACTGTTCGAGCTGGTCTGGATCATGACCCTCGGAGGCCCGGCCGGCTCGTCCGCCACCATGGCCACCTACGTCATCGACCGCGGCTTCCGCCGGTACCAGTTCGGGTACGGCAGCGCCGTCGCGGTGCTCCTCTTCGCCGTCTGTTTCGTCTTCGCCCTGCTCTACCAGCGCTTCGCGTTGCGACGCGACTCCGCCGGGGCCCTGTCCGGAAGGGTCGACTGATCCCATGGCCCTCACCACCTCCCGCCGGGCGTCCGCGTCCTCCGCGCCCGGCCGAGACCTCCGCACCCCCTTCTCCACCGCCGCCCGCCACCTGGCCGCCCTGCTCGTGGTCGGCGTCACCGCGGTGCCGCTGCTCTTCGTCGTCCTGGGAGGCTTCCGCAGCAACGCCCAGATCAACGCATCCCCGACGGGCTGGCCGCACCCCTGGGTGTTCTCCAACTACACCAGGATCCTCGGCTCGTCGTCCTTCTGGCGGTTCCTGTTCAACAGCACGGTCATCGCGGTGACCGCGACCGTCCTCACCGTGGTGCTGGGGGCGATGGCGGCGTACGCGTTGTCACGGTACGTCTTCCGGGGCCGGGAAGGCCTCTACACGCTGTTCGCCGTCGGGCTGCTGTTCCCGCTGGGCGTCGCCTCCCTGCCGGTCTACCTGCTGCTGCGCCAGCTCCACATGCTGGAGAGCTGGTACGGCGTGGCCCTGCCGCAGGCCGCCTTCGGGCTGCCGGTGACGATCGTCGTCCTGCGCCCGTTCATGGCGGCGATCCCGGGCGAGATCGAGGACGCCGCCGCGGTGGACGGCTGCACCCGGCTGGGGTTCTTCTGGCGGATCCTGCTCCCGCTGGCGGGGCCGGCCCTGGTCACCGTCGCCATCCTGGCGTTCCTCGGCAGCTGGAACGGCTACCAGCTCCCGATGCTGGTGTTCAACGACCAGTCGCACTTCACGCTGCCGCTCGGTGTGGCCACCTTCCAGTCCCAGTACTCGCAGGACACCGCGGGCATCCTGGCCTTCACCGCGCTCTCGATGCTGCCGGCGCTGGCGTTCTTCGTCTTCGCCGAGCGCCGCATCATCGGCGGCATGACCGGAGCGGTCAAGGGCTGAACCCGCCCTTCCTGCCCAGCATCCTCCCCTGTTCGCGGCCCTGTTCGCGCCCTTGCTCACGCTCGCGCTCCTCCCCGCGCGGAGCCCTGCCCCGACGACGGACCGTGCCCGTGGGGCAGGGCCGCCGTGCCCCGAATTCCGTCGTCGACCCCGACAACGTCCCCCGAGAGGAACCCCCTTCGATGGCGATCCAGTCAAGCCCTCCCGTCCCGGCGGCCGCGGGCGCGTGGCGCGACCCCTCCCTCGACCCGCAGGCACGGGTCGACGACCTGATCGGCCGGATGACCCTGGAGGAGAAGACGGCCCAGCTGTACGGGGTGTGGGTGGGGGCCGACGCGGCGGGGGACGGTGTCGCCCCGCACCAGAACGCGATGTGCGACCCCGTCGACCTCCCGTCCCTGATCACCCGCGGCCTCGGGCAGCTGACCCGGCCGTTCGGCACCGCGCCGGTGGACCCGGCCGTCGGCGCGCTCGCCCTGGCCCGCGCCCAGCAACAGGTCGTCGCCGCCGGCCGGTTCGGGATCCCCGCCCTCGCCCACGAGGAATGCCTCGCGGGCTTCACCACCTGGGGCGCGACCGCCTATCCCGTCCCGCTCGCCTGGGGCGCCACCTTCGACCCGGGCCTGGTCGCCGAGATGGCCTACCGGATCGGCCGGGACATGCGCGGCGTCGGCGTGCACCAAGGGCTCGCGCCCGTGCTGGACGTGGTCCGCGACCTGCGCTGGGGCCGGGTGGAGGAGACCATCGGCGAGGATCCGTACCTGGTGGCCACCATCGGGACGGCCTACGTACGCGGCCTCCAGTCGGCCGGGGTCATCGCCACCCTGAAGCACTTCGCCGGCTACTCGGCCTCGGCGGGCGCCCGCAACCTGGCGCCGGTCCGGGCCGGCGCGCGGGAGATGGCCGACGTCATCCTGCCGCCCTTCGAGATGGCCGTGCACGAGGGCGGCGCCGACTCGGTGATGCACTCCTACTCCGAGATCGACGGCGTACCCGCCGCCGCCGACCCCGAACTGCTGACCGAACTGCTCCGCGACACCTGGGGCTTCGGCGGTACCGTGGTCGCCGACTACTTCGGGATCGGATTCCTGGAGACCCTGCACCGGGTCGCCGCGGACCGGGCCGATTCCGCCCGCCTCGCCCTGACCGCCGGCGTCGACGTCGAACTCCCCACCGTCCGCGCCTACGGCGAGGCACTCGTCGAGGCGGTCCGCGCCGGAGCCGTGCCCGAGGGGCTGGTCGACCGGGCACTGCGCCGGGTGCTGCTGCAGAAATGCCGGCTGGGGCTGCTCGACCACGACTGGTCGCCGCTGCCGCCCGCGCTCCCGGCCGCCGACGGGCACACCGATCCCGAGCTGGTCCGCGACAGCGTCGATCTCGACTCCCCGCACAACCGCGCGCTGGCCCGGCGGCTGGCCGAGCAGTCGATCGTGCTGCTCGCCAACCGGGACGGCGCGCTGCCGCTGGCCGGAGCCACCCGGATCGCCGTGGTGGGACCGCGTGCCGACGACCCGCTCGCCATGCTGGGCTGCTACTCCTTCCCCAGCCATGTCGGTGTCTCGCACCCCGAGGTGCCGCTCGGCATCGCGATCCCGACCGTACTGGAGGCGATCCGGGCCGAATTCCCGTCCGCCGGGGTGACGTTCGCGCCGGGCTGCGACGTCGACGGGTCCGACCGGTCGGACCTCCCCGCCGCCGTGGCGGCCGCCCGTGACGCGGACGTCTGCGTCGCCGTGCTCGGCGACCGCGCCGGACTCTTCGGGCGGGGCACCTCCGGCGAGGGCTGCGACGCGGCCGACCTGTCCTTGCCCGGCATCCAGGCGGACCTGCTGGACGCGCTGCTGGCCACCGGTACGCCCGTCGTGCTCCTGCTGCTGACCGGACGGCCGTACGCGCTGGGACGGTGGGCCGGGCGTACGGCGGCCATGGTCCAGGCGTTCTTCCCGGGGGAGGAGGGCGGCCCCGCCCTGGCCGGGATCCTCGCCGGCCGGGTCGACCCGTCCGGCCGGCTGCCGGTCGGGGTGCCGCACGGGCCCGGCGGCCAGCCGTGGACCTACCTGCAGCCGCCGCTCGGCCTGGCCAACGGGGTCAGCAACCTCGACCCGACGCCGCTCTTCCCGTTCGGCCACGGGCTCTCCTACACCTCGTTCGTCTGGGAGCCCGGTCCGGCGGCCACCGGCGACCTGCCCACCGACGGCAGCACGGACATCGAGGTCACCGTCCGCAACACCGGTGACCGCGACGGCGCCGAGGTCGTGCAGCTCTACCTCCACGATCCGGTCGCGCAGACGACCCGCCCGGACCTGCGCCTGGTCGGCTACGCGAGGGTGCCGCTGGCCGCCGGCGAGTCCCGGCGGGTGGGCTTCCGCTTCCACGCCGACCTGGCCTCCTTCACCGGGCGGGCCGGCCACCGGATCGTCGAGCCCGGGGCGCTGGAGCTCCGGCTGGCGGCGTCCAGCGGCGATGTCCGCCACACCGTCCGGTTCAACCTCACCGGCCCGGAGCGGATCGTCGACCACCGCCGGCGGATGGTGTGCGACGCCTGGCTGGGCTGAGACCCGGGTCGCCCGGCCCGGCGGGGCGACCCCGCCGGGCACCCGCCCGTCCCGCCGGCTCGGAGGAAGTGACGAAACCCTGACGTCCCGCCCCGGAGCCTGGCCCCGGCGCCGGTGACCTGGTCGAATTGAGGGGTGAACGAAAACCCCGCCGATGACGGCACCCCGCCCGGGCCGGGTCAGCCCGGGCCAGGCCGGCATCCGGCGCCCGGCGACGCCCCGGCCGGGCCCCCGGCGCCGGACGGTCGCGGCACACCCGTCGGGCGCCGCGTCATCCTCGGCATGCTGGGCCTGGGCGTCGCCGGTGTCGCGGCCGGTCCCTACCTGCAGCGGGCGGCCGACACGGTGGTGTCCAAGGTCAGCGAGAAGGACCCGACCGGTCTGACCGGCCTGCTGCCGGGCGGCGGGTTCCGCTACTACTCGGTGGTGGCCTCCGTCCCCACCCGCACGGCCGAGGACTACACCCTCACCGTCGACGGCCTGGTCGACCGGCCGAGCACCCTGCGCCTCGCCGACCTGCAGGCGATGCCGCAGACCAGGATCGTGCACGACGTCCAGTGCGTCACCGGCTGGCGGGTGCCCGGCACCCCGTTCGAGGGGGTTCGGCTGTCGCACCTGCTGGACGCCGCCGGCGTGCGTGCCGACGCCACCGCGGTGCGCTTCACCTGCTTCGACGGCAGCTACAGCGAGAGCCTCACCCTCGACCAGGCGCGCCGCGAGGACGTCCTGGTCGCGCTGCGGATGGAGGACGGCCCGGTGACCCACGCGCACGGCGGCCCGGTGCGGCTCTACGTGGCACCCATGTACTTCTACAAGTCCGCGAAGTGGCTCTCGGGCATCACCCTCACCTCCACCGTCCAACCCGGCTACTGGGAGCACTACGGCTATGACGTCGACGCCTGGGTCGGACGCTCCAACGGACGCGACGACGCCCCCACCGGCTGACCGGTTCGCCCGCTTCGCCCGCGCCGAGCGCTGGGTGCACCGCGGCACCTCGGCGCTGATGCTGACCTGCGTGGTGACGGCGGCCTGCCTGTACGTGCCGGACCTCGCCCAGCTGGTCGGCCGGCGACGGCTGGTGGTCGTCGTGCACGAGTGGGCGGGACTGCTGCTCCCCGTCCCGCTGCTGCTCGGCCTCGGCTCGCGGGCGCTGCGTGCGGACCTCTCCCGGCTGGGCCGCTTCGCCCCGCAGGACGGCGAGTGGCTGCGGGCGGTGCGCCGCCGCTCGCCGCGCCGCCCGGCCAGCAAGTTCAACGCCGGGCAGAAGCTGTACGCGGCCTGGATCTCGGGGGCGGCGCTGGTGATGCTCGGCACCGGGCTGCTGATGTGGTTCACCCACCTCGCGCCGCTGGTCTGGCGGACGGGCGCGACCTTCGTCCACGACTGGCTGGCGCTGGCGGTCGGCCTGGTGGTGCTGGGCCACATCTGGATGGCCGTCCGCGATCCGGAGGCCCGGCGCGGCATGCGCACCGGGACGGTCGACCGGCTCTGGGCGGTGCGTGAGCACCCGGACTGGGACGGCGACGGGCCCGCCGACCAGGGGCGCTGACCCGGTCCGACCCCGAACCCCGACGCCGACCAGGGGCGCTGACCCGGTCCGACCCCGACCCCGACCCGACCCGGTCCGACCGGCGCTCGGGAGCCGGAGCCGGAGCCGGAGCCGGGGGTCCGGTCAGGAGGCGGAGAACTCCAGGTAGCGGCGGTACGCGTCCCGGCCGTCCGGCACGAAGTCCCATTCGGTGAGCCGCGCCGTGAGCTCCGCCTCGGTCAGCCAGTCGTGCCAGGCGACCTCCTCCACCTGCGGTGCGACCGGGCCGTCCCAGACGGCCTCGTACACGTCGCACCACCAGGAGAGCCGGTCCTGCTCGAAGAGGTACTTGAAGAGCGGGCGGGGCCGGACGCCGCTCACCCCGAGCTCCTCCTCGGCCTCGCGCACCGCCGCGACCTCGTACGCCTCCCCGGCGCCGACCACGCCGCCCACGAACATGTCGTACGCCCCGGGCGCGAACATCTTGGTGTCCGTCCGCCGGTGCACGAAGATCCGCCCCTGCGGGTTTCGGACCAGGATGAAGACACAGCGGTGGGTCAGCCCCAGCCGGTAGACCTCGCGGCGCGGCGCCGTGCCGGTCACCCGGTCCTGCGCGTCGACGACGTCCAGCAGTTCTTCGGCGGGATCGGCGGGAGCGGCGGCGTCCGGAGAGGTACCGCCGGGGGCGTCCGGCCGGCCGGCGGCGGCAGGCGTGGTGTGGTCGGTCATGGCGATCACGGTACCGACGCCCGGGCCCCGGTGCGGGCAGGTCTCCGGGACGCGGTCCGGATAGGGTTTCGGCGAGGGCGACAGCCGGATCATCGGATGATCGTCCGGGGCGGCCCACGAGCCGGGACCCGCGGCAGCGACCCGGACCGGCGACCGCACCCGTCGGACACGTCGAGAAGGTGGCGCGGTGGAGATCTGGGGCGAGACGGCCGAAGGCTTCGAACCGGTACGCGAGGCGTTCACCCGGAACTTCCGCGACTACGGCGAACTCGGCGCGGCCTTCGCGCTGTACGTACGCGGACGCAAGGTGGTCGACCTCTGGGGCGGCGACTCCCGCCCCGAGGTGGGCGGGCGGCCCGCGCCGGCCGTGCCCTGGACGGCCGACACCGCCCAGGTGCTCCGCTCCGTCACCAAGGGCCTGACCGCCACCGCTGCCCTGCACCTGGCCGAACGCGGGCTGCTGGACCTGGACGCGCCGGTCGCCTCCTACTGGCCCGAGTTCGCCGCCGAGGGCAAGGGCCGGCTGCCGGTGCACTGGCTGCTCTCCCACCAGGCCGCACTGCCCGCCCTGGACGTGCCGCTGCGCCTGGAGGACGTCCTCACCTGGGAGCCGGCGGCCGCCGCCGTCGCCGCCCAGGCCCCCGCCTGGGAGCCCGGCACGGCGCACGGCTACCACCCGTACACCTTCGGCTGGCTGGTCGGCGAGGTGATCCGGCGGGTCAGCGGGCGCACCGTGGGCCAGTACTTCGCGGAGGAGATCGCCCGCCCGCTGGGGCTGGACCTGTGGATCGGCCTGCCGTCCGGTGCCGCGCCCAGGGTCGGCAAGCTGGTCGACCTGCCCGCCCCGGAGGCCGCCCAGTCCGGGCCCTCCGGCCTACGGGTACGGCCCAAGCAGGCCGTGGTCGACGCCTACCGCGACCCCACCTCGCTGACCGCCCGGGCGTTCGCCTCGGTCCGCTCGGTGGTGAACCTCAACGACCCCGCCGTGCAGGCGGCCGAGATCCCCGGCGCGGGCGGCATCGGCACGGCCCGGTCGCTGGCCCGCTTCTACGCCGCCCTGATCGGCGCCGCCGACCGGGACGGCTGGGCCTCCGGCGAGCCGTCCGCGGCCTCCGGCTGGGAGATGCCGCCGCGGCCGCTGCTCGGGCCCGCGCTGCTGGCCCGGGCGATCGGGCCGGCCGTCAGCGGCCCGGACAAGGTCCTGATCGTCAACTCGACCTTCGGGCTCGGGTTCTTCCGGCACGGCCCGACCTCGCTGATGGGCTCGCCCGCGAGCTTCGGCCACCCGGGCCGGGGCGGCTCGCTCGGCTTCGCCGACCCGGAGCTGGGGATCGGCTTCGGCTACGTGACCAACGGGATGCAGCCGGGCGTGACCGGCGACATCCGCTCCCGCACCCTGATCAAGGCCGTCCGGGACTGCCTCCCGGCGACCGGCCGGGCCTGACGGCCGGGCCGGCCCCGTACGAGCGGAGCCGGGCCGGCCGCCGGGAGGTGCGGGGGAGGTCAGGCCTGGCCGGTCTCGAAGCGGGTGATCTTCCCGCCGTCGACCGTGAACCGCCAGGCGGTCCGCATCTCGCCCCAGGTGTCGTTGCGGTAGTCGGCGATCAGCGCCCGCCCGGCGGCGGACTCCGACCGGACGTCCATGTGCCCGCGCGAGGAGAAGATCTCCCGCTCGGTCCAGTCCTCGAGGTCGCGGTCGCTCCCGTCGTCGGACATCGTCGCGTCCGGTGCGAGGGCCTCCCGGAACGCCGTCCGGTCGCCCGCGTTGATCGCGGCTACCAGGGCGCGGACCGCCGGGTCCGACAGTTTGTCAACGGCGATGGCCATCGGTTCTCTCCTTGGGGTCGGTGTCGCGATGCGGCACGGGGCCGCCTGCGCGAACGGTGAGCGGGCGGCCCCGCCCGGAAAGCGCCGGGCGCGGCCCCTTCTCCACGGTGAGGGCAGCCGCCCCCGCAGCCGCGATCCGCGCGCGGCGCGTCGGCGAATCGGTCCATTCGTGTGTTTTCATCCGCCTATGGGTGAATCGCGCGCCGAAGGGAGCCCGGCATGGGGCCGGCCGAACTGCTCGTCCTGACGTTCCCGCAGGAGACCATCACCATCGAGGCCGCGGCGGCCCTGGCCAAGCTGAGTACCGGCGGCGACATCAGGGTGATCGACTCGCTGGTGGTCACCCGTCGCCCCGACGGCGAGACCACGTACGGCGAACTCGCCGACTTCGAGCACCTCGACGGCGTGGTCCCCGGCGGCGGCGCCGAACTCCCGCTGATCGGACCGGAGGACGCCCAGGAGGCGGCCGAGCTGCTGGAACCGGGATCGGTGGCCCTGATCGTCCTGATCGAGCACGTCTGGGCGCAGGCCGCCGCCGATGCCCTGCGGGCGGTCAGCGGTCGGATCGCCTCCGGGGTGCGGATCCCGCCGGAGAACATCGAAGAGGCCGTCCGCGCCGCCGAGGCGCGCCGTACGGCCGGGAAATGAGGACGACGTGTTCCGACCCATGCGCCCGATCCGCCCGCTGCGGGTCCGCCGGCCGGTAGGGGCCCCGCTGGTCCGCGGGCTGGTGGTGGGCGGCGCGGTGTACGCGGCCGGCGGCGGCGCGGCCCGCCCGCAGGCGGCCGACGGCCTGGCCGCCTGGCCGCCGTACCCGGCGCCCGCCCTCGGCCCGGACACCGCAGCCGTCGCCTTCGGCCCCGCCCCGACACCTGGGCCCGACCTGGCCGACAAGCTGACCGAACTCGGCCGGATGGTCGGCCAGGGCCTGCTCACCCCGGAGGAGTTCAGCGCCGCGAAGGCCCTGCTGCTGGGCGCCTGAGGTTGCGCCCCGGCCGGGGCGGGTCGGTCGCGCCCCGCCCCGGCCGAGCGGCGCCGGCTTCGGCCGTGCCGGCACGATCCGTGCGGCGGCCGTGGTGTCCAGGCCCGACGGCCTCGCGGGCCGGGTCGCGGCCGTGGTGCCGTCGCAGGTCAGGCGCTCGTGGCGGTACCGGCCCCGGGTGGGCGCACCATGCGGACGTCGATCGGATCCTCGGCCTCCACGACGAATCCGTGGCGCTCGTAGAGCCGACGGGCCGCACTGCCCTGCAGGACGTTCAGAGCCACGGTGGCGCCCTGCGCGTCCGTCACTTCCAGTGCCCTGCGCAGGACAGCGGATCCGAGCCCGCTGCCCTGACGGTGCGGAGCAAGGTAGAAGTGCTCCAGCCACTGCCTCCCGTCGACGGGCCGGACGGTGAGGCATCCCACGAGTTCACGGTCGATCATGATGATCGAGGTGTGCTGCGTGGAGAAGGAATCCCGCAGCCGTTGCCGCACCCGGTGCTCGTCGTAGCGCCCGAGGCGCTCCAGGTCCGCACGCATGACCGTGGCCCGCAACTCCGCGACCACCTCGATGTCCTCGGCCACCCCGGAACGCAGCACCCACGCCGCGGCGGGCGCCGACGCGGCCCCGGCGGCCGGCGCCACGTCCGATGTCGTCCTGATCCCTGTCACTGCGCCGTCCATGGCCTGATCATTTCAGCCCGCCTGCCGTGAACAGGCAGCCGGATACCCGAACTCGAGCGGCGCGATCCCGCCGCGACCTCGATCGCGAACCATCTCGTAAGATCATCGGCAACGGCTTCGGGGGGCCGACTCTCCCCCGACGACCAGCAGCACGGGGGAGAACATGGCAGTCAGCGGTACCGAATCAGGCCTGCCCGGAACACGGCTGAACAGCGTGGAGCCGGGAGGCGCCGCGAGCGGCGGCATCAAGGTCAACCCGACGGTGCTCCGGCAGGCGGCCGGCGCCGCCCACGACATCGCGGTCGCGCTGGACGCCGCCCGCGCCCCCGAGGAGCCCAGCTACCGCGCGGCCGACAAGCTGAAGGCGCAGCAGTTCGAGCTCGGCGCGGCCCTGGGCGACGCGGCCGAGCGCTGGCGCAAGCAACTGACCTCGGTGACCGAGGCCGTCGACCTCACCAGCCGCAACCTCACCATGAACGCCGACGGGCACAGCGCCACCGAGAACGGCATCGCGCAGCGGATGACCGAGATCGGCGCGCACTACCACTGAGCTGTCGTCGACCGACAGCGCCGACAGCGCCGACAGCGCCGGCAGCACCGGCCGCACACCCGCCCGCCGTCCGCGGGCCGACGACACACGACATCTCGGGGGAACGCATGATCAGTTACGAACAGGTGCTGGCCGCGCCGCTGGAGGAGCTGGCCGAGGCCACCGCCAAGTGGCAGACGGCGATCAAGCCGCTCGGGGAGCAGCAGGACGCCTACCGGGACCGGGTGATCGTCCCGGTCCGCGACTCCGACTGGCAGGGCGCCGACGCCGACGCCGCCAAGCCCTTCATGGAGAAGGTCTCCAAGGAGCTCCGGGACGCCACCAAGGAGGCCGAGGCCATCCACGGTGTCCTGGTGGACTGCCACCGCGAGATCGAGATCGCCCGCCTGGAGCTCCGCCGGCTCACCGACGTGGAGGCCCCGAAGATGGGGCGGACCATCGGCCCGGGCGGTGAGGTGAAGCCGCTGCGCCCGGTGACGTCCGACCCGGACACCTGGGGCACGCAGGTGACCTTCTTCCAGGCCCTGGAGTGGGAGAAGGACGTCAGCGACCAGCTCTCCAAGGCCATCATCAACGCCCGGGCCCGGGCCCACGAGGCGGACCGGGCCGCGGCCTGGTCGATGTGGCAGAACACCGGCGCGGACGACATGGAGTTCAACCCCGGCGGGTACGCGGACGTGACCGCCGCCAAGGGCGGGCTGGGGGAGTACAAGTTCCGGGAGTCGTCCGACTTCATCTTCGGGGAGATGAGGACCAACAGCGCCTCCCCCGAGGTGGCGAAGATCCGGGCTCTGATGAGGGCCAGCGAAGGCCCCCTGGGCCTGATCTCGCCCGGGGTCGGGGTGGGCTCCCGGGGCACCGGCCTCGCGCTCTGGTACCAGCAGGTGAAGACCGGCGGCCCGTGGGACCACAAGCCGCAGCTGGAGAAGAAGTTCGACCTGCAGTCGAAGAACGACTTCTACTTCAAGGTGCCCGGCCGTGAGGTGTCGGTGTCGGACGACATCTACTCCAACATCCACTACGGCTACGTCGGCCGGGCCGCCGGCATCAGCCGCCCGGAGCTGATGGAGGGCGCCAACGGCGGTATCGCCAGCACCGGGACCAACGACCCCGGGGACGACATGTCGATGAAGGCCGGGATGGACCTGTACGAGAAGTACGGCGACAAGATGACCAAGGAGCAGATGGACGCGGCGATCCTGAAGCTGGTCGACGACATGGAGGCCAGGCGGCGGGCCGGGGACACCGCCATGACGCAGGTGCGGCCCTGGCCGAACTGACCGGCCCGGCGCGGGCCGGGGCGGGCGGCCGTCATGGTCGCCCCGCCCCGCCCCGGCCCGGTGCCCGGCGCCGTTCGCGGGACCTCGCCGGCGTCACGCCTCCAGCAGCCGCGAGCGGGTCAGGAACCTCAGCCCGGTGGGCGTTTCGAGGGAGAAACCGCTGCCGCGGCCGGGCACCACGTCGATGGTCAGGTGGGTGTGCGACCAGTAGGCGTACTGGTCGCGGCCGATCCAGACCGGGATCGGGTCCAGCCCGTCCACCCGCAGCTCGCCGAGCAGGTGGTCGGCCTCCGAGGTGAGGAACTCCCCGGCCGGGTAGCACATCGGCGCCGACCCGTCGCAGCAGCCGCCGGACTGGTGGAACATCAGCGGGCCGTGCTCGGCCGCCAGCCGCCGCAGCAGGTCGGCGGCCGCGGTGCTGACGGCCACCTGGGAGGCGGCCACCCTAGAAGAACCCGAGGGCCTGCGGCGAGTAGCTCACCAGCAGGTTCTTGGTCTGCTGGTAGTGCTCCAGCGCCACCCGGTGGGTCTCCCGGCCGATGCCGGAGTTCTTGTAGCCGCCGAACGCCGCGTGCGCGGGGTAGGCGTGGTAGCAGTTGGTCCACACCCGGCCCGCCTGGATGGCCCGCCCGGCCCGGTAGGCGACACTGCCGTCGCGGCTCCAGACGCCCGCGCCCAGCCCGTACAGGGTGTCGTTGGCGATCTCGATGCCGTCGGCGAAGTCGTCGAAGCGGGTGACCGCGACCACCGGGCCGAAGATCTCCTCCTGGAAGATCCGCATGCTGTTGTCGCCCTCGAAGACCGTCGGCGCGACGTAGTACCCGCCGGCCAGCGCGCCGCCGAGGTCGGCCCGCTCGCCGCCGGCCAGCACCTTGGCGCCCTCGGCCTGGCCGATCTCGATGTACGCGAGGATCTTCTCCAGCTGGTCGTTGCTGGCCTGCGCGCCGACCTGGGTGTCGGTGTCCAGCGGGTTGCCCTGCCGCATCGCCCGCACCCGTTCCAGCCCGTCGCCGAGGAAGCGGTCGTAGATCGAGGACTGGATCAGCGCCCGGCTGGGACAGGTGCAGACCTCGCCCTGGTTGAGGGCGAACATCGCGAAGCCCTCCAGCGCCTTGTCGTAGAAGGCGTCCTGCTCGGCCGCGACGTCGGCGAAGAACAGGTTGGGGCTCTTGCCGCCCAGCTCCAGGCTGACCGGGATCAGGTTGCCGCTGGCGTACTGCAGGATCAGCCGGCCGGTGGTGGTCTCCCCGGTGAAGGCGATCTTCCGGACCCGGCTGCTGGACGCCAGCGGCTTGCCGGCCTCCACCCCGAAGCCGCTGACCACGTTCAGCACGCCGGCCGGCAGCAGGTCGGCGATCAGATCGACCAGCAGCAGGACGGACGCCGGGGTCTGCTCGGCGGGCTTGAGCACCACCGTGTTGCCGGCGGCGAGGGCCGGGGCGAGCTTCCAGACGGCCATCAGCAGCGGGAAGTTCCACGGGATGATCTGGCCGACCACGCCCAGCGGCTCGTGGAAGTGGTACGCCACGGTGTCGTCGTCGATCTGCGAGAGGCCGCCCTCCTGGGCCCGCAGGGCGCCCGCGAAGTAGCGCAGGTGGTCGACGGCGAGCGGCAGGTCCGCGGCCAGCGTCTCGCGGACCGGCTTCCCGTTCTCCCAGCTCTCCGCGACGGCCAGCTCCTCCAGGTGTCCGGCCATCCGGTCGGCGATCCGCAGCAGCACCTGGGCGCGGTCGGCGGGGGAGGTGCGGCCCCAGGCGGGGGCGGCGGCGTGGGCCGCGTCCAGGGCGGCCTCGATGTCCTCGGCGGTGCCCCGGGCGACCTCGCAGAATATCTCCCCGGTCACCGGGGTCGGGTTCTGGAAGTACTGCCCGCGGACCGGGGGCCGCCACTCGCCGCCGATCCAGTGCTCGTACCGGGGGCGGTAGGTGACGATGCTTCCGGGCTGTCCCGGGGGCTGGTAGACCGTCATGCTTCTGGTGACTCCTCGCTGCGACGGGCGCCGCCCCGGCCCGCCGGGCGCGGCGTGTCGGGCCGCGGGCGGCCCGGCGGAAGGAACTGGCAGATGCTCGATCCGGGCACCCGTCCACCGGGGTGGAGCCGGGTGCCCGCCGCCGTGCACACTAGCCCGGTGCGGCGCCGCCCGCCACGGTGCGTACGGGGCCGCCCACGGAAGGTGGCGGTCGGCCCGCCCGCGGGGCGGGGTTCAGGACACCCGGTAGCGTCCGGTCCTGGCTTCCCAGTGCAGGTATCCGGCCAGCCAGTCGGTCAGGCCCTGGGCGTACCGGTGCGCCAGCGCCCGATCGGCCGGGCTCAGGCCCAACGCCAGGTAGGTCTCGGGGAGTTGGGTGACCAGATCGGTGCAGCGGCCGATCATCAGCTGGGCCTCGGCGGTGACCAGCGCGCAGGCCGCCTCGGCCGAGCAGCCGTGCTCCCGCCGGACGATCATCACCAGGTTGTTGACGTCGCCGGTGGGGGCCTCCTTGGGGTAGGAGCGGACGTCGTTGCTGAGTGACGGTATGTCGGCGGCCAGCTGGCGGAGCTGGCGCAGCACCGGGTGGTGGTGGGCGGCCAGCGGGACCTGGAAGCGGCCGATGCGTTCGATCATGTCGAAAATGGTCTCCATGGCGGCGGTCCCGCGGCGCAGCGCGAGGTAGCCGTCACGGTCCGGGGGTCTCTCGGAGATCCGGCCGGCCGCCTCGGCGGGGTGACTGGCGAAGTACCACTCCCAGTTGTAGGCGGCGCGCGCTCTCCAGCGGGCGGGCATGCCGAGGACGCTGCGCTCCCAGAGGTCGGCGAACGCGGTCTCGGCAGGGGAGTGCGGATCGGGCTTCGCGCCGTGGAGTACTGCTGCGAGCCGGTCGCAGATGACCGCCACCTCGGCGGGCCGGCGGCCGAGCGGCCCGTCGAACTGGTCGTCGAAGAGGAAGTAGAAGCCCATCAGGTCTGCGGCCAGGGCGAGTTCCTCGGGCCCGGCGTCGGGGTAGCCGAGAGCGGCGAGGTCGACGACCTCCCAGTGTGCGTAGCCGGTGTCACCCACGGCGCCCTCGGCGTGGAGCAGCGGGTGCCGCTCCAGCCAGGCACGATGGCGTTCGGCTGCCTCGGCGGTGTGGGGACTGCGCCGATGCGGGAAAGGATTGCGAAGTGAGCTGCCGTCGGACATCGGACTCCCAGTGTTGTGGGGGTTGTGGGTCACTTGCCGCAAGATCAACTGCGCCCCGCGGGGCTGAGGGTATCTGATGGAATGATCGGACGTTAGGGATATCAGGGCAATTGCCCTGGGCACCGGTTCCGAACCCTTGATCTCCCCCTCGGCCTGCGCGAATGCCGCCCCAAGCGCCCCCCGCGGCGCTAGTGTCGGCGACAGGGCCATGGATCGGCAGGACCATGGATCGGCGAGGCGGAGGGTGCGGCGGTGGCCGAGGGAAGCGAACTGCGGGGCGGGAACGAACGGGCGGACGGACACGGGGCCGAAGGCGGGATGACGGAGCGTCGGCCCGAGGACCGGCTCGACCCCGAGGCCGGCCGCGAACCCGGTGGCCGCCCGTCCGGTCCGGCCACCGGCGCGGGTCGGACCAAGCTGCGCGACCGCGACTCCGAGGTCCACTCGGCCGAACTCGCCGTGGACAAGCTCTGCCGCGAGTTCGCGGCCGGCGGCACCGAGATCGGCGAACTCCTCATCTTCTCCGGCCAGGCCGGCCTCGGGAAGACCAGCCTGCTGCACGAGGTCCGCCGGCGCGCCCACACCCGGGAGCGCTGCACCGTACTGTTCGCCCGGGGCGGCGAGCAGCAGTACACCGAGCCGTACCACGTCCTGCGCCAGCTGCTCCAGCCGGTGCTCGGCGGGCTCACCGAGCCCGAGCGCAACGAGGTCTTCGGCAACTGGTACGACACCGTCGGCCCCGCGATCGGCCTGTTCCGCCCCGGCAGCGAGGCGGTCGCCATCGACCCGCAGGGCATCCGCGACGGCCTCGACTACGTACTCACCCAACTCGCCCCGCGGCGGGCCCCGTTGGTGATGATCGTCGACGACCTGCACTGGGCCGACCTGGAGTCGCTCAGCTGGCTCGCGGCCTTCGCCGTCCGCTCCCGCGAACTCCCCGTCCTGCTGGTCACGGCCTACCGTGACGGCGACGAGTTCACCCCGGAGGCCCTCCCGTACCAGCAGGCCATCGCCAACCAGGCCACCCGCCGGCACGAACTGCGCCCGCTCACCCCGGACTCGATGTCGGAGATCGTCCGCGACGCCCTCGGCCCCGCCGCCGAGGAGCCGTTCTGCTACGAGGTGTGGTCCGTCACCCGTGGCAACCCGTACGACGCCACCGCCCTCATCGGCAAGGTGATCGACCAGGACCTCGAACCGGTCGAGGAGAACACCCCGATGCTCGGCGAACTCGCCGCCGAGGCCCGCGGGATGACGCTCAAGACCTGGCTGGAGAAGCTCGGCACCACCACCCTGCGCTTCGCCTGGGCCGCCGCCCTGCTCGGCACTGACATCAACCCCGACCTCGCCACCCGGATCTCCGCGCTGAGCCGGGAGGCCGCCCGCGAGTCCATCAAGGAGCTGCGCAAGCACCGGGTGCTCACCGGGGTGCCCGGCGGGAACCTGGAGTTCGTCCACCCGCTGATCGGCACCTCGATCTACAAGACCATGCCGGACGCCGCCCGCACCGGCATGCACGGCGTCGCGTTCACCGAGATCGAGAACGCCGGGCTCGGCCTGATCGCCGCCTCCCGCCACCTGATCGCCACCCACCCCGAGGGCGACGACCGGACGGTGCGCAAACTGCGCCGCGCCGCCGCCGAACACCTCGCCATCGGCGCCCCGGAGGCGGCCCAGGCCTGCCTCAAGCGCGCCCTCAGCGAACCGCCGGACGAGGACTACCGGGCCGAGGTGCTGTACGAACTCGGCTGCTCCGCGCTGCTCACCGACCCGGTCGCCACCGTCAACCAGCTGCGCCTCGCGCTCGACCCGGACGAAGGACTGCGCTCCGAGCTGCGGGCGGACGCCACCTTCCGGCTCTCCGAGGCACTGGCCCACAGCGGCCAGCTGATCGCCGCCGCCCAGGTCTGCAAGGACGAGCTCGCCCACACCAAGGACCCGGCGGGGCGGCTCCGCCTGGAGGCCGCCTCCCTCATGTGGCAGGCCTGGCAGAAGGAGGAGCAGGACGGCCCGGCCCGCTCGCGGCGGCTGGAGGAGCTCTGGCGCGGGCTGCAGGGGCGCGGCACCGCCGAGCGGGCCGTCCTCGCGATGCGCGCCTGGGACCTCACCCTGCGCGGGGAGCCCGCCACCGTCGCGCTCTCGCTGGTGGAGGAGGCCCTGGAGGACGGCCGGCTGCCCGACGGCCTGCAGTGGACCAACACCACCTGGGGCTTCGAGCTGCCCGCCATCATCGGGCTCACCTGCACGTACACCGACCGGCTGGCGCTCGCCGAACGCCTGTTCTCGGACGCCATCATGGAGTTCGAGCTGGCCGGCTGGAGCGGCGCGCACCGCGGCTTCGCCTACTTCCTGATGGGGCTCACCCGGTTCCGCCGCGGCCTGCTCGCCGAGGCCGAGGACTTCCTGCGCCGGGGCCTGCGGCTCTCCGAGCGGATCGGGCCCGGCCTGCCGCTGCAGTGGGACACCGTCGGCGTCCTGATCGACACCCTGCTCGCCCGCGGCCGGGTGGACGAGGCCTGGGAGCTGTCGCAGAAGTACAACTTCGGGCCGCCCTACCACCCGACCGCGATGGTGCTGCCCGACGCGCCGTCGCTGTACGGCAAGCTGCTGCTGGCCAAGGGCAAGCACGTGGCCGCCGCCGCCACCCTCACCCGGGTCGGCGGCCAGCTCGCCGAACGCGGCTGGCACAACACCGTCTGGGCGCCCTGGGCCGGGCACCTCGCCGTCGCGCTGGCCCGCGAGGACCCGGACCGGGCCTGGGAGCTGGCCGAGGAGTCGGTCGCCCGGGCGATGGTCTTCGGCGCCGCCTCCGCGATCGGTACCGCGCTGCGGTTGCACGCCGAGATCGCCGACGGGCCGAAGGCGGTCGAACTGCTGGAGCTCGCGGTGACCCACCTCGGGCAGTCGCCGGCCGGCTACGAACACGCCGTCGCGCTGGTCGACCTGGGCTGTGCGCTGCGCCGGGTCGGGCGCCTGGACGACGCCGCCGAGTACCTCTACCAGGGCATCGAGCTGGCCCAGCACTGCGCCGCCGACGGGCTGGTCGACCGCGCCCGGCGGGAGCTGGCCAAGTCCGGCCTGCGGCCGAACCGGCTGCGCACGGTGAGCAAGGACGCGCTCAGCCAGCCCGAGTGGGAGGTGGCCGCACTGGCGGTCAAGGGCGTGCCGGCGCCGCGGATCGCGATCGAACTGGGCGTGCCGCTGAGCCTGGTGCACCGCAGGCTGGCGGCCGTCCACCGGAAGGCGGGCACCGGCGCGGAGGGTCTGGCGGCCGCGCTCGGGCTGAGCGCGGGGCAGCCCGGGCAGCCCGGTGCTCGGCCCGGGTCGACGGAGGACTGAGCCGGGCTCCGCCCTCGGGGCGCGCGGGGCCGGTTGCGGCTCCTCGCGCCCCCGCTCGGGATAGGCTCTGCCCCCGATAGGCTGTGCCCCGAGAGCGACATGATCGCTCATACTCGAACAGATATCGACACGAGGGCGGCCCTCCGGCCGGGCCTCGGCGGCCACGGAGGAGCAGGTCATGGCGACGCACCGGGCGGGCGGGCAGGACACCGGCGAGGACGGCGGCGGAGCGGCGGCGGACCCGCCGGCGACGACGGTCGAGCACGCGCCCTTCGAGCCCGCCGGCGCCGGCGCCGCCTTCGAACGCTGGACCCTGCGGGCCGGCCCGTACGAGGTGAGCGTGCTGACGCTCGGCGCCACCCTGCACACCCTGCGGGCCCCCGACCGCGCCGGTGCCACCGCCCAACTGCTGCTCAGCAGCGAGGACCTGGCCCAGGTGCTCGGCCCGGCGCGGCACTACGGCGCCACCGTCGGCCGCTACGCGAACCGGATCGCCGGCAGCCGGGTCACCATCGACGGCGTGGACCACCCGCTGATGCCCACCGGCAACGGCGTGACCCTGCACGGCGGCCCGGACGGCTTCGCCAACCGGATGTGGCAGGCGCAGGAGATCCCGGACGGGGTCCGGCTGCACCTGCACAGCCCGGACGGCGACCAGGGCTTCCCCGGCGGGCTGGACGTCCAGGTGAGCTACACCCTGTCGGGTGCCGGCGAGTTGACCATCGCCTACCACGCCACCAGCACCCACCCGACCGTCGTCAACCTCACCAACCACGCGTACGTCAACCTGTCCGGCGAGGGCAGCGGCGACGTCCTCGGCCACCTGCTCACCATCGACGCCGACGCGTACACCCCCGTCGACGAGCGGCAGATCCCGTACGGCCCCTACGAGCCGGTGGCCGGCACGCCCTTCGACTTCACCGGCGCCCGGCCGGTCGGCAAGTCCATCCACGACGAACACCCCCAGCTGACCGGCCCCGGCGGCTACGACCACAACTGGGTGCTGCGCGAGCGGCCCGCCGACGGGACCCCGGCCCGAGCGGCCCTGCTGGAGGACCCGGCCTCCGGCCGCACCCTGGAGGTCCTCACCACCGAGCCCGGCCTGCAGGTCTACACGGCCAACGGCTTCACGGGCGCGGTGACCGGCGCCGCCGGGGTGCCCTACGGCCCGTACTCGGGCATCGCTCTGGAGACCCAGCACCACCCGGACTCGCCGCACCGGCCGGAGTACCCGAGCACCGAACTGCGGCCGGGCCAGGAGTTCCGCTCGACCACGGTGCTGCGGCTGGGCGTCACGGACTGACCGACCGACCGGCAGGCAGGGGGACTCGGGCCGGCCGGCCGAAGCGGTCGGCCCGGCTACCGGTCGGCCCGGCTACCGGCCGGCCCAGCTACCGACAGGGCGAGCAGGGCCGGCCGGCCACGGGCTCAGGCGTCCGGCCCGTCCTGCCGCGGCTCGCGGCGCATGCAGAGCCTCGGCCAGCGGTCCAGACCGTGCGCGGCCTCCTGCCGGCGGATCTCCCGCAGCCCGGGAGTCACCTCGTCGGCGCCCAGCGGCCGGAACCCGCAGCGCGCGTAGTAAGGGGCGTTCCACGGCACCTCGGCGAAGGTGGTGAGGGTCAGCGCGGTGGCGCCGCCGAGCTGCGCGAGGTGGTCGATCAGCGCCCGGCCGAGGCCACGCCGGGCGTACTCCGGGTGGACCGACACCTGCTCGATGTGGACGGCGCCGTCCACCGGCTCGGCGATCAGGTAGGCCACCGGCCGGTCGGCCGCGTCGACCACCGCCAGGGCGACGCCCTCGTCCAGGTAGCGGGCCAGCGCCGACACCGGCAGCGGCTCGTCGTCGGCGATCCCCGGCATGCCGATCTCGCGGAAGCACTCGCCCGCCGCCCACTCGATCTCGCGGAGCAGCGGCAGCTCGTCCCTCGTCACGGTTCTGATGCGCATCCGGCCAGTCTCCCCGGCCGGGCTGCGGGCGGGCCACCGTAATATGGCCGCATGGACAGCAGCGACCCCGGTGTGCACAAGGCGCTGTCCGTGCCGGCCCGGCGGGCCCTGCTGGCGACCCTGACCGAGGCGTCCGGCCCGCTCGACATCGAACAGTTGGCGCAGGCCCTCGACCTGCATGTGACCACCGTCCGGCACCATCTCACCGCCCTGGTCGAGGCCGGGCTGGTGGAGGTGCGCCGGGCCGCTCCGGCGGCCGGCCGGGGGCGTCCCCGGCTGCGCTACGCGGCCGCCCCCGCCCGCGAGCAGCTGGCGGCCTACCGGACCCTGGTGGAGGTGCTCTCGCTCGGCTACGGCGCCGACGCCGCCGAGCGATCGGCCCGGGCGGAGCGGGCCGGCCGCAGCTGGGGTGCGGCCGGGCCGGACCTGGCCGGGGAGGAGCGGGAGCCGGCCGGTCCGGTGGTGTCCGACCAGGCGCTGGCCGAGCGGGTGCTGGCCGAGGCCGAGGGCTGGGGCTTCGGCCCGGAGCTGACGGGGGGCGGCGCGCAGGTGCTGCTGCACAACTGCCCGTTCCAGCAGAACGCCGAGAGTCATCCGGAGGTGGTCTGCGCCGTGCACCAGGGCATGCTGGACGCGATCGCCGAGCGGGCCGGCCGCCCGGGCGGGCTCACCCTGCGGCCGTTCTCCGCCCCGGGGGTCTGCTCGATCGCCGTCACGCGGGCGAAGCCCACCGCGCCGCCGGCGGCCTGAGGCGGAGCGCGCCGCCCCGGGATGCCCCGTTCCGGGATGCCCCGCCCCGCCCCGGGCCGCGAGCAGCGGCGCGAAGGCGGGACAGAGGCGCCCGCCCCCTGGCACCGGGCGGCGTGACGGTCCGGCAGGGCCGTGACCCGGCGCGGCCGTCGTCCCTCCGATCTCTGTCCGACCTCTGTCCGACCTCCGTCCGACCTCCGCCTGACGTACTGTCCGCCGGCCGGTCCCCCGCCTGACCGGCGGCGCGGCGCGGCCGGTCGGCGTCAGCGCCCGGCGAGCCAGAGGTCGGGGCCGAAGACCTCGTAGTGCACGGCCTGGGCGGGCACCGCGCGCCGGAGCAGTTCGGTCCTGACGGCGCGCATGAAGGGGAGCGGGCCGCAGAGGTAGGCCTGCACGCCGGCGGGCAGTTCGACGGCGGAGAGGTCGACCAGGCCGGTCTCGCCCCGGCCGTCGGCGTCCTCCTCGTACCAGCGGTGCAGCACCCCGCCGGGCAGCGCGGCCACCAGGGCGGCGAGTTCGTCCGCGTGGGCGTGGTCGGCGGGGGAGCGGTCGCCGTGGACGACGGTCACCGGGCGGGTGGAGCCGGTCCGGACGAGGTGGTCGAGGATGCCGGTCATCGGGGTGCAGCCGATGCCGGCGGAGGCGAGCAGCAGCGGCGGCTCGCCGTCGGGGTCTGCCGGGGCCTGCGGCTCGGGCAGGGTGAGGTCGCCGAAGGGCAGTGAGACGGTCAGCTCGTCGCCGGCCCGGACGTGCGCGTGCAGCCACCCGGAGACCTCGCCGTCCGGGCCGGCGCCGCCGTGCACCCGCTTGACCGTGATGCGCCAGGCCTCCGCGCCGGGTGCGGCGGAGAGGCTGTACTGGCGGATCTGCCGGGCCCCGTCGGCGAGCCGGACGGCGACGCTCACGTACTGGCCGGGGCGGAAGGCGGGGGCGGGCGTGCCGTCGGCCGGCCGCAGGGTGAGCGAGACGGCGTCGCGGCTCTGCTGCCGTCGTTCGACGACGGTCGTCCGCCGCCAGACCTCGCCGGGCTCGACGCCGGCCTCCTGGTAGTGCTTGGCCTCCAGGGCGATGAGCTCGCCGGCCATCAGCCAGTAGACCTCGTCCCAGGCGGCTGCGACCTCGGGGGTGACGGCCTCGCCCAGCACCTGGACGATGGCGCCGAACAGGTAGCTGTGGACGATCTTGTACTGGTCGGCGGTGATGCCCAGCGAGGCGTGCTTGTGGGAGATCCGGGCGAGCATCGCTCCTGGCCGCTGCTCGGGGTGCTCCACCAGCATGGTCGCGTAGGCCGCGATCGCCCCGGCCAGGGCGGTGCGCTGGGCGCCGCTGGCCTGGTTGCCCCGGTTGAAGAGGTCGCGTTCCAGCTCGGGGTGGTCGGCGAACATCGTGTCGTAGAAGAGCGGCGTGATCTCGCCGATGGCCCCGCCGACGGCGGGCAGGGTCGCGCGGACGATCTCGGTGGACTCGGGCGAGAGCACGGGGTTCCTCCAGGACGAAGAGAGCGGGCGGCGGGCTGGTCGCGGGCACGCCGGGTCTGCCCCGCGGGGGTCCGCGGGGTCACTGCGCCCTCAATATAAAGGATGGGTATCCTTTTTATTCGCTGTCAGTGACATGACAGCCATTGCGCTGCAAGGAAGGGCTGACACCTTGCGGAAGGCGGCCCGCCCGAATGGGCATGCCAAAGGGGCGGGCAAATCCGGACATTGCTCAGCAAAATTGTCGCCGTTGGACTACCGCACGGCCACGTCGAGGACACACGGACGTAACGATCCCAGGATCTTGCAGAAACTTGCTGCAAGACCTTTCCGCAGCGATTGCATCGCTGTTACGTTCCTCCCCAAGCCCGACGGCCGCAACGGCGCAGTCGGCACGGGACAGCCATTATGCGCGGTCCTCCACCATCTCGGGCACCCCCACCTTTCTAGGAGTTCTCATGCGGCGTGGCATCGCGGCCTCTGCCCTTGTTGCGGCCCTCGCGGTCTCGATGGCTGCTTGCAGCAGCGGCGGCTCCAGCTCCGACACCAAGGCCGACGGACCGGTCACCATCACCTACTGGGACACGTCGAACGCCACCAACGAGGCGCCGAACTACCAGGAGCTCGCCAAGAAGTTCGAGGCCGCCAACCCGAACATCAAGGTCGACTTCGTCAGCGTCCCGTTCGACCAGGCGCAGAACAAGCTGCAGACCGCCATGGGGGCCAAGGGCGCGCCGGACGTCTTCCGCTCCGAGGTCGGCTGGACCGCCGCCTTCGCCAAGGCCGGCTACCTGGAGGCGCTGGACGGCACCCCCGCCGCCGCCGACGCCAACGCCTTCCAGCCGAGCCTGATCCAGCAGGCCAAGTACCAGGGCAAGCTGTACGGCGTGCCGCTGGTGACCGACACCCTCGGCCTGCTCTACAACAAGGAGCTCTTCACCAAGGCCGGCATCACCGCCGCCCCCACCACCTGGGACGAGCTGAAGACCGACGCCGCCGCCGTCAAGGAGAAGGCCGGCGCGGACGGCTTCTGGATGCGGGCCGGCGACGGCTACTACGCGATGCCGCTGCTGTTCGGTGAGGGCACCGACACCGTCGACGCCGCCGGCAAGAAGATCACCGTCACGTCGCCGGAGGCCGTCAAGGCCGTCGAGACCTACAAGACCCTCTTCACCGCGCCGGGCACCGCCAAGGCCGACGTCACCAGCGACTCCTACGCCCACATGATGGACGCCTTCACCAGCGGCAAGGTCGCGGCGATCATCCAGGGCCCGTGGGAGATCACCAACATCTACAAGGGCACCGCGTTCGCCGACAAGGCGAACCTCGGCATCGCCGCCGTCCCGGCCGGCTCGGCCGGCAAGGCCGGTGCCCCGACCGGTGGCCACAACGTCTCGGTCTACGCCGGCTCCGACGCCGCCCACAAGGCCGCCGCCGAGAAGTTCGCCGCGTTCATGACCTCGGCCGAGAGCCAGTCGTTCATCGCGCAGAAGAACTCCACCCTGCCGACCCGCGCCGACGCCTTCACCCCCGAGGTCAAGGCCAACCCGGGCATCGCCGGCTTCCAGGCGGTGCTGGCCAGCGCCAAGCCCCGCCCCGAGCTTGCCGAGTACAGCTCGCTGTTCGCCTCGCTCGGTACCAACCTCGGCAAGGTCGTCCAGGGCACCAGCACCCAGGACGGTCTGAGCACCATCGCCACCGACTACGCGAAGCTCCTCCCGGACTTCACCAAGTAGTGGACCCCGGCCGTCCGGCCCGCCGCCGACCCGGCGGGCCGGACGGCCACCGGTCGTGGGGAGCAGGGCCCCGCGACCACCCTCGTTCGAACAGCAGTCGCCGAGTCGGGCTGCGGATCTCTCGAAAAGGTGTCAACAAATGGCAGTCGCCGTGCAGGGTGCACCCAGCAAGGGCAGCCGTGCCCGCGAACCGCGTCCCGGTCTCGTCGAGCGCTTCAAGCGCTCGTACAGCAAGCACTGGTACGCCTACGTGATGATCGCGCCGGTCGTCCTGGTGCTCGGTGTGCTCGTGCTCTACCCGCTGATCGAGGGCATCTGGCTCACCCTCACGGACGCCACCAGCCTCAACTCGGCCCGCCAGATCGGCGTCAACAAGGTCCCGGCCAGCTACAACTTCATCGGCCTGCACAACTACGCCGACATCCTCTGGGGCCCGGGCTCGTACGACCGCTTCTGGTCGCACTTCGTCTGGACCATCGCCTGGACGGTCCTCTGCGTCTGCCTGCACTACTCGCTCGGCCTCGGCCTCGCCCTGCTGCTCAACCAGAAACTGCGCGGCCGCGGCGCCTACCGGCTGCTGCTGATCCTGCCCTGGGCCGTGCCCACCTTCGTGACCGTCTTCTCCTGGCGGCTGATGCTCTCCGACGGCGGCGCCGTCAACACCGTGCTCGGCGCGCTGCACCTGCCCGAGCCCGGCTGGCTGGACGACCCGCTCGGCCAGAAGGCCGCCGCGATCCTGGTCAACACCTGGGTCGGCGTGCCGTTCATGATGATCTCGCTGCTCGGCGGCCTGCAGTCGATCCCCGCCGAGCTGTACGAGGCGGCCGAGATGGACGGCGCCACCGCCTGGCAGCAGTTCCGCCACGTCACCCTGCCCGGGCTGCGCACGGTGTCCAGCACCGTCGTGCTGCTCGGCGTGATCTGGACCTTCAACCAGTTCGCGGTCATCTTCCTGCTGTTCGGCAACGGCGCGCCGGACGCCCAGCTGCTGGTCACCTGGGCCTACCGCCTCGGCTTCGGCCAGCAGCCCCGCGACTACGCCCAGTCGGCCGCGTACGGCGTGATCCTGCTGTCCATCCTGATCGTCTTCACCTCCTTCTACCGGCGCTGGCTGGCCCGCAACGAGCAGGCGAACGGCTGACGGCCACCCCGTCGACCAGGCGTCCGTCCGACGCATCCCCGTGACCACGACGGCCATGAAGGCAGGTACCCCGATGAGCACCACCACCGACCGACCGACCATCACCGTCCCGGGATCCGGCATCCCGAAGGCCCGGCCCGTGAAGGCCCGCCGGCGCGGCGAGCTGAGCCCGCTGGGCAAGGCGCTGTCGCACGGCGCGCTGACCCTCGCGAGCCTGATCGCCCTGTTCCCGGTGCTCTGGATCGTCTTCATCTCGCTCGGCCCGGACAAGACCGACTATCTGCACCCCGGCGCGATCCTCGACAAGATGACCACGTCGAACTACTCCACGGTGCTGTTCGACACCGACTTCTTCAGCTGGTTCGGCAACGCGGCGCTGGTCTCCGGCGTCACCACGGTGGTGGGCGTGCTGATCGCGGCGACCACCGGCTACGCGGTCTCCCGGATGCGCTTCCCCGGCCACCGCCCGCTCATGTGGTCGCTGCTGGTCACCCAGATGTTCCCGATCGCGGTGCTGATCGTGCCGATGTACACGATCCTCTCCACCCTGGGCCTGCTGGACAGCTACGTCGGCCTGATCCTGGTCTACTCGACCACCACCGTCCCGTACTGCGCCTGGCTGCTGAAGGGCTACTTCGACACCATCCCGGTCGAGATCGACGAGGCCGGGCGGGTCGACGGTCTGAGCCCGTTCGGGACCTTCTGGCGGCTCGTCCTGCCGCTCGCCCGGCCGGGCCTCGCGGTGGCCGCGTTCTACTCCTTCCTCACCGCCTGGGCCGAGGTCGCCTTCGCCTCCACCTTCATGCTCAGCTCCGACAAGTACACGCTGGCCGTCGGCCTGCAGACCTTCGTCAGCGAGCACGACGCGCAGTGGAACCTGATGGCCGCGACGGCCGTGCTGATCGCGATCCCGTCCTCCCTGCTCTTCTACCTGGTCCAGCGTCACCTCGTCACCGGCCTGACCGCCGGTGCCTCGAAGTCCTGAGCCCTCTCCTCTCGTCACCGCCTGTCGCCGCGCACCGGCCGCCTCACCCCGGCGGCCGGTTCGACACCTAGTCCCCAAGGGATGACTGTCCATGACCCAGAACCTGGCCGACACCTCCCGGCCCGCCGCCGCCGTCCCCGCTGCCACCACCGTGGCCGCCGACAACGCCGGCCGGTCCAGAGGCTGGTGGCGGGAAGCGGTCATCTACCAGGTGTACCCGCGCAGTTTCGCCGACTCCAACGGCGACGGCATGGGCGACCTCCCGGGCATCCGCAGCCGGCTGCCGTACCTGAAGGACCTCGGCGTGGACGCCGTCTGGCTGTCCCCGTTCTACGCCTCGCCGCAGGCCGACGCCGGCTACGACGTCGCCGACTACCGCGCCGTCGACCCGATGTTCGGCACCCTGCTGGACGCCGACGGCCTGATCCGCGACGCCCACGGGCTGGGCCTGCGGATCATCGTCGACCTGGTCCCCAACCACTCCTCGGACGCCCACGAGTGGTTCCAGCGCGCCCTGCGCGAGGGCCCCGGCTCCGCGCTGCGCGAGCGCTACCACTTCCGCCCCGGCAAGGGCGAGAGCGGCGAACTCCCCCCGAACGACTGGGAGTCCATCTTCGGCGGCCCGGCCTGGACCCGCACCCGGAACCCCGACGGCACCCCGGGCGACTGGTACCTGCACCTGTTCGCCCCCGAGCAGCCCGACTTCAACTGGGAGAACGAGGCCGTCGCCGACGAGTTCCGCTCCATCCTGCGGTTCTGGCTGGACATGGGCGTCGACGGGTTCCGGATCGACGTCGCGCACGGCATGGTCAAGGCCGCCGGCCTGCCCGACCTCGGCTCGCACGACCAGCTCAAGCTGCTCGGCAACGACGTGATGCCGTTCTTCGACCAGGACGGCGTGCACGACATCTACCGCGTCTGGCGCAAGATCCTGGACGAGTACCCGGGCGAGCGGATCGGCGTCGCCGAGGCCTGGACCCCGACCGTCCAGCGCACCGCCAACTACGTGCGCCCCGACGAGCTGCACCAGGCCTTCAACTTCCAGTACCTCGGCACCCACTGGGACGCCGCCGCACTGCGCGAGGTCATCGACGTCTCGCTGGACGCGATGCGCCCGGTCGACGCCCCGGCCACCTGGGTGCTCTCCAACCACGACGTCACCCGGCACGCCACCCGCTTCGCCAACCCGCCCGGCGGCACCCAGATCCGCAACCCCGGCGACCGGGAGCTCGGCCTGCGCCGCGCCCGCGCCGCCAGCCTGCTGATGCTCGCGCTGCCCGGCTCGGCATACGTCTACCAGGGCGAGGAGCTCGGCCTGCCGGACGTCACCGACCTGCCCGACGAGGTCCGCCAGGACCCGTCCTTCTTCCGCCAGGCCGGCCAGGACGGCTTCCGCGACGGCTGCCGGGTCCCGATCCCGTGGTCCGGCACCGAGGCCCCGTACGGCTTCGGCCCGGACGCGGGCGGCCCCAGCTGGCTGCCGCAGCCCGCCGAGTGGGCGCAGCTCAGCGTCGAGGCGCAGACCGGCGACCCCACCTCCACCCTGGAGCTCTACCGCAGCGCCCTCGCCGTCCGCCGGGAGCACCCCGCGCTCGGCGCCGGCACCGGGGTGAGCTGGCTGGACGCCCCCGAGAGCGTGGTGGCCTTCCGCCGCGACAGCGCGCTCGGATCCTTCGTCTGCACCGCGAACACGGGCTCGGAGCCGGTCCGGATGGCGGCTCCTGGCCGTATCCTGCTCTCCTCGGCCGAGGCTGTCGTGCTGGACGGAGAGATCGATCTGGCGGCGGACAGCACCATCTGGTGGGCGGTGTGACGTGGTTGCAATAGGCTCTGGGATCGTGACTACGGCGCGACTCTCGGACATCGCGGCGCAGGCGGGGGTCAGCGAAGCGACCGTCAGCCGCGTCCTCAACGGCAAGGCGGGCGTCTCCGCCACCACACGGCAGACCGTGCTGGCGGCGCTCGACGTGCTCGGCTACGAGCGGCCGACCCGGCTGCGCCAGCGCAGCGCGGGGCTGATCGGGCTGATCACCCCCGAGCTGAGCAATCCCATCTTTCCCGCGCTCGCCCAGGTGATCGAGCAGGTGCTCAGCCGCCACGGGTTCACCCCGGTGCTCTGCACCCAGACCCCGGGCGGCTCCACCGAGGACGAACTGGTGGAGATGCTGGTCGAGCGCGGCGTGGCGGGCATCGTCTTCGTCTCCGGCCTGCACGCGGACTCCACGGCGGACCATGACCGGTACGCCAAGCTCACCGGCCGCCAGGTGCCGTTCGTGCTGATCAACGGCTACAGCGAGAAGATCGCCGCGCCGTTCATCTCGCCGGACGACCGGGCCGCCATGTGGATGGCCGTCCAGCACCTGGTGGAGCTCGGCCACGAGCGGATCGGCCTGGCCGTCGGCCAGCGCCGGTTCGTCCCGGTGCTGCGCAAGATCGAGGGCTTCACCGCGGCCATAACGGACCTGCTCGGGGTGAGCCGCGAGGAGGCCGAGGGCCTGGTCCACCACACGCTGTTCAGCGTGGAGGGCGGCCACGCGGCGGCCGGCGCCCTGCTCGACAAGGGCTGCACCGCGATCGTCTGCGGCAGCGACATGATGGCGCTCGGCGCGATCCGGGCCGTGCGCCAGCGCGGCATGGCCGTGCCGCAGGACATCTCGGTGGTCGGCTTCGACGACTCGCCGCTGATCGCCTTCACCGAACCGCCGCTGACCACGATCCGCCAGCCGGTCGAGGCGATGGCCACCGCCGCCGTCGACGCCCTGCTGGAGGAGGTCGGCGGGAACGCCGTCCAGCGCGGCGAGTTCATGTTCCAGCCGGAGCTGGTCATGCGCGGCTCCACCGGCGCCCGGGCCAACCGCGGCGACTGAGCACAGCCGGTCCAGGGGCGGCCCGCGCCGCCCCTGCCGGACAGGATTGGGCCCCGACGCGTCCTGGACGCGTCGGGGCCCACTGCTGTCCGTCCGCCCTTCGGGCCGGCTTACCCGCCCGTCGGCCGTGGCCCGAGGGCCCAGGCTCAGCCCTCCTGGGCGGTGGGCCGGTCCGGGGTGACCCGCCGCCCGTCGGCGGCGTCGCCGGTCCGGGCCTCGGTCCGGTGGCCCCGGGCCAGGTAGTCACGGACGATCAGCTCCACCGCGTCCTGCGGACTCCTGGTGCCGGCGAGCAGCATCGCCTCGATCGCGAGGTCCGAATCCAGCGTGACGGTGATCCTGGGCATGGCGACTCCTCCTCGGGTACGGAGGGCCAGCTTGCCCGCTGCCGACGCGATTGGCCATGGCCGCCCCGGGCGGCCGCAGCCGTGTCCCCGCCGGGGCGTCCGGGGGCCGCGCGGCCGCTCGGCGGGGCGTGGAGAGCGGGCTCCGAGGTCTCCCGTCGGGCGGACCCCGGACCCCGGACACCCGGCCCGACGACCCGACGACCCGACGACACCGTCCACGGCCCGGCGACCCGCCGCCGTCCCCGCGGCCCGGAACGGCCGACACCGCCGCCCCGGGGGAGCGACCAGACTCTCCCGGGACGGCGGCGCGCTTGCGGCGGCGTCAGGTGCCGCGGACCGCTGCCGGATCGGACCGGGACGAACCGGTCCGAAACGTATCGAACAGGACCGGCGACAGGCCGGACCGGGGGCGGATCAGATGCGGCCCGCGAAGTCCGGCGCCCAGTTGGCGATGGTCTCGGTGCGGACCCCGGCGCTCGGGTTGGCGGCCTCGACGTAGCTGCCGTTGCCGGTGTAGATCGCGACGTGGTAGACGCCCGAGTCGCTGCCGTTGTTGGACCAGAACAGCAGGTCGCCCGGCTGCAGGCTGTCCAGCGAGACGTGGGTGCTGGCGGCGGCCTGGTCGGCGGCCACGCGCGGGATGGAGATCCCGGCCGCGCGGAAGGCCGCCTGGGTCAGGCCGGAGCAGTCCCAGCCACCGTTGCCGGTGCCGCCGTAGATGTACGCCTGGCCGACCTTCGACTGCGCGAAGGAGACCGCGGCGGCCATGCTGCCGGAGGCGGCGGGGGCCTGGGCGGTCGAGGCCTGGGCCGCCGGGGCGGCGGCTTCGGCGGCGGCCGGCTTGGCCGAGGTGGTCTTGGTGGCGGTGGCCGAGTCGGACTTGTTGAACCAGTCGAACTTCTTGGCCGAGTCCGAGCTGTCCGAGGACTTGGTGGCGGTCGCGTCGCCGCCGCCCAGGGCCAGGTGCTGGCCCGGGTAGATGGAGTCGGGGCCCTCGGTCAGGACGGACTTGTTGAGCTCGTACAGACGCTCCCAGCCACCCTGGACGTGGTTCTTGTCGGCGATGGCGGACAGCCAGTCGCCGGCGATCACGGTGTAGGTGCGGCGGTCGTCCTTGGACCACTTGCCCTGCTGCGACCAGGACTTGCTGCCGGACCAGGAGTCGGCGGAGCCCTTGGAGCTGTCGCTCTTGGCGGGGGCCTGCGCGGCCGGCGCGGCGGGCTTCGCCGGGGCGGCGGGGGCCGGGGTGGCGGGGGCCGGGGTGGCGGGCTTGGCGGCGGCCGGGGCGCCGGTGTCCACGGCGGCCGGGGTGCCGCCCTTGGTCAGGCCGGCCTGGATCGAGCAGACCGGCCAGGCGCCGGGGCCCTGCTCCGCGAGGACCTTCTCGGCGGTGGCGATCTGCTGGTCCTTGGTGGCGAGGTCGGCGCGCGAGGCGAACGCCGTACCGCCGAACGCGGCCCAGGTGCTGTTGGTGAACTGGAGGCCGCCGTAGAAGCCGTTGCCGGTGTTGATGCTCCAGTTGCCGCCGCTCTCGCACTGGGCGACCTTGTCCCAGGTGGCCACGGAGGCGGCGCTGGCGACACCGGAGGTGAGGCAGGGGATGGTGAGGCCGACGCCGGCCACGCCAACGGCGGCGATCACGCGACGGGTGCGGCTGGACAGACGGGTGCCGTTGGTGGGCAGCATGAAGATGTTCCTCTCCCACGCCTGCGAGGTGAGCTGTCGGATTCGGGCTGGAGTTGCCCGGCCGTGCTGAGCACGGCTTCACCCCTAGCCCCTGGACCGGTGCGAACCGGTCCGGGGCGACTTACCTGGGTCCCCCGCGCCTGCCGTGGTGCGTATTCGCGCTGCCAGCGCATCCGACGGCAGGCCTCGGCGTTGCGGATGAACTGGGTCCGTGTGACCACGAACGGGGAGCACGTTAAGCAGACTTAAGTTCAAACCGCAAACATGTGTGGCGCTCGTCACAGGACCCTGGATTCGTTGTGGCACACGGGTCGACATGATCAAAAATGCCCGATTTCAGGTAAATGCCGTGCCGTCGGAGAGTTCTGCCTGTCCTTCAGGGGATCCCCGGGCGACCTCACGGGTGCGACGGAGGGCACGGAACCACGGCGGCCGAAGGCCCGCAACCGGAGGGCGGGAGGCTCGCTCCCGTGACCAAAGTCCTTGCGGAGCAATCTGGTACAACGCGCGACAGTCCGGTGTAATCCGGCATTTGGGTACAGTCGGGCATTTGCTATCGAGGCGGGGCGAATCATTCGACGGGGGGCCTGGCCGGCTCGCCGTCGGTGCCGTGGTGGGTGTCGGCGGGGGTGGGGAGCTGACGTTCTTAATATCGGGCAATTTGGATCAAATAGGGCATATCTTGGCAATTCCTTCCCCGCGTCGGGAGGTGAGCCCCGGTCATGCCCTTCCGGGATGCCGGGGCCGGCCGGTCGCGCCGTACCCGCCCCGCACCTCGCCGGGGAGGCGGGCGCCGGCCAGGGTGCCGGAGTGGCGACCTCCGAGCGCCGGGCAACGGCCCGCGGACGGTCCGCCCCGCCCCCGTCGTGAGATTCCCCCGGGCGGCGCGGGGGTGCGGGCCGGGGAGTGCCGGCTCCGGGGTGGCACCGCCCTCACGTCCCGGGCACCCGGATCGGGGCCAGGCCCGGCGTCGGACCTGCCGTCACCGTCCGGCCTGCGCACCGGAGGACGGGCAGGTGCCCTCCCGTCAGGATGTGGTCCGCGCGTCGGATTGCCGGCGGAGCCACCGTCACCCGGCAGGAGCGGCCGGCCGGGACTTCGTCCGTCCCCGGACCGTCGTCGGAGGGGGCGTCATCTTCCGAGGCGGCCTCAGCCGCCGCACCCGGGCGGCCGTCTGCCGCGGCGACGCTCCCGGGTTCGCCGTGCCCTGCTTGCCCTGCCGACCGAGCCCTGCGGCGCGCGTCGCGGACGAAACCGGTGCGCGAAGTGCGGCCCGCCGTCGGACCCGCCCCCGACGGGCGACGGACGGCCTCCGGTCAGGCGCCGAGGAGTGGCCGTGCGCCTGCTCGGCGGAAGCGCGGACCGGTGTTCCTCGGCGGGTGTCGGGGTGCCGTTCGGGGCCTCCCGATCGACCCGCCGCGCCGCCCGTTGCCGCCCGCACGCCCTCGCTCCACCCCGCTGCTTCCGGGCCGTCACACGTCCGGGCCTGACCTGCGCTCAGGCCGGTCCTGGGATCGGACCGTTGCCGCCCCCGGGCGCGATGCGGGCCCCGGTCCTGAGGCGCCCTGCCCCGCCCCCGAGGTAGCCGGCGCCCGCCCGGTGCCCGGTGGGCGGGTTCGGACCCCGGGAACGCCGCAGGGGCCCCGGACGGATCCGGGGCCCCTGCGGGCGGTCGTCACGGCGCGGAGGTCACTCCGCGGCCTGCTCGTGCTCCGGCTCCTGCTCCCGGGCCTGCTCCAGCTGGGCCAGGGCGACCTCAAGGGCGGAGAGGTAGGTGGAGGCGACCAGCTGGCCGACCGTCGGGTAGGCGCCGAGCGGGGCCGCGCTGGGGCAGCCGGTCTCCTCCGCGGCGGTGGCGAGCAGCTCGGGGTCGGCCTCCGGGCCGATCACGAGCGGCGCCAGCGCGGGACGCTGCGAGCCGGTGGCGCGCAGGTGGTCGACGGCCGCGGCCACCGAGCCGGGCACGTCCAGGGCGGCGGAGACGACGGGTACGGCGAGCCGGGCGGCGAGCAGCACGCCGGTGATCCCGGCGGCGGCCGCTGCGTCCTCGCCGCCGACGGTGGTGAGGACCACGCCGTCGGCCGCGGTGGCGATGGCGAAGAGCCGGGCGCGGTCGGCGCGGGCCAGCCCCGCCTCGGACAGCCGGACGTGGACGGCCTCGGCCAGCAGCGGGTGCGGGCCGAGCACGTCGGTGATCGTGGCGCCGCTGCCGGCGGCCAGCGCGTGCAGGTCGTCGAGGAAGCCGTGCGGGCCGGTCAGCAGCGGCACCACCACGGGTGCCGGCAGACCGGCGTCGAGGGCCTGGGCGATCAGCTCGGCCACGGTGGGGCCGGATTCCTCGGCGGAGTCGTCGGCGAGGTAGGCGGCGGCGGTCTCGACGCCGGACTGCTCGCTGCGGACGATCGACAGCAGTTCGTCGACCACGGGCCGGGACTCGGGGCCCGCGGTGGCGGGCACGGCGAGCACGAGGGCCGGCGATCCGGCCGGGATCTCGGGGCGCTCGGGTCGACGATGGCGCCCCCGCGCACGGGAGCCTGGAGTGCGGACGGGCAGTGGCGCGCCCGGGATGGCTGCGGTGCTCATGGCGGAGATCGTAGGACATCGACCCGGCAGAGTCGCAGTCGGCTGCCGATGTCGAGCGGTGAGCATGCCGTCATTTCGGTCATAGGGCGACAAACCTGCCGGGATGGTGGTCATGTCACCCGGATCTCCCCGGTGCGGCGGCGCCACCCGGGCCGTCGGGTGACATGTATCACACGGCCCGGGCCGACTGACTGTGGGTCACGGGGGCGCGACTCCCGGCAGTCGAAGATCAACATTGCGCGGGGAGTTGCCTACGGGCGGTTATCGCGCGGTTTGTGGTTCGGTCAAGTTTGTCCGCTTACGTACCGTCGACCGAGCGGTTCCCCGACTGGTTGCATGACGCCCGGTGGTTCCTCGTGCACCTGCAACGTCCCGTGCTGATGCACGTGCACTGCAGCTATCATCACGTCAAGTGAGGCGTGTGCCGAGCCGGCAGGGGGCCGGGCCGGTGGAGGGCGGCCCGACGTGCCGCGCGCCGAACTGGACGACTACTCCGGTCTCTTCGGGAGATTTCTATGCACCACACGTACAACGGCATGGCGGCTGCGGACCTTGAGGGAGTGGTCTGGCAGAAGAGCATGCACAGCAATTCCCAGGGCAACTGCGTCGAGTTCGCCGCACTGCCGGGGGGCGATGTCGCGATGCGCAACTCTCGCTTCCCGGACGGTCCGGCACTGATCTACACGCGGGCCGAGATAGCGGCACTGCTGCTCGGCGCGAAGGACGGGGAGTTCGACCACCTGGCGCTCTGACGCCGGTTCACCGTCGCCGCGTTCCAGGGGGCCGTCGTGGGTGCTGACACCACGACGGCCGTTGTCGTCGGCGGGTGATCCGAGGCCCGCGCGCCGGGGAGGAGGCCTGTGGTGGCCGTCCCGGCCCCGTTGTGCCGGGCCCCCTGCCTGCCGGACGCCGTACCGCCGGACCTGCCCGCGCCGGACGCCGTACTGCCGGCCCCGGCCCCCGGGCGCCGCTCCGGCCGGCGCGTGACCGTACGGAGGTTCCCGCCGGGGTGCGCCGCCGTCCGATCCGCCGGGGTGTCAGGCCGAGCGCCGGTGCCGCCCGATGGCGTCCTGGGCGTGTGCGGCCGGATCCTCGGCCTCGAACAGCGCCCAGACCACCTTGCCCGCGCCGGCCAGTGGGTGCCAGCCCCAGGAGCGGCTGAAGGAGTCCACCAGGTGCAGCCCCCGGCCGGACTCCGCGACGAAGTCGGCCTCCCGGGCGACCGGCCCGGTACTGCTGGGGTCGCTGACCGCACAGACCACCTGCGGCGCGCGGTGCACCAGGCTTATCCGGATCGGCAGCCGTCCGTCGAAGGACTGCTGCGGTCCGCCCTGGGAGGGGATCGCGGCCAGGTCGGCGGCCAGGTGACCCGGATCGGGTCTGGCGCCGACGGCGTGCCGCAGGGCATTGGTCACCAGCTCGGAGGCAACCAGTGCGACGTCGTCGAAGAGGTCACCGAGTCCCCAGCGGTTGAGCGTCGTTCTGGCGAAGTCGCGCGCGGTTCTGACGGCTTCGTAGCGGGGAGCGAGCGTGCAGGTGACCACGTGGGGGTCGACCGCCAAGGCCGTACCGGTGCTCATGAAGAGCTCCTCCCATAAGGGGGCCGACACGGCTGGACCCGCCGGGGTCATGCCGGTCACCTCCGACTCGCTCGGCCGTTGGGTTGCCACCTCGTACGGCCCTTGCGCGCACACAAGTGCCCGGTCGCGCCGCAGCGCTGCCGGGCTGGTGTGCGGAGTCGCGCGTGGGGTCGACGCGGTGCCCGCGGGAATGCCAGGGATGTGCAGGTGCACGTGCACCATGGTCCTCTGCGCTCACTGCAGATGCAAGAGTCGATTCACGTGCAGTCGCACTATTGGCATATGCATGCGCCGAATGCACGTGCATCCTGGTGCTGCAGGTGCAGAACTGATAGATACATCCGTCAGTACCGGCACCGAGAGCGCTCAACTGATGGCAGACTGTGCGCTGTTTGCCCAAGGTGGAGGTTTGGACCGCATGACCACAGTTCAGCCGGGCGGCGGCTCGATGGTTCGCCGGATCCTCCTCGGCTCCCAGCTCCGCCGGCTCCGCGAGGCCCGGGGGATCACCCGCGAGGACGCCGGGTACGCCATCCGCGCGTCCGAATCCAAGATCAGCCGCATGGAGCTCGGCCGGGTCAGTTTCAAGGAGCGTGACGTCGCCGACCTCCTCAGCCTGTACGGGGTGAACGACGGTGCCGAGCGCGAGGCCCTGCTCGGCCTGGTGCGCGAGGCCAACAAGTCGGGCTGGTGGCACAGTTACAACGACGTGCTGCCCGGCTGGTTCCAGACCTACGTCGGTCTGGAGGAGGCGGCCACGCTGATCCGCACCTACGAGGTGCAGTTCATCCCCGGCCTGCTGCAGTCCGAGGAGTACGCCCGCGCCGTCTTCGGCCAGAGCCGCCCGGTGATCAGCGAGGAGGAGCTGGAACGCCGCGTCAGCCTGCGCCTGCGCCGCCAGAAGCTGCTCACCGACGGCAACAGCCCGCGGCTCTGGGCGGTCATCGACGAGGCCGCGCTGCGGCGCCCGGTCGGCGGTCCCCAGGTGATGCGCGGTCAGCTCCAGTACCTGATCGACATCGCCGAGCAGCCGAACGTGGTCATCCAGGTGATGCCGTTCCGCTTCGGGGCGCACGCCGGCGAGAGCGGCGCGTTCTCCATCCTGCGCTTCCCCGAGCAGGACCTCGCCGACGTGGTCTACCTGGAGCAGCTCACCAGCGCGCTCTACCTCGACAAGCGCGACGACGTCGACGCTTACATCCAGGTCATGGAGCGGCTCTGCGTGGACAGCCTCACGCCCGAGCGCACCATCGACCTGCTGTCCGCGATCCTGGCCGAGCGCTGACCCGCCGCCGGTCGGCGGTGTCCTGACGGCTCCGAGGGCGGCGGACCGCCCCCGGGGTAGCCGCGGAGTTCCCGGGGGCGCCAGGGCCGGTCGGCGGCCCCGCCGCGGGTCGTTCAGGCCCGGGCCGGCGGCCTGGTGCGCTCCGGCGGTGTCGGCTGCGGCGGGCACCCCATGGCCCAGGGCAGCCCGTACCGGCCGAAGAGGTCCGCCCGGATCGGCGCCAGCGGCAGTTCCGCACCCGGCAGCAGCACCCCGATGCAGCCGCCCATCAGCGCGCTGCGCAGCACGGCGTGCTCGGCCGGCGGGTCGGGCGCGCCCCAGTCGCGCAGCAGCTCCTGCAGGATCGCCCCGAACCGCTGCTGCTCCGGGTCCTTGACGAAGGCCCCCACATCGGGATCGAGGATCAGCGCCAGGTGCGAGCGCATCACCCGGGGGTGGTCCATCGCCAGCCCCAGCACCGCGTCTATCGCGCGTGCCAGCCGCTCCTCGGGGGTGGCGGCGGGGTCCAGCCGGTCCAGCGCGGCGGAGAGCTCCAGGTGCATCAGCCGGTGGGTCGCGGACTGCATCAGCAGCCGCTTGCCGTCGAAGTAGTACGACAGCAGCCCCCGGGCGAGCCCGGCCCGTTCGGCTATGTCGGAGAGCGTGGTGCCGGCATATCCGTGCTGGTCGACGAGCTCGACGGTGGCCCGCATGATGCGGCGACGGGAGCGTTGGCGCATTTCCTCGTTGACCGAATCCGCGCGAGGTGCCATCGTGTCTGCTCCGTACGTTCGTTGGCTCCCGGCCAATATACTGACCGGACGACGTGCCGAGGCCGCCGCATCCTGGGCTCCAGGATCACGGCGGACCGGTTCCGTACGGAGGCGCCGGCTCCACCAACACGGGGGTTTGGTGGAGCCGGCGCCGTCCTCCGGCCGACGTTCCGGGCCGGGGCGAGAACGACTGCGCGGGTCAGCGCTTGGTCAGCACCTCGGAGCCGGCCTGGGCGGCCTGCTGCGCCGACGGGTAATCATAGTCGGCCACCGACAACGGAATTGACCTCTTCCGACGGTCGGCCAGCACGCCGACGGTCGCCACCGCGAGCCCGGCCAGGGCCACCGCGGTGACCAGCCACAGCGCCGGGCGGTAGCCGTCCAGCTGGGCCCGCGCGCTCTCGCCGCCGCCGCTGCCGGCGGTGATCACCGCGGTGACGAGGGCCAGCACGATCGCGCCGCCGATCTGGAAGGCGCTGTTCACCAGCCCGGAGGCCAGGCCCTGCTCCTCGTCGGCCACCCCGTCGGTGGCGGCGATGTTCACCGAGGGGAAGGCCAGTGCGAAGCCGACCCCGAGCAGGATCATGCTCGGCAGCACCAGGGTCAGGTAGCCGCTGTGCTCGTCCAGCCGCAGGAAGCCCGCGTAGCCGAGGGCGAGAGCGAGCACGCCCGCCGGCAGCAGCTTGGCGGTGCCGAAGCGGTCCACGATGGCGCCCATCTTCGTGGCGGAGAGGGCGACCAGCGCGCCGGCCGGCAGCAGCCCGAAGGCCATCTCCAGGGCCGACCAGCCGAGCAGTCGCTGCAGGTACAGCGTGGCGATGAACTGGAATCCGGCGTAGGAGCCCATCAGCGTGAGGGCGATCAGGTTGGCCCTGGCCACCGCGCCGTTGCGGAAGATGCCGAGCCGGACCAGCGGGTGCGCGGTGCGCGTTTCGATCAGCAGGAACGCGGCGGCCAGCACCACCACGGCGAGCAACGAGCCGACGGTGCGCAGGCTCAGCCAGCCGGCCCCCTGGGCCTCGGTGACGGTGAAGACCAGCAGCAGCACGGCCAGCGTGCCGGTGATCGCCCCGGCCACGTCGTAGCCGCCGGAGGTCCGCTCCTCGCGGGCCTGGCGGGGGAGCAGCCGGACGGCGAAAGCCAGGGCGAGCAGGGCGACCGGTACCGGCATCAGGAAGGTCCAGCGCCAGCCGGCCGAGGTGAGCAGGCCGCTGAGCACCAGGCCGAGCGAGAAGCCGCTGGCGCCGCAGGTGGTGTAGATGGACAGGGCCCGGTTGCGGGCCGGGCCCTCGGGGAACGTCGTGGTGATGATCGACAGTCCGGCGGGGGCGGTGAAGGCGGCACTGACGCCCTTGAGGAAGCGGGCGCCGATCAGCAGCCCGCCGTCGTCGACGAGGCCGCCGAGCAGCGAGGCGGCCGCGAAGACTCCGAGGGCGACCAGGAAGACCCGGCGCCGTCCGAGCAGGTCGGCGGCGCGCCCGCCGAGCAGCAGCAGACCTCCGTAGCCGAGGACGTAACCGCTGACCACCCACTGCAGGGTGGAGGTGGACAGGTGCAGGTCGGTGCCGATGGAGGGCAGGGCCACGCCGACCATCGAGACGTCCAGGGCGTCCAGGAACATGGCGGCGCAGAGGACGACGAGGGTGCCCCAGAGGTGGGGCGTCCAGTGTTGCTCGGAGTGCGACGGATGGTCAGACGGCTTGGTCGGAGCGACGGTTGAGCCGGAGCGGCTTGGTGCGGTCATGGGGAGGACACTACATGCATGTGCAATCAATGCAAGCAAATATAATGTGAATGCAATAAATTCCTCAGCATGTGCTAGTCTGACCCCGTGTCCGAACTCGACCCCGCCGCCGATGCGGCCCTGGTGGCCGGCTGGCGCGACCTGCTGGCCCGCCACGCCGCGACGGCCTGCGCCCTGGACCGTGAACTGGGGGAGCGCCACGACCTCGGGATGAGCGAGTTCGAGGTGCTGGAACGGCTGGTCGAGAGCGAGGGGTCCCATCAGGGCATGCTGCGGGTCCAGGAGCTGGCCTGCACCGTCCACCTGAGCCAGAGCGCCCTGTCGCGGCTGATCGGCCGGCTGGAGAAGGCCGGCCTGGTCACCCGCGCCATGTGCGAGAACGACCGCCGGGGCATCTTCGTGACGCTGACCGACCAGGGCCGCGAGCGCTACGAGCGGGCCCGGCCGCTGCACCGCGAGGTGCTGGCCCGGGTGCTCGGCGGCGCCCCCGCCGTCACCGGCTGACCTCCGCCCCGAACGGCCGCTGCCGGCCCGCCCCGTCCGGCCGGCCCCGGCCCTCGTACGGCTGCCGCCCGGGCCACCGGGCGGTCGCCTTTCGGGGTCCGGCTCAGACCAGGGCGGAGATGCCCGGCGCCGCCGCCAGCAGGACGGCCGCCACCGGTGCGGCCAGGGCTGCCACCGTCAGCCGCAGCCGGTGCGAGACCGGCAGTCTGGGGTGGTCCGACAGCAGCCGGTCCACCCGCTTCGGGGACTGGGCCAGCAGCCCGGGCGGGCAGGAGCCGAACACCCCGCGCCCCAGGTTGAGTTCGGCCAGCGCCAGGGCCGTCGTGGTCCGGCCGTGCCGGCGTGCCGCCCGGTCGTCCGCGGCCAGCTCCACCAGCTCGCCCACCTGGTCGCGGAACGCGCTGAACACCCCGACCCCGGGGAACCCGGTGGCCAGCGCCTGCGCGCACTGGGACAGCCAGTGGTGGCGCGCCCGGACGTGCCCGCGCTCATGGCTGAGCACGGCGGCCAGCTCCCGGTCGGTGAGCTGCCGGATGGCGCCGGTGGTGACCACCAGCCGAGCGCCGTGCCCGGGCAGCGACCAGGCCTCGGGGCTCATGCTCTCCAGCACCACCAGCCGCTCGCGGCCCTGACGCCGACCGCGCCGGCCGCCGATCGAGTCCGGCAACTCGGGTGCCCGGTGGGCCAGTTCCGCATGACGGTGATCGCGCAGCGCGCGCGCCGAGCGGACCTCCCGGGTGAGCGCGAACAGCGTCTGGAGTCCGCCCGCGGCCAGCAGCGCCGCGCAGAGCCGCCCCCACCCCTCGGCCCCCTGCAGCCCGTACGCGGCCTCCACGCCGTGCGGCGCCCCCGAGAACAGCAGCACCCGGAGCTCCGGCAGGGCGGCCGAGGTGGCCAGCAGCAGGGCGAGCAGGCAGCACAGCAGCACCGCGACCACCAGGCACTGCCACACCAACAACCCCAGCACGGGCTCCCGTTCGACCCACCGGGCCCGGGCCAGCAGGCGCGGCGCGACGGTCGACAGCAGCAGTCCGAGCAGCAAGAGGCCGAGCAGGGCCGTCATGGCAGGGGCTCCCCCAGTACGCACGGAGCGCGACAATGCGCTCCCGGCCAACCTATGCGCTCCCCGGCCCCCGGGGAACGACTTTCGGCCACCGTGACCAACGACACCCGGCGTAGCACCGGCGGCCGCCCGGCCGGCCGCCGCCGTGCGGTCGGCGCCGGCGCCCTCGGGTCGACACCCCGGACCGGGGGCGGGTCAGAGCGTCAGCAGCATCGCGAACATGCCGATCCCCATGGTGAGCCGGCAGGCCTGGGGCAGTCCGGTGGTGCCGGTGGGCAGGACCCCGCCCGGGGTGGCCAGCAGCCGGCTGCCGGTCCAGAGCGTGTACCCGCCGAAGTACAGCAGCAGGCCGCCGGTGAGCAGCGGCAGTCCGGCGCCGGTCTGGTGATGGCTGTGCGCCGGCGACCCGGCCATGGCGAGGGCCATGTACGTCATGGCCAGGGCGCCGATCGCGTGGTGCAGCCGGTGGACCCGCCGGGCCGGCGAGTGCGGCGCGGGGGAGTGCGGGCCGGCGGAGTACGGACGGGGCGGGCCCGGGACTCCGGAGCCCGGGACTCCGGGGTCCAGGGGAGCGGGCGGCAGGACGCGCGGGTACCGGACAGGGGAGCGCGGGGCCGCCGCCCGTGGGGCCAGGGCCGCGAACAGGAACCACGCGCCGGGCAGGCCGAACACCCAGGCCCACACCGCGGGCGGCACGACGCCGCCGGACACGGCCATCGCGGCCGTCCCCAGACCCATCAGCGCCTCGGCGGCGGCCGACTCGTGACTGAGCACCCCGTGCCGGGCGCCCGGCCCCGGCCGCTCGCAGGACGGCCCGCGCAGCCGGCTCAGGCAGTACGTCCCCGAGGTGGCGGTGAGTGCAGCCAGCAGCCAGGTGACGACGGCTGGTCCGTGCATCGGCGCACCCCTCTCGACCGGTGCGTGCGGGCGTCCCTGCCACGATCACCGGTCGGGGGCGCACGCAGCAGGGCGCGTGCAGGGGCGCACGGAGGTGACCTTCGGCGTTTCCCGGTGGTCCTCAGCCCCAGCCGAGAGGTTTGGCACCGGGACGGCCTTCCCGGCCCGCCCGCCACCGGCGTCCCACGGCACCCCGTCCCCCGGCCGGTGGGCGGGCCCGCCGCGCCCCGGGGCGGGACCGGGCCGGCCGGGTCTCCCCTGGCCGGGGCTCTCCCCGGTGGCGCTGCCGGACCGCAGGCGGCAAGGTCGGCGTACGGCACCGCACAGCCCGGTGTCGCGGGGCGCCGCCGTCGCCGCGCCCCCCGAGCCGGCTTCCGCGCCGGCGGCGAGCACCGCCGCGCGCACCACGGCACGAGGCACCGGAGCAATTCCCCGGGCCCCTGCCGACAGGATCACCGCCGGGAGAGTGGCGGGAGGTGGACCGACCCCGGCCCCCGATCGAGGAGCCGTCGTCCGGGGCCTCCGCGGCCCGGTCCGGGGCCCGGCCTCCACGGTGCGGGGGCAGCGGCGGGACAGATCACTCCATGACCCCCCTTGAACAGGAGAACCTCCTGTATCTATGGTGTATCCGTCGAAATAACTCCTGTTGAAGTGAGTCAGAGATGCAGAATCTTTCGCCGAGGCTCGCTGTGGCGGCCGATGCTCCCGAGCAGACCAACGCCGGCCACCCGGCCTGGCTGAGACTGAAGGACGCCGTCGAGGCGCTGCGCCCCCTGCAGTCCAAGGACGGCTCGATCGACCTGGCCGCCGTCCAGCGGCACACGGTCGACCCGCTGCTCGAGGTCGTGCTGACCGCCGTCGAGGAGCTCGCCCCGCTCTTCCCGCACGACGCCGCGTACCTCGCCGCCGTCGGCACGGACCTGCGCAAGTGGGCGGAGACCGGCTACCGCGAGCCCGACTTCCTCGACTCCCTGATGGCCTTCCAGCCCGCCGCGCAGCGCGAGGACGGCCTGGAGCACCTGGTGGTCTTCCCGATGTACACCCAGAACGGCAACCCGGACCGCAACCTGGAAGCCGTCCTGCTGCGCGTCGTGTGGCCCGACTGGCTCGCCGAGCTGGAGCGCACCCGCTTCGACAACCCGATGTTCGTACCGATCACCTTCACCGACTTCACGGCCGGGTACGACACCAACTCCGCCGTCCTCTTCCCCGAGACCGTGGCCGTCCGCAAGGCGCCGGAACGTTTCACCTGGGGCGGCATCTTCTGCGACCGCGAGGCGGCCCGCTTCCGCGCCGTCACCGAGCGCGCCGTCGACCTGCTCGGCCTGGACATCCCCGCCGACGCGGCGAGCCTGCTGCAGGACCAGCAGCGCGCCCAGCAGACCTTCGTCCTGTGGGACCTCGTCCACGACCGCACCCACAGCCACGGCGACCTGCCGTTCGACCCCTTCATGATCAAGCAGCGCAGCCCGTTCTGGATGTACGGGCTGGAGGAGCTCCGCTGCGACCTGACCGCCTTCAAGGAGGCCGTCCGGCTGGAGGCCGAGGGCTACGCCCAGGGCCGTGACGTCCAGTACGCGATCCTCTTCGACCGGATGTTCCGCTTCCCCGTCAGCGGTGACCGGGTGCGCAACTACGACGGCCTCGGCGGCCAGCTGCTCTTCGCCTACCTGCACAAGCACGACGCGCTGCGCTGGCGCGACAACCGCCTCAGCATCGACTGGGAGCGCGTCGCCGACGTCACCAACGCCCTCTGCGGCGAGATCGAGACCCTCTACCGCGACGGCATCGACCGCCCCAAGACCGCCCACTGGATCGCCGCGTACCAGCTGGTCTCCCGCTACCTCACCCCGCACCCCGCCTCCACCTGGGCGAAGGGCCCCGACGCGCTGCCGCTCGACATCACCGAGGGCAAGGCGCTCAACAAGGCCCTGTGCGACGCCGTACTGCCCGACGAGTTCCCGCTGAGCATGTTCTTCGAGGCCCTCTCCAAGAAGCTCAGCGGCGTCATCGCCGCCACCACCGGCATCACCGGCGCCGGCATCCAGGGAGCCGCCGCATGAACGCCCTCGATGGAAAGGTGATCGCCGTCGCCGGGGCCAGCGGCCCCGCCGGCCAGGCCGTGCTGCGCCGGCTCGCCGCCGGCGGCGCGACCGTGATCGGCGCCGACATCGACCCGCGGCGCCTCGAAACGGCGCTCGACGCCGTCCGTACCGCCGTACCCGGCGCGAAGATCAGCGGCCAGGTCATCGACCTGCTCGACCCGCAGGAGGTCCACGACTGGGCCGACCACGTGGAGGCCGAGCACGGCCACGTCGACGGCGTCTTCCACCTGGTCGGCGGCTGGCGCGGCAGCAAGACCTTCTTCGAGACCCGCATCGACGACTGGGACTTCCTGCACGACACCGTGGTGCGCACCCTCCAGCACACCTCGCTGGCGTTCCAGCCCGCGCTGCTGCGCAGCGAGTCCGGCCGCTACGCGATCGTCTCGGCCTCGTCGGCCCACAAGCCGACCGCGGGCGGCGCCGCCTACGCCGCCGCCAAGGCGGCGAGCGAGGCCTGGACCCTGGCGATGGCCGACTCCTTCAAGAAGGAGACGACCTCCGGGGACGGCGTGCCGACCGCGGCGGCTGCCATTCTGGTGATCAAGGCCCTGGTCTCGCCCGAGATGCGGGCCGAGAAGCCGGACGCCAAGTTCGCCGGCTTCACCGACACCGCCGACCTCGCCGACACCCTGGCGGGCCTCTGGGACCGCCCCGCAGCAGAACTGAACGGACAGCACCTGTGGCTGACAGCCCGATGACCCCCGCCCCCGCCACCGACGCGGTACGGCACCACGACCCGGCCGTCCGCGGCTTCGCCAGCGACAACTACGCCGGCGTCCACCCGGAGATCCTGGCCGCGATAGCGGTGGCCAACGGCGGCCACCAGGTCGCGTACGGCGAGGACGACTACACCGCCCACCTCCAGGGTGTCTTCCGCAAGCACTTCGGCGACAAGGCCGAGGCCTTCCCGGTCTTCAACGGGACCGGCGCCAACGTGGTCGCCCTGCAGGCGCTGCTGCCCCGCTGGGGCGCCGTGATCGCGGCGCAGAGCGCGCACATCAACGTGGACGAGTGCGGCGCCCCCGAGAAGATCGCCGGCATCAAGCTGCTCACCGTCCCCACCCCGGACGGCAAGCTCACCCCCGAGCTGATCGACCAGCAGGCCTGGGGATGGGGGGACGAGCACCGCGCCCAGCCGCTCGCCGTCTCCATCACCCAGAGCACCGAGCTGGGCACGCTCTACACCGCGGACGAGATCAAGGCGATCTGCGACCACGCCCACCAGCACGGCATGCTCGTGCACGTGGACGGCTCGCGCCTGGCCAACGCGGCGGCCTCGCTCGGCCTGCCGCTGCGTGCCTTCACCACGGACGCCGGCGTGGACGTGCTGTCCTTCGGGGGCACCAAGAACGGCCTGCTGATGGGTGAGGCCGTGGTGGTCCTCAACCCTGAGCGGGTCCGTGACATCAAGTTCCTGCGCAAGATGTCGATGCAGCTCGCCTCGAAGATGCGCTTCGTCTCCGTGCAGTTCGAGGCGCTGCTGGCCGGCGACCTCTGGCTGCGCAACGCGAGCCACGCCAACGCGATGGCCCGCCGCCTGGAGGCCGCCGTCCGCGGGATCGACGGCGTGACGGTGGTCCGGCCGGTCCAGGCCAACGCCGTCTTCGCGCTGCTGCCCCGCGAGGTGAGCGAGCGACTGCAGAAGCAGTACCGCTTCTACTTCTGGGACGAGCACACTGGTGAGGTGCGCTGGATGGCCGCTTTCGACACCACCGAGGCGGACATCGACGCTTTCGCGGCGGCGATCGCCGAGGAGATGGCCCGCTCCTGACCGCCCCCGCACCTCGGATCGTCCCGTCCCGGAGCCCCGGGACGGGACGATTTGCTTGTGCCGCCCGGCCTCCGTAGAGTTCTCCGGGTTGCCCCAGTGGCAGCACGCTTCACCCGCAGGGATTCGGATTCAGGTTCGGATTCACCGGGGAAAAGCAGCCCGAGAAACTCTGGTAGAGTTCGGGAGCGCCGAAAGGCCAAAAGCAAATCGGATGAACGAAGCCCCGGAAAACGGAGCAGAAAACATCTGATAAGCTTGAAACACGAAAGAACGAAGCGCCCGGAGAGTTCACGAGAGTGGCTCGAAGGAAGTGTCCGTTCCTTGAGAACTCAACAGCGTGCCAAAAGTCAACGCCAGATATGTTGACATCCCCGGCCTGGATCGTTCGATCCGGGTTGGAGATTCCTTTAGTAACAAAACACTAGCGAGGACGCAGTGCGCGGGACCGCCCTATTCCGGTTGGTTGCCGTGCCGCTCAACGCGAGTGGCTCGCCGGATTACCGGCAGACATTCACGGAGAGTTTGATCCTGGCTCAGGACGAACGCTGGCGGCGTGCTTAACACATGCAAGTCGAACGGTGAAGCCCTTCGGGGTGGATCAGTGGCGAACGGGTGAGTAACACGTGGGCAATCTGCCCTGCACTCTGGGACAAGCCCTGGAAACGGGGTCTAATACCGGATATGACCTTCCTCCGCATGGGGGTTGGTGTAAAGCTCCGGCGGTGCAGGATGAGCCCGCGGCCTATCAGCTTGTTGGTGGGGTAATGGCCTACCAAGGCGACGACGGGTAGCCGGCCTGAGAGGGCGACCGGCCACACTGGGACTGAGACACGGCCCAGACTCCTACGGGAGGCAGCAGTGGGGAATATTGCACAATGGGCGAAAGCCTGATGCAGCGACGCCGCGTGAGGGATGACGGCCTTCGGGTTGTAAACCTCTTTCAGCAGGGAAGAAGCGCAAGTGACGGTACCTGCAGAAGAAGCACCGGCTAACTACGTGCCAGCAGCCGCGGTAATACGTAGGGTGCGAGCGTTGTCCGGAATTATTGGGCGTAAAGAGCTCGTAGGCGGCCTGTCGCGTCGGATGTGAAAGCCCGGGGCTTAACCCCGGGTCTGCATTCGATACGGGCAGGCTAGAGTGTGGTAGGGGAGATCGGAATTCCTGGTGTAGCGGTGAAATGCGCAGATATCAGGAGGAACACCGGTGGCGAAGGCGGATCTCTGGGCCATTACTGACGCTGAGGAGCGAAAGCGTGGGGAGCGAACAGGATTAGATACCCTGGTAGTCCACGCCGTAAACGTTGGGAACTAGGTGTTGGCGACATTCCACGTCGTCGGTGCCGCAGCTAACGCATTAAGTTCCCCGCCTGGGGAGTACGGCCGCAAGGCTAAAACTCAAAGGAATTGACGGGGGCCCGCACAAGCAGCGGAGCATGTGGCTTAATTCGACGCAACGCGAAGAACCTTACCAAGGCTTGACATATACCGGAAACGGCCAGAGATGGTCGCCCCCTTGTGGTCGGTATACAGGTGGTGCATGGTTGTCGTCAGCTCGTGTCGTGAGATGTTGGGTTAAGTCCCGCAACGAGCGCAACCCTTGTTCTGTGTTGCCAGCATGCCTTTCGGGGTGATGGGGACTCACAGGAGACTGCCGGGGTCAACTCGGAGGAAGGTGGGGACGACGTCAAATCATCATGCCCCTTATGTCTTGGGCTGCACACGTGCTACAATGGTCGGTACAAAGGGCTGCGATGCCGCGAGGCGGAGCGAATCCCAAAAAGCCGGCCTCAGTTCGGATTGGGGTCTGCAACTCGACCCCATGAAGTTGGAGTTGCTAGTAATCGCAGATCAGCATGCTGCGGTGAATACGTTCCCGGGCCTTGTACACACCGCCCGTCACGTCACGAAAGTCGGTAACACCCGAAGCCGGTGGCCTAACCCGTAAGGGGAGGAGCCGTCGAAGGTGGGACCAGCGATTGGGACGAAGTCGTAACAAGGTAGCCGTACCGGAAGGTGCGGCTGGATCACCTCCTTTCTAAGGAGCACATGGCAGCTTCGGGCGAATGTCCTGAAGTGCTAGCTCATGGGTGGAACGTTGACTATTCGGCACACGAGGTCTGTCAGGCCTCCCAAGTACTGCACTTTGGTGCGTGGAACGGGTTTCTGGCGGGTCTGGTGGGTCGGGCACGTTGTTGGGTCCTGAGGGAACGGCCGTATGGTCGTTGCTTCAGTGCCGGTCCTGCTTGAGGTCGCCCTGGTGGTGTCCGATGGTGGGTGACTGGTCGTTGTTTGAGAACTGCACAGTGGACGCGAGCATCTGTGGCCAAGTTTTTAAGGGCGCACGGTGGATGCCTTGGCACCAGGAACCGATGAAGGACGTGGGAGGCCACGATAGTCCCCGGGGAGCCGTCAACCAGGCTTTGATCCGGGGGTTTCCGAATGGGGAAACCCGGCAGTCGTCATGGGCTGTCACCCATACCTGAACACATAGGGTATGTGGAGGGAACGCGGGGAAGTGAAACATCTCAGTACCCGCAGGAAGAGAAAACAACCGTGATTCCGGGAGTAGTGGCGAGCGAAACCGGATGAGGCTAAACCTGATACGTGTGATACCCGGCAGGGGTTGCGTATGAGGGGTCGTGGGAAAGTTCTTCAGTCGTCTGCCGGCGGCTGGGTGAGTCAGAAACCGTTGGTGTAGTCGAAGGACATGCGAAAGGTCCGGCGTAGAGGGTAAGACCCCCGTAGACGAAACATCAGCGGCTCACTTGAGCTTCTCCCAAGTAGCACGGAGCCCGAGAAATTCCGTGTGAATCTGGCGGGACCACCCGCTAAGCCTAAATATTCCCTGGTGACCGATAGCGGATAGTACCGTGAGGGAATGGTGAAAAGTACCGCGGGAGCGGAGTGAAATAGTACCTGAAACCGTGTGCCTACAAGCCGTGGGAGCGTCGGACAGTGGGCTTGCCCGTCTGTCTCGTGACTGCGTGCCTTTTGAAGAATGAGCCTGCGAGTTTGCGGTGTGTAGCGAGGTTAACCCGTGTGGGGTAGCCGTAGCGAAAGCGAGTCCGAATAGGGCGATTGAGTTGCATGCCCAAGACCCGAAGCGGAGTGATCTAGCCATGGGCAGGTTGAAGCGGAGGTAAGACTTCGTGGAGGACCGAACCCACCAGGGTTGAAAACCTGGGGGATGACCTGTGGTTAGGGGTGAAAGGCCAATCAAACTCCGTGATAGCTGGTTCTCCCCGAAATGCATTTAGGTGCAGCGTCACGTGTTTCTTGCCGGAGGTAGAGCACTGGATAGGCGATGGGCCTCACCGGGTTACTGACCTTAGCCAAACTCCGAATGCCGGTAAGTGAGAGCGTGGCAGTGAGACTGTGGGGGATAAGCTCCATGGTCGAGAGGGAAACAGCCCAGAACACCGACTAAGGTCCCTAAGCGTGTGCTAAGTGGGAAAGGATGTGGAGTCGCAGAGACAACCAGGAGGTTGGCTTAGAAGCAGCCACCCTTGAAAGAGTGCGTAATAGCTCACTGGTCAAGTGATTCCGCGCCGACAATGTAGCGGGGCTCAAGCACACCACCGAAGTCGTGTCATTGCAGCAAGAGGGCCAACGCCTGCTGTGATGGGTAGGGGAGCGTCGTGTTCCGGGTGAAGCAGCGGAGGAATCCAGTTGTGGACGGGACACGAGTGAGAATGCAGGCATGAGTAGCGATACAAGAGTGAGAAACTCTTGCGCCGATTGACCAAGGGTTCCTGGGTCAAGCTGATCTGCCCAGGGTAAGTCGGGACCTAAGGCGAGGCCGACAGGCGTAGTCGATGGACAACGGGTTGATATTCCCGTACCCGCTTTGAAGCGCCAACGTCGAACCTCTGAATGCTAAAGCCGCGAAGCCGGCCTGGAGTCTTCGGACGAAGGGACGTGGTGGAGCCGCTGACCCAACAGGGTAGTAGGTGAGCGATGGGGTGACGCAGGAAGGTAGTCCAGCCCGGGCGGTGGTTGTCCCGGGGTAAGGGTGTAGGCCGAGTGATAGGCAAATCCGTCACTCATTGAGGCTGAGACCTGATGCCGAGCCGATTGTGGTGAAGTGGATGATCCTATGCTGTCGAGAAAAGCCTCTAGCGAGTTTCATGGCGGCCCGTACCCCAAACCGACTCAGGTGGTCAGGTAGAGAATACCGAGGCGTTCGGGTGAACTATGGTTAAGGAACTCGGCAAAATGCCCCCGTAACTTCGGGAGAAGGGGGGCCGGAACTGGTGATGAGTCTTGCACTCTGAGCTGGGGCCGGCCGCAGAGACCAGCGAGAAGCGACTGTTTACTAAAAACACAGGTCCGTGCGAAGCCGTAAGGCGATGTATACGGACTGACGCCTGCCCGGTGCTGGAACGTTAAGGGGACCGGTTAGTCGAGATTCGTCTCGGCGAAGCTGAGAACTTAAGCGCCAGTAAACGGCGGTGGTAACTATAACCATCCTAAGGTAGCGAAATTCCTTGTCGGGTAAGTTCCGACCTGCACGAATGGCGTAACGACTTCTCGACTGTCTCAACCATAGGCCCGGTGAAATTGCATTACGAGTAAAGATGCTCGTTTCGCGCAGCAGGACGGAAAGACCCCGGGACCTTTACTATAGCTTGATATTGGTGTTCGGTTCGGCTTGTGTAGGATAGGTGGGAGACTTTGAAGCAGCCACGCCAGTGGTTGTGGAGTCGACGTTGAAATACCACTCTGGTCGTGCTGGATGTCTAACCTGGGTCCGTGATCCGGATCAGGGACAGTGTCTGGTGGGTAGTTTAACTGGGGCGGTTGCCTCCTAAAGAGTAACGGAGGCGCCCAAAGGTTCCCTCAGCCTGGTTGGCAATCAGGTGTTGAGTGTAAGTGCACAAGGGAGCTTGACTGTGAGACCGACGGGTCGAGCAGGTGCGAAAGCAGGGACTAGTGATCCGGCGGTGGCTTGTGGAAGCGCCGTCGCTCAACGGATAAAAGGTACCCCGGGGATAACAGGCTGATCTTCCCCAAGAGTCCATATCGACGGGATGGTTTGGCACCTCGATGTCGGCTCGTCGCATCCTGGGGCTGGAGTAGGTCCCAAGGGTTGGGCTGTTCGCCCATTAAAGCGGTACGCGAGCTGGGTTTAGAACGTCGTGAGACAGTTCGGTCCCTATCCGCTGTGCGCGTAGGAATATTGAGAAGGGCTGTCCCTAGTACGAGAGGACCGGGACGGACGAACCTCTGGTGTGCCAGTTGTCCTGCCAAGGGCATGGCTGGTTGGCTACGTTCGGGAGGGATAACCGCTGAAAGCATCTAAGCGGGAAGCCTGCTTCGAGATGAGTATTCCCACCTCCTTGAGAGGGTAAGGCTCCCAGTAGACGACTGGGTTGATAGGCCGGATGTGGAAGCCCTGTAAGGGGTGGAGCTGACCGGTACTAATAGGCCGAGGGCTTGTCCTCAGTTGCTCGCGTCCACTGTGTTGTTCTGAAACAACGACCCCACCTGCCCTGGTCACGGGTGGGTGGTGCGGTGACAGTTTCATAGTGTTTCGGTGGTCATAGCATGAGGGAAACGCCCGGTTACATTCCGAACCCGGAAGCTAAGCCTCATTGCGCCGATGGTACTGCAGGGGGGACCCTGTGGGAGAGTAGGACGCCGCCGAACAATCATTGTGGAGAAGCCCTGCCGGGTAACCGGCGGGGCTTCTCTGCGTTTTCGGACCGGCGAGTTCGATTGATCCGGAAACGGCACCTCATCGGAACGCTCCCCCTCACGTCCCGCGAGCCCTGCGGGCGTACAGCATGAAAGAGCGGGCCCGATCCGGGGAGGGTCGGGCCCGCTCTTTCGGAGCCGGTGCGAGGGCGGTTACTGCGCGGCACGTCCCCACACGGGCCGGCTCTCCCACTGTTCGGGAGTGTTGGTCACTTGGGTCACGGCGGAGCCGTCCGCCTTCATCGTGTAGACCTCGGCATTGGCGCCGGAGGGCGCCTGGGCGAAGGTGACCTGCTGGCCGTCGGGTGAGTAGGCGGCGACACCGTAGAAGGTGTCGGACGGCGCCGGCGTGAGCGCGGTGACCGCACTGCCGTCGGGGTGGACGGTGTAGATGCCACCGCCGGGGGTGTAGCCGGCGCCGGCGGGGTAGGTGGTGAAAAGGATGTGGGTGCCGTCGGGCGACCAGCTGGGGCGGTCGCCGGCCCGCAGGGCCCAGGGCGTGAGCTGGCGCAGGCCGGTTCCGTCCGCGTTGATGACGAAGATCGCGGTGCTGTCCGCGGGCTGCCCGGTGGCGCTGGTGCGGTAGGCGAAGGCGAGCTGGCTGCCGTCCGGCGACCATGTGGCGTTGTCGACCTGGCCGGAGTACGGCTTGTCGTTGGTGAGCATGGTGAGGCGTTGCGCGTTGCTGCCGTCGGCGTTCATCACGAACAGATCGGAGTACTGGATCTGGTTCTGCTGGTCGTCGAGGGCGCCCCAGGCCCGGCTGAACGCGATCAGCTTGCCGTCGGGGGAGAACGCCGGGGTGCTCTCGTTCTCGTTGAGGCAGTCAGGGGCCTCGTCCTGGCAGATCTGCGGGACCTGCTGAGGCTCACCACCGGTCGACCCGACGGTCCAGAGGCGGGCGGGGCCGGTGGCCGTGCGGCGGTCGAAGGCGATCGTCCGGCCGTCGGGAGACCAGTCCGGGTGGTCGTCGACCGAGTCGGCCGACGGCTGGGTGAGTTGCTGCTTCGCACTGCCGTCGGGGGCGACGGTGAAGATGGCGCCGGTGGTGCGGCCGGGGTCGAGGAACACCCGGGTGGCGATCAGGCCGTTGCGGGCGGTGACCGCGGGGGCCGCCGGTGCGGCCGCGTCGACGACGGGCGCGGCGGAGGCAGTGTCGGCGGGAGGGCCGTTCTCCGCCGCCGAGGGCATCAGGTTGCTGTCGGCTCCGCACCCGGTGAGCAGTGATCCCAGGAACAGGGAACAGGCTGCCGCCCCGTACGAAACTCCTCTGCCGCGCATGTGTCCGTCTCCGATCCAGGACGAGAGCCCGTGAGCGGGCGCCTGTCACTGTTGCAGACGGTGGCGGGAAGGTGACGGACCGACACGCGACTCTGCGCGATCGAATGGCTACCAGAGGTTTCGACGGTCGCCGGAGAGGGAAGAACGGGCGGCCCTCGGAGGGCGCCTCGGAGCGGTCCTACGGGCAGCCTTCGGATCCCCGGTCGGCCGCTCGGCCACCCGGGGCGGCAGTCGTAGGCCTACTTGCCCTGCTCCTTGGCGGCTTCCTTGGCGGCGTGGCGCTCGGCCTTCGCCGCGGCCTCCGCCTCGTCCTCGGCCTCGGCCACCTCCATGGTGGGGGCGGTGCCGCCGAGCTGGGCGGGCAGCCACCAGGTGTCGTCCGGACCGGCGGGCTTGGCCGGGTACTCGCGCTGGACCTGGTCGAGCATCTCGGTCATCGCGGCACGCAAACGGCGGGTGACCATGACCGGCTTGTCGCCCGGGGCCAGCTCGATCGGCTTGCCGATCATGATGGTGACCGGGACGTGGCGCTTGGTGAGGGTCTTCGGGCGGCCCTTCGTCCAGAGCTGCTGGGTCCCCCAGAGGATGACCGGCAGCAGCGGGGTGCCGGAGTCGGCGGCCATCCGGGCGGCGCCGGTCTTGAACTTCTTCAGCATGAAGGAGCGGCTGATGGTGGCTTCGGGGAAGACACCGACCACCTCGCCGGCGCGCAGCGCCCGGACGGCGGCGTCGTAGGCGGGCTGGCCGTCGGTACGGTCGACCGGGATGTGCTTCATGCCGCGCATCAGGGGGCCCGAGACGGCGTGCTTGAAGACGTCGTCCTTCGCCATGAAGCGGGTCTTGCGCTTGCCGCCCCGGACGGCGCCGAGGCCGGCGAAGAGGAAGTCCAGGTAGCTGATGTGGTTGCTCACCAGCACCGCCCCGCCCGTCGCCGGGATGTTCTCGGCGCCCACGATCTTGATGCGCACGTCGAGCGCGCGGAAGACGGTGAGCGCGGCTCCGATCACCGGCGGGTACACGAACTCTGCCACGGTCAGCCCTAACTTCCACGGGCCTGGTGCCCGGTCCGGCGGTACCCGCGACGTACGGGGGCCGACCGGAAGGCGCGGCACGCCGCGACGGCCACGGGTGATACAGGACGATGATCCCCCGAACGAGTGCCGTCTGTCACGCGCGGGCGCCGCCGGACCGGCCGGTCGCGCCGGGGTTCACCCCGGTCGCGGGCCGGACCGGGCCGCGACGGCGGGGCTCACCCCGGCTGGGCGCCGGGCCGGAGCTGGACCCGGCGGACGAACAGGTACATCTCGCAGCCGAGGCAGTAGCCGAAGGCGGCGTTGAGGAAGGCGGCGGCCAGCGCACCGGCGGTGGCGAGCAGGCCCAGCCAGGTCAGGCCGGTCAGGTAGGCGACGGTGCCCACGGCGGCGAAGCCGAGGCCGACGGCCTGGGCGAAGCGCGGCGGGCGGGCGTCCTCCGTCTCGCGGGGCGGCCCGAGGCGCGGGCGGACCAGGGTGCGGTACAGCCAGCCGTACGGGGAGTACTGCAGGCCGGCGAAGGCGCCGACGGCGAAGATCAGGGCCTGGACCGCGAGTAGCGTGCCGCTGCCGCTGATCAGCACGGCGGCCAGGACGAGAGAGGTGAGGACGGCGGCGAAACGGGGGCCGCGCGGGTCGATCTGCATGGGGGCTCCGGTGCGGGGCTCGGGCGGGCTGACGGAGGCGGGTCAGCGACAGCGCGAGGCCGTGGCGCGGCACAGGTCGACCACCCGGCGGGTGGTCAGGCGCGGCAGCGCGGGGCGGTAGGAGTCCACGCGCCGATGGTACGCGGGGCCGGACCGGCCGGTCGACCCCCGGTGGGGGTGGGGTGGGGGCCCGGGCGGGAGCTCGCGGCGGGTGGCGCACACTGGAGCGATGACCGGGTTGGTGGTGTGTGTTGCCGTGCTCGCGCTGGCGAGCGCGTTCGGACTGCTGCGCGCCAGGCGCGACGGGAGGATGCGGGTGCGGACCAAGGACGACGCGGTGCGGCTGTCCGCCTCGGAGCTCGGTACGGAGCTGGGCGAGCGCGCGACGCTGGTGCAGTTCTCGACCGCCTTCTGTCAGCCCTGCCGGGCCACCCGCCGGGTCCTCGACGAGGTCGCCGGCATGGTGGCGGGGGTGGCGCACGTGGAGATCGACGCCGAGGAGAAGCTGGACCTGGTCCGCCGGCTGGAGATCCTGCGCACCCCGACCGTCCTGGTGCTGGACGCCACCGGTCGGGTGGTCCGGCGGGCGGCCGGCCAGCCGCGTCGCGCGGACGTCATCGCCGCCCTGGGCGAGGCGGTCTGAGGCTCCTTCGGATGGGACCGTCCGGCCGGACCGGGACCACGGCGAGCCTTTAGTTGATCAAGCTAGGGTGTGTCAAGACCACAGCTGCTCCCGTCGTGGCCGGTGAATCTCACAGCCGATGTGCCGCCCAGTCAGGTGGTGTTCGGCCCGGGCTGGGGCAGGATGGGCGCAGACGGTGGTGCAGCCGTCCTCCGGCCGGCCTTCTTCGGGGATCGTCCGAGGTCGTAGCGGGCCGGGGGATGCTCGCCCGGAAGTCCGGCAGCGCTAAGCTACTGGCCAGTAGTGACGGCTAAGCTACTGGCGAGTATGCTGCCAGGAAGTTCCGGACGGGCACGGGAATTCGCTGCCCGGAGCGGGCGCGTGGCGTAATCGCGCCCGCTTGCACCAGCCGCAGCCGCCGGACGAGACCAGTACAGGAGACAGGCCGTGAGCTTGAGGATCGTTGTCTGTGTGAAGTACGTGCCCGACGCGACCGGTGACCGGCGCTTCGCGGACGACCACACCACCGACCGGGAGGGCGTCGACGGCCTCCTGTCGGAGTTGGACGAGTACGGCGTGGAGCAGGCGCTGCGGATCGCGGAGGCGCACGGCGACGCGGAGGTGACGGTGCTGACGGTGGGCCCGGACGACGCGAAGGACGCGCTGCGCAAGGCCCTGTCGATGGGCGCCGACAAGGCCGTGCACGTGAACGACGACGACATCCACGGCACCGACGTGATCGGTACCTCGGCGATCATCGCGAAGGCGTTGGAGCAGACCGGTTTCGACCTGGTGGTGGGCGGCATGGCCTCCACCGACGGGACGATGGGCGTGCTGCCGGCGCTGCTCGCCGAGCGGCTGGGCGTGCCGCAGCTGACCCTGCTGTCCGAGGTCACCGTCGAGGGCACCACGGTCAAGGGCCGCCGCGACGGCGACGCCGCGACCGAGCAGGTCGAGGCGCAGCTGCCGGCGGTCGTGTCGGTGACCGACCAGTCCGGGGAGGCCCGCTACCCCTCGTTCAAGGGCATCATGGCCGCGAAGAAGAAGCCGGTGCAGTCCTTCGACCTGGACGATCTGGGCATCGACGCGGAGGAGGTCGGTCTGGCCGGTGCCTGGACCGCGGTGGAGGCCGTCACGGCCCGCCCGGCGCGCACCGCCGGCACGATCGTCAAGGACGAGGGTGAGGGCGGCAAGGCGCTCGCCGCCTACCTCGCCGAGCAGAAGTTCATCTGACCCGCGGTTCCGCACAACCACCACTGATCAGGAGTAGACGAACCATGGGTGAGATTCTCGTCCTCGTCGACCACGCCGACGGCGTGGTCCGCAAGCCGGCCCTCGAACTGCTGACCCTGGCCCGCCGGATCGGCGAGCCGTCGGCGGTGGTGCTCGGCGCCGGCGCCGGTGCCGCGGCGATCGCCGCCAGGGCCGCCGAGTTCGGTGCCGCGAAGGTGTACGTCGCCGACGGCGCCGAGTTCACCGACCGGCTGGTCGTCCCGAAGGTCGACGCGCTGACCCAGATCGCGAAGGCGGCCGGTGCCGCCGCGGTCCTGGTGACCTCTTCCGGCGAGGGCAAGGAGGTCGCCGCCCGGGTGGCGCTGCGGCTGGGTTCGGGGATCATCACGGACGCGGTGGACCTGGAGGCCGGTGAGGGTGGTCCGGTGGCGACGCAGTCGGTGTTCGCGGCGTCGTTCCAGGTGAGGTCGCGGGTGTCGCACGGTACGCCGGTGATCACGGTGAAGCCGAACTCCACGTCGCCCGAGGCGGCCCCGGCGGCGGGTGCGGTGGAGAGTGTGGTGGTGGCGTTCACCGGCAACGCGGCGACGGTGACCTCGCGCACGCCGCGGGTGTCCTCGGGTCGTCCGGAGCTGACCGAGGCCGCGATCGTGGTGTCGGGCGGTCGTGGTGTGGGTGCGGCGGAGGGCTTCGGCGTGGTGGAGGAGCTGGCGGACGCGCTGGGTGCGGCCGTGGGTGCCTCGCGGGCCGCGGTGGACGCGGGTTGGTACCCGCACACCAACCAGGTCGGGCAGACCGGCAAGCAGGTCTCGCCGCAGCTGTACGTGGCGGCGGGCATCTCGGGTGCGATCCAGCACCGGGCCGGTATGCAGACCTCGAAGACCATCGTCGCGGTCAACAAGGACCCGGAGGCCCCGATCTTCGAGCTGGTCGACTACGGCGTCGTCGGTGACCTCTTCACCGTCCTGCCGCAGCTCACCGCCGAGGTCAAGACCCGCAAGGGCTGAGCCGAGCGATCCGCCCAGAGGGCGCGGACGGCCGAACAGGGCCGCCGCGCCCTCCGGCGTACCCCGGGCCGTAGAGTCGGCGCCAAGGACCGACGCGGAGGGGCTCATGAGTCTGTTGACGGCGCTTCAGGACGGGCACGGCGACAGCGCCGACGCCCTGCGGATCGACGGGGTCGCGCTCTCGCGCGAGCGGCTGCTCGGCGCGGCCACCGCGGTCGCCGACCGGGTGGCCGGCGCACCCGCGCTCGCGGTGCTCGCCCGGCCCACGGCCGAGACGGTGGCCGCGGTGGTCGGCGGCCTGCTGGCCGGCGTCCCGGTGGTGCCGCTGCCGCCCGACTCCGGGCCCAAGGAGCGCGCGCACATCCTGCGGGACTCCGGCGCCGCCCTGCTCGCGCTGGCCGCCGGGGACCGGGCCCCGGAGGGCCTGGACGCGCTGCCCGGGCTGGACACCCTCCCGGTGGACCTGACGCTGCGTTCGGCCACCTCCCACCCCGAGCCGGGCGAGGACGCGACCGCCTTCGTGCTCTACACGTCGGGCACCACCGGTGCGCCCAAGGGCGCCGTGATCCGCCGGGCCGCCGTCGCCGCCGACCTGGACGCGCTCGCCGCGGCCTGGCAGTGGACGGCCGAGGACACCCTGGTGCACGGGCTGCCGCTGTTCCACGTGCACGGCCTGGTCCTCGGCGTGCTCGGCGCGCTGCGGACCGGCAGCCGCCTGGTCCACACCGGTCGTCCCACGCCCGAGGGCTACGCGCGGGCCGGCGGCACGCTGTACTTCGGTGTCCCCACCGTGTGGTCGCGGATCGCCGCCGACCCCGCGGCGGCGGCCGGGCTGCGGACGGCCCGGCTGCTGGTCTCCGGCAGCGCCCCGCTGCCCGTCCCGGTCTTCGAGCGGCTCGCCGGGCTCGCCGGGCAGGCGCCGATCGAGCGGTACGGCATGACCGAATCGCTGATCACGGTCAGCACCCGCGCGGACGGCGAACGCCGCCCCGGCAGCGTGGGCCTGCCGCTGGAGGGCGTCCGGACCAGGCTGGTCGGCGAGGACGGCGCACCCGTCCCGTCGGACGGCGAGAGCGTCGGCGAGCTCCAGGTGGCCGGGCCCACCCTGTTCGCCGGGTACCTCAACCGACCGGACGCCGATGCCGAGTCCTGGACGGAGGACGGCTGGTTCCGTACCGGCGACGTGGCCGTGATCGGTGCGGACGGGTTCCACCGGATCGTCGGCCGGGCCTCGGTGGACCTGATCAAGAGCGGCGGGTACCGGATCGGCGCGGGTGAGGTCGAGGCCGCCCTGCGGGACCACCCGGCCGTGGCCGACGCGGCCGTGGTCGGCGCGCCGGACGAGGACCTCGGCCAGGCCGTGGTCGCGTACGTCGTCCCCGACGGCGCCGTGACGGGGGAGCAGCTCACCGCCTTCGTGGCCGAGCGGCTGTCCGTCCACAAGCGGCCCCGACGGGTGGTGCTCGTGGACGAACTGCCCCGCAACGCGATGGGCAAGGTACTGAAGAAGCTGCTGCTCCAGGAGCCGACGGCGGGCGGCGTCGGGCATTCCTGACGGTCCGCCCGGCGGCCTGCCGGCCTGACGGACCCTCCGGAGCCGAGGGCGTTTCTGCTGACGCCCAGTCACCGAGGGTGAACCACCCGTTGGCGCTCCTCGTTGCGCGCCGTGAGCGCGGGCGTGCTTAACGTGATCCCCGGAACCGAACCCCGGGTCGCCGTGCCCGCGCCGGGCCTCCCCGGCCGGCGGGCCCCTCCGGACCGAGTGACCTCCGGACCAGGCGGCTTCCGGCTCGCGGCGGACGACCGTCGCGAGCCGCCCGGGCCCCACGCCAGCAGAGGAAGACGCAAGGAATGAACACCGTCGACACCGGCGCGCCGAGCGCCCCGCAGAGCGAGCCGACCACCGCCTTCACCGCCTCCACCGCCGAGCGGACCCGGTCCGGTGGGATAGCACGCAGCGGACGGATCCGCCGGGGCCTGGGGGCGGTCGCCCTCATCGCCGCCGGAGCGGGCGTGATCGGCCTCGGCACCGGCGTCGGCGCGGCCGTCGCCGAGCCCGCCCCGGCCCACGCCGGCTGGGACGGTTCGAAGTACTGGTTCAAGGACGCCCAGGGTCAGTGGCGGTGGACCAGTCACTACGACGTCTACCAGGCGCGTACGGGTGGTGCGGCCGCCGGTTCGGCGGTGAAGGCCTCGTCCGCGGGTGGGATCACCCAGGGGTGGGACGGTTCGGTCTACTGGTTCAGGAACGCCCAGGGTCAGTGGCGGTGGACCAGTCACTACGACGTCTACCAGGCGCGTACGGGTGGTGCGGCCGCCGGTTCGGCGGTGAAGGCCTCGTCCGCGGGTGGGATCACCCAGGGGTGGGACGGTTCGGTCTACTGGTTCAGGAACGCCCAGGGTCAGTGGCGGTGGACCAGTCACTACGACGTCTACCAGCAGCGCACCGGCGCCGCCGCCACCGCCCCGGCCTCCTCGGACGCGGCGACGGCCTCGGCCGCGGAGAGCGGCGACTTCGAGGCGGCGGTCGCCTTCGCGCTCGACCAGCTCGGCAAGCCGTTCAAGACGGCCGGCAACGGCCCCGACGGCTACGACTGCTCGGGCCTGGTCCAGCAGGCCTTCCGCCGCGCGGGGGTGGACCTGCCCCGGGTCGCCAACGACCAGTTCGCGGCCACCACGCCGGTCCGGGCGAGCGAGCTGCGCCGCGGCGACCTGCTGTTCTGGTCCGAGGACGGTACCGCCCGCGGCATCGAGCACGTCGCCATCTACCTCGGCGGGAACCAGTACGTGGAGGCCGCCCGCCCCGGGACCAACATCCGGATCTCGGGCATCAGCAGCGGCTACTACCCGAACTACATGGGCCGTCCCTGATCCCTTCGCACAACCGCCCACCGGGTGCCGTCGGCCACGCGCCGGCGGCACCCGGTGGGCGCGGCCCTGCCGGGCCGGGCCGGAGGTAGGGTCGGGGGCTGTGAGCAGCGAGCAGGCCCTGGTGGCAGCCGTCGACATCGGCGGTACGAAGATCGCGGGCGCGCTGGTCGGCGCCGAGGACGGCGGGCTGTTCCGGCGTACCCGGCGTCCGACCCCGGCCGCGGAACCGGGCGAGACGGTGTTCGCCGCCGTCGCCGAGGTGCTGGCCGAGCTGGCCGAGGCCCCCGAGTGGGCCCGGGTCGAGCGGGTCGGACTCGGCAGTGCCGGGCCGGTGGACGGCGTCCGGGGGCTGGTCAGCCCGGTCAACATCGCCGGCTGGCGGGACTTCCCGCTGGTGGACCGGGTCCGCGGGCTGGTGCCCGGGCTGCCGGTCGTCCTGACCGGCGACGGCGTCGCGATGACCGCCGCCGAGCACTGGCGGGGCGCGGCCCGCGGACACCGGAACGCGCTGTGCATGGTGGTCTCCACCGGCGTCGGCGGCGGCCTGGTGCTGGGCGGGGCGCTCCACCCCGGGCCCAGCGGCAACGCCGGGCACATCGGGCACATCAGCGTGGACCTGGACGGCGCCCCCTGCCCCTGCGGCGGCCGGGGCTGCCTGGAGGGCCTCGCCAGCGGCACCGCGATCGCGGCCCGGGCGGCCGCGGCGGGCTGGCGGCCGCCCGGCGGCGACGCCTCGGCCACGGCCGTCGCCGAGGCGGCCGGCCAGGGCGATCCGATCGCGCTGGAGGCCTTCGACCGCGCGGCCCAGGCACTCGCGGCCGGGATCGCGGCGACCGCGGCCCTGGTCGAACTGGAGGTGGTGGTGATCGGCGGCGGGGTGGCGCAGAGCGGGGAGGTGCTGTTCGGCCCGCTGCGGAAGTGGCTCGGCTCGTACGCGACCCTCTCGTTCGTGCAGGGGCTGGAGGTCCGCCCGGCTCTGCTCGGCGGTGACGCCGGTCTGGTCGGCGCGGCGGCGGCCGCGCTCCGGGCAGGCGGGCGCTGACCCCGTGCCGGGGGCGCCGTGCGGCAGCTGCCAGGCCGCCGTCGGGGCCGGCGGCCGGGCACATGCCGCTGACAACGGCCGAGGCCGGTAAGTGACGGCCGGAGCGAGGGCGAGGCATGGGGACCGCTCCGCAGCGGGTACCACCTTCACTGGCGCGGGCCGCGGATCGCCGGGCCGCGCGCCCGGGGGCGATCGCCGCCGGGCCGATCTAGGGCAGGGGACGTCGTGATCGTCTGGGTCAATGGCACGTTCGGCGCGGGCAAGACCAGCGCCTGTCGCGAGCTGGTGGAACTGCTCCCGGGAAGCCTGCTCTTCGACCCCGAACTGGTCGGGTACGGGCTGGCCCGGATGCTCCCGGCCGAGCGGGCCGCCGAACTGGCCGACTTCCAGGACCTGCCGTCCTGGCGGCGGCTGGTGCCGGAGTACGCCGCGGCGCTGCTCAGCGAGGTGCCGGGCCCGCTCGTCGTCCCGATGACCGTGCTGCGGGAGGAGTACCGGGACGAGATGTTCGGCGGCCTGGCCGCCCGCGGGCTCGCGGTGCACCACTTCGTCCTCGACCCCGCGGAAACGATCCTGCGCGACCGGATCGAGGGCCGGGACGCCTACCCCGGCCAGCCCGGGCGCAGCGCCCGGGTCCGGGAATGGGGCCTGGAGCACCTGCCCCGCTACCGCGCCGCCCGGCGCTGGCTCAGCCGCGACGCCGAACTGCTCGACACCGGCGCGCTGACCCCGCGCCAGACCGCCGAACGCCTCGCCGAGCTGGTCAAGGACGGTGCGGCCCGCTGTCCGATCGTGCAGAGCACCGACAACACCGGGGACACCGTCGCCGCCGCCGTGCTGCTCTTCGACGAGCAGGACCGGGTGCTGCTGGTCGATCCGGTGTACAAGCCCGCCTGGGAGTTCCCCGGCGGCGTGGTGGAACGCGGCGAGGCGCCCACCGACGCCGCCCTGCGGGAGACCGCCGAGGAGCTGGGCCTGCGCCTGGACGCCACCGACCTGCGGCTGCTCGCCGTCGACTGGGAGCCCAGAACCGGCCCGCGTCGCGGCGGCCTGCGCCTGGTCTACGACGGCGGCCGGCTGGACGCCGCGGCCCGGCACGGCCTGCGGCTGCCGGCCGACGAGCTGCGCGGCTCGCGCTTCGTCACCCTCGACGAGGCCGCCGGGCTGCTCACCCCGGGGCGGCACCGCCGGCTGGCCGCCGCCCTGGACGCCCGCCGGTGCGGCGAGCTGCGCTACCTGGAGGCCGGACTGCCGGCCGCCGAGGGCCTGCCGGCCGGGAGCCTGCCGGCGGGCAGCGTGCCCGCCGGGGGCCGGTCCGGCGGTCCGGCCGGCGCGGTCGACGCGGCCTGAGCCGTCGACCGGCCGCCCCGGGGACGCGCACGCCGGGGACGCGCACGCCGGGGACGCGCACGCCAGGGACGCGCACGCCAGGGACGCGCACGCCAGGGCTACGAGATGCCGGGGCTCGCCCCCACCCCCGGGCTGTCCCCGCCCTGTCCCCAGGGCCGGTCGGCCGGCGCGTCCGGCCTGCCTGAGTGCCCGTCGACCTGAGCGCCCGTCCACCGGAGCGTCCGGTTCGCCTGACCACCCGTCCGGTGACCGGCACCACCGCGGTCCGGGGGCGCCCCGTCCTGGCTGCCCCGTCCTGGTCGCCCGAGCCGCCCGCCCCCCGGCCGCTCTCCCGCGGCCCGCAGGCCCGCGCGGGTCCGTTCCCCGGCGGTGGCGGAGCGGACCGGGCAGGATGGGGGCATGCCGTTCACGCTCAGCCACGTCGCCGCCGCCCTGCCGTTCCTGGACGGGGCCAGAGCCCGTGGGCCGCTGGTCGCCTCGGCCCTGGTGGCCGGGTCGATGGCCCCCGACGTGCCGTTCTTCGCCGATTCGCTGCTGCCGGGGGTGTACCACCAGGGCGACCTGACCCACCAGTGGTGGGCCGTGCCGACGGTGGACGTGGCGCTCGCCGCCGCCCTGGTGGCCGGGTGGCACGGACTGCTGCGCGGCCCGCTGGTCGCCCTGCTGCCGGATCGCTGGGCCAGGGCCGTCGAGTCGGTCACCGCGCCGGGCCCGGACCGGCCGGACCTGGCGCGGGCCGGCTGGTTCGCGGCCTCGGCGGCCCTCGGCGCGGCCACCCACGTCGGCTGGGACGCGTTCACCCACGGCGGCCGGTTCGGAGCCGTCCTGCCGGTCCTGAACGTCCGGGTGGTGGGCGGACTCCCGCTCTACACCGTGCTGCAGTACAGCTCCTCGGCCGTCGCCCTCGGCCTGCTGGCCCGCTACGCGGTGCGCGAGGCGCGCCGGGCCGAGCCGGGCGTCCCCGTCCGGCGGCCGCCCGCCGTGCTCCGGCGGGCCGGGGTTGTGCTGCTCGTCGCGGCGACGGTGGCCGGGGTGGCGTACCGCCTGGCCGACACCGAGCGCCAGCTGGTCGCCGAATTCTGCTTCGGGGCCGGCGCGGGCCTGACCGTGGGCGCGGCCGGGTACGCGGCGGCCGCGCGGCTGTGGCAGCGGCGTGGCCGCCGGCCGGGTCCGGGGTACCCCGCGCCGGACGGCGCGGGGGAGCGGACGCCGGTTCAGGCCCGCCGGGCCTCGGCGTAGTTCCGCAGGAAGAGCGCCTCGGTGAGGGCCATCAGCTCCAGCTCCCGGGGATCGACGCTCTCGTTCACCGCGTGGATCTGGGTGGTCGGCTCCTCGACCCCGATCAGGACGATCTCCGCCTCCGGGTAGAGCGTGCGCAGGGTGTTGCAGAGCGGGATCGAGCCGCCCTCGCCGGAGGCGACCATCTCCTTGCCGAAGGCCTCCAGCATCGCCGCGCCCATCGCCTCGTAGGCCGGGCCGGAGGTGTCCGCGCTGAACGCTTCACCGCCGCTGACCCGCTCGACCCGCACCCGGGCGCCGAACGGCACGGCGGCCTCCAGGTGCGCCACCAGGGCGTCCTGGGCGGTACCGGTGGCCAGGCCCGGCGGCACCCGAAGGCTCACCAGCGCCTTGGCACTCGCCTGGACGGACGAGGTGGCGCCGATCACCGGCGGGGCGTCGATGCCGAGCACCGTGACGGCGGGGCGGGCCCAGAGACGGTCCGCGACGCTGCCCGTCCCGACCAGGCGCACGCCGTCCAGCACCTTGGCGTCGGCCCGGAACTGCTCGTCGGGGTACTGGACGCCGGGCCAGGACTGGTCCGCCGCCAAGCCCCCGACGGTGAGCCCGCCCTGCTCGTCGTGCAGCGAGGCCAGCGCCCTGATCAGAGCCTGCAGGGCATCCGGAGCGGCGCCGCCGAAGGCGCCCGAGTGGAGGTTTCCGGCCAGCGTGCTGACGGTCACCTCGACCACGGTCATCCCGCGCAGCGAGGCCGTCACGGTCGGCAGGCCGGGAGCGAAGTTGCCGGTGTCGCCGATCACGATGACGTCCGCCGCCAGCAGGTCGGGGTGCGCCTCGGCGTACCGCTCCAGGCCGCCGGTGCTCTGCTCCTCGGAGCCCTCGACGATCACCTTCAGGCCGACCGGGTACGAGCCGTCCACCGCGCGCAGCGCCCGAAGCGCCGTCAGGTGCATCAGGATGTTGCCCTTGCAGTCCGCCGCGCCCCGGCCGTACCAGCGGCCGTCCCGCTCGGTCAGCTCGAAGGCCGGGCTCTGCCAGGCCGCCTCGTCCAGCGGCGGCTGCACGTCGTAGTGCGAGTACAGCAGCACCGTCGGCGCGCCGGCCGGGCCGGGCAGCTCGGCGTACACGGACCGGGTGCCGTCCGGGGTGTCCAGCAGCCGCACACCCGTCAGGCCCTCGGCGGCGAAGGCGTCCGCGACCCACCGGGCGGCCTTCTCGCACTCCTCGACCGGGAACTGGCGGGGGTCGGCCACGGAGGGGAAGGCGACCAGCTCGGCGAGGTCGGTGCGGGCCCGCCCCATCAGGGAACTGACGGAATCGGCCAGGGACAACTGCGGCATCGGGGTCTCCAGGTTCTCCGAGGGGGTGGTTCGGGTGAGCACGACACGGGGGACGGCCATGATCATAGAGGTGCGCCGGCCGCCCCCGGGAGGGGAATCTGACACGAGCGTGGTGGTGGGCGGCCGACCGGGCCGCCGGACGCATAGGATTGCTCGACGTGACAGACTCCGGTAGCTCCGTTTCCCGCAGCCCGCTCGGTGCAGACCGCCCGGCCGGTGCAGACAGCCCGGTCGCCGCAGAACTTCCCGGGGCCGGGCCCGGGCCCGAACCGCTCGACGGCATCTGGGACGTGGTGGTGGTCGGCGCCGGGCCGGCCGGATCCTCCGCCGCCCACGCCGCCGCCGCGCAGGGCCGCCGGGTGCTGCTCCTCGACAAGGCCGAGCACCCCCGCTACAAGACCTGCGGCGGCGGCATCATCGGCCCCTCCAGGGACAGCCTGCCGCCGGACTTCGTCCTGCCGCTGCAGGACCGCGTGCATGCCGTCACCTTCGCCTACAACGGGCGCTTCACCCGCACCCGGCGCTCCAAGCGGATGCTGTTCGGCCTGGTCAACCGGGACGAGTTCGACCTGCGCCTGGTGCAGGCCGCCAAGCAGGCCGGCGCCGTGCTGGTGACCGGAGTGACCGTCAGCGGCGTGGAGCAGCGCGGCGGCGACCACCGGACGGTCGTCGTCACCGCCACCGACGGGCGCAGCTTCGAGGCGCGCGCGGTGGTCGGCGCGGACGGCAGCGCCGGCCGGATCGGCCGCCACGTCGGGGTGACCTTCGACCAGATCGACCTCGGCCTGGAGGCGGAGATCCCCGTCCCGGCGGAGGTCTCCCGGCACTGGGCCGGCCGGATCCACCTCGACTGGGGGCCGCTGCCCGGCAGTTACGGCTGGGTCTTCCCCAAGACCGACTCGGGCAGCCTCACCGTCGGTGTCATCTCCGCCCGCGGCGACGGCGAGCGCACCAAGCAGTACCTCGCCGACTACATCCGCCGCCTCGGCCTGGCCGGGTTCACCCCGAGCGTGGAGTCCGGGCACCTGACCCGCTGCCGCTCCGAGGACTCGCCGCTCAGCCGGGGCCGGGTGCTGGTCGCCGGCGACGCCGCCGGCCTGCTGGAGCCGTGGACCCGGGAGGGCATCTCGTACGCGCTGCGCTCCGGCCGGCTCGCGGGGGAGTGGGCCGTGAAGGTCGCCGAGGCGAACGGCAGCACCGATGTGCGGCGCCAGACCCTCAACTACGCCTTCGCGATCAAGGCGGGCCTCGGCGTGGAGATGCGCGCCGGCAAGCAGATGCTGGCGGCCTTCGAGCGCCGCCCGCACCTCTTCCACGCGGCCGTCTGCCTGGTCGACCCGGCCTGGCGGGCCTTCGCCCGCACCACCCAGGGGCACACCACCTTCGCCCAGGTGCTGCGGCAGTACCGCGCGGCGCGGCGGCTCTCGGCGCTCGCCTCGCGCTGAGCCTTCGCAGCCGGCCCCCGCCGGGCGGCTCCGGGTCATGCCCGGGCTCCGGTCCCGGACGGTCGTCCGGGACCGGAGCCCGGGCCGGCGGTGGGCCGGCCCGGGCGGGGGCGGGTGAGCGGCCGTTACTTGAGGCCGTTGTCGAGCGCGGTGATCAGGGTGCCGGTGGGGGTGTCGCCGGACATCTCCCAGATCATGCTGCCCAGCAGGCCCTTGGACTTCAGGTAGGCGGTCTTCTGGCCGATCGACCAGGGGTCGTCGAAGGACCACCACTGGCCGCCGGCGCCGGTGTAGCCGTAGGTCGAGATCGACTGGGTGTCGTGGTGGACGGTCAGGTCGGGGACGCCGGCCAGCAGGTTGTTGTACCCCCTGGTGCCGGCCTCCTCGGCGAACTGGCCCGGCGCCGCGCCGGTCGCCGCCTGCCACTCGCCGTTCGCCCCGCCGGCGGTGACGCCCTGCCAGCCCCGGCCGTAGAACGGGAACCCGATGGTGAGCTTGCGCGGGTTCACCCCGGCGGTGAGGTAGGCCTGGACGGCGGCGTCCACGCTGAAGTGGAAGGTGTACGGGTCCTGGGTGTCGGCGTAGAGGTTGGCCTGGTGGCCGGCGCGGTTCGGCTCCCAGGAGTTGTCGCTGCCGGCGCCGTGGAAGTCGTAGCCCTGGACGTTGGCGATGTCCAGGTAGGTGAAGATCTTGGACAGGTCCCAGCCCTGGTTGATCTTGACCGGGTCGGCCGGGGTGAAGGCGGTGAGCAGCTTGTGCGAGCCGCCCAGGGCGTCCAGCTGCTTGCGGAACTCCGCCAGCAGCAGGGTCAGGTTGTCCTTGTCGGCCGCGCTCCAGTGGTTGCCGGCGTGGCCGTCGGCCGAGCCGGGCCACTCCCAGTCGAGGTCGATGCCGTCGAAGATGCCGGCCCCCACGCCCGGGCCGCCCGCGCCGTTGTAGAGCGGCAGGTTGCCCTTGATCCAGATGTCGAGGCAGGAGGCGACCAGCTTCTTGCGGGAGGCGTCGGTGGCGGCCGCGTCCGAGAAGTACTTGGAGTACGTCCAGCCGCCCAGCGAGACGACCACCTTGAGGTTCGGGTACTTGGCCTTGAGCTTCTTCAGCTGGCCGAGGTTGCCGCGCAGCGGGCCCCAGCCGTCGTCCGCCACGCCGTCCACCGACTGCGCCGCGCTCATCGGCCGGGCGTAGTCGGCGTCCGCGTCGCCCGCGCCGGTGCCCTGGTCCGGGTCCTGCGGGTCGGCGGTGGTGCCCTTGGTGACGCCGGCCAGGCAGGTCAGGTTGACCGGGTCGATGTTCTCGAAGGCGTAGTTGACGACGTCCAGCTTGGCCGCGCTGCCCGAGGTGTCGAGGTTCTTCACGAAGTACTGGCGGCCGTAGATGCCCCACTGGGTGAAGTACCCGACCCGGGCGTACTTGCCGGGGCCGACCAGGTCGCCGGTGCTGACGGTCAGCGCGTTGGAGGCCGGTGAGGCGTTGTCGGCGGGGTCGCGGGCCTTCACCGTGAAGGTGTAGGCGGTGGACGGGGAGAGGCCGGCGACGGTCGCCGTGGTGGTGGCGCCGGTGACCGTCTGCACCAGGGTGGCGCCCTGGTAGACGTCGTAGGCGGAGATCCGCTGGTTGTCGGCGGCCGCCGTCCAGGCGAGCGTGATCGAGGACGAGGTGACGGCCGTGCTGCGCAGGGCGCCCGGCGCGGTCGGCGGGGAGGTGTCGGTGGCCGGGTCGACGGTGCGTGCGGCGACGCTCGCGCCGAGCGGGCCGGTGTTGCCCCGGGTGTCCTTGGCCCGGACGGCCAGGCTGTACGCCGTCGCCGGGGTCAGGCCGGTGGCCAGGACCGAGGTGGTGGTGGAGGTGGCCAGTACGGTGGCGCCGCTGAGCACCTCGTACGAGGCGACCGGGAAGTCCCCGGCGGTGGCGGCCGGCCAGCTGAGCGCGAGGCTGTGCGCCGTCGACTCGGTGACCTGCGGGGTGCCGGGCGCGCCCGGCAGGACGTCCGAACTGCCGTCGCACTTGTCGCCGTTGATCCGGCAGCCGGTCGGCGTACCGATCGGGCCGCCTGCCACGAACCAGAAGCTGTAGGGCTCGGTGGTGCCGTGCGCGGCGACGTTGGCGTTGTAGTAGGCGTTCTTGGCGGTGACGTGGCGGCCGCTCACGGTGGCGTCGCCGTTGTAGCTGCCGCTGATGGTCACGCCCGCCGGGAGGTCGAACTCCAGCGTCCAGCCGGAGACCGCGGTGGCGTTGTCGTTGTGGACGATGTAGGTGCCCTTCCACCAGGAGCCGTTGTCGGCGCTGGTGAAGGCGGCGGTGAGTTTGCCGGCGGCGTGCGCCGGGGCGGCCAGGGCGGTGATCGCGGCCAGTGGCAGGAGCAGTGCGGTGAGCAGGGAAGCCACCCTGCGGCGCGTTCTGCGCCGGCCGGCGCGGTGCTGTGCGGACATGGTTCTCCCTGTGGCAGTGGGGTTGGACAGGGCGGTACCGAACCTTGCGCATGGCGCCCCCGATGGTGGGGGTGGGGGCATGGGAACTGTAGGAGGACTGGACCAATGCGTCAACAGGTCCATACCATTTGGGAGTTGGTGGACGGAGCGGTGGTGCTGGCGGCGGTTCGAGAGCCTGACGGGAAGGCTCCGACCAGGCCTAGCGCCCCGCCAGTTCGTCCCCGAGCGCGCTCCGGACGTACAGCACCGAACGGCCGTGCCGGGCGCGGGTGACCAACCGGGTGTCGAAGAGCACCGCCAGGTGCTGGCTCACCGCGCCGGGGGTCACGCCCAGCCGGCGGGCCAGCTCGGTGGTGGAGGCGGGCTCGGCCAGCAGGCCCAGCAGCCGGGCCTTGGGGGCGCCCAGCAACAGCTCCAGCGCGTGCGAGGTCGGCGGGGACGCGGGCGCGCCGGCCATCGTCGCCTGCCCGCGTGCCGGGTAGCTGATCATCGGCGGGTGGTCGTCGCTGATCGACGTGATGGCCCCCCGGGCGAAGAAGGTCGGCACCAGCACCAGGCCGCGGCCGTCCACCGGTACGTCCCCGTCGAGGGTCTCCCACTTGCGGTGGATCGCCAGCACGCCGTCGGCCCAGCGCAGCCGGCCGTCGAGTTCCGCGAAGAGCGCCGCCGCGCCGTAGTGCGCCAGCACCCGCGAGCGGTGCACCAGGTCGGCCTCCAGCACCGCGCGGGCCCGCGGCCACCACTGCGGGGCCAGGCAGCGCTCCCAGTACACCTCGATCGCGTCGGCGATCCGGGCCAGCAGTCCGGCGGGGTCGTCCAGCCCGGCGGCGAGCGGTTCGGGGATCGTCCGGTCGTGCGGCAGGTAGGCCTGTTCCAGTTCGGTGCGCAGCCGTTCGGGCGGGGTGGCCCGCAGCACCGCCAGCTCGGCGCGGAAGTCCGGGGCGGGGTTCGGCGGACGCGGTGTCAGGAAGTCCGGCACCCAGCGGTTGGTCGCGATCAGCGAGCAGAGCAAAGGCCCGCAGTCGAGCTGCTCGAAGGTCGGGCGCAGCCGCTCGAAGCCCGGGGTCTGCCAGACGTACACGCCGGGGTGGGTCCACATCCGCAGGCTGAGCACCGCTTCCTGGAGCGGTGACAGGGCGAACGAGGTCGCGGCGAGATCCGCCGTGTCGAGCCGGAACCGGTGCACCGGGGCCTCCGCCTCGCCAACGATGTTTCAGGCCCACCCTAAATCAGTTCTGCCCCGGCGCAAGGCGCGATGGGATCGGGGCATGACCACCACACCCACCGGGGTGCCGGCCGCCATGAGCGAATCCGGTGCCCCCGCCGCCGTCCCCGCCCGCGGTCCGTCCCGGCTGCTGCACCCCGACCCGATGGTGCGCCGGCTCGCCCGGCTGACCCTGCTCAACTGCCTCGGCAACGGCCTCTCGCTCGCCGTCGCGGTGCTGTTCTTCACCCGGGTGCTCGGCCTCTCCGCCGCACAACTCGGCTTCGGACTCACCGTCGCGGGCCTGTGCGGGGTCGCGGCGAGCATCCCGGCCGGGCGGGCCGCCGACCGCTGGGGCATCCGACGGGTGCTGGTCGTGCTGGTCGCCCTGGAGGCGGTCGGCACGGCCGGGTACGCCCTGGTCGACGGCTACGTCGCCTTCGTGCTGCTGGCCTGCGCGGTGACCGCCGCCGACCGGGGCTCCTCGGCGGTGCGCAACGCGCTGTACGCCGAAGTCCTGCCCGCCGACCGCCGGGTGGCCGGCCGCGCCTACCTCCGGGTGGTCACCAACGTCGGGATGTGCCTGGGCACGGCGCTCGGCGCCGTCGTCCTGCAGGTGGACACCCGCGCCGCCTACGTCACCGCGATCCTGCTGGACGCCCTCTCGTTCGCGGTGGTGGCCGTCCTCTACGGCCGGATCCGGATCGCCCCGCCCGCCGGTATGCCCACCGGCCCGGACGCCGGGGCGGGCACGGGCACGGGCGGGGGCGGGGGCGCGAAGGCAGACCCGGGCTCCGGGGGGCGGACCGGCGGGCGCGGGCCGAACCCGGCGCTGCGCAACGGACCGTTCCTCGCCGTGACGGCGCTCAACGCCGTGCTCTGCCTGCAGTTCGCGATGCTGGAGGTCGGGGTGCCGCTGTGGATCGTCAAGCAGACGCAGGCGCCGCGGATCGTGGTGGCCGGCACCCTGGTGGTGAACACGGTGCTGGTGGTGGCCCTCCAGGTGCGCGCCACCCGGGGCACCGAACGCCCGGAGCTGGCGGCCCGGGCCTGCGGCCGGGGCGGACTGCTGCTGGCCGGGTCGAGCGTGGTGCTGGGGCTCGCCCACGGCCTGTCGGCCACGGCCGCCGCCGTGGTGGTGCTGGGCGGGATCGCCCTGCAGGCCCTCGGCGAGGTGCTCAGCCAGGCGGGCGGCTGGGCACTGGGCTACGACCTCGCGGGCGAGGGTGCGCACGGCTCCTACCAGGGTGTCTTCAACGCGGGTACCTCCGCCGCGATGATGATCGGACCGGTGCTGGTCAGTACCGCCGTGATCGGGTACGGCCTGGCCGGCTGGGCGGTGCTCGGCGCGGTCTTCGCCGCGGCCGGGCTGGCGATGGCGCCGGCCGTCCGCTGGGCCGCGCGCCGCAGCTCGGTGGCCGCGGCGGTGGCAGCGGTTTGACGGGCTGACGGGCTGACGGTGACGAGACGGTCCGCGACCAGGGCGGCACGGGCGGACCGCGTCGTAAACCACTGGCCGACCGCGTCCCCCCGGAGAGAGGCTGGGCCCATGACGACAACCTTGATCACCGGGGCCAACAAGGGCCTCGGCCACGAGACCGCCCGCCGCCTGCTCGCCGCGGGGCACACCGTCTGGCTGGGGGCGCGTGACATCGAGCGGGGCACGGCGGCGGCCGCCGGGCTCGGCGCCCGGTTCGTCCACCTCGATGTCACCGACGACACGTCGGTCGCCGCCGCGGTCGCCACCGTGGAGGCCGCCGGCGGCCTGGACGTCCTGGTCAACAACGCCGGCATCGAAGTGCGGTCACCGGACGGCGGCATCATCGGTGCCGCGGAGCTGACCGCCGACGTGATGCGGGAGGTGTTCGAGACCAACGTGTTCGGCCTGGTCCGGGTGGCCCACGCCTTCCTGCCGCTGCTGGAACGCTCCGCCGCCCCGGTGATGGTGAACATCAGCAGCGGCACCGCCTCGCTGGCCCAGGCCGGCAAGGGGTACCCGGGAGTCGCTTACCCGGTCTCCAAGACCGCGGTCAACATGCTCACCGTGCAGTTCGCGAAGGCGTTCCCCCTGATGCGGATCAACGCCGTGGAGCCCGGCTACACCGCGACGGACCTCAACCGGCACGAAGGCACGCAGACCGTCGAGCAGGGCGCCGAGGCCATCGTCCGGACGGCCCTGCTGGGACCGGACGGCCCGACCGGCGGCTACTTCGACCTGGCGGGCCGGCTCCCCTGGTAGCTGACGGCGTCCTGGACGCGCTCCGCGACTCCGCCCGACCGTCCGCCCTACCGCCGCTGCGCCCTGTACCGCTTGAGGAGCGCGGTGAGCCGGGCCGGGTCGGCTGCGCCGTTCAGTTCGGCGGTGAGGTCGTCGGGGCAGACCTCGTAGTGGTCTCCCCACCAGCGGCGCCCCCGGTTGTCCCAGATGCGGTACCCGCCGGGCACGCCTCTGGCCACGTAGCGACGTCTACTCACGAGGCCCCCTGCGGGAGCACGGCCCACGCCTGTGGCTCACTTCCCCTCCTTCACGTTCCACCGGCGGCGGAGCCGGGCGGATCCCGGACGCCGCCTCAGGGCGCCGGCCGGGCCAGCTTCAGCAGCACCTCGTCGTACTCCTCGTCGGGGCGCCGGCTCTGCTCGGTGAAGCCCACCCGGGCGTAGAACCGCCGGGCCGCGGTGTTCTTCTCGTAGACCTCCAGGGTCAGGGCGCCGTGCAGGAGCGCCGCCTGCCGGACCAGCGCCCGGCCGACGCCCCGGCCCTGGGCCTCGGGAGCGACGAAGAGGCCGCCGATCTCGGCGCCGAGAAGACCGAGCACCCCCGCCGGGACGCCGTCGAGTTCGGCGATCCAGTGGTCGGCCTGGACCAGGTACACCTCGCGCATCTTCTGCTCGCGGGCACCCGTTCCCTCGTCCGCGAGGAAGGGGTGGGCGAGGCGGGCGGCCCGGGCCCAGATCTGCACCGCCGTGTCCTCGTCCGCCGGGGTGTAGGGGCGGACGTTCAGCCTGTCGGTCATGCGGCCGACCGTACCCCGGGGCCGTCGCGGGCGGCAGGGATTTTCGCTGCGTGCGGCTGGGACCACGCCCGGCCGGGCCGGTGCCGGCGGGGTGATCAATTCTGGTAATGTTCATCCCGTCGGAGAGAGATCTCCGCACATGCGTCGGTGGTGCTGGTGGAGCACGTCCTACTTTCAGTAGGAAGAGTCCGTTCGAATCGGGCCCGGCGCTCCAACTTTTTTGCCCTCCGCCCGGGATGCGACCAGCATCCCGGGCGGAGGCGTTTCAGGTGCGGTACGTGTCAGCGGACCACCTGCGGGAGGTCCCGGCAGAACCGGCGGTCGCCGTCCCGGACGTCGGCGGCCGGGCCGGCCGCGCGCAGCACCACGTCCAGCACCGCGTCCGGGTCGCAGGCGTAACCGCCGCTGGCCCAGGCCGGATTGGCCTCCACCACGCTCCAGGCCCCGGACCCCGCGAGCAGTCCGACGTCGACCACGACCGCGCTCGGCAGGCTGCCGGCGCAGCCGGCCAGCACCTCGGCCGCGAAGGCCAGCGCCTGCTCGCGGTGCGGGTCGGCGTCCAGCGGCGCCACGGACAGCGCGCCGTCCACCGCGTACCGGCTGGCCGCGTGCACCGCGCCGTCCAGGACGAACAGCCGGTACTCCCGGGCGAAGGCGACGATGTCGCTGACCAGGACGAGGGTGTCGTCGTCCAGCGCGTCCGGGCCGGGCAGGCCGCTGCCGTCCGGGTGGATCCGGGCCGGGAACAGCTTGTCCACCGGGGGTTTGAGGAACGCCGGGCGGCGCAGCCGGCGCGCCTCGACCAGCGGGAGGCACTCGATCCGGCGCCCGGTCAGCGCGGCCGGCAGGGTGGTCAGCCAGTCCGGCGCGGCGTCCAGCAGGGCGAGGCCCAGCTCCTGGCCGACCGCGTCGGCGAACAGCGGCCCGCCGTACACGTGGACGGCCGCCGTCGCGGGCAGGTCCTCCGGCACCCGATAGGCGGGGGCCGTCCGGGCCTGCAGGCCACGTCGGTGCGCGACGGTGCGCAGCTGGAGCCCGGTCTCGTTGATCCGGGGCGCGAGCAGGAGCAGGCGGGCGGCGGGGCCGGCGGTGCTGGCGCCGGTCGTGGCGGTGCTGGTCGTGCTGCCGGGAATGGTCGGGCCGGTGGTCATGAGAGGCGATGGTGCCCCCTCGGGAGTACGGCTGACCAGTGGTTTTCGCGGGGGGATCTGGTGACCGGCCCCTTCGGCGTGCCAGAGTCCTCCCTGGACCGACCGGCGACGGGGGCGGGTGACACCGGCCTCCGCGCGCCGTCCGTCCGAGGCAATCCGACCCACCCTCAGCCGGAAAGCAGGCCACCGCCGATGACCCGCGAAGTACCCTTCGTCCGCGTCAGCACCGCCGACGCCGTCACCACCCTCGAACTCGACTCCCCGCACAACCGCAACGCGCTCTCCACCCGCCTGATGGCCGAGCTCACCGCGGGGCTCGCCGCGGCGGCGGCCGACCCGGCGGTCCGGGCCGTGGTGCTCGGCCACACCGGCAAGGTGTTCTGCGCCGGCGCCGACCTGTCGGAGGCCACCGGCTCCGACCCGACGGTCGGGCCGCGCGGGCTGGTCGACCTGCAGCGGGCCCTGCTGGACTGCCCCAAGCCGGTGATCGCGGTGATCGACGGGCACGTCCGGGCTGGCGGCCTCGGCCTGGTGGGCGCCGCCGACCTGGCGATCGCCGGGCCCGCCTCCACCTTCGCCTTCACCGAGGTGCGGCTCGGGCTGGCGCCCGCCGTCATCTCGCTGCCGCTGCGCCCCAAGCTGCAGCCGCGCGCGGCCTCCCGCTACTACCTCACGGGGGAGACCTTCGACGCGGCCGAGGCGGCCCGGATCGGGCTGGTCACCGAGGCCGCCGAGGACGTGCCCGGCGCGTTGAAGTCGCTGCTGGACGCGCTGCGGCTGGGCTCGCCGCAGGGTCTCGCCGAGTCGAAGCGGCTCGCCAACGCCGAGGTGGTGCGCTCCTTCGAGCGGGACGCGGACGAGCTGGTCGCGCTGTCGGCGCGGCTGTTCGGCTCGGCCGAGGCGCAGCAGGGCATGCGGGCCTTCCTGGAGCGTCGGCCGGCGCCCTGGGCGGAGTGACGCCCGCCGGCCCGGTGACGGGGCCGGCCCGGTGACCGCGTGATCCGCGGTCGTCGGGCCGCCGCCGGGCCGTCGTGAGTCGCTGCCGGGTCAGCTCCAGGTGATGACCGCGGCCTCCCGCCAGAGGTCCAGCAGCGTGCGGTCGCCCTCGCACCCGACGTCCTCCGGCCGCAGCCGGTTCCAGAGCAGCAGGAACAGGTCGCGGGCCGGCCCGGTCAGGGTGAGGTCGGCGGGGCCGTCCGTGAGCGAGACCGTGACCGGCTCCCCGGTGATGGTCACCAGCCAGGCCCCGGGGCCGTCGGTGGGCCGGACGGCCAGGGTGCGGGGCCGCTCGCTGCGCAGCTTGGCGCGCGGGCGGACCAGCATGCCCCGCAGCAGCTCGTCGATCCCGTCCAGCGCCGGCCCGGTGCCGGTCGGCGGTCCGGTCGGACCGGCCGCCGCCTCGGCGTCGAAGCGGTGGACGGCCGTTTCGTGGGCCTGCCGGCGGGCCCAGAAGGCGAGCGGCGAGGGCGCGGGCAGGAAGGTCCAGCAGTCCAGGTCGGCGGGGGCGTCACGCAGCGCGGTCAGCAGCCCGGCATGGCCGGCCCGGAACCATTCGACCAGCTCGGCGTCGGCCGGGGCGGGCCCCCAGGCCGCCTCCTGGCCCGCCTCGTCGAGGGGCTCGGTGCGGGCCTGCGCGACGTGGGCGGCGGCCCAGCGGTGCACCTGGCCGGTGTGCAGGACGAGGTCGCGCAGCAGCCAGCCGGGGCAGGTGGGGACGGGCGCGGCGAGGTCGGTGGCGGCGGCCGCGTCGGCGAGGAACTCGCCCTCCCGGCGCAGGGCTTCGATGTGCTCGGTTATCTGCATGGGTCGTCAGTCTGGCAGGGCCGCGGTGTGATGTTGACCGCCCCGTCGCCGGGCGGCTCGTACGGGCCGGTAACGTGAGCGCATGTCGATCACCCGTTCGCTGTTCTCCGCCGCCCGGACCGCCGGTCGTCGCGCCGCCGGACGGCTGGTGCACCGAGGGTGGGGGTGGGTGCAGCGGGCCGGCGCCGTCTCCAACGACAACCCCGGCCCGTACCGCTTCGGCGAGTTGGGGGACGGCACCAAGCTGGCCTTCCCGCTCGGCGCGGTGTTCAACGAGCAGTGGATCACCATCGGACCGTTCTCGATCATCGGCGAGCGGGTCACCATCAGCGCGGGCTTCCTGCCCGGCCTCGACCTCGGCCCGGAGCCGATCGTGCGGATCGGCGGCGGCTGCGTGATCGGCCGGGACAGCCACATCGTCGGCCACCAGTCGATCGTGCTCGGCGACGACGTCTGGACCGGCCCCGGCGTCTACATCTCCGACCAGGCCCACGAGTACCGCTCGACCGACCTGCCGATCGGCAAGCAGTGGCCGCGCAACGAGCCGGTGGAGATCGGCGCGGGCAGCTGGATCGGCACCGGCGCGGTGATCCTGCCCGGTGCGCGACTGGGCCGCAACGTGGTGGTGGCGGCCGGCTCGGTGGTGCGCGGCGAGGTGCCCGACCACAGCGTGGTGGCCGGCGCCCCGGCGAAGGTGGTCCGCAGCTGGACACCGGACGAGGGCTGGCAGCCGCCGTTCCGCAACGACGCCCCGAGCCCGATCCCGGAGGGCGTCACCGCCGAACAGCTGCGCGCCCTGGTCGGCTGGGACCTCCGCCTGCCCGGCGAGGGCGCCGCGCAGTGACGGCGGGCCTGCCGTACGTGTACCGGGTGACCAAGTACGACCGCGCTCCATGTCCGGCCGGACCTCTCCACCGACGTGCCGGGTGTGCTGGCCGCCGCACTCGCCGAGGACTACGCCGAACTCGTCCGGCGGGAGGGCGGACCGAGGATCTTCGCCGCCACCTTCCTCCAGGAGGACCATGGGCTGCTGCCGGGGATGCTGGCCGGGGCCCGGGCCGCCTGCCTGGTGGGGCACGGTTCGGACGCCCTGCAGCCGCTGCTCTCCGCCGTGCTGCCCGACGCGGACGGGGTGGTCCGGGTCCGGCGGCACTCCTGAACGGTGGCGCGCCCGGCGGGAGCGACGGCGGCGCGAGTGCCCCGCCGGTCCGGCCGTGGGCGGCTCAGCCGGCCGGGCGGAGGGTGACCACGGCGGTGACGCCGTTCACCCGCAGCAGGTCGCGGCCGGGGGAGTCCGGCAGCGCGGCGTCGAAGCGGTCGAGCCGGACACCCGCCGCGTCCAGCTCGGCGCTGCCGTCGAGGCAGACCAGCAGCACCGTGGTGCCGGGCGTCACCTCGACCTCCCGCTCCCGGTCGGCGATCGCGACCTCGGCGGTCGCGCGGCCGCGCCGGGTCATCACGTTGAAGTCGACGACCGGGCCGCCCAGCAGGCGGCACCCGGTGTCGGCGTCGCCGGGGAAGGCGAACGGCCGGTAGGGCTGCGCGAGGACGTGTTCCGTGCCCGCCACGGTGAGAGCCATGCCGGCGCCGTCCACCAGGGTGATCACCCGGTCGACGCCGGGGAAGACCGAGAACGGGCCGCCCTGCCCGACGTCCGCGAGGCTCACCCGCCAGTCGAAGTCGGCCAGGCCGGAGCCCTCGGGCGCGCCCGCGACCTCCCGGGTGACGCCGCCGCCGTTGAGCCAGGCCGTCGCGGGCCGTCCGGCCGCCCGCAGTACTCGAACCGCCATGCCGTGCCTCGTCCCGTCGCGCCTGGTACCGGTCAAGGCGATCCTCGCACGTGCCGGGTGCCCCGACCGGACGGCGGCCGGCCGCCCTCCATGGACCGCGGGGGACGGCGCCGCCGGTACCAGGGGGCAGGATCGTCCGTCCCCCGGGGCAGTGCCGCGGAGGACGGCCGGGCAGCGGGCCCGGCCCGATCGGGCGGGGGAGCGCTGCCCGGTCGCGGCCCGGTCCAGTGGCTCACGGCCTCAGTGGCTCACGGCCGCCGGTCGCCGGGAGCGCACCGCGAACGGGAGCAGGCCGCCCAGGGCGGCCGCGCCGGCCACCGTGGTGAGGGCCAGCGGGAGGCCGACGGCGTCGGCCAGGAAGCCGATCACCGGCGGGCCGATCAGCATGCCCGCGTAGCCGAGGGTGGAGGCGGTGGCCACGCCCCGCGGGCCGCCCGCCGCGCCCGCCTGGGCGATCGCCAGCGGGAAGATGTTGGCGAGCCCGACGCCGACCAGCACCAGCCCGGCGAGGACGGCGGCCACCGACGGTGCCAGCGCCACCACCAGCATCCCGGCGCAGGCGGTGAGCCCGCCGACCGCGATCAGCCTGGTCTGGCCGATCCTGATGGAGAGCCAGGTGCCGCCGACCCGGCCGGCCGTCATGGCGAAGGCGAACGCCGCGTAGCCGGCGGCGGCCAGGCCCGCGGTCGCGTGCACGTCGTCGGTGAGGTGCAGGGTGGCCCAGTCGGCGATCGCGCCCTCGCCGTACGCGTCGAGCAGGGCGGTGAGGCCGAGCAGGACGACCAGCAGGCGGACCGACCGGGTGACGCCCCGGGCGGGCCGGGCGGCGGTCTGCGGGCCGGCCTCGGCGGTGCGCCGGGCGGTCGGTGCCTGGGCCGGGTCGGTGGCCGGGCCGCGCAGCAGGGCGGTGCCGGCGACGGCGGTGACGGCGAGGCCGAGGGCGCCGCTCAGCGCCAGGGCCCAGCCGGCGCCGAGGGTGCCGGCGAGCAGCCCGCCGATGCCGGCGCCGAGCAGCCCGCCGAGGCTGTAGCCGGCGTGGAAACTCGGCATCACCGGGCGTCTGAGCTCGGCCACCAGGTCCACGGCGGCGCTGTTCATCGCGACGTTCGCGGCGCCGTAGCCGGCTCCGAAGAGCAGCAGGACGGCGCCGAGCGACAGCACCGAGTGGGTGTGCGCGGGCAACGGGACGGCGAGGCTGAGCAGGGCGACCGAGGCGATCGTGACCGGCTTGGAGCCGTACCGGACGCAGAGCCGGCCGACCACCGGCATGGTGGCCACGGCGCCCGCCGAGAGGCAGAGCAGGGCCAGGCCGAGGGCGCTGTGCGTGGCGCTGACCTGGCCGCGGATGTCCGGGATGCGGACGACCCAGGCGGCGAACAGGAAGCCGTCCATGGCGAAGAAGGCGGTGAGGGCGAGTCGGGCGGGCGACCAGGCGGCCCGCTTGCTGGGAGACTGGTAGGGGGCTTCCGAACGGGCGCGGGTTTTGTTTAGGAGCGGCACAAAGTAAGAATAGGGGTGTGCAGCACTCACCCACAAGCCCGAAGCCAGCACCGGACCCCAGCCGCCGGGCCGCGCCCGACCGCGGACGCACGCTGCTCGGCCCGGCGCTCACCCTCATCCACACCGGCCAGGCGCCCACCCGGTCCGCCCTGACCAAGGCCCTCGATGTGACCAGAGCCACCGCCGGCGCGGTCACCGGCGAACTGGAGGCGCTCGGGCTGATCACCGTCGACTCCCGCCCCGCCGGCGGCGGCCGCGGCCGGCCCTCGCACCGGCTCGCCGTCGACCCGGCCGGGCCCGTGGTGGTCGCCGGGCAGATCCACTCGGACGGTTTCAGCGTCGCCCTCGCGGGGCTCGGCGGCCTGCTGGAGCCACCCGTGCACCGGCCGCTGCCGGCCGCCACCGATCCCGTCCGGATGCTGCGCGCGGTCGCCCAGACCGGCGCCGAACTCGCCCGCGACACCAGCCGCCGCTGCCTGGGAGCCGCCCTCGCGCTGCCCAACCCCGTCACCGAACCGGACGGCACCGCGCTCGCCGCCCTGCACTTCGCCTGGCCCAGCGGGACCCCGGTCGCCGACCTCTACGACGTGGAGGTGCGCCGCGCCGACCACGGCCCGCACGCGCCGGCCGCGCTGCCCAGCTTCGTCGCCAACGACGCCAACCTCGGCGCGCTGGCCGAGTACCGGCACGGTGCCGGCCGGGGCGCCCGGCACCTGCTGCTGGTCAGCTCCGGGCACCGGGGCGTCGGTGGGGCGCTGGTCATCGATGGCAAGCTGCACACCGGCAGCGCCGGGCTCGCTCTGGAGGTCGGCCACCTGACGGTGGACCCGCAGGGCCGGCTCTGCCAGTGCGGGAACCGCGGCTGCCTCAACTCCGAGACCGACCCCAACGCGCTGTTCGCCGCCGCCGGACTCACCCCCGACCCGGCCCGCCCGCTGCTCGACCAGGCCCGCGAACTGACCCGGGCCGCCGCCCACGACCCTCGCGCCCGCGCGGCCGTCGACCACGTCATCGACCGGCTCGGCCTCGGCCTGGCCGGGGTCGCGAACATCCTCAACCCCGACCGGGTGGTGCTCAGCGGCCTCCACAAGGACCTCTGGGAGGCCGACCCGGACCGCCTGCGCGCCGTGGTCGCCGAGCGCTGCCTGTGGGGCCGCAGCGGACGGGTGCCGATCGTCGGCGCCGCGCTGGAGCACGGCGCCCTGGTCGGCGCGGCCGAACTCGCCTGGCTGCCCTACCTGGCCGACCCGCAGGCGGTGACCGCCGACTGAGCTCCGGAGCCGGCCCCCGGCTCCACGAGGCCCGCACGCCGGCACCCGGGCAGGGGTGGCGGCGGGCGGACGTGGCAGAGTGCCGGGCTACCGCAGCAGGGCTAGCGCCGCCCGGAGGTTGTGCTCCGCGATGCCCCGCATCGCCTCCCGGTCGAGGAAGTCCCCGTCCAGCAGTCGCAGCGGCCCGGCCACCAGCGACAGCCGCATCGCCAAGGTGTGCAGGGCGAGCCGCTGTTCGTCCAGGCCGTCGTGGTCCAGCCACCGGTAGTGCTCGCCGAAGCGGATCCGCAGGAAGGCGTGCTCCCACTCGACGTCGAAGTGCATCAGGCCCTCGATGTCGATCAGGACGGGCTGCCCCTGCCGGTCCACCAGGACGTGGTCGGGGCCGAGTTCGCCGTGCACCAGCCCGTACTCGGCGCGCGGGCGGACGGCCGCGCCCAACGCCTGGACGAGCGCCGCCAGCTGGTCCCGGGCGGCGCCCACGCGGGCGTCCCGGGCGGCGGCCTCGGCCAGATCCGCCAGCGCCCGGTCGAGCACCACCCGCTCGGACGAACGGCCCGCCGGCCCATCGCCGTTGCCGCTCGGGGCGGTCCGGCCGAGGTACGGGGCGCGGTGCTCACGCATCCGGCCGAGGGCCTCGGCCAGCCGGGCCAGCACCGGCTCGGCGGCGCGCGGGTCGCGCCCGAGCAGCGTCGGCGAGGTCTGGCTGCCCACGCCCACCCAGTTCGCCCGCTACCTGCGCCCGGACGAGCTGCACTCGGCCTTCAACTTCGAGTTCCTCTGCTGCGCCTGGGAGGCGGACGCGCTGCGCGGGGTCGTCGACACCACGCTGGCCGCGCACCGGCCGGTCGGCGCGCCGCCCACCTGGGTGCTCTCCAACCACGACACCATCCGCCATGTGACCCGCTACGGCCGGGCGGACACGTCCTTCGACATGGGCGACAAGCGCCTCGGCGACCCCAGCGACCCGGTGCTCGGCCGGCGCCGCGCCCGCGCGGCCGCGCTGCTGACGATGGCGCTGCCCGGTGGGGTGTACGTCTACCAGGGCGACGAGCTGGGACTGCCGGAGGTGCAGAACCTCCCCGACCATCTCCTGCGGGACCCGACCTTCGTCCGTTCCGGCGGCCTGGACCGGGGCCGGGACGGCTGCCGGGTGCCGCTGCCGTGGTCGACGGAGGCCGGCTCGCTCGGCTTCTCGCCCGCCGGCGCGGGCGCCGGGCCGTGGCTGCCGCAGCCCGCGGACTGGGCGGGTGTCGCGGTGGCGGCCCAGAGCGCGGATCCGGGGTCGGCGCTGGCGCTCTACCGCGCGGCGCTGGCGCTGCGGCGGGAGCGGCTGGTGCCGCTGGACGAGGGTTTCGACTGGGTGGCGGCGGGGCCCGGGGCGCTGTGCTTCACGCGCGGCGGGGGCTTCCGCTGCCTGGTCAACTTCTCCGACGAGCCGGTGGGGCTGCCGGCGGACTCCGTCGTCCTGCTCAGCAGCTCCCCGCTCGTCGGCGGTGTCCCCGGCCGGCTGTCGGTCCCGGTCGACACCTGTGTCTGGTTCACGACCGGCTGACGCACCTGCGCCGCCGGCCGGCGGTGCTACGCGAAGGACGGCCGCCGGCCGAACGGGCGGCGCCGCTGGCGGGTGACGGGCCGGCCGACGGCCGGTGCGTCGTCGCGGTCGGCCATCCCGGCGAGCCGGTCGGCCTGGTGGCCGGTCAGCCGGGGCGGCGGGCCCGAGCCGCTGTCGGCGTCGGTGTGCAGCTGGGTCAGGGCTGTGACGAGTGCGAAGTAGTCGCTCATTTCAGGGTTCCTTTCGGTCTTCATCCTCTGACCTCAAGGGTGACGTGCCGTCATGACGGCAGTTTTGCAGGCGGGTCTCGATCTGGTGGCCGTTGGGTGGACACCCGGCCTCGGGCGTTACCGGAGGACCGCGTGAGTGTTACGGCGCGATAAGCGGAAGCTGGAATGCCGGTAACAGTTACTTATTGTAGTCAAATGTTACAGTAGGTTCGGATGTGGAGCAGGATCCCTGCTGCGACGGATGTGCCTGCCAGAGGAGAGTGGCGATGACCGCCGGGAATGCCGCGACGACCGCCGAGACCATCGACGTGGACCGTTCGGACGCCGCCTACCGCGACTGGCTCAAGGAGGCCGTCCGCAAGGTCCAGGCCGACGCCAACCGCTCCGCCGACACCCACCTGCTGCGCTTCCCGCTCCCGGCGGACTGGGGCATCGACCTCTACCTCAAGGACGAGTCCACCCACCCGACCGGCAGCCTCAAGCACCGGCTGGCCCGCTCGCTCTTCCTCTACGGGCTCTGCAACGGCTGGATCCGACCCGGAAAGCCGGTGATCGAGGCCTCCAGCGGCTCCACCGCCGTCTCCGAGGCGTATTTCGCCGGGCTGATCGGGGTGCCGTTCATCGCCGTCATGGCCAAGAGCACCAGCCGCTCCAAGATCGACCTGATCGAGTTCCACGGCGGCAGCTGTCACCTGGTCGACAGCGCCTGCGAGGTCTACGAGGCCGCCGCCCGGCTGGCCGAGGAGAGCGGCGGCCACTACATGGACCAGTTCACCTACGCCGAGCGGGCCACCGACTGGCGCGGCAACAACAACATCGCCGAGTCGATCTTCGCCCAGCTGCGCCTGGAGCCGCACCCCGAACCCGCCTGGATCGTCGCCACCGCCGGCACCGGCGGCACCTCGGCGACCATCGCCCGCTACGTCCGCTACACCCAGCACGACACCCGGATCTGCGTCGCCGACCCGGAGAACTCCTGCTTCTTCGAGGGCTGGGTCGAGCACGACCCGGAGGCCTCCTGCGAGAGCGGCTCCCGGATCGAGGGCATCGGCCGGCCCCGGATGGAGCCCAGCTTCGTGCCCGGCGCCATCGACCGGATGATGAAGGTCCCCGACGCCGCCTCGATCGCCACCGTCCGGGTGCTGGAGCAGGTGCTCGGCAAGAAGGCCGGCGCCTCCAGCGGCACCGGGCTGTGGAGCGCGCTGCGGATCGTCGCCGAGATGCGGGCGGCCGGCCGACACGGCAGCGTCGTCACCCTGATCTGCGACCCGGGCGACCGCTACCTGGACAAGTACTACTCGGACGAGTGGCTGGCCGACCAGGGCATCGACATCGAGCCGCACCGCGAGCGGCTGACCGCCTTCCTGGCCGGCGGTGCCTGGTCGAACTGACGCCGCGCCGGACCGGGCCCGCCCGCTGCTGCTGGGAGAGCTGACGTCGCGTCGGCCCGCGTCCGTGTCCACACGTGCGCGTGCACGCGTCCGGGGGGCGGCCGCCGGACGGCCGCCGGACACGCCCACGGGCCGCGCACTGGTCGCAATGTTCGATTCCGCTGACCGAAGCTGGGATCCCCCGGGCACGAACCACCGGGCCGGGATCCAGCGACCGAGTCCGAGGAGTCGGAGTGACGGCATGGCAGCGACGACGAAGCGCCGGAGTCCTGTTGGCCGCCGCTCTCGCACTCAGCACGCCGGGGGCCGGTCCGCTCGCGACACCCGCCGTCCCGGCCGCGCTGGCGACCGGCGGCACGGTGATCGTGAGCGAGACCTTCCAGGGCGCCACCGTCCCGGACCCGGCCTGGGAGCCGCTCGGCCGGACCTGTCTGACCGGAGCGCCCGTCGGCAGCACACCCGCGTCGGACGCCGCGCAGATCCCGGCCTGCCCGGCCGTCGGTCGGGGCCCGCCCCCCGCGGCCGGCACGACCCCCGGCTACCTGCAGCTCAACGACGCGAGCGGGTTCGTCGGCGGCTCGCTGCTGTACCGGCGCCCGGTACCGGCCTCGGCCGGACTCTCGGTGACCTTCGAGCAGTACCAGTACGCCGGGACGGCAGCGCCCGGTGACGGCATCGGCTTCTACCTGGTCGACGGGTCGACACCGCTGGACAGTCAGGGCGCGGACGGCGGCAGCCTCGGCTACGCCCAGCGCAACCTCTCGCCCGGCGTGGTGGGCGGCTACCTGGGCGTCGGGCTCGACGCGTACGGGAACTTCTTCAACGACGGGGAGTCGCGCGGCTCGGGCTGCCCGGTCGGACAGCAGTCGCCGGTCCAGGTGGACGGGCCGGTGGCGCCCAACGTGATCACCCTGCGCGGCCCGGGCGCCGGTACCTCCGGCTACTGCTACCTCGCCTCCACCACCACCCCGACCTCGGACCCCACCCGGTACGCCTCGACGCTGCCGGGCACGCTCAGTGCCGCCTTCGGAGTGACCGACCCGGCGGTCGCCAAGCGCCTGGTCAACGTGCAGATCACCCCGGCCCCGGCGCCCCGGGTGATCGTCCAGCTGGACTTCCAGGACGGCGCGGGCTGGCAGGAGGTGCTCAACCAGCCGGCCCCGTCCGGCCTGCCGCCGACCTACAAGTTCGGCTTCAGTGCCTCCACCGGCGGCAGCACCGACGTGCACCTGATCCGCGGCGTGAACGCCGCCACCATCGTGCCGCTGAGCCGACTCGACCTGGTCAAGCAGGTCGACCGGACCGGCGCCCCGCTGCCCGCCGAGATCACGGCCGGCACGGTCATCCCGCACCAGTACGTGCTGACCAACGGCGGGTTGGACACCCTGACCGGCCTCCAGGTGACGGACAACCGGCTCGCGCCGGTCAGCTGCCCGGCCACCAGCCTCCCGCCCGCGCCGGCCACCGGCAGCACCGTGGTCTGCACCGGCAGCTACACGGTGACCGACGCCGACGTGGCCGCCGGCAAGGTGGTGAACACCGCCAACGCCACCGCGACCGCGCAGAACGGATCGGCCGTCGCCGCGCCGCCCTCGACGGTGACCGTCCCGCTGGTGTCCTCCATGAGCCTGACGAAGACGGTGCTCACGCCGGCGCCGCAGACGGCCGGCCAGAGCATCGACTACTCGTTCACGGTCACCGACACCGGTGGCTCGACCCTCTCCACCGTGACCGTGCAGGACCCGCTGATCAGCCCGGCGAACGGGTCGAACCCGATCTCCTGCCCGGTCTCCGTGCTCCAGCCCGGTGAGTCGACCGTCTGCACGGCGAGCTATGTGCTCAAGGAGTCCGACCTGGCGGCCACCGGCACCTTCACCAACACGGCGACCGCCCAGGGGCAGACCCCGCTGGGGCAGAACGTGGTCTCGGCCCCCGCCAGCGCCACGGTCGGCCAGGTGGCCGACATCGGGGTCACCGTGACCGCCGACCCCACCGCCCCGCTGGTCGGGGGGACGGTCACCTTCACCGTCACGGCCACCAACCACGGCCCGGACGACGCCTCCTCGGTGGTGATCTCCAACCCCGTCCCGGCCGGTTCCACCTACGTCTCGGCGACCGCCGGCCCGGGCACCAGCTTCGATGCGGCGACCTCGAAGTGGACGATTCCCGCCCTGCCGCTGAACGGCTCCGCCCAGCTCACCTTCGTCGTGACGGTGGACGGCACCGACCCGGTGACGGACACCGCGACGGTCGTCTCGGCCGCCCGGACCGACCCGGTGCTCCAGAACAACACGGCCTCCGCCACGGTCACGCCGGTGCAGCCGACCGACATCGCCGTCACCAAGTCGGTCGACATCGCGAGCCCGCAGATCGGGCAGGAGATCACCTTCACCGTGGGGGCCGAGAACAAGGGACCGGCCGCCGCCACCGGGGTCACCGTGACCGACGTCCTCCCTGCGGGGCTGACCCTGGTCCGGGCCACGCCCTCGACCGGGACGTACGACCGGATCACCGGGGTCTGGACGGTGGGCGGTCTCGCGGTGGGGGACAAGGCGACCCTGATGCTGACCGTGGTGCCCACCAGCACCGGGCGGCTGTCCAACAGCGCCTCGCTGACGACCGTCCAGCCGGTGGACTCGGTGCCCGGCAACAACGAGGCCTCGGCCGAGGTGCTGGTGCGGAACGTCAGCCCGAGCCCGTCGCCGAGTCCGAGCCCGTCGCCGAGTCCGAGCCCGTCGCCGTCGCCGAGCCCGTCGCCGTCGCCGTCGCCGAGCCCGAGTCCCAGCCCAAGTCCGTCCCCGAGTCCCACGCACAGCCACAGCCCGAAGCCTTCCCCCAGTCCCACCCACAGCCACAGTCCGTGGCCGAGCCCGAGCCCGTCCACGAGTCCCACCCACAGTCACAGCCCCAAACCGAGCCCGAGCCACAGCCCGAAGCCCAGCCCGTCCGACGACTGCTCCAGCCCCGCTGCCGGCGGCTGGCCCGGTCACCACGCCGCGCCGAGTCTGCGTCCGGGCGTCAGGGCCCTGCCGCCTGCCCTGCCGGTGGACGTCCCGGAGGCTGTGCCGATGGCTGCGCCGAGTATGAACGGGCTCGACGCCCCTGAGGCCGGGCAGCCCCCGGTGAGCTCTTCGGAGGGTCCCGCCGGGGTGCCGGCCGCGGCCGGCCTGGCGCACACCGGATTCTCGGTCCTGCCGTTGGTGGTGGCCGCGGGGCTGCTGATCCTGGGCGGCGCACTGTTCTCCGCCGCCGGGCGTCGCCGCAGGCACTGATCCGGGGTATCGGCTCCGAGGCTGAAGCCGGTCACCGCGAACGACGGCCGGGCCACCCCTTCGAGGGGGTGGCCCGCCGTCGTTCGCGGTGACCGGCAGGAGTCGGGCTGGCAGGAGTCGGGCCCGAACGGATTCGGGCCGGTGCGAGGGTCCGTCCGGTATCGGAGGTCAGACCGCCGCGGCGGGGGAGGGCCGGTCCACCGCGGCGCCGGCGGGGTCGCGCCGCTGGTGCGGCTCGCCGAGCAGCAGGACGCCGGCGGCGGCGACCGCGGCGGCCGTCAGGCCGTGCACCCCGAAGGCGGTGGCCGCCGAGCCGTGGTGGTTCACGACGATGAGCATGTCGCCGAGCGGGGTGAGCGCCTCGACCAGCATCAGCCAGCCCAGGGCCCGACGCTGCCCGGTGGCGAGCAGGGTGAGCACGGCCAGGCCGGAGACCAGGTCGCGGATGCCCTTGACGTTCAGGAACCCGGTGGCGTCGCCGCCGCGCGGCCAGTCGGGGAGTCCGAAGCTCGGTGCCGTGGCGGCCGCGTCCAGCAGGTAGCTCAGGCCGACGTAGCTGATGCCGAGGCCGGTCAGGACGGTGATGCCGGTGGCGATGGCGCGCTTGACGGACATGGTGCTCTCCCCTTGCTCAGGCCGTTCGGCCGGTTGCTCCCGGTCCGGGCCGGACTGTTCCTAGCGGCGCTAGGAACAAGAATGACGCTAGAGCATTCAGCGCTCTGATGTCTAGCGGTGCTAGGATTCGGATCGTGTCCATCCAACAGCGCCGAGAGCGCGACCGAGCCCAACGCCACCAGCTGATCATCGACACGGCACGGGAGCTGGCCGAGGCCGAAGGCTGGGAAGCGGTGACCACCCGGCGGCTGGCCGAGCGGATCGAGTACAGCCAGCCCGTCCTGTACAGCCACTTCGCCGGCAAGGACGCCATCGTGGCGGCCGTCGCCGAGCAGGGGTTCGCCGAACTGGCGGCCCGTCTGGCCGCCGCGCGGGCCACCGCCGGCGACCCGTCCGCGGCCTTCGCCGCGGTGGCCGGCGCCTACTGCGGGTTCGCCTACGCCAACCCGGCCCGGTACGACGCGATGTTCACGATGGCCAGCGACCTGCCCTTCGGCACGCCCGAATCGCCGGCCGCGCTGAAGGCCGCCTTCGGCGAGCTGGCCCAGGTGTTCGGGCAGGTGGCGGCCGGCCCGGAGGCCGAGGCGTTCACCGAGGTCGCCTGGGCGTCCCTGCACGGGCTGGTGACGCTCACCCGCGGCGGCAGGCTGCGCCCCGACCTGCAGGAGCAGCGGCTCGACCTGCTGGTCCGACGCCTGCTCAAGGAGGCGCCGGCGGCCGGATGACCGGGCGCCGGCGCGGGAGGAACGGAGGATCCCGGCTCAGCCCGCCGGGGCCACCAGGACCTCGCGGACGTGTTCGCGCGCCGTCCGGGCGGCGTCCGCCGCAAGCGCGGCGTCGGTCACCCAGGTGTCGGCCTCGGCGAGTTCGGCGAAGGTCGACAGACCGACCAGGCCCCACTTGGTGTGGTCGGCGACCACCACGACCCGGCCCGCGGAGTCCACGAACTGCCGGTTGGTCTCCGCCTCGGCGATGTTCGGGGTGGACAGGCCCGCATCGGCGGAGAGTCCGTGCGTGCCGATGAACAGCAGGTCGAAGCGCATCGTGCGGATCGTGCGGTCCGCCACCGGTCCGACCAGTGAGTCGGAGGGCGTCCGTACCCCGCCGGTGAGGACGACCGTGGCGCCGGCGCCCTCGCCGCTGCGCCGGGCCCGTTCGAAGACCTCCGAGACCGGGACGGAGTTGGTCACCACGGTCAGCCGCTCGACGCCGGTCAGGTGCGCGGCCAGCGCATGGGTGGTCGTCCCGCCGGAGATCGCGACGGCCGAGCCCGGAGCCACCAGGGCGGCCGCCGCCCGGGCGATCTCCTCCTTGGCCGACAGCTCCAGCGCGGACTTCGCCTCGAAGCCGGGTTCGTGGGTACGGGCCGCCTCGGCCGGCACGGCGCCGCCGTGCACCTTCTCCAGCACGCCGGCCCGGGCCAGGGCGTCCAGGTCCCGCCGGATCGTCATGTCCGAGACCTTGAGCCGTCGGGTGAGTTCGTTGACCCGGACCCCGCCGCGCCTCCGCACCTCGTCCAGGATCAGCGCCCGCCGCTGCTCGGCCAGCAGATTGCTGTTGTCCGCCATCCGCGCCCGTCCGCCTCTCCGTGGTGGGTCAGGTGTTCGGGTCATCCTCGCACGGGCGATCACCGGGCTGCGGACCGGATCGCCAACGCGGGGCCGGCGCCGGCGGGCGGCTCCGGTGAAGGCCCGTGCCAGGCCCGGCCGGTGCGGAGCCTACGGGCGGATGCGGTACAGCACGGCGGCGCGCAGCGGGCCCGACGGCACCTCCGGGTCGGCGAAGTCGTCGGCCGGGTCGTAGGTCATGCCGATCCGTCGCATCACCGCCCGGGAGCGGTGGTTGGCGGTGGTGGTCACCGCCAGGATCTCGGTCAGGGCGAGCGTCCGGAAGCCGAACTCCAGGACGGCCAAGGCCGCCTCGGTGGCGTAGCCGTGCCCCCAGGCCGGTCGGGCCAGCCGCCAGCCGATCTCCACCCCGGTGAACGGCATGCCCTCGTCCACCGGGTCGAGGCCGGCGAAGCCGACGAACTCGCCGGTGGCCGCCACCTCGACGGCCCACCAGCCCCAGCCGCGTTCGGCGAGGTCGGCCCGGAACGCGGCCATCGAGGCGGCGCTCTGCTCGAGGGTGAGCACCTCGGGGAAGTGCTCGCGGACCTCGGGATCGGCGTTCATCGCCGCCCAGGGGTCGAGGTCGGTGTCCTGCCACTGGCGCAGCAGGAGGCGTTCGGTGCGAAGTTCTGACATGGCCGCAACGTACGTGACCGCCGCCGCGAGGGCCACCGGATTCCCGGCCCCCGGCTCCTCCGGCCCCCGGCTCCTCCTGCCCCCGCCGCGGGACTGCGGCTAGCGGCCGCCGGGCCCCGGCAGGTCGGCCGGGACGAGCAGTTGGAGCTCCTCGGTGGACGGGTCGGCGAGGTGGGCCACCCGCATGGCGTGCCGCTCGACCATCGTCTCGAAGACCTGCCGGGCCGTCCGGCCGTTGCCGAAGCCGGGCCCGCGCTCCAGGCCGGCGAAGTGGTCGAGCAGCGCCCCCTCGGTCTCCGCGGCGAGGGCGTACTCGTGCTCGGCACACTGCGAGCGGGCGATCTCCAGCAGCTCGTCGGCGGTGTAGTCGGGGAAGGTGATGGTGCGGGAGAAGCGCGAGGAGACACCGGGGTTGGCGGACAGGAAGCGCTCCATCTCCAGCGTGTAGCCGGCCACGATCACCACCACCTCGTCCCGGTGGTCCTCCATCAGCTTCACCAGGGTGTCGATCGCCTCGCGGCCGAAGTCCCGGGCGCCGTCCTCGGGAGCCAGCGCGTACGCCTCGTCGATGAAGAGCACCCCGCCGCGGGCGCGGTCGAAGGCGGCGGCGGTGCGGATCGCGGTCGAGCCGATGTGCTCGCCGACCAGGTCCACCCGGGCCACCTCGACCAGGTGGCCGCTCTGCAGCACGCCCAGCGAGGCGAGGATCTCCCCGTACAGCCGGGCGACGGTGGTCTTGCCGGTGCCGGGGGCGCCGGTGAAGACCAGGTGGCGGCGGAGCGAGGGGGCCTTCAGGCCGGCCTGCCGGCGGCGCCGGCCGACCGCGATCAGGTCGATCAGGGTGCGCACCTCCTGCTTGACGGTGGCCAGGCCGACCAGCTCGTCCAGCTCGGCGAGCGCCTCGTCGGCCGGCCGGCAGTCCGGGATCGCGGTGATCCGGGCCGCCTCGGTCGGCGGCGCGGCGCTGGTCAGTCGGGCGGTGCGGGGCGGCGGCAGCGCCGGGGCGGGGGCGGCGGCGGGCGGCGCGGCGTGGGCGGGCGCGACGTCGTCGGAGGTGCAGTGCTCGACCAGCGGCCCCGGCTCGGAGAACTCGAAGCCGGCCCGCTGGTTCTGCTCGGCCCGGCAGCGGGTCAGGGCGGTCCGGCAGCCGTCGATGATGTGGAAGCCGAAGCCCTTGCCGTGCGAGACCCGGCAGTCCTCGAAGGTGCCGCGGCCCTGGGCGGAGATGTAGACGGCGGCCTCGGCGCTGCCGCGGACGGTGCAGTCGCGCAGCACCGGGTCGGCGCCCTTGGTGACGATCACCCCGGTGGCGACCTCGGAGATCTCGCACCCGGTGAGCAGGCCGCCGCTGCCGTGGTCGCGGAACCAGAGTCCGGTGCCGGCCTCCTGGACCCGGCAGCCGGAGAGCGCGACGGTCGCGCCGCCGCTGACCGAGACCGCCGAGCTGCGGATCCGGCTGAACGAGCAGTCCTTCGCGGTCGCCCGGGACTCCCGGTCCAGTACGAACAGCGCGTCCGGCAGGTCGTGCAGCGAGCAGTCGGTGAGGGTCAGTCGGGCGCCGTCGCTGACCCAGAGCGCCGGGTAGTCGCCGCCGCTGCTGTGGATCTCGCAGGACTCGGCGACCGCCTCGGTGCCCAGGTCCCAGACCGACAGGGCGCCCCGCCCGAAGTCCCGGACGGTGGTGTGCGTCATGGTCAGCCGGGCCCGGCCGCGCAGGTCGGCGCCGTTCTCCGGCAGGTCGTGCACCCGGCAGCCGGTGAGGGTCAGCTCCGCCTCGCCGTCCAGGGTGAGGCCGTTGCCGGTGACCCGGTGGATGTCGCAGTCGGTGAGCCGCCCGTCCGCGTGCGCCTCGGCCTGCACCCCGCTGCCGCGGATCTCGTAGATCTCGCAGCCGGTGAGCTCGGCCGCGCTGCCCGGGTCGGTGAGCAGCACCCCGGCCCCGCCGGCGTGGTGCAGCTTGCAGCGCAGCAGCGCCGCGGTGGCGCCGCCGAGTACGGCGAGCCCGGCCTGGCCGGCGGCGGCCACCTCGCAGTCCTCGAACACGGCGGCGGTGCCTTCGCCGCGCAGGCGCAGGCCGAGACCGGCCGGGTTGCTGACCACGCAGCCGCTGAGCGCGGGCCGGGCGCCGTCGAGGACCTCGATGCCGGCTGCCGAGCGGGTGTCCACCCGGCAGCCGGTCAGCAGCGCGGCCGCGCCCGGGCCGGTGACCAGGACGGCGGGGGCGGAGCTGTCGTTGCCCTCGATCACCAGGCCGCGCACGGTGGCGGCGGCGGTCACGGTCAGCGGCACCCCGGAGGGCGGGTCGATCCGGACGCTGCCCGGACCCTCGGCGGGGACGACGGTGACGGCCTTGTCCAGCACCAGGTTCTCCCGGAACGTGCCGGGCCGTACGGTCACGGTGTCGCCCGGTTCGGCGGCCGCGAGGGCCTCCGTGAGCGTCTCGTACTCCCCGGCGCGGCGGCGCCACCGGGAGGCGCTGTCCTGTGTGACCCGGACCCTGTGCTCAGCCATGACGCTCCGCCATCCCCACCTTCGTCGGGCCCGGCGGCGCCGGGTCCGGGCTCACCGGGCGCGATCCCGCCGGGCCCACCGCGGCCCGGCCCGGCCGCCGTCGGGCCCACTGTTGTCGAGCCGGCGCGCGACCTGGCGCGCGGGCGTCCGCCCACCGTAGCGCGCCTGCGAGGTCCGGCCGGGCCGACAGCGCGTCCACGGGGTCAACGAGCTCGTGGAGATTCCGTTCCGGCCGGGCCCGCGGGCGCCCCTCGGGGCAGCCCGGGGTGGGGCCGCCGGCGCCGGCCCGGGTGGATCCGCTCAGGTCAGGGCGCCGGCCGGCCAGAGCGGGCCGGTCTCCAGCACCGTGACCGGGTCGCCGAGCCGCAGGGTGCCGAGCACGTCGCCGGTGACCCCCTCGGGCCGTTCGGGGATCAGGTTCTGCCCGAAGGAGGCCTTCTGCAGCAGCCGGTTGTGCCTGGCCAGGGTGCGCAGCGGTTCCTTGCCGGTCCGTACGCCGGTCTCCTGGTCGGTGGTGGTGACCACGCAGCGCCCGCAGGGCTTGACCACCTTGAAGGTCAGCTCGCCGATCCGGATCCGGCGCCAGGTGTCCTCCTCCCAGGCCTCGGTGCCGTCGACCACCACGTTCGGGCGGAACCGGGTCATCGGCAGGTCCTGCCCGCCGTCGTCGGGGTTCTCGGCGGCGATCAGCTCGTTCAGCCGCACCAGCGAGGCGGTGGCGGTGAGCAGCAGCGGGAATCCGTCGGCCGTCGAGACCGTCTCGCCGGGCCCGGCCCAGGCCGGGTCGACCGGCCGCCGGCGGGGGTCGTCCAGGTGCACCAGGCGGAAGTCCCCGACGTTCTCGGCGATCCAGGCCTGCGTCTTGTCGTCGGCCTCGGCGGCCAGGAACCGGGTGCCCCAGACCTCGACCTCGGCGAGCCGGTCCCGCCGGGCGGCGGACGGCGGCGGGACGTCGACGGTGCTGCCGTCGGAGCTGCGCAGGGTGAGCGTGCCGTCCTCGGCGGGGAGTGTGCGCAGTTGGCCGAGCGCGGGCTGCTCGCGCTGGCTGACGAAGCGGCCGGTGGCGTCCACCAGCATCCAGCGGCGGTCGCCGGCCAGGCCCCAGGGTTCCACCCGGGCACTGTCCGGGCTCAACCGGTACGTGGACTTGACGGGGTAGAGGTGGAGTCCGGTCAGCTGAGGCATTCCACCATCCTGCCAGCGTGCGGGGCGGAGCGGGGAGCCGGGGCGGAGCGGAGCGGGGCCCCGGCGGGCGGGAGCGCGCGGGGGCGGGTGGCGCGGGCGTCCGCCGGGTGCCTGCGGCGGCCGGAAAACGCGCACGGACCGTCCGGACACCGCGGTGGCGGTGGTCCGGACGGTCCGTGGATGACCCGTTTCTCCGTACGCCCGGCCCTTCGTCGCGCCGGGGTGTGCTCAGGTGGTGCGGGTGGGACCAGGGCTGGGTTCAGTAGGCCTGGCCCTGGGACTGGTAGCCGGGCTGGGCGTACTGGCCCTGCTCGCCGTACGGGGTGGGGCGCTGCGGCTGCATGGGGCGGACCGGCGCGACCGGGGAGACGGCGGGGCGCAACTGGTTGCCCCCGAAGCTCTGGTCGGACTGGTTCTGGAAGCCCTGGCCGGCCGGGTTCTGCCCGCCGAAGGACTGCTGCCCGCCGAACGACTGCCCGCCGAAGCTCTGCCCGTTGAAGCCCTGCTGGGACTGCGCGCCGAACGGCTGGCCGCCGCCGACGCCCTGCGGGGCGGTGGCGAAGGTGTTCTGGCCGCCGAAGCTCTGCCCGCCGGACTGGTACGCGGGCGCCGGCTGCTGGAAGCCGCCGGGCATCGGGGCCTGCGGCCGGAACGGCTGCGGCGGACCGCCGTAGCCCGGCACCGGCGGTTGCGGCACCGAGGCGTAGCTGGGCTGCGCCGGGATGTAGGAGGTGGCGGGGCCCGGGCTGCTGCTCGGCCCGGGGCCGAGGGCGAGCCGGGCGGGCGGCAGAGCGGGCAGGTTGCTGCCGGCGCTCTCGTACCCGGTGGAGTACCGGCTCTCGTAGGACGGGCCGAGACCCGAGCCGTAGCCGGTGGAGAGGGCCGGGGGCAGGGCCGCCGGCACGTTGATGGGCGCGATCTGCGGGACACCGCGTTCTGCGACGAGGCTGTCGTAGATGGGCGTGCCGGAGGAGAAGGACGGAGAGGGGTAGCCGACTCCGTCGTAGGAGCGGGGCGAGGTCATGGGGCATACGGTAAGCCCACAATGTGCCTGCTGAGGAGAGTGGGAGGGCGGGCAGTTCAAGTGTTTACACACTCTTCGCTCGCACAAAGGGTTCGAAAGTAGGAAGATCCGACATATCGGCGTCGACTTCAGGCCAGCCCGGCACGCCGAGCGACCACTCGAGCACGATTCGGGTGGCCGGATGTCCGCCCCCTGGGACTCGCCCGTTCCTTCGCCCCGGAACACCCGCCCCGCCGGGATCGCGCGGCAGCGGCCGGGCTCTCGCCGCGGCGGATGCCGCGGACGGGACCCCGGCCGGAAAGCCCGCAGGTCGGCGCGGTCAGTGCCGCTGCAGCGGCTGCGCCGGGAAGCCCGTCCGGCCGACCAGCTCGGAGGTGCAGAAGGAGCACCGGACCGCCGCCGTCGGGACGGGGCTCAGGCACTCGGGGCAGTCCGCCTTCGCCACCGGCACCGGCTTGGCCGACTCGAACCGGGACTGCAGCCGGCCGACCGGAACCACCACCGCGAAGTAGATCACCGCCGCCACCAGGACGAAGCTGATCAGCGCGTTGACGAACACGCCGTAGGGGAAGCTGGTACCGCCGACCTCGAAGGTCTTCTTGGTGAAGTCGCCGACGGCCCCCGTGGCGACGCCGATGAGCGGGGTCAGGAAGGCCGTGACGAACCCGGTGACCACGGCGGTGAAGGCCGCGCCGATGACGATGCCGACCGCGAGGTCCACCACGTTCCCGCGCAGCAGGAAGCTGCGGAATCCCTTGAACACCGGGCTGACTCCATATCCGTGGCTGAGGGCGGCGTTCCAGCGGTTCCGATCCGCGGTCCCGGTGGGCCGACCTGGTGAGGGTGGTGGGCCGAGGCCCTCCGGACGGTCATACTGCCCACTCAACATGCTTGCGGTCCAACCGAGTTCACCCGATCCGCGTAACAGGCGCACCGAGGTCCGGGGCTCGAATGCGCGTCCTGCGGCGCCGGCGTGGGCCGGAGCCCCGGGTCCGGCGCGGGTCCGGGGCGGGTCCGAGGGACGTCCGAGGCGGCCCCGGCGGTCAGAAGGCCTCCAGGTCGCCGAGGCTGAACCGCCAGGACGCCAGGGTGAGCCCGGCGGGCAGCGGACCGGCGGCGCCGCGCGCCGCCAGCGTCATCCCGGTGCGCGGCGCGGTCAGGTAGCCGCTGCGCAGCGCCGTCCGGGCGGCCTCGGTGCCGGGGGAGAGGTGGGTGGCGACGTGGTCGCAGCCCGAGCGGGCGGCGGCCCGCAGCAGCCGGGCGGCGGTCACCCGGTCGCCGGGGCGGACCAGGATGTCGGCGAGGGTGAACTCGGTGAGCGGCCCGCGCCGCCGCGGTCGCCCGAACGCCAGCCCGGTCAGCTCCTCGCCGCGCCGGCAGGTCAGCACCCGGTAGTCCAGGCCCGGCGCGTCCCCGTACCGCCAGCGCAGGAAATCCGTGGTCCGGGCCACCGCGAGCCGCGGATCGGCCCGGTCGGCAGCTGCCCGCTCGGCCAGCAGATCGGCCAACGGCCCACCCGTGCGGTCGGGTTGGGAGGCGAACCAGTCGGCGGCCGTCGGCAGTGAACAGCGCACCGACACCTCGCGCCCGGCCGGCCGGCGGGCCCGGGCCGCCCGGGCGCCGCGGGCGAACGTCGCCGGGTGCACCGGGCGCAGCGCCACCGGGACCTGGCCGAGTTCGCTCCACCCCATCGCCCGGTAGCCGGGCAGGCTGCTGCCGTTCGGTGTGTTGAACACCAACTCGGCATCCCCGGACACCTGTTCGAGGAGATCCAGGGTGAGGCGGCGAAAGATCCCGCGCCCCCGGAAGTCGGGATGGGTGGCGGTGTCCACCGGCCGCACCGCGCGGACGGTGCGGCCGGTCGCGGCCTCGTGCCACTCCCAGCGCAGGAACAGCCGCACCCCCGCGACCCGCCCGTCCGGGCTCTCGGCGACCAGGCCGGGGCTGGCACCGAAGGGGCTGCGCCGGTGTTTCCAGTCGAAGAAGTCCGCGCTGCGGCCGCCGGTCGGGCCGCCGGCCGGGGCGGCGGTCAGCAGGTCCAGCACCGCCGGGGTGTCGGCGCCGTCCAGCGGGCGCACGGTCATCTGGGCGGCGGCGGGCAGGGCGCTCACGTCCGGCTCACATCTCCTTCGCGGGAAGGTCCTTCCGGGGGAAGGCCGTTCGGGATCTCGGTGGGGTGCGCGGCGCGGGCCGCCGCGCGGGGTCAAGGTCGCAGCACCTGCCGGTAGACAGCCTCGACCGCGCGCTGGGCGGCGGCCGCGCCGAAGCCCGCGGCCCGTTCGCGGGCGGCCGCGCCCAGCCGCTCGCGCAGCCCGGCGTCGGCGACCAGCCGGCCCAGTGCGCTCCCCAGTGCCACGGGATCGCCGGGCGGCACCAGGAGGCCCTGCGCGTCGTCGTCCAGCACCTCGGGCGTCGCACCGACCCGGGTGCCCACGGACGGAAGGCCGCAGATCATGGCCGCCGGCAGGGCGGACGGCAGGACGCCCCGCCGGGAGCTGAGCGCGAACACGTCCAGGGCGGGCAGCAGGGCCGGGACGTCCGGGCGGGGGCCGGCGAACACCACGTCGGTGAGGCCGAGCCCGGCGGCCCGGGCGCGCAGCCGCGACTCCAGCGGGCCGCCGCCGATCAGCACCAGCCGGATGTCCGGCCGGGTGCGGGGCAGTCCGGCGTACGCGGCGAGCAGGGTGGCCTGGTCCTCGTCGGGGGTGAGGCCGCCGGCCGTGCCGATCACCACCGCGTCGGCGGGCAGGCCGAGTTGGGCCCGGGCGGCGGCTCTGGCGGGCGGGCCGGTGGGGGCGCCGGTGAGGTCCGGGCCCTGCTGGACGACGGTGACCCGGTCGCCGGCGCGCAGCCGCCCGGCCGGGACGGTCCGTCCGACGGCGCGCGAGCCGGCGATCACGGCGTCGTTGCGTCGGTACGTCAGGGCGTCGGCCCAGCCGGTGGCGAGACGGTGGCGGCCCCAGGGGCGCTGCTCGGTGTGCACCAGCCGGGGGGCGTTGCGCCCGAGGACCAGGAGCCGGGCGGCGGCGGCCGGGACGGGCGTGTGGGTGTGCACCAGCCCGTACCGGCGCTCCGCGAGCAACTGGTGCAGGTGCCAGGGCCAGCGCGGGTCCGTCCGACCGGCGGCGCCGGGAGCGCCGCCCAGGCAGTGCACCCGCAGGCCCGCCCGCTCCAGGGCGGGGGCGAGCGCGTCCTGGCCAGGCAGCAGGTACGCGACCTCGATCTCGAAGCGGGCGGTGTCGGCGTACTTGGCGCGATCGGCCAGCAACTGTTCGGCCCCGCCCGGGCCGAGGCTCCTGGTCAGCCAGAGGACGCGGGTCCGGCGCGGGCTCATCGGGCCCCCGACCCGGGGGATCGGCGGGTGGGCCGGCGGTCCGGTCCGCCCGCGAGCCGCTCGGGGCGGTCGGCGCCGGCCGGCAGCAGCGGCGCGTCGGACGGGACGGGGCCGGCGGGCCGGCGACCCGGGGCGGCCGTCCCGTCGGTGGGCCGCCGCTCGGCCCGGCGCGGCGCGGTCGGGTGGTTGGCCGGTTCCACCGATGGGATCCCCTCGCGTTGGTGGTGCCGTGGCGCTGCGGACTCCCGCTCCGGGAGCGGTCCGTCCAGGTGCTGCGGCGGAGCCTGGGGCCGGCGGCTGCCGGCGGACGTCGATGCCCGGGCGACCCGGCGCGGCCGCGCGGGACCGACCCGTGGGCGGGCATGCCTCGGCGCGCGGAACACCGCGGCCCTCACCCCCACCCGCCGGTCGGTCCACCCCCGTCGGCCGTCCGGATCCCTCTGCGATGCTTGCCGTCCGCGAGGTGGGGCGCAACCGCTTTGGCGATTCTCGGAGGGCGCGTTGGGGCATCCGGTGCGGCCCGGCGGGAGACCGCCGCGGACATGCCGATCGGCCGGACGACTGCCGCCCGCCGACGGGACGTTGCGGCGCCCGCGCGGGCCCGCGCGGGCCCGGCTCAGACGCTGCGCAGCCGTAGCGACCGCTCGTAGAACTGCACCATCTGCCCGGTCACCTGATGGAGCGTGAACGAGGTCAGGAACCGCGCTCTCGCCGACCTGGCCCGAACCCCGGCCGCCGTCCGGTCGTCCAGCGCCTCGGCCAGCGCCGACGCCAGCGCGGCCGGCCGCTCGGGGGCGACCAGCAGGGCGTAGTCACCGGAGCCGACCGTCTCCCGCAGGGCCGGCACGTCCGCGCAGACCAGCGGCACACCGACACCCATCGCCTCCATCGCGGCGCTGCCCAGGCCCTCCCGGCGGGACGGCACGGCGAACGCGTCGGAGGCGGCCATCAGGTCGAAGACGTCCCCGCGCGGGCCGAGGAAGCGGATGTCCCCGGTGCCCCCGGCCAGGGCCCGCAGCCGGGCGCTCTCGGGGCCCTCGTCACCGGCCAGCAGCAGCACCGCCCCGGGCACCTCCCGGCGCACCTGCGGCCAGGCCTCCAGCAGGATGTCCAGGCCCTTGTGGTACTGCTGGCGGGCCGCCGCGAGCACCACCGGCACGTCGTCCGCGAGGCCGAGACCGGCACGGACGGCGCCGCGCCGCTCGGGCGTGACGATGCCGAGCAGCTCCGGGTCCCGCCCGCGCGGGACGACGTCGATCCGGTCCGCCCGGATCCGCAGCCGGCGGGCCATCGCGGCGGCGACGTGCCGGGTCAGCGCGTGGAAGCGCCGGGTGCCCTGGGCGGTGGCGGCGTCCACCGCCTGGGCGGCCCGGACCTTCCACGGGCTCAGCCCGCGGGTCCGCAGGTGCTCCGGGCCGTACGCGGAGTCGACCAGGCTGGAGACCACCGGGGTGCCGGCGGCCAGCGCGGCGGCCCGGCCGAGCACGTCCGACTCGTAGCGGGTGGTGTGCACGAGGTCCGGACGGCGCTCGCGGACGAGCCTGCGCAGCGCGGCGGCCGTCCCGGCGCGGGTGCCGTGGTGGACGCCGAACACCACGGCGCCGGCCGCGGTCAGCTCGGCCTGCAGGCCGCCGGGCGACTCCGTGAGGTAGGCGACGTCCAACCGCACCCCCGAGCGGACCAGTTGCGGGGCCATCGCGGCCAGGCTCTGTTCCGCGCCGCCGACCCGGTCGAGGCTGTCGATCACATGAAGCACGTGCACTGGCCAACCCCCGGGGATCCGGGGCGCGGCCGGTCTCCCGTGCCGGCCGGCGCCCTGAGTGTGGATCAGCATCGCAGTTGCGGCGCGCCGCCCGCCAGGGATTAGGGGAGCCGGTGGGGGCACCGGGACGGCGCGGACGGAGGTCGGCGGGGGCGCACCGGAGGGCGCGCGGCCGGCCCGGGCCCGCGGTGCGGTCCGCCGCCCCCACCGGAACCCCGGGCGGGCAACCGGGCACCCGGGCCCGCGGGCCCCGCTCGCGCCCCTCACCCGGAGGCCAACTCGCGGACCCTACCGGGCTCCTGGGCCGAATTCACCGGAAGCGCCGAACCGGACGGAACCCGTACGCTTTTCCGTCGCGGCGCTGTACGGCCCCCGCGCCCTGTGCCAAGGTCGGTGCCATGCCCGACGCAGCGTCACATCTGCTTCCCGCCGGAGCCCGCCCGAGGGTCCTGCACGTCATCGCCGACCCGCGCCGCCGGGGTGCGCAGAGCCTCGCCCGTGACCTCGACCGGGAGCTGCGCCGACGCGGCCAGGCCTCCGCCCTGCGCGCCCTGGCCCCGCACCCGGAGGACCGCCGGTCCCCGGACGCCGCGCGGCGCCCCGCCACCTTCCCGCCGGCCGCCGACCCGACCGGCGTGCTCGGACCGGGCCGCCTGCACCCGCGCACCCTGCGGGCCCTGCGCGCCGCGGCCCGTACCGCGGACGTCGTCGTGGCGCACGGCGCCGGCACCCTGTCCGCCTGCGCCCTCGCGCTGGCCGGGACCCGTACGCCGTTCGTCCACGCCGGCTTCGGCGACCTGCGCCACCGGAGCGCGAGCCCCGCCCTGCGCCTGCACACCGGCACCCTGCTGCACCGCGCCGCCGCCGTCACCGCCCTCTCCGAGGAGGCCCGCGCGGTGCTGCTGGACCGCTTCCGGCTGCCCGGCACGGTCGTCCGCACCATCCCCAACGGCCGCTCCGCCGACCGCTACCCGCCTGCCCGGGACGCCGCCGACCGGCGGGCCGCCCGGGCCGGACTCGGCCTGCCCGCCGAGGGCCTGCTGGTGGCCTGGGTCGGCGCGATCACCCGGGAGAAGCGCCTGGACCTCGCGCTGGAGGCGGTCGGCCGGATGCCCGACGTACGGCTGGCGGTGGCCGGCGACGGCCCGCTCCGCGCCGCCCTGGAGTCCCGCTACGAGTGCGCCCGCGCGATCTTCCTCGGCGACCTGGCCGACCCCGCCGCGCTCTACCGGGCGGCCGACGCCCTGGTGCTGACCGGTGACAGCGCGGGCGTACCGGGGGTGCTGATCGAGGCCGGACTGGCCGGGCTGCCGGTGGTCGCCCCGGACACCGCGCCGGTCCGCGCCGCCGTCCAGGACGGCGTGACGGGTGTGCTCGCCCCGCCCGGCGACCCGGCCGCGTTCGCCGAAGCCCTTGCCAAGGTGCTGGCCAGGGAGGGCCCTTCGCTCGCCGCGGCCGCCCGGGCGCACCTGCTGCCCCGGTTCGAACTGGGGGCGGTGGCCGACGCCTGGCAAGGCCTGCTCGCCGAGGTCGCCCGGCCGGGACGGGGCTGACGGGCCGGGGCAGGGCCGACCGGGCGGTGCAGGCCTGACCGGGCCGGGGCTGACCGGGCGGGGACGGGGCTGACCGGGCGGGGGCCGACGGGGTGCGGCGGGCCGACGCGCGCCGCGGCCGGTAGGTCGGGCCGAAGCCCCGTCAAGTCCGTACCGGGGCATAGGCACCGGACGTCCCGCGGCGCATACTTTCGTCGCGGCCCCGCACCCGTCGCGCCAGGGCCGGCAGGGCCCGGCCCGGGCGCGACGCCGGCGGGAGAGGTCGGCCGACATGGCGGTACTCGTGGGCATCGTGGTTCTCGGACTGGCGTGGTTCGCCACCGGCTTCCGGGTCGTGCAGCAGTACGAGCGGGGGGTGGTGTTCCGGCTGGGCCGGGTGCGCGGGCGGGTCCGCCAACCCGGCCCGGCGCTGCTGATCCCGCTGGTGGACCGGATGCGCAAGGTCAACGTGCAGGTCGTCACCATGCCCGTCCCCGCGCAGGAGGGCATCACCCGCGACAACGTCTCGGTCCGGGTCGACGCGGTGGTCTACTTCCGGGTCGTCGACCCCGTGCTGGCCACGGTGGACGTGCAGAACTACACCTTCGCGATGTCACAGGTCGCGCAGACCTCGCTGCGCTCCATCATCGGCAAGAGCGAGCTGGACGACCTGCTCTCCGGTCGGGAGAACCTGCACCGCGGACTGGAGCTGATGCTGGAGAGCCCGGCGCTCGGCTGGGGCGTGCACATCGACCGGGTGGAGATCAAGGACGTCGCGCTGCCCGACTCGATGAAGCGCTCGATGGCCCGCCAGGCGGAGGCCGACCGCGAACGGCGGGCCCGCATCATCACCGCCGACGGCGAGTTCCAGGCTGCCGCCAAGCTCTCGCAGGCCGCCGCGATGATGGACGACACGCCGTCCGCGATGCAGCTGCGGCTGCTGCAGACGGTGGTCGAGGTGGCCGCCGAGAAGAACTCGACGCTGGTGCTGCCGTTCCCGGTGGAGCTGCTGCGCTTCTTCGAGGGCGCCACGCCCCGGGCCGCCCGGGCGGCGGCCGGCGGTGCCGGGAGCGAGCCCGAAGCGGAGGCCGGGGAGGAACCCGGGACCGCTGCCGGGCCGAAGCCCGTGCCGGAGCTCGCGGCCCCGGCCGCACCGGTGTTGCCGCCGCCGCGCCCGGACCACGCGCCCGCGCCCCGGGTGGACTGACCGGTCCGGGCGCCGGCCGGCCCAGGTCGGCCGCGGCCGGTCAGGGCCGGCCGGCCACCGGGTCGATCGTGGATACGGTCGCCGGCGCCGCCACCGGCACGAGGGTGCCCGCGCGCCCCCGGGAGGAGCGGGACAGCAGCACGTACAGCACGGCCGCCACCGCCCCCGACAGGACGAAGCTCAGGTCGATCCCGCCGGTCAGCGGCAGCAGGACACCCCGGTACACCGGGGTGTCCACCGCGCACAGGCCGACCGCGCTGCCGGCCGCCCAGGCGACCGTCGCCGGGACGTTCCACCCCGCCCGGTACCAGTACACGCCCCCGCGCGTACGCCGGTTCAGGACCTGCAGCGAGGCACGGTCGTAGTCGCCGCGGCAGCGTCGGTACCCGATCAGGGTGATCACGGCCCAGGGCGCGCCGATCGCGGTCAGTACCAGCACGAAGGAGGTCACCGCCGACTGCGCGTTCCAGACGAAGTGGCCCAGGAAGACCAGCGTCACGGCCACCGCCGCGACCACGTAGGTGGCCTGCCGCCGGGTGGCCCGGGGCAGGATGGCGTCCAGGTCCAGGCCCATGCTGTAGAGCATCAGGCCGGTGTTGCCGGCGCTGCCGAGCAGTCCGTTGAGCAGCAGCGGCACCAGGAACCAGACCGGCGCGCCCGCGATCAGGCCCCCGACGTAGTCCTGGCCGGCGCCGGTCGCGAGCGCCGTGAAGGTCCCGAACAACTGCGGGACCAGCAGGCCGACCAGCAGCCCCACCGCGGTGGCGCCCAGCACCTTGCGCTCGCCGTGCCGGGCCGGCGAGACGTACCGGGTGTAGTCGCCGAGCAGGGTGATGAAGGCGATCGGGCCGCTCAGGCCGGCCGCCACCACCGACAGCAGCCAGGTCGGCCAGAACCCGCCGAGCAGGTAGGCGCCGTGCCCCGAGGGGTCGAAGTGCGGGGCGAAGGCGATCAGGCCGGCGAGCAGCAGCGCCGACATCGCCCACATCAGCCACCGCTCCAGCTTCAGCATCAGCCGGTAGCCGAACACGGCCGCGGTGGCGCTGAGCGCGGCCAGCACGGTGTAGGTGGCCACGTACGCCGGCCCGCCGGAGGGCAGGCCGAGCAGCCGGTTCAGCGCTCCCACCACCACGTCCCCGCCGACCCAGAGGGACAGCGCGGTGTAGCCGAGCGACAGCAGCAGTCCCACCACCGAGCCGATCAGCCGCCCGCGTACGCCGAAGTGCGCGCCGCTGCTGGTCGAGAGGTTGGTCGCGGTGCGCAGCGACACCAGTGCCAGCGGGGCGGTCAGCGCGATGCCGAGGACCGTCCCGAGCACCACCGAGCTCACGCTCGCCCAGAAGGACAGGCCGAAGGAGACCGGCAGCCAGCCGAAGACCACCACGCCGAACGCCAGATTGGACCCGACCAGGATCGAGAGCACGTCGCGCGGGGTGCTGGTGCGCTCGGCCTCGGGGATGGTGTCCACGCCGTGCTGTTCGATCATCGTCGGCGCGGCGGGTGCGGGGGAGTGGGGCATCGGCACTTCCTGGGGCTCGACGCGGCGCGTCGGAGCACGGCCGCCGGTGGTCCGGCGGTGAGCGGGCAGGGGGTGGGGCCGCTGCCTCGGTGGGGTCCGCCGACCTTGCCATGATCCGCGCCGGGCCGCGCCCGGGACACTGGCGGATCGTCCACAGAGCAATCGGAGATGTCCGGACATGTCTGTACGGACGGCACCCGGGGGCGGCCGCCCCCGCCCCCGGGTGCCTCCTCGCCGGCCGCTCGACCTCCCCTTGCCGTCCCTTTGCCGTCCCTTCGCCCGCCGCCGGCCCGCGCCCCGACCTGTCGTGGCCGCCGCCGTACCGTCGCCGTCCCCCGCTGGGCCGTCCGGGCGAAACGGCGACCCGGCAGCTCGTCGTGACTGGCCGGTAACACCGGGTGGCCGCCAGACTGCCCGCGTGAAACCGCTGCTGCGCTCCGCCGTCCTGCTCGCCGTCGCCACCGGCCTCGCCGCCTGCCCGGTCCAGGCCGGCGCCGCCACCCACCAGCCGCCCGCCGAGGGCCGAACGTACGTCCAGCTGCACCATCCGCAGCCGGTCCGCCAGGCGGCGGCGACCGAGGCGGTGGAGTTCTTCTGGTACGACTGCGTCCACTCCCAGCAGCTGGAGCAGCCGCTGCAGGACTGGGCCCGGCGCCACCGGGCCGACGTCACGCTGCGCCGGGTGCCGGCCGTCTGGCAGGGCAGCCCCGGCGAGGGCAGGCAGCTCGGCCACGCCCGGCTCTACTACACGCTGGAGCGGCTCGGCGAGGTGGAGCGGCTCCAGCTCGCGGTCTACCGCTCGGTCCGGGAGCACAAGGAGGACGTCACCACCGAGGAGGCCGCCACCGCCTGGGCGGTGCGCCAGGGCGTCGACGGGACGGCGTTCCGTTCGGCCTACCGGTCGGCGGAGGTCGGTCGGCAGACCTCGGAGGCCGCCGAGCTGTTCCGGCGCTACGAGATCGACGAACTGCCGAGCGTGGTCGTGGGTGGCCGTTACCGCACCTCGCCCACCGCGGCGGGCGGCGTCCGCGAGATCCCCGGGGTGCTGGACCGACTGGTCGACCAGGGCTGATCCGGTCGTCACCGGCCGGTCGATCAGGGCTGATCCGGTCGTCACCGACTGGTCGACCAGGGCCGATGTGGTCGTACCGTCCGCCCGCGGTCCGGCGGGGAGCCGGGTCCTGCTGCCGGGGCGACAGGACCCGGCTCCCGGCGTGAACTCCCGGCCGGGCATCGAGCGGGTTCCCGGTCGCCGGGTCCGGGGTCGTCGGGTCCGGGATCGCCCGGTAGGCGGCCCGGCTCCGGCGCGGACGCCCGGCCGTGGGCCCGGCCGCGTCGGTGTCGGCCCCGGGGTCGGCGGCCCCGGGCGGTCCGCTCGCGCGGCGCCGATCAGGCCGGTGGCGCCACCAGCAGTCCGGCCCGTGCGGTATGCGCGGCCACCGCCGCCGCGCGGTCCGCGTCCTGTTCGGTGACCGGCTCGCCGCTGATGAACCGCCGGTAGTAGAAGGTCGCGGAGAGGCTCCGGATCACCTCCAGCCGGTCGGTGCCGGGCGGCACTTCACCGCGGGCCGCGGCGCGGTCGACGAGTTCGGCGCTGGCGTCCAGCCGGAAGGCGTAGAAGGCGGAAAGGGCCTCCCGGGCCTGCCGGTCGTGCAGCGCGGTGGCGAAGATCGCCTCGAACATCACCACGTCCTCCGCGGACCGGAAGAGCTCCAACAGGCTGCGGGCGAGCTGCCGGAGGTCCTCCTCCAGCGATCCGGTGTCGGGCACCGGCACGGTCCGGAGGGTCAGTTCGGAGAGCAGGTCGACGATCAGGCCGGAGACGTCGCGCCAGCGGGCGTACACGGTGGTCTTGGCGACCCCGGCCCGGGTCGCGACCTTCTCCACGGTCATCCGGGCGAGTCCGGTGTCGACCAGCTCCGCCCTGGTGGCCGCCAGGACGGCGGTGCGGGTGCGGGCGGTCCGTCCGCCGGGGCGCACGGTGCCGGGCTTCCCTTCCAGGGCGTGAGACAAACGAAACTCCTGTTGTGTTTGCATGGAGGGTTCTGCCACCATCAGGCTAATCCAACTCGGGTCCGCTTAGGGGAAGCGTGTGACATGACCGAACTGGCACTCCCGCACATCAGACACCGCTACGCCGAGGTCGGCGGACTGCGGATCTTCTACCGCGAGACGGGGCCCGCGGACGCACCGGCCCTGCTGCTGCTGCACGGATTCCCGTCCGCCTCGCACCAGTTCCGCCGGCTGTTCGACGCCCTCGGCAGCCGATTCCGCCTGATCGCCCCGGACTACCCCGGGTTCGGCTTCAGCGACAGCCCGCCGCCCGCCGACTTCCGCTACAGCTTCGACGGCTTGGCCGACGTCGTCGAGGGCTTCTGCCTGGCCCTCGGTCTGGACCGCTTCGCGATGTACATCTTCGACTTCGGCGCCCCCGTGGGCCTGCGGCTGGCCGCCCGCCACCCGGAGTGGATCACCGGCCTGGTGGTCCAGAACGGCAACGCGTACGAGGAAGGCCTCTCCGACCTCGCCCGCGACTTCATCGCCAACCGGCCCGGGGTCGAAGGCGCCGAGGAGCGGGTGCGCGGGCTGCTCACCCTCGACATGACGCGGATGCAGTACGAGGGCGGCACCACCGACCCGGCGGCCGTCGCGCCCGACAGCTGGACCCTCGACCAGCACTTCCTCGACCTGCCGGGGCGCAAGGACATCCAGGTCGAACTGGCCCTGGACTACCACTCCAACCTGGGCCACTACCGCGCCTGGCAGGAGTGGCTGCGCGCCGCCCAGCCTCCCACGCTGATCGTCTGGGGCCGTGGCGACGCCTTCTTCACCGAGCCCGGCGCCCGCGCCTACCTGCGCGACGTGCCCAACGCCGAACTGCACCTCTTCGACACCGGCCACTTCGCGCTGGAGGAGAACCTCCCCGCCATCGCGCCGCTGATCGCCGACTTCCTCGACCGCACGCAGAAGTAAGGACCCCCATGTCCCACGAGATATCCGTCGCGATCGCCTACCACAGCCGCTTCGGCCACACCGGGCGGCAGGCCGAGGCCGTCGCGCGCGGCGCCGCCGAGGTGCCGGGCACCACGGTCAGCCTGATCGCCGTCGACGAGATCACCGAGCAGGACTGGGCGGTCCTGGACGCGGCCGACGCCATCATCTTCGGCTCGCCCACCTACCTGGGCGACGTCTCCGCCGGGTTCCGCACCTTCGTCGAGCTGACCAGCGGCCGCTGGGCCAAGCAGGCCTGGCGCGACAAGGTCGCCGCCGGGTTCGTCAACTCCGGCTCGATGAGCGGCGACAAGCTCAACTCCCTGCAGTCGCTCACCGTCGTCGCGGCCCAGCACGGGATGACCTGGGTCAGCCTCGGCCTGCTGCCCGGCTGGAACCGCACCACCGCCTCCGACCAGGACCTCAACCGGCTCGGCTTCTGGCTCGGCGCGGCCGCGCAGTCCAACGGGGACCAGGGCCCCGAGGGGATGCACCCCTCCGACCTCGCCACCGCCGAGCACCTCGGCCGCCGGGTCGCCGAGCAGACCCGCCGGATCACGGCCGGCGACGCGCTGCTGGCCGTCGCCACCGGCTGACCCCGGCCGGCGGCGAGCCGGAAACGGACGGGCGCCGCCCGGCCGCGTACCCACGCGTGGCCGGGCGGCGCCCGTGTCCCTGACGGGAGGGGAACAAGCCCTAGGACGCCGACGTGCGCCGGAGCAGCAGGGTGACGAAACCGAGCGTCCCCCGGTAGCCGTGCAGCCATTCGGCGCGGTGGACGTCGGCCGCCTCCAGGGCGGCCGCGCTGTCCGGGTGCTCCGGGTGGTCCAGGGCCCACTCGGACAGCGAGCCCGTCCAGGACAACTCGTAGTCGTCCCACTCCTGCCGGCTGCTGACATGGCCGTGGACGGGCGTCCAGCCCTCGGCCCGCACCAGGTCCAGGGTGCCGGCCAGGTCGGTGAACTCCTCGCGGGTCGCGCCCAGCGCGTCCAGCGCCTCCTGCGCCGGCTCGCGCTCCCAGAAGGCGTCGCCGACCAGGAGCCGCCCACCGGGCGCCAGGTGCCGCCCGGCCGCCGCGAGGGTGGGCGCCAGCCCCCCGAACGCGTGCGTGGCGCCGATGCTCAGCACCAGGTCGAAGGGCTCCTTGGTGGTGAACTCCGCCGCGTCCCGGTGGTGCAGGCCGATCCGCCGCTCCAGCCCCATCGCCTGCGCGGTCTGCCGGGCCCGGTCCAGGGCGGTCGCGTCCAGATCGACCCCCACCGCCTGCCACCGGGGCTTCGCCGCCAGCGTCCGCAGCAGCCAGCCGGCCTCCCCGCAGCCCAGGTCGAGCACCCGCCCGGCCTCGGGCCGCGCGGCCCGGGCGAGCAGCCGGGCCACCGCCTCGTCGGTGATCGGCGCGGCGATCGGATGGTCGATATGGGCGATGCGGGAGATCGTCTGGCGGTCCATCCGGCCAGTGTCGCCCACCCGGCCCCCGCTCGTCCTCCCTTTTCGGGCCCCGGGCCGGGCGTGCCCCGAGGCGCTCCCGGTGGCGCCACCCGGCCCCGCGCGGCAGGCCCGACCCGGGTGGCCGCCGGCGGCGAGCGGCTCGGCCGGTCCTCAGGACCCTCCGGGCGGCGGGGAGCCGGGATCTCCCATGAGGTGGGCCCGGCCCGGCCGAACTCCTGGCCGCTCAGGCCGCCTTCGCGGTGCAGGCCAGCCGGGCCAGGGCGCCGCGCCAGGCAGCCGGCCGGCACCGGTGCGGAACCCCTCCCGCGAGGGCCGTCCCGACGGGTCGGCCGGCCTGGCCGGATGTCGGGTCGGCGCTGCTCCCGGAGACAACCGCGATCATGGGGAGAACGGGTTGCCGGCACTCGGCGAAGGCACCGTGAACGCATGCCGTCCGCAGGGGATCTGAGGGATCGACAAGCGCTCGGACGGTCCTCCGGGCGGGTTCCGGTTCGGGCGGGTTCCGGTTCGGGCGGGTGCCGGGAAACAGCCTTGCTGTGCTCCCCGGCGGCGGCGAAGCCGGACCGGTGCCGGGACAGCGGAAGAGGAGACGTCACCAGGAGGAAGAGGCGCGGCGGGCCGCCGAACGCTTCGCGCCCGCTCAGGGCCGGTGGGAGGTCATCTTCTCCACCCAGGACGAGGCGCAGTGGCAGGAGCGGCTCCGCGTGCTCCGGGCGACGGACACCCGGATCGACTGGTCGGCGGTGCGGATCGACATCCTCTGCGGGCGGGTGGTCCAGCCGACCACCTACCAGCTCAGCCGGTTCGTGCCGGCGGCCGATACCGGCCAGGGCCAGGACGCCTTCGAGCACTGATCCGGGGCCGGGCGCCGGGGCGGTCGGTGACGTCCCGGGAGCGTACGAGCGCGGGTCGGTGCGGTCCGGACGGTCGCGGGCGCCCGCGACCGGCCTGCCCGCACCCGCCGGGCGATCAGTTGTCGGGCAGGCCCTGGTACGTCCGGCCCTTCCAGGCCGCGCCCCGGCCGCGCCGGTGCTGCACCGCCGAGTCGACCGTCATCAGCAGGTACAGGAACGCGGTGAACGGCAGCAGCGGCGCGGCCAGGGTCGGCCGACCGTAGTAGCGCAGCATCGGCAGGTACGTCCCCGCCATCAGCGCCCAGGCGGCCGCGCCCGCCGCCGCCACGTCCGGCCGCCACGCCGCGAGCCCCGCCACGGTCGCGGTCGGCGGCACCAGGTAGACCAGGCCCAGGCCGAGCACCGTACCGAGCAGCAGCGCGGGCGAGTGCCGCAACTGCGCGTACGCGCTGCGCGAGACCATCCGCCAGAGCGGCGCCAGCCCCGGGTAAGGCCGCACGCTGTCCACCTGTTCGGCGAGGCCCAGCCAGATCCGCCCGCCGGAGGCCTTCACCGCCTTGGCGAGCGACACGTCGTCGATCACCGCCCCGCGGATCGCCGCCACCCCGCCGGCGCGTTCCAGGGCGTCCGCGCGCACCAGGGTGCAGCCGCCGGCGGCCGCCGCCGTCCGGCTGCCCGGCCGGTTGCTCCGGCGGAAGGGGTAGAGCTGGGCGAAGAAGTAGACGAAGGCGGGCACGATCAGCCGCTCCCAGCGGGTGCTCACCCGCAGCCGGGCCATCTGCGAGACCAGGTCGAGATCGGCGCTCTCGGCGGCCGACACCAGCTCGGCCAGCGACCGCGGGCCGTGCGCGATGTCGGCGTCGGTGAGCAGCAGATAGGCGGGCCGGTCCGCCCCCGGCGCGGCGACGGCCAGCTCGACCCCGTGCCGCAGCGCCCAGAGCTTCCCCGTCCAGCCGGCCGGCAGCGGCGGCGGGGCCGTGACGGTGAGCGGCAGGGTGCCGGCGCCGGCCAGGCCGGCCGCGAGCTCGGCCGTGCCGTCGCCGCTGTGGTCGTCGACCAGGATCACCCGGGCCCGGCCGGGGTACTCCTGCGCCAGCAGCCCGGGCAGGGTGAGCGGCAGGACGTCGGCCTCGTCCCGGGCCGGGACCACGATCGCCACGTCCGGCCAGCGGGCCGGCGCGCCGCGCTCCGGCAGTCTCACGTCGGTGCGCCAGAAGAACCCGTGGCAGCAGGTCAGCCAGAGCCAGACCAGCAGGGACAGCAGGGAGACCCACAGCAGGACCGTCACCCGGGCAGTCTGCCGTACCGGGGGCCGCCGGGGGTGGATCGACTAGAGTCGTTCCCCGTGAAGATCGCACTGCTGGACTCCGGAATCGGCCTGCTGGCGGCGGCCGCCGCGCTGCGTACCCTTCGGCCCGACGTGGACCTGGTGCTCTCCTCGGACCCGGACGGCATGCCCTGGGGCCCGCGTACGCCGGCGGGCGTCGCGGAGCGCGCGCTCGCCTGCGCGCGGGCGGCCGCGGCGTACGAGCCGGACGCGCTGGTGGTCGCCTGCAACACCGCCTCCGTCCACGCGCTGGAGGCGCTACGGGCGGACCTCGAGCCCGGACTGCCGGTGATCGGTACCGTCCCGGCGGTCAAGCCCGCCGTCGCGGCCGGCCGGCCGGTGGCGATCTGGGCCACCCCGCTCACCACCGGCAGCCCGTACCAGCGGGGCCTGATCCGTGACTTCGCCGGCCGGACCGCCGTCACCGAGGTGGCCTGCCCGGGCCTCGCGGACGCGGTGGAGCGCGGCGACGACGCGGCGATCGACGCCGCCGTGGCCGCGGCCGCCGCGCTGACCCCGGCGGGCACGGCGGTGATCGTGCTCGGCTGCACCCACTACGAACTGGTCGCCGAGCGGATCCGGGCCGCGGTGGCTCCCACCGCCGCCCCCGACCTCGAGCTGCACGGTTCGGCCGGCGCGGTCGCCGCCCAGGCGCTGCGCCGGATCGCCGACCGCGACCCGGTCCGTGCCGCTCAGGCGGGCAACGGCGGCCTCACGGTGCTGCACAGCGGCCGGCCGGCCGATCTCAGCCCCGTCGCGGCCCGCTATCCCGAGGGTCGCCTGGTGGCCGCGCCGGCCCAGGCCCAAGCACCGGCGCCGGCCCGGGCCTGACCGGCCGCCGGCGCGAGCCCCCGCCGGTCACCGGCCACGTCCGGGCTCAGGCCACCGACTGCCCCCGCCAGCGGCGGTAGGCCGGCTCCAGCCCCGACAGGATGGTGTCGAAGCGCCGCGCACTGGTCGTGGAGTCCACCTGGAGGCGGCTGATCTGCAGCGGGTGCCCCGGCAGCCGCGGCCCGAGCCGGTGGTCGGACAGGAAGCCGAGCCGGTAGCCCAGCTCGTCCAGCACCGCCTCGGCCCGGGGGTCGTGGCCGCCGTCCGGGTACGCGAACGCCACCGGCGGCTCGCCGAGCCAGCGGGTCAGGGCGTCGTGCGCACCGGTGATCTCGGCCCGGACGGTCGCCGCGTCGCAGCGTCCCAGACACGGGTGCCCCTGGGTGTGGTTGCCGATCGCCACCCGGGCGTCGCGCAACGCCAGCAGGTCCTCCGGGGTGAGCTGGTCCTGGCGCGGCGGCCGGCGGTGGGCGCTGACCCGGAGCTCCTGCAGGCTGCGGCGGCGGTCCGGGTCGGGCAGCGACTTGAGCCGCGGCAGCAACTGGGACGGCCGGTCGGTGCAGATCGAGCGCGCCCGCCCGCCGTGCCGGGCGAGGAAGGCCGCCTCGTGCCACCAGAACGGGCGGTCCGTCCCGATCAGCTCGGAGATCACGAACGCCGCGGCCGGGATGCCCCGCCGGGTGAGTTCGGGCAGGGCGTGGGTCAGCACGCTGCGGTCGGCGTCGTCGAAGGTGATCAGCACGCTGCGCGGCGGCAGCGGCCGCTGTTCGGCCACGGCACGCTGGACGGCCTCCAGCGAGACCGGTACGGCGAGCCGACGCAGCCGGTCCAGCTGGGCGCCGAACGAGCGCGGGTCGGTCACCCCGTGGTAGGCGAGCACGGCCAGCCGCTGGGCGGCCCGGGCCCGGAACAGCGGCTGGACGGGTGCGAAGCGCAGCCAGTCGCCGGGCCGGCCGAGGTGCGGGCCGTGCCCGTCGGCGTGGTCGGGCCGGCCGGTGCCGACGCCCGTCGCCGCAGGGCGCACCGGATCGGGACGCACCGGATCGGGACGCGTCGGAGCGCCGACCGTCGGGCCGGGTGAGCCGGCCGGCCGTGCTCGGCCGGGCAGCCCGGACAGCCCGGACAGCCCGGACAGGCCGAGCGGCGCGAACGCCGACCCCAGGCCTCTGAGTCTCGTGGTCTCGGAATACGGCACGGTTCCCCCTCGATCGCCCACGCGGCGTGGCGGTACCGTCGGAGGGCTGAGCCTGGCCTCCGACACCTGGGCGCGGCGGCTCCGCCCCCTGGTTCTCCGGTCCTCGGCGGGGACTCCCAACCCGTACCGCGGACGGCTCCTGGATCGCTCGATGTAGGGGAGACCGATACGGGCCGAGGATGGTTGTACCGTCCGGGGCCCGATTTTCGGACGGGTCGGGCGGGGCCGCCGTGGCGCGGGCGGCGGTGTGCGGCCCGGTCGCGTACGCAGGGGCTGCTCCCGGGGCCGGGCGGATGTACCTTGGGTCTCATGGCAGACGCGGACCATGATCATTCTTTGACCCAGCCGCTCTCCCGGGCCGCCCGGCTCTGGAGCGGAGGGGCCCTGCACCGTCACCAGCTCCCGCTGACCGTGGTCGGGCTGGCCTGCCTGGCGGTCGGGATCGTGGTCGCCGTGGCCGTCCCCGACACCGACGGGCCGGCCTGGGTGATGGCCGTCGCCGGCTGCCTGGCCGCCGGGGTGCTGCTGCTCGGCCGGATCGCCTTCACGGTGCTCCGCCACGGGCGTGGCGTGACCCTCTGATCCCACCGCCCGACCACCCTCCCGCCGGGACCTCCTGCGGCGGGACGGCCTGCCGCGACCCGCGGCCCTCCGGACGGGGACCGGCCGGCAACGGCACGGCCGGCTGAAACCGGCCGGATCGAAGGAAATCGAAGGAAGCAGCAGAACCGGCCGGTTTTCGGACGGTCTCCGCCCTTCTTCCGCATCCCCCCGGCCGGCGCGCCCACCTCCCCCTACTGTGAAACCGGCCCCGCGCACCGACCACCGTCGGGAGCCGGACCGGTCGACGGCGCCGGGAGGGTGCCGCGCAGGGGGGAGCGCGATGCGTACGACCACGGCGGCCCGGACGCCCGCAGGGCCCCGCGTCCCGGCCGGACGCCGGCCCGTCCGGCGCACCGCCGCCACCACCACCGCCGCCGCGACCGGCCGGCCCGGGACGACCGCCACCGGCCGGATCGAGCGATGAAACGCGCCGGGGACCTTGCGATCACCGCACTGGCCGGGGTCACCGCGATCCCGTTGGGCCTGCTGATCGCCGTCCTGATCCGCTGCACCACCGGCGGCCCGGTGCTCGTCCGTCGGGCCGGCAGCGGCCGGCACGGCCGCCCGTTCGAGATCCTGACCTTCCGCACCACCCGCGAGGCCCGCGTCCAGGACGGGCCCGCCGCCCGGACCACCCGCCTGGGCGCCCTGCTGCGCCGCACCGGCCTGGAGCAGCTCCCGCAGCTCTGGAACGTGGTCCGCGGCGAGATGGCAGTGGTCGGGCCCCGGCCCGGCCCGCCGGAGCAGGCCCCGCAGCACGCACCCCACCGGTCGGGCAGGCTCGCCGTCCGGCCCGGCCTCACCGGCTGGGCCCAGGTCGGCGGGCGCACCGGGATCAGCCGGTCGCAGCGCCTCGAACGTGACCTCTGGTACGTCGAGCACCGCTCTCTCCGGCTCGACCTGCGGATTCTGGCGCTGACCGTGAAGCTGCTGCTGCGCCCGGGCGGCGGCCCGGTATCCGGCGCGGCCGTACCGGCCGCGCCCGCGCCGCAGGCCGCCGTCCGGTCCGAGGAGAGTGCCCGGCCGCGCTCCTGACCGGGCCCGACGCCCGAGGGTACCGAGCGGCCCGCAGCGGCGGAATGGCCCGGGGAGCCGGAATGACGGCATGTCACTTCGGTTCCTCCCGGGCCGCCGGGCCGCCGGGCCGCCGGGCCGCCGGGCCGCCGGGCAACGGGTGCGGGCGGGTCGGCGCCGCGAGGTGCTGGGCCCGGCGTGGGCCGTCGGTGCTTCGGTGTTCGGCTCCGCTGCCCGGCCGCTGCCGCAAACGTGGCACCGGCCCCGCGCCGCGGCGGCCCGGGCGTAGGGTTCGGGCATGGCTATTCCTCAGTTTCTCGCGGACCTCCGCTCGGTGGTCGGTACCCGGCTGCTCTGGCTGAACGGCGTCGGGGCCGTGATCGTCGGCGACGACGGACGGATCCTGCTCGGGCAGCGGGCGGACGACGGCCGGTGGTCGCTGATCGGGGGCATCCTCGACCCGGGCGAGCAGCCGGCCGACGGGCTGGTCCGGGAGGTGTTCGAGGAGGCCGGGGTGGTGGTCGTGCCCGAACTGCTGGCCTCGGTCACCGTCTCGCCGGTGGTGGAGTACCCCAACGGCGACCACAGTCAGTACCTCGAACTCACCTTCCGCTGCCGCGTGGTGGGCGGCGAGGCGCGGGTGAACGACGACGAGTCGCTGGACATCCGCTGGTTCGAGCCGGACGCCCTGCCCGACCTGGAGCCGCGCGTCCTCAACCGGCTGCGGCACGCCCTGGAGTGCAAGGGCGAGACCGCCTTCGTCCTGGACGGTGCTCCGGAGGCGCTGGCCGGCTAGGCCGGGCACCGCCGGCGCTGCCGGCCCGGGCACCCCGATCCCGGTGCCCGGCCGCCGGATCCGCCGCGGCGGGGCTCAGAGCGTGGAGAACCATTCGGAGGTCCGTTCCAGCCCCTCGCGCAACGGCACCGGGACGACGGTCGGGAACAGCTCGCGCAGCCGGGAGCCGTCGGCCCGGGAGTCCCGGACGTCGCCCGGACGGGGAGCGGTGTGGGTGACCTCCAGCCGGTGGCCGAGCACCGACTCCAGCTCGCCGGCCAGCTCCAGCAGCGAAGTCCGGGAGCCGAAGCCCAGGTTCACCGGGTCGGGGTGCACCACCCGGCGCACCACCGCCTCGGTGATCACCTGGGCGACCGTCCCGACGTAGGTGAAGTCCCGGGTCTGCCGGCCGTCCCCGTGCACGGTCAGCGGCCGGCCGGCCATCGCGGCGGCCAGGAAGGCGGGGACGACCGCCGGGTACCCGGGGCCGGCGGGCTGCAGCGGCCCGAACACGTTGAAGAACCGCAGCGGCAGCACCCCGAGCCCGTAGCAGTGGTGGTACGCGCCGAGGTACGCCTCGGCGGCCAGCTTGGCGGCCGCGTGCGGGGTTCTCGGCGCGGCGCGCGCGGTCTCGCGTTCGGGCAGTTCGCGCTCGGTTCCGTGGACGGACGCGGAGGAAGCCGCCACGACGTGGACGCCGCCGACGCGGCGGGCGGCCTCCAGCACCTCCAGGGTGCCGGTGGCGTTGACGTGGTGGCCGGCCAGCGGGTCCGCCGCCGACCGGGATGCGGGCGGCAGGGCGGCCAGGTGAACCACCGCGTGCGCGCCCGCGAACGCCTCGTCGAGCAGCGCGGCGTCCAGGATGCTGCCCTCGTGCAGGGTGGCGGCGACGCCGGCGAGGTTGGTCCGGTCGCCGGCACTCAGGTCGTCCACGACCGCGACCTGCGAGATACCGGGGTGCGCCAGCAAGGTCCGGACCAGGTTGGCGCCGATGAAGCCGGCTCCGCCGGTGACGACGACGCGCATGGCCGAGGAACCCCCCTCTACCGCCGGAGCCCGGCGGGGTGCCGGACCTGGAGCCGATAGTAGCCGCGTGGTCACCCTTGGTGGGGTGGTTCGCCGACAACGGTGCCGTCCTGCCACCGCCAGCTCCGCGCGCGCGGCCGTCCGGGCGCCGTCCGGGTCAGTCCTTGCGCTGGCGGTAGGCCTCCTCGGCCGCGTCCAGCACCGCCGAGAGGTCCCCGCCGGCCGTGGCGGTGGCCACGGCGGCGACCGCCCCCTCCACGAACGGCGCGTCCGCGAACCGTACCGGGAAGGGCAGGCCGTGCTCGTCCGCCGCCGCGAGCAGGGCCCGGACGGTGCCGACCGCGCCGCCCAGGTCGGCCAGCACCACCACCCCGTGGCCCTGGTCGACCCGGCGGGTGGCGGCGGCGACCAGTACCGCGCTGATCCCGGGGCCGTCCGCGAGGCCGCCGCCGGTGGTGGCGACCGGCGCCGGGTCGGCGGGGCCGGCCAGGGACCGCGCCAGCGCGCCGGCCGCGGCGGCCAGTTCCTCGCTGTGCGAGACCAGCACGACCCCGACCCTGCCGTGCGCCGGCGGGCGGCCCCCCGACGGCTTGGGGAGCTTGGCGGGCGAGGTCGGCGCGCGGGGGGCCGGGGTGTGGGCCGAGGGCGCGTCGGAAATGGGGATGACGTCGGCGCGGGTGCCGTCCCGGCGGCTCATCGGCTGCTCCTGGGGAAACGGGTGAGCGGGCTGGCGGGCGAGGGGAGCGGGGAGTCGAGGCAGTTCGTGCTGGTCCGTGCTCGGTCTCACTCTGTCAGTCGGCCGGGCCGCACGGGCTGAACCGGGCCCGTGTGTTCGCCTCCCCGGCCCACCCTGACAGCCCGTCGGCCCGCCGGTGTCCGCAGGCACGGCCGGCCGGTCGCCGTCGGACTCGCGGTTGTCCACCCGCGCGCGGCCGCACCGGCCGGAGCGTCTAGCACAGTCGGTGCGCCGCCGTGGCCGGGTCGGCCATGCCCGCCCCCGGCGGGGGTCCCTTGACGGAGAAGCGGGTCCGGGCCGGCCGGCCTGGCTACGCTGGCCTCCGGACGACGTCGGGAGGAGACAGCAGTGGCAGCCAACAGCGGTACGAGCGTGGACACGGCCGGGTCGACGGAGGTCTTCGCGAACGGGCAGAAGCCCCGGCTGAACTTGGCGGGGGCCGTCTGGCAGTCCAGCAGCCAGGGGGTCGGCGACGTGCAGATCGCCTTCGTGGACGGGTACATCGCGATGCGGGACGGCCGTCAGCAGGACGGGCCGGTGCTGGTCTTCACGCCGGGGGAGTGGCGGGCCTTCGTGCTCGGCGCCCGCGACGGCGAGTTCGACCTCACCTGAGGCCCCGGCCGCGCGGCGGCCCGACTTTCGAGGGCCCGGTGCGCGGCGGCCGTGGCGGGCGGCCCGATTCTCCGCGCCCTGAGCTGTCGGCCGGGGTCCCGCCCCGGCCGGCGGCCGGCCGGGGCGCCTTGCTCGGGGCGGTGCCCAACAGGGCGCAAAGAGGGCCAAAACCGGCGGAGAACGGTGCCGGAACGCGGTTGTGACCGAGCTGCGGCCCGGTTGATGCCGCCACGTCATATTTTCCGTTGACTGTTCGACAAAGTCGATTCAGAGTTGAGAGCAGGCAGACGCCGTGCCCACCGCCCCCACGCGGCCAGACACGGCGCCTGCTGTGCTCCCCGGCGGCGACGCCGGGCTCCTCCCGATGAATCCCCATCGCACCAAGGTGCGTCGGCCGGTCCCGACCCCGCTAAGGGTCGGCAGTCGCTGGGAGGATGGAACCGGACATCCGAGAGCTACTCGGAAGTACGGCTCCGGTTTTGCCCGGGGCCCGCACGCCCCCACGCGGCGGAGTCCCGGGCAGATCCGCGAGTGCGACGGGCCTGGGCCCCGCGAACCTGGTTCGTGTGCTGTTCGAGCTGTTGGCTTGTGGAGTGCAGCTGGTGTGTGCGGCGATCGGCGAAGCTGGATGCTCTGCTGTTCGGCACGACGGTGTGCACAGTGAGGGATACGCGTGTGGGGCCGCGTGGCGACAGGCCGCCCCCCGGAGGATGGAACCCAGAACGGCTGTCGTGCTGAACCGAACGTAGCCCGGACGGTTGCTCAGAGTCAACATTGGTCTCTGAGCGTGGATCTCCACCTGCTGTCCGACCCACCTCGTGAACGTGGTGTGCCGGGCACGTACGATGTTGCCATGTCTTTTCTCCGCCGTCGCTCCGGCCAGCCCGCAGGCCCGGACTTCGACGTGCTCGCGATGGATCCGGGCGACTGGCCCGGTGATTTCGGCGCCGCCATGATGGCCGGCCCCGACGGCTCCTGCCAGGGGATCTTCCTTCGCTACGACCTGTTCGGCGGCCGGGGCCCGGCAATGTTCATCGGGAATTTGCCGGAGAACTCGCCGGCCCGCGACACCGGGGACAGCGTGCCCTTCGAGGTCCGCCAGCTGCTCGCGGCCCTGGAGAACAACGAGCCGGTGGATTTCGTCTCCGCCGAGGACTTCCCGGTGATGCTCGGGGACGACCTGCTGATCGTGAAGAAGGTCAAGGTCAGCGAGGAGCGGGTGTTCTGCTCGCAGTTCGGACGCAGCGACGGCGTGCAGGTCACCATCGCCTCCTGGGACCGGCCGATTTCGGACGATCTCTACCAGTTGCTCAAGCCGCTGCCCGCCGACATGTTTCAGCAGGGCTGACCGCGCGGTTCGCTGCCGCGCCGGCCGCCGGGCCGGCGCGTGCTTGACGGTTTCGATCATCGCTTCGTACAGTCGCGAACATGTCGTGCCGTCTCCCGCTGCTGACCCGTCGCAGCTATCTCGACCTGCGGCGAACCGCCAGCGCGGCGTGTCCGGGCAGATGAGGGGGATTCGTCCCCCGGTGGCGGCTCAAGATCGGCTGGAATCGACCGGCCGGCCCTGATCCTCCGGGGATCCTCGTGTCGAGGCCGCCCCGGGCCGCCGCATCCGGTTCCCGCACGCGCGTAGAGCGTGCCGCCCGCATTATGCCGAGCCACGCTGCCGCCCGGAGGCATCGCATCATGAGCACCACGACCGCCGACCAGCCGTCCGCCGACGGGCCCTCCCCGGTGGCCGAGGCCTTCGCCCGACTGCCCCGCGTCGTCGACCTGTTGGCGGCCCGGGCCGAGGAGCACGACCGGGACGCGACCTTCCCGTACCAGGGCATCGAGGCGGTGCACGAGGCCGGGCTGCTCACCCTGACGGTCGGCCGGCGGTTCGGCGGGCCCGGCGGAAGCTTGGCCGAAATCGTTCGGGTGCTGGCCCAACTCGGGCGCGGCGACGCCTCGGTGGCGGTGGTCACCGCCTTCACCCTGCTCCAGCACGCCGAACAGGCACGGGCCGGCGGCTGGCCGGCGGCCGGCTACCGGCGGCTGCTGACCGAATCCCGCCGCGGCCCGGCGCTGGTGAACACGCTGAGAGCGGAGCCCGGCCACCCGGCCGGCATCCCGGCGACCGTCGCCCGGCGGGACGGCGACGGCTGGCTGATCACCGGCCGAAAGACCTACTGCACCGGCGCCGAGGCGCTCGCCTGGATGGCGGTGACGGCCAGCACCGACGAACCGGTGCCCCGGATCGGGACGTTCCTGGTCCGCGGCGACAGCCCCGGCATCGAGGTGGACCCGACCTGGGACCAGCTGGGACTACGCGCGAGCGCCAGCCACGACGTCCTGCTGGACGGCGTCCGGGTGCCGACCGAACTCGCGCTCGGCCTCGGCGGCCGGGAGAACCCGGACGCGGCCGCCCAGGCGGCCCTCACCCGGGCCTGGCACGACCTGGCGCTCGCGGCGGTGTATCTGGGGGTGGCGCGCGCCGCCCAGGACTGGCTGGTGCGCTTCCTCAACCAGCGCACTCCGGCCAATCTCACCGAGCCGCTGGCCGCACTCCCGCGCTACCGCACCGCGCTCGGCGAGATAGAGGCGCTGCTGATCGGGGCGGAGGAGCTGGTGGGCGGCCTCGCCCCGCGCGTCGACCTGGCCGAACCGGAGGCCGTCGCCCGGACCGGGCCGGCCCAGCTGCTGGCCTCCCGCGCGGCGATCTCGGCGGTGCAGCAGGCCGTGTCGCTCACCGGCAACCCGGGTCTGAGTCGGCGTCACCCGCTGGAACGCTACCTGCGCGACGTGCTCAGCGGGCGGGTGCACTTCGCCCCGGACGAGGCGGTGCTCGACGCCGCCGGTCGCGCCGCCCTGGGCCGCGGTCCGGCCCGGGCCTGAACGCGGCCGACCCGGGCCTGAACGCGGCCGGCCCGGCGAAGGCCCGGTCGGCGAAAGCCGTCTGGGCCTGAACCCCTTCTGCCGGTGCCTGCCCGCCCGACGACTGCCCGCCTGACGACTGTCCGCCCGAGGAATGCCCGGTGACGAAGGCCGGCCCGGCGGGTACGGGCCCGCCGGCGTGCGCCCGGCGGCCGTCCCGCCCGCGGTCAGCGGGTCCCCACCGCGGCGCGGACGGCCCGGCGGGCCAACGCGGCGTCGTCGTACAGCCGGCGGATCATGATCCGCTGCTCCTCGCCGGCGCCCGGGACGTCGTACAGGCGGATCTCCCGCATCAGCACCAGCACCAGGTTGACCAGGAACGCGTCCCGGGCGAGGGTTCCGCCGGACTGCGCGAGCTGGCTGATCTGGCGTCGCGCCGCGGTGTCCCCGGACAGCACGCTCCACAGCACCGCCAGGTCGTAGCCCGGCAGGTACCAGCCGGCCTGCTCCCAGTCGACCAGCACCGGGCCGGACGGCGCCAGCAGCATGTTGCTGAGCAGCGCGTCGCCGTGGCAGAGCTGCAGCGGGGTGTGGCTGAGGCCGTGCAGCAGCCCGCGGAGGTCCCCGGCGTCCCGGTCGGTCAGCTGGCCGACCGAGTGGAACCGGGCGATCTCCATCTGGTAGTCCAGCGGCGTGTGGAAGACGTCGGTGGGCGGCCGCCACAGGTTGAGGGTGCGGACCGCGCCGAGGATCGCCCGGATCTCGCCCGGCGTGGGCGCGTTGACCGGGTGCCGCTCGCGGGCGGCGGGCCGGCCCGGCACCCGCTCCACCACCAGCACGCACCGGTCGTGGTCGGCGGCCACCAGCCGCGGCAGCCGGACCGGCGGGCGGTGCCGGACGAAAGCCCGGTAGACCGCGACCTCGTGATGGAAGTCCGCCACCAGCTGCTCGAACTGGTCACCCCGGACGGCCTGCGGGGCAAGGCACTTGGCCACCACCGGAGCGCGTCCGATGGTGCCCGCCACCAGGATGTGGCGGCTGCCCTCGCGCAGGACCTGCCGCGGGGTGAACGCGGGACATATCCGCGCGATGTTGGCCAGCGCGGCCCGGACCGCCGGGGTCTGCAGGGCGGCCGGGTCGATCCGCTCGGCGACCAGGGGCTGGGCCGGCCGGCCGCGCAGCATCCGCTCACCCGGCCGGACGGGGGCCTGCCGCGGGACCCCGCCGTTCAGCGCGGAGTCGGGGGCGCGCAGGCCCAGTGCCGCCCGGCCGGCCTGCCCCCGGGCGTCCGTGGAGCGGCCGTCGGTGCCGCGGGGGGCCGCCGGGCGGCTCTGCGGCACGGGCTTCGGGCCGGGACGGGTGCCGGCTGCGGTGGGGGGACGCAGCGCGGGGCGGGTGGCGGTCGGGGCGGGCGAGGTCGCTGAGGAGTACATGAGGGGTGGGTGATCCCTTCCTTGCCGTCGGCGGGCTGGCCCCCGCTGTCACGGGGGAGGGCTGGCGTGCGCATTCCTGGTGCGCCGCCTGCCCTGCTCGGTGCGGTCGTCTGGAGCGCGGGCGCCGGGCACGGACGGAGGGCCTGGACCCTCCCGGACGGCCGCCGGTGATCCGTCCGCGTCCTGGGGAAACGTGGTCGGTCCGACTTCCGCTGCCGTGCCCGGCGCCCCCGCGCCACCCGGCCGCGCCACCCCCTCGGGAGAGCTCCCGGGGGCGCCGCCGGTGGGGTAGGGGGAGCGCCCCTGGCCTGCCGGCGGCGCCCCCGACCCCGAGGGCGGGGTGGCGCACCTCTACATCACACCTGGATGCCACTGGCACACCATGTGGCGGACCCTGGCGAAGCCTGGCGAATGCTCGCTTGGCACATGACACCGCACTAGGGTCGAACCAGCCGAGGAACCTGGGGGCTTCACGTGAGCAGGGAACCCAACACACGACTGGCCGACCTCTTCGCCCTGACCGGATGGTCCAAGGGCGAGCTGGCTCGGCTGGTCAACCGGCGCGGTGCGGCGATGGGACAGCAGCAACTGTCCACCGACACCTCGCGGGTGCGCCGCTGGATCGAGCAGGGGGAGATCCCCCGCGATCCGGTGCCGCGGGTGCTGGCAGCTGTGTTCACCGAGCGGCTCGGCCGTGTCGTCACCACTGAGGACCTCGGTCTGGAACGACACCGGCCCTCCAGGTCCACGACAGCGCAGTCGGCAGAACCCTGGGAGCCGGATCGAACGGCCGCGGTCCTCACCGAGTTCACGGGAATGGACCTCATGCTCAACCGACGCGGATTGGTGGGTGCGGGCGCCGCACTCACGGCGGGAGCGGTCGTCGCCGACTCCCTCCAGGGCTGGCTCACGGGGGACGCGGTCGCGTACGCGGCCGGGCGGCCCGGGCCCAGGCAGGTGGTCACCCAGGCGGGCGCGAGGCCCGTCGTGGACGTGTACGAGTCCGGCCAGGTCGGCTTCGACGAGGTGGAGGCGCTGGAGCGCTCGGTGGAGGTGTTCCGCGCCTGGGACGCCTCGCGTGGTGGCGGCCTGCAGCGCAAGGCCGTGGTCGGCCAGCTCAACGAGGTCGGCGGGCTGTTGACGCACCGGCACGCCCCGGCGCTGGACCGGCGGTTGTGGATCGTCGCGGCCAACCTCGCGGTGCTGGCGGGCTGGATGTCGCACGACGTGGGTCTGGAGCCGACCGCGCAGAAGTACTTCGTGATCGCCGCCCAGGCGGCCAAGGAGGCGGAGGACCGCCCCCGGGCCGGCGAGGCGATCTCCCGGGCCGCCCGGCAGATGATGCACCTCGGCCGGGCCGACGACGCGCTCGACCTGATGCAGGCCGCCAACGCCAGCGGGGGCGGCGAGACGCTGCCCCGGACGCAGGCGATGCTGCACACGGTGGAGGCCTGGGCGCAGGCCGCACTGGGGCGCTCGCAGGCGACCCGGCGGGTGCTGGGCGAGGCCGAGGACCTCTTCGTCCGGGACAACGGCGGCGAGGCGCTGCCGTCCTGGATGCAGCTGTTCAACGAGGCCGAACTGCACGGCATGCAGGCGCTGGTCTACCGGACCTTGGCCGAGCACGACCCGAGCGCGGCGCCGCTGGCCGTCCGGCACGCCAAGCTGGCGATCGACCTGCGCTCACGCAACGGCCGGGAGCGCTCGGCGCTGCTGGACCGGATCACCCTGGCCTCCGTGCACTGGCTCTCCGGCGAGCCGGACGAGGCGCATGTGCAGGCCAAGATGGCGATGGCCTCGATCGGCCAGACCTCCTCGCACCGCACCTGGGACCGGCTGCGCGAGATGTACCGGCTGACCGGCCGCTACCAGGGGCTGCCCGAGGTGGACGAGCTGCGCGAGGAACTGCGCCAGGAACTGCGGGTGGCGGACGCCAAGCAGCGGCCCCGGCTGGCCTGAGGGCGGCCGGGGGCCGGCTCGCCCTTGCCCTCGGGCCCGGTTGCCCGGTCGCGTTCGTGCGGGTGCGGGTGCGGGTGCGGGTGCGGGTGCGGGTGCGGGTGCGCGGGCGCGCGTGCCGGAGCGCGGGAGTGCGTGCGGCGACTTGGTGCGCCCGGCGGCTCCGGGCGGTCAGGTCCAGGTGGCCGGATTTCCACGGTCGGTTCCGGCTGGTCGGTCGGCTGGTCGCGGCTGGTGGGTCGCGGGCCGTCGGTCGGTCCCGGGCCGCCGATCAGACCGCGCGCAGCAGCATCCGCAGCGCCGTGACCTGCCCGTCCTCGTCGAGAACCGGTACGCCCGCGCAGTGCACGACGACCTGGCTGCCGCCCGGCCCGAGGACCCGGACGGTGCCGGCCGGCGTGCGCCCGTGCACCAGGGCGTCGGTCATCATCCGCCGCAGGGCGGGGCGGTCCTGCTCGGGCAGCCGGGTCGGGAGCTGGTCGAGGGTGAGCGGGCCGAGGCCCGGATCACGGCCGAGCAGCCGGAAGGCTTCGGGGGACCAGCGGACGCGGTCGGTGAGCAGGTCCCACTCGGCGGCGCCGACGGCGTCGGCGGCCGGTACAGCGGGCCCCGAGGGGGTGGGCCCGGAGGCGGTCAGGGAGGGGAGGCTCATCCGAAGGTCCCACGGGTCGATGACGGTGAGGTGATGGGACGACTGTCGCACGGTGGCACCGGCCTTGTGAGGGGTTTGGGTAAATTCGCGGCAATGTCCCTGGCATATGCCCGAGCGGGCGGGCCCGGTCAGGGCCCGCCCGCACCCGGTGGGGGCCGCCCGCACCTTCGAGGGGGGGACCGTCCGCGCGCCGGGCGACCGTGCCCCGACGGCGAGGCCGTCCAGCCGCGCCGGTCGCCCGCGGTCCCGCGGCGGGGCCCGCGGCCCGGTACCGCCCGGGCGGGGCGGGCCGGCGGCTGTCTCACGCCCTGTGTGCGCGGGGCCCGTACAAGGGGTAACCTTCGGTGATTCCGGCGCCCGGGCGCCCGCGCAAAACCGACAAATGACCCCCGGCGACGGAAATCCCGTTGCCACTACGACCGCCGCAACGGATGCTGACCTCATGTTCGAGCCAGTGATAGCGCCCAGTGCCAGCCTCCTCGGCCTCCTCCAGCGAGGCCGCGGTGACGGGCAGCTCCATGCGCTGGCGGCCGACCGTACCGAGGCGATCTCCGCCCTGGAGGAGTGCGTCACCAACGACCCCCGCGGCGACTGGCAGATCGAGAACCGCTCCCTCTACTACGCACGCCTCTACATGGAGCTCGAAGCGCCGCTCGACGGCATCGAGGACCACCTGCACGCCCCGGACGACCTGCTCGACCACGAGGACAACCGCACCGGCCTCGCCCTCTCCGTGCTCGGCCACCTCGCGGCCTACGGGCGCCGCGACGCGCTGCTGATGCTGCGCGAGTACGCCGCGACCGGCACCAACTGGGCCTGGGCCCTGGACGAGCTGGCGATGCGCGACGACGACCTGGGGCTGCTGGTCCTCGGCCCGGCGATCCTCGACCGCTTCCCCGAGGGCCCCGAGGGCGACGCCGACCTGCGGGCCGCCGTCCGCGGCGCGTACGAGCCCCGGCCCTGGCGGCTGTGGGCCGCGCACCACCCCAGAATCGCCACCGCGAGCGAGCAGTCCCCCTTCGACCTGTGGCAGCGCCAGCTGAACCGCGGCGGGGTCACGCCCGGCTGGAGCGTGGCCGGCGTGCTGGCCTGGGCCGACGAGGGTGATCCGTTCGACGGCGCCGCCGCCTTCCACCGCTACGACCCCTCCGAGCCCTCCGAGCCGGACGCCGGCGCCCGCCGGGCCGCCGCGGCCGCGCGCTGCCTCGGCGCCGTGGTCCGTCCCGAGGACCGCGACACGCTGCTGGAAGCCGCCCGCTCCGGCCTGCCCGGGGCCCGCCGGGCCGCCCTGCGCCACCTGGTGGACGTCCAGGACGGGGCGGTCGCCGAGCTGATCGAGGCCGCCGCCGCGGACGTCGACGAGCGCATCGTGCGCGCCGCGCTGGAGGTCCTCGGCCGAATGCGCGGCCCCGAGGCGCTCGCCCACGCCCGCCGCTGGGCCGACCCGGCCACCGGCGGCGCCGACAGCGCCCTCGGCGAGGCCGCCGTCCAACTGCTGGCGGACGCCGGCGAACCGGCCGACGGCCCGATCGTGGTCGACGCGCTGCGGCAGTGGATCTCCGTCCGAGGGGTGACCGGCGTCGGACTCGGCACCCTGGTCGACGGCGCGGGGCGGCTGGCCGCCGCCGCAGCCGTCCCGGCCCTGCGCCACGTCTACGGCGAGGCCGCCTCCTCCGAACTGCGCGGCCGCGCCGCCCGGGCGCTGGCCGCCACCGACCGGCACTTCCCCGAGGGCCCGGCCGTCGAATGCCTCTGGGACTGCGAGGAGGCCACCCGCGAGCTGGCCGCCCGCCACGTCGCCACCACCGGCGACGCCCGGGTGCTGGAGCGGTTGCGCCGGCTGGCCGCCGATCCGGCCGAGGAGGCGGAGGTGCACGCCGCCGTCCGCGGCCGGCTGACCGCCCGCGAGCGCGGCCGCTAGCACCGCCGACGCCGCCGCGCCCGACCGTACGGGCGGGTGGTGAGCCCCGGCACCGGTAGAGACGCCTCCGGCCCCGATCGTCGTGACGATCGGGGCCGGAGGCGTCTGCCGGGCGGGCGGGTCGGTGCCGGCCGCGGTGTCCGACCGGCGGGCTCTTCCCGTGGGCCCGGTCGGGGGACCGCCAGGGTCAGTCGTCGGCCCCGGGGCAGGTGTCGAGCATCTGGCCGAGCGCGGTCTTCTCCGCCTTGGTGGTGCTGAGGTTGTAGACGGTCTTCACATCCACCCAGGCCCGGGCGTACCCGCACCAGGCCGTCTTCAGCGGGGGCTTCCAGTCCTCCGGGCCCTGATCGCCCTTTGCGCGGTTGGACTCCGCGGACACCGTGAGCAGCTGAGGGTGGGTGAGGTCGTTGGCGAAGACCTTCCGCTGCGCGCTGGTCCACTTGTCGGCGCCCGAGCGCCACGCGTTGGCCAGCGGCACCAGGTGGGCGGTGTTCGTCTTGGCCGGATCGCGCAGGGTCAGACCGTCGTAGACGCTGAACCAGGTGCCGGTGACCGACCGGCAGAGGCTGTCGATCTTCACCTCCTGGCCGTCGCGCTCCAGCACGCTCTCCCGGGTGTCGCAGGAGTTGCCCTGCGACATCCAGTGCGGGAACTTCTCCCGGGCGTACCCGTCCATCGTCTCCCAGCGGTCGGCGACCGTCAGGGCGGCCAACTCCTTGCGGGCCGCGCTGATCGAGGACAGCTTCGGACCGGGCCAGCCGCCGGTGTGCGCGGAGGCCGCCGTGATCGGGGGGGCGGTCGAGGCGCCGGGCCTGAGGTCCGAGCCGGTGGCGGTCGCGGTGGCGCAGGCGCTGCCGGCGCCGAGGGTGAGCAGCGCCACGCCCAGACCGGATATGGGGCGCCGCAGACGGGATGTGGGAAGAGCCATTCCCCCTGCATACCCTCCCTGGCGCCTCGATTTCAAATGGGCACGCGCGCCGCCCGGGCCCGGCGGGCGGTGGCGACCCCGGGGTGGGCGGCGCCCGGGCGGGGGAGGGCGGTCGCGGCCAGGTCGGTACGGGCACGATCGACCTGTCCGGCCGGTGCGGGCCCGCCCGTGCCGGGTGCTGACGGACGTTGACACCCACGGGCCGGGAACGGCCGACGGCCCGGGACCTCCGGTGCGTACGCGTGCGTACGAGAGGTCCCGGGCCGTCCGGTGTCCGCCGTCGGGGGGCGCACCTACTTGGCGACGACCACGCCGGCGTCGGGTTCGAGCACGCCGAAGGTGACCAGGCCGATGATCAGGATGCCGAGCAGGATCCGGTACACCACGAACGGCGTGAAGCTGTGCGAGGAGATGTACTTCAGGAACCAGGCGACCGCCGCGTAGCCGACCGCGAACGCGATCAGGGTGGCCAGGACGGTCGGGCCCCAGGCGGGCGCCGGGCCCTCGCCGATCTTGAACACCTCCAGCAGGCCGGAGGCCAGCACCGCCGGGATGGCGAGCAGGAAGGAGTACCTGGCCGCGGCCTCCCGGCTGTAGCCGAGCAGCAGGCCCGCGCTGATCGTGCCGCCGGAGCGGGAGACCCCGGGGATCAGGGCGAGCGCCTGGGCGAAGCCGTACCCGATCGCGTGCGGCAGGGTCAGGTCGCTGATCGGCCTGGCGTGCCGGACGGCCCGGGTGCGGTCGGCGACGGCCAGCACGACACCGAAGACGATCAGCGTGGTGCCGATCACCCGGAGGTCGCGCAGCGAGTTCTCGATGGTGTGCTGGAAGGTCGCGCCGAGGATGCCGATCGGCAGCGTGCCGATGATCACGAACCAGCCCATCCGCGCGTCCTGGTGCGAGCGCAGCGCGGGACGGAACAGGGACAGCGTCCAGGTCTTCACGATCGAGGCGATGTCGCGGCGGAAGTAGATCAGCACGGCGGACTCGGTGCCGAGCTGGGTCACCGCGGTGAACGCCGCTCCGGGGTCGTCCCAGCCCAGCAGGGCGGAGAACACCCGGAGGTGGGCGCTGGAGGAGACCGGCAGGAACTCGGTCAGCCCCTGGATCAGGCCGAGCACGGCCCCGTGGAACCAGTCGATCACCGGTTACCCGCCCGGGGTATGAGTCGGTCGATGCGCATCTGCGGTCCGTTTCGTCGTGCGGAGAGGCGTGCGGGGGGCGTACCGGCGGAAGGCGGCGCGTACGTGGCGTACCTCCGCGCATGCCGGGGCCGGACCTGCCGCCCGGCGCAGGCGCCGCGCGCGGCCCGGCGCGGCCCGATAGTACGCGGTGAAGGTGTCGGGGAATCTTCCGCCCCCGGGCCCCTCCGCCCTTCTCCCGCCCCCGTGCGGCCTGTTGGTTCGCCGTCCCGCCGCAGCCGGCCCCTTCGCCCGGACGCTCAGCCCAGCGGCAGTGCCCGGGCCCAGGTCCCGTCCTCGGTCAGGTAGCTGTCCACCCGGAGTCCGCACTCGGCGAGCGCCAGCTCGAAGGCCTCGGGCGTGAGCGGCCGGGAGAGGAAGGTCTGGGTCCACCGCGCGTCCGGGAAGACGTACTCGACGTGGACGGAGTTCACCCCCGGGCCGGCCGGCTCGGCGGACACCACCCGGGAGAGCCCGTCGCCGATCCTGCGCTCACGCGGCAGTCGACTGTGCCAGTCCGCGCCTTCGCGCTGGATCAGGACGGCGCCGCCCGGGGCGACGTGGCGCAGGCAGCAGCGCAGCAGGCCCCGGCGCACCTCCGGATCGCCGGCGTGCACCAGGAAGGAGCCGAGCAGCACCACGTCGAAGCGCTCGCCGAGGTCCAGCTGTTCGATCGGGCTGCGGACCGTCCGGGCGCCGCGGATCCGCGCCAGCATCTCGGCGGACTCGTCCACCGCCGTGACCCTGAAGCCGAGGCCGACCAGCGGGTGGGTCACCCGGCCCGCCCCGCAACCCAGCTCCAGGATGCTCGCGCCGGCCGGCGAGGCCCGGGCGATCACCTCCGGTTCGTCCCCCACGGGGAGCCGCTCCCAGACCGCCACCGCGCAGCCGTCCGGGGTGATCGCCCCGGGGCCGGTCCCCTGATAGCCCGTGCGTCGTTCTTCGCTCATCGCCCCATCCGAGCACGGCGGAGGGGGTGGCCGGAAGGCCTCGGAGGAGTGTCAGGAACGCGTATGGATCCCTTTCGGACGTACCGGGAGGGGCCGGGGCCGCGTGCGATGCTGACGGGATGTCAACCTTTGCGCTGTCCTACGAGAACTGGTTCAGGCCGATCGCCGTCTGCTGCGGGATGGGCCCCGCGCGGTCGGGTGCGGAGATCGTCGGGGAGGTGCTCAAGGTCAGGATGGGGTGGGCCTTCCGGGCCGGGATACCGCTGTCCTCGATCGCGGCGGCCCGGGCGGATTCGGGCCCGGTCTCCGGCTGGGGCGTGCACGGTTTCGGCGGCCGGTGGCTGGTGAACGGCTCCGCACGCGGCCTGGTGGTGCTGCGGGTGGAGCCGCGCTGCCGCGTCACCGCCGCGCTGGTCCCGGTCCGGTTGCGCGAGCTGCGGCTGAGCCTGGAGCGGCCCGAGGAATTCCTGGTGGCCCTGGACCGTCCGGTCTGAATCCCTTCCGGCCCGAACGGTCCGGTGGAAGGCCTCCGCCCCGGGGTGGTCCCCCCGGGGCGGTGCGCGCCGGCAGCGGGGAGGGAACTGCGTCGGGAATACCCCCCAGGGGTATTGTGTTGACATCGACGGGCCGCGGAACGGGCGACCCATCGATATCGGCATCGGCATCGGCGGAGGACGACATGGCAGAACCCGCGCACCACGCATCCGGGACCCACGCATCCGGGACCCACGGCGCCGAAGGCACTCGTGACGGCCAGGACCCGCGCGCCGGCCACGACCGGCACGTCGTCGACGCCCCGCATGTCGGCCACGGAGACCATGCCGACCACAGTGACCATGTCGGTCACGGCGGTCACGGTGGTCATCCCGGCCACGGCGGCCACGCCGCCGCGGGGGACGGCAGCTGGCGGACGGCGGTCCAGGCCACCCTGCACTGCCTCACCGGATGTGCGATCGGCGAGGTGCTCGGCATGATCCTGGGTACGGCCTTCGGCCTGCACAACGGCGCCACCGTGGTCCTGTCCGTCGCCCTGGCCTTCGTCTTCGGCTACGCGCTCACCATGCGCGGTGTCCTGAAGGCCGGCCTGCCGGTACGCCAGGCCGTCAAGGTCGCCCTGGCCGCCGACACCGTGTCCATCCTGGTGATGGAGCTGATCGACAACACCGTGATGGTGACCGTTCCCGGGGCGATGGACGCCGGGCTCGGCAACGCGCTGTTCTGGGCCGCCCTGGCCGGTTCGCTGGCGCTCGCCTTCGTGCTGACCGTCCCGGTGAACCGCTGGATGATCGCGCGCGGCCGTGGCCACGCCGTGGTGCACGCTCACCATCAGCACTGACCTCCCGGTGGCGCGTCCCGAAGGTCCTGCCCCGACCCGGTTCACCACCGGGCCGCGGGGCAGGACGTTCAGGCCATCAGGCCCCGCCCGCCTCGCGGGCCGCGCGCCAGGCCGGGGAGTCCAGGAAGTGGTTGTCGAAGCGGTCCTGGGTCGCCAGCAGCTGCTCCAGGGTGGCCTCGCCCCGGCGCAGGCGGTCGAGGATGCGGAAGTACTCGAACCGCTCGACGCCCGGCGTGATCACGATCAGCAGGTCCGCCCCCGAGGAGGGCGGGGCGGCGAAGGCGTGCGGCAGGTCGGGCGGCACCACGAGCAGGTCGCCGGCCCGGGCGGTGACGACGTCCTCCCCGGCCAGGACCTGCAGCTCGCCCTCCGTGACGTAGAAGAGTTCGGAGGACCCGCCGTGGTAGTGCGGGGAGGCTCCGTCGGCCCCGCGCGCGAGGGTGACCCGCAGGGTGCTCAGGGCGCCTCCGGTGGCGCCGGCATCGGCCAGCAGTCTCGCGGTCGTCCCGCCCAGGTCGAGGGTTTCCGCCTCCTCGCTCCGCACCAGTACGGCCTTGTGCCCGATCAGTGACATGGTGGTTCCCCGTCTCTCCGGTGTCACTCGGTGGATCGTTCTGTGGCTGATAGTACTGCGTCTAACTATCAGATGCCAGAACTGTCGCCCGTCGAATAGCATGCCGCCATGGACGAGGTGGACGTGATCGTGGAGCAGTGGCGGACCGAGCGGCCCGATCTGGACCTGTCGGCGGTCGGCACCGCCGGCCGGATCGGACGCCTCGCCCTGCTCGCGGGGCGCGCCGTCGACGACGTGTTCAAGCAGCACGGGCTGCAGCGCGGGGAGTTCGACGTGCTGGCCGCGCTGCGCCGCTCCGGGGCGCCGTACGTGCTGACCCCGTCCGTACTGGCGGCGGCGCTGATGCTGTCGCGGGCGGGTATGACCAGCCGCCTCGACCGGCTGGAATCGGCGGGCCTGGTGGCGCGCCGGCTCGACCCGGGGGACCGCCGCAGCTTCCACATCGCCCTCACCGATGACGGCCGGGCCGCCGTCGACGCGGCCATGACCGACCACGCCGCCAACGAGGCGCGGCTGCTCGCCCCGCTCACCGGCGCCGAGCAGGCCGCCCTCGACGCCATCCTGCGCAAGCTCCTGGACGGCCTGGGGGCCGCCGGGGCCTGAGTGCTCCGGGCGCCCGCCGGGTGCGGCGTGTTCGGTGGCGGGCCCGACCGCCGCGGTCGGCGGGGTGCGGACGGCCGGCGGCGGACGGGCGTCCGGCCCCGGCCTCAGCTGCCGGGCCGCCGGTCCTGGCCCTCAACCGCCGGGCGTCCGGCCCCGGCCTCAGCTGCCGGGCCGCCGGTCAGCGGTCCGGTCGTCCAGTTCGGCGAGGGTCGATTCCACCCGGGCGAGTTCGGCCTGCGTGGTGGCGCGCGCGACCAGGAGCAGGCCGCGCCGGAACGGGTCTGCCGGGCTGCGGGCACACCATCATGATCGACAACCCCGAGGGCTTCGTGCACGCGGGCGCCGGGCCGCTCGTCCACTGACGAACGGGCCGCCTCGCGAACGGGCTGTCCCGTGAACAGGCCACCCCGAGAGCAGGGTTCAGTCGCGCAGCAGCACGAAGCGCAGCGGCGTGCCCGGCCGGGCCTGGGCGGCGGCGGCCAGGTCGGCGGGCGGCACCACGCCGACCACGGGGTAGCCGCCGGTGGTGGGGTGGTCGGCCAGGAAGATCACCGGCCGGCCGTCCGGCGGGACTTGGACGGCGCCCAGCACCATCCCCTCGCTGGGGAGTTCACCGCCCCGCGCGCGGTCGACCGGCGGGCCGTCGGTGCGCAGCGCGATCCGGTTGCTGGCGGCGGCGACCCGGTACCGGTCGCGGGCCAGCCGGGCCACCGCCCGCGGCTCGAACCAGTCGGCCCGGGGGCCGAGGTGCAGGCGCAGCACCAGCCCGGTCGGGGGAGCGGGCAGCGGCACCAGCTCGGGGCGCGGCCGCGGGGCCGGCGGCGGGCCGACCGGCAGGACGGTGCCGGCGGCCAGCGGCGGCGGGCCGAGGCCGGACAGCAGATCGGCCGAGCGGCTGCCGAGCACCGGCGGTACGGCGATCCCGCCCGCGACGGCCAGATAGCTGCGGACCCCGTGGGTGGCCGCCCCGACCTCGACCAGCGCGCCGGCGGCGACGGCGACGGCGGCGCCCCAGGCGACGGGCCGCCCGTCCACCCGCACCGGCGCGGGTGCGCCGGTGACCGCCAGCAGGACGGGCCCGAGCGCCCGCAGGGCGACCCCGCCGACGGTCGTTTCCAGGGCCGCGGCGCCCGGGTCGTTGCCGGTCAGCCGGTTGGCCGCGCGCAGGGCCGGTTCGTCCAGGGCGCCGGCCCGCGGTACGCCGAGGTGGGCGACGCCGCGCCGGCCGAGGTCCTGAACGGTCGTCAGCGGCCCGGGGCGGACCACCTCCAGCGCGCTCATCCGGGCCGTACCGCGGTGAACCGCACCCGGACACCCGGTGCCAGCAGGGCGGCCGGCTCCCGCGCGGTGTCCCAGAGCGTCAGGTCGGTCCGGCCGAGCAGCTGCCAGCCGCCGGGGGACGACCGCGGGTACACCCCGGTCCACAGGCCTGCCAGCGCCACCGACCCGGCCGGCACCGAGGTGCGCGGCGTGGCCCGCCGGGGCACCTCGTACCGCTCGGGCAGGCCGGTCAGGTAGCCGAAGCCGGGCGCGAAACCGCAGAAGGCCACCCGGTACCGCGGCTCGGTGTGGATCCGGACGGCGGCCTCCGGGGAGACGCCCCAGTGCGCCGCGACCTCGGCCAGGTCCGCGCCGTCGTAGACGGTCGGGACTTCCACCAGTGTGCCTTCCGGGCCGGCCCCGGCCGCCGGCTGCCAGGTCGTCAGCAGGGCGGTCAGTGCCGGGACGTCCTCGGCGCCGTCCAGCAGGACGGTCCGGGCGGCCGGCACGATCTCGGTCACCGCGGGCAGCTCCCCGGCGGCGCGCAGCGCGGACAGCCAGGCGTACAGGGCGCCGGCCTCCGCCGTGTCGGCCACCTCGGCGAGCAGCGCCCGCGGGCCGGCGCGGCGGACGGTCGGTCCGGGGCGGTCCGGGTCGTTCCGGCCGGCGCTCAGCTGAACGCCTCCACCCGGATGCCGGCCGACGCCAGTGCTCCCCGCACCCGCCAGGCGAGTTGGGCGGCGCCGGGGGTGTCGCCGTGCACGCACAGCGAGCGGGCCTCGATCGCGACCGGCTCGCCGCCGATGGCGGTGACCAGGCCGTCGCGGGCCATCCCGACCGCGCGGGCGATCACGGCCTCCGGGTCGTGCACCACGGCGTCCGGGTCCCGGCGGGGGACGAGCGTGCCCGCCCAGGTGTAGGCGCGGTCGGCGAAGGCCTCGGCGACGACCGGCAGTCCGACGCCCTCCGCGACGGCGAGCAGCCGGGACCCGGGCAGGCCGAGCACCGGCAGCGGGCCGTCGCAGATCGCCCCGGCCCGCAGGATGCCCGCCACCACGGCCTCGGCCTGCTCCGAGTCGGCGACCACCCGGTTGTACAGGGCGCCGTGCGGTTTGACGTACGAGACCCGTGAGCCGGCCGCCCGGGCGAACACCTGCAAGGCGCCGATCTGGTAGGCGATCTCGTCCGCCAGCTCCTCCGGCGGGACGTCCATCGCCCGGCGGCCGAAGCCGGCCAGGTCGCGGTAGGAGACCTGGGCGCCGATGCGGACGCCGCGCTCGGCGGCCAGGGCGCAGACCCGGCGCATCGTCGACGGGTCACCGGCGTGGAATCCGCAGGCGACGTTGGCGCTGGTCACCACCGACAGCAGGGCCTCGTCGTCGGTCAGTGTCCAGCGACCGAAGCCCTCTCCGAGGTCCGCATTGAGATCGATCACCGTATCGGCCACGCCCGTTCCGCCTCCTGTCAGCTCTTCAGGGCGATGGTAGGGCCTGCTCGTTACGCCCGACGCACCTGACCCGGACGCTTGGAGGCGGCCGGGGCGGGCACCGTCAAGGGGTTCCCCCGGTTGGCTCAGCGGGACGGCCTTCGGGGGGTCGGTCAGGCCGCGGAGGTGGCGCCGGCGGTGCTCGGTGCGACGCCCGGCCCGCTGTCGGGCCCGGCGCCCGACCCGTTGTCGGGCCCGGCGCCCGACCCGTTGTCGGGCCCGGCGTTCCGCCCGGCGGCCTGCTCCATCGAACGGATCCCGCGCAGCACGACGAGCAGCGGGATCACGCCGACCACACCGAACGACATGTCGATGAATCGCCAGTACAGCGGGATCCCGCGCAGCGGGCCGCAGATCAGCGCCAGCGGGATGATCGCGCCGCAGGCGATCACCGCCCACCTGATCACCCAGACGTTGCGGACCGGGTCCTGGATCGGCCCCCAGAAGGCCACCGCGATCACCAGGTGGGCGAAGGCCAGCCAGTCGGTGCCGTAGGCGAGGAAGGGGTAGCGGCGGTTGGTGTCGGCGATGCCGTCGCGGACCTGCAGCAGCTTGGCCAGGAGTCCGGGGAAGTGCTCGCCGATCGGCGCGGCCGGGCCGGTGGCGAAGTCGGCCAGCCAGCGGGTCTCGCTCTCCAGCGGGAAGGCGGTCAGGCCGCTGAGCACCAGGCAGACCACGAAGGTCCAGAGCCAGCGGCGGACCTTGCGCAGTGCGGTGTGCTCGGTCTCGTTCGGCGTGCTGCTCATCTTCGTACCCCCAGGCGGAAGGACGGGCGACGACTCTCCGCACCCGTGCAGCGCCGACTCTAGACCTAGAATTGAACGTGTTCAACATGGTGGTTCGCGGGCCCCGGACAGGCCGGTGCCCGGTCGGCGGACGGCCGACCGGGCACCGGGTGGGAGGGCGCCGCCGGGCGCCGGCGGATCAGGCGGTGTACGTGAACCGGTCGGCGGTGACCGGTGCGCTGGTACCCCCGGGCGTCGTCACCGTGACGTCCACCGTGCCGGAGCCCGCGGGGGAGACGGCGGTGCAGGCGGTCGGGCCGCACGAGACATGGGTCGCCGGCACACCGCCGAACGCCACCGAGCCGTAGGTCAGGGCGGTGCCGAGGACGGTGACGCCGGTGCCGCCGGCGACCGGGCCACCGGTCGCGGTGCCGATCGAGGACACCACCGGCGCGGCCGGGACGGGCGGCGTACCGAGGTAGCCGAAGAGGGCGGGCGCGTCGGCGTGCCCGCCCGGCGTGACCACGGTGACCGGCAGACTGCCCGCCCCGGCCGGCGCCGTCACGGTGCACGAGGTGCTGGTGCAGCCGCCGGTGGCGGGACGGTCGCCGAACAGCACGAAGCCGTTGTCGAGAGCCGTTCCGGTGACCGTCACGGCGGTGCCGCCGGCGGCCGGACCGGTGGTGGTGTCGATCGCGGTCACGGCCGGCGCGGCCGGGGTCGCCGACGCGATCGGGCCGACGCCGATCGCATAGCTGGTGACGTTGTCGGACAGGTCGGCGTCGTCCCGGTTGGAGGCCGTCACCCTGATCGTCCCGGACGGGCGGACGGTGCCGTGGGTGCCCAGCTGCAGCTTCATGAAGTCGCTGCGCCCGGGCCGGCGGGTGCCGACGAAGGTGGCCTCCAGCCGGCGCCGGTCCGCCGAGACGGTCTGGGTGAAGGTGAAGTCCGGTGGTACGGAGTACATCAGCGCGCCGTCGGTGGTCACACCGGGCGGCAGCTCGACCGTCAGGTGGGTGGCGCCGGTGACGTCCGTGGTACCCGCCGACTTCCAGGTGACGCTCATGTTGGTGTTGTCGATGGGGAAGATCGGGTAGTTGCCGCTCTGCGAGACCGCCAGGTCGGGGCCCTGCACGGGGCTCGCGGCCGAGGCGGTGGTGGCTCCGGCGGCACTGAGGGAGGTGAGGGCCAGCGCCGCGGCGAGACCTGCCTTTGCCAGTTTGATGATCATATCGACATCATGGTGACGGCCGGAGTGGCTGGATGCCGCTTCGTGCAAGCTGGCCGGGATCGGACCTGCGCCCGCTGGGCGAAGCTCCCTAGGATGGCCGGAAGTCGTCGACCGGGGGAGAACTGATGAGACGTCCGACCATAGCCGTGGCCGCGGCCTGCCTGCTGCTGGCCCTGACATCCATGACGGCCTGCCAGTCGGGGTCGGCCTCCGGCAAGGTCCAGGGCACCGACGCGGAGTTGGCCTGTGCGGCCGTGAACCGGCTGCCGGAGCAGATGCCCGACAGCAAGGCCGACGGGGAGCAGGCCTTCGACATCGCGACGGCCCGCCTCGCCGGCGCCGAGGAACTGGCCCGGGCCGCCGCCCTGGCGGACGGCAAGTTCCAGCCGCTCGCCGACGCCCTGCGGGAGGCGCAGCAGCAGATCTCCGTGACCTTCGACGCCCACCAGGCCGAACCCGCCGTCAAGAAGGCCCGGACGTACTGCTGACGGAGGCGACGCCGGCGGAGGTGGCGCCGACGGGCGGCGCGGCCGGGGCCGGTGCTCCGGCGGACGCGCCGCCGGCCGGCCCGGCGGCGCCCGGTCCGGCCGGCTCCGAGCGGTGGACCAGGCCGCGCCGCCCGCCCGTCGAGCAGCACCACCGCGGCCTCGTCCGCGGCGCCCGGCGCCGCCAGGGCGTCCGGGGCGGACCGGCCGACACCGACCGTCGGCAGGGCCGGGCCGCTCCGGTCGCCGGCCCGGTCCGTCGGGACCGCCCGGCCCTCGGCGATCGCGCGCTCGACCGCTGCCGCCGGGAGCGAGCCCAGCACCTCCGTGGCGCTGATCCCGTACGGCCTGGCCGGCCTGGCCGTGACCACCGGCGCGACCCCGCCCGGGGCCGCGCAGCAGGTCCGGCGCCTCGGTGAGCGAGGCGTCGCAGGGGACGGTGACCAGCCGGCGGCCGGACGGGTCCGGCGCGGCACCGAGGACGGAGCGGACGGTCGGCCCGCCGTCCTGAGGCTCCTCCGGGAAGCCCCGGTCGCGCAGCCGGTCGTCGCTGAACACCTTGGACAGCTACGAGCGCCCGGAGTCCGGGAGGAGCACCACCACCAGGTCCTCCGGGCCGAGCCGGCGGGCCACCCGCAGGGCTGCGGCCACCGCCGTGCCCGAGGACGGACCGGCCAGCGGCCCCTCCTCGCGGGCCAGGCGCCGGGCGGTGAGCAGCGACTCCCGACCGTCCTCCCGCCCGCCGTGCGACCGCCTCTCGCCGGCCGTCCGACCGCCGCCCCGACCACCGCCTCGCCGGCCGTCCGACTCCTCCCGGAAGTCCCGTTTCGGTCGTTGTCGGTGCGAACCTCTAATCTTGTCCACCGTGACCGCCATCGCAGACCAGCCCACCGACTACGGGCACCGGCCGCCCGCCGGTGCCGCCCGGCCCGCGCCCGGCCCCGCCGCCGACGAGGGCCTCGCCCGCCGGCTCAAGGCGCTGGCCTGCACCGCGCCGTTGCACGACCTCGACAACCGCAAGGTGAACCTGGCCGGCGAGTACGGCGGCTACGCGATGGCGGAGGTCGGCCTCGCCGCCATCGACCTGGTCACCCTCCACATGGACTTCGACACCGGCGCCGACCGCGACATAGTGCTGGGCCGCATGCTGCCCAGGGTCGCCGCCCAGAACCCGCCCCGCCCGGCGGCCGAGCACGAGCGGGTCGCCCGCTGGGTGCTGGAGTCGCTGATCAACGTCGGCAGCGTCGACCGGGGCTTCCGGGCCGTCTACGGCACCTTCGGGCCGGACGGCGAGTACGTCCGGCGGGACTACGACTTCAAGCTGATCGAGGAGGTGCCGGGCCCGGACGGCGGCGTCTACCTGCGCACCACCGACGAGGCCGTGAACGTCCTGGTCGGGGCGCTGGACACGGACGTCACCTCGGCCCAGATCGCCGCCGAGGTCAAGCTGGAGGTGCTGATCCGCCGCGGCCGGCTCGCCGACGCCCAGCTCGCCGCCGAGCAGGCCCGCTACCGCACCGTCCAGTACGCCGAGACGCTGCGCCGGGCGCTCGACGCCACCCGCCGCAACGTCCGCGCCGTCGACTGGATGCAGGCCGTCCCCGACCTGATCGACGAGGCGCTCGACCACATCGCCGACCGCTACCGGCACGAGAACGCGATCCTCACCAACATCCGCAAGGTCCGCGACGAGAGCGAGCCGCACACCCCCGAGGGCGCCGAGCACAAGCGCCGGGCCGCCGAGCTGGTCGACATCGTCAAGGACTGCATCCGCCGCCACACCCAGCTGCAGACCCGCCTGCTGGAGGCCGGCCCGCTGTTCCGCGCCGAGCAGGACCGCCAGGCCTTCGCCTCCCCGGGCGTCCGCACCGGCATCGACCTGTACGGGCAGCTGCTCGCCCCGCTGCTGCGGCTGCCGGTCGAGCAGGCCGTCCGCCCCACCGACGCCTTCTTCGCCCGCGGCACCGGCCTGCGCACCCCGACCTCGGTGCGGGTCACCGACCTGGTCGACCTGCTGCTCACCCCGCCGGTCGAGCGCGAGCACCTCGGCGCCGAGCTCCCCGACCCGGACCTCGTCGCCACCCCCGACGACAGCCGCTTCTCGGAGGCCCAGCTGGAGGCCGCCCTGGAGCTGCTCGACCTGCCCAGCGACGCCCCGCGCCGGCTCTCCGGCCTGCTCGCCGACGCCCGCAGGCAGGACCCGGAGCTGCCGTACCTGGTCGCCCTGCTCGCCGTGCACGCGGCCAGCCCCCCGGTCGGCACCGCCTACCGGCAGGGCGAGGAGCGCCTGCTCTTCGCCGTCGACGACGGCACCCCGCTGCGGGACGTCGAGTTCGGCGGCGCCGACCTGATCGTCGGCGCCGCCCTGCTCGACGCCGCCGGCATGGCCGCCGACCGCAAGGACGCCGGCTGATGACGGACCGCCGGCCGCCGAACCACCTCGAGGAGCACCGCCCGTGACGACCCACCACGACGCACCCTGGGTGCCCGAGGCCGAACCCGCCCCCGCCGCGCTCACCCCGGCCGACGTCGCGGACGCCGCCCGGCTGGTCTCCTTCGGCCTGCAGGCCAAGCTGCTCCCGGCCCGCGACGCCGAGTACGCCGAGCTGGTCCGCCGCCACCGGGAGGACCCGCCGTTCGCCCGGCTCGCCGACGCGGTCGCCACCGGCATGGGCCTGGTGGTGCTGGAGGTGTCCGCGCGGGCCGGCATGGCGGTCGCCGCCGCCGAGGACTCGGTGTTCGCCGTCCGGATGGGCGACTACTCGCGCCGGGCCGCCTCCGAGTCCACCGACCGGTTCCTGCACGGCCTGGCGCACCTGGCCGTCGCCGCGATGGCCTTCCCCCGCCCCGAGGACCTCGCCGACGACGGCTACCTCGGCCGGATCACCGTCAACGGCGTCGACGCCTTCGTCCGGCAGGCCTGCCGCCGGCTGGAAGAACAGGCCGACGCCGCCGGCGACAACACCGACCCGCAGAGCGACGCCCCCGGTCTGGAGGCCGCCTGGCGGGTCTGGGCCCGCCGCACCGCCACCGGCGCCACCAAGGACGCCCGCCGGCTCTCCGGCTCGACCATCGGCATCGTCGGCAAGGCGGTGCTCTTCCTGGTCGACTCCGGGTTCCTGCAGAAGACCGCCGACGACGCCGGCGGCACCTACCGCACCACCGCCCGCTACCAGCTCCAGGTACGGGACCTCGCGGCCAGCGGCGCGATGGCCGAACTGCTCGACCTCGGGGTCGTCCCGGTCAGCGACGGCAGCGCCACCCTGCTGCCCGCCGACCACAGCGAGGACCTGGTGGCCGACGCCGGCCTGCCCTTCCACTCGCTCTGACCCCGACACCCGCCCCGCCCCCGACACCCGCCCCGCCCCCGACACCCGCCCCGCCCCCGACACCCGCCCCGCCACCTCGCCGACCGCCCGCACTGGAGAACCGCCGCACATGTACGAGCTCAACCGGGTCCGCCTGTACTCCATCGGACCGGCCGGCGCCCGCTACGCCGACACGGTGCTCGACCTGCGCGGCGTCGGCGAGCCGGTCGCCGACCCCGCCCCCCAGCAGCCCGGCCTCTTCGGCGAGGAGCCCGAGGGCCCGCAGCGCCGCCCCGCGCCCGCCGGTGTGCTCTTCCTGGAGAACGGCGGCGGCAAGTCCGTCCTGCTCAAGCTGATCTTCTCGGTGATGCTCCCCGGCCACCGCAACACCCTCGGCGGCGCCAGCTCCGGCGTCCTGCGCAAGTTCCTGCTCGCCGACGACTGCGGGCACGTCGCCCTGGAGTGGCAGCACACCGTCACCGGCGAGCTGATCGTGGTCGGCAAGGTCAGCGAATGGCGCGGCCGCCAGGTCTCCTCCGACCCGCGCAAGTTCGCCGAGACCTGGTACTCCTTCCGCCCCGGCCCCGGCCTCACCCTCGACGCGCTCCCCGTCGCCGAACGCATCAGCCTCGCCGGCGACCAGCGCGCCCGCGGCCGCCGCCGCACCATGAAGGGCTTCCGCGACGCCCTCACCGAGGCCGGCAAGACCCACCCCTACCTCGACCTCACCTTCGAGGACGGCCACGACCGCTGGACCGAACACCTCGGCGACCTCGGCCTCGACCCCGAGCTCTTCCGCTACCAGCGCGAGATGAACGCCGACGAGGGCGAGGCCGCCGGCCTCTTCGCGGTCAAGCACGACTCCGACTTCACCGACCTGCTGCTGCGCGCCGTCACCGACACCCGCGACACCGACGGCCTCGCCGACCTGGTGCACGGCTTCGCCGCCAAGCTCGGCCGCCGCTCCGAACTCACCGCCGAACGCGACTTCACGGCCGGCTCCCTCGACCTGCTCCAGCGCATCGTGGACGCCACCGCCGCCCGCGAATCCGTCCGCGAGACCCACCGCGGCGCCGAGCGCCGCACCCGCCGCCTCGCCCACGCCCTCACCTCCCGCGGCGCCGCCGAACGCGACCGCGCCCACGACCTCGCCGTCGAGGTCGCCGCCGCCGCGAGCGCCGTCACCGCCGCCGAGAGCGACCGCACCCGGCACTCCCTGATCACCGCCGAACTGACCCACCGGCACGCCACCCTCGGCCTCGCCGCCGCCACCACCGAGGCCGCCGCCCTGCGCCGCGAACTCATCGAGGCCCGCACCCTGCACTCCGCCTGGCAGGCCGCCGAGGCGGTGCTGCGCCACCGCGCCGCCGCCGACCGCGCGGCCCGGGTCGCCGCCGCCATCCGCGAGGCCGAACTCGACGCCGCCCCCGCCCTCGCCGCCCGGGCCCGCGCGGCCGGCGCCCTCGCCCGCGCCCTGGAGAGCGCCGCCCTCGCCGCCGAGGAGCGCGCCGACCAGGAGGAGCTGCGGGCCGGCGAGCTCCAGGACGACGGGGCCAAGGCCCAGGCCGACGCGACCGCCGCCGCCACCGCCGCCCAGAAGGCCCGCAGCGAGGCCGACCACCTGCGCCAGCGGCTCGCCGAGGTCGAGCAGGAGACCCAGGCCGCCGTCGCCTCCGGCTGGATCGACGCGGACGCCGACACCATGGCCAACGGCGAGGCCGACCCGGCCCGCGCCGCCCTGAACGCCGCCGACGCCGAGAAGACCGCCACCGCGGCCCTGGAGAAGGCCAGGACGGCCGCCGAGCAGGCCGCCGCCCTGGTCCGCGAGACCGCCGCCGCCGAGGCCCGCGCGGACCTCGCCGCCTCCCGCGCCGGCGACGCCCGCAAGGCCGCCACCGCCGCGCTGGCCACCGAGCGCCGGACCGCCGCCCTGCTCGCCGCCGAGCCCCGGCTCGCCGAACTGCTCTCCCTGCACCCCTACCGGGAGGGGGCCGAGGAGGCCGACGGCGTCCTCACCCCCGCCGCCCTGGACCGCTCCGCCGAGGCCCTGCGCGAACTGCTCGACCAGTCCGTCGCCACGGCCGAACGCACCCTCTTCGACCTGCGCACCGCCGCCGCGGACGACTCCCGGATCCTTGCCGCCCTCGGCGACGGCGGCCTGCTGCCGCCCGGCCCGGACGTCCTCGCCACCGTGGAGTTCCTGGCCGAGCACGGCGTCCCCGCCCTGCCCGGCTGGCGCTACCTGGCCCAGTCCGTCGACCCGGCCGACCACGACGACATCCTCGCCGCCCGCCCCGAACTCGTCGACGGTGTCGTCGTCACCGACCCCGGCGCCCTCGACCGCGCCCGCGAGGCCCTGCAGGCCGCCGCCCTGCTGCCGCGCTCCACCGTCGCCGTCGGCACCGCCGCCGCGCTGATCGCCCCGATCACCGGCGAGCCGGCCTTCTTCCTGGTGCCGCCGAACCCCGCCATGCACGACGAGAGCGCGGCCGACGGCGAGCGCCGCGAACTGCGCGCCCGCGCCACCGCCCGCGAGGAGCACATCCGCGAACTCGCCGCCCGCCTCGGCGGCGACCGCGCGCTGGCCGCCCGCCTCGCCTCCTGGCACGCCCAGTGCCCGCCCGGCACCCTCGCCGAACTCGCCGCCGCCGCCGAGGAGTCCGCCGTCAAGGCCGAGGCCGCCGCGGCCGAACTCGCCACCCTTCGCGCCGAGCACGCCGAGGCCGAGAGCGACCACGAGGCCGCCGCCGCCACCCACGAGGAGCACCGCGAGGCCGCCCAGCAGACCCGCCGCCGCGCCGACGCGCTGGCCGGCCTCGCCTTCCGGCTGCGCGAACGCGCCAACTGGACCCACAGCCTGCGCGAACTCGCCGAGGACGCCACCGAGTGCGACCGCCGCCAAGCCGTCTGCGCCGAGCGCGCCCGGACCTGCGACGAGGACCGCCGTGCCGCCCAGCGCGCCGCCGACGACGCCCGCCGCACCACCCGCACCCTGCGGGCCGAGCGCGCCGAGCTCTCCACCTCCGACGCCGCCGACGCGGCCGCCGAGCCCGCCGACCGCGCCCCCGCCTCGCTGCCCGCCCTGCGCGAGGCCTACCGCGCCGCCTCCCAGCTGTACGAGAAGGTCGGCGTCGGCGCCGACCTGCGCGCCGAACAGGCCCGCGCCGAGAGCGACGAAGCCGCCTCCGCCAAGGAACTCGACCGCCTCACCAACAAGGTCCGCACCCGCGCCGAGGAGCTGCTCGCCAGCCCCGACGGCGCCGACGGCCCGGCCCGGCAGGCGGCCGCCGCCCGCGCCGAGGAGCTGGTCGCCACCATCGAGGCCCGCTCCGCCACCGCCAGCGAGCAGCTCGGCCGCCTGCGCGGCGAGGCCGAACGCTCCGCCCCCGCCACCGGCGAGGCCCACACCGAACTGCCCGAGGACCTCGTCCCGACCGACCCCGAGCACGCCCAGACCCTGCTGCGCACCGCCACCACCCGCCTCGCCGAGCGCCGCGAGCGACTGGACAGCGCCCGCACCGAGCACGCCGACCTGCAGCGCACCCACCAGGCCTCGCAGAGCGCCGCCGCCGACTTCGAGGAGGCCGCCGGCCAGCTCCGGGACGGCCTGCGCGAGCACCCCGACGAGCCCGAGCAGCACGCCGAGCCGTACCTCGGCAGCCTCGCCGAGGCCCGCGTCGCCGCCGCCGAGACCCGCCGTACGCTGCGCACCGCCGCCACCGAGCTGTCCGCCGCCGAACTCGCCGTCCGCGACGCCTCGGACGGCCTGATCCGGCACGCCAACGCGGCCCGCTACGAGGCCGTCCGCACCCCCGCCCGGCAGCAGATCCGCGAGCTGCCCGCCGCCGCCCTGCCCGACCACGCCGCCGCCTGGGCCACCGCCTTCGCGCCCCGGCTGCGGGTCCTCACCGACGAGCTGGAGCAGCTGGAGCGCAACCGGGGCAGCATCGTCGACCGCCTGCGCGGCCTGGTCGAGAGCGCCCTCGCCACCCTGCGCGCCGCCCAGCGGCTCTCCCGGCTGCCCGAGGGCCTGGGGGAGTGGTCCGGCCAGGAGTTCCTCCGGATCCGCTTCGAGGACCCGGACCAGAGCGTCCTGGCCGAGCGCCTCGGCGAGGTCATCGACGAGGCCACCAGCGCCGCCGTCCGCAAGAACAGCGACCTGCGCCGGGACGGCATGTCCCTGCTGCTGCGCGGCGTGGCCGCCGCGATCGGCCCCAAGGGCGTCAGCGTGGAGATCCTCAAGCCGGACGCCGTGCTGCGCGCCGAGCGGGTCAGCGTCGGCCAGATGTCCGACGTCTTCTCAGGCGGCCAGCTGCTCACCGCGGCCATCGCGCTCTACTGCACGATGGCCGCGCTGCGCGCCAACGACCGCGGCCAGTCCCAGCTGCGGCACGCCGGGACGCTCTTCCTGGACAATCCGATCGGCCGGGCCAACGCGACGTACCTGCTGGAGCTCCAACGGGCGGTGGCGGACGCGCTCGGCGTCCAGCTGATCTACACCACCGGCCTGTTCGACACCACCGCGCTGGCCGAGTTCCCGCTGGTGATCCGGCTGCGCAACGACGCCGATCTGCGGGCCGGCCTGAAGTACATCTCGGTCGAGGAGCACCTGCGCCCCGGCCTGCCCGCCCCGCAGGACCCGGACGGCCCGGCCATCCACGGCGAGATCACCGCCACCCGGATGTTCAAGCGCCCGGCGGAGGCGCCCTCGGCCTGACCTCCGCCGACCGCTCCCGCCCCGCCCCGGCTCCCCGGGCCGCGGGGCGGGGGAGCCGGTGCCCCTGGAAGGCCCTTCCCTGGCGGGCCCCTTAGGTTCTAGCGGTCGTCGCAACACCCCAGTTCAGGGGATGCGATGACCTTCGAGATCCGTGAGATCCGAAGCCCTCAGGGGCGGCGGAAGCTGGCCGCCGAGCGGGCTGCATACTTCCAGCTCATGAAGCGGGGTGCGAGCAACAACGAGGCCTGCCGGATCGTCGGAGTCAACCCGAAGACCGGCAGGCGCTGGCGCAACGGCCGCAACCCGTCCGGCCGCAACAAGGTGGCACCCCCGGCTCGCCCGGCGGTGCCACCTTCCGCATCCTCCCGGTTCCTGGCTGAGGCCGAACGGATCTACATCGCCGACCGGCTGCGGGAGAAGGCTTCCGTGAGGGCGATCGCTGCTGAACTCGGCCGCAGTCCCTCGACGGTCAGCCGGGAGATCCGCCGCAATCGCCACCCGGAAAACTGCCAGTACCGGCCGCACGCCGCGCAGGCGCGCGCGGACTCCCGCCGCCCTCGGCCGAAGCTGACCAAGCTCGACCAGAATCACGAGCTGCGAGCATTCATCCAGGACCGTCTGGACAAGCGGTGGAGCCCTGAGCAGATCTGCCAGGCTCTGCGCAGGCACTTCCCCGAGCGGCCGGAGATGCATGTGGTTCACGAGACGGTCTACCAGGCCCTCTACGTCCAAGGCCGCGGCGAACTCCGCCGTGAGCTGACCCGCGTGCTGCGAACCGGCAGGGCGACGCGAAAGCCCCGCCGCCAGGCCCAGCAGCGCAGGCCCCGCTTCGTGGACCCCATGGTCATGATCAGTGAGCGGCCGGCCGAGGCCGAGGACCGTGCCGTTCCCGGCCACTGGGAGGGCGACCGTGCGACACGAAGCTGCACGAGTTTGAGTGGACTGACCGATTGGAGGGGCGGCTGATGAGGCCGTAATTGCAGTCACGGGTCCGTGTCCGTATGACCCGTCCCCACCCTTGACGTGCGATGCCGGTAACGGCGTGGTGCGAAGCTCAGGGGAAAGCCCAAGGACTTCCGTTCCATCCGGAAGTTACCGGCAAGGGGAAGACCGGACGGGTGAACGCAAGTGAACTCTCGTTGATGCCTCGTGATCCCAAGCCCCGCCGATGGAAAGCACCAGCGGGGTGCATGGCTGGCCGCTGAGAAGCGGCAGGCGCTGGCCGGTAGAGGTCACTCCGGCCAGGTGGACACCGCCGCCTCGGGGTAAAGAGAGCACCCACCCCGGTCGTATCTCACTCGTGTGGAACGTGGAAACCCCGTTGGGGTCCGAGCCTGCGTGGCTCGGTCGGCCGACCGTGAGGAAGGCTCAACTCCCCAGCGGGAACAGGATGGCCCAAGAAGCCAATGCCGGAAGCCGAAAGGAAACGGGAACCCGGGGCAGCATGATCGGCCTCTCCGTCGATCGCCTCGCATAACCGTCCGGATACAGGCTGCTGCCTGGACCCGAAAGGGTGCTGACGTGGGCCGGGTGAGCCTGTGCGGACTCACTGGACGAAGACGACGGAACCGAGGGACAAGTTGGACACCAACACGGATGCGGACGGAGCGGTCCAGACCGTCCCGGCTGCTGCCGCGACGGTGAACGGACCTGAGGGCGAAGGCCTGGACTGGGCGTCGGTCAACTGGCGCCGCGCCGAGGAGGACGTACGGCGTCTGCGGCAGAGAATCTTCACGGCATCGCAGGCAGGGGACCTGAAGAAGGTCCGCAACTTGCAGAAGCTGATGCTCCGGTCCCGTTCGAACACGCTCTTGAGTGTGCGGCGGGTCACGGAGATCAACGCAGGACGCGCGACGGCGGGAGTCGACGGGAAGGTGGTACTGCTTCCCCAGTCGAAGGCCGCGCTGGCCCACTGGGTCCAGCACCGGGCCCGACCCTGGACTCCCCAGCCCGTCAAGCGGGTGTTCATCCCGAAACCAGGGACCACGAAGAAGCGCGGCCTCGGGATTCCCGTGATCGTCGACCGGTGCCTTCAAGCTGTGGCACTGGGCGCACTGGAACCCGAGTGGGAAGCGCGGTTCGAGCCGAAGTCGTACGGCTTCCGGCCCGGCCGCGGCTGTCACGACGCGATCGGGGCCATCTACTCCACGCTCAACGGGAAGAACCCGCAGCGTGTGTGGGTGCTCGACGCGGACCTGACGGCGGCGTTCGACCGTATCGACCACGCCCGGCTGATGGCCGCGCTCGGCACCTTCCCCGCCCGGGGACTGGTCCGGCAGTGGCTGAAGGCCGGGGTCGTGGACAAAGGTCGGTTCGCCCCGACCGAGGAGGGAACTCCGCAGGGCGGGGTGATCAGCCCGTTGCTCTTCAACGTGGCCCTGCACGGGATGGAGGAAGCCGCAGGGGTCCGCTACTTCACCGCCGGCCGAGACGCCGGCAGTGCGCAGAGCGGAAGCCCCGTGCTGGTGCGGTACGCAGACGACTTTGTCGCGATATGCACCAGCCGTGAGCAGGCCGAACTGGTCAAGGAACGGCTGGCCGCATGGCTGACGCCCAGAGGACTCGCCTTCCACGAGGACAAGACACGCATCGTCCACGCGGAGAGCGGGTTCGACTTCCTGGGGTTCAACGTCCGCCGGTATCACGGCAAACTGCTGATCAAGCCGAGCACAGCGGCGCAACGACGGATCCGGGAACAGCTGCACGCCGAGATGTTGGCCCTGCGAGGGGCCAACGCTGCGGCCGTGCTCAAGAAGATCAACCCCATCGTGCGGGGCTGGTCGGCCTACTACCGGACGGTGGTGTCCAGCGAGGTCTTCACGGCGCTGGACAACTACATGTGGACGCTCGCCTACAAGTGGGCCAAGCACAGCCACCCGAACAAGCCGAAGCACTGGGTCTCCAGCAAGTACTTCGGCCGGTTCAACAAGTCCAGGAAGGACCGGTGGGTGTTCGGCGACCGCGACAGCGGCGCCTACCTACTCAAGTTCTCCTGGACGAAGATCGTCCGGCACCAGTTGGTCAAGGGCAGGGCGTCTCCGGATGACCCTGCCCTGGAGCCGTACTGGGCCGAGCGGCGCCGCAAGGGACCACCTCTGCCGGTGGACGGTATGACCATGCGCCTGCTTCAGGCCCAGCACGGTCGCTGCCCAGCCTGCGGAGGGCTCCTGCTGCACGCCGACCACCCGCCGCGAAGCCCCCAGGAGTGGGAGACGTGGCGGGCCGTCATCAGGAAGGCGATCTCCAAGCAGTACGTCGCGTTCCTGGGCGGGAGCACGCCGGGCGATCAACGAATCCGTCTCCTCCACACCCAGTGTCAACGGCGGAACGGAGCCGCCGAGCCGACACGTCCCGCACCTTCGCCTGCCCGCGAGCCCACGGGGCTTGCTTGAGCCGTGTGCGGTGAAAGCTGCTTGCACGGTTCTGAGGGGGCCGGGGTCCCAGTAATGGGCCCCGGCTACCCGACTGATCATCGGAGAGGACAACGCCTCGGCCATCGGCACCCTGGTGGAGCGCACCACCCGCTACGTGATGCTCCTGCACCTGCCTGCCGGCCGTGGCGCGGAACATGTCCGCGACGCCCTCCAAGAAGCGGTGCAGACTCTGCCGCCCCATCTGACGAGGTCCCTGACCTGGGATCAGGGCGCGGAGATGGCCGCCCATCACGCCTTCACCGTCGCCACCGATATCCCGGTGTACTTCTGCGATCCGGCCAGCTCCTGGCAGCGCGGCTCCAACGAGAACACCAACGGCCTGCTGCGGCAGTACTTCCCCAAGGGCACCAGCCTGGCCGGCCACAGCAGCGAACATCTGGCCGCCGTCGCCGCCGAACTCAACGGCAGGCCCCGCAAGACGCTCGACTGGGAGACCCCGGCCGAGCGTCTGCAGAAGCTACTCGTGGCTCGAGCCTAGAAATCAGGGCGTGCTCGGAGCGCCGCGAGGGTGGCGGGCGCCCGGTCGGGCTTCAACGACCAGCCGGGCATCCCACCCCAGGCGATGGACAAGCGCAGGTACTCGACCAGCGTGATGTCCGGACGGCCTTCGACCCCCCGAATGACCGGGTCGGCTGTCGCCTCGGGGAGAAGGATGTCGTGGGTCGACCCGCTGATGTTGGCTTTGTGCAGTTCGTCCGGGGCGAACTCGAACAGGAATCCTGGTTCCACCAGCTCGGGACAATCCCGCAGCCGCTCACGATGCTCGCCCCAGCAGTAGCGCAGGTGTTCCACGTCGGGCAGCACCAGCGGATCCGGGTACAGACCCGCGACGTCGTACTGGTCCCCTGCGGCCCAGGTCAGGTCCACGGCGGGACAATCCCCGGCGAACAACACCCTGCCGACATGGCGAAGACAGGCGTCGAGCGCGAACGGCAGAGTGCCGACCTCTCCTGCCAGCGCCGCCAACTCGGCGTGGTCCGCCGGGGTCGGCGGCTTGAGCATGTCCAACTCGGCGATCGGGACCAGACCGAGTTCCACCAGCGCACTACCGAGGCGGGTGACATGACGATGGACCCTGCGCATCGTCTCCGCCGCGACGGCCGCGCAGTCCTCGGACAGGTCATCGGGAATCGGCCCAAGGCGGCGCATGTCAGCCCATACGCCCTCGTGGTCACCGGCGACGTAGCGCTGTTCGAAGGAGCTCATCAGCGAAGCCTGCCGGACGCGTGACTCACGCTGCAAGCCGTCTGTCGCATCCCGCAGTGTTCGACGTGGCGGAAGGCCGGAAACCCGCTGACCTGTGGGTCCGGCTCTGGCGCAGGCATCTGCCTGCACCAGAGCCGGACCCTGTCGCTAGACTCCACGGCCTACGGCCACGTGTTGCGACGACCCCTGGAATTCGCCCCCTTCCCTGGCGGTCCCTTCCCTGGCGGGGCCTTCCGGCGGTGCCCGTCCCGTCCTAGGGTGGCGGCCATGCTGACCATCGCTCACCTCAGCGACATCCACATCGGCCAGGAGCAGGCGGGGCGGCTCGGCCGCAGGGACGGCGGAGCCCGGGCCCTCGCGCGCGCGGAGCGCGTGATGGAGTACCTCAACGGCCTGCCGGGGCCGCTGGACGCCGTCCTGGTGTCCGGGGACATCGCGGACCACGGCGCCCCGGGCGAGTACGAGCAGGCCGCGAAGCTCCTGGTGTCGCCGCACCCGGTGCTGACCTGCCCCGGCAACCACGACAAGCGGGCCGCGTTCCGGCGGGGCCTGCTCGGCCCGGCGGCCGACGGTGACGAGGCCGGGTCGGACCCTGACCGGCCGGTCAACCAGGTCCGCCGGCTGCCCGGCGTGACCTTCCTGCTCTGCGACTCGTCGATCCCCGGCCGGGACGACGGCCTGCTGGACGACGGGACCCTCGACTGGCTGGACCGGACGTTGGGCGAGGGCCCGCAGGACGAGCCGGCGATCGTGGCCTTCCACCACCCGCCGGTGGCGCTGCACCTGCCGTGGGTGGACCGGATCCGCCAGCACGGCGAGGAGCGGCTGGCGGAGGTGCTGTCGTGCCACCCCCGGGTCGCCGCGCTGCTCTGCGGGCACGCCCACACCGGGGCCGCGACCACCTTCGCCGGCCTGCCGCTGCTGGTGGCGCCGGGTGTGGTCTCCACGGTGATGCTGCCCTGCGAGGGCGGCAGCGGGATCGCCTTCGACCAGCCGCCGGTGATCGCCTTCCATCTGCTGGACGACACGGGCCGGCTGACGACCCATTACCGGGTGGTGGTCTGAGGCCGCCGCGGCTTCGGGGCCAGGTCAGGCCGGCGGGCGGTCCGCCTGCTGCCGGCCGACCGCGGCCAGCACGCTGTCCAGCAGTCCGGGGAAGAGCGCGGCCAGGTCCTCCCGCCGCAGGGTGCTCATCCGGGCGGTCCCGCGCCGGTGCTGGCGGATCACCCCGGCCTCCCGCAGCACCCGGAAGTGGTGCGTGGTGGTCGACTTGGTGACCGGCAGGCCGAAGGCGATGCAGGACATCTCGCTGTGGCCGTCCGCGAGTTCGCGGACGATGCGCAGTCGCACCGGGTCGGCGAGGGCGTGCAGCACGGCCTCCAGTCGGATCTCCGCGGGAGCCGGCTCCGGCAGGGCCGCCGAGGCCGAGGCCGAGGCCGGGGCGGGCGCCGCAGGTGACGGTGCGACAGGGGCCGGGATCGCGGCGCCGGACGGCGCGGCCACCCCTGGTGCGCTCGCCGCCGGCGCGGTGGCGGGCCGGGTGTCGGTCGGCAGCTCGGTTCCTCCGGTCATGCGCTCATGGTACGTCGACTTTCGTAGTTCGACGTTTCTCGTAGTACGGTGAATCTCGTACAACGATGTCCGGTACCCCGCGCCGGCCGTCATAGCGAAGGAGTCGCCCGTGTCCGCCCTCTTCGAGCCGATCACCCTGCGCTCGGTCACCGTGCCCAACCGCGTCTGGATGGCACCGATGTGCACCTACTCGGCGCAGCCGACCGGTCCGGAGACCGGCGTGGCCACCGACTTCCACCTGACCCACCTCGCCTCCCGCGCCGCCGGCGGCGCCGGGCTGGTGATGGTCGAGGCGACGGCGGTCAGCCCCGAGGGCCGGATCTCCCCCTACGACCTGGGCCTGTGGAACGAGCGTCAGCAGCAGAGCCTGGCCCGGATCGCCGCCCAGGTCGAGCAGTTCGGCGCCGTCCCGGCGATCCAGCTCGGCCACGCCGGCCGCAAGGCCTCCACCGACCGGCCCTGGCTCGGCGGCGCACCCGTCCCGGCGGAGGAGAACGGCTGGCAGCCGAGCGGCCCGTCCACCGTCCCCTTCGGCTCGAACCCGCAGCCGCTGGAGCTCACCGTCGACGAGATCCAGGGCATCGTGCGCGCCTTCGTGGCGGCCGCCGAGCGCGCGCTGGCGGCGGGCTTCAAGGCGGTCGAGATCCACGGCGCCCACGGCTACCTGGTGCATGCCTTCCTGTCCCCGGTCGCCAACCACCGGACCGACGAGTACGGCGGCTCGTTCGCCAACCGCACCCGGTTCGCGCTGGAGGTGGCCACCGCCGTCCGCGCGGTCTGGCCCGAGGGTCTGCCGCTGTTCTTCCGGGTCTCGGCCACCGACTGGCTGGACGACCAGGAGAGCTGGACGCCCGAGGACACCGTGCTGCTGGCCAAGCAGCTCAAGGACGTCGGCGTCGACCTGATCGACGTCTCCACCGGCGGCAGCGCCAAGGACGCCGTCATCCCGGTCGCGCCCGGATTCCAGGTGCCGTTCGCCGAGCAGGTCCGCGCCGCCACCGGCCTGGCCACCGCCGCGGTGGGCCTGATCACCGAGCCCGAGCAGGCCGAGCGGATCGTCGCGCAGGGCCAGGCGGACGCCGTCCTGCTCGGCCGCGAGCTGCTCCGCAACCCGTACTGGCCGCAGCAGGCCGCCCGCGAGCTGGGCGCCGAGCGCCGCTGGCCGGTGCAGTACGGCTACGCGGTGGGCAGCCGGGGCTGACGGCCGCCCGGGCCGCCCGGCCCGGGCACGCCACCGGACGCCCCGGGTCGCGGGTACGGATACGCGCCGGGGTGTCCGGCGCGTACCGGGGGCGTGCGGGCCTGGGACTGTGCCGGGGGTAGCGCCGCCGGCCCGCGACCGCCCGCCATCGGCGAGGCGGAATGCGGCCCGCGGGCCCGCTGGGCGGCGATCTGACGGGAGATCAGGATCTCCAGCAGGCACCAGGCGGTGCCGAACACCCCCAACCCCATCGCCATCAGCGCCGGGGTCAGCGCCCCGCTGTGCGCGTAGGAGGCCAGCACCGCCACGATCAGGCCGACGAGGGTGCAGGCGAGACAGATCACGGCCCGGACGGCGGCGGATCGCACCTCGTCGGGCAGTCGGCGGCGCTTGGCGGACATCGGCGACCCCCGGGGTGAGATCAGGGTGGCGTGCGCGGGCGCACCCTGCGCCCGTACGCACCACCCTGCCCCGGCCGACCGGAAGTATGCGTCCGAATCCCCTGGTCTGTTGGGAATTCGTGCGATCTGCCCCTGATGTGCCGTCGCGGCCGGCTCCGCCGGGTCAGGTCAGCTGCTTGTCGAGTTCCTCGAGGGCCCCGGTCACGATGGTCCGCATGGCCCGCTCCGCGCGCTCCGGATCGCCGGCGCAGATCGCCTCCGCCACCTCGCGGTGCAGCTTGATCGCGTACGACTCCGGCTGATGCGGCATCAGGTGGTACTCCGTCCGCCCGGTCAGCACCGCGCCGACGGTGTCCCCCAGGTGCGCGAACATCTCGTTGCCGGAGGCCCTCAGGACGGTCGCGTGGAACGCGATGTCGTGCTGCAGGAAGGTCTCCAGGTCCGCGGCCCGCGCGGTGACGGTCAGTTCGACGGCGAGGGCGCTGAGCGCGCGGCAGTCGTCGTCGGTGGCATGGGCGGCCGCCAGGGCCGCCGCCGCGGGTTCGACCGCCACCCGCAGCGAGCCCAGTGAGCGCAGCTGCGCCGGGCGGTCCGCGCCGGCCAGCCGCCAGCGGATCACCAGCGGGTCGAAGACGTCCCAGTCGGACTTGGGCTGCACGGTGATCCCCACCCGGCGGCGGGACTCCACCATCCGCATCGACTCCAGGATCCGGATCGCCTCGCGGACCACCGTCCGGGACACCCCGAACCGCTCCTCCAGCTCCTCGCCCCGGAGCACGGCCCCTTCGGGAATCTCCCCGGAGGCGATGGCCGGTCCCAGATCGGCGAGAAGTCGGCCGGGCAGGCCCTGGATGTCCATCGGGCCAGCCTAGTCGCCACCCCCGGCCCGGCCCCGTACCGCCCCGCTCGCCGGGCCCCGATCCGGCCACCGGGGACGGGGCGAGGGGCATGGGGGGACGGGTGCGACGGATGGGCGGAACCGCCCGGCCCGAGACTGTGACGCACGCCCGGGCATAAAAGTATGACGATTTGGTTTCCGTCTCTTGAATAGGTCATACCTTTGGGGAGATAGTTGCCACCGACCGCAGGCCCTGGCCCCGCCCACAGGCATCAGAGGCCTGGCAGAGAAGGAGCACCACCGATGGCTCTCAGCGTCGAGAACCAGCCGCCCACCGTCGTGGTGATGGGCGTCTCGGGCGTCGGCAAGACCACCGTCGCCCGGCTGCTGGCCGAGCGCCTCGCCCTCCCCTACGCCGAGGCGGACGACTTCCACCCGCCCGCCAACATCGCCAAGATGTCGGCCGGCACCCCCCTGGACGACCAGGACCGGGCCCCGTGGCTCCGGGCCCTGGGCGGCTGGCTCGGCGAACGCGCCGAGGCCGGCACCGGGGGAGTGGTGACCTGTTCGGCGCTGAAGCGGCACTACCGCGACACCCTGCGCGAGAGCTGCCCGGGTGCCTTCTTCCTGCACCTCAGCGGCGGTCACGAGCTGGTCGAGGACCGGCTCGCCCACCGCACCGGTCACTTCATGCCGGCGTCCCTGCTCGGATCCCAGTACGCCGCGCTGGAACCCCTCCAGGGCGACGAGCGCGGCGCCGTCCTGGACGTCGGTCCTGCCCCCGAACACCTCGTCGAGATGGCCGTGGAACTCCTGCGGCCCGTCAATGGAGACCTCGCGTGAGCCTGTCCCCCACTCTCCTCGCGGCCGCCCCCACGGCGCTCCCGCACACCAGCAGCGACGGCCGGCTGCTGCTGGCGGTGCTGCTCAGCATCGGCGCCATCGTGCTGCTGATCACCAAGCTGAAGCTGCACCCCTTCCTGGCCCTCACGATCGGCTCCGGCCTGCTCGCGGTGGTGGCCGGCGCTCCCTTCGACAAGCTGCTGACCAGCTTCGTCACCGGCTTCGGCGCCACCGTCGCCGGCGTCGGCCTGCTGATCGGCCTCGGCGCGATGCTCGGCAAGCTGCTGGCGGACTCCGGCGGGGCGAACATCATCGCCGACACCGTCCTCGCGCGCACCGGCCGCAAGGCCCTGCCGTGGGCGATGGCCCTGATCGCGGCCGTGCTCGGCCTGCCGCTGTTCTTCGAGGTCGGCGTGGTGCTGCTGATCCCGATCGTGCTGCTGGTGGCCCGCCGCGGCAACCTGCCGCTGATGCGGGTGGGCATCCCGGCACTGGCCGGCCTGTCGGTGCTGCACGGCCTGGTGCCGCCGCACCCCGGCCCGCTGGTGGCCGTCGACGCCCTGAAGGCGGACCTCGGCGTCACGCTGGCCCTCGGCCTGCTGATCGCCGTCCCCACCCTGATCGTGGCCGGTCCGCTGTTCGCCCGGGTCGCCGAGCGCTGGGTCGGCCCGCTGAGCATCCCCGAGGCGCTCTCCCCGTCCGCGACCGAGGCGAGCGAGAAGCGGGAGCACACCCCGAGCTTCGGCGCCGTCCTGGTGACGATCCTGCTCCCGGTCATCCTGATGCTCGGCAAGGCCCTGGTCGACGTGGTGATCGACGACCCCAAGGCGATGCTCCAGCGGATCTTCGACTTCATCGGCTCGCCGCTGATCGCCCTGCTCGCCGCCGTCCTGCTCGGCATGCTGACGCTCGGCCGGGCGGCCGGCTTCACCAAGGCCCGGATCTCGTCCACCGTCGAGAAGTCGCTCGGCCCGATCGCCGGCATCGTCTTCATCGTCGGCGCCGGCGGCGGCTTCAAGCAGACCCTGATCGACGTCGGGGTCGGCAACGCCGTCAGCGAGTGGTCGAGCAAGTGGCACATCTCGGCCCTGCTGCTGGGCTGGCTGATCGCCGTCCTGATCCGCCTGGCCACCGGCTCGGCGACCGTCGCCACCATCACGGCGGCGGGCATCGTGGCCCCGCTGGCGGCCGACATGTCGACCAGCCACGCCTCGCTGCTGGTCCTGGCGATCGGCGCCGGGTCGCTGTTCTTCTCGCACGTCAACGACGCCGGCTTCTGGCTGGTCAAGGAGTACTTCGGGATGAGCGTCGGCCAGACGCTGAAGTCCTGGTCGGTGATGGAGACCGTGATCTCGGTCGTCGCGATCGCGCTGATCATGCCGCTCAGCCTGGTGATCTAGCCGACCCGGCGAACCCGGGGCCGGCCGTACGGCGCACGGCGCGAGGAGGGCGGTACCCGACACCCGGGTGCCGCCCCCCGCCGTTCCCGGCCGAGCGGCAAACCCGGGGAGGCCCGGCCGGCGCGGGCCCGGGAAAACCCGGGCGACAGCGGGCGGCGGGATCCCTAGCATCGGGCTGCCCCCAGTCCCCGCTGCCGATCGGTTCACCATGAAGGCCCTGCTCCCCGCGGTCCTGCGCGAGGAACCGCAGTTCGCCCGCCTGTTCGCCGGGCAGTCGCTGTCCGTACTGGGGGACCGGGTGTCCTTCGTCGCGGTGCCCTTCGCGGTACTGGCCGTCGGCGGATCCGCCTCCGACGTCGGCCTGGTGGCGGCCGCGGCGCTCGTTCCCATGCTCCTCTTCACCCTGGTCGGCGGGGTGTGGGCGGACCGCTTCCGCCGCCACCGGATCATGCTCGCCTCCGACCTGGCGCGGTTCGCCGTGCAGGGCACGGCGGCCGGACTGCTGCTGGCCGGCGCCGCCGGAGTGCCGGAACTGGCCCTGCTGATGCTGCTGTTCGGCACGGCGGACGCCTTCTTCATGCCCGCCTCCACCGGGCTGCTCCCGCTGGTTGTGGCGCCCGAACGGCTGCGCGAGGCCAACGCGTTGCGCGGACTCGTGCAGTCCGCGGGCCTGGTGGTGGGGCCGGCCGTGGCCGGCGTCCTGGTGGCGCTGGCCGGCCCGGGCGGGGCGCTGGCCTTCGACGCCCTGACCTTCGCGGCCAGTGCGGCCTTCCTGCTGCGGCTGCGGCCGCGGGAGAAGGCGGCTTCCGGTGGCGCGGGCGGCACCTTCCTCGGTGAACTGCGGGCCGGCTGGGCGCAGGTGCGGTCGCGGACCTGGGTCTGGACCGGGATGGCGGCGATGGCGGTCTACCACGTGGTGGTCCTGCCCTCGGTGTTCGTCCTCGGGCCGGTCATCGCCGACCGCGAGTGGGGCGGCGCCGCGAGCTGGTCCCTGGTGACGGCGGCGTTCGGGGTGGGTGCCGTCCTGGGCGACGTCTGCGCGTACCGCCTGAGACCGACCCGCCCGATGGCGCTGGCGGCCGCCGCCCTGGCGGTTGCCTCCTGCCAGGCGCTGATCATCGGCTCCGGCGGCCCGGTCGTCCTGATCGCCGCCCTCGAAGCGGTCACCGGGGTGGGCGTGTCCCTCTTCTTCGTCCTCTGGGAGACCTCGCTGCAGACGCACGTCCCGGAGGACTCCCTCTCCCGGGTCAGCTCCTACGACCACCTGCTGTCGGCCGGTCTGATGCCGCTCGGCCTCGTCCTGGCGGGCCCGGTCTCCGCCGCCCTCGGGCTCCGGCCGACCCTGTACGCGATGACGGTGCTCGGCGTTCCCGCCGCCCTCGCGCTGCTCTGCCTCCCGTCCGTCCGGCAGCTGCCGGCGGACCGCCCGGTCACCGGCGGGTCCGGACGTCCGCCCGCCGGCGCCCGGCTGCCCGACCTCGCCGACGACCCGGCCCGCGACCGAGGCCAGGACGTGCCGGCCTGAGAGGTCGGTCGGCAGCTGATCAGCGGACAGCCGGTCGGTCCCCGGCGGCAAGGTGACGGACCGCAGGCGCGACGACCCCGGTCGCTCGGCGTCGCGGACGCGTCGTGCTGCTCCAGGACCGGCTCCGGTGCGGGTCGTGCCGGCGACGCCGAAGGGCGGGCACCCCCTTCCCCGGGGTGCCCGCCCTTCGGCGTCCGTCTGCTACGGCCTACTTCTCGCCGCGCTTCGCCAGGAAGGCCTCGACCTCCTGCTCGATCTCCGGCGTGGCCAGCCCGCGCACGGTCATCGTGGTGCGGCGGCGCAGCACGTCGTCCGTGGTGTACGCCCACTCGTTGTCGGCGGCGTACGCGACCTGGGCCCAGACGTCCGGGCCGTCCGGGTGGATCGGCCGGCCCAGCTCGGGGTTCTCGTCGATCATGCGGGCGATGTCGAAGGAGAGCGTGCCGTAATGGCTGGCCAGGTGCTTGGCGACCAGCGGCTCCATCCGGGAGCCGGGCTCGCGGTCGATCAGCAGGCGGTGCGCCACCGCGTTGGGTGCGCCGACGCCGGGCAGCGGCACGGTGTTGGCGATCGGCGACATGTCCTCGCCGAGGGTGGTGCCGGGGACGTGGGCGAGCTTCTCCAGCACGGTCCGGCCGATGTGCCGGTAGGTGGTCCACTTGCCGCCGGCCACCGAGAGCATGCCGCCCCGGCCCTCGGTCACCACGGTCTCGCGCTTGGCGGCGGACGTGTCGCCGGGGCCGCCGGGGAGGACCCGCAGACCGGCGAAGGCGTAGGTGATCAGGTCGCGGTCGATGTGCTCGTCCCGGATCGCGTGGCCGGCCTCGCCCATGATCTGGTCGATGTCGGCCTCGGTGGCGCGGACGTCCTGGGGGTCCCCGGTGTACTCCTCGTCGGTGGTGCCGAGCAGGACGTGGTCCTCCCACGGGATGGCGAACGAGACGCGGTACTTGTCGATCGGGATGGTCAGCGCGGCGCGCCACGGCGAGCGGCGCTTGACCACCACGTGCGCGCCCTTGGAGAGCCGGATGCTGGGCGCGGCGCCCGCGTCCTCCATCGTGCGCAGGTGGTCGACCCAGGGGCCGGTGGCGTTGAGCACCAGGCGGGCGCTGACGCCGAACTCGGTGCCGTCCAGCCGGTCCTTCAGCTCGGCGCCGGTGACCCGGCCGCCGGTGAAGCGCAGGCCGGTGACCTGGGCGTGGTTGAGCACCACGGCGCCGGCGTCGACGGCCGCGCGGACGGTCATCACGGCGACCCGCGAGTCGTTCATCTGGTGGTCGCCGTAGACCGCGACCGAGCGCAGGCCCTCGGTGCGCAGGGCGGGCACCTGCTGGGCGGCGTGCGCGGCGGTGGAGACCCGGCCCATGCCGTCGCGGAAGGCGGACAGCGCGGAGTAGAGGAAGACGCCCGCGCCGAGCTTGGTCGCGCCGTGCGGGCCGCCCTTGTAGACGGGGACGAAGAAGGTCAGCGGGTTGACCAGGTGCGGGGCCACGTCGGTGGCGAGGACCCGGCGCTCCTTGTGGTTCTCGGCGACGAGCTTCACCGCGCCGGTCTGCAGGTAGCGCAGGCCGCCGTGGACGAGCTTGGAGGAGGCGCTGGAGGTGGCGCCGGCGAAGTCACCGGCGTCGACCATGGCGACCTTGAGGCCCGCCTGGGAGGCGGTCCACGCCACGGCGGTGCCGAGGATGCCGCCCCCGATCACCAGCAGGTCGTAGGTCGCCTTGCCCAGCAGCTCGCGGGTCTCGGCGCGGGAGGCGGTGTGGCCGGCGGTGCGCTCGGCACCCAGGGTCGGGATGGTTGCCATGGTGTTGTTTACGGCGTCCGGTGCGGGCGGCGCGCCGTTTCTCCTCTCGGTGTGCGGTCCGGCCTCGCGGGAGGCCGGGCGGGCCCTGGTCGTGGCCCGGGAACAGCAGGGCCGGTCGTGGCCCGATGGTGCCGCGGGCCGGTCGCGGCCCGCTGGTGCGGTGGTGCGGTGTGCGGTGTGCGGGCTCCGGTCGTGGCCCGGGAAACGCAAGGTGCCGGTCGGGGCCTGGGCGGCCCCGACCGGCCGGCGGTCAGCTCTGCTCTTCCTCCTCCACCCAGCCCATCGTGCGCTCGACGGCCTTGAGCCACTTCTTGTACTCGCGGTCCCGGGTGGCCTCGTCCATCCGGGGAGTCCACTCGGCGGCGCGGTGCCAGTTGGCCCGCAGGGTGTCCAGGTCCGGCCAGAAGCCGACCGCGAGGCCGGCCGCGTAGGCGGCGCCCAGGGCGGTGGTCTCGGCCACGTACGGGCGCTCGACCGGGGCGTCCAGGACGTCGGCGATGTTCTGCATGAGCAGGTTGTTGGAGGTCATGCCGCCGTCGACCTTGAGGGCCGTCAGCGTGACGCCGGAGTCCTTCTCCATCGCGTCGACGACCTCGCGGGTCTGCCAGGCGGTGGCCTCCAGGACGGCGCGGGCCAGGTGGCCCTTGGTGACGTACCGGGTGAGGCCGGCGATCACACCGCGGGCGTCGGAGCGCCAGTACGGGGCGAACAGGCCGGAGAAGGCCGGCACGAAGTAGGCGCCGCCGTTGTCCTCGACGGTGTTGGCGAGGGTCTCGATCTCGGCGGCGGTCGAGATGATGCCCAGCTGGTCGCGCAGCCACTGCACCAGCGAGCCGGTGACGGCGATCGAGCCTTCCAGGGCGTAGACCGGGGCCTGGTCGCCGATCCGGTAGCCGACGGTGGTCAGCAGGCCGTGGTAGGAGTTGACGATCTTCTCGCCGGTGTTCAGCAGCAGGAAGGTGCCGGTGCCGTAGGTGCTCTTGGCCTCGCCCTCGTCGAAGCAGGTCTGGCCGAACAGGGCCGCCTGCTGGTCGCCGAGTGCGGAGGCGACCGGCACGCCGTCGAGGACGCCGACCGCGGTGCCGTACACCTCGGCGGAGGAGCGGATCTCCGGCAGGACGGTCAGGGGCACGCCCATCGACTCGGCGATCTTCTCGTCCCACTCCAGGGTGGCGAGGTTCATCAGCATGGTGCGCGAGGCGTTGGTGACGTCGGTGATGTGGTGGCCGCCGTCGACGCCGCCGGTGAGGTTCCAGATCACCCAGGTGTCCATGGTGCCGAACAGGATGTCGCCGGCCTCGGCACGCTCACGCAGGCCCTCGACGTTGTCCAGCAGCCAGCGGATCTTCGGGCCGGCGAAGTAGCTGGCCAGCGGGAGGCCGGTCTCGCGGCGGAAGCGGTCCTGACCGACGTTGCGGCCCAGCTCGCGGCAGAGCGCCTCGGTGCGGGTGTCCTGCCAGACCAGCGCGTTGTGGACGGGCTCGCCGGTGTTCTTGTCCCAGAGGACGGTGGTCTCGCGCTGGTTGGTGATGCCGATCGCGCGGATGTCGTCCTTGGTCAGGCCGGCCTTCTCCAGAGCGCCGCGGACCACGGACTGGACGCGGGTCCAGATCTCGGCGGCGTCGTGCTCGACCCAGCCCGGCTGGGGGAAGATCTGCCGGTGCTCCTGCTGGTCGACGGCGACGATGCGGCCGTCCGCGCCGAAGATGATGCACCGGCTGGAGGTGGTGCCCTGGTCGATCGCGGCGATGTAGCTGCCGGACGTGGAGACGGGAGCTGCGGTCATGTCTGGGGCCTCGGCTCTGAGGAGAGGGATTGGGGGTCGGGACCACCCGGTTTGCCTGACGCTGTCTCAGTCCCCGGGGGGATGCGGCAGGCAAACCAGGTGGGTGGATCAGAACGCGACGTTGAAGAGCACGCCGGCCAGCAGGCCGCCGATGGCGGGACCGGCGACCGGGATCCAGGCGTAGCTCCAGTCCGAGCCGCCCTTGTTCGGGATCGGCAGCAGCGAGTGCACGATGCGCGGGCCGAGGTCGCGGACCGGGTTGATGGCGTAGCCGGTCGGGCCGCCGAGCGAGAGGCCGATGCCGACGACCGTGAAGGCGACGATGAGGATGCCGACGCCGGACATGCCGAGGTCCTTGTTGAGGCCCTGGGTGAGGATCGCCAGGCAGAGCACCATGGTGCCGATGATCTCGGTGAGCAGGTTCTGGATCGGGTTCCGGATCTCGGGACCGGTCGAGAAGATGCCCAGGGTCGGCTCCTCGTTGGCCTGGAACTGGCCGAGGTAGGTGGCCCAGACCAGGACGGCGCCGATCATCGCGCCGAGCAGCTGGGAGCCGAGGTAGACCGGGACCTTGCTCCAGTCGCCGGTGTCGACGGCGATGGCCAGGGTGACGGCCGGGTTCAGGTGTGCACCGGACTTCGGGGCGGACATGTAGGCGGCGATCATCACCGCGAATCCCCAGCCGAAGGTGATCGCGAGCCAGCCGGCGTTGAGGGCCTTCGACTTCTTGAGCGTGACGGCGGCGCAGACGCCACCGCCGAGGAGTATCAGGGCGGCGGTGCCGAGGGTTTCGCCGACGAAGATGTCGCCGTTGGAGAACGCGGACACAAAGACTCCTTTGTCCGTAAGGCCCGGAGCAGGTGGGGGAGGGGCACGGTGGTGGGTCACCGTGTGCGGCCGCTTCCCCGTCCCGAGGTCGCGGCCTGACGATGGTGACCGTTTGACTACGGCCACCGTTCGACAATGTCGACCGTCATGCGGAAGCTTCCCTCCCTGTTCGGGGTCGCGTCAAGGCCAGGTGACACACCTGTGACCCAGGACTCTCAGTGATCAGGAACCTTCGCCGAAGCTAACACTCAAATGGCCCAAAAACCTGACAAAACGCCAGGGTGCGGGCAGGCCGGAGCCCACCCGTGTGACGGGAGTGTGTCCAGGGGACGAAGGTGCACGGGGAACTCGGCGTGGGCGGCGGACGCCGCCGCCGGGGCACGGGCGGGCTGCCGGCGGCGGCGGGGCCGGGCAGGAGCGGGAAGGCGTACGAGGGCCGTACGAGCGGGACGTACGGGAGGCTGCGGGGTTGTACGGACGCGCCGGCGTCGACCGCGCACGGTCGGGCGGCTCGGCCGGCCTCCGGGCAGGCCGGGAAGGCCCGGGCCCGGCGGTGCGGGGGCCGGGCGTCCGGTGCTGTGGGGCCGGGTGTCGGGGTGCCTGGCGCTGCGGGGCGGTCCGGTGGTGCGCTGCTCGGTGCTGCGGTGCTGCGGTGCTGCGGTGCTGCGGTGCTGTGGTGCTGCGGTGCCCGGCTCAGAACCGCCCGGCGCCGAGGTCCCGCGAGATCGCCCGCGCGGCGCTGCGCACCGAGGCCACCAGCGAGGGCCGGACGAATCCGTCCTCGCAGACCCGCTCCACCGGGCCGCTGATGCACACCGCGCCGACCGGGTTCCGCCGCCGGTCCTGGATCAGCGCGCCGATCGAGGCGACTCCCTCCCAGGTCTCCTCGACCGCGTCCGCCCAGCCGCGCTCACGGGTCAGCGCCGCCTCGGTGTCGATGTCGGCGAGGCCGGTGAGGGTGCGTGAGGTGTAGGACTCCAGCGGCTCCTCTCCCAGCTCCCCGCGTGCCACCGGGTCGTAGGCCAGCAGCACCTTGCCCAGCGCGGTGCTGTGCAGCGGCTGCATCGAGCCGACCTCCAGCACTTGGCGGGTGTCGTCCGGACGGAAGACGTGATGCACGATCAGTACCCCCCGCTGGTGCAGGACGCCGAGGTAGACCGTCTCGCCGGCCGCCCGGGCCAGGTCGTCGGCCCAGACCAGCGCACGGGCCCGGAGCTCGTGGACGTCCAGGTAGCTCTGGCCCAGGCGCAGCAGTTCGGCGCCCAGTTGGTACTTCCCGCTCTCCGGGTCCTGCTCGACGAAGCCCTCCTGCTGCAGGGTGCGCAGGATGCCGTGCGCGGTACCCTTCGCGAGGCCCAGGGCCGTCGCGACCTCGGAGAGTCCCAGGCGGCGCTCGCCGCCGGCCAGCAGGCGCATGATCGCGGCGGCCCGGGAGAGCGACTGGATCGGGCCGGGCATTCAGTACCTCCACGGACAGGCGGTCGACATTGTCGACCGCAGTGGTAACGGCAAGAGTCTGCCAGGCCGGAGCCGTGATGTGCACCTTCCCCGGCACCGATCACCCGCCGCGGGTGGCCGTCGGTGCCGCCCGCCCCCGCCGCCCGCCCGGTGCGGAGCGGCTTCCGGCGGCCGGATCCGGCCCCTGTCCGGGGTCGTCCGTGATCCTCGGCACGGTCCGCGCGGTATCCCGGGCGGGTCACTCGGTACGGCGGGGCGGGCCCGCCCCGCCGCCGGTTCCTCAAGGGCGGCCGTGGGGGTCCGCCCGCTGCGCGTCCGCTACGGTGCGGCGGTCGGTCCCGAGGTCGGTCCCGAGGTCGGTCGCGCGGTCGGTCGGACGGTCGGCCCGGTGCCGGTCACTCCCGTGACGCGGGCCACCTCCTCCGCCAGCCCGGCGATCTCGCGGGGGCCGACCCGGCAGCAGCCGCCGACCAGCCGCGCGCCGTCCGCCAGCCACCCGGCCACCCGTCCGCTCTCCCCTCGCTGTTCCTGCTTCCGGTCGGCGGCCCGGCCGTCGGCAGTCGTCCGGGCCGCGCCGAACGTCGGCTCCCCACGCCAGTCGAGGGCGACCGGGTCCCAGCGCTCGCCGCTGTTCGGGTACACCACCACCGGCTTGCCGCTCGCCCGCGCGGCCTGCGCGACCGCCGCGTCGGCGTCCGCCGGCGAGCAGCAGTTCACGCCCACCGCGACCACCTCCTCGGCGTCGGCCGCCAGCGCGAAGGCCTCCGCCAGCGGCTGCCCGGCCCTGGTCCGGCCGCCCGCGACGCTGTACGAGAGCCAGGCCGGCAGGCCCAGCCCGCGCACCGCGCGCAGCAGGGCCCGCGCCTCGTCGGTGTCCGGGACGGTCTCCAGTGCCAGCACGTCCGGACCGGCCCCGGCCAGCACCTCCAGCCGGGGCCGGTGGAACGCCTCCAGTTCGGCCACGCTCAGCCCGTACCGGCCCCGGTACTCCGAGCCGTCCGCCAGGACCGCCCCGTACGGGCCGACCGAGGCGGCCACCCAGAGCCGCCGGTCCGGTCCGGCCCGGCGCGCCGCCGCACGCGCCAGCTCGACGCTCAACCGCAGCAGCCGCTGCGTCCCGGCCCGGTCGATGCCGCGCCGGGCGAACCCCTCGAAGCTCGCCTGGTACCCGGCGGTGATCGCGACGGTCGCCCCGGCCTCGAAGTACGCCTGATGGGCCCGGACGATCGCCTCCGGGTCGTCCGCGAGCAGCCGGGCCGACCAGAGCGCGTCCGACAGGTCGTGCCCGGCGTCGGCCAGCTCGTTGGACATCCCGCCGTCGAGCACCAGCGGACCGGCGGCGAGCGCCTCGGCGAAGCCGGGTCGGTGGCCGGCGGGGTCGGTGGCCGGCACGGGCACCTCCTCGGGACGTCGGCTGACACCTGGTGACCGGCGCCTGGCGACTGACGCCCGTCGATGCCCAGTGTCGCGCGCCCGGTGCCCGGCCGGCGCCGGCGTTCCGGGGTGCCGCCGACAGGGTCCGGCGAAATTCGCTGGCCGCTGTCATCGCCGTGCGCTACGTTGTTCTCAGTCCGAGAATGACTCGGTGCGGCGGGGGCGGGCGGGGCCGAGCGGCCTGCCCGGAGGGAGCGAGGAGCCGGCCATGTCCGAACAACAGCCGTACGACCCGGCGGCCGAGCAGGAGTGGCTGGCCTCCTACGACCCGCACGCCTACACCCCGGTCGCGGTCACGGTGGACGTGGTCGCGCTCACCCTGCGCGAGGGCAGCCTGCACGTCCTGCTGGTGGAGCGCGCCGCCCCGCCGTACCAGGGGTACTGGGCCCTGCCGGGCGGATTCCTGCGCGCCGGGCAGGAGGGGCTCGCCGAGGCCGCCGCCCGGGAGCTGGCCGAGGAGACGGGCCTGCTGGGCACCGTCGACGCCGAGGCCGCCCTCTCCCGGGTGCACCTGGAGCAGCTCGGCAGCTACGGCGCCCCGGAGCGCGACCCGAGGATGCACGTCGTCTCGGTCGCGTACCTCGCCTTCGCCCCGGATCTGCCCGACCCGCAGGCCGGTACCGACGCGGCGGCCGCCGCCTGGCACCCGGTCTCGTCGCTCGACCTCCGGCCCGCCGCCGGTCATCAGCCGGCCGGCACGCCCGCCGAAACCCACGGGGGTGGATTCGACGGGCGCGCCGGCAGCACGGCCGCGCCCGGCTCCGACGGCACCACGCCGCCGGAGCCGGACAGGCCCAGGACACCCCTGGCCTTCGACCACGCCACGATCCTCGCGGACGGACTGGACCGCGCCCGAGCCAAGATCGAGTACAGCCCGTTGGCGACGGCCTTCCTACGGCACGACTTCACCATTCCGGAGCTGCGAGCCGTCTACGAGGCGGTCTGGGACGAGAAGCTCCACCCCGGCAACTTCCACCGCAAGGTGCTGTCCGTCCCCGGCTTCGTCGAGAGCACCGGCACCACCGCCGAGCGCGGCGGCAGCCGGGGCGGCCCGCGCGCCCGCAACTACCGCTCGGGGGACGCCGGGCTGTTGCACCCCGCCCTGCTCCGCCCCGCCCACGAGGACGAGATCCGGTGAACGCCCCGCGCGCGGCCCGTCCGCCGGCCGGCCCGCGGACCTTCGCCGAGGCGCTCGCCGCCGTCGGTGCGGCCGGCGGCCCGGAGGATGTCTTCCCCGCCGATCAGACGGCGGCGGCCCGCCGCTACCGCCGGCTGGCCCGGCTGCTCCACCCGGACACCGCGCCCGCCGCCCACCGCGACGAGGCGGGCGCGGCCTTCGCCGCCCTTGCCCTGCTCTGGCAACTGCATCAGGGCGGCGGGGCGCCCACCGCCGATCCCGTCCTGACCACCACCCGCCACCTGTACCGACTGGGTCCCACCGTGGCCACCGGGGACATCACCGTCCTGCGGGCCGCCCGCTGCGAGCCCCGGCCGGCCTACCGGGGCCCCGCGCTCGACGCGGTGCTCAAAATTCCCCGTTCCGCCGCCGACAACGATCTGCTGGAGCGCGAGGCCACCGCCCTCACCCGGCTCACCACCCACGGGGACGGCCGCCACCACGCCTACGCACCCACCCTGCTGGAGAGCTTCCGCCACCACGACGAGGCCGACCCGGCCGCCGAGCCCCGCCGGGTCAACGCCCTCGTCCGGCTCGACGGGTTCCACCCGCTGACCGACGTCCACCGCGCCTACCCCGACGGGCTCGACCCGCGCGACGCTGCATGGATCTGGCGCCGGCTGCTGGTCGCCCTCGGCTACGCCCACCGTGCCGGTGTCCGCCATGGCGCGGTGCTGCCCGAGCACGTGTTGATCCACCCGGCGCAGCACGGCCTGGTCCTGGTCGACTGGTGCTACGCGAGCACCGGTGAGCCCAGCCCGGCCCCGGCCCTGGTCGAGCGACACCGAGCCTGGTACCCGCCCGAGGTGCCGGCCCGTCGGCCGGTCACCGAGGCCACCGACATCCACCTCGCGAGCCGCTGCGTGGAGCAGCTGATGGGGCCGCGGGCGCCGAAGGCGCTGCGGGCCTTCATCGCCGGCTGCACGCTCCCGTCCGAGGCCCGCCGCCCGCACGACGCTTGGCGGCTCCTCACCGAGCTGGACGATCTGCTGGAGCGGCTGTACGGTCCGCGCACCTTCCGCCCGTTCCACCTGCCACCGCGACCACCCCCGGCCGGGTAGCCCCCGCGAGCCCTGCGGGCCGTCCGCCCCCCGCCGCCGCCCCCGCCGGCCCTCCGTCCACCCTGCCCGTCCGCAGACCCGCACATCCCGAGACCCCTACGTCCGCACATCCGGACACCCGTCCGCCACACCGCGATCCGAGGAGCACAGCCATGGGCAGTGGAAGCTGGTCCACCAACGTCTACGACGCCGCCGCGCACTACCGTGCCGCCACCGGCGCCGGAGCCTTCGACTACAGCGACCGCGCCACCAGCGGCGCCCGCGACACCTGGCACCCCCACCCCTCGCTCGCCCCCAAGGGGCTGACCGTCCGCGAGAGCCGGGACTCCGCCGAGCACCCCGCCTCACTCCCCATCGCGGTCCTCTTCGACGTCACGGGCTCCATGCAGTCCGTCCCGCGCGTCCTGCAGACCAAGCTCCCCGAACTCTTCGGACTGCTGCTGCGCAAGGGGTACACCGAGCACCCGCAGATCCTGTTCGGCGCCGTCGGCGACGCCACCTGCGACCGGGTGCCGCTCCAGCTGGGCCAGTTCGAGTCCGACAACCGGATGGACGACGACCTCGGCAACATCCTGCTGGAGGGCGGTGGCGGCGGCCAGATGACCGAGTCGTACGAGCTCGCCATGTACGCCATGGCCCGGCACACCGCGCTCGACAGCGTCGAGCGCCGCGGCCGGCGGGGCTACCTCTTCCTGATCGGCGACGAGAAGCCGTACGGCAAGGTCAAGGCCCGCGAGGTGCGGGAGGTCCTGGGTGACCGGATCACCGAGGACATCCCGATCACCACCATCCTCGCGGAGCTGCGCCGGCTCTACGACGTCTACTTCATCCTTCCGGCCGGCACCGCCCACGCGGGCAGCGCCGACGTCCTGGGCACCTGGCGCAAGCTCCTCGGCCAGAACGTCATCGAGCTGGACGACCTGGACGCCGTCTGCGAGACCATCGCCCTCACCGTCGGCCTCGGCGAGGAGGCCATCGACCTGGAGGAGGGCCTGGACGACCTCGCCGACATCGGCTCCGCCTCGGCAGCCAGCGTCGGCCGGGCCCTCGGCGCCCTGGCCCGCCGCAGCACGGAGGCCGCCGTCCCCGGCACGCCGCTGCTCGACGCGGGCGACCGCGCCGCCACCGGCACGAGCCGGCTCTGACGGCGCGAGGATGAGCCACCACCCTTCGGCCGCCCACCACGGCCCCGACGGGCCCCACCGGGCCGAGGGGCCCCGGCACCTGGACGGGCGCATCCCGACCGGCGGACAGCGACCCGCCGGTCCGGCCGCCGGCCCGCCCACCGGCCCGCCCGCCGAGTTCGCCGCCGACCACCAGGCCGACCACGTGATCGTCTGCGACCTCGGCTTCGGGGACGCCGGCAAGGGCACCGTCGTCGACCGCCTCTGCCGGGGCCCCGTCGGCCCCGGCAGCCGGCCGGTGCACGCCGTCGTCCGCCACAACGGCGGTGCCCAGGCCGCCCACAACGTGGTCACCCGGGACGGCCGCCACCACACCTTCGCCCAGTTCGGCTCCGGCACCCTGGCCGGCGTCCCCACCCACCTGTCCCGCTTCATGCTGGTCGACCCGCTCGCCCTCGCCGCCGAGGCCGGCCACCTCGCGCACCTCGGCGTCCCCGACCCGCTCGCCCTGCTCACCGTCGACCGCCGGGCCCTGCTCACCACCCCGTACCACGCGGCCGCCAACCGGATCCGCGAGCAACGCCGCGGCGAGGCGCGGCACGGCTCCTGCGGCCTCGGGATCGGCGAGACCGCCCGCTACGCCCTGCTCCACCCCGAGGACGCCCCGACCGCCGCCGACTGCGCCACCCCGGCCCGGCTGCTCGCCAAGCTCACCCGTCTGCGTGAACACCTCGCCGCCGAGCTCGGCATCGACCCCACCGACCTGCCCGCCCCACCGCCCGCCGACTGCCTGCCCGCCTTCCAGGCCTTCGCCGAACGCGTACGCCAGACCGACGAGGCCCACCTCACCCGGCTGCTGCGCACCGGCCCGGTCGTCTTCGAAGGCGCCCAGGGCGTCCTGCTCGACGAATGGCACGGCTTCCACCCTTACACCACCTGGTCCACCACCACCTTCGCCAACGCCGAAACCCTGCTCGCGGAGTCCGGCGCACCCGGCGCGGCCCTGCGCCTCGGCGTTCTACGCAGCTACACCACCCGGCACGGCCCCGGCCCGCTCCCCACCGAGGACACCGCCCTCGAAATCCCCGAGCCCCACAACACCACCGGCAGCTGGCAGGGCGCCTTCCGTCTCGGCCACTTCGACGCCGTCGCCCACCGCTACGCACTGACCGCCGCCAGCGGCGCCGACGCCCTCGCCCTCACCCACCTCGACGCCCCGGCCCGCCATCCGGGCCTGCGCCTGTGCGAGTCCTACCAGCTCGACGGAGCCGTCCTGACCGACCTCACCACCGGCCGGCGCGGTGACCTCACCGCCCAGGCGCAGCTCACCGCCGCCCTGTTCCGCGCCCGCCCGGGCCGCCTCACCGACCCGGGGCCCGATCCCGATTCCTGGGCCGAGGCCATCGCCCACACCCTGCGGACACCCGTTCTGATGGAGTCCTACGGCCCGACGGCCGATCACAAACTCCTCAGGGCGCTGCCCACCCCGGCCGCTACCATCCACTCCATGACCACTCACGAAGCCGCGGCCAAGGCGACGTTCGGGCCCCACTCCCACTGCCACTGGTGCGGAACCGCCTACCCGCCCGGCACGGTGGCCTGGCCCCGGACGTGCACCGGCTGCGCCGAGATCAGCTACCGCAACCCGTTGCCCGTCGTGGTCACCCTGCTGCCGGTCGACCTCCCGGGCGGGGAGCGCCAACTGGTCGTCATCCGTCGCACCATCGAGCCGGGCTACGGCCGGCTCGCCTTCCCCGGCGGCTACATCGACTACGGCGAGAGCTGGCAGCAGGCCTGCGTCCGCGAGCTGCGCGAGGAGACCGGCATCGAGGCGGAGGCCTCCGACATCATCCTGGTGTCCACCGACTCCGACGCCTCCGGCGGCTTCCTCTGCCTCTTCGGCCTGCTGCCCGCCCGCGATCTCGCGGACCTCCCACTCTCCGTGCCCACCGACGAGACCGAAGGCTGGGAGCTCGCCACCGCCGGCACCGAGCTCGCCTTCCCCTTCCACACCCGGGTCTCGAACTCCTGGTTCACCGGGGAGTATGCGCACCTCTGACCCGCCGGCCCGGCCCTGGCGCCGGCGACGATCACGTGGCAGGGTCTGCACCGTCAGCGCCACCCGGACGGGCTCTGCCACCAGCACTCCCGTCCCCATCCTTCGGCCGGGAGACCACCACCGTGAGCACCCCACCCCAGGAGCAGCCGCTCTGGCGGCCCAACCCCGCAAGCGCCGCCGCCACCAAGATCGTCGCTTTCCAGAAGTGGGCCGCCGAACACCACGGCGCCCCCGCCGCCCCGCTCGCCCCCTGCACCGACGACGAACAGGCGGCCGCCCGCTACACCGACCTGCACGCCTGGTCCACCGCCGACCTCGACCGCTTCTGGACGGCCGTCACCGAGTGGTTCGACGTCCGCTTCTCCACCGCGCCCGACGCCGTCCTCGCCGACCCCGCGATGCCCGGTGCCCGTTGGTTCCCCGGCGCCCGCCTCAACTACGCCGAGCACGCGCTCCGCTTCGGCGAGGAGCCGGCCAACGCCGACAAGCCGGCCATCCTCCACCTGGACGAGACCACCGACCGGCCGCTCACCCTCACCTGGTCGGACCTGCGCCGCCAGGTCGGCTCGCTCGCCGCGGCGCTCCGCGCCCAGGGGGTCGGCCCGGGTGACCGGGTCGGCGCCTACCTGCCCAACATCCCGCAGGCCGTGGTGGCCCTCCTCGCCACCGCCTCGGTGGGCGCCGTCTGGACGTCCTGTGCGCCCGACTTCGGCGCCCGTAGCGTCCTGGACCGCCTCCAGCAGATCGAACCGGCGGTCCTTTTCGCCGTCGACGGCTACCACTACGGCGGCAAGGACCACGACCGGACGGACGTCGTCGCCGAGCTGCGCCGGGAGCTCCCCACCCTGCGCGCGGTCGTGCACGTCCCGCTGCTCGGCGGCTCGGCCCCCGAGGGCGCCCTGCACTGGGACGACCTGGTCGCCGCCGACGCCGAGCCGGTCTTCGAGCAGGTCCCGTTCGACCACCCGCTCTGGGTGCTGTACTCCTCGGGCACCACGGGCCTGCCGAAGGCCATCGTCCAGAGCCAGGGCGGGATCCTGGTCGAGCACCTCAAGCAGGCCGCCCTGCACCTCGACCTCGGGCCGGAGGACCGCTTCCTCTGGTACACCTCCACCGGCTGGATGATGTGGAACTTCCTCGTCGCCGGCCTCCTGGTCGGGTCCACCGTCGTCACCTACGACGGCAGCCCCGGCCACCCCGACACCGGCGCCTTCTGGTCGGTCGCCGCCCGCACCGGGGCCACCGTCCTCGGCACCTCCGCCGCGTACGTGATGGCCGGCCGCAAGGCCGAGCTGCACCCGGGCCGCGACCTCGACCTGTCCGCCGTCCGGTGCATCGGCACCACCGGCTCGCCGCTCCCGCCGGACGGCTTCCGCTGGATCTACCAGGAGGTGAAGGAGGACGTCTGGCTCGCCTCGGTCAGCGGCGGCACCGACGTCTGCAGCTGCTTCGTCGGCGGCGTCCCCACCCTCCCGGTCCACCTCGGCGAGATCCAGGCCCCCTGCCTGGGCGCGGCCGTCGAGTCCTGGGACGTCCAGGGCCGCCCGCTGACGGACGCGGTCGGCGAGCTGGTCGTCACCAAGCCGCTGCCGTCCATGCCCACCGGGTTCTGGAACGACCCGGACGGCGAGCGCTACCGGGACAGCTACTTCGACATGTACCCGGGCACCTGGCGCCACGGGGACTGGATCACCGTCACCTCGCGCGGCACCGTGGTCATCCACGGCCGGTCGGACTCCACCCTCAACCGCCAGGGCGTCCGGATGGGCTCCTCCGACATCTACGAGGTGGTCGAACGCCTCCCGGAGGTCGCCGAGTCGCTGGTCATCGGCCTGGAGGAGCCGGACGGCGGTTACTGGATGCCGCTCTTCGTGGTCCTCGCGCCGGGCGCCGCCCTGGACGACGACCTGCGCGGCCGGATCCGCACCTCGCTGCGCGAACAGCTCTCCCCGCGCCACGTCCCGGACGAGGTCATCGCCGTCACCGGCCTGCCGCACACCCTGACCGGCAAGCGGATCGAGGTCCCGGTGAAGCGCCTGCTCTCCGGCACCCCGCTGGAGCGGGCCGTCAACCCCGGCTCGGTCGACAACCTGGAGCACCTGCGCTTCTTCGAGCGGCTCGGCCAGGACCGCCGGGCCTGAGCGCCCGGCCGCCCGTCGCCCGTCCTGCCTGCTGTACGCGGACGCACCCGTGAGAAGGAGGAGGGGCGCCGCCACCGTTGCCCGGTGGCGGCGCCCCTCCTCCTGCGGTTCCGCGTCCTGGCTACTCGCCGGACAGTACCTGGTGCGCGGCGGCCCGCGCCTCGTCGGCGGTGTCGGTCGCCCTGGCGGCCTCGGCTGCCCGCTTGCACTGCGCCAGCGTGTACCTGGCGAGCGCCGTGCGCACGTAGGGGATGGACGCCGCGCCCATCGACAGGCTGGTCACCCCGAGCCCGGTGAGCACGCAGGCGAGCATCGGGTCGGCGGCCGCCTCACCGCAGACCCCGCAGCTCTTGCCGGCGGCCTTCGCCGCCTCGGCGGAGAACGCGACCAGGTCCAGCAGGGCCGGCTGCCACGGGTCCTGCAGCCGCGCGAGCGCCCCGACCTGCCGGTCCGCCGCGAAGGTGTACTGCGCGAGGTCGTTGGTCCCCAGCGACAGGAACTCCACCTCCTGCAGGATCGAGCGTGCCCGCAGGGCGGCCGACGGGATTTCCACCATCGCGCCGAACTTCGCCTGCAGCCCCGCCTCACGACAGGCGTCCGCGAAGGCCTTGGCGTCCACCCGGTCGGCCACCATCGGGGCCATCACCTCCAGGTGGACGGGCAGACCCTCGGCCGCCTTCGCGAGCGCCCGCAGCTGGGTCTGCATGACCTCGGGGTTCTCCAGCAGCGTCCGCAAGCCCCGCACGCCCAGCGCCGGGTTCGGCTCGTCGGCCGGCGTGAGGAAGTCCAGTGGTTTGTCGGCGCCCGCGTCCAGCGCCCGGACGACCACCCGGCCCTCCGGGAACGCCTCCAGCACCTTCCGGTACGCCTCGATCTGCTTCTCCTCGGTCGGCGCCTTCGCCGAGTCGTCGAGGAAGAGGAACTCGGTCCGGAACAGGCCCACGCCCTCGGCGCCGTTCTCCAGCGCCGCCGGCAGGTCCGCGGGACCGCCCACGTTCGCCAGCAGCGGCACCCGGTGCCCGTCCGAGGTCTGCCCGGGCCCGGAGGAGGCGGACAGTGCGGCCTTGCGCTCGGCGGCGACCCGCCGCAGCTCGTCCTGCTTCTCCTGGCTCGGCTCCACCAGCACGTCACCGGTGCTGCCGTCGACGGCCACCACGACGCCCTCGGCGAGATCGGTCGCCCCGGGCAGTGCCACCACGGCCGGCACGCCCATCGCCCGCGCGAGGATGGCGCTGTGGCTGGTGGGCCCGCCCTCCTCGGTCACGAAGCCGAGCACCAGGGTCGGGTCGAGCAGCGCCGTGTCGGCCGGCGCGAGATCCCGCGCGAACAGCACATACGGCTCGTCGCTGTCCGGCACACCGGGCATCGGCACGCCCAGCAGCCGCGCCACGATCCGGTTCCGTACGTCGTCCAGGTCCGCCACCCGGCCGGCCAGGTACTCGCCGGCGGCGGCCAGCAGCGCCCGGTACGCCGCGAACGCGTCGTAGACACCGCGCTCGGCGCTGCTGCCCACGGTGATCCGGCGCCGGACGTCGGCCATCAGCTCCGGGTCCTGGGCCATCAGGGCCTGCGCCTCCAGCACGGCCTGCGCCTCGCCGCCGGCCAGGTTGCCGCGGGCGATCAGATCGGCGGCCACCGCGTCGACGGCGGCCTGCGCGCGGGCCTGCTCGCGCGGCGCGTCCTCGGTCGGGATCTGGGTCGCGGGGGGTTCGAGGACGGCCGTCCCCATGTGCCGCACCTGGCCGATGGCGACTCCGTGGCTGACACCCACGCCGCGCAGGGTCTGCTGCATGTCCAAATTCCTTTCACCCGGTCCAGTACGGACCGCTGCGCTCGGCCGGTCCTTCACCGCCGGGCAGGGCGTGTCCCTCATGAGTCAGTTCGGCGTCCGGCCCCCCGGACGCCCGGCAGCGCCGCTCCGTCCGGTCCTGCGTAGAGGGGACGGAGTAGCGCTGCCCGTGTCGTGCTCGGCCGCGGCCGTGCTCAGTTCCAGACGAAGAGCTCGCCGCCCGGGGTGACCTCGCCGCTCTCGGCCACCGTGCTCAGCGCATCGGCCGAGGCCTCCAGCGCCACGATCGGCGAGATCGGCGACTTGCCGGCCGCTTCGACCGCGGCCGGGTTCCACTTGATGACCGGCTGTCCGCGCCGCACCTGGTCGCCCTTGCTCACCAGCAGCTCGAAGCCCTCGCCGTTCAGCTGGACGGTGTCGATCCCGAGGTGGGTCAGCACACCGTGCCCGTCGGCGTCCATCACGACGAACGCGTGCGGGTGCATGGAGACGACCAGGCCGTCCACCGGAGCGACCGCCTCGGTCGGCTCACGCACCGGGTCGATGGCGGTGCCAGGACCCACCATGGCGCCGGAGAAAACAGGGTCGGGCACGGCGGCGAGCCCGACGGCGCGGCCGGCGAGCGGCGACGTCACAGTGGTCATGGTGGAGCCTCCCAAATGCGCAGAACAGCGTGCGGCCGCGGCAGCGGCAGGACATCGACTGAAGCCTAAATCATGTCAACTTCGGACATCTCGTGACATACCAGCACGCGATCGGCGGACCCCGGATCCCGGCCTTCCTGCGGTCACCACCACGGAGGGTGAGGCCCGGAGGGCGGTGGGAGACGGGCTCCGCGGCCGCAAGTGGTCTAGTCCTCTTGCTCGACGCGCCGCACTCTACGGCATCCGGGTGAGCGCGGACCATCGCTCTGAGCAGGGCCGAGTGCCCCCGAGCTGAGCCACTCGGGTGACGCTGGGTGCGGCTCGATTAGGCGCTGGGCATCGGAAGGGCTATCGTTGCTCAGGTCGCCGCGAGGTGATGGTGAACTTCAGGTTTCAGACACGAAACGCTCCGGTTAAAACCGAGTAAACGGTCTGCTAAGCTGGAAACACGAAAGAACGAAGCGCCCGGAGAGTTCACGAGAGTGGCTCGAAGGAAGTGTCCGTTCCTTGAGAACTCAACAGCGTGCCAAAAGTCAACGCCAGATATGTTGACATCCCCGGCCTGGATCGTTCGATCCGGGTTGGAGATTCCTTTAGTAACAAAACACTAGCGAGGACGCAGTGCGCGGGACCGCCCTATTCCGGTGGTTGCCGTGCCGCTCAACGCGAGTGCCGGCCCGCGCTTTTAATTAAGCACTGTCGGGCAGACATTCACGGAGAGTTTGATCCTGGCTCAGGACGAACGCTGGCGGCGTGCTTAACACATGCAAGTCGAACGGTGAAGCCCTTCGGGGTGGATCAGTGGCGAACGGGTGAGTAACACGTGGGCAATCTGCCCTGCACTCTGGGACAAGCCCTGGAAACGGGGTCTAATACCGGATATGACCTTCCTCCGCATGGGGGTTGGTGTAAAGCTCCGGCGGTGCAGGATGAGCCCGCGGCCTATCAGCTTGTTGGTGGGGTAATGGCCTACCAAGGCGACGACGGGTAGCCGGCCTGAGAGGGCGACCGGCCACACTGGGACTGAGACACGGCCCAGACTCCTACGGGAGGCAGCAGTGGGGAATATTGCACAATGGGCGAAAGCCTGATGCAGCGACGCCGCGTGAGGGATGACGGCCTTCGGGTTGTAAACCTCTTTCAGCAGGGAAGAAGCGCAAGTGACGGTACCTGCAGAAGAAGCACCGGCTAACTACGTGCCAGCAGCCGCGGTAATACGTAGGGTGCGAGCGTTGTCCGGAATTATTGGGCGTAAAGAGCTCGTAGGCGGCCTGTCGCGTCGGATGTGAAAGCCCGGGGCTTAACCCCGGGTCTGCATTCGATACGGGCAGGCTAGAGTGTGGTAGGGGAGATCGGAATTCCTGGTGTAGCGGTGAAATGCGCAGATATCAGGAGGAACACCGGTGGCGAAGGCGGATCTCTGGGCCATTACTGACGCTGAGGAGCGAAAGCGTGGGGAGCGAACAGGATTAGATACCCTGGTAGTCCACGCCGTAAACGTTGGGAACTAGGTGTTGGCGACATTCCACGTCGTCGGTGCCGCAGCTAACGCATTAAGTTCCCCGCCTGGGGAGTACGGCCGCAAGGCTAAAACTCAAAGGAATTGACGGGGGCCCGCACAAGCAGCGGAGCATGTGGCTTAATTCGACGCAACGCGAAGAACCTTACCAAGGCTTGACATATACCGGAAACGGCCAGAGATGGTCGCCCCCTTGTGGTCGGTATACAGGTGGTGCATGGTTGTCGTCAGCTCGTGTCGTGAGATGTTGGGTTAAGTCCCGCAACGAGCGCAACCCTTGTTCTGTGTTGCCAGCATGCCTTTCGGGGTGATGGGGACTCACAGGAGACTGCCGGGGTCAACTCGGAGGAAGGTGGGGACGACGTCAAATCATCATGCCCCTTATGTCTTGGGCTGCACACGTGCTACAATGGTCGGTACAAAGGGCTGCGATGCCGCGAGGCGGAGCGAATCCCAAAAAGCCGGCCTCAGTTCGGATTGGGGTCTGCAACTCGACCCCATGAAGTTGGAGTTGCTAGTAATCGCAGATCAGCATGCTGCGGTGAATACGTTCCCGGGCCTTGTACACACCGCCCGTCACGTCACGAAAGTCGGTAACACCCGAAGCCGGTGGCCTAACCCGTAAGGGGAGGAGCCGTCGAAGGTGGGACCAGCGATTGGGACGAAGTCGTAACAAGGTAGCCGTACCGGAAGGTGCGGCTGGATCACCTCCTTTCTAAGGAGCACATGGCAGCTTCGGGCGAATGTCCTGAAGTGCTAGCTCATGGGTGGAACGTTGACTATTCGGCACACGAGGTCTGTCAGGCCTCCCAAGTACTGCACTTCGGTGCGTGGAACGGGTTTCTGGCGGGTCTGGTGGGTCGGGCACGTTGTTGGGTCCTGAGGGAACGGCCGTATGGTCGTTGCTTCAGTGCCGGTCCTGCTTGAGGTCGCCCTGGTGGTGTCCGATGGTGGGTGACTGGTCGTTGTTTGAGAACTGCACAGTGGACGCGAGCATCTGTGGCCAAGTTTTTAAGGGCGCACGGTGGATGCCTTGGCACCAGGAACCGATGAAGGACGTGGGAGGCCACGATAGTCCCCGGGGAGCCGTCAACCAGGCTTTGATCCGGGGGTTTCCGAATGGGGAAACCCGGCAGTCGTCATGGGCTGTCACCCATACCTGAACACATAGGGTATGTGGAGGGAACGCGGGGAAGTGAAACATCTCAGTACCCGCAGGAAGAGAAAACAACCGTGATTCCGGGAGTAGTGGCGAGCGAAACCGGATGAGGCTAAACCTGATACGTGTGATACCCGGCAGGGGTTGCGTATGAGGGGTCGTGGGAAAGTTCTTCAGTCGTCTGCCGGCGGCTGGGTGAGTCAGAAACCGTTGGTGTAGTCGAAGGACATGCGAAAGGTCCGGCGTAGAGGGTAAGACCCCCGTAGACGAAACATCAGCGGCTCACTTGAGCTTCTCCCAAGTAGCACGGAGCCCGAGAAATTCCGTGTGAATCTGGCGGGACCACCCGCTAAGCCTAAATATTCCCTGGTGACCGATAGCGGATAGTACCGTGAGGGAATGGTGAAAAGTACCGCGGGAGCGGAGTGAAATAGTACCTGAAACCGTGTGCCTACAAGCCGTGGGAGCGTCGGACAGTGGGCTTGCCCGTCTGTCTCGTGACTGCGTGCCTTTTGAAGAATGAGCCTGCGAGTTTGCGGTGTGTAGCGAGGTTAACCCGTGTGGGGTAGCCGTAGCGAAAGCGAGTCCGAATAGGGCGATTGAGTTGCATGCCCAAGACCCGAAGCGGAGTGATCTAGCCATGGGCAGGTTGAAGCGGAGGTAAGACTTCGTGGAGGACCGAACCCACCAGGGTTGAAAACCTGGGGGATGACCTGTGGTTAGGGGTGAAAGGCCAATCAAACTCCGTGATAGCTGGTTCTCCCCGAAATGCATTTAGGTGCAGCGTCACGTGTTTCTTGCCGGAGGTAGAGCACTGGATAGGCGATGGGCCTCACCGGGTTACTGACCTTAGCCAAACTCCGAATGCCGGTAAGTGAGAGCGTGGCAGTGAGACTGTGGGGGATAAGCTCCATGGTCGAGAGGGAAACAGCCCAGAACACCGACTAAGGTCCCTAAGCGTGTGCTAAGTGGGAAAGGATGTGGAGTCGCAGAGACAACCAGGAGGTTGGCTTAGAAGCAGCCACCCTTGAAAGAGTGCGTAATAGCTCACTGGTCAAGTGATTCCGCGCCGACAATGTAGCGGGGCTCAAGCACACCACCGAAGTCGTGTCATTGCAGCAACAGGGCCAACGCCTGCTGTGATGGGTAGGGGAGCGTCGTGTTCCGGGTGAAGCAGCGGAGGAATCCAGTTGTGGACGGGACACGAGTGAGAATGCAGGCATGAGTAGCGATACAAGAGTGAGAAACTCTTGCGCCGATTGACCAAGGGTTCCTGGGTCAAGCTGATCTGCCCAGGGTAAGTCGGGACCTAAGGCGAGGCCGACAGGCGTAGTCGATGGACAACGGGTTGATATTCCCGTACCCGCTTTGAAGCGCCAACGTCGAACCTCTGAATGCTAAAGCCGCGAAGCCGGCCTGGAGTCTTCGGACGAAGGGACGTGGTGGAGCCGCTGACCCAACAGGGTAGTAGGTGAGCGATGGGGTGACGCAGGAAGGTAGTCCAGCCCGGGCGGTGGTTGTCCCGGGGTAAGGGTGTAGGCCGAGTGATAGGCAAATCCGTCACTCATTGAGGCTGAGACCTGATGCCGAGCCGATTGTGGTGAAGTGGATGATCCTATGCTGTCGAGAAAAGCCTCTAGCGAGTTTCATGGCGGCCCGTACCCCAAACCGACTCAGGTGGTCAGGTAGAGAATACCGAGGCGTTCGGGTGAACTATGGTTAAGGAACTCGGCAAAATGCCCCCGTAACTTCGGGAGAAGGGGGGCCGGAACTGGTGATGAGTCTTGCACTCTGAGCTGGGGCCGGCCGCAGAGACCAGCGAGAAGCGACTGTTTACTAAAAACACAGGTCCGTGCGAAGCCGTAAGGCGATGTATACGGACTGACGCCTGCCCGGTGCTGGAACGTTAAGGGGACCGGTTAGTCGAGATTCGTCTCGGCGAAGCTGAGAACTTAAGCGCCAGTAAACGGCGGTGGTAACTATAACCATCCTAAGGTAGCGAAATTCCTTGTCGGGTAAGTTCCGACCTGCACGAATGGCGTAACGACTTCTCGACTGTCTCAACCATAGGCCCGGTGAAATTGCATTACGAGTAAAGATGCTCGTTTCGCGCAGCAGGACGGAAAGACCCCGGGACCTTTACTATAGCTTGATATTGGTGTTCGGTTCGGCTTGTGTAGGATAGGTGGGAGACTTTGAAGCAGCCACGCCAGTGGTTGTGGAGTCGACGTTGAAATACCACTCTGGTCGTGCTGGATGTCTAACCTGGGTCCGTGATCCGGATCAGGGACAGTGTCTGGTGGGTAGTTTAACTGGGGCGGTTGCCTCCTAAAGAGTAACGGAGGCGCCCAAAGGTTCCCTCAGCCTGGTTGGCAATCAGGTGTTGAGTGTAAGTGCACAAGGGAGCTTGACTGTGAGACCGACGGGTCGAGCAGGTGCGAAAGCAGGGACTAGTGATCCGGCGGTGGCTTGTGGAAGCGCCGTCGCTCAACGGATAAAAGGTACCCCGGGGATAACAGGCTGATCTTCCCCAAGAGTCCATATCGACGGGATGGTTTGGCACCTCGATGTCGGCTCGTCGCATCCTGGGGCTGGAGTAGGTCCCAAGGGTTGGGCTGTTCGCCCATTAAAGCGGTACGCGAGCTGGGTTTAGAACGTCGTGAGACAGTTCGGTCCCTATCCGCTGTGCGCGTAGGAATATTGAGAAGGGCTGTCCCTAGTACGAGAGGACCGGGACGGACGAACCTCTGGTGTGCCAGTTGTCCTGCCAAGGGCATGGCTGGTTGGCTACGTTCGGGAGGGATAACCGCTGAAAGCATCTAAGCGGGAAGCCTGCTTCGAGATGAGTATTCCCACCTCCTTGAGAGGGTAAGGCTCCCAGTAGACGACTGGGTTGATAGGCCGGATGTGGAAGCCCTGTAAGGGGTGGAGCTGACCGGTACTAATAGGCCGAGGGCTTGTCCTCAGTTGCTCGCGTCCACTGTGTTGTTCTGAAACAACGACCCCACTTGCCCTGGTCACGGGTGGGTGGTGCGGTGACAGTTTCATAGTGTTTCGGTGGTCATAGCATGAGGGAAACGCCCGGTTACATTCCGAACCCGGAAGCTAAGCCTCATTGCGCCGATGGTACTGCAGGGGGGACCCTGTGGGAGAGTAGGACGCCGCCGAACAATCATTCAGAGAAGCCCCCGCCGGGTAACCGGGCGGGGGCTTCTCTGTTGTAGGGTCATCGTGCAGAACTGTCGCAACTTACAGGAGGCCCCCGGGTGGAGGTCCAGGAGACGCGGGTCCAGACCGATCGCGTCCTCACCATCCCCAACCTGCTGAGCATGGGCCGGCTGGTCGGCGTACCGATCTTCCTCTGGCTCATCCTGTGGCCGGTGTTCGACGGGCCGAACAACGACGGCTGGGCCGTCCTGCTGCTGATGCTGAGCGGTATCAGCGACTACCTCGACGGCAAGCTGGCCCGCAGGTGGGGGCAGATCAGCCGGGTGGGACAGATCCTCGACCCGCTCGCGGACCGTCTCTACGTGCTGTCGACCCTGTTGGGGCTCACCTGGCGCGGCATCCTGCCCTGGTGGGTGACGACGATCCTGCTGGCGCGGGAGGCCTTCATCGTCTGCCTGCTCCCGATTCTGAACCGGCACGGCTACGGTCCGCTGCAGGTGAGTTTTCTCGGGAAGGCCGCGACCTTCAATCTGATGTACGCCTTTCCGCTGCTGCTGCTGGGCACCGGGGACACCTGGATCGCCGAGCCGGCGAACGTGGTCAGCTGGGCCTTCATCTGGTGGGGGACGACCCTCTACTGGTGGGCCGGCATCCTCTATGCGGTGCAGGCCCGGCAGATCGTGAAGGCGGACGCGGCGTCCGCCGTTTGAGACGCGATTGGGAGAAGTCCCACGACGACACGGTGCGTCGGACGATTTCATCCGGGTAGAGAAGCTCTGGAACGGTTTGATGGATCCGCAGGGTCCACCACCGCGAAGGAGGACGCACCCGTAATGAAAGCCGTTGTGATGGCAGGGGGCGAGGGCACTCGACTCCGCCCGATGACCTCGAGCATGCCCAAGCCGCTGCTGCCGGTGGCCAACCGGCCGATCATGGAGCACGTGCTTCGGCTGCTGAAGCGGCACGGCCTCACCGACACCGTCGTCACCGTCCAGTTCCTGGCCTCGCTGGTCAAGAACTACTTCGGTGACGGCGAAGAGCTCGGTATGCATTTGACATATGCCAACGAAGAAACCCCGTTGGGCACCGCGGGCAGCGTCAAGAACGCCGAGGACGCGCTCAAGGACGATTCGTTTCTGGTGATCTCCGGCGACGCCCTCACCGACTTCGATCTCTCCGATCTGATCGCCTTCCACCGTGAGAAGGGGGCTCTGGTCACGGTCTGCCTGACCAGGGTGCCCAACCCGCTCGAATTCGGAATCACGATCACCGACGACGAGGGCCGGGTCGAGCGCTTCCTGGAGAAGCCGACCTGGGGCCAGGTCTTCTCGGACACGGTGAACACCGGTATCTATGTGATGGAACCCGAGGTCTTCGACTACGTCGCGGCCGGCGAGTCGGTGGACTGGTCGAGCGACGTCTTCCCGCAGTTGCTCAAGGAGGGCAAGCCGGTCTTCGGCTACGTCGCCGAGGGCTACTGGGAGGACGTGGGCACGCACGAGAGCTACCAGAAGGCCCAGGCGGACGTCCTGGAGGGCAAGGTCGAGGTCGAGCTGGACGGCTTCGAGATCTCGCCCGGGGTCTGGGTGGCCGAGGGTGCGGAGGTCGATCCGGAGGCCGTACTGCGCGGACCCCTCTACATCGGCGACTACGCCAAGGTCGAGGCCGGCGTGGAGCTGCGCGAGCACACCGTGCTGGGCAGCAACGTGGTCGTGAAACGTGGTGCGTTCCTGCACAAGACCGTCGTCCACGACAACGTGTACATCGGGCCGCAGAGCAACCTCCGCGGCTGTGTGATCGGCAAGAACACCGACGTGATGCGCGCCTCCAGGATCGAGGAGGGCGCGGTCATCGGGGACGAGTGCCTGATCGGCGAGGAGTCGATCATCGCGGGCAACGTCCGGGTCTATCCGTTCAAGACCATCGAAGCCGGCGCGGTCGTCAACACCTCGGTGATCTGGGAGTCGCGCGGGCAGGAGCACCTCTTCGGAGTCCGCGGGGTCTCCGGCATCCTCAATGTGGAGATCACACCGGAGCTGGCCGTCCGGCTGGCGGGTGCCTACGCGACGACGCTCAAGAAGGGTGCGACCGTCACCATCGCGCGTGACCACTCGCGTGGTGCGCGCGCGCTCAAGCGGGCGATGATCTCGGCGTTGCAGACCAGCGCGATCGACGTCCGCGACCTGGAGAACGTACCGATGCCGGTGGCCCGGCAGCACACCGCGCGGGGCAGCGCGGGCGGGATCTTCCTGCGGACCACCCCGGGTGTGCCGGACTCGCTGGACATCCTGTTCTTCGACGAGCGCGGCGCCGACCTCTCCCAGGCCGGCCAGCGCAAGCTCGACCGGGTCTACGCCCGGCAGGAGTACCGCCGGGCCTTCCCCGGCGAGATCGGCGACCTGCTCCACCCGGCCAGCGTCTTCGACTCGTACGCGGGCAACCTGCTGCGGGCGATCGACACCACGGGTGTGCGGGAGGCCGGGCTCAAGGTGGTGGTGGACACCGCGCACGGCAGTGCCGCGCTGGTGATGCCGAGCATCCTGGGGCGCCTGGGTGTCGAGGTGCTCACCGTCTCCGGCGGGCTGGACGAGTCCAGGCCGACCGAGGATGCGGAGTCGCGCCGGGCCGGCCTGGCCCGGCTGGGCGAGCTGGTGGCCTCCTCCCGGGCGGCCTTCGGCGTGCGGTTCGACCCGGTCGGCGAGCGGGTGTCCTTCGTGGACGAGCTCGGCCGGGTGATCCAGGACGACCGGGCACTGCTCGTCCTGCTCGACCTGGTCGCGGCGGAGCGGCGCAGCGGGCAGGTGGCCCTGCCGGTGACCACCACCCGCATCGCCGAGCAGGTCGCGGCGTACCACGGCACCCAGGTCACCTGGACCACCACCACCCCGGACGATCTGGCCAAGGCGGCCTCCGCCGAGGGCACGGTCTTCGGCGGAGACGGTCGCGGCGGCTACGTGGTGCCGGAATTCAGCGGTGTCCTGGACGGGGCGGCCGCCTTCGTCCGGCTGGTCGGCCTGGTGGCGCGGACGCAGCTGACACTGAGCCAGATCGACGCCCGGATCCCGCAGGCCCACATCCAGCGGCGGGACATCGCCACACCGTGGGCCGCCAAGGGCATGGTGATGCGCTCCGTGGTGGAGGCGGCCGGCAGTCGCCGGCTGGACACCACCGACGGGGTGCGGGTGGTCGAGGCGGACGGGCGCTGGACGCTCGTCCTGCCGGACCCGGCCGAGGCCGTCACCCACCTCTGGGCCGAGGGGCCGGACGATCAGGCCACCAGCCAGCTGCTGGACGAGTGGGCCGCCGTCGTCGAGGGCGCCGGGAGGTAGCCCGGGAGCTTGTCACCGGCGGGGGTGGTGCGGCCGTGGTCGCGCCACCCCTGTCCGGTTCGTCCCGTTGGTCACGATCCGACGGGCAATCCGGCTTCCTGGCGCAGGGGTTGTGGTCAGGGCACTCCGCCGACGTGGGACGATGGTCCGCATGCCAGCGACGCCGACGCCGAGTGCCAGGGACGGACGATACAGCCGCCCCGACGCATCGATGTCCCTGCTGACCAGTGTGATGGACCACGGGTTGGACGAGGGCTACGCGCAGGCGGCGGCGGCCAGGGGCGACGGACGGGCCAGCCGGGTCCCGACCACCCGGCGGGGACTGGCGACCCTGGGGCTGGGGCTCGCCCTGGTGGGGGTCGTCCTGACCGTGGGCGCGGTGAACGCCCACGACGCCCAGCCGGCCCTCGCCAAGGAACGCGACGCGCTGGTCCGCCGCGTGACGGACACCACGGGGGCCGCGGACCGGTTGCAGCAGCAGGTCCAGGAACTGCGACGCAAGGTCGAGGGCACCCAGCAGCAGGCCCTGCAGTCCGCCGGTGACGGCGGTCTCGCCGACCTGGCCGGCGCGGTCGGAACCGGAGAGGTCTCGGGACCGGGCATACGCCTGGTGGTCGAGGACGCCGCCGGTACCGGCGCGGGCGGCAACGTGGACCCCCGGCAGGCCGGGGGCTTCCAGAACAGCGGGCGGCTCCGCGACCGGGACCTGCAGCTGATCGTGAACGGGCTCTGGCAGGCCGGGGCCGAGGGGGTCTCCATCAACGGGCAGCGGCTCACCGCCCTGTCCGCGATCAGGGCCGCGGGGGAGGCCGTCCTGGTGGACAACCGGCCGCTGGTGCCCCCGTACACCGTGCTGGCGGTCGGCGACGGACCCAAGCTGGGCCCCGCCTTCGAGAGTGGCGTCGCCGGGCACTACCTGCACCTGCTGCAGGACAGCTACGGCATCAAGTTCAGCCTCTCCGTCCAGAGCAAGGTGACCCTGCCGGCCGCGGTCGGCGTGACCCTCCGCACGGCGCAGCCCGTACCGTCGGCGCCCCCTTCGCCGGCAGCCGCCGCACCGGACGCTTCGGGATCGCCCACCGGGGCCGGCGCGAGCCCGTCCGGTACGCCGGGCGCCGTGCCGTCCGCCCCTTCGCCGTCCGCTTCCTCGACGGGCGCGCACGCGCCGGGTGCGAAGCCGTCCGGCAGCAAGACCTCCAGCAGCAACTCGCCCAGAGCGACCGGCACCTCGCCGACCGCGACCGCCGGGTCGCCCTCCGCAGGGACAAGGAGCAACTAGACCGTGATTGCCGTACTGGGTCTCGTGATCGGGGTGGTCGTCGGACTCTTCGTCCAGCCCGAGGTGCCGGACGCCGTCGTGCCGTACCTGCCGATCGCGGTGGTGGCGGCGCTCGACGCGGTGTTCGGCGGTGTCCGGGCGATGCTGGACGGGATCTTCGACGACAAGGTCTTCGTGGTGTCCTTCCTCTCCAACGTGGTGGTCGCCGCGCTGATCGTCTTCCTCGGCGACCAGCTCGGGGTCGGATCGCAGCTGTCCACGGGAGTGGTCGTCGTGCTCGGCATCCGGATCTTCTCCAACGCGGCCGCGATCAGGCGCCATGTCTTCCGGGCCTGAGTCGGACCGGGGGCGGACCGGACGTGAGGACGTACCCGCGCGGACGGCGGGGGCGGTAGGACCGGGGGGAGTGGCAGGACCGCCGGGATCAGCAGGGAAGTCAGGAGCGGACGTGGCGCAGGACGAGACGGCGAAGGGCCCCGGGCGGGCTCCGGCGACCGAAGGTGCCGAGGCCGCCGAGGCCGCCGAGGTCCAGGACGTGCCCGCCCCGCAGCCGGCGGCAGCGCCGGCCGGGTCCGCGCCGGGCGCGACCAGGCAGGTGCCGTCCGAGCCGGCCGAGATCGGGCCGGCCGTGACCGGGCCGGAGTCCGCGGAGGAGCCGACGGCTCCCGCCGGGCCGAACGGCGGGTCCGTCCCGGCGGCCGGTCCGACGCCCGTCACCGGGCGGGGGACGGCCGGCGCCGAGCGGGCCGAGCCTGGTCAGGGCGGGCCGCGTCGGGTCGAGTCGGACACGGTTGTGCTGGGCGCTGCCGGGCTCCGCAAGGTCGAGCGGGCGAGCGCCGGACCGACGGCCGAGCCCGCCGCCGAGCGTCCGGATGCGGATGCGGAGGAGGCAGCGGCGGACGCGCCCGAGGCCGCAGCCGCTCCTGCGGCTGTGGCCGAAGCCGTGCCGGGGACCCGTCCGGTGGCCCGCACGGCCGGTGCGGCCGTAACCGCGGCCGTGGGCGACGGCGCCGCCGAGGCGGAGCCCGTCCCCGGTACCGAGCCGGCGCCGATATCCGCGGCCGTCACCGCGCCCGCCACCGCGTCGGCGCCCCGGCCGGTGCCGACCGCCGTCGGCGGCCGCAAGCGGCTCCGGGCGGCGATGTGGCCGCCGCGGGTGTCCCGCGGCCAGCTGGTCGTGGCGCTGCTGCTGTTCTCGCTGGGCCTGGCACTGGCGATCCAGGTGCGCTCCACCAACGACCACAACCAGCTGCGCGGCGCCCGCCAGGAAGACTTGGTGCGCATCCTCGACGAACTGGACAGCCGCCAGCAGCGTCTCCAGCAGGAGAAGGCACAGCTCGAGCAGTCCATGGCCCAGTTGGAGAACAGCTCCAACCAGGCCAAGGAGGCCCAGGAACAGACCAGGAAGAAGTCGACGGAGCTCGGTGTCCTCGCCGGGACGGTCAAAGCCACTGGTCCGGGCATCGTACTGACGGTCGATGATCCCCAAGGGCAGGTGAAGGCGGATATGCTGCTGGACACCCTGCAGGAACTCAGAGCGGCGGGGGCGGAGGCGATTCAGATCAACGACGTGCGCGTGGTGGTGAACACCTACTTCACCGACACTCCGGGGGGCGGTGTGCAGATCGACGGCAAGAAGATCTCGCAGCCGTACCGCTTCACCGTGGTCGGGAACCCGCAGGACCTGACACCCGCGCTGAACATCCCCGGCGGGGTGGTCCGCACGCTGGAGAGTCACCAGGCCCGCGCCACCATCGCCGAGCAGCAGAAGATCGTCGTGGACGCGCTCACCGAGCTGCGGACGCCGCAGTACGCCAAGCCGGCGGCGAAGTGACGGGGCGCCTTTCGTACGGTCCGTCACCTGCGGGGAACCCCCGGTGGAGGCTGCCGCAAGGCCGTCAGAGACACTGGTCCGTGCCGCTGTTTGTCGGAGCACCACTCCCATCGGCCCGGCGCCCAGCCGGGCTCGCAGCCTGTCCGAGGTTCTCACCCTGCCCCGCGGGCGGGTCTGTCACACGCAAGGGGATTCGCCCGTGAGTTTCTTCTCGAAGTTGTTCGGCCGCAACAACCGCAGTGGTGCGGCTGTCGAGGCGCCCACCGCGCGCCACCGCCGGGCCGACGAAGAGCCCGCCCTGCCGGGCATGCGATCCGCGCCCGAAGGGGTCGAGTACGCGACCGACCGGCCGCTCTTCAGGGACGGCACCGGCGCCCCCCAGGGAGGGAATCCCGCGGGCTACGGCGCGTCGGTTGACCCCTCCGGCGCCCCGCGCATAGGTTTCCCGACAGGACCCTCAACCTCGGGTGGAGGGTTTGCCCCGGATCCCTACGCCGGGCACGACCCGTCGGGTCTGCCGCGCCAGGAGGCTGTGAACATGGGTGGCCCCACTCCGTGCCCCAGGTGCGGGAACCAGAACCCCGTCGCGGCCCGCTTCTGTTCCAACTGCGGTACCGCGCTGCGTGGTGGCGTGCTCCCCGAGGGCGCCGCGGAGACCACCTCGACCATCTCGATCTCCGGCCTCGAGTCGTACGACCCGAACGCCACCCAGGCCGGCACGGGCACCCAGCCCGCACTGTCGCCCGAGGTGCTGTCGGCGATCGACGCGCTGCCGCCGGGCTCCGCCCTGCTGATCGTGCAGCGCGGCCCGAACTCGGGCAGCCGGTTCCTGCTCGACTCGGACAAGACCACGGCCGGCCGTCACCCGCAGGGCGACATCTTCCTGGACGATGTCACGGTGTCGCGCAAGCACGTCGAGTTCCGCCGGACGCCGGGGGGCGGTTTCACCGTCGCGGACGTCGGCAGCCTCAACGGCACCTACGTCAACCGGGAGCGGATCGACGAGGTGTCCTTGAACAACGGCGACGAGGTGCAGATCGGCAAGTACCGGCTGGTGTTCTTCGCCAGCCACCACCGGGGGTACTGACCACGACTTCGGCAGGAGCCCGAGTGAGCGCGAACCCTCCCACATCTCTCGGGGCGATCACCCCCGCGCACCCCGGCCCGGAGCCGGCGCCCCTGTCGCAGCCGCGACCGGAGCAGGGTGTGAGGGGGGTGATCGCGGCCCCCCGTCAGCACGGCCGCACCGTCCACCGTCCGGGTGACCCCCGGCGGCGCGGTGAGGAACTGCTGAGCATCGGTGCGGTGCTGGCCTTCCTTCGGGACGACTTTCCCGAGGTCACCATCTCCAAGATCAGGTTCCTGGAGGCGGAGGGCCTGGTGGAGCCGCAGCGCACGCCCTCGGGCTACCGCAAGTTCAGCCCCGCCGACGTCGAGCGGCTGGCGTACGTGCTGCGGATGCAGCGCGACCACTATCTGCCGCTGAGAGTGATCCGCGAGCACCTGGACGCGATCGAGCGCGGGGAGGCGCCGCCGGCGCTGCCCGCGCCCGAGACCCGCCCCGGGCCGATGGAGGAGGTCGACCGCGAGCTGGGGGCGGCCTCCGGCGCGGTCTCCGGGGTCCGGCTCGGCCGGGCGGAGCTGCTGGCCGCCGCCGAGGCGGGGGAGCGCGAGCTCGCCGAGTGGGAGGCCTACGGCCTGGTGGTGCCGGGCCCGGACGGCGGGTACGACGGCGAGGCACTGCAGGTGGCCCGGCTGGTGGCCGAACTGGGCCGGTACGGACTGGAACCGCGCCACCTGCGCGCGATGAAGGCCGCGGCGGACCGCGAGGTCGCCCTGGTGGACCAGGTGGTCGCCCCGCTGCGGCGGCACCGGAACCCGCAGACCCGGGCGCACGCCGAGGCCACCGCGCGCGATCTCGCCACGCTGTCCGTCCGGCTGCATGCGGCGATGGTCCAGGTCGGGATGCGGGCCCGCCACTAGGTCCCGGGCGGTGGCCCCGCACGGCCGCTCGCAGCGCTGTGACCAGCCCGGTCCTGGTTGCGCTTTCATATCCGGGGTGTGGGCCATAGGGTTGCGACTGTGAATGAGCTCGACGTCGTGGGTGTCCGGGTGGAGATGCCGTCGAACCAGCCGATCGTGCTGCTGCGCGAGGTCGGGGGCGACCGCTACCTGCCGATCTGGATCGGTCCGGGTGAGGCGACCGCGATCGCCTTCGCCCAGCAGGGCATGACGCCGGTGCGCCCGCTGACGCACGACCTGTTCAAGGACGTGCTGGAGGCTCTGGGCCAGCAGCTCACCGAGGTCCGGATCACCGACCTGCGCGAGGGCGTCTTCTACGCCGAACTGGTGTTCACCGGCGGTGTGGAGGTCAGCGCCCGTCCGTCCGACGCGATAGCCCTCGCCCTGCGGACCGGTACTCCGATCTACGGGAGCGAGGAGGTGCTCGCCGAGGCGGGCATCGCGATCCCGGACGAGCAGGAGGACGAGGTCGAGAAGTTCCGCGAGTTCCTCGACCAGGTCTCGCCCGAGGACTTCGGCGGCGGCCAGCAGTAGGGGCCGCCCGCCGGCTTCCCCGCCCGCCCGTTCGGTGCGGGCCTTTTCCGCTGTCCTCCGCCGGCCCGACGGGCTCGGGGCCTTGCGGGTGCCCCTCCGAGGCCGACGGCCGAACCTGCCCGGTCCACCCCCGTGATGAGCGGCGTTCCACCCGCCGTGAGCGCCTGGCGCCACCCGTGGTGATCGGCCCCCGCACCCACGGTGATCGGCGGGCTCGGGCCGAGGAGGCCGTTCCGGCGTGTGGGGCCCGCCGTCGGGGTTTTGCCAAAAGTCGTCCACATACCCACACTGGGGGCACGAAAAACCACTCTCCCGAGTGACGCGGTTTGGTGTGCCCGGCGTGGCGATCGTTGACGGGCCATGGGTGACTGCCTACCGTCAGGAGTGGCTGCGGGGTGTCACCCGCGGCCGGGTTGCCCCGCAGCACAGGTGGACGGAGGTAGGCATGACCAGCACCGGCGATGACGTGGCCGTGGGTGGCGTGTGCTCCGTGCATGTGCAGCGCACCGGCCGGACCGGGGTGGACCGCGCCTGGGACACCCGGACGGCGGAGCCCGGCGGCGCCGAGCCGACCCGGGGCGGGCCCAGGATCGGGCGCTTCCCGGCCGTCCAGGGCGGCCAGCCGGACATCGAACGACTCGCCCCCACCTCCGCGCTGGTCGGCTACCGCGGGCCGACGGCCTGCGCGGCGGCCGGCATCACCTACCGCCAGCTGGACTACTGGGCGCGCACCGGGCTGCTGGAGCCGAGTGTGCGGTCGGTCTACCCGGCCAGCACGCACCGCCTCTACAGCTTCCGCGACATCCTGACCCTGAAGATCGTGAAGCGTCTGCTGGACGCCGGCGTGTCGCTGCAGAACATCCGGGTGGCGGTCACCCACCTGCAGTCCGCCGAGGTCGGCGACCTGGCGGGGCTGACCCTGATGTGCGACGGTGCGACGGTCTACGAGTGCAGCACCCCGCAGCAGGTGGTCGACCTGCTGAAGGGCGGTCAGGGCGTCTTCGGCATCGCGGTCGGCGCGGTCTGGAAGGAGCTGGAGTCCTCCCTGGGCCGGTTGCACGCCGAGCGTACGGACACCGGCGAGACGCTGGTCGGCCAGGACCCGGCGGACGAGCTGGCGCAGCGGCGCAACCGCGCGGGCTGACGGCCGCCCACCTCCCGCCGCCCCACCCTCCCGCCGCCGCGGCTGCCCGCCGTGGCGCCGGCGACAGCCCGATCGATCGGGTGCGCCAACCCCCTCGCACGACCCGTGTTCTGACAGCACGAGAGATCCGGCAGCACCGGCGACCGGCCCGGACGGGGAACCGTCCGGGCCGGTCGCGTCGTCACCGGTGGTGAACTGATCAAGGAGGGGTCGTGCGGGTCATACGCTTCGTGCGGGTCGTACTCGGTGGGCCGGCCTGGCTGCGGCAGCGCCGCGGACAGCGCCGGGCTTTCCAACTGCTCGTCCTGCTCTGCGTGGTGGCGCTGGCACCGAGCGCCTGGCTCTGGACGAGCACGGCGGACCGGGTCCGCACCGTGCAGAGCGTGCCGCAGGCCCCTGTGGCGGTGGTGTTCGGCGCCGGCCTGGAGAACGGCACGCCGTCCCCGTACCTCGCGCACCGGCTGGACGCGGCGCTGGAGCTGTACCAGCGGCAGAAGGTCCGGGCGATCCTGGTGACCGGGGACAACGGGCGGGCCAGCTACGACGAGACCGACGCGATGCGGCGTTACCTGATCGAGCACGGCGTGCCGGAGATCCGGGTGGTGGGCGACTACGCGGGTTTCGACACCTGGGACTCCTGCACCCGGGCCCGGCGGATCTTCGGGGTCGAGCGGGCGGTGCTGGTCAGCCAGGAGTTCCACGTCCGCCGGGCGCTGGCCCTCTGTCAGGCCGCGGGCGTCGACGCGTACGCGGTCGGGGTGCAGGAGTGGCACGACGCCACCTGGTACTACGGCGGCCTGCGGGAGATCCCCGGCGCCGGGAAGGCCGCGCTGAACGCCTGGCTGCGGCCCGACCCGGCCCTGCTCGGCCCGCAGGAGCAGGGCATCCCGCGGGCGCTCGCGGACGCGGGCGGGCGCTGACCCGCTCCCGGGCGGTGACCTTGCGCCGCGGGGTACGGTCCCGCGCCGCTGGAGGCCCGGAAGGTCCGGCCGGGCCCGGGCGCGCCGTGCCGATCGCGCGGACGCCTGATTGTCGTACCCCTGCGGCATGATCGGCAGGTGCGGTCACTGCCGAGCATCATCCACCTCGACATGGACGCCTTCTTCGCCTCGGTGGAGCAGGCGGCCAAGCCGAGCCTGCGCGGCAAACCGGTGGTCGTCGGCGGCCTGGGCGGCCGGGGCGTGGTCTCCACCGCCTCGTACGAGGCCCGCAAGTTCGGGGTGCACTCCGCGATGCCGATGGCCCAGGCCCGGCGGCTCTGCCCGAACGCGGCCTTCCTGATCGGCCGCTTCGAGGCCTACCGCCGGGTCAGCGACCTGGTGATGGGCCTGCTGCGGGAGCTCTCCCCGCTGGTCGAGCCGCTCAGCCTGGACGAGGCCTTCGTCGACCTGGCGGCCGGTCCGTACGGCCCGGCCATCGCCGAGGCACCCGACGGCGCCGCCCTGGTACTGGCCCTGGCGGAGGACCTCCGGGCCGACATCGAGCGGCGGACGGGGCTGACCGCCTCGGTGGGCGCGGCGGGCTCCAAGCTGATGGCGAAGATCGCCTCCGAGCAGGCCAAACCGGACGGCCTGGTGCTCGTCGCGCCCGGCCGGGAGCGGACGGTGCTGGGCCCGATGTCGGTCCGGGCGCTGCCGGGGGTCGGCCCGGCCACCGAGCAGGTGCTGCGCCGGGCCGGGCTGATCACGGTGGCCGACCTGGCCGAGGCCGGCGAGGCGGAGCTGGTGCAGCTGCTCGGGCGGGCGCACGGCGCGGGGGTGCTCCAGATGGCCCTGGGGCTGGACGACCGGCCGGTGGTGCCGGACCGGGACGCCAAGTCCGTCTCGGTGGAGGACACCTTCGAGGTGGACCTCGCGGACCGCGACCGGATCCTGCACGAGGTCGACGTGCTGGCCGCGCGCTGCGTCGGCCGGCTCCGTGCGGCCGGGCGCTCCGGCCGCACGGTGGTGCTCAAAGTGCGGCGTTTCGATTTCTCCACGCTGACCCGGTCCGAGACGCTGCGCGGCCCGACCGACGACGAGACGGTGATCGGCGACACGGCGCGCCGCTTGGCCGCCCAGGTGGACGTCACCGGCGGGGTGCGGCTGCTCGGCGTCGGCGTCTCGCAGCTGGCGGACTACACCCAGGAGGACCTCTTCGCGCAGGCCGTGCGCGAGGCGGCGCAGGAGCAGGAACAGGAGCAGGCGAAGGAGCAGGCACAGGCCGAGCAGCGCGAGCCGGGGCCGGGATCGGGGCCGGGGCCGGTGAGCGTGCCGGTGACCGGGGCCGGGTCGGGGCACGCCCCCGGGTCGGCCGGCCGGGCGCCGGGGGAGCAGCCGGCCGAGGCGCCGGCGGAGGCCGGGGAGGTGCCGGCCGTCAGGCGCTGGATGCCGGGGCAGGACGTGACGCACACCGAGTTCGGCCCGGGGTGGGTGCAGGGCAGCGGGGTCGGGCGGGTCACCGTGCGGTTCGAGACGCCGTGGAGCGGCCCGGGCCGGGTGCGGACCTTCCTGGTGGACGATCCGGCGCTGGAGCCGGCCCGTCCGCTGCCCCTGCGGCAGGAGTGAGGCGGCTCGGGACCGGCCGCGGGGCGGGCGGGGACGACGAAGCGGCCCCGCCCGGAGAGTTCCGGGCGGGGCCGCGTGTCGGGCCGGGCCTTGGGTGATCGCGATGCCCTCGTCGATCCCCGGTGGCCCGGTCCCCCCGCGCCCTGTCCCGGGGCGCGGGGGAGGACGCCTCGTCAGGCGTCGGTCTTGACCAGCACGGGGCTGGAGTCCGGTGCGTCGGCCAGGTCGGCCGCGGGGGCGGCCGGCTTGATCCGGCGGATCAGGAAGGGCACGGCGCCGGCGACGAGGCAGACGGCCGCGGCGGTCCAGAACGCGTGCTGGTAGGCGTTCAGGGTCGGCAGGGCGACGGGCAGGCGCGGGATGGTGTCGCCGGTCAGGATGGCGGCCATCACGGCGGTGCCGATGGCGCCACCGACGGTGCGCAGTACGGCGTTCATGCCGTTGGCGATGCCGCTCTGCTCGACCGGGACGGCGCCGTTGATGTAGGCCGGCATCGCGGAGAAGGCGAGGCCGATGCCCAGACCGAAGATCGCCGAGGCGGTGTAGAGGTCACCCTCGTGGCTGTGGCGCATGGCCAGGTAGGACATCGCGACGGCGCCGAGGACGCCGCCGAGCACCAGCGGCAGGCGCGGTCCGCGACGGGCGATCAGGACGGCGCCGAGCGGGGCGGCGACCATGCTGCCGACCGCGGACGGCAGCAGCATCACGCCGGCGTGCAGCACGGTGGCGGTGAAGCCGTAGTGGGTGAGCCGCGCAGGGGTCTGGGCGAAGTTGCTGATCACCATGAAGGAGCCGTACATCCCGAACCCGATCAGCAGACCGGCCAGGTTGGTGAAGGCGACGGCCGGGCGGGACATCATCGACATGTCGACGAGCGGGTGCTTGACCTTGACCTCGATGATCCCCCAGATCAGGGCGACCACGGCGGCGACGGCGAACAGGCCGAGGGTCTTGTTGGAGGTCCAGCCCCAGGAGTTGCCCTGGCTGACGGCGACGAGCAGGGCGGAGAGCCAGCCGGCGAGGGCGATCGCGCCGAGCGGGTCGGCCCCGCCCTCGGTGTCGACGACCGGGTCCTTGGGGACCCGCAGGGCCACCAGTGCGACGGCGATCAGACCGAAGACCAGGCCCATCCAGAAGATGGACTTGTAGCTCCAGTGCTCCAGCAGCAGGCCGGTGGCCACCAGGCCGAGGCCGCTGCCGACGCCCATCGAGGCGCTGATCCCGGCGACGCCGCCGGTGACCTTCTCCTTGGGCAGCTCGTCTCGGACGATGCTGATCGCCAGCGGCAGCACGCCACCGCCCGCGCCCTGCAGGACGCGGGCCACCACGAGCCAGGTGAAGGAGTGCGTGCTCACCGCGAGGGCCGAACCGGCGACCAGCCCGGTCAGCGAGATCAGCAGCATCGGCTTGCGGCCGCGCAGGTCGCCGAACCGGCCGAGCAACGGGGTGAGGACGGCGGCCGAGAGCAGGTTGGCCGTCATCAGCCAGGTGATGTTGGAACCGGAGACGTTCAGTTCCTTGGCGAGCGAGGGCAGGATCGGGACGACCGCGGTCTGCACCACGCTGAATGCCAGCATCGCCAGGATCAGGGCAGGGAGTACCCGGGCACTGCTCTGCTTCTCTGCCGCGGTGGTGGGCTGTGGTGCCTCACTCACGGTGCTTCCTCCAGTACGTGTGCCCGAGGACATTGCTTCAGGCGAGTGAAAGTGAACTAGCTGAAGTAACTTTGGCGGCAGATACTTCAGTGTGTCAAATATCGATCGGTGAAGCTTTGGCAAAGTGCAGGCCGGAGCGGCGCGGAGCGGGCCGATCCGGCCCCGCGCCACCGGCCCCGGGGCATGCCGAAGACGGGCGGGGCCCCGGACCGCGTACGGCCCGGGGCCCCGCCCGTCTGCCGGGGGCGGGCTGCTCAGCTCATCGTGCGCAGCGGCTCGGGGCGCGACTGCACGCCGGCCTGGGCCGCGGCCGGAGCGGCCGCGGAACTGTCCGTCGGCCGGACGGCCGACGAGGAGTCCGCGGGGGAGTCCGGCCGGCCGGCCGTCGACCCTCCGGGGCCGCCGCCCTGGGTGCCCCCGGACGTACTGCCCGAGGAGTGGGCGGCCGGAGCCGGCTGCGACGCCTGGGAGGTGTGTCCGGCCGGCGCGGCGTGCGCGGCCGATGGGCCGGGGGCGCCGGCCGGGGCGCCGTCCTGGATCTCGACGTGCTCACGGTGCAGTTCCTCGCGCACCACGTGATCGTCGGTGAACCGCTCGACCACCAGCCGCACCCGCTCGATCGGCACCAGGTACTTGCGCACCACCGGCCGCTCCTCGCGCAGGGTGACCTCCTCCACGGCCTCCGCGATCTCCTCCTGGGTCAGCGCGTCCCGCTCGCCCTCGGTGACGGGCACCCGCTCCACCCGGACGCGCTCGCGCACCACCGGCACGTGCCGCTCCACCGTCTCGCTGGTCACGTACTTGCGGAGCCGGGCCGTGTACGTCGCCTGCCACTCGGTGGTGATGTCGAGCCGCTCCTCGTGGCAGGTGATCTCGACCGGGCCGCCGGGAGAGGAGGTCGCGGCGTCCGCGCCGGGTGCGGCGAGCGGCGCGGCCTCGGCCGGCTTGGCGTACATCGGTGCCGGGGCGGGCTGGGCGGCGGCGGGCGCGGGGGCGCTCACCGCGCGCACGTTGGTCTCCTCGGCGAGGGGCGCCTTGCGCTCGGGCGCCGCGGCCGGGGCGGCGGCCGCCATGCCGACGGCCGTGGCGGGCGCCGCGACCGTGGGCGGCTCGACGGGTCGTTCCAGCTTCTCCAGCTTCTCGGCCTTCTCCGGCGCGGGGGCCTCGGCGCCCCGCCCGGCCATGGCCGAGCCCGCCGCCGCGCCGGCGACCGCGCCGCCCGCCACCGCGGCGCCGGCCGCGGCCGGTGCGGCCGCACCGGTGCCGGCAGCCGCCGGCCCCGCCGTCATCCCCATGGCCGGGCCGCCCGCGCCGGGCACGGCGCCGAAGTCCAGGTCCGCGGGGCGGTCCTCGGCGCCGGTGTCCTTCGCCGCGCCGGAGCGGTTGTCCGCCGGGGTGTCGAGCCCGTAGTAGCGGTACAGCTGGAGCTCCTGGGCGGGGGAGAGGTGCTGGCCCACGCCGAAGTCCGGCGAGTCCTTCACCAGCGACTTGTCGTACGGGACCCGCAGTTCCTCGCCCGAGAACTCGCTGGTGGTCAGCGGGACGAAGGCGTCGCGGCCGAAGATGCCCGTCCGCACGGCCGCCCACTCGGGCTCGCCGGTCGCGTCGTCCAGGTACACCTCGTCCACGGTGCCGATCTTGTCGCCGTTGCGGTCGACCGCCCGGTGCCCGATCAGGTCTCTGGGGTCGATGTCGGTTTGCACTCAATTCCTCCGGTGCGGATGCTGCTGCGGAACTCCCGCAGGGGTGCGGCTGGAGGGTCCGGCCCATCCGCCACTTCATACGAAAAGGCATGAACCGGGCGCCTGCGAGCGGAGCTCCGCCGTCCGGGCGGGCCGTCCGCCCACCCGGACCAGTGCGTACTCCGATCCGGAGCCGGGACGCACCCGTGATCGGGAGGGCTCCCGCTGGTACCCTGGGCGCGACCGCCGAGCCCGCTCGGGAGAGTCCCCGGCCATCGAGATCCTGGCGGGGGCGCCGAAGGAGCAACTCCTCCCCGGAATCTCTCAGGCATCCGTACCGTGTGGGATAGGTCACTCTGGAAAGCAGGGCAGGACCGCCGGCGAGGGAGCCGACGGCCACCACCCTCACCGACGGTGCAAGCCGACGGGGTGCTTCGGGCATCCCGCGCGGGCGAAGCTCTCAGGTCCCGATGACAGAGGGGGAGGCCTGTTGGGTTCGTTCGCCAGGGCCGGCCCGCTGTCCGCAGCGGCCACGGCCGACCGGCGTGCGCGCCCCCGCCGGTCCGTGACCAGGAGGCCTCGACCATCATGAACGCCCAGCCGAACGCCGGTCGCCCGCTCAGCTCCGCGACCCTCGCCGAGCTTGAGCAGGCCAGCCCCTTCGAGACCCGCCACATCGGCCCCGACTCCGGGGCCCAGGAGAAGATGCTCGCCCACGTGGGCTACGGCTCGCTCGACGAGCTGTCCGCCGCCGCGGTGCCCGAGGCGATCCGCTCGATCGACGGCCTCGACCTGCCGGCCGGCCGCAGCGAGGCCGAGGTACTGGCCGAGCTGCGCGAGCTCGCCGCCGCCAACCAGGTGCTCACGCCGATGATCGGCCTGGGCTACTACGGCACCTTCACCCCGCCGGTGATCCTGCGCAACGTCATGGAGAACCCGGCCTGGTACACGGCCTACACGCCGTACCAGCCGGAGATCTCGCAGGGCCGCCTGGAGGCGCTGCTCAACTTCCAGACCGTGGTCTCCGACCTCACCGGCCTGCCGACCTCCGGCTCCTCGCTGCTCGACGAGGGCACCGCCGCCGCCGAGGCGATGGCGCTGACCCGCCGGGTCACCAAGGTCAAGGGCGGCGTGTTCCTGGTCGACGCCGAGACCCTGCCGCAGACCGTCGCGGTCATCCGGACCCGCGCGGAGCCGACCGGCGTCGAGGTGGTCGTCGCCGACCTCTCCGCGGGCATCCCGGCGGAGATCGCCGAGCGCGGCGTCTTCGGCGTGCTGCTGCAGTACCCGGGCGCCACCGGTGTGGTGCGCGACCTGGAGCCCGTCATCGAGCAGGCCCACGGGCTCGGCGCCGTCGTCGCGGTCGCCGCCGACCTGCTGGCGCTCACCCTGCTCAAGTCGCCCGGTTCGCTCGGCGCCGACATCGCCTGCGGCACCTCGCAGCGCTTCGGTGTCCCGATGGGCTTCGGCGGCCCGCACGCCGGCTACCTCTCGGTCCGCGCCGAGTACGCCCGCTCGCTGCCCGGCCGCCTGGTCGGCGTCTCGGTCGACGCCGACGGCAACCGCGCCTACCGCCTGGCCCTGCAGACCCGTGAGCAGCACATCCGCCGCGAGAAGGCCACCAGCAACATCTGCACCGCGCAGGTCCTGCTGGCCGTGATGGCCTCGATGTACGCCGTCTACCACGGTCCCGACGGCCTGGCCGACATCGCCCGCCGCACCCACCGCTACGCGGCCGCGCTCGCGGCCGGGCTGCGCGCCGGCGGTGTCGAGCTGCTGCACGGCGAGTTCTTCGACACCGTCACCGCCCGCGTCCCGGGCCGGGCCGCCGAGATCGCCGCCGCCGCTCGTACCCGGGGGATCAACGTCCACCAGGACGGCGCCGACCTGATCTCGGTCTCCTGCGACGAGACCACCACCCGCGAGCACCTGGCCGGCGTCTGGGCCGCCTTCGGCGTGCCGCAGGTCGAGATCGACGAGACCGCCGAGGCGCTGCCCGCCGCGCTGCTGCGCGAGGACGAGTACCTCACCCACCCGGTCTTCCACAGCCACCGCTCCGAGACCGCCATGCTGCGCTACCTGCGCCGCCTGTCGGACCGCGACTACGCGCTGGACCGGGGCATGATCCCGCTGGGCTCCTGCACCATGAAGCTCAACGCCACCACCGAGATGGAGGCGGTGACCTGGCCCGAGTTCGGCCAGCTGCACCCCTTCGCGCCGATCGAGCAGGCCCAGGGCTACCTGACCCTGATCCGCCAGCTGGAGCAGCAGCTGGTCGAGGTGACCGGGTACGACGCGGTCTCCATCCAGCCGAACGCCGGTTCGCAGGGCGAGCTGGCCGGCCTGCTGGCCGTCCGCGCCTACCACCACGCCAACGGCGACACCGGCCGCGACGTCTGCCTGATCCCGTCCTCCGCGCACGGCACCAACGCGGCCTCCGCCGTGATGGCGGGCATGCGGGTGGTCGTGGTCAAGACACTGACCGACGGCGACGTGGACGTCGACGACCTGCGCGCCAAGATCGAGCAGCACCGCGAGCAGCTCTCGGTGCTGATGGTCACCTACCCGTCCACGCACGGCGTGTTCGAGGAGACCATCACCGACATCTGCGCGGCCGTGCACGAGGCCGGCGGCCAGGTGTACGTGGACGGTGCCAACCTCAACGCGCTGGTCGGACTGGCCAAGCCGGGCAAGTTCGGCGCGGACGTCTCGCACCTGAACCTGCACAAGACCTTCTGCATCCCGCACGGCGGCGGCGGCCCGGGCGTCGGCCCGGTGGCCGTCCGCGCCCACCTGGCGCCTTACCTGCCCAACCACCCGCTGCAGAGCGAGGCGGGCCCGGCCACCGGTGTCGGCCCGATCTCCGCCGCGCCGTGGGGCTCGGCCGCGATCCTGCCGATCTCCTGGTCGTACGTCCGGCTGATGGGCGGCGAGGGCCTCAAGCACGCGACCCAGGTCGCCGTGCTGAACGCCAACTACATCGCCAAGCGCCTGGCGCCGCACTTCCCGGTGCTCTACACCGGCCCCGGCGGGCTGGTCGCGCACGAGTGCATCATCGACATCCGTCCGCTCACCAAGGAGACGGGCGTGACGGTGGACGACATCGCCAAGCGCCTGATCGACTACGGCTTCCACGCGCCGACCATGTCGTTCCCGGTGGCCGGCACGCTGATGATCGAGCCCACCGAGTCCGAGGACCTGCACGAGATCGACCGGTTCTGCGCCGCCATGATCGAGATCCGCGGGGAGATCGACAAGGTCGGCTCGGGCGAGTGGGCCGCGGAGGACAACCCGCTGCGCGGCGCCCCGCACACCGCAGCCACCCTGGCCGGCGAGTGGGCCCGCGGCTACTCCCGTGCGGAGGCGGTCTTCCCGGCGGGTGTGAACCCGGCGGACAAGTACTGGCCGCCGGTGAGCCGGATCGACGGCGCGTACGGCGACCGCAACCTGGTCTGCTCCTGCCCGCCGATGGACGAGTACGGCGCCTGACCGGTGCCGCGCCCGCAGGCGTGACCTGACCCGGTACACAGTGGTGGCCCCGGCGGATTTCGATCCGCCGGGGCCACCACTCGTCGTCGTGCGGCCGGGCCGCTCGTCGCGCGGCCGGTCTTCCCGTGGGTACGGCCGGGGCCGGCGCGGGTCAGGCGGCGAAGGCCAGCGGGCGGCGCGGGGCGATCACCCGGCCGTCCGGCAGCAGTTCGCCGGTGTCCTCGAAGAGCAGGACGCCGTTGCAGAGGAGGCTCCACCCCTGCTCGGGGTGGCAGGCCACGGTCGCGGCGGCCTCGCGGTCCTCGGAGTCTGCCGAAGGGCACTCCGGACGGTGCTGGCACATGGGTCGTACCCTCGCTTCGCTAGCGATCCTCCCCGTGATGCGGTTGCCGTCGAGAAGTCCGCCGGTGGCCGCCGCGGTAGCCGGATCCTGTCCCGCCGGCCCAGGTGTGAGCCGGCGAATCTGTGGGTAGGACAGGTGGTCCATCCACGCTGGCTCCCAGTGTCGGCGTCCGTCGGCCTTTGCGCAGCAATTTGGTGACATGCGCCACAACTCGCGGGCATAGATCACCCATTCAGATGGCGCGGAGCAGAAATAAATGCTGAACGGGCCATGCCGGGGATGGCCCGATCGGGCTATCCGGCATGACCCGTCCGGAGGATCAGCGGTCAGGAGACTCCGAGGACCATCGGCTTGGCCGGCGCGGGGGCGGCGAGCAGCGCCAGCAGGTCGGCCGCCGGGTAGGCGCGGTGCGCGGTGACCCCCAGCGGCGCGGGGGCCAGCGGGATCAGCAGGTCGGAGGCCGGCGCCGCGTCGGGAGCGTGCAGCCACAGCGCCGTGGCGTACTGTCCGGGAAAGGTCAGCAGTCGCGGCTGGTGCCGGGCGCGCGAGGTCTGCGCGAGCTGCCAGGCCTGCCGCAGCGCCCGGACCGTCGAGTCCAGGTAGGGCCCGGCTGTGAAGTGGGAGAAGGTGTGCCCCTCGACGCCCTGGACCACCTCGGCCGCCGCCGCCACCTCGCTGCCGTCCTTGATCAGGAACCGCCAGCCCGTCCGGCGCGCGGCCGTCAGCCGGGGCCTGGGGCCGTCCAGGACGTGCACCGCGAGCGGGTGCGCGGGCAGCAGCGTGCCGTGGGGATGGCGTAGCGCGGCGGCGGCCGGCTGGCGCAGCGCGATCTCCGAGTCGAGGGCCGCCAGGACGGCGCGCAGGGCGCTGGGCGGAGGCTGAGGTGTCTGCAATGTCATGGCGGGGTCGCCTCTCCGTGAGAGATCGGCGTGCGAGTGCGGCATACCGGCGTGGCGTGTCTGGTGTGACGGGACCTGGGCCGTGTCCGGTTGTGCATGATCGCGGTGCGGGCGCGGCTGCCGCCGTAGGGGGCCCCGGTGTCGTCGTCGACGTCGGAGCGGTGGCAGGCCGGGCTTGAGCGCAGTGCGAATTCTACTCGAACAGGTGCGCAGGGTGACCTGTTTATCACGTTCAGTTGTGCAGGGCAAGTCGGCATTCGACTGATAGAGCGTCAGTTTCCTTGCTTCGTACGACGTTCGACCCCTTCGGGTATCGATCTTCGGGATGGGCATGATGCTTGCACGGTAGGCCTAGAGGAGGGGACCCATGGGCGAGAAGGTCGTGGCCACGCGCGCGGACCTGTCGGACCGGCACATGTACCGACGCAAGCTCCAGTCCTGTCTCGACGTGCTCGAACGGATGCTGCGCGAGAACCGCTTCGACCGGCCCCGGGCCGTGATGGGCCTTGAGATCGAGCTCAACCTGGCGGACGAGCAGGGCCAGCCGCTGATGCGCAACGAACAGGTGCTCGGCGCGATCGCTTCCAGCGACTTCCAGACCGAACTCGGCCAGTTCAACATCGAGGTCAACATCACCCCGCACCGGCTCACCGGACATGTGCTGGAGGAGTTGCGCGAGGAGATCGACACCGGCCTTCGCTACGCCGACCGGAAGGCCGCCGAGGCCGGCGCCCGGATCGTGATGATCGGGATCCTGCCGACCCTGGAGCACGACCACACCGGCCTGGAGTCGATGTCCCACAACCAGCGGTACAGCCTGCTCAGCGACCAGATCCTGGCGGCCCGCGGCGAGGACATCGCGCTGGACATCGAAGGGGTCGAACGCCTCCAGCTGGAGTCCGTCACCATGGTCGCGGAAGCCGCCGCCACCTCGCTGCAGATGCACCTCCAGGTCACCCCCGAGCGGTTCTCCTCGGTCTGGAACGCCGCCCAGGCGCTCTCCGCGCCGCAGGTCGCGCTCGGTGCCAACTCGCCCTTCCTGTTCGGTCGGGAGCTGTGGCGGGAGACCCGCCCGGTGCTGTTCCAGCAGGCCTGCGACACCCGTTCGGCCGAACTCAAGGCCCAGGGTGTCCGCCCCATCACCTGGTTCGGCGAGCGCTGGGTCGACTCCGCGCTCGACCTGTTCGCCGAGAACCTCCGGTACTTCCCCGCGCTGCTGCCGATCTGCGACGACGAGGACCCGGTCAAGGTGCTGGCCTCCGGCGGCATCCCCAAGCTCGCCGAGATGCGCCTGCACAACGGCACCATCTACCGCTGGAACCGGCCGGTGTACGACATCGCGGACGGCGTGCCGCACCTGCGGGTCGAGAACCGCGTCCTGCCGGCCGGGCCGACGGTCGCCGACACGCTGGCCAACGCCGCCTTCTACTACGGGCTGGTGCGGGTGCTGGCCGAACAGCCCCGGCCGATCTGGACCAGGCTGCCCTTCATCCAGGCCGACGAGAACTTCCACAACGCCGCGCGGCACGGGATCGACGCCGTGCTGCAGTGGCCGCGGGCGGGCTGGGGCGGCCGGGGCGGCGGCGTGACCGCCGTGCCGGCCGTCGACCTGGTGCTGAACGAACTCCTCCCGCTCGCCTACCAGGGGCTGGACGAGTGGGGCGTGGAGCCGGCCGATCGGGACCGCTACCTCGGGATCATCGAGCAGCGCTGCCTGCGCCGGACCAACGGCGCGGCCTGGCAGAGCGCCACCTACCACCAGCTGCGCGAACGCTTCGGGATGGACCGTCCGGCCGCCCTGGCGGCGATGACCAGGCGCTACGCCGAGTACATGCGCGGGGGAGAACCCGTGCACACCTGGCCGGTGGGCTGACCCGCGGCCCGGCGAGGGGGCCGGGGCGGGGTCGGTACCGGGCGGGAGAGGGCCGGGGTGCGGGCGGGGTCGCGACGGTGAGGGCCGTGGGCGGCCGAAGTGCGAGGGGCGCCGCGCGCCCGCGCGGGACAGGGAGTGCGGCCACCGGGCGGGGCGGTTCGGGTGGGGCCGTACGCCCGTATGGAAGGATGATCGCCCCGGCGGTCGGCCGACCCCGGGGCGAAGCCCGCCCGCTGGAGCCGCCGTGAGCACCGTCTCGACCGAGCCCGGGCGCCTGCCCCTGTCCCGCCGACTGCTCGGCGCCGAACTGCTGATCGTCCTCGGCCTCTCGCTGGGCGCCAGCGGCCTCGGCGCCCTGATCAGCTTCGCCGGCTCGCTCACCCAGCCGCTCGCGCTCGGCCAGCAGGTCGCCACCCTCAACGGGTCCCGCGCCCCGGGCCGCCCCTGGCTGGACCTGGCCTGGCAGCTCTACTACATCGGGCGCGGCCTGATGCCCGTCGTCCTGGTCGGCTACCTGCTGGTCCGCGAAGGCACCTCGCTGCGCGTCCTCGGCTTCGACCTGACCCAGAAGCGGCGCGACCTCGGCCGGGGAGCCGCGGTGGCCGCCGCGATCGGCGGGTCCGGCCTGGCGCTCTACCTGATCTCCCAAGCGGCCGGCTACAACCTGACCGTCGCCCCCTCCGGCCTGCCCGACGTGTGGTGGCGGATCCCCGTACTGGTCGCCTCGGCCTGGGAGAACGCGATCCTCGAAGAGGTCATCGTGCTCGGCTACGTGATCCGCCGGCTCGGCCAACTCGGCTGGAGCTGGCCGGCGATCGTGGTGGCCAGCTCGGTGCTGCGCGGCTCGTACCACCTGTACCAGGGGGTCGGCGGGCTGGTCGGCAACATGGTGATGGGGGTGGTCTTCTGCCTGGCGTACCGCCGTTGGGGGCGGGTGATGCCGCTGGTGACCGCCCACGCGCTGATCGACACGGTGGCCTTCGTGGGCTACGCCCTGCTGGCCGGTCACGTCAGCTGGCTGCCGACCGGCTGAGCCGGACCGGCCTGCTTCGACGGGCCGACCGCGACCGGCCGACCCCATCCCGGTGGCAGGCTACCGGCGGGCCGGCGGCGGGCTCAGCAGTCCGGCCCGGGGCGGCCGGGCCAGCAGGCGTTCGACGTGCCGACGCTCCAATCCGTGGACCGGGTCGATCGGCAGCAGCAGGCGGTCCCGGCGCAGCAGCGCCCGGCGCACCAGCCGGCCGGGGATCACGTCGTCGACCCGGGCGAACGGCCGGCCCCGCGCGTACCGCAGGATCGGCGGCCACTTGCGCCCGGAGATCAGCTGCATCAGCGGGACCGCGGTTCGCCCGGCTGCGGGACGTACCCGGTGAAGCGGACCACCGGCAGCTCGGGCAGGCCGAGCAGGGGCGAGATGTGCCGATTGGCCTCCTCCTCCCAGGTGGTCGCCACACCAGCTCGTAGCCGCCGGCCAGTTCGCGCAGCCAGTCGGCGTGCCGGGTGGAGAGCAGCACGCGGAGGCCGAGCAGGGTGTGGGCGTCGAAGCCCGCGTCCGGGTGGGGCGAGGCGGGGTTGAGCACCCCGTCGACGTCCAGGAACAGCAGTGGTTTCGGCATGGGGAGCCCCCGGGGTCCGACGTCGTCATCACCCGTCCGGACGCGCACCGCAGGCCGTCGGTTGCCCGGCCGTGGAAGGTGGCGGTCGGGCGGGGGTCCGTCCGGAGCTCCGACGAGGTCCGTTCAGCCGACCGGTGCCGGAGCGGCGGCGGCCTCGACCGCGGCGGCCGTGCGCCGGCTCAGCCGGCGGACCTGCGGTTCGGCCAGCACCAGGACGCTGAGCAGGACGGTGACGGCGGCGCAGGTCCAGAGCGCGCCGCCGGTGCCCAGCGCCCCGGCGGCCGGTCCGGCCAGAGCGGTGCCGACCGGGGCCAGGGCCAGCGAGCCGAAGGCGTCGTACGCGGAGACCCGGGACATCAGCTCGGGCGGGATCTCCTGCTGCAGCGCGATCATCCAGTTCACCCCGAAGACGGTGACGCCGGCGCCGGAGAGGAACATCGCGGCCGCCAGCAGCGGCAGCGGCGCGGCCACCGCGAGGGCGGCCGCGGGCAGGGCGAAGAGGAACACGCCGTAGTTGCCGACCAGCAGGATCCGGCGGGGGCGCCAGCGCGCCATCAGGAGCCCGGTGAGCACCAGCCCGGCGCCGTCGGCGGCGAGGGCGAGGCCCCAGTCGCGGGCTCCGCCGAGCCGGGTCTCGGCGACGATCGGTCCGTACACGGCGTCGACTGCGCTGACGCAGGCCATCAGGACGGAGAACTGCAGCACGATCACCCAGAGCCAGCGCCGGGAGGCGAACTCCGTCCAGCCCTCGCGCAGTTCGCGGACCATCCCGCCGCCCTGCGGCTGCTTGGCCGCGGGCTCGACCCGTAGCAGGACCCGCAGGGCGGCGGCGGCCAGGAAGCAGCCGGCGTCGACGGCGAGCACCCAGCCGGCGCCGACCGTGGCGGTGAGCGCGCCGCCGAGGGCCGCGCCGCCGATCTGGGCCGCGTTCATGGCCATCCGGTAGACCGAGAAGGCGTGCGAGGCGTGCTCCGGGGCCACCGTCTGCATGATCATGCCGCCGGAGGCCGGGCCGTAGAAGGCCTGGCCGGCGCCGCCGGCCGCGGAGAGCAGCACCAGCTCCCAGAGCCGCACCGTGCCGGTCAGCACCAGGGCGGCGAGCACCGCCTGGGAGAGGCCGTTGAAGGTGTTGGCGGCGACCATCACATGGTGGCGCGGCAGCCGGTCGGCGAGCGCGCCGCCGACCAGGAGCAGCAGGACCAGCGGCACCAGCCGGGCCGCGGTGACGTAGCCGATCTCGGTGGTCGAGCCGCCGACGGCGAGGACGGCGAAGGCGGTGGCGATCGGCGCGCCGGCGTTGCCGAGGCCGCTGACCACCGTCGCGGCGGTCTGGATGCGGTAGTTGCGGCCGGCCCAGGCGAAGCGGCGGGGGTGGGTCGTTTGGCTGTGCACGTGCGCGACTATGACGGTTGCCCGGTCAGGTGTCTAACCGATTTTTGGTCCTGCCGAAGGGGCCGGCCGTCCGGGTGGCCCAGTCGGGCGGCAGGCAAGGGTGGCGGGCAAGGGTGGCGGGCAAGGGCGGCGGGCAAGCGTGACGAGCGAGCGCGGCGGGCAAGCGCGGCCGGCCCGGTCGGCCGGCCCGGGCCCGGTGCTGGGCGCCTGCGCTCAGCCGAGGTGCCCCCAGAGGAAGCTGAGGGTCCGCTGCCAGGCGATCCGCGCCTGCAGGGCGTCGTAGCGGCCGCCCGGATTCTCGTCGTTCATGAAGGCGTGCCCGGCCGGGTAGAAGTGGATCTCCGGGCGGCGGTCGGTGGCCTCCCCGATCCGGATCGCCGTCTCGTCCACGGCGGCCACCGGGATCGAGCCGTCCAGCTCGCCGTAGTGCCCGAGGACATGGGCGGTCAGCCCGCGGTAGTCGAACTCCGGATCGCGCGGCAGCCCGTAGAAGGGCACCGCGGCGGCGACCCGGTCGCCCTCCTGGGCGGCCAGCACCAGGGCGAAGCCGCCGCCCATGCAGAAGCCGACCACGCCGATCGCGTCCCCGACCACCGCGGGGTGTCCGAGCAGCAGGTCGACGGCGCCGCACAGGTCCCGTGCGGCGCGCTCCACCGGTAGTTCGCGCTGCAGCCGGGCGGCCTCGGCGCGGTCGTGCGCGGTGGCGCCGCCGTACAGGTCGGGTGCGAGGGCGACGAAGCCCTCGGCCGCGAACCGGTCGGTCACGGTGGCGATGTGCGAGGTGAGCCCCCACCACTCCTGGATCACCACGATTCCGGGACCGACGCCCTGCGGCGGCAGCGCGAGGTAGCCGCGCGCCTGCCGGCCGGCGCCGTCGGCGCCGGCCGTACCGCTGACGTCGTGGGCGCCGGAGCCGGCGCCGGGGAAGGTGACGTTCTGCCGGGAGCCGCCCTGGTCAGGCATGGCTGTCTCTCCGTGGGACGGGCCGCGGCCGGTCGCGGCCCGGCGGGGGAGCGGGATGTCGTACGGAAGGCGCGCCGGGAGCGGGCGTCAGCCCATCGACTCCAGGGTGCGCCCCTTGGTCTCCTTGATGCAGAAGACCACGAACGGGATGGAGAGCAGCGCGAAGCAGGCGTAGATGACGTAGGTGCCCGACAGGTTCCAGTCCGCGAGGTCCGGAAAGGTGACGGTGATGGCCCAGTTGGCGATCCACTGGGCGGAGGCGGCGACCGACAGGGCGAGCGCCCGGATCCGGTTGGGGAACATCTCGCCGAGCAGCACCCAGACCACCACGCCCCAGGAGAACGCGAAGCAGAACACGAAGACGTGGGCGGCGACCAGGGCCGTGGTGGCGTAGGCGTCCTCCAGGGTCGCGGTGTCGCCGGTGCCGACCCGGAAGGAGAAGGCCCAGGCGGCCAGGCCGAGGGAGAGCGCCATGCCCGCCGAGCCGGCCAGCGCCAGCGGCTTGCGGCCGATCCGGTCCACCAGGGTCATCGCGAGCACGGTGCCGATCACGTTGACGATCGAGGTGGAGAGGCTGATGAGCAGCGAGTTGCTCTCGTCGATGCCCACCGACTGCCAGAGGAAGGACGAGTAGTAGAAGATCACGTTGATGCCGACGAACTGCTGGAAGACCGAGGCACCGATGCCGATCCAGACGATCGGCAGCAGCCCGAACCGCCCGCCCAGCAGGTCCCGGGCCCGCGGCTTGTGGGTGGACTCCAGCACCGCGCGGATCTCGGCGACCCGGGCGTCCAGGTCGATCCCCTCGCCCTCCACCTCGCGCAGCACCTCGCGGGCCTCGTCCTCCCGCCTGGAGGCGATCAGGTAGCGCGGCGACTCGGGGATGGCGAGTGCCATCAGCCCGTACACCAGGGCGGGCACCGTCTCGACGCCGAGCATCCACTGCCAGGCCTGGATGCCGGCCAGGTGCCCGGTGGACTCCCCGCCGGCCGCCTCGTTCAGCGCGTAGTTGGCGAGCTGCGAGACGGTGATCCCGAGCACGATCGCCAGCTGCTGGAAGGACGCCAGCCGGCCCCGGTAGGCGGTCGGCGCGACCTCGGCGATGTAGGTGGGCGCGATCACCGAGGCGATGCCGATCGCGACGCCGCCGACCACCCGCCAGGTGGCCAGCACCTGGATGCTCGGCGGGAACATCGAGCCGACGCCGCTGATCGCGAAGAGCACCGCGGCCAGCAGCATCGTCCGGACCCGGCCCAGGTGGTCGGCCAGCCGGCCGGCCGCCACCGCGCCGGCCGCCGAGCCGAGCAGGGCGATCGCCACCACGAAGGCCGTCTCGCTGTTGCCCACCTCGAAGTGCTTCTGGATGCCGGTCACGGCGCCGTTGATGACGGCGCTGTCGTAGCCGAAGAGGAAGCCGCCCATCGCGGCGGCGGCCGAGATGAACACGACATGCCCGAGGTGCGCCTCACCGGCGTCCTTGGGTGGGTGGGTGGTGGCCACGACGAGCTCCTGAGGGTGCGACGGCCCGCCGGCACGGCCGAGTGGACAGGGTCCGCCTCACATTCGATCAGGCGGGTGACCGGTACGCCCGGCCGGCAGCCCGTTCGGCGGCATGTCGCGGCGGACGCAACCCGTCCGGGCGTACCTCCCTACGGTCCGTCAGTCCCGGCGAGCCCCGGCCCCGGCGCGAACCCGTGGCCGGGGCCACGGGCCCGGGCGTGGTCGCTGCGGCGCAACGCCGGCGGACGGCTCAGCCCGCCGGGCAGCCCTCCGGGCGCGCCGCCGGCTCCTGCCGCTGCGTCCGGGCCGGCACCGGGTCGCCGGCCCGCCGGGCGTTGCGCCGCAGCAGCTGCGCCCGGGCGCCCGGGTCCAGCCCCTGCGCGCGCTCCGCCAGCAGCCCGGCGATCGCGCGCTGCTCCGCGGCCGGCTTCTTGTCGTCGTACTTGAACTTGGCGCGGACCTCCCGGACGGTCAGCCGCAGCCCGCGCAGGCCCGTCAGCAGCGGGCCGAAGGGCTCGGCCCCGGGCGTCACCCGGACCTCGGGCGACTCCGGCTGGAAGTGCGCCAGCTGGCGGTTGAGGATGGCGGCCTTGCCCGCGGCGTCCTCGACGATCTCGGCGGTGCAGGCGAACTGGACCGAGGCGTAGTAGCTGGTCGGTGTGCCCGGCGCGCCACGCCAGGTGCCGGGGGCGAAGGCGTAGTCGTCCGTCACCGACAGCGTCACCTGCGGGTCGGCCCGCAGCGCCGCCCAGATCGGGTTGGGCGCGGCGAGGTGCAGCAGGATCTCGCCCGCGTCCGCGTCGAGAAGGAAGTGGGTCGGGACGAGGACGGGCCCGTGGCCCGGGGGGCCGTTGGCGGCGAGCAGCCCGAAGTCCCGCCCGGCGGCGAGCCATTCGCGCCATTCGCTCTCGTCGCCGCGGTCCCAGCTCCTGATCAGCATCTGCCCCTCCGGTCAGCGCAGTTCGCGCAGGTAGGCGGGCAGCGGCACGGTGCTGGAGGCGTCCGGCTCGGGGGCGCCGTGCACCGTCGCGACGGGGACGACGCCGGCCCAGTAGGGCAGGTCGAGGTCCGCCTCGTCGTCGTCGGCGCCGTCCGCGCGGGTCTTCGCCGAGACCTCGTCGAGGTCCAGCCGGACGACGGCGGTGGCGGCGAGTTCCCTGGCGTTGGGCCGGCGTACGTCGCCCGAGCGGCCGGGGACGGCCTGGTCGACCAGCGCGTCCAGGGCGACGGTCAGCTCCTCGGGGTCGGTGACCTGGCGGGCGATGCCGTGGGCCACCACCGAACGGAAGTTGACGGAGTGGTTGAACGCGGACTTGGTGAGCACCAGTGCGTCGACCAGGGTGACCGTGACGCAGACCGGGAGGCCGGGGTCGGCCGCGCCGCGCATCGGACGGCTGCCGGTGGAGCCGTGCACGTAGAGGCGGTCGCCGACCCGGGCGTAGATGGTCGGCAGGACGACGGGCGCACCGTCGGCGACGAACCCCAGGTGGCAGATGTACGTGCTGTCGAGGATCGCGTGGATCGCGTCGCGCTCCCAGGTGGCCCGGTCCTTGTAGCGGGTCGGGGTGGTGCGTTCGGTGCGGGAGTAGGTGGTGCCGTCCGACATGACAACCTCTATGTACTAGTGCATAATTCCTTTTGTGCTAGGAGAATATATGATCAAGGGGCGTCGGGCCAGCGATATCGCGGCGGATGTCGAGGCCGCGGTCGGCGCCGGGCAACTGGCACCCGGTGCTGCCCTCCCGCCGCTGCGCGAACTGGCCGAGCGGCTGGACGTCAACCCCAACACCGTCGCCGCCGCCTACCGCCTGCTGCGCGACCGCGGAGTGATCGAGACCGCCGGCCGCAAGGGCAGCCGGATCCGCCCCCGGCCGACGGTCGCCCCGCGCGACGGGATGCGGGTCCCCGTCCCCCCGCACGCCCGTGACCTGTCCGCCGGCAACCCCGCCACCGAGCTGCTCCCGGCCCTGGCACCGGCGCTCGCCGTCGCGGGGGCCGCCGCCGACCGCGACCCCGTGCTGTACGGGGAGCCGTCCGCCGATCCCGGGCTGCTCGCTCTCGCCCGGGACTCCTTCCTGGCCGACGGCGCACCCGAGGGCCGGCTGATGGTGGCCTCCGGCGCGCTGGACACCATCGAGCGGGTCCTCAACACCCGGCTGCGCCCCGGCGACCAGGTCGCGGTGGAGGACCCGGGCTGGGGCAGCCTGCTCGACCTGCTGCCCGCGCTGGGGCTCAGGCCCGTCCCGGTGGCGCTGGACGAGCAGGGCCCGCTGCCCGCCGCGCTCGCCGCCGCCCTGGCCGCCGGTGCCCGCGCGGCGATCGTCACCGGCCGGGCCCAGAACCCCACCGGGGCCGTCCTGACCGCCGACCGCGCGCAGCAGCTGCGCGAGGTGCTGGCCGCCCACCCGGGCATCCTGCTGATCGAGGACGACCACGGGCACGGCATCGTCGACCAGCCGTTCCGGTCGCTGGCCGGCGGCCCGCAAGGGGTGCCGGTCACCGCGCACTGGGCTGTGGTCCGCTCTGCGGCCAAGGCCTACGGCCCGGACCTGCGCCTCTCGGTGGCGGTCGGGGACGAGGAGACGGTGGCCCGGGTGCTGGGCCGGCAGAGCCTCGGCGCCGGCTGGGTCAGCCATCTGCTCCAGCGCACCGTCGCCGAACTCTGGCGCTCCGACGCGGCCCCCGTGCGGCGGGTGGCGGCGGCCTACCGCGCCCGCCGCGAGGAGCTGATCGGCGCGCTGGCCGCGCACGGCATCGCGGCGTACGGCGCCAGCGGCCTGAACGTCTGGGTGCCCGTCCGGGACGAGACCGCGACGGTGGTGGGGCTGGTGCAGCACGGCTGGGTGGTCGCGCCGGGCGCGCGGTTCCGGCTGCAGTCCCCGCCCGGGGTGCGGATCACGGTGGCCGACCTGGCGCCCGGCGAGGCGGCGCGGCTGGCGGCGGATCTGGCCGCGGTCCTGGCCACCGGCGGGGGAGACTCCCGGCCGGTCTGAGCGGACGGCGGCCTCCTGCGGCCGCTCACGGGCGGGGCGTCCCGGGACACTCCGGACGGCTCGGGGCACTCCCTCGAACCGGCGGGTGACAGGGCGGGAGAACCGGCGGGTAACAGGGCGAGAAAGTCGCTGCAGATACCTAGCGGTAACAAGCGCGCGCATGTCATGTTTCTCGCGCCACCGGCCGGCGGCCCACCCTCACCCCCGCGTCTCCCCGTCCCCATACAGCGGGCGAGACCGAACGCAGGAGTTCCGCCGTGCCCGAAAGCTGTCAGAGCACCGCCGCACGCACCAGCAGAACACAGCGGCTGTTCGCCGCCGTCCTCGCACTTCCCCTGCTCGCCACCGGCCTGCTGGCCGCCGCCGCCCCGGCCCGGGCCGCCACCGGCCCCACCGCCAGCGTGACCATGGGGGACAGCTACATCTCCGGCGAGGCCGGCCGCTGGAAGGGCAACAGCCTCACCACCAGCGGCTCCCGCGCCGGCACCGACCGGGCCTGGACCGGCAGTGCCTACGACCCGGCCCGGGTCTACGGCGCCACGTACGCGAGCGGGTGCGACCGCTCGGACGTCGCCGAGGTCCGCAGCGCCCCGACCCTGGCCCAGACCCAGATCAACCTGGCCTGCTCGGGGGCCGTCACCGCCAACGTGTTCCGGGCCGCCAACGGCGGCCAGTCGTACAAGGGCGAGGCCCCGCAGGCCGACCAGCTCGCCACCGTCGCGCGCGCCAACAACGTCAAGCTGATCACGCTCTCGATCGGCGGCAACGACCTGGGCTTCGCGGACGTCATCCAGACCTGCGTGAAGGACTACCTGATCTGGTACTCCTACTGCAACGACGACCAGCAGAGCGCCGTCGACGCCAAGATGGCCGCCGCGATGGCGGGCGTGCGCAAGTCGGTCGACGAGATCCGCGCGGTGATGACCGCCGCCGGGTACGCGGCCGGCGACTACCGGATCGTGCTGCAGTCGTACCCGTCGCCGATCCCGCGCAGCTCCGAGATGCGCTACGGCGAGAGCGGCTGGAGCCGGGCCGACACCGGCGGCTGCCCGTTCTGGGACGGCGACGCCGACTGGGCCCGCGACTCGCTGGTGCCGCAGATCTCCGACGCGCTGGCCGCGGTCGCGGCCGCCAAGGGGGTGCAGTTCATGGACCTGCGGGACATGCTGCAGGGCCGCGAGGTCTGCGCCACGGCCACCAGGCAGGCGACCTCGACCTCCGCGCCCTCCGCGACCACCGGTGAGTGGGCCCGGTTCGTCGACGCCGGCCTGAGCGCCTCGCAGGGCACCGTCCAGGAGTCGATGCACCCGAACTACTACGGCCAGCTCGCCCTCGGCCGCTGCCTGACCCTGCTGGGTGCCAGGCCGACCGGCAACTGGAGCTGCCGCAACACGGCCGGCCAGGACACCGACGGGATGTACCTGACCGCGAAGTAGTACGCACGCCGCCGGCGCCCGTACCCCTCGGCGGGGTGCGGGCGCCGGCGGGCGCGGTCGGGCCGGTCAGCCCTTGGCGAGCAGCGCCTGGGCGTGCGCCCTTACCTGATCCTTCGTCAGATAGGCGTCGGTGTACTCGAAGTCGCGCAGCCGGGCGGGCTGGCGGGCGAGGAAGCCGGTGCGGACGAAGTCGTCGCCGGCGGTCGCGTTGAGCAGCCAGTTCGCGCCGACCCGGAACTTCGCCGCGTTGGTCCGCATCGCCATCAGGTGGTAGCCGCGCGCCACCAGCTGGGCCGGGACACCCTCCAGCTCGATGCCGACCGGCTTGGAGACCGCGTCCTTGCCGCCGAGGTCCACCACCAGGCCCAAGTCCTTGTGGTAGTAGGGCTCCAGGGGCCGGCCGCGGAGCGAGGCGATCAGATTGTCGGCGACCGCCTTGCCCTGCCGGGCGGAGTGCTGGGCGGTCGGCGGGCAGACCGCGCCGTCGCCCTTGGCGAGGTCCGGGACGGCGGCCGCGTCGCCGAGCGCGAAGACACCCTCGAACTGCGGCACCCGCATCTCCGCCGTGACCGCCACCCGGCCGCGCACCGTCTCGGCGTCCAGGGTCGCGATCAGCGGGCTGGCCGCGACCCCGGCCGTCCAGATCAGCGTCCGGCTGGGGAGCACCCGGCCGTCGGTGAACTTGACGCTCTCGGCGCCCACCTCGGCCACCGACACGCCGAGCGACACCTCGATGCCGCGGGCGCGCAGCACCCGGAGCGCGGTCTCGCCCAGCGCGTCGCCGAGTTCGGGCATCAGCTTCGGGGCGATGTCGATCAGGTGCCACTTGATCTGCCGGGCGTCCAGCCGCGGGTAGCGCCGGGCGGCGGCGGTGGTCAGCCGTTGCAGGCAGGCCGCCGTCTCGGTGCCGGCGTAGCCGCCGCCGACCACCACGAACTGCAGCCGGGACTCCCGCTCACGCTGGTCCAGGCTGGCCGAGGCGAGGTCGAGCTGCGCGATGACGTGGTCCCGGACGTAGGTCGCCTCCGCGAGCGTCTTCATGCCGCGCGCGTAGTCGGTCAGACCGGGGATGTCGAAGGTCCGGGTCACGCTGCCGGGGGCGAGCACCAGGTAGTCGTAGCGCTCGGCGACCACCTCGTCGGTGATCTTCCGGACCACGCAGACCTTCGAGCGCGGGTCGACCCCGATCGCCCCGCCCGGGACGATGTGGGTGCGCCGCAGCGTCCGCCGCAACGAGACGGCCACCGACTGAGGGGTGAGCACGCCGGCCGCGACGTGCGGCAGCAGCGGCAGGTACAGCTGGTAACTGAACGGCGTGACCAGGGAGATCTCCGCCTCCGCGGGCGTGAGCTTGCGTTCCAGGCGGCGCGCGCATTCCAGTCCGGCGAAGCCGCCACCAACGATCAGGATCCGAGGTCGTTCCATCGTTCATCCCTTACAGTGCTGGTCCGAGCCGAGCCGGGACAACCAGGCCCCTGTCGGCGCGGCACGACCGGCCGGGCGGGGCCCACTGTCCGCCACACTCGCACGGTCCAACCGGCCCTGCCACCGCAGCGGTGCGGACGGTCGACCTGACGGATCGGTAGGCTGTCCGGGTGCTCACCGAGGTGACGGCGGTCCGTTATGTGACGCCACTACGTGAAGGCGGCTCGATGCCGGGCCTGGTCGAGGCCGACGACCACCGGCTCTACGCGCTCAAATGGGTCGGGGCCGCGCAGGGCCGGAAGGCGCTGGTCGCCGAGGTGCTGGCGGGTGAACTGGGCCGGCGGCTCGGGCTGCCGGTGCCCGAGCTGGTCACCGTCGACCTCGACCCGGTGCTCGCCCGGAGCGAACCGGACCAGCAGGTGCAGGACCAGATGCGGGCCAGCGGCGGCACCAACCTCGGGATGGCCTTCGTCAGCGGGGCGTTCAACTTCGACCCGCTCTGCTTCGAGGTCGAGCCGGAGCTGGCCGGGCAGGTGCTCTGGTTCGACGCGCTGATCGGCAACGTCGACCGGTCCTGGCGCAACCCCAACCTGCTGGTCGCCACCGGCGGCCTGCGGCTGATCGACCACGGCGCCAGCCTGATCTTCCACCACCACTGGCCGGGCGCGGCCGGCTGGATCCGGCGCCCCTACGACGCCGGTGACCACGCCCTGCTGCGGGCCAGGCCGGACGTCGCGGCGGCCGACAAGCTGCTGGCACCGCTCGCCCAGGAGGGGCTGGCCGGCGCGGTGGCGCAGATCCCCGAGGTCTGGCTCACCGACGAACCCGGCTTCGACTCGCCGGAGGCGGTGCGCGAGGCCTACCTCGCCCAGCTCACGGCCCGGCTGGCCGGCCCCCGCGACTGGCTCCCGGAGGTGTCCGGGTGAGCGCGGCCGAGATCCGTCGGGACACCGGCACCGAGGTATCGGAGGACACCGTGAGCAACCCCGACGGGACGCTGCACGACTACGAGTACGCGCTGGTCCGGGCGATCCCCCGGGTCGAGCGCGGCGAGTGCGTCAACATCGGCGTGCTGCTCTACTGCCGGCAGAGCGCCCACCTCGGCGCCCGCACCCACCTGGACCAGGCCCGGCTGCTGGCGCTCGACCCGGTGGCCGACGTGGCCGCGGTGCGGCGGGCGCTGCACGGCATCGAGGCGGTCTGCGCGGGCGGCCCCGAGGCGGGACCGGCGGCGGCCGACGACCCCGGCCGGCGGTTCCGCTGGCTGACCGCCCCGCGCAGCGCCGTCGTCCAGCCCGGACCGGTGCACACCGGCCTGACCGCCGATCCGGAGGTCGAGCTGCGCCGGCTCTTCGACCAGCTGGTGCTCTGACCTGGGCCCGGTCCGGGGTGAGGTTGGACATTTGCGGTGGTCGAAGCTGGAGCTGGTGAACCTTCTACGCGTACCCTGGCGGCATGGGTTCGACACCGACGGCGACCGCCGCACCGACCACCGCCGAGCTGATGGAGGCGCTGGCCGCCGTCGGCGCCGCGTACTTCCAGGACTTCGCGGGCGCGGCGGCCCGGCACGGGCTCTCGTCCTCGCAGGCCAAGGCGCTGGGCGCGGTGCACGAGCCGGTGCCGATGCGGGCGCTGGCGGGGCGGCTCGGCTGTGACGCCTCCAACGTGACCGGCATCGTGGACCGGCTGGAGACCCTCGGGCTGGCCCACCGGGAGGCGGCGGCGGGCGACCGGCGGGTGAAGATCGTGGTGATCACCGAGCAGGGCCGGGAGATCCTGGCCCTGATCCGGGCCGAGATGGCCCGGACCCACCAGGCCTTCGACGCCATGACCGAGGAGCAGCGGGTGGCGCTGTACTCGATCTGCCACCAGGTGCTGCCCGTGCTCACCGGCCGACCGGCGGCCTGACGCCGTAGCCGCGAGGCGTCGAGGCCGTTCGCGCGCCCCGGCCGGCATCAGGCCCCCGCGCCTGCTCGCTCCGTCTGCAGCCGGGGGGCGCCGCGCTCGGCCGGCCGCTCGGCGCCCGGCGGTAGCGGGCCGCCCGCCCGCAGGTGGCGGTGGGCCACCGCCGGCGGCAGGTCGACCAGGGCCGGCGTGACGGCCTCCGGGTCGGCGTCGCCGAGCTGGTCGACCAGCCCGGCCAGCGCCGCCCGGACCTGCGCCGCCCCCCGGTCGGCCCGCTCGGCGGCGCCCGTCGGCCAGTCCGCGCCGGTACGTCCGGCTGCTGCGCCGGGTGCTCGCCCGCTGACCGGGCGAGCACCCGCGGCGCGCTCGGGGTGGTCCGCCGACGATCCGGCTGACCTCGGCTGTTAGGCTTGCGAAGCGTGAGCGCGAAGCCCCAGATCCCCAATGTCCTGGCCTCCCGGTACGCCTCGGCGACCCTGGCCCAGCTGTGGTCCCCCGAGCACAAGGTGGTCCTCGAGCGCCACCTGTGGCTCGCCGTCCTGAAGGCCCAGCAGGACCTCGGTGTCGAGGTGCCCGCCACCGCCGTCGCCGACTACGAGCGCGTCCTCGACCAGGTCGACCTCGACTCCATCGCCGCGCGTGAGCGCGTCACCCGACACGACGTCAAGGCCCGCATCGAGGAGTTCAGCGACCTCGCCGGCCACGAGCAGATCCACAAGGGCATGACCTCTCGGGACCTCACCGAGAACGTCGAGCAGCTCCAGATCCGCCAGTCCCTGCAGCACGTCCGCGACCGTACGGTGGCGGTGCTGGTGCGCCTGGGCCGGCTCGCCGCGCAGCACTCCGAGCTGGTCATGGCCGGCCGCTCGCACAACGTGGCCGCGCAGGCGACCACCCTCGGCAAGCGGTTCGCCACGGTGGCCGACGAGCTGCTGGTGGCGTTCAACCGACTGGAGGAGCTGATCGCCCGGTACCCGCTGCGCGGGATCAAGGGCCCGGTCGGCACCGCCCAGGACATGCTGGACCTGCTCGGTGGCGACACCGGGAAGCTGGCCGAGCTGGAGCAGCGGGTGGCGGGCCACCTCGGCTTCGACAACGTGCTGACCAGCGTCGGCCAGGTCTACCCGCGCTCGCTGGACTTCGAGGTGCTCTCCGCACTGGTCCAGTTGTCCGCCGCGCCGTCCAGCCTGGCCAAGACCATCCGCCTGATGGCCGGCCACGAGCTGGTCACCGAGGGCTTCAAGGAGGGCCAGGTCGGCTCCTCCGCGATGCCGCACAAGATGAACACCCGCTCCTGCGAGCGCGTCAACGGCCTGGCCGTCATCCTGCGCGGGTACGCCTCGATGACCGCCGAGCTCGGCGGCGACCAGTGGAACGAGGGCGACGTCTCCTGCTCGGTGGTGCGCCGGGTCGCGCTGCCGGACGCCTTCTTCGCCTTCGACGGCCTGCTGGAGACCTTCCTGACCGTGCTCGACGAGTTCGGCGCGTTCCCCGCCGTGATCGAGGCCGAGCTGGACCGCTACCTGCCGTTCCTCGCCACCACCAAGGTGCTGATGGGCGCGGTGCGCGCGGGCGTCGGCCGGGAGACCGGGCACGAGGTCATCAAGGAGCACGCCGTCGCGTCCGCCCTGGCGATGCGGGCCGGCGCCCGGGAGAACGAGCTGCTGGACCGGCTGGCCGCCGACGAGCGGATGCCGCTCGACCGCGCCGCGCTGGACGCGCTGCTCGCCGACCGGATCTCCTTCACCGGTGCGGCCGGGGCGCAGGTCGCCGAGGTCGTCCGCCGGATCGAGGCGGTCGCGGCCGCCCACCCGGAGGCCGCCAAGTACGCGCCCGGTGACATTCTCTGACGTATCGTCAGTTCTTCCTCAGGGCCCTGTCGCGCTTTCCGCGGCGGGGCCCCGAGGCGTTCCGGGGCTTTCGTGCCCGGGGTCGATCGGCGGCCCGCAGGTGCCGCAGGTCCAGGCGCAGTCGGGCTCGGCGACCGGGTGGTCCTCGGGGGCCAGCACATTGCCGCGGACGGTGGCCAGGGCCAGCAGGCCGCCGGTCACCAGGAGGCCGGCGCAGATCAGCATCGAGGTCCGGAAGGCGGAGTCCACCGAGGCCGGCACCTGGTAGGCGTCGCCGCTCAGCCCGGACAGCGCGGGCAGCGCCGCGACCGCGAGCAGGCCGGCCGCCCGGGCGGCCGCGTTGTTGACGCCGCTGGCGATCCCGGCCCGGCGCACCTCCACCGCCGCCAGCACCGTCGCGGTGAGCGGCGCCACCAGCAGGACCATCCCGCAGCCCATCACCGTGGTGGCGGGCAGCACGTCCGTCCAGTAGGAGGCGCCGGGCCCGATCCGCAGCATCAGCAGCACGCCCGCCGCGCAGATCATCGGCCCGAGGAACAGCGGCAGCCTGGGGCCGATCCGCTTGCCGAGCCGCCCGGCCCGGGCGGACAGCGCCAGCATCAGCACGGTGATCGGCAGCAGGGCGAGCCCGGAGGTGAGCGGGGTGAAGCCGGACACCGTCTGGAGCTGCACCACCAGCAGGAAGAACACCCCGCTGAAGGCGGCGTACACGCAGAGGGTGACCAGGTTCACCGCGGTGAACAGGCGTGAGGAGAACAGCTCCAGCGGCAGCATCGGGGCCGGGGTGCGCCGCTCGACGGCGATGAACACCGCGCCGAGCAGCAGTCCGGCCGCGCCGGAGAGCCAGACCGCGGGGGAGAGCCCCTCACCGGCGGCCGTCAGCGCGTAGGTCGCCCCGCCGAGGGCGAGCGCGGCCAGCACCGCGCCCGCGATGTCGAAGCTGCCGGTGGCCTTCTCGTCCCGGCTCTCCGGTACGTGGCGCAGTGAGACGGCCAGGACCACGGCTGCCAGCGGCACGTTCAGCAGGAAGATCCACCGCCAGCCCGGGCCGTCCACCAGCCAGCCGCCCAGGAACGGGCCGACCGCCGCCGCGACCCCGCCCAGGCCGGACCAGAGGCCGACCGCGGCCGAGCGGTCGTCAGGGCGGAAGGTCGCCTGCAGCATCGCCAGCGACCCCGGGGTGAGCAGCGCGCCGCCGATGCCCTGCAGGGCGCGGGCCGCGATCAGCACCCCGACGTTCGGGGCGGCCGCGCAGAGGGCGGAGGCGGCGGCGAACCAGCAGACGCCGATCAGGAAGACCCGGCGCCGGCCGTACCGGTCGCCGAGCGCCCCGCCGAGCAGGATCAGCCCGGCCAGGGTCAGCAGATAGGCGTTCAGAGTCCATTGCAGGGCGGCCAACGAGGCGCCGAGGTCCTCGCCGATCCGCGGCAGGGCGACGTTGACGACGGTGCCGTCGAGCATCGCCATGCTGGATCCGAGCACCGTGGCCAGCACCACCCACCGGCCCTGCGGGGTACCGATCCTGAGCGTGCCGGCGTCGTCGGTTTCCACGGCTCGATCCTGCGCCCGGGGGGTCGACGTGACAAGGGTCACCGGCGGCGCGTCCGGGTGGTGGCTGAGCGTGTCCGGCGGTGGACGCAGGGCCGAAAATGTCGGCGCAGGGGGGTCGGGCGGTCGCTCAGCGCGATTGGATTGTGCACGTACTGCACAGTCGATCATTCGGAGAGTCACTGAATTCCCTGGGATTTTTGTGAATTTCCGGAGGTGAATGTGATCGACATTGATTTGCCCGGGTTGATGAGCTTTGCTTCAGCGACTGCCCGGCCAATGACCGGGTGGGCCCACCGGGTGGAACGCCTAGTCCTGCCGCTGCCCGGGGGCTTCGAACGAACTCTGCACGGCAGGAGTGGGGGACCCACAGGTAAGTCGCCGTCCCGGCAACCGGGACGGCTTGGGGTGAAGCCGCGCTTGCGGCCGGGCAACTCCAGCCCGAACCCGACAGCTCACCTCGCAGGCGTCGGAGAGGAAATACCCCATGCCCGCACAGGCAAAGCACCGTCGTAACCGTCTGCCCCGTCTCGCCCGGATCGGCATCGCCACCGGTGTGACCGGCGCGGTTCTCGCCCTTCCCCTGGTGACCGCCGTCAGCGCCTCGGCCCACGAGGTCCCGGCCGCCAAGTCGCAGTCCACCACCTGGACCGGTGCCACCAGCGCCGACGCCGTGGCCGTCAAGGCCGCCGCCGTCGAGGCTGCCCCCGCCGCGGCCCCGGCCGCCGCCGTCGACGAGACCTACAAGGTGGTCGGCGGTGACACCCTGTCGAAGATCGCCGCCGCGAAGAACGTCGACGGTGGGTGGCACGCTCTGTACGAGACCAACCGCTCCGTCGTCGGTGCCAACCCGAACCTGATCTACCCGGGCCAGCAGCTCGTGGTCGGCAAGGCCGCCGCCCAGGCGCCCGCCGCCGCCCCGGCCCCGAAGGCCGCCCCGGCCCCGAAGACCTCCTCCGACTCCGCGCCGGCCAAGAAGGCCACCCCGGCCCCGAAGGCCACTCAGGCGCCCAAGGCCGCCGAGGCCCCGAAGGCCACTCAGGCCCCCAAGCCGGTCGAGGCCCCCAAGCCCGCCGCCACCACCGCGCCGAAGCCGGCCACCACCCCGGCCCCGGCCGCGGCCGCCAGCACCTCCGGCTTCACCGCCCCGCTCGCCAACATCAAGCTCGGCACCGCCTACGGCGTGGCCGGCTCCATGTGGTCCAGCGGCCACCACACCGGTGCCGACTTCGTCGCCGCCACCGGCACCCCGCTGAAGGCCGTCGCGGCCGGCACCGTCGTCAAGGCGGGCCCGGGCGGCGCCTACGGCAACGAGGTCGAGATCAAGCTGGCGGACGGCAAGTACGCCCAGTACGCCCACCTCTCCTCGATCGGCGTCAAGGTCGGCCAGACCGTGACCGTCGGCCAGCAGATCGGTCTCTCCGGCGCGACCGGCAACGTGACCGGCCCGCACCTGCACTTCGAGATCCGCACCGGCTCGGAGTACGGCTCGGACATCGACCCGATCGCCTACCTCCGTGCGCACGGCGTCAGCATCTGACACCGGGTACGAACCCTCGCGGCCTGATGCGCCGCGGTAGTTGAACACCGGCCGGGCCGGCAGCGAACGCTCATCGCTGCGGGCCCGGCCAGTTCGCGTTTTCCTCGGGGGGGGGGGATTGTCGGCGGCCGCATTCTTCCCCGGTCGGGCCGGCGGGATTCCCCTCAGGCCGGCACGCTCTCCCGGTGCACCTGGTCGTCCTCGTACAACCGGGTCGCGATGGCCTCGACCGCGCGGTCGAGCCGGGCCCGGTCCGTGGGATCGGTGACGTCCCAGTCGTCCAGGTGCCGGTCGATCCAGTGCCGCCAGGCCTCGGCCAGGCGCTCGACCTCGCGCTCGCCCTGAGGGGTGAGCGCCAGCACACCGTGCTCGCTCCCGGCGAGGCCCGCGTGCACGGTCCGCTCGGCGGCGGGCCGGACGACCTCCTCCGGCATGTGGTGCGCGGCGGCGATGGCCGGGAGCGTCGCACCGCCCTGGAGCTTGGTGCGCCAGTAGATCTGACCGAGCATCCAGGCCTGGTCCGGGCCGACCGTGCTGCCGGAGTCGGCCAGCAGCTGCCGCCCGATCTCCGGGCGGCCCTTGGCCTTGCGCAGCAGGTTGGCCAGCGCGCGCTCCAGCTGCCGGTCGGCGTCCCCGCTGTCCGGCGCCCCGAAGGCCTCGCCCATGTCGGAGGCGCCGGCCCGGGCACTGTCGCGCAGCGGCACCTCCTTCAGGAACCAGGCCACCACGAATCCCACCAGGGCGACCGGCACCACCCACTGGAAGACGTAGTTGATGGTGTCGGCGTAGGCCTGGACGAACGGCTGGGCCACGTCGGCCGGCAGGGCCCGCAGGGCCTGCGGGCTCTGCACCGCGGCCGGCGGCACACCGGGGGACTGCGCGAAGGCCTCCTCCAGGTTGGGGCCCAGCTGGTTGGTGAAGAGGGTGCCGAACACCGCCGTGCCGAAGGAGCTGCCGAGCGTCCGGAAGAAGGTGACGCCCGAGGTCGCGGTGCCCAGCTCGTGGTACGGGACGGTGTTCTGGACGGCGATGGTCAGCACCTGCATGGCCAGGCCGATGCCGAGCCCGAGGACGAACATGTACAGGGACTCCAGCCAGACACCGGTGGAGGGGCCCATCGTCGACATCAGGTACAGGCCCAGCGCCATCACGGCGGTGCCGAGGATCGGGAAGATCCGGTAGCGGCCGGTGCGGCTGACCACCACACCGGAGAGCACCGACATGCCGAGCAGGCCCACCACCATCGGCAGCGTGCGCACCCCCGAGCCGGTGGCCGAGACGCCGTCGACGAACTGCAGGTACGTCGGCAGGTAGGTCATCGCGCCGAGCATCGCGAAGCCGACGATGAAGCTGAGCACCGAGCAGACCGTGAAGACCGAGTTGCGGAAGAGGTGCATCGGCAGCATCGGCTCCGGGGCGCGCAGCTCCACCAGGACGAAGGCGACCAGCAGCAGCACCGAGACGGTGAACAGCCCGATGATCACGGGCGAGCTCCAGGCGTACTCGTTGCCGCCCCACTCCAGTCCGAGCACCAGGCCGCTGGCGCCCAGCGCGATCAGCACGATGCCGAGGTAGTCGATGACCGGTCGGACGGCGGCCCGGACCGAGGGGATCGTCCGGGCGGCCATCACGATCATCACCGCGGCGATCGGGATGTTGACGTAGAAGCACCAGCGCCAGGAGGCGTGGTCGGTGAACAGCCCGCCCAGGGTCGGGCCGACCACCGTGGTGACTCCGAAGACGGCGCCCAGCGCGCCCTGGTACTTGCCGCGTTCGCGCAGCGGGATGACGTCCGCGATCAGGGCCATCGCGGTGACCATCAGCCCGCCGCCGCCCACGCCCTGCACGGCCCGGCCGATGATCAGCACGGCCATGCCGTTGGCCGCACCGGAGATCACCGAGCCGGCGATGAAGATCACCGCGCTCACCTGGAAGACGATCTTGCGGCCGAACAGGTCGCCGAACTTGCCGACCAGCACGGTGGCGACGGTCTCGGCCAGCAGGTAGGCCGTCACCACCCAGGCCATGTGTCCGCCGCCGCCCAGGTCCGCCACGATGGTGGGCAGGGCGGTGGAGACGATGGTCTGGTCGAGTGCGGCCATCAGCATGCCGAGCACGATGGTCAGGAAGATGACGTTGGTCTGGCGCCGGCTCAGCGCGGGTGGCGGGGACGGCGCCGGCGCGGCCTCGGTCACGGTGGTGTCGGACATGGCCGGGCCTCCTGGGCGGGGAGCAGGTCAACCCAGCTTTGGCGCGGTGCGGCGGGCCCGCCACCGGAGCGGGCGTCCGGGTGGCCGGCGGCGGGCGACCGGGACGGGCCGGCCGGCACCGCCAACGGCGCGGCCCCGGACGGTCATGCCGTCCGGGGCCGCGGTCGCCCGCGGGCGGTCTGTCAGCCGATCACGGCCTGGGCGTCGATCTCCACCAGCATCGGCTCCTGCGGCAGCTCGCAGAAGATCGTCGTCCGGCAGGGCTTCACACCGCCCGGCTTGACGTTCTCGTCGATGAACTCGGCGTAGACCTCGTTCATGAGCGCGAAGTCCGAACGCTTGGTGAGGTAGACGCGGAACATCACCACGTCCTCGACGGTCGCGCCGCCGGCCTCGACGATGGCCTTGACGTTCTCCAGGGTCCGCCGGGTCTGCGCCTTCACGTCGCCCGGGTAGAGGTACTCGGCCGTCGCCGGGTCCTGCGGGCCCTGGCCGGACACCTGCAGGATCGGGCCCTTGCGGACGCCCTGGGAGAACATCCAGGCGGGGGCAGGGGCGCCGTCGGTACGGATCTCGACCTTGTCGCTCATGGCGGGGTGCTCGCTCATCTTCGGGGGTTCCTCGGTGGGTCGGGGCCCGGTGCGCCGCCGGGTGGTGCGGGCGGCGCGGGTCGGGCGGGGTCGGGGGAGACCGCGTGGGGTGGGGGCGGATCGGGGACGGCGGGCCGGGTCAGGCGGCGCCCGGCGGCAGGCCGCAGTCGGCGGAGACCGCCCGGGCCGTGGCCAGCAGCTGGGGCAGCAGCTCCAGCACCCGCTCGTACGGCAGCACCACGTCGGGCACCGAGATCGAGGCGGCCGCCACCACCCGGCCGGTGGCGTCCCGGACCGGCGCCGCCACACAGTTGATGAAGGACTCGTGCTCGGCGTGGTCCTGTGCCCAGCCGCGGGCCGCGACGGTGTCCAGCTCGGCCAGCAGCGCCTCGGGGGTGGTCAGCGTGTTGGCGGTGTACGGCGTGAAGTCGATGCCCGCCACCACCCGGCGCCGCTCGGCCACCGGCAGGTCGGCGAGCAGCACCTTGGCCACCGCCGCGCAGTGCAGTGCAGCCCGCAGGCCGATCCGCGAGTACATCCGCACCGGGTGCCGGGAGTCGTACTTGTCGATGTAGACCACCTCGCCGCCCTCGTACGCGGCCAGATGGACCGTCTGGCCGGTCGCCGAGTTCAGCGCCGCCAGGTGCGGCGCCGCCGCCCGGCGCACCCCGCGCTGCTCCAGCGCCAGACTGGACAGCGCGAACAGGCCGGCGCCGAGGTGGTAGCGGTACGCCGCGTCGCGGTAGACGAAGCGCTCCTCCTCCAGACTCTGCAGCAGGCGCAGCGCGGTGGTCTTGTGCACGCCGAGCAGCTCGGCCAGCTGGTCGAGGGAGCGCTCACCCTCGCCGAGCTCGGCGAGCAGGCGCAGGGCACGGGTGACGGTCTGGCTCATCTCGCTCCAACCACGGGGGACGCGCCCGGCCGGGACGGGAGCGCGGGAAGTACCGGGGACACGATGCCATCCGCCGCGACCCGGGTCGCGGCCCAGTCCCCGGCCGAGGCGTCCAGCAGGGCCGCCACCACCGCACGCGGGGGCAGTTCGGCCTGGTCGCCGGGCGCCGTCAGGGCGCAGGCCGCGCTGAGGTGGCCCAGCCGCAGCCGGCGGCGCTGGTCCAGGCCGCGCAGGGTGCCGGCCAGGTACCCGGCGGCGAAGGCGTCGCCGGCGCCGGTCGCCTCGACCACCTCCACGCTCAACGCGCTCTCGCTGACCGCGGCGCCGTCCCGGCCGACGGCGGTGACCAGCCGGTCGGCGTCCTTGACCACCACGGCGGCGGGGGAGGGGAAGCGGGCGCGCAGCGCGTGCGGGTCGCCGGTGCCGAGGACGGCCTCGGCCTCGTCGGCGCCGAGCAGCAGCAGGTCGGCGGCGTCCATCAGGGCGGGGAGCACGGCCGGGTCGCGGCCCTGCCACAGCGCGGGGCGCCAGTTCAGGTCGAAGCTGATCAGCAGGTCGCGGGTGGCCGCCGGGCGCGGGCGGCCCAGCAATGTCCGGACCAGCTCCAGGCAGCCGTCCGAGAGCGCCGGGGTGATGCCGGACAGGTGCAGCAGCCGGGCGCCGGCCAGCAGCCGGGCCGCCGCGGGCGCCGCCAGCAGGGCGGGGGAGAGGGCGGCGGCGGCCGAGCCGGCCCGGTAGTAGTGCAGCCGGCTGCGTCCGCTGCCGAGGTCGTACGGCTCGCCGGTCGAGCCGCCGACCTCCTTGAGGTAGATCCCGGTGGGGCGGGTGGGGTCGACCACGACCGCCGAGACGTCCACACCGCGCGCGGCCACCCCCGCCGTCAGCCGCCGGCCGAAGCCGTCGTCGCCGACCCGGCTGATCCAGCCGCTGCGCACACCCAGCGCCGCCAGGGTGCCGGCCACGTTCGACTCGGCGCCGCCCAGCGAGACCCGGAAGCCCTCGACGGTCTCCAGCGGGCCCGGCCGTTCGGGCAGCAGCACGGCCATCGACTCCCCCAGGCACACCGCCTCCGGGAGGCCGGCGGCGGCCTCCGGGTCCACGGTGGCCGCGGTGTCCTGACCTGCCATCTGGTGCGCTCCCTCATGTCTTGCCGTCGGCCGTCGACCGGTGCTTCGTCCACCGGTGCCCCGTCGCCCGACGGTCCGTTGACCGGTGTTCCGCGCCGATGCTAGAACCGTCTCATCAACATATGCAATAGTCGTTGCACATGTTGCAACCTCGTCGCCGGGCAGGGCCCGAGGAACAACTGGAGGCACAGGGTGAATCACACGCACGCAAGCAACGGCACCACGTACGCGAGCAGCAGCACCGGACCCGGCATCGACGCCGCCAAGGTCGCCGCGCTCGCCGACGAGACCCTCGACTGGCGGTTCAAGGCCCTGCCGGCCGCCGCCCAGGGGCTGACCGTCCGCGACTTCCTCGCCGGCCGGCCCGCCCTCGCCGACCTCGGCACCCCGCTGCTCACCCTCGACGCCGGCGCCCTCGACCACAACCTCACCACCATGGCCCGCTGGTGCGCCGAGGCCGGCGTCGCCCTCGCCCCCCACGGCAAGACCACCATGGCCCCCGCCCTCTGGCAGGCCCAGACCGACGCCGGCAGCCACGGCATCACCCTGGCCAACCTCCCGCAACTGCGGGTCGCCCGCGCCTTCGGCGTCGACCGGATCCAGCTCGCCAACACCCTGCTCGACCCGGCCGGACTCGGCTGGCTCGCCGCCGAACTCGACACCGACCCCGGCTTCGCCTTCACCTCCTGGGTCGACAGCGTCGACAGCGTCCGGCTGATGGACCGGGCGCTGCGCGCCGCCGGCGCCCGCCGCCCGGTCGAGGTACTCATCGAACTCGGCGGCCCCGCCGGACGCACCGGCGCCCGGACGGTGGCCGAGGCCGTCCAGGTCGCCGAGGCCGTACTCGCCGCACCCACCCTGCACCTGGCCGGCGTCGGCGGCTACGAGGGCGCCCTCGCCCACGACGCCGGCGAGCAGGCCCTCGCCACCGTCCGGGCGTACCTGCGCCGGCTCGCCGAACTGCACCGCGCCCTGACCGGCCGGTACGAGAGCCCGCGGCCGCTGGTCACCGCCGGCGGCAGCGCCTACTTCGACACCGTCGTCGAGGAGTTGAACCCCCTCGACGACGTCCTGGTGGTCATCCGGGCGGGCGCCTACCTGGCCCACGACGACGGCTTCTACCGCGGCATCTCGCCGCTCGCCCGTGGCGCCGGCACCCCGCTGCGCCCCGCCCTGCACGGCTGGGCCCGGGTGGTCTCCCATCCCGAACCGGACCTCTCCCTGCTGGACGCCGGCAAGCGCGACCTGCCCTTCGACGAGGGGATGCCCGAGCCGCAGCGCGTCCGCACCGCGTCCGGCGTCCGTAGCCTCGCCGGCACCGAGGCGCGGATCCGCCAACTCAACGACCAGCACGCCTTCCTGGTGGGGGCCGGCGAACAGGCCCCGGTCGGCGCCGTCGTCCGGCTCGGCCTCTCGCACCCCTGCACGGCCTTCGACAAGTGGACGTTGATCCCCGTCCTCGACGACGCCGACAGTGCCGATCCGCGGGTCGTCGGCCTGGTCAGGACGTACTTCTGATGGCCCGGCCCGAGGCCCCCGCGCCCCGGCCGGACCTGCTCCTGCGCGGGGCCACCGTGGTGGACGGCAGCGGCGCCGAACGCTACCGCGCCGACGTCCGCGTCACCGACGGCGTGATCGCCGAGATCGGCCGCCCCGACCTCGGCGGCGACCCCGGCGGCGCCCGGACGATCGACGCCGACGGGCTGGTGCTCGCCCCCGGCTTCATCGACATGCACGCCCACTCCGACCTGCGGCTGCTCGTCGAACCCGAGCACCCGTCCCGGGTCACCCAGGGCGTCACCTGCGAGGTGCTCGGCCAGGACGGCCTCTCCTACGCACCCGTCGACGACCGCACGCTGCCCGCGCTGCGCCGCCAGATCGCCGGCTGGAACGGCGACCCGGACGGCTTCGACTGGAGCTGGCGCGGCGTCGGCGAGTACCTGGACCGCCTCGACGGGGGCATCGCCGTCAACGCCTGCTACCTGGTGCCGCACGGATCCGTCCGGATGCTCGCGATGGGCTGGGACAACCGCCCGCCCACGCCGGCCGAACTCGACCGGATGCGGCACCTGGTCGCCCAGGGGCTGCGCGAGGGCGCGGTCGGCATGTCCAGCGGGCTCACCTACACCCCCGGGATGTACGCCGACACCGCCGAACTGGTCGCCCTCTGCGAGGTGGTCGCCTCCTACGGGGGCTACCACGCGCCGCACCAGCGCTCCTACGGCGCGGGCGCGTTGGAGGGGTACGCGGAGATGGTGGAGATCGCCCGCAGGTCCGGCTGCCCGCTGCACCTCACCCACGCCACGATGAACTTCGGCGTCAACGAGGGCCGGGCCGGCGAGCTGCTGGACCTGGTCGACCGGGCGATCGCGGACGGCTGCGACCTCACCCTGGACAGCTACCCGTACCTGCCCGGCTCCACCACCCTGGCGGCCCTGCTGCCCAGTTGGGCGACCGAAGGCGGTCCGGACGCCACCCTCGGCCGGCTCGCCGACCCCGCCGCCCGGGAGCGGATCAGGGTCGAGGTGGAGGAGAAGGGCAGCGACGGCTGCCACGGCGTCGTCGCCGACTGGGCCACCGTGCAGATCTCCGGTGTGGGCAACCAGGCCCTCGCCGCCACCGTCGGGCGGACCGTCGCCGAGCTCGCCGCCGAGCGCGGGAGCGGCGGCACCGAGGTCTTCCTCGACCTGCTGCTGGAGGACGCACTGGCCACCACCATCCTCCAGCACGTCGGCCACGAGGAGAACGTCCGTGCGATCATGCGCCACTCCGCGCACACCGCCGGCAGCGACGGCCTGCTGGTCGGCGCCCGGCCGCACCCCCGGGCCTGGGGCACCTTCGCCCGCTACCTCGGCCGCTACAGCCGGGAGTTGGGCGTCCTCACGCTGGAGGAGACGGTCGCCCGGATGACCGGCCGCCCGGCCCGGCGGCTGCGGCTGGACCGGCGCGGCCTGATCCGCCCCGGCCACCACGCCGACCTGGTGCTGTTCGACCCCGCCGCCGTCCGGGACACCGCCACCTTCGACGAACCCAGACTGCCCGCCGCCGGCATCGAGCACGTCTACGTCAACGGCGTCGCCGTGGTCGAGCGGGGCCGTACCACCGGCGCCCGGCCCGGCCGCGCCCTGCGCCGCACCGAACAAGGAGTCCGAGCCCTGTGAGCAACCCCAGCAGCCCCACCGGCACCGTCCTGGCCGACGCCCGGGCCGCGCTGGCCGCCGACCCGGTGATCGCCGTCGTCCGCGCACCCCGGATACCCGACGCCGCCGCGCTCTGCGCCGCCCTCGCCGCCGGCGGCATCACCTGGGTCGAATTCACCTTCACCACACCGGATGTGACGGACCATCTGCACAAAGCCGCCATCGCCGGCTGGCGGGTCGGCGTCGGCACCGTGCTGACCGCCCGGCAGGCCGAGCAGGGCGTCGAGGCCGGCGCGGCCTTCCTGGTCACCCCCGGCGTACGGCCCGAGGTCGCGCACGCCGCGCACGCGGCCGGCGTCCCCGCGGTGCTCGGCGCGCTCACCCCCACCGAGGTCGCGCAGGCGGTGGACCTGGGCGCCGCCGCCGTGAAGATCTTCCCCGCGAAGGCCTTCGGCCCCGGCTACTTCAAGGACCTGAACGGGCCCTACCCGGGCCTCCCGCTGGTGGCCTCCGGCGGCGTCAACGCGGGCAACGCCGCCGAGTTCCTCGCCCACGGCGCGCTCGCCGTCTGCGCCGGGACGGACGTCGTCCCGCCCGCCGTGGTCGCCGAAGGGGACTGGGCCGAGATCACCCGCCGGGCCCGGGCCTTCACCGCCGCCTGCCGCCCGAGCTGACCGGCCTCGTCCGGTACGCGCCGCCGGAGGCGTACCGCACCCCAACCGAGCGGGAGGCGCCCGCCCGGCGTGACCCGGGGTGACCCCGGTTGACCCGGGGTGGACAGCTGCGGACAGGAGTGGACAGTCCCCGCCCGTCCCGGACCTGGAAAGTGGACACCGTCCGGTACCAGGCTCCGTGCCATGAACCTCCTACGCATCCAGGCGGACCGGGCGGCCCCCGCCCCCCGGCCGGGGGCCGCGCTCGCGGCGCTCGCCGCGGCCCAGTTCACCGTCATGCTCGCCACCTCGATCGTGAACGTGGCGCTGCCGCAGATCCGCGCCGGGGTGGGGCTGTCCGACGGCGGCGTCACCTGGGTCGTCAACGCCTACGGGCTGGCGTTCGGGGCGCTGCTCCTGGCCGGTGGGCGGGCGGCCGACCTGCTCGGGCGCCGCCGGGTGCTGATCGCGGGCCTCGCGCTGTTCGCGGGCGCCTCGGCGGCGGCCGGACTGGCCACCTCCTCAGGCCTGTTGATCGCCGCACGCGCCGCCCAGGGCCTCGGCGCCGCCGCCGTCGCCCCGGCCGCGCTCGCCCTGGCGATGGAGCTGTTCCCGTCCGGTCCCGGGCGGGGCAGGGCGCTGGGAGTGTGGGGCGCGGTCTCCGGCGCGGGCGGGGCGGGCGGCGTCCTGCTGGGCGGTGTGCTCACCCAGGCCTGGGGCTGGCCCTGGATCTTCCACGCCGTGGCGCTCGGGACGACGCTGGTCCTGGCCGCCGTGGCGCTCCTCGTGCCACGGGCGGCCGGCCGCAAGGCCGGGCGGTTCGACCTGCTCGGCACCGCCGTCGTCACACTCGCCCTGACCTGCCTGGTCTGGGGGCTGACCACCGCGCGGTCCGCCGGCTGGACGGACGCCCGGGTACTCGGCGCCCTGCTCGGCGCCGCCGCGCTGCTCGCGGCCTTCACCGCGATCGAGCTCCGCCGGCCGGACGCGCTGATGCCGCCCCGGCTGTTCGCCACCGGCCGGGTCGCGGCGGGCAACCTGCTGATGGCGCTGCTCGGGTCCGTCTGGATCGCCCTGTTCTTCTTCCTGCCGCTCTACCAGCAACAGGTCCTCGGATCCAGTCCGTTGGCCACCGGGGCCGGCCAACTCCCGCTCGCCGGCGCCAATATGCTCGGCGCCGCGCTGGCGCCCCGGATCTCCCGCCGGATCGGCGCCACCGTCACCCTGACCGCGGCCCTGCTCACCGAGGCCGCCGGGCTGCTGTGGCTGTCCCGGATCGGCGCCGACGGGAGCTACCTGGCCGACGTCCTCGGCCCGAGCATCCTGATCGGCCTCGGCCTCAGTACCGCCTTCGTCCTGCTCACCGCCCTGGCCGTGGACGGCGTCCCGCCGCAGGACGCGGGCCTGGCCGGCGGACTGGTCAACACCACCCGCCAGGTCGGCGGGGCGATCGGCCTCGCGGCCCTGGCCACCCTGGCCGGCTCGGTCACCGCCCACGCGGCCACCCACCAGCCCCGCCTGGAAGCCCTCACCGCCGGGTACCGCGCCGCCTTCACCGTCTCGGCCGCGGTCCTGGCCGCCACCGCACTCCTCGCCGTGCCGCTCACCCGTCGCACCCGCCGGCAGGGCGGGGCCGGCCCTGCCCGCCCCGGGACGGCGGCCGTGCCGACGGCGGCGCCCCGGCCGGGCCGGTCGACCGACCACGCACCCAGCACCTGATCCGCGCCCAGCACCCGATCCGCGCTCACCATCTGATCCGCACCCGACGGCCGGGACCCGGTCCCGTCGTCCCCACCGATCCCGCGACCGTCACGGATCCCTGCACCACCACCGATCCGTCCCGACCACCCACAAGGACAGCGCATGCACACCATCGACACCACCGCCCCCGTCGTCGTCCGCCTGACGAGAGCGATCGACGCGCCGCTCGCCACGGTCTGGGCGCTGCACACCGACATCGACAACTGGCCGGTCTGGAACGTCGACATCGACCAGGCCGCGCTCGGCGGCCCGACGGAGGTCGGCAGCAGCTTCAGCTGGCGCACCCACGGGCTGAGCATCACCTCCACCATCAGCGAACTCGTCCCCGGGCGGCGGATCGTCTGGGGCGGGACCGTCGAGGGCATCGTCGGCATCCACAGCTGGACCTTCGAGCAGAGCGGCGACCAGGTCGTCGTCCATACCGAGGAATCCTGGAGCGGCGAGCCCGTGGACGCCGCCGCCGACGAACTCGCCACGGCCCTGCGGACCTCGCTGGAGAGCTGGCTCGACAGCCTCAAGGCCCGCGCCGAGCAGTCGGGTTGAGCGCACCGAACCACCGACCGCACCACCGACGGCATCAGCCACCGCGCCGCCCACGACCGACCACGACCGAGCACGACCGACCACGACCGAAGAAACCCGAGGGTCCGACCATGACCAGCAAGCCGTACCTGACCGGCCACTACACCCCCGTCGCCGACGAGATCACCGCCACCGGACTCACCGTCGAGGGCACCCTGCCCCCCGAGCTGACCGGCCGGCTGATCCGCAACAGCCACAACCCGAAGCCCGGCGTCACCCCGAGCCACTGGTTCAAGGGCAGCGGCATGGTGCACGGCATCCGGCTGCGCGAGGGCCGCGCCGAGTGGTACCGCAACCGATGGGTGCACACCCCCGCACTCGACGGCGCCCCGTACGTGACCGAGCACGGCATCGACTTCGCCGCCAGCACCGCCGGCACCCACGTCATCGAGCACGCCGGCCGGCTGCTCGCCCTGTGCGAGGCCAACCTGCCCTTCGAGCTGACCCCGGAGCTCGAGACCGTCGGGGCCCACGACTTCGGCGGCAAGCTGCGCGGTGCGATGACCGCGCACCCCAAGGTCGACCCGGTGTCGGGGGAGCTGCACTTCTTCGGGTCCTCGCCGTTCCCGCCGTTCCTGACGTACTACGTCGCCGACGCCAAGGGCGAGATCGTGCACAGCGCCGAGGTCCCCGGCGCGACCGCCTCGCTCAAGCACGACTTCGCCGTGACCCGCCGCCATGTGGTGTTCGTCGAGGGCAGCGTCACCTTCGACCCCGCCGAGCATTCCGGCATCCCCTACGGCTGGAGCGACCGGCAGCCCTCCCGGATCGGCGTGATGCCCCGTGGGGCCGACGGCGCCGGGCAGATCCGCTGGTTCTCCATCGAGCCCGGCAACATGCTGCACGCGGCCAACGCGTACGAGGACGGCCGGGGCCGCATCGTGCTGGAGGGTCCGACGGTGGACCGCGAGGGGTTCCAGCTGTCCTGGAACTGGTGGGTCGGCGCGCCCGGGCGCGGGACCGAGCCCAACACCCGTTCCTACACCCGCCGCTGGGTGATCGACATGGCGGCAGGTACGGTCGACGAGCAGATCATCGACGACCTCGCGGTGGAGTTCCCGACTCTCAACGAGGACTACCTGGGCACCGAGCACCGCTACCAGTACGCGGTGTCCTTCCCGGACCAGGAGGGCTTCGGCGGCTACGGCGTGGTCAAGTACGACCGGATCACCGGAGCCCGCCGCATCCACCAGGTCGGCGACGCCAGGCTGCCCAGCGAGGCGGTGTTCGTCCCGGCGGCCGGTGCCACCAACGAGGACGACGGCTATCTGCTCACCGTCGTCTCCGACCTCAAGCAGGACACCTCCCAGCTGCTGGTCCTGGACGCCGCCGGGCTCGACCGGGTCGCCACCGTCCACCTGCCCCGCCGCGTGACCGCCGGCATCCACGGCTCCTGGATCCCCGACGGCGACCTGGACGGCGCCCAGGGCTGACCCGTCCTCCCCGGGGGCGCGGCACCGCCCGCCCCCGGGGACGTCCCGGGCGTCGACCGGCCCACGCTGTCGTACCGGCCCGCGATGGACGAGAATCCGTAGTCCGGCACCACCCCGGACCCGGCAGGAGGATCCATCCCCATGACCTCGACCCGCCCCGGCCCCGCCTGGCTGACCGACGCCGTCCTCTACCAGATCTATCCGCAGACCTATGCCGACTCCGACGGCGACGGCATCGGCGACTTCGCCGGCATCACCGCCCGCCTGGACCACCTCGCCTGGCTCGGCATCGACGCGCTCTGGCTCAACCCGTGCTTCGCCTCCCCGTTCCGCGACGCCGGCTACGACGTCTCCGACTACCTCAGCACGGCGCCCCGGTACGGCGGCACCGACGACCTGGTGGCGCTGGTGGACGCGGCCCGCGCCCGGGGCATCAAAGTCCTGCTCGACCTGGTGGCCGGGCACACCTCCGACCGGCACCCGTGGTTCCTCGCCTCGGCCGGCGACGCGGCGGACCACCGTTACATCTGGTCCGACCGGCCCGCCGAGGGATTCGTCGCCTCGCCCGGCACCCGGGCCGGCTGGTACCTGCCGAACTTCTTCGACTGCCAGCCCGCACTCAACTTCGGCTACGCCCGGACGAACGCGGCCGAGCCCTGGCGCCAGGGCGTGGACGCCGAGGGCCCGCGTGCCAACCGCGCGGCGCTGTACGAGATCATGGACCACTGGCTGCGGCTCGGCATCGCCGGCTTCCGGGTCGACATGGCCTCCTCGCTGGTCAAGGACGACCCGGGCAAGACCGAGACCGCCAAGCTCTGGACCGAACTACGGGACCGGCTGGACCGCGAGCACCCGCAGGCGGCGCTCTTCGCCGAGTGGGGCGACCCGGCCGCGGCCGTCGCGGCCGGGTTCCACGCCGACTTCTTCCTGCAGTTCGGCGGCCCCGACGACGGCCTGCCGCTGCGCTCGCTCTGGAACAACAACGCCGGTACGGTGCACGAGCAATGGCAGCAGGGCCCGTGCTAATTCGACGCGGCGGGCCAGGGTTCGCCGCGGTACTTCATCGACGCCTGGCGGGCCGCCGCGGACCTGACCGAGGGCGCCGGGCACCTCGCGTTGCCCACCGCCAACCACGACTTCTCGCGGCTGTGCACCGGCCCGCGCACCCGGGAGCAGCTCGCCGCCGCGTTCGCCTTCCAGCTCACCTGGCCGACCGTGCCCGCCGTGTACTACGGCGACGAGATCGGCATGCGCTACCTGCCCGGCCTGCCCGACACCGAGGGCAGCGTGCTCGGCCCCCGGTACAACCGGGCCGGGTCGCGCACCCCCATGCAGTGGGAGCCGGGTCCGGAGGCGGGTTTCTCCACCGCTCCCGCGGACCGGTTCTACCTGCCGGTCGACCCCGACCCGGACCGCCCCGACGTGGCCACCCAGCGGGCCGACCCCGACTCCCTGCTCCAGCTGGTCCGGCGCCTGATCGCGCTGCGGCGCGCGCACCCCGCCCTCGGCGCGCACGGCACGGTCGAGGTGCTGCACGACGGCTACCCACTGGTCCACCTGCGCGGCGGCCGCTACCTGGTGGCCGTCAACCCCGGCCGGGAGCCGGTGGAGTTGCCGCTCCCGCTCGCGGCTCGGGCCGTGGCGGGGGCCCGGGTGCTGGAGGCCAGGGGTGTCGGCCTGGGTGCCGGGACGCTGCGGGCGGACGGGTTCTCGTACGGGATCTTCGAACTCGGCTGAGCCGGCCGGATCCGTCGGTGCGGCCCGTCGGTGCGGCCCGTCGGTGCGGCCCGCCGGTGCGAGACTGACCCGCCGGAAGCGGTGCGGCGGTCTCGGAGGTGCGGGCGGATGGGTGAGCAGCGGGCAAGGGTGACCTGGGAGCGGCGGTTGCCGGGCTTTCTCCATCCGCCGGCCCTGCTGGACACCCCGGGGAGCAGCGCGGACCGGGTGGTCGCGCCGCGGCTGGCGCTGTTCTTCCTGACCGCGGCGGCGGTTCTGGTGCCGTGGACCACCTGGCTGTTCCTGACCCTGCCGGAGCGGGAGCAGGCGGAGCGGTGGAACGTCGCCTGGGGCGGGTTCGACGCCCTGCTGGTGATCGTGTTCGCCGGGCCGGCGGTGCGCATACTCCGGCTGTCGGTGAAGAGCGCGGCCGTGAACGCCGTGGCGGCCGCCCTGCTGGTGGTCGACGCCTGGTTCGACGTGATGCTGGCGCCCGCCGGGGAGCTGCCGGTGGCCCTGCTGATGGCGGGGTTGGTCGAGCTGCCGATGGCGTTCCTCTGCGCGCGGACCTCGCTGCGGGTGCTGTCGCTGATGGAGCAGGCGCGGCCGTACCTGGTGGAGGCCGGGTTCACGGTCCGGCAGGGGCGGTTGGTGCCTCCGGAGGACTGGGCGCGGGAGGGTGCGCGGGGGTAGCTCGCCGGGGCCCGGCGTTCCGAACGGTTTCCTCGGGCCACCGGGCCCCGGCCGGTCCGTGGTCAGGCCCCCGCCGGGGGTTGCGTCCGGCCCTCGACCAGGTCGGTGAGGCCGTCGAGCAGGGAGCGGAGCCCGAACTCGAAGAGCGTGTCGAGGTCGAGGTCGTAGCCGCCCTCGATCGACTGGACGAGCCTGCTGAACACCGGGTAGCGGGGCGAGGTGGTGATGGCCCGGAAGGCGGGGGCCTGACGGTCCATCCACTCGTCCTCGGAGAGGCCGCTGGCGGCCTCGGCCTGGGCCTCGCGTTCCAGGTTGGCCGCGATGCCCTCGACGTAGCCGTAGACCAGCACGTGCACGTCGAGCATGGTCCTGGCGTCGAGGCCGCGGCCGTCCAGCGCGCTGAGCGCCCATTCGGCGTGGACCATCAGGTTGGGCAGCAGCAGGGGTCGGGTGAGCGACCCGAGCTGGGCCAGCCAGGGGTGCCGGCGGAACAGCGACCACAGCGTCCGCGCGCTCAACTCCAGCTGTGCGCGCCAGCCTTCCGGGGCGGTGGCGGGGTACGCCGCCTCACCGAATGCCGAGTCGGCCATCAGCAGCAGGAGTTCCTCCTTGCTGCCGACGTACCGGTAGGGGGACATCGCGGCCACGCCCAGCCGCGCCGCCACCCCGCGCATGGAGAGCGCGGTGAGCCCCTCGGCGTCGACGATCTCCACGGCGGCGCGGACGATCCGGGCCCGGGTCAGCTCCTGGTCGCTCTCAGGCTGGCTCTCCGGGCCGGTTTCCTGCTCCGGGCCCGGGGCGGGGAGTGGCGCGTGGTCCGTCCGGCGGCTCGCCCGGGCGGGCGGCTCGCCCGGCGTCCGGGCCGGGTGCCGACCCTGGCCCCGGTGCCGGCCCTGTTCGCGGACCGGGCCCGGGGTGCGGACCCCGGGCGCCACCACGGTGCCGACCCGGGGGCGGGACTCCACCAGCCCCTCCAGGCTCAGCGTGGTCAGCACCTTGGTGGCGGTGGCCAGGGCCACCCCCCATTCCTCGGCGATCCGGCGGGTCGACGGCACCCGCTCGCCCGCGGCGAGCTCGCCCTCGGTGATACGTCGGCGGAGTTCGGCGGCGATGCGCCGGAACGGTGGGTCGGTCTCCGGGGTCACGACGGCGGGCTCCCAAGAAATATTTTTCGGACGCGTGAATCCTGTACTAGTGCAGAGCCTAGCAGGGAAGGCTCGCTCGAATGGCCCGGATGGAGGTCTCTGAGCTAGTACACAGAAGGGAAAAGGGCGATTGGCAGGGCTGCGCGTACGGCGTACATTCAGAAGCGCGTACATCGTACAAAGGAGCTTGCCATGAAGACTGTCCTGATTTCCGGCGGCGGCATCGCCGGATCCGCCCTGGCCCACTGGCTGCGCCGTCAGGGCTTCGCCCCGACCGTTGTCGAACGGGCGCCCGCCCCGCGGACCGGCGGCCAGACGATCGACGTCCGCGGCGCCGCCCTCACCGTCGTCCGGCGGATGGGCCTGCTGGACCAGCTGACGGCGCTGCGCACCAGGATGAGGGGGATGTCGGTGCTCGACGCCGACGGCAAGGAGCTCTCGCGCTCCACCGAGTCGACCTTCAGCAGCGGCCGGCTCGACAGCGACGACCTGGAGCTGCTGCGCGAGGACCTCGTCGGCGTCCTGTACGAAAAGGTCCGCGCCGAGGCCGAGTTCGTGTTCGGGGACGCCGTCGCCGAACTCGACCAGGACGAGCACGGCGTGCGAGTCCTGTTCGAGAGCGGGCGGCGGCGCCGCTTCGACCTGGTGGTCGGCGCGGACGGCCTGCACTCCGCCGTCCGGCGGCTGGCGTTCGGGCCGACCGAGCAGTACCTCCAGCACCTGGGGATGCACCTGGCCGTCTTCGGCGCCGAGAACTTCCTCGGCCTGGACAACTGGCAGGTCTGGCTCCGGGACGGCTCGGCCGGCTACGGCATCTCCCCGGTGCGCGACAACACCGAGCTGCGGATCACCTTCGGCTTCGAGTCGGGCCCGCTCGACCCCGGCCCGCGCGGCGCCGACGTCCAGCGGCAGCTGATCGCCGACCGGATGGCCGAGCTGAGCTGGGAGACGCCGAGGCTGCTGCGGGCGCTGTGGGCGGCCCCCGACTTCTACGCCGACGCCATGGCCCGGATCAGCATGCCGAGTTGGTCCGCCGGGCGGGCCGTGCTGCTGGGTGACGCGGGCTACTGCGCGTCCCCGCTGTCCGGGCAGGGCACCAGCCTGGCGCTGGTCGGCGCGTACGTCCTGGCCGACGCGCTGGGCCGCGCGGACGGTGACCACCGGGTCGCTTTCGCCCGCTACGAGCAGCGGATGCGGCCGTTCGTCGACCTCAACCAGGCCCTGGCGACCGAGAATCCGGGCGGGCCGGCCTCCGAGGCCTCGGTCGAGCACGCCAAGAACGCGATCGCCCTGGACGACTGACCGGATGGCTGACCGGACGACCGGACGACCGACCGGACGGCTGGGCCGAGGGCGTCGTACGGCCGCGACCGGGGAGCGGGGCCTGCGACACGGTCGCGGCGCCGGGGTCGGCCGGCTTCGCCGGTGGCTCGTGTCGGGCCGGCTCCTGTCGGGTGGCGGGGGAGGAACCGGCCGCCGGGCTACCGGCTCCGGCCGGTGGCGACCTCGATCGCGGAGCGGGGCGCCCGCCCGAGCAGAGCGCGGAGATCGCCGCCCGTACGGTCCAGGAAGCCGGCCGCGACGGCGGAGCAGGTCCCGAGGACCATCGGCACCTGGAAGGATGCGGCGCCGGCGGCGGTCAGGCGCTCGCGGGCCAGGGCGAGGGGCTCGGACTCGTAGGCGACGCCCGGACCGTAGGCGCGGGCGAGGTCGTCGCCGCCGACGGCGTGCTCGCCGACCAGTTCGTAGGAGCGCCCCGCGTGCGCGGCCGCCTCGCGGACGACCGTCGCCGCGGCGTCCGCGAGGTCGGCGCGGGCCACCGCGGCCAGCCGGCCCCGGCCCAGCGGGGCGGTGAGCCTGCCGTCCGGGGCCGGCGCGGCGAGCTGTCCCAGCAGTTCGGCGTACAGACCGTTGCGCAGGATCGTCCAGTCCGCGGAGCCGCCCCGCAGCCGGCGCTCGGTCCAGCGGTGCGGGAGGGCGTAGGGCAGGTGGTCGCCGTCGCCGGTCAGGCTGGTGTAGACGATGTGCCGCACACCGGCCTGCTCGGCCGCGTCGACGGCGGCCCCGTGGCGGGCGATCACGGTGTCGTCCTCGCCGTACCCGGCGGAGACCAGCAGCAGGACGTCCACCCCGGCGAAGGCGTCGGCGAGGGTTTCGGGGGCGTCGAAGTCGAGGCGGCGTACGGGCAGTTGCACGCGGACGCGCTCCGGTGCGCGGGTGCCGAGGACGACGTCGTCGCGGTCGGCCAGCCGCTCGGCGATCAGGGTGCCCAGGCCGCCGGTGGCGCCGGTGAGGAGGATCAAGGGGTGCTCCTTGCGGGGTAGGTTCTCTTCGGTAACCAGCAACATCCTGCGGTTTCGCCCGACCGGGCATAAGGAGGCACTTCCATGTCGGTAGGGCACACCGGGATAACCACCGAGCCCGTGGTCAGCTGCGAGGAGCACGAGGACTGCGGCATCCGCGACGTCCTCGACCGGATCGGCGACAAGTGGTCCGTCCTGGTCGTCGTCGAACTGGCGCAGGGCATGCGGCGCTTCCGCCAGTTGCAGCGCGCCGTCCCGGGCATCTCCCAGCGCATGCTGACGCTCACCGTGCGCAGGCTGGAGCGCGACGGGCTGCTCACCCGTACCGTCCACCCGACCGTTCCGCCCCAGGTCGAGTACGCGCTGACGCCGATGGGGCACAGCCTGACCCACCTGGTCCGGGCGCTCGCCGACTGGTCGCTGGAGCACCGGGATGCCATCGGCGTGGCCCGTCAGGAGTGGGACGCGGCGAACCCCGGGTCCGGGATCCGCTGACGGGCCGCCGACCGGACGGTCGAGGACGCCCCGCCGGCCGGGCCGGCCACCCGGTGGCCCGGGGCGCGGCCGTCAGGAGTCCAGCCAGGCGGTGAGCTCCTCGGTGTGCTCGCCCAGGCGCGGTGGCCGCCGGTCGTAGCGGGGCGGGGTGCGGGAGAGGCCGATCGGGTTGGCCACCAGGTCCAGCGGGCCGTGCTCGCCGGCCACCGTGGCGCGCGGCCCGAGGCCCAGCGACTCGGCCAGGCCGAAGGCGCCGGCCAGGTCGTTCACCGGGCCGCAGGGCACCCCGAGCGGGGTGAGCAGTTCGAACCACTCGGCGGCGGTCCGGCCGGCCAGCAGGGCGGAGAGCGTGGCGGCCAGCTCGGCCACGTGCGCGACCCGGTCGGTGTTGGTCACGAACCGCTGGTCCCGGGCGAGCTCCGGCGCGGCCAGCCCCTCGCAGAGCGCCGCGAACTGACGGTCGTTGCCGACGGCGATCACCAGCTGCCGGTCGGCGGCCTCGAACACCTCGTACGGGGCGATCGACGGATGCCGGTTGCCGAGGATCCCGGGCACCGCGCCCGCCAGCGTGTAGCCGGCGGCCTGGTTGACCATGCTCGACAGCAGCGAGGTGAGCAGGTTGACCTCGACGTGCTGGCCCTCGCCGGTCGCCTCCCGCTCGCGCAGCGCGGCCAGCACCCCCACGGCGGCATGCAGCCCGGTGAGCACGTCCACCAGGGCCACGCCGGTCTTCACCGGCTCGCCCGGGCCCGGGCCGGTGACGCTCATCAGGCCGCCGACCGCCTGCACCAGCAGGTCGTACCCGGGCAGAGCGGCACCCGGGCCGGGCCCGAACCCGCTCACCGAGCAGTACACCAGGCCGGGGTTGAGGGCCTGCGCCCGTTCGTACCCGAGGCCGTGCCGCGCCATCGTGCCGGGGCGGAAGTTCTCGAACAACACGTCTGCGCGGCGCACGAGTTCGACCGCGCGGGCGTGGTCGGCGGGATCCCGCAGGTCCAGGGTCAGCGAGCGCTTGTTGCGGTTCACCGAGAGGAAGTACGTCGCCTCGCCCTCGGCGTGCGGCGGCCCCCAGGCCCGGGTGTCGTCGCCGCCCGCCGGGTGCTCGACCTTGACGACGTCCGCCCCGAGGTCGGCCAGCAGCATGGTGGCGTACGGGGCTGCCAGTACCCGGCCGAAGTCGGCGACCAGGACGCCCGAGAGCGGCAGGCCGCCGCCGCCGGTCATCGGCGGCCGCCCGGCCGTCGCCCGCCCGCCGGCGGCCCCGCGGTCGCCGCTGTGCTTCCTCGCATGACACCCTCCCAGCTCCGAACCTGCCGCCGTCCGACGGGGCGGCGCCGACCGGGACCGGCTCCGGGCGGGAGCGGTCCGTGGCGAACATTCTGGAGCCGCGCGGGCGCGGAGGGGGTGGACGCGGTGTCCTGGCCTCGGGGTGTCGCCAGGACAGGGTGCCGCGAGGACAGGGTGCCGACAGGGCGGAGCGTCGGCAGGGCCGGGGCGCCGCGGGGCGGCCGGGACTTCCGCCCCGCCCCGCCGCCCCGCGGTGCCGACCGGGGTCAGTCGCGGTCCCCCGGGTAGCGCAGGCCGATCCGCCGGCGGACGGTGTCCAGGGTGCCCATCAGGGCCAGCGTGCCGTCCAGCGGGACGAGCGGGGACTCGACCGCCCCCGCGCGCAGGCAGCGCATCACCTCCGCCGCCTCGTACCGGTAGCCGTGCCCGGCCTCGCGCGGGAACCGGAACTCCTCCGGCTCGTGCCCGCGGCGGTGCAGCACGAAGGAGTCCGGCCGGTAGAAGTCGCGGGGGATCTCGATCCGACCCAGCGAGCCGCCGATCTCGGCCCGCTGCGCGCTGTCCGAGACGATCGAGCAGGACAGGACGGCGTGCGCCCCGCCCGGGTGCCCGAGCAGGATGCCGGTGTTGTCGTCCACGCCGTCGGGAGCGATCCGCCCCCAGGCCTGGACGCTGTCCGGCGTGCCCAGCAGCAACTGGGCGAAGGCCAGCGGGTAGACCCCGATGTCCAGCAGCGCACCGCCGCCGGCGGCCGGGTCGCGCAGCCGCCCGCTCGTGCCGGGCTCTGCGGCGAAGGCGAACTCGGCCTGGACGGTTCTTACTTCACCGATCGCGCCGTCGTCGATCAGCTGGGTGAGGCGGCGGACGGCCGGGTCCAGATAGGTCCACATCGCCTCCATCAGGAAGACCCCGCGCTCGCGCGCCAGGCGTACCAGGTCCTGCGCCTCGGGCAGGTTGAGGGTGAAGGGCTTCTCGCAGAGCACCGGCTTCCCGGCCGCCAGCAGGAGGGCGGTGGCGGCGTGGTGCTGGGCGTGCGGGGTGGCGACGTAGACGACGTCGACCTCCGGGTCCTTGGCCAGCTGCTCCCAACTGCCGTACGCCCGGGGGATGTCGTGCCGGTCGGCGAAGCGTCGGGCGGACTCCTCGGTCCGCGAGGCGACCGCGGTGAGGCGGGCGTCCGGGAGCAGGGCGAGGTCCTCGGCGAAGGCGGTGGCGATGGCGCCGGTGGCGAGGATGCCCCAGCGGACCGGCGGGGTGGTGGGAGTGGCGGGGGCGGTGCGGTGATCGGTGGGGGCGGTCATGGGGCCCGTTCTGGTCGGGGCGGCCGCTCGGCGCGGTCGGCGGTGTCCGTATCGGAGCATATGGGAGCGCTCCCAAAGAATGATCCCGGGGGCCGATCAGGCCTGCCCGGAAGGGCCAGCTCCATCGGCGGCGGGCCCGCCGCCGGCTCAGCGGACCCGGATGTGGCGAACCCCGGTCCAGGCCCGGCGCAGCCGCCCGCGCAGCGCGCCGTCGGTGTTCGGGAGCAGGGTCAGCCCGGCCGAGGCCGCGATCAGGTCCGCGACCTGCGCGACCGTGCGGCCACCGGTCTCCAGGTGCTCGGCGAACTCCTCCCCGCGCAGCCGCTCCAGGCACAGATCGAGCCGGGAGCGGGCGAAGCTCTCGCGGCCGAAGGGGGCGCCCCGGCGGGCGGCGAACCGCACGACGTGCCCCAGGCGCCGCTCGCGCAGCCGGCCCAGAATCGTCTCCCGGTCGGCCAGCAGCGTGAAGTGCCGGACGTCGTGGCCGCGTTCACGTAGCCGGCCGACGGTCTCCCGGAAGCAGTCCGGGTCCACGACCGTCATCGGGGCGATCACCACCCCGTCCTGCCGGCCGAGCGCCAGGTCCAGCACCTCGTAGACGCCCTGCCGCCAGGCCGGGAAGTCCTGGAAGTCGCCGCGCAGCGCCGGCGGCGTCATCCGGTGCAGGCCGAAACCGACGTGTTCGGGGTCGCAGACCACGCTGCCCGGGAGCCGCCGCCGGATCTCGTGCGCCGTCTGCGTCTTGCCGCCGCCGTAAGGGCCGTTGATCCACAGGAGCATGACCGGAGCATACGGAGGGAGCGGCCCGGCCGCCCACCGGATGGCCGGATGGCCGGATGACCGGTGCGCCGAGGCACTGGGCGGCCGCCGGTGCCCGGCACACCCGCCGCCCGCCGGTCGGCGCCGGCTGCAAAAAAGGCCGTTGCCGCCGGCCCGCCGGCCTGGTGGGATGCAGGGGCTCCGACGGCGAGGGGACGGCTTGGCAGTGTTCGGGTGTGCGGGGTGCGGTGCGGTGCTGACGGCGGCGGTGTCGGAGGTGGCACTGCCGATCCACCTGAGCGACAGCCACTGGGAGCGACTGCACCCACCCCTCCTGGAGGCGGGCAGCTACGCCGTCGACCCCGATCCGCACGGGCCGCCGTGGCGGCCGTGGGAGGAGATCGGGGCGCAGGAGTTGGCGGCGCGAGGGATCTTCGAACCGTTCGGCAACCTGTCCGACGGGCCGCCGGGCACCGTGCTGCTCGCCCCCGGCGACATGCGCGGCACCGGGCTGATCCCGGGGCGCACCGAGGGTTACTGCACGGGTATCGACGGACGTGGCGGGCCGAACCTCGCCTGCCTGGGCTGCGGGCTGCCGGTCGGCACCCGGATGGACGACTGCGGGCAGTGGCAGGTGGTCCGGCTCCTCCCGGACGCGGTGGTCAGGCTGCCCGGCCCGCCGGAGCGGCCGGTCATGGACTGGTCGGAGCTCCCTGCCGACGGTGCGTTGCGGTACGGGCTGGGCGAGTTCCGGGACATCCCGGCGGGCGTGGCCCTCGCCCATCTGGTGGTGGCCGCGCGGGGCGGGCCGGTCGAGGTGGCGCCCGGTCCGGTGGCCGAGGCCCTCGGGCCGACGATCGCCGCCCTGCTGCCCTCGGGGGAGGGCGCGCAGCGGCTGGACCTGGCGGGTCCGGGGGCCGGCGAGCCGGCCGCCGACCTGCTCCTGGTGCCGGTCCACCCGCAGACCGGTGAGGTGTGGCAGCCGCAGGGCGGCGCGGTGGCCGTGCCCGTCGAGGCCTCGCTCTGGGCCGAACTGGCCTTCCCGCCCCACCGGACCAGGCTGCCGGCGGTCGGCGGGCTGCCCGCGGGTGTGGAGCGGGACGATCCGCTGCCGCCGTACCCGCGGTCGCTGTACTGGCCGTCGCAGTATGCCTTCCGGCGCGCGCTCGCGCGGATGGCCGCCGTCCAGGAGCCGTGGTTGCGTGCGGTGCTGACCCGTCGGACGGAGTGGTGAACGGAGGCGTCGAGGGCCGTCGGCGCCCTGGGTCCGGGCGGGGCGGGGGTGCTCAGCCGCCCGCGGGGGTGTCCCGGCGGAGGCGGATCACCGGGATGTCGCGGTCCGTCTTCTTCTGGTAGCCCGCGTACGGCGGGAAGACCTCCACCAGGCTCGGCCATACCCGCGCCTTCTCCTCGGCCGGGAGCACCTCGGCCGTGGCGGTGAAGCGTTCGGGGCCGACCCGGAGCCGGACCTCCGGGTTCGCCGTCAGGTTCAGGTACCAGAGGGGGTGGTGGTCGGCGCCGCCGAGCGAGGCGACCACGAGGTAGTCCTCGCCGTCCCGGCCGTAGATCAGCACCGTCCGCCGCCACCGGCCGCTCTTCCGGCCGAGGTGGTCCAGCAGCAGGCAGGGCGCGCCCTGGATGGTGGTGCCGGCCGTTCCGCCGGACTCCTCGTAGCGGCGGGCCTGTTCGGCGACCCAGTCGGTGGGGCTGGCTGTCGGCTCGTTCTCGCTCACGCGCTGCCTCCTTGTCGGGCCGGCGCCGTCCGGCGCCCGTCGGTCCACGGTAGACGAACGGCGCACCGGCGGCGGCGGTCACCACACCGGGGCGAGGCGGCCGGAGCACGGCCGGCGCCGCGAGCCGGGTGGGCCCGCAGGCAGGACGGCTCCGGTGTCTGCCGGGTACGGGGCCCGGAGCGGGGTCAGGGCCGCGCTGTTGCGGGGTCGTCCAGGGACGCGTCCACGGCGGCGTCCAGCGGCACGTCGAGCAGGGTGGTCAGGTCCGCGACCAGCGCCTCGGTGCGCGGACTGGCCAAGCCGCCGAGGGGGGCCAGGAGTTGCCCCAGGAGTCGCTGCACGACGTCGACGGCCCGGCGGGTGGTGCCCAGCCCCTGCTCGGTCAGCGACAGGCGGACGGCCCGGGAGTCGGCCGGGTCCTTCGCGCGCTCGACCAGACCGGCGTCCTCCAGGGCGCGGGCCAGCTTCGACACGTACAGCGCCTCCAGGCCGGTGTGCTCGGCGAGTTGGCGCTGGCTGGGCTGCTGCCCGGCGCGCTGCATGCCGAGCAGGGAGGCGAGCAGCGAGTACTGGGCGTGGGTCAGGCCCAGCGGGGCGAGGGCCCGGTCGACGGCGACCCGCCACTTCGTCGACAGTCGCCAGACCAGGAAGCCGGGGGTGGGGCCCGGGGATGCCTTGCTCATGGCATATACAGTACATGGACATTGAATACATGGCTATCATTCGTGGCCGTGGCCGGACACGGGCCCGGGCCCGGCGGCGCGGGTCGGGCTCGGTGCAGGTCGGGCCCGGTGCGGAGCGGGGCACCGGCACGCCCGGACTTCCGTCACCGGCGGCCCGGCCGGTGCGATTCGGAGTCGGCCGGTGCGGCTCAGGGCCGGCCCGGCGGCGCGTCGAAGACGCAGTCGCCGCAGATGCCGGCCCGGGGGCCGATGCGGTAGTAGAGGCAGCAGCTGGTGCGGCGGAAGGCGGGCATGGCCGCGGGCCCCGCGCAGGTGAGGGTGCCGGTGCCGGTGAGGGCGTCGAGCGCCAGCAGGTCGTCCGCCAGCCGCCGGGCGGTCCGGGCGGCCTCGGGCCGGCGGGCGGCGGCCCAGCCGTACAGCACGCGTAGCGAGCCGGCCAGGGCGGAGGCCGCGTTGCCCCGGAGCAGTCCCTCGGAGACCGGCGCCACGGCGCGGACCGCCGCCGCGAGCGGTACCAGGTTGTCGGTCACCACGGCGCGGTACAGCCGGGCCGCCGAGGGCGGCTCCGGCGTCCGCGCGCCGGCCTCGGGCTCCGGCCGGTCGGCCGGGTGGCCGCGGTCCGGCTCCGGGTGGCCCGCCTGCTGCCGGAGCCGGAGCACCAGCGGGCCCTGCGGCGGCAGCAGGGCCTCGACCCGATCGGGGTGCAGGTCGACCGTGGTGCCGCCCAGCGCCGCGGCGCCCAGCGCCACCGACCAGAGGCGGGAGGCCAGTCCGAGCTGCAGGATGGAGGCGGCCACCCGCAGCTCCGCCGTCCCCAGCCGCTCGGCGACAGCCGGGATCCGCGCGGCCAGTACGGAGTCGGGCCCGGTCGCGTACAGCTCCCGCAGCGGCCGCAGGCCGGCCGGCCCGCCGGTACCGGTGAGGATCTCGAAGTACGGTCCGACCGCGGCCAGTCGGGCGGCGAGGTCAGCCGCGCGCGCGGTGCGGGGCTGGGTCACGGTGGTCCCCCTGGGGCGGGCCGGCGGCGTTCGTACCGGCCCGATCCTACGGCGCGCGACAGCTGTGGGGGCGCGTCCGGGCCGAGGACGCCTCGCGGTCCGGACCGCACTCCAGGGGTACAGCGCCCGCGCCCTGCCCGGCCGCCCTGCCCGGCCGCCCTGCCCGGCCGCCCTGCCCGGCCGCCCTGCCCGGCCGCCCTGCCCGGCCGCCCTGCCCGGCCGCCCTGCCCGGCCGCCCTGCCCGGCCGCCCTGCCCGGCCGCCCTGCCCGGCCGCCCTGCCCGGCCGCCCTGCCCGGCCGCCCCGGTCGGCCGCCCCGGTCGGCCGACCGGGGCGTCCGAACCGGGCGGCTTCCGGTCAGCCCCGGCCGAAGCAGCGCCTCAGCTCGGCGAGGTCGTAGAAGTAACTGCCCTTGGCAACCGGCCGGCAGGACGACTTGAAGGCCGTCTCCTGCTCGTTGTAGAGCATCCGGACCAGGTACGCCGGGGCTTTGCCCGCGCTGCCCTTGCCCTTGCCGCCGGCGTAGAGGTCCCACTGGATGTTGGCGGCCATCGGGGAGACCTGCCCGCCGCGCCACTCGTCGTTCCGGTAGGTGTACGGCTCGTCCGGGTCGGCGGGCTCGGTGCTGCCCGGCAGGCCCATCAGCGCCGCGAGCGGCTCGATCTCCTCGGCGTGGGTGAAGCGCAGCACGGCCCCGTCGTGGCTGGTTCCGGCGGCGTTCGCCTCCGCCTGGGCGAACAGGTCGTCGAGCAGGGGCTGCGCCATCCGGTAGGTGATGGTGCGTCCGGCGAAGCCGGGGCCCTTCTGGTAGAACTCCTCGGCGTCGTCCAGGTAGGCGAACCACTGCGCGTCCCGGGAGGTCAGGAACGGGTCGAGGTCGACGGCCGGTGCCTCCTCGGCGAGGTCGGGAGCGGAGCTGTACAGCTGGTGGAGGGCGCGGGCGAAGCCGATCCGGTCCTCGGCGGACATCGATGCGACGAACTCCGCGCCGAACAGCCGCTCCGCCACGTGCCGGGCCGCCTGCTCGGTCCGCGGCCCGCCCTCGATCCGGGCCAGCACGGCCGCCAGTTCCGGATCGCTCGCCAGGTAGGCCTGGTAGTCGGCGTTCTGCGGCTGCTTGTGGAAGTACAGCAGGTCCTTGTCGGTGACCGGGGCCTTGACCAGCCCCGCCAGCGCGGGCTCCCCCTCGGTCAGCCCTGCGGTGAACGCGTTCGCGCTGGCCACCGCCCGGGCCACCCCCGAGGTCTCCACCACGACGGACCGGTGCTCGGTCGCGATGGACCGGAAGAGCTCGGGCAGGCGCTGCTCCATCCGCAGGGCGGTCTCCCGGTGCTCCGTCACCCCGCGGCCCGCGAGGCTGCCGTAGCCGACGGCCGAGGCGGCCCCGAGCAGCGCCCGCACCTGCGGCGCCAGCTCGGCGCCGAGCCCGGTCAGGGCACCGCGCTGCTCGGCGCTCGCCAGCACCGCCAGCACCCGGTCGCCGTCCTCGCTGTCCGTCATGGCCCGGGAGCCGTGGCGGGCGACGTTCTCGGTGAAGACCGGGAGGTAGCCCTTCGGCGCCCGCTCGTACTGCTTCGGCCGGCCCTGCGGCTCGTAGGGGGTCTTGGTCCCGTACGGGTACGGCTCCCCGTCCGGGTGCCCGCCACCGTGCCGCCCCTGGGCGGCGGCCGGGCCACCGGCGAGCAGCACGGTGGCGGAGAGGGCCACCGACAGGGTGGCGGAGAATGCGGCGGAGGGTTTCACGACCGGGCCCTTCGAGAGCGGGACGACGCAGTGACGGAGCGCCTCGCAGCCTGTTCCCGTCCGGTGAACCGCCGGTGGCCGGCCCGCGGGTCCGCGGTGAGCCGTGGATGAACACGCCCGGGACGGGCCGTGACGCCCCGGTCGACGCCCTGGTCGAGGCCCCGGAAGGGGAAGCCCCGGTCGTGCGAAACCCCCGGGCGGTGTCACCGGCCGGGGGAATGGGTGGACCCGCGGGGTGGGGGTTGGCCTCCGGACTCAACCATCGTCCTCCGGCCGCTCAGTTCGATCGTCGACCGAGGTACCAGCGGCAGACCTCGATCTGTCGCCACTGCCTCCTGCGGTCGAACTCCCTCGCCTACCTCGCGGGTCCACTTCCATAGTGCGCCCGATCGGGCGCAGACACCAGGGTTCACCGGGGCGAATCCTTGCGCAGGAACCGCTTCAGCCGCTGCCAGGGCCAGGTGTTCACGACGTCCTCCGGGGTGAGCCCGGCGCGCTGCGCCGTGCCGATGCCGTACCTCGGGTTGGCGAGGTCGCGGGTGGAGTGCGCGTCGCTGTCGACGGCGAACCGGACGCCGAGGCTCCGGGCCCGCCGGACGTGCTCGTCGCGCAGGTCGAGCCGGTGCGGTGAGCCGTTGATCTCCATCGCGGTACCGGTCCGGGCACAGGCCCGGAACACCTCGTCGAGGTCCACGTCGATCGGTGCCCGGCGCCCGATCAGGCGGGTGGTGGGGTGCCCGATCACGTGGACGTGCGGGTTCTCGCAGGCCCGGACCAGCCGCCGGGTCTGGGCGGCCCGGTCCAGCCCGAAGTGCGAGTGGATCGAGGCCACGCAGACGTCGAACCCGTCCAGGAACTCGGCCGGCCAGTCCACGCCCCCGTCCGGCCCGATGTTCAGCTCGGTGCCGTGCAGTACCCGCATCCTGCGGTACCGGCCGTCGAGTTCGCGGACCAGCGCGCGCTGGGCCAGCATCTTCTCGTCGGTCATCCGCTGCATGACCAGGTCCGGGGCGTGGTCGGTGACCGCGTAGTAGGCGTAGCCGCGCGCGGCGGCCGCGGCGAGCATCTCCTCCAGCGGGGCCAGCCCGTCCGTCAGGTCGGTGTGGGTGTGCAGGTCGCCGCGCAGGTCCCGCTCGGTCACCAGCAGGGGGAGCTCGTCGCGCAGGCCGGCCTCGATCTCCCCGCCGTCCTCGCGCAGCGGCGGTGCGATCCAGGGCAGTCCGAGGGCCGCGTACACCTCCTCCTCCGAGGCGGAGGCCAGCTTGTCGTCGTCCGGGCCGGCCCGGAACAGCCCGTACTCCGAGAGCTTCAGGCCGGCCTCGACGGCCATCCGGCGCAGCCTGATGTTGTGCGCCTTCGAGCCGGTGAAGTACACCAGCGCCGCGCCCCAGTCCTCCGGCGGGACGACCCGCAGGTCCACCTGGACGCCCTCGGCGGTACGCACCGAGGTCTTGGTGGGGCCGCCGACGATCACCTCGGCCACGTAGGGCAGCGCGGTGAACGCGGCCATCAGCGGCGCCGAGTCCTCGGCCGTGGCCAGCACGTCGATGTCGCCGACCGTCTCCCGCATCCGCCGCAGCGACCCCGCGTGGGCGCAGCGGACGCACCCGGGTACGGCGGACAGCGCGGCCACGATCTCCTCCGCCAGCGCCGTCGCCACGCCGATCCCGATCCGGCCGCCGGCCTGCCGGCGCAGCTCGATGCCCTGGAGGATCCGCTCCGCGCTGCGCTCGCCGAAGCCGGCCACCTCGCCGAGGCGGCCGGCCCGGGCCGCCTCGGCGAGCTCGTCCACCGAGCCGATGCCGAGGCCGCGGTGGAGGGCCATCGCCTTCTTGGGTCCGACGGTGGGGATGCCCATGACCTCGCGCACCCCGGGCGGGATCTTCGCCCGCTGCTTCTCCAGCGCCTCGATCCGCCCGCTGCGCAGGTACTCGCCGATCTTCTCGGCGGTGGACTTCCCGACGCCGGGGATCTCCTGCAGCCGTTTGACGTCCAGCTGCCCGATGTCCTCGGCGTGGCCGCCGACCGCCCGGGCGGCCTTCTCGTAGGCGCGGGCCCGGAAGGCGTCCCCGCCGGTGATCGAGATGAGGTCCGCGTACTCCTGGAGCAGTGCCTTGACCTCGTCGTTGAGCCGGGGCATGGCGCCAAGTCTAGGGCGGGAGGGCGTTCGCGGCCGGTCCGTACCCCGCCGTTCGGCGGGTCGGTACGGGACCGCAGTGCGACGACTTCGGGGCGGGATTCACCCAGACTGGCCCGGTACGTCACATCCTGTTCAGGTCCGCGCACTTCGCACCGGGTGAACTGCCGCCCCGGGCCGGCGCCGCCGTCGGTCGGTCGGCCTGCCGGTTCCGGACGGCGGGTCCGGGCTGTGCCGGCGTGCCCGCCCGCTCGGGTGGGCCGGACGGGCCGGGTGTGACCGCCCGGGGGGAGTCCGCGACCACCCCGGACGGATTGTTCAGTGTGACGAGGAGCCGAGATGCCGCAGGGCAAGCGTTGGACCTTCCTGACCGGCAGGCCCGACCGCCGGTCCGGCCGTGGTGCGCCGATCGCCGTCCCGGAGGTGCTGTCGGCCGATGCGCTGGCCGAGGTCCACGCCGGGCGGAACCCCGGCGGGTGCGGGGCGCCGCTGGCGAGGCCGGGGACGGCGGGGGCGCCTGCGGCGGCATCGGACCCGCCGGGACGGCCCGGGGCGCGGCTCGTGGTGGCCGACGCGGCCGAGGCGGTCCGGCTGGCGGCCGGGGGCGGGCGCGTCCCGGCGGTGCGGGTGCAGCTTCCGGCCGACCTGCCGCCGGTCTCCGCCGACGGCGCGCAGCTGCGGCTGGCGGTGGCCGCACTGCTGGAGCACGCCCTGCGGCGCCGTCCGCCGGGGACGAAGGTGCTGGTCAGGGCGGATGCGGTGGCCGGTGTCGCGAGCGGGGGAGCGGGGCGGGTGGAGATCCGCGTGGTCGACCGGGGCGCGAGCCGGCCGGGCGAGGCGAAGTACTGGACGGCCGTCGAGGGCGCGGAGGGCGCCGCGCGGGCGGCGGGCGGGCGGTTGCGGGTGGAGGAGACCCCGGCCGGCGGACTGACCTTCGTCCTGGTGCTGCGGGCGGTGGACGGCGAGGCCCCTGAGCGTCGCGGCTGAGCGGGCTTCCGGAGGCGGGCCGCCCGCGGTGGGGGCCCGCCTCCTGGATCGCAAAGAGTTCTTTGCGAAGAGACTTTTGCAAACAACTCTTTGCGGTTTAGGATTTCGGCCATGACAGACGAAGAAGCCGGCCTGCCCGCCGGGCCGCCGCGACCCGAGGGAGCCGTGGTGCTCGACGCCAAGGCCCTACGGGCCCTGGCGCATCCCGTCCGGGTCCAGCTCGTCGGGCTGCTGCGCACGCACGGACCGTCCACCGCCACCCGGCTCGCCGAACGGATGGGCCTCACCTCCGGCGCCACCAGCTACCACCTGCGCCAGCTCGCCGCCGCCGGCTTCGTCGCCGAGGACACCGAGCGCGGGAACGCCCGGGAGCGCTGGTGGCACGCCGTCCACCGGAGCACCTGGTTCACCGACATGGGGCTCGCCGACCAGGAGCCCGAGGCGGCCCTCGGCTATCTGCAGTCGATCGTCACCGCGCACGCGCAGACGGCGCAGCGGGCGCTGAGCGCGCTGCCCACGATGCCCCGCCCCTGGCGGGACGTGTTCGACCTGAACGACTGGGCGCTGAGGCTGACGCCCGAGGAGGCCACCCGGCTGGGCACGGAGCTCGTCGAACTCGTCGGCCGGTACCGGCAGGCCCGGCCGGAGGACCAGGCCGCCGCGCCGGACGACACCCGCCGGGTGTCGGTGGTCGTCCAGCTGCTGCCGCAGCCGACCGAGGGCCCCGGGCCCGCCGCCGACCCCGAGGCGCAGGCAACCCCCGCCCCCGCGGCCGGGCCTCCGGCCCCCGCCGACCTCCGGGAGGACCGATGACCGGCGGCAGCCCGACGCCCGCCGGCATAGCCGGCCGGGGCCGGACCCGGCCGCTCGCCGGACTGCTGGCGGCGCTCGCCGTCTCGCTGACCGGCACCCGGGTCTCGGCCATCGCCCTGCCCTGGTTCGTCCTCGCCACCACCGGCAGCGCCACCCGGACGGGCCTGGTCGTCTTCTGCGAGATGACCCCGTACGTGCTGGTCAAGGCGTTCTCGGGACCGGTGGTGGACCGGCTCGGGCCGCGCGTCGTGTCCTGGAGCACCGACGCGGTCAGCGCGGTCGCGGTGGGGCTCGTCCCGCTGCTGCACAGCCAGGGCCTGCTCTCCTTCTGGGCGCTGCTCGCCCTGGTCGCGGTGGTCGGCGCGGTGCGCGGGCCGGGTGACCTGGCCAAGGAGGTGATGATCCCGGAGGCGGCCGAACGCAGCCGGGTGCCGCTGGAGCGGGCCACCGGGCTGAGCGGGGTGACCGAGCGGCTCGCCTCGACGATCGGGCCGGCGGCCGGCGGCGCGCTGGTGGCGCTGCTCGGGCCGATGTCCGGGCTGGTGGTCAACGCGGTGGCCTTCGGCCTCGGCTCGGTGATCATCGCGATCGCGCTGCCCAAGGGCATGGGCCGCGCCACCGACCTCCCGAAGCTGCCCGAGGGGGAGCCGGGGCCCGGCTACTGGCGGCGCTTCGGCGAGGGTTTCAGCTTCCTGCGCGGGGAGCCGCTGCTCCTGACCGTGATCATCATGGTCGGTGTCACCAACGTGCTGGACGCGGGTTTCATGACCGTCCTGGTGCCGGTCTGGGCCAAGGAGTCCGGGCAGGGCCCGGCCGGGATCGGCCTGGTCAGCAGCGTGTTCGGGATCGCGGCGGTGGCCGGCAGCCTGATCGCGGCGGCGGTGGCGCACCGGATGCGGCGCCGGGTGGTGTTCTTCGCCGGGTTCCTGCTGGCCGGGGCGCCGCGCTTCCTGGTCCTGGCGTTCGGCTCGCCGATGTGGGCGGTCCTGGCGGTCTTCGCGGTCGGCGGGTTCGGCTCCGGATTCCTCAACCCGATCCTCGGCGCCCTCTCCTTCGAGCGCGTGCCGGCCAGGCTGCTGGGCCGGGTCCGGGCGCTGGGCGACTCGCTCGCCTGGGCGGGGATCCCGTTCGGCGGGCTGCTCGCGGGGGCGGCGGTGACGGCCGTGGGCCTGGCCCCGGCGCTGCTGGTGGCCGGTACCGCGTACTTCCTCACCACCAACCTGACCGGCCTGCGGCCGGAGTGGCGGGAAATGGACCGCCTGCGCGGCCGCGGGCGGGCCACGGACCCGGGCGGGCCCGCGGGAGCGGAGGCGGCCACGAGGGGTACGGGTGCGGCCGCGCCGGCCGCCCCCGCCGGCTGATCCGGGCCGCGGCGGGCGCGGGGCCGGAGCCGTCCGCCCCCACGCCGTCGCGGGTGGGCCGCCGACCGGGCCCGGCAGGTCAGGACTTGCGGGCGACGGCCCCGTAGCCCGGGGTCCACGCATCGGCGGACTCCAGGTCCTCCGGGCGCCACTTCGGCAGGGCGACCAGGCCCGGCTCCAGCAGTTCGAGGCCGTCGAAGAGGCGCAGCACCTCGGCGTGCGGGCGCGGGCTGACCTGGGCGGCGGCCTTCTGGTAGGCGGCCTTCCCGGCGACCGAGTGCTCCGGCGGGTCGAAGTCGCCGGTGGCGTGGGAGAGGATCAGGAAGCTGCCCGGGGCGAGCGCGTCCAGCAGGGTGCGGACGATCCCCTGCGGGTCCTGCTCGTCGTCGACGAAGTGCAGGACGGCGACCAGCATCAGCGCGACCGGCCGGTCGAGGTCGATCGCCTCGCGGACCCGGGGGTCGGTGAGGATCGACTTCGGGTCGCGCAGGTCGGCCTGCAGCACGGTGGTGGCGCCGTGGCCCGGGCCCGCCATCAGCGCGCGGGCGTGGGCCAGCACGATCGGGTCGTTGTCGATGTAGACGACCTTCACCGCGGGATCGACCTGCTGGGCTATCTCGTGGGTGTTGCCCGCGGTCGGGATGCCGGTGCCGATGTCCAGGAACTGGGTGATCCCCTCACCCGCCACGTACCGGACCGCACGCTGCAGGAAGGCGCGGTTGGCGCGGGCCGCCGAGGGCGTCGCCGGGGCGAAGGCCAGGACCTTCTCGGCGGCCTCCCGGTCGGCGGGGAAGTGGTCCTTGCCACCGAGGAAGTAGTTGTATATCCGGGCCGGGTGCGGGATGTCGGGCCGCAGATCGCTGGGCGGGCGGAAGTCCTCCGCCGTTCCGTCCATCCATGAGGTGTTCTCGGCCATGGCTGCCTCCGCGCTCCTTGATCACTCCCGGTCGGGATCAGGATAGGGGTGCCGGGCCCGGCGCGCGACGGTCCGTCCCGCTCCTTGGTCCGGACAACCGGCCTGGCGGGCCTCCGATGTGACACGCAGTCCGCTTCCGTCCCCCGGCCCGGCCTGCTGGGGAGGCCCGGACGCGGCCGTCCCGCCGGACCCGGCCCGTCACGAGGACGGGCGGGTACGGCGGGACGGATGGCCGGCGGCGGGGCCGCCGGGGTCGGGTCAGTGCTGCCAGACCCGGACGTAGTCGACCTGCATGTCGGCCGGGGCCACGATCTGGCCGCCTTCCGGGCTGACCGCGTTGTTCAGGATCAGGTACTGCGGCGAGGTGCTGATGCCGGACGTGATCTGGCCGACCTGCTTGCCGTCGTAGTAGTACGTGACCGATCCCGGCTTCCACTCGGCACCGTAGGTGTGCCAGCCGCTGTAGTTGCCCGGGGTGCAGCCGCCGGGGCCGCCGGAGGGCGAGTGATAGTGGTAGCAGGCGTCGCCGCCCAGGCCCTCCATGATGTCCATCTCACCGTCGGTGGGCCAGTTCTGGCCGTCGGTCCAGAAGGCCGGCCAGTTGGCGATCGTGGTGCCGGCGGCCGGCAGGTAGATCCTGGCCTCGAAGGCGCCGTAGGTGAACTGGGCCTTGCCGTTGGACTGCACCATGCCGGAGCGGTACGGGTAGGTCTTGCCGTTCGCGACGGTGTCCTGCTTGGCGGTGGTCAGGTGGAGCGAGCCGCCGCCGACGCTCACCTGGGACGGGGCGTAGGCCGCCGTCTCCGAGCCGGTGACCGGGGGCGTGGTGCAGGTCGGGCAGCCGAGCCAGTTGGGGGTCCACTTGGAGCTGTCCAGGCTGCTGCTGTTGAACTCGTCCGCGAAGACCGATCGCCAGCTGCCGGCGATGCCGAGCGGTCCGCTGCCGGCGGGGGAGGAGGAGGAACTCGGGCTCGGCGTCGGCGTCAGGGTCGGCGTCGGCGTGGCCGTGGCGGTCGGCGACGGGGTCAGGGTCGGCGAGGGGCTCGGCTTCGGGGTGGCCGTGGCGGACGGGCTGGGCGTCGCCGTCGCGCTGGGCGTGGGCGTCGGCGTGGCCGTCGGGGTCGGCGTGCTGGTCGGGGTCGGCGTCGGCGACGGTGCCGGCGTGCCGGTGCCCGAGGTGAAGGTGCCGACCGGGGTCAGGTTCTTCCAGACGCCGCCGGCCTTGTACGCGACGAAGTACGTGTACTTGCCGGCGGGGAAGGTGCGGCTGTCGGGCTTGAACGTCGTCTGCGAGGTACCCAGCGTGGTCTGGATCGCCCCGGGGAAGTCGTAGTTGGCGCCGTTGGCCGCTCGTACGGCGACGGTCAGGCTCTGCAGGCTGATCCGCTTGCCGGCATGGACCTTGGCGGTCGCGGTCACCGGGGCGGTGGCCGAGGGCGTGTCCGTGGAGAGCGTCAGGGAGTCGACGACCACGGGGAGTGTCGCGGCCTGGGACTGGACCGCCCAGACGGCGGCACCGGTGGCCACGGTCGCGGTGGCGAGCCCGGCGGCGGCCGCGCGCTTCCAGGCGGCCGGCTTGCTGCGGCGGTGTTTCGCGTTATTGAGCATGCTGTGGGGGAACCTTTCCTACCCCCCCTCAACGTGGCAGGCCCCATCCGCAGCAGGAGCGGATGAGAGCCCGATGAAGGTGGAGCCTGCGGTAAACCGCTGGTCCGGCGCAACCACCGAAATTGGCATATGCCGCCCGCCGGGCGGCTCGTTCGCCGACAAAGTGCCTGGTGAGCGCGGTTGCCGATGGTGCCCCGCAGGCCGATGTGACCTCCGGCACAGGTGAGACAACCCACAGCCCGCAGCACCGGCCGGAACCGCCCTCGCACCCCGCCGGCACCCGGTGTGCCGGCGCCGCGGCCGCCGTGGTCAGGGCAGCCGTCGGTCCGGCACCCGGGTGGGGCTGGAGGCGTACGTCGGCGGCGGGGTCCGGCCGACCGCGGTGCGCCAGACGTCGGACAGCTCGGCGGGGAAGAGCCGGCCGCTGCGCACCAGGACCACCCCGGGCGCGAGCTCCAGTTCGTCCCCGGGCCGGAACCCCTGCTCGGTCCGCGGGGGCAGCTGCTGCCAGAGCCCGAGCCGGCCGCGCCGGTCGGCCCGCCGGATCCGGGTGCCGTAGGTGCTGACGTCCTCGACCCGGACGGTCCCCTGGCGCACCGAGACCCCGAGGTGCCGGCGGCTGACCCGGGCCGCACGCTCGGGCGGGAGCAGGGCGTGCAGCGCGATGCCGTCGGCGCCGGGGCTCCGTCCGACGACGGTCAGCGAGCCCTCGTCCAGCGTGTAGCGGGCCGCGCAGAGCCCGTCGAGCACCGCCTTCAGCTGCGCCGTCCCGGTCCGCGGGCCGGCCTCCAGGAGCGCCGCGCCGTGCAGTTCGCAGGTGGGCACCCCGCGCCGCATCCGCGGCAGCAGGATCCGCCCGCCGCTGCGGGTGTCGTAGAGCGAGCAGCGCGGCTCCGGGCAGCTCCAGGAACGCCGGACCACCTCGGCCAGCGGGGTCCGCCGGGCGTCCAGCAGGCCCTGCTTCTTCAGGGCGTCGAGTTCCAGCTTGCGGGAGATCTCCACCGCGCTGCGGTGCCCCATGTCCATCGGGACGAGCACCACCACGCCCGGCCCCGGCAGCCGGCCGTGCCGCCGCTCGGGTCTGAGGAACTGCCAGGTGTTGCCCTGCAGCCAGGGGTGCTCGTCCCGGTAGGGGACGTAGTGGTCGCCGGTGACGACCCGGGTGCCGGTCATCCCGGCGATCTCCAGCACCCGCTCGTCGGCGTCGCCGACCTCCTCCACCAGCCCTTCGCCGACCCAGTGCCGCAGCAGCCGGACGTCCTCGGGATCGGTGAACTCCCGTGCCCCGGCGAGCAGGCTGCGGTCGGCCACCAGGTAGAGCGTCACCCCGGGATCCCCGGTGAGCGCCACCAGTGCCTTGACCACCAGCTCCAGCCGGCGCAGCGACCGCGGGCCGGTCCCGCCGAGCGTGGTGTCGCGGACGACGTTGGAGAGGTCGACCAGGTAGTCGGCCCGGTCCGCCGAGGACGTCAGATTCTTCTCCACCACGCCTCCAGCCAAGCGCTGATCGCCCGTCATGCGGCGGGCGGCGAACCGCCGGTCCGGCCGGCGCCGTACCCAGCTGGCACTGTACGCCGAGGGCGCGGCCCGCGGGCGGGTTCGCAGCGCGTCCGACGGAGCGGCCGGGCGGGCGGCCGGCCGGGCCGCCGAACCCGCCGGGAGTGCGGATTCGTTCCCCCGGTCGCCCGGCCGCCAGTACCATCACTCTGCGATCAGACCGGGGAGGGCGATCACATCAACGGCGTGGGAAGCAACGGGTATCTGAGGCCGACAGGCCCCGACGACCCCCAGGAGCTGGCGGGCTACCGGCTGCTCGCCCGGCTGGGCGCGGGCGGCATGGGAGTGGTCTACCTGTCGAGGACGCGGGGCAACCAGCCCGTCGCCCTGAAGGTGATCCGCCGGGAGTACACCGACGACGCGGAGTTCCGCCGCCGCTTCCAGCACGAGGTGCGGGCGGCCCGCCAGGTGTCCGGGTACCACATCGTCCCGGTGGTGGATCACGACACCACGGGGGAACGCCCTTGGCTGGCCTCGACGTTCGTTGCGGGCCTGGCCCTCGACGAGACCCTCGACCTGGGCGGTCCGCTGCCGGTGACGGTCAGCCTGCAGCTGGTCGCCGCGGTGGCGGAGGCCCTGCGGGCGATCCACGCGGCCGGGGTGATCCATCGTGACCTCAAGCCGAGCAACATCCTGCTCGGCGCGGACGGGCCCTGGGTGATCGACTTCGGGATCGCCCGCGCCGCCGACTCCACCAAGCTGACCCGCAGCGGCGGGCTGATCGGCACCCCCGAGTTCATGTCGCCCGAGCACGCCGGCGGGGAGCCGCTGACCCCGGCCAGCGACATCTTCTCGCTCGGCCTGGTCGCCGCGGTGGCGGCGACCGGCCGGCACCCGTACGGCGAGGGCGGGACGATCACCCTGGTCGCGAAGATCGCCAACACCGCGTTCCGGCCGCCGGAGCTGAGCCGCTACCCGGAGCCGCTGCGGGGCATCCTGGAGCGTTGCCTGGCCGCCGACCCGGCCGACCGGCCGACGGCCGGCGAACTCGTCGCGCTCTGCGAGGAGGCCGCCGGCCGGGCACCGCACGACTTCACCGGCTGGCTTCCCGACCAGGTGATGGCCGAGATCGCGCGCCGGGCCGAGCAGGCCCGTGAGGCGCAGGCGACGGCGGACCAGGGCCCGCTGAGCGCGCCGACCGCCGCTCCGGTCACCCAGGCCCCGCCGGCGCCGGCCGTCCCGCCGGCGGCCCCGGCGAACGCCCCGCAGTCGCCCCCGACCGGGCCCCCGACCGGGCCCCCGACCGGCTATCCGCAGTCCGGCCACCAGCCGCAGGCGCAGCCCGGCCACCTGCCGCAGCAGCCGGCCCAGGCCCCGTTCGCGGCGCCGCAGCCCCCGCCGCCGTACCAGGGGACTCCCACGCCGCCGCAGTTCCACGGCACCCCCACCCCGCCGCCGTACCCGGGGAGCGCCGCCCCGCCGCCGTTCGGCGCCCCGACCGTGCCCACGCCGGCCGCACGAGGAAACCGGAAGGTCCGCCTGGCGCTGGCCGCCGTGGTGGCGGCGGTGGTCGCGGTCTCGGCGGTGAGCTGGATCGTGGGGCAGGGGAGCAAGGACGACGACACCCGTGACGCGCAGGGCACGCAGAGCCCTGCGGCGGTGGTACCCGGCGCCGCCCAGAGCTCCGGCGGCGCCCAGGCCGGCGGAGGTGCCAAGCCCTCCGGCGGCGCCGCGAAGCCCGGACGCTACGTGGTCAAGTTCGAGGACCGGCCGCTGACCGTCAACGGAGCGGGTCACACGCTCTACACCACGGTCGACCTCGACGCGCCGAAGGTGAAGAACGGCCAGGACGTGTACGAGGAGGAGTGGGAGTACTTCCAGGCCGCCGACAGGAGCGAGCTGATCTTCGAGGAGGGCACCGGGAAGAGCGCCGACAAGACGGCGGAGAAGTGCCGCGAGGCCGCCGACGGCGCCCCCCTGCGCAGCCCGGTCACCATGAAGCAGCTGCCCACCGTGATGCCCGTCGGCACCCTGCTGTGCACCGTCACCACCAAGGGCGACCTCGCCATGGTGGAGATCACCGCGCTCAACCCGACGGACGAGTTCTACGAGATCGTCGGCAAGCTGACGGTCTGGTCGATGACCGGTTGACCTCTTTGTGCCGGGGGCCGGGCCGGGCCGCCGGTGGAAACCGGCCCGGTGTCTGCGACGATGCGGAGCATGGACGCAGCTCGTACCGGTGAGGCGATCGTGGTGGGCTCCGGCCCCAACGGGCTGGCGGCGGCGCTGGTGCTGGCCCGGGAGGGGATCGCCGTCACCGTGCTGGAGGCCGAGTCCGAGATCGGCGGCGGCACCAGGTCGGGCGAGCTGACCGTCCCCGGCGTCCTGCACGACCACTGCTCCGCCGTGCACCCGCTCGGGGTCGGCTCGCCGTTCCTGCGCTCGGCCGGCCTGGAGAAGTACGGGGTCGAGTGGCGGTGGCCCGAGATCGACCTGGCCCACCCGCTGGACGCGGCCCCGGCCGGCGTGCTGGTCCGCCCGGTGGACGTGACGGCGGAGCGGCTCGGGGCCGACGGACCGGCCTGGCAGCAGCTGTTCGGGCCGCTGACCGCCGGGTTCGACGAGCTGGCCGAGGACGTCCTGCGGCCCGCCCTCCGGGTGCCCCGGCACCCGCTGCGGACGGTCGGGTTCGGACTGCGCGCGCTCCCGCCCGCCGCCCTGACGGCCCGGCGCTTCCGTGGCGACCAGGCCCGCGCGCTGTTCGCCGGCGCCGCCGCGCACGCCATGCAGCCGCTGAACCGCCCGATGACCTCGGCCTTCGCCCTGATGCTGCTCGCCTCCGGGCACCGGTTCGGCTGGCCGGTCGCCCGGGGCGGCTCCCGTACCGTCACGGACGCGCTGGCCGCCGGGCTCCGGGAGCTCGGCGGCCGGATCGAGACGGGCGTGCGGGTCCGCTCGCTGGAGGAGCTGCCGCGGGCCGCCACCGTGATGCTCGACGTGTCACCCGGCGCGGCCGCGGACATCTGCGGGGAGCGGATGCCCGCCCGGGTCCGGCGCGCGTACCGGCGCTGGCAGTACGGGCCGGGCGCCTTCAAGCTGGACCTCGCCGTCGAGGGCGGTGTGCCCTGGACGGACGAGGCCTGCCGCCGCGCCGGCACCGTGCACCTGGGCGGCACGCTGGAGGAGATCGCCTTCGCCGAGCGGGAGGTGCACCGCGGCCGGATGCCCCGGCGCCCGTTCGTCCTGGTCTCGCAGCAGTACCTCGCCGACCCCGGCCGCTCGGCCGGCGACGTGCATCCGGTCTGGGCCTACGCGCATGTGCCGCACGGCCACCAGGGCGACGCCACCCAGGCCGTGCTGGACCAGCTGGAGCGCTTCGCGCCCGGCCTCCGGGAGCGGATCGTCGGCCTGGCCGCCCGTTCGCCGGCCGGGATGGAGCGGCACAACGCCAACTACGTCGGCGGCGACATCGGCACCGGCGCCAACACCCTGCGGCAGACCCTGCTGCGCCCGCGGGCCGCCCTCGACCCCTACCGGACCGGCGTCCCGGGGGTCTACCTGTGCTCGGCCGCGACCCCGCCCGGTGGTGGGGTGCACGGGATGTGCGGGTTCAACGCGGCCCGCTCCGCCCTACGCGCCCTGGGACACGCCGGGCGGTGAACCGGGCCGCGCCGGGGCGGCCGTCCTGTCGCACCCACCACAGCAGCACCGCGCTCACCAGCGCGGCCAGCGCGCACCAGGCCGAGGCGAAGGCCAGCCGCCAGAGCAGGGCGGCGGCCAGCGCGGCGGCGCCGGTGAGCAGACCGAGCAGTCGCAGCACCCGGTCGCCGCTCAGCACCAGCGAGCCCACCGTGGCGGTCAGATACCCGGCGATCAGCACCGGCGCGTACGGGACGCCCACCCCGTACGACAGTGTGTGCCCGTCCGCCCGGGCGGCGACGGGGTGCGTCGCGACGGCCACCGCCAGCGCCGCCGCCACGAGCACCCCGAGGACGGCGAGCGCCGTACGCCGACCACGCCCCCGTGCCCCGGGGACGGCGCGCAGCACGCCGACGGACACCAGCGCGGGCAGCAGCGGCAGGGCGATCACCGCCCAGGCGGTGCGCGCCCACTGCGCGGGACCGGGGCCGATCCGGCCGTCGACGCCGAGCCAGACCGCCGACTCGATCAGCTGGTGCACCCCCAGCACCAGCGGGAGGGCGGCCAGCGGCAGTTGCCCGGCCCGCCGGACCCGTGCCAGGCAGGCCAGGCCGAGGCCGCTGACGACGACGCCCGCCACCAGGTCGGCCTCGGCGCTCCAGCACATCGGGGGCCTCCTGCGGTTGCCGGTCCCTCGGCGGGCCCGGGCCGGGAGCGGCCGGCGGGCGCCGCGGCGCCTCGGAGCGGCGTCGGGCCTGGCCGGCGGGGCCGGCACCGGTGGCCGGGGAGCGGGTGGGTGCGTCCACGATAGGTCTCCGGCCGCGGAGCGGCGGCCCGGAACCGCCGGGCTGCGGCCGTTGTGGTGACGGGGCGGTCCGGTCAGGTGCCGCGGTCGCCGTCCGGACCGGGGCCGCCGGAGGGGCCGGAGCCGGAGTCGGGCCCCGAGCCGGTCCCGGTGCCGTCGTCGGGGCCGTCCTCGGTGCGGTGCAGGTGGCCGTGGCCGTGCTGGTAGCCGGAGCCGGGCATGGCCGGGTGACGGCCGATCACCACCACCCCGACCACGATGCAGACCAGCCCGGCCGCCTCCCAGGCCAGCGCCCCGGGCGTGACCCGTAATTGGTCACCGAGGAAGGCCACCGCGCAGGCGATCCCGGTGAGCGGCTGGGCCGCCGTCAGCGCGGGCAGGGACATCCGCAGCGGCGCCGCCTCGAACGCACTCTGCACCAGGAGCAGCCCCACCACACCGGCGGCCAGCACCGCGTACGGCTCCCAGGTCCGCAGCACCTCGCCGAGCCCGTGGTCGTCCAGCCGCTGGGCGACCGTCCGGGTCAGCGCGTCCTGCAGGCCGTAGAGCAGGCCGGCGGCCAGCGCGAGCAGGGTGGCCTCCTCCAGCAGCGGCATCCGGCGGGCGGTCGAGACCAGCAGCAGCGTCAGCCCGACCACGATGCCCACCGTCAGCCAGTGCCGCAGCGCGCCCGCCTCCGTCCCGCCGCCCTGCGGCTTGCCGGCCACGATGAACGCCGTCACGCCGGCGGCGAGCAGCAGCACCCCGCACCAGCCGGAGCGGCCGAGCGACTGGCGGGTCAGGATTCGGGCCAGGGCCATCGCGAAGAGCAGGTTGGTGGCCAGCAGCGGCTCGACCAGCGACACCTCGCCCTTGTCCAGGGCCAAGGCGCTCAGCGCCAGTCCGCAGACCATGAACGCGGTGCCCAGCAGCCACTGCGGTATCCGCATGAGGTCCAGCAGCAGCCGCCAGTGCAGCAGGTCGGAGCGCGGTGCGCGCTGGGCCGCCTGTTGCTGGAGGACGAACCCGAGACCCAGGCAGCAGGCCGCGCCGACAGCCAGGAGGAAGACCACCACGGAGGACCACCCAAAGGTCTGGTGGTTGCGCCGTATCCGAGCCGGTCCGGCCGGTCCGGTGCCACGGCGCGCTGCCGCCAGCCTACCGCCGGGGGCCTGGCCGGGGCCGGTCCGCCGACGGCGCGCGCGTCGCGCGTCGCGCTGCCCGCCAAGTCTTGCCGCCGGGCCCCGCGCGGGCGCACGCTGGTGGGAGCGGGTGCGACGAGGGGGGTCTGCGCCAGGAGGTGCGGCATGCACAACCAGTGGGATGTGGAGCTGAGCTTCGAGGAGGACGGGGTACACACCGAGTGCGAGGCCAGACTGGTCGGCGCGCGGGCGCCGGGTCTGAACGCCCGCGGTGAGTCCGTCCGCAGCGCCGACGACCGGCCGCTGGCCCGGATCGGCGAGGAGATGGCGGCCGCCCGGGCGCTGGAGGAACTCTCCCGCAAGCTGCGCAGCCAGGTCGTCGGCGAGATCGACGACGAGGGACACCGGCCCGCCTACCTGATCTACTGACGACCCGACCGACCCGACCGACCCGACCGACCCGACCGACCCGACCGGTCCGCGGCACGGCCGGCCGGCGGTGGGGGCTGAGCGGGCGGCGACCGTCGGCCAAGGCAGTCAGGCCAAGGCAGTCAGGACAAGGCAGTCAGGTCAAAGCAGTCAGCTCAGGGCAGTGCGGGCGCTCGGTGCGGGCAGACCGGGTGCGGGCAGTCCGGGCGCGCCGGTGCGTGGGCCGACGAGGGGCCGGTGGCCGGCCGGACGAGGTGGTGTCCGGACCAGGAGCGGGGCGCGGTCCGACGGCCGCGCCCCGCCCTCGCCCGGGCACCGTACGGATCAGACGCCCGCCGGCACGCCCTCCCGCTCCGGGACGGCTGCCGGGGCCGCCCCGCGGAAGCCCTTCAGCAGCAGCACCAGCGCCGCCGTGACCAGGGTGCCGGCCGCGACCGCGAGCACGTACAGGACGGGGCGGCCGATCAGCGGCAGTACCCAGATCCCGCCGTGCGGGGCCCGCAGGGTGGAGTCGAAGGCCATCACCAGGCCGCCGGCGGTCATGCTGCCGGCGATCGCGGCGGGGATCACCCGCAGCGGATCGGCGGCGGCGAACGGGATCGCGCCCTCGGTGATGAAGGACGCCCCGAGGACCCAGGCCGCCTTGCCGTTCTCCCGTTCCTCCCGGGTGAAGAGCCGGGCCCGCAGCGTGGTCGCGAGCGCCATCCCCAGCGGCGGGGTCATGCCGGCGGCCATCACCGCGGCCATCACCCTGAGGCTGCCCGCGTCCGGGGCGGCGCCGGCCGTGGTGAGCGCGCCGGCCGCGAAGGTGTAGGCGACCTTGTTGAGCGGACCGCCCAGGTCGAAGGCCATCATCGCGCCCAGCAGGACGCCCAGCAGGATCGCGTTGGTGCCCGACAGGCCGTTCAGCCAGTCGGTCAGCCCGCTCATCACCGAGGCGATCGGCGAGCCGACCACCACGAACATCAGGAAGCCGACCACCGCGACCGAGAGCAGCGGGATCACCACCACCGGCATGATCCCCCGGATCGCCCTCGGCACCCGCCGGCGCACCAACCAGAGCACCAGGAACCCCGAGACCAGCCCGGACACCAGGCCGCCGAGGAAGCCCGCGCCGACCGTCACCGAGATCGCGCCGCCGACGATGCCCGGCGCCAGCGCCGGCCGGTCGGCGATGGCGTACGCGATGTAGCCCGAGAGGATCGGCACCAGGAAGCCGAAGGCGGCCGCGCCGGACTGGAAGAGCACCGCGGCCCAGCTCTGCCGGGCCGTCCAGTCGAAGTGGCCGACCACGGAGGGCGCGGACGAGATCTCGTACCCGCCGATCGCGAAGCCCAGGGCGATCAGCAGCCCGCCCGCCGCCACGAACGGGATCATGTAGCTGACCCCGGTCATCAGGTACTGCCGCAGCCGGTTGCCCCAGTGGTCCTCCCGGCGGCCGGCGGGCGGTCCGCCGCCGGCGCCTGCCGGGGCACCGGCGCCCGTCGGCTCAGGGCGGGCCGGCGACCCGGCCGGGTCGCAGGCCCGGGCGGCCGCGAGCGCCCGGGCGACCAGCTCGTCCGCCCGGTGGACGCCCCCCTTCACGCCGACGTCCACGGTCGGCTTGCCGGCGAACCGGCCCTTGTCCCTGACCTCCACGTCGTGCGCGAGGATCACCGCGCCGGCCGCGGCGATCACCTCGGGGGCGAGCGGGGTGGAGCCGGCCGAGCCCTGGGTCTCCACCTGGATCTCGGCGCCGGCCCGGGCGGCGGCCTGCTCCAAGGCCTGGGCGGCCATGTACGTGTGGGCGATACCGGTGGGGCAGGAGGTCACGGCGACCAGGCGCGGCCGCGACCCGGCCCCGGGGCCGGCGGCGGGTACAGCGGGGGGTACAGCGCCCTCGGCGGCGGGTACGGCGGCGGGTACGGCAGCGGGTACGGCGTCCGGCGCGGGGGCCGAGGGGGTGTCCTCGCCGTTCACCAGGGCGGCGACGGCGGTCGGGTCGGTGGCCGCCCGCAGGGCGCCGGTGAACTCCGGGTCCGTCAGCCGGCGGGCCAGCGCGGCGAGGATCCGCAGGTGGTCGTCGTCCGCACCGTCCGGCGCCGCGATCATGAACACCAGGTCGGCCGGGCTGCCGTCGGGGGCGTCGAAGTCCAGCCCCCGCGCGCTGCGCCCGAAAGCGAGGCTGGGCCGGGTGACGTACGCCGAGCGGCAGTGCGGGATGCCGATGCCCTCGCCCATCCCGGTCGGCGCCTGGGCCTCTCGGGCGGCCACATCGCCGAGGAATCCGTCGAGGTCGGTGATCCGGCCCTCGGCGAGCAGCCGCTGGGCGAGCGAGCGCAGGGCTTCGGCCTTCTCCCCGGGGGCGAGGTAGAGGTCGACGAGCGGGGGAGTGATCAGTCTGCCGGAGTCGTGCATGGTGGTGTTCCTTCAGCGGTCGGTGCCTGGTGGGTCCCGTTGCCCCCGGGGTCCGTCCCGGCCGTGGTCCGCGGGCGGCCGGTGTCTGCAGGTGGCGCCTCGCGCGCGCGGTCAGCCGGCCAGCGGCCGCTCCAGCGGGAGGTCCTCGGTGACCGAGACCGCGTCCGGATCGAGGTCGGCCGGGGTGGGCATCGCGCTGCCCGGCAGCTGGACGGCGGCGGCGCCGTGCGCCAGCGCCGCGGCCAGTGCCCCGGGCCCGGAGCCGCCGGCGCCGAGGAACCCGGCGAGGGAGGCGTCGCCCGCGCCCACGTCGCTGCGGACGGCGGCGACCGGCGCGGTGCCGAACCAGCTGCCCTCCTCGGAGACCAGCAGCATGCCGTCCGGGCCGAGGCTGGCCAGCACCTGCTGGGCGCCCTGCTTGAGCAGATGGCGGGCCGCCTCGAAGGCGTCGCCGACGCTGGCCACCTCCCGGCCGGCCGCCTCGGCCAGCTCCTCCCGGTTGGGCTTGACCACGTCGGGCCGGGCGCCGAGGACGGCGAGCAGGGCCGGGCCGGAGGTGTCGACGGCTGTCCGGGCGCCGCGGGCGTGCACCCGGTCGACCAGTTCGGCGTACCACTCGGGGGCCAGGCCGCGCGGCAGGCTGCCGCAGCAGGCCAGCCAGTCCGGCCGGGTGCCGGCGAAGTCCTCCTGGACGGCGGCGAGCAGGGCGGCCGACTCCTGCTCGGTCAGCTCGGGCCCCGGAGAGTTGATCTTGGTGAGCACATGGTCGCCCTCGACCACGGTGACGTTGGTCCGGGTCTCGCCCCGGACCGGTACGGTCGCCACGTCGATCCCCTGCCGGAGCAGCAGGTCGGAGAGGAGCAGCCCGGGGAAGCCACCCAGCGGCAGCACGGCGGTGGTCCGGTGTCCGGCGGCGGTCAGCGCGCGGGCCACGTTGACGCCCTTGCCACCCGGGTCCACCCGGTCGGACGCGGCCCGGTTGACCTCGCCCCGGTGCAGCCGCGCCAGCTCGTAGGTCCGGTCCAGGCTCGGGTTCGGCGTCATGGTGACGATCACGCGCGGATCACCTGCGGTCCCAGGCTCTCGATCTCGGCGGCCTGTTCGTCGGTCAGCCCGGTGTCCGTGACCAGCACGTCGACCTGGCCGAGCGAGCCGAATCGGGCGAAGTGCCGGGCGCCGTACTTGGCGGAGTCGGCGACCAGCACCACCCGCCGGGCGGCCCCGACCATGGCGCGCTTCACCGCGGCCTCCGCGAGGTCCGGGGTGCTGAGCCCGCCCTCGGCGTCGAAGCCGTTGGTGGCGATCACCGCCAGGTCGGCGTGGATGTCGGCGAGGTCCCGCAGGGCCCAGGCGTCGACGGCGGCCTGGGTGCGGTGCCGCAGCCGTCCGCCGATCAGGTGCAGGGTGAGGTCGGTGTGGTCGGCGAGCCGGGCGGCCACCGGCAGGGCGTTGGTCACCACGTTCAGGGTGCTGTCCGCCGGCAGCAGGGCGGCGAGCCGGGAGACGGTGGTACCGGCGTCGAGCAGCACGCTGCCCTCGGTGGGCAGCAGGCCGAGCGCGGCCTTCGCGATCCGCTCCTTCTCGCCGGCCGCCGTGCTGTCGCGCTCGGCCAGTCCGGGCTCCAGGTGGAGGCCGCCGGCGGGCAGCGCACCGCCGTGCACCCGTCGCAGCAGCCCGGCCCGGTCCAGCGCGCTCAGGTCGCGCCGGACGGTCTCCTGGGTGACGCCGAACTCCTCGGCGAGCGAGGGTACGTCGACCCTGCCGCGCTGCTGGGCCAGCAGCAGGATCTGTTGCTGCCGCTCCGCTGCATACATGTGGGTTTGGGTCCGTTTCGTGTCCGATTACGCCTGATAAACCCAGACGATACGCGCGGCCGGCGGAGAAGCAAAGGACATCGGGCCGTCTCAGAATGCCCGAATCTGTTGACACGATCATGAAGTCGGGCGTAGAACCAATCGAAACGCTCCTTTTGCGGACGTGAAACCACATGTGCGCCGAGTCCGTGCCGTGCCCCCGAGCCACCGGGCGGCCCGGTCCCGTCCCCGCACCGGGCCGCATCCCGGAGCCCCGCCGCCGGCCGCGCCCGGGCCGCTCGCACCCGAGCCGGCCGCCCTCACCCGCCGCCCTCACCCGCGCCACCGCCTTCGGTCGCCACCGCCACCCGTCGCCGCCACCACCCGGAGAGGCCCCCGTGCCCCGACTCCTCGTCTCCGTAGGCTCGCCCACCGGCCTGCACACCCGCCCGGCCGCGCTCTTCGCCCGGGCCGCCGCCCGCCAGCCCGTCCGGGTGACCGTCCGCAAGCCCGGACGGAACCCGGTGGACGCCCGTAGCCTGCTCGCCGTCCTCACCCTCGCGGCCTGCCACGGCGACACCCTGGAACTCGCCACCGAGGGCGACCACGCGCACGCCCAGGCCGCGCTGGACGAGCTCGCGGGCCTGCTCGGCAGCGACCTCGACTCCGGCGACGGCCGCTGAGCGGGCCCGCCGACGGCCCCCTCGGCCCGGGCCCTAGCATGTCGGGATGGACTTTCTGAGCCTGGCCGAGGTGGAGACGATCGCACGGCGGGCCCACGACGGGCAGGTGGACAAGGCGGGCCGGCCGTACGCCGAGCATCTGGCCGCCGTCGCGGGCGGGGTGCGCGAGCGCGGCGGCAGCACGGAGCAGATCGCCGCCGCCTGGCTGCACGACGCGGTCGAGGACGACGCGCTGACCCAGGAGTGGCTGGACGCGGCGCCGCTCCCGCCGGCGGCCAAGGCGATCGTCGCCGCCGTCACCAAGCGGCCCGGCGAGGCCCCCGAGGAGTACGCGGCGCGGATCCTGGCCACCCCGGGCGCGCTGCTCGTCAAGCAGGCCGACCTCGCCCACAACGCCGACCCGGTCCGGCTGTCCACCCTGGACCCGGCCACCGGGGAGCGGCTCACCGCCAAGTACGCCCGGATGCACCGCCTGCTGGGCCTGCCCGGACCGGCGGACGCCGGGCGTCCCGCGAACTGAGCCGGCGGCCGCCCCACCGCGCTCCGCCACGCCTGCCCGCCCGGCCCGGCCGGCGGCCGCCCGGCACCGGGGCCGGCCGTTGTGAGCGTGAACCAATACACTCCCGTTCGCACTCATGAGAGAGTCGTGGTGCCGAACCGACAAGGGGGCCACGAGTGGCAGCAGGAAGCACCGAGCCCGAGCCGCGCCAGCCCGTGATGGCGGACGTGGCCCGGGTCGCGGGAGTGTCCCACCAGACGGTCTCCCGGGTCCTGAACGGTGCGCCGCACGTCCGGCCCGACACCCGGGACCGGGTGCTGGCCGCGATCAGGGAACTCGACTACCGCCCCAACTCGGCGGCCCGGGCGCTGGTCACCCGGCGTTCGCAGACCCTCGGTGTGGTCAGCTTCGGCAGCGCGCTCTACGGGCCCGCCTCGATGCTCGACAGCATCGAGCAGGCCGCCCGCAGCGCCGGCTACTTCGTGAGCGTGGCCAGTCTCCGCTCGCTCGACAGCCGCTCCGTGCAGGAGGCGGTGGACCGCCTGCGCGACCAGGGCGTCGAGGGTGTCGTCGTCCTCGCCCCGCAGATCTCGGCGGTCAGCGCGGTCGCCAAGCTGACCACCACGGTGCCGGTCGTCGCGATCGGCTCGGGCAGCCGCTCCCGGGTGCCGATGGTCGCGGTGGACAACGAGGCGGGAGCCCTCGCCGCCACCCGCCACCTGCTCGACCTCGGGCACGCCACCGTGCACCACATCGCCGGCCCGGCCGGCTGGCTGGAGACCACCACCCGGCAGGACGGCTGGCGCAAGGCGCTGGAGGCCGCGGGCGCCCGGGTGCCCGCCGTGCTGACCGGCGACTGGAGCTCCCGCTCCGGCTACGAGGCCGGCCTCCGGATCGCCGAGGAGCCGCAGGTCAGCGCGGTGTTCTGCGCCAACGACCACATGGCCCTCGGCCTGCTGCGCGCCCTGCACGAGTCCGGCCGGGCCATCCCCGAGGACGTCAGCGTGGTCGGTTTCGACGACATCCCCGAGGCCGCCTACTTCACCCCGCCGCTCACCACCGTCCGCCAGGGCTTCGGCGAACTCGGCCGGCGGGCCCTCGAACTGCTGGTCGCCGAACTCGACGGCGACGCAGGCGCGAGCCCGAACCACGCCCTGGTCTCCCCGGAGATGGTGCTGCGCCGCAGCACCGGGCCCGCCGCGCAGCGGTAGGGCGGCGACCGGGCGTACATCGGGGGCTGTGCGGCGGGGTACGGCGGGCCCGGGCAGGTTCGGCGACAGCCGAGCCGCGCTGCGACGTACGTCTCCTCGCCCTCGGCCTTCCCCCTCGGCCCAAGACCCTCCCGGTGATCCGTCGAGGACGGCGGCCCGTCAGAACAGCGGCTCCTGCGCGCCCTTGTCCTCCGGTCGGCGCCGCACGCCCGTCGCCAGCCCCGTGCACGAGGCCGGGCCGGCGGGGGCGAGCGTCCAGCCGGTGAGCAGGCGGGTGTCCAGCAGCAGGGGCGGGTCCTGCGGGCCGGTGTCGAGGAAGAGGTGCCGGCCGATCGGCGGGCGGAGTGTCCCGGCCAGGGTGGCACCGTCGTCGAGCGCGGTGATCTCGCGGTAGAGCGGCGGCGCGCCCGCGGCCAGCCCGAACAGCTCCACATGGTCGACGAGTGGCTCGTCCGCCTGCAGTTCGATCGCGTGGCCGGCCAGCAGGCGCAGCACCGAGGCCCGTAGCTCGGCCAGTTCGTGGCGGCGCAGCGCGGCGTCCGGCAGGTCCCACCAGCAGGCCGATTTGGCGCGGGTGGTGAGCCGTTCGCGGGCCAGTCCGGCCTGGGCGACCGTCAGCTCGGCCCGTCGTACGCCGGGCAGCGGGCCGCGGCCGACGAAGGTCCAGCCGAGTGCGGCCTGTTCCAGGAGCCGGGTGGTGCCGCGTTGGTCGGCGGTGATGCCGACCTTCACGACCCCCGGCCCGAACCAGGCGAGGTAGAGCCGGTAGGTGCGGCCGTTGTCCAGGACCTGGTCCCGGGCGAGGGCGAGCCCGGGGTCGGCGTCCTGGCAGGACTGGCACTGGACGGCCTTGCCGGCCGGCTCGACGACCGCCGCGAACGGGCACGGATGATGCCCGCCCGAGGTGCGGACGCCGGTGCAGCGGCGCGGGCCGCCCACCAGCCAGCCCACCGGTGTCCCGCTCGCGACGGCCCGGGCGTGCTCCCGGCCGCCGTTGCGCGCGGTGAGCACCGGGCGGCCGTCCTGCCAGCGCAGGCCGGTGGCCGTCCAGCCGGTGCCCGGCGGGCCGGCCGCGGGCGGCTGCGGAGTGGAAGTGGTCACGGTCGGCGAGCGTACGGCGTGCCACCGACATCGACGGTGGTGGCCGTCAAAGCCAGGCGATCAGACGCGGGGTGAGGGGGTTCACCACTCCCTCGGGGGGCATGCCGATCGGGCCCACCACGCTCGGCTCGGCGCCCGGGGCGAGGTCGAGCCTGAAGAGGACGGTGTGCTTGTCCTCGCTCTCGAGATACGCCAGCGAGCGGCCGTCGGGGGAGAGTGTCACGCTCTCGACGTAGCGGTGGTCGTCGGGCGGGAGGAGCGCGGTCGTCGTCTCCAGCCGCCCGCGGTCGGCGCCGAGGACGAGCAGGTGGATGTTGTCGCGGCCGTTGCAGAGCAGCGTGAGGTCGTCGATCCACTGGACCGGTTCGCAGTACTGGACCCGCTCCGAGCCGGGCAGGGAGGCGCGGCCGTTGGCGGGACGGCCGATCAGCAGCGGCTCGACGTACTCCGCCGCGTAGGAGGACGCCGGGTCGGTCCGGCGCCAGAGGGTGGGGCCGGAGCCCGCCGCCGTCGTGCCGTCGGGCGACACCGCCACCTGGTCCGGCTTGCTCTCCAGCGGCCGCCGGAGCCAGGGCTGGTCGCCGGCGAGGACGAAGTCGGGCCCCGGCGCGGCTCCGTGCGAGGCGGGTGCGGACCCCGGCGTGCCCAGGTCACGGCTGGTCACCTGCCGGTCGCCGGTGGCGTACCAGAGGACGGAGGTGCCCGGCTGGAACGCGGGCGCGCTGTCCGGGCCCGCGGCGGCGGGCTTCGGGGCCTCCACCGGGGTGCCGGCCAGGTTGAAGGCCGTCGCGCCGGGGGTGTCCCCGCCGGGGCCGGGCGCGGTGCCCGCGATCAGGGTGAAGTCCGCGTTGAACAGGGCCCGGGCGGCGGCCGCCGTGGTGGTGCGGGGCTGTCCGCACAGGGTGTCCACCGAGCCGCGTTCGGGCAGGGTGACCTGCTGCTTCGCGAGCCTGGTCCCGTCCGGCACGGACAGCGCCTCGACGGTGATCACGTGCACCTTGCCGTCGCCGGACACCGGGGAGGGGGCGCCGAACCGCTCGCACCAGGCGACGATCATCCGGTCCTTCCCGGCGAGGGCCGGGCCCTGCGGTGCGGCCGGCCGGGTGGCCGGGGGCGGGGCCGCCGAGCGGGCGTCGGAGGCGGTGCCGCCGCCGCACGCGGAGAGGCTGAGCACGGCGGCCGCCGTCAGGAGCAGGTGGTGTCGGGCACTGCGCGGCATCGGGTTCCCCGGGTTCGACGTCGGACGGTCCCGAGAATCTAGCAGGGGAAGATCATCGGGCATGTGCTCCGGCCGGTACCCGCCGGACCGACTCTCCCCGCCCGTCGGGATCCCCTCAGACCAGCCGCCAGCGCTGGCCGGCCGTCCCGTCGCAGCTCCACAGGCCGAGCGGGGTGCCTGCGGCGGTGCTGCCGCGGGCGTCCAGGCAGGCGCCGGCGAGGCCGTTGCGGAGGGTCCCGTCCGGGTGGGCGCTCCAGGCCTGGCCGGCGGTGCCGTTGCAGTCCCGGATGTCCACCGCGATGCCGTCGCCGTCGTCGAGTGCGGCCAGGCACCTGTTGCCGTAGACCACCAGTTCGCCGCGCGGGGTGGCGGTGAAGGTCTGGTTCTGGCCGCCGGTGCAGTCGGCGAGCACGGCCCGGGTGCCGTCGGCGACGGCGTTGCCGGGCAGTTCGGCGCAGCGGTCGGAGCCGGCCGCGACCAGGGCGGTGCCCGCGGTGCCGGGGAGTGGCCGCAGCCGGACGGCGTCGAGGGCCGGGCCCGGGGCGGACGGACTGTCGAAGCCGAGCGTGTTGGTTGCCCCCTTGGCCAGCGAGAGCAGCACGGAGACCGTCCCGGGGGTGGTCCAGGAGCCGGTGGGCGGGAACGACACGACCGTCGGGGCCTGCCCGTTCACCCGCAGGGTCGCGGTGCGCGCCACCGGGTCGCCGTTGACGTACGCGATGTCGGCGAGCGCGATGCCCGCCGTGGCCGCCTCGACGCCGGTCAGGGTGAGCGCCGCGCCGTTGCCGAGCGGCCCCGCCGCCGCCCCGCCGGAGCAGCTCGCACAGGCGGCGCCGCCGGTGCCGGCCTCGGCCTCGTACGCGCTGCCGGGCGCCTCGGTGCCGCTGACGGTCAGCAGGACGGAGCCGCTGGCCGGGACGTTCGCCGTCCAGCCGGTCGCGGGGGCGCCCCGGTCGGCGGCGGCCCAGACCTCGCGGACGGCGGTGGGCGCGCCGGTGAGGCCGAGGTCGGTCCAGCGGACGGTGACCGGTGCCGCGGCGGCCGTCCGGTTCAGCAGGACGACGGCGCGCCGTCCGGTGCCGCTCAGCACCTTGCCGTAGACCTGCAGGCCGGCGCTGTCCTCGGCGACCTTGACGCCCTGCAGACCGCGGGCGTCCTGGTCGATCGCGATCATCTCGGCGTTGGTCAGCGTGGCCTTGGTGGCGGCGGTCATCCGGGTCAGGTCGTTGCCCGCGAGCAGCGGCGCGCCGGCGATCGCCCACAGGCTCAGCTGGGTGCGGTTCTGGGCGTCGGTGAGGCCGTCCATGCCGGCGGTCAGCATGTCGGGGTCGTTGACGGAGCCGGTGTGCTGGGCGGCCGGGTGCAGGCTCCGGTCGAAGTTCGCCAGCACGGCGCCGGCCGAGGGCCGTTCGCCCCAGTGGATGATGTCGTAGCCGGTACGCCACATCGCGGCGGTGCCGGCGGCCCAGTTCCAGGGCCGGCCCACGCCCCATTCGCAGACCGAGAGCAGCATCGGCCGGCCGGTGGCGGTGGTGGCCCCGGCGATGGCGGCGGCGACGCCGCGGTAGGTGCGCTCCGGGTCGAGGTGCTCGGCGTCGCCGCCGCACCAGTCGACCTTGAGGAAGTCGAATCCCCAGCGCTGGAACCGCACGGCGTCCTGGAGTTCGTGGCCCTCCATGCCGGTGCCGGGGGCGGCGGGGCGGGTGGTGGGGTAGTAGTAGCCGCAGCCGTCGCGGCCGGCGTCGGTGTAGATGCCGGCCTTGAGCCCCTTGCCGTGGATGTAGTCGGCGGCGGCGGCCATCCCGCCGGGCCAGCGGGTGGGGTCGACGGTCATCTCGCCGTCGGCGTCGCGGGCGCCCTGCCACCACCCGTCGTCCAGGTTGACGTACCGGTAGCCGGCTGCGGGTAGGCCGGCAGCGACGAAGGCGTCGACCTGCGCCTTGACGGTGGCGAGGTCGATGCTGCTGGCGAAGCTGTTCCAGCTGGCCCAGCCCATCGGGGGCGGCGGCGCGGCGGCCTGCTCGGCGTCGAGGGCGGCGTGCTGCCCGGCGGGCCCGGCCGCCGGCCGGCCGAGAGCGGCGGGGCCGGCCAGGGCGAGGTAGGCGAGGGCGAGGCCGAGGGCCAGGGCCTTGACGACGGTCCGGGTGAGCCAGGGGGTCATGCGCGGCACTCCAGGGTGGGAGGGGCGCCGTCCGGGGGCCCGGGCGGGCGTCGCGCGGACCGGCTCCGCCCGGTCGCCGGCGGACCGGGACCGGGCGGAGCGCCGCCGGACCGCCGTGCTGGGCGGTCCGGCGGGTGGGGGTACCGACGGTGGATCAGGACCCGGCCTTGCGCTTGTTGTAGACGTCGAAGCCGACCGCCGCCAGCAGCACCAGGCCCTTGATGACCTGCTGGTAGTCGGTACCGACCCCGACCAGCGACATGCCGTTGTTGAGCACGCCGAGCACCAGGCCGCCGATCACGGCGCCCAGTACGGTGCCGACGCCGCCGCTGGCCGAGGCGCCGCCGATGAACGCGGCGGCGATCGCCTCCAATTCGAAGTTGATACCGGCCTGCGGGGTGCCGGCGTTGAGGCGCGCCGCGAAGACCATCCCGGCGAGCGCGGCCAGTACGCCCATGTTGACGAAGGCGAGGAACACGACCCGCTTGCTCTTGACACCGGAGAGCTTCGCCGCCGGTTCGTTGCCGCCGATCGCATAGGTGTGACGGCCGAGGATGGAGTTGCGCATGAGGTAGCCGAAGCCGACCAGCAGCGCCCCCAGGATCAGCAGCACGACCGGGAACCCGTGGTAGCTCGCCAGCAGCAGGGTGAACACCAGCACCGCGGCGGCGATCGCCCCGAGCTTGGCCAGGAAGAAGCCCATGGGCAGCAGCTCGATCCCGTACCCGGCGGCCTGCCGGCGCCCGCGGACCTCCTGGAGGACGGCCACCACCAGCACGCCGAGCCCCAGCAGCAGGGTCAGGTTGTGGTAGTTGGTGTGCGGGCCGACCTCCGGCAGGAACCCGCTGCTGATCTTCTGGAAGCCCTTGGGGAAGGGCGCCACCGACTGGCCCTGGAGCAGGATCTGGGTGCCGCCGCGGAACAGCAGCATGCCGGCCAGCGTCACGATGAAGGACGGGATGCCGACGTACGCGATCCAGAAGCCCTGCCAGGCCCCGGCGGCGGCGCCGATCAGCAGCGCGACGACCAGCGCGAGCGGCCACGGTACGTCGTGCCGGACCATCATCACGGCCGCCGCCGCGCCGACGAAGGCGGCCAGCGAGCCGACCGAGAGGTCGATGTGTCCGGAGATGATGACGATCATCATGCCGATGGCGAGGATCAGGATGTAGCTGTTCTGCTGGATGAGGTTGGTGACGTTGAGCGGCATCAGCAGCGTGCCGTCGGTCCAGATCTGGAACAGTACGACGATCAGCGCCAGCGCCAGCAGCATGCCGTACTGCCGGATGTTGCCGTGCAGCGCGCGGGCCAGCAGGGCGCCCACGCCGCCGCCGCTCTTGCCGGGGGCGGGCTCGGGGGCCGCGCTCGCGGGGGGTTGCGTGGTCTCGGTCTGGGCCATGCCTTACACCTGCTCGTTCTCGGTCGCCGCGCTCACGGTCATGAGGCGCATGAGGGATTCCTGGGTCGCGTCCGCGCGGTCCAGCTCACCGGTGAGCCGGCCCTCGGCCATCGTGTAGATCCGGTCGCACATGCCGAGCAGCTCGGGCAGCTCGGAGGAGATGACCAGCACCGCCTTGCCCTGCGCGGCCAGCCCGGCGATCACCGTGTAGATCTCGGCCTTGGCGCCGACGTCGATGCCGCGGGTGGGTTCGTCGAGGATCAGCACCTCAGGCCCGGAGAAGATCCACTTGCTGAGGACGACCTTCTGCTGGTTGCCGCCGCTGAGCTTGCCGGTCTGCGCGAACACCGAGGGGGTCTTGATGTTCATGCTCCGCCGGAAGTCCTCGGCGACCCTGGTCTCCTCGTGCTCGTCGATCCAGCCGCGCCGCGCGACCTTGCCGAGCGCCCCCAGCGAGATGTTGCGGCTGACGCTGTCGGCGAGGTTCAGCCCGAGCTGCTTGCGGTCCTCGGTGACGTACGCGAGGCCGTGGCCGATCGCCTCCGGCACGGTGCGGGTGCGGATCTCCTTGCCGTCCAGCAGCACCCGGCCGCCGGCCCAGCGGCCGTAGGAGCGGCCGAAGACGCTCATCGCCAGTTCGGTGCGGCCGGCGCCCATCAGGCCGGCGATGCCGACGATCTCGCCGCGCCGGACGTGCAGCGAGACCCCGTCCACCACCTTGCGCTGATGGTCGATCGGGTGGTGGACGGTCCAGTCCTCGACGGCCAGCGCCACCTCGCCGATCTCCGGGGTGCGTTCGGGGTAGCGGTGCTCCAGGTCGCGGCCGACCATGCCGCGGATGATCCGGTCCTCCGAGATCCCCGCCGCCTTCACGTCGACGGTCTCGATGGTCCGGCCGTCGCGCAGGATGGTGACGGAGTCGGCGACCCGGGCGATCTCGTTGAGCTTGTGCGAGATGATGATGCAGGAGATGCCCTGCGCCTTCAGCTCCAGGATCAGGTCGAGCAGCTTGCGGCTGTCCTCGTCGTTCAGCGCGGCGGTCGGCTCGTCCAGGATCAGCAGCTTGACCTCCTTGGCCAGCGCCTTGGCGATCTCGACCAGCTGCTGCTTGCCCACCCCGATGTCGGCGACCCGGGTGTGCGGGTTCTCGTGCAGGCCGACCCGCTTGAGCAGCGCGGTGGCGTGGGTGACGGTCCGGTGCCAGCTGATGATGCCCCGGCGGGCGTGCTCGTTGCCGAGGAAGATGTTCTCGGCGATCGACAGGTAGGGCACCAGGGCGAGTTCCTGATGGATGATCACGATGCCGCGCCGCTCGCTGGCCCGGATGTCCCGGAACGCGCAGGGCTCGCCCTCGAACCGGATCTCGCCCTCGTAGGAGCCGTGCGGGTGGACCCCGCTCAGTACCTTCATCAGGGTGGACTTGCCGGCGCCGTTCTCGCCGCAGATCGCGTGGACCTCGCCGGGGGCGACGCTCAGGTTCACGTCGGAGAGGGCTCTGACCCCGGGGAAGGACTTGCTGATCGAACGCATCTCAAGGACGGGTCCGGCCATGGTGGTGCATCCGTTCGACGGGGGCGGTACGGGCCGGCGGCTCGGGTGAGCGGCCGCCGGCCCGTACGCGCCCGGCTCGGCGCGGCCCGGGGTCCCGGGCCCCGGGACTACTTGAGCTGGTCGGCGGTGTACTGCCCGCCGTCCACCAGCACCTGGCGGTAGTTGTCCTTGTCGACACTGACCGGCTGCAGCAGGTAGGCGGGGACGACCTTGACGCCGTTGTCGTACTGCTTCTCGTCGTTCACCTCCGGCTTTCCGCCGGTCAGCAGGGCGTCGCCCATCTGCACGGCGACCTTGGCGAGCTCGCGGGTGTCCTTGTAGACGGTCTGGGTCTGCTCGCCCGCGATGATCGACTTCACCGAGGCCAGCTCGCCGTCCTGGCCGGTCACCACCGGCATCGCCTTGCCGGCGCCGCCGTAGCCGACGCCCTTGAGGGAGGAGAGGATGCCGATCGAGATGCCGTCGTACGGCGAGAGCACCGCGTCGACGCCGGCCGAGGTGTACGACTTGCTCAGCAGGTTGTCCATCCGGGACTGCGCGAGGCCGCCGTCCCAGCGCAGCGTGGCGACCTGGTTGAAGTCGCTCTGCCCGCTCTGCACGACCAGCTTCTTGCTGTCGAGGTACGGCTTGAGGACGCTCATCGCGCCGTTGAAGAAGAACTGCGCGTTGTTGTCGTCCGGCGAGCCGGCGAACAGCTCGACGTTGAACGGACCCTTGCCGTCCTTGAGGCCGAGCTTGTCGGCGATGTACGTGCCCTGCAGGACGCCGACCTTGTAGTTGTCGAAGGTCGCGTAGTAGTCGACGTTCTTGGTGCCGCGGATCAGGCGGTCGTAGGAGATCACCGGGATGTGGGCGTCGGCGGCCTTCTGCAGCACGTCGGTGAGCGAGGAACCGTCGATCGCGGCGACCACCAGGAGCTTCGCCCCCTTGGTGATCATGTTCTCGAGCTGCGACACCTGGTTCTCCACCACGTTGTCGCCGTACTGCAGGTCGGTCTTGTAGCCCTTGGCCTGGAACTGCTTGACCATGTTGCTGCCGTCGTTGATCCAGCGCTCCGAGGACTTCGTCGGCATCGCTATGCCGACCAGGCCGCCCTTGGTGTCTCCGCTGCCGCCGCTCGCGCCGTCGCCGACGCCGTTGGCGCTCTGGCCGCAGGCTGCCAGCGAGAACGCGAGGCCGGCCGTGGCGAGGCCCGTCAGTACTTTCCGCACAATTCCTCCAGTGGTCTGCCATGGTCGGCGCGGCCTCGGTGTGGGCCCGGGGCGGGTGGAGCGGGGGCGGGCGAGCCCTGGGCCGACGGGTTCGGGGTGTCGGCCGGGCGGGGGCTCCCGGGTGCCGTCCGGCGGTGCCGGGCGGGTCCGCGGGAGTCCGCCGCGGTGTCGCCGCCCGGCCGCTCCGGCCTGGCGTTACATGAGTGTTAACGCTCACAGAAACCTCGTCAAGTGGCCCGAGATCACCGTTGGGTCTCGCGGAGGGGGCGATTCGGAGGATGTTGCGCGGGGGCTTGACGAGCGGATTGTTAGCGTTAACAATCGGGCGAGCACGGGCCCCGGCGGTCGTCACCGGTGCCCGGCCGGGAGCCACGGACACGCGGACCCCGGAGACCGCCTCCGGCGGTCCGAAGTGAGAGGCTCTGGGCATGGAACAGCGCGTACTCGGCAGGACGGGCCGCAAGGCCTCCGTCGTCGGCCTCGGCACCTGGCAGCTCGGCGCGGACTGGGGTGACGTCCGCGAGGAGGACGCCCTCGCCGTCCTCGACGCGGCCGTGGAGTCCGGAGTCACCTTCTTCGACACCGCGGACGTCTACGGGGACGGCCGCAGCGAGCAGCTCATCGGCCGCTACCTGCGCGAACGCCCGGACGCGGGTGTGCTGGTCGCCACCAAGGCGGGCCGCCGCCTGGAGCAGCTCCCCGAGCACTACACCCTGGACAACCTCCGGGCCTGGACCGACCGCTCCCGCGCCAACCTCGGCGTCGAACGGCTGGACCTGGTCCAGCTGCACTGCCCGCCCACCCCGGTCTACTCCTTGGACCGTGTCTTCGACGCGCTCGACACACTGGTGGCCGAGCAGCGCGTCGCCGCCTACGGCGTCAGCGTCGAGACCTGCGCCGAAGCGCTCACCGCGATCGCCCGCCCAGGGGTGGCCAGCGTCCAGATCATCCTCAACCCGTTCCGGCTGAAGCCGCTGGACGACGTCCTGCCGGCCGCCGCGGCCGCCGGCGTCGGCATCATCGCCCGCGTCCCGCTCGCCTCCGGCCTGCTCTCCGGCCGCTACACCCGCGACACCGTCTTCCCGAAGGACGACCACCGCACCTACAACCGGGACGGCTCCGCCTTCGACCAGGGCGAGACCTTCTCGGGCGTCGACTTCGCCACCGGCGTCGAAGCGGCCGTCGAGTTCGCCGCGCTCGCCCCCGAGGGTGCCACCCCGGCCCAGACCGCCCTGCGTTGGATCATCCAGCAGCCGGGCGTCAGCAGCGTCATCCCCGGCGCCCGCAACCCCGAGCAGGCGCGGGCCAACGCGGCCGCCGCGGCCCTGCCGCCGCTCCCCGCGGCGACCCTGGCCGCCGTCACCGCGCTGTACGACCGGCGGATCCGCGGTTCGGTCCACGACCGCTGGTGATCGTGGGGCCGGGCCGGCCCGCGCGGCCCGGCCCTCGAGGCAGTACGCCGCCAAATGCCCCGGCGGTCCGCGCAGGCCCATGAGAGGATCCCCGGGCAGTGCGCACCGGGACCGACCGTGGAGTGACCATGTACGCGATTTCCCTGGGGGACGACGGCGCCGAGCTGTCCCCGCTCGAACCGTGGCAGGCCGAGGACTTCCTGGCCCACATCGACCGGGGACGGGAGTTCATCGGGCAGCACAACGGCCTCCCCGACGTCGTCACCGACCTGGCGTCCAGCCGGGCGTTCCTCCAGGCTTATGCGGACAGGACCGCGGCCGACACCGGACGGATCTACGGCATCCGCACCGAGGGCACGCTGGTCGGCGCCGTCATCTTCCGCCGGATGGACGTCGCGCAGGGCACCGCCGAGGCGGGTTGCTGGCTGGAGCCGTCGGCCGCCGGCAAGGGGCTGGTGACCCGGGCCGTGCGGACCATCGTCGACTGGGCCGTCGAGCAGCGGGGCATCCACCGGGTGGAGTGGGTGGTGTCCGCCGAGAACGCGCCCAGCATCGCCGTCGCCCGCCGGCTCGGGATGACCAAGGACGGTGTGCTGCGCGAGAGTTACCTCTACCGGGGCAAGCGGCACGACGAGGAGGTCTGGTCGGTGCTCGCGCCCGAGTGGCGGGCGGGGCGGGCGGCGGCCGGGGCCGCGTCGAGCCACTGATCCGGCCGTCCGCCGGGGGCGGGGCACGATGTCCGGGGCGTGCCACCGGCGGTGCCCCCATTCCGGTGGACCGGGTGGACCGGGTGGACCGGGTGGACCGGGTGGACCGGGTGGACCGGTGGGAGCCGGCGGCCGGAGCCCAGGACGCCCTCCTCCGGTCCGGGCGGCTCGGCGGGCGGCCGACGGAGCTTCGCCGGGACGGCGACCGGAGGAGCCTGCTCGCCGACGATCCGGGTCCGGTCCTCGTCGAGTTCCTGGGCGGCCCCGACGACCGGCAATAATGGATCACGCGGCGGGCGGGGCCGAGCGAGTTGTTCCGCTGCGCCCGTTCCCCCTGAGAGGTCTCCGCCCGCCATGGCCGATCCCCGCTTCAGCATCCTGTCCGAGGACTTCGCCGCCGATCCCTACCGGTACTTCGCCGGGTTGCGGGAGCGGTCGCGGGTGCACCACGAGCCCGCGATCGACAGCTACTTCCTCTCGTGGCACCAGGACGTGAAGCGGGTGCTGACCGACCATGAGGCCTTCAGCACCCGGACGCTGCAGGTACGCGCCGAGCCGGTGATGCGCGGGCCGGTCCTCGCCCAGATGACCGGGGCCGAGCACACCGCCAAGCGAAAGATCGTCGTCCGCGGTTTCACCGGGCAGGCGCTGGAGGACCAGGTGCGCGCCGTCCGCGCCAACGCCGCCGAGCTCCTCGCGCCCTTCCTGCCCCGGGGGCGGATGGACCTCGTCAACGACTTCGGCAAGCCCTTCGCCGTCCGGGTCACCCTCGACGTCCTCGGCCTGGACCACCGGGACCAGCGGCAGGTCAGCGCCTGGCTCGGCGGCATCGGCGAGTTCATCACCGGCATCGACCTCGCGCCCGAGCGCCGCCGCCACTGCCTGGACTGCGCCGAGCAGTTGGAGGCCTACCTCGTCCCCGTCATCGAGCGGCGGCGCCGCCGCCCCGGCGAGGACCTGATATCGAAGCTGTGCACGGCGGAGTTCGACGGCATCGCCATGAGCAACCGCGATGTCACCGCGCTGATCATCAATGTGCTGGTCGCCGCCGTCGAGCCCGCCGACAAGACCCTCGCCCTCCTCTTCAAGCACCTGATCGACCACCCCGAGCAACTGGCGCAGGTCCGCCAGGATCCGGCCCTGCTGCCCGCCGCGATCGCCGAGACGCTGCGGTACACGCCGCCCGTCCAGCTGATCCCCCGCCAGGCCGAGCAGGACGCCGAGTTCGGCGGCGCGGTCGTCCCGGCGGGCGCCACCGTCTTCTGCATGATCGGCGCGGCGAACCGCGACCCCGAGGTGTTCACCGCCCCGGACGACTTCGACATCCACCGCCCGGACCTGGGCACCTCCCGCTCCTTCACCGCCGCTGCCCAGCACCTGGCGTTCGGCACCGGCCTGCACCAGTGCGTCGGCGCGGCCTTCGCCCGGGCCGAGACGGAGACCGTGGCCGCGTTGCTGCTTCCCCTGCTCCAACAGGTCCGCCACAGCCCAGGCTCCCGCTACCGGGAGGCCGGCCTGTACACCCGGGGCCCTGTCTGCCTGCCGCTCGACTTCGTCCCCGTCCACGCGGGCGCCACCGGCCGGGGCTGAGGCCGGTCAACGCCGGCCCTGCACCGGGCGGGCCGGCGTCGTGCCCCTACCGGCCCCGGGCGCCGGGGCCTTCCCGCACCACCACCCTCCCAGGGAGAAGACCGTGACGACCCCGACCGACATCACCCGAGCCATCAACGACCTGCTGTTCACCCCGGGCCTCGACCTCGCCGAGGCTCTCGACCGGCACTTCGCCCCCGACTACCGCCAGCGCACCGACGGTGTGTGGAGCGACCGGAGTTCCTTCGCCCAGCACATGACCCGGCTTCGCTCCGTGGTCCGCGGCGGGCACATCGAGGTCCATGACGAGTTCCGCGACGGTCGGCGCTAGGCGGACCGCCACACCGTCACCGTCGAGCACCACGACGGCCACACCGCCCGCGTGGAGGTGTACCTGTTCGCGGAGTTCGCCCCCGACGGGCGCTTCCAGCGGGTCGAGGAGACCACCCTGCTGATCGCCGGCCGGGCCGACGACGGGAACCTGGGACACATCAAGTGAGGCGGACGGGCCGGTAGGGGGGCCGCGGCGCGCAGGGCGCCCCGCAGGCCCGTCCGACCTACCCGGTCCGAGCGGGTCGACCCCGTCCGTCCCGTCCGAAATCCGGTTCCCTGCGAACCGCCGCCCGGTACAGCCGTACGCCGTCCACGAACTCCCCCGGAGGTCGTGCCACCCGTCGACGCGGCCGGCGCCGTGGTTAGGATCGCTACCGAAACGGTGGATACGAGACACCACCGCGGTGCAGGCGGTCCGACCGGTCGGAGCAGCCGGCGCGAGGGCGGACTTCGCCGCCGTCGCGGGTGCCTCCTGCCGGCCCCTGTCGCCGCGAGGCCCGGTGGGGGCCGCCGGACCGCGTTGTCCGGTGCCGGGGGGACATGGGGAGGGGAACTGCTGTGGTGTCCGTCGGAGAGAGACTGAGCACGGCGCGAATACAGGCCTTCATCGGCCGGGACGAGGAACTCCGGCGCTTCGCCGAGGCATTGGCCGACGACCCGGCGGCGCCGTTCGCGTTCTACGTCCACGGGCCGGGCGGGATCGGGAAGTCGACGCTGCTACGGCGGCTGGCGGATCGCGCCCGGGCGGCGGGCCGGCCCCTGCTCGAACTCGACGGGCGATTCGTCAGCCGGGACCCGGCCGACTTCGAACGGGCGGCCGGTGCCTTCCTGGAGGTCCCCGGCACGGTCCTGTTCGTGGACTCGTTCGAACACTGCCAGTGGCTGGAGAGCTGGCTGTGGCAGCGCTTCCTGCCCCGCGCCGCCGACGGCACCCTGGTCGTCCTGGGCGGCCGGCTCGCGCCGCAGCCGCAGTGGACCGCCGACCCCGCGTGGGCCGGCCTCCTGCACACCACCGAACTGGAGCAGTTCTCCGAGGAGCAGGCCCGGAGCCTGCTGGCCGCGGCGCAGATCCGGCCCGAGATGCGCAACCTGGTGCTCCGCTTCGCCGGCGGCAATCCGCTGGCCCTGTCGCTCGCGGCCGCCGCCGGCTCCACGGGCTGGAGCGGCGAGGAGACCTGGGCGCCTTCGGCCGACCTCCTGCGCACCCTGCTGGTGGGGTTGATCGGAGAGGTGCCGTCGGCGGCCCACCGCCGCGCCCTGGAGGTGGCGGCCCAGGCCTACTCGACCTCGGAGGAACTGCTGACCGCGGTGCTGCCCGACGAGGACGCCCACCTGCTCTTCGACTGGCTGCGGGACCTGCCCTTCGTGGAGACCACCCACCGGGGGCTCCACCCGCACGACGCCGCACGCGAGACACTGGCCGCCGACCTGCGCTGGCGGGCCCCCAACGCCTTCGTGACGATGCGCCAACGCCTGGCGGAGGAGTACCTGCGCCTGCTGCGCGAGGCCCCCGAGGAGCGGGTCTGGACCGTCACCGACGAGCTCTTCCACCTCTTCCGCGAGGGGCAGATCGTGGCCCGCCTGCGGACCTGGTCCCGCGACGACGAGGTGCACGACCGGCCCCTGCAACCGGACGACGTCGACCTCGTGCTGCGGATGGCGGAGGAGACCGAGGGCGCGGCCTCCGCGGAGCTGGTCCGCCACTGGGTGCAGCGCCAGCCCCAGGCCTTCAGCGTCTACCGGCTGGTGAGCACCGGCCGGATCGTGGCATTCACGGCCCGACTCGCCCTGCAGGCCCCGCCGGACCCCGTGGACCTGGCCACCGATCCCGTCGTGGCGGCCGCCTGGGCGCACACCGACGCCACCGCACCGGTCGCCCCCGGCGAGCACATCGGCATCAGCCGCTTCTCGGTCTACCCCGAGCGGTACCAAGTGCCCTCGCGGGTCATCGACCTGAGCAGTTCCCGGGCCCAGGCGGAATCCGCCCGGGCCCGCGGTCGGGCCTACGGCTTCGCCGTCTGGCGGGACGCCGAGACGTGGTCCGAGCGGGTCAAGGGCAGCCTCGCCGACACCGGCGCGCGCCCCCGGGTCGGTGACTACACGTACGGAGTGTTCGGCGTCGACTGGCGCAGGGTGCCGGTCGAGACCTGGCTGCGCCACTTCATCGCGGCCACCGAGGTGCCTGCTGCCCCCTCCGGACCGTCCGGCTTCTCGCGCACCGCGTTCGACCAGGCAGTGCGGGAGGCGCTGCCGCACTGGCGCGACCCGGGCCCCTTCGCCGTCTGCGCCCTGATGCGGGCCCGCCTGGTCGCCGACTCCGACGACCCCGCCGAGGACCTGCGTGCCCTGCTGCGCCAGGCCGTCGACGAGCTCGCCCGTGACCCGCGCGGAGTGCGGGCCCGGGAGGCCCTGGCAGCGAGCTACTTCTCCGGTGCGCCCACCCAGGAGGCCGCCGCCCGCCGCCTCGGGCTGCCGTACGGCACCTACCGGCGGCACCTGCGCCAGGGGCTGGACCTGCTCTGCGAGGCCCTGTGGCAGCGGGAGTTGCAGGGGGCCCGGTAGGGGAGGGGCTGCCGGGGCCCGGTCGCACCGGAGCTGCCGGCGACCCCGGTCGGGCGCCGGACGACCGCGGGGGTGCGGTGGTCCGGCCGCCCCGACGGTGACGGGCCGGCAGCCGGGCCCGCGGACGGCCCTGCCCTGACACCGGGTGGACTGCGGCCGGGCCCGGGTCGGGCCTGGGCCGGGCGCGCCGCGCTGCCACCGGCCGCGTCCGAGGCGCCCCGCGCACCCGCTCGGATTCGTCGTCGGACGGCCGCGGAATCGGCGCCGGCCACCGCGATCCTGCGGAAGACGCCCTGAATCCACCGGCATTGCCCCTAGCCTTGTGCACGGAATTTCCGTGTCCGTAGCACCGATGGTCAGTCCCCGGGGAGGACGGATCGCCCCAGTCCGGACGGCACTTCCCGCCGGAGTCGCACTCCGTCAGCAGCGCCCGTGTCCGGGGTGGGACAGCAGATCCGGGGTTCCCTTCGCTCAACGGAGAGGCATCACCATGAGTCGAACAGGCTTGAGTCCAAGAGTGCTCGTCGTCGGGGCGGGCCTGGCCGGCACCGCCACCGCGATCCGGCTGCTCCGCTTCGCGCGCAGCCCGTTGGAGGTCGTCCTGCTGGAGCGCCGCCCCGAATACCGGTCCGCCGGCGTCGCCTACCACCGGGAGGGCAATCCCTGGGACCACGTGTTCAACATCCAGGCGGGTCGGATGTCTGCGTTCCGGGAGGACGTGCACGACTTCGTCCGCTGGGCCAACCGCGAGGCGGACCGGACGGACTGGCCGGCGCCCTGGGCCCGGTTCGAGTTCGTCGAGCAGGGTCCGGCGCCCCGGCGGCTCTTCCAGGACTACCTGGTCGACCGGCTGGCCGAGGCCCGGCGGGAGGCCTGCCCGGGCGTCGTCCTGGTCGAGGCGGACGGGGAGGCGGTCGATCTGGAAGTACGCCCGACCGGAGTCGATGTGACGATTCATCAGTTATCTGCGGGCGCCGCCGAGGACGGGCCGGAGCGCGGGACGACCGTGCTGCCCGCCGACCACGTGGTGCTCGCGACCGGTCTGGAAATGCGGGAGCCGCCCTTCGCCGCCGAGGTGGCCGGGCACGCGTCCTTCGTGCGGAACCCGTACTCCGCCGCCGGTGTCCGCACACTGGAGGGGCTCCCGCCCGAGGCGACCGTCGCGATCGTCGGCTCGGTGCTGAGCGCCTACGACTCGGCGGGCCTGCTGCTGCGCCAGGGGCACACCGGGAGGATCAGCCTGATCTCCAGGACCGGGACGATCTTCCGGACGTACCCCGGTGGCCACGAGCACGGGGTGGTGCAACTTCCGTGCCCGGTCTCGCTGCTGGAGCCGTACCGGGAGAGGGAGGAGTTTCTCGCCCGGGTCCGGGGGGAGTGGGAGGCGGCCTGCGCGGCGGTCCTCCGGGACCACCCCGGGATCGACCCGGTGGTGGTGTCGGAGCGGGTGGCCAAGGCGTGGGAGCCGCACCTCCCGAAGGCGCTGGAGCAGATTCCCTCCGCCGAACTACGCTGTCTGCTCGACGAGTTCGGGACGGCGATCGCCGCGTTACGGGTCGGCGCGGTGGAGTACACGATGGCGGTGATCGAGCGCGCCATGCACCCGGCGGACGGCTCGGTGGACCTGGTCGTCGGCAACGTGGAGCGGATCACGCCGACGGAGTCGGGGCGGCTGGTCGTCTCGGTCGCGGCGCCGGACGAGAAGCACGCCGTCGAGGCCGATCTGGTGGTGTCCAACTTCGGCCGGGAGTCGGACTACAGCAGGGTCGGCCAGCGCCTCTGGCGGAACCTCCTCCGGCGGGGGATCGCGGTGCCGCACGGGCGGACCGGGCGCGGTCTGGAGGTCGACGAGCAGGGGGTGCTGCTGAGCGCGGCCGGGAAGCCGGCCGGCCCGATCTCCGCGGTCGGCGTGCTGCGTGAGGGTGACGAGATCGTCCGGAACGGCCGGACCGGCGCATTCACCTTCAATCTCGCCGCCATCAAGAACCAGTCGATCGCCGTCGCCGCACGGGCGATCGAGCAACTGGAACTGCGGGAAGGCGGATTGGATCGACGCCTGGCCCAATTCCGTGGGCATGTCAGCAATATGGAGGAAGCGGCCCGGAGGGGATTCGAGGAGGCTGTAGGCCTGGAGGTGAGAAGGTTGGCCGCACGTAATCGGAGCGAACGGGAAGTGTTCGATTCGCGTTTGGGCGAGCGCATTCGGTTCGTCGGCGAACTTTCCTCATTGTCCATGGATACCCCCCTGCGTGACCGCCTGATGAGGGTCCTGGTCAACCGGGCCGCCGTCGAACGGCTCACCGACGTCTCGGTGACCCCGCGGCAGTTGCGTCGACAGCTGGGGATAGCGAGCGCCGAAGACCTGGAGGATTAGTTGAACGGGCGACGAGTTCAGGGATTCCTGCTGACCGGTGGTACGGAGAGTGTGTTGCGAGGCACTTGTAACCGCACGAGAAGTCCACTTGAGGGGTCCATCCTCGTCGCCCCTTCGCTGGAGGCGGGATTGTACGAAGCGATCGTGGCGGCGCGGGCCGTCGTCTGCGGCGCGGGCGGACTGACCGGCCACATGCAGTCCATCTGCCGGGGCAGGGGAATTCCCGTGCTCCGCGTCGACCAGGCCGATCTCGACGACCTGGTCGGCGAGGTGACGCTGTACCTGGAGAGCCAGTCGATCGTGATCGGGTCCGAAAGCGCGGCCGGGGCCCCCGACCCGGGTGCCGGGGGCCCGCTGCTGGACAGGCTCGGCGCGGCCTGCGCGGTCATCGCGGACCTGCAGGACATCGAGACGATCAACGCCTGCGGGCCCAACGCCCAGCAGGTCGACACCTTCTTCATCCGGGAGGAGTTCCTCTGCCTGGCCGCGGGCCTGCGGCCGCTCGACTCGCTGGACGGCGGCCACGCCGCCATCGAGCTCTACGGCCGGGCCGTCGCCGGGCGGTTGTGCACCTTCGTGGAAGCGCTGCTGCCCGGCCAGCGGCTGGTCCTCAGGCTGCTCGACCTGCGCTCCGACCACGCCGCCGGCGTCACCGAACTGGCCCCCGTCGCGGTCGAACCCAACCCCGAACTGGGCCTGCACGGCGCTCGCTGGCTGCTCGGGTCGGCCGCCTACCGGGAGGCGCTGCACGCCGTGCTGCGGTCCCTCCGGGAGCGGCTCGGCAAGGACGCCGACCGGGTGCACCTCTCCGTCCCGTTCGTCAACGACGCGGAGGAGTTCGCCCAGCTCCGGGAGCACCTGCGACTGCCGCCCGAGGTGCCGCTGTCCGCGTTCGTCGAGACGCCCGCGGCGGTGCACGCCACCGCGGAGATCTGCGCCGCCGGAGCCAGTGAGCTGTTCGTCGGCACCAAGGACCTGGTGCAGTTCTACCTGGCCGCGGACCGGAGCAACCACCTGGTGGCCGAGTCCTACCAGACCCGGCACCCGGCCGTGATGGACGGGCTGCGCAGGGTGGTGGAGTCCGCGCAGGTGTCGGGGACCCCGGTGCGGGTGTTCTCGCTGGGGTCGGACCTCGACCACTACCTGGAACGGCTGCCGACCCCGAACGGCTACATGATGTGCACCGCGGAACTCCGGCAGGTGCTTCTGCAGCCGCAGTTCTGACCGATCCGACCGGCGGGGGACCGCCGGGCGGGCCGCGCCGGTCGACGGTGCGGCCCACCCGGTTCAGCGGACGGTGTCGCCGAGCCGCCGGTGGCGCAGCCGGCGTTCGGCCGCCCGGTCCGTCGGGGGGACGGCGGCCAGCTCGGTGAGCGCGGCCCCGACGGCGTGGCCGACGCGCACGCAGAACGCCTCCGACTCCTCGGCCGCGTCCGGGAGTTCGGGAATCACCAGGTCGACCAGGCCGACCGCCGCCAGGTCGTACGCGCCGATGCCCTGGGCCCGGGCCAGCTCGGCGGCGTGGTCGCCGTCCCGGTGCACGATCGCCGAGGCGCCCTCCGGCGGGAGCGGCGCCAGCCAGGCGTGCCGGGCCGCGATCACCCGGTCGGCGGGGAGCAGGGCGAGTGCCCCACCGCCGGAGCCCTGGCCGAGCAGCACGGCGAGCACCGGGGTGCGCAACGCGAGCAGGGTGGTCAGACAGTGCGCGATCTCCACCGCCACACCGTCGAGTTCGGCCTGCGCGGAGAGCTCCGCCCCGGCCGTGTCCACCACCGTGACCAGCGGCAGGCCGAGTTGCTCCGCCTGCTGGGCGGTCCGCCGGACAGCGCGCAGATCGGCCGCGGTGAAGGGCAGCTCCTGCGGGCCGGTCCGGCGCTGCTGCCCGACCACCAGGGCCGGCCGCCCGTCGAACTCGGCGAGCGCGCGGACCAGCGCCCGCTGCGGGCCGTGCGGCCCGGCCGGGGACTCCAGCAGGACCGGCCTGGTGGCCGCGTGCTGCAGCAACTCCCGGGCGCCCGGCCGGTGCGGGTCCCGACTGCGCCGCACGGAGTCCCAGGCGTCGGGGGCGTCCGGCACGGGAGCCTGTGGTCCGGGGTCGGGCCGGGTCCCGGCAGGCTGCGGGCCGTCCGCGCGCGGGCCGGCGGGCCGGTCGCAGAGCAGGGACAGCAGCCGGCGCAACACGTCCCGCAGCTCGCTCGGCGCGACCACGGCGTCCACCAGCCCGCGACCGGCCAGGGTCTCGGCCGACTGAACGCCGTCCGGCAACGGGACGCCGCGCAGTTCCTCGTACACCCGCGGCCCGAGGAACCCGAGCCGGGCGCCCGGCTCGGCCAGCACCAGGTGGCCCAGGGTGCCCCAGGAGGCGAAGACGCCGCCCATGGTCGGGTTGCGCAGGTAGGTGAGGTACGGCAGGCCGGCGGCCTGGTGGGCCTGGACGGCGGCGGTGACCCGGAGCATGCAGAGGAACGCCGCCGAGCCCTCCTGCATCCGGGTGCCGCCGGAGACGGGCAGCGCGATCAGGGGCAGGCCCTCGGCGGTGGCCCGCTCCACGGCCCGGGTGATCCGTTCGGCCGTGGTCACCCCGATCGAGCCGCCCAGGAAGCCGAACTCGGAGGCCACCAGGGCCACCGGCCGCCCGGCCAGCAGGACCCGCCCGGTGGTCACGGCCTCGTCCAGGCCGGTCCGGTCCCGCGCCCGGGCCAGCGAGGCCAGGTAGGCGGGGTCGGCCGCCGGGTGGCCGACCGGTTCGTCCCAGCAGTCGAAACTGCCCGGGTCGGCGAGCAGGCCGACGAACTGGCGGGCTGTGAGGCCGGGCCGGCCGGTCATCGGAGCCCTCCCGGCACGGCGCTGTGCCCGGTACCGCGCCCGGCGTTCCGCACGGTGGGACGTACGGCCGGTGCAGCAGCACGTACGGCAGCACGTGCGACCGCCGGGGTCCGCGGTGCGCGTCCGGTCAGGCGTGCGGGCACGCGTCCGGTCGGTCGGTCCAGCTCCCAGGAATCCACCTGATCACCCTACGCACCGGCCCTCGGACGGACGGGAGGGTCGGGCGGACTGTGAGCAGTCCCACCGCCCGGTCCCGCTCCTCGTCACGGGCGGGACGGGGCGGCACCCTACGGTCTGTCGTGCCGGCGGCCCCGCAGCTGGCAGCCTGACGGTTGCCCGGGCGTAGGGTCGTGATTAGCGTGCCTGGCATGTCCGGCGTCCCCCCGCCGGCCCGTCCGGAAAGCAGGCTCCCTGTGGGCACCTCCGCCACACCCGCCACCGCCGCCGAGTCCGCCGTCGCGAACGGGGCGGTCTCGTTCTGGTACGCCGAGACCGGATTGCCTGAACCCCGGCCACGGCTGGCCGGCCCGGCCGAGGTCGACGTGTGCATCGTCGGCGGCGGGTTCACCGGCCTGTGGACCGCCTACTACCTGAAGAAGGCGGACCCGTCCCTGCGGGTCACCGTGCTGGAGCGGCGGTTCTGCGGCTACGGCGCGTCGGGGCGCAACGGCGGCTGGCTGTACAGCGGCTTCGCCGGCCGCGGTGTCTTCGCCCGCCGGTACGGCCGGGACGCGGCGATCGGCATGCAGCGGGCGATGAACGACGCGGTCGACGAGGTGATCCGGGTCGCGGCCACCGAGGGCATCGAGGCCGACATCGTCAAGGGCGGCGTGCTGGAGGTGGCCCGCAACCCCGCTCAGCTGGCGCGGCTCAAGGCCTTCGTCGCCCAGGAGCATGCCTACGGCCAGCAGGACCAGGTGCTGCTGGGGGCGGCGGAGTCGGCGGCCAGGATCGGCGTCGCGGGCGCCCTGGGCGGCAGCTGGGGGCCGCACGGCGCGCGGATCCAGCCGGTGAAGCTGCTGCGCGGCCTGGCCCGGGTCTGCGAGGCGCTGGGGGTGACCGTCCACGAGGCCACACCGGTCTCCGAGATCCGGCCGGGCAGCGGCACGGTCCCGGCCCGCGCGCTCACCCCGTACGGCGCCGTGTCGGCCCGCTTCGTGCTGCGGGCGACCGAGGGCTTCACGGCCGGGCTGCGCGGGGAGCGGCGGACCTGGCTGCCGATGAACTCCTCGATGATCGTCACCGACCCGCTGCCGCCGGAGTTCTGGGCCGGCGCGGGCTGGGAGGGCCGCGAGACCCTCGGCGACATGGCGCACGCCTACATGTACGCGCAGCGCACCGCCGACGACCGGATCGCCCTCGGCGGGCGCGGGGTGCCCTACCGATTCGGTTCGCGGGTCGACCACGACGGGGCCACCCGGCAGCGGACGGTCGAGCAGCTTCGGGACATCCTGCTGCGCTTCTTCCCCGCGGCCGGCGCGTACGTCGGCCCCCGCGCCGGGGTGGCGCACGCCTGGTCGGGCGTGCTCGGCGTGCCGCGCGACTGGTGCTCGACGGTGGAGCTCGACCCGGCCTCCGGCCTGGGCTGGGCCGGCGGGTACGTGGGCAGCGGCGTCACCACCACCAACCTGGCCGCCCGGACCTTGCGCGACCTGGTGCTGCGCGAGTCCGCGGGCCCCGGCGCCGCGGCGGACACCGCCCTCACCGCGCTGCCCTGGGTCGGGCACGCGGTGCGCCGCTGGGAGCCCGAGCCGCTGCGCTGGCTCGGCGTGCACGGGATGTACGCCGCCTACCACGCCGCCGACCGGCAGGAGAGCGGCGGCCGGGCCGGCACCTCGCCGATCGCCCGGATCGCGGACGTGGTCTCCGGGCGGCACTGACCGCCGGGCTCCAGGGCGCCCGGGGTGCTGGGCCGTCCGGTCCACGGGCGACACCTGGACCGGTCCGCCGGGGGCGGCCGCCCCGATCGTCGGGCCGGACCGGGCCCGGGGAGCGAGAATCGGGAGCGACACCGATTGCGCCGCGTGCGGGCGGCTCCCGGACGGCCAGGGAAGCCCCCGGCGCCCCGAAGCGAAGGATCAGGCATGGCAGAGGCACTCGCCGGGAAGGTCGCCCTGGTGGCCGGGGCGACCCGGGGAGCGGGGCGGGCGATCGCCGTCCAGCTCGGCACCGCCGGCGCCACCGTCTACGTCACCGGCCGCAGCACCGCGGGCCGGCCCTCGGAGTACAACCGGCCGGAGACCGTGGAGGAGACCGCCGCCCTGGTCACGGCCGCGGGCGGGCACGGCGTCGCGGTGGTCACCGACCACCTGGTGCCGGCGCAGGTCGAGGCCCTGGTCCGGCGGATCGAGGCGGAGCAGGGCCGGCTGGACGTCCTGGTGAACGACATCTGGGGCGGCGAACTGCTCTTCGAGTGGGACAGCACCGTCTGGGAGCACGACCTCGACAACGGACTGCGGCTGCTGCGCCTCGCCGTCGAGACCCACGCCGTCACCAGTCACTACGCGCTGCCGCTGCTGCTGCGCAACCCCGGCGGGCTGGTGGTCGAGATGACCGACGGCACCGCCGAGTACAACCGGAGCAGGTACCGGGTCTCCTTTTTTTACGACATCGCCAAGTCCTCGGTGCTGCGGATGGCCTTCGCGCTCGGCCATGAACTCGGCCCGCGCGGCGCCACCGCCGTCGCGCTCACCCCCGGCTGGCTGCGCTCGGAGATGATGCTCGACAACTTCGGTGTCACCGAGGAGAACTGGCGCGACGCGCTGGAGCAGGTCCCGCACTTCTGCATCTCCGAGACTCCCGCGTACGTCGGCCGGGCCGTGGTCGCCCTGGCCACCGACCCGGAGCGCGCCCGCTGGAACGGCGAGTCGCTCTCCAGCGCGCAGCTCGCCCGCGAGTACGGCTTCACCGACCTGGACGGCAGCCGGCCGGACGCCTGGCGCTACCTGGTGGAGGTCCAGGACCCGGACCTGCCGGCCGACGCCACCGGCTACCGCTGACCCCCGGCGCCGACGCGGCCGCCGTCGGCCGGCGCACCGGAGCGACCTCGGCCGCAACTTCGGGACGCCGGGTCGGCCCTGGCGGCCTTGGCGGCCTTGACCCGACCGCAATCTGACGGGTCTTCCGAAAAATTCATTTCTGTGGTATTATGTCAGATTTTGCGAGTAGTGTCTCGCGCCATGGTGAACAACGAACAGCCGAGCCGGACGGCTCTCATGTCGGCCGCGGCGCGTGCGGCCCATCTCCTCGTCGACAGTGCCCCGCCGATCTTCGCCGACCCGCTGGCACGGCGGCTTCTGGGCGAGCAGGCGGACGAACTCCTCGGCTATCACCTGGCCTACGGCGATCACCCCGTCCTGTCCGGAGCGCGGACGGCGGCCGCCACCCGCAGCCGCTACACCGAGGACCGGCTGGCCGTACTGGCCGCCCAGGGCGTCGACCAGTACGTGATTCTCGGGGCGGGGCTGGACTCCTTCGCCTACCGGTCGGAACCGACCGGGCGGGTCCGGGTGTTCGAGGTCGACCGGCCGGCGACGCAGCACTGGAAGCAGGCCGTGCTGGTCCGGGCGGGAGTGGTGGTGCCGCCGTCCGCCGCCTTCGTGGCGGTGGACTTCGAGCAGGCGTCCGCCCGGACCCTGGTGGACGAGCTGGTGCGGGCGGGGTTCGATCCGGGCCGGCCCGCGCTGGTCAGCTGGCTGGGGGTCACCATGTACCTGAGCCGGGAGGCGATCGGGCAGACCCTGGCGGCGGTCGGCGGTCTCGCGCCCGGCACCGAGCTCGTCGTGGAGCATCTGCTCCCGGCCGAGCTGCGGGACGAGGCGGGCCAGGCGTACGCGGAGGTGGTCATGGCCGCGGCGGCCGAGCAGGGCGAGCCCTGGCGGACCTTCCTCGGTGTCGAGGAGATGGCCGACCTCCTGGGCGAGTTCGGGCTCCGGCCGATCGGGAGCGTCGGGCAGCGGGAGACCGTGCCGGCCGCCGAGTGGGAGCGGTCGGACTCGCTCCGGCCGTTCGAACTGTCCGTGCTGGCCCGCGCGAGCGTCCCCGCACGCTGAGCGGCCCGCCGCCGGCGCCCCCGGTCCGGCTCGGGCACCCCTGCTGACCTGGTACTGTTCTTCCTGTCGAGAGAGTGATCTCTGGTCAGGCGTCGGTGGTGCTGGTGGAGCACGTCCTACTTTCAGTAGGAAGAGTCCGTTCGAATCGGGCCCGGCGCTCCATTCTTTTCCGGCGGCCTTCCGCCTGTCCTCCCCGGCGGCCTTCCCGGCCTCTCCCGGGCCTGCGAGCCCGGCGGGCATCGACATCCTCCCCGCCCCGGCGATGTGCCGGCTGCCGCCTTCCCTCACCGGATGCGCGAGCCCACGGCGTACCCGGACGGGCGACGCGACCTCGCCCCTGCCCCCGGAGCGGCTCGGCGGCAGTCCCGTCCGGGTACGCGTCCTGCCGGCGGGTCAGGAGCGGGGCTGCTCCCGACGGTGGACCTGACCGGCCGGCCTGCGGGTGGGGCTGTTCGGCAGGACCTCGCCCGGGTGGCCCGCCTCGTACCGCTCGATGCCGCGGAGCAGCGCGTCGTAGGTGGCGTCGTCCAAGGCGTACGCCCCGCCGGCGCGGTGGGCCGCCCTGGCGGCCGCGGCCGTCCCGACGGCGCGGGTGTAGGCGTCGGAGTCGGCGAGCACGGCGATGGGGGCGGTGGAGGTCATGCCTCCCATCATGGCGGTGACCTCTGACAACGCGGCCCGGCCGGCGGTCCCCGTCCGGCCGTCCGGGATGCGCCGCCACCCCGGACGCCACGCCGCCGGCGCGGGCCGGGCCGGCAGACGGCCGGGCGGGCAGACGGCGCCGGGCGGGAACGGCCGGGTGGCCGGAGGCACGGCGGGGCGGTGTCCGGTCGGTGGACAGGTCGGCGGGCGGGCGGTCCGGGCTTCGGACGGTTTCCACCCTTTTGCGGCCGTGGGACTGTGGTGATCGTGTGGGTTCGGGGGCGCACTTGACCCAACATCGGCATAATCGCGGCCATGACGATCGCGCGTGCGAACATGAGCACGATTGCTGAAGACCTGTACGTATGGCTTCCGCCGAAGCGGGGCTGGGGCCTGGCCAACTGCGGCCTGTTGACCTCGCCGCGCACCGCGGCCTGGATCGACACCCCCTACGACCCCACGCTGGCGGGGGAGTTCCTGGCCGAGAGCCGCAAGCGGCTGGCCGCCGGGGTGACGGTCGACCGCGTGATCGTCACCCACGCGAACGGGGACCACCTCTGGGGCGCGGGCGTGCTGCCGGACGCCGAGGTGATCGCCACCAAGGAAGCCCTGGAGCACATCCACTACGAGCCCACCCCGCAGCAGCAGCACGCGCTGGTCAAGGGCGCCGACCCGGCCTCGTCGCTCGGCTGGTACCTCGCCGAGCACTTCGGGCAGTTCGACTGGTCGAGCACCGAGCCGGTGCACCCGACCCTGATGTTCCAGGGCGAACTCGAACTGCGGGTCGGGGACCACCCCGTGCATGTGATCGGCCTGCCGCCGGCGCACACCGAGGGAGACCTCATCGTGCACCTGCCCCGGCAGAAGGCGGTCTTCTCCGGCGACATCATCTTCGCCTCCACCGAGGAGTTCCCCGGCGACCACCCGGTGCACTGGGCCGGACCGCTGCAGAACGTGATCGACGCCTGCGGGCGGGTGCTGGACACCGGGGCCGAGATCGTCATACCCGGCCACGGTCCGGTGCTCGACCGGGCCGGGGTCCAGCGGCACATCGCCCACCTCGCGCACGTCCAGGAGCGGGCGCACGCCCTGCACGCGGCCGGGATCCCCGCGCTGGACGCCGCCCGGCGGGTGATCGCCGAGGGACGTCACCCCGAACTCGGGCTGCCCGAACGCCTGGTGGTCACCATCGGCTCCGAGTACCGGCACCTGGACGGCTCCGAGCAGCCGGCCGTCCTCGACGTGATGAGCCAGGTCGCCACCGTGGCGCGGGAGCTGGAGCCGGCCAGGATCCCCGGCCGGCGGACCGCCGACGGCCGGCCGGTGCTGCCGGGCTGATCCCCGGCCCGGACCGCCACCCGGGGCTGTGCCGCCACGGCGCCGGCACCGGTGGCGACCGCGCCGGCAGCACCTGCCGCACCGGCCGCCCCACCGCGTCCCCACCCGTGGTGGTCCGGCCGGATCCCGCCGGATCCCCCCATTCGACCGAGGACTTCGATGACGCAGATCGCGCTGCTCGCCCTGGCGGCCCTCAGTGCCGCCGCCCTGGTGGCAACCGGCGTGCTGGCCCGCGCCCGCCGGCGCGTCACGGCCCGGGCCCGGGCCGCCGAGGAGCGGCTGACCCGCACCGAGGAGCGCGCCCGGGAGGCCGAGGCCAGGCTCGCCCGCAGCGAGGAACACGGCCGGACCGCCGAGGCCGGGCTCGCCCGGAGCGAGGAGCGGGGCCGGACCGCCGAGGACCGGCTGGCCAGGAGCGAGGAGCGGCTGCGGGCCGCCGAGGACGGCACCCGCGCGCTGCTCGCCGAGATCGGCCACCTGGCCGACGAGCGGCTGCCGGCCACCGCGCTCGCGCTGGCCCACCCCATCGCGCCCGTCCCCGGACCGAAGGCCCCCGGCCGCACCGGGGAGCACGCCGAACGGGCGCTGCAGGCCGTCCTGGACGCCTGCGTCGCCGCCGTCACCGGCGAGCGCGACCGGGTGGACGGCGCGGCCCGGGCCACCATGCGCGGAGCGGCCTCCAAGATCCAGACCCTGCTGTACCAGATCCAGAGCCTGGTCCAGCAGTTGCAGCACGACAACGACGACCCCCGACTGCTCGAGGTGGACTTCCGCAACGAGGTCGCGCTGCGCCGCATCCAGACCGTGGCCGTCCTCTGCGAGGCCTGGCCCGGGCTGGCCCGGACGGACTCCCCGCTGGCCGAGGTGGTGCTGGGCGCGCTGTCCCGGGTGCCCGGCTACGCCCGGATCAAGGTCGCCAACCACCTGCGGGAGGAGCGGCTGGCCGTGGTCGCCCGCGCCGCCGAACCGCTCGCCGTCGCGATCGCCGAGCTGCTCGCCAACGCCACCGCCTACTCCCACCCGGAGACCGAGGTCCCGGTGACCGTCCAGCAGGGCGGGCGCGGGGCGCTGGTGGTCATCGACGACAGCGGGATCGGCATGGAGGACGACCAGTTGGGTCGGGCCAAGCGGCTGCTCTCCGGCCCGTCCGAGGTGCTTCTCACCGAGCTCGGCAACCCGCCGAAGGCCGGCTTCGCGGTCGTCGGCAAGCTCGCCCGCCAGTACGGCTTCACCTGCCACATCGAGCCGTCCCCGTACGGCGGGATGCGGACCATCGTGCGGATTCCCGGTGCGCTGCTGACCGTGGTGGATGCCGAGCAGCCGCTCTCCGTGCTGACGCCGCTGCCGGTGGCCGCACCGCTGCCGGCTGCGAGCCGGCCACCGCTGGCCGGTCCGGCTGCGGCGCCGGCTCGCGAGCCCGAGGCGGCCACGGCTGCCGGCAACGACCCCGACCCCGCGCCGGCCGCGACTCCTGCCGAACAGGCTGTCACCCCCGCCGGACCAGCCCCCACCGGGCCCGGCGCCCTGTCGCCCGTACCGGTCGGCGACGGCAGCGAGCTGCCCAGCCGTCGCCGGCGGGCGCCGCTGCCGCAGCAGCCGACCGCCGCCGTGGACCGGCCCGAGGCCCGGGTCGCCCCGGAGCGAACCCCCGAGCAGGCCGCCGCGCGCTGGCAGGCCCTGCAGGACGGCACCGGCTCCGGGCGGGCCGCCGTCGCCTCGTCCGAACCCAGCCCCTCGTCCGAACCCAGCCCCACGTCCGAGACCACCCGAGGAGCCCACCAGTGAGCACGTCCCGACCTCCCGTCACCGACGAGATCTCCTGGGTGCTGACCCCGCTGCTGGAGCTGCCCGGGGTGCTGCACGCCGTCATCGCCACCGGAGACGGCCTCGTCGAGGGTGCCTCGAAGGACCTCAGCCGGGCCTCCGCCGAGCGGGTCGCCGCGATGACGGCCACCGTGCACGCCGCCGCCCGCGCGTTCACCACCGCGTTCACCGACGTGGAGCAGCCGAAGCTGGCCCAGACCGTGGTGGAGTCCGACCTCGGGTTCGCCGTGGTCGTTCCGGCGGGGCAGAACACCTCGCTGGCCGTCTTCGCCGCGCCGGACGCCCAACTCGGCAACGTCGCCTACCAGATGCAGGTCCAGGTCGCGGCCCTCTCCCGGGCGATGGCCAGCCCGGCCCGGCAACAGGACGCCGTCGCCCGAACATGACCGCCGTCCCCCCGCGCCGCCGCCTGGTGCCCGCCTACCTGGCCACCGGAGGCCGCAGCCGGCCCAGCCGTGCCGCCTTCGACCGGCTGACCCTCCTGCACTCCGCCAGTCCGGACCCGCCGCAGGGCCTGGAGGCCGAACACCGGCGCCTGTGGGAGCTGTTGCGCCCCGGCGCGCTGACCCTGGTGGAGGCGGCGGCGCACCTGCGCCTGCCGGTCAGCGCCACCAACTTCCTCGCGGCCGATCTGGTCGACGCGGGCGGCCTGCAGGCCCGCAGTCCGATCCCGCGCGCCCAGCAGATCGACCGCACCCTCGTCGAGAGGCTCCTCGATGGACTCCGCAGCCTCCGGTAGCCGGATCGGCTACCTGCCCGACCGGGACCAGATCCTGATGAAGATGCTGGTCGCCGGCCCGTTCGGGGTCGGCAAGACCACCCTCATCCGGACCTTGTCCGAGATCCCCACCCTGCACACCGAGGAGGTGATGACCGAGACCGCCGCCCCGGTGGACGACGTCGCCGGCCTGCCCGACAAGACCACCACCACCGTCGCGGTCGACTTCGGCCGCCTCACCCTGCCCGGCGAGGTGGTGCTCTACCTCTTCGGCACCCCCGGCCAGCGCCGGTTCTTCCCGCTCTGGCAGGACATCGCGCGCGGCGCCCTCGGCGCGCTCGTGCTGGCCGACACCCGCCGGCTGGCCGAGTCCTTCGAGATCATGGACATGGTGGAGGAGCAGGGCCTGCCGTACGCGGTCGCGGTCAACTGCTTCCCGGACGCGCCCGCGCACTCCGCCGAGGTGCTGCGCGGGCACCTCGACCTGCACCCCGACACCCCGTTGGTGCTGTGCGACGCCCGTGACCGCGCCACCAGCGTCGAGGCGCTGATCGCCTTGGCCGAACACGTCCTGCACAGCCTGCCCAGCCTGCCCCAGGAGCAGCGGTGACCCAGCCCGGCCCCCGACCCACCGCCCTCTACGGCCCGGCCTTCGCCGCGGACCCGCACGGCCACTACGACCGGCTGCGCGGCCACGGCGCCTCCGCACCGGTCGAGATCGCGCCCGGCGTGGAGGCGCTGCTGGTCACCGATTACCAGGCCGCGCTGGACGTGCTGCGCGACAGCGACACCTTCTCCAAGGACCCGCGTGCCTGGCAGCGCGAGCAGCCCCCGACGTCGCCGGTCCTGCCGGTGCTGGGCTGGCGGCCGACCGCGCTGTTCAGCGACGGGGAGGTGCACGCGCGCTACCGCCAGGTGATCACCGACGGCCTGGCCCTGATCGAGCCGCACGTGCTGCAGGCGCGGGTGGCCCAGGTCGCGCAGGAGCTCATCCGGGGGTTCGACGGCTCCGGTACGGCCGACCTGATCGCCCAGTACGCCCGCCAGCTGCCGCTGTTCGTCTTCAACACCTGGTTCGGCGTGCCCGAGGAGCACAGCAACCGGCTGGTGGCCGGCATGTCCGGGATGATGGAGTCCACCGAGAAGGCGGCCGCGGCCTACGCCGACTTCGTCGAGGTGGTCGCCGGGATGGTCGCCGACCGGCGGGTCCGCGGCCGGCAGGACCTGACCTCCTGGTTCCTGAACCACCCGGCGGGGCTGGAGAACGACGAGGTGGTACGGCAGATCACCCTGACCATGAGCGCCGGGCACGAGCCCACCACCAACCTCATCGGCAACTCGCTGCTGCGGATCCTGACCGACGACCGCTACGCGGGCTCACTGTTCGGCGGCGCGATGACCGCCCACCAGGCGATCGACGAAGTGCTGTGGCACGAGCCGCCGTTGGCCAACCTGTCGGCGCACTACCCGCGGTACGACCTGACCTTCCACGGCCGCCGGATCACCGCCGGGCAGCTGCTGCTGGTCTCCTACGCGGCGGCCAACTCCCAGGCGGCGCCGACCTCGGAGAGCATGCACGTCCGCAGCGGCGAGAGCGCGCACCTGGCCTGGGCGGCCGGCCCGCACTCCTGCCCGGCCCGCGAGCCGGCGCTGCTGATCGCGATCACCGCGATCGAGCAGCTCACCAGCCGGCTGGGGGACTTGGAGCTGTCCGTCCCGCAGCCCGAACTGCTGTGGCGGCCCGGCCCGTTCCACCGTGCTCTGGTGCACCTCCCGGTCCGCTTCACGCCGGTCGCGGGCGAGGCGGCGGGCCGGTCCGGTCGGCAGGCGGCGGCGCACCACTGACCGCCGTGCCCGCAGGCCTCCCCGGCGCCCCGCGCCGGGGCGCCTTCGCGTACCCGGGTGCCGGGTGCCGGGCGCCGGTTCCCGGGTGGCGGGGCGCCCGGTGACGGAGCGGGGGCGGGCGGCGCCGCGTCCGTTCAGGCCTTGGGCGCCCGTCCGGTGCTCTCCGTGGGCTGCCGGTCCGAGCCGAGTTCGCGGGAGATGCGCAGGCCGACCTGGGCGACCACCGGGCCCAGGTTACGCACCCGGGCGGCGGTCATCCGGGAGATCAGGCCGGACACCGAGAGGGCCGCCGTGACCTCGCCGGTGTGGTCGAAGATGGGCGCCGCCACACAGCGGACCTCGGGCTCGTTCTCCCGGTCGTCTATCGAGTAGCCGCGGGTGCGGATCCTGGTGAGGTCGGCGCGCAGCCGGTCGGCGTCGGAGATCGTCCACGTGGTGACCGGCCGCAGTCCGGCGTCGACCACCGCCTCGACCTCGGTGTCGGGCAACCAGGCCAGGATCGCCTTGCCGGTGGCCGTGCAGTAGGCGGGGGCGCGGCTGCCGACCCGGGAGGCCATCCGGACGTTGGTCTCGTCCTCGACCTTGTCGACGTACACGATGCCGGGGCTCTCCCAGACCGTCAGGTGGACGGTCTCGCCGGCCTCGCGCTGCAGCCGGCGCAGGTGTTCGGCGGCGACACTGCGCAGGTCGAGGGTGGACAGGTAGGCCTGGCCGAGCCGCAGCGCGCCGTGGCCGAGGCGGAACCAGCCGGTCTCCCGGTCGCGGTCGAGCAGGTGCTCGTCGAGCAGCGGGCCGGTGAGCCGCAGCACGGTGCTCTTGTTGAGGCCGAGCTCCTCCGCGAGCTGGCCGAGCGGCACCCCGCGTCCGCCGTTGGCGTGGTCCCGGACGTGGCCGAGGACGGCGAGCGCGCGGCGCAGCGAGGAGGACTGGTTCCGGTCGCCCGGCGCCGCCGGCGCGGTCCTGCGCCCGGCCGGTGCCGCCGGGGCCGGCCCGTCGTCGGTGGCTTTCTCGGTCATCGCTGGGTTCCTCTCTCGTGCGCGCCACGGGCGCGGGCCGCGTCGGTTGCCGGCGGGCGGGCCGTCCGCCGGATGGTGCCTGGGGTGTGGCGGGTAGGCGGTGGCCCGTGGAGCGGGAGTCGGGGTGGGGTGGCCGGGTGCCGTCCTGCGCCGGGTCGTCCGGGTCGTCCGGGTCGTCCGGGCGTGCCGGGGACCCGCCCGCGTCCGGTTCAGACGGTACCGTCCCGGGCCGTCGTTGCCGATTCTTCGGCATGGAGTTGTGCAATGCAAAACTTCAGCAAGGGTCTCTTGTTGGCCGCGCGAGCCCCCGCCTAACGTCACGGCATCGAGTGGAACCCCGGCACGGTATGCCGGGCGGCTCCGCCCCCACCCCCGCTTCTCTTCACCATCGGCCCCGGTCAGGGCCTGCTCCGGCGCGTCCGCCCCCACGGACCCGCGTCGCCGCAGCCGCTGTCGGGCGGGAGGTCTCCACCCATGCGACTCATCAGATGGACCGCCACGGCCGCCGCGCTGACCGTGGGCTGCCTCGCGCTGTCGGCCTGTTCGCCCGGCACCGCCCTGCCCGCCGAGGGCAAGGCCGCCGACGACCGGACCGGCACCCTGCAGGTCTGGCTCTACAACGAGGCCGGCAACGCGCCCAAGGAGGCGGTGGTCGCCAAGGCGGTCACCGAGTTCCAGGCGGCCCACCAGGGTGTCACCGTCGACGTGAGTTACATCGACACCGACGCGGCGGCCCGCGCGGCGAAGATGAAGGGTGCCTTCAACGACCCGTCCAGCGCCCCCGACCTGGTGGAGTTCGGCAACACCGACCTCCCCGGTTACGTGGCAGCCGGCGGCCTCGCCGAGATCGGTGCCGAGCTGGACGGCTGGTCCGCCAAGGGCGACCTCGACCCGGCCATCGCCAGGACCGCCGTGCTGGACGGCAAGACCTACGGCCTGCCCTGGTGGGTCGGCGTGCGGGCGCTGTACTACCGCACGGACCTGTTCACCGAGGCCGGGCTCGCCGCCCCCACCTCGTACGACGAACTGGTCGCCGCGACCAAGGCGGTGCACGCCCAGCACCCGGACACCTTCGGCATCGCCGTCGGCGGCAAGTACACCTTCGGCGCGCTGCCGTTCGTCTGGGACGCGGGCGGCGACATCGCCACCAAGGCCGGCGACACGTACAGCGCCGCCATCGACTCGGCCGCCTCGCAGGCCGGCGTCAAGCGGTACACCGACCTGTTCGGCGCCGACGGCTGCCCGGCCCAGCAGTGCGCGGACCTCACCGGCGGCAAGACCGTCGACCTGTTCGCCGCCGGCAAGGCGGCGATGGCGATCCTGCCCAACTCCAGCCGCAGCAAGGTCGACGCCGGCCCGGCCAAGGGCAAGTACGCGGTCGTCCCGCTGCCCGGCAGCAAGGCCGGCTCGATCGCCCCGGCCTTCGCCGGCGGCAACAACCTCGGCGTGATGAAGGCGGCCAAGCACCGCACCCTGGCCGTCGAGTTCGCCGAACTGCTCGCCGGCCCCGCGAACCAGCAGGCCATGTACGACGCGATGGGCAACCTGCCGACCCTCAAGTCGGTCAACACCGCGGTCGCCGCCAAGGACGCGTTCCTCAAGCCGTTCACCGACACCATCGCGGCCGGCACCCGGTTCGTCCCGATGGACCAGGGCTGGGCGCAGATCGACGCGCAGGCGGTCGTCCCGACCCTGCTCCAGCAGGTCGTCACCGGCAAGGCCGACGTGGCCAAGGCGTCCGGCGACGCGGCGCAGCAGATCAACACCGCCTTCACGGCGCACTGAGAGCAGGTCCCGCCCGTGTCCGCACCCACCACGACCGCCCCGGCGGCGTCCGCTCCCCCCGCGGGGCGCCGCCGGGGCGCCGGCCCGGCCGCGCCCCCGCGCGGCCGGCGCCGCACCCCGCTGCTGCTGCTCCTGCCGGCCGCCGTCATCCTGATCCCGCTGGTCGCGTACCCGATCTACCAGCTCGGCCTGCTGTCGGTGCTCGACTTCGGCCAGGCGCAGGCGTCGGGCGGCGTGCCCACCCGCTTCGTCGGCCTCGACAACTACCGCGGCATCCTGACGGACCAGCAGTTCTGGACGGTGCTGGCCCAGACCGTCGGCTTCGCGGCCTTCTGCGTGGTCGCGACGCTGGTGGTGGGCGCGGCCCTCGCCGTCCTGCTGACCAGGATCGGCCGGACCGCCCGGCTGGTGCTGACCACCGCCTCGATGGCCGCCTGGGCGGCGCCGGCGACGACCGGCTCGACGGTGTGGAGCTTCCTGTTCGACACCAACCTGGGCCTGGTCAACGACGTCCTGGTGAAGCTGGGCCTGTCGGGCTTCCACGAGTACAACTGGTTCTACGACAGGTGGACGGCGTTCCTGATCGTCGGCGCGGTGGTGGTCTGGCACTCCTACCCGTTCGTGATGGTGACGCTGTACGCGGGCATCAACGCGATCCCGACCGAGATCCTGGAGGCGGCGTCGCTGGACGGCGCCAGCACCTGGACGACGTTCCGCCGGGTCACCGCACCGATGCTGCGGCCGATCCTCACCATCGTGGTGATCCAGTCGGTGATCTGGGACTTCAAGGTCTTCACCCAGATCTACGTGATGACCACGGGCGGCGGCATCGCCGGGCAGAACCTGGTGCTCAACGTGTACGCGTACCAGAAGGCCTTCGCCTCCTCGCAGTACGGGCTCGGCGCCGCCATCGGCGTGATCATGCTGCTGATCCTGGTCATCCCGACCGCCCTCTACATCCGCACCCTGCGACGTACGGGGAACGAACTGTGAACACCCGCAGCCGCTGGCGCCTCGCCGCCGACACCACCGCCTACCTGGTGGCCGTGGTCGCCGCCTTCCCGATCTTCTGGATGGTGCTGTCCGCGTTCAAGCCCAAGGGTGAGGTGCAGTCGCTGCACCCGAAGCCCTGGACGACGCACCCCACCTTGGAGAGCTTCCGGCAGGTCCTGGGCGTGGACGGCTTCGGCCGGTACTTCCTGAACAGCGTGGTGATCGCGCTGGCGGTGGTGGTGCTCTCCGGCGTGGTGGTCTTCCTGGCCGCGGTGGCGGTGACCCGGTTCAGGTTCCGGTTCCGGACCACCGTCATGGTGATGTTCCTGATCGCCCAGATGATCCCGGTCGAGGCGCTGACCATCCCGCTGTTCTTCATGTTCCGCGACGCGGGCAGGTTCGCCCCCGGCATCGGCCTGAACACGCTGGCCTCGCTGATCCTGGTGCAGCTGGCCTTCTCGCTGCCGTTCGGGATCTGGATGATGCGGGGCTTCGTCGCGGCCGTGCCGGTCTCCATCGAGGAGGCCGCCCAGATCGACGGCGCGAGCCGCACCCGCATCCTGTGGCGGATCCTGCTGCCGCTGGTGGCACCGGGCCTGGCCGCGACCAGCGTGTTCTCGTTCATCGCGGCCTGGAACGACTTCGTCTTCGCGAAGACCTTCATCATCAGCGCCACCCAGAACCAGACCCTCCCCTCCGCCCTGCTGGTCTTCTTCAAGCCGGACGAGAACGACTGGGGCGGGATCATGGCGGCGTCCACCCTGATGACGCTGCCGGTGCTGGTCTTCTTCGTGGCCGTCCAGCGCAAGCTGGTCTCCGGGCTGGCGGGCGCGGTCAAGGACTGACCGCCCGAAGACCGACCGTCCAAGGACTGACCGCCGACGAGGGCGTGCGGTCGAGGACCGACCGGTGTGGGCCGGTCGGGAGCGACGGCGGGTGGCCGGGACGCTGTGGGGCGGCCGGGCCACCCGCCGTCGGCATGTGCACGCGGCCGGTGTCGGGACGGGGAGCGGGAGTCGGCGGTCGACCGGCTCCCGCTCCCCGCGTTCAGGGACCGGGTGATCAGTGGCCGAAGGTGAACCAGTTGAGGTTGACGAAGTCGGCCGGCTGGCCGCTGGTGAACGTCAGGTAGACGTCGTGGGTGCCGGTGACGGCGGCGATGTTGGCGGGCACGGACCGCCAGCTCTGCGCGCCACCGGTGTTGGCGACGGCGAAGGAGCCGATCGGCGCGCTGGTACGGCTGTCGAGGCGGACCTCGACGAGTCCGCTGACACCGCCGGCGGCGCCGCTCGCCACCCGGGCGTTGAACTGGTGTGCCGCGCTGCTGCCGAAGTTGACGCCCTTGTAGAGCGCCCAGTCGCCGTTGGCGAGCGTGCCCAGATCCTGGCCGCCCTCGCTGCAGGCCTCCAGGACGGTGCCGGCCTGCCCGTCGTAGGACTCGGCCTGGATCGTGGCGTAGGCGTCCCGGTTGCCGGGCACCGGGGTGGCGGTGGGCGTGGCGGTGGGCGTGGCGGTGGGGGTGCCCGTCGGGGTGGCGGTGGGCGTGGCGGTCGGGGTCGGGGTCGGCGTCGGGGTACCACCGCCGGGGCCTGCCTGCCAGACACCGACGTAGTCGACGGTCAGCGGCACTCCCGAGGCGGTGCCGGCGTCCGGGCCGCCGCCGAAGGCCGCCGGGAACTCGCCCCCCATGGCCACGTTGAGGATCAGGAAGTAGCCGTGGTTGGTCGCGGCCGCCCACGTCCCGGCGTCCATCTGGTTGGCGCTCACCGAGTGGAACTGCACCCCGTCGAGGTAGAACCGCACCTGCTCGGGGCTGGTGCTGCGGTCCCACTCCATGCCGTAGGTGTGGAAGCCGCTCTGGCAGGTGCCCGGGCTGCACACCTTCTGGCCGCCGATGCCGCTCTTCTCGTTGCAGGGGCCACCGGGGCTGGTGCCGCAGTGCATCGTGGCCCACTCGTTGTTGATGCCCTGGACGTTCTCCATGATGTCGATCTCGCCGACGCCCGGCCAGTTCCACCAGTTGCCCCGGTAGGGCGTGCCGAGCATCCAGAACGCGGGCCAGTAGCCCTTGGCCGCGGCGCCGGTGACGTTGGGGAGCTGCATCCGGGCCTCGACCCGGAGCTTGCCGCCGGCCGGCGGCTGGAAGTCCTCGCGGTTGGTCTCGATCCGGCCGGAGGTCCAGTTCCCGGCGCCGTCGCGGACCGGGGTGATCCGGAGGTTCCCGCCGCCGTCGAGTGACACGTTGCCGGTGCTGGAGGTCATCGTCTCGACCTCGCCGGTGCCGAAGCCGCCGGGGCCGCCCGGGTAGCCGGTCCCGGTGGTGTAGCGCCAGTTGGCGGTGTTGACGCCGGTACCGGCCGGGCCGTTGAAGTCGTCGGCGAAGACCTGGGTCCAGCCGGCCGGGGCCGGGACGACCGCGTTGGCGTCGTTCATCGCGCCGGCCAGTCCGACGGCCAGCAGCGCGGCCGTGGAGAGGGTCGCGAGCAGGGCTCTGACGCGGCGCGGCCGGAGCCGTGTGCGGGTTGGTGCGGTCATGACTGCCTCTCGGGTGGGGGACTGTCGATGAGAGCGCTCTCGGGGTTGTTGGTATCGAGGTGGCGACGGAGTGTCAATGCATCGAGCGGAAAAGGCCCGTTGTTTATTGAAGAATTGAAGACCAGTGAGGGGTTTGCCCTGATTTCCGACTGAGCTTCCGTCGGAACTCTTGACAGTCAATGAGCTTCTGGCCACCCTCCTGCTGAGAGCGCTCTCATATCGCGGAGCTTCCCACCGCAGGGGTTCCACCTCCCAGCGGTCCCGAACTCCGACTCCCACATCCCCGTAGTCCCCACCCCACGAGGGAAGCCATGACCCTGTCCCGTCGTTCCACCCCGGGCCTGCTCCTGGCCGCGCTGCTGCTGCTCTGCGCGGCGTTCGCGGGAGCCGCGCCCGCCAGTGCCGCCGCCGACTACACCCAGGGCGTCACCGCGGCCGGCACCGGCCAGGCCCAGTTCTGGTTCAAGCCCACCGCCCCCGCCGCCCTGGTCGACGTCCACTACCTGGTCAACGGCTCGGGCCAGCAGAACTTCCGGATGGACAACGCCACCGGCACCTGGACCAGGACCGCCACGGGACTGCCGGCCGGTGCCGCGGTCGACTACTGGTTCACCTACGAGAAGGGCGGACCGCTCTTCGACACCCCGCACTTCGCCTGGACGGTCGGCACCGGCGGCAGCACACCGCCCCCCAGCGGCGGAGGCGGCACGCTCCCGCCCGGCGGTACCGGCACCTTCCCCGTGGTGTTCCAGAACAACACCCGCGGCATCTGGCCGGACAGTCAGGTCTACGTGCTCGTCCTCGGGATGGCCACCCCGGGTCAGTGGTCCTACCTGCGGCCTGACGGCACCCTGGCGCACATCAGCCATCTGGAGGAGAGCGCCCCGGGTCACCTCACCAAGAACGGCCGCAACTACGCCGCGATGTCCTTCTCCCTCGCCCGGGCCGCCACCGTCACCGTCCCGAGCGGGCTGGAGGGCGCCCGGATGTACCTCTCGGTCGGCTCGCCGATGTACATCCCGATCTCGCCGGACGACGCCGGCTGGGGCGGCCCCGACCTGCTGAACCCCGCCGACCCCAACGCCGACGTGTACTTCGACTGGTACGAGTTCACCTACCGGTACGGCGTGATCCCGTTCGGCGGCAACACCACCCAGGTCGACATGTTCGGGTTCCCGGTCACCGCCCGGCTGGAGCAGTCGGCCACCGGCTACGACCAGACCGTCGGCATCACGCTGACCCGTGACCAGGTCCGCGCGCAGTACGCCACCGCGGTGGGCCCGGCCTTCCGTCCGCTCGCCACGTCCTACCGGATCACCGCACCGCGCAGTGCCGCGTCCTTCCGCCCCGGTGGCGCCCAGGCCGGGTACCTGCAGCCGGCGATCGACCAGGCCTGGTCGTACTACACCGCGAACCAGTTCACCCTGACCCGGCTCAACCAGACCTTCACCGGCCGGGTCGTCAACGGGCGCCTGCAGTTCACCAAGGACGGCGCCGGGCCGTACTTCCTGAGCAAGCCCACCACCGCGGACGTGACGGCCTGCGCCGGAGCCCTCGCGTCGGCCGGGATGAACACCACCGAGCTGGAACTCGGCGCCGAGTTCTGCGCCGCCTTCAACCGCGGCGTCGCGATCGACACCGCCAAGTGGTACGCCCCGGGCGCGTACTACCCGGCCGCCACCGCGAAGAACGACTACGCCGGGTTCTTCCACACCGTCGGCCTCGGCCACCGGGCCTACGGATTCGCCTACGACGACATCAACGACCAGAGCTCGGTGCGGATCCTGCCCAACGCCGACCCGCCGAGCCGGCTCACCATCGGGATCGGCGGGTAGCCGGGCCCGCCGGGCGTCGCGGGGGCGGCACCGTACCTGCCGCCCCCGCGACGCCGCTCCGGGTTCAGTGGCCCGCCGCCACCCGGAAGCCGATGTTCCCGGTGGAGCTGTCGGGCGTGTTGGAGCTGCGGGCGGCCACCCGGTAGCGGTTGCAGTAGGAGTCGTGGCACATGTGCGAGCCGCCGCGCATCACCCGTGCGCCGCCGCTCGGCGGGCCCGCCGGGTCGGTCCGCGGCCCCGTGCGGTGGAAGTCCGCGCTGAAGCGGTCGGCGCACCACTCCCAGACGTTCCCGACCGTGTTGAAGAGGCCGAAGCCGTTCGGGCGGTAGGAGCGGACGGGGGCGGTGCCGCGGTGCCGGCCGGTGTTCGAGGTCGGGAAGGCGCCCTGCCAGATGTTGAGCATCTCCCGCCCGCCCGGGGCCAGTTCGTCACCCCACGGGTAGCGGCGCTGCGCCAGGCCGCCGCGCGCGGCGTACTCCCATTCGGCCTCGGTGGGCAGCCGGGTGCCGGACCACGCGCAGTACGCCTGGGCGTCGTTCCAGGAGACGTGCACCACCGGGTGGTTCTGCCGGGCGGCGAAGCCGGACCCGGGACCTTCGGGGCGGCGCCAGTCCGCGCCCTCCACCGCGTGCCACCAGGGCGTGCCGGCGACCGTGCGGGAGGCGGCCCGCAGCTCCTCGGACAGGAAGCCGCCGAAGACGAAGGAGAAGCCGAAGCGTTCGGCGTCGGTGGTGTGGCCGGTCTCCTTGACGAAGGAGGCGAACTCGGCGTTGGTGACGGTCGTCGGGGCGATCCGGAACGCGCCGACCCCCACCTCGCGGACCGGCCCCTCGCCGTCGGCGGGGAAGCCCGCGGGGTCGTCGGTGCCCATCAGGAACCGCCCGCCGGGCAGGTCGAGCAGGCCGCGGGCGGCCCGCAGCGCGGCGGGGGACGGCGCCGCGGGCGGGGCCGGCGGCCGGGCAGCCGGGAGCGCCAGGGTGAGCAGCGCCGGGCCGGCCGATTGCCGGCCGCAGGAGGCGTGCTGGCCGGACGAGGGGTTCTGCGGGGCGCAGCAGGCGAGCATCGGTACGTCCAGGGGTCGTCGGGGTGGCGGGGACGGCCGGCGGGCGGGCCGGAGCGCGGTGCTCCGGCCCGCCCGCCCGGGGCCTGGTGGGGGACTGACCCGGCGGCACCGGATCCGGCGGGTCAGGCCGAGCGGGTCAGGCCGAGCGGTCGGCGGCCAGCGCCGGGATGCCGAGCTGCTGCTCCTGCTGCGGGGTGGCCTGGTAGAGCTTGTTGGTCAGCTGGTGCGGGTCGTCGACGAGATCGTAGTACTCGCGGAACAGCACCGATCCGGTGCCGGCGGGCTTGCCGGCCGCGTCGGTGTGGATCTGGTAGTACTCGGTGTACTGCTCGGTGTCGCTGACGTACGAGGACCAGGTGTGCGGGCCGCCGGCCGCCGTGCCGTGCTTCCACCACTCGACGAGCAGGTGGTCGCGGCTGTACCCGGTCAGCAGCGAGTGACCGTCCTGCGGGGTGTCGGGCGTGATGCCGGCCGCGTCCAGGATGGTCGGGGCGATGTCGATGTTGGCCACGATCCGGTTGTCGACGGTGCCGGAGCCGAGGCCGCCGGCGGGCCAGGAGACGTAGAACGGCACCTCGATCGAGGGCCGGTAGGGCACCGACTTCTTCAGCCACCCGTGGTCGGCCCAGGTGTACCCGTTGTCGCCGAGGTAGAAGACCAGGGTGTTCTCCAACTGGCCGAGCGCGGCCAGCTTGTCGTGGAAGGCCTGCACCGCGTCGTCGACCGAGAGCAGGGTGCGGAGCTGGCGGCGGCGCAGCGCCTGCCCGTCGGCCAGGGTGCCGGTGGCGTCCTGGATGAAGTCCGGCTTGTCGCTGCGGTCGGGCTCGGTGACGCCCGGGCGGCCGTTCCAGGCGGGGACGGGAGTGTCGGCGTACTTCGCCTCGGGCGTGTTCGGCTCGTGCGAGGCCTTGGGCGCGACGAACGCGAACCACGGGCGCTGGTCGGTGGCGGCCTTGTCCAGGAAGGCCAGGGTGCGGTTCTTGATGACCGTGGTGCTGTAGCCGGGGATGGTGCGCAGCGTGCCGTTGTCGTTCCAGGTGCCGTCGTTGTAGACCACCGGGCTCTCCAGCAGCCACTCCTCGAAGTGCGGCGGGTTGTCGGCGGCGTGCCACGCGTTCAGGTACTTGCCGAACAGGCCGGTGCGGTAACCGGCCTGCTTGAGGTAGCGCTGCACGGTGGTGTGCTGGTCGAGGTTGTACGGCGAGGAGTTGTCGAGCACGCCGTGGTTGTGGGCCTGGCGGCCGGAGAAGATCGACGAGCGGGACGGCGCGCAGAGCGGGGTCGCGACGTGGCCGGCGGTGAACCGTACACCCTGGTCGGCGAGCCAGGCGACGGTTTTCGGGGTGGCCCACTCGGTCTGCTTGGGCTGGTCGTCGGTGAGGATGACCAGGATGTTGGGGCGCGCGGCGGACGCGGCGGGGGCGGCCGCCGCCGGGGTGGCCGCGGCCAGGGCGCCCAGGGAGGGTGCGGCGGCGACGGCGGCTGCTCCGGCGAGGAATCCCCGCCGTCCGACGAGGTTCCGGTCGTTCCGGCTCATCAGGCTGTCCCTTTCGTGGACGGGTGGGCGGCTCCGCGTTCCCGTACGGGCACGGCCCGGCCCGCCCGGTGGCTGGGTGCCCGGGGCCGGTCGGTCGTGCCGGTGCGTGACGGTGCGGCCGCCGGTGGGCGGGTACGGGTGACCGGGTGCTGCCCGGCCGGCGCGGTGGCCGGGGGGAGCGATCTCCGGCGACCTCGGAGCGACCGTAGGGTCCGCCGGAAGCCGCCCGCAATGCGGCCGGAGACTTCAACATGTCCATTTCACACAGCTGTTGCGTGGCGTCACGTCACGGCCGCCGACGTACCGTCAGCGGACGTGGCACTCCGCCCGCCGGGACATCCCGGCGGGGCCGCCGACGCCGGCCCGGACTCCGCCGGGTCGGTCGAAGAGGCCCGGTCGCGACCGGCGCCCGGCCGCCACCGGCCGGATAGGGTCGGGGCGTCCGGCGTCCGCCAGCGGGGGCGGTGCGCGGGACGGACCTGGACGGAGCCCTGCCATGCCCCTGCCCGTCGCGGCGCTCTCCTTCGACGGGGACGACACCCTGTGGGACTTCGGGTCCGGCTTCGTCCCGGCGATCGCGCACGCCGCCCGCCGGCTGACCGAGGCCGGCGGCCGCATCGTCACCGTCGAGCAACTGCAGGAGGTCCGCGAGGAGATGGCGCGGCGGATGCCCGGGGCCGACTTCGCCGAGATCCGCCGGGCCGCTCTCGCGGAGTCCGCCCGGCGCCTCGGCTGCGAGCGCCCCGGTCTCGCCGAGGAGGTGTACCGGGCCTTCGTCGACGTCCGGGCCGAGCACACCCTGCTCCACCCCGAGACCGGGGAGGTGCTGAGCCGGCTGGCCGCCTCGCTGCCGCTCGCGCTCACCACCAACGGCAACACCGACCTCGGACCGCTCGGCCTGGACACCGTCTTCGCCGTGGTCGTCAGGGCCGCCGAGTGCGGCGTCCACAAACCCGATCCCGGTATCTACCGGATCACCGCCGAGCGGCTGGGCGTCCCGCCCGCCCAGGTCCTGCACATCGGCGACCACCCGCTGGAGGACGTGGCAGCCGCCCGGGAAGCCGGCATGGCGGCCGTGCTGCTGGACCGGACCGGCCGCACCCCCGGCGCGCTCCGCTCCCTGGACGAGCTGCCCGCCCTGCTCGCCGACCTCGGCCGGGAGCTTCCGGCCGGATCGGCATCTCCGGTGAGCCCGGCCGACCTGGCGGCGGGGTAGCCCCGCCGCACGGCTGTCCGGCTCAGGTCACCCGTGCCGCGTCAGGCGACTTTTGCCCCGGGTGAGCGCTCCTGCAGGGCTTGGTCCCCGCAGCGTGCCTCTGCAGATGGGTTGACCCGGGTCAAGCCTCGCTCCGCTCCTTGTCGGACCCGGGAACTGAGGTGAGGCCCGCGACGAAGGAGCGGAAGTCCGGCGCGAGGGGCAGTTCCGAGTCGGCGTCCGTGTCGAACCAGACCACGGACGGCTCCCCCCGGGGACCGCAGGTGCGGTAATCCAGCCCGATCCAGTAGTGACCATCGCCGGAGAGAAGCACCACCTCCGTAGGCAGACCCCATTCGTCGACCAGGTAGGGGTTGTCGAGCAAGGACAGCGTCTGCTCACGCCGGCCGATGCCCATCACGATGTCGAAGGGGGCATGGTCAGAAGCCCACGACGTCGGCCGACTTGTGGGGAAGGCATCGCGACCCGAGACGACCAGGCCTCCGTTCTGCTGGCGCAGGAGGTCGAGCAGGGAAGCGGGGAGCGTGACGTTCAACAAGCCCTCGGCTTCCAGAACCGCCTGGTCGCTCAGGGCCGGCTGCACTCCGACGCCACTGTCGGTGTTCCGGAAGACGTGCTGAAGATCCTCGAAGCGTGCCATGACCGGCATCGTGGAAGCCGTGCCCGACAATCCACCGTCGGATCCTGAGCGGTCGAACAGAATGCTTACTTCACCAGCAAGAACGGGCGTACGTTGCCTGCCGCGACTAGGAACGGTTCGCGTACCGCAGCAGCGCCTCGACGGTCTCGGGCCAGTCGATCCGGTGGTGCTCCTGGCCGGCCGGCAGCGACTCCTCGGCCTCGTCGAGGAAGGTGGCCAGCCCGGCGGTGTCGGTGTGGACGAGGGCGACGCCGTCGTCCCCGTAGAACTCCAGCCGGGTCAGGCCCGCGCCGACCGGTCGCAGCCGCAGGTCGCCGAGGCCGGCGGGCTTGTACAGGCCCTCGGCCAGCAGCTCCCGGGCGACGGTCCAGACGATGCCGTCCTCGGCGCGGCCGCCGTCCTCGACGACCAGTCCTTCCGCCAGCACGGCGGGAGCCGGAAAGCTCAGGGAGACCTCGTAGGGCGCCCGGGGGTCGTACCGGAGGACCATCCGCAGGGTCCGGGGGACAGGGCCGGCCAGGTGCGCCGGGAGCGAGCGTTCGACCCGGGCGCCCCGCCGGGGGTGCTCGATGGCGGGGGCGTCGGTGAAGCCACCGGTGGGAGCGGGGGCGGGAGTTGTCGCCGGGGTGGGGCCCGGGTCGGTGAACGGGGTGCCGGCCGGGTCGGTGGGCGGTTCGGCGGGCGGGTTCGTGTGGGGGTTCATATGCGCGGCAGCCTCCGGCGGAGTCGTCAGGTGTCCATCGCCTGCCCCTCTTAGCGCCCGCCACTCCTTCGCCGACGGAGAAACTGCCGGTAGGTCAGAAATCGCCGTGGTGAGGCCGGCGGGGTGTCCTCCCGGGACGGCCGCCGGCCCCGTCGCCCGTGCGGGGCGGCGGGGCCGGTGCGGTGCGTCCGGTCAGCTTCGGCGACGGCCCCAGGCCGGGCTGATGACGGTGATCAGCGCGGCGGCCACGCCGATCTGGAGCAGGTGTCGGATCCAGTCGATCCCGCCGGTGTCGCGGACCCCGAGCCCACTGGCGAGGGCGTTCCCGGCCACGGCGCCGACGACCCCGAGCAGGATCGTCAGCCAGATCGGAATCGGTTGCCGGCCCGGCAGCAGCAGCCTCGCGAGCAGGCCGATGATCAGACCGGCGACGATCGCCCACAGAAATGACATGAGGTCTCCCTCGTCTCGGTGCTCCCCGGAGCGTCCAGGGCCACGGCACCCGTCTGCCCCGGCCCGGCCGCCTCATGTGACCCCGGTCCGCCGCCGGCTCCGGGTGCACGGCCCGCCGGCGGCCGCTCCCGGGCCGTGCACCCGGTTGGACGAGCCGGGTTCGGCCGTTCGGCCGACACTGGACGGGCGGCGCACGCGCGTTCGGGCTGCGCCGCCTCCTGCGCCGGACGGAGGAACGATGGCGAACCGGGACGGCCGAGCGCCGGGGCCCACCCACCATGAGCGCCCGCCGGGCGCGGGACGGCCGACATGAGCTCCGGGCCGGCCGGGACCGACGGCGGGCCGGCCGGTACGAGCGACGGTGTCCCCGAGCCGGCCGGCGGGCGGGACCACCGCTGGCAGGCGCTGGCGGTGTGCCTGGTCGCGGGATTCATGACGCTGCTCGACGTCAGCATCGTCAACGTCGCGCTACCGTCCGTCCGCGCCGGGCTGGGCCTGTCGGAGAGCGGCCTGCAGTGGGTCCTCTCGGGCTATGCGCTGACCTTCGGTCTCGCCCTCGTCCCGGCCGGCCGGCTCGGCGACGCACGCAGCCGGCGGGCCGTCTTCATCAGCGGGCTGGCGCTCTTCACCCTCACCAGCGCGCTGGCCGGCGCCGCCCAGACCGAAGGCTGGCTGATCGCGGCCCGGCTCGCCCAGGGCGTCGCCGGCGGCATCCTCGTCCCCCAGGTCTCCGGCTTCATCCAGGAGCTCTTCCAGGGCGCCGAGCGGGGCCGGGCCTTCGGCCTGCTCGGCGCCACCATCGGCGTCTCCACCGCCGTCGGCCCGCTGCTGGGCGGGCTGCTGATCGAGATCTTCGGCACGGCGGACGGCTGGCGCTGGGTGTTCTACGTCAACCTGCCGATCGGGCTGGTGGCACTTCCGCTGGCCTACCGGCTGCTCCCGCCGCCCTCGGCCCGTCCGGCCCGGGCCGGGAAGCCGGCGGGCCGCGATTTCGACCCGGTGGGCGTCCTGCTGCTGGGGGCGGGGACGGTCCTGCTGCTGCTGCCGCTGGTCGAGCAGCAGCAGTGGCCCGGCCCGGCCAAATGGCTGCTCACGCCGGTGGCGGTGGTGCTGCTGGCCGCGTTCGCCGGCTGGGAGCGCCGGTACGGGCGCCGGCACGAGCCGCTGGTCAGCATGAACCTCTTCCGGGCGCGGTCGTACGCGCTGGGCACGCTGCTCTCGCTGGTGTACTTCGCCGGGTTCACGGCGATCTTCTTCATCTTCACGCTGTACCTGCAGAACGGTCTGGGCTACAGCGCGCTGGCGGCGGGGCTGTCGATCACCCCGTTCGCCCTGGGCTCCGGTGCCGGGGCCGCCGTCGGCGGCCGGGTGGTGCACCGCTTCGGCCGGCCGCTGGTGACCTTCGGCCTGCTCCTGGTGGCGGTCGGGCTGGCGGTGTCCGGCGGGGTGGTGCACCTGTGGTCCGGCCCGCACGTCGGCTGGCTGACCGCGGCGCCGCTGCTGCTGGCCGGGGTCGGCAGCGGGCTGGTGATCTCGCCCAACCAGGTGCTCACCCTCGCCGAGGTGCCGGTGGCCCGGGCGGGCAGTGCGGGCGGCGTCCTGCAGACCGCCCAGCGGATCGGGTCCGCGGCGGGCATCGCCGCCGTCGGCGCGGTCTTCTTCACCAGGCTGGGCGGCCACCCCCAGGACTGGGCCGGCGCCTTCCAGCTGGGGCTGGTCGTCGCCATCGGCTTCGTCCTGCTGGCCCTGGCCACCGCGCTCGCGGACGTCCTGGCGGGCGGCACGGGCTGGCCCGCCGCGGCCCGCCCGCCCGGTCCGGGGCCACGACTGCCCGGACCGCAGACGCCCCGGCCCGGGCCGCCCGGCCCGTCGGCGCCCGCCCGGAAGCCGTGAAGGCCGGCCGGAAGCCGTGACGGCCGGGCCGTGCGCCGGAGGGACGCGGCCGACACGGCGGCGCTGCCCGAGCGGCCCGCCCGGGCGGTCATGTCTTCGAGGTATCCGGGTAGGCGCGGCTTCGGCGGGTGTCCGGCCGGGACGCCGGCGCGGCCGGACACCCGCTGCTGCGGGAGGAACCCTGGCCGGGACGTCGACGGCCCCCGGAGCACCGCCTGACGCGCACGATCACCGAACCGACCGACCTGCGGAGGAGCCGCTGATGACCCGCCCGCCCGATCCCGTGCCCCCGAATCCGACGCCCGCCCCCGGCCCCGGCGGTCCGGGCCCCGGGCCGCTACCCGGCCCGCTTCCGGGCCCCGGCGGGCCCGACCCGGTGCCCCCCGCGCCGCCCGCACCGGGCCCGGACCCGTGGCCGGACGGACCTGGTCCGGAGCCCGGCCCCGGTCCCTTCCCGGCGCCCGGCCCGGGCCCCGCGCCGGAGCCCGTGACATGACGGCGGGCGGACCGGATTGACCTGGGCCCGGCGGGGTAGCCGCGCGCCATGCTGACCTTCGGGATCGAGGAAGAGTACCTGCTCATCGACGAGGTGAGCGGGGTGCCGGTGCCCCGGGCGGCCGAGGTGCTGGCCGCCGCGGACCTGCTGCCGGCCCTTCGGCCGGAGGAGGCCCAGCACGAGCTGCTCCAGGTGCAGGTCGAGGTGGCCACGCCCGTCTGCGAGGACCTCGCGGAGGCGGCCGAGCACCTGGTGCGCCTGCGCGACGCGGTCGGCACGGCGGCGCAGAAGGCGGGCTGCCGGATCGGCCCGGTCGGCGCGGCGCCCTTCCAGGGGCTCACCCCCGTACCGGTCACCGACCGTGCCCGCTACCTGTCCGCGCGGGCCGACGCCCCGCAGCTGGTGGACGACCTCATGCTGAACGGTATGCACGTGCACGTCGGGGTCCCGGGGCGGGAGAGCGGGGTCGCCGTCCTCAACCGGATCCGGCCCTGGCTGCCCGTGCTGGTCGCGATGGCGGCGAACTCCCCCTTCTGGCAGGGCAAGGAGACCGGCTTCGCCAGCTGGCGGACGATCCACTTCGACCGCTGGCCGGCCAGCGGCCAGCCCCCGGCGTTCCGCGACGCGGCGGACTACGAACGGCGGGTGCAGGCCCTGCAGGACACCGGACTGATCCGGGACCGCGGCGCGCTCTACTGGCACGCGCGGCTGTCCGAGCGGTACCCCACCATCGAGGTCCGCGCCGCCGACGTCCAACTGCTGCCGCAGGACGCCGCACTGTTCGCCGCCCTGGTCCGGGCCCTGGTGGCGTCGGCCCTGGCGGAGGAGCGCGCCGGTGTACCGCCGCTGCGGCCGGAGGAGGAGATGCTGCGGGCCGCCACCTGGCAGGCCGCCCACAACGGGCTCGACAGCCGGCTGACCTCGCCCTGCCTCCCGTTCGCCCGCCCGGCGGCCGCCGTCGTCGAGGAGCTGATGGAGTACGCGGCGCCCGGGCTCGCCGAGACGGGGGACACCGAACGGGTCGAGGCGCTGCTCGGCGACTTCCTGGCGGCGGGTACGGGCGCGCAGCGCCAGCGGCGGGCCTGGCGCGAGGGCGGCCGCGCCGGGCTGCTGGACCTCATCGTCCGGTAGCCCGCCCGCTGCCCGCTGCCCGCTGCCCGCTGCCCGCGTCAGCGCAGGTCGAAGACCAGGCGGGCGGTCACCCGGCCGGAGAGGATGTCCGCGAAGCAGGTGTTGACCTCGTCGAGGCGGCGCGACTCGCGGATCACCCTGGTCCGGCCCAGCGCGTGCAGTCGGAAGACCTCCGCCAGGTCCTCGCGGGTGCCGACGATGGAACCGATCACGCTGGTGCCGTTGAGCACCGTGTCGAAGACCGGCAGTTCCAGCCTGCCCTCCGCGGGCAGGGCGACCAGCACCAGCGTGCCGCCCCGCCGGAGCGCGCCGTACGCGGCCCGGAAGGAGGCGTTGTCGACGGCCAGGGCGATCGCCGCGTGCGCGCCGCCGAGCTTCTGGACCTCGGCGGCGACGTCCGCCGTCCGGGCGTCGATCACATGGTCGGCGCCGAGGTCGCGGGCCAGCTGCAGCTTGTCGTCGGTGATGTCCACCGCGACGGTCTCGGCGCCGCTGATCCGGGCGTACTGCAGTGCCAGGTGGCCGAGACCGCCGATGCCCGAGACCAGCACCCGGGTGCCGGGGCGGGCGCCCGAGAGCTTGACCGCCTTGTAGGTGGTGACGCCGGCGCAGGACAGCGGTGCGGCGTCCAAGGGGTCCAGCCCCTCGGGCACCGGGACGACGTAGTCGCCGTGCGCCAGCGCGTACTCGGCGTAGGCGCCGTCCACCGAGTAACCGCTGTTGTGCTGCTGGAGGCAGAGCGTCTCCCAGCCGGAGACGCACTGGTCGCAGCGGCCGCAGGCGTCCGCGAGCCAGGCGATCGCGACCCGCTCGCCGATCGCCACGTGCCGGACCAGCTCTCCGGCCGCCTCGACGATGCCTACCCCCTCGTGGCCCGGCACGAAGGGCGGTGCGGGCTTCACCGGCCAGTCGCCGTGCGCGGCGTGGATGTCGGTGTGGCACAGCCCGGAGGCCTCGATCCGTACCAGGACCTGGTGCGGGGCGGGCTCCGGCACCGGACGGTTCTCGATGTCCAGCGGGGCGGTGAAGTCCTTGACGACGGCGGCCTTCATGAATGCGACTCCGTTCGGCGGCTGGACGTGCGGGCGTGGAGCTTCGGGCCTGGACGGTCGCGCGTGGACCTTCGACCGTGGATGTTCGGACCTGGACGTTCGCGCGGGGACGTCCGAGCCTGGGCGCCGTCCGGGCGCGGCTCCCCTGCAGCCTCACCCGGGCGGCGTAACGGCGCAGGGCGGGCGGGCCGAACGGGTGAGGCGACGATGCCGCCGAAGGCGATGGCGAACGGCGCGACGCCGGCCATCACGGTCAGCGGTGCGGCGGCGGCCACGACGCAGAAGACGATGTCGCCCAGGCCGAGGATGCCGCCGTCCAGCTTCCGTCCGCCGGGGGCGTCGGAGCTGTGCGGGCGGTCGGGGACGGTGGGGCCGCCGGGGATTGCGGTCGGGGCGGCGGTGGCCGCGGCGTCGGAGGGCAGATGCATGGGGGAGCTCTCCTTGTCGTACGAACGAAGGCTAGGTGAGCCGCTGGCCGGCCGCGGGGGAGGTCCGGTCGGGGAACGCGGGGCGGCAGGTAGGTCCGGGGCCGGGGCGGCCGTCAGCCGATGGCCGGCGCCGGCACCACCCGGTGGGTGGGGCGTCCGCCGAGCCAGGTGCCGAGCACCGGTACGCCGGCCAGCTCGCCGGGCGGGACGTCGTAGGGGTCGGCCGCGAGCTGCACCAGGTCGGCCCGCAGGCCCGGGCGCAGGACGCCCCAGAGCCCGTCCTCGAAGGCCTGGTGGGCGACGCCGGCCGAGTACGCGGTCAGCGCCTCCCGCAGCGGGATCCGCTCCTCGGGCAGCCAGCCGCCCGCGGGGAGGCCCTGCGGGGTCTGCCGGGTGACGGCGGTGGCGATGCCGGCCAGCGGCTCGTACCGGGTGACCGGCCAGTCGCTGCCGAAGGAGACCCGGGCGCCGCTGCCGAGCAGCGCGGCGATCCGGTACTGCCGGGCGCCGCGCACGGGGCCGAGCCGGGGGAGGGTCAGCTCGGTCATCAGCGGGTCGGTCTGCGCCCAGAGCGGCTCGAAGTTGGCGATCACCCCGAGTTCGGCGAACCGCGGCAGGTCGGCCGGGTCGACCAGCTGGACGTGCGCGATCACCGGGCGGCGGTCGCGCGGGCCGTTGCGGCGGGTGGCTGCCTCGATCGCGTCCAGGGCGAGCCGGACGCCGCGGTCCCCGATGGCGTGGATGTGCGGCTGGAAGCCGAGCGCGTCCACGGCGGTGACCGCGTCGGCCAGCTCGGCGGGCTGCCAGTTGGCGCTGCCGTGCGAGTGCGGGCAGTCGGTGTAGGGCTCCAGCAGGGCGGCCGTACCGGATTCCACCACGCCGTCGGCGAAGAACTTCACGCTGTGCGCGGTCAGCTGCCCGGCCCCCTCGGCGGCCACCCGGGCCCGGTCGGCGGCCAGGACGGGCAGCCGCTCGCGCCAGCCGTCGGGCGGCAGCAGCAGGCCGAGGCCGGCGCGGACGGACAGGGCGCCGGCCCGGGCGGCGGCGATCCAGACGTCGACCTGGGCGGGCTCGACCCAGGCGTCCTGGACCCAGGTGATCCCGGCGGCGGCCAGCGCGGCGGTGGTGTCCCGCAGGGCGGCGAGCTGCTCCTCGGGGCCCGGCGGGGGGACGAGTCGCAGCAGCGGGTCGAGGGCGCCGAACTCGCGCAGGGTGCCGAGCGGCTCGCCGTCCGGGCGGCGGACCACCTCGCCGTTCGCGGGCTGCGGGGAGTCGGCGGTGAAGCCGGCCCGGCGCAGCGCCTCGGTGTTGGCCCAGCCGGTGTGGTGGTCCATGGTGCGCAGCAGGACGGGCCGGTCGGGGACGACGGCGTCCAGCAGGCGGGCGTCGAAGAGGCCGCCCTCGGCGAGCCAGGGGTCGAAGGCGTCGCCGCGGATCCATTCGGCGGCGGGGTTCTCGGCGGCCCAGCGGCGGACGGCCTCGACCACCTCCGCGAGGCTGGCGCAGTCGCGGACGGGGACGCCGAGCCGTCCGATGCCGCCGAGCAGCGGGTGCACGTGCCCGTCGCCCCAGGAGGGCAGCAGCGACCCGCCGGCCAGGGCGACGACCTCGGTGGCGGGGCCGCGCAGGGCGAGGGCCGCGTCACCGAGGGCGCTGATCCGGCCGGAGCCGACGGCCAGGGCGTGGGTGAGGGGGTCGCGGGGGTCTCCGGTGTGGATCCGGCCGCCGGTGAAGAGCGTGTCTGCACGCATGCGCGCTGCGTCCTCCCTGTGGAACTGCATGAGGTTCGGTTAAGAATGCTTCGTCCTCGGCTCGGCCCTCGACCTGGTCGCCCCGCCGGTCATGGTCGACGCGGTGGCCCGTGACGCGGCCCCCCGGCTGGCCGCCGCCCTGGACGCCGTCCCGGCCGGCCGGCAGCGCGCCGACCAGGCCTTCGGGACCGGCCTGCGGGCGATGCTCGCCGGCTACCGGGTGATGCTCCCCCCGGCGGCGCCGGGCGCCGCGGTCTGAGCCAGGCCCCGGTGCTGGCAGGATCGGAGGCATGAGGACGAAGCACGCGGACCCCGCCGGCCCCCGACCCGCGGCCGCTGGGGCCTGGCCCGCCGGCGGCCCGCTCCCCGCCGACCTGCTCGCGGCCAAGGCCCTGGTGTACGACCCGGCCGGCTTCGTCTGCGGCCGGCCGGAGGCCGAGCCGGAGAGCGCCGACTACGGCGCCCACGCGTTCACGCTGGACGGGTACGCCGTCCGGTTCCGGGTGGCGCGGACCACGCCGACCAAGGCGGGGCAGTTCGTCACCCTGTGGCAGCGCTCCGCGGCCGGCCCGATCCGCCCCTTCGACCTCGCCGATCCGGTCGACCTCTTCGTCGTCAGCAGCCGGGAGGGCGACCGTTTCGGCCAGTTCGTGCTGCCCAAGGAGGTGCTCCGGCGCCGGGGGATCGTCTCGGCCGGCGGCTCCGGCGGCAAGCGGGCGTTCCGGGTCTACCCGCCCTGGGCGGTCACGACGAGCCGTCAGGCCGTCGCCACCCAGGCCTGGCAGGCCGAGTACTTCCTGCCGGTGGGCCCCGCGGCGGTCGACACCGGGCGGGCACGGGAGCTGCACCGCCCTTGAACGGGCCGCCCGGCCCGAACCGCCCGGCCGGGCGCCGTCGCCTGCCGGGCGCGGCCCTACAGCGGCGTCGCGGCCTTCAGCACCAGGAGCAGGGCCACCGCCGCGTTCACCGCGGACAGCGCCGAGGCCGCCGTGCCCGCCGCCGCGACCATCGCCGCCAGACCGGCCCGGCTGTGCGCGGGCGGCCAGCCGCCGGCCGCCGGGACGGGCCCGAGCAGGGCGGCGACCCGGCGCGGGACGGGGCCGGGCGCGGCGAAGGCGGCCAGGCCCGGCGGGGTGTGCAGGCCACCCGCCCGGTGCGACAGCAGGGCGGCGTTGGCCACCGCGCGCGCGGTCAGCCGCCGGTCGCCGACCGCCTCGGCGGCCTCCTCGTCGGCCCAGCGCTCGGCGCCGAACGCGACGGCGGCCTGCAGCGGGCGCAGGAACGGGTTGACCCGGCTGGCGAGCCGGGTGGCCAGCAGGATCCGGTGGTGGCGGTGGGTCAGATGGGCCCGCTCGTGCGCCAGCAGCGCCCGGTACTCGTCCGGCGCCAGTCCGGCGGCCATCGCGCTGGAGGCCACCACCCGCCCCGGCCGGCCGGGCAGCGCGTAGGCGTACGGCGTGCGGTCCGGCAGGACGGCGACGTCCCGCTCGTGCGGGACGGCGGCCAGCGCGTGCCGCAGCCGACGGCGGACCCGCAGGTGGCGTCCGAGGGTGGCGCCGCAGGCCACCGCGACGGCGCAGAGCAGCGCGATGCTGCCGAACCCGACCGCCTCGTGGAACGGCACCACGTCCCGGACCTGCGGGGCCGACCAGCTGTCCGGCAGCGGGTTGCCGGGGATCTGGGCGGTGCCGATCACGCCGAGCAGGCCCAGGCAGAGCGTGCTGCACACGCCCATCACCACGCTGACCGCAGTCAGCAGCCGCGCGGCCGTCCGGGGGTGCAGGTGCAGTTCGGCCAGCCTGGCGATCGGCAGGGCGGTCAGCGGCAGCACGAGCGGGAGGAAGACGAAGACGCCCACGGGTGTCAGCTTCCGTCGTCGACGGCACTGTCCAGCAGGGCCCGCAGCAGGTTCTCGTCGTCGGGGAGCAGGGTGCTCACGAAGCTGGCCAGCACGGCGTCCCGGTCGGCCTCGTTGTCGAGCACCCGGCGCATCCGCAAGGCAGCCAGCCCGGCGGTGTCGGAGGCGGCCCGCCAGACGTACGAGCGGCCCGAACGGCTGCGGGAGACGGCCTTCTTGGCGTGCAGCCGGGACAGGATGGTCATCACCGTGGTGTAGGCCAGCCCGTCGCCCAGGTGCTGCTGCACCCAGACCGCGGTCGCCGGGGCGGGCGCCGCCTGGAGCGCGGCCAGGACCTGCGCCTCCAGTTGGCCCTGCCCGCGCCTGCGTACCCGCGGGTGCTCGGCCGGCGCTTGCTGTTCGGTGCCCATGCCGGGCCTCCCTCCGGTCTCGCCGCCCGGTCCTGCTCGGGCGCGCTGTCCATCCTACTGAGCGGTCCGGCCGGGGTCTTTGCCGGGCCTTTGCCCGGCTTTTGCCGGTGTCGCGAGCGGCGCCGCCACCGTCTGTACCGGTTCGGTCCCATGACGGCCGGACAGATTCTCCTGTTCTCTACAGTGTTGTAGATTTATGATCCCCGCACCACAGAGAGCCGGGCGTTCCGGGCCCGGCACGGGGAATCCCCAGGAGGGCATCATGGGAGTCTCGCTGGCCAAGGGTGGCAACGTCTCGCTGACCAAGGAGGCCCCGGGGCTGACCGCGGTCATCGTGGGCCTCGGCTGGGACGTCCGCTCCACCACCGGGGCCGACTTCGACCTCGACGCCAGCGCCCTGCTGTGCAACGACGCCGGCCGGGTCGTCTCCGACCAGCACTTCGTCTTCTTCAACAACCTGCGCAGCCCCGAGGGTTCGGTCGAGCACAGCGGTGACAACCTCACCGGTGGCGGGGACGGCGACGACGAGCAGATCAAGGTCGACCTGGTGAGCGTGCCGGCCAACGTCACCAAGGTGGTGTTCCCGGTGTCGATCTACGACGCCGACGCCCGGCTGCAGAACTTCGGCCAGGTCCGCAACGCCTTCATCCGGATCGTCAACCAGGCCAACGGCAGCGAGGTGGCCCGCTACGACCTGAGCGAGGACGCGTCCTCCGAGACGGCGATGGTCTTCGGCGAGCTGTACCGCTACGGCGCCGAGTGGAAGTTCCGGGCGATCGGCCAGGGTTACGCCTCCGGTCTGCGGGGCATCGCCTCCGACTACGGGGTCAACGTCTGACCGGTACGGCGGGCCCGGGAACGGGCCCGCCGCCGGCCGCCCGGCGCACCGGTGGCCCGAGCCGGTGCACAAGCGCATCGTCCGACCGTCGGCCGACACAAGGAGAGCAGGACTCATGAGCGTCAACCTCGGCAAGGGACAGCGGATCAGCCTGGAGAAGGCCGGGGGAGGGGCGCTCGGCGTGGTGCGGATGGGCCTCGGCTGGAAGGCCGCGCCGCGCAAGGGGTTCCTGGCCAAGCTGCTCCCGAGGGAGATCGACCTGGACGCCTCGGCCGTGCTGTTCGCGGGCAGCAAGCCGGTCGAGGTGGTCTACTTCCAGAAGCTGACCAGCTCGGACGGTTCGGTGCGGCACAGCGGCGACAACCTGACCGGCGGCGCGGGCCAGGGTGCCGACGACGAGTCCATCGTGGTGGACCTGCAGAAGGTGCCCGCGCAGGTCGAGCAGATCGTCTTCACCGTCAACTCGTTCACCGGGCAGACCTTCCAGGAGGTGCAGAACGCCTTCTGCCGCCTCGTGGACGAGACCAACGGCACGGAGCTGGCCCGCTACACCCTGACCGGCGGCGGACCGTACACCGCCCAGATCATGGCCAAGGTGCACCGGGCCGGCACCGGCTGGCAGCTGACCGCGATCGGCGAGCCGGCCGCCGGCCGCACCTTCAAGGAACTGCTGCCCGAGATCGCCAAGCACCTCTGACCGCGGTCGGCCGGCCAGGCCGGGCGGCGGACGGATGAACTCCGCACGGCCGCCGGGCGGCTGACCCCCGGCCGGCCGGGGGTGGGCCCGCCGCCCACCGGTGCCGGAGCACCTCCGCGACCTGGTAATGTTCTCGCTGTCGGAAGAGAGATCTTCCTGGCAGGCGTCGGAGGTGCTGGTGGAGCACGCCCTACTTTCAGTAGGGAGAGTCCGTTCAAATCGGGCCCGGCGCTCCAATCTTTTCCGGGCCCGGTCCGGACCGCCCCAGGGTGGTCCGGACCGGGCCCGTCGCATGTCCCCCACGGCCGGGCGTGGCCCTTCCGTACGGCCCCCGTCCCAGGTCCCCGTCCCCGGCTCCACGCGTCCGGACCGCACGCGGACGGGCCGCACGCGGACGGGCCCCGGCCGGGAGATCCGGCCGGGGCCCGTACGTCCGGGAGGTCCGGTCAGTCCAGGTAGTCGCGCAGCACCTGGGAGCGCGACGGGTGGCGCAGCTTGGACATCGTCTTGGACTCGATCTGGCGGATCCGCTCGCGGGTGACCCCGTAGACCTTGCCGATCTCGTCCAGCGTCTTCGGCTGGCCGTCGGTGAGGCCGAAGCGCATCGAGACCACGCCGGCCTCGCGCTCGGCCAGCGTCTCCAGCACCGCCCGGAGCTGCTCCTGCAGCAGGGTGAAGCTGACCGCGTCGGCGGGCTTGACGGCCTCGGTGTCCTCGATCAGGTCACCGAACTCGCTGTCGCCCTCGTCGCCGAGCGGGGTGTGCAGCGAGATCGGCTCGCGCCCGTACCGCTGCACCTCGATCACCCGCTCCGGGGTGAGGTCGAGCTCCTTGCCCAGCTCCTCCGGGGTGGGTTCGCGGCCGAGCGACTGGAGCATCTGGCGCTGCAGACGGGCCAGCTTGTTGATGACCTCGACCATGTGCACCGGGATCCGGATGGTGCGGGACTGGTCGGCCATCGCGCGGGTGATCGCCTGGCGGATCCACCACGTCGCGTAGGTGGAGAACTTGAAGCCCTTGGTGTAGTCGAACTTCTCGACCGCGCGGACCAGACCGAGGTTGCCCTCCTGGATCAGGTCCAGGAACAGCATGCCGCGGCCGGTGTAGCGCTTGGCCACCGAGACCACCAGGCGGAGGTTGGCCTCCAGCAGGTGGTCCTTGGCGCGGCGGCCGTCCTCGGCGATCAACTCCAGCTCGCGCCGGAACACCGGGGTGAGGTCCTCGCCGGAGGCGAGCTTCTCCATCGCGAACAGGCCGGCCTCGATGCGCTTGGCCAGCGACACCTCCTGCTCGGCGTTGAGCAGCGAGACCTTGCCGATCTGCTTCAGGTAGTCCTTCACCGCGTCGGCGCTGGCGCCGGGCGTGGTGACCTGCACCTTGGGGGCGTCGTCCTCGTCGTCGTCCGAGAGGACGAAGCTGCCGATGCCGGGCGTCTCCGCCTCCCGGCCGGTGTCGCCGGCCGTGGCCTCGTCGAAGAGATCGTCCTCGGCGGCGGGCTCGGCGGCGGAGGTGTCCTCCGCGCCGGCCTTCGCCGCGGTCTTCTTGGCGGCGGCTGTGGTGGTCTTCTTCGCGGCCGTCTTCTTCACCGCGGCGGCCTTCTTCGCGGGTGCCGCCTTCTTGGCCGCGGCGGCCTTTTTCACCGGTGCGGCGGCCTCGGCGGGCGCCCCGGATGCCTCCTCGGAGGCCTCCACGGGGGCCGCTGTGATCTTCTTGACAGGGGTAGCGCGCGTGGCTACGGTTTTCTTGACAGAGCGCCGGTTCGGGTCTCCAGCAGCTGGTTTGGGCTCCTGTGCAGGTCGGACCGCCAGGACTACCCCGTCCTCGTCGAGCACCTGGTTCAGGCTCCGGAGGACGACCTTCCACTGGGTGGTCGGAATGTTGTCGGCCTCGAAAGCCTGGCGCACCTCATCGCCGGTGATGTGTCCTGTGGTCCTGCCGCGCTCGATGAGTGCCATCAAGGACGCGGATTCAGCGATCCGATGCGGAAGCGTGCGGGACGGGCTGGGCGACACGAGTGGCCTCTCGGTGCAGTGGGCATGAAACGGCTCCGCCGCGCACGGAGTGTGTGACGGATCAGGGATCCTCCACGCGGCAAGCACCGTTCGACTAATCGTTCCCGGAGCGCGAGGCGTTACGCATCGATGGAGTGACTCGGGTCACTCCGCTGCCGTAGTGGCCGCGGCGGCCCGCCCGGCGGCGCCGCTCAGGGGCCCGGCCCGGGGCGGATCCGGCCCACCCGGTCAGCCCAGGAACCCGCGCAGCAGGGCCGCGGTGGCCTCCAGGTGCTCCTCGGTGGAGCGCCGGGCGCCCTCGGCGTCCCCGGCCAGGATGGTGTCGACCATCGTGCGGTGCTGCTCGGAGGCGTGGTCGATGTTGCGCTCCAGCATCGGTATGGCGTTGAGCAGGTCGTTCAGGCGCATCCGGCTCTCGGCGATGCCGGCCGCCAGTGAGTGCGAGCCGGTCAGCTCGGCGATCGCGAGGTGGAAGCGGGAGTCCAGTTGGCGGTACTCCTCGGGTGCGGCGTTCTCCAGGTCGCCGAGGCGTTCTTGCAGGTAGGCGCGTTGTTCCTCGGTGAGCGGCCGTCTCGCGGCCTGCTCGGCGGCGCCGGTTTCCAGCACCATCCGGTAGGTGAGCGCGTCCTCCAGCTCGGCGCCCATGTCCTGGACGGCCCGGCGCAGGTCGCCGAGGTCGGGCGGCGGCAGCCGGTAGGTGACGAAGGTGCCGCCGTAGCGGCCGCGCCGTGACTCGACGCAGCCGGCCAACTGCAGGGAGCGGATCGCCTCGCGCAGGGTCTCCCGGCTGACGTTCAGCCGGGCGGCGAGTTCACGCTCCGGCGGCAGTCGGTCACCGTACGCGAGGACGCCCAGCTTGATCGCCTCCAGGAGCCGCTCGACCGTCTCCTCGAAGGTGTTGCCGGTCCGGACGGGGCGGAAGATCGCGCCGCCCCGCCAGTCCATCCGCGCGTCGCGCGCGCCCGCCAGGTCCACTCCGGAATCCTACCGAGGGAGGGACGGCGAACACGGTCGGCAGGTCCCCTTGACGGGGTGGAGCCACAGGGTGAAGCATGCGCACTACGCCAATGGTCCGGTTTCGGTCCATTGGCCACCACAGTGCTGTGGCGCACGTTTCGGATCCCCCACCGAACCCCCAAGAAGGGGTGCGCATGTCTCCCGAACCCTCCCCCCTCGACCACCCTGGCATGCCGGTGTTTCCGGCGGACGCTCCGGAGATCACCGCCGCCTCCCCGGCCGCCGTGCTCTCCCCGGACGAGCAGCGACTGCGCGAACTGGGCTACACCCAGGAGCTGGCCCGCTCCATGTCGGGCTTCTCCAACTTCGCGGTCTCCTTCTCGATCGTCTCGATCCTCTCCGGCTGCCTCACCCTCTACGGTTTCGGCCTGAACACCGGCGGCCCCGCGATGATCACCTGGGGTTGGCCGGTGGTCGGCCTGATGACCCTCTGCGTCGCCCTCGCGATGGCCGAGATCTGCTCCTCGTACCCCACCGCCGGGGGCCTCTACTACTGGGCGGCCAAACTCGCCCCCTCGCGCGGACCGGCCTGGGCCTGGTTCACCGGCTGGTTCAACTTCCTCGGCCAGGTCGCGGTGACCGCCGGCGTCGACTACGGCGCGGCCACCTTCGCCAACGCCCTGCTGGAGATGCAGTTCGGCTTCGCGGCCACCCCGGAGCACACCGTCGCGATCTTCGCGGTGATCCTGCTCGTCCACGGCCTGCTCAACACCCGCGGCGTCCGGCTGGTCGCGCTGTTCAACAACGTCAGCGTCTGGTGGCACCTGGCCGGCGTCACGATCATCGTCGGCGCCCTCCTCCTGGTGCCCTCCCACCACGCCTCCGCGTCCTTCGTCCTCACCAAGTTCGTCAACAACACCGGCTTCCACAGCTCCTTCTACGTCGCGATGCTCGGCTTGCTGCTCGCCCAGTACACCCTCACCGGCTACGACGCCTCCGCCCACATGACCGAGGAGACCCAGGACGCCGCCCGCTCCGGCCCGCGCGGCATCGTCAACTCCGTCCTCGTCTCGCTGGTCGCCGGCTGGATCCTGCTGCTCGGCCTCACCTTCGCCATCCAGGACTACGACGGCGCGCTCACCAGCTCCACCGGCGTGCCGCCCGCCCAGATCTTCATCGACGCGATCGGCGACACCGGCGCCAAACTGCTGCTGCTCATCGTGATCGGCGCCCAGTTCTTCTGCGGGATGGCCTCCGTCACCGCCAACTCCCGTATGATCTACGCCTTCTCGCGGGACGGCGCACTACCCGGATCCCGGCTCTGGCACCGGATCAACCCCCGCACCCAGACCCCCACCAGCGCGGTCTGGCTCGCCGCCGGCGGAGCCTTCCTGCTCGGCCTGCCGGCCCTGTGGAACAGCACCGCCTACGCGGCCGTCACCTCCGTCTCGGTGATCGGCCTCTACATCGCCTACGTCATCCCGGTGTTCCTGCGGCTGCGGCAGGGCGACGCGTTCGCCCGCGGCCCCTGGCACCTCGGCCGGTGGTCCCGGCCGATCGGCCTGGTCGCCGTCGGCTGGACGGCGGTGATCGCCGTGCTGTTCATGCTGCCCACCCTCAGCCCGGTCACCGCGGTCCGTTTCAACTACACGCCCGTCGCGGTGGCGGTCGTCCTCGGCTTCGCCGGCATCTGGTGGCTGGCCTCGGCCCGGCACTGGTTCACCGGCCCGAAGGTGCACGGCACACCCGAGGAACTCGCCGCCGCCGAAGCCGAACTGGAGATCCGATGAGTCCCCGCCTGACCCTGGAGCAGCTGCGCGCCGGCGTCGCCCGGGGGGCGATCGACACCGTCGTCCTCGCCATGACCGACATGCAGGGCCGTCTGCAGGGAAAACGGATCGCCGCCGAGTTCTTCCTCTCCGACGTCGTCACCGACTCCGCCGAGGGCTGCGGCTACCTGCTCGCCGTCGACATCGACATGAACACCGTGGACGGCTACGAGATCTCCTCCTGGGAGAGCGGCTACGGCGACCTCGTCCTCACCCCCGACCTCGCCACCCTGCGCACCGTCCCCTGGCACCCCGCCACCGTGATGGTCCAGTGCGACGTCACCCACCACGACGGGCGGCCGGTCACCGTCTCGCCCCGGCAGATCCTGCGCCGGCAGCTGGAGCGCCTCGCCGGGTACGGCTGGCACGCGTACGTCGGCACCGAGCTGGAGTTCATCGTCTTCAAGGACACCTACGAGCAGGCCTGGGAGAAGGACTACCACCGGCTCACCCCGGTCAACCAGTACAACGTCGACTACTCCATCCTCGGCACCTCCCGGGTGGAACCGCTGCTGCGCCGGCTGCGCAACGAGATGGCCGGCGCCGGGCTCACCGTCGAGTCGGCCAAGGGCGAGTGCAACCTCGGCCAGCACGAGATCGCCTTCAAGTACGGCGAGGCGCTGCGCACCTGCGACGACCACGCGGTCTACAAGACCGGCGCCAAGGAGATCGCCGCCCAGGAGGGCGTCAGCCTCACCTTCATGGCCAAGTACGACCAGCGCGAAGGCAACTCCTGCCACATCCACCTCAGCCTGCGGGACGACCAGGGCCGGCCCGTGATGCCCGGCGAGGGGGCGAACGGCTTCTCCCCGGTGATGGAGCACTTCCTGGCCGGGCAGCTCGCCTGTCTGGCGGACTTCGCCCTGCTGCTCGCCCCCACCGTCAACTCCTACAAGCGGTACGTGCCGGGCAGTTTCGCGCCGACCGCGATCGCCTGGGGGCGCGACAACCGCACCTGCGCGCTGCGGGTGGTCGGCCACGGCGCCTCGCTGCGCTTCGAGAACCGGGTGCCCGGCGGGGACGTCAACCCGTACCTCGCGGTGGCCGCGCTGATCGCCGCCGGACTGCACGGGATCGAGCAGCAGCTGCCGCTGGAGCCCGAGTTCAGCGGCAACGCGTACAGCTCCGACGCGCCCAGGGTGCCCGCCACCCTGCGCGACGCCGTCGAGGCCTTCGAGCACAGCGAGGCGGCCGCGCTGGCCTTCGGCAAGGACGTGGTACGGCACTACAGCCACGCCGGCCGGGTCGAACTCGCCGCCTACGACGCGGCGGTGACCGACTGGGAGCGCCGGCGCGGATTCGAGCGACTGTGACGGGCGGGCCGCTGGTGGGGATCACCAGCTACCTCGACCGGGCGGCCTGGGGCGTCTGGGAGCAGAGCGCGGCCCTGCTGCCGCAGAGCTACGTCGAGGCCGTCGCCCGGGCCGGCGCCACGCCCGTCCTGCTGCCGCCGCAGAGCGGCGCCACCGGCCGGCTGCTGGACCGGCTGGACGCTCTGCTGCTCTCCGGGGGGCCGGACATCGACCCCGCCCGCTACGGCCAGGCGCCGCACGCCCGCACGGGCGATCCCCACCCGCTGCGCGACAGCTGGGAGTTCGACCTGCTGGCGGGCGCCCTGGAGCGGGACCTCCCGGTGCTCGGCATCTGCCGGGGCATGCAACTGCTGAACGTCGCCCTCGGCGGCAGCCTGGTCCAGCACCTGCCCGACCGGGTCGGGGACCAGGACCACCAGCTCGCCCCCGCCACCTTCAGCAGCCAGGCGGTGATGATCCGCCCCGCCACCCGGCTCGCCGGCATCCTCGGCCGCACCGCCAAGGTGGCCTGCTACCACCACCAGGCCGTCGACGGCCTGGGCAAGGGACTGCTGCCCTCGGCCTGGAGCGCCGACGAGACCGTCGAGGCCGTCGAACTGCCCGACCACCGCTTCGCCCTCGGCGTCCAGTGGCACCCCGAGACCGACCCCTCCGACCCGCGCCTCTTCGAGGCGTTCGTCACCGCTGCCACGGCCACCACCCCCTAGGAGACAGCACCGTGAGTTCGGACCAGGACCTCTTCGAGGTGGTCAACCCCGCCACCGAGGAGGTGATCCAGACGGTGGCCATGGCGGGCCTCGCCGAGACCGACGCCGCCGTCGCCCGGGCGAAGGCCGCCTTCGCGAGCTGGCGCAAGGTCGCGCCGGCCGACCGCGCCCGGCTGCTGCGGGCCTTCGCCGCCGCCGTCGACGCCGACCGCGAGCACCTCGCCGCGCTGGAGGTCGCCGGCGCCGGCCACACGATCGGCAACGCCCGCTGGGAGGCCGGCAACGCCCGCGACGTCATCGAGTACTACGCCGCCGCGCCGGAGCGCCTGTTCGGGCGCCAGATCCCGGTGGCCGGCGGCCTGGACGTCACCTTCCAGGAACCGCTCGGTGTGGTCGGCATCATCGTGCCCTGGAACTTCCCGATGCCGATCGCCGCCTGGGGCCTGGCGCCGGCCCTCGCGGCCGGCAACACGGTGGTCCTCAAGCCCGCCGAACTCACCCCGCTGACCGCCCTGCGGCTGGCCGAACTGGCCCTGCGGGCAGGCATTCCCGAGGGGGTCCTGCAGGTGCTGCCGGGCCGCGGCCCGGTGGTCGGCCACCGCTTCGTCACCCACCCGGACGTCGCCAAGGTGGTCTTCACCGGCTCCACCCGGGTCGGCAAGGCGATCGCGGCCGGCTGCGCGGAGCAGGTCAAGCCGGTCACCCTCGAACTCGGCGGCAAGAGCGCCAACATCGTCTTCGCCGACGCCGACCTCGCCAGGGCCGCCGCCACCGCGCCGTACGCCGTCTTCGACAACGCCGGCCAGGACTGCTGCGCGCGCTCCCGGATCCTGGTGGAGGCGGGGGTGTTCGAGGAGTTCATGGCCCTGCTGGAGCCGGCCGTCCGGGGCGTGCGGGTGGGCGACCCGAGCGACGAGAAGACCGAGATGGGGCCGCTGATCTCGGCCGCCCACCGGGCCCGGGTGGCTTCCTACGTCACCGCGGACACCCCGGTCGCCTTCACCGGCAGCGCCCCGGACGGGCCCGGCTTCTGGTTCCCGCCCACCGTGCTCTCGCCGGTCCGGCGGGACTCCCCGGCCTTCACCGAGGAGATCTTCGGCCCGGTGGTCGCCGTCGTCCCGTTCCGCGACGAGGCGGACGCCGTACGGATCGCCAACAGCACCGACTACGGTCTGTCCGGCTCGATCTGGACCCGGGACGTGGGCCGGGCGCTGCGGGTGGCCCGCGGGGTGGAGGCGGGCAACCTGTCCGTCAACTCGCACTCCTCGGTGCGGTACTCGACCCCCTTCGGCGGGTTCAAGCAGTCCGGCCTCGGCCGGGAGCTGGGCCCCGACGCCCTCCACGCCTTCACCGAAACCAAGAACGTCTTCATCTCCACGGAGGAATAACGCCATGACCGAGCGACTCGACGGCCGGGTGGCCGTCATCACCGGCGCGGGCAGCGGAATCGGCCTCGCGACCGCCCGGCGCTTCGCCGCCGAAGGGGCCAAGGTGGTCTGCGTGGACATCGACGCGGCGGCCGGCAAGGCCGCCGCCGAGGAGGTCGGCGGCCTGTTCGTGCAGGCCGACGTGACCGACGAGGACGCGGTGCGCGAGATGTACGAGCGGGCCGTCGCCGAGTACGGCCGGCTGGACATCGCCTTCAACAACGCCGGCATCTCGCCGCCCGACGACGACTCCATCCTCACCACCGGCCTGGAGGCCTGGAAGCGGGTCCAGGACGTCAACCTGACCAGCGTCTACCTCTGCTGCAAGTACGCGATCCCGCACATGCAGCGGCAGGGCAAGGGCTCGATCATCAACACCGCCTCCTTCGTCGCGGTGATGGGCGCGGCCACCTCGCAGATCTCCTACAGCGCCTCCAAGGGCGGGGTGCTGGCGATGTCCCGCGAGCTGGGGGTGCAGTTCGCCCGGGAGGGGATCCGGGTCAACGCGCTCTGCCCCGGCCCGGTCAACACCCCGCTGCTGCAGGAGCTGTTCGCCAAGGACCCGGAGCGGGCCGCCCGCCGGCTCGTCCACATCCCGCTCGGCCGGTTCGCCGAGCCCGACGAGATCGCCGCCGCGGTGGCCTTCCTGGCCAGCGACGACTCCTCCTTCATGACCGCCAACACCTTCCTGGTGGACGGCGGCATCTCCGGGGCGTACGTGACCCCGCAGTAGCCGCCGCGCCTCGGCGCCGGGCCCCGCGGGTGATCCTCGTGGGGCCCGGCCGGCGTGCTCCTGTGCAGGTCAGGCCGAGGCGCCGCCGTCGATCACCAGATCGGCGCCGACCACGGAGGCGGCGTCCGGCGAGGCCAGGTACAGCACGGCGGCGGCTACCTCACCGGTGGCGGCGACCCGGCCGAGCGGCGAGTCGCGCCGCATCCGCACCGCCCGCTCGGCGGGACCCTCACCGGGAAGCAGCGACATCGTGGTGTCCGAGGCGCCGGGGCTGACCGCGTTGATCCGGATGCCGTCCCGGACGTGGTCGAGGGCCGCGCCGCGGGTGAGGGCGGTGACGGCCGCCTTGGAGGCGATGTACCCGCCCAGGCCCGGACGCCGCTGGTGCGCACCGAGGTTGGACGAGATGTTGACGATCGTCCCGCCGCCGTTGGCGCGCATGTGGGCGATCTCGGCCTGCATCGACAGCAGCACGCCGGTCACGTTGATGTCGAGCAGCGTCCGCCAGTCAGCCTCGGGCAGGTCGGCGATCGGCTGCCCGCCGCGGAAGACCCCGGCGTTGTTCACGGCCGTGTCGAGGCCGCCGAACAGTTCGACGGTCTGCCGGACCAGGGCGCGGACCTCGGCCGAGCGGCTGACGTCGGCGGTGAAGCCCGCCGCCGTGCCGCCCTCCTTCTCGATCAGGGCGACGGTCTCGGCCAGTGGATCGGCGCTCCGGCCGGCGACCGCCACCCGGGCGCCCTCGGCGGCGAAGGCGAGGGCGATGGCGCGGCCGAGCCCGGAACCGGCGCCGGTGACCAGGACGGTGCGGTCGGCGAATCGGTTGCTCATGGCAGTAACTCCTTCTGGTTGATGTGCTGTTGGCGAATCGGCGGCGGGCGGCCCGCGGCGGGCGGTCAGGGCCCGGCGGGCGCCCGAGGCCGGGCGGGTGTGCGGTGGCCGGTGCCCGCTCGGGGCCCCGGGCGGGTCATGGCCGCGGCGGTCAGCGCGGTGGCGGCCAGCGCCGCCGCGGCCAGGGCGAGTGAGGCGCTGTCGCTGCCGGTGGTGAGCAGGACGGCCAGGACGAGCGTCGGTCCCAGCTCCATCGCGGTGTTGAGCACTCCGCCGGCCAGGCCGCTCCGGTCGCGCGGCACGCCTTGGGCGGCGAGCACGACGGCCCCGGCGAAGGAGCCGGCGGCGCCGGCCGGCAGGAGGACCAGTCCGGGCAGCAGCGCCACCGGGTAGGGGAGCCCGGGGTCGAAGCCGGTGGCGGCGAGCAGCAACAGGCCGGTCGCCGCGACGGCGAGGCCGACGACGGTGACCCGCCGCGGCCCGAACCGCCCGATCAGCGGCCCGGTCGCGCGGCCCGAACCGAGCAGGGCGACGGCGAAGGGCAGGAAGGCGCCGGAGGTCGCGAGCGGTGACCAGCCTCGCTGCTGCTGGAGGTGGAGCGAGAGGAGGACGAAGGTCGTCGAGGTGCCGGCCGCGGTGAGCCCGATCGCGGTCAGTGCCGGAGCACGGCGCCGGTGGAGCAGGAAGCCCGGCGGCAGCAGCGGGTCGCGGACGCGTAGTTCCACCAGGAGGAAGGCGCCGAGCAGGGTGGCGGCGCCGACCAGGGCGCCGACGACGGCGGGGGAGGACCAGGGGCGGTCCTCGGTGAGGACGAGGCCGTAGCCGGCCAGCGTGATGCCGGCCGTGGCGAGGACGGCTCCGGGCAGGTCGAGCGCGGGGCGGTCGACTGCGCGCGGTCCGTGCCGTCGGTCGTCCCGGGCCGGGTCGGCCGGCAGCAGCCGGGGCCCGAGGGTGAGGGCGGCGGCGGTGACGGCGAGCGGCACGGCGAAGGTCCAGCGCCAGGAGGCCGCCGCCGAGATCACCCCGGACAGCAGGTTGCCTGCCGTGGCCCCCAGCACGGAGAGCCCGCTCCAGGTGGCCAGCGCCCTCGCGTGGGCGGCGGGTTCGGCGAAGAGCGTCCGCAGCACGGCCATCGCGGCGGGGGCGAGCAGGGCCGCGCCGGCGCCCTGCGCGAAGCGCGCGGCGAGCAGCGCCGGGTGGTCGGGGGCGAGCGCCGAGGCCAGCGAGGCGGCGCCGAACAGCAGCAGTCCGGTGCTGAGCACGCGCCGGCCGCCCGAGCGGTCCGCCAGCCGCCCGCCGAACAGCAGAAGGCCGGCGAAGGAGAGTCCGTACGCGGCGTTGAGCAGGACGAGGTCGGCACGCCCGAGTCCGAATTCGCGGCCGATCTGCGGCAGCGGTACGGCGATGGCCGTGAGGGTGAAGATCAGGCTGGTCTGGACGGCGCCGAGCAGGGCGAAGCCTTGGGCTCCGCGGCGCGCGGTGGGATTCATGGGCCCTCAATAGTGGATCGAACGGTCCAATATATGAGCATGCAGAGGCAAGGCGTCGCGCACCGCCGGCCGGGGTGCGAGGCGGGCGGGTCGGCGGGGAGGGTGCGTGGGCGCGGGTGGAGTCGGGAGTGTGCGGGGCGGCCGGCGGCGCTCAGTCGAGCAGGGTGAGCGCCTGCTCGGCCGCGTCGTGCACCCGGAGCGGGTCCGAGGCGGCCTTGCCGACCACCCGGATCCCCTGCAGCAGGACGACCAGCATCCGGGCCAGCGCGCGGGGCTCGCGCCCCGGCGGCAGCTCCCCGCCGGCCGCCGCCCGGACCAGCGCCGAGTGCAGCAGGGTCTCCAGGTGGTCCCAGCTGGCCTCGACCCGGCGGGCCGCGGCACGGTCGTGCGGGGCCAGCTCGGCCGCGGTGTTGGTGACGAAGCAGCCGGCCGCCCGCTGCTCCGAGCCGGCCTCGGCGGCGAACCGGCGGACCAGCGCCCGGACGGCGGGCAGGACCGGGCCGGGCTGGGACAGCTCGTCGAGCAGCTTGGGGTCGGTCAGCTCCGCGTACCGGTCGAGGGCCCGGAGGTACAGCTCGTGCTTGCTGCCGAAGGTGGCGTAGAGGCTGGCACGGCCGATCCCGAGGTGCTCCACCAGGTCGCTCATCGAGGTCGCCTCGTAGCCGCGCCGCCAGAACAGCTCCAGGGCTGCCTGCAGTGCCGCGTCCGGGTCGAATTCCTTGGTTCTGGCCACAGGGAGGACCCTAGCCCTGTCTGGAACGTACGGTCAAGAAAGATCTGAGGGGTCGTGAGCCGGGGCTCGGTACGATCGCCCTGTTCCCGCACGACCGGGCGGGCCGGGTCAGGGGAGTGCCGATGAAGCTGGACGCGTTCGACGCCGCGCTCGTCCGTGAACTGCAGCAGGACGGCCGGGTCAGCTACCAGCGCCTGGCCGAGTCGCTGGGCGTCTCCCGGGAGGCGGCCCGGGCCCGGGTGCACCGACTGCTGGAGTCCGGCACCGTGCGGGTGGTCGGGATCGTCCGCCCCTGGGTGGTCGGCATCGGCGCCGTCGCCCACGTCTCGCTGGACGTCGAGGGCCCCGGCCGCCCGGCCGCCGAGGTGGCCGCGGCCAGGCCGGCCAGCAGCTTCGTGTCCTGCACGGCCGGTGCGCGGGCCGTGGTGGCCGAACTGCGGGTGGCCGACGAGGCCGCGCTGGAGCGGGAGTTCGCCGTGCTGCGGTCGGCGCCCGGGGTGCGGGGGATCGAGGTCTTCCGCTGCACCCGCCTGATCCGGGACGCCTACTCGCCCGCGACCGATCCGGCCGGCGGCCCCGTGGTCGCCCCCGCGACCGACCCGGGCGTCGGCCCCGAGGTCGATCCCCGGCCCGCGGCAGGCCTCGCTCCCGAGCCCGCCCCCGCGGCCGCCGAGCGCCCGCCGGCCGTGGACGAGGTGGACCGTACGCTGCTCGGCCTGCTGCAGGCCGACGGCCGGGCCTCGTTCGCGGCGCTCGCGGAGCGGGTCGGACTCTCCCAGCCCGCCACCCGGGCGAGGGTGCTGCGGCTGCTGCAGTCCGGGGCCGTCCATGTGACCGGGCTGGTCGACTCCCGGGCCGTCGGCGTCCGGGAGGCGGTCGGGGTGGGCCTGACCGTGCGGGGCGCCGCCGCGGCTGCCGCCGTCGCGGTCGCCCGCCTGCCCGGGGTGAACTACGTGGCGGCGGGTTACGGGCGCTTCGACGTGGTGTGCGGCGTGGACGCCGGCGACCGCCCGGCGCTGCTCGCCACGCTGGACGGGCTGCGCGCCGCGCCGGGCGTGGTCCGGCTGGAGTCCTGGTACCACCTGGAGATCGTCAAGGAGTCCTACACCTACGATCTGCCGGTGTGAGCGGTAATTCATTCGTATCAAGGCACTTCAGCCTATGAAATAAAGAAATTGATCCCCTTGAAGGGCGAAATGTTAACCAGGAAGCCTTGACGCGATCTTTTTGCCACGCGTTGAATGACGGGCACCCCCACCGTCTTCTACCGAGTCCGGGTGCCTGATGAACGAATCCCCCAAGCCGGATCTCACCGCGCTGCCGCGCTCCCTGGGCGTCTTCGGCGGCGTCCTGCTGACCCTCTCCTGCGTGACACCCGCCTCCTCGCTGTTCATCGTGGTGCCGCCGCTGCTGCAGAGCCAGGGCAGCGGCGCCGTGCTCACCCTGCTGATCGCCGCGGCGCTCTCGCTCGGCGTCGGCTTCTGCTACGCCGAGCTGGGTACGCTCGTCCCCAGCGCCGGCGGTGAGTACTCGATCGTCGGGCAGCTGCTCGGACGGCTCGCGGGCTGGCTGGTCTTCGTGATCTCGGTGGTGTCACTACTGGTGATCCCGCCGATCATCGCCCTCGGCGCCGCCGGCTACCTCTCCTCCGTCGTCTCGCTCGACCCCGCCGTGGCCGGCGCCCTGGTGATGGCCCTGGCCGTCGCCGTCGGCGTGCTCGACATCAAATCCAACGCCCTGATCACCGGTATCTTCCTCGGGATCGAGGTGCTCGCCGCGGCGCTGGTCAGCGTGCTCGGCTTCCTGCACGTCCGCCAGCCGGTCTCCACCCTGCTGCACGCCGTGGTGCCCGACGGCCAGGGCGGCACCAGCCCGTTCACCACCGGACTGCTGATCTCCGGTCTCGCCGTCGCCCTGTTCACCTACAACGGGTTCGGCACCGCCGTGTACCTCTCCGAGGACCTCCGCGACCCGCGCCGCACCGTCGCCCGTACCGTCCTGTGGTCCCTGCTGGCCGGCGTGGTGCTGATCACCGTCCCGGTCGCGGCGGTCTGCCTGGGCGTCGACTCGGCCGACCAGCTCGCCACCGGCGACCTGGTCGCCGTGGTGGACTCCTGGGCCGGCAGCACCGTCGGCACCTTCGTCTCCCTCTGCATCGCCGCGGCCATCCTCAACGCCGTCATCGTGATGGTGCTGCAGAACGGCCGGGTGCTCTACGCCTCCGCCCGCGACCGCACCTGGCCCGACCCGGTCAACCGGGTGCTCGGCAGCCTGCACCCGCGCTGGGGCTCGCCGTGGGCCGCCACCCTGGCCATCGGGGTGCCCGGCATCGTGCTCGCGCTCGCCGTCCCGATCGACGCCCTGCTCGGCTTCACCGGCGTCGTCGTCGCGGTGATCTACCTGCTGCTCGGCTGCGCGGCGCTCAGCGCCCGGCGGGCCCGCCACCGCGCCACCCCGGCCTGGCGGATGCCGCTCTGGCCGATCGTCCCGCTGGTCACCATCGGCGTCCTGGCGTACTCGCTCACCCAGCAGAGCACCCGTGACCTGCTGATCACCGGCGCGGTGCTGCTGGTCGGCATCGCCTACTGGTTCGGCTACCTGCGCCCCCGCAGCGCCACCCACTGGGTGCTGACCCTGCCCGCCGACCTGGCCGACCGCCCCGCCGCGCCCGTCGCCGCCGCCCCCGCAACGCTTCCGGAGAACGTGTGAACCGCCCCGCCGACCTCGTCCTGCACAACGCCCACGTCCACACCGTGGACGACGCCCGGCCGCGCGCCGAGGCGATCGCCGTCCGGGACGGCCGGATCGCCTGGGTGGGCGACGGCGACGGCTGGCGCGAGCTGGCCGGCCCCGGCACCGAGGTGCTGGACGCCCGCGGCCGGCTGGTGCTGCCCGGTTTCGTGGACAGCCACAACCACGTCCGCCTCGGCTCCGACGCCGACTGCGTCCAGCTGGCCGGCGCCGCGAGCCTCGCCGAGATCGGCGCCCGGATCGCCGAGCGGCTGCGCAGCCACCCCGACGCCGAGTGGATCGAGGGCGAGGCCTTCGACTACTCCGCGATCCCCGGCGGCCGGATGCCGACCGCCGCCGACCTCGACCCGTACACCGGCGGCCGCCCCGCCTTCGTGCTCAGCTACGACGTGCACACCGCCTGGCTGAACACCGCCGCCCTGCGGCGCCTCGGCATCACCCGGGACACCGACGAACTGCCGTACGGCACCGTCCGCAAGGACCCGGTCACCGGCGAGCCCACCGGCTTCCTCACCGACTTCGCGGTGAAGGGCCTCTCCCGTGCGGGCCACCGGGCACTGCGCGCCGCCGGGGTGCCCTGGGCCGCCCCGGACCGCCAGTACGGGCGGCTGCTCAGCAGCCTGGACATGGCCGCCCGGTACGGCATCACCACCGTCGTCGAGCCGCAGAACTCGCTGGACGACCTCGCCCTGTTCGAACGCGCCATGGCCGAGGGCCGGCTCCGCTCGCGCCTGGTCGCCGCCCTGTTCCACCCGCGGGGCACCACCGCCGCGGAACTCGCCGAGTTCGCCGAGGTGGGCCGCCGGTACACCTCCGACCGGCTGCGGGTCGGCCCGCTGAAGCTCTACATCGACGACGTGGTGGAGCCGCACACCGCCGCCCTGCTGGAGCCCTACGCCGGGCACCACAGCCACCGCGGCGAGACCTTCTACCCGCCGGAGGAGTTCGCCGAGGTGCTGGCCGGCCTGGACGCGGCCGGCTTCCAGACCTTCGTGCACGCCACGGGGGACCGCGGCATCCGTACCGTGCTGGACGCCGTCGAGCACGCCCGCCGGGTCAACGGCCCGCGCGACGCCCGGCACCAGGTGGTGCACGTGGAGTGCCTGGACCCGGCGGACGTCCCGCGCTTCGCCGAACTCGGCGTGGTGGCCTGCATGCAGCCCCGGCACTGCTCGCCCGACATCGCCGGCCCGGGCCGGGACTGGGCGGAGGCCGTCGGCGAGCGGCGCTGGACCAAGGCCTGGCCGATGCGCAGCCTGCAGCGGGCGGGCGCCACCCTGGCCCTCTCCAGTGACTGGAACGTGGCCGAGATGGACCCGCTGATCGGCCTGTACACCGCTGTCACCCGGCGCGGCCTGGCCGGCGGCGACGCCTGGATGCCGCAGGAGACGCTGGACCTCGCCACCGCCGTCCGCGGCTACACGATGGGCAGCGCGTACGCCAACTTCCTGGACACCGAGCTCGGTTCGCTCGCCCCCGGCAAGCTGGCCGACCTGATGCTGCTCTCCGACGACCTGTTCGCGCTGGAGCCGAAGGCCATCCTGGACGCCCGGGTGGAGCTTTCGGTGGTGGGCGGGGAGGTCGTGCACCGGGCGGGCTGAAGTCCGGCGGCCCGCGCCCGCCCCCTGCCCGCCGTCGGGCGGCGGGGGCGGGCGCGGGCGCGGGCCGTTCCCCGGTGCTTCGGATCGTCGGCCGGCAGGCCCGGCGCGATGATCGGATCACCCGGATGAGCTGCTACTATTCGTGTCGCCGAGAGATTGATCTTCGGCCACGCGTCGGTGGTGCTGGTGGAGCACGTCCTACTTTCAGTAGGAAGAGTCCGTTCGAATCGGGCCCGGCGCTCCAATCTTTTCCGGCCCCGGCCGGGAGTCACCCCGCCCGGGCGACGGGCGTGAGCGGTGGTCCGTCCCGCTGCGCCGGCAGACCGTCAGCCCACCCCGCCGGGGCGGAACTGGACGCTGATCCGCGGCCCCACCGGCCGGACCGTCTTCGGGACGGCGTGCTCCCAGGTGCGCTGGCAGGATCCGCCCATCACCAGCAGGTCACCGTGCCCCAGCAAATGCCGCACGCTCGCGCCCCCGCCGAACCGCGGCCGCAGCAGCAGCGCGCGCGGCTCGCCGACCGACAGGATCGCGACCATGGTGTCCTCCCGGTCGCCGCGTCCGATCCGGTCCCCGTGCCAGGCGACACTGTCCCGGCCGTCCCGGTAGTAACAGAGCCCGGCGCTGACGAACGGCTCCCCGAGTTCGTCGGCGTAGTACGCGCTCAGGGCCGACCGGGCCTGGCTCAGCACCGGGTGCGGCAGCTCGCGCCCCTCCCGGTAGTACGCCAGCAGGCGCGGCACCGAGACCACCCGCTCGTACATCTGCCGCTGCTCGGCCTGCCAGGGCACGTCCGCGACCAGCTGTTCGAACAGCCCGTCGGCGCCGGTCAGCCAGCCCGGCAGCACGTCGACCCAGGCCCCGGCGCCGAGTTCGGTGCGGCGGACGGCCGCGAGCGGGCGGAGGGCGATCTCGTCCGTCCCGTCGAGGAGGCTGCCCTGCAGCTGGATGGTCATGGCTCCACCCTACGCCCAGAATCGAACATGTGCACGAAAAGGAATCGTGTGCTGCGGAACATGACGACCACCCTGCGCGCGTTGGCGCCGGCCGCCGGGCACTGACGCCCCGCCGGGCTGTCCGGACGGCCGGGCGGCGGGCCCCCGCCGCCGACCCGGGCCTGGGCGGTGGAGCACAATGGCGTCGCATGAGGGAGATCGATTCGCCCGCCGCCGAGGCAGGCCGCGTCCGCCGTGCCACCGCCGAGGACGCCCCCGCGCTGGTCCGCCTGCGCGGGCTGATGCTGGCGGCCATGGACATCCCCACCGGTCCCGAACAGGCGCCGTGGCGGGCGGACGCCCACACCTGGTTCCTCGAACGCCTCGGCCGGCCCGAGGAGTTCGCGGCCTTCCTGGTGGAGGACTTCGAACTCGGCGTGGTCAGCTGCGCGGTGGGCATCTGCGACCGGCACGCCCCCGGGCCCACCAATCGCAGCGGCCTGCACGGGCACGTCTTCAACGTCAGCACCGACCCGCGCCGACGGGGGCGCGGCCACGCGCGGGCCTGCCTGGACGCCCTGCTGACCTGGTTCGCCGAGGACACGGGGGCGCGGGTGGTCAATCTCAACGCCACCGCCGACGGCGCCGGGCTGTACCGGTCGCTGGGTTTCGTGGCCCCGCGCTTCCCCGCTCTCCAGCTGAGGATCGACACCGGGGCGTGAGCGGTACCGCCGGGCCGGTCGAGTTCGGGTCGGCAGCCCCCGGGCCGCAGTCGCAGGGTGCCGGCTCCCGGCCGGCCGCAACGCGGTGATGCCCGGGCGGAGGCCGCTGTGCCCACGCCCGGGCACCGGCCCCTGGTACCCGTCGTACCCGGGAGAGCGCCGCTCGTCGGTGCGTCTCAGGAGGGCATCATGCCCATCTGCCGCATCATCGCCACGGCGTCCCAGCTCCACCAGCCTTCCTTCACCATGCCGTCCTCGAACCGGAAGATCGTCATCCCCGCGCACTCGATGGTCTTGTTGGTGGGCGCCATGCCCATGTACTCGCCGATGTGCGTGCCACGCCACATCCAACGGCTGGCCACCTGGTCGCGGTCGGCGATCTGGCTCTGGATGTCGAAGGTGAAGTCGAAGGCCGTGCGGTAGCCCTCGATCATCCGCTTGACGGCGGCGGGGCCGACCGTCTCGCCGTCCATCGTCGGGTCGTGGTCGCAGTAGTCCGGTGCGAGGAGTTCGTCGAGGACGGTCATGTCACCCGTCGGCGGGTCCATCAGGAGGCGGCGGGCCGCCTCCTTGTGGAACTGATCGTCGCGGACCAGGTCGAGGTTGGTGAAGGTGGGCGGCTCCTGGCAGAGCGCCACCATCTCGCGGAAGATCCGGTCCGTCTCCGGCAGACCGGAGTTGCGCATCGCCGCCTCGTACGAGGGGAATTCGATGATCTCCACGACGTGTTGCGCGTCGTCCCGGTCCGTCCCCACCATGCTGTGGGTGGCGGTGCGCCTGCCCTGGGTCTGCTCGATCCAGGTGTCCATCAGCCGGTTCAGTTCGTCCGGCTGCTCCGTACGACACTCGACGATCTGTACAAAGGTCATCGTGGGCCTCCCGATCTCACCCCCTGGCTGCCTTCGTCCGCCGACCGCGCTGTCTTCCACTGTCCTCCTCCGGCCCGCCCGGCACCACACGGCGCCGCGGCCGGGCCAGGGATCCGGCGGGGGACGGGCACCGTGGTCGGTCAGGCCGGGAGGCTGCCGGCGGGCCGGGCCGGCCACCCGCCGTGGCCCCGGTTCGCGGCGCCGATCCAGCGGGTCAGGGCGTCGAGCACGGGCTGCTCCAGTTTGGCCAGGTGGCGCAGCGCGTCGACGTCGCCGACCGCGAGCGGGACGAGCGCCTCGTCCAGGGCGTTGGTGAGCTGCGCCCAGCGGTCGGCGTTGGCGATGACCTGCAGGGTGTCCTGGGCACTGCTGAGGTGGACGGTGTCGTCGGCCCCCGCGAGCGGGTTTCGGCCCGGCGCGGGGCCGAAACCCGCTCGCGGGGGAGCGACCGGAGCGAGGGGGCCGCCGGGCCGGCCGAAGACGGCCGGGCCGTCGGCGGCTCCTGCCGATGGCCGGGCCGGGGGACGGGCGTCGAGGGGCAGCATGGGCGACCAGGCCTGGCGTCGTCCGGCCTGGACCTGCTGCTCTCCGGGGCTGCTGCTCACGCCCGCCTCAACGCGACACCCCGGGGTGTGGCTACGCCCCCGACCCGAGGTTCACCCGCTTGCCCCGTCCGCGGCCGTCCGCCCGTCGGTCCGCGCGTCCACCCGTCCACGCGTCCATCCGTCCATCCGTCCACGGCTCGGGCGGCTTCGCCGCCAGGTCAGTGCGGGGTGGTACAGGTGGTCGACTGCAAGGCGGGCTGCAGCGCCGGGCCGCCGGTCGCGCAGACGACGATCGGGCCGAGGGCGCTGACCGGCGGGGTGCTGACCCGCACGGACCCGTACTGCAGCAGGGTCGAGGAGGCCACCGTCTCCCACGGGCTGCCCCAGGCCCGCTGGATCTTGACGTCGACGCGGACCAGGGTCAGCTGCCCCGGGTGCTCGGCGGTGACCTGGGCGCTGCCGAGGACGCCGCGCTCACCCCGCTCCTGCCAGGCGCAGGGCCGGTTCACCTGGGCCGGACACGTGATGCCGGGGGCCGCGGAGGCGGCGGCCGAGGTCGAGGTGCCCGCCGCCGTGCCGGCCGACGGGGTCGGGGTGGCCCACGAAGGGCCGGCCATGGCCAGGGTCAGTCCTGCCGAAATGGCCGTCAGAGCTGCGATCCGAGCGCGCATTTCATCAACTCCCTTGTAAATGAAGGCACTGGATGTGCTCCGGCGAGTATTGCACAACGTGTACATGTCATGACTGTGTGCTGCGTCACACGCGAAGTGATGAACCGACTACCGTATGTATCCACCGATGCCGACCATGGCGGAAGGGGGCTCCGGGGATGCCGGGGTCGGATGTTCCCAAGGGGTTCCAGGTTCGGATAAACCGGGCATACCGGGCGTACGGTGGCGATGTCCGGCGCGACCCCTGCGAGGAGGTCTGCGATGCCCGACCCGAAGGGCTTTCTCACCACCGGGCGTCAGACCCGCAGCCGACGCCCGGTCTCCGAGCGGGCCCAGGACTGGGGAGAGGTCTACGCGGGGCACCCGCTGCTGCCCGTCGTCTCCCTGCAGGCCGGACGCTGCATGGACTGCGGACTCCCGTTCTGCCACAACGCCTGCCCGCTCGGGAACCTCATACCCGAATGGAACGACCTGGTCTTCCACCAGGACTGGGAGGCGGCCGCCGAACGGCTGCACGCCACCAACAACTTCCCCGAGTTCACCGGCCGGCTCTGCCCGGCGCCCTGCGAGAGCTCCTGCGTCCTGGCCATCAACGCGGACCCGGTCACCATCAAGGAGGTGGAGGTCGCGATCGCCGACCGGGCGTGGTCCCGGGGGGAGGTCCGTCCGGAGCCGGTGCCGAGGGCGACCGGCCGCACCGTCGCGGTGGTCGGATCGGGCCCGGCCGGCCTCGCCGGTGCTCAGCAACTCACCCGGGCCGGGCACGCGGTGACCGTCTTCGAGCGGGCCGACCGGGTCGGCGGCCTGCTCCGCTACGGGATCCCCGACTTCCGGATGGCCAAGCGCTACCTCGACCGCCGGATCGCCCAGATGCGGGCCGAGGGCACCCGGTTCGTCACCGGCACCGCCGTGGGCACCGCCGTCGACGCCGCCGACCTCCGGGCCCGCCACGACGCCCTGCTGCTCGCCGTCGGCGCCACCGCCTGGCGCGAACTGGCCCTGCCAGGGCGCGAACTGGCGGGGATCCACCAGGCGATGGAGTACCTCCCGATCGCCAACCGGGTCTGCGTGGGCGACCTCGACGCCCCGACCGTCAGCGCCGAGGGCAAGGATGTGGTCATCATCGGCGGCGGCGACACCGCGGCCGACTGTCTGGGCACGGCCCTGCGCCAGCACGCCCGGCGGGTCACCCAGTTGGACATCCACCCGCAGCCGCCGGACACCCGCTCCCCGGAGCAGCCCTGGCCGATCCACCCGAAGGTCCACCGGCTGACCGCCTCGCACGAGGAGGCCGGCCACCTCTACGGGAAGCAGCACGGTTTCCCGCCGGGGCGGTCGGACGGCGGTCGGTCCGGCGAGACGTCCGGCGATCGGTGCGGGGAGGGGGGCGGCGAGCGCGGGTTCGGCCCCGGTGCGGCCACGGACGCGGCCGCCGATGGTGCCGGGGGGTCGGCCGGCCCGGACATCCGGACGTACGCGGCCCGTACGGTGCGCTTCGACGGTGACCCGGACGGCCGGGTCCGCGGTGTCACCTTCCTGGCCTCGTCCGGGCCGTCGGGCGGCCCGCCGGGGGCGGCGGCCGAACAGGCCGTTCCGGCTCAACTGGTGCTGCTCGCACTGGGGTTCGCCGGTCCGGAGCGGGACAGTCCGCTGATCGGCCAGCTCGGCCTGGATCTCGCCCCCCAGGGCACCTTCGCCCGCGACGCCGACTTCGCCACCGGCCGGGACGGCGTCTTCGTCGCCGGTGACGCGGGCCGGGGCCAGTCGCTGATCGTCTGGGCGATCGCCGAGGGCCGCTCGGCGGCCGCGGCCGTCGACCGCTACCTCGTCGGCTCGACCGCGCTGCCCGCCCCGATCAGCGCCACCCACCGGCCGCTCGTCCTCTGACCGTCCCGGGCGCCACCGTCCGGCCCGGGCGCCACCGTCCGGCCCGGGGTGATCCGCGGGCCGGAGGTGAAACAGGATGGACCGGAATGCGGACGTCTGCGATGCTGCGGCGGTGAACCGCCCGGTCGGCAGGGTGGCGGACGCGGCGGTGCGGGCGTGGCGGACGGCGGGTGCGGGCCGCGAGGTGCCGGGCGCCCGGTGCCCGGCCGGCTCCCCGACCGTCTGAGGACCGATGCCCTCCCTGTACCCGCTGCTCTCCGCCTTCGTCCCGATCTGGGTGCTCACCGCCGTCGGCTACCTGCTGGCCCGGACCGGACTGCTGGGGGAGCACGCCGAGGACGTCCTCGGCCGCTTCGTCTTCCATGTGGCCATGCCCGCCGCGCTGTTCGGCATGCTGGCGCGGACTCCGCTCGGCTCCTTCGCCAACGCCTCGATGCTCGCTTTCGCGGCCGGTACGGTGCTGGCCTCACTCCTCGGCGTCGCGGTCAGCCGCTGGGTCTTCGGCCGCCGGCCGGCCGACCAGGCGATCAGCGCGATGGCCTCCGGCTACGTCAACTCCGCCAACCTGGGCATCCCGGTCGCGGTCCAGGTGCTCGGTGACGCGACCTTCATCGCGCCGGTGCTGCTCTTCCAGGTCCTGCTGGTCACGCCGGTCATCCTGACCACCCTGGAGGCGGGCGGCGCCGGTGCGGAGCGGGCCGGACGGGCGGACGGTTACGCGGCTGCGGGTGGCACCCGGTCGGCGGCCCGGCCCGGCGCCGACCGGGCCCGCCGGATGCTGCTGCTCCCGCTGCGGAACCCGGTGATCCTGGCCTCGGGGCTCGGGAGTGCGGTCTCGGCCGCCGGCTGGCACCTGCCGCAGACCCTGGCCCACTCCTGCGAACTGCTCGGCGGTGCGGGCGTGCCGACCGCCCTGGTCGTCCTCGGCATGTCGTTGCACGGCCGCCCGGCCGCCGTCGGGGCCGGACTGCCGGCCGAGGTCGGTGCGTCCGTGCTGATCAAGACGCTGGTGCAGCCGCTGGTGGCCTTCGCGGTGGGCAGCCTGGTGCTCGGGCTGCCCGCGCACCAACTCCTGGCGGTGGTGGTCTGCTCCGCGCTGCCGACGGCCCAGAACGTGTTCATCTACGCCCGCCAGTACGAGTTGAGCACCGTCCTGGCCCGCGACTCGGTGCTGTACTCGACCCTGCTCTCGATGGTCACGCTCTCCGGCGCCGCCTGGGTCCTGGGTTCGGCCCCGCACTGACCGGGGGCGGGCCGGGGTCCGTCGGTGATCCGGCGCCGGCTTCCGTTCAGGTGCCGGCGTCCGTCCGCGCGCCCGCGCCCGCGTCGCTTCCGAGCGCTGGTGCGAAGCCTGCCACGGGTCCGCCCGGTGCCTGCCGACGGGTGTGCCGCCGATGCTCCGGTGCCTGGTCGACGGTCGAACCCACGTCCGGGCGAAGGTCTCTCCTACCCCATTCGACCGATGCGGACTCGCCAAAACCTCCATGCGGGTGGCGGAATCGGCCAAGGTCCTCACCTGGGACGGAAGGTGACGGTGCGTCTACCTAGGGTAGGCCTACCTGCCGGTTCCGAATCCTGGCGGGGGTGCGGGCTCGCGCCAGACTGGCCGAAAAGATTCGTCCCACAATCGAATATGCCAATGGAATGTTCGTCATACGGAAACCCTGAGTAGCCTTCCGTGTCGGAACAGCGACTCGACATGGCGGTCCAGGTTGCGCCTGCTCAGCGGCGACCTGCTGCCGAAAAACCCTCAGAAGGAGCCCGTGTGCCGGGTATCGACGAATGCCTGTCCCAGGCGATGGAGATAGCGGGAGCGCGCGGCGCGAGCCTGATCGACTGGAGCAGCGGGCTGGCCCTCGGCGCCGTGGGGGACAGTCCGAACGGGGACCACGAGGCGGTGGCGGCGGAGGCAACTGACCTGCTGCGCGCGGCTGCTGACAGTCCGACATTCGCCGACGAGAACGACGTCAGGATCCCCCTTCAGGACATCATCGTCACAGGTGGCCGAAGCTATCACCTGTTCTGCTTCGTGAGCACGGTGTTCGACAGCAGACTGGCCCTGCACCTCTGGCTGGACCGCGCCGACGGCAATCTGGCCGGCGCCCGCTACCGCCTGCAGGCGCTCGCCGAGGAGCTGGTCCTCGCATGACCCCCGTCGAAGAGCCGGCCGGACGGCCGGACACCGGATCGTCCGGCGTCGCTCCGGGCTCCCCCCGCCGGGCCGAATCCGACACCTTTCGGCCACACGCCCCGGTCCGGGCCGCCCACCCCACGACCGCCCGCCCCGTCGCCGTCCACCGCGGCTCCGCTCGTCGCACCGCACTGCGCCACCCCCTCGGCCGCCGGAGGCCGGCATGAGCAGGCCGCCGATGCGCTACTGGCAGCCGCCCGGCGAGACGGTCGAGCGGCTGGCCGAGAGCCAGGCCACCGGCGCCCTGCACGGGGAGGCCGGCACCGTCCACCTCTCCGAGGGCTGGGTGGTCCACGTCGAGAGCGACCGGACCCCGGGCCTGGCCGGCCTCCTGGCGGCCTGCGGGAGAGTCCCGGCCGAGGTCTGGCAGGAGACCGTCCGCACCTCCGGCCCCGACTGCCGGGTCGGCCGGGCCCTGCTCGAACAGGGCCGGCTGACCCGCGGCGAGCTGGAGATCTGCCACCTGGGAGCGCTGTACGACGCGGCGTTCTTCGTGCTCTGCGCCCGTTCCACGATGACCTGGTTCGAGCCCGGTGCCCGCCACTGGCTCGGGCCGGTGCGCCGGGTGAGTGCCCGTACTCTGCGCCGCGAGAGCGTGCGGCGGCGGGACGTGCTGGAGCGGATCTGGCCCTGGCCGCAGCTCGACAGCTCACCGGTGGTGCCGGTGCCGGCCGGGCACCGCGCCAGCGGTCCGCACACCCGGGTGCCGGCGCCGAACCGGCGCCAGCGGGAGCTGCTGTCGCACGCCGACGGCCGGCGCACCCCGGGGGACCTCGCCCGGCTGCTGGGCCGCTCGGCCTTCAGCACCACGGTCGACATCCGGCGGCTCGCCGCGGCCGGCCTGGTGGCGACCCCGTTCGGGGCCGCCCCGGCGCCCGGCCGGGTGGCCAGCCTGGTGGCCGGTCCGGGGGCGGGTCCGAACGGGGCGGAGGGTTACGCCTCGGCCCGGCCCGCCCCGGCCGACCCGCGGCCGGTCTCCCCGCTGGACACCGACACGGTGGAGCTCACCCTGGCCGGCCTGGAGCGCCGGGTCCCGGGGGCGGCCCTGGCGGCCGTCCCGGGCGGCACGGCCGCCGCCCACCGCCGGTCCGAGCCCCGGCCGTCCCGCCGACCCACGCACGCAGCGGCCCAGCCGCTGTCCGTCAACGACCCGGACATCGCCCTGCTGCACCGGGTCCGAACCGCCCTGGAGGCCCGACTGTGACCCCCGCTCCGCCCGTCACCCGCCACCCGTGTCCATGAGGCGAGCGCTCAAGCAGCGCGCCGGAAGGAGACAACTGATCGCCTTGGAGACGGACCTGTTGGCCGAACTCCGTGCCCTGAGACACCGGGTGCCGCATCTGGCGGGCGGCCTGGTGGCCAGCGTGGACGGTCTGCTGATCGCCCATGACACGCACGGGACCGAGCCGACCGGTCTGGCCGCCCTCACCGCGGCGGCGCTGGGCCTGGCCCAGCGCCTGGCCGACACCACGGGGCAGGGCGACTTCCGGGAGTCGCTGGTCCGCGGCGAGCACGGCTACGTGGCCACGTACGCGGCGGGTTCCGCCTGCGTGCTCACCGTGCTGGCCCACCCGGACGTCAACGTGGGGCGCCTGCACCTGGAGGCGCGCCGGTCCGCGGAGCGCGTCGGCGTCCTCCTGGAGGACTCCCTCGGCCCGAAGGAGGTGGGGTGACGACGACCCGCCCGAGCCTCCCATCCCCGAACTTCCCCCGTACCGCAAGACGCAAGAGCACTGACACCACGAATCGGAGAACGACATGACTGACGTAGACGGCACCCTCAAGGCGGCCATGACCACGATCGAGGGGGCCATCGGGGCCGCACTGGTCGACTACAACAGCGGCATGGCCCTGGGCATCCTGGACGGCGCGGGCGGGCTCGACCTCAACGTGGCCGCGGCCGGCAACACCGACGTGGTGCGGGCCAAGATGCGCACGATGGACATGCTGGGCCTCAAGGACGGCATCGAGGACATCCTCATCACGCTGTCCACCCAGTACCACCTGATCCGGCCGCTCGGCGGGCGGACCGGCAAGGGCCTCTTCCTCTACCTGGCGCTGGACCGCGGCCGCGCCAACCTGGCGATGGCCCGCCACCAGCTCACCAAGATCGAGGCCGATCTGGAGGTCTGACCGGGGACGGGCGAGCGGCCGCGCCGCCCCGGTGGGGGCGGGCGGTGGCACGGCGGGGAGCGGTCCTGGCGCGCGGCCGGGACCACGGTTCGGGCTCCTGCCCGCCCGCCGGCCCTGCCGCGATTCCCAGGGCGTGTGCGACGAGCCGTCCGGGGAGGGCGGCCGCGCACGCACCGGCCTCCACCGTGCCCGTGAAGGGGGCGGGTGCCGCAGCACCGGGGGCGGGCCTTCGCGGCCCGCCCTCCGGCGTTCCCCCGCACGGCGGCCCGCCGTGCGGCCCGGGCCGAGGCCCGGCGGACGCGCTGACGTCCGGCGGGACGTCCCTGAGTGCGCCCCCGGACGCGTCCGGAGCGCCCCCGGGGCACCGTCCGGCGCGCTCCGGCGCCGCGTGTCCCGCCCGCTGAAAGCCCCCGTCACCACCCGGGCGCGCCCGGCCCGGCGCGGCCAAACCGGCCGGGGGACGGGTTCGCTCCTTCGGGTGGAGCACGTGGTGGTGCCGCCCCGATCCGGCGATCGGTCGGGCACGATGTGTCGCGTCCGCCCGATCCGGCTCACCTCCCTCACGCCGGCTCACCTCTCACGGGAGGGTCCCGACATGCCCGTCACCAGCGCGCCCGCCGCGACCGTCCGTCCCGGCGCCGCCCGGCCCGGTCGCGCCGATCGCGGGGCGCCGGCGAGCCGCCGCCCGCCGCGGGTGCCCGACGGGGCCGGCCCATGCAACTGACGATCAGTCGTGACGACCCCGACCTCGGCCGGGTGGAGGAGGAGATCGGCGGCCTGCTGTCCACCCTGCCGCTCGCCCCCGACGCCCACCACCAGGTCATCACGGCCGTCCTGGAGGCGGTGTCCAACGCCGTCCGGCACGGCCGGCGGTCCGGCGGGCTCGGATCGGTGCTGCTTGAGGCCGAGGTGGCGGACGGACACGTGGTGGTGACGGTGACGGACGACGGCCCCGGCTTCGATCCCGGCGCCTGTCCCGACCCCCGTACGCCCGAGCGGCTCCTGCTGCCCGGCGGCCGGGGCGTGTTCCTGATGCACCACCTCATGGACGGCGTCGACTTCGCCTTCCCGCCCGACGGCGGAACCCGGGTCACGCTGCGCAAATCCATCCTCGCCACCCACGGAAGCGATGGCGGGACCTCGGAAGGAGAACCGCTGATGCAGATCTCGACCCGCAAGTCCGGTGACGTCACCGTCCTCGATTTCAAGGGCAGGATCACCATCGGGGTGGGCGACGTGGCCCTGCGGAGCGCCGTCCGCGAGGCGCTCGAGAGCGGCGCCACCAAGATCCTGCTCAATCTCGCCGACGTGACCGCGATCGACTCCTCGGGGGTGGGCGAGCTGGTCAGCTGCTACACCACGACGAACCATCGGGGCGCCAAGCTCGCGCTGCTCAACCTTCCCCCCAAGGTTCAGGACATCCTCTACATCACGCAGCTGATCTCGGTGTTCAACGTCTACGACAACGAGGACGAGGCCGTCCAGGGCTTCTGAGCCGCTCCGGCCGGAACGTCCTGGCGGGCCCCGCCCCCGCCCCCGCCCCCGTGGGCCCCCGCCCCCGCCCCCCGTGGCCCGTCGATCGCGGCCTGCGGGGGCCGCGGGCCGTCAGGTCAGCAGGCGCAGCTGTTCGGCCGCGACACCCACCCGGACGGTCTGGCCCCAGCTCAGCTGGAGCGCGTCCGACTCCACGCCGTCGCCGAAGGCGACCAGCCGGTCGGACTCGACGGTCAGCGAGAGGTGTTCGGCACCGGTCAGCAGCCCCTGCCCGAGCCGGGTGCCGGTGGTGGGCGACGGCCAGGCCTCCCGGACGAACCAGGCGAGCGCCGGTGCGGTGGGGCCCGGGAGCGGGAGGCTGCTGCGCCGTTCCAGCCAGGCGGACCGGCACCAGCCGGTGGCGCCGGTGCCGGTGCCGATCAGCACCCCGGAGGACGCCTGGGTCTCGGCGCCGGGGTTCGCGCCGACATCCCCGTGCGTGCCCGTCCCCGGGTCGGTGGCGGGTGGCGCCGAGATCCGGTAGCGGGCCGTCTGGTGGGTGCTCCGGCCGAGGTAGATCTCGTTCAGGGCGAGCAGCCGCTGGGTGTCGTCGGCGACCGCCTCGACCATGGTGCGCCCCTCCAGCCGGGCGTCCGCCCCTGGTCCGGTGGCGGCGCGCAGCAGCCGCGCGGCGTCCCCGGCCTGATGGCGCACCAGCACACCGGGGTTGCGGCCGGGGTCGGTGTCGATGCCGATGACGGGCTGGCCGCCGAGGTACTTCGCGGCGTTGGCCACCAGGCCGTCCTGCCCGACCACCACCACGATGTCGTCCGGGGCGAACAGGAAGCGGTCCAGGTCGGCGCGTTCGACCCGGGTGCGGCGCCAGTCCAGCGGGACGGCGGCGGCGACCTCGGCGAGCGCGGCGAGTGTGCGCCGGTGCGGCCGCTCGGTGTCGTCGAGCGAGCGGCCGCGGGTGGAGAGGAAGAACGCGGCCTGCCCGGCCGAGCCGTGCCGGGCGAGCAACTCCTCGTACTCGGAGCGGCGGTGCACGATCACCACGCGCGGGGCGAGCGTCATCGGGCGCCGCCCGCGCCGCTGGTGCCGCCCGTAGTGCCGCCGCCGGCCGGCGTACCGTCCCCGGCCGGGGGCAGGCCGAGCCTGGCCAGCAGGCCGGTGAGGACGTCCGGGGTCAGGGTGAGGCTGCCGATGCTCGGCAGGTGCTCGGCGAGCCGCATCAGCGCCAAGGCGTGCAGGACGTCGGGGCCGGCCTGCTGGTGGGCCGCCAGCCAGGCCTGCTCGGCGGCGGCCTTCGCCTCGCCGAGGGCTCGCTGGGCATCCGCCTGCGCGCCGGCGAGGACCCTGGCGGCCGCTGCCTCCGCCTCGGCGAGTCTGGTCCGGCGGGCGGCCTCCGCCTCGGCCCGTACGCCGTCGGCCGCGGCGGCCTGCTCGGCCTCGCGGTGCGCGTTGGCGCCCTGTTGCTCGACCAGCTCCTTCTCCCGGCGGGCGAGTTCGATCCGGCTGGCGAGCTCGTTCTCGGAGATGGCCCGCTCCCGCTCGACGGCGACCGCGCGCCGCTCGTAGGTGGCCCGGTCGGCCTCCTGCTGGACCAGCTCACGGGCGGGGGTGCGCAGGGCGCGCTCCATCTCGGCCTCGGGCCGCAGGGCGATGACCCGGACGGCGATCACGGCGAGTCCGGTCTCGGTCAGCCGGGGTTCGTCGGCGAGGCCCTCGGTGACGCGCCGGCGGACGGCGCCGACGCCGTCGGCCAGAGCTTCGGCGAGCGGGGTGCGGGCGATCAGGTCGAGCGCGTGCTGCTGGGCGGTCTCGGTGAGCAGGTTGCCGAGCTGGTCCAGCGGCGCGCTGCGCCAGGTGCCGGTGCCGGCGTCGATGCCGAAGTCGATCCGGGTGGCGGCCAGCGCCGGGTCGGTGATCCGGTAGGTGACCGTGGCCTGCACGGTGAGGTCCTGGTAGTCGGCGGTGCGGGCGTGGAAGAGCATGCCCAGTTCGCGGTCGTCGACCGGGACTTCGGAGAGTGCGGCGGTGAGCGGCCGGAACCAGAAGGCGAGGCCGGTGCCGTCGTGGGCGAGGGTGCCGCTGCGCAGGTGGCGAATGTGCGAGGTCGGTGCCGCGCGGAGGTGGCGCAGCCCGAACCGCCTGGTGATGTCGGCCATCGGAGGCCCCCTTTCTCGTCTCCATGACGATAATCGGTGCGGTCGTTTATCGTCAAGGAGACGAGAAAGGGTGTGGTCGGCTGTTACACATCCGCCCGGAGGCTGTTACAGATCCGGCGGAGGTCCGTGCGGAGGGCTTCCTAGCGTGTGCGGTGTCAGCCCCCGGCCAGCAGGGTCGGGAGCGGCCAAACCTGGAGGTTTTCCCATGTCAGGACACCTGACCGGCCGCATCCCCGGCCGTCCCGCCGGCCTGTCCCGCCGCGCGGTCCGGCTTGCCCTGGTCTGCGCCGGAGCAGCCGTCGCCCTGGCCGGCCCCACCACCGCGGCCTTCGCCGACGGCACCCCGACGCCGTCGGTGTCCGTCCCCGCGCCCGCTCCGGCCGGCTCCGGCTCCGGCTCGGGCGCGACCCCGACAGCCGTCCCCTCGGTGTCCCCTCGGGTGACCGGCGGCGCGGTCCCCACCGCGTCTCCCACCCCCGCCCCGCCCACCGGGGACCGCGGCGCCGGCGCGCCGCAGGTCGCCACCGTCCCCAAGGGCGGTGCCCAGACCGGTGAGGCCGAGACCGGCCGCTCGACCGTCACCGTGGTGGCCGGCTCCGGCCTGGCCGTCGCGGGCGTGGCGGGCATCGGCTTCGCCGTCGCCCGCCGTCGTGCCGGCGCACAGGGCTGACCGCAGCCGTCGTGGCCGGCGCCCCTCGTGGGCGCCGGCCGCGGCGGCCGGCAGCCTGTCCCTGGTGCTCGCCGCACTGGTCCTCGTCCCGGCGCCGAGGCACGACCCGGTGCGGATCGAGTTCGCCGGCCGGGCCCCCGAGGCGGCCGGCGCCACCGGTCCGGCACCCGCGGCCGGGCCGACCACGGGCGCGCCGGCCGGCGCGCCCGTCCCGGCGGGCACACCCGGGGGAGACCCCGGGCCCGCCGCCCCGGCCGCCGGGGCGCCGTCCCCGCCCACCCGACTGCTGATCCCCCGGATCGGTGTGGACGCCCCGGTGGAGAGCGGCGGCCTCAACCCCGACGGCACCGTCGAGGTGCCGCCGGCCGACCGGCCGGGACAGGTCGACTGGTACCGCGAGGGGCCGGTCCCCGGCCAGACCGGGCCGGCCGTCATCCTCGGCCACTACGACACCCGCAAGGGGCCGGCGGTCTTCCACCGCCTGCCGCAACTGCGGCCGGGCGACCGGATCGACGTCCGCGGCCGGAGCGGCGGCACCGTCACCTTCAAGGTGCGCGAACTGCAGCAGTTCCCCAAGAGCGGGTTCCCGACCGCGACGGTCTACGGCGACACCGCCGGCCCGCAGCTGCGGTTGATCACCTGCGGCGGCCGGGTCGGGGCCGACGGCCACTACTCCGACAACATCATCGTGCTGGCGGACTACGTCGGCACGACCGCTCCCACGGGCTGACCGGCCCCGGCCGGTCGGCCCGTCACTCCCCGGCCCGGTCGGCCCCCAGGGGCGGCCCGTCCGGCGGCCGCCCCCGAAAGGCGCTGCTCAGGGGTGCTGCCGAAACCGGGCCGCCGGGCTTGTGCGCCCGCCCGGGTGCAACCGGCGCACGCCGTCGCGCGTAATGCAGATGGACCATCCGACCGGCGCCCCGACCGCCGCCCCCGACCCGAAAGGCACCCCGCGTGAGGACTGTGAGGACATGGCTCGGCCGCGTGGCACCGGGGGCGGGCGTACTCCTCGCGGCCCTGGCCGTCGCGGCCTCGGCCGGCTGCAGCTCGGCCGGACAGCTCCACGACGCGGGGAAGACCCGTCCGGTCACCGTCCGGCCGAGCCCCCAGCAGCTCTGGCCGGCCGCCGACGTCTCGCCGCTCCCCTCCACGTCCCCCACCGGCCAGCCGTCCCCCGCACCGGTGCCCGGCGTCGTCGCGGACGGCGGGAGCATCCGCACCGTGGACGTCCGCGTGCTGCTGGACAAGGACCCGTCCGTCCAGTCCGAGGAGCGGACCGCGCTGACCGGCTGCGCGGGCTGCGCCGTCCGGCCGGCCCAGTACCGGGACCTCACCGGCGACGGCCGCGAGGAGCTGCTCACCGCCGTGGTCACCGGCGCGCAGCGGGCTTACCTGCACGTCTACACCCTGCACGAGCGTCAGGTCCTGCCGGTGCTCGCCCTCCAGGTGCTGACCGGGTTCAGCGCGGACACCGTGGGTCCGGACCTCCTGGTGCACGAGCCGACCAACGAGGTCACCGAGACCAACAGCACGTACCGCTGGAACGGCGTCCGGCTGGCCTTCGACAACCGGCAGATCCGGGCGACCGGCCCGGCCGCCGACGTCCCCTTCTGCCTGCCCACCGCACCCGCCCCCGAACTCAGGGAACCCGGCCGCAGTGCGCAGCCGGCGGTCCCGCCCGCCCCGGGCGGCGGTTCCGGCGGCGGGGACTCCGGCCCGGCCCCCGCCCGGCCGTCGGTCGCCGCCGGCGCCCGGCCCACGGCCTCGCCCAGCCCCGCACCGCAGGTCCCGACAGCGTCCCCGATGAGGCGCTCATGACCGGCCGGGCGCCGATGACCGCCGCCGCGCCCACCGCGCCGCGGATCCTGCTGGTCGAGGACGACGAGGTGATCCGCGAGGCGACCCGGATGGCGCTGGAACGCTACGGGTTCCCCGTCGACACGGCCGGCGACGGCCTGGAGGGCCTGGAGCGCTTCCGCGCCCAGCCGCCGGACCTGCTGCTGCTCGACGTCATGCTGCCGCTGCTCGACGGCGTCGGCCTCTGCCGGCGGATCCGCGAGGAGAGCCTGCTGCCGATCCTGATGATGTCCGCCCGCACCGAGCCGATCGACGTCATCTCGGGCCTGGAGGCGGGCGCCGACGACTACATCGTGAAGCCCTTCGAGACGGCCGTCCTGGTCGCCCGGATCCGCACCGTGCTGCGCCGCACCGGCCTGGGCTCCCAGCCGCTGGCGCCGCCCGGCCCGGCCCACCACCCGGCCCCGGCGCACCACCCCACCCCCGGGCCCGGTCCGCAGCCCGGGCCGGCCCGCTCGCTGCGGGAGATCGACGGCCTGGAGGTCGACACCGACGCGATGGAGGTGCGGGTGGGCGGGCGCCAGGTGCCGCTCACCCCGACCGAACTCCGGCTGCTGCTGGAGTTCACCGCCGCCCCCGGCGTGGTGCTGGAGCGCCAGACCCTGCTCGAACGGGTCTGGGACTACTCCTGGGGCGCCGACACCCGGGTGGTGGACGTCCACGTCCAGCGCCTGCGCGCCAAGATCGGCGCCGAGCGGATCGAAACCATCCGCGGTTTCGGCTACAAGCTGCGGCGCCTGCGGTGAACCTCCGCCGGCAGATCGCCGTCACCGTCGCCGTGGTGTCGTTCCTGGTCGCGCTCACCCTCGGGCTGCTGGTCCATCAGGCCTCCGTCCGCCAGCACACCGAGCAGGCCCGGAGGTCCGCCGAGGCGGCCCTGGACTCGCTGCTCACCGCCTACTCCGGGACCGGAGTGGTGCTGGGGCCGACCGCCGCCGTCGAGGAGGCCCCCGCCCCGGCCCCGACCGCCGCTTCCGCCGCCCCGTCCCCGGCCGTCCCCGCCGCCCCCGGCCTCCCGGAGGAACTGCGCCGGCTGGCCGCGCAGGGCCACGAGGGCTCGATGTTCGGGCCGGGGCCGCACGGCACCGCCATGTGGGCGGCCGCCGGCAGCGGCGGGAAGGTGTTCTCCGTCCGCGTCGACTACCGGGAGGACGAGCGCGCCGTCGCCGAACTGGACCGGACGATCCTGCTCTCCGCCGCCCTGGCGGTCGCCGTCACGGTGCTCGCCGGCGTGTTCGCCGCGGACCGGATCAGCAGCCGGCTGCGCACTGCGGCCCGGACCGCCCGGACCATCGCCCGGGGCGACCTGGCGGCCCGGATCGGCCCGCTCGGCGGCCCGCGTGACGAGGTCGCCGACCTGGCAGCCGCCGTCGACTCGATGTCGGCGGTGCTGCGCAGCCGACTGGCCGGGGAGCAGCGCTTCACCGCCGACGTGGCGCACGAGCTGCGCACCCCGCTGACCGGGTTGCTGACCGCGGCCGAACTGCTGCCCCCGGGCCGTCCCACCGAACTGGTCCGGGACCGGGTCCGCTTCCTGTGCGGTCTGACGGAGGATCTGCTGGAGGTCTCCCGGCTGGACGCCCGGGCGGAACCGGCCGACCTGTCCGTCCTGCCGCTGGGGCCGCTGCTCACCGGGATCACCTCGGCGGGCCCCGCGGTGCGGCTGCGGATCGGCACCGGGGCCTTGGTCACCACCGACCCCCGCCGGCTCGACCGGATCGTCTCCAATCTGCTGGCCAACGCCCATCGGCACGGCCTCCCGCCGGTCGACGTCCGGGTGGAGGGGACGACCCTCAGGATCCGCGACCACGGCCCGGGCTACCCCGACGACGTGCTGCGGGACGGCCCGCAGCGCTTCCGTACCGGGGCGCGGGAGCGCGGCAACGGCCACGGTCTGGGCCTCACCATCGCCCAGGGCCATGCCGAGGCGATCGGCGTCGAACTGCTGCTGAGCAACCATCCGGACGGCGGGGCGGTGGCCGAACTGCGCCTGCCGGCCGGGGAGCACCGGGCGGGGGAGCAGCAGGGCGAGGAGCACCGGGCCGGGGAGCACCGGGCCGGGGAGCACCGGGCAGGGGAGCGGCCGGCGGGGGAGCCGCCGACGGCACGCCGTTGAGCAGACACCGCTGAGCAGACACGCTGAGCAGACGCTCCTGAGCACACGCTGCGGTGGACCCCGCGGGGACGGTCAGGAGCCGCCCATCGCCTCGGCGGCGCGGCGGGCCATCTCCTGCGGCCCCACGTCCTCGATGTGGGTGGCCACGCTCCAGCGGTGGCCGAACGGGTCCTCGAAGCCGCCCACCCGGTCACCGTGGAAGCGGTCCTGGACGGGGCCGAGCGCGGTCGCCCCGGCGGCCAGTGCCCGGGCGTGCACGGCGTCCACGTCGTCGACGTACACGCTGAGGGTGACCGGGCTGCCGCCCACCGTCCGCGGCCCGAGGGCGCCCATCTCCGGGAACTCGTCCGCGAGCATCAGCACCGAGTCGCCGAGCTGCAGTTCGCAGTGGCCCAGTTTGCCGTCGGGCCCGGGCAGCCGCATCCGCTCGGTCGCACCGAGAACGGTGCGGTAGAAGTCGACGGCGGCGGCCGCCCCGTCCACGTAGAGGTAGGGCGAGACGCGCGGATATCCGTCCGGGACCGGCTTGACGCTCATCGCGTCACCTTCAGGCGAGTGACCCCCGGCCCGTCCAGCCTGGCACGCCGCCGGCGGGCCCGCAGCTCGCGCGTCCCGCTGCGGGCGGGCGGCCCGCGCGCATCCGGGGGCATCCGGCGCCCGGCCCGCCGCCGGCCGGTGCGCCCCGGCGGCGCGGGGCCCGCGGTCTGCTATCCCTGGTGGTCCCGGTCAGCACGGAAAGGACCCCGATGAGCGTCACGGGCCCGGTCCGTCCCGCCGTCCTCGGGCGTTCCCGGCCCCTCCCCCTCGTGCGGGCGTGGCGCCACCCGGTGACCGCGGCCACCGCGCTCGCCCTCCTCCTGCACGGGATCTGGGCGCTCTTCCTGGCGCACGACGCCGGTGACCTGGCGGCCCAGTACGCCTGGACGGACTTCGCCCGGCAGCACCCGGCCGCCGCGTACAACCTGTCCTGGTACGGCGGGATGCACACCGCCTCGTACAGCATGATCTCGCCGTACCTGATGGGCTGGCTCGGCGTCCGCACGGCGGGCGTGGTCGCCGGCACGGCGGCGGCGGCGATCACCGCCCGGCTGCTGATCCACGCGCGGGTCGCCCGGCCGCTGCTCCCCGCGCTCTGGACGGCGGTGGCGCTCTGGTGCAACGTCGCGTCGGGCCGGGTCACCTTCGCGATCGGCGTGGCCTTCGGACTGGCGGCCCTGGTGCCGCTCTTCCCGGCCGCCGACCTCGGCGCCGCGACGGCGCCGGGCGCCGGGCCGGCCGCGCGCCGGGTCCGGGCGGGGTCCGTGCTCGCGCTGGCGGCGGCCGCCACGATAGGAAGCCCGCTGGCGGGCCTGTTCCTCGGGGTGGTCGCCACCGCGCTGCTCCTCACCGGCCGCGGCCGGGACGCCTGCCTGCTCGCCGCCGGCCCGGCCACGGTGCTCGTGGTGAGCGCGTTGCTCTTCCCCTTCGAGGGCGAGCAGCCCTTCGACTGGTACGTCGCGGTGGTGCTGGTCGCCTCGGCGGCGGCGGTGCGGCTGTGCGCCCCGCCGCACTGGCGGACCGTCCGGGCGGGCGCGCCGGTGTACGCGGCCGGAGTGGCCCTCACCTGGGCGGTGCCCTCGCCGGTCGGCAGCAACGTGGAGCGGTTGACGCTGCTCTTCGGGGGGACGGTGCTGCTGGCCGCCGCCCTCGGGTGCACCGCGGGGCGCCCCGGCCCGGCCGGTGCGGGGCGCACGGGCGGGCGGCGTGCCGGTGTACGCGGCCGGCGTGGCCCTCGTCAACGCCCCGGTCCGGCGGGTCCGGTCGGTCCGGCCGGTGCGCCCCGCCGGGGCCTCGCGGCGGGCGCCGCCTTCCTTGCGGTGGCGGGCTGGCAGCTCGGCAAGCCCGCCGGCGACCTCGTCACCTCGGTGCCGGTGTCGGCGACGGCCCGGGACACGGCGCCGCTGATCGCCGAACTGCGCCGGATCGGCGCCGACCGGGGCAGGGTGGAGGTGGTGCCGCTCCGCACCCACCTGGAGGCCTCGGGGTTCGCGCCGTACGTCAACCTCGCCCGGGGCTGGAACCGGCAGGCCGACGTCTCCCGCAACCCGCTCTTCTACACCGGCACCCTGACCGCGGACGCCTACCGCGACTGGCTCCGGCACTGGGGCGTCGGCTACGTGGTGCTGCCCGTCGACCCGCCGGACGACGCGGCCGTCGACGAGGCCCGGATCGTGGCGGCCGGGCACCCCTGGCTCAGCCCGGTCTGGCAGGACGCCCGGTGGCGGCTGTTCCGGGTCGCCGGCAGCCCGCCGCTGGCCGATCCGCCCGCGACGGTGCGGAAGGCCGGGCCCGCCGCTCTCACGGTGGACGTGGCCGGCGCCGGCCCGGTGCTGCTGCGCGTCCCCTGGTCGCCCTGGCTGGGCGTGGTGGGCCCGGCGGGCGGCGGCCGCGGATGCCTGGCCGAGGCCGGCGAGTGGACCATGCTGTACGCGCCGGGCCCGGGCACCTACCGGGTGGCCGGCCGGTACGGGCTGCCGCGCGGCAACCGCTGCCCGGCGGCCTGAAGCCCGGGCTCCCGCGGAGGATGGCCGGCCGGGGCGGTTTCAGAGGTAGTCCTCCAGCCGGCCCAGCGCGTAGCCCTGGGCGGTCACCGTGTTGAGCACCTGGCGGAGCATGTCGGGCATGGTGCCCTTCCAGAGGGTGGGGCCGCGGAAGTGGGTCAGGATGATGTCGCCCGGATGCAGCCGCTGGTCGGCGTAGCGCCACTCCATGTGGTCGGCGAACGCCTCCTCGTTCCACAGCGCGGCGGCCTCGATGCCGCAGGAGGCCGCGGCCTTCAGGGTGTCCTCGTTGTACTCGCCGTACGGCGGCCGGAAGAGCCGGGGGCGGACGCCGATCTCGCGCTCGGTCTCGTCCTGCTGCCCGCAGATCTCCTGGCGCTGCTGGTCGTACGTCAGTTTCCGCAGGTCCCGGTGGTTGATCGTGTGGTTCTGGATGCTGTCGCCCTGCTCGGCCAGGCCGCGGAAGTAGCCGTAGTCCGGGCGGGCCAGGTACCCGCTGACGAAGGCGGTGAAGGGGACCTCGAGTTCGCGGGTCATCCGGGCGAACTCCGGGTCCTTCTCGGCGCCGTCGTCCACGGTCAGGAAGACGACCTTCTCGCCCGTCGGGACCCGGGCCACCACCGGCGGCAGCCCGGGGCGGAGGGTCACGCCCTGGACGGCCCGCAGTTCCGGGGCGTCGGCGGGCGGTTCCGGCGCGGGGATCGGCGGGGCGTCGAGCCCCCAGGCGCGGGCGGTCGCCAAGGCCTGCCGGGCGGTCGCCTCGCGCAGGGCCGCCGCGTCGGCGCTGTTGTGTTCCTGGCTGCGCGCGGCACCGGGCAGGACGACGGGTGCGGCGGGCGGCATGGCGACCCGGTCGGCGGTGCCGCCGGGCGACTGCGGCCCGGCGGGGGAGCGCGGGGCAGCCGCACGCGGGGGAGTGATCTGGCCGGTGCACCCGGCTATGACCGTCGACAGGCAGAGCAGGACAGCCGTACGGGACGAGGATCCCAAGCTCTGACCGGACCGATAATGTGAAGAATGCCGCATGGATCCACTGATCCCCCAGGCCGCGGCCCGGCCAATCCCGCCGTCACCCGACCGGCCGTCGGCCGAACAGGGCACCCGGGTCGGTGACTCGTCCCCGACCGGCCGTCAGCCCGCCCGGGCCGTCGAACCGGGGTGGGGGCGCTCCGCGCACGCGGACCGCGCCGTCAGGGCGTCGGACCGGCCTGAGCCCACACCACCTCGCCGCCCTCCAACGCGGTGCAGACCGCACCGTGCGGCGTGAACACGTTCCACGGCGCCCGGCGGGCATCCGGCGGGACGGACAGCGTGTGGCCGGAGTCGAAGGCCAGCTCCAGGCCGCCCGCCATGGTCACCCGTGCCGTGCCGACCGTCCGCCCGACCAGCTCCAGCAGCGCCTCGGAGGGCTCGAAGGTGAGATCCGGGTAGAAGTGCTCGACCTCCGAGGGACCGGCGAGGCGGAACTCGTTCTCCACCCGCACGGTGACCGGCCCGTCGAGCGCGATGTCCAGCTGGAACCCGCCCTTGACCGATTCCACCCGGTGGCCGGCCAGGACGTTCGCGATCAAGTTCTGCATGACCCCAGTGTGGACCAGCCGCGCCCGTACGCCCCGCCCGGCGGGCGCAGACCGGCCAACCTCCGAACACCCGGGTCCGACCGGCGCGGGCCGGGCCGGTTCACCGCCGCACCCACACCGTCCGCCGGGACCGGCCCGCAGGCCCGCGAACCGCCCGCCGCCCCTGGACGGACCCTCCACCCGCCCGCTACGGCAGTCCCGCCAGCGCCGCCGAGGCCGCCCCGGCCATCTGCTCGTCCAGCCTCGCCGTCGCGCCCCGCAGCCGCCCCCGTGCCTCGGTGACGGCCAGGGCGACCAGTCCGGGAAGCAGATCGGTGCTGCGCTCGGCGACCCAGCTGGTGCCCCGGGTGGCCATCCACCAGAGGTCCGCCGCCCGGCCCGGCCCGGCTGCGGCGGGCGCGGCGGCCGGCGCCGGACCGAGCCGGTGGCCGGCCTCGGCGAGCCGGGCGTGGAAGCCGCGCGCGATCAGGTGGTGGCCGGTCGCGCTCGGGTGCAGGCGGTCCACGCTGAGCAGGTCGCGGTCGGCCGTCCAGGGCAGCTCGGTGAGGTGCAGGTGAACGGTCCGGTGGCGTAGCGACAGCGCGTGCACCACGGTGTTCACCGCCCGCATCCGCCGAGCCAGCGGGCGGGCCAGCGGCCCCGGCAGTCGCAGCAGCAGCCCCGGATCGGGCAGGCAGGCGGTCAGCAGCTGCGTACCCTCCCCGGCCAGGGCGCCCAGCGCGGTGTCCAGCTCCCGGGCGGTGTGCCGGATGTCGAAACCGCTCCGCAGGGTGTCGTTCCCGCCGACCACGACGGCGGCCAGCCGCGGGCGCAGCGCCAGCGCGGCGGGCAGCTGCGCCGCCGTCAGGTCGTGGCTGAGCGCGCCGCTGCGGGCCAGGTTGTGGAAGTCGACGCCGGCCGCGTCCTCGCTGAGCGCGCCCGCCAGCAGGGCGGCCCAGCCCCGCCAGCCGCCCGGGACCGGGTCGCCGACGCCCTCGGTGAGGGAGTCCCCGAGGGCGGCGAACCGCAGCGGCGCGGTCTGCGGCGCCGCGGCCGGGACGGGCCCCGGCGGTACCACCGTCAGGCCCGGCCCCCGCGGCTCCGGCTCCCGCACGGCGGCCGCCCCGCCGGGGTTCATCGCGTTCCCCCCGGGACCCCGACCGCCGTCCCGCCGGCGGGCGCCGCCCCGACCGTGCCGGTGCCGTGCGCGGCCAGGAACCCGGCGACGGCGGCCGGCCAGCCGTACTCCTCGGCCACGGCCCGGGCGACGGCCCGCCGTTCCTGCTCCGGCCGGTCGAGCAACTCCCGGACGGCGTCCGCGAAAGCCGTGCCGGTGTCGTCGGCGAAGGTGCCCGCCGGGCCGACGATCGAGGGCAGCGCCGAGTGCCGGCTCACCGCGACCGGGGTCCCGCAGGCGAGGGCCTCCAGCGCGGCCAGCCCGAAGGTCTCCACCGGGCCGGGGGCGAGCACCACATCGGCACAGGCCAGCAGCTCCGCGACGGCCTCCCGCCCGTCGAGGTGCCCGAGGAAGCGCACCGGCAGCCGCTGCTTGCGGGCGCGTGCGGCCAGCCGCGGCAGCAGCGGTCCGGTGCCGGCCACCGTCAGCACGGCGGGCGTGCCGCGCCGCCGCAGCTCCGCCAGCGCGTCCAGGGCGCGCTCCGGCCGCTTCTCCGCCGACAGCCGGGAGCAGAGCACCAGCAGAACCTGTCCGCGCCCGGCGTACCGGGCCCTGGTCTGCTCCCGCGACAGGGTGAAGCGGTCCGGGCGGAGCCGGGCCAGGTCCACCCCCAGCGGCGCCCGGACCACCCGGGCGGCGCCGATCCGGCGGAACTCGCCCGCCGCCCAGTCGGTGGTGCAGATCACCGTGTCGTAGCCCCGCACCGTACGGGAGTTGAGCCGGTCGGCGAGGGTCCGCGCGACCGGCGCCGGGAGGCCCCACGTCCCCAGCAGACCGGTCGCGCTCTCGTGCGAGACCATCGCCGAGCGGATCCCGGCGCGCCGCGCCCAGGCGCCGGTCCAGCGCAGCGTGGTGCGGTCCGACACCTCCAGCCGGTCGGGCGCCAGTGACTCCAGGGCCCGGGTGACGGCCCGTCGGTCGGTCAGCACCCGGTACCCGCCGCTGCCGGGGAGGACCGGGCCGGGCAGGGTGATCACCAGGCCCTGCCCGGTGTGTTCCTCCCGCCGCCGGGGGCCGGGCACGATCAGCACCGGCTCGTGGCCGGCGGCCAGGTAGCCGGCGCCGAGGTGGCGCAGTGCGGTGCGCAGGCCGCCGGAGACCGGCGTGACGAAGTTGGCCAGCCGGACGATCCGCAGCGGGGCGTTCATGCCGGCTGCCCCTCGACGACCACGGGCACCGGGGCGGCCGCGTCCTCGCCCACCACCGCGGACGGCCGGTCCGGCAACCCGGCGGCCGGGACGGGCGCGGATCCGACGTCGACCGTGCCCACGCCCAGGCCCGTGTCCAAGCCCGTGCCCAGGCCGCCGCCCGTGCTCCCGCTCGCGCCGCGGTGCTCGGCGAGCACCTCCTCGTAGTGCCGGAGCAGCAGGTCCCCGACCGACTCCCAGGTGCGCGCCGTCACGTCGGCCCGCCCGGCCCGCCCGTACGCGGCGCGCAGCTCCGGGTCGGCGGCCAGCGCGGCCACCGCGGCCGTGACGGCCCGGCCGTCCCGGGGCGGGACCAGCAGCCCGGTGCGGTGGTGCCCGACCAGGTCCAGCGGACCGCCGGCGGCCGGGCCGACCACCGGGAGGCCGCTGGCCATCGCCTCCTGGATGGTCTGGCAGAAGGTCTCCAGCGGGCCGGTGTGCACGAACAGGTCGAGGCTGGCGAAGCAACGGGCCAGCTCGGCGCCGGTCTTGCGGCCCAGGAACACCGCACCCGGCATGGCGGCGCGCAGCGCCGGGCCGGACGGGCCGTCGCCGATCACCACCACCCGCACGCCCGGCAGCGCGGATGCGCCGGCCAGCAGGTCCACCCGCTTCTCGGGCGCGAGCCGCCCGACGTACCCGACGAGCACCTCCCCGCCGGGGGCCAGTGCCCGGTGCAGGGTCTCGTCCCGGTGCCGGGGGTGGAAGCGCACCGAGTCGACGCCGCGCGGCCAGAGCTGCACCCGGGGCACGCCGTGCGCGGTGAGGTCCTGGGCGGCGGGGGTGGACGGCGCCAGGGTGCGGGTGGCGGCCCGGTGGATCGTCCTGATCCGGTGCCAGGCGGCCGCCTCGCCGAGCCCGCGGCCGGCCCGGTAGGCGTGCGCGTACCCGGCGAGGTCGGTCTGGTAGACGGCGACGGCCGGCAGTCCGAGCGAGGTGGCCACCTCCATGCCGCGCGCCCCGAGCACGAAGGGGCCGGCCAGGTGGACGAGGTCGGGCCGGTGCCCGGAGATCGCGGCGGCGAGCTGCCGGCTGGGCAGCGCGATCCGCACCTGCGGGTATCCGGGCAGCGGGAGGGAGGGGATCCGGACGACGGGGATGGGGGTGGCGTCCGGGCCGAAGGAGTGTGGCGGGCAGTGCGCGCCACGGGCCGGGGCCGGAGTGATGACCAGGGGTTGGTGGCCGCGCCGGACAAGGTGTTCGGCCGTCCGCAGCACGCTGTGGGCAACGCCGTTGACCTCGGGCGGGAAGGATTCGGTGACGATGGCGACACGCATGCCATCGTTCTCTCCGCGCCCGGCGTGCGGGCGGCCAAAGGGATATGTCGAACAGACGAACGCATGTCGGCGAACGTGAAACACCCGGGCCGGCCACCGCGTACGGTGGCCGGCCCGGGTGGGCGCGGGGTCAGGCCGAGCTGGCGGCGCCTTCCTTGAGCTCCGCGTACGGCGCGAGCTTGCGGATCGACTCGATGCTCTTCATGCAGTCGTCCCGCGTCTCGTACGCCTCACCCGTCACGACGACCGATCCGTTGCTCGCCTTGAGCCGGAACCGGTGCATGCCGCTCTCGTCGGTGTAGACCTCGAACTTTCCTGCCATGGGAGTGTTCACCTCTCGTCGGTAGCCCCCCAGCGAAACCTAGGCCGGGCTCCGGTGCGCCGCATCCCGGGTTCGGTCGGACGGGTGCCCGGACGGCTGCGGTCGCCGGTGCGGCGGGCGCCGCCCGCCGAGAGGTGCCCCGGCCGGTCAGCCGGCGCTGAGCGGGTAGTGGTCGGAGAGGTCGGTGTAGGTGTAGCTGGTGCCCCAGCTGCTGACCGTCCAGGGCGAGCTGTGCGTGTGCAGGACTTCGTTGTGCCAGCCGGCCGGCCGGGCGTGGTCGGCGCGGTAGAGGACGTAGTCGAGGTCTTCCTTCGGCTCGCCGGGGTAGCGGTAGGCCGCGATCGAGTTGTCGACGGTGTCGAAGGAGTTGGCCCAGCCGGTGCGGCTGTCGGCGGGCGCCAGGTTGGCGTTGGTCAGCAGCGAGGGGTACTCGGTGCCGTGCGAGTCGATGTTGAGGTCGCCGGCGATCAGCACCGGCTCGGCCGCCGGGATGTTCTTGCCGTCGACGAAGGAGCGCATCGCACGCAGCTGCGCCGCCCGGACGGTGGCCGGCTGGCCGGCCGAGCAGCCGGTGTCGGTGGACTGCAGGTGGGTGCCGATCACGTGGGTGCGCAGGCCGTTGACGTTCAGCACGGCGTAGACGAAGCCCTTGTTCGACCACCAGTCCGAGCCGCACGCGTCCTTGAAGACGTACTGCTCCTTGTGCAGGATCGGCCACTTGCTGAGCAGGGTGACCCCGCCGTCCTCGGGCGTGGTGGAGCTGTAGCTGCCGGAGGTGGCGTCCCAGCCGGAGGTCGAGCGGCCGACCACGGGCGTGTGGTACGGGTAGGCCGTCGAGGCCTGGGCGGTCAGCGCGTCGGAGGCGGCGTTGTCGAAGGCCTCCTGGAGCACCACCACGTCGTGGCCCTGGAAGAAGTCGGCCGAGGCGATGGCCTGCGCCCGGTGGTCCTGGCCCCAGTTCGGGTACAGGTTCTTGCTCATCAGGAAGACGTTGTACGTCAGCACGTTGAGCGCGGGGACCGGCGCGGGCGCCGCCGCCTGCGCCGGGGCGGCGCTCAGCGGGGCGATCAGGGCGGCGGCGACCGCGCAGGCGGCGGCGAGGCGCGGGGTACGACGGAGGGTGGGGAACGGCATCAGTGCTCCGCGAAGAAGTGTCCTGAACCCGTCAAGCGGCGGGCTGTCGGGCAGTCTTCGCCCCGCGGGTCACGCCCGGCAAGACATCGGACGATCGTTGTGTGAACTCGTCCGAAACTTGTCTGGCCAACCTGATCGGAAGAAGCGCGCGGCGGCCGGGTTCAGAGGACCTTCGATCGCTGATGGTCCGCCAGTTCCTGGCGTGGACGGGCCAGCGGGCTCGGCCACCACATGTGCCGGTCGATGTCCATGGTGAGTGCCGTGACCAGCACCGACCGCACCACGAGAGTGTCCAGCAGCACGCCGAGCGCCACCGCGAAGCCGATCTCGGCGAACCCCACCACCGGCAGGGTGCCCAGGACGGCGAAGGTGCTCGCCAGGATCAGGCCGGCCGAGGTGATCACGCCCCCGGTCGCGGCCAGCCCGGCGACCGCCCCCGCCCGGGTGCCGCGATGGACGGCCTCCTCCCGGACCCGGGTCATCAGGAAGATGTTGTAGTCGATGCCGAGCGCCACCAGGAAGACGAACACGAACAGCGGGAACGCGTTGTCCTGGCCCTCGAAGTGGAAGACGTGCGCGAAGAAGAACGCACTGATCCCCATCGCCGCCGCGTAGCTCAGCACCACCGTGGCGATCAGCACCAGTGGCGCGGTCACCGCCCGGAGCAGCAGGGCGAGGATCACCAGCACCACGCCGAGCACCAGCGGGATGATCGTCCGGTTGTCGGCGGTGGCGGCCCGTCCGGCGTCCAGGATCACCGCGGTGCTGCCGCCCACCTTGGCGTCGGCGCCCGGCACCGCGTGGACGGCGTCCCGGACCCGGTCCACGGTGTCCTCGGCGGCCTGGCTGTCCGGCGGGTCGGTCAGGGTGGCCTGGAACACCGCCACGTCCCCGTGCGTCACCGGTGGCGTGGTCGAGGCGACGCCCGGGGTGGCCGCGGCCGCCGCCTGGACGGTGCCGGCCGGACCGGCCGCGCTGATCACGGTGAGCGGCGCGCCGGTGCCGCCGGGGAAGTGCTCGACGAGCACCTCCTGGCCGACCACCGAGTCGGGCGTACCGGTGAACGTCCCCGCGGTGCTCAGGCCGTTGGCGTTGAGCGACACCAGCCCGACGCAGCAGGCCGCCAGCGCCAGCGCCGTGCCCACCCAGACCTTGCGCGGCCGCTGCCCGATCCAGCCGCCGACATGCGCCCAGTTGCCCGTCTTCGTCGGCTCCGCCGTGCCGTAGGCCGGGCGGACCGGCCAGAACACCCACCGGCCGCAGATCACCAGCAGCGCGGGCAGCAGCGTCAGCATCGCCAGCAGCGCGACCGCCACGCCGATCGCGCAGACCGGGCCGAGCCCCCGGGTGGAGTTCATCTCCGCGACCAGCAGGCACAGCATGGAGGCGATCACGGTGGCCGAGCTGGCCAGGATCGCCGGACCGGCCCGGTGCAGGGCGAACGCCATCGCCTCGTGCCGGTCCTCGTGACGCCGCAGTTCCTCCCGGTAACGGGCGGTGATCAGCAGTGCGTAGTCCGTTCCCGCACCGAGGACCAGGACGATCAGGATGCCCGCGCTCTGCGCGTTGACGGTCAGCCCGGCGTGCTCGGCGAGCAGGTAGATCAGGGCCTGCGAGGCGATCAGCGACACGCCGGCCGAGAGCAGCGGCAACAGCCACAGCACCGGACTGCGGTAGGTCAGCAGCAGCAGGATGATCACCACGGACACGGTGGCGTACAGCAGGGTGCCGTCGATCCCGGCGAAGGCCTCCGCCTGGTCGGCCCCGATGCCGGCCGGGCCGGTGACGTGGGTGGCCATCCCGTTGCTGCCGGCGGCCGCGGTGGCCCGCATGCTGTCGACGGCCGGTTTGAGGTCGTTCCAGCCGTTGGTGCCGATGTCCACGGGCACCACGGTCTGCATCGCCTGCCCGTCCTTGGACAGCTGCGGCCCCGTCACGGCGCCGAGCACGTGCGGCGCGGTGGCGAAGGCCTGGGCGTCCTGGGCGGCCTTGGCCTGGTCGGCCTCGGTGATGCCGCTGGTCCGCTCGTAGACCACCACCGCCTGGGCGGTGTCCACCGGCTGGAAGGCCCGCTGCTCCACCAGGACCTGGGTCGACTCGGCGTTGCCCGGCAGCCAGCTGGACGCCTCGTTGTCCTCGGCGCTCATCAGCTTTCCGGCGAGTGGACCGGCGGCGGCGATCAGGACGATCCAGAGCACCAGGACGACCCATTTGCTGCGTCGTCCACAGGGCAGCGCGGCCAGTCTGCGGGTCGGACTCATCGGTGCCCCCTCGCGGGTGCGGCTGGTGCGGGCAAAAAATCCCTCGTACCACCCTGCCACCGAGCGTCGGGGGCGGCAGCTCGGGCCGTGCGGGGCGGCCCGGAGCCGTCGGCCCGCCCGCCCGGAGCCGTCGGCCCGTCCCCCGGAGCCGTCGGCCCGTCCGCCCGGAGCCGTCGGCCCGTGGGCCCGGGTCAGCCGGCGGCGGCCGCCGCCCGCAGCTCCTTCAGCCGGGCGATGTCCGCCGCGTGCCCGGTGCCGTCGCCGCCGTGCTTGCGGTCCGGCGTCTCGATCACCAGCGGGACGCCCAGGGTCGCGGGGTGCTCGAAGAGCTGCCGGAACGGCGCCGCGCCGATCCGGCCGGCCCCGATGTTGGCGTGCCGGTCCTTGCGGGCGCCGACCTCGTCCTCGGAGTCGTTGGCGTGGATCAGCCGCAGCCGGCCCGGCCCGGCCGCGGCGACCAGCGCGTCCAGCGTCGCGCCGACCCCGCCCTCGGCGGCCAGGTCGTGCCCGGCGGCGAAGGCGTGGCAGGTGTCCAGGCAGACGCCGACCCGCGGGTGCCCGTCCAGCGCGTCCAGGTACTCCGCCAGGTCCTCCATCCGGGAGCAGAGCGAGCGCCCCTGGCCGGCCGTCGGCTCCAGCAGCAGCCAGGGCGGGTCCTCGCCGAGCCCGTCCAGCTCGTCGAGCAGCGGCAGCAGGTCCGTGCGGACCTGGGCCATCGCCTCGGCCCGCCGCGAGCCGCCGTCCGCCGCGGTGCCGACCGCCGAGCCGGTGTGCAGGACGACGCCGAGCGCCCCGATCGCGTGCCCGCGCAGCAGCGAGTGCCGCAGCGACTCGGCCGAGTGCTCCCGGGTCGCGGCGGTGTCCGAGCCGAAGTTGATCAGGTAGGGCGCGTGCACGTACGCGGCGATGCCCTCCTCGGCGCAGGCCGTCCGGAAGGCCTCGTCCTGCACCGGGTTACCCGGGGGAGTGGCCCACCCGCGCGGGTTCGCCACGAACACCTGCACCGCCTCGGCGCCCACCCGCCGGGCGAACGCCAGTCCCGTCCCGGCCAGGCCCTTCGCGGCGACCGGTACGTGGGCCCCGATCGGGTTGCGGGCTGCGGGCGACAGTGGTGCGGCGTTCATGCCGAGAGCCTGTCACGCGGGTCGGCGCCGCCGGTCACCGGCCCCGGCCCCGGCCAGCCGCGGGCCGGCCGGCCCTTGCCGGGGCGGGGCCGACCGCGCCACGACCGACTCCACGCGGCCGCCGGGCGGCGGGCACCAGGCCCCGCGACGACGCCCCCGCGGGCCGGGCCGCCACCGGGCGCGGCCGCCGGGCGCAGCCGGCCCGGCCGCCCCGCCGCCGCACCCCGGCCGGTGCGTCTGACGTTCCGTTACGACAACCGGCCGACGCTCCGTCAGTCCGCCGGACGCACCCGGTGGCGGGCCCGCACCATCGCCCATAGCGTCGAACCGGCGGACACGCATGCCGCCCGCGCGCCCCGGCGGAGCAGCGCCCGCGGACGTCGGTCCGACCGGCTGTCACCCACCGCACCGCGCCTCAGAGACCGTGCAAGGAAAGCAGGTTCCGAATCATGCCCACGCGACGGGTCCCCCAGCTCGCGGCGGCCACCGCCACCGCCACGGCCCTGATCACCCTGGGCGCCGCACCCCCGGCGCACGCCTCCGACCTCCACCTCGTCCAGCCGGGCGAGTCGATCCAGCAGGCGGTGGACGCGGCCGCCCCCGGCGACACCGTCCAGCTGCTGCCCGGCACCTACCAGGGGAGTGTGCGGGTCACCACCTCCGGCCTGACCCTCCGCGGGGCGGGCCCGAACACCGTGATCACGCCGGACCCGGCCGACACCGGCGCCTGCGCCACGGCCGGCCACGGCATCTGCGTCGAGGGCGCCGAGGGCGCCCGGCTGACCGGCGTACGGGTCGAACTGCTCACCGTCTCCGGGTTCCGCAAGAACGGCCTCAACGCCAGCGAGACCGACGGGATGACCGTCCGGGGCGTCCGCGCGCTGGGCAACGGGCAGCAGGGCATCAGCCAGGAGAAGTCCGTCCGGGGCACCTTCACCGCCAACGAGTCGATGGACAACGGCCAGTCCGGCATCTTCCTGGCCAACACCGTGGACAACGAGGGCGGCGCCATCGACACCGAGGGCGCCGTGATCAGCCGCAACCGGCTGAGCGGCAACCGGATCGGCGTCACCATCCGGCGCGCCCGCAGCCTCAGCATCGACCGCAACATCGTCAACGGGAACTGCGGCGGGGTGTTCATCGTCGGCGACGAAGGCGTCCCCCGGGCCGGCGCGCTGACCATCAGCCGCAACACCGTCACCGGGAACAACAAGTACTGCCCGCCCAACCCCCGCCTGGACGCGATCCAGGGCACCGGCATCCTGCTCACCGGCGCCGAGGACACCCTGGTGACGGGCAACACCGTCCGGGACAACGTCGGCGCCTCGTCGATGTCCGGCGGCATCGTGCTGTTCCACAGCGTCGTCGGCGTCCCCAACGCCCGGATCACGGTCAGCGACAACCACGTGGACGGCAACAGCCCCGCCGACCTCGCCGACCGGGACACCGGCACGGCCAACGTCTTCACCCGCAACCACTGCGGGGTCTCCGAACCGGCCGGCCACTGCTGATCCGCCCCCGGCCCCCTGCCCGACGCCGCTGCTCCCCTCCGACCATCAGAAGGACGGCCCCATGACCACCGCACCCACCACCGACCCGCAGGCCGCCATGCGCCTGCGCGAACTCGTCTTCGGCGCAGCCTGCGCCGCCGCCGTTCGGGCGGCCGCCCGCCTGGGCGTCGCCGACGCGCTGGGCGAGCAGCCGACCGCCGTGGACGACCTCGCGTCGGCCCTCGACACCGAGCCCAAGCCGCTGCGCCGGCTGCTGCGCGCGCTCTCCTGCTACGGCATCTTCGCCGAGACGGACGGGGACCGCTTCGTCCACACCGAGATGTCCCGGCTGCTGCGCGAGGACGCGCCGAACAGCCTGCGCTACATCTCGCTGTGGTGCACCGAGCCGTGGACCTGGGAGGCCTGGCCGCGGCTGGACGAGGCGGTCCGCTCGGGCAAGAACGTCTTCCCGGAGGTGTTCGGCAAGGAGTTCTTCGACTACCTGCACACCGACGGGCGCGAGTCGGCCAAGGTCTTCGACAAGGCCATGACCACCTCCAGCCGCCAGTCCGCCGCCGACTTCGCCGAGTACCTGGACCTCACCGGCGTCAACTCCGTGGTCGACATCGGCGGCGGCCAGGGCCACGTGCTGGCCAGCCTGCTGGAGAAGCACCCCGGCCTGCACGGCACCCTGATGGACCTCCCCAAGGTGGTCGCCAACGCCGATCCCCGGCTGCGCGACGGCGGCGCGCTGGCCTCCCGGGCCCGGCTGGTGCCCGGGGACTGCCGGGAGGACATCCCGGTCAAGGCCGACCTCTACATCATCAAGAACATCCTGGAATGGGACGACGAGAGCACCCGCCGCACGCTGGCGAACGTGGTCGCGGCGGCCGCCCCCGGCGCCCGGGTCGTGGTGGTGGAGAACCTGGTCGACGACAGCCCCTCGATGCGGTTCACCACGGCGATGGACCTGCTGCTGCTGCTCAACGTCGGCGGCGCCAAGCACTCCAAGCAGAGCATGGTCACCCTGATGTCGGCGGCCGGCCTGGCGGTGGGCGAGGTCCACCCGGTCAACCCGTACCTGCACGCCTTCGAGAGCGTCGTCCCGGCCTGATCCCCCCGGACGTACGAGAGAGCCGGCACCCCGTGGGTGCCGGCTCTCTCGTACGTCCCCGGGGCCGCTGCGTCGGTCGAACCCGGTGCGGCCGCGGGCCCGGTCAGGCCTTGTGCGAGGACTCCAGGTGCGCGAAGACCACCACGTTGTCCAGGTAGTCCTTGCGCTTCTTGTCGTAGGTGCCGCCGCAGGTGATCAGGCGCAGTTCGGCGTTGCCGGTGTTGCCGTAGACCTTGGCGTCGGGGAAGGCGTCCTTGGGGAAGGTCTGGACGGAGTCGACCGAGAAGACCGCCACGGTGCCGTCCGCGCGGGTCACCTCGACCTTGTTGCCGGGCAGCAGCATCCGCAGCAGCAGGAAGACCGCCGGGCCGGTCCTGGTGTCCACGTGGCCCGCCACGACCGCGCTGCCGCGCTCGCCGGGGGTGGGGCCGCCGCTGTACCAGCCGACCAGGTTCTTGTTGTCCGGGGCCGGCGCGTTGAGCATGCCGGAGGCGTCCAGGGTCAGTTCGGTGAACGGCGCGTTCACAGCGATCTGAGGGATCTTCAGCTTGGTGGGTGCCGAACGCGCCATGGCGGGGGAGGGCTTGGCCTCCTCCACGGGGGCGGCGGGCTGCGCGGGCGCCGGCGGCGCGGCCACGGCGGTGACGGCCGGGGGCGCGGGCGGCGCCGGGGCCTGGACGGGCGACGCGTCCACCGAGTTGTAGATGAGCAGCGCGCCCACGGCGGCGGCCGCCATGCCCACGCGCAGCAGGGTGGGAACGCCGCTCTTTCCCGCGGCCTGATCACTCATCGGGGGACCTCGCATTCCGAGCAGGTCGAGCAGTCTGAGCAGTTCGATCGTCCGAAGCGCCCCGCAGTCCTGGACCGGGCCTGGACCGCGCTGGGGTCCTCGGAGCATCGAGGTGGCCATGCGGCGGGCGGTCCGGGGACGGCGGGCACTCCTGGCGCCCCGCGCGGACCTGTGGGCCGTGCCCGCGCCCGGCCGGGGCCGGGGCCCCTCGTACGCCCTGCCGTGGCCGACGCTGAGCGGCGGCCACGGCAGGGAGACGTACAGGCGGTGCTACGGGTCAGATCGCCGCACCGGTGGGCTTGCGGCGGCGCAGCGCGTACGCGCCGATGCCGAGGCCGCCGAGCAGCAGGACCGCGCCGGAGGCCACGCCGTTGCCGGAGACGGCCATGCCGCCGCCGCCGGTGTGCACGCCGCCGTGCGGAGCCTTCTCCTCCTCGGCGGCGGCCTCGGGCTTGCCCGTGGCCTGCTTCTCCTCCCAGGTCTTCTGGCCCTCCGGGCTCGCTGCCTTGGCCTGCTTCTCCTCCCAGGTCAGCGTCGTGCCCGCGTCGGGAGAGTCGGCGGCGAAGGCGGCGGCGACCGGGCCGCCCAGGGTGAGGGTGGCGGCGATGGCCGCTCCGGTCAGCAGGGTGCGTGCAGAACGCATGGGGGTGGTCCTTCCGGCGCGAGGTGCGACAGCCGACAGGTCGTCGGGCAAGGGGATCGCACGGGGCGTCGCTTTTACGGTCAGTCAGATCCGGGCCCGCTGCCAGCGCTGAATGTCACGACACGGTTACGGCGTGGGCCCTTCGGGTGGACTATCGGGATTCTTCACCCGGCTGCCACGCCATACGGTCTGAATAAGTGTCAGCTGATCGGACCAATGCCGCGGCCCGTCCGGTGGACGGCGGCCGGCCGGCCCGAACCGTTGTGCCCGGCCGGCCCGACAGGCTGTGCCCGCGGGTCCGGGCCGCCGTCCTCGCGGCCCGGACCCGGACATGCCGAGGGCGCCGACCGGGTCTCGGGTGAGACCGGTCGGCGCCCTCGGCGGTTCGTGCGGCGGCGGTAAGGGGCGTGCGCCGCGGGGCGCGGGGCCCCGCGGGGCTCAGTTCGCCGAGCCGCGCTCCCAGCGGTAGAACTCGCGCGCCATCGCGTCCTGGGGCCCGCGCCAGGTCTGCGGGTCGTACGCCTGGACGTACGGCAGCAGCTTCTCGCTGACGTCCCGGAAGGCCGGGTGCTTGGTGTACTGGGCGACCGCCGGGCCGGGCGGCCGGTCCGCCTCCACCAGGTGGATGTACACGTCGCCGAACTGGAACAGGCTGCGACCGGTGACCCCGATCAGATCGGGCAGCTCGCCGGCGTCGGACCGGGCGAAGACGTCGGCGATGCCGTCGGCGCCGTCGGGCTTCATCCGGGCCACGATCAGGGTGCGGTAGGTCTGGTTCACAGGTCGGCCGCCTGCTTCTCGACCTTCTCGCGGATCAGCTGCATCTGGATGCGCGAGTTGCGGTTGATGTGGTTGGTCATCCCGTTGTCGTCGACCGGCGCGGTCGGCTTCATCGCGAAGTCCTGGATCCAGCGCATCCGGGTGCCGCCCGGGTCCTCGGCGTACTCCCAGCGGATGTCCATGAACTCGAACGGCCCGGGCTCGATCCGGCGGGCCTTCACGGCGAGCGAGGGCCGGTCGGTGGTGCGCTCGGAGACCCAGCTCCAGATCTGGCCGTTCTCGTCGGGGTGCATGGTGAGGCGGAAGGTCGTGCTCTCGCCCTCACGGTTCAGCACCTCGACCGAGGCGTACTCGCTGAACAGCTGCGGCCAGTTCTCCAGGTCGTTGGTGATCTCCCAGACCAGGTCGACGGGGGCGGCGATGACGATCTCGTTGTCCGTGTGTCCGGGCATCTCAGGCACCAGCCTTCGCGGCGAGGGAGGAGTTGACGACGTCGATGAACTCGGCGGGGGTGCGGGACATCTCGGCCCCGGCGGTGATCCGGGTGGCGTGGCGGTTCTCCAGCTCACCGACGATGCCGAGCAGGCCGAGGGAGTCGATGCCGAATTCCTCGAAAGTCGCTTCGGGGCGCATCTCCATGTCCTGGGGGTCGACGGTGATGCCGGCCCGGTTCTTGATCAGTGAGGCGAGTTCGGTGTGGGTGAGGGCATTGCTCATGAGTCGGTTCTCCTGCTCACAATCGGTGTATGGCAGTTGGTGCCGGGCCGGCGCCGCCGGACTGCTGCGGGGCCGGCCGGTCGGGCGGCCGGTTCAGCGCCGCTCGCCGTCGCCGCGGCGCAGCACCAGGGCGGCGTTCGAGCCCATCAGCCCGCGGCTCAGCACGAGCGCGGTCCGCAACTCGGCCGGCCGGGCGTGGCCGGTCACCAGGGCGAGGTCGTGGCAGACCTCGGTGACGTTGGGGGTGGGCGGCAGGATGCCGTCCTCCATGGCCAGTACGGCGGCCGCCACGTCCAGCGGCGGCGCGCCGCAGTAGGCGCGGCCGATGCCGGCCTTGGGGGCCGTGACGGGCACGCGTTCGGCGTAGGTGCCGAGCGCGTCGGCCAGGGCGAGGGCCTCGGCGCGGTCGGCCGCCGGGACGCCGAGGGCGTCGGCGAAGACCACGTCGACCTCCTCGGGCGAGCAGCGCGCCTCGTCGAGGGCGGTGCGGATGGCCCGCACCAGCCCCTCGCGGGACTCCTCCCAGCGGGAGGCGCCGGTGAAGGTGGCGCCGTGGCCGGCCAGCACGGCCCGGACCTTGGCCCCGCGGCGCAGGGCCGCGGACTCGTCCTCGACCATCAGCATCGCCCCGCCCTCGGCGGGGACGAAGCCGCAGGCCTCGGGCGAGAACGGCAGATAGGCCCGCGTCGGGTCCTCGCCGAGGCTGAGCTCGGGGTAGCCGAGCTGGCAGACCATCGAGTAGGGGGCGAGCGGTGCCTCGGCGGCGCCGACCACCACCGCGTCCGTGCCGCGCCGCACGGCTCGGGCGGCGTGCGCGAGCGCGTCCAGCCCGCCGGCCTCGTCGCTGGCGACGACGCCGCAGGGCCCGCGGAACCCGCCGCGGATCGAGATCTGGCCGGTGCTGGCTGCGTAGAACCAGGCGATCGACTGGTAGGGGCCGACGAACCTCGGCCCCTCGCCCCAGAGTTGCTGCAGTTCGCGCTGTCCGAACTCACCGCCGCCGGAGCCGGCCGCGGTGACCACGCCCACGCCGAACGGCGAGTTCTCGTCGGGGGTGAACCCGGCGTCGGCCACCGCGAGGTCGGCCGCGGCCATCGCGTAGTGGGTGAAGCGGTCGGTCTGGACGAGGAAGCGGCCGTCGATCGCGATGTTCGCGTCGAAGTCGCGGACCTCGCCGGCGACCCGGAGCGGGAGGTGCCCGCAGCCCTCGCGGGAGATCCGGTCCACGACGCTGGCACCCTGCCGGGTGGCCTTCCAGAAGGCGTCGGCGCCGACGCCGCTGGGGGCCACCACACCGAGGCCGGTGATCACCGCCCGGCGCTCCTGCTGACGTGCCGTCATATTCTCACCCCGTCCTGCTCAGCACTACGGCGGACTGGAACCCGCCGAACCCGCTGCCGACCGACAGGATGTTGCGCAGCGGCAGCTCGCGCGCGGTGCGCGGCACGTAGTCGAGGTCGCACTCCGGGTCCGGCGTCTCGTAGTTGGCTGTCGGCGGCACCACGCCGTGGGCCAGCGCGAGGGTGCAGGCGACGACCTCGATCGCCCCGATCGCGCCGAGCGAGTGGCCGACCATCGACTTGATCGAGCTCATCGGCGTGCGGTAGGCGTGCTCGCCGAGCGAGCGCTTCACCGCCGCCGTCTCGTGCCGGTCGTTCTGCTTGGTGCCCGAGCCGTGCGCGTTGACGTAGTCGACGTCGGTGCGCTCGACCCGGGCGTGGGCGAGGGCCTCGTCGATCGCGTGCGACATCTCCAGGCCCTCCTGGGTGAGCCCGGTCATGTGGTACGCGTTGCCGAAGGTCGCGAACCCGCCGAGCTCGCCGTAGATCCGGGCGCCGCGCCGGCGGGCGTGCTCCAGCTCCTCCAGCACCAGGACGGCGCCGCCCTCGCCGAGCACGAAGCCGTCCCGGTGGGCGTCGAAGGGGCGGGAGGCGTGCGCCGGGTCGTCGTTGCGCTCCGAGGTGGCCTTGATGGCGTCGAAGCAGGCGACGGTGATCGGCGAGATGGGCGAGTCCGAGGCGCCGGCGATGCAGATGTCGGCGCGCCCGTCCTCGACCGCGTGGAAGGCGTAGCCGATCGCGTCCAGGCCGGAGGTGCAGCCGGTGGAGACCGTCTGCACGGGCCCCATCGCGCCGGTCTGCTCGGCCACCGCGGAGGCCAGCGTGCTCGGGGCGAAGGCCCGGTGCAGGTGCCGTTCGGCCTTCTGGTGGTCCACGTCCCAGCGGGCGCCGGAGGCGCTCACCAGGGCGTAGTCGTGCTCCAGCCGGGTGGTGCCGCCGACCGCGGTGCCGAGCGAGACGCCGACCCGCCACGGGTCCTCGGCCTGCAGGTCGAGGCCCGAGTCGCGGACCGCCTCGGCGGTCGCGACCAGCGCGAACTGTACGTACCGGTCGGCGCGTTCGACCTGCTCCGGCCCCAGCCCGTGCTCGGCGGGGTCGAAGTCGCACTCGGCGGCGATCCGGGAGCGGAAGCCCTCCGGGTTGAAGAGGGTGATGCCCCTGGTGGCCGTGCGCCCGGAGGTGAGGAGGTCCCAGAAGGCCGGTACGCCGACGCCGCCGGGGGCGACCACGCCGATACCGGTGATCGCCACCCGCCGGGTCATGAGGCCACCTTGGCGTGTTCCGGCGGGCCGGCCTCCAGGGTTTCCTCGGTGTCGACGTGGCCGAGTTCGGGACGCGGGGCCAGCGGACCGCAGTGGAAGACCATCCGGGCCTCGGTGTCGCCGACGTTGCGGAACCGGTGGCGCATGTTGATCGGGATCATCAGGCCCTGGTCGGGCTTGAGCGGGTGCGTCACGCCGTCCAGGTCGACCTCCAGGTCACCTGAAACGACGTATACGAACTCCTCGGAGTACGGGTGGTAGTGCTCACCGATCCGGTCCCCCGGCTGGATGATCGCCAGGCCCATGAACCCGCTGGTGGCACCCGAGACGGTCGGGGTGAGCATGGCGCGGATGTCCCCGCCCCGCCGGCGGTTGGGCGCGGCATCGTCGACGTGCACGATACGTGGGTAATGCGTGGTCATGGCAGTTCCTCCAAGTGGGTTCTACGGTGGGGGCCCCGGAAGGGGGGTCAGGCGTCCTGCGAGCGGCGGTCCGTCACCAGGCCCATGTCGCAGGCGGCGAGGAACCGGGCCACACCGGCGGCGCTGCGCAGGTCACCCTCCGCGCCGAGGTCGAGCAGGCTGCCGAGCACGGTCGCCTCGCGCTCGCCGCCGACCCCGAGCGCCGCGGCCGGCTGCGCGCCGGCGTCGGCCCGCAGGTCGACCACGCGGACGACGATGTCCTCGCGCTGGAAGACCGTGCTGCCGATCACCGGGTTGCCCGGGTCGGCCGCCGCGAGGCCGTCCTGCTCCGCCAGCAGCTTGGCGACGGCCGGGCCGTTGCCCTTCTTGACCGGGTACACCACGGCCTGGCGCTCCACCTCGCCGCGCACCGGCGCGGCCGGGGCGGTGTGGTGGACGGCCGGCAGTGCGGCGCGGGCGAAGAAGGCGCGGGCGGCCTCCGGGTTGCCCAGCTCGCGGTCCTCCTCCAGGTACGGGTTGATGGCCTCCTCGACGGCACGGATCTCCGGCTGCATCGCCACGTGGCGCAGCGCAGCGCCGAGGTCGCCGACCACCTCGACGGCCCGCACCACCCGGTTGCCGTGCATGAACAGCGAGGTGCGGCGGAGCCGGGTGGTGTCGTCCACTACGGCCTGCGGGGAGGTGTAGCCGGCCAGGATCTGCGCCACCTTGCGCTCGCTGCCGGGCTTGACCGTGAAGGTCAGCGCGTGCCGGGTGACACCGTCCGGCCCGGGCGTGACCTGCGGCATGCCGGGGCCGCCGGCCGCGCGGGGCGAGCCGGCCCGCACCTCCTCGGGCTTGCGGGTGCCGGTGGCCCCCTTCGCCGAGGTCTCGCGCAGGATGTTGTAGCGCAGCGAGCGGAACCGGTCGCTGACGCAGCCGTGCATCGGCTTGACCATCTCGCGGTGCGCCGGGCTGTCCACCCAGGCCAGGAACGAGTCGGGGTCGTTCCACTCGCTGGTGATCAGCCACTGGCGCGGGTCGTCGATCGACTGGCAGAGCTGGTCGCTGACGTGCCCGGGCACCGAGGCGACCTTGTGGCGGAGCTTCTCGTACACGTCCAGGAAGCGCTGCTGGGCGCCGTCCTGGATCTCCAGCATCAGCACCACCCGGAGCCGGGATTCGTCGAGCTCGGCGTGCTGCTGCACCTGCGGTTCGGACAGAGTCGTCATGATCCACTTTCTGCGTCGGGGCCGCGGCTGCGGCGGGCGGCCGATCGGCTCGGCCGGTGCGGGGAGGGGGCGACGGGCCGGGGAGGTCCGGGCGGCGGGGCCCGGTCCGGCGGGAGGGACGGTCTCCCCCTCGGCGGTCCCCCTCGGTAGGGGTTGCCGCCGAGGTCAGGGGTCCAGGCCTGATCTCGATCGTGGGGCGCGGCCACGGGCGGCGCGAGATATGCGGTCCATCCGAGCGACGAGCGCGGACAACCCGTCGTCGGCGGGGGACGGTAGAGCGGGGCACCCGCGTCCGGGGCCCTGCCGACGGCCGTCGGCGAACTCTCGCCGGCCGCTCATCTCCCGTACAGGCTGGAGCAATTGATGAATCCAAAGGTGGACGACCGGGTGCCGGTCCTGATCGTGGGCGGGTCACTGGTGGGGCTGTCGGCCTCGCTCTTCCTGGGCCGACTGGGTGTCAGACACCTCCTGGTCGAGAAGCACTCGGGCACCTCGCATCACCCGCGTGGACGCGGCAACAACGTCCGGACGATGGAACTGCTGCGGGTCGCCGGCGCCGAGGCCGGCATCCGCGAGGCGGCCTCCGTGCTGGCCGAGAACCACGGCATCCTGCAGGCCGACACCCTCACCGGCACCGAGCAGGAGTGGCTCTTCCGGGAGATCGACCCCGGCGGCGCGCTCGCCAGGTTCAGCCCCTCCTCCTGGTGCCTGTGCAGCCAGAACGACCTGGAGCCCGTCCTGCTGCGCCAGGCCCGCGAGCTGGGCGGCGACCTGCGCTTCAGCACCGAGCTGGTCTCCTTCGAGCAGGACGCCGACGGGGTGAGCGCGCTGCTGCGCAGCCGGGAGACCGGGGAGGAGCGGACCGTCCGGGCCGAGTACCTGATCGCCGCCGACGGGCCGCGCAGCCCGGTACGCGAGCGGCTGGGGATCGGCCAGTCCGGCAAGGGCGAGCTGTTCCACAACGTCAGCATCACCTTCCGCGCGAAGCGGCTCGCCGAGGCGGTGGGCGACCGGCACTTCATCGCCTGCTACCTGACCAACCCTCAGGGCCCCGGTGCGCTGCTGCCGGTGGACAACCACGAGCAGTGGGTCTTCCATGCGCCGTGGCACCCCGAGCACGGTGAGCCGCTGGAGGCGTTCACCGACGAGCGCTGCGTGGCGCACATCCGGACCGCGACCGGTGTTCCCGGCCTGGAGGTCGAGATCACCGGGAAGGCGCCCTGGCACGCGGCCGAACGGGTCGCCGACCGGTACTCCGCCGGACGGGTGTTCCTCGCCGGGGACTCGGCCCACGAGATGTCCCCGACCGGCGCGTTCGGCTCCAACACCGGTATCCAGGACGCCCACAACCTGGCCTGGAAGCTGGCGGCCGTGCTCGGCGGCTGGGCCGGGCCCGGCCTGCTGGACACCTACACCACGGAGCGCCGCCCGGTCGCCCAGGTCACCGGCGAGCGGGCCTCCGCCCGCTCGGCCGAGCACCGCCACCCCGGGTACGACGCGGTGCCCGGCACCGGCCGGCAGGCCGGCGTGCTCGCGGTGGCGCTCGGCTACCGCTACCCCGACGGCGCGGTGGCCGGCGGCGACCCGGACCAGCCGGTGGTGCCGGAGAGCTTCCGCCCGACCGGCGAGCCGGGCAGCCGGGCGCCGCACCTGTGGCTGCTCCGGGCCGGCGTCCGGCTCTCCTCGCTGGACCTCTACGAGCAGGCGATGGTGCTGCTCACCGGGGCGCAGGGCGGGTCCTGGCACGAGGCCGCCCGGCGGGCCGCCGACCGGCTGGCGGTGCCGCTGGACGCCTACCGGATCGGCACCGGCGCCGAGGACGACCTGGCGCCCGAGCCCGGCACCGACTGGGCCGAGCTGCACGGGGTCGGCCCGGACGGCGCCGTGCTGATCCGCCCCGACGGGTTCGTGGCCTGGCGCTCGGCCTCCGCCCCGGCCGACCAGGAGACCGCCGTCGCCGAGGCCCTGCGGACGGTGCTCGGGCTGGGCTGACCGGCCCCCGGGGCCCGGCGGGTGCCGATCCGCACCCGCCGGGCCCCGGGCCGCCGCCCGTCCGGGTGCGGGTCCGTCCGCCCGTCCGGGTGCGCGGCGGCGGCTTCCCGGGCAGAGTCGGACCTGGTAGGCCGTTCCCGTACGTCCTGTCCCGGCCGGCCGATCGCCCGCCCCTCCCCGGACCGCTTGGAGTACCCGTCATGGCAGTGCAGTCCCAGGCTCAGGTCGGCGTCACCGGACTGGCCGTCATGGGCCGCAACCTGGCCCGGAACTTCGCCCGGCACGGCTACCGGGTCGCCGTGCACAACCGCACCGGGGCCCGGACCACCGCGCTGGTCGAGGAGTTCGGCCACGAGGGTGAATTCCTGCCCGCCCGGACGGCGCAGGAGTTCGTCACCTCGCTGGAGCGCCCGCGGCGCATCGTGATCATGGTCAAGGCCGGCGGCCCCACCGACGCCGTCATCGACGAACTGGTGCCCCTGCTGGACGCCGGCGACGTGCTGGTGGACGGCGGCAACGCGCACTTCCTGGACACCCGCCGCCGCGAGCAGGCCCTGCGCGTCCACGGGCTGCACTTCGTCGGCAGCGGCATCTCCGGCGGCGAGCAGGGCGCCCTCGAAGGCCCCAGCATCATGCCGGGCGGCACCGCGGAGTCCTACCGGGTGCTCGGACCGCTGCTGGAGGACATCGCCGCCAAGGTGGACGGCACGCCCTGCTGCACCCACATCGGCCCCGACGGGGCCGGCCACTTCGTCAAGATGGTGCACAACGGCATCGAGTACGCCGACATGCAGCTGATCGCCGAGGCCTACGACCTGCTGCGGCACGGCGCCGGCCGGCAGCCCGGCGAGATCGCCGAGATCTTCCGCGGCTGGAACGGCGGCCGGCTGGAGTCCTACCTGATCGACATCACCGCCAAGGTCCTCGCCCACACCGACGCGGCGACCGGCAGACCCTTCGTCGACGTCGTCCTCGACCAGGCCGAGCAGAAGGGCACCGGTCGCTGGACGGTGCAGACCGCCCTCGAACTCGGCATCCCGGTCAGCGGCATCGCCGAGGCGGTCTTCGCCCGCTCGCTGTCCGGCAGCGCCGAGCTGCGCGCCGCGGCCCGCGACCTGCCCGGGCCGACCGAGACCTGGCTGGACAGCGCGGCCTCCGACCGCTTCGCCGAGGACGTCGAACAGGCCCTGTACGCCTCGAAGATGGTCGCCTACGCGCAGGGCTTCAACCAGATCCAGGCCGGCAGCGCCGAGTACGCGTGGGACATCGATCTCGGCGCGACCGCCGCCATCTGGCGCGGCGGCTGCATCATCCGGGCCCGCTTCCTGGACCGGATCACCGCCGCCTACGGATCCGACGGCCGGCTGCCGACCCTGCTGACCGACGAGTACTTCCGCCAGGCACTGGCCGGCGCCCAGTCCAGCTGGCGCCGGGTGGTCACCACGGCGGCCCAACTGGGCGTACCAGCACCCGGCTTCGCCACCGCGCTGGCCTACTACGACAGCCTGCGCGCGGAGCGGCTGCCCGCCTCGCTGGTGCAGGGGCAGCGTGACTACTTCGGGGCGCACACCTACCGGCGGACCGACCGGGTCGGGACCTTCCACACCCTCTGGGGCGGGGACCACAGCGAGGAGGAGCGCTGAGCGGCCCCGCCGGGGCATTCCCGCCCGGGCGGGTTTGCCCTCGCGCTGAGCGGCAAGGCGACAGGCACCGTCACCTCCGAACACCCGGAAGGCTGGTGCCCCTTGAAATCCCGAGAGAGCCACGAGCGCAGCACCGAACCACTCGCCGACCCGCCGAGCGCCGCCGACTCGCACCTCGCCGTCGGCACGCCCGTACCGGACGACCCGGAACTGCTGCTCGGCGACGCCGAGGCGGCCCGGAGCGCGCTCGGCCTGCCCGCCGGGCCGGACGGGCCGCACCCGGCGGCCCTTCACGACAGCCACGACGGCGTGGTCGAGCACGACAGCCACGACGGCGTGGACCAGCACGACAGCCACGACGGCGTGGACCAGCACGACAACCACGAGAGTGTGGACCAGCAGGACGGGACGGACGAGCCGGCGGGCCGGTGGAGCCGGGTCACCGGCTCGGCGGGCCGGGCCCGAACGGCCGCACTGGCGAAGCTCGGCGGGGCCGCCGGACGGCTGCGCGGCTCCCGCCCGTACCATCCGGAGGCCGCCGCGGTACTGCTCCCGGAGCACGACGGGGCTACTGCCCCGGCCCGGGTGCCGTACCTGCTGGTCGCCGGCCTCGCCGCGGGCGGCCTGGCCGCGGTGGTGGTGCTGCGCCGCCGGCGCGGCTGACCCGTACGGCCGCCGCCCGCGCACGGCGGGTCGGTACCGCTCGATACGACGTCAGGGAGGAGCCCGGTATGACGACCGACCCGGCGGACCGGGAGGAGATCGGGGACTACCACCTGCTCCGCGAGATCGACCCCGAGGTGCCCACGGCCGACGCGGCCGAGCAGGCGCGTGAGCTCCTGCCGCACGGCGACGACGACCTGGCCGGAGGTCTGGCCCCGGACGTTCCCGAGGCCGACGCGGCCGAGCAGGCGCGCTTGGTGGAGACCCCCGAGGAGGACGACCCCCGGTAGGGCTCCCGCGAACCCTGTCCGTCCGTCCGGATCCCCGGCCGCTGTCCGTTCGAATCCCCGATGGCCCGCACACCTCAGGTGTGCGGGCCATCGGGGATTCGAACGACGTTCAGGTCAGGCGGGGTGGCGCCCGGGCCCGTCGGCGTCCGGGCCGGGCGGCCGCGCGCCGATGCGCTCGAAGTCCTGCAGCGTCGCCGGACGGCCCTCCTGGAACCCCGTCCGGACGAAGTCGTCCCCGGTGGTGGCGTTCAGCGCCCAGTTGGTCAGCACCCGGGCGCGGGCGGTGACGGTGGGCAGCGCCATCACGTGGTAGCCGCGGGCCACCAGCTGGGCGGGCACCCCGGAGAGCTCCACGCCGAGCGGTTTGGAGACGGCGTCGGTGCCGCCGAGGTCGACGACCAGCCCCAGATCGCGGTGGCGGTAGGGCCGCAGCGGGGTGCCGCGCAGGGTGGCGACCAGGTTCCGGGCCACCGCCTTGCCCTGGCGCTGCGAGTGCTGGGCGGTCGGTGGGGTGATCGCGTCGCCGCCGACCGCGAGGTCCGGCACCGCGGCGGCGTCGCCGACCGCGAAGACCCCGGGGGAGCCGGGGACGGTCAGCTCGGCCGTGGTCCGCAGCCGGCCGCGTACGGTCGGCCCGTCCAGGGTGCCCACCAGCGGGCTGGCCGCCACCCCGGCCGTCCAGACCAGGGTCCGGGTCGGCAGCACCCGGCCGTCCGTCAGCGTCACCGACTCCGGGGACACCGCCCGGACCGAGGTGGTGAGGGAGAACCGGACACCGCGCCGGCGCAGCGTCTCCATCGCCTTGGCGCCGAGCCGGTCGCCGAGCTCCGGCAGCAGCTTCGGGGCGACGTCGACCAGGTGCCACTCCAGCAGCGCCGGATCGAGCCGGGGGAACCGGGCGGTGGCCGCCGCGGTGAGCCGCTGCAGGCAGGCGGCGGTCTCCACCCCCGCGTAGCCGCCGCCGACCACCACGAAGCGCATCCGGGCGGCGCGCTCCGCCTCGTCGGTGGCGACGGCCGCCAGGTCGAGCTGGGAGATCACGTGGTCGCGCAGGTAGGCGGCCTGGGCCAGGGTCTTCATGCCGAGCGCGTGTTCGGCCAGGCCCGGGATGTCGAAGGTCCGGGTGGTGCTGCCGGCGGCGAGCACCAGGTAGTCGTACGGCAGTCGGGTGACGGCGCCGGTCGAGGTCCGGACCTCGACGCTGCGGGCCGCCGTGTCCACGCCGGTCGCACCGCCCGGCACGATCCTGGTGCGGCGCAGCCGGCGGCGCAGCGACACCGCCACCGACTGGGGTGTCAGCACTCCGGCGGCGACGTGCGGCAGCAGCGGCAGGTAGAGCTGATAGTCCGTCGGGGTGACGAGGGTCAGCTCGGCCTCGGCGGGCCGCAGTGCCCGCTCCAGCCGGTGCAGGCACTCCACTCCGGCGAATCCGCCACCGACGACGAGGATCTTGGGACGGGTCACGGGCATCCTTTCGGTGCGTCGGCGCCGCCGATCCGGCGGGGCCGTGCGGTGGTACGGCCACGGCGACGGCGGCACCGCCGGCCACGGACCAGGTGGGCGCAGGCGGGGCCGTACGAGCGGTCGGCGGGGTCGCACGAGCGGTCGCCTGCCCACGTCGCCCGCGCCGAAACCGGGCCGGGCGCCCCGCCCGCGCCGGTGGCCCCCGCCGGCGCCCGTCGGTGATCGCCCGTCGGTGATCGGCCTTCGGTGATCGGCCGTCCGGCCCAGGCGTTCACTGCATCGGGTGAACCAGGCCCCCGTAGAGCAGTCCAGGGCCTCCCGGCGGCCGAAGAACTGGTGTCGGCGGGCCGCGGCGTTGCGGCCCGGGACGCTTCGATCCGTATCCACCCAGTACCAGCACCAGTATCAGGAGAAGCTCATGACCGCTCTTCGTAGGACTCTCGCCCTGACCGCCGCCGCGGGCGCCCTCGTGCTCGCCGGGGCCGGCGTGGCCGGTGCCAGCGCCGGTGCGCAGGGCGTCGCCGCCGGCTCGCCCGGCGTGCTGTCCGGGAACCTCATCCAGGTGCCGGTGCACGTCCCGGTCAACCTGTGCGGCAACAGCATCGGCGTCGTCAGCATCCTGAACCCGGCCTTCGGCAACGCCTGCGCCAACGTGGGCTGACCTGCCCTCGGCACGACCCGGCCGGCCCCGCTGTCCCGAGCGGGGCCGGCCCCCGCGGACGTCCGGTTCGGCCCGTCCGGTGCGCCCCGCGTGGGCGGCCCGGGCAATCGGCCCGCAAACTCCGGGCCCGATCAGGCATGGTCCGGCCGGGGGCGGCAAGGCGGGAGGGGAGGGCCGGGTACGCAACGCCCCGCGGGGCCGGCCCCGCGAGGCCCACCGGCCCGAAGGCATCCACCTCCGGAAGGGAGCAATCCGATGGACTGGCGAGACCGCGCGCGCTGCCGCGATCTGGACCCCGAGCTGTTCTTCCCGCTCGGCAACACCGGCCCGGCGCTGCGCCAGGCCGAGGAGGCGAAGGCCGTCTGCCACCGCTGCCCGGTCAGGGAGCGCTGCCTGGCCTGGGCCCTGGAGACCGGCCAGGAGGCCGGCGTCTGGGGCGGCACCGGCGAGGACGACCGCCGCGCCCTGAAGCGGCGGGCGGCCCGGCGCCGTTCGGCCGCCGTCTGAACCCGCTCGCGCCGGCCCGCCGGGGCCCGCGAGCGGCGCGGGCCCACCGGAGTGATCCGGCAGGCCCGACCGCTGGTACGACGGTGCGTCAGTGCCCGCCCGCGTCGACCACCTCGATGTCCTCGACGTTCCGCTCGATCTCCTCGGCAGGCAGCGCCACCCGGATCGCCCAGAAGTAGACGGCGAGGGCGAAGGCGCTGACCACGGCCATGTCCCACCACATCGGCAGGTTGCCCCGGCCGTCGCCGAAGCCGCCCTGCCAGGAGATCAGGCCCAGGCCGACCAGGTAGACCGGCAGCCACTGCGCGGCCCGCCAGTCCAGGCGCGGCGCGTTCGGCAGGCCCTTGCGGATCGCGTACGCGGCGTAGCTGCCGAGCAGCGCATAGCCGAGCACGATCGCGATGCCGAGCCGCGACAGGGTGTGCCAGCCGGCCCAGTAGATGATCAGGCTGGCCACCACGAAGGCGAGCGGGGAGATCACGCCGCCGGCGGGCAGCCGGTAGGAGCGCTCACGGGCGGGCAGCCGGCGGCGCAGCGCGCCGAAGGCGAGCGGGGCGCCGGCGTACATCAGCACGCTGGCGGAGGTGATGAAGCCGACCAGCTCCTGCCAGCTGGGGAACGGCAGGAAGCAGACCACGCCGGTGACGAACGACAGGATCAGGCCGAACCACGGCACGCCGCGCTTGTCGAGGCGCTCGAAGGCCTGCGGCGCGTAGCCGTTCTTGCTCAGGCCGTAGGAGATCCGCGAGGTGGAGGTGGTGTAGATCAGGCCGGTGCCGCCGGGGGAGACGATGGCGTCGAAGTAGAGGACCCAGGCGAGCCAGCCGAGGCCGACCACGGTGGCGAGTCCGGCGAACGGCCCCTCGATGCCGGGGAAGTCCAGCTTGTCCCAGCCGGCGGCGAAGGAGCTGACCGGCAGCGACCCGATGAAGACGACCTGCAGCAGGACGTAGATCAGGGTGCCGATGGCGACCGAGCCGAGCACGGCCCGCGGGATGTCCCGCTTGGGGTTGCGGCTCTCGCCGGAGATCTGGATGGCCTGCTCGAAGCCGAGCAGCGCGAAGATGATGCCGCTGGAGCTGATCGCGCCGAGCACGCCCTTCATGCCGAACGGGGCGAAGCCGTGCGAGGTGAAGTTGCTGCCGTGGAAGTTGGTGACGGCGAGCACGAAGATCGTCAGCAGCGGTACGAAGATCTTCAGCCAGGTGGCGACGCTGTTGGTGTGGGCCAGCACTCGCACACCGAGGAAGTTGACCGCGACGAAGACGCCCATCAGCAGCACCGCGACGATGAAACCGCTGGTGGTGAGGGTGCCGTTCTCGTTCAGGAAGCTCTTGGCGAATTCCCAGTGGCCGGCGTAGCCGATCATGGCCTCGACCTCGATCGGCGCCACGGTGGCCGCCTGCAGCCAGGAGAACCAGCCGAACGACATGCCCGCCAGGCCGCCGAAGGCGTAGTGCGGGTAACGCGCGGTGCCGCCCGCCACCGGGAAGAGGCCACCGAGCTCGGCGTGCACCAGGGCGAGGAGCACGATCGCGACCGCCCCGATGCCCCAGGAGATGAGCGCCGCCGGGCCGGCGACCACCACCGCGTTCTTGGCGCCGAACAGCCAGCCGGAGCCGATGATCGAGCCGACCGAGGCCCACAGGAGGCCGATCAGGCCCACCTCGCGGCGGAGGGAGGACCCGGTGGGGGTGGGGGTGCCGGTACTCGGCGGGGAGAGCTGATCGAGGGATGCCATGCGTCGTCTCTCTGTTGGGTGGGAAGTCGGAGAGTGGCCACACCCTAGGTGTATTCATAGGACTATGCACAGATTTCATTACTGAATATTTACCTTTCAGGAGGGACATTTCCCCAGGTAGGTGGCTGTCGGCAAGAGGGCTCATTACGTGACTCGCCAGTAGTTCCACGATTTGAGCGGGAATTGAGCTTTCATTTGGAGGCATGGCATTGTGGATGTCCGGACGGGTTATAGAAATTGCGCCGCCCGTATACCGATGCCAGACGTGTACGGCCAGCCCCCTGACCCGGGGGCCGTTCGTCCGCTACGGTGTCCGACACAGATCAACCTCCCGCGTGCGGGCCGGAGGGCGGTCGCGCCGGGCACCGCTGCCCGCGCACCCCACCCACCCTCCGCAACCCTGCCCGCGCGCCCGAGGCCACCGCGGCACAGAGCTGTGTCCGCGCCCTCTGAACTCCCCCCGAGGTGCGCGCAGATGAGACTCACCCCGCACGAGCAGGAGCGCCTGCTCATCCATGTCGCCGCCGACGTGGCCCGCTCCCGGCGCGCCCGCGGCCTGCGGCTCAACCACCCCGAGGCGGTCGCACTGATCACCTCGCACGTGCTGGAGGGGGCCCGGGACGGCCGGACCGTCGCCGAGCTGATGGAGTCCGGCCGGCAGGTGCTGGCCCGGGCCGACGTGATGGACGGCATCCCGGAGATGATCCCGGACGTCCAGGTCGAGGCGACCTTCCCCGACGGCACCAAGCTGGTCACCGTCCACGGGCCGATCCGGTGACGGCCGGCCCCGCCCCGATCCCCGGTGAAGTGCTGTACGGCGAGGGCGACATCGGCCTCAACGCCGGCCTGCCCGTGACCCGGCTGATCGCCGTGAACACCGCCGACCGGCCCGTCCAGGTCGGCTCGCACTACCACTTCGCCGAGGCCAACCCCGGGTTGGAGTTCGACCGCCGGGCCGCGTACGGCCGGCGGCTGAACATCCCGGCCGGCACCGCCGTCCGCTTCGAGCCGGGCATCCCGGTCGAGATCGAACTCGTCCCCCTCGGCGGACGGCGCGAGGTCGCCGGACTGCGCGGCGAGACCGGAGGGCCCCTCGATGCCTGAGCCGTACGCGTTGCACGTCGGCCGGGCCCGCTACGCCGACCTCTACGGGCCCACCACCGGCGACCGGATCCGGCTCGGCGACACCAACCTGCTGATCGAGGTCGAGGAGGACCGCAGCTGCGGGGGCGACGAAGCGGTCTTCGGCGGTGGCAAGGTGATCCGCGAGTCGATGGGCCAGGCCCGCACCAGCCGGGCCGAAGGCGCCCCCGACACCGTGATCACCGGCGCCGTGGTGCTCGACCACTGGGGCGTCGTCAAGGCCGACATCGGCATCCGGGACGGCCGGATCACGGCGCTCGGCAAGGCCGGCAACCCGGAGACCATGGACGGCGTCCACCCCGAGCTGGTGATCGGCCCGGAGACCGAGGTGATCTCCGGCAACGGCCGGATCCTGACGGCCGGCGCCATCGACGCCCACGTCCACTTCATCTGCCCCCAACTCGCCGACGAGGCACTCTCCTCGGGCATCACCACGCTGATCGGTGGGGGCACCGGCCCGGCCGAGGGCACCAAGGCGACCACCATCACCCCCGGCGGCTGGCACCTGGCCCGGATGTTCGCCTCGATGGACGACCTGCCGCTCAACATCGGGCTGCTCGGCAAGGGCAACACCGTCAACACCGTCTCCATGCACGACCAGCTGCGCGCCGGCGCTCTCGGATTCAAGATCCACGAGGACTGGGGCGCCACCCCCGCCGCGATCGACGCCTGCCTGCGGGTCTGCGAGCAGAGCGGCGCCCAACTCGCCATCCACACCGACACCTTGAACGAGGCCGGGTTCGTCGCCGACACCCTCGCCGCGATCGCCGGCCGGGGCATCCACGCCTACCACACCGAAGGCGCCGGCGGCGGCCACGCGCCCGACATCATCACCGTGGTCTCCGAGCTCAACGTCCTGCCCAGCTCCACCAACCCGACCCGGCCGCACACCGTCAACACCGTCGACGAGCACCTCGACATGCTGATGGTCTGCCACCACCTCAACCCGCACGTCCCCGAGGACCTGGCTTTCGCCGAGTCCCGGATCCGCCCCTCCACCATCGCCGCCGAGGACGTGCTGCACGACCTCGGCGCGATCTCCATCATCAGCTCCGACTCGCAGGCGATGGGCCGGATCGGCGAGGTGGTGATGCGCACCTGGCAGACCGCCCACGTGATGAAGGCCCGTCGTGGTGCCCTGCCCGGCGACGGGCGGGCCGACAACCTGCGGGCCCGGCGCTACGTCGCCAAGTACACCGTCAACCCGGCGGTCGCCCAAGGGCTGGACCACCTGATCGGCTCGGTCGAGCCCGGCAAGCTCGCCGACCTGGTGCTCTGGACACCCGCCTTCTTCGGGGTCAAACCCGACCTGGTGGTGAAGGGCGGACAGATCGCCTGGGCCCAGATGGGCGATGCCAACGCCTCCATCCCCACCCCCCAGCCGGTGCTGCCCAGGCCGATGTTCGGCGCCAAGGGCCGGGCCCCGGCGCTCAACTCCGTCAACTTCACCGCACAGGCCGCCCTCGACGACGGACTCCCCGAACGCCTGGGGCTCGGCAAGGAGTTCACCGCGATCCGGAACACCCGCGGGGTCACCAAGGACCACATGGTCAACAACACCGCCCGTCCGGAGGTCAGAGTCGACCCCGACACCTTCACGGTCACCGTGGACGGCGAGGTCATCACCCCCGCACCCGCCACCGAACTGCCGCTGGCCCAGCGGTACTTCCTGTTCTGAAGGGCCCCCTCCGATGAGCCTCGCAGCGCTGCTGCTGCTGTCGGACGGCCGCTTCCCGGCCGGCGGCCACGCGCACTCCGGCGGGGCCGAGGCCGCGGTCAAGGCCGGCCGGATCCACGACAGCGCCAGCATGGCGGCCTTCCTCACCGGCCGCCTGCACACCAGCGGCCTCACCGCGGCCGGCCTGGCCGCGGCGGCCGCCGGCGGGCAGGGCCACGCCGAACTCGACGAGGCCGCCGACGCCCGCACCCCGGCACCCGCCCTGCGGGCCACCAGTCGGCGCCTGGGCCGCCAACTCCTGCGGGCCGCCCGGGCCGCCTGGCCGCACCCCGACCTCGACCGGCTGGCCGCCGCGCACCCGCGCGGCGCCCACCAGCCCGTCGTCCTCGGCGTCGCCGCCCGCGCCGCCGGCCTCACCCCCGCCGACGCGGCGGCCGTCGCCGCCTACGAAAGCGTCAACGGCCCCGCCACCGCCTGCGTCCGGCTGCTCGGCCTCGACCCGTACGAGGTCGCCGCCGCCCTCGCCCGGCTCGGCCCGCAGCTCGACGCCGTCGCCGAGGCGGCCCTCGAAGCCGCGAGCCACCACGACGTCGACCGGCTGCCCGCCGCCTCAGCCCCCCTGCTCGACCTCTACGCCGAGCAGCACCACTCCTGGAAGGTCCGGCTCTTTGCATCGTGACCACGTCGACCACGTCGACGCCCCCACCCGGCACACCTTCACCGAGCCGGACGGCGCCGGCGTCGTCCACCCGCCGCGCGGCCCCGCCACCGCCCCGCGCCCGGGCACCGCCCCGCGCCCGGGCACCGCCCCGCGCCCGGGCACCCGGCGCGCGCTGCGGATCGGCCTCGGCGGCCCGGTCGGCTCCGGCAAGACCGCCACCGTCGCCGCGCTCTGCCGGGCCCTGCGCGAGGAGTTCTCGCTGGCCGTCGTCACCAACGACATCTACACCACCGAGGACGCCGAGTTCCTGCTCCGCAACGCCGTCCTGCCGCCCGAGCGGATCAGCGCGGTCGAGACCGGCTGCTGCCCGCACACCGCCATCCGGGACGACATCTCCGCCAACCTGGAGGCCGTCGAGGAACTGGAGGAGGCCCTCGGCCCGCTCGACCTGGTGCTGGTCGAATCCGGCGGCGACAACCTCACCGCCACCTTCAGCCGGGGCCTGGTCGACCACCAGATCTTCGTGATCGACGTCTCCGGCGGCGACAAGATCCCCCGCAAGGGCGGGCCCGGCGTCTCCACCTCCGACCTGCTGGTGGTCAACAAGACCGACCTCGCGCCGCTGGTCGGCGCCGACCTCGGGGTGATGGCCCGGGACGCCAAGGCCCAACGCGGCGAACTGCCCACCGTCTTCTGCGCGCTGACCTCCCCCGACGGGGTCGCGCCGGTCGCCCGGTGGGTGCGGGACCGGCTGGCCGAGTGGGCCGCCCCCAGGTGACCGTCACCGCCGTGCCCGCCACCGCGCCGGCAGTCACCGCCCCGTCCGCCGCCGGCGCCCTCACCGCGCGCGCCCGGATCACCGCCGCGCCGGACGGGCGCGGCGGCACCGACCTGCCCGTGCTGGCCGGCGCCGGCCCGCTCGCCCCGCGCCGCACCCGGGGTACCGGCCCGGCCGCACACGTGGTGCTGGTCGGCTCGATGGCCGCCCCGCTCGGCGGGGACCGGCTCGCGGTCACGGTGGACGTCCGGGCCGGCGCCGCCCTGCGGGTCACCAGCGCGGCGGCCACCATCAGCTTGCCGGGGCCGGGCCCCGCGCTCTACCAGGTCGACCTTACGGTGGGGGAGGGGGCCCGGCTGGACTGGCTGCCCGAACAGGTCGTCGCCGCCACCGGGAGCCACCTCGTCCTGCACACCCGGATCACCCTGGCGGCCGGCGCCCGGCTGCGCCTGCGCGAGGAGCAGGTCCTCGGCCGGCACCACGACTGGGCCCGCGGCCGGCCGCCCGGCCGGCTCACCTCCCGGCTGACCGTCCGCCGGGCCGGCCGGCTGCTGCTCGACCAGCAGACCGACCTCGGCCCCGGCGCCCCCGGCTGGGACGGCCCCGCCGTCCTCGCCGGGCACCGGACGGCCGGGCAGCTGCTGCTGATCGGACCCGGGAGCGCGCCTGCACCGGCGCCCGCCCCGACGGACGGCACCGCACTGCTCGCGCTCCCGGGGGAGGACGCGACGCTGCTCACGGCCGTGGCCCCGGACGCGCTGACGCTGCGCCGGGCACTGGGCGGGTAGCCGGGTAGCCGGGTAGCCGGGTAGGTGGGCCGGCGGGCCGGTGGGCCGGCGGGTGGACGGGTGGACGGGTGGACGGGTAGGTGGGTGGTCGCGAGGGCGAGTGGGCGGGCGCCGCCCGGTGGCGGCGCGGGTCCGTCCGCCGGGCGCTCGGCCGTCCGGGTGGACGGCCCGGGTGCGGGGACTACCCGGCGTACAGGCCGTCCAGCCAGGACTGCCAGGCCTGCCCGGCCTTCGCCCGGTCGGCGTCCTCGCCGAACAGGTGCAGGGTCACGCCGACCGGGAGGCCGAAGGCGTTGCGGCCGAAGAAGCGGTAGAGCCCGTCGCGGGCCCGCAGTCCCAGGAACTGCGGGGTGCGGTAGTCCACCTCGGCGTCCAGCTCGCCGATCTCCGGCAGGTCCAGGCTCAGTCGATCGCCGACCCGGACCTCCTGGTCGAGGTGCAGCTCGTCCAGCAGCAGCTCGAACCCGTCGGCGCCGGCCGAGGCCGGCGGCCCCTGGACGTCGACGAACGCGGCCGGGCGCCCAACGAAGTGACGCAGGTACTGCCCGAGGGTGTGCAGGTGGAAGTCGGTGTGCTTGTCGCAGCTCTCGTACTGGGCGTCGTAGTCCTCGGCGAAGACACCGCCGAGGGTGTACCGCAGCCGGGAGCTGCCCTCGCCGCGCGGCTCGATCAGGTACTCCCGGGCGTCGAACCGGCCGGCCTCGCCCTCGGTACGGACCGCGAAGCGGACCGGCGGCTCCCAGGCCGTCACCCCGGGAGCCTGCGGCCCCGGGACCGCACCGGCCTCCTCCGCCACGGGGAACAGCCAGCCGCCGGTGCCGGTCGTGACCGCCTCGAAGACCTGCTCCGGCGTCGCCGGCAGCAGGACCTCGCGCCGGATCTCGAATTCCCTGGCCATGCCCACTCCTCGCTCCCCGCGCGAGCACCTGCGGCCCGACGGGTGGTGATCGGCGGCTGCCTGCCGCCGGTCCCCATTGTCCCGGGGGCAGGGACGGCCGCCGTCCGGTGCCGCCGTGGCCGGTATGCCGGTAGCGGGCGTTCGGCCCTCGCGCCGGGCCTGCCTGATGACTCGGCGCGGCCCTGGGCGAGCGCGGCCCTGGGTGGACGCCGTTCCGGGTGAGTGCCGTCCCGGGTGGGCGCGGCGCTCGGTGAGTGCCGTCCCGGACGAAGGACGTCCCGCCTGCGTGATGCCCGCGTGCCGCGCCGGGCGAACGCCGTCCGGGCTCCTAGCCTGGGCCGATGAGCGACCGCCAGCCCAGCGAGCGTGACCCGGGTGACGGTGCCCGGGGCGACGGCGACCCGAGCGCCCGGAGACCCGCCGACCGCAACCCCGGCGTCCCGGCCCCGGGCAGTCCGGGTCCGGCCGACCCCCGCAAGGCCGACCCCCGCAAGGCCGACCCCCGCAAGGCCGACCCCCGACCGGGCAATTCCCGACCGGGCGGGCGCCGGTCCGGTCGGCTCCGGCTGCGCCGGGCCGGGCCCCGCTACCGGCCGCTGTCGCCGCTGCGCGACCACCTGCGCGAGTCCTTCTGGTTCGCCCCGCTGCTGACCTGCATCGGCGCCGCCCTGCTGGCCGGGCTGACCGCCTGGGCGGACGAGGCGGTCGTCACCGCCGCCATTGCCGAGACCGGCTCCGCGAGCGAGCTGATGCGGTTCAACACCGCCTCCAAGAGCGTCGTCTCCAGCGTCAGTTCGGCGATGCTCACGTTCATCGGCGTGGTCTTCTCGATCTCGCTGGTCGCGCTCCAGATGGCCGCCAGCCAGTTCAGTCCGCGGGTGCTGCGGCTGTACGTCCGCAGCCGGCTGACCAAGGCGACCTTCTCGGTCTGCCTGGCCACCTTCCTGTACTCGCTGCTGGTCCAGCTGAGCTACGACGACGAGACCGATCCGGCCGAGGTCGCCTCGGTGCCGGTATTCTCCGGGCTGATGGCGATGGTGCTGGTCGTCCTCAGCCTGGCGATGTTCGTGCTGTACGTGCAGTCGACGATGCGGTTGCTGAGGGTGCCGCACGTGATCGACCGGGTGGCGACCGAGTCGGTGGCCGTCATCGGGCAGTACCGGCTGGTGCCACCGGACGGGCAGCCGCCGGCCGAGGCCGTGAACTCGCTGACGCTGCTGCACGAGGGCCGCTCGGGCGCGCTGCGCGACATCAACATCCGCCGGCTGGTCCGCCTCGCGCGCCGGCACGACCTGGTGTTCCACATGGTGCCGAGGATCGGGGACTTCATCACGCCCGGCACTCCGATCGTCCGGGTGTCCGGCGGCTCACCACCCCGCCCCTGGCGGATCGCCTCGGCGCTGAACGTCGGCGTCGAGCGGACGATGCACCAGGATCTCGCCTTCGGGTTCCGGCAGTTGGTGGACATCGCGATCCGGGCGCTGTCGCCGGCCGTCAACGACCCGACCACAGCCGTCCAGGCCATCGACCGGATCCACCAACTGCTCGGCATGCTCGTGAGGGAGAGCTTCGGCGACCTGCAGTTCCGCGACCGGTACGGGGTGGTCCGGCTGGTCGCGCCGGTGCCCGACTGGGAGTGTGTGGTGGACCTCGCGTTCACCGAGATCCGGATCTGCGGGGCCGGCCAGCCCCAGGTGACGCGCCGGCTGACGGCCGCACTGGACGATCTGCTGCGGATCACCCCGGCCGATCGACGGCCTCAACTGCTTTCCCATCGAAGCCTGTTGGAGCGGGCCGTCGACGAACACGTGGTCGATCCGGAGAACCGGGCCTTCGCCCGGGTGCCGGACCGGCAGGGCATCGGCTGACCGCGCCGATGCCCTGCCGGTCCGGATGCCACTGCCGCCCGGGTGCCCCTGCTCGTCCGGTGCCCCTAACGGTCCGGTGACCGGGCCGCGGGCGGTTCACCCCCGGGCGCCGGCCGGGGCCTTGGCCGCCCCGACGGCTGCCGGCTGCTCCGTCGCCGACTGCTCCGTCGCTTGCTGCTCCTCGGCGGACAGGTCCGGCTGGTCCGGGCGGTCCGGGCGGTCCTGCCGGGCGAACCCGAGCAGGGCGGTGGCGGCCCCGACCAGGGTGATCGCGGCGCAGATCCAGGTGCCGCTGTGCATCGCGGTGGTGAACGCCTGGTCGGCGGCGGCCAGCAACCGGCCGCCCGCCTGCGCGGGCAGGTGGGCCGCGACGATGTGCGCGGAGGTCAGGTCGTCCGTGGCGGGCGCCGGCGCGCCCGGCAGGGCGGCCTCCAGGTGGTCCCGGTAGGAGGCCGAGACGACCGTGCCGACCACCGCGATGCCCAGCACGCCGCCGAGTTCGCGTACCACGCTGTTGATCGAACCGGCCGTCGGCGCCTTCTGCCGAGGCAGCGAGTTGACCGTCGCGGCGCTGGCCGGAGCCATGATCAGGCCCATCCCGGCGCCCACCACGGCCATCGCCACGGAGATCACCAGGTACGGCGTGCCGGTGCTCACCAGGGACACCCCGGCGAGGCCGAGCGACATCAGGGCGAGCCCGCCGGCGATGGTGTGGCGGGTGCCCAGCCGGGCGGCGGTGCGGGCGCTGGTCGCCGCGGTGGCAGCCATCGCCAGGGCGAACGGCACCGCGCCGAGACCCGCCTTCAACGGACTGTATCCGTGCACCAGTTGCAGGTACTGGGTGAAGACGAAGAGCAGTCCGAACAGGGCGAAGAAGGTGACCGCGAGGAGCACCCCGGCCAGGCTGAAGGTCCGGATCGCGAAGACCCTGACGTCGACCATCGGCTCGGCGGTGCGCAGCTCCCAGCCGGCGAAGGCGGCCAGCAGGAGGACGGCCGCCCCGGCCTCGGCCAGCGACCAGGCGGAGAGCCAGCCGCGTTCCGGGCCCTGGACGATCACGTCGACCAGGGCGGCCAGCCCGCTCGCCGAGAGCAGCAGGCCGGGGATGTCCAGCCGGCCCCCCGGCCGGCCGGGCATCGGGGGGAGCAGGATCAGGACGGCGCCCAGCGCGATCGCGACCAGCGGCACGTTGATCCAGAAGACGCTGCTCCAGGAGAAGTGCTCCAGCAGCAGGCCGCCGGCGATCGGGCCGATCACGATGCCCAGCCCCGCCGTCGCGGACCAGAGGGCGATCGCCTTGGGCCGCTCCCGGGCGCCGAACAGCGTCACGATGGTGGACAGCGTGGCCGGCATGACGAAGGCCGCTCCCAGGCCCATCACCGCACGCAGTCCGATCAGTTGGCCGGGCGAGTCGGCCATCGCGGCGACCGCTGACCCCAGCGCGAAGACCGTCAGTCCGCCGGTCAGGGCCAGGCGTTGGCCCATCCGCGCGCCGAGGCTGCCGGCGGTGATCAGCATCGCCGCGAAGACCAGGGTGTAGGCGTTGTTGATCCACTGGAGGTCGGCCGTGGAGGCCGGGAGCCCGGTGGCGAGCGCGGGCAGTGCGGTGTTGAGCACCGTGTTGTCGATGGTGACCACCACGAGTGACGTACAGAGGGCCGCCAAGGCGGCCCAGCGTCGCGGGTGGCCCTGGTCCGGGTCGGTGGTGCCGGCAGAGCCCATGCTTTCCTCACCCCTGTAACCTTACGAACGTAAGCTTGCAGAGGGAAAGCTAGTCCATTCGCCTAACAGGTGTAAAGTTGCGGCCATGTCCAAGCAGCCCGCGGCTCCCGCCCCCGTCGCCGACCAGGGCGAACAGGCTCCGACGCGGCACCGCAACCGGCGCGGCGAAGGCCCACGGCTCCGCGAGGAGATCGTCCGGGCGGCGACCACGCTCATCGTCCGCAGCGGCTCGGACCAGGCCGTCACCCTGCGCTCGGTGGCCCGCGAGGTCGGCATCGCGGCCCCCTCGATCTACGCCCACTTCGCCGACCGGGACGCCATCGTCGACGCCGTCGTCGTCGAATCGCTCACCCAGCTGCGCGAGAGCGTCCTGGGCGCCTCCGGCGGGTACCAGGACCCGGTCGAGGCTCTGCTCGCCGGCTGCGCCGCCTACGTCGAGTTCGGCACCCGTGAACCCGCCCGCTACCGCCTCCTGTTCGACTCCCCGCGGGCCAAGCAGAAGGAGTCCCCCTGCGACCCGGACGGCTTCGCCGCCGTCGGTGCTCCCGCCGCGGAAGGTGCGGTTGGTGCGGACGCCGCGAGCCCCGGCGCCTCGCACGGACTGCTCGCGTTCCAGACTCTGGTCGAAGGCCTGGAGGCCTGCGCCCGTGCCGGACGTTCGGCCGGCGACGACCCCTTCGGTGACGCCGTCGCGCTCTGGACGGCCCTGCACGGCCAGGTCACCCTGCGGGCGGGTCTGCCGAACTTCCCATGGCCGCACACCGACACCGTGGAGCAACTGGTGCGCCGGCTCGGCCGGATCACACCGGCGGCCTGAGCCCGGCGGCCCCCGGAGCTGCCCCGGGGGCCGGCTCCGCCGCGGTCGCCACCGTCGCCGCGGCGGCCGTCGGCGCGGTGGCGGCCGGCAGTGCTCCCGCCAGGACCCCGGTGGCCGGTCGCAGGCCCGTCCGGCCTGCGGAGAAAAGGTTCTGAGAGACCGTCATGAGTGAGCCTCCCGCTGGCCCCGGGCGCCCTGCCCGGCACCGGAGAGACTCTTCCGGCCGGGCCGGCCGGGCGCCTCCCGCGGGTCCCGCTCCCTCCCGGGAGGAAACGCGGGCGCTCGGGAGCGGTGGGTGCCGAAGCGGGCCGCCGCCCCGGCGGGGGCGGCGGCCCGGCGGCCCGGCCCGGGAGGGTGGCGCGGGTCAGCGCGGGTGGACCTCCAGGAAGGTCCGGACGGCGGACTCCAGCGCGCCCTCGATCCAGGCCGGCTTCAGGCTGGTGTGCTCACCCGCGAAGTGCACCCGACCCTCCACCGTGCGGCTGGCGGGGTGCAGTTCGTGCAGCTGGCCGGGCGTGAAGATGACCGCCTCGCCGAGGGCGTAGCGGGCCCGCGCCCAGGACTGGGTGGCGCCGACCCCGGTGAACTCGCTGCGGACGACCGGGCCGAACATCCGCTCCATGTCGTCGAGCGCGAAGGCGTACCGCTCGCCCGGGGTGAGCGAGTCCCAGCGCATCGCGTCGTCCGACCAGCTGTAGGAGGCCAGCACCACACCGCCCGCCGACCCCTCGGGGGAGTGCGACGGGAAGTAGGTGAACCGGCTCGCGCTGTCGGAGACGCAGCCGCCACCGGTGAAGCCGTTCGGCCCCTGCTCCCAGAATCGGGTCTTGAACTCCAGCAGCACCTTGGTCGCCGAGTCGTAGTGCAGCTCGTTGACAGCCCGGCGCTTCGGGTACGACATCAGCGGCTCGACCGAGCAGAAGCGCAGCGCGCTGAACGGGACGGTGACGATCGCGTAGTCGCCCTCGAAGGACTCGGTGGGTGCGATCGGCGCCCCGTCGAAGGACTCCTCGTCGCCGCTCTCGGCGGTGGTGTCGATCCGCACCCCGGTGTCGGTCTGGACGAGCCGGGTCATCCGCCGGCCCATCCGGATGTCGTTGCGCAGCGGCGCGGCCATCGCCTCGGTCAGCTGGTCGGTGCCGCCCTCCAGCTCCCAGTAGCGGTTGGTGGGCTTGATCGCCGCGTGGTCGATGAGGGTCGGGATGAGCGAGTAGTGCAGCCGGGAGGTGAGGTTCTCCAGGGTGCCGGCCGCCTGGATCTGCGCCAGGTCCCAGCCCGCCTCCTCGACCAGGTACCGGTGGGTGGAGTGGTCGTCGTACTTCTGGAAGATCGTGGCCCAGGCGTCGATCTGGTCGTTGATGTCGGCGTCGGGGGACACCGTCACAGGCTTCAGCGCCTCGGTGACGGCGTCCGACATGGTCCGGCCGCCCGAGTTCACACCGAAGGTCTTGTGCAGCTTGTCCGGTGCGTCGGCGTAGGCGTTCCGGCTGGTGGTCGTCCCGTTGACCCGGATCAGGCGCTTGCCGTCCAGCTTCGGCGCCTTGAAGCTGAAGTCGTCCGGGCGGTTCGACCAGGTCTCCCCGGTGAAGGAGCGGTACACCACCGGCGGCACCGAGCCGGTGGGCTCGGCGCCGGGCGCGACGTCGGCGTTGTAGAACAGCCGGCGCTTGAGCCCGAGCTTGTCGGCCAAGGCGCGGACCAGGGGGTGGAAGTCCGGCAGCCGCATCGCACCGGCCTCCGCGTACAGCGCCTTGTCCTGGAAGGTCCGGAAGGTCTTGACCCGGCCGCCGACCCGGCTGGCGTTGGCCTCGATGATCACCACCTCGTGCCCGGCCTGCTTGAGCAGCGTCGCGGCGGCCAGCCCGGCCACCCCGGCGCCGACGATCAGGATCTTCTTCTGCCGGGCGCGCGCGGGGAGTTGGCCGTCGATGAGGATCCGCAGGTACTGCAGGGTGAGGTCCTCGCCGTTCTCCCCGACCAGCAGCATCTTGCGGGCGAGGTCGCGGCTCAGCTCCGGGTCGATGCCGCGGCCCTTGGGCGCCGTGCGCGGTGCGCCGACGGCGGGGCTGCCGGTGAGGGCGACGCCGCCGGCGACGGCGGCCGCCGCGGCGGCGGACCCGAGGAAGGTACGACGGAAGAGCCCTGAGGGGTTGGTCCGTGCGGAAGCGGTCGAATTGTCACGCGGGTCGGGCATCAATGCTCCTGAATCGGAATTCGCATACGTCGGACCCAACGCCAACTGGAGCGAGTTGATCAGGGGCACGCGTCGACCTGCGGGTTCACCCGGCCGGGTGAGCGGTGGCGGTCACCGTCGACGGACTGGTGAACGGTCGTACCCGCGCAGGGGTGAACACATCCGGGGCGCCGACGCGGGCACAGGTGGCCGGAGGCGGGCAGCCCGGTGATGGTGCGGCGCCGACGCGGTCAGGCGGGGTCGGGGTCGGGGTCGTGGGCGAGGTCGGTCGGGGGCGGGCGCAGGCCCCGGGCGCGGTGGCGGTCGGGCCGGCCGGCAGGGGGCCGGACGGCGGGGCCGCCCGGGCCGCCGTCACCGGGCGGGTCGGGCTCGGCTCAGCCGCTCCAGTCGGCCCGGCGGCCGAGGTGGTTGAGCAGCGCGTCGGCCTCGTCCGCGCCGGCGGCCGGTTCGATCGGCGAGGCGTAGACGTAGCCACGGAGCGGCTCGACCACGTCGTCGGTGACCGGGCGCAGGGCCTTCGCCAGCGCGGGCGTCAAGGGGGAGGGCCGGCCGGTCGCGACGGCGATGTCCCAGGCGTGTACCGCGGCGTCCAGCGCCGCCGCCGCCACCGCGCGGGCTGCGGGCAGGGTGTACGGCGGGAGCGGGACGGGGACCTGGTCATCGGCGGGGTCGACGGCGGCGAAGGCCGCGGCCGAGGCGGCCAGCGCCGCCTCGAGCAACTCGGCCGGGCTCCCCTCGATGATGCCGGACAGGTCGAACGGGTCGTGGTCCGGCCCGGGGCCGCCGGTGAGCCTGGCGGCGTACGCCAGTTGGTCGGCGGCGACGTGCTGCAGGACTTGCGCGACCGTCCAACGCCCGGCGGGCGTCGGCCGCTGCCAGCCGTCGGAGGGGACTCCCGCGACGGCGGTGCGCAGAGCCTGATGGGCCTGGTCGAGGACGGGCCAGGGGGATGCACTCATGGTCGGGAGCGTAGTGCCGGGGGCGGCGCCGGGTCGGCGTCTGCGCGGACCCGGCCACCGGGCCGGACCTGCCCGGCCGCTCCGTCCGTCCGGCCCCGCCCGAGCCCCGCCCGTCCTGCCCGTCCGTCCGGCCCCGCCCGTCCTGCCCGTCCGTTCGGCGCCGGCGTTCGGCCGGTTCAGCCGAGTGCGGGCAGGGCGATCCAGTCCGCCCAGGTGATGTCGCGGCCGATGTACCGGGGACTCTTCAGCGGCCAGTCGGCCGAGATCCAGGCCGGCACCAGCGCGTCCAGGGCCGCCTCGACCTCGCCTCCGGCCAGCTCGTCCACCACCCACCAGCAGATCTCGGCGTCGGCACCGGGCTTCTCCGGCGGGTCGATGTAGACGCAGCCCAGCAGGGCGGACTCGGCAGTGTCGAACAGCGCGTAGTTGAAGGACTGGTGGGCCTCGATCTCCCGCTCGTGCCGGGCCAGGTCCACGCGGTCCTGCTCGTGGGTCATGCCGACGGGCGGCCACCCCCAGGCCTCGCCGTACAGCGACCAGAGCCGCTCGCGCGAGCCCATCACGGCCGGGAGGTCGAGGTCGACGTCCGACTCCTTGATCGGACGCAGGTGGAACCCGGCGAGGACCTCGACGTGGACGGGATGGACGAAATCTTCGGGTAGCCAGCTCATCCCCCGGACGCTACACATCCGGCGCCGCCCGGCCCAGCGAATATTCGGGTGCCCGGACGCGCGAGAGCCCCCGCCGGGCGGCGGGGGCTCTCGCGCGAATCACGGGTCGCGGTTACTCGGTGACCGGCGCCGGGGCCACCGGCCCGGCCGGTGAGGTCGCCGGGGAGGTCGCCTGGGTGCTGCCGGCCGCGGGCCCGCGGCCGCGGCGGTCCAGCGAGGCGAGATAGTCGTTGTAGGCGTTCAGCTCGGCGTCGCCGTTGCGCTCCTCGGCCCGGTCGCGCCGGCGTGCCTGGCGCTCCTCGGACTTCATCCACTGGAAGACCAGCGCGATCAGCACGATCGCGGTCGGGATCTCGCCGAACGCCCAGGTGATCCCGCCGGCGAGCTTCTGGTCCTCCAGCAGGTCGGTGCCGGCCGGGGCGCCCGCCGTGGTGAAGGTGGTCACCAGCGGGTGGCCCGCCATCATCACCGCCACGCCGAAGAAGGCGTGGAACGGCATGCCCATGAACAGCTCGATGATCCGCAGGACATGGCCCGGCCGGTGCGGCCCCGGGTCCACGCCCATGATCGGCCAGAAGAAGAGCAGGCCGGCCGCCAGGAAGTGCACCATCATCCCGATGTGCCCGAGGCGGTACTGCATCAGGAAGTCGAACAGCGAGGTGAAGTAGAGGCCGTAGAGGCTGGCGATGAACAGCGGGATGGTGAACGCCGGGTGCGAGATCACCTTGACGTACCGGCTGTGCAGCAGTGCGACCAGCAGCTCGCGCGGGCCGCGCGGGCGGCCCTTGCCGGCCGGGCGCAGAGCGCGCAGGGCGAGCGTGATCGGGGCGCCGAGCAGCAGCAGGATCGGGACCAGCATGGAGAGCACCATGTGCTGGATCATGTGGGCGCTGAACAGCACCATGCCGTAGTCGTTCAGGCCGGTGCAGGTCACCAGGACGACCCCGCCGACCCCGGCCAGCCAGCCGACGCTCCGGCCGACCGGCCAGCGGTCGCCGCGCCGAAGCAGCCGGACCACACCCGCGGCGTACAGGGCGACGCCGGTCAGCGCGGCGATCAGGAACACCCAGTCGGGGGACCAGGTGAGCGCCGAGGAGAGGGAGAAGGGGTCCAGCACCCCCATGCCCCCGTGGTGCATCCCTGCCATTCCGTCGTCGCCCATCGGCGGGTCCTGCTTTCCTTCGACGCGGCCCGCACGGGTCCGGTTCGTCCGTTTTGCTTCGGCATACAGCCTAGGCGTGGCTTACACCCGGCCCGCACCCGCCCCCGGCACGGCGTGCCGGGCGACGGGCGGACCGGGTGGACGGACCGGGCAGGCGGCCGGTGGACGGCCGGTGGACGACCGGGCCGCACGCCCTGCGGACCGCCCGCGGCCGGCTCAGCCGATCTCGTAGTCGAACCAGATCCGGTGGGTGCCGTCCGCCTCGACCGTGAGCCCGCCGCCGCCGGTGATCCCGGCCAGCTCCCCGGTACCGCTGGAGGGCACCAGGACGAAGAACTCGTTGTTGCGGTCGGTGCCGCCGGTGGTGGCCGAGTGGGCGAAGTTGAAGGCGCCGTGCCGGCCGTTCAGCGAGCCCTCGAAGGACTCCATGGCCAGGTAGGTGCCGACCCCGGTCGTCTGGTCGAAGGCGGCGGTGAACAGCGTCGCCGAACGGCCGTCGACCTCGCCCTCGAACTGCTTCTCCATCGTCGCGACCCCCACCGGCACGCCGGTGGGCACGGCGGGGGAGGGCACCAGCTCGGTCGGGACGAAGCTCTTCACGCTGAACGTTCCTGAGGCTCTCATGGCGCCGATCGTACGGTCGGGGTCCGACAGTCGGGCCCGCCGCCGGACATCGGGCGTGCCGCCCGGCTGCTGCCGGGCCCGCCACCCCGGACGCGCCCGCCATCTTGGACGCGCCCGCCATCTTGGACGCGCCCGCCATCTTGGACGCGCCCGCCATCTTGGACGCGCCCGCCACCCCGGACGCGGGCGCGGCCGTCCGGATGCGGCCCCGGGCAGTGGGGTGCGAGGCTCGGTCGGGGCGGCCGGCGCCCACCGGGGCCGACGGCCCCATCCACGCCGGGGAGCCGCTCCGAACAGACGGCGGCCGGTCCGCGGCCGACCAGCCCGAGCCAGGGAGGCCCCATGAACCGTCCGCTGCTGCGACTGACCGGCGCCGCCACCGCCCTCTACGGCCTCGCCGTGACCCGCCGGCCCGCCCTGCTGGCGAGGCCGTCCGGGCTGACCGGCCCGGACGGCGAGGTGCCGCCGGCGGTGGCCGCCTGCGTCCGGCCGCTCGCGTTCCGGGACGCAGCCTGCGGCCTCGCGATGCTGCTGGCCCCGGACGACCACAGCCTGCGCACCGCGACGCTGATCCGGATCGCCTCCGACTTCGGTGACGCGGCGCTGCTCGCCACCGCCCTGCCCCGGCGCCGGCACCGGGCGATGGCCGTCGTGCTCTCGGTCGGCTGGGGCGCCCTGTCGGTCGCCGGTCTCCTGCGGCCGGACGACCCCGCCGACCCGTCCTAGCGGCCCGGCCGCGCGCAGCGGTCGGGACTACGCGCGGGCCGGGCCGCTGGTCCGGGCGACAAGGGCTACCGGACGGTCGCGGGGACGCGGGTTCCCGTCGTCGGCGAGCGCCTCACGCAGCTGCGCCGGGGTCAGGGCGGTGCGGAGCGGCGAAGGTCACTGAAGACCTCTTCCCAGGGGGCAGGATCGTTTCCCGTGCGAGGCTTCCTGCCGGAGCCTGTGCTGTCGCTTCGGCAGGGTGGCCGCGCCGTCCTACAGTTGTGCGTGGTCGGCCGGCTGCCGCACGGTGCCGGTGTCGAAGTAGTGTGGATGCACCCACCCGTGTCGGACGGCGTAACCGCCGAGCTGCATCCGGGTCCGAACTCCGGCTATGTCCATGAGGTGGCGCAGGCGTCGGTGCAGCGTGCGCGGTGAAAGACCGAGCTGTGTCGCGGCCGTCGGGTCGGTCAGGCCGGCCAGCAGGAGCGCGAGGATCTTTCGGTCCAGGTCGGTCGGGCCTTGCGCACCGAGTTCGACGGTGGTTTCGGCCTCTCCGCCGGTGACCGACAGCTCCAGCGGGTGGGCGGTGTGCCATACCGTCTCGAACAGCGCGTCCAACGCGTCCAACAGGCCGCTGCGGTGCAACAGCACGGCGCCCGGCTCGCCGTCCGGTGTGACCGCGAACGGGACCAGGCCGAGGTCGGCGTCGGCCAGTACGAGCTTCATCGGCAGCTGGTCGGCAACTCGCAACTGCACGCCGTTGCGCAGTGAATCGATCGCATCGTCGATGATGCCCGGCTCCGCGAGCACGGCCCGGTCCAGTACCGCCCGGAACTGCACGCCGCGGCCGATGGCCACGGGCTCGGCCGTGTTCTCGTCGGGCGGCAGGGCGACGAAGGGTGCGGTGATGAAGCTGCGGACCTGCGTGCGGGCTGCCTGCTGCACCTGGAGGAAGCGATGGCGGATGGCGTCGACGCCCGTGACCACCTCGATCAGATCGCTGATGCTGTTCCCGGTCATCGCCGCCCGGTGTTCCTCGGCGAAGGTCACCAGGGCATGCTCGGCCATGCGCAGTCCGTCTCGGCGCTGGCCGATGAGGGCGCCGAGCGCCATCGCCGGCGGCGCGGCGGTGAACCGTTCATCCGTCGACCTGGTCACCAGTCCCCATCCGACCAGGCGGGACAGTGCCTGGTCCACGTCGGCCGGTGAGAGAACGAGCAGATCCGACAGTGACGTCGCGGTGGAGTGCGGCCGTCCGAGCAGCGCTCGGTAGACGCGCTCGTCATCGGCTTCGAGGCCCAGAACATCCAGCATCGGCGACCGACTCTCTTCTGCTTGCAGCGGGAAGAGTATGCGCCATGGTGGCAGGCCCTGAACAGTCCCTACTGGGGGCAGGCGGGAGGGGAAGAGCCCCGGGGAGTTGCCTCCCCGGGGCTCGACAGTGTGGGTCATCGCAGGCCGTACGCCCGGATGATCTCGTTCTTGACGCTGAAACCGCTGTTCGTCTCGGCGCTCGCGCGGACCGAGATGAAGCCGCCGGGCTTCTTGGCCGTCCTGAACGAACCCGTCCAGTAGCCGTCGGCGCCCTTGGCCAGGGTCACCTTCTGCCAGGTGGCGCCGTCGTCGTACGAGACGTCCAGCTTCACCGTGGTGACGGTGCCCGGCACGGTGCCGAGGTCCATTGACACCGGCTTGAGTGCGATCTGCTGGGTCGCGTTGGCCTTGACGTCGCCGTGCAGGTCCGACTCCAGCTTGTAGTCCAGGTTCAGGACCGAGAACGGCTTGAAGTCGTCCGAGTCGACGGTGTCGGACATGAACGTCCACTCGGTGTGGGTGCGCGTCGACAACCGGAAGGCTTCACCGGGCCGTTCCGCGTCGAGGACGGCCCGGTAGGGCAGGTTGCCCGCAGGGACCTCGACCCACTGCATGTCCGTGCTGTTCGGGTTGTCGTGGATCAGCGTGTCGCCCTGGAAGACCTGCAGGTGGGTCGGCGTCTCACCCCATTGCAGGAATCCGCCCAGCCGCATGTTGTCGCTGGCGGAGGCCCATGCCTGCACGTTCCAGGTCATGTAGTTCTGCCAGCGGGAGTTGTACACGCCGAAGGCCTCGCCCTGGCCGGGCCTGATCGCCGGAGCGAACCAGGCCAGACGGGTGGCGCTGCCCTTGGCGTACGTGTTGTCGCCCGACACCATCACCCACGGCGAGTTCCCGTCGACGCCCTGCGCGTGGAACTCCCTCCATACCTGGCCCGGGGTCACCCATTCGGTGCGGGTGCCCGGATGCCACTCACGATCGGGGAAGTTGAACGACGGGCTGAGGGTGAAGTCGGACCGGTAGCCTTCCGCCGACCCGCCGTCCGTGGCCGAGTAGTAGCGGGCATCGATCCGGGCGAGGTCACCCTCGGCCGGCTTGTAGACCAGGGCCCGGTCCGGCACCTGGCCGGGGTAGTCCCGGGTCAGGTCGTAGACGAAGGACGTGTACTCGGTCTGCTTCGCGGTCAGCATGAGGTGGCCGGCCCTGGCCATGGCGATGAGGCTCTTGCCCGCGTCGCGGTGCACGGTGGCGACCGGGATGGTCGACTCGCCGACGTACTCCATCAGGGCGCCCACCCCGTCGTTGACCACGATCAGCGCCTTCGCACCGGCCGCGACCGCGGCCTCGGTGCGCTCCTGCGGCGGGACCGCGTCGCTGCGCTCGATGACGACGACCTTGCCCTTTGCCTTGACCTTCTCGTAATCGGCAGCCGCGCCGCTGCCCGCGTAGACGGCCTTCAGCGTGTCCGTGGCGGTGCCCAGGGCGCTGCCTGCCTGCACCAGCGTCTCGAAGCGGAGCCGGTCTCCCGGCGTGCTCAGACCGAGTAGCGGCTCACCCTTGCGCCAGCGGGTGATCAGCATGAACTCGCCCTGTGTCATCGGCTCCGTCGGCGCGACGTAGACGTCGTCGTACGACGCCGGCAGCACGTATGCGCTGCGATAGTCCATGAACGGGTCGAGGCCCTTGTAGTGGACGTTGAAGTCGACCTTGCGCTGGCGGTCCTCGGTGCGCTGCGGCGCCTCGGTCTGCAGCAAGCGCGCCTTGCTCGCGTCGAGCACCACGTCGGCGGAGCCTTCCTTGAGCACGGTCTCCGGGTCGACCAGCACGGCCAGACCCGAGCGGTCCGCCTGCTCGCCGGCCACGTCGAGGTACGCCGCGACGGTGTACCGGCCCGGTGCCATGCGCATGGTGGTCGAGCCGTCGACGTAGACCGACCACGGCCAGAGGTCGCCGGCCAGGTTGATCGCTACCTGCCCGGCGGCGGGCTTGCCGTCGCGGCCGACCAGCTTGATGTTCAGGTCGTAGCGCTCCTCCTCCTTGACGAGCGCCACGGAGGTGCGGGTCACCGGCTTCCCCGTGGCCGCGTCGGCGGCTATGACGTAGCCGACGTGCCGGCCTGCCGAGGTGGTTCGCGGGTCACCGGTCACCGGGACGGCGGTGGCGCCGCCCGCCGGGACGGTCACGGTGGTGGCTCCCAGCGTGAACGAGCCGTCGTCGTTGGTCAGGGTCAGGGTCAGCGTGACGTCGGCGGAACCGGAGTTGGTGAAGGTCAGGTCCTTCGTGACGGCGACGTCGCTCGGCTCGTGCGGCCACGTGTAGTTGCCGAAGAAGAGGGATCCGGTCCCGCGGACCGTGGTGCGCACCGCGGCGGCCACGTCGAGACGGCCGGTGCCGACGTCGTACGGCGAGTACCCGCCGTCCAGACCCTTCGCGGTGCTCATCAGGTGTTCCTTGAGCTGCGCGCCGGTCCAGTCCGGGTGCTGCTGGGCCAGGATCGCTGCCGCGCCGACCACGTGCGGGGTGGCCATCGAGGTGCCGCTGATGGTGCGGTAGAGGCCCTGGCCGCCGTCGGTCATCTCCTGTGAGCGGGCCGCGGTGATGTCCACGCCGGGCGCCGCGATGTCCGGCTTCATGCCGCCGGAGTAGGCCAGCGGGCCGGTGCTGGAGAAGGACGCGAGCCGGTCCTGCTTGTCCGTGGCGGCCACGGTCAGCGCCGAGGCGGCCGCGCCCGGAGAGGAGATGCTCTCCGGACCCGCGTTACCGGCGGCGATGACGAACAGCGTGCCGTACTGCGCGGACAGCGCGTCGACCGTCTGCGACATCGGGTCGCTGCCGTCCGTCGGGTAGGAGTCGCCGAGGCTCATGTTGACGACGTCCGCACCGGACTCGGCGGCCCACTGCATACCGGCCATGACCCAGGAGTCCTGGCCGTAGCCCTCCGCGCCGCCGAGCACCTTGCCGACGATCAGGTCGGCGCCGGGGGCGACGCCCTTGTAGTCGCCGCCGGAGGCCGCGCCCGAGCCGACGATCGTGCTCGCCACATGCGTGCCGTGCCCGTTGAGGTCGGAGAAGGCCTCACCCGGCACGAAGCTGACCGTGCCGTCGATCCGGCCGGCGAAGTCGGGGTGGTTGACGTCGATGCCGGTGTCGAGCAGCGCGACCTTGACACCCTTGCCGGTGTACCCGGCCGCCCAGGCCTCGGGCGCGCCGATCAGCGGCACGCTCTCCTTCAGGCTGGCCTTCACCCGCCCGTCGAGCCACAGCTTCGCCACACCCGCGCCCAACGTCGCGCTGCCCTGCGGCGCGACGGTGTTCCAGAAGGCGCGGGCCTCGCGCTTCTCGGTGCTGAGCGCGGCACCGCGGATGCCCTTGAGGTCGCGGGTCAGCTTGCTGCCGCGGGGGGCCGCAGGCTCGACGGCCGAGCGGGACGTCGGCTGGGTGTACGTCGCGATCAGCGGTACCGCGGCCGACTTCGCGTCGTCGTAGCCCATCTCGATCAGGTCGCTGACGTTGAACAGCCGCCGGTCCAGCTTGTCCGCTCCCAGCAGCGGCGCCGCCTCGTCCGGGATGACGAACAGGTCACCCTTGACCTCCTGGATCTTTACGCCGCCGACGGCGCTGTCCGGCCGGTCGACCTGGGCGGTCTGCTTGCCGTCGGCCATCGCGGTGACGGTGACGACGTCGCCGGTGACCAGGGTGACCTTGTGGGTCGCCGATGGCTTGGCGGGAACGGCGGGCCTGCTCGGAGCGGCGTGTGCGGGCGTTGGCAGAACCGCGAGTCCCGACGCCAGCAGCGGCACCGCGGTGGCGGCCGAGATCAGTTGCCGGCGCCTGCGGCGGAAGGCGGAAGATAGTGAAGGGGAGAACATGCCATGGGTCTATCGGCCGGTAACGCCGACGTGAATGCCTGACGAAGGCAAGTCCTTGCCATGGCACGGACTTGTCAGCCGTGAACCTCGCGAATCCAGGCAAAGTCACACATTCGCGCGTGGGTATTGAGTCAGCGGTTTCAGCGCGAAGCTCTTGGCGTCCGCTCGCCGCCCAGTGACGGCCTTGACTCCACCAGGCCCAGTCCGGAGCGTGATCAATGCAGTCGGTTCGGCGTCGGTGTGGCCTCCGGGCCGACCGAACGCCGGCGTGGCGCGACGTGAACTCAAGCCCGGTGAGATGGAGTTGATTCGGCTGTCTCCGCGGTCGGGACTACGGCCCCTAACCGGAGCACCTACGCGGGCCCTCTCTGTCCGCCCGGACCGCACAACGTCTGCATACCGACTCGGGTGCACAACGAGAGCCTCGACGCGATGCCGCTCGATGCCAACTGGGCACCTCGGCGGGTCGGCTGACGAATAATCCGCTGGTGCCGTGGCCGGACAGGTTCACCGGGGTCTCGTGGTCTGCGGGTGCGCGAGTCACCGTTGCTCCCCGGTTTCGGTTGGGCGCAGGGCTGAACGACCTCGTTTGCATGGTGGTAATCGACTTGCTGCCCGCCCCGGCGGGCGGGCAGGGTCTGGATCATGCTTGAACTACGCACCTTGGAATCGGACGACTGGCCCCTTTGGCGGGAGTTGCGACTGGCTGCGCTTGCTGAGGCGCCCTACGCGTTCGGATCGACACTGGCCCAGTGGCAGGGATCCGGCGACCGGGAGGAACGCTGGCGTGCCCGCCTGTCCGTTCCCGGCGCGCACGATCTCGTCGCGCTCCTCGACGGCCTTCCGGTGGGCATGGCCAGCGGAGTGCCCGGCGAGGGAGCGGAGAAGGTGGAGTTGATCTCGATGTGGGTCAACCCCACGGCTCGGGGCAAGGGTGTGGGTGACTGCCTGATCCAGGCGGTCGAGCGGTGGGCGGTGGAGCGCGGTGCCACGACGCTGCGGTTGTCCGTCATGCCGGACAACCGCAAGGCAACCGCGCTCTATGAGCGGCGCGGTTTCACGGACACGGGTGAGCCCGGCGATCTTCTGCCCGATGGCGTCGGCCGGGAGCGGGTCATGGCGAAGAGGCTGGCCGCTGTCTGATCTCCACATCCGGGCACGGCGGGATCCCTCACTTGGTCAGGCTGCGGCAGCGAGGGGGTGTCCGCCCCGGCGGATGCCCTTCTCGCTGCGGATGCGGGCGGGTTCGCGGCGCTGGGCTGCGAGGACGTCGGGGTGCCTGGCCGGCACCGTCGTGATTGCGGAGACCTCGCGTGTGCGACGGGACTTCGCGGCCGTGGACGGTCGGCTCTGCGCTCCCGCCGGTCTCAGGCCTTCCCGGGCGCCGGCACCAGGGTGTTCTCGCCGGCGCGTCCCGCGGCGAAGTCCTCGACGTTCTGCCGGGTGGCCTCGATGATCTGGCCGACCGCCGTCCGGGTGAAGTACGCCTGGTGCGAGGTGACCAGCACCTGGGGGAAGGTCATCAGCCGGGCCAGCACGTCGTCGTCGATCCCCTCCACCGAGCGGTCGAAGAAGAAGACGCCGGTCTCCTCCTCGTAGACGTCCAGGCCGACCCCGGAGAGCCGGCCGGAGCGCAGGGTCTCGACCAGGGCGGCGGTGTCGACCAGGCCGCCCCGGCTGGAGTTGACCAGGATGGCGTCGTCCTTCATGACGGCGAGGGCGTCGGCGTCGATCAGGTGGTGGGTGGCGGGGAGCAGCGGCACGTGCAGGCTGATCAGGTCGCTGCGGGCGAGCAGTTCCTCACGCTCGACGTACTCCATGCCGAGGTCCAGGCAGTGCGGGTTGGGTGCGATGTCCCAGCCCAGCAGCTGGGTGCCGAAGCCGTGCGCGATCCGGGTGAAGCATTCGCCGATCTTGCCGGTGCCGACCACGCCGACGGTCATGCCGTGGATGTCGCGCCCCATCAGCCCGTCGAGGCGGAAGTCGAACTCGCGGGAGCGGCCGGCGGCCCGGACCAGCCGGCGGTTGACGGCCAGCGCGAGGGTCCACGCGTGTTCAGCAACGGCGAAAGGGCTGTAGTAGGAGACCCGGGCCACCGTGAGGCCCAGCTCGGCAGCGGCGTCCAGGTCGATGTTGTTGAAGCCGGTGGAGCGCTGGGCGATCAGCTTGGTGCCGCCGGCGGCGAGGACCGCGAGGGTCTCGGCGTCCAGGACGTCGTTGACGCTGCTGCTGACCACCGGGTGGCCGACGGCGAGCGGGGCGGTGTCGTGGTTGAGGAACACGTCCAGGCTGCGCAGGGCGTGGCGGCCCTCGAAGGCTGCGGCCAGCAGCGGCCGCTCGTCGGCCTGCACGCCGTAGGCGAGGATCTCCATGGGGTCGGTACCTTCCGGTCGTGGTCTGGTGCCACCGGCCACGCTAACGGCCCGCGGTGGACGGGTCGCCGTGCGGCGCGCGGGCCCGGGCCGCGGCATCGCGCCATCCGTGGCGGGTGAGGGCCGTCACTGCTTCGCGGCCCGGCCGGAAGATCTTCACCAGGTGATCGTTTCGGTGCAAGATCCTCACATCGATCGGCCGATATGCCGGAAAGTCCGAAGATTTTCCCCCAGGTCGGCATTCGGCCCTCCGGTGCCGATTGTCCGGAAATCAGGGCAACCCCGGGTACCCCGCCGATCGGCCGTTCCCCGGCCCCTGGACGGCCTGTGAGGATGTGGACAGGCGGAGTGATCATGAACTCCGCCGGGAGCGGCCCGTCAGCCTGGCTGCCGCCGACGGGATCTGACACTCCGTCGGCCCATCGATCAAGCACGTTTCACCGCGCGTGTCCCGCCACCCCTGGGAGCGCGTAGGAGGGGGTCCATCCATGTCCCAGGTCACCCATGCCTCGGAACTGACACGACGACGCATGCTGCAGGGCGCGGCCGTCGCCCTGACGGCGGCGGCCGGCACGGTGGTGCTCGGCGTCACCGGACCTGCCGGGGGGCAGGCCACCGCCGCCGGCCCGGAGGCGTCCGACGAGTTCGACGAGGTCTTCAAGGGCCGCCGGATCCAGGGCCGGCCGGTGCAGGGCGGCGGTCACCACCACACCGCCGGCTACACCGTGCTGGTGGACGGCGAGGAGCTGCACATGATGCGCAACGCCGACGGCACCTGGATCAGCGTCGTCAACCACTATCAGACGTACCCCACGCCGCGCTCGCTCGCCCGCGCCGCCGTGCAGGAGCTCCAGGGCGCCACGCTCGTCCCGCTCGCCTGACGTCCGCAGCTCCGCATGTCAACGTATCGATTCGTACCGAGGGGGACTCATGGCAGTCCGTAAGAACCAGGCGAGCCTGACGGCCAAGGAGAAGCGGGACTTCGTGGGCGCCGTGCTCGCGCTCAAGCGGGCCGGGCGCTACGACGCCTTCGTCAGCACGCACAACGCGTTCATCATCAGCGACACCGACAACGGGGAGCGGGTCGGCCACCGGTCGCCGTCCTTCCTGCCCTGGCACCGCAGGTTCCTGCTGCAGTTCGAGCAGGCCCTGCAGAGCGTGGACCCGAACGTCACCCTGCCCTACTGGGACTGGACGGCCGACCGCACCGCCACCGCCTCGATCTGGGACGCCGCGTTCCTGGGCGGCAACGGCCGCAGCAGCGACGGCCAGGTGACCACCGGCCCGTTCGCCTTCGGCGCCGGCGGGTGGACGCTGAACGTGCGCCCGGACAGCCGGACCTACCTGCGGCGTGCACTGGGCAGCGCGGTCGCCGCGCTGCCGACCCGGGCGGAGGCGGAGTCCGTGCTGGCGATCCAGACCTACGACGCCGCGCCCTGGAACAGCTCCTCGGAGGGCTTCCGCAACAATCTGGAGGGCTGGCGCGGGGTCAACCTGCACAACCGGGTGCACGTGTGGGTGGGCGGTCACATGACCACCGGCATGTCGCCCAACGACCCGGTGTTCTGGCTGCACCACTGCTTCATCGACAAGCTGTGGGCCGAGTGGCAGCGCCGCCACCCCGGGCAGGGGTACCTGCCCGCGGCCGGCACCGCGAACGTGGTCGACCTCGGCGAGACCATGAAGCCGTGGAACGACACCACCCCCGCGGACATGCTCGACCACACCCGCCACTACACGTACGACACCGGCTTCTGAGGCCGGACTCCCGGGGCGCGCGCCCGGGGAACGGCTGCGGCCCCGGGTGAGCACCCGGGGCCGCAGCCGTGTGGACGTGGACGTGCCTGCCGTCAGATGACGGTCTCGGCCTCCAGGTAGCGCTCGGCCGGGACGGTCTTCAGCTCGGCGACCGCCTCGGCCAGCGGCACCAGGTTGATCGCGGTGCCCTGGAGGGCGGTGATGTGGCCGAAGGCGCCCTTGTGGACGGCCTCGACGGCGTGCCAGCCGAAGCGGGTGGCGAGCACCCGGTCGTAGGCGGTGGGGGTGCCGCCGCGCTGGGTGTGGCCGAGGATGACCGGCTTGGCCTCCTTGCCGAGGCGGTGCTCAAGCTCGCGGGAGAGCTGGTTGGCGACACCGGTGAAGCGCTCGTGACCGTAGATGTCCTTGACGCCCTCCTCCCAGTGCATGGTGCCGGGCTCGGGCTTGGCGCCCTCGGCGCAGACCACGATCGCGAACTTCTTGTTGCGGTCGAAGCGCTCGCGGACGACCTCGGTCAGCCGGTCGATGTGGAAGGGGCGCTCGGGCACCACGATGGCGTGGGCGCCGGCGGCCATGCCCGCGTGCAGGGCGATCCAGCCGGTGTGCCGGCCCATGAGCTCGACCACCATGACGCGCTGGTGCGACTCGGCGGTGGTCTTCAGCCGGTCGAGGGCGTCGGTGGCGACCGAGACGGCCGTGTCGAAGCCGAAGGTGACGTCGGTGCAGGCGATGTCGTTGTCGATGGTCTTCGGCACGCCGACCACCGGCAGCCCGCCGTCGCTCATCAGCTTGGCGGCCTTGAGGGTGCCCTCGCCGCCGATCGGGATGACCGCGTCGATCCCGAGGTCCTCGCAGTACTTCTTGGCGCGCTCCACGCCGTCGCGCAGGTGGCTGGGCTGGACCCGCGAGGAGCCGAGGATCGTCCCGCCCTGGGCGAGGATGCCGCTCACCGAGTCGAGCGTCAGGGGGCGGTGGACGCCCTCCAGAAGTCCGCGCCAGCCGTCCTGGAAACCGATGATCTCGTCGCCGTGGTCGACCACCCCCCGGTGGACCACTGAGCGGATCACAGCGTTCAGGCCGGGGCAGTCACCGCCGCTGGTCAGCACACCAATACGCATTGCTTTGCAACTCCCGAGCAGAACCGAGGAACGGCCGGACCACCAGGCTGGGACCACGCCGACACCGTAGCGGCCCGCTCCCGCGCCGGGGTGGCGTGGAGATGACCGTGGGGTGAAGCGCTGATCGGATCGAACATTTCTGCTCGGATCCGACCATGAGGTCGAGCATATAGCGGGCCCCTGTGTCCGGCCGGACAGGAACCGACACGGCAGCGGCGCCGTCGGCGCTGCCGTGGAATGCAGCCGGCTGCCGAGGAGGGTGTGCGGCCAGCGTTCCTATTGTCGTACGTATTCGATTATCTGTGGACCGGGTGCCCGCGATGCGGGCACCCGGTCCGCGCCGAGGGCCTCAGGCGGGCTGGCGGGAGGCGGCGATCCGCTCCGCGCGCAGCGCGTCGTACCAGGTGGTGTCGGCCGGCGGCAGGGCGTTCACGTCCAGCGCCAGCTTGATCAGCATGTCCGCCACCGCGGGGTTGCGGGCCATCACCGGGCCGTGCAGGTAGGTGCCGAAGACGGTGTCCCGCCAAGCGCCCTCGGTGCCGTCGCCGGTCCCGTTGCCGCCGCCGACGGTCACCGTCGCGAGCGGTGAGACGCCCTGGCCGAGGTGGGTGATGCCCTGGTGGTTCTCGAAACCGGTCAGCTGGGGCAGGCCGAGCCGCGGGTCCACGTCGGCGAGCACGTCGCCGACGTTGCGGGCGCCCTCACCGCGGGTGCTCCAGACGTCGAGCAGACCGAGGCCCGGCTCGCGCTCGCCGAGGTCGTTGATGAACTCGTGGCCGAGGATCTGGTACCCGGCGCAGACCGAGAAGATGATCGCGCCGTTCTCGGAGGCCCGGACCAGCCCGGTGTCCTGGCGCAGCCGCTCGGCGGCGAGGCGCTGCGGGCGGTCCTCGCCGCCGCCGATGAGATAGATGTCACCACTGGTGGGCACCGACTGGTCGGACCGGACGTCGATCCGGGTCACGTTCAGGCCGCGCTGGCGGGCCCGGCGCTCCACGACCAGGGCGTTGCCCCGGTCGCCGTAGGTGCTGAGGAGGTCCGGGTAGACCCAGACCAGCCGCAGGCTGCTCTCACTCATCCTCGAAGACCTTCCGTTGGGCGTTCCTGGAGTCGTCATCAGCCCGCCACGACCTTCCTGAGCTGCTGGAAAGCGGTGTAGTTGGCGATCGCCTCGATCCGCCCGGGGGGTGCCATCCGGACGGCCTGCTCCAGCGAGTCCACCACGTGGAACTGCAGCCCGGCCACCTCCAGCCGCACCGCGAGGTCCAGCTTGCGCTGGCCCATCACGAACACCGGGTGCCCGGAGAGCCGCTCGTAGTCCACGTCCCACAGCCACGAGGTGTCGGTGCCGTCCGCGTCCATCGCGTTGACCGAGAGGATCACCGGCGTGGGCGGACCGTCGATCAGCGAGAAGGTCTCCAGCCAGCCGGCCGGGTTCTTCGCCAGCAGCAGCCGGATGTCACGGCCCTGGTACTGGACCACGTCGTAGCGGCCGGCCACCGCCGTCACCGCCTGCATCCGCTCCAGCGCGACCTGCGGGGCCACACCGAAGACGGCGGCCACGGCGGCCGAGCTGGTGGCGTTGGCCAGGTTGGCCCGGCCGGGCAGCTGCAGCTGGATCGGCCAGGCGCCGCGCTGCGGGTCCACCACGTGGGTGCCCTGCAGCGCCCAGTGCGGGTTGGGCCGGCGGAAGCCGCAGTCCTGGCAGAACCAGTCGTCCCCGGGGCGCTGCATCACGCCGCCGCAGGCGGGGCAGGACCAGGCGTCCTCCTTCCAGGCCTGTCCGGCGGCCACCCAGACCACCTTCTTGCAGGAGGACGCGGCCCAGGTCACCAGCGGGTCGTCCGCGTTGGCGATGATCACGGCCTCGGAGTCCTTGAGGCCCTCGCGCCACTTCTCGGCCATCATCCGGGTCTCGGCCGCGCGGTCGAGCTGGTCGCGGGAGAGGTTGAGCAGCGCGATCGCCTTCGGGCGGGTGTCGCGGGCGACGCCGGCCAGGTACTTCTCGTCGACCTCGATCACGCCGAACCTGGCGTCCGAGCCGCCCGCCAGCGCGGAGGTGATGCCGGCGGGCATGTTGGCGCCGAGCGCGTTGGACACCACCGGGCCGGCGGCCCGCAGTGCCTCGGCGATCAGGCGGGTGGTGGTGGTCTTGCCGTTGGTCGCGCTGACCAGGATGACGTCGAGGTGGTCGGCGAGAGTGGCGAGCAGATCGGGGTCGAGCCTGAGGGCGATCTTGCCGCCGATCACCGAACCGCTGCCGCGGCCGGCCTTGCGCGAGACGGCGGCGGCCACTCGGCCGGCGGTGACGGCGATCTTGGCGCGGGCGGGCAGCGAGCCGTCGCGCGCGCCTGTGGCCTCCGTTTCGGTGCCTGCCATGCTCAGTGGTTCCTCCTTGCTGCGGCACCACCCGGGGGCCGGATAACGGACCGTCGGGCGGCGGGGACGGGGCCAGCCTACCGACTCCGCGCCCCGGCACCGAGTCCCGCACCCCGCGCTGCCTGCCGGGATTGCCGGGACGGAGCTCTGACGGGCCCTCGGCGGGGCCCGCGGAGCGGCCTCCCGGACGAGCCGTGCACGGACGGCACGCGGAGTTCTTGTCCTATCGCAGGACGGTGGATGCCGGGCGCCCGGTTCCCCGGCGGGCTCCGTGGGTGCCGGGGAGGCCGGACCGCCCGCCGGTGATCTGCGTCACCGTACGGCGGCGGTCGGCCCGGCCCGATGCGCCGCCGCCGCCCCGCTCCCTGGGCGGGTGCGGGGCGGCGGGCGGATCGTCCGGGTGCGACCGGTGCCGCGGGGTCGGGGCCGGGGGTCGGGTGGGGGCGGACCGGTGCCGGGTCGGGGTTGGATCGGGGGTCGGGTCGGGACCGCTCGGGGCCGGGCCGGCCAGGTGTCAGCGGCCGGGGCGGCCGGGCCAGGGCACGGGGAGCTCGGCGGTGGCCTCGGCCAGGTGGGCGGTGATCACCAGGGTGCCCTCCTCGACCTGGTAGTCGAGCGGGGCGGCCAGCTTGCGCATGGTGGCGATCAGCCCGGTGTTGGAGGCCTGGGTGATCGCGTAGACGGTGTCGACACCGGCCTCCAGGGCCAGCGCGGACATCCGGCGCAGCAGGTCGAGCCCGAGCCCGCGGCGCTGCCAGCCGTCCTCGACCAGGACGGCGACCTCGGCACTGTCGTCGTCCCACATCAGGTGGCCGAGCGCGACGATCCGGCCGTCGGCGGCCTCCACGGCGAGGGTCTGGCCGTGCCGGGCGTCGAGCAGGTGGTCCAGGTAGCGCTCGGCGTCCCGCACCGGCCCGTGGTAGCGCTTGCGCAGGGTGTCCGGGGAGCAGCGCCCGTGCATGGCCAGCGCGGCTTCCTTGTCGCCGGCGTCGGCCCGGCGCACGGTCAGGTCGGCCCCGGCGGGCAGGGTGAGGTGGGCCTTGACCCGGGGCACCCGGGGCCCGAGCAGGGTGTCCAGCTCCACCAGGGCCTGGGCCCGGGCGAACTCGGTCGGGGTGAAGGGCAGGTGCGGGCGGGTCAGCTCGATCAGGTCCCCCGAGGGGGCGGGCAGGCGCATCACGTGCCCGTCGACCCCGGCGGTGGCGCGCTTGCCGGCGCCGGGGAACTGCCGGATGGTGCACCGGCCGAACAGCTGCCGCAGGGCGACCGGCAGCTCGGCGGCGTCCAGCGCGGTGCGGGTCGCCAGGGCCAGTACATGGGTGGGGACGTCGACCAGGTCGTGCGCGTCGGCCGGGTCGGTCCAGATGTCGTGGCCGCCGGCCGAGGCGACCGTCCGGGTCAGCTCGGCGCGGGTGAGGGAGAGCGGGGCGCGGACGAAGAACTCGTCGACCGTCCCGGCGGGCAGCGGGTGGGACTGCATGGAGATGATGTTGACCCGCTGGTCGGCGAGGGCCGTGCACACCCGGGCCAGGCTGCCGGGGGAGTCCTCGACCGTGGTGCGCACCCGCCAGAGCGTGGTCGGCTCGAAGTCGTCCATCGGGCCGCTCCCCCCGGACGCCTCGGGGCCGGGCGGCGCGGGGGTGTCCGGCGACGGAGGTCCGTGCAGGTGGCGGTGGGCCCACCAGGTGTGGAACAGCGCCGTGGCGAGCAGGGCGCTCGCCGAGGCGGCGAGCACCAGCGGTCCGTCCGGGCCGTGCACGACGATCTTGGCCACCAGGTCGGCGGCGGTGACCGAGAGGAAGATCGCCGCGAGCTCGACGGTGTCGCGGCGCCAGCGATGGATTCGGGCGCCGCGACGCTGCGCGCGGGAGGTCGTCGGGGTGAGGGAGCGGCCGTTCGTCAGGTGGTCCATGCCATGATGCTGCCGCGCCGGTGTTTCACGATCACGAATCCCCCGTGACCTGTGGGTTAATGTCTCGTCGAACCATTCGTACGCGCATTCCCCCGGCGCCGCCCGGATTCAGCGCCCCGCCGTACGCTCCGTCAGCCCGGTCGCGGCGGCCCGGACTTCGGCGAGCAGCAGTTCGAGATCGGCCTCGGTGGTGGCCGCGTTCAGCAGACAGGCCCGCAGCATCTCGCGGCCCTCCAGCAGCGCCCCGGTGACGAAGACCCGCCCGCGCAGCTGCACCGCCACCGGCAGCTCCCGGTTGACGGCGTTCACCGCGGCCTCGTCCAGGCCCGCGGCGCGGTGCCGGAAGGCCACGATCGAGGTCTGCACGGGCGCGAGCAGCTCCAGCTCGGGGTCGGCCTCGACCAGCTCGCCGAGCCGGCGGGCCAGCGCGGTGCAGCGGGCCACGTCGTCCGAGATGCCCTGCCGGCCGCGGTGCGCGATGGTCGCCCAGACCTTCAGCGAGCGGAACGGCCGGGTCTGCTCCATGCCGTACTCCGAGAACCAGCCGAGTTCGCCGGCCGCCTCGTCGCGCAGGTAGGAGGGGACGAGGCTGAAGGTGCCGCGCAGCTCGTCGGTGTCGCGGACCAGCGCGCACCCGCAGTCCACCGGCACGCCCAGCCACTTGTGCGGGTCCAGGGCCAGCGAGTCGGCGCGGTCCAGGCCGGCGTAGCGGTGCGCGATGGCGGGGTCGAGCACGCCGAAGGCGCCGTACGCGCCGTCCACGTGCAGCCAGAGCTCCTGCTCGGCGCAGAGGTCGGCGATCGGGTCGAAGGCGTCCACGGCGCCGGTGCCGACCGTCCCGGCGGAGGCGACCACCAGGAAGGGCAGCAGCCCGTCGGCGCGGTCGCGGGCCACGGCGGCGCGCAGGGCGTCGGTGTCGAGCTGTCCCTCGGGGCCGCTGGGGACGGTCCGCAGGTGCTTGCTGCCGAGGCCCAGCAGTTCGGCGGCCTTGCGGACGCAGGAGTGGGTCTCCCCGGTGGCGTACGCGACCAGCGGGGGCATGCCGGCCAGGCCGTCCTCGCGGACGTCCCGGCCGGCCCGGCGGGCGGCGCGGTTGCGGGCGGCGGCCAGGCAGACGATGGTCGCCATCGAGGTGCCGGAGGTCAGCAGGCCGCCGCCGGCCGGGTGCGGGAACCCGACCAGTTCGGCGATCCAGCGCACCACGGCCCGCTCCAGGTGGACGTCCGCGTGATCGCCGCCGGCCGAGCTGGGGTTCATCGCGGAGGCGGCCAGGGTGGCGAGCACGCCGGCGGGTGCGGGGGCGGAGTTCACCCAGCCGAAGAAGCGCGGGTTGCCGTTGCCCATCGGCGCGGGCATCACCCGGGTGCCGACGAAGTCGAGCAGCTCGGCGAGGGGGCGGCCGTCCTTCGGCAGCGGGGCCGCCAGCAGCGACGTCCGGTCGGCGGGGTCCATCGGCTGCCAGACCGGGCGGCCGGGCAGCCCGTCGAGGTAGTCGGCGACCAGGTCGGCCGCGGTGTGCGCGGCGGCGCGGAAGTCGTCCGGACGGGTGGGGGACGAGTCCGGCACGGCGGGGGAGGCGGGGCTCATGGTGCGGCTCCAGCAGGTGGGGGCCTGACGGCGCGGCGTCCTCGGCGCACCTGGATGAGCAGATCCTACGGTGCGTACGCCGAGGGGCCCGCGCCGCCCGGCGTGCGGACGGCACGGGCCCCTCGGTACGGGTGGCCGGGCCCCTCGGGACGGGCGGGGCGGTCAGTCCAGCGTGGCGGAGAGCCCGGCGGCGGAGCGGCAGTAGCCCTGGATCTCCTTGTTGGTGATCTTGGCGCAGAGCCGGCCGGCGGCGCCGCCGTCGGTGTAGTTCACCGTGTAGTAGCTGACCAGGCCCTCCGCGCAGGCCTTGCGCTGGGAGGCGTCGGTGGCCGTCGCGCACTGCTGGGCGGCCCAGTCCTCGCGGTCCAGGTTGTACTTCATGGTGCGCGAGCCGACTCCGCGGCTGCAGTCCGTCACCCCGCCGCTGGCCTTGCCGTTGAGGCACCACTTGAGGGCGTCGGCGAAGGCCTCGGGGTGGTTGGCGTAGTCGTGCGAGGAGAGGTAGAAGGTCGGCGCGTAGAAGAAGCACGCGGACTGGAAGAGCGCCGGCTGCTCGGGGCAGGGGTAGAGCGGATCGGCGGCGATCTTGTCGGCGGGCAGGTTCGCCTTGGCCTTCTCGTCCTCCTCGTCCGGTCCGAAGAGCTGCATGAAGAGGCCCTCGGAGCAGCGGATCTTGTTGGTGTCGCCGGGGAACTTGTTGCACAGTGCGCGGGCCGCGGCGACGTCCTGCTTGGCGACGAACATGGTGCCGTGGCCGACGCCGTGGATGCAGGCGCCCTTGTTGGCCGGCGCGCACAGCTTGAGCAGGTCCACCTCGGGCTGCTTGGAGGCGTTCAGCATCTCCTCGACCGCGCCGTGCAGGTAGCCGGCCGCGCAGGTCTCGTGCGGGAAGGAGATGACCTTCTGGAAGTCCTCGTTGTAGCGCTTGACCGCCGCGTGGCCCAGCTCGTGCGCGATCGGGTGGCAGAACCGCACCGTGTACGGCTTCTCCTTGGTGATCTTGTCGAGGTCCGCCAGGGCGACACCGGGGTCGCTCTGCTCCATCTCCGCCATCACCTTGTTGCGCAGCGTGCTGCGGGTCCACACCGCCGGGTCCCCGGTCGGGGTGGCCGCGGCGGCCGGGGTGCCGGCGGGCGGCGCGGCGCTGCCGGGCGCGGGCGCCCCGGGGGCGCCGGTCGCGGCGGTGGCCGGGGCGGGCGTCCAGTCGGTGACGGCCACCGACCCCAGGCCCAGCACCCCCAGCAGGAAGGCGGTGAGAATCGCGAAGACCCGCGGTTGCATGACGAAGATCCCCCGGTGGATCGAGACGGACGGCTTTCGCTCTCCATCCTGAGGGCACCAGGCCGCTGATCGTGGTTTCTGACCATCATTCGGGAGATGTCGGCGACGCTACCGCACATCGCACCGGGTCAACGACGCGGCTCCGGCCCGGTCACCGCACGGCCTGCGACCCCTTGCGCCGACCGGGGCGGCCGGTCGGCGGGCACTGCTCCGAACGGCCGCATCCCGGCGTCGCGCGGGCCGGGCGGCCGGCGGTCCGGTTGGGCCGCGCGAGCCCGGCCTGCGGTCGCGGCGGGCTTCCGTGGCGGCCCCGGCGGGCCTGGGCAGCGGCCCCGGGCCTGGTCTCTGAGCTGAATGTCTGAAGATCTGCCCGAATTCGGGCAGGATCTTTGATCCCGGCGCGGAGGCCGCCTAGGCTCCTCACTCGTGCCCAGCTCGCCACACCCTCACGAGGACCTGCTCGCCCACCTCACCCGCATCAGCCCCCTGGGGCCGCGGGAGGCCGCGCGGGTCGTCGCGGAAGTGCTGGCGTACTTCTCGGAGAGCACCGAGGAGTACGTCCGCCGCCGCCACGGCGAACTCCAGGCACGCGGACTCACCAACGAGAAGATCTTCGCCCGACTGGCCGACGAACTGCCCGCGCGCCGGGTCGCAGCCCCACAGCTGTCGGCCCGCCAGCTGCGCCGGATCGTCTACGGCTGAGCCGGGCCCGCCCGACCCGTCTGCCCTCGCGCAGACCTCCCGCCACGCAATCACACTGAAGGAGCCGGCGACCCATGTGCGGAATCGTTGCCTACATCGGACCCAAGGACGCGACCCCCTTCCTCCTGGAGGGCCTGCAGCGGCTGGAGTACCGCGGCTACGACTCGGCCGGCGTCGCCGTGAGCGGCCGCTCCGGCGGCCTGAAGACCCGCAAGGTCAAGGGCCGGGTCGCCGACCTCGCGGCCGCCGTACCGGCCCGCTTCAAGGGCACCACCGGCATCGGCCACACCCGCTGGGCCACCCACGGCGTCCCCAGTGACGCCAACGCGCACCCGCACCTGGACAACGCCGAGCGCATCGCCGTCGTCCACAACGGGATCATCGAGAACGCCGACGAGCTGCGCGCCAAGCTGGCCGCCGACGGCGCCGTGTTCCTGTCCGAGACCGACACCGAGGTGCTGGCCCACCTGATCGCCGCGCACGCCACCGAGGGCATCGACCTGGAGGACGCCGTCCGCGCCGCCCTCGGCAAGGTCGTCGGCACCTACGGCATCGCCGTCCTGGACGCCGAGCAGCCCGACCGGATCGTGGTCGCCCGCAACGGCAGCCCGATCGTGCTGGGCATCGGCGAGAAGGAGATGTTCGTCGCCTCGGACGTCTCCGCCCTGGTCCGCTACACCCGCCAGGTCGTCCACCTGGAGGACGGTGAGCTCGCCACCGTGCGCGCCGACGGGTTCCGTACCTTCACCGAGGACGCCCGCACCACGCACCGTCAGCCGTCCACCGTCGACTGGGAGATCGACTCCTACGACACGGCCGGCTACGAGCACTTCCTGCTCAAGGAGATCCACGAGCAGCCCGGCTCGGTCGAGCGCACCCTCAGCGGCCGGCTCGACGAGCGTTTCGCCACCGCGCACCTGGGCGGGCTCAACCTGGACGCCCGCGAGCTGCGCGAGATCCGCCGGGTGAAGATCCTCGGCTGCGGGTCCGCCTACTACGCCGGCGAGATGGGCGCCCAGCTGATCGAGGAGCTGTCCCGGATCCCCGCGCACAGCGAGCCGGCCTCCGAGTTCCGCTACCGCAACCCGGTGATCGAGGCCGACACCCTGTACGTCGCGGTCAGCCAGTCCGGCGAGACCTACGACACGCTGGCGGCCGTCCAGGAGATCAAGCGCAAGGGCGGCCGGGTGCTCGGCGTCGTCAACACCGTGGGCAGTGCCATCGCGCGGGAGTGCGACGGCGGCATCTACCTGCACGCCGGGCCGGAGATCTCGGTCGCCTCCACCAAGGCCTTCACCTCCACCGTGGTCGCCTTCGCCCTGCTCGCCCTGCACTTCGGGCGCATCCACGACCTCTCGCCCGCCGACGGCCGCCGGATCGTGGCCGGCCTCAAGGCGCTGCCGGGCCAGATCCGGGAGATCCTGGAGAACGACAAGCAGATCGCCGAGCTGGCCGCCGAGTACGCCCAGTGCGAGGGGATGATGTTCATCGGCCGGGTCCGCGGCTTCCCGGTCGCCCGGGAGGGCGCGCAGAAGCTCAAGGAGATCAGCTACGTCCACGCCGAGGCGTACCCCGCCAGTGAGCTCAAGCACGGCCCGCTCGCGCTGATCAACCCGGAGCTGCCGACCGTCGCCCTCGTCCCCGACGACGAGCTGCTGGACAAGAACCTCACCACGCTCGGCGAGATCAAGGCCCGCTCGGGCCGGGTGCTGGCCGTGGCCCACCGCACGCCGGAGACCAAGCTGGCCGACCACTGCGTGCTCGTCCCCAAGAGCGAGCCGGAGCTGGACCCGCTGCTCCTGAACATCCCGCTGCAGCTGTTCGCGTACCACGCGGCGGTCGCCCTGGGGCGGGACGTCGACAAGCCGCGCAACCTGGCCAAGAGCGTCACGGTGGAGTAGCCGTCGGGCGCCGGGCCGTCGGGCCGGCCGCGGGCCCCGGAGCCGTCCGGGGGCCGCGGCCGGCCTTCGTCGGTCCGGCGCTCCCGCTCCCGCTCCCGCTCCCGCCGCTCCGCCCGTCCGCCCCGCCGCCTGTCCGGCTCCCCGTCGGGACTCGCGGCCGCCCCGCCGGTCCTGCCGCCCCGACAGCCGGCCCTGACGTATCGTCACCCTGCTGGCAGGGGGCGACCTACGGACAGGAGAAACACGATGAGGATCGGGATCATCGGTACGGGCACGGTCGGGCGCACCCTGGCGGGCAAGCTGGTCTCGCTCGGGCACGAGGTGACGATCGGCTCGCGGACCAAGGACAACACGGCCGCCACCACCTGGGCCGAGCAGGCCGGGCCGCGCGGCCACGGCGGCACCTTCGCCGACGCCGCCGCCTTCGGCGAGCTGATCGTCAACGCCACCGCGGGGACGGTCTCCCTCAAGGCCCTTCAGGCGGCCGGCGCCGACGCGCTGGCCGGCAAGATCCTGATCGATGTCTCCAACCCGCTGGTCTTCTCGCCCGAGGGCGAGGTCGGGCTCGACCCGGTGAGCACGGACAGTGTCGGCGAGCGGATCCAGCGTGAGTTCCCGCAGGCCCGGGTGGTCAAGGCGCTGAACACGATGAGCGCCCCGGTGATGGTCGAGCCGGGGCGCGTCCCCGGCGAGCACAACGCCTTCGTCGCGGGCGACGACCCGGACGCCAAGGCCGAGGTCGTGGCCCTGCTGGAGCAGTTCGGCTGGCCGGTCGGCTCGGTGCTGGACCTCGGCGACATCAAGGGCGCCCGGGGCATGGAGATGCTGATGCCGTTCTGGCTCCGGCTGATGGGCCACTTCGGCAGTACCGACTTCAACTACTCCCTCCGGTCGGCCGGCTGAACCCGGCATAGCCTGAGCTGGGGGCCTGCCCGGGCCGGTACGGCGACCGGCGGGCCCGGCCGCGCCTGGCCCGGAATCCCGGGTGACCAGGGCGGGGCCCCGGGAGAAGATCGGACCGAGCGGTCCCGCAGGGGGATCCGACAGAGGAGCCGTGCCGATGAACGACCAGCAGCCAGAACCGTTCGAGCCGCTCCGCGAGGACTGGCAGACCGCCCTCGCGGTCGTCGCGCACCCCGACGACATGGAGTACGGCGCCGCCGCCGCCGTCGCCCGCTGGACCTCCCAGGGCAAGCGCGTCGTCTACGTGATGGTCACCAGCGGCGAGGCCGGCATCGACTCGATGAGCCCCGAGGAGTGCCGCCCCGTCCGGGAGGCCGAGCAGGTGGCCTCGGCCGCTCTGGTCGGCGTCGACGTGGTGGAGTTCCTCGGACACGCCGACGGCGTCCTGGAGTACGGCCTGACGCTGCGCCGCGACATCGCCCGAGCCGTCCGGCGGCACCGCCCGGACATCGTCATCACCACCAACTTCCGGGAGACCTACGGCGGTGTCATGCCCAACCAGGCGGACCACATCGCCACCGGCCGGTCCACCCTGGACGCGGTGCGCGACGCCGCCAACCGCTGGGTGTTCCCCGACCTCCTGGACGAGGGCCACCAGCCGTGGGGCGGCGTCAAGGAGCTCTGGGCGGCCGGCTCGCCCGACGCCCGGCACGCCGTGGACACCACCGACTCCTTCGCGGCGGGCGTCGCCTCGCTGGAGGCCCACCGGGCCTACCTGGCCGGGCTCGGCGGCGACATGGCCAACGCCGCCGAATTCCTGGAGGGCTTCGCCCGGGCCTCCGGCAGCCGGCTGGGCGTCCGGTACGCCTCCTCGTTCGAGGTGCTGCGGCTGACCTTCGGCTGAGCCGCGGGGCGCCGCACCGCGGACGGTGCGGCGCAGCACGTGACCGGTGCGGGGCGTGGGCTGGGCCTGACCGGTCGGGGCGTGGGCCGGGCGTGGGGGCCGCCGGTGGGCGGCGGCGCCCCGTTCAGTGCCGCGCCCTGCGCCGGTGGCGCAGCAACTGGTGGACGAGGGCGGCGAGGAGCGCCGCGCCCAGCCCGAACAGCAGCCACAGCTGGTAGCGGACCACCTGCTCGTACACCGTGCCGATGTTGGCGCCGGCCAGGTAGCCGGCGAGGGACCAGACGCCGACCCAGAGCGCCGCGCCCAGGATGTTGAAGACCGTGAAGCGCCGCAGGTCCATCCCGATGGTGCCGGCGATGATGCCGCTGGTCTGACGCAGCCCGTCGACGAAGCGGGCCACCATGACGACCTTGCCGCCGTGCCGCTCGAAGAAGCCGTCCGCGCGCTCCATCCGGGCCGGGGTGAGCATGACGTAGCGGCCCCAGCGGTGCACGAAGGCGCGGCCGCCGGTTCGGCCGATCAGGTAGCCGAGGGTGTTGCCGAGGACGGCGGCGGCCGTCGCGATGATGATCACGGCGGCGAGGCTGAGGTGTCCGGTGCCCGCGTACACGGCGGCCAGCACCAGGATGGTCTGGCCCGGCACGGGGATGCCGCAGTTGTCGAGCAGTACCAGGACGGCCACCGCCAGGTAGCCGTAGTCGTCCAGGATCGGGGCCAGCCCGGCCAGCGGGCCGGGCAGCGGGGTGGCGGACACGTCAGAGGCCCGCCCCGCGCCGGGCGGCCACGGGACGGACGGTACGCGTCAGCTGTTCTTCTTGCTGTGCTCGACGATGCTGTCGGGGCCCGGGTAGACCAGCCCTTCGTGGCCGTCGTCGAAGCGCACCAGGTACGGCGGCTCGCCGTTCACGCCGTGTACTTCGGTGATCTCGCCCGTGCGGTCCGCCATGCCCACGGACCTGCTGTGGATATGGAGCTGGTCACCTACCGCTGCATGCACGATCTGCTCCTTAGCTAGTGACGGCTGTCGTGGTGCCGACAGGCCGGCTGCCGTGCTCCGGGCAGCTGTCCTGCTTCCACTGTGCTGCCGTGCGGGTGGGGCCGCAACGGTTCAGCCGGGCGTGTCGGCGGCCGGCCGGGGCGGGCCGGGCGGATCCTCGGCGAGATAGCGGCTGAGCAGGCGCTTGCACTCGGCGATCAGCACCGGGTCGCCGTCGGGGTCGGTGCGGAAGGCCAGCTTGAGGACGGCGTCGGCGGCCTCCAGGGCGACCCGCAGGGCGAGTGTGCCGCCGGAGCGTCCGGCGTCCGGCCGGTCGGACGCGTCGGCGGCGGCGCCGAGCAGGGTGCCGCCGAGGGCCTGCAGGCGCAGGGCGACGGCGGTGTTGTTGTCCAGGGTGCGGTCGAGCAGGTGCTCCCCGTCACGGACGCCGGGCGGGGTCCGGTCGACCAGGCCGAAGTCGACCTGTCCGAAGCCGGGCACCGCCCGCCGCATCGCGACGAACTCCTCCACCGCGAGGTCGACGAAGCCCGGCACGCCCTGGGGCGCCGAGCTTTCCAGCCGCCGGGCCAGGCGGTCGAGGTAGCGCTCGAGGTTCCGGGCCGCGAGGGCGCCCAGCAGGCTCTCCTTGCCGGAGAAGAACTGGTAGAGGGTGCCGATCGGCACCCCGGCGCGCAGGGCGACCGCCTTGGTGGTCAGGGCCCCGGCGCCGGCCTCGTCCAGCAGGGCGGCGCAGGCGTCCACCAGGCGCTCGTACCGCTGCTGGCTGCGCTGCTGGACCGGGCGCCGACGGGCCCCGTCCGCCGGTCCGGCCTCGTTCCGCTGCTCAGCCTGCGCCTTCATGGGCCCCCACTGTGCCGCATCCGGTGTTCCTGGGCTAATCACCGACACGAGCCGGCTGGTGCCGGTGGAACTCCGGCCGGGTGGCCCGGTGGACGTCGAGGTCGAGCTCGGCGGCCTGCACGGCGATGCCGAGCCGGCAGCCTGCACGGTGATGCCGAGCCGGCGTCCCGGTGGTGGCTGACGTTGCCCGAGTCGCAGAACCTGTCGACGACCAGCGGCTTGTCGTCCTCGCGCCGCTCGCCGCCGCTGCGGTGTCGGCCGTCCTCGCGCCGCCCGCCGCCGGGGCCTCGGCCGTTCGGGCGTCGCTCGCCGCCGCCGCGCGGTTCCCCGGCGCGGTGGGGGAGCGTTCGCCGGTCCGGCGGGACTGGTCGCCCGACACACCCGCTCGGCGGTATGTCCCCGAGGGCGGCGGCGTCGAACCCTACTGTCACGGTGACACCGTCGAGGAAGGGAACACCATGAACCGCACCTCCAAGCTGCTGCTGGTCCTGGCCGCCGCGGCAGGCCTGGCCGGCCTGCCGGGCGTAGCCGTCGCCGACGTCAACTTCGATGCCACGACCGCCCCTTGGGCGATCGTCCTCGGGGACGGCAACCAGCTGGCCGGGGACGACATCTTCAACGTCGGTGGCGACAACACGGTCGGTTCGTTCAACGGCGAGGGCAGTGGGGTCCTGGCGGGCTGACCCGCCCGCCGGGATCGAAGCCGTGCCGCCGGAACGCGATCCGTTCCGGCGGCACGGCCGGTTCCCCCACCGGTCGGACCGGACCAGGTCGGACCGGGTGGGTCCGGACCGGGTCGGTCAGGTCACATCAGGCCAGGTCACATCAGGTCCGGTCCGGTCACGGGTACGAGACCAGGTTGACCGGGCTCGTGCCGGTGGGCGTCACCGCCCCCGTGTTGTTGATGATGTGGGTGATGGTGCCCTGGTAGTTCAGGGACACCGTGAGCAGCGAGTGGAAGCGGACGCCGCTGTTGTCGGGCACCTCGAAGGCGTGGTAGTTGGCCACCGAGGGATTGACGTTGAAGTAGCAGTAACTGCCGAGCCCCCAGGCCTCGTGGCTGGTGACGTTGGTGCCGACCTTGTAGGCGGCGTAGCCGTTGACCGAGGCGGAACTCTTCCAGGCCGCCTGGTTCGGCACGTCGTACGGGTTCTCGTTCTGGAAGAAGATGGTGCGCCCGCCCTGGCCGTTCCAGATGACTTCGTACTTCTGGTAGTGCTCGACGAACAGGCCGGTGGCGAGCACGTTGTCGCCGTTGACGATCAGGCCGGTGTCGGCGGTGTTGGTGGTCCAGCCGATGGTCCCGGCGTTGCCGTGGTCGGCGCGCCAGGCCCAGATGTGGTCGATGATGGTGTTGCCGCTGTTGACGACCAGGCTGTTGGTGGCCTTGCCGGCGAGCTGGCCGCCGATCCGGAAGAACACGTCCTGGACGGTGGTCGGGTTGGCGGCGTGGCTCGCGCCGGAGCCGGACGGGCCGACGGTCAGCAGCGCCTGGGAGTTGGTGGTGCCGGCGTCGAGGAGCAGACCCTTGATCCGGACCCCGTCCACGTCGGCGACCTGCATGGCGTCGACGCCGTTGTCGGGGACGAAGGTCGGGTAGCCGATGCCGAGGACCACCGTGTTGGCGCGGTTGACGTTGAGCGTCTGGTTGAGGTGGTAGACACCCGGGGTGACGAACAGGTTGCAGCCCTGGGCGAGGGCGTTGTTGATGGTGGCGGCGGTGTCACCGGCCTTGACGACGTAGAACTGGCTCATCGGCAGGGAACTGCCCGGGGTGCTGCCGCCGGCCCAGCTCGGGCCGGACGCGTTGGTGCGCAGGCTCGGCAGGAAGACGCGGTAGCGGTTGGAGCTGTCGACGTACAGGTACGGGACGTCGCGGGAGACCGGGGTGGTGGCGAGCACCGTCTCGGGCGGGGTGGGGAAGGTGTTGGCCGGGGCGCCCTGGACGCCGGAGAAGACCATGTTCCACACGCCGCCGTCCCAGCTGCCGAGGCCGCTGTCCCGGGTGTACCACTGCTGCTGGGAGATCGACGCCATCTGGCCGGTGACCCGGCTGTCGGCGACGTACCCGCCGCTCGCCCAGCCGTAACTGGCCGGGTAGAGAGCGAGGTTGCCGTGCACGTCGATCCGGCGGAACGGGGCGGCCTGAGCCACCGCCCAGCGGTTGGTGCCGCCGCCGGGGTTGATGGTGAGGTTCTCGGCGCTGCGCCAGAAGTTCTGGGTGGCGTTGCCCGCGTCCGAGGCGTTGAAGGCGTCGACCGTGATGTTGCCGTTGATGGTCACCTGGCCGGGCTCCTGGCCCAGGCCCGCCACCGAGGTGTAGAAGCCGACGTTGTCGTTGACGTTGTACGTGCCCGGCTTGAACAGGTCGGCCACCCGGTTGGAGCTGAACTGCGCCGACAGGGTGTCCTTCATCTGGTTGAAGTGGGCGTCCAGCTGCGCCTGGACGGTGGCGGCCGGCATGCTGGGGTCGTAGATGTGCACGTTGGGCCCGAAGTCGGGCGTGTCCGACTGCACCGGGCAGCTGGTCTGGGTGCCGCCGATGGTGTAAGTCGCCGTGGCCACCGAGGAGTCGGTGAGGCCCGACGCCTGGGCGAAGGCCTTGACGGTGCCGCTGGCGGTGACGCTGATCGGCCCGCTGTACACCGGGGAGCTGCCGTTCGGCGTGGAGCCGTCGCGGGTGTAGCGGATGGTCGCGCCGGCGGTGGCGTCCGAGATCGTCACCGTCTGGGCCGTGGCGTACTGCCCGCCGGCCGGGCTGAAGGTCGGCTGCGCCACCTGGCCGCCGGTGCTGCCGCCCTGCGTGTAGGTGAAGTGCGGGGTGTCGTACTGCGGGCCGCTCTTCTCGTAGGTGAACCAGTAGTCCAGGACGTTGCCGGTGGCGAGGCCGCTGACGGTGTGCGTCCAGGTGCCGGCGCCGTTGACCATCCGGACGTTCTGCTGGTTGGCCGCGTTGACCAGGTAGTGGACGTCGACGTAGAGCGCCGCCGTGGCCGGGGTGAACGAGATCTTCGCCTGGGTCGCGCTGGTGGCGCCGACGCTCTGGGTGTAGTCGGGGGACGCGGCGGCGGCCGTGCCGGCCGCCGGGGCCAGGCCGAGCCCGCCGAGCAGGAGCGCCAGGACGGCGAGCAGCAGCGGGACGCCGCGGGCGCCCTGCCGTGGGCGCGGGGAGCGCGGGAGCGTTCTGCGGTGCGTCATGGGGTGGTGGTCCTTCCCTCTTCATCGCGGTGCGGTGGGTGCGACGGCACGGGACGGCACCGGCCGGCCCCTTGGCGGGGGCCGGTCGGCGTCCGGGACACACGGGCGAGCGCTGCGCCATGGGTGCGGTCGCGAGATGGCGGCAGGTGCGCGGAGGGAGGGCGCCTCCGGCAGGTGCCGAACTCCGGGCGCGCCGGATCCGCCCGGTCGAGGCCGGGAGGGCGCGGCGGCAGCCCCGGTCGGTGGGACGCCTACGGCGTCGGGGGGCCTCCCGGCGGTCGCCGGTGGTGGCGGACGGGAGGCGGTCCGGTCCTGGCCGAGGTCGCGGTGAAAGAAGGCACGGCCTTCTCCTTAGTGGCGGGCATCGCTGCGCCGGCCCTGGCGGGGACCCGCACCGGTGGGGGTGGAGACGGTCCGGTGGGGGAGCGCCGCGGCGGCTCCGCGGTCCGGGGCAACGATGGGTGGGGGAGTGGGGGGATGGCGCTCAGCGGTGCGGGGTGGGGGGTGCCGGTGGGCGCGCGGGCGACGCCCGGTGAGAGCGCTCTCAATTCCAGGACGGTACCAGCCGCCGCCGGGGCCGCCAAGGGGAAGCGCGAGAAAGGCGCGGGTGGCCTCTGTGCTCAACTCACCTTTCCGACATGGGGGCTGGCCCTGCCGGCCGTGCCGGCCCGGTGTGGCCGCCCGCCCCGCCCCGGCCGCCGCGGCGGGTGCCCGGAGCAGGAGAAGAGCCCCCGGCCGGACCGTGGCCCGCCGCCCCGCGGTGCCGTCACCTCGCCGGGGCCGGCCGGACCGGTGCGGGCGTGCGTTTGGCGGCTCGGCTCACGATGGCCGTCTCCACGTGGGAGATGCCCAGGCCCACCAGGTCATGGGAGAGGAAGCCGTAAAGGGCCGTCAGGTCCGGGAAGTACCCGGCCGCGTGCAGGTTGGAGGGACCCGACGTCGCGAACGCCCCGTGCACCGAGGGGTGGTCGGCCAGTGCCTGCCCGGCGGTGGCCAGATGGTCGGGGGCCACGTGCAGCAGGAGTTTGGCCTCGATGGGCAGCCCGAGTCGGCGTGGCTCGACCAGGACCTGGGTGATCAGGCGTCCCTGGGAGGCGAGTTGGGCGAGACGTCGGCGCACCGTGCTCTCCGGGTGGCCGGTGCGCGCGGCCAGGGCCGCGGCGCTCAGTCGGGCGTCGAGGGTGAGGGCGTCGATCAGGGACTGTTCCAGGGCGTCGGCGTCGACGCCGTAAGGGCCCGCGGCACCGTCGGCCGGCCCCTCGGGGGCGGGTGCGGCCGGGATCAGCGCCGCGCGTTCGGCCGCGGTCAGCACCTGGTGGCGCCACTCGGAGGTGAGCCGGAAGACATGCAGGATCGTGGCGCTCTCCAGCGACGTCACCGCCTGGGTGGAGGGCAACTGCCGGAAGACCAACGGGTCGCGGGAGCCCGGCTCGGTACGGGCGACCGCGAAGATCTCGTCACCCGAGGTGGTGACGTCGATGAACGGGACGTCCTCGCGCGCCGCGAGCGCGGCCACGATCGTGTCGAGCTTTCCGCGCAGGACTCGGATGCGCAGGAACAGTGCCCCGGCCGAGCCGCCGTTGCGCGGTCGCGCCACGGGTGAGATCACCACGCGCACGGTGCCGTCGGCGCCGAGCACCTGCAGGCGGCGCCGCACGGTGGCGGGGCTGAGCCCCAGCACCTGGGCCGCCCGCTCCGCCGTGAGGCGGCCGTCCCACTGCAACGCGGCCACCAGCCGCTGATCCGTGAGGCTCAGTACGGAATCCGCCGATGCGCGTGCCATGAGGACAAGTTTCGCTCATCGCGGCGGGCTGCGGGGCCCGTCCCGGGAACCCGGAGCCAGCATGGATGTCATCCGCCCCGCCCCGTCCCCGACGTCCGTCGGCGAACCCGAGCCATGGAAGGAGTACCGATGATCCTCGACCCGCGTATCTGGTTCCCCGGCCTGACCAGCTGATCGCCGGCACCGCCAGGACTGCCAACGGCCCTCCTGCGCAAGGGGCCTGCGGTGCGACGACACCGCAGGCCCGCGGTTCTCCCAGCGCCCCGAGAACGACAGACCTACCACGGAGGCCCAAGTGCCCGCGTTCGACCGACGAGAAGAAGTACGCTTCGCCAGCGGCCGCACCACCTGCGCCGCCTGGCACTACCCGGGGTCCGACGGCGGCTGCGTGATCATGGCCGGCGGAACCTCGGTGACCAAGGAACCGGCCACGGACCAGTTCGCCGCACGGTTCAACGACGCCGGCCTCGCCGTCCTCGCCTTCGACCACCGAAGGTTCGGGGAGAGCGGGGGCACGCCGCGCCAGATCGTCCGCCTGGACGAGCAGGTCGCCGACTGGCACGCCGCGATCGAGTACGCGGCCGGTCTGCCCGACGTCGACCCGGACCGGATCGCGGTCTGGGGGTTCTCGCTCGCCGGCGGCCACGTCTTCCGTGTCGCCGCCGACCACCCGCGGCTGGCCTGCGCGATCGCCCAGACCCCACTGGTCGACGGCCCCGCCGTCGCCCCGCACGCACTGCGCGCCATGACGCCGCTCGCGCTGCTGCGGCTCCTCGGCCGGGGCGTGGCGGACACCCTCGGGGGCCTCGCCGGGCGTCCGCCGCTGCTGGTCCCCACCGCCGGACCGCGCGGCGCCGTCGCCTCGCTCACCACGTCCGACGCGATGGACGGCGACCGGGCCCTCGACCCCGACGGCCGCCACACGAACTGGGAGCGGACGGTCGCCGCCCGGATCGCCCTGCAGATCGGCGGGTACCGGCCCGGCCGCCACGCCGCCCGGATACGGTGCCCGCTGCTGGTGGTCGTCTGCGACCAGGACGAGAGCGCTCTCCCCGGCCCTGCCGTCCGGTGGGCCCGGAACGCGCCGCGGTCCGAGGTGGTGCACCTGCCCGGCCGCCACTACGCCCCGTTCCTGGAGTCGCACGAGCAGGCCGTCGAGGCGCAGCTCGCGTTCCTCCACCAGCATCTGGACCCTCGCGCTCACGGGTGAGCCGGTACAGGTGTGGACGGCCGGGGGCGGCCGGGTCGGTGGGGTTCGGCCGACCCTCACCGCATACGAGGACGTGTCCAGCCGCACCTTGCCCGTGAAGACCTCGGTGCCGGCCTCGACGCCGCTGAGGTGGTCGGTTTCCGCCACGCGTCCGCGGCGGGCCAGCGCCCGCAGGAAGTCCTGGAGGTCGAGGTCGGCCGAGGAGGTGTTGCCGACCCGGACGAAGGAGTACACGTTCCAGCCGATCTCTCCGACGTACAGGTCCCAGTAGGCGCCCGCCATCCGCTCTGTCTCGCGAAAGGTTGCCGCCCCGCCGCCGTCGGCTCGCCCCGCTCTCCCCGACCGGCCCGGCTCGGCCGTCCGCCGGCCTGAGCCCGGTCCGGCTCTGTCGGTGGTCGGGGTCGGCGGTCGGGGTCGGGTCGGGTCGGGGTCGGGGTCAGGGGCGGAGTCACGTCCCGTCAGGTCAGTGCTGCTGCCAGCAGCGCAGCGGTGTCGGCGATCAGCGGTTCGTCCGCGGGCGCGGCGGAGTCGTGCTTGGTGGACAGGGCGGCCAGCACGATCGGTCCGCGGCCGGGCGGCCAGGTGATGGCCACGTCGTTGGTGGTGCCGTAGGCGCCGGTGCCGGTCTTGTCCGCGACGGTCCAGTCCGCGGGCAGTCCCGCCCGGAGGCGGTGGTCGCCGGTGGTGTTGGCCAGCAGCCAGCCGGTCAGCCGCTCGCGGTCGTGGGGGCGGAGAGCGTCTCCGAGCGTGAGCCGGGCGTAGGTCCGGCCGATCGCGCGGGGGGTCGAGGTGTCGGTCACCCGCCCGGGCTCCGCCGAGTTCAGCTCGGGCTCCCAGCGGTCCAGCCGGGTGACGCCGTCCCCGACGGAACGGCAGAAGCGGGTGACCGCGCGGGGGCCGCCGAGTTCGCGCAGCAGGAGGTTCGCCGCGGTGTTGTCGCTGTGGTCGACGGCGGCCGCGCACAGGTCGGCGACGGTCATACCGTCGGCCAGGTTCTCGGGCAGGCCGGTGATCGGCGCGTAGCCCGAATCCGTGACGTCCTTCCCCGTGTACCGGATGCGCCTGGCGAGGAACTCGCCGTCCCGGTCGAGGTCCCGCAGGACGGCGGCCACGGCGATCGTCTTGAACGTCGAGCACATCGGGAACAGTTCGTCCGCGCGGTGCAGCACGGTCCGGCCGGTGACCGTGTCGTACGCGAAGACCCCCAGCCGCGCGGAATGCGCCTGCTCAAGAGCATGCAGCTGCCCTGCGATCCCTGCGGCGGCCGAGCCCTGCGCGGACGCCGTCCCCCCGCTCGGGAGAACACCGGCGAGGGCTGTCGCGGCGACCCCGGCAAGAATCCCGCGTCGACCCGGACGCAATTCCATGTGCTTTCCCCTGCTCGTGCGGTCGTCGGACATGACGGCCGTCCCCTTCGGACCGGCCGAATCCATGCCTCCCCGGGGCGGCCGAACCCATGCCTCCCCGGGGCGGCGCCGATCCCATGCCTCCCCGCGCCGGCCGAACCCGTACGTCCCGAGGGGGCGCGGCTGCGCGCGGGGTGGCCGGTCAGTTCGGGCCGGTGCCGGCGGTCAGCCAGCTGCCGATCCCCGGGAGTGCCTGCGGTCCGCTGTCGTTCTCCACCGAGGCGACGAGGTCGGCGATCGTGATCCCGGCCAGTGCGGCCCGCCAGGCGGCGTCGGCGGTTCCCATCGCCCGGGCGACGGGGCACGGCTTGGTGCACTGTTCCGGCGGTGTCGCGAACGGGCCGCGCTGGCGTATCTCGGTGCACACGAACGCTGGGCTCGCCCCGTCGACGGCCTGCACCACGTCCAGGAGCGTGATCTCGCCCGCGTCCCGGGTGATCACGTAGCCGCCGGTCTTGCCCTGGGTCGAGCGCACCAGACCGGCTCGCGAGAGCGCCTGCAGCTGCTTGGCCATGTAGCTGGGCGAGACGTCGTGCAGTTCGGCCAGTCGGGCCGCCGGCACCGGCTCGCTGGCCGCCGTCAGGACCACGCAGCAGTGCAGGGCCCATTCGACGCCGCCGGACAGTTTCATGCCGCCTCCCAGGTGACTCGGACATATACTATCCGAGTATTGTCTCGGACATCCCGTGTCCGAGTTTGTGACCGGCGCGGGGAAGCCCTGCCCACGGAAGAAGGCACACCATGAAGATCACCGTCATCGGCACCGGCCTGATCGGCTCCCAGCTCGCCACCGAGCTCAAGGCGCGGGGTCACGACGTGACCGCGGCATCCCTGTCGTCCGGCGTCGACCTGCTCACCGGCGCCGGCCTCGACAAGGCCCTCGCGGGCGCCCACACGGTCGTCAACGTGACCAACTCCCCGACCTTCGACGACCAGTCCCTCGACTTCTTCCGCACCACCGTCGGCAATCTGCTCGACGCGGGCGGGCAGGCCGGGGTGCGCCACCAGGTCGTCCTGTCGATCGTCGGGGTCGACCAGGTGCCCGAGCTGGACTACTACCGCGCCAAGGTGCTTCAGGAGGAGCTGCTGCGGGGCGGTCCCACCCCGTACTCGATCGTCCGCGCCACACAGTTCTTCGAATTCATGGAGCCCACCATGTCCTGGACCTCGGACGACACCGCCGTCCGGCTGCCGGCCACTCCCGTCCAACCCGTCGCCAGTGCGGACGTGGTCGACGCCCTCGCCGACGTGGCCACCGGATCCCCGCTCGACGGCATCCTCGAGGTGGCAGGCCCTGACCGGTTCACCCTGGACGAGCTCGGCCGCATCACCCTGGCCGCCCGGGGTGACGCGCGCCCCGTCGTCACCGACGACCGGGCCGGCCTGTTCGCCGCCGTCCACGGAGACGTCCTGACCGCCGGCCCGCACGCCCGCCCGGCCCCCACCCACTACCGGGACTGGCTGCGGAGCACCCGCAACGCCTGATCATCCGGACCACTGAGGCTCCGATTTCCCGCAGCGGCCACGTGCCGAACGCCGTGACCGCTGCGGGCGGTCGAGGTGCCCGGGCGGGGCCGCCGGGTGGGTGCGGTGACGGTGGCCCCGGCCGTCCGGGCCGGCGTCGCCTCGCGGCATGGCATGGCATGGCATGACACGGCGCAGCAAGGCCGGGTCGGGCACGGCGCGGCACGGTGCAGTCCGGGCATGGCACGGTGCGGCACGGTCGGGTCGGGGCGGCGGCAGGCCGTCGGGTCAGCTGTGGGCGAGTTCCAGGACGGCGATGCCGGTGAGTACGGTGGCGCTGGCGGCCAGTCGGACGTGGCCGAGGCGTTCGCGCAGGAACAGGACGCCGATGAGAGCGGCGAGCACGATGCTGGTCTCGCGCAGGGCCGCGATGGTGGCCAGGTCGCCCGCGGTCTGTGCCCAGACGACCAGGCCGTACGCCGTCAGTGAGATGAGCCCGCCGGTCAGCCCGGTCCACCGGCCCTGCCGGAGCTGGCCGGGCAGGGCGCGGCCGCGCAGCAGCGCGGCCACCGTGAGCATGGCCGCGCCCTGGCAGAGGAACATCCACGCGATGTAGCCGTCCGCGGCGCCGGCCCGCCGGACCCCGATGCCGTCGATCACGGTGTACCCGGCGATCAGCACGCCGGTGGTGAGCGCCGCGCCCAGCGCGGGCAGCTGTGCGCGGCCGGGGAGCCCGCCGGCGAAGGCGAGGCCGGCCAGCCCGAGCGAGATCACCAGGATGCCCAGGAGTCTGGTGCCGTGCAGCGGGTGTCCCAGGACGGTCGCCGCGAGCAGGGCCACGACCATCGGTGAGGTGCCGCGGGCGAGCGGGTACATCTGCCCGAAGTCGCCGAGCCGGTAGGCCCGCAGGAGCTGCAGCTGGTAGCAGACCTGGAGGGCCGCGGAGGCGGCGAGGCAGGGCCAGGCGGAGCGGTCGGGCGGCGGTGCCAGGCAGGCCGCCGCCGCGCCGACCGCGAGGAAGACCGTGTTCATCAGGGCGAAGCCCGCCAGCTTGTCCGTCATTCCGTGGGCGAGGGCATTCCACACGGCGTGCAGCAGAGCTGCGGCCAGGACCACCACCGGTACTGCTTCCGGACTCACCGACATCCCCCCGAACGGACAAGTTGTATATACAACATCTATCGTTCCGCCATGGGAGCAGTCAACCGGATTCCGGCGCGCCCCGGCGGCGGCGTTCCGTCCGTCGGGCGGATGTGCCAGCCGGCGCCGGTGCGTCGTTCCGTGATCGTCCACCGCGCAGCGCGGGTCGATGCCGAGCCGCCGGGTGCCGTACCCGCAGCAGACCCACGTGGCGACGACCGGGGGGCGTGGCCGCCGACTGCACCAAGGGCATCCGGGTGGGGCGTCACCCTCCGGCAGGTCGAGCCGGGCGAGCGCGCGCAGCGATCCCGGTCGCCCTCCCGCAGCGGCTGCTGCGAGATGCCAGCACCAAGGTTCGGGCTTACGGTCGATCCAGCTCGGTTACCACGACCAACCCGTCGGAGTCCGGTATGGCCACCTACGAAGTGCACGCCCAAGCCGCGAGGGACGTCCTGGCGCTGATCAAGCTCACCGGAATGAACGCCACCGGCGAACTGCGCGCACAAGTCGCCCAGGTCGAGGCCCTGCTGGCGCTCGCCGCGGCCATCGCGGGCCGTCAGGAGGCAGCGTCACCCCCACCGCCGCCGTACCCGCCCTTCGGGACCGCCGACTCCCGCTGACACAGGCAACCGCCCGCCGGCGGGGGCACGCGACAGCGCCTGCCGAATCGCGGTCGTCGGCAGGGCGAGCGGCAGCAGAACGGCCGGTGCGCGCCTTGGGCCGGTCCGGCTGCGTGGCCCACGCTGATCCTTGACGCGCGGCGATCCGCCATCCGCCAACGCCCTCTGTGAAATGGCGGACCCGTTGTGGCCCTCGACAAATGGCGGACCCGTTGTGGCCCTCGACGGTGCCGCGAAAGGTGAACGGGCCCGGTCGGCGGGCTCGGGGACCGGGTCGACGGGTGGTCGGCGGATCGACTACGTGGTGCAGCACTTCGCACCGACCGGGACCGGCCTCCTCGGTGGGTCGTACAACTACGTCGAACCGAGGGGGAGAGCGCTCCCGGGCAGCGGCCGGATCCGCGCCCGGCCGGGGTCGAGGTGTCCGGGCCGTCCGGTCTGTCCGTCGCCGGAGCCCGGACGTCCGCCGCGTGCCGCGCTCCGTCGTCCGGACCTCGTCCGGACCCGTCCGGAGCCCGCCCGGCCCCTACGCCTCGCCTGCCTGCGGCGGCGCCCCTTCCACCTGCGACAACGTCATCACTGTGGCCGACGGGCCGTCAGAGCGAGGCCTGGTTGCGCGGGTGGCTCGGCAGGGCGGATCCGGCGCCCCTCCGTCACAGGTGATCCGGAGTCATTGACGCCGTACGGTCCCGGTGATTCACTTCCCAGCGCGGGAGAGCGCTCTCAAGCCGTGGGAAACCTGCCTCGGAGTCCTCCCCGTCCATCCACCACGCCTGGGAGAGTCATGTCTGTCACCCCGCCCCGCCGGACTGTGCTCCGCGGCGCAGCGGTCGCCGCCGCACTGCCCGTGGTCGGCGCCCTTTCGAGCGGCGCGGCCCATGCCGCACCGGAATCCCGCAAACCCGCCGGGCTGGGCGCCAACTTCCTGGTCTTCGACCCCTCCATGGGCGACGCGGCGATCCAGGCCCAGGTCGACGCCGTGTTCAAGATCCAGGAGTCCAACCAGTTCGGCAGCGAGCGGCACGTCCTGGCGTTCAAGCCGGGCACCTACAACGTCGACGTCAACGTCGGCTTCTACACGCACGTGCTCGGCCTCGGCGAGAGCCCCGACGACGTCGTGATCAACGGTCACGTCACGTCCGACGCACAGTGGTTCGAGGGCAACGGCACCCAGAACTTCTGGCGGGCCGCCGAGAACCTCTGCATCGTCCCGCCGGACGGCCTGGAGCGCTGGGCGGTCTCCCAGGCGGCCCCGATGCGCCGCACCCACGTCAAGGGCGACATGACGCTGTGGCCCAGCCCGCCCGGCAACCGCTGGTCCAGCGGCGGGTTCCTCGCCGACAGCCTGGTGGACGGGCAGGTCGAGTCGGGTTCGCAGCAGCAGTGGCTGTCCCGCAACGACACCTTCGGCAGCTGGACCGGATCCAACTGGAACATGGTCTTCGTCGGCACCCAGGGCGCCCCCGCCCAGAGCTTCCCTGCCCCTCCGATGACGACGGTCGACCGCACCCCCGTCATACGGGAGAAGCCCTTCCTCACCGTGGACGCCCACGGTTCCTACCAGGTCTTCGTCCCCGCCCTGCGCCGCAACTCCACCGGGACCACCTGGGCCTCCGGCAAGGCCGCCGGGCACAGCATCCCGCTGTCCCGCTTCCACGTGGCCAAGCCCGGCGACTCCGCCAAGACCCTCAACCACGCCCTCTCCCAGGGACAGCACCTGCTGCTCACCCCGGGCGTCTACCGGCTCTCCGACCCGCTGCGGGTGTCCCGGCCCGGAACCGTCGTGCTCGGCCTGGGCCTGGCCACCCTCCAGGCCGTCGACGGAAACTCGCTCGTGGAGGTCGACGACGTCGATGACGTCACCGTCGCCGGCGTGCTCCTGGAGACCGCCTCCGCAGGCTCACGCGTCCTGCTCAGCGTCGGGGACGGCCACAGCCGGAAGAACCACGCCGCCCGCCCCACCGCGCTCTTCGACGTCTTCGTCCGCGTCGGCGGATTCGTGCCCGGCGGCACCGAGGTCGGCATCCGGATCGACAGCAACGACGTGATCGTCGACCATGTCTGGATCTGGCGCGCCGACCACGGTCTCGACGGCAGCGTCGGCTGGGCGGTCAACCCCGCCGGCACCGGCTTCCTCGTCAACGGCGACCGGGTCACCGTGTACGGCCTGTTCGTCGAGCACTTCCAGAAGTACGAGGTGCACTGGAAGGGCGAACAAGGCCGCACCTACTTCTTCCAGAACGAGCACCCCTACGACGTCCCCACCCAGTCCGCGTGGGGCCACGGCGGCACCCGGGGCTACGCCGCGTACAAGGTCGCCGACTCCGTCCGCGACCACCAGGCCTGGGGGCTGGGCAGCTACTGCTTCTTCAACCTGCAGGCCGACATCTACACCGACCGGGCCTACGAGGTCCCCGACACCCCCGGGGTCGTCCTCACCGACCTGATGACCGTCTGCCTCAACGGCACCGGCGGCGGAGGCATCCTGCACTGCGCCAACAACAGCGGTGACCCGGTGCAGAACGGGTTCGGCACCTACTTCATGAAGAAGTACTCGAACGGCGTCGCGATCTCCTGACGCACGACGGGGGCGGTCGCCGGGCCTCCCGGCACCGCCTCTACCGTCACCGCCTCTACCGTCACCGCCTCTCCCGTCACCGCCACTCGCGGCACCGTTCCTGCCGGCACGCCCCAGCTCCCCCCCGGGGCGTGCCGGCAGGCGTGCTTGCGGCCCTCCGCCGGCGGGCGCCGACGCCGCAGGTCAGGGGATTCTCTCCGCGAGGTCGTACGGGCTGAGCGGTCGCCCCTCGCGGTCCTCCGGGGGGCGATGCGGATTCTGAGGAAACTCGCCGTGGTGTCGTGTCGATCCGCGGCCGCGCCGTTCGACCTAGGGGTGAGAGGGTCGAGGGACGACCCGTACGGAGGAGGACGACGATGGCGAAGTACATGCTGATCATGCGTGGCACGGACGAGTCCATGGCGAAGATGATGGAGACGCCCTTCGAGGAGATGCTCGAGACCGTGGGCCGCTTCAACGAGGAGCTGATCCGGGCCGGCGTGCTGGTCGCCGCCGAGGGCCTGGACGACCCGGGCCAGGGTGTGGTGGTCGACTTCGGCGGCGAGACGCCGGTGGTCACCGACGGTCCCTACGGTGAGACGAAGGAGCTGTTCGGCGGCTTCTACCTGATCGACGTGGCCTCGAAGGAGGAGGCGGTCGAGTGGGCCAAGCGCCTCCCGGCGATCGCCGGCTCGAAGTGCGAGATCCGCCGGGTACCCGGCATCGACGAGTTCCCGCAGGACAACGAGTGGATCGCCAAGGAGCGCGTGTGGCGCGAGCGGACCGGCCAGCTCTGATGACCGGTCCGGACGCCGAAGGCCCGCCGAGCCGGCAGACGGCTCGGCGGGCCGTGGAGGCCGTATGGCGGATCGAGTCCGCCCGGATCGTCGCGGCGCTGACCCGCTACACCGGGGACTTCGCGCTCGCCGAGGACATCGCCCAGGAGGCGCTGGCCGAGGCGCTCGTCAGCTGGTCGCGCGAGGGCGCGCCGACGAACCCGGTCGGCTGGCTGCTCGCCACCGCGCGGCGGCGGGCGATCGACAGCTTCCGGCGCCGATCGGCCCTCGACGAGCGGTACGCCGTGCTCTCCGGTCAACTCGCCGAGGGAGAGGCCAGTTCGGGCGCGCAGGCCCCGCCGGAGCGGGCCGACGACCTGCTGTGGGACCCCGACAAGCTGGACGACGACGTCCTCGCACTGATGTTCATCGCCTGCCACCCCGTGCTCTCGCCCGAGGCGCGAGTGGCGCTGACGCTGCGCGCGGTCGCCGGACTGGCCAGCGAGGAGATCGCCCGCGCCTTCCTGGTCCCGGTGCCGACCGTCCAGGCCCGGATCACCCGAGCTAAGAAGACGATCGCCGCGGCGGGCGTCCCCTTCGAGCTGCCGCCGGCCGAGGAGCGCCGCAGGCGCGTCGGCGGGGTGCTGAGCGTGCTCTACGTGATCTTCACCGAGGGCTCGACGGCGACCGCAGGCGACAACCTGCTGCGCCCCGACCTCGCCTACGAGGCGATCCGGCTCACCCGGACGCTGGCGGCCCTGCTCCCCGACGAACCGGAGGTGTCCGGGCTGCTGGCGCTGTGCGAGCTGACGGCCGCGCGCTTTCCCGCCCGCACCGGCCCCGACGGCGAGCCGGTGCTGCTGGAGGACCAGGACCGGCGCCGGTGGGACCGCTCGGCGATCCGCCGGGGCCTGGCCGCCATCGGCCGGGCCGCCGCCGTCGGACGGGGCCTTGGACCGTACGGGCTGCAGGCCGCGATCGGCGCCTGCCACGCGACGGCGCCCTCGGTGGCGGAGACCGACTGGGAGCGCATCGTGCTGCTCTACGAAGCGCTGGGCCAGGTGGCCCCCTCCGCGGTCGTCGAGCTCAACCGGGCGGTTGCCGTCGCGATGGCGACCGGACCTCGACAAGGGCTCGCCATCGTCGACGAACTGGTCGCCACCGACCGCCTGGCGGGATCGCACCTGCTCCCCAGCGTGCGCGGCGAACTGCTGCGCCGGCTCGGCCGGACCCGCGAGGCCCGGGCCGAGCTCGAACTCGCCGCCCGCCTGTGCCGCAACACCCGCGAACGGTCGGTGCTGCTGCGCAAGGCAGCCACGCTGGAGTGAACGGGGTCGGCGCAGCGCCGCCGTCAGCTGTAAGGGCTGTGCCGCCGCCAGCCGCACCCGCGGCACCGATCCGGTCCTCGTCGACGAGAACCGCGGGGGCCCTGAGGAGTCCGGCGGCCAGGCCAACGGCGGCGACTGAAACTTCGGCTCCAACCCGGCAGCCACGCCACCCGCGGCCGACTGTGGCCCCTGTTCGCCGGCGAGCGCGGCGAGTACGAGATCGCGGCAGGACAGAACGCCGACGCACGCCTGGCCACCATGGCCCAACCCACCAGGCGGAGACTTCACCGCTCCACTGTCCCACCGCTGCGCCCGTCCGGTGCGCTCCGAGGGGCATGATCTTCGCGCCCCGCCACCACGAGCGGCTGCGCACCGCCGTCCAGCACTTCGCCGGGCTCGCCCTCGTCCCGGACGAACTCCGCACCTCCCTGGACGAGCTGGTGACCCGGCTCGATCCGACGGTCCTGCGGCCGCCAGTGGTCGATTCCCTCTGGCGCTTCGGCGCTGCGCCAGTAACATGAGCCCTCCTCGCGTTTCTGTGGGAGGTTGGCATGCAGCATCGACTTGAACTGCCGTCGGGATTCCGCTGGGGCGTGTCCACAGCGGCCTACCAGATCGAAGGGGCGGTGGACGAGGACGGCCGCGGCCCGTCCGTCTGGGACGTCTTCGCCGCCCGCCCCGGCGCCGTCCGCGACGGCCACACGGGCGCCGTGGCATGCGACCACTACCACCGCCACGCCGAGGACGTCGCCCTGATGCAGGGCCTCGGGCTGGACGGCTACCGCTTCTCGATCGCCTGGCCCCGCATCCGGCCCACCGGCGCCGGCCCCGCCAACCCGGCCGGCCTCGACTTCTACGACCGGCTGGTGGACGCCCTGCTCGCCGCCGGGATCACCCCGGTGCCCACCCTTTTCCACTGGGACCTCCCGCAGGCTCTGGAAGACGGCGGAGGCTGGCTGAACCGCGACACCGCGTACCGCTTCGCCGAGTACACGGCCCTGGTCGCCGACCGGCTGGGCGACCGCGTCCCGGCCTGGATCACCCTCAACGAGCCCTTCGTGCACATGGTCTACGGCTACGCGATGGGCATCCACGCCCCCGGCCGCGCCCTGATGCTCGACGCCCTCCCGGCCGCCCACCACCAGCTGCTCGGGCACGGCCTGGCCGCCGCCGTCCTGCGCGAGCGCGGCCTGGAGGTGATGATCGCCAACAACCTCACACCGGTGCGGCCGGCGACCGACGACCCCGCGGACCTGGCGGCGGCCACCGCCTACGACGCCCTGCACAACCGCCTGTTCACCGACCCGATCCTGCTCGGCCGCTACCCCGACCTCTCCGCCTACGGCGTCGGCCCCGACCTCGGCGGCAGCGTCCAGGACGGCGACCTCAAGCTCATCGCCGGCCCGGGCCTCGACGGCCTCGGCGTCAACTACTACAACCCCACCCGTATCGCCGCCCCCACCGACCCCGGCCTCCCCTTCGCCGAGGCCCCGATCGAGGGCGTCCCCCGCACCGCCTTCGGCTGGCCCGTCGTCCCCGACGGCCTGCGCGAACTCCTCACCGGCCTCCGCGACCGCTACGGCACTGCCCTCCCGCCCATCACCATCACCGAGAACGGCTGCTCCGTCGCCGACGAACCCGCCGCCGACGGAACGGTCTCCGACCCGGACCGGATCGCCTACCTCGCCGGCCACCTCGACGCCCTCGCCGCCGCCGTCGCCGAAGGCGTCGACGTCCGCGGCTACTACACCTGGTCCCTGCTGGACAACTTCGAGTGGGCCGAGGGGTTCAGTCAGCGCTTCGGCCTCGTCCACGTCGACTTCGAGACGCAGAAGCGGACGCCGAAGGCGTCGTACGGCTGGTACCGGGACCTGATCGCGGCCCACCGGGCGCGGCGAGCGGGGTAGGTCGTCGAGGCGGGACCGGGTGCGAGGGCGTCCCGCCCCCGTGGGTGTCGGGAGCGGGACGCGGCGCGGGCTCAGGGCCCACGGGGGTAGCGGGCCGTGTCACCTCACGGCCGGTGGCTCAGTACCAGAGGTCGGGGCTGAGCTGGTAGTCGTAGCCGCTGCCGGGCTGCCAGTAGAAGCGGGCCTCGGCCTTGTAGTCGTGGCCCGGGGTCGGGTTGTTGAGGGTGTAGGTGTAGGAGTACTGACCGGAGCGGCAGGGGAACGAGGTGGAGAGCGCCTGGCCGCCGGTGGTGTAGTCCCAGATGATGATCTGCTCGGTACAGTTGTTGCTGGCGAAGTTGGTGGTCACCTGCGCCGACACCTGGCCGCCGCCGGCGCTGATGCAGGTCTGCTTCCAGCCCGGGCCGCCGCAGCCGCCGCCGCTCGATGCCGAAGCCGCCCCGGCGCCGGTCAGTGCGATCCCGCCGGCGAGCGCGGTGGTGGCCAGGCCGAGGACGGCCCGGCGGATTCCGTTGACGGACATGTGTATTCCCATCCCTGCTGGCCCGGTCCGGTTGACCGGGCCACGACATAAGGCTCGGTCACGGCGATGGACATTCGATGAGCACGCCGAGCAGCCGCTCGGTCTCGGCCGCGTCGGCGTCGAGGCCCAGCCGCCGGAAGTGCTCGTGCGCCTGTCCGAGGCAGGCCCCGGCCCGGCTGCGGTGGCCCAGGTCGGCGAGGGCCTGGCCGAGAGTGCGCAGCACGGTGCCTTCCAGCATTCCGCCGACGCAGCGGGCCTGCGGAAGTGCCTCCTCGGCGGCCCGGACGGCGGCCGTCGGCCGCCCGGCCGTGAGGTGGATCCGGGCGATCAGGCCGCCGGTCGCGGCCTGGAAGGCGGGCATGCCGAAGGAACGGAACCGGGCCAGGGCGCTCTCCGCCCGTTCCAGGGCCCGCGCGAGGTCGCCGCAGAGGTGGAGGATCCGGGCCAGGTAGTAGCTTCCGACGGACGAGGAGATGGACACCTCACCACCGGTCAGCTCGGCACACCGCTCGCCGGCCGCGCGGGCCCGGGTGAGGTGGCCGCACCTGGCGTGGTTGTAGCCGAGCTCACCGAGTGCGAGGCCCTCGGCGGTCTCGTCGTCGAGCTGGTGGAACAGCGACGACGCCCCTTCGAGCGGACCGATCGCCGCCTCGAAGTCGCTCAGCGCCCGCGCGTTCGCCCCCAGCAGCTGGAGGACGTTGGCGCGCAGCCGGCGCAGCGCCGCCCCCACGCACAGGGGCAGGCAGCGGCGGAGCTCCTCGCCCGCCGCCGCGTAGGAGCCGGCGTGCCAGAGCATGCTGCCGCGGACCGAGCGGGCGAGCGCCTCGGCGTCCCGTTCGCCGCGGGCCGGCGCCGCTTCGGCGACCCGGGCCGCCAGGTCGCCGACCGTGGTCACGTAGTCGCGCCCGAACAGGATCGAGCCCATCTTGTCCGTCAGGTCGGCGGCCTGGGCGAGCGGCAGGGCCGGGTCCTGGCAGGCCCGGCGGATCACGGTCCGGTGGAGTTCGGTCTGGTCGCGCAGCCAGGCGGTGGCGTCCTCCACCGTGTCGAAGGTCCTGCCGGGCGCGGCGGTCTCCGCCGTGATCAGGCTGCGGCGGGCGTGCTCGACGCGGTGCGCGGTCGCCTCGGCGTTGCGGGCGGTGGCGAGGCAGAAGGCGAGCAGCCGGGCGTACGCGGCCGAGACCTCGGCCGGGGTCTCCTCGCCGGCGCCGCGCCGACGGGCGAAGACCCGCAGCAGGCCGTGCAGCCGGTACCGGTCGGCGGCCGGCGAGTTCAGCAGGTTCAGGTCGGCCAGGGTCTCCAGGAGCTCGCGGGTGCGCTCCGGGGCGCGGTCGAGCAGTGCCGCGGCCGGCCCCAGGCCGAGCACGGCCGTGTCCGGGAGGGCGAGCAGTCGCAGGGCACGAGCCTGTTCGCCGTCGAGCCGGGCGTAGGACAGGGCCAGGACGGGCTCCACCGCCGCATGGTGGTAGGCGAGTTCGGCGAGTCGGGTCTGCTCGTCGGCCAGGGCGCGGGCCAGGCCGGCCAGGGACTGCGCAGGGTCGGCGGCCAGCCGGGAGCCGGCCACCCGTACGGCCAACGGCAGCAGGCCGCAGGCCGTGACGATCGCGGTGGCGGCCTCGGGCTCGGCCTCGGTCCGGGCGCGGCCGGCGGCGATGGCGAGCAGGTCCAGCGCCTCGGCCGGCCGCATCGCGTCGAGGTGGAGGTGGTGGGCGCCCGGGAGGCCGGTCAGCCAGACGCGGCTGGTGACCAGGACGGCGCAGGTCCGGGCGCCGGGCAGCAGCGGGGCGATCTGCTCGGCGGAGGCCGCGTCGTCGAGCAGCACCAGCAGGCGGCGGCCGGCCACGGTGGTGCGGTAGAGCGCGGCGCGCTCGGCCGGGTCCGCCGGGATCTCCCGGTCCGCGACGCCGAGGGAGGCCAGCAGCAGGCCGAGTGCCTCGACCGGGTCGAGCGGGTCGGCCCGGGTGCCGCGCAGGTCCAGGTGCAGTCGGCCGTCGGGAAACCACGCGCGCAGGGCGTGGGCGACGTGCACGGCCAGACCGGTCTTTCCGGAACCGCCGATTCCGTTGATCGCCGAGATGACCACGGCGCCCGGGTGGGGCCGGGTGAGCACGGTGGCCAGCTCTGCGACGGCGCTCTGCCGGCCGGTGAAGTCAGCCAGGGGAGTGGGAAGTTGCTCCGGCACCGGCGTGCCGCCGGGGTCCGCCCCCCGGTCCGGAACCGGCCGGCCGTGAGCAGCGGCCGACCGGCCCACGGGGCGGGTCGCCGTGCCGAGGGCGGGGTCGGCGCGCCGAATCCGCGTGTGCAGCGTGTCGAGCTCCGGGCAGTCCAGCCCCTCGGCGCGGTAGTCGCGCCGGGCATCGGCGTACACGGCCAGCGCCTCGGCCGGGCGGTCCGCCAGGTGGTACTCCAGCATCAGCAGGGCGCGGAACCGCTCGCGGAACGGGTGGGCGAACACGGCCTGGTCGAGTTCGACCAGGCAGGACGGGTTGTCCCCCAGATCGACGTCGAGGGCGAGCTTCGCCTCCAGTGCCGCCACCCGGCGTTCGGCCAGGTGGCGGCGCAGCTCGACGGCATGGGCACCGGGCAGTCCGGCCAGCGGCTCGCCCTCGTGCAGGGCCAGCGCCGAGGTCAACAGGTCGCGGGCCCGAGGCCGGTCGGCGGCGGGGTCCTCCGCCTGCGCGACGAGGCGGTCGAAGACGACGGAGTCCAGCGACTCGGCGGGGACGTCGAGGCGGTAGCCGCCGTCGACGGTGACCAGGAGGTGTTCGGCGCGGTGGTCGCGCAGCGCGCGACGCAGCCGGTAGGCGTGAGTGGCCAGGACGGACCTGGGTCGGCTCGGCGGGTTGTCCTCGTCGAAGACGCCCTCGGCGAGGCGGGCGGCGGTCAGCGGCCGGCCCGGGTGGGCGAGCAGCATGGCGAGAAAGGCCTGCTGCTGGCTGCGGCCCAGGTCGAGGTGGTGGTCGCCGACCCGGGCGGTGAGCGGGCCGAGCAGGTGGAAGCGCAGCTCCGGTGTGCTGGCGGGTGTGCGTTCGGTGGCGGGTACGGGCTCGGTGGCGATGACGGCTCTCCCGGCGGCTCGTCGGGCCCCGGGGGGACGGCGCGCCGGGGCCGGTGGATGGCGGTGTCGCGTGGGGGATTCGCAGCGGGCTGGGGGCGGTGACGGCGCCGGGCGCAGGGGCTGGGGCTGGGCGCCGGGCGCTGGGGGCTGGGGCGGAGCGCGCGGGGCTCAGCGGTTCTCCGGCGCCGGCCGGACGACATGGGGGCTCTCGGTCGAGCCCGGGCCGGCGATCCCGGCGTGGAGCCGGCCGGCGGCGCGCCCGACCGCCCTGGTGCCGCGGCCGGCCGCGCCTGCCGCCCGGGTCGCGTACCGGGCGGACCGGTGGTCATCCGGAGCGTGGCGGGCGGGCAGGTGACCGTCGCCCTGCCTGATCAGGCGCGCCTCGCCGTGCTCGGCGGCGGTGCAGGCCGGTGCGCGGTTGATACAAATGACGGTCCCACTCATCAGTTCGTCCTCTTCCCATCGCGGCGATTCCGGGCGGCTTGCCCGATCGGATGGCGATCGCGGCCGCTGACGGGATTTTGTGCCGGGCCGCTTGACGGGGGATGAACGCCGGCGTTTATTCGCAGACGGATGTTATGTACGTGCGTGCGCAAGGAGGGCGGAAACCGGCCAGGCGGGACGGCCCACCAAGCGGCTGGCGGCCAGCCGCAGGGCGCGGGGCTGATGGTCGCACGCGGCGACCAGGGCCCGCGCCGCGTCCGGCTCCCGGGCGAGGCGCCCGGTGCCGAGGGTACGGGACAGCAGCTCCATCCCTTCGTCGGGCGTCATCCGGCCGACGGTGACGGTGTGTCCTCCGGGCAGCGGTCGGCCGGCGGTGACGAGCGCCGCGCTGCCGGGCTCGGCCGGCAGGAGCGGGCGGACCTGCTCGGCATCGACGGCGCCGTCGAGCAGCACCAGGACACGCCGTCCGGCGAGCAGCCGGAGGTAGAGCGCGCGCAGGTCGCCGAGGCCCGGCGGGACGGCGTGCTTCTCGACGCCCAGGGCCCGCACGAAGGCGGCCAGCACGGCGGCCGGATCCGCGCCGGGGGCCTTCCCGCCCAGGTCGGCGTGGAGCTGGCCGTCGGGATGGCCGGGGGCGAGCAGGTGCGCGGCGTGGACGGCGAGCGCGCTCTTGCCGTAGCCGGGCGGCCCGGTGACGGTGACCCACCGTGGTCCCGGCGCGGCCAGGGCGGCGTCGAGCTCCGCCAGCAAGGCCGCTCGGCCGGTGAAGTCGGCAATGTCGGGCGGTAGTTGGAACGGCCGGCGAACCGGCCGGGGAGTGGTCCGGTAGGCCCAGGGCGTCCAGCCCGCCAGGTTCGTGGCCCGGCCTCCGAGGCGTGCCGCCAGAGCCGCCGCCTCGCCGCCGGGGGCGGAGCCGGCGAGCAGGGCGAGGGCCTGCTCGGTGTGGCCGGCCCGGGCCAGCACGAGCGCGTGGGGGACGACGGTGGCCTGCTCCGGGGCGGGTTCCGCCGTGAGCGGCCGCCCGAGTTCGACGTCGAGTTCGAGCCGGGCCAGCCGGGCCTCCTCGCGGCGCCCGGCCAGCATCCGGCGGTCGTGCTCGGCGAACGGGCCCGGCACGCCGTCCAGGGCCACCGGCGCGGACCAGCGGCCGAGCGCCGCCGTGAGCAGGGCGTGGGCCCGCTCGGGCTGCCGGTTACGACGGGCGGCGGTGGCGGCGGCGAGCTCGGCGAGGAACACCGTGCGGTCGATGCCGGCCGGGTCCGCCTCCAGCCGATACGCCTTGCCGACGTGCCGCAGGACGTCGCCGCCCTCGACGGAACCGCCCTCGACGGCAAGGGCGTTGCGCAGCCGGTACATGGTGGCCGGCAGTCCCCTGGCCCGGTCCGGCGCCTCGTCCACCTCCTCGCCCCAGGCGCCGTCGATGATCTCCGCCACGGACACCGGCCGCCCGGCGTTCGCGAGCAGGACGGCGAGCACCGCGCGGTCCCGGGCCCGGTTCAGCCGCAGCTCCCGATCGCCGCGCCGCGCCCTGAGCGCTCCGAGCATGCTGAAGTACAGCTTCAGCGGGATTCTCCTTACGCGATCGAGTCGGATATTCGGTCATGCTACGGAGGCGGTACGCCTTGACAAGGGGGCCGGTCGATTTCACGCCATCGGCCGCCGAACGCGGCGATCCACCGGAAGCTGTACACGAAGTAGCCGGGTCGGTCGGTCTTCTCGACTCCGTGGTCGAACCGTCGAATCCAATAAAAGTGACGTCCTGCAGCTGCGGCCTCGTCACCATGACAGTCCGTCCGACGGGCCGAGGGGTTCCATCAGCGCTTCGGCCTCGTCCACGTCGACCGCGCGACGCAGCGGCGGACTCCGAAGGCGTCGTACGCCTGGTACCGGGACATGATTGCGGCGCGTCGGGGCCAGCACGAGAGCTGGGGGCCGGTGCCTGGATGAGCAGTATCCCTTTACCTCGCAGCCGAGTTCGCCATCGGCATCGGAGCGACCGGCAAGGGCGTCGACCGCTTGGGGAAGCAGGGATGGGCCATCCGGCAGCCGAACCCGGCCGAACCGCCGGTCCTCACTGCCGGCCCTGACCGACGACGGCACGCGGCTCGTCGACGCGGCGGAGGGAACATTCGCCGAGGGACTGGCCGAACTGGTCCTGGCACGCTCGACAGTGACTCGGCGTCGGCCGCCGCCCGGCCTTCGTGACGTCGCGCTCGCCACTCGAACGCAACCAGATCGGCACGCCCACAGGCCGTGCCGGACGCCGTACCACGGCGTGACGGTGGACGTGGTCTCCGAGGCCGTCTCGATCATGCTCTGCTCGTTCACCGGACACTTCACTCCGGTCGAGGTCACCATCTCGTTCCATGCCAGGGCTCGTCGGACAGGTCCCGCCGGGCGCGCGACGTCGGGAGTGCGCCTGCCGTGCAGGCCGGGGCCGGGAGACGGCTCACCTGCTCCACGGAACGGCTTCGCCCAGGTCCTCGAGGCGGACTTCCCGGAGGAGGCCCCAGCTGAACTCCGCGGTGCACGGGCGCGGCCGCCCGGTCGCGTCGGGAGCGGTGAAATCGAGTTCCCGTCGGGTCGGCGCACTGCCTTCATGTGGCATGGCCGGCGGGAAGGCCGCTGCGACGTCCGCGACGACGCAGCTCCACGGGGTCAGGTCCGCGAGCACCCGCGGCGTCGGCGCCGGTAACCCGGGCGCGCGGACCAGCCATTCGTTCAGCGGCGCGGCCGGTCCGCCGGCCGGTCCGAGCAGGATGTCGAAGCGCAGACCGGGCCAGAGCGGGAGTGCCCGGTGCTTGGCCGTGCAGTCGAGGTCGCCGAGGCGGCGGGGGATGACCGCCTCGGGCGGACCGAGGGCCGCCGCGTAGCGGCGGGCGCCGTACGGGAGGCGGCTCGAACGGATCAGCGCCCGCCAGCGCTTGTTCGCCTCCCACAGGTCGGAGCGGGTCGCTCCCAGCCGGCGTACGGCCTGCCCCACCGGATCCGGGTGGAAGTCGGCCGTCCGGCGGAGCAGCACCAGCTGGAACTCGGTGGTCGCGAAGTCGTTGATCGCCCTGACTGCGGGTCAGGGCCCGGCGATCGACGAATACTCGGTGTCGGGCAGCTGGCAGGCCGGGCACAGTTCGTGGCGGCCGTCCGGAGTGATCACGGTTCCCCAACTGCGGCAGTCTGCGCAGTCGCGGGCCTGATCGATGTTCGCACGAGGTGCGGGAGTATTCGGGTGGGCTCCGTGAGTCATGGGTGATGTTCCTCGGTAGAGCAGTATCACGTGGGTCGATCGTGTCGTGATGTGGAGGGAGATCGGCGTGCGGTGGGTTGCACCGGGTGGCGCCGATCCGGCTTCCCGCGGTCGGCTGGCGGACGGCGGGGGTGTCCTGGGCCTGGCCCGCGCCGGCAGGCGACGGGGGACTCCTCCCGGACCGGCACCGAACACACCGTGCCTCGGGCGGTTGCCGGGCGGAGCCAGCCGGGTCAGTCGCCCGGATCCGGTTCCGCCGGAGGGGTGGGACGTCGGCGTCCCGAATCCCAGTGTGCACGAAATCCGCAGCGAATCCCCCTCTCCCATCGCGTAACGAGAGCCCAACGGCTGCCCTGAATGCCATCTGACCTGGTCAAATGGAAAGTTCTCGGAAAACTCGGAATCCGTCGCGACAGTGCCGGCCGGACGGCCGTGAACGCCGAACGGACCGCCCGGGCGTCGTGCTCAGGCGGTCCGCTCAGGGCCGGGTGCGGGCGCTGGCCGGCCGCGGTCGGCCAGTGGACGGCGGGGGTGTCCTGGGCCCGGCCGGGGAGGGCCTGGAGGATCGCGTCCACGCTCTGTTTGGCGTCCCCGGAGAGCATGCTGCTGTTCTCGCGGAGGAACAGCGGGTTCTGCACCCCCGCGTAGCCGGACGCCATCGAGCGCTTGAAGACGATCACGTGCTCCGCCTCCCGGACCTGCAGGACCGGCATCCCGGCGATGGGGCCGGACGGATTGTCGGTGGCGGCCGGGTCGACGGTGTCGTCGGCGCCGATGACCAGGACGACGGAGGTCACGGTGAAGTCGTCGTTGATCTCGTCCATCTCCAGGACGATCTCCAGGACGATGTCCTACGGCACCTTCGCCTCGGCCAGCAGCACGTTCACGTGCCCCGGCAGGCGCCCGGAAGCGGACCACGACGCCCATCTTTGCAGCCGGTACTACTCCACCGGCGCCGTGCCGAACGACCCGCGCTCCTGGGCCGTCTGGCGCGACGACGGCACCTGCTGAAGGGGGTCCCTCGCCTCGGGGCCGCCGCTCGGGGCGAGAGGGTCCAGCGCGACAGGGGGTGAACCGGAGCGCGTCGCCGGATCGGGCGGGCTTTGGGCGGTGAGAGCCGGGTGGCGGGTGACTCCATGGGGGCGGCGATCAGGTCGTCGCTGGTGGCGAGGGCGGCGGATAGGGTCGGACACGGACGGGGTGCGCTGCCCCGTCGGCCAGAACGATCGAACGGAGCTCCGCCATGGCGACCGCAGCCGCCTCCGCCCCTGCCGTCGGACCGTCGCTCGCACGCTTCGGCCTCGGCACCGCCGCAGTCGGCCGGCCCGGCTACATCACGCTCGGTCGTGACCTCGACCTGCCGTCCGAGCGGAGCGTCGAGGCGCTGCGAGCACGCACGCACGCGCTGCTCGACGCCGCCCATGCCGCTGGGGTTCGGTACTTCGACACGGCTCGGTCGTACGGCCGGGCCGAGGAGTTCGTCGGCGGCTGGCTGGCCGCCCGGCCTGAGGCGGCGGCCGATGTGGTGGTGGGGAGCAAGTGGGGTTACACCTACACCGCCGACTGGCAGGCCTCGGGCGTGCCCGTGCACGAGGTCAAGGAGCACTCGACGGCGGTGTTCGACCGGCAGATCCGGGAGAGCCGAGCCTTGCTGGGTCCGCGGCTGGACGTCTATCTGGTGCACTCCGTCACACCGGACAGCCCGGTCTTGACCGACCGCTCGCTGCACGCGCGGCTGGCCGAGCTGGCCGCAGAGGGCGTCCGAGTGGGCCTGTCCACCAGCGGCCCGGCGCAGGGCGAGACCGTCCGGGCGGCGTTGGATGTGGAGGTGGCGGGCCGTCCGCTGTTCGAAGCCGTCCAGTCGACCTGGAACCTGCTGGAGCCGTCCGCCGGACCGGCGCTGGCCGAGGCCCGTGCGGCCGGCATGCTGGTGGTGGTGAAGGAGGGCATGGCCAACGGCCGCCTCGCTGACCGCAACGCCACCGGCCCCGACACGACGGTACTGCGCGCTCTCGCCGCCAGGACCGGCGAGTCCTGTGACGCCATCGCGTTGGCCGCGGTCGTGGCCCAGCCCTGGGCGGACATCGTGCTCTCCGGCGCGGCTACCCCGGCACAGTTGGCTTCGAACCTCGCCGCTGCACGGCTCGACCTCGTGCCAGGCGAGCTCGTCCGCCTGGCGGCGCTCGCCGAGCCCGCCGAGCTCTACTGGAGGAACCGCGCCGCGCTGCCGTGGGCGTGAGGTGGTCGTGCGTCGAAGGCCCGGGTCGCCGCCACGCGAAGGTGGCGGCCCGGCGGCGGTTCCACGGGCCCTGTTTGGTTCCAGGGCCCTGTTTACCGCCCTGGTCGTTGCTGCGAAGTTCCTGCCGGCCAGGGCCGGTCACGGGACCGAACCCTCGCAGGACGAGCAGGAGAATATGATGACAGGGTGTTCGACAGCCTGAGGGGTACCATCAGCGCTTCGGTCTCGTCCACGTCGACTTCGAGACCCAGCGGCGCACGCCGAAAGCGTCGCACGCGTGGTATCGCGAGCTGATTGCGCGTCATCACGGTCCGCGGGCGCGGCTGTAGGCAACTCGGCCCGTGGCGGCCGTGCATGGCGGCGCGCCGGGGCTCAGTGGCCGCCGTTTGCGCTGGCCGCCGGGTGGCGTACGGCCCGGCCGGAGACTGAGGGCGTCACCGGTGCGGGCGGGGTAGAAGCCGGTGGCGACGGCCAGTTCATCGGCCTGCTCGGCCTGCTCGGCCTGCGCGGCGGTCCGCGGAGCCGGGCCGGTGGCCTGGGCCCGCCGATACCGGCGGGCAGATCGACATGGCGAACACGGGCCCGGCACGTCGAGCAGGTCCGCCCTGACCTGTTCCGGGTCGCGTTCCCGGTAGCCGGCGATCTCGCGCACCACGGCGGCCGCGGCCCGATCCGCCAACTCCTCGAACGGCAAAGCGGCGAGGATGCGCTCGCGGTCGTCCTGCCCGGCCGGGTCCGGAGCTTCGGCGGCATTGTCCGAAGCCACAGTTTTTGTCCGTCCGACGCTGTGCCGATCCTCATCGCCGGGCCACCGTGCCGACGGGAGGGTGGAGACAGGTTCCGCCACAGAGGTGAGGAGACACGACGCCATGGACGAGACCCGGAACAGCTCGGCGGGAGCACGCCGACCCGGTCTGCGTAGAAACGGCGCGACCCGGAACGGCGTCGGGTCCGCCCCTGCCGGGCGGACCGGCTGAGCCCGCTCGTCCGTCCGGTCGGCCGTCCGCGACGGTCTGTGGGCCGATGGTCACCACCGACCGGGGCGGGCGCCGGTGGTGCTCGCGGCGCTGGTCGGCGCGGTCTTCCCCGGCGCCATCGATTCTCATACGTGCTGCGTACCGCCCTGGCGAGCGTGATCGTCCTGGTTCCGGCCGTGCCCAGCCCGTCCTCGGTCGGCATGATGATCACCGCCCGCCGTACCGACACGCTCATCGCCCGTGGCATCGCGCTCGCCGTGCACCACGCGTTCCGTGGTCGCCGCCGTACGGCGGTGGCCGTCCGCAGTGAGATCCGACCATGGAGGTCCGTCATGCCCAGCATCGTCACCGGCGACAAGACCACGCTGCACTACTACGACACGGGGGGCGAGGGCCGCCCGGTGGTCCTGATCGCCGGCTACGGTGCCCCGGCCGACAGCTGGGCACTGCAGTGGGCCGCGCTGCGCGCCGCGAGCCACCGGGTGATCTCGCTGGACCGCCGCTGGCACGGCCGGTCCGGTCGGCCCCCGTACGGCCACCGGATGTCCCGGCACGGCAAGGACCTGCGCGAGCTGCTCGAACAGCTCGACCTGCGGGACGCTCTCGTGGTCGGTCAGTCGATGGGCGCGAGCACGATCTGGGCGTACGCGAGCCTGTTCGGCTGCGACCGGCTGGCCGGGATCGTCACCGTCGACCAGACTCCGAAGATGGTCAACTCTGCCGACTGGAAGCTTGGTTACTACGGTTTGACGGCCGAGAACCTCGGGACGTTCCTACTCGACCCGGCGGCGATCTTCACCGGCCGCGGCCGTGCCTGGCCCGATCCGGTGGCGACCGACGCGCTGGTCCGCCGGGCGGGTGGCCGGGGCCTGACCCGCGACATCTCCCCGGACAGCTACCCGCTGCTGTTCGACCATGCCTGCCAGGACTGGCGTGACGTGGTGGCCGGCATCGACGTCCCCGCGCTGATCGTCGCCGGCGCCGAGAGCCAGTTCTGGCCCGCCGAACACGCAGCCGCCACCGCTGCGTTGAGCCCCCTCGCCCGCGCGGTGGTGGTCTCCGGCGGCGGCCATCCGACCCACATCGACCAGCCCGAGGCGGTCGCCCGGCTGATCACCGACTTCGCGGCCTCGCTCGCCTGATCGGACCCACGCCCCCACCCGTCGAGCCCGCCGGTCCGGGCCGTGGGCGACCTCCGCGGCCCGGGCCGTCCCGTATGCGGAGTGCGGGGTCGGCCACCGCCGGCACGGCTTGCCATGGCGGCGGGACACCGGGTGAACTCCGTCGACCGGCGCCGGCACGAGCAGTCCGACCGACCTGCCCCCCGGGGGGGCGGGGGGCGGATCATTCGGCACGGCAAGGACCTGGACGACCTGATCGCCGCTCTCGACCTACCGGGGGCCGGAGGCCAGGGCCTCGCGCAACGGGCCGCTCGGCTGCCGGAGTGTTCACCTGGGCGGTGTCAGTCGAGGTCGGGGCCGTCGTGCCGGGCGGTGTCACGGGCGGCCAGGGCGGCGCGCAGGGTCAGCTGGTCGGCGCCCCGGGCGGCGTCCAGGCCGGTGAGTTCGGTGGCTCTGCGCAGGCGGTAGTCGACGGTGTTGGGGTGGACCTGGAGCCGGGCGGCCGCCTGGCGGCGGTCGAGGCCGCAGGCGAGGAAGGTGCGCAGGGTGTCGAGCAGTTCGGGGCGGTGGGCCAGCGGGGTGAGCAGTGCGGCGAGTCCGACCCTGGCCGGGCTCGGGCGGCTCAGCTGGTACTCCAGCAGGACGTCGTCGAGCAGGTACAGCCCGGGTCCGCGGCCGGATGCCCGGGCCACCTCCCGTACCTCGCCGACCAGTCGGGCGGCGGCCGCGACGTCGCCCGGTGCGGCGGCGGCCGCGGCCACCAGCAGGTCGGCGCCGCACGTCCGGGTGAGGTGTTCGACCAGCAGGGAGAGCCGGTCCCGGTCCGTGCCGCCGAAGTCGGCCGGTGGCGTGTCGGAGGGGATCAGTACCAGTCCGCCGTTCCCGGACAGCACGGTCAGCGGGACGCCCGCGGTCCGGCGCTGCAGTTCGTTGCGCAGCCGCCGGAGTTTGCGGCGGGCGGCGACGGCGTGGTTCACGCCGGGCAGCAGCTCGTCGGGGTGCGGTCCCATGCTGAGGCCCAGGACCAGGTAGCAGGGCGGCAGCGGGAGGCCGGCGCGGTCGGCCGCGGTCCGCGGGTCGCCGCCCTCCAGCAGCCTGGACAGCAGTGACTGCCGGGCGACCTGCTCGTCCCCCAGCGCCGCCTGCCGTTCCTGGACGTACCCGGCCGCGACCGCGCAGCTCACCAGCCTCAGGTAGCCGAGCAGTTGCTGCTGGACCAGGAGTACGTCCGGCAGGTCGCCCGGTCCGGCGGCCGAGAGGACCTGGGCCGCGCACTCCTGCGCCCCGAAGTGGTAGGCCCCGACGACGGCTTCCAGCGGGACGCCTTCGTCCGCGCGCCGGGCCGACGATTCGCTGATTCTCGCCAGTTCGTCCGCGCCGGGCAGCTCACCGGTGCGCAGCACCGCGCTGAAGGCCCGGATGCCGCGGTCCACCGCCCGGGTGATCTCGCCGCGAAGCTGTTCGGAGGGGAGCGCGCCGTAGGCGGGGAGCTGCTCGACGAGCCGGGCCATCACCGCGGGTGCCAGGGCCGCCGCGGCGGCCCTGAGCCGTTCGTGGACGGGTATGCCGTCGAGCTGCGGTGCGGAGTCGCGTTCCGCCGCCTTGGATGCGGTCACAATCCACCTCGCGAATCTCTGTTGTACGGCCCGGGGACACGGCGCCGTACCGCCGTCATGATGGTTTCCGGGAAGTTACTTACCAGTTGGTAACACGTCCGCCGGTGGACCACCAGTGCTGCGCGGACCCCGACCGCGCCGTCCACCGGACCCGCACAGCCTCACACGCCAGCCCCCCACACGTACCGGAGGACCGCCTTGCCCGCGCGAAAGGCCGCCGCGCCCCCACCCGCCGCCGCCGTACCCGTGCGCTGACCGGCGTCGTCCGGCCGGACGGCGCGGCCGCGTCCTGCGGGCGCACACCGGCGCCGCCCTTCGCCCGGACGCGCTCGGCGACACCCTGAACACCCGGTGATCCGGCCGGCGCCGCACGAGCGCCGTGCCGTGCCCGTCCAGGGACCGGGTGTCCGACCGCCCGTCAGACCTCGGAAGGGGACGAGTCCGACGGGCGCGACCGTGGCCCGCCGCGCCACCCTGCGGCGCCTCCGCACGTACGGCCCTCCGTCCGTCCGGCAGCGCCGCCCGCGGCAGCCTGTACCTCACCAGAAGCCCAAGATCCCGAAGATCCCGGGATCCGTCCCACGAACCGGGGGAGTCATGCGCAAGACCACGTCTCGGCTGCTTGCCGTCGCCGTCACCGCCGCCTTGGCCGCAACGCCGACGGCCGCCTTCGCAAGCCCGGCCGCGGCAGCCGCACCGCCGGCCGCCGCGGTGAGCGACCCGTTCTACACCTACGACGGCAGCGCGCCGCTGGCCTCGTTCGCCCCGGGCACCGTACTGAAGACCCGGACCCTGCAGTACCACCTGCTGGGCCTGCCCACCCCGGTGAAGGCGATCCAACTGCTCTACCGCACCACCGACGCCCAGGGCCGCCCGTCCGCCAACGTCACCACCGTGGTGCGAAGCCTGACGGGCGACGGCAGCAAGGCGGTCTCGTACCAGTCGTTCTACGACTCCCTCGACCCGCAGGACAGCCCGTCCCGAGCCGTCGCCGGCGACCTCACCCTCGGCGGGCTGCTCCCGAACGTCGAGGCGCTCTTCCTAGTGCCGCTCCTGTCGCAGGGCTACAACCTCGTCATCCCGGACACCGAGGGGCAGAGCGCCGACTTCGCGGCCGGCCCGGAGTACGCGACCAACACCCTGGACTCGGTCCGCGCCGCGACCAGATCCGCGGCCACCGGCATGAACGCCGACACCGCCTTCGGCCTCATGGGCTACTCCGGCGGCGCCATCGCGACCGACTGGGCGGCCGCGCTCGCACCGGGCTACGCGCCGGACGTCAACCGCAAGCTGGTCGGCTTCACCGAGGGCGGCCTGCTCGTGGACCCGGCCCACAACCTCAAGTACGTCGACGGCTCCCTGGTGTGGAGCGGCGTCATCCCGATGGCGGTCATCGGGGTATCGCGCTCCTTCGGCATCGACCTCAAGCCCTACCTGAGCGACTACGGCCTGGCCGTGTACGAGCAGCTGGAGCACGGGTCGATCGTCGACGCCCTGGGCCACTTCCCCGGGCTGACCTGGAAGAAGATGGCGAAGCCGCAGTACGCCGATCCGAACTCGGTGCCGGCCTTCCTCGCGGCGGTGAACAGGATCAACCTCGGCTCGGCCCCCACCCCGACCGTCCCCGGTCACATCGCGCAGGGCAACGGCGGCGTGCTGGAGGGAACCTTCGGCAATCCCGCCGGGGTCGGGACCGGCGACGGGGTCATGGTCGCCGGGGACGTCCGGGCCCTTGCCCGGCAGTACTGCGCGACCGGCAACGGCCGGATCAGGTTCCAGCAGTTCGACCTGCTCAGCCACGTGGGTGTCCCCGTCGTCTGGGCGCCCGCCGCCATCGGCTGGCTGGGCGACCGGTTCGCGGGCCGCACCGCCCCCTCCGACTGCGGACGCATCCCCGCCGGGAACTCCCTCGCCCCGGAACAGCCGGCGCCGACCTCCTGATCGCGGACACGGCCGGAGCAGGTGCCCGTGCGGGAGGCCGGCCGCCGCAGGGGCGACGGCCGGACCCGTGGTCGGCTCGACCGGCCGACCACGGGTCCGGCGCCGGTAGCGGCCCGGAGCTCCGTCGAGAACCGGCGGCGCGACGTGGACCCGTCCAGGAGGGGCCCGGCCCCTCGTCGCGCCGTCGCGGTGGGCGGCTCGTCGAGGGCCGGGTGGTCGAGGGCCGGGCAGTCGGTGCAGCCCGACCCGCCGCCCACGTACCCCATGGCAGGGGAAGCCTTGTCCGAGATCAGGAGCGGCTCGCCGGGGCCCGCACCGTCGACGTCCGACGGGCCGTCAGTTGCGCTGTCCCCGCAGCAGAAATCGCTCGCCGTCCGGATTCAGCTGACGGCGATTCCGCTGATGGCGGATGGGGGTGGACCAACCGGCCCATCGCTGCGGAGAGTGGTCGGCATGCGACTTCTCATGCTCGGTGGATCCGGTTTCGTCGGACGCGCCATAGTCAACGAGGCCCTGTCCCGCGACTGGGACGTGACCCTTCTTCATCGTGGCAACCGCCGGCCGCCGGCCGGGGCCACCGTCCTCCAGGGCGACCGGACCGCCCCCGACGGACTGGCCGCGCTCGGTACCGGCGAGTGGGACCTGGTGGTGGACACCTGGTCCGCGCGGCCCTCGGCCGTACGGGACGCGGCGGACGCGCTCGCGAAGCGCGCCGGCCGCTACGTGTACGTCTCCAGCGGCTCCGTGTACGCCGACCCGGTCGACCACGGTGCCGCCGAGAACGGCGTCCTGCTGGACGGCTCGCCCGACGACGGTGACGTCCCCTATCCGCAGGCCAAGCGCGGCGGGGAGCTCGCCGTCACCGGCGCCTTCGGCGACGACCGTTCGCTGCTGCTGCGCGCCGGCCTGATCCTCGGCCCGGGCGAGGACGTGGGCCGGCTCACCTGGTGGCTGGACCGGATCGCCCGTGGCGGCCCCGTACTCGCTCCCGGTCCGCGCGACCTGCCCCTCCAGTACGTCGACACGCGTGACCTCGCGATCTGGGCGCTGGACGCCGCGGTGCGCGGGCTGTCCGGCCCGTACAACCTGGTGAGCAGGCCCGGTCACGCCACCATGGGTGAGCTGCTGGAATCGTGTGTGGCCGCGACCGGGTCGGACGCCGAGCTGCGCTGGACAGATCCCGAGCGGATCGCCGCCGCCGGAATCGCTCCGTGGACGGAGCTGCCGATCTGGGCACCCCCGGGCGAGCTGCACGAGTTCCTGTACGGCGCCGAGACGTCCAAGGCGTTCGCGGACGGGCTGCGCTGCCGGCCGGTCGCCGAGACCGTCGCCGACACCTGGGCGTGGCTGAAGGAGTTGGGGGGAGTCTCGCCGCAGCGTCCCGACCGCCCGGTCCTGGGGCTGTCCGCCGAGGCCGAGAGCGCCGCACTACGCGACTGACGGGCCCCGCCCGGGACGGGACGGCCGGGCAGGTGTTGCCTGCGCAGCGCGGGGCGGCGCAGGCCCACCGGGCCGCCGAGGAGACCCGGTGGAGCGGGGCGGCGGCCGCATCCGGTGCCGGGACGTGGCGGGAGTGTTGCCCCGGATTGCGTTTCCGTGAAGCGCTTGAGTGCCGCTGATCGGTGTGTGAGTGTGGGGGCGTCCGGTGATCGGAATCCGGACCGAGCACGTCGAACCGCGCCGCTCGACGGCGGGCCTGTCGAGGACGGAGGAACCGGTGCCGGCACATGCGCAGCCCCTTCGGAGACTGGGATTCCTGACCATCGGGCTGTTCGACCCGGCCGACCCCGGCCAGGGGCACGAGTCGACGCTCCGGATCATCGAACTCGGCGAGCAGCTGGGATTCGACAGTGCCTGGGTGCGTCACCGGCACCTGCAGTACGGGATCTCCTCGCCCGTCGCGGTGCTGGCGGCGGCCACCCAGCGCACCAGCCGTATCCACCTGGGCACCGCGGTCATCCCGCTGGGGTGGGAGAACCCGCTGCGGCTGGCCGAGGACCTGGCGACCGTCGACCTGCTGTCCGGCGGCAGGCTCAATCCGGGCATCAGCGTCGGGCGCCCCGGACAGTACGACCGGATCGCCTCCGCGCTGTACCCCGACACCGCCGAGGCCGAGGACTTCAGCTACGAGCGGGTACGGCGCCTGCTGGACTTCGTCCGGGGCAAGCCGGCCACCGACTTCAGCGGGGTCGAGGGCATCGAGGTGTACTCCGACCGGGTCCAGCCGGTCGCCCCCGGCCTGGCGGACCGGATCTGGTACGGCGGCGGGAGCCTGCGCTCGGCCCGGTGGGCGGGTGAGCAGGGACTGAGCCTGCTGACCAGCAACGTGCTGCAGGCGGAGGAGTCGGAGGACTTCGCCGAGACCCAGCGCTCGCAGATCGCCGCCTTCCGGGCCCGCCACCCCGAGGGCACGCGCGCCCGGGTCTCCCAGGGGCTGGTGGTCATCCCCACCGACGGCGCGTCGGCGCGACAGCGGGCCAAGTACCAGGAGTACGTGCGGAGCCGGACCGCGCGTACCGCCGCCCCGCAGGGGCCGGCCCGGACGATGTTCGCGCGGGACCTGGTCGGGACGTCCGCCGAGATCGCCGAACAGCTGTACGCCCACGCCGGGTTCAGGGAGGTCGACGAAGTCGTCTTCGCGCTGCCGTTCTCCTTCGACCACGAGGACTATGTGCAGATCCTGACCGACATCGCCACCGGTCTCGGGCCCGCACTCGGATGGCAGCCGGCGCTCTGAGCCGTTGTCACAGCCGTTGTCACCACGGGCAGGAGCGCCCCGGCAGAGTCCGGGGCGCTCCTGACGTGTTCCGGGGGCCGGGCACCGGCCGCTCCTGAGCGGGCGTCGGCTCGGCCCGCGAATCCGGTTCTGTGGCAACGGGGTTCTGCCCCTTCGATGCCCCTCCGATGCCCCTCCGACGCTCTGCCGACCACCCGCGTCCGGCGTCCGCCGGACGATGCGGGGCCCACCCGACCACGGGCCCGCGAGGTGCGTCCCACCATGCGGGACGGTCCGGTCTCCCTTACCGAGACCCTTGACGCGGCGCGGACGCGGGTCGAGACTCCCAAGCAGGAATCGTCGAGAACAGGCGGGAGAACCGTGAGGCACGCGGAGCCGGTCATCGATGGCGTGGCTCACGCCGTCCGGTCGCTCCCGATGCTGACGTGCCGTCGCCACATCGACCTGCAACGGGTCTGCAGCAGCATGGCAGGGGCGTCCGCCCCCCACAGCCCGGCAGCCGTTCTCCGCTGACCCCGCAGCGGGCAGTCGCACGTCCCGAGCTGCGACCTTCTCTCCCCCCACCCTCTTCGCCGTACGCGTGTCCGCGTGCCGCCGACTCCTGGGAGACCCATGTCCGCCTCGTCCCCGTTCGCCGCAGCCTCCCTCCGCGGCCGCATCGGCCACGACGCCCGCAGCGGCTACTACCCCGTACCGCACCGCTACCGGCTGCACCTCACCCTCGCCTGTCCGCACTGTCTGCAGATCGCCGTCACCCACAGCCTGCTCGGCCTCGACGACACCCTGCCGGTGACCCTGCTGCCCGCGCTGCCGGACGACGGCGACGACGGGTACCTGGCCCTGCGACCGCTGTACGAGGCGACCTCGCACCAGCACCCCGGACCGGCCGCGGCGCCGGTGCTCAGCGACGACTGGAGCGGACGGATCGTCAGTACCGACCCGGCCGAGATCCTCACCGACCTGGCCGGGCGGTTCCCCGGCCCGGACCTCCGCCCGCGCGGTGCCGAGGCGGCCGTCGCGGCGGTCCGGCAGTTGTGCGAGCGGACAATCAACACCCCGGCCCAGCTCGCGGGTCGCTCCGACGCCACCCCGGTCGAACGCGCCGGGGCGCTGGGGGTCCTGCTCGACGGGCTGGCCGCGATCGAACGCCGTCTGGACCACCTGCCGTACCTGCTGGGCGAGGACCTGACCTTGGCGGACGTGGAGCTCTGGGTGACCCTGGTCCGTCTGGACACGGTGCACCGCTGGCACCTGGACGCCGCCGCCGTGCAGGACATCGCCGGGCATTCCCGGGTGTGGTCCTACGCCGGCCGGCTGGCCGGGCACCCCGCCTTCGGCCGCCACCTCGACCTGGACGGCATCGCGCGCCGCCACCACACCCGTTGCCTGGGCAAGGAGGCCGCCGGGGCGGCGATCCAGATCGTGGACTGGGCCGAGCACGCGCAGGGGCGGGTGTACTCCGGCTGAGTGCGGCCGGGGCGCGGCCCGGCCGGCCGTGCCGACGACGCGGCCGGCGGGCGGACCGGGCGGCGGCACCGAGGACGAAGGGCTGGCGGAAGCTGGTGGAACATGTCGGTGCGGTAGGGCAGTTCGAGTGAGCCGTGGCCCCGTGGGGGGCGGGCGGGGGCGGCCGTGCTCTGGTACGCGCCGAGCAACTTCCTGACGCTCCAGCAGCAGGCCCACCCCGAGGCCGGCCTGCCCGCGGGCTGCCGGGGCCGTCCGTCCGGTAGGGCGAGGGCTGGCAGGGCGAGGGTCGGTGGGGCCGTCCGTCCGGCAGGGCGAGGCCGGCAGGGCGAGGGTCGGTGGGGCAATTCTTGGTCATGTTCACGTCGACTTTGCCGTACGGCGGCAGGCGGCGGAGGCGCCGTCCGGTCGCTCGATGCCCCCGCATGAACGGCCTGTGAGCGTCCGGCCGGACGCCGAGCGGGTTGGCCGGGATCCGACCTGGCGCCTCGCCCGGCCCGGTGGGCCCGGGGCAGAGTGGGTGCGACCGATCGGCCCGGGCCCACCGGGCCGGGCGAGGCCCTCGGCGGGGCTGCCACGACCGAGGTGGCGTGCCGGCGCCCTGCACGGTCGGCGCGCCGGCTCCGGGCCGGCAACCGACATGAAGGAGTACGCCCTTGTCCACTCACCTCGGGCACGGCGATCAGCGCCGGCGGTCGCTGCCGGCGCTGATCGCCGTGCTGTGCGGGATGATCGGGGTGACCCTGGCGGGCGCCACCCCGGCGGCGGCCGCCGACCAGCGTCACCCGATCTACGCGATCGCGCACCGGGTCGACACCCTGGACGGCGTGGACGCCGCGCTCGACCACGGCGCCAACGGCATCGAGATCGACGTGTGCGCCTGGTGGAACCCGAACGAATGGCGGGCGTACCACGACTGTTCGTCGGCCGGTGACAACCGGCTGGGCCCCAGCTTCGACAGCATGATCGACCGTATCGTCGCCAGGGCCGCCGCGGGGCGCCGGCTCGCACTGGTCTGGCTGGACATCAAGGACCCGAACTACTGCGGGGAGCAGCCGAACCGCGGGTGCAGCGTCGCCGGACTGCGCGACAAGGCGCAGCGGCTGACGGCCGCCGGCATCCAGGTCCTCTACGGCTTCTACGAGTACCACGGCGGCAGCACCCCGGACGTCGGCGGCCGGGGCTGGCAGAGCCTGGAGGGCAGGCTCGGCCCGCTGGAGGGCATCACCACGACCGGCACCCGCGACCAGGTCCGCGGCGCCTTCGACCGCTCCGGTGCCGGGTTCCCGGCCGGGCGCCGGGCGATGGACTACGGCGACAGCGACATCACCAAGGGCTTCGGGAACTGCACCGAGGCCACCTGGAACACCTGCGCGGAACTGAGGAAGGGCGCCGGGGACCGCGCCGCCGGACAGCTCGCGGCCACGCTGTCCTGGACTACGACCTACAACGATCCCTGGTACGTCGACAAGCTGCTGGGCGACGCGGGGGTGGACGGCATCATCGCGGGATACGGCGCCTTCACCGGAGTACGCGAGTACGACCGCGGCTGGCAGTGCGCCAACGCCGTGGGCCTCGTCCGGGACTGGGTGAGCCGCCACAGCGCCACCCATCGCCTGGCCACCGCTGGTGACCGCCTGTTCAGGTAGCGGCGGCCCCGGCGCGGAGCCGGACCGCTCCGCGCCCCGGGGGCCTCGCGAGCCGGTGCGGGAGGACGGCCGGCTCCGCCCGGGACCGCACCGGGGCGCGGTTCGGCGTCGCCAGCATCGCTTTCGCCACAACGAGCTTGAGAGTTCGTCAGCTTCGTCGACCCGCCGTCGCAGGCGGGCGGCAGCTGGAAGAATCACCCGGGCAGCCATCGGCGTCTCGTGATTCGGCAGGACCCTTGCGCATGGAACCTCTCAAGGTCGGCGATCCGCGACAGGTGGGCCCGTACCACCTGCTGGGGCGCCTCGGTCGCGGCGGGATGGGCCAGGTGTTCGTGGGCCGGTCGCCCGGCGGGCGGGTGGTCGCGGTGAAGGTGGTCCACCCTGAGATCGCCGGCGACGCGCAGTTCCGCCGCCGGTTCGCCCACGAGGTCGCCGCCGCGCGACGGGTCGGTGGCTTCTACACCGCCCAGGTGGTCGACGCGGATCCCGGTGCCGATCCGCCCTGGCTGGTCACCGCCTACGTGCCCGGTCCGTCGTTGCAGCAGGCGGTCGACGCGCACGGGCCGTTGCCGGCCGGTGCCGTCGGCGCCCTGGGGGCCGGTCTGGCGGAGGCGCTGACCGCGATCCACGGCGCGGGCCTGGTGCACCGTGACCTCAAGCCCGGCAACATCCTCCTCGCCGCCGACGGCCCCCGTGTGATCGACTTCGGCATCTCCCGGGGCCTGGACGGGACGCACATCTCGACCACCATCGTCGGAACTCCCGGATTCATGTCCCCCGAGCAGGCGAAAGGTCTGGACGTCGGGCCGCCCGGCGACGTGTTCGCCCTGGGAGCGGTACTGATGTTCGCCGCGACCGGACGCGGCCCCTTCGGCGCGGGGTCGATCGAATCGATCGTGTACCGGATCGTGCACGCCGACCCCGACCTGACCGGGCTTCCGGCGCCGCTCGCCGAACTGGTCGGTACCTGCCTGGCCAAGGACCCGGCCCGACGGCCCGCCCTGGCCGATGTCCTGCACCTGCTGGCCGGGCCCGCCGCGACGGCCGGCCGGTGGATCCCGTCCGCCGTCACCCGCATGATCGCCGAGCGCGAAGGCGAGCTGTCCGACCAGGTGGGCACACTCTCGATGACGGTCGTCGCTGCTGACCCGTCGGCCGCTCGCACCACGCCCCTGGGGCAGGTCCCCCCTCTCCTCCCGCCGGGCGCGTGGTCGGCGCCGCGCCCGCCCCGCCGCATGGCCCTGCGGGCCGTGATCGCGCTGTGCGCCGTGTCGCTCGCGGCCGGCGGCGCGATCGGCATCCGGACCGCACTGGCTCACCACGCCGACCGGGCGCAGGGCGCGGCCCCGTCCGGGCCGCAGAGCCCCGCGCCGCTGCCGACTTCTCCCGCGGGCAGCCGTGACCTGCCGACTTCTCCCGCGAGCAGCCGTGACCTGCCGTCGGCCGCCGCGCCGCGCAGCCCGGCCCCGTTGCCGGCCCTTCCGGTGAAGAGCCCCGCCGCACCGTCGGTGTCCGCGCCGGGCCCGGTCACCCACTCCGCCAGCGGGCTGTGCGTGGACACCGAAGGCCCGCAGCACGCCGACGTCACCCTGCGGATCAGCGACTGCGGATACTTCAGCGGCCAGATCTGGAGCTACCGCGAGTCCGGGCACTCCCTCGTCAACCCGCCCAGCGGGCTCTGCCTCGACACCGCGGGGCCGCCGGTGGCCGGCCTCGACGTGGTGCTCAGACCGTGCGGGAACTTCACCGGCCAGCAATGGGCGTACGACGCCGTCACGTCCCGGATCACCAACCTGCCGAGCGGCCTGTGCCTGGACACGGCCGGCCCTCCGGCCGACTACGTCAAGCTGGTGCTCAACACCTGCGGGAACCGGACCGGTCAGAGCTGGCAGTTGTGAGTGGGCCTTCGACCAGGCGCGGGCCCCGGGTGATGCCGTGCGGCTTCGGCGCCGGCCAGGTCCGCCGGACCGACGGGCGGAGGGGTTCGCCAGGGGTCCGAGGCCGAGCGGGCGGACCGCCCGGGCCGTCGGGCCCGGGCGGTCCGCTCAGGGGCGGTGCAAGGCGGTGCAAGGCGGTGCAAGGTGGTGCAAGGCCTAGCCGGCCGCCGTCGGCTGACGGGCGGCGAGAGCCTCCTGGGCCTGGCCGGGGAGGGCCTGGAGGATCGCGTCCACGCTCTGCTTGGCGTCACCGAAGAGCATGCCGCTGTTCTCGCGGAAGAACAGCGGGTTCTGGACTCCCGCGTAGCCGGACGCCATCGAGCGTTTGAAGACGATCACCTGCTCCGCCTCCCACACCCGTAGCACCGGCATGCCGGCGATGGGGCTCGACGGGTCGTCGAGGGCGGCCGGGTTGACGGTGTCGTTGGCGCCGATGACGAGGACGACGGAGGTGTCGGCGAAGTCGTCGTTGATCTCGTCCATCTCCAGGACGATGTCGTACGGCACCTTCGCCTCCGCCAGCAGCACGTTCATGTGCCCCGGCAGGCGCCCGGCCACCGGATGCACGCCGAAGCGGACCTCGACGCCGCGCTCGCGCAGCCGGCGGGTCAGCTCCGCCACCGGGTGCTGGGCCTGGGCCACCGCCATCCCGTAACCGGGCGTGATGATCACGGTCCGGGCCCGGGCGAGCAGCTCGGCGGTCTCCTCGGCGCGGATCTCGCGGTGCTCCCCCTGCTCCTCGTCCCCGCCGGACGGGGCCTCGACGCCGAAGCCGCCGGCGATGACCGAGAGGAAGGAGCGGTTCATCGCCCGGCACATGATGTACGACAGGTAGGCGCCGGAGGATCCGACCAGAGCCCCGGTGACGATCAGCAGGTTGTTGTCGAGCAGGAAGCCCGCGGCGGCGGCGGCCCAACCCGAGTAGCTGTTCAGCATCGACACCACGACGGGCATGTCGCCGCCGCCGATCGAGGCGACCAGATGCCAGCCGAGCGTCAGTGCCACGAGGGTCACCGCGATCATCAGGCCCAGGTTCGGGCGCACGGTGAACCAGACCGTCAGTCCCGCGAACGCGGCCAGCGCCCCCAGGTTGAGGATGTTCTTGCCGGGCAGCGTCAGCGGGCGCGAGGCGATCCGGGCGGACAGCTTCAGGAAGGCCACGACGGAGCCGGTGAAGGTGACCCCGCCGATGAAGATGCCGATGAAGACCTCGGCGTGGTGGATGCCCAGCAGGTCGCCGGCGACCAGCGTCTGGGCCGAGCCGTGGGCCTCGACCTCCAGGTAGGCGCTCCAGCCGACCAGGACGGCGGCGAGGCCGACGAAGCTGTGCAGGACGGCGATGAGTTCGGGCATCTGCGTCATCTCGACGCGCTGCGCCCGCCAGAGGCCCGCCGCACCGCCGATCACCATCGCGAGGACGATCAGGGCGACCGCGCCGGCGGTGATGCTCTGCGCCGCCAGGACGACGGTGGCGACCAGCGCGAGGGCCATGCCGGCGATGCCGTAGACGACGCCGGCACGCGAGGTCCGGTGCTGCGACAGCCCGGCCAGGCTGAGGATGAACAGCAGGGCGGCGACCAGGTCCGCGGCGTGCGAGGCCGTGGTGGAAGTCATCGGGCTCAGCGCCTTTCGGGGGCGGTCGAGAACATGTTCAGCATGCGGCGGGTGACGGCGAAGCCGCCGAAGATGTTCACGCTCGTCAGCAGCACCGCCACCGACGACAGCGCGGTCACGATCCAGCTCTCGTGGCCGATCTGCACCAGGGCGCCGATCACCACGATCCCGGAGATCGCGTTGGTCACCGACATCAGCGGGGTGTGCAGCGCGTGGTGGACCTTGCCGATGACGTAGTAGCCGATCACCACCGCCAGCGCGAACACCGTGAAGTTCTCCGCCAGTTGGGCCGGCGCGAAGGCGATCAGCAGGAAGACCGCCAGCATCCCCAGGCCGAGCAGGCCGAACCGTACCGCCGGGGTGAGCCGGGACTGTTTCGGCTCCGCCGGCACGGCAGGGGCCGCGGGCGCGGTGTCGGGCGCGGCCGACACGGCCACCGGGGGTGGCGGCCAGGTGACCTCGCCCGCCCGGACCACCGTCACGGCCCGCTGGACCACGTCGTCGAAGTCGATGACCAGCCGGCCGTCCTTGCCGGGCGTCAGCAGCTTCAGCAGGTTCACCAGGTTGGTGGCGAACAACTGCGACGCCTGGGTGGCCAGCCGTCCGGCCAGGTCGGTGTAGCCGATGATGGTGACACCGTTGCCGGTGACCACCGCCCGGCCGGCCACGGTGCCCTCGACGTTGCCGCCCTGCGCGGCGGCCATGTCGACGATGACACTGCCCGGCTTCATCGCCGCCACGTCCTCGGCCGTGACCAGCCGAGGGGCGGGGCGGCCGGGGATCAGCGCGGTCGTGACGATGATGTCCACGTCCTTGGCCTGCTCGTGGTAGAGCGCGGCGGCGGCGCGGTCGTAGTCGGCGGAGGTCGCCTTGGCGTAGCCGTCGGTGCCGGCCTCCTGGGCGACGTCGACGGGCAGGTACTCGCCGCCCAGCGAGCGGACCTGGTCCGCGACCTCGGGCCGCGGATCGGTGGCGCGGACGATCGCGCCCAGACTGGACGCCGCGCCGATGGCGGCGAGTCCGGCCACGCCGACGCCCGCCACGAGGACCTTGGCGGGCGGCACCTTGCCCGCGGCGGTGACCTGGCCGGTGAAGAAGCGCCCGAACACGTGGGCCGCCTCGATCACCGCCCGGTACCCCGCGATGTTCGCCATCGAGCTGAGCACGTCCATCGACTGCGCCCGCGAGATCCGCGGGACGGCGTCCAGCGCCAGCGCCGTGACGCCGCGCGAGGACAGTGCGCCCACCAGCTCGGGGCGCTGCGCCGGCGAGAGCAGGCCGACGAGGGTGGTGTCGGCGCGCAACCGGGCCGTCTCGTCGTCCGACGGCGCGTTGACCTTGAGGACCACCTCGGCGGCCCAGGCGTCGCCGATGCTCGCGCCGGCCTCGGTGTAGGCCGCGTCGGTGAACCCGGAGGCGGTGCCGGCCTGCGACTCGACGACGACCTGGTAGCCGAGGTCGAGCAGCTGCCGCACCGTCGCGGGCGTCGCGGCGACGCGGGTCTCCCCGGGTGTCGACTCGGCGACCACGCCGATGCGCTGGGGTGGGTGGTGGGTCGGGACCTGTGCAGACATGTCTGGTGTCTCTCTCGTCGGAGGCGCTGCTGACCGGGTATCTGCGACAGCGGGGGACAGATTGGCCCGCTGGCGCAGGAACGTACACCTACCCGGGGCCCCGGACCGATACCGTGAGGCAGTGATTAGCCTCACTGCGTGAACGAAGGCGGCGGACGGGTGGTCCCCGCCCAGGTCAGAGGCCTCGGCCGGACCGACTCACCGGGCGGTTGGTCGGGCGCCGGCCGAACTCGACCGGAGACTGCCCGAGTTGTACAGCTGGCACTCCGACATCCGGGCCGTGCCGCCGACCCTGTGCCGCCGACCTTGCGCCGCCGACCCTGTGTCGTCCCCTACGTCGTCGCGTCGACCGTCGTGTCCTCCCCACCGCTGCGTCCTTCCTCGGCGAGGCGTCGCACCGTTCGCTCCAGGCGGGTCTGCCGGACCTGGGGTGTGGGGGTCTGGAGGAGGGGGAGGGCGGTGAGGTAGCGGCCGGTGCGGTCGAGGGCCTGGAAGGCGCGGTCGGCCGCCGGGTCGGCCGCCAGCGCGGCGGCGAGGTCCTCGGGGACGGTGGCGTTGCGCTGGGACCGGTAGGCGCGTGCCCAGCGCCCGTCGGCCTGCGCGCGGCGGACTTCGGCGAAGCCCGGTTCGCGCATCCGGCCCTCGGCGGTGAGGACCGCCACCTTCTCGACGTTGACCTGCGACCAGAGGCTGCCCGGCCGCCGGGGGACGTACTTCTGCAGGTAGTACCGCTCGTCGAGGCCACGCCGCTGACCGGAGATCCAGCCGTAGCACAGGCCCACGTCGACCGCCTGGTCGCTGGTCAGTGACGGGATCCCGGAGGCTTTCCTGGCCAGCTTCAACCAGACTCCCTCGTAGCGGGTGTGATGGACGCTCAGCCAGCCGGTGAATGCCTGCTCGTCGGCGAAGGGCAGGACCTCGACCCCGTCGAGCTGCTCCGTGTTCTCCATCCGGCCAGGCTAGTCGGGTGGGGTGCCGGCGCGGGGGTCCGCCGGACGGCCGGTGGCGCTGGCGCCCGCTCCCGGGCCGGGGAGGCCAGGGAGCGGACGGGGACGCGAGGCGGGGGAGGGTTCGGACCTCCGCTACCGGCCGACGGGGTGCGGCGCGGCAGCCGGACGGGCGTGCAGCACGCTGCCGTCCAGCGGCAGCGGCGCGTGGCCGACGAGGACGAGCCCCGCGTCGGCGAGGAGCCGGGCGTAGTGGTCGGCGCGCCGTTCACGGCCTCCGACGTTGCACCGCATGTGCAGGTCCCAGGCCGTGGCCAGCGAGGCCGAGTCGTCGGCGGGCAGCAGGCGTTCGACGATCAGCAGGTCGGCGTCGGCGGGCATGGCGCGGGCGCAGTGGCGCAGGATCTCGCGGCACCGCTCGTCGTCCCAGTCGTGCAGGATGCGGGAGAGGATGTAGACGTCACCGTCCGGTGGTACGTCCGCGAAGTCGCCCGCCCGGTGGACGCAGCGCCCGCCGAGGCCGGCGGCCTCCATGGTGCGGCGCGCCGCTTCGAGGACGTGCGGGCGTTCGAGCAGGACACCGTCCAGGCGTGGGTGGGCGGTGAGGATGCGGCCGAGCAGGGCCCCGTTCCCGCCCGCGATGTCGACGACGGTCCGGCGGCCGGGCGCGTTGCTGGCGGCCGTGACGACGGGGTGCTCGGTGAGCGGGGCGAACATGCGTGAACCGGCGGCCATCGAGAGGTCGAAGAGTTCGGCGAGTTCCGGGTCCCGGGCGAAGTGCTCGAAGTGGTTCTCGCCGAAGAGGTGGTCGAAGGCGGCCTCTCCGGTCCGTAGGGTGTGACCGAGTGCGCCGAAGGACCGGTAGAACGGGCCGCCGTACATCAGGGCCAGCGGTCGCATGGAGTCCGGGGCGTCCGCGCGGAGCAGCGCGCCGAGCTCGGTGAGCCGGAAGCCGTCCCCCTCGGTCGCCACCAGGCCCAGCATGCCGAGGTAGCGCAGCAGCGTCGCCATGCTCGCCGGATCGGCGCCGACCGCCCGCGCCAGCGTCCCGGCGTCGGATCCCGACCCGGTGCACATGGCGTCGGGCACCCGCAGCTCGGCGAAGACGGCCAGGGCCTGGGTGGTCCACGCTCCGGTCATCAGGCGCAGGAGCGTTTCGGCGGAGTTCCGTGCCCGGTGCTCGTCCAGGTGGGCGGCGAGGACGTCGCGGTGGTCGCCGGGCGCGTAGAGCTCCACCCGCCGGTAGCCGGCCTTGGTGTCGGTGGGCGCGGTGAAGTAGAACACCGTGCCGTCCTCGTGCGGGTTGTACCCGCCGCCGTCGGCCGTCGCGCCGTGCCGCGCGAAGATCGCGCACATGCCGCGCAGGACCAGTGGATCCGGGCGCTCGATCTCGAAGGCGAGGTGCGCCTCGTGCTCCCGGACGCGTTCCTGCTCGGCGATCCCGGTGAGATCGGAGCCCGGCGGCACGGGCAGGGTGAACAGCTCGACGGTCCGGCGCGTCCCGTCATGGCCGGCCACGGGCGGGCGGAGGATCCGCACGTCGAGGTCGGCCGCGTCGCGCCGGTGCCGGGCGGCGAGCCGGTCCCGGACGACCACGCTGGGCTGCGGGGGCACGTCGGCGGACAGCCCGCAGTCGGCCAGGACGGTGTGCAGCGCTTCGGGGGCCGGCGGGAAGACCAGGAGCGCGGCGTGCGAGAACCGGCAGCGGTCCACCAGGGCCCGCAGTTCCAGGGCGTCCAGGCCGGGCAGGAGCAGCGGCAGCAGGGCGGCGGTGTCCTGCCGGCGGACGAAGTCGACCGTCTCGACCAGGCGGTCGGTGTCGGTCGTGAAGGAAGTGGGCATGGCGAAGCGTTCTCGATTCGGGTGTCGGTGAAGGTCGTACTCGCCCGAAGGCCGGTACTCGATTGGAGACCGGCCCGCGGGCGCGTTCCGGTGCGCGGACGAAAGCGGATCTCAGACGCCGACGTAGTGTTCGGCGAACCAGTCCTGGGAGCTGCGCGAGGTGCTCAGCGACGCGAGGCGGGAGCGGCGCAGGGAGTCCTCGAACGTCGACCCGCCGTCCGGGCCGGGGGCGCGGTGCAGCAGCCGGACCATCCACCGGGAGAACTCCTGCGCGCGCCAGATGTGCTCCAGGCACTGCGCCGAGTAGCGTGCGAGCCCGTCGGGGTTGCCGTGGCCGAGGTCGTCGATCAGGGCGAGCGCGAGGATCTCGGCCTCCAGCACCGCGAGGTTCGCGCCCTTGGCCGCGGACGGGCTGAGCAGGCTCGCGGCGTCGCCCGCGAGGAAGAGCGAGCCGTGCCGCAGGGGTTCGAGCACGTCGGACTCGAGGTTCACCACGGCACGTTCGAGGACCGGGCCGCGGCGCAGCGGGCCGTAGTCCGCGGCCCGCATCCGCAGCGACAGCTCGTCCCAGATCCGGTCCTCGGACCATGCGTCGGGTGAGGTGCCGCGCTCGCACTGCAGGTAGTAGCGCGTGATCTCGGGCGTGCGTGCCATGTGCCCGGCGAAGCCGCGGGGGTGCACGGCGTAACCCACCGCGTCCAGGCTCGGCGGCGCCTGGGCGAGCAGGCCGAGCCAGGAGACGCCGTGGTCGAGGTGATGGCGGCGGACCGCGCCGGGCGGGAGCGAGCGCCGGGCGGCGCCGTGCCGGCCGTCGCAGCCGGCGACGTACCTGCCCTGCCAGCTGCCGGTGCTGCCGTCGGCCTCCCGCACGGTGACGGTCGGGCGGGCGCCGTCCGCGTCCCGGACGGTGAGCGCCTCGGTGCCGAAACGCACGCGGCCGCCGGTGTCCAGGTATCGCGTCAGCAGGTCCGTCACCAGTTCGTGCTGCGGGTAGACGGTGTGTGGCTCCCCCCGGCCGAGGCTGCCGTAGTCGAGGCGGAAGCGGCCGTCCTCGGTGCGGAACTCGCAGGTCGAGTGCTGCCGGCCGCGCCGGTGGAGGCCTCCGGCCAGGCCGTGCCGCTCCAGGATCCGTACGGTGTTCGCGGCGAGGAAGCCGGCCCGCGAGCGGGACTGGACCTGTGCGCGGGTGGCGCGCTCCAGGACGACGCAGTCGACCCCGTTCGTCTGCAGCAGGTTCCCGAGCACCAGTCCGGCGGGCCCGGCGCCGAGGATGACCACGTCGGCCTTGTCACGTAATGCTCTTGTGCTCTGAGTGTCCGTCACAGAAAAAGATCATAGACAGTGGCAAACGTCCCGCAGGGGCAGATTCACTCGTACGGACGCAGCGGGCCTGTGACGGCCGATCGTCGGTCTTCGTGCCGCTGCGTCGTGCCCTCGCCGGGCGGCCGGGACGGCCTCGTCGGCGGTTCGGGACGGCGGCCCGGGGCACCGGCTCGGTCGATGCCGGGGAGCGGCCCGGTGACGGCCGGACCGCCGGGGAGCGCATCAGGGGGCCGGGGGTCCGGGGAGCCGGGGCCCGGTGACGGCCGGACCTGCCGAAGGGAAGGTGCCGGCTCAGTCCTGCGCGAGGGCGCCGGCGGCCGGCCACCTGCCGCCCGGGGGCATCTCCAGGCGCTCGGTCAGTGGCTGCCGCCAGGCGGGCGGGGTGAACGGCTCGCCCCAGTAGTCGGTCACCCGGACCGCCTGCCCGTCGTTCAGCTCGGCGATCGAGACGTTCCGGTACACCCGGCCGTCGCCGTAGTCGGTGCTCCACTCGACGACGACGGTGTCGCCGCAGGTGTGCCGGCTCCCCACCGCGAGCCGTAGGCCGACGAAGTGCGACTCCACCTCGGCGATGCGCGCCCGGCCGCGGACGAGTTCGCCGCTCTGCGGCCACTGCCGCACCGCGTCCTCGGCGAGCTGGACACCGAGGACGCGTTCCAGGCGGGTCGGGTTCGGGGGTTCTCCCATACGGCGCACAGTAGAACCGATCGCCCCGGCACTCGCGTAGGCGCGCTGCCCGCGAGGCCGGATCGGCGGGGAGCCCGGGTCGGGCTGTCGGTCCACCGCGCGGGCACGGCACCGTCGCGGCGGCCGACGGCCGGCGCGACCCGGGGCCGCCGCAGGCGCTGCGGCGGCCCCGGTGCGTGTCACCCGTAGGCGGTGAACTCGGTGATCGACCACCAGGAGGCGGCGGTGCCGGTCTGCACGACCTTCACGTAGCGGGCGTTCTGTGCGGGGAAGTCGACCGTCACCACGGCGCCGGTGCCGTTGCCGGACGCCACGGCCGATCCCCACGAGACGCCGTCCGTGGACAGGAGGACCTGGTAGCCCCGGGCGTAGTCGTTGGCGCTGCCACCGGAGTCCATGGTGATCCGGGCCAGCGACCGCACCGCACCGGTGTCCACCGTCACGGACTGCCCCGGAGCCATCGGTGCGCCCGAGGACCAGCGCGAACCCGCGTTCCCGTCCAGCATGTTGGCCGGGACGTCAGCGCCGCCCGTCGAGGACGCCGACGCCGACCAGCCCGTCCGCGGCAGCACCGTCGACCCGCCGCCACCCGAACCACCGCCGTTGGTGTACGCGTTGAACTCGGTGATCGACCACCAGGAGGTGGCGGTGCCGGTCTGCACGACCTTCACGTAGCGGGCGTTCTGTGCGGGGAAGTCGACCGTCACCACGGCGCCGGTGCCGTTGCCGGACGCCACGGCCGATCCCCACGAGACGCCGTCCGTGGACAGGAGGACCTGGTAGCCCCGGGCGTAGTCGTTGGCGCTGCCACCGGAGTCCATGGTGATCCGGGCCAGCGACCGCACCGCACCGGTGTCCACCGTCACGGACTGCCCCGGAGCCATCGGTGCGCCCGAGGACCAGCGCGAACCCGCGTTCCCGTCCAGCATGTTGGCCGGGACGTCAGCGCCGCCCGTCGAGGACGCCGACGCCGACCAGCCCGTCCGCGGCAGCTGGGTCAGCCCGCCGCCCGTTCCGCCACCGGTGGTGACGGTGGTCCGGCCGGTCAGGCGGATGTCCCGGGAGGAGGAGCCGACCGAGACGGTGTGGGCGCCGGCGGCCGTCGTCCAGGAGCCTGCCCAGTACTGGAAGCTGCGGGCGTCGAGGGTGAGCGCGACGTGCTTGGTCTGCCCGGGGTCGAGGGCGACCTTCTGGAAGCCCCGCAGGTTCTTCGGCGGTTCACCGGCGGTGGCCGGCTGGCCGACGTAGACCTGGGCGACCTCGGCGCCGGCCCGGGTGCCGGTGTTGCTGACGTCGAACCCGACGGCGACGTTGCCGGCGGCGTCGGGGGCGGAGACGGTGAGGCCGGAGTAGCCGAAGGTGGTGTACGAGAGGCCGTACCCGAAGGGGTAGAGCGGCTCCTTGTTCTTCGCGTCGTACCAGCGGTACCCGACGTTCACGCCCTCCGAGTACTGCACGCTGCCGTTCTGCCCGGGCCACTGCGCGGTGGTCGAGGCGGGCACGTCCGCGAGCGACTTGGGGAAGGTGACGGGCAGCTTGCCGGAGAAGTTGACGTCGCCGTAGAGCAGCGAGGCGATCGCGCTGCCGGCCTCCTGCCCCGGGTACCAGTTGGCGACGATGCCCTGCACCGCGCCGGCCCACGGCATGGTGACCGCGGAGCCGCTGTTGACGACCACGACGGTGCGCGGGTTGGCGGCGGCGACGTCGGCGACGAGCCGGTTCTGCTCCGCCGACAGGTCGATGTCGCGCAGGTCGGAGCCCTCGGACTGGAAGTCGCTGACGAAGACCAGGGCGAGCTCGGAGGCGCGGGCGGCCGTCACGGCCTGGTCGTGGGCGCTCTGACCGGGGACCTGCCAGCCGAGGGAGGCGCTGCTGCCCCCGCCGGCCTGGTAGTAGTCCACCTCGATGCTGACGGGCTGCCCGGCGGTCAGCGTGATGCTGCCGGTGCGGGTCGTCGGGCCCTGGTTGTACCAGTTGTTGATGACCTGCTGGCCGCCCACGATCAGGCGGCTGCCGTCGTCGCTGTTGAGCGAGAACTGGTAGCTGCCGGTGGTCGGCGGGGTCAGCGTGCCGGTCCACTTGACCGACCAGTTGGTGGCGTTGACCCCGTCGGCGGGTGACTGCCCGCCCCACGCGGTGTCGACGGCCGCGTCGACCCGGCTCGCCACCACGGCGCCCGACAGGTCGGTGCTGTTGTGGTACTCGCCGTAAAGGCCGGTGCCGGTGCCCGTGGACGGCTTGAGCGCGGAGGTCGGCACCGGCGGCAGGGAGCCGTCCGCGGACGGCACGCCCTGCGCGAAGGTGACCGTCGTACCCGCGCCCGCCCGGGACTTGATGCCCTGGAAGGGCGTCACGACGTGCGGGGCGTTGACGTTGGCGCTGCCCCCGCCCTGGGTCATCACACCGGCCCCGGCGTCGTCGCCGATCACCGCGATCGAGCGGACCGACGGAGCCACCGGCAGCACCGAGGCGCTGTTCTTCAGCAGGACGCTGCCCTCCTGCGCGACCTTCTGCGAGACGGCGGCGTTCGCGGCGGAGGTGACGACGGCGTCCCGGTTGCCGCTCTGGGCGCGGTCGAAGAGCCCGCGGCGGAACATCGACACCAGCACCCGCCGGGTGTGGTCGTCGATCGTCGCCTGCGACACCTGGCCGGAGTTGACCGCGTTGGTCAGTGCGGTGCCGTAGTAGTCGCTGCCCGGCATCTCCACGTCGAGGCCGTTGTCGGCGGAGGCGACGGTGGAGTGGGTGGCTCCCCAGTCCGCGGTGACGAAGCCCTTGAAGCCGAGGTCGCCCTTGAGGACGCCGTTCTGGAGCGGGCCGTTCTCGCAGGCGAAGGCGCCGTTGACGGCCGAGTACGAGCACATCGCGGAGTCGACGCCCTGCTTGACCGCGGCCTCGAACGCCGGCAGGTAGATCTCGCGCTCCGCCCGGTCGGAGATCACGGCGTTGTCGGCGATGCTGTTGCGGTTGGTCTCCTGGTTGTAGACCGCGAAGTGCTTCACCTGCGCCATCGGGCCCTGGCTCTGGATGCCCGCGATGTCGGCCGCGCCGATCTGCCCGGCCAGGTACGGGTCTTCGCCGAAGGACTCGAAGGCCCGGCCCCAGCGCGGGTCGCGGACGATGTTGACCGTCGGCGCGAGCACGACGTTGGTGCCCTTGCCCCACTGCTCGCCGCCGAGCACCTGCCCGTACTCGCGCATCAGCGCCGGATCCCAGCTGGCCGCACCGGCCACCGGGGCCGCCAGCTGCGTCACGCCGGTCAGGCCGTCGCCGGCGCCCACCGGGCCGTCCTGGAAGTGCAGTGCGGGGATGCCGAGCCGGGTGTTGGCCGGGATGCAGCCCGCGTAGCCGCAGGACGGGCCGCCGTGCAGCATCGTGAGTTTCTCGGCCTGGGTCATCGCGGTGAGCAGTTCGTCGGCCCGCTGCTCGGGAGTCTGGGCCGCGTTGGTCCACGGCTGGTCGGCGGCCCGCGCCACCGGGCCGCCGAAGGTGGCGAGGGCACCGGCCACCAGCAGGGCGGCGAGTGGCCCTGCGAGGGCGGATCGCGGTTTCTGACGACGCACGAGGACTCCTGACGGCGGAGGTGACGCAGGACCCGCGGCTCGGGTGGGGGCGCGTGCCGCGGGCCCCGCACAGGGGGTGGGGGCGTGCGGGTGCCGGTGCCGGTCGCGCGGCGGAGTGGGCGTCGACGGGCACCCGCCGTACGGCGGGTCGGCGGTGGGTGAGCGCGGCACGTGTGTGCCGACCGGTCGTCGCGGGGTGGCCGAGGCTGCGGTGGCTCCCTGAGAGAGCGCTCTCCCGCAGTTTCGGTGGCTCTCCCCGGACCTGTCAAGGCATCATGTCGCCCCGCATGTCCGCGCGGTGCGGGCGGGCCCGTCCGGCGGTGGGCCGCCCCGGATCCGTGCGGGACCTCAGGTCGCGGCCCTGACCTGCAAGATCATCCAAATGTGGTCCGATCGGCCGGGTCGGACGGTGGCCCGGCGGGCGCCGATGCGCGGCCCGCCCCTGGGAGAGCGTGATCCTAAGGGCCCGCTGCTCGCGGGCTTCTCGCGGACTCCTCGTCGGCGTCGCTCTCCGCGGGGCGGTGGCGCGGGGCTGCGCCCGCATCCCCGAGGTGCCCCTGCCTCGGCGTCCCGACTGGGCCGGACGGATGGTGTTCCGTCAGGTCTTCCAATCCGTCCGTATCCGAACAAAGACGCACGTCGAACCCCTTCTCCCGCCTCCTCCCGGGGTCGTCCGGACGCGTGTCGCCATGCTTCGTTCGTGGACGCTCGGCTCCATGGTGGGGGCATGGCAATCGACCTGAAGCAGACCGCGATCGATCCCGACCAGCCGACCGTCCCGCCGACCCGCAACACCCAGGAGGCCGTCCGGGCCGCCCTGGGCGACCTGCAGGGCAACATCCTCAAGAGCCACGGCCGCGACCACAGCCGCCACCTCTTCATCACCTTCGCCACCGGGAGCCCCGACGACCGGCACCAGGCCAGGCAATGGCTGGCCTCGCTGGTCCGACCCGGGCACGTCACCTCGGCCCTGACGCAGTACGAGGAGGCGAACAGCTACCGGGAGACGCTGCGGACCATCAGCCGCAACGGCGCGATCACGGCGGCCGACCGGACGGCCATGGTCCTGTCCGCCAGCACGGTCTTCGTCGGCGTGATGGTCTCGGCCGCGGCGTACCGGGATCTGCGGCTCGGCGCGGACCTCACGCCGGACGACCCGTCCTTCGCCCTCGGGGCCAAGGACCGGGCGGCGATCCTCAACGACCCGCCGGTGACCGCCTGGGAGCCCGCCTTCCAGGGCACCCTGCACGCCCTCGTCGTGGTCGCCGACGACGATCCGGTCAAGCGGATCGACCCCCTCGTGGCGGAGCTGAGGCAGCGGCTCACGGCGATCGGCGCCACGGTGTTCGAGGAGACCGGCACCGCCATGCGCTTCGACGCCCACGGCAGCCCGAGCCCGACCGGGGTGGTGCACGAGCACTTCGGGTTCGCGGACGGGGTGAGCCAGCCGCTCTTCTTCGCCCGGGACATCGAGCAGGCGAGGACGGTCAACGGCGGCATCGACAGGTACGACCCGAGTGCCCCGCTGGACCAGGTGCTGGTCAAGGACCCGGCGGGCGGGGTGGACGGCTACGGCTCGTACTTCGTGTACCGCAAGCTGGAGCAGGACGTACCGGGCTTCCGCGACGACGAGAAGGCCCTGGCGCTGGAGATCGCCCAGCAGGCCGACCCCAAGGCGCAGGAGCCCACGGCCGCCGACATCGCCCTGGCCGGGGCCTACATGGTCGGCCGGTTCCAGGACGGGACCCCGGTGGTGGACCAGCAGGTGCCGGGGCTGGCCTCGCTGCCGAACAACTTCACCTACGACGGCGACGTCGACGCGGTGCGCTGTCCCTTCGCGTCCCACGTCCGCAAGGTCAACCCGCGCGGCGACAAGCAGCGCCAGTTCGCGACGCCGCTCACCCAGGAACGGACCCAGCGGATCGCCCGCCGGGGCATCAGCTTCGGCCCGGTGACCCTGGATCCCGGGCCCGAGGACAGGGTGGGGCTGCTGTTCCTGTGCGCGCAGAGCAGCATCCCGGACCAGTTCGAGTTCATCCAGGCGCTCTGGGCGAACTTCGAGGACTTCCTCACCCCCGGTACCGGCCTGGACGCGGTGATCGGCCGGCTGCCCTTCGCGGACCCGCGGGGCGACGCGGTCGAGCAGCCCTGGCCCAAGGCGTACGGCTCGCACAACCAGCTGGACTTCTCGCAGAGTCCGCCGGCGGCCACCGACCCCTTCTTCCCGAAGCGGGTCGGCCAGTGGGTGACCATGCGCGGCGGCGAGTACTTCTTCGTGCCGAGCCTGAGCGCCCTGCAGCGGTTCGGCGGCGTGGTCGAGCCGCCGGCCGGGAAGGCGGCCGGCGCGTGAGCCACCACCACCGGGCCGTCGACGCCCTCGCCCGGAGCCTCAGCGGATACGTCTGCGAGCCGGGAAGCCCCGACTACGCCGGCGTGATCGAGATCGACAACGGCCGTACCCGGACGCCCCCGGCCTACGTGGTGCGCGCCAACTCGGTCGCCGACGTCGCCCGGACCATCGCGTTCGCCCGGGAGCTCGAACTGCCGATGACCGTACGCGGCGGCGGCCACAGCGCCGCCGGGTACTGCCTCAACCGGGGCGGCGTCGTGCTGGACCTCGGGCTGATGAAGGCCGTCGCGCTGGACCGGGACAGCAGGCGGCTGAGCGTTCAGATGGGTGCCACCTGGGCCGACGTGTACGGGTACGTCTCCCGCGAGGCCACCCCGCTGATCCCGGTCGGCGGCGGCTGCCTCACGGTCGGGCTGCCCGGATTCCTCCAGGGCGGCGGCTACAGCTTCGTCTCCCGCTCGTACGGACTGGGCAGCGACAGCGTCACCGCGATCAAGCTCGTCGACGCCGCCGGCCGCCTGCGCACCCTGACCGCCGACGCGCCCGACGAGGCCGACCGGGACCTCTTCTGGGCCTGCCGAGGCGGCGGTGGCGGCAACTTCGGCGTCGCCGTCGAGATGACCCTCCAACTGCACACACCCGCCGCCGCGACCGTGCTGGGCGGCGGGCTGTCCTATCCGCTGGAGCGCGCCGAGGAGGTGATCGCCGCCTACGACGCCTGGGCCGGGGGCGTCCCCGAGGCGATGGCCGCCTACGGCTACGTCGGCCGCGACCCGGACCCGGCCGAGCCGACCCGGAAGATCCCCACCTTCCGGATCACCCCGGTCTTCAACGGGGAGTACGCCGACGGCGTCGACCTGCTGCAGCCCATGCTGAGGCTGAAGCCCTTCGACGTGAGCCTCTACTCGATGCCGCTGCCGACCCTGGAGGCCACCATCGGCCGATCCACCCTGGTCGGCGACCGCCAGGCCTACATCCGCTCCGGCGTGATCGGCGACGACGGCTGGCGCGGCGACATGATCGAGGCCGTCCAGGACGCCATGGGACGCGCCCCCTCGCCCGACAGCTTCGTCGTGTGGACGCACGGCGGCGGCAAGGTCGGCCACCCGGACGGCGACAACCACGGGCCCTACCCGCACCGCGACAAGCGCTACGTCTTCGAGCTCAAGGCCATCTGGGACGACCCGGCCGGCATCCGCTCCAACGTGGAATGGGCCTTCGACTTCGGCGAGGCGCTCAGCGCCGACTTCCACGGCGCCTACGTCAACTACATCGACCCGTTGCAGAAGGACTGGGCGGTCGCCTACTACGGCGACAACCTGGCCCGGCTGAAGGCCGTCAAGGCGGCCGCCGACCCCACCGGGTTCTTCCGCTTCCAGCAGGCGGTCGACTCGCCCTTCGAGCCGGACCTCCGCCGCCCGCTGGACCTGAGCCCCCTCAACCGCACCCTCCTCTGATCGCAGTCCCGGGAGCGACCCATGACCAACGGCACCCCCACCCCCAGCCCGCAACAGATCTTCACCGACTTCTCGGTGGCCCTGACCGGCTTCGACCGGGCCGAGCTGGCCGGCACCGGCCTGATCGAGACGTACTACACCACGCTGCTGCAGATCATCGGCGAACGCGAGGCCGGACACCTGTTCCAGGCCGCCGCCGAGGCGCTCGCCGCCGACCGCGAGGACCCCGACGGCGACGCACTGAGGACGCGGGTCATCGAGAACCGGCGCTACGCACCGGTCGTCGTCAACCTGATCAAACTCTGGTACCTCGGCAGCTGGTACCCGCTGTCCGGCGGCTACCGCGACGTCAACGGATCGACCGCCGACGACGTCGAGCACGTCGTCTCCCCCCAGGCCTACCGCGAAGGCCTGGTCTGGACCGCCGCCGGGGCCCACCCCATGGGCGCCAAACAGCCCGGCTTCGGCTCCTGGGCCGAGCCGCCGTACCTGCCCGTCCGCTGAGCCCGAGGAAGCGCCATGAGCACCAACGACTACGACATCGTCATCGTCGGCGGCGGCATCTCCGCGGCCACCGTCGCCAAGACCGTCATCGAGCAGGCCGCCGCCCAGGTACCGCCCCGGCACCCGCGGATCCTCGTCCTGGAGGCCGGCCGGGCCACCGCGATGAGCGCCGACAAGTACGACAGCTATGTGGAGGCGTACCAGGGGACGGTGGCCAAAGTCCCCAACGCGCCCTACCCCGCCAGCGGTTCTGCGCCGCAGCCGGACGTGCTGGACATCGGCCGCCCGGTCATGGGCCCGGACGGGACGACCAGGGTGCCCAGCGACAACGGGTACTTCGTCCAGATGGGCCCGCTCCCGTTCGGCAGCGACTACACCCGCTCGCTGGGCGGCACCACGCTGCACTGGCTCGGCACCTGCCTGCGGATGCTCCCCAACGACTTCCGGATGAAGACGGAGTACGGCCGCGGCAGGGACTGGCCGCTCGGCTACGAGGACCTCAAGCCCTACTACGAGCGGGCCGAATGGGACATCATCGGCGTCTCCGCGAACGTCGAGGACCAGGTCTACCCCGGCATCGGCGGCGACCCGGAGGCGTACTTCCGCAGCGCCGACCGGAACCGGTTCCCCGACGGGGTCTACCACTTCCCGATGGAGCGGATCCCCAGCAGCTACCTCGACCGGTACCTCGCCAAGAAGTCCGCCGGCCTCGTGGTCGGGCTGACCGACCGGAACGGCGTCGAGCACGCCTTCCCGATCAAGATCAGCAACACCCCGGTCGGGCGCAACTCCCAGCCAGCCAAGGGCTACCAGGTGGTCGGCGCGGTCGGCAACGCCGACCACGGCCAGCGCTGCGAGGGCAACTCCAGCTGCATCCCGATCTGCCCCGTCCAGGCCAAGTACAACGCCCTGAAGACGCTGTACGAACTGATCGTCAAGTACCCCGACCGGGAGCCGGAGGAGGGCGCTCCCCGGAAGGCCAGGTTCGCCGTCCGCAGCCAGTGCGTGGTCTCCCGGGTCCGCCACACCCAGCAGCCGGGGAGGACCGGGACGGTCACCGGGCTCACCTTCACGACGTACTTCGACGACGGCAGCGCGCCCGTGGAGACGACGGTCACCGCGGACCGCTACGTCCTGGCGGCCAACGCCGTCGAGAACGCCACCCTGCTGCTCGCCTCCGGCGCCGCCAACAACAGCGACCAGGTCGGCCGCAACCTGATGGACCATCCGCTGCTGCTCACCTGGGGCATGTTCGAGGACAGCGTCGGTGCCTTCCGCGGCCCCGGCTCCACCTCCGGCATCCCCGCCTTCCGGGACGGCTCCTTCCGTTCGGAGCGCACCGCCTTCCGCGTCGAGATCGGCAACTGGGGCTGGAACTTCCCGGAGAACGCCCCCTACGACACCGTCCAGGATCTGGTCGGCGGCGGGGAGAGCGGGCAGGTCAAGCTCTACGGCAAGGAGCTGCGCAAGCGGCTCGGCGAGATCCTGCCCCGCCAGTTCCGGATCGCCTGGGAGCTGGAGCAGGATCCCGAGCCGACCAACCGGGTCACCATCGACGACCGCTGGAAGGATTCGCTCGGCAACCACCGACCCGTCATCCACTACGACCTCTCGCCGTACATGCGCGCCTCACTGCCCTGGGCGGCGGAGGCGAGCCGGCAGCTGTTCGCCCAGCTCGGCATCGCCGACAAGGTCCGCCGCCCGGAGTACCGGCCCGGCGACTACACCCACTACGACCCGAACGACCCGTCGGCGGTGACGTACGAGGGCGTGACGTACTGGGTGCGGGGCGCGGGACACGTCGTCGGCACCCACCGGATGGGCGAGGACCCGGCCACTTCGGTGGTCGACAGCCACCAGCGCAGCCACGACCTGCCGAACCTCTACATCGTCGGCTGCGGCAGCATGCCCACCCTGGGCACCTCCAACCCGACGCTCACCATGACCGCGCTGGCCATCCGGACCGGCGACCGGATCGCCGAGCAGCTGAAGGGGACGGACGCATGACCGAGCCGACCAGGATCTCCACCCTCAAGGACCTGAGGGCCGCCCTCCAGCTGGCCGTCGGCCTGGAGCTCAGCACCGTCCCGGTCTACCTGACCGCCCTCTACTCCATCGAGGACGGTGCCAACACCGACGCGGCGCAGACCATCCGCAGCGTGGTCATGGAGGAGATGCTCCACATGACCCTCGCGGCCAACGTCCTCAACGCCATCGGGGAGGTGCCGAGCCCCGAGCCGGTCGAGTTCCAGGGCCGCGCCCATCTCAGCCCGATCCCCGCCTTCCCCCTGGACAGCCCGCTGATCTCCGGCATCGGCACCCTCGAACTGCTCCCGCTCACGCCGGCCGCCGTGGACAGCTTCGTCCGGATCGAGCACCCCCTGCACGGCGCCGCCACCCTGGCCGGCATCCCCGCCAGCCCGGGCGGCTTCCGTACCATCGGCGAGTTCTACGACGCCGTCGACACGGCCCTGGGGGATCCCGCGATCTGCCCGGACGCCGTCTTCCGGCCCGTCCGGCAGATCCCCGACAGCGACTACTACGGCGGCGCCGGCCACGTCATCGAGGTCGCGGACCGCGCCTCCGCGCGAGCGGCCGTTCTGAAGATCGTCGACCAGGGCGAGGGGCTCCCCGAGGAGTACCTGCACCGGCCGGCCAAGACCGTCACCGACGAGGACCGGCTCGGCTCCGGCTGGCAGATGTACTCCCACTACGCGCGCTTTCGCGAACTGCAGACCGGCCGCCGCTTCCGCACCCACCAGCTGGCCGACGAGACCCCCGAGGGATCCATGCTGCTGGTCGACTACTCCGCCGTCCGGCCGGCCCTGTTCACCCCGCGCAACGGCGACTGGGCCGGCGGCCCCGAGGACTTCGCCATGGACGCCTTCGACCTGGCGTACTCGCGGCTCGTCGACGACATCTACCGCGCCTTCGCGGGCGAGCCGACCGAGGTCGTCGACCCGCTCGACGGCCACACCGAGCCGGACCGGCCCACGCTGCGCCTGGCCGTCCACGCCATGTACGCGCTGAGGAACGCCGCCGTCGCCCTGATGCGCACCCCGAACCCGGCGAAGCCCGGGCACACGCTCTGCCCCCGCTTCTCCTACGTGGCGCCCGGCGGGGACCGGGACAAACTCGTCCAGCGCGCCGAGGGCGGGGGAGGGCGGGGCCGGTGATCTCCATCGTGACGAAGTGGTGGTACGTCCCCGGCCGGGAGCAGGAGGCCGTGGCCGCGCTCACGGACCTGGTGCAGCAGGTGCGGGACGGCGAACCCGACACCCTCATGTACTGCCTGCACACCGCCGACGTGACGGGCTCCCTGCCGCCGCCCACCCCGAACGAGGTGATCTTCCTCGGCGCCTGGACCGACCGCCAGGCCTTCGAGGCCCACCGGAAGGGCAAGATCTTCACGGACTGGCTGGAGAAGTACCTCCACCTGTTCGTCCAGAACGACGGGAAGCTCTACGTCAGCGCCGAGTTCGCCGACCGCTTCGCCGGCTTCGTCCGGGGGGCCGCCGTCGGCTGATCGCGGCCGACGGCACGACCGTGTCCCGCAGGGGTTTCGCCACCCTGCGGGACACGGTCGTGCCGGCTTCGTCCGGAAGCCGTCGGGCCGGCCGGCGGCCCGCCCGTTGTCGGGCGGCGCCTTCACCGGGCGGCACCTTCACCGGGCGCACCTTCGCCGGGCGGCACCTCGTCGGGCGGCACCCTCGTCGGTGCGTCAGACGCAGGACGGGCAGAGCCCCCGGTAGGTGACCTCGGCCCGGGAGACCGTGAAGCCGAACCGCTCCTCCGCCGGGAGGTCCGCCAGCGGGTCGCGGGCCGGGTGGACGTCGCGGACGGTGCCGCAGCCGGAGCACACCAGGTGCTGGTGCGGGTGGTGCGCGTTGGGGTCGTAGCGCTTCGCCCGGCCGTCGGTGGCGACCTCTATGACCTCGCCGAGTGCGACGAGTTCGCCGAGGGTGTTGTAGACGGTCGCCCGGGAGATCTCGGGCAGCCGCTGCGCCGCGCGGGTGTGCACCTCGTCGGCGGTGAAGTGCACGTGGTCACCGTCGAGGACCTCCGCAACGACCCGCCGCTGGGAAGTCATCCGCCAGCCGCGTCCTCGCAGTCGCTCCAGCAGGTCGCTCATATTGGTCCGCCTATTCGGGGTCATGGGATGGCTGGATTTTATCAGTGGGCTTTCGGTACGGATCCGGCAGGAGGCTGATGTTCTTCTTGACTTAGAACCTGTCCATCGTAGGATCGGTTCTGGTGACAGCCAAGAGGGTGGAACGACCCCGGTTACGGCAGGAGGCAGGGTGTGACGGCCACCGCCGGGAAGCCACGCGGTCCGGGCCTGCGCAGGGCCGGTGCCCGCGCCGGCCGGCCCGACGCGACCCGGGAGGGTGACCACCCCTGCCCGGGGACTCCCGGTCCCGGCCGGCGCGCTCCCAGGACGATCGGCCCCGGGCCGCGCGGTTGCGCCGGTCCCGTCCGCCGCCGCCCCGGACGCGGCACCCGCCCGCTCACCACCACCAGCTCGATCCCCGTACCGCACCGGCCGGCGCCCAGGCCCGGCCCGAGCGGCACGGCGGGGGCGGCCACCGGGGCGCGGACCCCGGTTCTTCCCTCGCTCACGGTCCCCAGCACCGCCGTTCGGTTCCCCAGCACCGCCGTTCAGTTCCCCTGCACCGTCATTTGCCAGCTCCGGAGGAATTCCCATGTCCGAGAACCATGACGCGATCGTCGTAGACGCCAAGACGGAGACGGGAGGTGGCTGCCCGGTCGCGCACGGCCGAGCCCCGCACCCGACCCAGGGCGGTGGCAACCGTCAGTGGTGGCCGGAGCGGCTCAACCTGAAGATCCTTGCGAAGAACCCCGCGGTGGCCAACCCGCTCGGTGAGGAGTTCGACTACGCCGAGGCATTCAAGAGCCTCGACCTCCCCGCCGTGAAGCAGGACATCGCCGAGGTGCTGACCACCTCGCAGGACTGGTGGCCGGCCGACTTCGGCCACTACGGCCCGTTCATGATCCGGATGGCCTGGCACAGTGCCGGCACCTACCGGATCAGCGACGGCCGCGGCGGCGCCGGAGCCGGACAGCAGCGCTTCGCCCCCCTCAACAGCTGGCCGGACAACGGCAACCTGGACAAGGCCCGCCGCCTGCTCTGGCCGGTCAAGAAGAAGTACGGCCGGACCCTCTCCTGGGCCGACCTGATGATCCTGGCCGGCAACGTCGCCCTGGAGACGATGGGCTTCGACACCTTCGGCTTCGGCGGCGGCCGCGCGGACGTCTGGGAGCCCGACGAGGACGTCTACTGGGGCCCCGAGACCACCTGGCTCGGCGACGAGCGCTACACCGGTGACCGGGAGCTGGAGAGCCCCCTCGGCGCCGTCCAGATGGGCCTCATCTACGTCAACCCCGAGGGCCCCAACGGCACCCCGGACCCGCTCGCCGCGGCCCGCGACATCCGGGAGACCTTCCGCCGGATGGCGATGAACGACGAGGAGACCGTCGCGCTGATCGCGGGCGGCCACACCTTCGGCAAGACCCACGGCGCGGGCCCGGCGGAGAGCGTCGGCGCCGACCCCGAGGCCGCGTCGATCGAGCAGCAGGGCCTGGGGTGGAAGAACTCCTTCGGCACCGGCAAGGGCGGCGACACCATCACCAGCGGCCTTGAGGGCATCTGGACCAACACCCCGATCACCTGGGACAACACCTTCTTCGACATCCTGTTCGGCTACGAGTGGGAGCTCTTCCAGAGCCCCGCCGGCGCCAACCAGTGGCGGCCGAAGGACGGCGCCGGTGCCGGCACCGTGCCCGACGCCCACGACGCGACCAAGAGCCACGCCCCGACGATGCTGACGACCGACCTCTCGCTCCGGATCGACCCGGCCTACGAGCGGATCTCGCGTCGCTTCCACGAGGACCCGGCCGCGTTCGCGGACGCCTTCGCCCGCGCCTGGTTCAAGCTGACCCACCGCGACATGGGCCCGGTCGTGCGCTACCTCGGCCCGGAGGTCCCGTCCGAGACGCTGCTGTGGCAGGACCCGCTCCCCGCGGTCACCCACGGGCTGATCGGTGCCGCCGCCGTCGCCGCGCTCAAGGAGCAGGTCCTCGCCTCGGGCCTGTCGGTGTCCCAGCTGGTCTCCACCGCCTGGGCCTCGGCCTCCTCCTTCCGCGGCAGCGACAAGCGCGGCGGCGCCAACGGCGCGCGCATCCGCCTCCAGCCGCAGATCGGGTGGGACGCCAACGACCCGGACCAGCTGGCGACGGTGCTGAGCCGCCTGGAGAGCATCCAGGAGTCCTTCAACGCCGCCCGCACCGACGGCACCCAGGTCTCGCTCGCCGACCTGATCGTGATCGCCGGGGCGGCCGCGGTCGAGAAGGCCGCCAAGGACGCCGGCTTCGACGTCGTCGTACCCTTCACGCCGGGCCGCGTCGACGCGTCGCAGGAGCAGACCGACGTGGAGTCGTTCGCCGCTCTGGAGCCGGCCGCCGACGGGTTCCGCAACTACCACGGCAAGGGCAACCGGCTGCCGGCCGAGTACCTGCTGATCGACCGGGCGAACCTGCTCAACCTGAGCGCCCCCGAGCTGACCGTCCTGGTCGGCGGGCTGCGCGTGCTGGGCGCCAACCACCAGCAGTCGCCGCTCGGTGTCCTCACCACCGCCCCCGGCTCGCTGACCAACGACTTCTTCGTCAACCTGCTCGACCTGGGCACCACGTGGACGGCGGCGTCCGGGGACGAGAACACCTTCGAGGGCCGCGACGCCGCGACCGGCGAGGTCAGGTGGACCGGCAGCCGCGCCGACCTGGTCTTCGGGTCGAACTCGGAGCTGCGCGCCGTCGCGGAGGTCTACGCGAGCGACGACGCGAAGGAGAAGTTCGTCAAGGACTTCGTCGCCGCGTGGGACAAGGTCATGAACCTCGACCGGTTCGACCTGGTCTGACCGTCCGACGCCCCGGGCCGGCCGATGTCTCATCGGCCGGCCCGGGGCGTCTTCCTACGTGTCCGACCGCGGCGTCCGGTGTCCGCCGCTCGGCCTGCGCGGGTCAGCTCTCCGTGCGGACCGGCGGGCGGGGGCGGGTTCCCTGCTCGGTACGGGGGAGCGGCAGCAGCGGAAGGTCGAGCCCGCCGGGCGCCGCGCCGTTCAGGGCCAGAGCGGCGGCCGCCTCGGCGGGCAGGTCGCGCAGACCGAGCAGGCCCGCGGTGAGCCGGGCGGTGGCCCGGTGCCAGTCGCCGGCGCGCTTCAGCAGGGTGTGGCCGCTGCCGGTCACCGTGTAGCCGCAGACCTGGGCGCCCGCGGCCCGGGCCCGGGCGGCCAGCAGCCGGGTGTCGCCGGGCTTGGTGACCCGGTCGCGGTCGCCGTGCAGCAGCACCACGTCCCGGCCCTCGAGCTGCGCGCAAGGATCGTCCTGCGGGCACCAGGGGGCCAGCGCCACGACGCCGGTGACATTGGGGTGGCCGGCCGAACGGAGCGCCGCCCGGCCGCCCATCGAGTGCCCGACCAGCACGGTCGGCACATGGCCGAGTTCCTCGGCGAGGTCGTTGAGGGCGGCCGCGGTGTCCCGGGCGGCGTCCGCCTGCGCGCCGTTCCAGCCCCGGTGCCGGTAGCGCACCACGCCGATCGCGACGTCCGCCGCGGCCGTCTCACGCTTGATCGCCCGGATGAAGCCCTGCATCCGCAGGCCCGGCAGGTTCAGCGGGCCGGGCTTGGCGAGGCTGTGCTCCTGTCCGCCGTGCAGTACCAGGACCGCCGCCGACGGCTGCTCCGGCAGGACCCGCCACACCAATGCCTGGTGGCCCGCCACCCCGCCCTTGCACACCTGCGTGTTCACCCTGACCGTTCCCGCCGTCGATCGCTTCGTGAACCGCCACTGTACGCGTCGGCCCGGTCGCGGCAGCCGGTTTCCGGCCGATCGGCCGACCGGGGGAGGGTACGGGGCGTGCGCCGGTCCGTGCGCGCCCGCCTCAGGCGTCGAGCAGCCCGTTCTGGTGCACCAGCCAGCAGATCGCCGTCAGCCGGTCGACCGCGTAGTCGTACCCGACCGGCTGGTCCCAGCCGACCTCGGCCAGGGCGTCGAGGAAGCCGAGCGCGTAGTCGGTGAGTTCCGCGCGCCGCAGCGGTCGGAGCACCAGCTCCGGGCCTTGGGCGAACAGGCGTTCGCGGATCTCGGCGGCGTGCTGGTCGACGGCCGCGACGAAGCCCGGCTCGGCGGCGAACGCGGCCAGGCGCGGGGTGTAGGAAGCCACGATGCCGGTGAGGGGGCAGCCGGCTGCTTCGTCGGGAAAGGCGATCACCCGTCGAGGGTAGGCGAGCGGAGGGCCCGGCACGGCGGGCCCCGGCGATCGGAAGGTGAGACCTTGGCCACCCGCCGGGGGCGTACGCCCGGCCGGGGCGGGCCGGGGTGCGGGTGGGGGCCCGGGCCGGTCACAGGCCGGTCACAGGCCGGGCGCGGGTCGCCACGGGGGCCGCGACGGGGGCGCGAGAATTCGTCCGGATCGGCCGGGTCCGCTTCGCCATCGCTACGATCTGTACAAGAATGGGTGCCATGGATCTCCGCATCTTCACCGAACCCCAGCAGGGCGCCTCCTACGACACGCTGCTGCGCATCGCCCGGACGACCGAGGAGCTGGGCGTCTTCAGCGCCTTCTTCCGCTCCGACCACTACCTCAAGATGGGCGACGTGGACGGCCTGCCCGGCCCCACCGACGCCTGGATCACGCTGGCCGGGCTCGCCCGCGAGACCAGCACCATCCGGCTCGGCACCCTGATGACGGCGGCGACCTTCCGGCTGCCCGGCGTGCTGGCCCTCCAGGTCGCCCAGGTGGACGCGATGAGCAACGGCCGGGTCGAGCTCGGCCTCGGGGCCGGCTGGTACGCCGAGGAGCACGCCGCGTACGGCATCCCCTTCCCGAAGGAGCGGTTCGGGCGGCTGGAGGAGCAGCTCGCCATCGTCACCGGGCTCTGGGAGACCAAGCTCGGCGACACCTTCGACTTCGCGGGCACGTACTACCAGCTGTCGGACTCCCCGGCGCTGCCCAAGCCCGTCCAGGACCGGATCCCCGTCCTGATCGGCGGCAAGGGCCTGCACCGTACGCCCGCGCTGGCCGCCCGGTACGCCGACGAGTTCAACCTGCCCTTCGTCTCGACCGGCGAGAGCCGGGAGCAGTTCGGCCGGGTCCGCACCGCCGTGGAGCAGGCCGGGCGCCGCGGCGACGACCTGGTGTACTCCAACCTCCTGGTGGCCTGCGTCGGCAAGGACGACGCCGAGGTGGCCCGGCGGGCCGCCGCGATCGGTCGCGACGTCGCTGAGCTGAAGGCGCACGGCCTGGCCGGCACGCCGGACGAGGTGGTGGAGAGCATCGGCCGCTACGCGGCGGCCGGATCCCAGCGCTGCTACCTGCAGATCCTCGACCTCCAGGACCTGGACCACCTCGCGCTGATCGCCGACAAGGTCGCGCCGCAGCTCGACTGACCGGCCCGGTGGCGGGCAGGCCGGGGCGGCGCGGGGGCCCCGCCTGCCCCGGCCGTTCCGTCTGTCCCGCCGTCCCGCCGACCCTGCCGGTCTCGGCCGTCCCGCCTGCGTCGCCCGCTCCGCTCGTCTCGGCCGTCCCGCCTGCGTCGCCCGCGCTGCCCGCGCCGTCCCGCCTGCCCCGGCCCCGGCCGTTCCGTCGGCCTCGCCGGTCCCGTCCGTCCGCGATTCGTAAGACCGCGACCGGCGCGGTGCCGGCCCGCCCCGCCCTAGGGTGGACGACGGGCGCCCACCGCCCCCGGGAGCCCGGCCGGGCCCCGCCACCCGGACGTGACCGAAAGGCTGACGCCATGCCAGGAACCACCGGCCCCGCGCGCGCGGAACTCGGCGTGATCGGCGGCTCCGGCCTGTACGCCCTGCTCGACGACGTGACCGAGATCGCCGTCGACACCCCGTACGGGCCGCCCAGCGACTCGCTGTTCGTCGGCGAGGCGGCCGGCCGGCGGGTCGCCTTCCTGCCCCGCCACGGCCGCGGCCACCGGCTGCCGCCGCACCGCATCAACTACCGCGCCAACCTGTGGGCCCTGCAGTCACTCGGCGTACGGCAGATGCTCGCCCCCTGCGCGGTCGGCGGGCTGCGCCCCGAGTACGGGCCTGGCACGCTGCTCGTCCCCGACCAGTTCGTGGACCGCACCTCCGGGCGGGTGCAGACCTACTACGACGGCCGGCCGCTGCCCGACGGCACCGTCCCCGAGGTCGTGCACGTGTCGATGGCCGACCCGTACTGCCCGGACGGCCGTCGCACCGCTCTCGCCGCCGCCCGGGACGTCGCCTGGGAGCCCGTGGACAGCGGCACCCTGGTGGTGATCGAGGGCCCGCGCTTCTCCACCCGCGCCGAATCCCGCTGGTTCACCGCCAACGGCTGGTCGGTGGTCGGCATGACCGGGCACCCGGAGGCCGTCCTCGCCCGCGAACTCGGCCTCTGCTACACGTCCTTGGCCCTGGTGACCGACCTGGACGCGGGTGTGGGGAGCGGCGAGGGAGTCACCCACGGCGAGGTGCTGGCCGTCTTCGCCCGCAACGTCGACCGGCTGCGCACCGTCCTGTTCAAGGCCCTGGAGGGGCTGCCGGTCACCCGTGACTGCGTCTGCTCGCACGCCCTGGACGGGCTCGGCACGGGCCTGCCGGGCATTCCCTCGCCCTGACCCCGGCCGCGCCGTTGAGTAGCAGCCCGGGGCGGCACGCCGCCGCCCGCCGACCTTGAGGGGGAGTCCCGATGGCGGTGGAGATCGTCTACGAGACCCACGCGACCACCACCGACAACGAGGCGGGCATCGCCACCGGCTGGCTACCGGGCCGGCTCTCGCCGATGGGCCGCCGCCAGGCGGTGGAGCTGGGCGAGCGACGGCGCGACGGCGGCTTCGCGGCGGTGTTCGTCTCCGACCTGCGTCGGGCGGTCGAGACCGCCCGCCTCGCCTTTCCCGACGGCCGGCCGCCCGTCCACCAGGACGTCCGGCTGCGCGAGTGCCACTACGGCGAACTGGACGGCGGCCCGGCCGCCCGGGTCGCCGCGCGGCGGGCCCGGCACCTGGACGAGCCGTTCCCCGGCGGCGGGCAGAGCTACCGCCAAGTGCTCATCGCCACCGCCGACTTCCTGCGGGACCTGGCCGCCGGGAGGGACGGCGCCCGCGTCCTGGTGATCGCCCACTCGGCGAACCGGTGGGCCCTGGACTGCCTGCTCGCCGGGGCGCGGCCGGAGGATCTGGCGGTCGTTCCGCCCGCCTGGCGTCCTGGCTGGTACTACACGCTCACCACCGACGGGCCGACCGCGCCGGGCGTCCGGTGAAGCGGTCGGGCCGGGTCGGGAGCGGGCTCAGGCGCTCGGGGCGGGTGTGCGGCCCACCCGCAGCAGCTGCGCGCGGCGCCGGTACAGCCGGTGCATGCGCTGCAGGGTGACGAACTCGCTCATCCGGTTCGCCAGCGTCAGGCGGTACTTGACCCGCAGCGGGGCACCCAGCGCGTTGATCTGCTCGACGCCGATCGTCCGCAGCAGCCGGCTGACGTGCTGCTGGTAGGCCTCGCGGTACCCCCGGTCGCCGTCCGGCACCGACCAGAAGAACATCGGGAGCTCCTCGACCAGGGTGTTCCGGTCGTACGAGCGCAGGTACTCACGGAACTTGGGCTCCGGCTGGGCGAGCAGCCACTCACGGACCAGCTCGATCGATCGGACGCGGTCGATCAGGCCCTTGGGGTCGGTCTTCATCTGCGTGATGGACATGTCGCCCGCGTCGCGCACCCGCCAGTGGTAGATCGGCTCGGAGAGCACGTCCACGCTGCCGGCCAGGAAGTGGTGCGGCACGCTGACCGGGGCGTCCTCGTAGAGAATGCCCTCGGGGTAGAGGATGCCGGCGGTGTCGAAGAAGCTGCGCCGGTAGACCTTGTTCCAGGCGGTGCGGTCGGTGACCAGCGACGGGATCTCGGTGACATGGCTCTTCAGCCGGGTCTCGCGGAACGGCTTGCGGTGCGCGTGGGACTGGTAGTGCTCGGCGGTCCGGAAGCGCAGGGCGTTGCCGGCGGCGAAGTCCGACCCGGTCTCGTCCAGGGTGCCGACCATCAACGCGTAGGCGCCGGGCGGCAGCGTGTCGTCACTGTCCATGAAGGCCAGGTACTCGGTGCTCCCGCCGAGGTGCCGCAGACCGGTGTTGCGAGCCGCGCCGAGGCCCTTGTTCTTCTGCTGGACCAGCCGGAACCGGGGGTCCGCGTCGGCGTACGCCTTGGCGATGACCGCGCTGCCGTCGGTCGAGCCGTCGTCGACCATCACGCACTCGAACGCGTCGAAGGTCTGGGCCGCGATCGAGTCGAGGCACTCCTCCAGGTAGCGCTCGACGTTGTAGATCGGGACGACGACGGAGAGTCGGGGTGCCATCGGCTCCGCGGGCCTTTCGGTCAGGGGCATGTGACCGGCGCTGCGGCCGGATCACGGGTGATCGGTCGGAGATTAACGCCGGATCCGGAGTACTCCGTGACCGCTACGTCGCCAGGACATGAACTCTTGGTGTCGGCAAGGAATCCAGCTCGACCGACCAGGACATCAATGCCCTGACCACCGATATTAGTTGAAACACATGAGTTGGCGTCAAGCGGTGGCAAAGCCGGAGAAGCCGGGCCCGTCCGAGGCCGGGGCCCCGGCCTCCCGGGTGCTCCGCGAAGCGGCCGTCCGCCCCCGGGGCCTCCGGGAACGGACGGCCGCCTGCCTTGGGCAACACGCCCCGGTGGCCGGCGGCAGGCTCAGGCGTCGGCGGTCGTCACCGGCCCGGAGTCCCGTGCGGGCAGGTCCGGTTCGGGATCGGACGCGGTGGGGCCGCCGACACCCGGCCGGGTGCCTGCGAACACGGCCGGGCCGCGCCGCCGGGCCATCGCCGCCGCGATCACCAGGTAGGGGACGGCCGACAGGGCGAACAGCGTGGCGTGCGAGGTGCGGCCGGAGGCCGCGCCGTAGGCGGCGTACACCAGCAGGGTGGTCAGGCCGGTGCCGAGGCCGCCCAACGACGTCACGGTGGCGCGACTCGGGCCGGTGACCGCGTCCTGCAGCCGGGCGTCGGTGACCACGTCGGCGGCCTGGAAGACCGCGAAGGCCAGCCCCAGCAGCACGAATCCGCCGGGGATCCCCCACAGCGCGCCCGCCGCGAGCGCCCCGGACGCCAGGGCCACCGCGGCGCCCAGCGAGCGCCCGGAGAGCCGTCCGGCCGTCCCGGCCAGCAGGCCGCCGGCCGTCACGCCGGCCCATACCAGGAGGGTGAGCAGCGGTACCTCCGCGGTCGTGGCACCGGCCTCGGCGGCCAGCAGCGGTACGTACTCGTCCAGTGAGCCCCAGACCGTGGTGACCGCCACGGCCAGCAGCAGGGCGTTCCGTACGGCGGGGCTCCCGTGCGCCTCGGCGAGGCCGTCCCGGAGGGTGCCCAGGTAGCCGCGGGCGGATCCGGCGAGGTCGGCGGCTTCGTCGGCCGGGGCGTTGTCCGCCGGGGCGGGGCAGGCCGGGGCGTTGTCCGCCGGGGCGGGGCAGGCCGGGGTGCTGTCCGCCGGGGCGGGGCAGGCCGGCGGACGGTCGGCCGGGGCGGGGTCGGCCGCGGCCTGCCGGTGCTCGGGGAGCCGGGTGGCGGCGAAGGCGCAGAGCAGGCAGGCGGCGACGCTGGCCGCGCCCAGGCCGGAGTAGCCGGCCAGCGTGAAGACCGGAGCGGCGAGCGCGCCGGCGGTGGCCGTGCAGGCCGTGCCGACCGCGCGGGCCCGGCCCATCAGGCGGGGGTAGCGGGAGCAGGCGCCGTGGCTCGCCAGCTCCTCGTAGACCAGCGCCTCCAGCGCGCCGGAGCGCAGCGCGCTACCCGCGCCCCAGAGGACGAAGCCCGCGGCGAACACCGGGAAGGACGGGAAGGCGACCCAGAGGCCGAAGCCGGCCGCCGACAGCAGCGGACCGGCCACCAGCAGCAGCCGCCGGGAGACCACGTCGGCCCAGACCCCGGACGGTACTTCGAGGAGCACGCCGGTGAGCGACCAGATGCCGAACAGGACGGAGATCTCGGCGGTGCTCAGGCCGTGGTCGGCGAAGAGCAGCGCGTAGACGGGGTACAGCAGGACGAAGTCCTCGAACCCGGCGTAGCACAGCAGGGCGCGCTCAAGGCGGCGTACCTCGCGGACGGGCCGGGCGGGCCGGGCGGCCCGTGGGGACAGGCGGACGGCGGGGAAGGGCATGGACGTTCCTCTGCGGAGGGGGACGGGCGGGCGGCGGTCGCACGTCGCACCCGGCGGCCCTCGGCAGCCACTTCCCCCCGGATCCTCGGCGGGGGATCCGGCGGAGGATCAATGTCGTCGGCTCATGGCACCCAGTCTACGAGCGGGCCGCCCGGCCCTCACCCGGTTTTTCGCGGCCTCGCCCGCCCGCACCCGCCCCGTCCGTCATCGGCGCCGGGCCACGTCCGCGCACACCTGCCCGCCCGTCCGCGCTCGGGCCTGCTCGCACCCGCCCGCCGGTGCTCGGGCCCGCCCACGCCCGCCGCCGGCCCCAGTATCCCGTCGAGGTCCAACGGTGCGAGGTGTTCGCCCCGTCGGCAATCCGCCTCGGGTGTCACCGGCCCCGGATAGGGTGGCCCGGGCAGGAGCGGAGAAGGGGCACGGCGTGACGGCGGCAGAAGAAGGCTTCGATCGCCTGGTCGAACCGTTCCGGACGGAGCTGCTGGCGTACTGCTACCGGATGCTCGGCTCGGTCCACGACGCCGAGGACCTGGTCCAGGAGACGTACCTGAGGGCGTGGCGGGCGCGGGAGCGGTACGACGCCGCTCGCAGCTCCATGCGCACCTGGCTCTACCGGATCGCGACGAACGTCTGCCTGACCGCCCTGGAGGCCCGCGGCCGCCGACCGCTTCCGTCGGGGCTGGTCGCTGCGTCCGATCCGCTCGCGCCGTTCGTCCAGGGCGAGCACGCCGCCTGGCTCCAGCCCCTGCCGGACTCGCTGCTGGAGGCGGGCGATCCGGCCGGGCTCGCGATCGACCGGAGCAGCCTGCGCCTGGCGTTCGCCGCCGCCCTTCAGCACCTGTCGGCGCGTCAGCGCGGTGCGCTGATCCTGCGTGACGTGCTCGGCTTCTCCGCGTCCGAGGCGGCCGAGATCCTCGGTACCACCGCCGTGTCGGTGAACAGCTCCCTGCAGCGGGCACGGGCCAGGGTGAAGGCGGCCGGGGTCCGGCAGGAAGGTCTCGGCGAGCCGTCCGCGGCCGAGCAGCGGGCCTGGGTCGATCGCTACATGAAGGCTTTCGAGCACGCCGACGTCGAGGGTCTGAAGCGGCTGCTCACCGAGGACGTGGTCATGGAGATGCCGCCGATGCTCAACTGGTTCAGCGGCCGCGCCAACTACGGCCTGTTCATGGAGTGGGTCTTCGGGAGACTCGGTACGGACTGGCTCCTGCGGGCGGTCACGGCCAACGGCCAGCCCGGTTTCGCCGCCTACACGGGCATCGGTGGCGGGTACCGGCTGCACACGCTCCAGGTCTTCACCGTCACCGCCGAGGGCATCAGCCGGAACTCGGTGTTCCAGGATCCGCAGGTCTTCGCGGCGTTCGGCCTGCCGCCCGGCCTCGACGACCAGGGACCGTCGCCGCGCCGACCGGGGCCGCACTGACCCGCGCCGCAGCGGGAGCACTTGTCGACCACGGCCGGACAGCCGGCTCAGCGCGCCCCGCCCGGGGACGACGGGGCCGGCGTGCCGGGCAGCCGGACGGTGACGAGGAGGCCGCCGGCGGGGCGGGCGACGAGGTCGAGGGTCCCGTCGTGGGCGCGGACGATGCTGTGCACGATGGCCAGGCCGAGGCCGAGGCCGGCGTGCTCCTCGGTGCGTACGCGTTCCGTTCCCCGTCGGAAGGGTTCGGTGAGGGTGGGTACCAGGTCCGCGGGGAGCCGACGTCCGGTGTTCTCGACCCGCAGCACGCTCGTTTCCCCGTGCGCCTCGGTGTGGACGGTCACGGCGCCGCCGGCGGGGAGGTTGTGGACGACGGCGTTCTGGACGAGATTCGTCACCATCCTCAGCAGGAGCTCCGCGGAGCCGCTGGTCCAGGCCGTCCCGCCGGTGACCTCGAGGGTGATCCGGCGCTGTTCGGCGAGGGGAAGCAGCGTCTCGGCGGCTTCCTCGGCGACGAGGGAGAGGTCGACGCTCGCGCGGGTGAAGTGACCGCGGTCGCCCCGGCTGAGCAGCAGGAGGGCTTCGGTGAGGTCGATCGCCCGCGTGTTGACGGCCCGGAGGCGTTCGATGAGTTCGTCCCCGTCCCGGGTGGGGTCCTTGCGGGCGACGTCCAGGAGCGTCCGCGAGATCGCCAGCGGGGTGCGCAGTTCGTGGGAGGCGTTCGCGGCGAACCGCTGCTGCTCGGCGACGTGGGACTCCAGTTGTTCGAGCATCAGGTCGAACGCGTCCGAGAGTTCCCGGAATTCGTCCCGGCGGCCCCGCATACGGATCCGGTGGGAGAGTGACCCGTTCTCGGCCATCCGTGCCGCCTCCGTGATCCGTGCGAGTGGTGAGAGCATCCGGCCGGCGAGGATCCACCCTCCCACGAGGCCGAGCACCAGCAGGAACGCCAGGACCGCGGCTGCCCTGGGGGCGAACACGTGCAGGAGGTTCGACCGGACGGGAAAGACACCACGCAGGGGGGCGCCGGTGGAGCCGGGGACGATGAGCGCGCGATCGGGGACGTACCGCAGGAGGAACAGCCACACCGCCGCGAGCAGCAGGACGCCGGCCACCATCAGGAATCCGGCGTAGCTGAGGGTGAGCTTGAAGCGAACGCTCAACCCGGGCGCCCTAGTCACGGCCGCCTCCCTCGTGTCCGGCGCCCGGGTGCGTGTCGATCCGGTAGCCGACGCCGGGCACCGTGGCGATGACCCATGGCTCGCCGAGCCGTTTGCGCAGGGCGGAGACGGTGATGCGCACGGCGTTGGTGAGGGGGTCGGCGTTCTCGTCCCAGGCCCGTGCCAGCAGCTCTTCGGCGCTGACGAGCCCGCCCTCGGCGGCGACCAGGACGTCCAGCACGGCGAACTGTTTGCGGGTGAGGGCGACGTAGCGTCCGTCGCGGAAGACCTCCCGGCGGAAGGGGTCGAGCCGCAGCCCCGCGATCTCGCGGACCGGGGGCCGGGCGTACCCGCGTCTGCGGTCGAGCGCCCGCAGCCGCAGGACGAGCTCCCGCAGGTCGAACGGTTTGGTGAGGTAGTCGTCGGCGCCGAGCTCGAAACCGGAAGCCTTGTCGTCGATCCGGTCGGCGGCGGTGAGCATGAGGATCGGGATGCCGCTGCCGGAGGCGACGATGCGCCGGGCCACCTCGTCGCCGGAGGGCCCGGGGATGTCGCGGTCGAGGACCGCGAGGTCGTAGGAGTTGACGCTGAGCAGTTCCAGGGCGGAGTGGCCGTCGGCGGCGATGTCGGCGGCGATCGCCTCCAGCCGCAGACCGTCCCGCACGGCTTCGGCCAGGTAGGGCTCGTCCTCCACGATCAGTACGCGCATGCCCGAAGCCTAAGCAGCACCGTCCGCCGCCGACGTGTGCACGGACCTGCGGACACACCGGGCAGGCGACTCAGCCTTCCGATGCCGATGCCGATGCCGATGTGGGTGTGGGTGCGGGTGCGGGTGCGGGTGCCGGCACGGGGCGAGGCCGGTCCGCGGGTGTTTCCGCCGTGGTGCGCCACCAGCGGCGCGACGCCAGCGCGGCCAGCACGGCGCCGGCGGCGTTGACCAGGACGTCGTCCACGGAGGACACCCGGTCCAGCCGCAGGACGTACTGCGCGGTTTCGACCAGGACCGAGCAGCCCGCCCCGAGCGCCAGGATCCGGGGCACGGACGCCAGGGCCGTGAACCGCATCGGGGCGAAGAACCCCAGCGCGGCGAGGACCAGCAGGTTGCCGACGATCCCGAGCGGCCCCATCGTGACCAGGTCCCGCAGCGGGACCAGGCTCACCCGGACGGGCGCGTCGGCACCTGCCTGGCCGCCCGGCATCATGGTCAGCCAGAGGAACGGCACCGTCCCGTGGACCATGCCCACCTCGGCCAGGGACGTCCGCCACGCCGAAGCGACCCCGGCGGCACGCCGACGGCGCGCCAGGGCCCACGCCACCAGCGCGGCCAGCGGCAGCGCGACCAGCGTCATCAGCACCACGCCGTTGAACGTGTCGAAGCAGCCGTGCCACTGCCCGGCCGCGCACCTCGGAGCGGACATCATGAGCGGCCGCCGCACCACGAACGCGGCGCCCGCCAGGCCGAGGACCGCCAGGCCCAGGAGCACGATCCGGCGTGTGCGGCGGGGCGGCGCCGACAGGGATGCCTTGTGGTTCATGCCCCTATTGGAGACGGCGGGCCGTTGCGGTGGCGTATGCGATTTTCGATACGCCCGCGATACACGCGCGGCCGGCCGCCGCGGCCCCGCCAGGCGTGGGGTCGGCCGTTCTCGGACGGTGACGAGGTCGGCCGCGGGGAGCACGCCGTCCAGGATCCCTCACAGCCCAGGACCCCTCACAGCTCGGTCAGGATGTCCTGGTGCGCCCCGTCGAGGACGAAGCCGTTGTCCAGCCGGACCCGGACCGTCACCCGGGCCCCGCGCTCCCGGTACGCGGTCCATTCCGGCTCCAGCCCGGCGAGCTGCGCCTCCAGCCGCTGCCGGCTCGCCACCGGCATGGTGTGCGCGTAGTCCTCGAACAACGCCCTGAGCCGCTGGTACTCGCGCACGTCCTCGCTCTGCGGGAGTTCCCCGTCCACCCGCTCGACGGTGCCCTCGATCCCGGCTCCCAGTGAGAGGAAACCGACGACGGCCCCGGGCTCCCCGGCGAATGCCTCACCGATCCCGAGGTCCTCGGCCAGCCTGACGCGTCGGCCTTCCTCCAGGGTCATCCGTTCTCTGCCTCTCCGTCGATCGGTGCCGCCGGCACGGCCGGCCTGCGGACCCGGTCATTATCCGCCGGACGCCGTCGGCGCGTGGCGTACGGGGGCCGCGAGCAGGCCGGCCGTCCGCGGCTGCGTCAGCCGGAGGGCCGTGGGTCGAGACCGTCCAGCAGGACGGTGAGGTAGGCGTCGACGATGCCGGGCGAGGACGGCTCGGCGCGGGCGACGGCCAGGGCGGTGGCGCCGATGAGGGCGGTGGTGACCGCGGGGTCGAGGTCGGCGCGGACCCGGCCGTCGCGGCGTGCGCCGTCGGTCATGGCCTCGACGGCGCCGACCAGGTCGGCGCGCAGTGCGGTGGTGGCGGGTAGGTCGAGACCGGTGAGCTGGTCGTTGATGGCGTGGTGGGCGCTCTGGAAGGCGATCAGCTCGCGCAGGAAGGTGCGCAGGGCCTGGTAGGGCGTGGTCGCGGCGAGCAGGTCGCGGGCGCGTCGGACGACGGGTTCGAGCAGCTGGGCGACGGCGGCGTCCAGCAGGGCGTCCTTGCCGCCGAAGGCGCGGACGACGGTGGCGGCGCCCAGCCCGGCGCGCTGGGCGATGGCCTCGACGGTCAGGGACGCACCCGGTTCCGCCAGGAGCGCCGTGGCGGCGGCCAGGGCGAGGTCCCGGTTGCGCACGGCGTCGGCGCGGCGTTTCGGTGCGGGCGGGGGGCCCGGCCGGTCGGAGGGCGTTGACAACTGAAATGCTCCTTCCACATAATTATCTGGAACGTGTATTTCACTTGAGTCTAGCGGGAGGAGCCTCCATGAACGAGCGGATCCTGATCTCCGGAGCCGGCATCGCCGGACTCACCCTGGCCCATTGGCTGGCCCGGTACGGCTTGCGGCCCACCGTCGTCGAGCGCGCCCCCGAGCTGCGCGCCGGCGGCAACGGGGTGGACCTGCGCGAGGACGCGGTCACCGTGGCCGAGCGGATGGGCCTCATGGACCGCGTCCGCGTGCTGGCCACCGACGTGAACGGCATCAAGTTCGTCGATGCCGCCGACCGTGCCGTGGCCCGGATCAGCACCCGCGACACCGCTTCCGTCGAGGTCATGCGGGGCGACCTGGTCGCGCTGCTGCGCGAGGCGGCCGGGGACGTGGAGATCCTGTTCGGCGACGCGATCCAGGCCCTGCAGCAGGACGACCACGGCGTGACGGTCACCTTCGAGCACGCCCCCGCCCGCCGCTTCGACCTGGTGATCGGCGCCGACGGCATGCACTCCGACCTGCGGCGGCTCGCCTTCGGCCCCGAGAAGCGGTTCGTCCGGCACATGGACCACTACTTCGCCTTCGCCAACGCCGACGGCGGCCTGGGTGAGGACCGCTGGGTGACGATGTTCAACACTCCGGGCCGGATGACCGGGATCTACCGGTCCGGCAACCACACCCAGGCCAAGGCCTACTTCATCTTCCGCTCCGAGCGGCTGACCCACGATCACCGCGATGTCGCCGAGCACAGGAGACTGGTCACCGAGGCGTTCGCCGACCAGCCGTGGCAGCCCGCCCGGGGCCTGCTGGAAGGGGCCCTGGCCGACCCCGACTTCTACTTCGACGCCCTGGGCCAGGTGCACATGGACGCCTGGTCCGACCGCCGCGTCGGGCTGGTCGGCGACGCGGCCTGGTGCGCCTCCCCGGCCTCGGGCGCCGGCGCCGAACTGGCCCTGGTCGGGGCGTACCGGCTGGCCGGGGAGCTGGCCGCGGCGGGCGGCGACCACCGGGCCGCCTTCGCCCGCTACCAGGCCGCGCACCGGCCGCTGGTCGGGCGCAGGCAGCGGATCGGCCCGAACGTGCGCCTCATGGTGCCCAGGTCCGAGGGCGGCCGGTGCGTGCGCGACACCCTGCTCCGGTTGCCGCTCATGAACGCCGCCGGGGCGATCGAGAGCCGCCTGCGGGCCCGCGCCACCGAGCCCCTGCCCGTCTACCGCCGGGCCGCCTGAAGCGCCGGCGGCCGGTGGCCCGGCACCCGCCCCGCCCGCCCCGCCACGCCACGCCCGCCCTCGACGGGGGTGACCTGGAGGGCGTCGATCCTTCCGCGCAGCCGGGCCGGCATCACCTGCCGGACGGTGTTCAGGGCGCGGGCCGCAGCTTCCTCGACGCCCGCGGCGGCGCCGGTGGCGACGGCACTTCGGAGGGCGACGGCGAGGGCGACGGCCTGCTCGTCGTCGAACAGCAGTGGGGGCAGTTCGGCGCCGGCGCCCAGCCGGTACCCGCCGTCGGGGCCCTTGACCGCCACGACGGGGTAGCCGAGTTCGCGCAGGCGGTCGACATCGCGGCGTACGGTCCGCGCACTGACGTCCAGCCGCTCGGCCAGCGCCTGCCCCGGCCACTCGCGGCGGGCCTGGAGCAGCGAGAGCAGCGAGAGCAGTCGCGCCGAGGTCTTCTGCATGGCTTCCATGATGGCCGGGGAAGCGGACAGAAGCTGGCCGCTTCCCCTGCGAGTGTGGTCACCGAGCAGGGCGGGCAGGCCGATCCGATCCCCGTGATCGTCCTCGGCGGTGCGGGCAGTGGGCCCCACCGTCACGGCCCCGCGGTCGGAGCGGCTGCGCAGGACACCGCCCGGCAGGACGAATCGAGAGGCTGGGAGCCCATGTGTCCGTCAAAGCCGTGACCCACCTGAATTTCCGGGGCGACGCCCGCGCGGCGCTCGCGTTCTACCGGTCCGTGTTCGGCGGGCACGAGATCGTGGTCACCTACAAGGACGCCGGGAACGTCCAGGACCCTTCCGAGGCGGGCCAGGTGATGTGGGGCCAGGTGGCCGCCGACAGCGGTTTCGCCGTGATGGCTACGACGTGCCCTCGCGCCTGCCGTGGAACCAGGGCGAGAGCGCGTTCTTCGTCTCGCTCCGCGGCGAAACCGTCGAGGAGGTCACCGGGTACTGGGAGGGGCTCGCCGACGGCGCGACGGTCGTACAGCCGCTGGCGCCCGCGCCGTGGGCGCCCTGCTACGGAATGCTGAAGGACCGGTTCGGCGTCACCTGGGTCGTGGACGACGTCAGCCAGTACGCCGGCGAGTCCGACGGCTCCTGACCGTCCGGGCCCGGGCGGTGGGCAGCCGCCGCCCGGGCGACGCCGGCGCCGGTGGCGGGCCGGGCGACCCGCCACCGGCGGGCCCCGCTACGCACGCGGGCCCCGCACCCCACCGATACACGATGTGAAGGCGAGGACGGAGCAGTGAGGACGATGACCACGCGCATGCCGGGCGGGAATCCAGGTGGCCCCCCGTGGCCTGAATCCCCACCGGCCCGTACCCACCCCGTGCTCACCCACCCGGCCCGCACCCACCCCGTGCTCACCCGCACCGCGCCGCGCCGATCGGCCGACGAGTACACCGCGGTGCGCCGATGACCGTTCTCGGCACCCGGGCGCTGGGCCGCGCCACCCTCGCCCGCCAACTGCTGCTCGACCGCGCCGACCTGCCGGTCCTCGACGCCGTCACGCACCTCGGCGGTCTGCAGGCGCAGGAACCGCAGGAGCCGTTCGTCGGGCTCTGGTCCCGGCTGCGGGCCTTCGACCCGGCGACCCTCTCGGCCTTGCTGACCGGGCGGGCCGTGGTGCGCACCCACCTCATGCGCCGCACCGTCCACCTTCTCGGCGCCGACGACGTCCTGGCCTGGCGCGCCCGCCACGACGCCATGCTGCGCCAACGGGTGCTCGGCACCTACCGCCGCGAACTCGCCGGGACGGACCTCGACGAACTCGCGGCAGCGGGCCGCGCGGTGATGGCCGACGGGGAACCCCGCTCGATGGGTGAACTCGCGCGGGCAGTCGCGGAGCGCTGGCCGCAGCCGGGGCCGAGACCACTGGGCGAAATGCTGGTCGCCGCCCTCCTGCCGACGGCGCAACTGCCACCGCGTGGACTGTGGCGGACGAAGGCGGGTGTCCGCTACGCCATGCTCTCCTCGTGGCTCGGGCGTGAGATCGACCCACCCTCCGCCGACCCCGCCGACCCCGTGGGCCAGGCACTCGTACGGCGCTACCTCGCCGCCTACGGCCCCGCCGCCTCCGCCGACCTGCGCGCCTGGTGCGGCCTCGCGGGACTCCCGGCCGCGGTCGCCGCACTGCGCGGGGAGCTCGTCACCTTCCGGGACGAGCGGGGCCGGGAGCTGCTCGACCTCCCCGACGCACCGCGCCCCGACCCCGACACACCCGCCCCCGTGCGGTTCCTGCCCGCGTTCGACAACGCCGTCCTCGGCTACCACGACCGCACCCGGATCATCGACGACGCCCACCGCGGCCTGTCCGTCGCCGGGACACGGGTCGTCCTCCTCGACGGCCGGGTCGCCGCGACCTGGACCGCCGAGGCGGACACCGTGCACGTCACCCCGCTGCGCCCCTTCACCCGAGCCGACCGCGACGCGGTCACCGAGCAGGGGCAGGCGCTGGCCTCGTTCCTCTCCGAGCACGGGAGGCGCCGCGTACGGATCGCGTCCTCCCGCTGAGCCGGGCACCGCTTCGACGCGCGCCGGCCGGATGTCCCCGGGCCGCCGGGGGCGTCCACGGGGTGCGGGCCGAGGGGCCTCACCCGGTGGGGGGCGGAGCAGGGATCGCCGGCCCGGCGTAGCCGCCGTCACCCTCGCCTGCGCCCTCGCCCGCGTCCTCCGAACCGCCCGCGTCCAGGCGGCGGACCAGGAGACGCAGCGCCCGCAGCTCGTTCTCCAGTGCGCGGGCGCCCCCGCCGGTCAGCGCGATCCAGGTCCGGGGGCGACGTCCGGCGTACCCCTTGAGCACGGTGATCAGGCCGGAGTCCTCCAGCACCTTGACGTGCCGGGACAGGTTCCCGTCGGTGACCCCGAGCTGGCTCTTCAGGAAGCCGAACTCCACCTGGCCGGCCTCGCGCGCGATGGCCAGGATGCCGAGTCGCACCCGCTGGTGAACGGTGTCGTCCAGGGTGTGGGTCGGGTGCAGCTCTTCCCCGTCGCTCCGCTCCCGGGAGGCTCCCTCAACGCTCATGCAGCGACCGTACTCGACCCGGCGGTCGCGTCACCGGTCACCCCGGCGGCCCTGCGCCGGGCCACCGTCCGCTGCGCCAGCCCCGCGAGGAGCAGGACGGCCGCCAGCAGCAGCGCCTTCAGCTGTGGGCCGTCGGCCCAGCCGGCACGCTCCGGGTGCACCCAGGGAAGCCAGCTGCTGCCCCAGGACGCTCCCAGAAAAGTGGAGAGGAGGACCGTGTGGACGAGGCCGGCACCGACCGTGATCCAGCTGCGTTCGAGCAGGCCCAGCGCGACGAGCCCGACGCCCACCAGGTACCACGGTGATGCGTACCTGTTCTCCAACAGCATGATCTCCCAAGGCTGTTCCCTGAACCACAGGAGTGCGAAGAGCGCGGCGAGGACCAGCGCCGTCGCGGCGGCGGTGATCCGCGTCCAGGCGCCGAGGCGGGGAACGATCCCGCGGCTCTCGCCGCGGCTCCGGTACCAGCGGGCGCAGGCGACCCAGGCCAGCGGGAGGACGGCGAACCAGACTCCCCAGGCCGCGAAGTTCAGGACGGACCCGTCGAACTCGTCCGACCGGCAGGGGTCGCCGGGGCCGTGGACGACACAGAGCCCGGTCAGTTCGGCGTACGCGAAGGCCGGGTAGGACTCGACGCTGCGTCCGCTCGCGCCGAAGTTGAACGCGTGACGCGCGATCGGGGCGGCCGCCAGGGTCAGCAGACCGAACCCCACGAGCGCCGACCACGAGCCGTCGAGCTGCGTACGGACCCTGGCCCGCAGCTTTTCGGTCCCGGCCAGCAGCTGGGCGGGTCCGATCTGCGCCCCCGACCCCTCCGTACCGCTCACGACGGGTGTTCCCATGACGTACCCCCTGGTTGACGCACCGTCAGGCGCGGAAGAACAGGTGCCGATGATGGCCCCCGATCAACTTTGCAATGCAAAGTACCTGGCAGTCAAGAGTTTGCTCGGGCGATTGCTTCCTGAGGTCGCGTCAGTAGGCCTCTGGACGGCGGGTCTTGAACCGATCCGGTCGTTCGCACTCCTCGGCCGTGGCAGGTCCCGGTGGCGGTCACGGTGCCTCCTCCGCCGGGACCCGTGTCTCCGCGGGCTCAGCCGGCCGGGCCGAGGAAGGACGCCCAGCCGCCGGCCGGGGCCTGGCCGACGGTGAGCGTGCGCAGCTTGCGCAGGGTGGACTGGTCCTGGACCTCCAGCCACTCCACGAACTGCCGGAAGGAGACGAGCCGGACGTCCGGCTTGCTCGCGATGGTCCGCATCGTCTCCTCGACGGCATCCATGTAGATGCCGCCGTTCCACTGCTCGAAGTGGTTGCCGATGAACAGGGGCGCCCGGTTGGTGCTGTAGGCGCGGTCGAAGGCGGCGAGGTACGAGTCCCGGGCCTGGGTGCGCCACTCGGGGTACTTGGCCGGGTCGCCCTTGGTGCTGGCGGCGGACTGGTTGGCGAGGATGTTGTAGTCCATCGACAGCACCTGGAAGGTGTGCCCGGGGAACGGCATGCCCTGCAGCGGGAAGTCCCAGATCTTGCCGTCCTGGACCTTCTGCGGCCAGATCTGCAGGCCGCCGGGCGAGCTGGCGTCGTACTTCCAGCCGAGCTTGGCGGCGGTCGGGAGCAGTGCCTTCTGCCCCTCCAGGCAGGGGGTGCGGCCGCCGATCAGCTCCTTGCGGTAGTCGAAGGGCAGTGGGTCGACGTCGGTGAAGCCGGTGTTGGTCCGCCACTGGGTGACGAAGGAGACCGCCTGCTCGATCTCGCTCTCCCAGTCCTCGGAGGTCCACTTGTTGACGCCGTTGCCGTCCGATCGGGTCGAGCAGAAGTGCCCGTTGAAGTGGGTGCCGATCTCGTGGCCGGCCAGCCAGGCCTGGCTGATCAGCTTGACGGTGTTCCGGACGCCGTCGGCGGAGAGGTAGGGGATGTCGGAGGCGCCGACGGCGTGTCCGGGCGGCCGGTAGAGTGCGGACTTCTCCTTCGGCAGGGTGTAGATGCCGGACAGGAAGAAGGTCATCGTGACCTCGAGCTCCGCCGCCAGGTTGAGGAACCGGGTGAACTGCTGGTCGCTGGTGGCGCCCGCGCCGTCCCAGGAGAAGATCACGAACTGCGGCGGCGGCTGGCCGGGAACCATCTTCGCGGGCTTCGGCTGGTTCGGCTGGGCGCCGGTGTCGGCGGTGGAGCCGTCCCCGATCGGCGTGCTCCGGCCCGCGCCCTCGGTCGGTCCGCCGCTTGCGCTCGGACCGTTGCCGCCGGCGGCGGCCGGGCCGTCCAGCGGATTTCCCTCCACGTCGACCGATCCGGAGCGGGGAGGTGCACAGGCGGCCACTGCCTGGAGGGCGGCCGCTCCGGCGGTGGCGATCAGGACGGTTCTGCGAGCGATGTCGGGCACGGTGCCTCCGAAAGGCGCTGGGCGGACGGTGCGGACGGCCCCGGACACACGGGTGACGTCGGGACCCTGCCGGCCGGTGACGGTCGATCAGGTGATCACCCGTTAGAGAGGCGGCAGAGGTCCCCCCATCCCGCCCTGTTGCCGTCCCGTGACCGCAATGGAACACAATCGGACATCGCCGCCCGGATCGTCACCTGCCGAGTCGGCCTGTCGTTCCGTCGGCCTGCCCTCCCGGCCGCGACCGGCCCGCTCCGGGCGGAGGCGACCCGTCCTGCCTGGTCAAGACCGTCCGGCGGGCTCCCCTGTCGGAGGCCGTCCGAGCGATTACGAGGGAACGACTCTGACGGAGCGTCAAGAACATCTGTGCGTCCGGTGCCTTGACGCCACGCGCGCCAGGGTCTTCCATGTCACTGCGAGTCGGAACCTGTTGGATTGCGTCTCCTTCTGTTTCGCTGACTCCGCACACCTTCGCGCCTGGCGTCCACCCACCGCCCGGCTTCCCCGGCCTGGTCCGGTCAGGCCTGGCGCCACGCCTTCACTCCCGGCCTGTGCCCTGGTGCGCCCGGTTCCCGACCATGCGCCGGGCCGGCACGTCCGGCCCCCACCCACGCAAGGAGCGCTCATGTCCCACCGAGAGACCCGCCCCGGCCGCAGACCGCTCGCGGCGACCGCCGTGCTCATGCTGCTGGCGGGCGGCGGAACCGCCGTCACCACCCAGCTCACGGCGGCGACCGCGAGCGCCGCCACCGTCCCGCTGGCCGCCACGCCGCCGATGGGCTGGAACCCCTGGACCTACCTGCGCTGTTCGGGCACGATGAACGAGAAGACGGTCAAGGCGAACATCGACGCCATGGTCACCAGCGGCCTCAAAGCCGCCGGTTACGCGTACGTCAACCTGGACGACTGCTGGGCCGCCCAGCAGCGTGGCGCCGACGGCCGGCTGCAGGCCGACCCGGTGCGCTTTCCGAGCGGCATCAAGTCGCTGGCCGACTACGCCCACGCCAAGGGGCTGAAGTTCGGCGTCTACTCCAGCGCGGGCACGGCCACCTGCGCCGGTGTGGGCCCGGGCACCAAGGGCTTCCCGGGCGGCCAGGGCCACGAGGCGGTCGACGCCGACACCTGGTACTCCTGGGGGGTCGACTACCTCAAGTACGACGCCTGCAACTCCACCCCGCCCGCGGCGAACGACCCCGAGAACAAGGCGCGTTACCAGGCCATGGGCGACGCGCTGAAAGCGGCCGGCCAGCGCTACGGGCGGCAGATCGTGTACTCGATCTGCGACCCCGTACCCAGCGCCCCGACCTGGGCGCCCACGATGGGCAACCTGTGGCGCACCACCGGCGACATCGGCCGCAAGTACGGCTCGATGACGGCCAACTTCCACGAGAACAGCAAGCTCTCCGCCTACGCGAAGCCCGGCGCCTGGAACGACCCGGACATGCTGCTCACGGGCAACTACCACATGTCCGACAACGACCCGGCCCGGCCCGGTCTGAACCCGGTCGAGGAGCGCAGCCAGTTCAGCCTCTGGGCCGAGATGGCGGCCCCGCTGATCATCAGCACCGACCTGCCCGCCCAGCTCCAGGAGAAGGCGGCCGGCGTCGAGCGCGGCAGGACCACCTTCGACGTCCTGCTGAACAAGGACGTCATCGCCGTCGACCAGGACCCCCTGGGCAAGCAGGGCACCGTCGTCTCCCGGGTGGACCTGCTGCCCCCGCTGCCGAACAACAGGGTGCGCGACCGCCTGGACGAGCGCTTCGCCACGGTGCTGACCAAGCCGCTGGCCGACGGCAGCCGCGCCGTCACCCTCACCAACGAGGGCGACACCGACCGGGCCATGTCCACCAACACCACCGAGATCGGCCTGCGGGGCGCCGACAACTACACCGTCAAGGACCTCTGGACCAAGCAGGTCACCGTCTACACCGGCTCCTACTTCCACTTCACCGTCCCCGCGCACGCCACCGTCATGATCACGGTCACCCCGACCAACTAGGGCAGGCCCTAGCCCTCCGGTGGGCGGGGCCTGGCCTGACCTGACGATGCAGCCGGCCTGCGGAACAGCAGGGGGACGCCTCCCGCCGGCCACCGGGTCGGGCTCACTCCGGCAGCGTCAGCAGGCCGTCCAGTTCCGCGGCGAAGAGCAGGGCGGGGTCGAACCCCATGCCGGTGAAGTGGCCGGCGAGTTCGAGGGACAGTACGCCGTGCAGGCGGGTCCAGAAGGTGAGAAACCGGTGGAGGGCGGCAGGGGTGGCCGGGTGGCCGCCGGCCCAGTCCCGGTGGTCCGCCAGGTGCCTGCCGAACGAGGCCGGGGAGTCGGCCGAGGTCCGGGAGTCGGCCGGGGCGAGCGCCGTGCAGGCGTCGACCAGGATGGTCATGATCTCGGAGGAGACGGCGGTGGTGTCCTCGGGCGCGTGGTAGTTGGGGACGGGGGTGCCGTAGATGAGGAAGTACCGCTGGGGATCCGCCAGGGCCCAGTCGCGCAGGGCGTGTGCCAGCCCGGCCAGGTCGGCGCCCGTGGCGGCAGCCGCGCGGAGGGTGTCGGCGAGGCTTCGGTACGCCTCCCGGACGAGTTCGGTGATCAGGTCGTCGCGGCTGGCGAAGTAGCGGTAGAGCGCGGGTCCGCTCAGGCCCATCTGCTTGGCGATCGCGTTGAGGGAGAGCGCGGACGCCCCGGCCGTGGCGATCTGCTTCCAGGCCTGTTGCACGATCTCGGCGCGTACCTGGATCCGGTAGCGCTCGCGCGGGGTGGTTGCGTCCGTGGTCACCACAGCCTGCCCTTCTCCAGTCACAGCTACATGCTCATTGGTTAGTTAGAACCTATCACGAAGACTGTTGACCTTCCGCCCGGGTTCGAGTTACAACTTCTAACGAACGCGCAATCATCTAGCTATCCGGGAGGCCTCCATGCCCAGCAGTCGCGCCACCCTGCTCGCCGTCCCGCTCGCCGCCGGCCTCCTCTGCGCGGCGATCGCGCCCGCCGCCGCCACCGCACCCCACGACGACCGCCCCGGCGACTCCCTGACCTGCCGGGGGCAGGGAGTCGACCCCGACGCCCGCGTCCGCCACCGGGCCGAGATCGTGGTCCACGCCCCGCTGCGCACCGTCTGGCACCTGCAGGCCGACGTGGAGCACTGGCCGACCTGGCAGGCACCGGTCAAGACCGCGGAACGCCTCGACGGCGGCCCGTTCCGCAACGGCTCGGTGTTCCGGTGGACGACCCCGGTGCCGCCCAACCCCGCGACTCCCGCCACCGGCCTGGAGATCACCTCGACCGTCGAGCAGCTCCGGCGCGAGTCCTGCATCCGCTGGACCGGCCCGGCGATCGGTGAAGGCCTGCACATCGACGGCGTCCACGTGTGGAACTTCACCGAGGTCGAGGACGGCGTCCGGGTGACCACCGAAGAGACCCACACCGGCCCCCAGGTCGATGCCGACGTTCCGACGGCGACCGAAATCCTCCGACAGGGCCTCGAAGCCTGGCTGCGTGACCTGAAGAGCACCGCCGAAGCCCTCACCCACGACCGGCCGTGCTGACACCCGTACCGGAACGTCCCCGGCGCGGTCGGACCCGGCCCCGTTCGCAGTGGGCCTGCCCGCCGGTGCCCCGGGGGGGCGATCGCCGAGAAGTTCGCGATCGTCGGGCACTCGCAGGGCGGGCAGGCCGCGTTGTTCGCCGCCCACCACGCTCCCGAGCGGGTCGGGAGCGACCTGGTGGGGGTGGTGGCGATCGCCCCCACCAGGTCGCTCCCGACCCGCTCGGCCTGGTACGGCTCGGCACCACCGACACCGGGACGGGGGAGGGGTTCGCGTTCACCCCGTTGTTCCTGGCCGGCGCCGGCGCCGTCGCCGCCGGCCCGTCCGTGCCGCGGGCCGGAAGCCGTGGCCGGCCGGTGGTCGTCCGTCAGGCGGCCTGCTGCCAGCTGACCGGGGAGAAGTACGGCGGGCGGCGCTCCCGGCGCTGCCAGGTGGCGATCGGCTCGGCCTGCTCGGCCGCGGCGGCCTGCCGGGCTGCCGCGGCGCGGGCCATCAGCACGGCCGCCAGAGCGGCGAGTTCCTCGTCGGAGAGCGCGCCGCGGACGATGCGGACAAGAGGTTCGGCGGGAACGGCCATGATCCGGTTTCTCCAGGGCGGATGCGTGGTGTGTGGGGGTGACGCCGAACCGAGGGGCGCGGAACGGCACTGTCACATCGGCGGGTTGCCGTGCTTGCGGCTGGGCAGGTCGGCGTGCTTGGTGCGGAGCATGGCCAGGGAGGAGGCGAGCACGGCGCGGGTCTCGGCCGGGTCGATGACGTCGTCGACGAGGCCGCGCTCGGCCGCGTAGTACGGGTGCATCAGCTCGCTCCTGTACTCCTTGATCTTCTGCGCGCGCATCGCCTCGGGGTCGTCGGCGCCGTTGATGTCGCGGCGGAAGATGACGCCTGCGGCGCCCTCGGCGCCCATCACGGCGATCTCGTTGGTGGGCCAGGCGAAGGACAGGTCCGCGCCGATCGAGCGGGAGTCCATCACGATGTACGCGCCGCCGTAGGCCTTGCGCAGGATCAGCTGGATCCGCGGCACGGTGGCGTTGCAGTACGCGTAGAGCAGCTTGGCGCCGTGCCGGATGATGCCGTCGTGCTCCTGGTCGACGCCGGGCAGGAAGCCCGGCACGTCCAGCATGGTCACCAGCGGGATGTTGAAGGCGTCGCACATCTGGACGAAGCGGGCGGCCTTCTCGGAGGCGTTGATGTCCAGCACGCCGGCCAGCGACTGCGGCTGGTTGGCGATGATGCCGGTCACATGGCCGTCGATCCGGGCCAGCACGCACAGCACGTTGGTGGCCCAGCGCTCGTGGATCTCCAGGAACTCGCCGTGGTCGACGATCTCCTCGATCACCTTGCGCATGTCGTAGGGGCGGTTGCCGTCGGCGGGCACGAGGTCCAGCAGCGAGTCGTTGCGCCGGTCCACCGGGTCGTCGTTGACGCTGGCCGGCGGCATCTCACGGTTGTTCTGCGGCAGCAGCGACAGGAGGTAGCGGACCTCCTCGATGCAGCTCTGCTCGTCGTCGTAGGCGAAGTGCGACACACCGGAGACCGCGGAGTGGACGTCGGCGCCGCCGAGGCCGTTCTGGCTGATCTTCTCGCCGGTCACGGCCTGCACCACGTCCGGACCGGTGATGAACATCTGCGAGGTCTCGCGGACCATGAAGACGAAGTCGGTCAGCGCGGGGGAGTAGGCGGCGCCACCGGCGCACGGGCCGAGCATCACCGAGATCTGCGGGATGACGCCGGAGGCCCGGGTGTTGCGCTGGAAGATGCCGCCGTACCCGGCCAGCGCCGTGACACCCTCCTGGATCCGGGCACCGGCGCCGTCGTTCAACGAGATCAGCGGGGCACCCGCCGCGATGGCCATGTCCATGATCTTGTGGATCTTCTGCGCATGGGCCTCACCCAGCGCGCCGCCGAAGATCCGGAAGTCGTGCGCGTACGTGAACACGGTCCGCCCGTGCACCGTGCCCCAACCGACGACCACACCATCGGTGTGCGGCTTCCTCGCCTCCAGACCGAAACCCGTCGCCCGGTGCCGACGCAACGGCTCCACCTCACGGAACGAACCCTCGTCCAGCAGCAGATCGATCCGCTCCCGAGCGGTCAACTTCCCCTTCGCATGCTGCGCCTCGGTCGCCTGCTCACTCGGGCCGCTGCGCACCTTCTCGCGCAGTTCGTGCAGCTCGGCGACCCGCCCGCGGGCGTCGGCAGGGATCTCGGGGATCTCGTCACCGACCGGCGCCTCATGCACAACCGTCATCTCGAACCACTCCAAGGGTGAGGGAACCGTCCGAGTCCGCAGGCCGGCGATCCGCATCGCTGGGCGAACACATCTTCGGTTCAGCACACTACTGAACCAGGAGACATGATGGCGGACGGTTGATCAAGTTCGCTTCCACGACCGAGCGTTGTTGGGACATCTGGCTGATACTGCGTCACGATCGCCCGAAATCAGCGCTCCGATCGGACCGAAACCGATCGGTGGCGGGATTTTTCCGGGCCGGCCGGGTGGGCGATCTTGCGACCGCTGGTCGGTGCACATCGCTTGCATGGAAGGCAAGTTGAGGGTGGGCAGAGTGGCCTGACTGACCGATTTTGTTGCCTCCTGTCCACTCCTCGTCAGCATGCCTCGCCAAGCGTTTACTTGACGATCGGTTAGATCTTGCAGGATTCTGGTTCCGCGAAGGGCATGTCCATGGGTGTCGACAAGGGGGGAGGTCCCTGCATGGCCGGAAGCGGTCACCTCAGGGCCTTGACCCGCAGGACATCATGGAATACCCCTGCCCGTGCCGAGCTGTCCCGGGCCGCCGGCGGACGGAATGCCACCAGTGCGGGCATTCGACAAGCGCAGGTCAGGGCCTGCGCGAAAGAGGACCGCGGCGGCTGGGAGCGCATCAAGGCACGAACCGACACGCAATTCGGCTGATCGTCATCCAAGGACGGGGCGGATTGCGCTGCGCCGAAAGGGCGAGGTCGGGCGAGGTCCTGGCACCGGTCGGCGGGATCCGGCAATGACGCCGGTCCGGTGTGCCTGTTGATCCCTGTCCGGCGTTCCGGCTCCGACATGTGCAATTGATTCTCGATGCCGAGACGCGCCCGCTGCCGTGGCACAGCCACGGCGGCAGTCCGTCACGGCCGGGCCACCGGGATGTCAAGAGGGGTCTTCCCATGCAGAAGAACGACGTTGCCGTCATCGGCATAGCGTGCCGGTTTCCCGGGGCGGAGAGCTATCGCGAGTTCTGGGACAACCTGAAACACGGTCGCTCGCACATCGAGGAAGTCCCCCGAAGCCGTTGGGACTGGAGAAAATACGCTTCGCCGGCCGGCAGACCGGGCGCCGGGGCGGTGCGTACGGGCATCAGCAAATGGGGTGGCTTCCTCACCGATGTGGATGCCTTCGACGCGGCGTTCTTCCATCTCTCCCCGCTGGAGGCGGAGAGCATGGACCCGCAGCAGCGAATCATGCTGGAGCTCGCCTGGACGTGCATCGAGGACGCCGCCGTCCGGCCCGACGCGCTGTCGGGCACCGACGTCGGCGTCTTCCTCGGCTCCTATAATCTGGACTACAAGGAGCTCCAGGAAAGGGAGCTGCGCGAGGTCGCGGCGCACCACTCCACGGGAACCGCGGGTGCGGTCATCGCGAACCGCATCTCCCACTTCTTCGACTTCCGCGGCCCGAGCGTGGCCGTCGACACGGCGTCGTCCGCCTCGCTGCACGCCCTGCACCTGGCCGTCCGGTCGCTGAACCAGGGCGAGTGCGGTGTCGCGCTCGCCGGCGGGATCAACCTGGTGCTGACGCCGGGCCGGAACGTCTCCTTCTCCAAGACCGGGATGCTCTCCCCCACCGGTTCCTGCAAGACCTTCGACGAGCGGGCCGACGGCTACGTCCGCGGGGAGGGCGCGGGCCTGGTCCTGCTCAAGCCGCTCGCCGACGCCGTCCGCGACGGCGACACGATCCACGGCGTCGTCAAGGGCAGCGCCGCCAACCACAGCGGGCGCACCCGCACCCTGACCTACCCCAACGACGAGGCGCAGGCACAGGTCATCGCGGACGCGATCCGCCGGGCGGGGATCTCCCCGGACAGCATCGGCTACGTCGAGGCGCACGGGACGGGCACACCGACCGGCGACCCGGTCGAGATCCAGGGCCTGCTGAAGGGCTTCCGGGCGGCGCGCGGCGCCACGGAGAACGGCGCGGACGACAAGCCCGGCGCGGACGCGGCCGGCGGCGGGCCGGGCCACTGCGGCCTGGGCTCGGTGAAGCCGAACATCGGCCACCTGGAAGCCGCCGCGGGGATCGCCGGATTCATCAAGGTCCTGCTGGCGATGGGCCACCGGCAGCTGCCGGGACTGCACAACTTCCGCGCCCTGAACCCGCGCATCGAGCTGGAGGGCACGCCGTTCCACATCGTCGAATCGCTGCGCCCCTGGAAGCCGCAGCTCTCGGCGGCGGGTGAGCCCCTCCCGCTCCGCTCCGGGGTGAGCTCCTTCGGCTTCGGCGGCACCAATGCGCACGTCGTGCTGGAGGAGGCGCCGCCGCGCCCCGCGGTCACCCCGCAGCCCCGCCCCGGCTACGTGATCTGCCTCTCGGCCCGGACCACCACGGCGCTGGACCGGCGGATCCGCGACCTGGCCGACTGGCTCGACCAGGAGTGGCCCGGCGTCGACCTGACGGACCTCAGCGCCACGCTGCTCCTCGGGCGTGAGCACCTCGACCGTCGGACGGCCCTGGTGGTCCGGAGCGCCGACGAACTCCGGGTGAAGCTCAGGCGCCTGCTGGAGTCCGGCCGGGCCCGCAACTGCTTCCACGACCCGAGCTCCGCCGAGCGGCCGGCCCCGGACGACGCGGAACGGACCGCGGTGCAGCCGGTCCAGGAGGCCGCGGACACCTTCCACCTCGGCGCGGATCTTCCCGCGGACGAGTACACGGAACAGCTCCTGGCGCTGGCCGAGGCCTTCGCGGAGGGGGCCGACGGCCCCTGGGAGGAGCTGTTCCGGAGCGCCGGGGCACGCAGGCTCCGCCTGCCGGCCTACGCGTTCGACCGGCGGCGCTTCTGGATCACCCCGGACGCCGGCGGCGCGCCCGCGCCGGCGGGGCGGGCAGCAGCCGGGCAGCACGTCGCCGGGCACCGGGCAGCCGAGAACGAAGCAGCCGAGAACGAGGCAGCAGGGAACGAAGCAGCAGGGAACGAAGCGGTCGAACACGAAGCGGTCGAGCACGAAGCAGCAGGGAACGAAGCGGCCGGGCCGCGAGCAGTCGGGCACGAGGCACCAGCATCGGACGCGGGCGGAAACGCCCGCCGCGGGGAGTGGGCAGGTTTGGGCGTCGAAGAGAGTGTCGAGGCGGATCTCCGGGCGATCGCCGGCCAGGTCCTGAAGCTCGCGGCGGACGAGATCCACCCGAAGGACCGGCTGACCGACGTCGGGTTCGACTCGGTCGGCAACACGCAGCTGGCCCTGCGGCTGAGCGAGCACTTCGGGATCGACGTCACGCCCGAGCTCTTCTACACCTGGTTCACGCTGGAGATGGTCCGGGACCACCTGGTCCGGGACCACCGCGACGCGGTGCGGCGCACCTACGGGGTCGCCGAGGACACCGGTCCCGTCCTCGCCGGGCCGCCGGCGGCGCGGGCCGCAACCGCCCCCGCCCCCTCGGCCGCCGGCGCGGCCGCCGACGACGCCGTCGCCGTCATCGGGATGAGCGGGCGGTTCCCGCAGGCCAGGACGGTCGACGAGTTCTGGGACCTCCTCGCCGAGGGCCGGGAGGCGATCGGGCGGATACCCGCGGACCGGCTGGAGAGCTGGCGCAGCCCGCTCGACGTGACCGGCGTCCGGGCCGGATGGCTGCCCGGCGCGGCCGAGTTCGACCCGCTGTTCTTCGAGATCTCCCCCAAGGAGGCCGAGACCATGGACCCGCGGCAGCGTCTGCTGCTGCAGGAGTCCTGGCGGGCCCTGGAGGACGCCGGGTACGGGGCCAAGCAGCTCCGCGACAACACCATGGGCATGTTCGTCGGCGCCGAACAGGGCGACTACCAGCGACTCACCGGGGACGAGGAGACTCTCACCTCCGGCCACGACGGCATCCTGGCCGCCCGCCTCGGCTACTTCCTGAACTTCTCGGGCCCGGTCCTCAGCATCAACACCGCCTGCTCGGCCGGCCTGGCGGCGGTGCACCAGGCCTGCCTGAGCCTGCGCAGCGGTGAGTGCGACACCGCGGTCGCGGCCGGCGTCAACCTCCTCTCGACCTCCAAGTTCTTCGAGCACGCCACCCAGGCCGGCATGCTGTCTGAGGACGGCGTCTGCTACGCCTTCGACAAGCGGGCCAACGGCCTGGTGATGGCCGAGGCCGTCGCCGTCGTCGTGCTGAAGCCCCTGTCGAAGGCGGTCGCCGACGGCGACCGGATCCACGCGGTGATCCGGGCCAGCGGCGTCAACTACGACGGCCGGACCAACGGCATCACCGCGCCCAGCGAGCCCGCGCAGGCCGCCCTGCTGGGCAGCGTCTACGAGCGGTTCGGCATCGATCCGGCCGGCATCGACCACGTGGTGGCGCACGGCACCGGCACCCGGCTCGGCGACCCCATCGAGGTCAACGCGCTGGCCGGGGTCTTCGGCCGCTACACCGACAAGAAGCAGTACTGCGCCCTGACCTCGGCCAAGACCAACGTCGGGCACACCCTGGCCGCCTCCGGCGTGGTCAGCCTGATCGGCCTGGTGCAGTCGCTGCGGCACGAGACGCTGCCCGCCAGCCTGCACTGCGAGCAGGAGAGCGACTACATCTACTGGGCGGACAGCCCCTTCTACGTCAACCGGGAGGCGCGGCCCTGGAAGGACGAGCCGGGCCGCAAGCGACTGGGCGCGGTCAGCTCCTTCGGCATCAGCGGCACCAACGCCCACGTCGTGGTGGAGAGTTACGGCGCCGAGCCGGCCGGCCCCGGCTCCGGTGACCGGCCCTCCCACCTGCTCGTGCTCTCCGCCAAGACCGAGGAGGCACTGCGGACCCGCGCCGCGGAGCTGCTCGCCCACCTGCGCGGCGGCGGGGCCGAGGGGACCGGCCTCGACCGGATCAGCGCCACCCTGCTCGGCGGCCGGCACCACTTCGCGCACCGCTGCGCGCTGGTCGCCGCCACCCGGGCCGAGGCCGAGCAGCTGCTCCAGCTGCTCCTCGACGGCAAGAAGGCCCCCCAGCTGTTCCGCGGGGTGGCCGGCCGCGACTTCCGGCCCCAGGTCGCCCTCACCGAGTACGGCAACGAGCTGATCGCCCGCGCCGCGGTCTCGGCCGGGGACCCGGGACGCTACCAGGACGCCGTCCGCGCCCTGGCCGACCTCTACAGCCAGGGCTACGAGCTCGACTGGGAGCAGCTGTTCGGCGACCGGCCGCCGCTGCGCGTCTCACTGCCCGGTTACCCCTTCGCACGCGAGACCTACTGGGCCGAGGCGAAGCCGAACGTCTCGCGTTCCGCCCTGCTGGCGGCCGGTCGGGGCGCCCGCCCGCGCCTGCACCCGCTGCTGGACGGCAACGAATCCACGCTCCATGTACAGCGGTTCGGCAAGCAGCTGTCGAAGGACGAGTTCTTCCTGCGGGACCACGTGGTGGACGGCAAGATCCTGCTCCCGGGCGTCGCCCACATGGAGATGGCCTACACGGCCGCCCGGCTCTCCAGCGGCTCCGAGGCCGTGACGCTCCAGGACATCATCTGGGGCCAGCCGATCGTCCTGGAGGGCGACTCCCGGACGGTCAGCATCGAGCTGAGCCCGCTCAAGCAGGACTCGCTGGAGTACCTCATCCACAGCGAGAGCGACGGGCGGCGGACCGTCTTCTCGCAGGGCCGCGTGAACTACGCCGCCGAGCAGCCCTCGCGGGTGCGGGGCAGCATCGACATCCCCGCCATTCTGGGGCGCTGCACCGGCCGCCAGGAGAACGCGGAGATCTTCGCGAGCTTCCGCGAACTGGGCTTCGGCTACGGCGAGACCTTCCAGGCCATCGAGACGCTGCACTGCGGCGAGACCGAGGCCCTGGCCCGGATCGTGCTCGGCGACGGCCTGGCGGACGAGTTCCCCGAGTTCACCATGCACCCCTCGCTGTTCGACGCCGCGCTCAACACCCTGCGCGGGATCGGCGAGCAGGACGGCGTGCTGAGAATCCCGTTCAGCCTCGAAGAGCTCGTGGTCTTCGCCCCCATCCCGAGCGTCTCCTACTGCCACGCCACGATCCACCGGATCGCCCGCGACGGCGCGGTCAGCGTCAACCTCGCGATCTGCGACGAGAGCGGCGCGGAGTGCGTACGGGCCACCGGCCTCGTCTTCAAGGAGTTCGCGGCCAAGAAGGACGAGGAACTGCACCTCTACGTCCCGCGCTGGACCGAGGCCGCCGAGCAGAGCGCCGGGCAGGAGCCGGACACGGCCGACGGCGCGAAGGGCGTGCTGCTCGTCCTGGACGACGACGAGGCGCGCCCGGCGCGGCTCGCCGCCGGCCACCTCGGCCGGGTGGTCCGGGTGACGGCAGGTCCGGCCTTCGCGGAGCCGTCCCCGGGTGTCTTCACCGTCGACCGCGGCAACGGCGCCGACTTCGACCGGCTGCTGCGCACCCTCGACGAGCGGGGCCAGCTGCCGCACCGGATCGCCGACCTCTGGGCGCTGACGCCCGGCCGGTCCGGGATCACCCTCGGGCTGGAGAGCCTGCGCCACCTGTTCCGGGCCGTCCACCGGGTCGGCGTCGAGCACGAGGTCCGGTACCTGGCGGTGCTGCCGGGCGGGCAGGAGCCGGCCCGTGCGGCGGCGGCCGAGGCGCTCGCCGGGTTCGCACGCGCCATGACGCCCGTCAACCACCTGTTCCGGATGAACACCCTGCAGCTCGACGCGGAGGCCGGCGCCGAGGCGGTCGCCGCCGGCGTGCTGCGGGAGATGCGCCTGGCCGAGGGCCCGACCGCCCGTGGCGGGCACGAGATCCGGTACACCGGGGGCACCCGCTCCGAGCGGGTCCTGCGGCCGTGGAACGGCGGCGGGCAGCCCGCCGCCCCCGCGCTGCCGCTGAAGGAGGGCGGCGTCTACCTGATCAGCGGCGGCGCCGGGGCGCTGGGGCTGCACCTCGCCGGCTACCTCGCCCAGCAGTGCCGGGCCAGGCTCGTCCTGCTCGGCCGCCGGCAGCCCGACGCGGAGCGGAGCGCGAAGCTCGCCGCGCTGGAGGCGGCCGGGGCCGAGGTGCTCTACCTCGCCTGCGACGTCGCCGACCGCGCCGACCTGGGCCGGGCGCTCGCCGCGGCCCGCGAGCGCTTCGGCACGCTGGACGGTGTCTTCCACAGCGCCGGTCTGGTCGGCAGCGCGGGCGTCATGGAGGCCGAACAGGCCGAGTTCGACGCCGTCCTGGCGCCCAAGCTGCACGGCACCGTCCACCTGGACGAGCTGACGCAGCAGGACCCGCTGGACTTCTTCGTCCTCGTCTCGTCCATCGCCGCCTACGTCGGTGACTTCGGGCAGGGCAGTTACGCCGCCGCCAACCGCTTCCTCGACGCCTACGCCCACCAGCGGGAGGCGCAGCGGGCCGAGGGCCTGCGCCACGGCCGGAGCGTCTCGGTCAACTGGCCCTACTGGGACGAGGGCGGGATGCTCGGCGACATCGAGCAGGACGGCACGGCCAAAACGCTGTACTACGACTACTCGGGCATGCGCGGCCTCAGGACCGCCGAGGGCATCCGGGCGCTGCTGAAGATCCTGGTCTCCGGCGAGACCCAGGTGGTGGTGACCAAGGGCGAGCGGGCGAAGATCGAGAAGGTGCTGCGGGTGGCCGGCGCCGACCGGGCCGAGGCGGCCCGTAAGGCCCCGGCGGTGCGGGCGGCCGTGCCCGCCGCGACGGCCCGCCCGTCGGTCCGGGCCCGGGTGACCGTCCCGGTGGGGTCGGTGCCGGTGGTGGGTGGTTCGGAGGAGTTGGTGGGGCGGACGGTCGAGTATTTGAAGGACCGTTTGTCGCAGGTGTTCCGGATTCCGAAGGGGCGGATCGATGCTGCTGCGGAGTTGGGTGAGTACGGTATCGAGTCGATTCAGATCATGGAGTTGATGCGGCTTCTGGGGAAGGATTTCGAGTCGATTCCGGGGACGTTGTTCTTCGAGTACCGGACGATCGACGAGTTGGCGGGGTATTTCGCGGAGAATCAGGCGGAGCGGTTGCGTGAGCTGCTGGGCCTGGGGGAGGCGGTTCCTCCGGCCCCGGTCGGGGTGGTTGTCCCGGTGGGGTCGGTGCCGGTGGTGGGTGGTTCGGAGGAGTTGGTGGGGCGGACGGTCGAGTATTTGAAGGACCGTTTGTCGCAGGTGTTCCGGATTCCGAAGGGGCGGATCGATGCTGCTGCGGAGTTGGGTGAGTACGGTATCGAGTCGATTCAGATCATGGAGTTGATGCGGCTTCTGGGGAAGGATTTCGAGTCGATTCCGGGGACGTTGTTCTTCGAGTACCGGACGATCGACGAGTTGGCGGGGTATTTCGCGGAGAATCAGGCCGAGCGGCTGCGTGAGCTGCTGGACCTGGGGCAGCCCGCCGCCCCGGCCCCGGCCGCCCCCCCGCAGTCGGTCCCGCCCCGGCCCGCTGCCACCGTCCCGGCCACCGCCACCGCCACCGTCGCCCCTGCGGCCACTGCCGTGCCGGCCGTGCAGGAGCGTCCGCAGACCACCGGACGGTCGCGTGACGTGGCCGTCATCGGCATCAGCGGCCGCTACCCGAAGGCCTGGAACCTCGACGAGTTCTGGAAGGTCCTGGAGCGCGGCGACGACTGCATCGAGGAGATCCCGGCGCACCGCTGGGACAAGGACGAGCACTACGCCGCCGAGAAGACGCCCGGCAAGAGCAGCAGCAAGTGGGGCGGATTCATCGAAGGCGCCGAGAACTTCGACGCCCTGTTCTTCAACATGTCCCCGAACCAGGCCGCGCTGACCGACCCGCAGAGCCGCCTCTTCCTCCAGTCCGCCTGGGAGGCGATGGAGGACGCCGGGTACACCCGCAAGACCCTGAGCGCCGACAAGGCCCGCAAGGTCGGCGTGTACCTGGGCATGATGTGGAACGAGTACCAGCTGCTCAGCGGCCAGGAGGTGGTGCTCTCCGACCGCGCCGCGGCCTCCAACGCCGTCTCGTACTTCTTCAACCTGCACGGGCAGAGCCTGACCGTCGACACCGCCTGCTCGTCCTCGCTCTACGCGATCGCGATGGCGGTCGAGAGCATCCGCAACGGCACTGCCACGCTGGCGTTCGCCGGCGGGGCCAACCTCTCGCTGCACCCCAACAAGTACGTGTCGCTGAGCCAGATGAACTTCTTCGCCGCGGACGGGCGCTGCCGCTCCTTCGGCGACGGCGGCACCGGCTACGTTCCCGGCGAGGGCGTCGGCTGCGTCCTGCTCAAGCCGCTCGACCAGGCCGTCGCCGACGGTGACCACATCCACGGCGTGATCCGCGGCGTCGCCACCGTCCACGGCGGCAAGACCAACGGGATGACCGTGCCCAACCCGCTGGCCCAGGCGGAGATGGTCACCGCCGCGCTGGCCGACGCCGGCCTCTCGGCGGAGGACATCAGCTACATCGAGGGCCACGGGACGGGGACCTCGCTCGGCGACCCGATCGAGATCACCGGTCTGACCCGGGCCTTCCGCAAGCACACCGCGAAGAAGCAGTACTGCCCGATCGGGTCGGTCAAGTCGAACATCGGCCACCTGGAGGGCGCGGCCGGCGTCGTCGCCGTCACCAAGGTGCTGCTGCAGATGCGGCACGGGATGCTCGCGCCGTCGCTGCACTCCGAGAAGCTGAACCCCTACATCGACTTCGCGAACACGCCGTTCTACGTCCAGCAGGAGCTGGAGCCCTGGGCCCGCCCCACCCGGACGGTCGACGGCGTGACGCAGGAGCTGCCCCGGATCGCCGGGGTCTCCTCCTTCGGCGCGCACGGCGCCATCGCGCACGTGATCATCGAGGAGTACATCCCGGCGCAGGAGCCTCGCCCGAGCACCGGCCGCACCGCGCAGCCGCAGATCGTCGTGCTGTCGGCGAAGGACGGCGACCGCCTGCGGGAGAAGGCGCAGGCGCTGCTCGCCTGGCTGTCGGAGCAGGGCCGCGACGCCGCCCTGCCGGACATCGCGTACACCCTCCAGGTCGGCCGGGAGGCGATGGAGGAACGGCTCGCCCTGGTGGTCGACAGCCACGACGTGCTGCGCGAGAAGCTCCGGGCCTTCCTGGACGGCGGGCAGGGCGTCGAGGACGTCTTCCACGCCGGTGTGCGCCAACACAGGGACACCGTCGCCCTCCTGGAGGCCGACGAGGAGATGCAGGAGGTGGTGGCCCGCTGGCTGGCGCGCGGCCGGGGCGAGAAGCTGGCCGAGCTCTGGGTCAAGGGCCTGGGCCTCGACTGGGACGCCCTGGCCCGAGGCGCCGAGGTGGGCCGCGTCCCGCTGCCGACGTACCCGTTCGCGCAGGAGCGGCACTGGCTGGAGGCGCCCAGGCCGCTGTCCCTCGGCCGGGCCCCGGTGCAGTCGCCGGCCGTCGTACCGGCCGCCGCAACGCCGGTTGCCGCAGCGGTCGTCGCCGCTTCGGCCGGTGCGCCGGCCGGGACCGTGACGGTCGCCGTGCCCGCGGAGCCGACCCGGTCGCTCGCCTTCGTGGAGGGCTGGGAGCCGCAGGCCCTGGACGGGGCGGCCCGGCCGCTCGGCGGGATCGTCTTCCTCTGCACCGGCGCGGAGCGCCAGGCCGAGATCGCCCGGTCCGTCCGGGCGCTCGACCCCGCCCTGCCGGTGGCCTTCGTCGGCTTCGGCGACGCCTACCGCAAGGTGACCCCGGACAGCTATGAAGTCCGGCGCGGCGAGCCGCAGGACTACCGGGAGGCGTTCCGCGACCTCGCGGCGAACCGGCCCGGCATCGACGCGATCGTCAACCTCCGTGCACTGGAGCCTGGTTCGGAGCCGGCTGACTTCGGCGACGTCGTCCTGACCATTCAGGCGGTGGCCGCGGCCAAGCTCCCCGCACGGCGTCTCGTGCTCGCCGGGGAGTACCGCGACGGCGTCGGGCGTGCGCTGCTGGAGGCGAACATCGGCTTCGAGCGCTCGCTGGGCCTCGTCCTGCCGCAGCTGTCCGTGGTGGTCGTGCTCCAGGACGCCGCCGACCCGCAGCGGCCCGCCACCGCGGCCGCGTGGACCGAGCGGCTGCTCGCCGAGCTGCGCACCGACAAGGCCGTCAGCGTGCTCCACCGCGCCGGCGGACGCTTCGTCAGCCGGGTCCGGCCGGCGGCCCTCGCCGAGCGCCCCGGCGCCCTGCGGCGCGGCGGCACCTACCTGATCACCGGCGGAGCCGGCGGCCTCGGCATGATCGTGGCCCGGCACCTCGCCGAGAACTACGGGGCCGACCTGGTCCTGACCGGGCGCTCCCCGCAGGACCCGGCGCGGCAGGAGAAGCTCGACGTCCTGACCGCCGCCGGCGCCCGGGCCGAGTACGTGCAGGCGGACGTCGCCGACGCGCAGGACATGAAGCGCGTCGTGGAGCGGGCCCGTGAGCGTTTCGGGCCGCTGGACGGCGTCGTCCACGCGGCCGGTGTCCAGGGCGAGGGCAGTGTCCTGCAGAAGGAGCTCAGCGCCTTCGAGCAGATTCTGGAGCCCAAGATCCGGGGCACGCTGGCCCTGGACGAGGCGCTGGCGGGCGAGAAGCTCGACTTCGTCTGCTACTTCTCCTCCACCTCGGCCGTCATCGGCGACTTCGGCACCTGCGACTACGCGGTCGGCAACCGGTTCCAGATGGCCTACGCCGCCCACCGCGACGCGCGGGTGAAGGCCGGGCAGCTCTCCGGCCGGACGGTCGTCGTCAACTGGCCGCTGTGGCGCGAGGGAGGGATGGGCTTCGACCAGGACACCACCACGATGCTCCTGCGGTCGAGCGGCCAGGACTTCCTGGAGACGCAGGACGGCATCGCGCTGTTCGAGCAGCTGCTCGCCCAGGAAGCCTCCCAGCACATGATCCTGGTCGGGAGGCCGAGCCGGGTGGTCCGCTTCCTCGGCCTGACGCAGCCACAGTCGCAGCCGGCAACCGCCCCGGCGCCGCCGGTCGCTTCGGCGGTGAGCCTCGACGAGGGCCTGGACCGGGACCTGCGGGAGATCGTCAGCGGGGCCGTCAACATCGCCCTCGAGAAGATCTACGAGGACGACAACCTCGCCGACTACGGCTTCGACTCGGTCAGCCTGGCCGAGCTGGCCGCCCGGCTCGGCGCCCACTACGGCGTCGAGGTGTCGCCCTCGCTCTTCTACAGCCACTCCACGCTGCGCAAGCTCAGGGGCTGGTTCGCGGCCGAGCACCGGGACGTCCTCGGCGCGTTCTACGGCGGCGGCGCTTCTGACGCCGCCGAGCCCGCCGCCTCGCCCGCCGCCTCGCCCGCCGCCGAGGTGGCGGAGCCGGACTGGTTCCGGGAGGCGGTGGACCGGGCCGCGCCCGAGCCCACCCCGGTCGCCCGACCCACCCCGGCCGTCGAACCCGCCCGGGCCGCCGAAGCCGTTGCCGTCGCCGAGGCCGCCGCGGCCGGCACCCGGCCGGAGCCCGCGGCCCCGGCCCCGTCCCCGGCCGGACAGGGCGCGGACGACGACGCCATCGCCGTCATCGGCATGAGCGGGCGCTTCCCCGGGGCGGACGACGTCGACCAGCTGTGGTCCGTCCTCGCCGAGGGCCGCGACACCGTGACCCCGATCGGCCGCGACCGGCTCGCGCTCTGGGGCGAGCCCGAGGACAGCCGGTTCGGCGCGTTCCGGGTCGGCCAGCTGTCCGCCCCGGACGAGTTCGACCCGCTGTTCTTCGAGATCTCCCCCAAGGAGGCGCAGAGCCTCGACCCGCGCCAGCGGCTGCTCCTCCAGGAGTCGTGGCGGGCGCTGGAGGACGCGGGCTGGAAGCCCGCGGAAACCCGCAAGGTCGGCATGTTCGTGGGCGTCGAGCAGGGCGACTACGGTGACCTCGCCCGCGGCGCCGGCAGCATCACCGCCAACCACGACGGCATCCTCGCCGCCCGGCTCTCCTACTTCCTGGACCTCACCGGCCCGGTGATGGCCCTCAACACGGCCTGCTCCTCCGGGCTCGTCGCCGCCCACCAGGCGTGCGCGAGCATCCGCAACGGCGAGTGCGAGACCGCCCTGGCCGCCGGCGTCAGCCTGATCACCACCCCGCAGCTGCTGGACGGCACCCAGCAGGCCGGCATGCTCTCCGAGGACGGCGTCTGCTACGCGTTCGACAAGCGCGCCAACGGGATGGTGCTCAGCGAGGCCGTCGCCGTCGTCGTCCTGAAGAAGCTCTCCGCCGCCGTCGCCGACGGGGACCGGATCCACGCCGTCATCCGCGCCAGCGGCATCAACTACGACGGCCGTTCCAACGGCATCACCGCCCCCAACGGCGACGCCCAGACCGAGCTGCTGCGCTCCGTCCACCGGCAGTACGGGGTGGACCCGGCGGACATCGAGTACGTGGTCGCGCACGGCACCGGCACCCGGCTCGGGGACCCGGTCGAGATCAACGCGCTCAACGACGCCTTCAAGGGCCTCACCGACAAGCAGCAGTACTGCGCCCTGACGTCCGTCAAGTCGAACGTCGGGCACACCCTCGCCGCCTCCGGCCTCGTCAGCCTCATCGCGCTCGTCCAGGCCATGCGCCACGAGACGATCCCGGCGAGCCTGCACTGCGAGCAGGAGAGCGAGTACATCACCTGGAAGAACAGTCCGTTCTTCGTCAACAAGGCGAACCGGGCGTGGCCCGAGCGCGCCGGACGAAAGCGCCTCGCGGCCGTCAGCTCGTTCGGGATGAGCGGGACCAACGCACACATGGTTGTGGAGAGTTATCCGGTGCGACACGAGGACGAGGCCGCGACGGCGCCCGCCCACCTGCTGGCCCTGTCGGCCAAGTCCGAGGAGTCGCTGCGCCAGCGCGTCGCCGACCTGATCGACTTCCTGGAGGACGCCACCCGCCCGCAGGGCCTGCGCGAGAGCGCCGCGACCCTGCTCGACGGCCGGCCGCACTTCCAGCACCGCTGCGCCGTGGTGGCCCGCGACGCCGCCGAGGCCGCCCGCCTGCTGCGGCAGTGGGCCCGGGACGGACAGGCGCCCGACGTCTTCACCGCGCGGGTGCCGAAGGGCTTCGCGGCCAAGGAGGAGGTCCGCGAGGCCGGCAACCGGCTGCTGGAGCACGCGGCCCGGCTGCACCACGACGCCGCGCTCCACACCGACGCGCTGCGCGCCGCCGCCAAGGCCTACTGCCAGGGGAACGACCTCGACTGGCTGCGGCTGTTCGGCGGCCGGCGCCCGGCCCCGGTCTCGCTGCCCGGCTACCCCTTCGCCAGGAAGCAGCTGTGGCAGGGCGTCGCACGGCCGGCGGCCGGCGCGGCCGGCCACCCGCTGCTGCAGCGCGCCGCCGAGCCCGGCCGGCCGGCCGGTACGACCCTCACCGGCCGGGAGTTCTTCCTGCGCGACCACGTGGTCGGCGGGGAGAAGATCCTCCCCGGGGTGGCCCACCTGGAGCTGGCCCGGGCCGCCCACGCCGCCGACCGGGCGGAGCGGGGCGGGCCGGCGGGCACCGTCTCGATCCGGGACGTCGTCTGGATGCGGCCGGTCAAGGTCGGTGACACCCCGTCGGACGTCCGGGTCGAGCTGGAACCGGACAGCACCGGCGTGCGCTACCGGATCCTCGCCCCGGTCGTCGGCGCGCAGCCGGCCGTGCACAGCCAGGGCCGCGTCGTGGTCACCGACACCCCGCGGCCGGCCCCGCTGGACCTGGCCCGACTGCGGGCCGAGTGCGGCTCCTTCGAGATCGCCGCCGCCGAGGCCTACGCCTCGTACCGGCGCAAGGGGATCGCGTACGGGCCGGCCTTCCAGGGCCTGGTGCGGATGTTCGCCGGAGACGGGCAGGTGCTCGCCGAGCTGGCGCTGCCGGCTGCGGCGGAGCACGGACTCGACCGCTTCGTGCTGCACCCCAGCCTGCTCGACGCCGCACTGCAGGCCTCCATCGGCCTGCTGGACGCCACCGACGGCGCCCACCTGCCGTACGCGCTGGAGGAGTTGGAGATCCTCGGGCCCGGCGCGCCGACCATGTGGGCGTGGCTTCGGCGCAGCGAGCGGGCGACCGCGCAGGGCGGCGACAAGCTCGACATCGACCTGTGCGACGCGCAGGGCAACGTGAGCGTGCGGATCAGGGCGTTCAGTACCCGCCCGGTGCGGCGCGACGCCGCGACGCCGCCCGCCCCGGCGCCGTCCGCCGTGACGGCCGCCGCCGGGCGGCTGACCGTGCTGAAGCCGGTCTGGGAGCAGGCGCAGCAGCCGTTCCCGCCGGCCGTGCAGCGCGGCCCGGGCGGGCGGATCCTGCTCGTCGGCGACCAGCCCGAGGCCCTGGGCTCGGTCCTCGCCGGGCAGGAGGGCGTCGAAGTCCTGCTGCTGCGGGCGGGCGACACCGTCGAAGGCCTCCAGGCCCGGCTGGCGCGCGGCGGCGCGGCCTACGACCACGTGGTCTGGGTCGCGGGCGGCGCCGCGCCGGTGGGGCCGGAGAGCGACGCCCTGGTGGAGCGGCAGGAGGAGGGCGCGTACGCCGGCTTCCGGCTGGCCAAGGCGCTGCTCGCGCTCGGCTACGAGAAGCGGGCGCTGGAGTGGACCGCCGTGACGGTCCGCAGCCAGTTCGTCGGCGACGCCGACCAGGTCGACCCGACCCACGCCGGCGTCCACGGCCTGCTGGGCTCGCTGGCGAAGGAGAACCCGCGCTGGCGGGTGCGTCTCGCCGACGTCGAGGAGCTGCGCGACGCCGTCCTGCGGGAGGCACTCGACCTCCCGACCGAGCCGGTGGCCGCCACCTGGGCGCACCGCGGCGGCGCCTGGTACCGGCAGACCCTGGTGCCCGTGCCGGCCGACGAGGCCGTCCGCGAGGACACCACGGCGTACAAGCACGGCGGCGTCTACGTGGTCGTCGGCGGCGCGGGCGGCCTCGGGGCGGCCTGGACCGAGCACGTCGTGCGCACCTACCAGGCGCAGGTGGTCTGGATCGGCCGCCGCCCCGAGGACGAGGCGATCCGGGCCCGGATCGCCGAGCTGGCCCTGCTGGGGCCCGCGCCCTGGTACCTCCAGGCCGACGCCACCGACCGGGACTCGCTGGCGGCCGCCGTCGCGCAGGTCAAGGCGCGCTTCCCGCAGATCCACGGTGTCGTGCACTCCGCCATCGCCCTGCTCGACCGGAGCGTGGCGCGGATGACCGAGGAGCGCTTCCGGGCCGCCGTCCGGGCCAAGGTGGACGTCAGCGTCCGGATGGCCCAGGTCTTCGCCGGCGAGCCGCTGGACTTCGTGCTGTTCTTCTCCTCGCTCAACTCCTTCCAGCGCTCCGCCGGGCAGAGCAACTACGTCTGCGGCTGCGTCTTCAAGGACGCCTTCGCCCGGCTCCTCGGACAGACCTGGCCGGCCACCGTGAAGGTGATGAACTGGGGCTACTGGGGCAGCGTCGGCGTCGTCGCCGCGGACGCCTACCAGCGGCGGATGGAGCTGGACGGCATCGGCTCCATCGAGCCCGCCGAGGGCATGGCGGCGCTGGACGCGCTGCTCTCCGGCCCGTTCGACCAGCTCGCCGTCGAGAAGACCACGACCCTGAGGCGCGCCGGGCAGCCGGCGGCCGGTGTCCCCGATGCTTCCGCCGCCGGTGTCTCCGGCGCCGCAGGTCGGCCGCGGGCCGCCGACGAGCGCCAGCTGCGGCGCGTCCTCGCCGACTCCGGCAGCGCCCGGGGCTTCGACGACGACCTGCTCTGCGAGCTCCTGTTCACCCAGCTGCGGGCGATCGGGCTGAAGGCCGCGGGCGGCTCCGTCGCCGAGCTCCGGGCCGCCCTGAAGCCCGGTGGCGGCTACGACCGCTGGCTCGACGAGAGCCTGCGCATCCTGGCCGGCCACGGCTACCTGGAGTACCGCGAGCACGGCGCCGGGACCTACACGCCGACCGCGAAGGCCCCGGCCGACGGTGACGCCGTGTGGCGCCGCTGGGACGCGCTGCGCCAGGGGAGCACCGGCGCCGGCGCCTACCTCGACCTGCTGGATCCGGCGATCCGCGCGTTCCCGGAGGTCCTCACCGGCCGCCGGCCGGCGACCGACGTCATCTTCCCCGCCTCCTCGATGGCCCTGGTCGAGGGCGTCTACCGGCACTGCGACAGCGCCGACGCCCTCAACGAGATCATGGCGGACCAGGTCGCGGCCCGGGTCGCGGACCTGCTCGACCGGGACCCGGCCCGCCGGGTGCGGATCTTCGAGATCGGCTCCGGCACCGGCGGCACCAGCGAGAAGGTGCTGCGCCGGCTCGCCCCGTACCGCGACGGCATCGCCGAGTACCGCTACACCGACCTGTCGAAGTACTTCCTGCTCAAGGGGCAGAAGGAGTTCGGCGCCGAGCACCCGTACGTGCGGTTCGACCTCTTCGACGTGGAGCGCGCCCCCGCCGCCCAGGGCATGACCGAGGGCGGCTACGACATCGTGCTCGCCACCAACGTCCTGCACGCCACCCGCGACGTGCGGGCGGCCGTCCGGCACGCCAAGGCGCTGCTGGGCGCCGAGGGCGAGCTCCTGCTCAACGAGATGGCCGCGCGCACGCTGTTCCTGCACCTGACCTTCGGCCTGCTCGACGGCTGGTGGCTCTACCGGGACGCCGACCTGCGGATCGAGGGCTGCCCGGGCCTGGCGCCCGAGAGCTGGCGGACGGTGCTGGCGGAGGAGGGCTTCGGGCCCGTCGCCTTCCCGGCCGCCGCGGTGCACGAGGCGGGGCACCAGATCGTCGTGGCCCGGGCCGGCGCCGCAGCGGCCGCGCAGGCCGCGGTCGCCACCGCGCCCGCCGCCGCCGCAGCCGTCGCTTCCGTCGCTTCCGTCACTACCGCCACTGCGGTCACTGCCGTCGCCGGCGTGCCGCTCGCGAGCGAGGGCGAGGTGCGGGCGCAGGTGCAGCGCACGATCGTCACCCGGATCCGGACCTCGCTGGGGCTGTCCGCGAGCGAGATCCACGACGAGGACGCGTTCGCCGACTACGGCGTGGACTCCATCCTCGGGGTGCAGCTGATCCAGGACCTCAACGAAGTCCTGGGCGGTGTGCTGGTCACCACGGACCTGTTCGACCACAGCTCGGTGCGCGCGCTGGCGGCGTACGTGGCCGACGCCTTCCCGGAGCAGGCGCGCGCGCTGCTGGCCCCGGTCGCGGCCCCGGCCGACCTCACGGTCGCGGCCCCTGCCCCTGCCGCTGCCCCCGCCGACGTCACGGCCCCGGCCGGCGTCCTCGACGGCGCGGCCGCCGAGGCGCGCGTCCGGGCGGCGATCGTCACGCAGATCGAGCAGTCCCTCGGCCTGGACCGCCGCGAGATCTCCGAGGAGGACGCGTTCGCCGACTACGGCGTCGACTCCATCCTCGGCGTCGGACTGACACAGGATCTGAACGCCGCCCTCGGCATCACGCTGGCGGCCACCGACCTGTTCGACCACAGCTCGGTGCGGGCGCTGGCCCGGTACGTGGTGGAGCACCACCGCGACGAGCTGGCCGCCGCCCTCACCGTGGGGCCCGCGCCCGCCGTCCCGGCTACGGCCGTCCCCGTGGTCCTCCCCGCGGTCGTCGCCCCCGCACCGGTCGTGGTGACCACCGTGATCCCCGCTCGCGAAGCTCCCGCCCCGGCCGCCGCCGCACCGGAAGCCACCGCGCCGGCCGTCCCCGCCGCGGACCCGTCCACCGAGCCGATCGCGATCATCGGCCTGAGCGGGAGGTTCGGCACCGCGAAGGACGTCCACCAGCTCTGGCAGCACCTCGCCGCCGGTCGCGGCCTGGTCGGCGAGATCGACCGCTGGGACCTCTCGACGTACGTGTCGCCGGGCGCCGGCCACCCCCGGTACGCCTCGCTCATGGACGACATCGACCTCTTCGACCCGATGTTCTTCCAGATATCCGGCCTCGAGGCCACCTACATGGATCCGCAGCAGCGCCTGACGCTGGAGGAGTCCTGGAAGGCGCTGGAGGACGCCGGCTACGCCGGTGAGGCGGTCCACGGCCGGGCCTGCGGCGTCTACATCGGCACCCAGATCAGCGACTACCTGACCGCGCCCGCCGAGGACGCCCCGGCCCAGGCCATGTGGGGCAACGCCGAGGCGATCATCCCGGCCCGGATCTCCTACTACCTCGACCTCCAGGGCCCCGCCATCGCCGTCGACACGGCCTGCTCCGGCTCGCTGGTCGCCGTCCACCTCGCGTGCCAGGCGCTGCGCGCCGGCGAGGTGGAGCTGGCGCTGGCCGGCGGGGTCTCGGTGCAGTGCGCCCCCGACTACTACCTGGCCGCGCACAAGGCGGGCATGCTCTCCGACACCGGGCAGTGCCACACCTTCGACGAGCGGGCGGACGGCTTCGTCCCGGGCGAGGGCGTCGGCATGGTGGTGCTCAAGCGGCTGAGCGACGCCCTCGCCGACGGCGACCACATCCACGGTGTGGTGCGCGCCTCGGGCCTGAACCAGGACGGCACGTCCAACGGCATCACCGCGCCGAGCGCCAAGTCGCAGGAACGGCTGGAGCGTACGGTCTACGACACCTTCGGGATCGACCCGGCCGACATCCAGCTGGTCGAGGCCCACGGCACCGGTACCAAGCTCGGCGACCCGATCGAGTTCCAGGCGCTGAGCCGGGCCTTCCGCCACTACACCGACAGGGCGGAGTACTGCGCGATCGGCTCGGTGAAGACCAACATCGGGCACGCGGCACCGGCCTCCGGCGTCGCCGGCCTCGCCAAGATCCTGCTCGCCATGCGCCACCGCGAGCTGCCGCGCTCCCTGCACTTCGAGCAGGGCAACGCCCACATCGCCTTCCGCGGCAGCCCGTTCTACGTGAACACCGTCCACCGCGACTGGCCGGCCGAGGCGGGCCGCCCGCGGCTGGCCGCCCTCAGTTCGTTCGGCTTCAGCGGCACCAACGCCCACCTGGTGATCGAGGAGGCCCCCGCGCCCCGCCGCGCCGCACCGGCCGTCACCGGCCACCTGGTGGTGCTCTCCGCCCTCTCCCGTGACCAACTACACACCCAGGCATCCCAGTTGCTGGACCACCTGGACGGCAACCCGGGCGTCGAACTGGGCGATGTCGCGCTGACCCTGCTGCTGGGCCGCCGGCACTGCCCGGTCCGCCTGGCCTGTGTCGCCCGCGACAGCGTCGAACTGGCCGCGCGGCTGCGCGAGTGGCTCGCGGACGGCCGCGAGGAGCACGTGCGCGTCGCCGACCTGGCGGAGCACGCGCCGCGCCCGCAGACCTCCCTGGAGCAGTTCGGCAACAGCTGCATCCGTGGCTGCGCCGAGGGCGCCGCCGGGACGGCCCGGACGGAGCAGCTGGAGGCCGTGCGCGACCTGTACCTCCAGGGCTACGAGCTGGAGTACGCGCGGCTCTTCGCCGCCGGCGGGTACCTGCGCGTGCCGCTGCCCACCTACCCCTTCCTGCGGCAGCGCTACTGGCTGCCCGAGGAGGACCGGTCGCAGCGCCCGGCCGCCGCCGCCCCGGCCCTGACCGCCGCGGCCCCGGCCGCCATCGCCGGGCGCCCCGCCGGGCCGCAGGACCCCGACCACCTGTCACTGGTGCCGCTCTGGGTCCGTGAGCCCGCCCCCGGGCAGACGTCGGCGCAGGCCGCCGGCCCTGCCCTGGACGGCAACGTGGTGGTCGTCGGGGGAGACGCCGCCGAGCACGCGGCCGTCGCCGCCCGCTGCGCCGCGCCGCACTTCCTCACCGCCGCCGACACCCGGAGCGTCGAGGCGCTCACCGCTGCGCTGCGCCGCGTCGGCACCGTCCGGCACCTGGTCTGGATCTCGCCCGCCGAGGACGGTGTCCCGGCGGCCCGCGACGGCGCCGGTGCCACCGAGCTGCTCCGGCGCACCGACGCCGGCGTGGTCACCTTCTTCCGCCTGACCAAGGCCCTTTTCGCGCTGGGCTACGGCAGCGAGGAGCTCAGCTGGACCGTGGTGACCCGGCAGACCCAGTCCGTGCTCCCGGGCGAGACGGTGCACCCCGCCGACGCGGCCGTGCTCGGACTGGCCGGCGTGATGGCGAAGGAACTGCCCGACTGGGCCGTGAAGTCCTTCGACGTCGGCGCGGCCGGGCCGGCCCCGATCGCCGACCTGCTCGGCGCTCCGGCGCGGACGGTACGGGCCCTGCGGGGCGGGCAGTGGTTCCGCCGCAGCCTGGCCACCGCGGAGCTGCCCGCGCCGGCCCGGACCCCGTACAAGGAGGGCGGCGTCTACGTCGTCCTCGGCGGAGCCGGCGGTATCGGCGAGCTGTGGAGCGAGGACGTCGTCCGGCGTTTCGGCGCCCAGGTGGTCTGGATCGGCCGCCGGGAGCAGGACGACGCCGTCCAGCGGAAGATCGACCGGCTGGCCGCCCTGGGCCCCGCGCCCTGGTACGTCCCCGCGGACGCGGCCGACCCGGAGTCCCTGCGGGCGGCGTACGCGAAGGTCAAGGAGCGGTTCGGCATCGTCCACGGCGTGGTCCAGTCGGTCTTCGGCCTGGTGGACCAGAGCCTGCCCAACACCAGCGAGGAGCAGTTCCGCCAGGGCCTGAGCGCCAAGGTCGACGCGAGCGTGCGGATGGCCGAGGTGTTCGATGCCGAGGGGCTCGACTTCCTGCTCTACTTCTCCTCGATCGCCTCGATCAACCAGACGATGGGCTACTGCAGTTACGTGGCCGGCAACGCCTTCGAGGACGCCCTCGCCGAGCGCCTGTCGGCCGAGCGCGGCTACGCGGTCAAGGTGGTCAACTGGGGCTACTGGGGTGCCGTCGGCAGCGGCCTCGACGTCCCGCAGCACGTCCGGGAGCGGATCTACCAGCAGGAGGGCCTGGGCGACATCGACCCGGCGCTCGCGATGGACGCGGTCGAGCGGCTGCTGGCCGCCCCGCTCGGGCAGCTGGTCTACGTCAACACCCGCAAGCCGGAGCGGTTCGAGGCCTACGCGGACCACGAGTCCGTCCGGGTGTTGAGCCCGGCGGCCGCGCCGGCCGGCCCGATCACTCCCGAACTCCCTTCGCGCCAGGCCGCGTTGCAGACCGTCGAGACGCAGGCGAAGGACAAGCTCCGGGAGCTGGACGCGCTGCTCGCCAAGCTGCTCTGGTGCGAGCTGCACGGCCGCGGCTGGTTCGCCGGCGGGGACTTCGACGCCGCCTCCTTCCAGCAGGCCACCGGGATCATCGGCAAGTACGACCGCTGGCTCCAGGAGACCCTCGAGCTCTTCGTGCAGCACGGCCACCTCGTCAGGACCGGCACCGGCTCCGACACCCGCACCGGCTACCGCGCCGCAGCGGTGAGCCCGCTCGACCCGGCCGCCACCGCGGCCGAGTGGGAGCGCAACAAGCGGGCGTGGCTGGCCGACCCGGAGCTGCGGGCCTCGGTCGACCTGGTCGACAAGACCCTCCGCGCCCTGACCGGCATCCTCACCGGGGCGACCTCCGCGGTCGACGTCATCTTCCCCGGCTCCTCCCTGGACCTGGTGGAGGGCATCTACAAGCGGAACATGATCGCCGACTACTTCAACGACGTCGTCGGCGACTGCACCGTCGCCCTGGTCGAGCGCCGGCTGGCGGAGAACCCGGGCGCGAAGTTCCGCATCCTGGAGGTCGGCGCCGGCACCGGCGGCACCACCGCCACGGTCATGCGCCGGCTGCGCCCGTACGCCGAGCACATCGGCGAGTACTGCTACACCGACCTCTCCCGGGCCTTCCTCATCCACGGCGAGCAGCAGTGGGGCGCCGAGAACCCGTTCCTGCGCTCCCAGCTGTACGACGCCGGACGCCCGGTGGCGGGGCAGGGGTTCGAGGAGGGCGGGTACGACCTCGTCATCGCGACCAACGTGCTCCACGCGACCAAGGACATCCGGGTCTCGCTGCGCAACAGCAAGGCCCTGCTGCGGCCCGGCGGCGCCGTCGTGGTGAACGAGATCGACGGCTACACCGTGTTCGGCATGCTGACCTTCGCCCTCCTGGACGGCTGGTGGCTGTACGACGACCCGGAGCTGCGGGACGCCGGCGGTCCGGGGCTGGAGCCGCGGATGTGGCAGTCCGTCCTGGAGTGGGAGGGCTTCGCGGCCGTCGAGTTCCCCGCGCGGGACGCGCACCCGCTCGGCCAGCAGGTCGTCGTGGCCTTCAGCGACGGCGTGATCCGCCAGGCCGACGGCAACGAGCCGCCGGCCCCGGCCGGGGCGCGGTCCGCGGCGCCGCGGCCGGTGGCGGCCACCGCACCGCAGGTCACCGCACCTGAGGCCACCGCTCCGCAGATCACCGTTTCGCAGGCCACCGCTCCGCAGGCGCCGGAGGTCACCGCTCCGCAGCCCGTGCGGGTGGACCCGGCGGCGTTCAGGGACGCTATGCGCACCTACCTCAGGGAGCTGATCGCGCGGACCCTGCTGATCCCGGCGGAGTCCATCGACGTCCGGGAGGCGCTGTCGGCCTACGGCATCGACTCGATTCTCATCCTCCAGCTCCTCAACAACCTCAAGAAGGACCTGGGGGAGGTGAGCAGCACGCTCTTCTTCGAGTACCGCACCGTCGAGGGGCTCACCGAGCACTTCGCCGAGCGTCAGGACGAGGCCCTGGAGCGGGCGGTCGGCCTCGCGCCGGCCGCCACCCCGGTCGCCGTGCCCGTGCAGGCCGCTGCGCCCGCCCCGGTCGCCGTGGTCGCCCCGGTCGCCGCGCCCGTGCAGGCCGCCCCGGTCGTCCCGGTGACGACGCCTGCCCCGGTGGTGACGGCCGCACCGGTACGCCCCGCCGCCGCGCCGGCCCGTACCGGTGACATCGCGATCGTCGGGATGAGCGCCCGCTTCCCGCAGGCCGAGACGCTGGACGCGTACTGGGAGAACCTGCGGTCCGGGCGGAACTCCGTCACCGAGATCCCCGCCGACCGCTGGCCGCTCGACGGGTTCTTCGAGCCCGACAAGGAGAAGGCCGCCGCGGAGGGCAAGAGCTACAGCAAGTGGGGCGGCTTCCTCGACGGCTTCGCCGACTTCGACCCGCTGTTCTTCGAGATGACGCCCAACGAGGCGCTGGAGATCGACCCGCAGGAGCGGCTGTTCCTCCAGGAGACCTGGAAGGCCTTCGAGGACGCGGGCTACACGCGGGCCCGCATCGAGGAGGAGTTCGACGGCGAGGTCGGTGTCTTCGTGGGCATCACGCGCGCCGGGCACAACCTCTACGGGCCCGAGCGGTGGCGCCGCGGCGACACCACGTACCCGTACACCTCCTTCGGGTCGGCGGCCAACCGCGTCTCGTTCAAGCTGAACCTCAACGGCCCGAGCATGCCGGTCGACACGCTCTGCTCCTCGTCCCTGACCGCGCTCCACGAGGCGTGCGAGCACCTGCTCCGCGGTGACTGCCGGCTGGCCGTGACCGGCGGGGTGAACCTCTACCTGCACCCGTCGAGCTACCTCAACCTGTGCAACCTCCAGATGCTGGCGGACGAGGAGAAGTGCCGCAGCTTCGGGCTCGGCGGCAACGGCTTCGTCCCCGGCGAGGGCGTCGGCGCGATCGTGCTCAAACGGCTGGAGGACGCGGAGCGGGACGGCGACCACATCCACGCCGTCATCCGGGGCACCAGCATCAACCACGGCGGGACCACCAACGGCTACACCGTGCCGAACCCGGTGGCGCAGGGCAAGGTCGTGCGCCAGGCGCTCGACCGGGCCGGCGTCGACGCGCGCACGATCAGCTACGTCGAGGCCCACGGCACCGGCACCGCGCTGGGCGACCCGATCGAGATCAACGGCCTGACCAGGGCGTTCTCCGGCGACACTCGGGACGTCCAGTACTGCGCGATCGGCTCGGCCAAGAGCAACATCGGCCACGCCGAGGCCGCGGCCGGCATCGCGGGCGTGCTGAAGGTGGTGCTCCAGCTCCAGCACGGCGAGCTGGCCCCGAGCCTGCACGCCGAGGCGCTCAATCCGCACATCGACTTCGACGCGACGCCGTTCGTGCTCCAGCGGGAGCAGGCGGAGTGGAAGCGTCCGGTCGTCACCCTGGACGGCGTCACCGCCGAGGTGCCACGCCGGGCCGGCGTCTCGTCCTTCGGGGCGGGTGGCGCCAACGCCCATGTGGTGATCGAGGAGTACGTCCGGAACGAGCCGGCCGCCGAGGGCGCGCCGGCCGGGGGCCCCGCCCTCGTCGTCCTCTCCGCCAAGGACGAGGAGCGGCTGCGGGAGCAGGCCGCCGCACTGCTGCGCTGGCTGCCGGCCGGGGAACGGCGCGGGGTGTCCGTCACCGATGTCGCCCACACGCTGCAGACCGGCCGCGAGGCCATGCCCGAGCGGCTGGGCACGGTCGTCGGCTCCCTCGGCGAGCTGCGGGAGCGGTTGCAGGGCTTCCTGGACCGCCCGGAGCGGACCGAGGGGCTGCACCGCGGCCGGGTGAAGCGCCAGGACCGGGCACTGTCCGCGCTCACCGCCGACGAGGACATGGGCGCGATCCTCGAAGCCTGGATCGCCAAGGGGAAGTACGCCAAGGTGCTGGACCTCTGGGTGAACGGCTTCGAATTCGACTGGGGCAGCCTCCACCCGGGGCGCACGGCCCGGGTCGTCCCGCTGCCCACGTACCCCTTCGCCCGCGAGCGGTACTGGATCGCGGAGAATCCGGTCGACTGCTCTGACGTCAACGGCCCTGGCGTCGACGGCCACGAGTTCGACGGCCCCGGTGCCGCCGGTCCCGGGGGCGGGACGGACGCAGCGGCGGCCGGGCTGCCGGACGCGCTGCTCGACGACGTCATCGACAGCTACCTGAGCGACTCCCTCGGACTGGAAGCCGCCGCAGAGCACATCCGCCGGTCGTTCGACGACGCCGGCCGCACCACGGACAACGGGGGTCGCTGACCATGGATACGCAACTCGAACAGCTGCTGCTGGACCTCAAGGCCGAGCGCGTCTCCAAGGAGTACGTCAAGGAGTTCCTGCGCCGCCGCCAGGAGCAGGCCGCCCCGGCTGGCACCGGTCCGAAGCAGGACGTCCCGAAGCAGGACGTCCCGGTGGAGGACGGCCCGGTGGAGGACGTCCCGGTGGAGGACGGCCCGGAACTGGTCCGACTCCACCCGGTCTGGCAGCCGGCCGACGGAACCCCGGCGACCGGACGGGAGCCCGGCCACCTCGTGCTGCTCGCCGGCCCCCGTGAACTGGCGACGGCCCTCCAGGAGTCCGACACCACGGTCGTGGTGCGCCTCCTGGAGAGCTCCGCCACCGGGACCGCCGAGCGCTACACGGACCTGGCGGCCCAGGTGCTGGACGCCCTCCGCCGGCTCCTCGCCCTCCCGTCCCTGCCCCGGACGCTCGTGCAGCTCGTCTGTCCGGGGAACGGCGAGGACGCCCTCGGCGCCGGCCTGCTCGGCCTGCTGAGAAGTGCGGCCCTGGAGAACCCCCGGCTGGTGCCCCAGCTCGTCCTGGTCGACGCGTCCGCGCCGGCCGCGGCCACCGCCGCCCGGGTCCTGGCGAGCCGGGACCGCCCGGCCGAGCGCTCGGTGCGGCTGCACGACGGGGGCCGCTCCGTGCTGGCCTGGCAGGAACTGCCGGCCCCGGAGCAGCCCGCGCTGCCCTGGAAGGAGGGCGGCAGCTACGTCATCACCGGCGGCCTCGGCGGCCTCGGACTGATCTTCGCCCGGGACGTGCTGCGCTCCGTCCGCAGCGCCACCGTCCACCTCACCGGCCGCTCCCCGCTCGACGCGGGCCGGCAGCGGCTGCTGGAGTCGCTGCGGCGCCCGCAGGCGCAGGTGCACTACACCCCGCTCGACGCCGCCGACGCCGCGGGCGTGCAGGCGTTCCTGGCCGGGGTGCGGCAGGAGCACGGCGCGATCAACGGCATCATCCACAGCGCCGGCGTCCTGCGGGACGGCTTCGTCCTGCGCAAGAGCGAGGACGACCTGCGCGCCGTGCTGGCCCCCAAGGTGGCCGGGACGGTCAACCTCGACGCCGCCAGCCAGGGCGACCCGCTCGACTTCTTCGCCCTGTTCTCCTCCGCGGCGGCGGTCACCGGCAACGTCGGCCAGGCCGACTACGCGGCCGCCAACGCCTTCCTGGACGCCTTCGCCCTCCACCGCACCGGCCTGGTCGCCGAGGGCCGGCGCTCGGGCCGTACCGTCTCGCTCAACTGGCCGCTCTGGGCCGAGGGCGGCATGGCCCCGGACGCCGAGACCGAGCGGGCGCTGCTGGAGCAGGTGGGCATGCACCCGCTGCGCACCCGGTCCGGCGTGCGTGTGCTGCACGAGAGCCTCGCCCTGGCGCACCATCAGGTGATGGCCGTCGAGGGCGACGGGGTGCGCATCCGCCGGGCGCTGCTCGGGCAGCCGTCGTCGGAACCCGCCCCGGCCGTGACGCCCGCCGCTCCGTCGGCCGCTCGGCCCGCTGCCGCTCCGTCCTCCTCCGCTCCGGCGGCGGTGGCCGTCGACGAGGGGCTGCTGCGCGACAGGGTCGTGCAGCAGCTCCGCCGGGTGCTCGGCGGCGTCATCGGCCTCCCGGCGGCGAAGATCGACGCCGAGGCCCCGCTGGAGAGTTTCGGGGTCGACTCCATCGTGGTCACCCGGCTCAACCGGAAGTTCGCCGAGACCTTCGCGGGCCTCCCGAAGACGGTCCTCTACGAGTTCAACTCCCTGGACGCCCTGGCGGGCTACTTCCTGCGGGACCACCGGGGGACGTGCCTCACCTGGACCGGGCTCGCCGCCCCGGTCGCCCCGGTCGCTGAGAAGCCCGCCGTCGTGGCAGCCCCGGACGCCGTTGCCGCACAGCCCGCCGCGACCCGCGCCCCCGCCGTCGCGGCCGAGACCCCGGCCGCCACCGCTTCGATCGCCGCCGGCTCGATCGCCGCCGGCTCGATCGCCGCCGGCTCGATCGCCGCCGGCTCGATCGCCGCCGGCTCGATCGCCGCCGGCTCGATCGCCGCCGACGCCATCGCCGTCGTCGGTATGAGCGGCCGCTTCCCGCAGGCACGGACCCTGGACGAGTACTGGCAGAACCTCGCCGCCGGGCGGGACTGCGTCACCGAGATCCCCGCGGACCGCTGGGAGCTGGAGGGCTTCTACCACCCGGACCGCGACGAGGCGGTCGCGCTGGGCCGCAGCTACAGCAAGTGGGGCGGCTTCCTCGACGGCTTCGCCGACTTCGACCCGCTCTTCTTCGGTATCTCGCCGCAGGAAGCCATGAACATGGACCCGCAGGAACGCCTGTTCCTCCAGGAGTCCTGGAACGCGCTGGAGGACGCCGGCTACACCCGCCGGCGCCTGGCCGACGCGCACGGCGGGCGGGTCGGTGTCTTCGCCGGCGTGTCCAAGACCGGCTTCGACCTGTACGGGCCCGCGCTCCGGGAGCAGAACGAGAACCTGCACCCGCTGACCTCGTTCGCCTCGGTCGCCAACCGGGTGTCGTACCTGCTCGACCTCCGCGGTCCGAGCCTGCCGGTCGACACCATGTGCTCGTCCTCGTTGAGCGCCGTCCACGAGGCGATGGAGCACCTGCGGCGCGGCGAGTGCGACCTGGCGTTCGCCGGCGGGGTCAACCTCTACCTGCACCCGTCGAACTACACCCTGATGTCCGGCAAGCGGATGCTGTCGCACGACGGGAAGTGCCGGAGCTTCGGCGCCGGCGGCAACGGCTTCGTGCCCGGCGAGGGCGCGGCCGTGGTGCTGCTGAAGCGGCTCTCGGACGCCGAGCGGGACGGCGACGTCATCCACGCGGTGCTGCGCGGCAGCAGCATCAACCACGGCGGCCGGACCAACGGCTACACCGTGCCCAATCCGGCCGCGCAGGCCGAGGTGGTGCGCGAGGCGCTGGACCGCGCCGGGGTCCCGGCCGGGCAGGTCAGCTTCGTGGAGGCGCACGGCACCGGGACGGAACTCGGCGACCCGATCGAACTCGACGGTCTCACCCAGGCGTTCGGGAAGGACACCGACGCGCTGCAGTACTGCGCCGTCGGTTCGGCCAAGAGCAACATCGGCCATCTGGAGGCGGCGGCCGGCATCGCCGGACTGCTGAAGATCGTCCTTCAGATGCGGCACGGGCAGCTCGCGCCCAGCCTGCACGCGCAGGAGCTCAACCCCAACATCGACTTCGCCCGGACGCCGTTCCGCCTGCAGCAGGAGCTGGCCGACTGGCAGCGCCCCGGCGGCTCCGACGGGACGGCGGAGCTGCCCCGGATCGCCGGCGTCTCCTCCTTCGGCGCGGGCGGCTCCAACGCGCACGTCGTCGTGGAGGAGTACCGCCGCCCCGAGCCCGCCCGCTCCGAGGCTGCCCACTCCGAGGCCGGCGGTCCCGAGGCCGCCTCCTCCGACGCCGGGAGCACGCCGCGGCTGATCGTGCTCTCGGCCAAGGACGGCGAGCGGCTGCGCGAGCGGGCCCAGGACCTGCTGGACTGGCTCGCCCGCCAGGACGAGGCCGGCCCGGACATCGACGCCCTCGCCCACACCCTGCAGTCCGGCCGCGAGGCGATGGAGACGCGGCTCGCGGTGCCGGTCACCTCCGCCGCCGAACTCGCAGCCAAGCTCTCCGCGTTCGTCGCCGGCGACGAGGTCGAGGACCTCCACCTGGGCAGCGTCAAGGAGCACCGGGACACCCTGGCCGTGCTCACCACCGACCCGGACATGGCGGCGACCGTCGACGCGTGGATCGAGAAGGGCAAGTTCGACAAGCTGCTCGACCTCTGGGCCAAGGGCCTGGCCGTCGACTGGAGCCGGCTCCACCGCGGGCGCCACCCCCGGATGATCCCGCTGCCGGGCTACCCCTTCGCCCGCGAGCGGTACTGGGTGGGCGACCTGACGACCCCCGGCGCCGCCGTCCCCGGCGCCGTCCGGCTGCACCCGCTCGTCCACACCAACACCTCCAGCCTGGACGCCCAGCGGTTCGGCTCGGTGTTCACGGGCGAGGAGTTCTTCCTGACGGACCACGTCGTCCAGGGCCGGAAGGTCCTGCCCGGCGCCGCCTACCTGGAGATGGCACGGGCGGCCCTGGAGGCCTCGCTCGACGCCCGGCCGCAGGGCGTGACGCTGCGCAACGTGGTCTGGGCCCGCCCCATCACGGTGGACGGGCGGCCCGCGCACGTGCGGGCGACGCTGTACGCCGAGGAGGGCGGGGCGGTCGCCTTCGAGATCTCCAGCCTGCCGGACGGCGACGCGTCCGCCGGTGACGGTGCGGCCGAGCCCGTCGTGCACAGCCAGGGCGTGGCCGTCCCCGCCGCCGGCGCACCGGCCGGGCCGGTGGACGTGGCGGCGCTGCTGGCCGCCTGCACCGCCGCGCGACTGGACGCCGAGGAGTGCTACCGGACGTACGCGGCGATGGGCCTCGACTACGGGCCGGCGCACCGCAGCATCGAGAGCATCGCGATCGGCGACGGCCAGGCGCTGGCGCGGCTGGTGCTGCCCGCCGGGGCGCGGGGGACGCTCGACGCGTTCGTGCTGCACCCGGGCCTGCTGGACGCCGCCTTCCAGGCCTCCGTCGGCCTGTTCGGCCAGGCCGACGGCACGACGCTCCATCTCCCGTTCGCCTTGGACGAGTTGGAGGTGTTCGGGGCGCTCGGCCCGGAGCTGTGGGCCTGGGTCCGGTACAGCGCGGACGACCGGCCGGGCCTCGGGGTCCGCAAGCTGGACATCGACCTCCTGGACGACGCCGGCGCCGTCCGCTGCCGGCTCCGGGGCTTCACCTCCCGGGCCTACGACGCGGACGCGGCACCGGCCCCGGCACCGGCCCCGGCATCGGCCCCGGTGGAACGCACCGGGACCGTCCCGGCCCGGCAGGTGGCGCCCTCCCGGCCCGGCGCCGCCACACCGGCCGAGCGGGCCGGCCGCTACCTGGTCGGCCTGCTGGCCTCCCAGCTGCGCCTGCCGGCCGACCGGATCGACGTGAACGATGCCCTGGAGCACTACGGCATCGACTCCATCATGACGATGAACCTGACCAACAAGCTGGAGCAGGTCTTCGGTTCGCTGCCCAAGACCCTGTTCTTCGAGTACCAGAGCATCCACGCGCTCACCGAGTACTTCCTGGAGGCCCACGGGGAGCGGCTGGCCGCCCTCCTGGGCGCGGACGACCCGGAGCCCGCCGCCCCGGCCCGGCCGGCCGGCCCGGAGCCCGTCGCCCCCGCCGCCTCGGAGCCCGCCGCCCCGGCCCGGCCCGCCGCCCCGCGCCGCGGGCGGACCGTACGGCGCGCCGCCGCCCGTACCGAACCGGCTGCCGGAGGCCTGGAGATCGCCGTGGTCGGCCTGGCCGGGCGCTACCCGCAGGCCCGCAACATCCGGGAGTTCTGGCGCAACCTGGCCGAGGGCAGGGACTGCGTCACCGAGGTCCCGGCCGACCGCTGGGACCACAGTGCCTACTTCGACCCGGACCGGAACGCGCCGGGCCGCACCTACACCAAGTGGGGCGGATTCCTGGACCGGGCGGACCACTTCGACCCGCTGTTCTTCAACATCTCGCCGCGCGAGGCCGCGTTCATGGACCCGCAGGAGCGGCTGTTCCTGGAGTGCGTGCACGAGACGCTGGAGGACGCCGGCTACACCCGCGAGGCGCTGAGCCGCTACGGCGAGCGCGGACTCGCCGGCAACGTCGGCGTGTTCGTCGGCGTGATGTACGAGGAGTACCAGCTCTACGGCGCCCAGGAGCAGGCCAGGGGACGCAACGTCACGCTTTCCGGCAGCGCCTCGTCCATCGCGAACCGGATCTCCTACGTCTTCGACCTGCACGGCCCCAGCCTGGCCGTCGACACCATGTGCTCGTCCTCGCTGACCGCCCTGCACCTGGCCTGTCAGAGCCTGCAGACCGGCGGGTGCGAGCTCGCCGTCGCGGGCGGCGTCAACCTGTCGCTCCACCCCAACAAGTACCTGATGCTCGGGGCCGGCAAGTACGCGTCCAGCAAGGGGCTCTGCGAGAGCTTCGGCGAGGGCGGCGACGGCTACGTGCCCGGCGAGGGCGTCGGCGCCGTGCTGCTGAAGCCGCTCGCCAGGGCGGTCGAGGACGGCGACACCGTCCATGGCGTGATCCGGGGGACGGCCCTCAACCACGGCGGCCGGACCAACGGCTACTCCGTCCCCAACCCCCGCGCTCAGCACAACGTCATCGGCCACGCGCTGCGCGAGGCGGGTGTCGACGCGCGCTCGGTGAGCTACGTCGAGGCGCACGGCACCGGCACCTCGCTGGGCGACCCGATCGAGGTGGCGGGCCTGACCAAGGCGTTCCGGGAGTACTCGGACGACCGGCAGTTCTGCGCGATCGGCTCGGTCAAGAGCAACATCGGGCACGCCGAGAGCGCGGCCGGCATCTCGGCGCTGACCAAGGTGCTGCTGCAGCTGAAGCACGGCAAGCTCGCCCCTTCGCTGCACTCCGAGGTGCTCAACCCGCACATCGACTTCGCGAACAGCCCGTTCTACGTGCAGCGCGAGCTGTCGACCTGGCAGCGCCCGGTCGGCGCGGACGGCGCCGAGACGCCGCGGATCGCCGGTATCTCCTCCTTCGGCGCGGGCGGCTCCAACGCGCACGTCATCGTCGAGGAGTACGTCCCGGTGCCGGCCGCCGGGGCCGGGCCCGCCGCCGACCGGCCCGCCGTCGTCGTGCTCTCCGCGCGGACGGAGAAGGGCCTGCGGGACCAGGCCGAGCAACTGCTGCACTGGACGACCGAGGGGGAGGGCGCGGGTGTCGCGCTCGCCGACCTCGCGCACACCCTCCAGATCGGCCGGGAGGCGTACGAGGAGCGGCTCGGCCTGGTGGTCGGCACGACCGGCGAACTCGGCGACCGGCTCAGGGAGTTCCTGGCCGGCGCGGCCGGTGTCGCCGAGCTGTACCGCGGGCGGGTCGAGCGCCGGCAGGGGGTACTGGCCGTCTTCACCGCCGACGAGGGCCTCGCGCCGGCCCTGGACGCCTGGGCCGCCGAGGGCGCGTACGGCAAGCTGCTGGAGCTCTGGGTCACCGGCCTGGTGCTCGACTGGGAGAAGCTGCGGGACGGCGCCGCACCCCGCCGGGTGTCGATGCCGACCTACCCGTTCCAGGGCGAGCGCTACTGGCTCTCCCCGGCCGCCGGGGCCGGCCGGCAGCCGGCCACCGGCGCGGGGCGGCTGCACCCGCTGCTGCACGCCAACACCTCCAGCCTCAACGAGCAGCGCTTCACCTCGGTCTTCACGGGCGAGGAGTTCTTCCTGAAGGACCACCAGGTCCAGGGCGAGCGGGTGCTGTCCGGCGCGGCCTGCCTGGAGCTGGCGCGCGCCGCCGTGGCGGCCTCGCTGGACGAGCCGCACGGCGCCCTGCGGATCCGCAACGTCGTCTGGGCGCGGCCTGTCACGGTGGCGGGCCGGGCCAGGACCGTCCAGGTCCGGCTGCTGCCCAAGGGCCCGGACGAGGTCGGCTTCGAGATCTTCGGCCCCGGCGACGAGGACGGCCCGGCGGCCCAACCGGTGATCCACAGTGAGGGGATCGTCCGGGTGGCGCCGGAGGACGGCCCGGCCGAGGCCACCGTCCTCGACCTGACGAAGCTGCAAGCCGCCTGTCGGGGAGCCGAGTCGGACGCGGAGCGGGCCTACGAGGCGTTCCGCGCCCGGGGTATCGACTACGGCCCCGGCCACCGCGGCCTCGACCGTCTCTGGACCGGCGAGGGCCAGGTGCTGGCCCGGCTCGTGCTGCCGGCCGCGGTGAGCGGGACCTTGGACAGCTACGGCCTGCACCCGGCCCTGCTGGACTCGGCCCTCCAGGCGTGCGCGGGCCTGCTGCCCCTGACCGACGAGGGCGGCCCGCTGCTGCTGCCCTTCGCGGTCGACGAGGTGGAGATCGCCGGCCCCTGCAGTTCCACCATGTGGGCCTGGGTACGCGAGGGCGGCGGCCGGCCGGGCGACGCCGTCCGCCGCCTCGACATCGACCTCTGCGACGAGGAGGGCCGGGTACGTGTCCGGCTCAGGGGCGTCTCCCTGCGCGCCTACACGGCGCCGGCCTCCGGTGAGCCGCCGGCTCCCGTCGGGACCGCCGCCGTCGGCGAGTTGCTGGCCGCGCCGTGCTGGGTCCCCGCGGAGCGCGTGGACCGTACCGGCGCGCCCGGGGCGGGCGGGGCGGGCCTGGTGCTGGTCGCCGGGCTGCCCGAGGTCGCGGCGGCGCTGGAGGCGCAGGGCACGGCCCGCGTGGTGCGCCTGGACTCCGCAGCGCCGGGCGTGGGCGCCCGCTACACCGAGGACGCGCTGACCGTCCTCGCCGCCGTGCAGGAGGTGCTGGGCGAGCGCAAGCAGCAGAGCGTCCCCGTCCAGCTGGTCGCCCCGGCGGCCGGCGAGCCGTCGCTGTGGGCGGGGCTGGCCGCCGTCCTGAAGACGGCCCGGCTGGAGAACCCGAAGGTGCTGGGCCAGCTCGTCCTGGTCGACCCGCAGGACGGCCCGCAGCAGGTGGCGGCGTACGTCGTCGCCGACCGTGCCGCGCCGGCCGACACCGCCGTCCGCCACCTCGGCGGCGCGCGTGAGGTCCTGCGGTGGCGCGAGGAGGAGCCGGCCGGCCCGACGGTCGGGGCGGCCTGGAAGGACGGCGGCGTCTACCTGATCACGGGTGGCGCCGGCGGGCTGGGCGCCGTCTTCGCCCGGGACATCGCCGCCGGGGTGCGCGAGCCCCGGATCGTCCTCGCCGGCCGGGCGCCGCGCGACGCGCAGAAGGACGCACTCCTGGCGGAGCTGACCGGGCTCGGCGCCCGGGCGGTCTACGAGCAGGCCGACGCGGCCGTGCGGGACGACGTCGAGGCGCTCGTCGCCAGGGTCCGCGCGGCGCACGGCCGGATCGACGGCATCCTGCACAGCGCCGGGTTCATCAAGGACGCCTTCATCCTGCGCAAGGACGCGGGCGACTTCGCCCGGGTGCTGGCACCGAAGGTCGCCGGGCTGGTCCACCTGGACGAGGCCACCCGGGAGGACGACCTCGACTTCCTGGTCGCCTTCTCCTCCGTCGCCGGCGCCCTCGGCAACGTCGGCCAGTGCGACTACGCGGCCGCCAACGCCTTCATGGACGCCTACGCGCTGCACCGCAACGCCCTGGTGGCGGCGGGGGAGCGGCGGGGCCGGACGGTGTCGCTCGGCTGGCCCCTCTGGGCCGACGGAGGCATGCACGTCGACGAGGGCACCGAGCGGTCGTTGGGCGAGCGCTTCGGCCTCGTCCCGCTGCGGACCGGGACCGGCGTCCGTGCCCTCCACCAGGCGCTGGCCTCCGGCCACAGCCAGGTGCTGGTGCTGGAGGGCGACCGGCCGCGACTGCGGGAGACCCTGCTCGCGGACCTGCTCGCCGACCGGGTCGTCGCCACCGCCGCCGTTGTCCCCGCCGCCGTGGTGAGCGCCGCGCCCGCAGCGGTGGCGGCTCCGGACGGGACCGATCCGGACGAGGGCACCGCCCGGAAGGCCGAGGCGTACTTCAGGAAGCTCCTGGCGTCGGTGATCGAGCTGCCCGCAGCCAGGATCGACGCCGAGGCGCCGCTGGAGGACTACGGCGTCGACTCCGTCATGACGATGGACCTGACGCGGACGCTGGAGACGGTCTTCGGATCGCTGCCGAAGACGCTGTTCTTCGAGCACCGGACCATCGCGGCGCTGACCCGGCATTTCCTGGAGACCCACCCGGAGCGGATGCGCGAACTGCTCCCCGCGGCGGGCACCCGCCCGCAGTCGGCCGGCCCCGCCGGGCCGGTGGCCCCGGAGCGGACGGCTCCGGCCCGCGAGCGCGCCTGGCGCCCCCTCGCCGGAGCCCGGCCCGAGGCCGCCCCGGCCCGGGACACCGCCGCGGGCAGCGGCGACGTCGCGATCATCGGCCTGGCCGGGCGCTACCCGCAGGCCGCCGACGTCCGCGAGTTCTGGCAGAACCTCGCCGCCGGCCGGGACAGCGTCACCGAGGTGCCCGCCTCGCGCTGGGACGTCGGCGCCGTCTTCGACCCCGACCCGAACACGCCCGGCACGACGTACAGCAAGTGGGGCGGTTTCCTCGACGGCGCCTACGACTTCGACCCGATGTTCTTCAACATCTCCCCCCGCGAGGCGGAGATCATGGACCCGCAGGAGCGGCTCTTCCTCCAGTGCGTCCACGACACCCTGGAGGACGCCGGCTACACCCGGGACACCGCCAAGCGCCGCACCGGCAACGTGCTCGGCGGCCGGGTGGGCGTCTTCGTCGGCGTCATGTACGAGGAGTACCAGCTCCTCGGCGCCCAGGCACAGCTCGGCGGCAACCCGCTGGCGGTGGCCGGCAACCCGGCGTCCGTCGCGAACCGGGTCTCGTACTACTTCAACCTCCAGGGCCCGAGCATGACCGTCGACACCATGTGCTCGTCGTCGCTGTCGGCCGTCCACCTGGCCTGCCAGAGCCTGAAGTGGGGCGACTGCGAGGTGGCGGTCGCCGGCGGGGTGAACCTCTCGCTGCACCCGAACAAGTACCTGCTGCTCAGCCAGGGCAGGTTCGCGTCGACCAACGGCCGGTGCGAGAGCTTCGGCGAGGGCGGCGACGGCTACGTACCGGGCGAGGGCGTGGGCGCGGTCCTGCTCAAGCCGCTGGCGAAGGCCGTCGCGGACGGTGACCGGATCTACGGCGTCATCAAGGGCACGGCCGTCAACCATGGCGGCAAGACCAACGGGTACTCGGTGCCGAACCCGCAGGCCCAGACCGACGTGGTGGGCCGGGCGCTGGCGACGGCGGGCGTGGACGCGCGCGCCGTCGGCTACATCGAGGCGCACGGCACGGGGACGGCCCTGGGCGACCCGATCGAGATCGCGGGGCTGGCGAAGGCGTTCGGCGAGCACACCGACGAGCGGCAGTTCTGCGCGATCGGCTCGGTGAAGAGCAACATCGGGCACGCCGAGAGCGCGGCCGGCATCGCCGGCATCACCAAGGTCCTGCTCCAGCTCCAGCACCGCAAGCTCGCGCCCTCGCTGCACGCGGGGACGCTCAACCCGCACATCGACTTCGCGCAGACGCCGTTCGTCGTGCAGCGGGAGCTGGCCGACTGGCCGAGCCCCGGGCCGGCCGACGGCACGGGCGCGGCGGCGCCACGGATCGCGGGCGTCTCCTCCTTCGGCGCCGGGGGCTCCAACGCCCACATCGTCATCGCGGAGTACCTGCCCGCCGAACACCTGCCTGAGGAGTCCCTGCCCTCAGGGACACCGGCCGACGCACCCGCCGTCGTGCCGCTCTCGGCCAGGACGGCGGAGCAGCTCCGGGCCCAGGTCCGCAACCTGCTGGACTGGCTGGAGCGCCCGGAGCACGCCGGGACCGCCCTCGCCGACGTCGCGTTCACCTTGCAGGTGGGCCGCGAGGCGATGGAGGAGCGGCTCGGCGTCCTCGCCGGGTCGGTGCCCGACCTGACGGCGAAGCTGCAGGGCTTCCTCGACGGCGGCGGGAGCGGCGAGGAGGTCGTCCGCAGTACGGTGACCCGCGACAGCACCGTGCTGACGCTGTTCGCCCCCGACGCCGACCTCGACGCGATGATCGCGGCCTGGGCCGACAAGGGGAAGTACGAGAAGCTGCTCGAACTGTGGGCCAACGGCGTGCCGTTGGACTGGCGGCTGCTGCACGGCGCCGGCAGTCCCCGACGGATCGCGCTGCCGACCTACCCCTTCGCCCGTGAGCGCTGCTTCCCGTTCGACGCCGAGCCGGTCGTGGCGCTGGCGTCGCGGTCCCCGCAGGGGCCCGGCATGCTGCACCCGCTGGTGCAGGCCAACACCTCGGACTTCGCGGAGCAGCGGTTCAGCTCGGTCTTCACCGGCCAGGAGTCCTTCCTGCGCGACCACGTCGTGCAGGGCTTCCGGACGATGCCCGGCGCGGCGTTCCTGGAGATGGCCGTCGCCGCCGCCTGCCTGACCTGCCGTACGGCCGTCGAGCCGTCCGCGCCGGTGGGCCTGCGGAACATCGTGCTGGCGCAGCCGTTGCGGGTCGGTGACCGGCCGCAGGAACTGCACGTCGGCCTCCACCCGGAGGCCGACGGCGACATCCGCTTCCGCGCCTACAGTGCGTCGGACGGCGACGAGCCCGTGGTGCACAGCGAGGGGGCGGTCTACTTCCTGGAGGGTGTCGAGGAGACCGTGCTCGACCTGGGCGCCCTGCGGGACGCCTGCGACCTCCCCGGGCTCACCGCCGACCAGTGCTACGAGCTCTACCGGGCGGCCGGCATCGCGTACGGGCCCACGCACCGGGGCGTCCGGCACATCTGGACCGGGCCCGAGGAGGCGCTGGCCGAGCTGGCGCTGCCGGACGAGGTCCGGGGCACGGTGGACGACTTCACCTTGCACCCGGGCCTGCTCGACGCGGCCCTCCAGGCCTGCGTCGGCGTGCTCGGCCGGCCGGGCGCCGAGGGGGCGGCGGGGAAGGGCTCCGGGCTCGCCGTGCCGTTCGCGGTGGACGACGTCCTCGTCCTGGACGCCTGCACGGACGCGATGTGGGCGTGGGTGCGTCCGAGCGCGGACCACCGGGACGGCGACACGTCGACCCGCAAGCTCGACGTGGACCTCGCCGACCAGCACGGTCGCGTCCGGGTGCGGATCGGGGGGCTCTCGTTCAGGGTCCTGGATCTGACGAAAACTCATGATCCGATTTCCATGCCGGAGTCGACGGGTGATCATGTAACGTCTCATCAAGTGACGTTGCATCATGAACCGGACAACCCCGTGGGGCCCGCCGGCGTAGCGGCACTCTCCTACCCCAGGTGGCAGGCGAGGCCGGCGTCGGCCGGACCCTCCACCGTGGACGGCGCCCGGCGCACCGTCCTGCTGGCCGGCCCGACCGGGGCCGCGGACCTGCTCCGCGGCAGCGACGACAGCGAGATCGTCGTCCTGACCGACCAGGACGACACCCTCGACGGCCGGTACGCCGGCTACGGGGTGCAGCTGCTGGAGCGGCTGAAGTCCGAGGTGCGCGGGACGGCCGGCAAGGCCCACCTCCAGCTGGTGCTCGCCGGCGGCCCGGACACGCTGCCGCTCACCGGCCTGGTCGCGATGCTCCGCACGGCCGCGCTGGAGAACCCGAACGTCAGCGGACAACTGCTCCTGCTCGACCCCGCCGACACCCCGGCGACAGCCGTCGGCCGGGTCCTGGAGAACCGCGCCCACCCGGAGGACGTCCTCGTGCGCTACCGGGACGGACGGCGCGAGGTGCAGGTCTGGGCCGAGGACAGCACGGCGCCGCCCACCGCGCTCCCCTGGAAGGAGGACGGGGTGTACCTGGTCACCGGCGGCGCCGGGGCGCTCGGCCTCGTGCTCGCCCGGGAGATCGCCGCGCAGAGCGGGCACGCCACCCTGGTCCTGACCGGCCGTTCCCCGTCCGACCCGGACAAGCGCCGGGCCTTGGACGAACTGGTGGCCCTCGGCGCCCGCGCCGCGTACTACGAGCAGGCCGACACGGCGAGCCGCGCCGACGTCGACGCGCTGGTCGCGCGGACGCTGGAGCGGTGCGGCCGGATCGACGGCGTCGTCCACAGCGCCGGCGTGACGCACGACAACTTCATCCTGCGCAAGCAGGAAGGGGAGTTCCGTGCGGTGCTGGCACCCAAGGTGGCGGGCGTGGTGAACCTCGACGCCGCCACCGGCGACCTGCCGCTCGACTTCTTCGTCACCTTCTCGTCCACCTCCGGTGCCACCGGGAACGTCGGGCAGGTCGACTACGCGGCGGCCAACGCCTTCCTCGACGCGTACGCCGGGTACCGCCAGGACCTCGTCGCCCGCGGCGTGCGCACCGGCCGCAGCCAGTCCGTCAACTGGCCGCTCTGGGCCGAGGGCGGCATGCGCGTCACGGCGGAGACCGAGGCCCTGCTGCGCTCGCGCCACGGCGTCGTCCCGCTGGGGACGGCCGAGGGGGTCGCGGCGTTCCACCGGATCCTCAACTCCCCGCACAGTCAGGTGATGGTCACCGCGGCCGGTCCGTCCGGATCACCTGGGCACCCTGCCCCGTCCGGATCACCTGAGAGCCCTGCCCCGTCCGCCTCGCACCAGACCATCCCTGTCACCTCTGCCGTCGGGACGAATCCGTGACGCACAACGACAACGACGCGCTCGAAGCGAAGGCGACCGCGTACCTCAAGGACCTGCTCGCGCAGGTCACCAAGGTGCCGGTCGGCCGGGTCGACGCCCACCGGGCGTTCGAGAGCTTCGGCATCGACTCGGTCATGGCGATGACCATGACGGCCGAGCTCGAAGCCGTCCTCGGGTCGCTGCCGAAGACCCTGTTCTTCGAGTTCCGCGACCTCCACGGGCTGGCGCAGCACCTCCTCGCCACCCACCGGCCGGCGTTGCTGAGCCACCTCGGCACCGCCGGGACGGCGGCCGACACCCCGGCCGGCGGGACACCCGTGCCGGTACCGGGCCCGTCCGCCCGGCCGCGCCCGGGCGTGCCCGGCAGGGCCGCGGGCGGCGCGGTGCCGCGCAAGCCGCTGGCGTCCAGCCGGTGGGCGACCCGGTTCGGGACGCCGGCACCGGTCGGCGCGGACGGGCCGGCCCGTCCGGCCGAGCCGGTGCAGCCGGTGAAGCCCGCCGGGCCGCAGGGGCCGCAGGGGTCGCGGGGGCTCGACATCGCGATCATCGGCCTGGCCGGGCGCTACCCGCAGGCCCGTACGCTGGACGAGTTCTGGGCCAACCTGGCCGCCGGCAAGGACAGCGTCACCGAGATCCCGGCCGACCGCTGGGACCACAGCGCCTACTTCGACCCGGACAAGGACGCCCCGGGCAGGACGTACAGCAAGTGGGGCGGGTTCGTCGACGGCGTCGCCGAGTTCGACCCGCTGTTCTTCCGCATCTCGCCCCCCGAGGCCGAGCTGATGGACCCGCAGGAGCGGCTCTTCCTGCAGTGCGCCTACGAGACCGTGGAGGACGCCGGCTACACCCCCGCCGGCCTCAACACGCCGTCGGACGGCGGCGAGGTGCCCGACATCGGCGTCTACGTCGGCGTGATGTACGAGGAGTACCAGCTCTACGGTGCCCAGGAGCAGGCCCTCGGCCGCCCGGTGGCCGTCTCCGGCAACCCCTCGGCGGTGGCCAACCGGGTCTCCTACTACTTCGACTTCCGCGGCCCGAGCATGAGCGTGGACACGATGTGCTCCTCCTCGCTCAGTGCCATCCAGCTCGCCTGTCAGAGCATCCGGGCGGGCGTCTGCGAGCTGGCGCTCGCCGGCGGCGTGAACCTGTCGGTGCACCCCAACAAGTACCTGATGCTCGGCCAGGGGAAGTTCGTCTCCAGCAAGGGCCGGTGCGAGAGCTTCGGCAAGGGCGGCGACGGCTACGTCCCGGGCGAGGGCGTGGGCGCCGTCCTGCTGAAGCCCCTGGCCAAGGCCGTCGCGGACGGCGACCGAATACACGGCGTGATCCGGGGCGTCGCCGTCAACCACGGCGGGCGCACCAACGGCTACGCCGTCCCCAGCCCGGTGGCGCAGGCCCGCTCGATCACCGACGCCTGGCGGCAGGCCGGGGTCGCCCCGCGCACCGTCAGCTACATCGAGGCGCACGGCACCGGCACCGCCCTCGGGGACCCGATCGAGATCTCCGGCCTCACCAAGGCGTTCCGGCAGCACACCCCGGACGAGCGGTTCTGCGCGATCGGATCGGTCAAGAGCAACATCGGGCACTGCGAGAGCGCGGCGGGCATCTCCGGCCTGACCAAGGTCCTGCTGCAGATGCGGCACGGCAAGCTCGCCCCCTCGCTGCACTCCGCCGAGCTCAACCCGCACATCGACTTCGACGACACGCCCTTCACCGTCCAGCAGACCCTGGCCGACTGGCGGCGGCCGGTCGTGACGGTCGACGGGACCGAGCGCGAGCTCCCCCGGATCGCGGGCATCTCCTCCTTCGGGGCCGGCGGCTCCAACGCCCACCTGGTCGTCGAGGAGTACCGGGCGCAGCCGGCGCCGGTGGCCGCGCCCGGGGCGCCCGTCCTGGTGCTGCTCTCGGCCCGGAGCACCGACCGCCTGGCCGAGAAGGTGCGCGGGCTGACGGACTGGATCGAGGCGAAGGGCCTCTCCGACGCCGACCTGCCCTCGCTCGCCCGGACGCTCCAGGTGGGGCGCGAGGCGATGCGGGAGCGGCTCGGCCTGGTGGTGGACTCGATGCCGGCCCTGGTCGCGCGGCTGAAGGCGTTCGCCGCCGGCGCGGAGGCCGAGGGCCTGGTCCGCGGCCGGGCCGGCGGGGACTCCGAGGCCCTGGCGCGGCTCGCCGCCGAGGAGCGGCTGGACGAGGCCCTCGCCGGCCGGCACCTCGCCAAGCTGCTGGAACTGTGGGCCGGGGGCGTCACCGTCGACTGGGCCGGCCTGTACGACGGGCAGGCGCCGGCGCGCATCGCGCTGCCCGCCTACCCGTTCGGCCGGGACCGCCACTGGATCGACACCTCGCGCACCGTCGCGGCGGTGTCGGCGGGCGGGGCACGGACGGCCCGGGCGGACACCGCGCGGTCGGGCGCCGCCCAGGCCTCCGACGGCGCGGCCCCCGAGGTGCCGGCCGACGACGTGCTGGTCTTCGCGGAGTCCTGGGAGCCCGAGGCGCTGCCCACCCCGCCGCCCGCCGGGCCGCGGACCCTCGTCTGCCTCTGCACCGACCGGAGCGACCAGGACGAGCTCACCCGCGCCGCGCACCGCCTCGACCCGGCGGCCACGCTGGTGTTCGTGGCCCGCGGCGAGGGGTTCCGGAAGATCTCGGAGCAGTCCTACGAGGTCGACCCCCGGGAGGCGGGCGACTGCGTCCGCGCCTTCGAGGAGATCCGGGCGCGCTACGGCCCGCCGGCCGCCGTGCTCAACCTGTGGACCCTCGAGGACGGCGCCGGACCGGCCGCCTGGACCACCACCGTCCGCCTCCTCCAGGCCGTCGCGGCGTCGAAGCCGACGGTGCGGCGGATCCTGCAGGCCGGGGAGTTCCACGACGGCACGGAGCAGGCGTACCTGGAGTCGTGGCTCGGTTTCGGGAGCTCGCTCGGCCGGGTCCTGCCCGGGGTGGAGTTCGCCGCCGTCCTGGAGGACCTCCGGGACGGCGACGGCCGGGACAGCGGCGCCCGGACGGCCCCCGGGGCCTGGTTCGCCCGCCTCCGGGACGAGCTGGCCACCGCCGAGCCCACCAGCGTGCTGTACCGCGGCGGCGTCCGCCACGTCGGCCGGGTCCGGCCGAGCACGCCCGGCGCCGGCCGGGACCTGCTCGAGCAGCGCGGCACCTACCTGATCACCGGGGGCCTCGGCGGCCTGGGCCTGCTCCTCGCCGAGCACCTCGCCCGGACCCGCTCCGCGCGCCTGGTGCTGACCGGCCGCTCGCCCCTCGACGCCGGCCGGGAACAGCTGATCGCCCGGATCGAGGCGCTCGGCGGCGAGGTCCTGTACGGCCGGGCCGACGCCGCCGACCGGGAGGCCATGAGCGCCGTCGTGAGCGCGGCGCACGAACGCTTCGGGGCGATCGACGGCGTCGTCCACGCGGCCGGCGTCGCCGGGCAGGGCAGCCTGCTCACCAACGACGCCGGCGAGTTCCTGGGCCGGCTCGCCCCCAAGGTGGACGGCACCCTCGCTCTGGACGACGTCCTCGCCGGTGAACCCCTCGACTTCGTCTGCTACTTCTCGTCCACCTCGGCCGTCCTCGGCGACTTCGGCAGCTGCGACTACGCCGTCGGCAACCGCTTCCAGACGGCCTACGCCCGGCACCGCGACGAGCTGGTACGGCAGGGGGCGCTCTCCGGGGCGACCGTCGCCGTCAACTGGCCGCTGTGGCGCGAGGGCGGCATGGGCTTCGCCGACGCCCAGGGCGCCGAGCTGTACCTCGCCTCCAGCGGGCTGCGCCTGCTCGACCGGGAGGAGGGCATCGCGCTCTTCGAACGGCTGCTCGGGCAGGGCCGGACCCAGCACCTCGTCCTGGCCGGGGACCCCGACCGCGTCCGGCGGTTGCTCGGGGTGGACCGGGCGCCCGCCGCACCTGCTGCACCCGCGGCCCAGGCCGCACCTGCCATGAACGCCGCGCACACCGCGCTTGTCCCGGGATCGGAGCACGTGGACCTCGACGCCCTTGTCCTGTCGGACCTGGAAACGATGATCGGTGAGACGCTCCGGGTACCCCGCGAGCAGATTCACGCCGACGAGAACCTTTCGCACCTCGGATTCGACTCCGTCAACCTGGCGAAGCTCGCCGGGGCGATGAGCCGGCACTTCGGCTTCGACGTGCTGCCCTCGGTCTTCTTCTCGCACCCCACCCCGCAGCGGCTCGTGGGGCACCTGGTGACGGAGCAGCAGGATGCCCTGCGCGCCCGCTACTCGGCGCAGTCCCGGCGCCCGGCCGCCGCGGCGGCGGACCCCGCCGCGACCACCGCCGGTGTGGGGGCCGCCGCGACCACCACGGACGTGGGGGCCGCCGCGGCCGAGCCCGCCGACCGGCCCGCACCGGCCCCGGCGCACAGCGCCCAGGACGGACCGGAGGCGATCGCCGTCATCGGTATGAGCGGCCGCTTCCCCGCCGCCCGCTCGGTGGACGAGTTCTGGAGCATCCTGGAACAGGGCCGGGACGTGCTGTCGCCCGTTCCCGAGGACCGCCGCGCCGACTGGAGCGACCCGCAGGCCCAGGACCCCGACCGGGTCAGGGTCGGATTCGTCCCCGGCATCGCCGAGTTCGACCCCGGCTTCTTCGAGATCTCGCCGCGCGAGGCGCAGACCATGGACCCGCGCCAGCGGCTGCTGCTCCAGGAGGCCTGGCGCGCCCTGGAGGACGCCGGCTACGGCGACCGCCGGCTCCGGGACGGGCAGATCGGCATGTTCGTCGGCGCGGAGCAGGGCGACTACCTGCACCTGACCCAGGGCGAGGGCAGCATCACGGCCCAGCACGAGGCCATCATGGCCTCCCGGCTGGCCTACCTGCTCGACTTCTCCGGCCCCGTCCTCGCCATCAACACCGCCTGCTCCTCGGGGCTGGTCGCCGCCCACCAGGCGTGCGCGAGCCTGCGCAGCGGCGAGTGCGACGCCGCGGTGGTGGCCGGGGTCAACCTGGCGACCACCTCCCGGGTGTTCGCCGAGACGAGCAAGGCCGGCATGCTCTCCGAGAGCGGCGTCTGCCACGCCTTCGACAGCCGGGCGGACGGCATGGTGCTCGGTGAGGCCGTCGCGGTCGTCGTCCTGAAGCGCCTCTCCCAGGCCGAGGCCGACGGCGACAACATCGTGGCCGTCATCCGTGGCAGCGGCATGAACTACGACGGCCGGACCAACGGCATCACCGCCCCGAACGGCGCCGCACAGGCGAACCTCTACCGCAGCGTCCACCGCCGGCACCGGATCGACGCCGGGCGCATCGGGCACATCGTCGCCCACGGCACCGGCACCCGGCTCGGCGACCCGGTCGAGGTCAACGCCCTCAACGAGGTCTTCAAGGAGCACACCGGCCTGGCCGGCACCTGCGCGCTGACCTCGACCAAGCCCAACGTCGGCCACACCCTGGCCGCCTCCGGCGTGGTCAGCCTGATCGCCCTCGTCCAGTCGCTGCGGCACGGCGTCATCCCCGCCAGCCTCCACTGCGAGCAGGACAGCGACTACATCGCCTGGAAGGACAGCCCCTTCTACGTCAACAAGGCGGCCAAGGCCTGGCCGGCCGGCCCGGAGGGCACCCGGCTCGGCGCGGTGAGCTCGTTCGGCATGAGCGGGACCAACGTCCACATGGTGGTGGAGAGCTACCGGGCGGACGCGCGCACCGCGACGGCCGCCGAGGCCCCGGCCCGGCTGCTCGTCCTGTCCGCCAAGACCTCCGAGGCGCTGGACGAGCGGATCCGCGAGCTGCGGGAGGCCCTGCGGGCGGGGGACTTCGACGCGGCCCGCCTCGGTGACGCCGCCTACACCCTGCTGGAGGGCCGGCAGCACTTCGCCCACCGCTGCGCCCTCGTCGTCGGCGACGCGGCCGGCGCCCTCGCCGCGCTGGACGCGGCGGCGCGCGGCGAGGAGAAGCCGACGGTGCACCGCGGCGAGGTGCCGCGCGACCGTGCGGACCGCTCGCTGCTCGACATCCAGGCGCAGGCGCTGCTCGCCGAACTCGCGGTGCCGGGCGTTCCGGCGGCCAAGTACCGGGACGTGCTCGCCGCCCTCGCCGCGCTCTACTGCCAGGGCGCCACACCGGACTGGCAGAAGCTCTTCGCGGACGGTCGGCCGAGTCTGACGGCGCTGCCCGGCTACCCGTTCTCGCGCAAGCGGTACTGGGCCGCGCGGCAGCGGCCCGCCGCGGCGCAGCCGGCGGCCCCGGCCCCGGGGCCTGCGCTCGCCCCGGTCCCGCCGGTGGCACCCCGCACGCCGGTCGCTCCGGTCGCTCCGGCCCCGGTGGTCCCGGAGGTCCCGGGGGCGGTCGGGCGGGCGAAGATCGTGCTGCGGAGCCCGGGGGCGGGGGTGACCGCGTCCCTCTCGCCGGTGGCGAAGCCGCGGAACGTCCGGCTGGGTGAGCTGGGCGGCCGGGCCGCGCAGCCCGCCTCGGTCGTGAACCCGGTGGTCGTGAACCCGGCGCCTGCGGCGAAGCCCGCGGCGGTCGCGAGCCCGGCGCCCGCGAGCCCGGTGCCTGCGGGGCAGCCCCCCGCCGGGCCGGTGCGGTCCACCAGCGTCCTGCGGCAGGAACTGCGGGCCGGTCTCGCGGAGGCGCTGTACCTGCCGGAGAGCGACATCGACCTCAACCGCAACTTCATCGAGCTGGGCCTGGACTCCATCGTCGGGGTCGAGTGGATCAAGACCCTCAACAAGAAGTACGGCACCGCGCTGACGGCCGCGCGGCTCTACGACTACCCGACGGTACGGGAGTTCGCGGACTTCCTGCAGAGCGAGGCGGCGGCCTCGGCACCCGAGCCGCAGCCCGTGCCGGTGGCCGAGCCCGAGCCGCAGCCCGTGCCGGTGCCCGAGCCCGTCCCGGCACCCACGCCGGTGGCGGTTCGGCCGGCGCGCCCGAGGTCCGTCCTGGTCGACGAGCTGAGGAGCAGCCTCGCCGAGGCCCTGTTCCTGGAGTCCGGCGAGATCGACGCCGGCCGCAACTTCGTGGAGCTCGGCATGGACTCCATCATCGGCGTCGAGTGGGTGAAGACGATCAACCGGATGTACGGCACGTCGCTGACGGCGACGCGGCTGTACGACTACGCGACGCTGCGCGAGCTGGCCGGCCACCTGGAGGCGCAGATCCCGGCCCCGGCCGAGCCCGCCGCCGAGGTCGGGCCGGCTCCGGCGCCCGCTCCGGTCGCGCCCGTGGCCGCCGTTCCGGTGGCCGTTGTCGTTCCGGTGGCTCCCGCGGCTCCCACGGCTCCCGTGGCGTCCGTGCCAGCTGCCCCGGTCGCACCCGTCACCCCGGTCGCACCCGTCCGCCCGGTCACGCCGGTCGCCCCCGTCGCTGCCGTCCCGGCTGACCTCCCCGCACCGGCCCCCGCCGGGCCCGAGCCCGCACCGGGCGCCGTCCGCCGCGGGGACCGGGCCGCCGTGATCGGCATGTCCGGCCGGTACCCCGGGGCGGAGAACCTCCGCCAGTACTGGGACAACCTCAGCAACGGTCGCAACTCCGTGCGCGAGGTGCCCGCGTCGCGCTGGGACGTCGCGCAGTACTACGACCCGCGCCCGGGCCGGAAGGGCCGGACCAGCTGCAAGTGGCTGGGGTACCTGGAGGACGCGGACTGCTTCGACCCGCTGTTCTTCAACATCTCGCCGCTGGAGGCGGAGGGGCTGGACCCGCAGCAACGGCTGTTCCTCCAGGAGGCCTACCGGGCGTTCGAGGACGCGGGCTACGACCCGCAGTCCCTGAGCCGCAAGAAGTGCGGTGTCTTCCTGGGCATCAGCGGCAACGAGTACAGCTTCCTGGTGTTCCGCAACGGCGCGGAGACCAACGCCGCGACCAGCAGCAGCAACGCCATCGCCGCCTCGCGCATCGCCTACTTCCTCAACCTCAAGGGCCCGGCGATCGCGATCGACACCGCCTGCTCGTCCTCGTTGGTGGCGCTGCACCTCGCCCAGCAGGCGCTGGCGAGCCACGAGATCGACATCGCGCTGGTCGGCGGCGTCTCGCTCTACCTGCTCCCGGACACCTACGTCGGGATGTCCGAGGCGGGCATGCTCTCGCCGCACGGGCAGTGCCGGTCCTTCGACAACGGCGCCGACGGCTTCGTACCCGGCGAGGGGGTCGGCGCCCTGGTGCTGAAGCGCCTGGGCGACGCCGAGGCCGACCACGACCACGTCTACGGCGTCGTCGCGGCCTCGGGCACCAACCAGGACGGCAAGACCAACGGCATCACCGCACCCAGCGCCAACAGCCAGATGGAGCTTGTCCGTTCGGTCTACGACCGGAACGGCATCGACGCCGCGTCGATCGGCTACGTCGAGATGCACGGCACGGGCACCAAGCTCGGCGACCCGATCGAGCTGGACGCGCTGGGCACCGTCTACCGCGAGCGCGGGGTGGCCACCAACGCCTGCGCCATCGGCTCGGTGAAGAGCAACATCGGGCACACCTCGGCGGCCGCCGGGGTCGCCGGGGTGCACAAGGCGCTGCTGAGCATGCGGCACGGCCGGCTGGTGCCGTCACTCCACTTCGAGACGCCCAACGAGCACTTCGACTTCGCCCGATCCCCTTTCCGTGTCAACACCCGCCTCGAACCCTGGGAGCCCCAGGACGGCCGGGCGCCGAGGCGCGCTGCCGTGAGCTCGTTCGGATTCAGCGGAACGAACGCCCACGTCGTGCTGGAGGAGTACCCCAATGCGTGACAGCAGAGTGCGGACCGCTTCGGCGGCCGTCGTCGTCACCCTGTCGGCCAAGACCGAGGCGCAGCTGGACAGCGCGGCCGGGAACCTGCTCGCCTTCCTGGCGGACGAGCCCGGCCTCGACCTGACCGACCTGGCGTTCTCGCTCCAGGTCGGCCGGGAGGCGATGGACCACCGGCTGGCCTTCGTGGCCGACTCCACCGACGCCGTGGCGCGGGGCCTGCGGACCCACCTGGGGCAGGGCGGCGACACCGCCCTGTTCCGGGGCCGGGCGCCGGAGCCGCTGACCTGGGACGAGGAGGACGAGGACCGCAAGGCGCTCGTCCGTGCCCGGATCGCGGCCGGCGATCACGCGGCCGTCGCGCAGGCCTGGGCCGGCGGCTGCGCCGTCGACTGGCCGCTGCTGTACGCGCCCGGCCGGCCGTTCCGGATCCCGCTGCCCACCTACCCCTTCGCCAAGGAGCGGTACTGGGTGGAGGCGCAGCCCGGTGCCCAGCCGGGTGTCCAGCCTGGTGCCCAGCCGGGTGCCCAGACCGGCCCCGGGGCACCCGCCCTGGCGGCGCCGCACCCGCTGGTGCACCGCGACACCTCCCAGTTCGGGCGGCAGCGCTACACCTCGACCTTCACCGGGGAGGAGGCGTTCCTCGCCGACCACCTGGTCCGCGGCGAGCGGCTCCTGCCGGGCGTGGCCCACCTGGAGATGGCGCTGGCGGCGGCGGCCGGCGGCCGGACGCCGTCGGCCGGCTCGGCCCTCGCCGACGTGGTCTGGGCCCGCCCCTTCCGGGTGGGCGACCGCCCGCGCGACCTCCATGTCGCCCTGCGGCCCGAGGAGTCGCAGGGCGTCCGGTTCGAGATCTTCGCCACCGACGAGGAGGCGGCCGGGCCCCCGGCCCAGGTCCTGCACAGCACCGGCACGGTCGTGCCCGGCGGCGGGCGGCCCGGCCGGGTCGACCTGGCGCCGCTGCGGGCCGACCGCGGTGCCCGCCGGCTGGACGCCGACCAGGTCTACGCGGCGTTCGCGGCGGCCGGGATCGAGTACGGCGCGTCGTTCCGCGGCATCGACCACCTGCTGGTCGGCGAGGGCCAGGTGCTGGCGCGCCTGGTGCTCCCCACGGCCGCGCAGCCGGACTGGGACTCCACCCGGCTGCACCCCGGGCTGACGGATGCGGCGCTCCAGGCCTGCCTGGGGATGCTGACCGCGGACCCGGCCGCCGGGCAGCAGACCCTGCTGCCGTTCGCCGTCGACCGGGTCGAGGTGTTCGGTGCCCTCACGCCCGCTCTCTGGGTCCGGATCCGCCCGAGCGCGGCGGCCCCGCAGGAGAGTTCCGTCCGCCGCTTCGACCTCGACCTGTGCGACGACGCGGGCGAGGTGCTGGTGCGCCTGACCGGCTTCGCCGTCCGGGCCCTGCCGGCCGGGCCCGCGGCCGGCGGCATCCTGGCCTTCCCGCAGTGGCGCGAACGCGCGCTGCCCGCGCCGGGGCCCGCCGATGCGCGGCGCACCGTGGTCTTCGCCGAGCCGGGCGCCCTCGCGGACGCCGTCGCCGCGGACCGCGGGTGCGAGCTGGAGGTGCTCACCTCCGGGGCGGCCGGCCTGGACGGCCGTTACACCGACTACGCGCTCCAGGTGTTCGAGCGGACGAAGGCGGTGCTGGCGGACGGCACGCGGTCCGAGGTGCTCGTGCAGATCCTGCTGGCGGACCGGCCGGAGTCGGCCGCCCTCTCCGGCCTCGGCGCGCTGCTGCGGACGGCCCGGCTGGAGAACCCGCGGATCACCGGCCAGGTGATTCTCGCGGACGCCGCCACCGGGGCGGACGCCCTGCGTACGCTGCTCGCGGCCGAGCGCCGCAGCCCGGCCGGCACCACCGACGGCACCGGCGACGGCACCGGCGACGGCACCGGCGCCGGGCCTGCCGCCGTCCGCCACCGGGACGGCCGGCGCGAGGTGCTGACCTGGGCTGAGGAGCCGGCCGCGGCCCGCCCCGGGCCGCCCTGGCGGGCCGGCGGGGTCTACCTGGTCACCGGCGGTCTCGGCGGCCTCGGGCGGATCTTCGCCGAGGAGATCGCCGGCCAGGTGAAGGACGCCAAGCTCGTCCTCGCCGGCCGCTCCCCGGAGAGCGCGCGGACGCGGCAGGCCGTGGAGCGGCTGCGGGCGTCCGGCGCCGACGTCTCCTACGCCCGGCTCGACGTCGCCGACCGGGACGCCGTCACGGCCCTGGTGGACCGGATCGTGCGCACGGCCGGGCACCTCCACGGTGTCGTCCACAGCGCCGGGGTGATCGAGGACAACTTCATCCTGAAGAAGTCCGCCGACGAGTTCCGCGCCGTCCTGGCGCCGAAGGTCGGCGGCCTGGTCAACCTGGACGAGGCGACCCGGGACGCGGACCTCGACTTCTTCGTCGCGTTCTCCTCCGGCGCCGCCGTCACCGGCAACGCGGGCCAGGCCGACTACGCGGCGGCCAACGCCTTCATGGACGGCTTCGCCGAGTACCGGCAGAGCCTGGTCGCGGCCGGACTGCGGCGCGGCCGCACGCTCTCCGTCGACTGGCCGCTCTGGGCGGACGGCGGCATGCGCCCGGACGCGGCCACGGAGGAGCTGCTCCGCGACCGCTTCGGGATCTCCCTGCTGGAGCGCGCGGCCGGGGTCGAGGCCCTCTCCCGCAGCCTTCAGACGAACCACCACCAAGTGCTCGTCGCCGCAGGCGACGTGGCCCGAATCAGGCAGGCGCTGACGATGCAGCAGGCCGGTGAGGACACAGGACCAGTGAGCACCGACACTTCGGGCGCGGCTCCGGAGCGGCAGGACGACGGCCTGGAGGACAAGGCCGTCGGGTACGTCAGTTCGCTGCTGGCGGGGGCCCTCAAGGTGCCCGCGCACCGCATCGAGACCGACGTCCCGCTGGAGCGGTACGGCATCGACTCGGTGATGGCGATGAACCTGACCGCCAAGCTGGAGGCGGTCTTCGGGCGCCTGCCGAAGACACTCTTCTTCGAGTACCGCGACATCGGGCAGCTCACCGGCTACCTGGTCGACGCGCACCGGCCGCGGCTGGCGGAGCTGCTGGGAGTCACCCCCGCGGCGCCGGCCGTCGTGCCGGCGCCGGCCGCGGCGCCCGCCGTCCCGGTCGAGGTCCCGCCGGTCCCGGTCGAGGTCCCGCCGGTCCCGGCGGTTCTGGCAGCCACGACGACCCCGGCGCCCGCCGGCGGGTCCGAGCCCCGTCCGGCGGCCGCACCGCGCAGTGCCGACATCGCCGTCATCGGCATCGGCGGCCGCTACCCGCAGGCCCGCAACCTGCGCGAGTTCTGGCGCAACCTGGCCGAGGGCCGGGACAGCGTCACCGAGGTGCCCGCGGACCGCTGGGACCACCGCGCCCACTCCGTCCAGGACCCCGCCCGGCCCGGCGCGACCCCGCACAAGTGGGGCGGGTTCCTGGACGACATCGACCGGTTCGACCCGCTGTTCTTCAACATGTCGCCCCGCGAGGCCGAGTTCACCGATCCGCAGGAGCGCCTCTTCCTGGAGGCTGTGTACGAGACGCTGGAGGACGCCGGGTACACCCGGCAGGACCTTCTGCGACACCGCTCGAACGGCGTCGAGGGCAACGTCGGCGTGTTCGTCGGCGCGATGTACGACGAGTACCAGCTGTACGGCGCGTCCGGGCCGGGGCAGGCCGACGGCCAGCCGATCCCGGGCAACGCGGCGAACATCGCCAACCGCGTCTCCTACTTCTGCAACTGGCAGGGCCCGAGCATCACGCTCAAGACCATGTGCTCCTCGTCCCTGACGGCGCTCCACCTGGCCTGTCAGAGTCTGCAGCTCGGCGACTGCGAGGTCGCCGTCGCCGGCGGCGTCAACCTGTCGCTCCACCCCAACAAGTACCTGCTGCTGGGGCAGACCGGCTTCGCGTCCAGCAAGGGCCGGTGCGAGAGCTTCGGCGAGGGCGGCGACGGCTACGTGCCCGGCGAGGGCGTCGGCGCCGTGCTGCTGAAGCCGCTGGACCGGGCGATCGCCGACGGCGACCGGATCCACGGCGTCATCAAGGCCACCGCGATCAACCACGGCGGCCGGACCAACGGCTACACGGTGCCCAACCCGAACGCCCAGAGCGGCGTGATCGCGCACGCCCTGGACAAGGCGGGCGTCGACGCGCGCACCGTCAGCTACGTCGAGGCGCACGGCACCGGCACCTCGCTCGGCGACCCGATCGAGATCGCCGGCCTCACCAAGGCGTTCGCCCGGCACACGGACGACCGGCAGTTCTGCGCGATCGGCTCGGTCAAGAGCAACATCGGGCACGCCGAGAGCGCGGCCGGCATCTCGGCGCTGACCAAGGTGCTGCTGCAGCTGAAGCACGGCAAGCTCGCCCCTTCGCTGCACTCCGAGGTGCTCAACCCGCACATCGACTTCGAGGAGACGCCCTTCCGGGTGCAGCGGGAGCTGGCGGACTGGGCGCGGCCGGTGATCGACACCGCCGACGGCCCCCGCGAGTACCCGCGGATCGCCGGCATCTCCTCCTTCGGCGCGGGCGGGTCCAACGCGCACGTCGTCGTCGAGGAGTACGTCCCGGCCGCGCGCCCGGTGGCGGCCGACCCGGCCGGACAGCCGCTGGCGTCCGTCGTCGTGCTCACCGCGCGCACCGAGGAGCAGCTGCGCGAGCAGGCGCAGCGGCTGCTCGACTGGGCGCTGGAGGAGCGGATCGGCGACGCCGACGTGCCCGGGATCGCCTTCACCCTGCAGACCGGGCGCGAGCACCTGGACGAGCGGCTGGCGTTCCTGGCCGGCTCCGCCGAGGAGCTGCTCGCCCGGCTGCGCGACCACCTGGACGGCCGGCAGGCCGTCGGCGAGGTGTACCGGGGCCGGGTGAAGCGCGCCAAGGACGCCGTGTCGTTCCTCGCCGAGGACGAGGACATGGCGCACACCATCGAGGCGTGGGTGCGGAAGCGGAAGTTCGGCAAGCTGCTCGAACTCTGGGTCAGCGGGCTCGGCCTGGACTGGCGGAGCTTCTACCCGGCCCCGCTGCCGGCCCGGGTCTCGCTCCCGACCTACCCCTTCGCCCGCAAGCGGTTCTGGGCGGCGACGGCCACGCCGGCCGTTCCGGCCGCTGTCACCGCCGCCGCTGCCGTCGCCCCTGCCGCGGTGGCCGCGCCGCCAAGGCCCGCCGCCCTGAAGCCGGTCGCGCCGGCGAAACCGGCCGTCGTGAAGCCCGCCGCCCTGAAGCCGGTCGCACCGGCGCGGGCCGCTGCCCTGCCCGCGCCGTCGGACGGCGCGCGTGCCGTCGCCAAGCCTCGGGGGATCGGCCTCGCCCCGCTCGGCGGCGGGTCCGCGGCCCCCGGCGCCCCGGCGCCCGTGCGCCGGCCCGCCCCGGCGGTGGCCCTGACGCCGGTGGCCACCCCGGCCCCGGCGCCGGCACCCGCGCCGGTGGCTGCCCCGGCGGCGGTCCAGGCGCCCGCCCCGGCCCCGACGTTCGCGGGACCGGACGAGGAGACGCTGGTCGACGAGCTGGCGGTGAGCCTCGCCCAGGCCCTGTACATGGCGGAGGAGGACGTCGACACCGACACCAACTTCACCGACCTCGGGTTGGACTCCATCGTCGGGGTCGAGTGGATCAAGGCGATCAACAAGCAGTACGGCCTTGAGCTGGCCGCCACCAGGCTCTACGACACGCCCACCGTCCGCCAGTTGGCGGCCTACCTGAAGAACCTGCTGCACACCGCGGCGTCCGCCCCGGCCGCCGCACCGGCGCCCCTGCCCGTCGCCGCCCCGGCGCCCGTGCCCGCCGCGCCCGTCGCCGCCCCGGCCACACCTGTCGTCGCCACACCCGCCGTCGCCACACCCGTGGTGCCGGCCGAGGAGCCGCAGCCGGTGCTCGCGGAGGAGGACGTCCAGGCGGACCTGCTGAGCAGCCTGGCCGCCGCCCTCTACGTGTCGGAGGAGGAGCTCGACCTCGACCGGAGCTTCACCGACTTCGGGCTGGACTCCATCATCGGGGTGGAGTGGATCAAGGCGATCAACAAGCAGTACGGGCTGGACCTGCCGGCCACCAGGCTCTACGACCACCCGACCGTCCTGGAGTTGACGGCCTGCATCCTCCGGGAGCTGGAGAAGGGAGGCGCCCCTCAGGGGCGTCCCTTTCGCGGGCTGACCGCCCCCGCGGCCACGGCCCCGACCGCCGCCGCCCCCGTCGCCGCGGCACCGGCCCCGGTGGCCGCACCCGTGCTCCCGCCCACCCCCGAGCCGCAGCCCGCGCCGGTCGCCGCCCCCGCCCCCGCGCCCGTCCCCGCCCGGCCGGTCGTGGCCGTCGAGGCGCCCGCACCCGCCCCCGCCCCGGCCGGGGCGAGCGTCACCGGGCCGCGCCGCGGTGACGCGATCGCGATCGTCGGGATGGCCGGCCGCTACCCGCGCTCGGAGAACCTGGCCGAGTACTGGGACAACCTGGCGAACGGGCGCGACTGCGTCCGGGAGATCCCCAAGTCCCGCTGGGACGTGGACGCGTACTACGACCCGCGGCCGAGCCGGAAGGGCAAGGTCTACTGCCGGTCGATGGGTGTCCTCGACGACATCGACGTCTTCGACCCGCTGTTCTTCAACATCCCGCCGACCGAGGCCGAGGCGATGGACCCGCAGCAGCGGCTCTTCCTCCAGGAGGCCTACCACGCCTTCGAGGACGCGGGGTACGACCCGCGGGCGCTGAGCGGCGAGAAGTGCGGCGTCTACCTGGGGATCATGAGCAACGAGTACAGCATGCTCATGCAGAAGGAGGGCGCCGACGCGAGCTCGGCCACCAGCAACAGCAACGCCATCACGGCCGGCCGGATCGCCTACTTCCTGAACCTCAAGGGCCCGGCCATCGCCCTGGACACCGCCTGCTCCTCCTCGCTCGTCGCGACCCACCTGGCGTCCCAGGCACTCAAGAGCGGCGAGATCGACATGGCCCTGGTCGGCGGTGTCACCCTCTACCTGAGCCCCGAGGCGTACATCAGCATGTGCGGCGCGGGGATGCTCTCGCCGGACGGCCGGTGCAAGACCTTCGACAACGGCGCCGACGGCTTCGTGCCGGGTGAGGGCGTGGGCGCGCTCGTCCTGAAGCGGCTCGACGACGCGGTGCGCGACCGGGACCACGTCCACGGCGTCATCCTCGGCTCGGGCATCAACCAGGACGGCCGGACCAACGGCATCACCGCGCCCAGCGTGGTCAGCCAGATGGAGCTGGAGCGGGACGTCTACGGTCGCCACGGCATCGACCCGGCCGGCATCGGCTACGTCGAGATGCACGGCACCGGCACCAAGCTGGGCGACCCGATCGAGCTGGAGGCGCTGGCCACCGTCTACCGCGAGCACACCGACAAGGTCGGCTACTGCGCGATCGGTTCGGTGAAGAGCAACCTCGGGCACACCTCCGCGGCCGCGGGCATCGCCTCGATCCAGAAGGCGGTGCTCTGCATGCAGCAGAAGCACCTGGTGCCGACGCTGAACTTCGAGCGCCACAACGAGCACTTCGACTTCGAGGGCTCGCCGTTCCACGTCAACACCGAACTGACGCCGTGGAAGACGGAGGCGGGCGCCGCCCGGCGCGCGGCCGTGAGCTCGTTCGGCTTCAGCGGCACCAACGCCCACCTCGTCCTGGAGGAGTACGACGAGGCCGCCGAGGGCGCCGCGCCGGAGCCGTCGCACGCCGCCCGGGTGTTCGTCCTGTCGGCGAGGAGCGAGGAGCAGCTCAGGACCGCCGCCGCCCGCCTCGGCGACCACGTCCGGTCGCACCCGTCGCTGGACCCGAAGGACCTCGCGTACTCGCTCCAGCTGGGCCGCGAGGCCATGACGTGGCGGCTGGCGCTGACCGCCACCACCCTCGGGGAGCTGGCGCAGAAGCTGACCCGGTTCGCCGAGGACGGCCGGGCGGACGGTGTCCTCACCGGCCAGGCCCGGAAGGCCCGGGGGAGGGGCGCCGCGCATGCGCCCCGGCCCGCCCCGGACGGTGCGCCGGAGGGGGCCGAGGGCGAGCGGTTGGCCGGGCTCTGGGTGACCGGGACGGCCGTCGACTGGGCGCGGCTGTACGTGGACGGGCTGCCCCGCCGCATCCCGCTGCCCACCTACCCGTTCGCCCGAGGGAGCTACTGGTTCACGCCCGCCGAGGGTGCCGCCGACGGGCCCGCCGCACCCGCGTCCGAGGTACCCGCCGTCGCCCTGCCGGCCGCGGCGCCCGCACCCGTGCCGGCACCTGTGCCGGCCGCGGCGCCCGCCGCCCCGGCGGCCACCGCGAACATCTTGCTGAAGCCGGTCTGGGACGTCGTCCCGAAGCCCGCCCCGCTGGCCCTCGCGGCCCCGGCCGGCCGCGTCCTGGTGGCCGGCGGCACGGCGGAGCACTGGGAGCTGATCCGTACCGTCCACCCGGCCGCCGAGCGCCTGCCCGTCGGCCCCGCGGACTCCGTGGAGACGATCGCCGCCCGCCTCGACGCGGCCGGCGACCCGCTCGCGCACCTGGTCTGGTTGGCCCCCCAGCCGACGGCGCCGCCCGCCGTCACCGACGACGCGCTGGTCGAGGCCCAGGAGGGAGGCCTGTACGCCTGCTTCCGCACCCTGAAGGCGCTGCTGAGCCTCGGTTACGGCCGCCGCACCCTCGACCTGACCGTCGTCACCGAGCAGAGCCTGCCGGTGCGGCGCAGCGACACCGTGGACCCGACCCACGCGGGCCTGCACGGCCTGCTGGGCTCGGTCGCCAAGGAGTACCCGGGCTGGAACGTCCGCCTGGCCGACCTCGACAAGGGCTACGACTGGCCGCTCGCGGAGCTGTTCGGGCTGCCCTGCGAGGAGCGCGGCAGCGTCTGGGCGTACCGCCGCAGGCGCTGGTACCAGCAGGCGCTCCTCCCGATCCAGGAGACGGCCCAGGGCGACGCGCCCGCGCCCGGCGACCACCCGGTGTACCGGCAGGGCGGCACGTACGTGGTGATCGGCGGCGCCGGCGGCATCGGCGAGGCGTGGACCGAGCACATGGTCCGCACCTACGGCGCGCAGGTCGTCTGGATCGGCCGCCGGGCCGAGGACGCGGCGATCCGCGAGAAGCTGGAGCGCCTGGGCCGGCTCGGCCCCGAGCCCCGCTACGTGCAGGCCGACGCCACCGACCGGGAGTCACTGCAGGGCGCCTACGAGCGCATCAAGCAGAGCCACCCGGTGATCCACGGCGTGATCCATTCGGCGATCGTGCTGCTCGACCAGAGCCTGGAGCGGATGGACGAGGCGCGCTTCCGGGTCGCCGTCACCGCCAAGGTCGACGTCAGCGTCCGCCTGGTCCAGGTCTTCCGGACGGAGCCGTTGGACTTCGTCCTGTTCTTCTCCTCGATGAACTCGTTCCTCAAGGCGCCCGGGCAGTGCAACTACGTGGCCGGCTCCGTGTTCGAGGACGCCTACGCCCACCGCCTCGGCTCCGCCCTCTCCGCCCCTGTGAAGACCATGAACTGGGGCTACTGGGGCAGCGTCGGCATCGTCGCCTCGCAGAAGTACCAGGAGCGGATGAGCAGGGCCGGCGCGGCCTCGATCGAGCCCGCAGACGGCATGGCGGCCCTCGACGTCCTTCTTTCCGGCACGTTCGACCAGCTCGGCCTGGTCAAGGCTCAGGGGGGTAACTCGTAACATGCAGCACATCATCCGGCGCGAAGCCATCACCACCGCCCGCAGGGGCACTCGGGTTCCCCTGGCCCGCCTCTGCCGGGAGATCGCCGAGGCCACGGCGGCCCCGGCCGTCGACGGCACCGACCGCGACGCGGACGCCCTGGTCGACGACGACCTGCTGAGCCGGCTGCTGCTCGGCCAGCTGCAGAGCGTGGGCCTGTTCTCGGACACCGCCCCCCGGCTGCCGCTCGGCGAGGAACTGCGGCGCTGGCTGGACGAGTCCGTCCGCCAGCTGCTGAACCGCGGCTACCTGCACGGCGCGGCCGCGCACCCCCGCCCGGTGCACGCGGTGAGCAGCCGCGACGTCTGGGCGGAGTGGGAGGAGCGCAGCGCGCAGTGGTCGCGCAACGCCGACCTGCGCGCGCAGGTCCTGCTGCTCGACGCCATGCTGCGCGCCCTGCCGCGGATCCTGACCGGCGAGGTGCTCGCCACCGACGTGATGTTCCCCAACTCCTCGATGGAGCTGGTCGAGGGGATCTACAAGAACAACCCCGTCACCGACACCTTCAACGGCGTCATGGCCGACGCCGTGGCCGGCATCGCGCAGGAGATCCTGCGCGGCGACCCGTCGGCGCGGATCCGCATCCTGGAGATCGGCGCGGGCACCGGCGGCGGCAGCGTGAAGGTCTTCGAGAAGCTCGAACCGCTCGCCGCCCACGTCGAGACGTACTGCTACACCGACCTGTCCAAGTCCTTCCTGATGTACGCGGAGAAGGAGTACGGGCCCGCCCACCCGTACCTGGACTACCGGATCTTCAACGTCGAGGAGCCGCTCGCCGGCCAGGACGTGGAGCCGGGCTCGTACGACATCGTGCTCGCCACCAACGTGCTGCACGCCACCAAGGACATCCGCCGGACGCTGCGCAACGCGAAGGGGGCGCTGAAGGAGAACGGCGTCCTGCTCGCCAACGAGCTCTCCTCGCAGTCGCTCTTCACCCACCTGACCTTCGGCCTGCTCGAGGGCTGGTGGCTGTACGAGGACACCGAGCTGCGCATCCCGGGCTGCCCGGGACTGTCGCCCGAGTCCTGGGAGGAGGTGCTCGACGAGGAGGGCTTCGGCGCGGTGTCGTTCCCCGCGCAGCGGCTGCACGACCTGGGCCACCAGGTGATCGCGGCCGACAGTGACGGGATGATCCGGCAGGAGCTCGCGGACGCCCCTGCCGCCGGGGGCACCGCCCCCGCACAGGCCGCCGGCGCGCAGGAGCCGCCGGCCCGGCCCGAGGCCCCGGGGCACCGTCCCGCGCGGGCCGGGGCGCGGACGCCGGCGGTCACGGACGAGGTGCTGGAACAGCACGTCAAGGACGTCATCTTCGATCAGCTGAAGCTCTCCCTGAAGGTCGACCGGACGCAGATCGCCGCGGACGACGCCTTCATGGACTACGGCATCGACTCGATCATCGGTGTCCAGCTGATCCAGGAGATCAACCGGAGGATCGGTACCGACCTGGCCACCACCGACCTGTTCGACCACGGGTCGGTGAACCGGCTGGCCCGGTACATCGCCGGCGCCCACCGGGCGGAGGCCACCGCCTCGCTGCCGGCCGGGCTGTCGGCCCAGGCCGCCGAACCCGCCCCGCCCGTGGCGCAGGCGGCCCCGCACCGGGCCGCCGCGCCGCAGGCCCCGCAGGCCGCGCCCCGGGCGCCGCACGAGCCGGCGGGCGTCCTGCGCAAGGAGCCGATCGCCATCGTCGGCATGAGCGGACGGTTCGGCGGCTCGCCCGGCGTCGAGCAGCTCTGGGAGCACCTGTCCCAGGGCCACGACCTGACCGAGAAGATCTCGCGCTGGGACATGTCGGGCTACCACCCCGAGGGCGCCCAGGGCTGCGACCGCGGCAGTTTCATCGACGACATCGACCGTTTCGACCCGACGTTCTTCAACATCTCGGGCATCGAGGCGACCTACATGGACCCCCAGCAGCGGGTGTTCCTGGAGGAGTCGTGGAAGGCCCTGGAGGACGCCGGGTACGCCGGCTCCGGCACCCAGGGCCGCCAGGTCGGCGTGTACGTCGGTTGTCAGGAGAGCGGCTACGCGCAGCTCTTCGGCGGCGAGGCGCCGCCCCAGTCCATGTGGGGCAACGCCCTGTCCGCGATGCCGGCGCGGATCTCCTACCACCTCGACCTCCAGGGCCCGGCGATCTCCGTCGACACGGCCTGCTCCAGCTCGCTGGTGGCGATCCACCTCGCCTGCCAGGGCCTGTGGGGCGGTGAGACCGAGATGGCCGTCGCCGGCGGTGTCGCCATCCAGACCACGCCCAAGTTCTGGGTGATCGCGGGCCAGGCCGGCATGCTCTCCCCGAGCGGCCGCTGCCACACCTTCGACGAGCGGGCCGACGGCTTCGTCCCCGGCGAGGGCGCCGCCGTGGTGGTCCTCAAGCGGCTCTCCGACGCGCTCGCCGACGGCGACCACATCCACGGCGTCATCAGCGGCTCCGGGATCAACCAGGACGGCGCGTCGAACGGGATCACCGCGCCGAGCGCCAAGTCCCAGGAGCGGCTGGAGACGTCCGTCTACGACGCGTTCGGGATCAACCCCGAGCACATCCAGCTGATGGAGGCCCACGGCACCGGCACCAAGCTCGGTGACCCGATCGAGTACCACGCGCTCAAGCGGGCCTTCCGCCGGTACACCCAGCAGCGGGACTACTGCGCGCTCGGCTCGATCAAGTCCAACCTGGGCCACACCATCACCGCCGCCGGTGTCGCCGGCGTCATCAAGGTGCTGCTCTCGCTCCGGCACCGGCGCATCCCGCCGTCGATCAACTTCGAGCGCGGCAACGCGCACATCGACTTCACCGACAGCCCGTTCTACGTGAACACCGAGGACCGCCCCTGGGAGGCCGGGGGCGACGGGACCCGCCGCGCCGCCGTCAGCTCCTTCGGCGTCAGCGGGACCAACGCCCACCTGGTGATCGAGGAGGCCCCGTACCGGGCCCACCGCACCGGCGGGCCCTCCGCCCACCTCGTCACCCTCTCCGCGGGCACCGCCGAGCAGCTGGCGGAGCAGGCCGAACGGCTGCTCGCGCACTGCGAGCGGCAGCCCGGGCTCGACCCCGGCGACATCGGCTTCACCCTGCTCGTCGGCCGCAAGCACCTGCCGCACCGGCTGGCCTGCGTCGTGCGCGACCGGGACGAGCTGGTGCAGAGCCTGCGGCTGTGGGCGGCCAAGGGGCAGAGCCCCCGGGTCTGCGCCGGCGAGGTCCCCGCCCAGGGGCACCAGGAGCGCGCCGCGCTGCGCAACTTCGGCAACCAGTGCATCCGGCAGGCCGCCGCGGGCACCGACCCCGACTCCCTGGCCGAACTGCTCGCCACCGTCGCGGACCTCTACGTCCAGGGCTACGGCCTGGACTACGCCGCGCTGTTCGCCGACGGGCAGTACTCCCGCGTCCCGCTGCCGACCTACCCGTTCGCCCGCGACCGGTACTGGGTGCCGCAGGCGCCCGCGCAGGGCCCGGCGCTCCCGGCCGCGGCCGGCGCGTCCACCGCGGCGCACGCCGACAGGCACCCGCTGCTGCACGCGGACGTCTCGGACTTCCGCTCCCGGCGCTACCTTTCGGAGTTCACCGGCGAGGAGTTCTTCCTGCGGGACCACGTGGTGAAGGGCCAGAAGGTCCTCCCCGGGGTCGCCTGCCTGGAGATGGCCCGCGCCGCCGCCGCGCTCACCCTCGGCGGGACGGTCCAGGCCGGCCCCGGCCTCGCCCTGCGCAACGTCGTCTGGGCGCGCCCGGTGACCGCCGGCGCCGACCGCGTCACCCTCACCACCGCACTGGTGCCCAGGAGCCACGACGAGGCCGACTACGAGATCTCCGGCACCGCCGGCGGCGCCCCGGTGGTGCACAGTCAGGGGCAGGTCGTCCGCAAGGAGATCGCCCCCGCCGTGCTCGACCTCCCGGGCATCCGGGCCGCCTGCGACCGGACGGTGGTCGAGGCGAGCCGGCTCTACCCGGCCTACGAGGCCATCGGCTTCCGCTACGGCGACGCGCACCGGGGCATCGAGCGGCTGCACATCGGCCGCGACCAGGTCCTGGTGCGGCTCACCCTGCCGACCTCGGTGCGCGACACCCGCGACGACTACGTGCTGCACCCCGCCCTCCTCGACGCGACGCTGCAGGCCTCGCTCGGCATGGGCCTGGCCGCCGGCGACGCCGGCACCCTCGACGTCTCCGGCATGAAGCCCTCGCTGCCGTTCGCCCTGGACGAGCTGGAGGTCCTCGGCTCCTGCACCGACGCCATGTGGGCCTGGATCCGCTACAGCGCGGGCGTCGAGCGGGGCGGCAAGGTCTTCAAGCTCGACATCGACCTCTGCGACGAGCAGGGCGGGGTGCGCGCCCGGATCAGGGGCATGTCCTACCGCGTCCTGGACGGCGAGGTCGGCGCGGCCGCCGAGACGCCCGCGTCGGCGGCCGCGGAGGTGTCCTCGGTCACCTTCGTGCCCGCCTGGCAGGAGGCCGCGCCGGGCGGCGCGGCCGTCGAGCCGGCCCGGCACGTCGTGCTGCTGCCCGACCTGCCCGCCCTCGCCGACGCGCTGTCCGCGCAGGACCCGGCGGTGCGGGTGCTGCCCCTGACCTCCACCGCGACCGGCATCGCCGAGCGGTTCACCGACCACACCGAGCAGGCCCTCGCCCATGTCCGGGCCCTCCTGCGGGACCGGGCGCAGGAGCAGGTGCTGGTGCAGCTCGTCGTCCCGGACCGGGAGGACCTGGCGACCGTTCGGGGCCTGCTCGGCCTGCTGAAGTCGGCCCAGGCGGAGGACCCGCGGCTGCTGGCCCAGGCCGTCCTGGTCGACCCGGCCGAGCCCGCCGGGCAGCTGGCCGCCCGGGTCGCCGCCGGGCGCCGGCACGCCGGTGAGGCCTGCCTGCGCTTTCGCGACGGCCGCACCGAGGCGCTGACCTGGGTGGAGGGCGACGACCGGCCCGAGGTGCGGGTGCCCTGGCGGGCCGGCGGGGTCTACCTCGTCACCGGCGGGCTCGGCGGCGTCGGAACCCTGTTCGCCCAGGACATGGCCACCGGCGTACCCGACCTCACCCTCGTGCTGGCCGGTCGCTCGCCGCTGCGCCCCGCGCAGGAAGCCCTGCTGGACGGGTGGCGCGCCCAGGGGGTCGACGTCCGTCACGAGCGGGTGGACGTCGCCCGTCCGGCCGAGGTGCGGGCGCTGGTCGACGGCATCCTGCGGGAGCACGGCGCCCTGCACGGCATCATCCACAGCGCCGGCGTCCTGCGGGACGGTCTGATCGGGCGCAAGACCGCCGAGGAGTGCCGCGAGGTCCTCGCGCCGAAGGTCGCGGGCCTGGTCAACCTGGATGAGGCCAGCAAGGACGTCCCGCTGGACTTCCTGGCCGTCTGCGCCGGCGCGGCCGGGGTGTTCGGCAACGCCGGGCAGGCCGACTACGCGGCCGCCAACGCCTTCCAGGACGCCTACACGCACCACCGCCGCGAGCTGGTGGCCCGCGGGGAGCGCTTCGGCGCCTCCGTCTGCGTCGACTGGCCGCTCTGGGCCGACGGCGGGATGCGCGTGGACAGCGCCACCGAGACGGTGATGCGCGAGCGGCTCGGCATGGTGCCGATGCCGACGGCGGTGGGCCTGGCGGCGCTGTACGCGGCGCTCGACGCGCCGCGGACCCAGGTCCTGGTGGTCGCCGGCGACGCCGGGAAGATCCGGGAGACCGTGCTGCACCGGGCGCCGCGGCCCGAGCCGGCGTCCGTCCGTCCGGCCCCCGCCCTCCCGGCCGGGTCCCCGTCCGGGCAGGCCCTGCCCGCGCGGGCGGCGGGTGCCGTGGGCGCGGACCGGAAGGCCGTCCGCCCCGCACTGGTCACGTACCTCAGGAACACCCTGGCCGAGGTGATCCAGGTGCCGGCGCACCGGATCGACCCGGGGGCCCCGTTCGAGCGCTTCGGCATCGACTCGGTGCTGGCACTCACCGTCACCAACCGGCTGGAGGCCGACTTCGGCTCGCTCTCGAAGACGCTCTTCTTCGAGTACCGGAGCATCGACGACCTGAGCGGCTACTTCCTGGGCGCCCACGCGGGCGCACTGGAGTCGGTACTGGGCCTCCGGGCCCCGGCGCCGGAGCCCGCTGCGCCCGTCCTGTCAGCCGCGCCCGTCCTGGCTGCGGCACCCCTCCTCGCCGTGGCGCCCCTGGCGCCCGTGGCGCCGGTGGCGCCGGCGCAGGTCGCGTCGCAGCGGCGGCCCGAGCCGCCGGAGGACGCGATCGCGGTGGTCGGCCTCGCCGGCCGCTACCCCGGTGCGAAGGACCTCGACGAGCTCTGGGAGAACCTGCTCGCGGGCCGCGACTGCGTCACCGAAGTCCCCGAGGACCGCTGGGACCACAGCCTCTACTACGACCCGGAGCAGAGCCGGCCCGACCGGACCGCCACCAAGTGGGGCGGCTTCATCGACGGCGTCGCCGACTTCGACCCGCTGTTCTTCCACGTCTCGCCCCGCGAGGCGGCGATCATGGACCCGCAGACGCGGCTCTTCCTGGAGTGCGTCTGGAACCTCCTGGAAGGCACGGGCTACACCCGGGACCGCCTGCGCACCGCGTACGGGAGCCGGGTGGGGGTCTACGTCGGCGCGATGTACCAGCAGTACCAACTGCTGTCGTCCGACATCGTCCACGAGTCCATCACCTCGGTGATGTCCTACAGCGCCGTCGCCAACCGGGTGTCGCACTTCTTCGACCTCCAGGGGCCGAGCCTCGCGGTCGACACCACCTGCTCCTCCTCGCTGGTCGCCATCCACATGGCCTGCGAGGAACTCCGCCGGGGCACCTGCGAGCTGATGATCGCCGGCGGCGTCAACCTCACCCTGCACCCGAAGAAGTTCCTCGGGCTGAGTCTGACCGGCCTGACCGGCAGCGGCCCGGACAGCCGGGCCTTCCTCGACGGGGACGGCTTCCTGCCCGCCGAGGGCGTCGGCGCCGTCCTGCTCAAGCCGCTCTCCCGGGCGGTCGCCGACGGGGACGAGATCCTCGCCGTCATCCGGTCCAGCGCCACCAACCACAAGGGCCGCACCAACGGCCCGATGGTGCCCAGCCCCGACCGCCAGGCGGAGCTGATCGAGGAGAACCTGGAGCGGGCGGGCATCCACCCGCGCACCGTCGGCCACGTGGAGGCGTCCGCGAACGGCTCCCAGCTCGGTGACGCCATCGAGTTCGCGGCGCTGCGCAAGGTGTTCGGCAGGCACACCCGGGACGAGGGGTTCTGCGCCCTGGGCACGGTCAAGTCCACCTTCGGCAACGCCGAGGCGGCCTCGGGGATCGCCCAGCTCAGCAAGGTCGCGCTGCAGCTGAAGCACCGCAAGCTGCTCCCGTTCGTCGGGGAGGGCCGGCTCAACCCCGGGGTGGAGCCGGCCGGGACGGCGTTCTTCCTCCCGCCGGCGGTGCAGCCCTGGCACCGGCCGGTGGTGGACCTCGACGGGCAGGAGCGCGAGTACCCGCGACGCGCGACCATCAGCGCCTTCGGCGCCGGCGGGTCCAACGCCCACCTGGTCGTCGAGGAGTACGTGCCCGAGCAGATCGTCGCCGGCGGGTACCAGGACGACGCCGACGGGTACCAGGAGGACCGGGCACCTCAGGTGGTCGTCCTCTCCGCCCGCAACGAGGACCGGCTGAAGGCCGTCGCCGGGCGCCTGCTGGAGTTCGTCGGCGCGCAGCCGGAGCTCTCCCTCGCGGACCTCGCCCACACCCTGCAGAGCGGGCGCGAGGCGATGGACGCCCGGCTGGCGCTGGTGGCCGGGAGCGTCCCGGAGCTCGTCGAAGGCCTCGGCCACTACCTCGGCGGCGCCGCCGGGCAGGCCCCGGTGCCGCTGTTCACGGGCGACGCCCGGCGCGACGACTCGGACCTCGGCGCCCTGCTGAGCGGGCGGGTCGGGGACGCGGTGGTCCGCGAGCTGCTCGCGGAGAACCGCCCCGAGAACGTGGCCCTGTTCTGGGCCCGGGGCGGGAGCGTGCCGTGGGAGGCCGTCCCGCGCGAGGGCCGGGCGCCGCGGATGCTGCGGACGCTGCCGACCTACCCGTTCGACCGGAAGCGGCACTGGGTGACCCCCGGTCGGCCGCCCGCCCCGGTGGCCCCGGCGCCGGCCCCGTCGGCCCGGGCGCCCCTGTCCGCGACCGGCGTGGCCGCCCCGGCGGGGACGGGCGCCGGGGAGCGGATCACGGCCCTCGTCGCCGACCTGCTGGGCGTGCCCGCGGACGCGCTCGACCCCGACGCGCCGCTCCAGGACCTCGGGTTCAGCTCGATCCTGGCGATGCAGCTGGTCAAGGCCCTCCAGACGGAGGTCGACCCGGCGGCCGACCTCCAGGCCCTGGACGGCCGGTCCACGCGCGACCTGGTGCGCCGCTTCGGCTCCGCCACCCCGCCGCGCACCGCGGCCGCGCCGGCCGAGGCGCGCTTCCCGGAGGTGATCCGCCTCAACGCCCGCACCGAGGGCCGGCCGGTCTTCTGGTTCCACGGCGGGCTCGGCGGTCTGGAGGTGTACGGGGCGATCGCCGACAGCTTCGGGCGGCCCTTCCACGGCATCCAGGCCCGCGGCTGGATGTCCGACGCCGACCCGCTGAGCGGCATCACGGCGATGGCCGCCCACTACGCGCACATCATCCGCACGGTCCAGCCCGAGGGGCCGTACGATCTGGGCGGCTACTCGCTCGGCGGCCTGCTGGCCTACGAGGTCACCCGTCAACTGCAGGAGCAGGGCGAGACGGTGGAGAGCATCGTGATGGTCGACGCGATGTACGGCGACCGGATCAAGGAGATGACCATGTCACGTTCGGACATGGTGCTCCAGCAGGTCAACGCGCTGTTGTTCGCGGCCGTCAGGCTGTCGCCGGAGCGGCTCGCGGAGGCGTTCATCACCGCCGCCGAGGTGGACTGGAGCCAGGACGACGACCAGCTGCTGGACGGGCTGATCGCGGTCGCGCAGCAGCGCGGCCTGGGCGGTTCCGCGCAGGCGCTGCGCGCACTCGTGGAGCAGAACGTCAAGGTCCAGGAGGCCTACGGAGTCCTGGAGTACGACATCCGGCCGCTCGCCCGGCCGGAGTCCGTCACCTGCTTCTACTTCCGCAACCGGAGCGGTCTCTTCTACGGGGAGCTGGCGGCCGTGTTCTCCACCCAGGAGGACGGCACGGCGCTGGACCAGGTGAACTACTGGGAGGAGTGGCAGCGCCAGCTGCCGAACTTCCACCAGACCGACGTGGACTCCTCGAACCACTTCGCGGTCCTCAGCGACCCGAAGTCGCTCGCGGCCGTCCGCTCCTTCTGCGAGCTGTTCTACTCCGGCGACCGGGAGGAGAAGCGGATCTCGGCCGCGAAGAGCTGGGTCGGCCGGCGCCGGCGGGCGGCGCGCGGCAGGAAGTGACCCGCGGGCCCCTCGGAACTCCCGAGGGGCCGGGCGGGACGTGGTGTCGGTAGGAACAGTGGGCGGGTCGGCCGTCCCCCGGAAGGGGGCGGCCCGGCCCGGCCGTCGAGCAGGGGGCTGCATGGACACGATGGCACGAAGGCTCGGGAGCGAGTCCTTCCGCAGGGACTTCGGCGTCGACTACGCGTATCTGTCGGGGTCGATGTACCGGGGCATCGCCTCGAAGGAGCTGGTGATCGCCATGGGCCGCGGCGGCTTCATGGGGTTCCTCGGCGCGGCGGGCCTGAGCCCGGACCGGGTGCGGGGCGACATCGCCCGGATCCGCCGGGACCTGCCGCCCGGCCGGCCGTTCGGTGTCAACCTGCTCTGCAACCTCCAGGACCCGGCGCGGGAGACGGCCAACGTCGAGCTGCTGCTCGGCGAGGACGTGCGCTTCGTGGAGGCCTCGGCCTTCGTCAAGGTGACGCCGGCGCTGGTGCTGTACCACCTGCGCGGGCTGCGCCGGGCGTCCGACGGCAGCGTCGTGCGCGGCCACCGGATCCTGGCGAAGGTCTCCCGGCCCGAGGTGGCAAGGGAGTTCATGCGGCCCGCGCCCGCGGAGACGGTGGCGCAGCTGCTGGCGGCGGGCCGGGTCACCGCCGAGCAGGCCGAGCTGGCCCGGGGCGTCCCGGTGGCCCAGGACCTCTGCATCGAGGCGGACTCGGGCGGCCACACCGACCGTGGCGTGCCCACCGTGCTGCTGCCGTCGATGCAGGGCCTGCGCCGTGACCTGACGCGGGAACACGGCTACACCGAGGCGATCCGGCTCGGGGCGGCGGGCGGGATCGGCACCCCGCAGGCGGTCGCCGCGGCCTTCACGATGGGCGCGGACTTCGTGATGACCGGGTCGATCAACCAGTGCACGGTGGAGGCCGGGATCACCGACGCCGTGAAGGACCGGTTGCAGGACATCGACGTCCAGGACACCGGCTACTGCCCGGCCGGTGACATGTTCGAGATCGGCGCGCTGGTCCAGGTGTTGAGGAAGGGGGTGCTCTTTCCGGCCCGGGCCAACAAGCTCTTCTCGCTGTACAGGACCTACGACTCCTGGGACGCGATTCCGGAGGGCACCCGGCGGCAGATCCAGGACACGTACTTCAAGCGGAGCGTGGACGAGGTCTGGCGGGAGACCAGGGAGCACCTGGAGCGGACCGGCCGGGTGGCGGAGATCGGGCGGGCCGAGCGGAGCCCGAAGCGGAAGATGGCGCTGATCTTCCGCTGGTACTACGGCTACACCAGCCGGCTCTCCTTCACCGACCCGGATCGTGATCCGGCGAACCTGCAGGTGCACACCGGCCCGGCGCTCGGCTCCTTCAACCAGTGGGTGAAGGGGACGCCGCAGGAGAGTTGGCGCAACCGGCGGGTGGACCGGATGGCGGCCGGGCTCATGCGGGAGGCGGCCGGGATTCTCGCGGAGCGCCTGCAGGCCCTGGTCTGACGGCCGGAGCGGCGCCTGGGCGACAGTCGATGGGGATTGTCACACTGGTCACTCCGTGCAGTCAGGCACTATGATCTGATTATCTGTCATGGCCGGTGATCAAGGGGGGGCCCAAAGGCTGATGTCTCGTCAACTGCCGGCCGGAGGTTCGCGGTCGAGCGGGGCGAGACGACGTGCCGGCCGGCGAGAACCACGGGAACCCGCGGGGATTTTCGGGACGGGCCGGTAAGGGCCGGCGCGCCCGGTGCCCCGGCGGCACCACATTCATCGCAGCACGACCGGTCGAGCGGTCGAGCAAGCATCGCCAACACACCGAAAGACGAGAAAGGGTTCTCCATGCGGACGTACGTCTTCCCCGGCCAGGGATCGCAGCGGAAGGGAATGGGCGGTGCGCTGTTCGACGAGTTCGAGGACCTCACCAGGGCCGCCGACTCGATCCTGGGCTACTCGGTCAAGGCCCTCTGCCTGGAGGACCCCGAAGGCCTGCTCAAGCAGACCGAGTACACCCAGCCCGCGCTCTACGTGGTCAACGCCCTCTCCTACTACCGCAAGCTCCGGGAGACCGGCCAGCTGCCGGACTTCGTGGCCGGTCACAGCCTCGGCGAGTTCAACGCGCTGCTGGCCGCCGAATGCTTCGACTTCGAGACCGGCCTACGGCTGGTGCAGAAGCGCGGCGAGCTGATGGCCCAGGCCACCGGCGGTGCCATGGCGGCCGTGCTGAACGCCACGGACAAGGAGATCAGAACCGTCCTGGAGCAGAACGGCCTCACCTCCGTCGACCTGGCGAACTACAACACGCCGTCCCAGATAGTGATTTCGGGCCTGGCCGAGGACATCAAGGCCGCCCAGGCGCACTTCCAGAGCGGCAATCACCTCTTCGTCGCCCTGAACACCAGCGGTGCCTTCCACTCCCGCTACATGGAGCCGGCCCGGGCCGAATTCGCCGCATTCATCGCCGGGATCCCCTTCTCCGAGCTCCGGATTCCGGTGATCTCCAACGTCACCGGAAGGCCGTACGAGAACGAGTCCGTCAAGGACAACCTGGCGCGGCAGATCGTCAGTTCGGTGCGCTGGACCGACACCGTGGAACACCTCCTCGGCCACGAGGGAATGGAGATCGAGGAGATCGGTCACGGCGACGTCCTCACCAAGCTGGTGCGGAAGATCCGCCGCGAGATCCCGAACCCGGCCCGGCATTCGGCGCCCGCCCCCGTGAAGCCGCTCCCCGCCGCCGTGAAGCCGCGCCCGGCGGCGGACCTGGTCCGGCAGTGGAACGCGGTGCACCCGGTCGGGACCCTCGTGAAGTCCACCACCGGCGACTACGGGGACCTCCGTACCGCCACCGAGGCGACCGTCCTCTTCGGTCACCGGCCCGCCGTCTACATGGACGGCTACCGGGGCTACTTCGACCTCACCGAGATCGAGCCCGTCCACTAGACCGGCGAACACCGGCCCGAGCAGACCAGCACGCCCCAGGGAGAGAACAGATGACGACCGTCGGAATCGAAGCGATGAACGTCTTCGCCGGCACCTGCCAGGTCAACGTGGAGAAGCTGGCGATCCACCGCGGCCTCGACACAGCCAGGTTCGACAACCTCCTCATGAAGGAGAAGACCGTCGCGCTGCCGTACGAGGACCCGGTGACGTTCGGGGTCAACGCCGCCAAGCCCATCATCGACGCGATGTCCCCCGAGGAGCGGGACCGCATCGAGCTGGTCATCACCGCGACCGAGTCGGCCTTCGACTTCGGCAAGTCGATGAGCACCTACTTCCACAGCCTGCTCGGACTGAACCGCAACTGTCGCCTCTTCGAGATCAAGAACGCCTGCTACTCGGGCGTGGCCGCCCTCCAGATGGCGGCCAACTTCATTCTCTCGCAGACCTCCCCGGGCGCGAAGGCCCTGGTCATCGCCACCGACATCACCCGGTTCATGGTGGCCGAGGGCGGCGACGCGCTGTCCGAGGACTGGTCCTTCGCCGAGCCGAGCGGCGGCGCCGGCGCCGTGGCGATGCTCATCAGCGACATCCCCGACGTCTTCCAGATCGACGTCGGCGCCAGCGGCTACTACGGCCACGAGGTGATGGACACCTGCCGTCCGCTCGCCGACAGCGAGGCGGGCAACGCGGAACTGTCGCTCCTCACCTACCTGGACTGCTGCGAGAACGCCTTCCTGGAGTACCAGCGGCGGGTCGGCGACGTCGACTTCGTGGACAGTTTCGGCTACCTGGCGTTCCACACCCCCTTCGGCGGGATGATCAAGGGCGCGCACCGCAACCTGATGCGCAAGTTCGTCAAGGCACGCCCGGCGGCGATCGAGGAGGACTTCCGGCGCCGGATGCACCCGGGCCTGACGTACTGCCAGCGGGTCGGCAACGTCATGGGCGCGACCACGATGCTCTCGCTCGCCAGCACCATCGACAACGCCGACCTCTCCAGCCCCCAGCGCGTCGGCGTCTTCTCCTACGGCTCCGGCTGCTGCTCGGAGTTCTTCAGCGGCGTCGTCCGCCAGGAGAGCCAGGACCATGTCCGCCGCTTCGAGATCGAGAAGCACCTGGACAAGCGGTACGAGCTGAGCATGCCCGAGTACGACATGCTGCTCCGGACCAACCACGCCGTGAAGTTCGGGACCCGCAACGCCGTCCTCGACACCGGCATCGTGCCCGAGGCCCGGGGCACGCTCGGCAAGGAACTCCTCTTCCTCAAGCAGATCAACGAGTTCCACCGGGAGTACGAGTGGCTCTCCTGAACACGGCGGCCTACGAGACCGTCAAGGTCAGGTTCCAGGACGAGATCTGCTTCCTCCAGCTCAACCGCCCCGACGCCGACAACGCGATCAACCGGCGGCTGGTCGAGGAGTGCACCAGCGTGGTGCGGCACTGCGAGGAGCATGCCAAGGTCCTCGTCCTGGAGGGCCTGCCCGAGGTGTTCTGCTGGGGCGCCGACTTCCGGGAGCTGGGCTCCCAGGAGAGCGGCGGCCACGAAAAGTCGCACGCCGAGGCCCTCTACGACCTCTGGCTCTCGCTGGCCCTCGGCTCGTTCGTCTCGATCGCGCACGTCCGCGGCAAGGTGAACGCCGGCGGCCTGGGCTTCGTGGCCGCCTGCGACATCGTGGTGTGCGAGGACAAGTCGGTGTTCAGCCTCTCGGAGCTGCTGTTCGGGCTGATGCCGGCCTGCGTCCTGCCCTTCCTGATCAGGAAGGTCGGCCCGGCGAAGGCCAACTACATCACGCTGACCACCCAGCCGTTCACCGCCCGGCAGGCGGTGGACTGGCAACTGGTGGACGCCAGCGAGGAGAACAGCGGCAACCTGCTGCGCAAGCACATCCTGCGGCTGCGCTACCTGCCCAAGTCCGGTGTCACCCGCTACAAGAAGTACCTGCGCAACCTCGACGACATCCTGCTCCCCTCCCGGGAGAAGGCCGTCGAGGCCAACCGGGAGGTGTTCTCCGACCAGGAGAACCTGCAGAAGATCGCGCGCTACGTGAACACAGGGAAGTTTCCCTGGGAAGGGGAGTAGACATGTCGGACGCGGCCGTCGACTACACCCAGCTCGGGCCCTCCGTGGTCCGGATCACCATGCAGGACAAGGAGCACAAGAACACCTTCTCCGACCAGCTCCTGGTCGGCCTGAGCGACGCCTTCGAGCGGGTCAAGGCAGACGAGCGGTGCAAGGTGGTCATCCTCACGGGCTACGGCACCTACTTCGCCAGCGGCGGCCGCAAGGAGAGCCTGCTGCAGATCCAGGACCGGCAGATCAGCTTCACCGACTCCGACATCTACGGCCTGGCACTGGACTGCCCCGTCCCCGTCATCTCCGCGATGCAGGGCCACGGCATCGGCGGCGGCTTCGCGATGGGGCTCTTCTCCGACTTCGTGATCCTCAGTCAGGAGAGCATCTACACCACCAACTTCATGCGCTACGGCTTCACGCCGGGCATGGGGGCGACACTCATCCTCCCCAAGAAGCTCGGCTTCAGCCTCGGCGAGGAGATGCTGCTCTCCGCGAAGACCTACTACGGCCGCGACCTGAAGGAGCGGGGGATCCCCTTCCCCGTCCTGCCGCGCGCCGAAGTGCTGCCCTACGCCGTCGAACTGGCCGAGACCCTGGCCGAGAAGCCCAGGCTCTCGCTGATCACCCTGAAGGACCACCTGGTGGCCGAACTGCGCGAGGAGCTCCCGCGCTACATCGAGCGCGAGGTGGCCATGCACGACAAGACCTTCCACCAGCCCGAGGTCCGCGACCTCATCACCTCCCAGTACTAGGAGAGCCGAGCACCATGTCGAGCCAGGACGTCTTCAACCTGATCGTCGAGCACACCCGCGAGGTCGTCCCGGAGCTGGAGGACCACACCTTCGACCCGGCGGACTCGCTGCGGGACCTCGGGGCCAACTCCATCGACCGGGCCGAGATCCTCATGATGACGCTCGAGTCGCTGGCGGTCAGCATCCCGCTGCACGAGCTGGCGAACGCCAAGAACATCGGTGATCTGGCGGAGCTCATCCATGCCAAGTCGAACTCCTGACACGCGCGATATCGTCGTCACCGGCCTCGGCGTCACCAGTGCGGTGGGCCAGGGCAAGGACGACTTTGTCGCCGCACTCCTCGGCGGCCGCCACGCCTTCGCCACGATGGGACGTCCCGGCCGGCAGGTGCCGCCTGCCGGGGCCGGCCGGGACGCCGCCGAACCGGGCTTCCTGGGCGCCGAGATCGCCGACCTGACCATGCCCGCGGCCATCCCGGCGCGGGTGCTGCGGACGGCCTCGCTCTCCTCACGGGCGGCCCTGGCCACCCTCGACGAGGCCTGGCGCGAGGCCGGCCTGGACGACGCCGACCCGCGCCGCATCGGCCTGGTCGTCGGCGGCTCCAACGTCCAGCAGAGGGAACTGACGCAGCTGCACGCCCGGCACGCGGACCGTCCCGAGTTCCTGCGCCCCACCTACGGCATGGCCTTCATGGACACCGACCTGTGCGGGTTCTGCACCGAGGCCTTCCCGATCCGGGGCTTCGCCCAGACGCTGGGCGGGGCCTCGGCCAGTGGTCTGCTCGCGGTGCTCCAGGCGGTGCGGGCGGTGCAGTCGGGCCAGGTCGACGTCTGCATCGCGATGGGTGCGCTGATGGACCTGTCGTACTGGGAGTGCCTGGCGTTCCGGGCGATGGGAGCGATGGGCTCGACCCGCTGGGCCGACGACCCGGCCGCCGCCTGCCGCCCGTTCGACCGGGGCCGGGACGGCTTCGTCTTCGGTGAGGCCTGCGGCGCGGTCGTGATCGAGCGGGAGGGCGCCCGCCGGCACCCCGCGCCGTACGCGCGGTACCGCGGCGGTGCCACCGCGATGGACGGCAACCGCAACCCCAACCCCTCGTTCGACGGCGAAGTCGGCGTCGTCCGGGCGGCGTTGGCGGAGGCCGGCCTGCCGGCCTCGGCGATCGACTACGTCAACCCGCACGGCACCGGATCGCCGACCGGCGACGACACAGAGCTGCGGGCGCTGCGCGAGTGCGGCCTGACCGGGGCGCGGATCAACGCCACCAAGTCGATCACCGGGCACGGGCTCAGCGCGGCCGGCGCCGTCGAGGTGGTCGCCACGCTCCTGCAGATGCGCGAGCAGAAGCTGCACCCCACCCGCAACCTGGCCGACCCGGTGGACCCGGCCTTCCACTGGGTGCGCGAGGAGGCGGAGGCCTGGTCGTTCGAGACGGCCGTCAGCCTCAGCATGGGCTTCGGCGGCATCAGTTCGGCGATCTGCCTGCAGAAATGCTGACCGCCGCGGCCCCGCCGACAGCCGTACCCCCGCCCACGTCCGACACTCCTCGGAAGCACCGGAGATGACCAGACCCACCGTGTTCATGTACTCGGGCCAGGGCTCCCAGTACTTCCACATGACCGCCGAACTGTACGAGCGGCATCCGCGCTACCGGCTCTGGCTGGACCACTGCGACGAGATCGCCTCGCCCATCCTCGGCAAGTCGCTGCTGGACACCGTCTTCGACCCGGGCCGGCAGAAGAGCGACCCGTTCGACTCGCTCGCGGACTCCAACGCCGCGCTGCTGTGCGTCGAGTACAGCCTCACCCGCGTCGTCCAGGAGCTGGGGTACCGTCCGGACGCCCTGCTGGGCTACAGCCTGGGGGAGATCACCGCGGCCGTGGTCGCCGAGGTCTTCCCGCTGGAGCTCGGCATCTCCTTCGCGGTCGACTTCGCGCGCCTGCTCGCCGAGCGGACGCCGCGCGCCGGCATGCTGGCGATCGTCGGCCCGCCCGAACTCCTGCTGACCCACCAGAGCCTGTTCGCCGGCTGCTGGGTGACGGGCCGCAACTTCGACGGCAACTTCGTGGTCAGCGGGCACGCCGCGCGGATCGACGCACTCCAGGCCGCCCTCCGGCACGAGGGCGTGCTCTGCGAACGGCTGCCCGTGAACTGGGGCGTGCACACCGAGCTGATCGACCCCGTCGAGGCGGAGGTCCGCGGCCTCCTCGGCGGGCTGGACTTCGCGCCGCCGCAGATCCCGATCGTCTCCGCCACGGCCGCGGGCCTGGTCGACGCGGTGACGGCCGACGGGATCTGGGCCGCCATGAGAAATCCGGTGGAGTTCTCGCGAACCGTCGGAAAGATGACCGCCGAGACCGATGCGACCTTCATCGACCTCGGACCCAGCGCCACGCTCGCGACCTTTGTGAAGTACCTCCTTCCGCCGGGCAGCGGCTCTGTGCAGACCAGCACCATCAACCGTTTCGGAAACAACCTGAAATCGATGAGCGATTTTCAGGAGCAGACGGCCTCGATACGAGGCTGACCGGTCTCGGAATCGAGGCCGATCATCGGAGTCCTGGAGGGAAACCCGGTCATGGCACCACAGAGCAGCGCCATCAGAATCTACAAGGACGCGACCGCGATCATCACGGGCGGCGCGTCGGGCATCGGCCGCGCCCTGGCCGAGGACCTCGCGGCCCGCGGCTGCGAGGTGGTCCTCGCGGACCTCCAGCTGGAGCAGGCCGAGGAGGCGGCCGCCCGGATCAGGGCCGCCGGCGGGAAGGCCACCGCGGCCCGGCTGGACGTGACCGACCACACCGAGTTCGCCCGGCTGGTCAAGGACACGGTCGCGCGGACCGGGCGCCTGGACTACCTGTTCAACAACGCCGGTATCAGTCACGGCATGGGCGCGGGAGCCCGCCACTACCGGATCGAGGACTGGCGCCGCGTCATCGACGTCAATCTCGGCGGCACCGTCAACGGCGTCCAGGCCGCGTACAACGTGATGATCGACCAGGGCTTCGGCCACATCGTGAACACCGCCTCCATGGCGGGCCTGGTCCCGAGCCCCGGCACCACGTCCTACGTGACGACCAAGCACGCCGTCGTCGGCCTCTCGCACAACCTGCGGGCCGAGGCCGCGCAGCTCGGTGTGCGGGTCAGCGTGCTCTGCCCGGGCGTCATCCGGACCCCGTTCATCGAGGGCGGCACCTACGGCCGCGAGGTCGAGGGCGTGACCGGCGAGCAGTCCAAGGAGATGTGGGAGGAGAAGAAGCCGATCTCCCCCGAGGAGTTCGCGAAGAAGGCGCTCGACGCCGTCGCCAAGAACCAGGGCATCATCATCGTCCCCGGATTCTGGAAGCTGTTCTGGTGGCTCTTCCGCATCTCGCCGTCGTTCTGCCTCAACATCGCGACGAAGAACTTCAAGGACCTCGGGCGGAGCACCGGATCCGGCGGCCGGCACCTGGAGGAGAAGGCCGCGTCGGCCGCACCGGAGAAGTAACGCCGGGCCGGTTCGAAATGCACCGCACTTCCCCCCGTCCGACGCGACCGATTCTTCCGCGAGGAAATCATGAAACAACAGAGTGGTAGCCCGTCAGTGGCCATTCCCGCGCAGGCCGCGGCTCCTGCCGGAGCGCCCGCCGAGCGGTATCACGGCCTGGACGCGCTCCGCGGCTTCGCGCTGCTGCTCGGCGTGCTGCTGCACGCGACGCTCGCCTTCATCCCCGGGTTCAGCTACACCGGCTGGCCGATCGTCGACAACTCCCCGAGTTCGCCGCTGGCCTTCGCCTACTTCGTCATCCACCTCTTCCGGATGCCGGTCTTCTTCCTGCTGGCCGGCTTCTTCGGCCGGATGCAGTACCGGCGGCTGAAGGCGCGCGGCTTCTTCAAGGAGCGCAGCAAGCGCATCCTGCTGCCGCTGCTCTTCGGCACCCTGCTGGTGCTGCCGATGAACGTGATCCTGATCGCCGTGGTGCTCGGTATCAAGGGCCCGGTGGACAGCCTGGTGCCGGCCCGCGCGATCGTGCCCGTCCCGCTGGCGCACCTCTGGTTCCTCTGGGTGCTGTACTGGCTCTACGTGGCGGTGCTCGTCGGGCACAAGCTGCTCGGCCTGTTCCGCAAGGGCGGGGCCGCCGGGTCCCAGGGCGGCGGTGCGCTGGAGCGGGCGGTCGGCCGGGTCTGCGCCCTCGGCCTGGAGCCGGTCGTTCTGGCGCTGCCGGTCGCGGTGTGCCTCTGGTTCTTCGACCAGTGGCACCTCTGGGAGGGCCTCCCCACGCCCAACACGGACCTGGTGCCGCAGCTGCCGACCACCGTCGGCTACGCGGTCGCGTTCTCGTTCGGCTGGTACCTGCAGAAGAACCCCGGCACCCTCCAGTCGTGGCGCCGCCGCTGGGTCGGCTACGTCGCCGCGGCGGTCGTGGTGACCGTCGCCACCGCCGCCCTCGGCGGCTTCGACCCGCAGTCCTCGCTGGTCACGATCGACGGGCAGCTCGCACTGGAGCCGCTGACCGGCGGGACCAAGGCGCTCTGCGCGCTGGGCTACGGGCTGGCGGGCTGGCTCTGGACGCTCGGGCTCGTCGGCGCCGCGCTGCACTTCTTCGCGGGCTTCAGCCCGCTCCGGCGCTACATCGCGGACGCGTCGTACTGGATCTACATCGTCCACATGCCCCTGGTGATGGCCCTCCAGGTCGTGGTGCGGCACTGGCCGGTGCACTGGGCGCTCAAGTACCCGTTCATCCTGGCCGTCGCGCTGCCGATCCTCTTCCTGAGCTACCACTACCTGGTGCGCTCCACCTGGATCGGCAAGATGCTCAACGGCCGGCGCTACCCGCGGACCCTGCCCACCGACCCGGCCGCCCGGCCGGCGGTCGTGGTGGGCGCGGACGCGAGCTGACCCGGTCCGTCCTCCCGATCGACCCTCCGGGCCGCTGCCGACGGGCAGCGGCCCGGAGGCGTCAGTGCCCGGCGACCTGCTCCAGGGCGATCGCGGTGACCACCAGGCCCTCGCGGCAGAGCCAGCGGCCGGTGAACCCGTCCAGGTGCCGGCCGCCGGCGTCCACCCCCGGGACGAGCAGCCGCGCGGAGAAGCTTCCGGTGTCCGGTGCGAAGTCCAGCTCGGCTTCCGTGAAGTCGAGTTCGCGCTCAGTCAGCGGGTACCAGGTCTTGAAGACCGCCTCCTTGGCGCTGAACAGCAGCCGGTCCCAGCGGACCTCGGGCGCGGCGTCCGCCAGGTCGCGGAGCCGGGCCCGCTCGCCGGGCAGCGAGACGAACTCCAGCAGGTCGTCCGGCAGCGGTTCGTTGGGCTCGGCGTCGATGCCCAGCCCCAGGAAGTCCGCGGAGCGGCCCACGGCGGCGGCCCGGTAGCCGGCGCAGTGGGTCATGCTGCCGACGACGCCCGCCGGCCACCGCGGCGCGCCGCGCCGGCCCGCCACCAGCGGCGCCGCCGGTACGCCCAGCCCGTTCAGGGCCCGCCGGGCGCACATCCGGACGGTGGCGTACTCCCGCCGGCGCTTCGCCACGGCCTGGGCGACGGCAGCGGCCTCCTGCGGGTACAGCGCGGCGACGGCGGCCCGGTGGTCGGTGAACGCGTGCGCCGTGGCCGCGGGCGGGGGTATCAGTTCCTCGATCACGACGGTTCCGCGCTCTCCTCCGGTCAGGGACGGACCCGTCACGGAGTCTTCCGTCCGCCGTCGAGCGGAGTCAACCCCCGGATCCCCCGGCCGCGCCGCCCGGCCCGGCATGACGGAACGTCATGCACCGCCCCATGAGTGGAGATCACCCCGCGACCGCGCCCGCCCTCGCGCGGCCCGCCGCGGTACCGCCCGACGTCCCGGGCCGGGCCCGGTCGGTCCGGCTTGACCTTGACACTGTGAGAAGGTGTCCACTGGGCGCAGGAGGTGGTCCCCATCAACACGACAGACGGAACCCCGCAGAACACCCGGGTGGCCGGCGCCCTGGGCGCCGAGGACTCCTCGGTCCGGCTTCAGGCGGCCCTGGCGGTCGGCTCGACCGCCGACCCCGACTTCCTGGAGCCGCTCGTCCGGCGGTGCGCGGTCGAGACGGACTTCTTCGTACGGGACATGCTGTCCTGGGCGCTGACCCGCCTCCCGTCGGAGCTCACCCTGCCCCGGATCCGCCGGGAACTGGCCTCCGAGCACACCCAGGCCCGTAGCCAGGCGCTGCACACCCTCTCGAAGATCGGCGACCGGAGTGCGTGGGCCTGGATCACCCGGGACATGCTGCAGGACCCGGACGACGAGGTCGCCCGGACCGCGTGGCGCGTCGCGGTCGTCCTGGTGCCGGAGGACGAGCGGGCGGAACTGGGCGACGCCCTGGTCACCCAACTCGGCCGCGGCGACCGCACGGTGCAGCTGAGCCTGAGCCGGGCCTTCGTCGACCTCGGCTACGTGATCGAGCCCGCCCTGGAGAAGGCCGCGACCGACCCCGACCCGGCGGTGGCCACCCACGCCGCTGCCACCGCGCTGCTCCTGAGGGACCCGGAAACCGGATTCGACGCGGCCGTCCACGAGGCGAAGCGGATGGCCACGCTGGGCCCGGAACCGGCCGCCGCGCTCGCCGCCACTGCCGCCGCCGCGGCCGCGTCGGGAGACACCGAGGCTTCGGAGGCCGCCGGCACCACGCAGGCTGCCGCCGCCGCGACGACCGGGTCGACGGAGCCCGCCGAGGCTGTGGAGGCCGCGGATTGCTGATCGGCGATGTGGCCCGCTGCTCGGGGGTGAGCACCCGGATGCTCCGGCACTACGACGCCCTCGGGCTGGTGCGACCGACCGGTCGCACCGTCGGCGGCTACCGCGAGTACTCCGCCGAGGACGTCCGCAGGATCTTCCACGTGGAGAGCCTGCGGTCGCTCGGGCTCTCGCTCAAGCAGGTCGGGCGCGCGCTGGAGGATCCGGCCTTCACGCCGTCCGCCCTGGTCGGCGACCTCGTCCGGTTGACCGAGGACCGCCTGGCCCGGGAACAGGAGCTGCTGGAGCGGCTCCGCGCCATCGACGCGTCGGCGCCCGAAGGCTGGCAGGGCGTCCTGCGCATCGTCGAACTCATGCAGGGGCTGAACTCGACCAGCGCCGCGCGCCGGCAGCAGGCCGTGCTGGCCCGGCCGGAAGGCGTGTCGGTCCCCGCCGAGCTGCTGGCCGGGGCGGTCCTGGCCGAGTCCGACCCCCATGTCGCGGGCGCCCTGCGCTGGGCGCTCGCCCGTTCGGGCGGCGACGGCGTGGCGATGCTGGTCACCGGCGTGCGCTCGGAGGACGTCGACATCCGGCGGCGCGCGGTGCTGGCGATCGCCTCCATGTCCGAGGCCCCTGGGGCGACCGCGGTGCTTGCGGACGCCCTGGGGGACGAGGACCCGACGGTCCGCCGGCACGCCGCCCTCGCGTTGGGCCGGCGTGGTGTGACCGCGGCCGTCCCGACCCTCGTCGGGATGGTGGTCGGGGGCTCCAGCGACGTCGACGCGGCCGAGGCCCTGGGAACGCTGTCCCGGGACCCGGGGTGCGCGGACCGGATCCTGACCGCACTGGTCGACGAACTCGCCACGCCCACCGCGGACTCCGCGACACGGCTACGCCTGACCCAGGCACTGGTCGAGCTGTCGGGGCCCGCCGCACGGGAGGTCCTGCGCGGACTGGCCCACGACGGCGATCGCGCTGTCGCGCTGGTGGCCTCCGCCTTCGTCGGGGTCCTCGACGAGCAGCAGCCCGAAGACCGGGGCGACGAGGAATCCTGAAGGGCACGCGACGGGCGCCACGGCACCCCGTCCCCCGACCGAGGCCCTGCCACGGACCATCAGGATCAGCGGGGTGAAGTCGGTGGTGTCGACGGTGAAGGACACCTCGGGGTGCGCGGTGATCGCCTTCACCTTGTAGGCACCGGTCGGGGTGGCGAAGACGAACCCCCGTTCACCAGGTGCACGATCTTCGAGTGGTCCACGGCGCTCCCCATCCGTACGGGCGCAGCGGTGGACGACCGGGTCTCTTCCGTGACGTTGCGTTCTTGCCGTCGCGGTCGGTGCGTCCGCGACGTCGGACTGCCGGAGCGGCCCGCACGCGCCCCAGTCTTGCAAGCCGGGGGCCGGGCCGGTTCTCCCGTCGTGCTCCCTGGGACGGCGTCCGGGCATGGCCGGGAAGGGTCCTGCGCCGGCCTGAACTCGACACCGGAACCGAAGCCAGGGGATCATGGAGACCGGGTGGCACCAGCCATGACACGCAGTGGGACAACGGGAAACTCAGGGAACACCTCATCGCACACCACCACATACGCCGGGCGTCCCTGGCCGCGCTGCTCGGCGCGGCCGTCCTCACCGGCTCCGGCTGCTCGATCACGACCGGCGCGCCCGACGGATCCGGCCCGTCCGCCACCGCCGGCAGGCGCCCGTTGCCGGCCGACGCCATCGTCCCGGTGGACGGTGCCGACCTCTGCACCCTCCTCGGGCCCGACTTCCTCACCCGGTACGCGCCCGGCTACACACTGGAAAATCCGCGGAACCACCCGTTCCTGCGTCCCGAGTACCGGCTCCTGAGTACCGGACAGGGCGGCACCGGCCCGGAGCTGACCGCCGGCGGATGCCAGGTCAGCAGCGTCGACGGCCTGGGCGCCGGCATCGGTGTCTCCCTCACCCGCGAACTTCCGGGGCCGAACACCACCAGGTCGCCGCAGGACCGCTGCGCCCTGGTCGCCAGGGAGCGGCACGACCGGGACTCCGCCGAGACCCCGTCCCTGGGCCCGGCCTTCACCTTCGAGGACATGCCCGCCCTCGGCCCCGGCGGCTTCCGTGAACTCGAAATCAGGGACGGGACGGTGCTGATGGCCAGGGCCCAGGGCTGCCACGGCGCCGACTGGGTCGCACTCTCGATCGTCCCTGACCCGCACGGCGACACCGGCAGGGCTGCGGACGACGCCGTGGCGGCAGTGCAGGACATCTACCGGCGCCTGGGCGACGCTTGAAGCCCGCGGGGCGGGCCCGCGCGCGGCCGGGGCCCGCCGCCTGAACGACCGGACCTGGTGGAAAGGCCCGTCATGGGCCGGGGTTTGACGTCCGGTTGATGTGCACAGAACTTGGTGAGGCCGGGGCGTGCGGCCTTGCCGGCCGGCAAGGAGCGGACCTGAAGGGGGATGTGGAGAGTGGTGGCGAGGCCGGGGAGTGTGTTCCGGAGCGGGGACCTGCCCGTGGAGGAACGCTTCGACAGCTGGCGGGAACTGGTCGTGCGGTCGCGGGACAGCGTGGCCACCAGTGCCCACGCCGACGATTTCACGGCGGAGATGCGGCGCCTGGAGCTCGGGCCGGTGACCCTCCTCAGATCGTCGTTCCCGCCCGCGCTGTTCCGGCGGACCGCCGGCATGGTGCGGCGCTCGGATCCGGAGGTGTACCACCTGACGCTGCTGCTCGGCGGCGACATGGGGCTGGTCCGCGACTCCGGCCGGGAGGAGCGTCTCGCGGCGGGGGACCTGCACGTCATCGACAGCTCGGATCCGTTCGACCTGAGGGCCTTCGACGCCGCGGCCACCAGCTGGGAGGGCCAGCGGGTCGAAGCCCTCGGCGTCGACTTCCCCCGGTCGTCGCTGCCGCTGCCGCGGGACCAGGTGCGGGCCCTGTTCGGCCGGGGGTTCTCGGGGCGGGAGGGCACGGGGGCGCTGCTCTCCGAGTTCCTGGTCGGCCTGGGCCGGCAGGCCGAAGCCCTGGGGCCCGCCGAGGCACCCCGTCTGGGAGCGGTCGTGGTCGACCTGGTGGCCTCCTGGCTGGCCCGGGAACTGGATGCCGAAGCCGCGCTGCCGGACGAATCCCGCCAACGGGCCATGGTGGAGCGCGTCCGGGCGTTCGTCCGGCAGAACCTGCACGACCCCGAGCTGACGCCGTCCCTGATCGCCACCGCGCACCACATCTCGGTCAGCTACCTCCACCGCGTCTTCACCCAGCAGTCCCGGGGTGAGACGCTCGCCGCCTGGATCCGTGGCCAGCGGCTGGAGAAGGCACGCCGCGACCTGGCCGACCCCACCCTGCGCGGGATGCCGATCCACACCGTCGCCGTCCGCTGGGGCATCCCCCGGGCCTGCGACTTCAGCCGCGCCTTCCGGGCCGCGTACGGGCTTTCGCCCAGCGAGCACCGGCACCGGGAGCTGGCCGCGCTGGTGAGTCGGTAGACGCAAAGCCTAGGAACTGTGGACGCAGTGCCAACACGGCCGGGCGGCGCGCTGACATCCTCCATGAGAGTCAAACGAGGCGGTACGCCGCCTCTGTCTCATGCCGGACATGGTCACGCAGGACCGAATGGCTTTCAGCGGCGGCAGAAGGCTATGTGTTCTTCGTGGCCATGTCCGGCCGGCCACTCTTGAGAGAAGTTCGATGTCTCGACGGTCGTCGGCCTCTCCCGCATTCGCGGGCGGGGCCTTTTCCATGCGCCGGATGCGACGAATATCGTCGCTCGCGGCCCTCGTGCTGCTGGTACAGACCGGCGTGGTCGTGGATGCGCTCACCGCGCCCACCGCCACCGCCGCACCGGCACCACAGGTAACAGCCGCTTCCACCGAAGCTCCTGACGAGGCGTCCGCGCTGTTGTCGGCGCGGTTGCAGGGGCACAGGGTCGAGGTGACCGGCGCCCGCACGCCCACCGTCACCCTGTGGGCGAACCCGGACGGGACGCTGACGCAGATCCAGGCCACGGGCCCGGTCCGGATGAAGGTCGGCGAGGCGTGGGTCCCGGTGGACACCACGCTGGTGCAGACCCCGGACGGGAAGGTCGCGCCGAAGGCGCACCCCGAGGGCCTGGTCTTCGGCGGCGGGGACGCCGGGGTGACGGTCGGCGACAAGCTGCCCGGAACCGCGACCGCACCGGCGACTCCGAGCCCGAGCCCGAGCCCGGTGTCGCCCGTACCCACTGCGAGTGCCGGTACGTCGACAACCGGACCGGGTACGACACCGAGCGGTGTCCCGGCCACGGCGCCCGCCTCCAAGACGCCGACGTCCACCGCACCCGCGTCCACCGCGCCGACGGCCGCCACGAGCCCCGCGGCCGCGCCGACGGCGACGGGGTCCGCCCCCGCGGAGGCCGCGCGTGCGTCGCGCGGCGCCGCCCGGGCCGCGGCGCCCGCCGCCGAGTCTACGGCTCTGGTTCCGGCGGAGCGTGAGCTGGTGAAGGTCGGCTCCGGTGGGCAGGAGGTGAAGTTCGGCTGGCTGGGCAAGTTGCCCCAGCCGCGGCTGGAGGGCAGCAGGGCCACCTACGTCGACGCCCGTCCGGGCGTGGACCTGGTGCTGCAGGCGACCCGGACCGGCTTCGAGCAGTTCCTGGTCGTCAGGGACCGCTCGGCGGTGTCCCAGGCGGGGACGCTGACGCTGCCGTTGGACACCACCGGCCTGAGCGTCGCCGCGCAGGCGGACGGCTCGATCCAGCTGCTGGATTCCGCGGGCAAGCCGGCGGTGAAGATCCCGGCGCCGGTGATGTGGGACGCCAGGCTGGACGAGGGTTCGGGGGAGTACCTGCACCGGGCGCCGGTGGCGATGGAGCTGCGCGGCCAGGGTACGGACACCGAGCTGGTGTTCACCCCTGACGCCGCGTTCCTCGCGGATGCGGCTACGCAGTTCCCGGTGACCGTCGACCCGTCGGTGGACCTCGGCGTCGCCTTCGACACCTTCGTTCAGAAGGGCGTCACCAGCGACCAGTCGTCGTCCCCGGATCTGAAGCTGGGCACCTACGACGGCGGCGCCACGACGGCCCGCTCGTTCCTGCACTTCCCGTCCGGTCCGTACGCGGGCAAGCAGATCCTCGGGGCGAGCCTCAACCTGTACAACTTCCACTCCTACTCGTGCACCGCCGCCGAGTGGGAGGTCTGGGACACGGACTACGCCCAGACCATCACGCGTTGGGACTCCCAGCCCTACTGGGGCCGGGAGCGGGCCTGGAGCACCCAGACCCGCGACGTCGACTCCGGCGACCCCCAGCAGTGCACCAACGGGGACGGCAGCGGCTGGGTGTCGGCCGACATCACCGGCCTGGTCGCGGAGTGGGCCGCCAGCGGCAAGGACGTCAACGCGCTCGGCCTGAAGGCCGACAACGAGACGAGCAATAACGGCTGGAAGCGGTTCTTCTCCTCCGAGGGCGACGCCCCGCCGTACCTGTCGGTCACCTACAACACCCCGCCGGCCGCCCCGCAGACCGCCATGACACCCTCGGTGCCCGGCGGCGTGCAGTGGTCCTCCGCGGCGAATCCGACCTTCACCTCCTACGCCTACGACGCCGATCCGGGCGGCCAGGTGTGGGTGGACTTCGAACTGTGGACAGCCGAGGGCCGCGTCGGAGCGTTCAACCGCCAGGTGCCCAACGGCACCGTCGTCGCCGTCACCCCGACGGACTTCGGCGTGCCACGCCTGGACGAGGAACGCCAGTACGCCTTCCGCTCCCGCATCTACGACAACTACCTGCACTCCGCGTGGTCACCGGACCTGACGGTGCGCGTGGACACGGTGAAGCCGGGGGCGCCGTTCGTCACCTCGGGCGACTACCCGTCCGACACCGCGTGGCACGGCGCCGCCGGACAGGCGGGCACCTTCACCTTCACCACCCCGCAGAACAGCCCCGACGTGGTGGGCTACGTCTACTCCGTGGACGGCGGCTCCCAGGCCGAGGCCGCGGGCACGGGCGCCGCCACGGTCTCGTGGACACCGCCCACCGACGGCCACCGCGTCCTCAAGGTGCAGACCAAGGACCGGGCCGGCAACCTCTCCGACCCCACCACCTACGCCTTCCAGGTCGGCCGCGGCGGCATCAGCTCGCCCGTGGACGGCTCCCAGGTCGCCAAGCGCGTCAAGCTCTCCGTCGACGCCCAGAGCGACTTCAAGCGCATCAAGTACCAGTACCGCCGCGGCCCGGGCGCAACCGAGTACGACGTCCCCGTCGCCAACCTCACCAAGGCCGACAACACCCCCGTCACCGACGCCAAGCCGCGCCTGGCCGACCTCGGCGGTTGGGCGAACTGGACGGTCGTCGACACCCTCGGCACCGTCGGCGGCATCGTCCAGGTCCGCGCCCTGCTGTTCCCCGAGGACGGCTCCGGCACCGGTTACGCCACCGGCTGGAACACCATGACGGTGGACCGCAACGCCGACGGCGCCGCCGGCACCACCGTCGGCCCCGGCTCGGTGAACCTGCTCACCGGTGACTACTCCACCGACGTCACCGACGCCGACGAGTTCGGCATGTCGGTGGCCCGCACCTCCTCCTCCCGCGGCACCGGACGCGGCTGGCAGCCGCAGGCCGAGCGCCTGACCGCCAACCAGCACCAGATCACCACCGACCTGACCGGCATCGCGGCGGGCCAGGCGACGCTGGCCCGCTCGACCGCCCGCGGTCACGACACCTCCACCGACTCCCTGCTCGTCGTCCCCACCGGCAACGACAGCTACGCGGCGCTCGGCCCGGAGTACACGCTGGGCCAGAACATGAAGCCCGGCCGCACCTACCGTCTCACCGGCTGGATCTACGTTCCCGGCGCGACCGGCCTGAACCCGACCGACGCCGGGCGTGGCCTGCGCCTGCTGGGCTTCCAGCGCACCCCCGCCGCCGGTTACACGTTCGTCAGCTCGGCGAAGGCCGGTTTCACGGACGGCTGGCAGCAGCTGTCGGTGGACATGGCGGTTCCCGCGGATGCGACGGAGGCGTGGTTCCGCCTCTACAACGGCTTCGCGGGCGGCTCCGGCAAGGAGGTCTACTTCGACGACCTGTCGGTGAAGGAGATCGTCGCCCCGTTCGGCCCGCAGTGGGCCGGCGGCCCGGACGCCGGGACGGGCTCCGACTACCGCTCCCTGTCGTTCCCGCAGTCCGACCTGGCCGAGATCAAGGGCAACGACGACTCCGTCCTGACCTTCGCCAAGGCCCTGGACGGCACGCTCTGGCCCGAACCCGGCGCGGAGAGCCTGTCGCTGAAGGCGACCGGCGCCGGCACCTACACCCTGACGGACCTGGACGGATCGTCCACCGTCTTCACCGCCCCGTCCGGCTCCGACATCTATCAGGTGACCACCGAGACCGGCCCCGAGGCCGCCTCGCAGACCCGCTACGTCTACGACACCACCGACGGCCGCGCGCTGCCCAAGCGCGTCATCGCCCCCGTCGAGCCGGGCGTGGACGACACCAACCACTGCACCCTCGACCCGCTGCCGCGCGGCTGCGAGGTGATGGACTACGACTACGCCACCGCCACCACCGCAACCGCGAGTGTGCCCGGTGACTTCACCGACCGGATCCGCTCCGTCAAGGTCTGGTCCTGGAACCCCGACACCTCCCAGCAGTCGGCCGTCGAGGTCACCCACTACACCTACGACAGCACCGGGCGCCTCGCACAGGTCTGGGACCCGCGCCTGGCCACCCCGCTGAAGACCTCCTACACCTACGACAGTGCGGGCCGGGTCACCCGGATCACGGCCGCGGGCGAACTCCCCTGGGACTTCGACTTCGGTCCGGCCGGCTCCGACCTCGACCCGGGCCGGCTCCTGAAGGTCCGCCGCGCAACCCTCACCCCGGGCAGTAAGAACCAGGTCAACGGCGAGATCGGCACCAAGGTCGTCTACGACGTCCCGCTGACCACCGGCGCCGGCGGCCCCTACGCCATGTCCGGCGCGGACACCCGCACCTGGGCACAGACCGACTCACCCACCGACGCGACCGCCGTCTTCGGCCCCGAGGACGAACCCGGCACCAACACCGCCGGTGCCACCACACCCGGCAAGGACGGCTACAAAAGCGCCACCGTCCACTACCTCAACGCCTCCGGCAACGAGGTCAACACCGCCACCCCCTCCGTCACCGCAGGCGGTGACATCGACACCACCGAGTACGACCGCTACGGCCACGCCGTACGCACCCTGCAGGCCACCAACCGCACCATCGCGCTGGGCACCCACCCCGACGCGGCGCGCTTCGCCGCGGAGCTGAACCTGCCGGCGGACTCCGCCTCCCGCGCGCAACTGCTGGACTCGCGTACCACCTACACCCCGGACGGTCTGGACGTCGTCGAGACCCTGGGTCCGCGCTACAGCGCCCTGCTCACCGAGAACATCGCGGGACAGAGCACCCCGGCCAGCCAGCTCTACGAGGCGGAGAACCTCGTCCAGCTCGGCACCACCGCCACCGTGCGCACCGACACCAACGGCTGCTGCTCCGTCACCTGGTCCGGCGCCGGCCAGCTCGGCATCCGCGGCACCAAGGTCGGCGACAGCGACACGGTGCGCATCTCGGTCCCCGAGGAGGGCACCTACCAGCTCGGCGGCCTGCTGACCAAGGCCTCCGACCACGGCATCTTCCAGTGGACCATCGACAGCGACCCCACCCCGGTGGGCGGGCCGATCGACGGCTACGGCACCGGCGTCAGCGTGCAGCCCTACACCGCCGGCACCACCAAGTACCTGACCCGCGGTGACCACCAGCTCACCCTGACCTTCACCGGCACCAACCCCGCCTCCACCGGCGAGCGATACCACGCCGGCATCGACACCGTCACGCTCACCAAGAGCACCCTGAACGCCCCCATCGCGGCCGGCACCAAGGTCACCGTCCGCGACCACAACACCAACACCTACGACCAGAACAAGCCCGACGGGCAGGCCTACCACCTGGTCACCACCGCCACCGACGGCGCCCGCATCGACGGCTACGCCGCCGACGTCGAACAGCGCGTCACCAAGAACGGCTACGGCGCCCCGATCGGCGGCACCCCCGGGTGGACGCTGAAGAAGGCGACCTCGGTCACCACCGACGCGGCCGGTGCCAACCTCACCACCAGCACCCGCTACGACGCCTCCGGCCGCACCGAGGAGACCCGGGTACCCGGGTCCGCCGCCGCAGACGCCAGCACCGTCACCACGGCCTACTACACGGCCGGCAGCAACCCGGCGGCCGCCTGCGCGGACCGCCCCGAATGGGCCGGCCAGCCCTGCACCACCGGCCCGGGCGCGGCGGTGACCGGCGCGGACAGCACCCGGATGCCGACCACCCTGCCCGTCAAGCAGGTCACCCGCTACTCCCGCACCGGCAAGGCCGAGGAGGTCACCGAGACCAACGCGGGCAAGAGCCGAACGACGGTCACCACCTACGACGCGATCGGACGGACCACCTCCACCGCGACCACCGGCACCGAGGGCCAGGCCGTGCCGAAGGCCGACACCGAGTACGACCCCGCCACCGGCGCCGCGGTGAAGACCACCGCCGCGGGCAGGTCCGTCACCACGGTGAAGGACATCCTCGGCCGGGTCATCTCCTACACCGACGCGGACGGCGCCACCACCAGCACCGAGTACGACCGCTACGGCAAGCCGACCAAGGTCACCGACCCCACCGGCAACACCGTCTACACCTACGACCGCGCCCAGGAACCCCGCGGCATGGTCACCTCCGTCAAGGACAGCACCACGGGCGAGTTCACCGCCAGGTACAGCCCCGACGGACAGCTCACCGAGCAGACCTACCCCGGCGGCATCGTCCGCAAGGACACCCTGAACGCCTCCGGCAAGCCGGTCGCCCGCTCCTACACCCGCACCTCCGACAACGCGGTCCTCTGGTCCCAGAGCAACGACCTGTCCACCCAGGGCCAACTGGTCAAGGACAGCACCACCAACGGCACCAAGGCCTACGGCTACGACCGCCTCGGCCGCCTCGTCAAGGCCGAACAGACGTCCGTCACCGGCGGCTGCACCACCCGCACCTACACCTACGACACCCACTACAACCGCACCGCCAGGGCCCAGTCCCCGGCGGCCGCCGACGGCGCCTGCAGCACGGCCGGGGCCACCACCGAGACCCACACCTACGACAGTGCCGACCGGATCACCGACCCCGGCTACACCTACGACGCGTTCGGCCGCACCCTGACGACCGCGACCGCAGCCACCGTCACCTACCGCGTCAACGACCTGGTCGCCTCCCAGGAGACCGCCACCACCCGCCGGACCTGGACACTCGACCCGGCCGGCCGCCTCGCCGCCTGCACCACCGCGACCAGGCGGCCCGACAACTCCTGGGCACCGGCCACCGCCAAGCTCAACCACTACGGCGACACCGGCGACAACCCACGCTGGACCGTCGAGGACACCACCACCGGCACCTGGACCCGCAACACCTCGGGCCCCGACGGCAACCTCACCGCCACCAGCACCAACACCGGAGGCATCACACTCCAACTCACCAACCTCTTCGGCAGCGTCGTCCTCACCACCGACACCGCCCTCACCACCCCCGTCCTCGCCGACTACGACGAATTCGGCAACCCCGCCCAGGGCCGGACCACCAGCCGCTACGGCTGGCTCGGCGCCCAGCAGCGCTCCGCCGAAGCCCAGGACGGCATCGTCCTCATGGGCGTGCGGCTCTACAGCACGAGCACGGGACGCTTCCTCTCCGTCGACCCGGTCACCGGGGGGAGCGCCAACGCCTACGAGTACAACTACGCTGACCCGATCAACCGGTACGACCTGGACGGCAGGAGCAGCTGGTTGGGCAGGCTGATCCGGCCGACGCCGACCATCTCGTGGACGGCTGTCGCCAAACTCGCCGGACGCAAGACGCTCTCGACGGGGAAGCAGGCCTACCAGTTCACCAGGCTGGTAACCAACCGCCTCACCGTGCTCGGGGTGAACTACGCGACACGCACGGCGGCGCCGTTCCTGGGCTACAGCTGCTCGTCGGCCCCGTCCATCATGGTCTGCAAGGGCGGCTGGGGCCTGCACTCCCGCGGCGGAACCACGCTCGGATCGACCTACTTCACGGACAACAACCCGCGCCACGTCGAACCGGATCGGCTTGAGCACGAGCACATCCACACTCTGCAGTGGCTGCGGTATGGTCCCCTCTTCCCGTTCAGGTACTTCTCCGCCGGAGTCAACCCATGCACGAACAGGTACGAGCAGCAGGCAGGTTGGCAGAAGGGCGGCTACACGCAGTGTGGGTGAAGGGCATCAACGCAACGGTCAGCGTGCTGGCATGCCTGATGGGCCTCTCGGGGTGCGTCATGTCGGACCCGGACGGGTTCGTCTTCGGATTCCGGGTGGTGGAGGGGCAGGTCGAGGTGTTCCTACCGATGTGCCCGGACGACCGATTGGAAAGCATCCGGGCCGCTGACGCCAGTGGGGAACGTGTGGAACTGTTCACCGCGGCCCACCCCACCGCCATCCAGGCGGGCAACGGCAACCTCATCATCCATGACACCCGTGGCTGGGCGCCGGAGGGCTTCGAGGACCGCCAGGTCTTCAATCCTGCGGCCGGCATCCCACGTCTGCTTTCAGTCCGTTATCGCCACACTGACGGCGAGGCTTCGGGCGATGTCGCCGACATGGACAAGGTCACGGCAGCGGCCCTGGAGCCCGACCAGTACTGGACCGACAAGGGGCCCATGACGGCGGAGCAGATCAGTCGGCAGTTCCACTGCAACAAGCCGACCTCCTAACGCCGGCAGGCCTTGAAGCAACAGCCCTTGGCCCTCCCGCCCCGGGAGGGCCAAGGGCATCGCGAGAGGGCAGCTCAGAGTCTGCATCATGCCCGCCAGCAGCACGCGCCCCCCGCTCAGCCGGACCAACCACCTGGACCAGGCGTCGGGACGCCGCCATCAACACCATCGCCGCGTGAGCGACGGATCAGTCCTGGCCCCGTTCCAGCTGGATGAAGGCAGCGAATCCGACCCCTCCCACTCCCTCCGTCTCATCGACGGCGACCTGGAGCAGGTCGCCGACATCTTCGAGGAGCACAACGCAGAAAGCCACGGTCACGGTCGGGACGGCCTGGTCGTGTCACTGGTTCGCTCGCGGGACCAGGGCGGGCAGACCTCGCCGACGGACGGTGCCCGCGGCCGCGCGGGCTCCGCGGCCGCGGGCGGCGCCCGGCGCGGCGTCCGTCGGGGAGAATCACCGTATGCGGATCCTCATCATCACCGCCGGTTCACGGGGTGACGTAGCGCCGTTCACCGGGCTTGGGCGGCGCCTGCTGGACGCCGGGCACGAAGTCGCCGTGGCTGCTCATCCGTCGTTCGCCACGCTTGTCGCGGGGTGCGGCCTCGGCCATCGGCCGATGCCGGGCGACCCGCAGGAGCTGATCCGGGCCTGGGCCCGGGCGGCGTCGCGGGCGGAGGTCCGGGCGCTGACGGCGGCGTACGCGGACGGGCTCGCCGACGGTGTGGCGACCGCCGTGGCGGCCGGGACCGACCTGGTGCTCACCGCCTTCGCCCCGGCGCCGCTCAGCCGGGCGGCCGGCGACGCTTTCGGCGTCCCCGTCATCGAGACCCACCTCGTACCCGCCTTCCCCACCAGGGAGTTCCCGTTGCCCGGCGCGCTCGACGCCGAAGGTCTGGGACCGGCGGGCAACCTGGCGGCGGGTCGGGAGACGGTGCGGCGCCGGGACAACCTCTTCGCCGGTGCCGTGGCCCGGCTGCGGGCCCGCCTTGGGCTGCCGGCGGACGCACCGGCGGAGCCGGCAGGGGGCGGCGGGCCGGTCTTCGCCGGCTTCAGCCCGCTGGTGGTGCCGCGACCGGCGGACTGGCCGTCCCAGGTCGAGGTGACGGGCTACTGGTGGCCGCCCCGGCCGGACGGCTGGCAACCCCCGGCCGAGCTGGTCGACTTCCTCCAGGCCGGCCCGCCACCGGTGTTCATCGGCTTCGGCAGCATGGCACCGGGCGAGGGGGAGCGACTCAGCGAGCTGGTGGCCGCGGCGGTGAAGCGGGCGGGTGTGCGCGCGGTGGTGCAGGCGGGGTGGGCCGAGCTGGGCGGTGGGGGCGACGACCTGCTGGCGATCGGCGACGTCCCGCACGACTGGCTCTTCCCCCGTACGGCCGCCGTCGTGCACCACGCCGGGGCCGGTACCACCGGAGCCGCCCTGCGGGCCGGGGTGCCCGCCGTACCGGTGCCCGTCATGGCCGACCAGCCGTTCTGGGCGGCCCGGCTGCACCGGCTCGGGGTCGCCCCCCGGCCGCTGCCCTTCCAGGACCTCGGCGCCGAGAACCTTGCTGCCGCGATCACGGCCTGTGTGAGTGAGCCGACCCACCGCCGTCGCGCGGCCGAACTCGCCCGCCACATCGCGTCGGAGGACGGCGCGGCCGCCGTGCTCGCCCACATCGGCACCGAACGCGACCGGTGAGAACGAAGCACGGACCGACCTCGGCGAGAGTCGACCTCCCGCCGGGCGTCGGTCCGCAGGGGCACCGCCGAGTCGTTGCTCGGGCTTCGCCCACCGGTCGACCCTGCACGGCTGCGGCGCGGCCCCGACCCACCGGCCCGCTCCGCAGCCGTGACGATCCACGCACCGGCGGCCGACGGCCTTCCGATGCCCGCTCCCGTCACGGTCGCAGCGCCTCGGCGACGGCCAGGGTGTCCCAGTAGAACGGGTGCATCTCGGTGATGAGCCCGTCCCGGACGGTGATCAGCTGCATGACCGAGGTCTCCAGGACGCGCCCGGTGGCCCGGGCGCGCAGGCGGCCCCGGTTCAGCACCACGACGGCGTCCGCACCGACCACGAACCGCTGTTCCAGGAACTCCAACGACTCCCACGCCGCGCTCATCGCGGCCATGAACTCCTCGATGCCGTCCGGCCCGCGCCAGGTGCCCCCGTAGGGCAGCCCCGGTGCCTGGTGCATCACCACCTCGGGGTCGAGACACCTGGCGAGTTCGTCGAAGCGGGCGTGCCCCCGGCCGCCGGCCGCGATGTACGCGGCCTCGGCTGCGTAGAACCTCTGCAGCACGGCGAAGGCACCACCGGGGTCGGGCTCGGGCAGGGGCTCGGGTTCCGGCTCGGGCGGGCTCGGCCGCGGCTGCGCCGCGGCTGTCGTGATCGGGCCGGGGTCCGTCGTCTTCTCTGCGGTCACCGCTCCATGGTGTCGACCCGAGCGGGAGCGCACCGGCGGCAATCGGACGTCGCGTTCGCCAGGCGGCCCGAGGCGCCTCCCGGGACGGGGCTGCCGGCGGTCGTACGAGCTTTCCGACGATACGTCGGGGCAATGATCGCGGCCCTCCTGATCACCTCGCGGAAGGCCCCGCGCCGGTCGGACCACGGCCGTTCGATTCCCGCTCGGCGGCAATGATGGCACCATGTCAGGAGCCCCAGTCGGGCGATGGATCCGAGGAGGACGCAATGCTCGCCGAGTCGATGGTGGCACTGGCCGGTGCGGGGGGTACGGCGCTGGTCGGGGCGATGGCCACCGATGCGTGGCAGTCCGTCAGGACGGGCGCGGCCAGGCTCTTCGGGCGGGACGGGGAGAGCCGGCACGACGCCGTCGCGATCCGGCTGGAGCACGACGCCGATCTGGTCGTGCGGGCCCAGGACCCGGACCGGGTGCGCGGCGCCCTGGCGCCGGCCTGGCAGATCGAGTTGGAGTCGCTGCTGACGGAGCGCCCCGAACTCGCCGCCGAGCTGCAGGCGTTCGTGACCCGTACCGTCGCCGCCCTTCCCCGGGCCGAGCAGAACTGGACCCAGAACGTGACCGCCCGGGACCACGGCCGGGCCTACGGATCGCTCGGCGGCAACGTGGTGGTCCACGAGTCGGGGCAGGCCGACCCGCCCCGACCGCCGGCACCCGACCGCAGCGAGGAGGCGGCCGAGGGGTCGTCGTGATGGCGCCGGGCGACCCCGGCACGCCGGACGAGCCGCCGCGGCGGATGGATCAACGGGTGGTCGCGGAAGCCGGGTTCGCCTACGGCGCCGTCGGCGCGGACATCCACGTCCTGGGCGACGGCACGCCCGTCTACCTGCTGCAGAACTGGCGCCCCGAGGAGCCCGCGGACGGCGGCTGGCTGCGGGAACTGCCGAGCCGGATGCTCAACGCCCGCTGGGAGGTGGTCGGTTTCACCGGGCGGGCCGGCGAGCTCGCCGGGTTGCGCTCCTGGTGCGCGGACGGCCCCCGGCTGGCCGTCCGGTGGCTGCACGCGCCCGGGGGGCAGGGCAAGACCCGGCTGGCCGCCCAGCTGGCCCGGGAGATGGCCGCCGAGGGCTGGAAGATCGTCACCGCCGTCGAGGGCCCGGGCTCCGTCCTGCCGCCGCCGGGCAGTCAGGATCTGCGCCTGGACGGCGCCGCCGGCCTGCTGCTGCTCGTCGAGTACGCCGACCGGTGGCCGCTGTCGCACCTGACCTGGCTGCTCAGCAACGCGCTGCTGCACAGGCCGACGGTCCCGGCGCGGGTCCTGATGATCGCCCGCGACACCGGGCCCTGGCCGGCGGTCCGCGCGACGCTGGCGAACCACCGGGCGGGGACCTCGTCCCAGGCGCTCGCCGCGCTCGGCGAGGAGGACGACCCCGAGGGCCTGCGCGGCCGGATGTTCCTCGCCGCCCGGGACGGCTTCGCCGCACAGTACGGGGTGGCGCCGGAGGGGACGGCGCCGCCGCCCTGGCTGGACGGACCCGAGTTCGGGCTGACCCTGGCCGTCCACATGGCGGCCCTGGTGTCCGTCGACGCCCGGTCGACAGGGCGGCGGACACCGACCGACATGGCCGGGCTGACCCTCTACCTGCTGGACCGCGAGCACCTCCACTGGGCCCGTCGGCACGGCGACGGCACCCACCGGCTCGCCGGCCGGGAGTCACCCGGGCCGCCTTGGGTCACCCCGCCCGAGGTGATGAACCGGGTGGTGTTCACGGCCACGCTCACCGGCCCCCAGCCGCCCCCGGACGGTGCGCGGGCGATCGGGTGCCTCGATCTCGCCCTGCCCGCCGACCGGGTGCTCGCCGACCACGCGAGCTGCTACCCGCCCGCCGATCCCGCCCGCGCCACCGTCCTCGAACCGCTCTACCCGGACCGCCTCGCCGAGGACTTCGGCGCCCTCACCCTCCCCGGCCACCTCGCCGACTACCCGGCCGGGCCGTGGGCGCCGGCCACCCTCCGTGCGCTCGTCGAGGGGCTGCCGCACCCCGGCTGGGTCCGGCGTGCCGTCAACCTGCTGGCCGCGGCCGCCGGGCGCTGGCCGCACGTCGGGGCCGAGCACCTCTTCCCGCTGCTGCGCGAGCGGCCCGAACTCGCCGTCGAGGCGGGAAGCTCCGCCCTGAGCGCCCTGGCCGCGCTGCCCGGCGCCCCGCTCGACCTGCTGGAGGCCGTGGAGTCACGGCTGCCCGGTTACGAAATCACCGACCTGGCCCCCGGAGTGGCGGACCTGGCCTGCGCGCTGGCAGAACTGCGGCTGGCCCGGACGGACGACCCGGCGACCCGGGCCGCGATCCATGCCGGCCTCGCGGTGGCGCTGGTCGGCGCCGGCCGCTACCGCGAGAACCTCGCCGCCCTGCAGGAGGCGGCCGGACTCTACCGGCCGCTGGCGGAGGCCGACCCGCAGACCTTCCAGGTGAAGTTCGCCAATGTGCTCTCCAACCTCGGCAACCGCCTGGGGCGCTACGGCCGGCAGCAGGAGTCGCTCGCCCTCTCCCTCGAAGCCGTCGACATCGCCCGGCGGGTCGGCTGGCTGGACGCCGACGCCCCGGTGTCGGCCGGTGGCGCGCTGCTGGTCAATCTCGCCGGCCGGCTGCACTCGGCCGGCCGCACGGTGGAGGCCCTGGAGACCGTGCACCGGGCGCTGGAGATCTTCTGGCAGCTGTCCAGGACCGACCCGACCGAGGACATCCACCTGGCGCCCTGCCTGGTCAATCTCGCCTCGCGGCTGCCGATCAACTACCTCCGGGGCAGGGGCTCGCTGGTGGCCCTCGAGCAGGCTGTCGTCCTGTACCGCCGCCTCGCGGCCGACGACCCGTCCCGCCACGAGGCAGGCCTCGCGTACGCCCTGACCGTGCTGGCCGGGCAGGTCGCCAGTTATCACCGGATGCTCGAGTCATTCGCCAGGGCGATGCCGGACAGCACCGACCGGCCGCCCGTCACCCCCGGCTGGCGACAGCGGGCGGTGGACCTCGCCACGGAGGCGGTGGGCATCGACCGTCGCCTGGTGGCCACGAATCCGGCCGTGATCGATCTCCAACTGGCGGACGGGCTCCGGGTGCTGTCCAGCACCCTGGCCACCGCCGGCCGGCCCGACGAGGCCGCCGCCGCGCTGGAGGAGAGCATGTTCGTCCGGTCCCGTCTCGCCGACCCGGCCTCGGCCGTCGCGGACGAACCCGTCGCGGACGAACCCGCCGAGGACGCGGACCCGCCGGACCACCGGGCGCTGTCGATGGCGGGCATCCGCGCCGGCGTCACCCTCTTCGCGTACCTGGCGGAGAGCGACCCGCAGACGTACCGGGACGGGCTGGCCGAGGCCCTCGAAGTGCTCGGGGCAGCCGCGGCGTTCGACCGGGAAGGGCTGTCCGAGCGCGAGGCCGTCCTCCCTCGCTGGCGGCAGCTCGCGGACGAGGACCTCCCGGCCTACGGCCCTGGCCTGGTCAGTGCCCTGGCCCTGATCCGCTCCCAGCAGCACACCGCGGGTCTGCTCGAGGAGGCCGCGCGGACCGCCGAGGAGTCGGAGCGGTGGGCGGCCCGGATCGCCACCGTCGAGGAGGAGAAGGAGCGGCGCCGCCAGGCCCCCCGGATCCCCTGGGGGACGGCCGAGGACATCGACCGCGAGGCGCGGCGCCTCACCGCGGCCGAAGACCCCGCCGCCCTGTGGGCGCTCGTCCTGTCCGTCCCGCCGGCGCACGGCGTCCGGCTCGCCCGCGCGCTCCTCCACCACCTGCCCCCGCAGGACGCCGCCGTACGGTCACTGGCGGAGCGCCTCGCGGCGGCGGAGCCGCCCGTCGTCCCGTCCCCCGACGCCGTCGGCGCGCCGCGCACCGCACTGCCGACCTACTACGGGGACGGGGAGGGCATCTCCTTCGCGCACGGCCGCCCCGCGCTCACCTTGCGCGGCACCCAGTCGGACGGTGCCTGGGGGATCAGCGCCCTCGACCTCACCAGCGGCCGCCTGCGGCGGCTCCACCGCGGAGACCGGAACGAGTGGATGTCGGTGGCCTGCCTGGGCCCGCGCCACGCCGTCGCCCTGCGCGGCCTGCCGCATCCCCCCGACCTGGAACTCGTCGTGCTCGGGCGCGGCCGCGAACAGCGGGTCGCCTGGGGGGACGCCCTGCGCAATGCCCGGGTGCTGGCAACCGCCGGCGGGTTCGTCGTGGGCCTGGGCCTGATGCGTGCCGTCCTGGTCGGCACCGGGTTGGACGTCCTCGAGTCGATCCCCATGGCCGACACCGGGCTGCGGCGCTGCGACCGCCTGGCCGTCGACCCCACGGGTACCAGGATCGCCCTGGCCGACGGCTACCGGATCGTGGTCGCGGAACTGCCCGAGGCGCGGGTCATCGCCACCGTCGAGGCGGACGACGCGCTGGATCCCGTCTTCCTCGGCCCCGACCGGCTGTTCACCGCCGGCGCGAACGGCGGGCTGCGCCGGTGGGAGCTGCGCGGCGGGGAGCTGGTGCCTGCCGGCGAGGTGGCCACGCCGATCCTGGAGTACCTGTTCGCGGTGCCAGCCTGGAGGGTGGTGGGCGGCTGGGCGTTCGCCCGGCCGCACTTCTTCGACTCGCAGACGCTGCGGCCGGTGCCGGAGCCGCCGGCGACCTCCGGTTTCCAGGCGCCGACCATGACCTGGAAGCCCTCGACGGACGGCCGGTTCGTCGTACACGGCGGCTGGCACCCGCAGCCCGAGGCCGAGGAGGGGCTGCGCACCGTGCACTACGACCTGCGGCACCCGCTGGCCTGGCTCGACCGGCCGGCGGCGGCGGTCACCCTGGCGGACCTGCCGGCCCTGGAGGAGGCCGTCCGCCGCGCCGACCGCAAGCTCCGGCCGCTGCTGCGGCTCCTGCGGGACATCTGCGTCCACCGCCTCTCGGCGGGCGGGACCGCCGACTGAGCCAGTCCCGTCGGGGGCACCAGATCGAACCCCGGCCGCCTGCCTCGAGGGGTCCCGTCCGGTCCGGCCCGTTCCCTTCCGTCCCGAGTGCCGGGGCGTCCCCGCACCGTCAAGGCCGCTGCCGGGGCCCGTCGGACGGGCCCCGGCAGCGGCCCCGTCGGGCCCTGCGGTCAGCCTTCGCGCTGCAGCACGGCCGCCTCGAAGTCCCGGAAGCCGCACTCCTGCTGCCACTCCTGCTCGGCCTTCGGGCTGGACGCCAGCAGGGCCTCGCAGCCCGCGCTCGGGTGGGCGCTGCCGAGCTCGTCGGACGCGCACTCCGGCACCGGCGCGAAGTGGTCGCGGTCCCGCCAGAGGCTGCGCCCGGACAGGAAGCCGTACTCCAGCGAGTTCCGGGCCAGGTCCTTCAGGTCCCGGTAGTCGAGGTCGTAGCGGGTGGTGGCCTTCTGGTACTCCTCGGTGATGTCGCCGCGCGAGACCCCGGGGTCGTCGGTGGCCAGGGCCGTCGGCACCCCGTGCCGCCGGTACAGCGGGAACGGGTGGTCCGGGCCGGAGACCTGGAGGATCTGCTCGTTGCTGGTCAGCGGCACCTCGATCAGGGTGTGCCGCTCGGCCAGGGTGCTCAGCAGGTCGGCGGAGTCGTCCTCGTGCACCACGTCCACGCCGTGGCCGATCCGCTCGGCGTGGCCGGTCAGCACCGCCTGTCGGATGTGGAAGCGCAGGTCCTCGGGCTTGACCAGCCCGGGTACCAACTCGCCGGCGTGCAGGGTGATGTGGGCCTTGGGGTAGAGCGGGTGGAGGAAGTCGAGCATCTGCATCTGCAGGTCGTAGTTCTCCAGCGAGGCCGGGTAGTCCTCGGGCTGGACGAGGTTGACCGCGACGAACCGGTCGTCCTGGCTGGCCAGTTCCATGCCGAGCATCAGCTGGGTGAACACCCGGGCCGGCGTCGAGGCGCGCGAGGCCTGCGAGATGAGCCGGACGGTAACGGCGCAGCCCGCGGCCGGTCGGTCGCTCCCGCAGTTCGCGGTGGCCTGGTACTCGGCGAACAGGCGGTCGGCCTCGCCCCGGGCGTCGGCCACGACCTGCGCCATGCCGTCGTCGGCGAGCAGCTTCTCGCGCATCGCGGCGAGGTCGGGGTCGAAGCCGACCTTCGCGGCGAGCGCCGCACCGCTCGACGAGGCCGGGGTCAGCATGGTCTCCAGGTAGCTCTGCTGCTGGGCGGCCATGCTGTCGGTGACCTCGGCGAGCATCCGGCCGGGGTGGCGCCAGCTGGCCTCGCCGAACTTCCCGAAGGTGGCGAAGAAGTGGTCGTGGCCGGACTCGGCGCCGGGGACGAAGTCCTGCATCGACCAGGCCCGGATCACTTCCTGACGGAACGCCTGGTCGGAGATCGCGTCGCCGGCCGGACGGGCGGTCGCCGAGCAGGGCGCCACCTGCGCGGTGAGGGTCGCGGTGTCGATGCAGAGCCCGTCCTCGGTGGCGAGCTGGATCAGGAGCTCGGTGGTGACCGCGCCGGAGAGGTGGTTGTGCAGGTCGCCGCCCTTGGGCAGGTCGTGCAGGAAGTTCCGCAGCGCCTGCGGGTCGTCCCGGACGGTGTCCAGGAAGGCGTCCACCCGGTGCTCGGCGGAGCCGCGCAGGGCCGTGCCGGTGGGCAGCGGCGCCGCCTGGGCGGCGGCCGGGAGCAGGGGTACGAGCAGCGCGGCACAGGCGGCGACCGCGGCGACGGTGGTACGACGTAGCGTGATCATGGCCGTATGCTCGCGGGCGATCGCCCCACCGGTCGCCCTCATCGGCGCCTGTCCCGGACATACCACCCGGACGGGCGAGCGGTCGGTAGCTGTGGTACGACGCGTACGTCCGAACCCCCGCAGGTCCGCCCGGGCCCGCCCGCTGCGCCCGGGTGCCTTGCCGTGCGGACCTGCTCGACCGAACCGGTCGACGCTTCGTCAAATCGCGCAGCCCCGGCTTCGTCCGACCGGCGCGCCGCGTTCGAAACGGGCCCCGCCCCGGTCCGGGGCCACCGGGCGGGCAGCGTGCACCGTGCGCCACCGGTTCCGGCCGGACGGCTGGGAGGCCGAGGGTAACGGTTGGATCACGGGTGCCCTCCGCGTGCAGCAGCGCCGGGGCACCCCACGTCAGGTCGGTGGAAGGAGCCGGAGCGGCTCCAGGACGGGGGCAGTCATGCTGAGGAACCACGCGCGGAGGGTCGCCCATGCGCGGCAGTGACATCGAGGACTACACGTCGTTCGTCCGGGCGCGGTCGGCGGCGCTGTTCAGGACGGCGCTGCTGCTCACCGGGGAGCGCCACACGGCCGACGATCTCGTGCAGTCCACGCTGGAGCGGGTCTACCGGAACTGGCGACGGGTCCGCTCCGCGGACGTGCCCGAGGCGTACGCGCGCAGGATCCTGGTGAATCTCGCCAACGACCGCTGGCGCAGGCAGCGCAGTCACCCGGAGGCGCCGCTCCCGGACGACGCCGGTGGCGGACGGGTCGATCCGTACCAGGGCGTCGACGTGCGGGACGAGCTGATGCGCACGCTCCAGACCCTGCCGACCAGCATGCGGACCGTCCTGGTGCTGCGGTACTTCGAGGAGCTCAGCGACGTGGAGATCGCCGGCCTGATGAACACCTCTGCCAGCACGGTGCGATCCCAGGCCAGCCGTGGACTGGCGAAGCTCCGGTCGGTCGTCGACCGGAACACCCATCACACACCTTCGGGAGGGGCGGTATGAAGGACTTCGACCTGGAGGGCGAACTGACCGCGGCCATGCTCGACCGCGCGGAGCAGTTCCCTCCCCGTACGTACGAGGTGGACACGCTGGTCGCGGCGGTGCGGCGGCGCCGTCGCCGGCTCGCGGCCGGTGCGGCCGCGGCGCTGGCCGTGGTGGTGATGAGTGCCGGGCTGGTCCCTCAGCTGGGGCACGACCGCGGATCGCCCACGGTGCGGGTGCCCGCCGCTCCGACGTCGCCGCAGGCGTCCTCCCCGTCGGGCACCCCCTCGCCCCGGCCTCCTGCCGCTTCGGCCCCGGCTGCCGATCCCTCGGCGACGACGCGCGCGCTCTACCTCGCCGCCCTGCGCTATCAGGATCCGGCGACCCGTGGCGGCGTGGACCTCGACACGGTGGCGGCGCTGTTCGTCGACGCCGACACGTACCGGCGGATCTGGGGTACCGACGCGCGCGGGGTGACCTGTGGAATCACGGTCGACGGCGTCCTGGCGGCCGGCGAAGTCCGGCTGTACCAGGGAGCCCGGCCGCTCGGCAAGGTCGCCTCGCTCGAATTCGACGGTGCGGGCGCGGTGCGCTCGGTGAGCTGCAGGGCCGACACCACGTCGGGCCGGGGGGACGATCCGAGCGTCAACGGCTTCTACGGCGGCCTGGTGACGGCCACCCGGTCCGGTGACGCCTCGGCGCGGCCGCAGCTCGCCGAGCGGTTCCTGAGCGCGGCGTTGCGAACCCGAGGGGGCGCCACCGCCGGCACCTGTTTCACCGACGCCCCCGGGTTCTGGTTCGCGGACGATCCCTCCTCGGCGACCCTCCGCCACGGGTGGAGCGTGACGCTCAGCGACGGCCGCCGATTCCCGATCGACGTCGACGAGCAGGGAAAGATCGACACCGCCTGCGAGTGAGAACCACCGGTCATGTCCCCGGCCCGGACGTGGGTGCGGGCCGGTCGGGTGACGGCAGGACGGCAGGGGTTCGGCCTTGCCGTCCTGCCGGTCCTGCCGGTCGTGACGGGTGGCCGGCAGGCGGCCGGCCGCCCACCGGCCCGGTGCGCGTCCGCTCCGGGCCGGTGGCGGTCTTCGCTGATCGCGGCGGGCCGACGGTTCGGTTCGCCGCGCGTGCGCGCCGGTGACTTCCGGTCAGCGGCGGCCGGTGGCCAGGACGACGAGGAACTGGCCGCCGCCCGCCTCGACGTCGGCGGTCACCGGCAGCCCCGGCACCAGGCGGGAGAACCGGTCCACCAGCCAGTCCGCCGCCTCCTGGGCGTCCTTCCTGGTCGGGCAACGGCCCACCATCTCGCGACCGCCCTTGCGCTCCAGCCTCCCGGCCACGGTGATCAGCGGCGCGGGTTCGACCACGTACAGGCGGTCCGGCCAGGCGATGACCACCTTGACCGCGCCCTTGCGGCTGTTGCACCCGCGGTGCGCGAGCCGCTCGGTGACCTTGGCCTTCCGGTCGGCGGTCCGGCTGTCGACGCTGGGCCCCCGCTGGTCGTTCACCGACTTGTCGGGGTCGACGGGCTCGTCGCACACCCAGCACCGCCAGCCGTCGCGCTCGGCCACATCATCAAGGAGACTCATTCGAGCAAACTAGCCTGCCCGGCCGCCGTCCCGCGCACCAGGGCCTCGGCAAGTTGCCCACCGGTCGAACCGGACACCGGCAGGTGGGAGCCGTGCGGCCGGCGCCCGGCCGAGGTGTCCGGTGTGCTCCCGGCCGGGCTCGCGTTCGGGCGCCGGGCGCGGCGGACCCCGGGGCCGGGGGCAGCCGGGTGCTCGCTCCGGTGGGTCTCCGGTGGGTGCTCAGAGCGAGCCGACGACCTTGCGCGGGGTGACGCGGACGACGACGCGTTCGCTGTCGTGGGCCGATGCGGGGTTGAAGTCGGCGTACTCCTTGCCGGAGTACTTGCGGGAGAGCTGGTTGATCAGCTCCTGGCCGCCCTCGGTGCTGAGCGCGGCCGAGCCGCGGATCTCGGCGTAGCTGTAGGGGGCGTTGTGCGGGTTGATCAGCACGGTGATGCGCGGGTCGCGGCGCAGGTTCGTCTCCTTGCGGCGGCCGACGGTGGTGGAGAGGAGCAGGTCGTTGCCGTCACGGGCGAGCCAGGTGACGGAGACCTGCGGGCTGCCGTCGGGCTGGATCGTGGCCACGGCGGCGAAGACCGGGGTGTCGTCGATGATCTTCCTCAGCTCTTCGGAGAGCACAGCTGACACAGTCGGGTTCCTTCCCTGGGGATGCCGCCCTCATCGGGTGAGAGGCAGGCACAGCTGCTGGAGATCCTTGCACTCCGAGTGACCGAAAAGCCGTTCCCCGTGGCAGGCCGAGGGGGCGGCGCAGCGGCCCGGAGCCCGCCAGGAACGGCAGGGCGGGGCACCGCAGGACAGGGAGCCGATTCACCCGGACGGGTGGCCGCTGCTCCGTCGGGACCGGCCGGCGACCGCGTCGCCGGGCTCACGGTCGGGACGCACCCGGCAGGTTCCGTCGGGTGCGAAGCCAGTACGAGCGGGCCGCGACGATCAGGGCGATCCCGTACCCGGCGAAGGCGGTCATGCCGATCCAGGCCGCGAGCAGGAGGTCGTGGGTGGAGTGGAAGTCGTCGCTGCGCATCGTGACCACCCCGGCGGTGGCGAGCGCCGTGTATCCGGCGCCGATCACGCCGTACGGGGCGAGGGTGGCGGCGCCGATGAGCGCCGGGGTCAGCGGGAGCCAGCGCGGGACGCGTCGGCCGCGCAGGACCGGTGTCCAGCGGGGGAAGACCGTGCCCCAGGGGCGGACCAGCCCCCAGAGCAGGAAGACCCCGAGTGCGGCAAGCAGCGTCGTGCCGTCCACACCCCAGGACTCCAGGGTGAGCCACATCCCCGAGGCGCCGTTGCGCCTGGACATCTCGATTCCCTCCGGCCCGGTGACTCCGGCGAAGGTGCCCCCGGTCGCCCAGATCACCTTCATCACCGCGTACGGCACGAACGCCGCCGTCCCCGCGCAGGCGGCGATGTGCACCGGTCGGGAGGCCGCCGAGGGCTCCCGGGCGGCGACGGTGGCCGACGTGCGGCGGTCGGACCACGCGGTGGCCGCGAGCAGGACGACCCCGGTCGCTGCCGACGCGTGGTTGGCGGCGGCCGGCCAACTGTCCACCCCCTCAACGAACATCAGCGTGACCACGTCCATCAGCAGGCTGAACGCCGCGATCGCCGCCAGTCCGCAGAGGACCTGGAGCACGGCCCGCAACGCCGGCCGCATCCGGTACCGGACGACCGCCCCGGTGGCCAGTGCCGCCAGCCCGCCGAGCGCTGCGACGGTCCAACCGGTCACGGAGGGTCCGGCAACACTCCCGTGCCCCACCAGCGGGGTCCCGCTCAGTGCGCAGGCCACGCCGAAGGCGCTGTACGCCACCGCCCAGCAGATCGTCGCGCATCTCACCCGACGCGTTCGCCGCTGCTGCCCGTTGAGCCGAAACATCCTCGTCGTCCGCATCCCGTCGGTCATGATCCGAGCGTGGCAGCGGCAGCCGTGGCAGGGCGTCGTCCGCCCGAACGACGCCCTCCCGCTGCAGGGTGAGAGACCCGGCGGGCTCAGTGCGAGGAGTACGCCCGGGAAGGCCGCCGGGCCCGGACCGCCGGACGCTGTCACCCCGGAGCCGCCCGGCTGTCACCCCGCTGCCGCCGGGCCCGGGCCGTCGCGAAATCTCCTGGCCGACGGCCGATGAGTTCCGGCCCCGCCGCCGGTATGTATGGGCGAGTTCGCCGGAACACCCCGGGCGGACCGGTCACAAGGGAGAATCCGATGTCGGACCGCCGTACGCAGGACGAGGCCGCGATCACGGCCGTACTGGTCGATTCCTACCGGGCGTGGAAGGCGGGCGACGCCGACGCCATGGTCGCCGACTACACCGCGGACGCGACCGCGATCATGACCGGCTCGCTCCGCGACAGCCGTGACGTGATCCGCCGGTCCATGGCCCTGGGCTTCGAGGGACCGCTCAAGGGCAGCTCGACCTGGAACAAGCAGCTCAGCATCCGCTTCCTCGGCGAGGACGGCGCGATCGTCGTGAGCGAGTCCGGCATCCTGTTCGCCGGCGAGGTCGAGGTTCCGGACCAGCGCAAGGTGAACGCGACCTGGGTCCTCGAAAGGCGGGACGGCCGCTGGCTGATCGCCGCCTATCACAACAGCCCGGCGCTGACGCCCGGGAACTGAGCCACGGCCGAGCGCCGCGAAGGCAGGGGGCCGCCGGCGCGGCGGCACCCTGCCAGGCCGGTCCTGAGCGGACCGGTACGGCCCGGGAGCGGACGGGCGCGGACGGGCGCGGACGGGAGCGCCCGGGGTCACCGGCCCGCCCGGCCGGCAGCCGGTGACGCCGGGCCCGGCCGGTCAGGTGACCGGCTTGCGGAGACGGAAGCGCTCCTGCCGGTGCTCCCCGGCGAGGACCACCTCGTGGAGCTGCCGCATCGCCTGCTGCACGTCCCGGTGCGAGGTGTACAGCGCGTTGACGCCGAACCGGAGCAGGTCCGGCGCGCGCATGTCGGCGATCACCCCGCGGGCGGCGAGGGCCTGCACCATCGGGTAGGCGTCGGGGTGCCGCAGGACCGCCTGGCTGCCGCGCCGGGACGGTTCACGCGGGGTGACGGCGGTGAAGCCGAGGCCGGCCAGCTCGACGTCGGCGCAGTCGAGCAGAAACCCGGTCAGGGAGAGGCTCTTGGCCCGTACCAGCTCCAGATCCACGCCCTCGAAGGCGGTGAGTGCCGCCTCCAGGGCGAGCAGCGAGAGGATCGGCGGGGTGCCGATCCGGGCCCGGCCGACACCTGCGGCGGGGGCGTAGCCGCTGTCGGCCGCGAACGGGTCGGCGTGGCCGTTCCAGCCGGTCAGCGGATGGTCGAAGGCCGCCTGATGGCGCTGCGCGACGTACAGGAAGGCCGGGGCCCCGGGGCCGCCGGAGAGGAACTTGTAGCCGCAGCCGACGGCCAGGTCGACTCCCGTACGGTCCAGTTGGAGCGGCAGCGCGCCGGCCGCGTGGCACAGGTCCCAGAGCATCAGTGCGCCGGCCCGCCGGACGGCGTCGGTCGCGGCCGCCATGTCGTGGAGTTCGCCGGTGCGGTAGTCCACGGGGGAGTAGCCGGCGACCGCCACCCGGTCGCCGTGGGCGGCGAGGAATCCCGGCAGCTCGCCGACCGGGATCCGGTGGACGGTGAGGCCGGTCAGGCGGGCCACGGAGTCGGCGATGTACTGGTCGGTGGGGAAGTGCACGGGATCGGTCACCAGCAGGGTCCGGTCCGGCCGCAGCCGGGTGGCGGCGGTGAGGGCGTTGAACAGGTGGACGCTGGTCGAGTCCCCGGCGACGGTCTGCCCGGGGGCCGCGCCGATCAGCCGCCCGATCGCGTCGCCCACCCGCAGCGGCGCCTGCCACCAGGCGTTGTCGTTCCAGGACCGGATGAGGTCGGTGCCCCACTGCCGGTGGACGGCGTCGGCCACCGCGGCGGGCACCGCGGCCGGGAGGGCGCCGAGCGAGTTGCCGTCGAGGTAGACGATGCCGTCCGGCAGCAGGAAGCGCCCGCGCAGGTCGGCGAGCGGGTCGGCGGCGTCGAGCGCCCGGGCCTGCGGCGCCAGGTCCTCGCGGCGAAGGGCGGCGGTGCTCACCGGGTGCTCCTCCCCGGACGGGCGGCGGCCGGGGAGGACAGCCGCATCAGGATGTCGATCACCGACCGGGAGGCCGGCGAGCCGGGCTCTATGAGCACGTAGTGGCCGGTGCCGGGGAGGGTGACCAGTTCGGCGTCCGGGTGTACGGCAGCGTAGTCGGTGAACTGGGCCGCCGGCAGCTCCTCGTCCGCGGCGCCGTGCAGCAGCACGGTCGGCACCCCGGTGGTGCCGCGGTCGCGGAGCATCGTCAGCGGGTCCACCAGGGGCAGCCGGGCGGCCATCAGGTCGGTGCCGCCGAGCAGTTGGAGCGCCGCGTCGTCGCTCAGACCGGCCCGGGCCGCACCGGCCAGGTCGGCGACCGGGGCGAGCGCGAGGATCGCGTCCGGCAGGTCCGTGGTGTGCCACGGCGAGTCGGCGGGCAGCAGCCCGCGCGCGCCGGCCCACAGGGCGAGGTGGCCGCCGGAGCAGTGCCCGGCCAACACGTAGGGCCGGCCCTGCGGGACGGTCGCCAGGGCGAGGGCGATGTCGTCGAAGGTGGCCGGGTAGCCGCCGGCGCCACCCATCCGGCGGAATCCGGGCAGCGCCACGGTGAAGCCGTGCCCCGCCAGGTGGGCGGCGAACGGGGTGAGGTGCATCCGGTCGTAGCGCCAGTAGCCGCCGTGCAGCAGCACCACCAGCGGTGCGTCCGGGTCCTCGGCCGGCCACAGGTCGTACACCTGGTTGGGGTGCGGGCCGTACCGGCGGTGGACGGGTGCGGCCACCGGCTTGAGGCCGAGCACCCGCCGCTCCTCGGCGGCCGCGAAGTCGGAGATCGTCCGTGCTGTCTCAGACATGGCTGCGGGCCGTCCAGATCTCCGGGAACACCGAGCGGACGGCGCGCTTCTCCAGCCACGCCACGCCGGGGGAGCCGCCGCTGCCCGTCTTGGACCCCATCGCCCGCCGGGTGACCAGCAGATGGTCGCTGCGCCAGCGCAGGACGGCCTCCGCCACGTCGGTGAGCGCCTCGCCGAGCGCGACCAGGGGGTCGTACGGCGAGCCGGCGTAGATCTGCCGCCAGGTCTCCTCCACCGCGGTGTCCGCCTCGTAGGCCACGGTCACGTCGCGGTGCAGCACCTGCTCGGGGACGGGCAGGCCGCGGCGGTGCAGGTAGCCGAGCACCACGTCGTAGAGCGAGGGCCGGGTCAGCGACTCCTCCAGCTCGGCGTGCACGCGGGGATGCCCCCGGTGCGGCCGCACCATGGAGCGGGACTTGTCGCCGAGCAGGAACTCCATCCGCCGGTACATCGCCGACTGGAAGCCGGAGGCGTTGCCGAACGCCGCCCGGAACCCGTTGAACTGGCCCGGGGTCAGCGCCGCGATCGGCCGCCAGGAGTCGTTGAGTGCCTGGTGGGCGTCGAGGCTGCGCCGCAGGGCGTCCATGGCCCGGTCGAAGTCGTCCTTCAGCAGGGCGTCCCGGGCGGCGTCCCACTCGTGGACGATCAGGGTGAACCAGAGCTCCATCACCTGCGTGGTGACCAGGAAGGCCATCTCGCCGGGGTCGTTGGTGAGCGGCTGCTGGAGGGAGGTCAGTACCGAGGCGTGGACGTAGTCGTCGTAGGGGGTGGCGCCCTCGAACTCCGTGGTGGGGCCGTCGTCCGTGGGGCCGTCGTCCGTGGGGCCGGCGTCGTCCTGCGGGTCGGCGACGGCGCGATCGTGCTGGGACATGGGTCTCCTCGGTAGGGGTCAGACGCCCAGGTGGGCGCCGCCGGTGGCGTCCAGGTACTGCCCGGTGATCCAGCGGGCGCCGTCGCCCGCGACGAAGGCCACGACGTCCGCGATGTCCGAAGGCTCGCCGATCCGGTCGAAGACCGAGAAGGACGCCAGCTCGGCGCGGATCCGCGGGTCCCGCAGGGTCGGGTTGATCTCGGTGTCGACGATGCCGGGTGCCACCGTGTTCACCGTGATCCCGCGGGCGCCCAAGGCCTGCGCCAGGGTCAGGGTCAGGGTGTCGAGCGCGCCCTTGGTCATCGAGTAGGCGATCGTCCGGGGGAAGGCGATCCGGGTGGCGCCGGACGAGACGTTGATGATCCGGCCGCCGTCCCGGAGGCGCTCCAGGCCCTGTTGGATCAGGAAGAACGGCGCCCGCACGTTGACGGCGAACACCCGGTCGTAGTCCTCCTCGGTGACGTCGGCGATCTGCCGGGGCAGGGTGATGCCGGCGTTGTTGACCAGGATGTCCAGGCCGGGCCCGGCGCCGCCGTGCCGCTCCAGCCCCTCGTCGAACGCCGCCCAGAGCGCGGCCGCGTCTCCCGGCACGCCCAGTTCCGCGCCGACGGCGAAGGCCCGGCCGCCGGCGGCCTCGATTCCCGCCACCGTCTCCTTGGCGGCCGGCTCGTTGCTGCCGTAGTGGACGGCGACCAGGGCGCCGTCCGCCGCGAGGCGTTGCGCGATGCTGCGGCCGATGCCCCGGCTGCCGCCGGTCACCAGTGCCGTCCTGCCGGTGAGTCCGCTCATGGACCAGATCTCCTTCGTGTCGGTGGTCCGCGGACGGGCCGCGGCTGTCGTTCGGTGCTGGTGCTGGTGCTGGTGCTGGTGTTGAGGCAGAGGCAGAGGCAGAGGCAGGGGCCGTGGCGGTGACTTCGGGAACCGGGCCCGCGGGCCGGGGGAGGAGCACCGATGTCAGGCGTCGAAATCCAGCTCGACCCGGTCCGAGTTCGGCCGGGCCCGGCAGGCCAGGACGTATCCGGACGCCAACTCGCTCTCTCCCAGGGCGTACTGGCGGTCCATCCGGACGTCCCCCGAGACCACCCTGGCGCGGCAGGTGCCGCACAGGCCGTCGCGGCAGGAGTACGGGGTCTCGGGGCGGGCCCGCAGGACGGCGTCCAGGACCGAGCCGTCCCCGGCCGCCATGGCGGTCTCCGTGGTCCGGCCGGCCAGCCGGGCGGTGACCCGGGCGCCGGCCACCAGGGCGCCGGAGGCAGGAGCCCGGGTGGCCGGCCCGGTGCCGTCCGCACCGACCGAGAAGAGCTCGAAGCGGATCCGGTCCCGGCCGGCGCCCAGCCGCGCCAGGGTGTCGCGCACCGTTTCGACCAGCCCCAGGGGGCCGCACACGTAGAAGTGCCGTCGGGCGTCCGGCTCGGCGTCCAGCAGGACGAGCAGTCCGGCCAGCCGGGCGGCGTCGATCCGGCCGGAGAGCAACTCGGCCTCCCGGACCTCCCGGGAGAGCACGTGCACGGCGAAGAACCGGCTCAGGTGGGCGTCCTTCAGATCGGCCAGGTCGTCGGCCAGCAGCGCGGAGCGGGCGTCCCGGACGGCGTGCACCAGCGAGACCCGGCATTCCGGGTCCTCGCTCAGGGCCGTGCCCGCCATGCTCAGCAGGGGCGTGATGCCGCTGCCGCCCGCGATCATCACATGGTGCGCCCCGCGCTGCCCGGAGAGTCCGAACTCGCCGACGGGTGGCGCGAGTTCCAGCTCGTCGCCGACGGACAATCGGGTCGTCGCGAACTCGGCGAAGCCCCCCGGGCCGAGTCGCTTGACCACCAGGCGCAGCCGTCCCGGCTCGCGCGGGGCCGGACAGACGGAGTAGCTGCGGCGCAGCTCCACGCCGTCCCGCAGGTGCCGGACGGTCACATGCTGACCGGCCCGATGGGCGAAGGCCACCGCCAGTGCCGGCGGGACGTCGAGCGTGATCGCGGCGGTGTCCTCGGTCGGCGACTCCAGCCGCGCCACCCGCAGCCGGTGCCAGCCGGTCGCCCGGCGGGCGGTGCCGGAGCTCCCGTCCGAGCCGGCCCTCACAACAGTTGCCATGGCGTACCGTCACATCGCTTTCAGGTGGGCGAAGGTCTCCCGGCAGGCGGTGCACAGCACGATCGCCTGGCACCGGGTCGCTCCGAAGGTGCTCTGCGGCCGGGTCGCCGTGGATCCGCAGTGCGGGCAGCGGGCGCCGAGGCCGAGCCGGACCTCCACCGGTCCGTCGACCGCGCCGGGCGGTGCGATGCCGTGCTCCGCGAGCTTGCGGCGCCCCTCGGGGGTGATCCGGTCGGTGGTCCACGCGGGCGCGAGGACCTGGCGCACCCGCCCGTCGGGGTGGCCGCACGCCGTCAGCGCCTCCCGGATCCCGGCCTCGATCACGGGCATCGCCGGGCAGCCCAGGAAGGTCGGCGTGACGACGACCTCCATCCGGCCGTCCGCCGCGAAGCCGACCGACCGGATCACCCCCAGGTCGGCCAGGGTGACCACCGGCAGCTCCGGATCGGGCACGTCCCCCACCCGTACCCGGACCTGCTCGGCGGGCAGCCGGTCCGCGGCGCTCACCAGGTCCCTCCCGGGTACTGGCGGTGGACGGACTGCAACTCGGCCAGCAGCGGCCCGAACTCCTCGGTGTGCAGGCCGGCCCGCCCGCCCGTCGCCCGCCAGGACACCGGCCCGGCCGTCAGCCGCGCGTCCGCCAGCACACCGGCCGTCTCCTCGTCCCAGGCGGCCCGCAGCCGGGCCGGGTCGACGGCGCCGCCCGTGCCGTCGAGCCGGTGCGCCAGCTCGTCGTTCTCGAACAGCTCGGCCGCGTACGGCCAGACCAGGTCGAGCCCGGCCTGCATCCGGCGACGGCTCTCGGCGGTGCCGCGTCCCAGCCGAACCGTCCACTGCGCGGCGTGCATCCGGTGGTACTCCACCTCCTGGGCCGCCCGTACGGCGAAGGCGGCGAGCACCGGGTCGGTCGACTTCTCCAGCGCGCCGTACAGCAGCCGGGCGTAGTGGGTGTAGGCCAGTTGCCGGGCCACGGTCACCGCGAAGTCACCGTTCGGGAGTTCCACCAGCAGGCAGTTGCGGAACGCGCGTTCGGTGCGGCCGTAGGCGAGGTCGTCCTCGCTGCGGCCGCTGCCGTCCAGCGCCCCGGCGTGGCCGAGCAGGACCCGGGCGTGACCCAGCAGGTCCAGCGCGATGTTGGACAGTGCCAGGTCCTCCTCGACGGTGGGCGCGTTGGTCACCCAGGCGCAGAGCCGCTGGCTGAGGACGAGGGCGTCGTCGCCGAGCCGCAGCACGAACTCCGCGAGGTCCCGCTCCGTCCGGTCCGGTTCGTCAACCGTCATGGCCGCCCCGCTCGTTCAGGGGTATGTAGTGCTCCGGGTAGCGGTAGGGCCGGTCGGCCGCGTTGCTGAACATCGGGTCCTTCTCGCTCGGGGAGGACGCCCGCACCGCGTCCGAGCGCACCACCCAGATCGAGACCGGCTGTCCGCGCCGGACGTACAGGTCGCGGGCGTTGGCCAGGGCCATGTCCGCGTCCGCGCCGTGCACCGAACCGACGTGCTGGTGGGACAGCCCCCGGCTCGGCCGGACGAACACCTCCCACGGGGTCTGCGCCCCGGCGGTCCGCTGCGTCATGCCGCCCGCCTCTCCTCGTCCGGGCGGGCCGCGAACGCGTCGACGGCCTCGCGCACCCAGGCGCCGTTCTGGTGCGCCGCGACCCGGTGCGCCAGCCGGCGGCGGGCGCAGTGCGAACCGTCCGCGAGCACGTCCCGGAACTGCTGCCAGTCGATCGGGCTGAAGTCGTGGTGCCCGCGCTCCTCGTTCCACCGGATCGCCGGATCGGGCAGGGTCACGCCGAGCCGGGCGGCCTGCGGCACGCAGTTGTCCACGAACCGCTGGCGCAGCTCGTCGTTGGTGTGCTGCTTCACGCCCCAGGCGATCGAGCGGCGGGTCAGCGCGCCGCCGATCGCCGCGGTCCGCTCGTCCGCGCCGCCCGCCACCGTGTCCGGCGGGCCGAACATCAGGGCCACGGCCGGCAGCCACCAGCGGTTCACCGCGTCCTGCGCCGTCTCGCGCTGCTCCGGCGTCCCCCGGCACATGGACCACAGCACGTCGTAGCCCTGCCGGACGTGGAACGCCTCCTCCTGGCAGACCCGCCGCATGGCGCGCGCGTAGGGCCCGTAGGAGGTGTGGCAGAGCGGTACCTGGTTGACCACCGCCGCGCCGTCCGTCAGCCAGGCGATCGCACCGGTGTCGGCCCAGGTCAGCGCGGGGTGGTTGAAGGTGGCCGAGTAGCGCTGGGTCCCGCTGTGCAGGGCGTCCAGCATCTCCGCGCGGGACACCCCCAGGGTCTCGGCGGCGGAGTAGAGGTAGAGGCCGTGCCCCGCCTCGTCCTGGACCTTGGCCAGCAGCGCCGCCTTGCGCGCCAGCGTGGGGGCCCGGGTGAGCCAGGCCGCCTCCGGCTGCATGCCGATGATCTCGGAGTGGGCGTGCTGGGCGATCTGCCGGACGAGCATCCGCCGGTAGCCGTCCGGGACTTCGTCCCGGGGCTCGATCCGCTCGCCGGCGGCCAGCAGCGCCTCGAAGCGTCCGGCCGGGCCCCCGTCGTCGGGCGGATCCGCCGCGGGGGCGGACACGTGCTCTGCGCGCACCTCGATCACTCCTCCGTCGTCCGCTGCCGGGCGGGCAGCGCCTTCAGAGAGATAGGAGTCCCCGGTGGGGGCGCGCAATCCCTCGGTGCCCGGGTCGGTCGTGTGACGAGGAACTCACCCCGGGCAGGGAGTGCGGGGCGCTTTCGGCTCCTCTGTATTCACGACAGGCAGGACGACACCCGGTACGGCGGCCCCGGGCCCGCGGCGTGGGCCCGTCGCGCCGACACAGCGAGAGGATCAGCAATGAGCACGATCAGGGAGATGCTCGTCGAGTTGACCGGGATGCCGGAGTTCACCGACGGCATCGGCGACGACACCGATCTCAGCGCCAGCGGCATCGACTCCGGCGACCTGGTGCGCCTGGTCCTGCTCATCGAGCAGCGCACCGGCACCGAGGTCACCGCCGAGGACGTGGACGGGCTCGTCACCCTCGCGGACTACGAGCGCTTCGTGGCCGACCGGGCCGCCGCCCACCCGAACCCCGGTGGTGCGTGATGTGGCTGACCCAACTCGTCGAACGCAACCGCCAGTGCTTCCCGGACCGTACCGCCCTGGTGGACGAGCGCCGCTCGGTGACCTGGCGCGCCTTCGACGACCGTACGGCGCAGCTCGCCCGCGGGCTGGCCGGCCTCGGCATCGAGCCCGGTGACCGGGTCGCGGTGCTCGCCGTCGACCGGATCGAGGTGCTGGAGGCCTACTTCGCACTGGCCCGGATCGGCGCGCTCTTCGTGCCGCTCAACCACGGCCTGACGCCCGCCGAGGTGGCCGGGATCGTCGAGCGGACCGCCCCGGTCGCCCTGATCGGCGAGGCGGCCCTGCTCGCCCGCCACCGCGACCTGCCGGTCCCGCTGCGGATCGAGATGGAGAGCGAGGAGTTCGCGGAGCTGGGCGCCGGGGACGACCGGGCCCTGCCGGAGGTCCCCGACGACGCGCCCGTGGCGATCCTGCACACCTCGGCGACCACCGGCCAGGCCAAGGGCGTCACCGTCGACCAGCGCTCGTTCCGCGCCATCGCGCTCGGCTGGCTGGCCGTGGCCCGGCCCGCCGACCACCTGACGCTGGTCAACTGCTGCCCGCTCTACCACGGCAGCATGGTCGTCTCGCTGACTTACCTGGCGGCGGGCGCCACGGTGGTGCTGATCCCCGGCTTCAAGCCGCAGACGGCGCTGGCCGCGATCGAGGCCAACCGGGCCACCCACGTCTGGCTGGTGCCGCAGATGCTCCGCTTCATGCTCCGGTCCAAGGCACTGGACGGCACCGACCTGTCGACCCTGCGCGAGGTGCTGTACGGCGCCGCCCCGATGCCCGTCGACATCTACCAGGAGGCCGCCGAGCGGCTCAAGTGCGGGTTCCGGCAGGTCTACGGGATGACCGAGGTCGGCGGCCCGTTCGTCACCCTCGGCCCGGAGGAGCACCCGGCGCCGGAGAGCGGGCCCGAGCTGATCCCGGCCGGCCGGGTGATCCCCGGCATGTCGGTGCGCGTGCTGGACCCGAGCGACGGGCAGGCGCAGCCCGGCGCGATCGGTGAGGTCTGTGTGCGCGGCCCCGGCGTCATGCACGGGTACTGGGACAACGACGCGGCCACCGCCGCGGAGGTCACCGTGGACGGCTGGATCCGCACCGGGGACCTCGGGTTCATCGACGGCGAAGGGCGGATCCACCTCGTCGACCGCTGCAAGGACCTGATCATCCGGGCCGGTCAGAACGTGTACCCGACCGAGGTCGAACGGGCGCTGCGTACGCACCCGGGCGTGCGTGACGCGGCGGTGGTGGGCGTACCGGACGCGGACTACGGCGAGGTGCCGCTCGCCTTCGTGGTCGCCGAGGACGAGGTCCGGGCCGCCGACCTGCTGGCCCACCTGGCCGGACAGCTCGCCCCGTACAAGCGCCCGCGGCGCATCGAGTTCATCGACCAGGTGCCGCGCAACCCGGCCGGCAAGACGCTCAAGAGGCAGCTACGCGAGCGGACCTGAGCGCGGCGGACCGGACGCGGGCCGAGCAGGACCTGCTCGCCCTGCGTCCGGCCCTCGCGTCGCGCGGGCTGCGGCTCGGGCTCGCCGCGGCCGGCGACCCGGCGCCGCTCCCGGGCGGGCCGGCGGAGGGCCGGCTGGCCGCCGCGCTGGCGCCGCACCGGCGGCGGGAGTTCCTCGCCGGGCGCCGTGCGGCACGCCGGGCCCTGGTCGCGGCCGGGCTCGCGGCGGCGGAGATCCCGGCGGCGGGCCGGCGGCCCCTGTTCCCGGCCGGCAGCGCCGGTTCGATCAGCCACAGCGTCGGGCTTGCGGTCGCCCTCGCGGCCCGGGCCGACCGCGTCCCCGCCGTGGGCTGCGACCTGGAGCTGCGCCTGCTGCCGGCGGGCGCCGCGCACTTCGTGCTGACCCCGGACGAGCAGGAGTGGACGGAGGAGCCGGCCGACCCGGCGGCGGCCGGGCACCGGCTGCTGACGGCCTTCTCGGCCAAGGAGGCGCTGTTCAAGGCGTTCTCGGTGCTGCTCCCGGCGCCCGAGGCTCCCACCAACCTGCTGGGCATCGCGGTCGTCCCGGTGCCGGGCGGGTTCCACGGCCGCCCGCGGCGGCTGCCGGGCCCGCTGTTGGAGGTGGCGGTGCATCCGGTGGGGCGGCGGGGCGTGTTCAGCTGGGCGGGGGCGTGAACGCGTCGCGGGGCGCCCGGCCGGGCGCCCCGCGACACTCTCAGCCGGCGGCCCCGGCGCGGGCGCCCACCAGGACGGCCATGTTGCCGGCCGGGTGCTTGTTGTCGTGGAGCAACTGGTGGGCCCGACCGATCTCCTCGAAGCCGAGGGTCATCGACAGGCAGGGGTCGACGACGCCCTGGGCGATCAGCCGGGTGACCTCGTGGGCCTGGCGGGAGTTGGCGGTGTGGGAGCCCTGCAGGCGCTTCTGCCGCATCCACAGGAAGCGCAGGTCCACGTCGCCGTTGTAGCCGGTGGTGCCGCCGCAGAGCACCACCATGCCGGCGTTGTCGCACAGGTACATCGAGGTGGGGACGGTGTCCTCACCGGAGTGCTCCAGGACGATCCGCGGGGCCCGGCGCTCGCCGAGGACCTCCCAGAAACGCCGTCCGAACGCCCGGACGCCCTTGGTCCACCGGGCCATCGCCTCCTCGTCCGAGGTGGCGGGCAGCCGGCCCCAGTGGTCGAAGTCCCGCCGGTTGATGTAGCCCTCGGCGCCGAGTTCCATGCAGTACTTGCCCCGTTCGTCGCTGGAGACCACGGCGACCGGGATGCCGCCCGCCCAGCGGACGAGCTGGATCGCGATGCAGCCGACGCCGCCCGCGCCGCCCCACACCAGGACGGGGTCACCGGGCCGGACGGTGTGCGGCTCCCAGCCGAACAGCTGGCGGTAGGCGGTGGCGGCCGTCGCCATGTAGCAGGCGGCCGCCTCCCACGAGAGCCGCTTCGGCTTGGGGAAGCACTGGTACTCCTCCACGACGGTGAACTGGGCGAAGGAGCCGTAGTTCTCCTCGTAGCCGAAGACCTTCTGGGAGGTGGAGGTGGTCGGGTCGGCGCCCAGCCGGATGTCCGCCGCGCCCTCGTTCCACTGGTTGGCCAGGATCACCACCTCGTCGCCCAGGGCGAGCTGGGTGACACCCTCGCCGACGGCCCAGACGATGCCGGAGGCGTCCGACCCGCCGATGTGGAAGTCCTCCTCGGCCCCCTGGCGCCGGCGGGCGGCGACCACGTCCAGCGGCTCGCCGAGGGCGGCCCAGACGTTGTTGTAGTTGACGCCCGCTGCCATCACCTTCAGCAGCACCTGCCCGGGGCCCACCTTCGGCACGTCGACGACCTCGGTCCGGAAGGCGTCGGCCGGCCGGCCGTAGCGTTCCGGCCGGATCACCGAGGCGTACATCCGGCCGGGGGCCTCGCCCAGGGGCGGGGCGTCGCCGAGTTCGTAGAGGTCCTTGGTCATCTGGTGCTCCTGACGGTACGGGGTACGGACGGGTGCGGGGTACGGACGGGTGCGGGGTACGGACGGGGAGGTGCGGGCAGGGACAGGCAGGGTCGGGCCGGGTCGGGCCGGGCCGGGCCGGGGGTTCACCGGGTCGGGGGGACGGCGGGTCAGCCGTCCAACGCCGCCAGGGCCGCGGCCACCACGGCGGCGACGACCGCCAGCGGCCCGGGTTCGGTCATCTCGTAGTGGCCGCCGGGCACCGGGTGGTCCCGCAGCACGCCGTCGACGAACGGCTGCCAGCCGTCCGCCTTGGCCGGGGCGAGCGCCCGGTCCGCCGGGTCGCCGGTGTCGTCGGCGCTGAAGAACAGCACGTCGCCCCGGAACACCTCGGGGGCGAACCCCGGGGCGATGGTGAGACTGTTCCGCATCACCCGCGCGATCGTGGCGGCCTGGGCCGCGGTCACCGGGGCCGGGGAGCCGTCCCGCTCGTGGCGTTCGAGCCGGTCGAGCACCTGGGAGACCGCCGGGGCCGGCCCGCCGTCCTCGAGGTCGAGGCCGGCGATGCGGGTCAGCAGGGACGCCACCTGGTGCTCCATCGCCGCCGGGCTCGGCGTGCGCGGGTCGGCCGGCGGCGCGTCCAGCATCGCCAGCAGCTCGACCTCCTCGCCCCGGCGCTGCAGCGCGGTGGCCATCGCGTGCGCGACCAGGCCGCCGAAGGACCAGCCGAGCAGCCGGTACGGGCCCTGCGGCTGCACCTCGCGCAGCACGGCGAGGTAGGACTCGACCATCTCCTTGGCGTCGGCGGACACCGGGCGGGCCTGGTCCAGGCCGAACGCCTGGATGCCGTACACCGGTTGGCGCGGGTCGAGGAGGGCCGGCAGCCCGGAGTACCGCCAGCCGACACCGCCGCCGGGGTGGACGCAGAACAGCGGCCGCCGGTCGTCGCCGGCGCGCAGGGTGAGCAGCGGGGCGAAGGCGTCCGGGCCGGTCCCGCCGCGGTCCGCCCGCTCCAGCAGGCCCGCGACGGTGGGGGTGGCCAGCACGGCGGCGGGTGGGAGGTCCAGCAGGTCGGCGCGGCGGAGCGCGGCGGACAGCACCACGGCGCGCAGCGAGTCGCCCCCCAGGTCGAAGAAGTTGTCGTGGACGCCGATCGGGTCGATCCCCAGCGCCTCCTGCCACTGCCCGACCACCGCCCGTTCGCGGTCGGTGCGCGGGCCGGTGTACGGGGTCGCCAGGTGCGGGCGGGCGGCGAGCCCGGGCGCCGGCGCGGGTCGGCCGGAGCCCGTCGCGTCCGTGTCGGCGTCGGGGCCGGACCGGTGGTCGGCGGCAGGCGGCGGGGTGGCCGCGGGCGCGTCGATCCAGTGCCGGCGCCGGTCGAAGGCGTAGCCGGGCAGCTGGATCCGGCGACCGGGCGGGCGGTCACCCGGGGTCGGCTCGGCGGGGGCCAGGTCGACGGGCACCCCGGCGGTCCACAGCCGGCCCAGTGCCTCGGCCAGCACCTGGCCGTCGGGGCGTTCGGCGCGGGCGTGGCGCATGGTCGGCACGGTGGTCGGCGACACCCCGGCCAGGGCGGCCCGCGCCAGGTTGGACAGCACCTCGCCGGGGCCGATCTCCACCAGCAGGGGCGCGCCCCGCTCCCAGAGCCGGGCCACGCCGTCGGCGAACCGGACGGTGTGCCGGGTGTGGTCGAGCCAGTGCTGCGGCGAGAGCGCCTGCGCGTCCGTCACCCAGTCGCCGGTGACGTTGGTGACGTACGCGGTCCGGGGCGGGCGCAGCGTCACGCCGCGCAGCGCTGCGGCGAAGCCGGGGAGCACCGGGTCGAGCACGTGCGAGTGGGCGGCGGCCGGCATCCGCAGGCGGCGGTGCGGCACACCGGCGGCGGCCAGCCGGGCCTCCAGCGCCGCCACCGCCTCCTCCCGGCCCGCGGCGGTGCACGCCGCGGGGCCGTTGACGGCGGCCAGTGACACCTCCGGCCCGAGGTGGCCGCGCAGTTCGGCCTCGCCGAGGTCGACGCTCACCGTCGCCCCGCCGGCCGAGGCGATCAGCCGGATCCGCTCGGCCACCAGGGGCAGCATCTCCTCCAGGGACATCACCCCGGCCAGGCAGGCGGCGGTGTACTCACCGAGCGAGTGCCCGATGAACGCGTCCGGCCGCACCCCGCGTCCGATCATCAGGGTGGCCGTCGCGTACTCGGTGACGACCAGCGACAGGAAGGCGTCCGCACTGCCCGGGTCGGTGCGCTCGTAGAGCGCCGTGCGCAGGTCGCGGCCGAGGACGGGGCGCAGGATGCGGGCGCAGGTGTCGACCGCGTCGCGGTAGTCGGGGAAGTCCCGGTACAGCTGAGCGCCCATGCCGACGTACTGGGTGCCGCCGCCGGGCAGCAGGAAGGCCACCGCCGGGGCGCGGCCGGGCTGCACCGCGGGCAGGTCGGCGGGCGGACGGCGCAGCAGGGCCGCCGCGTCCTCGGTGCTGCCGGCGGCCACCGCCGTCCGGTACGCCATGGCCGGCCGGTCGGTGCGCAGGGTGCGGGCCACGTCGGCGAGTCGGGTGCCGGGGTGGGCGGCCAGGTGTGCGGCGAGGCCCTCGCGCTGGCCGTGGAGCGCGCCCGGGGTCCGCGCGGACAGCGGCAGGACCTGCCAGGCCGGCCCGGTGCCGGACGCGACCGGGGCCGGTAGGGGCGCGGGCCGGGCGGGGGCCTCCTCCAGGACGACGTGCGCGTTGGTGCCGCCGACCCCGAAGGCGCTGACGGCGGCCCGGCGCGGCTGCGCGCCGGCCGGCCACTCCTCCAGGCCGGTCGGGACCCGGAACGGGCCCGCCGCGAAGTCGATCAGCGGGTTGGGCGTGGCGAAGTGCAGGGTCGGCGGGATCTGCCGGTGCTCCAGTGCCAGGACGGCCTTGACGAAGCCGGCCATCCCCGCGGCGACCCCGAGGTGGCCGATGTTGCTCTTCACCGAGCCGAGGGCGCAGAACTGCCGCCGGTCGGTGCTCTCCCGGAACGCCCGGGTCAGTGCGGCCACCTCGATCGGGTCGCCCATCCGGGTCGCCGTGCCGTGCGCCTCCAGGTAGCCGATGGAGTCGGCGGTCACGTCGGCCGCGACCTGCGCCGCCAGGATCGCCTCCAGCTGGCCCTCGGTGCTGGGCGCGGTGAATCCCACCTTCCGGCGGCCGTCGTTGTTGATCGCCGAGCCCCTGACCACGGCCCTGATCCGGTCGCCGTCCGCCAGCGCGTCGGCGAGCCGCTTGAGGACGACGACGCCGACGCCGTCGCCGGAGGAGGTGCCGGCGGCGTCCGCGTCGAACGGCCGGCAGCGGCCGTCGGGGGAGAACGGGCCGTCCGGGAGGTGGTGGTAGCCGAGCATCGCGGACGGGTTCAGCGAGGCGGCCCCCGCCAGCGCGATGTCGCAGGTATGGTCCAGCAGGGCCTGGCAGCCCATGTGGACGGCGACCAGCCCGGTCGAGCACGCCGTCTGCAGGGACAGGCTCGGGCCGGTCAGGCCGAGCTCGTAGGAGATCCTGGTCGCCAGCGTGCCCAGCGAGTTGGCGGTGGCGGCGTGCACCAGCGACACCGAGCCGGGACGGCCGGCGAACCGCGGGTGGATGTGCGCCGGGTAGTACCGGCTGTCGCCGGCGCCCGCGTAGACGCCGACGATCCGCTCGTCGGCGCCGGACGCGAGCCCGGCCTGCTCCAGTGCGTGGTAGGCGCACTCCAGCAGGAGCCGTTGCTGGGGGTCGACCAGTGCGGCGTCGGCCGGGCTCCAGCCGAAGAAGGCCGCGTCGAACCGGTCGATGCCCTCGACCACCGAGGCCATCCGCACCAGCTGGGGGTCGGTCAGGTCCGCCGGGTCGCCCCCGGCGGCCAGGAACTCCTCGTCGGTGATCGGGCGGACCGAGTCCCGCCCGGCCGCCAGGTTCTCCCAGAACTCCTCCACGGTGTCGGCGCCCGGGAAGCGCGCCGCCATGGCGACGACCGCGATCGCGTCGTCCGGTCCGGCGGGGCTCGCGTCGGTCTCATCCATCGTTCTCGGTCCTCGTCCTCGCTCGGGTGGTGCGGTTGCGTGCGCTCTGTCGGCGCTGGGCCTGCTGCCGGGCCCGCTCCAGGGCGCTGCCCGGTGCCGGTGCCGGTGCCGGTGCCGGTGCCCCGGCCGGGTCCGCCGGGGCGCCGGTGCGGCCGTCGGTGCGGCCGTCGGGGTCGGCACCCGCCAGGTGGCGGGCCAGCGCCGCGACCGTCGGGTGGTCGAACAGGTCGAGCACGCTCAGGTCGCGGCCCAGCTCCTGGTTGACCGTCGTCTGGGCCCGGACCAGCAGGAGCGAGTTGCCCCCGAGGTCGAAGAAGTTCTCCTCGACCCCCACCTCGTCCCGGCCCAGCACCCGGCGCCAGACGGCGGACAGCGCGTCCTCCAGCTCGCGGAGCCTCCCGGCGCCCGCCCCGCCGGTCGCCTCCCGCGACGGGGCGGTGCCGGCCGGCGCGGAGCCGGCGGCCCGCAGCACCCAGTGGCCGTCGGCGCCGGCGAGGCGGGCGGCGTCGGTGGCGCCCCGGTGGACGGCGGTGAGGTCGGCGCCCTCCCGCAGGGCCACCCGGCCCGCCACCCGGTGCACCGGGCGCGCCCGGTCCAGGACGTGGCCGCGTATCCAGGCCGCGCCCCGGTCGACGCCCACCAGCAGGTGCGGCGCGTCCACCGAGCGGGCCAGGTCGAAGGAGCGCAGGGCGTCGGCCTCGTCCAGCACCCGGTAGCCGCGGGCCTCGGTCAGTGCCTTGAGGGCGTAGCCGCGACTCATGCCGAGTTCGTCCCACATGCTCCAGGCCAGGCTCCGGGCATCCAGTCCGGCGCCGCGCTGATGGACCGCCAGGGCGTCGAGGAAGGCGTTGGCGGCGGCGTAGGCGCCGTTCATGGAGCCGCCGAAGAAGCCGTTGACGGAGGAGAAGGACAGGAACGAGGAGGCCGCGTACTCGGTCGCCAGCCGGTGCAGCACCCAGCCGCCGGTGACCTTGGCGGCCAGCGCGGCGCGCCAGCGCGGCAGGTCGTAGTCGGCGGCGGCGCCCTGGTCGAACCCGCCCGCCAGGTGCAGGACGCCCGTCAGCGGGACGGACCAGGCTGCGGCGGCCTTCTCCACCGCCGCCCGCACCTGGGCGGGATCGGTGATGTCCGCGGACGCGTACCGCACCTCGCCCAGCGCGCGGAGCTCCCGGTAGGCCTCGATCCGGCGGGCGCCGGGTCCGCCGGCGGCGCGGACGGCGTCCCAGGACTGCTCGGGCGGCAGGTCGGTCCGGCCGACCATCAGCAGCCGGGTGCCCGGGGTGCGGAGCAGGTGCGCGGCGATCCGGCTGCCGACATCGCCGAGGCCGCCGCTGACCAGCAGGAACCCGTCGGGTGCGGCCGGCCCGGGGCCGACCTGCGGTTCGCCGAGCGGGTCGGTGCGCGGGTCGGTGCGCGGGTCGGTGCGCGGGTTGTCGAGCGGGTCGGTGCGCGGGTCGGTGCGCTGGTCGGCGGGCTGCTCGGGCAGGGGATCGGGCAGGGGCGCCAGCCGTCGGACCCAGCGCTGCCCCGCCCGGTGGGCCACCTCGGCGTCGGTCACCGGCACCGACACCTCGGCGAGGACCAGCGCGGCGATCCGCTCGGGGGTGTCGGCCGGCACGTCGAAGCCGGCGGCGCTCAGCCACGGCAGTTCCTCCGGCAGGCTCCTGAGCAGCCCGCCGGCGGCGGCGTGGGCGTAGCCGGGGCGGTCCTGCGGCAGCACGGCCTGGCTCTGCACGGTCACCAGGTGCAGCGTCGTGCCGTGCTCCGGGGGGTGCGTGCCGGCCAGGGCCCGGGCCAGGCAGAGCAGGCTGTCGGCGCCCTCGCGCTGGGCGGCCAGCAGCCCCTCGACGGAGTCCGGGTCCGCCGGCCGGGTGGTCAGGGCGCCCAGGTGGACGACGCCGTCCAGCGGGCGGTCGTCTTCGGCGAGCGCGGCCAGCAGCCGCCGGTGGTCCTCCGGCGCGTCCGGGCGCAGGCGGTAGCCGGCCGCGTCGAGCCGCTCGAAGGCGTCGGCGGCGGTGGCCACGGTGGCCCGTCCGCCCTCCCGGCGCAACGCCGCGGCCAGCGCGTCGGCGGTGGCGGTGGACAGCGGGTCGGTCCCGGCCAGCAGCAGGGTGTGCCGGTCGGCCGGCCGGGGACGCCGGCGTGGTTCGGCGCGCTGCCAGACCGGGCGCAGGAACCAGTCCGGCACCCCGGCGGCCGTGCCGAGCAGGATCTCCGACTCGCGGACCGCCTCGTCGAACTCCCCGGCCTCGAAGCGCCCGCGCAGCCGGGTCCGCTGGATCTTGCCGATCTCGGTCTTGGGGACGGCGTCCTGCGGCACCGGCAGCAGGTACGCCGGGCTGACGCCGATCTCCCGGGTGACCTTGCCGCGGATCGCCCGCAGCGCCTGTGCGACGTCCTGGCCGGGCTCCAGGTGGACGAAGAGCGCGAGTTCGTCCGTCCCCGCCGCGCGGTCGCCGCGGACCGCGCAGGCCGCGGTGAAACTCCGCACCACGAAGGGCAGTTCCTCGACGCAGGCCTCGATCTCGTGGCTGTAGTGGTTGACGCCGTTGACGATGATGACGTCCTTGGCGCGGCCGGTGATGTACAGCTCCCGGGCGCGCAGCAGGGCCAGGTCCCCGGTCTCGAACCAGCCGTCGGCGGTGAAGGACTCGGCGTTGGCCTCCGGGTTGTCGTGGTAGCCCGAGGTCACCGACGCGCCGCGGACCTGGAACCGGCCGACGGTGCCCTCCGGCACCACCGCGTCCCGCTCGTCCACCACCCGCATGGCGAACCCCGGGTAGGGCAGCCCGCAGCTGACGAACCCGCCCTCCCCGGGCACGGGTTCGCGCGCCAGCGGGGCGTCGGTCACCACCGAGCAGGTCTCCGACATCCCCCAGCCGGGATGCATCACCGTCGACGGCATCCCGAACGGCGCGAGGACATCGAGGAACCGCCGCGCGGTGGCGGCCACCACCACTTCGCCCGCGTTCATCACCAGGCGCATCGGCGAGAGGTCCCAGCGGCGGTCGGCCGCCCGGTGCGCGTGCTCGCCGAGCAGCCCGAAGGCGAAGTTGGGCGCCCAGGTGACGCTGACCCGGTGACGGTCCGCCAGGTCCATCCAGCGCAGCGGGTCCTCCAGGATCCACGAGGTCGGTGCGTGCACCTGCCGGCAGCCGAGGTAGACGTCCCGCAGGTGGAACATCACCACGCCGGTGACGTGGTCCAGCGGGATCCAGTTCAGCGAGACGTCGTCCTCGGTGAGCCCGTTCATCGCGGCGGCCGCCGCCGTCCGGGCGAGCACGTTGCGCTGGCTCAGCCGGACGGCCTTGGGCAGGCCCGTGCTGCCGGAGGTCAGCAGCAGCAGGAAGTCGTCGTCCGGCCGGGCCGGGTGCCAGCCGGTGTCGGCCGGCCCCTGCCGCAGCGCGTCCACGGTGACCAGCCGCATGGCGGGCTCACCCGGCCGTCCGGAGAGCTCGCGCAGCCCGGGCTCATTCCCGGCGGAGGCGACGATCCACGGCCGGTCGAGCATCCGCCAGATGCCCTCCAGCTTGGCCACCGCGGCGGAGGCGGTGCGGTAGGTGGCCGGGACGGTCAGCGGGACGGTCACGAAGCCGCCGAGGACGCAGCCCCACAGGGCCGCCAGGAAGTCCTCGGTGTCGTCGCACTGGAGGATCACCCGGTCGCCGGCCCGCAGGCCGCGTTCGCGCAGCCCGCCCAGCACCCGGGAGGCCTCCTCGGCGAGGCTCGCGTAGTCGCGGCGCACGCTGCCGCCGTCGGCGCGGACGTGCACCACCTCGGCGTGCGGGCCGCCGGTCGCGGCCCGGCGCAGCGCTTCGGCCCATGTCCCGACGGTCGGCTCGGGCAGCGGCGGACCCTCGCTGAGCGAGGGGGCGGGGGCGTCGCCGGGCGGCGGCCCGTCGTGCCCGCCGGCGTCGTGCCCGGTGCCGTCCTGCCCGGTGCCGTCGTGCCCGGTGCCGTCCTGCCTGGTGCTGTCCTGCCCGCTGGAGGTCGGGCGTCGCGTGGTGGCCGTCCGGCGGCGGCCGAGCGGCTCGACCGGCTCCTCCAGGTCCGCCGTCGCACCGGCGACCCCGGGCAGGGCGGCCAGGGCGGACTGCCACCGCGCCGCGAGGTCCGCGTCGATCCTGGGCAGGGCGTCCAGCGCGACGGGGTCGAGTGCGCCGTCCGCCGTCCGAGGCAGGTCGGTGACCGCGACCAGGCGCGGCGCCCGGGCCGGGTCCGGCGCGGCCCGGTGCAGGGCCCTGGCCGCCTGTTCGACCGCGCCCGCCCTGGTGGGCACGGCCAGCACGGTCGGCCGGCCGGGCTCCCGCCCGTCCGGGGGCAGCGCCAGGCAGTCCCGGATGCCGCCGAGGGCGAGCACGGCCCGCTCCACCGGCGCCGGGTCGAACAGCTGCCCGGTCGTGGGAGCCCCGGCGGCGGCCGGCCGTGCGGCGGGCGCGGGCAGCGCGGAGATCCGGGCGGACGGGTCGGCGGCGACGGCCGCCAGCAGCGCGTGCAGATGGTCCGCCAGCTCCCGGACCGTCGCCGCGTCGAAGAGGTCGGCGGCGTACTCGACGTGGCAGTGCAGCCCGCCGGGGGAGCCGTCCTCGCCCCGGTACTCCAGCACGTCCACGAAGAGGTCGAACTTCGCCGTCCCGGTCGGGGTGGGCGTCAACCGTGCCTCCTGGGCGCCGAGCCGCAGGACCGCCGGGCGGTTGTTCTGCAGGGCCAGCATCACCTGGAACAGCGGATGCCGGGCGGGGGAGCGCACCGGGTTGAGCTCCTCCACCAGCAGCTCGAACGGCAACTCCTGGTGGTCGTACGCGTTCAGGTCGAACGCCCTTACCCGGGACAGGAGTTCACGGAACTCAGGGTCGCCCGAGGTGTCGGTGCGCAGCACCAGGGTGTTGGTGAGCAGCCCGATCAGGTCGTCCAACGCCTCGTCGGAGCGCCCGGCCACCGGGGTGCCGACGGGGATGTCCGTGCCGGCGCCCCACCCGGTGAGCAGGGCGGCCAGCGCGGCCTGCAGCACCATGAAGAGACTCGCGCCGCTCTCCTCGCCCAGCCGCAGCAGGGCGCGGTGCAGCTCGGCGTCGACGGCCACCGACAGCCCGCCGCCCCGCCGGCCGGGCACCGCCGGGCGCGGCCGGTCGGTCGGCAGCGGCAGCTCCGGCGGCAGCCCGGCCAGCGCGGTGTGCCAGAACCCCGCGGCGCGGCCGATCGGCGTGTCCGGGTCGGCCCGGCCGTCGAGCAGGGCGCGCTGCCAGAGCGCGTAGTCGGCGTACTGGACGGCGAGCGGCTCCCAGCGCGGTGCGCGGCCCTCGGCCCGGGCGGCGTAGGCGAGCGACAGATCGTCCGCCAGCGGGCGCAGCGACCAGCCGTCGGCGGCGCTGTGGTGCAGCACCAGGACGAGCACCTGCCCGCCCGTACCGGGCCCGTAGAGCCCGGCCCGCAGCGGCGTGTCGGTCGTCAGGTCGAAGCGGTGCCGCCCGGCCCGCGCCACGTACGGGTCGATCTCCTCCGGCGGGCAGTCGACGACCCGCAGGGCCGGACGCACGGTGCCGGCCGGCCGGATCTCCTGCCGGGGCGAGCCGTCGCTCCCGGTCAGCACGGTGCGCAGGCTCTCGTGCCGGTCGGCCAGGTCGGCGAGGGCCGCCCGCAGCGCGTCCTGGTCGATCGCGTCGTCGAGCCGGACGACCAGGGGGATGTTGTAGGTGGCGGCCGAGGGGTCCAGCCGGTTCAGGAACCACATGCTCCGCTGCGCGGACGAGAGCGGGATCAGGTCCGGGCGCCGCCCCGGGACGAGGGCGGGGCGGCCGGCCGGGCCGCCGGCCGGGTCGGCGAGCCCGGCGGCCAGCCCGGCGGGGGTGGGATCGGCGAAGACCGTGGAGACGGCCACCGCGGCGCCGGTCGCGGCGCGCAGCCGGGCGACCAGGCGGCCGGCCAGCAGCGAATGCCCGCCCAGGTCGAAGAAGCTGTCGCCGGTGCCGACGGTGCCCGCGGGAAGCCCCAGCACCTCCTCGTACAGGCGGCACACCAGTGCCTCGGCGGCGGTGGCCCCGGCGCTGCCGCCGCTGCCGGCCGCGCCGAAGTCCGGGGCGGGGAGTTCCCGGGTGTCCAGCTTGCCGTTCGCGGTCAGCGGCAGCGCCGGGAGCAGTACGCACGCGCCGGGCACCATGTACTCGGGCAGCAGGCCCGCGACGTGGGCCCGCAGCCCGGCCGGCTCCGGCGCCGGTCCGGGCTCCGGGACGACGTAGCCGACCAGGATCCGGTCGCCGCCGCCGGGCGCCTCGCGGGCGACCACGGCGGCCTGGGCGACGCCGGGATGCTCCAGCAGGGCGGACTCGACCTCGCCGGGTTCGATCCGGAAGCCGCGGATCTTCACCTGCTGGTCGGCGCGGCCCAGGTACTCGAGGGTGCCGTCGTTCGCGCGGCGGGCCAGGTCGCCGGTGCGGTACATCCGCTCCCCGGGCGCCCCGAACGGGTCGAGCGGGAAGCGGTCGGCGGTGAGCTCGGGCCGGTCGAGGTAGCCGCGGGCGAGGCCGGGCCCGGCCACGTACATCTCGCCGGTCCATCCGGGCGGGACGGGCTGGAGGTACTGGTCGAGCAGGTGGACCCGCAGGTCCGGCAGCGGGGTGCCGATGACGCTGCGCCCACCGGGCTCCGCCACGAGCGCGCGGGTCACCCGGTGGTGGGTGACGTGCACCGTGGTCTCGGTGATGCCGTACATGTTGACCAGCGCCGGGGTCTCGTCCCCGTGGCGTTCGACCCACGGGCGCAGCCGCGCGGGCTCCAGCGCCTCCCCGCCGAAGATCACCTGGCGGAGGGCGAGCGGGGCGGCGTCGGCCGGGGCCTCCCGGTCGGCCAGGATCAGCTGCTGGAAGGCGGAGGGGGTCTGGTTGAGCACGGTGACGCGTTCGCGGCGCAGCAGCTCCAGGAAGTCGGCGGGCGAGCGGGTGGTGGCGTGCGGCACCACCACGAGCCTGCCGCCGTGCAGCAGGGCGCCCCAGATCTCCCAGACCGAGAAGTCGAAGGCGTACGAGTGGAACAGCGTCCAGACGTCGTCCGGGCCGAAGCCGAAGTGGGCGGCCGAGGTCTCGAAGAGGCGGACCACGTTGGCGTGGGTGATCTCGACGCCCTTGGGGCGGCCGGTGGAGCCCGAGGTGTGGATGACGTAGGCGAGGTCGCCCGGGGCGGGCACCGCGGGGGCGGCGGTGGTGGCGTCCGCGGCGAGGGCCGGTGCGGTAAGGGCCAGCGCGGTGGCGGGGTCGTCGAGGACGAGCGCGGGGGCCCCGAAGGCCGGCAGGGCGGGCGCCGTCCGGGCGTCCGTCACGAGCAGGGCGGGCGCCGCGTCGGCGCAGACGGCGCGCAGCCGCTCGGCCGGGTAGCCGGGGTCCAGCGGCAGATAGCCGGCACCGGACTTGAGGACGGCGAGGAGGGCGACGACGAGCTCCGCGGAGCGCGGCAGCGCCAGTGCCACCAGCGTGCCGGGGCCGGCGCCGCGCTCGGTGAGGAGCCGGGCGAGCCGGTCGGCCCGGTCGTCGAGCTGCCGGAACGTCAGGTCGGTGTGCTCGTCGCGGACGGCGACCGCGTCGGGGGTCCGGGCGGCCTGGGCCCGGAAGCGGGCGGGGAGGGTGGCGTCGGCGGCCGGCGCCGCGCCGGGTGTGCGGTGGGGCTCGGGCCGCTCGCCGGGCTTCAAGAGGTCCGCCCGGGAGACGGCGAGCCCGGGCGGGGCCTCGGCGAGCCGGTCCAGCAGCAGCAGGAACCGCTCCTGGTGGTCGGTCAGCGCGGCTTCGCCGTACAGCGCCGGATTCGCGTCGACGTCGATCCGCAGCCCCGAGCCGGCGGGGTGCGGCCGGACGGTGATCGTCAGGTCCTCGACCACACCGCCGGTCAGGTGCCCGGCGGTGGCGGGGCTCGCGCCGAACCGGAGGTCGTGGGTGAACGGCACGAGGTTGAGCACCGGCCCGTACAGCGGGCGCCCGCTGCCGAGCAGCCCGAGGTCGCGCCGGAGGTCCTCGCCGCGGTACTGCTGGTGCCGGCGGACGTCGCGCAGCTCGGCCGCCACCGTGCGGCCGAGGTCGGCGAGGGTGTCGCCGGGTGCCACCGCCAGGCGCAGCGGCAGGATGTTGGACATGGTGGCGGGCGTCCGCAGGGCCGCCGAGCCGGAGCGGCTCATGGTGGTCACGCCGAGCACCACGTCCGGGGTGCCCGTCGCCCGGTGGACGTAGGCGGCGGCCGCCGTGAGGAACAGTTCGGTGCGGCCGACGCCCAGCCGGGCGGCGGCGGCCGACAACCGCCCGGCGGCGGGTCCGTCGAGGTCGGTCCTGCGCCGCAGGAACGGCGCCGAGGGCGCTGCGCCGCCCGCCGCGAGACCGGCCACGGCGGGCCGGTCGGCGAACCGTGCCGCCCAGTGGGCGCGATCGCGCTCGAAGCGGGCCGAGCCCCGGTAGGCGCGCTCCTCCTCGATCGGCAGCCGGGCCGGCGGGAACGGGTGCGGCGGCGGCTCCCGGCCGTCGGCGAGAGCGGTGTAGACCTCGGCCACCCGCCGCAGGACGAGGGTGAAGGCGTAGCCGTCGAGAAGGATGTGATGCGCCCTCAGATACCAGAACCAGTGGTCGTCGGCCGCCCGGACGAGCGCGTTGGCGAAGAGCGGTCCCTCGATCAGGTCGACGGGGGTCAGCAGGTCGGCCCGCATCCACGCCTCGGCCGCCGCTCGAGGATCGGGCTCGGAGGCGACGTCGACCAGGCGCAGGGCCGGGTCGGCCGGGGGCGCCGCGGTGGCGCGCGGGCCGTCCGGGGTGTCGGTGAAGCGCAGGCCGAAGGTCTGCGCCTCCGCCGTGGAGCGGCGCAGGGCCTCCTCGAAGAGCGCGCTGTCGACCGGGCCGTGGATCTCCGCGTACTCGCCGGTGTTGTAGACCCGGTTCGCCGGGTCCAGCAGTTGGCCGTACCAGATGCCCCGCTGGGCGCCGGTCAGCTCCCAGGTCTCGGGGGTGGTGCGCGCGGTCGGCGTGGAGGAGGCGGATCCATGTCGGTCCTGAAACACGATGCATCGTCCTAGGTCGAGGGCGGGCCGGGGTCGGGCCGGGAGCGGGCCGGCCGTGGCGGCGGGGCGGCGAAGGAGCGGGCCGCGGCACGGGCGTCGTGGCAGCCGGCCGGGCTGCACGGCGGCTGCCGCGGGGAGGTTCGGGGCGGGTCTTCGGGCGGACCCCGGCGCGGTGGGCGCGACACTGCGCCGGTCGGGTCGCCGGGGGTTGCTGCGCCGGATCCGGAGGTCTCCGAATTCGTCGAATCCGGACGCGGAATTGCCGCGGATCCGCGGAATGCGCAGTCCTGATCGTGCCCGAAGATGGCTGGAGCGATCATGAGTGCGATGAAAGATGTGCGCTGAGAACGCCGTTGCGCGGCACCGCATGGCGGGCATGGGGGCGACCGACGGAGCCCCCGGAGGCACATTCAACCTTTGTGGCCGGAGCTTTTCAAGGGAATCGGGAAACTTGCCGGAGTGCGCCGGTCCGCGCCGGCGGGTCACGGGAGGGCGCCTGCAGTCGGGTGCCACGGCGTGCGCCGATCCGCCTCCGGGAAATCTCGCCGGTGACGAACCGTCAGTGAACGACCCCTGTCATACCCACTCCGGCCTGGGAAAACAGGTGGACCTTCGGCCGGCTTCGGTGCGCCGGGATATGCCGGGGTCGCTTGCGGCCCCCTTGAAAAGGTGCCGGGACTCCGCTTGACTGGCGCGGCATGCTCACCTCATCCAGATCGGGGAGGCATGTCGGCGCGCGTCACTTCAGGTGCACCAGCCACTCGGGGGGAAACCGGTGGAAACCCGCACTGCCGAGGCCGTCACGCCGTCCGGCGAGTCACCGCACGTTCATTTGGAGTGAACCTGAGCGATCCGGTGAGAGTCATCCTCGGTCCACCTTGGCGCGATGTACGAATTCCCGTGTCCACGTCGCCGAACCGCCTTCCGGCACGGGGGCGGAATCGGCGGCGTACGACCCTGTCCGACCGCAGGCGCCGTATTTCCACGGCAGCGACCGCAATCCCGACCGACCCGACCTGACCGCATCCCGGTGGCCGAACGCGCCACCGGGGCCGAGCGTGCCCGGCCGACTCCGGGCTCCCGGCCGGATGCCGTCGGCCCGCCCCGTTCACCACTCGTACCGGCACCGCACCCGTACCGGCACCGCACTCGTACCGGCACCGCACCCGTACCGGCACCGCACCCGTACCGGCACCGCACCCGCACACCACCCGTGAAGTGAGCCCCGGCGCTTCGGCACGGCGCCCGGGCGAACGCAGACGATGAAAGGCCTGTGGAGTATGCACCGCAAGTTGTCCCCGGCGGAGACCCTGTACGTCAGCGCGTCCCGGAGCCGGGCCGTGCTGACCTGTCGGGTGCTCGGAGACGTCGACGAGAAGGTGCTGGCGGCGGCCTTCGACGCCAAGATCGCCGGACACCCGTCGTTGCGAAGCCGGGTCGGCCAGGTCGACGGTGCCCTCGCGCTCGTCCCGCTGGCCGGCGAGTCACCGGTGCTGGCGGTACGTCCGGACGGGCCGACCGCCTTCGCCGAGGAGATGAACACCCCGCTGTCCGCGGACGGCCCGCTCGTCCGCGCCGTGCTTCTCCGGGGTACCACCGAGCACACCTTCGTGCTGAGCGTGGACCACACCATCACCGACGGCCACAGCGCCATCGCGCTGTTCGACGCCCTCTGGCGGACGTACGCCGACCTCGCCGACGGCGCCTTCCCGCCGCCGGAGAAGCCGCAGGGGCCGATCGACTGGCCGCCCGCGGCCACCGACCTGCTCCCGCCCTGCGCCCCGGCGGAGATCGCGGAACACCTCCGGCGCCGCGTCGAGCAGTCGAAGCGGGGGCCGATCGCGTTCCTGCCCTACGAGGCCGCGGCGGCAGCGGGGGCCGCAGCCGCGGCCGGGGTCGCGGCCGAGGACGGGCAACGGGTGCAGGTCCGGCGGGTCCTGCTCGACCAGGAGCGGACGGCGCAACTCGTGCGGTTCTCGAAAGCGGCCGGACTGTCGGTGCACGGCCTGGTCAGCGGCGCGCTGCTCAGCGTGCTCCGCCGCCGGCTGGCGGTCGGCCCGGCCCCGCTGGCCCTCGGCTGCCTGTCGCCCGTGGACCTCCGGAGCCGGGTGACGCCGCCGATCGACCGGGAGGTGATGATTCCGGCCGTCACCGGCTTCCTCGACGTGCTCGACGTGGGCGGCGACGACGACCCGCTGGAGCTGGGCCGGCAGGTCGTCGCCCATCTGCGGGAGGCCGTCGGGCGGGGCGACTTCGTGCCGGAGACCCACATCCTCCCCGAGGTCGTCGGCAACCCGGCGCTGCTGGCCTCCAGCCTCATCGTGACCAACCTCGGCAGTCAGCCGGGCCCGACCTCGCCGCCCGGTCTGGAGCTCACCGACCTGCGCCTCGTCCCGGTCCGCGAGGAGTACTACCCGCGCGCCGGGCGGGGACCGCTGATGGCCTGCGTGACCTCCTTCGGCGGCCGCCTCGCCATCGAACTCCCCTACAGCACCGAGTGCTTCAGTCACGAGCAGATGAGCTCCCTCGAAGCGGACACCGAGACCGTCCTGCTCGCCTTCGCCGACCGCGCCCACGGCGCGGCCGCGGTGGGGTGAGGAGCGTGCCGACCATGACGACGCCCACCTGCTCCGCCGCCCCCCGCCCGCGCGTCCACCCGCCCAGGAGGTCACCGGACCTGCGCGAACTCCACGTCGCGGCACTGCTGGTGCGGGCCCAGGCCGGTGACCACCGGGCGGCGAACGACCTCCTGCGGCACATCGCCGCCTTCGTCCGGCAGCTCTGCCTGCCCATCGCCCGGGAGCACAGCGCGGACGCCGCGCAGGACGCGATGCTGGCGATCTTCCGCGGCGTCCGGGGCCTGCGCGATCCGACCGCCTTCTACGGCTGGGTCCGCGCCGTGACCGTGCGGGAGGCGATCCGGACCAAGAAGCGGCTGAGTCAGGCCCCCAGCGACCTGCTGCCCAACCTCGCCGAGGACGCCGACCCGCTGGACGCCGTGCACATCTCCGACGTGATGGAGCGGCTGCCCGACCACCACCGCCAGATCCTCACCCTGCGGGCCGTCTACGGTCTGAACGAACAGGAGGTGGCCGCCGCCCTCGGCCTGCCGGTCGGCACGGTCCGATCGCGCCTGCACCGGGCCCGACGGAGTTTCCAGAGCGCCTGGCACCAGAACTCGTCCTGACCGGTCGCCGTCCGACCGCGGCATCCCGCGATCCGGCCGCCGTCCGACCTGGGCATCCCGCTGTCCGGTCGCCGTCCGACCTCGGACTGACCGGCCGCCGTCCGGGGCGAAGGCGATCCGGGCGCGGGGCCGGCGGGCGGCCGTCGCCGGTGCCGCGCGGGCCCGGAGGCCGGCCTGAGCGAACAGGCCGGCCTCCGGGCGGGGGACCGGGACCGCGCTACGGCAGGATCGGTTCGCAGCCGATCGCCGTGCCGCCGGCGGTCAGGAACTGACGCCACAGTCCGTCCCGGTCGGGGAACAGCAGCCCCTGCGCGGTCGGCAGTTTCCGCTGTTCGAGCTGGAAACGGACCGGCTTGCCGTGACAGGTGGCCGTCATGGCGTCGTCGCTGCCTTCGGCCGGGTGAGCCCGGCCGAAGGCGCCGGTGCCCTCGTGCGGTTCCGGCTGGTCGTCCGCGCGACCGAGGAGCTGCGGCTCGGTGGTGAGGGTGAAGGCGGCCACCCGGTCCTTCGTGGTCCCGTCCCGGATCTCGCAGGCCCAGAGCGGGCCGAAAGCGGTGGTCGCCTGCTCCCGGTAGGTGCCGTCCGTCGCCGTCGAGCGGGCGGGGGCCAGCGCGGGCAGCCCGCAGACGGCCCCGAAGTCGACCGGACGGGGCACGCCCTGCGCCGACAGTGCTCCCGGCGTCGGCGTCGGCCCGTTCGAGCAGCCGTTCTTCGCGGCGACACCGCCGGCCGCCTCGGTGGCCAGCCGGGCCAGACCGTTCGCCCGGTCACCGGACGGCTTGTCGCCCGTGACCTCCACATGGACGCGAAGCCCGGGCGTGCAGCCGGCCGGCAGCAGCGCCCAGCCGGTCGAGGCCGTGACGCCCCCGCCCCCACCGCCGGGGGTGGGGGCGGTGCCGGCCGTGGCGAACAGCCGGGCGTCCGGGGCCGCCTCGGCGGCGGGGTGCGTCGGGTCGAGCAGGACCCGCAAGGTGGCCGATCGCGTACCGCCGAACAGACCCTGACCGACCGTCACCGAACACCAGGCGGGGGCGTTGTAGACGGTGGCGGCCTTCTCGTCGAAACGGGTCTGGCTGACCCGGCCGGGGCCGAGCGCGGCCTGGACGGCGTCCGCGCCGACGGCGCCGCCGCAGACCGTTCCCGGCCCGAGGACGTTCGTCCGCTGCTGAAGGACGGCGCCGGTGCCGGCGGTCGCGAGCAGCAGGACGACCGCCGCGGCGCGCAGGCGCAGCCGCCGGGTGGTGAAGCCACGCGCGGTGAGGGACCGGTCGAGTCCCGCCGGCGGGCCCGCCGTCCGCGGTGCGGGCGCTTCGTCGTGTCGAGGGTTCACTGCCGCCCGCTAGCTTCGGCCGAGAGCGGACCGGTACGTCCGGTCGATCGCGGTGCTGTAGTTGGTGGTCGCCTCGTCCATGAGGCTCTGCGGGACGCCGCCGGTGGCCTTGATCTGGTCCTGGGAGAGCCCGCTCTGGGCGGCCTTCTGACGGATCATCGCGCCGAGTTCCTGGTCGCCGGCCGAGAAGGTGTCACTGAGCTTGCCGGTCGCCACGCTGGAGGCCTCGTCGTTGAGCTTGTTCGCGTAGTCGGCGGTGCCGACGTCGACGAGCCGCTGGGCCAGGTCGCCGGCGGGGCCGAAGATGATGTTCGCGGGGGTTCCGAGGATGTGGTAATTGATCTTCGAGTTCCAGTTGTTGCGGAAGATCTGGTCGTCGCGGTGGTCGGTGATGACGTCCGAGCGCACCCCGTCGAGGGAGCCGAGGGCCTGGCCGGACTCCTGCACGAAGCCCGCGAACTTGGGGTTCGGACGCCCGGTGCCGTCCGGCTGCATCGCCTCAGGACCGTAGGTGTCCATCCGGCGGGCGATCTCCCGGGTCTCGGCGTAGTGGATCGTTTTGTATGCCTCCGGGTCCTCCGAGACGCCCCGGATCGTGCGCAGCAGCTGGTCGCGGGTGACGGTCAGTTTGCTGGTCTCGGACTCGCCGCCCATCTCCTTGCCGAGGATCTCGTGGGTGTCCGGGGCGTAGTCGGCGATCATGTTGCCCAGCGGGTGGCGCAGGCCCGCCGGCAGCTTGTTCTCGTCACCGGCCCGCTCGCCGCCCAGGGTGGCGACCGTGTTGGACATGATCCGGGCCATCGCCGGGTCGTGGGGGTGCACGGGCGGCTGGTTGCCGTGCGGGTCGCGTCCGGTGGTGGCCGCCTCCAGGGCGTCGCCGAAGGTGCCGCGCGAGGTGCCCCGGGCGATCGAGTCGAGCTGCTTCTCCTCGTACCCCTTGTTGGGCCAGTCGCGGTCCTTGAGCAGGTAGTCGAGGTTCTTGTTCCCCTCCGGGTCGAAGAACCCCTTGGCGGCCTCGGGGTTGCGGCTCATGGCCTGCATCAGGCCGCCCATCGGGTCGCCCTGGTTGCCGGTGACGGCGGTGTAGCCGGGCCCCCAGAGGTCCTCGCCCTTGGCCTTGCTGCCGCGCTCGTAGTCGATCAGGTCGGTCCCGACCTTGTTCAGGAACTCCTTGTCGAAGTCCCCCTTGGCGCCCATCAGGTCGGTCAGCACGTCGTAGCTGGTGTTGTACGGGCTGGAGGAGCCGTGGCTGCCCTCGCGGGCGGCCTTGAGCAGGCCGTCCTGCCAGTCCTTGCCCATGCCGCCGTCCTTGGTGGCGGTGGCGAGCACCTGGGAGAGATTGCCGTAGACATCCTGGTACTGCTTGCCGTTGTGGTCGCCGCGCCCCAGGTCGCCGTAGATCTTGGAGTACTCCAGCAGCGCCTCGGGGCCGTTCTTGCCTCCCGCGTTGAGGCTGTTGAGCAGCGTGGTGGAGAAGTCCTTGGAGCCGGCGTTGGCGGCCATCAGGTTCTGCAGGCGCTTGAGCTCGTCGTCGGACAGGCTGCCGCCCTTGCTCATCAGATCGGCGGCGCGCTTGGCGTCGGCCGCGTCGCCGCCGCCGTAGGGCGCGGAGTTGAAGGAGGTGGTGCTGCTGCCGACATCGGTCTGCAGGGCGGCGGCGGCCCGCTGGTCGGCGGCGGTGGCCTGGTCGACGGCCCGGTTGATCCGGTCGGACACGGCGTCGGCCTTGCCCTTCATCTCCTTGCGGTAGTCCTCGGAGACCTGCTGGGAGTCCGGGTCGTTGTGCGGCACGCCCTGCATGGGCGGCCAGCTGATGTCACCGTTGGCGGCGACCGTCAGCTTCTGCGCGGCCGCGTCGTCGAGCGTCTGGTCGAGGGTGCGGCGGGCGGCCTTGAGGTCGTCGGCGGCGTCGGCGACGATCGCCGCGACGCTGCGCGCCACGGCGGCGGCCAGGGTGAAGTCCTGGTCGACGCGGTTGAGGGTGTTCTTGGCGTCGTCGGCGGACGCGCCCTCCCAACCGGCCCGCTGCGGGGTGTTGGTCAGCTCGTTGCCCACCCGGGTGTCCAGACCTTCGAGGGCCTTGGCCAGCCCCGACCACGCCTCGGCGGTGTCGACGATGCCGGAGAAGTTCGCTTCGTGCAGTTCCTGGAAGGAGACCATCAGGTCGTCCGCTCCTGTCTCGCTCAGTTCGGGCGGTTGAACCGGCCGGCGTTGGCGGCCTCGGTGTGGGTGTAGTTGCGCCGGGTGTCTTCCAACTTCCGGGCCACGTCGGTCAGGGCGTCGTGGAGCTTGCCCACCTGCTGCTGCCAGCGGTCCGTGGCGCCGGTGAGCGCTCCGCCGAAGCCGAAGCCGCGCAGCTGGCTCGCGGTCGTCGCCGCGTAGTCGGTCAACCCCTGGCGGGACGGACCGGCCTTGCTGCCCGCGTCGTTCAGGTCCGTGGCGGTCTGCTGCGCGATCCCGGCGGAGGCCGACAGCTCGTCAGGGTTGTCCAGGCGGGTGGTCGCGAGCGAGGGGGCCGGTCCCGGCGAGGGGCTCGGGGTCGGGCCGGCGCTCAGCAGCCGCATCGACGCCGTCGGTTCGGCGGACGCGGGGGGCTGCGCGAGGACCCGACCGGTGACGAAGCCGGGGTCAGCCGTGCTCATGAAGTCTCCTTGATCGCTGAAACAGGTGGAACGGACGGCACGGGCCTGCGGTCCCGTCCGTGCCGACGCGTGACCCTGCCATGCCACGAGGACAGGACGCAACAGAGATCATTTCGGTTGCGGGCGGACGTTCCCGGGTCTTCCCCGGCGCCGGCACGCGGGCCGATCACTTCGGTACGCGCCGCAGTCGGCCCGCGGCGGCGAGCCGGGGCGGCACGCGGCCCCGGCTCGACACGATCACCGTGCAGGGCGGGCCGGGATGCGTGGACGCCGAGACGATGGGCGGTCCGGAGTCTGGTGTGCGCGGTGTCACCTGCCGCCGGGAGCGGAGCGGGGCGTCCGACGGGCCACGGCCCGTCGGACGCCCCGCGCGTCACGCCCCGGCGGGCGCTGCTGTCGCGCTCCGCCGGTGGGCGCGATCAGCCGAACTGGCCCGGCTGGTAGTCGCCGGCGGGCTGCTGGATGATCACGTTCATCCGGTTGTAGGCGTTGATCAGGGCGATCAGGGACACCAGGGCGGCGAGCTGGTCCTCGTCGTGGTACTTGGCGGCCTCGGCCCAGGCCTCGTCGGTGACGCCGCCGGCGGCGTCGGCGATCCGGGTGCCCTGCTCGGTCAGTTCCAGGGCGGCCCGCTCGGCGTCGGTGAAGACCCGGGCCTCGCGCCAGGCCGCGACCAGGTTGAGGCGCACCTGGGTCTCCCCGGCGTGGGCCGCGTCCTTGGTGTGCATGTCGGTGCAGAAGCCGCAGCCGTTGATCTGGCTGGCGCGGATCTTCACCAGCTCCTGGGTCGCGGCCGGCAGGGTCGAGTCCGAGACGACCTTGCCCGCCGAGTTGATGTACTTCGCGAACTTGGCCGCGCCGGTGTTGCCGTAGAGGTTGAGACGGGCTTCCATGGCGATCTCCTTGCCGTGTCGGTGGTTCCACAGCAATGACGGCCCCGCGGGGCGGGATGTGACAGCCGGCCGGACCGCTGTGCTGTGACCTGCGTCACTCCCGCTCGCCGCCGCGTGGCCACGCTTGCTTCCGCGCGCCACCCGCGGCTTCGACGGGGGCAATGTGCTCGCCGGTCACGAGGACGAGGTGAAGACCGCCAGGGCGCGGACGCCCGACCGCCGCCGGGGCACCGGGCCGGACGGCAGGCCCGAGCCGCGAACACTCATGGACGAACCCCCGTGTGCCCGGGGCCGGGTGCCTACGGTCGCTCGAAGGCCTGGAGCACGCCGCCGACCGAGAAGCTCAGCGCGCCGACGAAGGTCGTCCAGTTGGCGATGCCCGGGTCGACCAGGCTCCCGGTGGCGGGCCGGGTGAAGGCGGCCACCGCCGAGACCATGAAGAGCACCGACCCGAACTGGTTCACCGCGACGACCCACCAGCCCAGGTTGCGCGAGCGGAAGCAGGGCCAGGACCGGTGGCAGATCTCGACGAACCCGAGATGCCCCGACACCAGGAACAGCACGCAGCCGATCACGTCGGGCGTCCAGATCGACCGGTTGGCCTGCTGGGCGGTGAGCCCCTGGCGGAAGGAGTCCAGCAGGTTGACGGCGAACACGAGCGTGCCGACGAACAGCGTGACGGCGCTCAGCCAGTCCACCCGCATCGGCTCGTACGCCCACCACCGCCAGCGCTGGGTGACCAGCGATCCGTCGGCCACCGAGTGGCGGGGCGCGTTCAGCACCTGCAGCAGGGAGGCGTAGCCCCCGGTGTTGAAGAACAGGCCCCCGGCGAAGTAGACCGAGGCGCTCACGGTCGGATCACCGGAGCCGAACTGGGAGACGGCGGCGCCGAGGGCGAACAGTGCCCCGCCGATGACGAACGCGACGGAGGCGATGGCGTTCAGTCTCCGGAGGCGGCCGAGCGCGTCCGCGTCGGCCGTCGTGGGGCTGGCGGCGGCGCCGCCCGGGGCACGGACGGACAGGGCGCCACGCCTTCGCGCGAGCCGCGACTCCCAGACCACCGTTTCCCCCGCCGGGAGGCGCCAGGTGAGACGGGTGGTGAACGGTCCTGCGCCTTCGGCGCGCTGCTCGGGCTCTCCCACGGCCCGAGCGTAGCGCCGCCGGCCGTGGCCGGCGGGCAGTGAAACGTGGCTTTCCCCGGTGGCGCGCGGCCCCGGCCGGCGGGTGGCCGCAGCGCCGGCCGGCGGGCGGTGCCGAGGGGCAGGTGGGCCCGAGGGGCGGGCAGCGCCCGGCCGGCCCTGGACCGGGCCCCGCTTCGGACCGGGCCGCGGCTTCGGACGGGCCGCCCCGCCCGGACCGGTGTCAGTGCGGCAGCGGCCCGGGCAACCGCCCCTCCCGAATCCCGTACGCCGGGCGGAGGTGGCGGAGCTAGTGCTCGGAGCTCCCGTGGGGGCGGTCCTGCGCGCCGGGCCGGTGCAGCTCGACCCGGAGCACCACCCGGCCCGCCCTCGCGGACTCCCGTACCACGTCATCGTGCACCGCTGACTCCGATCCCGCCGCGGCCCTCGGGGAGGGCCCGGGCGTCGACGCGCTCCGCCGCTGGAGTGCGGCCCCGCCGCACTCCAGGAGATCGCCGACCACGGTCTTGACGTCCCGTCAGCTATGGGCTGCGAGCGCAGGGGTTGCGACATCGGTCCTCTCCGGCGGCCCCTTGTGGGGCAGGTTCGGCCGCCGGCGGTTCAGCCGCGGCCGAACAGCTTGCGGAGGCTGAATCCGCCGGCCTTCCCGTTCCGCTCGCAGCCGCAGCGGTCGGCCGCGGGCACCCCGGTCAGGACCTGGTCGACGTGCATGCCGCAGCCGGCGTAGGTGATCTTCTTGCAGGTGCGGCACGTGGCGCGTCGGCACATGGGGGTTCCCCTTTCCGGGGATTGCTGGCGGGTCTGCTCCAGGATACCCCACCGGGTATTTCATCGGCCGGATCCTTCGCCCGCCCCCGCTCCTGCGCGCCCCGGGTGACGGCCCCGGTCACCCGGCCCGCCACCGAGCCCGCGAACCGCCCCGTCACCCCGCCCCGTCACCCCGGTCCGGCGCGCCGTCCGCGCCGCCGGACCGCCGCCGCGGCCACCCCGAGCAGGGCGACGGCGGCGGTGGCCGCCAGTACGAGCAGGTAGTTGCGCAGGTACGGGAGGGGCAGCAGGGTGGGGTTGCCGTTGTCGGTGCCCGCCCGCAGGACGGCGGGCAGTCCGACGGCGCTGAGCGCGGCGGCGACGATCAGCCAGGCCCGCAGGACGCGGCCCCGGGCGAACCGGGCACCGGCCAGGCAGACCGCCGGGACCCAGAGTCCGTCGTGCAGGACCAGCCCGCCGACGGCCCACACCAGGACGTCCGACGGGCCGGTGATGTAGTGGTCGTTCAGCAGCCCGTACAGCCCGTACCCCATCAGGGCGATGCCGGCCAGCGCCGTGCCGAGCCTCAGGAACCTGGTCATCGGAGGGCCTCCATCCGGGTGACCCACTTGGTCTGCAGCACACCGGGTCGGTTCGGCGCGATGATCCGCGCGGGGTAGCCGTGGTCGGGCATCAGCGTCTCGCCGTTGACCCGCAGCGCGAGCAGGGTGAGCGGGTCGCGGGCGTGGGCGGCGGGCATGTCCGTCACCCGGTACGGCCCGTCGGCCTCCAGCGAGGTCACCCGCAGCCGGGCGGAGGCCGGCGCCCCGGCCCGCGCGAGCAGGTCCGCGACGCGTACCCCGCCCCAGCGCGCGGACGCGCTCCAGCCCTCGACGCAGGCGATCGGCAGCTCGGCCTCGTACTGGGGCATGGCGAGCAGCTGGCCCATGGTCAGCTCGTACGGTCGCGGGCCGTCGACCGTGAGGCGCCAGTCTGCGGGGGCCGTGCCGGTGCCGGCCTGGGCGGCGGTGCGGTTGACGGGCAGCCCCTGCGGGCCGATGTCGGGGCGGCGCGGGGCCAGCAGGGTGAGGCCGCGCAGCCAGGGGACGGTCTGCCCGGCGGTGGTGAGGGTGACGGCGGCGACCGAGGCGGTCACCGCGCCCAGAAAGGCCCGGCGCTGCGCGAGAGCGGGCCTGACACGCCGCCAGTGCTGGGCGATCAGGGGCGCCTTGACCGCGATGTGCAGCAGCAGGCCGCCGACGGCGAGCCAGCCGAGCCAGAAGTGCGTCTGCCGGAACGGGAACGGCCAGGGGTACCACTGCAGGGTGTTCAGCAGCCCGGTGAACAGCTCCAGCAGCATCGAGCCGACCAGGACGGCGATGCCGAGCCGCTCCAGGGCGTGCGCCACGCTGCGCGCGGGCGGCCACTCGAAGAGCCGCGGGTAGACCGTCCACAGCTTGGCGCCGAGCAGCGGGATCGCCGCGATGCCGCTGATCACGTGCAGCCCCTGGGTGACCCGGTACCCGTTCACCGGCCGGCTGGGAAGGTGGTCGCGCAGCCAGGTCGGCGGCTCCTGGAGCAGATGGCTGAGCAGCCCGGTGAGGAAGCAGGTGAGCAGGGCGGCGCCGAGCCAGCGGCCGATCACCACGGCGGTGCGCGGTTCGTGCAGGGCGGAGCTGAAGGTGCCCTCGCGCAGCGGGCCGCGGCGGAGCACCTCCGGCGGGGTCGGCAGCGGGAGGTCGTAGGGCCGGCGGCGCGGCGCGGCGGTGTCATCGTCCACCCCGCCATCAGAACCGCTCCAGGGCCCGCGGAGGCGCTTCGACCTGCTTACGGAAGTCGTACGGCCGCCCGCCGGTCCGCCGGGAGGGGCCCGCGCGGTGACAGGCTGACGGCATGCCCGGATCCCCGCCCGTCCACCGCCGCGCCGCCACCCTGGCGTGCTGCCTCGCCCTCGCCGCGCTGGTCGCGTCCTCGGCGCTGACCGTGACCGGCGGCGGGACGCTCGGCGCCCGCCGCCCGCTGTACGCCTGGTACGCGGTGGACGCGCTGCTGTTCGCGCTGGCCGTGGCGCTGCTGCGGCGGGTGCCGGTGCGGCAGGCCGGACGGCTGGTGCTCGCCGGCAGCGTGCTGGTCGCCGCCGTCGGACTGCTCGCCCCGCCCAGGACCAGCGACGACGCGTACCGGTACGTGTGGGACGGTCAGGTCCAGCAGGCCGGCCTCTCGCCCTACGCCTACGCCCCGGACGATCCGGCCCTGGCCGGGCTGCGGGCCCGGGCGCCGGGCCTCTTCCCGGTCGGCGACGGCTGCGACGGCTGGGACGAGCGGCGCGCGGCCGGCGGGTTCTGCAGCCGGTTGAACCGCCCGAACGTCCGTACGATCTACCCGCCGGTCGCCGAGCTCTGGTTCGCCGGCCTGCACCGGGTGGCCGGGGGGTGGGGCGTACGGGCGGCGCAGGCCGGCGGCGCGCTGCTGGCGGTGGTCACCACCGGGGTGCTGCTGGCGGCGCTGCGCCGGCGGCCGGGAGCACCGGGGCGCGCGCTGTGGCGGGCCGCGCTCTGGGGCTGGTGCCCGGGGGTCGCGGTCTGGGCGGTGAACGACGCCCACGTGGACGTGCTCGGCGCGCTGCTGATGGTCGCCGGGCTGGTCCTGGCCGGCCGGGGGCGGGCCGGCGCCGGCGGCGCGCTGCTCGGCGCGGCCACCGCCACCAAACTGCTGCCCGCACTGGCCCTGCCCGGCGCGATGTCCGGCCTGCTGGCCCGCCGCCCGCGCCCCCGGGACCTGGTGCTGCCGCTCTCCGCGCTGGGCGTCTTCGTCCTCGGCTACCTGCCGTACGTGGTCGCCTCCGGCGCCGGGGTGCTCGGCTACCTGCCCGGGTACTTGCGGGAGGAGGGCTACGACCAGGACCGGATCGACCGGTTCGCGCTGGTCCGGCTGCTGCTCCCGGACCGCCTCGCCCCGTACGGCGCGGCGCTGGTGCTGCTCGCCCTGGTGCTCCACGTGCTGCGCCGGGGCGACCCGGAGCGGCCCTGGCGCGGCGCGCTGCTGGTGACCGGGGGCGCGCTGCTGGCCGTCACGCCGGGCTACCCCTGGTACGGGCTGCTGGTGGTCGCGCTGGTGGGACTGGACGGCCGGTGGGAGTGGCTGGCGGTGCCGGCGGCCGGCCAGGTGGTCTATCTGCTCGGCGGCGGGGCCCAGCGCTGGGCGTACGCGGTGGCGCTGGCCGTGGTGCTGGCGGGCGCGGTCGGCCGGCGGGCAGGACGGCCCGGGGCCGGTACCCCGGCCGGTGCCTCAGGGGCTGTCCCGGGGGCCGCTTCGACAGGTGCTTCGCCGGGTGCTTCGACGGGTGCTTCGGTGACGAACGGGCGCGGCAAGGGGCGGGCCCGGGTGTTCGGGCCGGGCCGGTGACAGGGTCCCGGGCGGCGGCCCGCGCCGGACGGTCGGGAACCGGCCACCCGTCCGAAACCGTCCCTCTCGGTGAAAAGGGTTCAGTGGGACCGGCCCTGACCACTACTCTTTACTGTCTCTTTGAGAAGTCGGAGCAGGCCCGGGGGGTGACAGGCACCGGGCTCCGGAGGGAGTACTGGTGTCCGAATCGATCGAGGCCGAGCTGTCCGCGCAGCCGGTCCGCGTGCGACCGCCGAGACGGGCGCCGCGCCCCCCGGCGCTGCGCCCGCGCGCGCTGCACGACCTGAGGGGCGGCCGGGGTGCCGCCGCGCTCCACTATCCGTCGCAGGATCTGCTGGTGGTGTCCGGGCTGCCGGGCAGTGGGAAGAGCACGCTGCTGCGGCGGTCCGTCCGGGCCCGGGTGATCGACTCCCAGCAGGTGCGCGAGGAGTACGCGGCCCGGCTGCCGCACTGGCTGCCGTACGCGCTCTACCGGCCGTTCGTCCGGTTGTCGCACTACCGGCGGCTGCGGCGGGCGCTGCTGGCGGGCGGCCCGCTGGCGGTGCACGACTGCGGGGCGGTGCCGTGGGTGCGGTACTGGCTGGCGCGGGCGGCCGCCCGGCAGGGGCGGCGGCTGCACCTGGTGCTTCTGGAGGCGAGCAGCGCGGAGGCGAGGGAGGGTCAGCTGGCCCGGGGCCAGACCGTGTCGGCGTACGCCTTCGCCCGGCACTGCCGGGCGGCGGCCCGGCTGCGCAGCCGCCTGGCGGGGGCCGGCGCGCCGCCGGCGGAGTGCGCCTCGGTGGTGGTGCTGGACCGGGCGGCGGCCCGCCGGCTGGGGGAGATCGCCTTCGTGGCGGCGTAGCCGGCCGGGGGCGCACTTGGGGGTGGTGACAGGCGTACGGGTGGCAGTGGGCATGCGTACGGCTGCGGCGGGGAAGGGATGGCCAATCAACTTTCGGACAGGGTAGCGATGGTGACGGGCGGTAAATTCTCCGTTCCGACCAGCTCTGATCGGGTGAACTTCCGGAGTTTGCCCGATTTGTCGTCAGGAATTGCACGACCGGTTACCACCTGACGCGTACACGCCCTTCCTGCGTAGCCTCGGCTCGGCGGCTCCCCACCGCCATCCCCCCACTTCTCCACAGGAGAGCAGATGCGTCGTTCTGCCCACGTCCACACGCGTGTCCCCCGCAGACTCCTCAGCGCCGCCGCCCTCGTCGCCACCCTGGCCCTCACCCAGTTCGCCGCCCCCGCGTCGGTGACCGCCGCCTCGGCCCCCACGGCCGCCGGCCAGTGCGTCGGGGAGGACGGCCAGGACTCCGCGGCCCGCCGCGCCGCCGGCAGTCAGGCGCACGAGCCCAACGCCGTCACCGACGCCCAGGCCGGCGCGATGGACGCCGACCTGAACGCCAAGGTCAAGCAGCTGAGCAAGTCCGCCCAGGGCAGCGCCCTGCTCTCGCCGGCGATCGCGGCCACCTCCATCCCGGTGTACGTGCACGTCATCCACTCCGGCACGACCGGCAAACTGACCGCCTCGGACATCAGCAAGCAGCTGTCCGTCCTCAACGCCGCCTACGGCGGCCAGGGCTCGGGCAACACCGCGACCCCGTTCACCTTCACGCTGGCCGGCACCGACTACACCGACAAGGCCGCCTGGTACAACGGCATCGCGCCCGGCTCCTCGGCGGAGAAGGCGATGAAGACCGCCCTGCGCAAGGGCGGTGCGGGCGCCCTCAACCTGTACACCGCCAGCCTGGGCCAGAGCCTGCTCGGCTGGGCGACGTTCCCCAGCTCGTACAACTCGAACCCGAAGGACGACGGCGTCGTCATCCTCGACACCTCGCTGCCCGGCGGCTCGTCCGCCAACTACAACGAGGGCGACACCGCCACCCACGAGGTCGGCCACTGGCTCGGCCTCTACCACACCTTCCAGGGCGGCTGCGGCGGCAACGGCGACTACGTCTCCGACACCCCCGCCGAGAAGAGCGCCGCCTACCAGTGCCCGACCGGCCGGGACACCTGCACCGCCACCGGCCTCGACCCGATCAAGAACTTCATGGACTACACCTACGACTCCTGCATGACCCAGTTCACCGCGGGTCAGGTCACCCGGATGACCAATTCCTGGGCCGCCTACCGGGCCTGACGACCCTGACGGGTGCGTGGGCGGCGCGTCCGCGCACCCGTCAGTACCAGGCTCGCGGGCGCGCCCCCGGCGGCCGCGTCCACCGCGGGCCCCGGATCACGCGTCACGGCCGCGCGGCCCGCGCGGGCGCGCCCGGCAGCCGGGTCAGCGCGAGGAAGTGGCGGCCGAGGACGGTCCAGCGCTCCGTCTCCACCAGGCCGACGCCGACCGCGCAGCCCGCCGTCGCCGCGGCGCCGAGCCGGGCCCAGCGGAACGGCGGGCCCCGGTGACCGGCCGCGTTCTCGATCCGGACGGTCAGCCGCTCGTCCACCTCCCGCGGTTCGACCTCCACGAACAGCCGGCCGCCCGGCCGCAGCAACTGGGCGATCCGGCCGAGCAGCGCCGCCGGATCGCCGCCGATGCCGAGGTTGCCGTCCGCCAGCAGCGCCGAACCCCAGCGGCCCTCGGCCGGCAGCCGCTCGAACACCGAGCGGCAGAGCGCCGGGCCGCCGAGCCGCCGGGTGCGGGCCACCGCGGCGACGGTCAGGTCGACCCCGAGCGCGGGCAGGCCGAGGGCCAGCAGCTCGGCCACCAGCCGCCCGGGGCCGCAGCCGACGTCCAGCGCCGGCCGCCCGAGCGCCGCGCAGCGCTCCAGCAGGGAGCGGTCGGCCGCGTCCGGCGGCGCGCACCAGCGCTCCACGTCCAGGCGGTGCCGGCGACCGTCCGCGGTACGGAGCCAGAGCGGGCCGCACCCGGTGCGGATCGCCTCGCTGAACGGGTCGTCGATCCAGGGGCGGGGCGCCGCCGGAGCGGCGGTGCCGGGCGTCATCCGGTCGCCTCGGTCGCGCCGGTGGCCTCGACCGCCCCGGTGACCGCCTCGACGGAGCGCCAGCGGGCCGCGAACGCGCTGCCGGGCGCCAGGGTCGCCACCTCGGCGGCGTCCCGGGCGGTGTCCACATCGGTCAGCACCGGCAGCCGGCGGACGGTCAGACCGGCCTGCGCCAGCCGCTCCAGCAGCACCTCACCGGTCTGCGGGGTCGACATCGGCACCCCGACCAGCAGCCGCCGGGCCAGCCCGGGGGTGGGCCGGGCCAGCCCGAGCGCCCAGAAGCCGCCGTCCCAGGCCGGGCCGAACCAGGCGTCGGCCCCCGCCCGGGCGGCCGGCGACAGCTGCGCTGCCAGCGCGGCGGCGCTCAGCTGCGGGGTGTCCATCCCGACCAGCAGCGCCGGTGCGCCCGCCGGGGCCAGCGCGAAGGCGGCGGCCAGTCGGACGTCCAGTCCGCCCGGCACCTGCGGCGCCACCTCCCAGCCGGGCGGCAGCCACCGGCCGGGCTCGCCGTCCAGCACCAGCAGTCGCCGCCCGGCCGGCACCGAGCCGAGTGCCCGCAGGGTGTCGCTCAGCGCGGCCTCGGCGAGCGAGGCGGCCTGCTCGGGGGTGCACGGCGGCGTCAGCCTGGTCTTCACCCGGCCCGGGACGGGAGCCTTCGCGATCACCAGCAGGGTCGGCGCCGGCGCCGCCAGCACGGCCCGCATGTCCTGGACGGCCTGCCGGGTGCCGCGCAGGGTGCCGGTCACCTTGGAGCGGCCGGCCCGCGGACGGTAGGCGACGTCCCGCTCGGCGATCCGCATCCCGGCGGACGCGGCGGCCAGCACCATCTCCAGCGGGTAGCCCGACCGGCGGTCGCCCAGACCCAGGGCGAGCAGCCGCTCCCGGTGGGCGGCCCGCATCGGGCCCAGGTCGTGCAGCGGCGCGCCGGTGTGCGCGCGCAGCCGGCGGGCGAGCACCCGGTTGGCCAGCCGGGCGTGCAGCGGCCAGGCCCCCGCGGTGGTCGGCCGCCGCCGGCCGAGCACCAGATCGGCCGATCCGTCGGCCAGCGGGGCCACCACCCGGTGCAGCTGGGCCGGATCGAGGGAGCCGTCGCAGTCCATGAAGCAGACCGTCCCGGCGCTGGCGGCGAGCAGCCCGGCGTGGCAGGCGGCGCCGAAACCGCGCCGCGGCTCGTGGACCACCAGGGCACCGAGCGACCGGGCCAGCTCGGCCGACCCGTCCGTCGAACCGTTGTCCACGACGATCGCGCGCCAGCCGTCCGGGATCCGCGCGAGGACCCACGGCAGGGCCCCGGCCTCGTCCAGACAGGGCAGCACCACGTCGACGGGCGGGGGAGGGGGAGTGGTAGTCACCCGGCTCACGCTACCCAGCACAATCATGACAAAAGCCGCACCGCCACCTTACAGAAGTCGTACGGGCCGCCTCGGCCGGCGCGCAGGACCCTCCCGGCTTCCTATCCTCGGAGCTGTGACCACTCCCCAGCCTCCCCGGGCCGTACCTCCCCCGGCCGGCCCGCTCCGGGCCGAACCGCCCCACGCCGAAGACCCCCGGCCCGGCGCCGTCCAGGGCGAGCCGTCCCCGGCGGAGCCCGGCGGGCCGGCCCCGGCCGGCCGCATCCTCGTCGTCGACGACGACCCCACCGTCGCCGAGGTGGTCACCGGCTACCTGCAGCGGGCCGGCTACCGGGTCGACCGCGCCGCCGACGGCCGCGAGGCACTGACCCGCGCCGCCGCCACCCGCCCCGACCTGGTCGTCCTCGACCTCATGCTGCCCGGCCTGGACGGACTGGAGGTCTGCCGCCGGCTGCGCGCCAGCGAGGGCGGTGACCGGCTGCCGGTGGTGATGCTCACCGCCAAGGGCGAGGAGTCCGACCGCATCCTCGGGCTGGAACTCGGCGCGGACGACTACGTCACCAAGCCCTTCAGCCCGCGCGAACTCGTCCTGCGGGTGCAGTCCGTGCTGCGCCGCTCGGCGAGCACCGGCCCCGTCGCCGGCCAGCCGGCCCAGCCCGCCCGGCTCACCGCCGGCGACCTCACCCTCGACCCGGCGGCCCGCCGCGCCTTCCGGGCCGGCCGCGAGCTGGCCCTCACCCTGCGCGAGTTCGACCTGCTGGCCTTCCTGCTCCGAAACCCGGGGGCCGCCTTCGGCCGGGAGGAGCTCATGCAGCGCGTCTGGGGCTGGGAGTTCGGCGACCTGTCCACCGTCACCGTGCACGTCAGGCGACTGCGCGAAAAGGTCGAGGACGACCCGGCCGCGCCCGCCCTGATCACCACCGTCTGGGGCGTCGGCTACCGCTTCGACCCCACCGGGAAAGGCCCCGCCCTGTGAAGGACCTGCTGCTCATCGCCGCCTTCGCCGCCGTCGGCGCGGGCGCCTCCGGCCTGCTCGGCTGGCCCGCCGTCCGGCTGCTGCGCCGCCGGTCGGTCGCGCTCTCGCTGTTCAGCGTCGCCGTGGTCACCGTCCTCGCGATGACCACCGGGACACTGGCCGTCGCGCAGGCGATGTTCCTCTCGCACCACGACCTGGGGGTGGTCATCACGGTGCTCTGCATGGCCGCCGTGGTCTCGCTCGCCACCGCCGCGCTGCTCGGCCGCCAGGTGGTGGCGGGCAGCCGGGCGCTGGCCCTCGCCGCCCGGACGGTCGGCAGCGACGACGGGTTCGCGGCGCCGGACGGGCCGCTCGGCTCCGAGCTGGCCGCACTCAGCGCCGAGCTGTCCGCCACCAGCGCCCGGCTGGCGGAGTCCCGCCGCCGGGAGCAGACCCTGGAGTCCTCCCGGCGCGAGCTGATCGCCTGGATCTCGCACGACCTGCGCACCCCGCTGGCCGGGCTGCGCGCCATGGCGGAGGCCCTGGAGGACGGCGTCGCCGAGGACCCGCGCCGCTACCACGCCCAGATCCGCACCGAGGTCGACCGGCTCACCGGCATGGTGGACGACCTCTTCGAGCTGTCCCGGATCCAGGCCGGCGCGCTGACCCTCTCGCTCTCCCGGGTCTCGGTGTACGACCTGGTCGGGGACGCCATCGCGGGCGCCTATCCGCTGGCCCGCCAGCGCGGGGTGCGGCTGCTGGGCGGCAGCGTGGAGCCGGCGCCGGTCGAGGTGGACGGCCGGGAGATCACCCGGGTGCTCGGCAACCTGCTGGTCAATGCGATCCGCTCGACCCCGGCCGACGGCGTGGTGGCCGTGGCGGCCCGCCAGGAGCGGGACGAGGTGGTGCTCTCGGTGACCGACGGCTGCGGCGGCATCCCCGAGCCCGACCTGCCACGGGTCTTCGAGACCGGTTGGCGCGGCGTCACCGCCCGCACCCCGCGGGTGCCCGCCGAGGTGGGGGCCGACGCCGCGCACAGCGACGCCCGGCACGGGGACAGCGGGGCCGGGCTCGGCCTGGCCATCGTCCGCGGGATCGTCGAGGCGCACGCCGGCCGGGCGAGCGTGCACAACGTCACCGGCGGCTGCTGCTTCGAGATCGCGCTGCCGGCGGCCGCCGCCCTGCGCTGAGCCCGGCCGGCCGCCGCGCCCCCGGCCCGGGGCGTCGGCTCAGCCCTGGGGGTGGGCGCGGAGCCGGAAGATCCGCCCGAACAGGGCCCGGATCTCCTCCTCCGGACACGGGCCGTCACCCGTCCACCGCGACACCCGCGCGTCCAGGAAGAGCGCGACGAACCCCTCCTCGTCCTCGGTGAAGTACGGGTCCAGCTGCAGGCGTCGGGTACGCAGGCTCGGGATCACGGACAGCGACGCCACCCACCGGCCGCCGCGCCGGGCCATCCACTTTCGGCGGCACCGACCCGGGCCGGGCGGGGGGCGCCCCGGGCGGGTCCGCGCCCGTACCCGCCCCGTGGTCAGCGCGGCTCCAGCCCCGCCAGCATCTCCGGCAGGTCCCCGCTGTGGACCACCCCGAGGCTCTTCGTCGCACGGGTGAGGGCGACGTAGAGGTCGTTCACGCCGCGATTGTGCGCCGCCAGGATCTCCGCCGGTTCCAGCACCAGCACGGTGTCGAACTCCAGCCCCTTGGCCTGGGCGGCGGTCAGCAGCACGACGGGCGAGTCCAGCGCCGCCCGGTCGTCGAAGGCGGCGACGCCGTCCAGTGCGGCCAGCTCGCCGACCCGGGCGGCCGACCAGGTCGGGGCATGAATGATCGCCGTCCGGCCGCCGTCGAGCGCCGCGATCTCCTTCTCCACGGCGGCGCGCAGCCCCGGCCCCCGGTCGTCCCCGGCGATCCGCAGGCTCCACGGCGGGATCCCGCCGCTGCGCACCGCGCTGGGGGCGCGGAGCGCCGGGTCGAGCGCCCGCAGCACGCCCTCGGTGACCCGCATGATCTCGGCCGGGGTCCGGTAGTTGACGGAGAGTTCCACCGTGCGCCAGCGGCCCGCCGTGTACTCGTCCAGGGCCTCGCCCCAGGAGCTCGGCCCGGCCGGCGCGCCGGTCTGCGCCAGGTCGCCCACGATCGTCATGGAACGGCCGGGGCAGCGGCGGGCCAGCATCCGCCAGTCCATCGGGGACAGCTCCTGCGCCTCGTCCACGATCACGTGCCCGTAGGCCCAGGTGCGGTCCTCGGCCGCGCGCTCGGCGAGGGGACGCAGCGACTGCTCACCGCGGTACTGGCCGGCCAGCATCTCCGCGTCGATCTCGACCAGCCCCGCGCCGAAGTCCTCCAGGACGAGCTTGGCGAACTCCAGCTCCCGGGCCCTGGCGACGGCTTCGGCCCGGTCGGTGGTGGTGTTGCCCGGCAGCGGGCCGAGCAGTTCGGCGGCCTCGTCGAGCAGCGGGACGTCGGCGACGGTCCACCGGCCGTCCGCCTGTTCCTGGGCCGGCTGCGCCGGGACCGGCTGATCGGGGCCCGGCCGCTCCGGGCCCGCCTGCTCGCGCAGCAGCGCGGCGCGTTCGGCCCCGGTGAAGTCCGGCATCGCCGCCGCCAGCAGCTCCGCGGAGCCGTACAGGGCGGTGAGCAGCTGTTCCGGGGTGAGCAGCGGCCACAGCCGGTCGGCCAGGGCCTGGATGTCGGGCTCGTCGACGAGCGCGTCCGCGAGGTCGGCCACGGCGTCCAGGTCCAGGTCCCCGCCGCGCTCCCGGGCGATCCGCAGGGCCAGCTCCGAGGTGAGCCGCTCGACCAGGTCGGGCCGGGCCAGGTTGTGCGGTTCGCCGCTCCGGTGCGCGGCCGCGTGCGCCCGCTCGCACAGGGCCCGGCCCACCTCGAGCTCCTCCTGGCGGGACGACCTGCGGCCCACCGTGATGGTCCACGACTCCTCGGGCAGCTGCCGCAGGCCCTCCAGCGCGGCGGTGAGCACCCCCACCATCCGGGCGTCGCCCTTCACGGCGGCCGCCTCGGGCGTGTCCGGTCCGGTCGCGGTCACGCCCGGGTGGAGCACGCCGATGCTGCTGAGCACGACCTCGCTCTCGCCGAGTGCGGGGAGCACCTGGTCGATGTAGCGCAGGAAGGTGGTGTTCGGCCCGATGACCAGCACGCCGCGCTTGGCCAGCCGGTCCCGGTGGGTGTACAGCAGGTACGCCGCACGGTGCAGGGCGACCACGGTCTTGCCGGTGCCCGGGCCGCCCTGGACGACCAGCACGCCGCCCAGCTCGGAGCGGATCACCCGGTCCTGCTCGGCCTGGATGGTGGCGACGATGTCGCCCATCCGGCCCGTCCGGGCCGCCGTCAGGGAGGCGAGCAGGGCGCCCTCCCCGCTGAGCTCGGAGCCCGCCCGGCCCTCCAGGGCGCTCACGCCGAAGGCGTCGTCGTCGAAGTCGACGACCGTCCGGCCCTTGCTCCGCAGGTGCCGCCGCGCCGCCACCTGGCCGGGCGCTGCGGGCGTCGCCCGGTAGAACGGCTCCGCGGCGGGCGCCCGCCAGTCGGTGAGCAGCGGCTCGTGCTCCTCGTCCGCCAGCGCGATCCGGCCGATGTACTGCCGCTCGCCGTCGGCGTTCTCGATCCGGCCGAAGCAGAGCCCGTACTCGGCGGCGTGCAGCTCCGACAGTCGGCGGGTGTGGTGGAGCTCCAGCGTGTCGCGTTCCATCCGGGACTGGTACGTCCCGCCCTGGTCCTGGAGGTGGGTCTCGCGCAGCCGGGCGGCCGCGAGCGCGCGCTGGGCCTCAAGGCGGTCGTACAGCGCACCGACGTACGCGTTCTCCGCCCGCAGCTCCGCGCTCCGCCAGGCGCCGGAGGGCTCGGTGCCGGCCTCGCCCGGGTGCGCCCCGGGCCCGGTGCCGGGGGCGGCCGCTGCGGGGGACGCGGACGAGGACGATGACGAAAAGACCAAGACGAACTCCATCGGATCAGGATTTCTCAGTGGGGTCGGGCAGTCGGGGCGGAGCCACGACGGCACTCACCGTCGGTGGTGACTCTCCTGTTCCCGGGAATCCGGCCTGGTCCCGGGCCCAGGCGGACGATTCTGCGGTACATGGGGGGCCTTGCCGCAAGGCCCCCCATGCGCTATAGATTGAGAGTGGAAAGGAGTGGGTTCGCCTTCTTTCCCTCTCCCGTCCGGAACGGACGGAGGACCTCCCCGCCCTCCCGGCACATCGGCGGCGCACTGCCCACAGCGATCCTCGCGGCGCAACTCCCTTGCCCCGGGCCACTTCCGCCGCGGACACCCGGATGCAGCAGCGGAGCGGGAGTTCTTCACCCTGGCCCTCTACGGACCGTCAGGCCCGGCCGCCCGGCCCCGCCCGATACCCCGCCCCTCATCCCGAAGTGGCCAACCAGGCCTGCCAGTGCGGGGCGAGGAGGGCAGCGTACTCCTCGTACCCTGCGGCGCCCGGGTGCGCCCCGTCCCCGAGGGCGACCTCGCGCATCCACACGGCGTTCCCGCTCAGCGCCCGGTGCACCGAGACGTACGGGACGCCGGCCGCCCGGCAGACGCGGGCGAAGTCCTCGTCGAGCAGCGCGGTACGGGCACTGTGCGCCGGATCGGAGACCGGCGGCGGGGAGACCACCAGGGCGGTCCAGCCCCGGGCCGCGGCCCGGTCGAGCATCGCCGCCAGGTTCGCTGCCGACTGCTCGGGCGCGACGCGGGGGCGATCACCCTCGTGGGCGGCGTCGTTGACGCCGAAGCAGAAGACGACCCGCAGGTCGGTGCCGTGCCGCAGCCGCCGGGCGCACTCGTCCTCCCAGCGGCCGATGATGTCCGCGGAGGTCTCGCGACGGACCCCGAGGTTGTAGTGGGTGGACGGCAGGCCGTCGGCGAAGGCCCGGGCGGCCAGCCGGCCGGGCCAGCCGAGGCAGCCGGGATCGCCGACCCCGGCCACCAGGGAGTCCCCGACGAAGCAGATGCGGAGATCACGAGTCATGCGGTGATAGTCGCACGCCCGTCGGGGGCCGGGACCGGGCCGGCCGGTTCTCCGAGGCCTGCTCAGCTACGGACCGGCGACCGGTGCCGCGTTACGGTTCCTCCCGTGGACGTGGACGTGGACGTGGACATGGTGGACGTGGACCGGGACCGGGACCGAGACGTGGACCGGGACCTGGACGGCTGGGAGGCGGGGCACCGGGCCGCCTACGGCTGCGGGGCCTGGGAGCGGGCCTGCCGGCAGGCGGGCGTGCTGGTCGCCTGGTGCCAGGAACAGAGCCTCGGCCCGGGCGCCCTGGCACCTCGGCGGGTTGCCGCGGATCCCGGTCCGCGGGCCAAGTGGCCGTGGGGAGACGGCCCGCACACCGTGGGCCTGGTGCTGTGGCGGGCCGCCTTCGACGCCGGGGTCCTGATCGACGAAGTCCCACTCGCCGACACCCTGCGGCACTGCGCCCCGGGGGCCGAACCCCTGGCGGCCGGCCCCCTGCCCGACGGCGCCCGCAACGGGTGGATCGGCTTCGGGAGCGCCGAGTCGGTGGCCAGGATCAGGCACGTCCTGCAGATCCACGTCGCGGCCGAGCCTGTGCCTTCCCGCCCCGCCGCTGCACGGCCTACGCTCGGCCACCGCGTCCGGGAACTGCGGGCGACACCCGACTGGGAACAGGGCGACTGGCCGGCGGCCCTCGCCCGGGCGAGGGCGGCCATGCGACAGGCGGACGACCAACGGGAGCGCGGGACTTGGCTGCCCACCGCCCAGGAAAGGTCCGCCGGCCGACGGACGGGCCTGGACCGGCTCCCGGCCGACGAACCCGCCGCCGCAGGGGGCCGGACGTCGAGCTGGCTGACGCAGGCATCGCGCCTGGTCGACCTCGCAGCCGTGCTGTCCGCCGCCGCCGACGCGCTGCCGCGCGACGGGCACGCAGGCCCGGGCCCGCTGGCCCACGTCCTCGACAGCACGGCCGGTGCCTGCACGGCGCTGCGGACCAGCACCGAGGAGCTCGGGCACCTCTGGGCGGCCGAGCCGCACCCGCCGGTGGACCCGGACTCCTGGGAGGCGTCGCATGTGCCCGGAGCGCTGCGCACCCAGACCGAGGAGACGCAAGACCTGCTCCGCACGGTCGCCGTCTTCCTGTGGGTCCTCGCGTGCGGCTGACGGGCCGGAGAGCGCGCCGACGGGCCGCCGCAGCCGCCCCCGCTCGGCGGACATGTCCCTGGCCTCAGTAGAAGTCGCCGCGGCGCTGCTCGGGGTTGACGGCCTCGCGCCGCTGCTGCAGCAGCCGGGCCGTGTCGGTCGCCGACATCTCCCGCAGGTGCGCCTGACTCTGCAGGAGCATCAACGACCCCAGCGCGTGGCGTCCGGTCAGCGGGTTGTCCACGCAGGACCGGTACAGCGCGGCGGCCCGACCGGTGTCCTGGTGGTAGGTGCGGTAGAGCTCGGCGGCGCGGTACTGGGCGTACGGGTGGTCGCGGGCGGCGGCCGCCAGGAAATACTGCAAGGCGTGCGCCACGGGGGCGTGGGTCAGTGGCAGCAACCCCTCCAGGTACAGGTCGCCCAGGGCGAGCATCGCTTCGGGCTCGCCCAGTTCGGCCGCGGCGCGGTACCAGCGGGCGGCTTCGTCGAACGACTGCCCGAGACCCGCCTGTGCGCAGCCCTGGTGGTACAGCGAAGCGAGGTAGTAGGCCGCCCGTGGCGAACCCGTGCTCTGCCGCAGCCACGGCAGCGCGCTCGCGTACCGTCCCTGCGTGTACTCGACGTGCCCGAGGAGCTCGACGGCGGCGCCGTGCCCGTCGGCCGCCGCCGCTCCCAGGAAGAAGGCGGCCGCCTCACGGTGCTGCGCGCCGTTCCAGCAGTGCAGGCCGATCCGGTAGTACTCCTCGGCTCCGTTCGGCTCGTGCCCGTCCACGGTGAAGTCGATCCCGCGCCACAGCACCACGTCACTGGCCTTCCTCGTCCTGGCCGCACCCCGGCGGGTGTCCGGGGCCATTGTGCAGCAGCCGGTGAGAGGCCGGACGGGGCGATCCCTGTGCCGCCCGGAGTACGCCCGGTGCGTGATCGGCGGCTAGCTCAGCATCTGGTGCCATGAACGAAGCCGAGCATGTCATGGACTGGCTGCAGGGGTGGTAGTCCGTGCAGTGCGACGAGGACTGGGAGCACGAGTGGGGCGTGACGATCGACACGCTCGACAAGCCCGGTTGGTCGGTCCGCGTGGACCTGGAGGAGACCGACCTCGAAGGGCGCGAATTTCCCCGCCAGGACATCAAGCGGGGCAAGGACGACTGGGTCATGGCCCGGACCGCTGATCTGGCCTTCCACGCCGCATGCGGATCGGGCAACCTCACCGTGGCACTCACCCTCTTCCGCAGTTGGGCGAGGAGGAACGCCCCCGAGGAGCGGTAGGACAGCGCCAGTTCGACAGCTTCGGCCCGGGGCGCCGCTGCACCCGGCGAGCCTGTGCGGTTGGAGCACCAGGTTCAGCAGTACACGTCGATGTAGAGCAGGACCCGGCCGTTGGAGACGAACTCGTAGGCCAGGAAGGCCCGGCCGTGCAGCGGGTCCCAGTCCCGCACGTTGAGCCGCTTCCTGATCTCCAGCCACCTGGCGGGCCGTTCGGCGGTCGGGACGTACTCGGGCACGTAGGTGTACCGGTCCCAGTCGTGCCCGACGTCGCAGCCCATCCACATCAGGTCGGCGGTGACGGCCAGCCGCTTGGCCCGCCGCGGGTCGAGCGGCCCCCGGGCGAGGGCCCACCGGACGCCCTCGGCGTCGGTGAACCCCTTGTACCGCACGGGGGAGTGGAGTTCCATGTTGGTCCACTGCTCGCCCTCGCTCTCGCCCTCGCGCTCGGGTACGGGCTGGTCCGCCACGGCGGGACCCGCGGCACGCGAACGCTTCTTCGGCATCGCCCCAGACTGCCATCCGGCCGGATCAATCGTCACCCCGCAGCGGTGCCTTGGCGAACTCCGCCATCCCGTCCGTGAAGGACACCCGCGGCCGCCAGGCCAGCTCGGTCCGCAGCCGGGACGAGTCGGCGGTGACGTGCCGGACGTCGCCGAGACGGTAGCGGCCGGTGACCACGGGATCCGGTCCGCCGAAGGCCCGGGCCAGCGCGGTGGCCATCTCGCCGACGGTGCGGACCTCGCCGCTGCCCACGTTGTACGCCCGGGCGCTGCCGGCCGGGCGGTCGGCCAGGGCTTCGAGTGCGGCCGAGTTGGCCGCCGCGACATCCCCGACGTGGACGAAGTCCCGGCGCTGGCCGCCGTCCTCGAACACCTGCGGGGCCTCGCCCCGGGCCAGCGCCGAGCGGAACAGCGAGGCGACGCCGGCGTACGGGGTGTCGCGCGGCATCCCCGGCCCGTAGACGTTGTGGTAGCGCAGGGCCAGCACCCGGCCGCCGCGGGCCCGGGCCCAGGCCGAGGCGAGGTGCTCCTGGGCGAGTTTGGTCGCCGCGTACACGTTGCGCGGGTCGGCGGGGGCGTCCTCGCCGGTCAGGCCGGGGGCCAAGGCGGCTCCGCAGATCGGGCACGGGGGTTCGAACCGGCCGGCGTCCAGCTCGGAGGCGACCCGTGGCCCGGGGGCGACCTCGCCGTGTTCGGCGCAGTGGTAACGGCCCTCGCCGTAGACCACCATCGAGCCGGCGAGCACCAGGTCGCCGACGCCGGCGCGGTTCATCCCGGCGAGCAGCACGGCCGTGCCGAGGTCGTTGCAGCCCGCGTAGTCGGGCGCGTCGTCGAAGTCCAGGCCCAGCCCGACCATCGCGGCCTGGTGGCAGACCGCGTCCACGCCGTCCAGGGCGCGGGCCACGGCCGCCGCGTCCCGGACGTCGCCGTGCTGGAACTCCACGCCCTCGGGGAGCCGGACCGCCTCGGCGCCGCCGGGATGGACGGCTGGCAGCAGCGCGTCCAGCACCCGGACGGTGTGCCCGTCGCGGAGCAGCCGGGCGGCGACGGCCGACCCGATGAAACCGGCACCGCCGGTGAGCAGAACATCCATGGCGCCGACGCTAGAGCGGTCGGGCGGTCCCCGGGGGATTCCGTGGCCGTCCGTCAGCGGTCCGTAAGGGTGGGCCGGGGCCGGGGCCGGGGCCGCGGAGGCCGGACGCTCGGGGCGGTTCCGCGGGGCGGGCGGCCCGTACCGTGTGGCGGTAATCGGAGGAATGTCAGGTTGATCTATATATAGGGGAGTATCCGAAGGCGAGCGAGGAGGACGGCATGGGCAACGGCACCGGCGGCAGGATCGTGGTCGGCGTGGACGGTTCGGCGGCGTCGCGCAGCGCGCTGCGCTGGGCGGTCGAGCAGGCCAGGATCACCGGCGGCACGGTCGAGGCGCTTTCGGCCTGGGAGTACCCGGCCTTCTACGGCTGGGTGGGCTCGGTGCCTGTCGCCGACGGCTTCGACCCGGAGGCGCTGGCCACCCGGACGCTCACCGAGGCCGTCACCGAGGCCGCCGGCGCCGAACCGTCGGTCAAGATCACCCAACTGGTGATCCCCGGCAACGCCGCCCGGGCCCTGCTCGACCGTGCGGCCGGCGCGGCCCTGCTGGTGGTCGGCAGCCGTGGTCTCGGCGGGTTCTCCGGGGCCCTGCTCGGCTCGGTCAGCCGCCACCTCACCGAGCACGCGCCCTGCCCGGTCGTGGTGCTCCGCGAAGGCCAGGAGCAGGCACCCGGCGCCTGACCCCTGACCCTGCCCCGGTCCTGACCTCCGACCCGGCGCCTCAACCCGGCGCCCCTGCCGGCCCCGTCCCGTCCCGTGCGGTCCGGGCCTGACAGCCGCCCGCCGAGACGCCAGGATGGAGCCATGCCAGAAGGGGACTCCGTCTACCGCACAGCGGCTGACCTGCACACGGCGCTGGCCGGTGCGGTCCTGACCGTCGCCGACCTGCGGGTGCCCGCGCACGCCACCGCCGACCTCACCGGCCGCACCGTCCTGGACGTGACCCCGCGCGGCAAGCACCTGCTCACCCGGCTGGAGGGCGGCCTCACCCTGCACACCCATCTGCGGATGGACGGCCGGTGGGCGGTCCACCGGCCCGGCGAACGCTGGTCCGGCGGCCCCGCCTGGCAGATCAGAGCCGTCCTCGGCACCGCGCACGCCACCGCCGTCGGCTACCGCCTGCCCGTCGTCGAGCTGCTGCGCACCGCCGACGAGCAGCGGGTCGTCGGCCATCTGGGCCCCGACCTGCTCGGCCCCGGCTGGGACCCGGCCGAGGCCGTCCGCCGGCTCCGCGCCGTGCCGGGCCGGCCGCTCGCCGAGGCGCTGCTGGACCAGCGCAACCTGGCGGGCATCGGCAACGTCTACGCGGCCGAACTCTGCTTCCTGGCCGGCCGCACCCCCTGGACGCCGGTCGGCGAACTCCCCGCACCCGAGCGCCTGGTGGACCGGGCCCGGCAGCTGCTGGAGGCGAACAAGCTGCGCCCGGGCCATGTGACCACCGGTGACACCCGGCCGGGCCACCAGCACTGGGTGTACGGCCGGGCCGGCCGCCCCTGCCCGCGCTGCGGCACCGCCGTGCTGACCGCCCGGGTGGGCACCCCGCCGCAGGACCGGGTCGCCTACTGGTGCCCGTACTGCCAGCGCGGCCCGGCCCCGCCCGGCGCGCCGCGCCCGATCACGGCCGCTCGACCAGCGCGGGGTGGCGGGGGTCGTCCACCCGCACGGTGAGGTCGGCGGCGTCCGCGGGTCCGGTCTCGGCCTCGTAGCGGGCGAAGGCGGGCAGCGTCCAGTGCTCCTCGGGCGGCGTCCGGCGGGCCAGCGCGGCCGGGGTGAGCGCCAGGTGGACGGTCAGGTCGAACGGGAGCCAGCGGCCGAGCAGCAGTTCGCCGTCGAGCAGCAGCACCCCGCCGGGCGGCAGCGGGGTGTAGCCGGCCCGGGTGGCGCGGTCGGCGGCCGCGTCCCAGAACGTCGGCAGCACCCGGCCGCTGCCGCCGGGCTCCAGCGGGTCGAGCAGCTCGCGCAGCAGGGTGCCCTCGTCGAGCCGCAGGTCGTGGTAGGCGTCCGGGTCCTGCTTGCCGTACTCCAGCCGGATCGAGGCAGGCCGCAGGAAGTCGGCGGCGGACACCCGCAGGGTGGGGCGGCCGCGCAGCCGCAGCGGCTCGGCCAGGGCGTCCGCGAGCGCGCCCGGCCGGGCGGCGGGCGCGCCGTCGACGGCGACGCGCAGCCGGCCGCCTTCGGGCAGGGCGGCGGCGAGGTCGGTGATGCGGTCGGCGAGGAGCTCGGCCAGCCGCTCGGGCGAGATGGGGCGTACCTGCACACCGTCATCCTGCCCTGCCGGTCCGCGCGGCCGGGCCGCCGGGCCCGCCCCCGGCTCGACCCTGGCCCTGCGCCGGGCCGACGGACGGGCCGTCAGGCACCGCCGCGCGTCGCGCGTCCCGCGTGTACCGTCAGGGCCCCGCGTCGGCCAGCTCGGCGAGCACCTGGGCGTGGCACAGCTCCGGCACGCACCAGCAGCCGAGCCGGTGCCCACGCAGCTCCGGCACCTTGGCCAGCAGCTCCGGTTGCTCCAGCAGCCAGGCCCGGTACCGGGCGACCACCTCCGCCCGGGTGCCGTCCCGGCCCGGGCGGAACGGGGAGGAGAACGGCGAGCCCGCGAGGTGCCAGCCGCCGCGGTGCATCGCGCGGCCGACGTAGACGACGTCCGCGTAGTCCGGGTCGTCCCGGTGGCCCTTGAGGTTGACCACGGTGGTCCGGCCGGCGGTCACGCGGCGCCCTCCGGACGGCCGGGCGCCTGCCAGTTCGGGGCCAGCGGCTCGGGCAGCGGGGTCTCGGCCGGGGCCACCACGGTCTTCACGAGCTTGTCGGCGAAAGTCTGCCGCCGGCTGTCCCACAGCGGCCAGAGGAAGCCCAGGAAGCAGGGCAGCGCGTCGAGGAGGTGGCAGACGTCCCGGACGAAGGACTTCCAGGTGCCGATCGGCCGGCCGGTGGCCTCCTTGTGCAGGTGGGTGTCGAGCAGCTTCTTGCCCCAGCTCTGCCCGCGGCCGCCGAGATACCAGCGGTTGTACACGAGGAGGGCGAAGGTGACCACGCCGAGCCCGGCCTCCAGGGCGGTGCTGCGGGGGTCCACCAGGCTCGCCACGCCGGACGGGATGCTCACCAGGAAGTAGTCGACGAGGAACGACATCACACGGGACCACCAGGGCGTGAACCTCATCGGGACCACCGATCTCGGGAGGGGGCGCCGGCGGTCGCGGCCGGGTGCGGGGCGGTTAGGGCCATGCTGGCGCAGCGCCCGTACCCCGCAACCCGGGTGGTCCGAGTGGCCGGGCACCTCCGGGCGGGGCCCGCGGCCCGCCAGCGCCCGCCTTGACAGGCCCCGGCCCCCGGCGTAGCAAGAAGAGATGCGCCAAGGTGTACCGGCGGACCAGCACGGCCCGCGCGAGACCCGCGGTACCAGGGCGGAGCGCGGCGACGCGCACCGCCGGCGGGCGCACGTTCCCGCGGCCGCCGGGCACGAGGTCGACGTCCTGCTCGCGGCCGCCGTCCGCAAGGCGCTCAGCAGCACCCAGGCGTACGGGGGCGTGGTCTACCTGCACTCGCGGGACCGCCGCTCGCTGGTCCTCACCACCGTCGCCGGCGTACCCCTGTCGCTGCTCAGCCCGATGCGCCGGATCGCCGTGGCCGGCCCGCTGCCCGCCGCCGTCAGCTACCGCACCGGCCGCACGGTCACCCTGGCCGACACCGAGGACACCATGCGGCGCTTCCCCCAGCTTGCCGTCGGGATGCCCTACGACTTCTCCTCCGCGTGCGTGCCGATCGCCTCCGACGGCCACGCCTTCGGCGTCCTGACCGCGTTCTGGCCGGCCTCGCAGCACGGTGTGCCGGACCGCGCCCCGCGCCATCTGCGGACCATCGCCAACCGCCTGGGCGGGGCGCTGGCCGGGCTGGAGAGCGGCGGCCACCCGGTGGAGGCCGCCGGGGACACGGCCGTGATCGAGCTGCCGACCCCCGCCATCGCCGTCACCCGGGTCGGGCTCTTCGACTGGAACCTCGCCACCGGTAGGCTCAACGCCGACGAGGAGATGTGCGAACTGTTCGGCGTCCCCCCGGCCGAGTACGACGGCCGCGCGGTCACCTTCACCGACCGGATCGCCCCCGCCGACCTGCCCGAGCTGCGTGCCGCCGCCCGCGCCGCGCTCGACCACCGCCGGGTGCTGGCCGCCCGGATCCGGGTGGTCGACCACGAGGGCCACGCCCACCCCGTCGAACTCTGGGGAAGGGTACCGGACACCGGCCCCACCGGCCGCACCCACCTGGTCGGCGCCGTCCTCGACAGCCGGACCGGCACCGCCGCCGCGGCCGCCGTCGAACGGCTGCGCGACGGCGTCTTCTCCCTCGACCCCGACGGGGTGACCGGCTACGTCAACCGCAGCTGCGAACTGCTGCTGGCCGCCCGCCGCGAGGACCTGGTCGGCCACCACCCCTGGGACGTGCTGCCCTGGCTCGCCGACCCGGTGTACGAGGACCGCTACCGGGCCGCGATGCTCTCCCAGCAGCCCACCGCCTTCCTCGCGCTGCGCCCGCCCGACACCTGGCTCGCCTTCTCGCTCTACCCCGACGCGCACGGCGTCACCGGGCGGGTGGTCGCCGCCGAGGCACCCCCCGGCGTCGCCGTGCCGCCCGTCGAGACGCCCACCCTGACCCGGCCCGGCATCGGCTCCACCTACCACCTGCTGCAGCTGGCCAGCGCACTCACCGAGGCGGTCAGCGTCAAGGAGGTCTGCCAGGCGGTCGGTGAGCAGATCCTGCCCGCCTTCGGCGGCCAGCAGCTCGCGATCTACACGGCGCGCGAGAAACGGCTCCACCTGGTCTCGCAGACCGGCTACCCGGACGGCTTCCTCGACCCCTTCGAGGGCACCCCGATGGGCACCCGACTGCCCGGTGTCGACGCGCTCAGCACCGGGACCCCGATCTTCTTCGAGTCCGTCCACCAGCTCTCCGCCGCCTACCCCGGCATCCCGCTCGACGAGATGCGCTCCTGGGCCTTCCTCCCGCTGATCGCCTCCGGCCACCCGGTCGGCAGCTGCATCCTCGGCTTCGACGAACCCAAGTCGTTCAGCAGCGAGGAGCGCGGCCTGCTCACGGCGCTGGGCGGCTTCATCGCCCAGGCCCTGGAACGCGCCCGGCTCTACGACGCCGAGTTCGCCCTCGCCCGGGGGCTGCAGCAGGCCCTGCTCCCGCACCGGCTGCCCCGGATCGAGGCGGTCCGGATCGTCGCCCGGTACCTGCCCGGCACCCAGGGCATGGAGATCGGCGGCGACTGGTACGACGCGATCAGCACCAGCTGCGGCGCCTGCCTGGTGATCGGCGACGTCGAGGGGCACAACGTCGGCGCCGCGGCCACCATGGGCCAGCTCCGCAGCGCCGTGCGGGCCTTCGCCAGCGGCGGCGACCCGCCGGGCGAGGTGCTCCGGCGCACCAACCGGCTGATGGTCGACCTCGACCCCGGGCTGCTCGCCAGCTGCTGCCTGATCTACCTGGAGCCCGAAACCGGCCACGCCTGCGCCGCCCGGGCCGGACACCTGCCCCCGCTGCTGCGGCACCCCGACGGCCAGACCGAGGCGCTGCACCTGCCCGGCGGCCCGCTGCTCGGCATCGACAACCAGGCCGAGTTCCCGGTCACCGAACTGGACCTCGCGCCCGGCTCGATCCTCGCCCTCTACACCGACGGCCTGGTGGAGGAGCCCGGGAGCGCCATCGACGAGGGCGTCGACCGGTTGCGCACCACGCTCGCCCACGCCGAGGCGGCCACCCTCGACGAACTCGCCGACCGCCTGCTGCTCGACGCCCGGCGCTCCACCCACCGCGCCGACGACGTGGCGCTGCTGCTGGCCGCCTACACCCCCGACTGACCACGCGGGCGTCCGCGGCCCCGCCGTCGCGGTCCGCCCCGGCGCGCGGGGGCGCGACTTTCGTCGCGGCACCCGACGACCAAGGGTGGCGGTCGGCCGCCGTCCGGTCCGGTTAGCCTCGCCGGGTGGCAGCGACACCAGGAACAGCGGACCGTACGACGGCGACCGGCGCGGGTACGGCCGGTACCCCCGGTACGGCCGGGAAGGGGACCGGTACAGGCACGGGGCGGGCGGCGGCGGTCGGGCAGGTCGCCGGCCGGGCCGTCCGCCGGGTCTTCCCGGGGCCGTGGGGTGCGTGGGCGCTGGTCCGGGAGGTCGTCGGCCTCCTGGTCCTCTCCGGGCTGGCGGCGCTGATCGTCGCGGTCGCGCACCGTGGGCCGCTGAAGCTGACGCTGTACGTGGCCGCGGTGGCTCTGCTGTTCCTGATGCGGCGCGGGCTGCCGGTTCCCGTCCTGCTGGTGACGGCGGCCGGGGCCGGGGCGATCGACAGCTTCAGCCCGCTGCTGGTCTGCGCCGCCTGGTCGGCCGGTTACCGGGTCACCCGGGCGCTGCCCACGCTGGGAGTGATGGCGGCCTCCTTCACGTTGATGACGGCCACCGCCGTTCTGCACGGGGACGACGTCGTCCCGGCCGAGGGGGTCGCCGGGTTCGCGTTGGGCGGCTTCCTGCTGTTCGCCGCGCTGCCCGCGCTGGCCGGCCGCTACCACGCCCAGCGCCGCGCGCTGGTCGTCGCGCTGCAGGAGCGCAACGACCAGCTGGAGCGCGAGCGGGTCATGATCGCCCACCAGGCCCGGCTGCGGGAGCGGCACCGGATCGCCCAGGACATGCACGACAGCCTCGGGCACCAGCTCGCACTGATCTCCGTGCACTCCGGCGCGCTGGAGGTGGACCGCTCGCTGACCGACCCCCAGCGCGCGGCGGTCGGCGTGCTGCGGCAGGCCGCGGTCGCCGCGATGCGCGAGCTCCGGGTGGTGGTGGGCGTGCTGCACGAGGAGTCCGCGCCGCCCGGCGCCGGGCGGGCGGGCGGTGGCTCCGGCGGCGGGCTGGACGGGATCGAGCGGCTGGCCGAGGGCTCCCGGGCGGCCGGCGCCGCGGTGGTGCTGAGCCGCACCGGGGAGGGCCGCCCGCTCACGGCGGCCACCGAGCACGCCGCGTACCGGATCGTCCAGGAGGCGCTGACCAACGCGCACAAGCACGCGCCCGGCGCGCCGCTCAGCGTCGCGCTGCGCTACGAACCGGACGCGCTGGTGGTCGAGGTCGCCAACGGGCCGGCGCCCGAGCCGCCGGCGGCCGGCCAGGTGGTCAGCGGCGGCCAGGGCCTCACCGGGCTGCGCGAGCGGGCCCGGCTGGTCGGCGGGATGGTGCACGCCGGGCCGTCCGCCGGGGGTGGCTGGCGGTTGGCCGCCGTCCTGCCCTACGACCACGACGGGGTGGCCGCGCCGGCCGAGGGCGCGGCCGACACCCTGCCGGGCGCCCTGCCCGCCGGGGCGGCGCCGGCGGTACCGGCCCGGGCAACGGGTCGGGGGGTGGGTCGGGCCGCCCGGCTCGGCCGGCCGGGACCGCGCAACCCCGCGGTCGGCTGCGCGGCCGGCGCCGCCGCGGTCGTGCTGGCCGTGGTGGGCCTGCTGGTCTGGGGCATGCTGGCCTTCGTGCAGGCCCTGGACGACGCGACCGTGAGCAAGAAGACGTACGAGTCGATCGCGGTCGGCAGTGCCGAGGCGGACGTCCGGGCCAGGCTCCCGGTCGGCAGCCGCGTGCTGACCCAGGGCTACCAGGGGACGGGGCCGACCCCGCCGGCCGGGGCGTCCTGCTCCTGGTACATCTCGGACGAACCGGGGAAGGACGGCTTCGACGACGAGTACGTGGCCCGGTTCTGCTTCAAGGACGGCACGTTGATCGACAAGCAGCACTACCGTGCGAAGGTATGACCGTGCCGCGTGCCACGCGGCCGGCCCGGGCGGAGCGAGAGCCGCGGCGCCGACCCCTGCCCGTCCAGGAGGACCAGCAGTGATCCGAGTCCTCGTCGCCGACGACGAGCCACTCATCCGCGCCGGGATCAGGATGATCCTCTCCTCGGCCGACGACATCGACGTGGTCGCCGAGGCGGCCGACGGGCGCGAGGCGCTGGAACTCGCCCGCGCCCACGGCGTCGACGTGGTGCTGCTGGACATCCAGATGCCCGTGATGGACGGCCTCACCGCGCTCGCCGAGCTGCCGCGGGCCGCGCCGGGCGCCCGGGCGCTGGTCCTGACCACCTTCGGCGAGCGTGACAACGTGCTGCGGGCGGTGGCGGCCGGCGGTGCCGGGTTCCTGCTCAAGGACACCGCGCCGGCCGAGCTGATCCAGGCCGTCCGGGCGGCGGCCGGCGGCAACGCCTTCCTCTCGCCGGTGGCCACCCGGTTCATCGTGGACAGCCTGGCCGCGGGCCCGGCCGGCCCCGCGGCGGCGCGGGCCGAGGCCGCCCGCCGGCGGCTGGAGGCGCTCACCCCGCGCGAACGCGAGGTGCTGGCGCTGCTGGGCGAGGGCCTCTCCAACGCGGACGCGGGCGCTCGGATCCACATGAGCGAGGCGACCGTGAAGACGTACGTCAGCCGGATCCTCGCCAAGCTGGGCTGCGACAACCGGGTCCAGGCGGCGCTGCTGGCCAGGGACGCGGGGCTGGACGCCGCCGGCTGAGGACTCGCCCGGCCGCCGCGCCGGACCCGGGCCCGGACCGGTGCCGGACCGGCGCGGGGACGCGGACCGACGTACGGCCTCGCCGTCGGACGCCGCTGGACGGCGGTGGTGGACGGCGGCGGTGGACGGGGTGGCTCAGCGGGAGGCGATCCGCAGGGCCAGCCGGGTACTGGAGTGGGCCACCCCCGCCTCGTGCTTGAGCCGCCGCAGCAGGTGGTCGAGCGCGGCCGCGTCGGCGGCCCGGGCCCGGAGCAGGTAGTCGTGCGCGCCGGTGACGTGCACCGCCTCGGTGACGCCGGGCAACCGCAGCACCGTCGTCTCGAAGGTGTCGCTGTCGGTCTCCGGCCGCAGGGTCACGTCGATGAAGACGGTCAGGCCGGGGCGGCTGTCGGCGGCCGGGTCGACCAGGGTGGTGAAGCCGCGGATCACGCCCGTCCGGATCAGCCGCCGCACCCGGTCCGCCGCGGCGTTGGAGCTCAGGCCGACCCGGGCCCCCAGGTCGCGGTAGGAGATCCGCGCGTCCGCCCGCAGCAGGCCGAGAATGTCGCTGTCCAGTTCGTCCATACCGCGATTATCGCGGTCGTGGGGCGTATGCGGCCGGGGAAGCACCCGCGGGTCTGTGACGGTGGCCCGATGACCGACTACTTCGTCCTGGTGGACGCACCCCTGGCACGGGCCCTGTTGGCGGGCGGCGCGGCGGGTCTGGGGGTGGCCCTGCCGCTCGGCGCGGTGGGCGTCCTGCTGCTGGAGGAGGGGCGCCGGGGGTGGCGCGCGGCCGCCGCCGCGGCAGCCGCGGTCGCGTCGGCCGACCTGCTGTACGCGGCGCTGGCGGTGACCGTCGGCTCCCGGGTCGCCGTGCTCCTCGCCGGATGGGAGGTGTGGACCAGGGCCCTGTCGGCCACGTTGCTGGGCGCGATCGCGGTCCGTGGGCTGCTCTCGCTGCGGCGCCCGCGCGCGCAGCCGGCCGCGCCGGCCGCCGGGGTGGCCGAAGGGGTGGCTGAAGGGGCGTCCGAGCGAGCCGGGAGTGTCGGGGGAGCCGGGGGAGCGGCGGTCGGTGCGGGTGGCGCGGCCCCGGCCTTCGTCCGCTTCCTGCTGCTGACGCTGGTCAATCCGGCGACGGCGCTCTACTTCGTCGCGCTGGTCTCGGCGGGCGGCCCGGGCGGAGGTGGTGGCGGAGGTGGTGGCGGCGGGCCGGTGACCGGCGCCCTGGCGGGCGCGGCGTTCGCGGGCGGGGTGTTCGTGACCTCGCTGGCCTGGCAGCAGGTGCTCGCCGTGGTGGGGGCGCTGGCCGGGGCCCGGCTCACCGGCCCGGTGGCGCGGACGGTCACCTACGGGGCCGGGTACGGGCTGGTGGCGTACTACGCGGTGCGGCTGGCGCTGCCGGCCTGAGACGGTCGGCGGGTGCCTGGGTCGGGCCGGGCGCGGGGCCGTCGGGCGGGGTGCGCCGGGTGGTCGTGTGGTTTCCGGGGGTTGAGGGACCGTCGGACGGACGGCGCGGTGTGGCGGGCGCCACCCGGGGGCGGGTGGTGTGGGGTGCGGCGGTGGTCGGGATGTCACGGAACGTCTGCCGGGGCTCGCTCCGCGTCGTCCGTGTGGGCGGGCTCACAGGCCCTCGGGTGTGAGCGCGGGCACCGAAATGTCCGTTTTGATCATGCAAATACGGATAAAAAGGGGCATTCAAGGCGCGATTCCTTGATCAATACCGCCGGTAACAGTGGACTGACCTGCGAGAACCCGTCAATGGTTGAACCAAACCTCCCGGAACCGTAGGTTCGTTCTCGTCGGTGCAACGAGCACCACCCGGGTTAACCCCCGTCGCACGGCCCACCGGATCACCCGGTGCGGGACGTGCCCGCCGGAGCGACCAACTCGAACAGGTCGCAGGCGTGCGGAGGGTTGCCGGGGCGGCGCGGCACGCTCTTCCGCGTGTCCGGCCGCTCATCGAGCAAGGCGATCGGGACAGGCCCTTCCGGGGTCTGGTTCCGCATGCCTGCCCGGGACACGCGAGAGGAATTACATGAGCTTCCGTAACGAGACCACCGCTGCCACCAAGACCGCCACCAAGCGCAACCGCGTGCGGATGGCCCTGATCGGCGGGGCCGTTGTGACCCTTCCGGTGGCAGGCCTCGTCACGGCCAACTCGGCTTCCGCTGCTTCCGTGTCCACCTGGGACAAGGTCGCCCAGTGCGAGAGCACCGGCAACTGGAGCATCAACTCCGGCAACGGCTTCTACGGCGGCCTGCAGTTCACCTCCTCCACCTGGGCCGCCTTCGGCGGTACCGCGTTCGCGCCGCAGGCCAACCAGGCCACCAAGGCGCAGCAGATCGCCATCGCCGAGAAGGTGCTCGCCTCGCAGGGCCCCGGCGCCTGGCCGGTCTGCTCCGTCAAGGCCGGCCTGACCGCCGGTGGCGCGGCCGCCGCCGTGGACACCTCGGCCCCGGCTGCCAAGCCCGCCGCCGAGGCGCCCGCCGCCCCGGCCAAGAAGGACACCAAGCCGGCCACCTCCTCGGACGCGGCCGCCGCCCAGGCGCCGAAGTCCGAGAGCACCGGGTCGACCTCCACCGACGCCGTGAAGTCGTGGAAGCAGGCCGGCCAGCACAACTCCGCCAAGGGCAGCTACACCGTCAAGAGCGGTGACACCCTGGGCGGGATCGCCGCCAAGTTCGGCACCTCGGTGACCAGCCTGCACGCCAAGAACATCCAGGTCATCGGCGCCAACGCCGACCTGATCTACCCGGGCCAGACCATCATCGTCTGATCCCACCCCGCACCACCGGCAGCCGCCCCCTCCTCGGAGGGGGCGGCTGTTCGCGTTCCGGCGGCCGGTGGTCAGGCTCGTCGGCGTCAGGTCCGCCGGGGCCCGCCCACCGGCCGCCGTCCGGGCTCGTCCGCCCACTCCCCGGGCCGCTTCGGGTACCGCCCGAGGGCCCGATTCGAACTTCCCAAGAACTCGTTCCGGATTTCTGTTATTCGGGTGAGCGCCGCAGGTCTCCTAGGTGTCAGGGCATTTTCGGGCAGGGCCACGGGGAGAGCGGACGCAGGTGAACAGTGCAAACGGGGCCGCCACGGTCGCGGCAGCGCAGGCCGGGGACGAGCGGGCGCAGGGCGAACTGATCGCGGAGTACCTGCCGCTGGTCTACAACATCGTCGGCCGGGCCCTCAGCGGCCATGCGGATGTCGACGACGTCGTGCAGGAGACCATGCTGCGGGTCGTGGACGGGCTGGGCAGCCTGCGCGACGCGAGCTGCTTCCGCTCCTGGCTGGTGGCCATCGCGATGAACGAGGTCCGCCGCCGCCAGCGGGCGCACAGCTCGGAGGCGCTCTGCGACGGACTGCACGAGGCCCAGGAAGTGGCCGACCCGGGCGCCGACTTCGTGGGCCTGACCATCGTCCGGCTGGGCCTGTCGGGCCAGCGCCGGGAGGTGACCGAGGCGACCCGCTGGCTGGACCAGACCGACCGTGAACTGCTGGCCCTCTGGTGGCTGGAGGCCGCCGGCGAGCTGACCCGGGCGGACGTGGCCGTCGCGCTGGGCCAGTCCCAGCAGCATGTGACGGTGCGGGTGCAGCGGATGAAGACCCAGCTGGAGGTGGCCCGGGTCGTGGTCCGGGCGCTCTCGGCGCTGCCGCCCTGCGAGGAGCTGGACTCGCTCACCGGGGCCTGGGACGGCGCCCCGGGCTCGCTCTGGCGCAAGCGGATAGCCCGTCATGCCCGGGACTGCGTGCCCTGCGGCGGTCACCGCAACGGTCTGGTGCCCGCCGAGGGGCTGCTGGCCGGCCTGGCGTTCGTCCCGGTGCCCGAGCATCTGGGCGGCCTGCTGCCGACGGCCTTCGGGTCGGCCGGGTCCGGCGCCGGTGCCGGTGCCGCCGCCACGCCGGCGGCACCTCCGGCTCCGGTTCCTGTGCCCGCCCCTGCACCCGCGCCCGCCCCGGCGCCGAGCCCTGGTGGGACGACGCTGCAGCAGCTCGCCCGCCGCCCGTTCCGGCAGGGGCCCGGCGCGCCCGCCGTGCTCGGCAGCATCGCGGCGGTGGCCGCCGTCGCCTGCCTCGCGTACGTGGTGCCGGAGGGCCCCAGGCCGGCCGACGTCCGCGCGGTCGTCGCCCCGACCGCCGAGCCCGCCGCCCTGCCGACCGTGTCCGAACCACCTTCCCCCGCACCGCCGTTGCCCGAGCCGTCGGTGACGGTGACGGCCCCGGAGCCGCCCGCTGCCGCGTCCCCGTCCGCGCCGCCGAGCCCCAAGCCGAGCCCCAAGCCGGTGCGCGCGCCGGCCACCGTGCCGCCGCCCGTGCCGGTGGCGGTGCCCTCGGTGGTCCCGGTGGTGGCACTCGACCCGTTCGAGCGGCAGCTCGTCGACCTGCTCAACAGCGAGCGGACCAAGCAGGGTTGCGCCCCGCTCCGGGTGGACCCGCGGCTGAGCCAGGCCGCACAGCAGCACTCGGACGACATGGCGGCGCGCGGATACTTCGGCCACACCGACCCCGACGGCGTCACCGCACCCCAGCGGATCGTCGCCGCCGGCTACCACTGGACCACGTACGCCGAGAACATCGGCTTCGGCCGGGACGACGCGACCGTGGTGGTGGGGGAGTTGATGAACACCCCCGACCACCGGGCGCACATCCTGAACTGCGCGTTCAAGGACATCGGCGTAGGCGCCCACTTCGGCCCCGGCGGGCCGTGGTGGACGCAGGACTTCGGGACGGCCCGCTGACCCGCGGGCCCGCTCCCCACCGGATCCCTGAACCCCCCTTGACCACCTGAACGACCGACCACCTGAACGACCGACCACCTGAACGACCGACCCCCGACCGCACCCTCGACCTCCGGCCCCCACGGCCGTTTCCCCACGCCGGGCCCCTTCCTGGCGAATCCCTCCTCAGGCATGCCCTGGGACGACCCCGCACAAGCAGACAGGACGATCGAGATGGCACGAAAGCGCGCCCTTCCGAAACGCAGTCCCCGCACCATGCTGGTCACGGCGGCGGCGCTGGCCGCCGCCGTGGCGGCCAGCGTGATCGGCGTCAACACCGTGACGGACGGCCAGCGTTCGGCAGTAGCCTCGGCCGAGCAGCCCGCGCAGGACGGCGTCGTGGGCGAGGCCGCCGGCGGCACCGCCTCGCCGGCGGCGAAGCCGGAGCACAAGGAGCCGCCCACGCCGATCAAGGAGATACCCAAGGACGACCCGGCCCACGGCCTGGTCTACACGGGTCTCACCCCGGCGCCCAAGGAGGACCCCTGCGTCGGCGTCTACCGGGTCTCCGACGCGGCGCTCTGCACCCACGGGCCCGACGCCCCGCCCGCCGGCGTGGACGTCCACAAGAACACCGAGCCCGCGGTGGCCGCGACCACCCCGGCGCCCGCGGTGCCGGGGGAGGGTGACGCCAAGCCGCCGTCCGCCTCGGACCTGCTGGCCGGTCAGCCCCCGGTGATCGACGCACAGACCGGCGCCGTCCTCGGCGCCGCCCCGACCGGGCAGCCCGCAGCCGCAGCCGCGGCCGCCGCGGCCGAGCCGGGCGCCGTCGCCGGTGCCCCGGCGGGCACCGCCGCCGCCGGCGACGCCGCGGTCGTCTGCGACGGCGACGGCACCAGCGGCAACCGGGTGCAGGTGCTGTACCTGCACGCCCCCGGCCAGGACCGCTTCGCCCAGTACCTGCCCTCCTTCAAGAAGTGGGCCGCGGACACCGACGCGATCTACAACGCGAGCGCCGGTGAGACCGGCGGCGTGCGCCACGTCCGGTACGTGACCGCCGCCGACTGCACCGTGTCGGTGCTGAACGTCGAGATCTCGGCGGGCGCGCTGCACGAGTTCGGCTCCGCCAACGACGCCCTGGCGTCCCAGGGCTACAACCGCCGCGACCGCAAGTACATGATCTTCGCGGACGCTCAGGTCTACTGCGGCATCGGCACCTTCAACGGCGACGAGCGCCCGGGCCAGGACAACCGCAGCAACTTCGGTCCCTCGTACGGCCGGACGGACTCCGGCTGCTGGGGCGGTTCGACCGCCGCGCACGAACTCGGCCACAACCTCGGCGCGGTGAACAACAGCGCCCCGCACACCAGCAAGGCCGGCCACTGCGTCGACGAGTGGGACATCATGTGCTACTCGGACGCGCCGTACTACCCGAAGATGCAGACCATCTGCCCCGACCGCGGCCACGACGAGCGGCTCGACTGCAACCACGACGACTACTACAACACCGCTCCCCAGCCCGGTAGTTACCTGACCACGCACTGGAACATCGCCAACAACCAGTTCCTGATAGCGGGCGGCGGCACCAAGCCCGACCCCACTACCAGCCCCTCGCCCACCCCGACCACCGGCCCGTCAACCAGTGCCTCGCCCAGCCCGAGCACCAGCGCGAAGCCGAGCCCGAGCGCCTCGCCGACCAAGCCGGCGCCGACCGCCTCGCCCAGCCCCACCACGCCCGCGCCGACCGGCGGCCCGGACATGACCGCGAGCCAGATCACCCAGAACTCGGCCGTCCTGAGCTGGCCGGCCGTCGCCTCCGCCGCCGGCTACGAGATCCAGCTGAACGGCAAGGCGCTGGCCACCGTCCGCTCCACCGTCGTCCGGGTCGTGCAGCTGCGCCCCGACACCGCGTACTCGTTCGCCGTCGCCGTCCGTGACCAGCGCGGCGCCACCACCAAGCCCGGCCGTCCGGCGGCCTTCCGCACCCCGGCGGCCGGCGGCGGCAGCACCGGTCCGACCGTGCCGGGCAAGTCGTACCTGCTGCTGAACAGCCTCACCGGCCAGTCGGCCGACATGTGGGGGAGCTCCACCAACGACGGTGCCGTGCTGATCGGTTACCAGCGCACCGGGTACGCCAACCAGCGCTGGCTCTTCGACGACGCCGGTGACGGGTTCCTGCGGATCAAGTCCGCGGTCTCCGGCAAGTGCCTGCAGGTCGGCGGCCGGCTGGTGGCCGGCCAGTACGTGATGCAGCAGCCCTGCAACACCGCGGCCACCTCCCAGCGATGGAAGCTGACCGCGGCCGGCAGCGGCTGGACCCTGACCGCGGACGGTGGCCCGCTCGCCCTCGGCGTCAGCAGCCGCTGGTACTACGGCGGCCGCCTGCTCGAACTGCAGCAGCCGGACACCCAGGGCTACCAGAACTGGACCGTCCAGCAGGCCTCCTAGGCCAGACACGGTCCCGACCCGGGACCGTCCCGGACCCGTCCCAGGCCTGCCTGGCCGACGCGGTCGCCGGCCGTACGGGGGGAGCCTCTCCCCCCGTACGGCCGTTCTCCGATCCGGCAGGGTCCGACCCCCGGCGGGCCCTGCCACCCCTTGAACCCTGACGAGGAGTCACCGTGTTGACCCCCAAGCGCCCCGCCGGCCTGCTGGCGGTATTCCTGCTGGCCGCCCTCGCCGCCCTCGGCCCGGCCGGGACGGCGAACGCCCACGGCGACACCATCCGCTTCCGGATCGCGGGTGCGCCCGACGGGCACCCCAGGGCGGTCGCCACCTGGGAGAACGACGGCGACCCGGTGGACGAGGAGGTCGCCGCCACGCTCAGCGCGGTGTCCGACGACGGCCGCTCGGTGGGCCCCTGGCGGCTGGTGCCGGTGCAGGGGAGCCCGGCGTCCTTCAGGACCCGTGAGCCGCTGCCGGTCGGCCGGTGGAAGGTGACCGTGGAGTCCGCCTTCCCCGCCCTCGGCCGGGGCGAGGCGGAACTGACGGTGGACGTGATCCAGGACCCGTCCCCGGCCGCGACGCCGGCCCCGACCTCGCCTGCCGCCGGGGCCGCCACTCCGGTCCGGCCCGGCCCCACCGTGCCGGCGTCCGCCGTGCCGACCACGTCCGCCTCCTCCCTGGCGACGGTGACCACCGCGGCGGAGTCCCCGGCGGAGGGTTCCACGGTCGGCCGTGCCCTCGCCACGATCGCCGCCCTGGTGGTGGGTACGGCCGGGGTCGTGGCACTGCGCGCCCGCCGTCGCGCCGCTCGGTGACCCGCCGCCCGCCCGGCCCGGCCCGCGGCCTCCGCTGCCGGGCTCTCCGGGCTTGCGGGGCCCACGGCGCCGAGGCCCCGAGCGGCCGGGCGGCGCTGACGTACCGGGCCGCCGTACGCCGGCCCGGTGCGGATCGCCGGCCGGGCCTGTCGCTCCCCGACCGGCGGGCGGCGGGGTGGCAGCATCGACCGGGCCGGTATCCGATCCGTCCCGGGAGATCACCATGTCCGACACCGACGCCGACACCGGCACCACCGATCCGGTGGAGCTGCTCGCCCGCGCGCTCCTCCAGGCTGGCGCGGTCGTCGCCGCGACCGGGCCCGACCAGGGCGCGCTGCCGACCCCGTGCCGGTCCTGGGACGTGACCGACCTGGTCAGCCATCTGCTCGACGACCTGCGGCAGTTCACCGTCCGGGCGAACGGCGGCACCCCGGACTGGAAGGCGCCCACGGAGCGCGTCACCCAAGGCTGGGCGCAGGCCTTCGAGTCCGGCGCCGAGGAACTGCTCGCCGCCTGGCGCCGGGCCGGCGACCTCTCCGGTGTCCTCGACGTCCCGGGCATGGGCGAGCTGCCGGCCCGGTTCCCGGTGGACCAGCAGACCGCCGAACTCGCCGTCCACAGCTGGGATCTCGCCACCGCGACCGGGCAGCCCACCGACCTGGACGAGACCGTCGGCCGGGCCGCCCTCGACTGGGGCCGGGGCGCCCTGCAACCGAAGTTCCGGGGCGCGGAGAGCGAGGGGCGAGCCTTCGGCCCCGAAGTCCCGGCCGGACCGGACGCCCCGGTGTACGACCGGCTGGCCGCGTGGTTCGGCCGACCTCCGGCGGACGACTGACCGACGTCCGCCGGGATCCCGGTCGACCCGCCCGCGCGACCGGGCTCAGCCGGCCGCCGCGGCCCGCTTGATCGCCTCCCGGATCCGCGGGTACGTGCCGCAGCGGCAGATGTTCTGGATCTCGTCGATGTCCGCGTCGGTCGGCGCGGGGTTGCGGCGCAGCAGCGCCACGGCGGTCATGATCTGGCCCGGCTGGCAGAACCCGCACTGTGCGACGTCGCACTCCAGCCAGGCCTCCTGGACGGGGTGCAGCACCTCGCCGTCCGCGAGGCCCTCGATCGTCGTCACCTGCCGCCCGGCGCAGTCCTTCACCGCCACCGTGCAGGGCTGGAACTCCGCACCGTCCAGGTGGCTGGTGCAGGCCCGGCAGACACCCACCCCGCAGCCGTACTTGGGGCCGGTGACCCCGAGCTTGTCGCGCAGCACCCAGAGCAGCGGCATGTCGTCCGGGGCGTCCACGCTGACCGGCCGCCCGTTGAGGACGAAGGTGTGACTGGGCATCGGTTCGGGCCCTTCAGAAGCTGATCGGGAAGGAACGCGGGCTGCGGCCGGTGGCCCGGGCGTACGCGTTGGCGACGGCGGCGGAGGCGGCCGGCACGCCGAGTTCGCCCGCGCCGCCGGGCGGCCCGGTGGGCGGCATCAGGTGCACCTCGACGGACGGCGGGCTGTGCCGCTGCCGGGCGTACCGGAAGTCCGCGTAGCTGCCCTCGCGCACCGCGCCGTGGTCGATGTGGTTGCCCGCCTGCAGGATCACCGAGATGCCGTCGATCAGCGCGCCGGTCAGCTGGGCCTCCAGCCCGCGCGGATTGACCGCCCGGCCGACGTCGGCGGCGATCACCGCCTTGGTGACCCGCGGCTGCGCCGGGTCGGTGGCGTCGATCTCGACCAGGTAGGCGGCGCAGGAGCGGTGCTCCTCGTGGAACCCCACACCCTGGGCGTGCCCGGCCGGCATCGGCCGGCCCCAGCGGCCTTCGGCGGCGACGGTGTCCAGCACCGCCCGGGCGTTCGCACCGCCCAGCCGGGCGCGGCGGAAGGCGACCGGGTCCTGCCCGAAGGCCCGGGCGAGCTCGTCCATCATGATCTCGTCCGCCACCCGGACCGTCCCCGAGTACACCGAGCGCCAGCTGCCGGTGGGCACATCCAGCGGCACCTCGGCGAGCAGCTGGGTGGTCACCCCGAGCTGGTACGGGTTCTTCTCGGTGAGCAGGAAGAAGCCCTGGCTCAGGCTCAGCCCGCCCGCCTGGACGCCGAACCCGGCGGCGGTCAGGGCCTCGCCGAGGCCGTGCCGGAAGTCCGTCCGCACCGTCGCCACCCGGTGCTCGTAGGTCAGCACCTGGCCCAGTGCGTGGGTGGCGCGGATCCGGTGGTGGCCGGCCGGGCGCATCCGGCCGTGCCGCATGTCGTCGTTGCGGGTCCACATCAGCTTGACGGGCCGCCCGGCGGCCTTGGAGATCTGCGCCGCCTCCAGCGCGGCGTCGAAGAACAGCCGCCGTCCGAAGGAGCCGCCGCCGCGCACGACGTGCACGGTGACCGCGTCCTGCGGCAGCCCGATCGCGGCGGCGACGCTCTGCTGCGCGACGATCGGCGACTGCGAGGAGAACCACAGCTCGGCGCGGTCCGGGCGGACGTCGGCGACGGCGGTCAGCACCTCCATCGGGGCGTGGCTGACGAAGGCGAAGTCGAACTCCGCGTCCACGTGCAGGGTGAGCAGCGGCGGTACGAGGAAGGGCAGGTTGGCGGCCCGAAGCCGGCTGCGGATGCCCGCGTCGGAGAGGCCGGCCAGCGGGCCCGGCCGCCAGGACACCTGGAGCGCGTCCCGGGCCTTGAGCGCCTGGTCGAAGGTCTCGGCCAGCACCGCCACCCCGCCGCCGCCGGGCAGCGGCAGCACGTCCAGCACCCCGGGCAGGCCGCGGGCGGCCGAGGCGTCGAAGGACTGCACACCGCCGTTGATCGTCGGCGGCCGCGCCACCACGGTCGGTACCGCGCCCGGGACGGCCAGGTCACCGGCGTACCGGGCGCGGCCGGTGACGATGTCGCGGGCGTCGATCCGCCCGGTGGGCGTGCCGACCAGTCGCTGCAGCTCGGCGGGCTTGGGCGTGCTCGGCACCGCCGGGACGGTCACCGCGGCGGCGGCCGCCGCCAGCGAGCCGAACCCGGCGCGGCGCCCGTCGGGGGCGAGCACGGCGCTGTCCTCGGTGCGCAGCGACCCGGCGGGCAGCCCCCACCGCACGGCTGCGGCGGTGACCAGCCTGGCCCGGGCGGCGGCCGCCGCCGCGCGGACCGGGTCGTACAGCGAGCGGACCGAGTTGGAGCCGCCCGTCAGCTGGTTGAACAGCAGGTCCGGCCGGGCGTCGGAGAGCGGCACGTCGACGTCGTCCAGCCGGGCGTCCAGCTCTTCGGCGACCAGCATCGCGACGGCGGTGGTCAGGCCCTGGCCCACCTCGGCCCGGGGCAGGTGCAGCACCACCCGGCCGGCGGCGGTCACCTCCAGCACCAGCAGGTGGGCGGTGGGCAGGCCGGCCAGGATCAGCGCGTCGCCGAGATCGACGACGTCAGGCACGCCCGGCAGGCTTGGCAGGGCCCCGGGGGCGGGTTCGGGGGCGGGAGCCGTCGCCGGGACGGTCGCGGCGACGGCGGTCGCGGGCGGCGCCGCGAGCCGGGCGGCGACGGTCAGGGTGGGCGCTGCCAGCAGGTAGGTGAGGAACCTGCGGCGTCCGACGGACGCACGGTCGGGGGTGGAGGTGCTGATCGCCGGGCCCTTCGCGCGGAGCCGGGGCCGGCGGCGCCGGTCCGTGGACGCCGACGAGCTTAGGGACGTGCTACCGGCCGGTCAACATGGTCATGACGACTCGCCGGGAGCCGGCGTCCCCGGGACCAGGGCGCAGTGGAGGGCCCGACCCGCAGACGACGGCCGCCCCCGCAGCCTTCGCCGGTGCGGCCGTGCGGCCCCGCCCGAACGGCCATGGCCGGCCTGTCGAAGGCTAGGCTCGCGGGATGCACACGACCTGGGACGCTACGACAGCCGGCGTACTGCGGCTGCCCTCCGGCCGGCTGGTCCGTGGGCGGGGGCTGAGCCGGCCGCTCCCGCCGGGGCCGGAACCCGAGTTCGCGCTGTACCTGCTGGGCCACCCGCCGCCCCCGGTCGCCTGGGAGGCCCGCTGGGTGCGCTGGCCGGACTTCCGGCTGCCCGCCGACCGGGAGGCGGCCCGCGCCGCACTGTGCGAACTCTGGGAGCGCGCCCCGGACGAGCGGGTCGAGGTCGCCTGCGCGGGCGGCCGCGGCCGCACCGGAACCGCCCTGGCCTGCCTCGCCGTGCTGGACGGCGTACCGCCCGGCGAGGCGGTCGGCTACGTCCGCGAGCACTACTCCCCGCACGCCGTGGAGACCCCGTGGCAGCGTCGCCACGTGCGGCGCTTCCGCTGAGCGGCGCCCCGCCGGACGGCGCCCCGGGTGATCGAAAACAGGTGCTTCGGCCCGGGCGCTCCCGGAACCGCCCGGGTTGAGGACAGGCTTCGAACAGGGCCATCATCGATCGGATGGACGACACCTGGGACATCATCAACTCGCTTGCCGGAAAACTTGATTCGCGATCGCATCTGCAGGGCGAACAGCGTTGGCTGGTCCAGATCGTCAAACTGCAGGAGGAGGTCGGGGAAGTCGCCGAGGCCGCCATCGGCGCCCTGGGCGAGAACCCCCGTAAGGGCTACTCGCACTCCTGGGACGACGTCCGCGCCGAGGCCTGCGACGTGATCACCACCGGCATGGTGCTGCTGGCCCGGATGGGCGGCGACCCGCAGCGGCTCTTCGACGAGCATCTGCGCCGCCTGGCGGCCCGCGACCTGCGGCCGGAACAGGGCTGAGACGGCCACCGGTAGGCCGCCGGCGCCCGAGCGGCAGCACCATGCCCTGCCCGTCGCCGAGTTCACCGCCGGGCTGCCCCAGCACGTGGTCTCCGCGAGCCTGCTGCTGGCCGACCCGCGGGGCCGGGTCCTGATGCTGCACCAGGCCCACCCGTATCCGCGCCATCCCACCTGGTGGCAGCCGCCGGGAGGCCTCGCCGACCCGGGCGAGCGCCCGTACAAGACCGCCCTGCGCGAGCTGGCCGAGGAGCCGGACTCGTCCCGGCCCGGGAGCTGCGCCTGCTCGCCGGCGACCACCGCGGTGCCACCGGCGGCGGGCCGCCGGTGATCGACTTCTGCTTCGACACCGGCGTCCTGCCCGCGGGTACAGCGGCCGCCCTCAGTGCCGAGCACGACCAGGCCGCCTGGCGCACCCCCGCCGGCTGGCAGCCGCAGCTGCAGCCCGAGCAGCGGGCCTGGTTCGCCGCCGTCGTCCGCCCCCGTGGTCCGGCCGGCGCGCTCTACCTCCAGGACGACCTGGAGCATCCCGGAGCCGGCCGGCTGTCCGCCGGCTGTGGTGAATATTGCACTGAAAAACCGTAAATGACGCACCATCAGTGCAGAACGGCACCGGCGTGGACACGGGGATGCCGACTTTCACCGCCGCGCCCCGGGCGTCAAGGATCCGGTGATCGCCGCTCCGGAGCGCAGGCAGCCCGGGGCTCCAGGGGTCGGGCCCGACCCTGGGTGAAGCGCACGCTCCGCGACCGGTGCGGGCAGTGGCTCGGGCTCGGCATTCGGGCCGGACACGGCGGGCGCCAACGTCCGAGCGGATTCGCGTACGGGGGCGGCAGGCCGCGCCCCGTCGCCCCGGTGTGCTCCGGGGGCGAGGTGGCTCTCGGGGCAGGCGGGGGCCCGGGGGAGGGGGAGGCGGCCCGTCAGGCCTGTTCGGGGGCCTGGGTCATGACCGAATCTGATCGTTTTTGGCTACGAATTGGTCAAGCTTCGCTCCGATGCATAGCGCAAATTGTCTGCTCATCGTCAAACTCTGGGCAGCTCAATCCCTGCAGCTACCCCCACAGGAGTCAGCGTGAGCCCCATCTCCGCGCGCCGCCGTCGCACCCTGCCCGCAGCGATAGCGGTCGCCGCCACCGCGGCACTTCTCGCCGCGACCGTCCAGACCGGATCGGCCGCCGCCGTCACCACCCGCGACACGGCGATCGCCCACGCCAAGGCCAATGTCACCCACAACGCCTCGGTGTTCGGCTTCGGGACGGACCAGGACCTCCAGGTCAAGGACGTCATCATCGACCAGGACGGCAGCCAGCACGTCCGTTTCGACCGCACCTACCGCGGGCTGCCCGTCGTCGGCGGTGACCTGGTGGTCCACCAGGACGCCAAGGGCCGGCTCAAGGACTCCTCCCGGGCGGCCGCCCACGACGCCGCCGTGAAGTCCACCGTCCCCGCCGTTCGCGCCGAGGCCACCGCCGGTCGCGCGCTGGGCCAGGCGCCGGGAATCTCGGCCGCCACCAGCAGCCCCGAACTGGTCGTCTGGGCCGCCGACGGCACGCCCCGACTCGCCTGGCGGACCACCGTCGCGGGCGTCGGCGAGCACGGCCAGCCCGCCGGCCGGATCGTCGTCACCGACGCCACCACCGGCGACCAGATCGAGGCGTACGACGCCGACCAGGAGGCCACCGGCACCGGGAAGTCCGAGTACACCGGCACGGTCAGCATCGAGACCAAGGCCCAGACCGGCGGCTACGCCCTGGTCGACGCCGTCCGCGGGCACAGCACCCGGGACGCCCGCAACGCCTCCTCCGGGTCCGTCACCGCCACCTCCGGCGTGCTGTTCACCGACACGGACAACATCTGGGGCGACGGCGAGAAGTTCTCCACCGACCGGGCCACCGCCGCCGTGGACGCCCACGCGAACACGGCCTGGACCTACGACTACTACAAGAACACCTTCGGCCGGAGCGGCATCAAGAACGACGGCAAGGGCGCCACCGTCTTCGTGCACGTCGGCACCAAGTGGGACAACGCCCAGTGGTCCGACGCCTGCTTCTGCATGATGACCGGCGACGGCGACGGGGTCACCGACCCCGAGCAGGTCGACCTCGACACCATGGGCCACGAGATGACCCACGGCGTCACCAGCGCGACCGCCAACCTCCGTTACAGCGGCGAGTCCGGCGGACTCAACGAGGCCACCAGCGACATCTTCGGCACCATGGTCGAGTGGTACGCCAACAACGCCGTCGACACCCCGGACTACCTGTTCAGCGACCAGTCCACGCCGCCGTGGCTGCGCCGGATGGACAAGCCCTCGCTGGACGGCTCCTCCGCGGACTGCTGGAGCAAGAAGGTCGCCCAGCTCGACGTGCACAACTCCTCCGGCGTGGGCAACCACTGGTTCTACCTGGCGAGTGAGGGCAGTGGCGCCAAGACGGTCAAGGGCGTCGCCTACAACAGCCCGACCTGCAACGGCTCCACGGTGACCGGCATCGGCAACGACAAGGTCGCCAAGATCTGGTACCGCGCGCTGACCGTCTACATGACGTCCACCACCAACTACAAGGGCGCGCGGGTCGCTTCGCTGAGCGCCGCCAAGGACCTGTACGGCGCGGGCAGCGCCGAGTACAACGCGGTCGCCGCGGCCTGGAGCGCGGTCAGCGTCAGCTGACCCCCCCGCACCGCACGGCTCGCCGCCCGGGGCCTGGTCCACGCCCCGGGCGGCGTCGCGGTTCCGCGGGGTGTCCGGACGGGAGATCGGTGCCCGGGGGCCTCGGCGGGGCTCGCGGAGATGTGGGGCATGTCATGGCGAAGAGCTATGAAAACTGGACATACCGGGCATCGGGTTTGCGCCCGGCGCGTGCGCGTGGGTACGAAGGGTCGGGAGAACAACGTCAGGCCCGACCAGCGGAAGGACACCTCATGCCGGCTCTGCGAGACGTGGATCCACTTCCCGGCGGCGGCCCCGCGGTGCCGCCCTCCGGCCGGTCCACCGGCGGTCGGGCCCGGCCGGAGCCGTCGTTCGGGGCGGTCCTGCCGGGTGAGGACCTCGGGGCGGTCGGACCGGCCGACGCGCGGGCCCTGTCCAAGGAGCTCTTCGTCCGGCTTGGCCGCTTGGAGCGGGGCACCCGCGAGTACTCGTACGTGCGCGGGACGCTGGTCGAGCTGAACCTGACCCTGGTCCGGTTCGCGGCCGCGCGCTACCGCGGGCGCGGCGAACCGATGGAGGACATCGTCCAGGCCGGGACGGTGGGCCTGATCAAGGCGATCGACGGCTTCGACCTCGCGGCCGGGTTGGAGTTCCCGACCTTCGCGCTGCCGACGATCCGCGGGGAGCTCAAACGGTTCTTCCGCGACACCGGGTGGATGGTGCACGTCCCCCGCCGGCTGCAGGAACTCAGGCTGGCCCTGGCCAAGGCCGGCGACGTGCTGGAGCAGCGCTCCGACCGTCCGCCGACCGTGGCCGAACTCGCCGCGTACCTGGACCTGCCGGAGCGGGAGGTCGTGGAGGGGCAGAAGGCGTCCAACGCCCACTGCCCGCGGTCGCTGGACGCGCCGGTCGACGGGGCCGACGGCGGCGGCACGCTGGCGGACCGGTTCGCGGTGGAGGAGAAGGGCTTCGAGGCCACGGTGGACCTCGAGTCCCTCAAGCCGCTGGTGGCCGCGCTGCCGGAGCGCGACCGGACCGTGCTCGCGTTGCGGTTCGGGGCGGAGCTGACCCAGGCGCAGATCGGCGAGCGGCTCGGGCTGTCCCAGATGCACGTCTCACGGATCCTGATCCGGATCCTCGGGGGCCTGCGCGCCGGCCTGCTCGCCGACGACTGACCCTTCGTCCACTGCCGTTCGCGTGCCGCCGCCGTCCGCCGGTGCGGTGGGTGCGGGCCCCGGCGGCCGGCCGGATTCGCTCCGGCGTGAGCGGGTAGGAGGTCGTTCCAAGATCCGCCGAGCGTAGGAGGAAGCACCCCATGGGAATCCTGATCCTGATGCTCGCCCCGCTGCTGCTGGCCGTGATACTCGCCTGGGGCAGTCTGAACGCGTCGGCCGCCCGCCATCGGGCGCAGGGTCATGCGTCGAAGTCGGGGGCGGACCGGCGCCGCGGGCCGGCCAAGCACGCCTGAACAGTGACCGACGGGACGTCCGGCGGAGCGAGGGCCCGCCGGACGTCTTCGGCCGTTCTCCGTCGGCCGCGCGCCCGGGTAGCTGATTCGTTCCGTCGTCCGCCCTCACCTCCTTCGCCGCGGTCGCCCCGGTCCCTTTCCTGGTGCCGCGGTGGTCCATCGGGTCTGCGCAAACCGTTGACGCCCATTTGGAAAGCGCTTACCGTCGGCCTCGCCCGGACCGGAGCAACTCCTGCCGGGCGCCGCGGCGCGCGCCCCCCGAACAGCGCCCCGCGGCCCCCGCTGTCCGGATGCCCCGGCAAGGAGCCCCCATGAGCGCCGACCCGCACGCCCTCACTCCCCCCACGGAAACCCCGTGGCCCGGCCGGGCCGGCCTGTCCCGCCGAGGGGTGCTCCGGATCGCCGCCGGAACGGCCGTCGCCGGCTCGCTGCTGCTCTGCGCCCAACCCGCCCGGGCCGCCGCCGACGCCTACGACGTGCTCCGGCTGCGCTGGCGCGACCTGCTGACCGGCACCGGCTTCGACCCGGCCGCCGAGCCGTTCGCCACCGCCCTGCGCGGCCTCGGGGCCCGGGCCGGGGCGCAGTACGCCACCATGGCGCCCAGCACCGGATCGCTCTGGCCGGACCTGCCGCTCGGCAGCGCCTCCGCCAACATCACCGGCAGCTACCTCCGGCTGCGCACGATGGCGCTGGCCTGGGCGCAGCCCGGCACCGGGTTCACCGCGGACCCGGCCCTCGGTACGGCGATCGCCGCCGGCCTCGCCCACCTCCAGGCAGGCGCCTACAGCCCGACCACCACCGCCTACGGCAACTGGTGGGACTGGCAGATCGGCGCGCCCAAGGCGCTGCTGGACACCTGCGTGCTGGCGTACGAGGCGCTCACCGCCGCCGGGTTGAGCGGGCAGCTGGCCTCCGTCGACCGGCAGGTGCCGGACGCGAGGGTCGCCTCCTACACCGGCACCAGCACCGGCGCCAACCGGGTCGACCTGTGCCGGGTGCTCGCCCTGCGCGGGGTGCTCGGCAAGAGCTCCGCCAAGGTGGCCACCGCCGCCGGCGCCCTCTCCCCGGTCTTCCCGTACGTGCGCAGCGGTGACGGGCTGTACGCCGACGGCTCGTTCGTGCAGCACACCTGGGTCCCGTACACCGGCTCGTACGGCGAGGTGATGCTCGGCGGGCTGAGCAAGCTGTTCGCCCTGCTGGCCGGGTCCGCGTGGCAGGTCACCGATCCCCAGCGGCAGACCGTCCTCGACTCGGTCACCGCCGCCTACGCGCCGTTCCTCTACAACGGCCTGGTGATGGACTCGGTCTCGGGCCGCGCGCCCAGCCGGGGCCTGCAGAGCGCCGACCTGCTTCAGCTCCAGCAGGACGACCACGGGCGCGGGCACGCGATCATCGGCCACATCCTGCGGCTCGCCGACTCGGGTGCCGCTCCGGCCGCGCAGTCCGCCGGCTGGCGGGCCGCCGTGAAGGGCTGGATCGCTCGTGACCACTACCGCCCCTACCTGACGAACGCGGCCGTCGACCTGCCCGAACTCGCCCGGGCGCAGAGGCTGCTGGCCGACAGCGCGGTGACGGCGAGCGGCGAGCCGGCCGGCGCCGGGGTGTTCGCGATGGACCGCGCGGTGGTGCGGCGGGCCGGCTGGGCGGCTTCGCTGAGCCTCTGCTCGGCCCGTACGACCTTCTACGAGACCGGCAACGGCGAGAACCTGCGCGGCTGGCACACCAACAGCGGACTGCTGGCCTGGTGGGGCGCCGACTACGGCAACGGCCAGTACTCCGACGCCTTCTGGCCGACGGTGGACCCGTACCGCCTGCCCGGCACCACCGTCTCCGGCAAGCCGCTGGCCGACGCCGCCGGCGGTGCGTGGGGCGCCGCGCGGCCGGCCGCGGTCTGGGCGGGCGGCGCCACCGACGGCAGCTACGCGGCGGTCGGCCAGGACGTCCGCGGGCTGTCCTCCAGCCTGAGCGGCCGCAAGTCCTGGTTCCTGCTGGACGATTCGGTGGTCTGCCTGGGCGCGGGCATCAGTTGCGCGGACGGCGTGCCGGTGGAGACCGTCGTCGACAACCGCAACCTGGGCGCCGCCGGTACGCACGCCCTCACGGTGGACGGGGTGCGGCAGCCGGACACCCTCGGCTGGTCCGGGCGGCTGACCGGGGTCCGGTCGCTGGCGATCGCCGGCTTCGGCGGGTACGTCTTCCCGGGCGGTGCGACGGTGAACGCCGCCCGCCAGGAGCGGACCGGCAGTTGGCACGACATCAACGTCAACGGGAGTACCCAGGCGCTGACCCGGCGCTATCTGACGGTCTGGTTCGACCACGGGACGGACCCGGCCGGCGCGGCCTACGCGTACCTGCTGATGCCAGGCGCGGACGCCGCGGCCGCCGCCGCCCGGGCCGCTTCGCCCACGGTCACCGTGATCGCGAACACCGCTACGGCGCAGGCGGTTTCGGACAGCGCCTCCGGCGTCACGGCGGCCAACTTCTTCGCGGCCGGGACGGCCGGGCCGATCACCGTGTCGGCGCCCGCCTCGGTGCTGCTGCGGGAATCCGGCGGCGAGCTGGCGATCACGGTCTGCGACCCTTCACGGGTGTCGGCGACCGTCACCGTCACCGTCGCCCGCTCCGGCTACCTGGACGCCCAGGCCGGCCCGGGCGTCACCGTGCTGTCGGTGGACGGCGCGGTGAAGCTGCTGGTGGAGGTCGGCGGGGCGCAGGGCGCCGGCCGCACCGTCACGCTGCGCAGGAGCGGCACGCCCGCCGGCGCCGTCGCCTCGGCCCTGGCCCCGACCCGGGACAGCTACCTGCGGGACGGCAGCTACGGCGACACCAACTACGGTACGGCGGCCACGCTCACGGTGAAGAACACCAACACCGTCGGGAGCGGCTTCGGGCGGCGGGCGCTGCTCGGTTTCGACACCTCGGCCGTCCCGGGGACGGTCCGCCGGGCGGTGCTGTGGGTGCACGGGGTGGTGGCCGACTCCGGCGGCACCCGGACCTCGCTGCAGGCCTTCGCCACCGGCGGCGAGGCCTGGACGGAGACCGCGGTGACCTGGAACCGCTCGCCCTCGCCGGGCGCCGGGCTCGGTACGGGCGCGATCTGCGACACGGCGGACTGGGTCGGCCTGGACGTCACTGCCGCGGCGGCCGCGGCGGCCGGCGGCGAGCTGACCCTCGCGGTGTGGCAGCCGCTCGGCACGGTGGGGCTGGCCGTCAACCTCGACAGCCGGGAGAGCACGGCCCACCAGCCCTTCCTGGAGGTGATCAGCTCCTGACCGTGCGAGGACGGGAGGGCGGGGCGCGTCGGGTCGGGGCGCGTCTGGGCGCGTCGGGTGGCCCGTTGCCGCCGGTGCCCCCTTGACCGAGTACCGTCGCCGCCCCCGACACTGGGGGCCGGAGACCGCCGGGCAGGGGTGGCGGTCCCGGACCGACCGGGTGAGGGAGCGTCAATGACCGAGATTTCGCACCGCTTCGTCGAGTCGTCGAGCGGGCTGCGGATGCATGTCGCCGAGGCGGGCACCGGGCCGCTGGTCCTGCTGCTGCACGGCTTCCCGGAGAGCTGGTACTCCTGGCGCCAGCAGCTGGTGGCGCTGGCCGAGGCCGGCTACCACGCGGTGGCGCCGGACCAGCGGGGCTACGGGCGGACCGGCGGCCCCGACGAGGTGGACCAGTACAGCATCCTGCACCTGACCGGTGACGTCGCCGGCCTGATCGGGGCGCTGGGCGCGGACGGCGCGGTGGTGGTCGGGCACGACTGGGGCGCGCCGGTGGCCTGGCACACCGCGCTGTTCCGTCCGGACCTGGTCCGCGGGGTGGTCGGGCTCTCCGTGCCGCCGTACCCGCGCGGGCGGGCCGGGCTGTCGCAGACGCTGCGCGGCCAACTGGGCGACCCCGCCCACCTCTCCTACTACATGATGTACTTCCAGCAGCAGGGGGCGCCCGAGGCGGAGCTGGGCCGGGACCTGGACACCACCTTCCGGCGGCTGCTCGCCGGGGCGCCGGAGATCGGCCCGCACGGTCTGCTGATGGTGCCGGAGGGCGGCGGGTTCCTGGACGTCTTCCGGGATCCCGAGGAGCTGCCCGACTGGCTCACCGAGGCCGACATCGCCTTCCTGGCGGCCGAGTTCAAGGAGAACGGGTTCCGCCGGCCGCTGCACTGGTACCGCAACCTGGACCGCAACTGGGAGCTGACCGCGCCCTGGCACGACGCGAGGATCCAGCCGCCGGCGCTGCTGATCGTGGGTGACAAGGACCTGGTGGTCGCCAACCCCCAGGCCCGGGAGAGCCTGTCCACGCTGTCCGGCCACGTACCCGGACTGCGTGAGGTCCGCCTGCTGCCCGGCTGCGGCCACTGGACCCAGCAGGAGCGGCCCAAGGAGGTCTCCGAGGCGCTGATCGACTTCCTGGCCGGCCTCTGACCGGGCGGCCTCCGGGCCGGGCCCGGCAGTCCCCGGACTGCCGGGCCCGGCCGTGCGGATCGGCGGCGGAACGGGCGCCGACCGCACATGTATGACGGACCCGACGGCAGCCGCCGGCGTACCGGCGAGGGGCGGGGTGGCCGGGACCACCGGGGGACGACCGGGCCGGAGAGGTTGCACAGACGCCAGGCCGGTCGCCGCAGACGGTTGCGGACCGCGGTGGCGTTCCGGCGGCTCACAGATCGGCCCAGTAGGTTATGCCGTGATCGCCGGGCCGGCGGCCGTGTGCGGTGGCCAGCCGGGCGACGATGTCGTTGCCGCGGCCGTGTTCGTCGGGCGCGCAGCTGGCCGTCCAGGCGCCGTCCCGGGTGGCGGGGCCGCCGTCGTCGACCTCGATGTGCAGGGCGTCGCCGGGGGTGGGGCGGTCGAGGTGGAGGGCGATCGGGGGGCGGGCGTGTTCGACGGCGTTGGTGACGAGTTCGGAGACGACGAGCAGGGCCTGGTCGGTGGTGTCCTCGTCGACGCCCCAGGCGTCCAGGGCGGCGCGGGTGATGCGTCGGGCGTCGCCTGCCGACGCGGGGTGGTGGGGGAGCACCCAGACGGCTTCGCTCCGTACGGGCCCTGCCTCGACGCCGGGCTCCGGGAGGAGGGGGACGGTGGTGGAGCCCGTCATGCCCCCCGCCGGGGCGTCGAGTGCTCCGGTGGGGCTGGTGGCGATGGCGTCCATGGGAAGGTCTCCTCTACCGACGTCCCGGTCGGGATGTCTGTTCCGTCCCCCTTGCTCTCCCTCCATGAGGCCTGCGGACGAAGATCGAACGGCCACCGGAGAGGTCACGGCGGGATAACGGAAGGCTCCGGTCGTACGGGATGGGTAGGTGGAGGACCACGTAGTCGGCCGCTTGACCGCGCGTCCGGCACTGCCGGCGTCGAGCACCGTCACCGCGACGGCACCCACTGGTCGCTGTGCGGCACCGGAGCCTTCCCGGCACTCAGCCCTCGCCCACCCGTTTCAGGGCGAAGTCGTCGCAGTAGGCGGGGCCGCTGATCTCCAGCGGCGCGCAGTAGACGGTCAGGCGGGTCGTGCGCGCGTCGGTGGTGAACGACACCACTCCCCATGCGTACAGGTCGACGGATTTGAGGACGACCCGTGCGTCGGGACTGCCGTCCCTCCGCGCACCCAGGGCGACGCTGTCGCCACCGGCCGCCACCGCCGCATGTCCGGAGAGCTTGTACGTACTCCCCGGCACCACGTCGACCGTCTGTTCCACACGTGACGCCGGCGAGGTCAGCCGCACCGCGTGCTGACCGGCGTGCGGATGGGTGGGGACGACGGAGGCCCCGGCGGTGAGTCGCCACGGGGACGCGCCGGCCGCCTCGAAGTCGGGATCGACGATCGACTGGTCCACGGAGGCGGGCGGGGGCGCGCTGCTCCGCGACGCCCGCGCGGTGGAGGGCGAGGGCGAGGGGGTGACGGAGGGGAGCACGGGAACGACCGTGCTGACGACTGGCTCGGGGGTGCTGTCCCGGCTCGGGGCGGACGGCCCTCCGACCGGCGGCTGCTGGTCCCCCGCCGGTCCACCCTGGCCGGGCAGAACGGCGACGACCAGGGCGGCGGCGGTCAGTACGCCGACACCACCGACCGTTGCCGCAGCCCATTTGCCGGTGAGGGCAGTGGCTTTGAGGGCCTTGGCCGGCAGCACCACGTGGGCGGTGTCCGCGAACAGGTGGGAGGCGCCGGGAGGGGCGAGCACGATCGGCAGCATCGCGCCCAGGCGGGAGTTGATGCCCCGGAGTTGCGTGAGGGCGCTACGGCAGTGGGTGCATTCGGCCAGGTGACGGCGGAGTGCCCCGTGGGGCCGGGAGGATCTGCGTGCGGTCTCTCCCAGTTGGCCTCCGTAGTGGACGCATTCGCTGTCCTCCCGCCGCTGCACGTGGGCCTGCAGGTAGGCCTTGCGAAGTCCCTCCAGGGCGCGGTCCAGGAGTGAGGACACGCCGGAGGGCGCGATCCCGAGGGCGGTGGCGACCTGGCCGGCCGGCACCTCGTCGACCAGGCGCAGCCATAGGACGGACTGCCATCGGTCCGGGAGGGAGCGGAAGCTGTGGGCCACAAGGCTGTGCTCCTCGTGCCGCAGGACGATGCCCGCCGGATCACCGTCGGTGCCCGTGCCGGGGTGGTCGGGCGAGGACCGGTGCCACTGCTCCAGTGCATCGGCGTCCTGCAGGTGGATCCGCCGCTCCGTGCGTCCCCAGGCGAACGCCGCGTTCTGGACCGCGCCCAGCAGGTACGGGCGCCACGAATCGGCCGGGCCCTTGCCGGCGTCGACGGCGCGAACGGTGTTGACGAAGGCCTCCGCTGCCAGGTCCTGCGCGGTGTGGGCGTCGCGGGTGAAGGTGCGCGCATACCGCAGCGTCCCGCTGTGATGCCGCTCGTAGAGGGTCTCGATGGCAGCTGTTCTGGCGGTGCCGGTGGCGTGCGGATCGTCCCGTATGAGCGCCGTGAGTCGGCTGTCCGACCGGCTGTCGCCGGTCGCGGTCGGGGCGGAGGTCGTCATGGCTGTGCCCTGTCTCGGTGCGTGGGCCGTCGTGTGGTCCCGGATCCCGGCAGGGGCGGGACCGTTCATAACGAATCGATCACGCACCGGGACCATCGGGGGCGAGGGGACTTCAGGAGGTGGAACCGCTCACCTGCGGCTACGGCGGGAGCCTAGCCGGACAGCGCGGTCCATGACACAAAGTGGCGGAAATGCCGTCAAATCTCCTCATGCGTCTGCACGGACGGCTCACGCCCGACGGGTGGGCCAGGTCGGATGGCCCGCGGGTACCGAGCCGCTGCGACCGCGGTCGGGCCCCTCGGGCCGTCATGAGGTGAGGCGACGACGGATCCGCCCGTACCTCGAAAGGGGCCGGCCCTCGCTTGCGACGCCGGTCCGAGCCGGCAAGGAGAACTCCCCATGACACCCGTCCCGTCCACCACGCATGCCACAGCGGCCCCCTCGGCCGGTCCCGCGCGTCCGCCGCGCAGGACCTCCCGCGGGGCAGCCCCGCTGCTTGCCGTGGCCGGAGCCCTGACACTCTCCGCGACCACCGTTCTCACCCCTGCCACGGCGGCCGAGCCGGCCCCGTCCCAGGTCGACCGGCACGCCGTCGTCCTCGTCAACTTCCGCAACCTCGCTCTGGCCGACCCCCAGCGGGCGCACGACCAGGCGGTGCGCAACTTCTTCGGCCCGGCCGACTCCCTCGCCACCTACTACAAGGAGAACTCGGGTGGCCGGATGAGTGTCGTACCCGCCAAGGGCGACGGGGTGTTCGGACCCTTCACCCTCGACATGGACGACTCCGCCGCCTGCGAGACCGGAAAGATCGCCGAACTCGCTCGCAAGACGATTCCCGACCTGGCCTACGACCACGTCTCGATCGTCATGAACACGAAGTACTGCGGCGACTGGTGGGGCCTGGCCAGCGTGCCCGGGCCGGTGAGCTGGTTCCACGAGGGCGCCGTCGCAGACAAGGCCGCCATCGTCCACGAGTTCGGTCACAACCTCGGGTTCGCCCACCAGAAGCGCCAGACGTGCACGGCCGGCAGCTTCACCGCCTGCACCGACGACGGCTACAGCAATCGCACCCCCATGGGCGGGGGCGGGGAGAAGAAGGGCCTGACCGCGCCCGAGCTGCTCTCCCTGAAGTGGCTGACCACCCAGCAGGTGACCACACCCACGGCCACCGGCAGCGTCCACCTCACTCCGCTGCACGCCGTCGGGACCTCGGGCGTGCGCGCGATCGACCTGCCACTGGGCGCCGGCGGCGACCGCATCGTCATCGAGTACCGCACCCCCGACTCCGCCACCCCGGACCTCGACGTCGCCCAGGGCGTCAACGTCTACCGGATTCCCCAGGGCCGCTACAACCAGGCCGTCCTGATCAGCAACGTCGGACACGACAGCAAGGCGGTCGTCGGCTCGTTCGTCGCCGGAACCCCGATCTCCGACACCTCCGCCAAGGTGTCCGTCGACGTCTCCCAGGCCACCGCGGCCGGCGCCGAGGTCAAGGTCCTGCTCGGCTCCGGCCCCGGGACGGCCACCACGACCCCGATCCCGGTTCCGACGGGGGCCGCCCCCGCCCGGAGCACGAATCCGCCGGTGGACGCCGCCGTCCCGAGCACCCCGGAGGCTGATGACCACGCGGTCATCGGATCCACCGTCGCCCCCGAACCCGCCGCGTCCACAGGCAAGGCCGGGGACGGCTCCCTTGCCGCCACCGGCGCCGCCACCACCGGGCCCGCTGTGATCGGCGGGGTCCTGGTCGTCGCCGGGGCGACCGTCACCGTCCTCCTGACCAGGCGTCGCTCCCGCCGCCGCGCCCACTGACCCCCGCGCGGCCCGGGTGACCGCCGTACCCGACGGCCCAGCCCGGGCCGCGACCCCACCGCGTCCCGCCGCCGGATGGCTCACAGCCGTACGACCGCCAGGTCGTCGCAGTAGGCGGGTGCGGTGCCGGACACCTTGAAGCAGTACACGGTGGCGCGGGAGGCGGCGGGGCCGGTGGTGAACTCGACCGCACGGTAGGTGTACGTGGTCGCCCCCGCCGGGTCCCGGAGCTCCGGCCCGCCGTAGTTCTTGACGCCGATGGTGGCGAGGTCGCCGAGAAGTCGGTGGAGTTGTTCAACGCCTCCCACCCGGGCGTCCAGGTGACGTACGGCAAGATCTCGCCCGGCTCCAAGGGCGGCTACACCAAGATGCTCAGCGCGGTGAAGGCCGGCAACACCTCCTGCGTGGGCATGGTCGGCTTCGAGACGCTGCCGACCTTCGCCGCCGCCGGCGCCACGCACCGCCGAGTGTTCCCGGGCTGTCCGGGGGTTGCCCGGCCGGGCGGTCAGAGCTCCGTCAGCGGCCGGGCGGGGTCGGCCAGGGCGTCCGGGTCGACCGGCCGGCCGGAGCGGACCAGCTCCCGGATCGGGTCGGTGACGTCCCAGACGTTGACGTTCATGCCGGCCAGCACCCTGCCGCCGGAGAGCCAGAAGGCGATGAACTCCCGGCCCGGCACGTCGCCCCGGAACACCACCCGGTCGTAGCCGCCGGGTTCGACGTACCCGGTGTACTCCATCCCGAGGTCGTACTGGTCGGAGAAGAAGTACGGCACCCGGTCGTACACGGCGTCCTGACCGAGCATCGCGCGGGCGGCGGTCTGCGGCTGGTTGAGCGCGTTGGCCCAGTGCTCGACCCTGATGTGCTTGCCGAACAGCGGGTGGAAGGCGTTGGCGACGTCCCCGGCGGCGTGCACGTCCGGGTCGGAGGTGCGCAGCCACCGGTCCGTCCGCACGCCGTTGTCGATCTCCAGGCCGGCGGCCTCGGCGAGCCCGGTGTTGGGGGTGATGCCGATCCCGACGACCACGGCGTCGGCCGCCACCGTGCTGCCGTCGCCGAGGCGCACCCCCGTCACCGCCCCGGGGCCGCCGGTCAGGGCCTCGACCTGGACGCCGAAGCGCAGGTCCACCCCGTGGGCCCGGTGCAGGCCGGCGAAGACCTCGGCGACCTCCCGGCCGAGCACCCGCAGCAGCGGCAGCTCGGCGCTCTCCAGCACGGTCACCTCGGAGCCGGCCGCGCGGGCCGCGGCCGCCGTCTCCAGGCCGATCCAGCCGGCGCCGATCACCACGATCCTGGCGCCGGGGCGCAGTGCCTCCTTCAGCCGCTCGCTGTCCTCTACCCGGCGCAGGTAGTGCACGCCGGGCAGGTCGGCGCCGGGGACGGGCAGCCGGCGCGGGGAGGATCCGGTGGTGAGCAGCAGCTTGCGGTAGCCGATCCGGCCGTCGTCGGCCAGGGTCACGGTGTGCGATGCGGGGTCGAGGGCGGTGACGGCGGTGCCGAGCCGCAGGGTGACGTCGTGGTCGGCGTACCACTGCGGCGGGTGGACGTAGATCTTCTCCCGCTCGGTGCTGCCGAGCAGGTACCCCTTGGACAGCGGCGGCCGCTCGTACGGGCGCTCGTGCTCCTCGCCGAGCAGCACGACCGGCCCGTCGTGCCCCGCCTCGCGCAGCGCCTCGGCGGCCTTCGCCCCGGCGAGGCTCGCCCCCACGATCACGATTGCCTGGTCCGTGCCTGTGCTCATGGTCAGCTCCTCGTCGGTTCGCCGGCGCCGTGTCCCGGACAGCCTGCCCGGGAGTCGGGGGCGAGTCGAGACCATAGGGCGCGCGGCGCGACCGGCTCCCCTGTTCGGGTGACGGCGTGCCCGGGGCGGGCCGGCCGGAGACCGCGGCCGGGCCGGCTCAGCGCTTCGGGGCGAGCGCGGAGCCGGTCGCCGCGTCGCGGACCAGGGCGGTGTCGACGAACTGCTCGAAGCGCACGATGAGCCCGCCGCGGACGACGAAGTGGTGCGCCACCCGGACGGCCAGCGGCTTGCCGGTGGTCCGGTGGCGGGCGGTGTACCGGGCCAGCACCACCACGTTCTCGCCGTCCACCACGTAGCTGTCGTCGTGGGCGGTCCAGTCCTCCCAGTCGGCGGCCAGCCGCTCCATCACGGCGGCGGTGACGCCGGCGGGCGTCCGGTACGTCCCGGCGAGTGGGAACCCGGCCATCTCCGTCCACTCGACGTCGTCGGCCAGGGTGGCCCGCAGGGCGGCCAGGTCGCCGCGGGCGGAGGCGAGGTACTGGCGGCGCACCACGTCGGCGGGGGCGGCGGACGGCTGCGGTGTACCGGTCACGGTCAGCCCCACGTCATCTCGCCCTTGGCGACCTTGGTGCCGAGGTCGACGGCCATGGGCATGCCCGCGTCCGGGTAGAGGCGCTCCAGCTCGGCCCGGGCGGCGGCGGCGTCGGGGGACTTGCCCACCTCGGTCTCGAAGGTGCGCAGGTAGTCACGGGTGTAGCGGATGGCGGTGGTGTCGGTGGGCGCGCCCGCCGTGCGGTGGCCCGCCACCACGAACTCCGGCTTGAGCGCCTCCATGCCGTCCAGCAGGTCGATCCAGGCGGCGCGCTGCTCGGCGGTCGGGGTGTCGGCCGTCCAGACGTGCAGGCCCTGGAAGAGCAGTACGCCGCCGAGCATCGCGCGGTGTTCGTGCTGCCAGAGGTAGTGCCGGTCCGGCAGGTGGAAGTCCGCGCCGCGCAGGTCGAAGCGGTGGCCGGCGAAGTCGATCTCGTCGGTCGTGAGGATCTCGGGCAGGACCAGTCGGGAGGGGAGTTCGTCGCCCAGGTGCGCCCAGGCCTGGAGCTTGCCCGGGTAGGTCTCCGTGATGTGCTCGACCACCAGGTGGGGGGCGAGGAACCGGGCGTCGGGGAAGGCGTCCTGGATCTCCTCGGCACCGAAGTAGAAGTCCGGGTCGCCGTGGCTGACGAAGACGGTGGTCAGCCGTTTGCCGGTGGCGCGGACCGCCTCCACCAGCCGGCGGCCGTCGGAGCGGGTGAAACCGGCGTCGACCAGCATGGCTTCGTAGGGCCCGGTCACCAGGACGGCGGTCTTGTTGAGCGAGCTGTCGGGGCTGTCGACGACCTGGAAGTCGAGGGTGCTCATGAGGGGTCCTTCCTCGGGTGGCGGGGAGGCTCAGCCGGCCCGGACGGCGGCGACGGGGTGGGTGTCCGGCCGGTCGGCGCGGGCGGGTCCGGGGGCCGGGACCTTGCGGGCACCGCTGGAGGGCCCGCCGGGGGACAGCGCATGGGGGAGTCCCCCGACCGGGGGGCCGGGGGGCCGGCCGAGGTCGGCGTCGTGGCCGGTGATGAGCCGCATGGGTGGGGACCTCCGGGGAAGTTGCGCCCGCACGCCGGGGGCACTTCACCTGATCAGACGGTAACTGACTGATCAGGCATTGCCGCCGTCGCGCACTCTGCCGCCAGCTTCCGCCGTCCGCCGCCCGCCCGCACCCATGGCTGCGCCGAACAGGGCAGCCCCGCGGAGCGGGCCGGGCACCCGCCCGGACGGTGCGGCGCGGTCGGCGGCCCGGCCCGGCGGCCCCGGCGGTCAGCGCAGTCGGGGCAGCGCCGCCCCGGCGCTCAGGCTGAGCATCCGCAGATCACTCACGAACCGCTCCCGGCGGTCGGCCGGCAACCGGTCGAGGAACAGGCGCTGGACGTTCTCGGCGTGCACCCGGGCGGCCCGGACACAGGTCTCCTCGCCCAGCCCGGTCAGCGTCACCAGCTGCACCCGCCGGTCCTCCGGGTGCTGGGTACGACGCACCAGTCCGGCCGCCTCCATCCGGTCCACCAACCGGGTCACCCCGCCGGTGGTCAGCACCCGCTCACGGCCGATCTCCCGCATCGGCAGCCCGGGCGCACCGGCCCGACCGAGCACCAGGAGCACCTCGAACACCGAGTGGCCGACCCCGCACTGCTCCTCGATCGCCCGGCCCAGGATGTGCTCCAGCCGCCCGGCCGCGCCCAGCAGATGCCCGAACGCCAGCACCCTGTCGTCGCCCGCCGCCTGCGCCGCCGTCGAGATCTCCCTGCCGCCTGCCACCGGACACCGTCCTCGTTCCGCACACCACCACCGCGTCATCGCGCCGCCGAGAGCACAGCATCGCGCATCCGCCGCCCCGCCCGGCGCACCCGGGGCCGCGGGCGCGGCAGTACGAGCCGCCGCGCCCCGGCGCGGGAACACCGCAGGAGCGTCCCGCGTTCGACCGGCATGATCAGTGACGCCGCACCCCGTACCCCCGAGATCCTGCGCTACGCGGCCTTCGCCGCCGACCCGGCCGGCGGCAACCCCGCCGGGGTCGTCCTGGACGCCACCGGCCTGGACGCCGGAGCGATGCTGGAGATCGCGGCCCGCCTCGGCTACTCCGAAACCGCCTTCCTCACCCCGGGCGAGGCCCCCGGCCACCACGTGGCGCGGTACTTCAGCCCCCTGATGGAGGTCCCGTTCTGCGGCCACGCCACCGTCGCGGCCGCCGTCGCGGTGGCCGAACGCACCGGGCCGGGGCGCTTCACCTTCCACACCGGCGCCGGCGAAGTCCCGGTCGAGGTCGACCAGGACGGCGCCGGCCTGCTGCGGGCCACCCTGACCAGCGTCGCGCCGCACACCGAGCCGGTCACCGCGGCGGACGCCGAGCAGGCGCTGGCGCTGCTCGGCTGGGCCGCCGCCGACCTCGACCCCGAACTGCCGCCGCGCTTCGCCTACGCCGGTGCCCGGCACCTGGTGCTGGCCGCCGCGAGCCGGGCCCGGCTCGCCGACCTCGCCTACGACTTCGACGGGCTCGCCGCCTGGATGACGGCCCGCGACCTGGTCACGCTGCAACTGGTCTGGCGGGAGGACGCCGACACCTTCCACGTCCGCGACCCGTTCCCGGTCGGCGGCGTGGTCGAGGACCCGGCCACCGGTGCGGCCGCCGCCGCCCTCGGCGCCTACCTGCGCGAGATCGGCGCCGTCACGGCCCCGGCGCAGCTGACCCTCCATCAGGGGGAGGACCTCGGGAGGCCGGGCATCCTGCGGGTGGTGCTGCTGGAGGGGGACGACCGGGTCCGGGTCGCCGGCACAGCGGTCGTGATCCCGGCCTGACCGACGGCCCGGGCCGCGGCCGGCCACGTCCGGAGCCCCGAGCGTGGCCGGCCGCGGGGACCAACGGAACCGTGGTCGGCACTGAGATCGGTCATGACCGGGCAGCGGCTCGGCCAGGGGCTGGTTCGTCGACCCGGGCATGGGCCGATCCGGTTGTCGGGGTGGCCGGACGGTCGGCACGGCCGGTCACGAGTGCCGGGCCGCGAGTGTCAGGACCCCAGCCCCCTCGCTCGTCCTCCGCACCCCGTCCTCGACGGACGCCCGGGGGCAGGCCCTACTTCGGCGCCTGGAAGCCGCCGACCCTCTGCTCGAGCAGTTCGGCCAGCCGCAGCGGGGTGCGGTCCTCGAACATCGGGCCGATGATTTGAACCCCCACCGGCAGGCCCTCGGGGGACCGGCCCGCCGGCACGGCGGTGGCGGGCAGGCCGGGCAAGGTGGCCAGGCCGGCCCAGACGAGCTGGTCGAAGTACGGGTACTCGACGCCCTCGATGTCGATCCGGCGTTCCAGCGGATTGGGGTCGTGGTCGTGCGGGAACGCGGCAGTGGGCGTGATCGGGCACACCACGGCATCGAACTCGGCGAACAGTTGCCGCCAGCCGTGGCGGTGCAGTTCGCGGCGGTCGTTCGTCCGGAGCCAGTCGCGGTGGCTGAACACCATGGCGCGCAGCCGTGCCGCGTCGAGACTCCGGTCGTCCGCGCTGAGTCCGGCGGCGCGGATCCGCAGCTGATCGTACGATTCGACGGGGAAATGTGCGACGGCGCCCGAAACCAGCAACTGGCTGTAGAGCGTGCCGGCCTCGGCCAGATCGGGCAGCAGCGGACTGTGCCGTTCGACGAGGGCGCCGCCGTCGACAAGCGCGTCGGCGACCCGGTTCACACCCGCCCGCACCGCCGACCCGGTCGCAATGAGCGGATGCTCGTCGATGATCAGGACCCGGAAGTCGCGGAGCCGTTCGTGCCGCGCGGGCGGCAACCGCAAGTGGTGCGCCACGCCGAGGGTCAACGGATCCGGTCCGGCCATGACGTCGAGCAGGAGCGTGAGGTCGCGGGCGCCGCGCGCCATCGGACCCACGACGGCGGGGTCGAGGTCGACCGGCCACGCCGGCGCGGACGGCGGGACCATACCGCGGGTTGCCGCCAGCCCGAGGGTCGACTTGTGCGCATAGACACCGCAGAAATGCGCGGGCGTGCGCAAGGAACCGGCGAGGTCGGAGCCGATGGACAGCGCGCCGAATCCGCACGCCAGGGCCGCCGCCGAGCCGCCGGAGGATCCGCCCGACGTGCGGCCGTGGTCCCACGGGTTGTTGGTGGTGCCGTAGACCTCGTTGAAGCTCTGGATGTCCTGCAGCCCCAACGGCACATTGGTCTTGCCTAGCACCACCGCGCCGGCGGACTTGAGCCGCGACACCTGTACCGCGTCCTCGGTCGGCACGTAGTCCCGGTGTTGCGGCATGCCCCAGGTCGTGGGCAGCCCCGCGATGTTGTAGGACTCCTTGACCGTCACCGGAATGCCCAGCAGCGCACGGTCCTCGCCGCGGGCACGCGCCCGGTCGGCGTCGCGCGCGGCAGCCAGCGCGCGGTCGAAGTCCGGCACACAGATCGCGTTGACCACCTTGTCGTCCCGCTCGATACGGGCTATCGCCTCCTCGGTCAGTTCCACCGAGGTCACTTCACCGGCACGCATTGCGGCCGCCAACTCTTCGGCTGTCCGAAAACTCCACTCCATGAATCCGACCCTAACGGCCTCTGAAACAGGCCATCAAATGCTGCTTCGCGCAACGGAATAGATATCCCACCTCGTCAGGTTCTCTCCCTCCACAGACGATTCGTCCGACGGTCGGCCACGGCGACGAGTGGATTTCCCGAAGGTCGAGGCTCCGGCGGGAAGGGCGCATCGAAGCACCGCACCGCGCGCCGCACCGCGCACCACACCGCGCGCTTCGCGCTCGTGCCCAAGCTCCGGACGGAGGTGGAGGTTGGTGAAGTCGGCCCGGGGCGCGGTTCCGGTCTTTCGACCGGCCCGTTTCCCCGGAGCCGCTTCCCGAACCGGGCATGCGACTTGGCATCGCACCCGGCTCTCCACAAGCCCCGAAAGGGCCTCGTGGTGGTGGTTCTCATCCCGCGATCGGCCAGGGAGTGGGGATGGCTGCTCCCCGATAGCGGTAGCGCGTGGTGCCTACCGAGATGGGGTTGAACAGCTCCCTGTTCTCGCTGGCCCACCAAGATCCACGGCCGAAGTAGTGGCGGTAGATCTTCCTCAGGGCCGTCTTGGGGTGTTTCCGCCGCGCCCATCGCCAGACCGTGTGCCACAGGTAGTGGCGCAGGTAGGAGAAGGTCGCGAAGGACACTCCGGGCCTGAAGTAGGCGCACCAGCCCCGCAGCGCCGGGTTGAGCCGGAGCAACAGGGCGTCGAGCGGCTGGTTCGTACCGACCTCGCGGCACAGCGTCTTGACCTTGGCCATGATGGCCCGCAGGGCCTTCTTGGCGGGGTAGGTGTAGACGTAGTACCGATCGGTGCCTGGTTTTCGGTGGCGCTGGATGCGCCAGCCGAGGAAGTCCAGGCCCTGCTCGATGTGGGTGAGCAGGGTCTTCTCCTGCGACAGGCGCAGGCCCATCGTGGAGAGGACCGCTGCGATCTGTTCGCGCAGCGTTTCGGCGTCTGCCTGGGTGCCGTGAACCATCAGGCACCAGTCGTCCGCGTACCGGACCAGCCGGAAGTTGGGCAGACTGCGGCGTCGACGCCTCCGGCGCTCGTTGAGTTCAGTTCCGGGCCCTCCGGGAGCCTGGGCGATGAACTCGTCCAGGACCGAGAGAGCCACGTTGCTGAGCAACGGCGAGAGGATCGAACCCTGCGGGGTGCCGGTGTCGTTGTCCCGCAACAGGCCGTCCTCACCGAGGATGCCCGCCTTGAGGAACGCCTTCACCAGAGCCAGGACGCGCTTGTCCCCGACTCGTGCCCGCACCCGGTCCATCAGGGCCGTGTGCGAGATCTCGTCGAAGCAGGCCTTGATATCGCCTTCCACGATCCACTCGTACTTCTTGGACGTGAGCAGACGCACCTCGGCCACCGCGTCATGGGTCCGGCGGTTCGGGCGGAACCCGTAGGAACACGGGAGGAAATCCGCCTCGAAGATCGGCTCCAGCACCAGCTTCAAGGATGCCTGCACCACCCGGTCGGTGATCGTCGCGATCCCCAGGCGACGCAGCTTGCCGCCCGCCTTGGGGATCATCCGCTCCCGCACCGGCAGGGGACGGAAACTGCGGTCCTTGATCTGCGACCGCAGCATGCCGAGGAACTCCTCGACTCCGACCCTCAGCGCGATGGACGACGCCGTGCGTCCGTCCACCCCGGCAGTACGTGCACCCTTGTTTCCCCGCACCCGGTCCCAGGCCACCAGAAGGAAGCCGGGATCGGCGACGAGATTGAAAAGGTCGTCGAACCTGCGATGAGGATCACCACGAGCCCAACGGTGCAGCTTGGTCTGGATATTCAGTACCCGCAGCTCTGCCCCGAACAGGGCGGACTCCAGATCGTCGGTGTTCACCGGCGATGACCTCCTGACCTTCCAGTAACTTCAGCCACTGACTTGCTGGCCCCCTTGGCCCTGCGACCGGCTTTCCCGGCCTCCTTGACGGGTCGTTACTCCCGCGACTACTACGGGGCCTCCGCCCCACCCACGGCCATCAGTCGGCAACGGACCTGCCCACCGCCGCACTGGCTGTCCGGCGGTTCGGGCGACCGCAGGTGGTTCCCACGTTCACCACACAATCGATCGGTCAGGGAGGTGCCCAGCTCTACTCCGGCAGCATCGCCACGTCTACGCCGCAGGCTTTCAACGTGGCCTCCCCACCGGAACAGGAAATCCGGCTTCGGAGTTGACCTGCCCGCCCGAAGGCGCCCGCGTCACGCACTGCACACCGGCCCGTATCCACCAGGTTTGAGCCGGCTCACTGCTTACGGAGCTTCAACCACTGGTTCGCTCTCGCTACACCTTCTGACCTCGCTAGACGGACCCGCACCGTCCGGTAGTCCCGGCACGTCCCGCCGTTGTCGGGGCTGCTTGCCGCCCTCCCCGGCGTTCCCCGGATCAGGCTGCCCCCAGCTTCACCAGACCGCTGCGACGATCCGGCGGAGAAGGCCTTTCACCTCCACTCGATTGCATAGCGCCTCGTGGCGCACACCCGTGACAGTGAAGGTGGACGGCATGCCACTGAAGTTGGACCAATGGCCGCTTGTGCCGTCCAAGATGGATCGCTGCGTGGATCGGGACAGCGAAGTTGGACGAGTGTTGTGACTCGACGCCGACACTCGCCTGGTTGTGGTGGTCGGCCGGCCCCTGCCCGGCAACCGCAACGACTGCAGGGCATGGGAGGAATCCGGGGCCAAGGCCGCCGTCGGCCGGACAACCACGACCGCCGACGGCGGCTACCCCGGAACCGGCCAACGGGTTCGCGCCCGCGTCGAGCACGCCTTCGCCCGGATGCAGACCTGGAAGATCCTGCGCGACTGCCGCCTGAGAGGCGACGGTGTGCGCCACGCGATGCACGGCGTTGCCCGCCTGCACAACCTCGCTCTCACGGGATGACTCCCGCCGCATGCGGGTCCAGAGTGGTCCCCGAGGGACGACTCCCCACCTCGCAGTCTCGGAGGAGAAATCAGGCGAGGCAGAACTCGTTGCCCTCGATGTCCTGCATCGTGATGCACGACTCGTTGACGCCATCAGCGCGCTGCGTCAGCACGTGTTTTGCGCCGAGCGCCGTCAGCCGTGCGCATTCGGCCTCGAGTGTGGCCAGGCGCTCGTCACCCACGAGCCCGACGCCGGCCCGCACATCGAGATGCACCCGGTTCTTGACGACCTTGCCTTCGGGAACTCGCTGGAAGAGCAGGCGCGGAGCCACGCCCGAGGGATCAGTGCACGCGAAGTAGATCTCATCCTCGGGCGGCAGCGAGCGGTGGCACTCCTCCCACGTGGCAAAGCCCTCCGGGACCGCCGGCATGACGTACCCCAGCACCTCGCACCAGAAGGCGGCGAGGCGCACGGGCTCCGCGCAGTCGAAGGTCACTTGGAACTGTTTGATCGTTGACATCGACGCACAATAACAGGGGACCTGCTCGTCTCCCCAGGTCGGGAAGTCCGCACGTCATCGGGAGGAGGGCTGCTTCCCCGCTGTCGTGTCGTGCGGTCGCAGGGGTGAACCGAGGTCAGCGCCTCCGGGAATCTGGGATGCGAACCCGGCCAGCCACTCCCGTGCTGCCAAAGGCCAGTTACGGGACAACCCTTGGTCTTTGCTGCTGAATGAAGGGAACCGCTTGTCACCGGATATGGCTGAAGCAGAGGCGGGGATGAAGGGGATCACGTTTCCTGCCTGGCACGGAAAGCACTACGTGACCCTGGCGGAGCTACTCGTCCGCCTCGGCAGCCTCTGCCTGGACCTGAAGTGGCGCGTCGAGTTCGACGAGATCGTCGATCCTCGCTGCGGCGAGATGGAGAGGCAGTCTGCCGACGGCGGCATGTGCCCGGCACCACCGACAGCGCTACCTCATGGATCGGCTGAGCCAAATGGTCACGTCACCCTGGTCAGGCCACAGCACCAGTCCGACTCCGCTGTCTCGAACCGTGCAGTGATCCATCTTGATTGGAACGGCCGATCGTCGCTCCAACTTCAGTGGCATGCCGTCCGGCTTCGCTGTCACACGTCAGAGGTGCCGGCGCCCGCCGACCGGGGGCGGGCCGCCCGTGGACGCAGCGCCCCCCGTAGCCTGCCGGGCCCGACGAGGCCGCGGCGGCGCCGATCCGGATCGGTGAGCCGTCACCCGAACCCCCGCGCGGAGACCCTCCCGTGCTGGAGGCGCCGAACCGCCTCGCCGAGGAGAGCAAGAACTCGCGGGATGTCGCACAGCCGTTCCGGCCGGACCGGCCCCGCCGAATATTCGGTGGCGCCCGGTCATGCCGTACGGCAGCCTGCCCGGATGGAGCGAACGAACGGTCGAACGGTCACCGTCCACCTCACCCACCTCGGGGACCAGCTGGGGCGGCTCGGCCCGTTCGAGGTCGACGGCGTCCGCTGGCCGATGGTCGGCAGCACCGTCGCCCGGCTGGAGGAGCAGCTCGGCGCACCCGTCGCCGTGCTGCGCCTGGTCGGCGTCACCGGCGGCGAGGGCGGCCGGGGCGGGCACGTCACGTACCACGCGGAGGCACTGGAGCGTCCGGTCCGCGGCCTCCCCGGGGCGGCCGACGAGGACGACGTCGCGCTGCTCGGCCCCGCCGCCGGCCGGGCCGACTGGGCCACCGCCGAGGGCCTGCGCGCCGGCCTCGCCTGGGCCGACCAGGCCCTGCGCGCCGCCGGCCGGCCGCCCGTGGGGCCGGCCGAGCAGATCCGCACCTGGAACCTCTCCGGCCTCCACCGGCTGCCCACCGCCGGCGGCGCGGCCTGGCTCAAGACCACCACCCCGGCCTTCAACGCCTGCGAGGCGAGCGTCGTCGAGCTGCTGCACGCCGTCGACCCCGACCTCGTCCCCGAAGTGATCGCCGCCGACCGGGACCGCCGCCGCCTACTGCTCGCCGAAGTACCCGGCGAGGACTGCTGGGGTCCCTCGGCCGAGACCGTCGCCGACGTCCTGCCGCGCCTGGTCGCCGCCCAGGCCGCCCTCGCGGGGAGCGACGCCCTCGCCGCGGCCGGCCTGCCCGACCGCACCCTCGGACACCTCCCCGCCCGGCTGCGCCGGGTGCTGGACGGCGAGGCCGCCCAGGACCTGACGCCGGAGGAGCTCGCCGCCGCCCTGCGCCTGCTCGAACGGCTGCCTGCCCTGATCGCCGACCTGGAGTCCTGCGGCCTGCCCGACACCCTCGTGCACGGCGACTTCCACCCCGGCAACTGGCGCTCCGACGGGCGGCACACCGTCGTCCTCGACTTCGCCGACAGCTGCTACGGCCACCCGGCCCTGGACGGGCTGCGCCCGCGCGACTTCGTCTCCGCGGAGCGCTGGGAGCAGGTGGCCGACGTCTGGGCGCGAGCCTGGGCCGTGCACGCCCCCGGCTCGGACCCGGTCCGCGCCCTCGCTCTGGCCGAGCCCCTCGCGCACCTGCTGTACGCGGTCCGCTACCAGGAGTTCCTGGACAACATCGAGACCACCGAGCGCCCCTACCATGAGGGCGATCCGGCGTCCGAGATCCGCGCGGCCCTGGCCTGCGGCTGAGCCCCGGAACCCGCACCACCGCGATCGAGAGGCACCACCCATGCCGTCCGCCCGGCCGTCCCTGCTGTACGTCTCCGACCCCGCCTACCCGGCCAACGGCCGCAGCTACGGGGACGAGGACATCCGCCTCACCGCCCGCCTGCGCGAGTACTTCGACCTCGCGCTCTGCCACCCGCTGGACGCCCGCGCCCTGATGGGGCGCTTCGACGCGGTGGTGATCCGCAACAGCGGCCCGGTGCTGCACTACCAGCAGGAGTACGAGGCCTTCCGGCGGGCCGCGCTCGCCGCGGGCGTCCGGGTCTACAACCCGCTGACCGGCCGGGGCGACATGGCCGGCAAGCAGTACCTGCTGGACCTCAGCACCGCCGGCCACCCGGTGATCCCCACCGCCGACGGCGACCTCGGCGCCGCCGCCGCCCTGGCCGCCCTCCCGGCGGCCGACCGGTACGTGGTCAAGCCCCGCCTCGGCGCCGACTCGCTCGGCCTGCGTGTGGTGGACGCCGCCGGGCTCGCCGCCGAGCCCCTGGCCGACTGCCTCGTCCAGCCGTACATACCGCTGCGCCACGAGGTGTCGTTCTACTACGTGGACCGTGAGTTCCAGTACGCCCTGTACGCCCCGGACCCGGAGCGCCGCTGGGAGCTGGAGCCCTGGCAGGCCACCGCGGAGGACCTCGCCTTCGCCGCCCGGTTCATCGACTGGAACACCCTGCCGTTCGGCATCCAGCGCGTCGACGCCTGCCGGACCGAGGACGGCGGGCTGCTCCTGGTGGAGCTGGAGGACCTCAACCCGTACCTCTCGCTGGACCTCGTCGACGCGGACACCCGCGAGGCGTTCGCGCAGGCCTTCCGGGGGTCGGTGGAGGCGCTGCTGCGGGCCGGCTGAGCCGGTCCGCCGTCCGCCAACGCCAGCGGCTTGATGAACGATCAGGTCGAAGTACCGGCCACGCCGGCCGGAAGCGGGCGGGCCCGAGCCGGGCCCGGGGTGGGGGCACGCCGGTGGTGATCATGCCGCCCTCCGGGACGTCCATCTCCTTTCGTCCGGCGTGCCGCCGCGAGTTCGACGAGCATGGGTGGCAGGCGGGTAGCCGCGGAGGGGCCCGGCCCGCCGCGGGCCCGGCGCAGTCCCCGGGTCGGCTGGTCGCCGGGGGCGGGACTGCGGGCCGACGTCACCGGGCGCTGATGCGAGGGGTGCTCGTCCGGTGCAGGTGGGCGTCGATCAGGGCGGTGGTGGCGTCCGGCTGTTCGATCTGCGGAAGGTGGCCCGCCTTGGGGATGACCTTGAGAGCGCCGTCGGCGAAGGCATCGGCGTACGCCGCGCCGTAGGCGGGGGTGACGATGCGGTCGCTCTCCCCCCAGAGCAGGAGGGCCGGCACCTGCACACGTCCGAGTCGGCGCAGGAGCTTGGGGTCGTGCATGTAGGGGTCGCCCGCGAGGGTGTGCACGGTGGCCATGTTGGCCTGCCGGCGGGCGAGTTCGTCGGAGGGGACGCCGGCGGGGTCGACGAAGTAGCGGTCCGGGTCGTGCCAGGAGTGCTCCGCCGCGCCGCGCGCGTCGAGGGCGAAGAAGTCGGTGATCGGTTCCGCTTCGATGTTCACGCCGACGGCGTCGATCAGGACGAGGCCGGTGATGATTCCCGCGGTGTCGCGTACGGCCATCTCGGCGGCGATCCAGCCGCCGAGCGAGGAACCGACCACGAGGACGTCGTCCAAGGCCCGGTCGTGCAGGTGGTGCAGGTAGGTGAGGGCGAGGTCGTCGATGCCGGTCAGCCATTCGGGGCGGTGGGTGCCGTCCCAGCCGGGGTGCACGGGCGTGATGGCGTGGGCGGTGCGGGAGATGTGCCCGGCGAGGCCGGCGACCGTGGCCGGGCCCCCGCCGCCGTGCAGGATCAGGACCGGCCGGCCGGTTCCGGCTTCGGACAGGGTGAGGGGCAGGTCGGGGTACACGGCTGAGGTGTGGTCCGGAAGCATGCCCTCAGAGTAACTAAAGATCCTTATATAAGCTAGCTTAGTTAAGTCGTAGACTGGATCCATGAATGGTGAGCTGCAAGAACTCGGCAGAGCGGTCAAGCAGGCGCAGTACCGGCAGCACCGGGCGCTCGACAGTGCGCTCTCGACCGTCGGCACCACACTGGCCCAATGGGACGCCCTGCGGGCGATCGGCCGCGCACCCGGGGCGTCGGCCCGCGAATTGGCTGCCGCGACGTTCCAGAGCGAGCAGGCCTTCGGAGCGCTCGTCGGCCGCCTGACGGCCCAGGGCGTGGTCGAACGGCGCCCGGGACACGGCCGGCGCATCGAACACCACCTCACCCCTGCCGGTGAGCGGACCCTGGCGGCCGCCGACAAGATCGCCGACGAGGTTCTCGCCACCTGCTTCTCCGCCCTGCCCGCAGCGGACCGGGCGACCCTGCTCGACCTGCTCCGGCGCCTCAACACGGAGGAAACCGGATAGACGGACCGGGGTTCCCCGTCCGGACCGATCGCGCTCTTCGGCCCGGGGAGGTCGTTCCTCGTCGTCTGCCGCCCGTCTCCCCGGGCGGGCGGACCTCAACTCCTGACGGCCTCCGCGATCTGCAGGGCGGCCTCGGCCGGCGTGAGGTGCGTGGTGTCGATGACCTCGGCCTCCCCGAGCAGCCAAGTGCGGGCTGCCTCGGCGTAGGGATCGAGGTACTTGAGCCGGAACGGGGACGGGCCCATGAGAACGTCCCCCTCGATGCGGCCGCGGAGGGTGTCCTGGTCGGCGTGGAGGAGGAAGTGACGTACCGGAATGGCATGGTGGGCGAGACCGGTGCTGATCTCCCGCCAGTACTGTTCGACCAGGACCGTCATGGGCACCACCAGGGCGCCGCCGGTGTAGTCGAGTACGCGGCGGGCGGTCTCGACCACGAGCTGCCGCCACGGCGGCCAGTGCTGGAAGTTGTCCGTCTCGGGCAGCCCCGGCGTGATGTCCATGAGTGTCTCGCCGACCTTCTCGGCGTCGAACACCCGTGAATCCGGAATCAACCGCTGCACGAGCGGACTCGTCGTCGTCTTGCCTGCGCCATGGGTGCCGTTGAGCCATACGATCACCTGCCCGACAGTAGCGTCGTGCGGACCGCAGGCCGTGCCGGTCGCGTCACAGAACGGGCACGGTGCAAGACCGGTGCCCCCAGGGGGCCGGGCCGGGCGGGGCGGCCCGGCGGCGGGTGCCGGGGCTGTCGGTCGGGTGCGGTAGTTTGTGGTCGCCCCGGGGGAGGCCGCCGGAATTCGGATGCCCGGGCCAGGGCTCCTGTGCTTGCCTGTGTCATGCCGAACGCAGGCAGCGGACCAGTCGCTTCCTTGATCTTGACGACGCACCAGCAGGAGTTCTTCATCAACACCGTGATACGCAGGACCGTCCGCACCACCCTGGTCGCCGCCACCTGCAGCACCGTCATCGCCGCCGGGCTCGCCGCCTGCGGAACCGTCCAGCAGCTGTCCGCGGCGCAGAAGGTCTCCGACGCCTTCGGGAAGCTGGGCGACAGCAAGGCCTTCTCGGCCAAGCTCTCGGTGGACGCCACCGCGGCGCAGATCGAGGCCTTCGGCGCCGCCACCGGCGACAAGATCGGCGCCGACAGCGCCGCCGCACTGTCCACCGTGAGCCTGGCCGTCTCGTTCAGCGCCGACAAGCCGCTCAAGGACCTGCAGTCGCCGAAGGGAACCGACGGCAAGCCGTCCGACGCGGGGCACGCTGCTGGCCGACAAGGCGCTCTCGTTCTCGTACGCGCTCACCGGCAAGGGCGGCAAGTCGCTGCTGGAGCTGCGCCAGGTCGGCGGCAAGACCTTCGCGCAGGCCGACCTCGCCGGCTTCGCCACCCTGGTCGGCGAGGACCCGTCCCAGGCCCGGGAGATGACGGCGGACCTGCCCGCGTCGGTGCGCGGCGCGCTGGCCGGCAAGTGGGTCTCGCTCGACGCCGGGACGCTGCAGGACTTCAGCAAGTCGCTGCGCGGCGGCCAGGGTGCGGCCGGCGCCAAGCCGTCCGCACCGCCCACCCTGGACCCCGGGACGCAGGAGAACCTCCTCAACTCCCTGAAGGACGTCTTCAGCCGCGACGTCTCCTTCGAGGACAAGGGCAAGCAGGACGGCAAGGACCGCGTCACGGTCAGCGTCCCGTCCCGCAAGCTCGCCGAGGACCTGCTGAAGACCTTCCAGCCGCTGGCCAAGGACATCCCGAACCTGGGCAAGCTGCCGACCGCCGTCCCCAGCGACCTGCCCGACCGCAAGCTGGCCATGGACGTCTACCTCGACGGCGGGTCGCTGTCCGCGGTCACCTTCGACCTCGCCCAGCTGGACGACAAGATCGCCCCCGGCACCAGTCTGCCGATCAAGATCGCGTTCGGTAAGGACGTCCCCGCGGTCCAGGCACCCGCGGGTGCCACCGAGATCACCAGGGCCGACCTCGACAGCCTCTTCGGCGAGATGTCCGGCGGCGGCCGGGGCGGCCTCGGCGGCGGCCTGGGCCGCACGGCCGAGCCGCTCACCGACGCCCAGGTGAAGGAGCTGACCCAGGGCGGTGGGCTGACCGAGCAGCAGGTCCGGACGTACAACAAGCTGGGCCTCAGCTTCGAGGACATCAAGGACCTCGCGGTCGCCCGCGCCTGACCCGGCGCCGGCTGCCCCGACGGCGCCCGCCAACGACCGCGCCGGTTCCCGCCCGGTACCGCCGCGCCGGGCCCCGCCGATCACGGCGGGGCCCGGCGCGGCGGTACCGGGCGCGGCGCTGTTCCTCCGTCCGTTCCGGCGGTGGCCTCAGAGCGCAGGGGCGATCCGCCGCCCGTCCCGTGCGGACAGGACGGTGATCGCCTCCACCGGGCACATCTCGGCGGCCTCGGTCAGCTCCTCCCCGGGGACGGTGACCGGGCGGCGCGTCCGGGCCCGGCCGTCCTCCCCGAGGGCGAGATCGTCCGGCGCGGTGGCCGCGCAGAGGCCGGCACCGACGCAGCGGTCCGGATCGATCCGCACCACCACATCGCCGGGCTTCCCGCTCGCGCCCGCCGCCACCGGACCTCCTGCCTGAAACATCGCGTCCGTTCCACCCGCCCCGCCTGTCCCGCCCGGGTCGTCCGTCCCGTCCGTTCCACCCGCCCCGCCTGTCCCGCCCGGGTCGTCCGTCCCCTCCGGGCCGCCCGTCACCAGGACACCTCGAGGGCCAGCGGACTGCGGGTCAGCAGGCCCTCGCGCCAGGCGATGGCGTCCTGCGGCCCGGCCAGCCGCAGGCCCGGGAGCCGGCGGGCCAGCCGGTGCAGGGCGAGCTCCACCTCCATCCGGGCCAGCCAGGCACCCAGACAGTGGTGCGGGCCGGCGCCGAAGGTCAGGCTCGGGGAGCCGAGCGGCGCGAACAGGTCCTCGGCCAAGGTGCGCGGAAAGACCGCCGGGTCGTGGTTGGCCGTGGCGGAGTCGGCCGCCACCACGGCACCGGCCGGAATGGTCACGCCACCGATCTCCACCTCCTCGGTGGCCCGGCGCAGCAGCCCCGGCAGCGCCTCGGTGTCGCCGAGCGGGATCGCGCGCAGCAGCTGCTCGGTGGCGGCGCCCGCGCTCTCCTCGTCGGCGGCGAGCCGCTGCCAGGCGGCCCGGCCGTCACCGAGCAGGTACACCATGGCGTTGCCGAGCGTCGTCATGGTGGTCTCGTGGCCGGCCACCACCAACCCCACCACCAGCGAGACCAACTGCTGCTCGTCGACGCCGCCGCCCTCCCGCGCGGCGGCGAGCAGGCCGCTCACCAGGTCCTCGCCGGGCGCGGCGCGCCGCTCGGCGATCAGCTCGGCGGCGAACCGGGCGAACTCCCCCATGGCGGCCGCGATCGCCTCGGCCGGGTGGGCGGTGGCGGACAGTGCGTGGTCGCTCCAGTGGCCGAGTCGCTTCAGGTCCAGCCCGTCCAGGCCCATCAGACGGCTGATCACGGCCACCGGGAGCGGCCTGGTGTACTCGGCGACGATGTCGGCGGGGGAGCCCTGGTCGATCAGGTCGTCGAGCAGGCCGTCGACCACCGAGGCGACCCAGGGACGCCACCGGGCGATGGCCCGCGGGGTGAAGGCCCGCTGGACGGTGCGGCGCAGGCGCTGGTGCTCGGCGCCGTCGAGGTTCAGCAGGCCGTCCGGGTCGTCCAGGATGTTGGGGACCACCGACACCGACGGTGCGTCGGGTGCGTACAGCGAGGCCCGGTTCAGGCGGGGGTCGGTGAGCACCTGGCGGACGTCGGCGTGCCGGCTGACCAGCCAGACCGGGGTGCCGGTGGGCAGGGCGGCCAGGCGCGGCGGGCCGGGCTCGGCGTGGCGCAGGCAGTGCAGCGGGACGAGCGGCGGTGCGGACTCGGCCGGGCGCTGTTCGACGGACATCCATCCTCCTGGCGGTCGACCGCGGGTGGCGGTCTGCGAAGTCGGCGAGGTCGGCTGCGGTCTGCCGGCTCCGCTGGGTGTGGCTCGGGGGCCGGCGGGTGTGCTCGTGGTGCCGATGGGCCGGCGGGTGTGCTCGCGGGCGCCGGCAGGCGTACGCGTGGGTGCCGGCGGGCCGGCGCGTGCTTGGTGCGCTGGTGTCCGAAGGGCCGGCGAGTCGCGCCGGGGGCGGCCGGGGAACGGGCGCGGCCCGTCGTCGGGCGGGGGTTTCGGGGGGTCCGGGGTACGGGTAGGGCGATGGGGTGCACGGGGCGGCCGCTGCGTACGACGGTATGTGTGCCGGATGCCCCCGGACAGCGGTAGATCCGGCCATCGACCGGTGGTTCCCGCCGACTTGACCGACCGCGCGGGCGGGCGGGGCCCGCGGCGGCCCGGATCCGTCGGCCCGCCGCGGGGAGGGACCGGCCGCGCTCGGCGAGGCGGCCGCCGGCCGGGGCTACGCTTCGTGGGCAAGCGGATTCGCAGTCCCGGCGCAGAACCGCGCCGGCCGACGGAGGTGGGAACCGGATGTCCCAGCAGGTGAAGGCAGTCATCGCGCGTGCCAAGGGTGCGCCCGTGGAGGTGACGACGATCGTTGTGCCCGACCCGGGGCCGGGCGAGGCGGTGGTCAAGGTGCAGGCGTGCGGGGTTTGCCACACCGACCTGCACTACCGCGAGGGCGGCATCAACGACGAGTTTCCCTTCCTGCTCGGCCATGAGGCCGCCGGCCTGGTGGAGTCGGTGGGCGAAGGTGTCACCGAGGTCGCACCGGGTGACTTCGTGGTCCTCAACTGGCGTGCGGTGTGCGGGCAGTGCCGGTCCTGTCGGCGCGGGCGGCCGCAGTACTGCTTCGCCACCCACAACGCCAAGCAGAAGATGACCCTGCTGGACGGCACCGAGCTGTCGCCCGCGCTGGGCATCGGCGCCTTCGCGGAGAAGACCCTGGTCGCGGCCGGCCAGTGCACCAAGGTCGACCCGGCTGCCTCGCCGGCCGTGGCCGGACTGCTGGGCTGCGGGGTGATGGCGGGCCTGGGCGCGGCGATCAACACCGGCGCCGTGGGCCGCGGGGACTCGGTCGCCGTGATCGGCTGCGGCGGCGTCGGTGGCGCGGCGGTGATGGGCGCGCGGCTGGCCGGCGCGGCGAAGATCATCGCGGTGGACATCGACGACCGCAAGCTGGAGACGGCCCGCCGGCTCGGCGCCACCCACACCGTGAACTCCCGCACCACCGACCCGGTGGAGGCGATCCGCGAGCTGACCGACGGCAACGGCGCCGACGTGGTGGTCGAGGCGGTCGGCCGCCCGGAGACCTACAAGCAGGCCTTCTACGCCCGCGACCTGGCCGGCACCGTCGTCCTGGTGGGCGTCCCCACGCCGGAGATGACGCTGGAACTGCCGCTGCTGGACGTGTTCGGACGCGGCGGCGCGCTGAAGTCCTCCTGGTACGGGGACTGCCTGCCCACGCGGGACTTCCCGATGCTGATCGACCTCCACCTGCAGGGGCGCCTGGACCTCGGCGCCTTTGTCACCGAGACCATCGAACTCGACGCGGTGGAGCAGGCCTTCGAGCGCATGCAGCACGGCGACGTGCTCCGTTCGGTGGTGATCCTGTGACCGCCGCGCGCATCGAGCACCTGGTTACCTCCGGCACCTTCGAACTGGACGGCGGCAGTTGGGAGGTGGACAACAACGTCTGGATCGTCGGCAACGACACCGAGGCGGTGGTGATCGACGCGGCCCACGACGCCGAGGCCATCGCCGGCGCACTCGGCGACCGCCGACTGGTCGCGATCGTCAGCACCCACGCCCACAACGACCACATCGACGCGGCCCCGGCCCTGGCGGCCCGCACGGGCGCGCCGGTCCTGCTGCACCCCGACGACCTGCCGCTGTGGAAGCTCACCCACCCCGAGCGGCTCCCCGACGGCGAACTCGCCGACGGTCAGGCGATCGAGGTGGCCGGGACCACCCTGACCGTCCTGCACACCCCCGGCCACGCGCCGGGCGCGGTCTGCCTCTACGCGCCGGACCTGGGCACGGTCTTCACCGGCGACACGCTGTTCCACGGCGGACCGGGCGCCACCGGCCGCTCGTTCTCGCACTTCCCCACCATCATCGACTCGATCCGGGACCGCCTGCTCACGCTGCCGCCCGAGACGGTGGTCCGCACCGGCCACGGCGACTCCACCTCCGTCGGCGCGGAGGCGCCGAGCCTGGCCGACTGGATCGCGCGCGGCCACTGATCCCCGCCGGCCGCCGCGGCTCCCGACGGCGGCCCGGTGCCCGGCACCGGGCCGCCGCCGGGGTGGTCCCGTTCGGCTGCCGAGGGCGTCAAGTAGGCCCACAGTCATGACTGTTGCTCCGCAGCTCAAGCTGGCGGTCGACGGCCTGGCCGCGACCGTGGACGACCTCGCGTACCTGGCCCTCGGCGGGTACGGGCACTGCACTGCGATGCAGGTACGCGGCGGCCGCACCCCCGGGCTGGACTCCGCCTGGCCCGACTCGACGCCGTCATCCGTGCGGTCGGGCTCCACAAGCGTGAACAACCAGGGGACGTACCCGGTCCAGCCGGGCCAGTACGGCTGGATCACGCTCAGCAAGGTCGCCCGAAAGGTCACCGGAACCTGGACCTTCTCGGCCGGCGACCTCCCGTGGAAGGCCGACGACACCGTCGCCCTGCCCGTCGCCCATGATCCCGGCGGGCTGTCCACCGTCTACAGCATCAACAGTGGCGACAAGCCCCCGGTCTGCAAGTCGTAGCCGACGGCAACAGAGGGGCATGAGACGGGCACAGGCCTCCGGCACGGGACCCCGTCCCCGGAGCCGGAGGCCTGTGCCCGTCAAACAGCGCTGAGGTCGCAGCCGCCGGCGAAGGCCGACCGGCGTGCCCACAGGTGCCGCTCCCGGGGGGAGCGGAGCTCGTAGCTCCAGTAGTCGGTGGCGCGCAGCGAGCGTTGGCGGGTGGGGCCGTGGTGCCCTTTCATCGCACGGGAGTTCGAGCTGGCCGTGCTCCTCGACACCGCCCGGTCGGCGCTGCCGCCCGCGGACGTCTTTCGTCACGCCGGTCCGCGCGAATGACGGCTCACCGAAGGCGCGGCTGACCGGGCCCGGGGCCGGCTCGCAGGGCGAGGTGCGCGCGTATCGGGACGGTCGCGGCGGCGTCACAGGCGCGCAACGGGGCGGGTTCGGCCCGGGCCAGCGATCTCTATTTCCGCGTGGCATGTCGGCGAACTCCGGTGTCTTCGGCTCCTCTTCGTTCGCACGACCTGCCGACCCGTTTCACCTGACCCATCCGATGTCGGCCGGTGTGGTGGTGGACGTCGCCCGGCTTGCCGGGCCGCCCCCGCCACGCGGTCAAACCCCAGGGGGGACCATGTCCGACGCTGCCGCGACCCGTCGAGTACGGCGGCCCGCGGCAGCCGCACGGCGCGGGACCACGGGCGGACGCCTTGTCCCGATCCCGCGCGGGGGTTCCGTCCGGCCCGACCGGCTTCCTGCAGCCGCCCGGCCCCACTCGGCTCGCCCGGCCTCGCTCGGCCCGCCCGGCCCCACTCGGCCCGCCCGGCCCCACTCGGCCCGCCCGGCCCCACTCGGCCCGCCCGGCCTCGCTCGGCCCGCCCGACGCCGCCGAGGCCCGACCGACGCCGAAATCCGACTCCACCGAGGAGCCCTTGTTGACGGACACGCTTACCCTGACCGATGCCGAGCTCAGCCAGTTCCTCCCTGCGGCGGCCGCCCGGCAGGTGGCCGCGGAGCAACTGATGCGCCGACACGGCGGGACGGCCCTCGCCTACGCGCGGGCGTTGTGCCGACACCGGCACGACGCCGAGGATCTGGTGATCGAGGTCTTCAACCGGGCCCTGGACGTCGTCCAGACCGGGGAGGACCACAGCCACCACTGGACGGACGGCCTGCTCGGCACCCTGAGGTGTGTCGCCGCCGAACGGGCCGACGAGCATGGATTCGACGCTCTGTCGGCGGGATTCCTGGCCTGGCTGGACCTGCGGCGGGAGCCGCACCGGAGTTACCGTTCCGCGCTGCTCGCCGCCGAGCGGGACTGCTTGCCGCTCCGTGCCCTTCGCGGGCTCCCGCAGAGTCCGGCAGTCGAAATCTGGTCGGCCCTCGCACCGAGCGCCGGCGATGTCGGGACGGTGGTCGTCGAGCGCCCGTTGCCCTCGGAGCGGACCCGGCGGCACCTGGCCGACGCCTACGCGCGGGCCTACGCCATCAGCGCGCCGGAGCGAAGGTGCCGCCACCTGGTCGCCCGGATGGCTCACGCGGTGCAGAACTCCACCACGGCCTCACCCGAGATGACGACGCATCTGAACGGCTGCGACGCCTGCTCCCAGGCCGAGAACGACCTGCGGCTGGTGCACAGCTGGGACATCGACGCCCTTCAGGAGCGCATGTTCATCCGGTTCCCGGAGGTGGACGGCCTGGACGGGGGCGAGCCCCGGACCGCGGACGTGACCGGCTCGCCGGCCGCCGCCGACCATGCCCCGTACCCGGCGGGCGGGGCCCACGGCGCGCACCCTCCCACCTTCGCCGCCCCACCGGTACCCGGGCGCTTGGCACAGCCTCAGCCCGGCCGGCGGCGGCACGCCGCCCGGCGGCGGCCCGTTCTACGCTCACACCGCCGGGCCGCCGCCGGCGCCGCGAGCGCCGGGGCGCTCGCCCTGGCCGTCGGCCTGGCGCTGGCCCCGCAGCCGGCGCCGACCGGCGCGGCCCATGCCCCGGTGCCGTCGACCACCCCCGAACTCAACCCCACCGGCCCGTCCGCCCCACCGGCGGTACCCCCACAGCCGCCGGGAGCGTCGGACGCGCCCACCCCCGCCACCCTGACGCCCTCCGTGACGCCCACCGCCACGGCGCCCCGGCCTGTGCCGCCCAGGCCTGCGACCCCCGGTCCCTCGGCGCCCGCAACGCCGCCGGCTCCGAGCCCCACCGCCGAACCGGGCATCACCGCTCCACCGCTGCCGCAGTCCCCGGGCGCGTCGCCCAGCGCCACGTTTCCCGGCATCCGGGTGCTCCAGCGTGGGGACGAGGGCCCGGACGTCGCGATGATGCAGCACCAGCTGCTCGCGAGGAGGGGCTGCGGTCCGACCCGCGCGCCCTTCGTCCGGGGCCGGTTCGACGCCGCCACCGCTGCCCTCCTGCAGGCCTTCCAGCAGGAGGCCGGCATCCGGGGCGACGAGCGCGACCACCTCCTCTACGGCCCACTGACCAGGGAGGCACTCCAGAGCAGACAGTTGGGCCGAAGCTGCTGACCCGCACCGATGCCAGGTGGCGGGTACCGGGGCGCAGCGTGCGGGCGCGCGGCCCTGCCGTCGGTGGTTGCCCCTTCGGCGACAGGGTCGGCGGGTGCGGAGCCGGGCATCCGGCTCGCTGGTGAGGTGATGTCCTCCAGGTGGTCGCGGCGCCGCGGACCGGGGCACGGGGGCGGGTGGCGCCTCCGGTGTGCAGGCCTGTACGCCTGTACGGGTTCGGGGAGGGCGGCGGCATCCACCGAGAGGTCCGGGTGGGAGGCCTTGTTGTCGGTGGGCCCGGCGTCGGGGTTGCGAGGGGCCCGGCGCCGGCCGGCTACGAAGCGTCGACGGCAGTCTCGCCGAGGTCCTCCTTGGCGACCCGGAGCAGGTCCTCCCGGTCGCGGCCGTCGCCCGACGAGGGACGCGATGGGCTCCGCGGCCGTGCGGTGCGACCGGGTGAGCCTGTCCCTGGTCGGCATGGACTCCACCGTCGCCCGGGCGTACGGCGCGGCCCGGGAGGGTTGAACCTGAGGTGCCGGCGGTGCTGGAGAAGGCCGCGGCCGAGGGTGTGGGAGAGCGGATTCCGGGTGGACCGGCCCGGTGGCGGCCGGTTCTTCGCGAGCCGGCCTGTCGTGGCTCCGGCCGGAGGGCCTGTCGTGACGACGGCGGCGGGGCGCCGGTCGACGGTCGACAACGGGCCTTGCCGCGCCCCGAAGGGGCTTCGGCGGCGCTGCCGTAAAGCCGCCCACGAACGGAGAAGCTACGGCTGCGTAGGCCTTGACACCCCTGAGCCCCCCTGACACCGTCGTGGTTGAAGTTGCTCGCAAAGTGCGTGATTAGAGCATCTATGAGCATGAGCATCGCCCCTTTCGCATCACGTGCCACATGCCCCACTGCCCTACCGGGCGGCCGGCAGGGCGGCACGTGATCGGCGGCGAGGCTCTCCGGCGCGGTGCCGGGGGTGAGCCCTCAGAGGTCCGACACCAGGTGCCGGGCCCACCCCCGAGCCACCGTCCCGTGCCGGCGCGAATCGCGCGCCCTCCCGACCGTCCACCTGGTGTCCGGTCCCGTGCCCTTCCTGTCCGAAGGAGTCAACATGCGCTCGTCGCACCGACGAGGCAGACGCCTCGTCGCACTTGCCACAGCCGTCGCCGCCCTCCCGCTCACGGCCACGCTCTCCCAGGCCGCCGCCGCGCCGCCCGCCCCCGCCCCGGCCCCCTACGCCCTGGTGCCGCAGCCGGTCTCGCAGCAGGCGGTGGCGGGCGCGGGGTTCACCCTCACCGCGCAGACCCGTATCGCGGTCCTCTCCCGGGACTCGGCGGCGGTGGGGGTCGGCACCTACCTCGCCAAGCTGCTCGCGCCCGCCACGGGCTACGACCTCGCGGTCGTCAAGGACACCCGGGTGCCGAAGAACGCGGTGGTGCTGGATCCCGACGGCCCCAAGAGCCTGGGTGCCGAGGGCTACACCCTCACCTCCGACGAACACGGCGTCGTGGTCCGGGCCCACGGGGCCGAGGGCCTCTTCCGCGGTGTGCAGACGCTCCGTCAACTGCTGCCCGCCGCAGTCGAGTCCCGCAGCGAGCAGACCCGTGCGTGGACCGTCCCGCCCGCCAAGATCTCCGACTCGCCCCGCTACGAGTACCGCGGCGTGATGCTGGACGTCGCCCGCCGCTTCTACCCCGTCGCCCAGGTCAAGCGCTACATCGACGAGGCGGCCGCATACAAGATCAACACTTTGCATCTGCACCTGACCGACGACCAGGGGTGGCGCCTCGCCATCGACGCCGTCCCGGACCTGACCAAGGTGGGCGCCAGCACCCAGAGTGGCTTCACCGGCGGCAGCGACTGGTACTACTCGGCGGCGGACTACAAGGAGATCGTCTCCTACGCCTCGTCCCGCTTCATGACCGTGGTGCCCGAGATCGACGGCCCCGGCCACACCGAGGCCGCCCTGGCGTCGGTGCCGGGCCTGAACTGCGACGACAAGGCGAAGGCGCCCTACTCGGGCTTCGACGTCGGCATCAGCCTCTACTGTCTGGAGGACGGGACCCACATCGGGAACACGAGGCGCTTCCTGGCGGCCGTCATCAAGGAGGTGGCCAAGCTCACCCCCGGCCCCTACATCCACCTCGGCGGCGACGAGACCCCGCAGGCGACCCCGGAGCAGTACGCCGCCTACGTCAAGGCGGCCACCTCGGCGGCCACCGGGCGGAACAAGACCGTGATGGGCTGGCACCAACTCGGCCAGTCCGCCATCCCCGCCGACAGCATCCTGCAGTACTGGGGTGAGGACGACGACCGGGAGAGCATCGGCACCGCCGAGGAGACCCGCAGCATCCGCGAGGTGCGCAACGGAGTCGCCCAGGGCGCCAAGTTCGTCATGTCCCCGTCCGACCACGCCTACCTGGACATGAAGTACGACGTCTCCACCCCGTACGGCCTGAGCTGGTCCGGATACGTGCCGGTGCAGAGGTCCTACGAGTGGGACCCGGCGACCAGCACCGCCAAGCCGGACGGCACCGGCGCCGTCGTCCCCGCCAAGAAGATCGCCGGCGTCGAGGCCGCCCTCTGGGCCGACCGTGCCTACGAGGGCAGCAACGCGCTGCCGACCCCGACCACCCGCTGGCCCGAACCCCAGGACTACGCCGACTACATGAGCTTCCCGCGTCTGCCCGCCCTCGCGGAGGTCGGCTGGAGCCCCCAGTCCGCCCGTGACTGGAACAGCTTCCGCCAGCGCCTGGCGCAGCAAGGACCTCGCTGGACCGCCGCCGGCATCGGCTACTACGCCGCCCCGGGCATTCCCTGGCCCGGCGTCGTGAAGACCGTGGAGGGCGCGCACAGCGTCGAGACCGGGGGCAAGGCGCTGGACAACCCGGGCGGCTCGACCTCCGACGGCACCGAACCGGTGCTGTGGTCGCCGAACCGCGGCGCCAACCAGACCTGGACCTTCACCCCCCAGGGCGACGGCACCTACACCATGCTCAACAAGTCCTCCGGCAAGTGCGCCGAGGCGACCGGCGGAGCCGGCGCCGCCGTCGTCCAGCGGACGTGCGACAACCAGACCGGTCAGCGCTGGAGGATCACCCCCGCCGACAACGACCGGTACACCATCGCCGCCGCCGGCAGCGGCCTGCTGCTCACCGCCGCCTCGGCCACCAACGGTGCCAAGGTGACCCAGCAGCCGGACACCGGCTCCACCCTGCAGCGCTGGTCCGTCGACTGACCGCCCTGCCACAGGCCACGGCCCGCCCCCGCTCCGGACGCGCCCCGTCCGGGGCGGGGGCGGCGCCGGTGCCCGCCGCGTCGGGGCGGTGCCCGGTATCGACGCAGGGACGAAGGAGTTGAGCCCGTTCCTGTTCCCGGTGAAAGCGGTGAAGGCCCCGTGCGCCCACCGGCTCCGGCAGCTGTTCGGCGGACGCGACCGCCGGACAGCCCGCCATCGGCCCTTCCCGTTCGGCCTTCGCCACCCCGAGGGCCGTCCTTCCTCCCGCACTCCCGCATGCGCCGCCCGGACGCATGCCCGAAGGAGCCGTTCATGTCCCGTACCACCAGCCGTGCCGCCGCCGGGGGCCTGCTGCTCGCCCTCGGCCTGACCACCGCCTGTTCCACCGGGCGGGAGCCGATGACGGCGACCCCCGCCCCGGCGGCGCCGCTGAACGGCAGGATCTCGATCACCTACCTGCAGAAGCAGGGCGACCAGGAGTACTTCGTCGGCGAGGCGGCCGGCGCCGAAGCGCGGGCACAGGTCCTGGGCATCGACCTGAAGGTCGTGAACCTCGGCAACGACGCGAACAAGACCGTCGGCGAGGTGCAGTCGGCGGTCGCGCAGAAGTCCAACGGCGTCATCATCGTCGTGCCCGACCCCGCCGTCGGTCCGCAGGTGGTGCAGATCGCCAAGAGTGCCAACGTCGCGCTGCTGACCTCGGACGACCAGATCTGTGCGACCGGCCCGGACCCCGCCGCGTGTGCGAAGGAGAACCTGGTGCCGCGGATCGGCTTCAGCGGTGCCCAGATGGGCGGCGAGGTCGGCAAGCGGGCGCTGGAGGAGTACCGGAAGGCCGGCTGGTCGGCCGCCGACACCCGGATCGTCTCGGCCTGGAAGCAGGACGTGACCGTGTGCGGCGACCGGGTCAAGGCCGCGAAGGAGGCGTTCGCCGCGGGCGGCGGGGCGGACGTGAAGAGCATCGACGTCGCCACCGACAACACGCCGACCGGGGCTCAGGACAAGATCGCCGCGACGGTCACCGCCAACCAGGGCGTCAGGCACTGGGTGGTCTGGGGGTGCAACGACGAGAACGTCCAGGGCGGCGTCACCGCCATGCAGAACGCCGGCATCTCCCCGGACAACGTGATCGGCGTCGGTCTCGGCGCCTACCTGGCCTGCAAGGACTGGAGCGGCGGCAAGCCCTCCGGCATGAAGGCCGCGCTGTTCATCAACGGCCGTGATGTCGGCGCCTTCGCGGTGCAGGCCATGTACGACAAGCTCAAGAACAGCAGGGAGTTTCCGCCCGAGGCCTTCGTCCCCACCACCATGGTCGACGCCACCACCTGGCAGGCGGTGGGCGCCACCTGCAGCTGACGCCCCTGTTCCGTCCGGCGCCATGTCGGCGAACGGACACCGCCCTCGCGCCGGCTCCCGCCCGGGCGAGGGCGGCGGCGTGTCCACTCGCCGAAGTCCAGCTGGGCCGGGGCGAGTTCGAAGGCAGCGGGTAACAGTCGGATCGGCCGGGGCCGCAAGGTTCCGCGCTCGGCGACGTCGGTGTCCGGGCGGCCCCGCCGAGGGCGACGAGCTCGCCCGGCGCGCCGTCAGAGACGAATGGCAGTGGGTGGTGCAGCGCCTCGCGGACGTTCGGTGGTCAGGACCGGAGGCGGCGTCCGGCGAGGTGGGCGCGCGTCAGGAGAGCCGTGCGCGCTGCCGCCGCCCTCCGGATCGTTCGCGATGCCGTTCATAACGGTTGCACATCGGCGCGGGATGCCAAGGCCGATTTGCCCTCTTCCTCGATGAGGGCTCGTACTCCGGGCCCTTGACCGCCCGTGGCCCGAGTTCGGCGGGGTTCCGCCGGTGCGCGCTCCGTCGGGAAGATTTCCTGGAAAGGCCGGCCGATGCCCCCTGTCCCACCACGTCGTGACGGCGCGGAGCCGGCCGTGGCCCGCAGCGTGCGCCGGCTGTCGCGGTCATGGCCGCCGATCGTGCCGGCCGGCGCGTTCGGCGCGGCGGTGGCCTTCGCGGGGTACGCGCGCAGCCCCACGTCGGGACCGCTGATCGTGTTCGACGGCGTCCGCCGAGCCGATGCCGCCGGGCCCCCGCCGTGTTCGCCGGGCCGCGCTGCGGACTCCGCCAGCCGCACGAGTCCGGCCCCCTGATGGTGATCCCGCCGCGCGAGCGGCTGTCCCGAGAGAGAGGCGATTCCATGTCAGAGGCCCGAACGGTCGGCGCCGGTCAGGAGCGCCGTGCGGTCGACGGCCGTCCGGAGACGTCCTGGCGGGAGAGACGGGTCCTGGACCTGTACCGGGCGGCCGCACTGGCCTTCGCGCTGCGTACCGCCCCCGGCACGCGGGCCGGGGACGACAGACCGGCCGGGGACGACGGGCGCCGGGACGTGATGGCGAGGATGCTGAGTTCCCCGCGCACGGAGAAGGAGCCGGGTCTCCCGTGGTCCTTCCTGATGATCGCGGTGGTTCGCTCGACGGAGTACCGGTCGCACCATGCGCCCGGGGGCGGCGCGGAGTCGACCGACGGGCTGGTGTACGCCCTGCTGTCCGTCTCGCGCCCGTGCCGCTCCGTCGTGCTGGAGCGGATGCTCGCACCGGGCGGGGGTGAGGTGCCCGTATGCCCGCCGGGTGAGACCGGTCAGGGCCAGGCCATGGCCGGGGCCCGGCAGTTCGACGCGTACGTCACCGCGCACTTCCTGCGAGCCGCCGGCGGAGCCTGCCGCTGTCTCGACGCCGTGGTCGGCCACGCGACCGGACGGCGGGACGGCGCTCCCCACCCGCTGCCGTGCCCCGGTCCCGGAAGGCACTCCGCCCGCCTCTCCGCGTCGGACGCGCCGCCCTCCACGCCGGTGCTCGGGAGCGGCACCCCCGCCGACGGTGGTCCCTCACAGACCGCGGTTCCGACTTCGGGGCACGGCTGCCCGACACCCGAGGGGAGCCCGAGCCCGCAGGAGGGATCCCCGACGACCACCACCGACACCCCCGGCCCTCGACGGCCCCACCGGTCATGGTGGCCGTTCTTCAGCCGCGTGTCGCGGGACCAATGACGCACCCCGCGCCCCGATCCCGCGCCGTGGGGCCGTCCGACCTGACCGGCTCCACGCTGCCCACCCGGGCCGATCCGCCCGCCCGACACCGGTGAGGCTCGACCGACGTCGACGCCCGACTCCACCGAGGATGCCTTGTCACCGGACATGCTCACCCTCACCGACTCCGAGCTCGGTCGGTTCATCCCCGTGGCGCCCGCCCGGCAGGTGGCTGCGGAGGACTGATGCGCCGACACGGCGGAACGGCCCTCACCTACGCGCGGGCGTTGTGCCGACATCGCCACGACGCCGAGGATCTGGTGATCGAGGCCTCCAACCGGGCTCTCGACCTCTTCCGGAACGGGGAGGACCACAACCGCCTCTGGACGGACTGCCTGCTCGGCACCCGAGGACCACAACCGCCTCTGGACGGACGGCCTGCTCGGCACCCTGCGACGCGTCGCGGCCGATCGGGCCGACAAACAGGGGTTCGACACTCTGTCGGCGCGCTTCCTGATCTGGCTGGACCGGCGACGCGAGCCGCACCAGAGCTACCGTTCCGCGCTGCTCGCCGCCGAGCGGGACTGCTTGCCGCTCCGCGCCCTGCGCGGGCTGCCGAAGGGTCCGGCGGCCGAAATCTGGTCGGCCCTCGCACCAGGCGCCGGCGAGGTCGGCGCGGTGGTCGTCGAGTGCCCGCTCCCCACGGAACGGACCCGGCGGCACCTGGCCGACGCCTACGCGCGGGCCTACGCCTTCGGTGCGCCGGACCGAAGGTGCCGCCACCTGGTCGCCGGGATGGCCGACGCGGTGCAGAACTGCACTGCGGCCTCGCCCGAGGTGACGACGCATCTGAACGGCTGCGACGTCTGTTCCCAGGCCGAGAACGACCTACGGCTCATGCGCAGCTGGAGCGCCGGCGCCCTGCGGGAGCGCATATCCCCGAGGTGGGCGGCCTCGACAGGAGCGGGGCCCCAGCCACGGAAGGGCTCGGAGAGGTGCCCGGTTCGCCTGCCGGTGCCGACCGGGCTGCCTTCCCGGCGGACGCGACCCACGGCGCGCACCCTTGCACCCTCGCCGCCGTCACCGTACTCGTCCCCGAACCGGGGCGCCGGACTCGGCCTCAGCACCACCGGCGACCCGTCGGGCGCTCGCACCGCCGGGCCGCCGGCGGAACCGCGAGCGCCGGGGCGCTCGCCCTGGCCGTCGGCCTGGCGCTGGCCCCGCAGCCGGCGCCGACCGGCAGGGCCCCGGCCCCGGTGCCGTCGACCATCCCCGAACAGCAGCCCACCGGGCCGTCCGTCCCACCGGCGGCACCCCCGGAGCGGCCGGGAGTCACGGTGTCGCCGACACCAACGGCCACGCCACCCAAGCCTGTGACGCCCGCACCCCCCGTTCCCACCCGGCCGCCGGCGCCGCCGAGCCCCACCACCAGCCCGAGGGTCACCGCAATTCCACCGGCACCGCGGCCCCCGAGCGCCTCGCCCAGCGCCACGTTCCCCGGCATCCGGGTGCTTCAGCTCGGGGACGAGGGTCTGGACGTCACGGTGATGCATTTCCAACTGCTGGCCAGGACGGCCTGCGGTCCGGCCCACGCGTCCTTCACCCCGGGTCGGTTCGCCGCCGCCGCTACCCTCCTGCAAGCCTTCCGGCAGGAGGCCGGCATCCGGGGCGACGAGCGCGACCACCTCCGCTACGGCCCACTGACCAGGGAGGCACTCCGAAGCGGGAAGCCGGGCCGAAGCTGCTGACCCCAAGAGTGCCTGGGTGCGGGCGAACGGCCTGGTCCCGGTCGCGTTGCCGCTGTGTGTGGTCGCCCCGCCCGACTGCGGAACGGGGGACGGGTGCGCGTGCGGCACGCGGGCCGGGACGTCGGGGGTCAGGGGGCGGGGGTCTCCTGCTCCGCCTCGACCTGGGCGTTCCACTCGCGCTTGGAGGACTGCCAGCCGTCCTCGTTGTGGCCGAGCCGCCAGTAGCCGGAGACGGAGAGGTCCTCGCGGGGGACCCCGAGGTCCACCCGCAGGAACGCGCGCAAGTCCTTGACGAAGCCGGCCTCGCCGTGGACGAAGGCGTGCACCCGACCCTCGGGGATCTCCAGCGCGCGGACGGTCTCGACGAGCAGCTCGCCGACGGGCCGGTCCCCGCGGTGCAGCCAGACGACCTCGGCGGCGGAGCCGAACTTCTGCTCCTCCTCGGGGCCGGTGACCTCGACGAAGGCGCGGACGAGGGTGTCGGCGGGCAGGGCCTCCAGGGCGGCCGCGATGGCCGGCAGTGCGCTCTCGTCGCCGGCCAGCAGGTGCCAGTCGGCGGTGGTGTCGGGCGCGTAGCCGCCGCCGGGGCCCATGAAGCGGACGGTCTCGCCCGGCCGGGCGCGCGCCGCCCACGGCCCGGCCAGGCCCTCGTCGCCGTGGACGACGAAGTCGAGGGTGAGCTCACGCAGTTCGGGGTTCCAGGCGCGCACGGTGTACGTCCGTGTCACGGGCCACTGCTCGCGGGGGAACTCCTCGCGGATCCGCTCCAGGTCGAAGGGCTCGGGGTAGGACACGCCCTCGGCGCCGAACAGGATCTTCACGTAGTGGTCGGTGGAGGTGCCCGCGGTGAATTCGGCGAGACCGTCCCCTCCGAGCACCACGCGCTGCATGTGGGGCGTCAGCCGCTCGGTGCGGACGACGTGTGCGGTGTGCGGCTTCCGGGGCCTACGGGCCGGACGCTCTGCCATGGGCTGGTACTCCTCATGTCGTGTACTGAGGCTCGCAACGTAACACTCGCCGCACAGCCCCCCGGGCGCACCCGGGCCTGTGCCGGGACGGACGAACCGGCGGCCCGGGCCGGGCCTTCGCCGGCGGTCGCCGAGGGCAACGGCCGCCGCGGGAGCGGACGGCGCTCGGAGCCCGCTCGCCGACGAAGACGCCCGACCGGGCCGCCCGGTCGACGCAGGGCGGCCCCACCTGCACCGATGCCGTTCACGACAGGAGCGACGACCTGACCGGGGCCGGATCGGCCCGGGGGCATGTCCGGCGGCGTGTTCGCCGCCTACCGGCCGGTCGTCGGCGTCTCGACCGCGCTGCCGGTGATCCAGCGGGCCTCAACGCCTCCACCGTCGAACTCCAGTGGGTGACGGACGCGTTCGTCCTTCCCACCGCGCCGGCAGTGCGCCAACGTGTTCACCCACGTGCGCGCCCTGATGGCGGCAGTGGGCGCCGGCACCGACGACATCCTGAAGATGACCTTCCACCTGGCCGATCCCCGCGACCGGGAAGCGCTCAACCGCGAGTGGCTGGCCATGTTCCCGGACCCCGCGTGCCGGCCCGCCCGGCAGGCCGTCGCCGCACGACTCGACGGTGCGGCGAGGATCCACTGCGACCTCCTCGCCGTGCTGCCGGGGGCAGCCACCTCGTACCCACCATCGGACCCGGCCGCCTGACGCAGGAGGACCCATGCCGCAGCACCCTTCCACGCACTACGAAGCACCCGGCGCCATCAAGAGGATGCTGTTCTCGGCATGGGCGCTCCTGGACTCGCTCACCCCGGAGGCGCGGGCCCGGATGCACATCCCCCGGATGAGCGATCCCCGGCGCCTCGACTGGGACTTCATCCCCAAGCCCGACCGCACCGGCATGCCACTGAGCAAGCTCGACGGTCACCAGCGGACACTGGCCCACACCCTGTTGAAGTCCGGTCTCAGCATGCGCGGCTACAGCAGGTGCTGGCCGTGATGGCCACCGAGAACAACCTCCGGGAACTCGACGTCATCAAGCGACCCGTGCAAGCCGCCGCCCGGCCGAGGTGTCCGGTGTGCTCCCGGCCCGGCCGGGAGCACACCGGCGCCGGGCGCGGCGGTCGTCAGCGTCCGGCGGTTTCGCTCTCGACCGTGCCGATCCGCGCGCCGAGGGTTTCCAGCGCTGCCAGCGTTTGGTCGTGCTCCGTGTGCGAGACGCTGGCGGTGGCGTCGGAGACGACGGTGACCCGGTAGCCCGCCGCCACTGCGGACCGCGCGGTGGCGGCGACCCCGTGGGCGGTGGAGAGTCCGGCCAGGACCAGGTCGGTGACGCCGAGGCGGTCGAGGCCCTCCCGCAGTCCGGTGCCTTCGAACGCGTCGAGCCCGTGCTTGGTGACCAGCAGGTCGTCGGGGCCGGGAGCGGCCTCCGGGTGGAGCGCGTTGGCGGGTGCGTCCGCCCCGCCGTCGCTGCCGTCGGCGTGCAGATGGCGGACGGCCACGTAGAGCGGCCCCTGCGGCGAGGCGTCCGCACCCGCTCCGGTGAGGGCCGCCCGCAGCCGGGCCGCGGCTTCGAGCACCGCGGCGCCGTCACGCGGTGCCCAGGGCATCCCGGTGATCCAGTGCTGGAGGTCGACGAGGACAAGAGCGGTACGGCCTGCGGTCATGAGGTCTCTCCCAGCCCTGCGTACGGCCCTGTCCGTGCCTGCCGCCCCGACGGTGCGGCGGCCGACATGCCGTACGAACATTTCTTCCGAACATCCGGTGGAAGCATTCTAGGCAGAATCGATCAAGGAACTCCCGGCCTGGTCCGGTTGCGGCCGGACCAGGCCGGGGCGCCGTCACCCGACGCCCCCGGCCCGGTTGGTGCGTGGGCCGCCGGAGTGCATGGCGGCCGCGACGTTCGCCGGCGCCCACCCGCCCTGCGGTGTACCGCAATTGACGGGCTGGCCGATCGAGCCGGTTCCGAGGTCAGAGCAGACCGAGGTGGTCCAGTGCGAGGTACGCCGCCTCCACGTCGGTCATCCGGCCCCTGCGCAGTACGGTGGACCGGAAGGTGTCGAGGGGCAGCAGGACGATCTCGATGAACTCGGTGCGCTCGGGGGTCGGGTCGGCGACCTTGACGCAGTCGGTGGCGGCGAAAACGTGGCGCCGGACGTTGGAGTAGGCGTCGTCCCAGCAGGTGGTGACGGCCTGGACGGTGCCCCGGTGGCCGGTCTCCTGCAGGAGTTCGGCGGCGGCGGTGTCGGCAGGGTCGTCGCCGGGATCCACGAAACCGCCGGGCAGTTCGTCCAGGAAGGCGGCCGGCCCGGGGCGGAACTGGCGGGCGAGGATCACCTGCCGGTCGGGGGTGAGGGCGAGAACGGCGGCGGAGGATCGCTCGTTCTTGAGGTAGAAGTCGTTCCTGGTGGCGTCGGGGAGTTCGAAGGTCACCCGGTCGATGCCGCGTCCGTACTTGCTGAAGACCTTGCGGCGCTCGATCTCGTGCCAGCCTGCGGTGTCTGTCATGGCGCTGCACCATACGACATCTGACTGTGCGTCATGCGTGGTCGAAGCTCCGCACAGCCTCCTTGTCGAGCAGGCGCACTCCGACGGTGCCGAGGGGCCTCGGCACCCCGCCGCCGGTCGCCGCCGGCCCTGGCCGTTCCTGGGCCGCCGGGCCGCTCGGGACGGGGTGGGCCGCCCGCCGGCGGCGCCGATGCCGGTCCGCCGGGTGGGTGGTGCAGGGCCGGACGCCGGGGTCGTACGATCCCCAGCATGGTTCATGACCTGAGCAACCCCGACGATGTCTTCCTGGCGTTCTGGCGTGAGCGCCTCCTCTCCACCCTGACCACCACGCGTCCCGACGGCACACCGCATGTGGTGCCGGTCGGTGTCACCTACGACCCGGAGGCCGGGCTGGCCCGGGTGATCACCAATCGGGCCAGCCGCAAGGCCCGGAACGTTCAGGAAGCCGGCCCGGACGGGATGCGGGTGGCGCTCTGCCAGGTGGACTGGGCGCGCTGGTCCACGCTGGAGGGCGTCGCGGTGGTGCGCGAGGATCCGGAGGCCGTCGCCGAGGCCGTCCGCCGCTATGCCGAGCGCTACCGCCAGCCGCGGGTGAACCCCGACCGGGTCGTCATCGAGATCACCGTCGACAAGGTGCTGGGGCGGGCCTCCGTCCTTCGTGCGGCAGGCATGGCCTGACCGTCGGCTGTGAGGTGAGGGAGGGGAGCGAGGAGTGGTGAGCCCGGAGGCGGGTCCGGGGTGCGGTGTCGGGGTCGACGGGCGATGGCGGGTCCGCCCGCTGGGCCGGGCCTTCTGGTTCTGTGCTCCGGCTCTCGGGGTTCCCGGTCCGGGATTTCGGGTCGGGGAGCAGCGAGGCGGGTGACGGGAGGGGCCTGCGGTTGTTTAGTGGGTGTTGATCGCAGCGGTCTAACGTCGCGTCAGCTCTCGCTTCGGGAGCGCCGGCCCGCCTTGCGGGCCGGGCCGTCCGACCCGCCCCGCAGAATCGAGACGCCCGGCCATGAGCCAGCCATCGACCGAGACCCCGCCGGCAGACCTCCTGTCGGACCGCGACGCCGCCAACTTCCGCACTCTGCTGTCAGGCCTGGAGCGCTCCCTGGAGGCGGATCGGCGCACTGCCGCCGGCCGCGCGACGGACGGGTCGGGCTCAGGTGAATGACTGTCTGCCGGTCTCGACCATGGTGCTGGTCGTGCCGTTGTGGGACCGCGCCGCCGGCGTGGGCACCCTCGGGGCGACCTACGCCCTCACTCCTTCTCTTCCCGCGGGCACACCGGTCGCAGGCGCGGCCAGCGGTGGTCCGGCGGCGGTGGACCTGGGTGCTTCGGCCGGGCCGGCAACGCGCCTGTCGGTCGACCAGGTGTCGACGACGTAAGCCCTGGTGACGGCCGTGGCGCGGGCCCCGGGGTGGCCCCGACGGCCGGCCGGCCGGAGCGGGCCGGCACGACGGGGCGGGTCGGTGGCGAGGCCCGCGCGGAGGGTGGTCCGGCGCCCTGGGCGCTGCCCTGCCCGCCGCCCGGTGGGGCGCCCGGCAGGCCGAGGTGCGGATCGGGCGGTACGCCCGGCGGGGTGGCCGGTTCGGTGGGGTGGGCGAAGGCCATCATGGCGACGGTGATCCGGGGAACGGCATGGGCGAGCAGCAGCATGATCGTCGCGGCGGTCCGCCGCAGGGGCATCCTTGACATGCCGATCACGCTAGGCGGGTCCTTTCGGCCTGGCATCCCTCCGGAGACGGACCGGCGGTCCGCCCGCAGGCAGAGACCCGGCGTCAGGTGTTCACCGGATCCGGTGGTTTGCGATCGACACTCGAATGCCCGCACGAGGAGGCGCCTCCTTCGCAAGGCGGACATCGGTGTGAACTCCGGGTGCTTACGCCTCCGCTCCGCTTTTCGTTCGCCCCGGTCGTTCGGGCCGCCCGCTCAGGTGTCGGTCGGTGTCGGTCGGTGTCGCCGAGCAGCGCGACCCGGAAGGACGTGGCGTGCGACTGGGAGCCCGCCCGTCGTGCCCTTGTTCTCCCGCTGCCCTGCTGCCAGTCTTGAGCTCGAACAGAGTGGGGCGATGCCAACGCACAATTCGCTTGGGGGGTAGGGAAAATGGCGCAGCAACAGCCGGCAAATCTCGGTGTCTGGCGGGCACTTGTCCTGATCGGGGCCGTCGGGGTCGCGATCGGGCTGATCGGCAAGGTTCCGCTGCTGGGCCTGGTGGCGGGGCCGGTGGCGATCGTCGGGGTGATCGGTCTTTCGCTCGCACGGCGCAACCAGTAGGGGCGACGCCGCGGAAGGGGCCCGGTCGCAGGACAAGCACCTGCGGCCGGGAGCGGCGAACATGACATAGCGTCAGAGAGTCAGCGCCACTGGATGTCGGCGGGCGTGTCGAGCGGCCGCCGGTCCGCCAGGGCCTCGGGTGCGGCAAGGGTGTCGGCCTTGCGCAGGGCGACCGGGAACCGCAGGTGGGTCCGCTCCTCCAGCTCGCCCAGGTTGATCTGGAAGACCCGGAACTCGTCCAGGTCCAGCGCCTCCAGCTGGTCGAGGTTCTGGGTCAGCAGGAACGCCTTGGCCCTGAGCGCGCCCTGGTCCGCGAAGGCGATCACCTTCCAGAACTCCCGGGGGATCCGGATGCCCCGGTAGACCCGGTCGTCGTCCTGGTAGACCGGTCCGCCGAACACGCTGATCCGCAGGTCGTCGACGTCGACCTCGGCGAACAGGGCGTCCTCCAGGCGTCCCCACAGCCCGTTCTGGGAGCTCTGGTTGAAGTCGTCCATCTGGGGTGTGATGTTGGTGTAGAAGAACGAGTCCACATTGGCCCGCTGGGCCTCGTCGGGGCTGCCCCAGAGCAGGTCGGCCCGGCGCGCGATGTGGCCCCGGTCGAGCCGGTTGTTCCGGTACAGCTCGTTGCCCACCTGGACGTCGCCGGGCAGCCGGGGGTCGGTGCGGAAGTCGATGCCGCTGCGGGTGAGGTTCTTGAGGGAGCCGCCGTCGACGTTCCAGGCGACCCAGAGGGCGAACCGCCGGGACTCGCTCTGGGCGAGCGAGTAGTGCGTGTAGGGGATCACCTCGGAGCCGTCGAGCCGGAAGGCGTCGTGCTTGATCTTCTCGTGGAGTTCCGGCGTTTCGATCCGCAGCTGGGCCCCGAGGAAGTCGGGGTTGTAGCCGCCGACCGCCGCCTCCAGGGCTTCGGCGCTGGGCCGGTCCAGGCTGATTCCGAGCTTCTCGAAGACCGAGCTCGGTAGGCAGGCCAACGCGTGCTCGTCGGGGTTGCCCGCGGTCTCCCCGCTGAAGTGCAGTCCCGCGACGACGCCGGTCGCGTTGCCGTCGGGGCCGGTGAACATCCAGGCCGCGCCGGAGTCGCCGCTGCTGCTCACCTCGCCGTCGTCCGGGAGGTGTGCGGGGTCGAGGGCGATCTCGAAGCAGCCGATCAGCTGTTCGCCGACGCCGTCGTAGTGGATCTTGGCGATGGTGTCCACCCGGCGGACGACGCCGTGGGTCACGCCGGTCGTCCGGCCGCTCTTGACCACTCTGTCGCCGAGCTGCGGGTCGCCCAACGCGGTCGGTGCGACGCCGAGTTCGAGGATGGTGGGGTCGAAGCGGCGGTCCTTGACGGCGGCCACCGCGCAGTCGCCGGCCGTGCCCAGGTGGGAGCGGACCAGGGGGCCGAGGCGGTTCTGGGTGACGCGGTTGTCGTCGCGGGTGCCCGGCTGCACGGTGGTGTCGCCCAGGGCGCCCTCCGCTCCGTGCAGCACATGCCAGTTGCTCAGGACGTAGGGGGTACCGTCGGCGCGGTCGAACACCACGAGGCCGATGGTGCCGGTCGCCCGGTGGGTGTTGCCGACGCTGGCGCCCGGGACGACCGGGTCGAGGCGCTGTTTGCGGACGGGGCTCTCGCTCTCGGCGACCACCCGGAAGTCGGGGGCGAAGGTGCGCTCGAGGACCTGGGTCGGCACCTCGACACCGTCCACGGTCACGGACTCGGGTACGGCGGTGGTCCCCAGTGCTTCGAGTTCGTCGGGCCCCACCTTCTTGTCCACGGTGAACTGCAGCGCGATCTCCTGGGTCCCCGGGGTGCTGGTCGTCCGGTAGCCCACGCCGATCGAGGAGATGTTCGGGTCCTGGAGGTAGTCCGGTCCGCGGGTGCGGACGAACTGGCGTAGCGAGGTGATGAGTTGCTCCCGCTCGGCGGTGTAGGCGGGGGCGGCGTAGGTCGGGGGTGAGGCGTTGGCGCCGGGCATGGCGATCTTCCCTTCGTGAGGTCGGCGGCCCGTGCGGGCGGCGGCCCGCGCTGCGCGCCTCCGGAGGGGAGTCGCCCGCGCGGGCGGCCGTCGGGCCGCGAGCGGGCCCCGCCCGGGCGCTCAGGTGGGCGTCCGCACCCGCGGTTCCCGGTGGCGCAGGGTGCCTGCGCCGGGCTTGGCCGAGTCGGTGATCTTGAGCTTCCAGCTGCCGGTGGCGCCGTCGCCGGTCGGCGGCGCGAGTGCCGACGGCGACCGGGAGTCCGGCTTGAGCAGCAGGTTCTTGGTATTGCCGCCCGCGCGGTAGTGGAGCACGGCGCGACGGCCGGAAGGTGTCATACGCACCACCCGTCGTCGCCGATGCTGGCCAGGGCCACATCACCGCCGTACTGCCGGGTGAAGGTGAGGATCTCACCGAAGACGGCACTCATGGCAGAACCCCTCCCGGAGATTCGGCGAGCGCGGAGGGCTCGGCCCCAGTCTGGTCCGGGACGCGGGACGGCCCAAGGGTAGAAACACCCACAGGCCGCGGGGCACAGCTGCCCCTTTGCCTGTTCTTTGCGAAGTGTTTGCCGGTCGGGACGGGCCCCGACGGGCCGCAGGGCCGTGAAGGGCGAAGACTGGGAGGTGCGAAGGTCCGGGGCCCCGTGCCGGTACGGCGTGCGGAGGGCCGGGCGGTCACGCTACCGAGGGCCAGCCATGAGTGCCGAGGTGAGACGGGTCGCCGTAGTCGGTGACTGCCCGCTGTTCCGGCGCGGGCTGGCCCAGGTGATCGAGTCCGCCACCGACCTGGCCCTGGTGGTGGCCGCGGGGTCGGTCGAGGAGGTGGAGCGCAGGCTGCAGGGCGGCGACGTGGTCCTCGTCGACGTGCAGTTACGGCCCGCCGACCTGTCCGCGGCGGTGTACCGGCTGGCCGGCCGGGGCGCCGAGGTGCTGGTGCTCTGCTCCCCGTCGCAGCACGACATCGTGCCGCCGATGGAGGCCGGTGCCCGTGGCTGCCTGAGCAGGCAGGCCGGCGAGCTGGAGCTGCTGGCCGCGATCAGGCTGGTCGCCTCGGGCTGCGGGTACGTGTCGGCCGCCCTCGCGGTGCGCCGCTGGGCGGAGCCGGAGTGCCGCGTCACCGACCGTGAGCGGCAGATCCTGGAGCTGGTCGCGAACGGCGAGACGGACCACGGGATCGCGGAGCGGCTGGGGATCAGCGAGCACACCGTGCACTCGCACCTGGACCGGCTGCGGGACAAGATCGGCTCCCGGCGTCGGGCCGACCTCACCCGCTTCGCGGTCGCCCACGACATCGTGCCGAACGCGTAGCGCCCGCCGCAGCCGCCGGTCGGCGCGTTGGGTGCCCGGGCCGGGAAGGCTCCGGGGAGCGCGGCCCCCGAGCGCACCTGCGGGGCCCTGGCGAGACGCCGGGGCCCGCAGGCCCGCTCGGCGCGGGTCAGTGCACCCGGCCCGCGTAGCGCTGGGTGAACCGGGTGCCGGTGCCGGCCGTCACGGTGACGTCGTAGTGGCCCTGGCGGTCCGGTGGCCGGACCAGCCTGCTCTGCTTGCCGGGCTTGACCCAGACGGTCTGCGCCGAGCCGTCGAAGTCGTTCGGCGCGGCGGTGAAGCAGATGTCCGTCATCCCGTCGTTGGCCAACTGCAGTGTCAGACGGGCGGAGTTGCTGGGATCGGCGGTCACGATGGGCACGCCGACGTCGTTGTGGCCCTCCTGGCCGTCCCGGATCACCGTGCCGGCGAAGCGGCGGACGAAGCCGTCCGGGCCGTGCACGGTGAAGTCGTAGCGTCCGTTCGTCCTCGCGGCGTCCCAGGTGCAGGTGCGGGACGCTCCGGGCGTGACGGTGAACGGGGTGCCGGCGAACGGGAGGACGATGTTCGGGTACACGGTGTAGGGGTAGCCCACCGTGCCGTCGTTGTGAGGTCGCCGCGTCGGGCGAGCACGGCTGGTTGACGCCGACCTGGCCGGGCCGGCGTCGGGCGGGGGCGCCGGGCGCGGGGCGGGTGTACCGGGTCGGACGGGTCGGGAGGGTGGTGCGCAGTTGGCTGTACAACTGGGCGCCTTCATTCATCCGAAGTCCGGCGGCCGGAGCATGAACGACGTATGACAGGACGTCGGGACCAGCGGGAACTCCCGTCGACCGCGACGCCTTCGATCGTGACGCCCGCAACCGCGACGCCCGCAACCGCGACGCCCTCGACCGCGACGCCCTCGACCGGCGAACCGACAGCCGGGCGAGCCGCCGGTGGGCCCCGGCGCGCGGCCCGGTGATCCTGCGGCGGAGACGGAGCGGCCTACGATCGTCCTACCGCCCGGGGTGGGCCCGCCGATCCCGGCGGGGCCGCCCCTGATGTCCAACTGTCCCCCTGAGCAAGGAGATCCCCGCGTGCGCAGATCATCGACGGAACAGGTCCGGCCGCTCCCCGAGGGCTCGGCGCTGTCCCTCTGGTCGAAGGATTCGCTGCTGTCCGTCGGGTCGGTGGGCTCGGTGCTGTCCATCGGCTCGGTCGGGTCGGTGTTGTCGATCGGGTCCGTCGGCTCCGCCCTCTCGGTGCTCTCGGTGGGCTCCTGGGCGAGTACGGGCTCGTTGCTCTCCGCGCGTTCCCGCTGGTCCGTGATGTCGTGGCGGTCCAGCGCCGGGGTGCTCTCCGCCGGCGCCGTGGCGGCGGCCGCGGCCGTCCTGCTGCTCCGGAGCCGGCGTCCGGCGGAATGAATCCCCCCTGGCCTGAGCCAGGGACCTGCGACCACGGCCCCCGTCGGATCATCCGACGGGGGCCGGCCCGTGGGGCGGGCCCGGGCGAGCTGACCGTCCGGAAGATCAGCTGCTACCAACGCGCCGACGCCGACACGGATTTACCTGGATCGAGTGAGGCCTACCGGGACACGCCGAGCGGTCCGCCGGCCCGCTGACAGGATCGTGCCGCACCGACCGTCCCACCTCTGCGAGCAGAGTGCCGACCGGCACCTCCGGCACCCCGTTACGCCCTGAACCGGCTCCGGACGCGGCCCGACCACGCCTGGTGCGCCGGCTGTCCGGGCTGCCCGCGCGCCGTCCCGCCTCCGCATCGAACCCCGGCTCCGCCGCAGCCGTGGCCGCCCCGTCGGCCGTGCCGCCGCGGACCCTTCCGCCGACCCCGAGGAGTCCCCGTGTCCGAGCAGAACGTGCACCAGCCCCAGCAGCAGCACCAGCCACAACAGCAGCCGACGGACGACGACCGGCCCGGCGACGACCGGCCGGGTGCGGACGGCGAGCCCGGCGGCCCGCCCGACGCGGGCGTCGGGGGCACCGCCCCCGGCCGTGCGGCCGAGGTCGGGCACGCGGGGGAGGAACTCAGGTTCGTGCCGCCCGGGGACGCCCGGGAGGCCGCGGGCCGGACGCTGTCCGCCCGTGTGATGCTCCGCCGCCTGCCGCGGCTGGTCCGCCGTACCCTGGGCCTCGCCTGGCGGGTCGACCGGAGGTCCACCGCCCTGCTGCTGGTCTGCCAGGGACTCTCCGGGGTGCTGGGGGCCGTCGCCCTCTACGCCACCACCGGGGCCATCGGGGCCCTGATCGCGGCCGGTCCGGTCACCGGGCGGCTGCACCAGGCCGGCCCGTCGGTGGCCCTGCTCGCCGTCTCCAGCGCCGTCCGGGCGCTGCTGGGCGCGGTCGTCGCGGGCCTGTCCGAACGGCTCTCGCCGCGGATCGGACGGGAGGCGGAGCTGGAACTGCTGACCGTGGCGACCGCCGCCGAGCTCGCCGCGTACGACAACCCGGGGTACAACGACCGCTGGGACGCGGCGGACCGGGGCGCCGAGACCGCCCGGGACCTGCTCGGCGACGCGCAGAACATCATCGCGTCCACGGTCTCGCTCGCGGCCGCCGCCGGGGTGCTCGCCACCCTGCACCCGCTGCTGCTGCCCTTCCTGCTGCTGGCCTCGCTGCCGCAGGGCGTGGCGGCCGTACGGTGCGCGCGGATCTACTACCTGGCGATGCTGGACACCGTCGAGGACCGCCGGGTGCTCGGGCTGCTCCGCTGGTTCCTGGTCGACAAGAACACCGCGGACCAGGTGCGTTCGGACACCGTGGCCGCCCACCTGCTCGACAAGTACCGCCGGGCCGGCCACCGGATCGACCGGACCACCGACCAGGCCTCCTGGAAGTCCGCCCGGGTCACCCTGCTCGGTTCCGCCACCGCCGGGTTCGCCACCGCCCTGCTCTGGGCCGTCCTGCTGGCCCTGCTGTCCGGCGGGATGATCACCGTGGCCTCGGCCGGCACCGCGGTCTTCGCCCTGCGAACGGCCTCCAACGGCTTGCAGGGCATGGTCTCGCACGGCGCCCGGCTCTACCGCCTCGGGCTGTACCTGGACGACCTGTTCGCCTTCCTGGACGAGGCCGGCGGCCACCGGATCGAACGCGGTGACATCCGGCCCGGGCCGCCGGGGGTGGTGGAGCTGCGCGGGGTCGGCTACTCGTACCAGGACGCGGAGCGGCCGGCGCTGGCCGACATCAGCCTGACCGTCCGCCGCGGCGAGATCGTGGCCCTGATCGGGGAGAACGGGTCCGGCAAGTCCACCTTGCTGAAGCTCGTCTCGGCGCTCTACCTGCCCACCGAGGGCGTCGTCGAGTGGGACGGCGTGCCGACCGGGAGCCTCGACGCGCAAGCCGCCTGGCGCTGGACCGCCCGTGTCCCGCAGGACTTCGCCCGCTGGCCGATGACGGCCCGGGAGAACATCGAGCTGGGCCGGCCCTCCGAGCGCGGTGACGCGGCCGTCCGGGAGGCCGCGGCGCTCTGCGGCGCGGACGAGGTGCTGGGGTCGCTCCGCAACGGGCTCGACACCCTGCTCGCCCGTCAGTGGTGGGGCGGCCAGGAGCTGTCCGCCGGGCAGTGGCAGCGCTTCGCGGTCGCCCGGTCCTTCTTCCGCTCCACCCGGAGCCCCGGGCTGCTGATCCTGGACGAACCCACCTCCGCCCTCGACCCGCGGGCGGAGCACCGGATCTTCAAGAACCTGCGCGAGCTGGCGAGGGACCGGGCGGTGCTGCTGGTCACCCACAACCTGAGCAACGTGGTGGTGGCGGACCGGATCGTGGTGATGCGGGAGGGCCGGATCATCCAGCAGGGCGGCTGGGACGAACTCTCCGCCGCCCCCGGCCTGTTCAGGGAGCTCCTCGACCTCCAGCGGGACCGGTCCGTGCCCGCGCAGCGGCGGGCCGCCTCGGATTGAGGCGCTGCCGGTCGGTCTCGGTCCTCGGTCTCGGTCCTCGGTCCTCGGTCTCGGCCTCGGCCCGGACGTCGGAGGTGCCGGCCCGGACAAGGGCGCCCGGGCCGGGCGGTGCGCTGCCCGGCCCGGCACCCTTGTCCGGCCCGACGCCGATGGCTAGGTTGACGCCCTGAGTCCGACCGGGGACGGCTGCCCACGCGGCGGAGCCCCCCGGCTACGGCACCGGCGAAGGGGCGCACGATGACAGGCTGGACCGGCCGGACGGCCATGGAGATCGCCGAGGCCGTCCGGGGCCGGCGGGTGACGCCGCGCGAGGTGGTGGCCGAGCATCTGGCCCTGATCGAGCGGATCGACCCGCAGATCGGGGCCTTCCGGAAGGTGCTCGGCGAGCGCGCGCTCCGGGACGCGGACGCCCTCGCCGGGCACCCGGACCTCGCCGCGCTCCCGCTCGCCGGAGTGCCCGTCGCGGTCAAGGACAACCTGGCGGTGGCGGGCGAGGCGACCCGCAACGGATCGGCCGCGACCTCCGACGCCCCGGCCGCCGACGACCATGAGACGGTCCGGCGGCTACGCGCGGCCGGCGCCGTGGTCGTCGGCCTGACCTCGGTGCCCGAACTCTGCGTGTTCGGCACCACCGACAGCGTCTTCGGCACCACCCGGAGCCCCTGGGACCTCGCCCGCAGCGCCGGCGGCTCCTCCGGCGGCAGCGCCGCCGCGGTGGCCGCGGCCATGGTCCCGATCGTGGTCGGCAACGACGGCATGGGCTCGATCCGCATCCCGGCCGCCAACTGCGGCGTCCTCGGGCTCAAACCCGGCCACGGCGTCGTGCCCGCGGGCCTGGGCGTCGACGGATGGTCACGAATGGCCGAGAACGGCCCGATCGCCACCTGCGTCGCCGACGCCCGCCTGCTGCTCGCCGTGCTCGGCGGCGCCGCGGCCGGGTCCGGCGCGGCCCCCGCGGACGGCCCGGCGGCCGCGGCCCCTGGTGACGGCTCGCCGCTCCGGGTGGCGCTGTCCGTCCGCTGCCCCACCCGGGGCATCGGGGTGGCCGCGGACCGCACCGCCGCGGTCCGGGACACCGGCCGGCACCTCGCCGCCGCCGGGCACCGGGTGACCGCCGCGGAGGCGCCCTATCCGTTCTGGCTGGGGGCCGCCTCGGTCGCCCGCTGGCTCGCCGGCACGGCGGCGGACGCCCGCGGCCTCGACCCGGCGCTGCTCGCCCCTCGGACCCGCCGCCATGTCGCACTCGGACGCGCCGTCACCCGGGCCGGCCTGGTCCGCCCCGCCCAACGCACCCGTTGGCAGGACCGGATGGAACGGTTCTTCGTCCACCACGACGTCCTGGTCACGCCCGCGCTGGCCCGGGTGCCCCCGCCGGCCGTGAGCTGGCACACCCGCGGCTGGGCCGCCAACGTACTCTCCAACATCCGCTACGCGCCGTTCAGCCACCCCTGGAACCTCGCCCGCTGGCCCGCGCTCGTCCTGCCCGTGCCGAGCCAGGCTCCCGGTCCGGCGTCCGGTGGGCTGCCGGCCTCCGTCCAGCTGGTCGCGCCGCCGGGCGGTGAGGAGCTCCTCCTCGCGCTGGCGGCGGAGCGGCCGCTCGGGCCCGCGCCCCCGCCGCCCGACGCGCCCCCCGCCGGTGCCCGTGCCCGCTGCACGCCGCCCCAGGGTCAGGCCGGGGCGAAGGTCCGGCGCAGCTGGGCCACCAGTTCGTCCGGGTCGGCGGGGTGGCAGCGGGCGCCGAGGTAGCCGTCTGGCCGGATGGTGACGGCTTCGCCGGGGCGGGCCGCGTACACGGCGGCGAAGGCGCCGTCGCTGTCCTGGACGCAGGGCAGCCGGACGCCGTCCGGCCGGGCGTCCGGCGCGAGTACGACGTAGACGTCCAGCAGGCCGTGCGCGGCCGCCGTCGCCGCTTCGGCGCAGCGGTGCAGCAGCTCCGTCGGGGTGTCCGGTCCGGCGTGCAGGAGCAGCGTGTGGTGCGGCCCGCGGAGCAGGTCGAACAGGCGCAGCGGGTACCGGGCGAGGTCGCGCAGGAGCCCGCCGCAGTCGGGTGCCCGGTCGCCGGGGGCGGGGCCGGCCTCCCCCTCGGCGGCGGTGCCGTCGACCAGCGAGCTGCCCCGGTAGTTCACCAGCAGCTGGGCCTCGCGCAGCAGGGTGGTGGTGAAGTCGTCGGTATCGGACTCGACGCCGGCCCGGGCGTGCCGCACGGTACGGCCGACGACCTCCTCGCCGATCGGGTGCCGTTCCGCCTGGTAGGTGTCGAGCAGGCCGTCCTCGGCCGCCCCGCTGACGACCAGGGCCAGCTTCCAGGCCAGGTTGTAGGCGTCCTGCACGCCGGTGTTCATCCCCTGCGCGCCGGTGGGCGGGTGGATGTGGGCGGCGTCCCCGGCGAGGAAGACCCGGCCCTCGCGATAGCGGTCGACCAGGCGGTGGCTGATCCGGAAGACGGACGACCAGCGCAGCTCGGAGGCGGTGGTCGGGGTGGGGGAGAGCCGGTCCAGGACGGTCTGGATGTGTCGCAGCTGCGGGGTGCGGCCGGACTCCAGCCCGTGCGCGACCTCCCCGTTGGTGCCGCCGACCGCCGCCACGGCCTCCAGCTCGGCCGGTACCAGCATGGACATCCGGTAGCGCTTGCGGCCGGGGAGCGGGATGCAGACCAGCACGTCGTCGATGCGGCCCTCGGCGTCGTGGTGGACGACGCGCAGACCGAAGCCGGCCGGCAGGTCCCAGTCCACCTCGACGTCCCCGAGCATGTACTGCTCCGGGAAGGCGTCGCCGTCGAAGCGGATCCCCATCGCCCGGCGGACCGGACTGTGCGCGCCGTCGCATCCGATCAGGTAGCGGGCCTGGACGTCCTCGCGGCCCTCCGGCGTCCTGAGCACGGCCCGGACGCCGTCGCCGTCCTGGCCGAGGTCGATCAGCTCCGTCCCGCGCTCGACGGCGGTGCCGTACCCCGCGAGGTGGGCGGTCAGCAGCCGTTCGGTCGTGTACTGCGGGATCGCAGCGAAGCCGTACGGGATGTCCGCCGGCAGGTCCAGGTCGATCCGCGGGCCGGGCTTCCCGTCGACGACGGTCAGCTGGCCGAGCATCGGGAGGGCAGCGTCCAGGGCCTCGCGGGCCAGGCCCATCGCGTCCCAGATCTCCAGTGTCCGGGGCTGGATGCCGACGGCCTTGGCATAGGGCTGCGGTTCGGCGAGTTTGTCGACGATCCGGCAGTCGACACCGCGTCGTCGCAGTTCAGCCGCGGCGGTCAGGCCGACCGGGCCCGCTCCTACCACCAGCACCTCGGTGTCGCCCATGGTCTCTCCCGGCGTCGGGGCGATGCACGACCGCATCACCTTCAGCCTGCCCCCGCCGGGCCCGGGCCCGCCACTCGCGCGGGCCGCCCGCGAGCACTGCCGTCCGGCGTCCGGGCAGCTCAGAGCCGTGGCGCCGGCCCGGCAGGCAGTGTGTCGTCCGGCGGGAAGTACGCGGTGACCGGACCGCCGGCGCCGTCGCGCTGGAACCACACCATCCGCCGCCGCGCCCCGATGTACGCGGGGGCGCTCACGTACAGGTCGTGCCGCGGCGCCCGCTCGTTGCCCGGGGCGAGCGCCGCGTCGGTGGCGTCCGAGGCGATCGTGCGCAGCAGGGCCAGCACGGTCGCCTCGGCCGCGGCCGGGGCGATGGCGAGGTCCGCGAGGGCCCGCCAGAGCTCGGCCGACACGAAGCTGATCCGCGAATTCCCCAGCGCCGGGTGCGGCCGGGGGTCCCGGTACGGGTAGACGGTCAGGCCGTGGCGGTCGCGGGTGGCGGGGAGGTCCGGCGGCGGGCCGGGGGCCGCCGGTGGATCGGAGGTCATGACGGGCACGGTAGCGCGCCGGCGCCCGGAGCGGGCCGGATGCCCTGATGCGTCCGCCGCGGGCCGGTCACCTGTCACCCTGTCGCCCGGCACCACTCGCCCGGCACCACTCGCCCCTCGCCTGTCGCCCCTCGCCCGTCACCGCTCGCCCGTCACCGCTCGCCCGTTACCGCTCGCCCGTCACCCGCTCGACGGCGGGTCGGCCGCGGCCCCGGCCTGTCGCCGGCCCCGGACGGCCCCGGACGGGGCACAATCGAGGCGGCCACCGGTCGTGGAGCGCGCCGGGCACGCCGGGAGGAGCCCTTGATGAACTGTGCCGGTCTGCTGGCCGACGCCTTCGGCCGGATCCGTACGGCCGTCCACGACGTGGTCGAGGGGCTCGACGCCGACGACCTCGCCGTCCGCCTCGACGAGGGCGCGAACTCGATCGCCTGGCTGGTCTGGCACCTGACCCGGATCCAGGACGACCACATCGCCGACGTCGCCGGCACCGAGCAGGTCTGGACCGCGCAAGGCTGGGCCGACCGCTTCGCGCTGCCCTTCCCGCCCCGGGCCACCGGGTACGGCCACACCGCCCGCGAGGTGGCGCGGCTCCGGGTGGCGTCGGGCGGGCTGCTCACCGGCTACCACGACGCCGTGCACGAGCGGACCCTGGCCTTCGTCGGCACGCTCGCCGGCGCCGCCCTCGACCGGGTGGTGGACGAGCGGTGGACGCCGCCGGTGACCCTGGGCGTACGGCTGGTCAGCGTGCTGTCGGACGACCTCCAGCACATCGGCCAGGCCGCGTTCGTCCGCGGCGCGCTGCTGCGGCGGTAGCGGGCGGCGGACGGCGCCCCGCTGACCGGCGGCGACGAGCACACCCCGGCCGACCTCGACGCCGCGCGCCCCGACGGCGTCCCGGTGATCGCCACCAACGCGCGCACATCAGGCTGGCCGCGCCCCGCAGCAACGGCGGCGCCACGGGCCGTCGTCCTGCAGCCCGCAGCCCGCAGCCCGCAGCCCGCGCACCGGCCCCGGGCGGTCCGGTCGTCGGGCCATGGGCCGGGGGGGCGACAGCCGGACCGCAAGGGGCTGCCCACCCTCGCGCCGGCCGTGGGCGGCCCGCCCGGCGAGGGGCGAGCCGTCCGGCAACCGGTCGCAGCACGGCCGGGCCGGCGGCGGGTCTCAGTGCTGCGCGGCCAGGTCGCCGCTGAAACCGTCGACCTCCAGGTGCAGGCCGCCTTCGCTGTTGCGGGTGTAGATCTGCCGCGCCGGGTTCGCCACGCAGCCGCTGAGGCCGGAGGTCGGTGCGGTCCTCAGCACCAGGCGGTCGGCCCCGACCGAGATCAGCAGGGCGTTGCTGTCGCAGTAGGGCGTCCCGGCGCCCGTGTTGTTGTGGATGCTGCCCACCGGGTCGTCCTTCCCGCCCTGGCTGATGGTGATCCGGAAGTCGGCCCGGAGCGTCGCCGCCGGGGAGGTGAGCACACCGGACCAGGTGCCCAGGTACTCGGCCGGGACCAGGCCGGCCGGCGGCTGCCCCGTCGGGTCCGCCCCGGACCCGGTCGCGGACGGGGTGGCGGCAGGCGTGCTCCGCCCGGGAGAGGCGGCGCCCGACCCGCTGCTCGACCCCGATCCGGGCGGGCTGCCCGCGGCAGGGCCGGTGGCGGCCGGGGGCACGCCGCTCCCGCCGCCCGTGTCGGAGCCCCATCCGTTGGCGAGCCAGCCGGCCAGGCCCACGACGACCACCACCGGCAGCACGGCGACGAGCAGGGTGCGCCGCAGTCGCGCGGCCGCAGTCCTGGGCGCGGCCGGCGGGTTGACGCCGGCCGCGGTGCCCGCGCCGGGCCGTCCGGGCCAAGGGCCCGGGGCCGCCGTGGGGGGTGGTGGGGGCGAGACCCACGGCTCCGCCGGCCCGAAACGGCCGCTCGGTGTGCCCGCTGCGCCCGGTGCCCCGGGGGTGCCGGGCCAGGAGGCGCCCGGGGCGGTCGGCAGGGGCCCGGTGCCCCCGGCGGCGGACGGGTCGGCCGCGCCGTCCGGGTGCACCTCGCCCGGGCCGCCCGTGGCGGGTTCCGCTTCGGAGTCCAGGTCCAGCAGCTCGACGGCCAGGCGCGCGAGCGAGCCGGCGACCGCCGGGGGCAGCCAGTCCCCGCCGAGCCGGTGCGGGGCCGGTCCGGCTCCGGGCCCGCCCGCCGGGGCCAGCACCTCCAGCAGCCGCTCCGGTGCCGGTCGACGCTCCGGATCCTTGGCCAGGCAGGCGGTCAGCAGCTCCCGGAACTCCGGATCCTGCGGCAGCAGTCGCCCGAGGTCGGGTTCCTCGTGCACCACCCGGTAGAGGAGCACCGGCGCGCCGGTGTCCGAGCCGAACGGGGCGATGCCGGTGGCCGCGTAGGCGAGGACGGCCCCGAGCGAGAACACGTCCCCGGCCGGTCTGGAGGGCAGGCCCTGGGCCTGCTCGGGGGAGAGGTAGCCGGGGGAGCCGATCACGAATCCCGACCGCGTGAGCGCGGTGGCCGCGTCGAGGGACCGGGTGATGCCGAAGTCGATCAGGCGCGGACCGTCCAGCGCCAGCAGGACGTTGGACGGCTTGACGTCCCGGTGCACCAGCCCGAGGGCGTGCACGGCCGCCAGCGCCTCGGCGAGTCCCAGCGCCAGCACCCGGACGGCCGGGCCGGGCAGCGGGCCGAACTCCCGTACGGCGGCCGCGAGCGAAGGCCCTGCGACATAGGCCGTGGCGACCCAGGGCCGCTCACCCTCGGTGTCGGCGTCCAGCACCGGAGCCGTCCAGCGCCCGCCCACCCGCCGCGCCGCGCTGACCTCCTGGCGGAACCGCACCCGGAACTCGTGGTCCGCCGCGTACTCCCGGTGCACCGTCTTCACCGCGACCGTCCGACCACCCGCGGTGCGGCCGAGATAGACCTGCCCCATACCGCCGGCGCCCAGCCGCCGGAGCAGCCGGTACTGACCGATCCGACGGGGATCCGCCGCGTCCAACGCCTCCATGGCCTGCCCGTCCCCTGCCGACACCCCACCCAGGACCGGGCGCCGGCACCCGTCCGACCCGCTCGCCCGCGGGTGCGATCGGGGCGGCCCGGCCGATTCCACCACGGACTGTACGTCAAAGCCCCTCCCGGGGGCGGCCCCGCCGGCGCCCATCCGTCGCACGGGGCCAGGGCCGGGTGACGCGGACCACCCACCCGGTGACGCTTCACCGGACTCGTCGCACCGCTGCGCCCGTTCCACTCCGACGGACCTGCTTCCAGCCGCCGAAGGACGCTGCCGCCCGGGCAAGTCCGGCTCCGTGACGGAGCAATTGGGCACGGTGGTGCTGATGTGCGGCCTTCCTGGAGCGGGCAAGACCTTGTCGACGCATGGTGCAGGGCCGGCACGCCCCGGGTGCCGACCCTGCACCCCTACGTGATCAGATCGGTGGAGGATCAGCAGAACCGGACGGAGAGCCGGGCCGTGTTCGGGGCGGTGTCATAGGTGACGGCCTGACCCGACGTCACGTAGGCCTTGCCCGCGCTCTCGCACGCGGCGGCGCTCGGGTACATGCCCGCACCGGTGTAGCCGGACGCCGACGGGATGCAGCGAACGCCGAGCGCAGGGCCGACGTTCCCGAACCCTTCAGCGTGCACGGGTGCCACCCAGCGCGGGTGGCACCCGTGCACGCTACGGGCGCGATGTCTGTTCAGCGCCTTCCGGTTGCCGTCATCACCGCTGTGCGGCGTCGCGCGCCCAGTCGCCGAGGACCGGTACGCAGCGTTCGGCGAAGTCCTCGAAGTCGGCGGGCGTGTTGTAGACGTGGGTCGAGAGCCGGAAGTAGCCGATGCCGTCGAAGCTGGTGAACGCCACCTCGACGCCCAGCTCGGCCGCGACCCGGTCGCGCAGGGCGTCGGCGTCGGCGCGGTTGGTGGCCAGGCCGGCGGGGAGCCGGACCAACCGCAGGGCGTTCACCGGCATGCCGACGTCGGCGGCGGCGCTCTCGCCGGTCAGCTCGGTGAAGGCCTCGCCGATGATCCGCTCGGCGTAGTCGGCCAGCTCGTGCAGGTAGCCGCGGACCGTCTTCCAGCCCCAGGTCCGCTCGACGAAGGCCAGGGCGGTCGGCGCCGCCAGGTAGCTGGTGGCATCGATGGTGCCCTGGGTGTCGAACCGCTCGGGGAAGGGCTCCTCGGCCCCCCAGGAGTCGATCAACGGGTGGAGCTGCTCGCGGAGTTCGCTGCGGACCACCAGCGCCGAGGCACCGCGCGGGGCGCAGCCGAACTTGTGCAGGTTGCCGACCCAGGCGTCGAACTCCAGCCCGGCCAGCGGGTCCTCGGCCAGGCCCGGCACGTGCGCCCCGTCGATCAGCAGCGGGATGCCCGCCGCCCGGGCCGCCGCGCCGACCTGCGCCACGGGCATCCAGCGGGCGGTCGCCGAGGTGATGTGGTCGAGGACGATCAGCGCCGTCCGGTCGGTGACGGCGTCGAGTACCGCCGCACAGGCTGCCTCGGCGGTGGCGTGGAGCGGCACCCGCGCGGTCCGGACGCTGCCTCCCCAGCGGCGGGCCAGCCGCTGGGCGCCCATGGTGACGGCGCCGTAGCCGTGGTCGGTGACGAGCACCTCGCCGCCGGGCCGGGCCGGGAGGTTGCCGTAGACGACACTGGCCCCGCCGCTGGCGTTGGGTACGAGGGCCAGGTCACGCACCTCGACCCGCAGGAACTCGGCGATCTCCGCCCGGGCGGCCGCGACCCGCCGCGGCAGGCCCGGGAACCACACCACCGGCGCCCGGTCCATCTCGGCCCGCAGCCGCTGCTGCTCCTGCTGCGCCGCCTGCGGGACGGCGCCGAAGGATCCGTGGTTGAGGTGCCGCAGGGCCGGGTCCAGGGTCCAGGCGTGGGCGGCGGGGCGGCCGTCCGGCAGCAGCAGAGGGAGCGGTGCGGCACTCATGTCGTCTCCGTTCGGAGGTCGTCGGTCACCGGCGGGCAGTCGTCGGTGATCTGCCGGGAACGGGAGCCATCCTGCCGTCCGACGGCTGCCGCGATCACGGCGGCCTCCGGTTCGGTCGGCCGGGTCGGCGGGGGCACGGCCCGCTCGGCCATGACAGGGGAGTTCCACGGGGCAAGGGCGGCGAGCGCGACCCCGGGCCCGTCGCTCCTGGCCCGGACGCGGGCGCCGCGAAGGGGACGGCGAGGACCGGCCCCGGCACGGCTCAGCGCGGCAGGCTGTGCTCGGCGTCGATCCGGCGGATCGTGCCCGTCCGGGAGCGCATGACCAGGGAGCTGGTGGTCGCGCTCTCGCTGCGGTAGCGGACCCCGGGGAGGAGGTCGCCGTTGGTGATGCCGGTGGCGGCGAAGAACACGTTGTCGCCCCGTACGAGGTCGGTCGTGGTGAGTACCCGGGTGAGGTCGTGCCCGGCCTCCCGGGCCCGGTGGCGCTCGGCGGCGTCCTTGGGCCGGAGGCGGCCCTGGATCACGCCGCCCGTGCAGCGGACGGCGCAGGCGGCGATGACGCCCTCCGGGGTGCCGCCGATCCCCAGCAGCAGGTCGACGCCGCTGTCCGCCCGGGCGGCCATGACGGCGCCTGCCACGTCCCCGTCGGCGATGAGCTTGATGCGGGCGCCGGCCTCGCGGATGTCCTTCACGAGGCCGGCGTGCCGGGGGCGGTCGACCACGACGACGGTGATGTCGCCGACCGGGACGCCCTTGGCCCTGGCCACCGCCCGGATGTTCACGGCGGCCGGTGCGGTGATGTCGACCACCTCGGCGGCCTGTGGGCCGGTGACGAGTTTGTCCATGTAGAAGACGGCGCCGGGGTCGAACATGGTGCCCCGGTCGGCGACCGCCAGGACGGCGATCGCGTTGTCCATGCCCTTGGCGGTGAGTGTGGTGCCGTCGATCGGGTCGACCGCGACGTCGCAGGGCGGGCCGCTGCCGTCGCCGACGTGCTCGCCGTTGAACAGCATCGGGGCCTGGTCCTTCTCGCCCTCGCCGATGACGACGACGCCCCGCACGGCGACGGTGGCGAACAGCGAGCGCATCGCCGCGACCGCCGCGCCGTCGGCGCCGTTCTTGTCACCGCGCCCGACGAACCGGCCGGCGGCCAGTGCGGCCGCCTCGGTGATCCGGACCAGTTCCAGGGCGAGGTTGCGGTCCGGCCGCGGTCCGGCCGGGTGCAGCGGGGGGTTGGCCGCGTCGGGGTGTGGTTCGGTCGGCACAGGATTCCTCCGGTGGGGGGCCGGCGGTGTCGGGCGGGGCACGATGCCGCCGGTCACCGGTGGGTGGTGCGTTCGGCGGGGGCGCAGGGGACGGCTCTCATCACGTCCGCCGCGTCCCAGGCGTGCAGTCCGGCTCCGAGGCAGCCCGCGCGGTCGCCCAACGCGGCGGCGACCAGGTGGGGTCGCCGGTGGAAGGTCAGTTTTTCGTCGAGCCGGGCCCGCAGCGGGCCGAGCAGCAGGTCGCCGGACTCCGCGAGGCCTCCGCCGAGGACGACGACCTCGGGGGCGAGCAGGGTGACGGCGGCGGTCAGCGCGGTGGCGAGACCCTCGACGGCGCGCGCCCAGACGGCCCGGGCGGCCTCGTCGCCCTCGGTCAGCCGCGCGGCGACCTCGTCGGCGCCGGCGACGGTGTGCCCGGACAGCGCGGTGTAGGCCATGGCGATCCCCGCCGCGGACGCCACGGTCTCCAGGCAGCCGGCGTTTCCGCACGGGCAGAGCCGGCCGTCCGGCTCGACGACGAGGTGGCCGAGTTCGCCCGCGTAGCCGCCGGCCGCCAGCAGCCGGCCGTCGCTGACGAGGGCGGCCGAGATGCCGGTGCCGATCGCGACGAACAGCGCGTCCTGGGCGCCGCGGGCGGCGCCCAGCCGGACTTCGGCCAGCGCGCCGGCCCGCACGTCGTGGCCGAGCGTGACCGGCAGGCCGGTGCGCTCCTCGATGACCGAGGCGAGGGGCAGGTCCCGCCAGCCGATGTTGGCGGAGTAGACCGCGAGGGAGCGCTCGGTGTCGACGATGCCGGGAACGACCACACCGGCGCGGCGGACGGCGAGGCCGTGCTCCGCGGCCCGGAGCGCGAGGGAGCGCAGGGCCGACACGATCGCGTCGACGACGGCTTCCGGTCCGTGCGCGCGGGGGGTCGGCCACCGCTCGGTGACCAGGAGGGCCGACCCGCGGTCGAGCAGGGCCCCCTTCATGCCGGTGCCGCCGACGTCCAAGGCGATCACGCACTCGCCGAGCAGCGGGCGGTCAGCCATCCAGTCCCTCCAGGGCGGTGGCGCGGCCGAGTCGGTGCGCGCGGGCCGGTTTCCCGGGCGGGGTCGGCCCCGCGGTGGCGGGGAGTGCGGCCCGGTTCGGCCGGCGGGCGTGTTCGACGGTCGTTCGAACCGGTGATGTGTCGGACATGGGCGGCTTTCTGGTCGGTGGGGGACGGCGACTGCCGGCCGAGGGCCACAAGGCCCGGCAGCCGGCAGCCGCCCGGACGTGGCCGGTGGTTACCCGGCCGCCGGGCTACTTGACCGATCCGGCGGTGAGGCCGGAGACGACCTGGCGCTCGATGAAGGCGAAGAGCACCACGACCGGGACGATCGCGACGACGGACCCGGCGAAGAGGTAGTTCCACTGGACGGTGTAGTTGCCGATGAAGCCGTTGATGCCGACGGTGAGCGGCTGGCTCTCCGGGACGGTCGACAGGGTCAGGCCCATCACGAACTCGTTCCAGGCCGCGATGAAGGTGAAGATCACGGCGGTGACCACGCCGGGCAGGGCGAGCGGCAGGGTGACGCGGATCAGAGCCTGGAACCGGCTCAGCCCGTCGATCATCGCCGCCTCCTCCAGCGCGACCGGGATGGAGGAGATGTAGGCCGTGAGGATCCAGATCGCGAACGCCAGGTTGAACGCGGCGTTGCAGATCATCAGCGTCCAGACCGAGTTGAGCATGTTCAGCTGGTAGAACTCGCGGTACAGGCCGACCAGCAGGGAGGTCGGCTGGAACATCTGGGTGACCAGGACGAGCAGCAGGAACAGCTTGCGTCCGCGGAAGCTGATCCGGGCCGTGTAGTAGGCGGCCGGCAGGGCGACCAGCAGGACCAGCAGCGTCGACCCGCCGGCGACCAGGAGGGTGACCCGCAGGTTGCCGCCCAGGGTGGAATCGCGCCAGACGTCGACGAAGTTCGACCAGGCGAAGTGCTTGGGCAGGTAGGTTCCGTCGCGCAGCTCGTCGGCCGGGCGCAGGGCGGTGACCACCATCTGGGTGTACGGCAGCAGGAAGACGGCGGCCAGCAGCCAGGCCACCGCCGCGATGACCAGGGTGCGCGGGCGGAACCGGCGGCGGGGCCGGGGGGTGACGGTCGGTTCGGCGGTGCGGGGGCGGCCCTGGGGGGTGCGGGGCCGGTCGAGGGTCTGCGGGCTCATCGGTTGTCCTCCTCGTTCCAGCGGCTGACCTTGAGGAAGAGCAGCACCATGATGACGACCAGCGCGAAGTTGACCACCGACATGGCCGCGCTCTCGCCGATGTCGGTGTCCTTCAGCTGGTACATGAAGACGGTGGTGGTGGCGGTGTCGCTGCTCGGGCCGCCTCGCGTCATGCCCCAGATGACGGGGAAGGAGTTGAAGACGTTGATCAGGTTGATCACCACGCCGACCAGGAAGGCGGGGCGCAGCAGCGGCAGGGTGATCAGCCGGTAGGTGCGCCAGGTGCCCGCGCCGTCGACCTCGGCGGCCTCGTAGAGCTCGGCGGGTACGGTCTGCAGGCCGGCGAGCAGGGTGTAGGTGGTGAACGGCAGCGAGACGAAGATCGCGACGAACATCATCCACGGCCAGGCGGTGGACGGGTCGCCCAGCCAGTCGCGGGGGCTGTCGATGATCCCGAGGTCGACCATGGCGGTGTTGAGGACGCCGGCGGTCTGGTTGAGCATCCACTTGAAGCCGATGGCGGTCATCAGCACGGACGCGGCCCAGGGGGCGATCAGGGCCCAGCGGGTGAGGCGCCGTCCGGGGAACTCCTGGTTGAAGAGCTGGGCCAGGGCCAGCGAGGTGATCATGGTGACGGCGACCACGACGACGGTCCAGATCACCGTGACGGTCAGGACGTGGCCGAGGTCGGCCTCGCCGAAGAGTTTGCGGTACTTGTCCAGGCCGGCCGAGCCGCGGACGAAGCCGCTGGGGCTGATCCGCTGGAACGAGGTGTGGATCATCTCGTAGACGGGCCACACCACGACGGCGAGGATCAGCAGGACGGCCGGGCCTATCCAGGGCAGCGGACCGAGCCGTTCGAAGCCCGGGCGGCGCACGGCCTTCGGGCTCCGGTCCGGCCGCTCGGCCTTGGAGCGGGAGAGAGTGAGGGACACCGGTGGTGCCTTCCGTACGTGTACGGCGGTGGTGCCGCACGGAGCGGGATGGTGCTGGTGCGGGGCGGCGGAGAGATGTCAGGGCGCTCCGCCGCCCCGCGGTCGGGGGCCGGCCGGGCGGCTACTTGTCGGCGGCCGCGGCCTTGGCCTTGTTCTGCAGGTCGCCGAGCACCTTGGCCGGGTCGTCCTTGACGGCGGTGCCGATGCTCTTCTTGATCTCGGCGGAGACGTTGTCCCAACTGGTCTTGCCGAGCGGGTAGAAGGAGGCCTGCGGGAGCAGCGCGAAGAACGGCTCCAGGTCCTTGTGCTTCCCGCTGGTGGTCATCTCCTTGAGGGTGTCCTGGGTGACCGGCATCAGGTTGTAGAGCTCGTCGAACTTCAGCGTGTTCTCCTTGGTGTACGCGAAGTCGAGGAACTGCTTGATCTGCTCCTTGTGGCCGTTCTTCTTGAAGGCCATGGTCCAGTCGGCCACGCCGAGGGTGGACTTGAGTGCGCCGTCCTTGCCCGGGATGGCGGCGACGCCGTAGTCGACCTTGCCGTCCTTGGCCATCTGGATCAGCGAGGGGTGGCCGTTGAGCATCGCGGCCTTGCCGGCGGCGAAGTCGGCGAACGCGGTCTTGCGGTCGGTGCTGGCCGGGTTGGCGTAGGTGAGGCCGGGGTCGACGAGGTTCGCCTTGAGCCACTTGAAGGTCTCGACGTTGGCCGGGCTGTCGAGGTGGTAGCCGCCGGTGGTGTCGGTGATGCCGCCGGCGTTGCCCAGCTCCCACATCGCGCTCTCGCCCTGGGCCTCCTCGGGGCCGAGCGGCAGGGCGTAGGGGGTTGTGCCGGGGACCTTGGCCTTCAGCAGTTCGGCGTCCTTCTTGACGTCGTCCCAGCTCTTGGGGGCGTCCGTGATGCCGGCCTGGGCGAAGAGGGTCTTGTTGTAGAAGAAGGCCCGGGCGGAGGAGACGAAGGGTATGCCGTACTGGACGCCGTCGACCTGGCCGGCGGTGGCGAAGGTGGAGATGAGGTTGGCCTGGGTGGCGACGGAGAGCACGTCGTCGACCTTGTAGAGGAGGTCGTCGGCGACCTTGTCGGCGTAGCCGCCGGTCTGCAGGATGTCCGGCTGGTTGCCGCTCTGGATCATCGTCTTGACCTGCTTGTCGATGTCGTTCCAGTTGACGACCTGGACATCGATCCTGATCTTGGGGTTGGCCGCCTGGAACCGCTGGGCGACGTCGTCCCAGTAGGTCTTGGAGCTGTTGCTCGCCTTGTCGCCGTAGTCGGCCGCGACGAGCTTGAGGGTGACCGTGCCGTCCGCGGACGTGCCGCCGCCGTTGCTGCCGCAGGCGGTGAGCGCGAGGGCGCCGATCGTACAAGCCGTCACCAGGGTGAGGATGCGGTTCTTCACGGGGATGACCTCCTCGGGCCCCGGGGGTACCGGGTGCCGGACGTTGTTCTGGGCCACGGAACGGCGCGTCCGGGCTGTGGGGAGGGCCGCCGTCGACCTGCTCGGCCGGCGGAGACTTCGCAGCAAGTGCTGCGCGAATGTGCGCAAATCTAGCAGCTTTCAATCATCTTTTGGCGCTTGCCGATGTCTCAGTGTTCATCAGGCATTCGATCTGGTCCAGCCGTCGTTGCGAGACTGTTGTCAACGCGACACTCGCCACCGATCCTGGGCGCGGAGTGCCGCACGCGCCGTGACGGGCCGATTTCGCTGCGCACATTTGCTTGAAGGATCGATGAATGAATCAGAATCGATCACCGACTGCTGAGCCGGCCGCAGGGTCGGACGGGGCCCGGTTCGGCGCCGGCCGTGCGGGCGCGGGAGCTCCGGGACGACGGTGGCCGTGGCGGGTCACGGCGCCCCGACGGCCGGCCGTTTCGCGGCGTGCGTGCGTGTGGGCGTGTGGGCGGCGGGGCGGGGCGGGTGCACCGCGACCGGGCCGTCCGGCTGATGACGCCACCGCACGGAGCCCGGCTGTGCGTCAGGCGCTGCGGACGGGGAGCGAGGCCGATGCCGCCGTGGTGACGGTGGCCAGGAGCGCGGTGACGGTGCCGGTGACGGCCCGGCGGCCGGCGGCCAGGTAGCCGCGCGGGTCCACGGCGCTCGGGTCGGCCGCGAGGGTGGCTCGTACGGCCGTGGTCATCGCGATGCTCAGTGCGGTACCGATGTTGACCTTGTTGATACCGCCCTGGACCGCCCGTTGGATCTCCTGGTCCGAGAGGCCGGACGAGCCGTGCAGGACGAGGGGGACCTCCAGCGCGAGGCGCAGCCGGTGCAGCAGGTCGTTGTCGATCCGCGCGTCGCGCGAGGTCATCGCGTGCGAGCTGCCGATCGCCACGGCGAGCGCGTCCACGCCGGTCTCCTCGACGAACCGCCGGGCCTCGTCCGGGTCCGTGCGGGCTCCCGGGGCATGGGCGTCCAGGGGGCCGGTGCCGTCCTTGCCGCCGACCTCGCCGAGCTCGGCCTCCAGCCAGAGTCCGTTGGCGTGGGCCCACCGCACGGCCTTGCGCGTGGCGGCGACGTTCTCCTGGTAGGGCAGGTGCGCCGCGTCGAACATCACGGAGCTGAATCCGCAGTCGGCGGCGTCCTGGAGCAGGGCTTCGTTCTTGACGTGGTCGAGGTGCAGGGCTACGGGGACGTCGCTTCGGTGCGCGGCGCTCACGGCGGCCGCGGCTGTCGGGTGCATGCGTCCGCCGTGGAACTGCACGGCGTTCTCGCTCAGCTGGAGGACGACCGGCTCACCGGCGGCCTCGGCGGCGGCGATGACGGCTTCGATGTGTTCGAGGGTGATGACGTTGAAGGCGGCGACGGCGCCGGCCGAGGAGGCGGCCTCGGCGACGAGTTCGCCGGTGGTGCTGAGCGGCATGGTGATTCCTTCCTGGGGCGTACGGCAGGTCAGGCGGGGACGATCCGGACCTGGGTGAGACAGCGCTCGTAGGAGCGGCGGTCGAACATCCCGGCGTAGGGCGCGCGGACGGTGGCGGCCGACAGTGCGACCGCGTGGCTCAGCGCCTGCGGCAGCGGGGTGCGGTCGGCGAGGCCCATGGCCAGCGCGGCGACGGCGGCGTCGCCGGCCCCCGTGGGATTCCCGCGGATGTCGGCCGGGGGTGACAGGCGGGCCCGCCAGCAGCCGACGGGCGTCACGGCCAGCAGCCCGTCCGGTCCCAGCGAGGCGACCACCGTCCGGGCGCCGGCCTTCGCCAACTCCTCGGCGGCGAGGGCGGGGTCGTCGATTCCGGTGGCTTCCCTGAGCTCGGCGGCGTTCGGCTTGATCACGGTCGGTCCGGCCTCGAGGGCCTCGGTGAGCGCCGGACCGGCGGCGTCCAGGACGACCGGGACACCGTGTGCGCGGGCGAGGCGGACGAGTTCGCCGTAGGCGTCCGGCCGGACACCGCGGGGCAGGCTGCCGGACAGCACCAGCGCCTGGGTGGTCGGCAGCAGGCTCTCCACCCCGGCGACCAGGGCGCTCCACTCCTTGCCGGACAGCTCCGGGCCGGGTTCGCCCAGCATCGTCGCGTCGTCCCGGTCGACGACGGCGACCGTCCGCCGGGTCACCCCGCCGGCCAGCGGGATGGTCAGGCTGCTCAGGCCGGCCCGGTCGAGGTCGGCCCTGACCGCCGCGCCCGAGGCCCCGCCGAGCGGCAGGACGGCCGCCGTCCGACGGCCCAGGGTGTGCAGGACCCTGGCCACGTTGACGCCCTTGCCGCCGGCCTGCTCGTGGACGGTGTCCACCCGGTGACTGGCGTGCGGCCGCAGCGCCGCCACGGTGTAGGTGATGTCCAGTGCCGGGTTGGGGGTGACGGTGACGATCACGGCTGAGGTCTTCCTTCCACCGCGTGCCCGGCGGTGTCCGCGTACTCGCCCACGTCCCGCCCCGGCGCCCCGGCACTGCGGCCGCCGGTACGGGTGGGGAGCCGCCGGCCGGTGGCGGAGCGGCGCTCGACGGCTGTGAGGCCGGCCCGGTGGGCGACGGCCCGTGCGGGCCGGGTCATGCGTCGGCGAGGATCACGGAGCGGGTGAGGTTGCGCGGCCGGTCCGGGTCGAGGCCCTTCGCCGCGGCGACCGCCACGGCCAGCCGGTGGACGCGGACCAGCTCGGCCAGCGGGTCGAGCCGGCCCTCCACCCAGCGGGCGCCGGTCGCCTCCACCTGCTGCGCCAGGCCGGCCGGCGCCTCGCCGATCATCCAGGTCGCGGTGGTGGGCGACGCGATGCTGATCGGACCGTGCCGGTACTCCATCGCCGGGTACGCCTCGGTCCAGGCCAGGGCGGCCTCGCGCATCTTCAGGCCGGCCTCGACCGCCAGGCCGACCGTCCAGCCGCGCCCGAGGAAGGTGAACTGGGTGGACTCGACCAGGCCGGCCGGCAGCGGCTCCGCCAGGGCGCGGCGACCGTCCTCCTCCACCGCCTCGCTGTGCAGGCCCAGCTGCGCCCGCAGCAGGGTCAGCGCGGTGGTGGCGAACCGGGTCTGGACGACGGACTGCTCGTCGGCGAAGTCCAGCACGACGGCGTCGTCGGCGAGCGACATCACGGGGGTGTTCGGGTCGGCCGTGACGGCGACCGTCCGGACCTTCCCGCGCAGCGACTCGACCAGCTCCAGCACCTCGGTGGTGGTGCCCGACCTGGTCAGCGCGATCACCCGGTCGTAGGCGCGCACCCCCAGGAACTCCGAGGCGGCGAACGCGTCGGTCACGCCCTGCCCGCCTGCCTCCCGCAGCGTCGCGTAGGCCTGGCCCATGTAGAGGGACGTCCCGCAGCCGATGATCGCGACCCGTTCGCCGGCCCGGGGGAGCACGTCCTGGTGGGTGGCGGCCAGGTCGGCCGCGCGGCGCCAGCACTCGGGCTGGCTGGCGATCTCGGTCTCCACGTACGTCACGACTGCCTCCATGATGATCATTTGATTGAAGCTGATGCTTGGTGCATGTATTCAAGCATCTTTGAGCATCAATGGACAGTGCTGGTGCACCCGGTTCCGGCGCCGGCGCCGTCGGCGAGGGCCGGCAGCCGACCGGTGGGAACGCCCGCCGGCGGGTGGGCCCACGGGTGGGACCGCCCACGGTGGGCCCGCCAGCTGGGTGAGGGCCCGCGGTGTGAGCCGCACACGGGAACGTCCGGCAGCCGCCGGGGCTGCCGGACGTCGCCGGGTCGTGACGGTCGCCGGAGGGACTACCAGCCGAGCGGGCCGAGTTCGGCGGCGGAGACCCAGGGGCCACGGTTGCCGGCCTCGGTCAGGACGCGCAGGCGCAGGTAGCGGGCGGTGGTGGGCGAGCAGCGGATGGCCTTGGGATCGGCGGTGTCGGCGAGGGTTCCGGTGGTCAGGGCCGTTCCCCAGCTGGTGCCGTCGGTGCTGAGGTAGAGCTCGTACCGGCCGATGCGGCCGTTCACCCCGCCGTCCTGGCGCGGGAGGTAGGACAGGCCGGTGACGGTGCGGTCGGCGCCGAGGTCGAGCTGGATCTCGTGCGGGAGCGCGTCGGCCGTCGGCGACCACCTGGTGTGCCAGAGGGTGGCGGGGTTGCCGTCGACGGCGTTGACGGCGGCGCCGTTCTCGCCGGTGATCTCCTGGCTGTCGAAGTACTTGACGGTGGCGGCCAGCGGGCCGGAGCCCATCACGGGGTCGCTGGTGCTCTCCGCGCCGTTCTCCAGGTGCCCGGCGAAGCGCCGCAGGAAGCCGTCGCGGGTGTCGGCCGTGGCGGTCAGGTCGTACCAGCCGTTCAGGCCGCCGCCGGTGGAGAAGTAGTCCTCGGTGGTGGCGCCGGCGGCGAGCGGATACGTCCAGGGGCCGCCGCCCCGGTTGTTGCCGCGGACGGTGACCGTGCAGGCGGCGCTGCCGCTGTTCGTCATCCGCAGCCACACCAGGTTGTCGGCAGGGTCGTGGCGCAGGGTGACCTCGGGGTTGGCGTTCCCGGCCGTGGTGGCGGTGACCCGGTTGCCGGCGAAGCGGCGGACGAAGCCGTTGGGGCCGACGGCGCTCAGGTCGTAGGCACCGGTGGGTGTTCCCGCCGTCCAGGTGTCGGTGACGGTCTTTCCCGGGCCGACGGTGTAGCGCCAGGGGCCGTCGGTGCGGAAAGCGTTGGCGTAGACGTAGAAGTGGGCGCCGGCCCCGCCGTTGCTGGCGAAGGTGATGCTCAGCGCGGCGGCGGTGGCCCGGGCGGAGACGGCGAGGTCGTAGGGCAGGGGGCGGGCGGTGCGGGTGCCGGCCTCCTGCACCGGCATCACCTGGTTGCCGGGCGGGGCGGGGTTGGTACCGGACGGGCCGCTGGTGAGCACGGGAGCGGGCAGCGACGGGTAGGAGGGGGTGGCGGCCGTGGTGTCCAGCGTGGCGGTCAGGTCTCCGCAGACCGCGCGGCGCCAGGGGGAGATGTTCGGCTCGGCCACGCCGGTCCACTTCTCCAGGAGCTGCAGGACGGAGGTGTGGTCGAAGACCTGGGAGCAGACCTTGCCACCGCGGCTCCAGGGGGAGACGACCAGCAGCGGCACCCGCTGGCCCAGGCCGATCGCCTCGCTCCCGTAGAGGTCGTCGTCGACCGCGGTGGTGGAGAGGCCGTCGGCGGAGGTCACCGGCGGCGTCGGCGGCGGGATGTGGTCGAAGAAGCCGTCGTTCTCGTCGTAGTTCAGCAGGAAGACGGTCTTGTTCCACACCTCGGTGTTGGAGGCGAGGGCGTCGAGGACCTGCTTCACCAGGTCGGCCCCGGTGTTGGGACCGTAGTCGGGGTGCTCGCACTGGGCCTCGGGGGCGACGATCCAGGAGACCGCCGGCAGCCGCCCGGCGGCGACGTCGGCACGGAAGGCCGGGGCCAGCTGGCCGGGTCGCACCCGGGCCAGCCCCCGGTCGTACAGGCTGCGTTCGGCGGCGGTGAGGGTGCCCAGGCCCTGGTCGAGCTGGGCGAGCAACTGGGTCTGCCGGGCGCCGGAGGCCGCCTGGAGCGCGTAGTAGAAGTACTCCAGCTTCGGGAACGGGTTGCCGCTGTCGTCCTTCGCGTAGGCCAGGGCCTTCTTGCCCACGGCCAGGAACGAGGCGAAGAAGTCGAGGCTGTTGTCGCCGTAGTTGTCCCACTCCTGGTAGGTCTTCCAGCTGCGGCCGGCGCTCTCCAGGCGTTCCGCGTAGGTGGTCCAGGTGTACCCGGTGTGGCCGGGATTCTGCCAGGCGGCGTTGCCCACGGCCCGCACGGTGGTGCTGCCCGGTTCGTACCCCAGCTTGCCGGACCACAGGTAGATGCGGTTGGGGTTGGTGGGGCCGAGCTCCGAACAGTGGTAGGCGTCGCAGATGGTGAAGGCGTCGGCGAGCGCGTGGTAGAACGGCAGCGCGGCACGGTCGAAGTGGGCCATCGTCCGGACGCTCTTCTGCGGGACCCACTGGTCGTAGCGCCCCTTGTTCCAGGCCGCGTGCCCGCTGCTCCAGTCGTGGGCGGTGCCGGCGAGGAACTGGTCACCGATCCGGTACGGCAGGACGTAGCCCGAGCCGTTCGGCTGCTTGAAGACCGGCGAGCCGCCCGGCAGGGTGATGGCGGTCGGGTCGTTGTACCCGCGCACCCCGCGCAGGGTGCCGTAGTAGTGGTCGAACGACCGGTTCTCCTGCATGAAGATGACCACGTGCTCGATCGCGCCGAGTCCGCCCGCGGGCGTTTCGAGGGCCAGCGCGTTGCGCAGGTTCAGCGGGAGCATGGCGAATCCGGTACCCAGGGCGCCTGCTCGGAGCAGGTTTCGACGCTTCATGGGGGACTCCTTGGGACGAGGGAGGTACTGCTCTGCCGCAGCGGGGGTGGCAGTGCGCTCCGGGCCCCCGCCGAGGGGGGCGGCCAAGGGCCCGGAGCGCGGCTTGTCGGTGCGTCGGCGCTACGAGGAGGGCGGGGCGTCGAAGGGGGCGCTCCAGGTCTGGTTGGGCTGGTGCGTCCCGCAGGCGTAGGTGTTGATCGTGGAGTTGGCGTTGCTGAAGTCGGAGCCGTTGATGTCGACGCAGACGCCGCTGTCCTGGCGGAGCTGCCCGGAGCGGTTGTAGGTCCACTTCTGCTTGCTGTCACCGGTGTTGCAGGTGGCGAGGGTCAGGCCGGTGGATGCGCCGGAGATGCACAGCGAGGTGTTCTGCAGCGAGGAGATCAGGCCGTTGCTCTGACGCTGCCACTGCTGGTTGCTGTTGCCGGTGCAGCCGTAGAGGGCGACCTTGTGCCCGAGGACGGCGCCGCTGTAGGCGTCCAGGCACAGGGCGGAGGCCTGGAAGGCGCTCTGCGGCGCCTGGATCTGGCCGACCGGGAGCGCACCGCCGCAGCTGCCGGGATCGATGGTGTACATGGCCGTGTCGTGGGCGGCGACGGTGGTGGTGATGGCGGCGGTCACCGACTGGTCGGTGTGGCTCCACAGGTCACGGGCGGTGCGGGTGCAGCCGGTGTTGCCGAAGCCGACCCGGGCCAGGTCGATGGTGTAACTGGTCGCGGTGGCGTTCTTGTTGAGGACGGCGACGGCGCGGCGACCGCCCGCGAGCGGCTTGACGACGACATCGATGCCGGCGGTGGCCGAGGCGTTGTCGCGGGAGGCGAGGTAGCCGCCGGCGCCGAGGGAGTCCTGGTCGACGGCGATGATGTCGCTGTTCTTGAGGATGGTGAGCTGCGGCGCGTAGGTGGTCGGGTCGGCGGCCATCTTGCGGACGTCGGAGCTGATCATGAGCGGGGAGCCCATCGCCGACCAGAGGGCGAACTGGCTGCGCTGCTCGGCCAGGGTGAGCTGGTTGTTGTCGCCGATGAGCAGCATGTCGGCGTCGTTGTGGTTGCCGGGGCCGTTGTAACGGGCCAGGGCCACGGCGTCGTTGAGGTTCTGGTAGACGCCGCCCTCGTAGTAGTCGCCGCCGTGCGGCCAGTTCCAGGCGGAGGCGCCGTCGCCGTGCCAGACGGCGATGTCGGGGCTGACCCGCCACATCTGGCCGAGGGTGCGGACCCAGTCCATCGAGTTGTACTTCTCCGCGGTGGTCGGGCCGTAGCCGGCCGGCGCGGACTCGTTGAAGAGGACCTTGCGGCCGGTGTTGGCGGTGGCGGTCTTCAGGGCGTTGGCCATGGTGGTGAAGATCTGCTGGCGGTTGCTGATGCTGGTGCCGCAGTTGTCGACCTTGAGGGAGTCGATGCCCCAGTAGGCCAGCGAGTTGGCGTCTACCTGTTCGTGGCCCATGACACCGCCCGGTACGCCCTGGCAGGTGTTGACGCCGGAGGTGCTGTAGAGGCCGGCCTCCATGCCCTGGCTGTGCACGTAGTCGGCGTAGTCGTTGAGTTCGAAGTCGTAGCCGGGCTGGCTGCTGCTGCCCCAGTTGGCGGCGCCGTGCAGGTAGCCGGCGCTGGTGCGCTGCATCCAGCAGTCGTCGACGGTGAGGTTGGTGTAGCCGGCGGCGACGAGGCCGGTGTCCTTCATGGCCTTGGCCTGGTCCTGCATGAACTGCTGGAACGAGTAGCCGGTGCGGGTGCCGTCGAGGCGGGCCTGGGCGGAGCAGGTGAAGCGGGCCCAGTTGTTGAAGCCCATCATCGGCTTGGCGCCGATCGCGGTGTCGGTGTTCGCGGCCACAGTGTCGGCGTTGGCGGCGGGTGCGGTGGCCACGGCGAGTCCGGTGGTGGCCAGGGCGGCGGCGGACGCGAGTCCGATCAGCCGGCGGTGCAGTCTCATGGGGGCTCCAAGCAGGAGGGTGGGGTGGCGCGGGGGCGCAGTGGGGTGGTGTGCGGGGGGAGGTAGGGGGAGGCGACGTGGAGCATGTGGTGATTGAAAGTGATTGATTTGGCTATCGCCAAAGCAGAATTGCGCAAACCGTGGCAGCTTGATGAGGGGAAGTCAAGAGTTGCGGACGCCTGAAGCGCGAACCGTGACCGGCGGTCGTCGGCCGCCTCGGGCGGCCTGCACTCGGGCGGCCAGCGCTCGATCGGCCTGTACTCGATCGGCCAGCGCTCGGGCGGCCAGCGCTCGATCGGTCATGCCGGAGTGTCGGCGCCCGGAGTCGTGACGTTCAGGTCGGCCGGTACTTCGCGACCCGACGGTCCTTGGCGGGCCGGGACCGAGGCGTAGGACGGCGGACGATGTCCGGACCCCGGCCGTGGTCGCCGTCGGGGGGTGCCGGCCCGATCCTGATGCCGGGACGGCCGGTCGGCGCCCGGGAGCTGCCGTCCCGACGAAGGGCGCGGGCCCGGGCCCGGGCCGCCGGCGGCATCGGCGGCCGGGGCGTGGCCGCGGGCTCCACCGGCCGCGATGCCGTCAGGCGCCCGGTCGGTCCGCGAGGCCCGCGGTCGATTCCTCGGGCCCGCCCGGTCAGAACGGATGGGTCTTCGGTCTCCCCCCGGCGGCGAGTCGCAGCGGGCCCGCGGAAACCGGCGTCCGCTGCCCGAGGCGTTGCCGCGCCGCCGCCTGCCGGGTCAGGTGGAGCTGTTGGGCCAGCAGCGCGGCGCCCAGCACGCCGGCCTGCCGGCCGAGGCGGGAGGGGACGACGCGCGGGGCCTTCTGGAAGGCCAGTCGCTTGGACAACTCGGCCTGGAGCGGGTCGAAGTAGGACCTCCCGGCCCGGGCCAGGGCGCCTGCGACGACGATCCGTTCCGGAGCGACGAGGCTGATCGCGGAGCTCAGACCGTCGGCGAGTGCCTCGACCGCCTCGCGCCAGATGCCGGCCGCGGTCGGGTCGCCGGCCTTCGCCCTGCGCTGCACCGCCTCGGCCGTCACGTCCTCCTCGCCGGTGGCGAGCCGGTAACGGCGGGCGATGGCGGCAGTCGACGCGACGGTCTCCAGGCAGCCGGCCCCTCCACAGGGGCAGGGATCGCCGCCGGGGCGGATCACCAGGTGGCCCAGTTCGCCCGCGAAGTCGCCACCGCCGGTCGTCGTCCGTCCGTCCAGCACCATCGAGGCCGCGATGCCGTGGCCGACCGGGACGAACAGGAAGGATCGGCAGGCCCGGCCCGCGCCGAGCCGGGCCTCGGCCAGGCCGCCGGCCCGGACGTCGTGACCGAAGGCGACCGGGATCTCCAACTCCTCGGCCAGCCAGCGGCGGACGGGTATGTGGCGCCAGCCCAGGTGCGCGGCGAAGACGGAGGTCCCGGCCGCCTCCCCGACCAGGCCGGGCACCGCGATGCCGGCCGCGGACGGCGCGTAGCGGCGGGACAGCTCGCCGGCGTAGTCGAGGACGGTCTCCAGTACCGCGTCGGGGCCGCGGTCCGCCCGGGTCGGCCGGCGCCCGCTGTGCAGCAGCGATCCGTCGGCTGCCATCGCGACCGCCTCGATCTGCGCGCCGCCCACCTCCAGGGCGATCACCACCGGGCCTTCGCCCACCTGGTCGGCCCCCTGGCCCTCGGGCGCGCGGTCCGGCGGGCACAGGGGGTCCGGCCGGTGGGCGGTCTCCTCGGCGACGTGGGGCAAGAGGTCCTCCTGGAGCGTGATCTCGGCTCTCATCGTGCTCGAAACTGAGCTATGTATAGCTTCTTCGCTCAAAAAACTGCAATGGTGCTGGCCATTTCGTCACGATGCCCGCGATACGCTTCACCTGCCGGTACGAGAAGTAAGGAGAGGTCATGGGGACGCACGAGAGGTGGACGCGTCTGCTGGAGATCCTGGGCGACCGGGGGCGGATCGAAGTCGGCGAGGCCGTCGAGCTGCTGAACGTCTCCGCGGCGACCGTGCGTCGTGACATGGACGAACTCGCGAGCCAGCAGTTGCTGGTCCGGACGCGCGGCGGCGCGGTGCTGAGCGGTGTCGCCTACGATCTGCCGCTGCGCTACAAGACCGCGCGCCGTGCCGACGAGAAACTCCGGATCGCCAAGGCCGCGGCCGCGCTGATCCCGCCCGGAGCGGTGGTCGGCCTCAACGGCGGGACCACGACCTCCGAGGTCGCCCGAGAACTCGCGACCCGCGCCGACCTCGCCGAGCACAACAACGGGATCGCCCTGACCGTCGTCACCAACGCGATCAACATCGCCAACGAGCTGGCTGTCCGCCCGTACGTGAAGACGGTGGTCACCGGCGGGGTGGCCCGCCCCAACTCCTACGAGCTGACCGGCCCGCTGGCGACCATGGTGCTGCAGGGGATCTCGCTGGACTACGCGATCCTGGGCGTCAACGCGGTGGATCCGAAGAACGGCGCCGCCACCCACGACGAGGGCGAGGCGAGCGCCAACCGGGCCATGGCGGAGCGGGCCGACAAGGTGATCATCGTCGCCGACGCGTCGAAGATCGGCCGACGCGCCTTCGCCCAGGTCTGCGCCGTCCACGAGTTCGCGGTGCTGATCACCGACAAGGAAGCCCCGGACGAGGTCATCGAGCAACTCGTCGCCCAGGGCGCGGAAGTGCACTGCGTCTGACGGCAGTGTGGTGGCGGTCGACCGCCTGAACGCCGCCCTCGGGATCGGCGTGGCGGCCGGGCCCCGGTCGTCACCGGGCCGGCCGCCGCCTGCGGTTTCCGCGGGTTCCGAGCTCAGCCGGGGGGATCGGTCGGCTCCCGGCGGGCCGGGCGTATCACCACCAGACCTCCGGCTGACAGCTTCAGGTCGACCACCGGGACGAGGCGTGTTCCGGCTGCGTCGGCTGCAGCGCAGTCGTGGGGCGCGCCGGACGCGTCGATGGAACGGCGCGGGCGGTCGGGGCGGGTGTGCCCGGCCCGGGTCAGAGCGGTGTACACGAGGGCCGCCACCAGCGGGCCGGCGATCGCGGCGAGGTCGGCGCCGCCGAGCCAGGTGCTGACGGGGCCGGTCCACAGGGTGGTGTTGACGCAGAGCAGCGCGGCGGCTGTTCCCGTGAGGAAGGCACCGGTTCCGGCGACGCCGACGCCGGTCGAGGGCAGTGCGCCGGGGCGGGTGTCGGCGAGCTCGGCCGCGTCGTAGCGGTTGCGGCGCAGCAACAGGTCGGTGGCGTAGACGGCGATGATCGGGCCCATGTAGGCGACCGACAGGGCGAGGAGGTTGTTGAGCGCGGTCAGGAAGTTCGCGGCGACCAGCGCGTAGAGGGCGATTCCCCCGCCGAGCACTCCGTCGAGCAGGACGGCCCTGGCCCGCCTGATGCGGACGCCGGCCCCCTGGAGCAGTAGCCCCGACGAGTAGGACGTGAGGACGTTGTTGGCGAGTGTGCCGACGATGACGGCGACCAGGAAGACCGGGTGGAACCAGGTGGGCATCAGAGCTGTCATCGAGGTCAGGGGATCGGCCATGTCGACCACGGTTCCCGCGAGGACCCCGACGAGGCCCAGGAACACCGACGCCAGCCAGCCGCCCGCGGCGGTCCAGCCCGCGACCGCGCGTCCCGGTGCCGTCCGTGGGAGGTAGCGGGAGTAGTCCGCCCCGCAGAGCCAGGACAGCGGTCCGGAGGCGACGACGGTGAGTCCGACCAGAGCGGCGGCGAGCGGTCCGAGAGCGGCCCCCGCGCTGCCGTCCGCCGCGGGACGGGCGTGGGCCGCGACGAGGGCTCCGGCCACGAGCAGGCTCAGCGTGAGCAGCAGGGTGATGGCCCGGCTCATGCGGAGGATGGCGTCGTAGCCGTACACGCTGATGGTGAAGGTGACGACCGCGACCAGGACCAGGATCACCCCTCTGGCGGCGGGGGAGCCGTCGACACCCGTCTCGGCGAGCAGGGCCTGTCCGGCCAGGACGGTGACCGAGAGATTGATCGCCTCGAAACCGACGGCGGTCAGCCACCCGAGCCCGCAGCCGATCAGCCGGTTGCCGCGTACCCCGAAGAGCACCCGCATGATGACCGCGCCGGGACTGCCCGTACTCGGACCGCTCACCGCGAGCAGGCCGACCAGTGCCCAGAACGTGTTGCCCGCGAGGAGGACGGCGACGGCCTGCCACACGTTCAGGCCGAGCACCATGAGGGACCCGCCGAGGAGGATGGGCAGGTAGGACATGTTCGAGGAGAACCAGACCAGGAACAGGTCGCGAGGTCGGCCGCGCCGCTCCGCCTCGGGTACGGATTCGATTCCGCGTTCCTCCACCCGGTTGCCCCGGGATCGTGGAGGTTCGCTCCGTGCCGGCCGGGCACCGGCGTCCGGTCTTGTCGTTCCGCTGCTCATGGGGTCCGTTCCTGAGTGTGGGCTGTCCGGCCGGTGGCCGTCGACCGGACAGCCCATGGGTGGGGACGGTGGCCTGGACACGGTGGCCGCAGGCGGTTCGTCATGGGTTCACGGGGCCGCGATGGGCAGTTCCAGTAGGCGGGGGCCGCGGGAGTCCCAGGCGGCCCGTGCCGCCTCGGCGATGTCGGTGGCCCGCTCGACCCGTTCGGCGTGGACGCCCATCGACCGGGCCAGGGCGACGAAGTCGATCGCGGGGCGGTCGATGTCCATGCCGACGAAGCCGCCGTCGGGGTGCTGCGGAAAGCGGTGGCGCAGGCTGTTCTTCAGCATCAGGTACTGGTTGTTGTTCACCACGACGAACAGGACCGGGAGTTGTTCCCGGGCAGCGGTCCACAGCGCCTGGGGACTGTACATCGCGGATCCGTCGCCCACGAGGCAGAGCACCGGGTGGTTCCCGCGTGCCAGGGAGACTCCCAGAGCGGCCGGCATGCCCCATCCGAGACCGCTGCCCCGGGCGGTGTAGTAGCGCCCGGGGCGATCGGCCCGGTGGAACGCGCGGACGTGGTCGTCGCAGGTCATCGACTCGTCGACGACGATGATGTCCGGCGGCAGCGCGCGCAGCACGGCGTGGACGGCTGCCGCCGGCGCTGTCGGCACCTGGGAGTAGGTGCTCAGGGCGTGGGCCTCGGCGGCGTCGCGGGCGGCCCGGTGGGCCTTGCCCAGTTCGGTCGTCGCCTCGCGGGCACGGGCCGGATCGCCGCGCTTCGCGAGGACCTGCTGCAGGTCCTGCAGGGTGGTGCGCAGGTGTCCGGCGAGCCCGAGCCGCACAGGTGCGGTCCGGCCGAGCTCGTGGGGGTCCAGCGCGATCTGGAGGATCTCCACCTCCGGAGGGACGAGCGGCCCGGGGCTGTAGTTGTACGCCATGAAGGCGCGACCGCCGAGGACCAGGACGCGGTCGTACCCGGTGAGGGTGGCCCGGATCTCGTCGGCGCTCAGACCGAACGCTCCGGCCCACAGCGGGTGCCCGGTCGGGAAAACGGTGTTGGCGTGCAGTGACGAGCCGTACACCCGCACGCCCAGGGCCTCGGCGACGGCGACGAGTTCCTCCACGGCGTGCTCGGTCGCGACGTCGTCCGACGCGACGATCGCCAGCCGTGCGGGGTCGGTCTCCAGGAGCAGGTCGGCGAGCCGCGTGACGGGTGCCCCGTGCGGGGCGCGGTCGAGTTCGGAGACGGTGCGGACCGCGGTCGCGTCCGGGTCGGGGATCTCCGTCTCCAGGACGTCGACGGGCAGTGAGACGAAGACGGGCCCGGTCGGGGCCGATGCGGCGTCCCGGAAGGCCCGGCGCATGACCACGCCCAGGTCTTCGGTCCGCCGTACCTCGTGGGTCCATTTGCTGACCGGGGCGGCAAGCCCGGTGAGGTCGCCGGCCAGCAGGGGGTCGGCGACGAGGTGGCGCTGGTCGGCCTGGCCCGCCGTGACGACGAGCGGCGTCCCTTGGACCCGGGCGTTGGTCAGGTTGCCGATGGCGTTGCCGAGGCCCGCCATGGCGTGCAGGTTCACCATCGCGGGGCGACCGCTCGCCTGCGCGTACCCGTCGGCCATCGCGACGACGACGCTCTCCTGCAGGCCCAGCACGTAGGCCGGTCCCGCGGAGCGCGACAGCTCGGCGATCAGCGGGAGTTCCGTGGTCCCCGGGTTGCCGAACACGTGCCGGACACCCTCGTCGTGGAGCACGTCGAGGAGAATGCGGCTGCCTCTCACCGGTAGGTTTCCAGAGTTCCGGTGCGGCGGACGTCCAGGGTGGCGCAATGGAAGCCGCCGCCGAAGGTCCGCGCGTGGCTGAGGGAAAGGGGCAGCACGTCGATGCCCTTCGCCTCCAGGAGCTTGATCAGCTCCGGCTGGCGGTGGTCGGCGACGACCAGGTCCGGGCGCACGCTGAGGATGTTCATGCCGATCCACGGCGAGTTGACCGGGAACGAGCCGGCGTGGCCGATGTCGTTGAGTTCGGGGCACCAGATCTTGTCCCAGGACGAGAGGATCGGCGGCAGGTTCTCCTCGTTCACCCGCTCGGGGTGCAGCAGCACCAGTCCGGGGCGCAGGGGAACGATCGTGGTGTCGATGTGGAGGGAGGTGTAGAGGTTGCGGCACGGGTGGACGGTGTACCGGGAGCCGACGGCCTCCTGGAGCCACCGGGCGCCCAGCTCGTTGCCGCCGTCGGACACCTGGTACAGCAGGTCGGTGCCGAGCCGGATGACGTTGGCCGCATCGAAGAGCGGTTCGAGGTCGGCCAGCCGCCGGCCTTCCGGCAGCTCGGGGCGGTAGGTCTCGTCGGGCAGCTTGGGCCGGGGGGCGGAGATCCAGCGGGCGCCGCGGTTGAAGTACTCGGTGAACAGGTCCTTGTACAGGGCCTGCTTCAGGGCGCGGCCGCGCACGACCATCGGCGCGTCGATCAGCAGGTCGCCGACGACGAGGGCTACGTCGCGCGGTGCGTGGTCGAGGTAGCCGTCCGTCTCCCACAGCCCGGTCCGCAGCACCGCCTGCGGGTCGGCGGCCGCCGGCCGGCGGACGGTGACACCGAGGCCGGTGAGCGCGTCGCACAGCGCCTGCAGCTCCTCCTCCGTCTTCTCGACGACGTCCGCCGGGTAAGGGCCGGAGGGGAGTGTCTCGGCGGTGAATCCGTCGTGGTAGTCCAGGGTGAGGATCGAGCGCTCCGCCCGGGGGATCCGGGCACCGACGGCCGATCCGACGACGACCTCCTCCAGCGGGTCCCATTCGTTGTGTGCGCTGACCGGGCTCGGGCTCATGGTGCTCTCCTTCGGTTGTGGTGATGGCGGTCCACCGGGCTGCGGCGGCGGGAGGGTCATGCGGGCTTCAGCAGGCGGCCGGCCGCGGGGTGCTCCAGGAGCTGGGAGCGCAGCTTGGCGAAGTTCGCCTCGGCGCCGGTGTCCTCCATTTCCAGGACGATCCAGCCCCACTTCTCGGCGCACTCGCGGAAGAAGGTGTCGCAGGCGGACTGGAGCTCGCGGAAGCCCTCCAGCCCGCGGTCACCCGTGGCGGCGCCCATGTCCTCCAGGCTGCCCAGGGAGCCTTCCTGGTTCATGCGCCACCGGTACGCCTGCTCGATCGGACCGGTGACGAGGACGCCGACATCGGGGTCGCACGAGCGGAAGAGCTCGACCAGCAGCTCCCTGGCCCGCCCGACCTCGGCGCTGAAGGCGGCGCCGGTGCTGAGGCGTTCGGCGATGAGGAGCTCCTTGAACGCCATCTTGAGGCTGAAGCTCTCGTCGATCACGTGGGTGCCGCGGGCACGGTGCGGCTCGACGATCTCGTGCCGGAGCAGGATCTGACCGACCCACTCCAGCCACGCGGCCGCCAGCGGTCCGGCCGGCACGTTGGTGGTGTGGGTGGCGCTGCCGTAGCTCTTCTCCCAGCCCTCGGCGTGGAACTCGTCGTAGGACGCGGGGGCCGCCGGTCCGTCGACGCCGAGGTGGACGAGGCGCAGGGATTCGACCCACAACTGCCTGAGCGATTCGCGGGTGTTGGGCCGCGGGGCCTGGTCGAGCTCCTTGCGCCAGCTGAGCTGCTTGACGTCGTGTCCGTGCGCGGCGAGTTCCCGGGCCAGCATCTTCGTCATCGTGGTCTTGCCGGTGCCGTCGATGCCGAGCATCGCGATGTAGAGGCCGGTGTCGGCCATGGCTGCTCCTTCCGGTCGGTCCGATTCGGCGTTCAGGTCGTGCGGGGGGCCGGCCGGGCGCTTCCGAAGCGGGCACCGAGGCGCCGGACGGCCTCCTCCAGCACGGGCGCGGGCTTGCAGAAGGCGAACCTCAGGGTGCTGCCGGCGGCGCCCGGGTCGCGGAAGAAGTCACCCATCGGCAATGCGGCGACACCGGTGTCCGAGACCAGGCTCCGGGCGAGGTCCTCGATGGAGGCGCCGGCGGTCCACGGGGCCACGTCAGCGGTGACGAAGAACCCGCCCGGGGGAATCCGGGGCGTGAGGCCGAGCGAGGTCAGGCCCGAGACCAGGATGTCGCGGCGTCGGCGGTACTCCGCCCGCAGGCGGTCGTGGTAGCCGGTTTCGTCCGCCCAGCGCAGTCCGGCGGCGACACCCGCCTGCAGCGGTGTCGGCGCGGTGAAGGTGAGGTGGCGGTGGTGGTGCTGGACGAGCGCGGTGAGTTCGCGCGGCGCGTACACCCAGCCGATCCGCCAGCCGCCCACCGACAGCAGTTTCGATGCCGAGGAACAGACGATGGTCCGTTCGCGCATCCCCGGGTACCCGGCCAGCCGGATGTGCGGCCGGTCGTAGGTGTGCTCCTCGTAGACCTCGTCGGTGACGACGACCAGGTCGTGCGCGACGGCGAGGCGGGCGATCTCGTCCGCCTCGGCTGCGGTGATCATGTGCCCGGCGGGGTTGTTGGGCGTATTGAGGAGGATCACGCGGGTGCGGGGGGTGATCGCGGCCCGCAGCGCCGCCACGTCGAGCCCCAGGCTGCCGGCGCCGTCCAGTCCCGCGAGCGGGACGGGGACCAGGGTGGCCCCCACCATCTTGGCCAGGCCGGGGTAGTTGTCGTAGAACGGCTCCATCGTGACGATCTCGGAGCCGGGCGGAACGACGGCCAGCAACGCGGCGGCGACCGCCTCGGTGCAGCCGAGTGTCACGGTGACCTCGTCCTCCGGGTCGTACCGGAGCCCGCACCGTTCGGCCCGAAGGGCCAACTCGGTGCGCAGCAGCGGCAGTCCGGACAGGGCCTCGTACTGGGTGTCGCCGGTACGGACCGCCGGTGCCATGGCCGCGACGAGATCCGCGGTGTCGTCCTCGGGGAAGCCCTGAGCCAGATTGACGGCACCGAGGCGCCTGGCGAGGGTCATGACCTCGACGTAGATGTCGGGAGGCGGCGGCGCCAGGCCGGCCCCGTTCGCTGGGTTGGACACGGTTCTTCCCCCGTCTGCGGGCTGGTCACCCGCGACTGCCGGTCGGCACCCGGTCGGGCCCGCGGCGTGTGTGGACATGGCCGGTGCCCGGTCCGGGCGGACGGGTCGGTGCAACTGCCCGCCCGGACCAGGTGCAGGGCGCTACTCCGGCTTGCGTTCGATCAGGTAGTCGTGCAGCACCAGCGCGTCCATGCCGGTCCTGAGGAATGTGCGGATCGCGTCGGCCGGGGTGTGGACGATCGGCTCGTCGTAGGTGTTGAACGAGGTGTTGACCACGACGGGAACGCCGGTGAGCGCGTGGAACTCGCTGATCAGCTGGTGGTAGCGCGGGTTGACGTCCGCCGAGACGGTCTGCATCCGGGCGGTGCCGTCGACGTGGACGACGGCGGGCACGTGGGACCGCTTGTCCTCGCGGACCGGAACCGCGAAGGACATGAAGCGGGTCGAGAGCGACTCCCGCTTGAAGTCGAACCACTCGGCCGCCTCCTCCTCCAGTACGGCGGGGGCGAAGGGCCGGAAGTACTCGCGGTGCTTGACCCGGACGTTGATCAGGTCCTTGATGCCCGCCGTCCGCGGGTCGCCGACGATCGAGCGGTTGCCCAGGGCACGCGGCCCGACCTCGGCCGCGCCCTGGAACCAGCCGATGACCAGGCCCTGCGCGACCAGTTCGGCCGCCTTGGCCGGCGCGGAGTCCAGCTTGGTCGCCACCACCGGAGCCGCGGCGATGGCGGCCTCGATCTCGGCCTCGGTGCTGACCTCGGACCCGAAGTACGGGTTCGTCATGACGAACCGCGAGTCGAAGTCGCCGTGCTGGTTCGCCACCCACAGGGCCGCGCCCAGGGCGGTGCCGCCGTCGTGTGCCAGCGGCTGGACGAACACGCCGTCGAACGGTCCCTCGTTGAGGAGTTTGCCCATGCCGACGCAGTTCAGTGCGACACCTCCGGCAAGGCAGAGGTTCGCCGAGCCGGTCTCGCGCTTCAGCCGTTCGGCGAGCGCGAACAGCGTCTGCTCGGTCATCTCCTGCAGGGAGGCCGCGACTTCGGCGAAGCGGTGGTCGAACGGCGTACCGGGCCCGCCCTGGCGCCGCGGGCCGAACAGGTCCTCCAGCGGGCCGTAGTCCTCGACCCGGAACCGGAAGGCGTCGGCGTCGACGGTGAAGCCCTCCGGTCCGACGGAGACCAGCTTGGCGAAGGCCTCGCGGTACTTGTGCGGCGGCGCGAAGGCGGCGAGCGCCATCAGCTTGGGCGCGGAGTAGTCGTCGAGGCCGGTGAACTTGGCGAACTTCTCCCAGACGAAGCCGAGGGAGTCCGGGTAGGAGATGGTGTCCACCGCCGTGACCGAGCGGCCCTGCCCGTGGGCCAGCAGGGCGGTGGAGTGCTCGCCGATGCCGTCGATGCTGAGGATGGCGGCGTCCTCGAAGGGCGAGGCGAAGTAGGCGCTCGCGGCGTGGGCCGTCTCGTGCGCCACCCAGGTCCAACGGTCGCGGATGTCCTTGCCCAGCAGCTCGGAGACGGCGGCCGGGATGGCAGCCAGCTTCTCCATCAGCAGCTTCTCACCGTCGGGGTGCCCCCACGAGGCGGCGGTGGTCGGCTCGTCGGCGGGGGGCCGGCGCAGCCCGGGGTCGAAGGACCCCGCGACGTGGTCGATCTCGTCGACGGTGATCCCGGAGCGTGCGAGCACTTCGCGGATCGCCGCGGCGGGGATCTCGTCCACGCTCTCGATGTCGGCGGGCTTGGCGTGCTTCGTCCGGTTGAGCCGTTCCTCCTCGGCGAAGGCGAGCACCTCGGAGCCACGGACGATGACCGCCGAGGACTCGTGGTAGACGTTGTTGATGCCGAGAACCACAGGGGTCGTGCTCACTTGCACTCCTGGTCTGTTGTGACTGGCGCCGTGCGTCGGGCGTCCGGGCGCGGCGTGGCGAACGGAGGTGGGGCCTGACGGCGCGGGCTACGGGAGGACGGCCGCCTTGACCGCCAGGCGCTGGTCCATCGCGGCGTAGGCGGCCTGGACCTCGCTCAGGGGCAGCAGCCGCTCGAACAGCGGCGACGGGTCGATCCGGCCCTCGATCACGTCGTGGAGCAGCTCCGGGATGTACCTGCGGGCGGGTGCGACGCCGCCGCGGATGGAGACGTTCCGGTCGAACACGTCCAACAGCGTCACCCGGGCCCCGGTGATCGGAAGGCCGACGTAGCCGAACACTCCGCCGTCGCGGACGGCCGCGAGCGCCGAATCGACCGACGACTGGGTGCCGACGCAGTCGACGGCCGTGGACGAGCGGTCGCCCAGCTCCCGGCGGACCAGTTCGGTGACGGCCTCTGCGTCGTCCGGGGACAACGCCGTCGAGGTGGCGCCGAACTTCTCTGCCAGCGCCAGGCGTTGAGGGTGGTGGCCGAGGACGAGGACCTGCTCCGCGCCCTGCCGCAGGGCGCAGACGACGGTGGCCAGGGCCACCGGGCCGTCGCCCACGATCGTCACGCTGGAACCGGGGCCCACCTCGCCGGCGGTGACCGCGTGCAGGGCCGTCGGGAGGACGTCGGCCAGCGCGAGGTAGGGGACCAGGTCCGTGGCCGAGCCGCCCGTGTCCGGCAGCCGTACCAGGTTGGCGTCGGCGAACGGCACCCGGATCGCCTCGGCCTGGGCGCCGCCGGGGCTGGCATCGCCGCCCCAGAACCCGCCCAGGGAACAGGAGGTCGGCAGGCCGTTGCGGCAGGTGGGGCAGGTGCCGTCGGAGTAGCTGAAGGGTGCGACCACGCGGTCGCCGGGGCGCAGGCCGGTGACCTCGGTGCCGATCTCCTCGACGACCCCGACGAATTCGTGTCCGAGGCGTGCGCCCGGGTCGATCGGGTCGCTCCCGCGGTAGTACCACAGGTCCGATCCGCAGACTCCGGCCGCGCTGATCCGGACGACCGCATCGGTCGGGGACTCGATCCGGGGGTCCGCGACCCGTTCCACGCGGATGTCGCCGACTCCGTTGAAGACTGCCGCAAGCATGCGATCTCCCACTTTCCGTGCGCTGGCTGATGGGTGGTTCGGTACTGGTGTCGCTCAGCCGGCGTCGCCGGCGGCGATCCGGCGCTCGACGAGCCGGGTGTCCTCCTCGAAGCCGTCGAGCCAGGAGCGGAAGATCTCCGACTCCCGCTGGTGCTCGGCGATCTCCTGGCCGAGGACCTCCGAGGGGGTGAGCCAGTGGTGTTCCGAGTGCTCGTCGCTCAACTTCACGTCGCCGGCCGGGCTCCAGCCGATGAACGTGGTGACGTGGAAGGAGGAGCCGTTGTCCCAGAGGTGCTCCCATTCGCGGAGGAACTCCACCCGCTCCACGTGCAGGCCGGTCTCCTCCAGGCCTTCGCGTCGGGCCGCCTCGACGGGCTCCTCTCCCGCGTGCATACGTCCGCCCGGGTAGTCGAGGACGCCCTTGAAGAGCGGATCCTCGTCCTCCAGCCGCCGCAGGGCCAGGACCTTCCGGTCCCTGACCATGATCAGGTAGACACCGCGCTGAATCTTCACGGGAACCGTCCTTCGAATCGCAGACGAGGTTCGTCTGTCCGTTCAGTTCGGCCGGCTGAGGTCGCCCACCCGCTCGAAGGCGTCGTGGAGCCGGCGCAGCCACCAAGCCGCGGTCTCGTCCGACGGCCTGGGGAATCCGGGGGGCTGGTGGTGGTTCTCCGCCACCAGGAAGGCGACCTCGCCCATGACGGCGTGGAAGACGACCGCGAGGTCCATGGCCCGGCCGGTGGGACTGTCACCGGTGAGCCGCTCCCACACGGCTCCCAGTCGGTTCCGGTCGTCGTCGCCGCCCCAGGCCGCGTTCGACAGGTACCAGACGAAATCGAGCACGGCCGGGCCGTGGCAGGCCAGGCCCCAGTCGAGCGCGAACACCTCGTTCTCGCCCAGGCCGAGGTTGGCCGGCCGGTAGTCGCCGTGCAGGAGGGTGCCCGGCGCCGCCTGGTCGAGTGCCCGCAGGAGGCCGTTCGGGTCGAGGACGAGTTCCAGGACGGCGGCCGACAACGACGGGTCGGTGAGCTCCGTGAAGGTCTCCCACGTCCGGGTGAGGGTCTTCGGGAGGGTGTCGGAGTACCCGAGTTCCAGGAAGGGCCGCAGCGGCGAGAAGAGCCGCAGCCGGTCCTCCGTGGAACACAGCCAGTCCCCGGCCCGGATACCGGTGAACTTCGCGTGCAGGCCGTGGACGGCGGCGAGTGTCGCTTCGCCGGCCGGTACCGGAGCGGTGGACCGGAGCCGGTTGCGTTGCTCGCCGACGTCCCGCATGACCAGGAGCCAGCCGTCCGCCACCCGTTCGGTGGCGATCACCGGGCTGGACAGGGGTGGCGGAAGGGTGCCGAGGACTCCGTCCTCGAACAGCAGTGCCTCGCGGCCGGGGTCGTGGGTCGCCCGTGCCATCCAGTCCTGTCCGGGCCGGACGTGCTTCACCACGACCGGTTCCCCGGTGGGCAGCCAGGCCCGGAACAGTGACGCGCCGGACAGTCCGTCGTGGTGGAACTCGCTGATCGGACCGGCAAGCAAGGACCGGACCGAACCGGCCGGCAGGTCCGCCGGCTCCCTGGGGCGGGCCGGGTGGACGACATGGCGGACGATCCGGCCGTCGTCCAGGTGCAGCGTGTGGATCTGCCGTACCGCCCGGCCCGTCGGGGAAACCGTGCGCTGCACGTCAACGACGTATCCGCCGGATTCCGCGGTCACGCAGAAGTGTGTCTCACGGCCCGGCCCCAGAACGATTCCGGGCCAGTTGTCCCCAGCTGTCCTTCCTCCCTCGAAAGTCTTTCGCCGAATGCCGGAGAAGACCTCAAGAACTGTCCCGTCATTGTACCGGGTACGAAGTTCCGAAAACTTCCCCGAGGATAAATCGGCACGCAACATGCCGATGACTTCGCCAGCCATGACCATCCCCCGTTGGATTCCCCCGAGTCGCTGCCCGGCAGCCCCTGACGGAAGCCCAGGTGCGTCAAGACCGCCCGACCCGGTGCCCTCGGCGGGTCCCCCCAGCCGATGGCACATGACCGTACCGTAGCAACCGGGCGAACACTGATCAACGGATATCGACCGTGCGGCACCCGCCGGCAGGGGGCATCGGGGGTGTCGGTCCGAACAACTCACAGGTCAGAGGGGTCATTGCCGAAGTTACTTAATTTAATGTGTCCGGAATATGAACCCGGGTCGAAGTCGGACAGTGGTGGACCGGTCTCGCAAGCCGGTGCGAACACGGCATGGCGGAGAAATCCGACATAGCGCCCGGCGGTCGTTGCGGTAAACGGATCGGACGAATACGGATTGACACCGCTCGGCCCGCGTGGTGATAGTGGCCGGGGCTTGATAACTCACATGAGCAGCCATTCGGGGGGCGGGGATCCGTGAGTCTTGTCGTTGTCGGCGCGTCCAAAAACATCGCGCGCGTCGCGCAGTCACTGAGTTCTGAGATCGTGTTCGTCCAGCAGCCGGGGTCGTTGAGACCGGAGGTTCTCCGGGATGATGTCGACGAACTCTTCAGCTTCGACTACCAGGACGAACCGGTCGCACGTTCGTTCGCCGAACGAGTCCTGAAGCCTCGGCGGCCGGCCGCGGTGGTGTCCGTCACCGAGCACGGCCTGGAACCGGCCGCAGTGATGGCCGAAGTGCTGGGAACCCCCGCGGTTCCGCTCGCCGTGGTGAGGGCGATGCGTGACAAGGCCGGTATGCGGCGTCTTCTCGCGCAACGCGCGCCCCATCTCAACGTGCCGTTCGCCGCTCCCGGGGACGGGGACACTCTGGAGGAGCTCTTCCGGTCGCCGTACGGAGTCATCGCCAAGCCGGTGTCCGGCACCGCGAGCAGCGGAATCCTGCTGCTGCGTGCACCGGCGCAGGCGCAGGCGCTCGCCGCACAGGGCCACTACCTGTTCGAGGCCTTCGCTCCGGGGGCCGAGTTCAGTGTCGAGTCGTTCTCCGCCGACGGCGTGCACGAGATCGTCGCCGTCGCGGAGAAGGGCACCGGCGCAGGCTTCGTCGAGACCGCGCACCTGATGCCTCCGGCGGCGCTGGACGCCTCCGCGCGGGCACGGATCGAACAGGCGACCCGCGAGCTCCTCGACGCACTCGGCCTGCGGGACGGTCCCGCCCACACCGAACTCAAGCTCCACGAGGGCTCGATCAAGGTCATCGAGACCCACAACAGGCCGGGCGGCGACGGGATCGCCGACCTGGTGGCCCTCACCACAGGCGTCGACTGGCGGCGCGTCAGCATCGGGTGGCCGCTGGGGCAGCGCCCGGCACCCGGCGCGGGGGCGGTGGCAGCCGCTGCCAACGTCTTCTTCACCGCGTCCCCCGGCCGTGTCGCCGCGATCGCGGACCGGCCGGCGGCACTCCCCGGTGCGGACGTGGTGGCCTGGGAGGTCGACGTGGCGGTCGGCGACCTGGTGGGAGAACTCCGGAGCTCCGGGGACCGGGTGGGCATGGCCACCGTCACCGGCCCGTCGCCGGAGGCCTGTCAGCAAGCCGCTGCGGACCTTCGGCCCGATTCCATCGTCACGACGGAGGACGCCGCCTCGTGAGAACCCTGATCATCAACCGCCACGACCTCACCTGGGCGACAGGACACCGCGGGAGCCACCTGCCGACCGCGCCCGAGAACCGCTTCCTGCTCACCCGTACCTTCGGAGGTGGGCTGGCCGGCTACGACGCCACGGCGTTCCCCCACCTGACCGTGGTGGACAGCTACTTCGCCGACCGCCTGGAAGCCGCGGCCCGCTGGCTGGTCGAGACCCACCGGATCCGACAGGTCGTCGCCCTCCACGAGAAGGACCTGCTCCTGGCCGCCGTCCTACGGGAAAGCCACGGGCTCGCCGGAACCGACGTCGCCACCACACTCCGCTTCCGGGACAAGATCGTGATGAAGGACGCCCTCCGCGGAGCCGGGTACTCCGGGCTGCCGCAGTACCGGGCGCTCGGGCCCGGCGAGGAGCTCACCGCCGTGCCCTGGAAAGGGCGAACAGTCGTCAAGAGCCGTTGGGGCCTCGGCTCTGAGCAGGTACGGATCGCCGACGACCTCGCCGCGGCGAACGCCGCGGCACGGGAGCTGGAGGCGCGCGGGGAGCAGGTCGAGGCTGAGGAGTTCGTCACCGGCGCCATGTACCACTGCGACTCGGTCGTCGTGGACGGACGGATCGTCTTCACCGCGGTGTCCCGCTACCTCTCGGCCCCCGGCGAATTCCGGCCGGGCGGCGTCTGCGGCAGCGTGGTCCTGACCGGGGGAGCGGTGCACGAGGCCCTCCGTGCCGAGAACGCACAGGTGCTCGCCGTCCTGGCCCCGGGCTCCGCGGTCACCCACGTCGAGTTCTTCCGCCGGCCCGGCGGTGAGTTGGTCTTCTGCGAGGCCGCCGCCCGGCCGGGCGGCGGCGGCATCAGGGACCTGCTCCTCAGCGCGTACGGCATCGACATCGTACGGGCCGCCGTCGAGATCCAGTCGGGGACCGCACCGAGCCTGCCCGCGGTGATCGCCCCGCCGTCCCGGGCCACCGGACTGATCGGGATCTACCACTGCGCCACCGGCGAGGACCGGCCTGCCGAGGGGCTCCAGGAGTGTGTGCCGGGCCTGAGCTCCTACCATTTCTCGCCCCGGCGGAGCCCAGGGCGGGTGCGACACTCCGCGGACTACGCCCATCTGGCCGTTCTGACCGCCGACACCGAGGAGGAACTCGACCGCCGGTTCGCCCTGGTGGTCGACGCGGTCCGGGCCGGCGGAGCCCCGCGGCCGAATGCGCCGGAAGGTGACCATGCTGTACCGAATCGATGAGCTGCATCGCGTCGTCGACCCAGGAGGAAGTCAACTTCTCAAACTGGTGGGCGAGTTCAGCGGAATTGTGAACACCCATGAGTTCCCGTGCGTCTTCTCCACACTGCCGTTCAACACCGCGGAGCTGTTCTTCGGCCGCGTCCCCCGCTCCGACGGCGAGGCCGGGACCGCCACGACAGCGGCCCTGCTCGAACTGACCGGGATCATCCGGCACACGCCGGACGCGATCGGCGTCGTCTTCGTCGACCAGCCCGGCGAACCCTCGCTCGACGACGACCTCGCTCTGGCCCGGAGCATCGTGCGCGCGGTCATGCGGCAGAACGTCCTCGACCACCCGGACCACACGTTCCCCGATCCGCGCGACCACGACTGGGAGCTGTGGCTCGACGGGGTCGGCCTGTTCCTCAACTTCAGCTCCCCCCGCCACAAGGCCCGCCGCAGCCGGAACGTGGGATCCCGCTTCACCGTCGTCGCCCAGGCCCGGGAGTCCTTCGACCGGCAGGCACGGGGCACCCCCCGCGCCCGGGACACCATTCGCAGGCGCCTGGCCGACTACGACGACGTCGAAGCACACCCCGCCCTCGGCAGCTACGGGGATCCCGACAGTCGGGAGGCCCTCCAGTTCTTCCTCGGCGACGGACTTGAGGCCATGGACGTGACCGAAGGAGAAGAATCATGAGCCCCGCGGCCGACCAGGACGACCGCTCACCCGGGGCGGTGGCCGAGCACGGAGCCACCCGGTCGCTCCGGATCGTCATCGCCGCGTCGGTCCTGTCCAAGATCGCGGACTGGCAGCTGGGCGTCGTCGTCCCGCTCGCGGTGCTGTCCGAGACCGACTCGCCGGCCATCGCGCTGGCAGCCTTCGCCCTGCGGGCACTGCCGTTCATCGCCTCCCCGCTGCTCGGCTCCGTCATCGACCGCTTCGACAAGAGGACGGTCTTCGCCTGGGCGCAGGTGGTCCAGGCTCTCTGCATGGTCCTGGTGGCACTGCTGCTCACCGACCGGGTGGCGCTGGGAGTGCTGCTCCTCCTCTCCGGTTTCGGAGCGGTGGCGGTCACGATCACCGGCCAGTTCGTGCTGATCCCCAAACTGGTCGAGGCGGACAAGCAGGCCGTCGCCGTGGCGAAGCTGTCCTCGGCCATCGAACTGTCGAAGGTGGTGGGACTTCTCCTCGGCGGCTTCGCGATCACTGTTCGCGGGCCCGAGTTCGCGTCCTGGATCATCGCGGGTCTCTATGCCGCGGCCGGCCTGGTGGCGCTGTTCCTGCCGCGTATCCCGTCGACCGGAGTCCGGACCGGCATCCGCCAGGACCTGCTGATGGGACTGCGCTGGGTGGCGAAGCCCGACATCCTCTGGCTGGTCGTGACGCTCTCGGTGTCCAACCTCGCCGTGGGAGAACTGGAGACCGTGCTGGTCACGGTGTTCGGCGAGAGGCGGCTCGACGCCCGGCTGATCTCACTCGTCCTCGCGGCCGGGCTGCTGCTCGGGGCCTTGGGGAGCCGACTGTCCCCGTACGTCCTGCCGCAGTGGCCGGTGCAACGGCGAATCCTGCTGTTCCAAGGAGCGCTGCTGGTCTTCCTGGGGGTGCTGGCCCTACCGGCCCTGGCGGCCACGGTGGTCGGCTACGCCGCGGTGGCGTTGTGTCTGGGGGCCGGCAATGTCGCGTCCATCACCTACCGTCAGGGCACCATCCCGGTCGACATCGCGGGCCGGGTCAACGCTGCGATCCGCATGTTCATCACCGGGGCGATCCCGCTGTCCGGTCTCATCTACGCCTGGGCGACGCGGTTCGACGGCTTTCTCTTCTGGCTGCCGGGGCTGCTTCTCTCGGCGCTCTCGCTCGCCGTCTGGGCGGGCCACACCTACCGGACGGCCAGGGCACAACCCGCTCGCATTCCTGTGGAGAGGAACCCATCATGACCCGCTCGACCAGCTGGCTGTTGCTCGACGAGACAGGCGCGGCCTTTCCCGGAGTCGGTTCGCCGTCATCATCCTCGCTCCTCGCCGTCCGCCTCGCACCGTTCACGGGTTCGGCCGGCACCACGGAGTGGCTCCGGTACCGCGAGATCACCGCGGATCGTGTGCAGGTGCTGAGCCGGTCCGGCGAGGTGGTCGAGAGCCTCCCGTGCGGGCCCGCCGAGCCCGTCTGGACCCATCTGCCCTTCGACGTGCGTGCGGACGCCCGGAGGTTCGACTCCGCCGGCGGGGACGGGACCGACGCCCGGCCGAGGCTGGTGCCCGCCTTCCTGGTGACCGAGCAGGTGTCCGGTGCGGCGACCCGCACCCATGTGTACAGCTGTTCCAGGATCCGGGAGTCCGGGCTGCTGTTCTCCCGCATCTGGGCGGGGGAGATCGCGGCCGGCGCCTCACCGGTCGAGGCCGTCCGGGTGGCCTGCGCGGAGCAGCCCGTGCTGCTGCACAGATTCACGGACGAGGTGGCCCAGACCACCCGGTTCGAGAGCGAGGTGGAGATCGAGCTGAAGCTCACCCTCCTGACGGAGACCTCGCCGTGGGAGATCGCCAGTGGTCTCGCTGAAGCCGTGCAGCATCGGCAACTGGCCCGTTTCGTCCCCGACCTCGGCAACGAACTGCAGCGCTGGACCTACGAGCAGGACACCTTCGAGGTCCACGACGCGGACGGCCGCAACGGCTATGTGGCCTTCATGAAGGACCCGGACGGCACGTTCGTGGTGAAGTACAAGTTCTTCGACGAGGACGCCCTCCGCCGCATCGAGAAGTTCGACGAGGGGATCCGACTCGACTCGGACCGGTTCGCCGACTACATCAGGTCGGCCCTGCCCGGCGTGCGGCTCCGCCGTCTGCCGCACCTCGTCCGGACGAGGTTCGACGTCAACGTCGAGTCGGCCGCCACCGGTCACTTCTTCGGTCTGGAGACGGACGAGGTCCGCGCGAACGGGCGGGTCCTGCGCCAGCTGGAGATCGAGTACCACAAGACCCGCGCCTGCTACGGCGCCGGGGCGGAGACCATCGAGCCCGAGCTGAACCGGCTGGCGGACGAGGCGCAGCGACTCCTCGACCAGTGGGGGGTGAAGGCGTCCCGCGGATACCTCTCCAAGCTCACCTTCTTGAAGGATGTCGCCACCGTCGACTGAACGGGCCACTTCGCGACCGGGCGGGCCACTTCGTCACCGGCGGGGCTCACCGATGCGGGTGCCGGGCGCGGCTCGCGGGCGAGCAGGCCGCGGCCCGGTCCTGCCGGATCGTTCATGAAAGGATCTCGGGCATGAGTGAACGCCTCTTCGGACTGCCGGTCGTCCGGAAGATCAGCGCGTCGGTCGGTGAGCGCCGGCTGAACGAGCTGCCGGTCCTGGTGATCGACCATCCGCAGGTGCGGGCCGCTGTGAGTCTGCAGGGTGCGCAGGTGCTCGCCTGGCAGCCTGCCGGGGCCGGACCGGCGATCTGGCTGAGCGAACAGGCACGGTTCGAGCAGGGCCGGGCCATCCGCGGTGGTGTGCCGATCTGCTGGCCGTGGTTCGGCCCGGCGGCAGAGCCCTCCCACGGCTTCGCCCGGCTCCTGCCCTGGGAGCTCACCGACTCCGGCGAGGACGGTGCGGGGGTGACGCTGACCATGACCCTGCGGGAGAGCGCGCAAACCAGGCGGTACTGGCCGCACGCGTTCACGGCACGCGTCACCGTCCGGCTCGGCCTGGAGTGCGCGATCGACCTGGAAGTCGACGGCGACCACGAGAGCACCGCGGCTCTGCACAGCTACTTCCAGGTCGGTGACATCGACACCGTCACCGTGGCCGGCCTCGGGAAGACCTACACCGACGACCTGCTCGGGGCGGAGGGCCGGCAGGAGGGGTCCCTGACCTTCACGACTCCCCTGGATCGGGTCTACACGCAGGCCGATGACGTCAGCCTGATCAACGACCCGGGCCGCGGGCGCAGGATCGAGGTCCGCCACCACGGGCAGAGCGACGTGGTGCTGTGGAACCCGGGCAAGGCTGGATGCAGCGACCTGGCCGACGGAGGTCACCGCAGCTTCGCCTGCCTGGAGACCGCCAGGATCAACCGACCGCTGGTCAGCAGCCCGGGCCGGCCGGCTCGACTCGGGCTCACCGTGCGGATCATCTAGTACTCGGGGCGGGCGGCCTGTTCACCCTGGCCCGGTCCGGCGACGTCCACGGCCGGTGCCCCGAGGGCGAGCCCTCGGTGCGCGCACTCCCTTGTCGCGGCCATCGTTGGATGGACGGACGGACGGACGGACGGAGGGAGGGACGGCGGACGGGCGGGTCACGCACCGGCGAGTCGGCGACGGAGCTCCGCGAGGAGCTGCCGGCTGTCCTGCCAGATGTCACCGACCGGCCTGCCACGAAGGTCTGTGGTGTCGTATCCGAAGGAGCGCGGCAGCAGCTCGGTGGTGGCGAGGAAACGCGGCCCGTGCCACTGCGTGCGTGCGGTCCGCCACAGGTCGAAGAACTCGTCCTGCTGGGCGGGAGGCACCAGTTCGACGGGGTCCTGGACGCGTTGCCCGTCGTTGAGGCGCGCCTGGATCTCGCCGCAGCGCACGGCCAGGGAACGCAGTGCCTCGCGCCATTCGTCCGGCCACGGGGCACGGAGCTCCGACATCACGGTGTAGTGGCTGAAGTCGCCGCACAGCGCGAGCGTCGGGTGCCGGCCCACCAGGGCCAGGGTGCGGCGGACGTCCTGGGTGAGGCGGTGCCGATGGGTCTCCAGGAAGAACGGGACCCGGTACTGCTCGCTGAGGTCCAGCAGTTCGCGGATCCGGGCGTCCTGCCAGTCGTCGTCACGCCAGTAGCCGTCGACCTGCGCGTTGAGGCTGATCATCCCGACCGCGGCGGCCCGCTCGAACAGTGGTTCCGCAGCTTGGGTCTCGGTGATGCCGCAGCAGCCGGAGACCGCCAGGGCCGCCTCGCCGACGAGTCCGGTGAAGCGGGCAAGGTCCGCCGCCCGGGGTGGTTCGGTCTGGACGCCGTCGAATCCCGCTTCGGCGATCCGGCGCAGGCCCACGTCGAGCGGCGTGGCCAACTCGGTGGAGAGAAGGCTGCAGTGCACGGTCAGTGCGCTTCCGGGGGCGGTCACAGTCCGTCCTCGTCGTGCCAGTGGTTCTGCCAGCGCCGGTCGATCGGCTCGCCGGCCGCCTGGTAGCGGATGTCGGTGGAGAGGCGGAATCGCCCTGCGGGATCCTCGTTGTCCAGGGACGCGTGAACGATGTGGGCGCTGTGGACCATCAGGTCCCCGGCCGAGAAGTCGGTCACGAGCCAGCGGGAGTCGTACTCCTCCGCCAGGGCCGGCAGGTCGGCGGTGATCGACGCGGCCGGGCGCTTCAGGGTGCCGGCCGCCTCCTGCGCCAGGACCTTGCGGTGGCTTCCCTCCAGGTAGATCAGCGGGCCTCGGTCGACCGGGACGTCGCCCAGCGGAATCCAGCAGGAGACCACGTTGCTGCTGCCCTCCCGCAGGTAGACCAGGTCGTAGTGGGCCTGGGTCGCAGTGCCGATCCCGGACTCGCCGGGGCCGACGTGCCGGATGATCTTCCGGCGGTGCAGGTGCAGGTCAGGGGTGCCGAGGAACCACCGGTAGAACGCCACCAGCCTCGGGTCACGGCACAGTGCCTCGTAGCGCTGCCCCGGCACCAGTTCCTTGAAGAGGAGGGTGCGCAACCGGGCCGGGTCCAAGGCCTCTCGGGGGGCCGCGACGCCCTCGCCGGGGTCGGTGCCCGGCAGGGACAGGCCGCTGGGGGCCAGCGTGGCGAAGTAGTGGCGACGGAAGTCGAGGACGCTCTCCCGGTCGAGGAAGCCGGGCAGGAACAGGTAGCCGTCCCGGTCGAAGCGAGCCCGCAGCGCGCCGAGGTCTTTGCGCTCCGCGTCCGGGACGGGCAGCAGGCGGCCGAGGCGTCGGGTGCTCCGGTCGAGCTCGTACCCGTTGGACCTCAGGACTCCCGTCAGGACGGGCGATCGATTATCTTCCATGCCGTACATGGTCCTGCCGGTGACGATGTGCAGGCCATGCACGGATTCCGGCTTCACTTGGATTCCTGTCGACCGGGAGAGCCGCCATGCAGTCGACCGCGCACTACCTGACGCCCCCGGCGGAGGTCCATGCCCTGGGGGTCGCGGTCACAGGGGTGGGCCGGATCCTCGGTCAGCACACCACCCGCGTCGATCGTGCGCTGCCCGGCTACGCGGGTGTGCTGGTCACCGAGGGCACCGGCTCGCTCGCCCTGCGGGGGACACCCGGCCGGTACGCGGTGTCGGCGGGGTCGTTCTTCTGGCTGCCCCCAGGAGTGCCGCATACCTACGGCCCGACGCCGGGCACCTGGTCGGAGTACTGGGTGCTGTTCGAAGGGCCTGCCGCCGGCCGCTACGAGGACCTCGGCTACCTGGCCGCGGGCCCGGCCCTGGTCGAGCCGGCCGACCCCGGGGGCACCCGTGCGGCGCTCGACACCCTGCTGGAACTCGGCTCACGACCCGAATCGTTGAGCTCCCACGTCGCCGCGGCGGCCACGATGCAGGTGCTGATCGCCGCGGTCGGCACCCCGCGGGCGGCGCCGCCGCCCGCACTGCCCCCGTCGCTCGACATCGGTCGGCGGGCGCTGGCCATCCTCGCCCGCGACGCGGCCGGCCCGGTGAGCATCGGCGCGGTCGCCCGGGAGCTGTCGGTCTCCCGCGACACGCTGGCCACGCAGGTGCGCCGCCTCACCGGCTCGACGCCCACCGACTACCTCACCAGGCACCGCCTCAACCGGGCGAAGGGGCTCCTCGCCTTCACCGACCGCTCGATCGCCGGCGTGGCCCGCGAGGTCGGCTACGCGGACCCCGCGTACTTCACCAGGGCCTTCACCCGCCAGATCGGCGTCCCCCCGAGCACCTTCCGGCAGCAGCAGAAGCCCTGACTCCCCGCCATGACACCGTTCCAGGCACCGGAACAGTCGGCATCTCGAGGGCGGGGCCGCGGCCGTTCCGCCGGTGAGCAAGCGGTTCAGGCCTCCTGCGGCCGCCCGGACCGCTCGAACCGGTCGGGTGGCTCGACGGCCCGGAGCAGGTCCGCCCGATCGCGGTGGCCACCAGCCGGGTGCCCGTCGCCGCGTCGACATCCCGCGCCGGTCGCGGCGACCGTGACGACGATCGCCGCGGCGAGGGCGCCGCGCAGGGCGAGGTGACCCGTCTGCGACGCCAGGCAGGCGCGCCCGATGCACCCCGCCGCCGGGGCCGTGGGTCCAGCAGGTACCGGGCGGACGCGCTCCGCGCAGCCGTCCCCGTCGCGCCGAGTCGGGCGAGAGCGGTCAGGCCGGGCAGGAGGCGTTCCGGCGGTCCGTACAGGGCAGGCCGGGCCCGCACCACCGAGGCCGGGTCAGCGCCCGAGCCCCCCGGGGCGCTTCGCCGGAACCTGGGGGAGCACCGCGGCCTGGCCCGGGCCGCCGAACTCGCGCACCGACTCCTCGACGATCGCGTTCAGGCTGGCGTGGTGGGCGCCGCGCCAGTAGACCTGACCGCAGTCGGTGCACTGCGCGAACGCGTCGTAGGCGCGCTCGGTGCCGTCCCGCAACTGCTCGTGCACGGACTCCTTCGCGGCCTCGCGGAGGGTTCCGTTGCAGGCCGTGCACCTGGTCCAGGGGGCCAGCGGCGGCGCGAAGCGGGAGAGCACGTCCCGCAGTTGCTCGGGCGGGCGGTGGCTGTACACGTACGCGCCGGCCCAGAGTTCGCGGCGGCGCAGCAGCCCGCGGTCCCGGGAGAGCATCACCCGCTGCTCGGCGGCCGAGCGGGTGGCCAGCGCCGGGTCGCCGATGTCGACGCTCTCGTACGCGGCGTCGACGCCCAGCAGCCGCAGCCGCCGGGCCAGCGTGCCGAGGTGGACGTCGAGCAGGAACCGGGCCGGGCCCGGGAGCGGTTGCGGCCTGGGGACGGCCAGGACGGAGACCTCCTCGCCGTCCAGGGGGACGTACGAGACGGGCACCGGTCGCCCGCCGACCAGCAGGGCGCCCGCCTCGGTGAGCGGGACCCCCAGCGACTCGACCACGTGCCCGAGCGTGGAGACCCCGTCCGTCCGTACCGCCGATCGGCCGGCCCGCCGTCCCGCGGCGACGAAGAGGTGCAGTTCAGGGGCAAAGCTCAGCCAGATCTCGGGTTTCTCCACCCGGCCAGCATGCCAGTGGCCGCCGGGCCGCTGCCAGGCCTTCAGGCGACGGTGGGCCCGCCCGGCGGCATCGGGTCAGCGGACGATGCCCACCAGGGCGTCGCCCTCCCGGGCGCAGACGAGCGCGCCCGGGCAGCAGGTTCTCCAGCCGCCGGCGCCGGGGCCGAGCAGGGTCACCCCGCGCCAGTCGGCGGACTCGGAGGGGCCGCCGCGCCACAGCCGCAGGCCCAGCGGCTCCACCATCACATCGACGGGGGCGGTGCCGGGCACGGCGGCCGGGTCGGGCAGGACGCTCTCTATCTCGTCGGCGGGGTAGCCGAACAGGTCGATGTCGTCCCAGGCGACCACGCCGGGCTCGGGCCCGGCCGACGGGTCGTCCGCCCGGATGTCGATCCGGGCCAGGCCCTCCGGGGCGCCGGGGCCGCCGCCGCCGACGGTCAGCACGACACCGTCGACGACCGCGCTGAGGTTCCAGTCGGGCTCGAACAGCAGGCCGCTCAGCCAGGCGTCGTGCGCGTGCCGCAGTTCCGCGTACTGCGTCAGCGCCAGTCGTATGCAGGGGCGGCTGCGCCTCACCTCGCCGCCCGCCGTCAACAGGCCGTGGACCTCGGCGGGGGACATCCCGAACCTCAACAACCCGGCCGCGTTCGGCAGGGCCACACCGACTCCGGGGCGCAACGTCAACATCGCACCATTCTTCGCCCTGGGACCGACAACGCAAGAGCCAATCGCGCCCGGCTCCCGAATTGGCGCCGCACCGTCACCGGACCGCCGACGAATGCCGGGCCTCCCCGGTCCGCCGTGTGCACGCCGGGGAGCGTGCGGACGTCCTCACGCGCGGGCCCGTGTGGTGGGCCGCACGCCCAGCCCGGCGCGGTCGGAGGCCCGGACGGTCCCGTCGGCGCCGCCGATGCCCTGCCAGGGGTCGTGGGCCAGCAGCAGGTGGCCGTCGAGGTCGACCCAGCGGGCCCGGTCGACGAGGTGGACGGCGGGAGCGATGCCGAGCGAACTGGCGGTCAGGCAGCCGAGCATGACCTCGGTACCGCTGCCGCGCAGGGCCTCGCAGATCCGCAGTGCGGCGAACACCCCGCCGCACTTGGCGAGTTTGACGTTGACGCCGTGCACCCGGCCGGCCAGCCGGACGGCGTCCCGGCGGCTGACGGCGTCCTCGTCCGCGATCACCGGGAGCGGGGAGTCCGCGGCCAGGGCCGCCAGTGCGTCGTGATCGCCGGGGGCGATCGGCTGCTCGACGGCCGACACCCCGAGGGCGGCGAACCGTGGCAGCAACTCCCGGGCCCGGGCAACGCTCCAGGCACCGTTGGGGTCGAGCAGCAGCCGGGCCGACGGCGCGGCGGCCCGGACGGCCCCGACCCTGGCGAGATCCTCGGCCGGGTCGGCGGCGCCCGCCTTGACCTTGAGCACGGTGAACCCGGCGGCGGCCAGCCGGATGGCCAGGGCGGCGGCCCGGGCCGGTGCGGTGATGCCGATCGTCCGCGCGGTGGCGGCGGCCGGGGCGGCGGCCGCGCCGAGCAGCCGGTAGGCCGGCCGCCCGGCCCGCCTGCCGGCCAGGTCGAGCAGCGCGGCCTCCAGCGCGGCGGTCACGCCGGGGGCGAGTCCGGCGAGGAGTGCGGTGCCGTTCCCCAGCTGCTCGACGGCGGCTTCGGGTGCGGCCATGGCTTCGATCAGCGGCCGTGCCGATGCGAGTTGACGATGGATCAGCTCGGTCGGCAGGCCGAGGTAGTGGCTGCTGACCACCTCGCCCGCGCCGCTCAGCCCGTCCTGCCGGAGGGTGACCACGACGGCGTCCCGGGCGGCCGTCACGGACCGGGAGATCCGCAGCGGCTCGGCCAGCCGCAGGCGTACGGTACGGGTCTCCATCCTCATCGCCGCGCCCCCAGGGGGTCGATGACCGTCCGGCAGCGGGCCCAGCCGGCCACCTCGGCGGCGCCGGGGTGCGGGATCTCCACCGGGTGGACGGCCGCGTGCTCGGGGCCGAGGCGGTGGGTACGGCAGTAGGCGTCGTCGTAGATGGTCCCCAGGTAGCGGTGCGGTCCGTCGGGGAAGACGGTGGCCACGGCCGCGCCCGGGTCGACGCGCGCCGCCCAGGCGGCGACCAGGGCCACCGCGCCGGTGCTCCAGCCGCCGCTGACGAAGGAGTCCGCGGCGAGCCGGCGGCAGGCGTCCGCGGCCTCGGCCGGGCCGACCCAGTGCACCTCGTCGAAGGACCGATGGGCGACGTTGCGGGGGTGGATGCTGCTGCCGAGTCCGCGCATCAGGCGGGCCCTGGCAGGCTGGCCGAAGATGGCCGAGCCGACCGCGTCGACGCCGATCACCCGCAGGCCGGGCCAGCGTCGGCGCAGCGGGCCGATCAGGCCGGCGCTGTGTCCGCCGGTGCCGACGCTGCAGACCAGGGTGTCCAGGTGGTCGATCCGGCCGATGATCTCCTGCGCCATGGAGTGGTAGCCCGCCGCGTTGTCGGGGTTGTTGTACTGGTCCGGCCAGTAGGCGTGGGGGTGGCGCCGGAGCACCTGGCGCAGCCGGGCGAGCCGGGCCGCCTGCCAGCCGCCCTGTCGGGCCGGCCGTTCGACGATCTCCAGCGCGGCGCCGTACGAGCGCAGCAACTGCCGCATCGAGGGCTCGAGTTCTGCGTCCCCGACGAGGACCACCGGGTGCCCGAGGGCCTGTCCGGCGAAGGCGAGGCCGATCCCCAGGGTGCCCGAGGTGGACTCCACGACCGTCGCGCCGGGCCGCAGTTCGCCGCGTACGTGGGCGCCGCGCAGCATGGCCACGGCCGAGCGGGCCTTCATCCCGCCCGCGCCGAGGTACTCCAGCTTCGCCCAGAAGCCGGGCTGCGGGAACGGCAGCGCGGTGCGGATGCGGGCCATCGGTGTGCGTCCGAGCAGGGGCAGCAGGTCAGGATTGGCCGGGTACGCCAGGTCGGCGGTGGCCGTGGGCGCGCTCACCGCCCGCCGCCGGTGCGTCGGTCGGCGCCCGGCCTGCCGTCGGCTCGGTGCCCGCGGCCGGGACCGCCGTAGCGGTGTACGACGCCGGGCCCGCCGTCGAGCCAGAAGAAGGGGTACGGCTCGGCGCACACCGCGCTCACGCCGTGGCCGAGGAACCGCGGGAGCACCGCGCTGCCGCTCTGGGCGAACATCACCAGCGGTTTGCCGGTCCGCCGGGCATGGTCGAGGAAGGTGTCGAAGCTGCCGTTGCCGAGGGTCATCCCGGAGACCAGCAGCGCGTCGCAGGCGCCGAGTTGTTCGACGGCGTCGGTGTGCACGGGCTCGCCCCACTCGGTGGTGCCGCCCTTGAGGTCGCAGGGCAGGTAGCCGACGCCGTGCTCCCGCAGCTGCTCCAGCAGGGAGTTGACCACGCCGACCACCAGGACGGTCCGCACCCGCCGCAGCGGCAGCAGTTCCACCACGGCCCGCGCCCGGGCCCGGGACTTGGCGAGCGAGTCCCCGGCCGGCAGCGGGTACGGCCGCGCGCCGTTGCCGGGGGAGTGCGGCCGGGCCACCATCAGCAGCGCGTCCAGGGCCGCCACCCGGACCGCGGGCAGCGGGTGGGCGAGCAACTCGCCGAGGCCGGCGCCCGCGCAGTCGTCCAGCGTCGACGCGGTGAGGGTGCCGGGCTCCACGGCGCAGGAGCCGACCGCCGGCCCGAGCCGCAGGCCGAGCACCTCGTTGCGGTAGCCGCCGGCCCGGCTCCGGTGCCGGACGGCCTGGGTGGTGGTGAAGGCCACGGCGACGCGCTGCCGCGCCGGGTCGAGGCCGAAGCCGCCGGCGAGCGCCTGGCCGACCAGGGTGTCCAGGTGGCTCATGCCGGGACCTCCGCCCGGGCCCGGTAGCCGACCGTGAGCCGGTCGACCAGCTGGGCGGCCCGCCGGCCGGCACGGCCGCCGTCGGCGCCGGTGGTCATCACATGGCCGAGGTACTCGTTGTTGCTGGTGGCCCGGCGCACCGCCCGGCCGGGGTCGGCGAGTTCCAGCTCCAGTACGGACGGGTCCTGCCGGACGTGCTCCGCGCCCTCGACGTGGCTGAGCTCGCCTTCGCGGTCCGGCAGCAGGAAGGCGACGGCGGCGCCGGTGACCCCGGTCGGGCGGGCGGTCAGCTCGGGTTCGCGGCCGAGCGCGACGTCCACGCACGCGGCGGCCAGGTCGACCCCGGTGACCCGTCGGATCAGCTCGGTGATCCGGTTGCCGGCCGGGCGCGGGTTGACCTCGATGACGCGCGGGCCGTCCGGGGTCAGCTTGAGTTCGGTGTGCGCGACCACCTGGTCGAGTCCGAGGGCTCGGACGGCCGCGACGGCGGTGTCGGCCGCGGCGCCGGCGACGGCCGGGGTGAGGTCGGCCGGGAAGTGGTGCCCGGTCTCGATGAAGGCGGGGGCGCCGGCGACGGTCTTCCCGGTCACACCGACCACGTGCGTGCGTCCGCCGGAGGTGACGGTCTCGACGCTGACCTCGGGCCCGGTGAGCAACTCCTCCAGCAGGACGGCTGGTTCGCGCAGCTGACCGCGTGCGTTGACGGGGAACGCCGCGAGTGCCCGGTACGCGTCGGCGAGTTGCGCCTCGTCCGCGATCTCGCGGACGTACATGCCGGCGCAGAGGTCGACCGGTTTGAGCACCAGCGGGTAGCCGATCTCCCGGGCGGCGGCGGCCGTGGCGGGCCAGTGCCGGCAGAGCGCGTGGCGGGCGCCGGGCACGCCGGCCGCGGTCAGCCGGTCGCGGGTGAGGTCCTTGCGGCAGGCCGCCAGGACGGCGTCCGGGTGCGGGCCGGGCAGGCCGAGTCGGGTGGCGACGGCGGCCACCGCGGGGAGGTAGTAGTCGCAGGAGGAGACCACGGCGTCGAACCGGAGGACGCCGTGCAGCTGTTCGACGCGGGGGAGCAGTGCCTGCGGGTCGTTGGTCTCGGCGGTGAGGATGTTCTCGGCCGCGAGCAGCGGGTGCGGGCCTGCGCCGGGTGGGTGGCGGAGGTAGTGGGCCAGGTCGCGGGTGAGGAAGCTGAAGCGGTGCCCGCCCTCGGCGACGGCCCTCGGCAGGAGCCGGCTCATGGAGCCGACCCAGCTCTCGATCACCAGTAGATGTGCCATGTGTTCCCTCTCGGTGGGGGCGCCCGGTGCGGCGGCGCCTGGGAGAACCTAATCCAAAAGCGTTGTCATTTTCAATAACCGTCGAACGGCGATGGTTCTCATGCGTCCCGTCCGGGGGTCGATGCGAGTCGGGAGCCGTCCGATCGTCCGGAGAACCGAATGAGCGGTAGTCATAAAAGCCGCTTCGTATACGGCTGGGCGTTGCGGCAGAGGCCGGCGCGCCGGGGGCCTGCGGCCGTGCGACTCGCCGGACGGGCCGTTGTCGACCGTCCGTCCCGCCGGCCCTCGGCGTCGACATCCGCCCGTCCCGGTCCGGGGTGATCGGCTCGCCGTCCTCTTGCCGGAGGCCTGATGATGCGTCAATCTTGCGTCTGATATGTGCACTTGACGGAAAATCAGCAATGAATCCCGATGGGGCAGTGGGCGGATTCGCATACGGACCGAGGGGGGCCGATGATGGCAGGCCGGCATGTGTACCGGGGACTGGCAGCGGTGGCAGCGGCGTTGGCGCTCGGCGCGGGCGGCGCAGTGCCGGCCGCGGCCGGCGCTCCGGAGGGTGTGGTGCGGGGCGCGGGGGTGCCCGGCACGGTGCCCGGCAGTTACCTGGTGCTGCTCGACCCGCAGGCCGCCAAGTCGGTGGCGGGGCAGGGCACCGCGCTCACCGCGCACTACGGCGGTACCGTCCGGCGGACCTTCGACTCGGCGCTGCACGGATTCTCCGCCGGGCTCACCGAACGCCAGGCGCGACGGCTGGCGGCGGATCCTGCGGTCGCCGAGGTGGTCCAGAACCGCAAGGTCTCCCTCGACGCGAGCCAGCCGGCGCCGCCCTCCTGGGGGTTGGACCGGATCGACCAGAAGCGCCCGCCGATGACCGACCGCTTCGACTACCCGGCCACCGCCGGGCAGGGCGTCACCGCGTACATCGTCGACACCGGGGTCCGGATCACCCACGAGGATTTCGGCGGCCGGGCCTCGTACGGCTTCGACGCGGTGGACGGGGACGCCGAGGCCGACGACGGCCACGGGCACGGCACCCACGTGGCCGCCACCGTGGCCGGTGCGACCTACGGCGTGGCCAAGAAGGCCTCGGTGGTGGCGGTGCGGGTCCTCGACGACTGGGGCTCGGGCACGGTGGAGGGGGTCGTCGCGGGGATCGACTGGGTGACCGCCCACGCCGTCAAGCCCGCCGTGGTCAACCTGAGTCTCGGCGGGGATCCGGACGATGTCCTGGACACCGCCGTCCGCAATTCCATCGCCTCGGGCCTGACCTACACCGTCGCGGCGGGCAACGACGGGGTCGACGCCTCGCAGCACTCGCCCGCCCGGGTGCCGACGGCCATCACCGTCGGGGCGACCGCGAGCGACGACCGGGCCTCCCGGTTCTCCAACTACGGCCCGCTGGTGGATCTCTACGCCCCGGGCACGGACATCACCTCGGCCGGGATCGTCCACGACGAGGACTCGACCACCATGTCGGGGACCTCGATGGCCTCCCCGCACGCCGCGGGCGCCGCCGCCCTCTACCTGGCGGACCACCGCACGGCCACGCCGGCCCAGGTCGCCGCCGCGCTGACCTCGTCCGCCACCGTGGGGTCCCTGCGTGACCTGGTCGAGGGCACGCCCGACCGGCTGCTGTACACCGGGAGCATCCCGAACCGCCCACCCGGCCCGCGTTTCACCAACGCCGTGGACGTCCCGATCGAGGAGGCCCCGATCGAGTCGCGGATCACCGTGACGGGTGTCCCGGGCCGCGGCCCGGCCGACCTCGACATCGCGGTCGACCTGCCCCACCAGTATCCGGACGACCTGGTGCTCGACCTGCTCGCCCCCGACGGCACGGCCTACCGGCTCAAGGGCGTCGAATTCACCAGTGGTTGGGACGAGGGCGTCCACACCGTCTTCGGCGTCGACGCCTCCGGGCGGACGGCCGACGGCGTGTGGCGGCTGCGGGTGACCGGCGGTTCGGAGTACTTCTCCGGCTACCTCGACAGCTGGGCCCTGCAGTTCTGACGGCGACCCGTCTGCGCGGTTGCCCGGTTGCCCGGTTGCGAGGCCGCGCGACCGGGCAACCGGGCAACGGGAACAGCGGCTCGCGCCGGGAATAGGCGGCGGGCCGGGGAGACTTGTCCTGTGACATGACTGCCACCTCGTTCGACCCGCGCACGCTGCTCGGGGAAAGCCGGCTCGGAGTCCTCGCCACCATCAAGTCGGACGGCCGCCCCCAGTTGTCCCCGGTCATGCCGTTCTACGACCGCGAGGCCGAGGTCCTCTACGTTTCGATGACCGAGGGCCGGGCCAAGACGGCGAACCTCAGGCGGGACCCGCGGGCCGCGCTGGAGGTCACCAGCCCCGGCGGGCTCTCCTGGGCGACCGCCGAGGGCGAGGTGACGCTCACCGGGCCGGGGACGGATCCGGACGGCCCGGAGGTCGAGGCGCTGGTGCGCTACTACCGCACCGCCGCCGGTGAGCACCCGGACTGGGACGAGTACCGGGCGGCGATGGTCGCCGACCGCCGGGTGCTGATGACGATGAAGGTCGACCGCGTGTACGGCGCCCAGGTCGGCTGATGCCGGCGGGGCGCCGCCGCCAGGGGGCTCCCGCCGGCCGGCCGGAGCCCCCGCCTCAGTCCCGCCGCAGGAAGGCCGCGACCCGGGCCCGCCGCCGCCGCCGCGCCTGCTGCCGCCGCCACTGCCGGAGCGTCAGTACGACGAGCCCGGCCAGCGGCAGCGCCAGCAGGGCGCCCCACCGGGCGGCCAGCCGCGCGCCGGCCAGGGCGGGGTGCTCCGGGGCCTGTTGCACGGGGTCGGGGTCGGGGTCGTCATGGCCCGGTGTCGTCGTCGGGGCGTGGACGAGGGAGCCGACCGGCGCGGCCCGGGCCCGGGCCGCGAACCCCCAGTCGAGCAGTTTCCCGGTCTCGTCGTAGACGGCGTTGGACTTGCCGCTCTGCGGGTTGAGGACGGTCGCGACCAGCGTGTGGCCGTCCCGGGCGGCCGCCGTGACCAGGGTGTTCCCGGCCTGCGCGGTGTAGCCGCTCTTGCCGGCGATCAGGCCCGGGTAGCGGGTGACGCCGTCGGTTCCCGCGAGCAGCCGGTTGCCGTTCTGGATCTGGAAGGACGGGACGGGCGCGCCCTTGGCGTCCCGCCCGCCGGGGAACTGGGCGACCTTGGTGGCGGCGTAGCGGGTGAAGTCCGGATTGGCCAGCGCGGAGCGCAGGATCAGCGTCAGGTCGTAGGCCGAGGACACCTGCCCGGGGGCGTCGTAGCCGTCGGGGGAGACCACCCGGGTGTCCTGCGCGCCCAGCGTGTCGGCCAGGGTCTGCATGGCAGTGACCGCCGCCGGCACCCCGCCGTTCATCATGGCGAGGGTACGGACGGCGTCGTTGCCCGAGCGCAGCAGCACCCCCAGCCACAGGTCGGACACCTTGTAGGACTGCCCGGCCTGGATGCCGACCAGGCTGCTGCCGGCCCCGAGGCCGGTCAGTTCGGCGGCGGTCACCTTGTGCACGGTGTCCGGCGCCTGGCGGGGCAGCTCGGCGGCGGCGAACAGGGTCTTGAGCGTGCTGGCGGGCGGCAGCGGCCAGTGCGCGTTCTTCGCCGCCAGGACGTCCCCGGTGTCGATGTCGCTGATCATCCAGGCGAGTGCCGACAGCTCGGGCAGGGCGGTGGCGCCCGCCGGGTCGACCTGCACGCCGGGCTGCCCGAGCCGGGCCCCGCCGACCACGGACATGCCCGGCGGGGGCTGGCGCGGCGGTTGCACCTCGGCCCGGGCGGTCGCGACGGGTAGTACGGCGAGCACCCCGGCGCCCAAGGCGACGGCGGTGCGGGGCGGGAGGGTGCGGGGGAGTCCTGGGCGGCCCATGGACCACGGTAGGAACGCGCCGCGGACACCCGCAGCGCCGACTGGGCCACTCGGCGTAATCGCGCCGGCCCCGGGGTCGGCGGGGCACCGGGGCGCCTGCCCGCGGGCCCCGAGGCGGACGGGAACCCGCCCCCAGGCGGTGAAGGGAGTGATCAGGGGTCGACCCAGAGTGGCGGCCGGGGTGTCGTGCCGGGCAGGAGTAGGGTCGGAATGGCTCGGTTCGTCCGGGCGAGTGGCCCGAATGCCGCATTCGGGTGTGGCATGGGTCACGGCGTCGAAAATCGCCTGACGGACCGTCAAAACAACTGACGCACAGTCATATCACATGTGCGGCAGGGCATACATGGGCTGATGGATCGTCAGATCCGATTGATTGTGCGCCAGTTGACTGCATCGCCAGCCGGTCGTGCCGATCGCGGCCGGGCTAGTATCGATCGGGTTGCCCTGCTCCGACCTGGAGCGGAGCGCCCGGCCGGACTCGTTTTCGCAGTCCTCGAAGGCCTGGCACCGGTCCGTCGGCCGGCACGAGGGACGAGGAGCGAACCGCTTTCATGACGCACAGTCTCACACCGCAGAGCCTGAGCACGCCGGGGCCGACCGCGCCCGACCCGACCGCTGCGGGCCTCGACGCGCCCGCCGGGGCCACGCCGGGCCTGAAGCCGCTCACCGTCGCCCGGCTCGATCTGGCGCCGCTGGAGCTCGCGCCGCTGGAGCCCGTGGCGGCCGGCCCGGCACCTCAGGACCTCGCGGCGCCGGTGGATGCCACCGGGGCCGAAGCGGCTTCCGGCGGGCTCGCGCTCTTTCCCGGACGCCCCGCCCCCGCGCCGCGGACCCTGGTGGACCTGCTGGACGACACGGTGCGGAGCCACCCGAACGAGCCCGCCCTCGACGACGGCCGCACCGCGCTCAGCTACCGGGCGCTGGCCGCCGAGGTCGAGACCATGCGCAAGCGGCTGGTCGCCGCGGGCGTGGCCGTCGGCGACCGGGTCGGGGTGCGCGTCCCCTCGGGTACGAACGACCTGTACGTCTGCATCCTCGCCGTCCTCGCCGCCGGCGCCGCCTACGTCCCGGTGGACGCCGAGGACCCGGACGAGCGCGCGGCCCTGGTGTTCGGCGAGGCCGCCGTCAGCGCCGTCCTCGGCGCCGGCCGCAGCATCACCCCGACCGGCAGCATCACCCCGACCGGCACCGGCACCCCGTCCGGTACCGGCGCCCCCGCCACGGAGGGCGCCCCGGCCGCCGCGCCCGGCCGTCCGGGACCGGGCGACGACGCCTGGATCATCTTCACCTCCGGCTCCACCGGCAAGCCCAAGGGCGTCGCCGTCACCCACCGCAACGCCGCCGCATTCGTCGACGCCGAGGCCGCGCTCTTCCTCCAGGACGAGCCGATCGGGCCCGGCGACCGGGTGATGGCGGGGCTCTCCGTCGCCTTCGACGCCTCCTGCGAGGAGATGTGGCTGGCCTGGCGGCACGGCGCCTGCCTGGTCCCCGTGCCGCGCTCCCAGGTGCGCAGCGGCGCCGACCTGGGCCCGTGGCTCGCCGAGCAGGAGATCACCGTGGTGTCCACGGTGCCGACCCTCGCCGCGCTCTGGCCGGCCGATGCGCTGATCGAGGTCCGACTGCTGATCTTCGGCGGCGAGGCCTGCCCGCCCGAGCTGGTGCAGCGGCTGGTCACCGAGGGCCGCGAGGTGTGGAACACCTACGGCCCGACCGAGGCCACCGTGGTCGCCTGCGCGTCCCTGATGACCGGCGACGGCCCGGTCAGGATCGGCCTGCCGCTGGACGGCTGGGAGCTGGCCGTCGTCGACGAGGCCGGCAACCCCGTCCCGATGGGCGCCACCGGCCAGCTGGTGATCGGCGGGGTCGGCCTGGCCCGCTACCTCGACGCCGAGAAGGACGCCGAGAAGTACGCCCCGCTCAAGTCGCTCGACTGGGAGCGCGCCTACCGCAGCGGCGACCTCGTCCAGGCCGAGCCCGAGGGCCTGCTCTTCCTCGGCCGCGCCGACGAGCAGATCAAGCTCGGCGGGCGCCGGATCGAGCTGGGCGAGGTGGACGCGGCCCTGCAGGCCCTGCCGGGCGTCGCCGGCGCCGCCGCGGCCGTCCGGACCGCCCGGGGTGGCAACCAGCTGCTGGTCGGCTACCTGGTCACCCAGGAGGGCTGGGACCACGCGGCGGCCGTCGAGCGGCTGCGTGCCGAGCTGCCCGCCGCCCTGGTGCCGCTGCTCGCCCCGGTCGACTCGCTGCCCACCCGCACCTCCGGCAAGGTGGACCGGGCGGCGCTGCCCTGGCCGCTGCCCGGCCTGGAGACCGGCGGGCCCGCCGAGCGGCTCTACGGCACCGAGGCCTGGCTGGCCGAGCAGTGGAGCGAGATCCTCGGCGTGCAGGTCACCGGCGCCCAGGACGACTTCTTCGCGATCGGCGGCTCCAGCCTCGCCGCCGCGCAGCTCACCACCCTGCTGCGGGCCCGCTACCCCTCGGCCGCCGTCCTCGACATCTACCAGCAGCCCGTGCTGCGCAAGCTGGCCCGCCACCTGGAGCGCTCCGCGCAGGGCGACGGCGCCACCCGCACCATCGCCCCCGTGCCGGCCCGCGCCAAGATCCTCCAGCTGCTGCTGATGCTGCCGCTGTTCACCCTGGTCGGACTGCGCTGGACGACCGCCCTGCTGGCGCTGGGAAACGTGCTGGCCTGGTTCGGCGGCTACCCGTGGGCGCCCACCGCCTCCTGGTGGGTGGTCGGCGCCGGCGCGGTGCTGCTGTTCAGCCCGCCGGGCAAGCTGGCCGTGTCGGCCGGCGGCGCCCGGCTGCTGCTACGCGGCCTGCGGCCCGGCAGCTACCCGCGCGGGGGCAGCACGCACCTGCGGCTGTGGACCGCCGAGCGGCTCGCCGAGCTGAGCGGGGCGACCTCGCTCTCCGGCGCCTGGCTGGTCCGCTACGGCCGGGCGCTGGGCGCCCGGATCGCCCCCGAGACCGACCTGCACTCGCTGCCGCCGGTCACCGGCATGCTCCGGCTCGGCCGGGGCTGCGCCGTCGAGGCCGAGGTCGACCTCTCCGGCTACTGGCTGGACGGCGACCGCCTGGAGGTCGGCACCGTCCGGGTCGGCTCCGGCGCCGTGGTCGGCACCCGCAGCACGCTCTTCCCCGGCTCCCGGGTCGGTAAGCGGGCCGAGGTCGCGCCCGGCTCGGGCGTCACCGGCCAGGTGCCGACCGGGCAGCGCTGGGGCGGCGCCCCCGCCAAGAAGCTCGGCAAGGCCGACCGGAGCTGGCCCAAGCAGCGCCCGCGCCGCCGGGCCCGCTGGGCGGCCGCCTACGGCGCCAGCGGCCTCGGTCTCAGTCTGCTGCCGGTGCTCTCCTCGCTGGCGGCCCTCGCCGTCGTCAGCGGGTTCGTCCGGCCCGGCGACAGCCTGGCGGACGCCCTGCGCGGCGCGCTGGTCGCGGTGCTGCCCGCCACCCTGGCCTTCGGCCTGACGTACGCGGTGCTGCTGGTGGCCGCCGTCCGGCTGCTGAGCGTGGGACTGCGCCCCGGCCACCACCCGCTGCACGGCCGGATCGGCTGGCAGGCCTGGACGGTCAGCCAGCTGATGGACCTCGCCCGGGAGACGCTCTTCCCGCTGTACGCGGGCCTGGTCACGCCGCTGTGGCTGCGGGCGCTCGGCATGAAGGTCGGCAGCGGGGCAGAGGTGTCGACGGTGCTGGCGCTGCCCAGCCTGACCACCGTCGGTGACGGAGCGTTCCTGGCCGACGACACCCTGATCGCGCCGTACGAGCTGGGCGGCGGCTGGCTGCGGCTCGGCGAGGCCGAGATCGGCGAGCGGGCCTTCCTCGGCAACTCCGGGATGACCGCGCCCGGGCGGGCCGTCCCGGACCGGGGCCTGGTCGGCGTGCTGTCCGCCACCCCGAAGAAGGCCAAGAAGGGCAGCTCCTACCTCGGCATGCCGCCGATGCGGCTGCCGCGCTCCGCCGCAGCCGGTGACCAGATCCTCACCTACGACCCGCCGGCCCGGCTGCTCTGGGCCCGTGGGCTGGTCGAGGTCTGCCGGCTGGTGCCGGTGCTGGCCTCCGCCGCGCTGGGCGTGCTGACCCTGGCCGGGCTGGCGTGGCTGGCCGCGGCGGGCTCCCCGCTGCTGGCAGCGCTGCTCTCCGGCGTGCTGCTGATCGCCGCCGGCACGGTGGCCTGCCTGGTGTCGATCGCCGCGAAGTGGCTGCTGGTCGGCCGGTTCCGCGCGGTCGAGCACCCGCTCTGGAGCGGTTTCGTCTGGCGCAACGAGCTGGCCGACACCTTCGTCGAGGTGCTGGCGGTGCCGTGGCTGATCGGCGCGGTGCCGGGCACGCCGGTGCTCAACCTGTGGCTCCGGGGCCTGGGGGCCAAGGTCGGCCGGGGCGTGTGGTGCGAGAGCTACTGGCTCCCGGAGGCGGACCTGGTCACCCTGGGCGACGGGGTCACCATCAACCGCGGCTGCGTCGTCCAGACCCACCTCTTTCACGACCGGATCATGCGGATGGATACTGTGATCCTTCGTGAGGGTGCCACGCTCGGCCCTGGCGGGATCGTCCTGCCGGGCAGTACCGTCGGGGCCCGGAGCACCTTGGGGCCGGCCTCGCTGGTGATGCGTGCCGAGTCCGTCCCGCCGGACTCCCGGTGGCTGGGCAACCCCATCGAGGCCTGGCAGGCGTAGCGGTCCCTCGGGTACCGCAGGGCCGTACGGCGGCACCGGCCCCGGCACGCCCGCCGCGCCGGGACGGGCGCCGCCCGACCGCACCCGCCGCAGACAGCACGACCGCCCACACAGCACGCCCGCAACCCGGAGCACACCCGCCCCGCACAGCACACACGCTCCACCCGCCCCACCCGCCCCACCCGCCCCACCCGCCCCACCCGCAAACGCAGAACACCGTACGCGGTACACCGCACGCCGCACAGCGCAGGTCAGAGATCGCAGGGAGTGTACGAACCGGTGAGTCCCAAGCAGCTGCCCGCCCCCGGCGTGGACACCTACTTCCCGGGACGCGGCGACGCCCGGTACCGGGTCCACCGCTACGAACTGGCACTGGACTACCGGCCCGGCCCCAACCGGCTCGGCGGCACCGCGCGGCTCAGCGCCGTCGCGGGCGCCGAGCCGCTGCGCGAGTTCGCGCTCGACCTGGCCGAGTTCCGGATCGGCCGGATCCTGGTGGACGGGCGGGCCGCGCACTACACCCACCGGGCCGGCAAGCTGCGGATCCGGCCGGCCAAGGCCCTCGCGGCCGGCGCCGCCTTCACGGTCGAGGTGCACTACACCGGCAACCCGAAGCCGGTCCGCAGCCAGTGGGGCGGCCTCGGCTGGGAGGAGCTGACCGACGGCGCGCTGGTCGCCAGCCAGCCCGTCGGCGCGCCGTCCTGGTACCCGTGCAACGACCGGCCGGCGGACAAGGCCTCGTACCAGATCTCGATCACCACGCCGTCGCCCTACACGGTGATCGTCGGCGGCCGGCTGCTCACCCGCACCACCCGTGCCTCCAGCACCACCTGGGTCTACGAGCAGGCGGCGCCCACCTCCAGCTACCTGGTGACGGTCTCGATCGGCCAGTACGAGACGCTGCGGGTCACCGACCCGGCCGCCGGGGTCGAGCCGCTGCGCCGGGTGCCGCAGACCGCTTACCTGCCCACCCCGCTGATGCCGCGGTTCACCCACGACTTCGGCCGCCAGCCCCAGATGATGCACCTCTTCGAGGAGCTCTTCGGGCCGTACCCGTTCGGCGAGTACGCGGTGGTCGTCGCGGACGAGGAGCTGGACGTCCCGTTCGAGGCGCAGGGGGTGTCCACCTTCGGGGCCAACCACCTGGACGGCATCCGGGGCTCCGAGCGGCTGGTCGCCCACGAGCTGGCCCACCAGTGGTTCGGCAACAGCGTGACGATCGCCGACTGGCGGCACATCTGGCTGAACGAGGGCTTCGCCAAGTACGCCGAGTGGCTCTGGGCCGAGCGCTCCGGCGGCCGCACGGCCGCTCAGCACGCGGCCACCGCGCACGGCAAGCTGGCCGCCCTGCCGCAGGACCTCCGGCTGGCCGACCCCGGCAAGAAGCTGATGTTCGACGACCGGCTCTACGAGCGCGGCGGGCTCACCGTGCACGCGCTGCGCTGCGAATTGGGCCACGAGGCGTTCTTCCGGATGGTCAAGGACTGGACCGCGATACACCGGCACGGCGTGGTCAGCACCGCCGACCTGGTCGCGCACGCCGGTCGCTACACCGACCGCCGGCTCGACGCCCTGCTCGACGCCTGGCTCTGGCAGGGCCCGCTGCCCCCGCTGCCGGTCGCCCCCTGAACCCTGATCGCTGAACCCTGATCGCTGAACCCTGATCGCTGAACCCGGGGCCGCCCGGCGGCTTGCGCCGGCCGCGCGGCCCCGGGACAGTGGCGGGATGACGACCGATGAGCGGGCGATGCTGGCGGTGGCGCTGGAGGAGGCCCGCCGCGGCCTCGCCGAGGGCGGGATCCCGGTCGGCGCGGCCCTCTTCGGCCCGGACGGGGTGCTGCTGGGCCGGGGCCGCAACCGCCGCGTCCAGGACGGCGACCCGTCCGTGCACGCCGAGACGGCGGCCTTCCGCGCGGCCGGTCGGCTCCGCGGCTACGGCCGGACGACCATGGTGACCACGCTCTCGCCCTGCTGGTACTGCAGCGGCCTGGTCCGCCAGTTCGGCATCGGCCGGATCGTGGTCGGGGAAGCCAGGACCTTCCACGGCGGGCACGACTGGCTGGCCGAGCACGGCGTGCGGGTGACGGTGCTGGACGACGAGGAGTGCGCCGCCCTGATGCGCGGCTTCGTCGCGGACCGCCCCGAGCTCTGGCACGAGGACATCGGCGAGTAGCGCGGCCGCCCCGCCCGCCGTACCGCGCCGCCCGCCGCACCGGGCGGCCGCCCCACGGGTGCCGTGCTGCCGGGGCCGCACGCCGTGCGGTTGACCAGTTGCCCGACGTCTCAGGCGTTCAGGGTGGTGATGTTCCACCAGCGTTCGTCGCCCAGGTCGAGGGTGACGGGTGCCGGTGCGCCCGTGGTGCGGCGCAGCAGCGCGTCGTAGCTGTGGGCGGGCAGCGGGCGGGTGGTCCAGGGCAGGCCGTCGTGGCCGGCGTCGGGGACGGCGGGGATGCTCAGCTCCAGGGCGCTCGCCAGGTCGGTCTGGGTCACCCCGTCCGGCACCCGCTGCAGGGTGATGATCTGCTCGAAGTGCGGGCGCTGGACCAGGCGGTGGGTCAGGTGGGCCTCCTCGCCCTTCCCGAACAGCAGGTAGGTGAGGTGCGTCGGGAACGGCTCGTCGCTGAAGCGGCGGAAGTTCAGGACCCGCCGGATCCGCGCGGTGAAGCCGCCCGAGATGGGTTCCCAGATGCGGTCCTCGCCGTTGCCGGTCTGGGTGACCCGGTCCAGCCGGGCCGGGTACTCGGTCACCGAGCCGTCGCCGATCGGCGGCAGCACCATGTTCTCGGTGTTGCGCACCGCGTGCCAGCTCGCGGGGCGGTCGGCCTGGTCCTTGAGGTAGATGTCGACGATGTCGGTGGGCAGGTCGTACTCCACGAGCACCTGGTAGCGGTGCTCGGCCATCCCGAACATGGCCAGGTGGTGCCCGAAAACGGTGTCCTTGCCGGCCAGGATGAAGGAGTGGACCGAGGGGTCCTCGTGGTCGTGGTCGTGACGTGTCGTCATGCCGGATCCTTTCGTGAGGGGTTCTGCGGGGGTGGGGGTAGGAGGTGGCGCCGTCGCCAGAACGGCCGCTCGCTCCAGCGGCCCTCGGCGGCGTACACCATGTGGTGGTTGCGTCGGTATGCGGCGAGCACCGCGGTCACCTCGGCGTGGTAGGCGTCGAGGGCGCCGGGGTCGCCGCCGAGGTGGGCGTGGACGGCCGCCGCCCCGGTCCCACCGGTGTGCAGAGCGGTGAGGATGCCCTGCGAGGAGACCGGGTCGAAGGCCGCGACGGCGTCCCCGACGGCGGTCCAGCCCGGGCCGCTGGGCCGGTCGAGGTGGGCCGAGTGGGCGGGCGCCCGGCGGGGGCGGCCCGGACCGGGCGGCGGATGGGCGCCGGCGCGGGCCGCGATGTGTCCGGTGGTGTCCAGCAGCCGCAGGAAGCCGTCCCGGGTGCGTAGTTCGCAGGGCGCGAGGTCGGTGTCGGTGAAGTACGCGAGCAGGCGTCGTCCGCCCGGCAGCAGCGTGGTGTACCACCAGCCGTCCTCGGCGGCCTCCACCAGCGAGGAGCTCTCGCCGGGGCGGCCGCGCGGGTCGGGGTCGAGTTCCAGGCAGGTGGCGAACAGCCGGTCGTCCGGGTGTCTTTTCGCCGGACCGGCCGCGACCGACCCGCGACCGACCCGGGCTCCGGGGGTTCGGAGGGCGCGGACGAGCGCCCGGCGGCGGCCGGTGGCGTCCACCAACCAGTCGCAGCGGACGGTGCGCTCCGCCGCCGTCCCGCGCAGGGCGACCAGCCAACCGCCGTCCCGGTGGTGCTCGGCCGGGCGGACCGTCGTACAGGTGGCGGCCTCGGCGCCGGCCGCCGCGGCCGCCTCGCGCAGCCGGTGGTCGAAGCGCCCGCGGTCCAGGTGCCAGCCCGGCCCGTTCGGGTCACGGATGAAGTCCGTGCCGTGCAGGGCGGGCGAGCCCCAGGAGGACAGGTTGGCGTAGCAGGGCAGGTGCCCGGTGGCGAGCGGGAGGTCACCGGCGCCGAGGTCGCGCAGGAGCACCCGGGCGACCGAGGGCAGGGCCTCGCCGACCTTGGCCGGCCCGTTGCCGGCGTCGGCGAGCAGGACGCGCCGCCCGGCCCGGGCCAGGGTGAGCGCGGCGGTGGCCCCGGCCGGGCCGCCGCCCGCGACCACCACGTCGTAGTGGCCGTCCCCGCCGCTTCGGCGGGCCGCCATCAGGCGTCGTCGCGGTGGCGCGCGACCTTGTCGATGTAGCCGGCCGTGACCTCTTCGGCGGTGTAGCCGCTGACCGCGATCGCCTGCTCGATGGCGGCCGTGGCCAGCGCCGGGTCGGCGGCCTGCGGGACGTGCAGGGTGACCAGGTTCTGGGTGTGCGGCACGCCTGTCAGGTCGATGGACGGCGTGGACTCGACCTGGATCCGCTCGGGGAAGCCCGGCGCGCCCTCGCGGACCTCGACGATCCCGAGCCGGAACCAGTCGTCGATCATCTGGTTGAGCTGCTCCTGGTTCTGCCCCCGCAGGCCGCGCAGCCACACCGCCCGCCGCTCGAAGGCCTCCTCACGCTCGGAGGACGGCCGGCCCTGGTCCACGACGATCCGGTAGTCGTCGTCGGTGAGTACGTGGTTGGGCACCCGGGCGGGCCAGAAGGTCGGCAGGTAGGGGTCGTGCCGGGGGTTGAGGGCCAGCTCGTAGCCGGATCGGCAGCTGGCGGTGTCGGCCTGCCAGGGCACGGCCATCCACCGGGTGAGGGCGCCCGGGGGCTGGGCGAACAGCGGCCCGTTCACCGCCAGTGCCTCCTCCGGGGAGAGCACCGTGCCGTAGCAGGGCTCCGGCTGGTCGGAGGGGCGGTGGCGGATCCGGAACGGCGCCATGTACATCGTGGCGTGCCGGATCGGCCAGGTGACCTCGCAGCCCGGATGGAAGGCGTCGGCGAGACAGAAGTCCAGTGCCGCGCGGTCCAGCGCGCCGGGCCGCTCGCCGAGCGGCAGCTCGTCGAGCTCGCGCGGCGGCGGTACGGAGCCCAGGGCGTCCCAGTCGTCCTCGAACTCGCCCTGCGCCCAGAGCTGGAACATCTTGTACTGGGTGGGGGAGAGGGCCATGTGCTGGAGCTCGGTCCGCGGCGGCACGGTCATGCCGTCGCCGTACAGCCACGGCCAGGGGACCGGCGAGGTGCCGTCGGTGGCGAAGTCCCGCAGCGCGTCGAAGACCACCTGCCGCAGCGGGCGGTGGGCCCGGCCGGCGTCGCTGAGCCGGGCGAGCAGCTCCGGGGTGAAGGAGTGGCCCGCGCCGCGGTGGCCGAAGTGGGCGGCGAAACCCTGGTTCACCCACTGGTGTTCGTCGAAGCGGCGCAGCAGCGGGGCGATGTCCCGGGTGAAGGAGACCCGCTCGGGGAAGGGCAGCGAGCCGTTGCTGACGAACACGTCGAACAGCAGGTCGAAGAGGGTGCGGATGCCCTTGAGCGCCGGCGCGTAGTTCGGCGGGGCGACCGCCACCCAGGCCGGGTCGACGGGGATCTCGCGGCCGCCGACGGTGACGGTCGCGGTGACCGGGCCGTCGCCGGTGTCGTCGTGCCAACCGTCGTTGTTGGCGAAGGTGTTGACCGGCCGGCCGTCCCAGGAGGCGGACGCGCCGAAGCCGCCGAGGACCAGCAGGCGGCCGTCCTCGTCGGTGCGCAGCTCGCCGAGGTAGACCTCCTTGCTCATGAAGGTGCCGTTGCGGAACTGGTAGTCCGGGCCGGCCGTGCGGCGTCCGGTGATCTCGATCGGGCCCCCGTCGATGACCAGGTCCTTGCGGCGGTCCCCGGTGATGTCCGCGTTGCGCAGCGCGGACGGCTTGGCGAACGCGGCGTCCGGGATGTCCAGGGCGAGCTGGAACTGGTACCAGGCGGCCTTCTGGTTCGCCAGGTGCGCCGTCCAGCGGATCTCGGCGTTGTCGGCGGTGAGTTCGGCGACGGCCTCACCCTGCGCGTTGTAGCCGTAGATCCGGAACCGCGCCGCCTCGCGTTTGATCGCGCCCGCGGCGTCCTTGTAGTAGCCGGGTTCCTGCGGGAGCGGGTCGGGAACCTCGGGTGCGAGGTAGTACTCCTCGGGGGAGTTGCCGACCCGGGCGAACCCGATGGCGGGGTGGATGGCTGCGCGGACGATTTCGTCTGACATCTGGCCTGCCTCCAGCGATGGCGATGGCGTGGTCCCGCCCCGAGGGGACGGTTCGTCAACGAACGCTAGGGCAAGTGGGCGCCGTCCAGTCGGACGGACACGACCAATCACTCCCGGGGGTGAACTCCGACGACGGCATGCTCGCCCCACCGCAGGAGGCCGAGGTCCTGTTGCAGGGCGCCCGGCCGCCGCCCCTCGGAGGCTACCTCCCGTCCGGGTCCTGCAGGGACGGCCGTCGTCCGGTCGCGGTTCCTTGGCAGGTCAGCGGCCACCTCCCCCGATCGGGGGAGGGCAATCTCCCCGTTCTCCGGGATGCGCGGCCGAACGCGCGGTAGCGATCATCGTCATCGGACCGGCCCGGCGGGAGCGCCAGAACCCGGCACCCCGGGGCCCGGCCCCATCACGCACCGGTCCAGCGACAGGAGACGCTCCGTGAACTCGTCCGCCCAGCACCGCCCCCGCCCGCCGCGCCGCCGGACCACGGCCGTCGCCGTGGCCCTCGCACTGGCCAGCAGCGCCCTCACCGGCGCGCTCACCTCGCCGGCCGCCGCCACCCCGGCGACGCACACCCGGCCGGACGTCCTGCAGCAGCGCCTCGACGAACTCGTGGGCTCGGCCGGCGTACCCGGTGCGCTGGCCGCCGAACGGGACCGGTACGGACACACCCGGACCTACACCGCCGGAGTCGGTGACCTGGCCACCGGCTCGAAGATGCCCGACGACGGCCAGGTGCGCATCGGCAGCAACACCAAGGCCTTCACCGCGGTGGTCGTGCTGCAGCTGGTCGGCGAGCACCGGCTCGCCCTCGACGACACGATCGGCGAGCACCTGCACAGCCTCGCCTTCAGCGACGGGACCGACGCGGGTGCTGTCACAGTCGGCCAGCTCCTGCAGCAGACCAGCGGGCTGCCCAACTACTCGAAGTACCTCGGCGACGACGTCCGTACCTACCAGCCACTCGAACTCGTCGACCTGGCTCTCCAGCACAAGGAGGACTTCCGGCCCGGAAAGTGGGGGTACAGCAACACCAACTACGTGCTGGCCGGCCTGATCGTGGAGGAAGTCACCGGCCGTTCCATCGCCGCCGAGATCGACCAGCGGGTGATCAAGCGCCTCGGGCTGCGCCACACCTACTTCCCGGCACCCGGCGACGCGACCATCCGCGGGCCCCACCCGCACGGCTACATCCAGGAGTCGCCGGCCGCGCCGCTGACGCCGGGAGCGCCGCTGACCGACGTCACCGGGACCGACCCCTCCTGGGCGTGGGCAGCAGGCCAGCTGGTCTCCACCAACTCCGACCTCAACACCTTCTACACCGCCCTGTTGAAGGGCGGGCTGCTCAAGAAGGCCCAGCTGGACGCGATGCGCACCACCGTCCCCACCACCGGCGGCACCTTCCCGGCCGGAACCCGGTACGGACTGGGCCTGGTGAGCACCCCGCTCTCGTGCGGCGGTGTCCACTGGGGCCACGGCGGCAGCTTCCCGGGCTACGAGACCCGCGGCGGAGTCACCGAGGACGGCCGGGCCGTCGACATCGCGGTGACCGTCCAGCCGAACGACGGGGCGGCCATGCAGAAGGTCGAAGCCGCCGTGGACGCGGCCTTGTGCCGGTAGGCCCCCGCCCACAGCAACCCCGCGACTCGCTGGTGGTTCAGCAGTGCCACCCCACCCCGCCTTCTTGGGTCTCGGTGCCGTCGACTCGCAACCGGATCCCCGCGGCCCTCGGCACAGGCGAAGACGTCCACCAATCAACAAGCGGCGACCAGTGGACATCCCGACCGAGCACCGCCCAACACCACACTCCGGGCTGGTCAACGGTCGTCCAGCTGTACTGCCGTCGCGCCGGCTCTCCGCCACCGCCGCCCGCCCGCCGGGCGTCCTGGTCGTCCTGGTCCTCGTCCCGCGCGGCCGGCCTCCACCTCCATCCCCTGATCTTCGCAGGGAATCCCGGCCTTTAGGCCGGGCGGGAATGCGATCCTTGGCCCGGAGTCGCGAAGCGGCGGAGTTCTCTGCGGCTCCGGGTTGACGGTCAGGTGGGCCGCTTCTGGTTCTCGATGTAGTCCTTGACGATGCTGAGCGGCGCGCCGCCGCATGAACCGGCGAAGTACGAGGGCGCCCAGAACACCGACCCCATCCCGATGCGGTTGATGCGTCCGGTGTATTCAGCCCGCAGGTAGCGGGAGCTGACGCCCTTGAGGCTGTTGACCAGCTTCGACAGGGCGACCTTTGGCGGGTAGTGCACGAGCAGGTGCACATGATCGCCCTCGCCGTTGAACTCGCGCAGCTCCGCGCCGAAGCTCTCGCACACGTCCCGCATGATCTCCTCGCAGCGCGTCAGCATGGCGTCATCGAAGATCTCTCGGCGGTATTTGGTGACGAACACCAAGTGGGCGTGCAGGTTGTAGATGACGTGGTTTCCCCGGCGAATGTCGGGGTTTGGTTCCCAGCGTGGTGACATGGGCCAATTATAGTATGCTCTTCGAGCTGACCAAGGAAGGGGGTGGGCCGGATGATCCGTGCATACAAGTTCCTCATGCGGCCCACCGTGGGCCAGACACAGGCGCTGTCCGAGATGCTGCGGGATCACTGCTCGCTCTACAACGGTGCGTTGCAGGAACGCCGGGACGCCTACCGGCACGTGTCGAGGACGAGCATCAAGTACGGGATGCAGTCCGCGCAGCTCAAGGAGATCCGGGCGTTCGACCCTGAGCGCCAGGGCCGCTGGTCGTTCAGCTCGCAGCAGGCCACGCTTCGTCGTCTCGACAAGGCGTTCGCGGCGTTCTTCCGGCGGGCCAAGTCCGGTGACACGCCCGGCTATCCGCGCTTCCGGGGCGTGAACTGGTTCGACACGGTGGAGTTCCCGAAGGACGGGGACGGCTGCCGCTGGGATTCCACGCCGCACGACCCGGTGACCCGCGTGCGCTTGCAAGGTGTCGGGCACGTCAAGGTGCATCAGCACCGGGCCGTGGCCGGTAGGGTCAAGACAGTCAGCGTCAAGCGCGAGGGCCGGAAGTGGTTCGTTGTGCTGACCGCGGAGCAGGACCAGCCGGAGCCGCTTCCCGCGACCGGCTCCGCTGTCGGCATCGACCTCGGGATAGCGAACTTCCTCGCCGACTCGACCGGCGGGTTCGTCCCCAACCCCCGCCACGGTCGAACCGACGCGGCGAAGCTCGAAGCCGCACAGCAGGCCCTCGCCAAGTTCCCGCGCGTCCGCCGGGACAAGCGCACCAGCAACCACCAACGCGCTGTTGAGAAGGTCGCCAGGCTGCACGGCAAGGTCCGCCGCCAACGGCTCGACCACGCCCACAAGACCGCCGTCACCCTGGTCCGTGAGCACGACTTCATCGCGCACGAGAACCTGACGATCCGCAACATGGTCAAGACCGTCGCGCCAAAGCCCGACCCCGAGAGGGCAGGGGCATTCCTGCCCAACGGCGCGGCGGCCAAGACCGGACTCAACCGCGGCATTGCCGATGCCGGATGGGGGGTGTTCCTGACGATCCTGCACGCCAAGGCTGAGAGCGCCGGACGAGAAGTGATCGCCGTGAACCCCCGCAACACCTCCCGGACGTGCCCCCCGTGCGGGCACGTCGCGGCGGAGAACCGGCCCAACCAGGAGACTTTCCACTGCGTCGCCTGCGGGCACAAGGCCCACGCCGACACAGTGGGAGCCATCAACGTTCTACGGGCCGGGCTGGTCCGCCGCGAAGCCCAACCGGCTTAACGAGAAGCCCCGGCGTTTACGCCGGGGAGGAGTCACCAGGACTGCAACCAGGACGCATCTGGGATCGCGCCATGGCTGCCTCCGTCGGGTTCGGTGCGCCACGGTCAGCCGGCGAAGCCCGGGACCACCAGGCCCGACTCGTACGCGATCACCACCGCATGGGTCCGGTTCTGCGCGCCGAGCTTGGTCAGCACGCTTCCGACGTGGGTCTTGACCGTCTCCAGGCTCACCGTGAGGGACTCCGCGATCTCCGGATTGGAGAGGCCGGTGGCCATCAGGCGCAGCACCTCCTCCTCCCGGCCGGTCAGGGCGGCCCGCGGCAGGGCCTCGGCGGAGCCCAGCGGGCGGGCGGCGACCATGCGGCCCAGTGCGGCCGGAAAGAGGACGGCCTCGCCCGCCGCCACCACCCGGACCGCCTCGGCGATCCGGCGGACCGGCAGGCGCTTGAGGACGAAGCCGCTGGCGCCCGCGCTGAGCGCGGCGGTGACGTACCCGTCGTTCTCGAAAGTGGTGATCACCACGACCTTCGGCGGGTCGGCCGCTTCGGCCAGCAGCTGCCGCGTGGCCTCGATCCCGTTGCGACGCGGCATCCTGACGTCCATCAGGACCACGTCCGGCTGCAGGCTCAGCGCCCGTTCGACCGCCTCGACGCCGTCGGCGGCCTCGCCGACCACCGCGATCCCCGGCTGTGCGGCGAGCAGCAGGCGCAGGCCGCTGCGGGTCACCTCGTCGTCGTCCGCGATCAGGAGGGTGACGGTGGGACTGGTGACGGTGGGACTGGTGACGGCGGGGCTGCTCGTGACGGCGGGCAGGGCCGTGCCTTCGCCCGCGTCGGATCCACTCACGCCGACACCCGTACCGGCAGCCGGACGGCCAGCCGCCACTGCTGCGTCCCGTCGGGGCCGGCCAGGAACTCACCGTGCAGCAGCCGGACGCGCTCGGCCAGCCCGGGCAGACCGTGACCCGAGGTCGGGAAGGCCCCCGGGCCCGGGGCCGACCGCGCCCCGATCCGGTTGACCACCGTGAGATCCAGCCCGTCCGGCCCGGCCGCCACCCGGACCTCGATCGGACCGCCCGCCCCGTGGCGCAGCGCGTTCGTCAGCCCCTCCTGGAGGATCCGGTACGCCGCCCGGGAGAGCGTCCCCTGCACCTGCGCCAGCTCGCCCGACAGCTCCGGTTCCACCACCGCCCCCGCGTGCCGCAGCCGGTCCAGCAGCTCGGGGAGATCGGTCAGGGCCCGGGTCGGCGCCGTCCCCGACTGCTCCTCGCGCAGCACTCCGAGCACGTAGTCCAGGTCCTCCAGCGCGGCCCGCGTCGACTCCTCGATGCTGCGCATGGCGGCCCGCGCCGCCGCCGGGTCGGCGGAGAGCACCTCGCCCGCCACTGCCGCCTGGATGGTGGCCGCCGTCAGCGTGTGCCCGATCGAGTCGTGCAACTCATGGGCAATCCTGTTGCGTTCGGCCAGCAGCAGTTCCCGCTCGGCAGCCAGCGCGAGCCGTTCTGCCGCCGACGGCCCCAACAGCCGCGGCGCCGACCACCGCAGGGCCTTCGTCATCAGCACGCAGACGGCCACCGCCAGCAGGACGCAGCCGGCCGCCACCACCCAGCTCCACCCGCCCGACACCCGGACCGACGTGCCGAACAGACTCGCCCGTGCCTCGCCGCCGAGCCAATTGCCCGGCAGGGAGAGGCCCATGATGAACAGCACCCCGCTCGCCAGTGCCCCCGTCCACCCGACGGCCACGTGCAGTACCAGCCAGAGCGGGGTCCGCCAGCGGTCGAGGCCGGGTGAACCGGAGGCCCGGCGACCGGCCACCGGATTCGGCAGCGGCACCCGCAGCAGCCGGCGGGCGGACACGACCAGCGCCCGCCGTACGGGGCGCGCCAGTCCGACCACGCCGACCAGCACCGCCCAGACCAGCAGAACCAGGACGATCTGCACGCCCTCGGGAGCGGATCGCCACGACAGCGCCGGCAGCAGGGCGAAAGGCAGCAGTGGAAGGCTTGCCAGCGCGCCGCAGTAGGCGAACAGCACACCCGAATACGTGGAGCCGCGCAGTAGCGGCCGAATTCCCCTGATCATGGTCGCCAGTATCGCCGGGCAGCCCACCGGCAGCCTCCCCCGATCGGGGGAGCGATTTCTCCCGCCTTCCCGCGATGCGGTCACAGTGCCCTGGAAACCAGGATCGTGCCCCGACCGAACGATGCCCCAGGAGTTGACTCATGCGTGCTCAGACCCGGCAGTGCTTTCGTTCCTCGACCCGCCGGCAGGGCGGTGGACGGCGACGGGCCGTGCCGATCGCGGCCGCGGTGGCCATCGGCGTCATGACGCTGGGCGCCCTCGCCCCGCCCGCCACCTCCGCCTTCGATCCCGCCGCCGCCGCCAGGCCGGACGCTGTCCAACAGGCCCTGAACACGCTGGTGCGCGACGACGGGATGCCCGCCGCCCTGGCGAGCTTCCAGGACCGCGACGGCCGCACCCGCACCTACACCGCAGGAGTCGGCGACCTGACCACCGGCTCGAAGGTGCCCGGGGACGGCCAGGTACGGATCGGCAGCAACACCAAGGCGTTCACGGCGGTCGTGGTCCTGCAACTGGCCGGCGAAGGGAAGATCGGCCTCGACGCCACCGTCGACACCTACCTGCCCGGCCTCGTCCGCGGAGAGGGGATCGACGGGCGCCGCATCACCGTCCGTCAGCTCCTCCAGCACACCAGCGGACTCCCCGAATACGGCATCCACGTCGACGACGACGAGATCAGGAACCGGTACTTCGAGCCCCGCGAGCTGCTCGACATCGCCCTCCGCCACAAGGCCGACGCGGCTCCGGGCACGACGTGGGGGTACAGCAACACCAACTACGTCCTCGCCGGCCTGATCGTCCAGAAGGTCACCGGCCGCCCCCTTGCCGAGGAGATGGACCGGCGCATCATCAAGCGCATCGGGCTGCGCCACACCTACTTCCCCGCCCCCGGCGAGATGACCGTCCGAGAGCCGCACCCCCAGGGCTACCACCGCAACCCGGCGGACGGACCGCTGCGCGACTTCACGGAGATGGACCCCTCCGCAGGCTGGGCGGCAGGCCAGTTGATCTCCACCAACTCCGACCTCAACCGCTTCTTCACCGCGCTCCTCGCCGGTCGCCTCCTCCCGGCGGACCAGCTCGCCGAGATGCGCACGACCGTCCCCGCCGGGACCTCAGGCCTCCGCTACGGGCTGGGGCTCACGAGCAGGCCGCTGTCGTGCGGCGGCGTCCACTGGGGCCACGGCGGCGACATCGCGGGCTACGAGACCCGGGGCGGTGCCACCGACGACGGCCGCGCCGCCAACGTCGCGGTCACCAGCATCCCGAGGGACGAGGCGGCCGCACAGCACGTGAAGGACGCCGTGGACAGGGCCCTGTGCGGCTGAAACACGTACCGGGCAGGGCCACGCCGAGCCCAGCTGGGTCCTGGGCACCGGCCGCAGGCTGCGGTGCCTGACCACCGCCGGCCGACGCGAAACCTCCGTCCTCCGTCCGTCCGGGACAGCGGAAGGCGCCGGTCACGGTTGTGACCGGCGCCTTCCGCGGGGCGCGGTTCTGCCTTCCACGGCTCGCCCAGCCCCGCTGTGCTGCCGCCGCTGTCCTGGCCCGCGCCGCTCTTCGCCCATCCCTGGCCCGCGCTGCGCCGACCCGTCGGTCCCCGCGCCGCGTTCCGGCGGCCGGGGGCCAGGCCTGCGCCGTCCCGGTGTCGCCGCCGTCGGGTGGCCGGGCCGGTCGTCGTCCGGGCTGTCGTCCGTTCTGCTGCCGGTTCGGCCCGGGCACCCGGCCCGGCCGCCCGTCCAGGCCGTGTGCCTGTGTTGTCCGGCTGTCCGGCCTCGCCCCCGCGTCCGGACCGGGCCGGACCGTCGGTGGTGGCTGCCGAGGAGGGTGAGGAGCAGATCGTCGTCGTGTTGATCGGGATCCGGCCCTTGGAAGCTCGTATACTGACCAATTGTCAGTCTTGCCCACCCTTGGGCACCGGCGGGCCGGATCCCGCGAGCGCTGTCCGGGCAGGCCAACGCCCGAGCAGCGGAGCAAAGTGCGCGGGATGGGCGTGAGAGCGTGACGGTGGCCGAGCCCTTCGAAGCCAGGAGGCACCGATGAACGACCGGATCGAGATCCCCAAGACGCAGTTCGTCACGCTGTTGGACTCCGTCATGCAGTGGGCGGCCTGCAGCTCCTTCCTCCCCGGCGAGGTCCCGCCGCCGGAGTGGATCGAGCCGGATCCGGAGTCCTGCCAGCACTGGTTGGAGGCCGTCACGGTGATGCGGGCAGCGGACACCGCGATCGAGCGTGTGTACGTCCAGCAGCGGATCGCCGACGCCTCCGGCGACGGGGCCGCCCGGTCCGCACGGGAGGCCCACCGCGCCGAGATCGCGCGGGTCGTCGACGACTTCTGCGGAACGCCGCCCAGGCTTCCGGCGCCCTGGCCGCCGTCGCGCGTGCCGCTCAAGAACGAGGGGCTGCGGGCAACGACCCTGTTGGCACTGGCCGGCCGGTTCCACGCCGCGGCCGGGCGGATGGAGGACCACGCGCTGGCACCCGAGCTCGGGATCGGCGCCGACCGGCTGTTCGAGGTGGGCCTCGGCCGGCTGGCGTGAGACTCCGGCGCCGGACCGCGGTGTCGGCCCCGTAGCGGCGCAGATTCTGCAGACGGCGCAGCTGCGGGCGTGCACCCCCGCAGCTGCGCCGTCGCCCTGCGCCGTCGCTTCGGCCTGCGCCCTCCGGCCCGCGCCCTCCGGCCTGCGGCCCCGGCCGGTCCGGCCGCCCGGCGCCGTCGGCCCCGTCGGCCATTCCGGCCTGGCCCCGGTCCCGCCGGCCGCCGTGCCCGTCCCCGGCGCTGCCGGCGGTCCGATGGTGGGGTTTTCCCGTTGGAGCGGGGGGCTCCGTGAGCCGGACGGGAGATGCTTCGGTTTCGGGACGGGCGGGGTGGCCGATCGCCTTCAACTGCTCGTGGATCGCGGACAGTTGCTGGCGGTGGCCGGCCGGGCCGCCGTTCGTCCAGCGGATTTGGTCCGTTGCCCACGCGGCCCATTCGCGGCGCATCGCGTTGAAGCGGAGGCCGTACTCGAGGGCGATCTTGCCGTTCACCGACAACGGGTCGTCGCCCCAGTCGATGGAGTCGGCCAGTCGACGCAAGGCCTCGTGCTCCCGCTCCGACAGCTCCACGAGCTCGGTGAGGTAGCTCCGCGCCTGTTCGGGCGTGAGCACGTTGAGGAAGAAGACCCGCAGCACCGTGTCGTTACGGGTGTTGCGTTGGGGCTTGGTCTCCGTCAGCCAGTGGCGCAGTTCTGCCAGGCCTTCGTCGGTGAGGGTGTACTCCTTGCGGCCGCGCGGGCCCTGGGCCGAGACGCTGATCAGCCCGTTATCGGCGAGCTTGGACAGTTCTGTGTACATCTGGCTCTGCGTGGCAGGCCAGAAGTTGGCCAAAGAGGTCTCGAAGCGCTTCAGCAGGTCGTAGCCGCTGGCGGGGCGCTCCGATAGGAGTCCGAGGAGGGCGTGGCGAAGGCTCATGCCGCCACCTTACCTTCCACTCTTGACATGTCGATGCTGGAGATTCTAGATTCGACATGTCAGAAACGGAACGTCAGCAATCCCGGGGGTCTTCGATGTCGTACGTATGCACCTTCCCTCCATGGAACGTCTTCGCGGTGGCCCCGTCCGCCCAGTGGCAGCGCGGATGCTCGCCGGTCTGCCGACGGCGGTTGTGGTGATCACCCGGCAGTGGCGGACGGGAGTCGGCTTCGACGCGCCGGTCATGGCAACCGGCTCGGCCGTCTTCCTTGCGGCCTCGGCGGTCATCGCCTTCGCAGGGCCCCGTTGCCTCTCGGTGCCCATGCCATCGGCCGGAACCCTGCCCGTCGGTTCAGGAAGACCGGCCGGGGCGGCGGGCCGAGGCCCGCCATGCGGCTTCACGGGCGTACTGCCCGCAGGCACACCGGCCGGGCTCGGCATCCCCCACCTGTCTGGTCGAAGGTGAGGGCGCCTGACCGCCCCTCATTTTCAGGGCGCGCGGGCCGCGCGCTGGAACATCGGCGCATCGCACGGTCTCGCACAGCACAGCACAGCACGGCACGGCACGGCACGGCACAGCACGGCACAGCATCGCCTCGTAGCGAAGCTGAACCCCGGCCCCGGCCCCGGCCCCGGCTGCCGGGCCTCCGCTCAGGCGCAAGGCCCACCACTGACTTCCGACACGCCGTCAAGCTGGACGCGCGCCCGCCGGGGGCCCTGAAGCGGGAGCCGCGAGCCGAACCGAACCTCGGCCCGATGTCGCTCCACGAAGGCAGGCGTCCGCTTCGCCGCCCTCTCCGATCTCCATGAGCCGGCGCCGCCCAGATCGTTGCGCCGGTGCGACAGCGATCCCCGCTTGTCCTCTTCGCAGCTCAGCCTCTGGTTCTCCGAACCCGGAGAACCCCTGTACTTCCATCCCGCCAGGAGAATGTCATGAACATGATCATCCGTATTGCCTTGTCCGCCGCAGTCGTCGGCGCGGTCACCGCCACGACGCTGGGGCAGGCCGTCGCCAACACCCCGGCGCCGTCCACCGCAGCCCCGTCCACTGCGGCGAACCCGGGCTTCCTGACCCACTTCACCCCGACCGTGCCCAACCCGACGACCGCCTCGGCGGCGCAGCTTGCCGCAGCTCCCCGGGCGGCCGACGCCTTCGCCGCACTGACCGCGGACTCCTCGGCAGGGGGCAGCATCAGCAGGGCGGAGGTCATCGCCCGGGCCCAGTCATGGGTCGACGCAGGCGTGCCGTACAGCATGACCAGCTACCGCACCGACGCCAACGGCAAGTACCGCACCGACTGCTCCGGCTTCGTCTCGATGGCCTGGCATCTGGACTCCTCGAGCGGGAACAACTGGGGCGAGACCACCGGCACTCTGCTGAACTACACATCCTCCATAGCCAAGGAGTCCCTCAAGCCGGGTGACGTCCTCCTCAACCCCGACTCGGGCGCCAGCGGCCACGTGGTCATCTTCAACGGATGGACCAGCTCCGACCACTCCACGTACGACGCGCTGGAGGAGTCCGGCAGCAGCGGCGCCGTCCACCACAGCATCCCCTACCCCTACTACAGCGGCCACGGCACCTTCAGCCCCCGCCGCTACGACAACATCCAGGACACAAACACCCGTGCGGACGTCACTGGTGACGGCAAGGCCGATCTGATGGTGCTGAGCACGGACGGGACGATCGGGCTCCGTCCGGGGTCGGGGACGAGCTTCGGTGCCAGCACGACGGTCAGCGCGGGTTGGCAGAACTACCTCGGCGGCGCCGGCCAGGGCCGCCTGTACTACGCCGACATCAACGGCGACGGCACCAAGGATCTGCTGGTCCAGGGCGCCGACGGCACCATCGGCGTCCGCTTCAACAACGGCTCCGGGACCAGTTTCGGTGCCAACGTTCCGCTCTCCTCCGGTTGGCAGAACTACCTCGGCCAGCCGGGCCAGGGGCGGTTGACGTTCCCGGACATCAATGGTGACGGCAAGGCGGACCTCGTCATCCAGGGGACCGACGGCACCGTCGCCACCCACCTCGGGTCCGGGACCAGTTTCGGTGCCAACCTGCCCCTCTCCTCCGGTTGGCAGAACTACCTCAGCCAGCCGGGCCAGGGGCGGTTGACGTTCCCGGACATCAATGGTGACGGCAAGGCGGACCTCGTCATCCAGGGGACCGACGGCACCGTCGCCACCCACCTCGGGTCCGGGACCAGTTTCGGTGCCAACCTGCCCCTCTCCTCCGGTTGGCAGAACTACCTCAGCCAGCCCGGCCAGGGGCGGTTGACGTTCCCGGACATCAATGGTGACGGCAAGGCGGACCTCGTCATCCAGGGGACCGACGGCACCGTCGCCACCCACCTCGGGTCCGGGACCAGTTTCGGTGCCAACCTCCCGCTCTCCTCCGGTTGGCAGAACTACCTCAGCCAGCCCGGCCAGGGCACCCTCTCCTTCGAGTAGCGCGACGGAGCAACTACCCGGACGGCAATGCGGCGGTGCCCCGATCACCCTTAGTGATCGGGGCACCGCCACGTTCTGGGGGGAGGAGGTCGGCGGTCCGGGCTCGGCGGGCGACTGCTCAAGAACCGAACCGTCCGTCTCCAGCATGGTCGCCAAGGGGTTGTGTCCGAGGGGGAACAACGTCCCGTCAGGGGAAACAAGCCGGTGCCGGCCCGGGGAGCGGGCCGCCGAACACCAGCGGCTCCGGACCGACCACCGGGCCGGCCTCGCCCGGCGGCCCATGCCGTCGGCGGAGCCGACCACCGGGACGCTTCCGCGTCGAGCCGGCGGCCGATGTCCGAATGCTGCCGGCGGCGGGTGATCGGGCCGAAACTGGCGGCGTGCCCACCTGATTTCGTGGGTCGCCCCCCTCGTGAGCAGGTCGTTCGCTGCAGGTGTGCCGAAGCACGGCAGTTGTCACCGGAGACACCTGGCGAGCTGGGTGAATCTGCGCGGCGAGGCGCGGTGGCCGCCACCGTCTCGGCGCGATAGGTGTCACTGGCGGTCGGTGCTCATCCTTTCTGGCGTCGTACGCGCGCGGCACCACCCACGAGCCCGCCCGCGGTCAGCCAACCAGGCTGCCGGGTGCTTCGGTTGGGTCGTGCCTCAGCGGAAGGCGGTGATGTTGCGGGCGACCCATCCGTTGAAGGAGCGCGGTGCGCGGCCGAGGACTCGTTCCACGTCCGGGCTGATCCGCAGCTCGGCCGGGTTCGGGGCGGAGATGATGTCGAGGGTGTCGTCGGCGAGTTCCTTCGGCACGAACCGGATCATCGTGGCCCTGGCCTCGTCGCGGGTGAGCTCGTGGAACCGTACGGGCGAGCCGAGCGCGGCGGCGATCGCCTCCGCCTGCTGACGCGGCGTGATCACCTCCGGCCCGGTCAGCTCGTACACCTCGCCGATGTGCCGGTCGTCCAGCAGGCAGGCCGCCGCGACCTCGGCGATGTCCGCCGGGTCGACGACCGGCACCCCCACATCGCCGAACGGCGAGGCGACCGTTCCTTGCGTGCGGACGGACTCCGCCCAGGCCAAGGCGTTGGAGGCGAAACCGCCCGGTCGCAGGACGACCTGATCCAGGCCGGACCGCCGCAACGCGTCCTCCACCGTGCGCATCGCGACCCGCGACGGGCCGAGCGGCCTGGTCGCCACACCCTGCGAAGACAGCAGGACGACCCGGCGGACCCCGCTGGCCGCGGCCAGGCCGATGATGTCGGCCGGCCTGGCTTCGGGGGCGTGCAGGTCGCCGGACAGCAGGAGGAACAGCGCCTTCGCCCCGTCCAACGCGGGTGCGAGGCTTGCCGGCTCGGCCAGGTCGGCCGCCACATGCCGGACTCCGTCCGGCAGCGCCACCGCATGTCGCGACACCGCCGTCACCTGCTCGCCCGCCTCGGCCAGGGCCTGCGTCAAAGGTCGGCCCACATTCCCGGTGGCCCCGGTCACTACGATCATGTTCAGCTCCTGGTCCGTTGTGCGCTAAGGCAATTGACGCTAGGAGCAGGGCTTACTTTTCGTAAGAACATACCCAGAGGTAAGCTCCGGACATGAGGGAAGGTGCGCAGCTGAGGCAGGCTGAGGCGAGCCGTCGGTATGAGGTGTTTCACACCGACTGCCCCGCTCGTGACGTGGTCGACCACCTGACCAGCAGGTGGGGTATCTGGGTACTGATTTCCTTGCGGAGCAACGACCTTCGGTTCTACGAGCTGCGCGACAGCATCCAAGGCGTCAGCGAGAAGATGCTCGCTCAGACCCTGCGCGCGTTGGTCAAGGACGGCTTGGTCCGGCGGGAGGTGGAGCCGACGACGCCGCCCCAGGTCACCTATGGACTGACCGAGTTCGGTCAGGACGTCGGCGAGCCACTGACGGACTTGTTCAACCGGATCACACAGCGGCTACCGCCGCGCAGCCCGGCATAGTGCGGTCGTGGGCGGCCCCGCCGTCGAGCAGCCCGCGGCCGCCCCCGCCGTTGCGCACGCTGCGCGAACTCTCCCGCAGATCGGTCCCGTTCGGGCCGGCGGGCAGGGCAGGCGCCGTGCAGCGGCACAGGTACAACCTGAGTGCCAGCCACTGCTCCTCCGGCTCCCCGGTCACACCCGGCGCGACGGACCCGCTCAGCAGCATCCGGACCACGTCGCCGTCGGCATCGGGCCCCAGGCCGCCGGTGTCGCCCCGGTGCAGGTATCGGACGGCCCGGCGGGCCACGGCCGCCTTCGCAGTGCCGGTGCACACCGAACGGCTCCTCCGTCGCTGGAGCGGGGAGGCCCGGGCGGGCCTACCCCGTCGTGAACGTCCACAAGGGGTGACCTCCCATCCCAAAATGCTTTTCAGCAGGCTGACATGACGATCAGTTACTTACTGGATACCTGAATTTCGAAGGCCGACGACGGTGGGGTGCCACCCGTCCCGATCCCTCCGGGCCGGCCGTACCACTCGCTGATCTTCGCGGCCCAGGTCGCGGCCGGGGCCCCGGCGGAGGTCGAGCTGTCACTTCCGACGCCGCCGGCGCCCGGCGGCCTGACGAGAGCGACGCGTGGGAGGAGCGCGGCCGGCCGGTCGGGCCCACCTGGCCACAGCTGCTCCCGGAACCGGAGGCCGGGCTGTCGGTGGCCGACCTCGACGACCGACCACCCGACGAGGACCCGGGCCTGCCGGAGCTGATCGTCGGCCCCCGGCGACGCCTTCGTCGACGCGGCCCGGTCCGGCGGGAAGGAGCGGGTTGAAGGCCTGGCCCTCACCTGCCCCGACTGCGGTGTCGGCCGCCCTCGCTGCTGCTCCCCGGCGCGATCCTCCCCGGCCCCATCCTCGCCGACGCGACCGGGATGCGCCGTCACACCGTCCTGCGCCGGGTCGCCCACGCCCGACGTGACCGGGCCGAGTACCTCGCGGCACGTGCGGAGGAACAAGGCCGGGGGTGTCCACGCGTAGGGGCTGATCAGGCCCGGAAGGCGAGAGATCGTCAAGACCCGTGGACGGATGGGGATCGGCGGCTTGACAGGCGGGCAATCGTCCGGCGAAGTTGGTCACTTTGACGGGCCGGGGGGAACTGGTGGTCGGTGGGCGGGGCTGGGTCGCCGCTGTGGCAGTGGTGGCGGTGCTCGGGCTGGGGTCGTCGGGGTGCTCCGGGGCTTCGAGCCCCACGGTTGGCACTGGTGCCGCGGTCGAGGTTGATGCCGCGAGCTCGCTGGCGGATCAGCCGGTGCACCTGCGCGTCACCGGGCTGGCGGCGGACGACGAGGTCACCGTCGCCTCCGCGGCAACCGACTACGCGGGGAAGGAGTGGCAGGGGCACGCCCTGTTCCGCGCGGACGCCGATGGTGCTGTCGCCCTCGACTCGGCCGTCCCGCTCTCCGGTACCTACCGGGGGGCCGACGGGATGGGCCTCTTCTGGTCGATGGACCCGCCCACGGGCAATCCCGACCAGAGCGCATTCGTGCCGATCTACCCCGAGCTGAAGCACTCCTACGATGTACGGATCACCGTCACGGCGCACGGGCGCCGACTCGCCACACGCACCCTCTCGCGCCAATTCGTCGCCGACGGGGTCAGCACCAGGACACTCACCCTCGCCATGGACCAGGTCATCGGCGAGCTGTTCCTCCCTCCGGCGGGTGCCCCGGGGCACCCGGCGGTCCTGGTGTTCGGCGGATCCGAGGGCGGGAACAGCCAGAAGTACACGGCGGCGCTCCTGGCCTCACACGGCTACCCCGCCCTCGCCCTGGGCTACTTCGCGCTCCCGGGGCTGCCCGCGACCTTGCACGACATCCCCCTGGAGTACTTCGCCACCGCAGCCCGCCTGCTGGCAGCCCAGCCGGGCACCGACCCCGCGCACGTGGTCGCCATGGGCTACTCGCGCGGCAGCGAGGCTGCCCTGCTCCTCGGCGAGAACTACCCGGCCCTGATTCACGGAGCGGTCGTCTACTCACCCTCTGCGCAGGTCAACCCCGGTCTTCCCGGTGGAGGCAACGCGTGGACCAAGGACAGCCGACCCATCGCGCAGGAGACGATTCCGCTCGGCCAGGTCAGCGGCCCCGTCCTTGCCCTTGCCGGTGCCGACGACCTGCTGTGGCCCTCCCCGATGTGGACGCGGCAGATCAACCAGGAACTCGCCGCCGCGAACGACAGCCGCCCGCACGAGGAACTGATCTACCCGAACGCCGGGCACGGCGTGGGCACCTTCCCCTACCTCCCGGCCGGCACCCGGACCGTCAATCCGACCAGCGGTCGGCTGGACGACCTGGGTGGCACCCGCGCGGGCAACGCGGCCGCGCAGTCGGCTGGTTGGCCCAAGGTGCTGGCACTCCTCGCCGAGCCCACGTCCTGACGCCCGTCCCGCTGTGAAAGCCAGGTCAGGCGCGGGTGGGTGCTCAGTCTCCCTGGCCCGGCGGTCCGGCCGACGGCCTCACACGCTGCCGGCTCTGTGCCAGGACGGCCTCCCGCGCGTCCTTCCCGTCCGTCAACCGACGGCTCTGCTCTGCGCGCACCGCGCGCCGCCGTCCGCTCGGTGACCTGGTGTCCGACGTCATCGCCGTCGAGCAGCGCCGTCGAGCAGCGCCGTCGGGTTCGCCGTCCTTGCCTGCCGGCAGTGGCGGCACGCCGGGGTGCGCCTGCACATGACGGGAGTGCTGTTTCCCCACGGGGAGTGCTGTTTCCCCGCCCCCCGAAGGCCCTGGCTGCCACCGGCTTCACCTTCCCGGCCTGCGCAGCTGCGCCTCGATCCGGTGTGATTACGCGGCAACCACACCTGGCGGGCGACGGGGTCAGGCGGGAGCCGGTCGGGCGCCCTGTTCCGGTCCGGTGGGCCCGGCCGGCAGCAGGGCTGCCGGGACCAGCGCCAGGGCGGTCAGGGCGGACAGGGCGAGCAGAGTGGGGCCCGGTGGCGGAGGACCGCCCGCGGTGGTGAGCCCGGCCGCGACCGCGATGCCGAGGGTGGGGCCGATGTTGACGGCGGTCTGCTTGAGGCCGCCGATCACCCCGGCGTACCCGACCGGGGCCTCGCCGACCACGGTGCCGGTGACCATCACCGTTGCGAATCCCGCGCCGAGCACGGTGAAGAGCAGCCCGGTGACGGCCCAACCGGTCTGCGGGCCGAGTCGGGACAGGCCGGCCGTGCCGAGGACGAGCAGGGCGGTCCCGGTCAGCGCGGTGGCTCTCGGTCCGTGGCGCCGTACGGCGACCGCCGCGAGGGGCGAGCCGAGCACCATCAGCACGGTCAGCGGCAGGACCCTCAGCGCGCTCTCCAGCGGGCCGAGGCCGGCCACGTCCTGGAGCTGGAAGGTGGCGGTGAAGAGCCCGCCGAACAGGCCGGCGGAGGCGCAGAGCAGGATCGTCATCGAGGCGGTGACCGGGCGGGAGCGGAGCACCGGGACCGGCACGATCGGCTCGGTGCTGCGGCGCTCGTGCGCGACCAGCAGGGCGCCGAGCACGACGGTGGCGGCCGCCCCGAGCAGGGTCCGCGGGTCGTCCCAGCCGTGGCCGGGCACCCCGGCGAGGGTGTGCACCAGCAGGGCGAGCGTTCCGGCGACCAGTGCCGCCCCGGCCAACGCCGGTCGGACGGCGGCGCCCGGCCCCGCGCCGCGGCGATCGGCCGCGGGGGCGGGAACGGCGGCAGGGGCGGGGGTGGGAGCGGCGGCGGGGCATCCGCAGGGCGAGGACGGCGGCCGCCACCACCAGGGCGATCGGGATGTTGAGGACGAACACCGCCCGCCAGCCGAGGTGGTCGACCAGGACACCGCCGAGCAGCGGCCCGGCCGCGGCCGCGAGCCCGATCCCGCTGGTCCTGACGGCTACCGCGGAGGCGATCCGGTCCGCCGGCCAGGTCCGGCGCAGCAGGGCGAGGGTGGCGGGCTGGAGCAGGGCGCCGAACACGCCCTGGAGGATCCGCAGCGCGATCACCCAGTCGACTCCGGGGGCCAGGACGATGCCGGCGGAGGTCACGGCGAAGCCGAGGGTGCCGAGCAGCAGCAGTCGGGCGTGGCCGTGGCGGTCACCGAGCCGACCGGCCACGACCAGGAGGGAGGCGACGGCGAGCAGGTAGCCGGTGCTGGTCCACTGGATCTCGGCGGTGGTGGCGGACAGGTCCTGGCGTAGGGCCGGCTGGGCGATCATCAGCACGGTGCCGTCGAGGGCGACCAGCATCGCTCCGGCCGAGGAGGCCAGCAGGGCGAATCGGCGGCGGACGGTTCCGGTCACGGGGTGGCCCCCAGGTGGGCGTCCAGTACGGCGGTGATCAGGCGGTCGGTCCGCCCGTCGATCCCGTCACCGGTACCGGCACCCGTGCCTGTGCCTCCGGCGTCGTGGCGGGTCTCGTCCCGCTCCTCACCGGCGGCCTCCGTCGCTCCTCCGGCGGACCCGAGGACGAGCTGCAGGCTGCCCCAGGCGGTGAGCTGGGCGAGCCCGTGCAGGTTGGCCCAGAGCGCGGCGGCGGTGACCTCGGGCTCCTGGTGGCCCGCGTCGGCGAGGAGCGCGACGATGGCGCCGAACAGCGGCAGGGTGGACTCGCGCAGCGGAGTCCGGTCCGAGGGATGACGTTCGCTGTCGAGCAGTTCGTGACGGAACATCAGCTCGAACATGCCGCGGTGCGTCAGCGCGTAGCCGACGTACGTCCGGCCGAGCGCGCGGAGCCGTCCGTGCGGCGTGTCGACGCCCTCGGTGGCGACGGCGAAGCGGGTAGCCAGCTCGGCGAAGCCGCGACGGGCGATCGCGGCGAGCAGGTCCTCGTGGGTGGGGAAGTAGCGGCGCGGGGCGCCGTGCGAGACCCCGGCGCGGCGGGCGGTCTCGCGCAGGCCGACGGCCGCGGCGCCCCCGGTGAGGACGAGTTCGACACCGGCGTCGATCAGCCGCTCGCGCAGCGCCGGCGGGTTCTGGGGTTCTGGCATGGACAGTGTCTACCAGGTGGTGGTAGACACTGTCTACCACCGTCGCGGCGGGGCCGGAGTGAGGCAGAGCAGGCGGGGCGCGCGCTCAGGCACAGGAGGAGGGACCGGCGCCCCAGGGGTACATGCGGCGCAGGCGTTCGGGACGAGCGTGCCGGGGACGGTGCCGTGGTGCGTCCAGGAGGCCCCGCCGCCGGCGGTGCCGAGGTGTACCTCGCTGCCCCTGGATCCGGAGATCCGCCACAGGTGGTCGTTGAAGGCGCACATGGCCACCGGCTGCCTCACCACCCGGTCGATGTTGTTCCTGTACGTCGGGCGCCACCGCGGGCTGTCGTGGGCGTTCACCCACGGGACGCCGTCGGTGCTGACCACTGTCAGTCACAGCCGGCCCTTGTACCCCGACGCCAGGGACGGCCCCACCCGGGATTTGTGGGTCGGGGACGTGGCGACCCCGCTTACGTGGTCCTGTCGAAGGACCGCCAGTACACGCTGTCGTCGTTGCCTGTGACGGCGTGGAGGAGCTCGCCGACGCCGGCCGCCTCCGGGTGCCCGGGGCCCGATGCGGGAAGCTTCACCCGGAAGGTCGGGTCGATCCGGGGGTGGACATGGACGCGGTGCTGGAGTGGGGCGCCCGGCGAGGGGTGGCCGAGGTGGTCGCCGGGGCCCTGGCGGTGAACGTCGGAATGCTGGTGGTGTCGGTGCTGGTGGGCGGGCTGCTGGTGCGGCGGTTCGGGCAGCGCCGGGTGACGCCGGAGCCGGGCCCGGTCGGCCGGGCCGAACGGACGTTGGTGGCCACCGCCGTGGTGCTCAACGCTCTTGTGGGGGTGGCCGGTTGGCTGCTCTGGCGGGCCGGCTGGATCCGGTTGACGGCGGACACCGGGCTGCGTGCGCTGGTCGAACTGCTGCTCTTCACCCTGCTGATGGACGCGTTGATGTACGCCGGCCACTGGATGGCCCACCGCCGTCGGCTGTACCAGCTGGCGCACGAGATGCACCACCGCTACCCGGACCCGCGGCCCTCGACGCTCTTCGTGCTGCACCCGCTGGAGGTGCTCGGCTTCGGCGGGGCCTGGCTGGTGGTGCTCTGTCTTTGGGGCATGTCGATCGTGGCGGTCGGCGGGTACGTGGCGGTCAACCTGGTGTTCGGGCTGCTCGGCCACCTCGGGGTGGAGCCGTTCCCGGCCTCCGTCCGGCGTCGACGGCTGTTCCACTGGGTGGCGCTGCCGATGTTCCACGCGGGCCACCACGCCGACCCGGGCGTCAACCTGGGCTTCTACACCACCGTCTGGGACCGGCTGTTCGGCACCGTGGACCCGGGCTACGACCGGGCGCGCGCCGCCGATCGGCCGCCGCCGGCGGGAGTGACCCCGGGCCGGGAACCGGGGGATCCGACCGGCACCGCAGAGCCCGTCTGAACAAATGATCACCTGGCCGGTTCGCGGAGCCGGAGGACCAGGGAGGCCGGGACAATGCCGGCGTGGGGGATTCGGATGCCGTCGAGGGCCTGGGTTCCCCGCCACGTCCGGCCGCCACGGCCTGCGCGCCGTCGGGGCCGGGCCCGCGGCTGCTGGGTGCCGCCCTGCGGCCCGCCGCCGGTCGCGCCTTCGTTCCCAGGGCCGCCCGCCGCCCGCTGCTCGCCGCCTGCCCGTCCCGGCCGTGCTGCCGCTCCGTTGTCGGGATCGCGGTCGGCCGGCCGGCGGTCCTGCCTGAGACGGCGTCACAGTCCGTGGAGGGCCGGTCCCGTCGGCACGCAGGGGCACCCGCCGGGAAGTGCGGCCGCATCCGCGACGGCAGCGGCCCTCCCCGCACGGGCGAGGGCCGGCCGCGTGAGGCCCCGCCCCGCCAGGTACGGGCCGTGCGGCCTCTCCGCCCCGGTGACCGGCGCCCGCCGACGCCCCGGCCCGCCAGGGGCCTTGTGCGGCGGCGGCCGCCGGCGTCGAGGGCGGCGGTGCGTCCTCACTCCTTCTTGTCGGCGCTTGTGCCGGCCGTCGGCTTTCCCGTGTTCGTGAGCGTCTCCTGGGCACGCGTGTCGACGAAGCGGGTCACCAGATGCTGGGAGGCGCCGAAAACCACGCCCCACGCCAGGACCTGACCGCTGCTGTCCAGGTTGCTGAGCCCCGGGATGAACTCGCCGCGAATGAGCAGCACACCGAGAAAGGCGGAGAGAGCTCCGGTGGGCACCTTCAGCAGTGCCGCCGCCAGCGGAAGCATGTAGGGGGTGCTGGTGCCCTGGATGCGAGGCAGCGAGGCGACGACCGTCAGGGTGGCCCCGGCCGCCCCCGCCACCTCGACCAGCAGGGCGTCCTTCCGGTTGGCCAACGTCTCCACGGTCACCGTCTCTGTGGCATCGCGCTGAATCGAAGGGCAGACGATCGTGGTGGTGGTGTCCTTCGGCTCGAAGCAGAGACTCAGCGTCTGCGGCGCGAACCAGCCGAAGAGGGCGAGCCCGGCCGCGCCGAGGAACACCACCACTGTGGCCGCGATGAGGATGTTCCGCAGACTGCGGACCCGGGTGTACTCCTTGCCCAGCTCGGTGTAGGCAGAACTGAGTGTTCCGATGAGCAGCCGGCGATCAGGGATCGCACCCCCCTGCCCATTCTGCTTCTTGATCGCGGCGGCCAGAGCGATGCGGTGCGGATCGGCTTTCCGGAGGCTGGATTCAGCGCACTCCTGCACCTCGGCGACCCAGCTGCCCAGCTCCTCGTCGGCGACGAGCTCCAGCAGGATCAACTCCGCAGCCCGAAGATTCGCGGACGCCCGCTCCAGGGACGCCCCGGACCCGGGAGAGGCGAGACACCGCTCGCGTGCTCCTGCCTGAGCCTCTGCCAGGAGCGTGGCCATCCCCGCGATGAGGGCCTTGCGAACAGGGTCCTCCGGCTGGCGGAGCCGTTCACGGTCCAGCTGCACGGCCAGGTAGCGCGCCCGCACGAGAGTGCGCTCGCGCCACGCAGACGTTCGGCGGTCCGCACCGAAGAACCTGGCGACCCGGGAGCCCGTCGACGACGCATCGGGCTCCGGGGGTGACCCGGGTGCCGCGGACTCCGCAGGGGGCTCGGATTCCTCGCGTTCAGTCATGATACTCCGTTTGTGTGCAAAGGATTGACTCTCATCATCCCTCACCGGAGTGGCTGCTGGCCGGGATTGGTCCACGCGTGGTCGATTTCTCCGCCTTGCGGGGTGTCATAAGGGGTCGCCTTTGACGCCTTCGCCGGACTGCGGGGTATGGGGACCTGTGATTCCATGGGAGCGTCCCGCCAGGCCAGCTCACCCGTTCGGGTGCGAACGTAAAGGAATTGTGACGATGACAGACAGCTCGGTGACCCAGCGCTGCAACTACACCAATGCCCGGCCGACACTCAAGCAAGGCTCGTCGGGGGATGCGGTCAAACAGGCGCAGTGCTTCCTCAATTTCTCGCTGACCGGAGAAGGGCTTGTTGTGGATGGTGAATTCGGTCCCGTGACCGACGCCGCGACGAGACGGTTCCAGCAGTGCGCCAAAATCACCGTCGATGGCCTCATCGGCTCTCAGACCTGGTCGTTCCTGACGTTCTGGGCCAACTCGACGGGCTTCGCCTGCTGAGTCTCTTCGCCGCCCGCTGCCCATCACGGGAACGAATCTCCAAGGAGCGAATGGCGGTTGGATCGCAATCGCCAGTCGCTCCTCCCATTCAGGCGGCCATGGGCACCGATTTGGCGACGATGAGCCGCTGGTCGACCTTGATGAGGTCGGGATCAGGAATCCCGTTCCACCGGACCAGCTGATCGATCGTCGTGCCGAACATATCCGCAATGGATGTGAGCGTGTCACCCGACCTGACAATGTAGTAGGAATCGTGGGAAGAACTCGCCCGCGTGACGATCAGTCGCTGGCCGACCCTGATGAGGTCGGGATCAGGAAGATTGTTCCACTCGACGAGCTGCTCGACCGTCGTGCCGAAAATGACCCCGATGGACGTCAGGGTGTCACCGGACCGGACGGTGTAGTAGGTGATGTTCGCGGTGTTTGTCGTCATATCTCCGAGCGTAGGCCGAACAGATCCGGCCCGCTCGGGGAGAATGGCGGACCCGCATTCGGTCAGGTCGGGCGGCCTATGCGGATGTCACTGATCCGTCAAGGGCGCCGGGTACGTGGTGGAGGCCGGGAAGTGATTCCGGCGCTCGCCGTTGGGGCGGGTGGGATCCTGAACGGATGAACGAGATAGACGCTGCTCTGGCGACCGCTCGGTGGCCGCTGACCGCGGCTGGGGAGACTGATTGGCTGCGGGACCTGGCCGACGATGACGGGATCACCGGCTTCATGCCGCCGGCACTGCCCGACGCCGCCTGGGTGCTCCACTCCATGTACGAACACGAACTCGGGCCCACCGACATGTCCTATGTCGCGTATCAACGAGCAGTGCTGAATGGCGGCGGGCCCGAGATCATCCCGGGCCTCGATCCCGCGGACGTGTTCGGGGGGACGCCGGGTGAGCCCCGCGGCCCCCGTTGGCGCCGGCTGCGCTGGGCGGAGCTCTCGCGGCGGACCGGTGATCCCGTGGCGCCCGAGGGGCGGCTGCCCTGCTACCGCTCCTTCCCTTCGCTCCGGGAGCCGAGCGGCTGGCCTGTCGGCATCGACGGGCCGTCCGAGGGCAGCCTGGACCGGACCGACTGGAACCGCCTGGTCGACATCCTCACCGAGCACAGCCCGCAGGGTGCCGAGACCCGCTGCCTGGCCTACTACAACCCGCTGTTGCAGAAGGCCGAGGACTTCGACAACCTGCACGTCCGGGCCGGCACGCTCGCGGATGCCAAGGCGTTGTACGACCACCCGGAGGAGGACGGCTGGACCCCGTCCAACCTCTGGGCCCAGGACCGGTCCTGGGTCCTCTGCACGGACTACGACCTCTGGGCCACCAAAGTGGCGGGCCCTGCCCCGCTCGTTGAGGCCCTCCTGAACGACACGGAAATCGAGGCCCTCCGACTGCCCTGGGCCCTCTGATCCCGACCGCCCGGCCTGGGAACGACCAGGTGCGGCCAAGAGCCCACATGAAGCGCACAGTCACAAGACCGCTGTGCCGAGGTGAGATCGGGTTGGGGCGGCTCGGTGGTGAGGGTGCGGTGGTCGCGGATGAGAGCCCGTAGGACGTCGAGACGGCGGCGGGCCAAAGCGAGGATCGCCTGCGTGAGGCTCTTGCCCTCGCTTCTCTTCCGGTCGCAGAACGTCTTCGACGTGGGGCAGAAACGGGCGGTGATCTGGGCGGCCAATCAGTCAAAGCCACACGTACGGCATGAGAGCTTTCAGCCACACCCAGGCCCCTGGGTCTCCCGATCGTACGAAGGACCGGGATCAACCCGCCAACACGGTGAGGAGCGCTTTCAGGCCGGGCTCCGATCGGGTGATGGCCGGGCGGGTCGGCGTGCGGGCGGAACGAACGAGGCTCCCGGGCGGTCGAGCGAGATGTCCTACGTCTCGAGCGGCCAGCCGAGGGAGCCTCGTCGGTCACCAGTCCTGCCGCACCGGTACTGCCGCATGCCGCATGCCCGGCCGGTGCGGCGACTACGGCTGCGTCCGTGCCGCGGTGCGTCGGTCGACGCCGGGGCCGGCGTCCCTGCTGGCGAGCAGTCGGTCGACGAGGAGTTCGGGGTAGCCGGTGGCCGGTGGGTCGATGCCGAAGATCGCCCGCAGGTAGAACGGTGCGATGAGTTGGTCGAGGATCTGTTCCAGGGGTGGTGGGGTCTCGCCGCGGGCGGTGGCCCGCTGGCGGATCTGTTCGATGGAGTGCATCCGGCGTCGGAAGTGCTGGGCTCGCTCGTCCTGGGCCTGGGCGCTGTTGGGCATGGAGAGGATGACGGCGCGTACGAGGGCGCGTCCTTGGGGGGTGCGGATGCTGGCGACGCTGGTTTCCGCCCAGGCGAGGAGGTCGCCGCGCAGGGTGCCGGTGTCGTTCAGCGGTGAGTCGCGTTCGAGCCGGGTGGTGACCATGTCGGCCAGGAGCGTGTCGAGGCTGCCCCAGCGCCGGTAGACGCTGGTGTGGTTGACGCCGGCGCGTTGCGCGATCGCGGGGATGTTGAGGTCTTCGCCGCCCGGGTCGGAGAGCAGGTCGATGACGGCCTGGTGGACGGCCTCGCGGACCTGTTCGGGGCTCTTGCGGATGCGTGCGGTCGGTTGTTTCGAAGTCACTTCCCCATCGTAAGCACAGATGTTTGCTTTGGGTGCCTCGGAGGGGCTACGGTTCTCGTCGTAAGCACAGATCAGTGCTTAATGCATCCGAGGAGAGCGTGTCCGATGAAGCAGCTGCTGTTCCCGAACAACATCCAGTTCTGGTACGAGACCCTGCGCTCGATGAGCCACATCGCCTACGGCGGGGCCGACTTCGGCGAGGTCGTCGCCACCGGTGAGCGCATCACCGAGGGCGACTACGCCAGCTGGTACACCGAGTGGACGGCCACCGCCGACCAGGTGTCCGGCCAGGCCGAGAAGGCGCTGGCGGCCGGTCACCGGGTGAGTGCCCGGGACGGCTTCCTGCGGGCCTCGAACTACTACCGGTCGGCGGAGTTCTTCCTGCACGGCCACCCCTGCGACCCGCGGCACGACCACGCCTACGACCGCAGCGTGGCGTGCTTCCGAGCGGCGGCCGCGCTGTTCACCCCGATCATCGAGCCGGTCGAGATCCCGTACGAGGGCACCACCCTGCCGGGCTACCTGTACCGCGTCGACGACTCCGGCACCCCGCGGCCGACGCTGATCATGCACAACGGCTTCGACGGCACCGCGGAGGAACTGCACTTCTTCGGGGCGATGGCCGGCGTCGAGCGCGGCTACACCGTGCTGGTCTTCGACGGCCCCGGCATGCCCGGTCCGCGTCACCACGAGGGCCTGGTGTTCCGTCCCGACTGGGAGAACGTCGTCACCCCGGTCGTGGACTTCGCCGAGACCCTCCCGGACGTCGACAACAGCCGCATCGCGCTCCTCGGAATCAGCATGGGCGGGATCCTCGCCCCCAGGGCCGCCGCGTTCGAGCACCGCCTGGCCGCGCTGGTCGCCGTCGACGGCCTCTACGACCTCGGCGAGACCTCCGTCCGCAACATCCCCGGCACCCGCGAGGAGGCCGAGCGGCTCCTGCGCGCACAGTCCGCTCCCGAACTCGACGCCGCCCTCGAGCAGATCATGGCCAAGGATCCGATCGCCCGCTGGGCGATCAACCACGGCATGTACGTCATGGGTGTCGACACCCCCCGCGCCTTCAACGCCTCCTACCTCGACTACACCCTCGCCGGCGGCATCGCCGAACGGATCCAGTGCCCCACCCTGGTGTGCGACGCCGAGGAGGACATGTTCTTCAAGGGCCAGCCCGAACAGCTCTACGACCACCTCACCTGCCCCAGGACCCTGATGGTGTTCACCGCCGAGGAGGGTGCCGGCGCCCACTGCCACCCCGGCGCCATGCGCCTGACCCAGGCCCGCATCTACGACTGGCTCGACGACATCCTCAAAGCGACCGCCTGAGGAGCCGACGACCCGGCACCGCGACGGGGCCCTACCTGGGAATCGGCCGGACCATCGCGATCAACGGGGGTGCCTCCGAAGTCGGCGGCACCTCGTTGACCGGCTCGTAGCCCCACGCCCGGTAGAGCGCTACGACCTTTCCGTCGCCGGCCGCCGGGTTGACCATGAGCGCCACCTGCTCCTCGCTGCGCCCGGCCAGGAGTTCGTCGTGGATGCGGCGGGCCGCACCGGTGCCGCGCCAGCGGGAACGCACCCCGATCTCCTTCAGTGCCAGCGTGGGGTGAGCGGTGATCTCGCCGGGCATCGGTCTGCTCATGCGGGCCCACCACGGGTCGCCGGACTCGATCGTGTTGCCGTAGGCGTAGCCGACGGGCAGGCCCGCGTCGTAGCCGATGACGGCCTCGAAGCCGGGTTCCGAGCCGTGCCGGTCGAGGCGTTCCGCGAAGGCGGTGACCGCGTAGTTGGGCAGGTGGAGCAGCGGCGCCCGGACGTCGGAGTACACGTCGACGAGGGTCCGGCGGACCGGCTCGGTGAGCCGTGGATGATGTCGCAGCTCCATGTCGGTCACATGACCCCCTGGGTGTCGTGGGCGTAGCGGTCCCACACTCGCGCACGACTGCTGCCGGACGCCAGGGCGTTGAGCGCGGCGCTGAAGCGGTTGCGCATGCCGGCCACACGGGGGAGGTGCACTCCTCGCGGAGACCGCGGGGGAGGAAACCACGCCGCGCTGATCAGGCGCGCCGGCGCCACCCGCCACCACCGGTACCGCGGACGCCCAGGCCTCCGGCCGCTCACCGACACCGCGCCCGCGCTGCGGAGGATGCGAACCGGTCGGCTCGCACCCGACCGGAGCCGGAACTTCGGCCTTGACAGACCCCCCGGGCGGGCGTCGGCCGCCCCCGCGAGCAGCCGGCGCGGCCGTGTCAGGCCGGGCGGAGCCGCCGGAGGACTCACCCCGACCGCACCGGCCAGCGCGCACCAGGCGTCTTGACCACCCGGTCGCCGACGCCGAGCGCGTTGTACGTCCGGCCGTCCACCGCCACGGCGAGCTCCTGTCCCTCGTCGGTGCGGATCCGCATCATGCAGCGGGTCGTCGTGCCGTAGGTGCCGGTCGAGCTGCTCACCCACCGGGCGGTGACCTCCCCGGTGTAGGCGTCGTCGACCGCGTTCGCCCGCTGCACGGCGATCACCGCCAGGACGAGGACGAGCGGGCCGAGGGCGAGGATCAGGAAAACGGTGCTCGACATGTGCGCCCCCCGCGTCGACGACGGCACGGGCCGTCCACGGCAGCGTACCGGTCATGGAGGCGCCGGCCCAGAAGGCGTACCCGGAAGGGGAGTTCCGGCCGGGCGGGATGTTCGCGGTCCTGGTCCACAACGACCGCCTCTGCCTGATCCGACGCCGGCGAAGGCCGCCCTCCAGCTCTGCCCGGCCATCGGTGACGCCCTCGACCACCGCCGGTCGACCACCCCGTGGTCCCCGGCGTCGGCCACCACCCGCGGCACGCGCGGCGAGCCTGGCGCGACATCGTCGATCTGCTCGCCGAGTGCCTTTCTCTCACGGAATGATCGGGAACTGGACCGCACACCTGTGGCGAGCCGTCTGCTCGTGTGAGCCTGCCGGCCGGGAAGCACCCGCTCGACCGCACCCCGGCCGGTGACGGGTCGTCTCAAGGCCGCGCGGCAACCCACTCGGCCAGGTGCTCCAGGACGTACCAGTGGGTTCGGCCGGTGACACCTGCGGTGCGCCGGACCACGTCGTCGGCCCGGGACAGTGCTTCGCGGAGCGCGTCGTCGGTGGTGCCGAGCAGAGGGACGGCCTCCTGGAGCGTCACGATCGGAGGCCGCCCGTCGTTGCGGGCGGCGAACTGCGCTAGGGCCGCGTCCTCGTCGGTGTACAGCCATAGCCTTCTGTCGCCCCGGAAGAGTTTGTCATCCTCAGTGTGACGCCCCCGCGCGTACCGGTCCGGCCGAACCGGACCCGAGCCGGGAACCAGCGGCCGCGCAGGGACGTCCCCGCCCATAACCGGACCGAAGGAGCGCCTGTGCAACCGGCCGACAGGACCGAAGCACTCCACGTCGAATTCGACCGCTTCCAACTGGCGGGCACCGTACGCGGCCGGGCCGTCGTGCGGGTCCGGCCGAACCCCGCGGACCGGCAGAGTCGCACGGTGCTGCGGCTGCGCCGCTTCCTGCCCCGCCTGGTCGATTTCCGCCGGCGCGACCTCGACGCCGCCGGCTCGCCGTTGGGTCCGGCGTCCGAGGCGGCGGCCCTGCCGGGGGAGGACCCGCGCCGGTCCGACCACCTGGTGGACCTGCCCGCCGAGGCCGCGTCCCGCGAGTACTACCTGGAGTGGGCGCTCGACCCGGCGGACCATCCGAGGATCGGAGCCAAGGGCGACGAGATGATGCTGTTCCGCGTGCAACTCGTCCACATCCACGCCGACGGCCCGGAGACGCTCGAGCAACAGAAGCCGCTCCTCATCTCCTGGTCCGACGCGGACGGCGTACTTCGCGGCTCGTGGCAGCAGCCGGGCCGCACCCCGGAGCCGCTACGCCAGGCGCTGACCGAGCTGCTCGGGGCCCCGCAGAGGCATGCGTCCGCCTGCGGGGACTGCCGCCTGCGGGTGGAACTCGATCGGCTGCTGCGGGAGGACGCGCTCTGGGCGTGCCAGGACGGGCCGGAGCTGGAGGAGATCCGCAGGTTGCTCGTACTGCGGGAGCTGCAACCGGATTCCGGCTCCCTCGGCTACGACACCTACCGGGGCCATCCCGAGCATCCCCCGCACGCCCACCCCGACATCGCCGAGGAACTGGCTGCCGCCCACGCACGGCATCACGCCCGCCTGCTCGCCTACGCGCCGTCCGAGCCGGGCGACCGGCCCGGCCGGGCGTCCCACACGAACCCTGACAGGTATTGAGCTCGTTTCCATCGTGAAGTCGCCGGTCATCGGGCCGGCGTGGGCCGCCTGCTCCGGACGGCCGGCCGCGACCCGACCGGCCACGGTTCGGCGAGCCCGACGAGATCGCGGCCGCGGTGGCGTACCTGTGCAGCACCTACGCCCAGTACGTCAGCGGAGCGACGATCCGCGTGGACGGCGGGCTCATCCGCTCCGCGTTCTGAACCCGCCCGTCCCCGGGCGGGCCGTGCCTCGACGCCGCGGTGCTTGCCTGCCCGCGGCCGACGCGGGCGGCCGGAGCCGCCTTCGCCGGGGCGGCACCGGCTGCCCGCCCGCTCCGGCCCCCCGCCCGGAGCAGCGCGCGGTTCCCGCCGTCAGTAGGGGCCGTCGACGTTGTCGATGGAGCCGTAGAAGTCGGCGGCGTAGTTGCAGGCGGCGGTGATGTTGGCCACCGGGTCGTAGATGTCCATGGAGGTGCCCGGTACGTGGTACGCCTGGAAGGTGGGGTCGATCACCTGGAGCAGCCCCTTCGACGGGTGGCCGGCCGCGGCGTTGGAGTCGGTGAGGTTGATGGCCTGCGGATTGCCGGACGACTCCCGCATGATGTTGCGGTAGATCCCGTCGTAGCTGCCCGGGATGTGGTTGTCGGCCATGACGACCAGGGCGTCCTTGATCCAGGTGTCCAGGTCGCCGGTGGCCTGGGTGGTCGGCGCCTGGGTGGTCACTGCCTGGGCGGGCGACGCCTGGCCCGGCGCCGGGGTGGCCTGCGCGGCGGGCCGGGTGCTGCCGCCCGCGTTCGCGTACTGGCCGGTGGCCTGCCAGGTGCCGCCGCCGGATGCCCCGGTCCAGGTGTGGGTCGAGCCGGATGCCCCGGTCCAGGTGTGGGTCGAGCCGGATTCCCCGGTCCAGGAGTGGGTGGCCGCGCCGCTGTCGGAGGTGGCGTGAGCGGACGCGGCGGCGGTGGGTGCCGACGTCACGGCTGCCGGCGCCGTAGCGGGGGCGGGGGTACCGGACGCGGCGGTGGCCGGGTGGCCGGCCGCCCACGTCCCGGCTGTGCGGGACGGCGTGGCGGAAGGGTGCGCGGCGGGCGAGGTAGCGGCTGCAGCACGGGCCGTACCGGTGTCGGTACCGCGTTGCGGGGGGAGGGCCGCGCGCTGCGCGGGGATCGCGGAGGTGCGCTGCGCGGGGATCGCGGAGGTGCGCTGCACCGGGATCGCGGAGGTGCGTTGGGTGGGTAGGGCCGTGCGCTGCGCGCGGGGCGCGGAGCTGCTGTGACCGGCCACGGCGGCGTGGTGGGCGGAGGTGGGAGTGCTCCATGTGGTGGGTTCGAGCTGGGTGGCCTGAGGGGAGGTCGCTGTGACCGGGCTCGGGTCGCTGCCATGGCTGGGGGTGGCGTTTGCGGCGGCGACCGCGACGGCCGCACCGGCCAGCGCCGCGGTGGTCATCCACCGCCCGGACAGGAGAGTGGTCGGGATCCGGCGGGGACGGGCGTGCTTCGGCATGGCGGGCTCCGGTACTCAGGGGGGACGGGGGAGGGGGGGACGGGGGACGGCTACGGCTACGGTGCGAGGCCGTGCCCGGGTGACGTGTGCCGGGGCATGTGTGCCGGGCGCGCGGGCCGGGCGAGAACCGGGAGTCACGGTTCGGGCAGCACGAGCTGTCCCGACGGGCCGGCCGGGCCGCTGTGATGCCGGTGCCGGTGCCGGTGCCGACGATGGCAGTGGCAGTGGCAGTGGCAGTGGCAGTGGCAGCGGCAGGGCGCGGATGCCGGCGTCGCGGGGCAGGGGTGGGGATCGTGCGACGCGCGGGGGACGGCGGGAGGGGCGGTGGTGGGTGGGCGTACCGGGGCGGATGCGCCCGGTCTGCGGCTGCGGATCTGCGCCGCTCGGGTCCCCCGTGGAGATTAGTCAGTGCACCGACCGATGGGGGTTGGGACTTTCTACCCTTCGGTGGCACCGGAGTCCAGGCTTCTCCGGGAAATAGACCTGAAGGCGGCATATGTCCGTTACTGAAGCTATTCAGGGCCTTTGGGGTACTTGAAGAGTGTGGAAGTGGCGGGCCGGGGCACCCCCCGGGGGGCGTCGGTGCGGCCCCGGTGCGCACCGGCCTCGCCTCGGCCGCTCAGCCGCCGGTCAGCCGCCGGGGGGTGCGGGGGCTTCCTGGAGCTGCGGTGGCCAGGCGTCGGCGGAGTCTTCCGCAGGCCGGCGGCGGCGCTCCGCCCAAACTCGTCGGCGGTGATGGCCTGGACGGCCGACCTCGGCGTGCACGCCACCGCTCGCGGCCGCGGGCCCGGCGGCTACCTGCTCAGGATTCCGCAGGTGGGGCCGGTGCAGGGGGCGGACAGGGAGGTTCCGGGCGGCCCTCGGTGGTTCTCGGAGGCCCTCGGAGCCCCGCGCGAGGTCCCCGCCGGTGCCACTGTGTGGGGCCGGCGCCGGTGGGTCTCGTGACGGTGTCGATCTGCCGCGTCGATCTGCCGTGTCGATCTGCCGTGTCGCGACGAGGCCGAGCTGCCCTGCGCGCCCGGCGAGGCTCCCGCTCCACGAGCCGTCGACGGCCGGGGCCCGGCTCTTGGCGCGATCATGGCAGCCGGGGCGGGCCTGCGCGTCGTGGGACCGGTGGCGATGGTCGGCCCGCCGGCCGGCTCAGGCCGGGCCGGCCGGCAGGTGGGGGAAGCGGAATTCGGTGCGGCTGGTGAAGCGTTCGCCCGGGCGCAGGACGGTGCTCGGGTACTCCGGGCGGTTGGGCGAGTCGGGCAGGTGCTGGGTCTCCAGGCAGACGGCGCCGTGTCGCGGGTGGTGGTGGCCGTCGGCGTCCGCCAGCGTGCCGTCCAGCTGGTTGGCGGTGTAGACCTGCAGTCCCGGCTCGGTCGTCCACACCTCCAGGGCCCGCCCGCCGACCGGGTCGCTCAGCCGGGCCGCCGGGCGCAGGGCGCCGGGCTCGGCCGCCGGCCGCAGCACCCAGCAGTGGTCGAAGCCGCCGGCGTTCATCAGCTGCTGGTCCTCGACCGCGAGGGCGTCGCCGATCGGCCGGGCCCGGGTCAGGTCGAACGGCGTGCCGGCCACCGCCTGGAGCGGGCCGAACGGGATCGCGTCCGGCGCGACCGGCAGGAACCGGTCGGCGTCCACCTCGAGCAGCTGGCCGCGCACGTCGCCGGAGCCGGCGCCGCCCAGGTTGAAGTAGGCGTGGTTGGTCAGGTTCACCACCGTCGGGCGGTCGCAGGCGGCCTCGAAGGTCACCGACAGGGTGCCGGCCTCGTCCAGCGCGTACCGGGCGCGCACTGACAGCGCGCCGGGGAACCCCATGTCGCCGTCCGGGCTGAGCAGCGAGAACTCCACCTCCGCCCGGTCACCGGCCGGTTGGGCCCGCCAGAGCCGGCCGTGGAAGCCGTCCGGCCCGCCGTGCAGCGCGTGGCCGTGGTCGTTGGCCGGGACCAGGTAGGGGTGGCCGTCGAGGCTGAACCGCCCGCCCGCGATCCGGTTGGCGTAGCGGCCGACCAGGGCGCCGAAGTACGGGCTGTGCTCGGCGTACGCGGGTACGTCCGGCAGGGACAGTACGACCGAGCGGCTGCGCCCGGCCGTGTCCGGTACCGACAGGCGGTGCAGGACGCCGCCGTAGGTGAGGATCTCGGCGCTCACGCCGGAGGCGGACTCCAGTCTCCACAGGTCCACGGGACGTCCGTCGGGGGTGTGGCCGAACGGTTCGCGGTGGGGTACGGGCTGGGGCATCGTCAGTCCTCGGGGAGGGGCGCCACGCCGTGCGGCGGTGGGTGGTCGGCTGCGGTGGGGGATCAGGTGCGCCGGGCGGTCGACTCCCGGACCGTGAGGGTGTAGCCGGGCTGGATGTGTTCGGGTTCCAGTCCGGGGGTGTCGGCCAGTCTGGCGACGACCCGCTGCACGGCGAGTCTGGCGATGGCCTGTTTGTCGGGGGAGACGGTGGTGAGGGCGACGGGCGAGAAGCGGCCTTCCTCGATGTCGTCGAAGCCGACCACCGAGATGTCCTGCGGGACTCGCAGTCGGCGTTCGGTCAGTACCCGCATGGCGCCGAGGGCGACCAGGTCGTTGTAGGCGAACACGGCGTCGGGTCGCTCGCCGCGGTCGAGGACGGCGTTCATGGCGGCGGCGCCGTCCACCCGGCCGTAGCCGTCGGTGGCGGCGACCAGGGAGTCGTCGCAGGGCAGGCCGGCGGCGGTGAGTTCCTCGCGCCAGCCGCGCAGCCGCAGGTGCGCGGGGCGGCGGGCGCTCTCCCTGCGGGCGCCGAGGAAGGCGATCCGGCGGTGCCCGAGGCCGGTCAGGTGGCGGACCGCGGATCTGGCGGCGGCCACGTTGTCGATGGCGATCTGGTCGTAGGGGGCCTGGTACTCGCGCTCGCCGAGCAGTACCAGTGGGGCGTCCTCGGAGCGGCCGAGCAGGTCGTCGTCCTCCAGTTCGATGGGGCTGAGGATCAGGCCGTCGATGACGTGGGCGCGGAACCCCTGGGAGACCAGGATCTCGTTCTCGCGGCGGCCGCCGGTGTGGTCCAGCAGCACGGTGTAGTCGTGGCGGGCGGCGGCGTCGATCACGGCGCCGGCGAGTTCGGCGAAGTACGGGTTGCCGAGCTCGGGCACGGCCAGCGCGATGATGCCGGTGCGTCCCTTGCGCAGGTGGCGGGCGATCAGGTTCGGTCGGTAGCCGAGCTCGTCGATGGCCTGCTGGACGCGTTCTCGCATCGCGGGTGTGACGTGCGGGTAGTTGTTCACCACGTTCGAGACGGTCTTGACCGACACGCCTGCGCGCTGCGCGACGTCTTTGAGGCTGGCGCCCACGGATTTCCTTCCTTCGGCCGGCCGTTTCGGCACGGCGGTGCCCGGCCCCAGTCTGGCCCGCCGGCCCGGCCGCGGGTGACATCCGGGGCCGGGGCCGGGCGTGTTCGGGGCCGGGGCCGGGGCCGGGCGGGTCAGGTCCGGCGGACCTTGGAGAGGTAGCGCTGGGTGACCACGACCAGGATCAGGAACCCGCCGCTGACCACGGACTGGTAGGAGGAGTTGAGCGAGCCGATCTGGTTGATCAGGTTCTGGATGACGGCCAGCAGCAGGACGCCCCACAGGGTCCCGGAGACGGATCCGGCGCCGCCGACGAGCAGGGTGCCGCCGATCACGACGGCGGAGATGGCGTCCAGTTCCATCCCGACGCCGATGATCGTCACGCCGGAGGAGAGCCGGGCGGCGTTGAGGGCGCCGGCCAGGCCGGCGAGCAGGCCGCTGAGCACGTAGACCAGCACCTTGGTGCGGGCGACCGGCAGGCCCATCAGGGTGGCGGCGTCGCTGCTGCCGCCGACGGCGAACATGCTCTGGCCGAGCGAGGTCCGCTGCAGGACCAGCCCGCCGAGGGCGAACAGGGCCAGCGCGATCAGGACGGGGTACCCGAAGCCGCCGACGGTGCCCTGGCCGAGCTCGGCGAAGAACGAGCCGCGCGGCACCAGGTAGGTGGTGGCGCCCTCGTGGGTCAGCGCCAGCAGCAGGCCGCGGGCGGCCAGCAGCGAGGCGAGCGTGACGATGAAGGGTGCCATCCCGGCGCGGGCCACCAGCAGGCCGTTCACCAGGCCGATCGCGCCGCAGACGACGATCGGCACCAGCAGCGCGGGCGCGGCGCCCCACTGGGAGGCCCAGGCGGCGAGCACGCCGCCGAGGGCGAAGACCGAGCCGACGGACAGGTCGATGCCGCCGGTGATGATCACCATGGTCATCCCGAGGGCGACGATCGACAGGAACGACACCTGGACGGTGATGCTGCGGGCGTTGTCCACGCTGGCGAAGGCCGGGAAGACGAACGAGGAGATGAGGACGACCAGCAGCAGGACGGCCAGCACGCCCTGGCGGCGCAGCAGTTCGAGGGCACGGCCGGGGCCGGCGGCACCCGGGCGGGAGCGGACGGGCACGGCGGTGGCGGTGGCGGTGGGGAGGAGGTTCATCGGGATCGACGCTCCCGGGCGATGTAGACGGCGACGAGGATGATGGCGGCCTGGGCGAGTTGGGCGGTGGAGTCGTGCAGGTTGTGGCTGACCAGGGTGGCGTGCAGCAGCTGCATCAGCAGGGCGCCGGTCACCGTGCCGAGCACCCGGATCGAGCCGCCGGTCAGCGGGGTGCCGCCGACCACCACGGCGGTGATCGCGGAGAGTTCCATCAGGTTGCCCAGCGCGGAGGGGTCACTGGCGGTGAGCCGGGCGGTGGCCAGCACGCCGGCCAGCGCGGCCAGCATTCCGCAGAGCACGTAGACGCCGATCAGCACCCGCCGCACCGGCAGTCCGGCGAGCGCGGCGGCCGCCCGGTTGCCGCCGACGGCCACCAACTGGCGTCCGAAGGTGGTGCGCTGGACGAGGAACGCGACGGCCAGCGCCAGTACCCCGGCGATCAGGACGACCAGCGGGACGCCCAGCAGGCTGTCGGTGCCCAGCCCCAGCAGGTCGGTGTTCTGGATCTGCTTGAGCTGTCCGTCGGCGATCACCAGGGCCAGGCCCCGGCCGCCGACGAACAGGGCGAGGGTGGCGACGATCGGCTGCAGGCCGACCAGGGCGACCAGTGAGCCGTTGACCGCGCCGACCACCACCCCGGCGAGCAGGGCCACCAGCAGCGCCGGCACCAGGCCGTAGCCCAGGTAGAGCGGCAGCAGCGAACTGGCCAGTGCCATCGTGGAGCCGACCGAGAGGTCGACGCCCTCGGTGCCGATCACCAGGGCCATGCCGAGTGCGACGATGACCACCGGGGCGACCTGCACGAGTTGGGTGCGCAGGTTGGCCACGGTCAGGAAGTGCTCGGTGAAGAGCGCGTTGAACACCAGGAGCAGCGCGACGGCGAGGTAGACGCCGTACCGCTGGAGCAGCCTCGTGACGTCCGGCCGGGCGGCGGCCTTCCGGGGGAGGGCGAGGGGGGCGTGGGTCATCGGGGGCCGTCCTGGCCGTCGGGGGCGTCGTGGCCGTCACGGGAGGGGGAGTGGGGGGCGCCGGCCGGGGCCGGGGCGTCGGGGGAGTGGGCGGCGAGCACGGCCAGCAGGTCGTCCTCCGTCACCTGCTCCCCGGTCAGTTCGCCGGCGACCGCGCCGCCGCGCAGCACCAGGAGGCGGTCGGCACCCTCGATCAGCTCCTCGATGTCGGAGGAGATCAGCAGCACGGCCAGGCCCTCCCGGGCGAGTTCGTCGACTAGGGCCTGGACCTCGGCCTTCGCGCCGACGTCGATGCCGCGGGTCGGCTCGTCCAGCAGCAGGACCTTGGGCTCCAGGCAGAGCCAGCGGGCCAGCAGCACCTTCTGCTGGTTGCCGCCGGACAGTTCGCCGACCTTCTGCTCGGGGCTGGAGGCCTTGATCCGCAGCCGCTTCATGAAGATCTCGACGATCTTGTCCTGCTTGGCGCGCGAGACGACGCCGAACCGGGAGAGCCGGGGCATCGCCGCGAGCACGATGTTCTCGCGCACCGACAGGCCGGGCACGATGCCCTCGGCCTTGCGGTCCTCCGGCAGCAGGCTGATGCCCGCCCGGATCGCCGCCGCGGGGCTGTGGCGGCGCAGCGGCTGCCCGGCGACCCGGATCTCCCCGCCGTCCAGGGCGAGCGCGCCGGCCAGTGCCTTGGCGGTCTCGCTGCGCCCGGAGCCGAGCAGGCCGCCGAGGCCCAGCACCTCGCCGGGGCGCAACGCCAGGTCGATGTCGTGGAGTTCGTGGCCGCGGGTCAGGCCGGTGGCGGTCAGGACGGGCTCGCGCCGGGAGTGGTGCCCCTCGCCGAAGGCGGTGACGCCGCTCTGGCGGACCTCGGTGAGTTCGCGGCCCAGCATCATCGCGACCAGCTGCATCCGGTTCAGTTCGGCCAGCGGGCCGGTGTGCACCAGCTTCCCGTCGCGCAGCACGGTGACGCGCTCGCAGATCCGGTACAGCTCGTCCATCCGGTGGCTGACGTAGACGACGGCGATCCCGCGTCCGTGCAGTTCGCCGATCACCCGGAAGAGCGTCTCGACCTCGCGCGGCTCCAGGGAGGAGGTGGGTTCGTCCATCACCACCACCCGGGCCTGGACCGAGACGGCCCGGGCCAGCGCGACCATCTGCTGGGTGCCCACCCCGAGGGTGTTCAGCGGGCGCCGGACGTCGGCGGTGACGCCGAGGCCGGCGAGCAGCTCGGCGGCCTCCCGGTGCATCCGGGGGAAGTCGATCAGGCCGAAGCGGGTCTTGGGCTCGCGGCCCAGGAAGATGTTGCGCGCCACGCTCATCAGCGGGACGAGGTTGACCTCCTGGTAGATGGTGGCCACCCCGGCCTGCTGGGCCTCGGAAGGGCGGCCGAAGGACACCGGTTCGCCGCCCAGGCGCAGTTCGCCGCCGTCGGGGCGGTGCACACCGGTGAGGACCTTGATCAGGGTGGACTTGCCGGCGCCGTTCTCCCCGACGAGGGCGTGGATCTCGCCCGCGCGCAGGGTGAAGGAGACGTCGTCGAGCGCCACCACACCGGGGAAGCGCTTGCTGACGCCGATCGCCTCCAGGACGGTCGGCGCTTCGGTGGCCGCCGGTGCGGGCTTCGCCGGGACGGCTGGGGGTGGTGCCATGGTGATGGCCTTCCAGGGCTGGGCGGGGGGTGCGGGGGATGAGGGGCCGGGCCGTGCCCGCCGTGCGGATGCGCACGGCCCGGCTGCTCGTCGACCGTCGGGGGGTCGGTCGTGGGGTGGGTTCGTGTCAGTAGGCGCCGTCGAGGGAGGTCTTGGCGTTGTCGGGGTCGTAGGCGCGGTCGGTGATGATGACGTTGGCGGGGATGGCGGTGCCGTCGAAGAACTTCTGGGCGGTGGCGAAGGCGAGGGGGCCGAAGCGGGGGTTGGATTCGACGACGCCGTTGTATTCGCCGGTGGCGAGGGCCTGGACGGCGTTGCGGGTGCCGTCGACGGAGACGATCTTGATGTCGGTGCCGGGCTTCTTGCCGGCGCCCTTGACGGCGGTGACGGCGCCGAGGCCCATTTCGTCGTTCTCGGCGTAGACGGCCGTGATGTCCGGGTGGGACTGGAGGAGTTGTTCGGTGACCTGCTGGCCCTTGTCGCGGGCGAATTCGCCGGTCTGTTGGGCGACGATCTCGAGGCCGGGGGCGGTGGCGGCGATCTGGTCGACGAAGCCCTTGGTGCGGTCGGTGGTGACGCCGTTGCCGGAGGTGCCCAGCAGGATGGCGACCTTGCCGGTGCCGCCGGTGGCCTTGACGAGGGCGTCGGCGGCGCGCTTGCCCTGGTCGACGAAGTTGGAGCCGATGAAGGTGAGGTAGTCCTTGCAGGGGGTGGCGTTGAGTTTGCGGTCGATGGTGATGACGGGGACGTGCTTGGCGGCGGCGGCCTGCAGGGCGGGCTCCAGGCCGTCGGAGTTGAGCGGCGCGACGATGAGGAGTTGGGCGCCCTGGTTGAGCATGTCCTGGATGTCGCTGATCTGCTTGGGGAGCTGGGACTGGGCGTTGGTGGTGAGGAGCTTCTTCACGCCCAGCTTGGCGGCCTCGTCCTTGATCGACTGGGTCTCGGCGATCCGGAACGGGTTGGCCTCCTTCTCCGACTGGGAGAAGCCGACCACGGCGTCCTTGAGGTCGAGTTTGGCCGCGCCGTAGGTCTTGAGGTCGCAGCCGCCGGCCGCGTCGCCCGCGGCGGCGCTCGGGGAGGCGACGACCTGGGCGCCGGCGGTGGAGTTGCCGGAGGCGGAGGTGGGGGATCCCTCCTGCTTGGCGCAGCCGGAGGCGGCGAGGGTGACCGCCGCGGTGAGCAGGCAGGCGGCGGTGAGGGTACGGGATCTGCGAACGGACATGCTCACGACACTCCTTGAGGGCGGCGGTGGGGGCCGTCGGGGGGTTCGGTCCTGAAGGTCCGGAGTCGTCTCCGGCGCCGGCCGGCGGCTCCGGGCGGCTGCGGTACGTCGGGTGACACGTGGTCGACCTGTGCTGATGCCAGCGGGCAGTGCGATGGTTCGGGTGGTTCCGAGCGCCGCCGAGCGATTCCCCGGGGGCTGGGTCGCTGGCGTTTACAACGTTATACACATCGGAAGCGGGCACGCCAAGGGATCGCTCTCCCGGTTTCTGGAACATTTCCTCACCGTGACCTGAGCGGCTTCGCCGAGGCCGGCGGAAAGGCCGCCGTCGCGGGCCGTCCGGGCGCCGGGTAGGCGCTGGTCCAGCACCGTGGGACGGGGGTTGAGGGGGCGTCGGCGGGGCGGTGCCGGTTTCGGGCGAACTGCGCCGGACCTCTGGACACGACTCCTGACGCGTGCTCTTATGCCGTTGGCAGCAACGTTTCCAACGTTGGAAGAGAGCCGCCGGCCCAGCCTCCACCGTGGCCGAGCCGCCGTCACCCGCCGCGCCGCCCCGCGGCGCCCGCCCGGCACATCCCCCGCCGGCACCACGGCGCCGCGGCCGCGCGGCGGGCACCGAGCCCGCCGCGGACACCCCGACGCGGCCCGGGCCGCACCCCTACGTCCCCCGGACGGGCGGACCGCCGCCCGAGGGGTGCCCCGCCACCCTCCATCCCCCCGTGTGAGGAGCCACCGCATGACACGACAGTCAGCCACCCGACACCGAGGCAGGACGTGGGCGCTGCTGCTGGCAGCGACCCTCTCGCTGCCCCTGGTCGGTCTGGTCCCCGCCGCCTCGGCCGCCGAACCCTCCGACAGCACCGCGACCTTCGCCGCCGCCGACCCCGCCACCCAGGCGCACGGCCTGAAGGGCGAGTACTACCGGATGTCGGCCCCCGGCGCCCGTGACTTCGCCGAGCTCGGCGGCATCGCCCTCGACCCGCAGATCAACCTCCCCGGCCTGGCGTCGACCTTCCAGGAGACGACCGGCCGCCAGGAGAACACCACCGCCCGCTGGACCGGCCAGATCGAGGCCCCCGCCGACGGCGACTACACGTTCTACGCCATCGGCGACAACGGCTTCCGGCTCTTCGTCGACGGCGCGCCCGTCATCGACCACTGGGTGCCCGACTGGGACCGCGAGCAGACCAGCGCCGTCCTGCACCTCAAGGCCGGCGAGCGGCACGACTTCCGCCTGGAGATGTTCCAGGACGTCGGCGGCGCCAACATGTACCTGCGCTGGTCCAGCCCGGCGATGCCCAAGCAGCTGGTGCCCGAGAGCGCCTTCACCCCGCCCGCCGGGTTCAGCGTCTACCCCGTCGCCCTGTCCGTCGCCAAGGACGGCCTCAAGGTGCAGGCCACCTTCGACGGCAAGGTCGCAGGCGTGGCGGGCGTCGCCGGCCACCTGACGGTCGAGTCCGACACCACACCGATGCCCGTCAAGGCGGTCACCACCGCCTCCGACGACAAGAAGTCGGTCATCGTCAAGCTCTCCGAGCCGATCCAGAAGGGCCAGCAGGTCCGGATCCGCTACGACGGCAAGGGCGGCCTGACCTCCGCCGGCACGGCCGTGCCGGAGATCGCACGCACCGCCGCCAACGCCTCCGAGCACCGCCTCACAACCCCGTGGACCGACAAGGTCGACAAGAACCACCCGCTGCCCGAGTACCCCCGCCCGCAGCAGGTGCGCGACGACTGGCTGAACCTCAACGGCCCCTGGGAGTTCGCCGGCGCCGCCGCGGGCGAGCAGCCCGTCTTCGGCAAGGACCTCGGCGAGAAGATCATCGTGCCGTATCCGGTCGAGTCGATGCTCTCCGGCCTGGAGCGGCACGAGGACCACATGTTCTACCGCCGCACCGTCACCGTCCCCAAGGGCTGGAAGATCGGCTCCGACCAGCGCCTCAAGCTGAACTTCGGCGCCGTCGACAACCAGGCCACCGTCTGGGTCAACGGCACCGAGGTCGCCGAGCACACCGGCGGCTACACCGGCTTCTCCGCCGACATCACCGACGCCCTCAAGGGCACCGGCCCGCAGGAGATCGTCGTCGCGGTCACCGACACCGCCGGCGCCAACCAGCCCCTCGGCAAGCAGTCCGCCAACCCCGGTGGCATCGTCTACACCCAGTCGTCCGGCATCTGGCAGACCGTCTGGATGGAGCCCGTCGCGGCCACCTCCGTCGACAGCATCACCACCACCCCCGACATCGACACCGGCACCCTCGCCGTCACCGTCAACTCCCCCGGAGCCCCGGCCGGCACCCTCGTCAAGGCCGTCGCCAAGGACACCGCGGGCAACATCGTCGGCTCCATCAGCGGCCCCGCCAACACCCTGCTCCACCTGCCGGTGAACAACCAGCACCTGTGGACACCCGACGACCCGTACCTCTACGACCTCAAGGTCACCCTGACCAACGGCAAGCAGACCGACACGGTGAAGAGCTACTTCGGCATGCGGAAGATCGCCATCCAGGACGTCGGCGGCTACCAGAAGATCGTCCTCAACGGGAAGCCGATCTTCTCACTCGCCGAACTCGACCAGGGCTTCTGGCCGGACGGCCTCTACACCGCACCCACCGACGCGGCGATCACCTTCGACCTCAAGGCACAGAAGGACCTCGGCTTCAACGCCGTCCGCAAGCACATCAAGGTCGAGTCGCCCCGCTGGTACTACCAGGCCGACAAGCTGGGCCTGCTCGTCTGGCAGGACTTCGTCTCCGGCGACTTCAGCACCACCGCCGGGCAGCAGGAGTTCGTCGCCGAAGGCATGGCGGAGATGAAGCTCCTCCACAACTCGCCCTCCCTCATCGGCTGGATCGTCTTCAACGAGGGCTGGGGCGAGTGGAACCGCGAGGAGACCGGCAAGCTCACCGACGCCGTCAAGGCCGCCGACCCCTCCCGCATCGTCAACGCCCACAGCGGCGTCAACTGCTGCGCCTCCAAGGGTGACTCCGGCAAGGGCGACATCATCGACCACCACGACTACGGCAACAACGACCCGGCGTTCCCGGACAGCAAGCGCGCCGCCATGGACGGCGAGCACGGCGGCTTCACCCTCCGCGCCCCCGGCCACATGTGGCCCGGCGCCCCGACCGTCATCTACAGCGGCGTGACCGACAAGGCCGCCCTCACCCGGAAGTACGTCGAGAACACCGAGACGTTCTACCTCGCCGCCGCCGGCGCCGAACTCTCCGGCTCCGTCTACACCCAGGTCACCGACCTGGAGAACGAGCTGAACGGCCTCTGGACGTACGACCGCCGCCAGATCAAGGTCGACCCGGCCCAGGTCCGCGCGATCAACCTCAAGGTCATCGCCGCCGGCGCCGCGGCCGGCGCCCGCTCCGAGCTCAAGGGCGGCGGCTCCTGGTCGCTCGACGAGGGCACCGGCACCACCGCCGCCGACCAGGGTCCCAACAAGGCCCCGCTGACCCTGACCGCCGGCGCCACCTGGACCCCCGGCATCAGCGGCAGCGCCCTGAAGTTCGACGGCCAGGCGCAGTACGCACAGACCGCCGGGCCCGTCCTCGACACCACCGGCAGCTACTCGGTCTCCGCCTGGGCGACCCTGGACGCCCTGCCCGGCAACTACGCCACCGTGGCCAGCCAGGACGGCCGCCGCACCGAGAACCCGTTCTACCTGCAGTACGGCCAGGGCGCCTTCGCCTTCAGCGTCCCCGGCGGCGTCCGGGCCCGGCTGCCGATCACCCCGCAGCTCGGCCACTGGTACCACCTGGTCGGCGTCCACGACGTGGCGGCCGGCACCATCTCCCTGTACGTCGACGGCACCCTCGCCGCCACCGTCCCCGCCACGTCCGCCGACGTCTCCACCGGCCCGCTCAGCCTCGGCCGCGCCAAGTGGAACGGCGGCAACGTGGACTTCTGGAACGGCTCCATCGACCAGGTCCACGCGTACGACAAGGCCCTCACCGCCGCGGAGGTGAGCGCCCTGCACACCGCCGAGCAGCCCGCGTAACGCCCGGCGGCCCACGCCGCCCGGGAGGGCCCGGCCCGGCACCACCCCGCACCACGCCGCCCCCGGCGGGAGGACACCCTCCCGCCGGGGGCGGCCGCGCACCAGTACCCCGGCCGCCCCCGGCGGCCGCCCCTGGGCCCGCCGCCCGGCCGCGGCGCCCGGTCCGGATCAGGCTTCGTCCTCTTCCGCCCGACGGGTCAGGGCTGACTGCCCCCGACCAGCTACTGAAGCGGCTCTCCGACTTCCCAACGCCGGCTGGGCCGACTCCCCGGCGGATCGGCATCCCGGCGCAGGCCACCCTGCTGCCTGTCACTGAGATCAACCGGAAGCCGACCGAGTAGTGGCGATCAGCGGCCCAGCCGGTGTCGGATGTAGTCCGGCTGGGCCGCACCGATCTCGATGCGGTTCTCGTCGAGGCCGTTGACGATCCGCAGACAGCCCTCGATGAAGGCGAACTCCACCGCCACCGTTCCGGCTGCCAGGTCATGCTCTGCCGGCCGCCACTCGAGCAGCGCGACCTCGCGCAGTTCCTGGCCGACGAACGGCTCCAGGTGCTCATCGCTGTGAGACCACTGGGGTGTGAGCTCGAACGACTCCCACCCGGTAATGGTCGCTGCGGTGTCGATCGTGTTCCAGCCGATCGAGAGTTCGTCGAGCTTCGAGTGACAGACCTCCACCTGGAGGCCGTCGAAGTCCAGCAGCACCGGACAGTCGGCGAACCAGTCTCCGTTCTCGACGAAGCGCACCAGGGCAAACCCCGTCAGCCGCCTACCGACGAGCGTCGCCAGACGTGATGCGTGAGCCTGCCGGGCCGCCTCGATCCCGACCAGGAAGGACGGTTCGAAACCAGAGATCCCCATGTCCACAGCAGTTGATTCTCCCGGTCGGCGGCTCGACCGGCCAGCACATGTGCGAAGCGGCGGGATCCAGCAGGAGCGCACCAGGGCGTCGACCGCGCTCGCCGGATCGCCGACGTAGAGGCGGGACTCACGGCTTCCGAGAGCACTCTCGCGGCGTGCCGGACCGGGCTGGTGCTGGCCCGTGAGGTGGAAGGTCTCGCTGGAGGCTGGGTCCGCCACGGGTCCCTCATCGGCAACCGGCCGTCCGCAGCCAACTTGACGAGCGATCACCGCGTCTGGCAAGAACATGTCGACCGGCCGGGCCGTCCATCCTCATGTCTCCGGCCCACCGGACGATCCGGATCCCCTCCGCTCGAAAGGTTCTCCTTCATGCGCATGAAGAAGCTGCTCGCCGCCGGCGCGGTGGCGCTCGCCGTCACCGCCGGAACCCTCGTCGTGGCCTCCCCCGCACAGGCCGTCGACTGCGACCACGTCTGGTACACCGACGAGTCGGACTCGATAGGCTCGGTCGACCAGGGCGGACGCCTGTGCTTCGCCGAGCACGGCGACTACGTCTACCTGACCGATTACGACGCCGACGGCTACAGCGTCGTCCTCGACGTCTACATGGACGGCACCGGTCAGCTCCTGTACACGCTGAAGGCGGCGGGCGCCGGTGACGTGCAGACTGCCAACGCCGGCGACGGCATCGCCTTCCACAACCTGCCCGAGGTGAACATCAGGTTCCGGATGTACCTGACCAAGTCCGGTTCGGGCCCGGTCGGCGAGGTCACGCACGTCGTGAACAACGACCACTGAACGACAGGGGCGGCCGCCGTGAAGCCGGCCGCCCCCGCCGGCCCGTCCGGTCGCCTGCCCGCTGCCGGCTGTGCTTCGCGGCCCTGCCGGGCATCCGCGCTCCGCGTCTTGTTCCGGCGGACGGCCTCCGGTGCAGGGTGGCGCCCCGGGCCCCGGCGGGCGGCTCCGGGGCGGGGGTTACACAGGGCTATATGTCTGATATTTACCTTGTATCCTTGGTCCTGTCTCGTTCCAACCGCATGGCCGGCGTGCAAGGAGTGCGGACATGGCTGAGCAGGACGGATCCGAGAAGCGGCGGCGTCTGAGCCGCCCGCTGGTGCTCGCCGCCGCTGTCACCCTGGTCGACCGCGAAGGGCTGGCGGCACTGACCATGCGCCGCCTGGCAGCCGACCTGGGCGTCGAGTCGATGGCGATCTACCGGTACACCCCCGGCAAGGAGGCACTGCTCGACGGCCTGGTGGAGTCGTTCTTCGCCGAGGTCAACGACCGGCTCCGCACCGCGGCCGACACCGCCCGGAGCAGTACGGCCCACGCCGGCCCCGGCCCCGGCGCCGCCCTCCCGGCCTGGCGCGCCGAGCTGCGGCGGATCGCGCGCGCCTTCGCCGTGGTGGCCCACGTGCACCCCGAGATCCTGCCACTGGTGGCCACCCGGCCGCTCGCCGTGCCGGTGGCCCGCCGGCCCGGGTCGGTGCTGGAACTCACCGAGCACATCCTCGCCGTCCTGGGCCGCGCCGGATTCGACGACACCGCCGCGCTCAGGGTCTACCGCGCCTTCGTCGCCTGGAGTCTCGGCAGCCTCCTCGTCGACAAGAGGCAGGTGGTCGACAATCCCGAGGAGCCGGATCCGATGCTGCGCCTGGGCCTGCACCGGCTGCCCGCCGCCGACTACCCCCGGCTGCGCGCGCTCGTCCCCCGGTTCGCCGACTACGACGACGAGCGGGAGCTGCTGGCCGGCCTGGACAGTCTGCTGAACGGACTTCCCGAGGCGCCTCTTGACTCCTTCTACGGCGGAAGCGCAGGCTGAGAATACGAGGTACACATCGGGCGTACACATACATCGGCTTCGCGCCGTCGGAAGCTGATACCAGGCCCGACGGCGCCCGAAAGAGGTCGCCATGTCCACTACCCGTTACGACATCCTCCATGTCCGCGTCATCGCCGAGGACGCGGAAACCCTGCGTGCCCTGCTGCGCGACGCCCGTCCCGACGTGGGCGGCCGTCCCTCCCAGGGCGAGGACGGCCGCGTCAGCATCGACGCCTACGTCCCTTCCGACCAGGTCTCGGCACTCGAACGCGAGGGCGTGCACCTGGAGGAGATCGAGAACGCTTCCGAGGCCGGGCGCCGCGCCCAGGCCGAGGTCGGCGTGGGGGACCGGTTCGCCCCCGACGACGCCTGTCCCCGCGGACTGGCCGAAAAGGTGAAGGACTGACCCGCCATGTCGTATCTGAACGTCACCGAGGTCGAGTCCGCCGTGGTCAGCCTCGCCACCGCGTTCCCCTCGCTCACCCGGCTCATCGCGCTGCCCGAACCCTCCGTCGAGGGCCGGCGCAGTCACGCCCTGCTCATCGGCGCGGAGTCCGTGGCCCCCAAGGACAGCTGCGTGCTGACCGGAGGCCTGCACGCCCGTGAGTGGGGTAGCTGCGAGATCCTCGTCCACCTCGCCGCCGACCTGCTGGAGGCCTACCAGGGGCACAGCGGTCTCGCCTACGGCGGCACCGCCTTCACCGCCGACCAGGTGCGGCGTCTCCTGAACGGCCTGGACCTCGTGGTCTTCCCGCTCGTCAACCCCGACGGCCGGCGCTACAGTCAGGCCCTCGAACCGATGTGGCGCAAGAACCGCGACCCGGCCGCCTCCGGCGGCGACCCGGCCCGGATCGGCGTCGACATCAACCGCAACTTCGATTTCCTCTTCGACTTCACCACCGCCTTCGCACCGACCGCCGGCCCCCGGGTCTCGACCGATCCGCTGGACGAGGTCTACCAGGGCCCCCGGCCCTTCTCCGAACCGGAGACCCGCAACGTCGCCTGGCTGTTCGACGCGCTTCCGCGCACCCGGTGGTACGTCGACGTGCACAGCCACGCCCAGGACATGCTGTACGTCTGGGGCGACGACGAGAACCAGTCCGTCGAACCGGACATGAACTTCCGCAACCCCGCCTTCGACGGCGCGCGCGGCGCGGCCGACGACCTCGACTACGCGGAGTTCCTCGAAAAGGGCGACGCCGACACCGCCCTCCTGCTCGCCGCGCGGTTCTGCCAGGGGCTGCACGGTGTGCGCGGCCGCACCTACAAGCCGATGTCCGCGTTCCACCTGTACCCGACCAGTGGGACGAGTGACGACTACGCGTTCTCGCGCCACCTCGTCGACCCGGACAAGGGGAAGATCCTCGCCTTCACCATCGAGTGGGGCGAGCAGTTCCAGCCGCCGTGGGCGGAGATGGAGCGGATCATCCTCGACGTCGACGCCGGGCTCGTGCAGTTCTGCCTGGCGGCGATCTGAACTCCGGGCACCGCGGCCCGAACCGCGTCGGCCCGGAGTGCGGTCGGGGCGCCCGTCGAACGGCGGGCGCCCCAACCGCATACGTGGACCTGCGTGGTGCGGACCTACGCGGCCCGGTGGAAGAAGAACGGGTCGATCGAGGGCGGCACCCGGTGGACACCGTCCAGGTCGAACAGCTGGTGGGTGACGAAGTTGGCCCTGCGCAGGTAGGTCACCCCGACCGGGAAGTTGGCGTTGTCCGGCAGGTTGTCGCCGGCGAACACGCCGTAGAAGTCCCGGCCGACCGTGAGCATCCGGATGTAGTCGCCGAGGAACGGCGTGTCGTTCGGGTTCGCGGGCACGCTCAGCGCGGCCTGGTGCAGCACCTGTCGTTCCGGTGCCGTCGTCCAGCCGTCGGTCGTCAACTCCAGTACCGTCCGCCACTGGTCCTGGACGAACTCCTGGTGGAGCAACCCCACGAGGCCGTCCGAGTTCACCGCCAACGCGGGGTTCATGGACCTGGAGAGCGGGGGGTTGACGGGCGCTGTGCGGGCGTCGGACCACGTCCGGCCCCGGTCGGCCGAGTGCCGCAGGTGCAGGGTGTTGTCCACCCCGGCCGGCCCGCCGACCCGGTCGCACCAGGCGACCCAGACGCTGCCCGAGTCAGTGGGGTCGACCGCGATCGACAGGTCGCCGCCGAGTCGCTGCTGGCCCATCCGGGAGTCGAACACCACGAAGCAGCGGGTCGCCACCTTCCGGCCGGCGAGCCCGTCCGAGTCGGTGAGGTCCGCGAACGGAGCGGGTCCCACACCCCCGCTGTCGTCGCGGGTCACCACGACGTCGAAGGTGACGTCGGATCCCCCGGCCCCGGTCCGGCGCTGCCAGCTGGCGAACGCCGCGTACACGGTGCCGTCGGGATGCGCGGCGACCCGCACGGGCGGCCCGTCCTGGTTGGAGGTCCCACGCCGCTCGATCGGGGTCGCGGCGAAACCGGACGGCGCCGGGGCCGTCCGGGCGTCGTCCGAGACGTCCACGGTGGCGGTGCGTCCGGTGCCTGTACCGAAGTCGTTGCTGCCGACGTAGACCCGGTCGTGCCCGTTGCCGTTCGGTGAGGCTGCCCCGGTGACGACCCAGGGCTGGTCCTCCTCGTCGCGCTGGACGAGGACCTGCATCGGGGCCGTCGAAAGGGCACTCGGCGTCCGCAGGATCTGCATCCGAGTGGTGTGCAGCAGCCTGCTTTCCTTGGCGTTGAGGATGCCCGCGTAGAGGGTGCCGCCCTTGGGCGCGAAGCCGACCGTGATGTCGGCGGTACCGGTGCCGCGGACGGCGCCGGGGACGACGCTCCTCAGCACCCAGGTGTCGCCGCCGTCCGTCGAGACGTAGATCGGGGCGAACGGGCCGTCCATGGGGTCGGGGGTGAAGGCGGTCGCGACGATCTCGTCGGGGTTCTCGGGGTTGACCGCGAGGTTGGGTTCTCCCTTCTGGCCGGTGTCGCCGCTCAGCGACCTCGGAGTGATGTCGACGATCTTCAGAGTGGGCATCCGGCTCACCTCCGTTCCCGCAGCACCGCGAGCATCTGCGCGGGCTGGTAGTCGTCGGGATGGAGCAACTGGAACGGCGCCGCCTCGCGCAGGACCCCCTCGGGGGCCTGCGTGGCGTGCAGGAACCAGAGCCCCTCCTGACCGGCCTTCGGCTTGGGGACCCGGTACCAGTGGATGTCCCGACTGTTGGGGTAGAGGACGTCGATCCGGTCCAGGGAGCGGTCGCCGGACTCGACGTGCCTCACCTCCAGCCGGGCGCGCCACCAGTCGGGGGCGTGCTCGGAGAGCGGGCCCTCGGCGCCCGGCACCTTCTCCAGGCCCACGACGTCGCCCACGACCACCGCGTCCGCCTCGGCGGCGTGGGCGGCCAAGTCCTCCTCCCTGATACCGCGTTGGACGGCGGTGAAGGGCATCGCGTCGGCGGTGGTGGCCGCGTGCGTGAGGTGGGTCCGGACGGCGTCGGCGGGCAGCCGCCCGACCTCGTCGACGGCGAGGCCCTCGCCGTACACCGCCCCCTTGGTGAAGAACACGGCCGTGTCGCCGACCGCCGGCGGGTCCAGGTCGGACGACAGTTGGACGGTGACCTCGCTGCCGGCGAGGCGGCGGAAGGCGTCGGGCGCGTGCAGCACGTCGTCGACCTGCACGACCGCCGTCCGCTCGTCGGCGCCCACCCCGGACAGCGGCGTGCCGCCCAGCCGGACGACCCGGCCGAGGAAACTCAGCGGGGTCTGCCGGACGAGGCCGATGACGTCCTCGGGTGTTCCGGCAGATGTGACATCAGGCATGGTGGTCCTCCCTCCATGCATCGGCCTTCAACGCGCGGCGCGGACGGCGGACGGATGGGTTCTGCGCCACTCGGTCCGCGCGCCGAGCGCGCAGACGACGGTGGCCGTGGCCGTGACCGCGACGATCAGCCATTCGGCCGCGCCGCTGCCGGCGTCCGGGTCGAGACCGAGCAGCAGCTCGATCCAGTCCGGCCAGACCAGCGTGACCAGGAACAGCAGCCCGGAAAAGCTCCCCAGGGCGATCTCGAGCCAGAAGCGCGGTCGGACCGGGCTTCGATGATGGAAACGCATCTCGGCGCCTCCCTTCCTGGACCCGGGTGCGCACGGTGCCCACGCCCGGCGTGAGCGCGCGGGCAGGACCGGCCGCACCGGCCCGGGTCGGATGTCGACCCCGTCGGCGCCGCCTGTCGGGGGCGGCCACCGCGGGGCGGGGGTTCGCTTGGGGTACGCGATCGTGTCCCGATCCGCAGCCCACGGGCTCTCGACGGATCGGCGAGGTACACCTACGGCGCACACATACGTTGTATCTCAAGTCTCCGTGCGCGGTTGGCCCGGGTCAAGGGCGGAGCCCGTGGTCGACCAGCCGGGCAGCCGTCGCGGTCGGCGGCGCCGGCCGGCCGTCCCCGTCCGTCCGCGTCGGCCTGGTCCTCCTCGCGGCCGCGGTGCCTGCGACTCGCGAGGCCCGGCCCGTTCCCGTCCCGGCCGTCGTCCGCCGTCGGGATCGTCCCGGGCCGACGGTCCGTCTGCCGCCCGTCCGGGCCCGGCCGCATGCCGCGGCGCCGGCTTGTCCGTCGCCGCTGACCGGATCGCCCCGGCTTGGGGTGGGCACGCGTGGCAGGTGCGGATGTCCGCGGCCGCCTGGGGAAATGATCAGGCCGCCCTTGCGTGGTCCATGGTGATGAGCTCAGCTCGTGCGACAACACGCCACGCTGCGTCGAACGGGGGTCCCGGTTGCCGGTTGTGCGGTGCCTCGTGGATCAAGGCTGATCTGTGCTCGCGGCCGGACGACGACAGGGTGGGGAGCGGGCGAGGTGGGGAAGTGGGGCACCCGATTCGCGGCGCTGGTCGGAGCCGGACCATGGCCGCAGCGTACCGGGGCGGGAATGAATCCGGTCCTGTCCGGCGAGCAGGTCCGCCGGTTCGAGGAACGCTACGCGGCAAGGCTTCCCCGGACGGCGAGATGACTGACTGTTCGCCGAGTGTCCTGAAACGCCGGCGGCAACTGCGCGAGACGAAAGATCATGGAGCGTCGTCCATGCCCGCCGGTGCGTGCTGCTGCGGGGCCTCGGTGCGGGTGCGGGTGCGGGCACGGGTGCGCGGGCCGGGGCCGGGCCGGCCGCTGCGCCCGCCGGCGGCTCGGGGTCCGCACCGGTGACGGTGCCCGCCTGGTTTCAGAGCCGTGACGCCTAGAGCGCGTCTTCAAAGGCGATGGGCTGATGAGCGATCATGTTGGTCGTGATTCGTCGTCATGAGCTGTCGGACGTGGAGTGGGAGGTGCTGTCCCGTCTCCTGCCGCGAGCGGGGACGGGACGGCCTCGGGCGGACGACCGGATGGTGCTGAACGGGATCGTGTGGAAGCTGCGGACCGGCTCGGCGTGGCGGGACGTGCCGGAGCGGTACGGCTCGTGGCAGAGCCTGTACACGCGTTTCCGCAGGTGGGCCTTGGACGGGACCTTCACCCGGATGCTGCGCTCGATCCAGGCGGAGAAGGACGCGGCCGGAGACATCGACTGGCTGGTGTCGGTCGACTCCACGATCGCCCGTGCCCACCAGCACGCGGCCGGCGGCCGCAAAGGGGGCTCCCGACTGGGACAAAGCGGATGATCACGCCCTCGGTCGATCCCGGGGCGGACTGACCACGAAGCTCCACCTCGCCTGCGACGGGCGGGGACGCCCACTGGGCCTGGTGGTCACCGGCGGGAACGTCAACGACTGCACGCGCTTCGAACAGGTCATGGCCGACATCCGCGTGCCCCGCCTCGGGGCGGGCCGCCCGCGCACCCGCCCCGACCACGTCCTGGGCGACAAGGGCTACAGCTCCCGCGCCATCCGTACCTACCTCCGTCGGCGCGGCATCGCCCACACCATCCCGGAACGCGCTGACCAGGCAGCCGGCCGCCGCCGAAGGGGACGACACGGCGGACGGCCGCCCGGTTTCGACAGGGAGAAGTACACCCACCGGAACACAGTCGAACGCTGCTTCAACCGGCTCAAGCAGTACCGCGGCATAGCAACCCGCTACGACCAGACCCGCGAGTCCTACCAGGCCGCCGTCACTCTCGCCTCAACCCTGCTCTGGATCAACCTTTGAAGACGTGCTCTAGGCCCAGAACTCGTCCACGACGTCCAGGTCCTCCACGCACTCGTCCAGATCGGTGACCTTCTCGCCGACGATCCGGAACATGATCCCGCCCATCGCGTCGAGGCTGTGCCGGCCGCGGGTGGCGGTCGCCCGGTGCACCGACATCACGTGTCCCCGGCCGTCCACGAACAGGCGCTGCAGTTCGACCCGGAAGGTGCCCGTGCTCTGGACGCCGAGTTGCTGGTAGTAGCCGAGGACGGCGTCCAGGCCCTTGTAGTCGCCGGACAGGGTGTGGGTGCCGGGGACGTGGTGCGTGGCGTCCTTGGCGATGATCTCGGACAGTGCCTGCATGTCCCCGCGGGAGAATGCCTCGTACCCCCTGCGGACCAGTGCGACGTGCGGATGCTCGGCCATGGGAATCCATCCCTTTCAGAGCGGTTCGTCCGTTTCCTCCAGCTTGGCACCTGCTGGGCCGGCGAACCACCGCTCGCCGCCCCGGGGAGCGGGGCGGCGAGCGGCGGGGGCGGGCCCGGTCAGGCGTCCGCGGAGGCGGGCAGCAGGGCCGGCGGTGGGGAGGCCGGGTCCGGCGGCTCGGCCGAATCCAGCTCCGAGGTCGAGGTCGAGGTCGCGCCGGCGGAACCGGTGGACGTGGCCGAGTTCGCCGCGGTGGCCGTCGCCGCCGCCGTGGCCGTCGTGGTGGCGGTCGACGCCTCCGAGGCCGACGGCGAGAGGGTCACCGGCGGCGAGGATTTCGTCGCCGACGAGGTGGAGCCGGTGGCCGGCGACCCCGTGGACGGGGTCCCGGTGGCCGGGTGCGAGGAGGCCGACGAGGAGGCCGAGGACGAGCCGGCGGACGGCGTTCCCGTGGACGGCGTCCCGGTGGGCGGGTGCGAGGAGGCCGAGGAGGAGGTCGACGCGGAGGAGGAGGCCGAGGAACTCGCCGTCGGCGAGGTCCCGGGGACGCCCGGGGCCAGCGGCTCCTTCGGGGCGGGCACGGGCTTGTCGGCCGTGGTCGCGTGGCCCGTCTCGCGGGCGAACCAGGTGCCGGTGGTGACGTTGACCAGCACGATCTGGGTGACCGGGGCCGGCGCGGGCGTCACCACGACCAGCGACGACGGCTGGAAGCTCGACCACCCCTTGCCGGTGTACGTGACCCCGCCCGAGGCCAGCACCGGCGGGGTCAGCGGGTTGCCGCAGGCGCAGCGGACCCGGGGGACGCCCTGGGAGTCGACCAGTACGGCGGTGCCGGCCTGCAGGACGGCCTGGTAACCGATCGCGCTGCCGTTCTGGTAGTTGTGGTTGGTGACCCGGGTGTCGGCCCGCAGCACGACCGAGGTGAGCGAGCGCAGGTAGGCGGGGATCGCCGACTGCTCGATGCCCTCGGCGGAGGCCCAGGCCTTGCCCTTGTCGCCGGAGGCCGTCTGGGTGATCAGCCGTTCGACGTCGCAGGCCGGCTTCTTCATCTCGCCGCCGTACAGGCCGGTGGCCGTCCCCTGGACGCTGTGGATGCCCGTGGCGCCGGACGACGCCTTGGACGCGGCGGAGGCGGGCGCGGACTCCGCCGGACCGGTCTCGGTCGCCACCGACTCGGTGAACGGGGCGTCACCCGAGTCCACCGGGGTCTGCAGGGCGACCTCCTTGATGGCGGTGTTGCTGCTGCCGCCGCTCTGATGAGTGACGATCAGCAGGCCCGCGACCAGGGCCAGTACCGCCGTCCCCACGATCGGCGCGACCCGGCGCCAGTTCCGCCACCACGGTGACGGGGGCTGCCCGGACGGACCGCTCGGCGGCGACGGCGGCGGGCCGGAGCCCGGGCCCGAACCGGGACCGGAGCCGGAGCCGGGGCCCGAACCTGCGCCCGACGAGGACCCGGAGAGCGGTCCTGAGGGTGGACCGGACGGGGGGCCGGATTGCGGTGGGGAACTCATCGGGTCTCCATTCCGGCGGCAGCCGGGGGGACCGCTGCCGACAGGCTGATGTCCCGTCCTTTCTGCCCCGGATCTTCACCGCCCGCAACAGCAGGAGGAGTTGACGGCGAGTTGTGCCGACCCGGGGCCGATGCCGGCCGGCGGCGCAAGCCGGGGCGGCCGAACGGGGCACGCGGGGCCGCGGCGGCGGGCCACCGGGTGCGTTCGGCCCAAGGCGGTGGGCGGGCCCGCCGGACCTGGGCGACCCTGGAGCCACGGGCGGACGGCGGCGCGGTTCCCACCGGCCCCGCGGCACAGGACACCGACACTCCCGGACATCAGGAGCACGTATGCAGCAGCAGCCCCCGCACAGTCCGGACGGGCCGTCCGGCGAGGCGGCCGCGCCCCGCCGGCCCGGCTCGCCGGGCCTGCTGCGCGGCTGGCTGGACGCGCTCGCGGTGGTGCTCTCCGGGCTGGTGGTGATGGCCGCACTGGCCGCCGTCGGCCTGCTGCTCGGCCGGGCTGACTCGCTCCCGGGGGGTTCCTTCCCCTCCGTGCTCGCCGCGACGCTGGCCCTGGCGGTCGGCGGCAGCGTGCGGATCGACGGCGGCGCGGGCTTCTTCGCCGAGGTGAACGCCGGCATCACGGTGATGCCGCTCTCGGTGGGGCTGGCCGGCGCCCTGGTGATGGTCGAGGTGTTCCTGCGCCAGCTGCGGTTCCGTGCGGTGGCCGCGGGCGGCGAACTGCTCGGGCGGGTGGCCCGGGTGGTGGTGCTCTGGCTGGCGGCGCTCGCGGTGATCGTCTCGGTCGCCCGGCACACCTTCGTGGTGGAGATCGGCGGCGACCTGGTCCAGACGATCGGAGGGGCCCTCGGACTGACCCCCGAGGTCGGGTTCCACGCGGACGTCCCGCGCACCCTCGGCTTCGGGCTGCTGTGGCTGCTGGTGGTGCTGGCGGCGGCGTTCGCGGTTTCGCGCCGGGCGCCGCTGCCGCGCGCGGCGCTGCCGTACCAGCAGGCCGTCCGCCCGGCGGCGTTCGCGATGCTGATGGTGCTGCTGGTGTACGCCGTGATCGGGGTGGTCGTCGGCGTGGTCACCGCGCTGGTCCACGGGAACGCGCGCGAGACCCTCGCCGTGGTGCTGCTGGCGGTGCCCAACCTGGCCTGGCCGGCCTTCGGCCTGGGCCTGGGCGTGCACTGGCACGGGCACCTGACCGGCGCGATCGGCCTGCCGATGCCGCCGGTGCTGGCGGACGTGCTGCGGACGCCGGACGGCCGGGAGGTCACCGTCAGCCTGGGCACCCTGGCCGACCACGACGGCCGGATCTGGTGGCTCCCGGTGCTGGCCGGGGTCCTGCTGCTGGCGGCCGGCTTCCTGATGGCCCACCGGTCGCCGAAGGGCGTAAGGATCTGGCAGCACGCCGTGCGGATGGGCCTGGCGCTGGCGGTCACCATGCTGCTGATCGGGGTGCTGTCCCGGGTCTCCGCCGCTTACGGCCTGGCCGTCCTGGGGGTGAACCCGGACGAGGGCGGGCTCGGCGGGCTGCTGGGCTCGGTGCTGGGCGGCAGCACCGCGCAGAGCCTCGGCAGCGGCTCGCTGTCGCTGCAGCCCGAGCTGTGGTGGGCGGTCCTGCTGGGGGCCGGGTGGGGGCTGCTGGCCGGCGCGCTGGGGGGTCTGCTGGCGGGCCACCTCCGCCGCCGCGGCGAGGTCGCCGAACCGGACGGCCGGGGCTGATCGCACCGGCGGCACCGGCCCGGAGCACCGCCGTCCGCAGCGGTGCCGTCCGGGCCGGTGCCGTTCGGTCCGCAGAATCCCGCAGAATCCCGCAGATTCCGGTAGCGCCCGCAGGGTCCCGCGGGTCGGTCAGCGGCCCGGCCCGCCGTACCCGGGGCCGGGCGAGCGGGGGGCGAAGACGGGCAGCGCCCAGGCGGGCGGCGAGGGCGGGGCGGTCGGCTCCGGCGGCATCCCGCCGGGCCGGGCGGCCGCCAGGGCCGGGACCACCTCGGTCGCCGGGCCGGCCGACTGCCAGCGGCCGCCGTCCGCGGGCCCCCCCGTGGTGGCGGCCCGCAGCTCCGCGACGAAGCCCAGACAGGTGTCGTACCGCTCCTCGGGCGTCTTGGCGAGCGCCCCCGCCAGCACCGCGTCCACCGCCGGCGGCAGGTCGGGCCGGAACGGGGTGATCGGGGGCGGCGGCTCGTTGAGATGGGCCCAGAGCAGCGCGACGTCGTCCTCGCGTCGGAACGGTGGGGCGCCCGCCAGCATCTCGAACACCACGCAGCCGAGGCTGTAGAGGTCGCAGCGGCCGTCCACCGGCCGCCCGGAGATCTGCTCCGGCGCCGCGTAGTCGAGGGTGCCCACGATCTGCCCGACGGTGGTCAGCCCGCTCAACGAGAGCGACTTCTTGGTGAGCCCGAAGTCCGCCAGGTAGAGGTGCTCCGGGTGCTCGCTGTCCGTCCCCGCCGCGACCAGGATGTTGCCCGGCTTGACGTCCCGGTGGACCAGCTCGTGCTCGTGCGCGGCGTCCAGCGCCGACGCCACCTGGGCCGCCATCCGGACGGTCTGGTCGGCCGGCAGCGGCCCGTCCCGGTTGAGCAGGGTGCGCAGATCCCGCCCCGGGACGTAGCGCATGGCGATGTAGAGGATCCCGTCCGCCTCGCCGGCCTCGAAGACGGGGATGATGTTCGGGTGGTCGATCGCGGCGGCGACCTGCGACTCGTGGATGAAGCGCTGCCGGAACACCTCGTTGCGGGCCAGTTCCGGGGCCAGCAGCTTGACCGCGACCGTCCGGCCCAGCCGCAGGTCCTTGGCGCGGTAGACCACGGCCATGCCGCCTCGGCCGCTCTCCCGCTCCAGTTCGTACCCGGCGATCCGGCGGCCCACCATGCCCGACGGCAGGCTGGGCGAGGGGTCGGTGGTCTTCTCGGGCACCCGCTCGGTCGGCTGCTCGGGCTGCGGCCCCGGTCCGGCGTTCACCGGTCACCCGTCCGGGTGGGTTCGTACCCGGCCGGGCGGCCGCCGCCGGGCGCGGGCGGATGGGCGGGCGGCGGGCTGCTTGGACGCGCGGGCCCGCCCGGGGGCGGCGGAGTGCTCGGGGCGGCCGCGTCGGGCGGCGGCGTGGCCGGCGCCGCGGGGGCGGCCGGGCGGCCGGCCGCGTAGGTCTGCAGCTGGAGGCCGTCGCAGTAGCACCAGCGGTCGTGCACCTGGTCGTACAGCCAGAGCGACTCCCCGTCGACCAGCACGCCGACCCGCAGCCCCCGGGCCCGGTTGCCGAAGGTCTCCAAGTCGATCCGTCCCTCGGCGAGGTCGTCCAGCAGCCCCCGGTGCAGGCCCAGCGCCCGCTCGGCCTCGGCCAGCATCGGCCGGGGGTCCGCCGCGCGGCTGAGCGGCCCGGCGGCGGTGCCGGGCTCGGCGGGCAGGGTGATCAGCAGCCGGCCGTCCACCCAGGCCGACCAGCCGTTGGAGCAGACGATCCGGCTCCAGTCGCCTTCCCGGTCCAGCAGCTGGACGGGCAGCAGCGGGTCGAGCCGGGCCGAGGGGTGGGTGGGGTCCGGCGCCGTCCAGGTCGGCATTCCGTCCTGCGGGGCCACATGGGTGGGACGGAACACGAACTCGTTCATACACCGGTCCTATCCATCGGGAGGCCCGTCCGCCACTCGGCATCGGCCCGGCGGGCCTGCCGCCGAACGGGGCCGGCGGGGGCGCCGCTACTTCCGCATGATGGCGGGCTCGTGCCGGCGCAGCAGCAGGGAGATCGCGACGGCGAGCGCCAGCGAGAGCACCACCAGCATCCCCATGCAGGTCAGCCACACCGAGGAGGCATGGCGGAACAGCGGGTCGGCGGTGAGGTTGGTCGGCAGGATCTGGTGCAGGTCGATGGTGGCGGCCATCGCGCCGAGGCCCCAGCGGGACGGGACCAGCCAGCCGAACTGCTCCAGGCCGGGCACGCCGTGCAGTTTGAGCATGGCACCGCTGAAGACGATCTGGATCACCGACAGCAGCACCAGCATCGGCATGGTGGCCTCCTCCCGGCTGACCAGGGCGGAGATGAGCAGGCCGAGCATCATCGCGGTGAACGAGAGCAGCGCGACGGCCAGGGTGATCTCGATCAAGGGGTCGAAGTACACGCCGCTGCTCACGGCGACCTTCAGGTCCACCCCGACCAGTCCGACCATGGTGAGGACGGTCGCCTGGATCACGGTGATCACTCCGAGCACCACCACCTTGGAGGTCAGGTAGGCGGACCTGGAGAGGCCCACCACCCGTTCTCGCCGGTAGATCGCCGTCTCCTTGATGACTTCACGGACGGCGTTGGCCGATCCGGTCAGCACTCCGCCGATGCACAGCGTCAGCAGGCAGTTGAGGGCGTTCTCCGAGGTCAGCCGGGAGCCGGCCATCGCCCGGCACATCGCACCCACGATGAAGGGCAGCGCGACCATGATGATGAGGAACATCCGGTCCGCCGCCAGCACCGAGAAGTACCGGCGCACCAGGGTGCTGAGCTGGGAGCCCCAGCTCTGCGGCTTGGGCGGCGGGGCGTAGGCCTGCGCGGCCGCGGCCTGCGGGGCCGGCCGCTCGACGGCCGAGGCGATGAACTCGCCGTACCGGGAGGACTCCCGGAACCGGCTCGCCCAGGCCCGGTCGTCGTCGCTCTCGAAGGCCTCGAAGGCCTGCGGCCACTCGTCGAAGCCGAAGAAGGCCAGCGCGTCCTCGGGCGGTCCGTAGTAGGCGGTGCGCCCGCCCGGGGCGAGCACCAGCAGGCGGTCGCAGACGTCCAGGCTCAGCACGCTGTGGGTGACCACGACGACCGTCCGGCCGTCGTCCGCCAGCCCGCGCAGCATCTGCATCACCGAGCGGTCCATCCCCGGGTCCAGGCCGGAGGTCGGCTCGTCGAGGAAGAGCAGCGACGGCTTGGTGAGCAGCTCCAGGGCGACGCTGACCCGCTTGCGCTGCCCGCCGGAGAGACTCGAGATCACCTGGTCGGCCCGCTTGTCCAGGCCGAGTTCGTGGATCACCTCGGTGACCCGGGCCTCGCGCTCGGCCTTGGCGGTGTCGCCGGGGAAGCGTAATTCGGCGGCGTAGCGCAGGGCGCGGCGCACCGAGAGTTGGGTGTGCAGGATGTCGTCCTGCGGGACGAGTCCGATCCGCTGGCGCAGTTCCGCGTAGTCCCGGTAGAGGTCGCGGCCGTCGTAGAGGACACTCCCGTCGTCGGCGGGCCGCAGGCCGGTGAGGGCGTTGAGCAGGGTCGACTTGCCCGCTCCGCTCGGACCGGCGACGGCCACCAGGGTCTTCTCGCCCACCGGGAAGCTGACGTTGTCCAGCAGGACCCGCTGGTCCTTGCCGACCCGCACCGTCAGCCCCTGCACGTTCAGCGAGACCAGGCCGGTGTCGGCGTACTCGACGAGTTCGCCGCCCTGCAGGCAGAAGGCCGAGTGCCCGATGCCGATGATGTCGGCCGGGCCGACGGTGGCCACCGTCACCGGACTGCCGTTGAGGAAGGTCCCGTTGTGGCTGGCCAGGTCGGCGATCTCGTACCGGCCGTCCGGCAGCGCGCTCAGCTCGGCGTGGTGCCGGGAGACCAGCAGGTCGTCCACCACCAGGTCGTTGTCGTCGGCGCGGCCGATCCGGATGGTGCGGGTGGGCAGCGGACGGACCCGGGTCGGCTGCCGGAAGACTCCCGACGCCTCCGGCGCCACCAGGGACGGCCGCTCGTAGACGGTCGGCTCGGGCAGACTGCTGAAGCTGGCCGAGGGCCCGTCGGTGGCATTGCCGAACCGCACCGTGCTGCCCGGCTCCACGCCCCACTGCCGGACCTGGTGGCCCTCGGCGAAGGTGCCGTTGGTGCTGCCGACGTCCTCCAGCAGCCAGTGCCCGTCGTCCGCCCGCAGCACGGCGTGGTGCCAGGACACCCGGGGATCGTCCAGGACGATCTCGCTGGTGGGGTCCCGTCCGACGTGGTACGACCGGCTCGGGGCGATCAGCTGCGAGTCGGTGTCGGTGGCGAGGACCAGTGGCGGCGCGGTGGGCGCGCCTGCGCGCTCTCCCATACTCGGATTCTAGGCCCACCCGCCGCCGGCCGCCCCGTCAGCGTTTCGCCCGGCGGCGGGCGGCGACCCAGCCGATGACCATCCCGACCAGCAGGGTCACCGTCAGTACCACCCACAGCGGCAGGGTGACGGTGGGTACCCACAGCCGGATCGAGACCGAGCCGGTGTTGGCGGCGATGAACCAGATCGCGAGAACGATGAGGATGCCGATCCCGATCGTGCGCAGCCGTACCGCCCGGCCCTTGACCGTGACCTTCGAGGGTTCGTGCGGAGGCAGGGTTTTCTCAGCCATGGCCCCAGTATCGTGCGAATTGCCCCACTCGCACCGTTCGGGCGATCTCCGTCCCGACCCGGGCGGTGACGGGAGGGGCCGATGTTCGCTGTCGGTGTTCGCCGTTTTGCTCCCCGTAGTGGGCGCTTCGTTGGACAATCGGGGCATGAGCGAATCGGTGGGCGAGGGCGGGGACCTGGGGCAGCGGACCGACCGCGATCGGGACGCGGCGGGCCGGGCCCGCAACGCGCGGCCGCGGGACGGCCTCGGGCGGCCGCTGCCGTACGGCGCGGCCGGTGTGACCCGGCAGGAGGAGGGGGTGCAGCGCTCGCCGGAGGAGGCGCTGGCCGAGGCCCAGCGACTGCTGGACGCCGGGCGGCCCTTCCATGCGCACGAGGTGCTGGAGGACATGTGGAAGGCCGCGCCGGCCTCCGAACGGCAACTCTGGCGCGGGCTGGCGCAGTTCGCCGTCGGCCTGACCCACGCCGCGCGCGGCAACTCGGCCGGCTCCGGCGCGCTGCTGGCCCGGGCCGCCGAGGCACTGGCGCCCTTCGCGCGGACGGCCCCGTACGGGATCGACGTGACCGCGCTGGCCCGCTGGGCCGGTGAGCAGGCCACCCGCCCCGCCTACGCGGTCGCGCCGAACACCCCGAGGCTGCGGAGCGGTGCGGCCGGCCGCTGACCGAGCCGGCCCCTGGGGGCGGTCGGTCCGGGGTGCGGTCGGTCCTCGGCCGGATCGTCGGTTGTCGGGTCGCTCGGTCGCTCGGTCGTCGCTCCGCCGGCCGCGGTGCGGCTACTCGGCCTCGGCGAGGACGCGTGCCAGGGTCGCGACGGCGGCGGCCGCGTCCACGCCCTCCGCCCGTACGGTGACGTCGGCGCCCCGGGTGGCGCCCAGTCCCAGCACCGCCAGGATGCCGGTCGGGCTGGCCGACCGGCCCGCGTGCTCGACCCGGATGGTGCTGCGGAACCCGGCGGCCGCCCTGGCCAGTGCGCCGGCCGGGCGGGCGTGCAGGTTCGCGGGGAGTCGGACGGTCGCCTCGGCGGTCGCCGGCCGGTCGGCCGGATCCCGGGCGGGGCGGGGGAGTTCCGCAGCGGTGGCGGGGCGCGCGGGGTCGGCGGGGTCGGCGGGGTCGGCGGGGTCGGTGGGGGAGCCGACGCCGATGGGGGCCGATGCTGCGGCGGGCGCGGGTTCAGAACTTCCGGACATCACGGGCCTCCTCGGCTGCGCCGGCGACGGCGTGCACATCGGCTCCGACCGAGGCGGTGACGGCGGCGGCGACCGCACCCTCGACGAAGGGGGCGTCGACCAGGACGACTCCGGGGCGCGGATGGTCCGCCAGAACGGCACGGGCCGTCAGCACCGAACTGCCGAGGTCCGGCAGGAGGACCACGCCGGCTCCCCGGTCCGCCTGGTCGAGGGCTTCGAGGACGAGGTCGTAACTGGTGCCGATCCCGCCGTCGGCGGTGCCGCCGGCGGCGATCACGGGGACGCTGTCGGAGCCGATCTGCGCCAGGAGATCGCGCAGTCCGCCGGCCAGTCCGGGGCTGTGGGACACGAGTACGATGCCGACAGTTTGACTCATGGGCCAGATGCTAGATTTTGGAACAGTGTTCTGCAATACCGAAAGCAGGTAAACCCTCATGGTTCAGTCGGTCCACCGGGCGGTCCGTGTCCTTCGGGAGTTGTCCACCGCCGGCCCCCGGCTGGGCGTGACCGAACTGGCCGAGCGGATCGGCATCGCCAAGCCGACCGTGCACGCCCTGCTGCGCACCCTGGAGGCCGAGGGGCTGGTGCGCCAGGACCGGGAGACCGGCAAATACCTGCTGGGTCCCGGCCTGCTCCAGCTCGGCAACTCCTACCTGGACACCCAGGAGCTCCGCACCCGCTCGGTGACCTGGGCCGACGCGCTGGCGACCGGGACGGGCGAGGCCGTCTGGGTGGCGGTGCTCGCCGGTGACCACGTCCTGGTGGTGCACCACGCGTTCCGACCCGAGGGTGCGGTGCAGATCCTGGAGGTCGGGGCCAGCATCCCCTGGCACACCTGCGCGCTCGGCAAGGCGGTCGTCTCCTTCCAGCCCTCGGCGCAGCGGGCCGCCCTGCTGGCGGGCGAACTGATCCGGCTGACCGGCCGGACCCTGACCGACCCGGCCGCGCTGGCCGCGCAGTTGGAGGAGGTGCGCGGGATCGGCTACGCGACCGAGGACCAGGAGGCCGCGCTCGGCGACGCCGGCATCGCCTCGGCCGTCTTCGACCGCTCGGGCGAGGCGGTCGGCGCGATCGGCGTGGTCGGCCCGGTCGAGCGGCTGCTCGCGGACGACGCGGTGCGCCAGAAGCACGCGGTGGCCGTCCGCGAGGTGGCCAGGAACCTGTCGCGGGAACTCGGTGCCGGCCGCGGCACCCCCTGGCAGGCCGGAGCCTGAGCGGCGCCGACCGCTCGCCCGGCCGGGGATCGTCCGAGGTCGCAGCCCCCTCCCGGGCGGCGGCCTCGTCGGCATCCCCGGCGCCGGGTGCGGTGGGCCCACGGAGGTCGGCCACCGTGCGTGCAGCAGTGGCTGACAGAGTGTGGACAGGGCTCTTGACACTCCGTGAAACGCGGGCTTAAGTTCCGAACACGTTTCAGGTATGACGAACGGGTTTCCTGAGTACTTCTCCACCCCGGCCAGGGCCCGACCCCTTCTGATCCGCGCACGCGGAGGAGGTGACCGCCCTGTGTCCCGAGCGGGCCGCAGGCGTACCCATGACAGAGAACTCCCTTCCCCAGAAGCTGTTCGCCGAGCTGCTCGGCACGGCGACCCTGGTCTTCGTCGGAGTCGGCTCGGTGCCCGCGACGCTGATCCTCGGTGCTGACGCACCGTTCACCATGGCCCAACTGGGCATGATCGCCCTGGCGTTCGCCCTGGCGGTGGTGGCCCTGGTGTACGCGATCGGGCACATCTCGGGCTGTCAGATCAACCCGGCGGTCACCCTGGCGCTCGCCGTCACCGGCCGGATGCCGTGGCGGGAGGTCCCCGGCTATCTGGTGGCCCAGCTCGCCGGAGCCGTGGTCGGCGGCTACGCCGTCATCGCGGTGCTCGGCCACCGGGCGGTGGACCTCGGCCTCGGGGTGGCCGCCTACGGGCCGCAGGTGGGCGTCGGGCAGGCCTTCGCCGCCGAGGCGATCGGCACCTTCCTGCTGGTGTTCGTGGTGTTCGGCGCGATCGACGCGCGGGCTCCGGGCGGCTTCGCGGGGATCGCGATCGGCTTCGCGGTCTTCGCGATCATCCTCCCGGTGGCGCCGGCCACCGGGGCGGCCATCAACCCGGCCCGTGCATTCGGCCCGATGCTGGTCGCCGAGCTCGCCGGCGGGAGGGTGCACTGGGGCCAACTCCCGGTCTACCTGGCCGCCGAGCTGGCCGGCGGTGTGCTGGCCGCCCTCGCGTACCACGTCCTGAACCGCCGCCCCGCCGAGGCGTCGCGGGCGCCCGAGCCGGCCAGGGCGGCCGCCGACGTCGAAGGAGTGCTGTCGTGAAGAAGTTCCTCAACACCCCCGAGTCCGTGCTCGACGACGCGCTCGCGGGAATGGCCGCCGCCCATCCGCGGCTCGACGTCGACGTCGCGGCGCGGGTCGTCCGGCGGGCCGGCGCCGTCCGGGCCGGAAAGGTGGCACTCGTCTCCGGTGGTGGCTCCGGCCACGAACCGCTGCACGGCGGCTTCGTCGGCACCGGGATGCTCGACGCGGCCTGTCCCGGCGAGATCTTCACCTCCCCGGTGCCCGACCAGGTGCTGGCGGCCGCGACCGCGGTCGACCAGGGCGCGGGTGTGGTCCTGATCGTCAAGAACTACACCGGCGACGTGCTCAACTTCCGGATGGCGGCCGAACTCGCCGCCGACGAGGGCATCGAGGTGCAGACCGTCCTGGTCGACGACGACGTGGCGGTGACGGACTCCACCTGGACGGCGGGCCGGCGCGGCACCGGCGCCACCGTCTTCGTCGAGAAGATCGCCGGCGCGCTGGCCGAGCAGGGTGCCGGCCTCGCCGAGGTGGCCGCCGTCGGCCGCCGGGTCAACGAGCTGTCCCGCTCCTTCGCCGTCGCGCTGACCGCCTGCACCACCCCGGCGGCCGGCAAGCCCGGCTTCGACCTCCCCGAGGACGAGATGGAGGTCGGCGTCGGCATCCACGGCGAGCCCGGCCGGCGCCGGGAGAAGCTGGGCACGGCCCGCGAGATCGTCGCGGAGGCCCTGGCCGCGATCCTCGCCGAGCCCGTGCTCACCGGCACCGACCAGGCCCTGGTGCTGGTGAACGGCCTCGGCGGCACCCCGCTGATCGAGCTGTACGTCCTGTTCCACGAGGTCAGCACGCAGCTCGCCGCCCAGGGCGTCACCGTCGCCCGCAGCCTGGTCGGGAACTACGTGACCAGCCTGGACATGGCCGGCGCCTCGATCACCGTCTGCCGGGCCGACGAGCAGCTGCTCGCGCTCTGGGACGCGCCCGTGGACACCCCCGCCCTGCGCTGGGGCGGCTGAGACCGGGTGCGTCCGGCCGGTGACCCCCACCCCCGGCCGGACGCACCCACCCGTCCCCGCCGCACCCGGACGGGCACCGCCGCCCGTGCACGGCCGGGGCCATCCGTGCCCCGGACGCCGCGGCGCCGGCCTGGTACGGACCGGCGTGCGTGCCGTCCGGCCGCCCGTACCGCGTCCCACCGGGCCGATGCACCGCCGTAGCGCCCGGCCCCGTACCGCTCCCCGCGCCGCCCCGCCCGAGCCCGAACAGCATGAAGGAGAACCCCGATGGACATCGCCCTCGCGAGGCACTGGGTGCAGGCCGTCGCCGTCGCCATGGACGAGCACCAGGACCGGCTCACCCAGCTGGACTCCGCCATCGGCGACGCCGACCACGGCGCGAACATGCACCGCGGTTTCAACGCCGTCCTCGCCACCCAGGTCTCCTACCGGCCGGATTCAGTGGGCCAGTTGCTGGTCAAGGTCGGCACCACGCTGATCTCCAGCGTCGGCGGCGCGTCCGGCCCGCTGTACGGCACCGCGTTCCGGGCCACCGGCAAGGCCCTGCCCGCCACCGACCCGGACGCCGCCGAACTGCTCGCCGCGCTCCGGGTCGGGCTCGACGCGGTGCGGGAGCTCGGCGCGGCCGCCCCCGGCGACAAGACCATGGTCGACGCCTTCCTGCCCGCCCTCGACGCCTTCGAGGCGGAGCTCCGCGCGGGCGGCGACCTCGCCGCCGCCGCGGCGCAGGCGGCCCGCGCGGCGGCGGACGGCGCCCGCGCCACCGTCCCGCTGCAGGCCCGCAAGGGCCGCGCCTCCTACCTCGGCCCGCGCAGCATCGGCCACCAGGACCCGGGCGCCACCTCCACCGCGCTGGTCTTCGGCGCCCTCGCCACGGCGGCGGCCGCCCGATGAGCCGGCGCTCCTTCACCGGCCGGGCCGCCTCGGCCGGCGTCGCGCTCGGCACCCTGCACCGTCCGGACCGTCCGCCGGCCCTCCCACCGCCGCGGAAGGCCGCGGTGCGGGCCGACCCGGGCGGCCCGCACCTCTTCGGGCCCGACGCCGAGAGCGGGACGGTGCCCGCAGGAGCGGGCGCGGCGCTCGTGGACGATGTGGTCCGCGACGTCGAGGCCGCCTTCGACGCGGTCGCCGAGCACCTGGCGCGGCTCTCCGCCTCGCTGCGGGCCGGCGGCCGGATCGAGCAGGCCGACATCATGGAGGTCGGCGGCTACCTCGCCCAGGACCCCGACCTGCGCGCGGCCGCCACCCGCCGGGCCGCCCGGGGCGCGTCGGCCGCCGAAGCCGTCCAGGCCGCCGTCGAGGAGTACGCCCGGGCCATCGGCGCCCTGCCGGACCCCACGCTCGCCGAGCGGGCCGCCGACGTCCGCCAGGTCGGCCGCCGCGCGCTGGCCTGGCTCGGTGGCGCCGGCCTCGCCCTTCCCGCGGGCCCGCTCGTTCTGATCGCCCATGAAGTCGGCGCGGCCGACCTGCTGGAACCCGGCGCCGAGGTGGTCGCCGCCGCCTCCGTGACCGGCGGGCCCAACTCGCACGCCGCGATCGTCGCCCGCTCGCTCGGCATCCCGCTGCTGCTCGGCCTGGACCCGGCCGTACTCGACCTGCCCGACGGGGCCGAGGCGATCGTCGACGGCGCCCGGGCCGGCCTCACCGTCCGTCCCGCCCCCGCCGAGCGCGCCGGCGCCCTGGCCGCGATGGACCAGGACCGCACCCGTCGGGCCGCGCTGGCCGCCGAACGGCACCTGCCCTGCGAGACCCGCGACCGGCACAGCGTGATCCTGCGCGCCAACGTCGCCACCGCCGCGGACAGCGAGGCGGCGCTGCGGGCCGGCGCCGACGGGGTCGGCCTGCTGCGCACCGAACTGCCCTTCCTGGAGGCCCGTCGCTGGCCCGGCGAGGAGCAGCACGCGGCCGCGCTGGCGCCCGTGCTGCGCGAGCTCGCCGGCCGTCCGGTCACCGTCCGGACCCTCGACTTCGCCGACGACAAGGTCCCGCCCTTCCTGGCGGGGGCCGGCCCGGACGGCCGGATCGGACGTGGCCTGCCGCTGATGCTGGCGCGGCCGGACGCCTTCACGGCCCAGTTCCGCGCGCTCCTCACCACCGGCGCCGGCACCGATCTGCGGATCATGATCCCGATGGTGGCCGCTCCCGAGGAACTGCTGGCCTGCCGGGAGCTTCTGCGGGCGGCCGCCGAGGCCCTCGGCGTCCCCGTGCCGCCGCTCGGCGCCATGATCGAACTCCCCGAGGCCGTCGAGCGCGCCGACGAGCTGGCCCGGGAGGCGGCCTTCCTCTCCATCGGCAGCAACGACCTGACCGGCCAGATCCTGGGACTCGACCGTCTCGACCCCGCCGCCGGGCCCGCCCACACCGCGCACCCGGAGGTGCTGGGCGCGATCGGGCAGGTGGTCGAGGCCGCCCACCGGCACCGCCGGCAGGTGTCGGTCTGCGGGGACGCCGCCGCGCACCCCCTGGTGATGCCGCTGCTGATCGGTCTCGGCTGCGACGTGCTGTCCGCCGCGCCGGCCGTCCTGGACGAGGTCAGGGCCCGGGTCCGCCGGCTCGACGCCGAGGCCTGCGCCCAGGCGGCCCGCGAGGCTCTGGCCGCCGAGGACGTCGAGGAGGTCTGGGAGATCGTCGAACGGCGCTGCAGCCCGGCGCTGCCGTAGCCGTGGCCGTCGGGAGGAGGGGCGGAGGCGTGCGGCCCGCCGCGCCTGCGGGCGCGACGGGCCGCTCGTTCCGGTGGGGACCGCGTGGTCTGCGGCTCAAGGGGCTCGCGGGTGCTCACCGGGAGGCCGGGGTTCGCTGCCCCGTCAGCGCCCGGCTCTGCGATTGCCGTAGGCCGGGGCGACCAGCGCCACCAGCAGGACGGCGAAGCCGACCTGCAGCGCGTGCCGGATCCAGTCGATGCCGGAGGTGTGCGCCACGCCGATCCAGCCGGCCACCGCGTTGCCGAGCAGGGCCCCGAGGGCGCCGAGGATCATGGTCAACCACCACGGGATGGACTGTGGGCCGCGCAGCAACAGCTTGGCCAGCACGCCGAGGATGAACCCGATCAGGAGAATCCAGAGCAGTTGGAACACGATGTCCTCCGGTCCTTGGCCCGTGACGGCACCGCCGGTGGGCGGCGTGATCACCAGCATCGCGCGGATGGGGCCGTTCGGCACGTCCAACTCCCGACCGCTCGGCCCGGCCCGGTGAACGGCTGAGGGCGCCTCCTGGTGGGGGCGCCCTCGGGCGTTGCGGTGCGGTGGCCGTGCGGGGGGTTACGGGAGGTTGCGGGCCATCACGATGCGCTGGATCTGGTTGGTGCCCTCGTAGATCTGGGTGATCTTGGCGTCGCGCATCATCCGCTCCAGCGGGTAGTCGCGGGTGTAGCCGTAGCCGCCGAGGAGCTGGACGGCGTCGGTGGTGATCTCCATCGCGGCGTCGGAGGCGAAGCACTTGGCGGCGGCGCCGAAGAAGGTGAGGTCCTCGTGGGCGCCGCCGTGCGAGACGCGCTGGGAGCGGGCGGCGGCGGCGTAGGTGAGCTGGCGGGCGGCCTCCAGCTTCATCGCCATGTCGGCGAGCATGAACTGCACGCCCTGGAAGTCGCCGATCGGCTTGCCGAACTGCTTGCGCTCCTTGACGTAGCCGGCGGCGTGGTCGAGGGCGCCCTGGGCGATGCCGATCGCCTGCGCGGCGATGGTGACCCGGGTGTGGTCGAGGGTCTTCATCGCGGTGGCGAAGCCGGTGCCCTCCTCGCCGATCATCCGGTCCGCGGGGATCCGGACGTTGTCGAGGTAGACCTCGCGGGTCGGGGAGCCCTTGATGCCGAGCTTCTTCTCCGGGGCGCCGAAGGTCACGCCCACGTCGCCCTTCTCCACCACGAACGCCGAGATGCCCTTGGAGCGCTTCTCGGGGTCGGTGACCGCCATCACCGTGTAGAACTCCGACACACCGGCGTTGGTGATCCACCGCTTGACGCCGTTCAGCACCCAGAAGTCGCCGTCGCGCACCGCGCGGGTCTTCATCCCCGCCGCGTCCGAACCCGCGTCCGGCTCCGACAGGCAGTACGAGAACATGCCCTCGCCGCGCGCCAGCGCCCCCAGGTACTTCGCCTTCAGCTCCTCGGAGCCGGACAGCTGCACCGGCAGCGAACCCAGCTTGTTCACCGCCGGGATCAGCGAGGACGACGCGCAGACCCGCGCGACCTCCTCGATCACGATCACCGTCGCCAGCGCGTCCGCCCCCGCACCCCCGAACTCCTCCGGCACGTGCACCGCGTGCAGGTCACTGCCCTGCAGCGCCTCCAACGCCTCGTGCGGGAACCGGCCCTGCTCGTCCACCTCGGCCGCGAACGGAGCGATCTTCGCCTCGGCCAGCGAGCGCACCGCCTCCCGGAGCATGTCGTGCTCCTCGGTGGTCCGGAACAGATCGAAGTCCTGGTTCATGGAAAGCTCCCTCGCAATGGCACTCAGTACCCCAAATTATGCACACTGAGTGTCGCTCGGCCCAGCTCCTGAGGGTACTCGGTGCTACCGTCCCTGCATGAGCGAGGTGCGCAAGCAGGACCAGGCGGCGGCCGTCGAGAAGCCGACCATGCGGGACGCGCTGGTGACGGCGGCGTTCCGGCTGTTCATGGAGCGCGGTTTCGAGCAGACCACGATCGACGACATCGTGGCCGAGGCCGGGGTCGGGCGCCGGTCCTTCTTCCGGCACTTCCCCTCCAAGGAGGACGTGGTCTTTCCGGACCACGACGGCTGCCTCGCCGAGATGACCGCCTTCCTGCAGGGCGCCGACGACGCCGGCGATCCGGTCGAACAGGTCTGCGACGCCGCCCGGCTGGTGCTCCGCGCGTACGCGGTGAACCCGGCCTTCTCGGTCCAGCGCTACCTCCTCACCAAGAAGGTCCCCAATCTCCGCGCGCACGAGCTGTCGGTGGTCTGGCGCTACGAGCGGGCGCTGGCCGCCCATCTGAGGGCCCGGTACGCGGCCCGCGCCGACGGCGCCCTGCGGGCCGACGTGATCGCCGCGGCCGTCGTGGCGGCGCACAACCACACCCTTCGCACCTGGCTGCGCTCCGGCGGCGAGGGCGATGTGACCGAGGCGGTCGGCCAGGCGCTGAGCTTCGTGGCCGAGACCTGGAGCGGCTCGCAGGCGCCGTCCGCGCCGGAGTCGCAGGACGACGAGGTCGTGGTGGTGGTCGCCAGGCGGGGCACGCCGATGTGGCGGGTGGTGCGCGGCGTCGAGGCCGCCCTCGACGCCTGACCGGCCGGCCGCGGGCGTCCGCCGTCCCGTCCCGGTCCCGCCGGCCCGTTCGTTCCCCGGTCCCGGCGACCCGTTCGTTCCCCGGTCCCGCCGGCCCGTCGTCCGTCGGTGCGTCGCCCGCCGTGCTGCCGTCGGTCGTTCCGCGGCCAGCGGTCGTGCGGCGCGGTGGCCTGGCGTCCGGCGCCCGTTGCGCCCGGTGCCCCGCTGCGGCCTGCGCTTTTCCGGTGCCGGCCCGGCCGCGGCGAAGGGGGGATGGCACTGCGTTCCCTGGCAAAGGGCACTGAGTGCCTTTACAGGTCGACACCGAGTGCCATATCGTCCGGAGGAGCGGGCCCCTCGGCCGTCGGCTCGGCGCGAGCGGCGGCCGAGTGGCCCGGTAGGCGGTGACGTCCCGTCGCGCCGTCCGTCGGTACTGGGAGGTACGGCATGGGACCGAGGACACCGGACCGGGACGCCGGCCGCGGCATGCGGGACACGGGGGTGGCGGGCCGGTGCGACGGTCGTGGCCGCCTCGGATGCGCCGCAGGCTGACCCGTCCGTCCCCGTCGCAACTCCGGAAGCCGTAGGGACGGCAAGAACCGCAGTACCCGGAGAGGTCCGGCACCGTGCCGGGCACTCCGGCGACATGGCACCCGGGAGCGGGCCCGTGGCGGGCAGCCCCGGCGCAGCTCCAGGCCACCCCACCGAGCCCGTCTTCCTGTTCTCCTCACCCCTCAAGGAGTCACCATGGAACTCGCCGTTGCCACCCCCACCGCCCCGGCCACCGGTGCGGGCACCGCCCTGGCCGACCTGCCCGTGGCCGAACCGGCCTTCCCCGGGGCCGAGTTGATCCACCTGCGGTGCCGCTGGTGCCGCGCCGCGACGGCGCCCACCTGCCTGCTCTGCCCGGTCTGCGGATCGGCCGACCTGCTGCGCGAGCGCGGCTCCGGCGCCGGCACCGTGCAGCGACTGCTGCCGGCCGCCCAGCGCGGACAGCACCGCCTGACCCCGTACGTGATCGCGCTGGACGAGGGTTTCACCGTCCGCGCGGCGGTGGTGGGCGCCCTGCCCGGCGCGGTCATCGCCGGCACCCGGGTCCAGTTGGCCGCCGTGACGGGCGCCGGACGGGTCCTCACCTTCCAGGTCTCCCCGGACCAGGTCTACGGCCACCTCCGGCAGCCGGCCCCGGCGGCGGGCCGGCACTCGGTCAGGTCCAGCTACTGGGACCTGTGACACCGCGCGTCGCCGACGGCCCTCGGTGAAGCGCGCCCGGCACACGGCGGCTGGGGCTGCCGGGTCCCGGGGCGTCCGGGGCTCACCGGGCCTCAGGGGCGGGGCGGCGTCAGGTGTTCGGCGAGCATCCAGAGGTCCGGCAGGGCGGCCGAGATCCGTTCCAGGGAGTCCGCCGGCAGGGCGGCCAGGGCGGTGGCGACGCCGAGGTGCAGGTTGGAGTCGATCTGCCGGCCGGTGTCGAGCAACGCGCGGGTCGGCCGGAGCTGCGCCGTCCGGCGGTCCTCCGGGTGCGGCGTACGGTCGAGGAGCCCGTCCCGTACCAGCAGGGTCACCAGCGTGCTGACGTTGTGCGGCTGCATGTGCAGTGCCTCGGCCGCGTCGCGGACGCTGATGCCGGGCTCGTCCAGGACCAGCTGCAGCAGTTCCACCTGGGCGGGGGGACGGACCTCTTCGCCGGTGGGCGGCCGCCCCGCCTGGTTCAGGACGCGGTGGAGCGTCCAGACCAGCCGGGTGAGTTCGGCGGGAACGTCACGGGTGCTCATGCTCGGATTTTACGTCTGAAGTGCGACGATCCGGCTCGGCCCATCCGTGGGCGCCGCCGCCGGACGGGTGCGGACTCCCTGGTGCCGAGGCTGTCTCCTGGGACAGGAGGGGCGTACCATGCAAATGGCTCTAGCGATAGAGCGTTCCGCGCGGACAGCGGACGGGCGGCCTCTCCCGGAGCGGGCGGCCCGGACGTGCCGCGCGGGGGCGGACGCCCGGTCGGGAGTGGACCCGTGGAGGGACCCGGTCGGACGGCATCGCGCGCGCGGGTGCGGTCACCGGTTCAGGTGACAGGCCCTTCCGTCGCGCGAGACGGCCGGCAGACCGTGGGGACGGGATGCCGGCCGTTCGTGTGCTCCGGGGCGACCTGAGCCGGAGGACGCCGATACCGGCCGCCGCGGGCCGGGGCCTGCCCGGTCCCCGTGAAGGCCGGGGCCTGCCCGGTACCCGTGAAGGCCGGGGGCGGCCGGACGGGCCCGGTCCGGCCGTCGACCGCGACGGGTCGCCGCCGGCGTCCGGCAGCCGTTACGGGCGGTCGGTGTCCGGTGATCGCGCGTCCGGCGGCTCCGGGCTCGGCGCCGCGTCCTGGCCCGCACCGACGTCCGCCGGGCCGAAGGCCGCCGTGGCGTGCTCCCGGGAGGTCCGGTCGAGCAGAAGCACCGAGGCGGTTTCCACCAAGGCGGCCGGCACCGGGCCCCGGGCGGGCGTGCGCCCGACGGCGGCCGGGTCCGCGGCCGCCGTGGCATCGCCCCCCTCGGGATCGCCCGGGACCGGGGGCGCCACGTCCCGCAGGAGTCGTTCCAGGCCCCGGCAGTGGCGCGCGAACACCCGGCGGGAGGCCCAGCGTCCGCGCTCCCGCTGCCCCGCCAGGGCGTCGGCGGGGCTCAGGTCCAGCAGGACCAGGTGCAGCTCGCGGCCGCGCCGGGCCGCGCCGGCGGCCAGCCAGCGGCGCAGCCACGGGCGGCTGCCGCAGTCGTGCACCAGGAGCGGGCCGCCCCGGCGCAGCGCCGCACGCAGCCACCGGAAGTGCACCAGCCGGGCCCACGGGCGGTAGACCGCGTAGGGGAGCCGGGCGGGCATCACGGATTCGCAGGCCAGGTGGACGTCCCGCGGGTCGATCACCGGCGCCGAGGCCGACCAGCGCCGCAGCAGGGTGCTCTTGCCGCTGCCGGGCAGGCCCGAGATCACCACCACGGCGTCCGGCGGGTAGCGCAGGACGGGCGTCGCGCCCGGGTGTCCGCGCAGGTCCAGCAGCCCGCGCGGGTACGGCGGGTCGGCCGCCTCGGCCGGTCCGCCGACCCCGTCGTGCGACGCGGTCCGCACTCCCGTCACACCTGCCCGTCTTGCACCGCGCACCGCTGCTCCCTGCCCCGAATCCACTGCTCACAGCCTTGCACAGGGCGCCGCGGGGCCTCGAGGTGGGCGTTCCGCAGGCCGGGAAGCGCCTTGACGCGCCCACTGGTCTATGCCAATCTCCCACCAGGTCCGGACCTCTGCGGGTGATCCGGAGCCGGCACCGACCAAGTCTGACGTTCCGTCAGCACAGCCCGCAGCACGGGGAAGGATGGCTTGACGTGGCCCTGGTGGCTCATGCGGCGGCGACCTCCTGCAGGCAGGGCGGGACTCTGCGATTCACGGTCACCGGGCAGGGCCCGGGCCTGGTCAGCGTCGAGGACGCGGTCGACGGCCGCCCGGTGCACCGCGCCGAGGTGAGCGCCGGGCCCTGGGAGCTGGCCGTCCCGCCGCACTGGCGCAGCTCGCTCTACCGGGCGGTTTTCACGCCGGGTGCCGGGGAGCGGAGCGAGGTCTGGTTCGTGGTCCGCCCGGCCGAACCGGGGGCGCGCTCGCGGATCCTGCTGTCCGTCCCCTTCGCCACCTGGCAGGCGTACAACCGCGCCGGTGTCCCCGGCGAGGGGCTCTACTGGACGGAGGACCCGGACCGCGCCGCCCGGGTCGCCTTCGACCGGCCCGGCGGCGGCCCGCCCCCCGAGCGCTGGGAGGCCGGACTGATGCGCTGGCTCCGCGCGTACGGCCCCGACGTCGAGTACTGCTCCAACCTCGACCTCCACCTCGACCCGCAGGCCCTCCTGCCCTACCAGTTGCTGGTGGTCAACGGGCACGACGAGTACTGGACCTGGGAGATGCGCGACCGGGTCGAGGGCTTCGTCACCGCCGGCGGCAACCTGGCCGTCTTCGGCGCGAACACCGCCTGGTGGCAGATGCGGCTGGAGGACGGCGGCCGCACCATGGTCTGCTACCGGGACGCCGTCGCCGACCCGATGGCGGCCGTTGCGCCGGAGCGGGCCACCGTCGAATGGTCCAGCCACCCGGTCAACCGCCCGGAGAACAGCCTGACCGGACTCAGCTTCCGCCAGGGGGCCGGCTGTTGGGGCCCCGGCATGCCGCAGATGTACCGCGAGGCGTACACCGCGGCGTTCGCCGGACACTGGGTCTTCGAGGGCACCGGGCTGGCCGACGGGGACACCTTCGCCCTCGGCGGCCTCGGCTACGAGACCGACGCCGCCGAACTCGAATTCACCGACGGCGTCCCGGCCGCCACCGGCCGGGACGGCACCCCCGCCTCCTTCACCGTGCTGGCCACCGCCGACCTGCGGCACTGGGAGGCCCACGGACAGGGCGGCTGGGCCGTGATGGGCGTCTTCGACTCCGGCGCCGGCACGGTCTTCAACGCCGGTACGGTCAACTGGGGCGCGGCGCTGGACGATCCGGTGGTCGACCGGATCACCCGCAATGTGCTCACCCGGCTCGCCGCCCCGGCCCGGGCGGGCCGGTGGACCGCGATCGGTGTGGCCACCGGCGCCGCCGCGCTTGCCGGCGCCGGGTCCTGGCTCTTCGCCGTGCAGGCCGACGGCACCCTCGGGGTGCGCCGGGCAGGACCGCAGAACCTGCCGCTGCGCCCGCTCGGGCCGGCCCCCGGCATCGTCGCGCTGGCCGCCCCCCGCGAGGCCGTCACCGGCGGACCGCTCACCCTGTACGCGGCCGACGACACCGGCCGGCTGCTGCTGCGCCCGGCCCGCCCCGAGGCCGCCGACTGGACACCGGCCGGCCGCTGCCCGGCCGGCACCAGGGCGCTCGCCGCCTGCGACGGCCTGCTGTACGCGCTGGACGGCCGGGGCGCACTCTGGTCCGCGCCGCAGGGACTGCCGGCGGGTGCCGCGGCGCGCGACTGGACCTGCCTCGCCCCGCCGTCCGGGCTGCTCGCCCTCACCGCCGCCAACGGCCGGCTCTACGCGGTGGCGGACGACGACGTCCTGCTGCACCGGCGGCCCGGCGCGGCCGAGGGGTGGCAGCGGCTCGGGCCGGCCGGCGGCAGCGTGCTGCTGGCCGGGCAGGCGGGCCGTCTGGTCGGACTCGGCGCGGACGGCGTCCTGCGCACCCGTGGCGTCCTTCCGGTCGGGGGAGTGCGGGTGGCCCCGGCGGCCGGCGCGGCCCGTCCGGCGGTGGTGGTCGGCGCCGCCCTGGACGGGACCAGGACCTGAGGGGCCGGTGCCCGCGGCGCAGGGCCACCGCCGCCCGCGTGGGCACGGGCCGGCCCGCAGCCGCGTGGCACCGGCGGGACGGACACTCGCACACAAGAGGAGCACAGGGGCATGACGGAACGCGCGATCGGGCAGCAGGTCCGCCTGGAGAAGGTGGAGTTCGGCGGGCAGTCGTCCGGCACGGCGCCGCTGACCTGGGGCCAGCGGGCCACCTGGTCCGCGATCGACCGGACCAGGCCGGGGGACTGGTACTTCAACTTCTGCCGGACCATGCTGCTGCCCCGCCGGTACGACCTGCCGCAGGTGCTGGCGGCGATCCGCTTCGTGCTGGAGCGGCACGAGTCGCTGCGGACCAGACTGGTCGCGACCGACGGGGAACCGCGCCAGTCCACCAGTGCCGCCGGGGTGTTGGAGGTCGAGGTGCTGGAGGTCGCGGCCGGCGACCGGGAGGCGGGCGCCCGGGTGGCCGAGCGGTACGCGGCCCGGGGCTTCGACTACGAGCGGGAGTGGCCGGTCCGGATCGCGGTGCTCACCAAGGGCGGGGTGCCCGCCGAACTCGTGCTGGCGTTCTGCCACCTGGCGGCCGACTACGAGGGCACCGGGTTCCTGCTGCGCGACGTACGGGCCGCGCTGGCCGGCCGGACCGCGGGCCTGCCGCCGGCCCCGCGCCCGTCCGAGCTGGCGCTGTATCAGGAGTCGCCAGAGGGGCGGAAGTTCGCCGAGGCGGCGGCCGCCCACTGGGAGCGCTCGTACCGCCGGATCCCGGTCTCGATGTTCACCGAGGGGCACCACGTGCCCGCCGAACCACGTTACCAGCGGATGGAGTTGCTCTCGCCCGCGCTCGCGGTGGCGGTCCCGGCGGTGGCCGCGCGGCTGGCCGTCAGTACCTCGACCGTGCTGCTGGCCGCGGCCGGCGCGGTGCTGCGCGACCGGACCGGGCACGACACCTGCGCGATGCTGGCGATCGCCGGCAACCGGGTCGCGCCTCCGACCAGGGAGATCGTCTCCACCATGTCGCTGGAGGCGCTGGTGGTGCTCCCGCTCGAAGGTGTGACGGGCTTCGAGGAGGCGGTCCGCGTCACCGGGCGGGCGGCGATGGCGGGTTACCGGTTCGGCTCCTACGACGAGCGCGACCGGGACCGGGTGGTGGCCGCCGAGAGCGCGCGGCGGGGCGAGCCGGTGCACCCGTACTGCTGTGTCAACGACCTGCGCGGCGCGGGCCAGGGGGTGGGTGCGGACGGGGTGCCCACGGGCGTTCACCCGGGGGAGCTGCTGGAGCGGACGCGGCTGCTGGAGCTGTCCCCGCTGGAGCAGTTGAGCTGCCGGTTCTGCCTGCATTTCGCTGACGCGCCGGGCGCGTTGTCGATCCGGCTGACCGCGGACACCGGCTACCTCCCGCTGCCCGATCTGGCGCGGTTCCTGCGGGAGGCGGAGCGCCTGTTGGTCGCGGCCTACGACGGTGATGTGCCGCTGGCGGCGCTCGGCGTCGCCGGGCCGGCGAATCCGCAGTAGCTCGCGGGCAGTTCCGGCCCGCGGATCCTTGACCCCCCAGATGGTCTATGCCAATCTCTCTGCAGGTCTGGACCAGTGCTCCTTGTCGAGGCGCCGGGGCCGACCGGGAAGAACAACGGGGAGAGTGGCAAGTTCCATGCACAGAACCAGATCCGGCGACCCCGGGAGCGCCTTGGCGCGGACGTCCGCGGGGACGATGCACGGGTTGCTGGAGGCCAGATCGCAGACCCAGCCCGACCGGGTGGCGATCGCCACCGACGACGGCCGGTCACTGACCTTCGCCGGCTGGCACGAGCGCTCGACCGCCGCCGCCCAGGCCCTGATCGGGCGCGGGATCCGCCCCGGTGACCGGGTCGGGCTGCTCTTCGGACTCCGCAGCTGGCCCGAATTCGCGCTCGGCTACTGCGCGGTGACCAAGGCCGGCGCGGTCGCGGTACCCATCTCCGAGCGCCAGCCGGCCGAGGCCGTCCGCCACCTGCTCGACCACTGCGGGGCGACCGGCCTGATCGCCGCGCCGGAGACCGCCCGGCCCGACGGGCCCTGGTGGACCTGCCACCTCGAAGAGCTGGAGGCCGAGGCCCCCGCCGACCCGACGGAGCTGCCCGAGGTCACCGCCGCCGACCTGGCCCAGGTGCTCTACACCTCCGGAACCACCGGACGGCCCAAGGGCGTCGCCGCCACCCACGGCAACCTCACGTACGGCACCCGGCCCACCGCCCGGCACCGGCCGCTGGCCCACTCCGAGCAGTTCCTGCACTCCTTCGCGGTCGGCACCAACGCCGGGCAGACCATGCTGGTCAACGCCCTCGACGCGCACGCCGGCGCCTTGGTCGCCACCCACTTCACCCCCGGCCGGTTCGCCCGGCTGATCGAACAGCGGGCCGTCGGCAGCGTGTTCGTGGTCCCCGCGATGGCCGCCGAGCTGCTGCACGCCAAGGTGCAGACCCGTTTCGACCTCTCCTGCGTCCGGCTGCTCGGCTCCACCGCCGCCGCACTGCCGCCCAAGGTCGCCACCGGGCTCACCGAGGCCTTCCCCCGGGCCACCGTGGTCAACTACTACACCTCCACCGAGGCGGCGCCGGCCCAGACGGCGATGATCTACGACCCGGCCCGCCCGACCGCGCTCGGCCGCCCGGCCCAGGGCGCCGTGATGGTGGCGGGCCCCGACGGTCGCCCGCTGCCGGCCGGCGAGAGCGGCGACGTCCATCTGCGCTCGCCCGGCGCCCAGCGGCACTACTACCGCGACGCCGAGGCCGGCACCGAGGTCTTCCGCACCGGCTGGGTGCGGATGGGCGACATCGGCTTCCTGGACCAGGACGGCTACCTGCACCTCGTCGACCGCGAGTCCGACGTCATCAAGTCCGGTGCCCACAAGGTCTCCACGCTCCAGGTGGAGGCCGCCGCCCTGGAGCATCCGGCCGTCGCGGAGGTGGCCGTGGTCGGCCTCCCGCACCCGGTGCTGGGGATGAGCGTCGCCGCGGCCGTCGTCCCGGCCGCCGACGTGCCCTTCGACGCCGCCGAACTGCGCGCCTTCCTCGCCGGCCGGCTGGCCGCGCACGAGATCCCGACCCGGATCGCCACTTTCGGCGAACTGCCGCGCAACGAGGGCGGAAAGCCGCTCAAGCGGGCGCTGCGCGACCTGCTGGCCGCACCCGCCTGACCGGCGGCCGGCCCTGCGGGCGGCCGGTCAGGCGGCCCGGGACCCGGGCTTGCGGGCCGGGGAACCCGCCCCTGGCCCCACCCGCCCTGCGTTTTCGACTTCCCGACCGTGGCCGGCACCGCCGAGGCCGTCAAGGAGCAAACATGACCGACAACCGCACCGCCGTGACCGTCCCGGCCGAGCTTCGCGCCGCGCTTGCCGCGCTCACCTCGGAGGCCTGCGACGGTGAGCTGTCCGCCGCCGAGCTGCTGGCCGCCGCAGGCACCCCGTTCGTCCTGCTGGGTGTCGGTTCACTGGCCCAACTTCGGCTGCTGGACGCGGTGGAGAGCGCCTACGGGGTGCTCTTCGACCTCACCGGTCCGGTCGGCTTCCCCGCCGGTCTCGACGCGTTGGCCGAGAACCTGGCCATCGAGCACGGCGTCACCCGGCCTGTGGACGCCGGCTGAACCCGCCCGGTGGCCAGGTCTCGGCCGCGGTTGGCTGTGGCGAGTGCGGTGGGCCCGCGGGTCCGTCCGTCAGTGTCCGACGGTCGACCCGGACACGGGATCCGAGATCGGCACCGCCTGCCCGGCCGAACCGGTCTTGACGAACTGCCAGGTGATTCCGTTGATCACGCCCTGGCCGAGCGGGGCGAACCTGGCGAAGGCGGGCTGGCTGAGGTCGATGTGGGTGGAGTCGCAGGACGGACATTTGTCCCTGACGGGCACCGTGAGGGTCCTGCCGCCGTAGCTCACCTTGACGGAGATCCCCTGGCAGAGCGGGTCGTTGTTGGGGTTGGCGGTGGTCCACCAGGTGTGCGAGACGGCCACCAGCAGCTGGCTGGAGGCGTTGATCTGCGTGCCGCAGGCGCCGTAGCCGCTGTCGGTGTAGTAGGTCGCCTTGCCGGTCATCGGCTTGTTGATCGGTATCGCGGCGCTCGCCGTTCCCGCGCCCAGGGCGATCAGTGCGGCGGTGGCGAGCGGGGCGCCCACCGTGATCCTGAGGTTCCGGGTGACTCGCACGTTTCCTCCGGTTCGTTTCGACGGCATGCCGGGGCGCGGGTCGGCGTCGCAGCTCAAAGATGCTGTGCGGCAGCGGATTTGGTGGAGCACGTCGCCCGCCCTGGTGGGGAACGTATGCCGGGTGGGTGGGCGCGGTCCAGACCTTTGGCGTGTTGTCATGAACACAAGGCGGGATCCTTTACCGACGTGGCCGGAGCGAGGACGATACGCGCGCGCCGGTGGCTTGCCGGACGCGCCGGCCCGCTGTGTCAGTGGCGTCCGCGATGCTGAGGCGTTAACCGTCGACGCAGAAGGGCACCCGATGACGATTCATGTGGCCGGTCGCCGCCGTGGGGCGGCCTCGCTCGCGGCGGACTTCCCCGGCGCGGAGGTCATCGACGTGACCTCGCGGGCCGGTGACCCGTGGGTGCGGCTGAGCCCGTTCCATCCGCACGGCGGTATTCCGGTGCCGTGGACCGAGGGTGTGACCGGGCAGTCAGTGGAGGGGATCTGGCAGGCCCTCAAAGTGTTCGAGGGGCACGACACGGACCGGTCGAAGCTGGCGATCACCTCGATGAAGGGCCTGAAGCGGACGGTGCGCCGGTACGGGCCCGTCCGGGGCCACCGCGCGGGTCTGGACGGTACGCGGCTGCTCGGGTACGAGGAGGCCCGGTGGCGGATCTACCTGCCGTCCTACCGGTGGGTGCTGGAGAACCGGGTGGCGGACCTGGTGGAGCGGATCCGGGCGAAGCCGGAGGTGGTGCTGCTCGACCACACCACCAACGGCGATGTCGCCGATGTCGCGACCCCGCTCTCGCACGCCGCGCTGGTCCGGCTGCACATCGAGGGGCGCTGGCCGTCCGAGGAGTGAATCGCGGCCCGTCGGCCGTCGGCCGTCGGTGCGGGGCGGTGGGGACGGCCCGGGGGTGTGGCCGTTGCGGCCTGCCCCGGGGCCGTCCCGCCGGCGTGCTAGAAGGTGAGGTTCCAGGCGTCGATCTTGCCGGTGTCCTGGCTGGCGATGTCGCGCACGCGCAGCTTCCAGGTGCCGTTGGCGGCCTCGGCGGAGGCGTTCACGGTGTACGTCTTGATGACGTTGTCGGCGCTGTCGCCGTCGGCGATGTCCTCCAGGAGGTAGACCGTGCCGCTGGGGGCGACCAGGGAGACCACCAGGTCACCGCGGTAGGTGTGCTTGATGTCCACGCCGACCTTGAGGGTGGCCGGGGCGTTGCCGCTCACGCCGGTGACGCTGATCGGGCTGTCCACCGTCGCGTTGTCGGGGACGGTCACGTCGGTGAGGTTCTCGAAGTACTTGCCGGCCGGCGGGGTGGCGCCGACCGCCTTCAGCGCGTCGACCTGGCCCTCGCCGAAGAAGGAGTTGACGGCGGCGGTGCCGGTGCAGCGGCTGTCCGAGGGGCAGGCCGTGTCGGTGGCCTGCGAGGCCAGCTTGGCCCGCAGGTCGGCCGGGGTGGCTGCGGGGTCGGCACTCGCCAGCAGCGCGGCGACGCCCGTCACGTGCGGGGAGGCCATCGAGGTGCCGTTCTTGCTCCCGTACTTGCCGCCCGGGAGCGTGGAGTAGACGCCCGAGGAGCCGTCGCCGCCGGGGGCGGCCACGTCGATGACGCCGGTGCCGAAGTTGGAGTACGAGGCCTTGACGTTGCCGCTGCCCATGGCCGCGACGGTCACCACGCCGGGGAGCTCGGTGGGGATGTCGAGGCAGGCGTTGGTGATGGTCCGGGTGGCGGGGGTGGAGTCGTTGGGACTGGCGGTGTCGGTGGTCTTGTGCGCCAGGTCGTAGTCGGAGTTCCCGGCGGCCGCGACCTGCAGCGAGCCCTTGCCCTCCGCGTACGCCTGGGCGCGCCGGACGCCCTCGATGATGGCGGCCTGGTCGATGTTGTCGGGGCAGTTGAACTGCCACGGGTCCGTGTAGTAGCTGTTGTTGGTGACCTTGAAGCCGTGGTCGCCGGCCCAGACGAAGCCGCAGACGGTGTTCTCCGCGAAGAACAGGGTGCTGGTCGGCTCGGCGATCCGGACGGAGGCGATCTTCACGCCGGGGGCGACGCCGACGACGCCCTTGCCGTTCCTGGCGGCGGCGATGGTGCCGGCCACGTGGGTGCCGTGGGTGTCGACGTCACGCCAGGCACCGGTCCGGGTGTCGGCCTTGCCGTAGGCGCAGGACACCGAGTCGGCGGCGTCGAAGTTCGGTGCGAGGTCCTGGTGGAGGTCGTCGACGCCGGTGTCGAGGACGCCGACCTTGACGTTGGGCGAGCCGGTGGTCACGGTCCAGGCCTGGTCGGCCTTGATCTGGGCCATGTCCCAGCGGGTGGTCTCGGTCAGCGTGGTGGCGGTCTGCGCCGGGGTCGCCGGCAGCGCGGGGTTGTACGCGTCGGCCGGTACGTCGGAGGTCCGGGTGGCGCCGACCTGCTGGACCCCGCTGACGGCGCGCATCGCGGCGGGGAAGCCGGCGGCCGCCGAGTGGGCCACGATCACCCCGATCGCGTCGTAACTCGCGAAGACGGTACCGCCGTTCGCCGTCACCGCCGCCTGTGCGGAGGAGGTGGCGCCCGGTGCGGTGATGACCAGGTAGGCGCGGGTGCCGGCGGCCCAGGCCGAGGAGGTCGACGCGGCGGTCGCAGCGGGGGCGGCCGCGCGGGCCGCGGGGGCCGACGACGCGGCCGGGGCCGGGGAGTCGGACATCGGGGTGGCGTAGGCGATCCCGGTGGGGGCGACCAGGGTGACCGTCGCGCCGAGGGCGGCGACGGCCACGGCGGAGCGCCGCAGTCGGCCGGCTATGTGGGGAATCAATGCGTCCTCCGGAAGCCATGCGGCTCGTGGTGCGGTGGCACCGAATGAGCCATGTACATGATGTGATGGACGCAAGATGTCAGATGATCACCCTGGATGGGAAGTCCTGTTGTCCTACCGGGATTCCCTTCGGATGCGACCCGATGGGGCGCCAGGAAGCGGGAGTTGGCGGCGATCGGCGCGGACGGGAGCGGCCCCCTGGTCAGGAAGCCGCGCACGGTTCGTCCAGCTCGTCCGACCCGTCCAGCTCGTCCAGCGTGTCCGACCCGTCCAGCTCGTCCGGTTCACGCGGGAGGGGCGGAAGCCGGCAGGGGCCGGGCCCGGCCCTGGCGCGACTCCAGCACCCGGGCGAGCGCCGAGCGGCCCGCCGGGCCCCAGGTCACCTTGCCGCCGGGGAGGCCCAGGACCCCTGCCCGGCCGACGCCGATGAGGCTCAGGCCCAACAGGATCGCCCACCCCCGAGCGCGCCGGACCATCGCTTCGTCCGCTTCCCCGTCCACGTCCACGTCCGCTTCCCCGACCCCGTCCGTGTTCTCGTGCCCGTCCCTGCCCGCGCACCCGTACGCGTCGAGGAAGTCACGGTCCGCCCCCGAGGGCAGCAACAGCCACGCCGCCGCGAGATCCGTCGCCGGATCACCGGCGCAGAGGTCGCCGAAGTCGAGCACGCCCGCGAGCGTGCCGTCCGCGGTGACGACGTTCGCCGGGTGCAGGTCGCCGTGCAGCCACATCCGCGGGCCCGGCCAGTCGGGGGCCGAGACAGCCTCCTGCCAGATGTCGCGGACTTCGCCCCCGTCAAGGCCTGCGATGCCGTTGAGTGCCTCGAACCGGCGGTCGAACTGGGCGGTGAGGGTACGGAGCGGGATCCCGCGGTTGGGGCTGGCCGGCGCCGCGGCGGGGGCGGGTCGGTGGAGTGCCCTGAGGAAGGCGGCCAGCCGGTGGGCGGCGTGCCGGCCGCGGGTCACCTCGGCGCGGTCGGCCGGTTCGCCTGGGACCCAGGCAGTGATCGTCCACGGCTGCGGGAAGCGTGCGGACGGTGCACCGATCCGGACGGTTGTCGGCACCGGCAGCGGAAGGCGCGGGGCCAGTACGGGCATCCAGCGGAGCTCGTTGCGCAGCAGGGACGCCGCGCGCGCCGTCCGCGGCATCCGCACGGCCAACTCGTCCCCGAGGCGCCACATGTGGTTGTCCCACCCGCCTGCCACCTCGCGCAGGTCGAGTCCGGCCAGGTCCGGGTGCTGCTCGCGGACGAGGGAGCGCACCAGGTCCGCGTCGATCGTGAAGCCGTCCATGCCCTCACCCAACCATCGACGGCACGGCGGGCCAACCCCTTGCGCCGGTCGCTGATCTGACGGAAGGTCAAAAAAGCCGGGATGCCTGTCCCGTCCGGGGGGGGGGGGGCTCCGGAGTGCGGTGTCAGCCCAGCCGCTTGTAGTAGAAGCTGCAGTCCTGGAGGGTGCCGTCCGGGTCGGCCGCGTAGTCCGGGACGATGCCGTACCTGGTCCAGCCGGCGGTCCGGTAGAGATGGTCGGCCGCGCTGCCGGTCTCGGTGTCCAGGAGCAGCAGGGTGGCCCCGGCCCGGACGGCGGCCTCCTCGGCGACGGTGAGCAGTGCCCGGGCCAGTCCCCGGCCGCGGGCGTCGCGGTGGACCATCAGCTTGACGATCTCGCCCCGGTGCCGGCCGTTGGCCTTCTGCTCCAGGGTGAGGCTGACGGTGCCGCTGACGCCGTCCGGGCCGTGGCCGACCCAGACCGTACGGCTGCCGTCCGCGACCGAGGGGAGCTGGGCCTGCCACCACCGTGCGGCGGCGTCGCGGTCGAGCGGGGCGAGGAAGCCGAGCGAGGCGCCGCCGGCCACGGCGTCGATCAGCAGGCCGGCCAGTCCGGGTACGGCGGCCGGGAAGCCGTCGGCGGACAGGCGGGTGATGGTGGGCGCCGGGGTCCCGCCCGAGGTGCGGCCGGCCGCCGGGTGCGGTCCGGCGGCGGGTGGGGTCGGCGCGGGCCCGGGCGTACCGGGCCGCCCGCTCACGGCAGCACCACCAGGACCGCGTAACGGACCGGCCCGGTACCGGGGTTACGGAACCGTGAGCGACCCCAGAGGCGCAGGCGCAGGCAGTCGCCGGCCCGCAGCGGATGTGCCCGGTCGCCTGCGGTGACCTCCAACTCGCCGTCCAGCACCCAGATGTGCTGTTCGAGGCCGGGCACCGGCGGCCCGTCGTAGGAGATGTCCGCGTCGGGCTCGAGGACGCCCTCGACGACCTCGCCGCGCAGGCCCGGGTGCGGCGGGGAGACCGACCGCCGGGTGAAGCCGGAGGCCTCGTCCCGCCATACCGTCTGCCGGTCGGCGGGTACCAGTTGCGGTGGCTCGGACTCGACCTCGGCCAGCAGCTGGGACATGGTCCGCCGGTAGGCCGAGCAGAGTTTCCCGAGCAGTGCGGCGGTCGGGCTGATCTCGGCCCGCTCCAGTCGGGAGAGGGTCGAGCGGCTGATGCCGGTCTGCCGGGCCAGTTCGTCCAGCGACCAGCCCTGTTCGGTCCGCAGGGTGGCCATCCGGGCGGCCAGGCGGGCCTCCAGCAGGTCGGCGTCGTGCTCCCCGGGTGCTTGGCCACTCTCGCTGGTTCTCATGATGGAGACAATATCCCAGATCGGGGACGGGGCTGCCGGTCGGCCGTGGAGCTCCGGAAGGCCGCGACGGCCTGCGAGGGCCCGGTCAGCCGCCGGGCTGCTGCGCCATCGGGAGCTGGAGGGGTGGGCCGAGCAGGTTCAGCAGGGAGCGGTTGTGCTGGAGCAGCCAGGTGAGGTAGGCGGGGTTCACCCGGGCCAGGTCGGTGTAGGCGGCGCGGAGGTCGGTGTGGAGGGCGTCGAGCGCGGCGCCGCTGAGGGCCCGGGGTCTCCAGGCGAGCAGCAGGCGGACGGCGAGGGGGTCGCCGTGGACGGGCCGGACGACGGTGCCCGGGCCTGGGATCGAGGTCGGCTGGCAGGGGCGGACGGCCTCGCCGGAGGCGACCAGTTCCGCTGCTGTGGTGTTGTCGCGGATCTGCAGGACGCGCGGGTCGAGTCCGGCCTCGCTGAAGACGCGGCGCAGCGCGGCGTACTCGTGGTCGGCGGTCGGGTCCACCATCCAGGTGTCGTGGGCCAGGTCGGCGAGCCGCACCACCGGCTGGGCGGCGGCCGGGTGGCGGACCGAGAGGGCGACGAACTGCGGTTCGCGGGCCACCACGACGCGATGCTCGGCGCCGGCGGGAACCGGCAGCGGGAACCCTTCGCTCTCGTGCACGAAGGCGATGTCCAGCTGGTCGGCGGCGACCATCCGCAGCAGGGCGATGGCGGAGATGTCGATGTGGATGGTGGTGTCGGTCTCCGGTAGCCGGTCGTGGACCCGGCGCAGCCAGGCGGCGACGGCCCGGCTCCCGACGCTGCCGATCCGCAGCTGCCGCTTCGCGGTGCTCGAGGACTCCTGGCGGGCGGCGGTGACCAGGGCGGCCAGGTCGGTGATGATCGGGCGGGCCCGGGAGAGCACCGAGTGGCCGAGGGCGGTGGGCTGACTGCCGGTCTGCTCGCGGGTGAACAGCGGCCCGCCGATGGTGCGTTCGATCCTGTGCAACTGGGTGGTGAGGGAGGGCTGGGTCATGCCGAGCTGCTGGGCGGCCTTCCGCACGCTGCCGGTGTCCGCGATCGCGCACAGCACCCGGAGGTGTCTCACGTCGAGCTCCACCGGGGGAGCATATCGGGATGGCAAACGAACGACAAGGACATGTCAAATTGTCGAATACCGGATTCCCGGTCTCGGCACCATGGGCCGGAGCTATCGCCGGTTGGCATCATCCGCTCACCCGTTCTGCTGAACGAAGCTCTGCGCATCAGAAGTTCACCCGCCGCTCCACGGTCACCGATCACCCCCAGAGCCGTGCAGCACGCGAACGGAGTCCCCCACGTGAAGCGCTCCATGATCTCCCTGTCGCTGACCATCGGCCTCGCCCTGGGCACCGGCCTGGCCGCCGTGCCCGCGTCCGCCGCGTCCGCCGACAGTGCTCCCCGCCAGCACTACACCGCGTCCTCCTACGCCGGGACGGCCGAGGAGGAGGCCGGCAACCAGGCCTTCTACGAGGCCGTGATGAAGTCCGCACTCGCCAAGCAGGCGGCGGCGCCCTTCCTGCAGACCGTCACCGTGACCTACGACGCCAGCAGCGCGCCGACGTTCCGCAACCAGATAGCCAGCAGCGCGCAGATCTGGAACGGCTCGGTGCGCAACGTCCAGCTCCGCTCCGGCACCAACGCCGACTTCCGGTACTACGAGGGCAACGACTCGCGCGGCTCCTACGCCAGCACCGACGGTCACGGCCGGGGCTACATCTTCCTGGACTACCGGCAGAACCAGCAGTACAACTCCGTCCGCGTGACGGCGCACGAGACCGGCCACGTGCTCGGCCTGCCGGACCACTACTCGGGCCCGTGCAGCGAGCTGATGTCCGGCGGCGGCCCCGGCACCTCCTGCACCAACGCGTACCCGAACACCACCGAGCGCAACCGCGTCAACTCGCTCTGGGTCAACGGCCTGAGCGCCAACGCCGGGGCCCTCGCCACGGTGCGCTGACCCCGCCCCGCCGGCACCGGAGCGCCTGACGCCGGTCGGTCCGGCCCCGAACGACCGGGGCCGGACCGACCGGCGTCGTGGCTGCCCGGATGATCAGGCCGGGCAGCCCGCGTCGGCGAGGACGAACCAGCCGGGAGCGGTCTGCGCCAGGGTGTGGGTGACGAAGGTGTTCCACAGGCCCAGGTTCTGGTTGGAGCCGTTGGCGTACGCGATGCCGCCGCTCTGGTGTGCCCGCCCGGCCGCCACATGGGCGTAGTTGCTGGCGGTGAAGCACTGGGGCCGGGAGCCGGTGGTGGTGGCCGTCACGGCGGCGGAGCGGGCCCCGGCGTTCCCGGCGGAGTCGACCGCGGCGACCGTGTAGCCGTAGGAGGTGGCGGCGGTCAGCCCGCTGTCGGTGAAGGAGGCCGAGCCGGCGCTGCCGGCCGCGGCGCCGTCGCGGTAGACGGTGTAGGAGGCGGCGCCGGACACGGCCGTCCAGGACAGCGAGACGGTGCTGTCGGTGCTGCCGGTGACGCCCAGGCCGGCCGGCGCGGGCAGCGAACCGGTGCCGCCGCCGGTGGGGGCACCGTCCAGGCCCCAGAACTTGGCCGTCCAGTAGCTGGAGCAGATGGTGGTGAGGAAGTACGCGCCGGTGCTGCCGCACTGGTCGGTGCCGGAGCCGGGGGCGATCGGCAGGCCGTGGCCCATCCCGGCCACCGAGTACAGCTCGACGGCCGGCTTGCCGGCGGTGTCGTTGTAGACGGACAGCGTGGTGCTGCCGGGCAGGGACTGGGTGCTGGAGGCGCTCTGCCCGATGCCCCAGACGTTGGTCCACTGGTCGCGCAGCTCGGTGGCGTTCACGGGGTAGACGGTGTAGTCGGAGGTGCCCTGCCAGATCGCGACCCGCGGCCACGGGCCGGTGTAACCGGGGTTGGCGCTCCGGACCTTGTCGCCCCACTGGGCCGGGGTGAGGTTCTGGTTGTTCTGCTGGCAGCCGGAGGCGGCGGTCAGCGTGGTGGCGCACTGGGCCGGCAGGCCGGAGTCGACGGCGCCGCCGGCGAACACGTCCGGGTACGCCGCGAGCAGGTCGGCGGTCATCCCGCCACCGGCCGACAGCCCGGTCACGAACACCCGGTGGGTGTCCGAACCGTACTGCGCGGTGGCGGTGTTCACCATCTGCACCACCGAGGCGGCCTCGCCCTTGCCCCGGGTGTTCTTCGTGGCGTCGAACCAGCTGAAGCAGGAGGAGCTGTTGTTCGCCGAGTTGGTCTGCGGGAAGACCACCGCGAAGCCCCACAGGTCGGCGTACTTCTGCCAACCCGAGTGCGTGAAGTAGTCGTTGGCGTTCTGCGTGCAACCGTGCAGGGCGACCACCAGCGGTGCGCCGGCGGGCAGGCCGGTCGGCGTGTACGCGTACATCGCCAGATTCCCGGGATTGGTACCGAAGTTGCTGACCTGCTGGAGGGTGCCGGCGGCCGCGGCCGGGCCGGTGGACGCGGTGGTGACCAGCCCGGTGGCGACGAGGCCCAGCACCGCGCCGAAGGTGACGCGGCGCAGGAGTCTGCGCAGGACGGAGGGACGCACGGGTACTCCTTGAGTGGGGTGGGGGAGGCGGCGTCCGCCGCGGTCCGCGGGGACCTCGGCGGTGGGGGCCGCCCACTCGGTTGCTGATGCCGGACGGTACGGCCCGGCGGGACGGGGCCGATACGTGGCAGCCGCACACACCGGCCGTTCGCGGATGGCAGGCGGCGCCATTGCCCGAGCGGCCGGCCGCGCCCGTCCTGCTGGTGTTCTTGGCGCGCCCCTGCCGGCGGTGCCCCGCTGTCCGGTGTCCCTTCGGGGCGCGCGGGCGCACGGCAACGCCGCCCACCGCCCGCCCGGTAGCGGGCAGGCAGCGGGCAGGCGGTGGGCAGGCGGTGGGCAGTTGGAGCCGGCAGCGCGAGGTGGAAGGGGGAGGTGTGAGGTGGGCGGAGCGGGTCGGCGCCGCTACCCGAGCCGGTCCGCCGGCAGGCCCGCGGCCGTCAACAGGTGCCGGGCCACCACCTCGGCGCCGTCCTCCCCGATCAGCAGGGTGTAGTGGTTGGTGCCGGGCACCAACTCGGCCGGCACCCGCTCGCGGTCGAGCCCGGCGGCCTTCAGGCGCTGCTCGTCGTACAGGCCCTGCGGCTCGTCCAGCAGACCCCGCTCGGCCCACAACAGGCGCGCCGGGAGCGGAATCCGATGCACGGCGGCGAGCACCTCCGGGGCGAACAGGCCGACCCCGTCCACCCGGACGGCGTCGATCAGGCAGGAGGAGCGCAGCTCGGGCTCCTCGCCCACCAGGTCCCGCAGGACGTAGGCCTCCACCGAGGGCGACCAGCTCCCGGCGAATGCCGGGTGGGCCTGCCAGAACGCCCGGTAGGCGTCCCGGTCGGGGAAGGTCATGGACAGCCGCCGCATGGCCGGCCCGATGACGGCGGTGATCAGTTCGTCCGGGGTGAGCCCGGTCGGGGCGGGGAACCCCACGCCGCCGTCCACCAGCAGCACCGAGGCGAAGCGCGCCGGGTGCCGGACGGCGGTCAGGGCGGCCACGAAGGCCCCCATCGAGTGGCCGGTGAGGACGGAGTCGCGCAGGTCCAGCGCCTCGGCGAGGGCCGCGACGTCCTCGGCGTGCGCGGGGATCCCGTACGGGCCGGGCAGGGTGGCGCTGGCGGCCCGGCCGCGCAGGTCGGGAGCGACGAGGGCGACCCGGCCGGCCAGCAGTGCGGCGACCCTTCCCCAGGACAGCGCGTTCGCGGTGATGCCGTGCACCGCGAGCACCACCGGGGCGTCGGGGGCGGCGGCCGGCCAGCGCAGCACGGCCAGCCGGCCGCCGGCGACGGGCACCGTCAGTTCCTCCGGCGTGCCCGTCGCGTCGCCAGCGGGCGTCTGGTAGGTCAAGGTGTTCTCCTCAGGTCGGCCGGCCGCCCCACCTCGGGTCACCGGGGCAGTCGGCGGGAACGTTCCCGGGCGGCCCGCAGCCGGCCGGGCAGGCGCACCACGCCGCCCGGCAGCAGGTAGACCACCAGCACGAACAGTGTGCCGAGCAGGAACAGCGGTTGCGAGAGCGGCACGCGCAGGACGGCGGGCAGGCCGGCCACCGCGCCGGAGCCGGCCAGGTCGCCCAGGCGGTGGTCGGCCCAGGTGTAGAGGACGCCGCCGACCAGCGGCCCCCAGCGTGTCCCGGAGCCGCCGAGGACGACCATCACCAGCAGCGAGAGGGTGAAGTCGGAGGTGGTGGTCTGCGGGGTGGCGCCGCCGGTGAGCAGCAGGTAGACGATGCCGCCGAGCGCGGCCAGGGTGCCGGCCAGCACGAAGGCCACCAGCTTGAAGCCGTACGGGCGCAGGCCCAGCACCTCGACCCGGCGTTCGTTCTCCCGGATGCCCTCCCAGACCCGCCCGGTGGGGGAGTTGACGGCTCGGTGCACCACGGCCAGGGTCAGCACCAGGTAGGCCAGGGCGATCCAGTACAGATTGGCGGTGTGCTCGATCCCCACCAGCGCGCTCGGGAGTTGGTCGGCCGGGGCGGCCCGGCCCTCCTCACCGCCGGTGAAGCCGCCGGGGTCGCGCTCGACCAGGATCGAGCCGGCCTGGGCGAACGCCAGCGTCACCATGGAGAATCCGATGCCGTTCATCCGCAGGCTGACCGAGCCCAGCAGCGCCGCCATCGCCACCCCGGCCAGCAGCCCGAGCAGTGCGGACGGCAGGAACGGCAGGCCGGCCTGCAGCATCACGGTGTTGGTCGCGTAGGTGCCGGTGGCGAAGTACAGGGCGTGGCCGAAGGAGAGCAGTCCGGTGCGGCCGAGCAGCAGGTCGTAGCCGGTGGCGAGGGCGCCGAACAGCAGGCACAGGGCGATCAGTTGGAGGCTGCCCGGGCTACCGAGCGGGCCGTCCAGCAGGCCGGGCAGCGGCAGCGAGCTCCAGGGCGCGGTGAGCAGGGCGAGCAGCAGGGCGGCGGGCCACCAGCGGGCCAGCCGGCGCAGCCGGTCGGCCGGCGGTGCGGCGGGCGGGGCGCCCGCCTGGGTCTGCTCGGGCGTGGCGGTGGTCATGCGAGTCTCCCGGTGAGTCCGCTCGGCCGGACGAGCAGCAGGGCGGCGAGCAGGACGACGACGGCGAGGTCGCCGAGCCCGGCGGTGGTGTAGTAGTTGGCGAACTGCTGGACGAGCCCGACGGCGACGGAGGCGAGGGCGGCGCCGCCGACCGAGCCCATGCCGCCCATCACCACGACCACGAAGGCGAAGATGAGCAGCGAGGTGCCCTGGCCGGGGTCGACGGAGCCGAAGTAGAGGCCGCCGAGCGCCCCGCCGAGGGCGGCGGCCGCGCCGCCGATGGCGAAGACCAGGGTGAAGGCCTTGCGGACGTCGATGCCGAGCGCGGTGACCATGGCGCGGTCCTCGACGCCGGCCCGGACCACGAGCCCGTGCCGGGTGCGCCCGAGGAAGAGCTTGAGCACGGCCAGCACGGCGAGGGCGGCGGCGATCAGCACCAGCCGGTTGACCGGCACCTGGGCGCCGAGCAGGCCGAAGGTGCCGGTGAGCGCGGCCGGACCGGGGAAGGGGCGGGCGTCGGCCCCCCAGATCGCGGAGAGCAGCGCGGGCACGGCGAGGCCGACCCCGACGGTGGCGAGCACCTGCTCGCGCGGGCGTTCGTACAGCGGGCGGATGACGGCGAGTTCGAGCAGGACGGCGGCGAGGGTGCCGGCCGCGGTCCCGAAGGCGACCGCCAGTACGAAGCCGAGGCCGCCGGGGCCGGCGCCCGGCAGGTGCCCGGAGGCGGCCCACCAGGTGCCGTACGCGCCGACGCTCAGCAGGGCGCCGTGCGCGAAGTTCAGGACGTCCATCAGGCCGAAGATCAGCGACAGGCCGGAGGCGACCAGGAAGTACAGCGCTCCCAGTCCCAGCCCGGTGAGGGTGAGCAGGACGACGGTGGACATCAGTGTTCCCTGTCGGTGTGGTGGCGGGCGGCCGGCGGCCGGCCGGCGGAGGCCTGGTCGGCGGCGCCCTGGTGGCGTCCGACGCCGAGCAGCCGGCGGGTGGCCTCGGCGTCGGTGAGCAGCTCGTCGGCGGGGCCGTGGTGCGCGGTGCGGCCGTCCGCCAGGACGACGCAGTGTTCAGCGAGCCGGCGCACCATGGCGAGGTTCTGCTCGACCAGCAGCACGGGTACGGCCGAGGCCGCCCGCTCCAGCACCTGCGCGACCTCGGTGACGACCTTCGGGGCCAGGCCCTTGGTCGGCTCGTCGGCGATGATCAGGCGGTTGCCGTTGAGAAGGGTGCGGGAGATCGCGACCATCTGCTGCTGGCCGCCGGACAGCGTCCCGGCGAGCTGCCTGGCGCGCTGCCGCAGCTCCGGGAACAGCTCGTGCACCAGAGCGTAGGCGGGCTCGCCTGCGCCCGGCCGCTCCGCCAGCCGCAGGTTCTCGGCGACGCTGAGCCCGGCGAACACGCCCCGGTCCTCGGGGGCGTAGCCGATCCCGCGCCGGACCAGGGCGTGGGTGGCCAGCCGGACGGTCTCGGTGCCGTCGAACAGTACGCTGCCGGTCCGCGGGACCAGGCCGAGGATGCCGCGCACGGTGGTCGTCTTGCCGGCGCCGTTGCGGCCGAGCAGGGCGGTCACGCCGTGCGCCCGGACGTCCAGGTCGACGCCGTGCAGGATGTGCCGGCCGCCGATGACGACCCGTAGGTCCCTGACCCGCAGCAGGGCTTCGCCGTTCACAGTTCCTCCCCGAGGTAGGCCTGCTGCACGGTCGCGTCGGCCATCACGGCCTGCGGGGTGTCCAGGGCGAGCAGGGTGCCGTGGTGCATCACGGCGAGCCGGTCGGCCAGGCCCAGCAGGACGTCCATGTGGTGTTCGACCATGAGTACGGTGCGGCCCTGTTCGCGGTGCAGCGAGCGGATCAGCTCGGTCAGCGCCGGGACCTCCTCGGCGCTCACCCCGGCCATCGGCTCGTCCAGCAGCATCAGGCGGGGCTCGCCGACCAGCAGGACGGCCAGTTCGAGTTTGCGTTTCTCGCCGTGCGAGAGGTCCCGGGCCGGGGTCTCGGCGCGGTGCCCGAGACCGGTGCGCTCCAGGGCGCTGCCGACCTGCCGGGTGTACGCGCCGGCCCGGCGCCAGATCCGGTACGAGCCGCCGCCGGCGGCCTGCGCGGCCAGCCGGACGTGGTCGGCGACCGTCATGGCCGGCCACAGGCTGGAGGTCTGGAAGGTCCGGCCGAGGCCGAGTCGGGCCCGGGCGTGCGCGGCCTGCCCGGTGATGTCGGCGCCGTCCAGTTCGATGCTGCCGGCGGTGGCCGGGTTGAGGCCGCTGATCAGGTTGAAGAGGGAGGTCTTGCCGGCGCCGTTGGGGCCGATGAAGGCGAGGAACTCGCCCTCCTGGACGTCGAAGGAGACGTCCTCGACGATGGTGGCGCCGCCGACGCCCCAGCCGAGGCCGCGCAGCCGGAGCACCGGGGACGGGAGGGCGGCCGCCCGCCCGCTCCCGGCGCCCCCGGGGCCACCCCGTGGTGCGGTGTTCGGGGATCCCATCGGTCAGCCCGCGATCGACTTGACCGTCGGCGCGGCCGCCGACATGGGCAGGGTGTGCAGCAACTCCGGCTTGGCGTCGGCTCCCTGGCCGTTCAGCCGGGCGGTGAACATCGGCTGGAGCAGCGCGTGGTCCTCCGCGCGGACCTGCTCGTCGCCCTTGGGGCCGGCGAACCGCCAGTCCTCCAGGGCCTTGACCATGGCGGCGGTGTCGGTGGCGCTGCCGGCCTCGACGGCGTGCACGATCAGCTGGGCGGCGGTGAAGCCGTCCGGGTTGAACAGGTCCGGCGTCCCGCCGGCCTTGGCGACCCCGTCCAGCATCGCCTTCTCGACCTCGTTGCCGCCGGCCGCGCCGGGGAAGTAGTGCGCCAGGAAGGAGATCTTCGCGGCGGCCGGCCCGAAGATCGGGTACGAGGCGGTTCCGGCCAGTCCGGTCACCACCTTGCCGGCGTCCAGCACGCCCTGCTGGTCCAGCGCCGTCCACAGGGCCGGGGCGCTGGCGCCGGCCCAGGCCACGTAGACGAGGTCGGGGGAGCCGGCCTTGACCTGCTGCGCGAACGGCGTCAGGTCGGTGGCGCTGGGCGGCGCCAGCACCGAGGTCACCACGGCGCCCTGGCCCTCCAGGGCGGACTTCACGGCGGCGACGTTGGCCTGGCCGAACGCCGAGTTCTGCGAGAGGACGGTGACCTTCTTGTCCTTGGCGCCGAGCAGCAGCGTCCCGGCCGCGAGGATGTCCTGGTAGGACTGCCGCCCGGAGCGGAAGGTGTACTTGTTGATGCCGGTCAGGGCGTCGGTGGCGGCCGCGCCGCTGATGAACAGCAGGTGGTTCTGCGCGGCCAGCGGGGCCACCTGCAGGGCCACCCCGGAGTCGGTGCTGCCGGCCAGGATCTTGTAGCCCTTGCCCGCCAGGTCCTTGGCGGCGGCCACGGCCTTCGCCGGATCGCCGGCGTCGTCCTGCTCGGTCACCTCGATCGGGTGGCCGGCGACCTTGTTGGTGCCCTTGGTGGCGTAGGCCAGGCCGGCGGTGAAGCCGTCCAGGTACTGCTTGCCGTAGGCGGCCAGCGGACCGCTGCGCGAGTACACCAGGCCGACCTTGACGGGCGAGGAGTCCCCGGCGGCGGCCTTGTCGGAGCCGGCCGTGCCGGCGGCGGCGCACCCGGTGAGGACGGCGCCGGCGGTCAGCAGGGAAAGCGCCTGCAGGGGTCTGCTGCTGACGACGTGTGCGGTGCGCATGCGCATGGTGGTCGGCTCCCGGGGAGTCTGTTGCCGTCCGCCGCCGCCCGGGGTGCGGGAGCGTCCGTGCGGACGCTCCCCGAGGGTCACGCTCCGGGTGGCGGCGGGGTCATGGTGGGTGGTTGGTGAGACCTTAGGAGCGGCGGCCGGGCCCGGACATGTGGGCGGCAGCAACACCTGGGCCGGGCGCCGTGTGGTGGGCGCACATGGCCGAGCCGCGGGCGGTGCCGGAACAGTGAAAAGGGCCTCACCGCCCCGGCCTGCACGGATTCCCGCCGCCGGGGGAGGCAGCGAAGGCACGGCTCCCCGGACGGAAGGCAGGAACATGGACAAGGTGGTGACCTCGGCGCGCGCGGTGGCGGACATCCCCGACGGGGCGACGCTGGCCGTCGGAGGCTTCGGCCTCTGCGGCATCCCCTCGACGCTGATCGACGCGCTGGCCGAAGCCGGCCCGACCGGGCTGCGGGTGGTCTCCAACAACTGCGGCGTCGACGACTGGGGTCTGGGCCTGCTGCTCCGGGCCGGCCGGATCGCCCGGATGACCTCCTCCTACGTGGGGGAGAACAAGGAGTTCGCCCGCCAGTACCTGAGCGGCGAACTGGAGGTGGAGCTCACCCCGCAGGGCACGCTCGCCGAGCGGCTGCGCGCGGGCGGCTCGGGCATCCCGGCCTTCTTCACCCCGGCCGGCGTCGGCACCCAGGTCGAGGAGGGCGGCCTGCCCTGGCGCTACGCGGCCGACGGCTCGGTGGCGCTGGCCTCACCGCCCAAGGAGGTACGGGAGTTCGGCGGCCGCCGGTACCTGCTGGAGGAGGCCGTCACCGCCGACTTCGCCCTGGTGCGCGCGGCTGTCGCGGACCGCCACGGCAACTGCGTCTTCCACGCCGCCGCCCGCAACTTCAACCCGCTCTGCGCGATGGCCGGCCGGATCACCCTGGTGGAGGCCGAGCGGATCGTCGAGCCGGGCGAACTGCCCCCGGACGCCGTCCACCTGCCCGGTGTGTACGTCGACCGGGTGGTCCCCGCCGGCCCCGCCGAGAAGCGCGTCGAACGCCGTACCGTCCGATCCGCCGCCCGCGGCGCAGCCGAGGAGAACTGACCATGCCGCTCGACCGCGACCAGCTCGCCGCTCGCGCCGCCCGGGAACTGCGGGACGGCCAGTACGTCAACCTGGGGATCGGCCTGCCGACCCTGATCCCCAACCACGTCCCGCCGGGGGTGCACGTCGTCCTGCACTCCGAGAACGGCATCCTCGGCGTGGGCCCCTACCCGTACGACGGCGAGGAGCACCCGGACCTGATCAACGCCGGCAAGGAGACCGTCACCACCGCCGACGGCGCCTCGTACTTCGACTCGGCGTTCTCCTTCGGCATGATCCGGGCCGGGCGGATCGACGTCTCGGTGCTCGGCGCGATGGAGGTCTCCGCCCTGGGCGACCTGGCCAACTGGATGATCCCCGGCAAGATGGTCAAGGGTATGGGCGGCGCGATGGACCTGGTGCACGGCGCCCGCCGCCTGATCGTGGTGATGGAGCACACCGCCCGCGACGGCTCACCCAAGATCGTCCGGGAGCTCACGCTGCCCGCCACCGGCCGCCGGGTGGTCGACCGCATCGTCACCGACCTCGCCGTCGTCGACGTCACCCCGGACGGCCTGCGGCTGGTCGAGCTCGCCCCGGGCACCACCCTGGAGGAGGTCCGCGCGGCCACCGGCGCGGACCTGGCGGTGGGCACCGACCTGGCCGTCGGCGTCTGACCCCCGGTTCGGGCGGCTGGCCGCCGGCGATCGGCCCCGGCCCGCCGGGTGCCGCGCCGGCCTGCCGTGTGTCGCTGGGCCCGGACGCCCGGCCGGGCCGGGAGGATGACCGGGACCAGGGCCCGCGGGCCCGTCGGGGCGGGACGGACGGAGGCGGGCAGCGTGCCGGAGACCGGGAAAGCGGGCCCACCGGGTGGCGGCAGCGGTAGCGGCGGTGGACCGGAGGAGGACGGCGGGCACGCCGAGTCCCATGGCGGAGCGCTCGGCCCCCGGTTGAACTGGCTGCGGGCCGCCGTCCTCGGCGCCAACGACGGGGTGGTCTCCACCGCCGGCCTGGTGATGGGCGTGGCCGGAGCCACCACCTCCGAGAGCGCGCTGCTCACCGCCGGCCTGGCCGGGATGCTGGCCGGCTCGCTCTCGATGGCGGTCGGCGAGTACGTGTCGGTCAGCAGCCAGCGCGACTCCGAACGGGCCGCGCTGCGCCAGGAGCAGCGCGAGCTCGCCGAGGACCCGGCGGCCGAACTCGCCGAACTCGCCGGCTTCTACGAGGCCAAGGGCCTGCCGGCCGGGCTGGCCCGCGAGGTCGCCGTCCGGCTCACCGAACAGGACCCGCTGGCCGCCCACGCCGAGGTCGAACTGAAGATCGACCCCGAGGAGCTGACCAGCGCCTGGCAGGCCGCCTGGGCCAGCTTCGTCTCCTTCACCGTCGGGGCGCTCTGCCCCCTGCTCGCCGTCCTGCTGCTGCCGGCCGCCGTGCGGGCGCCGGGCACGGCCGCCACGGTGCTCTGCGCGCTGCTGGTCACCGGCCTGCTGAGCGCCCGCCTGGGAGGGGCGCCGCCCCGGCGGGCCGTCCTGCGCAACGTGCTCGGCGGCGGGCTGGCGATGGCGGTCACCTACGGCCTGGGCGTCGCTCTGGACGCGGCGGGGGTGTGAGGCGGCGCGGGGTACGGGCGCCGGCGATCCTCCTCGGCAGCCGGCTCGCCCGCCGGGACGTCCCGGCGTCGACGGCATCGCGTCCGGGCAGCTCCGCGCTGCCCTCAGTCGTGGAACTGCGGAATGATCAGATACAGCCCGTAGAGCACGGCGGCGCCGCAGGCCAGGAAGCACAACGAGGCCCCCGCCAGGGCGGCGACCGAAGTCCGGCCGGTGCTCCTGGCCGCCTGGTGGCTCAGCATCGCCCGCACCCCCAGGGTGAACACCACGGCCACCGCGACGGTGGTGCCGATGCTGACGGCGGTGACCTCGCCCAGGGCGCTCCAGTCCAGTGCCACGGCGGCCTCCTCCCTCTCAGTTGCCCGCGGGGGCGGGCTGCGGGTTGACCGTCACGGTACGGGCGTCGTTGACGTTGTCGGCGGTGACCGGGCTGCGCCGGGACAGCAGGTAGATCACCGTCGCCGCGACCACGGCGGCCACCGCCACCGCCACCGTCCCGATCGTTCCGCCGTGCACCACGACGGCGGAGGCTGCTCCGCCGATCAGGCCCGCCGCCGGCAGGGTGATCAGCCAGGCGACGGCCATCCGGCCGGCCGTGTTCCAGCGGACCTGCGACCGGCGGCGGCCGAGCCCGGCGCCGATGATGCTGCCGCTGCAGACCTGCGTGGTGGAGAGCGCGAACCCGAGGTGGGCGGAGCTGAGGATGACCGTGGCGGAGGCCGTCTCGGCGGCGAAGCCCTGCGGCGAGCGGATGTCGGTCAATCCCCGGCCCAGTGTCCGGATGATGCGCCAGCCACCGAGGTAGGTCCCCAGGCCGATGGCCAGGCCCGCGGTGAGGACCACCCAGGTCGGCGGCCCCGAACCGGAGGCCAGCGCGCCCGCGGAGATCAGGCTGAGGGTGATCACGCCCATCGTCTTCTGCGCGTCGTTGGTGCCGTGGGCGAGCGAGACCAGTGAGGCCGACCCGATCTGCCCGAACCGGAAGCCCCGGTCCACCGACGCCTCGCCGGCCCGCCCGCTGAGCCGGTAGGCCAGCCGGGTGGCCAGCAGTGCGGCGATCCCGGCGACCACCGGTGCGGCGAACGCCGGGATGATGATCTTTTCGAGCACCTCGGTGAAGTTCACGGCTTTCAGCCCCGCACCGACCCAGGCCGCGCCGATCAACCCGCCGATCAGCGCGTGCGACGAGCTCGACGGGAGTCCGAGCAACCAGGTGAGCAGGTTCCAGAGGATCGCGCCGACCAGCCCCGCGAAGATCATGCCCAGGGTGATGAGTCCGTCGTTCACGATGCCGCCGGAGATCGTTTTGGCCACCGCCGTGGACAGGAAGGCGCCGACCACGTTGAGGACGGCGCTCACCAGCACGGCCACCCTCGGGGGCAGCGCGCCGGTGGCGATCGACGTGGCCATGGCGTTCGCGGTGTCGTGGAAACCGTTGGTGAAATCGAACGCCAGGGCTGTGATGATCACCATCACGAGAAGGAACGTGATGTGGGTCATGCAGCCAGTAGAACAGCGCCCGATGCTGTCGCGCGCTGCGACACTCGCCGCAGCCGGTCCGATTGTCGGATTGCAGATGGCATACACACGATCCTTCCCGGCCAGGTTCGGGTCGAGCACGTTCGACCCGAACCCGGCCGGGAGGCACCCGGGATCGCCGGGCCGGAGCTAGGCGCGGGTCCTGGCCGGGGTCAGCCCCGGCCGGCCGGCCGACGGGCGGCGCAGCAGCCCGTCGAGGGCGAGACTGCCGGGCCCGGTGACCGCGAGGGCCAGGAAGGCCCAGCAGAACAGCACGGCGAGTTCACCGCCGTTCTGGATCGGCCACAGCGCCTTCTCCTGGTGCACCGAGAAGTAGGCGTAGGCCATCGAACCCGAGCACAGCAGGGCGGCCGGCCGGGTGCCGAGCCCAAGCAGCACCAGCACACCGCCCGCCAGCTGGATGAGCGCGGCCCACCATCCGGGCCACTGCCCGACCGGGACGGTGCCGCCGCCGCGCGTGCCGCCCAGCACCCCGAAGAGCGAGGCGGCGCCGTGGCACGAGAACAGCAGGGCGGTGACGATCCGGAACAGTGCCAGCGTGTGGGGCCTGGCGGGTTCGAGCACGGTACGGGGATCGAAGGACACGGGGACTCCTCGGTCGGCGTCCGGCCGGCGGCCGGTACGGGGATCGTTCGGACCCGGCGCCGGCCCCACTCCGGCGCCGTCGGGCAGTCCGGTCGTCCGTCACCCGGTCGCGGTCCCCGACCCGGCGCACCCGCACACGCCTCGACGGCGCGGGACAGGTGCGCCGCCCGGCCCGTGGGCGTCCGGCACCGGCGGGCGGACGTCGGTCCGGCCCGCCGGTCGAAGACCCCGGTGCCTGGTGCGGCCGTGCTGGGCTGCGCCGGGTGATCGGTTGACCTGGCACCGACAATTCTGTCGCACCGTCAGGTCCCGGCGGCAGTCCTGTGAACCTCAAAGATTCCTCAAGTCGCCGTTCCATGTCCGGAATCCGCCGCTCGGCGTCCGGCGCCGGACACCGGGCGACCCCCGTCGCCCCGTGGCCTTCGTTGCTCTCGTCACCCCGATGCCCCCGTTCGGCCCGCTGCGGCAGCCCCGCTCGCGCGTCGCGTCAGACCCGGCGGATCGTGTTGATCGGCATGGCGTCCGCCTTCATCACCTTGACCACGTCACCGCTGTGCGGCGCGTGCACCACCATCCCGTTGCCGATGTACATCCCGACGTGGTGCCGGTCGCTGCCGTAGATCACCAGGTCGCCGGGCTGCGCCTCGGCCAGCGAGGGCACCCGGGTGCCGACGTTGCCCTGCTCCTGGGAGGTGCGCGGCAGGGAGACGTTGGCCTGGCGGTAGGCCCACACCATCAGGCCCGAGCAGTCGAACATGTCGGGGCCGACGGAGCTCCAGTGGTACGGCGCGCCCTGCTTGCTCATCGCCTTGGCGACCGCGACACCGGCGTAGCCGCCGGCCTGCGGCAGCGAGCCGAGGTCCACCCGGACGGCGTCGCGCGAGGCGCGGCCGTCCCCCTGGGTGATCGAGGCGCGGTCGGCGGCGCTGAGCGAGTTCAGCAGCGCGTTCGCCTCCTGGAGCTTCTTGTTGACGTCCGCCTTGGCCTGGTTGAGCTCCTTGGTGGTCTCGTCCAGCGAGGAGAGGACGGCGGCGGCCTCGGTCTTCTGCTGGTCGAGCCGGCGCTGCTGGTCCTGAAGACCCTTCAGTGCCTCCGCCTGGCTGGAGGTGGCCTGCTGGACGCTGGTCGCCTGCTGGAGGTAGCCGGAGGGGTCGGAGGTGAGCATCAGCTGGACGGAGGGATCGATCCCGCCGGTGCGGTACTGCTCGCCGGCCACCTCGGCCAGGCCGATCTGAAGGTGGGTCATCTGCTCCTGGCCCCGGGCCACCTGGTCCTGGAGTTGGTCGGCCTGTTTACGCAGCTGGTCGGCCCGCTCCTTGGCGCCGTTGTAGCGTTCGGCGGCCTGCTCCTGTTCCGCGTTGAGCTGGTCGACCTGCGCCTTCACCTCCTCCTTCTTGGAGGGCGTGGTGGGCGCGGCGTGCGCGCTCATCTGGGCGGAGAGGGCGACTGTGGTCACCGCGGCAGCGGTGAGCACGGTCACCCGCGCGCGGCTCGGCTGCTTCGGACGGCGGTGGGAGGTCAAAGACCCACTCCTTCTTCCTGCGGACTCACTCGATCGAGTGAATTTCCGGAAATTAAGGTTTGACAACAACCTAGTAAAGCCAGGCGCATCCCACCACTCCCGTCCCACCAGGAACTTGCTTCCCCAGCACGGAATTCACGCGATCCACACACCGGCACCACCGGAGGGTTGACCGACTGTCAGCCAGGTCCGACCGGCGGCGGACCCGCGCGCCGAAGGCTGCCCCGTACCCATCGGTCCGCCGCTTCGCCCCGCCCGATCGTGAACGGCCCACCGACGCCGTCGCTCTCGCCCGGCCGCGAACGGGACGGCCCGCGGCGCTACCGGAGCCGATGTGCCCGCCCGCGTCCGGTGCGCGGGATGTCCGCTGCCTGGGCGGGCGGTACCGGGAGGGGGAAGCTGGCTGGCGAGGAAGTCACGCATGATCTGCAGGGCCTGCTCCGGGGGGACTTCGGCCCCGGGATCGTCCGGAAGTCCCTGGATCCGGATGCGGTGATGCTCCGCGAAGCCGCGGATTCCTTCGAAGGCCCGCCCTGCCCAGGGCGGAGAGGGTTCGGCCCGGCGGCAGGGCGTCCTCGACGTACCGGGGCACCGGACGCGGGGCCGGGGTGGGCCAGGTGCCGGGGGTCTCGCGGGGTCGTGAGGGTGAAGGCGTGCGAGATGGTCCGGGCGGCGGCGTCGCGCGCGGTGAACGGGGCGTCCGGGTCCCACTGTTCGCGCCGGGTCGCGATCAGCCAGGGTCGCGATCACTGAGGTGTCGCAGTGTTCCTCGTTGAACACCTGGCCCTCGGCCACCCAGGGGGAGACGACGACGGCGGGGACACCGTAGCGGTCGACCGTGAACCCGAGCTGCCCGGCCCGGGCCGACGGGTCGGGTGGCGGCACCGGGCCGGGCGGCCGGCGGCGGGCAGGGGACCGTGCGGCAGCCGTCCCTCGGTGTCGGTGGCGTTGCCTAGCATGACGGCATGCGTGAGTACTTCAGGGTGGGCGGGCGGCGGCTGTCGTATCTGGACTTCGGTGGTCCGGGCGTCCCGCTGCTGGCCCTCCACGGGCACTACAACGAAGCCTCGGCGTTCGAGCCGCTGGCCGGGGCACTGGCGCCACGCTGGCGGGTGATCGCGCTCGACCAGCGCGGGCACGGTGAGTCCGACCGGGCGCCGAGTTATGAACGGGACGACTACGTGGCCGACATCGCGGCGTTCCAGCGCCATCTGGGCCTCGGCCCGGTGGCGGTCCTCGGCCACTCCCTGGGCGGCGTGAACGCCTACCAGTACGCGGCGAGGCAGCCGGGCCGGGTCACCGCCCTGATCGTGGAGGACATCGGCGCGGTCGTGGACTGCGACTGGTCGTTCACCGAGCGGCTTCCCCGTGGCGCGTCGTCCCGCGGAGCGCTGATCGCGGCGCTCGGCGCGGCCGGGCCCTATCTGGAGTGTTCCGTACGGCGAACCGGGGACGGCTGGGGCTACTCGTTCGGCATCGAGGACACCGTGCGGTCCCAGCAGGCGCTCAACGGTGACCACTGGGACGACTGGACGGGGGTGCGGTGCCCGACCCTGCTCGTACGTGGAAGGCGGAGCGACGAACTGGCCGCCGACCACGCCCGTGCCATGGTGGCCGGCCGGGCCGAGCTGGTCGAGCTGGTCGAGCTGCCCACCGGGCACGTCGTGCACCACGACGCGCCGGCCGGGTTCGCCGATGCCGTCCGCTCCTTCCTGGCCAGGTGCGGCTCGTCCTGAGAGGGAGGCGACGAGCCGCCCGCCAGGACCTGGCCGCCCCGGGCCGACCGCTGCGCGCGGCCGGCCCCGAGCCGGCGTAGAGGGGCCCGGCGTACCGTCTCTGAGGGCCGAGAAGTCGGCTACAGCGCGGCCAGGTTGCCCTCCAGGTCGTCCAGGCCGAGCGAGCCCTGGGAGAGCGCCTTCATGTGCCAGGCCTTGAGGTCGAAGGCGGCGCCGTGCCGGGCCCGGGCCGCCTCCCGGCCCCGCAGCCAGGCGCGTTCGCCGAGCTTGTAGCCGATCGCCTGGCCGGGCCAGCCGAGGTAGCGGTTGATCTCGCTGATCCGGGCCGGTTCCGGGCTGCCGTTGTACGTGGCCATGAACTCCGTCGCCAGTTCCGGGGTCCAGGTCTCGCCGGGGTGGAACCCCGAGCCGGCCGGGACGGGCAGGCGCAGGTGCATGCCGATGTCGATGATCACCCGGATGGTGCGCAGCATCTGCTCGTCCAGGAAGCCCAGCCGGTGGGCGGGTTCGGCGAAGAAGCCGAGGTCGTCCATCAGGCGCTCGGAGTACAGCGCCCAGCCCTCCAGGTTGGCGCTGACCTTGCCGAGGGTGACCTGGTAGGTGGAGAGCCGGTCGGCGACGTGGTTCCACTGGGCGAGCTGCAGGTGGTGGCCGGGTACGCCCTCGTGGTACCAGGTGCTGACCAGCTGCCAGGTGGGGAAGGTGTCCCGGCCCAGGGTCGGCAGATAGGTGCGGCCGGGGCGGCTGAAGTCCAGGCTGGGGGCGGAGTAGTAGGCGGCGGCGGAGCTGCCGGGCGGTGCGATGCGGGACTCCACCTTGCGGACCGGGCCCTGGATGTCGAAGTGGGTGCCGTCGAGGGCGTCGATCGCGCCGTCCATGAGCTGCTGGAGCCAGTCGCGGATGCCGTCCTCGCCCTTGATCGCGTGCCCGTGCTCCTCCAGGTGCCGCATGGTGGCCAGCGCGCCGGCGCCCGGCAGCACCCGCTCGGCCTCGGCCGCCATCTCGACCCGCAGCCGGTGGAACTCCTCCCAGGCCCAGTCGTAGGCCTCCGCCACGTCGAGGTCGGCGCCGGTGCCGAAGCGTACGGCCCGCAGGTAGCGCTCGCTGCCGACGGCGTCCGGGGTGCCGGCGGCCGCGGGCAGGTAGGTGTCGCGCAGCCAGTCGCGGAACTCGGCGACGGCGGCGGTGGCCGACAACGCGGCTCCGTCGAGTTCGGGGCGCAGGGGCTCCGGGCCGCCGGCCGCGAACCCGGCGAACCAGCCGGCCCCGCCGTCGGTCTCGCCGGTCCAGGCGGTGAGCTGGTCGACGACCACGGCCGCCTGGCGGGGCGCGGAGAGCAGTCCGCGCGAGATGCCCTCGGCGAGCGTGCGGCGGTAGCCGTCCAGGGCACCGGGCAGGTTGCGCAGCCGGCCGGCCACGGTGGCCCAGTCCTGCTCGGTGGCGGTCGGCATCAGGGTGAAGATCTCGCGGACCTGGTGGACGGGCGCGGCGACGTTGCGCAGCTGGCGGAAGTTGTCCCCGGCCTCCTGGACGGCCAGGGCGGCGGTGAGGCGTTCGCGCAGCAGCCGTGCGCAGACCTCCTCGTCCGGGTCCCACCGGTCCGGGCCGCCGGTGCGGGTCGCCTCGGCCGCGTCGAGTTCGGCGAGGGCACGCCGGTTGAGCGCGTCGGCCGCCTGGTAGCCCTCGGGGGAGAGGTCCGGCTGCCGCTGGTCCTCGGGGTGCAGGCCGAGCCAGGCGGCGACCGTCGGGTCGTGGGCGGCGACCCGGGCGACGTGCTCGTCCGCGATCCGGCTGGGTGTGATCATCTCATCTGCCATCCGGTCATCCTGACGCATCGTGATCGTCGGTGGGAGCGATTTTGACGGTGTGCAGGCGAGAATCCCGGAGGTCGGGTCCCCGGCGGGGCCGCGAACGGGTGCCGAGGGCCGTCCGCCGCTGCCGGGCGGACGTACGGCCGCACCGGCCCCGTGGGTACAGGGCCGGTGCGGTTTCCGGGCGGGCACTTCTCGGACGGGATCGGTCTTCGGACGCCACCGAGGGGTGGGAGCGGGCCCGCGGCGCTGCCGACGGATTCCGCACCCGGCGGCTGCGGAAAGCCGGTGCCGGTGACCTGGCGGTCCGGTGGCCCGGCGGTCCGATGCGGGCCCGGCCCGCATCCAGGGATTCCGCGCCCGGCCGGTGCTACGCCGAGGCGGTCACACGCCTGGGTGCGCGGCGGCGGCCGGCAGAGGAGTCCTGGCTGCCCCGGCTGCCGGTGGCCCGGGTCTCGCCTGTGGCGCCGGCGGGGCGGCCGCGGCGGCCGCGGCCGGTGGACGGGCTGCGGCGGGGCCGCTCGACGAGGGGGTCGGCGATCACGGTGGGGATGCCGGTGGGCACCCGGGCGCCGGTGATGCGGGCGAGCTCCTCGTCGCCGGCGGTGACCCGGGTGGTGACGGGGGTGATGGCTGCCGTGGTCATCATGCGGGCCATCTCGCGGCGCTGGTTGGGCAGCACCAGGGTGACGACGGTGCCGGACTCGCCGGCCCGGGCGGTGCGCCCGCCCCGGTGGAGGTAGTCCTTGTGGTCGTTCGGCGGGTCCAGGTTGACGACCAGGTCGAGCCCGTCGACGTGGATGCCCCGGGCGGCGACGTTGGTCGCGATCAGCGCGGTGACCTGGCCGGTGCGGAACTGCTCCAGGGTCCGGGTGCGCTGCGGCTGGGACTTGCCACCGTGCAGGGCCGCGGCCTTCACCCCGTTCGCGAGCAGGTCCTCCACCAGGCGGTCCGCGCCGTGCTTGGTGTCGATGAACATGATCACCCCGCCGTCCCGGGACGCGATGTGGGCGATCGTGGCGTTCTTGTCGAAGTTCTGCACGTGCAGCACGTGGTGCTCCATGGTGCTGACCGCTCCCGCGGACGGGTCCACCGAGTGCGTGACCGGGTCCTTGAGGAAGCGCCGCACCAGGCGGTCGACGTTGCGGTCCAGGGTGGCGGAGAAGAGCATCGTCTGCCCGTCCTGCTCGACCTGCTCCAGCAGCTCGGTGACCTGCGGCAGGAAGCCCATGTCGGCCATCTGGTCGGCCTCGTCCAGCACCGTGACGCCGACCCCGTCCAGCTGGCAGTCGCCGCGCTGGATCAGGTCCTTGAGCCGGCCGGGGGTGGCGACCACGACCTCCGCCCCGCGGTTCAGCGCCTGGGCCTGGCGGCCGATCGACATCCCGCCCACCACCGTCGCCATCCGCAGGCGGACCGCGTGGGCGTAGGGGGTGAGGGCCTCGGTGACCTGCTGCGCCAGTTCGCGGGTGGGGACCAGCACCAGCGCCAGCGGGCGGCGCGGTTCGGCCTTGCGCCCGGCGGTGCGGGCCAGCACGGCGAGGCCGAAGGCGATGGTCTTGCCGGAGCCGGTCCGGCCGCGTCCGAGGACGTCACGGCCGGCCAGCGAGTTCGGCAGGGTCGCGGCCTGGATCGGGAACGGCGCGGTGACGCCCTGGCGGGTCAGCGTCGAGAGCAGGGCCTTCGGCATGTCCAGCTCGTCGAAGGACTCGACGGCCGGCAGTGCCGGGGTGGTGCTCACCGGCATCGCGAACTCCCCCTGCGGGGCCGATCCCTGACGGCCACCGCGGCCGCCGGAGTACCGGCCGCCGGCCGGCCGGTCGCCGTAGAAGGAGCTGCCGCCGGAGCGGGAACCGGAGCGGGAACCGGCGGAGGAGCGGGAGCTGTCGGCCGAGCGGGAGCCGGCGCTGCGGTACGAGGGGCGACTGGAACGGTTCATGCGGGAGACCTTCCTCGGGTCGGCACGCCACGAGGAAGGCTCCGCGGCGCGAGGCGCCGGCGGAGACCGCAAGTCAACGGGCCGGAAGTACGACGGGCGGAGCGTGGACGGTGGAACCGTGCGGCACGTCACCTACGGTCGGCGCTCACCGCGGAGGGCGGGAGCGAAGAACCTCGAACCGTGAGCTGTCACGGCAGGGCGCCGATCCGGACGAGACGCCGTGCGTCTCACGTGGGGATGGTCGCCGGTGGCGGAACCGGTGGGCCTGAGCGGCCCAGGGAGGCGCCGGGGGCACGACGCCGAGGGGGCCCGCACCGGGCATGTACGCGGTGCGGGCCCTCGCTGCCAGGCGGGTGCCCTGGCGGAAAAACTACAGCGGACGAATGTTCTCGGCCTGCGGGCCCTTCTGGCCCTGCGTGACGTCGAACTCGACCTTCTGGCCCTCGAGCAGCTCACGGAAGCCGTTGGCGTTGATGTTCGAGTAGTGGGCGAACACGTCAGGACCGCCACCCTCCTGCTCGATGAAGCCGAAGCCCTTTTCCGCGTTGAACCACTTCACAGTGCCATTAGCCATAAAAAAATCTCCTTCAAGGGGCTGTCCGGAGCCCGCACAGTGCGGGCTCCGAGTCGCCGCGATGAGCACCCATCCGGGGAAAAACCGGGAAACAAAAAATGCGCCTGCGACACATCAGCAGGCGCACACAAAGTTCATGGGAACCACTACTGCAACTAGGACAACTCTAGCAGGCCACGGCCCGCCGCGGTGGAATTTTCACCCCCGCCAGCCGGAGCCTTCCCGCCGCTGCCCGCCGACCCCGGCCCGATAGGCCATCAACCCACTGGAGAGCAAAGCGAGTTGGGTGCTCAGATGGCCGCCGGGGCACCGGTGGCCCCCAAGGCGGGCAATTTCCGCAGGCGGAGCGCCCGCCCGCGCCGCGGACGGCCCCGGCGAAGGCGACGCACCAGGCCCACCGGCGCCGCCCGGCGGCACGCCGGGCGGCGAACGCGACATTCCGGTCCCACCGAAATCAAATGCCCCGGAAGGACCGGCGCCCCCGCTTCCCGGCGCATACCGGAGGAAATGACGAAATTTGCAGCAGTTCCCCTCCCGCTACCCACCAGCCCCTTCAAGGCCCGAGTGGCGGCACCGCGCAAGCACTTCGCCGTCGGCGACCGGGTCACCCACGACACGTACGGCCTCGGCCGGGCCATCGGCGTCGAAGGTGACAGCCACATCGCGGTACTCGTCGACTTCGGATCACGGCAGGAACGCATCACCCCGCCCTGCACCGGGATGTTCAAACTCTGACCCGGATGCGCCCAGGAGAGGGCGGCAAGAACCAGGGGCTGAGTCCCGCCCGAGCGGGCAGCGGTACGAGCGGCCGGGTGGCGGAGTGCTTCAGCCGGCCGGTGAGCGGTCGAGTCGGCCCCGGCCCGGAGGCCGTCCGGGCCCAAAGCCCGAGGCCCGCCACCGGGTGGCGGGCCTCCTGGCCGAGCACTCTGCTCAGCCGGCCCGGTCGATCAGCAGCTTCGCGGCCAGCGTCGCACCGTCGGTGCGGATCGTGGCGGCCACAGCGGCCGCCCGGGTTCGGGTCCCGGGAGCCAGGGCGACGGCGAGCGCGTCCGACAGCGACGCGAACGTCGGGTTCGGGCCGTCGTGTGCCGCGCCGATGCCGAGGTCGGCCACGCGGCCTGCCCAGTACGGCTGGTCGGCCAGCTGGGGTACGACCACCTGGGGCGTACCGGCGCGGGCGGCCGTGGTCGTGGTGCCGGCGCCGCCGTGGTGGACGACGGCGGCGACCCGCGGGAACAGGGCGTGGTGGTCGACCTCCCCGACGGTGAGGCAGTCGTCCTGGTCGTCGGCCACGGCCAGGTCGGCCCAGCCGCGGGAGAGCAGCACACGGCGGCCCTGCGCCCGGACCGCCTCGACGGCCGCCCGGGCCACGTCGTCGGCGTCGCGCATGGGAATGCTGCCGAACCCCACGTACACCGGCGGTTCGCCGGCGCGCAGGAACGCCTCGACGTCGGCCGGCAGCGGGCGGTCGTCCGTCCGGAACCACGCGCCGGTCTGCACCACGTCGAGGTCGGCCGGCTCCTGCCACGGGCTGAGCACGGGGTCGGTGGCCAGCCAGGGGCGGTCGGTGAGGACGTGGTCGCGGAAGTGGGCCACCGGCGGCAGGCCGACGGACGCCCGGTGGGTGTTGAGACCGGTCCCGAACAGCACGTTCATGGTCTCGGTGTCCAGGTCCCACAGCGTTCGGTTGTCGGTCGCACCGGGTGGGAACGGCCGGCCCGGCCGTTCGAACGGCGGGTGGTGCGGCGAGGGCAGGTAGGCGGGGAAGTAGGCGACGAACACATAGGGGATGCCCAGGCGCTCGGCGGCCGTCCGCGCGCCGGCCGCGGCCGGGAGCAAACCGGTCGCCAGGATGACGTCGCATCCCTCGGCGGCCGTGACGACCGCCTCGTAGGTCGTGGCGGTCAGCGCGGCCGCGCGTGCGGGCAGCCCCTCAGCGGGAGCCTTCGTCCTCCCGGTGAGCACCCCCTTCACGAACGGGCGCACCGGCTCGCCGATCGGCACCAGCGGGAGGCCGACGGAGTCGAACAGCTCCGCGAAGTCCGGAGGCGTGCACATCCGTACGTCCGCTCCGAGGTCCCGCAGCTGCGCCGCGACCGCCACCAGCGGTTCGACGTCTCCGCGTGACCCGTAGGCCATCAACAACACGCGCATGCGGCGATTCTCATTTCGTGGGATGTCGGGTTCGGCCGGCGGGGGCGCCCACCGCGCCCCCGCCGGCCAGGTCCGGCAGGGCGCGGTGACCAGACCCGAAGGTGCCCGGGCAGCCGCCGCGGTCGGACGTCGGGCCGTTCGAAGGAACAGCTCCGTGGTGGCCGCGGCCGTCGGTCGGACGGTGGCCGCGGGCGTTACAGCTCCAGGTGCCAGTTCTGTTCGGCGGGCTCTCCGCCTGCGCAGGTCCAGAGGGTCACCCAGGTGCCGTTGCCGAGGTTTCCGCCGTAGTTGGTCAGGCATTTGTTCGAGTGCGAGGTCTTGATCTCCCGGAAGAAGTCCGACACCGACTGGTCGAAGTCCTGGCTCTCGGCACCGGTGCACGGCCACAGGGTCAGTACCGCGCCGTTGGAGTAGATGCGGTCACCCTCCGGGGTCAGGCACTTTCCGCTGGTCTCGTGGACGATCCTGTCGCCGCGCCAGATCCAGTTCTGGAGATCGCTTCCGGTGCACGTCCACAGGGTGATGCGGGTGCCGTTGGCGGTGCTGTTCCCCTGCGGCGTTGCACACTTGTTCGTCCCGGACGGCTGGACGTTCAGCATCGGCATGCCGGGGGGCTGGGCGTGGGCCGACGAGGCCGCCGGAAGAGTGAAGCCGAGCAGCATGGCGGCCGTGGCCGCAGCGCGTATGCCGCGAGTGCGCATGATACGAGTCCCCCCGAAGATGATTACTTGATCGGAAACATGCACCGGAGTTGTCGTCCAGGAAACGCTGTGCACCCGCGGGCCCCTGCGGCCGGGGTGGACAGCGCTGACACCTGGACGGCGTCTTCGGCGCCCACTGAATCTAGATCGACGCGCCGTGCGGGGGTGTGCGTGGTGTGCAGGGATTCTCGACTTGTCGTGCAATCAGGGTGGCTGGTGCGCCTGCAGATCGGCGCCCGCCCCCGTCCCGCCGATGACTCGTCAGGGGACGGCCAGGGCGGTATGACGCGGCGCCAATTCCCGCTGGGGCCCAGGTCACCTTGTACTGCGACCTATGGCTAGTGGATCATGGACTGTTCAGGGCTGGTCCTCCCGCCGGCGCCGGCGCGGTACCGCCGACGAAGGTCCGCCCCGCCGTCGCGCCGTGAGTATGTGGAGGACTTCGTGGGATGGTCGAGTGCGTCTGCTGCTGCCGTGTCGCCGGCGGACAGGTTCGACTGGTTCTGCGCGACGGTGTCCAGCGACGTGATGCCCTTCTCCTTGAGCACCGACCGTGCGGCCGACTTCCACGCCACCATGACGGACCTGGACCTGGGTACCGTGCGGATGTCGGCGTTCGCCTTCTCGCCGATGTCGGCGCGACGCTCCGCGGCACACATCAGGCAGGGCGATCCCGAGAGCTACCAGCTGAACTTCGTCTCAGCGGGCACCCTCTGGGTCAACCAGCTCGGCCGCGACGCACTGGTCACCGGAGACATCGTGCTGTCGAACACCTCACGCCCGTCCGAGACGGCCTGTCTCCGCGTCGCCGGGCCGGTCCGCACGCTGACCCTGCAGATACCCCGGTCCGCCCTGCCGCTGCGCCCGAACAGGGTGGACCGCCTCCTCGCGCAGCGCATCCCGGCGCGGCACGGAACCGGGGCGATCCTCGCCGGCTTTCTCGGCACGCTCCTCGATCAGAGGCAGCACTGCGGGGACGAGGAGCTGTCCCGCATGGGGGCCGTCACGCTCGACCTGGTCACCGCATGCCTGGCCCAGCAGCTCGGAGACCCGGAGGAGAGGCCGGCAGAGGCCTGCGCACAGACGATGCTGCACCGGGTCCACGGCTTCATCGAGCACAACCTCGGGGACCCGGACCTCACACCCCAGGCGATCGCCTCCCGGCACCACATCTCGCTGCGCACCCTCTACGCACTCTTCCAGGGCCGGCCCGAGAGCGTCGCGGGCTTCATCCGCAGACGACGACTCGAACGGTGCCACGCCGACCTGGCCCGCCCCGCGTCGCGTGAGCCCGTCCAGGCGATCGCGGCACGCTGGGGATTCGCCAGCGCCACCGCCTTCACCCGCTCCTTCCGTGACGCCTACGGCACCACGCCGACCGAGCACCGCGAGAACGCACGGCGCGCCCGCCAGGCAGAGACCGGTCACTGACCGGGTACGCCGGCGTGTTCGTCCTGGCCGGCCCCGGTGCGACCGCCCCGAGGCCGTCGGAGCCCGCTCGCACCTTGGTGCCGGGTCCTGCCGCCGCCGTCACAGGCTCAGCAGCAGGTCCCGGACGGCGGCGGGCCGGGACAGGAACGGGTGGTGGCCGGCGTCGAGTTCGACGACGCTGCCGGCCCGGCGGGCGAACTCCCTCTGGAGACGCGGCGGGGTGCCCAGGTCCTGGGCGCAGACGAGGTACGTCGAGGGCACCCGCTGCCATGCGGCCGCCCCGACCGGCTGCCCGGTCACCCGCAGGCTCTGGCGGGCGAGGCGGTCCGCCGCCTGCGTCCGGACCTCGGGGTCGCAGTCCTGCAGGAAAGTGTCCACGAGCAGGTCGGGGCGAACCCCGAAGGTGCCGGCGGCGGGGTCGACGTCGAGGAACGGGGCCGGGCCACCGTCCCCGAACTCCGACAGGCTCTGCCCGACCTCGGGCAGGTAACTGGAGACCAGCAGCAGATGGCGCACCGACCCGACGCCCGCGGCGGCTTCCGCGGTGACGATGCCGCCGTAGCTGTGGGCGACCACAACGGTGGGCTCGTCGTCCGCCAGCAGTGTCTGCCGCACCGCCGCCACGTCCTCGGACAGCCCCGGACCGTCGGCGCCTGCGGGCAGGCCCGCCTCGCCGCAGCTGGGCAGCTCCGGCGCCACGCTCGTCACCCCTCGCTCCCGCAACAGCGCGGCGGTGCGGTGCCACCACCACGACCCGTCCCGCACACACGCCCCGTGCACGAACACGACCCTCATCGCTGCCTCCACGTCCGCCTCGGCCGCCTTTCGACCCACGGTAGACGCAACGGCCGTCCCGGTGGAGATCCGGAGATCACCGACGGAATCACGGCCGGACCCGGAGCCGGAATCCTCGCAGCACCGGTCCCCGGTTCCGCCGCCGTCGGCGCGCCGGGTCGCCGCCAAGCCCTTGCCCGAGAACCCCCGGCACCTGCCGACGGAGGGTCGGCGGCGCGTGGCGGGGGAGGGCCGGTCCGCCACGGGGTGGACCGGGGCGCACCCCGATCCGCCTCCGGCTCAGACCGTGACCTGCTCAGCCTGCTTCCAGCGCGTCGGCGCGCCGGCTCAGGTCTGCCGCGATGTGGTCCCACTCCGGGCCGAACAGTCCAAGGCTCAGGGCGGCCTCCCGCATCAGCTCCGGCTCGTCCGGTCGCTGCAGGAGCACCAACCGGTACGCGAGGTTGCGCACCCACACCGGCAGGTAGCCGTTGACCGGGGGCGGGCACAGTTCATGCAGCATGGCCATGATCGAGTCCGCGTCGGCGAAGGTCAGTTCCTCGACGAAGTGGTGCTCCTGGTGGGTCTGGTCGCAGTCCGGCGTGGGTCGGAACTCGTCGCCGTAGAGGCCTGACGGTCAGTCGCCCTGCACCTCTCGGCAACCAAAATCTGCGAGCAGTCCCGGCGGGCCAGATCACCGGAAACGCCCTGGCGAATCTGCCCGGATCATCTGAGATTTGGACCAGATCACCCGAGACGGGACATCAAAGTCCGTTGAGGCGGGCCAGGGACCGGGTGACCAGTGACACCGAAGTCGGACCGATTGGCACTTCGGGTGGCCCGGCGGTCTTTCGTGACAGCGAAGTCGGACCGCGCGATTACCCCGGGCCCCGGTTCGCCTGTCCGAGGGGCGGTCTACGCTCCGCGACATGGATGATCAGTTGTGGGTGGGCGTACGGGAGCGGGTGGAGGCAGTGGCGTCTGCACCGGTCCGGTCGGGACCGTGTCCCGCTGTGTGCGGATCGAACGGTCATGATTTCCGCCTCGACCCGGTCCTGTCCCCTGCGGACCTGGCAGAACTGGAGGCGCAGATCGGCGCCGAGCTGCCGCAGGAGTACCGGACGTCCGCACGACCGAACATCCGAACCCGCAGACACCGCAGGAACCCACCGGCTCGCCTGCTTTCGCTCAGTTGAACTCGGGGGGTCCGAACGGGATGTACGCCGCCGGCCAGGCCCTGCACCGGTTCGCTTTGGGGGTGGCAGCCGCGCTGCTGGCGGTGGCACGGTGAACTGGACCGTCGGCCAGCTCGTACGAGACGGCCTTCGTCTTCCCGCCCACGAGCTACGGCACGAGCGACTCGTGCGGCTGGTCGCACTCGTCGTTCGACAAGTGCAGTCGCCGAAGGTCCTGGAGGGCACCGACTGGGAACGGGAACCGAACCCACCGGGCCTCGTAGCCTGCTTCGCCGTACTCGTGCAACACCTTCCGGGCGGCTCCGATCACGGCGTGCACCAGCCTGCTGCGAGGCTGGGTTGATCGCCACGAAACGGTGCCGTCGGCGTCGGGAGCGTCGAAGCTCGCGGACATGTCGGGGAACCTGTAGATCGAGACGTCAACGCCTGCGCCGACGCGACGAAGCACCCACCTGATTTCGACGGGTTCAAGGTCGAAGGAGACCCGTTCGACCGGGTCCGGACGGTACATGCCTCCCAGCCCGTAGAGCAGGTCGGCCAAGGCATCGGTGCAGTAACTGACCACGTACTTCGCTTCGGCGGCCGCGTCAGCGATTCGGCATGTTGCCCAGCCGCTACCGCTGAGCTGCCAATCGAACGCGATCTGACCTGTCATCCTGCCCCCTTGGCTGTTCTTGCCAGGACGGTATCGCGGTGACGACCCGGTCGGTCCCCTCGCCGGCGGAACCCTGCTGACGGTGTGCCACGACTGCTGCAGTCTCGCGTGGGCCTCGCCGACGGACGTCTCGAAGGAGTTGACGGCGGCCCGGGCCCGGGGGTGCGCTACGGCCGACGGCGGAGGCGGTCGAACCCCGGGGGACGGGCCGCCGGGCTGCTGCTCCCTGCTGCCACGCCCCCGCTCCTGAGCGCGCTCGCGCCGTCCCGCACCCTGTACCCCGCGCCGCGCTTGTCGTGCGACCTGCCCGCCGGTACCCCGGCCGTCGGACGTCGTCCGCTCAGGCGGGCAGCCCGGACGGCCACCACGGTGGAATGTTGCTGGCCGGGCAGAGCCCTGAATCACCGGGGTACCCGCTCGGTGTGCCCAGCACTGCGAAGCACCCGATCGCCAGCACGGCGAGGGTCAGCAGCACCAGGCTCACCGGTACGACTCCCCGCCAGCCGATGGCCAGGCCGGCCGTCAGCCGCCTCGAGCCCGCCCATACCGCCACCGCCGCGACGAGGCAGAGCAGTTCCAGGCCGGGCCACTCGACGAACGAGAACACGAACCGGTGCTGCGGCTCCCAGGCCGCATCGCAGTAACTGCGCGCCGCCGCCACCAGGAAGGCGGTCCCGTAACCACCGGCCAGCCCCAACACCACGGCCCCGACGCCGGCGGCCCCACGCGCGAGGGCCGGCCCTCGCACCCCCGGCGCCCGCGCGGCCCTTGCGCCCACAGGAACACTCATGCCACCTCGGACGCAGCCGCCACGACGACGGTTCCCCACCATGGTGCCGTTGCCGAGCTGGCCGTAGTTGTTGTGCCCCCAGGCGACGACCGTCTGGTCGGCGAGCAGGGCGAGGCTGTGCGCACGCCGCCGGTGTTCAGGTCACCGTGGGGCGGTAGGGGGACGGGCCGTAGGCGGGAGTCGCCGGGCGGGGCGGCAGCGCTGCCGCCCCGCCCGGCGACGGCCGGTCGTACGGAGGCCGCGCCCAGCAGGGGGACGGCGACGACGAGCAGGACGACGCAGGCCCGCAGACCTTGGGCCGGTCGGGACGGAGGGTGCATGTCTTCCCTCAAGGTCCTGGCCATCCGGGGCCCGTCGGCACCGCCAACTGGGCCACCGGCCGGGTCTTCGAGTTCACCGCGCCGGAGGACAACCCGATGGTGTCCTTCGACTCGGCGGAGAAGCGTGACTCGCTCTCCTGCGGCCCGCTGATCACCAACGTCGCGGCCAAGCAGACGCCGGCGCCGGTCGACCAGAAGATCCGCAAGGAGCAGCTCCCCGGCCCGAAGGCCTACCGGGGCAACGATCCGCTGGAGCCCGGCGTCGCGGTGGACGACTGCGAGGGCAGCGCCGGGAACTGCGTGTTCACCGTGGACGACCGGTACTCCTACCGGTACTACGGCCGGACCAGGATCGTCGGCGAGGTCTACATCAACTGCACCCGCAACGCGGTGGTCGACGACCACCCGATGGAGACGACGGAGCCCCCGTACGACAACCTGACCCAGTACTACGCGCTCAAGGGCGCCCCGCTGGTCCCCAGCCGCTCCGACATCTCGCAGAGCCGCCCCAATCTCGCCTCCCAGGTGGCCGCCGGTTTCAGCATGGCGGGGGGCAACTCCGCGGCCGTGAGCACCAGCAACCCGCTCACCTGGTCACGGACCACCACCAAGTCGCTCAACCCCACCATCCAGCCCGGCGAGATGAGCTGGATCGAGGTGCAGCCGGCCCGCGAGCGGGTGGTCGGCAGCTTCACCAACGCCCGCAACAAGTACCGGCTGGACGCCGTCTTCGACGTCCCCTCGTCCTCGCTCCCGGACCGCTTCTACCAGCGGACCGGCCCGCTCACCGAGGCGGAGTTGCAGCGCTGCGGCGCCGCCCGGCCGACCGCGGGCACCCCGGACAACGGCGCCGGCACGGACCGGCGGCTGATCACCCTGGACGGCTCGCCCGCCGGCCGGGAGAGCCGGTCGGTCCTGCTGGGCCCCTAGATCTGCTGGGCCTCTGGCCGACACACCTGGCCGCCGCGGCCGACTCACGCATACGGGCCGCCTCGGTCCAGCGGCGCCTCAGTCCATCGGCGCCCACCCGCCGTCCGTGCCCTGCCGGTACCGGGCGACCGGCCGCGTCCCGTCGGTACGCGGCGCCGCCTCGATCAGCCCGTCGCCGAGCGAGCGGCCGGGCGGCCGAATCGACAGGCAGCGGTCCGCACCGTGGGCGAGCTGCGGGTGGACGGCATCGGCAAGCTGATCAAGAACGTCATAGCACCGCGGAGGTGAGTTCGCGCGAGATGCCGGGGAGGATCCGGAACGAGCAGTCGTACTCCTGCCCGCACCGGTGCGCGATCCCCGCCGCCTCGTCGGACGGCGTGTCACCGCCCGGAGCCTGTACCGTCTGCCCCGCAACCGGCGCCGGGGCCGCGGGTGCGGTACCGCCCTCGGCGGCGAAGGCCGGTCCCACCGGCCCGGCACACAGCGCCAGACCGGTCAGGGCGGCTCCGAGAGCCGGCAGCGGTCGGGGGAAGGCCTTGCTGCTGGTCCTGCTGGTCCTGCTGGTCCTGCTGGTCCTGCTGGTCATCGCGGCCTCCAGGTGCCCTCGGTCCCGCGGACGTACACGGCGTCCGGCAGCCGCCGGGCGCTCTCGGCCTGCCCGGGGGTGAGCTCGATCAGGCCGCCGCCACCTGCATGCACGCCACCGCCGCCCGCACGCCCCGGCGGCCGAATCGACAGGCATTTGTCGGGGACGGCGAAGGTCTGGGCGACGATCGAGCTGACTGTGACGCTGGACGGGCTGTCGACGGTGATGTTCTTGATCAGCTTGCCGGTGCTGTTCACCTTCAGCTCGCCGGCCGCGCGGGACATGGCGTTCACCATCCCGAACTGGATCTCGTCGCCGGCGCTCACCTTGAACACCACCCTGGTCGATTCGGTGGTCACGGCCTGCCCCTGACGGGAGAAGGAGGCCTGGAACGCCGACTCGAAGCTCGCCTTGGCCCCCAGGTGCAGCGCGTTCGAGCCCGCCACCGTCCCGGTGACCTCGGCCGTGTTCTTCGTGTCGTCCTTGGTGGACGGGCCCTTGTCCTTGTTCGGACCGTACTGGGTGACACTGTTCACGATGCCCGGCGTCACGTTGGCCGAGCCGGAGACGGTCACCGTGGTGTCCACCCCGCCCTCGATCGCCGCCCTGCCGGAGATCTCGCCGCCGATGTTGTCCGTACTGCTGGTCACGAAGGTGACGGTACGGTCGATCTCCAGTTCGCTGCCGGTGCAGTTGATGGCGGCGTTGCCCACCGACAGCACGCCGCTCACGAACTCGCGCGGGACCAGGTCGTACATCCGGAAGCTGCAGTCGGAGGCCTTGCCGCACAGGCCGGTGACCTCCGCGGTGGAGGCCAGCGGTCCCTCCCCGTCCAAGGCCTGCGCCACCGGGAAGGGTGGCGGGCCGGAGTGCGTGACGGCACCGCCCGGCGCGGCGAACGGCAGCAGCACGGCCAGTGCGGCCCCGGGTGCCGCCACGATGAACCGAGCAGCCCACCTCCTGGCGTGCGGGCATGCGAAACCTGCCACAGGCGCTCTCCTCACTCCTGGGTACGTGCCTCCGGACTCCTGGGTACGTGCCTCCGGGCCGGCCGGCCAAGGAGTCGAACCAACTGGTGCGGACGGACGTCGAACCGGCCACCTGGGCGCTCCTCGGACACCCGCTCCGCCTCGCTCCCATCCTCGGCGAGGATCCAGTCGTGATCGAACCATTCCCGGGTGATCGTGCGCCATTCGATGAGTCGTCAGCCCCGTCGCCCGTTCGTCCGGGCCTGTCCGGCAGTTCGGGCCGGGGGCGCTTCAGGCCGCTTCGGCGTGACGGCCGCCGCGCGTCAATCGGATGACAATCGGTCGTTGAGTCGCGTCGGTCATGCTCGCCCTGCCGGCGGACAGGCCGGCAGGGGCGGCGAGGAGGGCACCGATGAAGGGTGAGGGTCGAAGAGACGGTCATGCGGTCGTCGCGGGAGCGGGGATCGGCGGGCTGTTGGCGGCCCGGGCACTGTCGGAGACGTACGGGCGGGTCACGGTGCTGGAGCGGGACGCGCTGCCGCAGGGCGGCGCCCCGCGCCGGGGAGTCCCGCAGAGCCACCACTCGCACGGCATGCTGTCCCGGGGCTTCGACGTGCTGGAGGAGCTGTTCCCGGGCCTCGGCGAGGACCTGGTGGCCGGGGGCGCGCTGGTCTGCGACGCACAGGCGGACGTGCGGTGGTTCAACGACGGGCACGAGCTGCTCCGGGCGCCCTCCGGGCTGCCCTGCCTGCTGGTCAGCCGGCCCGCGCTGGAGCGGTACCTGCGCTCACGGGTGGCGGCGCTGCCGGGGGTGGAGATCCACGATCGCTGCGAGGTGCTGGAACCCGTCGCGGCCGACGGCGGCACCCGCATCACCGGGGTGCGGCTGCTGCGGGTCAACTCCGAGCCGGAGACGGTGCCCGCCGACCTCTTCGTGGACTCGACCGGGCGGGGCAACCGCGGTGCGACCTGGCTCGGGGCACTGGGTTACGAGCCGCCGCAGGAGGAGCGGGTCGACTCCGAGCTGGTGTACGTCTCGCGTGAGTACCGGCGCCGGCCGGGCGCGGAGGACGCGGACGCCTACGTGGTGGGTGCCTCGGCCGACGCGCCGCGCGGCGGCGTGGCGCTCAGCGGCGAGGGGGACCGCTGGCTGGTGACCCTGTTCGGGATGAACGGTGACAATCCTCCGCTCGACCCGGAGGGCTACCACCGCTTCGCGGAGCGGCTGCCGGTACCCGACCTGCATCGGCTGCTGTCGCGGTTGGAGCCGCTGACCGAGCCCCGGCTGATGCGCATCCCCGTGTCGATCCGGCGGCGCTACGACCGGCTGGAGCGCCTGCCGCAGGGCTACCTGGTGTTCGGCGACGCGATCTGCCAGTTCAACCCGACCTACGGGCAGGGCATGACGGTCGCCGCCTGCGAGGCGATCGCGCTGCGGGACTGCCTCGCGCAGGGGAGCGGCGACCAGGCCGTCCGGCGGTTCCTGCAGCAGGCGACCGAGGCGGCCGACGTCCCGTGGGACATGTCGGTCGGCGCCGACCTGCGCTTCCCGTTCGTGAAGGGCCGGCGCACCCTTCGGGTGAAGCTCCTCAACCGGTACGTGTCCCGGTTGCACCGGGCGGCCGCCGAGGACACCGAGGTCGGGCGGGCCTTCCTGTGGGTGGCCAATCTCAAGTCGCCCCCGCAGCGCCTCTTCGCGCCGCGCGTCCTCGCCCGGGTGCTCCGCAGGCGGCCCGTGGCGACCACGGTGACGGCTGTGACCGCTGTGACCGCGGCGACCGCACCGATCGCGCCGGCGGGGCCGGTACCGACCGAGGCGCAGCCCGAGCGTCCCGCCACGGCCTGACCGGGAGCCGGACACCGGGACGGCCCTGCTGCCGCGTCACGTACGTGATGGCAGGGCCGCGGACGTGACCACCGAGCGGCACGCGGCGGCCTCGGGTCCCCGACGGCTCGCACCGGCCGCCACCGGGGCTGCCGGTGTTCCCTCGCCCCGCCGCTGCGGACCTCGCCGCCGCTGCGCTTCGCAGAGCGTCACCGGAGTGTCATCGGATCGCCACCGGGCCTCGGCGAAGGCTTCCTGCCCGGCCGTCCCGCAGTCCGGGCCGATCGTCAACGCCGGTCCGCCCGGGGCTCACCGATCCGGTGGTTCAGGGGCACGGGGTCGAACGCCGTGTGAAGGATCCGGTTACGCGGTTTCCGTCGGTGCGGGCGCCGGTAGGGGGGATGGTATTCGCCGCCACGGACCAATGGGAGATACCTGCTGATGAGTGCTTCGGAGCGCTATGCCCGCGCGTGGGAGGGCTACTGGGCCGAGAGCAAGGGCGAGCCCGGCGAGCCGTTCTGGGACGCGGACGCAACGCTGACGGCGGCCCCGCACACCGAACTGTTCGCGCCCCACGTAGACCGCACGCTGCCGGTCGTCGACCTCGGCTGCGGCAACGGCACCCAGACCCGCTACCTGGCCGGCCACTTCCCGCGGGCGGTGGGCGTCGACCTGTCCGCCTCGGCCGTGGCGCACGCCCGTCGGGCGGACCGCGACGCGGTGGCCGAGTTCGAACAGCTCGACCTCGCCGACCTGGTGGGAGTGCGGCGCCTCGGCGACCGGCTCGGCGAGGCCAACGTTTACATGCGGGCGGTTCTCCACCAGAGCGACCCGGCCGACCGGGCGCCGGTCGCGGCCGCCGTCGCCCTGGTGCTCGGCCGGCGCGGCCGCGGCTTCGTGGTCGAGCCGACCGCCGCCGCCAAGGCGGTGCTCCAACAGGTCGCCGACGGGCCCGACGGCCCGCCGGAGCGGCTCCGCCAGGTCCGCAAGCACCGACTGCGCCCGGCCGAGGTCGCCCCGGGGGAGTTGCCCGCGCTGCTGGGCGGCGCCGGGTTGGCGATCCTCGACCAGGGCGAGACCGGCCTCGCGATGAGTCAGCGCCACCCGGACGGCACCCGGGTCGCCCTGCCGGCCCAGTGGTTCGTGGTCGCCGCGGCCGGGGGCAGCCGGCCGGGCGGCTGAGCGCCTGTGGGCGAGGGTCGGCCGGCCGGCCCTGGTGGTGGGGGTTGCTGTCCCGCTGCCGGCTGGCCGCCGGCCCGGTCCCGTCCCGTCCCGTGAGCGTTGCGCGGTCGGCGGTCGGCGGTCGGCGGTCGTGAGCAGGGGCCGGGTGCGTCGTGATCCTTCATCGGGCCACGGGCAGGACAGGGCCCGTGACAGACTTTCGGTTCTTGCTTCCCGGCCGTTCGGGGCGGGAGCACGACGGGAGGACGAGACGTGGCACTGTTCGGCAACGCGCACAAGGTGGACCCGGCGGCGGCTCAGCAGGAGTTCGCCAAGCTGTTCGGAAACGGCGAGCAGGTGCACGCGGCGTACCAGCTGATCCGCGACACGTTCATGTTCACCGACCGCCGGCTGATCCTGATCGACAAGCAGGGCATAACCGGCAAGAAGACCGAGTACCACTCGATCCCCTACAAGAGCATCACGCACTTCGCGGTCGAGACGGCCGGCAGCTTCGACCTCGACGCCGAGCTGAAGATCTGGGTGTCCGGCAATCCGTTGCCGATCCAGAAGACCTTCACCAAGGGCGTCGACATCTACGAGGTGCAGGCGGTTCTGACCCAGTACGTGGCCGTGAAGTAGCCCGCCGGCCCGCCCCCGCCCGCCCGCGGCCCGCCCGCGCTCGGCCAGCTCGGTCGGGCCGTGGGCCGTGGGGTCGGTCCAGGCCGTCCCGTCGCCGGTTCGGCCCGGTGACGGGCTGGGGGGCGTGCTGTCGGGGTGGTCAGGCGGGCTGCGCCAGGGGGCTACGGTCAGGGGGCTGAGGCCGGCCAGGGGCAGTCGTCGGGGTTGCTCATCACCTCGATGCAGCGGCGAAGTCCGTCGGCGTCGTACAGCCACGCGATGGAGTCGAGGAGGGTGACGAGGTCGTCGGTGACGGCTTCGTCGAAGAGGGTGTTCAGGTCGTCGGGGACGGGGTCGTCGACCAGGCACAGCCAGGCCAGGGCCGCGCTGATGCGGATCTCTGCGGGCCGGGCGGGGTCCTGCCACCAGGTCAGCATCAGATCGATGGTGGCGAGGTCGCGGTGTTCCCAGGCGAGTTGGCCGATCGCGAGGACCAGGCAGGCGCGTGCCGCCGGGTCGTGCTCGGTCGCGAGGCGGGCGTGCAGGGTGGCGGACAGGTGGCCGGTCCCGCCGCCCGGGACGGCGGCCAGGGCCTGGGTGACGGCTCGGCGGACCTCGGGGTCGGGGTCGTCGAGCAGAGGCAGCAGCAGGTCGACGTCGGCTGCCAGTGCCTCGCGGGCCGCCTGCACCGCCCAGTTCGCCAGGTAGCCGGACGCCTCTATGACGATCACCGTGTCGGAGGCGGCCGCGCGCAGCAGCCCGGTACGGGAGCTGTCGCCGAAGTGCGATCGTCGGGCGAGCGCCGCCATCAGGTGCAGCACGTCTGCGCGGCGGTGGCAGCCGGGGCGGGCGGCGATGCGGGCGAGGAAGGGGACGGTCAGGGCGCCGAGCGCGGTGGGGCAGCCCTGGTGGCACACGTTGTGCCACAGCGTCCCCAGGGCCCGGTCGGCGGCTTCGGGCTCGCCCGAGCGCATGGTCTCCAACAGGCCGGGCACATCCGTACCGGGCTCGGGGGCGCCGTCGAAATGCCTCCAGGGCACGGCGTCGTAGCGGAAACCGTCCTTGACCTCGGCCGGCATACGGGCCATCACGAACCGCACGTCCTCCTCCGTGCCCGCGTGGAAGTCCTTGCCGCCCTCGTCCGTCACGGCCGGGACGCCGGCGCCGCCCCGCCATGACGGGTGGGCCTGGTCGTTGTCGTCGGGGAGGAGCGAGTCGATCGTGTCCTGGGCCCAGCCGGCCTGCACCAGGAGCTGGGCGAGAGTACGGCCGGCCCGGTCCAGTTCCTGGGCCATCTCACCCGGATGAAGCGGTGTCAGTTCTTCGTCCGTCCGCCTCCACCGGAGCAGGATGTCGGCCGCTGTACGAAGAGCGTCCGGCAGCCCTGCCTCGGCGAACGGCAAGAGGACGGTCCAGGCCCACTCGAACTCCCCGGCCTCGCACAGTTCGTGAGCCGCTGCCTGCGCGCAGAACCAGTCGCCCTGCTCGCGTGCCACCTGCAGCACCAGGTCCATCTCGCCGAGTTCGAGAAGAGCACCCACCGTGTGCGGGGGAATGCCCTCTCCGGCCTGCACCCGCTGCCAAAGATCGTCCGTATCCACAAGATCGTCCATGTTCACGCGGGCAGCCTACGGGGGCCGGTTCCGGTCGCGTGGTGGGATTGCGCGTTGCGAGGTGCGAGACTCCGTTGCAGGTGAACGCCGGTGCACGGGCCCGAGCGCGGGCACCGGACATGGCTGCGGAGCGGCAGGAGGGCGGGCGAGCGTGGGAACGAACGGGACCGGGCTGTACGCGGACGACACGGCGTGCGACGTCCGCGACGCCTACCGCGATGCCCTGCGATCAGGGGCGGACGGGGAGGAGGCCGAGGCGCGGGTCCTGAGCGCCTTCGCCGAGGAACTCTCGGACCCGGACGAGCGGGCCGTGGTCCTGCTGGCCCTGGCGGACACCCAATCCCGGCTCGGGCGGCTGACCGCGTCCGCGCGGGAGGAAGCCCTGGCTCTGCTGCGCTCGGGCGGTGACCTGGACCGCTGGCAGGAAGCCGGCCCCGGGGAAGTCCGCCGGCGGGCCGCCGTCCTGCGACGACTCCAGGTGCGCCTGGAGGGCCCGCAGCCCGGACCACGTCCGATTCGCGCCCGCCGCAGGCCGCCCGCGCTGGCGGCCCTGGGTCAGGTCTACGTGTACCGGGCACGGAGCGGCCAGCCGTACCTGCTCCGGGTCGTCGGTCTTGGGGATGTGGGCTGTTCGACCGGCCCGGTGATCCGGTTCCTGGACCACCCCGGACCCGGCCTGCCCGACCCGGCCGACCTGGCCGAGATCCCCGAGCGGCGCTACCACCCGCGGTGGAAGAGGACCGAGGTGGTGATCACGGACGACGGCCGCGTCGAACGGGAACACGCCGGACTGGTCCTGGTCGGCGAACACCCCGTCGCGCCCCTGACCCCGTCCCCCAACGGTCGGACGGTTTCCACCTGGGCGGAACTCAGTACCTACCTGGAGACCAGGGACGACATGGCCCGCACCGCCGGCTGACCCGCGGAGGGCTGCCGGTGCGCCGCCTCGGGGGTGGCTACCGTACGGGAGGTGTCCCCATCGGGGCGCCGCCGCCCTCGGCCACCGTCTCCGCCGGTCCGGCGCTGTCCGTCCGCCGTCCTGCCCGCTGCCCGCTGCCCGCTGCCCGCCGACGGTGCTGCGTGCGGCCCGGAGGACCGGGTCGCCCTCCGGTCGCTGCCCGGGTGAGCCGGTCTGTCGGGGGCGGCCGTGCCGTGGGCGGGGGTCTCCTGTCGGCCGGGAGCGCCGGGGTGCTAGAAATCCCTGGTGGACGTTCCCTCCGAGCCCTCGACGCTGCGCGTCTTCGTGGCGTTGGCTCCGCCCGACGATGCCAAGGACGAGCTGGCCCATGTCCTGCAGCTCGCGTACGCCAGGTACCCGCAGCTGCGGTGGAACCGGATCGAGGACTGGCACATCACCCTGGCCTTCCTCGGTGAACTTCCCTCCACGGCAGTACCGTTGCTGCGGTCCGTACTGGCCGTCCGGGCCGCGTCGCAGCCCACCCTCCGGCTTGGCCTGCGTGGGGGCGGTCACTTCGACGAGCGACTGCTGTGGAGCGGGATCGACGGCGACCTGGAGGGGCTTCATGGGCTGGCCGCCGACGTCCGGGAGCTGGTCAGGTCCTGCGGGATCGCGTTCAGGGACCGTCCGCTGCGCCCTCATCTGACGCTGGCGCGGGCCCGTCGCGATGATCCCATCAGTGTGCCGCAGGCCGCGGCCGCTCTCGCCGGCTTCGTGGGCCGACCGTGGCGCACCGAGCATCTCCATCTGGTCGGCAGCAACATCGGCCGTGGCCCCGGGCCGATCCGCTACCGGGACATCGAGGCGTGGCGACTGGGCGCGGGCGTCCGGGCCCGGGGCAGCGGCGCTTCCCCTGAGCCGTAGCCCCCGGCGGCCAGCTCCTCGCGCGCGTCGCGTGCTCGCCGGCCGGCGGGGAGCGCCGCGCCCGGAGCGCCACCGCCGGGACGTCACCGACCACGCTCCCGATGCCGCCGGCCGAGGACGGCAGAGCACCGAAGTCGTGCCCCGCCGCCTGGCCGGCCCCGCCGCCGAAGCATCGCCCTGACGTCTGCGCCCGGGCGCCCGCCTTCGGTGACGAGCTCGTCGTGGATCACTTCCAGATGACGCCGTTGTGGACGGTGTACGGGTCGGCCCAGTACTCGACGGCCGTGACCCTGGAGTTCGTGGGGGACATCACCGGTATGCAGAAGTCGGCGGACTTGCCGTTGGTGAATTCGCTGGGCATCGAGCCGTCCGAGCACTTGGCGAACGTGCCGAAGACCATCAGGTCCGGTGCCTGGGTGCCGTTCGCGAGCAGGCCCGAGATATGGCTGAGGTTGGTGAACGAGAGGTCGGTGTCGCCGATGTTGGTGACCTGGTAATGGATGTAGTACGGCACCAGGCCCTTGGTGTTGTCGTCGAGCTTCAGCGAGGAGAGGTCGGCCGGGTCGGCCTTCTCGATCGAGGTGACCGTGAGCGCGATGGCGCCCTCGGAGCCCCCGTAGGAGAACGGGAACCGGACGGCGTCGCCGATCTTGACCTTGGTGCCCGGGGCAGGGGCGGGGACCGCCGGAGCCGGGGCGGCCGAGGGACTCGTCGGCGCGGCCGCCGTGATCGAGGGGGGCGTGAAGGTGGGCGTGCTGCTCGCAGTGGCGGTGGGTGCGCCGGTCGGTGTGCCGGGCGGTGTGGTCGACGGGGTGGTGACGGGTGCGGGCGCCGCGGTTTTCGGTGCGGGTCCGCCGTCGCTGCAGGCGGCCAGGGTGAGCGCGCCGACCGCGGTCAGGCCGGCCAGAACCATGGTGCGGTGACTTCTGTCGATGGGCTTCATAGGACGTCCCCCGTCTGTGCGGGCCACGGATCGCGGCTCTCCTGAGGGATCTTCATAGCGCAGCGCACGAAGTGGGCGCCACCTCGTTCATGGCCCACTTCCCGTCGGTGACGAGTAGTCACCGGCGCGACTGTCGGCGGCCGGCGGAGGTTACGGGCGAACCGCCCTCGCCACCTCCGGCACGCCCGCAGCCTGATCGCCCCCGCCGGCACCTCGCTCGGGGGCGACTTCAGTCGGCGCGTCCGACACCCCGATCGCGTGCGGCCATGTCCCCGGTCCCGGGCGTGCCCTCCGCCAGCCCGTACCGCAGGTACACGGCCCCCTTGGGGCTGGCCACCGGCGACTCCAGGAGGGTGAGGTTCGAAGGCACCGCGCCACCGTCGAACACCTTCTTCCCGACGCCGAGCACGATCGGGTGCACCAGGAGGCTGAGGCGGTCGAAGAGCCTCTCCCGCAGCAGCGTCTGCACCAGATTCAGACTCCCGACGACTTTCACATGCTCGTGCCGCTCGCGGATCTCGCGCACCGCGCCGGCCAGATCCGGGCCGAGCTGTGTGGACCCGGCCCACGACAGGTCAGGCTTGCCACGGGAGGCCACGTACTTCGGAATGCTGTTGAACAACGTGGCGATCTCGCCGTCCGTCTGGCGCGGCCAGTAGGCAGCGAAGATGTCGTACGTCCGCCGCCCGAGCAGGAGGGCATCGGTGCCCTCGTACGCTGCGCCGATCTGCGCCCCGACGAAATCGTCCAGCATCGGCACCTGCCAACCCCCGAAGGGGAACCCCGTCGGGTCCTCGTCCGGCCCGCCGGGCGCCTGCGCGACGAGGTCGAGGGTCGTGAACAGCTCGATGTGGATGAGGCCCATGCCGTACTCCCGATGGTTGGTCGGCTCGATCAGAAGGTCAGACCTGGAAGCGGGCACACTCATTGCTCCGCCCCCTCCCAGTTTCGTGCGGTGCCTCGGCCACCGCCCCGTGGCCGCGCACACTGTTCGAAGCCCGATGTCCAACGGTGACCGGCCGAACCGAGCCCGGGCCACCGAGACCGGCAGAACGGCCGATGCCGGGCGTCGCCGTCTCGGAGCAGGAGGAGCGAGGTCGCCCGATCGGACGTGCGCCGGTGGCCGGCCGCGCGTCCGTCGTCGGGGCTCCGCGCGGTACGGCCGGCCCGGATTCGTCCGATCGTGCGGACGGGAGCGGTGCCGTGAAGCTGCTCGGGGGCGTCCGGGTCGGGGTTCTCAGCTCGACGCGGTGGCCGCTTCGGGCAGCTCCGCGTCGGTCGGCCCGGCGGTGGGCGCGGTGTTCTGCCGGGCGGCCTGGCAGAAGCTGCACGCGTGCCAGTGCGGCGGCCACCACGGTTGGTCCGGATCGGTGGGCCGGTGCGGGGCGAGGGTCATCTCGCCGCTGTCCAGCCCGCACAGGGTGGCGGGGTCACAGGTCCCCGCGCCACCCACGAGGACGGCATGCGCGCGGCGTACCGCGTGCTGCGGGTCCGCGGGTGTGCGATCGGGACCCAGCACCCGCACGTTGCTCGGCACGTCCAACTCCAGCACGACGACGATGTCCATCCCCCTACCGTGACCGGCGGACCGGCCCGCCGCACCCGCACGGTGGCATCCGGAGCAGAGCAGGCCACCGAGGCCGGTCCCGCCCGCGGCCCCCGTCCGGTCGTCGGTGGCCCGTACGACCTCCGGCGGTGCACCGTCCGCCCACCGGGCGACGGGCCGCCCGCCGCTTCGGGCCGGTGTCGCCGCTGTCGCTTCGGGAACGGGCGAAAACCGGGAAACCGTGTCGTCGTCGGGCCGACTGTGATGCCATGCCGCCATCGTCGTGAACAAGACGACGGGCAGGCCGTCGTCGCAGTTCTTCACGCTCGCCGAGGAGTCACCGTTCCGCCGTCAGGACCGGCCGGGGTGGACGTGGGAGACAGAGCGCGAACTCGTGTTCGAGCACGCGCAGATCTGACCGGTCGGGGCAGGCGGGGGTACAGCTCCACCTTGTCCGCTTCCACGCCGATCGCCGCCCTGTCCGGCGGCTCCAATTCTCGGGCAGCACCTGCCGGGTGGCGCCCGAGGCTGTCGGACCGGGCTTGTCGGTCCGACAGCGGCCGATGTCAGGCCAGTGCGGCTCCGCCGTCGAGGGTGAGCACCGTGCCGGTCGCGTAGCCGTTGCCCAGGAGGTGGAGGTAGGCCGCCGCGGCCTCCTCGGGGCTGCCGACGCGCTGGACGGGAAGGCCGCTGCCTTGCGCCTGGAGGAAGGCCTCAGGCTCGGGCACGGTGCTCTCCCAGAGCTCGGTGCGGATCGCGCCGAGGCGGACCGCGTTGACCCGCAGTGGGGCGAGTTCCAGGGCGAGGGCTCGCGTCAGACCCTCGACGGCTGCTGTGATGCTTGCGCCGAGCGGGACTCCGGGGACGGGCCGGGTGGCGAAGATGCCGGAGGTGAAGGTGATCGAGCCACCGGGGCGGAGCTTCGGCGTCGCGTACTTCGCGGCGAGCAGGGCACCCCAGAAGCGGCGCTCGAAGAACGCTCGGGACTCCTCGGCGGTCAGGTCGGCGAGCGGCTTCAGCACCAGGGGCTCGCCCGCCGTGAAGACCAGGTGGTCGAACGCGCCGATCCGGTCGAAGAAGCCGGCGAGCGCGGCTTCGTCGGCGACGTCCAGCACGCTGCCTTCGGCCGGGCCACCGAGCTCCATCACCGCCCGGTCGACGCGGCCCTGGCTGCTGGAGGCGACGACCACGTTCGATCCCTGAGCCGCTGCGGCCTGCGCAACGGCGAATCCGATGCCGGAGGTGCCACCTATGACGACGACACGCTGGGTGTCTGCTGTGTTGTTCATAGCGAGGACGCTAGGTGCCACGACCGAGACAATGAATGGCCTGAAGTCTCGATTCTTTGTCCGATCGTCTCGATAGCAGCACACTATGGTGAGCGTATGGACATACTCAGCGACACGCTCGCGGCCCTGCGCACCGGGCGCCCGTCCGTTGTCCGTACCGAGGCGCGGGCGCCGTGGGGTGTGCGCTTCCGGACCATCTCGGGAGCCGGATTTCACGTCGTCGTCGAAGGGCACTGCGTTCTCCTGCCGGTCGGCGGCGATCCGACAGCCCTGGGCCCCGGCGACGTCGTGTTCCTGCGGCGCGGCACCGGTCACGCCATCTGTGACTCGGTGACCAGCGAGTCGGTCGCCTTCGAACCCGACCGCGTCGACACGTCCTCGCCGATCGGGCGTTTCACCGTCGAGGGCGACGGCGCTCGCAGTGTGCTGGTATGCGGGGCCTACCACCTCGACATCGACCGGCCGCATCCGCTGCTCGGCGACCTCCCGGAGGTCATCCACCTCCCGGCCAGCCCCGGTCGCCATCCGGCGCTGCGCTCGGCGGTCGACCAGCTCTGCGCCGAGATCCACCAGCCTCGGCCGGGGTCGGACTCGGTGGTCACGGCCCTCGTCGATCTGCTGCTTCTCTATGTCCTGCGGTCCTGGTACGCCGAGTTGCCCACGGAGCAGACGCAGGGCTGGGCCTCGGCACTGAACGACCCGTTGATCGCCCCGGCGCTGAAAGCGATCCACGACGACCCGGCGCATCCATGGACCGTCGAATCGCTGGGGAGCCGGGCTGGGCTGTCGCGCGCCGCGTTCGCCCGGCGGTTCACCACGGTGGTCGGCGAGCCGCCGCTCAGCTACCTGACGACGTGGCGGATGGCCGTCGCGGCGCGGATGCTGCGTGAGACGGTCGACTCGCTGGGCACCGTGGCCGGGAACAGTGGCTACACCTCGGAATTCGCGTTCGCGAAGGCCTTCAAGCGGCACTTCGGCGCCCCGCCCGGGGCATATCGGCGGGAGCGGCGGACGGCGTCGGGGTCGCTGTCGGTGCCGGTTTGATTGTTTGTTTCGACCTGGAAGCATGTTGCCTTCCCAGAGCGTTTCTGATTGGAAACACTTTTTTACGACGCGCCCCTCACGGCCCCGGAAGGGGCAGCACCATGTCCACCAACCCTTCCGGCCAGGGGCAGGATCGTCCGGAGCTGCAGAAGGCGATCGAGGAGTCGGTCGAAGCCGGCTTCGTCGGGGTCCAGCTCCGGGTGAACGACGAGCGGGGCGACTGGGTCGGCAGCGCCGGTGCCAGCCGGCTCGGTCGGAGCGCCAGGCCGCTGACGAACGGTCACTTCCGCATCGGCAGCAGCACCAAGAGCAAACTCCTGCCGGCCGGGCTGCTGGCCGAGATGCGCACCCCGGAGGCGACCGTCGGCCACGGCCTGGGCGTGTTCGCGCAGGAGACGGCGGGCGGCACCGTCCTCCACCACAACGGCGCCACCATGGGCTCGGCGGCGCTGATGTGCAGCGCTCCCGACGGCACCAGGCCCCTGGCCGCCGGACTGACCTGGGTGGACGACGCTGACCTGTCGATGGCGCCGGCATCCCAGGCCGCCCAACAGCGTTTCGTCGAAGAGGTGTTCTGCGGCAAGCTGGGCCGATGAGCAACGGAGTGACGATCGGGCAGGCGGCGGCGTTCGTCGGCGTCACGGTGAAGACCGTGCGGCACTACCACGAGCTCGGTGTGGTCGCGGAGCCGGAACGGGACAGCTCCGGCTATCGGCGGTACGGATCAGTCGAGTTGCTGCAGCTGGTGCAGGTACGGACGTTGGCCGCCGCCGGCGTGCCGCTGGCCGAGATCGGGCCCCTGCTCGACGCCGACGCCACGCGGTTCGGCCGGATCTCCGTAGCGGTGCGGGCGGCTGCCGTCGTCGGCCGCTCCCACCCGATCCGCTCGCGAGCCCCGAAGAGAGCCCACTGCGGCCAAAACCGATCACATCAGCAAGATTCGCCGCTGCGGCACGCGGAGCCTTCTGCTCGCGCGGACGGCCGAGTAACATTCGGCCATGGGACTCAGGGATGATCTGAACAAGGCACAGGCGGCTGCCCGATCCTCAGAATCCGAAATCAATCAGCAGGCCGAGGCGGCGTTTCGGACCGCTGCACGCGTGTGGAACGATTTTCTCGCCTACTGCCGGGACTTTGCCACGCTGGCTCCGCAGAACGGGATCCCGTCGCAGCTGGGAAAGGAACTGGTGGGGCGGGGGCGCGACAAGTCGCGTACGGGGCCGGGCTATGTGGACGTGTTCATCCTCCATCCCGGGGGCTGGATCATCAACCGAGGTCCGGGAGTCACCCCCATGTTCTACATCACCACAGGGGGCGAATTGTACGTCGAGGGCGGGGGACGGACCAAAGACGGATACTTCCCTTCGCGCAAAATCAAAACCTATGCTTTCGCGCCGTGCCCCGCTTTCCCGGCGGCGCCGCCGAATGTCTCCGGCCACGTCACGGATTCCACGGTGTCGGGCTGGATGCCGTGGAGATTTGAATTCCGGAGCAGTGCTCCCATGGGGTGTTCCGACGTGGTGAAGGCCGATGTCGAGCGACTCGGTGGCAGCGTGGTCCTGGACACACCGTGGGACAAGAGCTTCGCCAAGGATCACATCCTCAACGCACTGGTGCCGACGCGAAGGTGAACCTGAACGGGCGTCGGGCGCGATCTCTCCGCCGGGCGCTGTCACGTGGCCGGGGTACGGGTCCGATCAGGGGCGTCGGTGCGGTCCGGGTTCTGTTCGCGTAGGTGGCGCATCGCGGCCACGACCCCGGCGGAGTGGACGAGTTCCCGGGCGGACGGGCGGACGGGCGGGCGGACGGGCGGACGAGGCGAGTGGATGGGCCGGTTGGATCCCCCTGATCTGCTGGAGGGCGAGCTCCTCCCGGTACTGCGACGCCCGACGTGGTCTGGGGCTGAACGCAAGGGGCGAGTCCCATCGCTCCGGCCGAGCTGGGCCGCCCGTAGCCGCGTAGCCGCGTAACCGCGTAACCGCGCACCTGGGTGCCGTGGCACGACCCACGGGTTCCGGGCGACGACGTGCAAGCGTTCCCGTCCCCGTCCCCGTCGGTCATCGTCGTCATGTCGGCGATGCCGTTGCGGAGGTGTCTCCCGGCCGGCGGGGCGGTCGCGCGGCGGCCGCTGCCCCGCCGCCGGCGTACGGTCAGCCGCGGGCGGTCACGGTGGGGGAGAGGAGCAGGGGGAGTGCGAGGGCGGCGGCGCCGATCAGGCCGGCGTCGGTGCCGAGTTGTGCGGGGGTGACGGTGAGGTGGGTGGTGTAGGGGAGTGCGGCGTAGGTGGTGAGGTGTCGTCGTAGGGGGTGGAAGAGGATGTCGCCGGCCTGGGCGACGCCGCCGCCGATGACGGCGGTGTCGATCTCGACGAGGGTGGCGGTGGCGGCGATGCCGGCGGCGAGGGCTCGGGCGGCGCGGTCGTAGGCGTGTCGGGCGGCGGGGTCGCCGGTGCGGGCGGCGGTGGCGACGGCGGTGGCGGAGGTGTCGTCGCCGGTGGGGCGCCAGCCGGCTTCGAGGGCGGTGCGGGTGATGGCGGTGCCGCTGGCGAGTCCTTCGAGGCAGCCGCGTGAGCCGCAGGGGCAGGGGCGGCCGTCGAGGTCGACGCTGATGTGGCCGAGGTGGCCGGCGTTGCCGGTGGGGCCGGTGCGCAGGGTGCCGTCGATGATCAGGCCGGCGCCGACGCCGGTGGAGACGACCAGGCAGAGGGCGTTGCGGTGGTTTCGGGCTGCTCCGCGCCAGTGTTCGGCGGCGGTCATCGCGACGGCGTCGCCGCCGAGGGCGACGGGAAGGCCGTGGACGGCGGGGTGGGTGGCGACCTCGGTGCGGATCGGGAAGGCGCGCCAGGCGGGGATGTTGACGGGGCTGACGGTGCCGGCCTGGATGTCCACGGGGCCGGCGCTGCCGATGCCGACGGCGCGTACGGAGGGCCACGTCGGGTGCCGGGCGAGGAGGTCCAGCACCCGGGTCACGGCTCCGAGTACTTCGCGGGCGGAGCCGCGGGCGGGGGTGGGCAGTCGGACCTGGTGCAGCAGGGTGCCGTCCCGGTCGGCCAGGGCCCCGGCGATCTTCGTGCCGCCGATGTCGAGGGCCGCCAGCAGGGGGTGCGCGAGGGTGTGCCGGCGGTCGACGGCCCCGGCCAGTTCGTAACTCATTGTGACGTCTCCGCGATCGGGGCTGGGTGGGATCCCGCGTCCGGGCATGGGTCCGCCCGTCCGGGTTCGCTGATTCTCGCCCCCGATGGACAACGTTGTCCAGCGGTTCCCGGCAGCGTTCCGGCGGCGAGATTGAATCGACACAAGTTAGGTAAAGTTTTAGTCAAGTTGCCCTTGATCCTTAACAGAACCGCTGAATAACGTTATTGACCGGTCTATGGACATGGCCGGGATGTGACGTCTACGTTAAGCGTCCAACGGCCCCGGGAGCTCAAACCCTCGACCTGGGCGCCGCTTCCCGATGTCAATGACGATCAGCGCGAAGGAAGAACGAAGATGCGCAGAGGATGGGTGGCCGTCGCGGCTGCGACCATGGTTGTGCTCACGGCCTGTAGCGGAGGCAGTGGCGGGACATCGTCCTCGGCCGCGTCGGCCGCAGCGGATCCGGCCAAGGTCTCCGGCGACATCACGGTGCTGACCAACCGCACCGACCAGATCAAGGACGGCTCGCTCAAGAAGTACGCCGACGAGTTCAGCCGGACCTACCCCAACGTCAACGTCAAGTTCGAGGGCCTCACCGACTACGAGGGTGAAGTCAAGATCCGCATGAACACCGAGAACTACGGTGACGTGCTGCTCATCCCGGACAACGTGTCGATCAACCAGTACCCGACCTTCTTCTCGCCCCTGGGCGACTCGGCCGAGCTCTCCAAGACCTACAACTGGACGGACTACACCACCGTCAAGGACAAGGTCTACGGCATCGCCAACTACGGCACCGCCACCGGTCTCGTCTACAACAAGGCCGTCTGGCAGCAGGCCGGCGTCACCCAGTGGCCGAAGACCACCCAGGAGTTCATCGACGACCTGAAGGCCATCAAGGCCAAGGGTCAGGCGACGCCGTACTACACGAACTACAAGGACGCCTGGCCGCTGCAGAAGTGGACCGACAACATCGGCGGCCCGAGCTGCGACCAGGGTGGCAAGGACAAGCTCTCCACCACCGCGGAGCCGTGGGCGGCCGGCCAGGACCTCAACGCCATCGACGGTCTGCTGTACACCACCGTCCACGAGAAGCTCAGCGAGGACGACCCGACCACCACCAACTGGGAGAAGTCCAAGACGCTGCTGGGCACCGGCAGGATCGGCGCCATGCTGCTCGGCTCCTGGGCCGTCCCGCAGATGCAGGCCGCCGCCACCGCCGCGGGCCAGAACCCCGACGACATCGGCTTCATGCCGTTCCCGCAGGCGACCGCCGGCAAGCTCTGCACCATCATCCAGCCCGACTACAAGTACGCGGTCAACGTGCACTCCAAGAACAAGGAGGCCGCGCGTGCCTGGATCGACTGGTACCTGAACAAGTCCGGCAGCGCGCAGGCCGAACAGGCCGTCTCCTCGGTCAAGGGCAGCCCCCTGCCGGCCTCGCTGAAGCCCTTCGAGGCGCAGGGCGTCACACTGCTGCTCGGCCAGAACCAGCAGAACGCCGCCGTCATCAGCAAGATCGACAAGGGCTCGGAGATCGGCCTGGGCAGCCCGGACTACCGGCAGAAGCTCGTCGACACCGCCCGTGGCGCGGCGCAGGGCGACATGAACAGCTACTTCGCGGACCTCAACAAGAAGTGGGCCGCCTCCCAGAAGACCGTCACGGGCTGACGCACCCCGGACCAGCGGCGCGGCGGCCGCCCGTCACATCCCCACCCCGCGGGCCCCCGCCGCGCCGCTCTTCGGGCGCTTGATCCAACGAAGGAACGATGATGACTGCACTGCAGAAGGACAGGAAGCAGGGGCCCGCCACGGCCCCGGCCGCCCCGGCTGCACCGACGAAGCCGGCCCTCCACCGGCGGACCACCCGCAGGCACTGGTGGTTCACCCCCTGGCTCTACCTGCTGGTCCCGCTCACCCTGCTGGTGGCCTTCACCTACCTGCCGATCATCGACATGTTCGGCTACAGCGCCACCGACTGGGACGGCATCAGCCCCACCAGTGAAAACGTCGGCGCCGACAACTACCTGGAACTGTTCACCAGACCCGAACTGTTCAAGGTCTTCCTGGTCAGCGGCGTCTACCTGCTGGCGTCCTTCGTGCAGATCGCGGCGGCCCTCTACTTCGCCACGGTACTGAGCTTCAACACCAGGTTCCGCAACCTCTTCAAGGGGATCCTCTTCTTCCCGTACCTGATGAACGGGGTCGCGATCGGCTTCGTCTTCCTGTACTTCTTCCAGCCCGGCGGCACCCTCGACTCACTGCTCGGCACGGTCGGGTACCACGGCAGACTGATGTGGCTCGGCGACCCCGACCTGGTCAACAAGTCACTGGCCGGCGTCTCGGTCTGGCGCTACACGGGCCTGAACATGGTGCTGTTCCTCGGCGCCATCCAGTCCATCCCGGGGCACCTCTACGAGGCGGCCTCGCTGGACGGGGCCAACCGCTGGCAGCAGTTCCGGCACATCATCGCCCCCAGCATCAAGCCGATCATCAGCCTCAGCGTGATCCTCGCGATCTCCGGCTCGCTGGCCGTCTTCGAGATCCCGTACATCATGACCGGCGGCGCCAACGGCAGCCAGACCTTCGTCATCCAGACCGTCAACCTCGCCTTCAAGTTCGACAAGGTCGGCCTGGCCTCCGCGAGCGCCGTCGTGCTGCTGGCCCTCATCCTGCTCGTCACCTGGATCCAGCGCCGCCTGGTGCCGGAGGAGAGGGTGGAACTGTCGTGACCACTCCTGACACCGCCCTCGCCACCCGCCACGGCGCCGACCGCAGGCCCCGCCGGGCCCGCTTCACCGTCGGCGGCACCGCCAAGTACCTCTCGCTGATCGTCGCCAGCGCGATCGTCCTCGTGCCCCTGCTCGTGGTCCTCCTCACCTCGCTGAAGACCGACAAGGAGGCCTCCACCACCGGGCCGCTCACACCGCCGGGCAACTGGTTCAACTTCGGGAACTACCTGACGGCCTTCCAGGAAGGCCGGCTGGTCCAGGCCCTGATCAACACGACGATCATCCTGGTGATCTCCACCGCCGGCACCGTCCTGATCGGCTCGATGACCGCCTATGCCATCGACCGCTTCGAGTTCCGCCTCAAGAAGCTCGTCATGGGCCTGTTCCTGGTCGCCACCCTGGTCCCCGGCGTCACCACCCAGGTCGCCACCTTCCAGATCGTCGACGACCTCGGCGCGTTCAACACCCGCTGGGCGGCGATCCTGCTGTACCTCGGCACCGACATCGTCTCGATCTACGTCTTCCTGCAGTTCATCCGGTCCATCCCGGTCTCCCTCGACGAGGCCGCCCGGCTCGACGGCGCCAACAGCTTCACCATCTACCGGCGGATCATCCTCCCGATGCTCAAGCCGGCGATCGCCACCGTCGTCATCATCAAGGGGATCACCGTCTACAACGACTTCTACATCCCCTTCCTCTACATGCCCGACGCCGAACTCGGCACCGTCTCCACCGCCCTGTTCCGCTTCAAGGGCCCCTTCGGCGCCCACTGGGAGACCATCTCCGCCGGCACCGTCCTGGTGATCCTGCCGACCTTCCTGGTCTTCCTCACCCTGCAGCGCTTCATCTACAGCGGCTTCGCCGCCGGCTCCACCAAGTGACCCACGCCCCGGTACGGCACCGCACCCGCGCCGCGGTGCCGTACCCCGGACCGGGCGAGGAGGACGGATGAGCCCGCGCGTCACCATCCGGGACGTCGCGGCCCGGGCCGGGGTGTCCGCCGGGGCGGTCTCGATGGCCTTCAACGAACGTCCCGGTCTCGCCCGCCCCACCCGCGAGCGGATCCGTGCCGCCGCCGCCGAACTCGGCTGGACACCCAGCCAGGCCGCCCGCCGGCTCGCCGGCTCCGCCGGCCGGATCGAGACCGTCGGCCTGGTCATCGCCCGCCCCGCCCGCCAACTGGGCCTCGAACCCTTCTACATGGAGTTCATCTCCGGCATCGAGGCCGTGCTCCAGGAACGCTCCGCTTCACTGCTGCTGCGCCTGGTGCGCGACCGCGACCAGGAGATCGCCGTCCAGAGCGACTGGTGGCGCACCCGCCGGGTCAGCGGATCCATCCTGGTCGACCTCACCGAGGACGACCCCCGGATCCCCGCGCTCGCCCGGATCGGCATGCCCACCGTGGCCGCCGGTCACCCCGGCCTGGCCGGCCAGGCCGTCGACGCGGTGTGGACGGACGACGCGGCCGCGATCGAGGAGGCCGTGCGCTACCTCGCAGTCCTCGGCCACCGGCGGATCGCCCGGGTCGGCGGCGACCCGGCCCTCGGACACACCGCCATCCGCACCCGAGCCCTGGAGCGGATCACCAGGGAGCTCGACCTGGAGCCGGCCCGGACCCTGCCGACCGACTTCTCCGGGCACGCCGGCGCCCGCGCCACCCGGGTGCTGCTGGCCGCCCCGGGGCAACGCCCCACCGCGATCATCTACGACAACGACATCATGGCCGTCGCCGGCATCGCCGTCGCGGCGGAACTCGGCCTCCGGGTGCCCAGGGACCTCAGCCTGATCGCCTGGGACGACTCGCAGCTGTGCCGGCTCACCCACCCGACGCTCTCCGCCATGAGCCACGACGTGCACGGGTTCGGCGTCCAGGTGACCCGCACCCTCTTCGACGTCGTCAACCGCACCAGCGTCCCCTCGGGCCCTGCCCCCACACCGGTGCTCGTCCCCCGCGGCAGCAGCGCGCCCCCCGGCCGCTGACCGCGCCCCCGACCCCGGTCCGTCCCCGACTCCTTCCGAGGGTAAGGAGCCACGGGGACGGACCGGTCCACCCTCGCCGGCCCCTTCCCACCGGAGCAGCACATGACCGAGCCCCAGCCGACCGCGGGCCTGCTCAGCAACGAGATCCGCCCCTACGCCTGGGGATCCACCACGGCGATCGCGGAACTCACCGGACGCACCCCGACCGGGCGGCCCGAGGCCGAACTGTGGATGGGCGCCCACCCCGGCGCCCCCTCGACGCTGGACCGCGGCGACGGCCCCGAACCGCTGACGGAGGTCATCGCCCGCGACCCCGGCCGGGAACTCGGCGAAGGCGTCGGACGTCGGTTCGGCGGCCGGCTGCCCTTCCTGCTCAAGATTCTCGCCGCCGGGCACGCCCTCTCCGTCCAGGTCCACCCGAGCAACGAGCAGGCCCGGGCCGGTTACGCCGCCGAGCAGGCGGCCGGCATCCTGCCGGACGCCCCGCACCGGATCTACAAGGACCCGCACCACAAGCCCGAACTGATCTGCGCCCTCGACGACTTCGAAGCCCTCTGCGGCTTTCGCGAGCCGGCCGCCACCACCGCGTTGCTCGCCCCGCTGGACGCCCCTGCGCTGACCCCCTGGCTGGACGTGCTGCGCACCACCGACCCGGTGACCGCCCTGCGCACCGTCCTCACCGAGGCGCTGGGCAGCGACCGCGACCGGGGCGTGCGGGCCGCCGTCGAACTCGCCCCGGCCCTGGCGCACACCGCCCGGCAGGACGGCCCCGACGCACCGACCTACGCGGCGTTCGCCGCCGTCGCCCGCGACTACCCGGGCGACCCGGGACTGGTCGCCGCCCTGCTGCTCAACCATGTGACGCTGCGCCCCGGCCAGGCCCTCTTCCTCGACGCCCGGGTCCCGCACGCCTACCTGCGCGGCACCGGCGTGGAGATCATGGCCAACTCCGACAACGTGCTGCGCTGCGGGCTGACCCCCAAGCACGTCGACGTCGAGGCCCTCACCGAGATCGTCGACTTCCGGCCGTCCGCACCGGCGTTCGTCCGAGCCACCGCCGGCGCCGACGGCGAGCTGCACTACCCGGCGCCGGCGGCCGAGTTCGCGCTCTCCCGGCTGGACGTGCTCGGCAGCGCCACCGTCGACGGTCGGGCCCCGCAGATCCTCCTCTGCCTCGACGGCGCCGCCGAACTCACCCAGCACCCGGGCGGGCCGGTGGCGCTGGGACGGGGCGACAGCGTGTTCGTCCCCGGCACCGGGGCCCCGGCCGTACTGCGGGGCACCGCGACCCTGTTCCGCGCCACCGTGCCCACGCCCGCCACCGAGGACTGACCGACGGCCACCGGCCGGTGCCCATCGACCACGCCCCGGCCGGCCCCGCCGGCAGCAGCACCGCGAGAGCACCACCGCGAGCACCGCACCCGCCACATCCCACCCGACCCCAGGAGGTCCCCCGTGAACGCACCGCTCCCCGGCGCCACCGGCCCCCGGCTTTCACGCCGCGGACTGCTCGGCGCGGCCACCGCCGTCGCGTCCGTCGCCACCGGGCTCACGGCCACCGCCGCCCTGACCGCCACGCCCGCCGCCGCGGCCGAGCCCGGCCGGCGCCTCGCCCGCGACTTCGTCACTGCCCGCCGCGGCACCCTGCGGCTGGGCGGCGAGACCTTCCGCTTCGGCGGCACCAACTGTTACTACCTCCATCAGCAGTCCCACTACATGATCGACAGCGTCCTCGACGACGCCGCCGCGATGGGCCTCACCGTCGTGCGCGCCTGGGCCTTCGCCGACGGCACCGAGCACTCCGCCCGCCCCCTGCAGCCCAAGCCGTACAGCTACGACGAGGCGGCCTTCGACTCCCTGGACTACGCCGTCCACAAGGCCGGCGAGCTGGGCCTGCGCCTGGTCCTGCCGCTGGTCAACAACTGGTCCGACTACGGCGGGATGCAGCAGTACGTCAACTGGTTCCTCGGCCTGCCCGACGACTCCTACGGCGAGGGCGTCAACCACGACCGCTTCTACACCGACAAGGCCGTCAAGGACTGCTTCAAGGCCTACGCGAAGTTCCTCGTCCGCCGCCGCAACCCCTACACCGGCCTGCGCTACTGCGAGGACCCGACCGTGATGGCGTTCGAGCTCGCCAACGAGCCGCGCTGCCGCAGCGACAAGAGCGGCGCCACGCTGCTGGCCTGGGCCACCGAGATGAGCGCCTACGTCAAGGCGCTGGCCCCCCGCCAACTGCTGGCCGTCGGCGACGAGGGCTTCTACGGCGAGGCCGGCCACGGCGACTACCCGTACTCCGACTACGAGGGCACGCCCTGGAAGAAGCTCGTCGCGCTGCCCTCGGTCGACTACGCCACCGTCCACGTCTACCCGCAGAACTGGGGCGAGACCAGCGGCGCCAAGCCCGGCACCGACGCCACCACCTGGGGCACCACGTGGATCAACGACCACCTCAGGGACGGCCGGGCCCTCGGCAAGCCCGTCGTGGTGGAGGAGTTCGGCCTGCAGATCGACGCCGGCCGCGACATCCCGGACAGTGCCGCCCGCGACCAGGCCTACGCGGCCTGGACGGACGCCGTGCGCACCGGCGGCGGGGCCGGCGACCAGTTCTGGCTGCTCACCTCGCGGGTCGACGACGGCTCGTTCTATCCCGACTACGACGGTCACCGGATCATGTGGAACAACGACCCCGCCAACCCCTCCCGCGCCGCCGCCCAGCTGTTCAGCGCGCACGCCAAGGCGATGACCGCCGCGGGCTGACCGCCGCGGGCGACTGCCGCGAGTGGACCGCCGGGTGGCCGCCGGGAGCCGGCCGCCCGGCGGCTGCTCCTGCGCCGTGCTGTCGCCCCTCGCCCCCCTCGCATGAGTGACCGTGGCCCGGCGCCGGGCCGCCGCGACCTCGGCGACCTCGGCGACCGGCGGCCTCGGCGCCAAGGCCGGCCGTACCCCGCGGTCGGCCCCGTATGCTCCCTGCCATGACGAGCAGACACGGCAGTCGGCCGACCATGAACGACGTCGCGGCGGCGGCCGGTGTGGGCCTGAAGACCGTCTCCCGGGTGGTCAACGGTGAGAGCGGTGTCAGCGCGGCGATGACCGTCCGGGTGAACGCCGCGATCGCCGAGCTCGGGTTCCGCCGCAACGACAGTGCCCGTCTGCTGCGCACCGGCCGCACGGCGAGCGTCGCCCTGCTGCTGGAGGACATCGCCGACCCGTTCTCCTCCGCCCTGTCACGAGCGGTGGAGGAGGTGGCCGCCGCCCAGGGCTGCCTGGTGTTCATCGGCTCCAGCGGCGGGGACCCGCTGCGCGAGCGCGAACTGGCGCTGGCCTTCTGCGCCCGCCGGGTCGACGGCCTGGTTGTCGTTCCGGCGGGCGAGGACCACTCCTACCTGCTCCCGGAGACCGCCTCCGGCACCCCCGTGGTCTTCCTCGACCGTCCCGCCGACGGGATCGCCGCCGACGCGATCCTCAGCGACAACGCCGGCGGGGCCCGCGAGGGCGTACGCCACCTGATCCGGCACGGCCACCGCAGGATCGGCTTCGTCGGCGACCTGCCGCGGATCCACACCGGCGCAGAGCGGCTGCGCGGCTACCGCGAGGCGATGGCCGCCGCCGGCCTCCCGGTGGACGAACGCTGGATCGCCACGGGCCCCACCGACCGGGCCCGGGTCGCGGCGGCCGTCACCCGCCTGACCGGCGGCCCCGAGCCCGTCACCGCGCTGTTCACCGCGAACAACCGCGTCACCGTCGCCGCCCTGCACCACCTGCCCCGCCCCGGCGCCCGGCCGGCCCTGCTCGGCTTCGACGACCTCGAACTCGCCGACCTGCTCACCCCCGCCCTCACCGTCGTCGCCCAGGACCCGGCCGCCCTCGGCACCGCCGCCGCCCGCACCCTGTTCGAACGCCTGGCGGGCGACCGCACCCCGCCGCGCCGGATCGTCCTGCCGACCCGCCTGATCACCCGCGGCTCCGCCGAGACCCCACCGCCGGCCCTGCGCTGACCCACCCGACAGGCGACACCCCGACGACCTGACAGGATGGACCCGCGCCACGCCCCGAGGCAGCGCGGCCCGCAGCAGGACGGAGAGGAACCACGATGGAACGCCGGGTGACGATCCGTGATGTCGCCGCCCGCGCCGGTGTCTCGGCGGGCGCCGTCTCGCTCGCCCTGAACGACCGGCCGGGAGTGTCGGAGGCCACCCGCCGCCGCATCACCGAGGCCGCCCGCGAGCTCGGCTGGTCGCCCAGCCTCGCGGCCCGCGCCCTGGCCGGCGGCCCGCGGGTGCACACCGTCGGCATGGCGATCGTCCGGGACGCCGTGGGGGTGGGTCTGGACTCCGTCCACATGGCACTGATCGGCGGCATCGAGAGCGTCCTGGCGGACCGGCCCTGCTCCCTGCTGCTGCACATCGCCGCCGACCTGGACGCCGAGATCGCGTTGTACCGGCAGTGGTGGCAGTCCGGCCGGGTGAACGGCACGGTGCTGATCGCCGTGTCCGCCGACGATCCCCGGGTCGCCGCGCTGAGCCGACTGGGCATGCCGGCCGTGGCGCTGGCCCACCCCACGCTCGCCGGGCCGTTCCCCGCCGTGTGGAGCGACGACGCGGCCGCGACCGCCGAGGCGGTGCGCTACCTGGGGATGCTGGGCCACCGCCGGATCGCCCACGTCTCCGGCCCCGAGACGCTCGGCCGCACCCTCCAGCGGGCCCGGGCGTTCGAGGAAACCGCCGCCGAGCTGCGCCTGGAGGGCGCCCGCAGCGTCCGCACGGATCTGTCCGCGCACGGCGGCGCGGCGGCCACCCGGAGCCTGCTGGCCCCGGCCGACCGGCCCACCGCGGTGCTCTACGACAACGACGTGATGGCGGTGGCCGGCATCGCGGTGGCCGCCGAGATGGGCCTGCGGGTGCCGGCGGACGTGTCCCTGGTCGCCTGGGACGACTCCGACCTGTGCCGGATCACCCGCCCGGCGCTGTCGGCCCTCAGCCACGACCCGTTCGCCACCGGCGAGCAGGTGGCCCGCTGCCTGCTGGAGCTGCTGGACACCGGGCACGCGTCGTCACGGACTGCCGGAATCCCGGTGCTGGTGCCGCGCGGCACCACCGGGCCCGCCCCCACGTCCTGAGCCCGCCGGCCCCTTGAGCCCGCCGGCTGTTGAGCCCGCCGGGCGGCCTCAGGCCGCGGGCGGCGCGGTGCTGCCCCGCGGGGTCAGCCGCGGTGCGAGGTCCTCGTAGCCCTCCGCCCGGCGGTCGGTGACCAGGGCCAGCAGCGTACGGGCCGCGTGGGCGCCGTAGGCGTGGATGTCACGGGACAGGGCGGTCAGCGGCGGCCGCACCACCTGGGCGAGCGGGGAGTCGTCCCAGGCCACGATCGAGAGGTCGCGCGGCACCTGAAGGCCCATCTCCTGGGCCACGGACAGCCCGGCGACCGCCATGATGTCGTTGTCGTACAGGACGGCGGTCGGACGCTCGGCCGAGAGCAGCAGCCGCCTGGTCGCCCGCGCGCCCTCCTCGCCGGTGTAGTCGGTGTGCACGACGGGCTGCGCCCGCAGGCCCAGGTCGGCGCAGGCCTCGGCGAAGGCGCGGTCGCGCAGCGAGGTGTGCACCAGGCCGGTCAGGCCCGCCACCCGGGCGACCCGCCGGTGGCCCAGCGCCGCCAGGTATTCCATCGTCTCGCGGACCGCCGCCGCGTCGTCCGACCACACCGGGGTCAGGGCGCCGGCGCCCGAGGGGTGGCCGATGACCACGGTCGGCAGTCCCATCTCCTCCAGCGCGGGCACCCGGGCGTCGTCCTCGCGCAGGTCCACCAGGATCGCGCCGTCGATGTGCCGCTCGCCCCACCAGCGCCGGTAGGCCTCCAGGCCCCGGTCGTGGTCCGGCACCACCTGCAGCGCCAGCGAGTAGGAGGCGTCCGAGAGCACCTTCTCGATCCCGCCGATGAGTTCCATGAAGAAGGGCTCGGTCCCCAGCATCCGGGCCGGCCGACACAGTGCCAGGCCGACCGCCGCCGCCTTGGCCCCGCTGAGCGCCCGAGCCGCGCTGTTGCGGACGAAGCCGAGCTCCTCGGCGGCGGCCACCACCTTGGCCCGGGTCGCCTCCGAGACGCCGGGCTGCCCGTTCAGGGCGTTGGAGACGGACACCTTCGACACCCCGACGATCTTGGCGATGTCGGCGATCGTGGGCCGCCGCGCGGCGGGACTCTTCTGCTGGGACACCTGATCCACAAAACCTTCCGAACCGGTTAGGCACACGTTGCCCCCTCAAGCTACTACGCCGACCTGCGGCTTGTCCGGCCGCCCTGTTACGACCGAGGTGCCGGCCAGAGAAGAACCGGTTAACCAAGCGTTGACAGAGCTAATGTGCCGCAAATACCGTTCTTCTCGTTAAGCGGTTAATTGCACCGACGGTCAACCCCGGGGCACACCGGCCGGCCGAGGCCTCCTTGCCGCGCGACGACGGCCGGCCGATCCGCCCGCCGGCCCCGCACCCGCCCCGCACCGGGCTCCACCCGCCGGCCCCGCACCGCCGGCTCCGCACCGTTGGCTCCGTACCTCGACGACGAGACCCGTCCGTCGCTGCCCGCCGGCCCCCGCGGACCAGCACAGACCGCCCGGCACAGCCCGGCACCGCCGGGCACAGCCCGGGCCCACCGACGCGGTGCGGACGGACGCCCCAACGACATCCGTCCGCACCGTGGCCCCACACCCGGCCGCCGCCGCATCGCGGCGCCGGCCTGCCGCGCCCTCACGGCCAGGGGCCCGCACCACCCCTGACAGCGCGCCACGCCTCCCGCACGGGACGAGAACCACGGCCGCCGGTCAAGGGTCACCCACCACCCACCCCCACTTCGGGACGAAAGGGACGCGCGTGCATCACAAGAACCAGCCCGCCACCAGCAGATACTGGCCCCTGGCGATCCTCCTCGCCGCCGTACTCGCCGTGAGCGGCCTCGCCGTCGGCAGGACGCCGGCCGTCGCCGCCGGCAGCGCCGGCGCCTTCGCCACCCGCTGCGGCATCCACTTCTGCCTCGACGGCAAGGAGTACTACTTCGCGGGCGCCAACACCTACGACATGTTCAACTACGGTCCCGGGTCCGGCACGACGGATGCCGAGTACATGGACAAGGCCCGCATCGACGCCCACTTCGCCAACCTGGCGGCGGACAAGGTCGACGTCGTCCGGCTGTGGATGTTCAGCCACGACGACTGGCACGGTTTCGAGAAGACCAAGGGCGTCTACAACGAGCGCGAGTTCGCCGAGTTCGACTACATCATCGCCTCGGCCAAGGTCCACGGCCTGAAGCTCGTGCCGGTCTTCGAGAACTACTGGGAGGCGTACGGCGGCATCGACAGCCGCCTCCAGTGGGAGGGCCTGTCCGGCGGCCAGCCCGGACGCGCGGCGTTCTTCGACAAGACCCGCTGCGCCGGCTGCTTCACGTCCTACCAGAACTATGTGGGCTATGCGCTGAACCGCACCAACACCTACACCGGCGTCAAGTACAAGGACGACCCGACCATCTTCGCCTGGGACCTCATGAACGAGCCCCGCTACGAGAACCAGAGCGCCGCGGAGAACGTCGACGGCACCACCCTGCGGGCCTGGGTCGACGAGATGGGCGCGTTCGTCAAGGGCATCGACTCCAACCACCTGCTCGGCGCGGGGCTGGAGGGCCACGGCACCGGCTACGGCTTCGGCGGCGACGAGGGCAACCCCTTCGTCCATGTGCAGCAGTCCCCGTACCTCGACTACACCTCCGCCCACCCGTACCCGACCGAGGACTGGGCGCACCTCACGCTCGACCAGACCAAGGCCCTGGTCCGCGCCTGGATCAGCGACTCCCACAACGTGGTCGGAAAGCCCTTCTTCATGGGCGAGTTCAACATCCACAACGTCGACCGCTCCGCCTGGTGGTCGGCCCTCTACGCCGACTTCGAGGCCGCCGGCGGCGACGGCAGCGCCTTCTGGTGGTACGAGGACCACAACGTCGACGGCAAGTTCGGCGTCCAGGCCGGCGCGCCCGAACTCTCGGTGTTCCGCGCCCACTCCGACCGGATGAGGGCCAAGAGCGGGGTGGTCGTCCCGACTGCCTCCCCGACCGCGACCGCCTCCCCGACCGCGTCCCCGACGGTCACCGCGTCCCCGACGGTCACCGCCTCCCCGACCGCGACCGCGACGGCCTCCCCGACGGCCACCGCAACCGCGACCGCCACCGGTGCCTGCGCCGTCCACTACGTGCTCTCGGACTGGGGCAGCACCTTCAACGGCGACGTCACCGTCAGGAACACCGGCGGCACCACCGTCGACGGCTGGCAACTGGTCTTCGCCTTCCCCGGCAACCAGAGCGTCACCCAGATGTGGAACGCCCGCCCCACCCAGAACGGGAAGCAGGTCACCGCTACCAACCCCTCCGGCTACAACACCACCATCGCCCCCGGAGCCACCGTCAACTTCGGCTTCAGCGCGACCTCCGTGGCAGGGACCAACGGCGCACCCCAGGCCTTCACCCTGAACGGCCGGACCTGCACCACCTACTGACCGGCGCGATCCCCGCGGTCCGCGGCGCCGCCGGGCGCCGCGGACCGTCGTGGGCCGTGCCTTCCTCACAGGGCATCACCGGGGAACGGGTGGGGTAGGAGTGGGCCCGGGTGCCCTGGGTAACCATGAGCGCCCAGGTATCCACCCCCGACACGACAGGCGGACGACCATGACGATGACGGACCCGCACGACAGTCCCCCGGTGTCAGCCGGCACCGGCACCGGCTCCACGCCGAAGGACCGCCCGTTCCGGGTGGAGACCCACGGCCTCGACGTCATCGCCGAGAGCGAGCGCAAGGGCAGCCCGCGCACCCTGTTATGGCCCTGGTTCGGGGCGAACGTCTCGGTGTTCGGGCTGAGTTACGGAGCGTTCGCCCTGGGCTTCGGCATATCCTTCCGGCAGGCCCTGATCGCCTCCGTGATCGGCATCGTCTTCTCGTTCCTGCTCTGCGGCTTCGTCGCCGTCGCCGGCAAGCGCGGCTCGGCGCCGACGATGGTCCTCAGCCGCGCCGCCTACGGCGTGCGCGGCAACCGGCTGCCCTCGGCGATCTCCTGGATGCTCACCGTCGGCTGGGAGACCGCCCTCGTCGCGCTCGCCTCGCTCGCCACGGCCACCGTGTTCGACCGGCTCGGCTGGGGCGGTGGCACCGGCACCAAGGTCGTCGCCCTGGTCCTGGTCGGTGCGCTCACCGTCGTCGGCGGGGTGATGGGCTTCGACCTGATCATGCGCCTGCAGACCCTCATCACCGTGGCCACCGGCGTGCTGACGCTTGTCTACGTCGCCCTCGTCGCCGGCCACGTCCACCTCGAGGCGGTCACCGCGATCCCCGACGGCTCCACCCAGGAGTTCATCGGCGCGCTGGTGTTCATGATGACCGGCTTCGGCCTCGGCTGGGTCAACGCGGCCGCCGACTACTCCCGTTACCTGCCGCGCTCCTCCTCCGGCACCGGCGTGATCGGCTGGACCACCTTCGGCGCCAGCGTCGCCCCCCTGGTGCTGACGGTCTTCGGCCTGCTGCTCGCCGGCTCCTCCAAACAGCTCTCCGAGGCGGTCGCCGCCGATCCGATCGGCGCCCTCACGACGATCCTGCCGACCTGGTTCCTGGTGCCGTTCGCCGTGGTCGCCGTCCTCGGTCTGGTCGGCGGCGCGGTCCTCGACATCTACTCCTCGGGCCTCGCCCTGCTCTCCGCGGGGCTGCGCATCCCGCGCCCGCTCGCCGCGCTCGTCGACGGCGTGCTGATGATCGCCGGATCCGTGTACATCGTGTTCATCGCCGACGACTTCCTCGGCCCCTTCATGGGTTTCCTGACCACCCTCGGCGTGCCCGTGGCCGGCTGGTGCGGCATCGTCCTCGCCGATCTCCTCCTGCGCCGCCGCGACTACGACGAGGCCGACCTCTACCGGCCCCGCGGCCGCTACGGCGACGTCCCCGTCCTGCCGCTGCTGCTCACCCTCGCGACCACCGCCCTCGGCTGGGGACTGGTCACCAACGCCTCCGCCGACTGGCTGAGCTGGCAGGGCTATCTGCTCGGCCCCTTCGGCCTCGGCGGCAAGGACGGCTCCTGGGCCTACGCCAACCTCGGCGTCCTCGCCGCCCTGGCCCTCGGCTTCCTCGGCACGCTCGTCCTGGGCCGGCACCGCGTGCGCGGACAGGAGACGCCGGACGCGGAGGAAGTGCCCGCGTGACCGGCGCGCCCGCCCACCTGGCCGTCATCGACATGCAGCAGGTCTTCGCCGACCCGGCGAGCCCCTGGGCGGCCCCCCGCTACGCCGAGGCGGCGGCGGGCGTACGGCGGCTGCTGCCGGCTTTCACCGACCGGATCACCTTCACCCGTTTCCTGGCCCCGGCCGAGCCCACCGGGGCCTGGCGGGCCTACTACGCCCGGTGGCCGTTCGCACTGCGCCCGCCGGACGCGCCCCTGTGGCGGCTGACGGACGAGTTCGCCGACGTGGCCCGGGACGTGCTGGACGCGCCGACCTTCGGCAAGTGGGGGCCGCGGCTCGCCGAGCGGGTGGGCCCGGGGGACCGGTTGGTGCTCGCCGGGGTCAGCACCGACTGCTGTGTGTTGTCCACGGCGCTGGCCGCGGCCGACGCGGGCGTCGAGGTCCTGGTGGCCGCCGACGCCTGCGCCGGAGCGGACGACGCCTCGCACGCCAAGGCCCTGGAGCTGATGGACCTGTACCGGCCGCTGGTGCGGGTCACCGACGTGGCGGAGCTGCTGGCCGGAGCCGACCGGCCGCCCGCGTGAGCGGCAGCCGCGGTCGGCGGAGGATGCCCGGCACGGTGTCAGCGGCGTGCGGACCGCAGCCAGCCCCGGCACCCGCCCGGCGATCTTTCCTCGAACCCGGCGGAGCCACCGGTCGGTGTGCTGGTCGACCATGATCGATCTGGGCGCCGACCCCGGTACCGATGTTCCCCGAGGCCGGTAAGCCCCGTGAGTTCAGCAATACTGAGGGTATTTCAGCGCGAACCCACGGGTCGGGGGATGTGCTTCAGGCTGGAGCGTCCGTGGGTTCAGATGAACCCCGAGACTGTCGTGCCAGGCGGCGGGCCTCGGACGCGACGTCAGCGTCGAGCTACTCGACGGCATCCAGGCGTTCTGCTGACTTGAGGATGTACTCAGGCAGCTTGGAGCTGGCTGCCAGTACCTCGATACCGATGAGGTGCCCCTGCTCGTCGAAGTCGAGGTTGATCATGCCGTCGATGTCCACGGGGTCGCAAGGATATGTACGCGCCGACCTTGGTTGGACCTGCGGATCGGTGAGGTATACGTACGCTGCGTTGACGGTCTTGTCGTAGGTGACTCTGATGTCTGCCACGGTGGCCCCCTTCTCCTGGATACGGTCGGTGTCGACACAGGCTGTGCCCGTACTCGCGCAGGCCGGAGTTCAGGTCGAGGCGGCGAGTTTCAAGGCGCTCGGAGCCGGTGCGTCATTCAGTCGGCGTTTTGCCGTAGTAGGCCCTGATTGTCTTGCCCAGCTTCCGCTGGATTGACCGGAGGGTCCGGATGGTCGCCTCGTCGCTCAGGCCCGTGGTGACGGACCAGTCGATCCCGGACCCCATGAGGTCGCTGGCGAAGACGATCTCGGTGGCCAGTAGGACGCGGGCCCAGTCGCCCCGGGTTAGCGGGACGTCGTCGGCGAGCGCGCTCCGAAGTCTTCGGCACTGGTCGAGTAGGTCGTGCTGGTCGGCGAACCCCATGCCCACGGCAAGGTGATCGCTGCAGTGGGCAGGCCCGCCCCATTCGAGGAGTGCCCGCCGGAGGAGCTTGATCTCGTCATCGGCGAGCAGTTCACTCCCCGCCGCTTCGCTTCCCGTCATCAACCAGGTCCTGTCCATCCCGTCGGGGCGCCGCAGGGCATCGGCTGCTGCGTCGATCGAAGTCACACCGCCATGATCGCTTGATGCTGCGGTCCGGTCGAACGGGTTTCACGGTTGGGACTTCTCGGCGGCCTGTTCCAGAAGTGCCCGGGCGGAGTCCGCGTAACGCATGGCGGTCGTCTCGTGGAGCCCGAAGACCTCGGCGAGGTGGAGCGGGTCGGGACCCTGGACGAGTGCTTCTTCGAGCTGTCGGTCGACGCGCAGTCTCTCCAGGGTCGCGTCCTGTCCGCGCATGGCCGCGCTGATCCAGTGGTTGCTGGCACGGCTGATGCCCGTCGCGGTCTGCTGGTTGATCAGCAGGTGGAGGTTGGCCGTGTTGGGCCATCGCTGCCTGCGATAGTCGAGCCAGTCCCGCAACAGCGTGAGGGTGAGGTCGTCCAGTGGGCGGACGCGGCCGGCGATGACCAGGCGGCGGTTGCCGGGGTCGGCGTCGTCGAGCTTGAGGGTGGCGATCTGGGCCACGCGAGCGGCGTGGACGGCGGCGAGGGCGAGTATGAGCCGGGTGGCTGGGGTGGTGGCCGCGGCGACGGCGCGGTCGACCTGTTCGGCGGCGAGGGGCTGGAGGAGTCCGGATTCGTAGCGGCCGACCTTGATGCGGCTGGTCGGATTGCGGAAGACCAGCCCGGATCGCTTGGCCCAGGCGAACAGCGACCGCAGGGCGACGAGCTGGTCATGGCGGTGGCGGCCGTGCAGTGTTTTGACGTGGGCGAGCACGTCGTCGCGGGTCACTTCCCGGAGATGGTCGTAGTGTTCGGACCAGTCCAGCAGCACGGGGCGAACCCGGTTGAGGTAGGTCCAGACGGTTCCCTCCCGGCGAGGGAGGCTCCGGGGGCTGCCGTCGCGCAGAGTGCGGGTCCACCGCTCGGCCTCCGCACGGATCCCGGATGCCAGGCCGTCCAGGCGATCGGCGAGCCAGCGTTCGAAGGACGGCTCACTGTCGTCCAGAAAGATCCCCATCTCCTGCAGGACCGTCACGACGTGCCCGACCCCCAGGTCCAGTGCGCGGAGCGGTGCGAAGATCTCGCTGTGCCTGATGACGTCGCCGTCGGCATAGCCGGTGAGCACGAGGGCCAGGGCGCGGTTGACGGCGAAGCGTATGTTGCGTCCCCAGCCCCGGGCCTCGGCGAGTTGGTGGGCGAGGTGCTTCGCCCAGGCCAGCCAGGGGTTGGCGAGGTCGGCGTCGGCGGGGTCGAGGCGGGCGAAGTCCCGCGGGGTCTGCTCGAACAGAGTGAGTTGCTGCCAGCGTGGACGCGGCCGCCAGGCAGAAGGTGGCGTCGGCTTGCATGATGCTTCCCGCGCTCTGGTGTGGTGGAGAGCGGTGAGCGCCGATCCTCGCCGGTAGTGCACTCCCATGAAGAAGAGCTGGTGGTGGCGGACACTTTGCAGCCAGGGGGTCATCACCTCGCGGCTGACGGTCGGCATGCCGGTGGCGGCCTTGGCGTTGGTCCGGGCCTGGCACCAGCACAGACGGCAGTGGTCCCATTTCAGTGCCAGGACGCGACGGCAGCCGGCGCAGGGAGCCGACTCGTGACTGCGTCCGAACATGTAACAGGCAGGGCAGAGACGTCCGCTGAAGTCGCCCCAGGCCAGACAGCCGTCACAGGAGTCCGTGGGCTTGCGGTAGCCCTGGGGATACCGGCTCATGCCGGCGGCAGCGAACGGCCGTCGCGCCGCTTGGGCACCACGGCCGCCGACGAGACGGTCCCCCCGGCCACCGCGCGCAGGCTCTCCTGCTGCCCGGGGCGGACAACCTTCTCCGGCTCGGGAGTCAGCAGGTCGCCGATCTCGCAGCCCAGAACGACGCAGATGATGTCCAGGTCCTCCAGCTTCAGCGAGATCGGCTGGCCCGACCACAGGCCCGACATCTTCCCGGCGGAGATCACCAGGCCGTGCTCGGCCAGGCTCCGTTGCAGCTCGGACGCCTTCCAGATGCCCTTGTTGGCGGCGGTCAGCCGCAGGTTCCACTTCATCCCAGGAGTCCTTCCAGTCGCTTGGCGGCCCGCTGCTGTCCGGCGACCCAGGCGTCCTCTACCCGGGTCTGCTGGACGTGTATGTAACGCATCGTCGTGGCGATCCAGGAATGTCCCAAAACCTCCTGAATTGCAACCAGGTCCAAGCCGCCGTTGTAGAGCTCCGACGCGCAGAAGTGCCGCAGGACGTGCGGCGTCAACTTCTCACCCCAGAGCGGAAGATGGAGCTTCGCGGCGTCGCCCAGGCCCTTCCGCAGTGCGTCGTCGCCGACCCGGCGCGAGGAGCCGTCGGCGTTCTTGCGCTCGCTGGGAAACAGTGGGGCGCCGGGGCGAGTGTGGTCGTCGTCGAACTGGCCCCAGACGTCCTCGATGAACCACCGAAGGGTCCGGTCGGCACCATTGATCAGCGGCACCATCCGCTCACGCGGCCCCGAGCCCCGGGCGCCCTTGCCGTAGCGGACGTGGAGCTTGCCGAACCGGCCGAGGTCCCACTTGATGTCGTCCAAGTCGAGCTTGCACGCCTCGCTCACCCGCAGCCCGACCTGCGACATCAGCTTGGAAGCGGTGTAGTTCCTGGCAGTGGGACCGAACTTGCGACAGGTCGCCAGGTCACTGCCCCAGCCGGCGAAGAGATGCACCATCTCCGGCTCGCTCGGCGGAATCCGCAGCCGGGCGTCCTTCGCGCCGCGTGGCCGGTTCATCTCGTCGATCGGGCACTCGACCACGCGGCCGGTCAGCTGGTGGATCTCAACCTTGTGCCGCAGCTCCAGGAACATGAAATACGTGCTCAGCGCCTGCGAGCGGGCCAGGCGGGTGCCGCTGGGCGAGCCCCGAAGCACCCGCCCGAAGTAAGCGTCCGCGTCGGTTGGTTCCATGTCCCACAGCGGACGGCCGAACCACGTCCGCATCTGGTCCAGGTGACCGACGTCGCCCCGGATGGTGCCGTCCGTCAGCCCCGCCGATGCCCGCGCCAGCACGAACCCCGCGAGCACGTCGGTCTCGAAGGCTTCCAAATCCTCAGCCGAGGCCGGCGCCCGGAGCTCGCGCAGATCCCGTACAGCGGCCAGCGCCAACCCGAGCCTCCTCAGCTTCACGAGGAAAGTGGAACCATCGTGGAAGCCGAGACTACTTCATGAATCCTGAAGTTCCTTCACTGGGACACCTGGACCGATGGGGCACCGGAACCCCCTGGCCAGCAGGCTGGACGTTCTCCGGGCATCCAGGGAACTCACGGGATGTCGCACACGCGACCGGACCCGGGGAAGGGGAGCGGTCAGGACTTGGCGCGCAGCGCGGCCTCGCCCCAGCGCCGGTCGAGGTCGGCGAAGAACTCGGCCGGACCGCCCGGCTGCGCCCCGCGGGCCAGGTCGATCAGCTTCTTGCGGTAGTCGGGCCGGTCGAGGCCGATGCCGGCCACGTCGTCGATGGCGTCGACCTGGGCGGTGTCGGCCTCGGAGCGGTCGATGAACCTGACGCCCTTGTCCGCGAGCGGCTCGAGGAGCGAGGGCAGCGGCGCCGCGGCGAGGCTGGGGACCGCGCCCTCCCGGGCGGCGGCCCCCGACCTGTCGGTGAACCAGTCGATCCAGGCCCGGGCCGTCGCCTTGTTCCCGGAGCGCACGCTGATCGCCTGCTGGTAGCCGGAGACCACGACCGAGCAGAAGACGCCGTCCTTCTGCACGGGGAACGGCAGGAACCCGATCGCGGCCGGGTCGGTGCCGGCCTTGCGGGCGGCCTCCTGCAACTGGCTGACGGCCCAGGAGCCGAGCTGCATGGTGGCGATGTCCCCCTTGGCGAGGAGGGCCTTGGAACGCTCCCAGTCGGTGCCCGCAGGGTCCCGCTCGGCCAGCCCGCGCTCGACGATGTCGTAGAGCAGGGTGTCGATGACGTTCAGGTCGCCGCCCGCCGCCCACGGCTTGTCGGTGACGCTCAGCCTGGTGGTGGCCTGCGGGTCGCAGCCGACCGAGCCGATGTTGTTCGACCAGCCGGTCAGCGGCCAGGCGTCCTTGAAGTTGGTGTAGTAGGGGATCGAACCGGAGCGGTCCTTGATCCGCTGGAGGTCCGCCAGGAACTGCGCGGGGGTGGCGGGCCAGTCGGTGATCCCGGCCGCGGCCCAGACCGCCCTGTTGTAGACGAAGCCGTTGGCGGAGCCCGATTCGGCTATCCCGTAGGCCTTGCCGCCGACGGTGGCCCGGTCGGTGAACCGGTACCGGGAGGCCACGGCCGCGCCCGGACCCAGCGGTGCGAAGTACGCCGGGTAGTCGTACTGGGGGAGGGCGGCCGGGATCATCAGGACGTCCCCGTAGTTCTTGGTGCCCAGCCGGCGCTTCACCTCGCCCTCGTAGTCGGTGATGCCCTCGAAGTGGACCCTGGCCCTGGGGTGGAGGCGCTCGAACTCGGCCGCGTAGCCGTCCAGCACGCCGCTCGCGACCAGGTCGGTGCGCTGCGTCAGGACGGTGATGTCACCGGCCACGGCGTCCGGGTCGGACGGCGGGTAGGCGAAGTCCACCGGCTTCTTCGTCGAGCCGCAGCCGGTCGCGGCCAGGGCCACGACGGCGATCGCTGCGACAAGGGACCGTCTGTCCACTGATGTCGGCTCCTTCCAGGTCCGTCCCGGCGTGCGCGCGGGGGTTGCCGGAACTATGCCAGGCAGGAGCCTAACCGGTAAAGCATCCAGGTTTACTGCAGGCAAGATTGTTACTCTGCGTTGCCCAAATCGGAGAAATCTGCCCGTACGGAGCCCTCTTGCGTGCTGTCCGTTGCTCATCCCCGGAGAAAAACCGGTTTATGGACAGACCCCGGCGGGCGGGTTAGCGTTGCACCCGCCCACACCCCGACGGGACCGATCAACGCGAATGGAGCCGCACCATGAAGGACGTCACCCAGCTGGACCAGGGCTGGCACCTGCACCACGAAGGGGCCCTGCTCCCCGCCCGCGTCCCGGGCGGCGTCCACACCGACCTGCTGGCCGCCGGCCTCATCCCGGACCCGTACCTCGGCACCCACGAGAACGACGTCGCCTGGGTCGGCCACCGGGACTGGACCTACAGCACCCGCCTCGCCAGCACGAGCGCGCACGAGCGCACCGACCTGGTCTTCGACGGACTGGACACCGCCGCCCGCATCACCCTGGGCGCCACCGAACTGGGCCGCACCCGCAACATGCACCGCAGCTACCGCTTCGACGTCACCGGGCTCGACGGCGAACTCGCCGTCCACTTCACCAACGCCTACCAGGAGGCCGCCGAGGTCCGCGCGATCACCGGCGAGCGCCCCAACGTCTACCCGGAGCCGTTCCAGTACATCCGCAAGATGGCCAGCAGCTTCGGCTGGGACTGGGGCCCGACCCTGCCCACCGCCGGCATCTGGCGCCCCGCCCGCCTGGAACACTGGTCCACCGCCCGGCTCGCCCAGGTCCGCCCCCTGGTCACCGTCCAGGACGGCACCGGCCGGGTCGAGATCCACCTGACCGTCGAGCGCACCGGCGCCGCCGCCGGACGCACCCTCAGCGCCCGGGCCACCGTCGCCGGTGCCCAGGCCGAGACCGTCCTGGACGGCGACCGGGCCGTGCTGACCCTCGACGTCCCCGACCCGGCCCTGTGGTGGCCCCGCGGCCACGGTGACCAGCCCCTGCACGACCTCGACATCACCCTCGCCGACGCCACCGGCCCCCTCGACACCTGGCACCGCCGGATCGGCTTCCGCACCGTCGAACTCGACCGCTCCACCGACGAGCACGGCACCGGCTTCACCCTGGTCGTCAACGGCGAACGCCTCTTCGTCCGCGGCGTCAACTGGATCCCCGACGACACCCTGATCACCCGGGTCACCCCCGAGCGCTACCGCACCCGCCTCAGCCAGGCCGCCGAGGCCAACATCGACCTGATCCGGATCTGGGGCGGTGGCATCTACGAGAACGAGGCCTTCTACGACACCTGCGACGAACTCGGCCTGCTGGTCTGGCAGGACTTCCTCTTCGCCTGCGCCGCCTACCCCGAGGAGCAGCCGCTGCGCGGCGAGGTGGAGGCCGAGGCCCGCGAGAACGTCGTCCGCCTGATGCCGCACCCCAGCCTGGTGCTCTGGAACGGCAACAACGAGAACCTCTGGGGCTTCCGCGACTGGGGCTGGGAGCCCGAACTGGCCGGCGACTCCTGGGGGGAGGGCTACTACCTCGGCGTCCTGCCGCGCATCGTCGCCGAACTCGACCCCACCCGCGCCTACTCGGCCGGCAGCCCGTGGTCCGGCTCCTGGGACCACCACCCCAACGACCCCGACCACGGCACCTACCACTCCTGGGAGGTCTGGAACCGCCAGGACTACACCGAGTACCGCGCCAACGTGCCCCGCTTCGTCTCCGAGTTCGGCTGGCAGGCACCGCCCGCCCACGCCACCCTGCTGCGCGCCCTGCCCGGCGAGGAATTCGCCGCCGACTCGCCCGGCATGCTGCACCACCAGAAGGCCGAGGACGGCAACGGCAAGCTGAACCGCGGCGTCGAGCGCCACTTCGCCCCGCCCGCGGACTTCGACCGCTGGCACTACCTCACCCAGGTCGTCCAGGCCCGCGCCGTCGCCACCGGCATCGAGCACTGGCGCTCGCACTGGCCGCGCTGCGCCGGCACCGTGGTCTGGCAGCTCAACGACTGCTGGCCGGTGTCCTCCTGGGCCGCGATCGACGGCGACGGCCGCCTCAAGCCGCTCTACCACGAGCTGCGCCGGGTCTACGCCGACCGCCTGCTGACCCTGCAGCCGGGAGCCGATGGTGCGGCGCCCGAGGTGGCCCTGGTCAACCAGGCCGCGCGGCCCTGGCGGACCGTCGTCACCCTGCGCAGGGTCTCCGCCGACGGCGCCGTCACGGCCGAGTCCGACGTGCCGGTCACCGTCGAGGCCCGGTCGGTGGTGCGGCTGGCCGTACCGCAGGCCCTGCGGCCGGTCGAGGGCTCCGCCAAGGAGTTCCTGGTCGCCGACACGGACGGGCTGCGCGCCCTGCACTTCCCCGTCGTCGACCGGGTGTTCGCCTACCAGCGGCCCGAGTTCGAGGTGAGCGTGGAGCCGGTCGCCGAGGATCAGGACGCCGTGGACGTCGTGGTGACCGCCCACACCCTGCTGCGCGACCTCCTGCTGCAGGCCGACCGCATCACCCCGGCCGCCGTGGCGGACCGCGGCCTGGTGACGCTGCTGGCGGGCGAGCAGGTCCGGATCCGGGTCACCGGGGCGGGCCCCTTCGATGCCGCCGCCGCCCGCGCCGCCCTGTTCTGCGTCGAACCGGCATGAACCGGCCCGCGGCCTTTGATCCGGCGGGGTGCCCGTCGCCCATTAACTAATCGGTTAACCAAACGCATGGGTCGCGCCGTCATGGCCGGGCCGGTTCGCCGCCGGAGTCGCCCCGAGCGTTCGGGGTGAACGGTTCCTGTCGGCCCCTCCGCCCGCAGCGGCGGGGCCCGCCGACGCGCAGCTCCGAGCCTGGTGTCCGGCCGGGCGATGATGGGACCCACCTGTGCAGGCATGGTGTTTTGGCGGGTCGTCGCCGCCGTGACGGGTGGGGGAACGGGCGCGGTCGGCCGTCGCCGGTCCGCAGGCCGGCCGCGCCCCTGTGGTCGTCGGGCCCGCCGGTCGGCGTCGTGGTCAGGGGGCATCTCCGGCGCGCGTCCCACCCCCAGGGCTGATTAATCGGTTAACCAAAGGCATTGACCGGACCGTGACGGCATGTCAGGATCGCGCTCAGCTCCGGGGCGGACGGGCATCCGCCGCCCCGGAGCGCCGCACGACGACGTTGCCCGGCCCACCCCTCGCCACCACCCATGGGCGGGAGGACGGCACGGCTGCCGTTCCACCGCCGGCCCCACGGCCGACCCGGCTGCCGTCCCACCGCCCGCCCTACGGCCGGCACGTCGACCGCCGACTCGTCAGGCCCCTTGCCCGCCGGTGCCGTCGCCCCTCGTCGCAGAGGCGAGGCACCCCGCGGGCGGCCGGGCGGACCGGTCGCATCCCCCACTTCCCCCTCCTGAGGAGAATCATGGAAAAGCCGCCGAGCAGCAGGGTGCTCACGGCCGTCGGCGCGGCAGTCGCCGCCGTCCTCGGCCTGCTGGTCTCCGTGTTCGGGTTCACCGCCGGCAGTGCCGAGGCCGTCGCCTCCGGCATCCACGTCAGCAACGGGCGCGTGTACGAGGCCAACGGCAACGAGTTCGTCATGCGCGGGGTCAACCATGCGCACGCCTGGTACCCGAGCCGGACCGGTTCGATCGCCGACATCGCGGCCAAGGGCGCCAACACGGTTCGCATCGTGCTCAGCAACGGCGACCGGTGGACCCGGACGACGACCTCCGAGGTCTCGTCCCTGATCAGCCGGTGCAAGGCGAGCAAGCTCATCTGCGTGCTGGAGGTGCACGACACGACCGGCTATGGCGAGGACGGCGCCGCGACGACCCTCGACCGGGCCGCGCAGTTCTGGATCGACAACAGGAGCGCGCTGGCGGGCCAGGAGAACTACGTCGTCATCAACCTCGGCAACGAGCCGTTCGGCAACAGCAACTACAGTGCCTGGACCGACGCCACCAAGGGGGCGATCAGCAAGCTCCGCAACGCCGGATTCAACCACGCGCTGATGGCGGACGCCCCGAACTGGGGCCAGGACTGGTCCGGCACGATGCGGAACAACGCCGCCTCGGTCCTCGCGTCGGACCCCGACCACAACACCATCTTCTCGATCCACATGTACGGGGTCTACGACACCGCCGCCGAGGTGCAGGACTACCTGAACTTCTTCGTCGGCAACCACCTCCCCATCGTCGTCGGCGAGTTCGGTGACCTGCACAGCGACGGCAACCCCGACGAGGACGCGATCATGTCCACCGCGAAGTCCCTCGCCGTGGGCTACCTCGGCTGGTCCTGGAGCGGCAACGGCAGCGGTGTCGAGTACCTCGACCTGGTCAACGGGTTCGACAAGAACTCGCTGACCAGCTGGGGCAACCGCTTCTTCAACGGCAGCAACGGCATCTCCAGCACCTCGAGGACGGCCACCGTCTTCGGCAACGCCACGAGTTCGCCCGGCGCGTCGCCCTCGCCGTCGGCGACCACCGCTCCCAACGGTTACCCGTACTGCGTGAGTGGCTCCTCCGACCCGGACGGTGACGGCTGGGGTTGGGAGAGCAGCCGTTCCTGCGTCGTACGCGGCGGCAAGGCGGACACCACCCCGTCGCCGTCGGCGACCACCGCCCCGAACGGTTACCCGTACTGCGTGAGTGGCTCCTCCGACCCGGACGGTGACGGCTGGGGTTGGGAGAGCAGCCGCTCCTGCGTGGTGCGCGGCGGATCCGCGGACCACTGAGCGACGTACCTGACGGGCCGGCCCTCGGTGCTCACCTCGCCCGATCGGGTGCGGGGTGAGCACCGTCCGGGCCCGCGGACGCCCTGTTGCCGGTCACGTCCCATCCTCGGTCACGCCAGGTCACCGGTCACGCCACGTCGTCGGTCACGCCGAGTCAGGAGCGGTCGGGGGTTGCCCGGTTGCGGGGCCGATGAAACCATGGAAGAACCCCTCCCCTCCAGCGAGGGAGTTCTGAAATGACTGATCGCAGAGACGACAGCAGAGACGACAGCAGAGACGACAGCAGAGCCGGCAACCCGCCGCCCGACGAGTCGGGCCGGGCGAGGGACATCCGTGGCCCCCAGGATCCGCATGTCGACCGTTTCCGCCCGGAGCCGGGCCGCGCGCCCGAGCGCGGGCTCACACTCAAGGGCTTTCTCGGCGACAGCGAGCGCGAAGGCCACCGACGGCTCTACCTCACCAAGGGACTCGACTACTTCGTCGAGTTCAATTCCGAGGACGCCATCGACAGTGTCCGGATCCCGCCGGACCAGCCGCCGTTCGTCGGCGCCGAAGCCACCGAGGTCACGCTCCGGAAGGGAGCCGACATCGCCTACACCCACACCGGTTCGGTCCGGACACCGGACGAGTTCGACCTCGACATCCGCCGTGTCCCACGGGCCCGGCCGCAGGTACCCCGGGCACCTCGGGTACCCCGGGCGCCTCGGGCGGCCCGGCCGTTCCGGGCACTCGCCGCCGTCGAGACGGTCAACGCCGAGTGCGGCCTGTTGACCTGGGAGCTGCCCACCTGCGCCTCCTGCGACGGCACCTGTGTCACCTGTGCGGACACCTGCCCGTTCACCTGCGAGGCGACCTGCTCGCCGCCCTCGTGCGGCGGGACCTGTCAGACCTGCGGCACCTGCGAGCGCACCGGCTGCACCGGGTGCTGCCCGCTGTCGCTGCCCGGCGAGTCGCCCTGCGGCCCGAGCGAGATCGAGACCGCGTGCGAGACCTGCGGGATCTGCTGATTCTGAACAGATCCGCCGTCCTTGTCCCCGCCCTCGTCCTCGTCCTCGTCCCCGTCCCGCACCGGAACGGCCGGCGCCCCGCTGCCGTCCGTCGTCGGCGCGGTTGGCCGAAGGAGGCCGCGTGAGCGCAGACCACAGCACCGGCCCGGCGCCAGGCCGGGGCGCCACCCTGGCCCCCACCCTGGCCCCCACCCCGGCCCCCGGGGCCCCCGCGGCGCCGGACCGGGGAACGCAGTCGTCGGAGCCGGGAACGCAGCCGGGGCCGGGAACAGCGCCCGATCCGGGACCAGTGCCCGGCCCGGTGCCCCGGCCGTGGAGCAGCGTGCTCGACGGAAGCCGCCGGGACACCGCGCTGGCCGTAGCCACCGACGTCGCCGAGCGCTCCGTGGACCGCAGGATCATCTGCCGGGCACTCGCCCTCTCCGCCCGGCAGACGCGGTACCCGGAAGCGATCGGCTGGCTCCCGTGCGGGCTCGCCGGGGGCGACGCGGGCATCGCCCTGCTCTGCGGGTACCTCGACCGGTGGCTTCCGGACCAGGGCTGGGACGGGGTCGGCCACGGCTTCCTGACCACCGGGCTGGAGGGCGTCGGGCAGCGCGCCGAGCAGCTCAACCCCGGCCTGTACAGCGGACTGGCCGGCACCGCGTTCGCCGTCTCGGCGCTCAGTCGCGGCGGCACCCGCTACCGGCGCGCGCTCGCCGCCCTCGACAACGAACTGGCCCCGCGTGCATGGGCGGTGGCCGCCCGGCTCGCCGCCGACCGCCCCGGCCGACCGGTGAGCGACTTCGACCTGGTCTCCGGGGCGAGCGGGCTGGTAGCCACCCTGCTGCCGGGCGACGGGCACGGCACGCCCGCCCCGCCGGCCGGTGCCGCGCTCTCCGCCCTGCTCGGCGCGCTCGTCCGGCTGGCCGTGCCGGACGGCCTGACCGCCCGCTGGGCCACCCCGCCGGAGCTGCTCGGCGACCCCTCGGCGCGCGCCACCTACCCGTACGGGAACCTCAACTGCGGCCTGGCGCACGGCATCCCGGGCCCGCTGTCGGTCCTCGCACTGGCCCTGCGGGCCGGCCACCGGGTGCCCGGCCAGGTGGCGGCCGTCCGCTACCTGGCGGACTGGCTCACGGCGCACCGCACCGACGATCGGTGGGGCGTCAACTGGCCGTCGGCCCTTCCGCTGCCGGCGCCGGACGGGCGGCCACCCGCGCCCCCACCCACCGCGGCCCGCAGCTCCTGGTGCTACGGCAGCCCGGGCACGGCCCGCGCCCTGTGGCATGCCGGCGTGGCACTGGACGACGAGAAGCTGCGCGCGCTGGCCGTCGAGGCCGCCACCGCCGTGCTGCGAAGGCCCGTCCCCGCCCGCCAGCTCTACTCGCCGACCTTCTGCCACGGGATCGCCGGGCTGCTCCAGACGGTGCTGCGGTTCGCCCACGACACCCGCCTGCCGCAGTTCACCGCCGGCGCGGAGCACCTGGTCGACGAGCTGCTCGGCCACTTCGATCCGGCCCGCCCGCTCGGCTACGCCGCGGTGGAGCCGGGCGACAACCGGGTGGACCGGCCCGGCCTGCTGGACGGCGCCGCCGGAATCGCCATGGTGCTGCTGGCCGCCGCGACCGACACCGAGCCCGGCTGGGACCGGCTCTTCCTGCTCTCATGACGGCCCACGACCACGGACACCGCGCCGAACAGCCGCTCTACCGGCCGCTGGGGTGGGCGATGGTACGCGCCCCGCTGCTGCCCGCGAACGCGCTGGCCGAGGCCGGCAAGGCCGCGGACGGCGGCACGCTCACGCCCGCAGACCCGCTGGTCAGGCTCGCCGTCACGGTGGCCAGCCACGATCTGGCCGCGGCCCTCGCCCGTACCCGCCCCGAGGATCCGGCGGCGCGCCGGGTACGGGGCAAGCTGGCCCGCTACCTGATCCGGATGTGCACCCGCCCCACACCCTTCGGCGTCTTCGCCGGGGTCGGCCTGGCCCACTGGGCCGACCGCACCGATCTGGCGCTCGCCCCCGGACCACCGCGCACCCGTACCCGGCCCGACATGGCCTGGCTGCTCGGCCTGGTCCGCCGGCTGGAGGAGGACCCGGAGGTCCGCGCGGGCCTGCGGCTGACCACCAACGCCGCCGTCGTCCTGCGCGGCGGGCATGCGTTGCTCCCCGAGAGCGGGACGGGGGATCGGCCCGGTGGCGGAGCGGAGGCCGTCTCGATCCGGCTGACCGCGGCGGTCCGCCAGGTGCTGGCGCAGGCGCGCCGGCCGACGCCGCCGGCGGAACTGGCGGCCGGCCTCGCCGGGCTGGCCGGCGCGACACCCGACAAGGCGGCCGCGCTGGTCGAGCGGTTGCGGGCCCAGGGCTTCCTGCAGTCCGACCTGCGGCCGCCGCTGACCGGCGGTGACCCGGCCGGCCATGTGGTGCGCCGGCTGGCCGCCGTCCCCGGCGGGCGGGACGTCGCCACCGACCTGGACGAACTCTCCCGAGGCCTCGCCCGGTGGGACGGCCTGCCGCCCGGCGCACGGGTCGACGGCTGGCCGGAGCTGGTCGGACACGCCACCGCGCTCCACCCGGCCGCGCCCGCCACCCCCGTCCTGCAGACCGACCTGGCGCTCACCCTGGGCGGCCAGGGCCTCCACCCGCGGGTCGCCACCGAGGCCGCCCGCGCCGCGGAGCTGCTGCTCCGGCTCAGCCCCTACCCGGCCGGCCTGCCCCGGCTGGAGAGCTACCGGCGCTCGTTCCTCAGCAGGTACGGGCTGGAGCGCCGGGTGCCGCTGCTGGAGCTGATCGACCCGGACCTCGGGCTCGGGCCCCCGTCCGACACCCTGGCGCACCGCGCGCCCGTGCCGGCCGACCAACGGCGCGCCCGGTTGCTGCTCGACCTCGCCCTCGCGGCCAACCGGGAGTGCCGCCAGGTGGTCGACCTGACCGACCGGCAGGTCGAGCAGCTCACCGTGCCCCGGCTCGACCCGGCGGCCTGTCCGCCGTCGCTGGATCTCGCGCTGTTCCTCCCGGCCGCCTCGCCCGCCGCCGTGGACGCCGGCGAGTTCCGGCTGGTGGTCGGGCCCAACCTCGGGGCGCCCGCCGCCGGCCGCCACCTGGGCCGCTTCGTCGACCTGCTCGGCCCGACCGCCCGCGCGGGCCTCGACGAGATCACCCGGCTGGAGCAGGCGGCCAGCCCGGACACCCTGCTGGCCGAGCTGGTGTACCTGCCGGAGCGGCCCCGCGCGGCCAACGTCGCCGTCCGGCCGGCGGTCCGCGCCCACGAGATCGTGCTCGGCACCGCCCCCGGCGTGCCACCCCGGCGGGTCGTGCCGCTGGACGAGCTGGTGGTCGGACTGCACGCCGGGCGCCTGAGCGTCGAGTGGCCGGCCGGTGACGCGCGCGTCGTCGCCGTGCAGGGGCACATGCTCAACCCGATGGGCGCGCCCGCTCCGATGCGCTTCCTGCTGGACGTGGCCGCCGACGGATGCTGCCAGTTCACCCCGTTCTCCTGGGGGCCGGCCGACGGCCTCTCGTTCCGTCCCCGCGTCCAGTACGGCCGGATCGTGCTGGCGCTCGCGCAGTGGCGCGTGGACGCCACCGACCTGCCGGCCGGTGCTTCCGCCGACGCCTTCGCGCACGCCCTGGCGGCGTGGCGGGAGCGGTGGGCGGTGCCCCGCCAGGTGTACCTGAGCTCCGGTGACAACCGGCTCCTGCTCGACCTGTCCGACCCCGACCAGGTGCACGTGGTGCGGGAGGAGCTGAAGGGCCTGCCCGACGCGCGGTCGGCCCTGTTCCAGGAGGCGCTCCCGGGCCCGGCGGACGCCTGGCTGCCGGGCCCGGGCGGTGGCCACATCTGCGAGCTCGTGGTCCCGCTGGTCCTCGACCGGCCGACCCGGCCGGACGGGGGCACGCCGGCGGACCGGCCCCGGGCGGAGGGCGCGGCCGCGGCGTCACCGAACGGTGCGGCGCGGGCGGTGGCCGTCGACGGCGTGGTCGTGGCACAGGCGGCGGGGGTCGACGGCGTGGCCGCGGTGCGGGCCGAGACCCGGCTCAGGCCCCCCGGCAGCGACTGGCTCTACCTGAAGCTCTACGGCAGCCCCTGGCAGCAGGACGAGCTGATCGCCGGGCCGCTGCGGACCTTCGGGGAGTTCGTCACCGCTGCGGGGCTCGCCGACACCTGGTTCTTCATCCGCTACACCGACCCCGAGTGCCACCTGCGGATCCGCTTCCACGGCGAGCGGTCCGTCCTGCTCGGCCCGTTGATGGACCAGGCCTGCCGCTGGGCGGGCGACCTGGTGGCGACCGGGCTCGGCACCAGGTTCGGCTTCGACACCTACGAGCGGGAGGTCGAGCGCTACGGCGGCAGCGACGGGATGCGCGCGGCGGAAGCCCTCTTCGGTACCGACAGCTCCTCGGTCGCACGACTGCTGCAGGCCGGCGAGGACCGCGAACTCACCCTGGACCGCACCGACCTGGCGGTCAGCAGCGTCGACGACCTGCTCGACTCGCTGGGCCTGGCGCCGGCCGAACGGCTGGCATTCTGCCGCGGCGCGGGAGAGAACTCCCGCGACGGTGGCGACGAGTACCGGGAACGCGGGCACCGGCTCCGGGAGACGATCGGCCGGCCCGGCTGCCCCGACACCGCCGTCCTGCGGCTCCTGCTGGCGGAGCGCCGGGCCGCCCTCGCACCCGCCGCCGACCAGCTCGGTACCCTGCGGCAGGAGGGCAGGCTCCGGCGGAGCCACACCGAGCTGTGCCGTTCGTACGTCCACATGCACCTCAACCGGCTGATGGGCCTGGACGGCGGCGGCGAGCGACGGGTGCTCGAACTGCTGCGCCGCACCAGGGAGGGCCTGGCCCGGTCCCCGGTCGGCTGACCGCGCCCGCTCAGCTCCGGCGAAAGCCCGGAACACCGCACTCCGATAGACCCCGCCGCACACGAGGCGATCCGCGCCACAGGTCGGTCGTCCCGGGCGGCGGCCGCGGCCGACGCCCTTCCGGGCGTGGGGTCAGCCGCCCTGGCCGGCGCTTCCGATCGGGCCGACCTTCACGGGGGAGCCGGTGCCGTCGGTGACGGGGAGCGTGGTGGCGCCCGGCCAGTTGAGGGTGACCGGCTTGGTCTCGTCCGGCGGGGTCACGATCAGCCCGGTGATGCGGATGCCGGAGCCGTTCGACTTGTTGAGGGGGTAGCTGATGCCGAAGAACGTCGACTTGCCGTTCTTGAGGATGCCGGTGACGACGGGCTCGCCCGTCCGCTTGGCGGACAGCTGTCCCGAGGTGGTCTTCAGGTCCGCGCCCGGGTACCCGGAGATCTCGCAGTCCCGGCCGCCGCGGTTCTTCAGCTCCACCACGACGGTGCCGTCGAGGTCGCCGTCGATGGTGCGTTCCACGGCCGTGATCTCCAGCTCGTCGGTTCGGCACTTGCCGGACTTGCCGCTCCCGCTGGACCCGCTCCCGGCGGGCGTGGCCGACCCGCCCGAGCCGGTAGCGGTGCCCTGACCCGAACTGCCCGGGCCCGAACTACGGCCCGGGGTGGACGCGGCGGATGTCGGCGGCGCGGCCGGCGCGGTGGCGGCGGAGGTCGCCGTGGCCGCGGACGAAGGCCTGCCCTGCGCCTCGCCGCCGTCGTCGTTCTGACAGGCCGTGAGTGCGAGACCGGCGGCGACGGCCAGAGCGGCGAAGGTGAGTTGGTGGACGCGCATGGTTCTTCCTCGGTGTCGGTCGGTGGTGCCGGGTGTTCGGAGCGGGGCGGTACGCGCAGGCGGTTCTGCTCACCAGGACTCGTAGGTCCTGGCGAACCGTTGCACTCGATCACCTTCCGGCACCTTCCTGTTACACACGGCTGGGCTCGACGCGCGCCATCACCGGTGCACCGTGGCCCGGGTACTGCCTTGACCAGGCTGGACGGCGGTTGCCGCCACTGCGGCGTCGCCGTTCACGGTCGTCTGCCGCCGGGACGGACCCGTAACCCGGCGGATCTTGACCACGACCGGTCATGTCCTCTCAAGATGCGGTGCCCTGCCCTGCCCTGCCACGTCTTTGGCGCTGTCCGGCCCTGGCGGTGCCCGGCCGGTTCGTGCCACCGCGGGTCGACCACGCAAAGGCACTGGCGGACGTACGGAGCGCGGGCGAACGCCGTCGAGTGACACGGACAGGCTCGTAAGCGGCCGCGGCGCCGCAAGGCGGGTTCCTTCGAGGCGGGTGCCCCGGTGCCCAGGTGGGCAGGTGGGCAGGTGCTGTTGGGTCAGGAGGTCCGGTCCCCGGGCCGTAGGCGGAGCCTGATCGGCCGGCAACCGGACCGACGGACGCTGGTTCGGGCAGTCGAGATCATGTGTCGATCAGTCAAGATCGCCTGTCGAGGACGCGTTGCGGGTGTCCGGTCTCGACAGCTTGGTCCGTCACGTCGGAATCGGCCGTTGTCGGTAGGGCCTGGCACCCTGTACTCGGTAGGGCCTGACACCCTGTACGCAGGCCGAACCCCTGGAGATCGGAGCCCGAGGTGCTGCCCGCTGTCACCGACCGCAATGACGCTGCCGCGCTGATCATCAGAACCGACTTCAGCGACGAGGCGGCCTGGCGAGCCGTGTGCACGGCATCGTCGCAGCCGTGGGGCGACGGTGACTACGAACCCGTCGTCCATCTCGTCGACGACCCGGTCTGGGCCGGCGCTGCGGCCGATGACGTGATCGCCGCCGTGTCCGCGGACGAGGAGCTGAGCGTCGTCTTCCTCGCCGACCACATCACCATGCGGCACCAGGAGTACGCACTGCTGGCCGTGGCGGTCCTGACCAGGGACGCGTGCGTGAGCGACGAGGAGTTCGAGGCCTACGGCGGATCGGTCCGCGTCGTCCCCGCCGGCATTCACGACATCCACGCGAACCTGTTGATCGCCAACCTGGACTTCGCGGACGTCGCCGAGGCGGCCCGGATCGATCCGGCGGGAATCTTCCGATCCTTCTAGAGAGTCACCATGGCCACGGTCGAAAGTCGGCAAGACTCGTCAGGTTCGCCGTGGGACAAGGAAGCCGGGTGGCTGCCCGTGATCCCGAGCCGCTGCGCCCGGCCGCCACCAGGGCCGTCCAGGCCACCCGACCGCACGGCTGTCCTGCTGCCTGGGCCCTGCTTTGCCGGGGCTCCGCCCGCCCCGGCCGGTTGCTCACCGGCTGCCTGCCGGAGCCCCGGCCCCGGCCCCCGGGCCCGCCGCCACCCGCTGCTGCCCTGCGGACGTACGGCCGCACCGGCCCAGGGGGTGCGGGGCCGGTGCGGCTTGTGGGCAGTCACTTGTCGGACGGATCAGTCTTCGGACGTTGCCAAGGGGTGGGAGCGGCCCGCCCCGGACGGAGCCGTGTCAGACGCAGAGGACGTCGCTGCCGGGCAGGTCCTGGATGGTGGACTCGGTCAGGCTGCCGGCCTGGTACTCGTAGTAGAGGTACGTGTAGAGGTCGATCCGTCCGCCGCAGGAGGAGTCGGCGGCCACCTGGTAGGAGATCGTCACGGTGGTGCTCGCCCCGGGGGCGATCGGCGCGGAGTAGTCGACGGTGTTGCCGCTGAGCGTGAACTTCAGGCCGGGGGCCTGGGTGGTCTGCCAGGTCGGCAGGACGGACTGGTAGATGAACTGCACCGGGGTGTCGTGGACGTTGGTGAACGTCAGGGAGAGCGACACCGAGCCGCCGGGCGTGACCGTCGTCGAACTCGCGCTGACCGACAGGGCGGGGGAGGCCGCGTGCGCCGGGGAGGCCATGAACGCCAGGGCGAGGACGAGGGACAGGATCGCGGACAGGCCGAAGCGCCTGAAAGTTGTGGTGGGCATGGCAAGTGAGCCTAGGTGCCGATCCCGGGCCCGGGTCGGTCCTCCTGGCAGGACCGGACAGATGACGGACCTCCCGGCGGGGAGGGGGTACGCATAGCCGGTCAGAAAAGTGCGGGGACAGAGGATTAGCCTTGCCGTTCCTGGGTCCGGCCGGCCTGCGCCGTACCCCGCCAGGTGCCCCCGCCACGCCCCGACCAGCGTCCTCCCACGCCCCTGACCTGGGCTTCGGCGCTCGCAGGCCGAGCCCCCGCGCCACCCCCGGGGGTCGCACCCTGCCCGCCCACGCGGGTCCTCGGACATCCGCCGCCGGTGCCGCCGGGTCGGCCCGGGGCCACGCATGGTCCCGGCGTTCCCGGCCCGTCAGTCGTCGGCCGGCAGTTCGGCGAGGGTGGCGATCACGTCCACCAGGGCGTCGCCGCGCAGAGCGGTGAGCGCCATCGGCCGGCCGATCGCGTCGGCCAGCATCAGCCGCTGCAGGGCCTGGGCGTTCGCGACGGGTTCCCCCTCGGCGGTGAGCAGCAGATCGCCGGCCCGTAGCCCGGCCCGGGCCGCGGGCGCCCCCGGGACGACCTCGACGACGCGCATCCCGTCGCGCCGGCCGGTCCGGGCGCGGAGCGCCGGCGGCAGCGGCGCGGGCACGCCCGCCAGCCCGAGGTACGCGCGGCGGATGCGCCCGTCGCTGAGCAGGGTGCTGATGATCAGACGGCTGGTGACGTTGATCGGGACGGCCAGGCCGAGGCCGTTCCCGGCCACCGCCGTGGTGATCCCGACCACCTGGCCGTCGGCGGTGGCGAGCGCCCCGCCGGAGTTGCCCGGGTTCAGGGCCGCGTCGGTCTGGATCACGTCGTCGATCACCCGGGTGGCGGTGCCGGTACGGGCCGGCAGCGACCGGCCCAGGGCGCTGACCACGCCCGCGGTGACCGTGCCCGCCAGCCCGAGCGGGTTCCCCACCGCGACCACCAGCTGGCCGACCAGCAGGGCGCCGGCCTCGCCGAGCCGCACCGGCGGCGGGGTCGCCGCGTCGGCCCGGAGCACGGCCAGGTCCGACAGCGGATCGGTGCCGATGGTGTGGAAGGGCGCGGTCGTGCCGTCCGCGAAGTCCAAGGTCCCGGCGTCGGCGTGCCCGACCACGTGGGCGTTGGTGAGCAGGAAGCCGTCCTCGGTGAACACCACGGCGGACCCGGTCCCGGACGCGAACCAACCGCCCCGGCTTCGCCGGAGCACCTGCAGCGCCGCCACCCGCGGCGTCAGCTCGGCGGCCACCGCGGTGACGGCCCGGGAGTAGGCGTCGAGACCGGCCCGTTCCGCGGGGGAGCGTCCGGGCTCGGGGAGTGTTCCGGACACGGCTCGGCCCTCCTGGCCAGACACGGCGGCCACCGGCGCGTGGCCCGCCTCGGCCGGGGCGCATCACGCCACGCCCGGGACCCCGTACCGGAGTGCTGCGCCCGCCTCCCGCCCTCGTCCGGTGGGCATGCACGCGGGTACCGGCCGGCGACCGGCTGCCGGTGCACTCTCATCCTCAACAACGCCCGGCCCGCCGGACTTCCTGCCGGTCGGCCGGAAGGTTCGGCCGGCCAGGAACGGAAGGGCAGGAAGGGAAGGACAGGAACGGGCGGGGGACGATCCGCCTGGGCGGCGGTCGGTCCGTACGCCCGCGGGCCCGGAGCTCTCGACCGTCGCCGACGCGCCCCCTGTCAGGGGTCGGACCGTACCCCTCCGCCCGGCCTCGCCGCCGGCCGGAACTCTCCCGTCCCCAGCGTGACCGTGGCGCGCGCCAGCATCGGCCCCGCCTCCCGTCGCGCGAGCAGGGTCAGCTCGCCGACCCGCGCCGGACGGCCGCCGAGTCGCGCCTCGCACTCGGCGGCGAGCCCCCGTGGATCTCCCGTGCGGCCGAGCGACAGGTGCGGGGTGAACCCGGGGCGGCGGCCGGCGCACTGCGGGAACCGCTCCGCCAGCGCCTCGTGCAGCGCGGCCCAAGGCCGTCGATCGGCCGCGGCCGGATCGAGCCAGACCGTGGCGTACCGGCGGTGCCGGAAGCTGTGCACCCCCTGCAGTCGCACGGTGAAGGGCGGCGTTCGGGCGGCCACCTCGGCCAGCAGCGGGGCCGCCCGCCGGAAGTCCGACTCGGGGACGAAACCGAAGAGCAGGTTGACGTGCGGCGGCCACCGGCGGACCTGCGGGTCGTGCTCCCAGCGGATGTCCTGGACCGCCGGCCAGAGCTCCGGCGGAGGAATCCAGGCCAGCGCCGTCCGGGGCGTCGGTGCGAGCTCGAGCACGGCCGGGGCGGCGGCCGCCCCGGCCTCGTCGGGACTCGGCCACGGTTCCACCCGCCCATGGTCCGCCGCCGGCGGCCCGTACGGCGAACGGTGCGGCCAGTCACCCGGGCCCGCCGGTCGCTCATCCCGTCGGACCTCCTTCTGTCCCGTCGGCCCGCCTCCGTCCGGGCCCAGGGTCGGACCGGCCGGACGACGGACCCCGACGGACGCCTCCGCGGCGCCGGTGACCGGTGCCGGGAAGTACGCCTCCGCGGCGCCGGTGACCGGTGCCGGGAAGTACGCCTCCGCGGCGCCGGTGACCGGCCCCGGGCTCAGGCGACCGGCGCCGGGAAGTACGCCTCGGACCAGCGGTCCAGCTCTGCGAAGACCTGGGCACGCGCCTGGTCGCCCGAGAGGACCAGATCGTGCATGCCGCCGTCGATCCGGACGGTGGTGACGTGGCGGCCGAGGCGGGGGGCGAGGGCGGCGATGTCGTCGGCCCGCAGGATGGCGTCGGTCCGCAGCAGGGCCGGGTCCCACTTGGTGGTGACGGTGGACGCGGTGGAAGCCATCAGCAGGACCGGGACGTCGATCCGCAGCCCCCGCCGGACCTCGCGCTGCCCGCGCTGGATGGCGGCGAGCCAGCCGGCGAAGAGCGGGAAGCCCGCGGCGGGCTTCAGGGTGAGGTCGAAGTCCCAGCTGCCCCGGTGGTCCCGGTGCAGGCTGTGGACGTAGTGCGGGTTGAGCGGCGCGGGCAGCTTGCGGGTGGCCGCCAGCCGGCCGAGGACGTCGATGGCCGGTGCCCCGATCGCGCGGACCGCCGGGGCGGCGGGCATGGAGAGGAACGGGCTGTTCAGGAAGAGCCCGTCCACCAGGCCGCGGCCGGCCCGCCGGGAGGCCCAGAGCGCGGCCACCAGACCCCCGGTGGAGTGGCCGTTGACGAGCAGCCGGGTGTGGCCGTCCAGATCGCGGATGACCCGGACGGCCTCGTCGATCTCCTCGTCGTAGGCGGCCAGGTCGCGGACGAAGTTGGGCGACTGGTGCGGTCGCAGCGAGCGCCCGTACTTGCGCAGGTCCAGGGCGTAGAAGGAGAAGCCGGCCGCGGTGAAGTGCTCGGCGAGGTTGGTCTGGAAGAAGTAGTCGGTGTAGCCGTGGAGGTAGAGGACGGCCTGCCGGGAGCCCGGGACCAGCCGCCTCACCAGGGTCGCGTGGACGGCGCCCTCCTCGTCGGCGCGCAGCGGCAGCTCGGCCGCCTCGTACGGTGCACCCAGGATGTCTTCGCGGAACTCCACGTCTGACCCACCCGATCTCTGATCCGACCTGCCGTCACAGGTACCAATGCTTCAGGGAGCACCGACGATACCGGCCGGTAGCCTTTCTGGTGGCAGCGACTCCGCGCCGGGCGCCTATGCTGCGGGAATGCTCAGAAATGTCGCCACCGGGCGGGCCCTTCCGGTCGCCTCCCGCTCGTCCCTCCCGTCGGGGCGCCGGAAAACCCCAGGTCAGCAGGGTGCGGCCGGCGGGATCAGGGTTCCGGCCGACCAGGTCCGACCCGGCACCCGGCAGCGGCGGGCGGCATCGTGAGCGGCGCCTCCGGTCGGTCCGGCTCGACCGACGCCACCCCCGGCCCGCCGTCGGACCAGCTGCCGGGCGCGCCCTTGGACGAGCCGGCCGACCCCGTGCCCGTGCAGCGCCAGGTCGACCTGGGGGTCGCCAAGCTGATGCCGGACATCGACCAGGACGGCGGCTGGCTGCTCACCCTCGACGACACCCCGCAGTCCTACGTCGACCTCGGCGACCCGACCCACCTCGAGTTCGAGTACACCCGCCGGCTCGGCCACCTGGCGGACGCGCTCGCCCCCGCCGGGGAGCCGCTGGACGTGCTGCACCTCGGCGGGGGCGCGCTCACCGTGCCGCGCTACCTCGCCGCGACCCGGCCCGGCTCCCGCCAGCGGGTGGCCGAGATCGACGGCCCGCTGCTCGCCCTGATCGAGGAGCGGCTGCCCTGGCAGGGCCCGGGCGTCGACATCACCACCACGGTCGCGGACGCCCGCGCGGCCCTGGCCGCCGAGCCGGCCGGCTCGGCCGACCTGGTGGTCGCGGACGTCTTCCACGGCTCGCGCACCCCCGCCCACCTGACCTCGGTGGAGTTCCTCCGCCACGCGGCCGCCGTGCTGCGGCCCGGTGGCTGCTACGCCGCCAACCTCGCCGACGGACCGCCGCTGGCCTTCGCCCGGGCCCAGGCCGCGACCCTGCGGGCGGTCTTCCCGCACACCTGCCTGGTCGCCGAGCCCTCGGTGCTGCGCGGGCGCCGCTACGGCAACATCCTGCTGATCGGCTCGGACCGGCCGCTGCCGGTGCGAGCCCTGAGCCGGCTGCTCGCCGCCGACCCCTTCCCGGCCCGCCTGTGCGACGAGGACGAGCTGACCACCTTGGTCGGCCGGGCCCGTCCCGTCCTGGACGAGCACGCCGAAGCCTCCCCGGCGCCGCCCGCCGGGGCGTTCAGCGTCGGCTGAGCGGCTGCGGGCCGGCGACGGGCCGGCGACGGGCGTCGGCGGACGGGCCGACAGGCCCGGGGGTGCTCCTACCTGGACCGTCCGCCCGTCCGTCCGTCCGCCCGTCCGTCCGGTCCGCCGGGACGGCGGCCCGTACGCTCCACCTGAACCGATCATCGTTCCGGCGCGCCCGGCGAGCCGGGGTCGGGCCGCACGCGCCGCCGGTGCCAGAATCGGCAGGTCCAGTCACCACGTCCCGAGGAGCGCGACCATGACCGCCCGCCGACCGGCATCGTCCGACCGCGTACCGTCCGACCGCGGGCCGGGGGGCGCCCCGAACGACGGCGGACCGGAGAACGGGGTGACCGGCGGCGCGGCCCCCGCGGACGCTGCCACCGCGTCCGTCGCCCCCGACCTCGCGGCGGTGCCCGAAACCGCCCTGTGGACGCTCTACCACCGCGCCGTCGAGGCGGCCCGCCCCGACACCGTGCTGCCGGACCCGAAGGCCGTCGAGCTGGTCGACCGGATCGACTACCCCTTCGCCGAGCGCTTCGGCAGCAGCGCGGTTCAGGCGCAGCTCCAGGCGCTGCGGGTGGCCTGCTTCGACCGGGAGGTGGCGGACTTCCTCACCCGGCATCCGCGCGGGACGGTGGTCTGCCTCGGCGAGGGCCTGGAGACCCAGTTCTGGCGGGTCGACAACGGTCGCGCCTCGTGGCTCACCGTTGACTTGCCCGAGTCGTTGGCGCTGCGCGAGAAGTTGCTGCCGCCCGGGCCACGGCAGCGCTATCTTGCCGCGGACGCCACCGGGCTGGCATGGGCTGACGAGGTGGACCGCAGCAGTGGGGTATTGGTCACTGCGCAGGGCCTGTTGATGTATCTTCAGCCAGCCCAGGTGCGTTCCCTGATCGCCGGTTGCGCCGAGGCGTTCCCCGGCGGAACCCTTGTGCTGGACGCTGTTCCTCGTTGGTTCAGGCGCCTTACGCTGAGCGGGAAGGTGCGTACCCACCACGGTTACCAGGCGCCTTCGATGCCATGGGCGATGGACGCGGGTGAGCGGGACAAGCTCCGTAGCGCGAGTTCGGCGGTGATGGCGGTGCGGGACGTGTGGCCGGTCGGTGGGCGTGGCCTGCTGGGTGCCCTTCTGCCGCTCGCGCTGAGGGTGCCGCCGCTGGCCACCCGTCGCCCTTCGGTCACCGCCTTGGAGTTCGTCGGGCGACCCGGGCAGTCGTAGGGAGCCCACAGCGGCGAAATTGCCGACAGGCACAGAATCACGGTCCGGCCAATTCCCCGTCGGTGGGGACGCTTTGCCTCTCCCCGACGGACAGGAGAGGCCCGATGCCCCTTGCCGGGACGCCGACTGCTCCATCGCTGATGCGCGCGAGCTTCCGTTACGCGGCCTGCCGGTAACTCGCGCCGAGCGAGTTGCACCGCTGGCTGGACCCGCACCTGGCCCGCCGTCACCGCTACACCCGTGAACTCTCCTTCCATCCCTGTCACTCCGCCATCCAACGACGCCCTCGCGCTCTCGTGGATGGGGTGTGCCGCAGGTGGCGTGTGGAGGAGGACTTCCAGCTCGCCACCACCGTCCTCGCCGTCACGCGCGCCCGCACCACCACCGCGGCACCCTCGGGCCACCGGCTCATCCCGCCCGATGTCCGCGAGGTCCTGCGGTTGCTCCGGATCACCGCCCTGTCCCGCCCGCGACGCGACCGCGACCGCGACCGCGACCGCGTCCTGCACCGGTCCGCCTGGCGCCGCCAGCACCAACACCAGGCGGCCCGAGCCCACCGCAGTTCGTTGATCGGTGGGTCGTCATTGCCGCTCAAGTGATTGCTGTGGCGGTGTTTTTGTTCCAGCGGACAGCCGCTTTGTCACGCCGTCACTGAATGAATCTGTCCGATCGAGTCCACTTGTGTGGATGTATTGACACCTGATCGAACAATAGGGCTCAATGCAGCACAGTCTGAAACATCTGACGTGACGTGAATCGACTCGAAGGAGAGTCATGTACAAGCGCGCGCTCGTCGCGACGATTGCCCTGGCGTCGTCGCTGGTCATATCCACCCTGGCTGGCTCGACGCCCGCGCAGGCCCAGGACAACGGAGCGTCGCGGACGCCGCCGATGGGCTGGAGCAGCTGGAGCTCTCTCCGATACAACCCGAGCGAGGCCAAGCTCAGGGCCCAGGCTCAGGCGATGCACGACTCGGGCCTGCTGGCGGCGGGTTACAAGTACATCAACCTGGACGACTACTACATCAAGAACCCCGGCACCACGGTCGATCAGGACGGTCGCTGGGTCGTCGACAACGCCAAGTTCCCCAGCGGCATGAAGAACCTGGGCGACTTCATCCACAACCTGGGTGAGAAGTTCGGCATGTATGTGACGCCGGGCATTCCGAAGGCGGCGTACGACCAGAACACCCCGATCGAGGGCACCTCGTACCACGCACGGGACATCGTCTCCAGCACGACGACCTTCGAGTCGAACTACGGGGGGTGGGGCAATGTCATGTACTTCATCGACTACAAGAAGAACCCCACCGCGGCACAGGCGTTCGTGAATTCGTGGGCGAACCTGTTCGCCTCCTACGGGGTCGACTACATCAAGATCGACGGCGTGCACACCAGCGACCAGGACGACGTCATCGCCTGGTCGAAGGCGCTGAACCAGACCGGCCGCACCATCCACTACGGCCTGTCGAACACCCTGGACATCAACAACATCAAGACCTGGCAGCAGAACGCCAACAGCTGGCGGACCGGGGGTGACATCGAGTGTTACTGCTCGACCCTCACCAACTGGAGCAACGTCGGGCCGCGTTGGGCGAACCTGGCTCAGTGGGGGCAGTACGCCGGTCCGGGTGGCTGGAACGACCCGGACTCCATCGAGGTCGGCAACGGTGACCACAACGGTCTGACCGTGAACGAGCGGCAGAGTGTGATCACCCTGTGGGCGATCACGCGGTCGGTGATGATGCTGGGGAGCGACCTGACCAACCTGGACGCGGGCGACCTCAACATGCTGAAGAACGCCGAGGTGACCGCCGTCAACCAGACCGACTCCGTGGTGGCCAGCCAGATCTCGAACAACAACGATCTGCAGGTGTGGGCCACGAAGCAGAAGAACCCGGACGGCAGCTACACGGTGGCGCTGTTCAACCGTTCCGACCGGGCCGGTAACGCGACGGTGACGGCCAACTTCTCCGACCTCGGCTTCAGCGGTTCCGCCACGGTGCGCAACCTGTGGGGCAAGTCGAACGAGACGCTCACCAACTCCGTCAGCCGGAGCCTGGCCCCGCACGAGTCCGCGCTGTTCAAGATCACTCCGTCCGGTACCTCGACCCCGGTCGGCGGCTCCCTGACCAGTGGCCTCTCCGGCCGCTGCGCCGACGACCCGGGCAGCACCCTGGTGAACGGCACTCAGCTGGACGTGTGGGACTGCAACGGCGGCGGCAACCAGAAGATCACCTACAGCTCCTCGGCCAAGACGCTGAAGGTGCTGGGGAAGTGCTTCGACGCCCACGGCGGCGCCACCACCGCCGGTACGCACGTGGAGATCTACGACTGCAACGGCGGCACCAACCAGCAGTGGAACGTCAACTCCAACGGCACGATCACCGGCGTTCCGTCCGGGCTCTGCCTCGACGTCACCGGGGCCACCAACCCCAACGGCGCCGGCCTCGAGTTGTGGAACTGCAACGGGGGCGCCAACCAGAAGTGGACCCTCGGATCCGGCGTGCAGGTGGCCTGACGAACCGAGTCGTGACCATCGTTCCTGATTGAACCGGCTGTCCGCACGGACCGACTCCTGGTCCGTGCGGACGCCGGGTCACTGGACAAGTGGGCCTGCTGGGAAGCGTCTTGGACATCGCCGTCGGCCAGGCGCGATCACTCAGGCTGGTAAACGACCGGGGTGGGAGGACAAGCGTGGATGGTTCCCACGTTCACGCATTGTCGATCAGCCCGTGAGGCGCCCCGGGACCAGATCGGACCGGAGTCCCCGCCCCGGGGAGCGGCCCGCGGGCGCTGCCGCCACTGCGGTGACGTGCGACGTCCGACCGGGTAGCGGGGGCGTGGCCGGCCCAGCATCCGGGGCCGGCCGACGCATTGTACGCCGGCGCCGACGAGGCTCAGCTCCCGGTGACAATGTTCACACGTCGGTTGGAACGGTGCTTCGCTCCGCCCCTTGCAGCGGCGACCGCGGATCGTGAAGGGTTGGTGGCGCCCGCCGCTCTCAGGTGGGTACTGACCGACCAGGTGAGGAACCATGGCCCCCCACACTCCTGCGCTCCAGGCCCACCAGGTGGACGTCGTGCGTGACGGAAGGCTTCTGCTGGACGGAGTGTCACTGACGGTCCACCCCGGCGAGCACTGGGCGCTTCTCGGACCCAACGGGGCCGGGAAGACCACGCTGTTCAGTCTGCTCGGTGCCGTGAGCCATCCGACCCGGGGAACGGTCCAGGTTCTGGGACACACGCTGGGCCGCGTCGACCTGCAGAAGCTCCGCGGCCTGATCGGGCACGTCAACCCGCGGCATCCCCTGCGGTCCGCGCTCACGGTTTCCGAGGTCGTGCTCACCGGCCTCACCGGCACCATCGAAAGCAGCCCCCGCTGGACTCCCACCCCCGCACAGGGGGCCACGGCCGACAAGCTCATCGCCATGCTCGGTCTGTCGGAGCGGGCGGACACACTCTGGCCGGTGCTCTCCCAGGGCGAGCGCGGACGGGTCCTCATCGCCCGGGCCCTGATGCCGGACCCTGGCCTGCTCCTCCTCGACGAGCCCGCTACCGGCCTGGACCTCCCCGGCCGGGAACAACTCGTGGAGAGCATCGACATACTTCAGCGTGCCCGTCCCGAACTGGCGTCGGTGATCGTCACGCACCACCTGGAGGAACTGCCCTCCGGTACGACGCACGCAGCACTGCTCCGTGCGGGCCGTGTCCTGTACTCCGGCCCGGTCGACGAGGTCCTGACCAGCCGGAGCGTCAGCGACTGCTTCGGCTGCCCCGTCGCTCTCACCAGGTCATCGGGAGGACGCTGGCACGCGGAGGCGCGGCGCGACCGGGCGGCCTGAGCCGCTGGACGGCCAAGCGGTGGTGTCCACCGGCGCCGGGCACTTCGCCGGCACCCCACGGGAACGACGAGAACTCCGGTGGACGGAGAGCCTGCTGACTCGTCCGGCGGCCGGTCGGTCGGCGCGAGCGCGACGGCCGTGCCGTGCCGTGCCGTGCAGGACACGCGGCGATCCGTTCTGGGCAGGGGCAGGCGTACCTCGACTTCACGTCGGGGCGCGCCTGCCCCTCGCGTTTCCGGCGCCGCCGGCACGGTCCCTTCTCCCGTCCCGAACCCTGAGCCGAACCCGACCGCGCCCGGGTGCCGCTGCCGTGCGCCCGGTCAGCGAGAGGTCGCCCTCCGTCCGCGTGGCCGGCCGCCTCGACGGCGTCGAGCACCATGCCGGCCCGGCCCCCGGTGTCGGACCAGGCGTCCCGGGGGCAGGTCACCTGCAGGGGGCGCCGGAGCTCCGCCAGGTGTTGGCGTCGAGCATGGTGGTGGTCGCGAGGGCCTCGACAGGGAACGGCCTGCCGTTCTTGAGCTTGTCGTACATCGTCCGGACGGCCAGGGCGCCAACGTCTCTGCCGTTGATGAAGAGGGCATCCCTCATCCCGGCGGGCTTGCTGCCGCTCCAGTCCTTGCAGGCGAGGTAGCCGCCCAGGCCGACGCCTATGACGTTGTCGGAGCTCAGACCGGCATTCTGGAGGGCGGTCATGGCACCGCGGACGTTCTCGTCGTTGCACCCCCAGACCACCCAGTGTTTGACGCCGACGCCGTCCACCACGATTCGCGACGCGACCTTGAGCTGAGCGCCCCGCAGGGTGTTGTCCGTACCGACGTCGAAGGAACGGACCCTGTCGGCTACTTGCTCGAAGGCGCGGCTCGCTGCGTTGATGCGCTCCCGGCAGACGTTCACGTCCTGCTGCCAGGCGTACACGATCCGGGTGTCGCCGGGTGTCCAGCCCGCCTTCCGGTACTCCTCGCCCGCGCGCGTACCGACCTGGGCGCCCATCTGCTCCCCGCTGAAACCCACCCTGGGTACCAGGTTCTGACGCGAGCAGACACTCGGGTCCGGAAGGTCGGTGCAGATCTGGTCGTCGGAGGCGAGAAGCGCCACCCCGGCCTTCCGGGCGGTCATGGCGAACTCAGGACCGATCGCCGGATCGGGTGCGACGACTATCACCCCCGCCGTCCTGTCGGCGATCGCGGAGTGCAGCGCACCGAGTGCCTTCGTGGCGTCACTGCCCACGTCCACCACGGTCAGACCGATCCCGAGTGCGGCGGCCTCGGCCTTGGCGCCGGCCGCCTCGTCGACGAAGTACTCCTGGTCGCCCTGCTTCTGCAGGTAGGTGATCGAGATCTGCGCGGAGGCGGGAGGCACCCGGCCACCGGAGTCGGCCGACCCCTGGCCGACGGAACACCCGGTGAGCAGCCCGGCCGCGAGGAGAAGGCGGGTGGGGGCGGCGAGGTGCCCGGCACGGTGGTGGAACATCACAAGTACTCCTGTACGAGTAGCCGACTGTGGAGGCGGCAGGCTGTGGGCTGCCGGTCCGGCGGCGCGATTCGTCGGGCCGCCGAGCGGCATGGCCGAGTGGCGAAGGATGAGGGGGCCGCCGCATCGTGGCGGCGTACGCCGGAGGGGGCGGCGGCATGGCACGCACGCAGGGGACGGGACGTGGGCGGCCGCCGATGGTTGAGGGAGCCGGCCCTTAGCGGCCTCGCGCCGGCCTGCCGGGCGTTGCCGGGCCGGGCCGCCGTGTCTGGATGCCGCGGCCGCGGTGGCCGATCCTCGACGGAGATCGTCGGTCTCCGCGAACAAACGGGTCACGTGCCCGGTCGCTCATCGCCCGACGGACGAGGTGGCCGGACAGCGGCAGGACTGCTGGCGTGGAGTACGCAACCCTGCGGTGGCGACCGGTCCTGGTCGTCTCCGCCCTGGCCGGAAGCGCCCCGGCCGCAAGCGCCCCGTGGCCAGGCCCGGCCCCGTCGGTCCGGGACGAGCTCAGGTCCACGCCTGCGCTGAACAGTGGTCAGCCGGTGGGGCCGGCAACGGCAGCGGGCCGGTCGGCGCGGGCCGCTCCCACCCGCACCGCCGCTGCGCCCGGCACATCATGACCGCGTGGCGGGGCCCGGGGTGAGGCGGAGCGTCAGGATCTGGAACGGCCGCAGCGACAGGCGGATCTGTGACCCCTCCACCGTGTGGCCGCTGTCGTGGACCAGGGGGCGCTCCAGCAGATCGGTGGCCACGACGCCCACCAGTGCGAAGCCCGGTGTCAGCGTTGCCCGGGCCCTTCCGCCGTGGGCTTCGTAGAGGCGGACGATGATGTCGTCGGAGCGGTCGTCGGCGAGTTTGACGGCCGACACCACGACGGCGGCGTGGTCGACGGACACCAGTGGCGCGACGGTGGCGGTGCCGGGCACGGGCCGTTCGGGGAGGTTGAGCCGGTAGCCCTCCACGATCGCCTCGGGGACCCCGACCCCGACCAGCAGCCCGTAGCGCAGTCGGTGCCGGCCCTGATCCGCGTCGGGATCGGGGAAGCGGGCCGCGCGTAGCAGCGAGAGCCGCACGGTGGTGGTGGTTCCGCCGTCCGGGCGGGTGTCACGGGTGACCTCATGCCCGTAGGTGGAGTCGTTGACCAGCGCCGCCCCCCAGTCGCGCTCGCCGACGTGCAGGAAGCGGTGCGCGCAGACCTCGAACTTGGCCGCGTCCCAGCTGGTGTTGGTGTGGGTGGGCCGTTCCACGTGTCCGAAGGGGATCTCCGCGGTCGAGTGGGCGGCCCGTACGTCCAGCGGGAAGGCCGCCTTGAGCAGCTTCTCCCGTTCGTGCCAGTCGATCACCGTGTCGATGTCGAGCCGTCGGCTTCCCCGGTCCAGGCTCAGCGTCTGCTCGATCCGGGAGGACCCGAAGGTCCGCACGATGTGGATGGCGCTGTCGGTCGCACGGACCGACTCGGCTTCGGTGAGGTCCCGCACGGTGTTGCGGTAGAAGGCGTCGATGTCCCAGGCGTCCCACTGGTTGGGGAAGTCCTGGTGCAGTTGCAGCATGTTGCCGGGACGTCCCGGAGCGAGCGCCTCCCGGTCGGCGACCAGGTCGTAGGCCGAGGTGACCAGCCCGCGGCCGTCGACCACGATGCGCACCAGCCCGTTCTCCAGGACGAGGTCGTCGCCCGCACGGGTCGGGGTGGTCGCCGCCGGCCGGTGCGCCCGGGGCGCGGCGCCCATGGCCGGGACGCCGTCGCGGGCGTGCGGGGCGGCGTTGAAGACGACCGCCGGCCCGTCCGGGGCGGGGGGTCCGGCCAGGGCGCGCTGGGCGTCGCCGACGAGCTGCTCCAGTTCGCCGATCACCGCCAGGTAGGTCTCCTGCGCCTCGCGGTGCACCCAGGCGATGGAGGTGCCGGGCAGGATGTCGTGGAACTGGTGCAGCAGCACGGTCTTCCACAACCGGTCCAGCGCCTCGTAGGGGTACGGCACCCCGTGGTTCACGGCGGCGGTGGCCGCCCACAGCTCGGCCTCGCGGAGCAGGTGCTCGCTGCGCCGGTTGCCCTGCTTGGTCGCCAACTGACTGGTCAGCGTGCCGCGATGGAACTCCAGATACAGCTCACCGACCCACACGGGCGCATCCGGGTAGTCGGCGACTGCTCCCGCGAAGAACTCTCCGGGCGACTCGACGACGACCTTCGCCGACCCCTCCAGGTCGGCCAGCCGGGCGGCGCGGGCCAGCATCTCCCGGGTGGGGCCGCCGCCGCCGTCACCGTACCCGAACGGGACCATCGAGCGGTTGGTGCGGGCCTTGTCCTGGAAGTTGCGCTCGCTGTGGGCGACCTCGGCGCCGGAGAGTTCGCTGTTGTAGGTGTCGACCGGCGGGAAGTGGCTGAAGATCCGGGTGCCGTCGATGCCCTCCCACCAGAAGGTGTGGTGCGGGAACTTGTTGGTGGTGTTCCAGGAGATCTTCTGGGTCAGGAACCAGCGCACCCCGGCGAGTTTCATCACCTGGGGGAGTGCGGCGTTGTAGCCGAAGGTGTCCGGCAGCCACATGTCCTCCGTCTCCACACCGAACTCCTCGAGGTAGAAGCGCTTGCCGTGGACGAACTGGCGCGCCAGCGACTCCCCGCCGGTGATGTTGGTGTCCGGCTCCACCCACAGGCTGCCGGTGGGCAGGAACTGCCCCGTCGCCACCTTCTCCCCGACCCGGGCGTAGACCTCCGGGCGGTGCTGCTTGAGCCAGGCCAGTTGCTGCGCCTGGGACATGGCGAACTTGAAGCCCGGGTGGTCGTCCATCAACCGGGTGACGTTGGAGACCGTCCGGGCGACCTTGCGGACGCTCTCGCGCAGCGGCCAGAGCCACGCCGAGTCGATGTGGGCGTGGCCGATCGCGGAGATCCGGTGGGCCCTGGCGCTCGCGGGTGCGGCCAGGGCGGGGGCCAGCGCCGCGCGCGCGGCGGCGGCCGTGCCGCTGACGTCCTGCAGGTCCACCGCGTCGAGGGCGCGTTCGACGTCCTGCAGCAGCTGCCAGCGGCGGGTGGACCCGGACGGCAACTCGTGCATCAACTGGCCGAGCACGTCCAGATCCTGGACCAGCTCGAACACGGTGCGGTCGAACACCGCCAGGTCCGCCCGGTGCAGCCGGTACAGCGGCTCGGCGGGCGGTGCGTCGGCGTCGCGGAGCCAGGGGGCACGGTCGCCCAGCCTCGTGGGACGGAAGGAGAGGCCGTCCGGACCGGTGTGCATGACCACCGGGTTGGCGGCGGCCTCGACGAAGTACTCGAACCCGGCACCGCCGCGCGCCGGCGCGCCGACCGGCAGGTGGGTGTTGCGCGGGTTGAGGGCCTTCACGGCGGTGCCGTCCGGGCGGTAGGCCAGCCCCTCGGCGGAGAACCCGGGCTCCGTGGCGCCGAAGCCCAGGTCCACCACCGCCTCCACGGTGAGCCCGTCCCATTCCTCGGGGACCGTGCCGCTGATCCGGAACCAGCAGGTGGTCCAGGCGGGCCCCCAGCGGTCGCCGGCCCCGGCCGGGCGGTACCGGGCGCGGAGCGCGACCGGGACCGGGACCGGCTCGCCGGGGACCTCCCAGATCCCGATGCTGAGCGGGACCGAACGCGCGTGCACCGCGGGCCGGATGCGCTGGTCCAGCACCCGGGCGAGCCTTGCCTCGGTCACGGCGGGATCGTTGTGCACGGATGGCCTCCTGGGAGGGACGGGTGGAGCGGGGGTGCGGGGGTGCGGGGGAGCGGGTGGTGCGGGGGTGCGGGGACGTACGGCGGGCCGGGGAGAGGTTCAGCCCTTGACGGCGCCGCCGAGGGCGAAGCCGCCGCCGAGCCGGCGGGCGAGCAGCAGGTAGAGCATCAGCACCGGGACGGAGTAGATGATCGAGAAGGCCGAGAGCTGCCCGTACTGGGTCTGGTTGTGGGCACTGAGAAAGGTGAACACGCTGACGGAGGCGGGCAGCTTCTCCGGCGACAGCAGCAGGACGAAGGGCACGAAGAAGTTGCCCCACATCCCGATGAAGGTGAACACCGTCACCACGACGACGCCGGGCCGCATCAACGGCAGGACGATCCGCCACAGCACCTGCATGCTGGTGGCCCCGTCGATCCTCGCGGCCTCCTCCAGCACGATCGGCACACCGTCCATGAAGCTCTTCATCAGCCAGATCCCGAACGGCAGCGCCGCGGCGCCCAGGAAGAGCGTGGTCGCGAGCATCGAGTCGATCAGGTCGACCTGTACGAACATGCTGTAGACCGGGATCATCACCGCTGTGATCGGCAGCCCGGTGCTGAACAGGACGGTGTAGAGGAAGGGCCGTCGCAGTCGGGACCGCATCCGGGAGAGCGGATAGGCGGCAAGCACCGAGCACAGCACGCACACCAGAGTGCCCCCGCCGCACAGCAGCAGCCCGTTCAGCATGGGCCGGTAGGTGGTCTCGGCGTCGAGGACGGCACGGAAGTTGGCCGTGGTCGGGGACGGCGCCGTCAGCTCGAACCCGGAGCGCGAGCTGACGGAGGCCAGCACCATCCACAGCAGCGGGACCAGGTAGAGCAGCGAGAAGACCAGCAGCACGACGTCGACGGACGCGCGGCCGGCGCTGCCGCGGCCCCGGCCGCGGTGCCCGCGCGGCCGGGGCGCGACCGGCGGGGTCCGGAGCCGGGGCCGGGGCCCGTCCGTGCGCGGGGGGCTGTCGGAGACGGCCATTCAGTCCTCCTCCACCTTCAGCATGCGGATGTAGACGGCGGAGAACACGCCGCCCACGGCGAGCAGCACCAGTGCCACGGCCGTTCCGTAGCCGATCAGGCTGTTCTGGAAGGCCTGCTGGTACATGAAGACCGGCAGCGTCTGCGAGCTGTTGCCGGGACCGCCCCGGGTCATGGTGTAGATCAGGCCGAACACGGACAGCGTCTGCAGGGTGACCAGCATCAGATTGGTCAGCACCGCACGCCGGATGACCGGCAGGGTCACCCGCCACAGCCGCTGCCAGGGCCCCGCCCCGTCCATCTCCGCCGCCTCGACCAACTCCTTCGGCACCTCGCTCAGGGCCGCGGAGAACACCAGCATCGAGAACGCCGTGCCCCGCCAGACGTTGGCGATGCAGACCGCCAGGATCGGCAGGGTGTACAGCCAGTTCTGCTGCGGCAGGTGCAGCAGCCGGAGGATCGCGTTGAGTGATCCCTGCTGGTAGAAGAAGGCGTACATGAGGTAGCCGGCCACCACTTCGGGCAGGACCCAGGCCGCGACGACGACGGCGCCGGTGATCGACCGGACCGGCTTGGACGCCTTCTCCATCAGCGCGGCCAGGGCCAGCCCCAGGCTGTTCTGGCCGATCACGGCCGAACCGACGACGAACACCAGGGTCAGTTCGACCGCGTTGAGGAAGTCCGGATCGTCGAACGCGCGGGTGAAGTTCCGCAGGCCGACGAAGTTCGTACCGGAGGCCCCGGTGAGCTGCAGGTCGGTGAAGGCGTAGTAGACGCAGTACCCGATCGGACCGGCCAGGAACACCAGCAGCAGCACCAGCGAGGGCAGCAGCGGCAGGCCCCGCAGCAGGCCCCGCAGCGGGGCGCGCGAGGGCGCGGCAGGGACGCTGCTCACGGGGTGCTGTGCACGGTCTTGTCCGCGCCGACGGCCGACGAGACCCCGTCGTCGTAGGCGCCGGCGGCCTGGGCGACGGAACTCTGACCGGTGGTCACCGCCTCCATGGCCTTCTGGATGGCGCTGGACACCTGGGTGTAGGCGGGGAGGCCCGGACGGTAGTAGGTGGAGGCGACCAGCGCGCTGAAGAACTCGTTGGTCGGCAGCGCCTTGAGGTAGGAGGGGTCGGCGGCCACGTCCTTGCGGACGGCGATGGTGGCGTTCACGCTGTTCCACGCGGCGGAGGCGGACTCGGTCTCCAGCGACTGGAGGAACTTCCAGGCCAGATCCGGATTCTTGGCCTTGGCCGGGATCGACCAGGCCCAGCCACCGGACATGCTGACCTTGCCGGGGGCCTGGCCGTTCTGCGTCGGCATCGCCGCCATGCCCATGGTCGACTCCCACTCCGGCCACGGCTGGGGGCCGGTCCTGATCCAGTTGTTGGGCATCCAGGAGCCGTCGATGTCCATGGCGAGCTTGCCCTGCGGGATGAGCTGGGTGGCCACCGCGGAGGCGAAGTCGGTGCCCAGTGCCTGCTGCGCGGAGGGGGCGAGGCCCTGGCTGTAGACGGTGTGCACGAAGTCGAGCGCGTCCTTGAAGCTCTGGCTGCCGACGACCCACTTCTGCTGCCCGGCGTCGTACAGCGCGCTGTTGGCGGCGGGTGTTCCGTACAGGAGCATCTCGAAGCCCTGCATGGAAGACTGCTCACCGCCGGCGATGCCGGTGTAGAGGTTGAGCGGGGTCACCCCGGGGGCCTTGGCCTTGATCGTCCTGGCCGCGGCGAGCACGTCGTCCCAGGTCTTCGGCTGCCAGGGCACGGGCAGGCCGGCCCGGGTGAAGATCTCCTTGTTGTACCAGATGCCACGGGTGTCGGTGTTGTCGGGAACCCCGTAGGTCTTGCCGTCGGCGGCGTACTTCATCGCGGCCTTGGCCGGATCGGCGTACTGGCTCCAGTCGGGCCATGAGCCGAGGTAGCCGTCCAGCGGTCTGAGGTAACCGGCAGCCACGTCCGAGTTGATGATCGCGGTGTCCTCGTAGACCAGGTCGGGCGCGGTCGCGGGGGAGCGCATCATCAACTGGATCTTGGTGTAGTAGTCGTTCTCGGCGGCCGTGACCGGGATGAGCTTGACCGTGGTGCCCGGATTCGCCTTCTCGAACGCGGTGACCATGGGGTCCAGGTAGTTGGCCTGCACCTTGTTGCTGTTGTTCAGCTGCTGCTGGTAGACGACCTTGATCGTCTTCTCGGAGCCGCCCTGGCCGGAGTCCGAGCCGGACTTCGACCCGGAGCCGCAGCCCGACGCGGTGGACACCAGGGCGACTGCGACGCCGATGGCACCGAGAAGTGCTTTCCGCACGCTGAACCTCCAGGGGTGGGGACGCTACTGTCGGGGCCGAAACTAAATCCAATGGATGGACTAAGTCAACGCTCCGGGCCTGTAGACTTCCGCTGCGACCGGTGCGCATCAGGCCTGTGCGCAGGGGCAGAGGAAAAGAGCAGCGGTGACGCAGGGCGGAACGAATCTTCCCCGGGTCGGGGGCTACAACCAGGCTGTCGTCCTGGACGCGATCCGCACCGCGGGCCCGGTGAGCCGGGTCGAACTCGCCCCGCTCACCGGGCTGACCAGCCAGACCGTCTCGAACGTGGTCAGGCGGTTGCTGGACGCCGGACTGGTCGCCGAGTCCGGGCAGGCCCCCTCCGGCGGCGGCAAGCCGCGGACCCTGCTGTCGCCGCGCGCGGACGGCGCCTACGCACTGGGTGTGCAGCTGGACCCGGACGTCGCCGTGGTCGTGCTGGTGAACCTCGTCGGTGAGGTGGTCGCGAGCAGGAGGCTGCGCCTGACCAGCCCCAGCGACCCGGCGGACGTGGTGGCGCGGGTGGCGGGCGCGGCGCGACGGCTCGCCGGCGGATCCGGGGTCGACCCCGCCCGGCTGCTCGGCACCGGCATCGCCACCCCCGGCCCGATCGACGGCCCGGCCGGCGCCGTCGTCTCCCCGCCGAACTTCTCCGGCTGGGGCCGGGTACCGCTGCTGCAGATGTTCGGCGTGGCCACCGGCATGCCGGTGGCCATGGACAACGACGCCACGGCGGCCGCCATCGGCGAACGCTGGATCGGCGGCAGGGCCCGCACCGGCAGCTTCCTCTTCATCTACCTGGGCACCGGTGTCGGCGCCGGCATCGTCCTCGACAACACCGTCCTGCACGGGGATTCCGGCAACGCGGGCGAGTTCGGCCACATGGCCGTCGAGCCCGGTCCGCTGGTCTGCCACTGCGGTGGCACCAACTGCCTGGGGCCCTACGTCACGCCGGCCGCCGTCATCGCCGACCTCCTGGAGCGGCACGGCCGGGCCGCCGCGACACGCATCGGCGTGACCGGTGCCCCCGAGGCGCTGCACGAGGACTGGAAGGCGCTGCGCCAGGCCGTCCGCCGGGACGATCCTGCCGCCGGCGACGCGATCCGCAAGGCCGCGCGACTGGTGGGCCAGGCCGTCCGGGGCGCGGTCTCGCTGCTGGACGTGAGCCGCGTGGTGCTGGGCGGCGGGGCCCTGCGCGGCATCGAGTCCATCATGTGCGAAGAGGTCGACACGGCGGTCAACAGGATGGCGAACGCCACCCGTACCGTCGCCGTCGAGAAGAGCGTGATCGGCGACGCCGTGGGCGCGGTCGGCGCCGCGTCGCTCATCCTGCACGGCAACTACGCCCCCGGCTGGGGCATGCTCACCGAACAGTCCCCCTGAGTCCTGGCCCGGGCCCGGAGTCCCGGGCCGCCGGTCACCGGACGGGGCGCGACCCCCGGGGCCACACTGCACGCTCCCGTGCCGTGGCACCGGGCACGCCGGATCACCTGAGGCGGTTCGGCATGCGCCCTGCTGTCCGGGAGGCCTTCGACGCGGCGTCCTCGCCGTGGTGCTCATCGTCCCCGGCCGGTGAGGACGACATCCGCGCTGCCGGGGACAGGTGATCGCCACTTCATCGCGTTCTCCTATGTGAACACGTTTTGGGTCCCGAATGCGCAGACAGGGCGAAGTCGTCACTCTTACATGAGGGTTGACCCCGAAGGCGACTCCACCCTAGCCTCAACCCCAGCCAGTGTTCACATAGTCGACGAATGTTCAGATATGTGAACCTGTATCGGCGTCAGGGGCTGTTCCGCTCCTCCTCTCCCCGCGCGAAAGCACCTGCCGTCCAGGACCGCCTCCCCCGCCCCGGGGGAGGCCGTCCCTCCGTCAGCCGGCGGAGACGTCAGAGACCGTCCCGTGGCCGTCCATGCCAACGGGAAGGATCCCCCTCCCCCATGGAGTCGTTCAATGCCGAGCAAGCGTCACGTCCCCAGGTGGATGGCGGTGATGGCCGCAGTCGGGCTCGCCGTCCTCTCCCTCCCGGCACAGAGTCCGGTCGCCGAAGCCGCCCAGAATCCCTGGATGAACACCAGCCTGACGCCGGCCCAGCGGGCCGACAGCCTGCTGGCCGCGATGACCCAGGCCGAGAAGCTGACCATGCTGCACGGAGGGAAGTCCTGTGGCTACGTCGGCTGCGTCGACGGCAACAGCCGCCTCGGGATCCCGCCGTTGCACCTGCAGGACGGGCCGGTCGGAGTGGGTGACGGCCTGAGCGGCGTCACCCAGCTGGCCTCTCCGGTGTCCGGGGCGGCGACCTGGGACCCCAGCCTCATGCACAAGTACGGCGAGGTACTCGGCGCCGAGCAGTGGGGCAAGGGCGTCAACGTCGAGCTCGGCCCGACGGTGAACATCGTGCGGGATCCGCGGTGGGGCCGTGCCTTCGAGTCCTTCGGCGAGGACCCCTACCTGGCCGGCCGGATCGGCGTCGCGGACATCCAGGGCATTCAGAGCCAGGGCCCGATGGCGCAGGTCAAGCACTATGCGGCGTACAACCAGGAGACCAACCGCTTCGGTATCGAGGACAATGTCGTCGTGTCCGACCGGGCGACCCGGGAGATCTACACCCCCGCGTTCGAGGCGGCCGTCAAGGGCGGCGTCGACTCGGTGATGTGCTCGTACAACCTGATCAACGGTCCGCATGCCTGCGAGAACGGCCCGATGCAGAACGGCATCCTCAAGGGCGACATGGGCTTCACCGGCTTCATCACCGCCGACTGGGGCGCCACCCACTCCACCGTCGCCTCGGCCAACAACGGCCTGGACATGGAGATGCCGGACAGCCAGTACTACGGCAGCGCACTCACCACCGCCGTCAACAACGGCCAGGTTTCGCAGGCCACCCTGAACGACCACACCCGGCGCATCCTCACCTCGATGTTCCGGCAGGGCCTGTTCGACAAGACCCAGAACGGCGACATCAACGCCGTCGTCACCACCGCCGACCACCTCAACACCGCGAAGCAGGTCGCGATCCAGGGCAGCGTGCTGCTGAAGAACGCGAACAACGTCCTGCCGTTCACCGGTAGCACGCACAACGTGGCCGTCCTCGGCAGCGGCGGCGGGGCCGGCGCGATGACCCAGGGCGGCGGCAGCGCCGGCGTGACGGCCTCCGGCATCGTCACCCCGTACCAGGGGCTCAAGGCCCGTGGCGGCAGCGGCGTCAACGTCACCTACGCCCAGGGCGGCGCCCGCTCCGACGGCGCGCTGCCGCCGATCGACACCAGCCTGCTCACCCCCTCCTCCGGTTCGGGGCACGGTCTCACGGCCGACTACTTCAACAACCAGACCCTCGCCGCGCCGGCGGTGGCGTCCCGGGTCGAACCCACGGTGGACTCCACCTGGAACGGCGGCGCCCCGGTCCAGGGCACCTCCGGGGGCAGCTGGTCCGGGCGCTGGAGCGGCAAGGTGACCCCGCCGACCACCGGCACCTACACCTTCTCGCTGACCAGCGACGACGGCAGCCGGCTCTTCGTGAACGGCCAGAAGATCATCGATCAGTGGCAGCCGCAGGCCTCGACCACCAGGACCGGCACCATCTCGCTGACCGCGGGCCAGCCGGTGAGCATCCAGGTGGACTACTACCAGGCCGGTGGTGCGTCCAACCTCACCCTCGGCTGGCTGCAGCCCGGCCAGAACCTGCACGACCAGGCGATCACGGCGGCCCGTAGTGCCGACGTGGCGGTGGTCTTCGCGAACAAGTTCGAGTCGGAGGGCAGCGATCTCGGTGACATCAACCTGCCCGCCGACCAGAACAAGCTGATCTCCGACGTCGCCGCGGTGAACCCGAACACCGTGGTCGTGGTGAACAGTGGATCGGCGGTGGCCATGCCGTGGGCGAACTCGGTGCGTGGCATCGTCGAGGCCTGGTACCCGGGCCAGGAGTACGGGAACGCCCTGGCATCACTGCTGTTCGGCGACTCGAACTTCTCCGGCAAGCTGCCGGTGACGTTCCCGAAGTCGCTGGCCGACGTGCCGGCGAACACCGCGGCGCAGTTCCCCGGCCAGAACAACACGGTGCAGTACTCCGAGGGGATCAATGTCGGGTACCGCTGGTACGACAAGCAGAACATCGCCCCGGCCTATCCGTTCGGCTTCGGCCTGTCGTACACCACTTTCGGGTACGGCAATCTGACGGTCGGAACCCCCGACAGCGGCGGCAACGTCGCCGTGTCGTTCGACGTGACCAACACCGGCTCGAAGGCCGGCTCCGAGATCGCCCAGGTCTACGTCGGGCAGCCCTCCAGCAGCGGCGAGCCGCCGCACAACCTGCGCGGCTTCCAGCGGGTCACCCTCAACCCCGGAGCGACCCAGCGGGTGAACCTCACCCTCGACGCGCGCAGCTTCCAGTTCTGGAACGGCTCCTGGACCACCGCGCCCGGAGCGCAGGCGATCAGCGTCGGCTCCTCCTCGCGTGACCTGCGCCTGAACGGCTCGGTGACGATCACCAACACTCCGGCCACCCAGACCGGCCCGATCAAGGGTGCCGAGTCCGGCCGCTGCATCGACGTGCCCGGCGCGAGCCAGGCCAACTCCACCGCGGTCGCGCTCTGGGACTGCAACAACGGCGCCAACCAGAGCTGGACCCTGACCGCCAACCAGGAACTGAAGGTGTACGGCACCAAGTGCCTGGACGTCGCCGCCGGCGGCACCGCCGACGGCACGGCGGTCCAGATCTACGACTGCAACAACACGCCCGCGCAGAAGTGGACACTCAAGGCCGACGGCAGCATCGTCGGCGCCGGCTCGGGCAAGTGCCTCGACGCCAAGGCCCGCGGCACCGCGAACAGCACGCCGATACAGCTGTGGACCTGCAACGGTCTGCCCAACCAGAAGTGGTCCCGCAGCTAGATTCGGTGGCCGGCCACCTCCGGGGTTCCGGCCGAACGGGGCATGTGCCGGTCCCCGGTGCGCGTCACCCGCGCGCAGGGGACCGGCACGGACGAGTATGGATCATCAGCGCTCCGACGACCCGGGCCCACCGTACTGATCGGCAGTTAGGGGGTTCCATTTCCGCCTGCCCGCCTGCCCGCCTGCCCGCCTGCCCGACCGCCTGCCTGCCAACCCGCCCGCCTGCCCGACCGGGCCGGAGCGGGTGCGAAGCCGCCGTGATCGAGCAGACCCGCTGTCCATGGGCAGGGAGCGTCCCCGCGGGTCCAGGAGTCCGGCCGAACACACCGGACCTGCTCGACGCCGCCGGCCGATCCCCTCGCGGCCCCGCCACCGTCCTGCCACCGAAGCACCGCACGCCCACCCAAGCAGGAAACCACCGCGTGCCGTGCAACGAATCCAACGGAAAGGTCCTTCCGTGAACCACACCCGAAAACTTCTCCCGCTGTGGGTGTTAGGGCTGCTTGCCGCGATGCTCGCGGTCGGAGCCACTCCGTCCCAGGCGGCCACGACCACGATCACTGTGGACGGCGCCCAGGGCGGCCGGACGTTCGACGGCATCGGCGCGATCAGCGGCGGCGGCGGCAACTCCCGGCTGCTGAGGGACTACCCGGCGGCCCAGCAGGCGCAGATCCTGGACTACCTGTTCAAGCCCGGGTACGGCGCGAACCTGCAGCTGCTGAAGGTGGAGATCGGCGGTGACGCCAACTCCACCGACGGGTCGGAGCCGTCGATCGAGCACAGCCGCGGGGTGATCAACTGCAACGCCGGCTACGAGTTCTGGCTGGCCGAGCAGGCCAAGGCCCGCAACCCCGCCATCGGCCTCTACGGGCTGGCGTGGACCGCGCCCGGTTGGATCAACGGCGGCTTCTGGTCCACCGACACCGTCAACTACCTGATCTCGTGGCTCGGCTGCGCCAAGCAGCACGGCCTGACCATCAGCTACCTCGGCGGCTGGAACGAGCGCGGCCACGACGCCAACTGGTACGTCCAGCTGCGTTCGGCGCTCGACAGCGCCGGGTACTCCGGTGTGAAGCTGGTCGCCGCCGACAGCGGCTGGGACGTGGCCGACGACATGGCCAAGAACAAGGCCTTCAACGATGCGGTCGCGATCATCGGCTCGCACTACCCCTGCGGGTACGGCAACGACGACATCGCCAAGACCTGCTCCACCACCACCACCGCCCGCAACAGCGGCAAGCCCCTGTGGGCCAGCGAGGGCGGCTCGAACGACATGGACAGCGGGACCCCGGCGCTGATCCGCGCCATCACCCGCGGCTACACCGACGCCAGGATGACCAGCTACTTCAACTGGCCGCTGATCGCGGCGATCTACCCGAATCTTCCCTACAACACCGTGGGTCTGGCCACCGCCCCTTCCCCCTGGTCGGGCAACTACACCATCGGCGCCAGCACCTGGGCCACCGCGCAGGTCACCCAGTTCACCCGGCCCGGCTGGAAGTTCATCGACTCGGCCTCGGGCTACCTCGGCGGCACGGAGTCCAACGGCACCTATGTGACCCTGAAGTCGAACACCGGCTCGGACTACTCCACCATCCTGGAGACCACCACCTCCACCGGGACGCAGACCGCCAACTTCCATGTCCAGGGCGGCCTGTCGACCGGCACCGTGCACGTGTGGGCCACGAAGGTGAACTCGCCGAGCCCGGCGACGTCCTTCGTCCACACGCAGGACATCACCCCGAGCAACGGTTCCTACTCGCTGACCATGCAGCCCGGGTACGTCTACACGGTCAGCACGACGACCGGCCAGGGCAAGGGCACGGCGACCGCGCCGGCCGCGCACCCGCTCGCACTGCCCTACACCGACAACTTCGACGGCTACGGCAACGGCACCGAGGCCACGTACCTGTCCGACATGCAGGGCTCCTTCGAGGTCCAGCCCTGCACCGGCCGCACCGGCAAGTGCGTCCAGCAGATGGCGCCCGTCAAGCCGATCGAGTGGCAGGACGACTCAGACTCCTACGCACTGATCGGCGACACGACCTGGTCCAACTACACCGTCAGCGCCGACGTCCTGCTGCGCGGCGCGGGCACCACCGAACTGCTCGGCCGCGCCAACACCCAGAAGCGCCCGCAGTCGCACATGAACGCCTACTACCTCCGGATCCGGGACACCGGGCAGTGGTGGATCGAGAAGATGTACACCGACGGCTCCAACCACACCCTGGCCACCGGCACCACCACCGCGCTGGGCACCGGTACCTGGCACAACCTCTCCCTCGCCTTCCAGGGCTCGCAGATCACGGCCAAGGTCGACGGCAAGCAGATCGGCACGGTCAGCGACAGCTCCTTCCAGTCCGGACAGGCCGGCCTCGGCATCCAGGGCTACCGCACCGACCAGTTCGACAACCTCTCGATCACCCCGGGTTCGGGCAGCGCGGGCGGTACCGTGACCGGGCCGGTCACCAGTGCCCTGAACGCCGCGAAGTGCCTGGACGACTACACCGGCTCCACCACCGCCGGCGCCGTCGTCGACATCTGGGACTGCAACGGCACCCCCGCCCAGCAATGGACCGTCGGCAACAGCGCCGTCACCGTCAACGGCCTCTGCCTGGACGTCGTCGGAGCGGCCACCGCCAACGGCTCGGCGGTTGATCTGTGGACCTGCAACGGGCAGGGCAACCAGCAGTGGAACCTCAGCAACGGCACCCTGGTCAACCCCGCCTCCGGCCGCTGCCTCGACATCCCCGCCTCCAACACGGCCAACGGCACCAAGCTGAACATCTGGGACTGCAACGGCGGCGCCAACCAGAGGTGGAACGTGCCCGTCGCCTCCTGACCGACCGCGGCGTCCGGGCGGACGTCCCCTGATCGCCCGCCCGGACGCCCATGGGCCCATGGGCCCGTGAGCCCGTGCGCCAGAAGCGGCGGTGCCCGGCCGTCGCACGCCCGGGCGGCCGGACCCCGCCGACCGTGCCCACCGCGGCTCCCCGAGCCGCGCCGGGTACGGCCTCACCGAACCTGCGCTCCGCCGAATTCGAGGAGGAACCATGACCAAGCGATCCACCGCAGGCCTGCTCGCCGCGCTGACCGTCGCCTCCGGCCTCGCCGCCGTGCTGCCGGCCACGACCGCCACGGCCGCGGACGCCCGGCCCGCTGCCGCCGCACCCGCGGCGCTACGGGTGCTGCCCCTGGGGGACTCCATCACCTGGGGCGTCGGAAGCCCCAGCGGCAACAGCTACCGGGGCTTTCTCGCCAACCAGCTGACCGCGGAGGGCCACACGCTGGACTTCGTGGGATCCGGCCGCAACGGATCGACGGCCGATCCGGACAACGAGGGCCACTCGGGCTGGCGGATAGACCAGATCGCCGCCATCACCGACGCCACCGTGGCCCGCTACCGGCCCAACGTGGTGCTGCTGGAGATCGGCACCAACGACCTGGGCCAGAACTACCAGGTGCCCACGGCCACCGACCGCCTCAGTGCCCTGATCGACCAGATCACCCGGGGCGCCCCGGACGCCACTGTCCTGGTCGGCTCCGTGATCGTCTCCACCAGCGGGACCGAGGAGGCGAACCGGCCCGCCTTCAACCAGAAGCTGCCCGGCATCGTCCAGGCGAAGCAGTCCGCCGGCAAGCACGTCCGTCTCGTCGACATGGGAGCCCTGACCGCCGCCGACCTGTCGGATTCCCTGCACCCGAACGACAACGGCTTCCAGAAGATGGCCACCGCCTTCAACTCCGGCATCCAGGCCGCCGACGCCGCCGGCTGGGTCAAGGCGCCCGTCGCCCTCGGCGGCCAGGTGCAGTCCGGCATCGCCGGCAAGTGCATGGATGTCAACGCCGGCAGCACCGCCAACGGCACCGCCGTGCAGATCTGGTCCTGCAACGGCACCCAGGCGCAGTGGTGGAACGCCTACGGCGACGGCACCCTGCGGTCGACGGGCAAGTGCCTGGACGCGAGCGCCAACGGCACCGCCAACGGCACCCCGGTCGAGATCTGGGACTGCAACGGCGGCGCCAACCAGGTCTGGCAGGCGCACAACGGGGGGTACCGCAACCCGGTGTCCGGGCGCTGCCTCGACGACCCTGCCGCCTCGACCACCAACGGCACGCGACTGGTGCTGTGGGACTGCAACGGCGGTGCCAACCAGCGCTGGACGGCACTCCAGCCCGGCTGACGCCGAAGTCCCCGGCCCGGCTCCCACAGCGCGGGCGCGGTGGGCCGCAGCTCGTCGAACGGCCCCACGTACACCCTGCCTGCCCCGGGCACCGCACGGAGCCGGTGAATCCGCTCGTGTTCCTCATCGATCCGCAAGGAGATCTCCGTGTTCGGTACAGCCCCGCACAGGCGGCGCCATCGCCGATGGCCGCGGTCCGTGGTCGCCGCGCCGGCCATGGTCGCGGCGCTGGTGGCCACTGTGACGACCAGTGCGCCCGTCGCGTCCGCGGCGACCGGCTCCCCGGTGGTCTCCGCCGCGGCGGGCCGCTGCCTGGACGTGGTCGGCAACAAGACGACCGACGGCACCGGGATCAACATCTACGACTGCGACTCCTCGAAGGCCAACCAGGCGTGGACCTTCACCTCGGCCGGTGAGCTGCGGGTCTACGACAGCCCGAAGTGTCTGGACGTGGCCCACAACTCCACCACCGCCGGTGCCGTGGTGCAGATCTGGTCCTGCAACGGCGCCACCAACCAGAAGTGGAGGATCAACGGCGACGGCACCGTCACCGGCGTGCAGTCGGGGCTGTGCCTGGACGTGGTCGGCGCGAACACCGCGAACAGCACCCTGGTGCAGATGTGGACGTGCAACGGCCAGAGCAACCAGAAGTGGCGGACCACCGCCGGTGACACCCAGCCGCCGACGGTGCCGGGCAACCCGAGGTTCAGCAACCTGCTGTGCGACTCGGTGACGTTCGCCTGGAACGCGTCGACCGACAACACCGCAGTGGCGTTCTACGACGTCTACCACGACGGCCAGTTGATGAAGTCGGTCAGCGGGTCGACCCTGTCCACCAGCCTGACGGTGGTCCCCGGCGTCACCTGGGGGCTGTACGTCAACGCCCGCGACGCGGCCGGCAACGTCTCGCAGGCCAGCTCGACGGTGCCGATCACCGCGCCGCAGTGCCAGGCCGACACCCAGGCGCCGACCGCGCCCGGGTCGCTCACCGGGACGGTCTCCGGCACCACGGTCACCCTGAAGTGGTCCGCGTCCACCGACAACATCGGCGTCAAGTACTACGACATCTACCGCGGCAGCACCAAGGCCGGCACGGTCACCGGCAGCGGGACGACCCCGCCGGCCACGACCTTCATCGACAGCGGACTGACTGCGAACACGAACTACTCCTACTACGTGGTGGCCCGCGACGCCCAGGCCAACACCTCCGCGCACAGCAACACCGCAACTCTGAGGACCGGCGCCGCGTGCGGCAGCCCGGTGTGCACCGTCACGCAGATCGGCACCGACACCGACATCCCCTGGGGCCTGGTGACCCTGCCCGACGGGACGGTCCTCTACAACCGCCGCGACGCCCACGACATCGTCCACCTCAACCCGGCCACCGGCGCGAAGACGACCGTGGGCACCGTGCCGAACGTCGACAACACCGACGGGGAGGGCGGCCTGACCGGGCTGGCGATCGCGCCCAGCTTCGCCACGGACCACTGGCTGTACATCATGCACACCTCGCCGACCGACAACCGGATCGTGCGGATCAAGCTGGAGAACGACAAGCTCACCCTCGGCAGCGAGCAGGTCCTGCTGTCCGGCATCCTGCGCAACAAGTTCCACGACGGGGGACGGCTGCGGTTCGGCCCTGACGGCAAGCTCTACGCGAGCACCGGCGACGCGCAGAACGGCGACAACGCGCAGAACAGGAGCAGCCTCAACGGCAAGATCCTGCGCCTGAACCCCGACGGCACCGTTCCCTCGGACAACCCGTTCGGCACCTATGTCTGGAGCTACGGGCACCGCAACCCGCAGGGGCTCGCCTTCGACTCCCAGGGGCGTTTGTGGGAGCAGGAGTTCGGCAACTCGGTGATGGACGAGACGAACCTGATCACCAAGGGCGGCAACTACGGCTGGCCCGCCTGCGAGGGCACCAGCGGCACCTGCGGCACCGCCGGGTACATCGCCCCGAAGCACACCTACACCACCGCCGACGGCTCCTGCTCCGGCATCGCCGTCGTCCGCGACGTCCTCTACGTGGCCTGCGAGCGCGGCACCCGCATGTACCGCGAAGTCATCAACGGCAATGAACTGACCGATGTGCAGGTCTACTTCAACGGCACCTACGGCCGGCTGCGCACGGTCGAACCCGCCCCCGACGGCGGCCTGTGGCTGACCACCTCCAACACCGGCGACAAGGACAGCATCCCGAACAACAGCAACGAGAAGCTCTTCCACGTCGCTCTCGGCTGACACCGGCACCCGGCCCGAGGGGGTCCTCGGCGACGCCCTCGGGCCGGGCGCCTCCCTCCTCACGCACGAGCGGCGTCACGACCGCTGACGCGGCATCGAAGAATCGGAGAGACATGAACCGGACCAGCATCCTGGTGGGTGCCGTCGTGGCGTTGGTGATCGGCCTGTTCGGGTCGACCACCGCGTACGCCGGCAGTGCGGCACCGCGCGCCGCGACCGCAGCCGCAGCCGTCTTCAACGTCAGGGCCTACGGCGCCGTGGGCGACGGCCACGTCAACGACAGCCCCGCGATCCAGCAGGCCGTCAACGCCGCCAACGCCGCCGGCGGCGGCATCGTGGAGTTCCCGGCCGGCAACTACAAGTCGAAGAACACCGTCCACCTCAAGAGCAACGTGACGATCCAACTGGACGCCGGCTCCACCGTCATGGGGTCGACAGCCAACACCTACGACGCCGCCGAACCGAACCCGTACGACGCCTACCAGGACTACGGGCACAGCCACTTCCACGACGCGATGTTCTACGGTGACAACGTCGCCAACATCGGCTTCACCGGCTCCGGGACCATCGACGGCATGGGCTACCTGACCGCGAGCAACGACCCCGTCGCAGGACAGGCCGACAAGATCATCTCGTTGACGCGCTGCAAGAACCTGACCCTCAGCGGCGTCACCCTGCGCCGCGGTGGCCACTTCGCCGCGCTGATCAACAACTGCGACCAGGTCGTCTCCGACCACCTCACCATCGACACGGCGAGCGACCGCGACGGCTGGAACATCATCTCCACCACCAACGTCAAGGTCACCAACGCCGACATATCCGCCAACGACGACGCCCTGGTCTTCAAGAGCGACTACGCGCTCGGCGCCAAACTGCCCAACGGCCACGTCACCGTGAGCAACTCCACGCTGTCCGCCCGGTGCTGCAACGCACTGATGTTCGGCTCGGAGACCTGCGGTGACTTCACCGACTACCAGTTCACGGGCATCAGGATCACCGGTGCGAACAAGTCCGGTCTGGGCATGGTCTCGATGGACGGGGCGAACATCTCCGACGTCCACTACCGCGACATCACCATGACAGGCGTCCACTCACCGATCTTCCAGAAGATCGGCACCAGGAAGCGCTGCGGAAACAACCCCGGCGTCGGACACATCAGCAACATCACCTATGACAACGTCACCGCGACCGGGAACAGCCCGAGCGTCACCCCCACCCTGTGGGGCGAGTCCGGCGGCAACCGCATCAGCGGGGTGACCTTCACGAACGTCGACATCACGGTGCCCGGCGGCGGAGCGGCGATCTCCACGGCCGTGCCCGGCAACGACCCGGTCAGCTACAACCCCACCAGCGTCGGCACCCGGCCCTCGTACGGCTGGTACCTCCACAACGCCGACAACATCCGCTTCAGCAACTCCTCGGTGAGGTTCGCCGCCAACGACAACCGTCCCGCCGTCGTCGCAGACGGCGACAGTGCCGTCGCCCTCGACCGGTTCACCGCACAGCGCGGCACCGGCAGCGCCTACGACGTCGGCTTCCAGAGCGTCAGCGGCTACTGCGTGACCAACGGTGTCAACACCACCGGCGGCGCCCTGCGCGTCAACGCCACCGGCTCCACCCGGACCTGCTGACGCCGCCGCCGGGCCCGCACCTCGCGGCCGGTGACCCGTCACACCCCCCGTGCCCCTGTCCCTGGAGGATTCCGATGGATGTGCGACGACGCAGGTTCCTGACTCTCGGCGCGGCCATGGGGCTGTCCGCCGTCGCGGCGACGCGGGCCGCCCTCCCGGCGTCGGCGAGCATCGCCGACGGAGCCGCGACGCAGACGATGTACCTGACCGGCCAGGACGTCGACAGCACCGTCCCGTGGGAGTTCCTGTGCACGGCCGGGCGCAGGAGCGGGGTCTGGGGCACCGTCCCGACGCCGTCGAACTGGGAGTTCTCCGGCTAGGCACGTACAACTACGGCGGCACGCTCACCCCGGGTGAGAGCGGGAAGTACCGGCACAGCTTCACGCCGCCCGCCTCGTGGGCGGGGCGGCAGGTCTTCCTGGTCTTCGAGGGTGCGATGACCGACACCACGGTCCTGCTGAACGGCAGGTCCGCCGGCCCCAGGCACCAGGGCGCCTTCTACCGCTTCCGGTACGACGTCACGTCCCCGCTGCTGCCGGGCAGGACCAACCTGCTCGAGGTCACCGTGGACAAGGACTCCTCCGAGACCACGGTGAACCAGGCCGAGCGCCAGGGCGACTACTGGAACTTCGGCGGCATCTTCCGGCCGGTGTACCTCCAGGCCTTTCCCACCGCGCGGGTCGACCGGATCGCGGTGCGGGCCGAGGCCGACGGGACGTTCGCCGCCGACGTCCACCTGGCCGGGAACGTGGGCAGCGGCCGGGTGTCCGTCCGGATCAGGACGGCCGACGGTACGAACGTCGGCGGCAGCGTCTCGACCGCGGTCGCGTCGGGCGCCACCCGTGTCACCGTCTCGACGAAGGTCCCCGGCCCGAAGCAGTGGACCACCGAGACGCCGAACCTCCACCAGGCGGAGGTGGTGCTGACCGACTCCTCGGGCGCCCAGGTCCACGGGCTCACCGAGCGGTTCGGCTTCCGGACGGTGGAGGTACGGGCGGGGGACGGCGTCTACGTCAACGGTGTCAGGGTGCTCCTGAAGGGCGTGAACCGTCACACCCTGCACCCGACCCTGGGCCGTGCCTCCAGCCCCCGCCTGGCGCGCGAGGACATCGAGCTGATGAAGTCGATGAACGTCAACGCCGTCCGGACGTCGCACTACCCGCCGGACACCTACTTCCTCGACCTCTGCGACGAGCTGGGACTGTACGTCCTGGACGAACTCGGCGGCTGGCAGCACAGCTACAGCACCGCGGCCGGCAGCCCGCTGGTCCAGGCGATGGTCACCCGGGACGTCAACCACCCGTCGATCCTCTTCTGGGACAACGGCAACGAAGGCGGCTGGAACACCGCCCTCGACAGTCTCTTCGGCTCCTGGGACCCGCAGAAGCGGGCGGTGCTCCACCCCTGGTCGAGCTTCGGCGGGATCGACACCAACCACGGTCCGACCTACTCCCAGGTCCAGTCCAAGCTGGCGGGCTCGACGGTCTACATGCCCACCGAGTTCCTGCACGGCCTCTACGACGGCGGGGCCGGCGCCGGACTCGACGACTACTGGCAGCTGATGGCGACCGCACCGCGCTCGGCCGGCGGATTCATCTGGTCGCTCATCGACGAGAGCATCCGCCGCGACGACGGCGGCGGCGCGATCGACACGCACGGCAACCGGGGGCCGGACGGCATCGTCGGCCCGTTCCGGGAGAAGGAGGGAAGCTACTACGCGATCAAGGACATCTGGTCGCCGATCCAGCTGACCAGCCGCTCCTACTACGAGAACACCTTCCCCGCGGGCTTCGACGGAACGGTGCGCCTGACCAACCGCTACGCCTTCACCAACACCTCGACAGCCAGGTTCGGCTGGCAGCTGATCACCTACGCCACGCCGGGCGGCACCGGCCACACGGTGACCGCGCGGGGCACGTGTGCCAGTCCGAGCATCGCCCCGGGCGCCACCGGTGTGCTCACCCTCGGGCTGCCGGGGAACTGGGCCGACTCCGACGCTGTGCGGCTGACGGTGACCGACGCGTCCGGGGTGGAGATCGTCACCTGGGTCTGGACCGTCAAGAAGGCCGCCGACCACGTGCGCCGGATCGTCGTCCCCGTCCCGGGTGCCCCGTCGGTGACCGCGACCCGGACCGACGACACGGTCACCATGACCGCGGGCACCACCACCGTGAGCATCGCCCGGGCCACCGGGCGGCTGAGCAGGGTGACCAGGAACGGAACCTTGGTCTCGCTGGCCGACGGGCCGGCTCCGGCCGCCGGGTCCCATGGTGTCCGCCCAGGAAAACGTCTTCCTGAGGCTGTTCACCCCGGCGCAGCCGGCCGACTCGGGGAACGCCGCCGCGCCGTTCCCCGGTGGGGACCTCTCGTTCCTCGACGGCATCCCCGCGATCGGGAACAAGTTCCACCCGGCCGCCTCCGTGGGACCCGCGGGCCAGCCGAACACGGCGTCGGGGACGTACACCCGCACCCTGTACTTCCACTTCGGGAACTGACGGACGCTCTTGACCGGCCTCCGGCGAGGCCCTAGCGTCTTGCACATCATATATGAGATCTTTTCGGGGGCCCGTCCTGTGTCCAATGCACTCACCCACTCCGGCGGTTTCCGTCCCGGCTCGCTCCCCTCACGCACCGAAGCGGTCCTCGACGCGATCAAACACTCCATCCTGATCGGGGAGTTGAAACCCGGGCAGCCGCTGGTGGAGACCGAACTCGCCGCACGACTGGGCGTGTCCAAGACGCCGGTGCGCGAGGCGTTGAAGACGCTGGCCGGGACGGGCCTGGTCACCATGAGCCCCTACCGGGGAGCCACGGTGCGCGAGGTGGACGAGGCCATGGCGCGCAGTGTGTACGACATGCGGCTGCTGCTGGAGCCGGTCGCCGCGGCCCGCACCGCGGCGGTCGTCCGCCCGTCCTGGGCCGAGGCGGAGGCCGCTCTCGACCACGCGGACCGTGCCGTCGACGCCGCCGAACGCTCACTGGCCAACCGGGACTTCCACCGGGCCCTGTACGCGGGCTGCGGGAACCCGCTGCTGGTCGGTTCGCTGGACGAACTGCGTGACCAGACGGCCCTGGTGTCCAGCGCCGCCTGGGCGGTGCGGCCGTCCTGGGAGACGGAGGCCCAGGAGCACCGGGCGATCCTGGAGGCCGCGCGGAGCGGGAACCCCGAGCTGGTGGGCGACCTGCTCCGCGACCACATCGGCGCCTTCATTGCGCGCAACTTCCCTGAGAACTAACCGAGTTAGGACCGACATGACACTGGAGGCCTCACCTTTGGACGACCTTCGCACCCGCCTCGCCACCGTGATCGCGATCCCGGTGACCCCCTTCACCGCCGACGGCGACGTGGACCGGGACAACCACACGGCGCTGGTCCGCCGGCTGGTCGAGCACGGGGTGCGGGTGGTCACCCCCAACGGCAACACGGGCGAGTTCTACGCACTCGGCCGGGCGGAGGCCCGGCTGGCCGTGGAGTCGACCGTCGCGGCGGTCGCGGGCCGGGCGGAGGTGATGGCGGGCGTCGGCCTGGACACGGCGGGAGCGATCGCCGCCGCCCGGCACGCCCGCGAGGCGGGAGCGGGCTCGATCATGGTGCACCAGCCCGTCCACCCCTACCGCTCCGCGGCGGGCTGGATCGACTACCACCGGGCGATCGCGGATTCCGTGCCCGAACTCGGCGTCGTCCTCTACGTCCGCGACGAGCGCGTGAGCGGCGAGCAGATCCGGACACTCGCCGACCACTGCGCGAACGTGGTCGGCGTGAAGTACGCCGTCCCCGATCCGGTGCGCTTCGCCTCCGTGGCACGGGACGCGGGCCTGGAGCGGTTCACCTGGATAGCCGGCCTGGCCGAGCTGCACGCCCCCGGCTACTGGGCGACCGGCGCGACCGGCTTCACCTCGGGCCTGGTCAACGTGGTCCCACGGTTGTCGCTCGCCCTGCTGGAAGCCCTGCGTGGCGGCGACTACCCGAAGGCGATGCTGGTGTGGGAGTCGGCGCGGCTCTTCGAGGAGTTGCGCGCCGCCGACGCGTCCGCCGACAACGTCAGCGTGGTCAAGGAGGCGTTGGAGCAGCTCGGCCTGAGCCGACGGGCGGTGCGGCCGCCGTCGCGGACCCTGCCGAAGGCGGTCCGCGACGACATCGGCGAACTGATCACCCGGTGGCGGACGGAGGGCTGGCTGTGAAGGCGCACCGGGCCCCGGGGGTCGAGGACGGGAGCGGGCCGGGGAGGCCGCTGCGCAGTGCGGCCTGGTTCGGCAGCGCCGACGACGCCACCGGCGGTGGCCTGCGGACCTTCAGCCACCGCTCACGGATGCGGCAGCTCGGCTACCTTCCCGAGGAGCACCTGGGCAAGCCGGTCGTCGCGATCCTCAACACCTGGTCCGACATCAACCCCTGTCACATGCACCTGCGGGAACGGGCCGAGCAGGTCAAGCGGGGCGTCTGGCAGGCCGGCGGGTTCCCGCTGGAGTTCCCCGTCGCGACCCTCTCGGAGACCTTCCAGAAGCCCACGCCCATGCTGTACCGGAACCTGCTGTCCATGGAGACGGAGGAACTGCTGCGGTCCTACCCCGTGGACGGCGCGGTGCTGATGGGCGGGTGCGACAAGACCGTACCCGCGCTGCTCATGGGCGCCGCGAGTGCCGGACTGCCGGCCCTGGTCGTCCCGTCCGGACCCATGCTGCGCGGCCACCACCGGGGGAAGACCCTGGGGAGCGGCACCGATCTGTGGGCCTACTGGGACGAGTACCGGGCCGGACGGATCGGCGAGTGCGAGATGTCGCAGGTCGAGTGCGGCCTGGCGCGTTCGCCCGGCCACTGCATGACCATGGGCACCGCCTCCACGATGACCGCTGCCGCCGAGGCCCTGGGCATGGCGCTGCCCGGCTCCTCCGCCATTCCCGCGGTGGACTCGGCCCATCACCGGATGGCGGCGGCGGCAGGGCGGCGGATCGTCGGTCTCGTCGAGGAGGACATCACCCCGGCCGTGGTGATGACCCGGGAGGCGTTCGAGGACGCCGCCGCCACCGTGCTCGCACTGGGCGGCTCCACCAACGCCCTCATCCACCTGACAGCCATGGCCGGACGGCTCGGCGTCCCCTTCTCCCTGAAGGACTTCGACGCCATCGGCCGCCGGGTCCCGGTACTCGCGGACGTCCGTCCGGTGGGCCGGTACCTGATGGAGGACTTCTACTACGCGGGCGGACTCCCCGCCCTGCTGAGGCAGTTGAACGAAGTCCCGGGAGCACTGCATCCGGGCCGGATCACGGTCGCCGGTCACCCCTTCGCCGGCTACTTCGCGGACGCCGAGATCCACGGGCCGGCCATCCGTACGCACGACAAGCCCCTCCACGAGGAGGGCGGCCTCGCCGTCCTGCACGGCAACCTCGCCCCCGGCGGCGCGGTGATCAAGCACCTGGCCGCCACCCCGGAACTGCTGAGCCACACCGGTCCGGCCGTGGTCTTCGACTCCTACGCCGAGTTGAGCAAGGGCATCGACGATCCCGCCTTCGCCGTCACCAGGGACACCGTGCTGGTGCTGCGCGGCGCCGGCCCCCTCGGCGGACCTGGCATGCCCGAGTACGGGATGCTCCCGGTGCCCGCCTACCTGTTGGAGCAGGGCGTCACCGACCTGGTGCGGATCTCGGACGCCAGGATGAGCGGTACCAGCTACGGCACCTGCGTCCTGCACATCGCCCCCGAGTCGCACGCGGGCGGCCCGCTGGCGCTGGTCCGCACCGGCGACCTGATCACCCTGGACGTCGGGCGTCGGCTTCTGCAACTGAACGTCGAACCGGCCGAGTTGGAGAGCCGTCGGCAGGCCTGGCGCCCGCCGGAGCCGGTGTCCACCCGCGGCTACGGCGCGCTCTACGGCCGGCACGTCACCCAGGCCGACGAGGGCTGCGACTTCGACTTCCTCGCCTCGCCGGGTCTGAACGCGGTGCCCGATCCGCGCTGAGCCGGCGTGCCCGCCACCGCACACCCTCGCGGTCCTTCCCCTCATGCGGAAGGCCGTCGGCCCGGGCGTCGACCCGGCCGACGGCCTTCCGACTCACTGCGGGACGACAGATGTGAGCCTGCGACCCCGTGACCCCCGGTCAAGAGGGTCGCGGGGAGGCGCTGCCCGCCCGGGGCCGGTCGGTCTCAGAACCCCGTCAGGCGGGGGATTCCGAGGGGATTCCCGTCCTGGAGCTCGGGCGGGAGCAGCTCCGCCGGCCAGTTCTCGTAGGCGACGGGTGTGAGCCATCGGTCGACGGCGGTGGCGCCGACGGAGGTGTGCCGGGCCGAGGTGGTGGCGGGCCAGGGGCCTCCGTGGTGCATCGCCGCGCACACCGCGACCCCGGTGGGCCAGCCGTTGTGGACGAGGCGACCGGCCGTGCGGCGCAGGACGGTGGCGAGCAGGGCCACCTCGGCGTGCTCACCGGGGGAGGCGTGGATGCTGCCGGTGAGGGTGCCGCCCAGGGCTTCCAGGACGGGGAGGAGGTCACGCACCTCACGGTAGGTGACGACCAGCCCGGCCGGCCCGAAGCACTCCTCGCGCAGGTCCTCCAGGCGTTCGGCGAAGGAGGCCAGCGGTAGCTGCCAGATCCTGGGGGTCACCGCCCACTCGCCCTGGGCCGCTGCGCCCGAGGCGAGCGGGACGAGCCCTGGCGTCGCGTCCAGCTCGGCCACCCGGTGTCGGTAGGAGTCCCGGATCCGCCCCGTCAGCACGGGGCCGCCGCTGGTCCGCCCGACGGCGTCGGCGATCGCGGTGGCCAGGTCGCTGTCCTCGGGCAGGAACAGCAGCCCGGGATTGGTGCAGAACTGGCCGGTTCCCTGGGTCAACGAGGCGGCGTAGCCGCCGGCGATCTCGGCGGTGCGGTCCCGGGCGGCTGCCGGGAGCACCACGACCGGGTTGATGCTGCCGAGTTCCCCGTAGAACGGGATCGGGTCCTCGCGGCCGGCCGCGAGGTCGAACAGTGCCCGCCCGCCGCGCAGTGAGCCGGTGAATCCCACGGCACGGACGGACGGGTGGCGTACGAGGGCGGGGCCGGCGTCGAAGCCCTGGACGAGGGAGAAGACGCCGGCCGGAAGCCCGGCCCGGGACAGCTCGCCGGAGATGACGGCCGCGACGGCGGCCGAGGTGGCGGGGTGACCTTCGTGGGCCTTGACCAGGACGGGGCATCCGGCGGCCAGCGCCGATGCGGTGTCACCCCCGGCCACCGAGAAGGCGAAGGGGAAGTTGCTGGCGCTGAACACGGCGACCGGGCCGACGGGCAGCAGCATCCGGCGGATGTCGCCCCGTCCGGTCGAGGCGTCCGCGGGTGTGAGGATCGCCCCGACGTGGTCACCCTGGCGCAGCACTCGTGCGAACATCCTGAGCTGGCCGGTGGTCCGGGCCACTTCGCCGGTCAGCCGGGGCCTGCCCAGCGCCGTCTCGGCGTCCGCGACGTCCACCAGGTCGGTGGCGGCCGCGTCGAGGGCGTCGGCCACGGCGTCGAGTACGTCGGCCCGGCGCCGTGCCGGCAGGCCGGACCACACCGGGAACGCGTCCCTTGCCGCGTGGACCGCCTGTTCCAGTGCTTCCGGTGTCGTGGTGGGGAACGCCGGGCCGGTCGGGCTGCCGGTACGGGGGTCGTATCCCTGGATCGTGGTGGTCACGGTGTGATCTCCGCATCGAGTTCGGGCGAGCAGAACGTGCCGCCCAGGTAGACGTTGTCGAGTCCGTCGGCGGGTTCACCGTCGAGGCCGGCGGCGTACTGCTCGGCGTCGTCCCGCGGCCGGTAGCCGAGCTCGTGGGCCTCGGCGAGGGAGAACCAGCGCCTGGTGTTGGCGGACACTCCCCATGCGACGCGGAATCCCGGCGCGGGTGCGGTGAGTGCGGCCTCCAGCAGACGCGCGCCGTCGTCGGGCGAGAGCCAGGTGGCCAGCTGGCGCGGGAGGGAGGGCTTCTCCCGGCAGGCGCCGATGCGCAGGCAGATCACGTCCAGCCCGTACCGGTCGTGGTAGAGGCTGCCGAGGGCCTCCCCGGCGGCCTTGCTCACCCCGTAGAAGGTGTCGGGCCTGGGGAAGAGGTAGTCGGGCACCTCGGAGGCCTGGCGGGGATGGAAGCCGACGGCGTGGCTGCTGCTTGCCAGGATCACCCGGGGTACGCCGGATCGTCGGGCTGCTTCGAGGACAACGTAGGTGCCGTGGATGTTGGTCTCCAGGATCTGTTCCCACGGTCCTTCGGTGCTGAGCCCGCCGAGGTGGATCAGGGCGTCCGCGCCTTCGCACGCTCTCTCCATGGCGGGGAGGTCGGCCACCGATGCCTGGACGGTGTCCACGTCCTCGTCGGGGTCGGGGGGCGCGAGCGGCGCGATGTCGACCAGTCGCAGGGACCGGCCGGGGCGGGCGAGCCGGGGTCGCATGAGACGGCCCATGCCTCCCGCGGCCCCGGTGAGCACGATGCGTTCCGGCATACCGCGTTGCCTTCCTGTGGGGCTTGACCTGACTTCGAAGCGAGTTTTACATTGATGGCAGCTGTTTTCAACCGTGAATATTGTCCATATATATGGACGCCGAGGAGTGGCATCCACGATGCTCGAAGGTCTGCAGTTCTTTCCGGTGACGCCGTTCACACCGGCCGGCACCATCAACCCGGAGGTGTTCGCCGAGCACGTGCGGACCGGCCTCGACGACGGAGCCGGTGGCGTCTTCGTGGCCTGCGGAACGGGTGAGTTCCACGCACTCTCCCTCGACGAGTACGTCCAACTGGTGCACATCGCGGTCGAGGTGACGAACGGACGGGTCCCGGTCTTCGCCGGCACCGGTGGGCCCCTGCCGATGGCGCAGCAGTTCGCACGGGCCGCACTGGTCGCGGGCGCCGACGGCCTGCTCCTGCTGCCGCCCTACCTGGTCCAGGCGCCCCCGGCCGGCCTCGTCGCCTACACCGAGGCCGTCGCGTCGGCCACCGAGCTGCCTCTGATCGTCTACCACCGTGGAGCCGCGCGCTTCGACGTCGAGTCCGCCGTCGCGGTGGCCCGGCTGCCTCAGGTCGTCGGACTGAAGGACGGCTTCGGCGACCTCGAACTGCTCTCCCGCATCGTCCTGGGAATCCGCTCCGCGCTCGAAGGAACCGGCAAGCCCTTCCTCTTCTTCAACGGGCTCCCCACCGCCGAGGCGACCGTGCCCGCCTACCGGGGCATCGGTGTCGAGCTGTACTCCTCCGCCGTGTTCTGCTTCGCCCCCGAGATCTCCATGGCCTTCCACCAGGCCGTCACCAAGGGCGACCGGGCGTTCGCCGAGCGCCTGCAGCAGGAGTTCTTCCATCCCCTCGTCGCGCTGCGCGATCGCGTCCCCGGGTACGCCGTCTCCCTCGTCAAGGCAGGCGTCCGCCGGCGCGGCCTCGACGTGGGAGGAGTCCGGGCACCCCTCGTCGACCCGTCCCCGGAGCACCTGGAGGCCCTCCAGCGCCTCACCGACAACGGGCTCGCCATCTGCGCCGGGAAGGCCGCCCGATGAGCGACGCGATCCTGATCACCGACGTCACGATCACCCCCGTCGCCTTCCGCGATCCCGCGCTGCTCAACGCCGTCGGCGTGCACGAGCCGTACGCCCTGCGCGCCGTCGTCGAGATCTCCACCGACCAGGGCATCACCGGCCTCGGGGAGACGTACGCCGACGAGGGCCACCTACGCCGACTGCGACAGGCCGCGGAGGCCCTCACCGGGATGGACGTCTACGCCCTGGGCGCCATGAACCGGCGCCTCGTCGACCTCCTGAACGGGGAGACCGGCGCCGACGGGCACGGACTCACCGGCATGATCACCTCCAGCGGCACGGTCGACCGGGTCTTCTCACCCTTCGAGGTCGCCTGCCTGGACATCCAGGGCAAGGCCGCCGGCCGCCCGGTCTCCGACCTGCTCGGCGGCGCCGTGCGTGACCGCGTCCCGTTCAGCGCCTACCTCTTCCACAAGTGGCGCGGACATCCCGGAGCCGAGGACGACCTCTGGGACGAGGCGCTGACCCCCGACGGCATCGTCGCCCAGGCCCGCCGCATGGTCGACACCTACGGCTTCACGGCGATCAAGCTCAAGGGCGGCGTCTTCCCCCCGGACCAGGAGATCGAGGCGATCAGGGCCCTGCGCGAGGCCTTCCCGGCCCTCCCGCTGCGCCTGGACCCGAACGCCGCCTGGAGCGCCGAGACCGCGATCAGGGTCGGGCGCGAACTCGACGGGGTGCTGGAGTACCTGGAGGACCCCACACCCGGCCTCGGGGACATGGCCCGGGTGGCCCGCGAAGTGCCCATGCCCCTGGCGACCAACATGTGCGTCGTCGGCTTCGAACACCTGGCCCCCGCCGTCGAGCAGGGCTCCGTCCGCATCGTCCTCTCCGACCACCACTACTGGGGCGGGCTGCACCGCTCGAAGCTGCTGGCCGGCATCTGCGACACCTTCGGCATGGGACTCTCCATGCACTCCAACTCCCATCTGGGCATCAGCCTCGCCGCCATGGTCCACCTGGCGGCCGTGACACCGAATCTCACCTACGCCTGCGACACCCACTGGCCGTGGAAGACCGAGGACGTCATCGAGCCCGGCGCGCTCGCCTTCGAGAACGGCGCGGTGCGGCCCCCGCAAGGACCGGGCCTGGGCGTCGAACTCGACCGGGACGCCCTCGCGCGCCTGCACGAGCAGTACCTCCGCTGCGGAATCCGCAACCGTGACGACACCGGGTACATGCAGCGCGTGGTCCCCGGCTGGACCAAGAGGATTCCCCGCTGGTGACCGCTCACGCCGGACCCTCCCGCCCGACCGCCCCCTCGACCCGGGCGGTGGGCTACGCCTACCCCTGGGACTTCCACGGCGACCCGGCCGCGGCCCACCGGGCCCGCGCCCTGGGGCTCGACGCCGTCGCCGTCGCCGCCGCCTACCACTCCGTGCGCTCGGCGAGCCCCCTCCACCCGGCCCGGCGCCTCACCGAAGTACCCCACGCCGCCTCGTACGTGCCCGTACGGGAGGACGTCTGGCGCGGACGCCGGCTGCGCCCCGCCCCGGCGGGGTGGCTCCCCTCGGCCGACCCCTTCGGTGACGCCTGCCGCGCCCTGCACGGGGTCGGCCTCGACGTCTACGCCTGGACGGTTCTCACCCACAACAGCCACCTCGGCCGGTCGCACCCCGATCTGACCGTCCGCAACGCCTACGGAGAGCACTACTCCTACGCCCTGTGCCCCTCGTGGGACGAGGTCACCGACTACTGCGTCACCCTGGTGGGCGAAGTCGTGGAGAACGGCCGTCCCGACGGCCTGGTCCTGGAGGCCTGCGGCCCGCTCGGGGCCGTCCACGGCAGCCACCACGACAAGGCCGGTCTCGCCGGGTGGAGCACCACGGACCAGCAACTGCTGTCGCTGTGCTTCTGCGACGCGTGCGGGCGCCGGTACACCGGCGCCGGTCTCGATCCCGCGCACGTCGCCGCCCGGGTGCGGAGCGCCGTCGGGCGCCCCGGACCGGCCGACAGCGTGGAGGACGTGCTGGGCCTCGAGGTGGCCCACGCGCTCCGAGCGGTCCGGGGAACGACGGTCGGCCGGCTGGGTACCGCGGCCGCCGAGCGGGCGCGCGCCGCCGACCCCGGCGTTCGCCTCGTGCTGCACGCGGCTCCCGACCCGTGGGCGACCGGAGCCTTCGCCGCCGTGGGCTCCGTCCCCCTGCCACCGGTGGACGTCCTCGTGGCGTCCTGCTGGGATCCGGGGCCGGCGGGGGAGACGGCCCTGCGCGGCCTGCGTGCGCTGGCCGGCCCGGGTACCGCCGTCGGCGGGTACCTCCAGGCCGACAGCACCTGGGGAGCGGACGGCGTGGCGGACCGCGTGGCCCGGTACCGTGCGGCGGGTATGGAGGAGCTTCACCTCTACCACCTCGGTCTGGTCGGTGACGAAGGGCTCCGGCTGATGGCCGCCATCCTTGCCGCCGCGGGCCTTCCCGCGGATCGCGGCGCGGGGCCCCGGCCGGAGGTCTGATCCCTGCCGCAGGCCGCCGTCGGGCGGGCGGCATCGTGACGCTACGCGGACGCGGTCACGGGCCGGCCCTGGGCCGGGCGTTCGGCTACGGCGTCCCCGGAGATCGCGGCGACCAGGTCGTCGGCGGAGCGCTGGGGCTCCGGCGAGAGGAGCCCGACCAGGACGAAGACCACCAGCGAGGTCAGCAGCGGAGTGGCGATGACGGACGTCTGGTCGGTGCTGCCGTGCACGTACTTGACGAAGACGTAGGCGGCGAGACCGAGGGACCAGGAGGCGAGTGCGGCCCGGGGACCGCAGCGGCGGAAGGCGGGGAGCATGCCGAGCAGCATCGGGATGGAGATCGGTCCCATGACCGCCGCCACCAGGCCGACGATGATCCCCAGCACGCCGCCGAAGTGGCCGGCCTCGATCGCGACGAGCATGCTCAGGGTGATGAAGACCACCGTGGCGGCACGGGCGGTGAACAGGCCCGCCCGGACGTCCATCGTCCTGGCACGCCGTGAGAGGGCGGGCAGGATGTCGCGGGTGACGACGGCGGAGACGGCGTTCGCGTCGGACGAGGCCATGGCCATGGTGTGCGAGAACATGCCGGCCAGGCTGAGGCCGACGAGTCCGGTGGGCAGGAGCGACTCGGACATGAGGGCGTAGACCTGCTGGGGGTTGGCCACGTGGGGCATCACCAGCGGGGCCACGACGGAGGGGAAGAGCAGGACGGCCGGCCAGACGAGGTAGAGGACCGCCGAGAGCGCGGCGGAGCGGCGGGCGGCTCGCGGCGACTCGGTGGCCATGTAGCGCTGGGCGAGGTTCCACATGCCGCCGTTGTACTCGAAGAACTTCACGATGATGTAGGTGCCGAGGAAGGCGGTGGTGTACGGGCCCACCAGCGGGTGGGTGTGCGTGGCGGGCAGTCTGCCCCACAGGGTGCCGAGTGCGGACAGGCCGCCGAGGCGGCCGACGACCGCGACCACCATCGCGAGGGCGGCGACGCCCTGGATGACGAACTGGCCGAAGTCGGTGAGTGCGTCGGCCCACAGGCCGCCGACCGTGCAGTACAGCAGGGTGACCAGACCGGTGGTCAGGATTCCCACGTTCATCGGGAGGCCCGTGAAGACGTTCAGGAGGATGGCCACGGACGCCCACTTCGCCGCGACGTCGAAGATCTTGAGCAGGGCGCCGCTCCAGGCCAGCGCCTGTTGGGTCGCGACGTTGTAGCGCTTGGCCAGGAACTCCAGGGGTGAGGCGACGGCGTAGCGCAGGCGGAGGCGGTTCCAGCGCGGGGCGAAGAGAAAGGCGCCGACCCCGGTGGCCAGGGCCAGCGGAAGGAAGGCCCAGATGTAGATCGTGATGCCGTAGTTGTATCCGACGGCGGCGTACGCGACGAACACGGCCGCGCTGTAGCCGGACATGTGGTGGGAGATCCCGGAGAGCCACCAGGGCATGCGCCCGCCGCCGGTGAAGTAGTCGCTGACGCTGCTGACGCGCCGGTGCGACCAGAGCCCGATGAGCAGCATCACAAGGAAATAGCCGCCGAGGGTGGTCCAGTCGAGCCAAAGCATGGTGAACTCCTCGTCACAAGGCAGGGAAGTGGGGCACGGGGTCCACCCGTGCCGGGAGGCGGGCCCGGTCCGGTGCACGGCATCGCCCGTCGAGGGGGCGACTGCGCCCCGCTGGCAACCGGCGACCGGGGCGTGCTACTTCGGTGCGGTCGGGTGTGCTGCCGACGGCGGATCGACGGGGGCCCGGTACGGGTCGCGGGGCCGGCCGGAGAGTCGGCGGAGCTCGGTGGCGGATGCCCCGGCCGGCGACCGCGAGCCGGCCCGGTCGAACGGCCGCGGTGGGGGTGACACGGACGACGGTGGAGTCGAGGATTCGGACCCGCGGGTCGTCGGGTCCGAGCAGTGCCCGGGAGTGGGTGAGCGGGCGTGCAACGAGGAGTCCCTCCTACCGGTGAGAGCACTCGAATTGGATACTGGAACAAGGTGCGAAGGGCTCTGCCACAGTGTGGCGTCGCTCTGGCACCATGAATACGGCTCCTCTTATAAAATCGCAGCGCCAAGCTTGTTCCAGCAAACAAACCTGAAGGTAGAGCGAGGCTGAGCACATGGAGTACGCGATCCCGCCTGCCTGGCCCGTCCGGCGACGGATGCCCGACCTCGCCGCACTCGACGGCCCGACCCGCGCCACGGTGCTGGCGGCGGTGGAGCGACTGCGCGCGTTGAGCGGGGTCTTCGCCGCTCGCGTCCTGGCCCTCGTCCGGTCGGACGTGCCCGGCTACGCGGCCCTGTCCGACGACGAGATCCAGGCGTCGGCCCACCGCTTCATGGACATCCTCGTCGGTGAGCTCTCCGCCCTCCGGGTTCCCGACGGCGCGCTGCGCGACGTGCTCCGCGCGTACGCCCTCGAACGCGTCGCCCGCGGAGTGCCGCTCGACGCCCTCGCGGTCGGATACCAGCTGGGCTCACGCGAGATGCTCACCCTGATCGACGAGGTCTCGGCAGAGGTGGGCCTGCCCTCCGGACTCCTGCTCGCGGTGCACGACAGCACCTGGGAGTTCGCCAACGAGGCGTCCTCGGTCTTCGCCAGGCTCCAGCACGACCTGGCCCTGGAGCGGGCGCACTTCGACGCCGAGCGCCGCTCCGCCTTCGCCGCCGGCGTGCTCGGCGGGGCATTCACCGCCGAGCGGATCCACCGGGACGCCCCGCTCTTCGGGCTCGACCTCCAACTCCCGTACGTCGCCCTGGCCGCGCGGGCGGCATCCGTCACCGACGCCGAGGCGGTCCGTCGCGTCATCGCCGCCGCCGTCCGTGTCCCGGCCGACCGTCTCCCGCTGGCCCAGATCGGATCCTGCCTGGGCGTCATCGTTCCCAAGGCTCCCGAGGACATCGTCCACCACCTGGTCGCGGCCGGCCCGCTCCTGCCGCTCGACCTGCTTCACCGGGGCTTCGACGAGGCGGTAGTGGCACTTGACACCGCCGAACGGTTCACGATGACCGGACTGGTGCGGCTGCCGGACCTCGGGCCGCGTCCGTTGGTCCTCTCCGCCGCCCGAACCGCTGCGCGACTCTCCGCGCGTCACCTGACGGCCCTCGACGAGGGCGGACGCTCGAGCCGCGAGATCGAGGACACCGTACGGGTCTACCTGGACTGCGACCAGGACGTCCGGGAGACGTCACAACGCCTCGCCGTGCACCCGAACACCGTGCGCTACCGGGTGAAACGCTTCCAGCTGCTCACCGGGCTGGACCTGCGGCATACCGAGGAACTGGTGACCGCGTGGTGGTTGCTGAACCGGCGGCGGCCGAACGGCGGTCCGGCCCGGACGCCTGGCCGGCCCACCTGACCCGGAACTCCCCGGCCCGGCGAAGGCTGCCTGGACGTGGCAGCCCGCCACCGGGCGGGGCCGGGGGCGGGCTGTCACGGCCGGGCGTGAGGTGGTCCGGGGTCAGGCGGGGAGGCCGATGCGGCGTTCGCCGTTGCGGCGCTGCTGGATGACGACGGCGACGACGAGGAGGGCGCCCTGGGCGACGTTCTGCCAGAAGGCGTTGATGCCCTGGACGGTGAGGCCGTTCTCGAGGCAGCCGAGGAGGGCGACGGCGAGGAGGGTGCCGCCGATGCCGCCCTTGCCGCCCTTGAGGGCTGCGCCGCCCAGCGCCGCTGCGGTGATGGCCTTGAGTTCGAGGCCTTCGCTGCCGGAGGTGGGCTGGCCGGAGCCGGTGCGGGCGGTGAGGAGGATGCCGGCTACGGCGGCGACGACGCCGATGAGGGCGTAGACGGCGACGAGGTACTTGTTGATGTTGATGCCGGCGAGGCGGGCTGCGGTGTCGTTGCCGCCGATGGCGTAGACGTTGCGGCCGATGTCGGTGTACTTGAGGAGCAGGTGGACGGCGAGGGCGACCACGATGAGGATCCACACCATGACCGGGAGGCCGGCGATCTTGCCGCGGCCGAGGAAGACGAAGACGTCGTTGTTGAGGACGTAGCCCTGGGCCCGGCCGTCGGAGATGAGCTGGGCGAGGCCCTTGTAGGCGGCGAGGCCGGCGAGGGTGGCGATGGTGGGGTTGACGCGGCCGTAGACGATGATCACGCCGTTGAGGATGCCGACGAGCAGGCCCACCCCGACGGCGGCGGCGATGCCGGCGAGGGCGTTGGAGCCGGCGGAGGTGAAGGCCATGGCGGAGACGACGGAGGCGACGCCGGCCTGGGAGCCCACGGAGATGTCGAGGCCGCCGCAGATGATGACGGCGGTCTGGACGACGGCGAGCAGGCCGGTGATGGTGGCGGCCTCGGCGATGACCTGCATGTTGGAGACGCTGAGGTAGTTGTCGTTCAGCACGCCGAACAGGCCCAGGACCAGCACCAGGGCACCGATCAGGCTGAGGTTCTGACCGCCCAGGGATGTCAGGATGCGCGGCCTGGTGACGGTCTTGGCCCGGCGCTGTCCGCCGGCCTCGGCGCCGGACGGGGTGGTGGTCGTGGTCACGGGTTGGCTCCAGGGGTGGTGGCGGCGAGGTCGTCGGCCATGGCGAGGGCGAGGATGGCCTCCTCGGAGGCCTCGGCGCGGCCCAGTTCGCCGGTGATCCGGCCGTTCTGCATCACGACGACGCGGTCGGCCAGGCCGAGGACCTCGGGCAGTTCGGAGGAGATCACCAGCAGGGCGACGCCCTCCTTGGCGAGGTCGGCGATGATCTGGTAGATCTCCGCCTTGGCGCCGACGTCGATGCCGCGGGTCGGCTCGTCGAGGATCAGCACCTTGGGCTTGCGGGCCAGCCAGCGGGCGAGGACGACCTTCTGCTGGTTGCCGCCGGAGAGCTTGCGGACCTCGTGCTCGATGGAGGGGGTGCGCACCCGCAGCCGGTCGGTGTACTCCTGCGCGAGGGCGCGCTCGGCGCCGCGGCGCACGAACCGCAGCCGGCGCAGCCGCTCCAGGACGACCAGGGAGGTGTTGTCGCGGATGGTGCGGTGCAGCAGCAGGGCCTGGGCCTTGCGCTCCTCGGGGGCCAGGCCCAGACCGGCGCGGATGACCTCGCCCGGGCGTCCGGAGCGCAGTTTCACGCCGTCCAGGGTGACGGTGCCGTGGTGGATCGGCAGGTCGCCGGCCAGTGCGAGGGCGAGTTCGGAGCGTCCGGCGCCGATCAGGCCGGCCAGGCCGACGACCTCGCCGGCGCGGATCTGCAGGTCGATGCCGTGGACGGCGTCGGTGGTGACGCCTCGGACGTCGAGGACGACGCGGTCGGTGGCGACGTCCTGGCGGACGAACATCGCGGAGAGGTCGCGGCCGACCATCAGGCGCACCAGGGCGCCCTCGGTGGTGGCGTGGGCGTCCTGGACGCCGGCCAGGGCGCCGTCGCGCAGCACCGCGATGCGGTCGGCGAGCTGGAAGATCTCCTTCATCCGGTGGGAGACGTAGATGATGGCGATGCCCTGGTCGCGCAGCCGGCGGATGAGGGAGAAGAGGGCGTCGACCTCGTGCTCGGAGAGTGAGGAGGTGGGTTCGTCGAAGGCGATCACCCGGGCCGCCTCGCCGGTGACGGCCCGCATGATCTCCACCAGCTGGCGCTGGGCGGGGGTCAGCTCGGAGCCGAGCAGGTCCGGGTCGAGGACGCCGGCGAAGCCCAGGCGCTCCAGGTCGGCGGTGACGCGGCGGCGCAGTTCGGCGCGGTCCAGGCGGCGGCCGGCCTTGCGGGGCAGCGCGCCCGCGTAGACGTTCTCGGCGACCGAGACGTGCGGGATGATCTCGGGTTCCTGCGGGATGATCCGGATCCCGGCGGCCCGGGCCTCGGCCGGGGAGGCGAGGGCGAGGCGGGCGCCGTCCAGGGCGACGTGGCCCTCGGTCGGCTGGTGGTCACCGGTGAGGATCTTCAGCAGGGTCGACTTGCCGGCGCCGTTCTCGCCCATCAGGGCGGTGACCTGCCCGGCCGGGAACTCCAGGGACACGCCACGCAGGGCCTGCACCGCCCCGAAACTCTTGGTGACGTTCTGCACGGCGGCGCTGCCGGAGGGCCCGCTGCCGGGCGGCCGGGACGGGGGGTTCGTGTCGTGGGCTCTGCTCACGGTGATTACCTTCGAGTGGTGCGGGAGGGCCTGGGACTCGTCGCGGGGCCGGTGACCTGGGCACTGTGGCGCCGCCCCGGACCCGCCTGAGCGGGTCCGGGGCGGCGCCGGTCGGCCGGCCCACCAGGGGCACTTGCCTGACCGGGGTCAGCTGCAGGTGACTCCGGCGCTCTTCCAGGTGGTGGCGTCGACCATGGTGGTGGGCGCGAAGGCCTCGGCCGGGAAGTCCTTGCTGTTCTTGAGCTTGTCGTACATGGTCTGGACGGCCAGCGCGCCGACGTCCTTGCCGTTGATGAACAGCGCGGCCTTCATGCCCGAGGGCTTGTCACCGCTCCAGTTCTTGCACGCCAGGTAGGCACCGAGGCCGACACCGATCACGTTGTCCGCCGAGACGCCCGCGTTCTGCAGGGCCGTCACACCGCCCTGGACGTTCTCGTCGTTGCAGCCCCACACCACCCAGTGCTTCACACCCTGGTTGGCGGTCACCGTCGCGGCGATCTTGTCCTGCGCACCGGTCGGCGTGTTGTCCGTCGCCACGTCGATGTTCTGCACACCCGGGACGGCCCCGTTGAAGGCGTCCTTCGCGGCCTTCACGCGGTCCCCGCAGACCGTCACGTCCTGCTTCCAGGCCGAGACGATCCGGGTGTCGGCGGCCGACCAGCCGGCCTTCTTGTACTCCTCGGCCGCGCGCTTGCCGACCTCGCCGCCCATCTGGGCACCGCTGAAGCCGATCCGCGGCACCAGGCTCTCCTTCGCACAGGAGGACGGGTCCGGGCCGGTCGCACAGATCTGGTCGTCGGAGGTCAGCAGCGCGACCTTGGCGTCCTTGGCGGTCTGCACGACCTGCGGGCCGACGGCCGGGTCCGGCACCACGATGATCACGCCGTTGGACTTCTGCGCGACCGCCGACTGCACCTCGCTGATCGTCTTGTTCGCGTCGTTGCCGAGGTTCACGACCTTCAGGTCCACCCCCAGCTCCGCGGCCTTCGCCTTCGCACCGGCCGCCTCGCCGACGAAGTACTCCTGGTCGCCCTGCTTCTGCAGGTAGGTGATCGAGATCTTGCCGGAGACCGGCGCAACCGACGCGTCCGAACCGGACTTCGTCTCCTGACCGGTGGAGCAGGCGGTGGTCAGACCCAGGGCGAGCAGCAGGCCGGTCGCGGCGACGGCACGGCTGGTGATGGTGCGGAACATGGGACAGCTCCTTGAGCGTGCGCCGGTGTCGGCGCTGGGGTGCGGGGGAAGGCAGCGGCAGCGGGAAACATGGCTGACCGCGGTGGGAAGGGCGGGACTTCCGGGGATTTCCGCCGACAGCGGCATCCCGGCCCACCAAAAACTGACACGTTCAAACGCTATGCAACACATAACATCCCTGTCGCGCAGTGGCGTCAAGGGAATGGGAGGACCGATATCGCCTCGTGACCAACTGCCACACGTGTCCGGGGTGTCAGACCCGGCGGACCCGAAACCCGGCAATGACTGGCGTGTTGAACGCCCCGGCGGCTGCCGCGCGCACGGGCGCCGAGGCCGGCCCGCGGGCCCGTCGGGGCATGCCGAACAGCTCGACGGCCCCGAGCACGACGGCCACCGCGAGCCTGCCTGGTGACAGTGACGGTCATGGCCGAAGGCCGCGCCCTTCACACCGAAGGACGGCAGCCTTCGGCCACCCCGTGGGACGTTCCGGGCGCACTGCTCCACCGGCTGTGTCCCGCGCCCCGGGTGACGGGACCCGGGACGCCCGGCCGGGGCGCGGGTGCGCACCGGCGGCCCGCGTGGATCCGGCTACAGCACGGTCAAGCTGTCGAAGTTCGCCCCCGTCGCCTTGGTGAGGGTCGCGCGGACGGTGACGGAGCCTTGCGGGAGGGTTTCGGTGCAGGAGGCCGTCGCCCAGGTGTCCCAGCTGCCCGTGGGCGCCAGGGCGAGGGTGGATCCCTTCGTGCCGTTGACGTCGATGGTCACGGGACGGTCGGTGTCGCCTCCGTTGGCGTAGCGGATGAGGAGTTGCCTCTTCCCGGCCGACGCCACGCTGACCGTCCACGCGATGGTGGCTCCTGCGGACGTGCCGTTGAAGTCGGCGTAGCCGGTGCCGGTGTAGCCGGGGTGGAGGGTGTCGAGGATGAAGGTGCTGTCGAAGCGTGCGCTCTCGGCCTGGTGGACCGTGCCGCCGCCGACGGCGGGGAAGGAGGCACCACTGGGCTCGACGGTGGCGGCGGTGCCGCCGTTCGCGCTCACCGGGATCTCCGCCGTGACGACGGTCAGGACCTTCGTCTGCGCGTCCCACACGCAGCCCGCTCCGCTCCCGTTGACGAGAACCGCGGCCTCGCTGGTGAAGGCGGGCAGGGTGGCGCCCCCGTTGACCCGCATTCCCACCGGCTTGGCCAGACCGTGGAAGCGGACGAGGTAACGGCGGCTGCCGGGCGCGCCCTGGTACGTTCCCCGCGGATGCGCGACGACGACGCGGGTCGCGGTGTCGGTGTAGGTGAGTCGGGTGACGCTCGTGTTCTGGGCGCCCTTCCGGTACGCCTCGGTCACCCCGTCGTCCTCGACGAGATCGAAGGCGCCGTCGGCCCCCGCCCAGACGTCCATTTCGAGCTGGCGCTCGGCGAGGTAGGCGGTGCTCTGCGCGTACGGGTACTTGGGCAGGATCGCCCCCGCCTTGACGAACAGGGGGGTCTCGCCGGTACGGGTGGTGTAGGCGAAGTCGCCGCTGTCGGACCCGGCGTGCTTGATGTCCGCCCAGAAGTTGTACCAGGTGGTTCCGGCCGGCAGCCAGACCTGCTGGACGCCGCCGCCGTCGGAGAGGAGCGGGGCGACGAGGAGCGAGGGACCCCACATGTACTGCAGGTCGTGGGTGTAGGCCTGGGGCCGGTCCTGGTAGTCGATCACCATGGCCCTCGCCATGGGCAGGCCGGTGGCGGCGGCCTGGTGGGCCAGCGTGTAGATGTACGGCATGAGGGTGTACCGCAGCTGTCCGTAGCGCGCGAAGTCCGCCTGCGCCTGCGCGCTCTGGTCGAGCGGCCAGCGCGAGGCCGTCCTGCCCTTCGCCTTGACCGAGGCGGAGGTGTGCGGTCGCCAGATCGGGGCGAGGCTGGACCAGGCGACCGGCCAGTTGCGGTAGAAGGCGTCGGAGGAGGCGTTGCCGTCGCCGAAGCCGCCGCCGTCGATGTTGGCGAAGGGGAAGCCGCCCAGACCGGCCGTCTGCATGCCGCGGATCTGGTTCTGCATCTCGGCGTAGGTCGAGCTGATGTCACCCGTCCAGTAGTGCCCGTAGCGCTGCTGGCCCGCGGTGGCACCGCGGCTCCAGGTCCACGGGCGCTTGGCGGATCCGATGTGGCCGCCGGCGTCGGGATCCCAGCCTTCCTGTCCGACCCCCTTCTGCAGGCTCAGGAAGTAGGAGTTGCGGTTCTCGGCCCAGGTGCGGCCGTCGGCCATCTTCGCCGTGTACAGGATCCCGCCGAGGTCGTCCGTCTCGTCGATCCACAGACCGTCGCACGGGTACTTCAGGCTCGGGTTGAGGGCCTTGTCCCAGAAGACCTTCCACACCCACGTCCGGGTGGCGGGGTTGGTCCAGTCGGGGACGGCGTTGTTCTCCTTCACGTTCGTGAGGTCGGACGCCGCGAGGCTGTAGCCGGGAGGCGGGCCGCCCTTCCACCCCGCCATCTCGTTGGTGTTGTTGCGGTTGTAGTCCAGGGTCACGGTCACGCCGTTGGCGGCGGCCCACGCCGCGTAGCCGGCGGGGTCGGGCCAGCGGTCGGGGCTGAACTCGAACCACGAGCCGGACCAGCCGCCCGAGCCGTTGCGCCAGCGGTTGTCGTTGACCTGGTGGTCGAAGGGGAAGCCGGCCGCGCGGTGATCGGTGATCTTGGTGCGCCACCAGTTCTGGTCGCTCACGTCGGCGAAGCTCTTGTCGGAGAGCTGGAGTCCGAAGATGGACCGCTGGGGCAGCCGCGGTCGGCCGGTGAGCTGGGTGTAGCGGTCGAGGAGCTGCGCGAACCGGGGGCCGTTGATGAGGAAGTAGTCCACCTGGGGCTTCGCGCCCCCGGCGTCGTGCCCGTCGGCGAAGAAGCCGTACCCGTTGCTGCCGCCGAAGCTGAAGGTGGTGTCGAACGTGGTGTTGAAGAACACCGCGTAGCCCTTGTTGGACAGGTAGAACGGCACGATCGCCGGCGCCTGGTCGTTCGGGTTGTCGTTGGCGGCGGCCCCGTCGGCGTAGTTGTGGGAGACCGTGTCGCCGGTGCGGTCGATCTTGGGCGCGCGGCCGAGTATGCCGTGCCCGGCCTTGAGGAAGCGCTCGTCGGCGGGCGGGGCGGCGAACGCCTGGGTGGCGATGGTGGAGTTCGTGCCGCTCCAGGAGACGCCGTGCGCGGCGTCCTCCTTCGCCAGCAGGGCGCCGGTGGACCGGTGGTAGAACTCCAGCCGCAGGGGCTTCTTGTGCAGGACGACGCGCAGCCCGTCCGCTGCGGCGGTGTGCGCCTCGACGGTGTCCGACGTGGTGGTGACGGTCAGGGTGCCGCCCATGGAGGTGTGGTTCGCCGGCACCACCATCTCGTAGCGGGTGTCGGCGAAGAAGGCCTCACCGGCGCGGGTCGCGTGCACCCGTAGGATCTGGTCCCCGTACGCGGTGATCCGCAGTTGCTGGCCGGAGGTGCTGGTGACGGTCACGCTCCGGCTGTCGGTGGTGTGGCCGGCGTAGTCGCCGAGCTTCTCCTGTGCGGCGGTCGCCGCGCGGGCCGGCAGGGTACTGACCGCGCCTACGGCCAGAGCGCCGACGGCCGCCGAGAGCAGGGTCCTGCGCTTGATCCGATCGTGTTCCATGGTGTCTCCCATGCGTGTGGCCGCCGGGGCCGGCCGGTGTTCGTTCACCTGCGGCGCGCCGCGAGCGGGGGCGGGGGATGAGCAGCACGGGGGTGGGCCGTGCGGGGGTTGAGCCGTGCGGGGGTTGAGCAGTGCCGACGGTGCTCGGCTCCGTTCAGGAGACGCGCCAGACCTGGTTCGAGCCGCCGTTGCCGGTCCACTGGTCCAGGGCGGTGCCCGCGGTGGTGGAGTTCTTCGGTACGTCGATGACCAAGCCGCTGTTGAGGTTCTTGAGGATGTAGGAGGTGTTCGACGCCGAGGCGTAGTCGCCGACCGCGTCGAAGGCCCACAGCTGGTCGGCCGCGCCGGAGCACGGCCACTGGACGAGCTTCCCGCCGGCGCTGGTGGAGGCGCCCGACACGTCCAGGCACTTGCCGCTCTTGGCGCTGACGAGGCTGAAGACGTTGCCGTAGGAGCGGCGCAGGTTCCAGGTCTGGTTGGCGCCGCCGGTGGCCGGCCACTGGATGACGGCGGCGCCGTCGCTCGTGGACGCCTTGTCGACGTCGACGACCTGCGAGTCGCCGGCGCTGGTGAGGACGTGGCCGGCCGTGCTGGGCACGGAGGCGTCGGCGGTCCAGGTGCCCGCGGAGACGTCCAGCGACCAGGACGAGAACCATCCGAGGTTCAGCGTCGTTCCCGAGAAGGTGATCGGCAGCCAGACGAGCCGGGAGTCGCCCAGGTTCGAGGGGTTCCAGCGGTCGCCGGCGTAGACGTACGTGGTGCCCGAGGAGCCGCTGACCGGGATGATGTTCGCGGTCTGGGTGTTGTACGTCGAGGTGCCGACGGGTGCGAAGTTGGTGAGTGCCGTCCACGGCCCGCTCAGCGAGGTGGCGCTGGCGTACACGTTGTCGTTGAGGTTCCAGCCGGTCAGGCGGGAGCCGAGGAGGTAGTAGCGGCCGCCGGACTTCATCATCGCCGGGGACTCGTAGTCGGGCAGGAGGGCGACGGTGGAGGCCGCCGAGAGGTAGTCGGCGGACAGCCGGTCGATGCGCAGGCCGTGCTGCGGGTCCCGGGAGAGCAGGTAGGCGGCGCCGTCGGGCTCCTGGTAGAGGCCCAGGTCCTTGCTCTGGAAGCCCAGCGGCCGGGAGCTGCCCCGGTAGGTGTACGGGCCGCAGGGGGTGGCACTGGTGGCCACACCGACCTTGGCCTCGGAGTAGGAGGGGCTGTCGATGTGCAGGTACATCACGTAGGTGCGGGTCGAGGCGTTGTAGATCACCTTGGGCCGCTCCACGATCCGGCCCGGGCCCAGGTCGCCGCTCGGCTGCCGGGACAGCGCGCTGCTGCGGTACGTCCACGTGCGCAGATCGGTCGAGGAGTAGCAGGGGATCGAGCGGAACGAGGTGTCCGAGGAGTTCTCACCGGTCTTGTCCTCGCCGAACGCGTACCAGGTGTCACCCGACTTGACGATCCCCAGGCCGTGCATCTGGAGCGGGTTGCCGTTCTGGTCCTTCCAGGCCGTGCCGGGGGTGAACGTGCTCACGCCCGCGGCGTGGGCGGCGGGCAGCGGCCCGAGGGCGGCCGCGGCGAGCAGCAGCAGTACCGCCACGGTGCGGCGGAGCAGTGCGTTCAGCCCGGGGGCGTCCTTCAGCATGAGTCCTGCCGTTTCCGCGGTCGTCGTCGACCGGTCGAGGTGTGCGATCACGAGCGATGTGCTTCGTTCGGGAGCGGTCGCCGCCGCGGGCCCTGTCCGCGGCGGCGACTACGGGTCAGTGCGGCTGCCGGTCAGTTCGACTGCGGCAGCGTCCACTTCTGGTTGGTCGCGCCGTTGCAGGCCCAGATCTGGAGCTGGGTGCCGTTGGTGGTGCTGGAGTGCGGGTCGTCGAGGCACTTGCCGGTGGCGGGGTTGACCAGGGCGCCGCCCACGGACTGCCACTTCTGGTTGGCGGCGCCGTTGCAGGTCCACAACTCCACCGGGGTGCCGCCCGCGGTGCCGTTGCCGGTGATGTCGAGGCACAGGCCCTTGGCGCGCAGCGTCTGACCGTCGACGGTCCATTGCTGGGCCGGTCCGCCGTTGCAGTCCCAGATCTGGGCCTTGGCCCCGGGGGTGGTGGATTCCTTGTCGTCGTCGAGGCACTTGCCGGCCAGGCCCGACCTCACCGGGCCCGTGGGGTTGGCGGGGGTGCCCGGCAGGGCCGCGACGAGTGCGTCCTCGGCGCTGGCCGTGGTGCTGGAGGAGACGTCCCTGATCGGTCCGGCCCAGGAGACGCCGAATCCGCCGCTGTTGGTGTCGTGGGCCGTGATCGAGCTCGCCTGGGTGTTGAGCCACGAGTCGTAGGCGGTGGTGCGGGCGGCGGTGGCCAGCTGGCGGAGCCCGCGGACGAAGATGCCCTTGAACGAGACGGCGTCCTGGTTGCAGCCCGGCTCGCACGGCTCGGTGAGGATGCCGTTCTTGGAGAGGTGGGAGACCGCGGCGTCGGCGATCTGCCGGGCGGTGGTGAGCAGGCCGGCGTCCCCGGTGGCCTTGGACAGCTCGGCCAGGCCGGCGAGTACGACGCCCTGGTTGTAGGACCAGGTCTGCTGGCCGTTGTTCTTGCAGGAGCTGGTGAGCCCGTCGTTGACCAGGTGCGAGCTGTTGATCATCCCGGTGCCCTTGAACCAGTTCCACTCCTGCTTGGCCCAGTTCAGGTAGGTGGTGTCACCCGGGACGCGGTTGTGCAGGGCGGCCGTCAACTGGAGGAAGAGCTCGTTGGGGATGGCGTTCTTGTATCCCTTGGCCGTGCTCCACCAGACGCCGCCGCCGCACGTCGAATCCCAGTAGCCGTGGATGTACTCGGCGTCGGTCCTGGCCATCTGCAGGTAGGCGGGGTTGCCGGTGAGGTCGTAGGCCTGCACCCAGACCAGTCCCCACCAGCCGGTGTCGTCCAGGTACTCGTTCACGAAGTTCGACGCCTTGTGCTTCTCGAAGGCCCCGGAGATCGCGTACGAGTACTGGGCGTCGCCGGTGTTCTGCTGATAGGTCTCGATCGTGCTCAGCGCCACCGCGGAGTTCCACCAGCCGGTGCCGATCTGCCCGGTGCCGGCGTTGTAGGACTTCATCAGCGCCGCGGCGCCGTTCGCGGCGGGGGTGGCCGCCGACGCGCTGCCGGCCGCGCCGACCACCGTGGACAGGCCGAGGGCGGCGGCGGTCACGGCCGTGCCGAGTACGGCGGGCCGGCGTCGACGCCGCGCTTCGCGACCCTGGGCGCCGGGTTCGGACGGGCTGCCGTCCGCGGTACGGGGCGGGCGCGAGGGGGCCCTTACCGCGGTGCGTTTCGTTGTGTGGAGTCTCATGTCTTGCCTCATTCCGGGTGGGGGCGTGGGGGCCTCTGGGAGGTACGCGAAGTGAGGTGGTGCATTCGACGGGGCGGGGCTCCGGGGAGGGGGAGCCCCGCCGAGTGGGGCGTTCAGGGCGTGGGGGGAGGGCGCGCCGGCGGGGCGGTCCGGGACCCGGCTCCGTCCACGGAGCGGCCGGCCCGTCAGGAACCGGCGAGGGTCCAGATCACGGTGTCGGTGTGGGTGGCACCGGCGATGGAGGCCGTGACGGTGAGGGTGTTGGTCCCCTGGCGGAGCTTCACGCCGGTCCACTTGAAGATTCGGTCCGTGCTGCTCCGGCTGCCGAGCGACGTGCCGTTGAGTACGGCGGTGACCTCGGTGGCGTTGGAGTAGACCTTCACCTCGGTGGAGGCTTCGGTCCGTGCCGTCCAGCGGCGACCGGTGATGTAGAGGGTCGGCTCGGGGGACCAGTTGGCCCGGTACCAGAAGAAGGCGTCCTTGCGGGTCGAACGGTCGCGGGTGACCAGCCCCTTGTCGTTGATCCCGGGCTGCCCGCCCTCGTTGCGTCCGTCGGAGGCGAAGTCGAACATGTTCCACACGAAGCTGCCCCAGACGAAGGGCCTGGCGGCCAGTTGCTTCCAGGAGGCCTCGTGGAGGAGCGCCTGGTACTCCTCGGGGTGGAAACCGCCCGAGTAGCCGGACGGGTTGAGGGCGTGCTGGGTGGTGTTCGCGCCGGCGCCGTACTCGGAGAGGGCGAAGGTGCGCTTCGGCTCGGCGTTGTGCAGGTTGTCGGCCCAGCCGCCCAGGTCGTTGTACGAACCGCCGTACCAGCCGAAGTACTTGTTGTACGCGGTGGTGTCGGCGTGGCCCGCGACCTTGGCGTCGTTGCCGAGGTTGTTGGCGTAGGCGCTGATGCGGTCCGGGTCCTCGCTCCTGACCAGTGCGGCGAGGCTCGCCAGCAGGTTGTTGGTGGCCGTGTCGTCGGAGCGCTGCTCGTTGCCGATGCCCCAGAAGACGATCGACGGGTGGTTGTAGTTCTGCCGGATCAGCTCGCGCAGCTGGCTCTGGGTGCTCGCGGTGAAGGCCGCCGAGTTGGTGACGCCGTTGACCAGCGGTACCTCGGCCCACACCACCAGGCCGGCGGCGTCGGCGAGGTCGTAGTCCTTCTGGTCGTGCTGGTAGTGCGCCATCCGTACGGCGTTGGCACCGACTTCGCGGATGAGGGCGAAGTCCTGTGCGTGGTCGGTGTCGCTCTCGGCCCAGCCGACGCCGGCGCGGTCCTGGTGCAGGTTGACGCCGTGCAGGCCCAGGCGCTTGCCGTTGAGCGAGAACGCGCCGGTGGAGTCGAAGCCGAAGCTGCGCAGGCCCAGCGGCTCGGTGACCACGTCCGTGACCCGCCCCGCGGCGGCGTCCCGGATCTCGACGGTGGCGCTGTACTGGTACGGATCGGCCGGGCCGTCCCACCGGCGGGGGTTGGCGACGGTGAGCGTCTGTGTCACGTCCGCGCCGGCGTTGGCCCCGATCGTCTGCGGGACGCTGCTGCGGTCCGCCACGATCGTGCCACTCGCGTCGGTGATGACGGCGCGCACCACCAGGGAGCGGCTGCTGGTGTTGTTGTTGAAGACGGCCGCCCGCACGTCGACCGTCGCCGAGGCGGCGGTGACGCTCCGCTGGCGGAGGTAGACGCCGGGGCCGGCGTAGTCGAGCATCCGCACCGCGAGCTTGTCGACCGCGTGGAGGCTGACGTTGCGGTAGAGGCCTCCCTGGAAGGTGTAGTCGGCGCTCAGCGGCGCGATGTCGGGGTTGTCGGCGTTGGTCACCTTGACCGCCAGCACGCTCTCCGTGCCCGGCCTGAGGTTCGCGGTGGCGCCGAACCGGAACCGGGAGTAGCCGCCTTGGTGCTGGCCCAGGTGGGTGCCGTCGATCCAGACGTCGGCCACCTGGTTCGCCCCGGCGAACTGCAGGAAGAGCATCCGGCCCGCCAGGCCGTCGGGCACGGTGACGCGCCTGCGGTACCAGCCGACGCCCCGGTAGTAGTTGCCACCGCCGTCCGCCCCGTCCTGGGCGTTCCACGTGTGCGGGACGCTGAGAGCGTTCCACGCGCTGTCGTCGAAGGCGGGTGCCTGAGCCCCGGTGACGTCACCCTTGTGGAAGCGCCACCCGGAGTTGAGGCTGAGTCGGGTACGCGTCGCGGGCGGGGTGTAGGTCTGTGCGGCGGCCGGGGCGGCGGCGGCCGGGCCGCCGCCGAGGGCGAACGTGGCGAGCGCGCCGCCCGCCAGGGTGCCGAGCACCTGCCGGCGGCTGGGGAGTTCGTGCATGGCGTTCCTTCCCGGGGTGAGGGGCTGCGGTCCCGGACGGGATGGGGCCCGAGCCGCGCAAGTCGGCCGGGCGTCATCATCGGTCACGTATGTGGACACTGATCTGTTATGTGAACTCTGCCTGGGGAGGAGGCTAGGCGGGTGCGACTGTCAGGGTCAACCCTGCTGCAGAGGGGAGGCGATCCGAAATTCCGTGGACATGACCGGACTCTCAGGTCGTTCACGTATGCGAATATGGCGAAGGCTGCGCGGATTGACTCCGCGGGGTCAATCGCTCCGGCCTGCGGCTTCTTGTCGGGGCTCGAATGTCGGAAAATGTTTCTATGTCTTGAGTCTTGACCCTTGAAGAAACAAGACAGCACACTTTGGCGCAGTCCCTCGCCGGGCGAAGGGCACGTCCCGGGCGTGGGCCGGCATCACCAGGACGCGGCGACGACGGCGATCGTCGGCAGTCCCGCGACCCGCACCACGGCTTCCCGGCCTTCCGCCCCTCCGCGCGGGGTGGCGGTCGCCCCGCCGTGGCCGGGGCATGACGCATCACCAGCGCGTCATCCCGCGCGGGACGCCGCAGGAGCGGCACCGGACGCCGCCGTGCCGCAACGAGACCAGGAGCACCCATAGGCCGGACTCACCATCGCGCTTCCCTGCGCCTCGTCGTCAGACAGGTGCGCCACCGCCCTCGCCGCGGTGGCCGGCCATCACGCCGTCGTCTCCCCGGCGCGCCTGCCGGGACGGCATCCCGGCGGGGTCCGTCGTCCGAGTCGCGGGCGACCTCGCCACCAGTGTGTCGAACGGAGAGGCCTCGATGCCCGGGAAGCGTTGGTCGAGCACCGCGACGGGAGGCGCCCTCGTCGTGGTGGGCATCGCGGGGCAGTCCTCCGCGTCGCCCGCCTCGGCAGCCGGCTCCGGGTGCTCCCGGGTCGGGAGCACCCGGAGCCGGCAGCCGCAACACCACCAACGCCCAGAAGTGGGACCTGCCCTGACCGGTCCGCACCGGTAGCGGACCGACCGCGACAGACCCGGCAGTTCCGCACGACCCCTGTCCCGTCGGGCGGGCGACCCGCCCGACGGGACACCACCACACAGCGAAGGACGTCATCCGTCATGCCCGAATTCCCCGGAAGCAGATCGAGCATCCCCGCCCCCTCGCGCCGCCGGGTGCTGTCCACGCTCGCCGCGGGCGCCGCCGCGGTGCCCGTCCTGGCGGCCTGCTCCGCGCCGAGCAGCCCCAAGCGCGGCGGCACCTCGGCCGCGCCCACCTCGCTCCCCAGCGCACCCGCCAAGCCGGTCACCCTGAACGTGCTGGACGTGGCGGGGAACCTGGCGCTCACCAAGCCGATGATCGAGGCGTTCAAGGACGCCCATCCCGAGATCGTCTCGCGGGTGACCTACAGCACCGGCACCGCGCCCCAGCTGGCCGCGAAGGTCCAGGCTCAGCAGCAGGCCGGCAACGTGCAGGTCCACCTGGTGCTCACGGGCACCGACGGCCTGGCGGCGGGGATCCAGAACGGGCTGTGGTACGAGCTGAAGCCGTACTACGACACGTTCTTCCCGGGCCTGATGGCCAACTACCAGCCGGCCGCGGCGGCGATGGCCTCGTTGGCGCAGGACCAGGGGATCGAGCTGGTCTGGTACCCGTCCGGGCCGTTGCTGGAGTACGACCCGGCGAAGGTCCAGGCGCCTCCGGCCACGGTGGACGCGTTGCTGGACTGGGCGAAGGCGAATCCGGGGAAGTTCCAGTACGCCCGGCCGGCCAACTCCGGTCCGGGGCGGACCTTTCTGATGGGCCTGCCGTACCTGCTGGGAGACTCCGACCCCACGGACCCGGCCAACGGGTGGTCGAAGACCTGGGCCTATCTGACCGAGTTGAACAAGTACGTCGACTCGTACCCGGCGGGGACGACCGCGACGATGAAGAACCTCGCGGCCGGCACGGTGCAGATGGTCGCCACGACGACGGGCTGGTACGTCAACCCGCGGGCGCTGGGCACGGTTCCGCCGGGGATGAAGGTCGCGAAGTTCTCCTCGTTCACCTGGGTCAGCGACGCCCAGTTCGGGGTGATCCCCAAGGGCGTCGAGCCCGACGTGCTGACCGCGGTGCTGCGGCTGCTGGCGTGGATGCTCACCCCGGAGCAGCAGGCCTTCGCCTACGACGAGGGCTACTTCTACCCCGGTCCGGCGGTGAAGGACGTGCCGTTGAGCAAGGCTCCGGCCGCTTCGCAGAAGGTCGTCGAGCAGTTCGGCGAGCCGGCCTTCGACGGGTGGATCACGCAGTATCCGATCAAGAACTCACTGCCGGCCACGACCCAGGTCACGGCCTTCGACCTGTGGGACCGCCAGATCGGCTCCACGAAATGAGCGGGGTGCCCTCGATGACTCCCATCGCATCCGACCCGAAGTCAGGACCGGCCCCCGGTCCGCCGTCCGAGCGCCGGCCGGCGGGCACCGATCGTCCCGGATCGCAGGTGCGGGAGCTGCGGCTGCAGGGTGTCACCCGCGCCTACGGCGCGCACACCGCGCTGCATCCGCTGGACCTGACGCTGCACGGTGGCGAGTTCGTCGCCCTGCTCGGCCCTTCCGGGTGCGGCAAGACGACGGCGCTGAACTGCCTGGCGGGCCTGCTGCCCCTGACCGGCGGTCAGATCACCCTGGACGGGCGGCGGATCGACACGCTGCCGCCGGAGAAGCGCGACTTCGGGATGGTCTTCCAGAACTACGCCCTCTTCCCGCACCTCACCGTGCGCGCCAATGTCGCGTTCGGGCTGAAGATGCGCAAGGTCGGCAAGGCGGAGACCGAACGCCGGGTGAACGAGGTGCTGCGGCTGGTCAGGCTCAGCGAGCAGGCCGGCAAGCATCCGGGGCAGCTGTCGGGCGGCCAGCAGCAGCGGGTCGCGATCGCCCGCGCCATCGTCCTGGAACCGCCGCTGGTGCTGATGGACGAGCCGTTGTCGAACCTGGACGCGGCGCTGCGGCTGGAGATGCGCACCGAGATCCGCCGCATCCACCAGCAGTTCGGCCTGACGACCCTGTACGTGACCCACGACCAGGAGGAGGCGCTGTCGCTGGCCGACCGCCTGGTCGTCCTGCACGAGGGGCGGGTCAGCCAGATCGGCACCCCCGCCGACCTGTACGAGCACCCCGCCAACCCGCACGTGGCGGCGTTCATGGGCTACCGCAACCTGCTGCGCCTGGAGGTGGCCTCCGCCGACGGCGGCGGCGCGCTGGCCCGCGGGCGGGGACTGGCGCTGCAGGGCACACCGGTCGCCGACCGCCCGCTGGCCGCCGGCGAGAAGGTCGTCGTCGCGATCCGTCCGGAGGACATCCACCTCGCCGAGGACGGCGGCCGCACCGACGTCGAGGCCGTCGCCGAGATCGTCGAGTACCACGGGCGGCAGTTCCACGTGGAAGCCCTCACCCGTGAGGGCGACCGCATCCACTTCACCACCGCCGCCTCCGTGCGCCCGCACGACACCCTGTCGCTGACCATCCCCGCCGAACGCGCCCTGGTCTTCCCCCAGGACCCACTGGGAGCGGCCGCATGACCATGACCCTGTCACCGTCGGGAGCCGCGCCCGACCCCGCGAGGCAACGCGCGGCGCTGCGCCACCGCCTGGCCGAACGCGGTGTCGACCGCACCCTGCTCCTGCTGCTGCCCGGGCTGCTCGCCGTGGTCGCGCTGTTCTGCTACCCGTTCCTCTACGGACTGCAGATCTCCTTCCAGCCGGAGACCGGCGGCTTCCTCGGCTCCTACCGCGCCTTCTTCAGCGACTCCTTCTCGGTCGGCTCCATCGGCATCACCTTCAAACTCGCGCTGCCCGCCGCACTGATCAACGTCGGCGCGGCCGTGCCCGTCTCCTACGGCATGCGGCGGGACTTCCGCGGCAAGCGCCTCCTGCTGGGCCTGCTCGTGGTCCCGATCACCCTGGGTACGGTCCTGACCGCCGAGGGCATCGTGGAGTTCTTCGGCCCGGTCGGCTGGTTCAACCAGACCCTGCAGGCCCTGGGCCTGGCCGACAAACCCGTACAACTCACCTACAACTACTGGGGTGTGCTGCTCTCGCTCATCATCAGCGGCTTCCCCTTCGCCTTCCTGCTCACCCACTCCTACCTCTCCGGGATCCACCCCGCCCTGGAGAAGGCCGCGGCCACCCTCGGCGCCGACCGTCGGCAACGCTTCCGCCACATCACCTTTCCCCTGCTGCTCCCCGGGCTGCTGACGACGTTCTGCCTGACCTTCGTGCTGGCCTTCGCCGTCTTCCCCTCCGCGATGATGGTCGGCGACCCCGACGGCAAGACCCACGTCATCTCCATCGCGGCCTACGAAGTCGCCCTGGAGCACTTCGACTACTCCCAGGGCTGCGCCATCGCCATGGTCATGACCGCCCTCATGCTCGCCGTCATCGGCGCCGCCATGGGCCTGCGCAGCCTCCTCTACCGCGGTTCGACAGGAGGCAAGGGATGAGCACCACCACGCCCACGGCCACAACCCCCGCCACGGACCCGCCGGGCGGCTCCGGCACCCACCACCGGGCGGGCCGGCGCCGCTCCCTGGCCCTGCGTCCGGGAAACTGGCTGGTCTGGGCCGCCCTCGCCTTCTTCTTCCTCAACCTCCTCGGCGTCATCGGCGCCGTCGTCCTGAACTCCTTCGGCAGGACCTGGTTCGCGGGCTGGGCGCCGGACGGCTACACCGGTACCTGGTACAGCCGGGCCTGGAAGGAGTTCGGCCTCGGCCAGGTGATGTGGGTGACCGTCGAGGTCTCCTTCCTCGTTGTGGCCCTGTCGCTGCTCCTGGCCGTACCCGCCTCGTACGCCCTGGCCCGACGTGACTTCCCCGGCAAGCGCCTGCTGACCACCCTGTTCGTCCTGCCGATCCTGGTACCGCCGATCGCCTACGGCATCCCGCTGGCCACCGTGCTGTACAAGTTCCACCTGGCCGGCTCCCTCACCGGCGTCGTCCTGGCCAACCTGGTGCCCTCCATCCCGTTCGTGGTCTTCACCATGACGCCCTTCATCGAGCAGATCGACTCCCGCCTCGAAGCCGCGGCCCGGATGTGCGGCGCGTCGACCCGGTCCGTCCTCCTCCAGGTGCTGGGCCCGCTGCTCCTGCCGGGAATGCTCGCCGCGGGCATCCTCGTGCTGGTCCGCACCTTCGGCATGTTCGAACTGACCTTCCTCACCTCCGGCCCCGACAGCCAGACGCTGATCGTGTCGCTGTTCTCGGCCGCCTTCTCCGCCGGCATCCGCACGCCGCAGTCGATCGACGCCATGGCCGTCATCTACACCGCCTCCATGGCCGTCCTCCTCCTGGTCGCCCTGCGCTTCGTCAACCCCACCCAGCTGGTCGCCCGCAGCTCCAACTGACCCCCACTCACGACAGCACGACCGAAGGACCATCCATGACGTCATCGATACCGCACAGAGCTCCCCGTGCGGCCGGAGCCCAGCGCCGCAACTGGTGGAGCCTGTTCGCGGTGGCCGCGCTGCTGGCCTCCTTCCTGTACGGAACGGCGGTGTCCGCCGCTCCGCCCGCGGCCGCGTCGGCCAACGGCGCAGGCCTGAAGCCCCTGTCGGGCTGGAGCAGTTGGAGTTTCATCCGGAAGGATCCGACGGAGGCGAACATCCAGGCGCAGGCCGCCGCGCTGGCCTCCACCGGCCTGCTCGACCACGGCTACAACTACGTCAACATCGACGACTTCTACTACCTCGACCCGGGCACGGACGTCGACGCCTACGGCCGCTGGGTGATCGACAGCGCCCGGTTCCCGCACGGGATGAAGGCCGTCGGGGACTACGTGCACGGCAAGGGCGAGAAGTTCGGCATGTACCTCACCCCGGGTATCCCGGTGGCGGCGTACAACCGGAACACCCCGATCGAGGGGACGTCCTTCCACGCCCGCGACATCGTCTCCGACACCACGCACTACGAGACGAACTACAACTTCCGCGACGGCTCGATGTACTTCATCGACTACGCCAAGAACCCCGCCGCCGCGCAGGCCTTCCTCAACTCGTGGGCGAAGCTGCTGGCCTCCTACGGCGCGGACTACCTGAAGATGGACGGCGTCCACACCTCCGACAAGGACGACGTCCAGCACTGGTCGCAGGCCCTGGACCAGTCCGGGCGCCTCATCCACTTCGAGCTGTCCAACTCCCTCGACATCAACCAGGGCCCGTTCTGGAAGCAGTACTCCAACGGCTGGCGGGTCGGTGGTGACATCGAGTGCTACTGCAGCACCCTGACGAACTGGAACGCCGTCTCCCAGCGGTTCAACACCCTGCCGGCCTGGGTGCAGTACGACTCCTCCGGCGGCTACGGCGACCCCGACTCCATCGAGGTCGGCAACGGGACGAGCACCGGCCTGACCGTCGACGAACGCCGCACCCAGCTCAGCCTGTGGGCCGTCTCGGCCGCGCCGCTGCTCATCGGCACCGACCTGACCCACATGGACGCCGGTGACCTGGCCCTGCTCACCAACGACGAGATCCTCGCCGTCGACCGGGCGGGCCGTCCGGCCCACCCCGTGGTCCAGGGCGCGCAGCAGCAGACCTGGTGGGCCTACAACTCCGACGGCTCCTACACCGTAGGCCTGTTCAACCTCGGCGGCTCCACCGCGAACGTCACCGCGAACTGGTCGGACCTGGGCTTCACCGGGAACGCCACCGTCCGCGACCTGTGGAGCCACACCGACCTCGGCACCTCCAACGGGAAGTTCACCGGCTCGGTCCCCAGCCACGGCTCCCGCGTGCTGCGCGTCACCCCGGCCGCCGGACACGGAACCATCGGCACCCAGCTGGTCAGCAAGCGCTCCGGCCGCTGCGCCGACTCCCCGCAGGGCACCACCTACAACGGGGTGCAGCTGGAGGTCTGGAACTGCGGCAGCAACGGCAGCCCGAACCAGAACGTCACCTACAACACCTCCAGCAAGACCCTGAGCCTCGAAGGCAAGTGCTTCGACGCGCACGACAAGCAGACCGCCCCCGGCACGCACGTCGAGATCTACGACTGCAACGGCGGGACCAACCAGCAGTGGAACAAGAACAGCAACGGCACCATCACCGGCGTCCAGTCGGGCCTCTGCCTGGACGTCACCGGCGCCACCAACCCCAACGGCGCCGGCCTGGAGCTGTGGACCTGCAACGGCGGCGACAACCAGCTGTGGACTCTCAAGTGACCCGTACGCCGTCGACAACCGACGCGTTCGCACAAGGTGGAGGAAAGATGAGACTTCGACGGGTTGCGGTGGCGCTGGCGGCCGCCGTCGGCGTGGGGCTGGCGGGCCCGCAGGCGATGGTGCAGACGGCCTCGGCCTCGGACAACGGCATCGCCGTGAACGCCCCGCTGATGGGCTGGAGCGGGTGGGGGTTCCTGCAGCGGGACCCGTCGGCGGCCAAGTTCAAGGCCCAGGTGGACGCCCTGGTGTCGAGCGGGCTGAAGGACCTCGGCTACGTCTACGCCAACATGGACGACTTCTGGTACAAGTGCCCGGGCAGCCAGGGCCCGGACGTCGACGCCAACGGCCGCTGGGTGACGGACACCTCGCTGTTCCCGAACAACGGCTCCACCGACGGCATGCAGGTCCTGGCGGACTACGTGCACAGCAAGGGGCTGAAGTTCGGCCTCTACGTGACCCCGGGCATCTCCGCCCAGGCGGTCGCGAAGAAGACGAAGATCATCGGTAGCTCGCACACGGCGGACGAGATCGCCACCACCAGCGGTGCGAGCAACTTCAACTGCAAGGGCATGCGCACCATCGACTTCAGCAAGCCCGGCTCGCAGGAGTTCATCGACTCCTGGGCCGACCAGTTCGCCTCGTGGGGGGTGGACTACCTGAAGCTCGACGGCGTGGGCGCGGCCAAGACCGCGGACGTGACGGCCTGGTCGAAGGCGGTGAAGCAGACCGGCCGCCCGATCGCGCTCAACCTGTCCGCCAGCCTGTCCGCCACCGAAGGCCCCACCTGGTCCTCGCTGGCCAACTCCTGGCGCATCGACGGTGACATCGGCGCCAGCCCGAAGGGCTACAGCTTCCCGCTCACCAGCTGGGCCAACGTCTCCAAGCGGTTCGACGACGCCGCGAAGTACCAGCCCTACGCCGGGAAGGGCGGCTGGAACGACCTCGACTCCTTCGGCGTCGGCAACGGCGACGACGACGGCATCACCCCTCCGCAGCGGCAGACCAACATGGCGCTGTGGGCGCTGGCCAGCTCGCAGTACATGCTGGGCGCCGACCTGACCCACCTCGACGCGGGTGACAAGGCGCTGCTGGCCAACAAGAGGCTCATCGCGATCGACCAGGACGGCATCCCCGCCTCCCGGTTCGTCAAGGACGGCAACGAGCAGGTCTTCGCCAAGCGTGAGAAGAACGGCACCTGGTACATCGGTGTGTTCAACACCGACACCTCGGCCAGCCACACCTTCAGCCTTCCGCTGGCCCGGCTCGGGCTCTCGGGCACGGCGAAGATCACCGACATGATCAACAACGACAAGCCGCTCGGCACCGTCAGCACCTACACCACCAGCGTGGCAGCCGGCGGCGTCGCGCTCATCTCCGCCGTCCCCACCTCCGGGACGGGCGGCACCGGCCAGCTGGTGAGCGCCCAGTCCGGCAAGTGCGTCGACACCGCCGGCGGCAACGTCTACTTCCCGGGCACCAAGGAGCAGATCTGGGACTGCAACGGCGGCATCAACCAGCTGTTCTCGCCGACCTCCTCGGGTGAACTGCGCACCATGGGCGCCACCGAGTGCCTCGACGTGTACGGGGGGTCCACCAGTCCGGGCGCCAAGGTCGAGCTGTGGGAGTGCAACGGCAGCTCGGCCCAGCAGTGGACGATCAAGAGCGACGGCACCGTCGTCGCCCAGAATTCGGGCCTCTGCCTGGACGTGACGGGCGGGAGGACCGAGAACGGCACTCCGCTCCAGCTGTGGACGTGCAACGGCAGCTCGGCCCAGAAGTGGTCCCTGGCGCAGCGCTGACCCCGGCGTCCGACGGTGGTCGACCGTCCGTCCGACCGTGCCCAGGCCGCAGATACCAAGTGGCCGGGGCACGGTCGTTGCCGTGCCCCGGCCTTCGGACGGTTGCCGGGATTCGCGTGGGTCCGTGCGGCGCGCGCGAGCCCCGAGCGGGGTCGCCCCGGGGCCGGCCGGGGCGGGAACAGGGCAGGACGCGGCGCGGCGCCGGTGGGCGCCGCGCCGCGTCGTCGGACCTACAGGTGCCGGGTGGCCATCGCGAGCCGGTCGCGGGCGTCGAAGAGGGCGTCGCGCATCAGCTGTTCGCGCCCGGGGGTGAGCCTCGCGACCGGGACGGAACAGCTCACGGCGTCCCGCGCCGGAGTGCGGTAGGGAATGGCGATGCCGAAGCAGCGCAGGCCCGCGGTGTTCTCCTCGCGGTCCGTGGCGTAGCCGCGCTCGCGGATCCGGCCCAGTTCCTCGATCAGCTTCTCCCGGTCGGTGATGGTGAACTCGGTGACGGCCTCCAGCCGCTCCGGCAGCATGGCGCGCACCTGGTCGTCGCTGTGGGTGGCCAGCAGCGCCTTGCCCAGCGAGGTGGAGTGCGCGGGCAGCCGTCGGCCGACCCGGGTGAAGGGCCGCAGGCTGTGCTGGGACTGGCGGGTGGCCAGGTAGACCACGTCGGTGCCGTCGAGCCGGGCGAGGTGGATGGTCTCGGTGGTGTCGTCGGCCAGCCGGTCCAGGATCGGGCGGGACACCGCGACGACCGCGTCGCCGTCGATGTACGAGGCTCCCACCAGCAGCGCCCGTACCCCGATGCAGTACCGGGTGCCGGTGGCGTCGGTCTCCACCCAGCCGAGGCCCACGAGGGTGCGCAGCAGCATGTGGAGACTGCTCTTGGGATAGCTCAGGGCCTCCTGCACCTCGGCCAGGCTGTGCATGCCGGGGCTGCCGGCGAAGTACTCCAGCAGCTGGACCGTCCGCAGGGCGGACTTCACCTGGGAGCCGCCCGCTGCGGCAGTGCTGGGCACGGTCATGCCCGCCACCCCTTCCGTTCCGCGGAGACGCCATCCGCGAGTTCAGTGACCTGTATTCCGTACATCATACTGAACGGCTCGGGGCGCTGGGAGGTCCGTGCTGATCGAGCGGTGGGGTGGTCCCGCAGGCGGAGGCCGAGGGCCAGGACCGCGCGGCGTCGCGGCTGCGGCCCGGCGTACGACCGGCGGCTCCGGCGGCATCGCACGGGGCTCGGGCCCGGGGGCGGGTCATGGCCACCCGCACCAAGGCGGCAGCGGCCGCGCGGACGGCGCCGTTGCCCGGCGCAGGTCCACCACCTGCTGCCGCCGCACTGTCATGCGGGCCCGGGGGCGCCTGTGACGCCTTCCGGCCCGGTGGGCCTCGGACCATTCGACTCCCGGGTCCTCGACGGGATCGGATTCCGCGCGCCGCGGCGGGCCGTCCCCGAACGACGCCGCAGCGGTGCTGGGTGACAAGGCGCATTCGAGCCGGCGATCCGCCGGCTGCCGCGCCATCGGAGCATCGCGGCCACGATCCCCGAGCGTCGTGACCAGGTGGCCGACCGGCGTCGACGTGGGGCTGCCGGCGGCCGTCCGCCCGCATTCGGCAAGGAGGTCCACCGGGCCCGCAATGTGGTGGAGAGGTGCTTCGCCCGCCTCAAGCGGTTCCGTGCGGTCGCCGCCAGGTTCGACAAGCTCGCCGACCGCTACCGGGGGCGTCGTGGGTGGTGGGGGTGGGGTTGGTCATCGGTTGGCTTCGAGTGCGCCGAGGGCCTGGACCTTGGTGATGCGGCGGATGGCCACCGCGGCGCCGGCGAGTCCCAGGACGATCAGCAGGGCGGCGGCGAGGGTGACCTGGTCGGTCTGGAGGGAGAAGGGGGCGGATCCGTTCATCGCTCCGCCCAGGGCCAGGCCGGCGGCGGTTCCGGCGGCGGTGGCGGCGAGCAGGACGGCGGCGGCCTGGGTGAGGGCGTCGCGCAGGATGTAGCGGGTGGAGGCACCGATCGCCTTCAGCAGGGCGATCTCGTGGCGGCGCTGGATGGTCCACACGGTGAAGAAGGAGCCGACGACGAGAGCGGAGATGGCGTAGAGGAAGCCGGGGATGAGGGTCATGGTGCTGGACTCGGCGGTGTAGCCGGGCGAGGCGCCGTAGGTGCCGGCCTTGTCGACGCTCTGGGTGCCCAGGATCCGGTCGGCGGTGGCGGTGTCGGTACTGGGGGCGAGTTGCAGGGCGACGGCGGTGGCCTGGTGGGCGACGGCGTCGGGGAGCGGGCCGGGCAGGCCGTAGTGGAGCTGCTGCCACAGCGGCAGGGGCGCGTAGACGACGCCGACGTGGCCGAAGGAGGCGTGGCCGATCGTGCCGACCACGGTCAGTTCGGTTCCGGTCTGTCCGGCAGTGAGGCGGTCGCCGACCGTGACGCCCTCCTTGATGACCTCCTCGCTGACCAGGACGCCGTTCGGGGTGCCGTCGGCCAGCGGGGCGCCGGACAGTGGCGCGGGGGCGAGGAAGCCGCCGGGCTGCACGCCGAGGCCGGCGAGGTCGAGCTGCTTGCCGCCGGCGCCGGCGAGCTGGGCGTGCACCAGCTGCTGGTCCAGCGGCTCGGCCTTGCGAACACCGGGCTGCTCGGCCCACCTCGCGGCGGTGTCGGTGTTGACGGTGGAGCGGGAGAACAGCTCGCCGGTGGCCGAGCTGTCGAAGGCGAGGTGGGTCACGGGCAGGGCGCGCAGGCCCGAGATGCCGGAATCGGCGAGGCCGCTGGCCAGTCCGGAAAGGATCACCCCGAGGACGGCGATCATCCCGACGACGGCGCCGATCAGGGCGAAGCGCCCGCGGGCGAAACGCAGATCACGAAGAGCGAGAAACACGACAGGAGACCCTTCCGCCTCAGACGCCGACGGAGGCGACGGTCTCGAACATCTCCACGCCGCCGCCCGCCCCGTCGGCGGGCTCACCGCCGTCGGACGGCCCGTGGGCGTGCGCGGCCCGGAAGGACTCCGAGCGCGTCGAGGCCCCGAACGCCTCCGCGTCCGCGAAGTCCATCACCGCCACGTACACCCCGCCCTCCTCCTAGGGGCGCAGCAACCGAGCCCCCAGCAGACCCGGCACGCCGGGCAGCGTCGCGCGCATGCTCCCCGTGAACCGCTCCTCGAACGCCGCCGCACCGGCCGCGGAGACCGCTGTCCGGTTCATCACCGTGTACATCCGAAACCCACCTGTTCCAAGGCAGGACTGGGCACCGACAGGATTTGCCGACACCGATGTCAGCATCCTGGGCCTTAGTTCCCGACAGAGCTGTCAGTAAGATCTGCCCATGCGGGGGCCGACGCCAAGCCCACACCCGATGTGGCCTGCGGAAAGCATTCGTCAGACAGGCTCTAGGAGTCACGGGCACCGGCCACGATCAGCTCGCCGACGGCCGCCCGGAGGAGGTTCTGGACCTGGGGATCGAGCCGGTCGTCCGTGATGAGCAGGCCGATCTCGTCGAGCCGGGCGAAACCGCCGAGTCCGACGACCCCCCACTTGCTGTGGTCGGCGACGACCGCGACACGTCGGGCGGAGGCGATGAGGGCACGGTTGGTCTGCGCCTCCGCGAGGTCGGGCGTGGTCAGACCCGCTCTGTTGGAGACACCGTGGGCGCCGAGGATCAGCAGATCGACGTGGAGACCGCGGACGGCCTGGTCCGCGATCGGGCCGACCAGCGCCGCCGAGCGGGTGGACGAGCCGCCGGTCAGCAACAGCGACGGAGTGCGCGGGCCCCGCTCCTCGGCGGTGGCTCGCAGAAGGGCGGCGATCGGGAGCGAGTTGGTGACCACGGTCAGGTCGGGGACGTCCAGCAGGCGCCTGGCCACCGCGTAGGTCGTGGTGCCGGCCGAGAGGGCGACCACGGTGCCGGGCACCACGAGGGAGGCCGCCACCTCGGCGACGGCGTCCTTCTCCGCGGACCGCCGGGCGGCCCTGGCTTCGAAGCCGGGTTCGTCGTCGGGGACGGCCACGACGCCCCCGGCGGCCGTCCGGGCACGCCTGATCCGGGCGAACCCGTCCGGATCGCGTCGGACGGTCATGTCTGCGGCTCCGACATGCTCGATGAGGTCGGACACTGGTTCAACGCGCTGGTCCTTTCCGTTGCGCACCATGGCGAACGCGAACCCTGCGCGTCCGCCCTGCGGGCCGCGGCCCAGGAGGTGTGCTGCCGTCGATCGGGCCCTCCCTGCCGGGACAAGGCTGCCGGTGGCGTCCTGTCCTGACGGACCCCACCGGCAGCAGTGGGTGAGGCGACCGCCCCACAGCGGTCGCTCACCGTTCCGTCGGACGTGCCGGGCAGGACCGTCGCGTCCTGGGGGCGGCCGGTGCGGGCCCGGTTCCGACGGAGATCGGGGGAGTTGTCCGCCGGCTGGAGCGGATCAGCCGGCCGGTGCGGGATCCCGGCGTCCGGGTCAGGCGGGCGAGCCGGTCAAGGACCGTGCTTCCAGCTCCGGGTAGGGGACTTGGGCGCCGGTCCGGCGTGCGCCGATCCTGCTGCCGGCCCAGCCGAGGAGGAACCCGACCGGGATGGAGACCAGGCCGGTGGTGTGGAGCGGGAACCAGGCGAAGTCGCTGTCCGGGAAGAGCGCGGCGGGGTTGCCGGAGACGGCGGGTCCGAAGAACTGCAGCAGCAGGCAGCAGCCGAGCCCGCCGTAGACGGTCCACAGGAGGCCGGTACGGGTGTAGCCCTTCCAGAACAGTTGGTACACCAGGGTGGGAAGGATCGCCGACCCGCCGATCGCGGCGCACACATGGGCGAGGAACTGCACGGGCCAGGTGTAGCAGACGGTCGCGAGGGCCAGCGTGGCGCAGCCGACGGCCACGGTCGTCCAGCGCACCGCCCTGATCTCGGCGACCGCCGTCATCCGGCTGTCCCGGCCGGTGTGCGCGAGCAGGTCGTGGACCAGCGAGGACGCCGCTGTCAGCAGGAGCGCGGCGACCACGGAGAGGCTGGTGAGGAAGACCGCCGAGACGACCGCGGCCTGGAGCAGACCGTCGGAGTCCAGCCGGTCGGCCAGGAGCAGCAGGGCGTTGCCGCCGCTGGCGTCGGACGCGACCACGGCGCGAGCGCCGACCACCGCGGCGACTCCGAGGCCGAGCACGACGGCCATGACGTGCAGGACGGCGACCATGGTCAGGGCACGGGTGGCGGAGTGCCGGGCGGCGGGGCCGCTGCGGGCGGAGTTGAGGCGCATCAGCATGTGGGGGGCGACGGCCGCGCCGAGGATCACTGTCATGAGGAGGGACAGCTGTTCGGTCCGGCCGGTGAGGCCGGTTCCCTGCAGCAGGCCCGCTCCGAAGTAGTCGTCCGGCCGTCCGCTGCCACGGGCCGCCTCCTCCAGCAGCGTGCCGGGGTTCCAGCCCAGATGGGCCAGCAGGGCGAGGACGAGCACGGCCAGGGCGACGAGGAGCAGGACGGTCTTGACGGCCTGCAGCATGCTGATGCCGCGCATGCCGCCCACGGCCGCGGCGCAGACCATCATCAGGCCGATCAGCACGGTGCAGGACTGACCGGCGCCGATGCGGGGCAGTCCGACCATGACGGCCGTGGCCCGGCCGGCGGCGGACAGTTGCACCATCGCCAGGGGAAGGCAGTAGCACAGGGTGGCGACGGCGCCGGCGATGCGGGCGGCCCGGCTGGAGAACCGGGCGCGGAAGGTGTCGCCGAGTGTGAAGTGGCCTATGTTGCGCAGTGGTTGGGCGAGCAGCAGCAGGACGCCCATGGCGGCGGCCGAGCCCACGGTGAGGGTCATGCCGTCGAATCCGGCGAGCGCCACGGACCCGGTGGCGGGCAGCAGGATGAGGACCGAGACGTAGTCGCCGCAGAGCGCGAGCGCGTTGCGCAGCGGGGTCAGGTAGCTGCGCGCGGTGTAGAACTCGGTGAGGTCCTCGCCGTCCGAACCGGAGATCAGGCAGAGGAACAGGGTGGCGAACACGGTGAGCAGGAATGCCAGGAAGGGTGCTGTCGTCACGCCCCCGTCGGCGAGTCGGGTCACCGGCCTGCTCCGTCGGTGCGGTGCGGGGGCTCGGTGAGCGGGTCGCAGTGTGTGCGGACGTCGCGGTCGAACCGGTGGGCGGTGACCAGCAGCAGTACGGCCTGGGTCAGGAACAGCAGGATGCTGACGGTCAGTCCGCCGCCGATGCCGGCCGCGACGCTGCTGCCCATCTCGTGGGGCAGCAGCAGGACCACCGCGAAACAGCCGATGTTCCACCCGAGGAAGCGCCGTCGTGAACGCGTCGCGGCCCGCCGCAGCCGCTGCAGGGGCACGGCGTCGCCGGCCGCCGGAGGTCTCGCCCCGGGGGGCGAGAGGTCGAACGGGCTCATGTGGTCTCCCAGGTGGGGTGAGGTGTGGGGGAACTGCCTGGCCGCCCGCGTGCGGCGTGGGCCCCGGCAACGGGCCGTCGGCGCCGTCGGGGCGGATCCGCGGAGGGCCGCACGGTCGGCGGTGGTGACGGGTCGCGATGGTGCGGCGGGGGCGTCAGGCTCGGCGCTCCGGCCGGTCAGCCGCGGGGGGCGGTCAGCGACGCCCCGGCGGCGGCCGCGACCTGCTTGAGCCTGTCGACCCAGGACTCGATCCGCTCCGCCGGTGCGGAGGCGGGCAGAGCGGTCATCCGGATCGCCATCGGGGGCAGATCCGGGCCGGTGGGGACGGGAGCGACGATCGACGCGAGGTCGTACACCTCGCCCGGCAGGAGGTCGGGGCAGAACAGTTCGGCCAGCTCGGAGGTGGCCTGCTGGACCGCGCGCTCGTGTCGGGGCAGGCGGTCGGAGAGCTCGAACGCGGACAGTGCCGCCTGCTGGTGCCGGAGCAGTCGCGGCTCGGCGGCGAGCAGGGAGTACCCGCACTCGCGTACCTTGTCGAGCCGGGCACGGTGCAGATCACGGCGGTCGAGGCCGTCGTCCGGGGCGCGTCCCAGCCACTCGTCGACCTCCGCCGCCGGCGAGTCCACCAGGAAGGCCGCTCCGAGCGGCGGGATGATCGGCTGCCGGTGGCCGAGCGGGAACGGCTCGGCGACGGACCCCCGGTTCGCGGCGAGCACCTGCACGGCGTCCCCGCGGATCTTGACCAGGACACCGCAGTTGACCGCGAACTCGGCGCTGAGGTCCTCGACCTGGGAGCGGATCGTCTCGGCCAGCTGCGCCGCCTGGATCAGATCGGGGTCCGGTCCGGCGATGAAGGACCCGGGGGAGAACCGCCCGTAGCCGCCCTGGAAGAACAGCAACGGGAGCGTCGACCGCTGGACGGCCAGCTCGTGGACGAGCCCGAGGACGATGAAGTGGTCGCCGGCCTCCCGGATGTCCTGGTAGGTGCACTCGATCCAGGACACGGCGCCCTCGAGAACGGGCGAACCGAGCGGCCCGGGCCGCCAGCGCACGCCGTCGAACTTCTCCGCCCCGCCGGTCGCCATCCGGCGGCACAGCGACTCCTGATCGGCCGCCAGGACGTTCACGCAGAACGCCGGGGCGGTCCGGAGGTGCTCGAAGCTCCTGGAACCGACGGCCGGGAAGAACGCGACCATCGGTGGATCCAGGGAGACCGAGGAGAACGTTCCGACGACCATGCCGGCGGGGCGTCCGTCCTCGGCCACCGCCGTGACCACGGCCACCCCGGTCGGGTAGTGCCCCAGCGTTTCGCGGAACAGCGCGGAATCGACGGCCTTGACCATGAAAGCTCCTTCAGTTGCTTGTGCCGTCGCGGACGCCCGGTGGGAGCCGGGACGCCCGCCACGGGCTTCTACCGGCTGCCGGGCTGCGGACGCCGGAAGCGACCCAGTCCGATCCTGCGGGTGGCGGGGGCCCGTCGCCAGGCGGCGAGGCCGACGGCGGCGAGGAGGGCGGTGCCGTTGAAGAGGTCGGGGATCCAGATGGGCAGGCCGGCGAGTTGCAGGCCTTTGACGCCGACGGCGAGGGTGTAGGCGGCGACGACGGTGCCCCAGATGTTGAAGCGGCCGCCGCGGAACTGGGTGGAGCCGAGGAAGACGGCGGCGATGACGGGGAGCAGGTAGCCCGGTCCGACGGTGGGGTCTCCGGTGGACAGCTGGGAGGTCAGCAGCAGCCCGGCGAGCCCGGCGACCACGCCGGAGGTCATCAGCGCGAAGAGGATGACCCGGGCGGGGCGCACCCCGACCAGCGCGGCGGCTTGCGGATTCCCGCCGGTGGCGTAGACGCGGCGGCCGGCCGGTGTGCGTTCGAGGACGTACCAGAGGAGTCCGGCGACGGCGAGCATGATGTAGACGGGGTAGGTGATGCCGAGGAGTTGGCCGGTGCCGAGTTCGGCGAAGCCGGTGGGGATGTTGACGATCTGCTGGCTGCTGGAGATCCAGGCGATGGCCGCGGCCAGCAGTGAGCTGACGGCGAGGGTGGCGATGAAGGAGGGGATCCGGGCGCGGGTGATCATCAGCCAGGAGAACAGGCCGACGGCCGCGCCGGCCACCAGTGACAGCAGGATGGCGAGTGGGGCGGGTACGTTGCCCACCAGCAGGCGGGCGGCGAGGATGGCTCCGAGTCCGACCTGGGCGCCGATGGCGAGGTCGATGACGCCGGCCGCGGTGGGGACGACCAGGCCGACGGCGACCAGGCAGGTGACGGCCTGGTCGGAGAGCAGGGAGCGCCAGGTGCCGGAGGTGAGGAAGGTGTCGGGGACCCACAGGGCGAACACCAGGACCATGAACGCGAGCAGGTACAGCGCGGAGATGTTGCGGAACGCCACCGCCCGCCGGACCCGCACCGACCAGGGCAGCTCCGGCAGCTCGGACACCGCGTCCGGGGCGGCGCCGTCAGCCGCGTGCTCCGAGGACATGGCGGCGTCCGCCGTGGCGGCCCGGGCGAGCAGCTCGCTCCGTCGGGCCCGCCTGCCGGCCCAGGCGGTGGTCGTGTTGTTGCGGATCAGCCGGAGGACGGCCTCCCGGCGGCTCACCTGCGGGCGTCGCCAGGCGGCGAGGCCGACGGCGGCGAGGAGGGCGGTGCCGTTGAAGAGGTCGGGGATCCAGATGGGCAGGCCGGCGAGTTGCAGGCCTTTGACGCCGACGGCGAGGGTGTAGGCGGCGACGACGGTGCCCCAGATGTTGAAGCGGCCGCCGCGGAACTGGGTGGAGCCGAGGAAGACGGCGGCGATGACGGGGAGCAGGTAGCCCGGTCCGACGGTGGGGTCTCCGGTGGACAGCTGGGAGGTCAGCAGGACGCCGGCGAGCCCGGCCACCGCGCCGGAGGTCATCAGCGCGGACAGGACGATCCGGGAGATCCGGACACCGGCCAGCGCGGCGGCCTCGCTGTTGCCGCCCATGGCATCGACGTTGCCGCCGGTGGCGTAGACGCGGCGGCCGGCCGGTGTGCGTTCGAGGACGTACCAGAGGAGTCCGGCGACGGCGAGCATGATGTAGACGGGGTAGGTGATGCCGAGGAGTTGGCCGGTGCCGAGTTCGGCGAAGCCGGTGGGGAGGTTGACGATCTGCTGGCTGCTGGAGATCCAGGCGATGGCCGCGGCCAGCAGTGAGCTGACGGCGAGGGTGGCGATGAAGGAGGGGATCCGGGCGCGGGTGATCATCAGCCAGGAGAACAGGCCGACGGCCGCGCCGGCCACCAGTGACAGCAGGATGGCGAGTGGGGCGGGTACGTTGCCCACCAGCAGGCGGGCGGCGAGGATGGCTCCGAGTCCGACCTGGGCGCCGATGGCGAGGTCGATGACGCCGGCCGCGGTGGGGACGACCAGGCCGACGGCGACCAGGCAGGTGACGGCCTGGTCGGAGAGCAGGGAGCGCCAGGTGCCGGAGGTGAGGAAGGTGTCGGGGACCCACAGGGCGAACACCAGGACCATGAACGCGAGCAGGTACAGCGCGGAGATGTTGCGGAACGCCACCGCCCGCCGGACCCGCACCGACCAGGGCAGCTCCGGCACCTTCGGCAGCTGGGACAACGCGTCCGGGGCGGGCACCGCTGGAACCGCCTCGGACGTTGTCGCGGTCGCCGTGCTCCGCGTGGGGTCCGGATCCCTCTTGGTTGTCTGCATCATCCTCACTCCGCTCCGCTCGTGCCGCTGTTGCTTCCGGCCGTCTGGAGGCCCAACTCGTCGCGGACCAGGCGTTCCTCGGTCAGGGACTCACGCGGAACCTCGCTCACCACCCGGCCGTCCTTGAGCACCAGCACGCGGTCGCACAGGGACACCAGTTCCTTCGTGTCCGAGGAGCAGACCAGGACGCCGGTCCCGTCGCGCCGCGCGTTCAGGACCAACTCGTGGAGGGCCGCTATCGCGCCCACGTCGACGCCCTGGGTGGGTTCGTCGAGCAGGAGCACGCGAGGGCGGACGCGCAGCCACTTGGCCAGCACGATCTTCTGCTGGTTGCCGCCGCTGAACAGCTTCAGCGGTTGCTCGGGATTGGGCGGGCGAAGCCCGACGGTGTGCATCCAGGAGCGGGTCTGCGCGCGCTCGGCCCGCCTGTCCAGACGCCAGAAGGACCGTCGCAGCGGACGCAGCAGCGGCAGCGTCAGGTTCTCCCGGACACTCATGTCCATGACCACGCCGCTACGGCGGCGATCGGCGGGTACGTACGCCATCCCGCTGCCGATCGCCGCGCCCGTGTCGTCGGGGACCAGCTCCCGTCCGTCCACCTCCACCCGGCCGCCGGACCGGTGTCGGGCACCGAACAGCATCGGCGCGAGCTGCTCCCGCCCCGAACCCAGGATGCCGCTGATCCCGACGATCTCGCCGGCCCGCAGGGTCAGCGAGAAGTCGCTGATCTCCCCGCCGCCGAGGCCGGTCACGCTCAGCACCGGCTCACCGGTCCCGCCCCGGTGCGTCACAGCCGTCCCGTCGATCTCGCGACCGGCGATGAGCGTCACCATCGTGTCGTGGTCGAGTTCACCGGTGGCCTGCTCGGCGACGACGCGCCCGTCTCGCAGCACCACCACCCGGTCGGCGAGTTCGAGTACCTCGTCGAGCCGGTGGGAGATGAAGACGACCCCGGCCCCGGACGAGGCGACCCGCCGGATCGCCTCGAACAGCACCTTCACCTCGTCGCCGTGCAGCGCCGCCGTGGGCTCGTCGAGCACCAGCACGTTGTCCGGACGGCTCCAGCCGTCCATCGCCCGGGCGATCGCGACGATCGCCCGCTGCGCCGGTGACAGCTTCCCGACCGGGACCGTCACGTCCAGGGTGGCGCCGAACCGGGCGATGAGCTGCTGGGCGTGCCGCCGCTCGGCGGCCCCGCGGACGGGGGCGAACGCCCGTCCGCGCTCGGACCTGCCCAGCCCGAGGTTCTCCACCGTCGTCAGGATGTCGGCCAGACCGAGATCCTGGTGGATGAAGTGCAGGCCCTCGCGGGCGGCCGCTCCCTCCATCAGCGCGCCCTCGGCGTCACGGACCTCGATGACCGTCCCGGGATCGGCCTGGTGGACACCGGCCAGAACCTTGACCAGGGTCGACTTGCCCGAGCCGTTGTGTCCGAGCACCGCGACGACTTCCCCCGGACGGACCTCCAACGACACGCCGTCCAGGGCCTTCAGACCCGGGAACGTCTTCGACATGCCCTCGATCCGGAGCAGTGGCGCCGCGGTGTCCGTCATCAGGACGCCCGCCACAGGGTGGCGAACCGCTGGGCGAAGTCGGGGAACGCCGACCAGCCACGGGTGGGGTCGAAGGTGATGTCCTGCTGCTCCAGGAACTGCTCGGGCACCTCGCCGGCCTCCTCGCTCGCCGTCGGCCGGCCACCCTCGATCAGACGCGCCGCCGCGTCGACGGCCGTCCAGGTGGAGACCGGGAAGTCGATGTTCAGTGCGGCGGTCAGCGCGCCGTCCTTGATGTCCTGCAGGTTGCCGGCGGTGGGGCCGAAGCCGACGGTCGTGACGGACAGGCCGGCGGCCTTCAGCGCCGCGGGCAGGCCGCCGGCCGCCGAGAGGCTCACGAACACCGCGGCCTTCGTGTCGGGGTGGGCCTGCAGGTCGGTCACCACGGTGCGCGGCGCCGTCGTGCCGATGGTGCTCACGTCGATGGGGACGACACGCACCTTGCAGGACGGGCAGTTGGCCTTCATCTCGTCCTGGAAGGCCTTCTGCACCGGGGTCGAGATGTCGAGGGCGGGCAGGGTGTAGAGCACCGTTTCGGTCTCCGCGCCCTTCTTGGCGATCACCCAGTCGGCGAGGAGCTTGCCGTTGCGCCGACTCAGGTCCTCACCGAGGTAGTTGAAGGTGATTCCGTACGGCTTGACGTCCTTGGCGATCTGCAGGGAGACCACCTTGGTGCCGGCGTCGCTGAGCTTCTTCAGGCCACCGCCGAACAGGGCCGGGTCGATGGCGCCGAGGAGCACGGCGTCCGGATTCATCGAGCCGACGCTCGACGCGGCGGCCTGCGCGGTCTGTGCCGTCGCACCGGCGTTCACGACCGTCAGCGTTCCGCCGAGCCCCTTGACCGCCTGCTGCACGAACGTGCCCACCAGGGCGCAGATGGGTGTCGAGCACTGCAGATAGACGAACTTCTTGCCGGCCGGCAGCTGTTGCGCCAGCTGGTCGGACACCGGAAAGGCGGTCGGCGGGACGGTGTAGCCCTGGATCGCCGCCTTCGCCGCGTCGACGTTCGCCGCCTGCCCCGGTGCCGCGGCCGGGCCCGACGGGGTGGCCGAGCCGGCCGAGGAGCTGCAGGCCGCGACCGATACGACGGTGACCGCCGAGATGCACGCCGCGGTCACCCGCCAGGCGGTGCGGCGGTTCGAGCGCCGTCCGCGGGTGGCGCTGCTGGTTCTGGCGTCACTGAACTTTGCGAGCATCTTCTACGCTCCTGATTGGTACGCGAGGGAGGGTTCGACGTGGCGAACAGGCTCGTCCGGGCGCTGCCTCCGCGAGCTCCGCGCGGCGTCTTCCCGAGATAATTGAGCCGAACCAATAGGCCGTAACCCTGCAATGGGGCGCCGGGTGTGTCAAGGCTTTTGCGGGGCCGTGACGTCCGCGTTTCAGGACGGTTATAAACCTAATGGTTGGGCCTGATAGGCAGGCGCCTCGGCCGGCCCGGCCGTGTCGACACGCAGGTGGGACGCGACCGCCGGGCCGGCGCCGCGGGGTCCGGAGGTCCGACCGGGCACGGCTCGGCCCCCACCGGGCTCGGCTCGGATCGGTCCGGGCTCGGCTCGGCCCGGCGGGACATGCCGCTGGCCCGGCCGCCGAGGTTCCGTTCGGGGCCGGGCTTCAGGGACTACGAAGGGTTGCGCTTGCCGGGCTCAGCCCGAGTGGCGGTGCGCCTCGGCGGCGTGCCGGGCGGCGGTGACATCGCCCGCGACGATGGCGTCCACCAGGTCGCTGTGGACCTTCAGTCGCTGCGCCAGGTAGTCGCCGTCAGGGGACTGGGAGTTCACCAGCGACACCTGGTTGACGAACTCGTAGAGGCCGACGTAGGTGCCTCTCAGCACGGTGTTCGGCGAGATGGCCGCGATGCGAAGATGCAGGTCCCAGTTGAGCGAGACGAACCGCGTCACGTCGTCGAGGCTCTTCCTCATCGCGGTGATCAGCGACTTGAGCTCACGCGCGTCCTTGGCCGAGCGGTACTGGGCGGCATGGGCGGCGACCAGCGGTTCGAGCTGCTCGCGGACCTCGATGGCCCCGGCGACCGCCGACGGCTCGCCGTGCACGGTGAGAAGCGTGCGCCCCAGTCGGACCACGGGATCGGTCGCCGCGACGAAGATTCCGCCGCCGGGGCCGGGTCGGACCACGATCCGTCGGCGCTCCTGGAGCAGCCTGATCGCCTCGTTGACGGTGGCCCTCGCGACGCCGGTCTGCTCACGCAGGTCGGCCCGGGTGCCGATGTGGTCGCCGGGGCGCAGCCCACGCTTCTCGATCGAGTCCTCGACGTAGGCCACGACCTCCTCGGCGCGGGAGCGGGGTGCGGGAAGGACCATGGATGGAGCCTAACGGATACTTCCGACGGCCTGCCCCCTGATCGGTCGGGCGACTGCGGCGGACCAGCGCAATCCCGTCGGCCGACGCCTTGACGGAACCGCCCGGGGATCGCATGCTGGGTCATCAAAGCCTAATGGTTAGGCTCATTTCCTCCGGGATCGCTCGGCGCCCGGACCTCGGCCCGTTCCCCGCGCGGCCGGCACCCGGACCAGCCCCCGCCGGCGCCCGTGGACGAGGGAACAGCGAAGCTGGAAGGCGTTGCGATGAGACTTGTTGGCTACCGCACGGCGGCAGGCAGTGCGATCGGTCGGCTCGACGGTGAGTCCGGGCTGGTGCCGCTCGGCGGCGCGGAGCAGTTCTGGGCCGACCCCGCACAGGCCGTCCTGCGCCCGACCGGGACGGCCCTGGACATCACCCGGCTCACGCTGGTGCCGTCCGTGCCGCCCACCGCGCGCGTCCTGTGCGTCGGGCTGAACTACGCCGACCACGTGGCCGAAGGGACGTTCCAGCGGCCGACCCACCCCGCCGTCTTCGGCCGCTGGACCAGGTCACTCACCGTCTCGGAAACGCCCGCGCCGGTCCCCGCCGGCGAGCAGGGCCTGGACTGGGAGGGTGAACTCGCCGCGGTCATCGGCCGGGAGACGAAGGACGTGTCGGCCGACGACGCGCTGGACGCCGTCTTCGGCTACGCCGTGTTCAACGATCTCACCGCCCGCAACGCCCAGCACCGCACCACCCAGTGGACGGTCGGCAAGAACGCCGACCGGAGCGGGCCGATGAGCGGAATCGTCACCGCGGACGAGGTGGGCGACCCCGGGGCCGGCCTGCGCATCGTCACCCGGGTCAACGGCGCGGTCGTGCAGGACGGCAGCACTGCGGACATGATCTTCAGCGTCGGCGAGATCGTCTCCTACCTCAGCAGGGCGATGACGCTGTACCCGGGAGATCTCATCGTCACCGGCACTCCCCAGGGTGTCGGGTACGCCCGTCGGCCACCGCGGTTCCTCCACGCCGGGGACGAGGTGACGGTCGAGATCGAGCGCGTCGGCTGCATCCGCACACCGGTCGTCGCGGCCGCTGAGGCCGTCATGACCACGCGGCCGCCCCGGGCCACGGCGCCCCGGGCGGCCTGATCGACGTCCCGTCCCGGCCCCGGCCGGGGCGGGCACAAGCACAGCACACCGCACGAAGGAGACGACAGTGATACTCGTTACAGCGGCGAACGGCAACCAGGGCAAGCTGCTGATCCCACGCCTGCTGGCGGCCGGAGTCGCTCTTCGCGCCTGTGTCCGCTCCGACGAATCGGCTCGGACTCTCCGCGCGGCCGGCGTCACGGACATCGTGGTCGGGGACCTCAGCGACCCGGACGTCCTGGTCCGGGCCATGGACGGCGTCGAGAAGGTCCACTACGTCGGGCCGGCCCTGCACCCCCGGGAACGCGACATGGGCTTCGCCGCCATCGACGCCGCCCGGGCGGCCGGCGTGCGTCACTTCGTCTTCAGCTCGGCGCTCCACGCGATCATCACGGACCTCGTGCAACACGGGATCAAGCGCGACCTGGAGGAGCATCTCCTCTCCTCGGGGCTGGAGTTCACCATCCTCCAGCCCGCCAACTACATGCTGCGCCACCGGCTCGTCCCCGCCTTCGAGAAGGGCGTCTTCCTGCTGTCCTGGGCACTCGACCGCCGCCAGTCGATGGTGGACGTGGGCGACGTGGCCGAAGTGGTCGCCGGCGTCCTCCTCGACAGTGAGCGCCATGCGGGCGCCACGTACGAGCTGGTGGCGCCCGGGCGCTACACCGCCCACGACCTCGCGAAGGTCGTGGCCGAGGTGACGGGCCGCGATGTCGTCGCCGAGCAGATCGACTCGGAGGTGTTCCTCCGAGCCGCCCTCGGAACCGACAGTCCGGCCGAGTTCCCCTACCAGGCCCGGCTCCTGCGGGCGATCACCAGCCGCTACAGCAGTCACGACTTCATCGGTAACCCCAATGTCCTGACCTGGCTGCTCGGCCGACGGCCGACGACGTTCGAGGAGTTCACCCGGACGGAGTTCGCCGCCTTCACGGGTTGAGGGCGGTGCACCGGGCGGCCGGCCGTCGTCCCGTCGGGACGTTGGCAGGGACGACAGGAGGTTCGCCGGGACGATGCGAGGAGAACCACCGGGCGGGCACGGTCGCGCCTGCCGCGGATCGGGGGCCGGCGCGACCGCTGGTGCCGCGCCGGCCCCCGGCCGGACTCAGCGCAGGTTTCAGCGCAGGTTGAGGTTGAAGGTGAGGGCCGGTGCGGCGTTCTGCACGAGGGCCCGTGCCTGAGCGGGCCACCACTCACCGGCGGCCGGGTCCACGATGCCGTACTCGGGATCGACGGTGCCGCCGGGGATACTGCGGTTGCACTGGCCGTCGGACTGGCCGACGGTCTTGATCCAGAGGTAGGCGTCCACCAGGGGGACGCCGGTGTCGGCCGTGGGCCGGGCGCCGATGCCGCGGCCGGGTGCGTTGCACCAGGTCTGCGGGTCGCCGGTGTACTTGTCCTTGGGCGGGGTCCACGCGCCGCGGCCGTTGCGGCCGGTGTCGACGACGAAGTGGGTGAGCTGTTCGGCGGGCGCGGTCCCGACGTTCTGCTGGAACCACAGGTCGGTCCAGTGCCAGGTGTTGACATCGTCCGGGTCTACCGCGTTGCCGGGCTGCCCGTCGTTCGGCGCGACGGGGGAGTAGTACTGGTCCGCGCACCAGTCGGCGTGTCCCTCCGCCCAGGCCGGGCCCTTGGTCGCGAACCAGAGACAGTTGGAGACCCAGGTGCCGTAGCGGGTGTTCTGTTCGGTGGTCAGGTTGTTGGAGACGTTGAGCGACAGCCCCTGGGTGCGGGCCACTCCGGCCTGCAGCAGGCGCTGGGCGATGGTGCCGACGCTCCTCCAGTGGCTGTTGCCCGCGTCCAGGTAGACGGAGGTGCCCGGCTGCGTCTCCAGGGCGTCGACGGCCGCGTTGAGGTCGGCGAGGCGACCGGCGGTGAGGGCGCCGGTGGGATCGGAGTCCGGGCCGCAGTCGGAGGGCAGGTTGGCGAGCCCGTCCGGTTCCAGCACGACGACGGCTCTGCCCTTGCCGATGCCCCCGGCGAAGGCCTTGATCCAGGCCTGGTACTCGGCGTCGGACTGCGCGCCGCCGGCCGAGTACAGCGAGCAGTCGCGCAGCGGGATGTTGTAGGCCACGAGCACCGGTACGGTCCCGGCGCGTCCGGCGTCCCGCATCAGCTTCTCCACCCGGTTCCGCACCTCGGCGGGGGTTCCGCCGGTGAACCAGGTGGCCTCCGGCCAGCTCGCCAGCTTGGCCATCGTGGCGGCGCCGGCCAGGTCGTGGCCCTTCAGGTCGGTCAGGGCCTGGCGGGCGGCGTCGCTGGCGGGGTCGATGTAGAACCGGGTGCCGGCGGGCAGGGTGTGGCCGACGGCGGTCGCGGTCGGTGCGGGTGCGGCCGTCGCGGGGGCGGCGAGGCCGAGTACCAGCGCGACGGCGGCGGCGGGAAGCACGGTTCTGGGAAGGCGGCGTGTCATCGGGTTCCTCGGGCTTCGGGAGGTGGTGGCGGGTGGCCCGGCGCGCCAGACTTCGGGTCGGCGCGCCGGGCCGGGTGGGAGGGGGACGGGCGGGGCGGGGCGGGCGGCTGGGGCCCCGGGCGGGCTCAGTAGCCGTAGATCATCTTGTAGGCGACCTCGGGGAGGAACTGGCCGGCTGCCGAGCCCGCTCCGACGCCGCAGTTGCCGTCGGACTCGCCCGGAGTCTTGATCCACAGCAGCATCTCGGCGCCGCCGCCGAGCTGGGTCGGAGTGCCGGTCTTCCGGCCGGCGGGGTTGCACCAGGCGCCGTTCGAGCCGTTGCCGTTGCGGCTGGTGTCGACGGCGAAGGGCTTGGTGTAGCCGTAGGAGGACTTGAGGGTCGAGTTGACCGAGTCGGCGTAGGCGGTGTTCTGGGCGGTGGTGTAGAAGTTGGAGACGTTCAGCGAGAAGCCGTGGGTGCGGCTGAGGCCTGCGGCGTTCAGATGCTGGGCCATCGTGGACGAGCTGATCCAGCCGGGGTTTCCGGCGTCGAGGTACACCCAGGTGTTGGGGGCCTTGGTGTTGAACTGGGTGATGGCGTTGTTGAGCAGGGCGTTGCGGCTGGAGATCTGGGCGGACGTCATGCAGCTCTGGTCGCCGAGCGCGTCGGGTTCCAGGACGACGACGGCGGGGCGGCTGCCGATGCCGCTCGCGAAGGCCGCGATCCAGGTGTCGTAGGCGGCGGCGGATCCCGCGCCGCCGGCGGACTGGCCGCCGCAGATGTCGCGGTCAGGGATGTTGTAGGCGACCAGGACGGGCAGCTTGCCCGAGGCCTGGGCCGCGCCGACGTAGGCACCGGTGGCGGTGCCGATGGTGCCGCTCCAGTTGCCGAACCAGCGCGCCATCGGGACGGCGGCGATGGAGGCCTTGATCGCGGCGGCGCGCCCGTCGGCCGGGTTGGCGGCCGCCCACGTGGCGGCGCTGGAGTTGGGGTCGACGTAGAAGCCGTTGGTGCTGGACACCGGGTCCGCGTGGGCGGCGGTGGGGGCCGCGAGCGCCAGCGGGAGGGCGAGCAGGACCGCTGCGGTCCGGCGGGAGTATCTGCGCATGGTGGAACCTCTTCTCGGGTGGGGGCGCCGGACGGCCGGATGGGGACGGCGGTGCGGCGCGGAGCGAGGTGCACGACGGCGGGGCGGGCGCGGCGTCGCGGTCGGGTTTCAGCCCCAGGGGGCTGACTGCCGAAGCGTTGCCGGGGTCCGTACGACGGTGACTGGAAGCGCCATTGTGGAAGCGCTTCCAGTCTGCGTCGCAGCCACCCGTCGCTGCGGGACCATCGTGGATCCCTTCTCGGAACTGTGTCAAGAGTACTTCCGCAACGTGCCTTCACGTGGGTGCCGAAGCTGTGTACGGTTCCATACCGGAAGCGCTTCCGGTCGGTGATCGATCGAACCCGTCCGGGGAGCTACCCTCCAGAGGTACCGAGATCGGGGAGAAGAGCCGTGACAGACGAATCGACGCGCCGACGGCCGACCCTGGACGAGGTGGCCGAGCGCGCGGGCGTCTCCCGCACCGCCGCGTCCAGGGTGATCAACAACGCACCCCACGTCAGTCGCGACAAACGCGAGGCCGTCCAACGCGCGATCAGGGAACTGGGCTACGTACCCAACCCCACCGCCCGGGCCCTGGCGACCCAGCAGGCGGGAGCGGTGGCACTCATCGTCTCCGGGGACGACCCCGCGGTCTTCGCCGACCCGTTCTTCGGCCAGGTCGTCGCAGGCGCCACCACCGTCCTGGAGGAGACCGACCTCAACCTGATGCTCTGTCTGGCCACCTCCACCCGCGGCCAGTTGCGCGTACAGCACCTGCTTCGCACCCGCGCCGTCGACGGCGTCATGCTGATGGCGCTGCGCGAGGATGACCCCCTCACCCGCCTCGCCCTCGACGCGGACATCCCCGCCGTCTTCGGCGGCCGGCCCCTGGGGCAGGAGGTGCCGTCCTTCGTTGACGTCGACAACGTCGGCGGCGCCCGGGCCGCGACCGAGCACCTGATCTCACTCGGCCGCACCCGCATCGCGATGATCACCGGCCCGCTGGACACCGACGTCAGCCGCGCCCGCCACCGCGGCTACCGCGAGGCCCTCACCCTGGCCGGGCTCACCCCCCACGGCGAGGAACCCGGCGACTTCACCGAGCTCGGCGGGATCACCGCCATGGACTCACTGCTGGCCCGGCACCCCGACACGGACGCCGTCTTCGCCGCCAACGACAACATGGCGGCGGGCGCGCTGCGGGCGCTCCGCCGCGTAGGCCGCGCGGTACCGGGCGGCATCGCGGTCGTCGGATTCGACGACCTGCCGGTCGCCGAGGTGTCCGACCCGCCGCTCACGACGATCCACCAGCCCATCCAGGCCCTCGGCCGGGAGATGACACGGATGCTCCTCGCGCTCATCGCGGGCGGGGCCCCCAGCCCGCTGATCCTGCCCACCCGGCTCGTCCGGCGCGAATCCGCCTAGGAGCTGTTCGGTCGCTCCGGGCAACGCCGTGTGACATCCGTGAATCTGGTTTTCGAAGGTCTCGCGGAGTGAGGCAAAAGGGCGGCATGGACAACGCCGTACTTGAACAGAGGCTGGACGAGACCTTCGATCACGCTGTCGTGCACCACGGATACGCCAACTACATGCGTGACTACGAGGTCATCGTCCATGCAACGGCTGATCCCCGCACCAACATCATGCCGTCCTACCTGCGGTACCTCTTCAGGCACTGCGTTGAGGCGCGGTGTGAGACGTCAGTGCCGGCGGAGACCTGGCGGATCTCTCTGGACGACCGGCTCATCGACTACGAAACGGGCGTCGACCTCGACGGATACGTCTGGGGTGTGAAGTGGCACTGCCTGTACCCAGGAGCCACGCTTCTCCCTGAGTCGGAGGCGGCCCGGCGCTGGTCCGAGAGCCTCGGGATCGACTTCCATGAGGTACGCATGGAGACCAACGCGCACAACCTGACCCTGCTCTTCTCCGACCTTCAGGTGCGCGAGATGCAGGTTGGATATGCACCGTTCGTCGCGGAGTAGCTGTCCGTGGCGTTAACGGTTTGGTACGGATCAGGCACGAATTTCGATAAGTCGCTCGAGAGGCCGGCACCGTCTGCGGCCGGTCCGACAGGACGAATAGTCAAGAGTTGTGGGTGAGTTGGCCTGCCGATCAGGGTTTGAGGCTGGCCTTGGCGGTGTTGCGGATCCGTTTGGTGCGGCCACGCTCAGCGAGAAGCTCAGTGGCCTCGGTGCTCGACATGGAGGCGGCCTTGCGCTGGAGCCAGTCGGATGACTCAAGCAAGGCGTCCGGGCGCCAGGGCTGCCTGAGCGTGATGGCGCGGAAGAGGGACAATTCCTGCAGGCGCCGGGTCAGGAACGGATGGCGGACCGTGGCCCGGGCCATCGAGGCGGCCCATGGTTCGTAGGCGGGTTCGGGGTGGAGGTCGGCGGCTCGGCGGTCGAAATGGCGGATGACGGCTGACTGGGCCATCGCCTGGTCCGAATCGGTGAGGACCTCGCTGACCAGGTCGGACTCGTCGGAGTCGGTGACCTGCTCCAGCGCGCTGAGGTAGGCCCGGAAGCGGAGGTGCTCGGCCGGCTCGTCCTGCGGGACATCCTGAAGGTTCATGCGGCCAGCTCCTGCCGCTCGACCAGGACGCCGCTCTCGAACCGGGCGCCGGCGCGGACCAAGGGGACCAGATGGGCGCCGGTGATCGCGCGCCAGCGGGCCTGGGCGGACTCGACAAGCTTGAAGACCATCGCGAGGGCCGCGGCCGGGCTGCCGGCGCCGCGGGTGACCTTGGTGCGGAGCTTGACCGTGGAGAACGTCGACTCGATCGGGTTGGTGGTCCGCAGGTGGATCCAGTGCTCGGCCGGGAAGTCGTAGAACGCCAGCAGTTCCTCGGCGTCGTCGGTGATCTTCGTGACGGCCTTGGGCCACTTCGTACCGTAGGTCTTGGCGAACGCCTCGATCGCCTGCTCGGCGTGAGTCCGGTCCTCCGCGTTGTAGATCTCCTGCATCGCCTTGGTCGCGCCCGGCTGGGCGGACTTCGGCAAGGCGTTGGTGACGTTGCGGGCTTTGTGAACCCAGCACCTTTGATGCCGGGCGGCCGGGAACACCTCGGCCAGGGCCTTCCACAGGCCCATCGCGCCGTCGCCGACCACGAGTTCGGGGTCGCGCATGCCGAGTCGGCGGCAGTCGCGCAGCAGGTCGGCCCACGACTCGGTGGACTCCCGTAGCCCTTCGGCGATCGCGGTCAGCTCTTTGGAGCCGTCCAACCGGACTCCGAGCAGGACCAGGACACACGAGTGGGCCTGGCCGAGCCGGACCTTCGGGTGCACGCCGTCGGCCCACACGTAGACGAAGTCGCGATCCGACAGGTCGCGGTCCTGGAAGGCGGCGTGGTCGCCCTGCCACGGCCTGGTCAGCCGGGTCACGGCCGCGACCGACAGCCCGGCGGTGCCGCCGAGGAACTGCTCCAGCGCGGGCACGAAGAAGTCCCCGGACGACAGTCCGTGCAGGTAGAGCAGCGGCAGCACCTCGGAGACCTTCGGCGACTTGCGGCACCACGGCGGCAGGATCTTCGAGGAGAACCGCTGCCGTTCACCAGTGGCCTCGTCGACACGTCGGTCGTTCACCCGCGGGGCCTTCACCTCGACCGGGCCGGCCGCGGTGACCACGGTGCGGGGCCGATGGTGGCCGTTGCGGACCACCGGACGCCGGCCGACCTCGTCGGTCTCGGCCGCCAACTCGGCCATGTACTGGTTGCCTTCTGTTTCCAGGGCGGCGGCGAGCATGAGGCGGGCGCCCTCGCGCACGATCTCGTCGATCAGGGAGCCGAACTGGGTGGAGCCGTCGTCGGTGACTACGCTGAGCATGGGCGTGCCTTCCCGACCCGCGCTGCAACGCGGGCCTACTCGGAGGCCATCAAAGGATCATTCGGGAAGGTACGCCCTCCGCGTGCCCTTCCGAAACCGATCCACAAGTCCTGAGCATTGCTCGTCCGACAGTTGCTCCGACGGCTGTGCCGGGACTCGCGGTGAGAGAGAATGCGCTGAATGACGACTTGAAGAGCAACAGCCGGACGGCAGCACTGGCGCAAGGTCGGGAGCGGCTGGTCCGTGCCCGGTGGTGAGCATCGGATCTGCGCTGCCTGCGGAACGCCGGTCCAGTCGTACCAGTACCGCCTTCATCCACCCCCCTTCCCCCTGAACAACGGGAGGGGCTTCTACGTTCGGAAACACGGCTGGTCGAGTTCCTGGACCGTCAGACCCGAGAAGGCAGAGGTCAGCCTTCATCGGGCAGGCATTCGTGAAAGCCGATCAACGTGTTCCTCACACGCGACCAGCATCCACCTAGAAGTGACGGAGTATCACCTCGCGCACAGAGGCACGATCGACTTCACGAAATCCGTACCTGAACCTTTGGTACGGCCTCACTTTTCCGGTCGGACCTGGCCCCGGCTTGTGCGACGGGCCCTTGTGTTCCGGCCCGGAGCGGCCCCGCTTCCGGTCTGCAGTGGCACCGCTTTGAAGCGGGCGGTGTCAGTCGTTGCTGGGCGTCATGTCGTATTCGCCGACATCCAGATCTGCGCCGGTTGCGGCGAGGAAGTCCATCACTGCGCGGTCCAGGTGCCAGCCGAAGAGGTTCGTGTCGTCCGGCGAGCCGGAGGGCTGCGCATCATGCCGGTTGAAGTAGCGGTGGACCTGCAGAATCGCACCCCCGGGGCCCTCCTCGGCTGCGAGACGGGTTGTCAGATTGGTGAGCGCCTCCATGCAGGGCCGGAGCCGGCCGAGGACCTGGTCGATCTGCTCATCGTCTGGCAGGCCGGGCTCGCAGCAGACAACCTTCCAGCAGTGACAGAACGGGATGAGGTGAGGTGGTCAGACTCCCCCGCACCGTGACCTCGTCCGGTTCTACGCCAAGCAGCTGGGTGATCTCGTCGGCAGTGGTGCCCACGCTGGAGACTGCAAAGTAGACGAACTGAGTCAACGACACCCGCAAAGAGTACCGACGCAGCCTCAAGGCACCTCGGGGCTGTCCGGTCGGTCATGTGACTATCACCGGTCTTAGTCGTTGGTCCGGTCATGGGGCGGGGTGATCTGACGGAGGCGGAGTGGGAACGGCTGCGGCCGTTCCTGCCGGTCAGCAACAGGCGGTGGCCGGTGCCGGGACCACCGGCAGGTGATCGACGGGATCCTTCACCGGGTACGGACCGGCGTGCACCGGCGTGACCTGCCCGAGCGGTTCGGGCCGGGGAAGACGGTCTGCGAACGCCACCGGCTGTGGTCGGCCGACGGGACGTGGGAGCGGCACCTCGGCACCGTCACCGCGGCTGCCCTCGTCGGCTGGCTCCGCACATGATCGACCGGACAGCTCCTGGACGATCGATCCGGCTGTGATCCGGTTCGTACGGCTTCGCTCCTGCGGCGGTCGTAGGGGCCGCGCTCCGGTGGCCGCGAGGTCGGGCTCGCAGGCGCGGGCGCGGCAGTTCATGGCGGTGGCCCGGATCCGGCCCGGTCGCTGCCGGGTCGGATCCGGGCCACCATCGCGCCGGCGAGCAGGTCGAACAGGGGGCATCGACCGACGGTGAGGGTCCGGGTCCGGGCCCGGAGCTTCTCAGGCGCGGGCCGCCGCCGCTGCGGTGATCCAGTTCCTGAACTCGATGGCGAAGTGCCGGAGGTGGTGCTCCAGGACGTCGTCCGGGCAGGAGGTGGGCATGTAGACCGACAGGCTGGAGGTGAAGCCGTCCGCGGTGTCACCGAACTGGATCAGCACCCGCCCGATGATCGTGCCGTCCGCGAGGAAGAGGTTCGTGGCCTGCTTGTGCGGGAACTCCGCCTCGGGGAGGCGTTCCGCCGCGTCCTCGGCCCAGGTCATCGCCTCGGCGCCCCAGCTGCCCAGGTAGAAGGAGGCGATGTGGGGGCCGATGTTCTCCACCACGTGGACCGATCCGTCCTCCTGGTCGGTGATCGAGTAGTGCTCCGGGTGCGCCGCGAGGAGAACGCTCTCGTCGCTGAAGGCCTTGCCCATCCAGCCCAGGAATTCGCCCGAGGTGAGGCCCTGCGTGGCGAGCACCGTCGTCCGTCCGGTGAAGCTGCCGTCGGAGGTGCGGGCGCTCTCCCGCAGGGCGGCGTTGCCTTCCTCGATGTCCGCGGCCAGGAGGTCGAGCAGGCCCTGACGTCCCAGTCGCTCCCTGAATCGGGCCACGGCCCGGCGGGCGTAGAAGAGTTCGAAGTCGTCGATGCTGCCGGTGCCGGAAGGTCCGGACACCAACGCCACGGTCACGGGCAGTGCGGTCTCGTTCACGGTCATCCCGGCTCTCCCTAAAATGCGAACGCGAATTTACATTATCGATAGTAGGCGGGCCCGTGCATTGCTTGTCAAGGGCATCCGCGGGGGCCGCCACCGTTACCATGCGGAACATGACTGCTGAGCCGAACCATCGGGCGCACTACCGGGAACCCCGGCAGGCCCGCAGCGCCGAGACCCTGGCTCGCGTCCTCCAGGCGGCCGAGGAAATCGTCTCCTCGGCCGGCCTGGAGGAGATGACGATCACCGGCGTCGCGGCCCGCGCCGGCGTGTCCGTCGGCTCGATCTACCGCCGCTTCGAAGGCAAGGACCAATTGGTCGCCGCCCTGACGGAGCGGATGCTGGAACGCCGCGAGCAGTACGTGGCCGAGCGGCTGCGCCAGGCCGAGCCCTCGCTCTCCGGCGTCCTGGACGCCTACGCGCAGGCACTGCTGCAGTCCTTCGCCGACAGCAGCAGTCTCTTTCCCGAGCTGCTGCGGGCACGGGGAACCGATGCGCCGGACCGCGGTGCCCGCACCATCACCGAGATCCAGCGCTACCTGGTCGAAGCGGCGACCCCCTGTGCGGGCGAGATCCGGCGATCCGACCCGCAGGCGGCACTGGACACGGTGGCCCGTGCCGTCCTCGGCGCCTGCTTCCACACCTCCGTCCACCCCGACCGCCCCGTCGGCGAGGTGGCCCTGCGCCGGTACGCGGACGAACTCAGCGACATGGCGACCGCCTACCTCCGCACTCCCGACCGCAGCCCCGCCGCTCACTCCTGAACTGCCGACGGGGCCGGACGCCGGCGCCCCGGCCCCAGGGGGCAGCCGCGTTCCGGGGGCGCCGGAGGACCTCAGACGGTCTTGTCCGGTGCGGCCGGCGCGAAGCGGTCCAGGGTGGTGATCCCCGCGACCTTGTGCGGCTGGGCCCCGGCCATCAGCCGCCCGTAGTTCTCGGAGAGGGCCTCGAGGTTGAGGGCGCCGTGCAAGGTGATGACGCGCGCGTCACGCCAGGCCCGCTGGATGGGTTCGCTCTGCATGATCGCGGTCGAGCCGGAGTTGCGCTGGAGCAACTCGATCGCCTCCGCGCACCACTTGGCCGCGTAGGCCGTCTCGACGAGGACCCGGCCGCTGAACATCTGCATGTACGCCGGATCGGCCGGGGTGCCGGCGGCGGCGAGCGCACCGAGGCGATCGGTCTCCTCGGCGTTGGCCCGGGTCATCAGTGTGGCCGACTGGATCTTCGAGTGGACCTCGGCGAGCAGCAGGTGGGTGAGGGGAGCCTCCAGCTGGTTCTTGTAGGTGGTGCCGCGGACGGGCCGGCCGGCGGAGCGCTCCAGGAACCGCTCCAGGGCGCCCTGGGCGAGGCCGATCGACATCCCCGCCATGGTGCTGAACGCCCAGCCGAGCGAGGGCACCTTCCAGAGATCGCCCTTGAGGCCGTTGTCGAGGCTCCCGTCGACGATGTGGCGGAAGTCGACGCCGCGGTGCTCCGGGACGAAGAGCTCGTCGCCGGCGAGGGTGATGGAGACGCTGCCGGTGGCGCACATGCCGGCGACCTGCCAGTCGTCGAGGAACCGGAGTTCGTCCCGCGGAACCTGCAGGGCCACCAGGTAGGGGCCCTCGCCGTCGTCGGCGAGGCAGCCGAGGTTCGTGAACGGCGCCCAGAGCGCGTCGCTCCCGAAGGTCCAGGGTCCACCCGAGACGACCCAGCCCCCCTCGACCCGCTTCGCGCGCCCTCGGGAGGCCGGGAAGTGGCTCGAACCGGCGACCCGCGGCCCGACCCATGCGGGGCCGTAGACCTCCTCGACCACGCGAGCGCCCGAACCGGCGGGAATCCAGTTCGTCGAGGCTCCCGCCCAGACGCTCCACCCGCAGGAGCCGTCCCACTTGGACACCTCGGCGATGACGTCCAGCTGCTCCCGGACGGTCAGCTCGTAGCCGCCGAACTCGGCGGGGCTGCCGATGTCGAAGACGCCGGTGGCGTGCAGGTCGGCGATGGTCTCGTCCGAATGGCGGCCCGCGCGTTCCGCGTCCGCCGCGCGCTCCCGCAGGGTGGGCCCGAGTGCGCGCACCTTTTCGAGAATCGTTGTCAGCCTGTCGGACGTGTCGTGGGTCGAAGCCATCGTCGTTGTCTCCTGTAAGGGTGTTCGTGCAGATCGAGGGTTGCTCCGGTCCGGGCCGGGAACTCCTCGGCGGTACTGTCGCCGACCGGACGTCGCCGACCGGACGTCGTCGCCGACGCGACTCGGGCGACCGAGCCGACGGCCGGAAGTCCGGAGCCACCGCCGGGCCGGTGAACAATGTCCGCACGGTCGTGGTATTCGATTCTGGCTGGACGGCGAGTCGAATGCTCGCAGCGGCTTTCGTCGGCGGCCGGCGCAGCTCGCAGGTGATTCCGCCGAACGTGGCGTCGACGTACCTGCCGCACGGATCCCGGGCGAGGGGCGCGGGTCGGACGGCGGCTGTGCGGCCCGGGTCCGCGCAGCACCGTTCGGCGTGCGCGCTCTCGGGTGGCCGTGCCGCGAGCGGCAGCCCGCCGGCCCGGCGGAAACGAATGCCGTGATGGGTACGCTAAGAGGGCGTACCGCAAAGTGTCAACATTTCTGCCGCGTTTCGCTGGGATCGACTCGCCGTGAACCCGGGGCATCCGAGGCCGGCCTGCCCGGCGGCCGGCCCTGGGTGCCCGAGGTAGGCGATCATTCTGCGTGGTGGGGGCGCCAGGAGTCCCCCGGCTCGGGAGTGCGGCAGGCGGCTGTCGCAGGCCCTCCGTGGCGGCGCCGGGGCGGCGAGCACGGCGAAGAGTGTTGACAGTCTTTCGGTAGCTCCTGATGATGGTGCCCATGTCCGCCACCTCCGTCGGCCCCGTGCCGTCGCTGGTCATGGTGGGAGCCGAGCCGGGCGCCGCCCTGCAGGACCGAGCGAAGGCAGTGCCGTCGCCGCTGGCCGGCCCCTGACCGGGGCCGCATGCGAGCCGCGACGTGCCGCCGCAGCTACCGGCCCGGAGTCGGGGAGCGTGCCTCCTCGACAGGCCGGCGCGGCGCTCGGCCGCGCTTCCCGCGCGACACTTCCGCCGCCGGCATCGAGCCAATTCTCCGATGCGAATTCGGCGTGGTAAACGAAGACAGACAAGGCTGCGATCGGGTATTCCCGCCCGTTGGCAGCTTCAGGAACAAGGAGAGCCGGCATGGTCGAGCACGACAAGGCAGCGATTATCGAGGCCCTGAATCTTTACGGTCTGGCGCTGGACGCGCACCAGTGGGACCTGTTCGACCGGGTTTTCGCCGAGGACGTGACGGCGGAATTCGGCCCGGCCGGGGCCGCCTGGAAGGGTCTCGCCGAATTCAAGCGCTCTTTCGCCGAGTTCCACGACAGTCTCGACAGGCACCAGCACACGATGATGGGCCACGTGGTGCACGTCGACGGCGACAAGGCCTACGCGTTCAGCTACGGCAACTGGCTGCTCGTGCGCGAGTCCGCCGAGGGCGGCCCGTCCTGGGAGGGGACGGGCTGGTACGACGACGAGCTCGTCCGGACCGAGCAGGGCTGGCGCATCAAGCACCGTGTCTGCCGGCTGATGGCCTGGACCGGCAACCCGCTGGTCCCCGAGCCGAACGCCGAGCACCACCCCGACATGGAGACGAACGTGCTGCGACGGCACGCCGAGGACGGGAAGATCGCGTTCCTGAAGGCGATCCAGGCGAAGTAGGCGCGGATCCGCTCCGAGCCCGGCGGACACGGCAGGAGAGTTGATCAGGGCCGAGGCGCCGGACCGGGCGCGAGCCGGCGCGTGGTCATGTCGATCACGCCGCGGCGAGGTCACGCAGGCGCTCGGCCGGGGTCTCCCGGCCGGGCGTTTTGCGTGGGCCGCCCCGGAGCTCTGTGGCGACGGCGACGCGGTGGTGACGGCAACTCTGTGGTGGCGGCGGCGACGCGGCGGTGACGGCAACTCTGTGGTGGCGACGGCGACGCGGCGGTGACGGCGACTTCGCGGTGACGGCGACGCGGCGGTGACGGCAACGAGGTGTCGCCGTCCGAACGGCTTCCGGGCCGGATCGATCTCAGGGCTGGAGCGTCTGTTCGGCCCAGATGGTCTTGCCGCTGAGCCCGTACCGGCTGCCCCAGCGGGTGGAGAGCTGGGCCACCAGGAACAGACCGCGGCCGCCCTCGTCGGTGGTGAGGGCACGGCGCAGCCGGGGCTGGGTGTTGCTGGGGTCGCTCACTTCGCAGATGAGCGTGGTGTCGTGGATGAGTCGAAGTCCGACCGGCCCGCCGGCGTAGCGGATGGCGTTGGTGACGAGCTCGCTGACGATCAGTTCGGTGGCGAAGCCCAGCTCGTCCAGCTTCCACTCGGCGAGTTTCCCGGCGACGGCGAGCCGGGCGTCCGCGACGGCCGCCGGGTCGGCCGGGAACTCCCAGTGTGCGACCGCGTCGGCAGGCAGGGCATGGGTGCGCGCGAGCAGCAGGACGGTGTCGTCACGGGCCGGCAGGTGCGCGCCCTGGGCGACGAGGGACCCGCCCACCGAGTTCAGGGTGCGACCGGCGCCGCCGAGACCGGTCAGCCGGTCGGCGATGCGGTCGACGTCGCCGTCGTAGCGCTGGGTCAGGCCGTCGGTGTAGAGGGCGATGAGGCTGTCGGGGCGGAGTTCGACGGTGCTGGGCTCGAAGGGCAGGCCGCCGATGCCCAGCGGGGGGCCGGGACGCATCGGCACCGGCTCGGCTGTGCCGTGCGGGGCGAGGAGGAGCGGTGGCGGGTGCCCCGCGGAGGCCAGGGTGCACCGGCCCGCCACCGGGTCGTAGATCATCACCAGGCAGGTCGCGCCGACGGTGTCGCGGTGCGCGGGGTCGGCCTCGGCGGTCAGGCGCGCCACCAGGCCGTCGAGCTGGGTGAGCAGTTCGTCCGGGGAGAGTTCCAGGTCCGCGAGGGTCTGGACGGCGGTGCGCAACCGGCCCATGGTGGCGGTGGCGTGCAGTCCGTGACCGGTGACGTCGCCGACGACCAGGGCCGTGCGCAGCGAGGGCAGGGCGATCACGTCGAACCAGTCGCCGCCGATCCCTGCGCCGCCCGCCGCCGGCAGGTAGTGGCCGGCGGTCTCCAGGGTGCTGGTGCGGGTGGTGGCGCGCGGGAGCAGGCGCTGCTGGAGGGCGGTGGCGGCCCGGTGCTCGCGGGTGTAGCGGCGGGCGTTGTCGATGGCGAGTGCGGCGTGCGCGGCGATCTCGGACAGCAGGTCGGTGTCCCGCCGGTCGAACGGCTCGGGGTGCTCGGTGCGCCACACCGCGGCGGCGCCGAGCACCAGGCCCCGGGCGTAGAGCGGGGCGAGAAGCAGCGAGTGGCCCTGCTCGGGGGCCGCTGCGCGGATGAAGGCCGGATCGCCGAGGCTGCTTTCCAGGGTGGCCCGGTCGACGACGATCGCCCGTCCCTGCTGGAACCGGCGGATCAGCGGGCTGTCCGGGAACGCCGGGATGGCCGCTCCCACCTGGAAGAGTGCGGCAGGCCACTCCCCGTGCGCCGGGCGGACGGCGATCCGGCGAAGGTGCAGGTCGCCCGCGCCGAGGATGCGGGCCGGCTCGTCACCGACCAGGACGGCTTCCGCGAGGTCGACCCACGCCAGGTCGCCGAAGGCGGGGACGAGCACGTCGGCGATCTCCTGGGCGCTCCGTCCCACGTCCAGGGAACGGCCGATCGCGGTGGAGGCCCGATGGCGCAGTTCCAGCCGGCGGGCCGCCTCGAACTGCGCCGTGGCATTGGTGAACAGCACGGCGACCCCTGCAGGCCTGCCCCGGACGTCCTCGGTCCGTACGGCCGACACCGAGAGGGCCCACTCCGCGCCCGGTCCGCCGGCCGGGCGGGCCCGCTGCTCGCGGGCGACCACCGGCTCACCGGTCTCCAGCAGTTCCTGGAGGGTGGCCTCGACCTCGGTCGCGTCCTGCGCCCGCATCACGTCGCCCAGTCGACTGCCGGCCAGGAACGACATGCCCTCGAAGGAGAGGGAGCCGAGATTGCTGCGCACGACGGCCAGGCTCGCGTCGCGCAGCACGAAACCGATTCGCTCCTGGCCCAGCAGGGCGCGCAGCACGGCCGCCCCCTGCTGCGCGTCGGCGGCCCGGTCGGCGGCGACCGCCAGGATCAGGTAGCGGGTGGGCGGCCCTACGGGCAGGACCCGGTACGCCACCGTGACCGTGCCGCCCGAACCGTCGACCAGCCGTGCCGTGCCCGCACTCGTACGGTCTCCGCCGGTCGAGTCGTCGCCGGTCGGTACGCGCCGGTCGGCGACGAGCCGCAGGAGCGACCGGCCGCAGACCTCGGTGGCCGGCCGGCCCAGCAGGTCCGCCGCTTCCGGGGACCACCACACCACCACGCCACGTGCATCGACCAGGGCAGCCGCGACATCGGCGAGGACGACGCTGTCGCCGGTGGAGGCACTCATCGTGTTGATCACCGCCTGTGCTGCTCACGGCCTGGGCGGAACCCGTGGCAATCTTCATTATGGATGTTCTGACTGGATAGTGGCAGTTTGTCCCTGGCGGGCACGCCCCGGCCCGGTCGCTCGGGCCGGAGGTCGTGGGGCTGGGACGGCTTCGGGCCGGCCGCCGCCCCGGGGGGCCCGAGGAGCCGTCGGAACGCCGGTCGGCCGGTACCCGGTGCGACCGGGCCGGTGGGAGCGGCCAGGTGTATCGGCTAGGCGTTCTTGACGGGGAGCTGCAGGTAGGAGGCGCGGTCGCCGCCGGTGTGGATGATGTGCTGTCCACTGTTGCGGGGGATGTAGTCGCGCGTCATCGGCATCAGCCCGCCCAGCGCGTTCTGCGCGCTGACGACCAGCCGGAGCTGCTCGCCGGGATGGAACACCAGCCCGATCGGCAGGAGGTCGATCTCGACGTCGACGACCTCGCCGGGGCTCAGCTTCTCGATCCGGTCGAAGCTGTGGGCGGGCACGTCCTCGGTCGCCAAGGCCTTGTCCAGGTGCCGGGCGGACACCCGCAGGCGCCCGTTCGAGCCCTTGTAGCGCAGGACCGAGGCGCCGTGCTCGGTGAGGTCGTGCAGCATCGCGCTGCGACCGGGCACGGTGAACTGCTGGAGGGGCGTGCCGTGCCGGTCCAGCTTCTGGACCAGGACGAACAGGTCCATGTCGTCGGCGCCGTCCGCCTCGACCCACAGTCGGGCCATGGGGTAGCCGACCATCGTCGTCTCCTCGGCGAAGCCGACCACGAAGGAGGCCAGCGCGGACTTCGACTCCGCTCTGTAGGCCGCCTGCGCCCCCTCGGCGGGCTGCGCGGTGGTCAGGGTGCGCGAGCGGGCATCGAGGTAGTACTTCGTGCGGGTGACGTCCGCCGGCGGGAAGGAGTCCGCGGCCAGGTCGACGCGGTCGCCGCCTTCGAGGTCGAGCAGGCTGTAACGGACGCGGGGCGTCTGCTCCCAGCCGTTGTCCTCGCCCTTCAGATAGTGGTCGAAGAAGCGGCGCAGGTCCTCGACGTGCTCCTCGTCGTAGTAGTCGGGCCACTCCTGCGTGTTGTGGATGCGCAGCCACTTGTCCTCGGAGGCGATCCGCCGCCAGCCGCGGAACGTGCCCGCCGTGTGCAGCGTGTTGGAGTAGCTGGCGACGACATAGGCCGGGACGGTGACGCGCTCGAACCGCGGGACCTTGTCCTCCCACAGTTCGTCGACCAGCGGGTGGCGTTCCGCCTCGGTGAGGATGTCCTCGCGGAGGTTGTTGCCCTCGTAGCTCTGCTTCTGGAGTCGTTCGGCGAAGCCGATGTCGGGCATGCCGCCGCGCAGCACGAGATCGCGGTAGACGTCGCTCAGGCCCTCCCAGGGGTTGATGGCCGCGAGGTGCGGCGGCTGCTCGGCGGCGGTGAACCACTGGGCGATCGCGAGGTAGGAGGTCCCGCTCATCGCGACCTTGCCGGTGCACCAGTCCTGAACCGCCAGCCACTCGATCAGGTCATGGCAGTCCTGGCCCTCCTGGCGTCCGAACATGACGCTGTCGCCCTCGGAGTTGGCGATGCCGCGGGGGTCGGGGTTGCAGACGGCGTAGCCCTGCGCGCACCAGTACGCCGGATCGGGGCCCTCGAACTTCTGCAGGCCCGACAGAGTCCCGTTGTCGATGCCGAGCATGGTGAACAGGCCGAGGACGCTCGGGGCGGTGCCGTGGTTCTTGCCGTACGGGCTCCAGGCGACGATGACGGGCACCTTCTCGGTGCCGGCGGGGCGGAACACGTCGACGCGAATGGTGACACCGTCGCGCAGGGTGACGGCGACGTCCTTGTCGAGCACGATGTCGGTCGGCAGGGTCCGGAATCGGGGATCGATCCGGGAGCCCGCCGGCAGGGTCCGGGTGCCGGGCTCGAACTCGTTCATGAGTCCGTGCACGGGGCCCGCCTGGTAGTGCGACGGCTCGAACGACTTCTCTTCCTGGATCATTGCCGTTTCCTCTATCTGTGGGTGGGGCGGGGCCGGTTCTGTCCGTGCCCGCCGGCGCGGTCCCATCACTGGGCGGCCCGCATTCACTGCCTGACGGCCGGCGAGGGACAGAGCGGATGGGGGTCGAAGCCCGGGGGCTCGGAGGGGGTGTCCACGATCGGGAGGGCCCGCACGCCGTACGCTGCGCCGGCTCGGCTCCGGGGGCGACTCGGACTGCTTCCTACGGGCGGTCGGCTCGGTAGGCGTGCGGGCCCGAAGGGGGTGGGGAGCCCTGCAACCCGAAGCGCGACACCTTTATCAATGTAATCTGTACTTGAGTTCCAGTCCAGGGAGTGGACCGATCACGACCACTCGACCGATCACCGACGGTCCCCAACGCTGCCGGCAGCGGCCAGGACAGCTTCCGGGGGCGGTCACGACCGCTGGTGCACCGGGAGCGGGCCCGAACGGACGCCCGCGCGGCCCGACGCCTCAGTCGGTGCTCCTGCCGAACGCGCTCAGGATCCGCTCGGCTGCCAGCGCCGCCGCCAACTCGCCCTTCCTGACCTGCCGTTCCAGGGCGGGTGCCAGTGCGCGCACGGTCGGGTGGTTGTGCAGCCGGCCCAGGAGTTCGTCGTGGACCATGGCCCAGGTCCAGTCGATCTGCTGGTCGCGTCGCTTGGCCTCCAGCGCCCCGGTCGCGTCCAGGATCTGCCGGTGCTGCTGGAGCCGCTCCCAGAGCTGGTCCAGTCCGGCGCCGCCCAGGCCGCTGCAGGTGAGGACCGGCGGGGTCCAGGCCGCGTCCGGGGCCTGGAGCAGCCGCAGTGCGCCGGCCAGCTCGCGGGCGGCCGCCTTGGCGTCCAGCTCGTGCGGGCCGTCGGCCTTGTTGACGGCGACGATGTCGGCGAGCTCCAGGACGCCCTTCTTGATGCCCTGGAGCTGGTCGCCGGTGCGGGCCAGGGTGAGCAGCAGGAAGGTGTCGACCATGCCGGCGACGGTGGTCTCCGACTGGCCGACGCCGACGGTCTCCACCAGGACGACGTCGTAGCCGGCGGCCTCCATCACGACCATGCTCTCGCGGGTCGCCCGGGCCACCCCGCCGAGGGTGCCCGAGGTCGGCGAGGGACGCACGAACGCGTTCGGGTCGACCGCGAGCTTCTCCATCCGGGTCTTGTCACCCAGGATGGAGCCGCCCGTCCGGCTGGACGAGGGGTCGACGGCGAGCACCGCGACCCGGTGGCCGAGGCCGGTGAGCATGGTGCCCAGGGCCTCGATGAAGGTGGACTTGCCGACGCCCGGGACGCCGGTGATACCGACCCGCACCGCGTTGCCGCTGTGCGGGAGCAGCTCGACCAGCAGGCGCTGGGCGAGGACGCGGTGGTCGGGGCGGGTGGACTCCACCAGGGTGATGGCCCGCGCGATGTACGCGCGCGAGCCGTCCCGCACCCCCTGGATGTACTGGTCGAGGTCGATCGTCCGGGCCATCGGCGTCAGCGGCCTACAGCTCGTGGCCGAGCTCGGCGGCCAGCGACTTCAGCAGGTCGTGGGCGGCGTCCGGGATCACCGTGCCCGGCGGGAAGACGGCGGCGGCGCCGGCCTCGTGCAGGGCGTCGAAGTCCTGCGGGGGGATGACCCCGCCGACCACGATGGTGATGTCGTCGCGGCCGGCCTCGGCCAGCGCGGTGCGCAGCGCGGGCACCAGGGTGAGGTGGCCGGCGGCCAGTGAGGAGACGCCGACGATGTGGACGTCGGCCTCGACGGCCTGCCGGGCGACCTCCTCCGGGGTCTGGAAGAGCGGGCCGACGTCGACCACGAAGCCGAGGTCGGCGAAGGCGGTGGCGATGACCTTCTGGCCGCGGTCGTGGCCGTCCTGGCCCATCTTGGCGACCAGGATGCGCGGGCGGCGGCCCTCGGCCTGCTCGAAGGCCTCGACCAGGGCGCGGGTGCGCTCGAGGGCGGTGGAGGGGCCTGCTTCGTCTCGGTACACACCGGAGATGGTACGGATCTGGCCGGAGTGGCGGCCGTAGACCGCCTCCAGGGCGTCGGAGATCTCGCCGACGGTGGCCTTGGCCCGGGCCGCTTCCACCGCCAGGGCCAGCAGGTTGCCCTCCAGGCCGCCGCCGCTCTGCGGGCCGGCCTCGGCGGAGGCGGTGAGCGCGCGCAGCGCGGCCTGGCAGGCCGCCTCGTCGCGTTCGGCGCGCAGCCGGCGGAGCTTGTCGATCTGCTGGGTGCGCACGGAGGAGTTGTCGACCTTGAGCACGTCGATCTGCTCGTCGGTGGCGACCCGGTACTTGTTGACGCCGATGACGGGCTGGCGGCCGGAGTCGATCCGGGCCTGGGTGCGGGCCGCGGCCTCCTCGACGCGCAGTTTGGGGATGCCGGCGTCGATGGCCTTGGCCATGCCGCCGGCCGCCTCGACCTCCTGGATGTGCTCCCAGGCACGGCGGGCCAGATCGTCGGTGAGCTTCTCCACGTAGGCGGAGCCGCCCCAGGGGTCGATCACCCGGCAGGTGCCGGACTCCTGCTGCAGCAGCAGCTGGGTGTTGCGGGCGATCCGGGCCGAGAAGTCGGTCGGCAGGGCCAGCGCCTCGTCGAGGGCGTTGGTGTGCAGCGACTGGGTGTGGCCCTGGGTGGCGGCCATCGCCTCCACGCAGGTGCGCGTCACGTTGTTGAAGACGTCCTGGGCGGTCAGCGACCAGCCGGAGGTCTGCGAGTGGGTGCGCAGCGACAGCGACTTGGGGTTCTTCGGCTCGAACTGCTGCACCAGCTTGGCCCAGAGCAGGCGGGCCGCGCGGAGCTTGGCGACCTCCATGAAGAAGTTCATGCCGATCGCCCAGAAGAACGACAGTCGGGGCGCGAAGGCGTCCACGTCCATGCCGGCCGCAAGGCCCGCGCGCAGGTACTCCACGCCGTCGGCCAGCGTGTAGGCCAGCTCCAGGTCGGCCGTGGCCCCGGCCTCCTGGATGTGGTAGCCGGAGATGGAGATGGAGTTGTAGCGGGGCATCTTCTGCGAGGTGTACGCGAAGATGTCGGAGATGATCCGCATGGAGGGCTGCGGCGGGTAGATGTAGGTGTTGCGGACCATGAACTCTTTGAGGATGTCGTTCTGGATGGTGCCGGCGAGCTTCTCGGGCGCCACCCCCTGCTCCTCGGCCGCCACGATGTAGAGCGCCAGGATCGGCAGCACCGCGCCGTTCATGGTCATCGACACCGACATCCGGTCCAGCGGGATGCCGTCGAAGAGCTGGCGCATGTCGTAGATCGAGTCGATCGCCACACCGGCCATGCCGACGTCGCCGGTCACCCGGGGGTGGTCGCTGTCGTAGCCGCGGTGGGTCGGCAGGTCGAAGGCGACCGACAGGCCCTTCTGGCCGGCCGCCAGGTTGCGGCGGTAGAACGCGTTGGACTCCTCGGCGGTGGAGAAGCCGGCGTACTGGCGCACCGTCCAGGGCTGGTTGACGTACATGGTGGGGTACGGTCCGCGCAGGTACGGCGCGATGCCCGGGTAGGTGGCCAGGAAGTCCAGGCCCGCCAGGTCCTCGCCGGTGTACAGCGGCTTCACGCCGATGCCCTCCGGGGTCTCCCAGAGCAGGTCGTCGACGTCCTTGCCGGTGGCCTGCTGCCAGGCCTCCCGCCACTGCCCGCCGGTGCTGCCCGGGGTGCCGGCCTCGTCGTCCAGGCCGATCTCGGTGAAGTCGGGGATCACCGTGCCGCTCCGATCTCGTCGAGGACCGAGGTGAGGACGGCGACCGCGTCGCAGCCCGCGAAGACGTATCCGTCCACCCCGGCCTTTTGGTACGCCTCGCGGTGCTCGCCCGGCTTGCCGGCCAGCAGCACCCGCCGCGCGCCGGCCGCCTTCAGTGCCGCGGCGACGGCCTCGGCGTGCTCGGCGTACAGCTTGTCGCCGGAGCACAGGCAGGCCACGCTCGCTCCGCCGGCGGTGAAGGCCTCGGCCAGCGCGGCCGCCTCGGTGCCCTCGCCGGTCACGGTGGCCAGGCCGCCGGCCTGGAACAGGTTGGCGGCGAAGGAGGACCGGCCGGTGTGCACGGCCGCCGGCCCGATCGCCGCCAGGAACAACCGGGGGCGTGCACCGGCCGCGGCCAGGACCGCGTCCGACCGGTCGCGCAGCGCCTCGAACGCCTGACCGCTCCGCACCAGCGGCAGGCCGCCACCGGGTCGCACCGGCAACGGCTCGCGGATCGGCAGCTGCTCGCCGAGATTCGGGAACTCGCTGACGCCGGTGACGGGTTCGCGGCGGTGCGCGAGGTCCGCGGAACGCCCGGCCCAGGTCGCGGCGACCCGCTCGCCCACCAGCCCCGAGACGAGCGCTGCGCGCTGCCCGCCGGCCCGCTCGATCTCCTGGAACCAGGCCCAGGCGGCGGCCGCCAGCTCCTCTGTCAGGCGCTCCACGTACCAGGAGCCGCCGGCCGGGTCGATCACCCGAGCCAGGTGCGACTCCTCCAGCAGGATCGACTGCGTGTTGCGGGCGATCCGGCGGGCGAAGGCGTCCGGCAGGCCCAGCGCGCTGTCGAACGGCAGCACCGTCACGGCGTCCGCCCCGCCCACACCCGCCGCCAGGCAGGCCACCGTGGTGCGGAGCATGTTCACCCACGGGTCGCGCTCGGTCATCATCACGCTCGAGGTGACCGCGTGCTGGCGCTGCGCGGCGGCCTGGGGCGCGGCACCGGCCACCTGGGCCACCCGCGCCCAGAGCCGGCGCGCGGCGCGGAACTTGGCGATGGTGAGGAACTGGTCCGCGGTGGCCGCGTAACGGAACTCCAGCTGCCCGCAGGCCTGGTCCACCGTCAGCCCGGCCGCGGTCAGCCCCCGCAGGTAGGCGACGCCGGTGGCCAGCGAGCAGCCGAGCTCCTGCGCCGCCGAGGCACCCGCATCGTGGTACGGCAGCGCGTCCACCGTCAGGGCACGCAGACCCGGGTACTGCCCGGCGCTACGGACCGAAAGTGTTGCGGCGTCGTCGAGCAGCGCGTCGGTGGTGCTGTCCACGCCGGTACGGGCCAGCAGGCCCAGCGGGTCGGCACCCAGGGAGCCGGTGGCGACTTCGGCGGGCACTCCGCGCTCCGCGAGGACGGCGAACAGCCGCTCGGCGGCGGTCCGGGCCCCGGCGCCGGCGTCGAGCACCACTGCGGCGAGGTCCAGGTGGACCCCCTTCAGCGCCTCGGCCAGCGCGTCGACGGGCACTCCGCCTTCGTCGACCGCCAGCCACAGCGACGTGACACCGTTCTCCAGGTCGGCGAGCACGGCCTCGTTGGTCCGGCGTGGGTCCGGGTCGGCGTGCCACTGGCGCACGTCCCAGCCGGACAGGACCGATCCCTCGGCCCGGCCCCCGCGCACGAACGGCGGGAAGCCCGGCAGCCCGGGATCGGCCGCCGTGTCGTCGGCGGTGTACAGCGGGCGGGCGCGAAGCCCGTCCTGAAGCCCGGTGGTGAGGGCGTCCTCCGCCGCGAATCCGGAGAGCTCTTTGCCGGACCTGTGCAGGACGCCCTCCACGAGGAGCCGCCACTGCTCACGTGTGCTGTCGGGGAACTCGGCGGCGAGAGTTGGCCCGTCGTGGGGCGGGACTGTCATGGAGGTCCTCACAGAGGCGCTGGACGACGTGTTGGGGTGGCAGGGCGGCCGGTACGGCCGAGGAGGCGCGTTGCGCACCGTCGCCCGGGCCCGGTCGATCTGCGGGCGACCGGGCCGTGGGCGGTGCGTTCGGCGGCGCCGGAAGCGGACGGAATCCGTACCGCCTCGCGGCCGGCCACCACGCAGTCCGAAGCGTGTGCACCGCACGGCGTCCCGGCCCGTCACGCCCGGGGGTGGAGGGGGCGTGACGGGCTCCGCAGGGGGTGTTGCGGTCAGGCTACTCAACAGGAGCTACCGCAAAGATGTCAACACTTTGCTGGCTGACCCGCCGGGGATTCGGTCTCCCTGGGCCGCCGGTGCCGGAGGGTGGGCCCGATCGGCGCCCGCCGGGGCCACGGTCGGGGGATCGCCGCCGGCATCGGCGAGGCCACCGCATATTTCCTGCTCTTCGGCGCCAGTGCGGACGGCCCGGGAGTGCTCCGAGGCTTCGCGGTCGGTCGGGTCCGCCGAAGTCGTCCCGATGTCAGGCCTCAGCGAGCCTGCGCCAAAATGTTGACATCTTTGCTGTGACTCGTATCGTGGTGTCCCAGCCGCCACCCTCTTCGGCCGGGTCAGTGACAGCCCGTCGAAGGCGGCCCGGGGCAGGTGCCCGACAGGGGCCGCACCTACACCCCCGGTGAGGGCGTGGCCGACACCGTCATCGTCCGCCGCGTCCTCACCGCCCTGGAGAGGAGCGGGCAGCCGCTGCCCATGCGCCTGCTGCCCGCCCGCCCCGCGCCCTGTCGCCGACCGGGCCACCGCCACCACCGCCGCGAGCACCTGACCCGCCGCCCGCCAGAATCGAGTACCACGCCGTGCCGATCGACATCACCCAACTCATCCAGGCCCAACGCTTCGAGCCCGTCGGCCACAGCGGCGTCGGACCCGTCCACCTCTTCGGCGGCGAGCGCTACGACGGTGCCGTGACGGTGGCCCTCTCGCACTACCTGCCCGGCGGCCGGGCCGACATGTCACCCGTCCCGGTGGAGACGCTCTACCTGGTGCTGACGGGCAGCCTGACCCTTCTCGACGCCGACGGCGCGACCCACGTCCTGAACGCCCTCGACGGGGCTCGGCTCACGACCGGGACGCTCCGCGGCGTCGAGAACCGCACCAACCTGCCCGCGAGCATGCTGGTGATCCGCCCGAACCCGGACGGCCCGCAGGCGAACGCGCCGGAGGCCCGGTCATGAGCGGGCCGCTCGACGGGCTGCTCGTCGTCGACCTCACCCGCGCCCTCGCCGGACCGCAGGCCGCGATGATGCTCGGTGACCTCGGAGCCCGCGTGATCAAGGTCGAGAGCCCCGCCGGGGACGACACCCGGTCCTGGGGCCCTCCCTTCGTCCGCATCGGTGACAACGCGCCCGAGTCGACGTACTTCCTTTCCTGCAACCGCAACAAGGAATCGATCGCCCTCGACCTGAAACGGGACGAGGACGCACAGGTGCTGGCCCGGCTCATCGAGCGGGCGGACGTCCTGCTGGAGAACTTCAAGCCGGGCGCGCTGCGGCGGCTCGGATTCGGCAACGCGCGGCTGATGGAGCTCAACCCGCGCCTGGTGACGCTGTCGATCAGCGGATTCGGGCACGACGGCCCCGAGTCCCACCGCGCCGGGTACGACCAGATCGCCCAGGGTGAGGCCGGACTGATGTCCCTCACCGGACCGGATCCCACCGACCCCCAGCGCGTCGGCGTTCCCATCGGCGACCTGCTCGCCGGCATCAACGGCGCGTTCGGCGTGCTGGCGGCACTGCGGGAGCGCGACCGTACCGGCCTGGGACAGGTCGTGCGCACGTCGCTGCTCTCCGCCGTCGTCGCGGCGCACGCGTTCCAGGGAACCCGCTGGACGGTGGCGGGCGAGGTCGGCCGTGCGCAGGGCAACCAGCACCCGACCATCGCCCCGTACGGCCTGTTCCGCTGCTCGGGCGGGAGCGTGCAGATCGCCTGCGGGAACGACGCCATGTGGCACCGCCTCTGCGCCGCCTTCGACCTCGCCGACGACGACCCGCGCTTCGCGACGAACGCCGACCGCACGGCGAACCGGGCCGAGCTCACCGAGATCCTCGAATTGGTGTTCGCCGGGTACGAGCCGGAAGCGCTCCTGCGGCGCCTCGCCGAGATCGGCATCCCCGCCGGCCGGGTCCGCACCCTCGACGAGGTCTACGAGTGGGAGCAGACGCGCTCGCAGCAGCTCCTCGTCGATGTCGAGCACCAGAGCCTGGGGAAGATCACCCTGCCCGGCTCGGCCCTGCGGACCTTCAGTGTCGACTCCACGGGCGCGGAGACCGAGACGACCCGCGTCGACCACGTCGCGCCCCCCGTCCTCGGCGCCCACGCCGACGCCATCCGCGACTGGCTGAGCGAAACCCCGGCCCGGTCCTGAGACCGCGAGAGGTCCGAGGGTCGGGTCCAGTGGTCCGACGCCGGGCGGCATGACAACCGATGACACCCGGGCGACCACGCCCGCGCCAACCGGAAGCGAGCGCTGGGCGCCGGCCGGGGAAGGAGTTTCGATGAGAGGTATCGAGCCGGTGACGGCCGCGGACCAGCTGCGGCGGGCCTTCGGGTGCTTCCCCTCCGGGGTCACCGCCCTGTGCGCGCGGCGTGGCGGTGAGCCCCTGGGCCTGGCCGCAAGCTCGTTCACGTCCGTCTCCATGGACCCGCCGCTGGTGTCGGTGTGCATCCAGCACACCTCCACCACCTGGCCGAAGCTCCGGGAGCAGCCCCGACTGGGACTGAGCGTCCTGGCCGAGGGGCAGGACGACATCTGCGCACGGCTGGCCAGCAGGACGGGCAACCGCTTCGCGGGGACGGACTGGTACTCCTCCGGCAACGGCAGCGTCTTCCTGGACGGAGCCACCCTGTGGCTCGACTGCACGATCCACGAGGAGGTCCCGTTCGGGGACCACGACATCGTCCTGTTGCGGATCCTCGGGCTCAGCGCGTCCCCGGACACCTCCCCGCTGGTCTACCACGCCAGCCGTTTCCGGAGTCTGGCCACCATCTGAGCAGCCGACGTGCCGCCCTCCAGGGCGGCCGCGGCCGCTCACAGCCGTCACACAGGCCGGTCGACGACGTCGTTCCCCCGGCCTTGAAAGTGGAGATCCATGCTGCGAGAAGGAAGACTCGTCGGACCCGTTGTCGGTCTGCGGTACCAAACCCCCACCTGCTCGGGATTCACCGACGGGGAGGGACGCTTCGAGTACCGGGACGACGAAGTCGTCACGTTCTCGGTGGGTGCCGTGCCGGTCGGCACGGCACCGGGAGCCGAGCGGCTCACCGTCGCGGACATCGTCGGGGGGGTGCACGGGGATCCCGGCCGGCCGGCCGGCACGGGTCCGGGTCCGGCGAACATCGCCCGCTTCCTGCAGGCGCTCGACCGGAGCGGGACCAGCGACGGCAGCATCACCCTGAGGTCCGGGACCCATGAGCCGGCAGGGGACCGCCTCGCCGGATCGGGCCACGGGCCGGTGCGGCCCGACCCGCAGGAGGGGATCCCGGCGGCGATCGTCGACGCCCCCGGCGCCGAACCGCGCCTGGGCACGGTCGTGCTGCCGTCGCGGACGCCCGGCAGCACGCTCGTGGCCGTGGTGGCGGCCCCCCTGAACCCGCTCGACCTGGTCATCGCCTCGGGGACGTTCCACTCGGCCCGGCACGAGGCCCCCTACGTCCCGGGCAGCGAATGCGTGGGCGTGGTGCTCGACTCGGATCGCTACCCCATCGGCTCCTGGGTCTACGCCGAGTGCCACGCCTCGCCGGCCACCCCGGGTACCTTCGCCACCCAGGTGCTGGTCGCCGACGAGGACCTGCTGCCGCTGCCCGACGGACTCGACCCGGTGCTGACCGCGGCGGTCGGCAACTCCGGCACGGCGGCGTTCATGCCACTGATCGAGAACGCCGCCCTGCGGCCGGGGGAGACGGTGCTCGTACTGGGAGCCACCGGCGCGGTCGGAAAGCTGGCGATCCAGGTGGCGCGCCGCAGCGGAGCGGGCCACGTGGTCGGGGTCGCCCGCGACCGTGCGGCGCTGGACCACCTCCTGCCGCTCGGCGCGGACGCCGTCGTCGAGCTGCGTACCGGTGAGAGCGTCGAAGAGCTGGCGGCTCGCCTGCTGGCGGCGAGCGGGCCGGTGGACGTCGTCCTCGACGGCGTGTACGGGCTGCCGCTGGAGGCGGCTCTGCAGGTGTGCGCGCCACGGGCGCGGGTGGTCAACATCGGCAACCCGGCCGGTGCGACCGCGCAGGTGCCGGCCGGTCTGCTGCGGGGCAAGCAGCTCACCCTGTCCGGATTCGCCGGCCTGCACACCCCGTTGCGGGACAAGCAGCCGGCACTGACGTGGCTGTGGAGCGCCCTCGCCCGCGACGAGCTCCAGGTCGAGGTCCGCACCTTCCCGCTCGAAGAACTTCCGACGATGTGGCGGGAGCAGGCGGGCTCGCCGCACGCCAAGTGCGTGGTCCTGCCAGGAAACGCCGACCGCCCGCGATCCGTCCCGATCCGACCGGAGCAGACGACCGTGACCCCTGCCCCCGTACTCCCCGGCTCCGCACCGGCCTGCGACCGACCGGCTTCCTTCGCGGGCAGCCCGGATGCGGGGGAGTCGGCCGCATGACGACGCGACCCGATCCCGATGCCGCAGCCCTGTCGCCCGTCGTCGACTGCGTGATCGTCGGCGGCGGCCCGGTCGGCCTGCTGACCGCCGTCCTCCTCGGGCAGGCCGGCCTGCGGGTGTCCGTCGTGGAGCGCCAGCCGCAGCGGTATCCGTTGCCGCGGGCGTGCACCATCGACCACGAGGCGCTGCGCATCCTGCAGGCCGCAGGACTCATGGACGACCATGCCGGCCTGTTCGAACCGTCCCAGGGCGAACGTGGCGGGTACGAGTTCCGCAACGGCGAGGGCGAACTTCTGCGGGCCATCGACTGGAACAGGCCCGCCGAGTCGGGGTGGGCGAACACCAACGGCTTCTACCAGCCCGACCTGGAGACCGCCCTCGAGGACCTGGCGGTCTCGACGCCGGGTGTCACGGTCCACCGCGGACGGACCTTCCAGCACCTGGTGCAGGACGACGGGGGAGTGACCGTCAGCGTCGCCCCCACCGGGCAGCCGGGCAGCGTCGTGCAGGTCCGTTCCCGGTGGCTCGTCGGCGCGGACGGGGCCAACAGCCCGGTCCGCACCCTGCTCGGCATCGACGTCGGGGATTCGGGGTTCCAGGCCGACTGGCTGGTGGTGGACTACCAGCCGCTGGTCGAGGAGGACTGGAGCGCCTTCGTCACCCAGTACTGCGACCCGGCGCAGCCGGCCACCGCGGTCAACAGCGGTCCGGGCCGGCGGCGGTTCGAGTTCATGCGCCGCGCGGACACCACCGTCGAGGAACTGGGACTGGACAGCACGGCCTGGCGGCTGATGGCGCCCTGGGGCGTGACGCCGGAGACGGCCCGGCTGGAGCGGCACGCCGTCTACACCTTCCGCGGACGGTGGGCGCACAGCTGGCGCGAGGGGAACGTCTTCCTCGCGGGTGACGCCGCCCACCTGATGCCCCCGTTCCTCGGGCAGGGTCTCTGCGCGGGCCTGCGGGACGCCCGGGCGCTCAGCTGGCGGATGGGCATGGTCCACCGCGGGCTGGCGCCGTCGGCGGTGCTCGACACGTACGGGCCGGAACGCACCGGACACGTCCGGGAGATCATCGACGAGGCGGTGGCCGCCGGACGGGTCATCTGCGAACTCGACGTGGACCGGGCCGCCGCCCGGGACGCGGCGATGAGACGGGCCGGCGGTCCCGACGCCGCTGCCCAGGAGCCCCCGCACCCCCGCCTGGGCGAGCCGTCGCTGACGCTCGCGAGCAGGGGCGCCGACGGGCGGCTGGCGCCGCAGGGCCGGGTCCGCGCCGGCGACCGGGTGGGCCTGTTCGACGATCTCGTCGGCGGTGGCTGGCAGTTGATCAGCCGTGCCGGGGACCCGGCCCGGCTCCTGGGCGACGCCGACCTGAGGTGGTTCCGGGAGATCGGCGGCGTGCTCGCCGACGTGTCGGGCGAAGGCCCCGTCCAGGATCTCGACAATGCCTACGAGCGCTGGTTCACCGAGCACGGGTGCGACGCGTTCCTCGCCCGGCCGGATTTCTACGTGTTCGCGGCCGGCGAGCACACCGACATCCCCCGTTTCGTCTCGCTCCTGCGCCAGGCGTTCCAGCCGGCCGCACAGGACCGGGTCCGTCCACGAGGAAACCAAGGAGGTTCGTCATGACGACAACGCCGCATCCCGAGGGGGACCTTCCGGAGGCGCACCGGCCGCGCGAGGGAGGTTCGTTCGACGCGACGCTGGTCACGTTCGCGGCGATGGTGCTGTTCGACGCCCTGAGCGCCGATCAGCGCGCGCGGGTGCTGCTGCCCCGCACCGATCCCGGCCGGACGCACTGGAACTTCCTGCCGGAGTCCGGCCGGCACGGCCTCCCGCTCTGGGACCTGGACCGTCGTCAGGAGGTGCTGGCGCACCGGCTGATCGCCGAGTCGATGTCGATCCCGGCCTACGCCCGGGTCATTCAGGTGATGGCCAACGAGCATGTGCTCCGCGAGCTCAACCTGCCCGTGTTCGGGCACACCGCGGCCGCCTTCCGCGACGCCCGCGGTTACTTCCTCACCTTCTTCGGCCAGCCGCAGCCGGACACGACCTGGGGCTGGCGCCTGGTCGGCCACCACCTGTCGATCAACGTCACCGTCGTCGACGGCGACCTGCTCAGTGCCACCCCCTTCCTGCTCGGCGCCGAACCCGCCCGCTTCGGGCCCTTCCGGATCCTGGGCGAGGAGGAGGACACCGCCTTCGCCCTGCTCGACAGCCTCACCGGCCCCCAGCAGCGGCAGGCGATCATCCACTCCAAGCCGCCGGCGGACTTCGTCACCCGCACCGTCGCGACCATCGGCGAGGTCGAGTACCCGGCCCTGCACGGTGTCGGTCGCCGGGACGCGATGATCACCGACGAGGACCGCAAGGCCCTGGCCTACTTCCGGGCCCATCCCCGTGGTATCCGCGCCGGTGACCTCTCGGCCGTCCAGCGCGCGCACTTCGACGACCTGCTCGCCAGGTTCGTCGAGCGTTCCCGTCCGGGTCAGGTCGGCTTCGAGATGGACCGGATCGCGGCCGCCGGCGGGGTCGAGGAGCTGCGCTTCGCCTGGGCCGGCGGCACCAGCATCGAACAGCCGCACTACTTCCGGATCCAGGGTCCGGTCACCCTCGTCGAGTTCGACAATGCCGAGGACAACGCCAACCACGTGCACAGCGTCTGGCGCGACCCCTCGAACGACTTCGGCGCCGACCTGCTGATCCAGCATCACCTCGACCATGACCACACCGGCCCGCACGCGGACCACGCCGTTTGAACAGCGGCGCCGCCGCTCGCGGCGCACCAGCCAGCAACGTCAGAGGGGTCCTGGGCCGAGTCCCGGAGACCGGAAAGGGAAATCAGTGAGAATCGTGGGCGTCAGGCGATCGCAAACCGACTCCGCCGTGGAGGTCGCGGCCCTGTCCGAACAGGGCGACGAAGTCACGGTCCTCGGTTCGCTCGCGGACTTCTGGGCCGACCCGGCGGGGCATCTCTCCCGGCAGCCCGCCGGCCCGACCCTCGCTGTCGCCTCGGTCGAGCGGGTTCCTCCCGTACTCCCCGGCGCGCGCGTGTTCTGCATCGGGCTCAACTATTCGGACCACGCCGCCGAAGGCAGTTTCCGCGACCAGGAGCTGCCGCCGTACCCCACCCTGTTCGCCCGCTGGCCCCAGTCCCTGAGCGTGGACGGGACCGAGGTCCCCGTGCCCTCCAACGAGGACGGACTGGACTGGGAGGGCGAGGTCGTCGCCTGGGTCGGCGCCCCGCTCGTCGACGCCACTCCGGAGGAGGCGCTGGCGTCGGTGGTCGGGTACTCCGCGTTCAACGATCTGACCGCCCGCAGGGCGCAGAAGCTGACTTCCCAGTGGATCCTGGGCAAGAACGGGGACCGGTCCGGGCCGATCGGACCGATGGTTCCCGTGGCGGAGGTCGGCGACCTGAAGCAGGGCCTGCGGCTGCAGACCCGCGTCAACGGCGAGACCATGCAGGACGCCTCGACCGATCAGATGATCTACCCGGTCGGCGAGACGCTGTCCTTCATCTCGCACACCCTGTCACTGCGCCCCGGCGATCTCCTCGCGACCGGTACGCCGGCGGGAGTCGGCTATGCGCGCACGCCCCCTCGGCTGCTGCAGCCCGGGGACGTGGTCGAGGTCGAGGTGGAACGGCTGGGCATAGTGCGCAACACCGTGGTGGGCAACCACCGTCGGTCGGAACAGGTCTCCTAGCTCCGCCGGCGACCGTTCGACGGGACCGGCGAGCCGCCTGTCGAGGGCCGCTGGGCCTTCGTCGGCCGGGGCGGAGGAGGACGCGGTCGGTTCGCGGGTTCTCGCCCGCGGGAGTCCTAGAAGTGTCAACATTTTTCGCCGCCCCGTCGGAGTCCTGCCCCTCCCATGCGCCGGGAATGCGCGATCGGAGCGAGGGTGCAGCATCCGACGGGGCTGAGCCACCCGCGAAAGTGTCGGCAGACTGATGGTCGCCGTCGGATACGGTGGTACTTGCAGCTCGTCCGGGCGGGTCCAGGTGACCGCCCGGACGCCGTAGGGAAACGCGAAAGGCCGGCATGCGATGACAGCACGGGTAGCCGAGGTGGCGAACACGCCCGCCCACCCCGACGAGGTGAGCAGGGCCCACCATGCGCTGCGACGCGCCATCATGCACGGCGAGCTGCGCGCCGGCGACCCGCTGTCGCAGGTCGAACTCGCCCGGCAGCTGGGCGTGAGCCGCGGTCCTCTGCGGGAGGCGCTCAGAATCCTCCAGCGTGAGGGCTTCATCCAGCAGGAGTCCCAGCACCGTGCCCGGGTGGCGGCATTCAGCGACGAGGACCTCGACGAGCTCTACGCCATGCGTATCAGCCTTGAATCGCTGGCGATCGGGATCGCCGTCCCGCGCATGAGCGAGGAGCACCTCCGACGACTCGACCAGTTGTTGCAGGAGATGGACGACAAGGCCAGCACCGGGGACGTCGAGCAGTGGGAGTGCCCGCACGAGGAATTCCACCGCGCACTGGTCCACCCGTCCGGCCCGCGCATCGAACGGGAACTCGCCCTGCTGTCGGACCACGCCACCCGCTACCGGATGGCCTTCGTGTCGTGGAACCCCCTCGAATGGCAGGCGGGTACGAGCGAGCAGCACCGCACGATCGCCGAGGCGGTGAAGTCCCGCGACGCGAGTGCTGCCTCGCGCACCCTGGCGGCCCACCTCGGCCGCACCGCCCTCGTCGTCCTCTCGATCGCATCCCCCACGTACGAGCCGGTCCGCATCCGCAGAGCTCTCGCTGCCGCCTGCAGCTCGTAGCCGCTCCCGGTCCTGATCGCTTTCGGGTCGAACGGACCTGGTCGGACACGCCCCCGGGGCGGGACGGGACGCGACACCGCCCGGGGGACGCCTCGGCAGATCCGGTACCGGGGATCAGCTCCCGATGCCCTTGGTGGGGAGTTGGGACTGGATGAGGTTCATGACGTTGCTGTCGGCGAGGGTGGTGGTGTCGCCGACCTCGCGGCCTTCGGCGATGTCGCGCAGCAGGCGGCGCATGATCTTGCCGGAGCGGGTCTTGGGGAGTTCGCCGACGACCTTGACCTGCTTGGGTTTGGCGATGGGGCCGAGGGTGCGGCCGACGTGGGCGCGCAGTTCCTCGACGAGTTCGGGGCTGTCGGTGGCGGTTGCGCGCAGGATGACGAACGCGACGATGGCCTGGCCGGTGGTGGCGTCGGTGGCGCCGACGACGGCGGACTCGGCGACGGCGGGGTGGCCGACGAGCGCGGATTCGACCTCGGTGGTGGAGATGTTGTGGCCGGAGACGAGCATGACGTCGTCGACGCGGCCGAGCAGCCAGATGTCGCCGTCCTCGTCCTTCTTGGCGCCGTCGCCGGCGAAGTAGCGCCACGCGGCGTCGGCCGCAGATGCGCCGGGGCCGAAGCGGGACCAGTAGGTGTCGATGTAGCGCTGGTCGTCGCCCCAGATGGTGCGGAGCATGGACGGCCAGGGTTCGGTGAGGACGAGGTAGCCGCCGGCGCCGTCGGGGACCTCACGGGCCTCGTCGTCGACGACGGTGGCGGCGATGCCGGGCAGCGCGCGCTGGGCGGAGCCGGGTTTGGTGGTGGTGACGCCCGGCAGCGGGCTGATCATCATGGCGCCGGTCTCGGTCTGCCACCAGGTGTCGACGACGGGGGCCTTGCCGGCGCCGATGTGCTCGCGGTACCAGACCCACGCCTCGGGGTTGATCGGCTCCCCGACCGATCCCAGCACCCGCAGGGTGGAGAGGTCGAACTTGGCGGGGATGTCGTCGCCCCACTTCATGAAGGTGCGGATCGCGGTGGGCGCGGTGTAGAGGATGGTGACGCCGTACTTCTGGACGATCTCCCAGAAGCGGCCCTGGTGCGGGGTGTCGGGGGTGCCCTCGTAGATGACCTGGGTGGCGCCGTTGGCGAGCGGCCCGTAGACGATGTAGGAGTGGCCGGTGACCCAGCCGATGTCGGCGGTGCACCAGTAGACGTCCGACTCGGGCTTGAGGTCGAAGACGGCGTGGTGGGTCCAGGCGGCCTGGGTGAGGTAGCCGCCGGTGGTGTGCAGGATGCCCTTGGGCTTCCCGGTGGTGCCGGAGGTGTAGAGGATGAACAGCGGGTGCTCGGCGTCGTGCGGCTGCGCGGTGTGCTCGGCCGGCTGGCGCTCGACGATGTCGTGCCACCACACGTCGCGGCCCTCGGTGAAGGCGGTGTCCTGGCCGGTGCGGCGCACCACCAGGACGTGCTCGACCTGCGGGCACTTCGCCAGGGCCTCGTCGATGGCGGGCTTGAGGGCGGTGGGCTTGCCGCGGCGGTGGCCGCCGTCGGCGGTGATGACGAGCTTGGCGTCGGCGTCCTGGATGCGGGAGGCGACGGCGTCGGCGGAGAAGCCGCCGAAGACCACGGAGTGGGTGGCGCCGATGCGGGCGCAGGCGAGCATCGCGACGACGGCCTCGGGGATCATCGGCAGGTAGACGGCGACGCGGTCGCCCTTGGCGACGCCGAGCTCGATCAGGGCGTTGGCGGCGCGGGAGACCTCGTCCTTGAGCTGGGCGTAGGTGATGGCGCGGCTGTCGCCGGGCTCGCCCTCGAAGTGGATGGCGACGCGGTCGCCGTGGCCGGCGTCCACGTGCCGGTCCACGCAGTTGTGGGCGACGTTGAGGGTGCCGTCGGCGAACCACCTGGCGAACGGCGGGTTCGACCAGTCGAGGGTCTCGGTGGGCTCGGTGGCCCAGTCGAGACGGCGCGCCTGCTCCGCCCAGAACGCCAGCCGGTCCTCGGAGGCCTGCGCGTAGGCGGCCGCCGTGACGTTGGCCGCGGCGGCGAGCTCCGCGGGCGGGGCGAACCGCCGCTCCTCCTGCACGATGCCGACGGCAGGCCCACTGTCGACCGCTTTTCCGCCGTCCCTGGACGCAGACATATCTACGCTCTCTTTCTCAGATCCTTGATCGGGTGTTCCTGCGCGATATCGAGGCCCCGGCAGGCGTGGCCTCGTGGCGGCGCGCAGCGCCTCGGCCAGGACACGTCGGGTGCCGCCCAGCCGGCGCAGCAGAAGATCGCGGGGGCTTCCGGCCGTCGAGCGATGTGTCGCACGGCCGAGCCGGCCTCGGAGGCCTCGCGTGCGCCTGCGACCCGCGAGCCGGGCTCCGCGACCTCCTGGGGGTAAGGGTCCCCGGGTGTCTCTCCGGTGCGTGACATGCTTGTTAATTTACTCTGTAGTCGAGTTTCAGTCTAGATGATGCGCGCCCCGAAGTCGGCTGTCGGGCCCGGCCGGCGCCCGTTCATCGCCGCCGGCCCTGCCCCCGCTCGTCGCCCGCTCGTCGCCGGTTCATCGCCGGAGGTGCTACCCGAGGTGCCAGGTCGGAGACCACGGCGGTGGCCGGGCCCGGCGAAGGGGTCCGGTGGTGGTACCGCGGGCGCCTGGCCATATGGACTGAGACCCCAACACAGAGTAAATTGACAATCATGTCAGGTACCAAGGAGTCGTCAGGCCACCACGTTCCCCAGGCGATCATCGAGGCCACGTTGCGGGCCGCGGACGCACGCCGGGTTTCCGTGGCCGACGTGACTCTGCGCGACATCGCCCAGGAGGCCGGGATCTCCCGCAGCACCCTGCTGCGCCGGCTGGGCGGCACTCGGCAAACCCTGGACGAGGCGCTGCGCGCCGCCGGCGTCGAACCGGGAGGGCGGAAGCCGGTCAAGGAACGCGCGATCGAGGCCACGGGCGCGCTGATCAGCAAGCAGGGGCTGGGAACAGTGACGTTCGAGCGCGTGGCGGCCGCGGCCGGGTGCTCCGTGCCCAGCCTCTACGCCGCCTTCGGCGGGCGCGACGAACTCCTGCGTGCGGTCTTCGAGCGCTTCACCCCGCTGGTCGACGTCGAGCGGTTCCTGGCCGCGCCGCACGGGGACCTGGAGGACACGGTCCGGCGCGTCTACCGGCTCCTGGTCGACGCCCTGGAGCGCGAGCCGCGTGTCCTGCCCGCCCTGCTGGCCGAGGTGTTCGCCCGCCCCGGCGACGAGAACGTCCAGTTCGTCTTCCAGAACCTCACTCCCCGCCTCCTGGCCGGCCTCGGGGAGTGGCTCGCCGGAGAAGCGGCCGCAGGCCGCATCCGTGACCTGCCCCTGCTCCTGCTCACCCAGCAGATGACCAGCCCGATCTTCCTGCATTTCCTGCTGCGCCCGGTCACCGGCCGGTTCGCCGCGGCCGGCCTGCCCACGGAGGACGAAGCCATCGAGACCTTCACTCAGGCTTTCCTCCGAGCCGTCGCCCTGCCTCCGCCCGACGAGAGCGGTCTGCAGCCGTCAAAGGGTTAGGTCGGAGACATCCGGCCGGGGGCCTGCGGCGCGGCCGCGCGGGCGGTGCCACCACGGGGGTAGAGCCCGTCCGCCGCTCCGACGCGTGTCGGCCTGTCCCGCACGCGGCGCTGGCGGACCGCGACGCCGTTCCGTCCGGGTCCGACGCCGGTCCGGAACTGATGCCGGAGGGGCGCGAAGCCCGGTTGCCCTGAGATCTGCCGGTGCGGACCCGGCGTCCGACCGCTGCGGCCGGTGCTGAGGATGTCGGTGGGTCCGGCCCGGCCGTGCCGAGCGCGCGCCTTCGCCGAACCCTCGCGTCGACGAAGCACCTCGACGGGGGCGCCGGTTGTGCCGGCCGGAGAACCCCTCGCCTTGGGCGATGACCTCGAATTGTCGTGATGACCTCGAACGGCGACGAGGCCCCGCTGCCCGGCTCGACTCGTACGGGCCTGTCACCTGCCAGGCGTGCGTCGCATGCAGGGGTACAGGGGTACAGGGGCGCAAAGCCGAAAGCGCCGCGAGTTCGGACGTCGCTCCCCCCGACCCTTGCCCGATCGGAGTGTCCGCACGGCTGACTTTCTCCCTCTGCCCGCACGGCTGGCTCCCTGTTCCAGGGCCGGTGCTGGCGGTTGCCTCCGGAATCCCGGGGCCGGGACGGGGCGACGCCATCGTGAAGCCTGGAACCTGACTTAATGTACTCTGTAATCAGGTTCCACAATACGGAGCTCGACCGCCCGGAGCCGCCCGCCGGCAGCGCTCCGCTCCAGGCCCGCCCAGCAAAGCCCTGTCCGCGTGCGGCAGGAGGCATCGAAGGAGAGCCATGTCCATGAACCCCTCGCAGCCCGATGCGGGCCGCCGCAAGCTGCCCCTGGTCGTTCTCGGCCTGGCGGCCCTGGTCGCCACGATGCTGTGTGCTTTCGCCCTCCCCTCCATCCACGGCGGTCCGCACCGTGTGCCCGTAGGCGTCACCGGGTCCCAGCAGGTTGTCGAGGATCTGCGGAGGAGTACCGACAGCAAGGCCTGGGACGTCCGCCTCTACAGCGACCCTGCCGCACTCCGGTCGGCGATCGAGGAGCGCGACGTCGCGGGGGGCCTCTCGGTCACCGCTCACGGAGTCGACGTCTACACCGCCACCGCCGGCGGTCCCTCGGCCACCGGCGCCCTCACCACCCTGGGCAGCAAGGTCGCCGCGCAGCACGGGACCCGGGCATCCGTCCAGGACTTGGTCCCCTTCACCGAGGACGACCCCCGCGGTGGCGGGCTGACCGCCGTGCTCCTGCCTCTGATCTTCGGCGGGATCTTCCCCGCCCTCATCCTCAGCAGCCTCTTCCCGGGGCACCGCGGACTGCGGACCCGCCTGTCCGGGGGTCTCCTGTTCTCCGTCGTCGCGGGCGCCGCCGTAGCCGCCGTTCTCCGGTTCGCCACCCACTCGATCAACGGCGACTACTGGCTCACCGCACTCGGACTGATCCTTGGCATGGCCGCACTCTCCAGCACCCTGATCGGCCTCCAGGCTTTCATCGGCATCATCGGCTTCGCCGCCGGGAGCGCGCTCATGATGCTTCTGGGCAACCCGCTCTCGGGCCTGACGACAGGCCCCCACTGGCTCCCCGAGGGCTGGGCCGCATTCGGGCAGCTCCTTCCGCCGGGCGCTTCCGGAAGCCTCCTGCGCGCCAACGGGTTCTTCGGCGGCGCCGGCGCCGGCCTGCCCGCCCTCGTACTGACCGCCTGGGCGGTTTTCGGTGTCGCTCTCGTCCTCCTCGCCGACCGGCGCGGGCAGCGCGCCATGTCCGTCCGTCGCGAAATCCTCTCCGTCTGAGCCGAGGTGAGGGTGACAGCCGCTCTTCCGGACCCGGTCGGCGAGGAGGACGAGGACGACCGGTGGCCATGTTGCGGGGCGTCCGGCCGATCGGCGGGCGCGGGCTGCTGGGGGCTCGGGCTGCCTCCGCCGACCGTCGACCGGCCGGGTTCATGCCGAACCACCGACGCCCGCGACGGTGCGGCAGAGCGACACCCGTTCCCGGGAACAGCGCTCACTTCCGGCGACGGGTGGCCGCACCGGGCCTTCGAGGCGAACGGACCGTCGTTCCGGCAGCGGTGGCGCCGTTGCCGCCCGGCGTGAGCACCTTCGGGTGGCCCGCGCTCAGGGGGCCTTGAACAGTTGGGGGAAGCCCAGGGCCAGCCACGGTCGGCGGCCCCAGGCGAGCACGTTGCCGCGCAGGAGGGCGTCGGTGGCGCGGTAGCGGCCCAGGGCGATCAGGAGGAACGCCTCCGGCCCGGTGAGGATCGTGCAGTCCGGGCGGCGCGGCGGCTCCTGGCTCACCACGGCGGCGCCGTCCGTGAAGGTCACCGCGAACCCGTCCAGGCCGCGCACCCGCAGCCGGTAGCAGGCGCTGTGGCCGGCCGCGGCGTGCGCGTTCACCACCCACGGCATGGCCGTCCGTACGAACGGCATCGCCAGCTCGACGCGGTGCCGGTCGATCGGGTGGGGCCGCCCGAGAGCGACGGCGACGTCATACAGGTGGCCCAGCATGTGGGTCAGCAGGTAGGAGCCGAGGATGTCCAGGCCCATCGGGCCCAGCGGGGTCGACACCGGCTCGGTGCCTGCACGCGGGCCGGCTGCCGCGGTGAACGCCCGTGCCTGCCGCGCGATCTCCTCGGCCAGCACGACCAGGTCCCGCTCCGACCGCTCCGCCAGCGACGCGGCGTTCGCCGCAGCCAGCGAGCCCGGGGTGCCGTCCCCGTACGGCCGGTCTTCGCCGGCGGCCAGTGCGGCCATCAACTCGTTGACCATCGCCAAGTGGGCGGCGGCCTCGGTGACCGTCCATTCCGCGCCGGGTATCCGGGCATCGCCGTGGCAGCCGGCGAGCAGGGCGACGGCCTCGTCGCCGACCGCGGTGACCGCCTCGAAGAGTGCGGTGCGCGCGGCGCCGGGGGAGTGCTGGGAGAGCGGGAGGGTCATGGTGGTGAAGACTGGCCGACGGTTGCTGCCCTGTCCAGACCCGCGAACGAGCTCGACCGTAGTACGCCCCGCGAGGGGTGGGGGACCGCCGGGCGGCCCTCCCCCGCAGGAGAGGCGGCCGGCGGCGGTGCCGGTCGGCGCGTGGTACTCCGCCGTCTGTGAGGGATGGTCAGTTGTGCCCGACGCGTCGGGCGTTTCCGCCGACGTCCGGTGGAGCCTTCGCTCCCGCGAGGTCGCACCGTGTGGTCCGGGTGCCACGGTCTCGCTGCCCGTGGGGTACCGCGTGCCGCTCGTGGCGGCGTCGAGGTCGGGGAGCCGGAGCCTGGTCGCGCTCCGAGTGGCATGTTCGTGGACGGATCTGTTCGTGTCCTCCCTGTGGTGGGGGCGTGTCTGCTGCTCATGGTTCCGGCCTGGGGCCCACCGGGGCCCACCGGGGCGTACCGGGCGTCGGCGAGGTGCGGCGTGGCGAAGCGGGTCCCCGGTCTGATTCAGTCAGCCATCAAACAAATACGCACTTTTGTCCACAGATATTGACACGACTTGATGCGAATGCTCCACTGTGCCGCGATGGCAGCGCAAACATGCACCTTCGGGAATGACGATGCGCCAGTAGTGGGCTCGCCCGGCCGGGACGCCGGGGTCACGTCCACGGCCCATTCGTCCCTCGCGCCTGGGACAGCTGCCCCTTACTTCCGGCGAACGGAGCCAACGCCATGACCCTGCCCGACCTGCCCCTGGGCCGCAGAAACTTTCTCGGCGGGGCCGCCCTGACCGCTGGTGCTGTCGTGTTGAACGGTTGCCTCGTACCGTCCCGGGCCGCGGCCGCCGTGCCGCCGCAGGTCACCCTGCCCGCGCGCGGCATCTACGACACCACCCCCGCGTCCGCGTGGACCGACGGCTTCCTCACCGGCAACGGCGAGTACGGCGCGGTGCTCCACGGGTCACCGACGCTGGAGAAGGTGATCGTCAACCACCACCGCTTCGTGCTGCCGAACGGCACCCGCGACGTGGATCCCCCGAGGATCTCCACCCAACTGTCCCAGGTGCAGAGCATGGCCCTCGCCGGCGACTACGCCGGGGCGACGGCCACCTTCGCCTCCGGTTGGGACCTGCGGTGGACCCAGACCTTCCACCCCGGGTACGAACTGCAGCTGAGCACCCCGGGCGTCACCACCGCCGACAACTACGCCCGGATCACCGACTTCCGTACCGGGGAGGTCACCCACACCTGGACCGACGCCGCCGGCACCTGGAAGCGGCGGGCCTTCACCTCCCGCGCCGACAAGGTCATCGTCCACGAGCTGCTCCCCGCCACCGGCCGGACCGTCGACACCGTGCTCAGCGTGAACACCGCCCTCGACGGTGTGCCGAGCAGCGTCTCCTACACCACCACCGCCACCGCGAGCGGCCGGGAAGGCTTCCTCAACCTGCGCGGCACCTACCCCGCGGGGCTCGGTGCCTACGGCTACGAGGGCGTCACCCGGCTCGTCGCCACCGGTACCAAGGCCACCGTCACCGTCAACGGCTCCACCCTGGTCGTCGCCAAGGCCGCCAAAGTGGTGCTGCTGACCAAGCTCGCCCGCTACGACACCGCCGGCGGCTGGGACGCCAAGCCGCTGCAGAGCGCCCTGGGCGCCCTGGGCGCGGACTACGCCACCCTGCTCGGCCGGCACAAGCCGCTGCACCAGGCGATGTTCGACGGCTCCAGCCTCGACCTCAACGTCTCCGCCGCTGACCGCCGGCTGTCCACCAGCGAGCTGACGGCACGCCAGAACGGCAACAGATCGGTCGTCGACCTCGCGCTGCTGGAGCGGATGTACGACTCCGGACGGTACCTGTTCGTCAGCTCCAGCGGGGTGCTCCCGCCGCGCCTGACGGGGATCTGGACCGGCAGCTGGGGCGGGGCCTGGGCCGACGACTTCACCACCGACGCCAACGTCAACTTCCAGGTCGCCGGCGGCAACATCCTCAGCCACGGCACCGCCATGCAGGGCTACTTCGACCTGATCCTCGGCCAGCTCGCCGACTGGCGCGACAACGCCGCCAAGATCTACGGCACCCGCGGCTTCCTCGCCCCGACCCGCACCGACGGCGAGCACGGCCACATGCTGCACTTCAACGACAGCGACTTCCCCGGCCAGTGCTGGACCGGCGGCGCCGACTGGCTGCTGTTCCCGCTGCTGGAGTACTACCAGGTCACCGGCGACGCCGCCTTCCTGCGGGACAAGCTCGGCCCGGCCCTGATGGAACTCGCCCTGTTCTACGAGGACTTCCTCACCCGCACCGACGCCGCGGGGAAGAAGGTCTTCGTACCGTCCTTCTCGATGGAGAACTCGCCCTCCAGCACCGGCCGGATGCTCTCCACCAACGCGACCGGCGAGATCATGGCCGGCCGGCACGCCCTGCAGGCCGCGATCGACGCCGCCGACACCCTGAACACCGAACAGGGCGCCGGGCAGGGGGTGGCGCGCTGGACCGCGCTGCTCGCCCAGCTGCCCGACTACACCGTGAACGGCGACGGCGCACTCGCGGAGTGGTCCTGGCCCGGCCTCACCGACCGCTACAACCACCGCCACGCCCACCACATGTACGGCGCCTGGCCCCTGCACGAGATCAACCCCGAGGACCGGCCGGACCTGGTCCGCGCCGCCGGCCGGGCCCTGGACCTGCGCGGCGACGAGAACTACTCGGCGCACGGCAGCCTGCACCGGGCACTCGCGAGGGCCCGGCTGAAGGACGGCGCCGGGGTCTACGACAACGTCAGGAAGATCCTCGGCAGCAACATGGTGTGGCGCTCGCTGATGACCTCCCACAACCCCAACCTGGAGATCTACAACTGCGACGCCGCCAACACCCTGCCGGCCGTCCTCGCCGAAGCCCTCCTCTACACCCGGCCGGGTGTCGTGGAACTCCTGCCGGCGCTGCCCGACCAACTCGCCAAGGGCACCATCAAGGGTGTGCAGGGCCGGGGCCGCGTGCGCGTCGAAAGCCTCACCTGGGACACCGCCGCCCGCACCGCCACCGTCATCCTCACCTCGGACATCACCCAGAACATCTCGCTGGTCTGCCGCCGCGGCATCACCTCGGTCTCCACCGCGGCGACCGTCACCCCCTCCCCGCTCGGCGGGCACGCCAGGAACGTGGCCCTGACGGCGGGCACCCGGACCACGATCACCCTGAAGACGCTGGCCGGGACCTACCGCCTGATCAACCGCAACAGCGGCAAGGTCCTGGACGTCTCGGGAACCTCGCAGTCCGACGGTGCCCCCGTCATCCAGTGGTACTGGACCGCAGGCGCCAACCAGAAGTGGCAGCTGGTCCCCGGCTACGACGGCTCCTTCCGCCTGTCCAACGTCAACAGCGGCAAGATTCTCGACAACCCGGGCGCCTCCACCACCCCCGGCCAGGCCCTGGACCAGTGGACGGACACCAAGGCCCCCAACCAGTGGTGGAAGCTCGTCCCCAGCGCGACCGCCGGGTACTACAAGCTGGCCAACGTCTCCAGCGGCCTGTACCTCGACGTGGCCGGGTCCTCCGGTGCCGACGGGGCCCAGGTCGTGCAGCTGGCCGCTGCCGGCGCGACCAGCCAGGAATGGACACTCGAAGCCGTCTGACCGGTGACGACCAGGGACCCCACCTCCCCAGGGTGGGCGTCCTCCGCAGGCAGACCGCCGCTTCTCCCCGCCACTTTGCCCCGGCCTCTCTCGGGGTGCTGCGCCGGGTCGCCGTCCGGCCGCCGTCCTGACCCGCACCGTGCTCCGGCCGCGTTCGTCGTCGGCCCGCCCCGGTGATCGCGCCCGCTACGATGCGTGAGATCGGCAGGACAGGACGGCGGGGGTGCGTGGCGTGAGCGGGTACGGCGGGGGCGGGTACGGGGAGCCGGCGGGTGGTGCGGGCGGTCGGCCGCCGGCTGGGTGGCCGGGTCCGGGCTCCCCGGGCCTGGGCTCCCCGGTGCCGCCGCAGGGTTCCCCGTACGGTCCGCCGGCGGGGTATCCCTTCCCGCGGCCGGTTCCTCCGCAGGGGTACCCGTACGCCCAGCCCTACCTGCCGGGTCCGCCGCCACCCGTCGAGCCGTCGCGGGGCCGGAAGATCCTGCGCGGCGTCCGCAATCCCTTGTACGCCGCGCAGCGGGCCTTCCGGCCTTCGCGCCCAGGCGTGGTGGACGATCCGGCGGTCCGCAAGCTCCAGCTGTGGCGGACCGTGCTGGGGCTCGTCGCCTGGGTGGGCCTGACGGTCACCTACAACGCGGTGGTCAGCGCCGACGACGTCAAGGCCGTGGCGGACGACCGCCTCGACCAGAGCTGGACCAGTGTCCTGGTGCTGGTCTGCACCTTCCCCGTGGTGGTCGGCGCCTTCGTGGCGGCGGCGCGGGGCGGGCTGCGGCGCCGCTACCTGCGACGGGCCCTGCGGTCACTCGGCGCGGTGGTGGCCATGATGGCGTCCATGGGCACCGCCGCGCTCGCGATGGCGCCGGAGACGGCGGGGCTCCGGGACGCCGTCGGGCTGCCGGGAACGATCGCCCTCGGGGTGCTCTGCCTGTGGTCGGTCTGCTTCGCGCTGTACGGCATCGGCCTGTCGCTCGTGCATGTCTTCCGCACCGCGGACATCCATGAGGTGGTGCCGCCGATCCTCGCCGGCGTCCTGGTGTGGGAGATGGCGCTCCTGGACGTCGTCACGGGCGCCTACCCCCAGGTCCCGCCGGGCGCCCGGGCGGCCTTCGTCCTCGGCGCCCCCGTCACCGTCACGGCCCTGTCCTGGTGGGAGATGCGGCGACTGCGCCGCCACCACGGACTGACGGTCCGTGCCGCGCTGGGGCGCTGACGGCCCGGCCCACCTCCCGCCGGGCCCGGCCGACGCGGACCTGCCCGAGCGGCCGGCCGTAGGCTGAGCGTGCGGGCCGGCCGTCCGGCAACACCGGCTGCCGTCCCGCCGCTCACCGAGCGTCCGCCCCGCGCCGTCCCGGCCCGAAGTGCGGACGGCACCCCCGAAGGAGACCCCGCAGTGCCCTGGAAGTCCCGCCTCACCTGGACCGGCCACACCGCCGGGTACGCCACCACCGTCCACGAGGGCCGCACCTGGCACCTGTCGAAGCACCTCAGCCCGCCGGACGACCAGGGCCGCTACAGCCCCTACGAGCGCTGGTACCTCCACGCCGACGACGGCCAGGGCCAGCCCCTGCCCGATCCCGCCAGCGGCACTCTGGGCCGCAACCGGGTCAAGGCCCTGCAGCTCGCCGAGCTGATCATCACCGGCTGGGAGAACACCTCCCAGGTGCGCCCGTCCGACGGTGTCCAGCTGTGGCGGCGTACCGCGGCGACCGACGGCGCCGTGGTCCCGCTGGACGAGCTCCTCGCCGGCAAGCACCGCTGACCGACCGGCGCCGACCCATGGCGCGGGGCCCGCGCCCCGTGCGGGCCTTCGGGGCCGCCGGGCCCGGGCGTCCGGATCGTTCCCGTCGGCGGCGCCGCGCGACTGCCGTGCGTACCCGCTCGTCCGCCGGCACCTGCCGGGGGAGCCCTGCGGGGCGGGCCCGGTCCCGCTCGGGGCAGCCCCGTCGTACGGCGGCCGGCCGGCCCGCCCACCGGCCCGCGCGCGGGTTTTCCCAAGGAAGCCCCAAGAGCGGATCAAGGAACCGGAAAGCCGGCCGGGGCGTCCTCAGCAGCGGGCTCTCTTAGGGTGTGGGGCTCCGGGGGATTAGGCTGCCCTTTCGGGGCGCCGGCCGCCGCACCCCGGACCCGCGCCCCGAACCCGCGCAATCCTGAAACGGCGAGACCACCGTCTCGTCCTGCCACGGAGGTAACCGGCCTTGCACATCGACGCCTGGATCGAGAGCGTCCCACCGGGCTGGGTGTACGCCCTGATCGCGCTGATCATCGGCCTGGAGAGCCTGGGCATCCCGCTGCCCGGCGAGATCGCGCTGGTCTCGGCGGCCCTGCTCTCCTCGCGCGGTGTGGTCAGCCCGTGGTGGATCGCGATCTGCGCGATCCTCGGCGCCATCATCGGGGACTCGATCGGCTACTCGATCGGGCGCCGGGGCGGCAAGCCGCTGTTCGAGAAGCTCGGGCGGAGGTTCCCACGGCACTTCGGGCCGGACCACCTGGCGAGCGCGGAGCGGTCCTTCCAGAAGTGGGGCATGTGGGCGGTCTTCTTCGGCCGCTTCATCGCCCTGCTGCGGATCTTCGCGGGGCCGCTCGCCGGCGCGCTGCGGATGCCGTACTGGAAGTTCCTGATCGCCAACGTGCTCGGCGGCGTGGTCTGGGCCGGCGGCACGACGCTGCTGGTCTACCACGTCGGCAAGGTCGTCGAGCAGTGGCTGAAGGGCTTCTCCTGGGTGGGCCTGGTGCTTGCCGCGCTCGGCGGGGCCTTCTCCGCCTGGTTGCTGAAGCGCCGGGCCGCGAAGAGCAGGGCGGAGGACGAGGCGCAGGGCCTGCTGGACGCGGCACCGAAGCCCGGCGCCGTGCCCGCGAACGCCGTGCCCGCCGCCTCGGCCGAGCCGGCGGCGGCGCCGTCGGAGGCCGTGGTGTCGGAGGCCGTGGTGTCGGAGGCCAAGGTGCCGGGAGCTCCTGCTCCCGGTGCCGCGGCGGCCACCGCGACGGCCGTGGCGCCCGCGACGGACTGACGGTCCGGCAGGCGCGGCACGATAGCATCGGGCGGGAATCCCGGCGGTGACGACGCAGCATGTGGAGGGCCTTGTGAGCCAGCAGCAGTGGGACGCGGTCGACGACTACTTCGCCGAGACCCTGATCGGCCACGATCCGGTGCTGGAGGCCGCGACGGCCGCCGCCACCGAGGCCGGGCTGCCGCACATCGCGGTGGCGCCGAACCAGGGCAAGCTGCTGCACCTGCTCGCGCTCACCCAGGGCGCCCGCCGGATCCTGGAGGTCGGCACGCTCGGCGGCTACAGCGCGATCTGGCTGGCCCGCGCGCTCCCCGCCGACGGCACCCTGATCACCCTGGAGATCGAACCCAAGCACGCCGAGGTGGCCCGCACCAACCTGGAGCGGGCCGGCCTCGGCAAGGTCGCCGAGGTCAGGCTGGGCCCGGCCGCGGACTCCCTCGCGGCGCTGGAGGCGGACGGCGTGGAGCCCTTCGACCTGGTCTTCATCGACGCGGACAAGCCGAGCAACCCGGAGTACTTCGCCCGGGCGCTCAAGCTGACCCGGCCCGGCTCGCTGATCATCGTCGACAACGTGGTGCGCGGCGGGGCCGTCGCCGACGCGGACAGCGCCGACCCCAGCACCATCGGCACCCGGCGGCTGCACGACCTGATCGCCGCCGAGCCCCGGGTGTCGGCGACCTCCGTCCAGACGGTCGGGGCGAAGGGCTACGACGGATTCACGCTGGCCCGCGTACAGGGCTGAACCACCTGAGGAGCGAGAACGTGCGGATCGGACTGCTGGGCACCGGCCCTTGGGCGGAGCGGGTACACGCTCCCGTGCTCGCTGAGCACCCCGGAATCGAGTTCGTGGGCGTGTGGGGGCGGCGGCCGGAGGCGGCCGAGGCCCTCGCCGAGGCCCACGGCGTACGCGCCTACCCCGACGTGGACGCGCTGCTCGCCGACGTGGACGCGGTCTCCATCGCGCTGCCGCCCGGCGTCCAGCCGGACCTCGCGGTCCGTGCGGCCGAGGCGGGCTGCCACCTGCTGCTGGACAAGCCGGTCGCGCTGACCGTACCGGACGCCCGCCGGCTCGCGGCCGCCGTCGCCCGGCACGAGGTGGCCTCGGTGGTCTTCTTCACCGTCCGCTTCGGCGGCGAGCAGGGCCCCTGGCTGGAGAAGCAGGCGGCGGTCGGCGGCTGGTTCACCGGCCGCTCCGACTGGCTCGGCTCGGTCTTCGCGCCCGGCAGCAGCAGCCCGTACGCGGCCTCGCCCTGGCGCGAGGAGAAGGGCGCGCTCTGGGACGTCGGCCCGCACGCCCTGTCCGTCCTGCTGCCGGTGCTCGGCGACGCGACCCGGGTGACGGCGGCCGCCGGCCCGCGGGACACCGTCCACCTGGTGCTGCGGCACGAGGGCGGCGCGTCCAGCACCCTCGCGCTGAGCCTGACCGCACCGGTGGAGGCCGGCGGAACGTGCATGGAGCTGCGCGGCAGCGCCGGCGTCGCGCATCTGCCGGAGCGCGGCGAGGGCCCGGTCCGGGCGCTGCACCGCGCGGTGGACGCGCTGCTCGACTCGGCCCGCACCGGCACGCCGCACCCCTGCGACGCCGCCTTCGGGCTGCGGGTGGTGGAGATCCTGGCCGGCGCCGAGCAGTCGCTGCAGACCGGCGGGCCGGTGGACGTCGGCTGACCTGAGGCCCGGCCCCGACGGCCGGCGCGGGACGGCGTGCGCACAACGTCCCGCGCCGCACGCCGCCCGCAGCACGCCCGCCCGCGGGGTGTGCCGCGCCCCTCAGCGCCGGCCGCCCCAGAAGCGGTACTCGTGGTAGTACCGGCCGATCGGGTCGAACCAGTCGGTGAAGGCGAACAGCATCACGGTGCCCGCACCACCGAGCAGCAGGCCGAACACGGCCGCCGCGCCGAGCAGTCGCAGCAGCGCGAAGAACGGACCGGCCGCGCGCCGGGACGTACGCCGTAACGTACGCCGAGACCCCCGCCCGGCCGGTCCGGTGCGTTCCCCCATGACGCCCCCCTCGCTGGCCCGCCGGAATCCGGTGGTGCACCGAGCATCGCCGCTCCCGTCCGGCCGCACCAGTCAACGGACTTGCAGTGAGGCCGAGTTGTGATGCGTCCGCGCCATCCTCGTCACCGGCCCGCGGCAACGGGCGGGGGAGGCTCAGCGGCGGTGGACCGGTGCCACTCAGGGCGGCCTGGAGGGCGGCGGGAAAGCTCCGGGCCTCGGCGGCGAACACGTCGGGGGCGGCGGTGAGGACGTCGGGGGCGGCGGTGAGCACGAGGTGGTCGGCGACGCCGGTTGCCCCGACGGCCACGGTCTCCGTACGACTTCGCATGCGGAGAGCACAGGGGGCCCGGGTCGCGGTCCTGCACGCATCCGCGCCGCCCGCCGGCCCGGAGGTCGCCCGCGTACTCCCGCCGCACAACCCGTGGCGCCCGGCAATCGGGTGCACCGATCGGGGAGGGGGCGTTGACAGGGCACCCCCCTCGGCTGAATGCTAAGCAAGCGCTTAGTCACCCGGTGGGGCCTCCGCCGGGCGGACCACCGAAACGCTTGGGAGCGAGCCGATGTCCGACACCCCCGCCGACCCGCCCGGTCTGGACCTGGCGCGGCTGCGCGTCCACCTGGACCGCGAGCTGCCGGGCCTGGTCCGGGGCCCGCTGCGGGCCGAGTTGATCGAGGGCGGCCGCTCCAACCTGACGTACGTCCTCTCCGACGGCGCGTCCAGCTGGGTGCTGCGCCGGCCGCCGCTCGGCCACGTCCTCGCCACCGCGCACGACATGGGCCGCGAGTACCGGGTGATGACTGCCCTGCGGGCCACGCCGGTACCCGTGCCGGACACCCACCTGCTGGTCGAGGACACCGAGGTGATCGGCTCCACCTGGTACCTGATGTCGTACGTGCCCGGTGTCGCCCACCGGGACGCCGCCGCGATCACCGCGCTCGGCCCGGAGCGGGTCCGGGCGCTCGGCCTCGGCCTGGCCGAGACCCTGGTCCGGCTGCACGCCATCGACCCGGCCGCCGTGGGCCTGGCCGACTTCGGCCGCCCCGAGGGCTATCTCGCCCGTCAACTGCGTCGCTGGAGCACCCAGTTGGCCGCCTCGCGGAGCCGTGAGCTGCCCGGCGTCGACGAGTTGCACGCGCTGCTCACCGAGCGGCTCCCCGACTCCCCGGCGCCCACCCTGGTGCACGGCGACTACCGGCTGGACAACGTCCTGGTGGACGGTGAGGACCGGATCACGGCCGTACTGGACTGGGAGATGTCCACCCTCGGCGACCCGCTCACCGACCTCGGCCTGCTCGTGATGTACACCGAACTCGCCGGCGCGGGCGGCGGGATCATCCCGGCCGCCGCCACCGCGCCCGGCTACCCGGCCGCCCCCGAACTGGTCGCCCGCTACGCCGAACTCTCCGGGCGGGACGTCTCCACACTCGGCTGGTACGTCGCCTTCGCCTCGTTCAAGCTCGCCGTGGTCGCCGAGGGCATCCACTACCGCTACCAGCAGGGCAAGACCCTCGGCGCCGGCTTCGAACGCGCCGGCGAGATGGGCCCGATCCTGGTCGACCACGGCCTCGCGGCCCTCAAGGAGCACTGACATGGACTTCTCGTACGACGCCCGCACCCTGGAGCTGCGCGAGCGGCTGCTCGCCTTCATGGACGAGTACGTCCACCCGGCCGAAGCCGTGCTGGAGGAGCAACTCGCCGACCCGGCACGGGATCACTGGGACATCCCGCCGGTGGTCGCCGAACTGCAGGCCCAGGCCCGCCGGCTGGGCCTGTGGAATCTCTTCCTCCCGGGGGAGGGCGGAGCCGGCCTGACCAACCTGCAGTACGCGCCGCTCGCCGAGATCACCGGCCGCAGCCCGCACCTGGCGCCCGCCGCGCTCAACTGCGCCGCGCCCGACACCGGAAACATGGAGTTGCTGGCCCAGTTCGCCGACGCCGACCAGCGCAAGCAGTGGCTGGAGCCGCTGCTGAACGCCGAGATCCGCTCCGCCTTCGCGATGACCGAGCCCGAGGTGGCCTCCTCCGACGCCTCCAACATCGCCACCCGGATCGAACGCGACGGCGACGAGTACGTGGTCAACGGCCGCAAGTGGTACATCACCGGGGCGATGAACCCGGCCTGCAAGATCTTCATCGTGATGGGCAAGACCGACCCGTCCGCCGAGCCGCACCGGCAGCAGAGCATGATCCTGGTGCCGCGCGACACCCCCGGCGTGACCGTCCGGCGCGGCATGCGGGTCTTCGGCTACGACGACGCCGACCACGGCGGGCACGCCGAGATCACCTTCGAGGACGTCCGGGTCCCGGCCGGCAACCTGATCGGCGAGGAGGGTTCCGGCTTCGCCATCGCCCAGGCCAGGCTCGGCCCCGGCCGGATCCACCACTGCATGCGGGCGATCGGGATCGCCGAGCGTGCCCTGGAGCTGATGTGCCGCCGCACCCTGGAGCGGGTCGCCTTCGGCCGCCCGCTGGCCGAACAGGGCGTCGTGCAGGACTGGATCGCCGAGTCCCGGGTGCGGATCGAGCAGGCCCGGCTGCTGGTGCTGAAGACGGCCTGGCTGATGGACACCGTCGGCAACCGGGGCGCCCACACCGAGATCCAGGCCATCAAGATCGCCACCCCGCTCACCGTGGAGTGGATCCTGGACAAGGCCGTCCAGGCGTACGGCGCGGCCGGCGTCAGCCAGGACACCCCGCTCGCCCAGCTCTGGGCCGGCAACCGCACCCTGCGGCTGGCCGACGGCCCGGACGAGGTGCACAAGCGCTCGCTGGCCCGCCGGGAGCTCAAGCGGTACCGGGAGGCCGGGCGATGACCACCGCCGACGAACTCATCACCCTTACCGCCGAGTTGCTGGCCGCCCACGACCCGGCCGCCACCGACCCGCTGGAGTTCCTGCGGGCCCGCTTCGACGCCGGCCTGGCCTGGGTGCACTTCCCGCCCGGCCTCGGCGGCCTCGGCGCGCCGCGCGCCCTGCAGGCCGTGGTCGACGCCGAACTCGCCGCCGCCGGCGCTCCCGACAACGACCCCCGCCGGATCGGCATCGGCCTCGGCATGGCCGCGCCCACCATCCTGCGCTACGGCACCGAGGAGCAGAAGCGCCGCTTCCTGCGCCCGCTGTGGACCGGTGAGGAGGTCTGGTGCCAGCTCTTCAGCGAGCCCGGCGCCGGCTCCGACCTGGCCGCGCTGGCCACCCGTGCCGTCCGCGACGGCGACGGCCCCGACGCCGGCTGGACGGTGGACGGCCAGAAGGTGTGGACCTCCAGCGCCCACCTCGCCCGCTGGGCCATCCTGCTCGCCCGGACCGACCCGGACGTGCCCAAGCACCAGGGCATCAGCTACTTCGTCTGCGACATGACCGACCCCGGCGTGGACGTCCGCCCGCTGCGCCAGCTCACCGGCGAGGCCGAGTTCAACGAGGTCTTCCTGACCGGCGTGCGGATCCCCGACGCGCACCGGCTCGGCGCCGTCGGCGAGGGCTGGCAGATCGCCCAGACCACCCTCAACAACGAGCGGGTCGCGATCGGCGGCCAGCGCACCCCGCGCGAGGGCGGCCTGATCGGCATCCTCGCCGAAACCTGGCGCCGGCACCCCGAGTTGCGCACCCACGAGCTGCACCAGCGACTGCTCCAGGGCTGGACCGACGCCGAGGTGCTCCGGCTGACGGGCGAGCGGCTGCGCCAGCAGCTCGCGGTCGGCCAGCCGGGCCCCGAGGGAGCCGCCGCGAAGCTGGCCTTCGCCCGGCTGGCGCAGGAACTGACCGGACTGGAGGTCGAGTTGCTCGCCGAGCAGGGGCTCGGCTACGGCGACTGGACGATGTCCAGGCCCGAACTGGTCGACTTCACCGGCCGGGACGCCGGCTACCGCTACCTGCGCGCCAAGGGCAACTCGATCGAGGGCGGCAGCTCCGAGATCCTGCGCAACATCATCGCCGAGCGCGTCCTCGGCCTGCCCGCCGAGGCCCGCTCGGACAAGGACGTGCCGTGGAAGGAGTCGGCCCGATGACCGAACTCGACCTGCTGTACTCGGAGGTGGAGGAGGACCTGCGCTCCGCCGTCCGCGCGGTGCTCGCCGACCGCTGCCCGCCGCAGGCGGTCCTCGCGCGCTGCGAGGGGCCCGAACCGCAGGACACCGGGCTGTGGCGCACGCTGGCGCAGGAACTCGGCGTGGTGGCGCTCCAGGTGCCCGAGGCGCTCGGCGGCGCCGGGGCCTCGCTGCGCGAGACCGCCGTGGTGCTGGAGGAGCTCGGCCGGGCCTGCGCGCCGGTGCCGTTCCTCGGCAGCGCCGTGCTCGCCACCACCGTGCTGCTCGCGGCCGGTGACAGGGCGGCCGGCGAGTGGCCCGCACTGTGCGCCGGGGGCCGGACGGCCGCGCTCGCCGTACCGCTGTCCACCGCGCCCGACGCGCCCTTCCCGCTCGGCGTACGGGCCGACGCGGCGGGCGCCTTGACCGGTGCGGTCGGCTCGGTCGCCGACGTTCCGGTCGCCGGCCTGCTGATCGTCCCCGCCGACGGCCCGGCCGGGCCGGGTCTGTACGCGGTGGACGCGGCCGACGTCACGGTCACCGCGCGCGGCTCCCTCGATCTCACCCGTCCGCTCGCCGACGTCCGGCTGGACGGCGCCCCGGGCCGGCTGCTGGTGGGGCCGGACCAGGCTGAGGCCGTGCTGTGGGAGGCCCTGCTGACCGGCGCCGGGCTGCTGGCCTCCGAGCAGCTCGGGCTCGCCGAGTGGTGTCTGGCCACCACGGTGGCGTACCTGCGGGAGCGCCGCCAGTTCGGGCGGGTGGTCGGCTCGTTCCAGGCGCTCAAGCACCGGCTGGCCGACCTCTGGCTGGACATCGCGGGCGCCCGCGCCGCCGCCCGGGCCGCGGCCGACGCGCTGTCCACCGGCAGCGCCGACGCGGCCGTCCTGGTGGCGGTCGCCGCCTCGCACTGCGGCGCGGTCGCCGTCCGCGCGGCGGAGGAGGCCGTGCAGCTGCACGGTGGGATCGGGATGACCTGGGAGCACCCCGTCCACCTCTACCTGAAGCGCGCCAAGGCGGACCAACTGGCCCTCGGCACACCCGGTCGGCACCGGGCCTCGCTGGCCACCCTGGCCGAGCTGCCGGCTCCGGGCCACGGCCGGCTGCCGCGGCTCCCGCACGTCTGACCGGTCCGGCCGTCGCCCGGTCCCGCTCCCACCACCCGGGGCCGGACCGGGCTTCGTCCTGCCGCGGCGGCCGATCGGCCTACCAGTCGTCATACGCCGGTATGAGAGACGGAGTTGGCTCCGGGGTATGACGTGCGGGGGACCGGCCCGACCGTACCGTCGGCGTCGTGGCCCGCCGCACGGAGGCGGGCCGACGGGAGGAGCCGGGACCGATGCACGCCGCACCACCGACCGCCGCACCACCGACCGCCGCACCACCGACCGCCGCACCGCGGAACGCGGCGCCGCCGCTCGCCGTGTCGCCGTCGACCGCAGGGCCGTACCTGACGGGCCGCCGGCGCGGCCTGGCCGTGGCCCTGACGCTGGCCGCGGCGGCCACCCTGCTGGGAGCAGTGGCCGGCCCGGCGGCCGCCGCCGCACCGGCCGGCGTCGGCCTGGCCACCGCGGTGCTCCCGGCCCCCACCGGGCCGTTTCCGGTGGGCACCGCCTCGCTCCGGCTGGCCGACCCCGGCCGGCCCGACCCCTGGCGCCCGGAGCGGACGCGGGAGCTGATGATCAGCTTCTGGTACCCGGCCACCGGGGCGCCGGCCCTGCGGGCCCCGCAGATGGCGCCGCTCGCCGCCGCCCATTTCGGCACCCCACGCGGCGCCGGCTCCTTCAACTACGGCCTGCCGCCCGGCCGGACGGACTGGTCGGCGACCCGTACGCACGCCCGGCAGGGCGTGCCGGCCCTGCGCGCCGGCGGCCCGCGTCCGGTGCTGCTGTACTCCGCCGGCCTGGGCGACCCGCGCACCTGGAACACCGGCCTGGTGGAGGACCTGGCCTCACGCGGCTACGTCGTGGTCACCGTCGACCACACCTACGAGGCCTCCGAGGTGGAGTTCCCGGGCGGCCGCCTCGCGGAGTCGGTCTTCCCCGACCTGGCCGGCCTGCAGGACCCGGCGGCGATCGACGCCGTGCTGCGCAAGGCGATGCGATCCCGGGTGGACGACGTCCGCCTGGTGCTGGACCGCCTCACCGCCCTGCGGACGGGCGACCGCGCCGTCGAGGGCCCCGGCGGCTGGGGCGGCGGCGCCCTGCCGGCCGGCCTGTCGGGCGTCCTCGATCTGGACCGGGTCGGTATGGTCGGCCACTCCGCCGGGGGCTTCACCGCGGCCCAGGCCGTCCACGACGACCCGCGGATCAAGGCCGGCGCCAACCTGGACGGCACGATGGAGTTCCCGCTGCCCGACAGCACCGGCAGCCCCTTCGGCACCGCCGCCCAGGACGGTCTGGACGCGCCCTTCCTGCTGATGGGCACGGACGCCCCGGACTCCGGCGGCCACCAGCAGCAGCCCTCCTGGGAGGCCTTCTGGCAGCACACCCGGGGCTGGCACGCCGATGTGACCCTGACCGGCTCCCGGCACGGCTCCTACACCGACGCCGAGTCGCTGCTGCCCCAGCTGGCCCGGCAGGACGCCGCCCCGGCCGCCACCGTCACCGACGACATCGGGACGGTCCGCCCCGAGCGCGCGGTCGCCGCGACCCGGGCCTACCTGGCCTCGTTCTTCGACCGCTGGCTGCGGGGCCGGGACGACCACCTGCTGGACGGCCCCTCGGCCGGCTTCCCCGAGATGCGATACGTACCCTGACCGTCGGACCGAACGCTCTCCGGACCCGGGCCGGCGCCCCGGGGCCGCAGGGTCGGTCTCCGGCCGGCGCCCCCGAGCGGGGGCGCCCCGTCATGGCGTGCGGCCGGCCGGGGCGGACGGCTCCTCGTCATCCGCCCGCACCGGGCGGCCCCTGCTGCCCCTGCTGCTCCGGCCGGCGCTGACGGCGCTGACGGAGCGCCGGATCCGGACGGTGACGGCGCCGGCGGCGAGGGCCGGGGGCGTGGCCGGCGCCCGCAGCGAGTAGAGCGAGGCGGCCAGCGCGGCCAGCCCCACCACGGCTCCGAGTACGGACGCCACCCGGTCCGCCGTCCCCAGGTCCCCCACCATCACGTAGACCGCCAGCCCGACGGCCGCCAGTGCTCCGAGGGTCGCACCCGCCCACGCCACTGCCCTGTACTGAGCTGTCATTTCCTCATCATCACCCCTGGGCGGCCGTTTGCAAGGGCGATCTGCACGGCAGGCCGATCAACGAATGTGACGAAGAATCAGGCGATCCCCGGGGCGGCCTCGCGGCGGCCGGCCCGGGGATCCGGCTCAGGACTCCGGCGCCGTCTCCGGGTCGGCGGCGCTCACCGGTACGTCGGGGTGCCGGAACCAGGAGCCCTGCACGGCCCACTGGATGAGCATCAGTACGACGCCGAGCAGCAGCGCCCCGATGCCGATCACCGTCACCCCGCCGGTCTCGCCGAACAGTGGCAGGTCGACGGTGGTGCTGCCGTAGTCCGGCTGCGCGTAGACGTCGAAGGCCGCGTAGCAGAAGAAGTACAGCAGCATCAGTCCGCCGAGCAGCGGCAGCACACCCTTGAAGATGAAGTCCTTGGCGCTGCGGGTCAGCACCCGGCGGTAGTACCAGACGCAGGCGAACCCGGTGAGCCCGTAGTAGAAGGCGATGCCGAGGCCCACCGAGGCGATCGAGTCGGCAAGCACGTTGTCGCTGATCGAGGTCAGCAGCACGTAGAAGGCGATCGAGGCGATGCCCATGCCGACCGTCGACCAGGTCGGGGTCTGGTGGCGGGCGTGCACCCGGGCGAACTGGGTCGGGATGGCCTTGTGCGCGGCCATCGAGAAGGTGGTCCGGGCGGTCGGCAGGATGGTGGTCTGGGTGGAGGCCGCCGAGGAGGTCAGCACCATGAAGATCAGCAGCTTGGTGAGGAACCCGCCGAAGCCGGTCTCGCCGAAGATCGCGCCACCGAGGCTGGAGAGCACGTCCTCGGAGTTGTCCGGGTTGCCCAGGCCGATGCCCTCGGTGCCGACGCCGGCGAAGGCCTGTGAGGCGGTGGCGACCAGGGCGTAGATGCCCAGCAGCAGCACGGTGGAGATCACCGCGGCCCGGCCCGGGGTGCGGGCGCTGTCGGCCGTCTCCTCGTTGACCGACACGGCGGTGTCCCAGCCCCAGTAGATGAAGACCGCGGCGAGGATGCCGGAGGTGAGGGCACTGGCGGAGGCGACCTCGAAGGGGTTGAACCAGGAGGCCGAGATCTGGATCGCGGTCTCCGGCGGGCTCGATCCGTAGACCTTCACCAGGGCGGTCACCGACAGCAGCACCAGCATGATGATCTCGATGGTCAGCAGCCAGCGCTGCAGGGCCGCGGAGATCTCGATGCCGATGTAGCAGATCCACGTCATCACGATGATCCAGACGACCCCGGCGATCGTGGTCCAGGTGGTGTTCTCGGCCAGCGAGTCCAGCCCGAACAGCCGGAAGCCGTAGACGCCCGCGATCTGGGCCAGGTTGGCCATCACGATGATGTCCGCGACGACGATGCCCCAGCCGCCGAGCCACCCGGTGCGCGGGCCGAAGGCGCGCGCGGCCCAGGTGAAGGTGGTGCCGCAGTCCGGGTCGGAGGCGTTGAGCTCCTTGTAGGCGTAGGCGATCAGCAGCATCGGGACGAAGCCGAGGATGGTGATGATCGGTGCCTGCAGGCCGACGCCGGCCACGATGATGCCGAGCGTGGCGGCCAGGCTGTACGCGGGGGCGGTGGAGGCGAGGCCGATCGCCACCGAGGAGACCAGGCCGAGCGCGCCGTTCTTGAGCCCCTTCTCGCCGGCTCCGGAGCCGGTGACCAGCGGCGCCGCGGGCGGAGTGGGCCGACCGGGGGGAGTGGACACTGGGCCCCACCCTCTTCCTCGTCAGGTTCTGGTTGGCGGCCTGCGGGACCGCGGCCGGGAGAGGTGCCGGGCCGCGTCCGCGCCGGGCTCCGGCCGCGGACGGCGGCGGGCGCGACGCCCCGGTGGGCAGGCGTCTCACATCTTCCTCCCGCCGCCCGGCGGGTGCCAGAGGTCGCGGTCCGAACGGGCGTTGCCGGTGCCGCGGCGGGGTCCCGTCACCCGTCCGGCCCTGCCGGATGAGCACATTCGGCCGTCCTGGATAGCAGCGGGGAGCGGGTGGTCGGAGACTCGGATCCCGGGGGGTGTTCTCCACTCTGAGAGGCGTTCCAGTGAAGCCAGGTCCTTCCCGCATCGTCGCCGCCGCCGCGGCCGTCACCGTCGCGTTCACCCTCGCCTCGTGCGGGAGCGCGAAGCAGTCCACCGGATCCTCGGGTGGCGGCTCGGGCAGCGCCTCCGGGCCGATCAAGATCGGCCTCCTCCTGCCCGAGACCAAGACGACGCGCTACGAACAGTTCGACAAGCCCCTGATCGAACAGGCGATCAAGGCCATCGCGCCGGACGCGCAGATCGACTACTACAACGCCAACCAGGACGCCACGACGCAGCAGACCCAGGTGGACACCGCGCTCACCAAGGGCAACCAGGTCCTGATCCTGGACGCGGTGGACGCCAAGTCGATCCAGTCCTCGGTGCAGAAGGCGCACGACGCGGGTGTGAAGGTGGTCGCCTACGACCGGCTGGCCCAGGGCCCGATCGACGGCTACGTCTCCTTCGACAACTTCAAGGTCGGCGTGCTGCAGGGCGAGGCGCTGGTGACGGCGGTCGGCGACAAGGCCTCCGCCGGCAAGATCATCATGATCAACGGCTCGCCGACCGACCCGAACGCGGCCGAGTTCAAGGCCGGCGCGCACAGCGCGATGGACGGCAAGCTCACCATCGGCAAGGAGTACGACACCCCGAACTGGGACCCGAACAACGCCAACCAGGAGGCCGCCGCCGCGATCACCGCGCTCGGCGCCCAGAACGTGGTCGGCGTCTACTCCGCCAACGACGGGATGGCGGCCGGTATCGCCACCGCCCTCAAGGCCGCGAACCTCTCCGTGCCGCTGACCGGGCAGGACGCCCAGCTGGACGCGGTGCAGCGGATCCTCGTCAACACCCAGACGATGTCGATCTACAAGCCCTACAAGCCGGAGGCCGAAGCGGCCGCGGCCATGGCGGTGGCCCTGGCCCAGGGCAAGGGTGTGCCGACCGCCTCGGCGACGGCGACCTCCACCAGCGGCAGCGGGCACAAGGTGCCGTCCGTCCTGATCACCCCGATCGTGCTGGTCAAGGCCAACATCAAGGACACCGTGGTGAAGGACGGCCTCTACACCGTCGCGCAGATCTGCACGCCGGACTACGCCGCCGCCTGCGCGGATGCGGGTCTGTCCTGACCGGAGCCCGGCCCACCGTGGCCGGGCCAGTCCGGTCGTGTTCGACGGACTGCGTGAACAAGGGAGTTGATAGCTGTGGCAGCTGAGCCCGTACTCGCGCTGCGCGGGGTCTCCAAACGGTTCGGCGCCGTTCAGGCGCTCACCGACGTCGAGCTGGAGGTGCGCCCGGGCGAGGTGGTCGCCCTGGTGGGCGACAACGGCGCCGGCAAGTCCACGCTGGTCAAGACGATCGCCGGGGTCAACCAGCCGGACGACGGAGTGATCGAGTGGGAGGGCCGGACGGTGTCCATCCACCGGCCGCAGGACGCCCAGACCCTCGGGATCGCCACCGTCTACCAGGACCTCGCGCTCTGCGACAACCTCGACGTGGTCGGCAACCTCTTCCTGGGCCGCGAGATGCGGCACTTCACCATCCTCGACGAGGTCGGCATGGAGAAGCGCTCCCGCGAACTGCTCAGCACCCTGTCGATCCGCATCCCCAGCGTCCGGATCCCGATCGCCTCGCTCTCCGGCGGCCAGCGCCAGACCGTGGCCATCGCCCGCGCCCTGGTCGGCGACCCCAAGGTCGTCATCCTCGACGAACCCACCGCGGCCCTCGGCGTCGAGCAGACCGCCCAGGTCCTGGACCTGGTCGAGCGACTGCGCGACCGGGGCCTGGGCGTCATCCTGATCAGCCACAACATGGCCGACGTGATGGCCGTCGCCGACCGGATCGCGGTGCTGCGCCTCGGGCGCAACAACGGGTTCTTCGACCGGCGCTACACCAACAAGGAAGAGATCATCTCCGCCATCACCGGCGCCACGGACAACGCCGTGACCCGCCGTCAGGCGCGTGGCTCGGAGGGTCAACTGTGAGCGACAACAATCCGCAGCCGGGCGACGGCGAGTTCCACCGCACGCCGCTGCCCGAGGACAGCATGCCCAAGGGCGGTGTCAACGCACCCGTCCCGGTGGCGGCCGACGCCACCCCGGTGGTCGACCCGCGCCTGATCGTGCGGGAAGGAGGCGTGGCGGGCTACCTGGGCGAGTTCAAACGCCGGCTGAGCAGCGGCGAACTCGGCTCGCTCCCCGTGGTGCTGGCCCTGATCATCATCTGGGCCGTGTTCGGCAGCCTGAACAGCACCTTCCTCTCCGCCCAGAACCTCTCCAACCTCTCCCAGCAGATCGTCGGCACCGGGATGATCGCCATCGGCGTCGTCTTCGTGCTGCTGCTCGGCGAGATCGACCTCTCGGTCGGCTCGGTCAGCGGACTGTGCGCGGCCATCTTCGCGGTCATGAACGTCACCCACGGCGTCAACGAGTGGGTGGCCCTGATCTCGGCCATCGCCGGCGGCGCGATCGTCGGCCTGATCCAGGGCCTGTTCTTCGCCAAGGTCGGCGTCCCCGCCTTCGTCGTCACCCTCGCCGGTAACCTCGCCTGGAACGGTCTGATGCTCCAGATCCTGGGCTCCTCCGGCACGGTCAACCTCTCCGGCAAGGACATCGTCTCCCGGCTCTACACCACGATCTACAGCCAGACCATCGCGGCCTACCTGCTCGCGGCGGCAAGCGTGCTGCTCTTCCTGACGGCCAACCTGCTCGACGCCCGACGGCGGAAGGCGGCCGGGGTGCCCTACCGCCCACCGGCCGACATCGCGCTGCGCACCGTGGTGCTGGCCGTCATCGCCTTCGTGGTGGCCTACACGCTCAACCAGTACAAGGGCCTGCCGCTGGCGCTGCTGATCTTCCTGATCTTCATCGTGGTGCTGGACTTCGTGCTCCGCCGCACCACCTACGGCCGGCAGATCTTCGCCCTCGGCGGCAACATCGAAGGCGCCCGCCGGGCCGGTATCAACGTCTCGTGGATCCGGATCTCGGTCTTCATGATCTGTTCCACCATGGCGGCGGTGGGCGGCCTCTTCCTGGCGGCCCAGATCCAGTCGGCCAGCCAGACCTCCGGCGGCGGCAACCTGCTGATGAACTGCATCGCGGCCGCCGTCATCGGCGGGACCAGCCTCTTCGGCGGACGCGGCAGCACCTGGTCCGCACTGCTCGGTGCGCTGGTGATCGGCTCGATCCAGTCCGGCATGAACATCATGGGCGTGAGCAACGCCATCCAGTTCATGATCACCGGTGCGGTGCTGCTCGCCGCGGTCGTGGTCGACTCGCTCTCCCGGCGTACCCAGAAGGCCGCCGGCCGCGCCTGACGCGGCGGTGGTTCCACCCTACGGGGGCCGGCGGTCACCACCGCCGGCCCCCGAGGCGTGCCCGGGCCGGGGCCCCGCGCACCGCGGCGCCCGTCCGGGCCTGCCCGGTCGGTCACCGAGCAACGACGACCCGGTCCGCGAGCACGACGACCCGGTCCGCGAGTACGACGACCCGGTCCGCGAGTACGACGACTCATTCCCCGAGGACGACGACCCGGCCGGTGCTGCGCCCGTCGGCGACCAGCTGGACGCCCGCCGCGGCCTTGGCCAGCGGGAGCCGGGCGCTCACCAGAGGGCGGACCACGCCCTGCTCGGCGAGCTTGGTGAGCTCCTCGTGGGCGGCCCGGACGGCCCTCGGGTCGCGGGTGTTGTAGAGGCCCCAGTGGAGTCCGAGGATCGAGTAGTTCTTCACCAGCGCGTGGTTGAGGGCGGGGGCGGGGATCTGCCCGGCGGCGAAGCCGACCACCACGATCCGGCCCTCGAAGGCGACGCACTTGGTGGAGCCGGTGTAGGCGTCGCCGCCCACCGGGTCGAACACGACGTCGGCGCCGAGACCGCCGGTGGCCTCCTTGACCACCGCGACGAAGTTCTCGGCCCGCCGGTCGACCACCAGATCGGCGCCGAGCTCCCGGGCCACCGCCGCCTTGTCGGCGCCGCCGACCACCCCGATCACCCGGGCGCCGGCCGCCTTGCCGAGCTGGACGGCCGCGCTGCCCACCCCGCCGGCGGCCGCGTGCACCAGCAGGGTCTCGCCGGGGCGCAGCGCGGCCCGGCGGTGCAGGGCGAACCACGCCGTCTGGTAGCCGATGTGCAGGGCGGCCGCCTCGGCGTCGTCCAGGGCGTCCGGGGCGCCGAACACCGCGGCGGCCTCCAGCAGGGCGTACTCGGCGAAGGCGCCGCCGGGCAGCACGGGGTTGCCGATCACCCGGTCGCCCGGGGCCAGGTCGCTCACGCCCTCGCCCAGGGCCTCGACCACGCCGCAGAGCTCGACGCCGGGGGTGAACGGCAGCGGCGGGCGCACCTGGTAGTGGCCGCGCACCATCAGGGCGTCGGGGAAGTTCACCGCCGCCGCGCGGACGCGCACCCGTACCTGACCCGGGCCGGGCTCGGGCCGGCCGGCCAGGTCACGCAGGCGCATCACCGCGCTCGGCTCGCCCAGTTCGTCGACCTGCCAGGCCCTCATGCGGCCCCACCCTTCTCCAGTGCGCGCTGCAGCTTGTTCATCCCGCCGAGCCAGCGGTCCGGCTCGGTGGCCCGGTGGGCGTAGTACTCGGCGACCTCGGGGTGCGGGAGGATCAGGAAGCGCTCCTCGCGCAGGCCGGCGAGTACCGCGCCGGCGACCTCCTCGGCCTCGATGGCGGTGGGGGCCAGCAGGATCTCGCCCATCGCGCCGGCGGAGGTCAGCATGTCGGTCCGCACGCCCTGCGGGCAGACCGCGTGCACCCGCAGGCCGCGGTGGCGGTAGGTGGCGGCGAGCCACTCGGCGAAGGCCAGCGCGCCGTGCTTGGAGACGGCGTACGGCGCGGAGCCGAGGCTGGTGAGCAGCCCGGCGGCCGAGACGGTGGCGACGAAGCGGCCGGAGCCGCGCTCCAGCCAGCGGGGGAGCAGCAGGTCGGCCGCCCGGACGTGGGCGAGCACGTTGACCTCCCAGGCCAGGGCCCAGGCGGCGGCCGGTGCGTCGGCGCCGCCGGTGGGGGCGACCCCGGCGTTGGCGCACCAGACGTCGATCTCGCCGAGCGCCTCGCGGGCCTGTCGGACCAGTGCGGCCAGGCCCTGTCCGCCCGCGGCGTCGCCCGGCACGGCGACGCCCCCGCACTCCTCGGCCACGGCCTCGGCGGCCTTCGGGTCGAGGTCGTTGACCACCACCTCGGCGCCCGCCGCGGCGAAGGCCCGGGCGAGGGCGGCGCCGATGCCCCGGCCGGCGCCGGTCACCACCACGCCCTGCCCGGTGAGGTCCCGGCCGTCGAGGCTCTGCCCGGTGAGATTCTGCCTGGTGGGATTCTGCCCGGCGGGCCGCTCCGGGGTGCCCGGGCTCACAGTCCGCCGCCGAGGGTCACGCCGCCGTCGACGACCACGGTCTGCCCGGTGATCCAGGCGGCGTCGGTGGAGAGCAGGAAGGCGACGGCGCCGGCGACGTCCTCCGGCAGCCCGAGCCGGCCGAGCGGGTAGGCGGCCGCGGCCTCCTCCTCGCGGCCCTCGTACAGGGCCTCGGCGAACTTCGTCTTGACCACGGCCGGGGCGACGGCGTTGACCCGGATCCGCGGGCCGAGATCGGCGGCCAGCTCCATGGTGAGGCGGATCAGGGCGGCCTTGCTGACGCCGTACATGCCGATGCCCGCGGAGGAGCGGATGCCGGCGATCGAGGCGACGTTGACCACCGAGCCGCCGTGCTCGCCCATCCAGGCGGCGTGGGCCCGGCGGGTCCAGGCCAGCGGGGCGAGCACGTTGACCGCGAGGATCTTCGCGGCGAGGGCTTCGTCGGTGCCGAGCACCGGGCCGTAGGCCGGGTTGATGCCGGTGTTGTTGACCAGGTGGTCGAGCCGTCCGAACGCCGCCATGGTGCGGCTGACGGCCTCCTCCTGGTGCGCGGGGTCGTCGGCCTTGCCGGCGACGCCGATGGCGACCTCCGGTCCGCCGAGGTCCTGGACGGCCTCGGCCAGCGCGTCGGCGCCCCGGGCCGTGACGCAGACCTTGGCGCCGCGGGCGACCAGCTCGCGTGCGATGCCGAGGCCGATCCCACGGCTGGCTCCGGTGACGACGGCCACCTGGCCCTTGAAGGAGTGCACCACTGAGGGTCCTTTCGCGTCCGGCGGGCCGGGGGGAGTGCGGCGTCCGCAGGGGGTGAGCGGTGTGGAACAGAAGTGACTAAGCGCTTGCTTAGCATGCTGTCGGTGCGAGACCCTGTCAACAGCCCCGGTGGCTCCGGGCCGGGCCGTGGGCCCGCAGCGCAGTTCTGGGAGGATGGCGCCATGACCAGCACGCCGATCGCCGACCTCTGGACCACGCTCCCCGGCGGAGCCGGGCCCCGCCCCGAGGCCGCGTACCGCCTGCTGGCCGCGGCCGTCGAGGCGTTCGCCGAGCGCGGGTACCACGCCACCACCACCCGCGACATCGCCACCGCGGCCGGGATGAGCCCCGCCGCGCTCTACATCCACTACCCGTCCAAGGCGGCGCTGCTCGCCGAGATCAGCCGGGCCGGCCACGCCGCCACCCTGGAGCTGGTCCGGGCCGCGGCCGGGGCCGACGGCGGACCGGTGGAGCGGATGCGCCGGCTCGTCGAGGACTTCACCAGCTGGCACGCCCGGGGCCGCACGGTGGGCCGGGTGGTCAACTACGAACTGCACGCCCTGCCCGCCGAGGACTACGCGGTGGTCGCCGGCCTGCGCCTGGACATCGAGCGTGAGGTCAGCGGGATCATCGAGGCCGGCCGGGTGGCCGGCCTCTTCGAGGTGGCCGAGGTGAAGACCGCCGCCCGGGCGGTCACCTCGCTCGGCATCGACGTCGCGCGCTGGTACACCGAGCGCAGCAGCGAGTCCCCGCAGGAGCTGGGCCGCCGCTACGGCGAGCTGGTGCTGCGGATGCTGGGCGCCCGGCTCTGACCGGCCCCCCGAGGCGTCGTCCGCGAGGCGTCGTCCGCGCAAGGGAGGGGCGGCCCGGCGGGTGGATCGCGCCGGGCCGCCCCTCCGTCACGGTCGGGGCTCAGCCCCTGGCGAGCGCCTGCAGCCGGTCGTACGCCCCGTTGAACCAGTTCTGGTCGCCGGGCACGGTGCCGGAGTCGGCGTACTGCCAGATCGTCTGGTAGCTCCAGCCGGCCGGCAGGGTGCCGACACTGCTCGCGTACCGGGCGACCCAGAGCGGGTTGGTGGCGCCGAAGCCGGCGTTGTTGCCGGTGCAGGTGCTCCACCAGTTGGTGGTGGTGTAGATCGTGGGGTAGCGGCCCGTCCGGCTGCGGACGGTGTTGCTGAAGTCCCGGATCCAGTTCACCATCGCGCTCTGGCTGAGCCCGTAGCAGGTCGCGCCGTACGGGTTGTACTCGATGTCCAGCGCCGGCGGCAGCGTCTTCCCGTCGCCCGACCAGCCGCCGCCGTGCCCGACGAACCAGTTCGCCTGGGCGGCTCCGCCGGAGACGTTGGGCAGCGCGAAGTGGTACGCGCCGCGGATCAGGCCGGCGTTGTAGGAGCCGTTGTACTGCTGGGTGAAGTACGGGTTGGTGTAGGTGGTGCCCTCGGTGGCCTTCACGTAGGCGAACCGGGCGCCGTTCGCCGCCGCCGTGCTCCAGGCGACGTTGCCCTGGTAGCTGGAGACGTCCATGCCCTTGGTCTGGGCGACCAGTGACTGTGCGTCGGGCAGGCCGGCTCTCCCCTCGTGGGCGGCGACGGTCGAGCCGGCGAAGTCCTGGTCGGGGTGCAGGACGGGCGCGGGCCGCGCCGCCTGCGCCGGGGCGGCCCCGCCGGCCAGCAGGGCGCCGGCGGCGAGCGCTGCGGCGGCCAGCCGCGGCAGGCGCCGGGTACGGGCGCCGGCGCCTGCCGCGCGGTCGGCCGGACCGGTGGGTGCGGTCGGTGCGGGGGCGGTGGGGAGCGGTGCGGTGCCGGTGCTGACGGTGCGGGCGGAGCGGGAAGTGCTGTGCATGAACACTCCTCTGGTCCTGGGCATGGTCGTGTACGGACCGCACGGTGTCCGCGCGGTTGCCGCTACGAGAGTAGCCATGTACCCGCCACGGTGGTGAGAGGTCTGCCGAGAGTTCGCCGGAGCTTCCCTCGAGTTCCGCCTGCCGCGCCGTCCACCGAGGCGGCGGGCGGTCTACGGGCGTAGGGCGCCCGCTCGATCGCGGGCCTGCTCAGGGCCGGTCCGGTCGGTCCGGGGACCGGCCGTCGTCGTCGCCGTGGCCGTCGCCGCCCGCCGGGCGACCACCGTCGCTCCGCTACCGGCTTCAGCCGTTGGCGAGCGCCTGCACGCGGTCGTACGGGCCGTTGAACCAGTCCTGGTCGCCCGGGAGGGAGCCCGAATCGGCGTACTGCCAGATGGTCTGGAAGCCCCAGCCGGCCGGCAGCGTGCCGACACTGCTCGCGTACCGGGCGACCCAGAGCGGGTTGGTGGCGCCGAAGCCGGCGTTGTTGCCGGTGCAGCTGCTCCACCAGGCGGTGGTCGTGTAGATCAGCGGGTAGCGGCTCGTCCGGTCGTGGACGGTGTCGCTGAACTCCCGGATCCAGTCCACCATCGCGCTCTGGCTGAGGCCGTAGCAGTCGGCACCGTACGGGTTGTACTCGATGTCCAGCGCCGGCGGCAGGGTCAGGCCGTCGGGCGTCCAGCCGCCCCCGTGGTCGACGAAGAAGTTCGCCTGCGCGGCCGCGCCGGAGAGGTTCGGCAGCGCGAAGTGGTACGCCCCGCGGACCACGCCGGCCAGGAAGGAGCCGCCGCTCTGTGCGTAGAAGTACGGATTGAGGTAGGTGGTGCCCTCGGTGGCCTTCAGGTACGCGAACTGGGCGCCGTTGGACACCGCCGCGTTCCAGTTCACGTCGCCCTGGTAGCTGGAGACGTCCATCCCCTGCGTCTGGACGGCCCGCGGACGGGCCACCGGACTGTTCGACCTCCCCTCGTGGGCGGCCACCGTCGAGCCGGCGTGGTCCAGGTCGGGGTGCAGGATGATCGGCAGTGGCCGGCTGGGCTGCGCCTGGGCCGGGGCGGTCGCGCCGCCCAGCAGCGCGCCGGCCGCGAGGGCGGCCGCGGCCACCCGCGGTAAGCGCCGCGAGCGGGCCGGCCGGGTGCCGGGCGGGCGGGCTGCGACTGCGCGGGCGGCGCGGGACGTACGGGGCATGAACACTCCTCGGTGCCGGGGCGCGCGGGATTCGCGCGCCCGCTCGGAAGGAGCTGGAGGGGTACCCGCCCCCGGCGGGCGGTACCCGTGAACACACCTGAACGGCGGCCAGGTTCCCCCCGCCCGGCGCAGTACCCGCCGGGGCCGCGTCGGAGCCCGGGTCGGGGCCCGTCCGGCTGCCCGTCCTGTCCTCGGCCGACTGCCCGTCCGGGCTCCGGCCGGCCGCCGGTCCGGCCACTGACCGACTGCCCGTCCGGCCTCGTCAGGGCCTGTGGCACGATGCCGGGAGGCCGGTGCCCGAGCTGGTCTTCGCGCACGACGAAAGGACGGTGCACCGTGGCACCCGAGCAGTCCGACGACCGAACCGTGTTCCGCCCGGCCGTCCCGGCCGATGTGCCGGTGCTGGTCGAGCTGGTCGAGTCGGCCTACCGCGGCGACGCCAGCCGGGCCGGCTGGACCACCGAGGCCGACCTGCTGGACGGCCGGCGGACCGACGCGGACGGCGTCGCCGCGGTGATCGGCAAGCCGGACAGCGTGCTGCTGGTGACCGAGCGGGCGGGCCAGGTCCTGGCCTGCTGCCAGCTCGAACACCGAGGCGACCGCGCCTACTTCGGCATGTTCTCGGTCCGGCCGGGCCTGCAGGGCGGTGGGATCGGCCGGGCGGTGCTCGCCGAGGCCGAGCGGATCGCCCGCGAGGACTGGGGGGTCGCCGCGCTGGAGATGACGGTGATCGAGCAGCGCGCCGAGCTGATCGCCTGGTACGAGCGCCGCGGCTTCAGCCGGACCGGGATCTACTCGCCGTTCCCGTACGGCGACGAGCGCTTCGGCATCCCGCGGCGGCCGGATCTACGGTTCGAGACGCTGACCAAGACTCTCTGAACCGGAGCCTCCGGATCGGATCCCCTGATCGGGAGCCCAGACCGCGCGGGCTTCCGGTCGGGAGCCCTGCGCCGCTCCGGGGAGGGCTGCGGGACGATCCGCACCCGGCCCCTCCGCCGTCCGTCCGCCGTCCGTCCGCCGGTCTGTTCGTCGGGCCCTTGTGCGGGCGGCGGCCGGCTGGTCCGGTGGCCGTGGATGTCTGCGCGAACGTGCACCGGGTGAGCGGTCAGGTGGTGACACAGCGTCAAACCCGCTGGCGGGCAAGGGGGTGCGGTTCATGCCTTGTTCATGAATGGTCTAGGCCAATGTGAGAGGGTGGGGCCCTACGGCACAGTTCCGTTCAAGCCCAGGGGGGCACGTCCGCATGCCCGTACTCCATGGCACCGCCATGCCCGCGACCGATCCCGGCCGCGCGAAGGACCACCGACCCGGGCGACACGCACCCGAGGAACACGCACCCGAGGACCATGTACCCGAGGACCGCGCGCCGGAGCGCCGAGCACCCGGCGCCGGCGTCGAGACCGGCCGCCGTCGGGAGCCCACCCGGCAGCCCGGGGCCGTCCGCCTGCCCGCCCCGCCCGACGACCAGGAGCTCTACTGGTATTTCGGCCCGCAGCGCCGCTGGGTCCCGCTGCTCGCGACCCTCTCCTACGCCGGCGCCACCGTGACGCTCGGCCTCTTCGCCCTGCGCCACCCCTTGCTCTGGCCCTTCCTGCTGCTGCTCGTGCTGAACGCCGCGACCTGGACGCTGTCCCTCGGCGACGGGCAGCGCCAGCGCCGCTACACCCGGGACTCGCACGACCTGCTGCTACCGGATCCAATCGCAGTGCGCCGGGCTTCAGCCCGGTGGTGAAGCGATTCTGAGTGGTGCTCCGACCGGGGTCGGAGCACCTCGCGCGGTGGTGCTCCGACCGGGGTCGGAGCACCTCGCGCGCCGTGGATCCCGACCTGCCTGGCCGCCTCCGACGGGCGTTCGGACGCCTGCTTCTTCCCGCGCGGCTCGGCCTTCGAGCCCGACCCGCTGCTGGCGGGCGGCCTCGCGGCGCGGTACGGCATCCGGGTGCTGGACGTCGGTCCGGTGCTCTGCCCGGGCACCGGCCCCGACTGCCCGGCCGTCCTCCAGGGCGTACTGCTCTACCGGGACAGCGGGCACATCACCAACACCCTGGCGTCGGTCCTGTCGCCCCGGCTGGAGCGGGGACTGGGCGGTCTGCTGCCGAACTGACGGTACGGCGGCCGGGCCGGGCCGGGTCGAGCTGGGCGGCGGCGGGCCGCAGGCTGCTGGGCCTCGAGCGCTGGGCCCCGAGCGCCGGGCCCCGGCCCCGAATCCTGGGCGCAGCGCCTCGGGCCGTCGGTGTACCGGCCGCCGTACGTCGGGTGGTCCGTCAACCGCCGTACAGGCCCCGGCACATCGCGGCCTGCTGCGAACCGGGCGGCCACTGCCCGAGCTGCTCGGCCTTCGCGCAGAGCGACTGGGCGGCGGGCGGCGCCGGCCCGGGCGCCGGAGCCGGCTGCGGGGCGGGTGCCCGGGAGGCCTTGGGCCGGGCCGGGCGGTGCGGCCCCGTGCCGCCCGCGCCGGCCGACCTGTCAGCGCTTTCGGCGCCCTCGGCGGGGGAGTCCGCCGCGGGCGGTTCGGCCTCGGGCTCGGTGGCCGCGCCCTCCTGAGCGGCGCCGTCCTGGGGGGTCGGGGCCGCCGCCGGCTCGGCGACGGGAGCCGGGGCCGGCGCGGGCGCCGGGGTCGGCAGCGCGCCCCAGGGCGGTGGCGGCAGCGGTGCGGGGCTCGACCCGGTCGGGCCGGTGGAGGGCCCCGACAGCCGGGCGGGCCCGTCACCGCCGCCCTGCGCGCCCGGGGCGCACATCACCAGGACGGCTGCCATCACCGCCAGCACCCCGGAGGTGGGCAGCGCCACCAGCCACCGGCGCCGGACCCGGGCCGGCTCCGCCGCGGCCGGCCACCCCGGCGGTTCCTCCCGGCGCTGCTCGGGCAGCTGGTCCTGCCCCCGCCCGTACTCCGGGGCGTACTGCCGGCCGGGTTGCCCGTCGTACCGCCGGTCGTCCATCGCGTTCGTCCTCCCGTGCGGGCCCGCGCGGCCCGTCGCGCTGTTCAACGAGCGCGGGACGTGCCGGACATGACCGGTCGACGACGGACCGGGCGCCGGTGTCGGCGGGGCGGCGGACGGCGGGCCCGAGGCGGGTCGGGACGCCGGCGGAGTCCGAACGGGTGCGGGCCGCGTGCGGAGCCCCGCTGTCCGCCACATCCTTGACCCATGAGCACCGACACCCCCCTGAAACCGCTGGTCGAGATCGCCGGATTCCGGACCGACAGCCGCTACCGGCTGGTCCACTTCGAGGGCGCCGGCTGGGAGCCGCTCGCGCCCGAGGAGTTCGAGCCCCGTCTGCACCAGCTCTTCCCCGACCTCGACCCGCACGACCCGGCCCGGGTGCACTGGGAGGACCGCCCCTGGGAGTGGCCCGCCTGGCGCCCCGGTGAGGCCTGATCCGCCCGGCCCGGCCCGCCGTCCGGAGCCGCCGTCCGAGGGCAACGCCCTGAGCCGACAAGTCGGTTGCGGCGGCGGCCCGCGGCTGTCAGACTCCCGCCTGGGGCGGCGGGCCGCCGCCCGACGAGCCCTCGGGAAGGCGGACCGGACGTGCGGACAGCCAGCCCCGGACCAGTCGGTGGACGGACCTGGACGCCGGTCACCGTCGTCAACTCGGGGGTGGCCTTCGCCCTGGAGATGGGACTGCTGGCCGCGCTCTGCTACTGGGGGATCCGGACGGGTGGCAACCTCCCCGTGAAGATCCTGCTCGCGGTCGGTGCGCCGGCGCTCGCCGCCACCGTCTGGGGGCTGTTCCTGGCGGCCGGCGGGCCGACGTTCCCGCTGCCGACCGCCGCCACGATCGCGCTCAAGCTGCTGGTGCTCGGTACCGCCCCGCTCGCGCTGGCCGCCACCGGGCACCCCGTGCTGGCCTGGGTCTTCGGCGGTCTCACCGTGGTGTCCGTCGCGGTGGAGTACACCGTCCACTGACCCCGTCCCGGTCGCCTGCCCGTCGCTGATTCCGCCGGTCCGCCTGCCGGACCGAGGTGCGGGGCTCTAGGCTCGGGGGATGGGGGAGCAGCGGGACGGTTGGCGGGACGCCTGGGCGGGCGGCCGTCCGGCCGTGCACATCGGCAACGTGGCGGACTTCAACGCGCAGTTCCTCCCGCCCGGCCTGGACGCCGGCCAGGTCGAGCGACGCCGGAGCCAGGGCCACCACTACGCGTCGATGGCGGTCGGTTACAGCCCCGAACCCGCGGTGATCCTGCTGCCGCACCACGTCGAGGGCGCCTGGATCGACCTGCTGGCGGCGGAGTTGGCGTGGGGGCGGGTCGAGCTCCACAGCGGGCTGGCCACCAGCGCCGACACCGGCCTCGGCATGGCCGACGCGCTCCGGGCGCGGCCCGCGCTGCTGGCCCGGATCGCCGCCGCCGGGCATCCGCTGCTGCCCTGGGGCCTGACGGCCGGTTTGCTCGACCTGTTCGACCCCGTAGCCGGCCCCGCCACCCCGGGCCCCGCCACCCCGGGCCCAGGCCCCGCCGGTCCGGCTGCCCCCGGCGGGGCGGCGGCGCTGGCGGTCACCCGGCGCTACGAGTCCAAGGCGGCCTCGCACCAGCTGTTCACGGCGATCGCGCCCGCCCACCCCGGGATCCTCGTCCCACGACAGGAGCACCCGGACGGCCCGCGCCGGGCGGCCCGCCGGATCGCCGCCCGGGCCGCACGCGGCGCGACCACCGTGCTGAAGTCGCCGCACGGCGTGGGCGGTTACGGCACCACCGTGGTGACACCGCGCCAGGTGGCCGAGGCCGGCGGGGCCAGCGCGCTGCTGCGCGGGCTCATCGCCGAGGAGGTGCTCGCCCCGGGTGGTGGCCTGCTGCTGGAGGAGTACATCGACGGCGCCGGCCGACTGCGCGACCTCACCTTCGACGCTGTGATCGGCCCGGACGGCGCCGTCCACCCGGTCGGTGTCGGGGTGATGGCCGTCGACGGGACGCACTACCAGGGCGTGACCGTCGGCCCGGGTCTGGTGCCCGCCGGCCCGGCCCGGGCGGCCGAGGCGTTCGGGCTGGAGGTGGGCCGCGCGCTCGCGGCCGAGGGCTACCGGGGCTGGTTCGACGTCGACTTCGTCACCGACCGCGCCCTGCAGCTGGCCCCGACCGAGATCAACCTGCGGCTGACCGGCCCGGCGGTCGCCTTCGTCCTGAAGGCGCGGCTGGACGACGTCCGCGGTCCGGGCCACCTGGTGCGGACCCTGGACGGGCTGCCGCTCGGCGCCAGGCTCTCCCAGCAGACGCTCTTCGACCACGTCGAAGGGCTGCGGGCGCGCTGCGGGCGGCTCGGGGTGGCCCTGCTGCCGCTGGTGCCGACCGCGAGCTACCAGGAGCTGCCCTCGGTCGGGCTCGCGCTCGCCGCCCGGGACACCGACTCGCTGGACGCGGCGGAGTCCCTCGTCCGGGCCGCCGACCAGGCCCTCGGCGGCCTCTTCGACGCCCTGGCCCGGTAGCCGGCGCGAGCGGCCGGCCGTGATGCCCTGGCCCGGTAGCCGGCGCGAGCCCCGGCGGGACGGCCGGCCGCTCTCAGCCCTTCGGGTGGCGCGCCGGCCAAGCGCGCCAGGTGACGAATCGGACCAGGACCAGCGCCGCGAGCATCAGCGTCACGTTGAAGGTGTAGACCAGGGCGACCTGCCGGGGCCAGTCGGTCGCCCGGCTCGTCCGGTAGAGGTTGTCCTGCGGCCACCAGGAGGCGAGCAGCCAGACCAGGGAGAGGTGGGCCGCCGTCGTGAGCGCCCGTGGCCGGCCCAGCCGGCGGACCGCAGGCCGGCCGCCGAGCAGGACGACCACACCCGCACCGAACGACAGGCACTCGAAGAAGTGGAGCAGCCGGAGCAGGCCCGACCAGGGGGACGGGATGCCGCTCACATCGGTCGAACCGGGGAACAGGACGAAGGTCGCCAGGGTCGCGATGAGGCCGACGGCCAGCGCCAGGCAGGACCCGGCCAGCCATTGCCCGCCCGGGGAGGGCAGCTCGCCGCTGCCCGGGCGCCCGCCGGCCTTGCCGCCGGCGCCCTTCGCCGACCGGCCGCCCTTCACCGACCGGGGGCCCGGTAGCAGCGGGCCGGCGGCGTGGTCGGCGGGCGCCGGCAGCGGCAGCGCCCGCCGGTCGGGCTTGCCGGCCCGGGTCCGGGGCAGGGACGGCAGCAGCACGACCGCCGCCGGCAGCTGGGCGACGGGCAGCCGCTCGCGCAGGTACGCGGACAGTGTCCAGCTGTCGGCGCCTTCGTCGGACGCGACCACGTACGCCACCAGGGCCCGTCGCCCGGGGGCGGTTTCGACCTCGGCCACCACGCACTGCGCGACCCCCGGGTGACCGCCGAGGACCGCTTCGGCCTCGGCTGCCGCCGCGGCGCGGGCCGGGTCCGCGAAACCGTCGGCGCGGCCGACGAATTCGAGCAGGCCGTCCGGGCGCAGCCGGCCGAGGTCGCCGGTGAGGTGGATCCGGCCGTCCGGGTCGAAGTCGACGGTGCGGAAGCGCTCGGCGGTCGGGCCCGGCCGGCCCAGGTAGCCGGGGCCGACCCCGGGCCCGCCGACGGCGATCTCGCCGGGCACCGGTCCGTGCCCGGGCGGCAGCGGCCTGCCGTCCGGCCCGAGCACGTACAGCCGGGTGCCGGGGAACGGTACGCCGATCAGTGACCGGCGGCGCGGGGCGCCGCCGGCGTCGTCCGTGCCGCGGGTGTGAAGGTCACCGGCGTCCGGGCCGGCCGGGTCGAGGCCGCGGGCGTCGAAGTACGCGCTGTCCACGCACGCCTCCGCCGTGCCGTACACGTTGAGCAGCCGGACCTCCGGGCCGAGCAGCGCCTGCAGCGCCAACTGCTCGTCGAGGTACCACTTGTCGGCGCCGACCGTCAGCAGCCGCACGCCCGGCAGGCCGGGACTCCCGGGGGTCGAGCCCAGGTGGGCGTGCAGGCGCCGGGCGTTGTGGAGGTTGAGCTCCAGGACGGTGACGCCCTCGGCGAGCGCCAGTGCGGCCAGCTCGGCGATGCCCGCGGTGCGGTCCAGGGTGAAGTTGCGCCGGGCCATCACCAGCGTGGCACCGGAGCAGAGGGCGCGTACCCAGTCGCCGGTGAAGACGTCGAACTCCAGGGTGGCGCTCTGCAGGATCCGGTCGGCGGGGGAGAGCCCGTAGACCTGCTGCCAGGCCCGGCAGGCGGCGATCAGCGAGCGGTGCTCGATCATCGCGCCCTTGGACTCCCCGGTCGAGCCGGAGGTGAAGACCACACAGGCCAGGCCCGCGCCGGCGACGGGCGGGAGCGGCTCGGCGGGGCAGGTGTCGATCGCGCCCGCGGCCGAGTCCAGGCAGACCACGGCCCCCGCCGTGGCGTCGGCCAGCCGCACCCGGTGGCTCTCGTGCGTCACCAGCACCGCGGGGGCGGCCTCGGTGAGGATCCGCCGCAGCAGCGGGTCCGGGCTGCTCGGCTCCAGCGGCAGGTACGCGGCGCCGGCCTTGAGCACCGCGAGAATCGCCACCAGGATGTCCGGGCCGCGTCCCGTCGACACGGCGGCGAGCCCGCCCGGCGCGAGCCCGGACGCCCTCAGGTGGTGGGAGAGCCGGTTCGCCCGGGCGTCCAACTCGCCGTATGTCAGCCACTGGTCGCCGCAGCGGACGGCCACCGCGTCGGGCGCCCGTCGGGCGTGCGCCTCGAAGAGGTGATGAACGCCGGTGGCCCCGGCCGAGCCCTCGCCAAGTCCCACGCCCGGATCGACGCCCGGTCCCGCGGTCGTCCCTCGGCCGCTCCCCTCCTCCGATGCCGCGAGGCCCGTCCCGCCCGCTCCGGCCTCGCCCGCTCCGGTCCCGCGTGTTCCGTCGCCGTCGATCCCATCAGTGCCCACGTTCGATCCCCCTCCGTGTCCCGCGCCGCGCGCCCCGCCTCGCGACTGCCCTGATACTGCCCGCCGCCAAGGCCCCGCACCAGGCGAACGCCTCGGCCGACGGCCGCGGCCGCCGGGGCGCACCCCCGGGATCGGGCGGCTCCTCCGCCCGCCCGCCCCCCGCCGGCTGCGGGCCCACCGCCCCGCGGCCGGGCGGGCTTGCTAGTCTGCACGCGGACGACCGGCCCCGAGCCGCGCGTGGCCGCCACACCCTGGCCCGCCCGCGCGCGACAGCTCTGACGTACCGTCACCATGCCGCTCCGGCGGGCCTGCCGTCGTCCGGTGTCCCGGAAGTCCGCCCGCCCAGGAGTGCATCCCGATGAGCCTGTCCGCATCCCCGCTGTCCGACGGCCCGCTGCTGCGCACCCGGGAGGTGGACGTGGTGCGCGACGGGCGCCATCTGCTGCGCGGGATCTCGCTGACCGTCGAACCCGGCGAGCACTGGGCGCTGCTCGGCGCCAACGGCGCGGGCAAGAGCACCCTGCTCGCCCTGCTCGGCGCCGTGTCGCACCCCACCCGGGGCGAGGTCGACGTGCTGGGCCGGCGGCTCGGCCGGGTGGACATCCGGGACCTGCGCGCCTACCTCGGGCACGTCAACCCGCGGCACCCGCTGCGCTCGCCGCTGACCGTTCGGGAGGTCGTCCTCACCGGCCTGGGCAACAGCATCGAGCCGGACCTGCAGAAGCTGCCGACCCCCGCCGAGCAGGCCCGGGCCGACCAGGTGATGGACACCCTCGGCGTCGCCGCGATGGCCGGGGCCACCTGGCCGACCCTCTCCCAGGGCGAGCGCGGCCGGACTCTGATCGCCCGGGCGCTGATGCCCAGCCCGCGCCTGCTGCTGCTCGACGAGCCCGCCACCGGGCTGGACCTGACGGCCCGGGAGCAACTCCTCGACAGCCTCGACCTGCTGCGCCAGCAGCACCCCGAACTGGCCAGTGTGCTGGTGACCCACCACCTGGAGGAGCTGCCGGAGAGCACCACGCACGCCCTGCTGCTGCGGGACGGCGAGTGTGTCGCCGCCGGCAAGGTCGACGACGTCATCACCACGGAGCTGATCAGCGCCTGCTTCGCGCACCCCATCAGGATCACCCGCCACGACGGCCGGTGGACGGCCCGCGCGGCGGCCCGCCGGGTCGGCTGAGGGTCGTGGAGCGCGGCGGCGGCCCGGGCGGGGCCGGCGGTGGGGCCCGGACGGCCCTTGCCGCCACGAGTCCTGCACAGCGGTGCTCGTCTCACCGGCGTGTCCGCATGTCGGAGAGATGGGGGCTGGTGTAGACGGACAAATCGATGTTCCCTAAGGTATGCCTCAGCTAAGTCGAGGGGGCCCCGGTGCCACCGGTTCCGCTTCCTCGGCCTCGCCCTGCCCTCTTACGCCTGTCTTCCCGTGGAGCACTCATGTCCGCCCGTCGTTCGACCGCAGCCTCGCTGCTCACCCTCGCCGTCGCGGCGGCCGTGCTGACCGGTTGCTCGCAGATGAAGGACGACAAGTCGTCCGCCGACGCCGTGCAGGTGACCGCCTCGGACAGCGCGTGCGAGGTGTCGCGGACGTCGTTCCCGGCCGGACACGTCAGCATCGAGGTCCAGAACAAGGGCTCGAAGTCCACCGAGGTCTACGTCTACGCCGCGGGCGACAAGATCGTCACCGAGCGCGAGAACATCGGCCCCGGCACCAAGGCGACCATCGCCGCGGAGATCAAGGCCGGCGAGTACGAGGTCGCCTGCAAGCCGGGCATGGTCGGCGACGGCATCCGCCAGAAGATCACCGTCACCGGTGACGCCTCCACCGCGGCCGGCGCGACCGACCCCCGGCTGACCACCGCCGTCGACTCCTACCGCAAGTACGCCCAGGAGCAGGCCGACGCGACGATCCCGGTGGTGCAGCAGTTCGCCGATGCCGTCAAGGCGGGCGACCTGGCGAAGGCCAAGTCGCTGTTCGCGGCCTCGCGGGTGGGCTGGGAGCGTACCGAGCCGGTGGCCGAGAGCTTCGGCGACATCGACCCGAAGACCGACACCCGTGAGGACGGCCTGGAGGCCGGCCAGGAGTGGACCGGCTGGCACAAGCTGGAGAAGTCGCTCTGGGCCGACGGTGCGATCACCGACGCCGACAAGAAGCTCGCCGACCAGCTGGTGGCGGACCTGAAGGACTGGCAGACCAAGGTCGCCACCGCCGAGATCACCGCGACCAGCATGGCGAACGGCGCCAAGGAGCTGCTTGACGAGGTCGCCACGGGGAAGGTGACGGGCGAGGAGGACCGCTACAGCCACACCGACCTGTCCGACTTCGCCGCCAACGTCGAGGGCGCCAAGTACGCCTACGAGCTGTTGAAGCCCGTCGCCGCCGAGAAGGACGCCGAGCTCTCCAAGACCCTGGACGGCGAGTTCGCCGCGCTGCAGACCCTGCTGGCGAAGTACAAGCAGGCCGACGCCACCTACACCTCGTACGACAAGGTCACCGAGACCGAGCGCAAGGCCTTCTCGGACGCCGTCAACGCGCTGGCCGAGCCGCTCTCCAAGCTCGCCGCCGCCGTCGTCGTCAAGTAGTCCCGGACCTCCCGGCCGGCCGGACCTCCGGCAGGCCCGTTCCCCCACCCTCCACCACACCGCCGTGGCGGCCCCAGCGGCCGCCACGGCATCCGTGAGTCAGCACAGAGAAGGGCCGCCCGTCATGGACGCCGAGAGCGCGCAGCCGTCGGAGCAGTCGACCGGACAGCAGTCGAGCGGGCATCAGCCCGCCGGAGCAGCACAGGGCGAAGGGGTCAAGGCTGCCCCGCTCAGTCGTCGTGCGGTGATCGGTTGGGCCGGTGCCGGGGTGGCGATCGGTGCGGCGGGTGTGGGTTCGGTGGCGGCGGCCACGATGGACGGGAAGGGTGCTCCGGCGTCGGCTCCGGTCGTGGGTGCGGAGGTCCCTTTCTACGGTGAGCATCAGTCGGGTATCGCGACGCCGGTGCAGGACCGGTTGCATTTTGCGGCGTTCGACGTGTCGGCGACCGCGACCCGTGAGTCGTTGGTGCGGGTGTTGAAGGAGTGGACGAAGGCCGCGGCGGCGATGACGGGTGGTCGTGAGGTGGGGTCGGGTGCGGCGAGTGGTCTGCCGCAGGCGCCGCCGGACGACACGGGTGAGGCGTTGGGTCTGCCGGCGTCGCGGTTGACGTTGACGATCGGGTTCGGTCCGTCGTTGTTCGAGAAGGACGGGGTGGACCGGTTCGGTCTGAAGGCCCGGCGTCCGGAGGCGTTGATCGACCTGCCGAAGTTCCCGCACGACAACCTGGACCCGGCGCGCAGTGGTGGTGATCTGTGTGTGCAGGCGTGTGCGGACGATCCGCAGGTGGCGGTGCACGCGATCCGTAACCTGGCCCGGATCGGGATGGGTGTGGTGAACGTCCGTTGGTCGCAGTTGGGGTTCGGGAAGACGTCGTCGACGACGCCGGAGGCGCAGACGCCGCGGAACCTGATGGGGTTCAAGGACGGGACGCACAACATCGCGGGGACGGACGCGGCGGCGTTGGCGGATCATGTGTGGGCGGGGCCGGGTGAGGGGCCGGAGTGGATGACCGGTGGGTCGTACCTGGTGGCGCGGCGGATCCGGATGCACATCGAGACGTGGGACCGTACTCCGTTGAAGGAGCAGGAGGACATCTTCGGTCGGAGCAAGGGTGAGGGTGCGCCGTTCGGGAAGCTGAAGGAGCGGGACGCGCCGGATCTGAAGGCGATGCCGGAGGATTCGCATGTGCGGTTGGCGCATCCGGACAGCAACGACGGGTTGATGATCCTGCGTCGGGGGTTCTCGTTCACGGACGGTACGGACGGTCTGGGTCGGTTGGAGGCGGGGTTGTTCTTCCTGGCCTACCAGCGGGACACCCGTAAGGCGTTCGTGCCGTTGCAGCAGCGGTTGGCGGGCAGTGACGCGTTGAACGAGTACATCCAGCATGTGGGTTCCGCCCATTTCGCCTGCCCGGCGGGCGTCCGCAAGCCCGGTGAGTGGTGGGGCCAGGCCCTCTTCGGCTGAGGCCCACCCGTCCGACACCACCCGCCCGACCCCACCCGTCCGACATCACCCACCCGTACCATCTCCCCACCCCACAGGAGCCCCGCGTGTTCGGCAACTACCTGATCGGCCTGCGCGAAGGCCTCGAAGCCAGCCTGGTCGTCTGCATCCTGATCGCCTACCTGGTCAAGACCGGCCGCAAGGACAAGCTGGCCCCCGTCTGGACCGGTGTCGGCGCCGCCGTCGGGCTCAGCATGGCGTTCGGGGCGCTCCTGCAGTTCGGCTCCACCCAGCTCACCTTCGAGGCCCAGGAGGCGCTCGGTGGAAGCCTCTCGGTGATCGCCGTCGGCCTGGTCACCTGGATGGTGTTCTGGATGCGCCGCACCGCCCGGCACCTCAAGACGGAGCTGCACGGCAAGCTGGACGCGGCGATCGCGATGGGCACCTTCGCCCTGGTCACCACCGCCTTCCTGGCCGTCGGCCGGGAGGGGCTGGAGACCGCGCTGTTCATCTGGTCGGCCGTCCAGGCCACCAACGACGGCTGGAACCCGCTGATCGGCGCGGCCCTCGGCCTGCTCACCTCGGTGGTGCTCGGCTGGCTGTTCTACCGCGGCGCACTGAAGATCAACCTGGCCAAGTTCTTCACCTGGACGGGCGCCATGCTGGTGGTCGTCGCGGCCGGCGTGCTCGCCTACGGGGTGCACGACCTGCAGGAGGCCGGCTGGATCCCCGGTCTGCACAGCCAGGCCTTCGACATCTCCAGCACCATCCCCAAGGACAGCTGGTACGGCACGCTGCTCAAGGGCGTGTTCAACTTCCAGCCCGACCCGACGGTCCTGCAGCTCGCCGTCTGGGCCGCCTACCTCGTCCCGACCCTGGCGATCTTCCTCGGGGTGTTCAGCCGCCTCTCCGCCAAGTCCGGCGCTCCCGCCCTCGCCCCCACCCCCGCCCCGGCGGCGGAGGGCTCCGGCAAGGCCGGGTCGGCCGCCTGACCCGGCCACCGTCCGTACCATCCTCGCGCCCCGCCCGGCCAACGCCGCGCGGGGCGCGCCGCGTTCACCGCCGGTAGCCCGCCAGCACGATCAGGAACACCACGAAGGCGACCAGGCCCAGCAGCCACCCCAGCCCGTTGTACTCCGTACGGAAGCCGCCCGCGCCGTGCTCCGCCGCCAGATGCTCCCGGGCACTGTCGTGGGCGAAGGCCCGGACCCGGCGCCGGTGCCCGCAGGTGTCGCAGACCAGGTGGCGGACCTGCGCCGGCCCGGTCGTCACCCGCATCGAGTGCCGGTGACCGGCCTCGTCCTCGCCGTCGATCCTGCTGGTCTCCATCGCCGCACCGCCCTCTCCCCGCACCGCCCTCTCCCCGTGCCGGAATCCTCGCACGCGCCCGTCCGGGGCGGGCCCGACGGGGGCTCTTTGTTGACCAGCTGTCAAAAATTAACCTCCCAGGTCTACCCGCGTAAACCCCCTGGGCGCCAAGCTGGTTGTCCACCCGGGCGGAAGCCGCCCCGGGCGCTTCCGCCTGCCCTCACCCCTGGGAGATCAGCATGCCCGAGATACGCTCGTTCCGCCGTGCCCTGACCGCCGCCGTCGGCGCCCTGCTGCTCGCCGTCACCACCCTGCTGGTCGGCGCGGGCAGCGCCCAGGCCGCCCTCCCCACCCCGGTCTCCGGTGCCACCGCCCGCAGCTACCTGGCCTCGCTCACCGTCGCCGCCGAGGCCCACGCCGACACCTACGACCGGGCGCTGTTCCCGCACTGGATCACCATCTCCGGCACCTGCAATACCCGTGAGACCGTCCTCAAGCGGGACGGCAGCAACGTGGTCACCGACTCCGCCTGTGCCTCCGTCAGCGGCAACTGGACCTCCGCCTACGACAACGTGACCACCACCAGCGCGTCCAGCTTCGACATCGACCACCTGATCCCGCTGGCCGAGGCCTGGCGCTCGGGCGCCTGGGCCTGGACCACCGCCCAGCGCCAGGCCCTCGCCAACGACCTGACCCGCCCCCAGCTGATCGCCGTCTCCGCCTCCTCCAACCGCAGCAAGGGCGACCAGGACCCGGCGCACTGGCTGCCGCAGACCTCCTACCGCTGCGTCTACTCCCGGGCCTGGGTCCAGGTGAAGTACTACTACGGCCTGACGGTCGACAGCGCCGAGAAGACCGCCCTCACCTCGCTGCTCAGCGGCTGCGCCTGAGCCCGCACGCCTGACCGGGGGCCGCGCCCGGCCCCTCCGAGGGGCTCCCGGTGTGGTCCATGGGCCCCGGGGTGCGCGACCGCCCGTCCTCGTGACGGCGGCCGCACCCCGGGGCCCACGCGCGCCTTGGGCCCGATGCCCGGGCGGTCGTACGGTCCGCCCCCGACCGACGCCCCCCTCGGCGGACGGTCGCTCCTCGACGGCGAAGTGGTCCGAGCAGCGCCGTAACTGACACCTTGCCCGTCCACGGTCACCCGGTGCCCGATACCGTGTCCCGTGCGTGCGCGACGGCGCCGCCGCAGCGGTGGGCTCCCAGGGCGGTCCTGGCGGGGCGGGCCCGGCGAGGGTCGGGGGAGGCCCGGGAACGGGCCGGGGACGAGAGGGAGAGAACGGCATGAGCGGTGGGGGGACCGTGCTCGGGGGGCGCTACCGGCTGGTCGAGCGGATCGGCGGCGGGGGCATGGGCTCGGTGTGGCGGGCCGAGGACGAGGTGCTCGGACGCCAGGTCGCGGTGAAGGTGCTCCATCAGGCGCTGTTCGAGGAGGGGACGTTCGCGGCCCGCTTCAAGCGCGAGGCCCAGCTGCTGGCGGCGTTGCGGCACCCGGGGATCGTGGACGTCCACGACTACGGCGAGAGCGCCGGGGAGTCCGGCGAGCGGGCGGCCTTCATCGTGATGGAGCTGGTCGAGGGCCGGCCGCTGAACGAGGTGCTCACCGAGGCCGGGCCGATGGAGGCGGAGCGGGTGCTGGGGCTCCTCGCCTCGGCGCTGGACGCGCTGGAGGCCGCCCACCGGCAGGGCATCGTGCACCGGGATCTCAAGCCCTCGAATCTGATGCTGCGGGGGGACGACCGGCTGACGGTGACGGATTTCGGTATCGCGCGGGCCCTGGCGAGCAGCCGGATCACCGCCTCGCACACCGTGCTGGGGACGGCGTTGTACATGGCGCCGGAGCAGGCGGAGGGCGCGGCGACCACGCCGGCCTCGGACCTGTACTCGATCGGCGTGGTCTGCTACGAACTGCTCACCGGCGAGCCGCCGTTCCTGGGGGAGAGCGTGCTGGAGGTCGCGCTGAAGCACATCCGGGACCCGGCCCCGGAGCTCCCCGCCGAGTTCCCGCCGGCGGTGCGGGAGCTGGTGGCGACGGCGTTGGCGAAGCGCCCGGCGGACCGCTTCGCGGACGCCGCGGCGATGGCGGCCGCGGCCCGCGCCGCGGTGGCCGACGGTGCGGCGGCCGCGGCACCGACGGCCCGGGTGCCGGCCGTGCCCGCGCCCGCGGCCGGGCCCGTACTTGCGGTGGTCGACGACGTGCCGGTGGCGAAGGACGGGCCCGCGGCCGAAGCGTCCGACGAGCCCGGGCCGGCCCGGGATGTGCCGGTCCGGGATGCACCGGCCCAGGCGGCTCCGGGCAAGCCCGCGCCGGGTGCGGCGCCTCCGGGTGAGGCGGGGCCGCGCGCCGCCACCGAGCCGACCGCGCGCCGTTCGCGGCGCCGGCTGCTGGTGCCCTTCATCGTCCCGGTGATCATCACCGCCGGTACGGGTACCGTCCTGCTCATCGACCGCCCCTCGTACCGGGCCGACGCGACCACGCCGGGCCCGCAGCAGCCCGTCCCGGTGTCCGCGGCCGCGGCCGGTCCGGCGGGAGGGGGCACGGCGCCCGCCACCGGGACGCCCGGACCGGCACCCACGGAGGCCACCGCACCGGACACCGCCGCCCCGACCACCGCCGGGGCCGGCGCAGCGGGTACCGGCGCGCTGCCGGGCGGTCAGCCGCCGAACGCCGCCGGCGGTGCGGCCGGCGGCGGCGGCGCGGCGGGCGGTGCGGCAGCGGCCGGCGGTACGAGCGGCCAGGGCACGCCCTCGCACGGCGGGACGGCCGCGACCGCGCCCGGCCCGTCGGCGCCGCCCGCCCCCGCCACCCGGCCCGCGCCGGCTCCCAGCAGCGCGGCGCCGGCCCCCGCCGTGCCGCAGGGCTGCGGCGGCACCGACTGGGGTGCCATCGTCAACGTGGGCGACGGCCTCAAGATCGGCCTGGCCAAGGACGGACCGGCCGCCGGCACCGCCGCGGTGATGGGCGGATACACCGCCTACGGCTGGGTGCACTCCGTGCCGAGCAGCTGGCACCACTTCAACCCGTGCAACATGAACGCCCCCGAGTTCGTGCAGACCACGGACGGGAAGGCGGCGCTCTCCGACGGGTTCAGCTTCCTGGCCAACTGGAAGGTGGACCCGGCCACCACGAGCGGCGCCGTCCTGCTCAAGGACTACATGGGCTCCAAGTGCCTGACCGACAACGGCGCGGGGAACCAGCTCACGATGGCCACCTGCACCCCTGGCAACAAGGCCCAGGAGTGGCGGATCCCGTAGGCCCCGGCCGCTGCCCGCTGCCCGCTGCCCGCTGTCCTCCGTTGCCCGCTCCCCGTTGCCCGTTGCCCGCGATCCGCGCGGTCCGGCTCCGCCCTGGCGGAGCCGGACCGCCGCCGCTAAGGCGTCACTCGACGGAGACGCCCCAGCGGGCCGCCAGGCCGGCGAGCCCGCCCGGAACCGGGTCCGGCGCGGCCTCGAAATGCCAGCCGCCGGCGGCGGTGCGGCGGATCGCACCCACCGTCATCGCGGTGTCGGCGATCCCCGCGGTGCCGCCCGCCCAGCGCTCCGGGCCGTCGGCCGCGGACCCCAGGGCCGCCTGCACCGCCAGCCCGTGGACGTAGCCGAGCGGGAGCGCGGGCGGCGTCTCCTCCTCGGTCGAGACGGCGATCACCACCTGCTCCACACCCGGTGCGAGCCGGGCCAGGTCGATGCTGAGGGCCGCGCCCCGGGCCGGCTGGCCCGCCACCGAGTGCGTGGGGTGCAGGCGCACCGCGCCGTCCGGGTCCTGCGGGTTGTTGAAGAAGACGAAGTGCTCGTCGCTGAGCACCCGGCCGGAGGCGCAGAGGAACGCCGACACGTCCAGTTCGACCGGGTCCCCGCCGACCGTCCGGCTCTGCCAGCTGATCTCCAGCCGGACGGCGCCGCCCGGCTCCGCCGAGGAGCCGCCCGATTCCGCCGCACCCGGTGCCGCTGCCGCGGCGGCTGCCGGGCCGGTGCCCGGCCGGCCCTGCGGCGCCGGGCCGAGCCGGCCGCGCAACCCCTGCTCGGCGAGCAATTCCACCAGTTCCGGGCCGGTGACCAGGCTGAGCGGCTTGTTGCGGATGTAGTCGTACGAGCCGGGCCCGAAGCCGGCCGTGGTGACCAGGATGCCCTTGATCGCGCCGTGGTGGCGGACGGTGCTGTCCAAGTCCCGTACGGCGGTGGGCGAGACCGTCGAGCGGTAGCGCTTGGCCTGGATGACGATCCGGCCGCCGGTCACCGGGTCGAGGTCCTCGGCGACCACGTCGACCCCGGCGTCGCCGCTGCGGGCGGTGGTCATCACCCGGTACCCGCGGGCCCGGAACAGCTCCGCGATCAGTTCCTCGAACTCGATCGGGTCCATCTCGAAGAGGTCCGGCTCGTCCTCCCCGCCCTGCCCGGCGAGGCTGCCGCCGACGGTCTGCGGGAGCCGGTCCGGCTTCACCTCGTCCAGCCGTTCCGGCCGGGCCGAGAGCCTGCCGCCCAGGCCCAGCAGGCATTCCACGGCCGCGACCCGGTCCAGCGAGAGCGCCGAGAACTCGGCCCGTGACACCGTCACCGTCAGCAGGAACCGCTCCGCCTCCCGCCCGGTCGCCGGGTCGATGCCGCGGACGAAGCCGTTCAGCACCACCGAGCCGAGCAGCCCGTCGGCGTCCGCCCGGAACAGCTCGGTGACCACCCTCAGTCCGCTCTGCGCCAGCACCTCCCGGTACAGCGCCTTGCGTTCGGTGGCGGGCCGGGCCACCTCGGCCTCCCGGTCGTCCGACTTCACGTACCGCACCCGGGCGGCGCCCGGCACCACGTCGGTGCCCGGCAGCTCCCAGTTCACCACCAGCTCGCGGCTGGAGGCCTCCCAGGCCGCGACCAGATTGTGCGGGAACCCCTCCGGCCAGCGCGCCGAGGCGTACAGCACCGCGGTGAAGTACTCCTGTACGGCCTCCGCCTCCCCGCCGCGCAGCCGCTCCAGCAACTCCCGGGTGCGGGAGCCGCGTTCCTCGTCCTGGCGGCGGTGGTCGGCGACCCACGCCAGATACTGCCCGTGGTACTCGCCGAGCCGGCGCTGCCGGTCGGCCTCGGCGGCCTGGGCCGCGTACCAGTCCTGTTCGAAGCGGGCGCGGGCCTGGGCGAGGTACTCCTCGTACTGCCGGCGGATCGCCGGGTCACGGGACTGCACGGCGTCCGGCGGCTGCACCTGGTACTGCGCCTGGTCGGGCATCGGCACCGGCACCCCCAGCCGGCCCGGCTCGAACGGCGGCACCTGGCCCGGCGTCAGCAGGGCCGCCGGACGGAACGCCGGCTGCGCCAGCCCGGTCCGCAGCACCTCGCGCAACTCCGCCACCCGGGAGTCCAGTTCGGCCGTCTGTCGGGTCGCCTCGGCCTCCCGGGACTGCTGGTACGCACGCAGCGCCTCCCGCTCCCCACGCGCCGCCGACCGCTGCGACTCCCGCGCCTCACGTTCCTGCCGGCGCTGCTCGGCGGCCTGCGCCCGCCACTGGGCCTCCTCACGGCGCTGCTGCTGCCGCTGCGCCTCCGCCCAGACCGCCAGCACTCCGTTGTTCCGCCGCCCCGCCACGTCCACCCCTTCGGTCCACGGCCGCCTGCGCCGCGTCCGGCCGCCCGGCCGCGGTTCGACCGCGCGGCAACAATAGAACGTGGACGGGTGGATCACCCAAGCGGCGGTCGGGGACGGTCCGGAGCAGGGTGCTCCGGGTGGTCGTGCCGCCCGCGTGGGCGGGCTCCGGGACGGGGTACGCGGACGGGCCCGGCGGCGCTCACGCCCGCCGGGCCCGTCGGAGCGGCAGGTGTGCCGCCCGCGCCTCGGCGCCGCGTCAGGGGAGCTTGCTCGCCAGCACGTCGACCTTCCGGATGTCCGGGGGCGAGGCCAGGTGGGTGGCCGCGACGGACATCAGCGCCTCGGCGATCCGGCCCCGCAGGTGGGCGTCGCGGCCCCGGTCGTCGGCGAAGGTGTCGAAGATCCCGAACGTGGTGTCGCTCTCGCGGAACGCGAACCAGGTGACCGTCCCGCTCTCCTGCCGGGCCAACTCCAGGGCGTCCCGCAGCATCGTCGCCACGGCGTCGGCGTACTCGGGCCTGGCTTCGATCCTGGCGAGCAGTGCGACCTCACTCATCGGGCTCTCTCCTCATCTCGTCGCGGGCCCGCCCCTCACCCGCCGACTCCCGCGGCGCGGTGCGGCCGGTGCGGGGGCGTCGGTGGGGGACGCCGGCGGGGGGCCGTCGGTGGATGACGTCGGTGGATGACGTCGGTGGGGCGGTGAACGTCACCAGCGCACCACGGGCCCGGCGCCGGGCCGCCCCGGACATGCCGCCCGCGGTCGGCAACCACCGGAACGGCCCCGCGCCGGTGCGGGGCCGGGCGCGGACCGGGCGACTCGACGGCCGGGCGGTCTAGCCGTTGGCGCCGGGGACTCCCTGGAAGGGCTGCACCGAGAGCTTCCCGCAGATGTTCAGGGTGTTGCTGTCGACGCCGCCGGTCACCTTGACCTGCTTGGCCTGGGTCTCGTCCGGCAGGATCACCTGGACCTTGCCGGCGGTCACCCCGCAGACCCGGCGCCCGGACGGCGAGCCCTCGGGGTTGACGTTGCTGAACTGCAGGTTGGCGTTGGCGATCTGCTTCGGCTTGAGCGTCACCGCGGTCGCCGGGAAGCCGGTGTCGCGGTCGGCGGTCAGCGGCGTGGCGGTCCGCCCGGCGTCGTCGGCGACCTGGATCCCGGGGAACCCGGTCAGCGTGCAGGTCCGGGTCGAGACGTTCACCACGTGCAGCGACGCGTAGGCGGGCTGCTTGTCGTCGGCGAGCAGGTCCGGGCCGAGCACGCTCAGCTCCAGGTCGGCGACGGTGCACCGGGTGCCGGCCGGCGCCGCGGACCCGGACGTCCGCGGGGCCGTCGACGCGTCACCCGCCGGCTTGCCCGCGGCGGCGCCGGCGGACGTGGCGGACGCCGAGGGTGCGGCCGCGCCGCCGGCCGGGGCCCCGGCGGCGGGGGGAGCCGCGGCCGGCCCCTGGTTCCCGCTGTCGCACGCGGTGAGGGCGAGCCCGGCGGTGAGCACGGCGGCGACGGCGAACGGAACTCGGCGGACGTGCATGAGTTCTCCTCCCGGAGAGGACTGCAGGGCTCCGGCGAGCCCTGAACGATGATGTCGGTGCGGAGGACACGTGATCATCGGCAGTCGGTTGCGGCCGGCGGGCAGCGACGGCCCGTCCGGGCAGCGGGAGGTGTCCTTTCGGGCAAAGGGGCAGGGCAAGGCAGGGCTGCGCGGTGCAGCGCGGTGCAGGGCTGGGGCAGTGGCCCGGGGCCGATCTCCGGGGACGTCGGCGACCAGGTCGTGGATCGCCTCGATCTTCTCCTGCACCGTCACCGGAGTCTCGCCGTGCCGGCCCGGCACCCGCTTTGCCGAATCCGGCGTTCACCGGCTGGAGCCCGTGCGCTCGAACAGCGGCGGGGCCAGGATCGTCTCGAAGCGCCGGTCCTCGTCGACCGCCGCCAGGATCTTGTGAACCGTGTGTGAGACCCTTGCCCGCCGGTGCTCGGCCGGCCAGCGCGACGACGTCCACTCAGCGGGTCGCCTTGTGCGAGGTGGAGCGGGAAGCCGGCCGCCGTGCGCCCCGAACGCAGCCGAGCTGGCGCACCAATTGGTGCAGCGAGATCGCGCCGGTGATCGGGGGCAGGCCGGCGACCACCATGTCGGGGAGCGCCCGGGAGACGTCGGCCACGCACAGCGCCGTCGCAACGATGGAGAACATGACCACCACGGCCCAGGAGTGCGCCACCCGACGCCCGTCGAGGGCGGCACGCAGCACCGACAGGCAGCCCACCAACCAAGGACCGTAGACGATGACCGGCCACAGCTCTGCCAGCCCCTGCGGTCCCCGGGCGAACGCCAGATTCCGCAGGGGATCGTAGGAGAGCGTCCACCCCACCAGGCACACGGCGGTGACCGCCACGGCGGTCAGTAGCCCGAGCAGCGAGCCGAGGGCCTGTGACCACGACAGCTTCGGTGGGCCAGGGCGTCGCCGAGAGCTGCGGCTCGGTGGAGCATCAGTGCCGATCACGGGAGCGCGGGCGTGCGGGACAAAGACCTCTCCGACCTCCCACGCCGCGTATGCTTCGGCATTCGGCGTCCGGGACCCGCCGGACATCGGACCCACGTCGTCCCACCGGTGCTGCCCGTACGGCGCTCCGTGCGGATTACTCCCCGCAGAGTTGTACGGATCGGCTCCGTACGACGGGAAGTACGCGCCCGTCGGGTCGAAGGAGTCGGATTCCGCAGCCCGCAGGTAGGCCTCGGTCACGGGGACGCGCATCGTGGCGCTCACGCTCCGACCGCAACGGGGAGGGCATCCCATCGGGCGGCGGCGTCGTCCTCGAGCTGACGGATCGTCCGCAACAGGTCGCCCAGGATGCCGGAGCAGTAGGCCAGGACGACCCGCTCGTCGTCGCGCGACAGGTAACCGGGCCGCACCTCGCCCTGGGCATTCCTGCTGTCAGGGACGAAGAGCCACGTTCCGAGATCGCCGAGCGGATCGGGTCTGGACGAAGGCTGCGGTGGTGATTGCTTCATCGAAGTCATGCTTCACCAACGACATCTCTCCGGGCTCGGATGTAGGACGTATGGGCGTCCTTTTATATTGAAGATATGTCGTGCTCGACGAAGTTCCCCAGGGGGCGCGTGCCACTCCCCGGTGATTTCCGAGTTCGTTCCTGGCGTGGCGGACCTCGCACGCTCGGCAACCCGGCTGCCTTCGGGGTCGGGGCGCTCACTGAAATTCCCTGGGTGGCGCGCGCCACCCCCTCTTTTTTGGCCTATTACCTGCAGTGCGTCGGACAGATCGTCCGGCGCGCGGTTCGGGTGCATGATCCGGTCAGGTGCTCTGTGAAATTCCCCAACCTGTGGGGCCGGAAAGAAACGATTCCTCCTCGTGATCTTTCAGGTCGTCGTGCTATGTTTCCCGCCGCGCTGGAAAGCTTCATTCGGACTCTGCGCGGGACGGGAACCGGCTAATAGGAGGTTTGGGTGCTCACCAGGGAGGAATATCTGGAGGCGCAAGCATTGCGCTGTCAGGGGAGGTCCATCGCGGCGATCGCCCGGCACCTCGGCCGCGACCGCAAAACTGTGAGGTCGTATCTCGGGGGGGATCGCACAGCGGGAGTCAGACGCCCACCGCGGGACGAGTTTCTGCGGTTCCTGCCCTACTGCCACCAACGCCTTGCCGATGACGTGCACCTGCAGGCGACCGTCCTCTTCGACGAGGTCGTCGAGCTGGGTTACCCGGGCGCCTACTCGACATTCACCCGTGCGCTGCGCAGACACCGACTGCGGCCCACCTGTGCCGACTGCCGGGGCAACACCGGCGGCACGGTCACCTGGTACCCGGCAGCTGAGGAAGTGCGGTTCGCCTGGCTGAGGTTTCCCGATCCGCCCGCCCGATGGGGCGGCGACAGTCAGGCGCACCTGCTGGTGGGATCGCTCACACATGCGGGCCGCTGGGGAGCGGTGCTGGCGGAGAACGAGGAGTTCCCGCACTTGGTGGAAGCGATGGACCTGGTCCTGAGGCGCCTGGGCGGTACCGCCGGCGTCTGGCAGTTCGACCGGACGTCGGCTGCCTGCAGTCCGGAGACCGGCCGGGTGACGCCGGCTCTTGCCGAAGTAGCCAGGTACTACAGAGCCGAGATCGGCTGGCCGTCGTGCCGGTGCAGCCGGCACGCCAGGGGTGACGGAAGCCCTGGCTTTTCTGCCCAGCACTGGTGGCACACCGTGCGCCGCGACACCCGTCTCCAGGCCGCACAGGACAGTCTCGACCAGCTCGCGCGGAGGACGGGCGACTGTCGCCGGGTGGGCCGGGCCGTGCGTGCCGCCGACCGGCTGCTCGACTTGCCCGCCATGCCCTTTCCTGCGCGGGTCCGAGCCGTCCGCAGCGTCACCTCCCAGGGCCTGGTTTCCTTTCGTGGCAACGCCTACGCTGTGCCGGCCGACCTGTCCGGCGCCCAGGTGGAGGTGCGCTGGCGCCTCGGCGAGCCCTGCCTGTCCATCGTGACACCGCGCGGGGCGGTCATCGCCCGCCACGCCCTGGCACCCTATTGGGCGGGACGGACGGTGATCGGTGGCAGGCCCATCGTCTTGGAGAAGCGTCCGCCGGCACAACGAGCACAGAGCCACCAGGTGCCGCCTGCAACCGAGTGAAAGCAGTGGCGGTACCCGGCGAGTTCACGCCCGTGGGCGCTCGTTCAGGGGATAGCGGCTGGAGGTCGCCGATCAACGAGACAGATCACGGCTCGCAGCACGGCCGGCGAGCCTTCACGGACCGCTCGGCCAGACCTCAGCTGCCGGTCGGGTCCGGCGCCAGCCGGTTGATGTCCCTCGGCCGCAGGATCCGGGTGCCGGGATCGATGCCCGGGGTGGCGACCGCGATCATGGCCCGGCCGACCTGCTCGCCGGTGTTGACCAGGTTCGGCGCCACCCGGCGGAGCAGGTGGAGCAGCGGCCCGGTCACCGCGTAGACCGTCCGGTAGAGCCGGGTCTTGGAGACCACCCCGCCCTGCGGCGCCACGATGCCCGGCCGGACCATGTACGCCTGGAAGGGCAGCCGCAGCAGCTCGTTCTCCGTCCGGCCCTTGACCCTGGCCCACATCGAGCGGCCGCGCTCGGTGCTGTCGGTGCCTTCGCCCGAGACGTAGACGAAGGTCAGCGACGGGTTCGCGGCGGCCAGCGCGCGGGCCACCTTGAGCGTCAGGTCGTAGGTGATCCGGCGGTAGGCGTCCTCCTTCATCCCGACCGAGGAGACGCCCAGGCAGAAGAAGCACGCGTCGTAGCCGGCCAGGTCGAGGTCCGGTGCGGTGAGGTCCGACGGGTCGGGCTGGAGGACGTCCCGCAGTTTGCGGTGGGCCAGGCCGAGCGGCGTCCGCCCGATCGTCAGGACGCGTTCGACGGAGTCGTCGCGCAGGCATTCGCGCAGGACGGCCCGGCCGATCATGCCGGTCGCACCGAAGATGATGACGTTCACGGGCTCAGCCTAGGCGCCGGGGGACGGGACCCGGCGCACCGCCGGGCCCGCGTCGCCGTCCGCCCTCCGACGCTTGGTGCCGGCCCGGCCCGACCCGGCCCGTACCGGCCCGCTAGCGCAGGCTGCGCAGGTACTCGCGGTTCATCGCGGCGATGCTCGGCAGCGGGATGCCCTTGGGGCAGGCGGTCGCGCACTCGCCGGTGTTGGTGCAGCCACCGAAGCCCTCGCTGTCCATCGCCTCCACCATCGACCGCACCCGGCTGCTCCGCTCCGGTGCGCCCTGCGGGAGCACGTTCAGGTGCACCACCTTGGCGGAGGTGAAGAGCATCGCCGAGCCGTTCGGGCAGGCGGCCACGCAGGCGCCGCAGCCGATGCACTCGGCGTGCTCGAAGGCGGCGTCGGCGGCCTCCTTGGGGACGGGCGTGGCGTGCGCCTCGGGGGCGCTGCCGGTGGGGGCCGTGATGTACCCGCCGGAGCCGATGATCCGGTCGAAGGCCGAGCGGTCCACCACCAGGTCCTTGACGACGGGGAAGGCGGCGGCCCGCCAGGGCTCCACGTCGATGGTGTCGCCGTCCTGGAAGTGCCGCATGTGCAGCTGGCAGGTGGTGGTCCGTTCCGGGCCGTGCGCCCGGCCGTTGATGACCATGCCGCAGGCGCCGCAGATGCCCTCGCGGCAGTCGTGGTCGAAGGCGACGGGCGTGTCGCCGCGCAGGATCAGCTCCTCGTTGAGGGTGTCCAGCATCTCCAGGAAGGACATGTCGGGGCTGATGCCGCTGACCTGGTAGGTGGTCATCGAGCCGGCGGTGTCGGGGCCCGCCTGGCGCCAGATCCGCAGGGTGAGGTTCATGCGTAGCTCCGCTGGGTGGGGTGGACGTACTCGAAGTCGAGGTGCTCGCGGTGGAGCACCGGCGGGGCGCCGGTGCCGGTGAACTCCCAGGCGGCGGCGTACGAGAACTCCTCGTCCTTACGGGCCGCCTCGCCCTCCGGGGTGCGGCTCTCCTCGCGGAAGTGTCCGCCGCAGGACTCGGTGCGGTGCAGGGCGTCCAGGCACATCAGCTCGGCGAGTTCGAAGTAGTCGACCAGCCGGTTGGCCTTCTCCAGCGACTGGTTGAGCTCCTGGCCGGTGCCCGGCACCTTGATCCGGCGCCAGAACTCCTCCCGCAGTTGCGGGATCCGCTCCAGCGCCCGGCGCAGTCCGGCTTCGTCGCGGGCCATCCCGCACTCCTCCCAGAGGAGTTCGCCGAGCTCGCGGTGGAAGGAGTCGGGGGTGCGGTCGCCGTTCACCGCGAGGATCAGGTGGAGCCGGTCGGTGACCTCGGCCGTCACCTCCTCGATCGCGGGGTGGTCGGCCGGCACGGGCTCGGCGGTGTGCCGGGCGAGGTAGTCGTTGAGGGTGGCCGGGAGGACGAAGTAGCCGTCGGCCAGACCCTGCATCAGGGCGCTGGCGCCGAGCCGGTTGGCGCCGTGGTCGGAGAAGTTGGCCTCGCCGATCGCGAACAGGCCCGGCAGGCTGGTCTGCAGGTCGTAGTCGACCCAGAGCCCGCCCATGGTGTAGTGGATGGCGGGGTAGATCCGCATCGGCACCCGGTACGGGTCCTCGGCGGTGATCCGTTCGTACATCTCGAACAGGTTCCCGTACCGGGCCTCGACCTGGTCGCGGCCGAGCCGGGCGATCGCGTCGGCGAAGTCCAGGTAGACGCCCTGGCCGCCGGGCCCGACGCCGCGCCCCTCGTCGCAGACGTTCTTGGCGGCCCGGGAGGCGATGTCACGCGGCACCAGGTTGCCGAAGGAGGGGTAGATCCGCTCCAGGTAGTAGTCCCGCTCGTGCTCGGGGATCTCGGCCGGCGGGCGGGTGTCGCCCTCGGCCTTCGGCACCCAGATCCGGCCGTCGTTGCGCAGCGACTCGCTCATCAGGGTCAGCTTCGACTGGTGGTCGCCGCTGCGCGGGATGCAGGTCGGGTGGATCTGGGTGAAGCACGGGTTGGCGAAGTGGGCGCCGCGGCGGTGGGCCCGCCAGACGGCCGTCGCGTTGGAGTTCTTGGCGTTGGTGGAGAGGTAGAAGACGTTGCCGTAGCCGCCGCTGGCGAGCACCACGGCGTCCGCCAGGTGGGTGGAGATCTCGCCGGTGACCAGGTCGCGGGCGACGATGCCGCGGGCCCGGCCGTCGATCACGAGCAGGTCGAGCATCTCGGTGCGCGGGTGCATCTCGACGTTGCCGGCCGCGATCTGGCGGGAGAGCGCCTGGTAGGCGCCGAGCAGGAGCTGCTGCCCGGTCTGGCCGCGGGCGTAGAAGGTGCGGGAGACCTGGACGCCGCCGAAGGACCGGGTGTCCAGCAGGCCGCCGTACTCACGGGCGAACGGGACGCCCTGGGCCACGCACTGGTCGATGATCTCCACCGAGACCTGGGCCAGTCGGTGGACGTTGGACTCGCGGGCCCGGAAGTCCCCGCCCTTGACGGTGTCGTAGAACAGCCGGCGGACGGAGTCCCCGTCGTTGCGGTAGTTCTTCGCGGCGTTGATGCCGCCCTGCGCGGCGATCGAGTGGGCTCGGCGGGGGGAGTCCTGGAAGCAGAACTGCACCACGTGGTACCCCTGTTCGGCCAGGGTGGCGCCGGCGGAGCCGCCCGCCAGGCCGGTGCCGACCACGATCACGGTGTGCTTGCGCCGGTTCGCCGGGTTGACCAGCTTCGCCTCGAACCGCCGCTGGTCCCAGCGTTGTTCGATCGGCCCGGTCGGGGCCTTGCTGTCGGCGACCGGCTCGCCGACGGTGTAGTCCGCGTAGTGGGTGCCCGAGGCGGTGGCGCCGGCGGCCTCGGGGGCCGTGGGGCCGCCGGGGGCGTGGGGGCGGCTGGGGGTGTCGGGCGTGTTCAACTCACCACTCCGGTCATGACGGCCACGGGTACGGACAGGAAGCCGGCGGTCAGCACCAGGGCCAGGCCGTTGGCGGTGGCCTTCAGCGCGCGGTCCCGGCGGGCGTTGTTGGCGCCCAGGGTCTGGGCGGCGCTCCAGAAGCCGTGCCGGATGTGCAGGCCGACGGCCAGCATCGCCACGATGTAGATCACGCAGCTGTACCAGTGCGAGAACGAGGCCACGATGTTCTGGTACGGGTGCCCCTCCTCGGCGCGCGGGTTCACGGTGAGGGTGGTCAGGTCGAGGATGTGCCAGACGATGAACAGGGCCAGGATGATCCCGCCCCAGCGCATCGTCCGGGTCGCGTAGCTCGCCCGCCGTCGCCGGTGCGCGTACCCGGTCGGCCGGGCGGCCAGGTCGCGGCGGCTGAGCTGGTAGGCGGCGACGCCGTGCAGGCCGACGGCCGCGAGCAGCCCGAAGCGGGCGATCCAGAGGAACCAGCCGTGCCCGAGGAAGGGCTGTCCGAGGGTGCGCAGCCAGGCCGCGTACCCGTTGATGTCGTCGGGGCCGAAGAAGACCTTGAGGTTTCCGAGCATGTGGAAGACGAGATAGAGCAGCATGACCAGTCCGCTGACGGCCATCACCGCCTTCTTGCCGACGGTCGACCGCCAGAGGGTCTCCAGAGTGGACGGTTTACGGCCCGTCCGAGTCGCCTGTGCCATACCGACCACGGTAGGAATCGCCGGACGGTGCGTCCAAGACATGTTGCGGCTCGTGACCATAGTCCTGGCCTATCGTGGGAGGTGTGCAGCTCCAGCAACTCCGCTACTTCGTCGCCGTCGCCGACGCCCGGCACTTCACCCGGGCGGCCGAGGTCGAGCATGTCGCCCAGCCCTCGCTCTCCCAGCAGATCCGCTCGCTGGAAAGGGAGTTGGGGGCCGAGCTGTTCCACCGGGCGCGGGGGAACATCGCGCTGACCGACGCCGGTGACGCCCTGCTGCCGCTGGCCCGGCGCATCCTGGCCGACACCGAGAGCGCCCGGCTGGCCGTGCAGGAGACCGTGCGGCTGCGGCGCGGCCGGGTCCGGCTCGGGGCGCCGCCGAGCCTGTGCACCAGCCTGGTGCCGGACGTGCTGCGCGGGTTCCGGGACCGGTACCCGGAGGTCACGCTGGTGGTCCGGGAGGGCGGCTCGGGGGACTTGGTGCGCAGCCTCGGCGCCGGCGAGCTGGACCTCGCGCTGATCATCGCGCCGCCGGCCGGCGAGGCCCTCGGCCCCGCTCTCGCGGTCACCGAGCTGCTGCACGAGGAGCTGGTGCTGGTCTCGGCGGGCGGCGGTCCGCGCCGCCGCTCACGGGTGCGGGTCGAGGAGCTGCGGGACCGGCCGCTGGTGATGTTCCGCGAGGGCTACGACCTGCGGGAGACCACCGTCGGGGCCTGCCGGGCGGCGGGTTTCGAGCCGGTCTTCGCGGTCGAGGGCGGGGAGATGGACGCCGTGCTGGGCTTCGTCCGGGCGGGGCTGGGGCCGGCCGTGCTGCCCGGGATGGTGGCCGCGCTCTCGGGGCTGACCGTGACGCACTTCGCCGGCGCCGGCCTCGGGCGTACCATCGCGGTCGCGCACGGCCGGGAGGTGCCGCTGAGCCGGGCCGCCGGTGCGCTGCGGGCCGCCCTGCTGGAGCACCTGCGGGAGGCGGCCCGCACGGGTGGGCTGCCGCCCGGCACCCGGCTGCTGCTGGTCTGATCGGGCGGGGCGGGTGGCGCCTGGGCCCCGCGCCGGCTGGCCAGAATATGCAACCCTATGGTTGCGTCTCGGTGGAGAGCCGTGCGACCATCGACCAAAGAGTCCGGGGAGGGGAACAGCATGGTCGCTGACCGAATCGAGCGTGAGATCGTCATCGCGGCGCCGCCCGAGCGGGTCTGGGCGGTGCTCACCGACCCGGCGTTCCTGGGCACCTGGTTCGGCAGCGGAGGGCCGGCCGAGCTCGACCTGCGGGCCGGCGGCCGGCTGGTCTTCGACCGGCTGGAGCACGGCACGGTCCCGGCCCGGATCGAGCGGGTCGAGCCTCCGCGGTGCCTCGCGTACCGCTGGTCGCAGGGGCTTCCCGGCGAGGAGCCGGGGGAGGGCAACTCCACCCTCGTCGAGTTCACCCTGGTCCCGGACGGCGCGGCCACCCGGCTGCGGATGGTGGAGAGCGGCTTCGCCGGCCTCGACACCACGCAGGACGTCCGCCGGGCCCGGCGCGACCAGAACAACGCGGGCTGGCACCACAAGCTCGCGGAGCTGCGGCAGCACACCGAGCAGCTGGTGGTATGACGCCGGCCCCCGACGCGGTGGACCGGGTGCTGGTCGCCCTGGCCGACCCGATGCGCCGCCGCATCCTGGACGGACTGGCCGCCACCGGCGACGCCACCGCGACCACCCTGGCCGGCGGGCTGCCGGTCAGCCGGCAGGCCGTCGTCAAGCACCTCGCCGTCCTCGGCCGTGCGGGCCTGGTGCTCGCCCTCCGCTCGGGGCGGGAGGTCCACTACCGGCTCTGCCCGCAGCCGCTCGACGCCACCTCGCGGTGGATGGCGGGGCTCGCCGCCGCCTGGGACCGCCGGCTGCTGGCCCTCAGAGACCTCGCCGAGGCGACCCGGGACACCGGCGTCGCCGTCCCGGTCGGTCGGGTCGCCGAGGTCACCCGGGTCGCCGAGGCCGTGCAGGCCGCGGACCGGACGTCGCACCCGCCGGCCGGCGGCGGCCCCGTCGGCGGCGCGACGGCGCACGAAGGCCCGGGGGCATCCCCGGGCCTTCGCCGGTACCGGGGTCAGGCGGGGAGGATCGCCTCGATCGCCTCGACGACCTCCGGGGCCAGCGGCTCGGTCCGCGGGCGGATCCGGGCGGCCACCGTGCCGTCCGGGGTGATCAGGAACTTCTCGAAGTTCCAGCTGATGTCGCCGGCCTGGCCCTCGGCGTCGGCGGCCTTGGTCAGCTCGGCGTACAGCGGGTGCCGGTCGTCGCCGTTCACGTCCGTCTTCTCGAACAGCGGGAAGGAGACGCCGTAGGTGGTGGAGCAGAAGGTCTGGATCTCCTCCGAGCTGCCCGGCTCCTGCCCGGCGAACTGGTTGGAGGGGAAGCCGAGGACGCTGAAGCCCCGCGCCCCGTACTGCTCCTGCAGGCTCTCCAGGCCGGCGTACTGCGGGGTCAGCCCGCACTTGGAGGCGACGTTGACGATCAGCAGCGCCTTGCCCTTGTAGTCGGCGAGCGAGGCGGCCTCGCCGGACAGCGTGCGCAGCGGGATGTCGTACAGGCTCACGAGGGTGTCCTTCGGTCGGGTCGGTCGGGTCCGTCGGTACGGATGGTGCCATGGCGCACAACCACGACCGGGACCAGCATGTTCCGCCCCGGCGGCCCCGTTTTGCGCCACCGGCGGCGGCCCCGCACCCGGTACTTGCCGACCGCAATGGCTGAGATGGTGTGCGAATCGCCCAAACCGTGACCTACCGGTGCCCCGGAACGGGAACCCGCAGGGCCCGTGCCGCGTCGATTGCAGAGGCCGCACCACCGTGCGGCGCAGGTGGAGGCAGGAACGAACGGGGGGCGGACGCGATGGACGCCGACGCTGCGGGCAGAACCGCCGAGGACGCGGGGCGGACGGACGGCACCGGCGGCTGGGTGCTGCCCGGCTACACGCACGGCCGGGAGCTGGGCACCGGCGCCAGCGGCCGGGTGGTGCTGGCCACCCACGACGCCACCGGCACGCCCGTCGCCGTCAAGTACCTCAACCGCGCGGCCGGCGGCGACAACCTGCGGGCCGAGGCCGAGGTGCTCGGCGGCCTCCGCTCGCCGTACGTCACCCGGCTGTACGAGTACGTGGAGAGCAGGCAGGGCTGCGCCATCGTGATGGAGCTGGTCGACGGCCTCGCGCTGCGGACCCTGCTGCGCGAGGAGGGCGCCACCACCCCGCGGGCCGCGCTGGTGGTGCTCAAGGGCTCGCTGCTCGGCCTGGCCGCCGCCCACGCGGCGGGTGTGGTGCACCGCGACTACAAGCCCGGCAACGTGCTGGTGGCCGCGGACGGCAGCTCCAAGTTGGTGGACTTCGGCATCGCCGTGCGCAGCGGCGACGACCGGGACATCTCCGGCACCCCCGCCTACCTGGCGCCCGAGCAGTGGGCCGGCCGGCCCGCCTCCCCGGCGGCGGACGTCTACTCGGCGACGGTCACCTTCTTCGAGTGCCTGACCGGCGCCCGCCCGTACGACGGCGCGACCATCGCCGAACTCGCGGTGCAGCACACCGAGGCGCCGATCCCGGACGAGCTGGCGCCCGCCGAGGTGCGGCCGCTGATCCGGGCCGGCCTGGCCAAGACCCCGACCTCCCGCCCGGACAGCGCCGCGAGCTTCGTCACCGAGCTGGAGGCCGTCGCGGTGGCCGGCTACGGGCCGGACTGGGAGGAGCGCGGTCGCGCGGAGCTCGCCGCCCTGGTGCTGGCGCTGGCGATGCTGCTGCCCTGGGGCGGCGCGGCGGCGGGCGACGGCGGCACGGCACTGGCGCACACCTCGCTGGCGCAGAGCAGCACCCCGCCCGCCGGGGCGGGCGCCGGCGCGAGCGGGTTGCGGACGGCGCCCAGGCTCGGCCGGCGCGCCAAGGTGCTGGCCGGGGCCGGCGTGGGTCTGCTGGTCGCCGGGTCCTTCGCCGGGGTGGCGGTGGCCGGCGCGAGCGAGCGGGACGCCCACACCGTGCTGGCGGTCCCGTCACCGGAGGCCACCACCACGATCGGCCCGGGGCTGCCGCCGTCCGGGACGCCCACCGCCTCGGACGGGCCGACCCCCACCGGCGAGGCCTCGCCCTCGCCCTCCGCGACGGAGTCCGGCTCGCCGTCGCCCTCGGCCTCGGCCTCGCCCAGCCCGGGCAGTACGGTCACGGCCACCACCCGGCCGCCCACCGTCGCCCCGACCGCGAGCGGCAAGCCGTCCGCCCCCGCCACCTCCCCGGCCCCGCCGACCCCGAGCGCCACCACGCCGAGCGCCACCGTGGCGCCGCCGCCGGTGAAGGCCCGGGTGACCGGGCTCAGCCTGGACTCGTTGACCTGCGGCGGCCGCTACGACACGGTGGGCACGGTGACCGTCCAGACGGACGGTGCCGCCGACGTCGTGCTGACGCTCAGCTGGACCCACCGGGCCAGCACCACCGCCCCCAACGTGGTGGCGGCCACCCAGACGGTGGTGATCCCGAAGGGGTCGACCGGGCTGAAGGCCGTCGCCTACCCGCACGCCTTCGGCTCCGCCGACACGTACCCGATCTGGGGCCTGCAGATCTCGACCAGCCCGACGGCCGACCCGAGCCGGACCCTCAGGTACCGGGAGCTGTACGCCTACACCTGCAACCCGCCCCGCTGAGCCGGAACCACACGCCCAGGAGGGCAGCATGACCACACCGGGAAAGCCCCCGACCGATCCCGACGAGGCGCTCACCGTCCGGCTCGACGAGGACGCCGCCGGGCGGACCGTCAAGCTGGGCCGGGTGTCCGGCGCAACCCCCGCCGGGGCGTCCCCTGCCGGTCCGGCCCCCGCCGGGGCGTCGGCGCCGGCTGCCGGTGCGTCCGCCGACGACGCGGCCACCGTCCTGGACCCGACCGCCTGGGCCACCGCCGTCCCGCCGCAGCCCGCCGTCCCGCTGCAGCCCACGGTCCCGCCGCAGCCGATGGCGCTGCCGCCCCTGGTGGGCGGTACCCGGACGCTCGGTACCTTCGGGGCCGCGGAGGACGCCACCCAGCGCCTCGACGGCCCGCCGCCGGCCGGCCACCACCCGCCCGCTCCGGTGCCCCCGCCGGTCGCCGCCCCGGAGGACGAACGCCCGCTCGCCGAGGGGGAGTTGCGCCGCTTCGGCCCGGGCGTCCCGGCGGCGGCCGCCGCCGTCTGGCACGGCGAGGTCGAGCCCGGCCGGCCGGTCCGGCGCAAGGGCCGGCGCGGGCTGCTGGCCGTCCTGCTGCTGCTGGCCCTGCTGGCGTTGCTCGCCTGGCGCTGGTACACGCCGTCGCTGGCCGTCACCTCGGTCGCGGTCGCCACCGACCCGGCCGGCCCGCCGTGCGGCGGCGCCGCCGTCGTCACGGCCACCGCGCAGACCAACGGCCATGCCGGCAACGTCCGTTACCGCTGGGTGCGCAGCGACGGCAGCTCGTCCGGCGAGTTGGTGCAGTCCGTTCCGGAGGGCACCCGGCAGGCCGATCTGGTGCTGCGCTGGACGTTCGACGGCCACGGCACCATGCAGGCCACCGCCACGGTCGAGATCCTCTCCCCCGGGCAGCACACCGCGGCCGCGAGCTTCACCTACTCCTGCCCCTGAGGCCCGGGCCCGTTCCACCGGAGGCCCGGGTCCCGGGCCTCCGGGCTCACAGGGTGATCTGGTAGAGGATGAACCCCCGGTTGACCGCCACCTGGTCGTAGAGCCGGCGGGCCGTCGCGTTCCCCTCCTGGGTGGACCAGTACACCCGGCTGCAGCCGCGTTCGCGGGCCCAGCCGGTGACGGCGGCGATCAGTGCCCGGCCGACACCGCGGCCGCGGGCCTCCGGTGCGGTGAACAGGTCCTGGAGGTAACAGACGTCCGGGGCGGTGGTGTTGGCGTGCACGAGGAAGTGCGTGAGGCCGACCAGTCGGCCGTCGAGCCGGGCGCCGAAGGCGTGCATGACGGTGTCGTCGAGGAACGCCGTCCAGGCCCGTTCGTACATCTCCGGGGGTATCTCGCGCTGGTAGAAGTCGAGATACCCCCGGAACAGCACCTCCCAGTCGGCGCGGTCCTCCGGGGAGAGCCTGTCGATGCTGACGCCGTCCTGGGTCATGGGTGCCGCCTTCCGCGGGTGGGGCCGTCCGGACGGCACGACTTTAACGCGTGCGCACACGCGTACGGTCCGGGCGGCCTCGGATCCCGTGCCCGCAGCCGTTCTGCCCGCCACCCGCAGTGCCGACCGCGCGGACACCGAGCGGACCAGGACGCACGAGTGGGCCCGGCGGAGCCTCGGCCCACCAGCGTGCAACCGCGGTCCGACGTGCAACCGCGGTACGCCCGGCCTAGGAATCGAACGTGATCGCCGGTGTTCCGGTGTTCCGGGCGAGGAAATGCAGCAGGTTGACGAAGCCACGGGCGTCGTCGATCGCCTTGTGCGTGTGCTCCACGTCGCCGAGCCAGTGCGGGGGCAGCTTCGGCGCCGGGAGGTCCGCGGCGGGCCGCCCGGTCAATGCCGCCGTGTACGAGCGCAGGCACAGTGCCGGCCCGTGGAAGAGACGATCCCGCTCGTAAGGGCCCTGGTGCAGCCCGTACGGGGTGAACCGACGCAGGTAGTAGTCGATCCATGTTCCGTCGAAGGACAACGGTGACGCCGCGAATGCCCGCCGGCCGGGCAGTGACCGGATCCACTCCACGTACCTGCTCATCACATCCAGGACGGGTTCGGGGTTCGTCGTCGCGGCCTCCCACGTGCCCGGCTCGGAGTCGAACCACTCCTTGGTGCGCGGGTTCGGTGCCGACCCGGGAAGCGGTTCGAGGACGGCCTCGAATTCACCGAACGTCCGCCCGTCCATCGTCGCGGCAACAGAAGCGAACGACCGCATCGAGTTCGGGCCCGCCCACGGACCGTCCACCTCGATGTCGGTCACCACGTACGTCCAGTCACTCGGTTCAGTCATGCGGCCGACGGTACCGCCACGGCCTTTCCGCGCGGCCGGCCCTGTGGCGGCGGCGCCCGGGCCTCGACCGGAGTGCGGTTGACGGACATCCCATGAGCCGGGACGCCCTGGGGGCGGACGCGGACTGTGTGGAGACGGTCGAGATCCTGACCCGGACGTTTTGCGCGGAGCTCCCGCCCCAGGCGCAGAAGCGGCTCGGGGCCCGCCCGGAGCAGGAGAACGTCCTCCTCAAGGTGGTCCTGCGGGACCTGGGCCGCACCCTCACCGACCACGACGCCAACCTGCTCCGCGACCGAATCTACGCCGCCGTCCACCAGGGCGGCAGCCACCAGTGGGCGACGAACAGCTGACCGACGGCGAGGCCGGTCCCGGACGGGGGACGCCCCGTCCGGGACCGGTGCCGTCGGTCGTCCGCCGGTCGCTGGACCATCATGTGCCCGTGCACCGGACTTGATCGTCACCACCACCGTCGGGCCGGCCCTGCGGGGCCCGGAACACGATCCGCGACATCGTCACCCGGGCGCGTCCGTCCCGACAGCCTCCAACGCGGCCAGCACCTCCGGGGCCGAGACCAAGGCGTCCAACTGCTCGGGCGTCATCGACTTGGACTCCTGCGGCTCGCCGCCTTCCCCTTGCGGTGGGACGGCCGTCGGCATCGTCCCCAGTCCGGCGATCCGGCCCTGCGGGGTGACCAGGATGAGCTGGGTGACCGGGTAGGAGGTGGACCGGTACAGCCAGCCGGTCGAACCGTCCGGCAGGGTCCGTGACACGCAGTCGCTCGCGTACACCGGCCGGCCGCCCTGCGGCTCGCACGGCGAGGGCAGGCGACTGCCCGGTGCCACCGGGTCGCCCATGACCGTCGCCACCGCCGTGAACCCGCCGTCGGCGCGCACCAGCCGGAAGGTGGTCGGGCCGCCGCCGTCCAGCACCCCGGTGTAGCCCGCCGGCAGATGGGCAGCCAGGGCGGAACGCAGCCGGTCGTGGATCGCGTCCCAAGGGTCCGCCCCGGCGCCCGACGGCCGCGCCGCGGACTCCGGGACGACCAGCGCCGCCGTGATCGCCAGCACCGGTACCGCCGCCAGCACCGCCGCGCCCAGCGCGAGCCGCCGCCGGGTCCGCAGTCGCCGCCCACCGGCCCGCACCGCCGCCAGCACCGCGGGCGCCTCCGGCTCCGGCTGCTCCAGCACCGCCCGGAACACCTCCACCGCCATCAGGCGGCCGGGGTCCTCCCCACCGTGCGTCATGCCCGCTCCCTCCCTCTCGCTCCGCATACCCGACCTCGCCCGTACACCCGACCGCCCGCCCGTACACCCGCCCGCCCTGCCGCAGGCCGCTCACGACCCGGCGATCTCGTGCACCGAGTCGCCGAGGATCGTCCCCAGCTGCGCCAGACCGCGGTGGGCGTCCGACCGCACCGCGCCGCTGCTCCTGCCGAGGATCGCGGCGCACTCCTCGACGCTCTGGTCCTCCCAGTAGCGCAGCACCAGCACCGCCCGGTAGCCCGGCGACACCCGGGCCAGCGCTGCCAGCAGCGCCAGCCGCCGGTCCGGGTCGGCGCCCACCGCGGCCGTCTCCGGTGGCTCGGCACTGGCCACCTCGCCGGCCGAGCGGCGCCGCCGCCCGTCCACGAAGGTGCGCACCAGCGTGGTGCGCGCGTACCCTCCGGCGGTGTCCGGGTCGCGCAGCCGTGGCCAGCGCGCGTACACCTTGATCAGGGTCGACTGCACCAGGTCCTCGGCCAGGTGCCAGTCGCCGCACAAGAGGTACCCGGTACGGCGCAGCGCTCCGTACCGGGCTGCGGCGAACTGTTCGAACAATCTCTCGCGCTCCGGCGACATCCGTGCCCGGCCCCCTGTTCCGTCGTCCGTGCCGAGTTGCCCGCGGGACGGTGGTGTCCCGCGTCGACTTCTACACGGGATCAGGCCCCGGAAATGTTGCGTCCCCGGCGCATTCTGACTGATTGCCAGGTCCGAGTCCGTGCGCCCCGGGTCGGTTCGGACGTCCCGGCGCTTGCGCCGGTGCCTTCCGTCGAGGTTCTCCGCGCTGCGCCCGTTGCACCGGTTGCGCCCGTTGCGGTCCGGCCCGGTGAGGTCACAGCCAGCCGCGTTCCTTGGCGCGCAGGGCCGCCTGGAAGCGGGTCGCGGCGCCGAGACGGGTCATCAGGGCGGCCACATGGGCGCGGTACTTGCGCAGGGAGATGTTCAGCTCGCGGGCGGCGCTCTCGTCCTTGCCGTGCTCGCTCAGCGTGCGCAGGACCGCGGCCTCGGTCGCGCTGAGGTCGAGCCGGTCCAGGTCGGTGGCGCGCACCCACAGTTGTTCGAACAGATCGACCAGGGCGGCCACGATCCCGGGTTGGGCGATCTGCAGCGTGTCGGACTCCGGCCGGCCCGGATCGAGGCGCACGAAGGCGAGCCGCCGGTCGACGATCAGCATCCGGCCGAACGGCTCGGACATCACCCGGTGCACATCGCCCAGCGCGTGCCAGTGCCGGGCGTAGGCCAGTTGGTCGGACTGGTCGAGGGCCGCCGTGCTGACGAGTGTGCGGCTGACCAGCCCTTCGGCGAGCTGGCGCTGCCGACGGCGGGCCGACTCGTCGGAGGCCTCCGTGCGCGCCAGGACTTTGGCGTTCATCGTCTCGAAGCGGCCCAGCATCGTATGGATCCGGTGGTTCACCTGCGCCTTGTCCTGGATGCGTTCGACGAGTTCGACCGGACGCCCCTGGCGGGCCTCCTCCGCCAGCTCCCGCACCACGTCGAACGCCGAGTCGAGGCGGGCCAGTTCACGCGAGGTGCGCTCCACCCGGAGCCGCACGAGCAGATCGACGGCGGCCGCGGGCGGCAGCGGCACCAGGCCCGCGTCGACCACCCCCAGAGCCCGCAACTCCTCAAGGACCAGGCGCAGGCCGGGCAGGCCCAGTTCCGCCTCGGCCGTATCCGGATCAGTGGTCCGGGTACGCAACAGATAGCGGTAGACACGCTCCTGCTCGTACGTCAGCCCCAGACTCTGCAAACTCATCGCCGCCCCCGTTCCCCTGCAGCTTCCTGCACGGAGTCTTGCATCCTCTCCCGTTCCCCGACAGGCGGGCGATCGACAGGCTGGGAGGACATCGGCAGGAAGGTCGGGAGGAACAACGCCCACGACGCCTACCGAGACCCAACCGCACGATCAGATCACAAGGGAAGACACCATCATGGGCCACATCCGCAGCTTCGTCCCGTGGATCGCCGTCGCCGTCCTCACCGGCACTGTCGACATCCGCTGGGCCGCGCTCACCGGCCTCCTGCTGGCCCTCGCCCTCGTCGCGATCCAGCGCCGCTCGGGCCGCGGGTGGGACGCCCAGGTGATCGAGGCCAGCGCCGTCCTCTTCCTCGCCGCCTACACCGCCGCCGCGTTCGCCGCGCCCGACTCCACCGCCGTCACCCACTACGGACCCCCGCTGTCCTCGCTCTGGCTCGCGGCCACCGCCTGGGGCTCACTCGTGCTCGGCCACCCCTTCACCCTCGGCATCGCCCGCACCCAGACACCCGAACACCTCTGGAACAGCCCGCTGTTCCTTCAGATCAACCGGGTCATCACCACGGTGTGGGCCGCCGCCTTCACCCTCTCCGGCCTCGGCGGCGCACTGCTGCGCCACTACCGGCCGGACGCGGGCGACGCCCGCACCCTGCTCACCGTGGCGACGTTCGCCGTCCCGCTGCTCTTCACGATTCGCTACCCCACGCTCGCCCGCGCCCGGCACGCCGCCGCGCCGAAGGTGGCCGCCCGGTAGACACCCCCGCCGTACCCGGCCGGGCGGGCGGTCACGCACCTACGGCGCCGGGCCCAACGGACACCGCCCATGCCGCGCACCGCACACCGCCCATGCCGCCCGGCGCCGTCGACGACGACACCGGGCGGTCTGCGGGCGGCCTGCGGGCGGCCAAGAGGTACACCGCCGTCACACCGCCCGGCCGTCTGCCGCCTGCGCCCCGGCCGCCGGCCGAGCGGTGTCGTCTGGGCCGAGCGGTCCGCCTGCGCCGGGCCGTCCGGAGCCCGTCCGGGTGTCAGCCCTTGCTGAAGTAGCCGAACAGGTCGGCGATGACCTGGGTGGAGCCGACGTGGTTGTAGATGTCGGCGGTGCCGTCGCCGCCGAGCGGGGTGATGACATGGTTCGGGACGGTCGACCGGGCCTGGAAGTTGACGCTGCTGGTGCTCGGGCGCGCGGTCCCTCCCGGGTACACGGTCACGAAGCTGTCCGCGGTGGGGTCGGTGACGGTGACGTTCAGCGCTGCGGCCGTGGCGTCGGCGGGGACGCCGTTCGCGCCGCCGATCGTCAGGGGGAGGGTGCGGTTCGGGCCGAGCGGTCCGGGGGTGACGCGGGTGTCGAGCAGCCGCTTGGGCGCGGCGGGCGTGAACAGGCTCTGGCTGCCGGGGCCGTAGTAGCCGGACACGTCGAGGATCGCGTGCGTGCTGCCGGCGTGGTTGTAGACGTTGATCCGGCCGTCCGGGCCCACCGGCACGATCACCTGGTTGGAGCTGTCCCGGCCGGGCCGCGGGTTGAGGCTGGAGCTGGCCGAGCGCGTGCTGCCCGAGGGATACACCGGGAGGTAGGTCTCCTCGGTGGCGCCCGTTCCTTGGTTGCCGCGCTGGGCCAGCGCGGTGTCGGTCGGTTGTGGGTCGGTTGTCGGTGGGGACAGCGACCTGTCGGTGGGATGTGAGTGGTCCCCGGGATCGTGGGAACCGGGCGTGGCCGACTGTGACCGTGCGGGCGCGCTCTCCTTCAGACCACTCCGAGCTCCCGGGAGCCGCCATGCCCTCCGTACACCGGACCCCACGATGGGACGTTCACCGTCTGCCTCGCGCCCGGGGGAAGAGCTTCCTGGTCACCGGCGGCAACGCGGGCATCGGGTACTTCGTGGCCGAGCAGCTCGCCGGCACCGGGGCCACGGTCGTTCTCGGCAGTCGCGACCGGGCGAAGGCCGAGGCCGCGATCGGCTCCATCGGCTCGCGCGTGCCCGGTGCCAGGGTGAAGTACGTGCCTCTGGACCTGGCCGATCCCGCCTCGCCGGCGGCGTCGGTGGACGCGCTCGGGCTGGAGCGCCTCGACGCGGTCGTCCTCAACGCCGGGGTGGCGCTCGACCACCCGCCGCGCCGTGAGACCAGGGACGGCCACGAGCTGATGTTCGCGACCAACCACCTGGGGCACTTCGCTCTGATCCACCACCTCGCCCCGCTGCTCACGGCGACCCCAGGGAGCCGGATCGTCACCACCGGCAGCTTCGCGGCCAAGTCCGAACGTCTGGACCTCGACGATCTCCGGAGCACGCAGGACTACCGGCCCAAGCGCGCCTATGCGCGCTCCAAGCTGGCTCAGATGCTCTTCGCCCTCGAACTCGACCGCCGCCTTCGTGCTGCCGGCAGCACGACACTGAGCGTGCTGGTCCACCCCGGCGGCGCACTCGACTCCCTCACCCCGTCGCGCCCGCCGGTCCACCTCCGGACCACCGGCGAGCGGTTGAGCCGCCTGCCGCTCGGCCTGGTCGTCCAGGGCAAGGACGCTGCCGCACGGCCCGCCGTCCGGGCCGTACTCGACCCGAGCGTGCGCGGCGGACAGATGCTGGGCCCGCGGGCGTTCGGGCTGCGCGGTACGCCCAGAATCGAACCCCTCTGGACCCACCTGACCGACACCACGACCGCGGCACGTCTCTGGGCGGCCAGCCGCGACCTGACCGGCAACGACCCGACGTTCACCGCACCGGCAGGGTTCGTCGGGACCGAAGGCCCGGCGACCGGGCACGGCGAAGCAGGCGCCTCCATCGGATGAGACCGGTCTCAGGTTCGACAGGAGTCGAGCGTCACGCCGGCGGTCCGTCGAGTTTGGCGGCCACGGCGTCGAGGACCCAGTCCAGGCCGGTCGCGAAGGATGTCCCGGCGTCCACGTCCGTGCCGTCGTGCACGGCCCTGGTCAGCGCCGGGAAGCGGCCGGTGGCCAGCATTCTCGTCACATGCGGGCCGGAGGCGCGCTGCCAGTCGCGTTTGGACAGGCCCGTGGCGCGCTCGGCCCGCAGGTTCCCGATCTCGCGTCTGATCGCGCCGGTGACGTAGGCGCTGACGGTTTCCACGGCGCGCATGACGGTGTCGACGTCGGCGAGGCCGTCGAGAGCGGCCAGCTTGGCCTCGGTCACGGCGAGGCCGTTCGGGCCCAGGGTTGGGCGGCCGCCGAGCAGATCGGCCAGCCATTCGTGACGCAGAGCGGCCTGCCTGGTGCGGTGGGAGAGGATGCGCAGCGCCTCCCGCCAGTCACCGGGCTGCTCCTCGGGGAGGATCTCGGCCTGGACCTCGTCCACCATGAGGTCGAACAGCTCCTGCTTGGTGGAGATGAATCCGTACAGCCGCATGGGGCCGGCGTCCAGCCGGGCGGCGACCTTGCGCAACGACACCGCCTCCGGCCCGCCCTCGTCGGCCAGCGCGACGGCGGCGGCGACGATCCGCTCCCGGTCGAGCGGCACGGGGCGGGTCGGCGGCTCCGGCCGGTCCCAGACAGTCATGGTCTCACCGTTCTGTTGCGATGCGTCGTAGTGAGGAAATACAGTGTATCGGCATGAGACATCGTATCGCCGTCGTCGGGAGCGGCCCCGCCGGCCTTACCTTCGCCCGTGTCCTGCACCGACACGGCCACCCCGTCGCCGTCCTGGAACGCGACCCCGCCCCCGACGCCCGTCCCCCGGGCGGCACGCTGGACCTGCACCAGGGGCTGGGCCAACTCGCGCTGGACAAGGCAGGGCTGCTGGCGGAATTCCAGGCGCTGGCCCGCCCCGAGGGGCAGGCCATGCGCATCCTGGACGTGGACGGGACAGTCCTGCGCGACTGGCGACCCCGTCCGGAAGACCGGGCCAATCCCGAGATCGACCGCGGGCAACTCCGTGACCTGCTGCTCGGCCCTGTCGACGTCCAGTGGGGCCGGGGCGTGACGCGGGTGGTGCCGGGGACCGGGGACGGCGTACTGGTCCACTTCGCGGACGGGCGGCAGGAGACGTTCGACCTCGTGGTCGGCGCGGACGGCGCCTGGTCCCGGACCCGCCCGGCCGTCTCGCCGGTGACGCCGCACTACACCGGCATCACCTCGCTCGAAACCTCCCTGGACGACGTCGACACCCGCCACCCCGACCTCGCCCGGTTGATCGGCGACGGTTCCCTGGCCGTCTACGGCGTGAACCGAGCTCTCGTCGCCCAACGCAACAGCGGTGGCCACGTCAAGGTGTACGCCCAGTTCCGCGCGCCGCTGGACTGGCACACGAACCTGGACCCGGCCGATGTCGAGGCCGTGCGATCCAGCCTGCTGGCCCTGTTCGACGGCTGGGCAGCTCCCGTCCTCGACCTCCTCCGCCACGGCACCGCCTTCGTCCACCGCCCCCTTTACGTCCTGCCCGTCGCCCACACCTGGACCCACCTCCCCGGGGTGACGCTGCTGGGCGACGCCGCCCATCTGATGCCCCCGTTGGGGGCGGGCGCGAACCTCGCCATGCTGGAGGGCGCCGAACTTGCCGAGGCCATCGCCGCCGGACCCGGAGATCTGGACGAGGCCGTCCGCGCCTTCGAGGAACAGATGTGGGCACGGGCCGGCAGGTGGGCAAAGATCACGACGGCCGGTCTGGAACGCCTCGTCAGCCCGGACCCCGCCCAAGCCCTCGCCCTCTTCGACCAGGTCCAGTCATCCTGACCGCCGAAGGCGAGAGCACCCGCACCCACGGCTCGCCACGGCCTCACGGGACAGTACGGCACCGCTCCGGTCGCCACTGACGTCCCCCGGCCCGGCCCTCCGTCCGTCGTCGCCCCACCGGCGGGGCGACGCCCGTCACCGGGGTCGCCCCAGCGGGCGGACCCGAGCAGCGGTGGCGGCTTCTGCCGCATCCTGGAAGTCGGCGATGTCCCCGCCGTACTCCCTTGCCCGCCGGGAAGCAGGAGTCGAACGACGCCGACCGGGACGTGCTTGACGCCGCGTACCGGGTCCTGCGGCGACCCGGCACGGCTCACCCGCCGGCAGGTGCGCCGTCCGTAGCAGCCGTGGCCGGGCACTGGTCATGGACGTGGTGAAGTCGTCGTCCCGGCCGGTCTTCCGAGCTCCCATGAGCACCCCGCACCCCCTCGTACTCCCGGAGCCCAACCGGTGCTCCAACCGTTGCCCCGGTTGCCACATCCGTGAGGCCACCCGTCCCGGAACCCGATCGGCGGAGGGGTACGCGCGCCGCCGCCGCGGGCCGCGGGCGACCGCGAGCGGCAGGCGGTAGGCCGACGACTCCGCCGATCCGGCAGCCCTCGCGAGACGACCGCCTGCCGGATCGCTGTCCGGGCTCCGGTCGGGGCGGCGCCGGCTACGACGCTGCGCACGTGGCCAGTGCGGCCCGCGCCAGTCCGCGCAGCCAGACGTGGGCGTGGTCGGTGTCGTAGCGCTGATGCCACGACAGGTACACCGGGGCCGAGGGCAGTTCGAGCGGCAGGGGGAGGACGGCCAGGCCGAGGTCGGCGACCGCGGAGCGCGTGGTGGCTTCCGGGAGGCTGATCAGGAGGTCGGAGCCGCGCGCGAATTCCAGCGCGGCCGCCTCCGTGGGCGCGCTCGCCACCACGCGGCGGGTGAGGCCGAGTCGTCCGAGGGCGTCGTCGAGAGCGTTGCCGAGGTTTCCACGCCGCGAGACGGTGACGTGCTCGGCGGCGGCGTACTGCTGTGCGGTGACGGCCCCGGCGCGGGTGAGGGGGTGCCCCTGGCGTACGACGACGACGAGGCGGGTCTCGCCCACGTTCTCGGCGCGGATGTCCCCTGCGCTCGGGCGGTTGGCGTTCGCCTCCAGGTCCACCTCGCCTCGCCGCAACTCGGGGGTGTCACCGCTCGATTCGGCAACGAAGCGCAGCCGCACGCCGGGCGCCTGTCCGCGCACCGCCGCGAGCAGGGCCGGGCCGCTCGAGACGACCAAGGAGTCGTGCCAGCGGAGGGTGAAGGTGCGCTCCAACGTCGCCAGATCGAGTTCACGGCTCGGTGCCAGCACCCCCTGGACCTGGTGCAGCAGCTCGTGCACCTGTTCCCGGACGGCGATCGCATACGGCGTCGGGGTCATCGTGCGGCCGGTGCGCACCAGGATCTGATCCCCCGTCGTACGCCGGATCCGGCCCAGACTCCGGCTCATCGCAGGGGCGGTGACGTGCAGGCGTGCGGCCGCCCCGGCCACGCTGCCCTCTTCCAGCAGCGCGTCGAGCGCGGCGAGCAGGTTCAAATCCAATTGCATGTGAGTAATCCTAGCCGTGCTTGGCATGCAGTTGAAGTTAATGACGGGGCTGTCTACCTTCGAGATGAGAGCGCGAGACGGAACGAACCGCTCGGCCCGACCAGCCTCATCACCCTCCTCGGAACGGGAGCACCACCATGTCCGAAACGCTTCAGACCACCGGGATGTCCGACGCCGCCGCCGCCTGGGACGCCGCCACTTCCGACGCCGACCTGCTCGCCCGGACGGCGATCGCCGTGCGCGCGGCCGGTTCGGCACTGCGCGAGCGCTTCGGCGACGTCGTCCGCCACCGGACCCGCGAAGAGCTGATGAGCGCGCTGGCCGCCAACGACGACACGGCCCTCGCCATCCTGCGCCCCCGCCTCACCCAGCTGCGCCCGGAGGCCGGCTGGGTGGAGGACGAGCTCGACGGCGGGGCGCTGCCGCCAGGCGAATGGTGGGTCGTGGACCCGGCCGAAGGCAACGTCAACCACCTGCACGCCCTGCCGGAATGGGCGGTGACCGCCACCCTCGTGCGCGAGAACCAGCCCGTGCTCACCGTGGTCCACCTGCCCATGACCGGCGAGACCTGCACCGCGCTCAGCGGCGCGGGCGCCCACCTCGACGGTCGGCCGCTGCGCGTGTCCCCGACCGCGGACCTCGGCCTGGGCATTGTGGCCACCAGCCAGGCCCGGCCGGACGAGGACGAGGCGGTCGTACGGCGCGGCGGCTCCTCGATCACCGCGATGCTCTTCGACGCGCTCGTCGTCCGCGTCTCCGTTCCCGCGACCCTGCACCTGCTGAACGTGGCCGCCGGCCGGATCGAGGCCTTCTGGCAGTTCGCCGGTGCCCGGGCGGACCTGCTCCCCGGTGCGCTGCTCGTCACCGAGGCCGGCGGACGGATCTCCGACGCCGAGGGCCGCCCCTGGACCCCGCAGAGCGAGAGCTTCCTGGCCGCCGCGCCCGGCGTCCACACCGAGGCCGTCACCACGCTCTCGCGCTGAACCCCCACCCGCACCATGACCTGCACCCACGGAAGGACCACATCATCATGACCACGATCGCAGTTCTCGGAAACGGCCGCGTCGGCGGCAACCTGGCCGCCGCCCTCGCCCGGGCCGGACATCAGGTGACCGTGGCGGACCGCGCGCCGGGCGCCGCCGCCGACGCGGCACGGACGGTCCGGATCGTCATCAACGCCACCCCGGGCGCCGGCTCGCTGGAGCGGCTCGGCGCCCTGCGCGAGGAACTGCGGGGCAAGATCCTCGTCGACGTCTCCAACGCCACCGCCGACGGACCGGACGGACTGCCCGGCGAGCTGCTCCACCCCGGTTCGAGCCTCGCCGAGCAGCTCCAGGAGGCGCTCCCCGAAACGCGCGTCGTCAAGACGCTCAACACCATGCTCTTCCCGGTGATGACCGCGCCGGCCATGCTCACCCAGGCGCCCGACGCCTTCCTCTCCGGCGAGGACCCGCAGGCCAAGCAGACCGTCCGCGAGCTGCTCACCGACCTCGGCTGGCGCGACGAGTGGATCACCGATCTCGGAGGGATCCGGACCGCCCGCGCCACGGAGGCCGCGATCCTGTTCGTACCCCACGTGATTCGGTCCAGCGGGTTCGCGCCCTTCGCGATCTCGATCGCCCGCTGACCCGCGCACAGCCCAGCCCTCCCGGCCGGAAGGGAACGGAAGGCCTACCGGCGTGGTCGGCCGCCGTCCTGCCGCTGTCCGTCCGGCCGGGGTCGTCCGCCGATGCTCAGCAGGAGCCGGAGGACGGACGCACGGTCGGGTGTCTCGGGATCGTCGGCGAGAGCGAACAGGAACGGCAGGCTCGCCGTCGTACACCCGTAGACGCCACCTTGGTGGTGGGCCGAGCCGTAGAAACTGCTGAACGCCTTCTCCCGCACGTCGGAGTCGGGCGAGGCCATCTGCTCCAGCCACAGCGGCACGTCGTCGGCCGGGCCGTAGGCGTGCCCCATGGACGACCAGTCGACACCGTCAAGATCGTTGATCATGAGCCACACAGTGGCACGGGACACCGACACGGCCACCGGCGACCAGCGAGCCGCCCGGGAGCCCCCCGCCCTCGCCGCGGGTTCGACCAACGAATGGCTCTGGGCGGAGGTGGCCGTCCCGTCCTCGCTCCTGCCACGGGAGCATCGAGGTGCTCCCGCCGAAGGGCCTTCCCGAACAGGTTCACGGGAGACGGCCCACCCGCTCGGCGGGCTGCCGGGTGCTGTCGGTCACGCTCGCCCGGCCAGGTTCTCCGCGTAACAGCGTCCGCATGATCCCCACCCCGGTCAGCACGGCTGTGATGTGCAGTGTCACGGCGACCGCGACGTTCTCCGGGTAGCTGATGTCGCTCGGGTTCGCCAGCGCCACGTACACCGTGGCGGGTAGCCTCCAGCCGCTCCACGCGAACATCGAGCCCGATCCCAGCCATGCCGACGCGAGCAGGAGTGGATACGGCAGCCTGGTCGACCGGCGTCGGACGAGAGCCAGTACGGCGCCGGACGCGACGAGGGCCCAGCACGCGCTGACCCCGACCAGCACATGCCAACCGGCCGGCCGCTCGTCGCGGTGCGCAATACCCAGCGAGCCACCGGCCGCCCAGTAGAGCCAGGCCAGGCCGGTCACGGCGCCGGTGACGACGGGCCACACCGGCCCCGAGGAGCCGTGCGGGTCGGTTCGCTCCGGCCGGCGCAACGCGTGGGGCCAGCGTCGCCACAGATAGGCGGGAAGTGCGACGGCGAGCGCGATCCCGGTTCCCGCGAAGCTGCACTGGAGCAGCGCCGCCTCCCAGGCGGGTATCGCCGCGTCAGCCCCGGAGTTCCCTGAGCCGGCCGAACTGCCTGCTTCGGAGTTGATGAGCGTGCTGACGACCACGAACGGCAGGATCGACACCAGGAATCCCGACCCGACCCAGGCGAGGAATCCCACCAGGGGGCCGGGGATCCGCATTCCCCACGGCCGCACCAGCGCCAGCCCCAGGGTGATTCCGGCCGCCGCCATTCCGATCGTGAGGGTGTTGAGCACCAGCCACCCGCCCAGGCTGAATCCCCGCCCGACCGGCAGCAGCCCCAGTAACGAACCGACCACCCACGACACCTTGATCACCAGATACGGCACGAGGGCCGCTGCGGCCCCGTAGGCCGCCGCCCGCCCGATCCGGTCCCAACGCTCCATCACGTCTCCCTCCGCCGGAGGTCCCCATCCTTCGGCGCCCGCACCCCCTCGGCATCAGCCCTCAGGCGTAACCCGCTCCCTCGCTGGTGTGACTCGCCCCTCCGCCCTGCGGACCATCCCGCGTGCGCACCACGGCTCCGGCGGCCACCGCGCTCAGCGTCCACGGCCTGACCGTGACGCTGATGGTGGTCAACGGCCTGCTGATGATGCGCGAGACCCGATCTGTGCGCAGCCCGCGATGCCGGGCCTGCGATCACGGTGGTGGGGGTGCCGGCGTGTGTGGCGAGGCAGGTCGCGAGACCGGTCAGGACGAGACCGGTCAGGAATCGAGAAGCCCCGCCCGCCGCACAGCCCCTAGCGTGATGGTCATGGCAACCACCACTTTCACCGCAGCTGTCACGTCCCTCGCGTCCGTCACCCTGGAGGTGGCCGACCTTGAGGCCGCCCGCCGCTTCTACCGCGCCTTCGGTGTGGACACGTACCTGCGCCTGCGGGCGTCGGAAGCGCAGTCCACCGGATTCCGCGGCTTCACCCTGGCGCTGACGGTGTCCGGGCCGGCCAACGTCGACGGCTTCGTCGGCGCCGCCGTGGACGCCGGCGCCACCGTCCTGAAGCCCGCCGCGAAGTCGTTGTGGGGCTACGGCGGCGTCGTCCAGGCCCCGGACGGGACGATCTGGAAGATCGCGACCTCGGCGAAGAAGGACACCGGCCCCGCCACCCGCGAGATCGACGAGGTGGTCCTGCTGCTCGGCGTCGAGGACGTGAAGGCCACCAAGCAGTTCTACGTCGGCCGGGGTCTGACCGTGGCCAAGAGCTTCGGCGGCAAGTACGCCGAGTTCGCCGCCGGTCCGTCCAGCCCGGTCACGCTGGCGCTGTACAAGCGCCGCGCCCTGGCCAAGGAGGTCGGTGTCCCCGCCGACGGCACGGGCTCGCACCGCATCGTCGTCGGCGGCACCGCCGACGCCTTCACCGACCCGGACGGCTTCGCCTGGGAGGCCGCCGAGTCGCTCGCCCCCACGGTGTCCTGACTCCCGGCCCTGTCCTGCCGATCGACCGGCGAACGCGCGCCGATGTGACAGCCGGGCCTGGCCCGGACGTCCGGCACCTGTCCCTTCTCGGAGCCGGGCGGGCCGGATCCGCGGTGAGCGGGTGGAACAAGAGGAGAAAGATCATGAAGTTCTGGTCCCACGTCGAGCCGCCCGAGCCCATGCGGGGCCTGGAGGTTCCGCCCGAGGTGGTGGCAGCGCTGGGCGGGGGTTCGCGGCCGCCGGTGACGATCACCGTCAACGGGCATTCCTGGCAGAGCCGCATCGCCCTCCTGCGCGGCCGCCACCTGCTCGGCCTCAGCAAGGCCAACCGGCAGGCCGCGGGCGTCGCGATCGGCGACGAGGTCGAGGTCGAACTGGAGCTCGACACCGAGCCGCGCGTCGTTGTCGAGCCGGAGGACTTCACCCGCGCCCTGGACGACGACCCCGTCGCCCGCGCCGCGTACGACAAGCTCGCGTACAGCCACAAGCGCGAGCATGTGCGTGCCGTCGAGAGCGCGAAGAAGCCCGAGACGCGCCTGCGGCGCATCGAGAAGGCCATCGCCACCCTGCGGGGCTGACCCCTGGACGCGCTTCATGGTCGGTGCCCCGGAAGGCGCGGCCGGCGGTGCGGAGGCCTCGTCCGGCGTGGTGCCGTCCGCCGTGATGCACGGGACGGGACGGGCCTGCAGACCCGAACGGGCCCCCGGCGCCGCCGGTGGCAGCGTCGGGGGCCCGTAGGGGTGTCAACTCCGCTGCTGCGCAGCGGCGCTGACGTTGATCAGGACTTGAGGGCCTTGATCGCGGTCGGGGCGTGGCCGGGCTCGGTGGCCAGCTCCTCCCACTCGTTGATCGCGTCGATGCCGGCGGCACCCATCGAGATGTTGGTGACCCGCTCCAGGATCGCCTCGACGACGACCGGGACACGGAACTCGGCGGCGAGCTTCTTGGCCTCCTCGAAGGCCGGCAGCAGCTGGTCCGGCTCGGTGACCCGGATGGCCTTGCAGCCGAGGCCCTCGACGACCTTGACGTGGTCCACGCCGTAGACGCCCAGCTCGGGGGAGTTGATGTTCTCGAACTCCAGGTTGACCTGGAAGTTGATGTCCAGGCCGCGCTGCGCCTGGCGGATCAGGCCCAGGTAGGCGTTGTTGACCAGGACGTGGACGTAGGGGATCCGGTGCTGGGCGCCGACGGCCAGCTCCTCCAGCATGAACTGGAAGTCGTAGTCGCCGGAGAGGGCGACGACCGGGGTCTGCGGGTCGGCGGTGGCGACGCCGAGCGCGGCCGGGATGGTCCAGCCGAGCGGGCCGGCCTGGCCGCAGTTGATCCAGTGCCGCGGCTTGTAGACGTGCAGCATCTGCGCGCCGGCGATCTGGGACAGGCCGATCGTGGTGACGTAGCGGGTCTCCGGACCGAAGGCCTTGTTCATCTCCTCGTAGACGCGCTGCGGCTTCATCGGCACGTTGTCGAAGTGCGTGCGGCGCTGCAGGGTGGCCTTGCGCTCCTGGGTGGAGGCGGCCCACGCGCTGCGGTCGGGGAGCTTGCCGGCGGCCTTGAGCTCCTTGGCGACCTCGACGAACAGCTCCAGGGCGGCCTTGGCGTCGGAGGCGATGCCGAAGTCGGGGGCGAAGATCTTGCCGAGCTGGGTCGGCTCGATGTCCACGTGGACGAACTTGCGGTCCTTGGTGTAGACGGCGAGGTCGCCGGTGTGGCGGTTGGCCCAGCGGTTGCCGATGCCGAGGACGAAGTCCGACTCCAGCAGGTTGGCGTTGCCGTAGCGGTGCGAGGTCTGCAGGCCGACCATGCCGGCGTTCAGCTCGTGGTCGTCGGCGAGGATGCCCCAGCCCATCAGGGTCGGGATGACGGGGGTACCGGTGAGCTCGGCGAACTCGACCAGCAGCTCGGAGGCGTCGGCGTTGATGACGCCGCCGCCGGCGACGATCAGCGGGCGCTCGGACTCCAGCAGGAAGCCGATCGCCTTCTCGATCTGCGCGCGGGTCGCGAACGGCTTGTAGACCGGCAGCGGCGCGTAGGTCTCGGGGTCGAACTCGATCTCGGTCAGCTGGACGTCGATCGGCAGGTCGATCAGGACCGGGCCCGGACGGCCGGAGCGCATCAGGTGGAAGGCCTGCTGGAACACGCCGGGGACCTGCGCGGCCTCCAGGACGGTCGTCGCGGCCTTGGTGACCGGCTTGGCGATCGAGGCGATGTCGACGGCCTGGAAGTCCTCCTTGTGGAGCTTCGCGACCGGGGCCTGGCCGGTGATGCAGAGGATCGGGATCGAGTCGGCGATGGCCGAGTACAGACCGGTGATCATGTCGGTGCCGGCGGGGCCCGAGGTACCGATGCAGACACCGATGTTGCCGGCCTTGGTGCGGGTGTACCCCTCGGCCATGTGCGAGGCGCCCTCGACGTGGCGCGCGAGCGTGTGCCGGATCTCGCCGGAGGCCTTGAGCGCGGCGTAGAAGGGGTTGATCGCCGCGCCGGGCACGCCGAACGCGACCTCGACGCCTTCGCGCTTGAGGATCTCCACTGCCGCGCGGGCGGCTGTCATTCGAGGCATCGGGTTTCTCCTGCGTCGGCCCGTTGTGGGTCGGAGGGCTCATCTCCTGAGTTCCACGATACGGAAGAACGGTTTTGGTATGCGGAAACAACGTACGGTGAGCCCCGCGCGGTCGTCAAGGCCGCTTCAACAGAATGTTGTAGTTTGCGGAAGGGCCAGGCTGTCACCTCGCCGGCCACCCGGATAGGCGGGCTTCCTACAGCCCACGGGTGCCTCCGGGCCGCCGGCCTCGTCGTTTGATGCAATCCGGACACCGTGCGCAGGCGAACCGCAGGCACCGCACCCTCCCGGGGCACCACCCCGGCCCGGCCGGGAACGCCGACGAGCCGGCCCCTCCACCCGTGACGGGGGAGGGGCCGGCTCGTGCGGTGCGGGCGGCGGGGCCGCCGCGGTGGATCAGGCCGCGCGGCGCCCGCGCAGGCGGTGGGCGGCGGCCAGCTCGGCGTAGCGGCGTCCGCTGGTCTTCACCGTGCGCTGCTGCGTCTTGTAGTCGACGTGGACGAGGCCGAAGCGCTTGTCGTAGCCGTAGGCCCACTCGAAGTTGTCCAGCAGCGACCAGGCGAAGTAGCCGGCCAGCGGCGCGCCCTTGGAGACGGCCTTGGCGCAGGCGGCCAGGTGCTGCTCCAGGTACTCGGTGCGCTCCGGGTCGTGCACCGAACCGTCGGCGCCGACCACATCCTGGTACGCCGAACCGTTCTCGGTGACGTAGATCTTCTGCACGCCGTAGTCGTCGGTCAGGCGCATCAGGAGCTGCTCCAGGCCGGGGCCGTGCACCTCCCAGTCCATCGCGGTGTGCTCGACGTTCGGGCCGGGCACCTGCCGGAAGAACGGCGCGGAGCCGGTGGGGTCGCCGGTGACGATCTGCCGGAAGTAGTAGTTCAGGCCCACCCAGTCCAGCGGCGCGCCGATCAGCTCCAGGTCGCCGTCCTGGACGGGCAGCTCGACCCCGTACAGCTCGACCATGTCCTGCGGGTAGCCGCGGCCGAGCACCGGGTCCAGCCACCAGCGGTTGATGTGGCCGTCGGCGCGCAGCGCGGCCGCCCGGTCGCTCTCGCTGTCGGTGGCGGGGTGGATCGGGCTGAGGTTGTTCACGATGCCGATGTTCGCGTTCGGGATCGCGGCCCGCAGGGCCTGCACGGCCAGGCCGTGGCCCAGGTGCAGGTGGTAGGAGGCGCGGACGGCGGCGGTGAGGTCCTTGAGGCCGGGCGCCATGTTGCCGTCGAGGTGGCCGATCCAGGCCGAGCAGAGCGGCTCGTTGAGCGTCGCCCAGTTGGTGATCCGGTCGCCCAGTGCCCCGGCGACGACCTCCGCGTACTCACCGAAGCGCTCGGCGGTCTCGCGGACGGGCCACCCGCCGCGGTCCTGCTGCGCCTGCGGGAGGTCCCAGTGGTAGAGGGTGGGGAACGGCGTGATCCCCTTCTCCAGCAGGCTGTCGGTGAGCCGGTCGTAGAAGTCGAGGCCGGCCTGGTTGACCCGGCCGTCGGCCTGCGGCACGATCCGCGGCCAGGCGATCGAGAACCGGTAGGCGTCCAGGCCGAGCTGCCCGGCTATGCCGAGGTCCTCGGGCCAGCGGTGGTAGTGGTCGCACGCCACGTCGCCGGTGTCACCGTTGTCGACCTTCCCCGGGGTGTGGGAGAAGGTGTCCCAGATGGAGGGGGCGCGGCCGTCCTCGTCCACGGCTCCTTCGATCTGGTAGGCGGCGGTGGCCGCGCCCCAGACGAAGTCGCCGGGGAGAGCACTGAGGTCGTTCACGAAATGCCTTTCGGGGATGGTCACTTGACAGCTCCGGCGGTGAGGCCGGCTACCAGGTAGCGCTGCAGGAGGAGGAAGCCGGCGACGACGGGCACGCTCACCACGAGGGAGGCGGCCATCACCTGGTTCCAGTACACGTTGTTCTGGGTGGCGTATCCCTGGAGGCCGACGGCGAGGGTCCGGGTGGTCTGGTTGGTCATGACGGAGGCGAACAGCACCTCGCCCCAGGCGGTCATGAAGGCGTAGACCGAGACGGCGACGATGCCCGGTACGGCGGCCGGCACGACGATCTTCAGCAGCGTGCGCAGCGGCCCGCAGCCGTCCACCGCGGCGGCCTCGTCGAGGTCGCGCGGGATGGAGTCGAAGTACCCGACCAGCATCCAGATGGAGAACGGGAGCGAGAAGGTGAGGTAGGTGAGGATCAGCCCGCCGCGGCTGCCGAGCAGCGCGATCCCGGTGCTGTTGCCGATGTTGACGAAGATCAGGAACAGTGGCAGCAGGAACAGGATGCCGGGGAACATCTGGGTGGAGAGCACCGTGACGGTGAACAGCTTGCGGCCGCGGAAGCGGTAGCGGCTGACCGCGTACGCCGCGAAGATCGCGATCGCCACCGAGAGCGCGGTGGCGCTGACCGAGACGATCAGCGAGTTCACGAAGTAGTCGCCGAGCGGGACGGTGGTCCAGATGTCGATGTACGGCTGCAGGGTGAAGCTGCTGGGGATCCAGGAGAACGCTCCCTGGACGTCCTGCAGCGGCTTCATCGACGAGCTGATCATCACGAACAGCGGGGTGAGGACGAAGGTCGACAGCAGCAGCAGGAACACTCGGCGCGACCACTTGAACGAGGCCGGCGGAGCCATCGGTGAGACGGGAGCCTTAGGCATCGGCGTCCCTCCGTCGTGAGGTGAGGAAGAGGTAGACGGCCGTCACCAGCAGCAGGAAGAGCAGCAGCAGCACGGACATCGCCGAGCCGACACCGAAGTTCCAGGTGACGAACGAGGACTGGTAGATGTGGATGGAGATCAGGTCGGCGGCCTCCGGCGCGGACTTCCCGAACAGCACGTACGGCGTGTTGAAGTCGTTGAACGTCCAGAGGAACAGCACCAGGACGAGCACCTGGGTGACGGGGCGCAGCGACGGCAGGGTGATCTTGCGGATCTGCTGCCACACACCGGCCCCGTCCATCGCGGAGGCCTCGTACAGCTCCTTCGGGATGTTCTGCAGGCCGGCCATCAGCGTGAGGAACGCGAACGGCCAGGACTTCCACACCGAGACGACGACGAGTGCGGTGAAGCTGTTGTCGCCGATCAGCCAGAACGGCTTCTCCGACATCAGGTGCAGCTGGTCGACCAGGACGTGGTTGATCAGACCGGTGTCCCGCTGGAACATGAACGACCAGGTGATCACCGCCGCGTAGACCGGCAGGGCGTACGGGACGAGGAACAGGGCCCGCAGGATTCCCCGTCCCCGGAACGCGTCCTGCAGGTAGATCGCCGCCGCGGTGCCGAGCAGCCAGGAGATGCCGACCGACAGGATGGTGAAACTACAGGTGGTCCAGAACGAGTTGAGGAGCGACTGGCCGACCGGAGCACTGAAGTCCACCGCCATGCGGTAGTTCCCCAGGCCGGTCCAGGGTGCGGCCGACCAGTCTCGGATGAAGAACTGGGTGAGCTGTTTGAAGCTCATCACGATGCCGACCACCATCGGGATCAGGTGGATCAGCAGCTCCAGCGCGAGGGCGGGGAGCAGAAGCAGGTAGGGCAGAGCCCCTCGGGGGTGGCGCAGTCGGCGCAGTCGCTCTTTCACGTCAGGATGCCGGCATCTGCTGCTGAGCCTTGGTGAGCTCGGCCTTCACGCTGTCGTCGGTGACCGGCTTGCCCGCGGCGGCGGCGGCGAGCAGGTTCTTCACCGCGGTGCCGACCAGGGTCTCGAACTGGCTCTCGTTGGCGACCTGGGGAAGCGGCGCGGAGCTGTTGGCCAGCACGTCGTTCAGGGTGGTGAGGTCCGGGGTGGCGAAGACCGGGTCCTTGCCGGCCTCCTTCACCGGCGGGATGTTGCCGTAGGTGGAGTTGAGGATCTTCTGCTCCTCGTTGCTGGTCATGAACTTCACGAACGACAGCGAGCCGTCGAGGTTCTTGGAGTTCTTGAAGACAGCGAGGTTGATGCCCGCGACCATCGACTTGACGGCCTTGTCACCGGCGGCGCCGGCCTGGATCGGGAGGGGCGCGACGCCGTAGTCCTCCGGGTTCATTCCCTGGCTCTTGAGGTTGGCGCCCGCGGACTGCCACATGATCATCGCGGCCTTGCCGGTGGCGAAGTCGCTCAGCGTCTGGTTGTTGGAGTACTCGGCGTTGCCGGGCGCGGCGATCTTGTCCTTGGCGATGAAGTCGACGTACTGCTTGATCGCCTTGACGGCGTTCGGGGTGTCGAAGGTCGGCTTGCCGGCGGCGTCGAAGAAGTCCGCGCCGTTCTGCTTGCCGAAGGTGAAGGCGTGGTGGACGTTCTCCGAGACGTTGCCGCCCTCGATCGCGAGGCCGTACTTGCCGTCCTTGGTCAGCTTCGCGGCGTCGGCCTGGAGCTCGTCCCAGGTGGCCGGGGCCTTGTCGATGCCGGCGGCCGCGAACATCTTCTTGTTGTAGTAGAGGCCGTAGGCCATCGAGTACAGCGGCACGGCGGCCGGGTCCTTGCCGGCCGCGCCGGCGGAGGCGATGGTGGACGGCAGGAAGCGGTCCTTGCCGCCGATCTTGGCGAAGGTGGCCTCGTCGAAGGGCAGCAGCGCGCCGGTGGCCTGGAGCGAGGCCGACCAGGTGTTGCCGATGTTCAGCACGTCGGGGCCCTGGCCGGAGGCGGTGGCGGCGAGGATACGGTTGAGCAGGTCGGACCAGGGCACGACCTCCAGGTTGACCTTGATGCCGGTCTGCTGCTCGAACTTTCTGAGCTCGGGCTCGAGGACCTGCTTGTCGTTCTCGATGCTGGTGCCCTGGTTGCTGGCCCAGTAGGTGAGCGTCTTGGGGCTGCTGTTGCCCCCGCCGCTGCCCGTGTCGGAGCCGCCTCCGCAGGCGGTTGCTGTGACGGTGAGGGCGGCTACCAGAGCTGTGGCGGCGATGACGCGGCTCGTGCGCATAGCGGAGTTCCCCTCTCAGGGGATGGGTGAGCGACCTTGGTGAAGTGATCAGCCGTGAGGCTTACTTCAGGCCGTGATTTAACTTGTGAGAAAAGCTGGCGTCAAGACTTATCGCAGCGATAGATTCAGACCAGGAGGGAGTCCGAATGGTAGAGCGAAGCAAGCAGACCGTACGTGACCTGCGAAGAGGCAACAGATCGGTGCTGCTGCGGCACCTGTACTTCGAGGGCCGGCTCAGCCGTCACGAGCTGGGCCGGGACACCGGACTGAGCGGGGGCACGATCAGCAACGTGGTCGGCGAGCTCATCGCCGACGGCCTGGTGGAGGAGGCCGGATCGGTCGACTCCGACGGCGGACGACCACGCGTCCTGCTCCAGGTGGCCGCCGATCGGGGCTTCCTGATCGGGGTGGACGTCGGAGAGACGCAGGTCAGGGTGGCCCTGTTCGACCTGGCCCTGACCGAGCTGGCCGCCAGCGACCATCCGCTGTCGGACCACGGGCACGACGTGGACCACGTGGTCCAGCTGATCCTGGACGGCCTGGCCGAAGTCCTGGACGGCACCGGGACCGACCGGGACCGGGTGCTCGGCGTCGGGATCGGGGTGCCGGGCATCGTCGAACAGGGCGACCCGGCGGCCGACCCCGGGGACCCGGGCGGCATCGGGGCGGTGGTGCACGGCCAGACCATCGACTGGGACGCCGTCCCGCTCGGCCGCCTCCTGCGGGCCGGCACCGACCTGCCGCTGCACATCGACAACGGCGCCAAGACGCTCGGCCAGGCCGAGATGTGGTTCGGGGCCGGCCGCGGCGCCGGCAACGCCGTGGTCGCGCTGTTCGGCTCGGGCGTCGGTGCCTGCGTGATCGCCAACGGGGTCCCCTACCGCGGCGCCACCAGCAGCGCGGGGGAGTGGGGCCACACCAAGGTCCACGTGGGCGGGCGGCTCTGCCGCTGCGGCTCCCGCGGCTGCCTGGAGGCCTACGTCGGCGCCGAGGCGCTGGTCGAGCGCTGGGGGGAGGCCTCCGACTCCAGCGAGAAGGCCGGCCTGGCCGCCCTGCTCGCCGCCGCCGAGGCCGACGACCCGGTGGCCGACGCGCTGCTCTGCGAGACCGCCGAGTACCTGGGCGCGAGCATCGCGGACCTGATCAACCTGTTCAACCCCGAACGGATCGTGATCGGCGGCTGGGCGGGTCTGCTGCTCGGCCCCCGCCTGCTGCCCGCGATCCAGGCCGCGGCCCGCTCGTACGCCCTGCGCTTCCCGTGCGAACAGACCTCGATCGAGCTCGGCCGACTCGGCCCGGACGCCGTCACGGTGGGCGCCGCGACGCTGCCGCTGGCGCGCTTCCTGGACTCCGGCGGGGACGTGCCGGAGCCCGGGCGGCGGGAGGCCAGGGCGCTGCGCTGAGCGCCCCCGGACGGCCGTCCGGACCCGACCGCCAGGACGGGCGGACGGGCCCGCGCCGGTCGTTCGGGCCGGTACGGGCGGGTCGGTACGGGCGGGTCGGCGGCCCGTTGCGCGCGGCGGATCGGGGCCGGCTCCCGGTTCGTGCGCGCCGCGGCTCGCGGTTCGGGGCTTGCGGTTCGCGGATCCGGTCAGGTTCCGGTGCACGGTCGCCGGGTCGCGCGCAGGGCGGCGCCGGCGCGGTGCCGCCGTCCTCGCGGACGGCGGTTCGGGCCGGCCCGGTCGGTCGCGGGCGGGGGTGCGGTCCGACAGGTCGGCCGTCGCAACCGGCCCGGCTGTCCGGTCAGGTCGTTCGGTCAGGTCGACCGGACGGGTGGCCGGGCTTTCGGCCATCAGCTGGGGGAGCGCTCTCCCTGCGGTGGCGCTGACCTGCTGCTTCACGGCTCAGCCGCGCTGCGGCCCGCGTCAGAAGCCTTGATGACCAGGCAAGTTGATTCGCACCAGAAGTGCTGTCCACGGTCTTGACACGCTGGATACGCCACCGCAACACTCCATCCGGGAGCGCTCTCCCGAGTCCCGGTGCGCAGGCACCGGTTGATCCTCCGGCGGTTTCCGCCCTCTCCGCAGGTGTCCTCGGCACCCGTCGGGCGTCCCGCTCAGACCGGCCCCGCACCGGCTCCGCGCGACAGCGTCCCCATCCCCCGCACCCCACCCACAGCAGGAGATGCCCCAGTGAGGTTCACCTCAGCAGGCTCCAGAGTCCGGCCGCCGCTCCGGCGCGCCCCGGCCGCCCTCACGGCCGCCGCCGTGGTCGCCGGCCTCTGCATGGCCGTCCCGGTCAGCACCGCCAACGCGGCCGGCACGCTGCTCTCCCAGGGCAAGACCGTCACCGCCTCCTCCTCGGAGAACGGTGGCACCCCGGCCACCGCCGCCGTCGACGGCAACACCGGCACCCGCTGGTCCAGCGCCGCGACCGACGCCCAGTGGCTGCAGGTCGACCTCGGCGTCAGCGCCTCGATCGACAAGGTCGTCCTCAACTGGGAGGCCGCGTACGGCGACGGCTACCAGATCCAGGTCTCCGCCGACGGCGCCTCCTGGACCACGATCTACACCACCACCACGGGCACCGGCGGTGTCGAGACGCTGAACGTCAGCGGCACCGGCCGCTACGTCCGCTTCAACGGCACCCACCGCCACACCGGATACGGCTACTCCCTCTGGGAGTTCCAGGTCTACGGCACCCCCGGCGGCGGCACCGGCCCGACCTGCTCCACCGCCAACGCGGCGCTGAACAAGCCGGCCACCTCCTCCTCCACGGAGAACGGCGGCACCCCCGCCTCGGCCGCCTTCGACGGCAACACCGGCACCCGCTGGGCCAGCGTCGCCGCCGACCCGCAGTGGCTGCAGGTCGACCTCGGCTCCAGCCAGCAGGTCTGCTCGGTGGACCTCAACTGGGAGGCGGCGTACGGCGACGGCTACCAGATCCAGCTCTCTCCCGACGGCACCACCTGGAACACCGTCTACAGCACCACCACGGGCACCGGCGGTGTCGAGACGCTGAACGTCAGCGGCACGGGCCGCTACGTCCGCTTCAACGGCACCCACCGCCACACCGGATACGGCTACTCCCTCTGGGAGTTCGCCGTGCACACCGGCGGCGGCTCGACCGTCCCGCCGGTCCAGGGCGGCGGCGACCTCGGCCCCAACGTCAAGATCTTCGACCCGTCCACGCCGAACATCCAGGCCACGGTCGACCAGATCTTCAGCCAGCAGGAGTCCAACCAGTTCGGCTCCGAGCGGTACGCGATGCTGTTCAAGCCGGGCACGTACAGCAACCTGAACGCGCAGATCGGCTTCTACACCTCGATCGCCGGTCTCGGCCTGAACCCCGACGACACCACCATCAACGGCGACGTCACCGTCGACGCCGGCTGGTTCAACGGCAACGCCACCCAGAACTTCTGGCGCTCGGCCGAGAACCTGCACCTCAAGCCGGTCAGCGGCACCGACCGCTGGGCCGTCTCGCAGGCCGCGCCGTTCCGCCGGATGCACGTCGAGGGCGGCCTCAACCTCGCCCCGGCGAGCTACGGCTGGGCCAGCGGCGGCTACATCGCCGACAGCAAGATCGACGGCCAGGTGGGCAACTACTCGCAGCAGCAGTGGTACACCCGAGACAGTTCGATCGGCGGCTTCAGCAACGGCGTCTGGAACCAGACCTTCTCCGGTGTCCAGGGCGCCCCCGCCCAGGGCTTCCCGGACCCGCCGTACACCACCCTGGACACCACCCCCACCTCGCGTGAGAAGCCGTTCCTCTACCTGGACGGCAACGAGTACAAGGTGTTCACCCCGGCCAAGCGCACCAACGCGCGCGGCACCTCCTGGGGCGCCGGCGCGCCGCAGGGCGAGTCCATCCCGCTGAGCCAGTTCTACGTGGTCAAGGCGGGCGCGACCGCGGCGACCATCAACCAGGCGCTGGCGCAGGGTCTCAACCTGCTCTTCACGCCGGGCGTCTACCACGTCGACCAGACGATCAACATCACCCGGGCGAACACCGTGGTCCTCGGCCTCGGCATGGCCACCGTCATCCCGGACAACGGCGTCACCGCGCTGAAGGTCGCCGACGTGGACGGCGTCAAGCTCGCGGGGCTGCTGCTCGACGCGGGTACGGTCAACTCCCCCGCCCTGCTGCAGGTCGGCGACGGCGGCCCCGGCGCGGACCACTCGGCCAACCCGACAACCGTCCAGGACGTCTTCGTCCGGGTCGGCGGCGTCACGGCCGGCAAGGCCACCGCGGGCATGCTGATCAACAGCAACAACACCATCGTCGACCACACCTGGATCTGGCGCGCCGACCACGGCGCGGGTGTCGGCTGGGAGAGCAACCGCTCCGACTACGGCATGCAGGTGCGCGGCAACGACGTGCTCGCCACCGGCCTGTTCGTCGAGCACTTCAACAAGTACGACGTGCAGTGGTTCGGTGACCGCGGCAAGACCATCTTCTTCCAGAACGAGAAGGCCTACGACGCCCCCAACCAGGCGGCCATCCAGAACGGCGCCGTCAAGGGCTACGCCGCCTACAAGGTCGAGGACTCGGTCAACACCCACGAGGGCTGGGGCCTGGGCAGCTACTGCTACTTCAACGTCGACCCGACCATCGTGATGGACCACGGGTTCGAGGTGCCGAACAAGCCGGGCGTCAAGCTGCACGACGTCCTGGTGAACTCGCTCGGCGGAAACGGCCAGTTCAACCACGTGGTGAACAACGTCGGCAACCCGACCTCGGGCACCGGCACCGTCCCGTCGAACCTGGTCTCGTACCCGTAACGAGACCGGCACCGTAGCGACCGGAGCCACCACGGTGGCCACCCGGTAGGAGAAGGAGACACAGGAAGGACGGCCCGCCGGCCACCGGCGGGCCGTCCGCACCGCACCGGGCGCACCTGCGAGGGCAGCAGGGAGCGCTTTCCGCCATGCTATAAAAGCCGCTATGAGTGATGCCCTGCGAACGGCCGTTTCCCGGCCCGCGACCCTGGAGGACGTGGCCCGGGTCGCCGGGGTCTCGCGGTCGACCGTCTCCCGAGTGATCAACGGGATCCGCAACGTCGACCTGGAGATCCAGGAGACCGTCCGCGAGGCCATCGCCGCCACCGGCTACGTGCCCAACAGCGCGGCCCGCTCGCTGGTCACCCGGCGGGCCGGCTCGATCGCCCTGGTCCTCTCCGGGGTCGCCGGCGAGGTGGAGGACGAGGACCGGGCCAGGAACCGGGTCCTCACCGACCCCTTCTTCGGCCGCGCCCTCAGCGGCGTGGTGGGCGCGCTGCGCCCGCGGGGACTGCACCCGCTGCTGATGGTGGCCGACACCGCCGAGGCCAGGGACCAGGTGGTCGGGCACCTCAAGCAGGGCGGCGCCGACGGCGCGGTCCTGGTCTCCACCGACCCGGACGACCCGCTGCCCTCGCGGCTGGTCGAAGTCGGTCTGCCCGTCGTCCTGTTCGCCCGCCCGGTCCGTCCGATCCCGATCAGCTACGTCGACCTCGCCAACCGGGACGGCGCCCGCCTGGCGGCGGACCACCTCGCCGCGCGCGGCTGCCGGCAGGTCGTGATGATCGGTGGCCCGGCCGGGGTGCCGGCCGCCCAGGACCGCCTGACCGGGTTCCGGGAGGCGATGGCCCGCCACGGCTTCCCCTACGTCCCCTGCGTGGAGGGGGACTTCACCCAGCGCGGCGGCGAACTCGCGATGGAGCGGCTGCTCGCCGAGAACCCCGGCCTGGACGGGGTGTTCGCCGGCAACGACCTGATGGCCCAGGGCGCCATGTTCGTCCTGCACGAGCAGGGCCGCCGGATCCCCGACGACGTCGCGGTGATCGGCTTCGACGACAGCAGCGCCGCGCTTGCCAGCCGGCCCCGGCTGACCACCATCCACCAGCCGGTGGAGGAGATGGCCGCCGAGCTCACCCGGCTGCTGCTGGCCCGGGTCGAGAACCCGGCCGGCCCGGTCACCTCGGTGATATTCGAACCGAACCTGGTGGTACGGCAGTCGGCCTGAACCCTGAGGCGTCCGGCACGGCGCCTTGGTGCCCCAGGGGGGTCACTTCTTGCCGACGGACGGCAGGAACGCGGTCGCCGTGAGCTTGTTGTCGCACTGTGCGAAGAGCCCGCCGCCCTCCCGGCCGACCTGGTACTTGCCCGCCTCCGGCACCCCGAGCACCAGCGACGGCGGGGCGAACGGCGTGGCACCGGACGGGCAGTAGCCGTCCGCCTCGCCCAGGACCGGCTTGAGACCGAGCGTGGTGAACATCTTCGCGCCCGGCAGCAGCTGGACCGCCACGGCCGGACCGACCTGCTGCACCTGGAGCGGCAGCGACTTGTCCGGCGAGCCCTGGCCGGCGCCCGCCACCGTGGGGAACCCCTTCACGCCGCAGGCGTGCCCGCCGACGTTGGTGAACTCCACCGTCACCACGTAGGAGCCGACCGGGCTCGGTTCGACGTCCCGGGCGGCCGAGGCCTTGAGGTCGGCGTCGGCGCAGGCCGGCAGCACACCCGGCGCGGCGGGGGCCGAGGGCTTGCCGGCTGTCGCCGTCGCGCCGGCGCTCGGGGACCCGGTGCCGGCGGGGGTGGCGGGAGCGGCGCTCGGAGCCGTGCTCGCGCCGGCGGGCGGCGCGGGCACGCCGGCCGATGGTCCGGCCGCACTGCCCGTCTCGGTGGGACCGCACCCGGCCAGCAGCGCGGCCGCGGCGGCGGCCGCCAGCGCTGCTGCGGTGGTACGGGTACGCGATCGGTTCGTCCGTCGCTCCATCAGATCCCCCTGCTGTCCGTGATGACCTGCTCGTCGCCGCTGATGACGCGACGACCCCCGGTGTCCGGTTCCCGTCGTGCCGTGCTGTGACGATCCGTGCCGTGCTGTGACGATCCGATCCGAGCCGTGACGATCCGGGTCGAACCATGACGATCCGCGGCCGGCGGGGCCACCGGGCCGGAGGTGGCTCCCGGTGCCGCCGCCGTGGCGTCGGAGCCGGAGGGTGCGGGCTGGTCCGGCGGGGCCGGTCGGGCGCGCCGCCCGGGCGCCGACGCTGCGTGGCCGGTGCGGGGAGTGATCGGTACGTTCGTGCGCGACTTGAACTCCCGTTTGCCCGCGAAGAGTGCTGATGATCCGAGAAATGGAGGAAATAGGGGGAGAGCGTGGGGAAGTGATGGATCAGGTTGGCCTCACCTGTAGCTCTGCGTAGCGTCGATGTCACGCCGGATCGGGCGGCCCGCGACGCCGGGTTGCACCGAGGGCCCGTCCGGTGGTCTTCACACTGCCTCCATGAGCCGTGCTCCCTCTGCCCGGCGCGTCCGCCCTGCGGGCGCGCGGAAGGAAGACGCCCATGCGCACCCGCGCCGACCGATGCGACGCACCCCACCGGACGAGCCCGCCCCGCAGACCCGCCCCCGCCCCCGCCCCGGCCGTGGGCCCGGCCGAGGCCCGCACCCCCCGATCCGCCCGCACCGCGACCTGCTCCGGCCCTGACGCCCCCGCCCGTCCGTCCCGCCGTCCCGCGGGTCAGCGCGCCGAGGCGGCGGTCCGATGACCGGCCCGCCCCGCCCCCGGAGGACGACCGCACCCCCGCCCGGCCTGGTCGCCCGGGCCCGGTCGCTGCCCTGGCGGGAGGACCTGCCGGCCTCGCTGGTGGTCTTCCTGGTGGCCCTGCCGCTCTGCGTCGGCGTCGCCGTGGCCTCCGGCGTGCCGGCCGAACTCGGCCTGGTCACCGGCATCGTCGGCGGCGTGGTGGTCGGCCTGCTGCCGGGCAGCAGCCTGCAGGTCAGCGGGCCCGCCGCCGGCCTGACGGTGCTGGTGCTGGAGGCCGTCCGGGAGCACGGACCCGACTCGCTCGGCGCGCTGGTGCTGGCCACCGGAGTGCTCCAACTCGTCATGGGCGTGCTGCGTCTGGGGCGCTGGTTCCGGGCGATGTCGGCCGCCGTCGTGCACGGCATGCTGGCCGGAATCGGCCTGATCCTGCTCTTCGGACAGCTCTACGCGATGGCCGGGCGGCCTCCCCCGGGCACCGGCCTCGGCAAGATCACCGGCCTGCCCGCCCTGCTGGCCGACGCCGTCACCGGACGCGCCGCCGCGAGCCCGGTCCTGCTCGGCGCGGCCACCCTGCTGGTGCTGCTGCTCTGGCGGTACCTGCCGGCCCGGATCCGGGTGGTGCCGGCCCCGCTGGCCGCCGTCGGCCTGGCCTCGGCCGTCACCGCGATCGCCGCGCTGCCGGTGGCCCGGATCCGGGTGGAGGGCCTGTTCGAGGTCGTCCGGCTCCCCGACGCCTCGTCCTTCACCGCGCTGGCCGGTACCGGCGGCGCGGGCACCGTCCTGGCGTTCACCCTGATCGCCTCGGCGGAGACGCTGTTCAGCGCCGCGGCCGTGGACCGGATGCACCACGGCCCACGGACCGACTACGACCGCGAACTCACCTCCCAGGGAATCGGCAACGCGCTCTGCGGGCTGCTCGGGGCGCTGCCGATGACGGCGGTGATCGTCCGCAGCGCCGCCAACGTCCAGGCGGGCGCCCGCACCAAGGCCTCCCGGACGCTGCATGGTCTCTGGCTGCTGCTCTTCGCCGCGCTGCTCCCGGCCGTGATCGGGCTGATCCCGGTCGCGGCGCTCGCCGCCGTGCTGGTGCACGCCGGGGCGAAGCTCGTCCCCGTCCGCCGGATCGGCGCGCTCTGGCGGGAGCACCGCGGCGAGGCCGTGGTGCTGGCCGCCACCGCGGGCGCGATCATCGCCACCAACCTGTTCGAGGGCGTGCTGGCCGGCGTCGGCCTGGCCGTGGTCAAGTCGGCCTGGCAGACCTCGCACCTGCACATCGGCGTCGAGGAGCCGGCCCACCCGGAGGACGGCCCGCTGCGGGTCCGGCTGACCGGACAGGCCACCTTCCTGCGGCTGCCCCGGCTGCTCGACGCCCTGGAGCGGCTGCCGGCCGACCGCGCCGTCGAGCTGGACTGGTCCGGCCTGCGCCACCTCGACCACGCCTGCACCGTGGCGCTGGTCACCTGGGCCGCGCAGCACCGCGCCCGCAGCACCGAGACCCTGGAGGTGGAGCCGCCGCTGCCCACCGCGGTCTGAAGGCCGGCGGCCGCACCCGCCCACCGGCGGGTGCGGCCGCCGGCCCGATCGCAGCCACCCCCGGCCGCCGCGGCCCGATCGCGTCCGCGCCCTGTCCGCGCGGGCCCGCCGGGCGGAGGATGGCATCAACCATCGTCCGTACCGCCCGAGGAGGAGCTCACCGTGGACCTGCTGGACGCCGCCCGAACCCTGCAGCCCGAACTGGTCGCGCTGCGCCGCGCGTTGCACGCCGAACCGGAGGTCGGCCTGCGCCTGCCGCGCACCCGGCGCAAGGTGCTCGACGCCCTGGCCGGGCTGCCGCTGGAGATCTCCACCGGCAGTGGGCTGGACTCGGTGACGGCCGTGCTGCGCGGCGACGGCGACGGCCCGACCGTCCTGCTGCGCGCCGACATGGACGCCCTGCCGGTGCAGGAGCGGGCGCCGGCCGGCGCCCCCGCCTCCGCGATCCCCGGCCGGATGCACGCCTGCGGCCACGATCTGCACACCGCGATCCTGGTCGGCGCGGCCCGGCTGCTGGCCGAGCGGCGCGAGCTGCTCGGCGGGGACGTGGTGCTGATGTTCCAGCCCGGTGAGGAGGGTGAGGGCGGCGCGAAGATCATGGTGGACGAGGGGGTGCTGACCGCCGCCGGCGCCGACCGGCCGGTGGGCGCCGCCTACGGGCTGCACGTGACCTCGGCCGTGCTGCCGGCCGGGGTGGCGGCGGGACGGCCGGGGCCGATCCTCGCGGCGTCCGACCGGCTGCGGGTGGTGGTACGTGGACGCGGCGGCCACGGCTCCTCCCCGCACACGGCGCTCGATCCGGTGCCGGCGGCCTGCGAGATGGTGACGGCGCTGCAGACCGCCGTCACCCGGACCTTCTCGGTCTTCGACCCGGTGGTGGTGACCGTCGGCTCCTTCCACGCGGGCGACGCCCACAACGTGATCCCCGACGAGGCCCGCTTCGAGGCCACCGTGCGCAGCTTCACCCCGGCGGCCGGGGAGCAGGCCGCCGAGGTCCTGCCCGCGGTGGTCCGGGGTGTGGCGGCCGCGCACGGCCTGACCGCGGAGGTGGAGTACCGGCAGGACTACCCGGTGACGGTCAGCGGACCGCAGGCCGTGGCCGAGGTCGCCGACACCGTCCGGGAACTGCTCGGCGCGGACCGCTGGGTGGAGCTGGAGCACCCCTTCGCCGGCTCGGAGGACTTCTCCTTCGTGCTGCAGCGGGTGCCCGGCGCGTTCTTCTTCCTCGGTGCCACCCTGCCCGGCCGTGACCCGGCCGTCGCGCCCTACAACCACTCGCCCGAGGCGGCCTTCGACGAGTCGGTGCTCGCCGAAGGGGCGGCCCTGCTGGCGGCGCTCGCGCTGCGCCGGCGATAGGCCGGCCGGCGCGCGGCCGCGCGTGCTGCGGGACTCCGGCGCGTACCGGCTCCGACCGGCCTGTTTATCCGCTGTGCATCGCGGTGGGCCACGCTGCCGGTCGTGCGGTTCGCCTCCCGCGGTCCGTGTCCGACCACCGCCCATCACCGCCGGAGACCGTCGAGCGGTCTCCGGCCGGGACCCGAGGAGAACACCTTGAGCCGACCACCCACCGCCGAGGAGCAGAAGGTCCTGGTGGTGCTGAGCCAGCAGGTGCACGGCGTCACCGCGGGCTGCACCCGGCAGGAGCTCGCCCTGACCGGTGTGCTGGCCGGATCGACCGACCCGGCGGACTACGGGCTCTTCCACGCCCGGTTCCAGCAGATCGGTCTCGACCTGCTGGAGCTGGTGAAGCAGGGCGTCCGACTGGTGGTCAACGAGAACATGCCGGACGGGATGGGGGCCAACACCCGGACCACCTGGGGCATGAAGCCGGACCTCCTCGACATCGAACTCGCCCCGTCACTGCTGGCCTCGTCGTCGCCCCGGGTGCTCCCCCCGAACATCGTGACCCTGATCCACGAGCTGTCGCACGCCCTCCACGAAGCGCCGAGCTTCCCGGTCAAGGACTACGCGTACCGGTCCGGCTGGGCGCTGGAGTACCTCCCGGCGGCGATGGCCGAGTGCAACGCCGACACCTACGCCGAAGCCGCCGCCCTGCTCGCCGAGGGGCTGCTCGACCGGCCCGGGCAGCTGCGGGCCCCGGGGCGCACTCCGGCCATCCGCCGGGAACTGCTCAGGACCGCCGGTCGGTCGGCCCTCGGCCCGGCGCTGGCCTGGGCGGACCTGACGGTCAACCGGGCCTGGCTCCGCAGCAACGACTACCGGGTCACGGCGGAGATGGATGCCGCGGACACGCCCGCGCGGGCCGTGCAGCTGGCGGACTGGCTGGCGGACGAGGACCTGGCCGCCCGGGTGGAGATCGAGGGCGAGCTGGAGCGGGCGGGCCTGATCAAGCCGCGCTACCAGGGCATGTTCAACAGCGGTTTCGGCCTGAGCGGGGCCGACAAGGCCACCGCCGGTCAGATCCACACCTTCCTCACCGCGGTGAAGAAGGCCCTGACCGACCTCGTCCCGGTGCCGGTCGCCGACGGCACGACCGTGGTCTATCAGCACGCGTCCGGGCAGCTGAGCATTCCGCACGCCGTGACGGACCAGGGGCCGGTGCCGTTGGCCGCACTCGTCATCGATGCCGTGATCCAGGGGCTGGGAGAGCCCGCCGGCTCCGAGACGCCCGCGTTCACCAGCGCGAGGAAGCGTCTGGTCGACCTCCTCGTGCGCCACGACCGGCCGGTCGAACGGGCCGCCCTGAAGGAGCTCAGGAAGACGTTCGAGACCGCCGGGTACCGCGTGCCCACCCGGTCGGAATGGCGGGGCCTGGCCGTCGACCTGCGGATCGCACGGCTGGACGACGTCGTCGCCCTGTGGCGAGTGGTGACCGTGCAGGCCAGGGACCTGGTGACCCGGTCGAAGTCCGACGCCGCCCGTGCCAAGGACGCCTCGCTGCCGCCGGCCTCCGCCCCCGCCGTGAAGGCGCAGGCCGCCCAGTCGCTGGCCGACCTCAAGGTGCTTTCCGGCTTGGACAAGAACCTGGCCCTGGAGATCAAGCTGGCCGCCACGATCACCGAGCAGTTGGCCGCCGAGCAGATCGTCCCGGTGGCACAGATCGCCGAGCTGGAGGAGATCCTGGCCCAGCTCACCGTGCTGGTCTGCGGCGTCCACCCGGAGAAGACCGCGGTCTACCAGGGTCTGTGGACGCTGATGCCCAAGCGCGGCTGACGCCGCCCCGGCCGGTCCCGCGGTGCGCTCGGCCGGGCCCCGCGGTGCGTTCGGGCGGGCGGACGCGTGTGCCGAAGCGGTCGCCCGGTGCGGGGGCTCCGCCGGGCGGTCCGGTCCGGGTAGTTTCGTGCTGCCCCGGCTGCGGGGCCTGACGAAGGAGGAGAAGCGTGATCGCAGCATTCTCGGTCACCCCGCTGGGCATCGGCGAGGACGTCGGTGAGGCCGTCGCCGCCGCGGTCAAGGTGGTGCGGGCGAGCGGCCTGCCCAACCGCACGGACGCGATGTTCACCAGCATCGAGGGGGAGTGGGACGAGGTGATGCCGGTCATCCGGGAGGCGATCGACGCGGTCAAGGCCTACAGCGGCCGGGTCAGCACCGTGATCAAGATCGACGACCGGGCCGGGGTGACGGACGGGCTCCGCTCGAAGGTGGCGACCGTGGAAGGCCACCTGGCCGCCGGCGGCTGACCGCCCTCAGGGGGCGGCAGGGGGCCGAACACCGGAGGCCGGGGCCCGGATTCCCGGACAGCTCCGTGCCGCCGGACCGGCCGTGCGATGATCGTCCGGTGGTGCGATCGAACACGGGAGACTTCGGGTGGCGCCGGCCGCTGCGGGCCTGCGCGCCGGTGCTGGCGGCCGCCGTCGTCGCCCTGGGCGCGACGGCGCCGCCGGCCCTCGCCGCGGACGGCGTGCGCCAGTTCACCATCTCCGACCCGCGGATCACCGAGTCCAGCGGCCTGGCGGCCAGCACGGCCCACCCGGGCGTCTACTGGACGCACAACGACAGCGACGACGGCCCGTACGTCTACGGAGTCGACTCCACCGGCCGCACCGTCGCCACGATCACCCTGCGCGGGGTGAAGCCGCGGGACGTCGAGGCGATCTCGCTCGGCCCGGACGGCCGGCTCTACGTCGCCGACATCGGCGACAACCTGAACGGCACCTGGCCCGAGGTGTGGATCTACGCCTTCGCCGAGCCGAAGGACCTGCGGGACCAGACCGTCGACGCCGTCCGCTACCGCGTCCACTACGAGGACGGCCCGCGCAACGCCGAGGCGCTGATGGTCCACCCGGTCACCGGGCGGGTGTACATCGCCAGCAAGCGCGAGCAGGGCGGCAACCTCTACCAGGGGCCCGAGACGCTCTCGGCGACGGCGGTCAACACCTTCCGCAAGGTGGCGGAGGTCCCGTGGGTCACCGACGGCGCCTTCTCCCCGGACGGCACCCGGCTGGTGCTGCGCGGCTACTTCTGGGCCGACCTCTACCGCTGGCAGGAGGGCACGCCCGAGAAGCTCGGTCCGGTCGACCTGCCGTTCCAGCGACAGGGTGAGTCGGTCACCTTCACCGCCGACGGCCGCACGGTGCTGTTCGGCAGCGAGGGCAAGGACAGCCCGGTCGCCCCGGTGCCGCTGAAGGACGCCCAACTCCCGGACAGCGTCCGACCGACCGGCACCCCGTCCGCCGCCCCGGCCCCCTCCGGCAGCGCAACTCCCGGCGCCACCGGGAGTGCTGAGGCCTCGGGCGGCACAGGTGGGGACGACAAGGTCTCCGGCCGCGGTCTGCTCGTCCTGGCGCTGGTCGTCGGCGGCGTGGTGCTCGCGGGCTCACGGAAGAAGCGCCGCGGCGACTGAGCTTGCCCGCAAAGCCTCCTGACGGACCGTCGGGAGCCGCGGCCCCGTCCGGCGCCGAGGGTCGACGTGCGGCGAACCGTACGTCACACTCGTGCGAGGCCGACGGCGGTACGGCGCGGTACGGCACCGCCCCGGCCCCGGCGCACCGCGGGCACCTCCGCGTCCCGCCCGCTCCGCCGCCGGCTCCGCGATCCGGAGCGCCGGGGGCACCGCGGGCCCCGTACCGGGCGGCCGGACCGGCCCCCGCAAGCAGGCCCGGCACCGAGCCCGCCGCTACGGCCGTCCGCACGCCAGCACCTCAAGTACCCGACCGGACCAGCGAATCGGAGACGTCCACCGTGAGCTCGACTCGACAGCTGGAGATCGGCCTCCCGTCCGGCCGCTCCGGCACCGGCCCGGCCACCTGGGGCCAGCAGGCGATCTGGGACACCGTACGGGGCCTCGGGCCCGCCGACGCACCCAGGTACAACGTCGCCCTGGCCGCCCCGGTGGACCCGGGCGTACCCCTGGCCCCCGTGCTCGACGCCCTCGGGCAGCTGCTCGAACTGCACGACTCCCTGCACACCCGGCTCAGCCAGGACGACGACGGGCGGCTGCGCCAGACCGTCGACGGGGCCGGCCGTCTCACGGTCCAGGTCCGGGAGTGCGCCGACGGCCAGGAGGTCGCCGCCGCCGGCCGGCAGCAGCTCGCCGAGCTGGCCGGGCAGCCCTTCGACGTCGCCCGGGAGTGGCCGGTCCGGGTCGGGCTGGTCGAATCCGGCGGCCTGGTCCGCCACCTGTCCTTCGTGCTGTCCCACACCGCGGCCGACGCCTGGGGCCTGCGCCGCCTGGCGACCGACCTCACCGCGATCGTGCTGGGCGACACCCCGCAGGCGCTCGGCGAACGGTTCCCGGCCCTCCAGCCGCTCGACGAGGCCGCCTTCCAGAGGGGCGACCGGGGCCGCCGCCGCGACGCCAACGCCCGGCAGCACTGGCAGCGCAAGCTGGCCCTCGGCCCCGATCGGCTCTTCCCGCCACCCGCGCCCCCGCCACCGGGCACACCCGCGACGCTCTTCCCCAACGCGGTGCTCAACTCCCCGGCGCTGGCCAGAGCCGTGCCGATGGTCGCGGCCGAGCACCGGGTGAGCCCCTCCTCCGTCCTGCTCGCGGCCGCCTCGGCGATGACGGCGCGACTCTCCGGGGCGCCGGACGCCCTGCTCCAGGTGGTGGTCAACAACCGCTTCCTGCCCGGCCTCGCGCACGCCGTGAGCACGGTGGCCGCCGAGGGCCTGTTCCGACTGCCGGACGCCGGCGGGGAGTTCACCGACGTGCTGCGCCGTACCCACGCCGCGTCGATCGCCACCTACCGCAGCGCCTACTACGACAAGCGGCTGCTGGACCAGGACATCGCCGACCTCGCGGAGCGGGACGGCGTGGTGGCCGACCGGTCGTGCTTCTTCAACGACACCCGCGACCTGATGCCGCCGGAGTCGGAGCCGGAGCAGGGCGCGTCGGGCGGACCGCTGGACCGGGAGAGGTCACGCACCACCCTGAGCTGGCCGGTGGAGTTCGCGCCGCGCGCCAACGTCAGCTACGCCCTGGACGCCGTCCGGGCGCAGGGCGCGCTGGAGCTCTCGATGACCGCCGACAGCGCCGTCCTCCCGCGCTCCGACATGGAGCGGTTCCTCTACGGCATGGAGGAGTTGGTGGTCGCGACGGCTCTCGCGCCCGGGGTCGGCTGACCTCCGCACCCGGGTCCTGCCGCCCGAGATGCCCGGGGGCCTGCGGCTGCTGCGCGCCCCGGGTGGGGAGGGGGCGTACGTACGGGGCCGGCAGGGGGATTCGGGGCGCTTTCGCCGGCAGGTGGTGCGGGGGCGGGGTCGGTCATCCGGCCCGGGGGTGGTGGCCGGGGCCTGCGGCCGGGCGGGTGGCGGCGATGCCGGCGAGGACGAGGTCGATGCCGGTGAGGAACTGCTCCCGGTCGTCGTGCTCGCGCATCTGCTCGGCGATGTCGTGGATGAACGGGTACTCCTCGGGGTCCAGGGCCTGCCAGGCCCGGGAGGCGGAGCCGAGGAACTCGGCACGGTCCGGCTCGGCCCCGGAGCCGGTGCCTCGGCCGGCGTCGCCGGGGTCCTGGGCGTTCTGGGCGGTGGCGCCGAGGATGTAGTGGACCAGCGTCGAGGTCGCGGCGAACCAGTCACGTCTTGGTAGGCCCAGCGTGCGCACGTGTCGGCCGATGCTCTCGAAGACCCGCGGTGTCACCGCCCCCCAGGGGCTGCGGGTGAGCTGCACGGCGAGCTGGGTCGCGAGCCACGGGTGCGCGCAGACCGCGTCGTACAGGGCCAGTGCGACACCACGGATCTCCTCCGCGGCTGCCCGGGCGGCCCTGGGGGCTTCGGCGGGGTCGGGGCGTGCGGCCAGGGCGCCGACGACGACGCTCTCGGTCGCAGCGGTCAGCAGCTCACCCATGTTGCCGACATGGTGGTAGATCGCTCCGGCCCCGGTGGAGAGGCGCTCGGTCACCGCCCGGACGGTCAGGGCGTCCTGCCCGGCCGAGTCCAGCAGCTCGACGGCTGCTTCGACGATGCGCTCGCGGGAGAGCACCTGCCTGCGTCTTTGCGACTGCTGTGTCTGCATGCCCATAGCTCCATCATGCCAGGGTTGGAGTGATGCTCCATATTGGAGTACCGTTCCAATATTGGAGCGATGCTCCATGAAGGTTGTCGGCCCGCCGCTCGCGGCCCCGGCCCCCTGGAGAACCCCGCACGATGCGCGGGGTTCCAGCTCGAGGAGGTTCCAGATGTACGACGTGATGATCGTGGGGGCCGGCCCGGTGGGCCTGTTCCTCGCCGCCGAACTCGCGCTGGCCGACTGCTCGGTGGTGGTGCTGGAGCAGGACCCGGAGCCCGCCACCGCCTGGAAGCGGCTCCCGCTGGGCCTACGGGGCCTCAACGCCGGTTCGGTCGAGGCGTTCCACCGCCGCGGGACGCTGCCCGAGCTGCTGGACGCCTCGGGCGTCGACGCGGCCCGTGTCGGCGCGGATCCGCAGGGATCGACGGCCCCGCGCGACGTGAGCCATTTCGCGGGCCTGCCCGTCGACGCGAGCCGCATCGACCCCGGCGCCCACTCCTTGAGGCTCCCCGGCCCGGCCATGGAGGGCATCATGACCAGCCTCGACGCGGTCGGAAGCGTCCTGGAGCGGCGCGCGGCCCGGCTCGGCGCCCGGATCGTCCGCGGTGCCCGGCTGGACGCCCTGACCCAGGACGGGGGCGGCGTCGCCGTACGGGCGGGCGGCCACGAGTACCGGGCGCGCCGGCTCGTGGGATGCGACGGCGGACGCAGCACGGTGCGCCGGCTGGCCGGCTTCGCCTTCGTCGGCACCGAACCGCTGTTCACCGGCTACGTCGCCCGCGTGGACTTCGCGGACCCCGAGCAGCTGGGCATGGGGTTCCGGCACACGCCCACCGGCATGTACCTGCGCACGCCCTTCGAGGGGCACCTGGGCATGATGGACTTCGACGGCGGGGCCTTCGACCGCTCGCAGCCACTGACCCGCGAACACCTGCAGTCGGTGCTGCGCCGCGTCAGCGGCACCGACGCGACCTTGAACGAGGTCCACCTCGCCTCCAGCTTCACCGACCGCGCCATGCAGGCCACGAGCTACCGCCAGGGCCGCGTCCTGCTCGCCGGCGACGCCGCCCACATCCACTCCCCGCTCGGCGGCCAGGGCCTGAATCTCGGGCTCGGCGACGCGATGAACCTCGGCTGGAAACTGGCCGCCACCGTTCACGGCACCGCGCCCGAGGGCCTGCTCGACACCTATACCGCCGAACGCCACCCCGTCGGCGCGGCCGTCCTCGACTGGTCCCGCGCGCAGGTGGCCACGATGCAGCCCGGCCCGAACACCCCCGCCCTGCGCAAGCTGCTCACCGGCCTCCTCGACACCCGCGACGGGGCCACCCACGTCTTCCGCAACACCTCGGGACTGGCCCACCGCTACGACCTGGGCAGCGACCTGCCCCTGGTCGGCTGCACCGGCCCGGACTTCCACCTCGCCGACGGCACCCGCCTGGCCGACCTGCTGCACCAAGGACACGGCGTCGTCCTCGACTTCACCACCGACCGCCGCCTGAAGGACGCGGCCACGGCCTGGAAGGACCGCATCCACCACGCCGCCGGGCCGGCCGCCGACGACCTCGGGTACAGCGCCGTACTCGTGCGCCCCGACGGAGTCGTCGCCTGGGCCCAGGACCGTGGCTCGGACGGCGGTCCCGAGACGTTCCGGCACGCCGCCGGCCGCTGGTTCGGCAGTCCGACCGCCTGACCTCAGCCCCGCGACAGCACCACACCCCCGCGCGACCGGAGTCCACAGGCCCTCATGGCCTGTGGACACCTGACCCGGGCGGGCCGTCGTCGAACGACCGCCCGCCCGGGCCCGCTCCGGAGCGGGGCTCAGTGCACGCCGTGCGAGGCCCAGAAGTCGGCCCGGGCGAGCACCGCGGTGTCGCTCTGGTCGGTGAAGAACCCGTCCACGCCCAGCTCGTACAGGTACTTGGACCAGCTGAGGGCGTCCCCGTACGCGGCCGGGTCGGTGCCGCGCCGGTGGTCCACGGGCAGGAAGCCGTTCTCGTTGCGCACGGTGTAGGGGTGCAGCACCAGGCCGGCCCGGTGGGCGTCGGGCACCAGCGTGGTCGGCGGCTGCAGCTTGCCGGTGGCGTCCACCGGTGCGATCAGCTGCGTGGTCGGGCCGATGCCGTGCGCGAAGGAGGCGATCCACTGCAGACCGGTCGGGGTGACCAGGTCCGCGACCTTGCGGGTGTCCCCGGCGAGCACGAAGTCGTACGGCCGGGAGGCGGCGTCGCCCAGCAGCTGGACCCGCGGGTTCTCGACCAGTGCGGCCAGCCGCTGCAGGCTGCTCGGCTCGAAGGACTGCAGGATCGCCCGGCCGCGCCGGCCGGCCAGCCCGGCGCGGCGCAGCTCGGTGGCGAGCCGCTCCTCCAGCGGGAGCCCGATCGAGCGGAAGTAGCTGGGGTGCTTGGTCTCGACGTACAGCCAGACGTCCCGGCCGAGGGTGCGCGAGCGCTTCTCGGCGAAGTCGACCACCTCGCGGAAGGTCGGGATCGGCCACCGGCCGTCGTACAGCGTGTTGCGCTGGCGCTGCTGCGGCAGCCGCTCCTTGGCCCGCAGGGTGCGCAGCTCGGCGAGGGTGAAGTCCTCGGTGAACCAGCCGGTCAGGCTCTGGCCGTCGATGGTCTTCGTGGTCCGGCGGGCCGCGAACTCCGGATGGTCCGCGACGTCGGTGGTCTCGGCGATGTTGTTCTCGTGCCGGACGACGAGCTGGCCGTCCTTGGTGGGCACCAGGTCCTGCTCGATCACGTCGGCCCCGAGCTGCAGGGCGAGCTCGTAGGACCCGAGGGTGTGCTCGGGGCGGTAGCCGCTGGCCCCGCGGTGGCCGATCACCAGCGGGTGCGGGAGCCGGTCGAGGCCGGTACCGGTGCGGACCGGCGGGGTGGTGCCGGCGGCGCGCCCGCCCTCACCGCCGGAGGAGTCGGCGGACGGGTCGGCGGGTGCCGCGGCGGCCTCGCCGGCGCCGGCGGCGGCCACCGCGACGGTACCGAGCCCGACCGCGCCGGCCGCGCGCAGGAACCCGCGGCGCGAGGCGCCGGCCGGGGTGGCGCCGCCCCTCGCCGTCCCGCCGGTCTCGTCGTCGTGACTGCCGGTGCCAGTGATCGGGCGGTCCGTCATGGATGCTCCCTGTCCGCGCTGTTGTCGGTGTCGCCCGCAGACTAGAAGGGCCGGGCGCTCGCCGGGTGGCCGCCCGACGAACGGCGGGAGAAAATCGGCCGCCGCCGCGCGCACCGGTCCTTCGCCCGCCATCGATCCGGGCGCGGGGCCCGACGGCCCGGTGGGTGACTGATGTTGAGTACCCGTACTCAGGCGCCGGGCCGCCGGGCCGGGCAGGATGACGGGCATGGCGCACAGCATGCTCGCTCTCCTCGCCGGCGCCGGGCCGGCCACCGGCTACCTCGCCGGCTACCTGCTGCTGACCGCCGGTGCCGGCCGCGAGCCGGCGCGCGGGAGTGCCCGGCCCGGGGCCGGGTTGCGCGGGACGCTGGTGCTCTGGACGATGCCGGGGTTCCTGGTGGCGACGGTGCTGTGGCCGCTTCCGGACCGGACGGCGGGGGCGCAGTTCTTCGCGGCCTCGGCCGCCGGGGCGGCCGCCAACGCCTTGGTGGCCGGTCTCGCGGGGTACGCCTTCGGGCCGTCCTGAGACCGCTCTCGGGGTGCCGCTCCGTCAGGCGGTCAGCGCGTCGAGCAGGGCCCGGCCCTCGGGCCAGGAACCGAGCCCCGAGCCGGCGTTGACGTGCCCGACCGGCCCGAGGTCGACGTACCGGGCGCCCCAGCTGTCCGCGAACAGGCGCGAGCGCTCCGGGGCGCACCAGGGGTCGTCGCTGCCGGCGACCACGATGCTCGGGAAGGGCAGCGGCTGGAGCTCGACCGGCAGGAACCCCTTGATCTCGGGGACTTCCGCGCGGTCGACGTCGGGCGGTGCCACCAGCAGGGCCCCCAGCACCCCGGCGCGTCCGGCGGCCGGGGTGCGGGCGGCCCAGCGGGCGACGGTGGTGCAGCCCAGGCTGTGGGCGACCAGTACCACCGGGCCAGGCCGGCCGGTCACGGCGCGCTGCAGGGTGTCGGTCCAGGCGTCCGGGTCCGGATGGTCCCAGTCCTCCTGCTCCACCCGGCGGAAGGCGGAGTCCTCGCGCTCCCAGATGCTCTGCCAGTGCCCGGGGCCGGAGTTCTGGTACCCGGGCAGGACGAGGTAGGCGGGCTGCGGTGCCATCGGGGTGATCCCTCCTGGGAGCGGTGTATGCCGCGGGATTCTACGGGGCGCGCGCCCGACGCCCCCGGCGCGTCCGCGGGTCCGCGTGCTTCGAGTGATCCGGTGCGCCCTGTTGCGCGCCGGTCCCGGTAGGGAAGGTTGATCTCCGTCACGGCCGGCGACGTCACCGGCCGCGCACCGGCACGTCCGACGGTCGATCATGGAGGTTTGCTCAGCGATGGCATCGAAGATCCTGCTTGTCACCGGTGACGCGGCGGAGTCGCTGGAGGTGTTCTACCCCTACCAGCGCCTGCAGGAGGAGGGGTACCAGGTCGACATCGCGGCGCCCGCCCGGAAGCGGCTGCAGTTCGTCGTCCACGACTTCGTGGACGACTTCGACACCTACACCGAGAAGCCCGGCTACACCTGGCCGGCCGACCTGGCCTTCGACGAGGTGGACCCGGCCGACTACGTCGCCCTGGTCATCCCGGGCGGCCGCGCCCCGGAGTACCTGCGCAACAATCCCGAACTGCAGCGGATCGTCAAGCATTTCTTCGACACCGACAAGCCCGTCGCGCAGATCTGCCACGGCCCGCTGATCACGGCCGCCGCCGGTGTGCTGAACGGCCGGCGCAGCGCGGCGTACCCGGCGCTCCAGCCGGACGTCACGGCGGCCGGCGGCGAGTTCGTGGACGGCGAGGCCGTGGTGGACGGCGTGGTCGTCTCGGCCCGTGCCTGGCCCGACCACCCGGCCTGGATCCGGGCGTTCGTCGAGGTGCTCCGTGTGAAGGCCCCGGTGGCCTGACCTTGACGGCGGGGCCCCGGCGCCTGACAGCCCGGGCCCCGCTCCCGAGCTCACCTCCCGGCCTCCTCCCTGTCGCTCGTCCCGCTCCCGTGCCCGGGCAGCCCGCCGCCGGGTGACCTGCCGTCGGCCGCCGCAGCCACCGGTGCGATCATGGCCCCACCGGTCGGAGCAGGAGGACGAGACATGGCAGAGCCGCTGATCGCCGCGGTCGCGGGGCTGGTGCCCCAGCTGGATCCCTCGGTGTTCGTCGCGCCCAACGCGGTGGTGGTCGGCTCGGTGGCCGTCGCCGCCGACGTCAGCATCTGGTACGGCGCGGTGCTGCGCGGCGACGCGGGCCCGATCTCGGTCGGAGCCGGCACCAACATCCAGGACAACTGCACCCTGCACGCCGACCCCGGCTTCCCGCTGCGGCTGGGCGAGCGGATCTCGGTGGGGCACAACGCGGTGCTGCACGGCTGCACGGTGGAGGACGACGTCCTGGTCGGCATGGGGGCGACGGTGCTGAACGGCGCCCGGATCGGGGCCGGTTCGCTGGTGGCCGCCGGCGCGGTCGTACCGCAGGGCATGGTGGTGCCGCCCGGTTCGCTGGTCGCGGGCGTGCCTGCCAAGGTGCGGCGGGAGGTCGGCGAGGAGGAACTGGCCGGTATCAAGGCCAACGGTGCGGGGTACCGGCTGCTGGCCGAGGCCCACCGGGGGATCGAACCGCTCCAGGGTTGACCCGCCACACCGGGGCCTGCCACGCCTGGGCCCCGCCATGTCCGGGGCCCCGCCATGTCCGGGGGCCTGCCATGCCCGGGGCCCGACACTGCAGAAACGGCCACTCCAGACATGGCCACTGCGGGACCTGCCGCGTCAGGATCCGCCACGCCGGCTCCCGGGCGGGGTCCGGCCGACCTGGCGCCGCCTCCCGCGCCCCGGCCCGCGGACCGGGAAGGGACTGCCGACCCTGCCCTGAAGACTGCCCCGACGGCCCTGTCACGGGCCCGGTCCCGCATGCCACGCTGCTCCTCCCGTGCTCGATTCAAGGACCGGAGAGGCACATGCGTGCAGAGGACAGGCCAGCCCCGGACCGGTCGGCCCGGCAGCCCGCCGGGTCCCGTCAGCCGGCGGCCACCCGGCAGGGTCCGCAGGCGCCGGGGTCCGCCGCCGCGATCCTGGCCCTGCAGCGGGCGGCCGGGAACGGGGCCGTCGTCCAGTTGCTCGCGCAGGCGCGGCACACCCACGACGCGGGGTGCGGACATCAGGCGCCCGTGCAGCGCTCCGCCGTTCCCGAGGTGCTGCGTTCAGCCGGGACACCGCTCGCCGGACCGGTGCGCGAGGAGATGGAGGCCCGGCTCGGGGCCGATTTCTCGGACGTCCGCCTGCACACCGGTGTTGCCGCCCAGCGCTCCGCCGCCGAGATCGGCGCCCGCGCGTTCACCTCCGGGAGCCATGTCGTCATCGGCGACGGCGGCTCCGACCGGCACACCCTGGCCCATGAACTCACCCATGTCGTCCAGCAGCGCTCCGGCCCGGTGTCGGGCACCGACAACGGCTCGGGGCTGAGCGTCAGCGACCCGTCCGACAGCTTCGAACGCGCCGCGGAGGCCAATGCCACCCGGGCGCTCGCCGGCCCGGTACCGACCGGCGGGCCCCCAGCGTCGGCTTCGGCTTCGGCGCCGGCGGCGTCGCGGGGCCCGTCCGTCTCGGCGCCGGTCCAGCGGCAGCTGACCGTCGCCAACGTCGACCTGACGGCGACGGCCAGGACGGACCGGAGCGTGGTCCACCGGGTCTTCACGGAGGTGTGCAACGCGCCGCTCGACGCGGAGACGCTGACCAGGGTCAACGCCAACAACCAGGCCATCCTCAAGCAGCTCGACAAGTGGATCCTCGACGACGCGGGCAACCTGAACACCACGCCCAAGGCCAATCCCTCGCAACCGCACGCGGTCTTCGGGACGAAGCGCCAGGACCGCACCTACACCAACTACGCCGAGCTGGCCCGTGCCCTGCTCGGCTGGGTCGAGGCCAAACCCGAGCGGCACCGCGAGCGTTTGGCCGCGGAGGCGGTCCAGAACAACCCGCAGATCTCCATCTACCTGGACAGCCTGCTGACGAAGGTCCGCCTCAAGCTCAACGTGATGACGGAATCCGGCCAGCTGGGGCGGAGCGACCCCGACCTGCCCACGAAGATCGCCGAGGAACTGCGCACCGGGATCAGCAGCGTCACCGGCGGGCACCTGGGGCACTACCAGAAGTACTTCTCCGACCTGGAGAAGACCAACAGCAGGATGGCCAGGAGCGCGATCAACTACAACGTGCTCGAGCTTCTCAAGGACCCGCAGGCGTACAGCTTCCGCGACAAGATCATCGCCCTGCACGACCTGATGGAGTACTTCGGCGGTCAGCGGGCCTGGATCGACGACCGCGCCGGTATGAACCAGCTGCCCGAGCCCGGGCAGGGCACCAACCGCAGTACCACCTCGGTGGACTTCCGGGGAGCGCGCGCCGGCTCGACCGAGGACCGCGGTCAGGCCCCCAGACTGCCCTCCACCCGGGACGAGAACGAGGCCAGCACCAAGTTCGCCCGCAAGAACAAGATCCCCGTCTGGGCCGGCGCCTCGATGACCACCGTCCGGATGGAGAACCTGGCGCAGTGGGCGGGCGGAAGCGTGCGGGAGAAGGAGGCACTGGGCTGGGGGATCTTCTCCTTCTGGCGGCTCGACTACGACCACACCTTCAAGCTCGCCTATCACACGCTCCATGAAGTCATGGACATGGTCCACAACTTCGGGGTGGACTACGCCCCGCTGGACCGCGAACGCGGCCTGGGTACCTTCACCTTGGAGAACATGGTGAAGGACGTCACCGAAACCTGGGTGAACATCCGGGAGCGTGTCGCGACGTATCGGACCGAGCGAGACACGTATCGCGACACCATGCAGGCGAACCCCAACTACGCGGGGAACATGGCGGTGCTGAACGCGTCGATCGAGCTCGTCGAGAACGCCCTCCGCACGACCGAGGCCGAATGGCAGCAGGCCGTGCGGGAGAGCCCCGAGCGGCAGCGCCAGGCGTTGCGGGCCAACATCCCCGAGCTCAACGCCGCCCTGTCGGCCATGGAACGGATGGCGCAGCTGACGCCGTAGGACGTGCCGACGAGCCGGCCGGCGGCGCGAGGCTCCGGTGCAGGGCCGTCAGTGGGCCACCGCCACCGCCACGGCCGCGGAGGCGGTGGCCGCCGTCCCGTCGGCCGCCCCGGGCCCGGCGGGGTCGACGGGACGGCGCCGGTCGGCGGCCCAGGCGAGCACGGCGATCAGCGCGCCGATCCCGGCCAGACCGGCGCCCACCAGCGGCGGCGCCGTCCAGCCCAGTCCGGCGTCGATCGCCAGCCCGCCGAAGAACGCCCCCTGCGCGTTGGCCAGGTTGAACGCCCCCTGGACGGTGGCCGAGGCGAGGGTCGGGGCGTTGCGCGCCTTCTGCAGCACCAGGGTCTGCACCCCGGGCACGATGGCGAAGCCGAACAGGCCGACCAGGACGACGGTCAGGGCCGCCGACCATTCGGACCGGGCCGTCACCGAGAAGGCGGCCAGGGTCAGCGCCAGCAGCACGAAGGACGCGCAGATGCCCGGTCGCAGCGCCCGGTCGGCCGCGTAGCCGCCGACGATGTTGCCGACGGTCATGCCGACGCCGAACAGGGCCAGCACCCCGGTCACCGAACCGGTGCCGAACCCGGAGACCTCGGTGAGCAGCGGGGTGATGTAGCTGTAGCAGGCGAAGAAGCCGCCGCAGCCGAACACGACGGTGCCCAGCGCCAGCCAGAGCTGCCCGCTGCGGAACGCCGTCAGTTCGTGGCGCAGCCCGGCCCGCTCGGGGGCGGGCAGCTGCGGCACCAGCCGGGCGATGGCCAGGGTGCCGGCCGCGCCGATGGCGACCACCACCAGCATGGTGGCCCGCCAGCCCAACTGCTGGCCGAGCAGGGTGGCGGCCGGCACGCCGACCACGTTGGCGATGGTCAGCCCGGAGAACATCACAGCCACCGCCCGGGCCCGCAGGTGCGGGGCGGCCAGTTCGGCGGCCGCCACCGCGCCGGCCCCGAAGAACGCGCCGTGCGGCAGGCCGGTGACCAGCCGGGCCGCGGCGAGCAGCCAGAAGTTCGGGGCGATCGCGCAGAGCAGGTTGCCCACGGTGAACAGGGCCGCCAGGCCCACCAGGACGGCCTTGCGGGGCATCCGTGCCGCCGCCGCGGTCAGCAGCGGCGCGCCGATCACCACGCCGATCGCGTAGGCGGAGATCAGCCAGCCGGCCTGCGGAATGGAGACCTGGAGGTCGTCCGCGACCTGGGGGAGCAGCCCCATGGCGGCGAACTCGGTGGTGCCGATGGCGAAGGCGGTGATCGCCAGCGCGACGAGCGCCAGTGGCATGACGGTCTCCCGGGTGACGCCCGGTCACGGGCTGTTGGGCTCCGGCAGCACTGACGAAGCTGGTCTGGTGCAGGTCTGCCCGGCCCGGGTGTGCGGGCGGGTGGGCGGGAGTGGAACAGGGGCGGAAGGGACGGCTGCGGGCCTGGGGCCGCGGTGCTGCGCCGGGCCCGGCAGGCCGTGCGGAGCAGGGGTTTGTTCGTTCAGAATCTTAATACGGCCGCGAGCGCGCTCCGGACACCTCCGGGTCGTCGACGGGCCCGGTGGAGGCCCGGCGACGATCCCCCGGCGGGCCGCCAACGGTGCGCCCGGCCCGGACGCCCCGAACTGCCGTACCCGCCGCTGCGACAGTAGTCCGAACGGCCGAGCCCGGTCCGCGGGGGGATCCGGCCGGGGCGCTGGCCGCCGGGCCTTCCACGCGCGAGACTGGGGACATGTGTCGCAGTATCAAGACGTTGAGGCCACCTGTCACGCCCGAGGTCCACGACGAGGACATCGTCGCCGCCGCCCTGCAGTACGTTCGCAAGGTGTCGGGCTTCCGGGCACCCGCCGCCCACAACCGTGAGGCCTTCGACCGTGCCGTGGAGGCGGTGGCCGAGGCCACCGCCCGCCTGCTCGGGGAACTGGAGGTGCGCGGATCGGCCGGCCGCGTGGAACAGTCGGCCTAGGTCCTGTCCGGCTCGGTCGGATCCGGTCGGGTGCACGAGGAGGTTGTTCATGAGCGACGAGAAGCGGTACGCGCTGACGTTCCCCGGTACGCCTGGCACCCAGGCCCCCCAGGATGTGGTGATCGTGTCCTGGACCAGCGCCACCGGCCCCGGCGGCCACCCCGTCTACGAGGACGCGTCGGGCATCGTGCGGGCCGAGATCAGCGACTCCGGGGAGGTCCGGATGCTCGCCTCGGGCGGCCACCAGTCCCCGCACCTCCCCGTGCACGCCGAGCCGCTGCCCCAGTCCTGACCCCGTCCGTACGCCCGCAGTCCCGAACCCACCCGTACGTCCCCCGGGCCGGCAGCGTCGCCGGCCCGGGGGACGTACGGCCCGTCCGGGGCGGTCGGCCCGGACGGGCCACCGGCGCCGCGGGCGGCGGCCCCGTCGGCGTTCCGCCACGCGCAAGGCCGCCCTCGGGCAGAATCGGCGCATGACAACTGCGCGCTGGCAGGGCACGATCATTGCCGAGAGTGACGAGACCACGGTCGTCGAGGGCAACCACTACTTCCCGCTCGCGTCCGTCCGGGTGGAGCACCTGCGGCCCTCCGACACCACCACGGTCTGCCCGTGGAAGGGCACGGCCGGCTACTGGACCGTCCACGTGGACGGCGCCAGCAACCCGGACGCGGCCTGGTTCTACCCGGACCCGACGCCGGCGGCGGCCCACGTCCGGGACCGGGTGGCGTTCTGGCGCGGGGTGGAGATCAGCGACTGAGAGCGCGACCTCGGCCCGGCCGGGGTGCCTCCTACGCCGTCCCGCCCGTTCACCCCGTCGGCCTCCCCGCGGCGCCTCCTCGCCGGGCCGGAAGGGTGGCCACGCCCATTGGTCGCCCCGGCCCAGGCGTGCCCGCGCACCGGTTCGGGTAGGCGCAGGGCATGGCACTTTTCTGGAAGCCCAAGCGGTCCGGCGAGCCGGACGGCCGTACGGCCGACACCGGCGAACCGACGCCCGGCCGGCTGGCCGAGGACCTGGCCGAGCTGGTCGAGGGGATGGAACGGCGCCCGGCGGAGGCCGCCCCGGACGGATCCGCCGCACCGGCAGGGCTGCCCGAGGCCGCCGGGCCCGCCGGGGAGGGCCCGGCCCCCGGGGGCGTGGTCGGGGCGGCGCTGGTCCAGGAGCGCGGCCGGCAGCGTGCCGCCCGGCTGGTCGGCGCCGTCGCCAAACAGCTCGGCCGGGGTGGCCGGGTGGCGGCGAAGGGCGCGGGATTCGGCGGTCGCGCCCTCGCCGACCGCCTGCTGGTGGCCGCGCCGCGCATCCCCGTCCGGAACCTGGCCACGCTGCGCACGCACCACCCGGACGTCGCCGACCCGGAACAGCTGGCCGACCTGCTGACCTCCGGGGCCTGCAAGGCCTCCGCCGCCCTCGGCGCGGGCGTCGGCGCCGCCGCGATGCTGCCGGTGCCGCCCGCCATGGCGGTGGAGATCGCCGCCGAGACGCTCGCCGTGGCCGCCGTGGAGATCAAGCTGATCGCCGAACTGCACGAGGTCTACGGCGTACCGGCCCCCGGCAACGGCTCGCAGCGGGCCACCGCCTACGTCACCGCCTGGGCGAACCGGCGGGGCATCGACTCCTCACTCCTGGTGAAACCCGCCGGGCTGGCCGCGATGGCGGTCGGCAGCGAGGTCCGGGGGCGGCTGCGCCAGCGGCTCACCCGCAGTTCGCTGCGCCGGCTGCCCTCGCTGGCCCCGCTGCTGATCGGGGCCGGCATCGGGGCACACATCAATCGCCGCGACACCGGCAAGCTGGCCCGGCAGGTCCGGGCCGACCTGCGTGGCCGCCGGCCGCTCGACGCCGGCTACTGGGCGGCCGCGGCCCCCGCCCCGGGCCCCGCCGGCGGCCGGCCGGTGGCCCGGAAGAAGCGCGGCTGACCGCTACCGGGACGCCGGTCGCACCTGGACCCCGAACTCATCGGGACGCCGGTCGCACCTGGACCCCGAACTCATCGGGACGCCGGTCGCACCGGGACCCCGAACGGAAAGGGCCGGACCCGGAACGGAATGGGCCGGACCCGGAACGGAAAGGGCCGGACCCGCCGTCCGGCACCGCGCCGGACCCCCTCCGGCCCGGTCATTTCGGCCGGGTCGCGCCCGGCCGCGGGCAGCAGAAGCCGGCCGCCCGGCAGCTGCTGCCCGCGGCCGGCCGGCTCCCGTACCGGCCGGGTCGCTGTCGCTGCCTCTCCTACTGCTCCTGGGCCTGCGGGGCGTGCGCGCCGTGGCCCGCCTTGCACGCGACCACCATCGCCTGGTGGATGGCGCGGGCGGTGGTCTCGTCGCCCGCCGGAACGGGGCTGCCGACCACCGTGTACCAGTCCAGCGCGCCGGTGTACTGCACCGTCAGCCGGGCTTCGCCGTCCACCCAAGTGGTGTGCAGGGTGAGGTCGCCGGAGATCGGGCCGACCTCGGCCGTCTCCACGCCGCCGGGGCCGCTGATGATGCTCTGCGTGGTCCAGGTCGCCCAGGTGTTCATCGAACCTCACCGCCCCGGCCGGCCGATCCGCCCGGCACCGTCCGTCCGTCCGGCACCGCCTGCCCGCCCGGTACCGTCTGCCCGCACACCTCGCACCGCGTGACCCGCTCGCGCGGGAACTCCCGGCCCTTCGTCCCGGTCCGGCGCACGCCACCACCGCACCGCGTCCGCCGACCGGTGCCGTTCGCGGGCCGCCCGGAACCCGTCGTCCGTCCGCCGCCGGCACGCGGCGGCGGCCCCGCCACGGCGCTCAGGACCGCCCCTCCAGCTCCTCGTAGGTGTCGCCCTCGGCCTGCGACGTCTCCTGCGCGTGCATGTTCTGCATCGAGGTGATGCCCTCCTCCGGGTCCGCCGCGCGGACGTCCTCGTCCTGGTCGCTGCTCGCCTGTGACCGTGCGCTCATGTCCGACATCGCGAACTCCCTCGCCTCGGCCGGCCGAGGCCGGCCGTCGCTGCGGGCGGTCGCCGGGCCGGGTCTGTGCCTCTCCCCAGGGTGCCTCCGGCCCGGCATCCGGGCCAACCGGGTTCACCAGGCCACCGGCAGCGAGTCCACGCCGTACACCACCGAGTGACCGCGGAACACCAGCTGCTCCTCCGGCACCGTGATCCGCAGCCCCGGGAGCCGGCGCAGCAGGGTCTCCAGCGCGATCTGCAGTTCGGCCCGGGCCAGCGGCTGGCCGAGGCACTGGTGGACGCCGAAGCCGAAGGCCAGGTGCCGGCGTGCGTCGCGGGACACCTCCAGCTCGTCGGCGGCGCCGAACAGCTCCTCGTCCCGGTTGGCGGTGGAGAGCATCGCGAGCACACCCTGGCCGGCCCGGACCAGCGTGCCGCCGAGGTCCACATCCTCGACGGCCACCCTCGCCAGCCCGGACTGGACGATGGTCAGGTAGCGCAGCAGCTCCTCCACCGCGCCCCGGACCAGCCCCGGATCGGCCCGCAGCCGGGCGGCCTGCTCCGGCCGGCGCAGCAGCGCGACGGTGGACAGCGCGGTCATGTTGGCGGTGGTCTCGTGCCCCGCGACGAGCAGCAGCAGCCCGGTGGAGGCGATCTCGGCGGGGCTGACGTCCTCGCGGGCGGCCAGCCGGCTCAGCATGTCGTCGGCGGGTTCCCGCTTCTTGCGGGCGGCCAGCTCGGTCAGGTAGTCGATCAGCCGGCGCTGGGCCGCCTCGACCTCCGACTGGGTGGCACGGTTGTCGAGCAGCGTCCTGCTCTGCGCCTGGAACAGCTCGTGGTCCTCGTACGGCACTCCCAGCAGCAGGCAGATCACGAGGGAGGGGACGGGCAGCGCGAAGTCGGTGACCAGGTCGGCAGTCGCGCCCGCGGCGGTCATCCGGTCGAGGGTCTCGTCGACGATCCGCTGGATTCCGGGGCGCATCGCGTCCACCCGGTGCACCAGGAAGTCCTTGGTGACCATGCGGCGCAGCCGGGCGTGCTCGGGGTCGTCCATCCGGATGAAACTCGGGTTGGTCACCGCCAGCGCCCGGCGGCCGGGGGTGAGGAAGGGGAAGCCGGGGTGCCGGGCGTCGGCGCTGAAGCGCGGGTCGGACAGGACGGTGCGGACCTCGTGGTGGCCGGTCACCAGCCAGCAGAATGCGCCGTCGGGCAGCTCCGCCGGGGTCACCGTCCCCTGGCGGGCGGCCTGGTCGTAGGCGGGCGGCGGGTCGAAGGGGCAGCTGCCGTGGGCGGCGGGGAGGGCGAGGGCGGCGGGCGCGGTGGGTGTGGTCGTCACGATGAGTCCTTCCGTTGCCGGCCACGCGGCGCCGGGCACCCGGACCGGGCGGTCGGCGGGCGCGGCGGATGTCACGGTGCCCCGGCGGCTTCGCTCGCGGTGATGGCGCCGCCGGGGCAGAGCACGGCGGCCAGCCGGACGTCGGCGTGCAGGCCCGGCGCCGGGTGCTCCTGGCGGAGTGTCACCAGACCGTCCTCGTCACTCTGCTCGAACACCTCCGGCGCGGTCAGGACGCACTGGCCCGAGCTGCAGCAACGGTCCTGATCAAGGATCACCTGCATGCGGAACACCTCCGTGGGGCGGTGGCGGGCGGCGGGGGCCGTCCGTCACTGGCGTCCTGACAACGTAGCGGCGACTCTGTCGCACACGAATGGTGCGGCACCGGATGGGATGAGAATGGCCGATTAACGGGGGTGGGAGCGCGCGCCCCTGACGCGGGGCGGTCGGGGTGACGGCCGGGATCTCCCGCCGTGCTCGCCGGTCCCTGCCCGGCGTCCTGGCGGGTCCGTCCCGGAGGTCCGTTCGGGGCGCGGCGCGGGCGTCCCCTCCGGACCGTCGCGGGCTCGCCTCCGACCTGGTCGACCGGGCCGTTTCGTGGGGAGCGCCGAGATATCAGTGTGGTGCATTGAGTTTAAAAGTGTTCGAAAATGTTGTAGATTCGGGAGCGCGGTCAAGGTCGGACGCCGGTCCTGACCGCCCCGAACGTCCCCCACCGGTTGCCCTGACATCGCCGGTGGGGGACCCCCATCGACCCCGCGTACGCCGCGGGGATCGAGGCACCGTCCCGGCGGACCAGCTGTCCGGCCCCGCAGAGTCGCGCGGGCCGTGGTCCCTGCCGGCGGTGGGACCGCCGACGGCCGCTGAGGGTCGGCCCGACCGCGGACCCGGGGCCGCCGGCGCCGCGAGTCGGCAGGCGCCGGCGGCTTTCGCCTGTCCGGAGCCCGTCCGGAGTCGGTCCGGAGTCGGCCCGAGCCGGTCGGGAGTCGGTCCGAGCCGCTCCGCGCAGGTCGGGAGTCGACCCGAGCCGGTTGGGGGCGTGCCCGGTCGGGGCAGGCCGCGGCCTAACCGGGCAGCGCGTCCGTCCCCCCGGCGTCGGAGGCCTCCGCGACGACCAGCTCGCCGACCACCTCCGCCAGGGCCGAGCGGTCCTCCGCCGCCAGGCCGGCGTCGGTGACGAAGTAGTCCACCTCGTGCAGCCCGGCGAAGCTGCTCAGGCCGGTGACGCCCCACTTGGTGTGGTCGGCGACCACGGCGACCCGCCGGGCGCACCCGATCAGGGCCCGGTTGGTCTGCGCCTCGGCCAGGTTCGGGGTGGTCAGACCGGCCCGGGCGGAGGCGCCGTGCGTCCCCAGGATCAGCAGGTCCACGTGCAACGAAGCGATCACCATGTCCGCGAGCGGTCCGACCAGCACCTGCGAGGGGGTCGGTGCGCCACCGGTGAGCAGGACCGACGGCGAGGTCGGGCCCTTGACGCTCTCGGACTCCAGCAGCTGCGCGATCGGCAGGGAGTTGGTCACCACGGTCAGCCCCGGTACGGAGACCAGCTTGGCGGCCACCGCGTGCACCGTGGTGCCGCCGCCCAGCGCGACCACGCTGCCGGGTGTCACCAGCAGGGCCGCGGCCTCCGCGATGGCCCGCTTGGCAGACGTTTCCAGGCCGCTCTTGGCCGCGAACCCGACCTCGTCACCGGTGCGGCCGACGAGCCCGACGGCGCCGCCGTGCACCTTCTCCACGTCGCCGCTGCGCGCCAGCGCGTCCAGGTCGCGCCGGACGGTCATGTCCGAGACGCCCAGCTGCTCCACCAGCTCCGACACGCGGACAGCACCGTCGCGCCGGATCGCTTCCATGATCAGCGCGCGGCGCTGATGCGCGAGAAGTCCTTGATCAGCCACCAGATCCCCAGACCCGCCGTCGAGAGTGTCGTCCGTCGGCATGAATGTACTGCAGAGACAATCCGCAGTGTGCGGACGGTTCCGACGTCGGAGGCGGGCGACCGCGTCGAAGCACCGCGCGCCGACCTCCCGGGGGGCCGGCGCGAAGGGGGCGGCGGGGATTTCGGAGTCCATCGGTCAGCTCCATCTCTCGGCTTGGATCACCTGCGGCGGGCGGCTCCACGACGCCCGGCGGCCCCGGGGACGTGCCGCCGGATCCGACCGGCCGGTCCGTCCGGCGGGTCCTGGGCCCGGTCGCGACCGGGCCTGCGGGTGCTTCCATTCCGCCCTCCGCGCAGGTCGGCTCCGACACCGGTGAGGACACCGAACCGACACGGTTCCCGCAGAGCGTGCGGGCACCGTAGGTAGTACGGCCGGTAGGTAGGTCCGGGGAATGGGGGCGCGGGTGGCGGCGGCCGAGGTCCGAATCTGTTGCCCCGGGGCTCGCCGTTGCCCTCCTGTCGTTGGTTCCGGTCGGTCGTGATGGATTGCCGGGGCCCCTGCGAGACCGGTCCGACGGCTCGACGTAGGCGGTGCGCGGCTCTTGGGGTCCACTGGGCGACCCCGTGGACTATTGCCTTTCGTTGATAAATGTTGGAAAATGCTGACTATGGAAGAGGGTGTTCAACCCCTGCGCCGGGAGGCACCCTCGACCGCCCCGCCGGGCTGCCCTGGAACACCCGGCGGGGCATGATTCCTCACAAAACTGGCCACGTCCTGGCCGGGCCCGGCCAGGGGCCGGGACGAATCCACCGCACCCGCGGGAGTCGTGAGACTCCGTCACGCCGAGGGTTCCCCCCATGAGCTGCCGCACCTCGCACAACGGCGGCGGCTGGGATCCGAGCCGGGACGGCGGCAGTGAGCCGTTGAGGGGCGGCGATCCTGCCATCCACCGGGCTGCCGGTGCGCGCGCCCGCTACGCCCGCACCGGCAGCCGTTCTCTCCCCGGGGACGGGAGGCGGGCACGGCCCGACGGTCTGCTCCGAGGCCGCGGCGGCGCGCGAGCCGGCCGGTCCCGCCGCCCACCGGCGTTGCTCCGCCGAAGTCCGACGGCACCTGACGCAGGGACAGCAGGAACAAGAGGAACAGCAGGAACGGTGCCGGTGGGCCTGTGGGCGGAGGCAAGGCCGTAGCCTGCCGCACCGGTGCGGCAGGCTACCCGGCCGCACCGGCGTCGCGTACGTCCCGGCATCCACCGGAGGGCACGTCGCGTACGTCCCGGCATCCACCGGAGGGCACGTCGCGTACGTCCCGGCATCCACCGGAAGGCCGTTACCCCAGTTGGTCGCGGCGGCGGGTCAGGTAGGCGGTCTCGGCGGTGTTGCCCGCCAGGGCGACGGCCCTGTCGTAGGCCGCGCGCGACTCCTGACTGCGGCCCAGCCGGCGCAGCAGGTCGGCGCGGGTCGCATGGTAGGCGTGATAACCGTCCAAGGCCTCCGCCAGCCGGTCCACGGCCGCGAGTGCCACCTGGGGGCCGTCGATCTCGGCGACCGCGACGGCCCGGTTGAGGGCGACGACCGGCGAGGGATCGAGGCGGACGAGCTGGTCGTAGAGGGCGAGCACCTGCGACCAGTCGGTGTCGCGGACATCGCGGGCGGAGGTGTGCACGGCATTGATCGCCGCGAGGATCTGGTAACGCCCCGGGGCCGTCCCGGCGGCCAGTCGCTCGCGCACCAGCCGGTGGCCCTCGGCGATCAGCGCCCCGTCCCAGGAGCCGCGGTCCTGCTCGCCGAGGGCGACCAGTTCACCGCTCGGCGACACCCGGGCCGGACGGCGGGCCTCGGCCAGCAGCATCAGCGCCAGCAACCCGGCCACCTCGCCGTCCTGCGGCACGAGGGTCCGGAGCAGGCGTGTGAGCCGGACGGCCTCGGCGGTCAGATCCGGACGGACCGGATCGGAGTCCGGGCCGGTCGCCAGGTAGCCCTCGTTGAAGACGAGGTACAGGACCGCGAGCACGCCGCCGACGCGTGCCGGGAGGTCCTGCTCGGACGGCACCCGATAGGGGATGCGGGCCACCTTGATCTTGGCCTTCGCCCGGGTGATCCGCTGCCCCATGGCGGCTTCCTGCACCAGGAAGGCCCGGGCGATCTCGGGCACGGTCAGACCACCGACCATCCGCAGCGTCAGCGCCACGCGGCTCTGCATCGCCAGCGCCGGGTGACAGCAGGTGAAGATCAGCCGGAGCCGCTCGTCCCCGACCGGGCCGACCGGCTCGGGCGGGCCGTCGTCGGACAACAACTGAGCCTCCGTCTGCTTGTCGTCGCGCCTGTTCTCGCGCCGGATCCGGTCGATGGCCTTGCGGGCGGCGGTGGTGGTCAGCCAGGCGCCGGGGTTGGGCGGCACACCGTCGCTCGGCCAGTGCTCGACGGCGGTCACGAACGCCTCGGCCGCCGCCTCCTCGGCGATGTCGAGGTCACCGAAGCGCCTGGCCAGGGAGGCGACCACCCGGGCCCACTCCTCCTGGTGGGCCCGGGTGATCGCCTCCCGTACGTCGACCCCGCTCACAGGAACGGCCGCACCTCGACCTTCCGGTTGCAGGCCTTCGACCCCTCGGCGGCCAGCTTGAGCGCCACGTCCAGATCCGCGGCCTCGATGATCCAGAAACCGGCGAGGAACTCCTTCGACTCCACGAACGGCCCGTCGGTGAACATCGCCTCCCCACCCCGGTTGTCGATCACGGTGGCCGTGCCGGGCGCACCGAGGCCGCCGGCGAAGACCCAGTGGCCCTCGGCCACCAGCCGGTCGTTGAACACGTCGATCGCGGCGTCCTCCTCCGGGGTGGCCAGGCCGGCTTCTTCAAAGATCACGGAAACCATGTACTGCATCTCGGAACATCTCCTGTGCTTCGGGGCACCCCTCGCGGGCGGCCGCTCACTCGTACAACGAACAGCTCCGCCCCGATCCGACACCCCTTCCCGGAATTCCCGCAGGGAATTTCCGGACCCTGCCGTACCGCAGCAGCCCGCCGGTGCCGCCACGGCCCATCGTGGACGAAGGCCCGCCGGAAGGCCCGCAGGTCGACGGCGTGCCCGTACTCGAACCTCGGGATGGGCGCCTCCGGGCCGGCCGGCCGGCGGGCAGCGCTGGCGGGCCGCCCCGAACCGTTCGAAGCGGGCAGCGCCCCCGGCCGGCGGCCGAAGCCGCTCGCGCGGCTGCTCGACCACCCGCGCGGTTGCTTCACCACCCGCAGGCCGCCGGTCACGCCAGGTGCCCGCCGCGCCGCCGGTGAGAGCTCCCCGAGCTGGTTCCGGATCTCGCCCGGTGCTCCTGAGGGAGGATCGGGCCGCCCGGACGTGGCAGCCCGCCACCGGGCGGGGCCGGGGGCGGGCTGTCACGGAAGCGCGGGGTGGGGGGTCAGGCGGGGAGGCCGATGCGGCGTTCGCCGTTGCGGCGTTGCTGGATGACGACGGCGGCGACGAGGAGGGCGCCCTGGGCGACGTTCTGCCAGAAGGCGTTGATGCCCTGGACGGTGAGGCCGTTCTCGAGGCAGCCGAGGAGGGCGACGGCGAGGAGGGTGCCGCCGATGCCGCCCTTGCCGCCCTTGAGGGCTGCGCCGCCCAGGGCTGCTGCGGTGATGGCCTTGAGTTCGAGGCCTTCGCTGCCGGAGGTGGGCTGGCCGGAGCCGGTGCGGGCGGTGAGGAGGATGCCGGCTACGGCGGCGACGACGCCGATGAGGGCGTAGACGGCGACGAGGTACTTGTTGATGTTGATGCCGGCGAGGCGGGCTGCGGTGTCGTTGCCGCCGATGGCGTAGACGTTGCGGCCGATGTCGGTGTACTTGAGGAGGAGGTGGACGGCGAGGGCGACGACGATGAGGATCCACACCATGACGGGGAGGCCGGCGATCTTGCCGCGGCCGAGGAAGACGAAGACGTCGTTGTTGAGGACGTAGCCCTGGGCGCGGCCGTCGGAGATGAGTTGGGCGAGGCCCTTGTAGGCGGCGAGGCCGGCGAGGGTGGCGATGGTGGGGTTGACGCGGCCGTAGACGATGATGACGCCGTTGAGGATGCCGACGAGCAGGCCGGCGCCGACGGCGGCGGCGATGCCGGCGAGGGCGTTGGAGCCGGCGGAGGTGAAGGCCATGGCGGAGACGACGGAGGCGACGCCGGCCTGGGAGCCCACGGAGATGTCGAGGCCGCCGCAGATGATGACGGCGGTCTGGACGACGGCGAGCAGGCCGGTGATGGTGCCGGCCTCGGCGATGACCTGCATGTTGGAGACGCTGAGGTAGTTGTCGTTCAGGATGCCGAACAGGCCCAGGACCAGCACCAGGGCACCGATCAGGCTGAGGTTCTGACCGCCCAGGGCGGCGAGCGGGGAACGCTTGCGGGCCGGCTTGGTGGCGCGCCGGTCGGCCGTCGCTGTGGTCATGTGGAGGCTCCGGGGGCGGTGTCGGCGGTGATGTCGGCGGTGATGTGGGTGGTGGTCGCGGCGGGGGTGACGGGGTCGAGGTCGTCGGCCATGGCGAGGGCGAGGATGGCCTCCTCGGAGGCCTCGGCGCGACCCAGTTCGCCGGTGATCCGGCCGTTCTGCATGACGACGACGCGGTCGGCCAGGCCGAGGACCTCGGGCAGTTCGGAGGAGATCACCAGCAGCGCGACGCCCTCCTTGGCGAGGTCGGCGATGATCTGGTAGATCTCCGCCTTGGCGCCGACGTCGATGCCGCGGGTCGGCTCGTCGAGGATCAGCACCTTGGGTTTGCGGGCGAGCCAGCGGGCGAGGACGACCTTCTGCTGGTTGCCGCCGGAGAGCTTGCGGACCTCGTGCTCGATGGAGGGGGTGCGCACCCGCAGCCGGTCGGTGTACTCCTGCGCGAGGGCGCGCTCGGCGCCGCGGCGCACGAACCGCAGCCGGCGCAGCCGCTCCAGGACGACCAGGGAGGTGTTGTCGCGGATGGTGCGGTGCAGCAGCAGGGCCTGCGCCTTGCGCTCCTCGGGGGCCAGGCCCAGACCGGCGCGGATGACCTCGCCCGGGCGTCCGGAGCGCAGTTTCACGCCGTCCAGGGTGACGGTGCCGTGGTGGATGGGGAGGTCGCCGGCGAGTGCGAGGGCGAGTTCGGAGCGTCCGGCGCCGATCAGGCCGGCCAGGCCGACCACCTCGCCGGCGCGGATCTGCAGGTCGATGCCGTGGACGGCGTCGGTGGTGACGCCTCGGACGTCGAGGACGACGCGGTCGGTGGCGACGTCCTGGCGGACGAACATGGCGGAGAGGTCGCGGCCGACCATCAGGCGCACCAGGGCGCCCTCGGTGGTGGCGTGGGCGTCCTGGACGCCGGCCAGGGCGCCGTCGCGCAGGACCGCGATGCGGTCGGCGAGCTGGAAGATCTCCTTCATCCGGTGCGACACGTAGATGATGGCGATGCCCTGGTCGCGCGGCCGCCGGATGAGGGAGAAGAGGGCGTCGACCTCGTGCTCGGAGAGTGAGGAGGTGGGTTCGTCGAAGGCGATCACCCGGGCCTCCTCGCCGGTGACGGCCCGCATGATCTCCACCAGCTGGCGCTGGGCGGGGGTCAGCTCGGAGCCGAGCAGGTCGGGGTCGAGGACGCCGGCGAAGCCGAGGCGCTCGAGGTCGGCGGTGACGCGGCGGCGCAGTTCGGCGCGGTCCAGGCGGCGGCCGGCCTTGCGGGGCAGGGCGCCGGCGTAGACGTTCTCGGCGACCGAGACGTGCGGGATGATCTCGGGTTCCTGCGGGATGATCCGGATGCCGGCGGCCCGGGCCTCGGCGGGCGAGCCCAGGGCGAGGCGGGCGCCGTCCAGGGCCACGTGGCCCTCGGTCGGCTGGTGGTCACCGGTGAGGATCTTCAGCAGGGTCGACTTGCCGGCGCCGTTCTCCCCCATCAGGGCGGTGACCTGCCCGGCCGGGAACTCCAGGGTGACCCCGTCGAGGGCCTGCACCGCGCCGAACCGCTTGACGATCCCCATGACGGCGATCACGGAGCCGGCGGCGGACAGGGGCGGGCTCGTCGGCGGTTCGGTGCCGGAGCTGGTCATCGAGGGCCTCGCAGACGGTGGGCCGATCGGCGCCGTGAGCCGATGCGACGGGTGGGTGGGGGCGCCGGCGCGGTGGGTGGGGGAACTGCCGCGCCGGCGCGTCCGGGGGCCTGCCGGGTCAGCTGCAGCTGACGCCGGAGGCCTTCCAGTTGGAGGCGTCGACCATCTTGGTCGGCGCGAACGCCTCCTTCGGGAAGTCCTTGCCGTTCTTGAGCTTGTCGTACATGGTCTGGACGGCCAGCGCGCCGACGTCCTTGCCGTTGATGAACAGCGCGGCTCGCATGCCCGAGGGCTTGCCGGAGTTCCAGTTCTTGCAAGCGAGGTAGGCACCGAGGCCCACGCCGATCACGTCGTCGGCCTTGAAGCCGGCGTTCTCCAGTGCGGTGACACCGCCCTGGACGTTCTCGTCGTTGCAGCCCCAGACCACCCAGTGCTTCACGCCGGCATTGGCGGTCACCGTCGCGGCGATCTTGTCCTGGGCGCCGGTGGGGGTGTTGTCGGTGGCCACGTCGATGTTCTGGACGTTCGCGCCGGCTCCGGCGAAAAAGGCGTTCTTCGCGGCCTTGACCCGGTCGGTGCAGACGGTGACGTCCTGCTTCCAGGCGGAGATGGTGCGGGTCTCGGCGGGGTTCCAGCCGGCCTTCTTGAACTCCTCGGCCGCCCGCTTGCCGACCTCGCCGCCCATCTGCTCACCGCTGAAGCCGATCCGGGGGACGAGCGTGTCGGAGGTGCAGACCGCCGGGTCGGGACCGGTGGTGCAGATCTGGTCGTCCGAGGTCAGCAGCGCGACCTTGGCGTCCTTGGCGGTCTGCACGACCTGCGGGCCGACCGCCGGGTCCGGCACGACCACGATCAGGCCGTTGGTCTTCTGCGCGATCGCGGACTTCGCCTCGCTGACGGTCTTGTTCGCGTCGGTGCCGAGGTTGACGACCTTGAGGTCGACGCCCAGCTCGGCGGCCTTCGCCTTCGCACCGGCCGCCTCGCCGACGAAGTACTCCTGGTCCCCCTGCTTCTGCAGGTAGGTCATGGAGATCTTCCCGTCGACCTTCGCCACGTCGCCGCTGCCGGCCGGCTCCTGGCCCGTCGAACATGCGGCGAGGCCGAGGGCTGCGACCAGGCCCAGCGCCATGACTGCGGCCGGCCTGCGGTTGCGTGCAGTGAACATGTGCATCCCCTTGCATGGACGGGCCGGTGGTGGCCGACCCGATGAGGCATGGCTGCGCGGAGGCCGCCGAGTCCGGTCCGAGGAGGGACGGAAGCGGCTTCGCTTGCTGCTTCGATCAAAACCCAACGTGATCAAACGCGATGAACCACAGGAAAACAGTTGTTTCGTGCGGGAGTCAACCAGGTGAATGGCGCAATTCGGATCGAGACCCGGCCGTTACGCGGCAGTCGTCCAACAGATACGCCGGGGCCTTGCCAGATCGGATTCCGCCTGCCGCCCAGGCGGCGGGCGGCTCCGGCTTCCGGGGTGGCGGATCGCCGGGCCGTTCGGGGGTGGCGCGGCTGAGGCGGGGCAAGTGGTGGAAGCATCAACATTTTCCACCACGCTGCGTGCACCTCCCAATACGGCGATCAAGAACACTCAGGATCACTGTTCGTCCGGACACCGGCTGCGCTACCTTGGGCGCCGTCGGTACACCCCGCACGGTCGTCGTGACCGCGCGCCGGACGTCGTAGGGATGGTGGGACAGCCGTGGCCGATCAGGGCTTGCTGGCGCAGCAGCGCAGGTCGCTCATCCTGGAGCAGGTACGCAGGGACGGCGCCGTCAAGGTCGCCGAGCTGGTGGACCTGTTCGGCGTGTCGGACATGACCGTACGCCGGGATCTCGACGTGCTGGCCCGCGGCGGCGCGGTGGAGAAGGTGCACGGCGGGGCCGTCGCCGTCGGGGCGAGCACGGACGAGCCGGGCTTCGAGGCCAAGTCCACCCGCGAGTCGGCGGCCAAGGCCGCCGTGGCGGCCGCGGCCGCCACGCTGGTGGAGCCCGGCAGTGTGGTGGCGGTCTCGGCGGGGACGACCGCCTTCGCGGTGGCGTCGCGCCTGCTCGGGATCCCCCGGCTGACGGTGGTGACCAACTCGCTCCCGGTTGCGGACCTGCTGCGGACGGCCGCCCGCGAACTGGGCGACACCGCTCCCGCGCTGCTGCTCACCGGCGGGAGCCCGACCCGCTCGGCCGCGCTGGTCGGCCCGCTCGCCGACCAGGCGATCCGGTCCCTGCACGTGGACCTGCTGATCCTCGGCACCCACGGCGTGTCCGAGCAGTCCGGGCTCACCACGCCGAACATGGGCGAGGCCGAGACCAACCGGGCGCTGGTGGCGGCGGCCCGCCGGGTGGTGGTGGTCGCGGACCACACCAAGTGGGGCGTGGTGGCGCTGAGCAGTTTCGCCGACCTCACGGATGTCGGCACCTTCGTGACCGACGAGAACCTGCCCGAACAGGCCCGGTCGACGCTGGCCGATGCCGTCGGCACCCTGGTGGTGGCGCCGCTGTCCGGCAGCGGACGCTGACCGCCCGGCCGCGCCCGCTCCGCTCCCTTCGCCCGCCGACCCCGGTCTTCCATGGCCGGGGTCGGCGGGCTGCTGCCGTGTGCCGGCCGTGTCCCTGCAGGAAGTCAGGCGGCCGGGTCGGACCGCCGTTCGAGTGGCCCGTCGGAGCCGAGAACGTCCTTGCCGTCAAAGCTGGTTGACCCGGGTGTGCGCGCAATCGCGCCGATTCGGTCCCGGTGCGACCCGGGTTCGTCGCCGTCGGGGCGCCTTCGCGGCGCCCTTCCGCTCCGATGCGGCGGCCCGCTCTATTGACGAAGAGTCTAATAGCTTCTAGCTTCTGAACCGAGCCCCACCGCCGCACCCCCGACCCGACGGTCGCGCACCCAGGAGCCGAGGAGCCGCTCATGACAGCCACCACCCGCCGGGCGAGCAACGGGCCGGACGCTCCCGAGCACGCCCCCGCCCGCGAGCGGACGGCCCAACGCCTGCTCGCCTCCTCCGCGAAGCTCTCGTTCGACCCCGTGAAGGACATCGACTGGGCCACCGGACCGGAGCCCGGCCGCTACTACTGCCCGCCGCGCCGCCTCTCCCTCTACGGCACCCCGCAGTGGGAGCGCATGACGGAGGAGCAGCGGATCGAGCTGAGCAAGCACGAGGTCGCCAGCATCGCCGCCGTGGGCATCTGGTTCGAGGAGATCCTGATGCAGATGCTGCTGCGCCACGCCTTCGACCGCGACCCGACCACCGCCCACGTCCAGTACGCCCTCACCGAGATCGGCGACGAGTGCCGGCACTCGGTGATGTTCGCCCGGATGATCACCTGGATGGGTGTCCCCGCCTACCGCCCGGCTCGGCTGGCGCACGAGCTGGGCCGGATCTTCAAGGCCGTCTCGACGCACAGCCAGACCTTCGGCGGCACGATGTACGTGGAGGAGATCCTGGACGCCTTCCAGCGGGAGGTGATGGCCGACGAGTCGCTGCAGCCGCTGACCCGCCAGGTCTCCCGGATCCATGTGATCGAGGAGTCCCGGCACATCAGCTACGCCCGCGAGGAGTTGCAGCGGGGGCGTCTCGGCCCGGTCCGGCGGCGCTGGGAGCAGCTGCTGATCGGGCTGATCATCTACTTCTCCACCACCAGCCTGATCAACCCCCGCCTCTACGCCGCCGTCGGGGTGAGCCCCGCCGAGGGCCGCCGGGCGGCCCGGGCCAACCCGAACTGGCGGAGCACCAAACGGGAGATGGCGGGGAAGACCCTGGCCGTCCTGGATCGGGCGGGGCTGGTCGGCGGCGCCAACCGGTGGCTGCTCCGGGCGGCGGGCGTGGTGTGACGCGCCGGCCGGTCGGACCGGTCCGGCCGCCGGAGCGACCTGACGGCGCTCGTCGACACCCCCTGATCGAGGCCGCCACCTGACTGCCCGTCCTGGTGGAAAGACCGGGGCCGACGGCAGGACGGCGGTCATCGCGGGGCGAGCCAAGCCCTAGTAGTACTTCGTTAGGTTGATTTGATCTTGTGGTCGTGGCAGGGCATGCTGCGATCTGTGGATCTTGGTGAGTTGGAGAGGCTTCGCGGTGACCTCGGTGACTTTGTGGCCGAGGTCTTCGCTTCGTTGGCGCGTAAGGACCAGCGCCGGCAGGGAGATTGCTACCTTCGCGGACTGATGCTGGACGGGCGGCGCAAGTCGATCCAGCCGATGGCGGATCGGCTGCCGGACGGGAACATGCAGGCCTTGCAGCAGTTCGTCAGCCAGTCGCCGTGGGACCACACGCCGGTGCTGCGACAGATCGCAGGGAAGATGACCGCCGCCCTCGCGCCCGAGGCGTGGGTGATCGACGACACCTCCTTCCCGAAGGCCGGCGACCAGTCCGTGGCGACCTCGCGGCAGTACTGCGGCGCACTGGGGAAACGCTCGCTCTGCCAGGTCGGGGTGAGCGTCCACGCCGTCACCGACAAGGCCTCCAGCCCGTTGTCGTGGCGACTGTTCGTGCCGCCGGAGTGGGACGACCGTGATGACGCCCGTCGGCGGCGGACCGGCCTGCCCGCCGAGGTCGGGCATGTCGAGAAGTGGCGGCTCGCGATCGACACGCTGGAGGAGCTGATCACATGGGGGCTCGCCCCGCAGGTCGTGGTCGCCGACGCGGGCTACGGCCAGTCCGCCGCCTTCCGCCACGCTCTGCGTTCCAGGGACCTGGACCACATCGTGGCGGTGCGCGGGGACGAGACCGCGCACCGCCACGACGCGGAGCCGGTGGCGCCCGCCTACAGCGGCGCAGGCCGCAGGACACTGCCCCGCTACCGCACCGAATCCGACTCCTTGCGTGAACTCGCGACCCGCGAAGGACGTCGGGCGTTTCGGCAGGTCACCTGGCGCCAGGGCAGCCGCGGGGCGATGCGCTCGCGCTTCCGCGTCCTGCAGGTGCGGCCCGCGGGCAAGATCCCCCGAACACTCGCCGCCGCCGACGCCGGCGGCAGCGCCGCGTGGGACGGCGTCCTGCCCGCCGAGACCCTGCTGGTCGAATGGCCGCCCGGCGAGGCCGCACCCACCGACTACTGGCTGACCAATCTCCCACCCGACACCGCGATCCGCAGGCTCGTGCGCCTGGCCAAGATCCGCTGGCGGATCGAGCACGACTACCGCGAGATGAAGCACGGCCTGGGCCTGGACCACTTCGAGGGCCGCACCTGGCGCGGCTGGCACCACCACGTCACCCTCGTCACCGCCGCCCACGCCTTCCTCACCCTCCGGCGCCTCGACCCAAAAGCCGAAACGCCGGCCTGACCTTCTACCGAGTCCTCGACGCCATCCAGGACCTCATACGGGCCTGGACCGGCGAATGCCCCACCTGCCACCGCGAGTTACCCCATGCACGCCAGGCAGGACGCACCCAACCACTTCAGACTTAACGAAGTACTACTAGGGGCTGTCCGGCGGATCATCTTGGGCTGGTGCAGGCACGCCCGGTACGGCTGAGCTGCCGTGGGCCGCAGCAGTCACGCGAACGACGGCCACCGGTCGGCGGCCCACTCCCGCCAGTCGACCCACCCGGGCGGCGGGTTGGCGTCCCCGCGGCCCTCCAGTTCCGCCGCGTCGGGCTCCTCGAAATGCGCGCGCCCGTGCAGGATGTCGGCCTCGGACATCGGCAACGTCTCCTCGGGGGTGGTCGCCCAGCGGTGGGCGATACGGACGCGTTGGGTCTCGTCGTCCACCGGCAGGTAGACCATGCGGAAGCGCGCCTCCTCGGCCTCCACCAGCCAGCGGATCGCGGACCGTTCGTCCCGTGACCAGCAGCCGTAGTCCACGACGACGTTGGTGCCCAGTTTGACCGCCTCCAGGGCGAGCCAGAGCATGCGCCCCTCCAGCACGTCGCGCTTCCCGTCCGTCTCCGCCTCGCCGAACAGGGGAATCATCCAGTCGTCGGGCGTCAGACGCAGCGCGCCGTGCTCTGCGGCGAGCTGCCGAGCCCGTGTGGTCTTTCCGGCCCCTGGCAGGCCGACCATCAGGAACAACGTGGTCACCCCCAGATCGTGGCAGGGAAGCGAATCAGGCAGCCACCGTTTTATCCGCCCGATCACGGGCTGAGCCACAGGCGGAGGGACGCCACGGTGACAGTGCCGTGGAAGACGTAGGCGCGCTTGTCGTAGCGCGTAGCCACGGCGCGGAAGTGCTTGAGCCGGTTGATCATGCGCTCGACCTCGTTGCGGCGCTTGTATCTCTCCTTGTCAAAGCCCGCTGGCCGGCCTCCTCGGCTTCCTCGGCGCCTGCGGTTGGCTCGCTGGTCCTTCGGTTCCGGGATGGTGTGTTTGATCTGGCGTCTGCGTAGGTAACGGCGATTACGGCGGGAGCTGTACGCCTTATCGCCGCCCAAGTGGTCGGGACGAGTGCGTGGATGGCCACCGCCGAGGCGCCTTACCCGGATGCGTTCGAGGACTGGGATCAGCTGCGGGCTGTCGCCCCACTGACCAGGAGTGATCAGCAGCGACAGAGGGCGGAGACCGCCTTCCCCGGCAAGGTGGATCTTGGAGGTCAGGCCGCCCCGCGAATGGCCGAGTCCTTCGTCGGGGCGATGCTGCCGAGGTGTTGATCTCCGCTTGGGAACTCGCGGTGTCCTGCGCGGAGCTCCGGCAGCGTGCTGATGGGCTCGGCACGAGGTGGAGTCCACGCTCACCATGCTCCAGTCGATCTTGCCCCGGGCGTCGGCATCGGCCTGGACGGCTTGCACGATCCGATCCCAGGTGCCGTCCGCCGACCACCGACGGTGACGCTCATAGGCGGTTTCCCAGCTCCCGAACCGGTTCGGCAGATCCCGCCAAGGGACTCCTGTGCGGATCCCGAACAAGATCCCGTTGATCACTGTTCGGTGGTCACTCCAACGCCCGCCCCGGCCTCCGGACTTCGACAGATGGGGCGCAAGTCGCGCCCACTCGTCATTTGTCAGATCGCCCCGCCCCACAAACCGAACAATGACCCTCCCGCGAGGCGACCGTCACATGATCCGCCGGACAGGACCTAGTAGTACTTCGTTAGGTTGATTTGATCTTGTGGTCGTGGCAGGGCATGCTGCGATCTGTGGATCTTGGTGAGTTGGAGAGGCTTCGCGGTGACCTCGGTGACTTTGTGGCCGAGGTCTTCGCTTCGTTGGCGCGTAAGGACCAGCGCCGGCAGGGAGATTGCTACCTTCGCGGACTGATGCTGGACGGGCGGCGCAAGTCGATCCAGCCGATGGCGGATCGGCTGCCGGACGGGAACATGCAGGCCTTGCAGCAGTTCGTCAGCCAGTCGCCGTGGGACCACACGCCGGTGCTGCGACAGATCGCAGGGAAGATGACCGCCGCCCTCGCGCCCGAGGCGTGGGTGATCGACGACACCTCCTTCCCGAAGGCCGGCGACCAGTCCGTGGCGACCTCGCGGCAGTACTGCGGCGCACTGGGGAAACGCTCGCTCTGCCAGGTCGGGGTGAGCGTCCACGCCGTCACCGACAAGGCCTCCAGCCCGTTGTCGTGGCGACTGTTCGTGCCGCCGGAGTGGGACGACCGTGATGACGCCCGTCGGCGGCGGACCGGCCTGCCCGCCGAGGTCGGGCATGTCGAGAAGTGGCGGCTCGCGATCGACACGCTGGAGGAGCTGATCACATGGGGGCTCGCCCCGCAGGTCGTGGTCGCCGACGCGGGCTACGGCCAGTCCGCCGCCTTCCGCCACGCTCTGCGTTCCAGGGACCTGGACCACATCGTGGCGGTGCGCGGGGACGAGACCGCGCACCGCCACGACGCGGAGCCGGTGGCGCCCGCCTACAGCGGCGCAGGCCGCAGGACACTGCCCCGCTACCGCACCGAATCCGACTCCTTGCGTGAACTCGCGACCCGCGAAGGACGTCGGGCGTTTCGGCAGGTCACCTGGCGCCAGGGCAGCCGCGGGGCGATGCGCTCGCGCTTCCGCGTCCTGCAGGTGCGGCCCGCGGGCAAGATCCCCCGAACACTCGCCGCCGCCGACGCCGGCGGCAGCGCCGCGTGGGACGGCGTCCTGCCCGCCGAGACCCTGCTGGTCGAATGGCCGCCCGGCGAGGCCGCACCCACCGACTACTGGCTGACCAATCTCCCACCCGACACCGCGATCCGCAGGCTCGTGCGCCTGGCCAAGATCCGCTGGCGGATCGAGCACGACTACCGCGAGATGAAGCACGGCCTGGGCCTGGACCACTTCGAGGGCCGCACCTGGCGCGGCTGGCACCACCACGTCACCCTCGTCACCGCCGCCCACGCCTTCCTCACCCTCCGGCGCCTCGACCCAAAAGCCGAAACGCCGGCCTGACCTTCTACCGAGTCCTCGACGCCATCCAGGACCTCATACGGGCCTGGACCGGCGAATGCCCCACCTGCCACCGCGAGTTACCCCATGCACGCCAGGCAGGACGCACCCAACCACTTCAGACTTAACGAAGTACTACTAGGGGCTGTCCGGCGGATCTTGACAGGCCACACCGCAGTACGCTGTGGCGGTGCTGCTCCCCACCGTCCCGCGCACCCGACTGCGTTCCGCCGATCAGCCGGCTATCGACACGCCATTCGGCCCGCTGACCTTCACCACGACCATCGGGAACACCGGCCTTCCCCTGCAGCCCGATGAGCTGTTCGAACTGTCGAGGGGGCGCACGGTTGCCCGCTGGGTCCTTCCTGTGGCCCATGTCGAGCTGCTGCTGACCCCGTACGATCCCGAGCTCGACCCCGGGCACTGGGGGCCGCTGATCGACTGCCGTGCGGCGGTCTGGCGGATCGACGTCCTGGCGCCGATCGAGCGGGTGCGGTTCTCGGCGGAGCTGCCGGCGCGGCTTCCGGAGGGTGCCGACGCGGGCTGGGACGGCGGGCAGGCACTGGCCGCGATCACGGTGGAGGACGACAACATCCGGCTCACCGTCGGCGGTAACGACGAGGAGGCGATCTGCTGTGCGGCCGCCGAAGGCGAGGTACCCCGGTGGTGGGCCGCGCTGAGCGGGGAGGTGTACGACCGTTCGTTCAGCACTTGGGGCGTGGACTTCGGCCACAACCACGGCATGTCCTGGACGCTCCCCCCGCTGGAGACAGGCGACCACTGTGAACTCCCGGTGGTGGCCGCCTGGGCCCCGGCCGAAGCCGCGCAGGAGAGCGCGAACACCTGGTACGCCGTCATGCCGTCACCAACGGTGCTGCTGCGCCAGGTCACTGCCGAGCTGGCGAAGCCGGCTGACGCTCCGGACGCGGGCTGATCAGGCTCTGAGCCAGAGACGTATCGACGCGACGGTGACGGTGCCGTGGAAGACGTAGCCGCGCTTGTCATACCGCGTCGCAACGGCCCGTGAGTGCTTGAGTCGGTTGATCGTCCGCTCGACCTCGTTCCGCCGCTTGTACATCTCCTTGTCGAAGCCGACGGGTCGGCCTCCTTTGCTGCCGCGGCGCCGACGATTGGCCCGCTGGTCCTTCGGCTCCGGGATGGTGTGCTTAATCTGGCGTCTACGCAGGTAGCAGCGATTGCGGCGGGAGCTGTACGCCTTATCGCCGCCGAGGTGGTCGGGGCGGGTGCGCGGATGGCCGCCGCCGGGGCGCTTGACCCTGATGCGTTCTAGGACCGGGATCAGCTGCGGGCTGTCGCCCCACTGCCCGGGCGTGATCATCATGGCCAGTGGACGGCGGCCGCCTTCCCCGGCAAGGTGGATCTTGGAGGTCAGGCCGCCACGGGACCGGCCGATTCCCTCGTCGGGGCGGTGCTGCCGGGGCGTTGATCTCCGCTTCGGCATACGGGGTGTTCTGCGCGGTGCACCGGCAGCGTGCTGGTGGGCCCGGCACGAGGTGGAGTCCACGCTCACCATGCTCCAGTCGATGCCCCCCTGGGAGTCGGCCTCGGCCTGGACGCCCTGGAGGATCCTTTCCCAGGTGCCGTCCGCCGACCACCGGCGGTGGCGCTCGTACACGGTTTTCCAGCTCCCGAACCGCTCCGGCAGGTCCCGCCACGGGACGCCCGTGCGGACCCGGAACAGGATCCCGTTGATCACCATCCGGTGATCAGTCCACCGTCCACCGCGACGCCCGGTCTTCGGCAGATGTGGTGCCAGTTGCACCCACTCGTCGTTCGTCAGATCGCCCCGCCCCACGACCAACACAATGGGCCACGCGAGGCGATCACATGATCCGCCGGACAGAACCTAGGGGTGCCGATCCGTCACCCGCTTCCGGCCGCAGGGGTCAGACCCTGGTCCAGTGCCGGCTGTCGTCGCCGGTGCAGGCGCCCAGCTCCAGCGGGGCGCCGTCGTCCCTGCGGGCGCCCGCCACGCCGAGGCAGAGCCCCGACCGGGCGCCGACGATCGTGCCGTCGCCGTTCAGGGCCCACCGCTGGTCGACGCCGCCGTCGCAAGGCCCGAGGACGATCGGCGTACCGGGTGCGGTGCCGCGGCCGGCCGGTACCAGGCACTTGCCGTAGAGGGTGAGGGCGGCTCCGGGGGCGAGGGTGACCCGCTGGTTGGCGCCGCCGTTGCAGGTCCACAGCTGGAGCGGGGTGCCGTCCGCGCTGCCGAGCGCCGTGGCGTCCACGCACCGGTCCGATCCGACCCCGACCAGCGTGGAGGTGTCCCCGGCCCCGCTGCCCGTGACGGCCAGGTTGTCGAACTGCGCCGGCTGGTAGCCGGTGGTGCCGAGGCCCGCCAGACCGACGGAGTACGTGGCGTCGGTGACGGTGCCGAGCACGGCGCCGTCCAGGGTGGCGGTGATCGTACTGCCCCGGAAGCCCAGGCCGACGGTGTGCCAGGCCGTGCTGCCGGGAGGGGTGGTGGTGCCGCTGAGCAGGGTGGTCACCGACTCGGCGTCGGTGGCGCTGTTGCGGGTGACGGACCAGGCTCCGCCGTCCGAGAGCCGCAGGTAGTACCCGGCCTGGTGTCCCGGGGCACCCTTGGACTGCCGGGTCGCGCGGCCCAGCAGTTCGACGCCGCCGGCGGGGGGCAGGAGGGCGTCCAGGCTGACGGTGTAGTCGCCCCAGCCGGGGTCGCCGAGCAGGGCGAACGGTTCGCAGTCGGCCCGGGACCACTCGATCGGCCGGACGGGCGCGGCCTGTCGCAGGCAGGTGCCCGGGCGTCCGCCGGCGCACGGCGCGGTCTCGAAGGCGCCCTGCATGTCGGACAGGTAGCGGGCCTCCCGGCCGGCGGGGTAGCGCTCGAAGTCGTCGGTGTAGGGCAGCGGCAGGGGGTGCCTGGCCGGTACGGGGGCGGGCGTGCCCAGGGGGCCTGGTTCGGTGTTGGTGAGGGTGTAGGCGTGGCCGGGCTGCAGGGTCAGGGAGAAGGCTCCGGCGACGGGGGACAGGTCGGGCTGCCGGGTCATCCACTGCACGGGATCGGTCGAGTCGAGCTTGCTGGCCCAGACGTGCACCGTGGCGTCGGGCAGGCCGCCGCGGATCCGGAACGAGGCGCTGCGGGCGGCGGTGGCGGTGGTCGTCTCGACGACGGTCGTCCAGGCGCTGCCGTCGGGGGACTTCAACGAGACGTGGCTGCCGGCCGCCCGGTCGCCGCCGAGGTACCCGCTGCCGGTGTCCAGGTACTGCCAGCCGGCCCGGGTGAAGCGGGTGGTGTGCGCGGTGGCCCAGAGGTTGCGCCCGACGGTGTAGTTGCCCGACCAGGGCTGATTGGCCAGCAGGAGCCCGTCGGTGGAGAAAGGCAGGCTCTGGTGGACGGCGGCGACCAGCGGCCAGTTGATGTACGAGGTCATCCGGGCGTCGAGGTAGGCGCGGTTCGTCCCGCGGATCAGCGCGACACCGTCCTGATGGTCGTGCGACCCGCTCTCGCTCGCCCAGATCTGCTTCCCGCTGTCCAAAGCATGGCCGTTCGGCGGCCGGCAGTCGGTCTGGGCGGTCAGGTACCCGCAGGGGTAGTGGATGCCGATGACGTCGACGGCCGCGGCGAAGGCGGGGTCGTCGGCCATCTCGTCGGCCACCGTCCAGTCGGCGCCGCCGTCGTCGGCCCCGACGATCCGGGTGGGCAGGCCGTGTGCGGCGAGGGCGGCGTGGAACTCCCGGTACCAGGCCCGGTCGACGTCCTGGTGCTCGTTCCAGCCGCCGACGAAGTCGATGGTCAGGCCGTGGTCGCTGCGGGCGTGCTCGATCCACCGGATGTAGTAGTCGATCATCGCGGTGGACCAGAACGAGTCGATCCAGCCGGGTGCGCCCCAGGCGAGGGCGTAGATCCTGATGTCGGGGTTGCGGGCCTTGGCCTGTTCCATCAGCCACCACTCGTAGCCGCGGTTCCAGTCGGTGTCGGTGGCGGTGTGCTCGGCACTGGGCTCGGCGCCGTCGGTGGAGTTGGTGTCCCCGCCCACCTCGACCTTGAGGATCTGCAGGCTCGCGCCGTAACCGGGTTTGAAGAGGAGGTCCAGGATCTCGGAGCGCTGCGGCTCCGGGTAGTCGTACAGCAGCCGGCTGTTGCCGCCGCCGCCGCTGGCCGCGCCGATGCCGTCGAGGACCCGGCCGCCGGAGGCGCCGTCGACGGTGATCGTCCCGGTGGCCGCCGCCGGGAGGGGGACGGCGGCCGCGGCCGCGGGCCTCGCGGCGATGGGCGGTACGGCGGTGGCGGCCGGGGTGACGGCCAGCGCGAGCGCGGCGGCCAGGCCGGCGGCGCGCAGGCGGTGGAGCGTCCGCCGTCCGGGGCCTGCCGGGGGAGGGGTGCGGCGGCGGGCCGGGGGAGCGGCGCCGCCCGGGCCGGTGGGCGATTCCTGGGGTGCGGGCGCAGGGGCGGGCAAGGCTGACTCCCTTGGTGTTCAGGTGACATGACGTGCCGTGATGACACCTCCGAGGCAGCGGCCGCCCCCCCGGCGCCGGTCGCCCGGGCACAGGCCGCACGGCTGCGGCCGTGTCCGGCACCGGCCGTACCGACCCGGGGCCGGGCCGCAGGACCCGTCCTACCCGTCCGTCATACCGGCTTGCCCGCGCGCGGGCCGGTGACGCGCCGTGAGCACTCGCCCTACCGGGTGAGTCGAGGCATGGAACCGGCCCCGGACCGGGAACGAGTCCCGCCAAACCGACGGAGGCCGCAATTGCAGACCGTACGCACCTCGGAGCGGATCACCGAAGCGGTGACCGCCTACCTGGAACCCGCCCTGCGCGAGGCCACGGCCGGGCTCAGCCAGCCGGTCAGGCGGATGGCCGAGTACCACTTCGGGTGGATCGACGCCGACGGGCAGCCCTCGGTGCCCGTCGGCTTCCGGCGCCGGCCCGCGCTGGTCGCCCTGCTCTGCGCGGGCAGCACCGGCGAGGCCTGGGACGCGGTGCGCAGCGCCGCCGTGGCGGGCACCCTGATGTCCGCGGCCGGCACCGTCCACGACGACATCGGTGACCAGGAGATGATCCGCAAGGGGCGGCCGACCCTGTGGACGGTCTTCGGCGTGCCCGCCGCCGTCCAGGTCGGGGTGGCGCTGCACTGCCTGGCCTTCGAGCTGCTGGCTGCGGACGCCACCCCGGCCTCCTGCGAGCTGGGCCGCCAGGCGGCCTTCGCGATCCGCGAGTGCTGCTCCGGGCAGATCCGGGACCTGGACTCCGAGGGCAGCTCGCGGGCCGACCTGCAGGGCGCGCTGGATCTGCTGGAGAGCACGATCGCGCTGCCCACGGCCGGTGTCGCGATGGTCGGCGCGGTGGTGCGCGGGGCGCCGGAGGCGGAGGTCGAGGCGGCGAAGCTGTTCGGCTACCACGCCGGTATGGCGATGGCGTTCTTCGACGACTGGGAGGGGGTCTGGAGCAGCTCGCGCGACCGACTGGAGGATCCGCTGGCCGACCTTCGCCGGCGCAAGACCCGGGCCTTCGTCGCGGTGGCCCTGCGGAGCGAGGGCCCGGCCCGCGACCGGCTCGCGGCCTTCTACGACGACACCGCGGACCCGTCCCTGGCGGAGCTGGAGCAGGTGGCCGCGCTGATCGAGGAGTGCGGTGGCCGCGCCTGGCTGGAGGAGCGGATCAGGGAGCACGTCCGGCTGGCCGCCCGCGCGCTGCCCGGCGCGGTGCCCGACCCGGTCGCCCGGGCCGAACTCGCGGCCTTCGTGCACATGATCACCGACGAGCTGCCGTAGCGGGTGGCCGGCCCGTGGCCCGGCCCGGTGGCCCGGGGCAGGCGTGGGCGGCGGTGTCCCGTCGCCCACGCGCCGGCCGGACTCAGTCGGAGCAGGTGGTCCTGCCGTCGACGGCGGCCTCGGCGAACAGCCGGTAGGCCTGGTCCTGGAGGTTCGCGTCGGCGAACCGGATCCGCAGCACCGTCCAGCCGGCGTCGGTCTCCCGGGTGAAGCAGGTTTCACCGGCCCGGGGGGAGGGCTGCGCGCCCCAGCCCAGTTTCGGCAGGGCCGCCAGGTAGAAGTCGGTGACCTGCGCGGGCGTGCCGGTGTACGGGTAGTCCTGCGACGCGTACAGCATGGCGTCGCCGGAGTCGTCCACGCACTCGGCGCCGGGTTCCGGAGCGCTGGTGGGCCGCGAACCGTCGGGGACGGTGCGGAAGGCGTCGATCTGCTGGAGGGCGGAGAGCCGGTGGCTCTGGCCGTCGCAGCCGTCGGAGAGGCCGCCGAGGAGGGCCAGGCCTCCGAGGGCGACGAGAACGAGGGCCGCCAGGACGGCCAGCGTCCGGACCAGCTGGGGCCTGCGGGTCTGCAAGGGGTGCTCCGGGTGCTGGGGTGCCAGGTGGGGTGATTGTCGCACCGGCCGGCCGCGGGATCCGCGGCCGGCCGGTGCTCCTGTCAGGTCCGCGGTTCACCCGCGCGGCGCGCGGGCGTCACGGACGCGGGGTCACCAGAGGATGCCCCGGTCGTACAGGTAGCGGCCCATGCTCCGCAGGCCGTACATCATCGACCAGAGGCCGCCGTACCAGAAGTAGTTGACGGCCATGTAGCGCCAGCCGTACCAGCTGCTGGCGAAGTTCCGGGCGATGTTGTTGTTGTGCTTGTCGACGGCGGTGTCGCACCGTCCGGACCTGGGGCAGGTCTCGCCGTACTCGTGGGCGTCACCGATGCGCTTCGCGCTGTAGTAGCCGAAGAAGAAGGTGAGCGCCGACTGCCACATGAAGTGCCGTACGGCGTTGTTCCTCGCCCCGCTGCCGGTCATTGCCAGGGCGATGCCGGAGATGGTCGTGGCGAGGGAGCAGCCCCAGATGCCGAGCCGACTGCAGGCCCTTGCCTCCTCGTAGTGGCGGCGCCAGTCGAAGCGGCCGTCGAGGTCGTAGCGGTTGAGCGGGTCCCCGTGGGTGTACTCGTAGGCGTTGGCGTTGCCGCCGGCCACCGGGTCGACGGACAGGAAGCGTCCGGTACCCGGGTTGTAGAGCCGCACGCCCATCAGGGTGAGGGCGGCCGGGGTCTCGGCCGAGCGCTGCTCGGCACCGATCCAGCCGTAGCGGGCGCTCGGCTGACCGGCCCGCGGGTTGCCGTACTCGTCGTAGTCGAGGACGGTCGGGGCGACGGCGGTGTCCAGCGGGAACTGGAGGGTGATGTCGCCGTGCAGGTTGGCGAGCTGGAGGACCGTGCCGCCGGTCTTGGCCGTGGTGGCGCCGAGGGCGCCGCCGGGGATGCCGACGTTGCGGGTGACCGCGCCGCCCGCGTCCTCGGTGATCCAGCGCGGGCTGTCGACGTCGCCGGCGTAGTGGTTGGTCCTGGCCCCGGTCTGGGTCCAGGTGCCGGCGTTGTTGGTCTCGGTGGTCCAGGCGCGGAAGCGCTGGGCCGCGTCGAGGGTCCAGGTCTGCCGTCCGGCGCCGGTGGTCTGCTGCTGCACGAGGTCGCTCGCGAAGTAGGAGACCGTGCTGCCCGGAAGGGCGGTGGTGCGACCGAACGCGTCGTAGACGTAGCCCGCAGTCGTCAGGCGGTCGGCACTGTCGTAGGTGTTGGTCTGGACACTGGCCCCGGAGGTGGAGCAGGTCAGGCCGCGGGCCGCGGTGGCGGTGGCCAGGGCGGTGCGGTTGGTGTTCTTGTCGAAGGTGTAGGAGCGGGTGGTGCAGACGGCGTCCACCGAGGTGTCCTGCACCTCGGTCAGGCGGCCCGCCCGGTCGTAGGTGTAGGACTGCGCCGCGGTGACGCCCGGCGTCCCGATGTGGGTGGCCTGCTGGCCGTGGACGGTCTCGGTGATGCCGTCCGACACCAGGACGAGGCCGTCGCTGTCACGGGTGTAGGTGCGGTTGACGGCCGCGCCCGACGGGTCCTGACGGGTGGTCATGGTGTAACCGCCGGGAAGGCCCTGGGACACGATGGTGCCGTCGGCGTCGTAGCGGGGGGTGAAGGTGCCGGCGACGGAGTCCGTCATCGAGGTCACCGTTCCGCGGGGCTCCACCGCGGTGTCGTAGGTGTAGGTGGTGGTGGACGGGACGCTGTCGACGACCTTGGTCGCCCGGTTCAGGGCGTCGTACTCGGTGGTCGTGACACCGCCGTTGGCGTCGGTGTAGGTGATCAGGCGCCCGAGCGCGTCGTACGCCTTGGTGATGGTGCCTCCGGAGGCGGAGGTCTGGCCGGTCACCGCGCCGGTCGTCGGGTCGTAGCTGACGGTGACGGCGGGAACCGTGGCTCCGACGCCCCCCGAGACGGTGGTGGTGACGGGCCGGCCGGCCGCGTCCGCGGTGACGGTGGTGGTGCGGGTGACCCCGCCCGTGCTCTCGTCGGTCTGGGTGACCTGGCCGAACAGGCCGTACTGCACGGTCTTGGTGGTGAGCTGGGCGGGGTTGGAGCCGCCGCCGGTGATGTCACCGGCGGGAGCGGTGCGGCAGACCAGGTCGGCCCACTCGGGGCGGCCGGCGCAGGGGCCGGTACCGCCGGCGGTGTAGTAGGTGATCCGGGTGCTGCCGGCGTCCGAACCGTTCGAGGCGGGCAGGCTGGTGGACGCCACCCGGCCCTGGCTGTCGTAGCCGGTGGTGGAGGTCAGGGCGAGGCCGCCGGCGTCCTTGACCGTCCGGGTGCTCAGGCCGAGCGCCCAGTCGTAGCCGTTGGTGTCGGTACGGGTCTCGGCGAAGGTGTCGGGCCAGGCCCGGAGCCAGCCGCCGGTCGTGGTGCTGGTGACCTGGTCCTTGATCTTGGCGGTGCCGTCGGTGGGACGGCCCTCGTCGTAGGCCTTCACCGTGCGGGTCCGGGCCACGGCCTGCGTGTCGGCCTTGGCCAGGACGGTCGCTCCGGACATCGCGTCGGCGCCGAGGGTGATGCGGTGCAGGGGGCCGAAGGACTCGGTCTCCCGCTGGCCGTCGGCGGTGTAGAGGGTGCTGGAGGAGAGCAGCCGGGCCCGGTCGCCGGACGGCAGCGAGTTGATGCCCAGGTCGGCGAGCCGTGCCTGGTCGCCGGCGCCGGCACCGATCGCGAGCTCACGGTTGGCCGCGGTCAGGCTGCGGACCTGGTTGCCCCACTTGTCGTACTCGAGGGTGGTGATCCGGTGTCCCGGCGCCGCCGAGTTCACCTGGCTGCCCGAGGCGTTGAGGTAGGTGACGACCGCGCGGCCGTACGCGCCCTGGGTCAGGTTCGCGCCGTTGTCGGACGCGGGGACCTGGTCGGGCGGGAAGACGGCGGTGGCGTCCGTCGGCAGGTCGGTCTGGCCCCAGGTGGCCCCGGCGGTGGCCGAGAGGTCCTCGGGCGCCTTGGCGCCCGAGAGCGGGACGCCGTAGACGAAGCTCGTGGTGGCGGTGCCGTTCACGGTGTTCGTCGTACCGGGGGCGAGGGTGTTGGTCCACGTCCTGGTGAGCATGCCTTCGCCGGCGGCCGGGCTGCTCGGGACGTTCCCGTAGGCCATGTGGTGGCCGCCGGCGGCGCCGGGGGGCACGACCGCGGACAGCGCGCCCTCGGCCGCGGTGCCGACGACATAGTCGTACTGGGTGGTGGACGAGGTGCCCAGTCGCGGGTCCCACTCCTGGCGCAGCGCGCCGGTGCTGTCGTAGCGGTAGGCCGCCACGTCGGTCGCGGTCGCGTTCGCGGCGCCGGGGGCGGTGGCCCACAGCTTGACCGCGCTGACCTGGCCGGTGAAGTCACCGAACTCCGAGCTGCCTCCGGTGCCGGTGGCCGTCGTGCTGCCGGCGTAGACGAACTGCAGCGCGCGGCAGCCCTTGACGCTCAGGTCGAGAGCGCAGGCGGCGGCGGTGACGGCGGAGGTCGGGGCGACGACCAGCCTCGGCCGGACCAGCGCCTTGCCGTTCATCGTCACGCTCTCGGACAGCACCTTCAGGGTGGTGTCCGAGAGGCCTTCCAGCAGACTGGAGTTGACGGTCCAGGTGGTGGCGGCCTGGTCGGCCTTGCCGAAGGTCAGGACGGCGCCCTCGGTGTCGGTGAGGGTGAAGTCCCCGGCCGAGAAGGCGCCCGTCAGGGTCAGGTTCTCGCTGCCGGTCTCGGGGGTCCAGCCGTTGCCGGTCGCCTTCGCGGTGAACGCGACGGTCGAGCCGTCGGCGGCCACCAGGTCCAGCGCGTTCGCGGACGACTGGCGGATCTCGGTGAACCCGGAGGTCATCGAGGCGGCACTGACGCCGGACAGCCAGCCCGGGCCGAAGATCGGCGCCTGGCCCTGCTGGTTGCGTGCCGCGTACGGGTTGCGTGAGGAGTGGCTGCGGGCGACGGTCATCCCGAAGAAGGACGCGTCGGTCGCGCTGGTGGTGAGGTCACCGGTGAGCAGGTTGACCGTGCCGGGCCCGGCCTGCGTCGTGGCGGCGCCGTCGGCCTTGCGGTCGACGGTCACCTGGACCGACTCGGACGTCAACGCGGCGCTGTTCGGGCCGGTGAAGTCCGCCCGCACCTGCACGGTGCCGTCCGGGTTGACGGTGGAGGTGGCGTTCCAGGCGAGCGCCGGGCTCCTGCCCGCGGTCAGTGCCACCGGCCAGGCCGTCAGCGCGGTGCCCCCGATGGTCACGTCACCGACGGGGACGGGCACCCAGGCGTCGGCGTCCGAACGCCGCCAGGAGAACGTCACGTTGTCGTACTTGCTGCCGTCGGCCTCGGCGGCCAGCGGCACCCGGGCCGCGGTGCGGGTCCCGTCGTTCGGCGCGGTCACGCCGGCGCCGGCCTGGAAGGTGTAGGAGAGGGTCTCCGACCTGTTGTCCGCCCGGTCGGTGGTCCGCACCTGGAGGACGTTGGTGCCGGCCTTCACCGGGCTCGCGGTGATGCTCACCGGCGTGGTGGTCCCACCGGTGGCGACCTTGGTCCAGGTGGCGCCGTCCACGGACCACTCGAGGGCGCTCTGGTCGCCGGTGGGCGGGGTCAGGGTGAAGACGCCGGGCTGACCGGCGCCCTTGACCCACTGACCGGCCGGGTAGTCGGTCGAGGTGACCGAGACCGGCGCCGAGGGGGCCGAGGTGTCGACGGTGAAGAAGGCCCACGCCGACCAGCCGGTGTTGTAGTGCAGGCCGTCGTACGGAGAGGTACGGAACTTGTACGTCTTGCCGTTGGCGAGGACGCCGGCCGGCACGGTCACCGTGGCGGGCTCGCCGGACGGGACGTACGGCGAGACCAGGACGTTGCCGACCTGGGTGTCGGTCGCGGCGTCGAAGATCTGGAAGGTTCCGTCGACCTTGTCGTTGTTCGGGTCGACGAAGGTGTCCCGCAGCGTCGGCGTGGTCGAGTCGACCCACCAGATGCCGGCGGTGTCCTTGTAGAAGGGGGAGCCGGCCTGCTGGTCGGTGCCCGTGCGCGGCCGGTAGTTGTAGTTCACCGTCAGCTTGGGCACGTTGCTCGCCGCGTTGGCGGAGTTCACCTCCTTCCAGTACTTGGTGCTGGTCTCGTCCGGGGCCCGCAGGCCCATGCCGGAGGTGGTCTTCTTGGCCGACGTCCAGGTCTGCACCAGGTTGGTGACGTCCGCGTTGATCCACCCGTCGCCGCCGCAGGCGTCCCGGCCCTTGGTCTCGGTGGAGGTGGCCTTCTTGGTGTTCCAGGTCGGCTGGGCGGTCCACCGCGAGGCGGTGGAGGCCAGGCCGGTGTCCCAGACCTCCCAGGTGTACGGCAGGCAGTCGCTGTTGCCGGAGTGGAAGTTGAACAGCGACAGGTTCGCGCTGGTGATCAGCGCGTCGGCGATCGGGCCGGTGTTCCAGTTGATGAAGGAGCGGGCCTGCCGGGACGAGCCGTCGGCGTTCTTGGTGCCCGAGTTGCCCCAGTAGATCTCGGTGTCGGCCGACCAGTCGACCGTCTCGCCCTGCTGCACCCGGGTGTCGAAGACGTTGCCCAGAGCGGTGGTGGACGGGTCCACGGTGAGCGGGTAGCGCGTCCTGGGGTCGGCCATGAACGCGGCGTCGGGGGTGAACACCAGGTCGATGTTCGCGCCGTGCTGGACGACCTTCAGGTCCACCTTGGCCTGGTGGGGGTGCTCGCTCGAACCCTCCGCGGCGCTTGCGTCCCACATCACCGGCGCCGGCAGCACCGCCCGCACCTCACCCGACCTGGCATCGGTGAACTGCACTCCGCCGTCGGCCTGCGGCTGCGCCAGCAGGCCCTTGGCCTTCAGCGGCATGGTGTACGTGAAGCCGGCCGCGGCCGGGCGCTGCTTGAGCGTCACGTACTGCTCGAAGCCGGTGCGCGTCGCCTCGACGACCAGGTCGGCCGCGCCGTCGGCGACGGCGTCCTGGTAGGTGGCCCTGGTGCCGTCCAGGACGGGCTTGGGCAGGCCGCCCTTCCACTGCAGCTCGACCTGCTGCTCGCCCTGACCGAGCGTCACCAGCGTGCGGTCCTCGCCCTTGCCGGACTGTGCCTCGGCGAGCGACTTCGAGCGGGTGCCGCCCGCGCCGGCCAGCTTAAGGCCCTGGGGGTGCGCCTTGGGCGCCACCGAACCGTCCGCGCCGGCCTGCAGGGTGAGGTCGACGTCGACCCAGGTGCCGTCCTTGCGGTACCGCACCGGGCCCGCGAACAGGTCGGACGTCAGCGAACCGTCCTTGTTCACCCAGGTGGTGGAGGTTTCCGTCCGCTCGGACAGTGCCTCGACCCGCTGGCCCGACAGCCGGGCGGCGACGCGTGCCGACGGGATGTCGGCGGCGGACGCCGGTGCCGGCTTCGCGGTGTCCCCGGTCGGCGCGGCGGCGAACGCGGCCTCCGACCCGGCGAGCAGCGAGACGGCGACGGCCAGCGCCACCGACCCGCTCAGTATCCGGAACGCGGCGGGCGACCTGCGCCCGCCTCTTCCGGCTATGTACCCACTCATCATCACTCCTTGACTTGCCGTCATGCTGGCGGCAGTACGGCGGAGTGTAAGGCTTGGGTAAAGTGTTGGTGATCATGCCAAATCGCACGAAGTGGCCAAAAGCGGCCGCTCGGTCGGTCAATCGTTATCGATCTTCATCTTCCCCGCACATGAACCGCGGCGTCCGAGAAAGCTGTGACCTGGGGATATGGACGTCCTGGCCATTGACTGCCGCGCCATCGAGGCGGTATGTCGACAACCGTCGGCGGATTCGGGAAGGTGCGGGCGTCGCTCGGCGCGCGGCCCGGGCGAGGAAGGCGTCGACGGACAGGTCGTCAGGGCCTGGCTCTCCGGGGAGAGAAGTGAGGGTTCTGTGGAAGATGTGAATTAATTTCTTGAGTGAGCGTCAGGCGTGGCCCGAGGGAGGGGCCGGGCGAGGGCCCGCGCCCCCGTCCGCTGGAAACGCCAGGGTGCGTCCGGCGGCGTCCGGCTCGTGCTCGCCCGGCTAGCGCTCGTCCGGCTCGTCCGGCTCGTGCCCGCCCGGCTCGTCCGGTCCGGCGAGACTGCCCGGGGGACGCCACTGGGCGGGGGTGCGGCGCAGTGACAGGGCGGCGATGTCGTCGCGCCGGGCGCCGGCGGTGAACCGGTCGATGTCGGTCCGCAGGGCGGTGAGCAGCTCCGCCGGGGGCAGCGGGGCCAGGCGGGGGAGCCGGCGGTCGAGCGGGTAGAAGCGGCCCTGGGGGTCACGGGCCTCCGTCACGCCGTCGGTGTACAGCAGCAGGGTGGTCCGTGGCGGGAGGTCGAACCAGCCGACGGTGCGCGGGCTGTCGGCGAGGGAGGCCAGGCCGAGGGGTACGGCGGTCTCCGCGATCGGGACGGACCGGCTGCCGTCCTCGTCGATCAGGTACGGCTGCAGGTGGCCGCAGTTGACCACCTGGACACCGGCCGCACCGTCGATGCTCAGGGCGAGCGCGGTGACGAACCGTGACGGTTCCTCGTTCTCCTCGGCGAAGGCGTTGTGGCGGACCACCGCGTCCTCCAGGGCGTCGACCACGGCGGTGAGGGTGGGTTCCCGGAAGGCCGCCTCGCGGAACGCCCCGAGGACGGCGAAGCCGGCGCCGATCGCGGCCAGGCCCTTGCCCTGGACGTCGCCGATCAGGACCCTGGTGCCGTAGGGCGAGCTGACGATCTCGTAGATGTCCCCGCCGACCAGCCGGTCCTCCTCGACCGGGGAGTACAGGCCGTCCACCATGACCTGCCGGGTGACCACCGGCAGCGGGCGCAGAATCTGCCGCTGCAGGGTGACCAGGGTGGACCGCAGCCGGTCCAGTTCGCGCTGCCGGGACGTCCGCCAGAAGCAGGCCGCGACGGCCAGGGCCTGGAAGGCCAGGGCGGCGATGGTCGCGGCGACGACGTCGCCGCGGTGCGCGGGGTGCTCGTAGACGAACGAGGCCCAGAGGCCGACCATCGCCCAGGCCGAGGCGATGACCGTCTGGCGGACGCTGCCCAGCCCCGCGACCAGCGCCGGCAGCACGATCAGCAGGGGTGAGAGCCGGCCCGCGGTGCTGGTGGTCACGGCGAGCAGTACGACCAACAGGGTGACCGTGATCAGGCCCGGCCAGAACACCCGGGCGTTCAGCGCGGAGGCGTCGGCCCCGGCCTCCCGGGGGGTCGGTGCAGCGGTCATCTGTCCTCTCCTGGCCCCGCCTCGGCCCTCGGCGAGCGACGGCCGTGGTCCTGGACTGCGAGTTCCTCTGCATCCATTGCCTCGCGCCGCGCCCGTCGCCGCCACCGGACCGGCCGGCGGGGGATTCGCCCGCGGGACCGGTCGGGAGCTGGGGTGCGGCCCGCTTCCGTACGCACCGGCCCGCTGCCCCGCCCCGCCCTGCCGGCCCGTGCGCGCGAATCCCCGGATCACGGCGGTCGCGCGGAGTAGCGTTGCGGCGGGCACGGGACGGACCTGCCGAGGTCCGCGCCCAGGTCGGCGCGTGTTCGGACCTCGAGGCACCCGGACGCGCACCTGGACGCGCGCCCGGGCCGGGCACCGCTGTTCCCGGGGCGTGTCGAGCGGCCGGTGCGGGGCGGTCGGTGCGGGGCGGTCGCCGTCGAGGCCCCGGCCGCACGGCGCCCGTGCCGTCACCCGACCACCCGACCACCCGACCACCCGAGCACCTACCGGACGACCAGGGGAGAACGCGATGGACAGGACGATGCGGGCGGTGGTGCTGGACGCGCCGGGCCCGGTGGAGCAGCTGCGGCTGACCCGGCTGCCCCTCCCGGAGCCGCCGTCCGGCTGGGTCCGGATCAAGGTCGAGGCGTTCGGGCTGAACCGCTCCGAGCTGCACACCCGGCTCGGCCTGGCCCAGGGAGTGACCTTCCCCCGGGTGCCCGGCATCGAGGCGACCGGGACGGTGGACGCCGACCCGGACGGCGTGCTGCGGCCCGGGCAGCAGGTCGCGACCCTGATGGGCGGCATGGGCCGGACCTTCGACGGCGGCTACGCCGAGTACACGACGGTGCCCCGCTCGCAGGTCGTGCCGTTCCGCTCCGAGCTGCCCTGGGAGGTCCTGGGCGCCGTCCCGGAGACCCTGCAGACCGCGTACGGGTCGCTGACCGTCGGGCTGGACCTGCGACCCGGGCAGTCCCTGCTGATCCGCGGCGGCACCTCGGCGCTCGGCCTGGTGGCCGCCACCCTGGCCAGGGACCTGGGCGCCACGGTGCTGGCCACCACCCGCAGCGCCGGGCGGGTGCAGGCGCTGGCCGACCACGGCGTCGACCACCCGGTGGTGGACGACGGTGACGTCGCCGCCCGGGTCCGGGCGATCGTGCCCGGCGGGGTGGACGCGGCGCTGGAGCTGGTCGGCACCCCGACCCTGCCGGACACCCTGGCGGCGACCCGCGTCCACGGCACGGTCTGCTTCACCGGCATGCTCTCCAACCGGTGGACGGTCCCGGACTTCTACCCCATCGACTACCTGCCGCGGGGCGTCCGGCTGACCGCCTACTCCGGCGGGGCCGCCGACCTGCCCGCCCGGGTGCTGCAGCGCCACCTCGACCGGATCGCGGCCGGCGAGCTCACCCCGGGGCCCACCCACGTCTACCCGCTGGACGCGATCCGGGCCGCGCACGAGGACCTGGAACACGGCCGGCGGATCGGAAAGCTGGTCGTCCGTACCGGCTGACCGCGGGCCCGGCGGGCATCCCGGCAGCTCGGCGGGGGCGGCCGGGCCCCGCGCCCGGACGGGCGACCGTACTGACGGACCGTCAAAATCGTATACATAGTGTGGAACCGGTGAAAGCCGCCCGCTCCTTTCGTTCAGCTGTCCCGTGTCCGGCGTTCATCCCGTTGCACCTGAGAGGTATCGCTGAGCCGACACCGTCCTCTTTCAGCCAGGTAGTGCGGCGGAAGGGCGAAATACCGGCATGAAAAATCCCAGATTCCTGATCGTCAGCAGACCGTCCCGCCTCGACCGTTCGGCCGGCGGCACGGTCTGGCGGCTGCTCGGCGCCAACAACCGCCACCTCGGGCAGAGCGAGGAGACCTTCCGGGACGCCGCCGCCTGCCAGGCCGCGATCGAGGGATACCAGCACCGGCTGGACGAGGCCCGCGCCACCCTCTGCTCGCAGGGCCGGGGCGGACTCTGGCTGTGGAAACTGGAGCTGGACGGTCGTACCGTCGCGGCCTCGGCGCGCGGCTACCGCCGCCAGCGGGAGTGCCAGTACAACCTGGCGCGCTTCCTCGCCGGCGCCCGCGCCGCCGCCGCCGACGCCGCCCGGCCCGGCGCCCCGCTCGGCGGTGCCGGATGAGCGCCGACCAGGCACTGCTCCGGCCCGACACCCCGCGTACGCCGGCCGCCAACCCCGGCCTGCCGGACCAGCTCTTCCTGCTCTGGGCGCGCTGCAGCGGCGCCTTCGTCCTGCTCGTGATGCTCGGCGTCGGCGGGTACCTCGCCGTCCGGGCCGCCCGCGCGCTGCACGTCGCCGGACTGTCCTTCCTGACCACCGAGAGCTGGAACCCGGACGGCGGGCACGGCCAGTTCGGCATCGCGGCGGTCCTGGTCGGCACCGTGCTGATCGGCGGCATCGCGGTGGTCCTGGCGGTGCCGCTGGCCCTCGGCAGCGCCCTCTACATCAGCGAGTACGCACCCCGGAAGCTGCGCCGGACGCTGATCGGCATGGTCGACCTGATGGCCGCCGTACCCAGCGTGGTCTACGGCGTCTGGGGCTTCGTCCTGCTGCAGTACCAGCTGACCGGGGTGGCCCGCTGGGTATCCACCTGGTTCGGCTGGATCCCGCTGTTCAAGGTCAACGGCGTCGACGTGGACGACCCGCTGACCCCGCCGCTCGTCTACACCGCGTCGAGTCTGATGGCCGGCACCGTGGTCGCTTTCATGATCACGCCGATCATGTGCTCGATCATGCGCGAGGTCTTCGACCAGGCCCCGGCCGGCGAGCGCGAAGGCGCCTACGCCCTGGGCAGCACCCGCTGGGGCATGATCCGCTCGGTGGTGCTCCCGTTCGGCCGCGGCGGCATCATCGGCGGCACCATGCTGGGCCTCGGCCGGGCCCTCGGCGAGACCATCACCGTCTACCTGATCCTCTCGATGACCTTCGAGATCCAGCCGCACATCCTGCAGACCGGCGGCAGCGCCGTCGCCCCGATGATCGCGCTGCGCTACGGCGACTCCACCCCGTTCTCCATCTCCGCCCTGATGGCCGCGGGCCTGGCGCTCTTCCTGCTGACCCTGGTGGTCAACTTCGCCGCCGCCGCCGTGGTCGCCCGAAGCCGCTCGGGAGCCAGCACATGACCACCACCGCACCCCGCACCACCGTGGTGCAGCCCCCCGCCACGATCTCGCAGCAACGCCGCCGGCCCGGCCGGCGCCGGGCCACCGACCACTACGCCTTCTGGGGCAGCCTGGCCGCCGCGGTGGCGCTCTCCGCCCTGCTGTTCCAGCGGATCGCCCCGTTCAGCGGCGGCATCGGCTTCGTGGTCTGCACCTGGCTGGCCTTCCTCGGCCTCTACGCGCTGCTGGTCTCCCGCGACGAGGGCGCCCTGGCGGTGCGCGACCGGCTCGCCTCCACGGTGGTGCACAGCATCGCCGCCGTGCTGCTCGCCGTCCTGGTGTGGACCGTCGGCTACGTCTTCCTGCACGGCTTCGACGCGCTGCGGCACAGCAACTTCTACACCGAGGACCTCTCCGAGGCCGGCCCCACCCAGCCGCTCGACCAGGGCGGCGCCCTGCACGCGCTGGTCGGCACCCTCACCCAGATCGGCATCTCGCTGGCGATCACCATCCCGCTCGGCGTCAGCTGCGCCGTCTTCCTCAGCGAGGTGCCGGGCCGGTTCAGCCGGCTGGTCCGCACCCTGGTCGAGGCGATGACCGCACTGCCGTCCATCCTGGCGGGGCTGTTCGTCTACGCGCTGGTGCTCGGCCTGCACAAACACCGCTCCGGCCTCGCCGCCGGCGTGGCCCTGTCGGTGATGATGCTGCCGATCCTGATCCGGGCCGCCGACGTGGTGCTGCGCCTCGTCCCGGCCTCGCTCAAGGAGGCGTCCTACGCGCTGGGCGCGAGCCGCTGGCGCACGGTCTGGACGGTGACGCTGCCGAGCGCACGCTCCGGCCTGGCCACGGCCGTGATCCTCGGCGCCGCGCGCGGGATCGGCGAGACCTCGCCGGTGCTGCTCTGCTCCGGCTACACCAAGAACCTCAACCTCGACCCGCTGGACGGCCCGCAGGCCAGCCTGCCGCTGATGGCCTTCACCCTGGTCAAGTTCCCCTCCCAGTTCCAGGTCACCCGGGCCTTCGGAGCGGCGGCGCTGCTGCTCGCCCTGGTACTGCTGCTCTTCCTGGTCGCCCGCACCCTCGGCGGGCGCGGCCCCGGTGACCTGACCGAGCGTCAGCAGGCCCGCCGGGCCAGGAAGTCCGCCGAAGATCTGCGGCGGATGGCCGCCGTCCCCACTGCCCGAAAGGCGCCCGTGCTCACCCGTACCGTCACCCTGCTGGCCGCGCTCGCGGTGTTCAGCACCTCACTGCTGCTCGGCGCGGCGCCCCGGGCGGCGGCGGCCGACTACCGGCGGATCAGCGGCGCCGGCTCCACCTGGAGCAGCAACGCCGTGGACTCCTGGGTCAGCAACGTCCGCCAGTACGGCATGACGATCGACTTCGACGCTCAGGGCTCCAGCTACGGGCGCAACCAGTTCAAGAACGGCGCCACCGACTTCGCGGTCTCCGAGATCCCCTACGGGCTCACCGACGGCGGCCAGTTCGACGCCCCGCCGCCGTGGCCGTCCGCCTACCTGCCGATCGTCGCCGGCGGCACCGCCTTCATGTACAACCTGAAGATCAACGGCAAGCGGGTCACCAACCTGCGGCTCTCCGGGGAGGTGATCGCGAAACTCTTCACCGGGCAGATCACCCGCTGGAACGACCCGGCGGTGCAGGCCGACAACCCCGGACTGAAGATGCCCGACGTCGCGGTGCGCCCGGTGGTCCGCTCGGACGGCTCCGGCACCACCGCCCAGCTGACCACCTGGCTGAGCAAGCGCCAGCAGCCGATCTGGGACGCCTACTGCGTGAAGTCCCCGCGCAGGGCGCCCTGCGGGATGACCTCCTTCTACCCGCTGCTCGGGGGCTCCACCTGGCAGGCCCTGGGCACCTCGGTGGCCGTGGCGAACGCCGTCGCCACCGACTCCAACGTCGGCGCGATCACCTACGTCGAGTACTCGTACGCCCTGAACAGCGGCTTCCCCGTGGTCAAGATGCTCAACTCGGCCGGCTACTACGCCGAACCCAACGGCCGGAACGTCTCGGTGGCGCTGGAGAAGGCCCAGATCAACGCCGACCTCACGCAGAACCTCGACGCCGTCTACGACAACAACCTGCCCAACGCCTACCCGCTCTCCAGCTACAGCTACATGGCCGTGCACACCTCCGAGGTCGGCACCTTCACCGCCGAGAAGGGCCGGACACTGGCCGCCTTCGGCTACTACTTCCTCTGCGAGGGCCAGAAGCAGGCCGACCAGCTCGGCTACTCGCCGCTCACCCGGCAGCTGGTGCGGTCGGCCTTCGAACAGCTGGCCAAGGTGCCCGGCAGCGAGGCCCGCGCCTTCGACGCGGCCAGATGCAGCAACCCGACCTTCGGCGCCGGCACCAGCAACCCGTACGCCGAGGGCGCGCCCAAACCGCAGGACTGCGACCGGAAGAGCTCCGGCGCCCAGTGCGGCACCGGGACGGGCGGCGCCGCGCAGACACCCACCCAGACCGGTACCGGCGGCTCCTCGGGCGCGGCGACCGGCGGCAGCGCGGGCGGTACCGGTACGGGTGGCAGGGGCAGTGGCACCGGCGGTACGGGTACCGGCGCCACCGCTGCCGCGGGAGGCGCCGGCGCGGCGGCCGCCTCGGGCGGTGCCGCGGGCACCGGCGGCGCCGGTACGGCTGCGGGCGGCGCGGCCGCCGGCGGCGGCGACCCCGCGTCGGGAGGCGGCAGCGGCGGCGCGGCCGGCGGGGGAGACCCGGCCCTGGGTGGCGACGGCGGATCCGCCGGCGGCTCGGGAACCGCAGGAGGCGGCCAGCAGGTCACCGCCGACTCGATGGCCATCGCGGCGGACGCGGGCAGCGGCCTGCGGTACTCGCTGATGGCGATCGCCGCCCTGCTGCTCGGCGCGGTCGTCGTGCTGCCGCCGATCGTCGCCGGCTGCTCGGCCCGGGCCGCCAAGGAGCGCGGATGACCAGGACCACCGGCCTGCGCAGGGCGCTTCGGACCACCGGCGTCCTCACCCTGCTGCTGGCCACCGCGGCCGGGGCGGCGCTGTCCGTCACCCCCGCCGCCGCACCCGGCCGGGCTCCCGTGGCGGCCACCGCCGCACCGGAGATCCCGGTCGACCCGATGACCTCCGGGCCCGTCCCGATCGATCCCGTCCCGATCGGCCCCCCGGCGGCGGCCGGGGGCCGGGGCGCGACGCCCGCCGAGGACACCCCCGCCCCGGCCGGGCAGTCCGCCCGGACCGGGACGGCGGGCCAGGCCGGCCGGGTGGCGCCGAAGGCCGCCCCGACGGCGCCGCTCACCTCGACCTCGTCCTCCTCGCAGTTCGCCGCCCGCCAGGTGGGCCTGGCGCCGCGGGCCGCCGGCGACCCGATGCCGGTGGTCGTCCGCGGTACCGGCGAGTTCGCCGACCTCGAAGTGACGGTCACCCAGACCGGTCACCTGGTCGACCAGGTGATCGGCCTGAGCTGGAAGGGCGGCCGGGCCACCTCGCCGAGCCCGATGTCCTTCGGCCAGAACTACCTGGAGGTGATGCAGTGCTGGGGTGACCAGGCCGGCGGACCCGACCGCGAGCAGTGCCAGTACGGCGCTTCCAAGGGCGACAGTCGCGGCGGTGCGTACGTCGCCAGCCGGCAGCTCAACTACGGCCGGACACTGACCGATCCGGCCGAGACGATCCGGCCCGCCACCGAGAACCAGAACGTCTACGCGCCGTTCCGCCCGGTCGGCGGCGCGGCGGCCGAGACCGACGGCACCAGCCAGTACTACGACTCGCAGTCCACCAACGAGGTGCCCTTCGCACCGACCCGCGCCGACGGCACCGGACAGCTCTACTTCGAGGTCCAGACCGGTATGGAGGCCCCCGGCCTGGGCTGCGGCCAGACCCCGCCCGACCAGCCGGGGCCCTTCCTGGAGGGTCGCGCCTGCTGGCTGGTCATCGTGCCGCGCGGCGACCGCGAGGTGGACGGGCAGCCGCCGATCGGCGACTCCGCCAAGCTCCAGTCCTCCCCGCTCAGCACCACCAACTGGGCCAAGCGCCTGGTCGTCCCGCTGCACTTCGAGCCGGTCGGCCTGTCCTGCCCGATCGGCAGCACCGAACGGCCCACCACCGGCAGCGAGATGGCCGCCGAGACGATCTGGCGCTGGCAGCCGGTGCTCTGCCGGCAGGCCGGCGGGATCTTCAGCTACACCAGGACCACCGACTCGCTGGCCCGCGGCCGGCTGGTCCAGGGCGACCCGGGGCTGGTCTACGTCGGGTTCCCGCTCGCCCGCGACAGCCAGGCCCCCGGCCGGACCCCGGTCTACGCGCCGCTGGCCCTCTCCGGTCTCGCCATCTCCTTCGTGGTCGAGAGCCAGTCCTACTCGCTGACCCCGCCGGAGACCCGGCAGAAGGACGGCCAGCGGATCCAGGAGCTGAACCTGACGCCCCGGTTGGTGGCCAAACTGCTCACCCAGAGCTACCGCTACGCCGTCAACCCCGGTGATCCCGACATCCCCGCCAAGAACCCGCTCGACCTCACCTCGGACCCCGAATTCCTGGCGCTCAACCCGCAGTTCAAGAGTCTCTACTTCCCGTCCAGGATCCCGGACCTGCTGCTGCCGACCGGGGACAGCGACGCGGCGCTGCTGGTCTGGCTCTGGCTGCTCTCCGACCCCGAGGCGGTGGCGTTCCTCGCGGGGGAGGTCAGCCCCACCTGGGGGGACTCGGTCAACCCGGCCTTCCTGCGCAACGAGATCGCCCTGCCGACGTCCAACTACCCGAAGCCCGACAGCTACTGCCAGGCCTTCCCGGACGACCCGACGAACCGCCCGGCCTGGTGCAACCTCGACTCCCACCCGTACGCGAACTCCATGCTGGAGGCGGCCCGTTCGACCGCCCGCGGGGACACCCTGTCGAAGTCCGTCTGGGACTCCACGACCACCCCCGGCTCGCTCAAGAAGGGCGCCGCCCAGGCGCAGGGCCTGCGCGGGGTGCTGGCCCTCACCACCACCGCGCAGGCGGCCAGGTACGGCCTGAGCACCGCCCGACTGCGCAATGCCGAGGGCGAGTTCGTCGCGCCCGACAACTCCTCGATGCTCGCCATGGCGCAGTCCGGCAAGGTCACCGGCAGCAGCGGCGTGCCCGTCGTGCTGCCGTCCGTCAAGGTCGCCGGCGGCTACCCGCTGACCAGCATCACCTACGCCGCGACGGTGCCGTCCGCCCTCGACCGGGCGAGCGGCGCCTCCTACGCCTCGCTGCTGCGCTACGCGACGGGCGACGGCCAGTCGCCCGGCGTCGCGGCCGGCCAGCTGGCCGAGGGTTACGTGCCGCTGCCAGAGTCGATGCGGGCCGAGACCCGGGCGGCCGCCGCCGCGATCGAGGCCGGGGCGGGCAGGCCCGAGCCGACCGCCACGCCCACGGTGACCGGCCGCCCCACCACGAGCACCGCGCCGACCACGGCGGGCACCGCCGCGCCGGTCGTCCGGCCGACCAGTGTGTCCGGCAGCCGGACGACCGTGACGGCCGCCGGTGACGGGCAGCTGGCGGACGCCGGCTCGGCCGGGTCGGGTTCCGGCGCCGGGGCCGGCAGCGGCGCGGCCGATGCCGGGTCGGGGGCCGGAATGCCCGCACCCGCCGAACCGGCTCCGGCGGCCCCGGACTCCCCGAGCCCCTCCCCGGCGCACACCCCGGTCACGCTGGCCCCCGCCGCTCCGGCCGCGGCCGTGGCCAGGACGGCCAGGACCGAGGTCGGCAACGTCCGGTTCCTGCTGCTCGGCGCCCTGATCGCCGGCGTGCTGGCCGGTGCGGCCGGGCTGATCGTCCCCCGGCTGCTGCGCAACCGGCGGCCCTGACCCGTACGCGACCTGCGGCCGGCCGGCCGGCCGAGGCCGACCCGCCGACCGCCGAGGCCGACCGCCCGACCTGCCGACCGCCGGACCGACCCACCGACCGCCGAGGCCGACCGCCCGACCTGCCGACCGCCGGACCGACCCACCGACCGCCGAGGCCGACCGCCCGACCCGCCGACCGCCGGACCCGCCGGTCGTCCTGCCTGACGACCGCCGCCGCGCCGCCCACCGAGCCCGACCGCGGCCGGCCGTCCGGAACCACCGGCCCCCGAACCACCGGACCCACCAGATCCACCGTCGACGCATGTGCGCCACACGGCCGAGGGCACCTTCGGCCGTGCCCGAGAGATGCCTCCACACAGGGAAGATCACCATGAAGAGCCTCACCAAGAGCCACCTCGCCAAGTGCGTGACCGTCGCCGCCGGCCTCGGCCTGGTGGTGGCCGGCACCGGCTCCGCCCAGGCGGACCCCTCCGGCGCGCCGACCTACCGTCCGCTCGCGGGCGTCGGCTCGGACACCACCCAGGGCGTCATGAACGCCCTGGCCGGCGACATCACCGTCGGCGGCCAGAAGGTGCTCGGCTCCTACAACGCGCTCGGCTCGGCCACCATCGCCACCAAGGAATCGGCCGACTGCCAGGCGCTGGCCCGCCCCAACGGCTCGGGCGCCGGCCGCTCAGCCCTGCTGAACGAGCTCAACAAGGGCAAGGGCTGCCTGGACTTCGCCCGCTCCTCCAGCCTGAACCTGGCCGCCGCCACCCCGGGCCTGACCTACGTCCCGTTCGCCGTGGACGGTGTCACCTACGCCGTCAGCGCCGGCAGCTCGCTGCCGCTCGACCTCACCACCGCGGACCTGCACGCGATCTACAGCTGCGACCCGGGCTACGTCGGCACCGCCCCGAACTGGGGCGTCCACCCGCTGCTCCCGCAGGCCGGCTCCGGCACCCGCTCGTTCTGGCTCTCCGTGGTGGGCATCACCGAGGCCGACGTGGTCGCGAACAAGTACCCCTGCGTGAGCGACACCAAGGGCGGCAAGAAGATCGAGGAGCACGACGGCCGCGTGCTGGACACCACCTCGCTGGTGCCGTTCTCGATCGCCCAGTACATCGCGCAGAGCTCCAACACCATCGCGGACATCCGCGGCACCGCCCAGCTCGGCAACATCAACGGCGTGCCCTCGGTGCTGCTGAACACCGGCGCCCCGGCCACCCGTGACGTCTACAACGTCATCCCGACCAGCAAGGTCGGCACCTCCCCGTGGAGCGACGTCTTCGTCGGCGGCACCTCGCAGATCTGCCAGCGCTCCTCCCTGATCAAGCAGTACGGCTTCGGTGTCAACACCAACTGCGGCGACACCTCGCGCACCACCGGCTGACCCTCACCACTGCCTCTCCCTCCTGCGTGCCCCTCCTTTCACCCTGGAAGCGAGCAACACCGTGAGCATCCGCATCACACGCTCCGTAGCACTCGGCGCGGCCACCCTGCTGGCCGCGGGCAGCATCTCCATGATCGGCTCGGTCGCCCACGCGGCCGACGAGAGCCCGGCCATCGGCACCCTGGCGCTGAACCCGGCGACCGGCGCCGACGACGAGCTGATCAGCGTCGTCAGCTCCGGTTCCTGCCCGGGCGGCACCAACCTGCAGACCCTGGTCTTCGGCCAGGGCTTCCCGGCCGAGGGCTACGGCGTCACGCCCAACCAGGCGCAGTCGGTCTTCCCGCCGGACGCCCAGGGCCACCTCACCCTGCCGCTCAGCGACACCATGCGCAGCTTCGCGCAGAAGAACGGCTTCTCCACCCTCGCCGGCAAGTACGAGTTCCGGCTGCGCTGCCGTGCCAAGATCGGCACCAGCTACTTCGGCGACTTCGTCGGCGCCGTCTGGTTCACCAGCCCCACCAGCTACACCTCCACCGACCCGAACACGCCGGCCGCGGTGGCCACCAGCACCGCGCTGACCGTCACCCCGAACGGTTCCGCGACGGCCGGCGGCGACGTCACGCTGACCGCCGACGTCACCCCGGCCGCCTCGGGCACCGTGCAGTTCCTGGACGGCGCCACCCCGCTCGGCGCCCCCGTCGCCGTGGCGGCCGGCCGGGCGACCCTCACCACCGCGGCCCTCACCGAGGGCGCGCACAGCCTGTCGGCCGTGTTCAGCTCGAACAGCGCGGGCTTCCTCGGCTCGACCTCCCAGGCCGTCGCCTACACCGTCAGCCCGCGCGGCGCCGCCGCGACCCACACCGCGCTGGCCGTCTCCCCGGCCGGCTCGGCCGCCCAGGGCAGCCCGGTGCAGCTCAGCGCCACGGTCACCCCGGGTGTCGCGGGCACCGTGGCGTTCAAGGACAACGGCGCCGTGGTCGGCAGCACCGCGGTCGCGGCCGGCTCGGCGCAGGTCACCCTGACCGGCCTGGCCGAGGGCGACCACTCCTTCACCGCCGCCTTCACGCCCACCGACAGCACCGCCTACGCGGCCTCGGCCTCGGACGCGGTCGCGTTCACCGTCACCCCCGTGGTCACCCCGCCGAACCCGGGCGGTCCGACCCCGCCCGCCCCGGTCGGCGAGACCATCACCACCACCGTCGCCCCCGGCGCCCTGGTGATCAGCGTGGCCGGCAGCAACGTCACCCTGCCGCCGCTCGCCCTGAACAGCACCAGCACCCTGTTCAGCACCAACGGCCCGATCCAGACCGTCACCGTCACGGACACCCGCGCGGGTGCGCCGGGCTGGTCGGTCAGCGGCCAGGTGGCGCAGTTCGCCTCCAACGGCAACGCGATCAACGCGCAGAACCTCGGTTGGGCGCCGAACCTGGTCTCCAAGGGCGACGGCCTCAAGGTCACCCTCGGCGGGCAGGTCAACCCGGCCAACGCGGTCGAGGCGAACGACGCGGGCGTGCTCGGCCTCAAGTCCGCCCGGACGCTGGCCGTCGCGACCGGCCTCGGCACCGCCAAGTTCGGCGCCGACCTGACCCTGCTCGCCCCGACCTCCACGCAGGCCGGGACGTACCAGGGCGTGCTCACCCTGACCGCGATCTGACGCCCACTCTTCACCGGGATCCCGTCAGGCCGTAACCCGGCGGCCGGACCGTCCAGACGAAATGTACCCGAGCCTGGACGGTCCGGCGGTCGTGCTCCAACTTCCCTTCCCGTAACCGAGGATGACGCCACCATGCAGCATCGATGGCTCCTGGTACCCGCCCTCGCGGCGCTGCTGCTGGCCGGCGGTCCCGCGTTCGCCGACGAATCGCCGGCCGCTCCCGCCCCGGCGGCCCCCGCCCGGGCCGCTCCCGCTCCGGCGGCCCCCGCCCCGGCCGCTCCCGCTCCGGCGGCCGGCCCCGCCGCCGCGCAGACCTTCGGCATCCAGCCCGCGAGCGAGACCGAACCGGACACCCGGGGCACCTTCAGCTACGGCGTCACCCCCGGCGCCGTCCTCAAGGACCACGTCGCGGTCTGGAACTACAGCGAGCAGCCGCTCACCCTGCGGATCTACCCCGCCGACGCCTTCAACACCGACACCGGCGGCTACGACGTGCTCCCCGAGGGCACCGCCTCCACCCAGGCCGGCAGCTGGCTGCGGACCGGCGCCGCCACCCTCGAACTGCCGGCCCGCAGCCGCCAGATCGTCCCCTTCACCCTGGCCGTCCCCGCCACCGCCCCGCCCGGCGACCACCCCGCCGGGATCGTCGCCACCCTGCGCAGCGAGAGCAAGGACGCCAAGGGCAACGCCGTGACGGTCGACCAGCGGGTCGGCGCCCGGATCAACATCCGGGTCTCCGGCGACCTGCGGGCCGCACTCAAGGTCGAGGACGCCCATGCGGTGTACCACCCCAGCCTGAACCCGCTCTCCACCGGGCACACCACCATCAGCTACTCGGTCCGCAACACCGGCAACGTCCGGCTGGGCGGCAGGCAGGCCGTCCGGGTCGCCAACGTCTTCGGCACCATCGCCACCGGTGACGCGCCCGCCGACCTGCAGGAACTGCTGCCCGGCAACGTCGTGCACCACCGGCTGGACGTGGCCGGGGCGTACCCGACGCTCTGGGCCACCGCCGGGATCACCATCGACCCGCTACCGATCGCGGGCGACAAGGACCCGGCGCTCTCCAGCAGCGTCGACAAGCGGCGCTTCGCCAGCATCCCCTGGGCACTGCTCGCCGTCCTGCTGCCGCTCGCGCTGCTCGGCGGCTGGTGGTGGCGCCGCCGCCGCGACCGCGGGGCGCCGGCCGCCCCGCCCGGGGGGTCGGTCGCGCCGGCGCGGCCGGTCGTGCCGGGCGCGCCCGGTGCCGCGGATCCGCCGGCGGTCCCTGCTGGTCCCTCGGCCACCGCCGAGCCGGCCCGGGTACCGGCCGGGGCGAGGTCCGCCGGGCCGGCCGGCCCCGGTGCGGCGGTCACCGCCACGACGCTGCTCCTCGCCGCCCTGGCGCTCTGCCAACTCCCGCTCGCCCCCCGGGCGTCCGCCGCCGAACCGGTCGGCACGCTGGCCTTCGACTACGCCGCCGGCCGCGACGACGACGCCCTCGACCTGCTCAGTTCGGGTCAGTGCCCGGACCCGGCGGCCGACTACCTGGTCGTCCGGATCACCGGCGAGGGCTTCCCGGCCGAGGGCGCCCCGCTCACCGGCACGGTGGCCGCCTCGGTCTACCGGACGGCCGCCAACGGCGGTTACGTGCTGCCGCTCAGCAACACCCTGCGGGTGGTGGCCACCCGCAGCGGCGCAGGCCGGTTGAACGGTGCCTACACCATCACCGCGAGCTGCCGGGGCAAGGTCAACCCGACCTCCCGCCGGGACTTCAGCGGGGTGCTCACCTTCACCACCCCCACCACCTGGCAGGCCGTCACGGTGGCCCCCGAAGGCCTGATCCACGTCGCCGCGGCGGCCGAACCGGCCCCGGTGGCCGCGCCTTCGCCCGCCCCGGCGGCGGTGGCCGCGGCCGCGCCTCGTCCGTCCGGAACCCCTTGGTACTCGTTGCCGGCCGTCGGCGCCGGGGCACTGCTGCTCGGCCGGATCGCCCTGCCGCACGCCCGCCGGTGGCGCCGCCGCCCGGCCCCGGAGGCCGCCGAATGACCGTCACCGAACTCCCTCCGGCGCCGGCCGCCGCCCCGCCCGGTCCGCCGCCGGTGGTCGCGCCGCCCGCCAGGGCCCGGCTGCGTCCGGACGGTCCGCAGGCGCTCGGCGCCGGGCTGGCCATCGTGGCGGCCCTGCTGCTGGGCCTGCTCCTCGACCTCGGTCCGCTCGGCGGGCTCCGGCACCTGCGCGACCACGAGACCGGCTACGCGGACCTGCGGCAGACCCTCGCGATGGGCACCGCCCCGGTCGGCCAGCTCGACAAGGACGGCAAACCGGTCGGCCTCGGGACGCCGGTCGCCCTGCTGGAGATCCCGCAGCTCGGCCTGCGCGAGGTGATCCGGGAGGGCACCACCGGGGGAGTCCTGGCTGAGGGCCCCGGGCACCGCCGGGACACCCCGATGCCCGGTCAGGCCGGTACCAGTGTGCTGCTCGGCCGGCAGGCCGGGTTCGGTGGTCCGTTCGGTGTGCTGGGGAACCTGCGCGGTGGTGAGACCTTCACGGTCACCACCGGCCAGGGCACCCACACGTACCGGGTGCTCGGCCTGCGGCGCGCGGGTGACCCGGTGCCGCCCGCGCTCGCCTCCGGCGCGGGCCGGATCGCGCTGGTCACCGGCAGCGGTTCCAGGTACGCCCCGTCCGGGCTGCTGCTGGTCGACGCGGACCTGATCACCGAGGCCAAGCCGGCGGACGCCCGCCCGCTGACGCCGGGTGCGCTGCCCGCCGCCGAGCGGGCCATGGGCACCGAGGACGCGGCCTGGATCCCGCTGGTGCTCTGGGGCGAGGGGTTGCTCCTCGCCGCCGTCGCGCTCGCCATGGGCTGGTCGCGCTGGGGGCGCCGGCAGGTCTGGATCGTCGGGGTGCCGGTGCTGACCGCGCCGGCCCTCGCGGTCGCGGACCAGGTGGCCCGCCTGCTGCCGAACCTGGTCTGACCGGCGGGCGTGGCAGGTGCCCGCCCGCCGTCCTGCCCGCCGACCGTCCTGCCCGCCGACCGTCCTGCCCGCTGCGGACCGCAGCAGACCGCACCGCACCGTTCTGCTCCGCCGATCGACCGTCACCCTCACGAAAGGGGCCGTCCCGTGACCAGCCTCGACACCACGGCCGTCCTGCCCGCCGTCCGGCCCAGTGCGGCGGGCACCCTCGACGCCCGGGCCGTCTCCGCCTGGTTCGGCGACCGCAAGGTCCTGGAGCAGGTCTCGCTGCTGATGCCCGCCGGGCAGGTCACCGCGCTGATCGGCCCGTCCGGCTGCGGCAAGTCGACCTTCCTGCGGATCCTCAACCGGATGCACGAGCTGATCCCCGGCGCCACCCTCGCGGGCGAGGTGCTGCTGGACGGCGCCGACATCTACGCCCCCGAACGCCGTCTCACCGCCGCCCGCCGGGACATCGGCATGGTCTTCCAGAAGCCCAACCCGTTCCCCGCGATGAGCATCTACGACAACGTGGTGGCGGGCCTCAAGCTCACCGGCGTCCGGGCGAGCCGCCCGGAGAAGGACCTCCTGGTCGAGGAGTGCCTCACCAAGGCGGGCCTGTGGCGGGAGGTCCAGGACCGGCTCCGCCAGCCCGGCGGCGCGCTCTCCGGCGGCCAGCAGCAGCGGCTCTGCATCGCCCGCTCGCTCGCCGTCCGTCCGAAGGTCCTGCTGATGGACGAGCCCTGCTCGGCCCTGGACCCGACCTCCACCCGCCGGATCGAGCAGACCGTCCGTGAGCTGGTCCACGAGGTGACCATCGTGATCGTCACCCACAACATGCAGCAGGCCCAGCGGGTCTCCGACCGGTGTGCGTTCTTCCTGGCCGAGCAGGGCACCCCGGGCGGCATCGTCGAACACGGCCCGACCGAGGCGATGTTCAGCACCCCGGTCGACCCGCGCACCTCCGACTACGTCAACGGCCGCTTCGGCTGAGGGAGGCGGTGGGGGCGTGGGCCGCGGGCCGGGCCCCGGGGCGCGCGCCCTGCCCCACGGAGGCCGCACGCTCACTTCGCCGACGCGTCGCCCGGCGCCGCCGGTCGAACGCCCGGTCCATCGCGAGCGGTCACCGGCCCACCTCGACGGGTACGCCCCGGCGCGTCAGCCGGGAAGCCAGGAGTTCCATCTCCGCCGCCGTCCCCACGAGGCCGTCCCGGCGCAGCTCCTCGACCAGTTCGCGGGCCCGGGACAGCGACGCCGCCGAGACCTCCCGGAAGACCTTCATGGCCGCGACGGCGCTGGGCAGCGGGCCGGCCGGTCGCAGCCTGACCGGCCCGTGCGCCGCGAGCAGTGCCTCCCGGACGCCGTCGGGCGCCGCCCCGGGGCCGGCGTGCTCGCACATGTACCTGCCGCAGGCCTCGCAGGAGAACTCGGAATCCCACCAGAGCTCGTCGTTCAGCACGAACTGGTTCACCTGCCGCACCGCCGTGCTCCCGCACGCGCAGGGCGCTTCGATGCTCGCTGTCCGACCAGTCATCCGAACTCCCCGCTCGTCCCCACCCCGCCGACGTGATCCTCTCCCGGTCGGCGCGACCGGCGCGACCGGATTCCGGCCCGGCCGACGGGAGGGGGCGCTCGGGGCGGGCACCGCCCGCCCTCGGCCTGGACAGTTCGTCCGAACTGGACGTACAGTCCGAACATGGCAGATGCAGAGGTGGGACAGGACCCGCGTGTCCGGATGTGGGCGCCGGTGTGCCAAGCCGTCGTCCTGCTGCTCGGGCCGTACGCGGAGGTGGTCCTGCACGACCCGGGGACGGACCGGGTGCTCGGGATCTGGAACCCGATGACCGCCCGCCAGCGTGGTGACCCGTCGCTGCTGGGCGAGCTGGACGCGCTCGATCCGACGCAACAGGACGTGTTCGGCCCCTACGAGAAGGTGCTGGCCGACGGGCGGCGGCTGTCCTCGGTCAGCGCCGTCCTGCGCGATGCCGACGGCGAGCCGTCGGCGGTGCTCTGCATCAACCTCGACCGGACCCCGCTGGAGGAGGCCGCCGCCGTCCTGGCGGGCTTCGCCGCCCCCACCGTGCAGCGGCCGGAGCCACTGTTCGAGCAGGACTGGGCCGACCGCGTCCAGCACACCGTCGGCAGCTACGTTCGGGAGTCCGGTCGGCCCGTCGAGCGGTTCGGACGCGAGGACCGCCTCGCCGTGGTCGGACGGCTGGACCAGGCCGGCGTCTTCGCGGTGCGCCGGGCGACACCGGTCGTCGCCGCCGCCCTGAAGGCCTCCCGCTCGACCGTCTACGCCCTGCTCGCCGAACACCGCGACCGAAGGACCAGCTCGTGACCCGACTGCCGGACTTCCGCCTGGAAACCTGGTTCTCCCGCTGGGAGTTCACCGCCCGCCACCACCTCACCGCCTCCGACGCGCAGACCATGACGCTGGCGGAACTGCTCGCGCTGGCCGACGACAAGGACGTCGAGGCCTTCGAGAACCTGTCCCTCGGCTACACCGAGACCTTCGGCGACCCGGGTCTGCGCGAGGCGATCGCGGCCACCTACGAGCACGCCGGCGCCGACGACGTGATCTGCTTCGCCGGCGCCGAGGAGGCCCTCTACCTGGCGATGAACGTACTGCTCGGGGCCGACGACCACGCGGTGGTGCTGACCCCCAACTACCAGGCGGCCGAGACGGTGCCGCTCGCACTCTGCGAGGTCACCGGCGTGGCCCTCGACCCGGCGCGGGACTGGGCGCTGGACCTGGACCAGGTCGCCACGGCGATCCGTCCGAACACCCGGGTGGTGTCCGTCAACTTCCCCAACAACCCGACCGGCAAGGTCATCGGCGCCGACGAGTTCGGCGCACTGGTCCGGCTGTGCGACGAACGCGGCATCCACCTGTTCAGTGACGAGGTCTACCGCGGACTGGAGCGTGACCGGACCCGCACCCTGCCGAACGCCGCGGACCTCTCGGAGCGCGCCCTCTCGCTGAACGTGACCTCGAAGTCGCTCGGCCTGCCGGGCCTGCGGATCGGCTGGATCACCTGCCGAGACCGCGACCTGCGCGCGCGCCTGGAACGGGCCAAGCACTACACCACGATCTGCAACTCCGCCCCGAGCGAGGTGCTGGCCCGGATCGCGCTGAAGGCCGGTGGCACGATCCTGGAGCGCAACCGGGCCCTGATCGCCGCCAATCTGCCGCTCTTCGACGCCTTCTTCGCCGAGTTCGAGGACCTCTTCGAGTGGCGTGCCCCGGACGGCGGCTGCGTCGCCTACCCCCGGTACCTCGGCCGGGACGGCGTCGAGGAGTTCTGCACCCGCCTGGTGGAGGAGGCCGGCGTCCTGCTGCTGCCGGCCGGCATCTACCGGTCCGAGCTCACCCCCACGCCCACCGACCGCTTCCGCATCGGCGTGGGCCGCGGCAACCCGCAGGACGGGCTGGACGCCTTCGCCCGCTGGCTGCGCGAGCGTCGCTGACCGTGCCCTTGGGCCTGGCCGCGCCCGGCCCCGGGATTCCCGGGCCGGGCCGCGGTGCACCCCGCCGCCGGGCGCGGAACTGCGGCCCGCGCCCGTCAACCGGCCTCGGGGACGGCCGGGGTCTTCGGGAGTTCGCGGGTGATCCGCCAGATCAGGTTCTCGCCGGTCTGGGCCGGGGCGCGGCGCTCGGCGGGGCGCCGGAGGTGTTCGGAGAAGCCGAGCCGGGCCGGGACGGCGCCGCTGGCGTGGTTGGCCAGGTCGTGGACGATCTCGACGTGGTCCACGCCGGGGAGCCGGAAGGCCTGTTCGACCACGGCGCGGGCGGCCCGGGTGACCAGCCCACGGCCGGTGGCGGCGGGGTGCAGCCAGTAGCCGATCTCGCGGCCGTTCGCCGGGGTGTCGCCGCGCCGGAACAGCGCGCAGACGCCGACGATCGCGCCGTCCAGCACGATCGCGTAGGTGTACTCCTCGCCGCTCGCCCAGCGCTCCGGGCGGCGGGCCAGGAACTCGGCCGTCCTGGCCCGGCTGTGCTCGGCCACCCAGGGCATCCAGGCGCGCAGGTGCTCCAGCGACTCCTCGATCACCCGGAAGAACTCCGGGAGGTCTGCCTCGCCGTCGAAGCGGCGCAGGGTCAGGCCGTCCAGTTCGATCACCTGCTGCGGAATGTCCATGCCGGGAGAATCGTGGGTGGCCGCTCCTGTCGGCAACGGGATTTCGGAGCCCGGCTGCCCTCAGGCCTGGCCCTCGGTCGTCCGGGGAGCCGGATCGGACCGGCGCGGGGTGAAGTGCGGCCCCTCGGGCGGCGGCGAGCCTCCCGCATCCCGTGACCGGGTCGTGCGACCGCTTCGGGCGGAGGGCCGGATCCGCCCTTACGTCGGGCCGACGCCCCCGCGAGGATGGGGGCATGGATGCTGTCGAAGACCCGGTGGCCGTGGTGGCGGGCTTGTGGGAGGAACATCGGAGCGAGCCGTGGCCCAAGCGGTTGGACGGACTTGAGGTGGCGGGCGTCGATCTGGCGTCGCTGGAGACCAGGCTGGGGGCTGTACGTACACCTGGGTCACCAACGGCGGGTCCCTCCACGAGCGGGGGACGGGGACGGTGAGGTTCCTCCTCGGTGAGCTCGACAGGATCCTGCCCGAGCTCACCGAGGACGACAGCCCGCAGATCTGGCACCGGCTGCACCGGATGTCCCGGCTCGTCGTGGCCCACAACACCCCACCGGCCGGGACACCCTCCTGAAGCCTGTCGCCACCGGCGCGTCGAGCGGTCGGCCGGGTGTGTCCGGCCGGTCGGTGAGCGGTGACGGGACGGGGATCGGCCGTCCCGGTCCGGATCCCCGGCCGACCGGGGGAGCGGGGTGTCAGCCCGGGCCGGGCAGGTCCGTCCGCTCGCTGGTGAGGGCGGTCAACAGGGGGACGAGGAAGCGGCGTTCGAGCTGGCCTGGCGGGAGCTGCTCCGGTTCGACGTAGCTCTGTGCCAGTCCGCCCTCGCGGATCGCGATCAGGAGCCGGGCGAGTTCGTCGGCGTCCACGGTGAGGGTGCGGCCGGCCCGGGCGAGGTGCTCGGTGAGGCAGCGGGCGATCTCCGCGCGCAGGCGGGCGTCGTGCTGGGCGAGGGCCCAGCCGGCCTGCGGGTCGCGGATGGCGTACAGGGTGAACTCGGTGGTGACCAGGTACCAGTCGCGTTCGGCGGGCTCGATGTCGGCGAGGACCTCCACCAGGCCCTGCAGGGTGAGGTTCTCGGTGGCGATCGAGTCGACCAGGGTGGTGATCCGGGCGACGACCCGTTCGCTGTGCTCGTCGAACAGCGCGAGGAAGAGTTCCTCCTTGCTGCTGAAGTTCGAGTAGAAGGCGCCCCTGGTGAAGCCGGCCCGTTCGCAGATCTGCTCGATCGGGGCGGCGTGGAAGCCGTACTCGGCGAAGACCTCCAGTGCGGCCGCGAGCAGGGCGGCGCGGGTGCGCGGGCGGCGCTTGGTCACTCCCCTGGGCATGGGCTCCCTCTCCGAGCGGTGCGGTGCGACGGCGGGTGACGCCGCGCGCTGCGGGGCGACGGTGTCCGTTCGTTCGTTCGTCCGTCACGATACCGCCCGGATCGACGGCGCGGATGCATTGGCGTATCCGATACAGCGATGTATCTTTCGAGCTGTCCGCACCGTCGCTGACCCCTGGAGCTGTCATGAGCGCCACACTGCCGTCCGCCCTGGCCGCCGTCGTCGGACCCGTGCCGGAGGGGGTCACCCTGCCGATGCCGCCGACCTTCGACTCGGTGCCCGCGGAACGCCGGTACCGCAAGGAACAACTCGCCGCCGGATTCCGGCTGTTCGGCCGCTTCGGGTTCTCCGAGGGGGTCGCCGGGCACATCACCGTGCGTGACCCGGAGAACCCGCAGTGGTTCTGGGTGAACCCGTTCGGGATGAGCTTCCAGCAGATCAAGGCCTCCGACCTGGTCCTGGTCGACCACGAGGGCACCCTCCTGCACGGCAGCCGCCCGGTGAACCGCGCCGCCTTCGTCATCCACTCCCAGGTACACGCCGCCCGCCCCGACGCGATCGCCGCCGCACACTCCCACTCGCTGTACGGGAAGGCCTTCTCCAGCCTCGGCGTCCCGCTCGACCCGATCACCCAGGACGCCTGCGCCTTCTTCGAGGACCACGGCCTCTACAGCGACTACCGGGGCGTGGTCAACGAGGTCGAGGAGGGCAAGCGGATCGGCGCCGCGCTCGGCGGCCACAAGGCCGTCATCCTGCAGAACCACGGCCTGCTCACCGTCGGCCACTCGGTGGCGGAGGCGGTCTGGTGGTTCATCACCATGGAGCGGTCCTGCCAGGCCCAGCTGCTCGCGATGGCCGCCGGCACGCCCAGGCTGATCGACCGCGAGACCGCGCTGACCACCCGGGCGCAGATCGGCTCGCACCTCGCGGGCTGGTTCCAGGCCCGGCCGCTCTGGGACCAGATCACCGCCTCCGACCCGGACCTCTTCGGCTGACGGCCGCCCCACCCGCCGCGTCCCACCCGCCCGGCCCCACCCGCCGCGTCCCACTCCACGCCGCCCCTGATTCGCCCGCCCCGTCCGGAGGAACCGCCCGTGCCCACCGACGCCGTCCCCGCCCCACCGCGCCTGCGGATCGCCGTACTCGGCGCCGGCAGCATCGGCTGCCACCTTGGCGGCATGCTCGCCGCGGTCGCCGACGTCACGCTGATCGGACGACCGGCCGCGATGGACGAGATCGGGCGGCTGGGGCTGACGCTGACCGGCCCCGGCGAGGCCCGCCGCGAGATCGACGACCTCACGCTCGCCACCGACGCGGCGGCCGCGGCCGCCGCCGACTGGGTGCTGGTGGCGGTCAAGAGCAACGACACGGCCGCCGCCGCCCGCGACCTCGCCGGGCACCTCGCCCCCGGCACGGTGGTGGCCAGCTTCCAGAACGGCCTGCACAACCCCCGGGTGCTGCGCGCCGGACTCCCCGGCCGCCGGGTGCTGGCCGGCATGGTCCCGTACAACGTGGTGCGTACCGGCCCGGCCGCCTTCCATCAGGGCAGCGGCGGGCAGGTGATGCTGGACGCGGGCGGTCCGGCGGCCGGCGGTGGTTCGGACGGTGACGGGCTGGCCGCGGCGGCCGCGGCGGCCGGGCTCCGGCTGGAGCTGCGCCGGGACATGGCGGCGGTGCAGGCGGCGAAGCTGCTGATGAACCTCAACAACGCCGTGAACGCGCTGTCCGGCCTGCCGCTGCGTGAACAGCTCGGCGGCCGCCACTACCGTGCCTGCCTCGCCCGGTGCCAGCGGGAGGCGCTCGCGGCCTTCCGGGCGGCCGGCGTCCGCCCGGCCCGGCTGGGCCCGGTGCCGCCGGCCTGGACGCCGGCCGTACTGCGCCTGCCCGACGGGCTGTTCCGCCGGCTGGCGGGGGCCTCACTGCGGATCGACGGGCAGGCCCGCTCCTCGATGTGGGAGGACCTGCAGCGCGGCCGGACCACCGAGATCGACACCCTGCAGGGCGAGATCGTCACCCTGGCCGGGCAGTTCGGCCTGGCGGCCCCGGCCAACGCCCGGCTGGTGGAGCTCGTCCGGGAGGCGGAGACCGCCGCCGCCGGCACGGCACGACGGTGGAGCGGCCGGGACCTGCTGGCCGAACTCACCGGGGCCGCCGGATAGCGCGGCCGGCTCGCGACCCCCGGCTCGCGGCCCCGGACGATGCAGGCCTGGACGAGCAGGCCCGACAAGCGGGCCCCCGGGCCGAGGAGTCGGCCCGGGGGCGGGTGGAGAGGGGAGGAACGGGCAGGTGGTGCGGGGTCAGCTCGCGGCGCCCGGCTCCTGCTTCCACTCGGAGTCGCAGTCGATCGGCAGCACCAGGCGCTGGTCCGCCTCCTGGTTCTGCGCGCGGTCGACCGAGCGGAAGAGCAGCTCGTGCACGCCCTGGCCGCGCACCGTGACCGGGCCGGTGTACGTCGTCCAGCCGGCGCCGTCGAGGTTGTACTCGGTCAGCGCCACACCCGAGATGTCGTCCGTCGCGCTGAGGGTGACGACGACCTCCTCCTGGTGGTCACCGCCCTGCTTGTGGGTGTGCGGCGGGCGGGTGGTGGCCGTGGTCACCGGGGGAGTGGTGTCCACCGGGAGGTCCATGGCCTCGTCCTCCGGGGTGGCCTCGTTGTCCAGGGTCGGCGCCGACACGCCGGAGTTCGCGCCCTGGTGGCCGACCGAGCCGCCGCGCAGCTGGAGGACGCCCCAGTCGTCGTGCCCGGCCAGCGAGGTCCGCTGGGTGTCGCCGTTGACGTCGACGCTGACCGTACTGGTGGCGATCCTGCCGTTGCAGTCCCAGTCGACCGCGGCCTTGCTCGACGGGACGGTCACGAACTTGCCGACCGTACCGTCGACACCGGGGCAGTAGTGGCTGACGTCGTAGAGCGGGCTGGTCGGCGGGTAGACGCGCTCGTCCAGGGTGGTCTCGTTCAGCGAGAGGTTCTGCCGGGAGTAGTCGACCAGTCCGGTGGTGGTGCCGGTGGCCAGGCCGAACTGGTAGCTGTAGTTCATCACGCTGAAGTACTGCGGCTCGTGGTTGGGCAGGTCGGAGTCGCCGCTGTGCCGCAGGCCGAGGTTGTGGCCCAACTCGTGCATCAGCGTGCCGGCCTGCTCGGCGACGGTGCCGACCTGGTTGGTGAAGCCGCCCAGGCTGACGATGAAGTCGCTGCCGGGGGTACCCGCGGAGATGCCGCTGGAGTTGGTGCCTACCTCCAGTTTGTGGGCCGAGATCGCATAGTGGAAGATCGGCGCCCGTGCGGTGCTGCGGAACCCGCCCGTGGCGTTCTTCAGCGCGGTGAAGGCGTTCCACTGGTACAGGCCGTCGGCCTTGGTGCCCAGGTTGGTCGTCTCGGTCAGCATCTTCGCCTGGCTGAGGGTGCCCCAGGTGGTGTTGTTGGCGAAGTCCATGATGCTGTCGGGCCCGGCGTCGATGTGCAGGTTGATGCCGGTGCCGGTCTGTCGCTTGCTGTACGGCGCGTTCTTGAACGCGTCCACCACCTGCTTGATCGCGGCGGGGGCGATCGCGTGGCTGTGGGTGGTGTCGGACATCCAGTCCAGCTGGATGAAGACGTCGGGCTTGTTGACGTCGGCGCCCATCTTCTTCAGGTCGATGAACTTGCTGGGGCTCCCGTCGCCCGGGTCGAGGGTGACGCCGTTCAGCTTCCACGCGTCGGGGATGCCGTCGCAGGTCTTGGAGTTGCAGTCGAAGGCGAACCGGACCGGGGTCTCCGGGTCGGTGCCGCCGGTGTGGCTGATCACGTAGCCGGTGGGCGCGGTCTCGGTGAAGGTGTTCGCTCCGGTGAGCGGGACGTCCCAACCCACCTGGAGGGTCGCGTTGCCCTCGCCCTGGACGAAGAGGTTGACGGTCGCCTTGGCGCCGTAGGCGGAGTTGCACGGCGCGACGGTCCAGCTCGCCGAGGTGCCGGCCGGGATCGTGGACGGCACGAAGGGGATCACGCAGCCCTCGGGCTGGGTGGCGCTGGCGGCCGTCACGTCGCGGTCGCTCTTGTTGTCGAAGAACACGGTCACGGTGCCGCCCGCCCGGCGCGCGGCCGCGGCGGGCGTGATCACCGCGATGAAGGTGAGCAGGGCCAGAGCCAGCACGAAGAGCGCCGCGAACCTGCTTCGGCGGGGCATGTCGAAGATGCCCGGCCCGTCTGCGGCGCCGAGAGAGCGATGTACATTCATGCTGTCACGTTAGGTGCTGACTTGATCGCATCCTGTCACGGCACGGCGTGCTGTCACTCCGACGGCTCCTCGGACGAACCGACGCCGGGCGCCCCCGGTGGCCGGTCCGTGGCGGACCGCCCGCCGGAGCCCGGCGCTACGAAATCCCGTTCCGGTGCGGCCAAGGGCCCTTAGGGTGGCCGACGATGACGACGTATCGATGGCCGGCGGACGCGTCCCGGCCCGCCGGCCCGCCCCGGTTCGCGCTCGGCCTGACGCGGGCCGCCACCCTGCTCGCCGTTTGCGCGCGGGTCGACGGACTCTTCGTCGACCCGCCGCGGCGGCCGTTCGAACTGATCGGGTGCCGGCCGGCTGGCCGGCTGGCCGAGGCACTCGCCGGTGACCCGGACCGGATCCGGCTCGGCGACCTGTGGGTGCAGCCCGTTGCCGAGCGGCAGTGCCCGGAGGACGGGGACGGGCTCCACCCCTGGCGACTTGTCGACGTCCGCCTGCTCGGTCACCGGCCGAGCAGGGTCGACCGGACCCTGGTGGACCTGGCCGTGTCGGCGGTCGACGACCCGGACGACGCACCCGCCGATCCTCACCTCACCGACGGCGTCCGTCTCCACGACGGACGCCGGTGGCTGGCCGACTGCCGTGACCTGGTCGCGTTGCTCCCGGCGGAGACCGAGGACGAGGCGGAGCTGCGGCTGCTGGACTGCGCCGTGGGCGGGGAGCTGGCGGCGGCGCTGTCCGCGCCCGGGCGGCGCGCCCGCCGCTACGAAGAGGTCACCTTGACGGCGCTCGATCCGACCGGCGTGGCGGCCGCCTCCTGGTGCTTTCCCACCGAGGTGGTCGCCTGGCCCCCGGCGCGGTCCGGTGCGGGGCCGCTCGACCTCGTCCTGCGCGGGACCCCCTGGGACGCCCCCGCGCCATGGCTCCGACCCGCCGTCGAGGCCTGGCTCGCCGGTCCCCCCCACAACCGTCGGCAGCTGGGCGCACTTCGACGCCGCCGGCCGCGACGTGTGGCTCGCGCTCGTACGTGACTCCGGCTGCGGGCCCTCTCGTCCCGTCCAGCCGCCCGGCCGCACCTTCCACCTGGACGGCCGGCACGCCACCGAGGCGGCCGGCTTCTGGTGCGCCCTCGGCGAGGCGGTCAACGGCCCCGGCGGCTACTTCGGTTGCAACCTGGACGCCCTGGACGACTGCCTGGGCGGCGGGTTCGGAGCCACCGCCCCCTTCACCCTCGCCTGGCACGCCTCGCACGTCGCCCGCCGGCACCTGGGCAACCTGATCAGCCCCTGGGACGGGCGGTTCCACAACTACTTCGACAAGATCTTGAAGGTCTTCGCCGACCACCGGATCGAGGTGCTGCTGCGCTGACCCGGTCGGTGACCGCCGGTGGGCGGAGGGGGCTGCAGGGCCGCCCGGCCGCCACCGCTACCGGGGTGACCAGCCGACGTCGCGGCTCAGCTCCAGGGCGAGCACCTGGTCCACCCGGACGAAGGTCTCGAAGACGGCGCCCGTCGGGAGTTCGGGGCGGGTGCTCAGCTCGTCCAGCACCCGCAGCGCCGGTGCCGGGTCCAGGTCGTCCGCGAAGCCGTCGAAGGCGCGCTGCACGGCGTCGGCGAACGGCGGCCTGGAGACCGTCCGGGCCGCCTCGGCGACCACCCGGCGCCACCGATGCAAGGTGGCCTGGGCCTCGGCGAGCGACTCGGCGGTGAGTTCGACGGGCGCGTGGTGGGGCGCGGCGAACAGGGCGAGGCGGACGGCCAGCGGTTCGGGGCCGGCCAGGGACAGGGCGGCCAGCGGGCTCGGCAGCCCGGACACGTCCGGGGGGAAGGGCGCCGTCACCGACCCGACCTCGATGCGCGGCGGCTGCCCGGCCGCGTCCGGGGCGACCGCCGAGGTGTCCGGCGGCTCGGCCGGCTGCGCCCGGTGGGCCCGTACCTCCAGGTCGCCCGGGCCGGTGTCCTCGTCGGCCGGCGGGTGGATGCCCAGCAGGCCCGCGTCCCGCCGGAGCAGCTTGACCTCCTGCGGTGCGGTGGCCGGGTGGCCCAGGGAGGTGGTGACCTGGAGGTGGCGGATCTCGGCGGCGCGCAGCAGCAGGTCGGTGACCAGCAGGGCGCGCAGGTCGCCGAGGTCGAACGGGTGGCCGGGCCGGCCGACCAGGGTGCGGACCCGGAGCAGTCCGGCCCGGCGGGGACGGATCTCGGTGCTGCGGCCGGTGCGGGCGTCGGTGATGCGCAAGGATTCCTCCGAGGCCGGCCGGGGGAGAAGGGCGGTGGCCTGCGGTGCGACGGTCGGCCGGTCCATTCTCCGCCCGGCGGGGGCGTTCGGTCCGGTAGGTGGGGACTCCGGGCGCGTTCCCCTGTGTCCGTACCCGGCGCGTCCCGGCCCCCGGCGCCCGCCCACCGTCCGTACCCGCGGGCGGGGCCCGCCGCCCCGGTGGGCGCCGGGCCCGGCGGCTCAGCGGGTGACCTGCCAGGACAGCGAGTCGGTCAGGGAGTCGCGCAGCTCCGGGTCGAGCACGTCCGGGGTCGGGTCGGTCGCCACCGCCGTGAGGCGGTGCCGCAGGCCCTTGGGCCCGGTGAGGCCGAGGGCGCCGACCTGGACGGTGGTGCGGCCGCTCAGCGACCGGACCTCCCGGCCGTCGACGAACCAGCGCAGCCGGGTGTCGGGGGTCGCCAGGTCGACGGTGAGCCGGTCGTCCCGGCCGAGGACGGCATCGGCGGGGGTGGCGCTGGCCAGCACCGAGGCGTACCGGTAGAAGCCGCCGATCATGGCCTCGCGGCCGGGGAGGTTGAACTCCCGGCCCAGCGACCGCATGATCGAGTTGTCGGTGGGCCGGTAGAGCCCGAGCGGGTGGTAGCCGCCGCCCTCGTAGGTGCCGACGGTGCCGCCGTCGGGTGAGGTGCGGCCGAGCCAGCGGTACCACTTGCTGTGGGTGCGTCGCAGCTGGGACGCCGTCAGCTCGGTGAGGTTGGCCTCCGGCGGTTCGTCGCCCTGGTAGGCGCCGCCGTCCTCGTAGGAGTACTCGTCCGCGAGCTTGCCGAGCGAGTGGCCGGTCTCGTGCACCGCGATCTGGCCGGACTTGGCGTTGCCGCCGGCCACCGTGGCTATGCCCGAGTACCCGAGCGGCGACACCACGTCGTTGTAGCCGGCGCCGCCGTACTTGGCGCTGTTGGCGACGACGAGGACAAGGTCGGCCTGGGGCGCCTTGGCCGCGTACCGATCGGCGGCGTCGGTGTCCACGCACAGCAGGCGCTCCACCTCCTCGCACCAGAACCAGGAGCCGAGAGCGGTGCTGCGGACGGTGGCCCGGTCGGGGTCGCCGGAGACGCCCGACTCGGCGGAGACGGCGTCCACGGCCCAGACGTTGAACAGCGAGCGGTACGTCGCGTACGGCTCGACGGCGGTGATCTCCTGCCACTTCGCGGCCGCGTCGGCGCGGAACCTGTCCTGCTCGGCGGCGGTGTAGCCGTCGCCGACGACGACGACGTCGAGTTTGGCGTCGGTGCCGCCGTTGTGCACGATCGGGGTCACGGTGCCGTCGTCCGCAGCGGCGCTCCCGGGTGCCCCTCGGCCCTGCACCCGGCCGCCCGACGGGTCGGGGGCGAAGGGGGAGGCGGCCGGCACCCGGGTGCGGCCGATGCTGCCGTCCTCGCCGAAGACCTCGACCTGGTGGACGCGCGGTGCCGTCGTCGGAGCGTCAGTACCGGTGACGGCCAAGGCGTTGACGGCCGGGGCCGGGGCCGGGGTGGGGGTGGCCGCGGCACCCGGGGCGCCGGTCGGGCCGAGCACCGCCAGGGCGGTGAGGCCGGCCAGGGCCATGGCGGTGAAAGGGGCTCTGCGCACTGGAGCAACCTCCTGGCTGATGTTAACTTGACGCTTAATCAGACTTAAGCGCGGAGTTAATGTAGGGCACCCCTACGCCTCGGGCAACAGTGCGGGGAAGAATGCAGCGAACGACGAAGGAGGCGGCCATGACCCAGCGGACCGGGACGGACGGTGCCGGAACGCCCGCGGCCGCGGCGGACGAGGAAGCCCCCGCGGACCAGCGCGACGCGGCCGCCATCGGGGCCCGCGTCCACCGGCTCCGCCGCGAACGGGGCCTCACCCAGCGGAAACTGGCCGAACCCGCGTACACCGCCGCGTACGTCTCCACCCTGGAGGCGGGCCGGGTCAAGCCCAGCGAGCCGGCCCTGCGGCACCTCGCCGAACGACTCGGCGTCACCTACGACGAACTCGCCACCGGCCGCCCCGCCCACCTGGCCACCGAGCTGCGGCTCGCCCTCACCGAGGCGCACGGCGCCCTGGCGGCCGGCGACACCGCCGACGCGGCCGCACGCTTCACCGACTGCCTGGACCGGGCCCGCCGGCACGGCCTGCCGGCCGTCCAGCCCGCCGCCCTGCTCGGCCTCGGCGAGTGCGCCCTGGAGAGCGGCCGCCTCGACCAGGCCCGCGAGCACTTCGAGGAGGCCGAACGGCTGCAGGCCGGCGAGCCGCTGCCGCGCCGCGCGGCCGCCGTCCGCGGCCGGGCCGTGGCCCACCTGCTCGCCGGTGAACTCCGCTACGCCTGCTACCTGCTGGAAACCGCGATCGACCGGCTCAACGAGAGCGGCCTGCATGACCCGGACGCCCTGCTGCTGCTCTACTCGGCCGCCATCGGGCCCTACATGGACATGGGTGCGCACGCCCGCGCCGCCCAGGCCGCCGAACTGGCCCTCGCCCTGGCGCCCGGCGCCACCGACCCCGCCCTGGTCGCCGGGATGCACCGCAGCGTCGCGCGGACCCTGATCGCCGAAGGCCGCACCGCCGAGGCCGACGCCTCGCTGGCCAAGGCCCAGGAGCTCTACCAGGGGCTGCGGCTCAGCGCCGACCTCGCCAAGTGCCACTGGATGCGCGGGTACGTCCACGCGCAGGCCGGCGAGCTGGACCGCGCCGAGAGCGAACTGCGCACCGCCCGGGCGATGCTGGCGTCCCGCAAGGCCGCCCTGTTCACCGACCAGGTCGAGGTCGAACTGGCGGACGTGCTGCGCCGCCGGGGGCGCGCCGCCGAGGCCGGCGAGCTGCTCGGCAGCCTGCTGGGCCGGATCGGTCCGGAGCGCGGCGCCGTCCACGCCGCCGGGGCGCACCGCCTGCTCGGCCTGATCGCCGAGGAGCTCGGTGACACCGAGGCCGCGGAGGAGCACTACGTCAACGCCCTGTCGCTGCTGGAGCGCGCCGGAGCCGCCGGCGACCTGGCCGACCTCTGCCGGCTGCTGGGGGACCTGCTGCGCCGTACCGGCCGGATGGAAGCGGCGCTGGACGTCTACCGGACCGGCCTGGGGCACCGCGCCGCCCCCGGGACCACCACGCTCGGGCCCGCGCCCGCGGCCCCTCCGCTCGGGCTCGGTGGCTCCGGGGCGGCCGGGCACCCGTAGCGCCGGGCCGCGGGACCCCGGCCGGGGTCGGCCCCGGGGGGGGCACCCGAACGCCTCGGACGCCGGTACGGGGTCGTTGCTCCGGAGGGCGCAAGGCTCCGCGCGGCGGGAGCCCGGGTGCGCCCCGGGCCGGGGGCCCGTGCTGCCCCTGGCGCGTCCCGGGCCCTGGAGCGTCCGCCCGGCCCGCCGCGGCGCCCCTCGGTCACCCGTACGGGAACAGGGGTGGCGACCGGGCGGGCAGGGCCGGAGTTGCCGGTCCGATGCGGCGCTGAGTGAATGAGCCGGGGGTGATCAGCCGGGGGGACATGGCGCGCCCCCACCCGGGGGCCTCACCGACAAGGAACGCAGAACATGATCCTCAACAGTGGCCTTCTCGGCCTGCTCCAGCCCGTGGCCGACGCCGTCGCGAACCTGCTGTACGCGGTCGCCGACCTGCTCTAGGACCGGCCCGCTCCGTGCAGGTGCACACAGAGTCGACCGGCCCGCAGTGCTGGGCCGGTCGACTCTGCACGGGGGCGTCGCTCCGCCGTCCGAGCTGTACCGGTTCCGTGCGCCCCGGGGTGAGCCCGTGCCGTCCGTGCCGTCCGCACCCGTCCTTGCCGTGCGTGCCGTCCGGGCCCGTACGTGTCCGCGCCCGTACCCGTAACTGCCCGGGTCGTCCCGCCCGCTGCCGTGCGCCAAGCCATCCGCGTCGAACGCCTCGCACAAGCAAGGCCAGTTCGAGAAGAGGGATGGCAGATGCGAGGCCTTGGGAAAGCGGACCTCGCTGGTCGATCCTCCAGCCGGGCGGTGGATCACTGGTGCTCGACACCACTCGTCCCGGCCGTCGGGCGTTGCTTCAATCGCCGTAACGGGCTGCGATCGAAGCTGCTGAGGACGGTGGGACAACGTGGATCTGAACACGGTGCTGGAGGTGCGCGACGCCCGCAACGGCGGTGTGTGGCGCCCTGGTGACGCCTGGCTGGGCGGCGGCACCTACCTGTTCTCCGAGCCGCAGCCGCACCTGCGCCGGCTGATCGACCTCAGCCGCACCGGCTGGGAACCGCTGCAGATCACCCCCGAGGGCGATCTGGAGATCGCCGCGACCTGCACCATCGCTCAGCTGTCGCGGTACGCCCGGAACGCGCCGTGGACGGCGCGGCCGCTGTTCGAGCAGTGCTGCCGGGCCTTCCTGGCCTCCTGGAAGATCTGGAACATGGCCACCTTCGGCGGGAACCTGTGCAACTCGCTGCCCGCCGGCCCGATGATCTCGCTGGCCGCCGGCCTGGACGGCGTCGCCCTGCTGCGCGCCCAGACCGGGGCGCTGCGCCAGGTGCCGGTCGCCGACTTCGTCGTGGGCGCCGGGCGCAATGTGCTGGAACCCGGCGAACTGCTGCGCTCGGTCACCCTCCCCGCCCGGGCGCTGTCCTGCCGGACGGCTTTCCGGCAGGCCTCGCTGTACGGACTGGGCCGCTCGGCCGCGCTGCTGATCGGCACCCTCGACCAGGTGGACGGCACCTTCACGCTCACCGTCACCGCCTCCAGCGAGCGGCCGGTCCGGCTGCGGTTCCCCCTGGCACCCAACGCCGAGGCGGTGCGCGAGGCCGTCGAGTACGCGATCCGCCCCGACGAGTACTTCGACGACATCCACGGGCTGCCCGCCTGGCGCCGGCACATGACCTTCCGGTTCGCCGAGGAGATCCGCCGCGAACTGATCGAGTGCGAGACCGGACGATGAGCTTCTCGATCCGTGTCAACAACCAGCCGTTCGAGGAAGAACCGCGCCCGGGCCAGTGCCTGCGCACCTATCTGCGCGACCGCTGCTGGTTCGGCGTGAAGAAGGGGTGCGACGCCGGCGACTGCGGCGCCTGCACCGTGCAGGTCGACGGTCGGCCCGTGCACAGCTGCATCTTCCCCGCGGTCCGCGCCGAGGGCCGCGCGGTGACCACCGTCGAGGGCCTGGCCAGGGAAGGCGGCGAGCTGCACCCGATGCAGCAGCGGTTCCTCGACGCCCAGGGGTTCCAGTGCGGCTTCTGCACGGCCGGCTTCCTGATGACCACCTCCGCCCTGGACGAGGAACAGCTCACGGACCTGCCCCGCTCGCTCAAGGGCAACCTGTGCCGCTGCACCGGCTACCGGGCGATCGAGGACTCGATCCGGGGCGTCAAGCACGCCGAGGAGCCGCGCGCCGGCCAGGCGGTCGGCCGTAGCCTCGGCGCGCCGGCTGGCCCGCAGGTGGTCACCGGTACCGCGCGCTACACCTTCGACGTCGAGGTCGAGGGCCTGCTGCACATGAAGCTGCTGCGCTCCCCGCATCCGCACGCCCGGATCCGCTCGATCGACACCACGGCCGCGCTGCGGGTGCCCGGCGTGCACGCCGTCCTCACCCACCACGACGCGCCGGCGAAGCTCTACTCCTCCGCCCGCCACGAGCACCCCACCGAGGACCCGGACGACACCCGCGTGCTGGACGACGTGGTCCGGTTCGCGGGCCAGCGGGTCGCGGCCGTGGTCGCCGACACCGAGGGCGCCGCCGAGGAGGGCTGCCGCCGGATCGTCGTCGACTACGAGGAGCTCCCGTTCGTCATCGACCCGGAGGAGGCGATGCTGCCGGGCGCGCCGGTGATCCACCCGAAGGGCCCCGAGTCCCGCATCTTCCGCGCGCAGGACAACGTCTGCGGCGAGGTGCACGGGGAGATGGGCAGCGTCGAGCAGGGCTTCGCGGAGGCCGACGTGGTCTACGAGGAGACCTACCGGACCCGGCGGGTGCAGCACGCCAGCCTGGAGACGCACGGGTGCGTGGTGTACTTCGAGGAGACCTCCGGCGAGGACGGCGGCGAGCCGGGGCAGGAGCGGATCGTGGTCCGCTCCAGCACCCAGGTGCCGTTCCTGACCCGGCGCGCCCTCTGCGACCTGTACGACCTGCCGATGGAGCAGGTCCGGGTGATCGCGGGCCGGGTGGGCGGTGGGTTCGGCGGCAAGCAGGAGATGCTCACCGAGGACATCGCGGTGCTGGCGGCGATGAAGCTGCACCGCCCGGTCAAGCTGGAGTTCACCCGCCCCGAGCAGTTCTACGGCGCCACCACCCGGCACCCGTTCAAGGTCACGGTGAAGCTCGGCGCGAAGAGCGACGGCATCCTGACGGCCATCCAGTTCCGGGTGGTCTCCAACACCGGGGCGTACGGCAACCACGGCCCCGCGGTGATGTTCCACAGCGTCGGCGAGTCGATGGGCGTGTACCGGGCGCCCAACAAGAAGGTCAACGCGTACTCCGTGTACACCAACGGGGTGCCCGCCGGCGCCTTCCGCGGCTACGGCCTCGGTCAGGTCACCTTCGCCGTGGAGTCGGCGATGGACGAACTCGCCCGGCGGCTGGGGATCGACCCGCTGGTGCTGCGCGAGAAGAACGTCATCGGCCCCGGCGAGCACATGGAGGGCCCGCTCGGCGAGGAGGAGGACCTGCACATCGCGAGCTACGGCCTCGACCAGTGCCTCAAGGTCGTCCGGGACGCGCTCGCCGACGACACCAGCGCCGAACTCGCCCCCGAGGGCTGGCTGGTGGGTCAGGGCTTCGCCATGTCGGCGATCGCCTGCGGCCCGCCCGGCGGCCACATCGCGGATGCCACGGTGCAACTGCTGGAGGACGGCACCTACGACATCGCGGTCGGCACCGCGGAGTTCGGCAACGGCACCACCACCGTGCACAAGCAGATCACCGCGGGGGCGCTCGGCACCACCGTCGACCGGATCGCCGTCCGGCAGTCCGACACCGACGTGGTCAAGCACGACACCGGCGCGTTCGGCTCGGCCGGCACGGTGGTCGCGGGCAAGGCGGTGATGAAGGCCGCCAACGCCCTCGCCGAGCAAATCCTCTCCTTCGCGAGCGAGTACGCCCGCACCCCGCGCAGCCTGCTGCGGCTCACCGCCGACTCGGTGGAGTGCGAGGGGCGGCTGCTGTCGCTGAAGGAGATCTTCGAGGCCGCCCGCGCCAAGGGCGTCGAGCTGAAGGCGGACGGGTACTTCGGCGGCTCGCCCAGGTCGATCGCGTTCAACTCCCAGTGGTTCCGGATCGCGGTCGACCCGGACACCGGGGAGATCCGGATCCTGCGCAGTGTGCACGGGGCCGACGCGGGCAGGGTGATGAACCCGATGCAGTGCCGCGGCCAGGTCGAGGGCGGCGTCGCGCAGGCGCTCGGCGCGACCCTCTTCGAACAGGTCCTCGTCGACGACGCCGGCCAGGTCACCACCGCCGCCTTCCGCCGCTACCGCCTGCCGGCCTTCGCCGACGTGCCGCGCACCGAGGTGCACTTCAGCGAGACGTCCGACGCCATCGGCCCGCTGGGCGCCAAGTCCATGAGCGAGAGCCCGTTCAACCCCGTCCCGCCGGCCTTCGCCAACGCGCTGCGGGACGCCACCGGCATCCGCTTCACCGAGGCGCCGTTCCTGCGGGACAAGGTCTGGCTGGCCCTGGAGGAGGCTCGGACGGGCCGCCGGGCGGCGATGGGCTGACCCCGGCCCTCCGCCCGGGCCGCCCGACTTCTCGTGATGTCCCGGGCGGGGGCCCTTGGTCGTCCGATCGACCGACACCCGCCGTCCGCGCCTCATCCGGGGTTCACCGGCCGGGGTAGGGAGAGGGCGGGACGACCGGGAGGGCCGCCATGACGAACGACCGGGTACGGGACGAAGCCGGCGAGGGATCCGGGGACGGGCCGGCGATCGACCGCCGGGGCCTGCTCCGGGCGGGCGCGCTGGCCGGTGCGATGACCCTGGCGACGGGGGTGACCGCCGGCGGGGCCGCGGCGGAGCCGGGCGGCGCCCCGCAAGGTGGCGGGGGGCCGCCCGGTGGCGAGTCGACCATCGTGCTGAGCGGCCGTCTGGAGACCGGTGCACCGGACTTCGTGTACCTGCCGATCGACGTGGCGGCCGGGGTGCGGGAGATCGCCGTCTCGTACTCCTACGACCGGCCGCCCGTCCCGGCGGGGACGCCGGGGAACTCCTGCGACATCGGGATCTTCGACGAGCGCGGCACCGAGCTCGGCGGCAAGGGGTTCCGGGGCTGGTCCGGCGGGTTCCGGACGTCCTTCGCGATCAGCCGTACCGAGGCCACCCCGGGCTACCTGCCGGGCCCGGTGCGGCCGGGGCGCTGGCACATCACGCTCGGTCCGTACCAGGTGGCGCCGCAGGGACTGGAGTACCGGGTCGAGGTGACGCTGCGATTCGGCGAGCCGGGCCCGGAGTTCAAGCCCGCCTACCCGCCGGAGCGGGCCCGTGGCCGCGGCCGTGCCTGGTACCGGGGGGACTGCCACCTGCACACGGTGCACTCCGACGGACGGCGGCTGCTGGCGGAGGTGGCGGCCGCGGCCCGGGAGGCCGGGCTGGACTTCATCGTCTCGACCGACCACAACACGCCTTCCGCGCACGGCAGCTGGGGGCCGCTGGCCGGTCCGGACCTGCTGGTGATCACCGGTGAGGAGGTCACCACCCGCAACGGGCACTGGCTGGCGCTGGGCCTGCCGGCCGGACGCTTCGTGGACTGGCGCTACCGGGCCCGCGACGAGGCGTTCCCGCGGCTCGCCCGGCAGGTCCGCCGGGACGGCGGCCTGGTGGTGCCGGCGCACCCCTACTGCCCGTACGTCGGCTGCCAGTGGAAGTTCGGCTACCAGGACGCGGACGCCGTCGAGGTCTGGAACGGCCCGTGGACCTACGACGACGAGTCGGCCGTCGACAGCTGGGACGCCGCACTGGCCGCGGCCCTGCGGCAGGGCCGGCCGTGGCTGCCGGCCGTCGGCAACAGCGACGCGCACAGCGCGCCGCAGGTCGTCGGCTCCCCGCACAACGTGGTGCTGGCGGCGGACCTGACCCGGGACGACGTGCTCGACGGGATCCGGGCCGGCCGCAGCTGGATCGCCGAATCCGCCGCCGTCCGGCTGGAGTTCACCGCGACCGGAGCCGGCTGGCAAGCGGGCGTCGGCGAGCGGCTGGCGGTGCCGGCGGACGCGCCGGTGGATGTCCGGCTCACGGTGTCGGGGGTGCCCGGCGGGACGGTGCGGTTCCTCAGCGACGAGGGGCAGATGCACCAGGAGTCACTGGCGGCCGACGGCGCGGGCACGGTGGTCTGGCGCACCACGGCCTCGCTGGCCGGGTACGTCCGCGCGGAGGTCCGCCACCCCAGGGCCGACGGCACGCCCGGGTGGGGTAACAGCATGGGCCCGGAGCTGCCCTGGGGCCCGATGGCGGCACTCACCAACCCGGTCTTCCTCGGGACGGGGCCGAAGGACCGGTGAGCCGCCGGCGGCCTCGTGCGTCCCGCGTGCCGGGGTGTCCGGCGGCCGGCCGGGCGACGGTCACCCCGTCGCGGAGCGGCAGCAGTTGAAGAGAAATGGCCTAGACCACTGGCCCTGCGGGTGACCGCTGCCCTATCGTTCGAGGTGATCGGAATCCACCCGCCCGGCGGGCCGTCCAGCGGCCGTCTCCCCGGCACCACAAGGTCGTTGGCGCGCCCCGGGCCCGGCCGCCGTCGGGCACCCATGCCCCGGAACGGAGCACGACACCATGAGCGCCTGGCCGCAGCTGCGTGAGTCCCGTACCGTCCGTGCCGGGCAGGCCCCGGGCACGGTGGTGCGCTGCGGGCTGGTCGACACCATGCTGGCCGACCTCTCGGTCTCGGTCGTGTACTTCTTCGAGCAGACCTTGGACGAGGAACGCCTCACCGCCGGGCTGGCCCGCGCCCTGGAGCGGCTGCCGGTCTTCGCCGGCCGGCTGCGCACGGTGGACGGCCGGCTGGAGATCGTCTGCGACGACTCCGGTGTGCCGGTGGACAGTTACGACCTGGACGAGACCCTCGCCGAGGCGATGGGCCGGGTCACCTTGCCCACCGCGCGGCTGGTCGACCCGGTGGAGGCCTCCGCCGCCCGGGCGGGCGGCCTGCCGCTGTTCACCGTCCGGGTCAGCCGCCTCGCGGACGGCGGCACCGCGCTGGGCTGCTCCTGGCACCACGCGGTCGGCGACGTGCAGACCTTCATGCTGCTGATGCGGACCTGGTCCGCCGCCGTGGAGGGGGTAGAACCGCCGCCGGCCGAACTCGTCCAGGACCAGGACGCCTTCCTCGACGAGGTGCTTCCGGCCGGGGACTGCGGACGCCCGGGATTCCGCCTGCCCGGCCCGGAGGAGGCCACGCTGCTGGGGCGGGAGGTGGCCGGCGCGCTGCGGGCCAACCGGACGGTCCAGGTGTACTTCGGCCAGGCCGAGGTGGACCGGATGCGCCAGGAGCTGAGTGCCCAGGCCGGCCGGAGGCTCTCCTCCGGCGACGTTCTCTGTGCCCATGTCGTCTCCTCCGTGCGAGAGTTGGATGCCGACGCGGAGGTCAGATGGCTGACCGTGCCGGTCAACGTCCGGCGTCCGCTGGGGCTGTCCGCCGGTCTGGTGGGCAACCTGCTCAGCGAGATCCACCTGCCCTGGGCGCCGAAGGAGGGTACGGCCGCGCTCGCGGAGGCGCTCCGGGGGGCGGTGGAGGACTTCACCGCCGAGCACCTCAACCTCCGGGCCAACCTCCGGTTCCTGGAGTCGATCGGACGTGAGCGATTCGCCGATTGCGTGCCGCTCGGGTTCGATCCGGAGCGGCGCAGGTTCACCTTCTCCAACTGGAGCCGGTTCGGCGCGTACGACGTCGAGTTCGGAGGGCGGCGCCCGGTGTTCTTCAGCCCGGCCGCCAACCTCCCGCTGCCCTGGGTGTCCTGGATGGTCGAGGGTTTCGAGGGCAGCGGGTACCTCTTCACCGTCGTGCTGCCCGCCAAGCTGGCCGGGCGCCTGCGCGGGGCGGAGGGCCGGGCCGTGCTGCACCGGTTCCGCGATCCGGCCGACGTGTTCCCGGCGGCGGCCGGATCCGTTCCCAAGATCATCTGAGTTGGCGTCAGAATCGTTGTTCCGTAACGAACATGCTCACCGGAACGCGGGAGGACGGAGGGGCGCCGGCTGACCTCGTGCCAGGCGAACGGCCTGAGGACCCAGGCCGTGCCTGCCCGGTCACCGTGCCCCTCCGCCCGGGACTTCCGAGATCCCCGACGGGGCCGGTCCCGTGCTACGGGACCGCGCCGCTACCCTGCGTAGGTCTCGAACTCGGCGACCTTCGGCGTTCCGGTCGAGCTGGTGATCTCGAAGGTGATCTTGCTCAGCGAGGTGCGGGGGACGGTGATGGCGCCCGCACCGCTGCCGGAGGTCAGAACGGCGCCGGTGTCACCGTTGAGGACCCGCCAGGATCCGATGCTGCCCGCGGAGCCCGCCGCCTCCCGGATGTTGAGGCCGGCCACGGCGGTGGGGGAGGACCACTTGACCGAGACGGAACCGGTGGAGCCGGCCGGCGACCAGAAGGTGCTCAGGTTACCGTCCTTCACGTTGCCGTAGCTCGTCCCGGCGGCCTTGCTGGAGCCGTCGGCACCGGCGCCGATGCTGAGGTTCGTCCCGCCGGGCTGGGTCGGGGTGGACGTGGGGGTGGTGGGACTGGTGGTGGGGGTGGTCGGGGTCGGAGACGGCGTCTGCGGCGTGCAGGTCCCGTTGGACACCTTCAGTCCCTTGTTGGCCCCGGCCGTCTGGGCCACGATGTCCGGCACGCAGGAGGCCGCATCGAGGCTGAAGGAGTAGGGGACGCTGACGGTGGTGGTGGACTTCACGTCGGGCCCGGCGGGGTTGTTGTCGGTGCCGGGGCTGGACCAGGTCACGTTGTCGAAGATGTTGCCGGCGACCTGCCAGTATCCGGCCGCACTGGTGTAGAAGGTGCCCAGGACGTCCTTGGAGTCCTTGAAGTAGTTGTTGTCCACCTTGGCGTGGGCCCCGGCCCGGGAGTTGATCCCGGACTCGTTGAGCTTCACGTAGTAGTTGTTGTAGATGTGCGCCGTGCCGCCACGGAGCAGGGGCGCGCGGGAGTCGATGTTCTCGTACAGGTTGTGGTGGAAGGTGATGAAGCTGTTCGAGAGCTCGGTCTCGCTGGACCCGATGAGGCCACCGCGGCCGGAGTTGCGCAGGGTGCTGTAGGACAACGTCACGTACTGGGTGTTGTCCTTCATGTCGAAGAGCCCGTCGAACCCTGCCGATTCGCCGCCCGACGCCTCCAGACTGGCGTGGTCGACCCAGACGTTGCGCACGTTCGTCTCCATGCCGATGGCGTCACCACCGTTGGAGGTCGGCGAGCCCGACTTCTTGACGTTCTTGACGGTCACGTTCTGGATGATGATGTTGCTGGACTCCCGGATGTGGATGCCCAGTTGGTCGAAGACGGCGCCGCTGCCGACGCCGACGAGCGTGACGTTGCTGATCTGCTTGAGCTCGATGACCCCGGCGGCGGTGTTGCAGGAGGCGCCCGACACCTTGTCGGTGTTGGCGTGGTTGATGGTGCCCTCGACCTCGATGACGATCGGGGTGCTGGCGCTGGCCCGGCCGCACAGGGCCGCATGGATCGCGGTCCCCGTGGTGGCGCGCACGGTCTGTCCGCCCGCGCCGCCGGTGGTCCCACCGTTCTGGGACGCGTAGCCGGTGGCGCTGCCGGTCGCCGCGGCCGATGCCGAGGGCATCGCCACCAGCACACCGGTCGTGGCCGCAAGGGCCGCCGTGGCGAGCGTCGCGCAGAGCCGCAGGGCGACTGGTCGTCTCATATCCGTCTCCAGATTCGTTGTCTGACTCCGAGTGGTGCTGCGTACGTGCGACGGCCCTGCCGACGGACCGCCGGGACCACGGGCCCGTCGCCGGGCGGGCCCGCACTGGTCCCCGTTGTGAGCGCGCTCCCCGACGCCACCGGGCCGGCGTCTCCGCCGGAGCCCGGCCCCGCGAGGCCGAAGACCACCGCGGAAGGTCACCACCGCCGGTCACCACCGCCGGTCACCGCGGCCGGCGCCGCGGCCGCCGCCGCGGCAGCGGCAACGGACGGTGCGTCGCGTCTTCGGCATGACGTGCACCCTTCGTTCCGTAGCGGGTCGACCACCTGCGCCAAGCCCCGCACCGGCATCGGCCCATGCGGAAGTCGCGGTCGATGCCGTGACGGCCGCACCAACCGGAACGTGGCTTGCGAGGGGAAGCGTTTCTGTCCGCGAGCGTAGGTCCGTGTCTGACGGACTGACAAGGTTCCGGTCACATATGGAATTTGTGCCGTCTTCTCTTGGATGGCCTTGCTGTACGGTCTAAGTGGGATTTGAGGGATGTTATTCCTGCAAAAGAGCTATCCAGCAGTAAATCCTGCGGCTCAAGGCGTATTTGACGGTTCGATCGCCACTGGCCCTGCGACTGGAAAAGTTCAAGATGCCGAGCAATGTTCGAGGATGTGAACAGAAATGGATACTCTGCTGCTCTTGTGGCGATGCTGGGAGGATGTGACGATCAATCAAACACATGGCCCGGTAGGGGCCTTGCGGTCCTGGGTGCGGCGGGACCAGGCCTGCCCGGCCGCCTTTCGGGACGAGTACCGGGGAGTCCGCGCAGGCAGGTGTCGAGCCGCACGGGCGCCATCGGTGGTGGTCGAGGCTCCCGAAGATCGCTTGCTCCGCGTCGATCTGACGTGTAGTCAGACAGTTGCGGACGCGGCGGACACGGCGGACACGGCGGACGGCCGACGGGGCCGGCAGCCCGGGGTGGGCGACCGGCCCCGTCGGGGCTGGGCGAAGGGGTGGCGGGTCAGCCGGTGAAGGCCGCCTCGATCGCCGTCCAGAGCTGCACCCGGGCCCGGAGCGCGGTGCGCACGGTCTCGGCGCAGGCCTCCCACTTGGCGGTGTCGTCGCCGCAGAGGTCGATCAGCATCTGCATGGCCATCGGCGTGTGCTGTTCGCCGTCCACCTCGATGTGGCGGGCCAGGTAGTCCTTGAAGGTGGTCAGGACGCCGTCCGCGTCGTCGATCTTGATGACCTGGGCGAACATGTCCGGGATGAGGTCCTCCCGGCCGAAGGCGAAGGCCGCGGCGCGGCAGTGCACCGGCGCGTTCTCGATGATCTCCCAGGTGGTGCTGGTGAAGTCGACGGCGGCCTGCGGCACCCCGGCCGCATGCAGCGCCTCGGGCACGGCGGTGCCGGAGCGCAGCAGCTCCAGGAAGGCCTCGACCGGTGTCGGGTCGGCGCCCGCCTGCCGCATGCCGTCGACGTACAGCTCGAAGTGGCTGATGAAGCCCTCGCCGAGTTCGTCGCTCTCCTCCACGAGCACGATCTCGTTGATCAGGCGGCGGCTGGCGGTCGGGCCGGACGGGACCCACGGCACGTCCACGCTGGTCAGTTCGCGCTGCAGGCTCTTCAGCAGCGACATGAAGTCCCAGACGGCGAAGACGTGCCGGTCCAGGAAGACCCGGACGCGGTCGAGGCTGTCGAGCCCGCCGTAGACGGTGTGCTCGACCACCTCGCGGCGCAGCGGCTCGATGGCCTGCTGAAGGCCGGACAGGCCGGGGTGCGAACGGTCCCAGTGGTAGCGGTTGTTGGACATCTGAGGGCTCCTCGGGGCAGGCCCGGCTTCGGTGCAGGCGGGCGTGGGGGGTGTGTCCGGTGCGGTGCGGAGCGCCGATTCTGGCGGGACCGGTGAGTCAGCGCCACGGATTCTTCACAACTGATCTGACGGTGTGCCGCAGTTGCTCGCGTCCGGGCTGGAGGGCCCGGTCCAGGTCCCGGGCGAAGGGCAGTACGGCTCCGTCCGGCCGGGTGATCCGGCGCGGCGGGGCGATCAGGCGCATCTCCTCCGCTGCGGTGGCCAGGATCTCGGCGCCGATTCCGCAGCTGCGGTTGGAGTCGTCGATCACCACCAGCCGGCCGGTGCGCTCCAGGGAGGCGGCGAGCGCCGCCCAGTCGAAGGGGTGCAGGGTGCGCGGGTCGAGGACTTCGACCGAGATCTCTCCGGCGAGCTCCTCGGCCACCGCGAGCGCGTCGTGCACCAGATGGCCCACGGCGACGACCGTGACGTCGGTGCCCGCCCGGTGCACCCGGGCCGATCCCAGCGGGACGGGCGCCAGCTCCCAGGTGACGTTCTCGCGGACGCCGAGGACGGCGGCCGGCGCGAAGACCACCACCGGGTCCGGGTCCCGGACCGCCGACAGCAGCAGGCCGTAGGCGTCGGTCGGGGTGGCCGGGACGACGGTCTTCACCCCGGCGTGCGCGAACAGGCTGTACGGGTGGTCCGAGTGCTGGCCTGCCCAGCCGTCCCGGGAGCCGGAGCCGGGCACCAGGCAGGTCAGCGGCACGCCGGTCTGGCCGCCCGTCATCAGGGAGAACTTGTGCGCCTGGTTGACCAGTTGCTCGAAGACCAGGAAGAGCAGCGCCGGGATCTGGAACTCGATCACCGGCCGCCGCCCGGCCAGGGCGGCGCCGACCGCCATACCGGTGAAGGCCTGTTCGGACAGCGGGGTGTCCACCACCCGGCCGGGCCCGAAGCGCTCCAGCAGGCCGAGGGTCGGCCCGGCCAGGCCGGCGCCGATGTCCTCGCCGAGCACGAAGACCGCCGGGTCCTCGGCGAGGGCGTCGCCCAGCGCCCGGTTCAGCGCCTTGGTGTACGAGAGCTTGCTCATGCCACCGCCCCCGCCCGGGGCCGCAGCCCGTCGGCGTACAGGTGGTCGCAGGCCCCGGCGGGGTCGGGGTGGTCCGAGGCGAGGGCGAAGCGTTCGGCCTCGGCGAGCTCGGCGTCCACCGCGGTGTCGATCGCGGTGCGCCGGCCGTCGGTCAGGGCGGCGCCCGCCCGCTCCAGCGGGTCCCGGGTGCGCCAGTGCTCGATCTCCTCGGCGGAGCGGTAGCGCAGCTTCATCCGGCGCTCCATGGTGTGGTGCCCCTCGAAGCGGTAGGTCCGGCACTCCAGGAAGGCCGGGCCCCCGCCCTCCCGGGCCCGGCGTACGGCCAGTTCGGTCGCCTCGCGGACGGCCTCGGTGTCCATCCCGTCCACCTCGACGGCCGGGATCCCGAAGGCGGCCGCCCGGCCGGTGCCGCTGCCGGCCACCGCGGTCGCGGCGGGCAGGGTGGTGGCGTAGCCGTTGTTCTCGCAGACGAACAGGACGGGCAGCTGCCACATGGCGGCCAGGTTGAGGGACTCCAGCAGGACGCCCTGGTTGAGCGCCCCGTCGCCGAAGAAGCTGACCACGACCCGGTCCTCGCCGGCCTGGCGGGCGGCCCAGGCGGCGCCGACCGCGATCGGCGCGCCGGCGCCGACGATGCCGTTGGCGCCGAGGATGCCCAGCGAGAGGTCGGCGGCGTGCATGGACCCGCCCCGGCCCTGGTTCAACCCGTCGACCCGGCCGCACAGTTCGGCGAGCAGCCGGCCCGGGTCGGCGCCCTTGGCCAGCACGTGGCCGTGGCCCCGGTGGGTGCTGGTGATCCGGTCCTGCGGGCGCAGCGCGGCGCAGACGCCGACCGCGACGGCCTCCTGCCCGATGTACGGGTGGATGCCGCCGGTGATGACCCCGGACTTCACCAGGCCGAGCGCCAGCTGCTCGAAGCCGCGGATCAGCCGCAGCATCCGGTACCGGCTCTCTGTGCTTGCCAGATGGAGGAATTGACGATCCGTCATAGTGTTCCCTGCCAGATCGCCGGGCAGATGTCCGGGTCGGCGTAGTCGGGTCGCCCGTCCGGGGTGCGGCGGACCACCACGTCGTGGTTGTAGACCACCGGACTGCCGTCCGGCCGGGTGTGCCCGCGGTACTCGTTGGCGCCGTCCTGGAGGTGCAGCGAGACGGCCCGGCGGGGGTCGGTGGCCAGGTTGGGGCCGCTGCCGTGGTAGGTGCGGCAGTGGTGGAAGCTGACGTGACCGCGCGGGATCAGCATCGGGATCTTCCGCACCTGCTGCCCGTTGAACCGGGCGTTCTCGACCAGCAGTTCCTCCAGCTCGGAGCGGTCGCGCTGGGCGAAGTGCCGGCTGGAGTCCTCGCCGGAGTCGAGTTCGCGCCAGCGGTGGCTGCCGTCGATCATGGTGATGGTGCCGTTCGCCTCCCCGCAGTCGTGGAAGGGGATGAAGGCGGTGAGCATCCGCTCGGAGGTGCTGGTCTGCCAGTAGTGCCGGTCGAAGTGCCAGGGCACCTGGTTGCTGGGCTCCTCGGGCACCGGCGGCTTGTAGATCAGGGTGGCCTGGAAGATCCGGATCTCCTCGGCCTCGGCGAGCAGCGCGGCGACGGCCCCGAGCAGCGGCTTGCGCAGAATCGCGCCGATCGCGTCGCTCTCGTGGTGCACGTAGTCGTTGTGGCGCTGGACGGGCCCGTGCGAGGGCTCCCAGGCGGCGAGGTTCGGCGGTCGGACGGCCAGGGTGCGGTCGCGGTGGCCCTCGTAGTACTTCTCGGTGGCGGCCTGGAGGGTGTCCAGCTCCTCGTCGGAGAACAGCCGGCGGGAGAGGTACCAGCCCTGTTCCAGGTAGCCGGCCACCTCCTCGGGGGTGGGCAGCAGGGCGCGCTCGGCGTCGGTGAGCCGGAAGGTTGCGTGTGGGGTCGTCGTCACGTGCGGGCTCGTCATGGGCCGGGCCTCCTCGTTCGGTCGGTGCGTGCTCGGGGGGTGCGGGGTGGGCGTCCGGCGGTGGTGCCTGTGGTGGGGCCGGACGGGCGCGGTCAGACGGAGGCGGTGGCGTTCTGCCGTTCGACGGCCTCGTACAGGGCCCTGATATTGGCGGTGCCGAAGGTGCCGGCGCCCTGCCGCTCGATCAGTTCCAGGAAGAAGGTCCGCCGGGCGTGCACCGAGCGCACGAAGATCTGGAACAGCTGGCCGCCGTGGTCCTGGTCCACCAGGACGTCGAGCTCGCGCAGGGTCGCGACCGGGATCGCGGTCCCGCCGAGGCGTGCGGCCAGGCCGTCGTAATAGGCGGCGGGGGTGCTGAGGAACTCGACGCCGCGCTCCCGGCCGGTCCGGACGGCGGCGGCGATGTCCCGGGTGCGGAAGGCCAGGTGCTGGACGCCGGCACCGTCGTGCGCCTCCAGGAAGGTGTCGATCTGCCCCGGCCGACGGGTGGTGTCGGGCTCGATCAGGGTGAAGGTGACCTCGCCGGAGCCGCTCTGCACGACGCTGGAGTCCATCCCCTGCTCGCCGACCGAGATGTACTCGCCGAAGATCCGGTGGAAGCCAAGCGCGGCCTCGCAGAACTGCACGGCGGGGGCCAGCTCACCGGCCGGGACGCAGATCGCGACGTGGTCGAGGGCCTCCAACAGGTGCTCGGGCGCGGCGGGTTCGGGTTCGGCCGGGGCGTCGGCGACGAACCGCAGGGCGACGTCGCCGAAGCCGGCGACCAGTCCGCCCACGCGGTCCAGGACGATCGCGCCGTGCCGCTCCGCGCGCTCCAGCGCGGCCTGCGGGTCGGTGCAGCCGAGCGCGATCACGGCGACGCCGTCCCCGTGCCGGTCCACGAACCGTGCGATCGGGTGGTCGGTGTGGCTGGCCGAGCTGAGCCGCAGCCGGATCGCGCCCTGGTGCAGGTGGACGGTGTGCAGGCCGGGCTGCGGGGCCGGCTGGTGGGTGTCGGGCGTGAAGCCGAAGCCCGCGCCGAGGTCGGCCGCGGACTGCGCGGCGTCCGCGCAGTGGTACTCGACGTGGGTGATGGCCTGGATGGACAACGGATCTCCCCGGACTGATGGTCTGACTGGTGGACCGCTACTTCGCGGCGCAGGTGGACGGCGGGCCGAAGATCAGGCTGATGTTGTGGCCGCCGAAGGCGAAGGCGTTGCTCAGGGCGGCGCGCAGCGGGACGGCCCGGGCCCGGCCGCGCACATGGTCGAGGTCGCAGCCGGGGTCGGGGTTCTCCAGGTTCGCCGTCGGCGGCAGCAGGCCCCGGGCCACGGCCAGCGCGGTGACCGCCGCCTCGACGGCGCCGGCGGCGCCGAGCAGATGGCCGGTCGACCCCTTGGTGGAGCTGACGGCGGGCTGGTCGTCGCCGAAGACGGCCCGCAGGGCGGCCGATTCGGCGAGGTCGCCCAGCTTGGTGCCCGTCCCGTGGGCGTTCACGTAGCCGATGTCGGCGGGCGACAGGCCCGCGTTGGCCAGTGCCGAGCGCATGGAGTCGGCCGCGCCCTCGCCGTCGGGGCGGGGCATGGTCGGGTGGTGCGCGTCGGTGGAGGCGCCCCAGCCGATCAGGTCCGCGTACCCGGCCGCGCCCCGGGCGTCGGCGTGGGCGGTGCGCTCCAGCACCAGGACGGCGCTGCCCTCGCCGAGCACGAAGCCGTTGCGGCCCCCGTCGAAGGGCCGGCTGGAGGCCTCCGGGTCCTCCCAGCCGTGGGCCAGAGCGCGGGCGTTGGTGAAGGCGGCCGCGATGGTCGGGTGCAGCGAGGACTCGCTGCCGCCGCACACCACCACGTCGGCGTCCCCGGCGCGGATCAGCCGCAGGCCCTCCGCGACGGCCTGGGCGCCGGCCGCACAGGCCGTCACGACCGCCGAACTGTAGCCCCGTACCCCGTGCTTGATGGCGATCCGGGCGGCCGCCATGTTGGACAGCATGCCGGGCAGCAGGTACGGGCTGACGCCCGGCCGGCCGCGGTCCAGCCGCCGGTGCGACTGCTGCTCGAAGGTCTCCAGGCCGCCACCGCCGGTCGCCAGCACCACCGCGACCCGGCGCGGGTCGGCGTCGCGCCCGACCACCAGGCCCGCGTCGGCCAGGGCGTCGTCGGCCGCGGCGAGGGCCAGCAGCACGAAGCGGTCCACGCAGCGGGTCTCGGTCGGCGGCAGCACCTCGCGGCCGGCGATCGCGGGGGCGATCCCCGCCGCCTCCAGCCAGCCGTGCGCCGGGTGGCCCTCCGGCACGGCCCGCAGGCCGGAGCGGCCGGCGGCCAGCGCCTCGAAGACCTCGGCGGGCCCCCGGCCGACCGGAGTGACCAGGCCGATACCGGTGATCACGGCGCCGGGCCGGGCCTGCGCGGGGGCGGGGGCGGCCCGCCCGGGTGCGGGCGTCCCGGGTCCGGCGGTCACCGGGCGGCCACCGAGTCCAGGTACTGCTGGCGGAGCAGCACCTTGCGGACCTTGCCGGTCGGCCCGAGCGGGATCCGGTCGCCGTCGACCACCAGGACCTGGCGGACCGTGGCGGCGCTGTGCTCGTCGAGCGCGGCCGTCACCTCCTTGGTGCGGTCGGTCGCGGGGTCGGCGCCGGCGGCGAGCTGCAGGAGGACGTCGGTGACCACCCGCTCGCCGTCCTTGACGGCGACCACCGTGCAGTCCAGCACCTCGGGGCAGGCGGCCAGCACCCGCTCCTCCGACATCGAGGTGAACAGCCGCTTCCCGTCACCGAGTTCGACCGAGTCGACGGCCCGGTCCACGTGGTACCAGTAGCCCTCCTCGTCCCGGTACATCAGGTCGCCGGTGAGGAAGTAGCCGCGGACCCGGGTCCGGAAGGTGGTCGCCGAGTCGTTCCAGTAGCCGAGCGCCAGGGTGGGTGAGCTGGTGCCCAACTCGCCGACCTCGCCCGGGCCGAGGGGCTCGCCCTCGGGGCCGAGTACGGCGCAGTCCACGAAGGCGTGCGGGCGCCCGACGCAGCGGCCGTAGCGCTCGGTGCCGGGGCCGTGGGTGATGAAGAAGTGCGAGTGGCCCATCTCGGTCGAGCCCAGCCCGTCCACGAACAGCGAGCCGGGTGCGCGGCCGCGGCCGGCCCGGGTGACGGTCTCCCGCGAACCGGTCGCGATCAGCCGCCTGATGTGCACCTCGTGGGCGCAGTCCCCCGTGTTCCACCACAGGGCGACGGAGTCGAGCTCGCGTTCGGCGAGGTCGTGGTGGGCCAACTCGGACCAGGTGGCGGCGAAGCCGATGACGCCGCGCGGCTGCCAGCTCTCGATGGCGTCGAGCACGCCCGCGCCGGCCTGCCGGGACAGCAGGGCGATCTCGGCCTGGGTGCTCAGCGCGAGGTTCACCGCGATCAGGGTGGCGGCGTGCGGCGCGGGCAGCGCGCTGAGCATTCGGTCGGAGCCCTGCGGGCGGGGCAGCGAGAGGCGGTGGCGGATGGCCGCGTACAGGCTCGCGTGCGAGTGCACGACCGCCTTCGGCAGGCCGGTGGTGCCCGAGGAGTGGGTGATCGCGACCGGGTCCCCCGACCAGTGGCGGTACGGCTCGGGGGCGGCGTCCGGGTCGCCGGCGCCCAGCGTGGCGATCTCCGGCAGCGCCGGGGTGCCGGTTTCGTGCCCGGCGAGCGCCGCCAGGTGCTCGGCGTCGGCGAGGATGCCGGTGGCGCCGAGCCGGCTGATGTAGCGGGCGGCCCGCTCGCCGTCCAGGTTGGGGTTGAGCAGGGCGGGGATCGCGCCCAGCCGGGCCAGGGCCAGGAAGGACAGCACATGGTCGGCGGCGTCGCTCGCCCAGACCACCACCGGGTCGCGCGGGACGACGCCGAGGGTGTGCAGCGCGGCGGCCCGGGCGCGGACGGCGCGGTCCAGCTCGCGCAGGGTGAAGGGCTGCCAGGCGGCGTGCTCGTCCACCGGGGTGTCGAAGGTCAGCAGTGGCTCGTCCAGGCCCACGCCCAGGGCGATCCTGCTGGTCAGCACGTTGCCGGCGCCGACCTGCGGATCGTCCGCCAGGAGGCTGCGGATGCTGCGGATGCTCATGGTGATGGATCCCTCCCATGGCGGGGGCCATGTTGGTGCGAGAGGCGGCGTGCGGGAGCCGCTCGGGGCGGGTGACGGGGTGTGCGGCTCGGTTCGGGGTGGCTGCGGTGCCGGCGGGGGTGCGCGGGCGGGGTTTCCGGGGTGGCGGGGCTCGGGGCGGCGGTGGGGCCGGGGCGGGGCTTCGGCGGCGGTGCGGGTCAGGCGAGGGTGACCAGTAGGGCGACGGCCGTGTCGCCGGGGCGGGTCGGCCCGGACGCTTCGCCTTCCCCGGGCTGCTCGGGCTGGTCGGCCGGCTCGGTCTGCTCGGCGGCGATGACGAGGACCTGGTCGGCGTCGCCGTCCGCGAGGAGCAGCGCCGCCAGTTCGAGGGCGTCCGGCGGGACTTCGCCCGGGACGGTCCCGAGCGGGCTGACGGCCACCACCGGGCCGGTCAGCTGCCAGCGGGCGGCGACCAGTCCGAGCACGGCGTTGGGGTTGGACTGGAAGAACAGCAGCGGTGGAACCCGTCGCCCGGAGGCCGCGGCGGCGTCGATCGCCCGGGCGGTGGCGCGGTCGCCGCTGCCGCTCGCCAGCAGCAGCGCCGTCCGGCTCGGGGCCCGGTCGGGGGCGTCGGCCGGCCCGTAGTGGGCCCGCAGGCAGCGCTCGGCGGTCTCGGCGACCAGGGGGTTGAAGCTGGAGGCGGTGAACCCCGGGAGCGGCGGCAGCGCCGCGGGGGCCGCCGGGCCGCAGCCGTCCAGGGCCTCCGGGCCCGGCCAGCGGCCCTCGGCGAGGATGCGCAGCCCGCTCACCCGGCGGCCACCAGGAGTGCCGTGTTGGCGCCGCCGAAGGCGGAGTTGAGGCTGAGCGCGTACCGGGTGGCGCTCTCGCGCGGGCCGTCCAGCACGAGGTCCAGGCCGAGATCCGGGTCGGGGCCGAGCCAGCCGGCGTTCACCGGCAGCAGACCGTCGCGCAACGCCCTCACCGTGACGGCGAGTTCGAGCAGGGCGGATGCCTCCAGGGCATGTCCGTGCACGGACTTGCTGGAGCTGACCGGGAGTTGCTCCAGATGCCGGCCGAACACCCGGCGCAGGGCGAGGGCCTCGGCCCGGTCGGCGAGCGGGGAGCCGGTGCCGTTGGCGTTGACGTACCCGACCTCCGTCGGGTCGACGCCGGCCCGGGCGAGCGCGGAACCGACGGCCCGGGCCAGTCCTTCGCCGTCCGGGACGGGACGGCAGACGTGGTACGCGTCCCCGGACCTGCCCCAGCCGGCCAGCCGGGCCAGCACGGGTGCCCCGCGCCGTTCGGCGGCCGACTCCGCCTCGACGACGACGGCAACCGCGGCGTCCCCCAGCAGGGTGCCGGTGCGCCCGGCGCTGAACGGCCGCAGCTCGCCGTCGCGGGCCAGCGCCCGTCCGGCGTCGAAGGCCGCGAAGACCCCGGGCTCCACCAGGTGTCCGGCCGCCACCAGGAGGCGGGTGTGCCGGCCGGAGGCGATCAGGGCGGCGGCGTCCGCCACGGCGGTGCCGGCCGCCACGCAGGCGCCGGTGTACACCCTGGTGACGCCCGGGACGCCCCAGCGTCCCGCCACCGCTTCCGCGACCCGCGCGGCGACCTTTTGGGTGCGGAGGTCACTGTGCAGGGCCAGCAGCAGCGGCATCGGGGTGCCGGCGGCGGCGGTCCCGGCATCCGGGGGCTCGGCATCCGGGCTGCGCGAGCCGCCGTCGGGTACGGCGTCGAGGGCGGCCTGCCGGCAGGCGTCGGCGATGACACCGGCCACGGCGTCGCCGAGCGGTAAGGGGTCGGGCAGCAGGGCGGCCCGGCGGGTCCGGCGCCCGGTGGCGTCGAAGCGGCGCACCTCGGCGAAGCCGGTCCGGCCGTGGTTGACCGCCGCGGCCAGCGGGCCGGGGCCGGAGCCGCAGGCGCTGAGCACGCCGAGGCCGGTGATCACCGGCCTGGCGGCGGGCGGGACGTTGCCGCTCATGGCCGGGCGGCTCCGGCGGGCCGGGTGCTGTCGGCGGCGGGCCGGGTGTCGGCGGCCGCCTCGGTGGTGGCCGGGCCGGCGGCGAGGACGGCCGCGCGCAGCACCTCGGTGGCGTCGTCCACCGTCCGGATCGTCTCGAACCGCTCGTCCGACAGCTCCAGCTCGATGTCGAAGCGCTGCTCGAACTCCGCTATCAGCCACGTCAGTTCGAGCGACCCGAGGGCATCCTGGACGGCTCCGGGGGACCGCTCGCCGAAGGTGGCGAGCATGGCCAGGACGTCCGTGCGGTCCGGCGGCGCGAGCCGGGTCACGCGGGGCTGCCGGAGGTGGCCGGGGTCGCGGCGGCGGCGATCCGCGCGGCCACGTCGGCGGTGAACTCGTCCAGGGTCATCAGTGCGGTGCCCTCCATCTCGTCCAGGTCGAACTTGACCCCGAACTCGTCCTCGACCTGCACCGACAGATCGGCCAGCGCGAGCGACTCCAGGTCCAGCCCGGCCGGGCCGAGGTCGGTGTCACCGGTGACCTCGGACACGTCGTACTGCATCTCGGTCAGTGCCGCGAGGACGAACTCGCGGATCCGGTCCTGCATGGTGGGCTCCTTGGGGGGTGCTGTGCGCCGGCGCACGGGTGTCGGGGGGCGGGAAAGCGGGGGAGGGGAAGACAGCGGGGAGGGCAGGGCGTGGAGAAGGGTCGGGCGCGGGGGAGTTCAGGGCGCGGTCGGCGCCGCGGCGGCGTCGCGGAGGGCCACCGGGTCCCGCAGGAGCTTCCCGGTCGCGGTCCGGGGGAGGGCCGCGAGGAAGGAGAGGCGCCGCGGCCGCTTGTAGGGGGCGAGCAGGCGGGTGACGCCGTCGCGGACGGCGTCCGCGTCGGTGGCCTCGTCCGCGGCCAGGTACGCCTCGACGGCTCCCTCGGCGAAGACCACCACGGCCTCGCGCACCTCGGGAAGCCCGGCCAGCGTCTGCTCGACCTCGGTGAGGTCCACCTTGAGGCCGCCGATGGACACCTGCGAGTCCCGCCGGCCGAGGACGGTGATCCGCCCGGTGCCGGCGTCCAGCAGACCGGCGTCCCTGGTGTGCAGCCAGCCGTCGGACCAGTGGCCCGGATCCAGCAGCCCCGGGTACGGGGAGGCGGCCATCCGGATGTGCAGTTCGCCTGCCTCCTCGCGGAGTTCGACGCCGGGCACCGGCTGCGTCTGCGGATGCAGGGCGCCGGTCAGGTCGGTGGCGATGACCCCGAGCTCGGTCATGCCGTACATCGTGCCCAGCGGCACGCCGTAGCGCGCGGTGAAGGCCGCGGGCAGCCCCGCCCGGACCAGCTCGCCGGCCACGATCATCCGGCGCAGCTGCGGGAGCGGCGGGGGCGCCGGGACCGCGGCCAGCAGCTCGGCGTGGAACGGGACGCCGATCACGGTGGTCGGGCGCTCGTCGGCGGCGACGGCGGCCAGGATGCCGGCCGCCGTCATCCGTTCGGGGAGGCACAGCGGTACCCGTGCGTGCAGGCTGTTGAGCAGCCCGCCGACGAGTCCGAGGACGTGCACCACGGAGGAGAGCAGCACCACCCGCCCGCCCGCCCGGGGGAAGTCGGGAAGGCTTGCGTAGCAGTCGAGTTCGCGGATCAGGTCACCGGCGGTCCGGGCGATCACCTTGGACGGACCGGTGGAGCCGGAGCTCAGCTGGACCAGCGCGTGGCCGGTGCCGGCCGGCCGGCCGCCCGCCACGGGTTCGGCGACCGGGTCGGCCTCGGCCCAGCCCCGCAGTGCCGCCGACGGGCGGTGCCGCGAACCTACCAGGACCTGCGGCCGCAGCCGCTCGACCGCGAGGCCGATCTCATGGTCGGTCAAGCGATGGTCCAGCAGTACGACTTGGGCGCCGAGCTGCCAGCCGGCCAGCAGGGTGGTGACGAATCCGAGCGAGGGCGGCAGGCGGAGCGCCACCGTGCCACCGGCGGCCAGGCCGGCGGCCGTGAGCCCCGCGGCCTGTTCGGCGACGAGGCCGCGCAGGGTCCGCCGGTCGACGGGTGCGCCTAAGCGCAGGCACTCCTCGTCCCCGGGGCCGGCCAGGAGGACGTGCTCCACCCAGTCGTGCGGGGCTTCGGCGTGCGGATGTGAAGAGGAGGGAAAGCCGGTCAACGCCACTCCACACAGAGGAGGTTGATATGGACGTCGGTTCACAAGCAGTACGGTCAATTCCGAATCCAGACAATCGCACAGACGAATCGTCAAATCAAGGTCTATACCAATGAGGTCTGGACCTCCTACGCTGCCGATCCGGGACTGGTCCGAGTGCGGCCGTCCGGGAGAGGAAGCCCGAGGATGCCCGTGGGACCCTTCACACTCGCGGAGGTCGAGCGCGAAGCGCGTGCCCGACTGCCCGCCGAGGTCTGGGACTTCATCCAGGGCGGCAGCGGATCGGAACGGACCCTGGCAGCCAACCTCGCCCAGTTCGGCCGCCACGCCCTGCGCCCCCGGACGCTGGTCGACGTCTCGGCCTGCGACACCCGTCTCAACCTGCTGGGATCGGCCCTGGACGTACCGATCGGTGTCGCGCCGATGGCCTACCACCGGCTGGTCGACGAGGAGGGGGAGACCGCGACGGCGCGCGCGGCGGGCCGGGCCGGCGCGCTGCTGATCGCCGGGATCTTCGCCAGCCGCACCCTGGAGGAGATCGCGGCCGCCGCCACCGGCCCGCTCTGGCTGCAGCTCTACTGGCTGCGCCGCCGCGACGCGCTGGCCGCGCTGGTCGAGCGCGCCGAGCAGGCCGGCTACCGGGCTCTGGTGCTGACCGTGGACGCGCCCCGGGTCGGCCGCCGGCTGCGGGACGCCCGCAACGGCTTCGCCGTTCCTGCGGACATCCGCGCCGTCAACCTGGACCCCGGCCTGATGGCCGCCAGCCACCGGAGCGCCGCCGGCGCCTCCGGTATCGAGGCGCACGCCAGGGAGCAGTTCGACCCGGCGCTGAGCTGGTCGGACCTGGCCTGGCTGCGGGAGCGCAGCAGCCTGCCGCTCGTCCTGAAGGGGATCCTCACCGCGGAGGACGCCCGGCTGGCGGCCGAGCACGGGGTGGCGGCCGTCGTGGTCTCCAACCACGGCGGGCGGCAACTGGACGGCGCCCTGCCGAGCCTGGCCGCCCTGCCGGAGGTGGTGGCCGCCCTGCCGCCGGGGATCCCGGCCCTGGTCGACGGCGGGGTGCGCACCGGTACGGACGTCGCCGTGGCGCTGGCCCTCGGCGCCCGCGCCGTGCTGGTCGGCCGTCCGGTCCTCTGGGGGCTGGCCGCCGGCGGCGAGGCCGGGGTCGACCAGGTGCTGGGCCTGCTGCGGAGCGAACTCGAGGACGCCATGGCCCTGCTGGGACGCCCCGGGCTGCGCGACCTGGATCCGGGCGCCCTGGCGCCCTGGCCGGGGGCGCGGGTCGGCAGCGGCCTCGCCGGGTAGGACGCGCACGGCGCGCCCGATATCGAGCTGTACCAGTTCGCTTCCCAGCACGCCGCCGGGCGCCGCCCGACGGCCCGGAGATCGGACGGTGGTATGTCGGCGAACAATCTTTTCGACGGTTTGACATGAACGGTCATCGGCGCACCAAAGAAAGACAAGGCGGAGCAGCGGACATGACAAAAAAGGCCTCCTTTCCCGGCTGGGACTGGGACGATCCGGACGCTCTCGCGGTACTCCTCGACGACTTCAGCGGACAGGTCGCCAACTGCGGGAAGCTCGAACCGATCGCCTCCGGGCTGCCGCGCGACCGCGAGGAGTTCCTCGAACTCGGACTCACCGGCATCGAGTTCGCCGCCTTCCGGACGGCGCACCCGGCCGGCCTCGGCACCGACCTCGCCGCCCTGGGCAGCCCCGAGCTGACCAGCGAGCCCGGCATCCTGTACCGGGTGGACGACGACCGCGTCTTCACCCAGCTGGACATCTCCGAGCCGCTGCCCTTTGCCGACGGCAGCGTCGAGTGGGTCTACGCCGAGCACCTGATCGAGCACGTCACGATGCCGGTGGCGGTCGGCTGGCTGCGCGAGGCCCGGCGGGTCCTGCGACCCGGCGGCGTCCTCCGGATCACCACCCCCGACCTGGCCCGCTACCTGCGCGGCTACGCCGACGACGACGGCTTCCTGGCCCGGCACCGGCGGCGGCTCGGGATGCTGGGCTTCGGCCCGCCGATGCCGGCCCGGCCCGCCTTCCTGGTCAACCAGATCTTCCGCTACTACGGCCATCAGTGGATCTACGACCTGGACGAGCTGCGACACGTGCTCACCAGGGCCGGCTTCGAGGCCGGACAGGTCCGGGAGTGCGCCTACCGCCAAGGCGTGCGCCCCGACGTCGCCGACCTCGACACCGCCTTCCGCACCGACGAGACGATCTACGTCGAGGCCGACCGCTGACCTCCCGGGGCCCCACAGCCCCGCCGCCGCACGGGACCGCCGTCCGACCCCCTACGCAACCGCGACTCCCCGCACAGACCGACGGGACACCCATGCCACTGCACCCCCAGGCCCAGGACCTGCGCGACCGCCGCGCGCGCTCCGGGGCGCCTCCCCTCTACACCCTGACCCTGGCCGAGGCCCGGGCCGCCGACCTGGCCGACATCCGGGCCGCCGCCGGCAACCCGGAGCCGGTCGCGGCGCTCGAGGAACACCGGATCGACGGGCCGGGCGGCCCGCTCGTGGTGCGGCTCCATCGGCCCTCGGCGCCGCCGGGACCGCTCCCCGGGCTGCTCTACCTGTTCGGCGGCGGCTGGACCCTCGGCTCGCCCGACACCTCCGACGCGATCTGCCGCCGGCTGACCAACACGGCCGGCTGCGTGACCGCCTCCGTCGGCTACCGGCTCGCACCCGAGCACCCCTTCCCCGCCGCCGTCCAGGACTGCCGGGCGGCCCTCCAGTGGCTCACCCGGTACGCCCCCGACCTGGGCGTCGACCCGGACCGGCTGGCCGTCGGCGGCGACAGTGCGGGCGGCAACCTCGCGGCCGCCGTCACCCTGCTCCGCCGCGACGAGGGCGGCCCCGCCCTGCGGCACCAACTGCTCGTCTACCCCAACACCGACCACCGGGCCGACACCGCCTCGCTGCGCGAGAACGACGACCCGGCGCTCTTCAACCGCCGCTCGGTCCGCTGGTACTGGAACCACTACCTGGCGGACGCCGCCGACGGCGCCCACCCACTGGCCTCCCCGCTGCGCGCCGCCGACCTGGCGGGGCTGCCGCCGGCCACCGTGATCACCGCCGAGTACGACCCGCTGCGCGACGAGGGCGAGCGGTACGCCGAGGCGCTGCGGTCGGCCGGCGTACCGGTCGACCTCCGCCGCTACCAGGGGATGCCGCACGGCTTCTTCGCCATGGCCGGCGTCCTGGACGCCGCCCAGGAGGCGCAGCGCTACGCCGCCGAACGGCTGCGCGAGGCGTTCCGGTGACGGCCGGGCCCGCCCGGGACACCGTCGTGGACACGGCCCGGGACGGCGGAGCCGGCCCCACCGGGCAGGTACCACCCGCCGTCGCGCCGATCCCGCCGGCCACCACGGCGGACCCGTCCGCCGTCGCGCCGATCCCGCCCGCCTCTGCCCCGGACCCGTCCGCCGTCGCGCCGATCCCGCTGACCGAGCTGCACGGCTCGCTCTCCGACCCGCTGCTCGACGCGATGACCTTCCTCAACGAAGTCACCGAGCGCTACCCCGACGCCGTCTCCTTCGCCCCGGGACGCCCCTACGAGGGCTTCTTCGAGCCCGAGCAGGTGCACGGCCACCTGGACGCCTACCTCGCCCACCTGGCCGAGCGGGGGCTGAGCCGCGACGCCGTCCGCACCACCCTGTTCCAGTACGGGCCGACCAAGGGCATCATCGCCGACCTGGTGGCCCGCACGCTGGCCAACGACGAGGGTCTCGACGTGCCGGCGGAGTCCCTGGTCCTCACAGTCGGCGCCCAGGAGGGCATGCTGCTGGTGCTCCGGGCGCTCTGCGCCGACCAGGACGACGTCCTGCTGGTCAGCTCGCCCTGCTATGTCGGCGTCACCGGCGCCGCGCGGCTGCTCGGCCTCAGCACCGTGCCGGTGCCGGAGGGGCCGGAGCACGGCCCCGATCCGGACGCCGTCGCCGCGGCCGCCCGCGACGTCCGGGCGGCGGGCCGGCGGCCCCGGGCGCTCTACGTCGTCCCCGACTTCGCCAACCCCTCGGGGGCCAGCATGCCCACACCGGCCCGCGCCAGGCTGCTCGAGGTGGCGGCCGCCGAGGGCCTGCTGGTGGTGGAGGACAACCCGTACGGCTTCTTCACCCGCGAACCGGGGGCCAGGCCCACGCTCAAGGCGCTCGACCGGCGCCGGCAGGTCGTCTACCTGGGCTCCTTCGCCAAGACCTGCTTCCCCGGGGCCCGGCTCGGCTATGTGGTCGCCGACCAGCAGGTGTCCGGGCCGGGCGGGCGGCTGTCGCTGCTGGCCGACGAGCTGGCCAAGCTGAAGAGTATGACGACGGTCAACACGCCCGCCCTCAGCCAGGCCGTCATCGGTGGCATGCTGCTGCGCAACGACTGCCGGTTGCGCAAGGCCAACGCCCCGGCCACCGCCTTCTACGCGGCGAATCTGGGCACCCTGCTGCGCGAGCTCGAACGGCACTTCCCGGCGTCGGAGCGCACCCGGCTGGGACTGGACTGGAACCACCCGGAGGGCGGCTTCTTCGCCGTCCTGAGCGTGCCGTTCACGGCCGACGAGGCCGCGATGGAGCGCTGCGCCCGGGGCTACGGGGTGCTCTGGACGCCGATGGCGCCGTTCTACCCGGCGGGCGGCGGCGAACGCCGGCTGCGGCTGTCGATCAGCTCGCTCACCGAGCGCGAGATCGTGGCGGGCGTCGCCGGGCTGGCCCGTTTCGTCCGGGACGAGGCGCGGTAGGGCCGCCGGCCTGGGGTGGAACGCGGAAGAGGGGCCCTGCCCCGCTCGTGAGAGCGGGGCAGGGCCCCTCTTCGGCTGCCGCCGGGGGTGTTGCTTACTTGGTGAGGCCCGCCTTGACGGAGCAGACGGGCCAGGCGCCGGGGCCCTGGGCGGCGAGGACCTTCTCGCCGACGGCGATCTGCTGGGCCTTGGTGGCCTGGTGGGCCTGCGGGGCGTAGGCGGTGCCGCCGAACGCCGCCCAGGTGGAGGAGGTGAACTGCAGGCCGCCGTAGAAGCCGTTGCCGGTGTTGATCGCCCAGTTGCCGGTCGCCTCGCACTGCGCGACCTTGTCCCAGGTCGACGCCGGCGCGGCGGAGGCGGAGGTGGCCGTGACGAGGCCTGCCACCGGCAGGGCCAGCACGGCGCCCGCCATCAGAGCCGTCCGCACGCGGTTGCGCTTGACGGCGGTCTTGGTGGTGGCAGCGGCGGTCTCGTTACGGAAGGTCATGTATATCCTCTCGGGCGCCCTGGCACGGGCAGGTGTGAGCAGGCCCGGCAGGGCCCGTTCGGTACTTGGGGGGAGTGCGACGGCGGTGCTCCCGGCCGAGTGGCCGTTGTGCTCGCCGCACTGGTTTCGAAGTTACGGACCTCAAGTGCCCGCATCAAGGTTTCGAAGGAAAGACCCAGCTCAGAGCGTTGTTACCGGCGGTATTCGGGCGTTCGGTGCCCCGAGTTCTCGGGGTTTGCGGCTCTCCGGACGGCCTCGATGTGGCCCCCGTCACCGGCCGGGGCGGGTGACCTCGGCCACATTGTCGACCGAGCGTGACCCGGCGTGGACGGACCGCCGAAGCTCGGGGCCCCGGGCCGGGCCGCCGGAATGGCCCAGGTCACATCGCGGTCCGAGGATGCGGATTCCGGGCCCGCCGGCCCTGCTCGCGCGCGGTCGCAGCACGTCCGGACGGGCCCCGACGTCGGTCCGTCGGGGCCCGTCCGGGCTGTGCGCGGGCTGTCGGGACCGTCCGGTCACCGCACCCGGGAGGAGAACAGTCGGGCCGACCAGAACACGGCGGCCACCGTCATGGCGGCCACGATCAGCAGGCTCTGCCACACCGCGCTGTCGTCGAGGTGCCCGGAGAACAGCGCGCGCATCCCTTCGACGGCCCAGTAGAAGGGGTTCCAGTGGGCGGCCGCCTGCAGCCAGTGCGGCGCCAGGGTCAACGGCAGCAGCACTCCGGAGAGCAGGGCGATCGGCTGCGCGATGGTGTTGACCACCGGGGCCAGCGCCGAGTCGCTCGGCACCAGCAGGGCGATGCCGTACGAGATGGCTGAGGTCATCAGGGCCAGCAGGGCCATCAGCAGGTAGGCGAGCAGCAGGTCCAGCGGGCGGACCTGGAGCCCGAAGGGCAGGGCGAGCAAGGTGATGATGACCGCCTGCACCAGCAGGGCCACCACCTCCCGCAGGGCCCGGCCGAGCAGCAGGGCCAGCCGGCTCACCGGGGTGACCCGGGAGCGTTCGATGATTCCGGCGCGCAGCTCGCCGAGCAGGCTGAAACCGGTGAACAGGCCGCCGAAGATGACCAGCACGGCCAGCAGGCCGGGGACGTAGATCTGGTAGGTCTCGGCGTAGGTGGTCGCTCCCATCGGGGCGAACACCGGCTTGAGCAGCGGGGCGAACAGCAGCAGGTAGAAGAGCGGCTGGATGACCCCGACGGCGATCCAGACCGGGGTGCGGGCCATCAGCAGCAGTTGCCGCTGGAAGACCAGCCAGGTGTCGCGGGCGAGCTTCAACGATGTCCCTGCCTCGATTGGGCTGTTGGGCTGTCGTGCGATGGGGTTTCGCGCGGTACGGCTTTCGGCGCGGTCGACTCCCCGCCGGCCGGACATGTCCGGGCACGGCGGGCCGACCGGGAAGCGGGGCGCGCAGGCGCAGGCACGGCGGGGCGGCGGCCTCCGAGGGCCGTCCCGACCCGCCGGGTGCCGGTGTCAGTCCTGCTTGAGCGACCGTCCGGTCCGGGCCAGGAACACGTCGTCCAGGCTGGGCCGTTGGAGCTGGACGGTGCCGGGCGCCAGGCCCGCGCCCTCCAGCGTCCGCAGCAGCTGCGGGATCGCGGCCGCGCCGTTCTCCACGTAGAGCCGCAGGCCGTCCTCACCCTGGAGTTCGAGCCGGTGCAGATAGGGCTCGGCGCGCAGTGCGTCGGCGGCCCGCTGGGACCGGTCGGCCGTGCCGTCGCGGAGTTCGAGGCCGACCAGGACCACGTCCCCCGCGATCTCGCGCTTCAGCTCCTCGGGTGTGCCCTCGGCCACCGTCCCGCCGTGGTCGATGATCGCGATCCGGTCGCAGAGGGCGTCGGCCTCGTCCAGGTAGTGGGTGGTCACGAAGACGGTCATGCCCTCGGTGCGCAGGCGCCGGATCTCGTCCCAGACCTGGCTGCGGCTGGGCGGGTCGAGGCCCACCGTCGGCTCGTCCAGGAAGAGCACGTCGGGCCCGTGGATCACCCCGAGGGCGATGTCGAGCCGGCGGCGCTGACCGCCGGAGTAGCTGCTGCAGGGGCGGTCGGCGAACTCGGTGAGGTCGAAGGACTTCACCGCGTCCTCGGTCCGCTGCCGGGCATCGCCCTTGCCGATGCCGTACATCCGCGCCTGCAGCACCAACTCCTCGCGGGCGCTGACGGCGTCGGCGGTGCCGCCGCCCTGGGCGACGTAGCCGATCCGGCGGCGGACCTCACCGGGGTCGGTGAGCAGATCCGCGCCGGCGATCCGGGCGGCGCCGCCGTCCGGCCTGATCAGGGTGGCGAGCATGCGGAGCGTGGTCGTCTTCCCGGCGCCGTTGGGGCCGAGGAAACCGAAGATCTCACCTGCCGCCACCGAGAGGTCGATGCCGCGGACGGCGTCCACGGTGGCGGCCTTGCTGCGTTTCCGGGACGGGTAGGACTTACGCAGTCCCTTGGTCTCGATCAACCAGAACTCCCGGGAGGGGATGGGTTGCCGGCGCACCTGGGGATTCGGTGCTGCGCGCCACCCTAGGGCTCCGGCACCGCCGAAAACAATGGCCTAGACCATTGGAAAACGGGTTGATCGCGTCCCGCCACCTGCACCGACCGCGGCCAGCTCCTCCAGGTGGTCCGCCGCCCGGGCTGCCCCGCCGCCCGCCCGCAGGGCCGTACCCACCCGAACGGCCGCCTCCTGGTGCGCCGTTCCGTCCAGAACCGTGCCCAGAGCGGCCGCCAGCGCCTGGGGCGTGACCCGGGGGAACGACACCCGCAGGCCCGCGCCGGCCGCCACCAGCTGCGCCGCGACGAACGGCTGATCGTGCCGGATCGGCGCCGCCACCATCGGAATTCCGTGCACCAGCGCCTCGCCGACGGTGTTCATCCCGCCGTGGCAGAGCACCGCGTCCAGTTGTCCACGGGCCATCAACTCCACTACCGGCGCCCGGTCCACGGCCACCGTCCCGGCGGGCAGTACGGCCGGCAGCAGCTCGCGCGGCGCGGCGACGACGGCCTGCACCCCCGGCCCGCACAGCTCCAGTGCCCGCGCCGCCCGGGCGTGGAAGTCCGCGCCGACGTCGCCGGCCAGGGTGCCCATGGTGACCAGGACTTTGCGGCGGCCCGGGTCCAGGCGCTCCCAGGGGAACCCGGGATCGGCCGGACGCTCCGACAGCACCGGCCCCACCAGGGCGAAATGCGCCGGGAAGACCGCCGGGCCGGTCAGCGCGGGCCCGGTCAGCGCCAGGACGAGATCCGGCGAGAAGCGTGGGTCGGTGAACTCCTCCGGCGGCAGGCCGGCCCGCTGCCAGAGGTCACCGAGCAGGCCACGCATCCACGCCTCGACCTGCGGCAACGCCCTCAGCGGGCGGCCCAGTTCCATCGCGCCGGGCGCCAGACTGGCCCAGCGCAGGCCGTGCCGGTGGGCGGCCAGCGCCCCCGCAGGGGTGTGCTGATCGACGAGCAGGACATCCGGCCGGAACGCCCGCACCACGCCGTCCAGCGGCTTCGCGGTGAACCGCGCGTACGGGACGATGAAGCCCTCCCAGAGCGAGCGCAGCGCGGCGAGGCCGTGCCCGCCCTGGGCCCGGAACAGCCGGCTGCCCGTCCCCAGCACCTGCTCGTCGGGTCCGAGCAGCGGCCGCAGGACGGCCTCCGAACCCGTCCAGGCGACCTCGTGGCCACGGGCGGTGAGCTCCCGCGCGATGCCGACGACCGGATTGACGTGCCCGGTCAGCGGGGGCACCACCAGCAGGAACCGGCTCATCCGGACACCCGCCCGGGCAGCAGGGCCTGCTCCAGGTCGCCGACGGTGAGCGACTCCAGCCCGGCCAGGTCCAGCCGCGCGCGGAGCGCCGCCAGGTCGGCGCCGGCGCCGAAGCGCTCGCGCAGCAGGCCGGCCAGGGCGGCGAGTTCGCACTCGTCCAGCCTCAGGTCGCCGTCCAGCCGGGCCTGCGGCGTCACCGAGGCGGCCCATCCGGGCGGTGCTTCGGCGGCCGCCACCAGCAGCGCGACCAGTTCGGGGTGCACTTCGGCGCCCCGGCCCGGGGCCCGGGCAGGGGACGGTTCGGGGTGTTCCATGGGGGGCTCCACCTGCTCGACGGCACGGGGGCGGGGAATTGCGGCGACAGCCCGTGATCACTTGTGCGACCCGGCGGGCGTCGGAATACTAGCCCGGGTGACCGCACTGGAGGCAGTGGCCGTTCACCTGCCCCGCCACACCGCTCCCATCGAGGCGGTAGGGGCCCGGATCGGCCTGACCCCACGTCAACTTCGACTCTTCCGCCGCTTCCACGGCCTGGACCAGGTGCGCCTGGATCCGGACGGGACGCTGCTCGACCTGCTGACCGGCGCGTTGGAGGCGCTGCCGGAACTGCGCGGGCGCGAGCACCAGGTCCGCTTCGTGCTGCACGCGCGGAGCATGCCGGTGGCCGTGCCCTACCCGCTGAACCCCCTGCACGAACTGCTCGACCGCTTCGGCCTCAGCGGTGCCAACGCCTTCACCGTCACCCACCACGCCTGCGCGGTGGGACTGCTGGCGGTCGACCTGGCCGGCCGACTGCTGGCCGGCGAACCCGACCCGGACGCCCTGGCCCTGGTGCTGACCGGGGAGAAGACCTTCACCAGGGATGCCCAACTGGTGCCGGAGACGTCCGTCTTCGGCGAGGGCGCGGCGGCCTGCCTGGTCCGGGCCGAGGGCGAACGCGACCGCGTGCTCGCCTACGCCGTCCGGCAGCGACCGGAATTCGACGGCCGGCTGGCCGAGGATCCGGATCTGCTGGCGCGCTACCAGCGGGAGTATCCGGAGGTGATGGCCGAGGCCGTCGAAGCGGCGCTCGACCAGGCAGGACTAGACCTGTCGGACATCGCGCTGCTGCTTCCGCACAACGTCAACCAGGTTTCCTGGAAGGCGATCTGCCGCCGGATGGGCTATCCGGTCGACAAGGTGGTGCTGGACAACGTGCCATCGGTCGGGCACAGTTTCGCTGCGGACGCTTTCATCAATCTGCACACCGCCACCACACGGGGCCTGCTCCACCAGGGTGACCGCTACCTGATCGCCGCCGCCGGCATCGGAGCCACCTTCTCGGCCATGGTCGTCAGTCACTGACGGACCGTCAGCCACATTGCCCCGTAGGTACCTCAGCCGCTGCCGCCCGCCGGCGCCCGGACCGCTGCCCGCGACCACCGGGCCGCGCGCCGGCGAGCTCCGGTCCGGCCCGGACAGAGTCCACTCCTCCACGCATGACGGGACAAGATAGCCATGTCAGACTCCGCGGTAACGACCGACGCCGAACTGCGCGGCCAGGTCCTCCGAAGCATCGGTGACCTGCTGCCGCGCGTACTGAAGCGGGAACTCGCGGAGGTACCGGAGAACGCCTGCCTCTTCGACGACCTCGGCCTGACCTCGGCCGGCACCCTGGAACTCATCCTGGAGCTGGAGGAGTCGCTCGACATCCAGGTCGACGTGGAGGAGATTGGCGAGGACGACCTGCGGTCGGTCGCCAGCCTGGCCGACTTCGTCGCCGGACACGTCATCCCCGAGGACTGACCGGATGCCAGGTGCGACCGCCCCCGCTCCGACCGCCGCCGCTCCTAGCACCGCCGCTCCTAGCACCGCCGCTCCGACCACACCCGCTCGGAGCGCCGCCGCTCGGAGCGCCGCCCGGCCGGGCGGCCCGGCGGGGCCCGGACTGCGCGTCGCCCGGGTCCTGAGCAGGGACTTCCACGGCCGGTCGGAAACCTCGCTCGACCCGGACCTGCGGGTCTTCGTCGCCGACCTGACCCGCCCCTACGGCGTCCCGCTCCGCGAGGACCTGCTGGCCGAGGGCGTCGGTCACTCCTACGGGGAGATGGCCGAGGGCCTCCTGCGGGACGCCCTGCCGGCGGACGAGCCGGTGGACCTGCTGATCCTCGCCTTCTCGTCCCCCGACGTACGGCCGGGCCGCTCCGCCGCCCTGCACCTCAGCCGGTTCTGCCCGGGCTCGCCGCTGGCCTTCGCCGTCTGCGACCAGGGCTCGGCCGCCCCGTTCACGGCGCTCCGGATCGCCACCGACTACGCCCGGACGGGAGCCTGCCGCCGGGCGGTGGTCCTGGTGATGGAGGCGGCCCACCTGCATCACGAACCGGCGCGGCCGGTGGCACTGCCGCAGCGGCACTGCGCGGTCGTCCTGGTCTGCGAGGCGGCGGACGGTAAGGGGGACGACGGCGAGGGGGTGGACGCGGTGGTCCGCCAGTCCTCCGGCCCGGCCGCGGATCCGGCCCCGGAACTGGTCCGGGCCGAGTGGGCGGCGCTGGGGCCGGCGGCGGCCCTCGTCCTCGGGCCCGAACTCGACCTGCCGCCCGACGGACGGGACTCCGGGGCCGACGTACGGCCCGGCGGACCCGAACACCCCGTTCCGCTCGGCCGGCCCGACCCCGACCGGACGGTGGCGGCCAGGGGTGGGCAACCGCTCACCGGGATCTGGACCGCGCTTGCCGAGCGGCTGCCCGGCTGGCGGGCCGAACGGCGGCCGGTGCTGCTCGCCGACCTCGACCGGCGGCTCGGGCGGCTGAGCACCCTCACCCTGCTGCCGGCGGCCGCGCCATGACCGCCGGCGCGGTTCCGGCCCCTGACCAGGGCGCCGGACCAGAGGCAGAATTCGAACCCGCGCCCGATCTCGAACCCGCGCCCGATCTCGAACCCGATCCGGTGGACCTGTGGGTGATCCGGACCGACCAGCCCGCACCGGTCGTCCACCGGCTGCGCCAACTGCTCGACCGCACCGAACTCCACCGGGCCGGCGCCGGCCGCGACCCCGAACGGACCGACCGGTTCACCGTGGTGCACGGCGTCGTCCGGCTGCTCGCCGCCGAGCGGCTCGGGGTGGCCCCCGGCGACCTGGCCTGGCGCCGCGGCCCGCACGGCAAGCCGGAGCCGGTGCCCGACGAGTCTGCGGCCGGCTCCCGACTGCGGCTCAGCTGGTCGGCCTCCGGCGCTCTCGCCGTGCTGGCCCTGGCCGAGGGGCGGCGGGTCGGTGCGGACGTCGAGGAGATCAGGGACGAACGGGTGGCGGCCCGGGTCGCCAGCCGCTACTTCCCCGACAGTGACGTGCGGTTCGTGGCGGCGGCCCGCTCACCCGGCGCCCGGGCCGAGCGCTTCACCCGCCTCTGGTGCCGCCGCGAGGCCTGCGTCAAGGTGTACGGCGGGCGGCTCGCCCAGGGCCTCGGGCTGCCCATGGCCGGCCCGGCCCCGCTGCGGCTGCCGGACGCCGGCCCGCTGGACCCGGGGCCCTGCTGGGTCCGGGACGTCCCCGTGCCGGGGCCGTTCCGTGCCGCCGTCGCGGTCGAGGGCGACCGCCCGTTCCTGGTCCGCCGCCTGCGGTGGACCGCATCCGCCGGCCTCCCGGCCACCCGTTGAGCCCCAGGCCACCCCGGCCTCCCGGCCACCCGTTGAGCCCCCGTGCCTCCGCCGAACCGAGCAGGGAAGAACAGGACATGACGAGCACTCACTTCACGATGCCCGACGGCGAGGCCGCCCCGATCCCGGCCGGAGCGCCCGGTGTCCAGCTGTACCCGGCGCCGTTCGAGGCCGTGGTCGCACTGCTCCGCCAGGGCATCGACGCCCTGGCCGCGGACGAGGGCTTTCCCCGGCTGGCGATCCCCCCGGTGGTCCCGCGCGCGCTGGTCGAGCGGGCCGGCTACGTGAAGGCCTTCCCGCAACTGCTGGGCACGGTGCACAGCTTCGCCGGCACGCCGGCGGAGTGGAAGGAGCTGGCCCCGCAGGCCCTCGAGGGCGGTGCCTGGGACTCCGCGCAGCGGGCGAGCGACCTGGTGCTGCTGCCCGCCGCCTGCTACCCCGTCTACGCGGGTCTGGCCGGAAGGGAGTTGGCGCAGCCCGAGCGATTCGCCGTGGAAGGGCAGTGCTTCCGGCAGGAGGCGACCAGCGAGCCGGGCCGGCTGCGCAGTTTCCGGATGGTGGAGCTGGTCACGGCCGGTACCGAGGCGCACTGCCTGAGCTGGCGCGCGGCCTGGCTGGAGACGGTGGCCGGCTGGATGCGCGGGATGTCGCTCAAGGTGGAGATCGAGGTGGCCGACGACCCGTTCTTCGGCCCGACCCGGCGGCTGTTCCAGGCGGCCCAGCGGGCCCAGGAGTTGAAGTACGAACTCAAGGTGCCGGTGGCGGACGGGCTGGTGCAGGCGATCGCCTCGGCGAACTTCCACAAGGACCATTTCGGCGAAGTCTTCGGGTTCACCGGCGAAGGCGCTCCGGGGAACACCGCCTGCATGGCGTTCGGGATCGAGCGGATCGCCCTCGCGCTGTTGCACGCCCACGGCGGGCGCCCCGCCGAGTGGCCGGAGTCTCTCATCACGGCGATCCGCGGCGGCAACTGAGTTGACGTCACCGGGCGACCGCTCTGGTATGGACCAATGATCGGGGGCGCTGATAGTGTCCCGACCCACACCCGCTGAGACGGGCCGGCCGAAGGACGCGTGCGACGTGACACGGACCAGGCGGATCACAGTCCGCTACAGTGCCGAGGGCGGCGGCTCGGGGCCGCTCACCATGGGCCAGGACAACATGATCCGCTGCATCCGGCGCGACGATCCCGAGCAGATCAACAAGGAAGCCGTCTGGCCGGTGCCGGCCGGCACCGACCTGCCCGCGGCGCTCGCCGCCCTGCGCACCCTGGCCGAACGCCACGCCTCGCTGCGCACCGTCTTCCCGGACGGCCCGGACGGCTTCCCCGCCCGCCAGGAGGTGCAGGGGGAGGGGGAGTTCACCGTACGGGTGGTGGAGGCAGGTCCGCTCGGCGACCTCGAACTCGATCGGCTGGCCGACGACCTGGCGCGCGCCGACAACGCGGTGGCGTTCGACCTGGCCACCGACTTCCCGCTGCGCTGCACCCTGGTGACCGCGGAGGACCGGCCGGTCCGGATGGCGGTGGTGGTCTGCCACTCCGGCGCTGACGGTGCAGCCACCGCCCTGCTGATCCAGGAATGGCTGCTGCTCGCCGCGGGCAAGGAACTGTCGCCCGCCACCGCGCGGACGCCGCTGGAGGTGGCCGCGTTCGAGAGTTCCGCGCTGGGCCGCCGCCGCGCCACCGCCTCGCTGCGGCACTGGGAGCGGATCCTGCGCACCGGCCCGCAGGCCGTCTTCGCGGACTCCCGGATCACCGGCCCGCCGGACGTGGTCTCGACGCTCATTCTCCGCTCGCGCCGGGCGGCGGAGGACCTCGCGGCCGCTTCGCTGCGGACCGGGGCCAGCCCCTCGGTGGTGCTGCTGGCCGCCTTCGCCGCGCTGGTGGCGCACCGCGCGGCTCAGCCGCGGTTGGTGATAGCTGCGCTGTCGGCCAACCGGCACCGCCCGGTGATGGCCGACCACATCGGCACCCTCGCCCAGGACGCCTTCATGGCGGTGGACACGGGCCTGCGCGATCTGGACGAGGTGATCGGCCACACCAAGGCGGCCTCGCTGGCCGGATACTGGCACAGTACCTTCGACGCCGAGCAGATCTGGCGGATGATCGACGACATCGCCCACCTGCGCGGCTCCCGGTTCGCCCGGCACGTGGTGGTGAACGACCTCAGCCTGACCATCCCCGAATCGGCCTCGGACGCGCGGCCGGCCGCGGTGGCCGACCCCGAGATCAGCTGGTTCCCGGACCAGCGGGTGCCGGTCCGGCTGATGTTCAACATCCTGCGGGTCAACGGCTCGCTCGAACTCGCCCTGCTGGCCTGCCCGCAGGTGCTGGACCGGACGGAGATCGAGGAGTTCGCCCGCGGACTGCTCGCGGTGGTACGGGCCGCCGCGACCGGCCCGGTGCCGCTGGCCGGGCTGGACGCGCTGACCACGGTCCGTCCAGGTGTGCGGGAGGGCGACTGGCACCAGGTCGACGGGTCCTGGATCGATCTGGACGCCGTCGGCCAGCTGCTCGTGGACGTGCTGGGCGCGGACGTGCTGACCGTTGCTGCGCCGAATGTGGTCGCGCCGAACGCGTTCGTGCCGAACATGGGTGTGCCGAACGCGGTCGTGACGGATGTGCACGTGCCGAACGCGGACGTTCCGAACGTGGACGTTCCGAACGTGTTCGTGCCGAACGCAGCCGTGCCGGTCACTGGAGTGACCGCCCGGGTGGAGCTGACCGAAGGCCGACTGATCGCCCACCTGTGGACGGGCGCCGTGGCCTCCGACGAGCCCGGACTCACCCCGCTCTTCGTGCACCGCGCGCTGGTCGACGCGTTGCCCGGACGGGACACCGCGATGGCTCCGCACCACTACGTGATCCATCGGAGCGCCGCCGCCGGGTCGGGACAGCGGGACACCGGGGAGGTGTCCGTGTTGCTGGAGGGCGACGGCCGCGACCCGGAGACGGCCGCTCGTCAGGGGCAGCCGGCCTGACCGGGCGCCCGGTACCTCCGCTCGGCTGCTCCCTCCGGAAGCGGCAGCCGGGTGGCCGGGCAGCCGGGTGGCTGTGTGGCCGGACGGCCGGCAGAACCCGCGGGCGGCTCCGCCGAAGGCGTGCGCCGGCAGGCCGTCGGACGGCCCGCCGCCCGCCGCCCGCCACCCGACGGCCCGGCACCCGCCGCCCGACGGCCCGCCCCGCCGTCCGTCAACCTGCCCCGCCGTCCGTCAACCCACCCTCCGTCAACCGCCCGGCCCCCACCGTCGTCAGCGCTGTCGCCGGGTGACCGGCCGGACGTCGACGACCGCCATCCGGGCCGCGCGGGCCGCCTCGATGCCCTCGTCGCTGTCCTCGTACACCAGGCAGCGGGCGGGCGGCACCGCCAGGGCGTCGGCGGCCTGCAGGAAGATGTCCGGTGCGGGCTTGCCGCGCCGCACCTCGTCACGCGTGACCAGGGCGGTGAACAGGCCCTGGTAGGGGAGGTGCCGCATGGTCGTCTCGATGATCAGGCGGGCGCCGCCGGACGCGACCGCCATCGGGAGCGCGCCGTGGTGCGTGTGCACCACCTCCGCCACCTCTGGGTGCACCCGGATCCGGTCGGCGTTGGCCAGGAAGAGCAGGTCCCGGGCGGCGACGAGCTCCTCGACCGGGAGGTCCGGCCCGGCGTCCGTCTCGGCGGCCAGGGTCCGGATCAGGTCGGCGGAGGACAGGCCGGTCCGTGCGTCGAACCACTCCTGGTGGAGCGTCACCCCGTGCGGAGCCAGGACGTCGGCCATCGCGCGGTAGTTGGCGTACTGGCTGTCGACGAGCGTGCCGTCCCAGTCGAAGAGGAGTGCTTCGGCGCGGCCCGGGTGGAGTTCGGGGTGCAAGGTGGCGGTGGCCTTCCCGGTCGGAGGGGGACCCGGGCGGGCCCGGGGGTTCTGCGGTCGACGCTGTCACACGCGGACGGGTTCCGCCGGTGTGTCGTCCAGGCTGATGCCCTTGGTCTCGGGCATCCACCGGGCCAGGCCTAGCGCGGCGGCCAGCGTGACGGCGCCGTACAAGGCGAACGCCCCGCCCAGTGACAGTGCCTTGACGAGCGGGAGGAAGGTCGTGGCGACGACGAAGTCGGCCGCCCAGTGCGCCGCCGTCGCCAGGCTCATCAGTGCGCCGCGGGCCCGCCGCGGGTAGATCTCGGCGGCGAAGACCCAGAAGACCGGCGCCGGGCCGATCGCGCCCGCGACGATGAAGCCGCAGAGGAGCAGCGCGGTGGCGCCGGCGGGCCCGCCGGACCACTGGGTGACGGCGATCCCGGCGGCAGCGGCGGCCATCGCGGCGAGCCCGCCCAGCATCAGCGGCCGTCGGCCGCCCCGGTCGAGGAGGGCGATCGTCACCACCGTCGCGGCGACGTTGCAGACGCCGACCAGGACCGCGCCGAGGACGCCGCCGGACGGGGTGAGTCCGGAGGCGGCGAGGATCGTCGGGGCGTAGTAGATGGCGGTGTTGAGGCCGGTGAGGTGCACCAGGACGGCGATGCCCAGGCCGAGCGCGACCCGCCGCGGTCCGGCCTCGGCGAGTGCCTCCCGGAACCGGGCTCCGCCGCCACGCGGCCCGGCGGTGGCCGGCCGCTCCGGTGCCGGCGGCAGACCGAGCGCCACGGCCGCGGCGCGGGCCCGCTCCCGGTGGCCCGCGCTGTCCAGCCAGGACGGCGACTCCGGGACGCCGGCCATGCCGACCAGCAGGACCAGCGCGGGCGCCAGCCCCGCCGCCAGCATCAGCCGCCAGGCGCCGTCGGACTGGAGGGCGTACGACACCGCGTAGGCGAGCAGCAGGCCGATGGTGATCATCAGCTGGTTGAGGGTCACCAGTGCGCCGCGGCGGGCCGGCGGCGCGATCTCCGCGATGTAGAGCGGTACCGCGAAGGAGATCGCGCCGAGGGCCAGGCCCACCAGGAACCGGCCGAGGACGAGGGCGGCCGGGCCGCCGGCCGCCGCGGACACCGCCGTGCCTACGGCGAAGGCCGCGGCGGCGGCGGCGATCACGGGCCGGCGGCCGAACCGGTCGGTGAGCCGGCCGCTGACGGGGGCGGTGAGGGCCGCGCCGAGCAGTGCCGCGGACACCACGACCCCCTGGGTCCACGCCGACAGGCCGTACTGTTCGCCGATCAGGGGCAGGACTCCGGCGATCCCTCCGGTTCCGTAGCCGAAGAGCAGCCCGCCGGTGGACGGGATCAGGACCGCCAGGGCCCGGCCGCGGGCTCCCCGCACCCCGGTGGTCACCACGCGGGGACCCGTCGCACCGGTACCCGTCGCACCAGCACCCGCCTCACCGGTACCCGTCCCACCGGTACCCGTCCCACCGGTACCCACCTCTCCGGCGGCCGCCCCAGCGGTATCCGTCACCCGGGCATCCGTCATGCCGGCACCGGTCCGGCTCCGGCCGGGCCGTCGGCCGTGGCCACCGGCGCGCCGCCGGCCGCCGCGGACGCCACCAGTGCCGCGCCGACGCGCGCGGCCCGCCGGGAGTCGGCGATCGGGTACGGCCCGGGGCGGCCGGCGGCCACCGCTCGGGCGAAGTCGTCCACCTGGAGCTGGTAGTGGTCTGCGGCCGGAACGGTCTCGGTGCGGACGCCGTCGGCGGTGCGGACGGTGACGACGCCGTCCTCGCCGGACATCGCCCAGGCGTTCCGGACGCTGATCGTGCCGCGGGTGCCCTGCAGCTCGTACCAAGCGCGTGGTCCGTAGTCGATGCCGTAGTCGAGGACCGCGCTGCGGCCCCCGCCGAAGTCCATCCAGCCGATGGCGCTGGTCTCCACGTCCTGGCCGGGGCGGCGGCTGAAGCGGGCGCCGACCCGGTCGGGCGCGCGGCCGAAGAAGAGCTGCGGGACGTCGACGGCGTAGCACCCGACGTCCCAGGTGGCGCCGCCGCCGAGGGCAGCGTCGAGCCGGATGTTGCCGCTGCCGGTGGGGATCTCGAAGGCGAATGCCGTACGGACGACCCGGAGTTCGCCGATCGTCCCGGCGGCCAGCAGCTCCGCGGCCCGCCGCTGCTGCGGGTGGAAGCGGTACATGAAGGCCTCCGTCGCGATCCGCGACGCGTCGGCGGCTGCCCGTTCGATCCGCCGTACGCCGTCCTCGTCCATCGCCATCGGCTTCTCGACCAGGACGTGCTTGCCGGCCTCCAGCGCCCGCACCGTCCATTCGACGTGGTCGGTGTTGGGGAGGGCGATGTACACGGCGTCGACGTCCGGGTCGGCGATCAGCGCGGCGTAGTCCTCGTGCGCGGTCGCGCCGTACGGCTTGGCCACCTCGACGGCCTGCGCGTGCCGATCCGGGCGGCTGGCGACGGCGGTCAGCACGCAGCCGTCCGTCCGGGTGATCGCGGGCAGCAGGAGGCCACTGATGTAGGCGGTCGCGCCGAGGGCGCCCCAGCGCAGCTCGGCTCCCTCGGGGCGGGCGGGGGTCGGTGAGGTCATCGGGTGGTCTCCTGGATGAAGTCGGCGGCGCGCTCGGCGACCGCGACCACGGCGGCGTGGATGTTTCCGGTGATCATGCTGGGGATGACGGAGGCGTCGGCCACCCGCAGCCCGGCCACACCCCGCACCCGCAGCCACGGGTCGACGACCGCCTGCTCGTCGTCGTCCGCGCCCAGCCGGCAGGTGCCGACCGGGTGGAACTGCGTCTGGGCGTTGCCGCGGACGAACTCCGTCAGCTCGGCCCGGCCGGCGAGCGGGGAGGGCACCGGCGCCGACCGCAACGAGCCGAGCGGCTCGGTGGCGGCGATCTCCTGGGCCAGCCGCACCCCCTCCAGCAGGGTGTCGAGATCGGCGGGGTCGTCCAGGTAGGCCGGGTCGATCAGCGGGTGGCCGAGCGGTCCGGCCGGGTCGAGGGTGAGCCGGCCACGGCTGCGCGGCCGGGTGAGGGCCGGGCCGATGGTGAAGCCCCAGCCGAGCCGGGAGGCGTTGTTCAGGTCCTTCATGGGGGCGAACGACAGCTGGATGTCCGGCGCGGGGGAGCCCGGCAGCACGGTGACGAAGCCGCCGGCCTCCCCGAGGTTGGAGCGGTCGGCGACCGGGTGCCCCTCGGTGGTGTCGTACGCCAGCGAGACCTGGACGTGATCGTGCAGGTTGTCGCCGACGCCCGGCAGGTCGACGGTGGACGCGATGCCGAGGGCGGCGAGTCGGTCGGCCGGGCCGATGCCGCTGAGCAGCAGCAGCTGGGGGCTGGCCACCGTGCCGGCGCTGAGCACCACCTCGGTGGAGGCGCCGACGCTGTGGACCTCGCCGCCGTGGCCGACCCGGATGCCGCGGGCCCGGCCGCCGACGACCTCGATCCGCAGCACCGTGGCGTCGGTCAGCACGGTCAGGTTCGGGCGGTCCAGCACCGGGCCCAGGTGGGTGAAGGCGGTGTTGGCGCGTCGGGCCGGTGCCTGCGGGGTGCCGGCGGTGACGGTCGTGCGGTACAGGCCGACGCCCTCCTGGCCGGCGGCGTTGAAGTCCGGGTTGGCCGGGAGGCCGGCCTTCCGGGCGGCGGCGACGAACGCGGCGGCGAACGGGTGCGGCTCGGTGTTCTCAGCGATCGGGATCGCCCCGGGCACGGCCGCGTCCGCCGGGGCGTCCAGCCGCTCCAGGTACGGGAGGAAGGCTTCGGCACTCCACAGCTCGCCGCCCCACCGGCTCCAGGCGTCGAAGTCGGAGGCGGCGCCGCGGATGTGCACCATCGCGTTGATCGCGCCGGACCCGCCCAGCACCCGCCCGCGCGGCCAGGCCAGGCGCCGCCCGTTCAGCGCGGCCTGCGGCACCGTCCGGTACCCCCAGTCGAGCTCGCCACCCAGCAGTGCGGGCCAGGCCACCGGGCGGGCGATCCGCGGGTCGTGGTCGGCGGGGCCGGCCTCCACCAGCAGGACGCTCCGCTCGGGCCGGGCACTGAGGCGGGCGGCGAGGACGCACCCCGCCGCTCCCGCGCCGATCACCACGAAGTCGTACGTCCGGGCCGGGATCTCCATGGACACCTCTCATCCTGCGTGCGGGTGGTCTGTCAGGGGCCGGCCGGCGGCCTCGCGGGGGGACCGCCGGCCGGTACAGCGGGTCGGGCGGTGCTCAGACGGCGAGGAAGCCGCCGTCCACGGCCACCACCTGGCCGTTGACGTAGCCGGACGCGTCGGAGAACAGCCACAGCACCACGTCGGCGACCTGCCGGGGGGTGCCGATCACGCCGGACGGGATCAGCCCGCGCCAGGTGGTGGCGCCGCCGACCGCCGCCTCGGAGGCGGCCAGCATCTCGGTCTCGATCGGGCCGGGGGCCACCGCGTTCACCCGGACCCCGTCCCGGGCGTGCTCCAGGGCGCCGATCCGGGTCAGCGCGATCGCCGCGTGCTTCGAGGAGACGTAGGCACCGATCCCGGGGAAGACGGTCCGCAGCCCGTGCACCGAGGTGTTGTTGACGATGCTGCCGAAGCCCTGCGCCGCCATCAGCCGCAGCTCCTCCCGCATGCACAGCCACAGGCCGCGGGTGTTCACCGCGTATGCCGCGTCGAACTGTTCGGGGGTCAGGTCGACCAGTCGCCCGTCGCCCGGGACACCCGCGTTGTTGAACGCGTGGTGCACCGCGCCGTACGCCGAGCGGACCGTCGCGAACAGCTCCCGCACCTGCGCGGGGTCGGTGACGTCGCAGGACACGAACTGCGCCTCGCCGCCGGCCTCCTTGATCTCCGCGGCCGCGTCCTCGCCCTGCTCGGCCCGGCGGGAGGCGAGCACCACCCGCATCCCCGCCTCGGCGAAGGCCAGCGCCGCGGCCCGGCCGATGCCGGTGCTGCCGCCGGTGACGACGACCACCCGGCCGGCCGGGCCCGCGGGCACCGGCCGGCCGGCGTGGTCCGCCACCGTCACCCGAGCCGCCCGGCGGTCACCGGCACGGCGGCGGGGCCGAGCAGCCGCCCCATCCGGTCGGCGGCCGAGGCGATCTCGGCGACGGAGAGGTCGTCGAGGAAGCAGACCGCGCCGATCCGGGTCAGGATCGGCAGGTGCTGCTTGCCGTCGCGGTGCCGGACGGTGTCCGCCAGCGCCTCGGTCAGCAGGTCGACGTCGCAGAACAGCGGGTGCGAGGGGCTGAGGCCGAGCCGGACGGCGGCGGCGACGATCCGCTCCAGGACGGCCTCGTCGATCAGGCCGCGCTGCGCCGCCAGGACGGCCGAGAAGACGCAGTCCATCGCCACGGCCTCGCCGTGCAGCAGCTCGGGCAGCGCCCGCATTTCCACCAACGGGGAGAAGGAGTGCCCGTAGTCGACGCTGCGCCGCAGGTCCTTCTCCCAGAGGTTGGGCTGGAGCTCCTCGGCCATACCGGCGATGGCGCGGCCGATCACTTCGTCCGGGACGCCGGCCGGCAGCCGTCCGCCGCCGGTCGAGGCCTGGAACCGGGCCTCGATCAGGTCGGCCCCGTACTCCTCCAGGAGTTCGAACAGCCGGATGTCCTTGATCAGGGCCATCTTGAAGATCTCGCCCATGCCGTTGCGGATCTGCCGGTGCGGCACGGTCGCCAGGAACTCGCGGTCGATCAGGGTGCGCGGCGGCGGACTGTAGCTGCCCAGCCGGTTGCGGTACCCGCCGAAGTTGATGCCGGTCTTGGCCGCGACGCTGACGTCGACCTGGCCGAGCAGGGTGGTGGGCACCCGGATGTACGGGATGCCCCGGCGGTAGAGGCTGGCGGCGAGTCCGACGACGTCCGCGAGCACGCCGCCGCCGATCACGATCGGGGGGTTGCTGAGGCGGTTGGTGCCGACCTCGTTGAGCTTGGCGACGACGTCCAGCACGTTGCCGATCGACTTGCTCTCCTCGTCGCCCGGCATGGAGAGGTAGGTGACGGGTACGTCGTTGGCGTCGAAGTAGGCGCGGATCCGCTCGCCGTAGAGGTCGGAGACCGAGTGGTCCAGCACGACCAGGCGGGTTTCGGTGCCGGTGCCACCGCCCGGCAGGCTGAGCAGTTCCGGGTTGGCCGGGTCGAGCAGACCGGGCGTCTCGACGATCTCGTAGGCGACGGGTAGCTGGGTCCTGATCGTCCAGCGCAGGGGCTCTCGGGACTGGGCTGCTGAGTTCAAGGCCTGATCCTCAACTGTCAGAGGTGACGACACCCGCCGTCAGAACTTCGCGACATGGCGGACGAACCGCAGGGTGCTGCGGTCGGTGGTGTCGTTCGAAGGAGGTGAGGCTCTCGCAGGCAGGGCAGCACTGGCCGGCCGTGCGGGGGCGTGCCGCCGGAGGGCGCGCCAGGTCGGATCTGACGTCCGGGAAACTCCGGCCGTTCAAGCGGTGAACTCACCGTAGTCATATGACGTCGCGTCAATCAAGGACTCCCCGTACGGGAGTCGGCGCCCCGGCACGGGCCCCCGGGGCGAGCCCCGACGCCGGGCGGCCCGCTCTGGCCTGCGACGATCGCGCCACGCTCCGGATGTCGACGGTCACGTTCCGCGCTCGCCGGGGGTGGAGAAGTGACGCAGCGCACATGACGCGCCTCTTGCCGGGTGGTCCCGGGCGCGGGCCACGCTCGGTGGTGGCTGCTTCGGGAGTGGCCGGCCGGTGGGGATGCGGCGGGTGGTTCGCGTGGTGTCGGGCCCGGTGCTGGCCGGTGGCGGCCGGGTGCTCCGGCGGGGAGAAACGAATCGGCGGCCCCGGAGCGGATGTGCGCTCCGGAGCCGCCGATCAGGTGCTCGGGTTCAGGCGTCGGTACGGGGGAGCGCCCGTCCCGGGCGCGCCGCCGTCACCGCCCCCGGGCGGCCGGGGTCAGAGACCCTGCCAGGCGGGCTTGGCCGCGTAGGTGTCGCGGAAGTAGTCGGCGAGCTTGAGGCCGGCCGCGGCGGCCTCGTCGACCACCACGGTGGCGTGCGGGTGCAGCTGGAGCGCGGAGGCCGGGACGGCGGCCGACAGTGGACCCTCGACGGCCAGCGCGACGGCCTCGGCCTTCGCCTCGCCGGTGGCCAGCAGCACCAGGTGGCGGGCCTCCAGGATGGTGCCGATGCCCTGGGTGATGACGTGGTGCGGCACCTCGTCCAGGCTGTCGAAGAACCGGGCGTTGTCCTCGCGGGTCTGCCGGGTCAGCGTCTTGATCCGGGTGCGCGAGGCGAGCGAGGAGCACGGCTCGTTGAAGCCGATGTGCCCGTCGGTGCCGATGCCCAGCAGCTGGAGGTCCACGCCGCCGGCCTCGGCCAGCGCGCGGTCGTAGGCGATGGCGGCGGCGGCGATGTCCTGCGCGTTGCCGTCCGGGCCGAGGAAGGACGTCTCGGTGAGGCCGAGCGGCTCGACGACCTCGCGGAGCACCACCGAACGGTAGGACTCGGGGTGGCCGGCGGGCAGGCCGACGTACTCGTCCAGCTGGCAGATCCGGGCCCGCGAGGCGTCCAGCGTCGCGGCTCGGACCCGGGCGGCCAGGGCCTGGTAGATCGGCAGCGGGGTGGAGCCGGTGGCGACGCCGAGCAGGGCGTCGGGCTTGGCGGACAGGAGATCGGCGATCGCCGCGGCGATGAGCTCACCGCCGGCGGCGGCGTCGGGGACGATCACGATTTCCATACGGGGTCCGCCATTTCTGGAGCGACATAGAGAGGTCTAGACCATATTGCCGTGAACTCGCCCCTCAGGTCCAGTCCGGTCGGTGGACATCACCGTTCCGCCGGCGGGCCCCCGCCGGACCGCCCGTCGGCCCCTGGCCTGCCGCTCCGCGCCGCCGGACGTCCCGGGCCCGCGCCGCCGGACGTCCCGGGCCCGCGGCCCGGCCGCCCTGCGGGCCCCGGCCGGCGGCCGGTCCGGCGGTGAGGTGCTGTCAGCGGAGGTCCCACTTCTGGTTCGCGGTGCCCGCGCAGTTCCAGAGCTGGAGGCGGGTGCCGCCCCCGGTGCCCTGGTCCTTCGCGTCCACGCACTTGTCGGCCTGCGGGTTGACCAGGTCCCCGGCGCCGCTCAGGACGAAGCGCTGGGCCGGGCCGCCGTTGCAGTTCACCAGCTGGATGGCGGCGCCGTTGGCCACCGACGCCCAGGCCACGTCCATGCAGAGGCCGAGCGCGCGGACCGAGCCGTCGGCCCGGAAGTCCCACTTCTGCCAGGCCGAGCCGTTGCAGTCCTGCAGCTCCAGCGGGGTGCCGTCGGCACCCTTCCCGCCCAGGACGCCGATGCAGCGGCCGGACGCCCGGCCGGCCAGCGGCCGTCCCGGGACGGGCGCGGGCTGGGCGACGGCGGGGGCCGGCGGGACGGCCTGCGCCGGGGCGGCGGACGCCGCGGGCACCGCCGCAGGGGGAGCGGCGGCGCCCGCGGCCGGTGCGGCGGGCACGACCTGGGCCGGCGCGGCCGCCTGGGTACGGCCGGGTGCGGCGCGGTCGGCACCCTGCGGCGCTGATCCCCCGGCCGCGGCCGGCGGGGCGGCGCCCGCGGCGGGCGGTCCGGCCTCGGCGGGTGCGGCGGGACCCGGGGCGCCCTGCGCGGCGGCCTGGACGGTGACGGTGGGGGCCGGCCCGGACGCCGCCGGTGCGGACCCGGCCGGCGGGACCGCCGTACGTGAGGGTGGCGCCGCGCCGTTCGCGGGGGTCGCCGCCGGCCGCCCGGCGTTCGCGGTCGCGGGTTGCCGGACCAGCCCCGGCAACTGGGCGGCGCCCAGCACGGCCGCCCCGGCCAGGGCAGCGACCGCCGCCGCCGCGCCCCAGGCCCGGGCGCCGGGCAGCAGCCCGCGCGGCGGCGAGGGGGTGTGCCGGACGAAGGTGTCGGCGAACCGGTCGGCTGGCTGCGGTCGCGCCGGCCGCGGGTCGGACGGGGGCACCGGGCCTCCAGAGGACGTGAGGGTGTGGGCGACACCTTCCTCCCGGCACACCACGGGCGGGTGAACAGTTCCCGCTCCGAAGGTGGCGGGCAGTCAAGATGTGCTGCCGGTTGGCTGGTTGAACGACATGACTTGGCCTGCTGTTCACCCCGGCACGAACTTTCGGACGACTGGCGTCAGTACCGTGGCCGCCGGTTGGGGATGTGCGACCTGCGCGCACATGACATGGGGGTCTCCGCCGCAGCAGATCGCCGTACGATCAGGAAGAGCAGTGTCATGGAGCGCACCGCCGGCCCGACCCACCGGGCATCCGCCAGCCAGTCCGAGCCCTCGGGGGGCGTTCGTCCCGGAGCGGTGGCCGCACCGCCCGCCCCGGAACGGCGCGCCGAACTCCTGCTGGCCGAACGCGAACGGCTCCAGCGGTTCGTCACCAGCCTCGCCCGCCACGACCCGCACCAGGTCGAGGACATCGTCCAGGAAACCCTCTTGCGGGCCTGGCAGTTGGCGGACCGGCTGGACTGGAGCGACCTGCCGATCCGGATGTGGCTGTTCCGCGTCGCCCGTCACCTGCTGATCGACGGCCGGCGCAAGGACCGCGCCGTCCCGGTCGGCATCGCCGCCGAGGGCTTCCCGGACCAGGCACCGGTCGCCGACCAGACGGCGCAGGTGCTGGACCGTCAGGTGCTGGTCGACTCGCTGCGCTCGCTGGACCCGATCCACCGGGAGGCCGTCGTGCACGTCCACCTGCTGGGCCGGGCCGGACCGGACGCCGCCCGGCTGCTCGGCATACCCGGCGGAACCCTCAAGTCCCGTACCCACTACGGGGTGCAGGCCCTGCGCCGGAACCTCGCCGACCGGGGCGTCGTCGCGCACGGGATCGCCTCGTGAGCGCCCTGCCCGCCGTGCCCGGCGGCACGGCCACACTCTTCGGCCTGGCCGGTCTGCTCCTGCTGCTCGTCGTGCTCGCCCAGCTGGGCGCCCGGCGGGCCGGCGGCTGGCGGGTCGTCCGGCGTCGCCTGCGCCGGGAGGCGGCCGCCACCGCCGCCGCGTTCGCCGCACCCGTCCGTGCCCAGCTCCGCTACCGCCGCCACCTGCGGCTGCTGGTCCGCCTGCTCGGCGACCGGTCCGGCTGGGCCGACGCCGAGCGGGCCGCGCTGGGCGCCGGCCGGGTCCCGGGCGTCGAGCCGTACGGGGTGCTGCTCGGCCGGTCCGTGGTCGGGGTGCTGGTGGCCTGCGGGCCCGCCGCGCCGCCGCGGCCGCCCGAGCCCTGGGCGGCGGACGACACCGACCCGCGGCTCTGGTGGCTCGACCGCGCGGACGCGGCCGGGGTGGCCACCGGCGGCCGCCCGGCCCCGCTGCTCGCGGCGCTCGGTACGGACGGGCGGCACGCCGTCCTGCTCGACCTGGCCACCGGGCCGGCCGTCACCGTGCTGGGCGGTGACAAGGGCACCGCCCGCGCGGTGCTGCAGGCCCTGGCGGCCCAGCTCGACGCCCGACTGCCGGCCGGCGCCGTCACCGTTGCGGAGGGGGTGAACCCCCGTCACACCGGCCCCGAGCCGGCCGCCGCGCTGGCGCTCGCCGAGCGGGCCGCGACCGGCGGCGCCCCGGCCTTCGCGGTCTGCGCCGAACTGCCGGCCGGTGCCCGCCCCGCCGCCGGCTCCAGACTGCTGGCCCTGAGCGGCGCCCGGGGCTCGGCCCGGCTGCTCACCGCCGACCGGGCCGGTCTGAGCGTCCTGGGCACCGGTCTGCGGGTGGACGCCGTCCCGCTGGCCAGGGCGACCGCCCGCAGCCTCCCGCTGCTGCCGCCCTACCCCGCCCACGACGCGGGCCCTACGGACGACAGCGACCTGGCCGAGCCGGCCCTGGGCGTGGACGCCCCCGGCGGGCCCGAGCAGCCGGCGCCGGCCGGGCTGCCCGGCCGCTCCGCGCTGGGCCCGAAGCCGGTGCCGGTCAGGACCGCACCCGGGCCGTTCCCCGGCGGCGTTCCGGCCGGGGAGCTCGCTCCCGCCGCCGGCACCGGCACCGGGTCCGCCCCCGGCGCGGGTCGCAGGGTCGGTCCGGTCGGTCCGGCCACGGGGGAGGCGGTGGAACACCGGCCGGATTCGGCCGAGTTCCCCGGGCGCTCCGCCCTCGCCCCGCCGTCAACCTCGCACCGCCGGGCGCCGGACCTTCACACGCCGGACCTTCACGCGCCGGACCGTACGGGTGGCCCGGCCGATCCTGTCGGCCCGGACGGCATCACGAGTCCCGCCGACCTCGCTGCCCCCACCGGCCCTGACGGCCCCTCCGGCCCGGCCGGTCCGGCAGTACCTCCGGCACCCGTGGCACCCGTGGCACCTTCGGCACCCGCAGCACCGGAACCCGACCCGGGCCCACCACCGCTGGTGCTCGGCCGGGTGATCGTCCCCGGCAGGGCGATCCCGCCCGGCGCTCCCCGGCCCAGGGGTGCGGTGCCGCCGCCGGTCCGGCCACGGTTCGTCCAACGTCCCGCGCCGACGGACGGCGCCGACCCCGCCTCCGGCCAGGTACCCCGCGAGCCCGATCCGGCCGATCCGTTCGGTCCGCCCGCCGCCGGCACCGACCCGGCGATCCCCGGGGTGCGCGGGCGGCTCCGGCTGCCACCGCCGGCCGTCCCCGCCGGCGACGAGGACACCTTCGGCCCGGTCCGGCCCCCCGGCGGCCCGGACCTCGGCCGGGTCGGCGCGGCGCCCGCGGTCGGCGGGGCGACCGTCCTCGCGCCCGCCCTGCCGGGCCCGGTCACCGCTCCGGCGGGCGCCCGGCCCGATGTCCCGGTCGTCCGGGACCCGGCCGACGACGATCTCGCCGAGCCGGCCCCCGAACCGGGCTCGGGCCCGCCCGGCGTGTCGGCCGCCGTCCCGACCTGACCGCCGTCCCGACCAGGCCGTCGCCGCACCCTGGGGCGCCACCCCGCCACCCCGCCACCCCGCCACCCCGACCCCGCCAGCCCGCCACCTGACGGCCCGACGGCCCGCCCTCCGCCACCCCGCGCCCAGTCCCCGACACCCGAGCCCGACCCCTGGAGACCACCCGGTGAAGCTCACCGTCACGCTCGTCGACAGCGCCGACGCCCGCCGCCGCGACCATGTGCTGGACCTGCCGCCGTACGCGACCGTCGGCGACCTGGCCGCCGCCGTCGACCGGACCCCGCCCGAGGGGTACGGCCCCCGGGGGGAGGCCGGAGCGGCGGGCGGCCCGGCGGCGTTCGCGGCCGGCCAGGCCTCGGCCGTCGCCCCGCGCGCTCTGCACCTGGGCCCGGCCGCGCTGGACCCGGCGGCCCCGGTCACCGGGGCGGGCGTGCTGGAGGGGGCGGTGCTCGGCCTGGGCGCCCCCGTCGACGACCAGGACCGGGTGCGGGTGCCCGCACCGGACGGACGGCCGGGCGGTCCGGCGCAGCTGGAGCTGCACCTGGTGTCGGGCCCCGGCGCCGGTCGGAGCTGGCGGCTCGGGCCGGGCAGCCACGAGATCGGCTCGGACCAGGACTGCGCCGTCCGCCTGTCCGGCGCCGGCGTCCCCACCGGGGGTCTCTGGCTGACGGTGGGCCAGGACGGCTCGGCCTTCTGGCAGCGCTCCGGCGGCTCCCCGGTGGAGGTCAGGCCCTGCGTCCCGGGCCCGCCCGGCAGCGCGGCGGCCGAGCCGCCCGCCCCCGGCCACCCGCCGGCCGGCTCCGCCTCCGGTCCCGGCACGCCCGACCTCCCCCGTCCGACCGCCGCCACCCGGCCCGCCGCCGGTACGCTCCCGCCCGCCGAGGCGCTGCCGCCCGGTGCCACCGCCTGGCCGCTCGGCGGCGACGTGGCCGCCGGCGCCGCGCTGCTGCGCCTGGTCGAGCCGGTCGAACCGGACGCCGCCGTGGTGCCCTCCGCGGACGGCATCGGCGTGGACTACAACCGCCCGCCGCGGATCGCCCCGCACCTGGACGCGGAGCGGGTCCGACTGCCGATGCCGCCGACCGCGCCGTCCCGGCGGCCGTTCCCGCTGCTGCTGATGGTCGCGCCGATGGTGCTCGGCATGGTGATGGTGGCGGTCTTCCACTCGTACTTCTACCTGGTGTTCATCCTCTTCAGCCCGCTGATGGCGCTCTCCAACTGGATCGTCGGGCGGCGCGGCAACCGCAAGGCGCACGAGCTGGCCGAGGCCCGCTACCGGCTGCGCCGCCGCACCCTGGAGGGGGAGATCCGCACCGCGGCCGACCGCGAACGGGTGGTCCGCGGCCTCGCCGGGCCGGACCCGGCCACGGTCGGCCTGACCGCCGTCGGCCCCGGCAGCCGACTCTGGGAGCGGCGTCGCCGCGACCCGGACCACCTGGTCCTGCGGCTCGGCACCGTCGACCAGCCGTCCGTGAAGGAACTCGACGATCCCGCCCGCGACGAGAACCACCGCACGGTGCGCTGGAACATCCCGGACGTCCCGATCGGGGTGGAGATCGCCGAGTACGGCGTGGTCGGCGTGGCCGGGGCGGGCGAGCCCGTCCAGGCGCTGGCCCGCTGGCTGGTCGCCCAGTCGGCCGTCCTGCACAGCCCGCGCGACCTGCGGATCGTGGTGCTCACCGAGCGCGCGGGGGCGGAGAGCTGGGAGTGGGTGCGGTGGCTGCCGCACCTGCGGCCGGCCGCGGCCGGCGGCCCGGTGGTGAGCATCGGCAACGACCCGGAGTCCACCGCCAACCGGATCTCCGAGCTGGTCGCCCAGATCCAGGCCCGGCAGCGGGCGCTGGGCTCCTCCATGGGCAAGGCGATGTTCAACGAGCCGGACGTGCTGGTCATCGCCGACCGGGCCCGGCAGCTGCGCGACGTGCCCGGCATGGTCCAGGTGCTCACCGACGGCCCCCGGGTGCGGGTCTTCAGCGTCTGCCTGGACGAGCAGGAGCGGCTGCTGCCGGAGGAGTGCGCCGCCGTGGTGCTGGCGGCCGGCCACCGTCTGACGGTGCGCCGGACCGGCGCGCCGGACATCACGGACGTCCGCGCCGACCTGGTCGACACCGACTGGTGCGAGCAGGTCGCCCGCGCGCTCGCCCCGGTCAGGGACGTCAGCCCTGAGCACGACGCCGGGCTGCCGCAGCAGGTCGAACTGCTGGACCTGCTGCGCCTGGAGCCGCCCGCCCCGGCCGAACTGCTGGCGCGCTGGCGCCGCCGGCCCGCGTCCACCTCGTTCCTGCTCGGCACCGGCTACGACGGGCCGCTCACCCTGGACCTGGTGCGCGACGGCCCGCACGCGCTGGTCGCCGGCACCACCGGCTCCGGCAAGTCCGAACTGCTGCAGTCCTTCGTCGCCTCGCTGGCCGCAGCCAACCGGCCCGACGAGCTGACCTTCGTCCTGGTCGACTACAAGGGCGGCTCGGCCTTCCGCGAGTGCGCCGAACTCCCGCACACCCTGGGCATGGTGACCGACCTCGACGCCCACCTGGTGGAACGCGCGCTGGAGTCGCTCGGCGCCGAACTGCGCCGCCGCGAGCGGCTGCTCGCCGAGGTGGCGGCCAAGGACCACCCCGAGTACCGCTCCAAGCGGCTGGCCGATCCCACCCTCGCCCCGCTGCCCCGACTGCTGCTGGTCATCGACGAGTTCGCCACCCTGGTCCGCGAGGTGCCGGACTTCGTACCCGGCCTGATCGGGATCGCCCAGCGCGGCCGCTCGCTCGGCATCCACCTGGTGCTCGCCACCCAGCGCCCGTCCGGCGCCGTCACCAGCGACATCCGCGCCAACACCAACCTCCGGATCGCGCTGCGGGTCACCGACTCGACCGAGAGCCAGGACATCATCGACACCTCCGAGGCCGTGCACATCCCCGCCTCCGCCCCCGGCCGGGCCCTGGTCCGGCTCGGACACCGCTCCACCGTGCCGTTCCAGGGCGCCTGGGCGGGCGCCGCCCGCCCTGGCACGGGCAGCGGTCCGGCCCGCCCCTCCGGAGCGCCGGTCCGCGCCGCCGAACTCTCCTGGGCCAGGCTCGGCCGGCCCGTCGCGATGCCCCTCGGCGACAGCGACCCCGGCGCCCCCGCCGCCCCGGCCCCCACCGACCTGCAGGCCCTGGTCGCCGCCCTGCGCGAGGCGGCGGCCGGCCTGGACGACTTCGTCCCGCAGCCGAGCCCCTGGCTGCCCGCCCTGGCGGAGCGCGTCCTGCTGGACGACCTCACCGCGCTGCTCCCCGGCCACGACGGCCCCCTGCCGCCGATCCCGTACGCACTGGAGGACGTCCCGCAGCTCCAGGAGCGCCGGGTGGCCACCGCCGACCTCGCGTCCTTCGGCCACCTGTACGTGATCGGCGCGCCCCGCTCCGGCCGCACCCAGGTGCTGCGCACCCTGGCCGGGTCCGCCGCCCGGACCGCCTCCTCGGCGGACGTGCACATCTACGGCATCGACGCGGCCGGCGGCGGCCTCGCCGCGCTGTCCGCCCTGCCGCACTGCGGCGCGGTGGTGTCCCGGCACGACCTGGAGCGCCTGGAGCGCCTGCTGCACCGGCTCACCGCCGAGCTGACCGCCCGCCAGGAGAGCTGCAGCGAGCACAACGCGGCCGGCCTGAACGAACTGCGCGCGCTGCTCCCCAAGGCCGAGCGGCCGGCCCACATCCTGCTGCTGATCGACGGCTGGGACGCGCTCTCAAGCCTGCTCGACGACCACGACAACGGGCGGCTGGTGGACCTGGTCACCCGCTTGCTGCGGGAGGGCGCCGCGGCCGGGATCCATGTGGTCGCCAGCTCCGAGCGCTCGCTGCTCGGCGGCCGGCTGGCCGCCCACAACGACCACAAGCTGCTGCTGCGCCAGGGGGACCGCAACGACTACCAGCTGGTCGGGCTCTCCCCGGGCAAGGTGCCCGCGGCGGTGCCGGCCGGCCGCGGCTGGCACGCGCTCAGCGGCACCGAGACCCAGGTGGCACTGCTGGCCCCCGGTGACGGCGGCCAGGAGCAGGCGAAGGCGCTCGCCGCGATCGGCATCGAGACCACCCGCCGGGACGCCGGGGTGCCCGCCGCCCGGCGGCCCTTCCCGGTCGCCTCGCTGCCCGGGTCGGTGGACTTCGCCGAGGCCTACGAGACGGTCGGGGCCGGACTGCGGCGCCCGATGTGGGGCCTGCTGGGCATGGGCGGCGACGACGCCGGGCCGGTCGGGGTGGACTTCGCCGGCCCGTCGGCCGCCTTCGCGGTGCTCGGTCCGCCCGGATCGGGGCGCAGTACGGTGCTGGCCTCGCTGGCGGTGTCCCTGCTGGCCGGCGGCACCTCACTGGTGGTGCTGACCCCGCGGCACTCCCCGCTGCGGGCGCTGGCCCGGCATCCGCTGGCCCGGGTCCTCACCGAGCCGGACCCGGCCGCCGAGCTGGTCCAGTCGGCGCTGGACGACCTGGGCGGCCCCCGGGTGATCGTGGTCGACGACGCCGACCTGCTGGCCATGCCGGCCTGTGACCGGGTCCTCAAGGAGACCGCGACCTTCGGCCGAGACCGGGGTCTCGGCCTGCTCTACGCGGGCCCGGCCGACGCCCTGCAGGTGGCGATGGGCGGCTGGGTCACCGCCGCCAAGCGGGCCCGCCGGGGGCTGCTGCTGGCCCCGAAGAGCCTGCAGGAGGGCGACATGATCGGGATTCGGCTCCCGGTCCACCTGATCCGCTCCACCCCGGTCACCGGCCGCGGCTGGACCACCGGCCGGGCCGGCGAGGCGATGGCGGTGCAGGTGCCGCTGACGGTGCTGCGCGCGGACGGCTGAACCGCCGGCGGCCGCCCGGGACCTGACGGCGGCCGGGCACGCCGGAGGGGTCAGGGACGCGGGAGGGGCCGGGACGGGTGTCCCGGCCCCTCGGCGTCCTGCGCTCAGCTGCCCTCGCGCAGGCTGCTGGCCATGTCGGCGTCCATCTGGTGCATCTGGTCCTTGATCTGGCGGAACTGCTTGGCGAAGCCCTTGATGCCGTCCATCGCGGCCAGCAGGCTGGTGTTGAACTTGTCGTAGGCCTCCTGCATCGCCGGGCTGGACTGCTGGAACACCATGCCGTCGCCGAGCAGGTTGTTCACGTCGTTCTTGAGGTCGTTGAGCATCGGCACGATGTTGTCGCTGGCCGAGTCCAGGCGGGCCGAGGTGGCCTCGATCTTGTCGAAGTCCAGGGAGATGTTGGGCATGGTCGTCCTCTCAACGGGGATGGTCGATACGGGTGTGCGCATCGTGCGGGTGCGGGTGCGGGTGCGGGGGCGGCCTCGGTTCGTGGCCGTACCGATAAGATGGTGTGCAGTCAGAACACCGGCGGGTAGGAGGTGTCGTCCGTGGTGTCCTCCGGCTTGCCGCCGCCGGTCTGCTGCCATTCCTGGCCCGGGCCGCCGCGGTGGTACTCGGTCTTCACGCCGTCGTTGTCGGTGACCGTCATGTCGCCGGTGCCGTCGTCGTGCAGATGGGTCTCGGCGTGGTTCTTGGTGCCGTCCGAGTACACGGTGTCGGTGGTGAAGGACTTGCCGTTGTCCGTGTAACTGGTGGTGGAGGTGTAGGTCTGGCCGTCGTGGGTGACGGTCGTCTCCTCCTTCACCACGTTGTTGTTGCCGTCCAGCGTCAGGTGGGTGTGGACGGAGCCGTTGGCGGTGTCGATGGTCTGGTCGACCGGCGGCGCGCCCGGGTCGGTGGCACTGCAGAACTCCGGCACCTTGCCGTGCTCGTCCGGGGTGCACTGGTCGGCGTGGGCGTTGCGGTAGTCCCAGGCGGACTTCCGGCCGCGCCAAGCGTCCAGCCCCATGTTGGCGCCCATCACGCCAAGGCCGTCGGAGATCTGCGCGTCCACGTCGAAGTAGCCGTCGGCGACGGCCCCGAAGACGTCGCCCAGCTGCTTGAGGTGGTCCACGGCCCGGTTCATCGGGTCCTTGGAGAGCCGGTAGAGACTGCGGAACCCGTTGGTGACGTTCGGGTCGCCGAAGACCGCCTGGGCGTCCCCCAGATTTCCCGAACCGAGCTGGGAGAAGACGCTGTTGGACAGCGTGGGGGAGATCCGGTCGGCCAGGTCGTGCAGGTCCTTGCGGGCCTCGTTGAGGATGGTGTAGTCCATCGCGAAGTCGGGCAAGAGGTCCCTCCGGTCGGATAGCCGTGCTGCTCCGGCCTGACCACGTGCGGGAGGGGGCGGCGGTTCACCGCGCCCGGCGCGGCGCCCGTCCCGGGCACGGAGATCCGGACCTGCGCCGCCCGGTGAACCGGACCGGTGCTTCGCACGTGGTCAGGCCGGGAGTGCTGTTCGCACGCCGGGGGAGGGCCCCGCCCGCCAGGCCGCGTACGGAGAGGACCCGAGATGGCCCAGCGTCCGACCGACTGGAACGCGATCGGCCTGACCGCCGACCCCACCCCAGGGGACCCGGAGCGGATGGACGAGGTGCAGCGCTCGCTGGCCGACCTCGGCCGGGTCGCCAGGGAGATCGACGACGCCCTGGACGCGGTGCTGAACAAGACCGGGGACGGCGCTTTCGTCGGTCAGACCGCGGACGCCCTCCGGGACAAGATCAGCGGACCGCTGCGCGGCTTCGTGCAGTCCGTCGCCGACGCCTTCGAGAACTCCGCCCGGGCACTCACCACGTACGCGGGCGTGGTCCGCGACCAGCAGTGGCGCGCCGACAACGCGCTCTCCCAGGGGCGCGGCCTGGCCAAGGACGACACCCGGCTGACCGAACTCGCGAGCACCGCCCGGGCGGCCGGCACCGCCCAGGACGAGGCCGGGCGGACGGCCGGCAGCGCGCTCAGCAGCGCCGCCAGGGGCATCAAGCAGCCGGTCTCCGACTGCGACCTGTTCTGGGAGGCCTTCCAGTGGCTGGCGATCGCGCTGATCCTGCCGGCCCTGATCTTCGGCGGCCCGATCGCGCTGATCGCGATCGGCGTCAACCTGGCGATCTTCGTCAAGACCGCGGTGGACTTCGCCCAGGGCAAGGCCAGCGCGCTGGACCTCTTCCTCTCCGGCCTCGGCATGATCGCGCCGACCACCAAGGGCCTGCCGCTGCTCAAACTGATCAGCGCCGGGGCCAAGTTCACCTGGAAGGGCATCAAGGGCGTCGGCCAGGCGGTGGCCAACTTCTTCCGCGGCATGTTCACCGGCGGCGGCCTGCACGGCTTCGCCTTCCTGCCCGGTCTGCGCGACTTCGCCTCGCTGACCGGCAACTGGGTGAAGTCCGGCGGCCTCTGGGTGATGAACTCCATCACCAAGCTGCCCAACTGGGCGGGTATGACCTTCCGGGGCAGCGGCCTCGCCGTGATCCAGGGCATCAAGGCGATCCCCGGGCTGGTCCGCGGCCTGCCCGTCGGGCTCGGCCGGTTCGGCACCGCGTCCTGGAACTTCGCCCGCGCCGAGCTGGGCGGCACCAAGTGGCTGCGGCTGGTGCTGCCGGTGGACGCCGCCGAGATCGGCCAGTACGGGCTGCGCGGCGCGCTGCGGATCGGGTTCGTGGAGCGTGGCGTGCTGGGCAAGTTCCGGTTCGGCGCGCCGATCCTGGGCACCGCCGGCCGGACGGCGGCGGCGATCCCGGTGCCGCCGCCGCTGCACCAGGTGGACGCCCTGGTCGACCTGCCGCGCGCGGACCTCGCGAAGATCCGGCTCGGTGACTGGTCGGGCCCGCGCGGCCTGGAACTGCCGCACCTGGAGCCGGGCGGCCTGGGCCTGGGCTTCTCCCGCCCGCCGACCTTCGGCGTGCACAGCGGCTTCACCGACCAGCTCTCGCTCGCCCCGCACGCGGTACGGCAGTTGGACGCGCTGCTGGACACCCCGGTGCGCGAGCTGCACGCCGTCCGGATGGGCGACTGGGCCAACCTGACGGTCACCCCGAGCGGCCTGCACCTGGACACCGGGCTCGGGGCGAGCGCGCACCCGTCCGTCGGTGCCGGCAACCTGGCCGGCCACGCCGGCACCCCCGGCGCCCTGCACCTGCCGGGGACGCTCGGCAGCACGCATCCCGTGGCCCCGGCCGCCCACCTCACCGACAGCCTCGGCGCCGGCGCGGGCACCGTCCACCTGCCGGCCCTGCAGACCCAGACGGTGGGCCTGCTGCACCAGCCGGGCACCGCCGTGAACGGGCTCGGGACCGTCGGCACCGCCGGGACCGGCGCGCTGCACACCGCCGCCCCGCACGTCCCGACGGTGCACACCGCCGACCTGCTCGCCCCGAGCAACGGCGTCCACCAGGCCGCCACCGTGAATCCGGCCGTCACCCTGCACCCGACCGTCGGCGTCCATCCCGGTGGCGCCTTCACCCCGGTCACCACCGCGCCCGCCACCACCGTGCGCGGCCTCGGCCAGATCGGCTCGCCCGGGACGCAACTGCACGGCGCCATGGACCTGCTGGCCACCGGCTCCCCGCTGAACCGGGCCGACGCCCCGGTCTTCACCACCGGCGGCCACCTGGGCGAGCACAGCACCCAGGCCCTGACGGCCCATCAGATCAACATCCACCTCTCCGAGTTCGCCCCGCCCCGGGCCGTCACCGCGCCGCCGGCCGTCCTGCCGAGCGTGCACGCCCCCGGCGCCGGGGCCGGCGCCGTCACCCGGGTCGACGACGCGCTCGGCCTGCTGGACCACGGCGGCCAGCGCCTCACCCCGCCCCCGGTCACGTCCGCCGTCCAGCCGCCCGCCGGGCACACCCCGGGCCTGACCGCCCCCACCCCGGCGCCGCTGGTCCAGGCCCCACTGGCGCAGGCCCCGCTGGTCCATTCGCCCGGGCCCGGGGCGGCCCCGCACGGCGCCGCCCCCGGCCGGCTGACAGGTGCCCAGCTCGACCAGCTCTGGCGGCAGCAGAGCGACCGGGTGGTCGCCCTGTTCGGCGCCGCCGACGACCCCGGTCGGGGCGCCCGGCTCCAGGCCTGGCAGGAACTCACCCTGGCCCGGCACGAGTTCGGCAAGGCCGAGCGGCTGCTCGCCGACCTGGACGCCCGTCCGGGTTCGGGCTCCCGGCCGAGCCCCGTCCGGATCCACGCCCAGGCCTCGGTGGACGTCGCCGCGCAGCGCCTCGACGAGAGCCTCGAGCGGCTCGCCGCGCTCGGCGTCGACCCCGCCCGGATGGACCAGGACCTCGCCCGCCTCAGCGCCGACAGCCTGCGCGAGCGGCCCCGGCTGCTCGGCGGCTCCGGCAGCGCCCAGTCGATGCCGCAGCTCAACCCGGCGCCGGTGCCGCAGGTTGCCGCCCAGGCCGCGCCCCCGGCGCCGGTGCTGCTCCCGCTCGCCGACAGCGCGGTGGCCGGCCCGAACGGCTGGCGGATCGAGACCACCGTCACGCCCGGCGGGTCGGTCCACCGGATGCTGGACGCGCACAACGTCCCCGACCCGCTGCTGCACCCGGTGGCCCGGCCCGGTGGCGGCTTCGACGTGCACAACGCCCACCTGGGCAGCGTGCAGAGCTACGACGGCACCGGCCGGCTGGTCGCCGAGGAGGTCCCGCTCGGCGGCCTGGGCGGTGCCCCCGACGGGCGGTACGTGCACACTGACTTCGACGGCCACGGGAACGCCGTCCACGAGGCCCGCGACGCCACCGGCCCGCTGCCGCTGAACGTCACCGCCCGCCCCGGCGGCGGCTTCGACCTGCGCGACCCGCTCACCGGCGGGCACCACGGCTTCGACCACGGCGGCACGCTGGTCGAGGAGGGCCGGCCGCTGCTCGACGCCGCCGGTACGCCGGTCGGCCCGGTGCTGGTCCTCTCCCACGACACCGGCGTGGTCACCCACTCCCTGGCGGGCGGCGGGGGCCACCACCTGGACGTGCTGCCCGGCGGCGCCGGCCTGCGGGTCACCCACCCGGTCACCGGCCGGTCCGTGCACGTCGACGTTCAGGGCCGGTTCCTGGACGAGGGCCTGGCCCTCGGCGACGGCGGCGGTCTGCGTGGTGCGCGCTTCGCGGTGCCGGACGGTGCGGGTGGCCATGTGCTGACCGACGCGGCCGGTACCCGCCTGCCGCAGCCGGTGAGCACGCTGCCCGACGGCACGGTGCGGATCACGGACGCCGCCACCGGTGCTTCGGCGCGGTACGGGGCCGACGGGTTGCGGGTGGAGACCGGCCTCTCGTTGGCCGACGTGGCAGGTGTCCGGGGTGGTCATTTCCTGGTGGACGGTGCTCCGCACCGGGTCACCGACGCGGCCGGCACGCCGAACGGCCTGACCGCCGATCAGCTGGCCGGCGGCGGCTGGCGGGTGACCGACCCGCGTACCGGGGCGTCCACCCGGTACACCCCGCAGGGCGGCTTCGCCGAGCAGGGCCTGTCGTTGGTGGACGGCGGGGGTCTGCGTGGTGCGCGGTTCGCGGTGCCGGACGGCGCGGGTGGCCATGTGCTGACGGACGCGGCGGGTACCCGGTTGCCGCAGCCGGTGACGACGTTGCCGGACGGCACGGTGCGGATCACGGACGCGGGTACGGGCGTGTCGGCGCGGTACGGGGCCGACGGCTCGCGGCTGGAGACCGGTCTGTCTCTCGCGGACGGCGGGGGTCTGCGTGGTGCGCGGTTCGCGGTGCCGGACGGTGCCGGTGGCCACGTCCTGACCGATGCGGCCGGTACCCGGTTGCCGCAGCCGGTGACGACGTTGCCGGACGGCACGGTCCGGATCACCGACGCCGCCACCGGTGTGTCGGTGCGGTACGGCGCCGACGGTTCGCGGCTGGAGACCGGCCTCTCGCTGGTGGACGGCGGGGGTCTGCGTGGTGCGCGGTTCGCGGTGCCGGACGGCGCCGGCGGCCACGTCCTGACCGACGCCGCCGGGGTCCGGCTGCCCGAGCGGGTGGTGGCCCACCCGGGCGGCGGGTTCCGGGTCGAGCAGTTGCCCACCGCCCCGGGCGGCGGCCTGCGCTACGAACGGCACGGCGCGGACGGCACGCTGGACGCCCGCGGCCAGCAGCTGCTGGACGCGGGCGGCGCGCAGGTAGGCCACCTGGAGCGTCCGGTCGGCGGCCCGGCGCACCCGCTGGCGCCCGTCCCGCACTGGCTGGACGGCGGGTTCCGACCCGACCCCCGGCGGGTCGTCACCGCGGACGGCACCGGGTTCCGGGTCGGTGACCTCGACGGCGGCCACCAGGTCTTCGACGACGCGGGCCGGCTCACCGACGACGCGACCCGGCTGCGCGGGCCGGGCGGTGCGCCGGTCGACCGCTGGGTGGTGACGCACACCCCGCAGGGTGGCCCGCGCACCCTGACCGTGCTGGACGCCACCGACACCCCGTTGCCGCACCTGACCGTCACCGAACGACCCGGCGGCGTCCGCCAGATCACCGACACCACGGCCGGCGGCGACTTCGTCCGGTACGGCGCGGACGGCAGCAGGCTGGAGGCCGGTACCGCGCTGCGCGGCCCGGACGGCAACCCGAACGGGACGTTCGCGGTCGTCCCCGAGCCGGGCCCGGCCGGGGTCCGGGCGCCCGGTCGGCTGGAGGGCGCGGCCGGCGGCCAGGTCCCGCAGCGGGTGGTCACCGTCCGGGCCGACGGCGGACTGCAGGTCACCTTCCACCGTCCCGGCGGCCCCCGGGACGGCGAGTTCACCGTGCACGACCCGGCCGGCGGGGCCGTCACCCACCAGGGCGTCAACGTGCTGGACGGCGGTCGCCGCACCGACCACCAGTACGTCATCGACCACACCCCGGCCGCCGGGGCCACCTGGAGCAGGCAGCCGCACCCGGCCGCCGCGCACCCCGCCCCGGCGGGCACCGGGGCCTTCCACCACGGCCGGGTCGAGATCACCGGCAACGGCGGCCGGATCCGACTGCTCGGCTCGACGTACACACCGGTGGAGGTGTTCGAGCGCCGGGTGCTGCCCGGCGGCGGGGTGCTGGACGCCTACCGCCGCACCGACACCCTGTCCTTCGGGGACCTCAACCGCCGGACCGGCTGGGCCCACTGGGACGACACCGGGGCGCTGGCCGGGCACGGCACCCGCCGCTACGACACCTCCGGCTTCGGCTGGCGGGACGTCGACCACCGGGGCGCCACCGTGCACGAGTACCGGGACGGCCTGCAGAAGACCGGCGGGGTGGTGGGTCACACCTTCGCCGTCCGGGGCGCCGGCGGGCGCTGGACCTGGCACCGCTTCGACGGCGCCGGCACGGAGCTGGCGCACGGCCCGCGCACCCCGCACCGGGACGGCGGCTGGACCGACCGGCTGCCCGACAACACGCTCGTCCAGAAGCAGTGGGGGATGGCGCACGGCCCGGACAAGGCGGGCCACTTCCAGGAGCACACCTGGCGGGCGGGCGTCCAGCACACCTGGGAGCGGCAGTCCCCGCACGGCAAGGAGGTCGGCAAGCGCGAGGTCCTGGCCACCGACCAGGGGGTCCTGGTCACCTCCCGCTGGTCCGAGCAGCGTCCGCCGGTCTGGGTGCGTGACCGGCTGGTGCACGCCGGAACCCCGCAGGGCGCCGCCGCCCACCTGGCGACCGACACCCGTTTGCAGACCTTCCACTGGAACAAGACCGGCGGGGTGAACGCGGGCGGGGTGCACGCCGTCGGCGGGGTGCGCTACGTCGCCATGGACGGCGCCCTGGTCGACCTCGGCGCCGACGGCCGGTTCGTCCGCTCGACCGTCAAACTGCACAGCGGCAACACCCTCAAGGTCGGCGACCACGCCACCCCGCCCGGCCACCCGCCGACCGACCCCGCGCACATCCCCTGGGAGGAGCCCGGCCGCCGCGGCTACCGGGCCGAGCTGGCGCCGGCGCCCGGCGGCGGCGCGAACCGGCCGCTCTGGCAGGACAGGTTCCAGGACCCGGGCGGCCCCGGCTGGGTGGTGGCCCGGGAAGGCTTCCCGGACGGCTCGGTCCGCGAGTACCGGGTGCCGCCCCAGGTCGACCCGGCGACCGGCCAGGTCAACGGGCGCCTCGACAACCCCTGGGTGCAGCGCGACGCCCACGGCAACCTGACCGGCACCCACGACATCTGGAGCGACGCGCACGGCAACCCTTCCCGGATCACCGGTACCGGCCGGCCGGACTCCGCACGCTGGACCTGGACGGCCACCGACCACCTCGGCACCGTGACCACCGGCAACCGGACGGTCTTCCGCGGTTCCGACGACCCCCGGCTGCCCTGGGACGACTCCTTCCGCGACGTCGACGGCGCCGGCGCGCTCGTCCGCGAGCGGAACATGCTGGACGGCGGCCGGTGGACCGACACCTGGCGGGGCACCGCGCCCGGCGGCGGCGAGCGCTGGTTCACCCAGAAGTACGGGCCGGGCGGCGTCGTCGTCGACTACGGCGCCGGACAGCAGGTCCGCCGCTGGTGGAACGGCACCACCCGGGCCTGGGAGGACGGGTGGCACGCCGGCGCCCGGCACTTCCGGGACGAGTTCCGCCCGGCCGGCGGCGGCCCGGCCCTCACCGTCCGCGAGGTGCCGCCGCACCTGGCACTCGGTGACGGACCGCTGCGGGTGCGCGAGTACGTGCCGGGCGGCGGCGCGCCGCACCCGGCGGGCGCCTGGAAGGAGTTCGACCACGGCGCGGTGGTCCGCGAGCGCAAGCCGCTGGGCGACGGCACCTTCCTGGAGAAGGACGCCTGGCGCAGCCAGTGGCGCCGCTACGACGGCAACGGCCGGATCGTCGCCCAGCGCACCGACAGCGGCCTGGTCTGGGAGAGCACCCCGGGCGGCGGCCTGCGGGTCACCGGCAACGAGTACGACTTCCGGGGCCCGCTCACCGAGGTCCGCGGCTTCGGCCGGCGGATCCGCGAGGCCAACCGGCTGCCCTGGGGCGACTCGGTCTCGGTGCGCGTCCCGCGGATGCAGAACGCGCTGGACGGCGTCCCCGGCCTGCCCGCCGCGGCCGGCGGCCGGGTGCCGCTCGGCGAGGCGCTCTACCAGCCGTACTGGAAGGTGCTGGCGAAGAAGGTCGCGCTGGAGTTCGGCCAGGAGTTCGTGCTGGAGTTCGGCGCCAACCTGGCCGTCAACGGGATCGTCGCGGCGGCCAACCACAAGCCGTTCACCGGCAAGGACGCCCTGAAGGCGTTCGCCAACGCGGCGGTCGGCGCGGGCGTCAAGAGCCTGGTCAGCACCGGGATGCACGAGATCCGCGGCTCCGTCACCGGCGGGCCCAAGTCGGTGCTGGGCAACGTCGACGGCGGCAAGCACGAGATGCGCCGGCCCAACAACCACGACAAGAACTGGGCCAACGAGTGGGCCGGCAACGAGACCCCGACCCGCTGGCGCGGCGGCACCTACGACTTCTTCTACAACGCGGCCCTCGGCGGCGTCGTCGGCTGGGTCAACGGCTCGATGAACGCCGCCGTCTGGGGCGTCACCGGGGCCGACGGCAAGACCCATGTGCTGAGCGGGATGGACGCCTTCCTGGACGGCGGCATCGCGGGCCTGGCCGGGCTCACCACCGCCAGCAGCGCCGCGCTGGCCAAGAACGCCGTGATCATGGGCGGCGGCAGCCGGTTCTTCCACCGGCAGGGCTTCGGCGAGTTCTGGCTCCAGCTGCCGTTCAAGATCTTCGAGAAGACGGTCACCTCGCTCTGGCTGACCAACGCCTACCGGGCGAGCATCAACCCCCCGTGGTACCGCAACCCGCTCCCGCCGGCCCCCGGCCCGCAGCAAGGACAGAACCCCTGATGGATCGTCGGACCACCCGTCAGAACGCCGCCCGGCCGGCCGAGCAGCCCACCCGGATCCACGCCGTCGGCCCGCGCGGGCGCGGCGCCCACCGCCTGATCGGCGACGCCCTGCGGGCCGCCGTGCCGGGCGACACCGTGGTGGTCGACCCCGGCCGCTACGAGGAGGCGGTGGTCCTGGAGCGCCGGGTGGTGCTGGTGGCCCGCCAGGGCTCGGGCACGGTGGTGCTGGCCGCCCCCGCCGGGGCCGGCCCGGCCCTCACCGTCCAGGGGCCGGACTGCCTGGTCCGCAGTCTGGACATCGAGGCGGCCGACCCGGGCGAGCCCGCGGTCACGGTCGCGCCCGGCGCCGGGGTGGTGCTCGCCCACTGCACCGTCCGCGGCGGCCGGATCGAGGTCCGCGGCCCGGAGCGGGCCGAGCAGGACGACGCGGAGGACGACGCGCAGGGCACCTCCGCCGTCCTGCTGCGGCACTGCCGGCTGGAGGGTGCCCGGCTGGCCGCACTGCGGCTGTCCGGCGGGGCCCGGGTCCGGGCCGAGGACACCGTGATCACCACCGTCGACGGCACCGGCGCGGTGCTCTCCGGCACCGCGCGGCTGGACGCCGTCCGGCTGCGCCTGGAGTCCACCACCGGCTCCGGCCTCCGGCTGCGCGGCCAGGCCCGGCTGCGACTCAGCGACTCCGTGCTGCACCGGGCCGGCCGGGCCGGCCTGCTGCTGGAGGACGGCTCCCGGGCCAGCGCCGACGGCACCCGGGTGGAGGCGGCCGGCGCCGCCGGCGTGCAGGTGACCGGCTCCGCGCGGGCCGAACTCGCCGACTGCCGGATCGCCGGGGCCGGCGCCAGCGCGCTGGTGGTGCAGGACGAGGGCAGCCTCGTCGCCCGCGGCTGCACCGTCCGCGAGCCGGCCGCCAACGGGCTGCTCGCCACCGGCTCCGCCCGCGCCGAGCTCACCGACTGCCGACTGGACGACTGCGCCTTCAGCGCCCTGCACCTCTCCGGCGACGCCGACGGCACCCTCACCGACAGCCGGGTGCGCGGCGGCGCCGAACACGGCGTGCACCTGGCCGGCAACGCCCGCGCCAGCCTCACCGACTGCGCGGTCAGCGGGGTCACCATGGCCGGCGTGGCGGTCACCGAGCAGTCCGCCGCGACCGTCACCGGCTGCCGGATCTCGGCCGCCGACACCGGGGTCACCGTCTCCTCGCCGACCGGCTCCCGGATCGCCCACTCGACCGTCACCGCGACCGTCCGCAGCGGCCTGGAGATCGGCCCGGGCGCCAAGGCCGAACTCCTCGGCAACCGGGTGGCCGGCGCCGGCGCGGCCGGGATCCTGCTGGACACCGGCTCCGACGTCACCGTGGAGGGCGGCACGGTGGAGGGCAGCGCCGGCTCCGGCCTGGTGGTGTGGACGGGAGCCCGCCCGGTGGTCAGCGGCCTGCGGATCGAGGGCGCCGGCAAGAACGGCGTCTACTTCGCGCAGGACGCCGGCGGCCTGCTCACCTCCTGCGACGTGGTGCGGTCCGCCTTCCCGGCCCTGCACCTGGCCGCCGGCGCCGGCCCCCGGCTGCGCCGCTGCCGGGTCCTGGACTGCGCCGAGGCGCTCGGCGGCGAGGAAGGCGCGGCGCCCGTGTTCGAGGAATGCGACCTCGGCGACCGCCCGGCGCCCCCGCCCGCCGCGCCGGCTCCCTTCGGGGTGCCCGCCGGGGCCGCCGCGCCGCCGTCCGCCGCCCTCGCCCCGGCCGGGCCGCCGCCCGAGGTGGTCGAGGAGCACCTGGACGACCTGCTGGCCGAACTCGGCACCCTGGTCGGCCTCGACCGGGTCAAGCACGACGTGCACTCCATGGTGAAGCTGATGCAGGCGGTACGGCTGCGCGAGGAGGCCGGGCTGCCCGCCCCGCCGCTGAGCCGCCACCTGGTCTTCGCCGGCAACCCCGGCACCGGCAAGACCACCGTCGCCCGGCTCTACGGCCGGCTGCTGAAGGCCCTCGGCCTGCTGCGCCGGGGGCACCTGGTGGAGGTCGACCGCAGCGCGCTGGTCGGCGAGTACGTCGGCCACACCGGGCCGCGGACGGCCGCGGCCTTCAACCGGGCGCTCGGCGGGGTGCTCTTCATCGACGAGGCGTACTCGCTGGTGCCCGCCGCCGGCGGCCACGACTTCGGCCTGGAGGCGGTCGCCACCCTGGTCAAGCTGATGGAGGACCACCGCGACGACGTGGTGGTGATCGCCGCCGGCTACCCGGCCGACATGGCCCGCTTCATCGGCTCGAACCCGGGCCTGTCCTCGCGTTTCACCCGCACCCTGCTCTTCGAGGACTACCAGGCCGCCGACCTGGTCGCGATCGTCGAGCACCAGGCCCAGGAGCACCGGTACGAGCTGACCGGGGCGGCCCGGCAGCGGCTGCTGCGGCACTTCGAGACGGTGCCGCGCGACGCCGGTTTCGGCAACGGCCGCTCGGCCCGGCAGACCTTCCAGGAGATGACCGAGCGGCAGGCCCAGCGGATGGCGGAGCTCGGCAACCCGACCCCCGGCCAGCTCACCGCGCTGGAGGCGGAGGACCTGCCGCTGCTCGGCTGACCGGCCGCCGGCCGGCGAGGGCGGCGCCGGTCAGTGGTCGCCCGCGGGCACCAGCATCTTCCCGAAGTCCCGCAGCCCGGCCTGCGGCATGTACGCCCGGGTCAGTGCCACGCCGATCCGGGGCAGGTCGGCCTCGTCCCGGTAGACCAGGTGCATCGGCTCGTGGACGGGCTGGAACTTGGCCTTGAAGGAGTGCAGGGAACGGAACCCGTAGTACGGCTCCAGCGCCGCTCCGAGCTGGTCCAGGAACCGCTCCAGCGGGCTGTCGGCGGTGCTCGCCCCGCGCGCCAGCGGCGCCCCGGACAGCGACAGGAAGGTCGCGCCGTCCTCCCGCACCGCCAGGCAGGTGGACGCGATCAGGAACTCCACCACCGGGCGGAACGCCCCCTGCTTGCGCCGCCGCATGACGTCCAGCGTCCAGCCGACCGGGGTGCCGCCCTCGCCGTAGACCGGCATCCACGAGGTGACCCCGTGCACCTGGCCGTCCGGGTCGATCGCCAGGCCCACCCGGACGTCCCGGTCCAGCGCCTCCTCCACCCCGCCGAGGGTGAAGCCCATCTCGGGCAGACCCATGTCGCTCACCCACTCCTCGGAGATGGCCCGGACCTGCGCCACCACCTTGGCGGGTTCGTCGGCGAGCGCGCCGAGCCGGTACTCCATGCCCTCCTTCTTGGCCCGGTTCAGTGCCGTCCGCACGTCCTGCCAGGACTTGCCGCGGAACTCCAGCCCCTCCAGCTCGATCACGGTGTCCTCGGCCACCTGGACGTGCTGCCAGCCCATCGCCTCGGCGGCCACCGCGGTGCGCTCGGAGGCCGAGAACAGGCACGGCACCACCCCGGACGCGTCGCACATGCCGGCGAACTCGGTCAGTGCCCGGTTCCGGTCGTCCGGACGCCCCACCGGGTCGCCCAGCGCGACGGCCACCCGGGCGTGGGTGCGGTAGGCCACGTACGCCCGGCCGTCCGCCGCCGACAGGTAGGAGTTGTCCCGCCAGGTGGTCATCCAGGACAGGTTGCTGCCGCCGTACCGCTTCAACAGCTCGGTGGCCTCCGCGCGGCCCAGGCCGCCCTTGGCGGCCGCCTTGCGCCGCTTGCGCCGCGAGGGTGCGCGGAACGCGTCCCGGGCGCCGATCAGCAGGATCAGCTCCATCGTCCAGATCACCGCCTGCGGCAGCAGCACCGGCAGTCCGGAAACCTCCACGTCCGCGTCGGTGGTGACCTGGACCACCAGGACCACCGCGGCCAGCAGGCCGACCAGCACATTGAGGACGGCGAACCCCACCGTCCAGCGCCAGGCCAGCCGGCTGCCCCGGCGCAGCCCGTTGATCAGCAGCGCGATGAACACCAGGTTGACGGCCAGGCCCAGGTGCGAGTCGGAGAGGCCGTGGGTGTCGCCGAGCGGGCCGTAGCCGGGCGCGAGCCAGACCACGATCTGGGTGACCGCGACGATCACCAGGCCGGTCACCGCCCCCAGTCGCCACTCCCGCCGGCTCGGCGGCCCGGTGCCCGCCGCCCGGTCGCCGGCCAGCCGCCGTCCGACGGCCAGGCCCAGCACCACCGCCAGGAAGTGCTCGACGTCGCTCACCGTGCCCGAGTACAGCAGCCAGATCACCGCGAAGGCGATCAGCGCGGCTCGCAGCCGGCTGCGCCACGGCGCCCGCATGGCCGCCGAGGCCGCCGCGCCGGCCGCCAGCGCGCCGGCGGAGAACCCGGTGTCCAGGTCGTGCGACAGGGCCTCGGCCCAGTCCCAACCGCTCTGTCGCAGGGCCAGCAACAGGGCGGCGCAGCCGAGCGTGGCGGCCAGCTGTCCGACGCAGCAGATCAGCGCCGCGCGGGCGGTGCCGAGCCGCCATTCCGTGTAGCCGGCCAGCAGGGCCAGCCCGATGACGACGAGCAGGTACACCACGGGGTCGGAGGCGAAGAAGGCACCGGTGACGAAGGTCCACAGGCGCCCGGAGGTCAGCGAGGGGGTGCCGTAGGCCACCTGCGGGTACCAGGACTGGTCCTCCGCGGACGTCCACAGGGTGCCGCTGGCGAGCCCCACCAGCAGGACGGCCACGCAGGCCCCGCAGGTGAACGGCAGCCGGGTCACCAGCGCCACGGCCCGACCGCGGAGCCGTTCGGCGCCGGTCGGCGTGCCGTCCGGCGGGGCGCCGGCCCCCTCCTTGGGAGGCTGCTTGGCGGCCGGCTGTTTCTGGGCCGGCTGTTTCTGGCCGGGCTGCTTCTGGGCCGGCTGTTTCTGCTGCTTCTGCGGGGGCCGCTCCGGGGCGGAGCGCTGCGAGGAGGCTGCCGCCTTCTGCTCGGACTGCTGCCGCGCGGCCTGCTCGGACGGCGCCGGGTTCTGTTTCTGCCGGGGCTGCTCATGAGCCGGCTGTTCCTGGGCCGGCTGCTGCGCCGGCTGCTGCTTCGCCGCCTGTTCCCGAGGGGCCTGTCGCTGCGGATTCTGCTGCTCCGGCGCCGGTTGCGGCGGCGCCTGCTCCGGCGAATCCTGCTCCTGTGAGGCCTGCCTGGACCGAGCCCCGTCGGCGTTCTCCATCGTTGCTGTCACCCGCCTCCGGTGCGCGTCCCACCGGCCGGCCGGACCGCCGGCCCGCAGGCCTGTCCCTGCACCCATCGTTGCCGGTCCGCCGGGGGCGCGCGACTTCGGCGGACCGGGCCGCCGCCGCGCCGCGGGGGCGGCCGGGCGGGGCAGCGAGGTGCTGGAGCAGCCCGCTTCGAGCCTGCCCGGCCCGGCCGGGCGCGGCGGTGCCGCCCGGTACCGGGCGGGGCCCGAACCCGTGGTCGGCACCCCGGGAGGGGCCTTCACCGCCCCGGCGGCGCGGATCCGATGACGACCACCCGGGCCCAGTCGGGTGGCGTGTCAGGCCGGCGGTGGGGACGGTCCTCGTCCCAGGACGCGGAGCGCCGGGGGAACAGCCCGACCACCGTCCGGCACGGCGGCCGGGTGCTGGGCCACGGCGTCTGCCCGTCCGTCAGGACCACCACGACGTCCGGGCGGGGCGAGGCCCGCAGGGCCCGGGCGAAGCCCGCGCGCAGGTCGGTGCCGCCACCGCCGACCAGCGGGATGCCCTCGGCGCGGCAGAGCGGGTGCACCGCGCCGGCCGCGGCGTCGCAGGCCACCACGTGGACCAGGTCCCGACGGCCGCCCAGCGCACGGGAGATCGCGGCGACCTCCAGCAGGGCGCTGCCCAGTTCGGCGTCGCTGACCGACCCGGAGGTGTCGATGACCACGGACACCCGGGGCGGCCGGCGCCGCAGGCTCGGCAGCACGGCGCGGGGGACGGCGGACGAGCGCCGCGACGGCCGCAGGTAGCTGTAGTCCTCGCCTGCGCCGGAGCCGGCGGCCGCCGAGCGGACCGCCGCCCCCAGCAGGTCCCGCCAGGCCTGCGGCGGGTGGAACGCGTCCTCCGCCCACCGCTGCCAGCCCGCCGGGGCGCTCCCCGGCCGGCCGGTGATGCCCTGCGCCACCCGGAACCGGACGGCGTCCTGCTCCTGCTCGCCGAGGCCGTGCGCGCCCTCCGGGCCCAGCTCCCACTCCCGCTCCAGCCCGTCGGCCCCGCTGCCGCAGTCGAGCCAGACCAGGCCCTGCGTCAGCGGTCCGAGCCGGAACCGGCGCAGGTAGTCCTCCATCAGCTCCCCGGCGGGCAGCCCGAGGGACGCGGGATCGACGGCCCCCTGGGGCCGCACCAGCCCTTCCCCGAAGATGTCGTCGTTGATCTCGCAGTCGGCGGCGATGTTCATCCGCAGCCGCTCACCCGGGCCGTTCAGGCCGCGCTCGCGGGCGACCCGGTCGCTGCGCCCGTGATGGTCGCGCAGCAGGTGCGACACCTCGTGCACCCACACCCCGGCCAGTTCCTCCACCGGCGTCCGGGCGACGAAGGCCGGGGAGACGTAGCACCGCCAGTGCCGGTCGACGGCCATGGTGGGGACGTTCCGGGACTCCACGGTGTGCAGGGCGAACAGCGCTGTCGCCAGGTAGGGCCGGACCCGGGCCGCCTGCAGCCGCGCGGCGAACAGCTTGTCGAGGTCCAGGGCCACCGGCGCGTGCGGGCTCATCGGGCGCCCTGCGCGGCGACCCGGGCCACCGCCCGGTCCGCCCGCCGGGAGACCGAGACCACGCCGGAGAGCCGCTCGATCGCCGCCGGGACGTCCCAGTCCGGCCGGCGGAGGGCGGCGAGGGTGGTGGCGGGCACGACCACGAGGTCCGGGGCCCCGGTCTCCAGCGCCCGGACCAGCAGGGCCCACGCCGCGTCCCAGCGCGGCTTCTCCGGGCGCAGCTGCACCGCCGCCACCACGCCGTCGAGCGCGGCCTGGCGCAGGTCGCCCCGCTGGGGCAGCTCGGCGCCCGTCGGGTCGGCGAGCAGCAGTTCGGGGTCGGGGAGGTCCATCCGGTCCAGCCCGGCCAGCAGCTCCAGCCCCGGACCGTCCCCCACCGTGCCCCTGACCAGCAACGAGAGGACGTCCCGGGAGGAGCCGGCCGCGGTCGCGAAGGCGATCAGGCACAGGGCCATCTCCCAGCTCCGGGGCGACGGCCAGGCGCCGCCCCGGCGGGATTCGCCGCTGGGCAGCCGGTGGACGAGGGCGGGGCGGGCGGCCAGCAGGGCGCACACCGCGCGGCGGGCGCGGTCCACGGCCGCCGGCAGCCGTGCGGGGTCGAGCCGGGGCAGGGTGGCCCGGGGCCAGGTCCCGCCCAGGCCGCGCACCACCACCTCGTGGTCGTGCGTCCATCGCAGATGGACGAAGCGGTTGGCCAGTGGCGCGCTCAGCTCCCAGCCGTCGGCGGCCGAGGAGGCCGGGTTGGCGGCGGCCACGATCCGCACCCCGGGCGGCAGTTGCAGGGAGCCGATGAGGCGTTCCAGCACCAGCCGGAGCAGGGCGGCCTGGACGGCGGGCGGCGCGGTGGACAGCTCGTCCAGGAAGAGCAGCCCCCGCCCGGCCCGGACCAGGCGTACGGCCCAGTCCGGCGGTGCCAGCGGGACGCCCTGTTCGGCCGGGTCCTCGCCGAGGACGGGCAGCCCCGAGAAGTCGGTGGGCTCGTGCACGCTGGCGATCACCGTGGTCAGCGGCAGGTCGAGGGCCGTCGCGAGCTGGGTCAGGGCGGCGGTCTTGCCGATCCCGGGCTCGCCCCAGAGCAGGACGGGCAGGTCGGCGGCGACGGCGAGGGTCAGCGCCTCCAGCTGGCTGTCGGGGCGCGGTTCGGTGGTCGACTCGCGCAGCAGGGCCAGCAACTGCCCGGCGACGTCCAGTTGGGAGGCGGCGGCCGGGGCGTCGGGCGTGCCGGGGGCGGGCTCGGTGTACGGGGTCGTCTCGGCGTACGGGGTCATGGGGTATCACCTCGGGGGTTCGGGTGGGTCGCGCGGGTGCGGGGCGGTGGCCCCGGGCACGGCGGAACCTCACGTGGCGCGGGTACGGGAGCGCGCCGGGGTGCGGGTGTGGAGCGGTGCGGGTGCGCAGTGGTGTGGAGAGCGGTGCGGGTGCGCAGTGGTGTGGAGAGCGGTGCGGGTGCGCAGTGGTGTGGAGAGCGGTGCGGGTGCGCAGTGGCGAGGGGTACGAAGGGGGTCGGGCGGGCGACGGTGGCCCGTGGATCAGCCGAAGGCGGCGTGCCGTGGTCCCGAGCGGCGGTCACGGGGGCGTCGGCGGTCGGGGCGCGGCCCGCGGTGAGCCGGCAGGTCCAGGCCCGCCCGGTACAGCCGGTGGTCCGTCCGCCGCTCCACCGCCGCCTCCAGCTCGTCCCGCAGGGCGCCGCCGCGCAGCAGCGCGTCGGGGCCGAGCAGACCGGTGACGACGGCCAGGGCGCCGGCCGTGTCGCCGTGGTCCAGCCGCTCCCGGACGCCGGTGAGGCACTCCGGTTGACGGTGCGCCACGTCGATGACCTGGAGGCAGGGGAGCGGAGTGCCGGTCAGCGCGGCGAGCAGCTCCTCCCGGTGGATCTCGGCCGGGTCGTGGTCCAGCGGGACGAGGACGCCGTCGACCAGGCCGATCCGGTGCCGGGCACCCCGGCAGTCCACCAGGCGCGGCCCGTCCGCCCGGTCCGTGGGCGGGGGTGTCCCGGCCCCCGCGTGGTCGGGGACCAGCGCGGAGGCGACCAGCGGGTGCAGGCGGCCGGCCTCGATCGAGCCGGTGCGGAGCAGTTCCAGGTCGGGCGGCACCCAGGTCGAGGCGTCGGGCAGCACCGGCCACCGGCTGCGGTCGCCGCGGCGCGCCGCCGCGATCCGTAGGGTCGGCGGCCCGGGGCCGTCCCCGTCGCGGCCCGCGACCGGTTCCAGGACCAGCCGGTGCCGGGCCCCGAGCCGTACCGAGACGGCAGCGGTGGGCCGTCCCTCCGCCCGCAGCAGGATGCCGGCCTCGGCGGCCCACCGGTCGACGGCGCAGCCGAGGGCGCCCGGCGGCAGCCGGCCCGTCAGGTCAGGGCCGGGCACCGCGGGGTGCGCGCCCGGTGGCCGGTCGGCCCCGGAGCGGACCCGCAGCTCGTCCGTCCTGCGGGCGTCCCACAGGTGCCGGTGCAGGTCGAGGCGGAACCGCGGGGCGGGCCGGGGGTGCGGATGGCGGGGGTCGCCGGCCTCGCGGCGGGATCCGTCCCACAGGGCGAGGCCGATCCGCTGGCCGGCGTCCGCCCAGGCCGGCGGGGTGCGGGCGACGAGGTGCAGCGGTTGCCGGCCGTCCCGCCCCGCGGCCTCGTACCGGGCCAGGGTCATGGTCAGACCCGGGCGCAGCAGCCCGTCGGGGGCCACCCTCGGCAGGTGCCAGCGCAGCAGGTCGGGAGCGAGGTGGCGAAGGTCCGCCCGGATCCGGGCGGCCAGTTCCGGGCCGTGGGTGCGGGCCAGGGAACGGAGGTCGAGGTCGACGTCGACGCCCGCGGCGGCGCAGGCCCCCGCCCAGTCCCCGGCGGTACGCCGGGTGGTCGCGGTCTCGATCATGGACGGCGGCACGGCGTACTCACGCACGCGCAGCCAGAGGGAACGCCGGGAATCCCCGTACGCGGTCGGAGTGAGCATCAGCGCTCACCTTGCGCGGACGGGACCCCCGTTTCGTCTACCGAACGGAATGTCATGGCGGGCAGCGTATCGCCGGGCGCCGGGCCTGTCAGTTCCTTTTCGGTGGGGCCGGATGCGGCGGGCGGCCGGTGTCTTTGTGAGCATCCTGGTGAGGAATGCGGCCGCGCCGGTGCGGCGGCGACCTGGCGGGAAGAAGGAGGGGATGTTCGGTGAACGCGATTCGGTGACGGCCTACCTGAGACGCCGGCTGAAGGACCCGGTGGTGGTCCTGACGGTCCGTGCGACGGTGGCGGCCACGCTCTCCTACGCCGTCGCGCTGCAGCTGAGCAGCGAGCCGGCGCCGCTGACCGCGCCGCTGACCGCCCTGCTGGTGGTTCAGGTCACCCTCTACTCCACGCTGACCACCAGCATCCGCCGGGTGAACTCGGTGGTGGTCGGGGTCCTGATCGCGATCGGGTTCAGCTCGGTGATGGGGCTGTCCTGGTGGAGCCTGGGGCTGATCATCCTGGCCTCGTTGACGATCGGGCAGTTCGTCCGGGTCGACGAGTTCGTCAACGAGGTGGCGATCAGCGCCATGCTGGTGCTGGGTGTCACCCGTCTGGCCACCCAGGCCTGGGACCGGGTGCTGGAGACCCTGATCGGCGCCGGGGTGGGCCTGCTCTTCAACCTGGTGTTCGCCCCGCCGGTCTGGGTGGACACGGCCGGTGAGTCGATCGAGGACCTGGCCCGCCGGGCCCGCCACCTGCTGCTGCGGATCGCCGAGGAGCTGGGCGGCCCGACCCCGTTCGAGCAGGCCGCGGCCCGGCTGCACGAGGCCCGCAAGCTGGACCAGGCCATCGCCGACGTGGACGCGGCCCTGCGACAGGCGGAGGACAGCCTGCGCCTCAACCCGAGGATCTCCGAGGGCCTGCTCTCCCGGCTGGTGCTCCGGACGGGGCTGGACACCCTGGAGATCTGCGTGGTCGTGGTGCGGGTGCTGGCCCGCTCGCTGGCCGACCTGGCGAAGCGTCGGGGCGCGGACGAACGGCTGTTCCCGCCGGATGTGGCGCTGGCGCTGGAGGAGCTGCTCACCCACATCGGCGGCGCGCTGGTGAGCTTCGCGGTGCTGGTGTCGACCCAGGTCAGCAGTAACGCGGAGGAGGCCGAGGAGCGGCTGGCGGCCGAACTCTCGGCGGCCTGGGCCAGTCGTGAGCGGGTCGCGCAGATGCTGCTGCGGCGGGTCCAGGAGCACCCGGAGGCCTGGCAGTTGCACGGCTCGCTGCTGGCCGAGATCGATCGCATCCTGGACGAACTGGACCTGGAGCACCGCGGCCGGCGCCTGATGGAGGAGCTCGACCGGGCCTCGGTCGCGAACCGCGAGCGCTTCACCCGGCTGGGCCGGCTCCGGCGGTTCGCCCGCGGTGAGCGCTGAGCAGGTGCGGGGCCTGGAGCAGATGCGGGGCGTGGAGCAGAAACGGGGTGTCCAGCACGGGCGGGCCGCCGGGCGCGGTGGGGCCGTCGTGTGCGGGCCGGGTGAATATCTGGCCCGGTGCGTCGAACGCGGTGGGGCGGGCTCCGGGCCGTCCGTGTTCGTCCTGTCCGACCTGGACCGACCGGGGTCGTTTCACGATGCAAAACGCTACAGTTGCCCCGGGTCGGGAGGCCCAGGCCCGGTGGGGCAACGGCATATGACGCTTTGACGGAACATGCAATTGGTCCAGACCAATGGTCTATGATGACGGAGCGCAGCGAAGTGCTCGCACTGCGTAGAAGCCACCGGTGGGGAGGCGCTCTGCCATGCTCGAAACATCCGAACTTCACGGCACGTCCGGCAAGAACCGTTACCAGGTCATCGCCCAGCACCTGCGGGCCGACATCCACAGCGGCCGGATCCCGGCCGGCACCCGGTTGCCGGCCGAGCGGACCCTGGCGGCCACCTGGAGCGTGAACCGCCAGACCGTCCGGGCCGCACTGCGCGAACTGCGCGACCAGGGGCTGGTGGAGAGCCATCCCACCGGCACCTACGCCAGGGCCGGCACGGACGACTCGCCGAACCCCCCGGGGATGACCTTCCCCGGCTCGATGGTCGTCCCGCACGAGGACGTGGTGACGGTCTTCCGCACCCACTTCGCCACCCCGGCGGGGGACGTCGCCGCCGTCCTCGGCATCCCGCCGGACGAGCCGGCCCTCGCGCACCAGCAGCGCGTGCACGACGCGGACGGACACCTGCTCCAGGACTCCCGCTCGCACTTCGCCCCCGAGCTGATCGCGGAGCTGCCGGAGCTCGAACGCGCCGCCGGCACCGGCCAGGAGAGCGACCTGACCGGCCTCTACGCCTGGATGCTCGGCGCCGGGCTCCGGCCCACCCGGCACGATCGGATCAACGTCCTGCCGAACGAGGGCGATGTGCCGCACCTCGCCGTCCGCCGGGTGGTCCACGACCACATCGGGCGCCCGCTGGCCATCACGGACTTCCGGGTGGTGGCCGCGCACGCCGAGCTGGAGTACTGCACCTCGCCACTGGACGCCCTGCCCGCCCGCCCCGGGTCGGCGGCCCCCGTCCGCGCCGCCGACGCGCTCCCACCGCTGCGCCTCACCGGCCAGGAGCGGGCGGCGCTGCTGGCCTGGCTGCAGCCGGGGGCCCGCGACGAGTCGCTGGCCCAGCGCGCCAGGATCGTGCTGGCCTGCGACGACGCGGCGGCCGGCGGCGCCCCGGTGGGCGCCGGGGCGGTGGCGCGCCGGGTGCAGTCCTCGAAGGCGGCCGTGGAGGAGTGGCACGGGCGCTTCCTGGAGAAGCGGGTGGAGGGCCTGCTGCCCAGGCGCGGCCGGGGCCGCCCGCGCAGCGTGACCGACGCGCAGGTCGCCGACGTGCTGGCCAGGACCCTGTACGACACGCCCCCGGACGCGCCGCGCTGGACCAAGCAGTTGATGGCGGCCCAGGCGGGCCTCTCCGCCTCGACGATCAGCCGGATCTGGCGGGCGCACGGCGTCAGCCCCGCCTCCGCCGCGCCCGCCCCTGGCGGACCGGCGGCGGGGGCTCCCGCCCGCCGGGTGGGGGCGTCGGCCGCGACCTGAGCGCCGATTCCGGCGGGCGACGGGGTGCCGGCCGTCCCCGCCGGAGGTGCCCCGGGCGGTCCGTTCCCGTCGCCGCCCCGGCACGCGCAACGGTGGACGGTCGGGCGGTTCACCTGCCGCTCCGGTTAGGGTGGCCCGGCTCACGCTCGCCGGACGGGGTACGGGCCCGGACCCGGCGGCCCGCACCGATGCATGGAGACACACACGGCATGGCACCCACGGACGACTCCTCCCTCTCCGGCCAGAGCATCGGCGAGAGCGAGGGTGAAGCACGCACGGCCCGATGGGAGTTCATGCGGACCGAGGCCGGCAGTGCGGCCGTCCTGCTGGTGGCCACGATCGCGGCGCTGATCTGGGCCAACGCGGCCCCCGGGTCCTACGAGGCCTTCTGGGAGACCCGTCTGGCGATCGACCTGGGCGGCCACGGCGTGGCGCTGGACCTGCGGGAGTGGGTCAACAGCGGCCTGATGACGCTGTTCTTCTTCGTGGTGGGGCTGGAGGCGCGCCGCGAGTTCGACATGGGCGAACTCCGCGAGCGCCGGCACCTGACGCTGCCGCTGCTCGCCGGCATCAGCGGCATGCTCGCCCCGGTGGCGATCTATCTGGCGATCAACGCCGGGCACTCGTCCACCCATGGCTGGGGCGCGGCGATGTCCACCGACACGGCCTTCGCGCTCGGCATGCTCGCCCTGCTGGGCAACCGGCTCCCCGGGCGCCTGCGGACCTTCATCCTCACCGTGGCCGTGGTGGACGACTTCGTGGCGCTGGGCGTCATCGCGGTCTTCTACAGCGACCGGATCGTCCTGCCGGCGCTGCTGGTGGCGGGCGGCGTGCTGGTGCTCGTCCTGCTGCTGCGGGCGCAGGGCGTGCGCAGCGGCGCGGCCTACGCGGTGCTCGGCGCGGTGTCCTGGGTGGCGCTGCTGAAGTCCGGGGTGGACCCGGTGGTGATCGGGCTGCTGCTGGGGCTGCTGACCCTGGCCTACCCGGCCACCCGGGACGACCTGGAGCGCGCCAGCGGCCTCTTCCGGTCCTTCCGCGAGCAGCCCACGCCCGAGCTGGAGCGCTCCGCCCGCCGGGGGATCGCCTCGGCGATCTCGCCGAACGAGCGGCTGCAGCGCGCCATCCACCCGTGGAGCAGCTATGTGATCGTCCCGCTGTTCGCCCTCGCCAACGCGGGCATCACCCTCGACGGCGACCTGCTGGGGCGGGCCGCCACCTCGCCGATCACCCTCGGCATCCTGCTGGGCTACCTGCTCGGCAAGCCGCTCGGCATCGTCGGGGTCTCCTGGCTGACCACCCGGATGAGCGCCGGCCGCACCCGCCCGCCGATCGGCTGGGGGTCCGTCGCGGCGGGCGGCACCATCGCCGGCGTCGGCTTCACCGTCTCGCTGCTGATCGCCACCCTGGCCTTCGAGGGCGACCAGCTGGACGAGGCCAAGGCCGGGGTGCTGGCCGCCGTCCTCTGCGCCTTCGCCGCCACCTGGTTGATCTCCTGGGTGCTCGGCCGGCTCCCGCAGCCGCTGCGGGCCCGCGCCCTGCTGGGCACCGCCGAGGGGATCGTCGACCTGGCCACGCCGGTCGACCCGGCCTACGACCACGTCCGCGGCCCCTTCGACGCCCCGGTCACCGTGGTCGAGTACGGTGACTTCGAATGCCCCTACTGCGGCCAGGCGGAGCCGGTCGTCCGCGACCTGCTGGCCGACTTCGGCGACGTCCGCTACGTCTGGCGCCACCTGCCGCTCACCGACGTCCACCCGCACGCCCAGCTGGCGGCGGTGGCGGCCGAGGCGGCGGCCGAGCAGGGTGCCTTCTGGGCCGTCCGGGACCTCCTGCTGGAGCGGCAGGACGCCTTGACGGCGCGGGACCTGCTCCGCTACGCCGAGGAACTCGGCCTGGACGTGGAGCGCTTCCACGACGCGCTGCGTGCCGACCGCGGCGCCGAGCGGGTCGCCCGGGACGTCGAGTCGGCGGACCTGAGCGGTGTCTCCGGGACGCCCACCTTCTTCATCAACGGCCGGCGTCACCACGGCGCGTACGACATCGCCACGCTGTCCGCCGCCGTCCGCTCGGCGAAGGACCGCACGACGGCGCGCCGGGGCCGTCGCGAGCAGCGCTGACCCGTCGGCCGAGGGTGTGCCCGGCCTCCCGCCGACGGGTGCCGGCCCGGCCACCAGGAAGATCGGTGGCCGGGCCGGCACCCGTCGGCGGGGTCAGTGCCGGCCGGCGTCCTTGATCTTCTCGACCGCCTGCTTGAGGTCGCTCTTGATCTGGGTGCCCTTGCCCTCGGCCTGCAGACCGGGATCGTCGGTGGCCCTGCCGACGGTCTCCTTGGCCTTGCCGCCGGCCTTCTCGGCGAGGTTCTCGGCCTTGTCCTTCATACCCATGGCGTACTCCTCTCGACGGGCGGCGGCCGGGGGTGGTCCACCCGCCCGGGGAGGCGCCTGCCCGGCTTCCCCGGTTCCATGCGCCGCTCCGCCGGGGGTTTCTTCGTGTACAGGTGTTTCCCGCTGCCCGCTGCCCGCTGCCCGCTGCCCGCTGCCCGCTGCCCGCCGCGCCCAGGCGGCCGCCCCGCCCGGCTACGGCGTGGGCGGCGGGGCCGGGTCGGGGTCGGGCTTCGGCGGGACGGGCGGCGGCAGCGGGTCCGGCAGGTCCGGGCCCGGCGGCAGGCCCGAGGCGGGGCAGGGCCCGGTGTCCGGGTCCGAGGGGGCGTGAATGCTCATCGCGGGTCCCTCCTGGTTCCTGCGGCCGCCGCCCGGCCGGGGCCGGCCGGCGGCTCTCACCAAGGCGCCTACCCGGGCGGCGCGGGCCCCTAACGGATTCGCCGGGCCCGGCGCCGGGCAAGGCCGCCGGCGCACCGTACCTGGACCGTCCGGCCCGTCCCGGATGCGGATCCGGACCGGCCTCGGTTGACTTCCGAGGAGGAGCGCGCCGGCCGACCGGGTGGACGGGCCGGGCACCGGGACGAAAGGCGGGCGGATGGACGCGAGGAGCGAGTTCGACGGCTGGGACATCCACCGGTTCGGCCCGCCCGGCGCCGCCCACCGGGTGCTGCTGCTGCCGGGCGGTCTCTGCACGACGGTGTTCCTCGAGGACGTGACCTCCCAGCCGGTGCTGGCCGAGGCGGGCGTCGCCGTGGTGGCCGTGACCCTGCCCGGCTTCGGCCGCACCGCCACCCCCGAGGACCTCTCGGTCGAGAACTACGCCCGGCTGCTGGGCGGCCTGGCCGCCGAGCTCGGCTGCGACCTGGTGGCCGGACACAGCCTCGGCGCGAACGTCGCGATGGAGATGGCGATCGCCGGCGAGTTCGGCGGTCCGGTGCTGCTGCTGGACCCGAGCTTCTCCCGCGAGGACGAGGCCAAGGACCTGGCGACGCTCGACCGGATCGGCCGGGTGCCCGGCCTCGGCGCCCTGGCCTGGGCGGTCATGCTCAAGCTGGTGCCCCGGACGATGGACGACAGTTTCCCGCCCGGGCGCCGGGCGGCCCTCTCCGCGGACCTGCGGAACAACGCCCCCGGGGTCTGCCGCCGCCTGGTCCGGCAGTACTTCGCGTACCTGGACCGCCAGGGATCGCTGGCGGCCCGGCTGTGCGCGTCGGGGGCCCGGGCCTGGATCGTCCGGGGGGACCGCACGGAGATCGGGCTCACCGAGCACGAGCGGCGCGCACTGGAGGCCGGTCCGAACATCAGGCTGGTCACCGTGTCGGACTCCGGCCACCTGGTGGTCACCGAGCAGCCCGCACAGGTCGCGCAGCTGATCCTCGACATGCTCGGCGTGCCGGCGGGGCGCTGACCCGGCAGCACCGGGTGCCCCGGCCCTCGCGGTTCCTCCCGGGCCGCCGACCGCCCGAGGTTTACCGCCCGGGGCCGGGGCAGACGAGGGGTGTGCGGCCGCGCCACCGAGCAGCGGCCGATCGCCCAGGCCCCGGGTCCCCTCCCGGGGCCTGGCGGCTGTGACGAGGGGGACCGGAGGAGACTGACCCGTGCAGATCTGGAGTGTGGTGCGCCCGCTGGCCGTGGTGGTCATGGTCCTGGTGGTGGTCCTGGGGCTCGACCGGCTGATGGACCGGGCCCTCGGACGGTTCGCCGCGAGACGCCCGGCCTCCGTCCTCTGGCCGCTGCTGCGCCGCTGCCGGGTGCCGTTCCTGGCGGCGGCGGTCGCCGTCCTGCTGCTCACCGGCGAGCCGGCCATGCGGCTGGCGGACGGCGTACGCCCGGTGGCGCGGCACGCCCTCCTGCTGGCCGTCCTGGTGAGCTGCGGCTGGTTGACGGCCCGGGTGGTCTCGCTGCTGATCGACACCGGCCTGCGCAGCTATGCCACCGACCGGCGCGACCCGGCGCGGATCCGGCGGGTCCGGACCCAGGCCGGGTTGATGGGCCGGATCTGCGACGCGGGCATCGCGGTGGTGACCCTGGCCGCCGTCCTGATGACCTTCCCCGCCGTTCGGGCGGTCGGCACCAGCCTGCTGGCCTCGGCGGGGCTGGTGGGCCTGGTGGTCGGTGTCGCGGCCCAGAGCACGCTGGCCAACCTCTTCGCCGGGATCCAGCTGGCCTTCGGGGACATGGTCCGGATCGGGGACGTGGTGGTCGTCGCGGGGGAGTGGGGGACGGTCGAGGAGATCACCCTGACCTCCGTGGTGATCGCCACCTGGGACCAGCGGCGGATCGTGATGCCGGTCTCGTACTTCGCCGGCAAGCCCTTCGAGAACTGGTCCCGCGGTGGCTCCGGGATCACCGGGACGGCAGTGCTCCACCTGGACCACAGCACGCCGGTCGCCGAGCTCCGGGCGGAGTTCGCGCGCCGGCTGGCGGGCAACGAGCGCTGGGACGGCGAGGGCTGGGCGCTGCAGGTGGTGGACACCACCGCGACCACGGTGGTGGTCCGGCTGCTGATGACGGCGCGCAACGGCGAGGACGCCTTCGAGCTGCGCTGCTGGGCCCGGGAGGAGCTGATCGGCTATCTGCGCGAGCATCACCCGTACGCCCTGCCCAAGGTCGCCCTGGCAGACGCCGCCGGGCGGGCCGACGACCACCCGGGGAAGCCCGGGGACGGACCTCACGCACCGGGCGGGGAGTCCCCGTCCGGCGGGCACCGCACCCGTCCGCATGTCGGCCCTCAGGCCGGTGCGCCCGACGGGCCGGCGGCCGGTCGGCCCCGGTCCCGCGCGGGCCGGGTGGAGGGCGGGTAGCGCCGGGTGGGGACCTGGCGGTCACGGGCCGCCTCCGGCCGCGCGTTCGGCCGGAGGCGGCCCGTGCACTGCCCGTCGGCGGGCCGGTCCCGTCGCCGGGACCCGGCCGCCGACCGCTTCACCGCCGGGCGAACCATGTGATCGTGACGTCGTTGTCGAAGGAGGCGCGGTCGGTGACCTGGAAGAGCGTGGGGCCGAAGTCCCCGTTGAAGACCGGGATCCCGGCTCCCGCGACCACGGGGTAGCTCTTGATGATCAGCTCGTCGATCTCGGGCAGCAGCGCGCCGGCGAGCAGGCCGCCGCCGCAGAGCCAGATGTCCTGGCCCTCCTCCTGCTTGAGCTCGCGGACCAGGGCGAGCGGGTCGGCGCCGACCACGGTGACCGCCGGGTCGGTGTCGGGTGCGAGCGTGCTCGACACGACGTACTGGCGCAGGTGGGCGTACGGGCTGGTGAAGCCCGCCTGCAGGCCGGGGAGGTAGCTGCCGAGACCCATCAGGACGGTGTCGAAGCGCTGGTTGGGGGCGTCCGCCAGGCCGTTGGCGGCGCGCAGGAAGGTGGGCAGCGTCTCCGGGTAGCGGGCGTTGGTCCACTCGGCGTAGGCGGCGGCCTGCTTCTCGTCGCCGAGCGGGAAGAAGTCGTACTCGCCGCCGGGGCCGGCGATGTATCCGTCGAGGGTGACGGCGACGTAGTACACGAGCTTCCGCATGCAGTTGACTCCGTTTGTAGTACTCTGATTGAAGTGGTGTGACTGTAGTACTACGGATGGAGTGGTGTCAATGGCGCGCAGGAATGCCGAGCGGCGGGCCGCCCTCGTCGACGCCGCTATCGAGGTGCTGGCCGAGGAGGGCGCCCGCGGGCTGACCTTCCGGGCGGTGGACGCGGAGGCCGCCGTGCCCGCCGGCACGGCCTCCAACTACTTCGCCAACCGCGACGACCTGCTGACCCAGGCCGGGGCCCGGGTCTACGAACGGCTCCAGCCGGACGAGGCGACCGTCGCGCGGCAGCGGGCGGCCACCCCGGACCGGGAGACGTACGCGCTGCTGATGCGCGAGACGGTCGGCCGGATCAGCGGGTTCCGTACCGGCTACCTGGCGCTGCTGGAGCTGCGCCTCGAAGCCACCCGGCGCCCCGAGCTGCGCGCGGTGCTGACCGAACGGGTCCGGGCCGACGTCGACGCCAACGTGGCCTACCACGAGGAGTCCGGCCTGCCCGGCGACGCGACCGCCGTCCGGCTGCTGTACCTGGCGTTCAACTGGCTCATCGTCGAACAGCTCACCCTGCCCGGCGTCTTCTCGGAGGCCGAGCGCGAGCAGCTGGTGCAGGCCGCGGTCGAACGCATCGTGGGGCCGTGACCCGCCGGGCCGGGGGCGCCCGGCCCGGTCGGTCGACCGCAGGTGCCGGGTGAACCGCCCGCTCGGCGCCCGGCGCCCCGCCGGACACCGCCCGGGCCGGGCCGTGCGGGTGATTTCCGCCGGTCGGGGGCATGGCCGCCGGGATCCGGGGTAGGCGGGGCCGCGGCAGAGGCCCCCGCCCGACGGCGGCGGTGCCCGCCGCTCCGAGCTGCCCAGCCCCCAGGGAGAACACTTGAGCAACGACCGGTACGACCTCGACGGCTTCGAACTCCTCTTCGCCGCGCCCGCCCCCGGCGGCGCGCCGGACGCGGTGGTGGTCCGCCGCAGCGCCCTCACCGGCCCGGGCGGGCACCCCGTCTACCTGGACGCCACCGGGATCGTCTGCGCCGAGATAAGCGACCGCGGTGAGGCCCGGATGCTGGCCACCGGGGCGCACCAGTTGCTCACCTCGCCGGTGCGGGTCCGCCGGGCCGGGCAGGCCGTCGCGCCCCGGGAGCGCGAGCCCGGCCTCGGCCAGGACGGCGAGCACGGTCGGCGGATCAGTGCCGGGTCGAGCCGTCCCGTCGTCCGGGAGGGCGTACCGACCGGCTGAGCAGCGGCTGAGCAGCGGTTGAGCACCTGCGGGCCCCGGGGGAGCCCGCGGGTCGTCCGCCCCGCCGAACCCCGTGGCCGCACCCGGTGGCCGCACCGCCCGGCCGCGGCGGTGCGGCCGGGCACGGACCGTGGCGGGCCGGCCGGTCACCGGTCACACCGTGCTGACAGCCGCGAAGCATCGGATGATGGGGGTATCCGGTGCGGAGTGAGGTGTGAACATATGCGCGGCTCGGACGGCTACCAGTCGCCTTTCGCCACCGAGAGCACCGCCGGGGTCCTGGTCGACGCGGCGGACGGGACGGTGCTGGGCTGGTCCGCGGAGGCCGAGCGGATGCTCGGGCTCGCCGCTCCCGAGGTGTGCGGCCGGCCCGTCCGCGAGCTGCTCTCCGACCCCGAGCAGTGGGCCACCGTGTTGGAGCAGCGCGACGACGGGCCGTCCTGGGTGGGACGGGTCATGCTCCGGCACGGCCGGGACGGCGAGCTGGAGGTCGACTTCCGGGTGATGCCGCTGGACGACGGCGCCGGCGCCGCCACGGCAGGGCAGCAGCCGGTCGACGCCGGACGCCTGCTCGTCCTCGGCGCGCCGACCGCCCTGGTCTCCAAGTGGCGCCAGGACCACGCCTTCACCCAGGAGCTGTTCCTGCAGGACCGGATCGGCCTGGCCGTCTTCGACGAGAACCTGCGCCTGCTGCGCACCAACTCCCACCTCCTGCCCTACACCGGCGTGCCCGAGGACCTGACCGGGTTCCGGATGGAGGACCTCCTCCAGCCCGAGGACGCGCACTCGATCAACGTCCACCTGCGGGAGGTGCTGGACACCGGCGTGCCGCGCTTCGGCATGGAGACCCGGGTGCGGACCCTCGACGACTTCGGCGACGGGCGGGTGATGATGTTCACCGCGTTCCGCCTGCAGGAACCCCAGGGGCCGCCGCTCGGCGTCACCATCGCCTTCACCGACATGACCGACTTCGACCGGGCCCGGCGCCGCCTGGAGGTGCTGCACGCCTCGACGGTCGCCCTCGGCGGCTCGCTGTCCGTCACCCGGATCACCGAGGACCTGGTCCACGTCCTGGTGCCGGCCCTGGCCGACGCCGCCGCGATCGACATCACCACGGCCGTGCTCACCGGGGACGAGCCCGCCGCCGAGCACGAGCGGCCCGCCTCGCTGCGCCGCACCGCCACCGCCGGGACCGATCCCGGGCCGGGCAGCCGGCCGCCGATCAGCGCCCCGATGCGGGCCCGGGGCGGCTACCTCGGCACCGTCACCGTCTGGCGCGGGCCGGAGCGCCCCCCGTTCGACGGGGAGAACCAGTCGCTGCTGGAGGAGATCGCCAGCCGCGCGGCGCTGGCCGCCGACAACGCCCGCCGCTACACCCGCGAGCACCGGGCCGCGGTCAGCCTGCAGCGCAGCCTGCTCCCGCCGGCGGCGAGCGACACCGTCGCGGCCCAGACCGACAGCATCTACCTGCCCACCGACGCCGCCGGCGGGGTCGGCGGCGACTGGTTCGACGTCATCCCGCTCTCCTCCGCCCGGGTCGCCCTGGTGGTCGGCGACGTGGTCGGCCACGGCCTGCAGGCCACCGCCACGATGGGACGCCTGCGCACCGCCGTCCGCGCGCTGGCCGACCTCGACGTCGACCCGGAGGAACTGCTGAGCCACCTCGACGACCTGGTCTCCCAGCTCACCGTCGAGGCGCTGGGCGACCCGGACGAGGAGGACGCCCCGCACCGCGAGGAGCGCGGCGCCCCCGACGCGATCGGCGCGACCTGCCTGTACGCCGTCTACGACCCGGTCTCCAGCACCTGCGTGCTGGCCAGCGCGGGCCACCCGCCGCCGGCCGTGATCCGCCCGGACGGCAGCTTCGAGTACGTCGAGCTGAACCCGGGCCCGCCGCTCGGGGTGGGCGGCCTGCCCTTCGAACCGGTGGAGTTCGAGGTGGAGCGCGGCAGCGTGCTGGCGCTCTTCACGGACGGTCTGGTCGAATGCGGCGACGACGACCTGGACGAGGGCATGGCCGACCTCCGGGCCCGGCTGCTCAAGGCGGACGTGCTGCGCCGCCCGCTGAAGGACGTCGGCCGGGACGTGACCGCCGCACTGACGCCGGGCCGGCTGCCGGACGACGTCACCCTGCTGCTGGCCCGGACCCGCACGGTGGAGGCGCAGGACACCGCGACCTGGCAGCTGGCGGCCGACCCGCAGGAGGTCTCCCGGGCCCGGCAGCTGGTCGCGGGTCAGCTCGCCGTCTGGGGCCTGGACGAGTTGGTGTTCCCGACCGAGCTGGTGGTGAGCGAGCTGGTCACCAACGCCGTCCGCTACGCGGGCGGGCCGGTCGGGCTGCGGCTGATCCGGGCCGGCGTGCTGATCTGCGAGGTGTCCGACCCGAGCAGCACCCAGCCCAGGATGCGCCGGGCGCTCGCCACCGAGGAGGGTGGCCGCGGGCTGTTCCTGGTCGCCCAGGTGTCCAGCCGCTGGGGCAGCCGCTACACCCGGTCCGGCAAGACGATCTGGTCGGAGCAGCCGTTCCCGGAGATCCCCGCCGACGGCGCGCCGGCCTGAGTGCGGGCCCGGCCGGAGGGGTGCTCAGGCCGGCGCCGGCGCATCCGCGCGCCGGTCAGGCCGGGTCGGGCTCCGCCGGCCGGTACACCGTCAGCCCGGCGCGGGCCTTGGCCAGGAGCAGGCGGCCGTGGGCCGGCACCGACTCGCCGTCCACCGAGATCCGCCGGGCCGACCCGAGCGAGGTCACCTCCAGGCCGGAGAGCCGGGCCGCCCGGTAGACCCGGGAGCGTCCCATGGTGCCGGACAGGAACGCGCCGGCGAGCCTGGTCCGGGCGAACGGGCTGCTGCCGTCCACCGTCCGGACGTCCAGCAGTCCGTCGGCCAGCCCCGCGCGGCGGGTGGGCGCGAAGCCGGGCGGGTCGTAGGCGCCGTTGCCCGCGAACAGCAGCCAGAGCCGGCGCGGTACGCCCGAGACCTCGACCTCCACCGGCTCGGCCGTCGCGAGCACCCGCAGCACCGAGACCGCCAGGGCCGGCCACTTGCCGATCCGGCCCTCCAGCTTCTCCCGCAGACGGACGAGTTCGGGGTAGACGCCCAGGCTGAAGGTGTTCACGAAGACTCGTTGCCGGCCGTCGTCGGCGGCCAGCCCGAGGTCGACCGCGCAGGCGTGGCCGCCCTCCACCGCCTCGGCGGTGGCGCGCAGCGAGTTGATGCCCAGGTCCACCGCGAAGTGGTTGAGCGTGCCGCCGGGGAAGACCGCGAGCGGCAGGCCGCGGGCGGCGGCGACCGAGGCGGCCAGGTTGACCGTGCCGTCGCCGCCGCACACGCCGAGCGCGCCGCCCCGGCCCGCCGCATCGTCGGCGGCCGACTCCAGCAGCTTGGCCAGGTCGTCCTCGGGGCCGAACAGCCGGACGTCCGCCCCGGGCAGCAGCGCGCTCAGCTCGGCGGCCGTCGGGTCCGGCCCGTCGCCGTTGCCGTTGCCGCCGCCCGACCCGGTGTTGACGACCACGCAGAGGCCGGTGCCGCCGGGCAGCGCGGGGACGGCCACCCGCGGCGGCGCGGCCGGGACGGTCGCGGCCACGTGCCGGGGCCACCAGCGCAGGGTGAGCGCGGCCGCGCCGGCGCCGAGCGCCACCCCGGCCAGCACGTCACCGGGGTAGTGCACCCCCACGTACACCCGGGAGAGCGCCACCGCGCCCGCCACCGGCGCCACCAGCGCCCCCAGCAGCGGGGATTCGATCGCCACCCCGACCGCGAAGGCCGCCGCCGAGGCGGAATGGCCGGACGGGAAGGAGGTGGTGAACGGCTGCCGGAGGAGCTGCCGGGTCAGCGGCACCTGCTCCAGCACCGGTCGTGGCCGCCGGGTCAGGTGCTTGGTCGCGACGTTGGCCACGGCGGAGGCCAGCGCCAGCGCACCCACGCCGCGCAGGGCGGCCCGCCGCCCGGTCCGGCCGCCGAACGCGGCCAGCGCGGCCGCCGAGGCCTGCCACAGCACGCCGTGGTCGGCTGCCCGGCTCAGCCGGGGCAGCCACGGGTGCAGCCCGGGCAGCCGGGCTGTCGCCACCCGGTCGAACAGTGCACGGTCCATCGCGTCCAGGGTCGCCATGGCCGGAGGCTACCCCGGATCCCCGCAGGCAGGCCTGTGCGACATCACCCGGCGCGACCCCGCCGCGCGGCCTACTTCAGGAAGCGCAGGCAGAGGGTGAACCGTGTCGAGCCCTGCTCCTCGGTGTAGTAGCCGTCGGAGTCGGCGTACGCCGCGCAGGCGCTGTCACCGTTCGCGGTGCCGGACACCTTGCCGACGATCCGGGCGTCGGCGTCCGGGTCGGAGCAGGAGAGCACCACCACGTCCGGGTGGGTGTCCTCGACGCCCGTGGTGATCACGTTCTTGTTGTGCACGCAGTCGCCGACGTCGGCGTAGGACGGGTCCCGCCCGGCCTGGAAGGCGATCAGGCCGACCGCGACGACGGGGACCAGCAGGCCGAGGATCGCCGGGCGCCTGTACAGCGGCTTGCCCGGGTCCGCGGGCTGCCCGGGGGCGCCGGGCACGGGCTCGCCCAGCTTGTTGATCTTCGCTCGCTGGGGCAGGTTGATCAGCATGGTGACCGGGTTGATCACTGCGGAGGCGAGGCCCCACCAGCCCTGCCAGAGGCTGTCCGCCGTCATCCTGCGGTGCACGGCCACACCGCAGGGCTTGCAGAACGGGCCCTTGAGCTTGAGGAACTTCATGATGACCAGGAAGCCCTGGTGGCCGCGGATGGTGGCCTCCACGGCGGGCACCGAGCCGCAGAAGCGGCAGTACGGGCCGGGGGCGGTCCAGGGCGCCCCGCCTCCCTCGGGTGCGGTGTGGTGCTGCTCGGCGCCGGGGAAGGCCTGGATGGGCGGAGTGGACAACGTGATCCTTCGGACTGGTCCGGCCGGGGCCGGTGGAAGCGGTGAAGGCCGCAACCTATCGGTCCCGGGGACTGCGCCGAAAGGGTGATCCACTTCCCGGGGCGGAAGGTCACCCAACCGTGACCGCCGCACTCCCGCACCGCCGGCGGACGGCCCGTCAGCCCGCGAACGGTCGGCCCGCCCGGCCGACGCGACGAGCCGTCAGCCGGGAGCGTCCGCCGGCCGTGCCCGTCAGGCCTGCTCGTCGAGGGCGGCGCGCAGCCGGGCCGGGGCGGTGAGGCGGTAGGCCTCCAGCAGCAGGTCGGCCAGGTGCGGCCAGTCCACCGGCCGGTCCAGGTACACCCCGACCCAGCCGCGGTGGCCCACGTACGGCGGGCGGAAGAACCGCTCGGGGTCGGTGGCCACCAGGTGTTCCTGGACGCCGGCCGGCGCGGCCGTCCAGCAGGCGGTGCGGTCGTCGTGGTGGTGGTCGGCGAAGGTGACGAACATCCGCCTGCCGCCGGCGAACCAGCTGGGCTCCCCGTGGCTCACCCGCTCCTCGCAGCCGGGCAGCGCCAGGCAGAGCGTGCGCAGCCGCTCCAGCGCGGCCGGCGGCCCGGCCGTGGGGTCGACCGGCCGTCCGACGGGGGGTTCCTTCGGCGGCACGGCCGGTCAGCCCGCCGCCGGCGGCGGCGACTTGCGCGGCTCACCGCGGTAGGTGCCGAAGGACCAGTGGTTGCCCTCCGGGTCGCGGACGGCGAAGTCCCGGGAGCCGTAGTCGGTCTCGTGCAGCCCGTCGACCACCTCGGCGCCGGCCGCGACGGCGCGGGCGTGCACGGCGTCCGGGTCGGAGGTCACCACGTACGCGCCGAAGTGGCCCGGCCGCAACGGCCACCGGTCGGCCTCGTCCGTCGGCCGGGTGGAGCCGAGCATCACGCCGCCGCCCTCCGGCCAGCTGAGCTGCGCGTGGTCGACGCGGTCGCCCTCGCCGTACACGGCCGTCTCCTCGAAGCCGAAGGCTTCGACCAGGAAGCGGATCAGGGCGCGGGCGTCGCTCGCCCGCAGTGAGGGCCACACCTGCGGTGCGGGCGTCGGGTCGGTCATGATCGGTGCGCCTCCGGTCCGGGTGGGGCGCCCGGTCCTCGGCCGGCGGCGCCTGTCCGACCAGTCTCCCGCCCCCGGCGGCCCCGGGTCGGCGCCGGCGACCCGCCGCCGGGGCGCGCCTCACCCGGGTGGCCGCGCGGTAGGGGTGGCCGCGCGGTAGGGGGGCCGACGGTCAGGGGTGCCCGAGCGGTGGAACAGGGGTGGACCGGGCGGGTGACGCCGATATCCTCGGTACGGTCCCGCGTTGACGGCGACGGCGGCGGGCCAAGCCCTGGCGGCGCGGCCCACGCCGGCCGGACGCACGCGGGCCAGGGGCAGCCGGCCGGCAGCAGGAGCAGGCCGGACCAAGGACGACGAGGGGCGGACGGCACCGGATGAGCACGACGGGCAGCACCGACGACGGAGCGCGCTGGATCAGGCGCTTCCACCCGGCGCCGACGAGCCGGCTGAAGCTGGTCTGCCTGCCGCACGCGGGCGGCTCGGCCAACTTCTACCTGCGGCTGTCGGCGCTGCTCGCCCCCGACATCGAGGTGCTCGCGATCCAGTACCCGGGGCGGCAGGACCGTTGGCACGAACCGGTGGTGGAGGACATCGGGACGCTGGCCGACCGGGTCGCCGCCGCGCTGCGCCCCTGGTCGGGCGGCCCGCTGGCCCTGTTCGGGCACAGCATGGGCGCGGTGCTGGGCTTCGAGGTGGCCCGGCGGCTGGAGGCCGGCGCGGGCCGGCCGCCGCTCGCCCTGTTCGCCTCCGGCCGCCGGGCGCCGTCCCGGACCAGGGACGACCGGGTCCACCTGCTGGACGACGACGCCCTGGTGGCGGAGATCGAGGCCCTGCAGGGCACCACCCCCGGGGCGCTCGCCGACCCGGAGCTGCGTGCGCTGGTCCTGCCGGGCGTCCGGGCCGACTACCGGGCGGTCGAGACCTACCGCTGCCCGCCGGGCGCCACCGTCGCCACACCGGTCACCGTGCTGGTGGGGGACGCCGACCCGAGGGTCGGCGTCGCCGAGGCCGAGGCCTGGTCGGAGCACACCTCGGCGGGCGCCCGGGTGCAGGTCTTCCCCGGCGGGCACTTCTACCTGGCCGAGGCCTGGGAGGAGATCGCCGACCGGATCCGGCGCGACCTCGCGGCGGCGCCGGCCGCCCCGGGCCGGACGGGCTGACGGGCTCGTCCGCGAGGCAGGACGCGGCCGTGTCCGGGGCGGCGTCCGGGGCGCCGGAAATTCCCTGGCAAGATCATCCGACGCCGACGACAATGTCCGGTATGACCCTCGGCACCGCCACCCCACCGACCTGGGCCGTCGCCCCGGCCACCGTCACCTCGCCGGAGGCGGCCGCGCTGCTCCGCGACTACCTGATCGACGTCAGCGACCGCTACTTCCTGCACCACCAGGGGCGGGTCTCCACCCCCGACGAGATCGAGGAGGGGCTGGCGGCCTTCCCGAGCGACGACCTCGCGCCGCCCACCGGGCTGTTCCTGGTCGGCCGTCACGGCGGCCGGCCGCAGTCCTGCGCGGGCCTGCGGGTGCGGGACGCCGGCACGGTCGAGCTGACCCGGGTGTTCGTCCGGTCCGAGGTGCGCGGTACGGGCGGCGGAGCCCGGCTGCTGGCCGCCGTGGACGAGGCGGCCCGGGGGCTCGGTGCCCGCCGGATCGTGCTGGACACCAGGCTGGACCTGGTCGAGGCCCGCGCGCTCTACAGCCGGCACGGCTACGCCGAGATCCCGGCCTACAGCAGCGGCCCCTACGCGGAGGTCTGGTACGGCAAGGAGCTCGCGCCCGCCGAACCGGCCGGCGTCTGAGCGGCGGGGCCGGGCACGGACGCCCCGGAGGGGGGCCCATGGTCTGGTGGGGCCGGTGATGCGCGCCCGGCAACGGGCCACCGCTGTCAGGCCTGCCGCGTGACGACGTCCCTGAGTGCCGCGTCGGGACGTTCCAAGCTTCCGGTAGCTGTCGAGCCCGGCCCGGCCGGCAGCTCGGCGAACCGGTCCGCCGGGCGGCTGCACGTGCTCCCGCCTGCGGGTCGGCCCCGACGGGCCGGATCAGGGCTCGCCCGTCACCGGTTCGTCCGCGGCCGCGCCCACTCAGGCGGGCAAGGCGTCGGCGGGCGACGGATGGCGGCCGTACCAGTCGAGGCAGACGACCAGGGCGTCGTCCAGGGCGTCGTCGTCGCGGTGCCTGACGAGCTCGGTCAGGACGGCGCGGGGCACCTCGGCCGCGGGCAGCAACCGGGTCCCCAGGATGGCCCTGGCCAGGGCGCGCTCGCCGTAGAGCTCACCCGCCCTGGAGGCGACCGCGTGGACGCCGTCGCTGACGAAGATCAACCGGTCGCCTCGCTCGACCCGGATGCGCTGCGCCTCGTACGGGGTGTCGTCGGCGAGACCGAGCGGCAGCTGCGCCTCGAACGGGATGTGCTCGACCGAGCCCGCGCGGAGCCGGAACAGCCGGGGCGAGCCCGCGTCGACGATCTCCACCAGGCCGGTGTCGAGATGGAACTCCAGCAGGAGGACGGAGACATGGGCCTCGCCGCGGTACTGCCCGTACACGGCCTGGTCCGCCAGCGCCGCCTGGTCGGCGATGTCCACACCGGCCCGGCGGGCATTGCGCAGGGCGTTGATGACGAGGTTGGTGAGCAGGGACGCCTCGATGCCTTCACCCATGCCGTTGGTGACGGTCAGGGTGAGGCGGTCCTCGGTGCCGGACCAGTCGAAGTTGTCGCCGTGGATCGCGTAGGCCGGTTCGAGCTGACCGCCGATGGCGTACTCGTTGCGGGTGCAAGCACGCGCCGGCAGGAGCTGCCACTGCATCTCGGCGGCCAGGGTGAGGCGGTTCTTGCGGCGGGCCTGGAGGTAGAGGTCGGTGTCGCGTTCCGCCACGACGATGTGGTAGCCGAGCATCTCGGCGACCTCCCACAGCTCGGCCTGCACGGCCGGCGTGAGGGCGGTGCGGTCGAGCCCGACGCTCAGGACCCCCAGGCGGTCTCCCCGGACGGTCACCGGCAGGTGCAGCACGGTCCGGCCCTCGGCGGCCCCGGGTTCGGCGAACGGCCTCTGCGATCCGAAGGCGCGGCCGGGGGCGGTGGTGTGCACCGGGAGCGCCGGGGCCGTCCGGGGCAGTTCCGTGACGGGCTGCAGCACGGTCAGGCTGTAGTCGGCAAGGAGCAGTTCGACCTGCTGGACGTCGTACAGACCGGTCAGTGAGGCGCGTACGGCGTCCAGCAGGGCGTACGGTGCGGCGGTGCGCAGGGCGCGCTCGACCGCCGACAGGTCGGCCGTCAATCGTCTGTCCTCCCGTTCGAGCGCCGGCCGGCCGGCCGACGGGTGTCTTCTGCGGTGGTGCAGATGTCAAGATGGGCTACATGGACAAAGTCTCCCCGCTGCCGGGCCGCCCGGACGACGCAGCCGTCGCGTCCTCCGTGGTGGAACTCCTGGAGGTGCTCTGGGGCGGCGGCCGCGATCTCGTCGCCGCGCCGGTGTCGGTGTCGCAGCTGCGGGTGCTCTACGTCCTGGAGGCCCACGACGGCATCAACCTGCGCACCCTCACCGAGACGCTGGACTCCCGCCCCTCCTCGGCGAGCAGGCTGTGCGACCGGTTGGAGGCGATCGGCCTGGTGCAGCGCACCGCCAGCGCGGCCAGCCGGCGTGAGCTCGAACTGCGCCTCACGCCCGCCGGACGGACATTTCTCGCCGGCCTGCGCGCGGGCCGGCAGCAGTCCCTGGAAGGGATCCTCCAGCACATGCCCGAGGCGGACCGCCGTGCCCTGCTGTCCGGGCTGAGGTCCTTCCGCGCCGCCGCGCTGGGCACGGCCGCGGAGATGGCCCCCGGGGCAGGCACAGGCACGGAACCGGCCGGGGCCGGACCCACGGCCGTGGCCGAGGGCGTGCGCGGCATCGGGTCCGCCCGGAGCGCCTGACCGCCGGCGTGCCCCGGTCCCGTCCATCGCGCGTCGCAGCCGTCCGGGCGGTCGTTCCCGCGCGGCCAGCCAATTGTTGTCGAGGGTGGATTGTTGTCGAAAAGCAAATGTTGCCTCTAGGGTAGCCCTGTGCCGCAGTTCGCGGTACCGGGCCGCGCGCTGCGCACCGCCCGGTGAAGGGAGGCCGTCATGGCCGAACGACCCAGCACGGCACCGGGCGACCTGACGGTGCAGGTCAGCGCCGGCGCGAGCGTCGCCTACATCGAACTGTCCGGTGAGCTCGACATGGACACCGTCCCGCAGGTCGAGGAGACCGTCCGCCAGTCGCTGCTCGCCCGGACCCGCATCGTCATCTTCGACGTCCGAGGCCTCTCCTTCTGCGACTGCGCGGGCCTGGGCGGCCTGCTGCGGGCCCGGCAGCGGATCGTCGGTGCACATGCCGTCTTCCATCTGGAGAATCCTCCGCCCATGCTGGTGCGTCTGGCGGCCCTCAGTGGCACCGGGGGCGCGCTCGGCCTCCCGGCGACGCCGCCCGCGGTGCCTGCCGATCCGGCCCGCACCGACCGTGCCCGCGTCGGGGCGGACCACTGACGGCCCGGAGAGGCGCGGGCTCCGGGGTGCATCGGCTACGGCGGCCCCGGGAGCGGCGCAATCGTGGTGGCGTGCGGCCGGCCGGTCAGCGTTCGAGCGCGCCCTGGAAGTCATCGCCCGCCTGCCCCACGGCGCCCGTGTCACCGGTGTTCTCGATCGTGTCGCCCCTGCTCATCGGAGATCTCCTCGGTCGGTGGCCCGCGATGCTGACAGAGTTCATCTGTCCGGTCGGAGCCGGAAGATTCGTGTGAATATCCGCCGCTGCCGGGGCGGTCGAACCTCGGGCCACGACGTGTGCCGGTGGTGACGGATCCATGCGGCTCCGAGCCGCCGCCCGCAGCACCTCCGGCGCCTCGCACACCGGTGCGGCGACCGCGGCCTGCGCCGGCAGCAGTCCGCGCCGGACCTCCTCCGGGGCCGGCGCGGACCTGATGTCGACACGCCCCCGCGGTCGTCGCGTGCCGGTCCGGCCGGCGGACCCGCGGGGACAGGTGGGCGAGCGGCTCGTCAGTGACTGTGCCGCAGGATCCATCGGACGCCGCGGTCGGCGCCCGCGCAGCGACGCCTGATCCGCGCGTGCCGCGTGTGCGGTACGTCGTCGGACAACTGCAGCGCTGCTTCGGTCAGTTCACGTGCCCGACACTGGAGATCGAGCGAGGAGTCCGGGTCCGGCCGGGGAGCAGCCGTCAGGCGCCGGTACGCCGTCTCGACCGCGGCCAGCGCCGTACCCAGATCGTCTTGTGCCGTCCGCGGACGGTGAGGAAGCGTTGCCATGCCCTCTCCTACACGGTGTGATGCGCCAACCCTGCGGTCGTTCGCCCTCGACGGGGTCCGGGGCCGGCGCTCCGGGCCGGCCACCAGCACCTCGTGTCACGTACTCCCCGGAGCGTCGGGATCCTCCTCGGTCATCTTCTGCTGCGCCTCGGCGATCGCACCCTTCAGGGCCTGTACGTGGTGACCCTCGGCTTCACCGACCGCCTTCCTCACGGCGCGGGTCACTGCCGGTTCGATCTTTCCGGCCGCCGAGTGCGGGTAGGCGACGACCAGTCCCGCGCCTCCGAGCGGGATGGTGGCCCCGGCCTGTTCCCCCAGCTTGGCGGAGGTCTTGTGCGACAGGAGCTTGCCGGCCCCGGCGCCGATCGCTGCGCCGACCGCGGTCGCGGCGAGCAGAGGCGGCGCGAACAGCCCGACCACGAACCCGACGGAGCCCAGGCCCGCTGCGCCCTCGCGAACCATGTGATCGGTCTCCTCCACCGACAGGTCGCCGTCGAGGCCCTTGCTCACGACCACCGCCCCGTGCAGGTACCCGCCGCCGGCCAGGACCGCCTCGTAGTCCTCCTTGGCGGCCTCCTTCGACATGTAACCGCCGATCAGGACATCGATCGTCTCGTCGTCGAACTTCATCGGTCCTCCTCAGCTCCGAACGTTCCTCACGCCGAGAGTCCGTGCCCGGCGTGCCCATGGTGGGCAGCCGTGTGCAGCGCGTCCTCGTCCTCGGCCGACGGGTGCGACGTGATGTCGAACGTGACCTTCCTGACGGTGCCGGTGAAGGCGAAGGGCTTCTTGTCCTCGTAGCTGAGGTCGACGACTCCGCCGTTGTCACGGCCGATGTCCATGCCGGCGTAGGCAGAGAAACGGATCGGGACGGTGTGGTCCATCCGGCCGGTGGCGACGGCCTCGCCGTTGACCAGCAGGGTGACCTGCCCGCCGGTGGCGGGCTTGGGCGCATCGGCCACGAACTCCATGCGCACGTTCACCTCACCCGCCGGCAGCCGCACGTCGGCCTGCTGCCGGTAGACGAACACGCCCATCATCGAGTAGGTGTGGGTGAGTCTGCCGTCCTGGACGAAGAGCGAGAACCCGCCCAGATGGTCGGCCTCGGCCACGATCACGCCTTCGGCCCCCTCGGGCGGGACCATCAGGTCGGCGCTGATCGTGTACGAGTGGTTGTAGATGCGCGGGATCATCCCCGACATGACGTTCTGGACGTCTCCCCGGTACTCGAAGTGGTCCAGATCCGGCCGCGGCGGGAGGATGCCGAAGAACGCGGAGAGCGTGGCGAGCAGCGGGAGCACCTTGTACTTCTCCGCCTCCTGCCAGAAGAGCTCCCTCAACTCTCTCACCTTCTCGGGGTGATCCGCGGCGAGGTCGTGCGCCTGGCTGAAGTCGTCAGGCAGGTAGTAGAGCTCGGTCGGGTCGTCGTCCGGGTTCCAGACGCCGGGCGCGTACGGCTTGAGCGCCTCGGGTGTGACCACCCAAGGGATGCGCTCGGTCTTCATCGCCAGCCACCAGCCGTCCTTGTACATGGCACGGTTGCCGATGCTCTCGAAGTACTGCTGCGCGTGCCGTTCCGGGGCGGCCGCGGCGAACAGCGACTCCGCGAAGGTCACACCGTGCAGCGGCTCCTGCTCGATACCGTCGACATGCGAGGGGGCCGGGATCCCGAGGACGTCCAGGATCGTCGGACCGATGTCGATGACGTGGGTGAACTGCGAGCGCAGCGCGCCCGGGTCCGTGATCCGCGCCGGCCAGTGGACGACCATCGGGTCACGCGTCCCGCCCAGGTGGGACCCGACCTGCTTGCCCCACTTGAACGGAGTGTTGCCCGCCCACGCCCACGCCGCGGAGTAGTGCGGATCCATGAGCTGTGAGCCCCAGGCCTCGATGCCGCCGTAGCGCTCGGCCAGTTGAAGCTGCATCTCGTCGCTGAGCGGGATGCCGTTCTGCATCGTCATCTCGTTGAACGAGCCGGTGACGGTGCCCTCCATGCTGGCCCCGTTGTCACCCCAGACCCAGATGATCAGCGTGTTGTCGAGTTCGCCGAGTTCGTCGATCGCGTCGATGACCCGGCCGACGTTGTGGTCGGCGTTCTCCGAGAATCCCGCGTAGACCTCCATCTGACGGGCGTAGTACGCCTTCAGCCGGTCGGAGATGTCGTCCCATGCGGGGAAGGCGCCGTCAGTTGCGTTTCGGCAGGGATCACGCCCAGTTCCTTCTGCCGGGCGAAGACCTCCTCCCGAAGCCGGTCCCAGCCCTGGTCGAACTTGCCCTTGTACTTGTCCGCCCATTCGGAGGCCACGTGGTGCGGGGCGTGGCTGCAACCGGTCGCGAAGTAGACGAAGAACGGTTTGGCGGCGTCCTGCGCCCGGACCCCGTGGAGCCACTCGATGGTCTTGTCGGCCATGTCGTCCGGCAGATAGTAGGGGTTCTCCTTGTCGTAGAAGCCCTCCGGGGTACCGATGATCTTCTGGTTCTCGGCGAGGCAGGGATCCCACTGGCCGGCGTCACCACCCAGGAACCCGTAGAAGTAGTCGAAGCCCCAGCCGTTCGGCCAGCGGGCGAACGGTCCGGCCGGTCCCTGGTCACCGTCGGGGGTGAGGTGCCACTTGCCGAACGCCGCGGTGCTGTAGCCGTTCTCCGTCAGGACCCTCGGCCAAGGCGTGCAGTCCCGCGGCACGATCGCCGTGTAGCCGGGGAAGCCGCTGGAGAGCTCGCCGATCGAGCCGAAGCCCACCGTGTGACTGTTGCGCCCGGTGAGCAGCGCCGCTCGGGTCGGGGAGCAGAGCGCCGTGGTGGAACCGGTTGTATCGCAACCCCGCCTCGGCCATCTGGGTGAACCGTGGGGTGTTGATGGGACCACCGAACGTGCTCGGGTTGCCGAAGCCGGCGTCGTCGATCAGCACCACCACGACATTCGGGGCCCCTTCCGGGGGCTCCGGGTGCCCGATGAGGTCCCAGTCCGGCCTCGATCCGTCGAGTGTCCTGTTACTCACTCCTTGGAACGCCGGCCTGCGTATCGGAAGCTTCGTGCGGTCGAGCTCGCTCATCGTTGTCCTACTTCCCGTTCACAACCGTCAGCGTCGAGGGCACGGGGGCAGGAAGCCCGTCCCGAGTCCCCGGCACCGTTGTCGGCGGCGGCCGAACCGTGACCGGCCTTGGACGGCTGAGTTCTGATGCTCTCTTGTGTCGTTGCCCGCCCCGCGCCGTTGTCCCTGTTCCGTCCCCGCCTGCGGCGTCGGGTACTTGACGGGGTGGGCCGTCTTGTCTCCCCGTGGGCGCAAGCCCTCCCGCTGACTCCGGTACCGGACTGCGGGAAGCCGAGGTGATCGGGCTGTCTCCGCCCGCGCGCCGGCCTGTTCGGGGTGGGGGGAGGACCTGGCGTCCGGCTCAGCCGTGGGCGTGGCGGGCCCGAGATGTCGTTGCCGGCGATGACGGCGACTTCACCATTGTCCGCCCGGTGGCAGGGACCGGTCGCCGGCCCCACGCGGATGTGCTGTTCACGGCAGGTCCGCGGTCGAGGTGGACGACATCTGCCGTACCCGGGATGGAACTTGGGACGGGATGTGGGCCCACAGGCACCGTGCAAGGCTGGCGTCGGCCGCCGCAGGGACCGGCGCGAGGATCGCCGGGACGACCGCCGGGACCGGCGCTGATCCGTGACCCAGGGCGGGCGGCCGGTTCGGACAACCGATGCGAGGTGATGCAGCCGTGGTGGGCGCGGCGTCGCGGACGGTGGTGTCCGGGCCGCTCATCGAGCGGCCGGGTCGCCCGCGCAGCGGAAGCCGATGTTGCCGGTGGAGGAGTCGGGGGTGTTGGCCATCCGCGCGGAGACCCGGTAGCGGCGGCAGTACGAGGCGTGGCAGAGGTAGGAGCCACCGCGAAGGGCACGCGGGGGGCCGGCTGCCGGGGCGCCCGGGGCGTCTCGCCCGCCGGTGGCGTGGCGGACGGCGTGGAAGCAGTCGGCTGTCCACTCCCAGACGTTGCCGGTCATGTTGTGGAGGCCGTAGCCGTTCGGGGGGAACGCGTCCACGGGGCAGGTACCGAGGTAGCCGTCCTCAAGGGTGTTGTGGCCTGGGAAGGAACCGTTCCAGACGTTCATGCGGTGCCGGCCGCCGGGGCGGAGGTCGCCGCCCCACGGAAAGGGCTCCTGTTCGAGCCCACCGCGGGCGGCGTACTCCCATTCGGCCTCCGTCGGAAGCCGTCGGCCGGCCCAGGAGCAGTAGGCGAGGGCGTCGTTCCACGAGACGTGCACCACAGGGTGCGTCGCGCGCCCGCCGCGGTCGGAAGCGGGGCCGAACGGATGCCGCCAGTCGGCGCCGAGCACCTCCCGCCACCACGGAGCGGCGGCGACCGCCCGGGTGGGCGGGAAGTCGTCGGGCAGGAGGCCGCCGAAGACGAACGACGCCCCGTAGCTCTCGGCATCGGTGACGTGTCCGGTGGCGGCCACGAACGAGGCGAAGCGGGCGTTGCTGACGCAGTGCGCGTCGATGGCGAACGGGCCGACCCGCACCCGTCGCACCGGGCCCTCACCGTCCTCGGGGTAGGCGAGCGCGTCGTCGCTGCCCATGCGGAACCAGCCGCCGTCCAGCCGGACAGGCCGCGGACCGGCCGGGGCCGCGCCCGACTGTGCGACCGGTGGTGCCGACAGCCCGGGCGGATCCGACTCCCCGGACCCCTCCGGGCGGCGGCCCGGCGCGCAGCAGGAGGGGATGCTCAGTGTCATCTGCTCGGTTTCTCCGTTTCCTGGTGACCGTAGGAGTCCAGCTCGTTCATGCTCCATTCCTCGCACATCGGACCGGCCGGCGCAGTCCGGGGCCGTCGCACGGCCGAGGCGCCTGGGGTGAGGGCGCTGTCCGGGAGAGGCGACGGGACGGCGGTTTGTCGCCGGGCTGCGTGACCGGGCGCCGGGCGACCCGTGAGGATTCTCAATGTCGTTGTCCGCCGGCAGACCTGACGAACCGTCCGGAAGGCCGGGAAGGCTCGCGCACCGGGCGGCACCACCGGCGGGGGCGGCGTCCGCAGTCAGGTTCCCGGTGGCCGGCTCCGAGGGGCGGCCCCGATCGACATGGAGGCGAAAGCCCCGGAGAGGCATCCTGGCTGCCGTCATGGCAGCCTGGATGTGGAGTCTCCGACCAGGTCGCCGGATGGGCGACGAGGTTGTTCTCGAAGGAGCCCGAACATGGCCAGCAATGTCAGCGGGACAGCGACGGATGCTCAGGATTCCCGGCGGCCGTTCGCGACCGGCTGGACCGTATTTGCCGCAGTGCTCATGATCTTCGGCGGCGCGATGGCCATATTCGAGGGGATAGCCGCCATCGCCAAGGACGACCTGATCGTCGTCACCCGTAACTACGCCTACCAGATGAACACCACCGGCTGGGGCTGGATCCACCTCATCCTGGGCATCGTCATCGTGCTGGCCGGCCTGGCCCTCTTCACCGGGGCCGTCTGGGCACGCGCCGTCGGTGTCGTCGTCGCCGGGTTGGGGATGATCGCGAACTTCCTGTGGCTGCCCTACTACCCGTTCTGGGCCATCGTGCTGATCGCCATCGACGTCTTCGTCATCTGGGCTCTCTGCGCCGGAACGACCAGAAGCTCGTGGCGGGTCTGATCTGCCGCCGCCGGCCCGCCGTGCGGGACCGGCGGCGCTGCGCCGCCCGCGAGTCGTTCCCCTCGACAGGCACGGCGCCCGTCGAGGGGAACGACACCGCGATCCCGCCTCGGCATCGCCGACTCAGACGAGCTGCGAGAGGCTCTCGCCCACCAACCAGAAGCCGACCAGGAGCGAGAGCACGACGATCGCCGGCTCCTGGTGGTCGACGATCCACCGGCGCAGCCGCTCCAGCCCGACCTCGGCAGCACTCGGGGCGAATGTGGTGTAGAGCTCCATCACCAGCTGACTCGACGCCGCCAGGAGGCAGAAGGCGAACAGGGCGAACCAGGTGGCGGAGTCGGACAGATCCGCCTGGACCACCGCGGCCGCGCCGGCGGCCACCAGCCCCCAGGGCTGGAGGAGCACCGCGACTCCGGCCGCCGACCATGAATTGGCCTGGTCCAGGTGCCTTTGCCACTTGGGGGTCTTCCGTTCGTGCCGCACCTTGACGCGGCGCCGCTTGTGCTCGCCGTAGGCGATCAGGCCGATGCCCACCACCAGCTTGACCACCAGGGCGGCCGTCGACGAGGCCGAATTCCTGGCGGGAGGCTGACCTCCGGTCAACAGCAGCACCGCGGCGATCACCACGACCAGGCACGTCAGCCAGGCAAGGAGGAACGCCAGGCCTTTGCGGACTCCCCGATCGGCCGACAGCAGCAGGACGAAGGCGATGAGCGGCAGCGGTTCGAGCGTGATCGCCAGACCGATCACCATGAGCTCAAGGACCATCGTCAGCCACCTTCGGGATTTCCGGACACGCGTGGTGCCGGGCAGTGGGCGCGGTCCTGCGTCGGAACGGTAGGCCGGCAGGCGGAGTGACTCCTCCGCGGCAACGGCGCGCCGGTGGCGCGGCGGTCATGCGGACGGTCCGGGGTCGTCGTCCGCCGGGTCACCCGGCCTGTCCGACGACGGCAGGCCGGCATCGGGCTGCGGGCCTCCGGGCCGCACACGCCGGTCGAGGCCCCTGCGCACGGCCTCCAGCATGACGTGGGCGATGACCCCGATCAGGAGTACGTCCGCGAGCATCTGAAAGACGACGGTGGTCCTTGCCACCCCTGTTCTGGGGGCGATGTCGCCGAAGCCCACCGTGGAGAAGACCGTGACCGTGAAGTACACGGCGTCCGTGCGGGACAAGGACTCGGTGAAGGATCCCGACTGGCTCCGCTCCAGGAGGAAGTAGCTTGTGGCGAAGAGCAGGATGAGCGAGGGGAAGACGGCAGCCAGCGCCTCGACGGCCCGCAGCCTCGGGTACGGGGACCGGCTGACCGACCGGGTCTGCCACACGAGGAGGGCGGACACCGCCAGCAGACCGAGCACGAGGCCCAGCACCGTCGCGGCGCCGTAGGGCTTGTCCATGGGGATCAGGTAGTAGGCCGTCACCAGACCGACGGTGGTCAGCAGCGGTCGTAGCAGTGCGCGCAGCAGGAGTCGGCGCCGCTTCCGCCGGGGAAGGTCCTGAAGGTCCGGCCCCACCATCCCGTCGCCCACCAGTCAGGACCACCACGTCAACCGAGGAAACGCCATGCACACCACGATGCAGGACAGGCGCCGGTAAGCCGCTCGCCGAGACCTCTGCGGCGGTGCAGACCACCCGGTCGGCCCAGCGTGCCCGGGGCCGGGCGGACCCGCCGCCCGGCCCCTGAGCCTCAGGTGCCCGCGCGCGGGGCGCTCCCGACGGTCGGATCCGACCGGGGTGGAGTGGAGTCACCCGGCTTGGCGTCCAGGAACTCCCGAACGGCGAATCCGACCAGCACCACGACGACGATCCACAGCACCACGGCCGCCGTCGGGTAGCTCCATGTCGCGAGGACGACGGCCGCCACGGCGAGGATCGCGGCTCCGATCCAGCGCTTGAAGCGGTGCACGAACCGCCCGACCGGACCGAGGTGCAGGCCGTGTGCGGCCGACACCTCGCGCAGCGCGCCGATCGTCGAGCTGCACGCGGTACGGATCGCGACGGCGACCTTGGACGGGCCGATCAGGAAGGCGCCGGCCGCCGTCACGAGCGCGGTCACGCCGACGGCGCGGATGCTCGCACGCAGGAAGCGGATCAGTGCGTCGTAGATCGCGCCGGCGGCCGCCTGCGATGCTCCGGGCGGCAGGTGGTCGAGGTAGAACGACCGGAAGACCGTCAGCACGACTCCCAGCAGGAGCATGGCGATCGCCACCCCGAGCGCTGCGCCGACCAGGGCACGGCGCCGGTTGACGGCGGTGAAGACGCCTGCGGCGGCCACCAGCACGGCGATGACGGGGAGCCACGCGCCCATGATCTGCAGGAGCCGGAAGTAGCTCTTGACCTTGCCGACATCCTTCGAGGCGAACACGACGAAGTTGGTGTGCACCTCCGGGATCTTCGCGGCGGGTCCGAAGCCCGAGGCCACGAGCTGGTCCTTGACCTTGGCGACGAACGGCCCGATGTCGATGGCTACCTGGTTGTTCTCCAACGAGACCGCACCGCCGCCCTTCCCCGTCAGCGCCTTGTCGAGCGAGGAGTGCACGGCCCGGTTCGCGTCGACCCACAGGGTCTCGAACTGGTTGCTGGTCACCACCTTGTTCACGGTGCTGCTGACCAACTGGGTGAGGCCGCTGGTGATCGGTCCTGTCAGGCCGCCGATCAGCTTGCCGAGCTCGGGCGGCGCACCCTGCTGGACGGCTGCTTGCGAGAGCTCGTTCACCACGGCCTTCACGTCGATCTGGGCCAGGACCTCCGACGTGACCCGGTTGGTGAGCGCGGCCTGGACGTCGGGATTGCTCGCGAGCGGTGCCACCGTGGCGACGTACCGGTCGGTGTCTCCGACGATCGAGTTCGTCCACACCGCGATGACGGCGATCAACGCCAGCAGGGAGGAGATGACGATCAGTACGACCGAGCCGGACGTTCGAAGGCGGTGGTGCCGCGGCCTGGGCGGCGGGGTGGACGCTTCGAGGGCGGTGAGCCGGTGCCGCAGCTCGTCCAGCTCGCCGCGCTCGTCCGTCGAGAGCTCGGCCGGCTTCGGCGACCCGCCGGCACCCGGCTGTTCGTGCCTGGACGAGCCGCCCCGGGGCGGTTCGTCCCTCGGATCCGGCTCGGATGTGTCGGAAGGCATGGCAAACTCCCGTCGTCAGCTGTCCGTCGTGAGTTGGTCCGACGATGGGCCAGCCCTTCTTCAGGGAATGCGCGGCGCCTCGGGACCGCCAACGGGGGTGGGCACGCGAGTGACCGCCGAGCGGGTGCCTCGACAACCACGGTGGGTCGTTCCGCACGCCCGAGACGCCGGGTTCTGCGTGCGCGGGGCGTTGTTCCCGGGCCCGCCCCACGGCCGCCGACGCCGCACCTGCCCGGGCGAGGTTCATGCCCGCCGAGGCGCCGAGCCGAGCACGTGCAGGCCCGGCGAGCGCCACCGGAACCGCAGCGGTCCTGCGGATCCCCGACCGAAGGGCGAGCCGGCAGGGCTTCGGCCACCGCGGCGTCCCGAAGGGCGGGTGCTCCGCTACTGCAGGATGTTGATCGCGCGCGCGATCACCAGCCCGCCGATTCCGAGGGACGCCACCGCTTCCGTCATCATCAGCAGCTTGGCCCACCGCTTGACCGCGGAGATGTCCGTGGGGCTGAAGGCGGTGGCGGTCCAGAAGGCCAGCACCAGATAGTCGGCGAAGATCGGCACCCAGGCGGCCGGCGCGTAGTTCGTGTTCTGCATCTCGGGGAACACGAGGGCCGGATTCGCGAAGGGCTGGTGCGCGCGGGCGGCGGCTCCACCGCGGTCGAGGTCCCAGAACCACAGCCCGAAGGTGATCACGATCGTGGCCCAGACCACTCCGCCGGTGGCCAGCAGACCGATCGCGTTGTCGGCGAACAGCTTGTTGTTGGTCAGGATGTCGTCGACCAAGCGGGCGGCGGCGAACAGGTTCGCCACCGTCATGAAGGCGATCATGGTACCGGTCAGGACCCTCAGCCACGGCTTCTGGCGATCGATGCGGCCCGGGTCGCCGATGAACAGCGCGGTCAGCAGCACGAGCAGGACGCACGGGACCACCCACGAGGGGGCCACCCGGTACTTCTCGGGCAACAGCACGTGGAGCGAGGCGGCGACCAGGATCGCCAAGGCCACCGGCCACCAGTGCTCACCCCTGACCGCGGCCCGGTCCGGTGTCATGGGGGGCGGAGCGACCTCGTTCGGGCCTGATGCCATACCCCATTGTGGCCTCGCCGGTTCTGATGCCGAAGCAGTGACGCGCGCTTTCGGGACGGACCTCCGGGGACTTCGTGAGCGGCACGGGAGCGGTCGCCGTATCGCTGCGCCGCCGTGACGACACAGCTCGCCCTTTCGGGGGAATGACGTCCTGGCGTGGTAGCACTGCCTGGAATGGGTGTATCCATCAACGTCTGTGATGATTTGTCAGTCGACAGCACGCGCGGCTGCGGCCCGACGGGAGTGGCCATGACGGTGACCAAGAAGAGCGTGACGGACGGGAATTCCGATGCCGGGGCATCCACCCGTGGCGCCGCGCCGGAACTCCTGAGCAGGGCGGACCGGGTGGCATCGGGGAAGGCGGCCCGCAGGACGGCGCCGCTGGAGGCGCACGGCGAGTTCCGGCCGGACCGGTCGCGGGATCCGGTGGGGCTGCTCCTCGGCCAGGCGGCGTCGCGGGTACCCGAACTGGTGCCGGTACGGCACGGGCGCATGCTCGTGTCGCCCTTCACCTACTACCGGGGGGCCGCACTGCCGATGGCGGCGGATCTGGCCGCCACACCCACCTCAGGTCTGCGGGTCCAGCTCTGCGGCGACGCGCATCTGGCGAATTTCGGCGCGTTCGCCTCGCCGGAGCGACGACTGGTCTTCGACGTCAACGACTTCGACGAAACCCTGCCCGGGCCCTTCGAGTGGGACGTCAAGCGGCTGGCCGCGAGCTTGGTGGTGGCGGGGCGTGACAACGACTTCTCCCACAAGGCCCGGCGCAGGATCGTCCTGGAAGCGGCCAAGGGCTATCGGAAGGCGATGCGCCAATTCGCGAAGCAGCCCTTCCTGGAGGTCTGGTACGCGCACCTGGACATCGAGGAAGCCATCGAGCAGTTCAGGTCCCAGATCAAGGCCAAGAGGTTCAGGGCGACCGAGGAGCTGCTGGCCAAGGCCCACACCCGTGACAGTACGCAGGCGCTCGGCAAGCTCACCACCCTGGTCGACGGCCGGCGCCGGATCATCAGTGCCCCCCCGACGATCGTCCCCGTCGAAGAGCTCTTCGGTGATGTGCAGTCCGACGAGATCTACAAGCTGATCCGCACGGTGCTGGGAAAGTACCGGCGCACCCTGCAGACCGACCGGCAGCACCTGCTCGATCACTTCACGCTGGTCCAGATGGCCCGCAAGGTCGTCGGGGTCGGGAGCGTCGGCACCCGCGCCTGGATCGTGCTGATGGACGGCGGGGACGGCGTGGAGCCGCTGTTCCTGCAAGCCAAGGAGGCCCAGCCCTCCGTCCTGGCGGAGTACGCCGGGAGCAGCAGGTACGGCAACGAGGGCGAGCGCGTCGTCGCCGGGCAGCACCTCATGCAGGCCCAGAGCGACATCTTCCTCGGCTGGACCCGCGTCACCGGCCCGGACAAGGTGAACCGCGACTTCTACGTACGCCAGTTGCGGGACTGGAAGTTCTCCGCGCCGATCGAGATGATGCTCCCGTCGGGCATGGCGGTGTACGGACGGCTGTGCGGCTGGACGCTGGCCCGGGCGCACGCCCGCACCGGTGACCGGGTCGCACTCGCCGCCTACCTCGGGGGCTCCGACCGCTTCGACCAGGCCGTCGCGGACTTCGCTGAGGCCTACGCCGACCAGAACGAAGAGGACTTCGCCGCCCTGCAGCTCGCCGTGGTCGACGGCCGGGCCGAAGCCACCTCCGGGATCTGACGGGCGATCCCTACTGCGGCGCAGGCTGCTTCGGGACCTCTGCGCCCACCGCCAGTCGGCGGCGCGGCCGGCGGACCGAGCCGGTCCTGACGTGCCCCGGCCGGTACCGGCTCGTCCGCCGGGCCGGGTCCGGGGCCGGGCCGGCAGCCTGCCCGCACCCCTGTGATCTCGCGGGCAGCCACACGGCGGCGGCCCGCCGGACCGCCCGCCGGGACTTGTCACCGGAACGGCAGGGCGCCGCGCCACGCGCGGGCGCGTGGTGTTCCCGCGCCCGCCCCTCGCGGGTACGTTTCGGGCATGACCGATGACTGCGAGATCCTGCTCGGTGGAATCCGACTGGCCCACCGGGTGTCGGGGGATCCCGGATCCCGTCCGCTGGTGCTGCTGCACGCGCTCGGCGAAGGCGCGGCGGACTGGGACGGCGTCCGCGACACCTTCGCGCGGCACCGGCGGGTGTACGCGCCGGACCTGCGCGGCCACGGGCGCAGCGACCGCCCGGGCACGTACTCCTTCGAGCTGATGCGGGACGACGTGCTGGCCCTGCTGGCGACGCTCGGGCCCGAGCCGGTGGATCTGGTCGGGCACTCGATGGGCGCAGTGGTGGCGTACTTGGTCGCTGCGGCCGCGCCGGAGCGGGTGCGGCGGCTGGTGCTGGAGGACGTCCCGGCGCCGTTCCCCAGAAAGCCGTCCGAGCTGACCAGGCCGGACGGGCCGCTCCCGTACGACTGGGCGGTGGTGCCGGCGATCAAGGGCCAGCTGGACGAACCGGACCCGGCCTGGCTCGCGGCGCTGGGGCTGATCACCGCGCCCACGCTGGTGGTGGCCGGCGGCTCGCGCAGCCACGTGCCGCAGGACGGCATCGCCGAGCTGGCCCGGCTCGTCCCGGACTGCCGGATCGTCACCATCCCGGTCGGGCACCTGGTGCATGCGGCCCGGCCGGAGGAGTTCGCGGTGGTGGTGACGGACTTCCTCACCGCCCCGGACCGCCCCGCCGGCCGGACCACCGGGCCGCGCCCGACGGCGGCCCGAGGAGGCTGAACGGTGGCCGGGCCGCCGGAGCCCTCCGCGGCCGGGCCGCCGCCCGGCAGGGCCGTCCGCCGCCTGACCGGCCGTACGGCCGATCGGCGGCGGACGGTCAGCCATTAGCGTGCCTGGCCCGGCGAATGGCCCACGTCCCGGGTGTCGGCGGCTCGGCCGACACCTACGCTCGGGCCGGGAGCCGCCCGCCGCCCGCCCCGGTGCCGGCCGTTGCTCCGGCCGTTGCCACGAGCGAGCCCGGGAGTCCGCATGTCAGCACCAGAGAGCCGGGCCGCGAGCACCCCCGGGGCCGCCGCCCCGCCCAAGGGGTTGCGGGCACTCGGTGAGTGGTGCGCGCGGCACTTCGTGATCGTGATGGTCCTGTGGCTGGTCGGCCTGGGCGGCCTGCACGCCCTGCAGAACACCGTCGGCGGCACCTACTCCGACGACTTCACGCTGCCCGGTACGCAATCCGACACCGGCCTGAACGTCCTCAAGATGTACGAGCCCTCGGCCGGCGGGTTCAGCTCGCCGATCGTCCTGCACGACGACACGCCGTTGACGGCGTTCCAGGCCCAGATCGGCCAGACGGTCACCGCCCTGGAGCAGCTGCCCGACGTGCTGTCCGCGGTGAACCCGATCCCCGCCACCCCGCCGGCCCCGGGCGCCCAGCCGCCCCCGAACGCGCCGCTGTCGGCCGACGGCACGACCGCCTACATCACGGTCCGGTTCTCGGTCAGCCCGTCCTCCCTCGGGCAGGAGTACCTGGACGGCGTGGACGCCGCGGTCGCACCGCTGCGATCGGCCGGCGTCGAGGTCGAGTACGGCGGTTCGCTGGGGGAGCTGGCCCGGCCGGAGACGACCGACCTGCTGAGCGAGGCGATCGGCTTCGCGGTCGCGGTCATCGTGCTGATCGTCGGCTTCGGCAGCGTCATCGCCGCCGGGATGCCCCTGGTCACGGCACTGATCGGGGTGATCGTCGGCCTCAGCTGTCTGAGCCTGCTGGCGAACGCGCTCACCTTCGCCACCGTCTCGCCCACCCTGGCCACCATGATCGGCCTGGGCGTGGGCATCGACTACTCGCTCTTCCTGATCACCCGCCACCGGCAACGGCTGATCGACGGCGAGGATCCGGCGACCGCCGCCGGCCACGCGGTGTCCACCAGCGGACGGGCCGTTCTGGTCTCCGGCTGCACCGTCATCGTCGCGCTGGCCGGCCTCTACGTCTCCCGGGTGAGCTTCATCGGCAACCTGGGCATCGCCGCGGCGGTCACCGTGATCACCGCGGTGCTCGGGGCGCTGACCCTCACCCCGGCGTTCCTGGGCCTGGCCGGGCGCAACATCGACCGCTTCCACCTGCGCAAGCCGATCGCGGAGACCGAGACCGGGCCCGACGAGCAGGCCACCGGCCCGTGGCACCGCTACGCCCAGAAGGTGGAGCGCAGGCCCTGGTGGTTCTTGGCGGTCGGGGTGGTGGTGATCGGTGTGCTGGCGATCCCGCTGTTCTCCATCCAGCTCGGGCACATCGACGACGGCGCCGATCCGACGAGCTTCACGGACCGGCGCGCCTTCGACCTGATCAGCGACGCCTTCGGCCCGGGCACCAACGGCCCGCTGACCGTGGTGATCGACCAGAACGCGGTGCCCTCGGCGAACCGCGCGGCCCTGGCCACCAGCGTGCAGAACGCCCTGGCCGGGGTGCCCGGCACCGCGACCGTCACCCCGCTCCAGCCCACCAGCGACGGCAACGCGCTGGTCTCCACGGTCATCCCGGTGAACGCCCCGCAGGACCGGTCCACCACGAACCTGGTGAACACCCTCAAGGACGACACCCTGCCGCAGGCCGTGGCCGGCACCGCCGCCGCCGGGTACGTCACCGGTACGACCGCCGCCCAGGTGGACTTCCTGGACATCGTGTCGGAGCGACTGCCGCTGATCATCGCCACCGTGGTCGGGCTGGCGTTCATCATCATCCTGATCGTGTTCCGCGGGGTGCTGATCGCCGTCAAGGCCGCCGTGCTCAACCTGCTCTCGATCGCCGCCTCGTACGGCGTGGTGGTGGCGGTCTTCCAGTGGGGCTGGGGCGGCCCCGCGCTGGGGGTCAACGGCAAGGTGCCGATCGAGAGTTACGTGCCGATGATGATGTTCGCCATCGTCTTCGGCCTCAGCATGGACTACGAGGTGTTCCTGCTCGCCCGGGTGCGCGAGGCCTGGCTGCGCACCGGGGACAGCAAGGGCGCCGTCGCGCACGCCCTGGAGATCACCGCCCGGGTGATCTCCTGCGCGGCCCTGATCATGGTCAGCGTCTTCGCCGCCTTCCTGCTCAGCAACAACATCGTGGTGAAGATGCTGGGCCTGGGCCTCGCGGTGAGCGTGCTGATCGACGCCACCATCGTGCGGCTGCTGCTCGTCCCCGCCGTGCTGACCCTGCTCGGCAAGCACGCCTGGTGGATCCCGCACTGGCTGGACCGGATCCTGCCGCACCTGGACACCGAGGGCGAGGAGGAGCCGGCCGCCCCGGGCCCGGCCTGAACCGGCCGTCGCTCAGCCGGCCGCCGGCGGGGTCTGCGACAGGTGGGGGAAGCGGAACTCCGTGCGGCTGGTGAAGCGTTCGCCCGGGCGCAGGACGGTGCTCGGGTACTCCGGGCGGTTGGGCGAGTCGGGCAGGTGCTGGGTCTCCAGGCAGACACCGCCGTGTCGCGGGTGGTGGTGGCCGTCGGCGTCCGCCAGCGTGCCGTCCAGTCCGTTGGCGGTGTAGACCTGCAGTCCCGGCTCGGTCGTCCACACCTCCAGCGCCCGCCCGCCGACCGGGTCGGCCAGCCGGGCCGCCCGGCGTGACGCCCCCGGCCGGCCCGGCGGACGCAGCACCCAGCAGTGGTCCAGGCCGCCAGCCTGCCGCACCTGCTCGTCCCCGGCGGCCAGGGCGTCGCCGATCGGCCGGGCCCGGGTCAGGTCGAACGGCGTGCCGGCCACCGCCTGGAGCGGGCCGAACGGGATCGCGTTGGGGGTCACCGGCAGGAACCGGTCGGCGTCCACCTCGACCAGGTGGCCGAGCACGTCGCCGGAGCCGGGGCCGCCCAGGTTGAAGTAGGCGTGGTTGGTCAGGTTCAGCACGGTCGGCCGGTCGCAGACCGCGTTGGCGAAGCGGCCGACCAGGGCGCCTGTCAGTAGGCGCCGTCGAGGGAGGTCTTGGCGTTGTCGGGGTCGTAGGCGCGGTCGGTGATGATGACGTTGGCGGGGATGGCGGTGCCGTCGAAGAACTTCTGGGCGGTGGCGAAGGCGAGGGGGCCGAAGCGGGGGTTGGATTCGACGACGCCGTTGTATTCGCCGGTGGCGAGGGCCTGGACGGCGTTGCGGGTGCCGTCGACGGAGACGATCTTGATGTCGGTGCCGGGCTTCTTGCCGGCGCCCTTGACGGCGGTGACGGCGCCGAGGCCCATTTCGTCGTTCTCGGCGTAGACGGCCGTGATGTCCGGGTGGGACTGGAGGAGTTGTTCGGTGACCTGCTGGCCCTTGTCGCGGGCGAATTCGCCGGTCTGTTGGGCGACGATCTCGAGGCCGGGGGCGGTGGCGGCGATCTGGTCGACGAAGCCCTTGGTGCGGTCGGTGGTGACGCCGTTGCCGGAGGTGCCCAGCAGGATGGCGACCTTGCCGGTGCCGCCGGTGGCCTTGACGAGGGCGTCGGCGGCGCGCTTGCCCTGGTCGACGAAGTTGGAGCCGATGAAGGTGAGGTAGTCCTTGCAGGGGGTGGCGTTGAGTTTGCGGTCGATGGTGATGACGGGGACGTGCTTGGCGGCGGCGGCCTGCAGGGCGGGCTCCAGGCCGTCGGAGTTGAGCGGCGCGACGATGAGGAGTTGGGCGCCCTGGTTGAGCATGTCCTGGATGTCGCTGATCTGCTTGGGGAGCTGGGACTGGGCGTTGGTGGTGAGGAGCTTCTTCACGCCCAGCTTGGCGGCCTCGTCCTTGATCGACTGGGTCTCGGCGATCCGGAACGGGTTGGCCTCCTTCTCCGACTGGGAGAAGCCGACCACGGCGTCCTTGAGGTCGAGTTTGGCCGCGCCGTAGGTCTTGAGGTCGCAGCCGCCGGCCGCGTCGCCCGCGGCGGCGCTCGGGGAGGCGACGACCTGGGCGCCGGCGGTGGAGTTGCCGGAGGCGGAGGTGGGGGATCCCTCCTGCTTGGCGCAGCCGGAGGCGGCGAGGGTGACCGCCGCGGTGAGCAGGCAGGCGGCGGTGAGGGTACGGGATCTGCGAACGGACATGCTCACGACACTCCTTGAGGGCGGCGGTGGGGGCCGCCGGGCGGTTCATGGGGCTTGAGTGGTCGAAAGGTGCGGCCGTCGACGGGTGGGTGGCCCGATCAGGCTGCACGGAAAGGCGGTTGGTGACGAAGCCGAGGTCCGTCGGCGCTTCGCGGCGCGGCGGCGCCAGGTGTTTACAACGTTATACACACCCCGCCGAGGGTCGACAAGAGAGCGTTCTCCGGGATTCTGGGCCCATCGCCCGGTGGTCGGAAACGTTCGGGGCCAAGTCGGTCAAGGCTCTGGACATGGCAACTGACGCATGCTCTGATTCCGTTGGCAAAGCGGTTTCCAACGTTGGAAGAATGATCCCTTCCGCCGCACGCCGCGCACATCGTTCACCGCAGCAGGCTCCGCCCCGCACCCGCCGCGCCCCCGGATCCAGCAGCTCCGCAGGCCGCAGCTCCGGCACCGCACGCCCCGCGCCCATCGGCACCCGCCTCGGACGGACCCTGCCCCGTCCGCATGCCGCCCTGGGCCGACCCCGCCCCGTCCCACCCGTACGGACTCCGGCTCGCCACCCGAGGAGTACCGCCATGCCCCTGAACCGTCGACAGTTCGTCAACGGCACCGTCGCCGCCGGTGCTTCGGTCCTCGCCCTACGCGGCGCGGACCCGGCGTCCGCCGCCCCTGCGCCGTCCGCCGCCCCCGGCTTGTCCGCCGCCCCCGAGGCAGCGGCGGCAGTGTCCGCCGTCGCCCCCGCCCGCGGCGGTCTCTACACCCCCAACGCCGCGCCGCTCCAGCCCACCTCCTTCCTTCGCCTGCCGCCCGGAAGCATCACCGCCCGCGGCTGGCTGGACGGCCAACTACGCTTGCAGCTGGCCGGGTTGTGTGGACGGTACGAGGAGATGTCGCACTTCCTCGACATGAACAGCAGTGGCTGGGTACACCCCGAACGGGCCGGCTGGGAGGAGGTGCCGTACTGGCTGCGCGGCTACGTGGACCTCGCCGTCGCCACCGGCGACGCCACCGCCCTGGCCGCCGCCCGCCGCTGGATCGACGCCGTGGTCGCCACCCGGCAGCCCGACGGCTTCTTCGGCCCGGCGGCGCTGCGCACCTCGCTGAACGGCGGCCTCGACGCCTGGCCCTTCCTGCCGCTCACCTGGGCGCTGCGCAGCTGGCAGGAGTACTCCGGCGACACCCGGATCATCCCGCTGCTCAGCGGCTTCTTCCGCTACCTGGATGCCCAGGGCCCCGGCGCCTTCAACAGCAGCTGGGTGTCCCAGCGTTGGGGCGACGCCCTGGACAGCGTCTTCTGGCTGTTCAACCGGACCGGGGACAGCTTCCTGCTGGGCCTGGCCGACCGGATGCACAGCGGCGGCGCCGACTGGGTCGACAACCTGCCCAGCCCGCACAACGTCAACATCGCCCAGGGCTACCGCGAGCCGGCCCAGTACGCGCTGCGCTCCGGATCGGCCGCGCACACCGCCGCGGCGTACCACAACTACGATGCGGTGATGGCGGGTCACGGACAGTTCCCGGGCGGGGGGTTCGCCGGTGACGAGAACGTCCGGCCCGGCTTCGGCGACCCGCGGCAGGGCTTCGAGACCTGCGGGATCGTCGAGTTCATGGCCAGCCACCAGCTGATGAACCGCCTCACCGGGGACCCGGTCTGGGCCGACCGCTGCGAGGACCTCGCCTTCAACTCGCTGCCCGCGTCGCTGGATCCCTCCGGCCGGGCGGTGCACTACATCACCAGCGCCAACAGCGTGGACCTCGACGACGCCGCGAAGACCCAGGGCCAGTTCCAGAACGGCTTCGCCATGCAGGCCTACCAGGCCGGCGTCGACCAGTACCGCTGCTGCCCGCACAACTACGGTATGGGCTGGCCGTACTTCCTGGAGGAACTCTGGCTGGCCACCCCCGACCACGGCCTGGCGGCGGCGATGTACGCCGCGAGCACCGTCACCGCCAAGGTCGCCGACGGCACCACCGTGACGCTCACCGAGACCACCGACTACCCCTTCTCGGAGACGGTCACGCTGCGCCTGTCGACCCCGCGCGCGGTGGCCTTCCCGCTGTACCTGCGGGTGCCCGGCTGGTGCCAGGCCCCCGTCCTCACGGTGAACGGCGCGCCGGTGGCGGCCCCGGCCGGACCGGCGTACACCGTGGTCTCCCGTACCTGGAAGGACGGCGACACCGTCACCCTGCGGCTGCCGCAGCGCACCACCGTCCGGAACTGGGGCGCCAACCACGGTGCGGTCTCGGTGGACCACGGGCCGCTCACCTACTCGCTGCGGATCGGTGAGCAGTTCACCCAGTACGGCGGCAGCGCCGTGTTCCCCTCGTACGCCGTGCACGCCACCAGCCCGTGGAACTACGGGCTGGCCCTGGACGCCGGCGCGCCCGTCCTGACCGCCACCGGCGGGCCGCTCGCCGCCAACCCCTTCACCCAGGCCGGGAGCCCGCTGCGGATCACCGTGCCGGCCCGGCGGATCGCCGAGTGGCAGGCCGACAGCCAGCACGTGGTGGCGCCGCTGCAGGACGGTCCGGCCCGTAGCACGGCCGCGGTCGAGACCGTGACGCTGATCCCGATGGGCGCCGCCCGGCTGCGGATCACCGCCTTCCCCACCACCTCGCCCACCGGCCGGCCGTGGACCCCGCCCGCCCCCTGGGTCCGGATCCGCAACCAGAACTCGGGCAAGGTGCTGGGGGTGGACGTGATGTCGACGGCCGACAGCGCCCGGGTGGTGCAGTTCGCGGACAACGGGACGGCCGACCATCTGTGGCAACTGGTGGACAACGGTGGCGGCTGGTACCGGATCCGGAACCAGAACTCGGGCAAGGTGCTGGGGGTGGACGTGATGTCGACGGCCGACAGCGCCCGGGTGGTGCAGTTCGCGGACAACGGGACGGCCGACCATCTGTGGCAGCTGCTGGACGACGGTGGCGGCTGGTACCGGATCCGGAACCAGAACTCGGGCAAGGTGCTCGGCGTCGACCGGATGTCGACCGCGGACAGCGCCCAGGTCGTCCAGTTCGCCGACAACGGCACCGCCGACCACCTCTGGCAGCTGATCTGACCGCTGCCCCGCCCCCGAGCGCCCGCCGAAGGCCGCGCCTTCGCGCGTCCACCGGGCGCCGAACCCCGCGCACCCATTCCTCTCCCGTCCCCCCCACCACACCGGAGGAGAACAGATGCACAGCTCAGCCCTGCCCGGGCGCTCACCGGCAAGCCGCCGGCCGATCGCCCTGCTCGCCGTGCTCGCCCTGGCCGCCGCCGTGCTGCTGGCCTGGCAGACCCCCGCCCGGGCCGCCTCGTGGACGCCGAAGACCGCGCCCATGACGACGCCCTGGACCAACCAGGTGCCGGTCGACAATCCGCTGCCCGAGTACCCCAGGCCGCAGCTCACCCGCCCCGACTGGGCCAACCTCAACGGCATCTGGGACTTCGCGGTGACCGCCGTGGGGGCCGGCCAGCCGGCCTCGTTCAACGAGAAGATCCGGGTGCCCTTCGTCGCCGAGTCCGCGCTCTCCGGCGTCCAGCGGCAGGTCTCGCAGAACGACAAGCTCTGGTACAAGCGGACCTTCACCGTCCCGGCCGGCTGGAACGGGCGGCGAGTGCTGCTCAACTTCGGCGCCAGCGACTGGCAGACCACCGTCTGGGTGAACGGACAGCAGGTCGGCGCCGCGCACAGCGGCGGCTACGACGCCTTCGGCTACGACATCACCCCGTACCTGACCGCGGGCACCAACACCGTGGTGGTCTCGGTCTACGACCCGACCCAGACCGGCGGCGGCGCCGTCGGCAAGCAACGCAACAACAACAGCGTCACCCCGCACTCCGGCGGCGGCATCTTCTACACCGCGGCCTCCGGCATCTGGCAGACGGTCTGGCTGGAGCCCGTCGCCCCGGCCCACATCAGCCGGCTCGACCTGGTGCCCAGCCTGACGGACAACACCCTGCGGGCGACCGTCCTCGCCGACGGTGCCAACGGGCAGAGCGTCCGGGTCACCGTCTCCACCGGCGGCACGGTGGTCGGCACCGCCACCGGCGCGGTCGGCGGCCAGATCGCGGTACCCGTGCCCAACCCGCACGTGTGGTCCCCGGAGGACCCGTTCCTCTACGACGTCCGCGCCGACCTGGTCTCCGGCGGCAGCACCGTCGACTCGGTCGGCAGCTACGCCGGCATGCGCACCATCGCCGTGGCGAAGGTGAACAACGTCCTGCGGCCGGTGCTGAACGGCAAGTTCGTCTTCCAGACCGGCACCCTGGACCAGGGCTACTGGCCGGACGGCATCTACACCGCGCCGACCGACGCGGCCCTGCGCTCCGACCTCCAGGCGCACAAGGACCTCGGCTTCAACATGGTGCGCAAGCACATCAAGGTGGAGCCGCAGCGCTGGTTCTACTGGGCGGACAAGCTGGGCCTGCTGGTCTGGCAGGACATGCCGGCGATGGACACCCGGACGCCCGACGCCGCCGCCCGGACCCAGTGGGAGGCCGAGTACCACCGCATCATCGACCAGCACCGCAGCTCGCCCGCGCTGATCCAGTGGGTCGACGAGAACGAGGGCTGGGGCCAGTACGACCAGGCCCGGATCGCCAATGACGTCAAGGCCTACGACCCGTCCCGGCTGGTCGACAACATGAGCGGTGTCAACTGCTGCGGCGCGGTGGACGGCGGCAACGGCGACGTGGTCGACAACCACGTCTACGTCGGCCCCGGCAGCACCCTGCCCACCGCGACCCGGGCCGCCGTGCTCGGTGAGTACGGCGGGCTGGGGTTCCGGATCCCGGGCCACGAGTGGTACCCGGGCGGCGGGTTCAGCTACGAGGACCAGCCCAGCCAGGCGGCCCTCACCGACCGCTTCGTCGGACTGATCGACAGCCTGCGCAACAACCAGATGCCCGCCGGGCTGTCGGCGTCGGTCTACACCGAGATCACCGACGTGGAGAACGAGGTCAACGGCCTGCTCACGTACGACCGCCAGGTGGTCAAGGTGGACGCCGCTCGGGTGAAGGCCGCGAACCTGGCGCTGATCGACGCCTCCCGCAACCCCCCGGCGCCGGTCACCCTGCCGACCGGGCAGTACAAGTCGCTGCGGGTCACCACGCCCGGCTTCACCAACCGTTACCTGCGGCACTTCACCGGTCTGGCCAACACCGAGGTGGTCGACGCGAACAGCAGCGCGGTGCTGAGGAGCGACGCGACCTGGAAGATCGTCCCCGGTCTGGCGGACGGCTCCTGCTACTCCTTCGAGTCGCGGAACTACCCCGGCGAGTACCTGCGCCACCGGGACAGCAGGGTCTACCGGGAGGCCGGCAGCGGCGCGCTGTACAACTCGGACGCCACCTTCTGCGCGCGCCCGGGGAGCGGCGGGGTCCGGCTGACGGCGCTCGCCTACCCGGACCGCTACCTGCGGCACATCAACTCCGAGGTGTGGATCGCCACCCAGGGCGGCAGCAACCCGTGGGACGGCAACCCGGGCAGCTTCCTGGCCGACACCACGTGGTCGGTCGACGCCCCCTGGGCGCCGTGACCCGGAGCGGGCCGTACCGGCGGCCGGGCCGCCGAGGCCCGGTCGCCGGCCGGGCGAACGCCGTGGTGCGGGGCGGCACCCAGCCCCGCACCACGGCCGACCCGGTGTCCGGTCAGGGGTAGCTGACCAGGTTCGCCACGTTGCTCCCGGAGTTGGCCGCGGCACCGCTGTTGTTGATGACGTGGCTGATCGTCCCGGTACCGCCGAGCGAGACGGTCACCATGTCGTGGAAGCGGACGCCCGCGGTGTTCGGCACCTCGAAGGAGTGCGCCTCGACGACCGCCGGGTTGACGTTGAAGTAGGCGTAGCTGCCCAGCCCCCACGCCTCGTGGCTGGTCACCGTGGACGCGACCTTGTACGCCGCCCAGCCCTGGGTGGAGCCGTTCATCCAGGCGCTCTGGTTCGGCGGGTCGTAGGGCAGTTCGTTCTGGTAGAAGTACGTCCGTCCGCCGTTGCCGTTCCAGATGGTCTGGTACTGCTGGTAGTGCTCGACGAACAGGCCGTACATGGTGACGTCGTTGCCGTTCACCACCAGGCCGTTGGCGGCGGTGTTGGAGGTCCAGCCGACACCGCTGCCGTGGTCGGCGCGCCACAACCACATGTGGTCGCCGATCACGTTGTTGCTGTTCACCACCAGGCTCTGAGCGGCCTTGCCGACGCCCGCGCCGCCGATCCGGAAGAACACGTCGCTCAGCGAGGTCGGGTTCGCCGCGTGGCTCGCGGTGGAGCCCGCCGGGCCGACCTGCATCAGCACCGAGGAGCTGGTGGTGCCGGCGTCGATCAGCAGTCCGGCCAGCTTGACGCCGTCGACGTCCGCGACCGAGAGCGCGGTGACGCCGTTGTCGGGGACGAGGGTCGCCAGGCCGAGGCCCAGCACCACGGTGTCCGGGCGGGTCACCCGGATGGTGTCCGAGAGGTGGAAGACACCCGGGGTGAACAGCAGGTTCTTCCCGGCGGCCAGGGCGGCGTTGATGGTGACGGCCGAGTCGCCGGGCTTGGCGATGAAGAACTGCGAGATCGGCAGCGAGGACCCGGCGGTGCTGCCGCCTGCCCAGCTGGTGCCGGAGGTGTTGGTCCGCAGCGCGGGCACGAACACCTGGTAGCCGCCGGACTGGTCGACGTACAGGAAGGGCTTCTCCCGGACGGCCGGGGCCTGGCCGACCGCGGTGATCGGCGGGTTGGGGAAGGTGGTGGCCGGGGCGCCGTTGACGCCGACGAAGACCATGTTCCAGTTGGACCCGGACCAGCTGCCGAACTGGTCGCCGCGGGACAGCCACTGCTGCTGGGAGCCGGAGCGGACCTGGCCGTCGATCTTCGAGTCGGACAGGAATCCGCCGCTGGACCAGCCGCCGTCGTCCAGCTGCAGATCGCCGCGGATGTGCACCCGGCGCATCGGCGCCGCCTGCGAGACCGCCCAACGGTCCGTTCCCCCCGAGGGGTTGACCGAGAAGTTCTCGGCGTCCCGCCAGAAGTTCTGGGTGGCGTTGCCCTGGAACCAGTCCGCCTCGGCGTGCACGGCGCCGTTGATGGTGACATCGTCGGGGGAGAGGCCGAGGCCCGCCACCTGGGTGTAGAAGCCCACGTTGGCATCGACGTTGTAGCTGCCGGGCTTGAACAGCAGGGCGTACCTGGCGCTGCCGAACTGGTTGCTCTCCTGCTGGGAGAAGACCGAGTTCAGCGTCGACTGGATGGTCGAGGCCGGCATCGACGGGTCGAAGATTTTCACGTTGGGCCCGAAGTCCGGCGTGCCGTCCGGGGGTACGGGCGTGCCGAAGGAGAAGGACTGTGCGCCGGTGCCGTTGCAGCTGTACTGGCCCAGTTGGACGCTGTCGGCGGTCGAGGCGGCCGGCACGTCCAGGCACTTGCCGCTGTTGCGGTTGACGAAGTGGTAGTAACCGCCGCCCTCGGCGACCGGCTGCCACTGCTGGTTCAGGCCTCCGGAGTAGGACCACAGCTGGACGAGGGCGTTGTCGGCGGCCGAGACGCCGGTGACGTCCCAGGCCCGGCTCGCGTCGATCCGGCTGTTGACCCGGACGTTGCCGGCGTCGGTGCCCTGGAGCTGCCACTGCTGCGCGGTGGTGCCGTTGCAGGCGTACTGCTGGACGGCGGTGCCGTCGGTGGCGGCCGCCGCGCGGGCGTCCACGCACTTGCCGCTGGCCTTGTTGACGACCGAGGTCCAGCCGGTGGGCAGAGTGTCGGCTGCCTGGGCGTGCGGCGCGGTGCCGAGGGTGAGCCCGAGGGTGGCCAGCAGGGCGCCGGTCACCGCCAGGGACAGGCCCCGGCGCCCGGCTGCGGGCGGTTTCGGCTCTGCGGGCCGCGGGAGTTGGGCTGTGGTCATGAAGGTCCTCCATCCCCGGCGCCGGTGGGGCGGCGCCGGCCTAGAGCGCGTCTTCAAAGGCGATGGGCTGATGAGCGATCATGTTGGTCGTGATTCGTCGTCATGAGCTGTCGGACGTGGAGTGGGAGGTGCTGTCCCGTCTCCTGCCGCGAGCGGGGACGGGACGGCCTCGGGCGGACGACCGGATGGTGCTGAACGGGATCGTGTGGAAGCTGCGGACCGGCTCGGCGTGGCGGGACGTGCCGGAGCGGTACGGCTCGTGGCAGAGCCTGTACACGCGTTTCCGCAGGTGGGCCTTGGACGGGACCTTCACCCGGATGCTGCGCTCGATCCAGGCGGAGAAGGACGCGGCCGGAGACATCGACTGGCTGGTGTCGGTCGACTCCACGATCGCCCGTGCCCACCAGCACGCGGCCGGCGGCCGCAAAGGGGGCTCCCGACTGGGACAAAGCGGATGATCACGCCCTCGGTCGATCCCGGGGCGGACTGACCACGAAGCTCCACCTCGCCTGCGACGGGCGGGGACGCCCACTGGGCCTGGTGGTCACCGGCGGGAACGTCAACGACTGCACGCGCTTCGAACAGGTCATGGCCGACATCCGCGTGCCCCGCCTCGGGGCGGGCCGCCCGCGCACCCGCCCCGACCACGTCCTGGGCGACAAGGGCTACAGCTCCCGCGCCATCCGTACCTACCTCCGTCGGCGCGGCATCGCCCACACCATCCCGGAACGCGCTGACCAGGCAGCCGGCCGCCGCCGAAGGGGACGACACGGCGGACGGCCGCCCGGTTTCGACAGGGAGAAGTACACCCACCGGAACACAGTCGAACGCTGCTTCAACCGGCTCAAGCAGTACCGCGGCATAGCAACCCGCTACGACCAGACCCGCGAGTCCTACCAGGCCGCCGTCACTCTCGCCTCAACCCTGCTCTGGATCAACCTTTGAAGACGTGCTCTAGGGGGCCCGGCGCCGGTGGTCCGCTCATCGGCTGCCGGACGGGTGTCGCGGGGGTGTGGCCTGGTGCCGCGTGAGCTCGTGCTGCCTCGCGCGGGGCATGCCGAGCCGGCCGGCGAACGGGGTCGGGGACCGTCGCGGATGCTGCCCGTACGTCGGCGCGGTGGCGCGAACGGGCTTTGTTCGGCTCTTAGTTCAAGTCGCGATTTAACTGGTCTAGACAGGGCCGCGTCAAGGCTTCGGGCGGGTCGGCTCCTCGGCCGGCGGCGGGCACCGCGCGCCACGGCGGGCGAGTTGGCGACCCCGGCGGCATGAACGGCCTGCTCCGTGGATGGGGCGAGGTCCTCGGCGGGTCGGCTCGGCAGGCGATCCGGCGGCGGTGGATTCGCGGTCGCGGGAGAAAATTTTGCGCACCACGCAATATTGCCTGCCGCGCAGATTCTTCCTAGGGTGGAGCCATGACGAACGACATGCCGGGGGCCGGCGACTCCCCGGGGGGCCTGCGGGAGCGCAAGAGGCTGGCCACCCGGCAGGCCCTGAGCTGGGCGGCCCTGCGCCTGTCCCAGGAGCGGGGGCTGGAGAACGTCCGGATCGACGACATCGCCGCCGAGGCGGGGGTGTCGCCGCGGACCTTCAACAACTACTTCTCCAGCAAGTACGAGGCGATCGTCTCCCGGAGCGCGGACCGGATGCTCCAAGCGGCCGTGGCCCTGCGGGCCCGGCCGGCCGACGAGCCGCTCTGGGAGGCCCTGGAGCAGGTCGTCCTGGCCAACTTCGAGGAGGCGGACCGCAGTCCGGACCCGGCCTGGACGGCCGGTGTGCGCCTGTTGCTCGCCGAACCCGCCCTGCGGGCCGAGATGATGAAGGCCGGCGCCGCGACCGCGGGCGAATTCGCGGCGGCCGTCGCCGCGCGCACCGACACCGACATCGACACCGACCTCTACCCGGGCCTGGTCGCCGCCGCCGTGATGGCGGCCCAGCAGACGGCCACCGACCGGTGGCTCCGGGCCGACCCGCCCGTCCCGCTGCTCCCGCTGGTGCGGGAGGCTCTCGGGATGCTTGCCGCGGGCCTGCCGGACCCGTCCGCGGGTCGCCCGGCGGGGTAGCCCGGCCCGGCCGTCCTACGCCCTCGGCGGCGGGCCCTGCCCGCGCCGGAGCGGCCCCAGTCATGTTCTTGTCATGCCCTTGCCGTAATGCGGGGCATGCCGTGCGGCGCCATGTCCCCACCGAGGGGCCGAACGCCGGCCCCCCGACAGATCCTCCGGAGGAGAAGACCGATGACATTCGACGTCTTGATCGCCGGCGCCGGCCCCAACGGGCTGATGCTGGCCTGCGAACTCGGCCTGGCCGGCGTCCGCCCCGTGGTCCTGGAGCAGCTGCCGGAGCGCAGTGGGGAGCCCAAGGCCAACGGACTGGTCGGACAGGCCGTCCGGCTGCTCGACCACCGCGGCCTCTACGAAGGTCTCGGTGGCGGCCCCGGCGCGCCCAGGCCCGTACCGCACTACGTCTTCGGGGCCTTCACGCTGGACCTGGGCGGGCTCGACCCCAACCCCGTCACCATCCTGCCGGTGCAACAGCGGCTCCTGGAAGCGCAGTTGGAGGAGCGTGCGCTGGCCCTCGGCGTCGAGATCCGGCGCGGACACCGGGTGGTCGCCCTGACCGAGCAGGAGCACGGCGACGGCGACCCGGCCGGGGGCGAGTCGGGCCCGGTCACCGTCGACGTCGAGGGCCCCGACGGTGGCTACCGCCTGCGCACCCGCTACCTGGTCGGCTGCGACGGCGGCCGGAGCACCGTCCGCAAGCTGGCCGGGATCGCCTTCCCCGGCGTCACCGGCCCGGACCTGGTGTCCAGGACGGGGCACATCAGCCTGCCCGGGTCGCTGCTGGTGGCGGGGACGGGCGAACTCGACATCCCCGGCTTCGGCCGGCTGCGGCCGTTCACCCACACCCGCACCGAACGGGGGGTGATCGTCTTCGCGGCACCCGAACCCGGCAAGCCGCTGCTCAGCACGCTGGAGTGGGGGCCGCCGCCGGCCGGCGAGGACGGTCCGATGACGCTGACGGAGCTGCGCGCCAGCGCCGGCCGGGTGCTCGGCGTCGAACTGCCCGTCGAACCGCCGACTTCGCCCGGTCCGCACCTGCTGCGCCGCGTGACGGGCGGGAACACCCGGCTCGCCGAACGCTACCGGCACGGACGGGTACTGCTGGCCGGCGACGCCGCACACGTGCACTCGGCGGTCGGCGGGCCCGGCCTCAACCTCGGACTGCAGGACGCCGCCAACCTCGGCTGGAAGCTCGCCGCCACCGTCCAGGGCTGGGCGCCGCCCGGCCTGCTGGACACCTACCATGCCGAACGCCACCCGGTCGGCGAGCGGGTGTTCGTCCACTCGCAGGCCCAACTCGCCCTGATGGCACCGGGCGAGGGCGTCACCGCGCTGCGCGGGCTGTTCGCCGAACTGCTGCGGAACAAGGACAACGTCCAGCACATCGCGGACACGCTCGCGGGCAGCGACGTCCGCTACGCCATGACGTCCGCGCACCCGTTGGCCGGTCGGTTCGTCCCGGACACCGACCTGGAAACCGCCTCCGGGTCCACCCGGCCGGCCGAACTCATGCGTGGTGGGCGGCCGTTGCTGCTGGACCTGACCGGCGGAACCGGGCTGCCGGCGGCCACCGCGGCGCCCTGGAAGGACCGGATCGACGTGGTCGCGGCCGGCTGCGCCCGGCCGCCGGCCGCCGCCCTGCTGATCCGCCCGGACGGCTACGTGGCCTGGGCCGCGGCGGTCGGCGAGCCGGACGGGCAGGTCGTCGAAGGGCTCGGCTCGGCGCTGGCGGCCTGGTTCGGTGCGCCCGCCGCGGACCGAACGCGCCCGGCCTGAGCAGGCCCGACCTGGGACCGCCCGGCCGGGCTCCGGACGCGCGTGGGTGCTGTCCCCGGCGGTGCGGCAGCACGGCCGGGGACAGCGGATCGGGTGGCCCGGCCCGGGTCAGGGGCCCGGCCGAGGGGTCAGCAGGGGCCGTCGTCGCCCCAGACGCCCCACTGGCCGCTGGCGGTCGGGACCTCGTTCAGCGTCCACCACTTGGCGTGGTAGTTGTGGCCGGCGTACGAGACCTGGTTGCCGTTGGTGTAGGTGGTGCCCGCGTTCCACGGCGGGGCCGTGCAGACCCCGCCGGGGTTGGTCGGGGAGACGGTCGGCGAGGCGGTGGCCGTGGGGCTGGCGCTCGGGGTGCTGGTGGGCGGGGTGGCGCCGGCGAACTTCACCGTGTACTTGGTGAAGTCCCAGTCGGCCTGGGCCACGCTGGAGCAGGCTCCGGACAGGCCCGGGTCGACGGTGCCGGAGCACTGGCGGTCGCGGTTGACGGACCAGTACGTGTAGCGCGCCAGCCCGTGCGAGGTGGCGAAGTCCAGCACGGTCTGGAAGTCGGCCTGCTTGAAGTACTCGGCGGCGTCGGTGCGGCCGTTCATCAGCGAGACACCCTCGTGGGCGTAGGCGACGGACTCGCTCCAGCCGAAGGTGGTGCGCAGCAGGCCGTTGAACTTCACCAGCGCGTCGGTCTGCGCGGCGGCGCCGTTGAACCCGCCGTCGAACGGCATGATGGAGAAGTTGTTGGGCGTGAAGCCCTGCGACTTCGCCTCGTTGAGCATCTGCTGCCCGAACCAGCCGGTGCCGGCGTTGGTGCCGGCCGTGGTGATCGAGACGTACAGGCCGGGGTTGTTCTGCTGGAGGATCCGGGCCGCGCCGATCTCGTTGTGGATCGCCGCGGTGTTCTCGTACTCCGGCTCCTCCAGGTCGAAGTCGATGGCCTTCAGCGCGTACTTGGTGATCACCTTCTGGTAGCCGGCGGCGGTCGCCTCGGGGGTGCCGCAGCTCTGGCCCAGCTTGTTGCCGCCGTAGCCGCCGATCGAGACCGAGACGTCGCCGCCCTTGTCGCGGATCTTCTGGATCACGGCCGGCATGGTGGTGTCGGTGTCGATCGAGGAGGTGCCGCCCCAGGCGGGCTTGCAGCCGCCGGAGTCGAGGATGAAGGCCAGCTGGAACGCCTTCTGGCCGGTGGCGTCCATCACGGCCGCGACGTCCGGCGGGCTGTTGTCCTCCGGCATCAGGTACGGCGCGGAGGCGTACCAGTTGCTGCTGAGTGCGGTGCTGGCGCTGGCGGAGGCGAGCGCGTCGCCGCCGGTGGCCAGCGCGGTCAGGCCACCGGCCAGCAGGCCGAAGGCGGCCATGGCCGTCACGGCGCGGCGGCGCCGACGGTGGCGGCCGGGTACGGGAGGTGCGGATGCCACCGGGGGCCGGCTTCGTTCCATGGTGAACCTCTCAGGGCAGGCTGTGGGGGAGGCCGCCCGCCCAGGGTGTGGGGGGCCGTGACCCGTACGCCGGAGGGGACTTGGGCGCCGGGCAGCGGGCGGATCGGCCTGCCCCTAAGTTGGACTAGACCAGTTGACAGGTCAAGGCCTGAACGCCTGCGGAACGCCCGCGGCCGATGATTTGACCAACCGTTGACCCGCGGGCGAGGGCGCGCGGACACCGCTCTCCGGTCGTCGCCCGCCGCCGCCGGACGGCTGTTCGTCGCCGCACGAGCGGCCGTCCGTCCGTCGGTCGGCCCGTCGGCCGGTTTGTCAGGCGGCCCGGCACCCCGCCGTCGGCCGGTCGGAGACAGCCGGAAGGGGCGCGCCGCGCAGCAAGTGCGTGGTGCGCCCCTTCCGCCGAGGTCCGGTCGAGGCCCGGCCGTCGGAAGCCGGCAGCCGTCAGGCCTGGCCGAGCGGCTCCGAGGGGTTGAGCAGCACGAAGTCCGCTCCGTTCGGGTCGAGGCAGACGGCGAGCCGGCCGACCCCCTCCGCGTCCTGCGGGCCCATCTGGACGCTGCCGCCGTTACCGGTCACCTTGGCGACCGAGGCGTCGCAGTCCGCCGTGCCGAACACCGGATGCCAGTAGGCCTTTCCACCGGTGGCCTGCAGGAACTGCGGCGGGAGCTCCATCAGGCCGCCGTGCATCCGCTCCGGCGGCAGCCCGGCCGGGGTGATCAGGGTGTACACACCCTCGTCGCCGCCGGGGAGCGGCTGGTCCTGGTACGTCCAGCCGAAGACGCCGCCGTAGAAGGCCTGGGCGGCCTTGGAGTCGGTGGTGTAGAGCTCGATCCAGCTGAGGCTGCCGGCCGCGTCCACCAATTCCAGGGCCGGTTCGTCGCCGCCCGGCTGCCAGATCGCGAACTGCCCGCCCTGCGGGTCGGTGAGCTGGGCGATCCGGCCCCCGTCGGGGACGTCGAACGGCTTCCCGCGTACCGCGCCGCCGGCCTCGGTGACGGCCCGGGTGGTGGCGTCGGCGTCCGCGACGCGGAAGTAGACCATCCAGGCCGAGCGGGCGCCCTCCTCGGTGAGCTTGCCGATCGCGCCGACGGTACGGCCGCCGAGCTTGAGGGCGCCGTACCCCTGCGCCTCCTCGCCGTAGGACTCGAATTCCCAGCCGAAGACCGCGCTGTAGAAGCCGGCCGTGGCCTTGACGTCCGGGGCGCCGAGGTCCAGCCAGCACGGGGAGCCGGGAACGAAGTCAGTGGTGATCATGATGATTCCCTTCGGGTGTCCCTTGCCCAGCCAGATTGGCAGCCGGCACCGGCACCCGCCCGTCACCTGCGGCAGTCGGGGGACGGCTGCCGCAGGTGACGGACGGGGGACACCCGTCCTCGACCGGGGGCGGCCGTGCCGCACCCGGCGGCCCGGTGGGCGCGGGAAGCTGCGTGCCGGACCGCCGGGCGCCCGGTGCCTCAGCCCCGGGGGAGGACCACCGACTGCACCTCGGGCAGGTGGCGCCAGTCGCTGGAGACGATGCTGGCGTGCGCGGCGGCCAGCTGGGAGGCGCGAGCGCGGGCCTGGTCGGCGGTCGGGTCGGTGGCGCTGATCGCCGGGGCGACGTTCTGCGCGTCGGTCATCACCAGCAGGTAGTGCCGGGCGTCGTACCAGCCGGTGTCGACACCGGAGACGTACGCGGCCGCGTCGCCGTCGAAGACCACGAACCAGGGGCGGATCGAGGCCTCGGAGTACTGGTCGCGCGGGTCGCCGGAGCGGGCGCCGTGCACCACCGGGAACACCTGGGCGCGCGCGAGCTGGCCGGCCGCGGCGAGGTCGCGCAGGTAGCGGGCGTACTCCACGTCCGTGTGCAGGGTGTCGAAGGGGTTCTGCTCCTCGACCGTGCCGGGTATCACGTCCACCAGGACGCGCCCGGCGAGCGAGGCGCGGCTCGGCCAGTTGCCCGCACGGGCGGCCTCGTCGAGGGTGGCGTACGAGCCGCCGGCGGGCTTGGCGAGCAGGTCCGCGGGGCGCAGGACGGCGCTGCCGAGGTGGGCGGCGATCAGGGCGTCGAGCTGCGCCGGGCCCATCCCGCGGTTGGCGGCGAAGCCGCCCTTCAGCTCCAGCTTGACCACCAGCGGGCCGGCCGCCGGGTGGGCGCCGAGCCAGACCCGGACGTCGTCCAGGCAGGTCTCCAGGTTCTTGTTGGCGCCGCCGGTGTAGAGCTGCGCGGGGGTGGTCGCGCTGACGCAGTTGTTGGCGTTGCCGAGCGGGTTCGAGTGGCTGACCTTCCACTCCTTGGTGACGGTGTCCGTCCACGCGTCGAGCTCGATCATGCCGGTACCGGTGTCCAGGGCCTGGGCGAGGAAGGGGAAGGCGGCCGGGTCGTAGGTGTTGTGCAGCCCGACCGTGGTCGCGGAGCCGAACGGGAGGTCCCCCGGGCCGGCCGCCTCGGCGGGTACGGCGACGGCGACGGCGACCGCGGAGGCGGCCAGGAAGAGGGCGGCGGCGGCGATGATGGGGCGTACGGACACGGTGTCTCCTCGTCAGATGCCGGGACGGCGGCGAAAGCCTGGTCCATCCGAGCGGATTCGAGGTGACATGACAAGGAATTCTCCTGACACCGCGTCGGAAGTTCTGACCGGCGGTGGGAGAGCGTGGCCCGGACGAACGTCCCCTGTGGCGGAGGGGGTTCACGAGGGCGGGGCGACCGGAGGGGCGACCGCCCGTCGCCCGCACGCAGGCGCCCGGCGTCACCCGCGACCGCCCGTCGCCCGCACGCAGGCGGCCGGGCCACCCCGGCGCGATGTGCGTCGGGGTGGCCCGGCCGGTGGTCGGGCGAGGAACTACCTTGCGGTCACTGGGAGACCCGGACGTAGTCGACCAGCATCTTCTGCGGGAACACGGTCGAGGCGTCCGGCGAACCGGGCCAGTCACCGCCGACCGCGTTGTTGAGGATGATGTAGAAGGGGTGGTCGTAGACCCACGGACCCCGGGTCTGCTCCAGAGTGCTGCGGTTGACGGTGAAGAAGGCGTTGCCGTCGACCGAGAAGGTCATGTGGCTGGAGTCCCAGTCCAGGGCGTAGGTGTGGAAGGCCGAGGCGAAGTCGGTGCCCGGCAGCGTGTACGGCGAGCCGTAGCCGGCCGCGCCGAAGTAGGCGGGGGCGTGCAGCGTGGAGTAGACGCTGTCCGCGACCTTGCCGACGTGCTCCATGATGTCGATCTCACCGCAGTTGGGCCACGGCGTACCGGTCTTGAAGTCGGACCCGAGCAGCCAGAATGCCGGCCACAGTCCCTGGGTGCCGGTCACCTTGATCCGCGACTCGACGTGGCCGTAGGTGAAGTTCAGGTGGTCCGAGGTGTTGATCCGGCCGGAGGTGTACTGGCAGGTGGTGCTGCCGCTCAGCGGGTCGCGCGGGCAGGCGGAGCCGGGAGTGACCTCCTTGCGCGCCTCGATCACCATGTTGCCGGTGCCGTCCTGGTACGTGTTCTTGTTGCCGGTGGTGTAGTACTCCAGCTCGTTGTTGACGCCCGCGCCGGCGTCGCTGGTCCACTTGGACTGGTCCGGCCCGGTGCCGGCGGCGGCGTTGAACTCGTCGCTCCAGACCAGCTTCTGGGGGTTGCCCGGGTTCGGCGGGGTGGCCGGCGGGGCGGTCGGGTTGCCGCCGGTGCCGTACACGTCGAAGCCCCAGAGCGAGTAGCCGTACGCGGTGCCCCGCGCGGTGCCGTACATCCGGACGTAGCGACCGGTGCCCGAGACGTTCAGCGTCTCCTTGAAGCCGGCGCCGGTGGTGGTGGAGTAGATCGTGGTCCAGTTGGCCCCGTCGGCGGAGGTCTGGATCTGGTAGGCCTTGGCGAAGGCCGGATCCCACTGCAGGACGACCTTGCTGACGGTGGCGCTCGCCCCCAGGTCGACGGCGATCCAGGCCGGGTCGCTCCAGCCGGTGGTGGCGTTGGTGGCCCAGCGGGTGGCGGCGTTGGCGTCGAAGGCCTTGGCCGGCGTGCAGCCGGAGCAGTTGCCGTCGTCCTGGAAGGTGGAGGCGGTGGCGGGCTTGGCGTAGGACAGCAGCACCGGGCCGTTGTCGGCCGGCGTGCCGGTGAACACCTGGAACTCCCAGAGCGAGTAGCCGTACTGGGTGGCCCGCTGGGTGCCGTACATCCGGACGAAGCGGCCGGTGCCGGAGAGCGTGATCAGCTCGGTGGCGCCGGGGCCGGTGGTGGTGGAGTAGACGGTGGTCCAGGTGTTGCCGTCGGAGGAGATCTGGATCTGGTAGGCCTTGGCGAAGGCGGCCTCCCAGCTCAGCTGGACACCGCAGACCGACTGGACGGAGCCCAGGTCGACCTGGATCCACTGCGGGTCGATGGCCGAACTCGACCAGCGGGTACCGGTGTTGCCGTCGAAGGCGGCGCTCGCCGGGGTGCCGGCGTTCTCGGCGGTGGAGGCGCTGGCGGTGTGGTTCAGGGCCGCGTTGTTGGTGCTGCACCCGCCGCCGGTGCCGCTGCCGCTGCCGTAGACCTGGAACTCCCAGAGCGAGTAGCCGTACTGGGTGGCCCGCTGGGTGGCGTTCACCCGGACGTAGCGGCCGCTGCCGGTGACGTTCAGGGTCTCGGTGCCGCCGGCGCCGGTGGTGGTGGCGTGGATCGTGGTCCAGGTGGTGCCGTCGGCGGAGGTCTGGATCTGGTAGGCCTTGGCGTAGGCGGCCTCCCAGTTGAGCACGACCTGGCCGATCGTCACGGTCGAGCCGAGGTCGACCTGGATCCACTGCGGGTCACTGGCCGAACTGGACCACCGGGTGCCGGTGTTGCCGTCCACGGCGGCCGAGGCGGGGGTGCCGGCGTTCTCCACCGAGGAGGCGGTCACCGGCTTGCCCTGGGACAGCAGGGTGCCCGCGGCCCGCGCGGGGCTCCCGGTCACGGCCAGCACGAGGCCGGCGAGCAGGGCGACCACCAGCAACAGGGTGACGGAGCGCCGGGCGTGGGCCGGGCCGTACCGCGTTCGGAAGTCGAAAGGAAGGGTGGGCACGAAACCTCCTGGGGGGAAGCGGTTCCGAATGGGTGGGGTTGGCGCTGCGGATCGCTGGAGAGTTCGTACGGCCGGGCGGGGGAGGGTGGGGAGAACGCTCTCCGACAGGGGTGATGATTGCGGCGTCGTTTCCGACGTGTCAAGGCATGTGCACGCGGAGCGATGCAATAGGTCGCTTTTGTATGGGTTCTGACGTTAATTCTGGAACACGGCGGTGCTCCGCCGGAACCCACCGGGCGGGCTGTGCGCGGGCATGCCGAAGGGGGTGACGGCACCGGCGCGCCGCCACCCCCTGTACCGCACTCAGGTCAGCTCAGGGTCACCACCGGGGGCGGATTGCTGCCGCTCCAGGTGCCGTTGAAGCCCAGGGTGACCGAACCGCCCGGGCCGACCGCCCCGTTCCAGGCCGCGTTGGCGCAGCTGACATGGGTACCGGTCTGGGTGCAGACGGCGCTCCACGCCTGGGTGAGCTGCTGGCCGGCGGTGAAGTTCCAGTCCAGGTGCCAGTTGCTCAGCGAGGCCCCCGCCGGGCAGCTGACGGTGACGCTGCCGCTGAAGCCGGTGTTCCACTGGTTGGGCACCGTGTAGGCGGCGGAGCAGCCGGCGCCGCCGGGCGGCGGCGTGCTGGTGGCCGTCGGGGTCGGGGTCGCAGTCGGGCTCGGGGTGGCGGTGGCCGAGGGGGACGGGGACGCCGTGCCGCCGCCCGGGGTACCGCCCAGGGCGGTGGCGACCGTCCGGACCGCCGGCTTGGGCTGGTAGTTCTCGTCGTACAGGGTGGCGGCGCCGTAGCCGGAGAACACGCTAGGCACCCAGGAGTCCGCGTCGGAGACGTCCCAGCCGGTGATTCCCCTGCAGCGGGTGACTGCCAGGCAGGCCTTCACCACCGTGCCGTAGTCGGTTGCCTGTTGGGCCAGCTTGGCCTGGGTGGAGGGGGTCTGCATCCGGACGTCCAGCTCGGTGACGGCGACGTCCACGCCGAGATCGGCGAAACGCTGGAGGTTGGCCTGCAGGGTGGACGGGACCTGCCCGAGCACGAAGTGCGCCTGGAACCCTACCCCGTCGATCGGGGCGCCCTGCGCCTTGAGCGAGCGGACCAGGTTGTAGAGGGCGTCGCTCTTGGTCCCCAAGCCCTCGACGTTGTAGTCGTTGATGTACAACTTGGCGGCCGGGTCGGCCTGGTGGGCCCAGGTGAGGGAGTCGGCGACGAATCCGGCGCCGAGTGTGCCGTACCAGGGCGAGGAGCGGTAGGTGCCGTCCTCGTTGAACAGCTCGTTGAGGACGTCCCAGGCGTAGATCTTGCCCTGGTAGCGCCCGACCTCGGTGGCGATGTGCTGCTGGAGGATGCCGCGCAGCTCGGTCGCGCCGAAGCCGCCGTTGGTCAGCCAGCTCGGGTTCTGGCTGTGCCAGACCAGGGTGTGGCCGCGGACCTGCTGGTTGTGGGCCTGCGCGAAGGCGACGATCTGGTCGGCCTCGGCCCAGTTGAAGCTGCCCCTGGTGGGTTCGACGGAGCCCCACTTCATGGCGTTCTCGGGGGTCAGCGAGTTGAACTGGCCGCCGGCCAGGGCGGCGTACTGGGTGTTGCCGCTGAGCTTTCCGCCGGCCACCGCGTTGCCGATGTAGACGCCCTTGGCGGCGGCCAGGTCGCGCAGCGGCGGGTCGGCGGCCTGGGCGGCCGCCGGGAGCAGGACGGCGCCCAGCGCGGTGCAGACCAGGGCCGTCACGGCCAGGGCGGCTCGCCGCAGCGGGCCGCCGGCCCGGGCGGGCGGTGCGGTGCGGGCGGGGGCACCGGTGCCCGGGGGCACGTTGGTGCGGGTGGGCGGCTCGCCGCCGGGGGTGGGGTGTCGCACGGGGGTGGTCCTTTCGGGTGGGGGAGGGCCGTACCTTGGGCACGCCGTGGACCGGCGGGCGGTGCCGGGCCCGTACCGGGGCAGGCCGGTACGAGGCCGGGCCGCTCGCTCGGTCAGGCGCAGACCGCGCCGTTCAGGGTGAACCGCGCGGGAGCGTTGTCGGCGCCGGTCCGGTCGGCCTGGAAGCCGAAGCTCGCCGTTCCGCCGGCCGCGAGGGCGCCGTTCCACCCGAGGTGCTCGGCGGTGACGCCGGCCCCGCTCTGGGTGACAGCGGCGTTCCAGGCGTTGGTGATGCGCTGGTCCGCGGGGAACGACCAGCCGAGCGACCAGCCCTGGAGGGCGGTCGGACCGGTGTTCGTCAGGGTCACGGTGGCGGTGAACCCGCCGGCCCACGTGCTGTCCACGTGGTAGGCGACCCGGCAGGAGCCGGTGGCCGGCCGGTCGTCGTCGGCCTCGGTGGCGGTCAGGGCGGCACTGCCGGCGCCGGGGCCGGTCAGCGTGAAGACCGCCGTGCCGCCGGTCGTGTCGGCGTCCTGGGCGGCGGCCACGGTCACCGTCTGCTCGGTGGACCAGTTCGCCGGGGTGAAGATCGGCGCCGATCCCGTGACGACCGTCAGGTCCGGGTCGCCGGAGGCGCGGGCCACCGTGACGGCGACGTTCCCGGTGGGCGCGGCCGACAGCCGGACCCGGACCGGGACGCTGCCGCCCTCCGGGACGCTCACCGTGCCGGGGCTCACCAGGATCCGCGGCGCGGGCTGCGCGGGCGGGCCGTGCCGCTCGGCCGCGTAGGCGGCCAGCCAGGCGAGCGGGGCGTTCCAGTTGATCGCGACCTCGTTGGTGGAGTACGAGCCGATGTCGTCCAGGTAGCAGGTGGCCGGCTTGCAGCCCGCCAGCCGGGCCTGGGCGACCGGGTCCTGGATGCCGGAGTTGGGGCCGCCGGCGAAGGAGCCGGCCGGCGGATGCGGGAGCGAGGCGTCGTTCTGGTGGGCCCAGAACCGGTGGTGCTGGTTGGCCGAGGCGTGCTCGCCGTAGCCGGTGACGTAGGACTGGTTGAGCGCGTTGCGGCCGAGCAGGTAGTCGAGGGCCTCCAGGGCGCCGGTCCGGTAGCGCTCCTGGCCGGTGAGTTCCTGGGCGACCGCCATCACCACGGCGTTGTTGGCGACCTGGCTGTCGGAGCCCCAGATGTACCCGTCCACAGGCAGTGGCACGGCGTAGCCCTGGGCGTCCATCGTGGCGAGGTGGCGGTCGGCGGCCGAGGTGACGGAGGCGCGGACCCGGGCCAGGTCGGCGGCGGGCAGGCCGACGCCCGGGACGGTGGCCAGGGTGATCCGGCCGAGCGCCGCCGTGTCGGACCACGAGAAGCCGCCCGGCGCGAACACCTCGGCGGTGTGGAACGCGGAGCCGGTCACCGCGTCCCGGTACTGGGCCTCGCCGGTGGTCGCGTACAGCTCGGCGGCGGCCCAGTAGAACTCGTCGCCGACCTGCGCGTCGTCGTAGGCGCCGCCGCCGGTGGTGTCGGAGGCCGGTGCGAGCATCGCGGGGTTCGCCCGGGCGGCCGCCCAGGCGCGGCGTCCGGCGTCCAGGCATCCGGCGGCGAAGGCGGCGTCGTAGCGGGCGTACACCCGGGCGCACTGGGCGGCGGTGGCGGCCAGGTTGAGGGTGGCGGCGGTCGACGGCCGGTGCAGCTCGCGCTGTTCGCCGTCCAGCTCGGGCCTGGTCGGCAGATCGGTCCAGCTCGCGTCGTGGATCTTGTGGAAGGCCATCCCGGCGAGCGGTTTGCCGTCCGGGATCTGCATCCGCAGCAGGAACTCCAGCTCCCAGCGGGCCTCGTCCAGCACGTCCGGCACGGCGTTGCCGCGTTCGGGTACCCGCAGGGTCGAGTCGCCGAGCGCCGCGTCCGCCCCCGCCCGCCCGGCCCGCTCGAAGGAGTTGACCAGCTGCCAGGTGGCGATGCCGCCGTTGACCACGTACTTGCCCTGGTCGCCGGCGTCGTACCAGCCGCCCCGGACGTCCTGGGTCCAGTCGCAGACGCCCGCCCGGCAGGGCACGGCGACGTCGCCCCGGTTGGGCGCGACCCCGAGGTGGCCGGCCGGGCGGCCGTAGCCGGCGCCGGCCAGCGCGGGGTCGACGGCGATGCCGCTGCGCTGCTGGTAGAAGAAGGAGAGGCTGTCCGCGCGCAGCCCGTCGTAGAGGCCGGCGGAGATGTCGAACGGATAGCCGGTCTGCCCGTTCACCACCAGGGTGAACCCGGTGCCCGTCCCGGTGTACGCGGAGAAGTCCACCAGGTGGGTCGGGTCGCCGGAGGCCGGGTCGGCGCCGTGCACGAGGGTGCTGCCGGTGGCGACGACCCGCCCGCCGGCGTCGTGCAGCTGCCAGCCGAGCGGGGTGCTCGCGGAGCTGACCACGGTGGCGCGTTTGGGCCCGTCGGGCAGGTAGCCCAGCTGGTTGACGCGGACGGCCGGGCCGGTGTCCGCGGCCTGCGCGCCGGCGGCTGTGGCGCGGGCCGGGGCGGCCGCCGCGAGGGCCGGTGGGGAGGTCAGGGCGGCGCCCGCGAACAGGGCGGCGGCCAGCAGTGCGGGGGCGGACCGGTCGCCGGCGCGCCGGGCGGGGGCGGGGGTGGTGACGGGAGGCACGGTGGGGGAGCCTTTCGTCGGGCGGGGGCGGGGGCGGGGGCGGGGGCGGTGGCGGGGGCACCGCCCCGGGGCGGCGTGCCCCGGGGGCGGGGCGGGTGGTGCCCCCGCCCCCGGAGTACGACGGTCAGGAGGAGGCGGTGCAGCTGAGCGCCGGCGCGGTGTTGCCGCCCGACCAGGTGCCCTGCAGCCCGAAGGTGGTCGAACCACCCACCGGGAGCGTCCCGTTGTAGGCCAGGCTGGCCGCGGTGACGGTGGCGCCCGTCTGCTGCACGGTGGCGTTCCAGGCGCTGCTCAGCTGCTGGCCGGACGGCCAGGTCCAGCCGACCTGCCAGGACTTGGTGGCCGCGGTGGCGGTCACCGTCACGGTCGCCGTGAAGCCGGTGCTCCACTGGTTGTCGATGTGCCAGCCGGCCGTGCACCCGGCGCCGCCGCTGCCGCTGCCGGCCGTGGTGGCGCTGACGGCGGCGGAGGCCGCCGACACGTTCCCGGCGGCGTCCCGGGCCCGGACGGTGTACGAGTACGCCGTGGCGGCGGCCAGGCCGGTGTCGGTGTACGAGGTGCCGGCGGTGCTGCCCACCAAGGTTCCGCCGCGGTAGACGTCGTAGCCGGTGACGGCGACGTTGTCGGTGGCGGCCGTCCAGGCCAGCGAGACCGTGGCGGCGGTGGTGCCGGTCGCGGCCAGGCCGGCCGGGGTGCCGGGCGCCTGGGTGTCCCCGCCGCCACCACCGCCGGTCGCGCCGAAGCCGGGCGCCTTCACGTCGGCGAGGTAGGCGTCCTTGGTGGTGTTGACGGTGGTCCAGTCGTCGTTCAGGATCCCGCCGGTGTCACCGGAGTTGGGGTTCCACGACCAGAACGTCCAGCTGATGCTGTCGGCCCCGTACTGCGCGGTCGGCCGAAGGTACTGCACCAAGGCCTTGAGCCACTTCTGGTCGACGGTGGCCTGCAGGGTGGTGCCGAACTCGCCCACCCAGACGGGGGCGATGTTCTGGTTGAACAGGTAGCCCCAGTTCTTGTCCCAGATGCCCGGCATGTTGGCGGGGAAGGACGGGTCGGAGAACCAGGTCTGCTGGGCCACGCTGGTCGCGTAGTCGTGCACCGAGTAGACCAGCCGGTTGGGCACGTTCAGCCGGACGGGGTACTGGCCGGCGCCCTGGAGGTTGCCGCCCCACCAGTACGAGCTGCCGTTGAAGGACTGGTTGCCCTCGACGAAGACCAGCACCTTGGGGTTGGCGGCCAGCACCGCGTTGCCGGCGCGTTCGGCGGCGAGCCGCCAGTCGATCGTGGTGTCGCCGCAGCCCCAGCAGGCCGGGTCGTGCGGCTCGTTGTGCAGGTCGATGCCGATCATGGCGGGCTTGCCCGCGTACCGGGTGGCGAGGGCGGTCAGGTCGCTGATCCAGGTGGTCTCGGGGACGGCGGCGGTGTACCAGAGCGCGGACTGGCCGGCGGAGTCCGGGCGGTGGCGGTCCAGGATGACCTTGAGGCCGGTGGTCCCCGCGTAGTCGACGATCTTGTCCATGACCTGGAGTGAGTTCAGGCCCTGAAGGTCCGCGTTCATGCCACCCGAGGTGTTGACGCTGACGGGCGAGGTGCCCTTGAAGATGTCGTCGCTGTAGGGCAGCCGGATGGTGTTGTAGCCGAGCGACTTCATCTGGTCGATCATGCTCTTGTAGTCCCGGGACCAGAGCCCGTGCGGAACGTAGTTGGCGGTCTCGAAGCCGAACCAGTTGATGCCGGCGATGCGGACCGGGCGGTTGCTCTCGTCGAGCAGTTGGCGGCCGCTGGTGTGCCAGTAGCCGGAGCCGGCCGCAGTGGCATCGGCCGTGGTGGCGGCCGCTGCGGCGGCCGGGGTCGCGGCGCCGGCGGCCTGTGCGGCCGGGACGGTGGCGATGAGCGCGGTTGACGCGAGGGCGACGGCCAGCAGGGCCTCGCGCAGGCGGCGTACGGGGTGGAGCACGTCGCTGTCCTCTCTGGGACGGTCCGGCAGGGGGTGCGGAGGGTGCGCGGCGAACGTGGGTGGGGCTGAGGTGGGAGCGCTCCCATAGCTGACGTCGGAGGACGCCTTCGGTTCCTGCCGGAGGTGGGGGGATGGAGCCCGGTGGCGAAGGCGGGCACGCCGAGTGGGCGGGGTCCAGTGAATCCATGGACGGTCGGGGCGTCAAGAGCGAGTTCAGCATTCAATGCTTGAACGCAAGTGCCGGACACGGCCGCCGGGCCCGCCGGTGGCAACCCGGCCACCCCGTCCACCGGCTGACGGACCGTGGGCCGGACCACGCGGCCGTCGGCCGTCGCCGAGCCGACCACCGGCCCCGGACGCGCGGAGCGGGGGCGGCCCGGACCACGGACCGCCCCCGCCCTCACAGCCGTCGCCGACCCGGCCGGCCTGCCCCGATCAGGCCAGCTGGGCCGCCTGCAGACCCGCGTACGCCCCACCGCTGCGCAGCAGTTCGGCGTGCGAGCCGATCTCGGCGATCCGGCCCTCGTCCAGCACCACGATCCGGTCCGCGCCCTTGATGGTCGACAGCCGGTGCGCGACCACGAACACCGTCCGACCCCGCACCAGCCGGCCCAACGCCTGCTGCACCAGCGCCTCCGAACGGGAGTCCAGCGCCGAGGTGGCCTCGTCCAGCACCAGCACCCGGGGGTCGCGGATGAGCGCGCGGGCGATCGCCAGCCGCTGCTTCTGCCCGCCGGAGAGCCGCGCGCCACGCTCACCCACCACGGTGTCCAGACCCTGCGGCAGCCGGTCGATGAACTCCAGCGCGTTGGCGTCCCGCAGCGCGGTGCGGACGCTCTCCTCGGTCACCGCCGGCATCCCGTACGTGACGTTCTCCCGGACGGTGCCCTCGAAGAGGATCGACTCCTGCGGCACCACCGAGAGGAACTTGCGGTAGCTGCGCAGGTCGAGCGACTCCATGTCCTGGCCGTCCAGCAGGATCCGGCCCTCGGTGGGGCGCAGGAAGCCGATCACCAGGTTGAGCACCGTCGACTTGCCGGCGCCCGAGCCGCCCACCAGGGCGATGGTCTCGCCGGGGCGCACGGTCAGGTCGAACCCGCTGATCGAGGGCCGGTCCGCGCTCTCGTACCGGTAGCCGACCCCGCGGAAGTCCACCCGGCCGCGGACCTGCTCGACCTCGGCCTTGCCGGAGTTGACCTCCAGGTCCGGCGCCTGCAGCACCTCGCCGGCCGAGCGGACGGACGCCAGCCCCTTGCCGATCACCGGGGTCAGGCTCATCAGGCTGGTCACCGAGCCGGTCAGGGTGGAGAAGTAGGCGCTGAGCATGACCACCTGGCCCGCGCTGACGTTCATCCAGCCGTAGTACGCGACCAGCGCGGACCCGGCCAGGCAGCTCACCCCGATGGCGTTCAGCAGGATCCAGGTGAGCGCGCCGAAGCGGCCGTTCAGCAGGTCCAGCCGCAGCCCGGCGCTGAGCACCGAGCCGAGCGTCCGGTCGACCCGGCGCAGCGCGGTCCGCTCCAGCCCGTGGGCCCGGGTTATCGGGATCAGCGTCGTCATCTCGTTGATCCGGGAGGAGAGTTGCTCGACCTGGACCCGGAACGACTCGTTGTCGGAGCGCAGCCGCTCGCGCAGCCGGACCACCAGCAGGGCCGAGGCCGGCACCACGACCAGGAACACCGGCAGGAACACCGGGGCCTGCACGGCGAGCACCACCACGCCGCCGGTCAGCGTGGCGATGGCGCCCAGCCCCATGTCGGCGGTCTGCTGGGTGGCGTTCTCGATGCCCTCGACGTCCCGGACCACCTTGGCCTGGAGCACCCCCGCGCTCACCCGCGAGTGGTAGCCGATCGAGAGCTGCTGCATCCGGTGGCAGAGCGCCGACCGCAGCCGGGTGCCGGTACGGCGGATGCTGCCGTGCATCCAGCGCACGTAGAGCAGGTGCAGCGGCAGGTTGAGCAGCAGGATCACCAGCAGGACGGCGGCGTTCCACCAGAGCACCGGGATCGGCTGGTGCTCAACCACCACGTCGATGATGTTCGCGGTGATCAGCGGGAGCAGCCAGACCGGCGTGTGCTTGGCGAAGTAGGCGAGCACGGCGAGCAGCACCCGCCGCCGGTCGGGATGGAACAGGTAGAGCAGGGTACGGACGGGGTGTTCGCCACGGTAGCGGTGGCTGAGCGGGCCTTCCGGCAACGCCATGAACGTCTCCTGGGGCGGAGGTCGGTGCGGAGAGGGACCTGAGGGGGCCCCATCCTCGCAGCGCGGGCACCCGTCGCGACACCGCATTTCGGCGCCGCCGGGGCGCTGCCGACTTGCTGCCGGCCGTGCTCCGCGGCCGCACCCGGACGGTCCGCGGCGCACCCGACGTCCGCCTCCGGCCGGCCTGCGGGCCCGGTGACACCGGGCCCGCCCGGCACCGCCGCTCCCACCGTGCGCCCGTTCGGCGGTCTAACGTGCAGCCTGTACCCGCCGGACACGACGAGAGGTCCTTCCGATGCCGGAATCGCACAGCATGCTGTTCGTCACCTTCGACGACCCGGCGGCCGTCCGGGCCGCCTACGACGAGGTCAGGGAGCTGCACGGGGTGCGCCAGGCGGCGGTGCTGGAGCGTTCGGCCGAGGGCATTCTCGACGTGCCGGAGAGCTGGGTGCACGGCGCCGGCACGCCGACCGTGGTGAGCGGGCTGCTGGGCGGCCTGGTCGGCCTGTTGGGCGGCCCGGTCGGGTTCTTCCTCGGCTGGACGGCCGGCACCGTGCTCGGCGGCGCGACCGAGTTCAAGCGCTTCCAGGACGCGGCCGAGGGCCTGACCGTCTTCAGCAGCGGGCTCGCCGAGGGCGAGTCGATGCTGATCCTGGACCTGCGGGAGGAGTCGCCCGACCCGGTCGACGCGATCTCCGAGCGCCACGGCGGGCGCCTGGTCCGCCGCCCCGCCGAGGCGGTGGAGGCGGAGGTCCGGGCCGCCCAGCAGACGGCGGAGGACGAGGTGCGCAAGGAGCAGGAGGAGGCCGAGGGCTGACTCCTGCCGCCGGCTCGACCCGCCGCGGGACCGCGCCGGCTCGACCCGCCGCCGGACCGCGCCGGCTCGACCGGCCGTCGGCCGCCGGGTCAGCGGGCCGGGCTCGCTTCCTCCTCGAACAGCCACCGCCCGCCCGGGCGGACGGGCCGGCCCGTCACCACCCGCAGGACGGTCCGCTCCTCGTCCGGCTCGACCAGTACCACACCGCGGGCGTGCAGCTCGTGCAGGCCGGTCCGGACGTCCTCGGCCGATCCGTCGGGTGCCCCGAGCCGGCCGGCCAGCTCCGCCACCGGCAGGCTGTCGGTGCCGCCGGGCCGGCGCAGCCGCAGTTCGCCCTCGTCCACCGCCAGGTCCAGCCAGAGCGCCTGCACCGGCACCTGCGGCCCGTACAGCGGGCGGAGCCTGGCCAGACGCCGCATCATGCCGACGGCGCCCGGGGTGATCAGGGGGTCGGCGGCGGCCTTGTCCGGACTCATCCCGGGCGCGACCGTGATCCACTCGTCGTAGCCGGGCGGCCGGAGCTCCCGCAGCGAGTACTCGGCCGCGGCCCGCTCCCGGCGCGGCTTGCCGATCTTCTTGCGTCCCATCCCGGGGTGTCCTCTCCGCTCGTGCCCTGACGGGCCTGCCCATTGAACACCCTCCGGATCCGGCTGCTCCCCCAGGGTCACGATTGGGGGCTTCAAGGGCCTCGGCGCGCGCCGGTGGGGCCGACCGTAGGTGTACGACTCAGCCCTGCGGGTGATCATGAGGGCCGAACGGCCCTGAACGGGATTTCCGCAGGTTGCGCCTGGACACGCTGGTGCCACCAGGCCCCGCGTACGAGAGGCGTCCCGATGGTGACCCTGTTCCTGCTGACCGCCCCCCTGCTGCTCGCCGTCGTCCTGGCCGGGTCCGGCCGCGGCCATCGACGGGCCCGCCCGTCGGCGTTCCGGCGACATAGCCGCGGCGGGGCCCGGCACGCGGCGCGACGGCGGATCCCGGCCTGACCGGGCTGCCGCCCTGATCGGGAAGGCCTCGGCAGGTCTGTGAAAAAGTTCCGGCTGGCCAGGTTTGCTCCCGGGAATCCGGGTCAGACGTCCTGTCGGGACGGCTCGTACACTCCCCCCGGGCGGGCCGCCCGCAGCGCAGCCCCGGACCTACCCCCCCAGGTCCGGGGCTGCTGCACGTCCGCCGGCCGGTGGCCCGGCGCGCCGACGGCCCATTCCCGGAAGGGAATTGTCCGACCGCACGGCGGCGGGCGAGAGTCTGGGTGACCGCTGGCAGGACCGTCGGCGGAAGTCCGGAAGTCAGGGGAACAACGATGCCGAAGACCGACCCGCAGGTGCTTGCCGACCGCTACGCCGCCCTGTGGAACGAGCCGGACGCCGAGGCCCGCCGCACCGGGGTCGAGGAGTTGTGGCGGCCGGACGGCGTGCACGTGCTGCAGCCGCCGCAGGAGATGCGCAGGTCGGCCGTCGAGCTGGGCTTCGCCGACCCGGTGCTGGAGGCCCGGGGGCACCGGGCGCTGGAGGCGAGGGTCCGCCGGGCGCACGAGGAGTTCGTGGCGCCCGGCGGCCTGCTGTTCCGGGCCCGTGCCGACGCCGAGCGGCTGCACGACGTGGTCAAGTTCCACTGGGAGGCGGTGGACACGGGGACGGGCGAGGTGGGCGGGGTCGGGCTGGAGTTCCTGCTGCTGGACGAGGACGGCCGGATCAGGAGCGACTTCCAGTTCATCGAGAGCTGACCGGCCGAGGCCGGGGATCGCCGCGGACACCCGGGGCCGATCCCCATCCGGTGCTCGTACCAGGCGCCGTCGTGCTCCACCGCGCAGATCCGGTACCCCTCGCCGTCGGGCAGCCGGGCCAGGAAGAGGTTCTCCGCGGTGGTCGGCCGAGCTGTCCGGGCCGAACATGTCCTCACCGATCAGGTAGCGGTGGAGCCACTCGGCGAGGCTCCCGGTCCTCCTGGAGCCGCTGCCGATGACGCCCGAGGACCGGCCCGCGCCCCGGTACGGTCCGGACCGCGGCCGGTGACCGGCGCCGCCGCTCCGCCGCCGCGCCGCCGGCGGCCCGCTCCGGCGGGACGCCGGGGCCGGTCAGGATGCGTCGACGGTGACGACGATCTTGCCGCGGGTGTGCTTCCCGGCGAAGTCGGCCACCGCGCGGGCAGCCTGGTCGAAGGGGTAGCGGGCGCCCAGCTCGACCCGCAGCCGGCCGTCCGCCGCGCGGTGGGCCAGGTCCTCCAGGTCGCCGGGCGCCGGGTCGAAGGAGCCGATGTAGACCGGCGTCACCTCGCGCTCCAGCTCGGCCGGCCCGAACAGCGGGGAGACCAGCCGCCCGCCGGGCCGGGCGGCCTTCGCGGTGGCGGCCAGGCCGTCGCCCCGGTTGATCAGGTCCAGCACCACGTCGACACCGCCGGGCAGCAGCCGCAGGGTCTGCTCCACCACGTCCCCGGCGTGGTGGTCGACCGTGTCGGTGGCGCCGAGTTCCCGGATGTACCCGGCGTCGTCCGGGCCGGCGGTGGCGATCACCCGGGCCCCGAGGGCGGTGGCGAGCTGGACGGCGTACAGGCCGATGCCGCCGGTGGCGCCGATCACCAGCACGCTCTCGTCCGCGCCCAGGCCGACCGCCCGGAGCAGGCAGACGGCGGTCATGCCGGACTCGGGGATCGCCGCCGCGTGCTCGGCGTCCAGGCCGGCGGGCCGCCGGGCGAGCTTCGGGCCGACCGTCGCCACGGTGTACTCGGCCACCGTGCCGCCGGAGCCGACGAAGGCGAGCACCTGGTCCCCGGGCGCGTAGCCGGGGGCCTCGGGGCCGACCTCGGCCACCGTGCCGGCCACGTCCATCCCCACCACATGCGGGTGGTCGACCGGGTAGAACTCCTTCATCGCGCCGGTGATCAGCGCGAGGTCGAGCGGGTTGAGCGCCGCCGCGGAGACCTTGACCAGGACCTGGCCGGGGCCGGCGGCGGGTTTCGGCCGGTCGGCCAGGGAGATCCGGTCGAGCGGCTGGTACTCGGTCGAGACGAGGGCCTTCATGGGGGGCTCCTGACGGGTGCGGGGGAAGGGCCGGGCGGCCGCCACCGGCCTGTCGCCCGTACCTTTCTATGCCGCCGACCGGGCCGGGACCCGGCGGGGAGCGGAGCGCGCCGCCGAATGGGGCACGGGGCCGCGCCCCGCCGGACGGCCGTGGCCCCCCTGTGGTCGACTCCCCGCCGGACGGCCGTGGGCCCCTGGCGCTCGATTCCCCGCCGCCGAGGGCGCCGGGATCAGCCCGCGAAGTTCAGCGCGTACAGCCGCCGGACGTCCGGCTCGGTCACGAAGTCCATCGGGACGGTGCCGAGCACCGCCGGGCGGCCGGCGGCCGCGACGTAGCCGGCCACCCGGGGGTTGATCGCGTCGGCGGCCGTGTGCGGCCACAGCCCCCAGCCGGAGCTCGACGTGAAGGTGAGGAAGAGCCGCTGCGGGTCGGTGGCGGCCCGGGCGGCGTCCAGGTGGGCGGAGACCTCGGGCCATTTACGGGAATTGAGCTCGAAGATGGTGCCGATCTGGTAGTCGTCCTCGATGTCCGTCAGCGGGCCGCCCCAGCGGATCCCCGGCAGGGCGCGGTGGTCGGCGAGCAGCACCACCCGGCCGCGGACCTCGCCGAGCCGGGGGATGCCGTCCTCCGTCCGGAGGAGTCCCGGCCAGCGGTCCTGGTAACCGGCGAAGATCGCCCCGAACTCGGCGTCGGAGACCGTCGAGTACTCCTGCCTGACCCGCATCAGCAGGGTCTCCTGCGGGTGCGCGCGGAGGAAGGCCTGACAGGCGTTGAGCACGTCGCCGAAGAAGATCTGCTGGAACACCGGGCCGTGGTGGATCGCGAGGACGCCGTCGACGGCCCGGCAGCGGATGTCCAGGAACCGTACGCCCGCGGTCAGCTGGGCGGCCAGGGGGAGCGTCTGGGTCTCGGTGAGGGCGCCGCCGTGGAGGGAGCAGGTGTCGTGCGTGCCGGGGACGGTGATTCGCGACAGCGGGGTCCGCCCGTCGAGGGCGCCCATCCAGTCCGCGCCGCCGGGCAGCGCGGAGGCGGCGGCCGCGGCGGTGCCCGGGCCGAGGCCCGCCAGCAGCCCCGCCGTGCCGGTGGCGAGTGCTCCGCGCGTGAAGACGCGCCTGGTCATCGTGCTGTCGGTCGGACTCACGGGCGCCTACCTCCGGTGATGGCGGTTTGTGGCATGGACATTATCGGTGGGGTGGGTCGTCCGGATAGACCCGTGCAGGAGGACGGAGCGTGAAGCGCGGTGCCGGGCGGTGAACCCGGCGGATGCGCTGCGCGGCTGCGGCCGGGGCGAACCGCCCGCCCTGGCCCGGTCCGCGCCGGCGGGGTGCTACCCGCGGGTAGGTCGGGTCGGGGCGGTACGCCCGCCCGGCGTGGCGCGGCGGCAGAGGATGCCGAGGCCGCCGTGACCGGCGATGATCGGAGCAGCCGCCGGGTCGGACAGGCGGACCGGACGCGCCGTGCACCAAGCGGCCGTTCCGGGACCTGGACGCGGCGACGGGCCGGGGCAGCCGCCCTCTCCCGCCGTTCGCGCCGCGTGAGGAGGACCTCTCATGACAGATGCACGGGCCAAGGCCCCCGCCGGCAAGAAGGCGGCTCCCGGCAGGAAGGCCGCACCTGCCAAGGAGGCGGCACCCGCCGAGAACGCGGCACCCGCGGGGCTCACCTTCGATCGGAGCCACACGCCCCAGGAGCGGGCTGCCCGGGGCAAGGCCGCCCGGACGACCTCGCCCAGGTCGGGCCACGGCTGGTTCGATCCTCCGGCGGGCCGCGCGGACCCGGTGGACCTCCTGGAGCAGCAGTCGGCCGAGCGGCTGGCCGAGCTCATCCCGATCCGCTACGGCCGGATGACCGAGTCCCCGTTCCGCTTCTACCGGGGCGCCGCCGCGATCATGGCGGCCGACCTGGCCGGGAGCCCGGACTCCGGCCTGCGCACCCAGCTGTGCGGTGACGCGCACCTGTTGAACTTCCGGCTGATGGCCTCGCCGGAGCGCCATCTGCTCTTCGACATCAACGACTTCGACGAGACCCTGCCGGGACCCTGGGAGTGGGACGTCAAGCGGCTGTCGACCAGCCTGGTGATCGCCGGCCGGGCCAACGGTTTCACCGACGAGGAGCGGGCGGGCATCGTGCGCGCCGCCGTCGGCTCGTACCGTCAGCGGATGCGCGAGTTCGGCGGGATGCGTCGGATCGACGTCTGGTACGCCCAGGCCGACGTGGAGCGCCTGCGCGAGGTGGCCGCGGGGCGGCTGGAGAAGGCCGGGCGCAAGAACCTGGAGAAGGCCGTGGAGAAGGCCCACTCCCGGGACAGCCTGCAGGCCTACGACCGGCTCACCGAACTGGTCGACGGCCGGCGCCGGATCGCGGCCGACCCGCCGCTGCTGGTACCGCTGCGCGACATCATGCCGGACTCGGAACACACCGCCCTGGAGGACCAGTTCGGCCAGCTGGTCGAGAGCTACGCCCGCACCCTGCCCTCCGACCGGCGGTACCTGCTCAGCCAGTACCAGGTGGTCAGCGTCGCCCGCAAGGTGGTCGGCGTCGGGAGTGTCGGCACCCGCTGCTGGATCATCCTGTTGCTCGGCCGGGACGACGAGGATCCGCTGTTCCTGCAGGCCAAGGAGGCCGGGACGTCCGTCCTCGCCCCCTACGTGGGTGCCAGCGAGTACGACAATCAGGGCGAGCGTGCGGTCGCCGGCCAGCGGCTGATGCAGGCCACCAGCGACATCTTCCTCGGCTGGGAGCGGACCAAGGGCATCGACGGGCGCCAGCGCGACTTCTACATCCGCCAGCTGCGCGACTGGAAGGGCATCGCGAAGCCCGAGCTGATGTCGCCGCGGGGGCTGGGAGCCTTCGGCGAGCTGTGCGGCGCGACCCTGGCCCGGGCGCACGCCCGCTCGGGGGACCCGATCGCGATCGGCGCCTACCTCGGCGGCGGCGACTCCTTCGACCGCGCGCTGGTGGGCTTCGCCGAGGCGTACGCCGACCAGAACGAGCGTGACTTCCAGGCGCTGGTCGACGCGGTGGCCTCCGGACGGGTGGTCGCGGAGCGGGAGCCCGCGCAGGACTGACGGGCCGCCCGGCGGCGGAGCGCCCCGCCGCCGGCCGGCTCAGTGCGCCGGCACGCGCTGGCTGGCCACCAGCTCCCGGTAGGGCGTGCAGCGCTCCAGCAGGGTGGGGTGGTCGCCCGCGTCGACCACGGTGCCCCCGGTCAGCATGATCACGTGGTGGGCGTGCTGGACGGTGGAGAGCCGGTGGGCGACCACGATCACCGCCCGGGTGGCCGCCAAGTCCTGCACGACGGCCCGGAACCGCTGCTCGTTGAGCCCGTCCAGCTGGCTGGTGGGCTCGTCCAGCAGCACGATCTCGGCGTCCGAGAGCAGGGCGCGGGCCAGGGCCATCCGCTGGCGCTGGCCCCCGGACAGGTCCGACTCGCGGCCGAGCGGCGTGTCCAGGCCCTGCGGCAGCCGGGCGATGTCCTCGGTGAGGCCGACGGCGTCCAGCGCGGCCGCCAGCTCGCCGTCGCTGGCCTCGGTGACACGGCCGAGCTGCAGGTTCTCCCGGGCGGTGGCCTCCAGCAGGGTGAACGCCTGGTCCACGTACGCGATCCGGGCGCGCAGCGCGTCCAGCGGCCACTGCCGGGCGTCGTGGCCGAGCACGCTGATCGAGCCGGAGGACGGCCGGATGAACCGGTCGATGAGCGAGAGCGTGGTGCTCTTGCCGGCCCCCGACGGGCCGACCACGGCGGTCAGGCCGGTGCGGGCGGTGGTGAAGGAGATGCCGCGCAGAGCGGCGTCGCCGGCCCCGGCATGGGTGTAGGAGACGGAGCGGAACACCACCGCGGGGGCGCCCGGCAGTGGGGTCGGGGCGATCCGTCCGGCGTCCTGGGGATCGCTCTCCGGAGCCAGGGCCAGCAGCTCGTTGCAGCGGTCCCGGGCGGCCAGGCCGGACTGCAGGCGGCCGAACCCGGTGGCCAGGGTGCTGACCGAGGGCACGGTCTGCAACAGGTACAGCAGGAACGCGGCGAAGGCCGCCACCTGGAGATCGCCGGCGGCCAGCCGGGCGCCGCCGGTGAGGATCACGGCGATCATCGCGAGCTGGTTGCCCAGCGTCAGCGCCGCCGGGATCAAAGCGCCCAGGCGGGCGCCCTGCAGCGAGACGGCCCGCAGCCGCTCGGCGTCCGCCGCCAGCGCGCGGGCGGCCACCGGCTCGGCCCGGTAGGCCTTGATGGTGGTGAGGGCCTCCAGGTCGGCGGTGAAGCGCTGGGCGATCTGCCCGACCGCGTTCTGCTGACCGGTGACGGTGTCCTTCAGCCGGCGCAGGATCAGCACCACCAGCACCGTCAGCACGGCCAGCGACACGACGGTGACCAGGGTGAGGACCCAGTCGATCCACACCATCACCAGCAGCGTCGCCGAGACGGTCAGCGCCGCCAGCGGCAGCTGGGTGGCCACCTCCACCACCTGGCGCAGCAGCATGGCGTCCGAGGTGATCCGGGCGGCCAGGTCACCGGTGCCCTGGGCCCGGACCACGGCCAGCGGCAGCCGCAGGGCGTGGTCCATGATGCGGATCCGCAGCCGGTAGGTCATCCGCTCGCCGATCCTGGCCAGCAGGAACCCGGACACCGCCTGGGTGAGGGCCCCGCCGACGGCTGCCACGCACATCATCAGCACGTCCGGGCCGAGCGGGCGGTGCGCGGAGAAGTCGGTGATGATCTTCTGGACCAGCAGCGGCAGGGCGAGGGCCGCCGCGGTGGCGCCGAGCGCGAGCAGCAGGGCGCAGGTGAGCCGGCCGGGCTCGGCGGTGAGGTCGCGGCGCAGCCGCACCCGGTCCGGCGCGCTGGGGGCGGGGGGAGGGGGCTGGTCGGCCACGGCAACCTCTCTGGTGGTTCGGAGCTGTCGCTGACGGGCGGTGCGGGCGGTGCGGGCGGTGCGGGCGGTGGTTGCGCCCGCGGGGTGTTGCCGGCTCTGCTGTCGCCCGCGGGGTGGTGCCGGCGGTTCGGTTCGGAGTCGGCGGTTCGGTTCGGAGTCGGCGGGTGGGTTCGGAGTCGGCGGGTGGGTTCGCGCGAGGCGGAGCGGCGGAAGGCGGACCGGGCCGGAGCGGCGGTGTGCCGCTCCGGCCCGGTGGCCGGCCGGGCCCGTACCGAAGGCCCGGCCGGCTCCGCCGTGTCACCCGCCCTTGCGGGCGAGGGCACGGCTCAGAGGCAGATCAGCGTGCTGACGGTGCTGGTGCCACAGTTGAGGACGCTCAGCGAACTGGTGCTGGCGAGGGTGTCGTCGATCGGGGCCGTCTCTGTCTCGGGCAGCTCCATGGTCTGGAGGTCGAGGATCGCCATGACTGTCTCCTTCATCAAGAGGGTGGATCGCCCGCCGGCGGCCGGGAGTCGGTGGGGGCGCGCCCTGGGCGTTCGGGCCGGTGGGCCCGTCAGCCGGGGGTGCCGGCGGTCGGCGCGGGCGCGCCGGACGGGCCGGTCCAGGGGAGGAAGGGCGTGCCGGCCAGGGCGGTGCCCAGCGCCAGCAGCACGCCGGCGGAGCCGGTGGCCAAGTCCGCCGAGAGCCGCAGCAAATGGTCTCCGGGGAAGGCGAGTTCACCCCGGTAGGAGACCTGGTGCAGGGCCAGCAGGGCACGCTGCCGGGCGAGCAGGGCCGCGCCGGGGGCCGGCTCGGCGGCGGAGGTCCCGTCGGTTGTCGAAGTCCCGTCCGCCGCCCCGGTACCGGCCCGGGTGTCCGCCCGGTGCTGGGTCAGCGCCAGGTACCCGAGCAGGCCGGCCCGCCCGTTGAAGAGACCGGGCTGGATGATGAACTCGGGTTCGGCCGCCCGGCGGATCGACGCCTCGTGGCCGGCCGACGGGCTGTCGGGGCGGTGCGCCAGCAGGGCGTCCAGGGCGAGGCCGATGCCGGCGCTGCCGGTCTCCAGGTAGGGCAGCACCCGGCGGCCGTCGACCACCTGGAAGGTACCGTCGGCGACGCTCGCGCACCGGTCGAGGTCCAGCTCCAGCAGGTGTTCGGCCTGGTCGAGCAGCGCGTGCTCGCCGGTGTGCTCGTAGAGGCGGACCAACGCGAGGGCGGTGCCGGAGGCGCCGGCCAGCAGGCCGGCCCGGCGCCTGGGGTCCCCGCGGCCGGCCTTCTCCAGGGCGTCGGCCGAGGTGCGGGCGAGCGCCAGGGCCTGGTCCAGCAGCCCGGGTTCGCCGGTGGCGGTCGCGAAGTGCAGCAGCGTCAGGGCCGTGCCCGGGGCGCCGGTGCCGAGGCCCGGCCCGGGATCCTCGTCCGCCGCCGTGCCGAGGCGCCGCAGCAGGCCGAGCGCCTCGCCGCGTTCGCCCAGCAGGTCGAGCACGTAGGCCACGCCGTGCCCGCCGAAGTACAGCCCCGGCGTCGCCGGACGGTTGCGGGCCGCGCGCACCAGCCAGTGGACGTGCGCGGGGTCGACGGCGGCGCCGGTGACGTGCAGGGCGTACAGGACGCCGGCCGCGCCGTAGGCCAGGCCCAGGCCGCCGCGGGTGAACTGGGCGACGTCGCCGGGGAAGAGCCGGTCGGGACGCTCGGGGGTGGCCATCGCCGTGATGCCGGCGGCCAGCGAGTCCCTGAGTCGCGGCCAGTCAGCTGCCGGGGCGGTCAGCAGCGCGTTGGTCTCCGCCCGGCGCTGCCCGAGTTCGGGGCGCGGGGCACGGCCGTCGGCGGGGGAGGAGCCGAGCAGCCGGCGGACCTCCTCGGTGTAGCCGGGCGGCACCGGGAACCGGCGCTCCAGCACGTCCGCCAGCTCGCCGGCCTTGCCGGGGTCGAGTGCGGTCAGCTGGGCCAGCGGCAGGAACAGCCAGAGCCGGATCGCGGCCAGCCCGTACCGGTCGATCTGCGTCCCGGTGTAGCCCTTGGGCGCGGTGAAGCCGGCGGCGCCCAGCGCCGGACGGACGAAGTCGTCGACGGTGCTGGCGAGTTCGAAGTCGATGAAGCAGATGTCGCCGTCCGGCCGGATGATCAGGTTGCGCGGGTGGAGGTCGCCGAAGACCACTCCGCGGGCGTGGATGGCGGCCAGCGCCCGCTCCACCCGCTCCACGATCCCCAGCGCCTCGCGGGTGTACTGCGCCACCGTGGCCTCGTCGGCGTCCGGGTGGATCAGTGGGTAGTTGGCGGTCAGCCACTCGCTGAGGGAGCGGCCCTCGACGTACTCCTGGACCAGGAACTCGTGCTCCCAGGCCGTGAGCAGCCCGTGCTGCGCCGGCGCCCCGGGCACCCCCGCCAGCCGGGCCAGGATGTCGTGCTCGTTGCGCAGCCGGGCCACCGCGTCGACACCGCGCTGGTCCAGCCCCGCGTACGGCCGGGCCTCCTTCAGCACCACCTGCCGGCCATCGGTCCCGTCCCGGGCCAGGTACACGCCCCCTGCGTCGGAGAAGTGGAGCACCCGCTCCACGATGTACGGCAGCCCGGAGTCCCGCTGCGCCGCGCGCTCGGCCACCGCCGGGGCGATCACCGCCGGCACCGGCGCCCAGTCGGGGACGGCGAAGCCGGCGCCGCGGACGTCCGGGACGAGCCGCCCGTCCGGTCCTTCCAGGGCGAGCACCCGCTCTCCGGCCTCGTTGCGGCAGTGGCGTTCCGCGAACCCTCCGTACCGCAGGTAGAGCGGGCCCTCGCCCCAGCGGAGGTCGCTGAGGATGTACGGGCCCCGGCGCCCGGCGAGCAGCCGGCCGAGGCCGTCGAGACATCGCTCCAGCTCGGCGTCGTCCACGGGGTAGATCGTGCAGAACTTGCCACTGGAGCCGCGCGGCGAGTACTTGGAGTTCTGCACCTGGAGGATCGGCAGGCCGCGCAGGAACTTGAAGGTGAGGTGCTCGCGCAGGCAGTAGGCGTAGACCTCCTCCAGCACCGCCTCGGCGTCCTCGGCGCACGAGGAGACGTGGATCTTCCAGCCCTGCGAAGGGAGTTGGACGTCCGTGGGGCGCACCACGGCCCAGATCTCCAGCTCGCCGCGTTCCCAGCCGGCCGGCAGCGGGCGGCCGACGGCGGCGAACTCCTCCTGGGCGCCCCAGCGGCGGGGCGAGTCGTAGAACAGCGGGTCGGCGTAGGCGTAGGCCTCGTACTGGTTGTCCATCGGAACCCTCTTCGGTGCGGGACGTCCGCAGGTGGGGCGGCGAAGGCGCCGGCATCCGCGCCCCGCCCGGGAGGCCGGGGCCGCCGGCGGGCCGGCGACGGGGGCCCGGACATTCCCGGGCCGTGATGCGACTATCGAATTGTTGGGTCATCACGAGTTCGTACGCAACAGTGCAAAGGAAGGTATTTCGGGGCGATGTTCACTCCGGTGTGACGGGTCGCCGTTCGAACGAGCCGGAGCGGGCGGACGCGCGCCGGTCCGGCCCGGGGTATGTACCCGAAGGGGATTCGGGGCTCGGTTGCGGATTGCCGCCGAAGGCGGCCGGGCCTCGACGGACCTCCGCTGAGCTGGCAGGATGTGAGGGTACATCCGGTCGACGGTGGGGTGGGGGCGCCCATCGGCGCGGGGCGGTCGCGGCGGCGTACGCGGGGTCGGTTCACCCGTGCGCCGGCCGGTGGTCGCCGGAGGATGTTCGCGAATTCGACGAAGAAACGCGAACGAATGAATAAGTGTCGATTCTTTGTACTAATAACGATCGAATTTCTGCCTGCCTGATTCGAAGGGCAATGCGTCCGGCCGTCCGGTCGCCCGCGTGATTTCCCGGCCGTCCTCGGGCGCCCTTGGTCCCGGACGGCGGGACCCACCGCCGGCGGGAACGCGAACGGGCCCGGGGTGACGCCGCGTCGGCGCGTCACCCCGGGCCCCTCCCGGCACACGGGATCCGATCAGCCCGGATTGCCCGCGTGGGTCAGCGTCTCCCAGGAGGTGAACAGGTTGTCCGTCCCGGCCGGCCGACGCTGTTCGGTCAGCGCCTGCGTGTTGTCCATGCCGTAACCGAGCCGGTTGTGCAGGGCGTTGAAGCCCACCTCGGTCACCGGGCCGAGGCCCTTGTCCAGGCTGCCGTTGCACAGCCAGGACGGCACGGCGGTGCCCAGCTCGTACTTGGCCTGGAAGCCGAGGGCGTGCCGGAGCCGGTCGGCCACCTCCGGATAGAGGTCCTGGCCCTGGATCCGGCTGGTCTCGGCGACATGGGCGATCGCCGAGAGCCCGTACCCGGTGTGGGTGAAGTCCCGGCAGGTCTCCTGGGTGAGCCCGTCGACGAAGGTGCCCTGGCCCTGCCAGTAGGAGACGATCTGGTCGCGGGAGCTCAGGCCGCTGCCCGGTGCGGTCTTCGGCAGCGCGCCGTCCGAGGCCAGGTAGATGTACGCCGGCACCCGGCCGCGGAACTTGGCGACCGCCTTGTCGTAGACCGTCCGGTCGTTCAGGAACACCGCGATGCCGATGGTGGCCTCGTTCATGCTCAGTTCCCAGTTGCCGTTGCTGTTGCTGCCGTTGACCACCTTGGGCAGGTAGACGTTGCGCAGCATGGTGGAGAAGCGGGTGACCTTGTCGCTCGCCCACCCGGTGTACGTGTAGCGGATGATCTCGGCGGCGCGCGGCCAGCTGGACGCGGACCAGGCGGTCTGCAGCGGTGCGTTGCTGTTGGTGTGATCGGTGATCGTGCCGGACCAGGCGTCCATGATCTGGACGGCCTTCGCCGCGTAGCGGCTGTCCTGGGTGATGTACCACTCCAGCGCCAGGGTGTACGCCGCGATGGCGTCCTCACGCTCGTCGGTGCAGCCGATGTTGGGGTTGGAGTACGATCCGCACTCCACCACCGACCGCGGCTTGGGGGTCCGGCTGAGCGAGGCGTACTTGCTCGCGTGCATCTGGTCGTAGGCGGCCTTCCACGGCTGCTCGCCGGCCTTCACCTTGGCCCGGACGAAGTCGAGTTGGGCCCGGCTGTTCAGTACTCCGGGGTGGGCGAAGGTGGTGGGTGCGGCCTCGGCGGCGGGGGCGCTGCCCAGGCCCGAGGTGAGCAGGGCCAGCAATCCGGCCAGGGCCGGCAGCTTGCGCAGGTGACGGTGCACGGCGTGGTCCTCTCCTTCGGGGTCGGCCCGGTCAGGCCGGCAGCAGCCACTGCTGGTTGGCGCCGCCGAAGCAGTCCCAGAGCTGCAGCCGGGTGCCGTTGGCGGAGCTGGGGCCGGTGGCGTCCACGCAGCGGCCGGAGACCGGGTTGACCAGGGTCGCCCCGCTGCCGGCCTGCCACTTCTGGGCGCCGGAGCCGTTGCAGTCCCAGAGCTGGAGCTGGGTGCCGTTCGCGGTGCCGGCGCCGGTCGCGTCCAGGCACTTGCCGAGGGCCTGCAGCGAACCGTCCGCGGCGACCGTCCAGTTCTGGGCGGCCGTGCCGTTGCAGTCGTAGAGCTGGACGGCCGTGCCGTTGGCGCTGGAGGCCGCGGCGACGTCCACGCACTTGCCGCCGTAGCCGCTGATCCGGCCGGTCGGGCGCGGGTTGCCGGTGCCGCCGCCGGTGATCGCGTTGAAGGTGCTCGCGAACTGGTAGGCGCTCTGCGGCGTCCCGCTGCAGGAGTCGGACAGGGTGCCGTTGGTGGCACAGGCCTTGTCGCGGCCGAGCGCCCAGAAGGCCAGCAGCTGGATGCCGTTGCTGCGGGCGAAGTTGGTGAGGGTGGTGGCGTTGGCGGTGGTGAACACCTCGTTGGTGCTGTCGTTGACCCCGATCATCGGGGTGTTGCCCTCCATCGCCCACAGTTGCTGCGAGGTCTTGGTGGTCCAGATCTGCCCGAGCTGGTTGTGCAGTGCGGTGGCGGCGTCGGTGGCGGCCCTGCCCATGTCCAGGGTGGGGCCGTAGTCCATGGTCATGATGTTGACCACGCCGACGTTCAGGCCGCGGCTCTTGGCGTTGTTGAGCAGGCTGATCGAGTTGGACTCGAGGCCGGTCGGGTTGACCGGCAGGGTGTAGTGCACGGCCAGGTTGCGCCCGGCGGCGGCGTACTCCTGCTGGAGCTGGGCGAGGGCCTGGTTGCGGCGGTCGTTGGCGGTGGTGTCGCCGAGCGCGCCGCCCTCGATGTCGAGGTCGATCTTGGTGAGGTTGAGCGTGTCGACCACCCGCTTGTACTGGGCCTTCAGGCTGCTCACCGTGGTGCAGGCCTGCCCGAGTTCGGTACCGGACGCGCCTCCGAAGGAGGCGATCACGTCACCGCCGGCGGCCCGCAGGCTGTTGATCGCCGACTGCCAGCCGGCGTCCGTGATGGCGGTGTTGCCGTTGAGGGTGGCGTTGCAGCTGCCGTCGCTGATGACGAAGGCGAGCGTGAAGTACTTGAGCCCGGTCGCGTTGCGGGCGTTGGCGAGCGCGGCGGGGGAGTTCCAGGTTTCGACGTAGGGCGCGGCGTACTGGGCGGGGAAGCCGGGGCCGGGGTTGGCGGCGGCGTTCGCGGCCGGGGCGGCGGCCAGCAGGGTGCCGGCGGCCAGGGCGAGCGGCGCGAGCAGCGCGGTGAGGCGTGAGGGGCGTCGCATGGGTGTCCTCCTGGGACAGCGTGGGGGTTCGGCCGTGCGGTGGGGCGGACGTCCGTCCGCGGCACGGGTGCGGGCGGGGACGCCTGACGGCGGGCCGAGCGTGGGGGCCCGGTGCGGGGAGGGCGGTGCGGGAGGTGCGGTGCCGCTCGGCTCGGCACCGGAGTCAACCGGACCGCGGAGGGCGCCGTCAAGGGTTATTGACTGGAAGGTTTACTAACCGTCGATCCGTCAACTGATGAACGATCATCAGGCCCCAGGCCCGCACTTTGCCTTCACGACTTGGCGACAATTGGTAGAGACCAAAGGGTTGACGCTCCAACAGTTACAGGAGTTGAATCACTCCGCGACACCGGCTGCCCCTCCCCAGGCCATCTCCCCGGTGTCGATCCCCCACCCGAGGCGCCCCCGGTCGCACCCGCGACCGCGTCCCACCCCGCCCTCGGCCGACGGAATCCGGAGCCGACCATGCCCAGGCATCGATCTGCCCACAGTTCACGGCCCCGCCGCGCGACCGCCACCCTGCTGGCCGGTGCCCTCGCCGCCGCGGGCCTGCTGGCCACCGGTGGCACCGCCCACGCGGCCGGCGAGCCGGTCTCGATCTGGCTGACCACCACCGACGACGCAGGCGGCCGGCACGTCACCCGAGGACTGCAGCAGCAGGCCGGCATCTCCTTCGCCGCGGGCACCGGCAGCGGCGGACAGCTGATCACCGTCGACGAGTCCACCCGCTACCAGCAGTTCACCGGCGGCGGCGCCTCCTTCACCGACACCGCCGCGTGGCTGCTCAACAGCAGCGGCGCACTGAGCGCCGCCACCCGCGACGACACCATGCGCAAGCTCTTCTCGCCCACCGACGGCATCGGACTCTCCTTCGTCCGCAACCCGATGGGCTCCTCCGACCTGGCCCGGTTCGGCTACACCTACGACGACCGCCCGGCCGGGCAGAGCGACCCGTCGCTCGCCGACTTCACCATCGCGCACGACCAGGCCGACGTGCTGCCGCTCACCAAGCAGGCCCGCCAGCTCAACCCGGCGCTCACCGTGATGGCCTCGCCCTGGACGGCGCCCGCCTGGATGAAGGACAGCGGCAACCTCAACGGGGGCTGGCTGAAGGCGGAGAACTACGGCAGCTACGCCCAGTACTTCGTCAAGTACCTCCAGGCCTACCAGGCCCAGGGCGTCCCGGTGAACTACGTGACCGTCCAGAACGAGCCCACCTGCTGCGCCGGTTACCCGTCGATGAGCTGGAACGGCTCCGGTCTCGCCTACTTCACCAAGACCAACCTGCTGCCCGCGCTGGCCGGCGCCGGCCTGAGCACCAAGGTCCTGGCGCTGGACTGGAACTGGGACCAGTACGCGAGCTACGCCGCGCCCACCGTGGACGACGCCGCCGTGCGAAACCACCCCAACTTCGGCGGCCTCGCCTGGCACGGCTACGGCGGCGACGTGGCCACCCAGACCACCGTGCACAACCAGTACCCCGGCGTGGACGCCTTCGACACCGAGCACTCCGGCGGCACCTGGATCGGCAACCAGCAGCAGGAGGACATGCGCAACATCATCGACTACACCCGCAACTGGGGTAAGTCGGTGACCAAGTGGAGCCTGGCCGTGGACCAGAACATGGGCCCGCACTACGGTGGTTGCGGCACCTGCACCGGTTTCGTCACCGTCCACAACGGTGATGCCCGCAGCGGCCAGGTCGACTACACCGTCGAGTACTACACCATGGGCCACCTCACCAAGTTCGTGAAGCCGGGCGCCTACCGGATCGCCTCCACCGCCAACTCGGCCGTCCCGAACGTCGCCTGGGTCAACCCCGACGGCTCCAAGGCACTGGTCGCCTACAACGACAGCGGCAGCGCGCAGAACGTCCGGGTCGCCTGGGGCGGACAGAACTTCACCTACAACCTGCCCGCCAAGACCTCGGCCACCTTCACCTGGAACGGCGCCGGCGGCAACCAGGGCGGCGCGAGCGGCCCGGTCACCGGACTGGCCGGCAAGTGCCTGGACGTGGCCGCGGCCGGCACGGCCAACGGCACCGCCGTGCAGCTCTACGACTGCAACGGCACCACCGCGCAGAACTGGACGCTCGGCACCGACGGCACCGTCCGCGCGCTCGGCAAGTGCCTGGACGTGACCGGCGGGGCCACCGCGGACGGCAGCAAGGTGCAGCTCTGGGACTGCAACGGCTCCGGCGCCCAGCAGTGGACGTACTCGCCCGGCTCGCACGACATCGTCAACCCGGCCGCGAACAAGTGCCTGGACGCCACCGGCAACAGCTCGGCCAACGGCACCCGGGTGCAGATCTGGACCTGCACCGGCGCCGCCAACCAGAAGTGGACCGCGCCGACGGCCTGACCTGACGGGCGCACCCGCCGTACGGGCGGCCGCCGGGGAACTTCCCCCCGGCGGCCGCCCCGTTCCGTTCCCGCGACCGCCGTTGGGCACGGCTAGGATGGGCGGACATGGGTACTGCCACTGGACCGAACGAGCGGCTCGCCGCCTTCGGCGACGAGTTGATCGAGATCCACCACCGGCTGCGCGAGGAGCTGGCGGCCCTGCGCGGCGACGTGGACGCCTTCCTGGACGGGCGCGGCGGGCGGCCCCGGGAGCTGAAGGAGCACTGCCTCTCGTTCTGCTCCGTACTGACCAGGCACCACACCGGCGAGGACGACGGCGCGTTTCCGCTGCTGGCCGCGGAAGTCCCGGAACTGCGGCCCGTCATCGCCAAGTTGGCGGAGGACCACCAGCTGGTCAGCGGGATCGTGCGCAGTCTGGAGACGCTGCTCGGCGGGATCACGGCCGACCCGGACGCGGCGGAGGCCGAGAAGGTCCGGCGTGAGCTGGACGGTCTGACCGCCATTCTCGCCTCGCACTTCGCCTTCGAGGAGCGGCAGATCGTCCAGGCGCTCAACGCGCTGCCGGCCGGGGCGGGAACCACCCGGAGCCTGCTGGGCCTGCCGATGGACGACCAGCGCTGAGACCTGCGCACGTCGGACGCTCGCCCAGGACGCCCAGGACGCCCAGGACGCCCAGGACGCCCAGGACGCCCGGGCCGTACGCCTGGGCTGTCAGGTTCAGGGCGCCGCCGGCCTGCGGGCCGCCTCCCGCCGCAATCGCAGTTCGCAGATCACCGCCCAGACCACCGAGACCACGGGAACCGCGACGACGGCACCGATCACGCCGGCCAGGATGCCGCCGGCGATGACCGACAGGGCGACGGCCACCGGGTGCAGCCGGACGGCCCAGCTCATCACCAGCGGGTGCAGCAGGTGGCCCTCGATCTGCCCGATCACCACGATCAGCGCCAGCACGATCAGCGCCGTCACCGGGCCCTTCGCGGCCAGCGCGACCACGGCGGCGATCGCCATCGCGACCGGGGAGCCGATCAGCGGCACCAGCGTGGCGAAGAACTCCAGCACCGTCAGCGGCAGCGCCAGCGGCACCCCCAGCAGGGCCAGCGCGATGCCGACCAGGGCCGCGTTGCTGGCCGCGACGATCATGATGCCCCGGGTGTAGCCGGCGAAGGTCCGCCAGGCGGCCCGGCCCGCGTGGTCCCAGGTCTCCCGGGCGCCGTGCGGAAGCTGGTGCTTCGCCCAGCGCCACATGCCCTCGCCGGAGTGGATGAAGAAGATCGAGCAGAACAGCGCGAGGGCCGCGCCGGTGACGATCTCCACCACCCGGCTGGCCTCGTTGACCGCCCGGCTGACCAGGGTGGAGCGGTGTTCGGTGAGGAAGGAGCTGATCTTCGACTGGAGGTCCGAGACGGTGGCCGGCTTGATGTGGAAGGGCGCGCCCTTCAGCCACAGCTCGATCCGGTCGACGCCGCCGCGGAACTCGTCACCGAGCTGCTTCCACTCGCCCGCCACGTTCTCGCCGATCAGGGCCAGCAACCCGGCGAGCAGCAGGATCGAGCCGAGCACGGTGACGGCGACGGCCGCCCCGCGGGGCAGCCAGCGGTTGATCAGATCGGCGGCCGGGCGCAGCACCGCGGTGATCACCAGGGCCACGAACACCGCGATCACGGGCAGCACCAACCGGCCCAGCAGCGACAGCACGGCGTACACGGTCGCGCCCACCAGCAGCAGCCGCCAGGCGTACCCGGCCGCGTGCTCCAGGCCGGGCGGTACCTGGTGGCCGGACGGGGCGCCGCCGCGGACGACCGGTCGGCGGGTGGCGGGGGTGCCCGCCCGCGGGCGCCTGCGGTCCGGCCTGCCGTCCGGCTCGGGGTCCTGCCCCGTTGCCGCCCGAGCTGTCATCGCGGTGTGCCTTCCGTGTGTGTCGACCCACCTGCCGGCCCGTCCTCCGACGTTACGTCAGAGCGGCTCGGCTCCCGCCGCACCGGCCGCGGTCCCCGATCGCGTGTCGCCCCGGCGTGTCCTGCCCCGCCGTGGCGCTCCGCCGCCGGGGCGCCGGGAGCGCGTCGCCAGACCACCGATCCGCCACCCTGCCCGGCCGTCATCCGGGCCCCGGTCCGGGGCCGAGGCCGACACCGCGGGCGAGCAGCGCGGCCGCCGCGGTGGCGGCCAGCACCAGGGTGGCGAGGAACGGGACCCGGCTCTGCGCACGGCCGGGTACGGGCAGCACGGTCAGCGGCGCCAGCAGGCCGGTGACGCCCAGCGCCGCCCAGCCGGCCGTCCCGGTCGGACCGGGCGGCCCGACGGTGAGGACCACCGCGGCGGACCCCAGGACCAGTGCCGCCAGCACCCGGGTCGGCCCGCCGCCCAGCCGCTGCGGCAGCCCCCGGACCCCGGCCGCCAGGTCGGCCTCGATGTCCGGGAGGACGTTGGTGAGATGCGCGCCGACCCCGAGCAGCGCCCCGCCGAGCACCGCCCAGCCGGGCGGCCAGGGCCGGCCGGGCAACCCCAGGGCGACGAAGGCGGGGAGCAGGCCGAACCCCAGCGCGTACGGCAGCCAGGACAGCGGCGTCCGCTTCAGGCCCAGGTTGTACGCCCAGGCCGCGCCGACCCCGGTGAGGTGGGCGAGGCCGGCGAGCAGTCCGACGGCCAGCGAGAGCGGGACGCACAGGGCCAGCGCGGTACCGGCGGCCAGGGCCAGGACACGGGGCCGGAGGGCGCCGTCGACCAGCGGTTTGTCCGTCCGCCCGGCGGCCACGTCCCGGGCGTGGTCGACCCGGTCGTTGCACCACCCGACGGACAGTTGGCCGGTCAGCACGGCGCCCCCCACCAGCAGGCAGCGGGTGGGGGTGAGGCCGGAGGCCGCCGCCAGGGCGGTGACCAGAACCGTCACCACGGCGGTGGGTTCGGGGTGACACGCCCGGACGAGTCCGCCGACCGGCCCCGGAACACGATGGTCCGGCAGCCGAACTGACGCCTCGACCTGCTGGGTTCCGGTCTCTCGCACCCGACGATGCTAGCCGCCGGCCGCCCGGGATGTCCTGATAAGCAAAGTTTCTGGCGATTCTCCCTAGTATGGGGTGATGACGCGAATCGCGGCCGTCCACGGAGTCCTCCCGCCCCACCGCTACCAGCAGCACGAGATCCGGGACGCCCTGGCGGAGATCTTTCTGGCCGGCGGCGCCGATCGCCGGGCGCTCGACCGGCTTCACGCCACCTCGACCGTCGGCACCCGCCACCTGGCCCTGCCACTGGAGCGGTACGCCGGGCTCGCCGGCTTCGGCGCGGCCAACGACCTCTTCATCGAGAGCGCCCTGGAGTTGGGGGAGCGGGCCCTGCGCGGGGCACTCGACGAGGCCGGCCTGCGCCCCGGGGACGTCGACCTGGTGATCTCCACCTCGGTCACCGGGATCGCGGCGCCCTCGATCGAGGCCCGGCTCGCCGACCGGCTCGGGCTACGGCCCGACGTCAAGCGGCTGCCGATCTTCGGACTCGGCTGCGTGGCCGGGGCAGCCGGTGTCGCCCGGCTGCACGACTACCTCCGCGGGCACCCCGACCACGTCGCCGTGCTGCTCTCCGTCGAACTCTGCTCGCTGACCGTCCAGCGCGGCGACGGCTCGCCGGCCAACCTGGTGGCCGGTGCGCTGTTCGGCGACGGCGCCGCCGCCCTCGTCGCCGTCGGCCCCGAGGCCCCCGTGGGCGGCGCGGCCGGGCCCACCGTCGTCGCCACCCGCAGCCACCTCTACCCGGGCACCACCGACCTGCTCGGCTGGCACATCCGTGACCAGGGGTTTGGCATCATGCTCGGCAGCGACCTGCCGGAGGTCGTCCGGCAGCACGTAGGCGAAGAGGTGCTCACCTTCCTCGCCGACCACGACCTGAAGCGGGACGACGTCACCGCCTGGGTCTGCCACCCCGGCGGACCCAAGGTGCTGGACGCCCTGCGCGAGTCGCTCGACCTCCCGGCCCGGGCGCTGGAGCTGAGCCGGCGATCGCTGGCCGAGGTGGGCAACCTCTCCTCCGCGTCCGTCCTGCACATCCTGCGGGACACCCTCGCCGCCCGGACGCCGCTGCCCGGCACCCCCGGGGTGCTGCTCGCGCTGGGGCCCGGCCTCAGCTCCGAACTCGTCCTTCTCACCTGGTAGGCATCCGATGGCCCCCTACACCCTGCTGGTGCTGCTGGTCGCCCTCGAACGACTGGCCGAACTGGTCACCGCCCGGCGCAACGCCGCCTGGAGCCGGCGGCACGGCGGCATCGAGTACGGCGCCGGACACTACCCGGTGATGGTCCTGCTGCACACCGGGCTGCTGGCCGGCTGCCTCGCCGAAACCGCCCTGGCCGACCGGCCGTTCGTCCCCGCCCTCGGCTGGCCGATGCTCGCCCTCGCCCTCGCCGCGCAGGGCCTGCGCTGGTGGTGCATCGCCACCCTGGGCCCGCGCTGGAACACCCGGGTGATCGTCGTGCCCGGCCTGCCCCTGGTCGACGGCGGCCCCTACCGCCTGCTGGCCCACCCCAACTACCTGGCGGTGGTGGCCGAAGGGATCGCACTGCCGCTGGTCCACGGAAACTGGCTCACCGCCACCGGCTTCACCCTGCTCAACCTGCCCCTGCTGGCCGTCCGGCTGCGCTGCGAGAACGCCGCCCTCGCCACCCTGCCCGTCCCCGCCGCCGCACCGGCCCTCCGGTAGTCGGGCCCCGGTGATCGACCTGCTCGTCGCCGGCGGCGGTCCGGCCGGGCTCGCCACCGCCATCCACGCGGCCCTCGCCGGCCTGGAGGTGGTGGTGGCCGAACCCCGCGCCACCCCGATCGACAAGGCCTGCGGCGAGGGTCTGATGCCTCCGGCGCTGCGCGGCCTCACCGCCCTCGGCGTCACCCCGCACGGCCACCCCCTGCGCGGCATCCGTTACCTCGACGGGGCCCGCAACACGGCCGAGGCCCCGTTCGGCTCCGGCCCGGGCCTTGGCGTACGCCGTACCGAACTGCACCACGCGCTCGCCCGCCGGGCGACCGAACTCGGCGTCCTGGTCGAGCCGGTCAGGGTCGGCGCCGTCCAGCAGCACGACGACCACGTCACCGCCGCCGGGCTGCGCGCCCGCTACCTCGCCGCCGCCGACGGACTGCACTCACCGATCCGCCGCAGTCTCGGCCTGGCCCTGCCCGACGACCGCCCGGCCCGGTACGGGCTGCGCCGGCACTACGCGGTGGCGCCCTGGACCGACCATGTCGAGGTGCACTGGGATGCGCACTGCGAGGCCTATGTCACCCCGCTCGGGCCGGAGTTGGTCGGCGTCGCCGTACTCACCCCGCACCGCGAGCCGTTCGAGCGGCAGCTGGCGCGGTTCCCGCTGCTCGGCCACCGACTGCCGGCCGCCGCTGCGGTCGGCGCCGCCCGGGGCGCGGGCGCGCTGCGCCAGCGGGTGCGGCGCCGGGTCGCGGGGCGCGTCCTGCTGGTCGGGGACGCTGCCGGCTACGTCGACGCGCTCACCGGCGAGGGCATCTCGGTGGCGCTGGCCGGCGCGGCCCGGCTGGTCGACTGCGTACGGGCGGGCCGCCCGCACGAGTATGAACGCGCCTGGTGCCGGGCCACCCGCCGTTACCGGCTGCTCACCGAGTCGCTGATCCGGCTGCGCGGCCGCCCGGCTGTGGCCGCCCGGATCGTCCCGGTGGCGGCCCGCCACCCCGCCGTCTTCGCCGCCGCCGTGCGCTGCCTGGGCTGACGATACGTCAACTCCGTTGCTGTCAAGGCGCATCAGCTTACGGTGCGGGCCTCGGTGAGCAGCAGCTCGCGCAGTCGCCGACGGCCCTGGTCGGTGAGGCCGAGGCCCTCCCGCAGGTAGGCCTCCGGGGTCCGCCAGTGCTCGCGGACCGTGTCCCAGGCGGCTCGCAGGTACTCGGGGCGGGCCTCGAAGGCCGGGCGCAGCAAGGTCCACAGCTCCGAGCCGGGCTCGGGGACGGAGCCGTCGGCCCGCCGGAAGCGGTAGGCCTGGGCCGGGCCGTTGCTGGCCAGGTAGTCGGCCAGGATCGCCTCCTCGGGGACACCCAGCGCCAGCAGCACCACGGCGATCGCCCAGCCCGCGCGGTCCTTGCCGGCCGAGCAGTGGATGAGCGCGGGGACCCCGTCCGGCTCGGCCAGCACCCGGAGGATCAGGGCGTGCTCGGCGGTGCGGGTCACCACCCGGTTGCGGTAGGCGGCGACCATCCGGGCCTCGCCGCCGCCGTCGCCGAGTTGGGCCCGCAGGGTGGCCAGATCGCCTTCCCGCAGCAGGCCGTGGAACTTCGCACCGGCGGCCGGGTCGGTGAGGGCGATCGAGCGGTGGGTGCTGCCCGGGACGGGCACGTCCATCCGCTCCGCCCGGAGGTCGGCCGTCCCGCGCAGGTCGATCACGGAGCGCAGGCCGAGCCCGACCAGGGCCGCCACGTCCTCGGGGGTGGCGTGCGCCAGATGCCCGCTGCGCAGGAGCAGGCCGGGCCGGACGGCCCGCCCGTCGGCGGCCGGCAGCCCACCGACGTCCCGGAAGTTGCGGACGCCGGTCAGGGCGGGTGCGGTGCGCTGTTCCACGGCTGCGCGTTCCTTCCGACGGCTGCGGCCTGCCTCCCCCGCACCCTACGGGGCGGCGGCCCGGACGGCAGCCGGACGGGTCGCCGCCCGGGGGGTGCCGGGGCCCGTCCGGTGGCCGGATCGCCGACGCCGGGTGGGTGCCGGGCGGTGGGTCCGACGGTCGATCAGAGACGCTGCCTGTGCGCACCCGTGGGCGGGGCGTACGCGGACCCGGGCACTCCCGGTCCGCCCGGCGCAGGGGGCCGACCGCGCCCGGCCGGGCCGCAAATCTCGCAATTGGTCCAGACCTATTGACGCGCCTTGTCGTCCCTCCTACGATCCGGATCGGTACAGCCCCACATGCCCCCACCTCACCCATTGCCGGGCGTCACGCCCCCACGCGCCGGTCATGTCCATGGCGCTCGGCGGGAATGGAGCACAACATGTTCCGTCGAAGGTCGCGCAGCCCACGCCCCGCGGGCGATCACCGCACCGGCCCCGATCCGGCCCGCCTCGAAGGCGCCCACCCCGGGTCGGAGCCGCTCCGAGCTTCCCGTCCGCAGCGGGCGGCCCTGGAACGCGCGTCGCAGGCCGACCGGCCCGGCCGCGCCCCGTACCGACCGAGCGTCGTGCGGCGCTCCCTCGCCGGGGTGAGCGCCGCCGCCGTCATCGGCGCCGGTCTCGCCATGGCCGGCTCAGTCACGGCCGGGGCCGTCACCACCAACCTGGTGGCCAACCCCGGTTTCGAGAGCGGACTCTCCGGCTGGAGCTGCACCGGCGGGTCGGGCGCGGCCGTCGGCAGTCCGGTCCACTCCGGCGCCTCCGCGCTCAAGGCCACCCCGACCGGCCAGGACAGCGCGCAGTGCACCCAGACCGTCAGCGTGCAGCCCAACTCCCAGTACACGCTGAGCGCCTACGTCCAGGGCAGCTACGTCTACCTGGGCGCGACCGGTACCGGCCTCACCGGCACCACGTCCACCTGGACGCCCAGCAGCGCGTCGTACAGCCAGCTCGGCGTGAACTTCACCACCGGGCCGAGCACCACCTCGGTGTCCGTCTACCTGCACGGCTGGTACGGGCAGCCCGTCTACTACGCGGACGATGTGTCGCTCACCGGCCCCGGTGGCAGCAGCCCTTCGCCGACGGTCACGCCCACCGTCACGCCCACCGTCACACCGACGGTCACGCCGACCGTGACGCCGACCGTGACGCCCACCGTCACCCCCACGGTGACGCCGACCGTCACGCCGACCGGCGGTGAGACCTGCGCCACCAAGCCCAAGCCCTCGGGGAAGGTCCTGCAGGGCTACTGGGAGAACTGGGACGGTGCCTCGAACGGCGTCCACCCCGGCCTGGGCTGGGTCCCCATCACGGACAGCCGGATCGCCGCGCACGGCTACAACGTCATCAACGCCGCCTTCCCGGTGATCCTTTCCGACGGCACCGTCCTGTGGCAGGACGGCATGGACGCGGGCGTCAAGGTCTCGACCCCCGCCGAGATGTGCCAGGCCAAGGCGGCCGGGGCGACGCTCCTGATGTCGATCGGCGGCGCCGCCGCGGGTATCGACCTGAGCTCCAGCACCGTCGCCGACAAGTTCGTGGCGACCGTCGTCCCGATCCTCAAGAAGTACAACTTCGACGGCATCGACATCGACATCGAGACCGGCCTGTCCGGCAGCGGCAGCATCGGCACGCTGTCCGCCTCCCAGTCCAACCTGATCCGCATCATCGACGGCGTCCTCGCCCAGATGCCGGCCGGCTTCGGTCTCACCATGGCCCCCGAGACCGCCTACGTCACCGGCGGCAGCGTCACCTACGGGTCGATCTGGGGCTCCTACCTGCCGATCATCAAGAAGTACGTCGACAACGGCCGCCTGTGGTGGCTGAACATGCAGTACTACAACGGCAGCATGTACGGCTGCTCCGGCGACTCCTACTCGGCCGGCACCGTGCAGGGCTTCACCGCGCAGACCACCTGCCTGAACAACGGCCTGACGATCCAGGGCACCACCATCAAGGTGCCCTACGACAAGCAGGTGCCCGGCCTGCCCGCCCAGTCCGGCGCGGGCGGCGGCTACATGGCGCCGAGCCTGGTCAGCCAGGCCTACAACTCCTTCAGCGGCCAGCTGAAGGGGCTGATGACCTGGTCGATCAACTGGGACGGCTCGAAGGGCTGGACCTTCGGCGACAACGTCAAGTCCCTGCAGGGCCGTTGACCTCGCACTGATACTCGGCTGATCTCCCGCTGACGCCCGCCGACTTCCCCGGGCCCCGGTTCGGATCGGACCGGGGCCGGTGTCCGGACCAGGACGGCACCTGGATCCGAGCGCGGGGCGCGGCGGTCAGAACGGGCCTGGCCGAGGAGTGCGCAGGACCCCGGGAGCATCGGTTGCTCCCGGGGTCCTGCTGTTCTCCGGTGCTGAGCGAGCCGGGAGGTCGTGCGCGGTGGGGTGCTGCACCGAGGGGCTCACCGGTCGTGCCCGTAGTCCCGCAGGGGGACACCGCGGCTCGCCCGGGAGTGCCGGAGCCGGGCCGGGTACTGGGCCGGTCGATGCGGAGGCGGGCGCGCAGCGGAGGCCCGCTGCCTCGTCGAGAACCCTCCCGCGGTCCTGACCGCTCCGGCGCGAGCGTGCCGCTCGCTACCGCGCCCGCGAGTACCGTGCGGCGGGCCGCGGTTCAATTCCCTTGCGGTGAAGGGGTGGTGAACTCGATTCACAATACTGCCCCTGTGAAAAATCTTTCAGAGCGGGGACCGTCCGGCTAAAAAGTTACCGCCGCGTCAACATGGCGCGCGTAGACCGTTGGAGGTCCCATGAGATCGCGCTCCGTCCTGTCCCTGTGCGGCACCGTCCTGCTGCTCGCCGGCAGCCTGCTCATGGCCGCGTCACCGGCCTCCGCCGCCGGCGGCAGGTATGTGGCACTGGGGGACTCCTACTCCTCCGGTGAGGGCACCGGCGACTACATCGGCTCGGCCGGATCCTGCGACCGCAGCAACCACGCCTACCCCGCCCTGTGGGCCGCCGCCCACGCCCCGTCCTCGTTCGCGTTCGTCGCCTGCTCCGGCGCCACCACCACGGACGTCATCAACAACCAGCTCTCCGCGCTCAACAGCTCCACCACCCTGGTCAGCATCAGTGTCGGCGGCAACGACGCGGGCTTCGCCGGCGCCATGCAGACCTGCGTACTCAGCGGGACCGACGCCTGCCTGACGGCCGTCAACAACGCCAAGTCCTTCGCCAACTCCAAACTGCCCGGCCTGCTCGACCAGGTCTACGCGGGCATCCGCAACCGCGCCCCCTCGGCCCGCGTGGTCGTCCTCGACTACCCCCACCTCTACAAGATCGGCGGCAGCTGCTCCTTCGGGATCAGCGACACCAGCCGCAGTGCCATCAACGGCGCCGCCGACACCATCGACTCCGTCATCGCCGGCCGGGCCGCCGCCGCCGGCTTCAGCTTCGGCGACGTCCGCGCGGCCTTCACCAACCACGAGATCTGCTCCTCCGACTGGTGGCTGAACAGCACCCGCATCCCGGTCCACGAGAGCTACCACCCGAACGCCGCCGGCCACTCCGGCGGGTACCTGCCGGTGTTCGGCGCCCGGGCCTGACCGCCCGGCCTGCCCGCCGTCCCCAGGCCGTACGGGACGGCGGGCAGGCCGTGCGCCAGCGCCGGCCGGAACCCTTGACGACCCCATCGGTACGCCGTACGTTCTGCGCTGCCCCGCAAATATTTCCGGCAAGTTTCATGAATCCTGCAGCAATATGCAGCAGGGCGCATCATGTCGTGCTGTCGGGCTCCCGTGCTCCCACCCCACCAGGAGACACCGTGAACCACCGCACCCCCGTGCCCCGTCACCGAAGCCGGGCGTCGTTCGCCGCCGTGACCCTGGCGGCGGCCATGGCGGCAACCGGCCTTGCGACCGCCCCCACCGAAGCGCGCGCCGCCACCCCGGGCAGCAGAACCGTCACGGCCACGCTGTTCGAGTGGTCCTACGCCTCGGTGGCGAAGGAGTGCGCCAACGTCCTGGGCCCGAAGGGCTACGGCTGGGTCGAGGTGTCACCGCCGCAGGAGCACATCCAGGGCGGCCAGTGGTGGACGTCCTACCAGCCGGTCAGCTACCGGATCGCCGGACGGCTGGGCGACGCGACCGCCTTCGGCTCGATGGTCAGCACCTGCCACGCCGCCGGCGTCAAGGTGGTCGCGGACGCCGTCGTCAACCACATGAGCGCGGGCTCCGGCACCGGCACCGGCGGGACCGTCTACACCAAGTACAACTACCCCGGCTACTACCAGGACTGGGACTTCCACTCCTGCCGGACGAGCATCTCGAACTACGCGGACCGCGCCAACGTCCAGAACTGCCAGCTCTCCGACCTGGCGGACCTCGACACCGGCAGCGACTACGTCCGCTCCACCATCGCCGGCTACCTCAACAGCCTCATCGCCAAGGGCGTCGACGGCTTCCGGATCGACGCCGCCAAGCACATCGCCGCCGGCGACCTCGCCGCCGTCAAGGCCAAGTTGACCAACCCGGGCATCTACTGGGCGCAGGAGGTCATCTACGGGGCGGGCGAGGCGGTGCAGCCCGGCGAGTACACGGGCACCGGCGACGTCGACGCCTTCATGGGCGCCTACGACCTCAAGCGGATCTTCGCCGGCGAGAAGCTCGCCTACCTGAGCAACTGGAACGACTCCTGGGGGGCGGGCTACCTGCCGAGCGCCAACGCCCGCACCTTCACCGACAACTGGGACACCGAGCGGAACGGCTCCACCCTCAACTACAAGTACGGCAACACCTACACCCTCGCCAACGTGTACCTGCTGGCCTGGCCGTACGGGTCGCCGAACGTGTACTCGGGGTACGAGTTCAGCGACATCGACGCCGGGCCGCCGAACGGGGGTGCCGTCAGCGCCTGTTACCAGAACGGCTGGAAGTGCCAGCACGCCTGGCGGCAGATCGCCAACATGGTGGGCTTCCGCAACGCCACCAACGGCACCGCGGTCACCAACTGGTGGTCGAACGGGAACAACGTCATCGCCTTCGGCCGTGGCGCCAAGGGTTACGTGGCGATCAACCACGAGACCACCGCCGTGACCCGGACCTTCCAGACCTCGCTGCCGGCCGGAAGCTACTGCGACGTTCAGCACGGCGACCCGGGCACGGGCGGTGGCTGCACCGGCCCCAAGTACACCGTCGCCTCGAACGGCACCTTCACCGCCACCGTCGGGGCGGGCGACGCCGTCGCCCTCTACGTGGGCGCGGGCGGCTGAACCTGGCGTCTTCCGACGGTGGGGCAGAGCCGGGGTGAGCGGCCCACGGCACACGGGGGACCCCCGGCCCGCAGCGGGCAAGGTCCCCCGTGTGCCCTGCGGCTATCCGAGGCCGCGGGCGTCCTGCTTCAGCGCGGTGTCCACGGTCAGCGCGGTCGCCACCACAAGGCTGAGCAGCGGGTCGGCGAGCGGGCGGTGGATCTGGAGGACGTAGTTGTCCGCGGTGGTGAACATCGTCTTCGCCAGTCCCTCCCAGGTCTTGGTGACCCGGGCGACCTCGGTGTCCGTCTCGTCGACGATGGAGAAGTTCCAGGCCCGCCAGTTCTCGGCCTTGACGGCGCCGATCTTCCGGCCGCCGACCTCAAGTGCGAAGTTGATCTTCCCGATGGCGTTCTGCTGAACGATCTGACCGACCTCCTGGCCGTCCGGGCGCTGCACGATCACCCGCGACTTGATGAACTTCGCCGGGCGGGTCAGCAGCAGCACCGGCGTGCCGTGCGCGTCGCGGATCTCCAGCTTGTGGGTCAGGTACTGGTCGATGGAGAAGAGCAGCCGGATCACCTTGCGCAAGGCGCCCTGGCCGACCTGGACCACCGAACCCAGCGAGGCGCCCTGCTGGTCGAAGACCGAGTACTCGTTGGTCAGCTCGATCAGCTTGGCCTTCTGGTTCACCACCAGGACCGGCTCGGAGAAGAGGGTGCCACCGCCGCCGGAGACCGGTCCGATGCCCGCCTGCTGCTGGACCTGGCGCTGCACCTTGGCGGACTCGCCGGCCGGGGCGGACTGCTGCGCGGGGATACCGGGGGTGTTCGTGTTCTGGGACATGGCGGGCAGGCTAGGCCCAATCCGCCATGGACAGCTAGATCGTTTTGTCCGGCACCGGGCCGCCCGGCAGCCAGGATCGGCGCTCCGACCAGGATTTAAGGGGCTAGGCTGCACAATTGACCAGTATTCGACGGTCGCGGTGTGGCTGAAGTCACATCGAAGCCCGCTTGCTCGCCGTCGTCGGTCCCGGATCCGGACCCCGGCGAGGCGGCGTCCCGCCTCGGCGGACCGTGACGCCTCGTCGGCACGCATGGCGAGGCGGCGCCCCCTGCCTTCGAGCAGGTGACGCACCGAGCACACACCGGGCCCTGACGGCACCTGGCCCCGGGGGCAGCAGGCACGCGCGCGGGGCCCGGTGCGTTCGAGCCCGTACTACCCGGCCGGGTCAGCCGCGGAACTCCACCGGGCGGTCCGGGGAGGCCGCCGCGAGTGCGGCGACCACCTCGTCGATGCCGGCGGCGAGCCCGTAGACCGGCGTTCCGGGCTGCTGGCGCCAGGACTCGTCGAGGCCGCCCGCGTCGACGACGTCGAATCCGAGCTCGTCGAGCAGGGACCGGACGGCCTGCTTCGCCCCCTCGTCGTCACCGGCGATCGGCAGCGCGACCCGGTCGGGGGCGCCTGCCGGGCGCGGCTTGTCCAGGATGTGCTGGGCGTACGTCCCGTTGAAGGCCTTCACGACCGGCCGGCCGAGCTGACGCTCCGTCCAGCGGCTTTCGGTGAGGCCTTCGTCCTCGATCGCGGCGATCCTTCCGTCGCGCTGCTGCGGGTAGTAGTTGCCGGTCTCGATCAGGGCGAAGCCCTCGGCGGCTCCGTCGAAGACCCCGGCGGGCAGGTCGGGAACGTTCTTCAACGGGATGGTCACCACGATCACTTCGGCGCCCCGCGCCACCTCGGAGACCGGTACCGCGGTTGCCCCGGTCTCCTCGGCCAGCGCGGACAGCGTCTCGGGACCGCGCGAATTGGCCACGGAGACGTCGTGCCCGAGGCTCGTCAGGCGGCGCGTGAGGTTTCCGCCGATGTGTCCCGCGCCGATGATGCCGATCTTCATGAGGCCTGCCTCCAGGAGGTGTCGATGCGTGATCTGATGCCGCAGCTTCGACAACCACCAGCAACACCAGCACCATTCCGGCCGCGCGGACATTCAGCCGTGAGTGCTGGCTGGAGGACGCACGGAGCGGCGACGCGTTCGGCCCGGGCGCCGGCGTCGCCTACCTCGCGCTGGACGCCGACCCGCAGCGCCCGGCGGTCGTCGCCCTGCTGCTGCACCACGGTGACACCCCGCCGGTGGCGGCCGGCGAGGACGGTGAACGGGTGGACACCGACTCGGGTGTCCTGATGCTGCACGCCCTCCCGGCGGCCGAGCGGGCCGGGCTGCTGGAGCGGGCGACATCCGCCCGGCCGGCAGGCGACCCGGCCGGGAGTTCGAAGGCGTTCACCGCACCCACCCGCCCGGGCCGGGCCGCAGCGCCATGAAGCCGCCCACGGGCTCGAAGCCGAGGGCCCGGTAGAGACCGGCACCGGCCTCGGTGGCGCGGAGTTCGACGGAGCCGCAGCCGGCGTCCTTGAGAGCTTCGACGAGGGCGGAGGTGGCGGTGCGGCCGTGACCGCGCCGCTGGTGGGCGGGATCGGTGGCCACCGTGTGGATCCTTCCCCACCGGCCGGTGGGGTGGGCGGGCCCCCGGTAGCCGCGGTGCACCATACCGATGGCGCACGCCGCGAGCCCGCCGTCGGTGGGGACCACGTACGCGAGCAGATCGGGATCGGTGCCCAGGCGGGCGCGCATGTCGTCGCGGAAGACGCCCTGCCAGTGTTCGGTGAGCGGGCCGCCGTCGCGGACGGCGATGCGCAGCCGCAGCAACTCGTCGGCGTCCGCCGGTCCGGCGGGCCGGGCGGTGGTCATCGGCTGGTCTCCTTCGGGTCGGGACGGGCACATCGGGACGGGCACATCGGGACGGGCAGGCCGTCCGGGCCCGGGCGGGCAACCCTCACCGTAGTGCTCACCCGCTTCGGCCGGGCGCGTGCGACCGTCGGGGCCGGCGTCCCGATCCGACCGACCACCGGAGCGACGACCCGGGCCCGTCGCGGCCGCCGTCCGACCCCCGGGAGTGGGGCAGGCCCCACCTCCAACGTTGCGGCTGGCTCCAGGGACTGGGCCCGCCGCGTGCGGCAGGATGGACGGCATGACCACGCCACAGCACGACCCGCACGACCGCGAGCGGCCCCGCCGAACCCGCCCGGCGCGGGCGGGCAGATTACCGTACCGGGCCTGGACGACCCGGATGACCGGCGTCGCCGCCACGGTGACGCTGATCGCCGCGACACTGGTGCTGCCCACCGCGGCCGCCGCGGCGGCGACCGGCACCGCCGCGGCCGCCACCGCCGCCGCGGCCGACGAACTCCCGGCCGCGCCACTGAACTGGACGGCCTGTCCGTTCCCCGGCGCGCCGCAGGGTCTGCAGTGCGCCTCCGTCCAGGTGCCGGTGGACTACGCCCACCCCCGGGGAGCGAAGGCCACGGTCACGGTGGACCGCCTCCCGGCGACCGGCGCACACCCCGTCGGCAGCCTGTTCTTCGACCCCGGCGGTCCCGGCGGCTCCGGCACCGGGTTGGTGTACGCGGAATCCCTCGGCGCCGGCCTGTTCACCGCCGCCACCCGGGAGCACTTCGACCTGATCGGATTGGACCCGCGCGGTGTCGGACTCAGCAGCCCGGTCCGCTGCGACCCGGCGCTGCTCAACCGTCAGGTCTCACTGTTCCCGACGGACGAGGCCGGGTTCCAGCGCCTGGTCGAACGGAACCGTGAGCTGGGCCGGAGCTGCCGCCGGCTGACCGGACCCCTGCTGGAGCACCTGGACACCGTCAGTGCAGCACGGGACCTTGAGGTGCTGCGCCGGGCGCTCGGCCAGGGACCACTCAACTACCTCGGCCTGTCGTACGGCTCCCAACTCGGAGCGACCTACGCGGAGCTCTTCCCCGGCCGCATCCGGACGCTGGCACTGGACGGCGCACTCGACCACTCGCTGTCGACGACCACGCTGTTCCAGGACGAGGCGCGGGCCTACGAGGACTCCTTCGGGCGGTTCGTCGACCGGTGTGCGCAGGACACCTCGTGCGCACCGCCGGGCGCCGACCTGGGGCGGCTCCTCGACGACCTGGTGGCGGCCGCCGACCGCACGCCGATCCCGGCGCCGGGGTGCGTCCCGACGGGCAGCTGCAGGCCGTCCGTCACCGGCGAGGACATCCGGTTCAACCTCCAGGGCCTGCTGCTGTTCCCGGCCCGGCAGGGTGAACTGGCCCGCGCGCTGGAGCAGGCACGGAACGGCGACGCCACGGCGTTCTCGTCCCCGCTCGCCACCGGGCCGAGCGACGGCGAGGCGAACGGCAGCGCGATCGCGATCGAGTGCCTCGACTGGCCGACGCCGATCCGCACCCTGGGCGATCTGCAGCGACTCCAGCGGCTCGGCCGCACGGTCGCCCCCCGGTTCGGCGGCGCGTCCCAGTCGTGGACCATCCTCGCGGGCTGCATCGGCTGGCCGGCGCCGGTGGTGAACCCGCCGCGTCCGGCCACCGTCCGGCACGCACCACCGATCCTGATCACCAACGCCACCCACGACCCTTCGACGGCGTACCCGTGGGCCGTGCACCTGGCGCGCGAACTGCCCTCCAGCGTGCTGGTGACGCGCGAGGGGGACGGGCACACCAGCTACCTGGCCCGGGGCGCGGCCCGCACCAGGGACGCCATCGACACCTACCTGCTCACCGGCCGGACACCGCCGCCCGGTACCGTCTACGACGACTGACCGTGAGGATGTTCTCCCCGGCTGCTCGACGCGTCGAACGGCGCGCTCCGCGGCGCGTCGAGCAGTCTGCGCAGGGCGACCGCATCCATCCGGCTCGTCGTCGGCGGCTGGCCCGTTCGGGCGGGGCGTCGGCCGTCGTGGGACGCGGTGCCGGACAGCGTCGCGCCGACACGTTGTTCGCGGTCGTCCGGGGTAGCGTCCTCGGCATGGACCTTCGCACCACCGTCGAGCGCGCTCAGCGCCTCAAGCAGCTGCAAACCGAGCACCTGCCGCTCGTACTGCCGACCGTCTGGGACGTCTGGTCCGCGCGGACGGCAGCCGGTGCGGGGTTCCCCGCGCTGACGATCGGCAGTCATCCACTGGCCGAATCCCGGGGCGCCGAGGATCACGAGGGGCAGACCTTCGAGGAAGTCCTCGCCGCCGTCAGGCCGATCATCGCGGCAGTCGACGTCCCCGTGTCCGTGGACCTGGAGTCGGGATACGGCCAGGAGCCTGCGGATCTCGTCGCCGGACTCACCGAGATCGGCGGCGTCGGTCTCAACATCGAGGACACCGTGCACTCGGACGGCGGACGCGTGCGCAGCACGCAGGAGCACGCGAGCTACATCGCCGGCCTGCGCGCGGCGGCCGACGAGGCGGGTGTCCCGCTCTGGGTCAACGGGCGCACCGACCTGTTCCTCCACGCGGAGGACGCCTCCGGAGTCCTCGACGAGGCGATCGAGCGACTGCGGGCCATGGTGCAGGCCGGCGCCGACAGCGTCTACCCGGTGGGCATTCAGGACCAGGACGACCTGCTTGCGGCGGTGACCGGCGCCGTCGCCGTTCCCGTGAACTCCACGGCACATCCCGTCAAACACGATCTCGAGCGCTTTCGCCGCCTCGGCGTCGGCCGGATCACCTACGGCCCGCTGCTGCAGTTCGCTCTGACGGATGCGATGAAGGACATGCTGCGCCCCTGGGCCCGCTGAGGAGTCGGCCGGGCGGCGGGGGCCCTGAAGACGGGCACCCCCGCCGCACACCACCGGCCACCGACCGGTCGGTACGGGCCCGTTGAGGTCGCGGCGGTGACCGCACGCCGGTGCCCGCTGCCACCCGTCCCGGGAAGGGCGGGTGGCACCGGGCGGGACGGCCGCTCCTACACGGAGGCGGTCAGGGTCCACTTCTGGTCGGCGTCACCGCTGCAGTCCCGGATGTCGAGCCGGACGCCGTTGGTGGTGTCGGAGGCGGGGACGTCCAGGCAGCGACCGGAGTTGGGGTTCACCAGGGTGCCGTTGACGGCCTGCCACTGCTGGGCGCCGGTTTTGTTGCAGTCCCAGAGCTGGACCAGGGTGCCGTTGGCGGTGCCCGACGAGGTGACGTCCAGGCACTTGCCGAGGACCTGCAGCGCCCCGTCGGTCGGCGTCCAGGACTGGGCGCCGCTTCCGTTGCAGTCCCAGAGGACGATCGCGTTGCCGGAGGTGGTGGACGAGGAGAAGTCGTCCACGCACTTCCCGGAGTTCAGGCCCGAGGTGATCGGCCCGGCCTGCGTGCCCGGCCCGGCGGGACCGGAGCCGTAGGCCTCCAGCTCGTAGAGCCGGGTGACCGTGCTGCCGCCGGTGTTGGACGGCACCGAGACCACCACCCGGACGTACCGGGCGCTGCGCGCCGCGAACGGGGTGTAGGTGCGGCTGGAGCGCGAGCCGGTGACGCTGGCCGCGGTCGTCCAGTTGGTGCCGTCGGTGCTCGTCTGCACCTGGAAGGCACCGGTGTTCCAGGCGGTGTTCTCGCCGCCCAGCCCGGCGTGCTTGACGACCACCGAGGCGACCGTCTGCGCCGACCCCAGGTCGACCTGGAGCGAGGCACCGGCCGTCGGCGAGCACCACTTGCTGTTGTTCCTGAGGGCGGAGTCGACCGCCTTGTCGCTCGACTCCGCGGCGGCGCACGGGGCCGAGGCACTGGTCGCCCGCCCCTGGGCGAGGTTGGTGCCGAGCTCCGGGGCGGCGGGTACGGCCGTCGCGCCGTCCTGGAAGGAGGGCGGTACGTCCGAGCCGCCGGTGCCCCAACTCGTGCTCGGCGCCGCGCCCATGGTGAAGTCCAGGGTGGCTCCGGCCGCGACGTCGGGGTAGCGCAGGTAGTTGTGGCTGGTGGCCGTCCCGTTGACCTTCAGCCCCTGGACGTAGGATCCGCCGCCGGAGGAGTTGATGGTGATGTTCCCGCCCGGACGCTGGATCAGGACGGACGGGAAGGACGGCCCGTGCACGGCCAGGGTGTCCGCGCCCGGGGTCGAGGGGTAGAGGCCGAGGGCCGCCCAGACGTACCAGGCCGAGGTGGCGCCCAGGTCGTCGTTGCCCGGTAGCCCGCTGGGGCCGGTGGTGAAGGACTCGGTCATCACCTTGCGGACCGCCGCGGAGGCGCCGGCGGGGTTGCGGGCGTAGTTGTAGGCCCACGGCACGCCGTGCTCGGGTTCGTTGCCGATGTAGTAGTACGGCAGGCTCTGACCGGCGTTGACCTGGGTGAAGTGGTGGTCGAGCCGCTGTACGGCGGTCTGCCGGCCGCCCATGGTGTTGATCAGGTCGGCGAAGTCGTAGGGGACCATCCAGGTGTACTGGGCGGCGTTTCCCTCGGTGAAGTCGCTCTGTGCGCCCGGTTCGAGCGGCCACTTCCAGCTGCCGTCGGAGTTACGGGGCTGGGTGTAGCCCGACTCGGGGCTGAAGGTGTTGCGCCACCACTGCGCCCGGGTCATGTAGGTGGAGTAGTCCGAGGTGTTGCCGAGGGCCTTGGCGAACTGGGCGACGGCGAAGTCGGAGGCCGAGTACTCCAGTGAGTCCGAGGGGGCGCCGGGCAGGTAGTGCAGGCTGGTGTAGGTGGACTGGTTCCCGCGGATCGGCGAACCCTGGGCGGTGCCGCCCTCGGAGGACTTCTTCATCAGGGCCAGTGCGGCGGCGGTGTCGAATCCCCGCGCCCCGAAGGCGTACATGCTGCCGACGATGATGGGCCCGGGGTCGCCGGTCATCACGAAGTCCTCGTTGGTCTGCTGCGACCACTTGGGCAGCAGGCCGCCCTGCTGGCCGTCCAGGACCATCGACTTGGCGATGTCGGAGGCCTCGGTGGGCGCGATGAGCGCTATCAGGGCCGCCCAGGAGCGGTAGATGTCCCAGCCGGAGTAGTTCTGGTAGACCGGTCGCGAGGAGTTGTGCACCGCGCCGTCGAAGCCCCGGTAGTCGCCGTTGACGTCGCTGGCGATGTTGGGGCTCTGGAAGACGTGGTACAGGGAGGTGTAGAACTTCTCGAGGTCGTCGGCGGAGCCGCCGGCGACCCGGGCCCGGTCGAGGATCTGGTTCCAGGAGGTGTCCGCCGCGGAGCGGACGGCGCCGAAGTCCCAGCCGTTGTTCTCGGCGACGAGGTCGGCCTGGGCGCCTGCGATGCTCACGTAGCTCAGGGCCACCTTGAACTGCACCGTCCGGGAGCCGGTGGTGTCGAAGGTGACGTAGGCGCCGGTGTTGGTACCGGAGGTGCTCGCCGAGCCGGCGCTCACCGTGCCGCCCGACCAGGTGCCGAAGCTGCTCGGGGCGCGGTCGAAGCGGATGTCGAAGAAGATCTGGTAGGTCTTGGAGGAGCCGCAGAAGCCGCCGGCGGTGACGCTGCCGGTCACCTCCGAGCCGTTGACCTTGACCGAGCCGCTGCGGTTGCCGGTGGCGCTGCGGCTGGTGTTGATCAGCAGCTGCGAGGCGGTCGAGGACGGGTAGGTCAGGCGGCCCATGCCGGTGCGGGTGGTCGCCGTCAGTTCGACGTCGGTGGCGTACTTGTCGAGCCGGTTCTTGTAGAAGCCGGGCGCGGCGGACTCGTTGGACTTGGTGTAACCCGAGGCGTAGCCGGTCCAGTTGGTGCCGGGTGAGGCGCCGAGGGCGCCGGTCACCGGCAGCAGCGGCAGGTCCTCGTTGTTCGCGCAGCCGGCTCCGTCGAAGTGGGTGAGGCTGAAGTCCTCGATCGAGGTGTCGGAGTTGCGATAGCCGGACGGTGAGGCCGTCGGCGTGTCGGGGCTGAACTGCACCCCGCCGAAGGGAACCACGGCTCCCGGGTAGGTCGAGCCGCCCGCGCCGCCGCCGACGGGGTTCGGGGCGTTGCTGTCGTCGGTGCCGATGAACGGGTCGACGTACTGGGTCAGGTTGGACGCCGCGGCTTGGGCGGGGGGCGTGGCGAGCCCGCCGGCGCCGAAGGCGGCGAGCAGGACGCTGCTGACCACCGCGGCGGCGCGGAAGCGGAGGACGGTTAAGAGCACGGGGACCACCTTCGAGTGGAGACGGGCCGCCGCGGGGGATCGGCGGCCAGCGGTCTCATGGGTACGGTCATTGCTCCGAGCGGGATGGGAACGCTACCAAGCGAGACGCAATTGTTGCGATGCGGCGAATCGCTCGTCAAGGCCATGACATAACATCAACTAGCCTTGCTTCCAGGGAGTTGACGAGTAACTCGACGACTTCATGAGTATTGACAGGCCGTCATGTGCGGCAGCAGACTCAGGTCAATCGCGTGAACGTTACCAAGACGGGTCCGGAGGCCGGTCCAATGACAGAGCCCCTTCCGGAAGCCCGGAAGGTGAGCAAGCGCTACGGCCAGGTGCACGCCCTCCAGGGCGCCGACTTCACCGTCCGCCCCGGCCAGGTGGTCTCTGATCGGGGACAACGGCGCCGGCAGGAGCACGCTGGGAGCGTGCCGAGGAGGATGCCTGTGAAGCACCCGACGATGAAGGACGTGGCCCAGGCGGCGGGGGTCAGTCTCATGACCGTCTCCCGGGTGATCGCCGGCGAGGCGGGAGTCTCGCCCGACACCGCCGCGCGGGTCGAGCGGGCGGTCCGCAAGCTCGGGTACCAGCGCAACGACAATGCGCGCAACCTGCGGCAGAAGAGACGCGGGACGTCCACCATCGGCCTGGTGGTGGACGATCTCGCCGACCCCTTCTACGCCCTGATGGTCCGTTCGGTCGAGGACGAGGCGCACCGCCGCGGCTACCTGGTCCTGGTCGGCAGCACCAACGACGAGCCGCGCCGGGAACGCGAGGTCATCGCCGCGTTCACCGCCCGGCAGGTGGACGGCCTGATCATCGTTCCCACCATCGGCGGCCACGGGTTCCTCAAACCGCCGATGGAGGCCGGCACCCAGGTGGTCTGCGTGGACCGCCCGGCCAAGGGCCTCGACGTCGACACCGTCACCGTCGACAACCGGGACGGCGCGCGGGGTGCCGTGACCCATCTGCTGGGCCACGGCCACACCCGGATCGCCTACCTTGGCGACCGCTACGAGATCTGGACCCAGTCCGAGCGCTACGCCGGCTACCTGGAGGCACTCATCGACCACGGGCTCGCGGTCGACCCCGACCTCGTACGGCACGGGCTGCGCTCCCACGGTGACGCCCAGGACGCCCTCGCCGAACTGCGCGTCCTGCCCGATCCGCCGACCGCCCTGTTCACCAGCAACGACGTCATCACCCTCGGGGTGCTGAACGGGCTGGACCACCCCACCCCGATGTCCATCGTCGGATTCGACGACCTGCCGCTCGCCAAACAGCTCGACCCGCCGCTGACCGTCGTCAGTCAGGACCCGGTAGCGGTCGGCAGCACCGCGGCCAACCTCCTGTTCTCCCGGATCGACGGTGACCGCTCCGCTCCGCGGAAGGTCGTCCTGCTCACCCGCTTCATCGCACGAAGATCGGGGGAGCGGCCCGTCCAGCGGGTGTCCGACTGACCGTGGCCGTGTCGGGGAACGACCGGCGGCGGGCGGTGGCGTGCGCTCTTCGGTGACGGCCGGTACCTCGGCCGGCCGGTGTCGGGCAGGTCCGACGTGCTCTGCCGGCCGCCGGCTGCGGTCCTGGTCGTCAGAGCCTGCTGGTCCCCGGGAACTCCCCGGTCGGACCAGTTCGGGCCAGCGCCCTGGTGAGGGCCGGCCGGTCCGACTGATGGCCGTAGCGGTTGTTCCGGCCCGACCGTTCCAGCAGCCGGTGCGGCTCCAGTCGGTAGGTTTCCGCGTCGGTCAGGAGGCTGTCCGCGCTCGGGCCGTCCGGGTCGACCAGGTGCTTCCTCAGTTCCCCCAGGACCTCGCTGCGGTCGATGAAGCAGCTCATGCCGCAGTCCAGGCCGTCGTCGTCAAGGCCGTCCGGGTAGGGCGCCCGGGCCCAGGCGCCGTTCTCGTACCAGTGGACGCAGCCGATCTAGCGCCCTCCGAGTCCGTCCCGCAATTCCTCGTAGGGCAGCCGGTCCGGGCCTCCCGCCAGCACGTCGATCGCCGGCTCGTGCCACTTCACCTCGCTCGCCCTCGTCCTCGCCGTAGAGCACGAACCGGCCCTCACCCTGCTCGGACATGACCCACCAGGTGCAGCCGCTGTCGTCCCGGCGGAGGCCCTGGTCATCGGTCCACCGGCCGGACCGGTGGACCGGCGGGCGTTCCTGGCATTCGGTGGTGGCCTCAAGGGCGGCGAGCAGCGCCCAGCGCGCCCACAGCTCCTCGGCCGGCGTAAGGTCCTCCGGTAGTCCTGGCCGGTGAACGGTCATGTGGGCCCCGGTGTGCGCGTTCCGATGGTGAGCGCCACCACGATACGGTCTGCGGCCGGCACGACCCCGCCGTCCGCTCCCGCTCTGCGTCGCCGTGAGGGCCACGGCTGCCCCGGTGGCCGGCCCCGGCCCGCTCATGCCGCCAGCCGGAGGGCTTCCGGCCGGCGGCATCAGCGGGTGTTCTCCGGACGGTTCGTCAGATGGCGCTGCAGGCTGCTCCGTTCAGGGTGAACGCGGTGGGCGTGGGGTTGGCGGCGTTGTAGGTGCCCTGGAAGCCGAAGCCGGTGGAGGCGCCTGCGGCGAGGGTGCCGTTGTAACCGAGGTCGGTGGCGGTGACGACCGCACCCGACTGGGTGATCTTGGTGTTCCAGAAGCCGGTGACCTTCTGGTCGCCGCCGTAGGTCCACTTGAGCGTCCAGCTGCTGATCGGGGCCGTGCCGGTGTTCTTGACCGTGATGTCGGCGGTGAAGCCGGTGCTCCAGGTGTTGGTCCGGTACGCGATCGAACAGGCGGTGGTGCCGGACGTCGGCGTGGCCGTCGGGGTCGCCGTCGCCGTGGGCGTCGCGGTCGGGGTCGCCGTGGCGGTGGGTGTCACGGTCGCCGTCGGGGTCACCGTGGCGGTGGGCGTGGCCGTCGGCTGAGGGCTCGGGTCCGGTGCGTTGGCGGCCAGCTGGTAGGCGACGTCCGCCGAGAAGGTGCCCGCGGCGGCGGCGCAGCCGTCGGCCTCGCCCGGGGGCTTCACCCAGAGGAAGGCGTCGATCGAGGCGTCACCGGTGGCGGCGGTCGGGTAGTTGCCGATCGAGCGGCCGGCCGGGTCGCACCAGGCGCCGCCGCCCGCCGGGCCGTTGCCGTTGCGACTGGTGTCGATGACGGCGTGCAGGTTACCGGGGTTGCCCAGGGCGGACAGCACCGACTTGCTGTAACCGACTTCGCCCGCGGTGGTGTTGAAGTTGGAGACGTTGGTGAAGAAGCCGTTGGCGTTGGCCAGAATGCCGGCACTGCGCAGTCGGTCCGCCTGCGTGGCGGCGCTGTTCCAGGTGGAGTGGCCGCCGTCCAGGTAGACCTTGGCGTTGGGGGCGGCCGCGTGGATGGTGGCGCCGGCCCGCGAGAGGGAGGCGAAACGGTCGGTCTGCTGCTGGGCGGACAGGCAGGTGGTGAGGGCGATCGAGTCCGGCTCCAGGACGATCAGCGAGGGGCCGCTGCCGAGGCCGGCCGCGAACTTGGTCACCCACGCGTCGTACGAGGCCAGGTCGGGGGCGCCGCCGGCGGAGGCGCCGCCGCAGTCGCGGTTCGGGATCTCGTACACCACCAGCACCGGTACCCGGCCCGCTCCGGCGGCTGCTGCGGTGATCGTCCGGACATCCGAAGTAATGGTGTCGGGGCGGTAGTTGGCGAACCAGATGCCCTGCGGCTGGCTGGCCACCCGCTTGGAGATCACGGAAGTGCGGGAGTCGTTCGGGTTGGCGGCGACCCACTTGACGACCTGGGAGGCCGGGTCCTTGTAGAACTGCGTTCCGCCGGCCAGGCTGCCCTGGACGGCGGCGCCGGCCCCGGTCTGGGTGGCCAGCAGCACGGCTCCGGCGGTCGCTCCGGCGGCCAGAGCCAGCAGGGCGGTGCGGCGTCGCCGGGACGTTGCGGGCTGCTCTTCGGTGGCGCGGCCGTCGGGGGAGGGGGCGGCGCGCCGGACGGACTCGGGGGTGCTCATGGGTGTTCTCCGCGTGCTCTCGGGTGGGAGAGGATCCAGGACGGTCGAGATGAACGTGGGAGCGCTCCCGCGATCGAGGTCGAGCGTAGCCAAGCCACGGCCTCGGCGTAATCCCTGACGCACGAGAAGTTTTCTCCGGCTTTGACCGCCATGAGCATCGGGAGGTGGGAGCGCTCCCGCGATCCCCGGCCACCCCGGCCACCCCGGTCAACCCGGGGACGGGGGAGCGGGGACCGGACAGGGTACGGGGGAGCGGAGGAGTCGTTTGCGCAGTAGCAGTGACTTCGCTCTGCCGAACATGCTGCGCTTTCACGTCGTTGACGCGGCCCTCGACCGGTCCGGACGCCCTCGCCGAGGCGTCCAAGGGCGCCGACAGCGTCCTGTGGCTCGTCCCGCCGAACCCGGGCGCCGACGACATCGAGGACCACTACCTCGACTTCACCCGCCCGGCCTGCGACGCCGTCCAGGCCCAGGGCGTCAGGCGCGTGGCCGGTGTCACCAGCCTGGGGCCGCGGCTACCCCCGGCACGCCGGACGGCTGTCGCCCGCCTTCGCGATGGACGCCGTGATCGAGAGCACCGGGGCCGGCTACCGACCCGCCCACCACCTTCCGCCGGTGGTGCGACGAGGTGCTGAGGCCTGCGGTCCTCACCTGAGGCGGCGCCGCGGGGTGCGAACCGGTCCTCGGACCGCAGTGGGAGGCCCGGTCCTGTCCTTCGCGCCCCGAGCGGCCCGGGCGGCATGCCATCGTGCCGTTCCGAAATGGCCCAGCAGTTTCAGGCGCCGGTTCAGGTGCCGGCTGTCGGGGCGGGCGACGCGGCGCCGGCGGGCGGCGCCTGGCAGGGCAGGGTGACGACGAGGATCACGCCTTCGTCGGCCTCGGCCCCGCCCTTCAGGGAGACGGTGTACCGGTCGGGCTCGTGGACGGCCTCGAAGCCGCCGGTGGGTGAGGCGGCCCGAGCGGCCGGGGCGGACTCCGTCCAGGTGATCTTGAAGCCCTCGTTCACGAGCCTCTCCCGCAGGGCTCGGATCACCTCGGGACGCTGATCGTCCGTGGCCTTCAACTGGGTCGCCGAGCTGAGCTGGTACGCCTCACCCTCATCGGCTATGCCCCTGCCGCGACCCGGGCACCGGTGGTAGGCGAGGAGCTTGCCCCACGGATCGCGCTCAAGGCCCGTCAGGTCGCGCAGGTGGTCCTGGATTAGATCCGCCCGGGTCAGCGCCTCGTCCCGGGACTCGACGCGCGCAGGCTTGCTTCGGCGTTCCCGGTCCGGGGCCCAGCGGCCCCACCAGCAAGCACGGGCCGAGCACCAGGGCGCCCAGCGCCGCCGCCCCGATGTTACGGGCCGCTTTCGCGGTTGTCCCGGACGGCCTCGGCGTCGATCTCTTGAACAAGTGCGGTAGTCCCCCGTGAACAGGTGTGCGTTCTGCCGCTCGGATGCTATGTCACCACCGGGGAGACTCCCTACTCGCACAGGGCCGCCCGCCCCATCGGCCGGAGCCGGAGCGCCTGCAACGGGCGCCGTCACCACCGGTCCTCCCGGGCCGGGCTCCGGCCGGGTCCGCCGGATCGGTCACCGCCCGGACGTGTCACCGCCCGGACGGCTCAGGGACCGGACGGCTCACGGACCGCCGGGGGAGAGCCGGGCGAACCAGTCGATCGTCAGCGCCAGGCCCTTCTCGAAGTCCACGACCGGCTGCCAGCCGAACGCCGACCGGGCCAGTCCGATGTCCGGGCGACGCAGGGTGGGGTCGTCCCCGGGCCGCTCGACGAACTCGACCGGCGACGCCGAGGAGCACAACTCGCGGATGTGCTCCGCCAGTTCCAGGACGCTGAGCTCGACCGGGTTGCCGATGTTGACCGGCCCGTGGTGCCCGCTGGCGGCCGCCGCCAGGATGCCGCTGACGGTGTCGTCCACGTAGCAGATCGATCGGGTCTGCCCGCCGTCGCCGGCGACCGTGAGCGGCCGCCCGGCCAGCGCCTGCGTGATGAAGGTGGGCACCGCCCGTCCGTCGGTGGGCCGCATCCGCGGACCGTAGGTGTTGAAGAGCCGGACGATCACGGTGTCCACGCCCAGGGCGGTTCGGTAGGCGGTGGTGAGCGCCTCCGCGAAGCGCTTCGCCTCGTCGTACTGGCTGCGGGGGCCGACCGGGTTGACGTTGCCCCAGTAGGACTCCACCTGGGGGTGGACCAGCGGGTCGCCGTAGACCTCCGAGGTGGAGGCCAGTAGGAACCGGGCGCCCTTGCGGCGCGCCAGCTCCAACGCGTTCAGCGTGCCGTGGGCACCGGCCCTGAGGGTCTCGATCGGGTGTCTCGCGTAGTCGTGCGGCGAGGCGGGCGAGGCGAGGTGGAGCACCAGGTCGACCGGCCCCTCGACGTCGAACTCCTCGGAGACGTCGCTGCGGTCCAGGACGAACCCCGGGTCGTCGGCCCGGGTGGCCAGGTTGTCGACCGATCCGGTGAGGAGGTTGTCGACGCAGACGACCGAGGTGCCCTCCTCCCGCAGCCGGTCGCACAGGTGCGAGCCGACGAAGCCCGCGCCGCCGGTGACCACCGCCCGGCGGACCGTGCGCTCCTCGTCCGGGCCGAAGCCGTCCGACCTGCCCGACCTGTCCGCGTCCCGGCCGCTCCGGTCCATCTGCTTCTCCTCTGTCGTCTCTGTCGCCGTACCGCGCGTCATGGTCAGGACTCCCGCAGCGAGCGGCCGGTCTTGGTGAGGAACACGTCGTCCAGGGTGGGGCGGTGCAGCTCGATGGTGGCCAGCTCGATCCCGGCGTCCGCCAGGGCCCGCATGATCTGCGGCATCGCCGTCTCGCCGGCGTCCACCGACAGGCGCAGCCCGCCGCCCTCGCGCACCTCGGCCGAGCGCACGCACTCCTGCTCGGCCAGCACCCCGGAGGCCTTCTCCGCGGCGTCGGCGTCGGCCACTCCGACGGTGACCACCTCGCCCGCGATCGAGCGCTTGAGTGCGGTCGGCGTTCCCTCGGCGACGATGCCGCCGCCGTCGATGATGGCGATGCGGTCGCAGAGTGCGTCCGCCTCGTCCAGGTAGTGCGTGGTCAGGAAGACCGTCATGCCCTCGCTGCGCAGCCGGCGGATCTCGTCCCACATGTGCGAGCGGCTCTGCGGGTCCAGGCCCGAGGTGGGCTCGTCCAGGAAGAGCACCTTGGGCCGGTGGATCACGCCGAGGGCGATGTCCACCCGCCGGCGCTGCCCCCCGGAGTAGGTACGGCAGTTGCGGTCGGCGTACTCGGTGAGGTCGAAGGCGTCGAGGGCGGCGACCGCCCGGCTCTGCGCCTCGGCCTTGCCGATGCCGTGCATCCGGGCCTGCATCACCAGTTCCTCACGGGCCGTCACATCGTCCCAGGTGCCGCCGCCCTGGGCGATGTAGCCGATGCTGCGGCGGACCTGGGCCTGCTGGGTGCGCAGGTCGGCGCCGGCGATGACGGCGTCGCCGGCGTCCGGGCGCAGCAGGGTGGCGAGCATCCGCAGGGTGGTGGTCTTGCCCGCGCCGTTGGGACCGAGGAAGCCGAAGATCTCACCTTCGGCCACGGTGAGGTCCAGGCCCGCCACCGCCTCCACGTCGGTGCTCTTGCGGCGCCGTCCGGTCTGGAAGGACTTCCGAAGTCCGTTGGTCTCGATCATCGGGATGTCCTTGTCAGCCGGCGGGGATCGGTGCGGAGGTGGGGGCGAGGGCGGGTGCTGCCACGACGGCGGGCACGGGTCCTGCTGGGGGCACGGGTGGCACGGGCACCGCTGCCCGGCCCGGGTCGGCCGTCACCGGACGGAGCGGGCGAAGAGGCGGGCCGACCAGGTGAGCGCCAGCACCGCCATGGCGGCCATCAGCGTGATGCTCTGCCAGACCGCGGGATCGCCGGCGTGGCCGGCGAACAGCGAGCGCATGCCGACCACCGTCCAGCTGAAGGGGTTCCAGTCGGAGGCCCGGCGCAGCCAGAGCGGTGCCAGCGCGAGCGGCAGCAGCGTCCCCGACAGCAGCATCAGCGGCTGCGCGAGGTTGTTGACCAGTTGTCCGAGCACGTCCGGGCTGCTCACCTTGAGCGCGATGCCGTAGGAGATCGAGGCGCTGGTCAGGGTGATGAGCGCCAGCAGCACGTAGGCGAGCAGGAGGTCCGGGATCCGGACGAAGAGTCCGAGGGGCATGGACAGCACGATGATGATGCCGGCCTGGATGACCAGCGTGACCACGTCCCGCAGGGCCCGGCCGAGCAGCAGCGCCACCCGGCTGATCGGGGTGACCCGGGCCCGTTCGATGACGCCCGAGCCCAGCTCGGCGAGCAGGCCGAAGCCCACGTAGAGGCCCCCGCCGAGGGCCAGGGCGACCAGCATGCCGGGCACGTAGATCCGGTAGGCGTCGGTCATCGAGCCGGCGCCCATGGAGGCGAGCGCCGGCTTGAGCAGCGGCGCGAACAGGGCCAGGTAGACGACCGGCTGAGCCACGCCCAGGACGATCGAGAGCGGGGACCTCACCATCAGCAGCATGTGCCGCTGGAACACCAGCCAGGTGTCGCGGAGCGTCTTCACGTCTGTGCGCTTCCCGTTCTTTTGGATGTCGAAGTGGCCTGGAGGGCCTGGGTGGTCGGCCTGCGGCCGGGAGGCCTGGGTGGTCCAGGCGCGGGTGGACGAGGAGGCTCGGGTGGTGCACGAGGTCCGGGTGGCGACGAGGAGGCTCGGGTGGTGCACGAGGTCCGGGTGGTTCGGAGGCCCTCGGTGGTTCAGGAGCTCCGGACGACCGGGGCGTCCTCGGCCGGCAGGCCGGGTCCGCCGGGTCGGCCGGACCCGGCGGTTCTGGCGAGCAGGGCCTCCAGGTGGTCGGCCGCGGCCGGTGCGCCCCCGGCGGCGGCGAAGGACTCGCTCACCCGCCGAGCCGCGGCCCGGTAGGACGGGTCGTCCAGTACGGCCAGCAGGTCCTCGCGCAGCTGCTGCGGCCGGACGCCGGCGAACCGGACCCGCCGGCCGGCGCCGGCCGCCACCACCTGGGCGGCGTTGATGGGCTGGTCCCCCTTGATCGGGGCCACCACCAGCGGCACCCCGTGGGCCAGCGCCTCGCAGACGGTGTTCAGCCCGCCGTGGCTGACCACCGCGTCCAGCCGGGGCATCAGTTCCAGCACCGGTACCCGGGGGCGGACCAGGACGTGCGCCGGCGGTTCGGTGACGGTGCCGTCCGGCGCCGCCAGGATCGCCTGGACGCTGTCACCGAGCGGTCGCAGGGCCTCGACGACCCGGGCGTGGAACTCCCGGGCGAGGTCCAGCGACAGGGTGCCCACCGTGACCAGGACCAGGCGCCGGGCGGGGTCCGGCCAGTCCCACGGGAATGCCGTGTCCGGAGCCCTCGGTGCCAGGGCGGGGCCGACCAGGACGGCGTTCCCGGGCCACTCCAGCGGGCCGGTCAGGGCCTCGCCGGTGAAGCCGATCAGCAGGTGCGGCGAGAAGCGCAGGTCGTGCGGCGGTTCGCCGGGGAGGCCTGCGGCGGTCCAGACGGCCGCCATTCGCTGGTGGATCCACTCCTCCACCTTGGGCAGCGCGCGGTAGGGGCGGGTGAGTTCCATGGTGGTCGGCGCCAGCGAGGCCCAGGGCAGGTCGGCCCGGTGGGCGGCGACCGCGCCGGCGACCGCGTGCTGGTCCACCGCCAGGACGTCGGGCCGGAAGGCCGCGACGGCCCGCTCGATGCCCGGCAGCGTGCTCTTCGCGTGCGGCACGATGTAGCCGTCCCAGCGCGACTTCGCGGCGGCCATGCCCCGGTCCGCCTGGCCGCGGTGGGCCCGCAGCGGGATCGGGGCGATCGAGGCGTCCGGGCCGAGCAGCGGTCGCAGGAAGGACTCGGAGCCGGCCCAGAGCACCTCGTGCCCGCGCCCGAGCAGTTCCCGGGAGACGGCGGCCAGTGGGTTCACGTGGCCGGTCAGCGGAAGCGAGACGAAGAGGTAGCGGCCCATCAGTACCGTGCCGGGGTCGTGGAGTCGGCCATGGCCGGTCCGGCGTTCTCGTCCTGCCCGGCGTTCTCGTCCTGCCCGGCCGCGACGAGGTCGGCGACGTCCCCGACGGTCAGCGCGATGATCTGGTCGATGTCGAGGCCGGCCACGTGCTCGACCAGGTCCACGTGGTCCCCGTAGGCGCGCCGCAGGACCAGGCTCCAGGCCGCCAACTCATGGCTCTCCAACAGTAGTTCTCCGTCGAGGCGGGTGTCCGGGCGGACGGCGTCCGACCAGGCGCGGTCTTCGCCGACGACCTCCCGCAGGAGCTCCGCGATCCGGCGGACCACCTCCGCCCCGGCCGGGTCCGCGGTCACGGCGTCAGGCCGGACGGCGGCGTCCGCGGGGAGTCCTGCCGGGGCTTGGTGGCCCGCAACGCGCCGTAGGTGATGACGCCGGTGTCGAAGCCCTTCTTCATCAACGGGCCCGCGTGGAAGAAGCCGAGGACGTCCACGCCGCGCCGGCGGGCCAGGTCGCGCATCAGCTTGGGGCCCCGTTCGAACTGCTGGATCTGCGCGAAGCCCGGGTCCCAGGAGTTGGCGACGGCGCCGCTCCAGTCCACCGTGGCCACGTCGGCGAAGCCGGCCGCGGCGGCCAGTCGCTCGTGCTCCTCCAGGGACGAGAAGTCGGGCATCACCTGGTGGACCAGGATCTGCCGGACGAGCTCCCGCTCGTCGTCGTCGAGTTCGCCGTCGCGGACCGCCCAGGTGGCGACGGCGAGCGTGCCGCCCGGGGTGAGGAGTCGCATCGCCTCGGCGAAGAAGGCCTCCCGGTCCGCGATGTGCATCAGGCTCTCCACGGCCCAGACCACGCCGAAGGACTCGTCCGGGTAGCCGTTGGCGAGTGCGTCGAGCTGGTGGAAGCGGGCGCGCTCGGCGAGGCCGGCGGCCTGGGCCTTCTCGTTGGCGCGGGCGGCCTGCCGGGCGCTGAGGGTGATCCCCTCGACGGTGCAGCCGAGCGGCCCGGCCAGATGCATCGCCGGGCCGCCGATGCCGCATCCGACGTCCAGCACCCGCGATCCGGCGGGCACGCCGGTGTAGTCGACGAGTTCGTGGACCAGCCGGTCGGTGGCCGCGTGCCGGTCCGCGCCTTCCAGTCCGGGGGTCTCCCCGGGGTCCCAGAAGCCGTGGTGGACATGTTCGCCCCACAGGTCCTCGTACAGATCGAGGGTGATGTCGTAGTAGCGCTCCACGGCCGAGTTCAGGCCGGGGTCGATGACTGGTTCCACGTGATGCCTGTCCTCGAAAAGTTGGCATGAATGCGTACAACAAGGCGGCGGAACAAGGCGGCGGAAAGGAAATCCACGCCGCGGGATTGGTCTGATCCAATGCCGGCCACGCCCTCGGTGCCCGCCGCCCGGAAGTGCGTGAATAGGCCGGCCACGTGCGGCCTTGCCGAAAAAGAGTGAACCGCCCGACCGGGCGGCGAGAGTTACTGGCGGGTAGTCAGAGTGCGGCAAAACCCGGCCAGATCATGGCAGTTGGCCAACCGGCGGCCACACTAGCGGGGGAGCGCTCCCCCGTCAATGCGCCAAACAAACCCGGTAGTGCCATCACAACTTGAACCCAGCATGCCGTGAAATGCCATGAAAGTTACAGGACTTGACATCAGGCAATTCAGAGTTGAAAGTTCGGCGTGGGAATTCTGTCAGCTCCTTTGGTCATGTACCTGAAAGAGGTTCTGGTTCTCCATGAAGGCTGCTGCCACAACTTCACCCGGAGGCTTAGCCGCCCTCCCGCCCGACCCCTCCTGGGTCGACGAGGTCCTTCTCCGCGGGGCCGGATCCGAGCCCTGCCTGACGTTCGACGAACCGGTCAGCAGGGACGAACTGCGCCAGCTCGTCAGCGTCAGGCAGGCCGTGCTCGCCGCGGCCGGCCTGCGTCGGGGCGGCTCGGTCGCCCTCTGCCTGGCCCCCTCGCTCGCCCTGGTCGCCAACCTGCTGGCGAGCTGGCGGATCGGGGCCCAGGCCGCACTGCTCGACCACCGGCTCACCCCTTACGAGACCGACCGGGCACTCGCCCGGTTGGACCCCCAGGTGGTGGTGACCGCCGAGCGGCCGGCCGGCGGCGGACCGGCCGGTGGCTTCTACCATCAACAGGACGTCGTCACCGCCCGCCCGGGCAGGCCGGCGCGGACCTCGCACGCGGTCGTCCAGCTCAGTTCGGGCTCGACCGGGCCGGCGAAGATCATCGGTCGCACCGCGGCCGATCTGATCGACGAACTCGGCCGGTACGCCCGGATCGAGGGGGTACCCAGGGCCGGCGAGCGGATCGTCTCGACGGCCTCGATGGTGCACGTACTGGGACTCGTCGGCGGCCTGCTGCACAGCCTGCACGCCGGCGTACGGCTCGCGGTCCCGCGCCGGCTCACGGCGGAGGGGATCCTCGCCACCGTCGCGGCCGGCCCCGAGCCGACCACCCTGCTGGGCGTGCCGTTCCACATCGAACTGCTCGGCTGGGTGGCGCAGCCACCGCGACTGCCCCAGCTCACCGGCATGACCACGGGCGGGGAGCTGGTCCGGGCCCAGGTGCACGAGGCCTTCGTCGACCGCTACGGTGTGCGCCTCGGCAGCATGTACGGGATGACCGAGGTCGGCGTCATCGCCACCGACCTGTTCGGTGAGCACCGGCCCGAAGTGACCCCCGCCCCCGGCCTCACCCTGCGGGCCGTCGACGGCGAACTGCTGATCGCGAGGGAGGCGTCGCCCTACCTCGACCACGGGAATCCGGGCGGAGGCGGCCCCACCCGCTGGGCCGACGGCTGGCTGCACACCAAGGACGGCGGCGCGGTCGACCCCGGCACCGGGCGGGTCCGGGTGCTGGGACGGCTCGACTCGCAGGTGTCCGTCGGCGGTCTGAAGGTCGACCTCACCGAGGTCGAACACACCCTCGCCGCCCTGCCCGAGGTCTCCGCCGCGGTCGTCGTCCTCGGGGCCTCGATCGAGGCCTACGTCGTACTGCGCCCGGGCAGCGGCACCGCCGCACAGATCGAGGCGCAGCTCGCCGAACGGCTGGCGGCCTACAAACGTCCCCGCCTGATCCATGTCGTCGACCAGTTGCCGCGCACCGCCACCGGGAAGTTGGTCCGCGACCGGGCCGCCCTGAGCGGCGCCGGCGGGTCGCCGCAGACACCTACCGTCCACGAACGGTCCGACCGAAAGGGAACTACCAGCGATGTCCACTGAGGCGATGTCCACCGAGGAGATCCGCGCGTTCGTGCTCACCTCACTGAGCGCGATGAACTACGACATCACCGACGTCGACGACGACACCCTGCTCGGCCCGGCCGGCGCGGACCTGGAGTCGCTCTCCCTCGCCGAGTTGGGTGTCCGGGTGGAGGAGCGCTTCGGCGTCACCTTCGAGGACGACGAGGCCGAACTGCTCGGCACCATGACGGTCGGGGAGTTCGGTGCGGCCGTGGCCGCCCGGATCCGGTCCGCGTCGGCCACGGGCCGTTGAGCGTGTCGGCCGCACCCGGGCGGGACGAGGTCGTCGCGATGCTCGCCGGCTTCGGCGACCGCACGCCGGAAGAGGTGCCGGAGGGCATCGACTCGATGGAACTGGCCTGGCTGGCCCATCAGATCGAGCAGCGCTACGACCGTCGCCTCGACGACGACACCCTGGCCCGGATGAGCACGGTGTCCGACGTGGTCGACCTCCTCGCCGGCCTCGGCGAGCTCCGACCCGACCCGGCCTGACCTGCCCCAGCCTGACCCGACCCGGCCGGGCGTACCCGACCGGCCTCGGCCGGAGGTACCTGAAGCCGGAGGTGCCTGGAGCCGCTGGTGCCTGAAGCCGGAGCTGCCCGACCCGGCGCCGTCCGGGCGTACCCGATCCGGCCCGGGGGCCGGCGGGCGCCGGCCGCCCGGCCCGCCACACACGACTGTCCGCCACCTTCCGACCCGGCGTCGGAACACCGAGAACGAAGGGGAGCAAGGGTGACCGAGAGCAAGCCGGCGGTCCGTCGCGGCCCCCGCTCCGTGGTCGTCACCGGGGCCGCCGTGCTCAGTGCCCTCGGCCGCGGCGTCCGGCCGCTGCTGTCCGCCGCGCTCGACGGCGCACCGGCCTTCGCGCCGGTGCTGCGCTTCGACGTGGCCGGCCGTCAGGTCGGCGAAGCCGCGACGTACCCCGGAAACCCGGTCCTGGCAGAGGAGTTGGACCGGACCGTCCGCGAGGCCTGTGACCAGGCCGGACTGTCCACGGTGCAGCGGTCCGGTACTCCGCTGCACCTCGCCGTGCACGGCGATCCGGAGCTGGCCCGGGCCACCCCGGCAGAGCGCCCGGTCCACGGCGCCGACGTGTTCGCGGACGCGGTGGCCCGGCGGGCCGGACTGTCCGGCAAGGCCCGTGCCTACACCTCCGCCTGCGTGGCGTCGAGCACCGCCGTCGCCGACGCCGCCGCGGCCGTCGCCCACGGGCAGGCGGACCGGATCGTGGTGGCGGCCGGCTACCTGGTCGAGGCCGACCAGTTCGCCGTCTTCGACGCGGGCCGGGCACTCGCCCGGGACGGGCGGGTACGCCCGTTCAGCGCCGGCCGCACGGGGCTGCTGCTCGGCGACGGCGTGGTCGCCGTGGTGGTCGAGGCCGCGCCGGCGGCCCGGGCCCGGCGGACCCGGCCGCTGGCCGTGCTGGCCGGCTGGGGCCGCGCGGGCGACGCCTACCACGTGTGCAGACCGCGCCCGGACGGCACCGGGCTGGCCCGGGCGATCACCGACGCCCTGCACCGGGGCGGCGTCCGCCCGGACCGGATCGGGTACGTGAACGCCCACGGCTCGGGCACCCCGGTCAGCGACACGGCCGAGGCCGCCGCCCTGCACCTGGCGCTCGGCGACAGCGCGTCGACCGTGCCGGTCAGCTCCACCAAGTCCGTGCACGGCCAGGCGCTGGAGGCCGGCGCGCTGCTCGAACTCGTCGTCACCATCGCGGCGTTACGCGCCGGGAGGCTGCCGGTGAACGCCGGCTTCCTGGGCCCCGACGAGAGCTGCCCGCTCAACCTGGTGCTCGACCGCGCCGCGCCCTCCGCGGCCGACCACGCGCTGAGCCTCACCACGGCGTTCGGCGGCGCCAACACCGCGCTCCTGGTCGGCGCGCCGTGAACCTGACCAGCGTCTCACCACCCGGCGCCGCGGCCGGTCCCGTACCTCTTGCCCATGCCGCCTCCGCCGCCGCCCTGACCCGGGCCGCCTCGGCAGCCGGCCTGCGGGTGCTGTCCTCCGCGCAATGGCCGGAGTCCGCCGAGGACCAGGTCGCACCGGCGATCGCCGGGTTCGTGGTCTCCTCGTTCAGCCCGCTCGCCGCCGAGACCGCCCGCCGCTGCCTGCAGCGGCACCCCGCCCCGGTGCCGGCCCCGGGCCGACCGGACGGCGCCGGACGGCCGGTCACCGCCGTCGTGGTGGTCAGCCCGCTGGGCGACCTCGCCGGCGCCGCGCACGTCGCCGAGGCCGTCGACGGCGGCGCCCGGATCGGACCGCTGCTGTTCTTCCAGGCCGTCCCCAACGCGGTGGCCGGCCACGTGGCCGCGCGGTGGCGGCTGACCGGCCCGGTGGTCTGCGTCGGCGACACCGCCGCCGCGACGGCCGTCGCGGCACTGCTGATCGCCGACGGGGACGCCGAGGAGGCCCTGCTGATCCGCGTCGACCAGGCGCACACCCCCGACGGCCTCGACCGCGCGGCCGCCGTCCTGCTCGGCCCCGGGCCGCGGCCGGGCCAAGAACCGCAACTCCACGAGGGAGAACACCCGTGAGCGACCCGCGCCACACCAGCACCCGGCAGGCCGACGTCGTCGTCAGCGGGATGGGCCTGGTCACTCCGGTGGGGTGCAGCGCCGACGAGGTGATGGCGGCGATGTGCGAGGGCCGGTCCGGGCTGACCCGGCCGGACCCCGACGGGCCGCTGGCCGGATCGCTGGAGACGGCCGGCTTCGCCGCGCCGATCGACCCCACGTCCGTCCTGCCCGCGCCCGAGACCCGGCTGGTGGACCGCTACATCGTGATGGCGATGCGGGCCGCGGCGGACGCGCTGGCCGACGCCGGCATCGAGGTGGGCCGGGACGTGGACCCGTACCGGATCGGGGTGATCCTCTCCGGCAACGGCGGGCTGGCCACCCTGGAGGCCCAGGTCGTCCTGCGGACCCGGCGCGGCCGGCTGGGCGTCAGCCCCTACCTGCTGCCCGCCATGCTGCCCAACATGAGCGCGGCCCGGGTCGCGATCCGGCACGGCATCCGGGGCTACAGCTCGTCCATCAGCACGGCCTGCGCGGCCGGGGCCCAGTCCGTCGGGGAAGGGCTGCGGCTGCTGCGCGCCGACGAGGCCGACGTGGTGGTGGTCGGCTGCAGCGAGGCACCGCTGTTCCCCACCCTGGTCGACACCTTCGGCAACGCCCGTGCCCTGGCCCGTGGTTGGGCCGAGGATCCGACCGGCGCCAGCCGGCCCTTCGACCGCCGCAGGAACGGCCTGGTGCTGGGCGAGGGCGCCGGGGTGCTGGTGCTGGAGCGCGCCGAGCACGCGGACGGGCGCGGCGCGGCCGGGTACGCCGACGTGCTCGGCTGGGGCGCGACGAACGACGCCCACCACCCGACCACCCCGCGCCCCGACGGCGCGGGCGCCGCCGCCTGCATGCGGCAGGCGCTGCGCAGCGCGGGCGTATCGCCGCAGGACATCGGCTACGTCAACGCCCACGGCACCAGCACCAGGCTCGGCGACCAGGCCGAGGCGCTCGCGCTCCGCGAGGTCTTCGGCGGGCACGCCCCGCCGGTCAGCTCGACCAAGGCGGTCACGGGCCATCTGCTCGGCGCCTCCGGGGTGGTCGAGTCGGCCGTCTCCGTCCTGGCGCTGCGGCGCGGGCTGCTGCCGCCCACCCACAACCTGGACGACCCCGACCCGGCCTGCGAGCTCGACCACGTGCGCAAGGGCCCGCGCGCCGCGCCCGGGATCAGCCACGTCATGTCGAACTCGTTCGGGTTCGGCGGCCACAACATCAGCCTCGTCTACGGCCTGCCGAGCACCCGGCTCGCCAGAGCCGTCTGACGGCACCGAGCGAACAGAGAAGGAACGGCTACCGCAATGGACTTCCTCGGCGTCGATCATGTCGAGTTCTACGTGGGCGACGCGCGCCAGGCGGCGTTCGTGCTGTGCTCCGGGCTCGGCTTCCGCCTGCTCGGGCAGGGCGGTCCCGAGACCGGTCTGGCCGGGCAGCGAAGCCTGCTGCTGGGCCAGGGCGACTGCCGGGTGCTGCTGACCTCGGGGCTGGCGCCGGACCATCCGGCGGCCCGGTACGTCGCCCGGCACGGAGACGGCGTGGCCGTGCTCGCCCTCGGCAGCCGGGACGCCACCGCCGCGTACACCACGGCGGTGGCCGGCGGCGCCACCGCCCTCGAAGCCCCCCGGACCCACACCCGCGAGGGCACCTCGGTGGTCACCGCCACCGTCTCCGGCTTCGGCGACGTGGTGCACCGGCTGGTCGAACGGCACGGCTCGGAGCGGGAGTTCATGCCCGGTCTGATCGAGATGCTGGACGTGGCGCCGCCGGCGTCGCCGGACCTGCTGCGGAGCATCGACCACGCGGCGGTCTGCGTGTCGGACGGGCAGCTCGCCGGCACGACGGACTTCTACCGCAAGGCCTTCGGCTTCGACGTGATCTTCGAGGAGTACATCGAGGTCGGTGAGCAGGGCATGTTCTCCCAGGTGGTGCAGAGCCCCGGCGGTGGCGTCACGCTCACGCTGATCCAGCCGGACCTGAGCCGCACCCCCGGGCAGATCGACAACTTCCTCGCCTGGCACGACGGCCCCGGCGTGCAGCACCTGGCCCTGAGCAGCCGCGACATCGTCACCACCGTCGACACCCTGGCGGAGCGCGGCGTCGGCTTCGCGTCCACCCCGGACGGCTACTACGACTCGCTGGACGGCCGGCTGGGGCCGGTCGACCTCCCGGTGGCCCGGTTGCGCGGCCGCGGAATCCTGGTCGACCGGGACCACTGGGGCCAGATGTACCAGATCTTCGCCACCTCGATGCACGTCCGCCGGACCTTCTTCTGGGAGCTGATCGAGCGTCACGGCGCCCGCACCTTCGGCACCAGCAACATACCCGCCCTCTACGAGGCCAAGGAAAGGGAGCTCGCCACCGTGCGGCAGTCCGTCCAGATCCCCCTGACCACCGAGGCGGGCCACCGATGACCGCCGCCCCGACCCTGCGGTTCGACCTCACCGACGAGGAACTGGCGCTGCTGCCGGACGCCGACGACATCGCCTTCTACGCCGCGCACGGCTGGTACCTGACGAAGAAGCTGTTCACCGACGAGGAGGTGGACCGGCTGGCCGCCGCGAGCGAGGACTACTACGCCGGCGGGCGCAGCCGCACCCTGCCGGTCCGCCCGCCCCGGCTGGCGGCCTGGCAGCCCTCGGACGGACCGGTCCAGCGCCACAACGACTACGTCCACCACGAGAGCGACCCGATCGCCGAGGTCCTGTGCAAGCCCCTGATCGGGGCGGTGGCGGCACTGCTGGCCGGCGCGGACGAGATCCGGGTGTTCCAGTCGACGCTCATCCTCAAGCCGCCGGTCGCCGGCGAGCCCAGCAACATCGTGCCCTGGCACTTCGACAAGCACTACTGGTCCACCTCGACGTCCGAGCGGATGCTGACCGCCTTCGTCCCGTTCCACGACTGCGACGAGGAGATGGGCACCCTCACCGTGGTGGACGGCAGCCACCTCTGGCGCGAGACCGGCCGCCAGGACTCGATGACCAAGCACTTCGCCGACCGCGACAAGGCCGACCTGGAGCGGGTGCTCGCCGCGAACGCCGCCTTCAACGGCGCCGTGATCCGCAAGGTGCCGATGATCATCCCCAAGGGCCACATGAGCTTCCACCACTGCCGGACGTACCACGGCAGCGGCCCCAACCGCAGTGGCCGGCCGCGCCGCGCGATCTCCTTCCACCTCCAGGACGGCGCCAACGAGTACTGCGACTTCACGCTCGGCGACGGCGCCCCCGCCGCCTACAACCACGACGTACTGGTCCGCCGGCTGCCGGACGGACGCCCCGACTACGCGGACCCGGCGTTCTGCCCGGTGCTCTGGCGGGCCGACGGAGCTGCCGGCCATGGCTGACCCGACGACGGACCCGGCCGCCACCCTGTACCGGACCGTGGCACTCGTCCGCGGCTTCGAACAACGGGCCGTCGAACTGGTCAGGGCCAAGGTGGTGCTCGGCGGCATCCACCCGTACACCGGCCAGGAGGCGATCGCCGCGGGCACCTGCGCGGCGCTGCGCCCCGACGACGTGATCACCAGTACCCACCGCGGTCACGGCCACGTCCTGGCCAAGGGCGCCGACCCGGCCCGGACGATGGCCGAGCTGGCCGGCCGGACCACCGGGCTCAACCAGGGCCGCGGCGGCTCGATGCACGCCGCCGACTTCGGCGTGGGCGTGCTCGGGGCGAACGCCGTCGTCGGCGCCGCCGTGCCGATCGCGGCCGGCGCCGCCTGGGCCTTCCGGCGGGCGGGCTCGGACCGGGTCGCGCTCACCTACTTCGGGGACGGCGCGGTCAGCCAGGGCGTGGTGCTGGAGGCCTTCAACCTGGCCGCGCTGTGGCGGGTGCCGCTCGTCCTGGTCTGCGAGAACAACGGCTTCGCGACCACGATGCGGACCGCCGACACGGTGGCCGGCAGCATCCTCGGGCGGGCCGCCGCCTTCGGCATCCCGGCCCGCACCGTGGACGGGACGGACCCCGAGGCGGTCCGCGACGCCACCGCCGAGGCGGTCGCCCGGGCCAGGGCCGGCGACGGCCCGACCCTGCTGGAGTGCACCGCCTACCGCTTCGACGCCCATCACACCTGGGAGCACACCGCACGCCCCCGCTACCGGACCGACGCCGAGATCGCGGCCGGCCGGGCCCGGGACCCGCTGGAGATCCAGGGCGCCCGCATCCCCGCCGCCACCCGCGCCGCGATCGACGCGGACGTCGCGGAACTGCTCGACCGGGCGGTGCGGTTCGCCTGCGAGGGCCCGCACCCCGACCCGGCCACCGCGCTGGACCACCTCTACGCCACCGGCATGCGCGCCAGGGCGGGTGCCAACTGATGCCGAACCTCTCCTACCTCAAGGCGCTGAACCGCGCGATCGGCGACGAGATGGACCGCGACGAGGCCGTCTGCGTGTTCGGTGAGGACGTCGGGGTGGCCGTCACCCACGCCACCGCCGGGCTGCTGAAGCGCTTCGGTCCGGACCGGGTGCTGGACACACCGATCTCCGAGCAGGCGTTCACGAGCTTCGCCACCGGCGCGGCGATGGCCGGGCTGCGGCCGCTGATCGAGTTCCAGATCCCGGCGCTGCTGTTCCTGGTCTTCGAGCAGATCGCCAACCAGGCGCACAAGTTCTCGCTGATGACCGGCGGCCAGACCCGGGTGCCGGTGACCTACCTGCTGCCGGGCTCCGGCTCCAGGGAGAGCTGGGCCGGCCAGCACTCCGACCACCCCTACAGCCTGTTCGCCCACGTCGGGGTGAAGACGGTGGTGCCGGCCACCCCGGCCGACGCCTACGGGCTGCTGGCGACGGCGATCCGGGACGACGACCCGGTCGTGGTCTTCGCCCCCTCCGGAGCCCTCGGGGTGCGGGAGGACCTGGACCTCGCCCGGCTGGCACCCGTGCCGCTCGGGGTCGGCCGGATCCACCGCAGCGGCACCGACGTCACCGTGGTCGCGGTCGGCCACCTGGTGCACGACGCCCTGGCGGTGGCCGAGGAACTGGCCGGCTCGATCTCGGTCGAGGTCTTCGACCCGCGTTCACTGTTCCCGTTCGACTGGTCCGGACTGGCCGCCTCGCTGGAGCGGACCGGGCGGCTGGTCGTCGTCGACGACTCCAACCGGACCTGCGGCGTCGGCGGGGAGATCATCGCCACCGCGGCCGAGGAGATGCGGCTGATCGCGCCGCCCCGGCGGGTCACCCGGCCGGACGGGGCCGTCCTGCCCTTCGCCCGGGGACTCGACCTGGCCTGCCAGCCCACCAGGGCGCAGCTCAGGGCGGCCGTCGAGAAGGCGGTCGGGGCCGGATGAACGGGCCCCCGCCTCCGCGGGCCCCCGAACAACACCCGCACGGGCAGCCGTGCGGACACCCGCACGGACACCCTTCAAGGAGCGCAGAGTGACGGGCACCAACATCAGAGCGCGGCTGGCCGCCGACCCCGGACTGGGCGCGGGCAACGTGCTGCACAAGCTCTTCGAGCACGGGGCCGACCCGGACGGTCCTGGCGCCGCCTTCGACGTCCCGGTCGACGGGTACCCGGCCGAGCAGGGCCTCACCCTGGGGCAGCTCCGCGAGCGGGTGGCGGCCCGGGCGGCCTGGTGGCACGGGCAGGGCATCCGCCCGCGCGACCCGGTCGCGGTCTACGTGTCCGGCTCCGCGGACTGCCTGCTGAACTTCCTGGCACTGACCTGGCTCGGTGCGATCCCCGCGCTGATGAACCAGTACATCCCCGGCGACATCGCCGCCGAGTACGTCCGGCGGCTGCGCGGCGTCGGGCTGCTCACCGACCCGGAGCACCGGGCCCGGCTGGCCGGCGAGGACCTCGGGGTCCGCATCCACGCCGACACCGCCGCGACCGGCACCGGGGACCCGGCGGCGGCCCCGGCCCCGTACCGGCACCACGACGACGACCCGATCGCCATCACCCACTCCTCCGGCACCACCCGGATGCCCACCGCCGTCGTGCACTCCAACGCCAGCCTGTTCGCCGCCACCCGGCTGTTCCGCCTCGCGGCCCCCCGGGCCAGGGGGACGGACCGGATCCTCAGCGCGTTGCCGGCCGCCCACGCCGCCGGGATCTCGGCGCTCAACCTGGCCCTGTGCAACCGCAGTGAGCTGCTGTTCCTGTCCACCCAGAACGACGGCGCGGCGGTGGTCGACGCCATCGAGCGCTGGCGTCCGACCGGCGTCCTCGGCTTCGCGGCCACCTGGGCCCGGATGGCCCGCCACGACCTGGCCGGCCGTGACCTCGACTCGGTGTCGCTCTGGTTCAACACCGGCGACTGCGCGCACGAGCCGCACATCCGCAACCTGGTCGCGGCCGGCTCCCGGGAGACGGTCACCCGCGAAGGGGTCCGGCGCGTCCCCGGGTCCAGCTTCGTCGACGGCCTGGGCTCCACCGAGATGGGCCACTCCGCGTTCCACATCACCCACAGCGCCGGCACCGAGCGCTACGGGCGCTGCGTCGGGGTGCCGCACGGCTTCGCCGAGGTGGCGCTGCTGGACACCGCCACCGGCCGCGAGGTCGAGGTCGGCGAGGTCGGTCACTTCGGCCTGAAGGCGCCGTCGTTGGCCCCCGGTTACTGGAACGACTCGAACGCCACCTACCGCAACCGCCTGAACGGCTACTACCTCACCGGCGACCTGATGTACCGGGACGAGGAGGGCTACTACTTCCACGTCGACCGGGCGGTCGACGCCGTCGACCTGGGCGGCGGCGAGTGGCTGTACACCGCGATGAGCGAGGAGCGCATCCTCGCCAACTGTCCCGACGTGCACGACTGCACGGTGGTCTCGCTGGAGGCCGACGGCGCGGTCGTCACCGACGTCCTGCTCGCCCTGCACCCCACCGCAGACCCGGACGCCGACCGCACCGCGGCGGTCCGCGCCGCGCTGACGGACGCGGCGGCGGCGACGCTGCGCCGGGTGGTGGCCGTCTCCGAGGAGGACCTGATCCTCGGCCCGACCGGCAAAGTACGGAAGTTCCTGATGCGGCAGCGGCACCTGGCAGAGATGGCGGCGGTCCGATGAGCGAGCAGGAGACCCGGCAGGTACCCGTCCGGGAGCCCGCCGAGCGGGTGACCGTGGACTTCACCGGGGAGGGTTCGGGCGTCGACGAGATGTCCTGGGGGATGTGGGAGATCTGGCACGCGATGGTCGACCAGCGCAGCTCGCTGCCCATCGGCGGCCGGATGGCCCTGCCCGCCGGGACGACCGTCGCCGGCGTGGCCGAGGAACTGCGCTACCTGATGAGCCGGTTCCCCTCGATGCGCACCCTGCTCAGGTTCGACGCGGCGGGCTGGCCCACCCAGGAGCTCTTCGGCTCCGGCAGCACCACCCTGGAGGTCTACGACGCCGGGGACGGTGATCCCGACGAGGTGGCGGACCAGGTCGAACAGCACTACCGGGCCACCGACTTCGCCTACGCCACCGAATGGCCGGTCCGGATGGGCATGGTGCGCCGGGACGGCATGGCCACCCATCTGATCAGCATCATGAACCACCTGGTCACCGATGCCGTCGGCGGGGCGATCATGCTCCGCGAGGTGCAGGAGCGCTCGACGGCGCCGGTCACCGGCCTGCAGCCGCTGGAGCAGGCCGGCTGGCAGCGCTCACCGGCCGGGCAGCGGCAGAACGGCAAGGCCCTGCGCCACTGGGAGCGGGTCCTCGGAACGATCCCGGCCCGCCGGTTCCCGCCGGTGGCGGACCAGGACACCCCCCGGCACCGGGTGGGCCTGTTCGAGTCCCGGGCCCTGCGGTTGGCGGTGCCGCTGATCGCCGAGCGGACCGGTACCGACACCCAGACCGTTCTGCAGGCCCTGTACGCGGTCGCGCTTCGGCGGATCAACGTCACCGGCCCGGTGGTGGTCCGGCCCGTCGTCAACAACCGCTTCCGGTCCGACCTGAGCGACGTGGTGTGCATGGTCGCCCAGGCCGGCATCTCGGTGCTGGACATCGGGGACAGCACCGTCGACGAGGTGGTCGAGCTGACCCGGCGCGGTGCGCTGGCCACCTTCAAGCACGCCTACTTCCACCCGGAGAAGCTGAACGAACTGATCGCCCGGGTCTCGGCGGACCGGGGCGAGCGCGTCGACGTGCAGTGCTTTCTCAACGACCGCACGTCCAACCGGCCGCCGGAGGAGGGCACCGCGTCGGACACCGAGGAGCTGGCCCGGCAGCTGCGGAAGGCACGGGAGGACAGCGGATTCCGGTGGACCCACCAGACCGAGGACACGGTCAGCGCGCTCTACGTGGCCTTCGACGACCTCCCCGACGCGCTGTTGATGGAGGTGCAGACGAACACCCACTACTTCTCCTCAAACGACGCCGAGGCGCTCGCCTTCGGCGTGGAGGCGCTCGCGGTCGAGGCGGCCCTCGATCCGGGCACGCGCACCGGACCGCTGGTCGGCGACGGGCCGGCGGAGCAGGAGCGGCAGCAGGAGCCGGCGCAGACCGCGGAGGCCCCGGAACCGGCCCCGGAGCTGCTCCGGTGACGGCGCTGCTGGCGGTGGCCGACCACCTGCCGACCGGCCGGACGCCGATCGAGGACCTGGCCGAGGAGTTCGGGCTGTCCCCGATGCAGATCAAGATCTTCCGCCGCTACCACAAGCTCGGCGAGGTGGCCCGCGACCCGCACGGCACCCTGCTCGACCTGCTGCGCGGCGCGGTCGCCGGCCTGCCCGCCCTGCGCGGCCGGGAGCACCAGGTCCGCTACGTGCTGCACGCCCGGACCCTGCCGACCGTGGTGCCCTACCCGCACAACCCCGTCCAGGAACTCTGCCGGGAGCTGGGCCTCGACCGGGCGACCGTGTTCGCGGTCGGCCACCACGCCTGCGCCTCGGGCCTGCTGGCCATCGACGCGGCGGGCCGGCTGCTCGCCGCCGACGGCGATCGGGACGGCCTCGCCCTGGTCCTGGCCGGGGAGAAGGCCTTCACCCCCGAGGCCGGGATCGTCCCGGACACCTCCTTCTTCGGCGAGGGCGCCTCGGCCTGCCTGGTCGCCCCCACCGGGGAGCGCGACCGGGTGCTGTCCTACGCGGCCGACCTCAGGGGCGAGTTCGACAGTGACGAGCCGGAGCGGGCCCTGGAGTTCCAGCGGATCTACGCCGACGCGCTGGCCGAGGCGATCCTCGCCGCCGTCGGACGGGCCGGCCTGACCATGGAGGCGATCGGGGTGATCCTGCCCCACAACGTCAACAACGTCGCCTGGCACCAGGTCTGCCGCACCCTCGGCTACCCCCGTGAGCGGGTCGTGCTCGACAACGTGGCGACCGCCGGGCACGTCTTCTGCGCGGACAACCTCGTCAACCACCGCACCGCGCGGGAGCGGGGGCTGCTCCGGCCGGGCCAGCCCTATGTGATGGCCGCCGCGGGCGCCGGACGCGGCGCCACCTTCTCCGCCATGGTCCTCCAGCACTGACCCGCCCACCCCACCCACCACCGAAGGATCGACGATGACCGAGCGGGACACCGCCCTCCCGACCATCGACCCCGCTCTGCGCGAGCAACTGGTCGACGACATCTGCGCCCTGCTCCCGCAGGTGCTCAAGCGCGAGGTGACCGGGGCCACCGCCGCGACCACGCTGATGGAGGCCCTCGGCATGAGCTCGACCAGCGGCCTCGAACTCATCCTGGAGCTGGAGGAGCACCTGGACGTGGAGATCAGCGTCGAGGAGCTGGGCCGGCACGACTTCGCCACGGTCGGCTCCCTGGCCGACTACGTCGCCCAGAACCTGATCCCGGAGGCGTGACCGGTGCGCACCTTCGTACCGGCCGGTGCGGCGGACGCCACGAGCCCCCCGGACGGGACCACCGCCGACGGGCCGTCACCGCCCTGGGGGATCCGCCGCGCCGTCCGGCTGGCCTTCCCCGGCCCGGGGGCGCCGGCCGCCGACCCCGTCCACACCGCGCGCCTGCGGCGTTACCTGACCGATCTGCTGCACCCGTACGGACTGGAACTCGAAGCGGGCGCGCTGGACCCCGGCGCGAGTCCTGACGGCCGGTCCTACGGGGAGATGGCCGAGGCGCTGATCAGAGCCGTGGTGCCCGAGGGTGAGGCGGTCGACCTGCTGGTGCTCGCCCACTCCGTCCCCGACATCACCCCGGGCCGTGCCACGACCACCTATCTGAGCCACATCTGCCCCGGCACCCCGATGGCCCTCGCGGTCAGCGACCAGGGCGCCGCGAGCGCGTTCACCGCACTGCGGCTGGTCGACGCCTACGCGCGATCGGGCGGCCTGCGACGGGCGCTGCTGCTGGTCGTCGAGCAGGAGTCGCTGCCGTACGACCCCAAGGTCCCGGTCGTCGTCCCGGCCGGAAACCACGGGGTGGCCCTGCTGTTCGGCGAACCGCTGCCGGGGGAGCGGGTGGCCGCGGTCTCCCGGGTCGCCACGCACATCCTGGCCACGGACAGCCCCGCCGCCGCGCTGGCCGCCGAACTCGGCGGGCCCGGCGACGGCTCCGCGCAAGGGGCGGTGACCGCGATCCTCGGCGCCACGGCGGCGGCCGCCGCCGCCCACCGGTGGCCGGCGGGTCTGCGGTTCGCGGACGCCGGGCAGCCCGCCACCGGCGTGTGGTGGGAGCTGGCCGGCGAACTCGCCGAGCCGTCCACCGGGCCGCGCACGGTGGTGCTGGCCGACTACGACGCCGGACCGCACCACCTCTCCCTGGCGACGGTCGCGCTGGACGGCAACTGCTACGCCGACGGCGGGGTGACCGGGTGACCGCGCCCGTCGAAGCCCCCGGTCCGGCCACCGTCCCCTGGGACCCCCCACCGCCGGCCCCCTCCCCGGACCTCCCGCCCGTGCTCCGCATCGAGGACTACCGGCACCGGGCGCGGCGCCGACTCGACGCCCAGGTCTGGGACTTCGTCGAAGGCGGAGCCGGCGCCGAGCGCACCGTCCGGGCCAACCGGCGCGCCTTCGCCCGCGTGACGCTGCGGCCTCGGGTGCTGGTCGACGTCGCCGCCTGCGACACCGGGACGGACATCCTCGGTGCCCGGCTGGCCACCCCCGTGGGCGTCGCGCCCACCGCCTACCACCGGCTGCTGCACCCCGACGGCGAAGTCGCCACCGCCCACGGCGCAGGGGCGGCCGGCGCGCTCTACGTGGTCAGCGTCTTCGCCAGCCGCACGCTGGAGGAGATCGCCGCAGCGGCCGCCGGACCGCTGTGGCTCCAGCTCTACTGGCTGCGCCGCCGCGAGGTGCTGGCCGGCCTGGTGGAGCGGGCCGCCGCGGCCGGCTACCGCGCCCTCGTCCTCACGGTGGACGCGCCGCAGCTGGGACGGCGCCACCGGGATGCGCGCAACGGCTTCGCCGTCCCGTCCGGCATCTCCGCGGTCAACCTCGACCCGGCGCTGATGGCCTCCGCCCACCGCGCGGACGCCGGTCGCTCCGCGCTGGCGGTGCACACGGCGGAGGCCGTCGATCCGTCGGTGACCTGGGCCGACCTGGCGTGGCTGCGCGGGCGCAGCGAGCTGCCGCTGGTCCTGAAGGGCATTCTCACCGCCGAGGACGCCGTACTCGCGGTGCAGCACGGGGCCGACGCGATCGTGGTCTCCAACCACGGCGGCCGGCAGCTCGACGGCGCGGCGGCGAGCCTGGACGCCCTGGCGGAGGTGGTGGACGCGGTCGGGGCCGCCGGCCCGCCGGTGCTGTTCGACGGCGGCGTCCGCAGCGGCACCGACGCCTTCGCGGCGCTCGCGCTGGGGGCGCGGGCCGTCCTGCTCGGCCGCCCGGTCCTCTGGGGGCTGGCCGCGGACGGCGCCGCCGGGGTGGCCGGGGTGCTGGGCCTGGCCACCGAGGAACTCGCCCACACCATGGCACTCACCGGACGACCGGACCTGTCGGCCGTCGACCGGCCCGCGGTCGCCCGCACCACAGCCCCAGGCACGGCCCCGAGCACAGCACCGGGCACGGCCCCGAGCACAGCCCCAGGCACAGCCCCAGGCACAGCCCCGAGCACAGCCCCGGGCACAGGACGATGAGGGACGGTCGGACGATGGCGACAGTACTGGCACGCGAGGACCTGCACGCCTCGGTGTCCGATCCGGCGTCCGCGTCGATGAACTTCCTGAACGAGGTCTCGGCGCGGTTCCCCGACGCCGTCCCGCTGGCGGCGGGACGCCCCCACGAGGGCTTCCACAGCACCGACGACCTCGACCGCTACCTGCGCACCTACCTCGCCCACCTGGCGGATCTCGGCCTCGACGCGGACCAGCGGGAGCGCCAACTCCTCCAGTACGGCCGGACCAACGGTCACCTCGGCCCGCTGATCGCCCGGATGCTGCTCCTGGACGAGGGGATCGAGGTGCCCGCGCAGGCCGTGATGGTCACCACCGGCGCGCAGGAGGCCATGGTCGTCGCGCTGCGCGGGCTGTGCGCGGGGCCCGGCGACGTGGTGCTCGCCGTCGAACCCTGCTACGTCGGGTTCACCGGGGCGGCGAGGCTGCTCGGCATCGAGGTGATGCCGGTGCCCGAGACGGCGGACGGCCTCGACCCGGAGACCGTGCTCGCCGTCGCCCGCGCCGTCCGGGTCGGCGGCCGCCGTCCGCGCGCCCTCTACCTGGTGCCGAACTTCGCCAACCCGTCCGGGGTCTCGATGCCCGTGCCGGCCCGGCGGCGGCTGCTGGAGGTGGCGGCCGAGGCGGACCTGCTGCTCCTGGAGGACGACCCGTACGGGCTGTTCGGGCTCGACGACGAACCCCGGCCCAGCCTCAAGGCGCTGGACACCGAGCAGCGGGTCGTCCACCTCGGCTCCTTCGCCAAGTCCTTCTTCCCGGGCGCCAGGATCGGGTTCCTGGTCGCCGACCAGACGGTGACCGACGGCCAGGGCCGGCGCACGCTGCTCGCGGAGGAGCTGTCCACGGTGAAGAGCCTGCTCACGGTGAACACCTCGCCGGTCGCGCAGGCCCTGGTCGGCGGCTTCCTGGTCGAGTCCGGGTGCAGCATCAGGACGGCGGTCAAGGAGAAGACCGCGTTCTACCGCCGCAACCTGCGGACCTTGCTGGCGGCTCTGGAGCGCTCCTTCGCCGACGAGCCGAGGGTTCGCTGGAACGCGCCGGCCGGCGGCTTCTTCGCGGTGGTCGAGGTGCCGATGACCGCCGACGAGACCCTGCTGGAGATCTCCGGCCGGGACTACGGGGTGCTCTGGACCCCGATGAGCTTCTTCCACTCCGGTGACGGGGGCCGGCGCGCCCTCCGGCTGTCCTGCAGCGCCCTGGAACCCGAGCAGATCGAGGAGGGCGTGCGCCGGCTCGCCCGACTGGTCAGGGAGCGGGCGGACGCACCGGGCCCGCCGGGGCCGGGAAGGGCGCCGGCGACCGCCGCCCCCGCGGACACCCGGGTGCCCGGATGACCGGCGAACCGGACACGGTCCAGCTGTGGCTGGTGCCCGACCAGCAGCCCGGTCCGGCCCCCGCGGACCTGCTCGCCGTGCTCGACCCGGAGGAACGGGCACGCGCGGCGGCCTACCTGTCGGCCGACGCCCGCCGCCGGTTCGTCCTCGCGCACGGCGCGGTCCGCCACATCGTCGCCGGCCGGCTCGGGGTGGCGCCGCAGGAGATCCGCTGGCGCCGGGGCCCGCACGGCAAGCCGGAACTGGCCGGCCGGTACACCGGGGCCGAGGTCAACCTCTCCCATTCCGGCGCCATGGCCATGGTCGCGCTCTCGGCGTCACGGCGGGTCGGGGTGGACGTCCAACGGGTGCTGCCACGGCTGGACGCCACCGGGATGCCGGAGCGCTGGTTCCTGCCCGAGGAGGCATGTTTCGTGCGGGCCGCGGCGGACCCGGACAGCCGGGCCGAGCGCTTCGCCGGTCTGTGGGCCCGCAAGGAGGCCCTGGTGAAGGCGCACGGCGGCCGGCTGACCCAGGGGTTGCGGATCCCGTTGCTCGACAGCGGCACCGTGACCGGCGGGAACCCCGTCGACGCCTGGTCGCACGACTACCGCGTCGCCGACGTGCCCGCGCCCGAGGGTTACCGGGCGGCCGTCGCGCTCTCCGGTACCGAGGCCTTCCTGGTGAGCGTGGACCGGTGGACCTGGCCCGGGCGGACCTCCCCGGCACCCACCGGACCCCTCGCCCGTCGCCCGGCGGCCCCGCCACTGCCCTGCACCGCCCCGCCGCCTGTCCGACCGGCCGGCTGCTGACCGCTGTCCGCCCGGCCTGCCCGGCCCCCTGACGCCCCGTCGATCGGAGCACCGCCATGCCCCTGCACCCACAGCTCCAGACCCTGCGCGACCAGCGCGCCCGCAGCGGCGCGGCCCCCCTCTACAGCCTGTCGGTGGAGGAAGCCCGAGCCGCCGACCTGGCCTCGATCCGGGCCGCCGCCGGCAGCCCCCGCTCCCTGCACAAGGTGACGGACCTCCGCATCCCCGGGCCCGGGGGCGAGCTGGCGGTCCGGGTCTACCGGCCGAGCGCCGCCCGGCCGCTGCCCGCGCTGCTCTACTACTTCGGCGGCGGCTGGACCCTCGGCAGCATCGACACCGCCGACGGGCTCTGCCGCGACCTGGCCGCCGAGGCCGGCTGCCTCGTGGTCACCGTCGGCTACCGGCTCGCGCCCGAGCACCCGTTCCCGGCGGCGGTGCACGACTGCCACGCGGCCCTCCGCTGGGTCGCCGACCACGCCGAGGAACTGGGCGCCGACCCGGCCCGGCTCGCGGTCGGCGGCGACAGCGCCGGTGGCAACCTCGCGGCCGCGGTGACCCTGCTCGCCCGGGCCGACGGTGACCTCGCCCTGGCCGGGCAGGTGCTGGTCTACCCCAACACGGACCAGCTGGCCGACGACGCGTCGATGCGCGACAACGCCGACCCGTGGCAGTTCAACCACCACTCGGTGGACTGGTACCGACGTCAGTACCTGACCACCCCGGGGGACGCCGAGCATCCGCTGGCCTCACCCCTGCGGGCCGCCGACCTGGGCGGCCTGCCCCCGGCCCTGGTCGTCACCGCCGAGTACGATCCGCTGCGCGACCAGGGCGAGGCGTACGCGGCCCGGCTCGCCGCCGCCGGGGTGCCGGTGGAACTCACCCGCTACCCCGGCATGGCCCACGGCTTCTTCACCATGACCGGCACCGTCGGCGCCGCCGTCGCCGCCGGCCGCCAGGCGGCCCGCTTCCTGCGGGACCGCTTCGCGCCGTCCTGAGGCCCTCCTGAGGCTTCCTGTCCTGGCCCGGCCGTCCTGGCGCCGGCGTGCACGGTACGGCGGGCCCGCCCCTCAGCCCCGCAGGTGAGCCCGCCCGGGTACCCGCCAGAGCGGCGCCGCGTTCTGGGCCGGGTCGGCGCCGAGGCGGGCGCGCAGCAGGAGGTCCCCCGCCCGGTCGAGTGCCAGCCCCTCGACCAGGCGGCGCCGGGTGACCAGGGTGAGCCCCCGGCCGGCGAGTTCGGCCTGCCAGCGGGCGTGCCGGGCCACCACGTCGGCGGGGCCGGCCTCGGACGGAACGGGGAACTCGGCGTCGTCCGGTGCGGATTCGGCCGGTGCGGCGGCCCGCACCCGCTCCCGGGCGATCTCCGAGAAGCCGCAGACCTCGACGCTGGCCAGCTCGGCCTCGGCCAGGTTGCGGCAGTCGGTGAGCAGACGGGCCAGCGGACTGCGGGCGAGCGCCTGGGAGAGGGACAGCCGGTGCACGCCGGCGCTGCGCGCGTCCAGCCGCAGGGGCTCGGGGACGTCCCGGATGCCGCACAGGCCGCGCACGCCGCGGGCGGCGGCGGCCAGCATCGCGCTGGCCTCCGAGGGGTGCCAGTCGAAGACCGGTCGCACCGGGGCCACCGCGTCGGCGCCCAGGGTGAACGCCGCCGGCGGCAGGCGGGCGAACAGCTCGGCCTCGGGCACCTCGCGGTCCAGCCCGGGGCCCGCGACGTGGACGTCCGTGGGCAGGCCGGTGCGCGCGCAGGCGGCGAGCACCAGTGCGTCGCCCAACGGGCTGCGCAGGGTGGGCTCGTCACCGGCCGCGACGATGTCCCCGCCGACGTCGACCACCTCGATCCGGGCGGCCCCGCAGTACGCGGCGGCGGCCGTGAGGGTGCGGGCCAGGCCGACGGCGCCCTCGTACGGGTCGAGCAGGCCGAGCGGTGCGCCCAACTCACGGGCCAGCCGGGGCAGCGAGGAGCCGGCCGGGGCGACCGGGATGGTGCGGCCGGTGACCAGCTCCAACCCGGGCAGCGGGACGGCCAGCCCGGTGAAGTCGGAGCGCCCGCGCGGGCCGGGCAGCGGGTCGACGGTCAGCCGCTCCCAGGAGTAGGTCAGCACCAGGGCCGGCGCGGCGGGCCCGAACAGCGCGGTCCGCAGCATGGTGGCGGCGATGACGTCGCCCCCACCGCCGGCCGCAACAACAAGTCGCTTCATGAAGGCTACGGTTACCCGACTCCAGGGGAGATTTCCAGATGTGCGGGCATGGTTGACGAATAGTCACCTCCGGCGGCGTGTGAACGTCCCAATCGGCCGGCGGTGAATCGGGGGCCGCTCGGAGGTTCCGCCGATCCCTGGGGGAGGGTGCCAGGCCCTAGCGTCATGGCTTCGGCTTTACCGAAACTTGACTGCGATGAAAGGGAGTTGTGCCCCGATGAGCCCTTCGACACCGGTCCCCCTGACCTTGCTGCCCACCGGCCTGTCCGCCCCCGCCGACGCGTCGCCCGGCACGCCGTACAAGCAGTACGTGTACGCCTATCCGCATCAGAAGGCGTACCGCCGGCTGGAGTCCGGCCCGCGGCTCAGCGAATTGTGGGCGGGGGAGCGGCTGGACGCGCTCTCGCTCTACGTCCATGTGCCGTTCTGCGAGATGCGCTGCGGTTTCTGCAACCTCTTCACCCGGACCGGCGCCCCCGAGGAGATCACCACGGCGTTCCTCGGCGCCCTCGAACGGCAGGCCCGGGCGGGCCGCGAGGCACTGGAGGCGCAGGGCCGGGAGATCCGCTTCGCCCTGGCGGCGTTCGGCGGCGGCACCCCGACGTACCTGACCGCGGCCGAGCTTTCCCGGCTCTGCGACCTCTGCGAGGACGTGATGGGCGCCGACCTGCGGGCCGTCCCCTGGTCGGTGGAGACCTCGCCGGCCACCGCCACCGCCGACCGCCTGGCCGTGCTCGCCGAGCGCGGCGCGACCCGGCTCAGCATCGGCGTGCAGACCTTCCTGGAGGACGAGGCGAAGGCGGCCGTCCGCCCGCAGAAGCGCGCGGAGGTCGACGCGGCGCTGACCCTGCTCAAGGAGGCCGCCTTCCCGATCCTCAACATCGACCTGATCTACGGGATCCAGGGCCAGACCGAGCACAGCTTCCGGAAGTCCCTGGACGCCGCACTGAGTTGGGAGCCCGAGGAGATCTACCTCTACCCGCTGTACGTCCGCCCGCTCACCGGACTCGCCGACCGGCACCGGGAGAGCGCCGAGAGCTGGGACGCCCAGCGCCTGCGGCTCTACCGGTTCGGGCGGGACACCCTGCTGGCGGCCGGGTACGAACAGACCTCGATGCGGGTCTTCCGGCGGGTCGGCACGGCGGCCGTCGAAGCGGCGGACGCCAGCGGCATCAGCGAGTACAACCAGCAGGCCGGCATGGTCGGCCTCGGCGTGGGCGCCCGCTCCTTCACCACCGACCTGCACTACACCACGGACTACGCGGTCGCCGTGCCCGAGGTCCGCCGGATCATCGACGACTACATCGCCACCCCGGCCGAGGACTTCCGCCACGCCCGCTGGGCGTTCCGGATGGACGACGACGAGCGCCGGCGGATGTACCTGCTGCAGACCCTGCTGGAGAGCGGCGGGACGTCCGTCCGGCAGTACCGCGAGCGGTTCGGCGCCGCACCCGGGGAGCACTTCCCCGCCCAGTTCGCCGAGCTGTCCGCCCGTGGGTGGACGGTGCAGGACGGCACGGGGACGCTACGACTGACCCCGGAGGGGATGGCCTGGGCCGACGCGATCGGCCCGCTGTTCTTCTCGGCCCGGGTGAACGAGGCGATGGACGCCTACCAGGACCGCTGACCCGGCCCGGGGCCGTCCGGCGGCGGGCTCAGGCCTCCGCCGGCCGGCCGCCGCGCCGGCGGGGCGGGAGGGCGACCAGCAGCAGGCCGCCCAGCAGCAGTACCAGTCCTGCCCCGGACCAGCCGGTCAGCCGTTCGTCCAGCAGGAGCACCCCCAGCAGGGCGGCCACCAGGGGCTCGGCAAGGCTGAGCGTGCCGGTGGTGGCCGCACTGATCCGGGTCATGCCGCGGGTGAACAGCAGGTAGCCCAGCGCCGTGGTGCCGAGCGCCAGCCAGCCGACCAGGACCAGGCCGCGCGGCGAGCCCAGCCCGGACGGCGCGGCCGCAAGCCAGGGCGAGACCAGCAGTCCCGCGCCCAGGACGCTCACCGGGGCGGCCGCCACCGGGTCCGCGCCGGCCGCCGCCAGCCGCTTCGCCGCCACGATGTAGACCCCGAAGCTCGCTCCGGCCGTCGCCGCCAGCAGGACGCCCACCGGATCCGCCGGCCCGTCGCCGCCGGGCAGCAGCAGGAGGGCGATCCCGCCGACGGCGAAGGCCGTGCCCGCCGTCCAGCCGGCCGGCGGGCGCTCCCGCTGCAGGACGCGGGCGCAGAGGCCGGAGACGGCGGGCACGGTGCCGAAGGCCACCGCGGTGGCCAGCGCGGCGCCCGTCCGGTCGACGGCCTGCAGGAAAGCACCCTGGAAGATCGCGGTCACCGCGACGCTCACCGGCATCCACAGTCGGACACCGGGCCCCCACAGGGTGCGCAGGCCCCGGGGGCGGACGGTCAGCGCGCACAGCACCAGGCCGCCGACCAGCATCCGGCAGGCACCGAGCGCCACCGGGTCCACTTCGGCCCCGGCCAGCAGCTGGGCGGGCCCGACCGTCCCCCACAGCACCGCCGCGGCCAGGACCGGCACCACTCCCGCGCGTACCGCGACTCCACCCGTCACTGCGTGCTCCCCGCTTCGGGCGGCCGAGCCGCCGGATGCGAGGAATGCTAGATCCGGCCCGCCGGTGGGCCCATTGGGGAATTCCCTCCAGTACGGGCCGTCAGGCACCACCCGGTCCGGACCTTTGTACGGGAGACGCCGAACGGGCACCCGTCCGTTTCACGCCGCCGGACCGCACCCCGGTTGCGGGCCGGATTGCGCCCCGATTCGTGTACCGGGTTCGCGGGCCGGTTTCGCGGGCGCCCCGGGACGGCCCTTTTCCCGGTCCGGCGGCCGATGCTCGACCCTCCTGGCGCGAGCACCGCCGGGGCGCGGGAGAATGGGTCCCATGACCGATGACCACGCCGCAGCCGACGCACCAGCCGACGCACCCAGGAGCGCCACCGAGCGCAGGCAGCAGTTGCTGGAGACAATCCGCCGGGACGGCGGCGCCTTCGACTGGCGCCGCGCCCGGGAGACCTACCGGGTGTACCCCGACCCTCGCCTGGTCCGCCGGGACTTGGAGCAACTGCGCAAGGCCGGGTTGCTGATGCGCCTGGACACGGGTGAGTACCAGGCCGGTTAGGCCCCGCAAGGGCCGGACGGGTACCGCGTCACCGCGCGGGCCCGGCCGGCCGGAAGTCCGCCGACCGGCGGTGCACCGAGAGACGTAGGAGTGAGGCCGCCGCCGCGCTCGCCCTTGGGGGCGGTCGCGGCGGCGGTCTTGTACGCGGCGTCCGTCAGGGGAGCTTGTTCGGGTGCCCGGCCGGCGGCTCGCACGTGCGGGCGGGCGGGCGGAGGCGGTGCCGCCCGGGCGTGACCGGTCGTCAGGTACGGCACCGGCGGTCCCACGGTGATCACGGCCGACCGAGCCTCCCAGGGCGAGGCGACCCGCGGCGGAGCCGCCCGGGGGCGATCACGAAGGCGGTCGATCGCGCGCCCGCCGCCCGTCCGCGACCGGGCGCCGTGCTCAGGGGCGGAGGCGGACGGGCAGGCTCCGCAGGCCGCGCAGCATGGTGCTGGTCCGCCGTCCGAGATCCGCGGGGTCGGCGTCGAGGGTGAGCCGGGGGAAGCGCGCGAGCAGGGTGCGCAGGGCGACGGCGGCCTCGACCCGGGCCAGCGGGGCGCCCACGCAGTGGTGGATGCCGTGGCCGAAGCCGAGGTGGCCTCGGGGTTCGCGGCGGATGTCGAAGCGGTCCGGGTCGGCGAAGTGCCGCGGGTCGCGGGCGGCGGCGGAGAGCGAGACCAGGATGCTGTCGCCGGCCGGGATGACGGTACCGCCGATCTCCAGGCGCTCGGCGGCGTAGCGGAAGGCGGTCGCGCCGACCGGTCCGTCGTACCGCAGGGTCTCCTCGATCGCGCCGCCGAGCAGGTCCGGATCGGCCCGCAGGGCGGCGAGCTGGTCGGGGTGGGTGAGCAGGGAGAGGACGCTGCCGGAGATCAGGTTGACGGTCGTCTCGTGACCCGCGACGAGCAACAGGAAGGCCATGCCGAGGAGTTCCTCGGTCGACAGGGCGGGTTCGGCGGCCTGCGGGGAGCCGTCGGCGGGCGACGGGGCGGCAGCCAGGGCGCTCAGCAGGTCGGCCCCGGGGGCGCGGCGGCGTTCCTCGACGAGGGCGCCGAGGTAGCCGGTCATGCCGGTGACGGCGGCGCCGGCGGCCTCGACGGAGGAGGGTGCGACGATCTCGGTCGACCAGGTGTGGAAGTCGCCCTGGTCGGCGGCCGGTATGCCGAGGAGTTCGCAGATCACGGTCATCGGCAGCGGCAGGGCGAAGCCGCCGACCAGGTCGGTGCGGCCGTCCTCGGGGACGGCGTCGAGCAGCTGGTCCGCGATCTGCTGGATCCGGGGCCTCAGCGCCTCGATCCGGCCCGCGGTGAACTCACGTGCCACCAGCGAGCGCAGCCGGGTGTGCTGGGGAGCGTCGGTCTGCAGCATGTTGCGGCCGATGGCGTGTCCGCCGTCGTCGCTCCAGGTGGCCGAGTGGCGGATGTCGTTGCGCAGCCGGGGGTCGGTGAGCGCGGTCCGGGCCTCGTCGCGGGCGACCACCAGCCACACCTCGCCGGCTTCCGGCACCCGGATGCGGTGGACCGGCCCCTTGTCCCGCAGCGCGGCGTAGACGAGGTAGGGGTCGACGGCCAGGTCGAGCCCGGCGGGGGCGAGGTCCTGAAGTGTCGGAGCGGTCACGGTGGTTCCCTCCCGGAGCCAGCTGGGGGCGCTTAGCGGGGAGTACTCCCCGTTTCCCGCCTGACCGTACCAGGAAAGCGGGGAGTGTTCCCCATTTTGTCCCGGACCCGCCTCGGTGGCAGATCGCAGCAGGTCATGACCTCGGGCTCGGCAGGCTCGGCGGCAGTGCTGCCCGGGGTGGGGAGGCGCGGGGTGCAGGGTGCGGCGATGCGGGGGAGTGGCGGCCCGAACGCCCAGGCCGCCGCCTGCATTCAGGCGCCGTCGACCGCCTCGGCCAGCAACTCGGCGGCCCGAGCCAGCCGGTGGGCGGGCAGCACGCCGAACCCCAGAGCCAGCGCGGGCGGGCCGGGCCGCAGGCGCATCGGGGCGACCGGCTCCACCCGGACCTCGGACCTCGCGGCCGCCGCCACGACCGCCTCCTCCCGGGTGCCCGGCGGCAGTTCGAGGTAGAGGTGCAGGCCGGCCGCCACTCCGTGGACGTCGGCGGCGGGCAGGCCGGCCCGCAGGCCGTCGAGCAGGGCGTCCCGGCGTCGGCGGTACCCGGCCCGGACGGCGCGCAGGTGCCGGTGGTAGCCGCCGCCGGACAGCAGCTCCGCGAAGGTGAGCTGCTCGATCACGCCGATGCCGAGATCGGCGTAGCGCTTGGCCTGCCGGAAGTCCGCGGCCAGGGCCTGGGGGAGCAGCGCCCAGCCGAACCGCAGACCGGGCGCGAGCGACTTGCTCAGCGAGCCGAGGTGCACCACCACGTCCGGGGCCAGGCCCTGCAGGCAGCCCACCGGTTCGCGGTCGTAGCGGAACTCGGCGTCGTAGTCGTCCTCCACCACCAGAGCGCCGACATCCCGTGCCCAGCCGATGAGTTCGGCCCGGCGGCCGGGCGCCAGCACCACGCCGGTGGGGTACTGGTGGGCCGGGGTCACCAGGACGACGGTGGCCTCGGTGGCGGCCAGGGCGGCGACGTCGAGGCCGTCCCGGTCGACGGGGACGCCGACGGGCTCGACGCCGTGCGCCCGGAGCAGCGCGAGGGTGCCCGGCGAGCACGGGTCCTCGACGGCGAACCGGTGGTGCCCGTGCCGGGCCAGTACCCCGATCAGCAGGGACAGCCCCTGCGCGACGCCGCCGACCACCGTCACGTCGCCCGGCCCGACGGCCGCCGCCCGCGCCCGGGCCAGGTGGCCCGCCAACTCGGAGCGCAGACGGGGCAGTCCGGCCGGGTCGCCGTAGCCGAACTGCTGGTGCTCGGCGGTGGTCAGCGCCCGGCGGGTGGCGGCCAACCAGGCCGTCCGGGGGAACGCCGCGAGGTCGGGCGTGCCCGGCCTGAGGTCGTAGGCCGGCGCCGGGTCGGGCACGGCCGGCGGCGCCGGCGGGGCGGCGCGGGCGATCCCCGGCGCGACCCGGGTGCCCGAGCCGGACACGGCCAGCAGGTAGCCCTCGGAGACCAGTTGGGCGTAGGCCTCGACCACCACCCCACGGGAGAGGCCGAGTTGGGCGGCCAGCGCCCGGGTGGCCGGCAGTCTCGCCCCGGCGGTCAGCCGGCCGGTGCGGACGGCCTCGCGCAGCGCCCTGGTCAGCTGGCCGGTCAGGTCGCCCAGCGCGTGGTCGACCTCGATGAGCAGCTCCGACAAGTGGTCCTCCGAACGGCAGACGAAGTGGACCTGGCTGGTGGACCACACCTGCTTCTAGCGTGCCAGACATGCCACTCTCGTACACCGGCGCCGGAGCACTGCGCGCCGCCACCGCCATGACCGTGCTGGGCTGCTCCACCGGTGCCACCGCCGGACTCACCGGCTACCCGCTGCACGGCGGGCAGGCCCTGCGCTACCTGCTGGCCGCCGCCGTGCTGCTGCCGCTGGCCCGGCGGGGCGGTCCGCTGCGGCCCGCCCTGACCGGCGCCGAACTCGCCCGGCTGGCGCTGCTCGCCGCCACCGGCCTGTTCGCCTTCAACGTGCTGATGGTCCAGGCCCTGCGGCACAGCGACCCGGCCGCCGTCGGCAGCGTGATCGGCTGCACGCCGCTGCTGCTCGCCGTCCTCGGCCCTCTGCTGGCCCGGCGCCGGCCACAGGCCCGGCTGCTGGCGGCGGCCGGCGTGGTGGTGGCCGGGGCCGCCGTCACCCAGGGGGCCGGGCCGGGCGACCTGCCGGGGTTCCTGTCCGCGCTGGGCACGCTGGCCTGCGAGGCCGCCTTCTCCCTGCTGGCCGTCGGCCTGCTGCCACGGCTGGGCCCGGTCCGGGTCTCCGCGTACACCACGGTGCTCGCGGTGCCGATGTTCGGGCTCACCGGCCTGGTGCTGGACGGCGGCCGGATGTTCCGGCTGCCCACCCCCGGTGAGGGCGCCGCCCTGCTGTACCTGTCGCTGGTGCTGACCGTGCTGGCCTTCCTGCTCTGGTACGGGGCCCTCGGCCGGCTCGGGCCGGAGCGGGCCGGCCTGTTCGCCGGGCTCGTCCCGGTGACCGCGGCCCTCTCCGGAGCGGCCCTGGGCACGGGGGGCCTGCACCCGGGCGAACTGCTCGGCAGCGGACTGGTCGGCCTGGGTGTCTGCGCCGGCCTCGCCGTCCGGCGGGTCCCCGAGGAGACCGGGCGGCCGACGCCGGTTCCGGCCGGGCGCTGAAGCCGCGCGGGAGCGCTCGGGCCGTGCCCGCCGGTGGCAGCTGCGGACGGAGCGGCGCCCCGAAACCCGGGTGACAGGCCGTCGGGGCGGGGTGAGGATGTGCCGATGCACGCCGAGTCGGGCGCGGTCGCGCCACGCCGCCAAGGCGCCCAAGCCGAGGTCCGAGCCGAGGTCCGAGCCGAGGTCCGAGCCGAGGCGATGGCCGAGGTCGAAGCGCTGGCGCAGCTGCACCACGGCGGGGACGCCCTGGCACTCGCCCGGCGCGCCGTGACCCCCTCGGTGCTGTGCGCCTTGGCGGACTCCCCCTACCCGTTCGTCTGGCAGGCGGTCGCCGACAACCCGGCGACCCCCGCCGACGCGCTGGCGGCGCTGGCGGGCCGGCGGGACAGTGTCTGGAACGACAACCGCCTGCTGTTCCTGCTCGCCCGGCATCCGGGCACGGTCGGGCCCGTCCTGGAGCGGCTGGTCGAGGCGGTCGCCGATCTGTTGGCCGCCGGGCACCGCCCGTACGCCGCCGTGCTCGCCCTGGCCGCCCGCCCCGATGCGGACCTCGTCCGCGTCACCGCCCTCGGGTCCCTTCCGGGGGCGTCGGCCAGGCTCCGTTCCGGCCTGGCCGGCGCACTTGCCGGCCGTGGCCGGGTGGCCGCCGGTGCGGCAGCCGGGGCCCGGTGGCCGCGACGGCGTCAGTGTCCGAGCAGTCCGGCGAGGTCGGTGCCCAGGTTGGCGACCTTGGTGAGATCGCCGACGTCGGTGACGGCGAGGACGGGGATGCTGTAGGTGTGCTCCTGCTTGGAGGGGGCCACGGACTCCGCCGGGACGGCGGTCGCGGCGCTGCCACCGGTAGTTGCGGCGGTGAGGAGGACGACGCCGACGAGGGTGCTGCGGACGGCGTTGCGCATGGGGGCCTCCGGGGGTAGGGGTCTGCCGACCTGCTCAACTGGCGGTGTTCCGGGAGGTCACGGGCGGTCGGCCGAAGCCGCCCGGACGGCGGTGCCCCGCGTCCGCCCGAGCGGGACGGGGGCCTGAGCCCGCCCGTCCCGCCTGCCGCGACGACGGCCCGCCGCAGCGACGCGGCGGGCCGTCCGCCCCCGAGGGCGTTCCGGGCTGCTCGCTCAGCCGAGCGGCAGCTCCAGGCGGGCTTCGCCGCCGCTCGGCGAGGAGATGGTGCTGGTGCTGCCGTCCGTACCGGTGAACCCGTACAGCTGGTCACGGCTGTTCACGACCAGCGCGAGGCGGTGGCCGGTCGGCAGGTCGTAGGCGGCGGGCTGCAGCTGCCAGTCGAGGGCGTGGTCCGTACCCTTCGTCAGGCCGGACGCGGTGAACGGCTCGTGCGTGATGATCCGCGCGGTGCCGTCGGGGGCGACGTCGAACAGGTAGGCCACCAGGGTGGCCGCGTCGGCGGTGCTGCGAAGGGCCAACCGCACCGCCGCGGTGCCGCGGATGCGCCGGGCCACACCGTCCTGGCCGTTCAGCGGCTCCGTGGACCAGACCAGCAGCTGCGGCCGCTCGAACTTGGCCAGGCTGTAGCCCTTGGGGTTGCCGAACCACTCCTTCTGCCCGGTCTTCATGATCTCGTCCATGGCGGTGGCGGCGGTCAGGGCGCCGGCGGTGAAGTCCCGCGTCCAGCCGGATGCCGGCTTCTCGGTCAGGGCGCCGTCCCCGGTGCCGCCGGTGCCGGTGAGGTACCAGGCCTCGCTGTCGGTGGTGACATCGCCCCACGACGGGCTCGGTTCGCGTCGGGCCGGGACGGTGATCCGGTTGCTGCCGCCGAGGACCGGGGCGGTCTGATAGGTGAACATGACCTGGTTGTTCACCTCCGCCCAGCTCGGAACCTCGTTGGCGACGCCGAGCAGGTGGTGGTCCAGCCAGGCGTACGCCTCCTGCATCGGCTCCCGCAGCCCGGGGAACGGCACACCGCTCACCAGCCCGGCCAGGCCGGCGCCTTCGGGCGCGCCGTGGTCACCGATCCACATGTTCAGCCGCTTCGGCACCTGGAGCCGGGAGAACGTCTCGACCATCGAGCGGGCCGGGAACAGGCTCTCGTGCCAGGTGTTCGAGATGAAGGTGGGGGTGCCGTGGCCGTTGGTGAGGTCCACATACGTCTCCGGGGAGCGCTCGGTACCCCAGATCACCACCTCGTCGGGGTCCGCACCGTCCAGGAAGCCCCGGAAGAGCTGATAGGTCGCCGGGTCGAACTTGTCCTCCGGCTCGCCGCCGGTGAAGTTCATCAGCAGCTCGGCCGCATTGAGATGCCGGGTGCCGTTGTCGTACAGGCTGGTCGCCAGGTTCCCCCAGGTGCTCAGCGCGACCACGGCATCGACACGGTTCGCCTCGTCGTGCGCGGCCACCAGCTGGCTGATCCCGGAGCCGTACGACTCGCCGAGGAAGCCGACCCCGCTCGGGGCGAACTGATCCAGCGCGTAGTCGATCACCTTCGACCCGTCGGCCCAGTCCTTCGGCCCGGCGACATCGACGAAGCCCTCGGACGTGGACAGCCAGCCGGGGATGCCGAGGCCCCGGGGGGTGTAGGCCAGCACGTGGTATCCGCGCAGCGCCAGCGAGATGTAGGAGTACATGAACGGCAGCCAGCCGTACGGGTTCCAGCCCGCCGGCAGGATCACGACCGGGTGCGGCTCCCCGTCGTTCAGCCGGATCGAGAAGGCCGACAGGCTGACGTCACCCGACTGGATCCGGGGAAGGCCGACGCTGGCCCGCCGCCGGACATCGCCCACTTCCCCCGCCAGCTCGTCCGGGAGATCACCGACCGCCTCGCCCTGCAGCGCCGCGAGCAGGGCCCGGGCAACGGCGAGGACCGCCGGGCTGGGGCTGAGGCCCGCACCGTCCCAGATGCCGTTGGTCGCGATGTCGGCGAGCGTCGCGTCGTTGATCGACGGGACGGGCTCCCCACCAGACGTAGTCATACGAACCACCCTTTTGATGAAGGACTTCGGCGCACCTTGAGGGCGCCGTCCCGCGCATCATGATCTGAGCGGGCGGACCTGAACCTGAAAGCGCGTCGGTTATCACCGGATCGAGTGAACAGGCGCCACGATTGCCTTCTTCCCGTCCCGTTCCAGGCGGGGGAGCCCCCGGTCGCCGCAGTGTTCGTGCAGGTGGCCGGGGTGGAGGGCAGGGCGCGCGCAAGTTCAGGACTGAACTTCGGCGCAATACCCACCTGGCGGGCCGTCGGATGGGCATGATGGCGCCGGAGCCGCGCACCGACCGGCGCGCGATCCTGGGGAGGAAACGATGACAGGGGTGGACGTCGTCCTGGCCGCGCTGGCGGCGGGCGTCACCGGGGGAATCACCGAGGCGGCGAGCGGGGCCGTCCGGGACGCCTACAACACGTTGCGGGACGCGGTCGGGCGGCGGCTGGCCGTCCGGGGCGAGCAGTCGGTCCGGCTGCTGGAGTCCTACCAGGCCGAACCCGGCGTCTGGCGGGTCGCGCTCGCCGGCGAGCTGAACGCCGCCGGGGCCGAGCACGACCGGGAGCTGCTCGCGGCCGCCCGGGCGCTGCTGGACGCGCAGTCGGCGCCCACGCCCGAGTACCACGTGGACGCCAGCCATGCGCGGGGCGTCCAGACCGGTGACCACAACACCCAGCACAACACCTTCAACTGACGGTGAACGCGGGGAAGGGCGGGTCCGCGCCGAACCTCGCGCGGTCCGTCCGCCCCGGCCACCGGCTGCTGGACCTCGCCCCGTACGACCTTCGGTGCGGGCCGGAGCGACCCTCGACCGGCTCGACCACCTGGTCCGGGTGCCCCGGCGATGGTCGCCACGGGATGCCGGGTGGCCCGCGGGGGTGGTGCGCGGTGGTGGTGCGCCGCCGAGGGGTTGCAGCCCCGGTTGTCCGCGCGATTCGGCCGGCATGTGAGCCGGCCGTCTATCGTAGCGAGCGTTGACGGTCCGAACTGCAAGAGGGATGCTGAATGCCGATTTTACTGTCTTCGGCGGATGTGTCGCGAGAAGAGCGTTTTGACTGGTTCGCAGATCTTGTCGGGCGCGCCATCGCGCCGACGGAGATCACCTATGACCGGTCGGGTGACTTCGCGGCTGATGCATCGGTGTTCACCTTCGGATCGGTGCAACTGTCGAATTTCTCGTACGCGCCGCTGCGGTCGCGCCGAACTTCGGAGCTCATACGGCGGGGAGATCCGGAGCAGTACCATCTGGCCCTGGTGACGGGGAGCCCCATGTGGCTCAACCAGCAGGGCAAGGAGTCGGGTCTGGTCACCGGTGGCATGGTGCTGTGGGACACCTCGTACCCCTATCTCTCCGGAGCCAGGAACGACGGAACCTCGGTACGATCACTGGTTCTGCAGATCTCCAAGCGGGCGGTCAGCCACACGCTGTCCAACAAACTCGACCACATGCTCGCCCGCACGATACCCGCCGACTGCGGCATGGGGGCGATCCTGGCCCAGTACATCTCGTCGCTGGCTGAACACGGCAGCGAACTGGCGGCGGATGAGCAGGGGCGCCTGGGGATCATCGCCACGGACCTTTTCAACGCATTCCTCGCGCAGTGCCTCGGTGCCGACGCGCCGCTTCCCCCCGAGTCACGCGAAGCCGTCCTGCGTGAGGAGATCAACCATTTCATCGACAGAAATCTCGGCGATCCCGATCTGACCCCCCGAATCATCGCCTCGCAGCACAACATTTCCCTTCGCCGCCTTCACCAGCTCTTCGAGGGGCAGAGCGAGAGCGTTGCCGCAGCCGTGCGTCATCGGCGGCTCAGCAAGTGCCGCGCCGACCTGGTCGACCCTCGGCTTCGCCACCTGCCCGTGTATGCCGTTGCGGCCCGCTGGGGTTTCGCGAGTGCCGCCGCCTTCAACCGGAGCTTCCGCCACGCCTACGGCATGACCCCCACCCACCTGCGCCGACAGTCCGGGGAGCAGGGCTGCGCGGCAAGTCAAGAAGGTCTGCACGGATGGCCAACCTTCGCTCCGTGATGCCTCGTAAGCTCCGGTCGAGGGGACGGCCGCAGCCTGCGGCGCCCCGCCGGGGGAGCCACCCGGCTCGCTCGCAGGCCTTTCCCGAGGGGGACGGAACGACGGCGAAGGGGATCACCGGCGCTGCCGGACGGCGCCTTCGCCGATCAGCTGTCGTGGAAGAGTCGCGGGCCATTGTTCCGGACCAGCCAGTTCCGGGAACGGGTGGCACTTCGGAAGGACTGCATCCACTGTCATGAGACCACTTTCCTCGATTTCCCCGGAGGCTCCGGAGGGGTCGGGGGAAGTGGCAGGGAGGGATCTTGACGAATAAGATTCGAGTAGTTTCGGTAATTTTCGCGATCTTTGCCGGAATATTCGGCATTGCTGCGCCCGCGCATGCCACCGGCAACTACGCCAGTGCTACGTACTTCTACGCTCCGGGAGCGTACGACGGTGTGAGCGGCTGCACCGTGACGATCATCGATGGTCCGGCAACCGGGACTTTCCTCTGCGGAAGCCAGCTCTCCCTTGCGCAGTGGGCTGACGGCCGCCTGGAGGTCAGTGGGCTCGGCACCGACCACGCCGTCTGGACCTCTTGGCAGACGAGCCCCGGCGGCTCCTGGGCCGCTTGGTCGAGCCTCGGCGGGCACGACCTCCAGTACCGCGTGTACTGGCCCAACTCCACGACGATCAGCTCCGTCGGCGGCGACAACCGCTGGTGGTGCCGCACGTACACCAGCGGTTGGGGCCCCTGGTACGCCTGCTGATTGCAGCTCTGCTCGACCCGCAAGCATGCTTCGGCCCCTGGAATCGGCGGACTCCAGGGGCCGAAGTGCGTTTCCCGGGCACCGACGGCCAGGCCGGACGTCCGCACCCCGAACGTCCGGGCCCATTCGCCCACGCTTCGGTGTTGGCCCACGGACGGGTGTCGGTGCCCGGGGCGGCCCGGGCCTCACCACCGGGTATCGGTGGCCGGTCAGTCGGTGAGCAGTCGTTCGATCCGGTCGAGGGCGCCGGCCAGGTCGCGGGGGCGGGGCAGGCCGGGCGGGCAGCGACTGTCCGTCCAGCCGGGCCCGGCGGGCAGCACCACCGGGCGGGATCGGGAGCCGCGGCCGCCCCAGGCGGTTTCGGCCGCGCGTCCGGCCAGCACCGGGTCGGCCGTCTGCCGGGCCTGGGACCACAGCAGGACGGCGGCGGGTCCGGTCCGCCCGACGGCCCCGAGGAGGGCCCCGGGCGGTACCGCCGGGCCGAACATCCGGAACGGCAGTCGGCGTTCGGCGAGCCCCGCGGCGACCGCCTCCAGCGGAAGGACGTGCAGCTCGGCGGGCATGCCGGCGAGCAGCGCCGGTCGGCCCGCCCGGACCGGCCCGGGTCGGTCGGCGATCCCGCGCAGGGCGGTCGAGACGTGCCAGGACAGCAGGTGCTCGACCTCGACGTACCGCTCGCCCTCGGCCGCCCACTTGCGGCCCGCCGCCCGCAGGGCGGGCATCATCACCTCGGTCCAGGCGGCGACCGCGCCGAGATCGGCGACCGCCCGGCGCAGGATCAGAGCCACCTCGGTGCTGTCGAGGCGAACGGCGGCCCTGGCCAGACCACGGCACTTCGGACGGACCGGCCCCACGGGCAGCGAACTGCTCCCGCCCGGGGCCCGGCGGACGGACTCTCCGGCCGGTGCCGTCGGGCCCGCCGGGCCGGTGCCCGCGGTTGCCGCCTCGCCCGCCGCCTCGCCCGCCGCCTCGTCGTCGGCGGAGTCGTCGGCGAAGTCGCCGCTCTCGCCGACGCCCGAGGGAGTGAACCCGGGTGGTCCCACGACCGGGGGTCGGGCGGTTCCGAGGGCCTGCCGGGCGGCCTCGCCGGGCGGCACGCCCCGGGCGGTGAGCCGGCACATCTCCTCCAGCACGGCGACGTCCTGCGGGCTCCAGCGGCGGTGGTGCCCGGGCTCCCGCCGCTCCGGGCCGATGCCGTAGCGCCGCTCCCAGGAACGGACGGTGGTCGGCGACACCCCGAGGTGGCGGGCCACCCCGCCGGTGGTCACACCCGCCCCGGCCACCCCTGCGGCCGTCGTGCCCGCGGCGGCGGTCGTGCCTGCCGCGGCGGGTGCCACCGGCCCGGTGGGTTCGACGGGCGGGGTGTGGCCGATCTGCGGGCTTGCCACCGTCACCAGCCGGCGATCCGGCCGACGGCGAAGCCGAGGCAGCTGAGCACCATCAGGGCGATCAGCAGCAGCGGGACCCAGCCGGGCCAGGCATTGTGCAGCTCGACGGATTCGGGGGTCGAGATCCCGGCGCAGGTGGAGGCCTCGCACTCGGGGGTTTCGGTGGGGGCGGGCCGGGCCGCCGGGGGAGTCGGCGGTGCGGTCGGCGGACGACGCACGGTGGGGTCGGTGAGTGCCATGGTGTCCTCCTGATCCTGAGGTCGTGGGCCGCCGGTCGGTCGACACCGTCGCGCCGGAGGGGCGGACAAGGCGGGTGCTCGGGGCCGGCGAGCGTCGCCGAGGGGCGACACCTCCAGCTTTCCGCGGCCCCGTCCCGACGGCAGCTCGCATCGTTTACGCATCGCATCGGATGGCTCGGATGGCATCGCACCGGCTCGCCCGGTGGCGTACGGGCCCGGCGTTCGCCGGGCTGTTGCCAGGGCGTCGGCGCGAAGCGGCGGGCGGTGGCCGGGTACCTGCCGGGGGCAGCCCGGGGCGGCGCGGTCTCAGGGTTCGACGGCCAGCTGGTCGCGCAGGCGGATCAGGCCGTCCCTGATCCGGGTCTTGACGGTGCCGAGCGGGGTGCCCAGGATGGCCGCGATCTGGGCCTGGGTGCAGCCGCCGTAGTAGGCGAGCGTCAGCGACTCCCGCTGCCCCTCGGTCAACGAGCCGAGCAGCCGCCGCACCCGCTCCTGCTCGAGGCGGAGTTCCACCTGCTCGGCGACCTCGTCGAAGACCGGTACGTACGAACGGACGGCGTCCAGCTGGTCCCGGTCGTGCGCGGCCTGGGCGGATCGGACCCGGTCGACGGCCCGGCGGTGGGCGATGGTGAGGGCCCAGGAGAGGACCGTGCCCCGTTCGGGGCGGTAGCTGCCGGCCGAACGCCACAGCTCCAGCATCACCTCCTGCGCCACCTCCTCGGACTGCGCCCGATCCCGCAGGACCCGTCCCACCACGCCGAGCACCGGCCCGGTCAGCCGGTCGTACAGGCGGTCGAAGGCGGTTTCGTCGCCCCGGGCGACCAGCGCCACCAGCGCGCGCAGGGCCGCACCGCGATCGGGCCGTCCGGGGGCGGCCGGGCCGGGGTGCGGGAGTTCCCGCGCGGGGCGGTACTGCGCCGGTGCGTTCACCGTGCCACCGTCACGCACGCGCCGATGCCGGGGCTACTTGCAGCGTTCCTGCATCGTCTTGGTCGGGTTCGTCGGCCGGGGGACAGGCAGGCCGGTTGCCCGGGCCCCGCCGGTGCCGTTCCCGCTGCGGCCCCGGCCGGGCCGGGGCCGAGAAATTCTGCGGAGGCCGGGGCGCGGCCCCCTCGGCGGCGGCGCGCCGGGCCCCGGAACCGGCTCCCGATCAGGCGGGCGGCGGCGTGTCCGGCCAGCGGGCGGACGGTTCGCCGGGAGCGACGGTGGCGCCGGCCAGGTCCACTGCGGCGCCGTGCCGGTGGCGCCGGGCGGCTTCGGTCCCGGCCTCGGTCGCCGCCGCGGCGAGTGCCTCCTCGGCGGTCGCGGCGCAGACGGTGAAGTGCTGGATGCCGCGCCGGCCCTCGTCGCCGACCGTGGTGAGGGTGACGCCCCAGCGGCGGTGCGGCAGGTCGAACCGGGGCCAGGGCTGCACCACGGGGTCGCAGGCCGGCGGCGGCGTCGCGTCCGGCTCCCAGACGGTCGCGGGCCGGCAGCCCTGCGCCGCGGGGTCGTCGGCGAAGGGGATCGGCGGTTTGGCGATCACGGGCGGCATTCCCTTCGAGGGGGCGGGCGTCGGGTGGGACGCTCACGGCTGTCCTGAGGAGTGGTGGCCGCAGCCCGCCCGGTCGGCGCGGGTGCGGTCGCGGTCGGTCGTCGGCGGTCGGCCCGGGTGACCCGGCCGGCGGGGTGGCCGGGCCACCCGGGCCCGTGGTCGGTTCAGCGGGCGGGGGTCGCGTTCCAGCTGTGTGCCACGTCGATCACCAGTCGGTTGTCGAGCTGGTAGACCCGGAACGGCAGGCGGGCCCGGACACCGAGACCGATCTGGGTCTGGCCTTCGAAGCTGGCTCCGAAGCGGGAGTCGACGAAGGTCCGGTAGCCGGCCAGGTTGACGCCGGGCAGCGGCTGGCCGCCCCGGCCCGGGTAGGTGGACGCACCCGTGGCGGGGTCGTAGGACGGCGCGTTGACCACGATCTCGATGATCGCGCCGCCGCGCACCGGCAGCACCTGGCCCGATCCGTCCTGGTGGAGGGTGGTGACGTACCGGACGTGGTAGCCGGCCGGCGCACCGGTCGAGGTGCCCGGTACGTCGAGGACCAGGCGGTCGTAGCAGGGGTGCGCGCCGGTGCGGATGTTCCGTAGCGGCTGCGAGTTGACGGAGTTGAGGTCCTTCGGCAGGCTCCCCCAGCCCACCGGGCAGAGCTCCGGGGCCGGCGCGGCTGCGGCCACCGCGCGGGTGGCGGGCGCCGCCGGGGTGGTGGCACCGGCGAGGGTGACCGGGACCGCGACAGTCGCGGCGAGAGCGAGTGCACCCGGGATGATGAACCAACGTCGCATGGCTGCCTCCTTGGGCAGTGCGTGAGTCTCTCACCCTAGGAGACGGCAGTACCGGAATGCACGGTTCCACTCCGGTGCCGCCGGTTCTTTCTGCTTCCGTCCGCCGCGGTGCGGGCCCCGCGCGGCAGGTACGCCGCCGGTGGGCTTCTGCCTCAGGGTCATCTGCGTGACGGTCACTTGCGCGGCGGTCGTCCGCGCGGTGGTCACCTGGGCGCCGGCCGGCGCCCAGGCGCCGCCGCCCGGGGCGGGAGGCGGCGTCAGGTGGTTCCGGCGGCCCGGGTGCGGGCGTAGTGGCGGGCGGCCCGGACCCGGTCGCCGCAGCGTTGCGAGCACCACTGCCGGGCGCCGTGGGTGCGTAGGAAGTACCGGATGCAGCCGGTGGCGCCGCAGGCGGCTACGGCCTCCGCGTGCGGGCCGCTGAGCAGTTCGGCGGCGTCGCGGGCGAGGCGGGTGAGTGCGGCGTCCAGTGGCGTGCCACCGGCCGGCCGGGACTCCAGCCGGGGGCCGTCCGCGGTGCCGTCCCAGTGCAGTCGGCCGGTGAAGGGGGTGGCCGCGAGCGCGCTGTTGAGCTCGGCCAGTGCCGCCGGGTCGGGGGCGTCGCCGGTCAGCCGCGCCGTGAACAGGTCGCGTACGCACTCGCGCAGCGCTCGCAGCCGCCCGGCCTCGCCGGGGGTGAGGGTGCGGCGGGTCGGCAGCAGGCCGCTGCCGGTCAGCCAGTCGAGGGCGGCGGCCGGTTCGGCCAGGTCGTCGAAGGCGCCGGTGGGGCGGATGGTCCGGGTGTTCACCAGCGCGAGGGCGGGGTGCTGGTCGGCGCCGGGGGCGGCGGGCAGCGGCTGGGGGGCGGCGCCGCCGGGCGCGGTGTGCGGGGTAGTCACATCTCTCACGGTACCTCTTGCTGTTCTCCGTGAGGAGGACTAGCGTCATTCTCACGTCAAACGGCCAACTATTCCGTGAGAGGTCCTCCTGATGCCCACATCCGCGCTGCCCGCCTCCGTGCTGTCCGTCCACGCCGTCGGCGGTCCCACCGCCGTCATCGAGTACGGCGGCTTGCGCCTGCTGACCGACCCCACCTTCGACGAGCCCGGCGACTACGTTCCCGAGCGCGGCCTGATCCTCAGCAAGCTCGCCCCGTCCGGGCTCGCCGCCGACCAGGTCGGCCCGGTCGACGCGGTCCTGCTCTCGCACGACCAGCACGCCGACAACCTCGACACCGCCGGCCGGCTCGCCCTGGCGAAGGCCCCTCTCACCGTCACCACGCCGGCCTCCGCCGCCCGTCTCGGCGCCGCGGCACGCGGCCTCGCCCCCTGGGAGTCCCTGGAGCTGGCCCGACCGGCCGGCGGGACGGTCGTCGTCACCGCCGTACCGGCCCGGCACGGCCCCGAGGGCTGCGAGCCCGTCACCGGCGACGTCACCGGGTTCGTGCTGACCGGCCCCGGCCTGCCCACCGTGTACGTGAGCGGCGACAACGCCTCGATGGGCAACGTCCGGGAGATCGCCCACCGGGTCGGCCCGGTGGACACCGCGCTGCTCTTCGCCGGGGCCGTTCGCACCCGCCTCTTCGGCGGCGCCCTGCTCACGCTCGACAGTGCGCAGGCCGCGGAGGCCACGGTCGTACTCGGCGCCCGCCGGGTCGTGCCCCTGCACTTCAACTCGTGGATGCACTTCACCGAGGGCGCGGCCCACCTGCGGGTCGCCTTCGAGGCGGCCGGTCTGGCCGACCGCCTGGTGCTGCTCGCGCCCGGTGAGTCCGCAGCCGTCTGACCTGCTGGAAACGAGATCTGACGGATCGTCGGGTTCGAGGGGCGGGCGCTCGCGGGGCTCGGCGGACCGCCGCACCGCTCCCCTGCGTCCCGCGTCCCCGCCCGCCGCCGGACCCGCCGCCCGCCGCCGTCGCGGCCGGGCGGCGGCGGCGCGAACTCCGGTCACGACGGGCCGGTTTGCCGGCCGGCCCCGGGCGACCGTTCGGGTGCCCAGGACCGGTGCCAGCGCCAGTGCGGACCCCTCTCGAAGCCCCCGCCGGGCCGGGTGCTAGCGTCGCGGGACACCTGGACGGTTGGGCGCACGGGGGTGGCCCGCACCTGAGCGCACACCCCGGACTGCCCGCCCCCACGCCCGGCACAGTGCCGGCCCCGGACACCGGAAGGTCTGCAGACTCCGTTGACGAACCTCAGCGCCCCACCAGACGGCGCCCCTCTCCCGACGCACCGCCGCAAGCGGCGACTTCGCATACCGATGGTGGTCGGAGCGGCCGTGGTCGCCTCCGCCACCACCTTCGCGCTGCTCGCCGACGCGGGCACCACCAAGGCCGCGGTGACCGGCCCCGACTCCCTGCAGCGCGGATTCGCCGACGCAGCCGGTGAGTTCCACGTACCGCAGAGCGTGCTGCTCGCCCTCTCGTACCAGCAGACCCGCTGGGAGTCGCACGGCGGCGAGCCCAGCACCACGGGCAACTACAACGTGATGGGGCTCACCCAGGTCGACCTCGCGGAGGTGGCCAAGGCGATCAAGTCGGGCCCCGGCCCGGAGGCCGACGGCCGGGGCGACGGAGCGCCGGTGCGCAAGGACCCGCCGCCGGTCGAGGTCAAGGACAGCCCCGCGCTGCACACCCTGGACAAGGCCGCCAAGCTGATCGGCCGGCCCGCCGGCCAGCTGAAGTCGGACCCGGTGCAGAGCGTGCGCGGTGCCGCGGCCCTGCTGGCGAAGTACCAGAAGGATGCCGGGCGCCCCGCCTCCGAGGACCCGGCCGCCTGGTACGAGGCGGTGGCCCGGTTCAGCGAGTCCACCGACAGCGCCGGCGGCAAGGCCTTCGCCGACCGGGTCTTCGACACCGTCAAGATCGGCGCCCGGCGCACCACGGCCGACGGCCAGCTGGTCGCCCTGGCGCCCGCGCCGGCCGTGCCGGCCGGCACCGACGTGGCCCTCACCCCGCGCGCCAGCGCCGACGGCCAGGGCACCGCCCCGGCGCCGTCCGCCAAGTCGAGCGGCGCACCGGCCCCCTCGGCCCCGTCCACCGCCAAGGCCACGCCCACCGCGCCGAAGAGCCCGGCCCGGGCCACCGGCAGCCCCGCCTCGCGGAGCGCGGCCGTGAGCCGCAGCGCGCTCGGCGCCGTGGAAGGGGCGGCCGACGCCACCCCGGAGTGCCCCGCCGCGCTGGGCTGCGACTACCGCCCGGCCGCCTACCAGCTGACCAACGCCGCCGACCCGACCTCGTACGGCAACTACAGCGTGGGCAACCGCCCGGCCGACGGCGACGCGATCCAGTACATCGTGATCCACGACACCGAGGGCGGCTTCGACGGGTCCATCGCGACCTTCCAGAACCCGACCACGCAGGCCAGCGCGCACTACATCGTGCGGTCCTCGGACGGCCACGTGAGCCAGCTGGTGAACACCAAGGACGTCGCCTGGCACGCGGGCAACAAGAGCGTCAACATGCACAGCATCGGCGTCGAGCACGAGGGCTACGCCTTCCCGACCACCAAGCCCACCTGGTACTCGGAGCAGCTCTACCAGTCCTCGGCCACCCTGGTCCGCTACCTGGCGGACCGCTTCGGCGTGCCGCTGGACCGGCAGCACATCATCGGCCACGACGACGTGCCCGGCCCGACCGAGGCCCTGATGTCCGGCATGCACTGGGACCCGGGAACGTTCTGGGACTGGAACCACTACCTGGACCTGCTCGGTGCGCCGGTCCAGGCCAACACCGGCGGCCCGCTGCTGGCCGGCGGCAAGGTCACCATCGCGCCGGCCTTCGACGCGAGCAACACCCCGCCGGTCGACGGCACCGCGGCCCGGCCGCAGAACTTCGTCTACCTGCGCACCCAGCCCGCCGCCGACGCGCCGCTGGTGAACGGCGGCACCACCCAGGCCGCCGACGTCCGCGCCAAGGCGGTGGCCGGCACCAGCTTCGTGGTCGCCGAGCAGCAGGGCGACTGGACGGCGGTCTGGTACGGCGGCAAGAAGGCCTGGTTCGCCAACCCGGGCGGCCGGGCGGGCACGGCCGACAACCGCACCGGGCAGACCGTGCTGACCCCGCGCCAGGGCCTCAGCTCGGTGCCGGTCTACGGCCGGTTCTACCCCGAGCTGTCCAAGTACCCGGCCGGGATCGACACGTCGAACCTGACCCCGGCCCCGTACACCAGCGTCTCGGTGCCGGCCGGGCAGTCCTACCTCGCGCTCGGGCCCGAGCCGGTGAAGGGCGACTACTACTACACCCAGAACATCAACGGCGACGCGCCCAACGACCGCACGCTGGTCGTCGGCGACGAAACCTACTACCCGATCCGCTACAACCACCGGCTGGCCTACCTCAAGGCGAGCGACGTCGAGGTGCGCAGCGCCGTGACGCCGCCGCCGAGCGGCTACACGCCCGCCGGTCCGACCCGGCTGCTGGACACCCGTGACGGTACGGGTGGCCGGTCGGGCAAGGTGGGCGGCGGCCAGTCGGTCGTGCTGCAGGTCGCCGGGGCTCCGCTCGGCGGCGGCAAGTCGGTGCCGGCCGATGTGACAGCGGTGGTGCTGAACGTGACGGCGACCGACCCGACCGCGCCGAGCTTCGTCGCGGTGTACCCGGACGGTCAGCCGCGCTCCTCGGCGTCGAACCTCAACTTCACCGCGGGGCAGACGATTCCGAACCTGGTCGTGGTCCCGGTGATCAACGGGAAGGTCGACCTGTACAACAACTACGGCGACGTCCACCTGATCGCCGACATCACCGGGTACTACTCGCCGAACGGCACCTCGAAGCTCTCCACCGCCGGCCCGGCGCGGCTGCTGGACACCCGTGACGGTACGGGTGGCCGGTCGGGCAAGGTGGGTGGTGGCCAGTCGGTCGTGCTGCAGGTCGCCGGGGCTCCGCTCGGTGGCGGCAAGTCGGTGCCGGCCGATGTGACGGCGGTGGTGCTGAACGTGACGGCGACCGACCCGACCGCGCCGAGCTTCGTCGCGGTGTACCCGGACGGTCAGCCGCGCTCCTCGGCGTCGAACCTCAACTTCACGGCGGGGCAGACGATTCCGAACCTGGTCGTGGTCCCGGTGATCAACGGGAAGGTCGACCTGTACAACAACTACGGCGACGTCCACCTGATCGCCGACATCAGCAGCTACTACACCACCGGCGGAGGCTCGTCCTTCGTCAGCGCGGGCCCGACCCGGCTGCTGGACACCCGCAACGGCACCGGCGCCCGGGCCGGCAAGCTCCAGGGCGGCCAGTCGCTGGCCCTCCAGGTGACCGGCCGCTCCGGCGTCCCGGCCAACGTCACGGCGGTGGTGCTGAACGTGACGGCGACCGACCCGACCGCGCCCAGCTTCGTCGCGGTGTACCCGGACGGTCAGCAGCGGACCTCGGCGTCGAACCTCAACTTCACGGCGGGGCAGACGATTCCGAACCTGGTCGTGGTCCCGGTGATCAACGGGAAGGTCGATCTCTACAACAACTACGGCGACGTCCACCTGATCGCGGACGTGGCCGGGTACTACACGGCGGGCTGACCCACCGCCACCACCGGTCGGGGCCGGCTCCTGGGGATCACCCCCGGGGGCCGGCCCCGCGCCGTTCGCCGGGTCGGCCCGCACCCCGACCGGTCGCGGGCGCACCCGCGTCCTCCCACCCGTCGTCAACAGGCGTGCGGGGCGCCGTTCGCCCCCGGACGGGGACGGCGGCGCCGCCGTCGGCCCGCCCCCGTCCCGCTCGGCACCGTCCCCACCGGGTAACACCTTCGTCACCCGGCTGGATCGGAGCGTCATGTACTCGCTACGGTGGCCCGCGAACGTATCACCGGACACATCCGCACTCACGGGGGCAACATTGGTTAGGGCACCAGAACCGGGCGGCTCGGGGTTCCGCGTCCAGCCCGGCGAACTGGACGGAGCCGGGCAGACCGCCAAGCAGACGGCGGAACTGATCCCGGGGGAGACCAAGGGCGTGCTCGGCGCGTCCGACAAGGCCGAGGGCAGCCTCAAGGGCTGGAGCACCGGCGCCGAACTCAACTCCTGCACCGACTCCTGGCGGGCCCTGCTGGACTCGCTGTCCGCCGAGATGGACCGGCAGGGCGAGAACCTGGTCAAGACCGCGAAGAACTACCGCGACTCCGACCAGAAGACCGGCGGCGATCTCGGCAGCATCGGGCAGGGCACCGGCGGACCGGAGTTCGCCAGGAGCGGCGGCGGTGGCGCCGCCGGGGACAAGCTGTCGACCATGTCCGCGTTCGCGGACACCGGCATGGCCCGGGGCGGCGCCGAGACCGGCTCGACCCGGCCCACCCTGGGCGACCCGCCGTGGGCGCACACCTTCCCGCCGCCCAAGGACGGGGACGCGCCGTGGAAGATGCCGACGATCACCGGCGACCCCGACCCCGGCTTCCACGCCCCGCCCGGCCTCGGCGCCTCCGCCACCGAGCTGCCCGTCCCGGGCCCGGCCGAGCGAGCCCGCATCGACGCTGAGCGCTTCGGCCCGAACGCCCAGTCCCCGCAAGGAATCTGACCATGGACATCGCCACCCTGCGGGATGCCAGGCCCGCCGACCTCTACGACGCCGCCACCGCGTACGACAAGTTGGCGGAGAACTTCGGCAGGCACGCCGACAGTTGGAAGGACGGTGTCGACACCCGCGTCAAGAACTCGCAGTGGACGGGCAGCGCCGCCGACCAGGCCGAGACCAGCCTGTCCCAGACCACCGCCAAGCTGTCCGCCGCCCGGATCGAACTCGGAATGATCGGCCCCGTCCTGCGCGACGGCGCCGAGGCCTTCCTGCTCGCCCAGTCCAAACTGCTGGACGCGCTGGACGAGGCCAAGGCCGGCGGCTACACCGTCACCGACGACGGCGGCGTCTCCTGGCCGCCGGCCAGCCCCGGCGAGCGGCACGACCCGGACTTCCAGAACCCGGCCGTCAAGGGCCACCAGATCTCCGACCGGATCACCGGCGCGCTCTCCGAGGCGGCCCACGCCGACGAGGTGATCACCCAGCGTCTGCGGCACTACACCGACAACGCCAAGAGCGGCGCCGGACTCGACCTCGGGACCGCCACCACCGAACTCACCAGCAAGATGATGAACATCTTCGGCGGCGAGGAGGACCTCCTCGCCAAGGGCATGCCCGCCGCGAACGCCTCACCCACCGAGGTCAACTCCTGGTGGAACGGCCTCACCGCGGACGAGCAGCAGCGCCTGGTCAAGGACCACCCGGACCTGATCGGCAACCGCGACGGCATCCCGGCGGAGGCCAGGAACACCGCCAACCGGGCCGTCCTGCCGGGCCTCATCAAGGACCTGGAGAACAAGCCGAACCGCACCGAGGACGAGCAGACCAAGCTGGACGGCTTCAAGAAGATCCAGGGCCGGCTCGCCGAGGAGGACGGCAAGGGCAACCCGCCGGTCTTCCTGATGGCCATCGGCACCGAGGGCCAGGGCCGGGCCGCCATCTCCTTCGGCAACCCGGACACCGCCGACGACGTGGTCGCCTACGTGCCCGGCCTCGGCACCAAGGTCGGCGACGTCGGCGGCAAGGACGGCAACCGAGCCAAGGACCTCTGGACGGAGGCCCAGAAGGCCGACCCGTCCCGCAGCACCGCCTCCATCACCTGGCTCGGCTACGACGCCCCGCAGCTCAAGGGCGCCGAGCAGGAGACCCTGGCGGTGGCCGGCACCCAGCGGGCCGAACAGGGCGGCGCCGGCTACCAGCAGTTCCTGCAGGGCCTGCGCAGCACCCACGACGGCACCCCCGCCCACGTCACCGCCCTCGGCCACAGCTACGGCTCGCTGACGGTCGGCCAGGCCGCCCAGCGTCCGGGCGGCATCCCCGCCGACGACATCATCCTGGTCGGCAGCCCGGGCACCGGCGCCCAGAAGGCCGACCAGCTCGGCGTCGGCGCCCAGCACGTCTGGGTGGGCTCCGCCGAGCACGACCCGGTCACCCACCTGCCGAGCCACTCCGAGACCAACGGCATGCTCGGCGGCGCCGGCATCGGCTTCGTCACCGGAGGCATCCCCGGCGCCCTCGTCGGCGGCGTCATCGGCGACCAGGTCGGCAAGTCCGGTGACCCGCACGAACTCTGGTTCGGCCAGGACCCGGCGAGCAGCGAGTTCGGCGGCCGCCGGTTCGACGTGGCGGACGGCGAGTGGAAGCACTCGCACTCCGACTACTGGAACCAGGACTCCGGCGGCAGCGGGGGCAACTCGCTGCGCAACCTCGGCAGCATCGTCTCCGGTCACGGCGACCGCGTGAACCTTCAGGACCCCCGATGAACCACCGTGCACTTCGCGCCGTAGCCGCGCTCGCCGTCACCGCCCTGCTGGTCGGCGGCTGCTCCTCGGCCGGCGCGGACACCGAGAAGAAGAGGACCCCGAGCATGGACGCCTCCGCGGCCCGGACCAAGATCGACGCTCTGCTGGACGGCACCACCAAGGCCATCGTCCCGGCTGTCCAGTTCAGCGACGACGCCTACACCAGCAGCGAGAACACCGAAGGGATGAACGACCGCCCGGACGGCACCACGCACCTGTCCAAGAACCGCTACGTGATGACCAAGGTCTCGCAGGCCAAGTACGGCGCCCTGCTCGGGCTGGTCGAGCGGTACTGGAAGTCCCAGGGCTACACCATCACCAGCGTCAACTCCGACGACCGGATGCCGGCCATCGACGCCCAGGCCGCGGACGGCGTGGGCGTGCACATCCAGATCGGGTTCCCCGGCAACGTGACCCTGTCGGCCGGCGTCGGCGCGGTCGAGGACCCGAAGACCCGCTACCCGTTCGGTCCCGGCACCCCGTTGCCCACCGACGCCAAGGGCAACCAGGACCTGCTGCCCAAGGTGGACGACCCGTTCTGGTCGCACTGACCGCGGAGCCGTCCGGCTGACCGCGGGGCCGTCCGGACCGGTCGCCCCGCGTGGCCGGTCCGGACGGCGCAGCCGCCCCCGTCGCCCTTCGGCGGCGGGGGCGGGTGCGTTTTCGTGCCGGGGGCCGGTCCGCTTCGCTGCGCCGTCCGCACAACCGCACCCCGCGCGCGAGGGACCGTGACCGGGGTCAGCGGCCGAACTTCGCAAGGGCGGCCGGGGTCACCGGGGTGAAGAAGTTGACCAGGTTGCCGTCGGGGTCGCGCAGGAGCAGCGACCGGTTGCCCCAGGGCATCGTGGTGGGTGCGGTGACGAAGTCACTGACGAAGCCGGCAAGGTTCCCGTACACCTCGTCCACGTCGTCGACGAGGAATTCGATGATCACGCTGTGGTTGTCCGCCGGGCGGCCGGAGCCCGGCGCGAAGAGGGGGACGGTGCGCGTACCGGCGACGGCGAGGGTGGCTCCGGGGGTGCGGAGTTCGGCGAAGTCCTCGGTGGCCCAGGCAGCCGGCATGCCGGTGGCCTGCTCGTAGAAGGTGACGAGGCGCTTGACGTCGCCGGTGATGACGCGGATCGAGACGAAGTCCATGATGTTCTCCCGGATGGGCGGAGTTGCTGTCCTGGGCAGGCTAGGTCGGATAGTGGACAGTTTCGGTCCGGTATCTGTCCTGGCCTCGATCGTGCATGAGGTCCCTCGGATTTCCGGCGGGCCCTCTCTGCGGTCCCGGCGGCACTGGCGGCGTCCTTCCTGCCCGGCGACGCCCTGGACCCTTCACGAGTCCTGTCGTCCCAGGTCAGAGGTCTCTCTGTGGTCCTGGCCATCCGTTGGACAGTCGGCTCGTCGAAGCGCGGGAGTAGGCTCCGGACATGTCTCGACCTACCGGGCGCGTGCTGACCCTCCTGGAACTGCTGCAGTCGGGCGGGGTCCGGACGGTGGCCGAACTCGCCGACCGGCTCGGCGTCGACGGGCGGACCGTGCGGCGCTACGTGGGCCAGTTGCTGGATCTCGATGTACCGGTGGAGGTCGTGCGGGGCCGCTACGGCGGGTACCGGATCGGACCCGGCTACCGATTGCCCCCGCTCATGCTCAGCGACGACGAGGCGCTCGCCGTGCTGCTCGGGCTGGCCGCCGGCCGCCGGGCGGGGGCGGTGACGGCGGCGGACACCGCGAGCTGGACGGCGGCGGCGAAGATTCGCCGGGTACTGCCCACCCGCCTGGCCCGCCGGCTCGGTACCGTGCTGGAGTCCCTCGCCTTCACCACGCCGCCCGGGGCGTCCGCCGAGCCGGTGGCCGAGCCGGACGCCGAGGTCCTGCTCACCGTCGCCGACGCGGTACGCCACCGGCGGCCGATCATGATCAGATACACCGACCGCTTCGGGGAGCGCAGCGAGCGCGTGCTGCACGCGTACGGGATCGTCGTCCATGAGGGCCGGTGGTACGTCACCGGCCGGGATCCCGGGATCGGCGAGGACGGCGCCGGTGGGGACAGGGACGGGGGCGCGGCCGGTGCGGACCGCACCTTCCGGCTGGACCGCATCGCCGGTGCGAGGCCCCTGGCCGGCTCGTTCGAGGTCCCCGCCGGGTTCGATCCGGCACAGCACGTGCTGACGGGCTTCGCCACGGCCGCCTACCGGTACGAGGTGACCTTGCGGATCCACGGGACGGTCGGTCAGATCCGCGCCCGACTGCCGACCGCCGTCGCGACCCTGGACGAGGCCACGCCGCCCGGGGCGTCCGCCGACCCGGGCGCCGAGCGGTGGCGGCGGGTCGAACTACGTGTGGAGGAACTCGACCGGCTGCCACCAGTGCTCGCCTCGCTCGACCGGCCGTTCGTGATCGAGCGCCCCGACGAACTGCGTCACCTCGTCACCGCGCTCGCCGACCGCCTCAGGTCCTGTGCCCGCGAGGTCTGACACCGGCGGACCGGTGCACGGGAGGGGCCTCCGACGCTGCGGCCGGACCGGGACGGCGGTCCGGCCTGCCGTCCGTCGCCCCGGCCTGTCGTGCCGCCTGTCGTGCCGCCTGTGCTCCCACGAAGGCAGGCGTCGCCGGGCGGGGTGTCCCCGGTGGGGCGTTCCCAGTGGGCCGGGCAGCGCCTCAGCCCCGCCGGTGGCCACCCGTACGCGCCGCTGTTCCCGCGGCTGTTCCCGGCGCCGTTCGCGCCGCCGGGCAGGCGGCCGTACGCCGGGTCGGGCGCGGCGAAGGGGTCGGCCGAGCCGGGCCCGCTCGGAGGCGGGCCGGACACGTCGGAGGGTACGGGGCCCCCGAGCGGCGCGGCGAAGGGGTCGGCCGGTGGCTGAGCGGTCGGAGCGACCACGGGGGGCTCTTCGGTGGTGTCCGGCACGGTGGCTGTCCCCCGGGCTGGTGGGTCGGCTGCGGCCTCGGCGGACCGCCGGGCGAATACAGCTGATCATCTGACCGGTGATCGACCGCGCTACCCGCGCGATCTGCGGCCACGGCGGTGACTCGGGGAACCGGGTGCCGCGGGGGCGACGTCCACCAGGAGTACGCGCGGGTGCCCGGCGGGCCGTTCGGGAGCGCCATGTTCGAAGGAGCAGCACGGATGACGGGAAGGGCCACCCGGTACCTCTACCTCGCCCGGCACGGCGAGGCCGACTCGGAGTCGGAGGACGGCGCCTTGACGGCGAACGGCCGCCGGCAGGCGGTTCTGCTCGGCCGACGCCTTCGCGATCGCCCCGTCTCCGTGCTGCACCACGGTCCGCTGCCGCGCGCGGCGCAGACCGCGGGGCTGATCGCCGAGCAACTGGACGGCGTCGCCAAGCAGGTCTCGGACGCCGCCGGGGACTACGTTCCGCACCTGCCCGAGAGGGACGAACTACCACCCGACAGCGCCGACTTCCTCCTGCGCTTCCTCGACGGGGTCACACCCGAGGAGCGGGAGACCGGCCGGCTGCTGGCACGTCAGGCCCTGGACCTGTTCACCGGCCCGGTGCCCGGCGACGAGGACCGGCACCAACTCGTCGTCACCCACGGCTTCCTGGTCGGCTGGCTGGTCCGGCACGCCATGGAGGCCCCGGGCTGGCGCTGGCTCGGCCTCAACCAGGGCAACGCCGCCCTGACCGTCATCCGCTACCCGCCGGGCCGGCCGGCCTCCGTCCTCCTCCACAACGACACCCGACATCTGCCGGACGAACTGCGCTGGACCGGCTTCCCGCCCGAACTACGACTGTGAGGCGGGGCCGGGTGGGGCCGGGCGGGGCCGGGTGGGGCCCGGCCGCCGGCCGGGTCACCAGGTCGGCGCCGGCACGGTGGTGATGCCGAGGGTGCTCTGCATCGGCAGCAGGCCGGCCTGGATCACGCCCAGGAAGAAGGGCACCATCAGCTCCATGAACCGCTCCGAACGCTCGGTGCCCAGCGCCTCCCAAGGGCCGGCCGCCAGCTGGTCGGTGAGGCGCTCGACCTCGTTGCGGCCGGCCCGGCCGGTGTCGGTGACCAGGCCCTCGGCATCCAGCCAGCCGCGGGTGGCGAGCCGGTCCCGGGCGGCGGACCACTCCTCGTCCGTCCAGCCACGGCCGGCGAAGTTCTCGGCCGGGGCGGCACCGACCGCGGCGAAGGAGACCAGTGACTCGCACGGGTCGAGTCCGGCGGTCAGCAACGCGGCCAGATGCCCGTCGCCGCGGTGCTCCCGCAGCACGGTGAGAGCCTGCCAGAGCGCCAGATGGGGTTCGTCCGGCCAGGGCAGGGCCGCGTTGGCGGCGGCGAGCGGCCGCCCGGCGGTCACGGCGGCCTCCGCCGCCAGCCGGGCCAGGCCCACCAGTTCGGTGAACTCGGCAGTCGCCAACTGTCCCTCGAACAGGCCCTGGTAGATGGCGTCCACCGACCGCAGCCGGGCCTCCAGCACCTTCGCCGGGTCCGCCACCGCCCAGGCCTGCGGGACGTACCTGGCCACCGCCGCGGGGCTGAAGCTGTAACAGACCGCGGTGGCCAGCTCCTTGCTCGCGGCGCCCAGCGGGGCCGTCCGCCAGGCGAAGTAGCTCGACCAGCGCTCGCCGAGGTCGTACCCCAGGGCGCCGGCCTCGGCGGCCGCCTCCGGTGCGAAGTAGAGCACGGCGTGCATCGGTTCCAGGTGGTGCCAGGCGCGGCGCGGCAGCGCACGGTCGAGCGGCATGAGTGGTCCTCCTGGGGTGGCGACGGGTCGGTGACCGATCGAACACCACCGGGGGCCGCATGTCCAGCGACGACGGACGCGGTGGTCGGGTCGGCGTTCGAGGTGCACCGTCCAGCCTTCGCAGGTTCTGGCGACCGAATATGACGATGCGTCGGCCGGGCCGGGCCGCCGGTCCCGACTGTGCCCGGGCAGGCCGGCACCGCCCGGCTCACCGGCGGTCCGTACCGCCGCTGCCGTCGTCGCGGACGGCATCACCGGAGACGCCGACGCCGGACGCCGTGCCGTCGGACGCCGTGACGCCGGATGCTGCGAAGTCGGACGTCGTCATGCCCGATGCTGGGCCGCCGGCCGCCGTGTCGCCCTGTACCGGACCGGCGGCCCGGTGCCCCGTCCGGAGCCGGGCGACGACGTGTTCCGCCACCAGCAGGTTGAGCAGCCAGGACGCCCAGGCGCCGCTCCCGTACGCCTGGCCGAAGGGGACCCCGGCGGCCGCGAAGCCCGAGATCCACAGTCGGAAGGTGACCCCGGTGAAGATCAGGGCGTAGGACCTGATCATCCAGATCTGATGGCGCGCCACCGCACCGCGCCGGATCGAGACGAACGCCGCCACCGTCGCCACCAGGAGCAGCACGGCCAGGGCGGCGAACCCGAGCGGCGCGATCGGGCCGAACAGCCCCTTCGGCACCAGCAACAGGCCGCCCGCGGCCGTGGCCAGCGCGCTGACCAGGTACACCCGGCCGATCAGGCGGTGCACGACGGGCCGGCGGGTCCGCAGACGCTGCGGGAACTGCCACGGCCCGAGGACCAACGCCACCACGCCACCGCCGACATGGAGCATCAGCGGGGCCAGGTCGGCGAGGTAGGTCACCCGCTGCTCCGGCAGGAAGGAGTCGGGGTCGAGGGTGAAGTAGCGGGCGGAGAGCAGGCCGATCGCGGTCGCCGAGGCGGTGATCGCGATCCACCCGGCCCGGCGCAGCCCGCCGGCCACCGGCGGACCGTGGCGGCGGGGATCGGCCGGGACGTCGGCGGACGCGGCGGGGGAGTTCATGGCGGGATTCATGCCGGGGACGCTACGGAGCGGGCGGTGCCGCCGGCGTCCCCCGCCCGGGGACCGCACCCGTACCGGCAGCGGGGTACCCGCCGTCCTCCTACCCCGGCGGGGGTACGGCCGTCGTACCCCCGGGGGGCGATGTGCGGCGCGCCCCGCGCCGCTAGGGTCCGGAGCGGTCACCGCTGTTGCGGTGCGCATCAGCCTCCGGAGCCGCGATGAGCCTGCCGACGTCGAACCCGCCCCTGCCCGTTCCTCCGACACCGCCCCGGCCCCCGGCCGCCGTCGCACCGGGGGCCCCGGTGCGGGTCGGGCCCCCGACGCAGCCTGTCCGACCCGGCGCGGGGTCATGACGGCCGCCCCTGCGGCCACCTCCGGGCCGCCGCGCGGCCGGGCCGCCGCCGTCCGGCGCTCGTCGGGCGCGCTGCGGCCCGCCCGACCGGGCGCCGCGGTCGTGGACGGCGCGGCCGCCGTCGCCTTCCTGGCCGCGATGGCCGCCGAACGCCTGGGCGCCGCGACGGAACTCCGCGTCGGTCCGGTACCGGCACTTGCGCTCAGCCTGCTGCTCGCCGGCGCGCTCGCCGTGCGGCGCCGGGCGCCACTGGCCGCGTACCTGGCCGGCACCGCCGCGCTGTCGGCGGAGGCCCTGTTCGTCCTGCCCAGCCCGGTCTCGCCGTACGCGAACCTGGTCGGGCTGTACTCGCTCGGCCTGTACGCGACCCGGGGCCGGGCCCTGCTCGGGCCGGTGGTGGTGCTGCCCGGCATGGCCGCGTACTTCGCCGGCCTGGCCCACACCTACCCGGCCTTGCCCGCGGGGGTGCTGTTCGTCTGGCTGCTGGCCTGGGCGGTCGGCTTCGCCACCGCGCGGCGCCAGGAGGAGCGGGAGGCGGCGCGCCTGCTGCTCCGCCGCCGGGTGGTGGGCGACGAACGGGCCCGGATCGCACGGGAGTTGCACGATCTGGTGGGGCACACGCTGAACGTGATGCTGGTGCAGGCGGGTGCCGCCCGCCGGGTCCTCACCCGGGATCCGGAGCAGACCCGCGAGCTGCTCACGGGCCTGGAGCACACCGGCCGGGAGGCACTCGACGAACTGGACCGGGTGCTCGGCCTGCTCCGTCGACAGGCCCCGCTGCCGGACGTCGGGGCCGGGCCGGGGCCGGGCGCCGTTCCTGTCCCGGCTCCCGTTGACGCCCCGGCTCCCGCGCCCGGGCCGGGCCCGCGGCCCGGGCTCGCCGACCTGCCCCGGTTGACCGGGCGGGCGGGTCAGGCCGGCCTTCGGGTCACCGTCCGGCTCGATCCCGCCGCGCGCGACCTGCCGCGCACGCTCGACCGCTCCGCGTACCGGATCGTCCAGGAGGCCCTCACCAACACCGTCAAGCACGGCCGGACCGGCGCCGACCCCGTCGACGTGACCGTGACGATCGCCGTACGCACCCCAGCCCGGGTGCTCGATCTCCTGGTCCTGGACCACGGCTGCGGCGCCCCCGGCGGATACACCCCCGGCCGGGGGCTGCTGGGCATCGCCGAACGGGTCGCGATGTTCGGCGGCAGCCTGGAGCACGGGGGAGGTGACGGGGGCGGGTTCCGGCTGCGGGTGACGCTCCCGCTCGGGTGAGCGTCCGGGTGGTGGTCGCCGACGACGACGCCCTGCTGCGGGCCGGCGTCGCCCTGGTACTCGGCACCGAGGACGGCATCGAGGTGGTCGGCCAGGCCGCCGACGGCCTGCTGGCGGTCGAGCTGTGCCGGACCCTGACGCCGGACGTCGTCCTGATGGACGTCCGGATGCCCGGCATCGACGGCATCGAGGCGACCCGGCGGATCGTCGCCGCCGGCCTGGCCACCCGGGTACTGGTCCTGACGACGTTCCACCACGACGACTACGTCTGGGGCGCGCTGCGGGCCGGCGCCGGCGGTTTCCTGCTCAAGCGGGCCTCGCCCGAGCGGCTCATCGACGCCGTCCGGACGCTGGCGGACGGCCACGCCCTGCTGGACCCGGCCATCACCCGCGACCTGGTCGGCCACCTGGTCGCCCGCGGCCCCGCCCGGCCGCCGGCCGCCGCGCCCGACCCCCGGCTGGGCCGGCTGACCACCCGGGAGCGGGAGGTCCTGCGGCTGGCCGCCGAGGGGTATTCGAACGCCGAGATCGCGGCCCTGCTCGTCGTCGCCGAGTCCACGGTGAAGACCCACCTGAAGCGGATCCTCGCGAAGACCGACGCCCGCGACCGCGCCCAGGCCGTCGCCCTCGCCTACCGGGGCGGCCTGATGACCGGACCGGACGGCGCGGACTGGACGGGCCTCGGCTGACCGCCGGGGCGGGGGTGGAACCGGGCAGTTCACGGGCGGGGCCGACCGACTTCGGCCGCGGGAACGGGTTCTTGCTGACCCTTCGGGAACTGAGCCGGCAGCCGCGAACGGGCAGCAGGTGTCCACCACTTCGGGAGTCACCAGCCTGACGAGGATGCGAGCGGTGGTGCTTCAGGTCGTGGCCGGACGCGCTCCCGGCAGCGGCAGAAAACACGTTGGCCGGTCCGCTGCGAAGCTGCGACGATGCCCTTTTCCACGGCGGAGGGCATTTGTTCGTTTTCGTGTGTGCGGGATGCGGCGCCAGGCTGAGCATCCCGTTGTCCCAGGTCGAGCTGCCGGTCCACGCCCATCAGAAGTACGGGAACGGGTTTCAACTTCCGGTGCTCATGGAATCGGGCACCTTCGCTGTGGAACGGGAGCCCATGGGGCCGCCGTGGCGCAGGTGGGAGGAGATCGATCCTGAAGAGGCGGCTGCCCGCGGCATCCACGCTCCGGTCCACTTCCTGTCCGACGGCACACCCGGCGCGATTGTCATCGCCCCTGGGGATGTCCGCGGCACCGTGTTCATCCAGAACGGTGGTGGCTACTGCTGCGGCCTCAGCCGGGGTGACGGGCCCAACATGGCCTGCGAGGCGTGCGGCCTGCCCGTGGCGATCCGGATCGACGACTGCTCCCTATGGCAGGCGGTCTGGCTCGCGCCGGATGCGGTGCACCGCCTTCCCGTCGCCGACGCCGACAGCACCGGGCTCTCCTGGGCGGAGCTGCTGGCCGAAGGGAAGGGGACGCCGCCGATCGAGCCGATCGGCACCTGGGGCCGGTGGCGCGGACTCGGCCGCATGTGGTCATGGAGCCCGCAGTGGGAGGCGGCAGCGGGCCGGGCGCTCGCCCACCTGCTGGCGGCCTCGCACAGCCGGTCGGTGACTGTCCCCGACGGCCTGGTCGCGGAAGTCTTCCAACACGTCCTCGACGCCTGGCTGCCCGCGGTCGAGCCGTCGCGGCGCGCCGTCCTGGCCGGACCTGGTCTGCCCGACCCCGACACGGACGCCGACATCATCCTTGTTCCTACTCACCCGCAGACGGGAGAACTCTGGAGCCCGGGCGGCTCGGACGTGTCGGCGTACCCGGTGCCGCTGCCGTTCGGGGTGTGGATGTGGATGGCCTTCCCCGAGCGAGACCTGCAGCACCCCGCGTCGGGAACCATGCCCGACGGCGTTCTCCGCGACGACCCGCCGGTGCCGCACCCCCACCACCTTTTCCAGGTCGACCAGGAAATTCTCCGGCACACGCTGGTCCGGTTGCCCGCCGACGGCAGCCCGTGGCTGCGCGAGTTCCACAAGAACCCCACACAGCGCATGCGCGCCGGCCTCCTCTGACCGACTGACAGGGGGGCGCCGCTGTTCACTCGGCGGCACTGTCGCAATCGAGGTTCCGGTCCGTTCGGCAGGGGACCGGGAGCGCTTCTCGTGATCACGGTCAGCCGGTGAACCGGTGCCACCAGGGCTGCGCGGGCGGCCGCGGAGCCTTGGTGACGGTCGGGTCGAAGCGGCTCTCGGTCGGGGTGTCCCACTCGATCAGGGCGGCCGGGAACCAGGTGACCGGCTTGGTGTCGCCGAGGGCGTCGGCCCAGGCGGCGAGGCAGGTGCCGGGCCCGTCGTGATGTCGATCGTCCACCCGTACGGGATCCGTCCTGGCGTGCTGTGTCGTACGGGTCGGGGCGGAGGCTTCCTGGCCGGTCCTGCCCGGCGGGCGGTCCCCGTTCCTCAGGACGGTCGCGGGCGAGCTCCGCCGGTCCGCCGGTCAGTCGGCCAGCGCGGCGTCCACGGCGGCGCGGGCGTGCAGGCTGGTGGTGGCGAACACCGGGACGGGGCTGTGCTCGGGGCCGATCAGCAGCTCGATCTCGGTGCAGCCCAGCACGATGCCCTCGGCGCCTGCCGAGACCAGGTCGGCGATCACGGCCCGGTAGGCGTCCCGGGACTCCTCCCGGACGATGCCCAGGCACAGTTCCTGGTAGATGACCCGGTGCACCTCGGCGCGGCCGGCCGCGCCGGGGACGATCACCTCAAGGCCATGACTCGCGAGCCGGTCCCGGTAGAAGTCCTGCTCCATGGTGAAGGCGGTGCCCAGCAGTCCGACCTTGCCGAGGCCGGCGGCGAGCACCGCCGCGGCGGTGGTGTCGGCCAGGTGCAGCAGCGGTACGGAGACGGCCGCGGCCACCTGGCCGGCCACCTTGTGCATGGTGTTGGTGCAGATCAGCAGCAGATCGGCGCCGGCCGCCTCCAGCGACCTGGCGGCCTCGGCGAGTACCTCGCCGGCCTGTTCCCACTGTCCGGCGCTCTGGAGCTGCTCGATCTCGGCGAAGTCCACCGAGTGGAGTACACACTTGGCGGAGTGCAGGCCGCCGAGGCGCTCCCGCGTCAGTACGTTCAGCAGACGGTAGTACTCCGCGGTCGATTCCCAGCTCATCCCGCCCAGCAGCCCGATGGTCTTCATCAGGTCACCTTGGCACAGGCCCGGCGGTCCCCGACCGGCGGGCGGCCCTCGACGCACCCGGCCTCCCGGCACGCTGCCCGGCTGCCCGGTTTCCCGAGACCTGCGCCCCGGAACGACGCCTGATCACCGTCACCGGATCAGGCGCTGCACCTCGCCGTAGGTCGGCACCGGGGTGTCCGGGCCGGTGGCCGGCCGGCCGGCGCGGACGGCGACGGCCGCGGCGGTGGCGGCGCCGAGTGCCAGCCGGTAGAGCAGGGAACCGAGGCTGACCCGAGCGACCCCGAGGTCGGCGAGCTGCGGGAAGGCCGGACCGGTGGGGGAGTGGAGGATGTTCAGCGGGACGCCCAGGTGGCGGACGAGGCCCGCGATGCCGTCGGAGTCGGCGAGGCCGGGGACGAAAACCCCGTCGGCGCCGGCCTGCTGGTAGGCGTCGAGCCGGCCGATCGTCTCCTGCTCGTGGCCGCCGAGCCAGTGCGTGTCGGTACGGGCGTTGACGAAGAGTCCGGGGGCGGCGGCCTTCACGGCCGTGATCTTCGCCGCGTGCAGGGCGACGGGGGCCAGCGAGCCGTCGGACCGACCGTCCTCCAGGTTGATGCCGGCCACCCCGGCGGCGGCCAGCTCACCGGCCAACTCCGCCACCTCGGAGGGGTCGTCGCTGAAGCCCGCCTCCACGTCCACGGAGACGAGGAACGGCTCCTTGCCGAGCCGCCGGGCCAGCCGCAGGGTCTCCTCCCGGGTGGCGGCGGTGCCGTCCGCGAGGCCCGCCGCCGCGGCGACGCCGAGGCTGGTGGTGCCGATCGCGGCGAACCCCTGGCCGGCGAGCATCGCCGCCGAGGCGTGGTCCCAGGCGTTGGGGAGCAGCAGGGGGGAGCCGGGGCGATGGAGCGCGGCGAAGCTGGTCATGACGTCCTCCGGTCGTGGGAGTCGTGGGAGTCGTGGGAGTCGTGGGGGTAGGCGGAGCAGGCGGAGTTCGGTGAGCGGTGGGGGACGCGAGGAGCCGGGGGCGTGACCGGTTCGGCGGAGTCGGGGGCGCCGGCCCCGGCGTCGCTGTCCAGGACGCCCGCCGCCAGGGCGAGGGCGTGCCGGCGGCCCGGGCATAGCCGGGGCGGTGCGCCGAAGGTCAAGGCCTCCGGGCCGGGCCGCTCGGCAGCGCCGGAGCGCTCCGGGTCGAAGGCGTCCGGGGTGAGGAAGACCTGCTGGTCCCGGTCGGCCGCGGCGATGTCCAGCACCACCAGGTCGCCCACGGCGATGTCCGCGCCGGCCACCCGGGTCGCCCGGACGGCGATCCGCCGCATGGCCCGGACCGGCGGGTCGTGGCGCAGAGTCTCGGCCAGCAGGGCCTCGACCGAGTGCCGGCCAAGGTGGCCGGCGGCGGCCCGGCGGGTGTGCTCGACGAGGTCGGCGGTGGCGTCGCAGGCCTGGACGAGGAGACCGATCCGGTTCGCGGCGGCCTCCAGCAGGGCCTCGTCCGGTTCGGTGGCGGCGACTGCGGGGCGCCCGCCGGGCGCTGCTCCGGACGGCGGCTCCTCCGATCTTCCGTACGGCAGTTCGTACCGCAGTCCGGGAGGTCGTTCGTCGGGCCGCGCCCCGGCCGGGCCTGGCAGGAGGTGCGACTTCCCGTCCGCTGCGCTCGCGTTGCCCGCCTCGCCCGCGGTGGTCGGGCGCCAGGCCGAGGGTTCGGCGGGCAGCGGGCAGCGGGCAGCGGGCAGCGGGCAGCGGGCAGCGGGCAGCGGGACGAGGCGCGGGTCGGCGAGCGCGGTCCTGACGTCGGCGTACCGGTCGAACGCGTGGGCTGCGGTGGTCATGGGCCTCACTCTAGGAGCGGCTGACTTCGGCCCGCGCCGAACTGTGCCGATGGCCCACCTCCGATGGCCCGCACCCGCCCGGCCCACCTCCCACCCTCCCGCCCGGCGCACCTCCCACCCCCCTCCCGGTCCACCCCCGCCCGGTCCACCCCCGCCCGGCCGGCACCCGGCACCGGGAAGCCCGGCCGAACTCCCGGAGTTCACCCGGTCGCGGGCGCCCTGCCGCTACATTTGACGGACGGCCAGGGCCGTACGGCGTTCCGGGCCGCCACCCCGGGGCGGAGCAGGGACGGCGGCGCTGCGCCCGGCGTCGCCGGCAACCGGCGTCCCGGCCGGGTGCCGGGAAGGAGCTGCAGGATGACGACTCATGACGCGCCGCCCGTGCGCGAGCCGGTCGGTGCGGACGAGGCCGACGCCCTGCGCGCCCTGGCGGCCAGGGAGCGGGACCGTGCGGCGACGCTCGCCGGCGTCCTGGAGGACATTGCCCTCAACGGCCTGCCCTCGCCCGAGGAGTGCCGGCCGTGGGAGGAGATCCGCGAGGAGCACTTCCGCCGCCTGATCGGGGAGTAGCCGGGCTGCGGCCTGGTCCGGCCGCGCGAGGGGTCCGGCCGCGGAACGGGTTCGGCCAGGCAGCGGATCGGCCGGGCGCTTCCCGGCCCACCGGGAGGGTCAGAAGCTCCCGAACGTCGGCCGCCCGGTCGGCCGGTAGGTGTGGACGGCGATCCCGGTACCGGTGGTGCGGGACTCCACCAGCCGGAACGACGTGGGCAGGCCCCCGGCCGGGAACAGCCGTTTGCCCTTCCCCTTGGCGACCAGGTCGCCCGGGTCGGTGACCTTGGGCCGGTGTCCCGCGAAGATCTCGTACGTACGGCGGCCGAGCAGGAAGGCACCGGCCCGCTCGACGACCTCGGTCAGGTAGCCGTTCAGGTCCTCGTCGGCGAACGGGACGAGCCAGCCCCCGAACTCGAAGCCGCCGCCGGGGTCCTCCGTGGGGCCGCCGGGAGCCTGCACCACACCGTCCAGGGTGAGGAAGGCGGTGAGGGTCGGCTCGGCCATCGGGTCTCTCCGTCCGGTCCGCTCCGGTGGGCCCGTCCAGCGTCCCGGACCTGCCGCGGGTACCTGCTCCGCGCCGCGCCGGGCACGTCCGATGTCCACCCGAAGGCCGCCGCCGACGGCCCGCGGCGCGTCGATCGACGGTGGCGGTGCTCGCCTCTCACACCGGTAGCCGCGAGGCCTCGCTCTCCATCAGCGGCAGCAGCAGGTCCAGCGCGGCGGCGCGCGGGCTGGCCAGCGGGCTGGGCAGGTCGAACGACTGCAGGTGACCGCGCCGGACTACGTCGGCGACGGCATGGTCGATCTCGGCGGCCGTGTCCTGCGACAGGGCCGCCGCCAGCAGCAGGGCGTCGCGGCACGGGCCGTCCGGCCGGGCGCCGGTCAGGGCGCGGATCCGGTCGGTGTACGCGCCGGCCCGGGTGGCGGCGGCCAGCCCGGCGAGAGCGAAGCGCAGGGCCTCGTCGCCGCCGGCCCAGCTGCTGAGCAGGGAGGCGGCCACCGCCTCCACCGCCAACCGGGGCGCCGCCTCGTCGGGTGTCTCCGCCGCGGCGAGACCGTGAGCGGCGAGCCGGTCGGCGGCTGCGGCGGCCCGGCGGTCGGCGAGCGTCGCGGCCCCGGAGAGCAGGGTGACGAGCCGGGCCCGGCAGGCGGACGGGACGTCCGGCCGGAGGGCGACGGCGGCCAACAACGGGACGTGCAGCGCGCTGTCCGCGTCGCAGGCCCCGTCGTACATCACACTGCGGGCCAGGTCGAGCAGGACGTCGGGGTCGTCGTCGGGCAGCGTCGGCGCGGTCAGCCATTCGTCGAGCACGTCGATCCCGGCCACGCCGCGTTCGTGCAGCTCGCGGGCGGCCGCGTACACCGACTCCTGCAACGGGGGCAGGGGCCGGCCGGAGTCCGCGCAGGTCAGCGGCGGCTGCGGCTCGGCGTCCTCCTGCGGGGACGGGAACTGCCCGACGATCCGCCGCCGCAACTCCCGTGCGGTGGAAGCGTCCACCTCACGGACCAGGGCGCTCGGCTCCACGGGCACGGCGCCGGCCTCCGGGTACCCGGTGCCGTACCCGACCCCGTAGCCGCCGAACGTGCGGGCGACGGTGTTGACGGCCACCCGCTCCCAGCCGTAGTGCCCGCCGGAGGCCAGGCCCTCGTCGTCGGCGAAGGAGATGACGTGCCACCAGCCGTCCACCCGCCGGCCGGCGTCCGAGGCCTGGTCCGGGTACACCAGGCGGGCCTCCTGGACGGCGACTTCCCGGTGTCCTCGGGCGCCGAGCGCCAGCACCACCGACCGAGCGGGTTCCTCACCCGGTACCAGGAGATCAAATCGGTCCATCACGGCACTCCCCTCCATCCCGGCAACGGCCCCCCGCTGACGGGGCCGGGACCAACCGATGCCCGGACGCAGCCGGGACCGCAGGAGAAGAGCGTAGGAGACGGGTCCGACAACCGAGCCACCGGCATCGGATCCCGGGACGCAGGGGGGCGGGACGTGAGATTCTGGGCGGTTGGGTCCCGCACGATCGGTTCCTGGGCGATCGGATCCCGGGCCACTGGTTCCTGGACGGCCCGTCCCTGGGCGATCGGATCCCGGGCCACCGCGGCGTCGGATGCCGCTACGCCGGGAGCAGGGCCGGCCGCACCGCCCGGAGCCGGCGGCGGGCAGGGCGGTGGGCGCGCTCAGGCCGGGAGCTCCGCCGGGGGCAGCGGGGTGTCCCAGTCCAGCAGACGCAGCAGGTCCTCGTCGACGCCCGGTGCGGGCCGCTCGGAGTCGCGCGGCGGAGCCCCGGCGGGCGAGGGCCCGTCGGTGCGGCTGGCGGTGAGCCGGGCGCTCGCCGCGGTGTTCCGCTCCGCCCGGGGCCGGCGCAACGCCTCGTAGCGCGCCAGGGCCGCGACGTGCGCGTCGACGGCGGAACCGGTGCCCGGGCCGGCCTCGCGCAGCGCCTTCGCCAGCACCACGGCGTCCTCCAGGGCCATCGACGCGCCCTGGCCGGTGGCCGGTGAGGCCGCGTGCGCCGCGTCACCGAGCAGGACGGTCCGCCGCCCGCGCCAGCGGCCCCCGGGCGCCAGGTGCCGGGCGTTGGTCACCATCAGGCGGTCGGTGGTGGCCGCGACGATGTCCGCGGCGGGGGTGCGATCGGGGCGCAGCAGCACCAGCAGCTGCTCGCGCCACCCGGCCGGCCCCGTTGCGGCCAGCTCCTCGGCGCTCGCCGGCGGGCCGGGCACCCGGGCGAACCAGTAGGCCTCCCCGTCCGGGGAGAAGGCGTAGCCGAACGCGGCGCCGCTCCCGCGCACCATGGTGATCCGGTCCGTGGGCCCGCCCACCGGGGCCGGCGCGTCGGCCGTGTAGCCGTAGAAGACGCGCTGGCCCGCGTACTGCGGCCCGGCGCCCTCCGGGTCGAGCTGCGAGCGGACGGCGGAGTGCAGCCCGTCGGCCCCGACCAGCACATCAGCGTGCGCCGTACCCCCGTCGGCGAAGCGCACGGTGACACCGTCGGCGCTCTCGGTGAGGCCGGTGAGCCGGGCCCCGTGCCGCAGCGGGATCCCGCGCCGGCGGACCTCGGCGCGCAGGGCCTCGCCGAGCTCGGCGCGGCGGAGGCAGCGGTACCGGGCCGGCGCGTGATCGTGCTCCCCGAGGGGTACGGTGGCCAGCTCCCGGCCGCCCTCGTCGAGCACGCTCATCGTGCTGAGCGGGAAGCCGAGGCCGCCCACCGGCGCGGCGGCGTCCAGCTGGGCGAGTGCGCGCATGCCGTTGCTGGCGAGGGTGAGGAACGCCCCGGCGTCGGCCCCGCCGTCCGGGTGCGCCTCGTGGACGGTCACCTCGAAGCCGGCCTTGTGCAGCCCCAGGGCCGCCGACGCGCCGCCGATGCCCCCGCCGACGACCATGATCCTCGTCACTCCGGCGCCTCCTTCGGGTTCCACCCGGCTGCTCCGGCCGGGGTCTGACGACGGCTCATCCTGACGGCCTCGCCAAGGTCGTCCCGGCATGAGCCCGTTCCCACCGCGACCCTAGCCGCCGGTCGTGCCCGACCCGCCCGGAACGGCCCGGCGCGGCCGAAACCTGCCCTGCGGCCCCGGCCCGGTCCGGGCCCCGCGGCGGCGCGGGGGACGGGCTGGTGACGAGCGGTGGGCGGGCGGTTCCGGGCGGTTTCCGGACGGCTTCGCGCGGCCGGGGGCGAGTGTCGTGTGATGTCTTCGGGGCGGACGATGCGGTGCCTGCCGGTGAGATGGTGCAGGATAAGGACATGTCTCAAAACGTTTACTTCGACATCACCATCGACGGCGAGGCCGCCGGGCGCATCGTCTTCAAGCTCTACGACGACGTCGTGCCCAAGACCGCGAAGAACTTCCGCGAGCTGGCCACCGGCCAGAACGGGTTCGGTTACGCCGGTTCCGGCTTCCACCGCGTCATCCCCGAGTTCATGCTGCAGGGCGGTGACTTCACCCGTGGGGACGGCACGGGCGGCAAGAGCATCTACGGCGAGAAGTTCGCCGACGAGAACTTCACCCTCAAGCACAACAAGCCGTTCCTGCTGTCCATGGCGAACGCCGGGCGCAACACCAACGGCTCGCAGTTCTTCATCACCACGGTGCTCACCCCGTGGCTCGACGGCAAGCACGTCGTCTTCGGCGAGGTCGTCACGGGCCAGGACCTGGTGACCAAGATCGAGTCGCTCGGCTCCCAGTCGGGCAACACCAAGGCGAAGATCGTCATCGACGCCTCGGGCATCGTGGAGTAGTTCCGCGATCCGGCGGGAGTGGATCGCGGGGGCGCACCGTAAGGGCGGCCCCGCCGCTCCACGGCCGTACCGGCCGGGCCATCGCGGACCGAAAGGCTCCGCGGCGGCCCGGCCTGCGTCGTTCCGGGAACGCAGGCCGGCCCGGACTCCGCCCGGCTGCCCGTCGCGCCCCGCGCCCGCCCGGCTGCCCGCTGCGCCCCGCGCCCGCCCGGCCTCGTGCCGTCCGCGCCGTGAGTCCTGCCGGTCGTGGCCCCGGCGGCCCGGGGGTCGGCCCCGGAACCGGCGCCGGGGCAGGGCCGTCCGGGGGAGGCACGGGGACCCCGCAGGGTGTCGGCCGGCCAGGAGGCGCCCTCGCCCCGACAGTGGGGAGGTCCGCCCCGGCGAGAGGCCGGCCAGACCTGGGGAGCCGGTTGATGGACCGTCCGACAGCTGTGTCGCACCACGGCTACTCGGAGCATCGCTGGAAGGCGCTGGCCGGCATGTGTGTCGCGGCCGGCATGGTCTGGCTGTCGTTCGCCGACTTCGGGGTGGCCGTCCCGACCATCTCCAGGGAACTCTCCGCCTCGCTGCCCGACCTGCAGTGGGCCAACAACGCCTTCAGCCTGTCGACCGGGGCGCTGGTGCTCGCCGCAGGCCGCCTGGGCGACGTGTACGGGCGCAAGCGGATGCTGGAGATCGGCCTGATCGTGATGGGCGCCGTCTCGCTGGTGACGGCGTTCGTGCCGGGCGTCACCGGCATGATCGTCGGCCGCGGGGCGATGGGTGTCGGTGCCGCGCTGATCCTGCCGGCCACGCTGGCGCTGATCCCGCCGATGTTCCCGCCGGAGGAGCAACCCCGGGCCTTCGGCGCCTGGATGGCCGTCGCCTGGGTCGGCCAGGCGGCCGGACCCGCCGTCGGCGGCGTCCTCACCGGCCTGCTCGGCTGGCGCTCCACGTTCTGGATCAACGCCCCGCTGGCCCTGGTCGGCCTCTGGCTGGTGCGCCGGGCCGCGGTGGAGTCCACCGACCCGAACGCCTCCCGGCACATCGACATCCCCGGCCTGCTGACCAGCGCGCTGGCCGCCTTCTGCCTGCTCTACGGCTGCACGGCCGGGCAGGAGGAGGGCTTCGACGACCCGCTGATCATCGGCCTGCTGATCGCCTCCGTGGTGCTGGCCGCCCTGTTCGTCTACCTGCAGAAGCACCTGTCGGACCCGCTGATCGACCTGCAGCTGTTCTCCTCCCGGCCGTTCTGCGGCGCGCTGGTGGCCAACTCGGTCATGAACATCGTCTTCGCCGGGGTGAGCTTCCTGCTCACCCTGTACCTGCAGGAGGTCCGCGGCTACGGCCCGGTCGCCGCCGGGCTCCTGCTGCTGCCCTCGACCGTCACCATCCTGCTGCTCAACCCGTTCGGCGGCCGGGTCTCCGCCCGGCGCGGTGCCCGGCTGCCGGTGGTGATCGGCGTGCTGCTGCTGGGCGTCGGCACGCTGGTGGCCGCGATCATCGGACGGCACTACAACTACGCGATCCTGGCCGCCGGGCTGCTGGTGCTCGGCGCGGGCCTGGGCCTGATGTCGATCCCGCTGTCCGACACCGCGGTGGCGGGGCCGCCGGAGGAACTCGCCGGTACCGCCTCCGGGATGTTCAAGGTGACCAGCATGCTGGGTGGGGCCTTCGGGGTCGCCGTCATGGTCGCCGTCCAGCAGGCCGTCGAGACCAACCAGGCGATCGACCGGGCGAAGGCCGCCGGCCTGTCCGACGCGGACGCCCAGCAGCTGGGCAACGCCGTGACCGACTCCAAGCTGGCCGATCAGATCCTCGCCTCCGTCGACCAGGCGACCAGCGACGCGATCACCGCCGCCTTCCAGGAGGTGGAGGCCCTCGGTGCGGGCCGGGCGATGGCGCTGGCCGGCCTGCTCGCGGTGGTCGCGACCCTCGCCCTCCCGCTGATCTGGCGGACCGGCCCGCCCCGCCCGGCCGAAGCCGCCCAAGCGGTCACGCCGACCGAGGCGTCCTGACCGGGCCTTGCCCGGCTGCTCCCGCACGACCGTCGGCCACGGCCCGTCCGGCCCGTCCGGCCCGTCCTGAAGGCCTCAGGGACGCGGCCGCACGTGCAGCTGGAGCCCGCTCGTACCCGCGGGCTCCACGCCGGGCAGCAGGCGCATACCGTGGTCGTAGTCGCCGCCGGTGAGCGACCTGAAAGGGACCGGCGCCTCCGTGAACAGCCCGCCGAGCCGCCGCCCGTACGCCTCCCGCACCGCCGCGAATCGCTCCTCGGCGACGTCCACCGACCCGTACACCGCGAACGGCTCCAGCGGTGCCATCCCGGTGAACCAGAACAGGCCGTGCTGGAGCGGATGGAGGACGTCCGCCAGCGGCCCGTGCACACCCCGGTCCGAGAAGGCCGACTCCCGCGCGCCGACCGTCACCGCCAGCAGCGCCCGCCGCCCCGCCAACGCCCCCTCGCTGTAGGGCGGCGGGACGGACGGCCCGTGGGCGAACTCGAAGGTGAACACCCGGTCGATCCAGCCCTTCAGGATCGCGGGCACCGAGAACCACCACATCGGGAACTGCAGGATCACCGCATCCGCCCAGCGCACCTTCTCCTGCTCCGCCGCGATGTCCGGCGACAACCGCCCCGCCAGCGTGGCCGCGCCGGAGTCGGCCAGCACGTCCAGCCGCCGCTCCGGGCCGAGACCGGGAAAGTCGTCGGCGTCGACACCCGCCTTCCACTTCATCGCGTAGAGGTCGGAGGTGCGCACCTCGTGCCCGGCCGCGCGCAACTCCCGCGCCGCGTGGGCGGCCAGCGCCGCGGTGAGCGACCGGGGCTCGGGATGGGCACTGACGATCAGGATCCTCTTGGGTGCTGCGGTGTCTGCCATGCCCCCACGCTCCCCCGCCCGCGGGCGGGCAGCCAGTACCTCCGTCGACCGCCGGAACGGCAGTCCTGGTACTGCCAGGGCCACCCATAATGGATGCCATGGACACTGTCGAGCCCGACGAACGCACCGTCGTCCCCGCGGCTGCCGCCGGCTCCGCCCCGCTCGAAGGCCTCGGCGATCCGCACCGGGCCCTCGGCGGGTTCCTGCGCGCCCGGCGCGGCCGGGTGGCGCCGGAGCGGGTCGCAATCGCCGGGGGCGGACGGCGCCGGGTGCGCGGACTGCGCCGCGAGGAAGTGGCCCAGGCCGCCGGCATCAGCGTCGACTACTACGTCCGCCTCGAACAGGGCCGGGCCACCCGGCCCTCCGCCGAAGTGCTCGACGCACTGGCCCGGGTCCTCGACCTGGACGCCGCCGAGCGCAGCCACCTGGCCACCCTCGCCGGGAGCAGGAACCAGCCCGCGCCCCGGGCCCAGGTCGGCCCCGCACTGCTGCGGATCCTGGACTCCCTGACACCCCTCCCGGCCTTCGCGACCGACCACCGCCTGGAGGTGGTGGCCTGGAACCCACTCGGCGGCGAACTGATCGGAGGCTTGGGCGACCCCGGCCGCCGGGACCGCAACAACGCCAGATTCCTCTTCCTGGACCCGGCCTCCCGGCAGGTCCACCCCGCCTGGGAGGAACGGGCGGCCGAGGCCGTGGGCCAGCTCCGGGTCGCCGCCGGCCGCTCGCCCGGGGACACGGAACTCACCGCGCTGCTCACCGAACTGGCCGAGCAGAGCGTCGACTTCCGCAGGATCTGGGCCACCGGGGAGGTCGTCATGTGCGCCGCCGGCCGCAAGGAACTCCGGCACCCGGCCGCCGGCCTGCTGGCCCTGGACTACCAGACCCTGCACGTCCCGGCCGCGCCCGGCGAGAGCGGGCTGGTCGTGCACGTGTTCTGCGCCGAGGAGGGCAGCCCCGAGGCCGCCGCCCTGGCGGACCTCGGCGCCGCCCTCCGTCCGTCCGTCGTACCGAACGCCTCCTCCCGCAGGCTGCCGTAGGCCGCCGGGCAGGACGCGCACGAGGTGCGTGGGCCGGAGCGGCGCCTTATTTGCGGGCCGACCGTCAGCGGCGTTCCTGACGCCGGCGCAGCGCCGTCACGATGCCCGGTCGTTTCCGGACGGCGCTGCGACAGGTCGCCGATGTGGGTGAGGTTCTGCTGGGAGGCCCGGCACCGCCACCACGCGACGGTGCCGTCGGCGACCGGCTCCATCGGGTGGGTGCGGCCCGGGCAGGTCGGCCACTGGACGAACTCGCATCCGGCGAGGTGGTCCTGGACCAGCTCCGTCACGAAGACGGTTGGTCCACCGAGACCGGCGAACGCCGCCGCCGTGACCGCGGCTGCGCCGTTCGATCGCCGACCGCGCACCGTCGCTGCCGGCCAGGTCACCAGTGGTCGGCCGTGGGCTGCTGGAGCGCCGGGCCGCCGGAGTGCGGGCTGCGGACATAGGCCGCCGGCGGGCTCGGCAGCGCGGCGACACAGGCGCGGGAGCAGGCGTTGACCAGCAGCGGCAGCACGTCCGTGGCCACCTGGAGGGAGATCCACACCTGGCGCGGCCGGGTGATCGGTCCGTCGCAGACGCTGCAGGTCCCACCGGTGTCGGCACTGCCGGCCCTCGGGTCGAGGGGCGGGAACGGCGGCCGCACCTTCTTGTTCCCGTACAGCGCCCGGATGCTGACGCGACTGCCCCGCAGCAGGGGGCACCGGGTCAGCTCGTACGGGAACCAGTGCAGCCGGTACGAGGTGTAGGGGTCGAAGGACTCCAGCGAGGCCATCGCCCCGATCTCCGGCGGGATCCGCACAAGGTTGCTGCCATAGAGTCCGAACTCCCGGACGGCGGTCAGCCGGGCGATCGTCGGCGGCAGGGTGACGATCTGCCGGCGCTCCCCGGGGGCGAGCTCCCGCAGCGGGTGGAACTCCTCGCGACCGTCCGCCGCCGCCTCCTCGACCAGCTCCAGCAGCCGCAGCCATCCCGGGGCCGAGGTGTCCTGCTGCTCGGCGTGGAACGCGACGCGGCGCCGGTCGGTCGCCCGGCCCTGGTCGAAGCAGCCGCAGCTGTCCTGGTAGGCACTTCGGCCCTCGGCCGTGGCGGGGGGCTGCGGGCGGGTGCTCATGCGGGCCACCCTAGGGGTCCTCGTGGATGCCGTGGTGAGTGGGTTCGGGCGATCGTCCGCCGGCGAACGCCCCGGACGTTCTCGCGGTCGCACCCCGGTGAGGACCGCCGGCGACCGGGCCGATCCCGCGCGGCGTTCCCCTGCCTCCCCGCGCGTCTCTCAGCAGGTCCAACGGCCGGGTGGTGACGGATCGTTCCCGAGCCGGATGTGACAATTCGCCCATCCTGCCCCCCTGTCGGGACACCCGGGAGCCGCCCCATACTCCAGGATCTGGCCGGACGGCGGGACGGCTGTCCGCCGAGACGAAGGGAAGCGGGGCACAGTGAACGCAGTGGCTGCGGGGACATGGAAGCTCGGAGACCAGGAGATCAACCGGATCGGCTACGGGGCGATGCGGCTGGCCGGCAACGGCATGGCCGGGAACTCGGACGGTCCGCCGATCGACCGCGACCACGCTGTGCGCCTGCTGCGTCGGGCGGTCGACCAAGGCGTCAACCACATCGACACGGCCGCCTTCTACTTCTCCCCGCTGCGCTCGGCCAACGAGCTGATCAACCGCGCGCTGTCCTCCTGCCGGGACGACGTGGTCGTCGTCACCAAGGTCGGGCCGGGACGCGATCCGTCCGGCGAGTGGCAGGCCATGGCCCGCCCCGACCAGTTGCGCGGTCAGGTGGAGGAGAACCTGCGGCAGCTGGGCCGGGACCACCTCGACGTGGTGAACCTGCGTCGCAACGGGCCCGACACGCACTCCGTCGCGGAGCACTTCGGCGCGCTCGCCGAGCTGCGCGAAGCGGGCCTGATCCGACACCTGGGCCTCTCCAACGTCCGTCCGGAGCATGTCGTCGAGGCCCGGGCCGTCGCTCCGGTGGTCTGCGTGCAGAACTCCTACGGACTCGACTGGCGTCGGGCCGACGAGAGCGGCCTGGTGGACCTCTGCGGCGAGCTCGGCATCGCGTTCGTCCCGTTCTTCGCGGTCTCCGGACTGCGCCGAGAGGCGGCGGCCGGGCAGGAGCGGGACGACCGGGTCCGCGCGGTGGCCCGGGCCCATGCCGCGACGCCCGCCCAGGTGCGGCTCGCCTGGACTCTCCGGCGCGGGTCGCACGTGCTGGCCATCCCCGGGACGACGGACCCGGCCCACCTCGACGAGAACATCGCGGCGGGTGCCCTGCGGCTGACCCCGGAGGAATGGGAGCTGCTCGGGGCGCCGGTCGCTGACGGCCCGTGATCCCGTGGTGCCCGTCCCCGGCCGGCGAGCCAGGGCCGATCGGGCACCTGAGCTGGACCGAGCCGCTGGTGCGGCGGGACGGCGACACCTGGCTCCTGTACCCGCACCGGGCCGCCCTCGACGCCGGGCGGCCCGACCGCGTCCTGCCGGTCGGGCCGCCGTTCCGTCCGGCCGGTGCCGGCCCGGCGGTCTAGCCCCGGTGCCGGTGCGTCCCGCAGAATGCCTGGTAGGGCTTCTTCAGCCCCTGGACCTGGCGGAGTTCGGCCTGCCACTGGATGTCGATGACGCCGCGCCGCAGGACGAACAGCTGATTGGCCTGGCGGGCCAGCAGGGCGCGGTAGGCCTGGACCGGAGCGTCCGCCTCGGGGACCAGCTCCGCCACCAGGTCCTCCAGGAAGCAGAACGGGCAGCCCTGCGACAGGACGTTGCGATCCCTCCCGATCCCGGCCGCCTCCAGCCCCCAGACCACGATGCCGCCGTCCGGTCCGACTCCGATGATCAGGCCCGGCGTCGTCTCCTGCAGGCAGACCGCCAGGAGCCGGCCTCTGAACTCCCCGGGGTCCACCCGCCGGGCCGGCCCCACGTAGCGGGACGCGAAGAGTTCGAGCAGGGGGGACAGGTGGGTCAGCAGGGCGAGGCCGATGAGCACCCAGGAGACCGGCACCAGCCAGCCGGGCCCCGTCGACCAGCCGACCGCGAGCCCGGCGCTGCTCCAGAAGCCGGCCGACAGCCGGTCGGTCAGCCGCGGCCCGCCGGCCCGGAGCCACAACCGCAGCACCGACCAGCCCGCCAGCACCGGAATCGCCAGTACACCGAACATCTGCCATACATCCATCGCCGCCCCCTTGCCCGATCACGCGGCCGCCGGCCGCCCCCGGAGGCAGGATGCCCGGGCCGCCGTCCAGGCATCCACATTCTTCTGATTGATCGTCATATTCCTTTGTTTCCTTGCCGCACGGGAAAATCCGCTGCGCACCGGGCCGCCGGTGCGCATGTTCCGTGCGGTGTGCGGTGTGCGGTGTGCGGTGGGGCGTCAGGGGTGCAAGATGCTGAGCATGTCCGGCGACCGGGACGGCACGTCCGGTCGGGCCGGTGGTGCCGGAAGGCCGTCCCTCGGCCCGCCGGCCCGCCGTGCGGGGCAGTTGCCCCGGCGCGGCCGGGATGGTCGACGATCAACCCGCCGTTTGGCACCGGAGTTGGGGGGCAGTCGCACTCGTAGGCAGGGAGCGCGGTCCGGGTGGCAGCACCGCATCCGGGTGGCCACTGCCGAGGCTCAGACCCGGCCGCCGAGACAACCCTCTCCGGCGGCCGGGGAGCCCGGGGAGCCCGGGGAGCCCGGGGAGCCCGGGGTGTCAGTACGAGAGGTGAACGGCCCTAGGTGACAGCTGAGGTGACGTAGTCTTTCTGGGCCTTCCCGGCACCCAGGTGTCCAACTCGCGCTGGAAGCAAGGTAGTCGGCGACAGTCAGTTCGTCCCGCAGAGCCTTCGGACGCACGTTCGGCGAGGTCGGGGGTCCTCGGTCCGCTGGGGGCGGGGGAGCAGGGCTGCGGTCAGGGCGGTCTCGGGCATCGGGGCGGCTGCCACCTTCGGCTGGGCGGACCACGCTCGGGTTGATCATGGTTCCGGGGGCCCAACGACCGGGCCTCCTAGTGGTAACGAGCCTGCTGGACGCCCTGTTCGACCGCCGCCATCACCGGTGCGGCGGCTCGTCCGCCGTCGCCTCCGGCGTCGACTTCACCTCGGCCTGCGCCGCCGCCGTCGCCTCCGCGGCCGGATCCGCGCCGTCGGGCGCCGGCGCGGCCTCCGTGCGCTCCGCCGGGGCCGCCAGTGCCCAGCGGATCGCCCTGGTCACGCCGTGCCCCAGCAGCGGCACGGCGGTGCTCTCGATCAGAGGCAGCCTGGGCAGCCGTAGTTCGGTCCGGGCCCAGCTCGGCAGCAGGGCCACGGCGCCGGCGGCGAGCGCGGTGTACGCGGGGCGGGCCACCAGCGGCAGTGGCGGGCGCAGCAGGAGGTACCGCGCGGTGTCGAAGGCCTCGTCGGTGGCCCGTAGCTCGGGCCGGTAGGCGTCGATCCGCGCGGCGAGTTCACGCTGGTCGCGGGGCGGGTCGACGACGCCGAGCGCGGCGGCCACCCGGGCGGCGTCCGCCACGTACCCGTCGTATCCGGCGTCGTCCAGCGGCCGGTCGCCGTAGCGGCGGTGGGCCCGGAGGAAGCTGTCGACCTCGGCGGCGTGCACCCAGCCGAGCAGGTGCGGATCGGCCGCGCGGTACGCCTGACCGTCCGCCGTCGTGCCGCGGATCCGCTCGTGCACGGCCCGCACGTGGTCGACGGCACGCTGGGCGTCCTCGGCGGTTCCGAAGGTGGTCACCGCGAGGAAGGTGCTGGTGCGCTGCAGCCGACCCCAGGGGTCGCCGCGGAAGCCCGAGTGGCCGGCCACCGCGGCCATCGCGACCGGGTGCAGGGACTGCAGCAGCAGGGCGCTCAGTCCGCCGATGAACATGGAGGCGTCGCCGTGTACGGCCCGGACGGGTCGCTCCGGGCCGAACCATCGGGGGCCGGGGGTGTCGTGGATGCGGCTGCGGTTGGCCGGGCCCTGCGGACCGGCCACCCGCGCGAACAACTCGGCCCCGAACCGCCGCCGGGCGGCTTCCAGGGCGGGCATCGCGAGGGAGTACGCGCTCACGCCTGCCACTGTAGGCCGGTGGGCGCGTCCGCGGGGGTCGATCCACGGTTCGGAGTCGGTTCAGGGCCGACCCGCAAGGCACCGGCCGGTCCGGCCCTGCCCCACCCCGCCGCCCTTCGACCCGCCGCGCGCCCCGCCCCGCCTTGCTGTCTCCCGCCCTGCCCCGCCTGAGCCAGCCGTCTCGGCCCCCGCCCGGCGCCGCCCCGCTGCCTCAGCCCTCCGTCCAGCCGTGCCGGCGCCCGAACTGGAGGAGCCCGCGCCGGACCTGCAGGATCTGCTCCCCGGTCAGCGTCGGTGCGCACTCCATCAGGAGTTCGGTCACCTCGTGCCGGAACTCCTGGGCGGTGAGCACGTCGCACAGGGAGTCGTCGTCCTCGCCGACCACCGCGACGGCGGCCGGCGCCGGGTCCGCGGGCTGCGCGGCCACCCCGGCGGGCAGCCGGACGGAGGAGGCCTTGAGGCCCCGGTCCCCGTCCTCGATCTCGAACTCGACCGCCAGGCCCGAACGCACCGCGGCCTCGGGGATCAGCATGTCGTTAGCATGCAGAAAGACGTCCTCCCCGCCGTGGTCGGGGGCGATGAACCCGTACCCCCGAGCGCCGTCGTACCGCACCACTCGACCGGAGACCACACGACCGGAAACCACACGAACCCCCACCGACACCCCCGGGCCCGGTGCCCGAAAACCTCCGCAGAAGCGTAGTCGAGTTTGAGTTCCGGCAGAACAATTACGCGAGTCCCGAGAGCCTTGTCGTGGCGGTCGTGGCGGTCGTGGCGGTCGTGCCGAGCGCCGCGAGGCCCGACATCCGGGTGGACCGGACCGGGTTCCAGGCACCGGTGACCGGCTTTCGCGCGGACCGGACGACCGTCCGGCAGATCGAGATCGACAACCGTCGAGTTGCGGCAGCGGAACTTCCTCCAGCCGCCCGGCACCCCGTTGCCCCGCCGGCGGGTGATCCGGGTGCTCTGCGGGGACCGGCGGTTCGAGTTCCTGCTCGTCCGGGAACGCCTCCGGACCGCGGGGCTGACCGGCGCCCCGGGCGCCGCCCGCCCTGTTCCCCCGGCCCGCCCGCCGTGCCCCCCGGCCCGCCCGCTGGTCCGCCGGCGTGCTCCTGAGCCCCGGCCGTGCGCCGCCGGGCCCGATGTCAGTGCTGCCCGCCATGATGATCCGTATGAAGGACGCAGCCATTCTGGCCTCTCCCGCCGCGTACGCCGATGCCGTCACCACCGCCGTCCGGGCGGCTGCGGCCTACTACACCGACGGCTCCACACCGCTCGGTGACGACGAGTACGACGCGCTGGTGCGCGCCATCGAGGCCTACGAAGGCACGCACCCCGACGAGGTGCTGTCCGACTCGCCGACCGGCAAGGTGGCCGGCGGCGCGGTGGTGGGCGACGTCCCGCACTCGGTGCCGATGCTCTCCCTCGACAACGTCTTCTCCGCCGAGGAGCTCGCCACCTGGGCGGCCGGGCTGGAGCGCCGGCTGGGCCGGCCGGTGGACGGCTGGTGCGTGGAGCCGAAACTGGACGGCCTCGCCGTGGCCGCCCGCTACCGCGCCGGCCGGCTCACCCGGATCCTGACCCGCGGCGACGGGCTGGCCGGCGAGGACATCACCCATGCCGCGGACGACGTCCTCGGCCTGCCCGCCACCCTCACCGAACCCCTGGACGTGGAGTTGCGCGGCGAGGTGCTGCTCACCACCGACCAGTTCGAGACCGCGAACGAGATCCGTACCGCCCACGGTGCCCTGCCGTTCGCCCACCCCCGCTCGGGCGCGGCCGGCACCCTGCGCGCCAAGGACCGCCCCTACCGGGTCGAGCTCACCTTCTTCGCCTACAGCGCCACCGGCCTGCCCGGCCTCGGCCACAGCGACCTGCTGGCCCGGCTCGCCGACCTCGGGGCCAACACCGCCGCCAGCACCCAGGCCGCTCCCCGGCGCTGCGCCACGGTGGAGGAGGTGCAGCAGCGGGTCGACGAGATCGCCGCCCTGCGGGCCGTGCTGCCGTTCGGCATCGACGGCGTGGTGGTGAAGGCCGACTCGGCGGCCGACCAGGAGCAGGCCGGCTCCGGCTCCCGCGCGCCGCGCTGGGCCGTGGCCCGCAAGCTGGCCGCACAGCACAAGGTGACGCGGCTGCTGGAGGTGGAGTGGAACGTCGGCCGGACGGGCATCATCGCGCCGCGCGCGGTGCTGCAGCCGGTGGTGATCGACGGGGTGACCGTCACCTACGCCACCCTGCACAACCCGGCGGACATCACCCGCCGCGACCTGATGATCGGTGACCAGGTCTTCATCTACCGGGCCGGCGACGTCATCCCCCGGGTGGAGGCACCCCTGGTGGACGAGCGAACCGGCGCCGAGCAGTCGATCGCCTTCCCCGAGGTCTGCCCGCGCTGCGGGGACGCCATCGACCGGACGCAGCAGCGCTGGCGGTGCGTACGCGGCCGCGGCTGCCAGGCGGTGGCGTCGATCCGCTACGCGGTGGGGCGCGACCAGTTGGACGTCGAGGGCCTGGGTGGCACCCGCGCCGTGCAACTCGTCGACGCCGGCCTGGTCGCGGACGTCGCCGACCTCTTCGCCCTGACGAGGGAGCAACTGCTGGGCCTGGAGCGGATGGGCGACACCAGCGCGGACAACCTGCTGGCCGCAATCGAGACCGCCCGGGCCCAACCGCTGAACCGGGTGTTCTGCGCGCTGGGTGTCCGCGGCACCGGGCGGACCATGTCGCGGCGGATCGCCGCGCACTTCGGGAGCATGGCGGCGATCCGGGCCGCCGACGCCGACACGCTGGCCGAGGTGGACGGCATCGGCACCGAGAAGGCGCAGGTGATCGTCGAGGAACTGGCCGAGCTCGGCCCCGTCCTGGACAAGCTCGTCGCCCAGGGCGTCGGCACCGCGGTCACCGTGCCCACGGCGCCCGCGCCGGCCGGCGCGGCACCGGACGCCGCCGAGGAGGGTGGCCCCGGCACCACGGGCGGCCCACTGGCCGGAGAGGCCGTGGTCGTGACCGGCAGCATGACCGGCGCCCTCGCCCCGTTGTCCCGCAACGAGATGAATGAACTGGTCGAACGGGCCGGCGGCAAGGCCTCCTCCTCGGTGTCCTCGCGTACCACCCTGCTGGTCGCCGGCGAGAAGGCCGGCTCCAAGCGGGCCAAGGCCGAGCAGCTGGGCATCCGGATCCTCACCCCGGAGGAGTTCGCCGACCTCGTCGCCGACCACCTGTCCTGAACCGCCCCGCCGCCGAGGGACCGGGCACCCCGATCGACCGACCCGGGGCGCCCCAAGCCGGGCCGGTCGACATCCCCGGGCGGCCGCAGGGGATCAACGAGGCCACGCAGATCACGAGCCCCCGTGGTCGGGACTCCGCCGGCCGCCCGGAGACGGACCACGCCGTCGGCGAGCTCCAAGAACTGTCGCGCACCCGGATGGTGACTTTCCTGATCTGACGAAGCGTCAGTTAACTTGGTCGAGCAGGTCGGTGACATCCGCGAAGACCCTCTCGCCCGCAGCCGCGGCGGCGGGCGAGAGGGTGTCGAGGGTGAGGAATCCATGGATCATTCCAGCCTCGCGACGGTGTCTGACCGGAACCTCCGCGGCAGCCAGCCGGGCGGCATAGGCGTCGCCCTCGTCCCGCAGCGGATCGTGCTCCGCGGTGATCACGACGGTGGGCGGGAGCCCGCCGAGATCGACGGCATGCAACGGGCTGACCTCGGGGTGGCCGCGCCGGGTCGGGTCCGGGACCCATTGCTCGGCCCCCCACGCGACGTCGTCGGTCGTCAGGCCCCAACCCGTGGCCATCGACCGGGTGCTGGGACGGGAGAGGGTCAGGTCGGTGTTGGGGCACACCAGGATCTGGGCGGCCGGCAGCGGCCCGCCTTCGTCGCGCAGCCGCAGGCAGGCGAGTGCGGCCAGGTTGCCGCCGGAGCTGTCACCCATGACCACGGTCGGGCCTGCGATCCCGGTACCGGCACCCCCGCCGGCGACGGCCCAGCGGAGCACGTCCACGCAGTCGTCGACGGCCGCCGGCCACGGGTGCTCCGGAGCTCGGCGGAAGTCGACACTCAGCACCGCCGCACCGGTCCTGAGGGCCAGTCTGCGGCAGGCCCGATCGTGCGACTCCAGATCGCCGATCGTCCACATCCCGCCATGGAGGAACACGACCAACGCCCGGACCGCCGCCGACGGCCGGTAGAGGCGAGCCCCCACAGCGGTCGGGCCGACCGTCAGATCCTCGACGTGCGCGATCTCGGGGCCCGGGGGTCGTGCCTCGGCACGGACTCGTTGCGCGCGTCTCAACTCCACGGCGCCCACGGCGCGGGCGGGCGGTCCGGGGTCTCGCCGAACAGCCTCGATGAAGGCGGTCAGTTCGGCATCGGCGAGCGAAGGATCGACGGGTTCGGCCATGCAGGCAGGATGCCACCTTGATTCGAACGGCGGCAGCCGGGAGCAGCCTCCCGACCAAGAACCTGCACACCCCTTCCTGATCCGACGCGTGCCGATCCCCAGCAGGTGACACCAGGCGCCTCGCGATGGGCGGTGCCGGCCGTCGGATCCCACCGGGGATACTGGGGGCATGGACGGCTACCGGGGGCCTGCGACGCTTGAATGGTGGGCCAACGGGTCGCTGTGCCTGGGCGCCGTCGATGTTCGTGTCACCGTCCGTGATGCCGGGAGCGCCTGGGCCTGCGACGCGATCTTCGATGCCGAGCAGTTGTCGCCGGACGAGCGGGAGGTCTTCGAGCTCTGCATGGCATCCGATCCGCTCTTCACCCTGCGCCTGGGCGACGGGAGCACGCTCCTGGTCGACGCCGTCGTGGCGGGGGAGGCCGGACACCTCGCCCTCACCTCCTGCGATCCTGCGGGGCCGGCTGGCTGAGTCGGCGCCGGGCGCCCGGGCATCTGGGCATACGAGAGCGCTCGGTCGCGGAAGTCGCCAGGGCGTGCAGGTTCAGGTGAGGGCCTTCGCGGCCGCGCCCGCCCGGGGAACCCCGTCGATCGCCACGCAGATGCCGAAGACCCGGTCATGGCCGGTCCAGCCGTTGACGCGGCCCCGGTTGTTGCTGATCTGCACCCGTCTCCGGGCCCGGTCCACGGACGACACCAGGTGCAGGTACACCGTCCCGGCCACCCGGGCGAGGACGATGTCCCCGACGCCCAGCCTCGACGGGTCGACCGGAGCCACGACCACCTGCTGTCGGCTGCGGATCAACGGAACCATCGAGGAGCCGCTGGGCCGGAACTCCACGGTGGCTCCGCCGGCCACCCTGCCCGCCACGGCATCCAATGCACCCATGGGGGGATCGTGGCAGATCCGGTCCGGGCGCCCCACCGATTTATCTCGCCGCACTCCCGTCGACGGTGCGGAGGTTCCCGCAGGCGGCGCCGGCTGCGCTAGTCACCGGAGGAATCGCCCGATCGGTTCAGGCTCCGCCGGCGGCGCTTCGCGGAGCGGCGCAGCAGCTCGCCCGCGCCGAGGGTCATGCTCGCCACCACCCGGGCCCAGCGCGGCCCGCCGCGATCTGCCCACACCACGCAGACACAGCCGCCGACGGTCAGCGCCAAGGCGCCCAGCAGCACCAGAACGATCATGTTTCCACCCCTGTCTCGTTGGTGCGAGCCGGATCGACCGAGCCGGACCCGGTCATTGCCGGATCCGTTCGGCCAGGTCGCTTCGTCCGCTGCCGGCCGGGCCGTCGAACGATCCGCCTTGCACGCACAGTCAACCATCGCCGTGCGCCGGTACCGCCGCGGATCCGGCCCGGGGCGCGGTGTTGTTGCACCCGCGTGACACGGGCCGGTGCGGCCGTGGGCGCCCGGGAGGCCGCCAGGCGTCGGTGACCGGCTGCCCCCGCATCGCTGCTGCCGGGCGCCGCAGGCGCGGTCCGTCGCCCGCTGGGCCGATCAATCGGGCAGGGGCGCGGCCGGGCCACGTCGGGGTGCCTGGCGCGTCGTCAGGACCGGCGATCGTGCGGGCCGGTCGGCGGCGCAGCCGCTGCCTCCCCAGGTGATGCCGGGGACGCGAAGGTCACAGCCCGCATCCGAACCTCCGGGCGGCCCTGGCCCGGCCGCGCCCCGTTCGGTCCAGCGAAATCGGGTGCGGAGCGTAGCCGACATCGAGCCGGTCAGGGCAGTTGTACGGCCGAGGGGCGAGCGCAGTGACGTACCGTGACCTGATGGTGCTGGGGCTCCGGGCGCCTCGGGCGGCGTGCGCGGTGCGAATGTCAGCTCCGTGGCCGACACGGTGACGGAGAGTTGAACATCCGCCGGCGCCACCCGGCCCCGGCGTCCGTCCGCGTCGTGCCGCCGAGGAGGCAGCAGGCGGAGAGTGGTGGCGGTCATGGCGGTCATGGCGGTCATGACGGTCATGACCGTCATGACGGACTCCGGGGTCGACTGATACCTGGAGGAGAGGAATTGACGGCTTGAAGCTGTTGCCGCTCCGTTCACGGAATCCGGTCCCGTCCATGTGCGAATGAATCGGGAATTCACCGGACGGGAACGTTGGACGGCTTCGCCAGGGCGGGCATAGAGTAGGTGGCACATCGATTTTCTGACCCTGCCGAAGCCCATGTCCGCACGTCGGGCCTGGTTTCGAGGAGAGGGGTCGTCATGGCTTGGCGGCTCCCGGTCAGCCTGGAAACCCTGCTTCATCGGATCGACGACCGATTTCCCATGCGCAGCACGGCATTCGACGGATCCATCGGTGACGCGGAACAGCGGGCGCCTGGTTCGGAGAGCGATCACAATCCGTGGTTCGGGCCCGGAATTGTCACTGCAGGTGAATTCACCCGCGATCCGGCGCACGGGCCGATCATCGTCGGGGAGTGCTGACCTGCGGAGGTGGCCATGCCTGCCAACGAGACGCTCCCGGTGGTGTACGTCCGCGGCTTCGCGGGCGACACCCGGGGGATCGACAAGGCCGTGGCGGACCCGTTCTACGGCTTCAACGAGGGTTCGACGCACATCCGGGTGGGGGCCGGGAACAAGCCGAGCTTCTACCAGTTCGAGAGCCCGCTGCTGCGCCTGCTGCTCGACGAGGGCTACGAGATCCGGGTCCAGGGCGGCCAGGAGGCCTATCTCGACGCGGCCGAGAAGGTTCCGGCGAACACCGTCTGGGTGCACCGCTTCTACGACGCCGCCGCCAGCAGCTGGGGCGCTCAGCCGGAGGAGTACCGGCTGGAGAACGCGGCGGGGAGCCTGCTGGCGCTGATCGAGAAGATCCGCGCCAAGGCCGGTGTGCCGCGGGTGCACCTGGTGGCGCACTCGATGGGCGGTCTGATCTGCCGCTGCCTGCTGCAGAAGATCCTCCCTGAGCGGGGCGAGGATCCGGGGGACTACGTGGACAAGCTCTTCACCTACGGCACCCCGCACGGCGGCATCGCCTTCGAGCACGGCCTCGGGCTGCTGGAGCGGCTGCGGGACGCTACCGGCATCAACGGCGCCGACATCTTCGGCCCGGAGCGGATGTACGAATACCTGACCCCCGCCGGCCTCCAGGACCGCGACGGGCCGCCCGACGGCTGGGACCCCCGGCAGATGCCGGGCGGGTTCCCGCCCGAGCGGGTCTTCTGTCTGGTCGGCACGAACCCGGCGGACTACGGGGTCGCGATGGGCCTGTCCTCGGCGGTGGTGGGGGCCCGCAGCGACGGGCTGGTGCAGATCGACAACGCCTACGTCCCCGGCGCGCACCGGGCGTACGTGCACCGCTCGCACAGCGGAACCTACGGGCTGGTCAACTCCGAGGAGGGCTACCAGAACCTGCGCCGCTTCCTGTTCGGCGACCTGCGGGTGGCCTCGACGCTGGTCGGGCACCGGCTGCCGGCCGACGACCAGGTGGAATGGCAGGCGGAGGTACGGCTTTCGGTGCGCGGTCTGCCGATCGTGATGCACGAGCAGACGGCGTCCCACTGGTGCCCGGTGCAGCTGCCGCGGACCCGTACGGACGGCGGGCCGGAGCGGGACGTCCCGCTGGTGACCACCTTCCTGTGCAGCCGGCTGGCCCCGCGCGAGGGCGTCGGCCCGGTGCGGCACGCCCTGCACCTGCGGGTGCTGTCGCTGCGCAGGGTGGACGGGTTCCTCAGCTTCGGCGACCACCTGGAGCAGACCGCCGACCTGGACGACATCCTGATCGTCGACGTCGGCTCGCGGAACGGCGCCGGTACCGGCGCCGCCGGTGCAGCGGCCGCGGGCGCCGCACCCGAGGTCTGGGCGGTGTGGAACAGCACCGTCGAGGGCGCGATCCGGGACCACACGCCGAGCGGTCCGCCGCTGGTCGACGTGAACCCCGCCGCCGGGGTGTGGCGCGCCGAGATCCCGCTGCCGGAGACCATCCGCCCCGTGCTCGGTGCGGACGCCCGGATCGCGCTCACCGTCACGCCCTGGACCTGACCCGGCCCGCCGGCCCGGGCACCCGGGGCGGGCACACCACCCTCCGGAGCGCGAACGGACTCACCTGGCGGCCGTCCAGCTGCGTCGCCGGCGCGGCGACGGTCTCCTCCGGGTCGTCGTCGCTGCCGGCGGCCGCCAGGTGAGGCCGTTCCCTGGGCGGCGCATGCCCCCGGCCGCGCGCCGCGCCGGGTGGCGGGCGACGCTCGGGGCTACCGTCGAAACCCAGAGGTACCGGGCGGGGCCTGCCAGGCCCCGGTCCGTCCGGTCCGCCCACCGCGGTTACGGAGGATCCATGACCGATGTCGAGCCCCCGGCCCGGAACGGGGCCGAACGCCCTGGAGCCGGCACGCCGGGTGCCCCCACGCCGGGCGCCCCCACGCCCGCGGCGTCCACAGTCGCGACGTCCACGGCCGGGAGCGCCGGTGCGGCTGCGCCACCGGTGACGGCCGCCCAGCGCTGGCTGGCCCGACTGGCCTGCGCGGCGGCGCTCGGCGTCGTCGTGCTGCTGCTCCTGGGCGGCCTGACCAGCCTCGCCGTCCTGCTCGTCGGGGTCCTGGGTCTCGCGGCCACCCTCGCGGCGCTCTGGTGGTTCCTGAGCAACCGGGGCCCGCTGCGCTGGGCCTGCGCCGTGGTCGCCGTCGCGGTGCCCGTGGCCGTGACCGTCTACTACGTCGTCCGGCACCAGCTCTGGGTGATCGTGCTGGTGCTCGTCCTGGCCGCCACGGCGGCGGCCGCCGCCAGGGCGGCCCTGGTCCGTGGCCGGCCGCGGACCGCCATGCCGGAGGTCCGGACGCCGCCGCCGGCCCGGCCCTTCCTGATCATGAATCCCCGTTCGGGCGGCGGCAAGGTCGGGCGCTTCGCCCTGGACACCAAGGCGCGGTCGCTGGGCGCGGAGGTGGCGCTGCTGGAGGGCCCCGGGCAGGTCGACGTCGCCGCCCTGGCCCGGACGGCCGCGACCGGCGGCGCCGACCTGCTCGGCGTCGCCGGCGGCGACGGCACCCAGGCGCTGGTCGCCGGGATCGCCGCCGAGTTCGGGCTGCCGTTCCTCGTCGTCTCGGCCGGCACCCGCAACCACTTCGCGATGGACCTCGGACTCGACCGGGAGCGGCCGGACGCCGGGCTGGACGCCCTGGACGACGGGGTCGAGATCCGTCTCGACCTGGGCCTGATCGGCGGGCGGACCTTCGTCAACAACGCGTCGTTCGGCGCGTACGCGGGGGTCGTGCAGAGCCCCGCCTACCGCGACGACAAGACCGGCACGATCCTGCAGCTGCTGCCCGAGATGCTGTCCGGCCGGCAGGGCGCCCGGCTGGTCGTCCGGATCGACGGCGGGCCGGCGATCGAGGACCCGAAGGCCCTACTGGTGAGCAACAACCCGTACGGGTCGGGCGACCCGGCCGGGCTGGGCCGGCGCACCCGGCTCGACACCGGGCGGCTCGGGGTCATCGCGATCACCGTCGACAACGCCGCCCAGGCGGCCGGCCTGCTGCGCGGCCGGCACGCCAAGGGGCTGAGCACCTTCCTGGCCCACGAGGTGGTGGTGGAGTCGGACGCCGCCGAGATCCCGGTCGGCATCGACGGCGAGGCCGTGCTGATGCCCACGCCGGTGCGGCTCACCATCCAGCCGCTGGCCCTGCGGGTGCGAGTGCCGCGGAAACGGCCGGGCACCCCGCACCGGCCGGCCGTCGACCGGACGGTCCTGCTGCGCCAGGCGTTCTCCAGCGGTTCGCCGGCCGCGTCCTCGGCACCCCGGCGTGGGCGGCACCGGTAGCGGGACCGGGGACTGGGGACCGGCCCCCGCGCCGGCCGGCCTGCTCCTCGCGCGGGGCGGGCGTCTACGCGCGGCCGCCTACGTACCGGCCGTCGTCGTACCGGGGGGCGCCGTCCCGGTTCAGCCCGCCGGGCCTGTGTTCGACCACTTGAGTTCGAATTCCAACTCGAACTCGCCGTCGTCCACCTCCACCTCCAGCTCGCTGCGCAGCTCGTCGGGGATGCGCAGGCTCAGCACCCCCGGGCCCAGCTCCAGCTCCGCGTTGCCGCCGTGCCGCAGTGCGGCGGCGAGTGCCTCCAGCTGGTCGGCAGCCTCAAGGCGGGACAGCGATCGCTTCTGTTCGAACTTGAGGTCGCTCACGGATTCCTCCGGTTCCTCGGGAACAGCGGACGCCCTCGAGTCTGACCCCGCCCGTCGGGCCCGGGCATCCCCCCGGGCGGGTGAACCCGTCGCCCTGTCCCGGTGAAATCCTCGGCGCCGCGCGGGCCGGACGGGCTCGGAGCCGTCCGGCCCGCGCGGCGCCGAGGAGCGTGCGGCACGGCCGGGGTCAGTGGGTGTCGTGGTCCTCCGAGAAGGCCTCGCGCAGCCGGGACTCCTCCTCCGCCGAGAGGTTCGTCTGGATCAACTCCGCGTCCCACCCCTCGAAGGCGATCCGGATCCGGTCCAGCACCGCGTCGGAGCTCAGCACGAACAACGCCGACGTCCCGGGCGTGACGCTCTCGCGCACCTGCCGGATGAAGTCCTCGTCGATGCCGCCGGCCTTGGCGAGTGTGCCGCCGAGGGCGCCGAAAGCCGCCCCGACGGCGATACCGAGGATGGGCACCAGGAAGATCACTCCGAAGAGCATCCCCCAGAACGCCCCGCCGAGGGCGCCCCGCCCGGTGAGGTTGGCCAGGTGCCGGGTTCTGGGCTTCTTGGCGCCCTCCGGCCAGTTCACCACCGCGCCGTCCTGCACCGTGATCAGCTGCTGCTGGTGCAGCTCCTTGAGGCTCTCCAGGGCGGCATCGGCCCCGGTCGGGGTGGGGAAGCGCCACACCGTCAGGGTTGGCATCACGGTCTCCGATCTCCGGGCGGTCAGGGGTTCGCGCGCCTTCATCGTCGAATCCCCCGGTGGCCCCCGCTCCGTGCGGAGCCCGAAAGGGTGAGCGGCGGGCAGGGCAGCGGGGCGTGCGCCGGCCGACACCCGGCCGATGGCCGGATGTGACAGAACCAGGTCGTTGCGGACGCCCCGGCGCGGCGCGAGGATCAGGACATGGCCGATCCCCGTACAGTCCTCGTCGCCGCCTTCCCGGGCGTCGAACTGCTCGACGTCACCGGGCCCGCCGAGGTGTTCTCCATCGCCTCGCGGCTGATCACGTCCGGCGGGCGCGGCTACCGGGTGCTGATCGCCGCTCCTCGGCAGGGCGAGCTGACGACCTCCTCGGGCGTCCGGCTGGTGGCCGACCTGGCACTGGAGGACGTGCCCGCGGGCGTCGACACGCTGCTGGTGTCGGGCGCGATGGAGATGACGGCGGGGCGGGTGGAGGCGGTGGTCGACCCGGCGGTGACGGCCTGGCTCCGCGAGGCCGCACCGGGGGCCCGCAGGGTGGCCGGGCTGTGCGCGGGAGCCCACATCCTGGCCGCGGCCGGGCTGCTGGACGGCCTGCCGGCGACGACGCACTGGCTGACCGCCGACCAGCTGGCCGCCGCCCATCCGCTCGTCGCGGTCGACCCGGACCCGATCTTCCTCCGGGCCGGGCGGGTGTGGACCTGCGCCGGGGTCACGGCGGTGCTGGACCTGGCGCTGGCGATGGTGGCCGAGGACCACGGGCAGGAACTGGCGCTGAACACCGCCCGCGCGATGGTGATGTACGTCAAACGAGCCGGCGGGCAGAGCCAGTTCAGCGTGCCGTTGTCCCTTCAGGACTCGGCCGACGACCGGATCGAGGACCTGCTCCGCTGGATCGACGAGCACCTGGCCGAGGAACTGCCGCTGCCTGTGCTGGCCGAGCATCTCCATGTGAGTGTCCGCCACTTCTCCCGGCTCTTCCGCCGCCGCACCGGCCGGACTCCGGCCGACTACCTGGAGGCCGCCCGGCTGGAGGCCGCGCGGCGGCTCCTGGAGGAGAGCGAGCGCCCGCTGGTGGGCATCGCCGCCGGCACGGGCCTCGGCTCCGTCGAGACCCTGCACCGGGTCTTCCGCAAACGGCTGGGAACCACCCCGGCCGAGTACCGGCGGCGCTTCCGGTCGCCCGACGCACCTGCCGGTCCGCCGGCCCGTCCCACGCTCTGACCTCGGCCCGGGCCCGGGCCCGGGCCCGGGCCCTGGCCCGGCCCCGACCCGCGCGCCCGGTCAGCCTTCCCGTGAGCCGGGCTCCTACCAGCCCGCTCCGGCTGTTCCGGCCTGCCGACCCCTGGCCCGCCCACTCACCGCCCCTGTACGCCCACCTGTGCGGAGCGCCGCTGTCGCGCGCCCCGCGCCACCTCCGCACGCCCGTCCACCGCACCGAACACACTCACGACGGAGTACACATGTCCCGTACGAAGGTCATCGCCATCCCGGTCCTCGGCAAGCACGCCGTCAACGCCCACCTGCTGCTGGGCCGACACCCGGTGCTCGTCGACGCCGGGACCCCGGGCAGTGCCGGGCGGATCCTCGACGCCGTCACCCGCAACGGCGTCGACCCGGCCGACCTGCGGCTGATCGTCATCACCCACGGGCACCTCGACCACTTCGGATCCGCCGCCGAGCTCCACCGGCTCACCGGTGCCCCCGTGGCCGGCCATGTCGCCGACCTGGGGCAGTACCGCACCGGGCGGGTCCGGGAGCCGTACCTGCCGACCGGCCCGATGGGACGCCTGATGGACCGCAACCGCAAACTCCACGAGACCGTCGAGCCGTTCGAGCCGGGGGTGCTCCTCGACGGTGAGCTGCCGCTGCACGACTTCGGCGTCGACGCCCGGATCATGCCGACCCCCGGGCACACCGCCGGCTCCGTCTCCGTCCTCACCGACGACGGCGACCTGGTGGCCGGAGACCTGATCGCCAACTCCTTCATGGGCCTCGTCCCGGGCCGCCCCGCCAACCCGCCCTTCCACGACGACCCGCGACGCAACCTCGCCAGCCTGCGCGCGATGCTCGAACTGAGGCCCACCCGGCTGCACGTCGGCCACGGGATCCCGCTCGACCCCGAGCGCGTCCGCGACTGGGCCACGCGCGAGCAGCGGCGCCTCGACAGGGCGGCTGCCGCCGGCCGCCTGCGCAGCCGGCCGGGCACGAGCCGCCGTCCGATACGGCGCTCGCGATGACGGTGGGCCTGGCCGTCGCGTTGCCGATCGTGTCGACGGCCGCCGTCACGTCCGGGCGGCCGGGGGGTCGGATGGGGCGCCGGTGCTGACCGCGCTGGTCCTGACGGGCGCCGTGGCGCTCCGCCTCTGGCCGAGCTGACCCGGGCCGGGGGCGTCGTGCCGGGCAGCGCTGCCCGGTCATGGCAGACCCGACCCTGGAAGACCCGGTCATGGAAGACCCGGCGCTGGATGTCCGCCCGGCTTCGCCGATCGCCAACGAGCGGGACGATTCGTCGCCGGTAGGACCGAACCGCGTGGCCTGACCCTCAGGAAGCCCGACAGGGCAGCGGGCAAGGGAACCCGACTGCCTGGCCGTCTCGTTGACCGTCCCGGAAAGGGCAACAGATGAAGACACGTCAGAGGGAGCGCGATGCCCCCGAACCGCAGGCGCCGTGGAACGAGATCACGCCGGGGCTCTGGATGGGTGGACACTTCTGGGCCGGTCCGGGAGGCCGGACGCGGAGTGCTGTCGCCGACGCCGAATTCGACCTCGTCGTCAGCCTGTTCACCCGAGCAGGCCATGGACCGCACCCCCGCGTCGAGCATCTGGTCGGTGAGATCCCGGACAGTCCGCTCACGGCCGAGCAGATCCGCACGGTCCAGCGGCTGGCCATGGCCACCGCAAAGGCCGTGCACGACGATCGCGCGGTCCTCGTGCGATGCCACTCGGGCTACAACCGCTCCGGGCTGGTCGTCGCACAGACCCTCGTCGAGCTGGGCCAGGAGCCCGCCGCAGCCGTTGATCTCGTCCGGCGCAGACGATCACCGTGGGCCCTGAACAACCGGACCTTCGAGCAGTACCTCACCATCGGCCTGGACATCGCGGCCCTCCTGACCGGACTCGAAGGTCCCGTCTGACCGACCGCCCCCGAGGTTGACGAGCAGGCTCAGCCGTCCTGGCGGTAGTAGTCCATGGAGATCCGCACCGCGCCGTCCTCGGCGCCGGCGGCGAGCACCCGGACGACGGCGATGTCGTGGCCCGCGCGGCTGCGGACGCAGAAGGCGCGGCCGGCGCCCAGGGTGGTGAACGGCAATGCCGTGGCGGGCCGGCTCTCGATGCCCTTGACGCAGTCCTCGGGGGTCAGCCGGCCGCCCGGGGCGATGAAGGTGTCGCTGTCCTCGGGGACGAAGAACTCGGTGGCGCTGCGCCCCAGGTACCAGGTCGCGTTCTCCTGCGGGGCCACCCGGCCGGCCTTGATGTCGAACTCGTACGAGGGGTCGGGCGAGGTCAGTTCGACCTCTGCGTACACCGGCGTGAAGCCGGGGCCGGCGGTGGGCGCGGTCGGGGTGGAGAGCGGTGTGCTCGGGGCCGTCGTCGTCGGCGCGGCGGGCGGCGCGGTGGTCGGCGCGGTGGTCGGCACGTCGTCGACGGTGTCGGCGCCGGCGGAGTCGTCACCGAGCGGGGTCAGCAGGAGGGCGGTCGCTCCGACGGCGCCGATCAGCAGGGCGGCGGTCGCGGTGAGGGCCGTCCGCCGGCGTCCGGAGCCCCGGTGCCGGTCGCGGCCGTGGTCGAGCCCCGGCTCGTCGGCGGGTGCGGGTGCGGGTGCGGGTCCGGGAGCAGGTGCGGGTGCGGGAGCGAGCGCCGTGGCCGGGGTGAGGGCGGTGGGGGCCTCGGCCGTCGCGGCCCGGATCGGGTCGAGGGTGGTGGCCGGTCCGGTCGGGGCGGGTCCGGCGGCGTTCGTTCCGGCGATGGCCGTGGGCAGGTCGGCGCGGCGCCGGATCTCGGTGCTGACCGGGTGCGGCAGCCAGTCGTCGGCGAACCGCAGGTGTCCGCCCACCGCGGCGTGGCTGCGGGCGGACTCGATGATCTGCAGGGTGCCGGGGCGCCGCGCGGGGTCCTTGGCCAGGCACTGGCGGAGCAGCGGGCGCAGGCCGGCCGGCACCCGGGAGAAGTCCGGGTCCTCGTGCACCGCGCGGTACATGGTGGCGGACTCGGGTCCGCCGCCGAACGGCGGCGTGCCGGTGCTGACGTAGAAGGCGAGCGCGCCCAGGGCGAAGACGTCGGTGGCCGGGCCGGCGGGCTGCCCGAGGACCTGCTCCGGCGCCATGAAGCCGGGGGAGCCGATCCGCAGGCCGGTCGAGGTGAGCGCGCTGGTGTCGGCGGCCCGGGCGATGCCGAAGTCGATGACCCGCGGGCCGTCGGCGGCGATCAGGACGTTGGCGGGCTTCAGGTCGCGGTGCACCACGTCCGTCGCGTGGATCGCCTGCAGCGCCTCGGCGATGCCGGCGATGATCAGCAGGACGGTCCGCTCCGGGAGGGCGCCGAACCGGTCCACCACCTGCTGCAGCGAGGGGCCGGCCACGTACGCGGTGGCGAGCCACGGCTGGGCGGCGTCGACGCCGGAGTCGACCACCTGCGCGGTGTAGAGCCCGTGGATGCGGCGCGCGCTGGCCACCTCGCGGGCGAACCGGTGCCGGAACTCCGTGTCCTCGGCCAGCTCCGGCCGGACGACCTTGATGGCCACCGGCCGGCCGCCCCTGGTGTACGACAGGTAGACCCGTCCCATCCCGCCCGCACCCAGCCGGGCGAACACGCGGTAGCCGCCCACCTCGCGGGGATCGTCCGCGGAGAGCGGTTGAAAGGTCGAGGGCAGCGGGACCGTGCGGTCTCCAGTGGTCACGATGGCCTCCGGCGGCTCGGGGGTGGTCGGGCGGGTCGGCGCGGTGCCACGGGTCGGCGCGGTCCTGCGGGGACCGGTGCCGGTACTCGGACGGGCCCGGCCCGGGCGGCCGGCTGTGGTGCGGATGCCCGGAGGGGAGTCCTGGCACCGCCGGGAGGTTCCCGCGCCGCGTGGTACCGCCCCGAGCGGCGGGGCCGCGTCGAGGCAGCCGTGTCGGGCTGACTGGAGGCACTCTAGCCGACTGTAATTTCAGTCAGCTCCGAGGGTTCTGTCCAGGTGGGGCCACCGGGTAGGGTGTTGCCCCGTGGCAGACCGTAGAACCTCGATCATGGAAGCGGCCGCGCGGGTCATTGCCCGACGCGGGGTCCGCGGGCTGCGCGTGGAGGAGTTGGCGGCCGAGGCCGGTGTGTCCACGGCGCTGATCTACTACCACTTCAAGGACCGCACCGGCATTCTCCGGGCAACACTGGAGTTCATCAGCGACCGCGCCGAGCGCTACACCACGCAGCGCGAGCCCGGGGCCCCGCCGCTGGACGCCAGGGCGGAGCTGGAGCAGACGCTGCTGCTGGAGTTCCAGGACTCGCCCGAGGTGCGGGAGAACAGCACCGCCTGGGGGGAGCTGCGGGCGAGTGCGGTGTTCGAGCCCGACCTGCGGGAGGACCTGGCCCGGTCCACGCTGATCTGGGTCCAGGAGGTCGCGGAACTGCTCGGCAGGGTCCGGCCGATGGGCGGCGCGGCGGCCCTCGCCGGGTCGGCCGAACGTCTGACCGCGCTGCTCGAAGGGCTGAGTGTGCGCTGGCTGAGCGGCAGCCTGCCGTTGTCCCACGCGCGTGAACTGATGGCCGGCGCGATCGAGGGCGAGCTGGAGATGCTGGGCCGTCGCTAGGCCGGGACGACTCCGCGCGTCCGCGGGTGCTGCCCGGGTGCGGCTCGGGTGTCGCGGTACGCGCCCGCCATGTTCGTAGGTCCAGGGCGTTCGTGGGTCCAGGGCGAGGTCGGCCGTGCGGCCTGCCACTGACCGGGCGCCCTGCGGTGTTCCCCGCGTCCGGCGCGGCTGCGCCTGGGCACCCCCCGGCCGTGGTCGGCCTCGCGCCCGCGTTCTCGGCCGCGACGTACGGCCGCGCGGCTGTTCCGGGTTCGTCACGGCCGTGACCGGCCCCCTGCTCGGGCGTCCACGCCGTCGATCCCGCTGGTCACGAGTGGCGTGCGCCGCCGGGCCGGCGGCCTGCCGCCCGGGCATGGCCGGCCTTCCGACGACGTGGGAGCCCTCTGAGGTCGTTCTTGACTGAATTTTCAGTCAATGCGACAGTGTGGATACGGCACGCCCGTCCGGCGACCGCCGTTGGTCCGTGGTCGGCACGGCCAGGCCGCTCGTACGCCCCACGTACCCGGCCCGGCGGCCGTGCCGAGCGCCTCCGCCCGCCGTCCCGGCGGACGGCCGCCCGGCGACCCGGGCGTACGGCCGTCCGCCGGGGCGGCGCCGGGGCGGCGCTTCCGGCCAGGCGCAGGCGATACTTGATCTGGAGACTCCTATGAACGACCCCGGCACTGCGGGACCTTCCCTCGTCGACCGCCTCTTCGGAGCCGGCCCGTCGCGGCGCTCCCTCCTCGGCGCGGTGGGTCTGGGCGCGGCAGGCCTCGCGCTCGGTCCCCGGGCGGCCGCGGCCGCCCCGTCCGCCAGCGAGCCGCTGCCGCGCTGGTGGGTCCCCGCGGACGATGTGCCGCACGCCCGGACCTGGATGTCCTGGCCGTCCCGCAAATCCGTCTGGGGGCGCCAGCTGGGCGGCGTGCAGCAGGACATCGCGCTGATCGCCCGGACGATCGCGCGGTTCGAGCCGGTGGTGATGTGCGCCCCGGACGCCGGGACCGCCGCGGACGCCCGCGCCTGGTGCGGCCCAGAGGTGACGGTCACCGACGCGATCCCCACCGACGACCTGTGGATGCGCGACACCGCCCCGGTGTTCCGGCGCAACGGCTACGGCGCGCTGGACGCGGTCGGCCTGAACTTCAACGGGTGGGGCAACAAGCAGACCCACGCCGACGACGCCGAGGTCGCGCGCGCAATCGCCGACCGCAACCGCCTGCGCTTCGGCACGGCCGACTTCGTGGGCGAGCCCGGGGCGATCGAGACGGACGGTGACGGCACCGTGATGGCCACCGAGAGCAGCCTCGTCAACAAGAACCGCAATCGCGGGTGGAGCCGCGCCGAGGTGGAGGACGCGGTGCTGCACGTGTACGGCGCCGACAAGATGATCTGGGTGCCCGGCATCAAGGGGCAGGACATCACCGACGACCACATCGACGTCACCTCGCGGTTCGTCCGGCCGGGCGTGGTGATGGTGCAGCTGCCCCCGGCGGAACGGGGCGACGTCTGGGCCCGCGACGCCCGCCAGCAGTTCGACATCCTCTCCCGCGCGACCGACGCCCGCGGCCGCAGGCTCCAGGTCATCAAGGTCGACGGCCCTGACACCGTGCGGTCGCGGGACTCGAAGTTCGTCGACTCCTACCTCAACTTCCACCTGGTGAACCGTGCGGTGATCACGGCCCAGTTCGGCGACCAGGTCAAGGATGCCGCCGCCCGACAGGCGCTGGCCGCGGCCTTCCCCGGCCGGGAGGTCGTCCAGCTCGACGTCGACCGGCTGATGGCCGGAGGCGGCGGGATCCACTGCTCGACGATGCACGAGCCGCTGCCGTAGCCCGGGGCGGTCCCGTCCGGTTCCGTGCCGTCCGGTTCCGTGTCGTCCGGTCCCGTGCCGCCGGTCATGGGCCGTCCGGTCCTGTGCCCTGCTGCCCTGCCCCTTCCGTGCCGCCTGCCCCTTCCGTCCGGCCCGGTCCCGTCCGCCGGTCGGACCGCCTGCGCCACCGCCGTCCGATTGAAGTCACCCCTGCCCCCTCGGAGTTGTCCTGTGCCAGATCTCGCCCTGTCCCGTCGGACCATGCTGCGCGCCGCCGCAGGTGTCGGCCTGCTGACCCTCGGTTCTGTCGCCTGTTCCCCGTCGGGGGAGGAGGACCCGGCGCCGGCGCCCGCGTCGCCCGACGGGGGCGCGCCGCCCGGCCGCCGGTTCGGGGCGGAGTGGGAGAGCCACGCGCGGACCTTCATGTCCTGGCCCGCGTCGACCGGCATCTGGGACAGCCAACTCCCTGATGTCCGACAGGACATCGCCGGTCTGGCCCGGGCCGTCGGCCACTACGAGCCGGTGGTGATGTTCGCCCGGCCGGCCCAGGCCGATGCCGCGCAGCGCGCCTGCGGGGACGGCGTGGAGGTCGTCCCTCTGCCGGTGGACGACCTGTGGGCGCGGGACACCGTGCCGGTGTTCGTGGAGGACTCCGGCACGCTCAAGGGCGTCGACCTCAACTTCAGCGGTTGGGGCAACAAGCAGAAGGAACACGGCAACGACACCGCCCTGGCCGGCGCCCTGCTGGCCCGGTACGGGATCGAGCGGGTCAGTACACCGGTGGTCGCCGAGGGCGGCTCGTTCGAGACGGACGGCCGGGGGACCCTGCTGGTCACCGAGAGCTCGGTGGTCAACGACCGCCGCAACCCCGGCAGGTCCCGGGACGAGATCGAGGCCGAGCTCAAGCGGGCCCTGGGCGTGACGAAGGTGATCTGGTTCGCCGGAGTCCGCGACCAGGACATCACCGACGCCCATGTCGACTGCCTGGTACGGTTCGCCGCTCCCGGGGTGGTGCTCCTGGACCAGCCGTTCCCCGGTGCGCCCGAGGACGTCTGGTCGCGCTCCGCCGCCCAGGCCAAGGAAGTCCTGAGGGACGCCACCGACGCGAGCGGCAAGCCCCTGCAGGTGATCGAGCTGCCCCAGCCGGACCCGGACCGGATCACCGGCCGCGGCGACGCCTTCGTCTCCTCGTACATCAACTTCTACGTGGCCAACAGGTCGCTGTTCCTGCCGCGTTTCGGCGACGCGGCGGCGGACGACCGCGCCCAGAAGATCCTGCGCGAGCACTTCCCTGACCGGGACATCGTCCCGCTGAAGATCGACAACATCGCCTCGGGTGGCGGCGGGATCCACTGCTCCACCCACGACCAGCCCGGTACCCCGGCGGCCGGCTGACCCCCGTCGCGACCGTGGAGCCCGCGCCGACACCCGGCGCGGGCTCCACCCGACGGTTGCGACGCCGTATCAACGACGTCGTATCACGTCGTATCAACGACGCCGTACGAACAAGCCGTTACTGGCTGCGCGCCGTACGAACGAGCCGCTACCGGCGACGCCGTACCAGCGACATCGGCCCTCTCTCCGACGAGGAATCATGCGACTGACACCGACCGAGCGGGACCGGCTGCTGATCTTCACAGCAGCCGGGCATGGGCCGGGCCGGCGAGACCGTGCGCCGCACCTTCGCCATGGCCGGCAAGATGAAGGCCGAACTCGGCCCGCTGGACGGCGCCGGCTCCTACGGCACCACCGAGGGCGGCGACGACAACGAACGCGTCCTGCGCTACATCGCCAAGCTCACCATCAACCCCGCGATCGCCCACGGCCTCGCCCACGAGGTCGGCTCCGTCGAGGTCGGCAAACTCGCCGACATCGTCCTCTGGCGCCCCGACCACTTCGGCGCCAAGCCGCAGCTGGTGCTGAAGTCCGGGTTCCCCGCCTACGGCGTCACCGGCGACCCCAACGCCTCCACCGACCGCTGCGAACCCCTCGTTCTGGGACCGCAGTTCGGCGCCCACGGCGCCACCGCCGCCGACATCTCGGTCGCCTTCCTCGCCCAGGCCGCCGCCGACGGCGCCTACCTCGACAAGGCCGCCGACGGCATGCCCACCCGCCGCCGCCGGGTCGCCGTCCGGGGCACCCGCGGCATCGGGCCGAGAAATATGCTCCGCAATGCCCGGACCGGTCAGGTGGACGTCCATCCGGGCAGCGGGCTGGTCTCCCTCGACGGTGAACCGCTGTGCTCGGGGCCTGCGGACTCCGTCTCGCTCAACCGCCTCTACTTCCTGTAAGCGCGTGTAGCCGCGGTGGGCCGGCCTCCGGGCGGGACCGGGCATCCGACCGGAGCCCGGCCGCCCGCGGGTATGGCGACAAAGAGACGTACAGACGTACCGACGTACGGATTAACGGTGTACGGATGTGCCGACGAGCAGCCGAACGGACATGCGGGCATGCGGACAGGGCAGGCACAAGGTGCCTGCCCTGTCCGCATGGTCGGCCGGCCCGGCGCGGGGCCGGCCACCGGGCTCAGGCGGTGCCGCTGGGCCGCGGCTGCGACGGGGTGGTCTGCGACGGGGTGTACTGCTGCTCGGTGGGCCGGTCCTCGGGGGAGGTCCGCCCGGACGCGGCCACCGCCGGCCGAGGCGTTTCGGCCGGGGCACCGCCCTCGGTGGTGGATTCGTCCTCGCGCAGGGCGGCCGTCTCGGCCTTCAGGATCCGCATGGACCTGCCCAGGCCACGGGCCATGTCGGGCAGTTTCTTCGAGCCGAACAGCAGGATGACCACGGCTACCACGACCAGGATGTGCCAGGGTTCGAGTCCGTTACGGAGCATGGGGGTGCCACCGGGCCTTTCGTGCAGCCGGCAGGTCGGACGCCGTGCGTCCGGTGCTGCCGTGGGTGTGGGCGCCGGCCGGGGGTCGGCACGGCGCGGGGTGTTCCGTCGGGTCAGGCCGCCGCGACCGACGCCCACACGGCCTTGCCGCCGGCCCCGAAGGGGGAGACCCCCCAGGCGTCGGCCAGGGCCTCGACCAGGGCGAGGCCCCGTCCGCTCGTCCGCTCGGAGCATTCGGGCAGCCGCTCGACCCGCGCGGGGGAGTGGTCGGCGACGGCGATCAGCAGGTATCCGGCTCGCAGCTCCATGATCACGGAGGCGGTGTTCCCGTGGACCAGCGCGTTGGTCAGCAGCTCCGACAGCAGCAGACACGGAGTGTCCGGGTCGAGGTGGACGGCGACGAGCGCGTCGCGCAGCAGCCGTCGTACCGTTCCGACCCCGTCCGGCGTCGCGGTCGGGCGGATGTCGAACCGGAACCCGGGCAGGGCGCCGACGGGCGGGGTCAGCATGTGCGGAAGCATCGGAGGGGTTCTCCCAGTGTCCTGGAGTTCTGCGCCCTGTGGGAGGGCATCGGCCCGTGGCTCGCACCGAGGCGATCACGTGGGTGCCCATGGACCCGGAGCGACCTGGCTCGACCGGGTCGTCGCTGTGCGCCGGGGTCGGTCCGGCCGGCTGCGCAGGGCCGGAGAGATGGGCTTGTCTTGATACAGCCACACTGTCGCATTGACTGAAAATTCAGTCAAGGGTTGAGGCGGAGACGGCCCGTGCTTCGCCGGTGGGGGAGCAGGCCCCGGCCCGGGAGTCGAAGTGGCCCCCTGCCGTACGGCAGGGGGCCACTGGTGCGAGCTGCGGAGTCGGCATCCGGGTCGACTCCGCAGCTCGTGCGTTCCGTTCGTGCGTTCCGTTCCGACGGGGGTGGGGCCAGCAGGGGGGCGATGGGTGTGGGCCGGCGGGTCCGGGACGGCCCGGCAGGTTCGGGGCGCCGTGCCCGGGCCGGCCCGGCCGGGCACGGCCCTTCGCGCGGGCGGGAGTTCAGGCCCGCTGCAGCTCGGCGGCGATCGCGTCCCGTAGGAGTCGGCGGGCATGGTCCAGCGGGAGGGAGCCGCTGAGCCAGCGGACGCTGAGGCCTTCCAGTAGGGCGGTCAGCCGCTCGGCCGAGGCCGCGTGCGCCGGCGCGGTGCCCGCCGGGTGGGCCCGCCCCAGCAGCTCGGCGATCTCGTGGACCCAGGTGTGGGTGGCCCTGGCCAACTCCTCGCGCAGGTCCGGGTCGAAGACCGCGCTCGCCCTCAACTCCCCCCAGGCGGTGCTGTTCTCGCGCACCTCGGCGGTGTCCTGGAGCTCCAGCAGCAGGACTTGCTCCAGCTCGACCCTGGGGCTGTCGGGGGGTGTGCCGGGGTCGCGCTCCGCGGTGTAGCGGTCGGCGCGGTCGCTGATGAACTCCAGCGTCTGGCGCAGGATGCCCGCCCGGTCGGTGAAGTGGTAGTAGATCAGCGAGGTCGACACCCCCGCCTCGGCTGCCAGTTCGCCCACGCGCAGGCCGCGCACGCCACGCCGGGTGATGACCCGGGTGGCGGCTCTGAGTATTTCGGTTCGACGGTCGGACACGAGCGATCACTCTACCCGGCCGACGGCCGCTTCGGGGCATTTCCTGATCAGATCATCAGGGTGCTCCTGGTGGAGTCGGTTCCTGGGACGTTCCTGTTCAGTGCCCCCTCCTTGGGCCCGTCCGGTCGTAGCCGGGCGCACTGCGCGCTTCGGGTGGCCCGCCGGGGGCGCAGGGTGAACTCTCGGAGCCTGAAGGTATTGACTGAATTTTCAGTTGAGGGCAGGATGCGGGGCATACCCCACCTCCCAGCACCCTCCAGGGAGTCTTTTTGAACACGTCAGCACTTCCGTCCCGCCGCCGGCTGCTCCAGTTCGGCGCGGCGGCGCTGCCCCTGGCGGCCCTCGGCGCAACCCTCCCGGTCTCCGCCCGCGCCGCCGTGAGCCCGTCCGGCGCGACCCTGCGGATGCCTGCCGAGGACGACCGGCACCTGCGCACCTTCATGGCCTGGCCGGCGCTCTCCTCCGTCTGGCAGGATCAACTCCCCGCGGTCCGCAGGGACATCGCCAAGGTCGCCTACGAGATCTCGCGCTACGAGCCGGTCGTCCTGCTCGCCCGGCCCTCCCAGGCCGCCGACGCCCGGTACGCCTGCGGCCGGGGCGGCTACCACGGCATCGAGGTCCTGGAGATCTGGAACGACGACCTGTGGATCCGCGACTTCGGTCCGACCTTCGTCGTCGCCCCCGGCGCCGTCGCCGGGGTGGACACCAATTTCAACGGCTGGGGCAAGAGCGGTACGCCGTACTACCAGCCCTACGCCAACGACGCCGCGGCGGCCGCGACGCTGCTGGAGCAGTACGGCGTCGAGCGGATCCGGGCCCCGTTCACCGGTGAGGGCGGCGCCCTGGAGACCGACGGTCAGGGCACCCTGCTGGTCACCGAGAGCTCGCTGGTGAACGGCAACCGCAATCCGGGAATGAGCCGGGACCAGGTCGAGCAGGGCCTGAAGTCGGCCCTGGGGATCGACCGGTTGATCTGGATCCCCGGGCTGGCCGGCGCGGACATCACCGACGCGCACGTCGACTACCTGGCCCGGTTCACCGCACCCGGCCAGGTGATCCTGGACCGCCCGGCCCCCGGGGCCGACCCCAAGTGGGTGGCGGTCTACGAGCAGGCCAAGGAGATCCTGCGGACCGCGACCGACGCCCGGGGCCGCCGTCTGACGGTCACCGAACTGCCGTGCCCCGACCCCCGGAAGATCCGGGGCAAGGGCAAGGAGTTCCTGGCCGGCTACACCAACTTCTACGTCGCCAACGGCGCCGTGTTCGTGCCGCAGTTCGGCGACGGGTACGCGGACGGGGTCGCCTACGCGATCCTCCAGGCCGCCTACCCCGGCCGCGACATCGTCCAGCTGGACATCGACGGCATCGCGAGCGGCGGCGGCGGGATCCACTGCGCCACCCAGTCGCAGCCGGCCGTGCCGCCCGCCTACTGACCGCGAATCGTGCTCCCCGGGTCGGCCGCCTTCGTGCGGACGGCGGCCGACCCGCCCGGGGCGCCCCGGCCCGAGGCCCCTCCGGAGCCCGGGCCGGCTCCGCCCCTCCACACTGACTGAACTTTCACCCAGGAGAGAACCATGACCTTTCGCATGCCGGCCGAGTGGACCGAGCACGACGGCTGCCTGATGGCCTGGCCCACCCGGGTCGAGCTGTGGGGCGACACCTTCGAGGAGGTCAAGCGCGAGTACGCGCAGGTCGCCCGGGCGATCGCCGAGTTCGAGCCGGTGACCATGGTCGCCCGCCCGGGGCAGGGCGAGGAGGCCCGCGCCCTGTGCGGCGACCAGGTCGAGGTCGTCGAGCTGCCGCTGGACGACTCCTGGTTCCGCGACTCCGGCCCGATCTTCGTCCTCGGCCTGGAGGGTGAGCGCGCCGGCGTCGACTTCCGCTTCAACGCCTGGGGTGAGAAGCACCACCCCTACGACACCGACGACAAGATCGCCGCCGCGCTGCTGGACCGCCTCGGCGTCGAGCGGATCGACTCCCGGATGATCCTCGAAGGCGGCGCGATCACCGTCGACGGCGAGGGCACCCTGATCACCACCGAGCAGTGCCTGCTCAACCCGAACCGCAACCCCGGCATGAGCAAGGCCGAGATCGAGGCCGAACTGATCGCCAAGCTCGGGGTCAGCACGGTGATCTGGCTGCCGTACGGCGGCCTGCTGGACACCGAGACGGACGGCCACGTGGACGGCGTCTGCGCCTTCGTCGCCCCGGGCAAGGTCGTGGTCCAGCTGCCCGCCGACCCGGCGCACCCCGACTTCGAGCGGATGCGTGCCAACCGGGCCGTGCTGGAGGCCGCCGTCGACGCCCAGGGCCGCAAGCTGGAGGTCATCGACCTGCCGCAGAGCGCATTCGTCCAGGTCAACGGCAAGGAGACCGAGGTAGGCTACCTCAACTTCTACATCGCCAACGGTGGAGTCGTCGTCCCGGTGGCGGACATCCCCGAGGACGAGGGCGCGCTGGCCGTGCTCGCCGCCGCCCTGCCCGGCCGCAAGGTCGTGGGTGTCCGCTCCCGCGTGATCGCCTACGGCGGCGGCGGCGTCCACTGCATCACTCAGCAGGTGCCGGCGGCCCGGCGCACCGTGTGACCGGTGCGCCCGCGGCCCGACCCGGGACACCGCGGCGGCGCCCCCACAGCTCCGCAGTCCGCTGACAGATCTCCTCGCCACCCCCGTGAGCACGGAAGAGAGAACACCGATGGCAGACCCCCAGGACGGGTCCAGATCCCGTTCGTCCCACCGCCGGCCGGCCCTGCCCCTCGCCGCCCTCGCGGCCCTCGCCCTGGTCGCGGCCTGCGCCGGTCCGCCGAAGAGCGGCGACACCGGCGGCGGCTCGTCCTACCAGCTCTCCCAGGACACGCCCGCCGCCAAGGGCGACATCGACTCCTTCAGCTGGGCGCTGTACGCCGAGCCCCCCACGCTCGACTGGATCGCCGCGTTCGACTACCCGCAGAACACCATCCTCTCCAACGTCTGCGAGAGCCTGATGCGGTGGACCCCCCAGCTCACGCTGGCCCCGGGCCTCGCCGAGAAGGCGTCCAACCCCGACCCCACCACCTGGGTCTACGACCTGCGTCCGGGCGTGCACTTCCACGACGGCAGCGTGCTGACCGCCGACGACGTGGTCTACAGCCTCGGCCGGCAGCTGAACCCCGACAACGCCGCCGCCTGGGCCCAGCAGTTCCAGAACGTCAGCACCGTCATCAGGACCGGCCCGCTCCAGGTCACCGTGAAGCTGATCCAGCCGGACTCGCAGTTCAACCAGTACATGGCGACCGCCGCCGGCGTGGTGGCGGCCAAGGCCGGCGTCCAGGCCGCGGGCAAGGACTACGGCACCACCGGCAGCCTGGACTGCACCGGCCCGTTCGAGCTCGGCGCGTGGAACAAGGGCCAGTCCCTGGAACTGCGCCGCTTCGACAGCTACTGGGGTACCAAGGCGAAGGCGGCCAAGGCCGAGTTCCGCTTCCTCACCGACCCCTCGGCCCGGGTCAACGCGATGATCACCGGTGAGGCCGACGGCGGTTACCTGATCCCCACCGAGAGCTACGAGCGGCTGCGGAGCAGCGGCGCCGGCTCGCTCTACTTCGGCGAAGGCCTCAGCACCGTCAACGTCAACGTCACCAACATGAGCGGCGTGCTCGGCGACGCCCGGGTCCGCAAGGCGCTGTCCCTCGCGCTCGACCGATCCGGCTTCGTCAAGGCCGGTCTCGGCGGCGCGGGCACCGTCACCGGCTCGCTCACCACCCGCGCCGCCTGGGCGGCCGCGCCCGAGGCGACCAGGAAGGACGCCTTCGAGGGCCTCACCCCCACCACCCCCGACCTCGCCCGGGCCAAGGCGCTGATCAAGGAGGCGGGCGCGGCCGGCAAGACCGTCACGGTCGCCACCAGCCCGATCGGCCAGGACGTCTCACTGCTGGCCACCGCCGTGCAGGCGGCCGGCACCGGCATCGGCCTGGACGTCCAGCTGAAGACCATCGCGCCGAACGCCTTCACCTCGCTGTTCACCTCGGCCGAGGCCCGCGAAGGCATCGACATGTTCCCCGAGACGTACTACGACTCGATCACCGACCCGCTGGACCTGCTGGCCAACTTCAAGACCGGCGCCTTCCAGAACTACGCGGGCTTCAGCGACCCCGCCTACGACGACCTGGTCAAGAAGGCCACCACCACCGCCGACCCCGCCGAGCGGTTCGCGATCGAGGCGCAGCTGCAGAAGATCGCCTCCGACGAGCTGCTGTGGATACCGGTCGCCGAGTGGCCCACCGCGGTGTTCATGAACAAGCGGATCACCGGCGCGCCCACCACCATCTCGTACATGTACTACCCGTGGGCGGCCGACGTGGGAGCGGCCCGGTGAGCTTCCTGAGATTCGCCGCACGCCGGCTGGCCGAGATGGCCGCCACGCTGTTCGGCGCCTCGTTCGTGATCTTCGGCGCGATGTACCTGGCGCCGGGCAACCCGGCGAGCTTCCTGCTCTCCGGCCGCTCGGCCTCGCCGGAGGCGCTGAAGGCGATCAACGCCCAGTACCACCTGGACGACCCGTTCGTCCTGCAGTACCTGCGCTGGACCGGCCAGATCCTGCACGGCGACTTCGGCCGCTCGATCACCTACCGCACCGATGTGTCCCGGCTGCTCGCCGACCGGCTGCCCAGCACGCTGCTGCTGGTCGCGATGGCCCTCGTGCTGGTCGTCACGCTCGGCCTGCTGCTGGGCTGGATCGGCGCGGTGCGCGGCGGCGCCGCCGACTCCACCATCCTGGTGAGCACCACGTTCGCGCTCGGCACGCCGTCCTTCGTCGCGGCGGTCCTGCTGCAGGGCCTGTTCGCGGTGAAGCTCGGCTGGTTCCCCACCGGCGGCACCGGGGACGGCCTCGGCCAGATGATCTGGCACCTGACCCTGCCCGCCGTCGCGCTGGCGCTCTACCTGATCGGCATGCTCGCCCGGGTCACCCGCGCCGCGATGCTGGAGGTGCTGGGCCAGGAGCACGTCACCGTGGCCCGCAGCCGCGGGGTCTCCGACCATCGGGTGATCAGCCGGCACGTGTTCCGCAACGCGCTCGGCACCGTCCTCACCACCGGTGGCCTGATCGTCTCCACCCTGCTGGTCTGCACCGTCCTGGTGGAGTCCGCGTTCAGCGTCGGCGGCATCGGCCAGCTCCTCGAACTGTCCACCACCACCAAGGACTTCCCCACGGTGCAGGCCATCTCCCTGATCATGGTCGGGCTGTTCATGACGGTGAACCTGGTCGTCGACCTGCTGCACCCGCTGGTCGACCCCAGGGTCACCCTCGGGCCGAGGAGGTCCGCCGCATGACCACGACCCTGCTGCGCCGGCCCGGCCTGGCCCGGATCCGTACCACCCGCGCACCGCTGCACCGGCTCTGCCTGGGCTTCGTCGCCCTGGTGGTGCTGGCCGCGCTGCTCGCCCCCTGGCTGGCGCCGTACGACCCCAACGCCGTCGACCTGGGCAACGCCCTCGCCGGGCCGTCGGCGGACCACCTGCTCGGGGTCGACGCCTCCGGCCGCGACACCCTGTCCCGCCTGCTGATCGGAGCCCGCACCTCGCTGCTCGGACCACTCGGCGTGGTCGCCTTCTCCACCGTGGCCGGCGTCGCCGTCGGCGTCGCGGCCGCCTGGCGGGGCGGCTGGCTGGACTCCGTCCTGTCCCGCAGTACCGAGCTGGTCTTCGCGTTCCCGGGCATGCTGCTGGCGATCCTGATCGTCTCGGTCTACGGCGAGGGCCTGCTCGCCCCGGTGATCGCCCTGGCCATCGCCTACCTGCCCTACGTCAGCCGCCTCACCCGCTCCCTGGTGCTCGCCGAGCGCCGCCGCCCGTACGTGGAGGCCTACCAGGTGCAGGGCCATTCCGGCCTGCAGATCTGCCTGCGGCACGTCGTCCCGGGCATCGCCCCCGTCGTGCTCGCCCAGTCCACCGTCAACTTCGGCTACGCCCTCATCGACCTCGCCGGCCTCTCCTTCCTCGGACTCGGCGTGCCCGCGCTGACACCCGACTGGGGCCGGATGGTCTTCGACGGCCAGTCCGCCATCCAGCACGGCTACCCCCTGTCGGCGATCCTGCCCTGCGCCGCCATCGTGCTGACCGTGGTCGCCTTCAACGTCGTCGGCGAGCGCTGGGCCGACCAGGTCGCCAGGAGGGACCGATGACCACCCTCGACATCCAGGCCTACCGCCTGAGCCTGCCGAACACCGCGAGACCCGTCCTCGCCGGCGTCGACCTCACCGTCGAGGCCCGCGAGACGGTCGCCCTGGTCGGCGAGTCCGGCTCCGGCAAGAGCCTCACCTCGCGCAGCGTCCTCGGGCTGCTCCCGGCCGGCGCCCGCACCGAGGGCACCGTCCGGGTCGACGGCGAGGACGTCCTGACCATGGCCCCCGACGAGCTCCGCCGCCTGCGGACCAACAGCGCGGCCATGATCTTCCAGGACCCGCGCGCCGCCATCAACCCGCTCCGCCGGATCGGGGACTTCCTCACCGAGAGCGTGCGCCTCAACGCCGGCACCGCCCCGGCCACGGCCACCGCGCGGGCCGCGGAGATGCTGGAGGCCGTCGGCCTCACCGCCGCCGCCCTGCGGCAGTACCCGGGCGAGCTGTCCGGCGGCATGCTGCAACGCGTCATGATCGCCGCCGCCCTGATGGGCGACCCGGCCCTGATCCTGGCGGACGAGCCCACCACGGCCCTGGACGTCACCACCCAGGCCGAGGTCGTCGCCCTGCTCGGGGACCTCAAGGCCCGCTTCGGCACCGGCCTGCTCTTCGTCACCCACGACCTCGGGCTCGCCGCCGCCATCAGCGACCGGGTCTACGTCATGTACGCCGGACGGATCGCCGAGACCGGCCCGGCCGAGGCCCTGTTCGACCGCCCGCGCCACCCGTACACGGCCGCGCTGCTCAACTCGACGCCACGGCTGGAGGCCCCCGCGGGCCGGCTGGCCGCCATCGAGGGCCGGCCGCCGAGCCTCCAGGAGGAGCTGGTGGGCTGCCCGTTCGCCTCCCGGTGTCCGACGGCGACCTTCCTCTGCAGCCAGCAGGCACCGGCGCTGCTGCCGATCGCCGGCGAGCCGGCCCGCCGGGTGGCCTGCCACCACAGCGACCGGACGGGGGCGGTGAGCGCCGATGCGTAAGGCACCCATGGAAGCCGTCGGCGGGGCGGGGGGCGGGCGGCCGCGCCCGGCGACCGGTCCGGGGACGGCCGGCGCGACCAGCCCGAAGGGGGAGCCGTCGATGAGGAAGACCGTTCTGGAGGTGCTGGGCCTGCACCGGGCCTACGGGAGCGTCCAGGCGGTGGACAACGTCTCGTTCACCCTCGCCGAGGGCGGCTCGCTGGGCATCGTCGGCGAGTCCGGTTCGGGCAAGACGACCACCGCTCGGATCGTCGTCGGCCTGGAGAGCGCGGACTCCGGCCGGGTCCTGGTGCACCGGCGGGACCGGACCGAGCACCGGCGCGGCCGGGCGCACCGGCTGGCCAGGGCCCGCGAGGTGCAGATGGTCTTCCAGGACCCGTTCCTCTCGCTGGACCCCCGCACACCCGTCGGAGCGGTGCTGCGGGAGACGCTCCGGCTGCACTTCCCGGACGGCGACCACGACCGGCGGATCGCCGAGCTGCTGGACCAGGTCGGCCTCGGTACCCGGGAGGCCGCCGCGCTGCCCCGGCAGCTGTCCGGCGGGCAGCGCCAGCGCGTCGCGATCGCCCGGGCCCTGGCGGTCGAGCCGGCCGTGCTGGTCCTGGACGAGGCGGTGGCCGCGCTGGACGTCTCCGTCCAGGCGCAGATCCTCAACCTGCTGGCCGACATCAGGGACGAGACCGGCATCGGTTACCTGTTCATCACCCACGACCTCGGGGTGGTGCGGTGCGTCACCGACGAGGTCATCGTGATGCGCCGGGGGAAGATCGTCGAGTCCGGCCCGACCCCGGAGGTGCTGGCCAGGCCCCAGCACCCCTACACCCGGCTCCTGCTGGACTCCGTGCCCAGGCCGGGTTGGGATCCGCGGGGCATCGCCGAGGCGCGCCGCGCGCTGTAGCGCGGCCACCGAACCCGGGTCCGGGCGGTCGGCGCCCCCACGGCGGCGGCCCGGACCCGATCCCCGATCTGCTCCGACCCGATCCGCCCCGGCGGACCCTTCGAACCGGCGGGTCGGCCCCCGGCCGGGTCGCCCGAACGGTGGCGCACGGGCCGCCCACCGGGTGATCCGCTTCGCTATCATCGGATATCACCCGATTTCGGATGATCTTCCCGGCATCAGGGGAACCCATGAGAAGCCCCGCCCTGTCCCGCCGGACGCTGCTGCGCTCCGGCGCGGTCCTGGCCGCCGTCGCCCTGCTGGACGGCTGCGGCTCCGACCCCTCGGCCGGCCCGCCGGCCGGGGCGACGGCGAGCACGGGCGGCGGGGCGAGCCCCGCTCCCGGCGGGGCCGCCTCGCTCGCCATGCCCGCCGAATGGCAGCCGCACACGCGTACGTTCATGGCCTGGCCGGCTCTGGAGGAGGTCTGGGGCGACCAGCTTGCCGCCGTCCGCCGCGACATCGCGGGCGTGGCCCGGGCCGTCGCCGGGTTCGAGCCGGTGGTCCTGATGGCCCGCCCGGACCAGAGCGCGGAGGCCAGGCAGCTGTGCGGCGACAGTGTCGAGGTCCTCGACCTCCAGGTGGACGACCTCTGGGCCCGGGACACCGGGCCCACCTTCGTCACCGGTCCGCCCGGCCTGGCCGGGGTGGACTTCAACTTCAACGGCTGGGGCGGCAAGCAGACCCACGACAACGACAGCCGGGTCGCCGCCGCCCTGCTCGACCACTACGGGATCCGCCGGATCCAGGCACCGATCACCGCGGAGGGCGGCGCCGTCGAGGTCGACGGCGAGGGCACCCTGATGGCCACCGAGAGCTCGCTGGTCAACCCGAACCGCAACCCCGGCCGGACCCGCGACCAGATCCAGGCGGCCCTGGAGGAGATGCTCGGGGTGCAGCGGGTGATCTGGTTCCAGGGGGTCGCCGGCAAGGACATCACCGACTGCCACGTCGACGCCCTGGCGCGGTTCGCCGAACCGGGTGTCGTGGTGCTCCACCGGCCCGGCCCGGACGCGCCGCCGGACATCTGGTCGACCGCCTCCGACCAGGCCCTGCAGGTGCTGAAGAGCGCCACCGACGCCAGGGGCAGAAGCCTGCGGGTCGTCGAGCTCACCGAACCGGACTTCTCGAAGATCGACGGCGGCGGGGACGACTTCCTCGCCACCTACCTCAACTACTACGTCGTCAACGGCGGGGTGATCATGCCCCGGTTCGGCGACCGCGACGCGGACGCCCGGGCCGCCGCCGTCCTGGCGGAGCTCCACCCGGACCGCCAGGTCGTCCAGGTCGACATCAACGCCATCGCCGCGGGCGGCGGCGGGATCCACTGCTCCACCCAGCAGCAGCCGCAGGCCGCCGCTTTGCCGTCCGCCGCGTCCTGACCGAGGTCTTCGACGACGGCGTTCCGGCGGGGCCGTGCCGCGGGGTCAGCGCCCGGCGCCCGCCGAGGCCAGCCCGAGGACGACCGCGCGCACCACGGCCTCCGCGTCGACCTCGGCGTCGGCCTCCTCGTCCAGAGACCGGATCGCGGCCAGGCCGTCGACGGCGGCGGCCGCCGCCTCACCGAGGGTGCGGGGGTCCGGTCCGTCGCCGCGCTCGTCCGCCAGCACCTGGTAGAGGGTGACGAAGCAGGAGCGCCAGCGGCGGTACTCGCCCGCCAGGCTCGCCCGGACCCGGTCGTCGTTGAGCGCGAACCAGTGCAGCGCCGAGTGCAGGCGGGACAGGTCGGCGCCCTCCGGCTGGGTGAGCAGGCCGACCACGCGCTCGGCCCGTTCGGCGAACGGGCCGGGAGCGCCGACCGCCTCCTCCAGCGGGGTGATCCACTCCGGCCGGATGTCCTCGACCACGGCCAGGATCAGATCGGTCCGGTCCTGGAAGTGGTAGTGGCACATGCCGTGTGTCACCCCGCCGGCGGCGGCGACGTTGCGGGTGGTGAACGGGATGCTGTCGTCGCCCGCCAGCAGGGTCCGGGCCGCCGCGATCAGGCGGGCCCGGGTCTGCTCGCCCTTCGCGGAGGCGCGGGTCCGGCCGGTCGGCCGCTCTGCCGGGACGGGCCGGGACGGGGTGTCGCTGGATCGTGTAGCCACCCGCGAACTGTAACGAGTCGGCCGTCGGTGGTGGATCTCGCTCGGTGGATTGCGCCGGGAATTCGGCCGGGGCGCGCGGCTGTGGCCCCGCCCCCGTGCGACGGGGGTGTACGGACGGGCCTTCGCCGGCGGCCGGTCCGTCGGGCGGCCGGTGATCGGGGGCCGGCCGCCCCGGCCTGAGCTGGGCCGATGCGGTTGGGGGCCGCCCGGCCCGGCATGGGGAAAGGCCTCGGAGAAAGTATTGACCGAGCGCTTGGTCAGTTATAGCTTTCCGATCCATCGGCGGACGACCCGCCGGTGGCAGACATGGAGGCCGAGAGATGAACGAGCAGATCACCACGGAGGAGCAGCCCGGCAGACCGCAGGCGCCGGTGCTGGGCAGGCGCCGGGTGCTGGCGGCGGCCGGGCTCACCGCCGTCGGCGTCGTGTGGGCGGCCAACAGCGGCACCTCCCAGGTCGCGCAGGCCGCCGACACCCCCGGGTGCGGCACCCCCTCGCCCACCCCGACCCCCACCGCCACGGGCGGCACCGGGACCTACCGCGTCCCGATCGACACCGTCCGGCACACCCGGACCTGGATGGCCTGGCCCGACAGCACGGCGATCTGGAACGGCGGCCGTCGCGGCGGCACCTCGCTGGCCGGCATCCAGGCCAACATCGCGCTGATCGCCAACACCATCGCGAAGTACGAGCCGGTCGTCATGTGCGCCAACCCGGCCAGCGCCGCGGCCGCGAAGAAGGCCTGCTCCGCCGCCAATGTGACGGTCATCAGCACCATCCCGGTGGACGACTGCTGGATGCGCGACTCGGGCCCGGTGTTCCGCACCAACGGCACCGGCGGCCTGGACGCCGTCGGCCTGAACTTCGACGGCTGGGGCAACAAGCAGACCCACGCCAAGGACGCCCAGGTCGCCAAGCTCGTAGCGGCCTACGCCGGGGTCCCCTTCACCGCCGCCCCGGGATTCGTGGCCGAGGGCGGGGCCATCGAGGCCGACGGTGCGGGCACCCTGATGGCCACCCGCAGCAGCATCCTGGACCCGGCCCGCAACGGCGCCATGACGCAGGCCCAGGCCGAGGCCGCGATGTTCGCCGCGTACGGCGCCACCAAGGTGATCTGGTTCGACGGCTACATCGACTCCGGCGACATCACCCGCGACCACGTCGACGCGACCAGCCGCTTCATCGAGGTCGGCAAGGGTCTGGTCCAGCAGCCGAACGCCAAGGACACCCACGACGGCTGGTACAACGACGAGATCAACCAGTACAACGTCCTGTCCGCCGCCTCGGACGCGACGGGGGGCGCGGTCCAGGTGACGAAGATCGGCGGTCCGGACTACAACGTGATCCGGTCGACCAGCGCGAACTTCGTCGGCTCCTACGCCAACTACTACGTCTGCAACGGCGCCGTCATCTCCGCCCAGTTCGGTGACAGCAAGGCCGACGCGGCCGCCAAGGTCACCCTGCAGAGCCTCTTCCCGGGTCGGGTGATCGAGCAGCTGAACATCGACTCGGTCGGCGCCGGCGGCGGCGGGATCCACTGCGTCACCCAGCCGCAGCCCGTCCCGTAGGCCGTCCGCAGGTCGCCGGAGGCGGAGCGGGCCGGCGGTCCCTCCGGCCGTCGGTGCCCTGCGGATCGGTGCGGCGCGGTGGCGATCGGGGGTGGATTCCTGACCGTCCGGCAGGGCAGTTCCGTCCGTATTATTGACCGAGCGCTCGGTCAATAATACGGTCCTCCCCAGTCGGACGGACAGGTCCGCCCGACGGGTGACGGGAGGCCAGACATGAACGAGCACCACCCCCAGCACGTCTCATCCGGCAGCACACCCACGCACGCCCTCGGCAGGAGGAACTTCCTCGCCGCCGCCGGGCTCACCCTGGCCGGCGCCGCCGGCGCCACCGCGCTCGGCGGCGCCACCGCCCACGCGGCCGGCGGTGCCCCGCGACCCGCGGGCGCCGCGGCGGCGGCCTACGCCGTCCCGATCGACACCGTTCGGCACACCCGGACCTGGATGGCCTGGCCCGACAGCTCGGCCATCTGGGGCCGCCAACTGGCCGGCGTCCAGGCGAACATCGCGCTGATCGCCAAGACCGTCGCGAAGTACGAACCGGTCATCATGTGCGCGAACTCCGCCAGCGTCTCGCAGGCGCGGTCCGCCTGCGGATCCGCCGTCACCGTCATCGGCACCATCCCCGTCGACGACTGCTGGATGCGGGACTCGGGCCCGGTGTTCCGCACCGACGGCGCCGGCGGCCTGGACGCCGTCGGCCTCAACTTCAACGGCTGGGGCAACCGGCAGACCCATGCCAAGGACGCCCTGGTCGCGGCCAAGGTCGCGGCCTACGCCGGAGTACCGTTCACCGCCGCCGGATTCGTCGGCGAGGGCGGCGCGGTCGAGACCGACGGCGACGGCCTGCTGATGGCCACCCGGAGCAGCCTGGTCGACTCCCGGCGCAACGGCAGCAAGACCCAGGCCCAGATCGAGGCCGCGATGTGCGCCGCGTTCGGCGCCACCAAGGTCATCTGGTTCCCCGGGGTCACCGGCCAGGACATCACCGGGGACCACGTCGACGCCACCTCCAGGTTCCTCGCCGACGCCACCGCGCTGGTCCAGGCGCCCCTGGCGTCGGACACCGACGTCTGGTCCAACGACCAGCGCCAGCAGTACCAGGCCCTGTCCACCGCCACCGACCCCCAGGGCAATCGCATGTCGCTGTCCCGGATCCAGGGCCCCGACTACAACCTCATCCGCTCGGCCGACCCGAACTTCGTCGGCTCCTACGCCAACTACTACCTCTGCAACGGCGCCGTCATCTCCGCCCAGTTCGGCGACACCCGGGCCGACGCGGCGGCCCGCGCGACACTCGCCAGGGTCTTCCCCGGCCGGGTCGTCGAGCAGCTCAACATCGACAGCCTCGGCGCCGGCGGCGGCGGGATCCACTGCGTGACCCAGCAGCAGCCCGTGCCGTAGCGCCCCCGCGCGACCGGCGGGCCGGTCGGATCCGACCCGCCCGCCGGTCACCGGCGGCCGGCCGTCCCGCCGGCCGTCCCGCCGGTCGCCCGGCGGGACGTCGCGGGCGGTCCGGGCGCCGCCCCGGCGGGAACGTGCTGATCAGGAGGGTCCCCGTACTCGTCGAAATTGGCCGAAAGGTACCATGTGAACGTTGCCTAACCCGAAAGATGAACTTGTGACTGTCAATGAAGACGTGTTCACGGACTGGAAGAACCGCGAGGAGATCGCGGAGTCGATGATTCCGATCATCGGCCGGCTGCACCGGGAGCGGGACGTCACCGTCCTCCTGCACAGCCGTTCTCTGGTGAACAGGTCGGTGGTGAGCATCCTCAAGACCCACCGCTTCGCCCGCCAGATAGCCGGCGAGGAACTCTCGGTCACCGAGACGATGCCCTTCCTGCAGGCGCTCACCGCCCTCGACCTCGGCCCCTCCCAGATCGACGTCGGCATGCTCGCCGCGATGTACAAGACCGACGACCGGGGCCTCTCGGTGGCGGAGTTCACCGCCGGGGCCGTCGTCGGCGCCACCGGCGCCAACAAGCTGGAGCGCCGCGAGTCGCGCGACGTCGTCCTGTACGGCTTCGGCCGGATCGGCCGCCTCCTCGCCCGCCTGCTCATCGAGAAGGCCGGCTCCGGCAACGGCCTGCGGCTGCGCGCCGTCGTGGTGCGCAACAGCGGTGGCGAGGACCTGGTGAAGCGCGCGTCGCTGCTGCGCCGGGACTCCATCCACGGCCAGTTCCACGGCACCATCACCGTCGACGAGGCGAACGACAAGATCATCGCCAACGGTCACGAGATCAAGGTGATCTACTCCGACGACCCGACGTCGGTGGACTACACGGCGTACGGCATCAACGACGCCATCCTGATCGACAACACCGGCCGGTGGCGTGACCGCGAGGGCCTGTCGAAGCACCTCCGCCCCGGCATCGCCAAGGTCGTGCTGACCGCGCCGGGCAAGGGCGACGTCCCGAACATCGTCCACGGTGTCAACCACGACACCATCAAGCCGGACGAGCAGATCCTGTCCTGCGCGTCCTGCACCACCAACGCGATCGTCCCGCCGCTGAAGGCGATGGCGGACGAGTACGGCGTGCTGCGCGGCCACGTGGAGACCGTCCACTCGTACACCAACGACCAGAACCTGCTGGACAACTACCACGGGTCGGACCGGCGCGGCCGCTCGGCGGCGCTCAACATGGTCATCACCGAGACCGGCGCCGCCTCCGCCGTCGCGAAGGCGCTGCCCGACCTCGAGGCGACCATCACCGGCAGCTCGATCCGCGTCCCGGTGCCCGACGTCTCGATCGCGATCCTCAACCTGCAGCTCGCCCGCGAGACCAACCGCGCGGAGGTGCTCGACTACCTCCGCAACGTGTCGCTGACCTCGCCGCTCAAGCGCCAGATCGACTTCATCAGCGCGCCCGACGCGGTCTCCAGCGACTTCATCGGCTCGCGCCACGCGTCGATCGTCGATGCCGGCGCCACCAAGGTCGAGGGCGACAACGCGATCCTCTACCTGTGGTACGACAACGAGTTCGGCTACTCCTGCCAGGTCATCCGGGTCGTTCAGCACGTCTCCGGGGTGGAGTACCCGACCTACCCGGTGCCGGCGGTCTGATCCGTCGGACGCGCCCGACCGGTACGTCCGGTGGGTGGGGCGGCGGTCGGACGGCAACCGGCCCGGCCGGCGGCCGGACGCCGCCCCACCACCGGCCGCCGCCCCACCACCGGACGCCGCTCCGCTCCCGGGGTGCCGCTCCGCCGCCGGGCCTCCGCCCGCCTCCGCCCGCCCGCGGGCGCCGCGGCGGCGCGACCCCGTGGAATCATCGGACCCGCCGGGTGCGGGACTCCGACGGATTGCGGTGGGCGGGTATGGCGGCTGACCGGGTGTGGGACGACACGCTGTTCGCGGGTGCGGCCGCCTACTACGGGCGCGGGCGACTGCCCTACGCGCCCGGACTGGCGGACGTGCTCGCCGAGGCGCTGACGCTCGACGGACGGGGGCGCCTGCTCGACGTGGGTTGCGGACCGGGCACCGTCGCCCTGGGGCTTGCGCACCTGTTCGACGCGACCGTCGGGGTGGACCCGGACCGCGGGATGATCACCGAGGCCCGGCGCGCGGCCGCGGCAGCGGGGGCGTCCAGCCGGACCACCTGGGTACAGGCCCGGGCCGAGGACCTGCCGGCGGGCCTCGGCACGTTCACCGCCGCGACCTTCGCCCAGTCCTTCCACTGGATGGACCAGGCCCTGGTGGCGAGGACGGTCAAAGCCATGCTGCGGCCCGGCGGCGCGCTGGTGCACATCTCGGACCTGAAGTCGGAGATCCGATCCGTCGAGGGACTTCCGCACCCGGCGGTTCCCTACGCCGCGATCGACGGGATCGTCCGGCAGTACCTCGGACCGGTCCGGCGGGCCGGCCGGGGTCTGCTGCCGGACGGGACGGTCGGCGGCGAGGCCGAGGTGCTCGCCCGAGCGGGATTCTCCGGCCCGCGGCGGCTCGTGGTGCCGGGGGAGCAGGCCCTGGAGCGCACCGCCGACGACGTGGTCGCCTGGGCGTTCTCGATGTCCTCCTCGACCCCGCACCTGTTCGGAGGAGGCCGGGACGACTTCGAGGCCGACCTGCGCCGGCTGCTGCGGGAGTCCTCCGCGTCCGGGCTGTTCTCCGAGCGCCGGCCGAGCACCGAGGTCCACATCTGGGGGACGGACCCCGCCGCCGAGCGGTGAGTGCCCCGTCCCGGGTGGACCGCTGCCGTTCCGATCCTGTGGGGTGGCGGACGAGGCGGACTCACCCCCGGGCGACGGCGACGGCGACGGGTGCGGCGGGTGCGGCGGGTGTCGTGCGGAGCAGGGCCTCCCGGCAGCTCGAAGGCTGACGACGCCGACGAGGTGTCCAGGAGGCCCGGCTCTTCCTCGCCTACGCTCCTGAGGCTGCGGAGCGCGGCAGTTGCCGCGGCCTGACGTGCGACCCGATGCGACTCAGGTCGGTGCTCACCCCCGTCGGAGTGTCGAGGAGCTTCGAGTGTTTCGCACTGTCGACGGAACCGGGGCCGTGGACGGTGAGTTCGAAGTCCTGGCGCGTCCTGGCGTTCAGAGCCAACGGCAGCTGGATGCGTCCGTCCGCGACCATGCGCCGTATCCGGGAGCGGCTGAGACCGAACCCGAGCACGAGCAGCCGTTCGACACGGACCGGCCCGGGCAGCTCGAAGCCGACCAGCACCTTGAGCGGTGTCGGGTCGTCGAGTGCGTAGAGGGGCGTGCGGGTCTCCAACTCCCAGGTATCGGTCCAGTCGAGGTGGTAGCCGTTCTTCGCGGCCAGCGACGCACTCATCGTCAGCTCCCGCACCACGGACGGGTCATTGGCCTCGTACGCCTCCCGGCGTGCGGGCGCCAGCGACGACACGTGGACGCGCTCGTGGACGGGCACCTTGGAGGTCCGGTCGCACGTCGCGCAGCTCAGGAGAAGCCAGACGTCGAGGAGCTTGCCGTTCGCATTGACACGGATCTTGCCCGAGGGGCGGTGACGCGTGCCGGAGCAGTCCGGGCAGGGTCGTACGACGGTGGGCAGGGCGGACTGACGCACGGCCCACCGGGCCTTGCGGTCGATATGCATGGATGTGGTTGCTTTCAGGACTCAGCAGGAGCACTCGCAGGCGAGGCCGCGGCTCCTGGATCTGACGGATGCACACGAGGGCGCGAGTCATCGCCTCGGGGCTGAGCGGTCAGGCTCCGAGGTCGATCGCGCGCGACAGGTCGGCTGTTGCTACGTGGCAGTCGTTACAGGTCCATGCCGATGATCATGATCGAGGCGACGGCCGCCGGCAACCCATTTTCCGTGGCTCGTCGGCGAGCCCTGGCAGCGCCCCGGCGATCGGACATCGCAGGGGAGAACCGTCCCGACGCTCGTCCCGGGGGCTGCGTCCCGCCGAGGGTGGGTATCCGTCCAACCGTCAGTTCCGCTGCTCGGGAGTGATTTTGCCGCCACTTCTCGCGTGATGGTCCGTCATGCAGCTGACCCGGATGCTCCGCTAGCGTTCACGCATGGCTATGAAGAAGGCTCACGAATCACTGCCGCAGCATGAACTGGTGGCCACCAGCAGCACGGAGGTCTGGCAACTCATCGCCGAGGGCCGGTTCAAGGACGCCCCTTCCATCGCCGCCCTGGCTCTCTTCCAGCGTCATCGCGCAGAGCACGCCGATTGATCGGCGCCGGGCACAGCCGTCGGGGCGTCGGCGGCGGCGCGCATCCTCGCGGCCGCGTCGTGTCGGCGCCGGAGTGCGTAGCAAATGACTCGTCAGATCCGTTTGTCGACAGTGATGTCCGGCATCGAGGGTGGTGGCACCGCAGTCCCGGTCGCGGTAGAGTGTGGCTTCATTATGAAGGACGTACATAATTCTGAGGGCCTGGCCCACGACCCTGACGGTCAGCTCTACGACCTTGGTGTCCGGGCGTCCATGCGGGTGTTCGCGGCGGGTGACGACACCGGTGCGCTGGAGGCGGCCGCGGCGGTGCGGTCGGCTTCGCAGGCGATCGACCGGCTGCGTTCGCACGGGGCCGGCGGACGCGGGCTCAGTGCCGGGGCGCTCGACGTCCTCGCGCGGCTGAGTGCGACCGGGGAGGAGGGGCTGAGCATCGGTGAGTTGGCGCGTGCGGCGGGGGTGAGCTCCCGCAACGTGACCGGCCTGGTCGACACCCTGGAGCGGGACGGCCTGGCGCAGCGCGTCCAGGACCGGCACGACCGCCGTTCGGTCCGGGTCCGGATCACCGTGGTGGGCCACGAGTGGCTGGCGGCGTTCCGGCTGCCGACGCAGCGTGCGATGTCCGCCGTGTTCCAGGGCTTCTCCGAAGCCGACCTTGCCCAGTTCCGGCACCTCTGCCTCCGTCTGGTCGAGAACCAGCAGCGGATCGAGGCGTACTTGAACACGAACCGGCCCGACCAGGCGGCGCCGAGCCCCTGAGCGGCCCGGTTCGTGGGCCACCGGATACCCGGCCGCATTCCCAGCCGTATCCCTGGCCGTATCCCTGGCCGCATTCCCGGCCGCATTCCTGAACGACCGACAGACCGACAGGCTGCCCGATCGACAGGCCGAACAGTCCGACGGACGAGCGGCAGGCGGCCGGCACACCGACCCGGAGGACCGCATGACCACCGACTCGCCCACCCGGGACACCGTCCGGACGTACCACGAAGCGCGGTTCCGCGGGGACGTCGCGACGGCCGCCGTCCAGATCGGCGACGGCTTTCACTTCCGCAGCCCGTTCATCACCTCCGAGAGCCCGACCGGCCACCTCGACGGCCTGGACGGGCTGCTGGGAGTCGTCACCCGCGTCGACCTGATCAGCGAGCTGTACGGCGAGGCCGAGGCCGTGCTGGTGTACGACGTCCACACCGTCCCGGCCCTCGGGATCACCCAGCGTACGGCCGAGCACTTCCGGCTCCGCGACGGCCGGATCACCGCGATCACGCTGATCTTCGACTCCGCCCCCTGGCAGGCGGTGATGGCCGCCGCCGGTCCGACCCGCGACGACGCCCCGTCCGAGGGGTGACCTGACCCCTGCCGCCTGCCTCAGGGTCGGCACCCGGCCGTACGTCCGCGGCACCGCGCCACCACCCGGCAGGGAAAGCACGGAGACGGGGGGCACCCGGCCGCCGCGCCGGCGGCGACACCCGGTCAGAGCACGGTGACGGCGAACACCCAGAGGTGCGGCGGCTCCGGCAGGATCGCGTAGTGCGCGATCGCCGTCCGGGTGGTGATGACCCGCACCGTGTCGTCCAGGTCGTACCGGTCGGCCTGCGGCCACGACCACGGATCCCTCGACGCCTGCTCCACGGCGGCCTGCAGATCCTTGCCGTCGTCCGGGGCCAGCTCGCGCACGGCGAGACCGACCTCCCGGGCGAACCGAGCCTCGTACGGTCGCCGGCTCACCGTCCCGGCACCTCGTCCGGCATCTTGTCCGGCGGCGCTGGCGGCGTCCGGAACCTGCCGACACCCGGGCCGGCCGCCGCGGCCGCGCGGGCCGCCGCCGTGGACCGCTCCTGCAGCTCGACCTTGGTGGACATGGTGACCACCATACCGAGGCCCGCCCCACGGCGTCGGAGCTCGCGGCACTCCGTACGCGGCGGCAGCGGGCGCGGGGCCGGACCGAAGTCGGCGACCGGGGCGGGGTCGGCCGGGGCCGCGGGGGCCGAGCACCTCCACCGGGGCTACGGTGCGTGGCGGGGCTGCCCCGCCGGTGGCTGATTCGTCCTCGCACGGTGGTGGGTGGTGGTGATCACGGGGGAGCGCCGTCCGACCCGCCACCGATTCGGTTTCGGGGACGACGGTCCGCGGTGAACGGCTCCTCCGTCGTTCCGACATGCCGAGCGCGTGGCCCGCCCGGCCGGGTGCTCGATTTCCTCCCGGGTGCCGCATTCAAGGGGCGGAAAGGACCACCACCGGGGTGGGTGGAAATACCCCGCAGCCGCTGATCCGGCGCGCGAGGACGGGTGCCGTCCCGGGCTGCGCGACGACGGCGCCGCAAGCCGCCGGCTGCCATTGCGGGTGAGCGCGGATGACGCTCCACCAGCGGCAGCTCGGGAGGGGCGGAACTGCCCAGGACGGCGAATGTCCCGCCCGAGTTGCACACGGGTGAGCCTGGAAGGAGAAGGCGGCCCGGGCTGTACCGGTGCCCGACCGGAGAGGAGAATGGAGCCGACCCGTTGAAGGACGGTGCGTCATGTGCGAATACCTTCACCCCCTGACCGAAGATCCGTCACGCGGATGTGACGACGTGCCCGGGGCATCCCGCGGAGCGGGCCCGGTCCGGCTGCCCAGGGGTGCCCCGGCGGCTGCGGGGTGACCAACGGTCATGTCCGCGGGGACCTGGCCGGTCGGCCGACGTCTGGCCGCGCTGCTCATCGGCATCGCGGTCTGCCTGGCCTCCGCCGTCCTGATGGCCCCGAACCTGGCCCGGGCGGATGCTGCCCTCTCGGTCACTCCCGGCCACGGCCCGGCCGGCGTCGGAGCCGTCGTCAACGGTGACGGCTTCGGGGCCTGCGTCACCGTGGTGACGCTCAGCTTCGACTCCGACGACTCTGCGATCGACGACGCGCAGGTCCGCAACAGGGATGGTTTTGCCGTACCTTTCACCGTTCCGGCGGACGCCGTCGCCGGGCGGCACGAGGTTCGCGCGCAGTGCCTGGCCCGGGTTCCTCCGCCGAGGACCGCCGTGGGCGAAGTGTCTGAAAGTCCGCAGACCGCGCCACTCGTGGTCAGCGCCGGGTTCACGGTCGATGCCGGGCGCACCGGCTCGGCCGGGACACCGGTGCTGCGGCTGGACCCGGATCGGGGGCGGCCGGGCGCGCAGGTCCAGGCCACCGGCACCGGGTTCCGGTGCCCGGGCGGGCCGGGCACGGACGTGGAGCTGTCCTGGACGGGCGGGCGAGTGTTCGCCCGTACGCCGGTCGACGATGAGGCCGGGTTCAACGAGGTGATCGTGGTGCCGTCGGATTCCTCCGCCGGTGGGCGCGTGCTCCGGGCCGCCTGTTCGGACGACAGCGGCGTGACGGACAGCTACTCCTTCACCGTCGAGCCCGCCGGGTCGGGCGGCGGCGGAACGAACCCCGGCACGGTCTCCGGCAACGGCAACGGCAACGGCAACGGGAACAGCAACGGGAACGGCAACAGCAACGGCAACGGCAGCGGGCACGGGGGCACCACGGACTCCGGCGGCACACCCGTCGCGACGGTGGTCGGACCGGCGGTCGGCGGAGCCGTTCTGCTGGCGGCCGCCGCGGTCTTCCTGCTGCACCGCGGCCGAGCGCCCCGGGCCGCCTACGCGTACGGGCACGGGCAGGGGCACGGTCATGCGCAGGGGCAGGGGCAGGGGCAGGGGCAGGGGCACGGGCACCGGCCCGCGAATGCCGCCCACGCGCAGGTCAGCGCCGTGCTCCGGCCGGTCGGCGCCGCCGAGGTCCGGCTCTCCGAGCCCGAGGGCGAGGGCCGGCCGACCCGCGCCGTGCGACTCGAACCGCACGCTGATCCCGGTACCCAGAGCATCGAGGAGGCGGGACATGAACACGGCGATCCTCCATGACCCCGGCACCGTCAGGGAGTTCCTGTTCGGTGACGGGCCCGACATCGCTGCCGATGCGCTCACCCAGGCCCTGCACGAGCAGGAGGCGGTACGGGAGCTGGCCGGCGGTGTGCACGGCCTCACGGCTCCGGTGGCCCGGATCGTCGAGCGGGAGGTGGCCTCGGTGGTCGAGGGGTTCCTCGCCCTGGACGTGGTGGACCTGGCGGCCGGAGGCTGGCGCCGGCATGCCGCCCTCAGGGAGGCCGCCCGGCGCACCCGCGAGGTCCCGGGCAGTGAGGAGGTCGTTGCCCTGGCGACCCACCGCATCACCTCCAGCCACCAGCCGCAGGTCGATGTCCTCGTGGACGGAACCCGGGTGGGAACGGTCGACCTGGACCTGCGGCTCGTGTTCGACCTGGAGGGCCTGGTGGTCGTGGTGCGGGACGCGCGGCTGACGGCGGTGCGGTCCGGACGCTGCCTGGTGACCGGCCGGCTCGCGGCCCACCGAATCCTGCTGGCCCAGCGCCAGGGCCAGGTCAACCTGCCCGGCGCGGTGCACCTGCGGCACGGGCTGCGTCTGCTGCCCGAGCCGCCGCCCGCGCAGCGACCGCCGCCACCGCCGCATTCGCCGCCGGCCGCCGCGGGAGACGTCGGCCACAGCCGCCAGGCCGATCGCGGTAGCCGCGGTGACCGCGCACGGCAGCCTACGGTCTGGACGGGAGGGCGGCCGGCCTGACCGCCGTGGCTCGACTTCCATGGCCCGACCGCCAGCTGGACAACCGGGCGCGCCCGAAGCGCTGCCGGACGCCAGGATCGTGCCCTGCCGTGTGGACCGGCGGTCGACCGATGAGCACCTGTAGAACCGGGGCGTACACAGAACGGCTTCAAGTGGCGGCGCTGTTGTCAGATTCAGGCATCAGTCGGCACATATGCAAAACCGACTGATTGCTGACTCCAGGTCTCCCTACTGTGGTCAGCGGCGCGGGCTGCACTTCTGTCAGCCCGCCAGTCGCCTTGAGGTGGAGAACCTGTGCTGCAAAGCCTCCGTCCGCCCGTTCCGACCCGCCTGCTGCGCGCCGTCACGGCCGCCGCGCTGACCGCCACTCTGCTCTCGGGCCTGGGAAACCTGGCCCCGGGAGCCGTCGCCGCCACCACGGACACCACGACCGCCCCGAGCGGGACGTCCACGCTGGTGAAGAGCGTCCAGAACGTCACCCACCCCGGCGCGAACCCGGCCGACCATGGGGACACCGTCAACTGGGTCGTCCAGTACGACAACGCCGCCACCGGCGGCGCCGCCGCGCCTGCGGTGCTCACCGATCCGGTCGTCGCCGCCGGCGGCGGCCAGACCTACCTGCCCGGATCGCTGCACGTCCCGCCCGGCTGGTCCCCGTCCTGGTCCACCGACGGCACGTCCTTCAACGCCGTCGACCCGGGCCCGGCCACCAAGGCCGTCCGGGCCGAGAACCCGGTCGCGCGGCCCGGCGGCACCGACCTTTCCGCGCCGTTGCTCGCACCCGTCCGCCCCACCGCGCAGTCCACCGGCGGTGACGGGTTCACCCCCATCCTGTACCGGACGGCGTCCGGCGAGGTCGAGTCGTGGAACATCTACCACCACGCCGGGCCGACCGCCCGCCAGGTCGTCTGCAGCAGCCTCTCGTCCGGGCAGCCCTGCACCGGCGGCCCGTGGCCCCGCCCGCTGAACACCACCGCCGGCCCGCTCGGAGCCGGCAACACCGGTGACATCGGCAGCCCGCTCACCCCGCAGTACGTGCTGGATCCCGGACGGCCGGGCGTGGTCTACTACCCCGCCGTCACCGCCGCCGCCGTCGGCGTCGGGTGCCTCGACCTGGGGCTCCGCGCCAACTGCGGGTTCTTCGCGCTGGCGAGCACCGCGGCCGCGCCCAGCACCGCGAACAGCCTGGCCGGGCTCGTCACCGTCGGCGGCAACCTCTACGGAGTGGCCAACACCGGTCAGGTCATCTGCCTCGCCGTCGCCACCCGCACCCCCTGCGCCGGGCAGCCGTACGCGCCGGTCGTCACCCCCAACCACGACCTGCCCAGCACGCCCGGCGCCCTCTACCTCGGCGCCCTGACCACCATCGGGAGCAAGGTCTTCGCGTCCTCGTCCCCGCAGAGCGGCGGCTCCACCACCGCGGGCCCGCCGACCCTGGGCTGCTTCGACACCGCGACCCTGGCCGCCTGCACCGGCTGGAGCACCCCGCTGCCGGCAGGGCCCGACGCCGGGTACTACACCTACAACGCGTACACCTCGTACGACACCGCCGGACAGCCTGACGGCGTCTGCACCACCACCGTCGGCGGGACCAACCTGCGGACCACCTGCTACCGACCGGACGGCACCGCGTTCACGGCCCCGGCCACCCTGGCGGCGCTGGGCGGCGGCGTGCTGACCTTCAACCCCGAGACGGTCACCGCCGACGGCGCGACCCGCAGCTACTTCCCCGTGTGGGGCGGCGGCGTGCCCGGCGCGACCGTCTGCCACGACTGGACGCACGCCGCGCCCTGCACCGGATTCCCCACACCCGCCCTGCACCCCGGGGTCAACGGCGGGAACACCCGCGACTACGGCTACAGCTACGACGCCACCACCCGCTGCTTGATCGGCCTCGGCGACGCCGGCGTCCTGTTCTCCCTCGACCCCGCGAGCGGGGCCACGCCCTGCGTGCACAGCGGCGCCACCGTCACGCTCAAGCCCGCCGACTTCTACTGCGACGGTGCCGCCGGCCACGTGCAGGGCTACACGCTGGCCCGGTTGACGGGCATCGACCTCTCCCACGTCGACCTGGCGGCCTCCCGGGTCCTCGTCACCGACCCCGACGGCAGTACCGTCGCCACGCCGGCACTCAGCCCGACCGGGACGGCGGACCTGTCGGCTGTCTCCGTCACCGCGCACCCCGCCATCACCGTCACGGCCCAGCTGGTGCTCACCGCCGCCGACGACTTCACCCCCGACAACCGCCCCACCCTGGTGGTCGAGTACCAGGGCGACGCACCGCAGATCTGCTTCCGGACCACCATCGCCGCCGACTGCGCGACCACCAGGATCTCCAACACCGCGACCGGCACGGACGCCACCGGCGCCCTCACCTCCAACACCGTCGCCGTGCCCGTCGCGCCCGGACCGGAATGCCGGCCCCAGGTGACCGTCAACAAGGAGATCTGCGGCTCCGACCACCCGCACGACTGCGGCCCCGGAGGCCCGGGCCCGTGGGCCAAGACCAGCCCCGTCGGGCTGCTGGGCCTGCTCGGGACGGCCCACTGGCGGATCACCGTCACCAACGCCGGCCCGGTGGACGCGGTGGCGGTGAGCGTCAACGACGCCGTCACCCCGTCCTGCCGCAGCGCCGCCGGCACCTTCACGCTGGCGTCCGGGAGCAGCCGGCAGATCTACTGCGACTCCTTCCTGCTGGCCCTGCCGATGAAGAACACCGCGTCGGTGAGTTTCGTCGCCGCGAACTCCCCGGCCGGTACCGCACCGACCACGAGCGCGCCGTCCTCCGCGGTGGCCTGCTCGCTGCTGTGCATCCTGGCGGTGCCCGGCCGGGACTGACCCGCTCGGAGTGCTTTTCCCGGCCGGGCCCACCGCGTTCTCGGGCCCGGCCGGCCCGTCCACCTGCAGACGATCGACACCGCACGCACCGACCCCTTCTCCACCTACGTGCCGTCGATCCTTGACAAGAACTTCCGCGAGGACTGCTCCAAGCGCAAGCACATGGTCGGGGAACGGCAGGTCGACCTCCGCGAACTCCTGATGCAGGTCGACGGCGACAGCTTCGGCGACCGACTGCACCTCCTGCCGGCCTGCACCGACGGATTCCTGCTCGACGCGAAACTCGTCACCTCACGCGAGGTCCGCGTCAAGGAGACCGCCCTCGAAAAGGCCCTCACCGAACAGGAGAAGGAGTTCGATTTCGTCATCGTCGACTGCCCGCCCAGCCTCGGCTACGCCATGGACAACGCCCCCTACTACGGGACGTGCAACGGAGGCATCAACCAGCGCTGGACGACGCCGTCGGTCGCGGCGTGAGCCCGTACAACACTCCGACCGGCGCTCAGGACAAGATCGCCGCGACGATCACCGCCAACGCCGGCGTGAAGCACTGGATCATCTGGGGCTGCAACGACGAGAACGTCCAGGGCGGCGTCACCGCGATGGAGAACGCCGGCATCAGCGCCGACAACGTGATCGGCGTCGGCCTGGGCGCCTACCTCGCCTGCAAGGACTGGAGCGGCAGCAAGCCGTCGGGCATGAAGGCCGCGCTGTTCATCAACGGCAAGGACGTCGGCGCGCTGGCCGTCCAGACCATGTACGACAAGCTCAAGAACAGCAAGGACTTCCCGAAGGAGGGCTTCGCCCCCCAGCACGACGGACAACCCGTCGTCCCGCACATCCCGAAGGTGACCAGCGTGAGCACAGTCCACGACAGGGCGACGTCTGCCCAGGCGTTGGCTCTGCGGGCTCGGATCGTGTTGGCCTGCGACGGCCTGGACGTGCCGTCGATCGTGGCTGTCGCAAGGGAGTTGGGGATCACCGCGGACACCGTCCGCAAGTGGCGTCGCCGGTTCCTCGCCGAGCGGCTGGACGGCCTGGTGGACGAGCCGCGGCCGGGCCGGCCTCCGAGCATCGCGGTGGACGAGGTTCACCCCCGGCACAGGCCCGCGACGTAGCCCGGGTGGTCGCCGGGCCGCCTCAGGGCCTCTACGGCCGGGCCTGACGCCCGGCTGCACGGGGTGGACGAGCCGGGCCCCGCCGCGGGGAGGTCGCCGCCGGCCCCGTCCGGCCGGAGTCGGCCACGCAGGGCGTCGGCGAGCGCCACCTGCCTTCCGGTGTACGCCCGAGGGGACCAGAAGGGCTCTCCTGCGGATCACCGGTGTCGAACGCGGCGGACGGCGTGGTCAGCCCGTTGCGGACGTAGTCGGTGGGTCCGGCGCTCCGGCATGCCCGGCATCATGGCCGGCACCGGCTTGCGCAGGGCACCAACTCTCGTTCCACTCCGCCGGCGCCGGCGCTCCGCCCGGCCGTCGACGCGTTCGTCGGACAAATTCGCTACCAGGCGGCCGGAGCGCCGTGATACACAACCGATGTGCAAAACATTGTGGAGTTCCCCGAGGTCCTGCGGCTGATCGAAGACCGCTCGGCCGCGTTCCGCGCCGCGATCGCGTCCGCCCCCGACCTTGACGTCCAGGTCCCGACCTGCCCTGACTGGACGCTGCGCGAAATGGTGCAGCACCTCGGTGACGGCCGCCGCCGCCAGGCCGCGATCGTCGCGGCGGGCCCCGACGCTGAGCCCCCGGCGAGGACGGACCCGAAGGGCGCCCCGACCGCGCCCCGCGACCGCGAAGCCCTGGACGCCTGGCTCGCCGAGTCGACCGAGCTCATGCTCGACGCGCTGCGCGAGGCCGGCCCGGACCGCGGTTGCTGGACCTGGTGGGGCCGCTCGCAGGCCCCGGAGACCAGCGGAGCCGTGGCCCGGCACCAGATCCAGGAGATCGCCGTCCACACCTACGACGCCCAGCTCACCCAGGGGGCCGCAGAGCCGCTGCCGACGGACGTCGCGGTCGAGGGCGTCGACGAATTCCTGACGACCGTCTCGGCGACGTCCGTCGCCTGGCCGTTCAAGCCGGCCACCATCGACCTGCACGCGACCGAGGGCCGCTCCTGGCGCCTGACCCTCGACGCCGACGGCGTCCGCTGCGACGACCTCGCCGCCGACGCGGAGCCGGGTGACATGGTGATGCGAGGCGCAGCGAGCGAACTGGTCCTCTACTTCTACGACCGCGTCCCGCTCGACGGCCTGGAGACCACCGGCGACACCGAGCCGATGGAGCAGCTCGCAGACTGGGACCCGAACGCGTAGAACGCGGGCTTGGGACGCGTCTGTCGGTGGTGTGCGCGCTCCTGCGGGCGCCACCGGGCCCGGGGTTGAGGATCGCGCGGCTGCGGGCAGGCCGCGGGCCTGCTGTTCAAAGTGCTGTTCAAGGTGCCGTTCAAGGTGCTGTGCAAGGGCGAAAGGCGCACCTGCGGGCGGCTCGCGCTCGACCGGGGACAGTGCGCGGCGGGTGCGGATCGCTGGGACCGACCTCGTAGATCAAGCAGCGGTCGGTAGCGGGCCCGATGGGTGCGCTGCTCTTCTTGGGCCGGCCGGCCGGCCGTGCTTGGTCGGGCGGGGGTGGCCGTCTGGGGTCGGGCGGGGTGGCCGTCCGGACGGCGAAGTCCCCGCCGCCGCCAGGCCGGTAGACGTTCCCGGTCCGAGCGTCAGACGCCGGGTCGGGAGCGGAACGCGGTGCGGTACGCGGTGGGGGAGACCCCGACGGTGCCGGCCAGGTTCTGGCGGAGCGAGACGGCGGTGCCGAAGCCCGATTCGGTGGCGACCTGGTCGATGGGCAGGTCGGTCGTCTCCAGCAGGCGGCGGGCCCGGTCCACCCGGCGCTGGGTGAGCCACTGGCCGGGGGGCAGGCCGACCTCCTCGACGAACCGGCGGCAGAAGGTGCGCACGCTCATCCGGGCGTGCTCGGCCAACTCGGCCAGCGGGAGCGGACGGTGGAGCTGACCCAGGGCCCAGACCCGGGTGGCGGCGGTGGTCGCGGCATCGGGTTCGGGCAGCGGGCGTTCGATGTACTGGGCCTGCCCGCCCTCCCGCCACGGCGGCACCACGCACAGCCGGGCGACCCGGTTGGCGATCTCGCTGCCGTGGTCGCGCCGGACCAGGTGCAGGCAGAGGTCCAGCCCGGCGCCGACGCCGGCCGACGTCAGCACCTGGCCGTCGTCGATGAACAGCACGTCGGCGTCCACCTCGATCTGCGGGAAGGTCCGCTGGAAGTGTGCGGCCTCGTTCCAGTGCGTGGTGGCCCGGCGGCCGTCCAGCAGGCCGGCGGCGGCGAGTACGTACGAGGCGGTGCAGATCGACACGATCCGGGCCTGTGGGGGCAGTAGGGCCAGTGCCGCCGCCAGGTCGTCGGGCAGCCAGTCCCGGGGGCCGTCCGGGCCGCAGGTGAAAGGGGGGATGATCAGGGTGTCGGCGGTCGCCAGTGCCTCGCTGCCGTGCGGCACGTTGACGGTGAAGTCGGCGTCGGTGGTGACCGGGCCGCCGTCCAGGCTGCAGGTGACCACCTCGTACAGCGGTTTGCCGTCCGCACCCTCGGCGGTGCCGAAGATCCGTACGGGGATGCTCAGTTCGAAGGGGTAGACGCCTTCCAGAGCCAGGACCACGACACGGTGCATGGCAAGATTCTTGTCGATATCGGCAGTCTTGCCACTCGTTCGGGCCGGTCCGATCCGGAAACCTTGTCGTCACGCGGCCGGTGCGGCCGCCGGAGGACACAGGAGATGACGATGCGTGCGATCGGCCAGGACGGTTTCGGCGGCCCCGAGGTACTGAAGGTCGTGGAGGTGGAGCGCCCGGAGCCCGGCGTCGCCGAGGTGCTGGTGCGGGTGCACGCGGCCGGGGTGAATCCGACCGACTCCTGGCACCGGGGGAGCGGCGGGCTGGCCGGCAAGGTGGTGCGGCTCGGCTGGGACGTCTCGGGCGTGGTCGAGGCGGTCGGCCTGGGCGTCACCACGCTCGCCCCGGGCGACGAGGTGTTCGGAATGCCGCGCCACCCGCTGCCCGCCGGGACGTACGCCGAGTACGTCACCTCGCCTGCCCGGCATTTGATCCGCAAGCCCGTCGGGCTCGACCACACCGAGGCCGCCGCGCTGGCGCTGACCGGGATGACCGCCTGGCAGGCGCTGGTGGACACCGCCGACGTGCGGCCCGGGCAGCGGGTGCTGATCCACGCCGCCGCCGGCGGGGTCGGCCACCTTGCGGTGCAGATCGCCAAGGCGCGCGGCGCCCACGTGATCGGTACCGCCCGGGCGGCCAAGCACGACTTCCTGCGCGGTCTCGGCGCGGACGAGCTGATCGACTACACGGCTGTCGAGTTCGAGACGGCGGTCGGTCCGGTGGACGTGGTGATCGACCCCATCGGCGGCGACTACGGCCCCCGCTCGCTGCGGGTGCTGCGGGCGGGCGGTCACCTGGTCTCGCTGGCCTCACCGGCGGAGGCGTACCTGGCCGAGCAGGCCCGCCCGCTCGGCATTCGGGCCGCCTTCATGGCGGTCGAGGCGGACCGGGCCGGGCTGCTCGGGCTGGCCGCCCTGGTCGAGGCCGGCCGACTGCGGCCGGTGGTGGACACCGTGCTGCCGCTGGAACTGGCCGCCAAGGCCCACGAGATGCTCGACACCGGGCGGACCGCCGGCAAGCTCGTGCTCGCCGTCGTCTGACCCCTACGGTCAGGCGTTCGCGAGCATCGAGGCGCGGGGCCGGCGCTCCCGGCCCTGCTTCGAGCCCGGCGGCTCAACCGCTCCCCAGGAGCTGTTCGGTCCAGATGGTCTTGCCGGCCGCCGTGTACCGGCTGCCCCAGCGATGGGTGAGCTGCGCCACGAGGAACAGGCCGCGGCCGCCCTCATCGGTGAGCTGCGCCCGGCGCAGATGCGGCTGCGTCTGGCTCGGGTCGGAGACCTCGCAGATCAGCACGCGATCCCTGATCAGCCGCAGGCCGACCGGACCGCCCGCGTACCGGACCGAGTTCGTGACCAGCTCGCTGACGATCAGCTCGGTGGTGAAGACGAGATCCTCCAGTCCCCAGGCGGTCAGCCGGCTCGCCACGAGCCCGCGGGCCCGCGCGACGAGGGACGGGTCGGCGGGCAGCTCCCAGACGGCGGTGTCGTCGGCGGACACCTCCTTGACCCGGACCACGAGCAGTGCCAGGTCGTCGTCCGGTGGCTCGTTCAACAGGGTGCCCAGGATGCCGCGTCCGATCTCGGTGACCGGCCGCCCGCTGTCGGCGCCGTCCCGCACGCCCGCCCTGACCACCGCCAGCTGCCGCTCCGAGCGGTCGGTGTCCTTGGCGAGCGCTCCGCCGTACAGGGCCAGTACGTCACCGGCTTCCAGGCGCAGTTCGACCGGTGCGAACGGATGCCCGCCGGTGCCCAGGACCGGACCCGGGTGGTACCTACCGATGCCGGTTCCGCTGTGTCCTCTGGTGGCCAGCACCGGCGGCGGGTGGCCGGCGCCGGCCAGCACGCAGGTCCGGGACACCGGGTCGTAGGTGGCGTAGAGACAGGTGGCGCCGGTCAGCGCGCTCGGCGCGTCCGCGTCGGGTTGCTGGCGGTCGTCGTCCTCGATGAAGCGCACCACGAGGTCGTCGAGGTGCGCCAGCAGTTCGTCCGGACTGAGGTCGAGATCGGCCAGGGTCTGCACGGCCGAGCGCAGACGCCCCATCGCGGCCGTGGCGCTGACGCCGTGTCCGGCCACTGTGCCCATGACGAACGCCAGTCGGGTCGAGGGAAGTTGGATGACGTCGAACCAGCCTCCGCCGCCGACGGCCGCCGTCGTCGTGCTGGCGGGCACGTAGGCACCGGAGGTCTCGGCCCCGGTGACGTCCATGACGGGCCTCGGCAGGAGACTGCGCTGCAGGGCCTCCGCGGTACGGCGCTCGCGGGTGTACCGGCGGGCGTTCTCCATGCTGAGGGAAGCCCGGGAACCGATCTCCTCGGCGAGGACGGCGTCCTCCTGGTCGAAGGGGCGGCGCTCCGCGGTGCGCCACAGGACCAGGGCACCGAGCACCGAGCCGCGGGCCTGCAGCGGAACCATCATCAGGGAGGCGGCTTGTGGGGGAAGGATCAGCCGGACGCGCTCCTCCTCACCCGCCAGCACCGCGCGCAGCTCGCGCAGGTCGGGGAGAAAGACCGCCGAGCCCCCGCGCAGGTGCACGCTCTCGATGCTCTGCAGCCGGATGGTGTCGCCCACGGAGTAGCTTCCCGGCGGCCACCGCCCGTCGGCGGCCCGGACGGCGACGCGTCGCATCGGCGCTCCGGTCACCAACTCTCCCGGCTCCTCGCCGCGCAGCACGGGTTCGGTGAGATCGACGGCCACGAGGTCGGCGAACGCGGGGACGAGTACGTCCGCCAGCTGCTCGGCGTCGCGTGCCATGTCGAGGGAGCTGCCGATCTCCGCGGCGGCCGCGTTGAGCAGCGCCAACCGCTCGGCGGCGCGCTGGTCCGCCGGGGGCAGCGGCGGGGCCCGGCGGAGGTCACCGGCCACGGCGACCGGTACGGGGTGGTCCGGATCGGCGGGGCGCAGGCGCAGCAGGACCCGCGCCGACGAGCCCTCCAGCAGGGTGATGATGTCGACGTCGGCCTCCAGGCGTCCGCCGTCCAGCCGCAGGAGTCGGGCACGGGCGCTGCGCCGGGCGCCGCCCACGGCTCCGGCCACGAGGCGGGCCCACAGGTCGGGGTCCTCGAAGAGCAGTTCCGCGTCGAGCTGCTCGGCGCCGGGGCCGCCGATCGTCTCAGGAGCACCCAGCAGGGCCGCGGCAGAACGTGTGCACGTCAACACCTTGCCGACCGCGTCGAGTACCAGAACCGCCGTGGGGAAGTCCGCTGCCGCGACGGGTTCTTCCGGGTCGTTGTCGCTCACTCGTGTCTCACTCCGGCAGGATCGAGGGCGCTCCTGTTCTCATTGAACACTTCACGCGGGGTCGGCGCGCGCCGGTGGCGGACGGTGACACGGTCCTCGCGCGCCGGTCCGGCCCGCGGTGCGGGCCCGGCCGCCGACCGCCCGGGGCCTGCCGTCCGGGTCGGCCGGGCCCGGACCTTTGCCCTGCCGTCCGGGTCGGCCGGGGCCCGGACCTTTGCGGAGCCCCGGCCCGCCAGGTCGTGGCGCCGGCAGCCCTCGGTCGTGCAGCACCCCTGTCCTGGCGGTGGTCCGGCTGGCACGATACGGGTGGGGGTGGCCCGTCGGGGCGCCGGAGGTGATGGGGGAGTGATGGGCGTCCTTGACATCGTGGTGGCCGTCGGGCTGGTCGCGCTGCTGTTGCGGGCGCTGGTGCGGCGGGGGCCGACGCCGGGGCCGTTGTTGCTGGCGCTGGTGTTCGGCGGGCTCGGCCTGTGGCGGGGGTTCGGCCCCGGGCCCGGATGGCTGCTCTGGCCGGCTGTCGTGCTCCTGACGGTGACGGCGGGGGACTTCCTCCTTGCCGCACGTCTGAACAGCCGGATGCCGCACACGGATTCGGCCGAGGTGAAGGCAGAACTCCTGACGGATTGCCGCAGTGACGGCGGGCGGCAGCAGTTGACGCTGGCCGTGGCGCCGGGCGGCGCCGTGATGCTGGACGGCGTCTGGCGGGACGCAGTTCGACGGGACGCCGTGATGGTGACGGCCGGCTGCCCGGTCTGCCTCGTCGAGGAGGTGACCGCCGAACTGGCGGGCCCGGAGGCGCAGGCCTTGGCCGCCTACCGCCGCGACCGGGCCGCGGGGACGAACCGGCTGGTCGTGCTGAGTCGCCGGGGCGACGACTGGGAGGCGGCCCTGGAGCCGGTGCGGGCCTCCTCGAAGCCGTTCCGGCCGGTGGACTGCCCGGTCCACCGGTGAACCGGGCACACGAGCGGGCCGCCCCGGCGGCGTCGTTCAACGACGGTACTCCGGCAGGGGGTTGACCTGGTCGACGGCGTGATGGAGACGGGCGAGTACGGCGGCGGTGGCTTCGCGGGTGACGGGGTCGCTCTCGTGGTCGAGCTTCTCGGCCAGGAGTTCGGCGGCGGCCGCGACGACGGCGGCGGGCAGGGTGACCTCGCGCAGCGCCAGCATCTGGGCCGCGGCGCGCCGGCCGGGGCTGGACTCGTCGGGGCGCTGGGGGATGAGGGCGGTCAGGCCGCGTTGTCCGGGCCGGGAGGTGTTGTTGCCGGGGTTGCTCACCGGGTGATTCTCCCGTGATTCGCGCTGTCCGCCCACCAGGTCGTTCGCCATCAGCGCGCCCGGCCCGGCACCGGCCACCGCTCGTGCTCGCGAGGCCCGCCCGCGTGGGCGGGCGCGGTACGGGTCGCTCGGCGGGAGCTGAGCGTGGTGTGCCGATCGGGCTCGTCGTTGGTCATGCCGTGCCAACCGGGCCGCGCTCGTCATGGTTACGGGTCGATGGGCCGACCGTGGCCCTGGTCCGCCGCCGTCGCCTCGTTCCTGCGGGCCGAACCGGTCGGTCCGAGCCGGCTCCGGCGCGGAACCGGTCGGTCCGAGCCGGCTCCGGCGCGGAACCGGTCGGTCCGAGCCGGCTCCGACGCCGGCGGCCGGACGGCTCGGTGAACCTGTTCGGACCGCCGCAGCGCGGAGGGCCGCCGGCCGCGGGTACTGATCCCACGGCCGGAGGCCCTCGTTCACTTCAGGGTGCTGCAGGTGTTGCAGGCGCTGCGGACGGGGCCGCTACGGGGCCGGGGTGTTCGCGGTCCCGTTGATGACGAACTGCGAGCCGGGCTCGATCAGGACGTTGCCCTGGGCCGAGTTGGTGATGGTGACGTTGCTCAGCGTCGCCGAGCCGCGCGCCCCGCCGTGGGCGAGGATGCCCGAGCCGTTGACGGACTTGTCGATCCGGACGTTGCTGACCTGGACGTTCGGCAACGCGCCGCCGCCGGTCTTGAACTGGATGCCGTCGTAGGTGGAGTCGTAGATGTCGGTGTCGCGGATGGTGACGCCCGGGATGTCCTGCGAGGCGGCGAACAGGGTGATGGCCCCGAACTCCTGCTGCTCGCCCCAGAAGGCACCGCCCGTGCGGTACAGGGCGTTGTTGGCGATGAGCGTCTGCCCGGAGAAGGGCAGCGGGTCGTGGTCCGTCGCCAGCATGATACCCGGGTAGTTCATCGTGTCGGAGATGATGTTGTTCTCGATGGTGTTGCCGTAACCGCCGTACACCGCGATGCCGTTGGCGCGCCACGGCAGCTGGATCGTGTTGTTGCGGAAGTGGTTGTCGTGGCCGATGTCGACCGACTGGTCCTTCACGTACTTGCTGGACCAGACGGCGAGCGCGTCGTCGCCGGTGTTGCGGAAGGAGGAGTTGAAGACGGTCGAGTTGCGGGTGCCGTCGGCGAAGTTGATGCCGTCGGCGTAGGTGTTGCGGATGCGCATGCCGCTGAACTCGAGGCCGTCGGCCGGGCCCCACAGTGCGGGGATGTTGTCGTAGTCGCGGCCGACCCAGACAGCGACGTTGGCGTGCTCGATCCAGACGTTGTTGATCTTGGTGTTCTTGCCGAACCGGCCGTTGAGGCCGACGCCGCCCTCGGCATTGCCGTCACCGCCGCGGATCGTCCCCGACCCGAAGATCGCGATGTCGGAGATCTGGGTGTTGTCGTCGATGTCGAAGCCGAAGTTGCCCTCGTGCGGGTGGTTGATGCCGTGGGCGTCCTGCGGAGCCGTCAGCGTGTAGAGCTGGGTGTGCCACATGCCCGCGCCGCGGATCGTCACGTTGCTGATGCCGACCTGGTTGAACTGGCCGCGGTTCAGCGGGTCGTCGGTGAGGATCTTCTGCTCCTGCCGCCACTGGCCGGCGGGGATCCAGACACAGCCGATCTCGCCCTTCTGGTCGGCCGTGACCGCCCGCTGGATGGCGTCGGTGTCGTCGATGCCGTCGTTGGGCACGGCGCCGTAGGCGGTGATCGAGGTGCAGCCGGCCGGCTGGGTGAGGGCCGGGGCCACCTGCTCCAGGTCGACCAGGTCGATGATGTAGTAGGCGGCGCTGTCACCGGCGTCCCGCTGGAGGCGGAACTTCGTGCCCGGCGGGTACGACTGCGGCAGCAGCGCGTTGGACTCGTCGAACAGGCGCCGCGCGTCGCCGCCGGGGGTGTTGGTCAGCCCCTCGGGGCTGTCGGTGCTGCCGTACAGCCAGCTGTACTTGGAGGACAGCGTCAGCTTCCGGCTGAAGGTGCCGTCGATGTAGAGGCTGATCGTCGCCTCGGCGCCGCCACCGCCCGCCGCGTCCGGGATCGAGTTGCGTACGACGATCGAGTTCGCGGCGTTCGCGGAGGTGAACTCCACGTACTGGCCCTGGGAGTTGAGCTGCACCGACCGTCGGCCGGAGGACTCGGTGGCGAAGTTGGTGTGGCTGAAGGTCCGCTTCTGGTCCGACTGCAGCAGGACGCCGTTGTACTGGGCGTCCTCCGCCTCGTACTCGGTGTACGGCAGGGCGGCGCCGCGGCCGACCACGACCGAGCGGGCGAACACGTTGTTGTTCTCGTTGGTCTCGGCGACGGTACCGGCCGCGTCCGCCGTGGCGGTGAGCGTGGCGCCCCCGCTGGTGGCGGTCCAGGTACCGGTGATCGGCACCTGGGCGGTCGCGCCGGCGGCGATGGCGCCCGTCGTCCCGTTCAGCGTGGTGGAGCCCGCGACCAGGCGGGTGACCGTGCCGGCGGGGACGGCGGTGGTGCCGCGGTTCTGCACCGCGACGGTGAAGCCGACGGCCGCCCCCACGGCCGGGGAGGCCGGGTTGCTGGTGATGCCGGTGACCGTCAGGTCGGGGCCGGGGCTCTGGGCGACCGCGAGTTTCGCGGAGCCCGTCCGGCTGTTGTTGGAGTTGTCCTGCTCGGCGACGGTGTCGGTCGGGTCGACCACCGCGGCGACGGTGTAGCTGCCCATCGGACGCCTGCCGACGGCGACCGCCACGGTCGACGAGGCGCCGGCGGCGAGCGAACCCACCGGGGCCGAACCGGCCACGACGCCTTCGAGGCTGACGTTGACGGTCGTCGCCGGGGAGGCGGCGGTCCCGGCGTTGCGCACCGTCGCGTTGACGGTGACGTTGTCCGACTCGGTCGGGGCGGTGGGCGACCAGGCGAGGTCGGTCACGGTGAGATCCGGGTTGGGAGCCGCGGCCCCGATCACCTGGAGTTCGGCGACCTGCGCACCGGGGGCGCCGGTGTTGGAGAAGAACGTGAGCCGGACGTCGGCGTAGCGGCCGGTCACCGGGATCGTCACGGTGTTCTGGCCGGCCGGACTGAAGGCGTAGTCGGCCCGCGCGCGCAGCGGTGCGAAGGTGGTCGCCGACTGTTCCCGGCCCTCGACCTGGACGGCCTGCGTCCTGGCCCCCCACGCGGCGTCGGGGTTGAGCTTGACCACCACGGCCTCGACGTCGGCGTTGGAGCCGAGCTTCACCGTCAGGGTCGAGGGGAACCCGGACGACTCCCAGTAGGTGGAGGTGTTGTCGTCGTCGGCGTTGGCGGCGGTGTAGCTCTGGGTCGTCGACGAGGCCTCGATCGGCTTGTTGCGTGCCAGGTTAGAGCCGTTGACCGGCGGATCGACCGGGCCGCTGCCGGCATCGCCGTAGACCTCCAGCTCGGAGATCTGCCCGGCGTTCCACCCGGTGTTCCCGGTCACCTGCACCCGCACGTAGCGAGCGGCGGCGGCCGGGAAGGTGATGCCGACGGTGTTCGCGCCGGACGGGTCGAACACCCGCCCGGCGGAGGCGGCCAGCGTGGTGAAGGTCGTTCCGTTGGTGCTGCCGAGGACGCTCAGCGTCTCGGTCCGGGTGCCCCAGGACGACGGGAGCTTCAGCGCCACCTCGTCGACGCTGACGCTGCTGCCCAGGTCGACCTGGACCCACTGCGGGAACGTCCCGGAGGAGCTCTCCCAGTAGGAGGCCTGACTGCCGTCGGTGACGTTGCCGGCCGGATAACTGCCGTTGGCGCCGCTGGCGGTGGCGGGCTTGCCGAGCGCGAGGTTGGGGCCGTCCGCGGCGTGGGCGGCGGTCAGGGGGGTCAGTCCGACGACGACCAGGCCGGCGACCACGGTGGCGACTGTCAGTCGTCGGCCCCGGTGTTTCCATCTCATCGTGTTCGAGTCCTCTTGTTCGTGTCCCGGGCACCAGGACGCGGCACCCGTCACCGGCGGATCGCCCTGCGGGCCGCCGGTGTTCTGGGCGGCCTGGGGCGCCGGGTGAGGGCGCGCGTTCCGGTGCGTCGGTCGGACAGGGTGGGGGAGAGGTCCCGCCTGCCGCCCGAGACGGCTCGGCGGAGAACGACAGCATGAGTGGAAGTCTTTTGCGCTTCTTGGTCAATCATTTGCGCTGTCAGGGTGACAGGTTTCTATCAAGTGCTCACTTTGTCAACGGCTCTGACGCGACAGCCCAGTTGGCGGCGGTGTCCGCGCAGCTCGGAGCGGTGCGCGGCGGACGACTGCCGGACCACGGCGCCCGCGCTCGCGGCATCGGCCGGGGTGGGGGGCCGGGGTGGGCGGTCGGGGTCGGCGGTCCTGGTCGCGGCCACCGGCGTTGCGCCGCGGCCACCGGCCGTGTGCCGCCACGGCCGGCATCGGCCGCACTGTCCTGCCCGACGTACGACCTGTCGTCGGAGGCCGCGGTGCTGCGGGGCGCCGCCCAGGGCCAGTGCGAGCGAGGGACGGATCCGGCGCGGGCCCTTCGCCGGCATGGGGGCTTCCGGGGCCCGCGGAGTTGCGGTGCCGCCGCCGGCGGTCCGCCGTGTGGGCGCCGACGCGCAGGCATCGAGGGCGGGGCGCCGGGCTGCCCGCGCGGTGGGCGAGCTCCTCGACGCCGACCATGGTCGTCGGAGGTGCCGGAGGTGCCGGAAGTGCCGGTGGGGGCGGATGGGGCCGAAGGGGCCCTCGGTGTCAGCCCGGTGCCGTGGCGGAGGGCCTACCGCGGACGGGTGCTCCCGCCCTCCGGCCCGGAGCCGGCCTCGGACTCGACGTTCCGGCTCGCGAGCGGCTCGCGGAACCCGTTGGTGGTGATGCCGGGGGCGTGGGTGCCCGCGTCGGTGTCGCCGGCGGTCTGCCCGGCGAAGCCGAAAGCCTTTTCCGTGTCGAACAACTTCCGGGTGTCATGGGGCATAAAAAGAATGCCCTTCAACGGGATGCTCGGAGGTCGCGCCGTGCGAACTCCAAGTGCCCCGACGAGGGCACACCCGGGAAGAGTCGGGAAATGAAAATACGCCCGCGAAACGTCAGCAGGCGCACACAAAGGTCATGGGAACCAGTACTGCAGCTCCCAAGACTTTAGCAGGCCGGAGGTCGCGGCTGTGGTTCGGTTTGGTCTCGATGTCATCGAGGTTCCGCGTCGGTTCGGCGGCTCCCGTTCCGGCGGGCATCGGCAACAGGGCCTTGTCTCGCGGGAGTTCATGACCGCAGGCCGCTCCGTCGGGCTGCGCCCCGGACGGCGCCCGCGGGTGGGGGAGGGGGTGGCGTGCGTGGACCGGCCGCCCGGCGACGCCCGCAAGGTGCTGCCAGGCGCCCGCAGAACAGACGCGTGTGGAGCCGGCTCCGGCGGTCGGAACGACAAAGGGCGCCTCTCGAATTCCGATCCCGGGCGAACCCGATCGCTTCAGGGGGGTCCCTCTTCGCAATTTCCGGTCCATACTGGAGTCGATGACGAACTCAGCAGCAATCCGCCGCCCCCTGCCCGCCAGCCCCTTCAAAGCTCGCGCCGAGGCACCGCGCAAGCGGTTCGCCGTGGGCGACAGGGTCACCCATGACCGGTACGGCCTCGGCCAGGCCATCGCAGTGGAGGGTGACGGGGACATCGCCGTGCTCGTCGACTTCGGCACCCGGCAGGAGCGCATCACCCAGCCCTACACCGCGATGTTCAAACTCTGATCCCGGGGCACTCCGCAGGACGCGGGCTCGGGTCCACCGGCCGACCGCCGCAGGTCCTGTCGCCCCTGAAGCCGTTCGCAGCGCGGCGGACCGGCCGCACCGGCCCGCCGCGTCACCGTACGCGTGAACGGGCCCTCCCGCCGATCCTGTGCCGGGTGGCGGCGACAAAACAGGTGGACGCCACCGGGGATACTGCTGGTCATGCCCGTTACCCAGCAACTCGCCCGAGTCGGCGTGGACTACCTCGCCGCTTGTCGGACGCGCGCCGAGGCGTCGTCCGACGGTGATCACCGATGGGACCCGCCGGCTGCGGACCGCCTCGACCTGGACTGGGCCCCGGCCATGCTGGCCCGGGTGTGCGAGATCGGCGGAGTCGACGACCCGCACCGCGCGGCCCTGGAGGAGGCCACCGACGGCGGCGTGGTGATGGAGGTCGGGTTCCTCGACACTCACCCGCACGCCATCGGGCCCTTCGGGCCGTCGCCGACCGCACTCGACCCGTCGGCAGTCACCCGGGTCGCCCGCCTGCTCGCAGAGATCGATTTTCAGGCCGGCCTGGGTTCGTTGCCGGCCGACGGTCGTGCGGCAGGGCTGTTGGTCGGCCACGGTGCGGAAGGGCTCGTCGACGGGCCCGGCGCGTACCTGATACGCCACTTCGACGCTCTTCGCGAGTTCTACGCCGAAGCCTCGCGGCGTGGCCTCGCCGTCGTCTCCTGGTGGGACTGACCGCCCGGATCCGGGAGGCCCCCCAACTGCTTCGGACCGGTCGCGGGTGGGAGGGAAGCACGAGCGCGGGCCGATCCCGGACGATCTCGCGCAGGGTCTGCGTCCCGTGACGGAGGACATCAGGCCCCGCATGCAGGACCGGCCCAAGGCCCCGCGCGTCACCGGTGACGAGGAACCGGTGAGCGTCCGAGAACCCGGATCCGCCCGTCCCGTACCGGCCGTGCCTCCGAACCGAGACCGTCCTGCATGCCGGTCGGCTGCGCCCCGCCCGGTTCACCGTGTCTTCGCGCTCTCGCACACCCGCTGCACCTGGTCGTAGGTCAGGCGTCGGACGTCCCCGACGAGTCCGGTCAGGTCGACAGTGGTACGGGACGGTGGCCGGGTCCCAGCGGGCAGATCGAGGCCGGTCAAGGCGGCGAGATCGTCGGTGCGGATGCCCAGCACGGTCGTGTGGTCGGCCATCAGATCATCGAGGCGCAGCGGCGTCCAGAGATCGCTGAGGCCGCCCGGCCGGTGCCGCGCGTGCGTCGCCGCGTGCGCTGCCGGGTGCGCGGTCGAGGGCCGTGAACGGCCTCGGCCTCGGCCTCGGCGAGGCCGAGTCGGCGGCGTGGCATCCCGAGACCGTCGATATGACGCGCATCACGGTCCGGGCCGCTCGGGTCGGGCATGCGCGATCATGATCGGATGGACGCTCGATTCCTCGGTATCACTGATCTGGTCGAAACCCCGTCCGTGGCGGTCGTGGTCGACGTCATGCGGGCCTTCACGGTGGCTGCCTGGGCCTTCGCCCAGGGGGCGGAGAAGATCGTTCTCGCCGGGTCGTTGGACGAGGCCCTGGTACTCAAGGCCCGCCACCCGGACTGGGTGGCGATCAAGGACGGACCGTCCGCGCCCGGGTTCGACACCGTCAACTCGCCCGGCCTGCTGCGTTCCCTGGACCTGGGCGGACGGACCGTGGTGCAGAAGACCACGGCCGGGACGGTCGGCGCCCTCGCGGTCAGGGAGGCGTCGCTGGTGCTGTGCGCCGGCTTCGTGGTGGCGGAGGCGACGGCCGGGCTCCTGCGGGCACGCGGGTGCGACAGTGTCACGTTCGTGGTCACCGGCGAGGACGGCCAGGCCGACGAAGACCTGGCCTGCGCCCAGTACATCGCTCGCAGGGCCACCGGGGACGGGACGGATCCGGCCGAGTTCCTCCGCCGCGCCGGCGAGTCGCGCGCCGCCTACGAACTGGCCCAGGGTGTGCGGCAAGGGGTCCATCCTGACGATGTCGCACTCTGTCTGGAGCTCGACCGGTTCCCGTTCGGCATGGTGGCGACCTCGGAGGACTCGCTGATGGTTCTCCGTCCTGCGCTGCCGGGGGACGGGCGCGGGTAGCGGATCCGTCCCGGTGACCGCCCCGGCCGGGGCCCGTTGCTCGGCGGGGCGCTCGGCGCCGGCGCCGGCAGCGGCAGGCTGCCCACCTCCCCGCCGATCAGGGTGCGCAGACCGGGGAAGACCAGGAAGTACCGGTTTCTGACCAGTACCTGGCCCGGCCCGTGCTCGGGCAGCGCGGTCCGGACGAGGGCGAAGTGTTCCCGCTCCGGCAGTCCGACGGGACGGAGGCGAGTCGGACCTCCCGGGTGGTTCGGGGCAGGGCAGTGGTCATGTTCGGCCTCCCGGGCGGGTTCTGGGCAGCGGCACGGCGCGCGTTCGCCGCCGGGGTGTGGTGACGCCAACCCTCGACCCGCACGACGATGTCAAGCCGGTCCTGGTCGGGACCGCCGTTCATCGGTCCGTCAGACGGCCCCCCGGGCCGAGCGGTTGCGCGGGGGGTGCCGAGGCGGCCGTCCGGGGCGGAGCCGGCGACCTCTCAGGTCGGCCCGTCCGCCCGGCCGTCGGACGGTCGGTCCGCTGTCGTCACAAGTCGTCGGCACCTGACCGCAACTGGCCAGGCAGGCGCGGATTCCCCGTGGTCGACCTTCGCAGGCTTCGTTCTTTCTTAAAGGCATCCTAAATCTGAGAGCGCTCTCTGCTTCATGTATTGACCGGCGCCTGACACACCCCTCAGGGTGAGCGGTACTTCCCGTACTCGTAGCCGAGTACGCCCGACCTGGAGGTCCCCCCACCATGCTCACCCGCCGAAAGCTGCTGACCGCGTCCGCGGGCGCGGCACTCTCCGTGCCCCTGCTCGCCCGACTGCTGGACTCCACCGCCGGCGCGGCGACCGCGCCGACCCTCCCCCTGGACCTGGTCAACACGACCGGCAGCGGCACGGTCTACGCCTACGTGCTGGGTCGCGACCCGGCTGCCGGGGGCAACTGGGCCTTCGTCCAGTCGGACGGGCGGACCCTGTACCACCCGCCGTCCCCGGCCGCCGACCAGACGCCGCTGGGCGTCGACTGCGCCATCGCGCTCAACGCGTCCGGCGCGGCAGCCCGCGGGGTCACCCTGCCGCACCTGGACAGCGGCCGGATCTACTTCTCGGTCGGCGCCAAACTGACCTTCCTGATGAACCGCGGCGGCGGGCTCGCCCTGCCGTCGGTCAGCAACCCCTCGGACCCGAACATCGCGGTCCGGCACGACTTCTGCGAGTTCACGTACAACAACGACCAGCTGTACGCCAACATCACCTTCGTCGACATGGTCGGGCTGCCGATCTCGTTCCGGCTGGACACCACCGGCGCCACCCAGACCGTGCGCGGCCTGCCCTCCGACGGCCTGAGCCGGGTGGCCGCCGCGCTGCGCGCCCAGTCGGCCGTCGACGGCTCCGACTGGAGCAAGCTGATCGTCCCCGGCGGCGGCTCCGACCTGCGGGTGCTCAGCCCCAACCTGGCCATCCGCGGCAACAGTTCGCTCTTCAAGGGCTACTTCGACGACTACGTCAACCAGGTCTGGGACAAGTACCGCGGCACCGACCTGCGGATCGACACCCAGTTCACCTGGGGCACCGTCACCGGACGCGTCTCCGGCGACCAGCTGTCCTTCCCCGGCGTCGGCAGCTTCGGCAAGCCGTCCACCCTGGCGATCTTCTCCTGCAGCGACGCGCCGTTCACCACCGGCAACGACGAGATGGGCAACCTGAGCGCCCGGCTGGCCGCCGCCCTCAACCGCACCACCCTGCTGGACAACGCGTTCCAGCCCACGGGTGAGAACCCCGCCACCTTCTACACCCGGGCCCGCACCAACCACTACGCCCGGATCCTGCACTCCACCACCCCGGACGGCCTCGGGTACGCCTTCCCCTACGACGACGTGCACCCGGCGGCGGTGGACTTCGAGGGGAAGGTGCAGTCGGGCGCACCCACCCGGTTCACCATCACGGTCGGCGGATCGGCCGGGGGCCCCGCCCCTTCCCCGTCGCCCACGCCCACCGCGACCTCGACCGGTGGGACGGGCGCCTTCGGCACCATCCAGGCCGAGACGTTCAGCGCCCAGCAGGGCGCCACGGTGGAGGCCTGCTCCGACACCGGAGGCGGTCAGGACGTCGGCTGGCTGTCCAACGGCGACTGGCTGAAGTACCCCGGTGTGCAGTTCGGGACCACCGGGGCCACCCGCTTCTCGGCCCGGGTCGCGTCCGGCGCCGGGGCCGGCATCAGCGGGCTCGTCCAGGTGCGCCTGGGCAGCCCGACGGCCACGCCGGTCGGCGGCTTCGCTCTGGCCTCGACGGGCGGTTGGCAGACCTGGCGGACCGTCCCCGCCGACATCAGCCGGGTGACCGGCACCAAGGACGTGTACCTCACCTTCGACAGCGGCCAGCCGGCCGACTTCGTGAACCTCAACTGGTTCAGCTTCAGCTGAGCCGCCCACCCGCCTGGGACGCGGGGTTCGGGGTTCGGCATCGCGACGGCGAGGCCGAGGCGGCCGGCGGCGACCTTCGGGTGCCGTCGGCCGTCCCGCCGTCGGCCGTCTCGCCGTGGCCCGTCCCGTGCCGCCGGCCAACGGAAACGCAGTGGAACCGGAGCGCCGGACCTGCCTATGGTCGGCCGATGAGCACTCGCACCTTCCGGATCACCGTTCGCGGCGTCTTCGACGGACTCGACGCCGAGCAGCGCGCCGAACTTCTTGCCCGCGCACCCGAGCACGACATCCTGCAGGCCGCCTTCACGCCCGAGGGACACCTCAGTTACGACCTCGCCGCGCGGCCGGCCTTCACCTTCCGCTTCCGCGATTCCGGGGAGGCGGAGGAGGACATCCTGGCGGCGACCGAACGCGCCGAGAGCGCGGCCCGAGCCTGGTTGTCCGAACGCGGCTACAGCTGGAAGAGCCTCAGGTCCAAGGCGGAGGACCTCTCCCAGGCGCCGCTCGGCAAGCGCCGGCGTCGTGAGGCCGCCCGACAGACGGACTGACCCGCGGGCCTTCGCCGGGGTCCCGCCCCGGCCGCCGCCTCCCCTGCGCCGCCCTGTCCCCGGCCGTCGCCCCCGGCCGTCGCCCCTGGCCGTCGCCACCCCGCCCGGAGGAGACACCCGGCCGGGGCGAGCAGGCCGGCCCGTTCTGCGGGTGACCGGCGCCGGGCCTTCGACGCCCGACTCCTTCGGCCGGCTCCCGCCCGGGACTTCAGGGGCGGTCAGGGGCGGTCAGGGGCGGTCAGGGGCGGTCAGGGGCACCCAGGGGGCCGTCGGGGGCGCCGGCGCCCGTTCGCTCGGACGGCCTCGCGCTCCGACGGTCCGTTACCCCTGTTGTCCCGCACCCGAACGGTCCCGCCGGCGTGCGGTGGCCGCGTGCGGTGATCAGCATGGAGGTCGTGGCGTGCTTTCGCGCGCGGCCTGCTACGAGGAGGTACCCGATGAGCGCTGGAGATGTACCGGCGGACGACGCCGGCCGGCCGGCGTCGGCGAAGGCGGCGGGCGCGGTCCGTGCCGTGGCGGGGGTCCAGAAGATCTCCTGGCTGACGCTGGCGATGATGACGACCAGCTCCGTCGCCAGCCTGCGCGCCGCGCCCACCATGGCCGTGTACGGCCTCGCCTGCGTCTTCCTCTATCTGGTGCCCGCCGTCGTGTTCCTGCTGCCCACCGCCCTGGTGTCGGCGGAGCTGGCCTCCGGCTGGAGCGGCGGTGTCTACAACTGGGTCGCCCAGGGGCTGTCGAAGCCGATGGCCTTCCTCGCGGTCTGGTGCCAGTTCGCCATGACGATCTTCTACTACCCCAGCCTGCTCGCCTTCGTGGCCAGCACCATCTCCTACGTGATCAATCCGGCGCTGGCCAGCAACGGCGTCTACACCGCGATCGTCATCGTGGTCCTGTACTGGACCGGCGTCTGGGTGTCGTCCCGCGGCACCAACGCCGTCGCGGGGCTGGCCTCCGGCGGCCTGATCATCGGGACGCTGATTCCCGGCGCGCTGCTGGTCCTGCTCGGGTTCGTCTTCCTCGGGCAGGGCAACGCCTCCGCCGCGCCGATGAACGCCTCGCACATCCTGCCCGAGTGGACCGGCATCGCCAGCCTGGTGCTCATTGTGAACAACTTCCTCAGCTACTCCGGGATGGAGATGAACGCGGTCCACGTCAACAAGCTGCGCAACCCGGCCAAGGAGTTCCCGAAGTCGATGTTCCTGGCGATGGGCATGGTGCTGCTGATCTTCATCCTGCCGGCCCTGGCCATCAGCTGGGTGATCCCGGCCGACCAGCTCAGCCTCACCGCCGGCGTCATGCAGGCCTTCGACGCCTTCTTCCAGTACTTCCACATCGGCTGGCTGGTCCCGATCGTCGCGTTCGCGCTCTGCGCCGCCTCGCTCGGTGGCATGCTGACCTGGCTGGCCGGCCCGTCCAAGGGCCTGCTGCTGATCTCCCGCCAGGAGGGTTACCTCCCGCCCTTCCTGCAGCGGCTGAACAAGCACGGCATCCAGCAGAACATCCTGGTCACCCAGGGCCTGCTCACCACCGTCATCGCCCTGCTGTACGCGCTGATCCCGAACGTCTCCAGCGTCTACTGGATCTTCTCGGTGATCACCACCCAGGTCTACCTGATCATGTACCTGCTGATGTTCCTGGCCGCGATCCAGTTGCGCCGCAAGCAGCCCGACCACCCGCGCGGCTACCGGGCGCCGCTGCTCACCACGCTGTGCGTGGTCGGCTTCGTCGCCTCGGCGCTGGCCATGGTGATCGGGTTCATTCCGTCCTCCCAGTTCGGCGGCGGCAGCGGCTGGGCGTACGTCGCCATCGTCGGCGGCGGCCTGCTGCTGCTCGGAGTGGTCATCCCGTTCGGCTTCCTGAAGGCCCGCAAGCCCAGCTGGCGGCAGCCCGACGCCGACGCCGCCGCGGTGGACGGAGGAATGGCATGAGCCCCACCCGGATGTGGTCCGAGCACCGCTGGATCTACGTCGGCGCGATCGTGGTGCTGGTCGGCATGATGATCATCGGCCTGTTCACGTACACCCAGCAGAGGAACACCAACGAGGCCTACCGGAAGGCCAACCAGCTGAACGATGCCCTCGTCGCGAAGGGCTTCGCCTCGCGCAACCCGAGCAACATCGCCGACACCCTGGGCACCGACGGCGGCGTGATCTGCGAGGACCCCAACTCGTCCCTGAAGCGGAGCCTGTGGCTCGTCCAGCTCTCCAACGGCGCGGGCGGCCCAGGCATGCGCCCGGTCATCGTCGACCGCCAGATCCTGGAGGCCGGTGCCGAGGTGATCAAGGTCTACTGCCCGGACGTGCTGGCCGGCTACCAGAAGAAGATCAACGACCTCAAGACCGCGGACACCGTCGACGACTGAGCCGGGTGGCGGGTCCGGACCCACCGAGGTCCGGACCCGCCGATCCGTCCGACCCGCCGCCCGGCAACTCCCGCCGGCGGCGGGTCAGACGGTTTCGAGGCGGCGGTCCAGGTGCCGTTCGAGCGCGGTGACCACCAGGCGGTGGTCCTCGGCCTGCGGGAGGCCGGAGACGGCGACGGTGCCCACGACCCCCACGCCCTCCACGGTGATCGGGAAGGCACCGCCGTGGGCGGCGTAGGTGTCGGGGTCGAGCCGGGAGTCCTCCTCGAAGCTCTTGCCCTGGGCCGCGAAGCGCAGGCCGACCAGGTACGAGGAGCAGCCGTACCGGTCCACCGTGCGGGCCTTGCGCAGGATCCAGGCGTCGTTGTCGGCCGAGCTGCCCGGCAGTGCGTAGTGGAAGAGCTGCTGGCCGTTGCGCCGGATGTCCACCACGACGGGCGCCTCCTCGGCGCGGGCCAGGCCGACCAGCAGGGTGCCGAGCAGCCAGGCGTCGTCGTTGTCGAAGTGCGGCAGGCGCAGACGGCGCTCCTCCTCCTCGATCCGGTGAATCAGGGCGCTGGCCTCGTCGGAGGTCATCGGGAGGTCCTCTCGGTCAGGGTGACGGTGCGGCCCTCGGCGGCCGAGCGGCGGGCGGCCTCCAGGACGGTCAGCGCGGCGACGGCGTCGCGCGGGTCGACCGGCGCGGGCGCGCCCTCGCACAGGGAGCGGACCACCCCGGCGTAGAAGGCGGGGTAGTCGCCGGGCAGCGTGGGGTACGGGGCTGCGCCGTCCGTGGTGCCGAGCAGGCCGTGCTCCGCCTCGGGGACGGCGCCCCAGCCCGGGCCCGGGCGCTCGCCGACGCGCAGCGCGTCCTCCTGCGGGTCCATGCCGTTCACGGTGTACGCGGAGCGGTCGCCGAGGACGCGCAGGCGCGGTCCGAGCTGACCGGTGAGGGCGCTCATCCACAGGTGGGAGCGGACCCCGCCGGTGTGGGTGAGGGCCACGAAGGCGTCGTCGTCGACGGTGGCGCCGGCGCGGCGGGCGTCCACCTCGGCGTACACCTCGACGGCCGGGCCGAAGAGGGTGAGCGCCTGGTCGATCAGGTGGCTGCCCAGGTCGTAGAGGATGCCGCCGGCGTCGGCCGGGTCGGCGGACTCGCGCCAGCCCTCCTTGAGCTCCGGCCGCCAGCGCTCGAAGCGGGACTCGTAGCGGTGCACGGTGCCCAGCGCGCCGTCGGCGATCAGCTGCCGGGCGGTACGGAAGTCGGCGTCCCAGCGGCGGTTCTGGAAGACGGTGAGCAGCAGGCCGCGGGCCTCGGCGAGCTCGACCAGGTCGGCCGCCTCGGCGGCGGTGGCAGCCAGCGGCTTGTCCACCACGACGGGCAGCCCGGCCGCCAGGGCGGCGCGGGCGAGCGGCACGTGGCTGCGGTTGGGGGAGGCGACGACCAGCAGGTCGAGGGCGTCCGGATCGGCCAGCAGCTGCTCGGCGCTGTCGACGGCGCGGGCCTGCGGGTGCTCCCGGCGGAGCTGCTCGCGCCGTTCGGGGTCGGCGGTGACCACGGCGTCGAGGCGAAGGCCGGGCGTGGTGGCGATGAGCGGGGCGTGGAAGGCCGCACCGGCCAGGCCGTAGCCGACCAGGCCGACGCGGAGGGCGGGGTGCCCGGTACCGGGGGTGCTCTCGGGGGTCATGCGATCCAGTTAAACAACACTGTTTCCTAAGTGCAAGCCCGGACGCGCCCGCCCAGGCAGAATGACCCCATGACGACGCCGCCCCCCGGCCCGGCCGGTAGCAGCCGACCGGCCGGCACCAACCTGGCCGGACTGCGCGACCACAACGCCGCACTCGTCCTCGGCCTGCTCCGGGCCGCCCCGCGGGGCGGCAGCCGCGTCGAACTCGCCACCCGGACCGGCCTCACCCCGCAGGCCATCGGCAAGATCACCGCCAGGCTGCTCGCCGAAGGGATGATCGTCGAAGCCGGCCAGGAGGCCTCCACCGGCGGCAAGCCCCGCACCCTGCTCCGGCTGCGCGCCGAGGCCGCCTGCGCGGTCGGGGTCCACCTGGAGCGCGACGAGCTCACCGTCCTGCTGGTCGACCTCGCGGGCCGTCACCGCTACCTGCACACCCAGCCCGTGGACCGGGCCGTCACCCCCGCCGAGGCCGTCCGGCTCATCACCGCGCAGATCGGCCGGGCCACCGCCGGACTGCCGGCCGGCGCGCGGCTGCTCGGGGCCGGGGTCGGCTGCCGCGGGCCGCTCGACCACGCCGCCGGCGTCCTGCACTGGTTCACGCCCCCCGGCGCCCGTGACCTCGCCGGCTGGGACCGCTACCCGCTGCGCGACGAACTCGCCGCCCGGCTGGACGGCCTGCCCGTCGTCGTGGACAAGGACACCAACACCGCCGCCCTGGCCGAGGCGCCGGCCGTCCCGCGGCCGGGGGGCGGCCTCGCCTACATCCACCTCGCCGCCGGCCTCGGCGCGGGCCTGCTCCTCGACGGCGCCCTGCACCGCGGCACCCGCACCAACGCGGGCGAGTTCGGGCACCAGACCGTGCAGATCGACGGTCCGCCCTGCGACTGCGGCAACCACGGCTGCCTGGAGGTGCTCTGCCTCGCCGAACTTCGGCGCGGCGACCACGCCGCGGCCGCCCGGCTGGTCGGCGTGGGCGTCGCCAACCTCGTCCGGCTGCTCGACATCGACCGGGTGGTCCTCGGCGGACGGGCCGTCCTCTCCGCCCCCGACGTCTACCTCGCCGGCGTCACCGCACAGATCGAGGCCCGGATCCCCGACCCCGACTGGCAGCCCGTCCCGGTCTCCGTCAGCAGCGCCGGCCGGCTCGCCGTCGCCGCGGGCGCCGCCGAACTCGTCCTCGGCCCCCTCTTCCGCCGCCGGACCTGACGGTACGGGAGGCGGCGGGGCCCCGGAGCGGCCGGACCGTCAAATGTCGCGGCGGCGGCCGGCTTCGGACTCCTCCCCGGTCCTGCCCGGCCCGTCGGCACGCCTGGCCAGGTGGACGAGCGCCCTGACCCGGGGACGCGGGCCAGGTCCTGGGGCCGACGACCGCGCCTGAGTCCGGCCCGTGCGGCTCTGGAGCCCCGGAGTCCCTGCGTGGTCGGGGCATCGGGCCGGGGAGCGGAGGCGTCCGGGCTCAGCTGTAGTGGTAGTAGCCGAGCAGCGAGGAGTGGGCGGCGACCGGCTCGGAGGTGACGAACCGGCCGGTGGCCGGCGCGTTGATCATCGTCGGAACGCCGCCGGGCGCGCCGGTGTAGATACCCACGTGCGCCGGGTCGGCGGTGCTCGGGCCGAAGAAGACCAGGTCGCCCGGAACGGCGCCGGCCTGGGCGACCTGGTGGAACCGCGGGTTGGCGATCTGGTTGTCGGTGATCTGCCCGATGTCGCCGACGCCCGCCTGCCAGTACGCCCAGCGGGCCAGGCCGGAGCAGTCCAGACCCACCGTCCGGTCGGCGGGGCAGGGCTGGATGGCGCCCGAATAGCCGCTGCAGGTGCCGATGGACGGCCCGGTCGGGCCGTCGTGGCCGCCGCCCCACACGTAGGGCATGTAGGCGTTGAGCGCGGCGGTGGCGTAGCCGACGACCGCGGCGTAGCGGCCGGCGCCCTGGTCGACGGGGGTCGGCGGCACCTGCTCGCCGTACAGCTCGGCCTTGGTGGCGGGACCGACCAGGCCGTCCGGGCCCAGCCCGTTGGCGGCCTGGAAGTTCTCGACGGCGGTCAGCGTGCCGGGGCCGAAGTCCCCGTCGACGGTGAGCGATGCGCCGCGGCCGTTCAGCAGCCGCTGCAACTCGGTGACACAGCCGTCCCGCTCGCCCTGGCGGACCACCACGGCGCAGTGCGGCGAGGTCAGCCGGACGGCCGCGGTCGGCGAGGCGTACAGGGCGCCCTTGGTGGCGGGGCCGACCTGTCCGTCGACGGCCAGGCCCACGGCGGACTGGAAGCCCTTGACGGCGGTGGTGGTGGTCGGGCCGAAGTCCCCGTCGGCGGCGATGCTGGCGCCGTGGGTGTCCAGCAGGTTCTGCAGTTCGGTGACGCAGCCGTCCTGCTCGCCCTGGGCCAGTACGGCGGGGCAGGCGGGCGAGGTGAGCGGGACCGGGGTGGGGGCCCCGTGGGCGACTCCCGAGGTGCCGGCGAGCAGGCAGCAGGCCGCGGCGACGCCGGTGAGCAGCGCGGCCGGGCGGGTCAGCCGGCGCGGACGGATCCGGTCGAGCGGGTGGGTGACGGGCATCGATCTCTCCGGTCTGTGGGGTGCGGGGCTCGTGAACCGGCCTGCGGTGCACCGGCGGTGGGTCGGCGGGGCGGGGTCGGGCCGTGAGTGCGTCCGGACGTGGGGACGACGTGCTCCCGGGAACGGTTCGTCGGGCCGTCGGTTCGTCGGGCCTTCGTCCGCGGGCGCCGAGCCGGGCCACCAGGGCCGGGCCCGTTCGTACTCAACGCCGTGATCGACCCCCTTGGACGGTGCGCAGCGGACGACTGACGGACCGTAAGGTAATGTCCGGCACCAACAGCCCCCTAACGTGTCGACAACACCGGCCTCGTCAGGCGCGTAGGCGGTCGGGGTCCTGGGACTTCACGCGCGTACACCGTCGGCGCGGCGAGATCCGTGCCGACGGCCTCATCCGGTCGGTGCGGGCGAAGCCCGGCGTGGACGGACAGCACGAGGCTCGTCCGCGACGGACATCGGCGCGGAGCGAAAGCCGGCTGCGCGCCCCGCGCCCGTGCCCGGTCGTCGGTCGGCCGGCCGCCCGTCAGGCCCGGTTGAGCGAGCGGGTGATGCCGGCCAGTACGGCGGTGGTGAGCAGCCAGCCGGCGGCGATCAGGCCGTACCCGAGCCACTGGTGGTAGCCGGTCCAGTACCAGGCCGTGCGCTGGCCGAACCCGCCGATCGGGACCAGCAGGTCCAGGGTGTAGACGAACGGGTTGAACGGTGCGCCCTGGCCGGGCTGGACCGGGGAGGCGGTGCCGCGGCCGAACACCGTGGTCCCGATCGCCAGCAGGCCGATCAGCCACAGGCCCGCCTGCCAGGGCCGGTAGCCGTAGCCGACGGTGACGTCCAGCAGGACGCCCCAGACCCGGCCTGCCGGGGGCAGGGTGCGCCGGCGCCGGCGCTGCTTGGCGAGCAGCACCCGGCGGGCGTCGTCGTCGTGGCCGATCTTCCGGTACCAGGAGGCGAGTTGCTCGTAGGGCTGCGGCGCGTAGCCGGGCAGGGCATCGAGCCACTCCAGGCGGGCCGCCACGCCGTCCGCGCTCGGGCCGTCCGGCGGCAACGGCAGGGAGGCGTAGACGAATCCGTCGAGCCGGATGTCGGCGGGCCAGCTGTGCTCGTTGTCGTGCACGAGCGCGGCCTGTGCCTCCTGCAGGTCCACGGCGCCTTCGGGCACCGCGGCGGTGGTGAGTTGGAGGTCGCCGACACGCAGCCGGGTGGCGTCGAGGGAGACCGGGCCGCCGGTGAGCCGGGCGTCGTCCAGGGAGAGCCGGCTGCGGACGGTGGCCCCCGGCAGCCGGATCGCGCCGTTCGCGGTGAAACCCTCGCTGAGCATCATGGTGGAGGCGAAGAGGTCCTCGCCGCTGATGGCGTCCCCGCCGGGATTGTCGATGGTGGCCCGCTCCAGGAACAGCCCGCCGTTGAACTGGGCACCGACCAGGCGCAGTCCGCCGCGTGCGGTGAAGCCCTTGCGGGCGAAGCAGCCGCCGTCCATGACGAGCCCGCCGGCCCACAGCGCCCAGATGCCGGCGGCCCGGGCCGCATCGTCCGGGGCCGCGGGGCCGAGCAGTTCGCGGGCCGTGAGGTGGACGCCGCTGAGCCGCAGTTCGCCGGTGATGTGCGCGCGGGTGAGGGTCAGCCGGCCCGCGACGACGGAGTCCTCGAAGAACAGGTTGCCGTCGACCTGCAACAGCCAGCCGTCCAGGCCGGGTATCCAGCAGCCGATCAGGCCGGTGGAGCGCATCGAGGCCCCGCGCAGTACCACGGGCTCCTCGAACCGGCAGCCCTCCAGGGTGACGGCGCAGCCGACGCTGCTGTCGGCGAGGTCGAGCGGCCCGACGATCCGCGCCCCCGCCAGCCACAGCCGCCCCGCCCGGCCGTCCAGCAGCAGCGCCCTGAGCACCTCGGCCCGTACGGTGCGCTCCTCGCCCCAGGCGTCGCCGGTCCGCGGGTCGTCCGACCCGGCGGACCCGCTGCGCAGGTTCACCAGGGTGCCGGCCGCGAAGGCGTCCCACACCTGCTGTTCCGGCCCGCTCAACTCCGTGTACGTCAGCACCCCGTGCCTCCCCCTGCTCGACTCCGGCCCCGCAGCACCCTAGCGTCAGACCGTGCCCGGAGCTGCCCCGGGTGATCGGAATCGCGCCGCGGTGGCTGCCGTTCGGGGGCGTGGGGAGCGTGGGGGCGTGAGCGCGTGGTGGCGTGCCGGCGGAGCGGCCGGGCGGCGTACCGGCGTTGCGGCCGGTTGGTGATCCGTTGGTGCGGCCCGGAAGCGTCCCGCCACAGGTAGGCGGCCCCCACCGGGAAGCGCAGCATGCGCAGGCCGGGCAGTACCTCGATCACGTCCATGCCCGTCATCCTGCGTGGACCGGACCCTCTCCGTGCCGCTGTTCGCTGACTGCTCATCAGCTGGTGCGGCCCTCCGGCGGGGGTAAAGTACACCACCGGATCCATGAATTGCGGACTTTTGCAATTCACGTGATGCACAGTCAGTTCAAGGACTACCGTTGCGGTCATGGCACACACAGACGTGGCGTTGAAGGAAGCGATGATGATCGAGGGCGCGATCGGCGTCGCCCTCGTGGACGTGGGCAGCGGCATGGCGCTCGGCACCCTGGGCGGCGACCGGGACTTCGACCTCGCCATCGCCGCGGCGGGCAACACCGACCTGGTCCGGGCGAAGTCGCGCACGATGGAGATGCTGGGGCTCAAGGACGCCATCGAGGACATCCTGGTGACGCTCACCAACCAGTACCACCTGATCCGGCCGCTGACCTCGCGCAACGGCAGCGGGCTCTTCCTCTACCTGGCGCTGGACCGCAACCGCGCGAACCTCGCGATGGCCCGCCGCCGGCTGCAGCTGGTCGAGAGCGAGCTGGAGGTCTGATGCCGCAACCCCCGCTCTACCAGGTCAAGGCCGAGTTCTTCCGGATGCTCGGCCACCCGGTACGGATCCGCGTGCTGGAACTGCTCCAGGGCGGCCCGCTGCCGGTCCGGGCCCTGCTGGCCGACATCGGGGTCGAGCCCTCCAACCTCTCGCAGCAGCTGGCCGTCCTCAGGCGCTCGGGCATAGTCGTCTCCCACCGTGAGGGCACGGTCGTGCTCTACGCCCTGGCCGGCGGCGACGTCGCCGATTTCCTGCGCTCCGCCCGGCGGATCCTCACCGTGCTGCTCTCCGACCGGGAGGGCGTGCTGGAGCAGCTACGGGAGGAAGGGCTGCCTGGCGACGGCCCGGCGGACGTCCCCGGCGGTCCGGTTGTCGACGGGACGGTCACGTCCGGTGCGGGTATGTCCGGTGCGGACGTGGACGGGGCCGGCGTGGACGATCCTGCGGAGGACGGTTCCGCGGTGGAGGCGTCCGACGTGGAGGTGTCCGACGTGGAGGAGACCGACGTGGACGGGGCCGGCGTGGACACCGCCGCCCCGGACGGGTCACGCGTGGACGGTTTCGGCCTGGACGTCCCCGTCCCCGCCGGTGCGGCCACCCTCCGCACCTGAGCGCCGCACTGTCGGGCCGGCCGCAGGTGGCGCGGCGGGGTGGCGTCCGGCCGTGAGGGCCTCGGAATCGTTCGAGTACGGGACCCCTCGGCCGTCCGCAGTCGGCCCATGGTTCGGGACCAGCACCCCGGGCTACGGCTGGTGCCGCCACCCCGGGCTACGGTTCGAGCCTAGGCCGGCGGTGCATCGAGCGCCCCCACCACCGGCGGCAGTCGGAGACAGCGGCCTTCACCGCGGCTGCCGGACCTTCGGGGCCGGCAGCCGACCGGCCACCGGTCCGGCTCAGCCACACCATGGCCAGCGGGTCCGCCGGGCTGGCGGCGTTGCCATCCCCGGCCCAGGACGGCCGGTAGGGCGCCCGGAGTCGGGCGGCGGCGGAGGCCTGCGCGGCCGAGGGTTGCGTGGTCGAAGGACGGGCGGTCGAGTCCTGCGCCGGTGACGGCTGTCCGGCCGCGCGCGGGCCGGATCCGGCGGACTGATCGTGCCGGGTGCCGCCCAGGGCCCACCGCGGCAGGCCGTCGTGCACCCGGTAGCCACGCCGGAGGCGGAAGAAGTACGCCAGTGCGGCCGGGGCGGCCGCCGCCACCTCCGTCATCTCCTCGTCCGGATCACGGGGCCGGGTGAAGCAGGTCCAGCTGCAGCAGGAGAAGGGGTTCCACGGAACCTGGCGCCCGCAGCCCTCGCAGGTCATCGTCGGCACGGCTGCGCACCTCCCGGGCCGGGGGCCGTCCTCGCTTCCACCGTACTCGCACCCGCCCGGCCCGGAGGGGGCGGGCGAGGTGTTTCCCGTATTGCCGCCTCGGCCCGCGCCCGCAGCGGTCGGGACGGCGTCGGCGCTACGGCGGGGCCACGGCGGGGAAGAGCCGCCGGTGAGCGCCCCCCGCGCGGCCGGGCCGCCGACCGGGACGCGGCCGGGCGACGCGGCGGATGCGGTCGGGACCTCGGCAGATCCGGTCGGACCGTCGGGCCGCCAGGCTGCTGGAGTGCTCCGGCCGGTGGTCGTCCGCTCCGTCCGCCCGCCGCGGCCCCCGGTCCTTGACGGGGCGGATGAGCGCTTGCAGGCTACTTTTCGCACGCGAAACGCGCCGTGCCCATTCGCCTCGGGAGACAGCCTTGACGCAGGAAGCGCCGCACCCGCCCGGAAACTACGGCGACCACCAGCTCGGCATCTACCTGAACGGCATGTTCGCCGACCGGACCCCGGACCTGACGACCGATCTGGCCGCCCTGGAGGACCAGGCCCGCGCAGCCCTCGCGCCGGAGGCGCTGGGCTACGTGGTGCCGAGCGCGGGCAGCGGGGCCACCGCCCGGGCCAACCGGGAGGCCTTCGACCGGTGGCGGATCGTGCCGCGGATGCTCCGCGGCGGCGCGCACCGCGACCTGACCTGCGACGTTCTCGGCACCGCGATGCCCGCGCCGCTGCTGATCGCCCCGATGGGGGTGCAGACGCTGGCCCACCCTGACGGCGAACTGGCCACCGTCCGGGCCGCGGCCGCGCTGGGCGTGCCGTACGTCCACTCCACCCAGGCCGCGCATTCCTTCGAGCAGATCGCCGAGGCCGGCGGCGACGCCCCGCGCTGGTACCAGCTCTACTGGCCGACCGACCGCGAGGTTTGCCTGAGCTTCCTGGCGCGGGCGAAGGCCTCCGGCTTCTCGACCCTGGTGCTGACCCTCGACACCCCCATGCTCGGCTGGCGTCCCGCGGACCTGAACCGGGGCTTCCTGCCTTTCCTGCGCAACGTCGGCATCGCCAACTACCTCACCGACCCGGCGTTCCTCGCCAAGCTCGACAAGCCGGTCGAGGAGGACCCGGGGGCCGCCGCCCTGCACTGGGCGAAGATGTTTCCCAACCCCGGCCTGAGCTGGGCCGACCTGCCCTTCCTCCGGGAGCACTGGGACGGGCCGATCCTGCTCAAGGGCATCAACGCCGCCGAGGACGCCCGGCTCGCCGCCGACCACGGGATGGACGGCGTGGTGGTCTCCAACCACGGCGGCCGGCAGGTCGACGGCGCGATCGGCGCCCTGGACGCCCTGCCCAGCGTCGCGGACGCGGTCGGCGACCGCCTCGCCGTGCTCTTCGACTCGGGTGTGCGCACCGGCGCCGACACGGTCAAGGCCCTGGCCCTCGGCGCCCAGGCCGTGCTGCTCGGACGCCCCGTGCTCTACGGGCTGGCCCTGGCCGGGCAGGAGGGCGTCGACCACGTGCTGCGCTGCCTGCTCGCCGAACTCGACCTCACCCTCGCCCTGTCCGGGTACGTCAGCCACCGCGGGCTGACCCGGGAGTCCCTGGCCTGCGCGCAGCGGTAGGCCGCGCGGAGCCGCCGTCCGGCGCCGGTGCGTACGGGCCCGGGCCCGCTGCTGCTGCCGCCGGCGCGGGCGTACCCCCATCCGCCCCCGTCCCCCGTACCCCACGCCCCCTCCCCGGTGCGCCCTCGTCCCCGGTGCGGTTCCCTACCCCCGTGGAGTGAGCAGGGCGGCGGCGAGCAGGTCGGCGAGCCAGTCCTGGTAGTCGTCCGGGGACCAGCCCCGGGCCCGGACCATCAGGGCGTACAGCTGGGGGGAGGTGTGGGCCCAGCAGGCGTCGGCGGCGCGGGAGGGGTCGAGGTGTGCGCCCAGGTGCCCGGCGGTGTGCAGGTGGGTGACGAAGGCGGTGACACCGGTCAGGCGCTCGCGGTCGGTGTCGGCGGCGATCTCGGCGAGTTCGGGGTCGGCTGCGGCGAGGACGGCATGGAGCTCGCCCAGCCGCTTGTGGACGCCGCGCACGAACCGCGCGTACCCCTGGAGCTTGGCGACCGGATCGTCCGTGGGGGAGCACGCCCCGCACCTTCGACGCGGCCGGTCCGCTCCTGGAGGTACCCGGGCAGCCGCAGGCTGTCCCGCTGCCCGGTCACACCCCCGGAAGCACCGCCTACCTCTGGGCCGACCGCGGGCTGCTGGTCACCGGGGACGCCCTGGTCACCTACGACGGCCTGACCGGAGCGCGCGGCCCCCGACTGGTCTGCCGCGGCTTCACCCACGACGCCGCGGCCGCCCTGGCGTCCCTCGACATCCTCGGCTCACTCCCCGGCCGGCTGGTCCTCCCCGGCCACGGTGAACCCCTGGACGGCGGGCCGGCCACCGCCGCCCGGCAGGCCCGCGCGGCGGGCCTCTCCTGACCGTGCCGGCCCACGGCGGGCGGGCGCGGTCAACCCGACCCCGCCACGACGGGCACGGCCCCGGGCGGTGTGCGGCGGGCCGCTGCTCAGGCCGCGCCCGCCGTCGGCGTCGGGGTGGACGTGGCCGGTACACGCTCGGCGAGGAAGGTCAGGACGTCCGGCAGCGCGACGTCCCGCAGCAGGTCGGCGCCGTGGCCGGTGCCCGGGTAGAACCGCAGCCGCTTGCCGGGCGCGGCGTGGACCGACTTGTCGTACAATGCCTGCGCGTCGGCGGCGGCCGTGCGGTCGTCCCGGCCCGCGGCGAAGAAGGTCGGCATCCGGTTGAACTCGGCGTTGCCCGCGGCATTCCACACGCCGGACTTCTGCAGGGCGCTCAGGGCGACCACCGCCTTCACCGGGATCTTGGAGGACACCGGCGAGGCCGACTTGTCCAGCAGGGCGGTGGCCGAGTCCGCGGCGCCGACCAGGACCACCTGGGCGACCTTCCTGCTCTCCAGGAACTGGTCGACCGCGCCGAGGTCGTCCAGGACGTCACCGCTGCGGTTGACCGCGAGCACCGCGTAGCCGGCCTTGGTGAAGCTGCCGAGGGCCGGCACCCAGTCGCAGAGCGAACCCCCGGCCTGGTGCAGGAGGACCACCGCCACCTCGGCGCGGCCCGCGTCGGCGTCCTGGAAGTACGCGGCGTCGCTGTGCTCGGCGTCCTGCACGGTGACGGAACCCTTGCCGGCCTGCTCGCCGGTGAGGCAGCCGAAGGTGTTGCCGCCGGCCGCCGGAGCGGCCTGTGCGCTCCCGGCCGAGGCCGTGGCGGTGCTCGTCGGGGTCGCCGGGTCCTTCGAGTCGCTGCAGCCGGCCAGCGTCGCGAGGGCGGCGACGAAGCAGAGCGCCGCCGTGCCTGTCCGATTCGTCATGTCTTCTCCCCAGCGCCCGGCCGACCGGCCCACCGGCCGCTGCCCGGAGCCTACTTGGATCTTTCCCGGGCTGGGCGGGGAGGCGGATTTCCGGCCGCGGGCGGGCTCCGGAGCCCGCCCGCGGCAGCGGTCAGCGCCCTGCGGCGGCGTAGGCGGAGCCGACGGCGTTCGGCGCGCCGCCGGGCTGGAACAGACCCGTCTCCCCGGGCGCGGTGGCGGGCAGCGCGAACCAGGCGTAGCGCTGGACGAAGGGCAGGCCCTGGAGCATCGCGGTCGACGCCTTGACGAAGGCCACCTGCTGATCAGCGGTCGGGAAGCTGGTCCCGCCGGAGAACTTGATCAACGCGTACTCGGTCAGCCACACCGGCAGCTGGTAGCGGTCGTGCACCGCCTGCAGGTAGCGCTGGAGCTGCCCGACGGCCTCGGCGGTCCGGAAGTCCGAGCCGTACCAGTGCAGGGCGATGAAGTCGACCCGGTACCCGCGGCTCCTGGCCCCCTGCATGAACTGGTCCAGCCAGCCGCCCGGATCCGCGCCGCCGTAGGCGACGGCCGGACTGCCGAGGGTGAGGCCGGTCGCCATCAGCTTCGGCCACAGGTCCAAGGCCTGCTGCGGTGTCAGGTTGGACTGGGCCGCGAGGTCCGGCTCGTTGAAGCCGAGCAGGGTACGGCTTCCCTGCTGGGTGGCCTTGGCCAGCGAGCCGTTGCCGACCGCGGCCGAACCCCAGATCATCGGGACGAAGTCGACGCCCGCCGGCCCCGCGATACCCGGGTGGTCTGGCCCCCAGGTGTAGTACCAGGACGCCCCCGAGCCCGTCAGCGCGGTGCCGACCCCGTCGAAGGCCCAGGTCGACACGCCCTTCTTCGGGCCGCGGACCGGCTGAGCGGCGGGCGCCGGGCCGCCGGCCGTCGCGGCGGGGGCGGACGGCGCCGGCTTGCTCGAAGGCGCGGCGGTGGGACGCGCCGAGGTGGTGGCGGTGCTCGGCTCCGCGGACGGGGAGGGGGACGGTTCCGTGGCAGCAACAGTCGCGTCCGGCGCGGCCGCCGACGGTGCGTCACCGGCGGAGGCCGGGGCGAGCGCCGGCGCGGAGACGGCGGCGGGACGGGGATCGGCGGCGCTCAGGGTCGCCGCCAGCACACCCAGCGCCGCCACGGCGGCCACCGCGCCCACCATCAGGCTCACGCTCTTCACGGTGGCGCGGCCGGGGCCGCCCGCACGGACGGCCCGACGACCGTGCCGGGCCGTCCGCCGTCCGGCGCTCGCGGGGCCCTGGCCCGCTCCGGTGGCCGGGCCGGTGCCCGGCTCCGCGCCGGTGCCTTGGGCCGGGCCGGTGCCTTGCGCCGGGCCCGTACTTTGGGCCGGGTCCGCGCCCACATCCGCGCCCTGGTCCGGGCCCGGGCCCGGACCGGTTCCTTGCTCCGGGGGTGGCGTGGGCCCGCCCGTCGGCGGCAACGGCAGCGGGTGAGCCGTCGGCACCGGGACGAGCGCCATCCCGGCCAGCAGACCCTCGGCGGGGATCAGGCCCCGGGAGCCGGCCGTGCACCGGGCGCAGTCGCGGGTGTGCCGGGCCAGCCGCTTGCGCCAGAGCGGCCCGGGGACTTCGTCCCACGGTTCCGCGAGCACCGCCAGCTCCGCGCACACCGGCCGGCGTTCCAGGGCCCGGACCAAGGACCGGGCGAGGTCGAGCTGCTGCTTCATCCGCTGCACCCGCACAGCCGTGTGCGCCGGGGACAGCCCGAGGGCAGCCGCGAGCTCGGCCCGCCCCAGCTGCCCGGCGGCCTCCAGCCACCACAGGGCGAGCAGCTCCTGATCGGACGGATCGAGCCAACGGGTCGCCAGCGCCACCTCCCGCCGCTGGCCGGTGAGCCCCAGCCGCAGGATCGACAGGTCCACGAAGTCCGCCTGCGGATCGGCCTGGTCCGGCACCTCCTCCAGCGCGGCGGACGGCACCACCTCCACCTGCGCGGCCCGGTACCAGCGCACCTGCCGGACGGTGACCGCGACCAGCCAGCTCCGGAACGCGGACGGATCACGGAGCTGGGGGAGCCCGGCGACGACCTTGAGCAGGATCTCCTGCGACAGGTCGTCCACCTCGCCCGGCCGACCCAGCGACCGGCCGACGATGTTGTAGACCAGCGGCAGGCAGACCGCCAGCAGCTCGTCCAGGGCCGCGCCGTCGCCCCGCTGGGCCGCCGCGACCCTCGCCGGGGTGAGGCCGCCGTCCTCGAATGTGCTCATGGTGCCTCTCGCTCCTCGTCGCGGCGGACCGCCGGACGGACCGGAATGTACATCCCACAGTCGGAGTGCCGAGCTGCGGTATGCCGATAACAGAAACCTGCGGTGGTGGCGGGGGTGGGGACGGGCAAGCGGTGGCAGGCCCGTGGCGCCCCCGCCGTGCCGGTCCGGCCGATGGCCGCCCGGACTGCCGGCCGTCAGGACGCCCGTCGGCCGGACCGCGCCCCACCTCGTCCGTCGGCTCCTCCGTCAGCCGAGCGCCTCCCAGAGCGCGACGGTGTGCGGGGCGTCGGGCTCGGTCTCCTCCCAGCGCTCGGCCAGGGCGAGCACCCGCTCCAGGGCCTCCCGCAGGAGGGCTTCGGCCGGCCCGACGGGTGGCTGGTTCGGGTAGGAGGTGAACGGCAGGGGAGGGGCCGGCCGGGGCAGCGGCGGGGCCGCTCTGGGCACGAGATGCAGGGTGGGAGGCAGGGCGGCTGCCGGGTCGGACACCGGCTGGTGACCGGGTCGGGGTGTGGTGGTCATGCCGGCCCTCCGGTCGGACGTGGCTCGAATGTGCACATGGTGCCTCCCGCTCCTGGTCACGGCGGCCCGCCGGGACGGACCGCGGGGCGCACCGGAATGCACGTCCCACAGGAGGAGTCCGGACCTGGGGCGTGCCGATAACAGAAAATCGGCGGAGGACTTTTCCGGTCCCGCGCCGACCACCCCCTGCCATGCCAGGTGCCCGCCCCCGGCGACCGAACCTCGTCGGCGCCCCGGCGGTGTTACTGTCGCGCCATGTCAAAGACCGAGATCGACGCGCTGACCGCCGAGTTCTTCGGCGCCTTCGACAACCGGGGCGGCAGGACAGCCGACGTGGCCCGAATCCGCCGGCTGGTCATCCCAGGCGGCGTGATCGTCAAGACCGGCCCCGATTTCACGGTCTACACCGTCGACGAGTTCGTCGAGCCGCGCGAAGCCCTGCTCGCCGACGGCCGGCTGGTCGAGTTCGCCGAGTGGGAGACCACCGAGCGGACCGAGATCGTGGGCGACATCGCCTCCAGGGTCGGCGAGTACCGCAAATCCGGCATCGCCGACGGCCAACCGTTCGAGGGCGGCGGAACGAAGACCATCCAGTTCGTCCGCACCCCGGACGGCTGGCGGATCGCCGCATTCGCCTGGTTCGACCAGCCCTGACGGACGGCCCGGCCGGAGGGAGCCGTCGGAGCTGGGCGCGCCGGGCGTGCCTGTCATGTCGGGCACGGGGCCGCACTCAGGAAACCGGCCGTGCCGGTCGGTCGGCACCTGGCGCAGCGACCCGGCGTACCTGCGGACGGGTGGCGGCGTCCGGGAGAATCTCGCTGGGCCCGTCGGCCTCCTCGTGAGAGCCTCGGCACGATGAGCACTCATGACGAAGCCGGGGTGGGCGAACTCCTGCGGGAGCGCGGCTGGCGAACGGCGTTCACGGTCGCCGAGCGGGTGAGCGCGTGGGCGGGGCTGGTGGGCGAGGTCGAGCGCGGCTACCACGACGACATCGACGAGTACACCAACGACCTCTACTGCCGGAACTGGCTCCACGAGGCGTGGCTCCTGCTGCCCGACCACGTCGTGCAGCTCCGGACACCGCGGATCAAGACTCTCGACGACCGGTTCAGGGCGGCGACGATCGCCGACGACGGCTTGGCACTCGACCAGTTCCACGCCCGGCCCGGCCCCGACCTGTTGTGGTGGCGGCGCCACCCCCGCGTTCTCACCGGGAGGCTCGGTGAGTCCCTCCGCTCCGCCGGTGCGATCGGAACGGATCCGGCTACGACCTGACCCGAGCCGCCACCCTCCGGCCCGGTCGAGGCCTGCCGACTACCCTCCGAGCCGGGCGAGTTCGGCGGCTCGGCCGCGGCGGATGTCGGCGGCGAGCCGGCGGGTGGCCGGCTCCTTGCCCGCCGAGCTTTCGGAGTCGGCCAGCCGAACCGACTGCTCCAGGTACTCCCGCAGGTACGTGCTCACCAGGCGGTCGAAGGCCGCGCCGCTCTCCTGCTCGGCGGCGGCGAACTCGGCCGGGGTGGTCATGCCCGGCATGTCGTGGCCCTCGTGCGGGCGGGCCCGGTCGGCGCCGGCCTGCACGAGGAGTGCTTGCAGCCGGGCCAGTTCGGCCCCGTCGGCACCGGTGACGGCTGCCGCCAGCTCGCGCAGGTCCGGGGTGGAAGCCCTGGCCGCGACCAACTCGGCCAGCCGCAGAGCCTGTTCGGTCATCGGGGCGGCCAGCTGCAGCCACGCGACGTCCGTCGGGTTGAACGCGGACCCCGGCGTCGGCGCGGACGGCGTTGCCGAGGCCACGGCGACGGTGCCGGGCACCGCCGGGGACGCCGCGCCGGCCACGGCAGGCGGCCGCTGCGCCTCGGGGCCGGGCCCGGCGACGGCGGCGAGTGCGCCGCAGACGGCGAGCGAGGCCACCGCCGCGCCGACGAACGCTCTTCTCATCGGGAGCCCTCCCACAGTACGGCGATGGCCCGGGCGGGAGGGCAGTCCCGCCCGGGCCGGTGGACCGGGGGTTCGAGGCGTCACGGACGCCCGTCGGCCCCGCACTTCACGATCGGGTTGATGCAGTCGCGGACGCGCCGCTCCATCTCGGCGGCCGGCCAGACGTTGAAGAAGTCACCGTGCATCGTGTAGCCGGGCCCGGAGGCCAGCCGCAGCCGCGACGGGTCGCCGGTGACCGGGTAGCGCAGCACCTGGCGGAGCTTGGGCACCGGTACCGGGTGGGTGGCGGGGCAGGCGCCGCCCACGGGGTACGCCATGTGGCTCTTGTGGTCGGCCGAGTCGAGGTCCTTGCCGTTCCAGCACTGCGGGAAGTCCAGGTACGACTCCAGCATTGTGCCCGCCGGGCAGTTCACGAAGTTGTGCGACGGGTTGACCTCGCCGGCGTGCAGGCAGGACCAGCGCGAGATGGTGTTGTCGTCCGGCCCGGTCGCCTTGGCGTTGCCCGCGACGATGCGCAGACCGCGGGGGAGCGGCTGGGTGTTGGCGATGACGTCGTCCCGGACGCCTTCGCCGAGGTAGTAGAAGGTGGTCCCGGTCGGCTCGACCGGGACGTTGTCCGCGTACAGGGTGGGCACCCAGTAGGAGGAGACGTCGGTCGCCGGGTTGCAGGTACCGCCGGACGTCTCCAGCCGGCCCAGGTCGGAGAAGGCGTCGGTGGCGTTGTTGCCGAAGAAGCTGTGCATGTGCGAACCGCCGGGCAGGCCCGGCAGCACGATCGGGTCGTCCGGCAGGCGGTGGCTGTAGGGGCACTCGGCGAGGAACTCCGCGACCCGGACCGCCCCGGGCGGCACGGCCTGCGTTCCGGCCGTGCCGAAGACCTGGAACTCCCAGAGCGAGACGCCCCAGGCGGTGGCCCGCGCGGTGGCGAGCACCCGCACGTACCGGCCGGTGGCCGACAGGTCGAGGGTCTGCTGCCCGGCGGCACCGGCGGCGTTGCGGACGGTGACCCAGTTGGTGCCGTCGCCCGAGACCTGGAGCTGGTAGGAACTGGCGTACGCGGCCTCCCAGTTCAGGACGACGCGGTTGATCGCGGCGTTGGCGCCGAGGTCGATCCGGATCCACTGGTTGTCGGCGGCCGCGCTGGACCAGCGGGTCCCGCCGTTGCCGTCGACGGCGAGCCCGGCCGGGTAGGCCGCGTTCTCGACCGAGGACGCGGTGACGGGTTTGCCCTGCGAGAGGGGAGTGTCCACGGCCTGTGCCTGGCCGGTGGTACCGGTCAGCAGCGCCCCGGCGGTGACGGCGGCCGCGACCAGGCCGGTCAGCCGCCGGCGCAGCGTGCCGGGAGCGGAGTGCGAGCGGGCGCGCGAAGGGGGCCGCGGAACCGGAGAACGGAGGGGCGACCGCAAGGTGAAGGACCTCATGGCTTCCAATCGGGTGGGGGAAGGAGCCGGAAAGGTGCGGTGAGGGTGCGTGCCGGGCGCTCGGAATCCATGGGGGAGAGAGCGCTCTCCGAAGCTAGGAGGCCCTGCGGTCACTGTCAAGGCATCTTGCCGGTCCTCCGTCAACGCACCGACCCGCCGGTGCTGTTGTCGAAGGGTCGGGGGAGAGCGCTCCCGCCGAGGATGTCGACAGGATGGTTGGGAGAGCACCGCAGGTCCCGAACTCCGTTCGGAGCAGCCCTCCCTGGCAGATTCCCGGCCGAAGGGTCGGCGCCGGTCGGACGGCCCCACCGCGTCCGGTCCGGCCGGGTGGACGGCGGGGGCTGCGCCCGAACACCGGCTGTCCCGACCGTGCTGAGCGCTGCGAGAATGACCCGGTGATCCCGACCTTCTCCCAGAGCCCGATCGAAGTCCCCCGGATCGTCACCGAGTTCGCGGCCGGACGGCCCACGCTGCCCGTCTGGCGGAACGCCGTCGGCGGCCTGACCTTCCAGGTCGGTGAAGGGGATTCGCGGCAGTTCCTGAAGTGGACACCGGTCGGCAGCGGGATCGACCTGTCGGCCGAGGTGCAGCGGCTGCGTTGGGCGGCGGCCCACACCGTGGTGCCGCAGGTCCTGGACGAGGGCTCGGACGGATCGGGCGCCTGGATCGTCACCGCCGGCTTGCCCGGGCGGACGGCGGTGGACGACCACTGGAAGCGCGACCCCGACACCGCGGTGCGCGCGATCGGCACCGGCCTGCGGGCCCTGCACGACGAACTACCCGTTGCGCAATGCCCGTTCGACTGGTCCGCCGAGCGACGACTGGCGGCTGTGCGAACACGGGCGGCCGCCGGCCGGATCGACCCGGCCGACCGGCACGAGAGCATCCGCCCCTTCGGGACCGTGCCCCGTGCCCTCGACGTGCTGGCCGAGCCGCCGCCCGTCGACACACTCGTGGTCTGCCACGGCGACGCCTGCGCCCCCAACACCCTGATCGGCGACGACGGCACCTGCAGCGGACACGTCGACCTGGGCGCCCTCGGTCTCGCCGACCGCTGGGCCGACCTGGCCATCGCCACCTGGAGCACGCAGTGGAACTACGGCCCGGGCTGGGAGGAAGCACTCCTCGACGCCTACGGGGTCGAGCCGGACCCGGAGCGGACGCTGTACTACCGGCTGCTCCGGGAGCTCTCGGACTGAGGCCGCGCTCCGGCGCCGCCGTCCCCGCGTACCGGGAGGCACCGGCGGGCATCAGCCGCGGGCGGGCCCTGAGCTCGTACCGCACGCGTGGCGCGGGCCTCCGGCACCGAACGGGACCGCTACCCGGAGGAGTTCCCGAGCGCGGCCCGGGTCTCCGCGACCAGCACCCGCGCCCGGGCCACGGTCGCGGTCAGGGCCTCCACCGTGTCACCAGGCGCTCCCGACAGGGCACGGACGCGGGGGCCGAAGCAGGCCGGCGCGGACGGCAACGTCTCGGCGACGGCCAGCGCGCCCTTCTCGTTCAGGCACCAGCGCCGGGCTCCCGCGAACATCGCCTGCACCAGTACACCGACGGCCCTGGACAGGCACAGCGAGACGTACAGGGTGTCTGCCCGAGCCGCGCCCTTGGCCGCGGCGCCGACCAGGAACTCCGCCTCCCAGGCCGCCGAGATCAGCGACTCCCGCAACAGCGACGGGTAGCTCGCGGTCCGCCGTCGAAGGTCCGCCAGCTCTCCGGTGGGATCGGCCAGCACCTGACCGAGTGCCACCTCGCCCGGGTAGCAGGGCGACCAGAACCCGAGCGGATGCCCCGCCTGCACACCCACCTCGAACCGGCCCGCGCGGCAGTCCGCCCACACCTGCTCGACCCGGTCCAGGTCCCGGAGGATCCAGTCCACCGCGACGCCGTCGACCCGAAGCCACGCACCGCCGTTCACCCAGGGCCCCCAGCCGCCGGGCGCGGCCACATCCACCTCAGGCCCGGCCAGCGCGCGCAACGCGGCGAGATCGAGCTCCCCGCGGTAGTAGACACCGAGGTCCCAGTCCGACTCCGGCCGGTGCTCCCCACGGGCCCGGCTGCCACCGAGCAGCACCCCGATCACGCCCGGTACCGTGACCAGACGCTCTGCCATGTCCTCGATGATCGCCCGCACGGGGCGAGTCTGGCAGTCGGGAGCGTGTCGGACCATCGAATTCGCCGTGGACGTCCCGCTCAGGGCCGCCCGTCAATGTCCGAAGAGGGCAGTGGGGCGTACGTACGAGACCGACCGTGCCGTTGGCCTTGACCGTCCACTTCAGCGGGACGTTCTGGGCGCGCAGGATGCCGTCCGCGCTGGCCTCCTCCCACTTCGCCACCTCGCCGAGGTAGTCGGCCTGGACGTAGAAATTGCGGAGCTCGGTGGTCAGCTTGCCGTCCTCGGCGTCGAGCCGGGCGTCGATGTAGGCGCCGTAGAAGTCGGCGACCCGGGTCACGTTTGTCCGACGACGTGCCGCTGATCGTCCGCTGCAGGGTGGTGCCCGCCGTCGTCCCTCCGACGGTCGCCTGTGCCGCCGGGCCGAGCGCCGGCGGCAGCGCCACGGCGGCGACGATGCCGCCGATGCCGGCGATCAGAGTGGTGCGGCGGACGTGCTTGTGGGCGGTCGTGTTGCTGTTCATGAGTGTGCTCCCCGAGGTAGGTGGGTTCGGAAGTGCGTCGCCGGGTGCGGGTCGGCCCCTTCGCTCCTTGCGGTGCAGGGCGGTCTCCCGGCGACACCCGGAGCATCGGTGGCCCCGCGGTCCGGGCACGACGGACGGCGCTTCATCCGAGACGGTGGAACCGTCCCAGGCCTTCTGACCTCTCCTTATGGGAGTGCCTGGGATGCCGTCCTGGGACGCGAGCTAAGGGGAACCGGTGTCGTCCCAGGACGAGGTGGAGGAGTTCGCCGCGCTGCTGCGGCGTTTGAAGGCCCGTACGGACCGCAGCTACGCGGCACTCGCGCGCCGCCTGGACATGAACGCCTCTACACTGCACCGGTACTGCGCCGGGGAGGTGGTGCCGCTCAGCTTCGCAAGCGTGGAACGGTTCGCCGCGATGTGCGGGGCCGGTCCGGCCGAACGGATCGAGCTGCACCGGCGGTGGGTCCTGGCGGTGGCGGCACGCCAACGGTCCCGGACGGTGACCGAGTCCGTACCGGACGCCGCCGGAGCCCGCTCGGTCGACGGCGAGGAGCCCCCGGCCGACGGGGCGGACGGCGTGGACGGGGCCGACAGGGTGGCCGGGGCCGACGGCGTGGACGGGGCCGACGGGGTGGCCGAGCCCGTGCCCGCGGTGGCCGCCGACTCCGTTTTCACGACGGCCGCCGCGTCCGTGCCCGCCGCAGGGGCAGGCGCCTCGTCCAGCGTCTCGGCCGCTCCCGCGGCCGCTCCTCGGGAGGCCCCCGGGGAGAGCCACCCCGGCTCGTCGCGCCAGCACGAAGCAGTGTCGCGTCCTGCCCCGGGAAGGCCCTGGTACCGGCGCCGCCTCGCGGTCACCGTGGCGGTCGTGACCGCGCTGGTCGCCGCCCTGGGCAGCCTGTCGGCCCTGCCGTCCGGGCCCTCCTCGGCCGCCCGCGACGGCCAGGCGTCCGGCACGGCGGGCGCGAGGACGGCGGGCGCGGTGCCCGACTCCCCGGCACCGTCCGCGCCCGCCACGTCCGGCCCCGCCGCCCCGCCCCTCACCTGGACGGTGAATTCCCAGCTCTGGGCGACCGGTTGCGATCACGACTACGTCATCGACAAGGAACCCCAGCAGGTGCCCCCACCCCCGGCGCCGCAGGACGCGGCCCCGTGGGCGCGTTCACAGGGCGCTGTACACGGCGGTCAGACCATCGTGGACATCTCCGTGCAGGGGCTGACGGACGACGCCGTCGTCCTGGAGGCGCTGCGGGTCCGCGTCGTGGGACGGGCCGCCCCGGTGAAGGGCATCGTCTATGCCACCGGCCAGGGCTGCGGCGGCGACATGGATCCCCGCTCGTTCACCGTGGACCTGGACATCGACCGACCGATCGCCCGCCCGGCCCAGGGCGTGGCGGGCGGGACGAGCACCCCGGCGATTCGCATGCCCCTGCGGGTGTCCTCGAAGGATCCCGAGGTGCTGCTGGTCGACGCCCGGACCGTCGGCTGCGACTGCCGCTGGTACCTGGAGCTCGACTGGTCCTCGCTGGGCCGCACCGGCACCGAGCGCATCGACGACCAGGGCGTCCCGTTCCGCACCAGTGGCACCAAGGACCTGCCGCACTACTGGTATCCGGGTGGGGCCTGGACTCCGACCGGCTGAGCGGGGTCGATCGCGCGTCACCGGGCGTTTCGTCCCTGGTTCCGGTGATGGCGGGGTCGCGGCGGACGATCTCGACGTCCATACCCAGGGCTCCGTGTTCGACGACGGCGTTCCTGTAGCCATGTCGGCCCAGATCTTGCGAACGGTGGGGCGCTCGGCGGCGGCGACGGTCAGCAGTTGGACAGACCCGGCCGATCCCCGGGTGCAGAACCAACCCCGCCGACCGCGATGGTTGCCACCGCTGCCACCCGCGCCGGGACTCCACTGCGCCGACCCGGCCAGGCCCGGCGCCCGCCAAGAAGCGTTCCAGGCCGCCTTGGCCCACCTGTGCCCGCCGCGTCCGAGGAACGCGGCGGGCACGGCTGCGTCCGGCTCACGGGGACGCAGCCGAGTTGGCACCCTTGGCACGGGTTGGCCGGGCGTAGGCGCCCGCGACGGGTTCACCCGGTTGGGCCGGTTCGGTTGCCGCGGTTGCCGCGGTGGCTCCGGAAGCCGAACAGGACGCCCCCCAGGGCAAGTAGGAGCACCGCCAGCAGAAGACCGTTGCCTCCGGTCAGGCCGGTTACGTCGTCCTTGAGTCGGTCCCAGAAGCCCTGCTCCGGCACCTGGACAGCTCCACCCAGCCAGATCGAGCCGTCCTGTGCTGTGACCTGCCGGGTGGCGGAGTCCTGCGCGGCCCGGGCGACCTGCGGGTACCGGTGCCACAGGTCTGTCTCGGTGACACCGGTCAGTTGGACGTTGGTCAGGTCGGCGCCGCCGTAGACGTACCGGATGACGCGCCGGACGCCGCCGTCGGTGGACTCCCGGGTGATGTCGAACTCGTGGTCGCGGTAGGAGCGCACGTAGTCGTCGAAGACCTGCTTGGGGCGCCAGTCGCCGTCCAGCCGGGCCGGCCCCAGGTCTTGGGAGTCGATGATCCTGTCGAACGCGGTCCGGTGTCCCTGTTGGTGCCGCTCCCGGGTCCACTGCGCGATGATGCGCGCCATGAACGCGCGGCGCAGGGGGGCGTACTCCGGTGCGGTGTTGACCGCCTTGACCACCTCGGGCAGCACGAGGGTGCGCTCGAGTTCCTCGTTGTGGGCGTCGGTGGCCGGGTCGGCCTTGCACGTCTGGGAGTACGGGTCGTCGATGTGGTCCGACTTCGTCTTCACGTCGAGCAGCGCCTTGAGGATGTAGAGCGAGCCGCTGTCCTCGCGCACCTCGACCTGCCCGGGCACGATCCACATCCGGGAGGAAAAGCAGAGCGTGCCGTCCGCACCGGGCTGGAGCTGCTGCCAGTACTTCGCTCCCGTCGCCGAGTCGGGGTGCAGGATCTTCGCCTCGGTGCGCTTCATCTCCAGGTCGGCCTCCAGCATGGCCTTCCCCGCGTTGGTCTGTCCCAGGGCCGGATCGACGATGCGGTCCGGTTCGGTGGGGTTGAGGTTGACCCAGAACTTCTGCGGATCGAGCACCAGCCAGGTCCGCAGGTCGTCGCCCAGGTTCTTGACCACCCGCACCCCGAGGCTGTTGTCCTGTTGGTATTCCTCGGGCAGCGACTGCGCGGAGTACGCGTACTGCACCCCGTCCGAGCCGTCGGAGATGTAGCGCATCTCCAGCGTCGAGAAGTCCACGCCGCCGTATGTTGCGTCCGATGATGCGAGAGCCTGGTCGAGTGCCCCCGGCTGCGCGCTGCCGTCCTCCTCGGCGCAGGGATCGGCGGCCAGTTTCAGGGACATGGCTGTGACTGCCCTTCCGGTGCCGCCACGCATCGAGGAACAGTGGGTGGCCGGGCTGCCCGATACCGGCATGGCTGTCTTGGCCTGCTGCTGCTTCTCCTTGCTCTCGCGCCGAAGCTGGCTTTCGGCCTGGCTCATGGTGCCCTTTACCTGATTTGCCGACTCCTTCCTCTGCTGTTCGGTTCCGTAGCGCGCCGCGGACGCGAACCTCTCTTCGGGGATTTGTATGGTGGCCTTCAGGCAGGGCCCGCAACGGTCGCGGTCCGAGTAGATACCGACCAATTTCGCCAGCAGCTTTTCTTGGGCATCGTTCCGCAGGCCGAGTACCCCCGCAATGAGCGAAAGGACCCTCGGGATGACGATCTCGGAGTGCTCCACCTTCGGGTCGTTGACACCGGTGACCGCCAGCACCGGGCCGTCTCCCACGATGCCCAGCTTGTCGAAGAGCGCCTCATGGCCGTCGCGTTTCAGCATGCTGATTTCGCCGGTCCAGTCGGCCCACTTTTTTGGCGTCTCCTCGAAATTATCTTTGAACGACTCCACATGCGTCCTCTGGAAGCCGGTCAAGTCATACCAGAAAATGGCGAGATTACGGTTGCTGTCCCACATGTTCAGCCTTTTATGGGCCAGGACCCCTTCGCGGCCGATCGGGTTCGCCAAGAGCTCGCGCGCGTTGTCCGCGAACTCGCCCGCCACTTCGGACTGGCTGGGAGTCGGCGTGCCCACAGCAGCAGCAGCCGGGGACAACGGCAGGCCGGTGATCATCACGGCGATGGCCAGCACGGCAGCTCGCACCGCCCGGCTGGGTCGGCTCCACCGGCCCGTCCTCGGGCTCCGGACGCTACGGCGCGCCATGGCCGTGTCCGTTCTCCTGTGCGGTCACTCCCGTGGCGTCCAGGTAGGCGGCCAGAGTCGGATCCGGCTCCGGCCCCGCGGCCTGTTCGCCACGCCGGTAGGCGCGCTGCCCCGCCACGCCGAGGGCGCCTAGGACCAGCACGGCAACACCGCCGGCCCCGGCGAGCGACGTGCCGGTCGAGCAGGTCCGGTGGTGACGCAGATCGGCGATGTCCAGGGAGGGCTTGTAGCCGATGCTGACCATGCAGGCCGAGGCCGGCGGGGCCGACATCAGCGTGCTGCAGGCCAGCAGGGCGGCGGCCCCCGCCAACCGCGCGGCGACCAGGCGGGCCGTCATGATCCCACCACCGCGCGCACGTTCTTCAGCTGCAGTACCCGCGTTCGCAACTCGTCTCCCTGTGCTTCGAGGTCCGGATCGTTCTGCGCCCGCCAGCTCGCGAGGTCGAGCTGCGCGGTCTGCAGGCGGTGCAAGTGCAATGCCGTGCCGCGTCCGTGCCGGCGCCAGGTGCGCACCAGGGCCCACAGACGCAGGGTGGGCGAGATCAGGACGAGCTCCTCCGCCGGGGTGATGGCCAGGTGACCCGTCGCTGCCTCGGAGGCCGCGGCGGCCCGCAGAGTCACGGCGCGCTCACGCAGGCCGAGGACCAGAAGCATCACGGCCAGGGCGATGAAGGGCAGTTGGGGGAGCAGCCAGAGCAGCGGCGAGACAACCAGGGTGTCCAGCGCGCTACCGGTGTCCACCTGCCCTGCGAGCCGGCCGGAGAGCCATCCGGAGAGCGTCTCGGTCGCCGTCGCACCGCCGATCGCCGCCACCAGGGCCGCCGAGGCGACCAGCACGCGCCGCTGCGACCGGGCCGCGAGCGTGAGCCCGGCTCCTACTACCGCGCCGAAGGCGACCTGTCCGCCGAGCAGCCCGATCGACTGCCGGATCCAGTACTCGAAGCCGCCGGTCGTCCCCAGGATGGAGCCGAAAGAACCGTAGATCTTGATGAACAGGATGCTCTCCACGAAGCTGTACCCCAGCCCGACCGCGGCGCCGAGGGTCAGTCCGGTCACGGTGTCGGTGATGCGGTGGCGGAACAGCAGCAGGAGCATCAGGACGCCGGCCGCGACGACAAGTGCGTTCACCACTCCGAGGTGGACGATCACCAGGTCGATGGTGCGGTACATGCTCCGGAGGAACTGGCTCAGGTCCAGGTCGCCGCCGGCGGGGTGCAGGTAGTCCTTGGGGATCATGTAGCCGCTGATGGTGGCGAACGCGAGGCCGGTGTAGGCGCGGCCCAGGCCGAAGACGATCAGCGCGCCCCAGCCGAACGCGGCGAGCAGCGCCGCGAGCGGCACCCGGGCGAAGCGCACTCCGCTGCGCAGCAGGAGCAGCACGAACGCGGTGCTGGGCAGGCAGGCCAGCGTCAGCGGGAAGTACTCGACCACGACCACCAGAGGGATCAGCCCGAAGGGCAACAGCAGGAGTCCCAGGGTCACCCAGGTCAGCAGCGCCGCCCGCCGGTCGGGCTGACGTGTGACGGCGACGAAGAGCTGAATCAGGACGCCCGCCGCGATGCCCGCCAACACGGTCCAGAAGACGGCGCTCGGCATCGCCATCAGTTTCTCGAACGAATCGGAGAAACCGGGCATTTCGGTGAGGTCGGACGGCATCTTGTAGAAGATCGACAGGGAGGGCTCGTCGGGCAGCAGCCGGGGGCGGGTCAGATTCCCCACCAACTCGACCAGGTACAGGGCGATGGCACCCCGGGCAATCAGCAACGCGCTCGCGGTGACCGCCCGGTCGTTCCGGAGGACCTGGAACACCTGTCCTTTCACGAGCCACCTCCCGGGAAGCCGGGCAGGCTGGGGAATGTCGTGGGAAGCCCGGGGAAGCGCGTCGGGAAACCGGACGGGAGGCCGGTCGGGAAGGACGTCGGCAGGCCGGTCGGGAAGCCGGACGGGAGGCCGGTCGGGAAGGACGTCGGCAGCGGGGGCAGCTTCGGCAGTTGGGGGACGCTCACATCGTTGGCCCCTGAGAAGTTGACCACCAGCGAGGCGGCCAGGAGCACCGCCCCGAGGATCCCCCCGCCCAGCAGCACCCGGATCTGACGACCGGGCGGGCCGCCTGGATCGGCCTCGGGGGCGGGTTTGCGCCGCAGTTCGGTCACACTTGACTCCACTCACCTGGGCAGCGCGCAGCGCATCCCTGCACGTCGCCGCGAACACGTCAAAAGGACGCTATCGAAAGGCTGCTGGACCCGCCGCGAAACGGAGAAAGCCAACACTTCGAGACCGCAGGCGCCGAGGGCGGTGGCGAGTGCCGAGCGCATGGCGTCCTCGACGGATTCGCGCAGGTTTCACCGCCCGGGGCGGTGGGGTGGAAAGCCGTTCGCCCGAGTGGTGGATAGGAGGGCATGATCGGGCGGTGGATCTGCCTCCCCTGCTGGCCGCCGTCGAGCGCGGCGACGACACCTCGGTCTTCGAGTTTCTGGAGGATGTGAGGAGCGACGAGTTCACCGGCGACGACGGCATCACCCTGCTGGCTGCCGCCGCGTACGCCGGGCGCGGCGACGTCGCCTGGGAACTTGTCGTCCGGTGGGAGGTCGACCCGACCCGGCCCTGGGCCGGAGGCATCGACCCCGTCACGTGGGCCGCCGCGAATGGCGCGTACTGGGTCCTGAACGCGCTGCTGTCTCCCGACCGCGACCCGCTGGGTGTCGACAGTGCGCACCGCCGCGCGCTGCGGGTGGCGCGGGCGGCCCTCGAGTCCGGGGGCGGTGCCGGGGTCGTGCCGCCCCCGGCGCACCGGGCGGTCATCACCTACCTGGAGGCGAAGCTCGGCGTCCACCGCATGCCGGACGAGCTGATGGCCCGCGCCCTGGTCCATGCGGACCCCGAGCACGACGACTGGTTCGAGTCGCTGTGTCGGATCGCCGAGCCGGAGAGCCAGGAGAGGTTCGACTGGGCCCGGGCGGTCGTAGCGGACGCCGAGGACGCCGGCGAGCTGGACCGCAGGCGCTTCGCGTTCGCCGTGATCAACTTCCTCGGCTTCGGTCTCAACCCCCACAACAGCAACGACGCGCCGCCGTTCACCCGGGATGCCGTCGAGCTCCTCCGGCCCCGGCTGGACACCGAGCAGGACCCGTACGCTCTGCGCGCCGTCGTCGCGGCCTTCACCGGCTACTGCTCCCGCGAGGAGCTCCCGGCGGTCCTGGCCCACGCCGACCACCCCGACCCGGGCGTCCGCCAATGCGTCGCCCTGGCGTTCCCCGGTCTCCTGGCCGACCGCCCCGACGCGCTCGCCGCCGTGCTGCGCCTGGCCGACGACCCCGACCCCGTCACCCGGACCAGCGCGCTCTACCGTCTCACCTGCTCACCCGTGGACGTCCCCGCCCTGCGCACCGTGCTGGCGGCGCACCTCACCGACACCCACTTCGACGCCCGCCTCGAAGCCGCCGTCGCCTTGGCCCTGCGCGGCGACGAACGCGGCGCGGCGGTCATCGAGGAGATCCGCCGGGGCATCAAGAACCGCAGCAGCCGCGGCGCGGGCCGCCTCGAAGACCTCCACCACCAGCTCCGCGCCCACACGGCGGGCATGTGATCGCACGGCCCGGGCCGGTGATGTAGGTGGGGATGCCGGAGAGCGCAGAGCAGGTCCCGCCCCCGCGGCCGGTTGCGACCGGCCCCTGCGACCGGGGCGGCGGCTCGTTCGCGGCCTGTGCGGCGGAGGCGTCGGGACGGCTGTTCGTCGTTCGTCCGGTGGTGGTACGGGTCAGGCGGTGGGGTTGTCGGGGGCGTGGGTGATGATCTCGTACAGGCCTGGGGCCACCTTGCGGAAGCGGCCGCCGGCCGCCTGGGCCAGGCGGGCGCGTTGCACGTCCGTGCGGTCGATGGCGAGGCCTGGGGGGATGTCCACGAAGTCGTGGACCAGTGTGGCGTCCTCGGGGGTCAGTGCACTGTCGGGCATCCGTCCACCTCCGTCCGACGGGGATCTGCTCTTCCAGTGTCCGCAACTGCTCCGCCCGTTTCCCGGTGCAGCGGTCCCGCAGCGATTCCCCGGCGGTCGGCGGGCCGGCCGGGCAGTGGCGCTGGTGACGGCCACGCGGTTGGCATTCGGGCCCCCGGAACGGCGGCCGGGACGAGCGTCCCCGCACCGCCCGTCCGGCACGGGTCTCGGGTACCCGGATCCGCGCCGCCCCTCGGGTCGTCCGGCCTCGGTCGTCGCCTTCAGGACCTTGCGACCGCGTCGTCCTGCCCCTCCGGCTGCCCGCTGAAGAAGTCGATGAAGCTCTGCGGTGCGCGCTCGCCGAGGCAGAGGTCGAGGATCTCGTGGGCGTCCGCGTAGAAGGCCTCGCTGCGCGGGAAGAGCTCCTTCTCGTAGGCGGTTAGCGCCGCCTCGACGTCGTCGGGGTGCCGGGCGATGGCCTTGCCGAGTTCGGCGCCGTCGAACATCGCCAGGTTGGCGCCGTCGCCGGACGGCGGCATCAGGTGCGCGGCGTCGCCGAGCAGCGTCACGCCGGGTGCCCGGTCCCAGCGGTGTCCGTCCGGGAGGGTGTGGATCATGCGCGCCACCGGGGCGGTCTCGCCGTCGGTGATCAGCGCGGTGAGGTGCGGCGCCCACCCGTCGAACTCGGCCGCGACCCGGGCGCTCGCGGCGGCGGCGTCCGTGAAGTCGGTGGCGGCGATCCACTCGGCCGGACGGTTCAGCTCGACGTAGGTGTGCAGGATCCCGCCCGCCTCGCGGTGGGCGACGATCCCCTTGCCGGGGGCGAGCGCGTACATGGCTCCCTGGCCGACCAGCGCGGCCGTCGCGGGGTGCCGTTCGTCGACGTCGTGCAGGTAGGTCTCGACGAACGTCGTGCCGGTGTAGACGGGCCGGGCGTCGGAGAGCAGCGGCCGGACCTTGGACCAGGCGCCGTCCGCGCCGACCAGGATGCCGCTGGTCACGGTCGAGCCGTCGGCGAAGGTCAGCTCGTGCCGGCCGTCGCCGAGCGGCCGGACGTCGGTGACCTTGCTGCCCCAGCGGACCGTTCCCTCGGGCAGGGAGTCGAGCAGGATCCGGCGCAGGTCGCCGCGGAGCACCTCGGGGCGTGCCGCGGTGCCGTCGGAGGGGATGTCCAGCAGCAGCGCGCCGTGCTGGTCGAGCACCCGGGCGGCGTCGGCGCCCTCGTGGATGATCGCGCGGAACTCGTCGGTGAGGCCGGCGTCCGCGAGGGCGCGTTGTCCGTCCTCCTCGTGGATGTCGAGCTGGCCGCCCTGGGTGCGGGACTCGGCGGAGGGGTCGGCCTCGTGGACGGTGGCGGGGATGCCGTGGACGTGCAGGACGCGCGCGAGGGTGAGGCCGCCGAGGCCGGCGCCGATGATCGTGACCGGAGTCGTCATGGTGTTCCCTTCGAAGCAGTGATGGAACGCTGTTCCATTCCCATGTTGGAACGGCGATCCATTCATGTCAAACTGTGTGCATGGCGATCAAGAAGCAGCGGGCCGTACGGCGCACCGACGCGCTGTCGAAGGAACGGATCGTGGAGGCCGCGATCGAGATCCTCGACTCCCACGGCGAGGGCGCGCTGACCTTCCGCGCGCTCGCGGCCCACCTGGCCACCGGAAGCGGGGCGATCTACTGGCACGTCGCCGACAAGGACGACCTGCTGGCGGCGGCCACCAACGACGTGATCGCCCGGGTCATGGCGGACCTGGCCGGTGGTGCGCGCCCGCGGGAGGCGATCCGGGCCCTCGCGGTCGGGCTCTTCGACGCGATCGACGCCCACCCCTGGGTCGGCAGCCAGCTCTCCCGCGCGCCGTGGCTGGCCGCGATTCCGCAGATCTTCGAGGGTTTCGGCAGCCGGTTGGAGGAACTCGGCGTGCCCGAGGACGCGCAGTTCGACGCCACGTCCACGCTCGTGATCCATGTCCTCGGCGTCGCAGGACAGAACGCCGCCAACGCCCGCCTGCTCGCGCACCGGACCGATCGGACGGCCTTTCTGGACGAGATCGCCCGACAGTGGGCCCAGCTCGATCCTGCCCGGTACCCGTTCGTGCACCGGGTGGCGGCGCAGTTGCCCGAGCACGACGACCGGGAGCAGTTCCTGGCCGGCATCGACCTCATCCTGACCGGCATCGAGGCCGCCCGCCCAGGTCCGTCCCCGCGGACCTGACCCGAACCCGAGCGGGTCGGGTGACGGCCCCGAACGCGGGCGGGCGCGCTCAGGGCTGGCAGTCTCGTTCGGGGCGGCCGGAGGGGGCCGGGCATGGCGAGGGGCCCGTCCCCTCGAGGTGAGGGACGGGCCCCGCCGGCGGCCGTGCCAGGTGGAACACCCGGACGGGACCGCGGCTTCGCCGCCGGAGCGTCAGTTGTCCTGCGTCGCGTCGGAGTCGGCCTGGGCGGCGGCGCTCTCCGCGGCGTCCACCTTCTGCTGCATCTGCTGGACCTGGCCGTCGTCCGCGGTCGCCGCGGCCTTCCCGGGCGACTTCGCGCTCGGTCCGCAGCCGGTCAGCAGCAGGGCGGCGGCCACGGCGAGCACCGCTGCGGCGGCGCCGACGCGGTGGCCCACGGGGCGGCGGCTCACTTGCTCGCCGCCGGCGAGGGCTGGGCGGCGCACCAGGTGGCGACCGACTTCAGGTCGGCCTGGCGGGTCTGCAGCGCCGGCAGCAGGGTCTTGCGGAACGTCAGCCGGTCGTTGAGGTAGGTGTACATCTCGGTGTGCCCGGCGACCTTGGCGTCCGTCACCCGCTGCTGCAGGCGGGCCACCGAGCCGGCGACGGTGGCGTCGCCGTTGAGCCGCCGGACGGCCTTGTCGACGCGCTCCTGGGTCGTCGGCAGGCGTTTGCAGACCGACTTCGCGCCGTCGCTCCTGGGCGCGGAATCGGCCTGTGCGGGGACGGCGGCGAGCAGCGTGCCTGCGAGAGCGAGTGCGCCGACGGCGGCGGCCTTGCGGTTCATCTGCAGGCCGGTTCTCCTCCGGTACCGGGGTGATCGGATGCGGGGAGCGTAGGACGGCTTCTTGTGGAATCCCTGTGATCCGGACGGGGCCCGCGCGGATCACCGGTCGCCGGAGAGCCAGTCGCGGCGGGCCGGCAGCTGCAGGGTCGGTGCCTCCGGTCGCAGCAGCGGCAGCCGCAGCTCGAACCGGCAGCCGCCCGGCGGCGGCGCGTCGCCGACGGCCACCGTGCCGCGGTGCAGCGCCGCCTGCTGGGCCACCAGGGTCAGGCCCAGGCCCGACCCCGGACTGTCCGGTCGCCGGTGGAAGCGGTGGAAGACCGTGGCCCGCTCGGCCGCAGGCACGCCCGGCCCGGTGTCGTCGACGGTCAGCACCGCCGCCCCGCTTCGGCCCGCCCGCAGCCGCACCGTCACCCTGGCCGGCCCGCCGCCGGGCGGACGACCGTGCACGACGGCGTTGCCGACCAGGTTGGCGAGCGCGATCCGCAGGCCAGCCTCCCAGCCGAACACCCGGATCCCGGGCGCGCACTCGACGTCGATCACGGCCTGCGGACGGCGGCGCACCGCCTCCGCGACCGCGCTCTCCACCAGCTCGCCCAGGTCAAGGGCGGTGAAGGCGGAGACGTCGACCAGGTCGCCGCTGGCCAGCGTCCGCAGTGCGGTGAGCAGCTCCTCCAGCCGGGCGCGGTCCTGCGACAGCTCGGCGACCACCTCGGCCCGCTCGTCGGCCGCCAGGCCCGGATGGGCGCCCAGGACGTCCAGGTTGGTGCGCATCGCGGTCAGCGGGGTCCGCAGCTCGTGCGAGGCCGCGGACGAGAACGACCGCGCGGTGTCGAGGGCCTGCGCGGTGAGGACCGCCTGCTCGTCGTAGCGGGCCAGCAACAGCCCCAGCGCGGCCGCCAGTTCGTCGACCTCCAGGACCCGGCTCGGGGTGTGCGCGAGCGCCGTCGCCCCGCTGCCCGGGTCCAGCGCGGCGGCCCGGGCACTGAGCCGCCGCAGCGAGGCGGTGGCCCGGCCCGCCAGCGCGAACGCGAGCAGACCGGCCACCGGTGCGGCCATCAGCGCGACCAGCAGCACCCGCCGCCGCACGGCCGCGACCTGTGGATCCACCGCCGACGACGGCGACACCAGCCACAGCGTGCCGGGCGCCGTGCCGTCCACCCGGACCGACAGCACCCGCCACGTCCGGCCGGCATCCCGAAGCGTGACCGGCGCGTCGGCGGCAGCCGGCAGCGGGACGTACTCGGCCGGCTGCGGACCGACCACCAGCAGGACGGTTCCGTCCGCCCCGGCCAGCCGCACCCCGGAGTCCAGCGCCCCGTCGAGGACCTTGCGCTGCTGGGTCTGCTCGACCCGGGGCCGGCCCTTGCCGTCCGCCGCGAGCAGCGTGCGCACGTTCGGCAGCACCGTGGCGGCACGCTCGCGCAGCACCGCGTCCTGCTGGCGGGACAGGTCCCGGTGGACCAGTCCCAGCAGCAGCAGGCCCGCCGCCACCACCACGACCGGCACCAGCACCGTCACCAGGAGCGCGATCCGGGTGGACAGCCTCACGCCCGCCCCCCGTCGGCCGGCAGCCGCAGTACGAACCCGACCCCGCGCACGGTGTGCACCAACCGCGGCCGCCCGCCGTCCTCCAACTTGCGCCGCAGGTAGCTGACGAAGGTGTCGACGGCGTCGCTGCGCACCTCGAAGTCGTAGCCCCAGACCCGGTCCAGCAACTGGTCGCGGGTGAGGACCAGGCCGGGGTTGCGGACGAGCTGGGTGAGCAGTTCGAACTCACGCCGGGTCAGGTGCAGTTCGGTGTCCTCCCAGTGCACCTGGCGGGCCGCGGGGGAGAGCGTCAGCGGGCCCGCCCGCAGCACCTCGGACGGCGGGGCCGGCCGCCGGCGCAGCAGGGCGTGCAGCCGCAGCACCAGCTCCTCCAGCGCGAAGGGTTTCACCAGGTAGTCGTCGGCCCCGGCCTGCAGCCCGGCGACCCGGTCGGCGAGCTCGTCCAGTGCGGAGAGCATCAGCACCGGGGTCTCGTCGCCGACGGCCCGCAGCGCCCGGCAGACGCCCGTCCCGTCGAGCCCGGGCATCGAGACGTCCAGCACCAGCACGTCCGGCGCCGTCGGGCCGTCCATCAGCGCCAGCGCGCTCTCGCCGTCCGGCGCGACCTGGACGGCGAAGCCGCTCAGCCGCAGCCCGCGCTCCAGCGATCGCCGGATCGCCGCGTCGTCGTCAACCACCAGCACCCGGCCACCTGCGCCGCCCATCGCCACCTCCTCGACCCCGTGGGCCGACGACTCTCTCACGCGAGGGCGGGCGCCGGGCGGCCGGGGTGCCCCGGACCGGCGGGCCGGGGTCGGTTCCGGCGCGCTCCTGTGCGCCTGTGCCGTCCTGGGTCTCCGTCGCCGGTCCGGCTGGTCCGGCCGGTCCGGCCGGTTGCACCGGTTCGGTCGCCCGCTGCGGTGTTCGGCCCTCCTGGGCTGCCGTCCCTCCTGGGCCGGCGCGCCGAGCCCCTGTGTCGTGCCCCGGCGTCCCGGCCCTGTGGAGTCCTGCGTGTAGCGTTCAAGTCACACCATTGCAATGGTTTGCCTGGCTGTCGTTGCGTTAGATTCGGGGTTGATGCAACGATTTGACGGCCCTGAACTGCTGGTATGCTGGATTTTGACATTGCGCCAGTTGCCTGAAAGATGAAAGCAACGTAGCTTTTCCGTTGTTGGAAACATGCTGGATCGTCACGGGGGCGGATCATGGAGACAGCGCAGGATCGACCGCAAGCGGCACCCGGCGCGTTCACGGCCTTCGCCCGCTTCGTGCTCTGCGGCGGGGGAGTGGGACTTGCCTCCAGCTTCGCCGTGGCGGCCCTCGCCGCCCGGATTCCCTGGATCCTCGCCAACGCCCTGATCACCGTGCTCTCCACGCTCCTCGCCACCGAGCTGCACGCCCGCTTCACCTTCGGCGCGAGCCGGCGCGCGACCCGGCGCCAGCACGCCCAGTCGGCCGGCTCCGCAGCGGCCGCGTACGCGCTGACCTGCACGGCGATGCTTGCCCTGCACCAACTGGTGGCGACACCCGGCGCGGTGTTCGAGCAGACCGTCTACCTGACGGCCTCCGCCCTCGCCGGCGTCGCGCGGTTCGCGGTGCTGCGCCTGGTCGTCTTCGCGCGCCACCGCACGCAGGCCGTGGCCACCGTCCGCCCCGCCCGCTCCTTGCCCGCGACCGCGACCGCGGCCCGCGCCTGCGCCCCTGCCGGCTCCACGGAACTCTGCCGAGCCGCCTGACCGAATCCCCGCGGCCCCCACACCGAGCAGTCACCGGCGAACGGCACCCGGCCGAGAGAACTCCGCACCGGAAAGGGGCCGCAGGCCACCCGTGCCGCCCCCACCCCGGTGCCCTGCCGCCAGGCCCCGGGCTGCGCCTGATGCCCGCGAAGGCCCGGTCGTGCGCTGCGTCCCCGCCGCTGGCCTCCCGCCCGAATCTCGGCTGCGGTGGTGGGCGCGGCGGGGCTAGCGTGGCGGTCTGCGAAGTGAAGGAGGGGTTGCGGTGCTGGTCATGCCGGGGCGGCGGACGTCCACGATGGAACTCTTGGCTGTCGAGGCGGCGGGTCGTGGCATGGCGGTCCGGGCAGCGGAGGCGCTCGGCCCGGTGGCGGGCCCGGCGCACTGGTACGGCGGCCCGGTCGCGGGCGCGAGGCTGGCCGGCGCGCTCGGCTTCGCGCTGCTCGAACCGGCGGACGGCTGGCTGGCCGAGCTGTCGGAGGAGTTCACCGGGCGGCAGGTCCGGTTGGCGACCGTCGCGGACGCGTGGGCACTCGACCGGCCGACGTTCGTCAAGCCGCCTCGTGACAAGTCCTTCCCGGCGGACGTCTATGCCGACGGCTCCCGACTGCCCGGCGGCCTGGACCCGGCGGAGCCGGTGCTGCTCTCCGAGGTGGTGACCTTCGCAGCCGAGTACCGGCTGTTCCTGCTGGACGGACGGATCGTCACGGCGAGCCGGTACGCGGTGTTCGGCCGGCTGGACCCGCGCCGGCTCGACCCGCGCCCGCTGGACCCGCGCCTGCTCCGCACGGACGGGACGGACCGCGCGGAGCGGGCCGACGCCGCGCAGATCACGGAGTTCGTGGACCGGCTGGTCGCCGTGGCGGGGCACACGCTGCCGAGCGCCGTCGTCCTGGACGTCGGACAGCTCCTCGACCCGTACCGCCCGGGCCACCGCTGGGCCGTGGTGGAAGCGAACATGGCATGGTTCTCCCACGCCTATGCCGCCGACCCGGCGCGGGTGCTGGACGTCGTGCTGCGGGCGGCGGGGCCGCGCGAGCGGGTCCGGCCGGCGGATCGGCCCTTCGTCCGGGACTGATCCGCATCGTACGAGGAATCGGCCCGGGGGAGTACGCAGGGCCGAGGTTGCACCCGCTGCTCCCGCCCCCAGCGAGGGGACCGTCCCGCCATGCTCCCCGCCGTGCAGGTCCTCGGCGGGCGGGCGGGCGGGCGGGCGGGCGGGCGGGATCGGATCGGTTTGTCCAGCACGCCCGTGCACAGGTGCTGTTTCGCCCCGCGGAGAGGCGGGCGAAGCAGGGAAATCCAGTCGCTGCGGCTGAGGACGACAGGCCGGACTGGCATGGTGGACACCATTCGCCCTTGCCCCTGTTGCGGTCATCTGGTCTTCGACGCCGGGGAAGGCTGGCCCGGGTCGTTCGTGATCTGCCCGGTCTGCCACTGGGAGGACGACGCGACTCAGTTCCGCCGGCCGTACACCCGGGGCGGCGCCAACCGGGTCACGCTCGCGGAGGCCCAGCAGAACTTCCAGGCTTTCGGAGCCTGCGAGCAGCGAAGTCGGCCATATGTACGGCCACCGACGGAGGACGAACCTCTTGACGCCGACTGGCGCCCGATCGATCCGCTGTCGGACTTGTTCGAGACCCCGGACAACGAACCTTTCCGTCCTTGGCCCGACGACCGATCAGTTCTGTGCTGGTGGCTCCCGTCCTTCTGGGGATGTCCGGAAGAGCCCGAGCCGGACCCGGATCGACGTGTGGTCATCGACGTGAGTACCGCCCAGAACGAGCGCGAGCTCCATGGCCTTCTCAAACGCGAGCTTGGATTCCCCGCCTTCTACGGCATGAACTGGGACGCGCTCTGGGACGCGATCAGCGGACTCGTCGCGATGCCCCGCGAGTTGAGCTTCGTCGGCTGGTCCGCATTCGAAGGTCGACTTCCCTTGGCTTCCCATAGGCTGCGGCAAGCCCTCACCAGGCTCGAGAGGATGCACCCGGAATTCAAGGCCGTCTACCAGCAGTAGCCCGGAGAGCAGCCTGCGCGACGGGGGTATCGACGTCGGGTTGTTGCGTGAGCCGCCGGCGGAGCCGGGCCTGGTGGTGGAGGCACTGGTGGCGGAGCGGTTCGTGGCTGTCCTGCCGGCCGGACACCGTTGGCGGCGGGGCGCCGGGTCGCCGTCGCGGATCTCGCGGAGGAGCCGTTCGTCCTGCTGCCCCGGTCGTGCGGGCCGACCGTGCATGACCGGATCGTGGGGGTGTGCCGGGATGCGGGGTTCGAGCCGCGGGTCGTGCGGCGGGCGGTGGAGTGGCAGACCGTGAGTGCCCTGGTCGCGGCGGGTCCGGGGGTTTCGCTGGCGCCGGAGGGGGTGCGGCGGATCTGGCTGCGCGGGGGTGGCCTTTCGCCGGATCAGTCCGGATACGGCGCGTTCCACCGTGGCGATGGTCCGGCGGGCGGACGACGACAACCCGTTCGTCGTCCGGTTGCTCGCTGTCGCTCGTGGATTGCGGGAGGGCGGCGGTCGGTGGCGTTGAGGGTGTCCGGTCGTGCTTGGGCCGGTGGTCCTGCGGGTGGCGGACGGGTGGGGGTTCTTGCTGGTGGTGGGTGGTTCCGGGGTGGGGGTCGGCGGGGTGTTGGGCACGTTGGGAGAAGCGGTGTGGTTGGGGTGCTGTGATGCTCGGTCTGCCGGTTGCCGGCGGGTGGTTGGTGGTTGTTCGCCGGTCGCGCCGTCGGTTGCCGGTCGGTGTTTGTGCGGTGGTCGGTTGCCGGCCGCCGGTGTGGTGGTCGGTCGGTTGCTTCGTCGCGTGGGAGGGGTTTGTGGTGATCAAGCTGGAGACGGTGCTGGTGGAGATCGAGGGGCCGGTGGCGACGATTTCGTTGGATCGGCCGGAGAAGAAGAACGCGATGAATCCGCAGATGCATGCGGACATGAATGCGGCGTTGGACGAGATCGAGGCGGCGGGGGGTGTGAAGGTGGTGGTGGTCACCGGGAACGGTGACAGTTTCAGTGCGGGGATGGATCTGGAGGAGTGTTTCCTGCGGCCCTACGAGGACCCGCAGTTGTTCTACCGGACGAATCTGGTGGCGCTGCGGTGGTTCAAGCGTCTGAAGGCGTTTCCGGCGGTGACGGTGGCGAAGGTGAACGGGTTCGCCTTCGGTGGTGGGGTGCTGGTGACGGGGATCTGTGATCTGGCGGTGGCGTCGCAGGGTGCGCTGTTCGGGTTGTCGGAGATCAATTTCGGGATCTTCCCGGCGGGCGGGGCGTCGTGGGCGGCGGCGAACAACCTGCCGCGCAAGGAGGCGTTGTACTACATCCTGACGGGGGACACGTTCACGGGGGCGCAGGCGCGGGAGTTCGGGTTGGTGAACCGGGCGGTGCCGGCGGAGGAGTTGGACGCGGAGACGGACCGGATCGTGGCGAAGCTGGTGCGGAAGAACCCGGTGACGTTGGAGTTGGCGAAGCAGGTGTACGAGCACAACCGGGCCACCGATCTGCCGACGGCGATCGACTACGACCAGGCGAAGTTGTGGGAGTTGTCGCGTCTGACGGGCAACGAGTGGATCAACGTGGCGTTGAAGCAGTTCGAGAAGCGCAGTTACCAGCCGGGTCTGAGCACCTACCGGCGTGGGGACGCGGCGTCATGATCTTCACGGGGCCGCACGCGCCGACGCCGGTTCCCGAGGTGGCGTTCACCTCGTTCGTGCTGGGTGGGGCGGGGCGCCACCCGGACCGGGTGGCGGTGGTCGACGTCACCGGGCAGGACTCCCTCACCTACGGGGAGCTGGTGGCGGCGGTGGGCCGGGTGGCGGGGGCGCTGGCGGCGCGGGGGCTGGGCCGCGGGGACGTGGTGGCGGTGCTGGCACCGAACGTCCCGCAGTACCCGGTGGTCTTCCACGCGGGCGCGGCGGTCGGCGCCACCGTGATGGTCCTCAACCCGCTGGACACCACCGCGGACCTGGTGGACCACCTCAACACCGCCCGGGCTGCGCTGCTGGTCACCACCGAGGAACAGGCACTCCTGCGGGCGAAGGACCTGACCGCGGGCACCGGCGTGAAGGAGGTGGTGGTGTTCGGGCACGCACCCGGCACCACACCCTTCGCCGAACTCCTCGACCACACACCCTTCGCCGAAATCCTCGACCACACACCCGACCAGCCCCGGGATCAAGCAGCAGACCAGGCGCCGGCCGGCGGTCCCGACGGTCCCCGTCCCGGCGGTGGCGGTGGTGCGGTGGTGGGGGTGGACGCGGGCCTTGACGTGGTGGCGCTGCTGCACTCCTCCGGCAGCACCGGCCGCCCCAAGGGCGTGATGCTGACCCACCGCAACATGAACGCCAACGTGCTGCAGACGTGCACGGCCGCGCCGCTGGAGGACGCGGAGCGGGTGCTGGCGGTGGCGCCGTTCCACCACGCCTTCGGGCTGATCATGGTGATGAACGCCAGCCTGCGCCAGGGCGCCACCGTCGTCACCCTGCCCCGCTTCGACCCCCAGGCCTACCTGCAGGCGATCCAGGACCACCGCATCACCCGCCTCTACGTGGTCCCGACCATCGCCGTCCTGCTCGCCCGCAGCCCCCTGGTGGACCGGTACGACCTGTCGTCCGTGCGCACCGTCGTCTCCGGCGGCGCGGCCCTGGACCCGCAGATCGCCCGCCTTTGCGAGGAACGGCTGGACTGCCGGGTCCGCCAGGGCTACGGCCTCACCGAAGGACTGGTGTCCTTCATGCAGGTGGACGGCTCACCGGCCGCGTCGGTGGGCCGGGCCGCACCCAACATCGAGTTCAAGATCGTGGACATCACCACCGGCCGGGCCCTGGGCCCCGGCGAGGACGGCGAGGTCCTCGTCCGCGGACCGCACGTGATGCGCGGCTACCTCCACGCACCCCAGGCAACCCGGGAGGCCCTGCGACGGACGGCTTCCTGCGTACCGGCGACCTGGGACACGTCGACACCGACGGCGAACTCTTCCTCGTCGACCGGATCAAGGAACTCATCAAGTACAAGGGACAACAGGTCTCCCCCGTCGAACTCGAAGCCGTCCTGATGACCCACCCCAAGATCGCGGACGCCGCCGTCGTCGGCGTCCCCGACGAAGAAGCCAGCGAACTCCCCAAAGCCTTCCTCGTCGCCCGCGAACCCGTCACCGAACAGGAAATCATCACCTACGTCGCCGAACGCGTCGCCCCCTACAAAAAGATCAGGCGCGTCGAATTCATCGACCAGATCCCCCGCACCCCCGTCGGCAAAACCCAACGCCGCACCCTCAAGGAACGCGAACGCACCACCCCGTGACACGGCCGCACGCAGGGTTGGGCGGCCCTCTCATCCGCCAGGTCGTTGATCTGTCGATCCGTCAGTATCTTTTCATGGAAAGATAGTTACCGGCCGGCGCCGGTCCGGGATCGATGGTCGAGGGATTCGGTGGCCGTGGGCTGCCGGCTGCCGGCTGCCGGCCGCTGATCGGTGATCGGCGACGGGTCTGGTTGTGTCGGGCCGGGGAGCGTGTCCCTGGGTCCCTGAGTGTCGTTGGCCTGGAGCGGCTTGCTGCCGTGATTCGAAGGGCTGTTCCGGGGCGGGCCCCGTCCCGGTTCGGGTGGTCGGTTATGTCATGGGAGGACATCATGAGTCATCTGTCGGGCAGGACCACGATCGTGGTCGGGGCGAGTCGAGGGCTGGGGCACGGCATCGCGACGGCGTTCGCGGAGGCGGGTGCCCCGGTGGTGGCGGTCTCCCGCACGCCGGGGGAGTTCCCCGAACCCGCGAACGGGGAGGGCAGCATCCACGCCGTTCTCGCCGATGCGGGTGACGCGACGGTGGCGGGTCGGTTGCTGGACCTGCACGAGCCACTGAACCTGATCGTGGTGGCTGGTGCGAATCCGCACATGCGACCGTTGCAGCAACATACTTGGGAGACGTTCTCCGCGAACTGGGAGAGCGACGTGCGGATCACCTTCCACTGGCTTCGGGAGGTGCTGCTGAAGCCGTTGCGTCCCGGCGCCAGGGTGGTGGTCGTGAGCAGCGGTGCGGCTCTGGCCGGGTCGCCGCTCAGTGGTGGTTACGCGGGTGCGAAGGCGACCCAGCGGTTCATCACCGGCTATGCGCAGGACGAGGCACAGCGGGCCGGGTTGGACATCTCCTTCACCACGGTGCTGCCCCGGATGACGCCGCTGACTGAACTGGGCCGCTCGGCGGCGCGGGCCTACGCGGTGCGCAACGGGCAGTCGCAGGAGGAGTATCTGCAGCAGATGGGTCCGTTGTTGACGCCGGAGATCGCCGGGAGTTCCCTGGTGGAGCTGGTGGGTTCGCAGGCCGAGGCCGTTGCTCCGGGCTACCTGCTGACCGGGGCGGGACTGAAGAAGCTCGGCTGAGCGTCCGCCCGTGGGCACGCTTCGGTGGCGCCGGCCCGTCCCGGGTCGTCCGGGGCGGGCCCGCGCTCGTGCAGCGGCCTGGCCGACGCCGCCTTCGAACGCCGCTCGGCGATCGTCACGAACAACTCTGAACGCCGACAGTCGGTTCGTGCCGGTGCCCTGTCAGCCGTCGACCGGGACACCGACGTTGTCGTCGCCGAACGGCACGCCGACCTGCCACCTTGTGCCGCTGAACGGCGGCTCGGTGTTCGGCGCCAGGCCGACGCTGCCGTTGCCGGTACGGCCGTCCAGGAACCGGTTGCCCTCGATGGCGCCGAGGCACTTGAACGTGGTCGAGCCGTCGCCCAGCCTGGTGGCGAGCCATCTGGTGCCGCTGAACGGCGGATTCGTGTTGGGCGCGAGGCCGACAGTGCCGTCTGCCGTCCGGCCGTCCAGGAACCGGTTGCCGGGAATGTCGCCCTCGCAGAACAGCGTGACAACACCCTCGGGGCCACCGTTCATCTTCCAGCGCGTCCCGCTGAACGGTTCACCGGAGTGCGGCGCGAGACCGACCGTGCCGTTGCCGGTCCGCCCGTCCAACAGGCGTGGACCTGCGACATCTCCGAGACAGGTGATCAAGACTTCCATGGCCAACTCCTCCCTTCGCAACCACTTGGTGGTCCTCAGCGCCAAGGGGGCATGTTCGGAGGGGGCGGATCGCCCCTGATTCCAATGTGCGTCCGCTGGTCGGGATAAGTCAACTACGTGTACCCACAGTAGTTTCGGTTACTCCCAGGCACTCCCTTGATGCTCCTCCGTCGAGCAGGTGAGGCCCTCGGGCTGCCGGACGGCGACGTGATGTTCGGATCACCCCGGCTTGCTCCTCCGTGGCGTCGCGCGGCGCGGCGCGGTGTGCGACGCGGCACCCCTGGCGCCGCTTCCCGGCCCGGGCTTGACCTGGAGCGCACTCCAGCTGCGACGGTAGACGCATGGCGGACACACTCTCCCCCGCTGAGGTCGTGGAACGGTCCGGCTTCAGCATCGACACCCTGCGCTACTACGAGCGCATCGGCCTGCTCGACCGGATCGACCGAACCGTGGGCGGCAGGCGGCAGTTCAACGAGAGCCACCTCGACTGGCTGGGTGTGCTGCGCTGCCTGCGGGACACCGGCATGCCCATCGCCGAGATGCAGCGCTACGCCGACTCCGCCCGCGGGGGCGACGCCACGCTCGCGGAGCGGCTGGAGCTGCTCACCGAGCACGCCGCCCGCGTGGAGCGGACCATCGCCGAACTTCGGCGCCAGCAGCAGCACTTGGCAGAGAAGATCGCCTGGTACCAGGCGCAGATCCACATCCGACCGGGAGAATGACCATGAACCGCACTCTGGGCAGCACCGGCATCGAGGTCAGCGCGATAGGCGTGGGCTGCTGGGCCATCGGCGGCCCGCTGCACGCCGGCGCGGAGCAGTTCGGCTGGGGCGCGGTGGACGACGACGAGTCGACCGCAGCCCTCCACCGAGCCTTCGACCTGGGCGCGACCTTCTTCGACACCGCCTCCAACTACGGGGCGGGACACAGCGAGAAGGTCCTCGGCCGGGCCTTCGCCGGCCGTCGCGACCAGGTGGTGATCGCCACCAAGTGGGGCAACACCTTCGACGAGACCACCGGCGAGGCCACCGGCCAGGACGCCACCCCGGCCTACCTGCGCACCGCTGTCGAGGGCAGCCTGCGCCGCCTCGGCACCGACTACCTCGACCTCTACCAGTTCCACATCTCCGACGCCCCGTTGGCCACCGCCCTCGACCTGGTCGACACCCTCGAGGAGTTGGTGGAAGCGGGCAAGATCCGCGCCTACGCCTGGTCCACCGACGACGCCGCCAACGCCGCCGGTTTCGCCGAGGCGGCCCCTGGCTGCGCGGCGATCCAGCACGACTGCTCGGTGCTCAACCCGGCGCCGGAGATGGTGGCGGTGGTGGAGGCGTCGGGCCTGGCCTCCGTCGCGCGCGGCCCGCTGGCTATGGGCCTGCTCTCCGGCAAGTACCACGGCGGCCGCCGGGTGGCCTCCGACGACGTCCGCGCCCAGGGCCACCGGTGGATCCCCTACTTCGGCCAGGACGGCGCGGGCGATCCGGAGTGGCTGTCCCGCATCGACGCCGTCCGCGAGGTGCTGACCGGCAACGGCCGCACCCTCGCGCAGGGCGCTCTGGCCTGGCTGCTGGCCCGCACCGACGCCGTCATCCCCATCCCCGGCTGCCGCACCGTCGCCCAGGTCGAGGACAACCTCGGTACTCTCGCCCACGGCCCGCTGCCCGCAGTCGAGTTCGCCGAGGTCGAGGCCCTGCTGCGCTAGCGGGCCGATGAGGATCCGGGTTCCGGCCCTGCCGTTCGGGTGGGGCCGGACTCGGCTGGGGGAGCACGGTGTCGAGTGCGGACGCGCGCTGCGGCCCCGGTGACTCCTTGGGTTCTGGGGATCAAGACTCCTCCCAGGCCGGCCGGTGACCTGCGGGATGCCGTAGAGCTTCCCGTCGTAGGTGGCCTGCTCGATCGACGAGGGCTGGAACTTCGCGCTGTCGGCCGCGGCGGCCGTACCGTCCAGTGGCACGAGATCACCGGACTTGGCGAGGTCCGCCGTCCAGCCGACGTACGCCCGCAGCAAGTCCGGAGCGTCCGCCGTGCCTGCCGCCGCCTTGAAGTCCTCCCGGGCCCCGTCGAAGGGGACGCTGTTGTACGCGACCTTGATGCCGGGGTTCGCCATCTCGAAGTCCGCGACCAGGGACCGGTAGGCCGGTGCCTCCTTCGCGCCGTCCGAGGTGTCCCACCAGCTGATGGTGATCGGTCCCGGACCGGTGGGTGCGGTAGGTGCGATGGTGTGCCCGCCGGAGCTGCACGCGCTCAGTGCGGTGATGACCGCTGCGGTCAGGGCGAGGGCCGTGGGGGCACGACGCATGGGGGGAGAGTCCTCGCTCGGGTGGGGGAGGAAGGTGGCACGCAGGCGTTCAGTGATCAGCGGTGGAGTGCGGCGGAGGCCAGGAGCGGGTTGATGCGGGCCCCGCGGCGGTGCAGGAGGGCGTGGTCGGTTCCCGAGCAGGTCACGGCGGCGACGATCGCCTCCTGGAGGACGCGGGCCCGGACGACGAAGCTCTGGGTGCCGGTCCGACCGTCGCGCCCGGCGGTCGGCATGGTGACCAGCCACAGCGGGGGAGCGGCGGCGGGACTGCTCCACGGCGAGGCCGCGGTGGAGGGGGTGGAGTACCGCCGACGAGCGGGGAGGGGGCCGGCCGCGGGGGTGGCCGCAGCTGCGGGGACAAGGCCGAGGGCCATGGCAACTCCTGGGTGGGTGATCACGGACGGCCCCGGTGGGCGGGGCGGGTGCGTTCGGCGGCCGGGTGGATGCCTGCCTGAGCGCACACGGGCGCGGGGCGCCGGCGGGGCGGGGGAGCCTGCCGATGTGGGTGGTCGGCGGCTCCGGCCGGGGGCTCGTAGGTAGACCCTCGCTCGCGGGGCCGGGGCCGTCAAGGCGTCTTGCGAATTTGCTGAAACTTTCTGCAAGAAAATCCAGAGCGTCGGTCGCCTGTCCCGGTCGGCACCACGGACCAGGCTCGGGTCGCCCCTTCCTGCGGGCTCGACCGAGCCCGCCGGACTCGACCAGCACCTCTTCGGTGCCTCGCCTTCGGCGGCCGCGCGGCTGCCCAGGCCCTGCTCGACGCGGGCCACCGGGACGGGATCCACGTCATCGGCGGACATCACTTCACCACACAGAACCCCAAGGGCGTGGTGGCCGGCAATCAGCGGATGGAAGGAATCGAGGACGTCCTCGGGCGCACGGAGTTGCCCTCGCCGGCATCGCCGAGCGCGGGCCCTGGGTGCCGGAGGCGGGGTGCCGCGAGGTCTGCCGGGGGTGTCTCGCCGGTGTCGTCGCTCGCTGGGGCCGTGGGCCGGCCCGGGCCTGCAGGGCGGGCGCTCCGCCCTTCGGGGCCGGGGTCGGCCCCTGCCGGCGGCCGCGCGGCGTCCGACAGTCGCGCGTTACGCCAGGTCGGGCAGGATTCCGCACGGTCGAGAAGGCCGCCCCGCAGGGCGTCGGGCCTCGCTCTTCCCGACGGGCAGACTCACGGCAGGAGACCGGCGGGGGCGTACGAGCGGAGGTGGTCAGGGGTCTGCGCAGGTTCGGGCTGCTTCGCGCGGTCGAGATGGAACGCCGGGCCCGGGAGGAACCTGACGCCCACCGGGCCGACCGGTGGAGCTGCGGACAAGGGGCCGGCGCGGACAGACCGGCGTGCCACGCATTGCGTGAACACCCATCCACCGGTCAGACTGCCGCGTGCCTCGCCCCGCCTCCCCGTCCTCGACCCGCCAGCTCCGCGGCGCCGCACAGCAGTGGCCCCGGCAGCACAAGGGGCCGTGCCCGCCCCGGCCGACCGCTGATCAGGCGGCCGATCCAAGTCGGTGGCCGGCGACAGCCGGTGGCCGCCCGCGTCTCTCGTCACCCACCTCTTGTGCGGGGCACCACGGGACCCTGCCTCCCCGGCTGTCGCCGGCCTCTCCGAATCAGGACGTCAGTCCGGCCGACGCCACATACAGGCCCCGGCCGCTGCGCTGCGCCCGGTCGGCCTTGGCGAGGCGCTCCAGCATGGTGCGGACCGCGTTCACGTTGCTGGTGTCCTGGTCGTCCAGACCGAGCAGGCCCGTCACCTCCCGGGCCCGCAGCGGGCCGGTGGCCCGGGCGAGGATCTCCACGACGCTCTCGGCCTGGGCCAGCCGCCTACGGCCCGAGGACGCAGAAGGGGCGGGAGCCGTCTCGGCGGCCGCGGCCTTCCCGGTCGAGGACACCGCCTTCTTCGCCGTCGCCTTCTTCGCCCCGGCGCCTTCCTTGGCCGCCGCCTTCTTCGAGGTCGTCCTCTTGACGGTCGCCTTCGGGGCAGAGCCCGCGCTCGACGCGCCGACGCCGGCTTCTGCGGGTGCTTCGGCGACCACGGCGGAGGAGACCACGGCCGAAGCCGCCTCGGCCACCGGTCCGGCCGGAGCGCCCTTCCCGGACGCGGTCCCCTTCCCAGGGGTGCCCTTCGTGCTCGTAGCCTTCCTGACGATGGCCTTCTTCGCCGGGACCTTCTTCACCGTGGCGGCGCGGCCGGCCGCGCTACTCGTGGTGCGCTTCCGGCCGGGCTGCGCCACGGCCGGCTCGGGCGACGACGCAGGCTGCTCGTCGACCGGCCCGTCCGCCACGCTTTCCGCGGACACCTTCGCCACCGCCGGCGCGGGCGGCGCGGGCGTCACCGCCGAGGCCACCGGTGTTGCGTCCTGCGTGGCCGGCGAGGCGCCCTCCAGGGATGCTGCGGACAGCGCGGCCAAGCCCTGCAGCGCGCTGACCATTGCGTCCTCCTGCGCGACGACAGTGGCGAGTTCGCCCTCCAACTGCCGTCGTCGCTCGCGTACCCCGGGAAGTTTGGACTCCAGAAGGGCGATCGTCGATCCGACACCGCTGTCCGTACCGAACGTATCGATGTTTGCCACAAAGGCTCCTGTCGTATGGTCAGCCACGGCTCTTGACGCAAATCTACGACGCGGATCTCCGAAAACCATGGGGTTCGGCACAATTCGCCTGTTCGGGCAGCCGTGCGCTCGCGCGACGCACTCCCCGCGGGATACCTCGAACAGGAACGTGCCTCCGCATTGAACGGCATCCACCGACAACTGCGAGTTCCTCCACCGGCTTGCCGAGCCCGGACTGCACCCCGACCGGTGGACCGTCATGGTCGACGAAGTTCGCGGCAGCCGATGGGAACACTTCGATCTGGCCTTCGCCCCGTTCCTGCGCTCCGCGCTCACACAGGCGCTTGCCTCGGCGATCCTCACAGAGGACTTCCCCACCGCACCCCATGACTTCCGCCCGTCTGCCGACTTCGTCCGACCAGTCCCGTCTCCCTGGACGTGTGATCGGTAACGGCGGAAGGCCGCACGGTGTGGGTCGAAGACAGCGCCTGGTGATGGGCCGGATCATGTTCGGCAAAACTTCGTGTTCGACGAGGAGCGCGCCGCGGAGGTCATGGAACTCAACGAGCGCGAGGCCGTCCACGACCACCGTCTCCTCGCCCAGGGCCTCGTCGTCCTCGCCCTGGTCATCGCCGGCTTCGTCCTGCACCCGGTAGGCGCCGCGGGACACGGGCGGCGGATGCGGGCACCGATCAACCGGGTCACGGCTGCTCTTCAGGGCGGGTGAGGGGCGCCACGCTGACGGCCAGGACGGCGGTGTCGTCGTCCACCCCGGCGCCCAGGGTGTCGAGGAGCGCGCGGATCGCGGTGACGGTGTGCTCGGCCGTGGTGGGGGCCAATGCGCGCCCGAAGGCGAGGAGAGCGTCGTCACCGTAACGGTCCGACCCCGTTGCGGCGGTGCGGGCATCGGTGAGGCCGTCGGTGTGCAGGAGCAGGGTGTCGCCCGGATCGAGGCGGACGGTGGTGGTGACTATGCGTGCATCGGGAAGGACGCCGACGAGCTGCCCACCGGGCGTGGGCAGGAAATCCGCGGTGCCGTCGGCACGCATCAGCAGGGCCGGTGGGTGACCTCCGCCGGCCAGGGTGATCCGGAACGCGCCCCGGTCGCCTTCGGGGGTCAGTACGCCGAAGAGCACGGTGCAGAACCGCGGGTCGTCGCCGTTGTACTGATGGTTGAGGACGGTGTTCAGGTTGCCCAGGACGGCGGCCGGGTCGGGATCGTAGACCGCGGCGGCACGCAAGGTGTAGCGGGCCAGGGAGGTGACGGCCGCGGCCGCTGCGCCTTTGCCGCACACGTCGCCCAGGAACAGGCCCCAGGTGCCGCCGGTGAGCGGGAACAGGTCGTAGAAGTCGCCGCCGACCTCGTCGATGGAGGCGATGTGGTAGTGCGCGGCCACGTCCAAGCCCGGCACGCTCGCCAGGACCGGTGGCAGCAGCGTCTGCTGGAGGGTGGCGGTCAGCTGCCGAAGGCGTTCGCGTTCGCGCTCCGACTCCCGGTGGGCCCGCAGCAGTTCTTCCTCGTAGGCGCGGCGGTCGCGGGCGTCGAAGACGGTGGTGCGGATCAGCAGCGGCTGCCCGTCGCTGTCGGACTTCACGGTCGAGGTCACCAGCACCGGGATCCGTCGGCCGTCGGCAGCCTTCAGTTCCAGGGCGATTCCGCTGATCTCGCCCTGCATGCGCAGCAGCGGTGCGAAGTGCGTCTCGTGGTAGAGCCGGCCGCCGACGGTGAGGAGGTCGGAGAACGTCCGCCGGCCCACCAGGTCTGCCTGCTGCTGGCCCAGCCAGTTCAGGAGGGTGGTGTTGATCTTGACGATCCGCCCGTCGAGCAGCGTGGACAGGTACCCGCACGGAGCGTTCTCGTACAGGTCCTCGGCGCTCTCCTCCAGCAGCGCGGAGAAGCTTCGGCCGTCGTCCGGGCGCGGGTCGGGATCGGGGTGCTCCTGGTCGGCGCCGGTGCGGACCATCACCGCAGGCCTCGCACGAACGCGGTGATCGCCTCGGCGGTCTCCTCGGGGGCGCTGAGCTGCGGGCAGTGTCCGGTGGCGTTCAGGGTGACGAGCCGGCTGCCCTCGATCCGGGACCGGACGTAGGGGCCGACCTCCGGTGGGGCGATGGCGTCGCTGGAGCACTGGGCGACCAGGGTGGGCACCGTCACCTGGGACAGGTCCGCGCGGTTGTCGGACAGGAAGGTCACGCGGGCGAAGACCCGCTGGATCGCCGGATCGGTGGCGCAGAAGCTGTTCGTCAGCTCCTCGCCCAGCTCCGGGCGCTCCGGGTTGCCCATGATGACCGGCGCCATCGCGCCCGACCAGCCGAGATAGTTCGCGTCCAGGGATTCGAGGAGCTCCTGGATGTCCTCTGCACTGAACCCGCCCCGGTAACCGGTGGCCGGGTCGTCGATGAAGCACGGTGAGGGAGCGAGCAGGACCAGGCCCGTGAAGTACCGGGGGCGGCGGACGGCGGCCAGCACCCCCATCATGGCGCTCACCGAGTGCCCCACGAAGGTCACCGGGCCCAGATCCAGCTCACGGCAGATCTCCAGCACGTCCTCCACGTAGCCGTCGAGGCTGGAGTACCGCTGCTCGCTCCAGGCCGACAGGTCCGAGCCGCCGGCGCCCACATGGTCGAAGAGCACCACCGTGAAGTGCCGTTCCAGGGCAGGCACCACCAGGCGCCACATGTTCTGGTCGCACCCGAACCCGTGGGCCAGGACCACCACCGGCCCGCCCTGCCGGCCGGACACCCTCACCCGGTTCCTGCGTCGCACGTCCATGTGGCACATCCTCGCAGAGGCCAAGGTCACCGCAGGAGGGTCACCCTGCTCAGGAGTGCATCTGCGCGCCCTTCAGAACCTTGTCGACCGCGTTGCGCGCCCCGTACACAGCAATCCCCACCAGATCGAGCTGGTCCTTGCCCACGGCTCGCACCGCCGCCCGGTTGTCCCGGTCGTTGCCCGTGCCGAAGAGGTCCGAGGTGAACACGGAACTGTGCATCGAGCGGGACTGCGCACGGTTGTGCGCGGCGGTCAGCGTTTCCTCCGTTCCATGGAAGACCAGCACGGGCTGGCGGAACATCGGCAGGTACACGGTCCCGTCGGCGTCCTCGTACGGTTCGCCGATCACCTCGGGCGATGCCGTGCCGAGACCGCTGACCAGGAAGGCGGTCACGTTCAGCCGCTGCCGTGCTCACGGCAGCCCCGGCCCGGGCGGCCACCCGTGCCAGGAGAAGCCAGGAGAAGCCAGGAGAAGCACCCCGAGCCGTTGCCCGCGGCCGGCGGCCCAACTCACGACAGCGCCCCGTGAGGGCACCACAGGACCATGCGGCGGGGTCAGTCGGGCCAGGTACCCGTCAGACGGCGGGTGCCGACGGCGCCGCCGCGGTCGATCGCGGCCCTGACCAGGGCGAAGACCGCCCCTTGCAGGGCCGCGGCCATGAGTACCTCGCGCCAGGTGCGGTCCCGGTCGGTGGCCTGCGGGGCGTCGTCCTCGTGCCCGAGGAGTGCCCACAGGCGTTTGAAGACACTGCTCGCGACCAGCCCGCCGAGAGCGCCGAACAACAGCCCGAGCGGCTTGTAGAGGATCCTGACCATCGTGAGCTCCTCGGTGCACCTGCATGGTCGCCGGGACCGGGCGACGTTGCACGTCTGCCCATGTCGCGTACGACCAATCGCCTCTGCGCCGGCCGGCGGACTTGTCAGTCGGCGAGGAGGTCGGCAAGGAACGGTCCGGACACGTCTCCCCTGCCCGGCGATGTGATGCCGGCTTGCGCCGGACATCACCGATGGGCGGGAGAACGACGGGAGGGGCGGCCTGCGTGCTGGGCAGGTGTGCCTTCGGCCGGCCCTGATGTCCCGTTCCTCCTTGAGGATGCGGTGCACCCATTCGACGGTCTCCTTCGCGTCATTCGCAGGGTGGCGCCGGCCGTCGCCCGGGCCGCCCGGGAGGTACGCCGGAGTCGTACCCTGGAAGGCCACCCGGCCGGAGTCGATCGCCAGGGGGTGTTGTCCGTGGCCCGTTCCCGTGACCTGCAGACGCTCATCGACACCGTGGAGGCGGTGCCCGGCGAGATGCTCCCCGTGCCGGGGCCGGTGGCTCGAAGGGCGCTCGCGGTGGTGGCCTCCTATGCCCGCGACGCCGACGACTGCCGCCAACTCCTTCAGGCCCTGGGCCTGATACCTGAGGACGGACAGGCGGGAGAGCGGTCGGTGGTGTCGACCCGGATCGAGGGCCCTGCTCCGACCGTCCCGGCGTCGGGCACAGGTCCCGGTTCGGCCCGGACCTCCGCCGACGAGCCGGCACCCCCGCAGCCGGACACCGCCGCCGCTCGGGACGGGCATGGGCGCCCGTAACGGCGCGGGCTCGAACTGCAGCTCCCCGCCGCCGCAGGTCCTGGGCCATCGCTTCCACCTGCTCAGACGCGGCCGGGTGATCGCCCGGTGCGATGCTCCTACCGGCTGCGAGGCCCTTGGGAGGAACCTCCCGCGGCGCCGGCCGGCCCGGTCCTGAGCGGCCCCGCGCCCTGCGGGGAGCAGTGACGGCCGGTACTGACACGGGGACGCAGACGGGGACACAGCAGCCCTGCGCGCCCGGTCGTCAGGGCGCCTCGGTGTCGGCCGCCGGCGGCTCCGGCTCCCCGCCCTCGGCCTTGGCCCGGACGTCCTTCGGGGTGGGCGCCACGACGTTCCGCTCCTCCGCGGACCGCTCCCGTCGCTGCGCGTCGGTGGCGGCTGCGGTGTCGTCCTTCTTCGGGGTGCTCATGTGCATCGCCTCTTCGTCGGTGCGGGCCGGGCCGGGCGCAATCGGGTGCCGCCGGTGCGGGGAAATCCGCAGGCACGCGTGTAGCGCGTACCCCGAACCCCGCTCCCGACACGACCGGGGCCTGCCGTGACCCGCTCAGTGGCCGCGGCGGACCACGGGACGGAGCAGGGCAAGGCGCTCGTCCTCGGCAAGACCGCCCCAAACTCCGTAGGGCTCCGCACACCGAGGCGTGGTCCCCGATCGCGCAGGGCAAGGCGCTCGACGCCCCCGTCATCAGCCGGATCGGTTGCCCTGCCTGTCGTGCCCCCGGCGATCCGCCGGAGCTCCCCACCACGGCGGCGGCAGTCCCGCAGCCGCGTGATCAGGGCGAGGCAGGCGGAGCGATCGGTTGGCTCCCGGCCGGGTGGGCAGACGAGTCGGGGGGCCACTTCACGAAGGAGGCCGTGCCGTGCAGGTCGACGAGAGGTTCGAGCTTCTGGGGATCTACCTCAACGATCATTTGATGGGGGCTTTCGGCGGAACGGAGTTGGCCCGCAGGATCGCCGCCGAACATCGGGACGGCGAGCTGCGGCGTCTGGCGGCCGACATCGCCGAGGACCGTGACGATCTGCTGCGCCTGATGCGTGAGCTGGGCGTCCCGGTACGCCGCTACCGACAGTGGCTCGGTGTCGCGGGCGAGCGGCTGGGCCGGGTCAAGTTGAACGGGCGCCTGTTCCGCCGGTCTCCGCTCAGCGACCTGTTGGAGCTGGAAGCCATGCGAGCCGGCGTCGAGGGCAAGACCGCCCTGTGGCGGGCCCTGCGGCCTCTCGCAGCCGACGGTGGGCCGCTCGACGCGGCCGAGCTGGACCGCCTCGCAGGCCGGGCCCGGGCTCAGGCCGAGGCTCTGGAGGTCCACCATGCCTCCGTGAGTGCCGGGCTCTTCCCGCCGGGCGCCGTCCGCGCGGTCCGGGCCGGGCACCTGGGCTCCGTGCGCCACTGAGCCGGCCCGCGACCCGCCTCCAAGCTGTCCGGCGCACGTTGCGTCCCGCCGAGCCGCGGTCCCACGCGAAAGGGCGCCGAGGGCGGCGTTGTGCGGCTGCACCGGTGCGGGCGGGCTCGGGATGGTCGCTCGGCTTGGTCGGATGCCCGAAGGGTCGCGGCCGGGTACGGTCGCGACCCTTCGAGCGGCCTGGCGGTGGCGGGGTCGGCGGGCCGCGACCAAGCGGAGCAGGACGCGGAGCGGAATCCGCGGCGCCTTCAGTGGCGTCGGGCGAACAGGCCGCGCAGGAGGGCTGCCGTGAGGACGGTCGCGGCGGCGGCCATCAGCAGCGGCGTGCGATTGGTGCGGGCCACGCCCACCGCGCGGGCGGCCTGCGAGCGCACCTGCGGCGAGGTGTGCTCGGCGGCGAGGTGCCCGGCGTGCGCCGCCGTCCCTCGGGCCCGGTCCGCCAGGTGTCCGGCGCGGTCCAGGACCTCCTGCGGGGCGTGGTCCCGCACGGTGTGGACGGTGTGGGCGACCGTGTCTCGTACCGCTGTGGCGGCGCTCGCGACGGCCCCCTGTGCCTGGTTCTTCACGGCTGTCCCCATTCGTCGGGCGGGCCGGGAGCGTGCTCCCGGCGGTTGAGTTCTCCGTGCTGCGGCGGCTACCCCGAGCGGCGCCGCGCATGCGTCAGGGTTCTTGTGCGGGACGGGCACGGGGTGTCCGCCTCCGGCGCGTCACGGTGCAGAACCGTGCTGCCGGACGCGCGGGGTTCGCCGGCACGACATCGCCGCTGATCCGCTCCCGGAGCCGGGGACATTCGACTTGGTGCCCGCCCGGCTCGCCGGTCCATGTGCCCGACCGGGAGCGGGCGTTGGCCATGATGGCGGCAGCGCCACGGCCCGGCGGGCGGCTGTTGGTCGAGGACGCTGACACCGCTCTGCAGCCGCTGGCACGCCTGGACGACAGCGGTCCCGCGCAGCGGCGGGCCAACCGGCTGCGCGAGGCGGTCCGGGAGCTGCTGACGCGCCTCGGGGCGGAACTTCGCCACGCGCTCCGGCGACACCGCCCGGGCGGCTGAGGTGATCCCGGGTCCGGACGGCGTGCGGGGGTAGCCTGCCGGTATGCGACATCATGATCTTGTCGTCCTGGGAGCCGGCTCCGGAAACGCGGTGATCGACGAGCGCTTCGCCGGCCTGGACGTCGCCGTCGTCAACGAGGGGCCCTTCGGCGGGACCTGCCTGAACCGGGGCTGCATTCCCAGCAAGATGCTCGCCCACACCGCGGAGGTCGCGGACACCGTGCGCGAGGCGGGCCGCTTCGACGTGGACGCCACCCTGGACGGCGTGCGCTGGACGGCGGTGCGCGACCGGGTCTTCGGGCGGCTCGACCAGGAGGCGGCCGACGGCGAGCGGGCCCGGCGCCGCTCCGGTCATGTCACCGTCCATCGCGGCCGGGCCCGCTTCACCGGGGAGCGCACGCTGGTGGTGGAGGGCGACGGGGGCGAGGTCCGGTTCAGCGCGGGGCAGGTCGTGGTGGCGGTCGGCAGCCGTCCCGTCGTCCCGCCGCCGGTGCGCGACAGCGGTCTGCCGTACGAGACCTCCGACACCGTGATGCGGCTGCCCGCCCCGCCCCGGCACCTGGCCGTGCTCGGCGGCGGGTACATCGCCGCCGAACTGGCCCAGGTCTTCCACTCGGCCGGCAGCCGGATCACGGTCGTCGAGAAGGAGGAGACGCTGCTCTCCGCCCAGGACGAGGCGGTGTCCGCGGCGTACACCCGCATCGCCCGCTCCCGCTTCGACGTCCGCACCGGAGTCGCGCTCAACCGGCTCGAAGGGGAGCCGGGGCGCCTGCGCCTGCTCCTGGACGACGGCTCCGTGGTCGAGGCCGACACCCTGCTCGTCGCGGTGGGCCGCACCCCCAACAGCGACACCCTCGACGCCGACCGGGCCGGCATCGCCCTGCACGACGACGGGCGCATCGTCGTGGACAGCCGGCAACGGACCACCGCGCCGGGCGTCTTCGCGCTCGGCGACGTGTGCACCCCCGTGCCGCTCAAGCACGTGGCGAACCGGGAGGCGCAGGTGGTCGCGCACAACCTGCTGCACCCCGGCGACCTGACCGCCACCAGCTACGAGGCCGTCCCCGCCGCGGTCTTCACCCGCCCGCAGATCGCCCAGGTCGGCCGTACCGAGCGGGAATGCCGGGACGAGGGGTTGAGCTACCGGACCGCCACCCGCCGGTACGCGGACGTCGCCTACGGATGGGCGCTGGAGGACACCACCGGTTTCTGCAAGGTGATCGCCGACCCGGGCACCCGCCGCCTGCTGGGCGCGCACATCCTCGGCCCGCAGGCGTCCACCCTGATCCAGCCGCTGGTCCTCGCGATGAGCCTGGGCATCGACGCGCCCACCCTGGCCGGGAGCCCGTACTGGATCCATCCCGCCCTGACCGAGGTGGTGGCCAACGCTCTGCTCGACCTGGACCTCTGACGCCCGACCTCTGATCTCCGACCTCTGACCCGCGACCTCTGATCCCCGACCTCTGATCCCCGGGAGTGGCCGGGCCCGCGGGCCGGGGGAGCGGCCGCCGCGCAGTTCGACGTCCGCCGGCGTCGGGCGAGCGCGATTGCGCTGCTCCGGCCCGGGTACGCGCGGAGTATGGGGACAGTTCATCAGGAAGTCGAGCGGAAGTACGACGGTCGGCCCAGGCGACTGCAGGCGTTGACGGTGCTCCCGGAGATCAGCGAGATCACCGAGCAGGAGACGGAGGACCTGGACGCGGTCTACTACGACACCCCGGATCTGCGGCTCCTGGCGTCAGGCTGCACACTGCGACGGCGTACCGGCGGCCACGACGCGGGCTGGCACCTGAAGGTCCCGTGCGACGACGGTGGGCGGACCGAGTTCGCCCTGCCGCCGGACGCCGGGGCCGGCGACGGCCCGCCCGAGGAATTCACCCTCCGAACCCGCGCCACGTCGCGGGGTGCGAGGCTCCACCCGGTGGCCCGTCTGCACACCCGGCGGGCCCGGGCGCTGCTGGTGGACGCGGACGGCCGGCCCCTGGCGGAACTCGCGCACGACGAGGTGTCCGCGCAGGTGCTCGACGCCGTCCCGGGCGGGCAGGGCCGTGCGCAGGAGCAGGAGCAGGCCGGTCCGGACGCCGGGGCCGCCGTGTGGACCGAGACCGAGGTGGAACTCGTGCGAGGTCCGCGCGATCTCCTCGACGCCGTGGACCAGGTGCTGCGGGACCAGGGACTCCGCCCGGCGGCGACGTCCACCAAGCTCGGCCGGCTTCTCGCCGACCGCCTGCCGCCGGGTCCGCGGCGGGCCGTACCTGCGGCTGGGTCCGTCGGCGAGGCACTGACCGCCTACCTGCGGGCACAGACGGCCCGCATCCGCGCACTGGACCCGGCCGTCCGCCTCGACGAACCCGACTCGGTGCACCGGATGCGGGTCGCCGTCCGACGGCTGCGCAGCGCCCTCACCGCCCACCACCGGCTCCTCGAACGCTCGGCCGTGGAGGACCTGGCGGAGGAACTTCGCTGGCTCGGCCACGTCCTGGGGGAGGCCCGCGACGCCGAGGTGCTGGGCGACCACCTGACCACCCAGGCCGACGCCCTGCCGCCCGAGGCCCGGCCCGACCGGGTCGCCGCCCGCATCGAAGCGTGGTTCGGCGAACGGTACGCCGAGGCCCACCGCAAGGCCGTCCGCAGCATGGACAGCCGCCGCTACTACGCCGTCCTGGACGCCCTGGCCGAGATCGACACGGCGCCGCCCCTGCGGGGGAAGGCCGGCCGGGGCCGCGCGGAAGTGCGCCGGGCGCTGCGGCGGGAGAAGCGGCGTACCGGGCGGCGGCTGGGCCGGGCCCTGGAGCGGCCGCCGGGGGACGAGCGGGACCAGGCCCTGCACCGTGCCCGCAAGGCTGCCAAGCGGGCCCGCTACACCGCGGAGAGCGTGGCACCGCTCGCCGGCTCGGCGGGCCGTCACTACGGCAAGCGGATGAAGAAGATCCAGAAGGCGCTCGGGGCGTACCAGGACGGCGTTGTCGCCGAGAAGGAGATGCTGCCGCTGGGCGCGGCGGCGGGCGGCACCGAGGGAGCGTTCGGGCTCGGCATGCTCTGCGCGATGCAGCGGCAGGGAGCCGGCGCCCACCTCGACCAGGCGCGGCACCACTGGGACCGCCTCGACCGCGCGTAGTACCGGACCCCGCCGGGTTGGCTCCCGAGAAGGTCGCCGGGGTCGGTGGTCCCTGCAGGGCGTCGCACCCCGGGCCGGGTGCGACGCCCGTGGAGGGTTCGGTGCAGGATGCTGACCGCGCGGGCGATGACGAGCAGTGAGGTGAGCAGGGCCGCGATGCTCTCGATGCTCATGAGGAGTTTGGCGCGGGTGGAGAGCGGCACGGTGTCGGTGGGGCTGAAGGCGGTGGAGTTGGTCACCGAGACGTAGAGGTAGTCCGGGAGGGTGGGTACCCAGTCGGAGGATCCGGAGGCGCCGTCGGCGACTTCCTGGACGGCGTCGTCGTTCTCGTCCTGGGAGAAGCGGAAGTCGGCCAGGGGTAGTTCGGCGCGGGGAGCCTGGGTTCGGGCGACGGGGCCGCCTCGGTCGAGTTCCCAGTAGGCGAGGCCGAAGACCTTTCGGGGCCGACGGAAATCCTCCTGTTCATCCGTCGCATGCGGGGTAGGCGCGCATCCACCGGGCCGTGGGTACTGGACCCGGCCCGCAGTCGTCGGAGTCGAAGGAGAGACCTCATGGACGCGATCGTGCTGCTCAAGGACGACCACAGGACGGTGGAGAAGCTGTTCAAGGAGTTCGAGAAGTCCGGTGACAGGGCGTACAAGCAGAAGCGGGACATCGCCGACAAGGTGGTCCAGGAACTCACGGTCCACACCTGGATCGAAGAGAAGATCTTCTACCCGGCGGCCCGGGCGGCCGTCCCGGAGACCGGCGACCACGTGCTGGAGAGCGTGGAGGAGCACCACGTAGTGCTCTGGATGCTGTCCGAACTCGCCGGCCTGGACCCGCAGGACGAGCGGTTCGACGCCAAGATGACCGTGCTGATCGAGAACGTGCGCCATCACGTCGAGGAGGAGGAGAAGGAGTGGTTCCCCGAGGTCCGCAAGGCCATGGGCCGAAACCGCCTCACCGAGCTCGGCGAACAGATGCGGACAGCGAGGACCGACGCGCCGCGCGACCCGCTCAAGGTCCCCAGCGCCCAGGACTGACGGATACCCCCGAAGCGCCCGGACGGCCGGACGGAGTACCTGGTGGTCGACACCGGGCCGTGGATCTTCGGCAAGCACGTCCTGCTGCCGGCCGGCACGGTCGTACGGGTCGACCGGGGAGACCGGAAGGTCTTCGTCGACCGCACCGAGGACGAGATCAGGAACAGTCCCGAGTACGACATCGACAAGCACGACCCGACCGACAGCGTCTACCGGGACGCCTACGTGAGTTACTACGGCCCGTACTACGGCGGGCCGATCTGACCGGACCTGACCTGACCTGCGAACGCCCACGGGCCGCCACGACGCGTGGCGGCCCGTACGCCGTTGCGGGAGAGGGGCGTTGGCGCCAGCCGGCCCCTGTGGTCCCGATGCCGGCGCGCGCATGGGTCGTGGTGGACGGGGCACAGGCAAGGCATGCCGAACACCTGTCCCGCACGCGCAGAACACCCGGTGGAGGCCGGCCCTCCTGGTGCCGGCGAGTCCTCCGAGAGCACAGTCACGGTGATCGTCGCGGGGCTGTGCAACCTCGGGATCAGCATCGCCAAGGCGGCGGCCGGTGTGATCGGCGGTTCCGGGGCGATGCTCTCCGAGGCGGCGCACTCGCTGGCCGACACCGTGACGGAGGTGCTGCTCTGTTTCAGCCTGAAACGCAGCAGCCGCCCGGCCGACGACGCCCACCCCTTCGGGTACAGCCGGGAGCGCTACGTCTGGGCGCTGCTGGCCTCCTTCGCGACGTTCGTCGGCGGCGCCGTCTTCTCGGTCAACGACGGCGTGCACACCCTGACCGGCGGCGGCAAGGACCCGGGCAGCCCGGTGCTCTCCTACGTGGTCCTCGGCATCGCCTTCGCCCTGGAATCGGTGTCGCTGGCCCGGACGGTCCGTCAGGTGCGCGGGGACGCCGGCCGGCTCGGCGTCTCGCAGCGCCGCTACCTGCGGCTGACGCCGGACACTGCCGTCAAGGCCGTCTACCTGGAGGATGTCGCCGCGTTGATCGGCCTGCTGCTCGCCTTCGGCGGCCTGCTGGGCTCCACGGCGACGGGCTCGGAGATCTGGGACGGTTGCGCCTCGCTGCTGATCGGGGCTCTGCTGGCCTGGGTCGCGGTGGTGCTCGCCCGCGCCAACGGCTCCCTGCTGATCGGTCGCTCGCTGCCGCAGTCCGTGGAGGAGCGGATCGTGGGTGCCCTGCGTGACCTGCCTCAGGTGCGGGAGGTGGTGGACCTGGTGACGTTGGTGCACGGCCCGCAGGACATTCTGGTCGCGGCGAAGGTCGCCTTCGAGTCGCCCGCGACGGCGCATGACGTCGAGCTGGCCTGCGAACGCGCCGAACAGGTGATCCGGGCGGCCTTCCCCGCGGTCTCACGGGTCTACCTGGACCCGACCCCCGGCCGCCGGGGCCCCGCCGGCCGGGAGGATCGGAGCGGCGGGAGCGGAAGCGGAAACACGGCCCGCCGGAGACGTGGGTGTTGAGCGGTCGGGTCGGTCGGGCTGGGCCGTCCGAGCGGCCTCGGGTGAGAGGCGGAGTGTCGGGCCCCGTCGGCGCCCTCCCCGTCCGTAGCGTGAACCTGCCCACCCGCCGCCGAGAGCAGGAGTGCGATGCCCAGGGGCCGAAGTCTCCGCACACGGTGGCTGAACGCCGCGGCCGCCCTGCCCGTGCTCGCCTCGGTCCTCACCGGCTGCGGGAGCAGCGGAGGCAGCGGCCCGGTGACCCTGAACTGGTACAACTTCCCGGACGACTCGGGCGCCTTGCAGCAGGCGGCGGACCGGTGCGGCCAGGCCTCGGGCGGCCGGTACGTGATCCAGTACAACAAGCTCCCGCGCACCGCCGACGGGCAGCGCCAGCAGTTGGTCCGGCGGCTGGCCGCGCACGACTCCGGGGTCGACATCATCGGCCTGGACGTCACCTGGCCCGCCGAGTTCGCCGAGGCCGGCTGGATCCGTGAGTGGACCGGGGCGATGAAGGAGCAGGCGACCGCCGACACGCTCCCGGCCGCCGTGCAGACTGCCACCTGGAAGGACAGGCTGTACGGCGCCCCCTACAACTCCAACACCCAACTGCTTTGGTACCGCGACGACCTGGTGGCGACCCCGCCGAGGAGCTGGCCGGAGATGCTGGCCCAGGCCGACGCGCTGGCGAAGGCCGGCAAGCCGCACTACGTCGAGATCCAGGGCGCGCAGTACGAGGGTCTGACGGTCTGGTTCAACACGCTGGTCACCAGCAGCGGGGGCTCCATCCTCACGCCGGACGCGCAGGCACCCTCCCTCGGTGCGCCGGCCGTGGCCGCCGCCGGGATCATGCGGGACACCGCCCGCTCCGCCGCCGCGGACCCGTCGCTGCCCAACCAGATGGAGGACCAGAACCGGCTGGCCATGGAGTCCGGCACGGCCGCCTTCGAGCTCAACTACCCCTTCGTCTACCCGTCGATGAAGGCCAACCAGCCGGAGCTGTTCCAGCACTTCAAGTGGGCGCCCTACCCGGGGGTCACCGCCGACCGGCCGGCCACGGTGACGATCGGCGGTATCGATCTCGCGGTGGGCGCGTACGGCAAGCACCCCGATCTCGCGTTCGAGGCCACCCTCTGCCTGCGGGACCGCGAGAACCAGCTGACGAACGCGCTCAAGGGCGGGCTGCCGCCCTCCCTGCGCAGCCTCTACCAGGCCGCCGAACTGACCGAGAGCTACCCCTTCGCCGCCGACGTGCTGGCCGCACTCGAAACGGCCAGCGTCCGACCGCAGACACCCGCCTACCAGAACGTGTCGATCGCGATCTCGCACACCCTCTCACCGCCGGCCGCGATCAAACCCGAGAGCACGGTCGCCGACCTCCGGGGGCAGATCGAGGACGCCCTCGGCTCCAAGGGGTTGATCCCGTGAGCACACGCACCTCCGCCGCGGCCGGGCGACGCGGCCGCCCCGCCCTGTCCGAGGGCGCCCGGCAGGAGCGCCGACTGGGCCTGCTGCTCTGCGCGCCCGCGGTGATCGTGATGGTCGCGGTCACCGCCTACCCCATCGGCTACGCGATCTACCTCTCGCTCCAGCGCTACGACCTGCGGTTCCCCGGTCAGGCCCGCTGGGTGGGCTTCAGCAACTACGGGGCCGTGCTGTCCTCGCCGTTCTGGTGGCAGGCGCTCTGGGTGACGGCGCTCATCACGGTGGTGTCGGTGGCGATCGAGCTGGTGCTCGGCCTTGCCCTGGCGCTGGTGATGCACCGGGCGATCTTCGGCCGTGGGACGGTCCGCACCGCGGTCCTGATCCCGTACGGCATCGTCACCGTGGTCGCGGCGTACTCCTGGCAGTACGCCTGGACCCCCGGCACCGGGTACCTGGCCGCACTGCTGCCCGCCGGCAGCGCGCCCCTGACCGACCAGTGGCAGGCGATCGGGCTGATCATCCTGGCCGAGGTGTGGAAGACCACCCCGTTCATGGCACTGCTGCTGCTGGCCGGACTCGCGCTCGTCCCGGGAGAGACGGTGCGGGCCGCGATGGTCGACGGCGCGACGTCCTGGCAACGGCTGCGGCTGGTGATCCTGCCGCTGATGAAGCCGGCCATTCTGGTCGCGCTCCTGTTCCGCACCCTGGACGCGTTCCGGATCTTCGACAACATCTACGTCCTGACCGGCGGCTCCAACGACACCGGATCAGTCTCCATCCTCGGCTACGACAACCTGTTCACCGCACTCAACCTGGGCATCGGGTCGGCGATCTCGGTGCTGATCTTCATCTGCGTGGCGGCCATCGCCTTCGTCTTCATCAAGATCTTCGGCGCGGCTGCGCCGGGCGGCGAACCGGAGCGGCGATGATGTCCCACCGCAGCAGGACCCTCACCGGCTGGGGCCTCGTCAACGTCGTGGTGGTGCTGTACGCGCTGTTCCCGGTGTGGTGGATCGTCGCCCTGTCGTTCAAGGACCCGAGCACGCTCACCGACGGCAACTTCATTCCCCGCAAATGGACCTGGGAGAACTACCACGGGATCTTCCAGACCTCGGAGTTCACCCGCGCCCTGATCAACTCGATCGGCATCGCGGTGATCGCCACCACGATCGCCGTGGTGCTGGGCACGATGGCCGCGTACGCGGTGGCCCGGCTGCGCTTCCCCGGGAAGCGGGCGCTGATCGGCATGTCGCTGCTGATCGCGATGTTCCCGCCGATCTCGTTGGTCTCACCGCTGTTCAACATCGAGCGCGTCCTGGGCATCTTCGACACCTGGATCGGGTTGATCATCCCGTACATGACCTTCTCGCTGCCGCTGGCGATCTACACCCTGTCCGCGTTCTTCCGCGAGATCCCGTGGGACCTGGAGAAGGCCGCCAAGGTGGACGGCGCCACCCCCTGGCAGGCGTTCCGGCTGGTGATCGCGCCGCTGGCCGCACCAGGCGTCTTCACCACCGGGATCCTGGTGTTCATCTTCTGCTGGAACGACTTCCTGTTCGCGATCTCGCTGACCTCCACCACCGCGGCACGCACCGTCCCGGCGGCGATCGCGTTCTTCACCGGCAGTTCGCAGTTCCAGCAGCCGACCGGCTCGATCGCCGCGGCCGCCGTGGTGATCACCGTACCGATCGTGATCTTCGTACTGCTGTTCCAGCGCCGCATCGTCGCCGGCCTCACCGCCGGCGCAGTCAAGGGATGAGCCCGCCCTCCCGGGCAGGCCAGGAAGGCAGACCGTGGCCGAGATCGTCCTCGACGGCATCACCAAGCGCTACCCGGACGGCGCCCTCGCAGTCCAAGACTTCAACCTCACCATCGCCGACGGCGAGTTCGTGATTCTGGTCGGCCCCTCCGGCTGCGGCAAGTCCACCACTCTGAACATGATCGCCGGACTCGAGGACATCACCGAGGGCACCCTGCGGATCGACGGCCAGGTCGTCAACGACCGCGCGCCCAAGGACCGTGACATCGCCATGGTGTTCCAGAGCTACGCCCTCTACCCGCACATGAACGTCCGCGACAACATGGGCTTCGCCCTACGGCTGGCCAAGACCGACAAGGCGGTGATCGACGCCAAGGTCGAGGAGGCCGCCCGGATCCTCGACCTCACCCAGCACCTCGACCGCAAACCCGCCAACCTCTCCGGCGGCCAGCGCCAGCGCGTCGCCATGGGCCGCGCCATCGTCCGGGACCCGAAGGCCTTCCTGATGGACGAGCCGCTCTCCAACCTCGACGCCAAGCTCCGCGTCCAGATGCGTACCCAGATCGCGGCCCTGCAGCGCAGACTGGGCACGACCACGGTCTACGTGACGCACGACCAGGTCGAGGCCATGACGCTGGGGGACCGGGTGGTGGTGATGCGCGGCGGAGTCGTCCAGCAGGTGGGCACGCCCCAGGACCTCTACGACGCACCCGTGAACCTCTTCGTCGCCGGGTTCATCGGCTCGCCCGGGATGAACTTCCTCGCCGCGACGCTCGAACAGGGCGCACTACGGACCTCCCTCGGCGACCTGGCGCTCGACGATCAGGTACGCCGCCGACTGGAGCGCCAGGACGCACCGCGCGACCTCATCGTCGGCATCCGGCCGGAGGACTTCGAGGACGCCGCCCTCGTCGACGAACGGCACGCCGGCCATACCTGCACGGCCACCGTGGACGTCCGGGAGTCCGTCGGCTCCGACGTCTACGTGCACTTCACCGAGGAGGGCGGGCCGGCCGGCTCGGACGACCTGGCCGAACTCGCGGCCGACTCCGGCCGGGCCGACACCGGAATGCAGGGCCACCGGATCGTCGCCCGGCTCAGCCCCTCCACGCATGCCGCCGAGGGAAGTCCCCTCGACCTGTGGCTCGACGTGTCCCGCATCCACGTCTTCGACCCCTCCTCGGGCGCCAATCTCACCCATCCGGAGCGGCAGGAGCGATAACGTACGCGGCCGCGACCGGGCTTGGCGCGCCGGCTCGGGGCGTGTCGACACAGGTGGCTTGCCGTCAGAGGCGGCCCTGCCCGGTCATGCGACGAGGCGCAGCCAGGCGGCGGCAAGTGCGGCGTGACCGGCAGGTGTCGGGTGGACGCCGTCCGCGGCCCAGTGCTCCGGCTCGGTGGCAGCGATGAGTTCGGCGAACATGCTGTCGGCGGTGAGCAGCTGGGCGTCGTACCTGCGGGCGAGCCGGCGGACGACCTGGATCTTCGGATCCAGATCCGCGCGCCACGCCTTTCGCTCCTCCGCTCCGACGCGCGCGGCGCCATCCTCGACGTCACCGCGGATCGGCAGGAGGAACGGCTCGATGAGGATCAGCTGCGTGCCCGCCTCGGCGAGGGGCGCGAGAAGACGGTGGTAACCGGCCTCGAACCGCTCCGGGGGGATGACGTACCCCTTCGGGTCGACCGTGTGCCAGCCCATGTCGTTGACCCCGACGAGGATCGACACCACGTCGGGGCTCGCGTCGAGCACGTCCGTCTGCCAGCGGGCTTCCAGATCCATCACCTTGTCGCCCGAATTCGCGCTGTTCAGCCAGGTCACAGGCCGGTCCGGGTGTCGGCGTACCCACTCCCCGGCGACGCGCAGCGGGTAGCCCCGGCCCAGCGCGTCCTCGCTCTCCCGCCGTCGGCAGTCGGTGATCGAGTCACCTGTGAACATCACGGTGGTTCCGGGGCGGAGTGTGATCGTCATGCTCGCTCCTTGGGTTCGGGCTCGGTGGAGGAGGGGGGTGGGTCGGGACCTTTCGACGAGGGCGGACCTCGCCGTCGTCGGGCCGTCGTCCCCGCCTGGCAGGCCGCCGTCACCGGCTCATACATCGCCGACAGGCCGCTCGTACCGTGGCGGCGGCACAGATTCCGCTCGGTGTCCCTCCGGGCAGGGCGGACCCGGGTCCCGGACTGTCGGATCCGTCGGCCGCAGAGCCTGGCAGGGGCTTCAGCGGTGGCCACCGCCATGGTCGGCGCGGTGCAGGAGCAGCCGGGGGAGGACCAGCCAGGTGGTCGCGAACCAGGCGAGGACGACGGCGCTGAGGGCCCAGGAGAGCGCCGTGTTGCCGGTGGCGGTCCGCAGGAGCAGCAGCAGCGCGCAGCCGATGGTCGGAGCAAGGAGAGCGAGACCGGTGGCGATGAGCTTGCCGGCGGCCCGGGTCAGCTGGGGCTTGAGGTTGCGCCCGGCGAGGAAGCGGTGGAAGGCGACCGGTGCGATGAGCGCGCCGGTGGCGCAGGCGCCTCGCCGGCGTCGGGCTGGTAGACGTCGTCGCCCCGGCCGTCGTCCGTCGCAGTCATGGCTGTGCCTCCCGTCGTGCGGATCTTCTTCCCACGCGTGTATCCGTTCCGGCGCGGACCATGCGTCCCGTCGCGACGCGGCGGTTGCGGTGTTCCGCTACCCGCTCACCCCTGTGGGTGGCGCACCTCGACCGGGCCGGCAGGGCGGACCGGGCGTTCGGTGGCCAGGGAGGACCGCCGTCCGGCCCCGGCCGGGGCAGCCGGTGACGGCTACGCCCGTCCGGCCCATCTTGCGCGGCGCGGCCGCGGTGGGGCGGGCAGCGTTGGAGCCATGGGAACTCTCATCGCGCGAATCCACGACGCCGCCGCGGCGGACGGCATCGGCAGCCGGCTCCTCAAGGCGCTGGACGCGCTGGGGGACGCCGAGGACCTGGACCGGATCGCCGAACCGCTGCAGCGCGTCGTCCAGGGCCTGCCCCTGGGACGCCTGCGTGGGGTGCTGCACGGCCGGCCCCTGGGACACCCGCTGCACCCGGCCCTCGTTCAACTGCCGCTCGGGGCCTGGGTGTCCGCCGCCGTCCTCGACGTCGTACCCGGCTCGGAGCGCGCCGCCGAGGTACTGGTCGCGGTGGGCGTGGTGGCCGCCGCCCCGGCTGCCTGGACGGGTTGGGTCGACTGGGCGGAGCAGCACGAGCAGCAGATGCGCACCGGTCTGCTGCACGCGGCGTCGATGGCGGTCGCCGTGGCCCTGCACGGTGCCTCATGGGTGGCGCGCTCGCGCGACAGTCACCGGTTGGGGCGTGCCTTGGGACTGGCCGGGCTCGCGGCGGTGAGCTGCGGGGCGGCGCTCGGCGGGCACCTCGCCTATCGGCAGGCCGCCGGGGCGAACAAGGCGGAGCCCGTCGCGCACCTGGTCGAGCCCGGCTGGCACACGCTCGGGCGCACCGCGGATTTCCCCGTCGGCGAGGCGGCGCGCCGGACGATCGGAGAGGTGGCCGTGTTGGTGGTGCGGGAGGCCGAGGAGGTGTTCCACGTCCTGGCCGACCGGTGCAGCCACGCCTCCGGCCCGCTCTCGCAGGGCAAGGTCGCGGACGGCTGCGTGACCTGCCCCTGGCACGGCAGTGTCTTCCGCCTCACCGACGGTTGGAACGTCGACGGACCCGCCACCGCCCCGCAGCCCAAATTCGTCACCCGCACCGACGACCAGGGCAATCTGCAGGCACGTCTGCCCGGGGCCGGCTGAACCGGCCGCCCGCCGACCCCGGAGCGCCCGTTCAGATCTCCCGGAGCGCCGGCAACAGGGTCGCCTCCGCCCATGCCAGGAAAGGCCGTTGAGCGTCGCCGCCGATCTGGATCAGCGCGACCTCGGTGAACCCGGCGTCCTGGTAGGCACGGACCGCGTCCACGAACGCGGGGAGATCGTCGCCGCACGGGATGGAGCGTGCCACGTCCTGCGGCCGGACGAACCGGCTCGCCGCGGCGGACGCGGCCGGGCCGGGGAGTTCGGCGTCGACCTTCCAGCCACCTCCGAACCGGCGGAACTGGTCATGGACCCGGGCGACGGCGGCCTCCCGGTCCCGGTCGAAACAGACCGGCACCTGGCCGACCCCATGCCGCGCGCCTGCCCGTGCGGGTGCGACCGAAACGGCCTGCGGGCCGGCCGCAACGGTACGGCCGGGTCGGCTGTGGGAGGCAGGCGTCCTCAGCGCCCGAAATGCAGGCGCCGGTGCCGCGGGACCCGGCCGGACCGTGAGGGCGAGGCGCCCGTCTCCTCGATAGGCGCAACGACCCCTCGGCGGTCGTCCGCGAGGCCCGTGTACTGGCCCTGGCCCGGCAGGGCCGTCCCGGCGGCCCGTTCGGCCCGGTAGCTCCGCAGCTCCTTGGACCGGCGACGCCGGAGAATCCCGCCGCCCGTGGCGAGCAGCAGCCCGAGGCAGAAGACCAGGGCCAGCGCGATACCGGCCAGGAAGATCCCCAGGCTGTTCAAGGTGGCCAGATCGTTGCCGAACATGGCGACGGTGTAGTCAGGGCCTCCGCCGAGGTTCTCGGCGATCAGCAGGCCGACGAAGGCGCCGCTGGCGCCGAGGAGCAGCAGTCCGAACAGAAACATGGGTCTCCCTCTCGCTGGGTCGGGTGCACCGGGGCCGCCGGGCGGTCAGGCCCCCGGTCCTTCTCGCCTGTCCTCGTCGTGGTGGTCGGGGGCCCGCCTCCCGTCCAGGTGGCCTCAGCCTTGGCCGTACGCGTCGGTCAGCACCGGAAGCCGCGCTCCGCAGCCTCGGCACCCCACACCGGCGGGCGCCTGCTTGTACACCGCTCCGGCCACGCCGAGGGAGCCCTCGAGCCGTCGCGAGCCGCAGTACGGGCACGCGCGCGGTTCGAAGGCGCGGTCGCACTGCTGGCACCGGTGCGAGCGCCAGCCCTCAGGGGTCGCCAGCCGTACCGTGTCGGAACTGCCGCAGGCCGGACAGTCGACGTCGTCCACCACTGTGAGCTTCCCCTCTTTCGTCCGTCCGTCCGTCCGTCCGTCCGCCCGTCCGCCCGTCCGCCCGTCGCCGGAGGCGGCCTGCCGCACTCGGCCGGGGCCGTCGGACGACCCCATGGTCAGGCCCGACGTCGCCCGCCCGGCGGGGTCCGGCGTGGCCGCCCGCCCGCCTCCGGTTCGTCACGCGTCTGCCCCCTTCTTCGGCGCTCACACGCGGGGGGTGGCGGGCGGAGCGTTTCCGGCCGGCCCCCGGGGGCAGGTGCGACATGGCCCGTGGCGGAGCTGCTCGGACGCCTCGGACACGTCGGCGTCGCCCAGCGCTTCGACGCAGGCCCGTCGATTCGGTCCACGCCCGTCGATCACCAGGTCCGCACCCGTCGATCACCAGGGAGACCCGGATGTCCACCTCAGAATTCGCTCCACGACGCCCACCGCTCACGCTCGGTGTCGAGGAGGAGTTCCTGCTGGCGGACCGGCGAACCCGGGTGACGGTCCCCCGCGCGGGCGAGGTCATCGCGGACGTGGAGACGGTGCTCGGGCCACAGGTGCAGAGCGAATTCTTCGCCACCCAGGTGGAGGTGTGCACGGAACCGGTGGCCACCGCAGGTGAGCTGCGCCGGCAACTGCTGCACGGCCGGCGGGTGACCGCGGCGGCGGCACGGCGTGCCGACTGCCTGCTGGTCGCCTCGGCCAGCGGGATCCTGAGCTGCCGGCCGATGCGGATCACCGACGGCGACCGCTATCGGAGGATCGCCGGACTCGTCGGTCCGCTGGCCACCGGAGCGGGCGAACTGGGCGGCTGCCATGTCCATCTCGGCACCCTCAGCAGGGCCGACGCGCTGCTGTTGAGCGGGCGGCTGCGGCCGTGGTTGCCGGTGTTCCAGGCGTTGACGGTCAACTCTCCCTTCGCGGGCGGGTTGAACCGCAACTGCGCGAGTTGGCGGTCCCTGCGGTACGCGCGTTGGCCCACCGTCGGGCCCGCGCCGGTGCTGGACGAGCGGGGTTACGACGAGCTGGCCGACCGCCTCGTCGCGCAGGGAACGGTCCTGGACCGGCGGATGATCTACTGGTACGCCCGGCCGTCCGAGCACCTGCCGACCCTGGAGATCCGGGTGGCCGACGTCAACGCAGGAGTGGACACCACCCTGTTACTGGCGCTGCTGCTCCGCGGCCTGGCCGCCGTGCTCCTCGACGAGGCGGACCGGGGAGTCCCGGGGCCGGTGGTCAGCGATTCGCAACTGACCGGCGCCCACCGGCAGGCGGCCCTGTACGGACTGCGCGGTACGGGGGTCGGCCCGGACGGCGTCGCCCGGCCGATGCTCCAGCTGCTGGGTGAACTCCTACGGCGCGGCGCTCCAGGGCTGGCGGCGACGGGCGACCTCGAACAGGTCAAGTCGCTGCTCGGCGGGCTGCTGGCCGCCGGGACGGGGGCGGAGCGCCAGCAGGCCGTCCGGCGTCGCCACGGGTCCCTCACCGAGGTCGTCGACGACCTCGCGGCCCTGACCGTCCACGCGGGCTGACCTGACCGTCCACGCGGGCTGAGGAGCGGCCGACTTCGCGGAGCCCGCACCCGTCCGCTCCGGCCGGTGAGCCGCCCGGCCTCGCCGGGGCCGTCCGTCGGGCAGTACGAGCGCGGGGCCCGTATCGCGTGTACGGCCTCGCCGCCGGGGCCGTCCGTCGGGCAGTACGAGCGCGGGGCCCGTATCGCGTGTACGGCCTCGCCGCCGGGGGCGTCCGGTGCCCGGAGCCCCGGGCGGGCAGGGGAGCGGCGGAGCCGCCGTACGCTCCGTCGCCCGGCAATCCCGCGATGGGCCTCGCGAGGCGGCGCGGATCCAGCGTGTGCCTGGCGGGCGTGCCGTCGGACGCACCGTGTCCGGACGGCGTCTCCCGGCCTCAGGTCGCGGCCGGGGCGAGGTCGACCTGCCGGGTCGTGGTGTTCACCGGCCCGCTGGCGGACCGCGTCGGCAGGGCGCTCGGTCTGGGGGACACCGCGCTGACGGTCTGGGCCGTCGCCAAGTGGCCGGTCCTGGTGCTGCTGGTCACCCTCATGATCGCCGTTCTCCACTGGGCCGCACCCAATGTCCGCAACCGCGGATTCCGCTGGATCTCCCCGGGCAGTCTGCCGGCGGTCGCGCTCTGGATGGCAGCCTCCGCCAGGTTCGCCCTGTACGTCGCGAACTTCTCGTCGTACAACAAGACGTACGGCACCCTGGCGGGAGTCGTCGTTCTCCTCGTCTGGTTGTGGATCTCCAACCTTTGGTTGTGGATCTCCAACCTTGCCATTCTGCCGGGCCCGGAGTTCGACGCCGAGCTGTCCCGCGAACGCGCCGTCGAGGGCGGTCTGCCGAAGGACGAGGAGCCGTACGTCCGGCCCCGCGACACCCGGACGTGGCCCGAGGACGAGCAGCCCTGATCCGCCCGACCCTTTTGTGCGCCCCGCCACGGGTGGGGCGACCCCGGCGTCCGACGCCGCGGACACGGTAAGTGATAGGGAGAAGACATGACGCTCTCGCACCCCGCTGAACGCGGTGACGGCAGGCGCGGCCGGTTCGAGCGGCTCGCCGAAGCGGCCTCCAACCTCACCAGCTCGCCCGCGTTCTCCGTGTTCTGCGTCCTGCTGGTGGCCGCCTTCTTCGCCGTCCACGCGGCCGGCCTGTCCGCGGAGTGGCAGATCCTGGTGGGCGACACCATGACCGCGGTCACCCTGCTGCTGCTGGCGCTGCTCAAGAACGCCGAGCGCCGCGCCGAACACGCCCTCCAGCGCAAACTCGACGCGATCGCGGCCGCCCTGCTCGAACAGCACGAGGGGCACCCGGGCGAGGCGCACGAGGAGCTCCGTAAGGCGATCCGGATGGAGGAGCGGCTCTGAGCACGCCGCCCCGGCCCGCCGCACCGCCCCTTCGGCCCGCGATCCGCCTGACACCCCGGCACCGGCCGGACGGCGGCGCGCGCCCGGCCGCCGGGACCCGAGCTTTCGAGGAGGAACCCGGATGAGCACGGTGAAGGAATCGGTCGAGCTGGACGTGCCCCTGCACACCGCCTACCACCAGTGGACGCAGTTCGAGGAGTTCCCGAAGTTCATGGAGGGCGTCGACGAGGTCGTCCAGCTGGACGAGCGCCGTAGCCACTGGCGGACCAGCATCGCCGGGCGTCAGCCGTGAGTTCGACACCGAGATCGTCGATCAACTGCCGGACGAGCGGGTGGCTTGGCGGACCACCGTCGTGCTCGCGAGTTCCGCGTCGGCCCGCGAACTGGCGGTGTTGCGGCGGGTGCTGGACTGCGACGAGGTACTCGCGGCAGCTACCGCCGCGTCCGATTTCCTGTTCCGGGCACAGGTTGGGGCGGGACCGATCGATCCGATCGGTCCCGCCCCAACCTGTGTACTACTGCCTCAGTGCTTGGTGGCGTCCTTGAGCTTCTCACCGGCCTGCTTCACGTCCGCCTTGATCTGGTCGCCCTTCCCGGAGATCTCCGTCGAGCGGTCGCCGGTCGCCTTTCCTGCGGCCTCCTTGGCCTTCCCCTTCGCCGATTCGGCAGCGTTTTCGATCTTGTCCTTCGCGCCCATTCCGACCAACCTTCTCAGTGTTTTCCGTGTACGTTCTTGTGTTCCGTATGCGCCTTGCGGTCGACATGCGTCTTGTAGTCGACTTCCATGGACGCCGGGTGCCGCGCCTCACCAGCGGTACCAGCGACCCCCGTCCGCTCCGTGCAGGACGAAACCCAGCAGCCACAGTGCCAGGACCACCAGGGCCACCCACCACAGCGCGTGGATCGCGAAACCCACTCCGCCCAGGATCAGGGCCAGCAGGAGAACCAGAAGTACGACGCCCATGACACCAACCTCCTTCGAGCCGCGTCTGCCCGGGGGTGGGCAGAATATGCAGATCGACGGGGAGATGTTCGCGTACTTGCCACTTTCGTCCTTCGCACACGGTAGGAGGTGCGGGTCAGCACCTCCTACCGTGCGCGGCCCGAAGTATCGGGCTCATTTCTCTTCCGGCGCCCGCTCGTCGTCGTACTCGTCCGTCTCGGGGTCTTCGTCGTCCCGGTACTCGTCCTCGTCCGCCTCCTCGTCCTCGTCCCCGTACGGCTCCTCGCGGCCGTCGTACTCGTCGTCGGCGTAAGCGCCGTCCTCCTCCTCCTCGTATTCGTCCTCCTCCGCCTCCGCCTCCCCTTCGTCGTCGCGGTCGTCGAAACCGGCCTCGTCCTCGTCGTCAGCGGGGTACTGCTCCTCGTCGCCGTCCCGGTCGGCCTCGTCCTCCATGGCCTCCTCGTGGCTTCGCACCACCTCGCCCTCCCGGATCTCGCCACGCCAGCCCTCCGGGTCCTCCTCCGCGAACGTGACGTAGCGCTGGAAGTTCTTGAAGTCCAGCCGCAGCCGGCGGCCCTGGGCCCGCCAGATGTTGCCCGTCTTCTCGAAGAGCCCGGACGGGTAGTACTCGACCACGAGGACGATGCGGGTGAGGGTCGGGCCGAGTTCGTGGAAGCTGACGGCGCCGTGGGTCGAGCCCTTGGCCCCGTCGGAGGTCCACACGATGCGGTCGTCCGGGATCTGCTCCTGCACCGATGCCTTCCAACTGCGGGTGGAGGGGCCGACCTTGACCTTCCAGTTGCTGCTGACGTCGTCGCCCTTGTCGACGCTGCGGACGCCCTTGGCGAAGCCGCTGAACCGCTCGTACTGCGTCCAGTGGTCGTAGGCGGTCCGCAGCGGCACGCCGACGTCGAGCACCTCGACCATGTTCATGACCTTCGTCGTGCCGGACTTGCCGCCCTTCCCTCCGCGGCCGAAGGCCTCCTTGACCTTGCCGACGACGTTGTCCTTGACGCTCTTGGCCTTCTCGCTCATGAAGGCCTTCAACGGCGATTCCCCCTGGAGAATGCGGCCGCCGGCTTTGGGCAGCACGCCGCCGTTCTCGGCGACGTCGGAAAGCTGGTGCGTGACGTCCGTCAGCTTGTCACCGGCCTTCTCCGCCAGGCGTTCAGCCTGGACGCCGAGATAGTTCACGACCTCTTCGCGCAGCCGGTCCAACCCCGAGACCTCGGTGTCGGAAGGGCGTTCTTCCGTCCTGGCCATGGCTACCTCCCGCGGCCGGCTCGGGCGGGCGCCTTCTTCGCGGCGCTCCGCTTGGCCGTGGCCGCCTTCTTCGCCGGGGCGGCCGACTTCTTGGCGGCCCTCGGCGCAGGTGCGGCCTTCTTGGCGGGTGCTTTCTTGGCAGGTGCCTTCTTGGCCGGTGTCTTCCTTGCCGGTGCGGACTTCTTCGCGGCCGTCTTACGCGGCTCGGCCTCGCCCTTCGCGGGCGCCTTGCGCGCGGTCGACTTCTTCGCCGCCGCCTTGCTCGGGGAGCGCTGCGCCAGATCCGTCTTGCCCTGTTCTGCCTTGGCGGGCGCTGCCCTGCCGGCGGTGCGGCGGCGGGGCTCCTCGTCCTCCCCGGCGGTCGTGGTGCGGCGGCGCGGCCGGGCGGTGGATTTCTTCGCGGCCTCGGGCTCGGATTCCTCCGGCGCCTTCGCGGTGCGGCGGCGTCGGGCCCGCGGCGGTTTCGCCTCCTCGGGTTCGGGCTCCTCCGGTGGCCCGGCCTCCTCCTCGTCCTCCTCGTCCTCCTCCGGTTCCGGCTCGGATTCCCTCTCGTCCTCCTCGGGTTCCTCGTCCTCGGGTTCCTCGTCCTCGTACTCGTCCTCGGCGTACTCGTCCTCGGCCTCGTCCTCCTCCTGGCCGAGCCGCTGGGTGCGGTCGCGCAGTGAGTCGGCCAGCTCGGCGAGCCGTTTGTTCGCGGCCGCCGCTACGGCATGCTTGCCGGCCTCCAGCAACTCACCGCGGACCTGCTCGTTGAGTTCGGTGAACTGCGGGAGTTCGGAGAGCCGGCGCATTCCCTCGGTGGCCAGCTGGCGCGGGTCGAGGCCGAACCGGCGGCCGGCGAGATAGGTGGCCACGGCGAAGGCCATCCGGCCCTTCTTCGCGCGGCCGAGGACGTAGCCACCCGCGACTGCGGCCGCGAGAGCAACTTTCGCAGTTTCCTTCACGAGACGTTCCCTTCAGACGGCCGGCCGAAGGCGCCATGGCGCGCGCATCGGACAGGCGGGGTGACTGTGCGTCCGGCGGGCCGTGCTTCCCCGCGACCGACCTGCCGGTACCGGGTCCCCGAGAGGGTCCCCGAGCGGGTCGCCGAGTGCCGGCCGTGGTCCGCGCCGTACGGGCGAGGGTGGGGCGGGTGGCCGGCGCCGGGCCGGCTGGTGCGGAGGATGCGCGAGGGGAGGGTGTTCGGCGACGGGGCCGACGGCCACCGCGCGGGCACGGCCGGCCTCCGGCGCCGGGTGGCACCGCTACGTCCGATCCGACAGGGCGCGGGCCGCTGTCGGGGATGAACACCGATCACGCCTCCGCATGCTGCTCGGCCTTACCTCGACGGCAGAGCAGCGTGGACGTCTCCGGCGTGCGGCGTTCCTCCATCAGCGGGAACGCGCCGCTGTTGCCGCCCTGCCCACCTACCAGTCTGGTGAGTTACGGTCGCGGCCGCATGTCGGGGCGCTTCGGCAACGCCGGGTCGGACCGGCTGCTCCCGAGGTGCGGGCATCGGTTCCGCGGGCTCCCGCACCGGAAGATACGGCGTAGCATCGCAAGTAGCGCTCTTATAGCATGAAATGTCCGTTCCTTCGCGGAACGGTAAAAGGCAGTCCGTCGTCTCCGGCCTTCGGAGAAGAGCATGGCCGCAGGTGCAGAGGATCGCAGGGAGAGGACCCGAGCCCGGTCCAGCCGCGAGCGAGCCGGAGCCGGATCCTCCGACGAGCGCGGCCACGAAGCCCCGGCGGCCGAGGGCGTCACCCGGCGGCGGCCACACAGAGTGTCCGCGCCCCACGCGATGCGCTACGCGGCCCGACAACTCGAAGAACTGCTCGGCAGGACACCCGAGTCCGTTTCGGCCGTCAAGCCGACCGAGGACGGCTGGCAGGCCGACGTCGAAGTCCTCGAGCTGGAGCGCGTCCCCGAGACGACGAGCGTGATGGCCAGCTACCGGGTGACCTTGGACCGGGACGGCGAGCTGGTGGCCTACGAACGCGTCCGTCGCTACACGCGCGGGCAGATCGACCGCAGATGACCGGCGAGGTCGCGACGACTCATCGCGTCCGTAACGACGTCGGGAGCCTGGAATTGGCAGCGCGGGCGGACCTCGCGCCCGGCCGGAGAAGGGAGCGAAGCGTGACTGTCGTGCCGCAGAGCGGGGGAAGCGTCGCCAGAGGTGCGGGATCCGGCAATCTGTACGACATCCTCGAACTCATTCTCGACCGTGGCCTGGTCATCGACGTGTTCGTACGCGTCTCCCTGGTCGGCATCGAAATCCTCAAGATCGATGCACGAATCGTGGTAGCCAGCGTCGACACCTACCTGCGCTTCGCCGAAGCCTGCAACCGACTCGACCTGGAGTCCGGACGCAAGGCCCCGACGCAGCTCACCGACATCGTGGGCGAGGTCACCGAGGGAGGCGCCAAGGGCAAGAGCAAGGGCGCGCTCACCGGCGCGGTGGAGGCCGTGGCCGACACCCTCCACCTGGGACGGGAGGACGAGCAGAAGGAACCCGAGGAGCGACGGGAGCGACCCGCACGCCGGCCCGCCCGACGCCGGGAGGAGTGAGCCATGGCCGTCTACGTCTACTCGGTCGTCGACGCGGCACACCCGTTGCGCCTGGAGGACCTCCGCGGAGTCGGGGAGTCTCCCGGCGAACTCCGGACGGTCACCGCCGGCCCGCTCTGCGCGGTCGTCAGCGACGCGCCGCCCGATCTGCGACCCAAGCGGCGTGACCTGGCCGCCCATCAGGCAGTTCAGGAGCGATTGATGTCGGACGGCACCGTCCTGCCACTGCGCTTCGGCCTCACCGCCGAGAGCGACGACCTCGTTCGCAAAGCACTGGAGGGGCGGACCGAGGAATACACCGCCCGACTGGAGGCCCTGGAGGGCTGCGCCGAATACCACCTCAAGGCGGCCGAGGACCAGGAAACACTGCTACGCCGCATCCTGGAGGAGTCGGAAGAGGCCAGGACCCTCAACGACGAGATCCGCGGCGGTGGGGGCGGCCCGGACCTGCCGCTCGCGCTGGGTGAGATCGTCGCGGAAGAGGTCCGGGTGCGCCAAGAGGCGCTGGCCGCCGGAGTCGTGCAAGCACTGCGTCCGTTCGCGCGGGACGAACGCTCGTCCCAGCCGGTCGGTGACGACTTCCTGAACATCTCCTTCCTGGTGGCCCGCGCGGACGAGAAGGAGTTCCGAGAGGCCGAGCAGGGGATCGCCGAACGGCTCGGGGAAAGCGTCGACTTCCGCCTGCGAGGCCCGTTGCCCGCGTACAGCTTCGTGTAAGGAGCCACGGCCATGGGCCTGTTCACGCAGATCGTCACTCTTCCGCTGGCGCCCGTCCGCGGGGCGGTGTGGGTCGTGGAGCGGATTCAGGAAGCGGCCGAGGAGGAGTACTACGACCCGGCCCCGGTCGAGCGGGAGCTCGCCGAACTGGAGAAGGCGCTGCTGGCCGGTGACATCAGTGAGCAGGCCTTCGACGAGCGGGAGGACGAACTGCTCGACCGGTTGGACGAGATCAGGGCGTGGCGGCGCGGCGAGCGCTGAACGCCCGGGCGAACACGAGGAGGAACGGAACCCGGCAGGCTTCCACCCGGCGCCCTGAACAGGCACCGGGACAAGGCGAGAGGGAGGTCGAGCGGCCGTGACGGAACCGGTGGCCGACAGATTCGGATCATTCCCCTCCAGAGCTGCCCCGCCGTACAGCCAGGGATCCTCGGCGAACCTCGCCGACATCCTCGAACGCGTCCTCGACAAGGGGATCGTCATCGCCGGCGACATCCGGATCAACCTGCTCGACATCGAACTTCTCACCGTCAAGCTGCGCCTGCTGGTCGCGTCGGTCGACAAGGCGAAGGAGATGGGTATCGACTGGTGGGAGCACGATCCCGCGCTCTCCTCCAGAGCGGGTCCTGAACGGGTACCCGGGCGGGCCGACGAAGGTGCCCTGGCACGCGAGAACGAGCGGTTGCGGACGGAGATCGCCGCCCTGCGCCGGGAGGCGGCATTGCCGCCCGGCGAGGAGCCCACCGAGCTCGCGCGCCCACCGGCCGGGCCGAAGCGTGCGGAGCCGGTCCCGCGCACATCCCGCCCGCGCACGTCCCGCCCGCGTGCCACCCCCGCGTCCCGCCCCCGTAGACCGAGGGAGGAGTGATGGCGTCGACGGTCGTCTACGCCTACGCCGTGGCCAGAGCCGCCGAAGGACTTCCCGACCGGCTGACCGGCCTGCGCGGCGTCGCCGGCACCCGGGTGAGCCTGCTCCACGGGGCCACCCCCGAGGTGGTCGCGGCAACGAGCCGGGTGCCGGCGGCGGACTTCCAGGAGGACGCGCTCGCCCGGCACCTGGAAGACCTCGACTGGCTGGAGCAGGTCGCCCGCGCCCACCACGAGGTCGTCGCCGCGCTGTCCGCCGCCACGACCGTGCTGCCGCTCCGGCTCGCGACCGTGTACCTCGACGAGGACCGGCTTCGTGACGTGCTCGACGCGCGCCGGCGTGTGTTCACCGACCGTCTGGCCCGATTGGACGCCCATGTCGAATGGGGCATCAAGCTCTACGTCGACGCCTCGGCGGAGCCGGCACGCCACCCACCGGCGGCGGACGCGGCCCTCAGCCCGGGCCGCGCCTACCTGAAGAGCCGACGGACCCAGCGGGACCGGCGCGCCGACGCCTACCGTGCCGCCGAACAGGCCGAGGAACGGATCGAGGCGGCCGCCCGCGGGCTGGCTGTCGAACGGGCACGGCACCGCGTCCAGCAGGGTGAACTGGCCGGCGGCGACGGCGAGAACGTCGTCAACGACGCCTACCTCGTGCCCGAGAGCCGGTCCGAGGCCTTTCGCCGGTCCGTCCTGACCGCAGCGGACGGCCTGCCGGGCGTACATGTCGAGGTCACCGGCCCCTGGGCCCCCTACTCCTTCGCGACGCCCCCGGACGACGGAGGGTGACCGCATGGACCCGACGACTCCCGAACCGGCCGAGCGGGCCGAACCGATGCCCGGCCGGCAGGTGGCCCTGGTCGACCTGCTGGACCGTCTGCTCAGTGGCGGAGTGGTGGTCACGGGTGACCTGGTGCTGTCGATCGCCGATATCGACCTCGTCCGGGTCTCGCTGCGCGCCCTGATCGTCTCCGTCAGCGAACTGAACCCGGCACCGTGGGACCTGGCATCCGGAACGGCGGCGCGCCGTGACGGATGACGGTATGCCAGCCGTGACGGATGACGGCATGTCACGGGAGACCCGCTACGACGAGGTCGCGCGGGCCGCCGCGCGTGCGTTCCGCCTGCTGCCGGCCACACCGCAGGACGTCCCGCAGCCGCCGGACCCGGCCCGGCGGACCGTCCGCCGGATCGGGACCGATCCGGAGAGCGTGGAGCGTGACCTGGTCAAACTGGTGCTGACCCTGGTGGAACTCCTCCGCCAGCTCATGGAGCGCCAGGCACTGCGCCGGGTGGACGACGGGACCCTCACCGAGGAGCAGGAGGAGCAGCTGGGGGCCACCCTGATGGGCCTGGACGACCGGATGGACGAACTCTGCGCCCGCTACGAGCTGACCCGCGCGGACCTGAACCTCGATCTGGGTCCGCTCGGTCCTCTCCTGCCGCCGGACTGACACGCGGGCCGCCCCGAAGCGGGCGGCGCCAGCTCGTTTTCCGGAGGAACGGACAGGGAGCGCCCTGCCTCGGCCCGCTGTGCCGTTGCCCTGCCGTGCCCCGGCCGGCGAGTGCTTCGGGCGTGATCGGCGTTCCGGCTGAAGGTGTCGGTCGGCGCCCTGCTCGATGGTCTCCACGCAGGCGGTGAAGGCCGGGCAGGCGCCCTGCCAGGGGTCGTGGACGTCCACGGTCGAGGTAGAGCCCCAGCCTGGCCGCCGCGCGCTCGTCGGCCGTGTCCCGGCGTTCCTTCAGGACGGCGGTGTCTTGTGATTCGGCTGATTCGGCGGCAGTGCACCGTCACCCCGACCCGCTCTCGACGACGGCGACGGCGTCCAACGCAGGTGGCGACGAGGTGGAGGTCATGGCGGAGAAGACCAGCGACCCGCCGCAGCGTCAAGCGTACTTGACGTTCGATCTGGCAAACGTCGCCGCCGGGCCACGTCCGCTGCACCTGTCGCCCGCGCTCGCGCAGCATCGGCCAGGTCGGCGGTCGACGGGTGCGACCCTTCCCTCGCGGCGGCCAGGGCGGCGGTCCGCGCCCGAACCCCGGCGCCGCCGCCCCCGCCCCGCCCGCCGCACAACCGTGTGCCGAGCTCTGAGCGGGCGTCAGCTCCAGCCGTCTCCGGGTGGTCGGCCAGGGTGAGTTCACGAAATTTCGCGAGGATAACCGCGTCGGTCTTCTTGCCGCGCGGAGGGTGGATCGACATGCTGCATGCATGACATTTCTTATGGCACGGCCACGGCGCCGCGCGTGGAAGAGAGCGCTCTCAATGGTCCCCGTGGTCGCGGTCACGGTGGCGGCCACCGTCGTCGGGACAGCGAACGTCCAGGCGGCGGTGCCCTCGACGCCGCCGGGCTTCACGCTCACCTGGAGCGACGACTTCAACGGTGCGTCCGGCACCGGCATCGATCAGAGCCTGTGGAAGTACGACACCGGGCCGGGCAGCAACTTCGGCACCGGTGAAATCGAGACCATGACCAACAGCACCTCGAACGTCTACTACGACGGCCAGGGCCACCTGGTGCTCCGAGCCCTGCACTCGGGGTCCGACCCGCGGGGCGGATGGACCTCCGGTCGCGTGGAGACCCAGTCGGCGTCCTTCGGCGCTCCGGCGGGCGGAGTCGTACGCATCGAGTCCGTCCTGCAGCAGCCGGACGTCAACACCTCCAACGGTGCGGGGTACTGGCCGGCGTTCTGGATGCTCGGCGCACCCCTGCGCGACGGTGTGACCTGGCCGAAGTCCGGCGAGATCGACATCATGGAGGACATCAACGGCCGCAGCTCCCAGTTCAGTACGATCCACTGCGGCGTGAACCCGGGCGGTCCGTGCAACGAGTCGACCGGCATCGGCTCGGGCGAACGCGCCTGTCCGGGCTGCCAGACAGGCTTCCACGACTACGCGGCGGAGATCGACCGCTCGGTGTCGCCGGAGCAGGTGCGGTTCTACCTCGACGGGAACAACTTCTTCACCGTCAACGCCAACCAGGTGGACTCGACGACCTGGGCCAACGCGATCGACCACCCGTTCTTCATCATCTACGACCTGGCGATCGGCGGCGGATTCCCTGACGCCTACGGCGGGGGCCCGAACGCGGCCACGGTCTCGGGAGGCAAGCTGGTCATCGACTCGGTGGCCGTCTACAACAAGGGCCCCGGCGGCGGTGGCGGCGGCGGTTCGGTGACGGGCCAGACGATCACCGGTCCGGGGGGCAGGTGCGTGGACGTGGCCGGCGACGACAACGGCGGCGACGGCACCGCGGTGCAACTGTGGGACTGCCAGTCGGGGGCCAAGGACCAGCACTGGACCTGGAGCGGCCAGACCCTGCAGACCCTCGGCAAGTGCCTGGACATCACCGGCGGCAACAGCGCCGCGGGAACGAAGCTGCAACTCGCCACCTGCAACAGCGGCGGCTACCAGTCATGGGTGCGGCAGACCGACGGCTCACTGCGGAACCCGACCAGCGGCCGGTGCATCGACTCCCCGTCCGGAGCCACCGCGAACGGCACCCGGCTGCAGATCTGGGACTGCAACGGCTCCGGCGCCCAGAAGTTCGCCATCGGCACCCCGATCTACGGTCCGGGCGGCAAGTGCGTGGACGTGGCGGGTGACGACAACGGCGGCGACGGCGCCGCGGTCGCGCTCTGGGACTGCCAGCAGGCGACCTCACTCGACCAGAAGTGGACCTGGAGCGGCCAGACCCTGCGCACGCTGGGCAAGTGCCTGGACATCGCCGGCGGCAACAGCGCCGCCGGTACACAGCTCCAGCTGGCCACCTGCAACAGCGGCGGCTACCAGAACTGGGTCCCCAACAGCGACGGCTCGTTGTCGAACCCGACCAGCGGCCGGTGCATCGACTCCCCCTCCGGTGCCACCGCGAACGGCACCCGGCTGCAGATCTGGGACTGCAACGGCTCCGGCGCCCAGAAGTTTGCCCTGGCCTGAGAACGAGCGGGACCTCGGCCTTGGACGGCGAGTGCCCCCACCGTTGACGGGTTGACGGTGGGGCACTCGCCGTCGTGCTCGGGGGGACCGCGCTTCGAGATCTCGGTCCGGCTATCCGTCTGTCCCGTTCTCTTCCGGTCCTGGCCGGCTTCGGCTGTCCCGCTCCCGGGCCCGTCACCCAGGATGCTTCGCCGGGCAACCACCGGCAGCTCAGCACCCGCCCGCGATCACGGAACGCGCCCACTGCTTGCCCGCATTCCCTGCCGGCGACTGGTCCGGGGACCGGCGCGCGCAGACGCGGGCCGGGGCGGGCTGACGGGGCCCGCCTCCGGCTCGGTGCCGTTACCGGCACGGACGGGGCGTCAGGACCGGTCGTACATGCCGACCAGGTCGACGATCAGGTCGGTCGGCTCCCAGCCCAGGTTCCAGATGTCGACGTACTCCACGTTCCTGAAGTCCGCCTGGACCAGGTTGGAGACGGTTGCGCCCTTCGTCCAGTTCAGCACCGAGGAGTCCGGCGGAGTCGGCTTGGCGCCGCCCAGGTTGCCGGGCTCCGGAGCGACCGCGAGGTGGCCGCTGCCGTGTCCGTTGGTCACCGTCGTGTTCAGGACGAGGGCTTCCAGCGCCCGGCCGGACGTCCACACCCCTTCGCGGTCGAAGTTACGGCCGGAGAGCGGCCCCCAGGGCCGGGAGTCGTACAACCGCCGGGGCTCCTCCGGCAGGTAGGCGGCCTTGCCGTCCGCGCCGTAGTAGCCCGTGACGTCCACGATGACGTCCGCTGCGGCCCAGGCGCCGTTGCGGACGGTGATCCGGCCGTCGGGGCCGACCGGCACGATCACCGCATTGGCGACCGTCTGTCCCGTGGTGAAGTTCAGGTTCGACGTGGCCGACGGCTGCAGGCCGCTCGGCGACACGGTCAGGTGACCGGGGCCCTTCGGGTCGGTGACCGTCACGTTGAGCGCGACGGCCGCGACGCCCTGGGCCGGCAACCCGCCCTGGCCGGCGACCTGCAGGGCGAAGGAGGTCTGCCCGGCGACCTGGCCCTGGGCGGTGCCCCTGCCCTCGCGGGTGTCGGCGATCCGGGACGGCTTCACGGAGGTGTACCCGTTGGCCGCGGACTTGCTGAAGTACCCGGTCACATCGGCGAGCAGGTCCACCGGGCTGCCGCTGCGGTTGGCCAGCTCGACGTACCCGTCCGCACCGACCGGCACGATCGCCAGCGTCGGCACGGTCTGCCCGGCCGTGAAGTTCACGTTCGAGGTGGTCGGCTGCTTCGCACCGGAGGCGTACGCGATGACGTGCCCGTCGACCGCGGTGTTGGTGGCGGTGATGTTCAGGGCCACCGATGTCACCCCCGCCGGGATGTCGCCGTTGCCGGCGATCTTCACCCTGGCCGTGGCGTACGGGGCGACCGCCCCGGCGGCCGGGGCTCCGGTGCCGTCGCGGGTGTCCAGCAGCCGGGTGGGCGAGTGCGGGGTGAACTCGGAGCCGTCCACGACCTGTTCGAAGACGGTGACGGCGGTCAGCTTGCTGATCGCCTCGGTCGCCGTGACCGTGACCTGGTGGGAACCGACCTCGGCGAAGGTGTGGTTGAGGAACCTCACCTCGCTGAGGAGGCCGATGTCGGAGGAGGTGCTGCCGTCGCCCCAGTCGACCTGGTAGGTGACGACTCCCTGGGTCAGGTCGGTGCTGACGCCGACCGCCATCCCCATGCCGTGCGCGTTCCGGTTGGACCGACCGGTGGAGACCTGGAAGTACGGCTGCTCGGCCGAGTCAGCCGGCGTACCCGACGCGCCGGGCGCCGACCGGGCGCTGTTCTTGGCCTTGGCGGCCTTGGCGTTCCCCGCGGCGATGTCCTTCGCCACGGCATCCCGCGCGGCCTTCTCGGCGGCGGCGTCCTCGGCGCTCCGCGCGGAGGCTCCCGCCGAGGGCGCGCCCTTCCCGGCCCCCGCGGCCGGGGTGGTGGCACTCGCACCCGCGCCGGGAGCACCCGACGGACTCGCCGCCTGCGCGTTGGCGGGTATGAAGCCGACGACTGCCGAGACGACGACAGCAGAGATCATGACACGGTGACGGTACACCGGCCCCCCAATTCCTGAACTCGTTCAAAAGCTCTTGATCACGAAGCCTATCCCACCGAAGGTTCGCATCCCACTCTTACCGGAGAACACTGTCGTGGTTCGCCGCCACAGCCGAGCCTTTGCCATCGGAATCCGTGCCCCCGGCTGCTGCAGGGGTGCTGGCGCCGCACCCCGCCGGCAGAGATCGCCGCGGAGCTCCACGGTCTTCTGCGCGATCCGTGGTGGGCGCCGGACCGAGGCGGGCCTCGGTGGGGATGCGCACGCAAGCGGCGTCAGCGGTGGCCGAGGACGTTGACCACCCGGCCGTTGGGGTCACGGACGAAGAACCGCCGGACGCCCCACTCCTCGTCCTGCAGCGAGTGGACGATCTCCGCTCCGCTCTCCCGGAGGGCCGCGTAGGCCGCGTCCACGTCGTCCACCTCGATGCTGAGGTCCGGGGACACCGGCGCGGTCCTGTCCCGGTCCATGAAGCTGATCTGCGCCGCCGGTGCGGTGGGGGAGGCGAGCGTCATGATCCAGCCGTGGTTCATGACCTCCTCGAAGCCCAGCAGACCGTAGAACTCCCGGTTCTCCTGCGCGGCATCCGACCGGATGTTGGGCACGACGCGACGAACGGCCACCGACGACTCCAGGTGAGAGCGGACCTGATCTCCAGGACTTCCAGGACTTCCAGAGGCACTGGCAGGATACGACCGCCGCCGGGCCGGGAGCACCCGACCCCGTGGTGCCCCGCCCCCGTCGGCCGGCCCGGCACTCTGCCGGCGCGCCCCGGCCGGCGCGATCCCCGCGCCGTCGTCGGGACAGATCCGCAGGTCGCGCTCTCAGGACGGGAGGAGCTGCTCCGTCCTGATGCACTTCCCGGTGGCCTCGCCGGCGGCCTCGGCCGAGGCCGACAGTTCCCGGGAGGCGATGTTCCGGCGGGGGTGCGGTGGGTGCGGGCAACGAGCAGGGCGGCAGCGTCGCACGCCTGCTCGGAGGGCAGCAGCCCGGCGATGGCCTGCTGGCACGTCGAGGTCGTAGCCCGGGCTGCGTTCGAGGCGAGTCCTTGGCGGTGCACCGCGACCTCGCGCGGGCAGCCGCTGCCGGGGCAACCCTCACCGGCACCGATCCTGCGCCCCCGCGTCGGCGGGACGTCGCCTGCTGGGCCGTCCGTCTGTCCGCACGGCGCCTCGGGCGGTCGGTTCGTTCGCCTGGGGTGAGGTGGGCTGGTGGCAGGGTACGGGTGTTTTGGCTGGACGTGGGGGGTGTTGGGAAAACTTGATGGTCCTGGCCCGCGGCGTTCGGTGACAGGGCATGATCAAGGCGTGACGGTGTGGTGGGCGGGGCGCAGAGACGCGGCGCTGATGCGGATCGCGGAGCGGATGGTGTTCTTCGGCGGGGAGGTGGTGGAGGATCCCGGGGCGGCCGAGCTGGCGGATGCCTTGACGGGCCTGGCGGGGGAGTATCTGGCCAGTGCACGGGGCGAGGTGGTGCGGCGAGCCGGCGTCCTGCTGGAGGAGGCCGCCGGGGAACTGCGAGGGGCTGACCGCTTCCGTGGCACGTTCCTGCCGTTGGTGCTGCGTCACATGCGCCGGGCAGAAGCGGTGTTGGACGCGGCGGGCAGCTGTCTGGGGGTGACGCTGCGGCGTCCGGTGCCGCCCGCTGCCGGGGACGGTGGCGGTGCCGGGGTGACACCGGGGCGGGGGTGAACGCGCGACATCCCGGGTTCGGGGTGGGGCCACGAGGTCGGTCGTGGCGACCGTGCTGCGGCAGGGGCGGTACGGGGGGTGTGGGTGGGGGCGCCGTGTGGTGTCGGCGCCCCGGGGGTTGTGGTGTGGCTTGTTGTGGTGTGGGTTGGTTTCGGGGTGTTCAGCACTGGGGGCGGCGGCCGTGGTTTGCTTTGTGGTTGCGGCGTGCCTTCTTCTTGCGGCGTCGTTTGGATGACATGTGGGTTCCTTTCGTGTGGTGGGGCTGTCTTTCTACGGTGGCACATCCGGGCGCCGGTGGCGCGTTGTCCCGCCTGTGCAGTGGCGGCGGGCGTTGCGGCGGTGACGCAGGGCTGGGTGCACGCGCGTTGGGTGTGCAGGGGCGGGTGCGGGCCGGCGGGCGTTGGGGGCGTAGAGGCGGGTGCGGGCCTGGGGGTGCAGGTCGTGGGTGTGGGTGTGGGTGTGTGTCCCGGCCGTGGTGGTGGTTGGGGTGGGTCGGTACTCCAGCCGTAGATCGTGATCACGGGTGGGAAGGTCAGGCCCGGGACGCTCCGAGGAACCGCAGCACGGCGAGCACCCGGCGGTGGTCCGCCTCGGCCACGGGCAGGTCCAGCTTGGCGAAGATGTTGTTGATGTGCTTGGCCACCGCGCTTTCGCCCACCACCAGCTCCGCCGCGATCCCGGCGTTGGAACGCCCCTCCGCCATCAGTCCGAGCACCTCCCGTTCGCGCGGGGTCAGCCGCTTCAGCGGGTCGCCGCCGCGCCTCAGCAGCAGCTGGGCCACGACCTGCGGGTCCAACGCCGTGCCCCCGGCCGCCACCCGCCGGGCCGCCGCCACGAAGTCCGCGACATCGGCGACCCGCTGCTTGAGCAGGTAGCCCACCCCGCCGGTGTGGGCGGACAGCAGGTCGGCCGCGTACCGCTCCTCCACGTACTGCGACAGCAGCAGCACCGCCGTCCGCGGCCACCGCCGGCGGATCTCCGCCGCGGCCCGCACCCCCTCGTCGGTGAAGCCGGGCGGCATCCGGACGTCGATCAGGGCGAGTTCCGGCCGGTGCTCCGCCACCGCCGCCACCAGCGCCTCCCCGTCGCCGACCTCCGCGGCGACCCGGAAGCCGCCCGTCTCCAGCACCTTGACGAGGCCGACCCGGAGCAGCACCGAATCCTCGGCGATCACCGCGCGCACGGCAGCTCCGCGGTGATGGTGGTGGGCCCGCCGACGGGGCTGCTGACCTGGAAGGCCCCGTCGAGGGAGCTGACCCGCTTGGCCAGCCCGCTCAGCCCCGTGCCGGCGGCGGCGTCGGCACCACCCAGCCCGTCATCGGTAACGCGCACTCGCAGCACCTCGCCGACCTGACGGACCATCACCTCTGCACGCATCGCGTTGGCGTGCTTCGTTGCATTGGTCAGCGCCTCGGAGATCACGAAGTACGCGACCGACTCCACGTTGGGCGCCACCCGCTCCTCCAGATCGACCCGCAGCCGCACCGCCAGGGGCGTGCGGGCAGCCAGCCCGGACAACGCCGCGTCCAGACCTCGGTCTTCGAGCACGGCCGGGTGCAGCCCCCGCACCAGGTCGTTGAGTTCGGCGATCGCCTCCTTCGCTTGCAGGTGCGCTCTCGCGATCACCTCGCGGGCATCACTCGGCAGGTCCGGGCGGGTGGCGATGACCAGACCCAGGTTGACCGCGAGCGACACCAACCGCTGCTGGGTTCCGTCGTGCAGGTCACGCTCGATCCGGCGGCGCTCCGCGTCGACGGCCTCGATCAAGTCGGTCCGGCTCACGGCCAGTTGATCTACCCGTTCCTGGAGCCGCTGCGCCCGGCTGGGCCCGAGCAGGCCCAGTGCCAGCCGCGCCTCGGCCCGGGCCACTGCCCGCGCGGTCCAGGGCAGGGCGCACAGGAGGAGGAGTCCAGCCGCTGTGTAAGCCGGCAGCTGGGTCAGGTAGCCGAACCAGTCCTGGCGGATTCCGGTTGGCAGCGCCCATGACCAGGCGTAGGCGATGACACCCACCAGGCACGCCGCCGCCACCGCGAGCACCAGCAGCTCGAGCAGCGCGAGCAGCGGGCCCAGCAGGAGGTGGTAGCCGATCTTGCGCCAAGGCCGCGTCGCCGCGAGCCACCGGGCGGTCGAGGCCCACGTCCATTGTTCCGGCGCGGTGGGGGTGAGCCGGGGAACGTCCACACCGATGAGCACCCGGTAGCGGGCCCGCTGAACAGCCGTCAGCACCGGGGTGCCGAGCAGGACCAGGGCGGCCGACACGGAAACCGTGAGGAGCCGGTTCCCCGTCCTGGCGGTAGTCGCCACCGCCCAGGCCCACACGGGCACCAGCGCCAGGTGCGGCAGCACACCAGCGGCAAGAAAGCCGGTGTCCCGCTGTGCCCGGAGGACCGTGCGTCTCAGTCCAGCTGGAATCGTCATGGCACGACGCTAGGGCACCGCAGGAGGACGGTGCCATGAAACCTGTACCCGATCTCATGGTGAACCTAGTACCAGCCGTGGATCTTGATCTTGGCCTGTGGGCGGACCGCATCTCGGGTCGGTAGGTCGGCTTCTGCTGGCAGCTGGCAGGTGGACCGGGCCCGGTGGAACAGGCACTATGCCGAATCGCGCACTGGATGCGGCGGCCGGCGGCCCGCGGCCGCCCGGCCTCCCTCGCCGATGATCTGCGCCGCCCCTGCGACGTGGTGGACCCACGCGGCACTCCACCAGGCGATCTGATCGAGGCCACCCTCCACGCCCGGATCAGGCCGAGTCCCCGAGAGTCGACATGAGGTGATCCTGTTCGGGAGCTGACTGTCGTGTTCGCGTTGGCCGGGGAAGTGAACTCCTGGTCGTGGGCAGTCCGGCAGTTCGAGCGCCTGTGGCGCGCGGAGCCCTGTCCATCTCGAAACTTTCGACGGTTTGCCGTCGCATGTTGCGGCTTGCGGCGGCGGCTGATCGCTGAAAATCGGCAGGGTCTTGGTCAAGGGACCGGACTGCGCAGGTGTCCAGGCGTCTGGCCTGCGGTGTTTCGAGCAAGGGCGAGCCCGGGGATGTCCGATACTTTCACTGTTTCGGTCGAAAGTGTTGACAGCTTGTCGAGTCCGGGCCAACACTGTCGCCGTCGACAAATCCGCCCGGCCCTGGATCGGAGTTTCGTCAGCCGGCTTCGGGTGGAGCGGCATTGAGGACCAATCGGTTGTGTGCACCGCTGCGCGACACCGTCCGGCCGATCCACCCCTTCACGGCCATCGGTGCGCGCGGGGGCTGCGCCCACCCCCACCCCGACTCATCGACAGGATGGATCACCCCCGTGAACGATCCCCACCCCAAGCGCCGCGCGGCCAAGCTCCCCTGGCGGCTCGTCAGGAAGGTCCGCCGGGGCGGCCGCTTTCTCGCGCCGGCCGTCGCGGCCGTGCTGCTCCTGCCCGGCACCGCCGACGCCGCGACCATCACCGCGAACCAGACCGGCAGTGACGGCGGATACTTCTACTCGTTCTGGACCGAGGGCAGCGGTGCGGCCTCGATGTCCCTGAACGGCGGCGGCAACTACGGCACCTCCTGGAGCAACGCCGGAAACTTCGTCGCCGGTAAGGGCTGGAGCACCGGGTCGCGCAACCCCGTGACCTACTCGGGCACTTGGAGCACCAGCGGTAACGCCTACCTGTCGCTCTACGGCTGGAGCACCAACCCGCTCGTCGAGTACTACGTCGTCGAGAACTACGGCTCCTACAAGCCCACCGGCACGTACAAGGGTACCGTCAGCACTGACGGCGGCACCTACGACATCTACGAGACGACGCGCTACAACGCCCCCTCCATCGAGGGCAACAAGACCTTCAACCAGTACTGGAGCGTCCGTCAGGCCAAGCGGACCGGCGGAACCATCACCGTCGGAAACCACTTCGACGCCTGGGCGAAGTACGGCATGACCCTCGGCACCATGAACTACGAGATCATGGCCACCGAGGGGTATCAGAGCAGTGGTAGTTCCAACATCACGCTCGGCTCCTCCACCGGCGGGGGTAGCGGCGGCTGCACCGCGACGCTCTCCGCCGGCGCCTCGTGGAGCGACCGCTACAACCTGAACGTCTCGGTCACCGGATCCGACACCTGGAAGGTGACCGTGAAGGTGCCCTCGCCGGAGAAGGTCGGCTCGACCTGGAACATCAACGCGTCCTACCCCGACGCGCAGACCCTCCTCGCAACCTCCGACGGCGCGGGCAACAACTGGGGCATGACCGTCATGAAGAACGGCAGCACCACCTGGCCGACGGTCTCCTGCAGCGTGAGCTGACCCAAGGGCCGGCTCCTCGGGCAGGGCGCTTGTCCGCTGCAAATTGTTAGCGTTAACAGGCCGATTCTGAGAGCCGGCCGATGCCGGCCGTCGGCCGGACATCACAAGGGTGAGTGGTGCGTCAACCGACCGCACAGCCCTTCGGCGGGGCCAGGCGCCACTCCTGGACCTGTGCCGCCCCCTGCCCGGCAGCAACGGCCCGGCCGAGTACGTCCTGGCAGAACGGTCAGGACCGTGCGCCGGTCCTCAACCGGTGCCGCTGGCATCCCCCATACACACAAGGAGAACGATCCGTCATGTCATGGCCGAACAAGCAGCAGTCCCGTCTCCGCTCAAGGTTGACGGCCGCCACCGGCTTGATCGCCGGTGTCGCCCTCGTCGCGACCGGAGCGGCGGGCTGGTCGGCGAACGCAGCTTCCGCAGGGTCCTTGGGGGCCGTCGCCGCTCAGTCCGGCCGGTACTTCGGTACCGCGGTGGCGGCGGGAAGGCTCGGGGACTCCACGTACGCGGGCATCCTGGACCGGGAGTTCACCATGATCACCCCGGAGAACGAGATGAAGTGGGACGCGATCGAGCCCTCCCGCGGCTCGTTCAACTTCGGGGCCGCCGACCAGATCGTCAACCACGCGACCGCGCACGGCCAGCGGATGCGCGGCCACACCCTGGTGTGGCATTCCCAACTGCCCAGCTGGGTCGGCTCCATCACCGACGCCAACACCCTGCGTAGTGTGATGAACAATCACATCACCACCGAGATGACGCACTACAAGGGCAAGATCTACGCCTGGGACGTGGTCAACGAGGCCTTCGCCGACGACGGCAGCGGCCAGCACCGGGGGTCCGTGTTCCAGAACGTGCTGGGCAACGGCTTCATCGAGGAGGCGTTCCGCACCGCCCGGACCGCCGACCCTTCGGCCAAGCTCTGCTACAACGACTACAACATCGAGAACTGGTCGGACGCCAAGACCCAGGGCGTCTACAGCATGGTCAAGGACTTCAAGTCCCGCGGCGTGCCGATCGACTGCGTCGGCCTCCAGAGCCACTTCGGCACCGGCGGCCCGTCGGGCAGCTTCCAGACCACCCTCGCCAACTTCGCCGCGCTCGGCGTCGATGTCCAGATCACCGAACTCGACATCGCCCAGGCATCCACCACCGCGTACACCAACACCGTCCGGGCCTGCCTCGACGTTGCCCGCTGCACGGGCATCACGGTCTGGGGCATCCGCGACAGCGACTCGTGGCGCACCGGCGAGAACCCGCTGCTGTTCGACAACAGTGGCAACAAGAAGCCCGCCTACGGCGCGGCACTCGCCGCCCTGGGCGGCAGCGGCGGCACACCGGGCGGGGGCATCGTCTCCGGCACCGTCTACACGCTCTCGGACGTGGCCGCCGGACGCGTGCTCGACGAGCCTGCGGGACAGAACGGCAACGGCACCCCGCTCCAGGTGTGGGACGCCAGTGGTGCCTCCAACCAGCAGTGGCGGGCCGGTCGGAACAGCGACGGTTCCTACACGCTGACCAACGTCGCCAGCGGCCGCGTACTGGACGAGCCGGGTGACCGGACCGGCAACGGCACGCGGATGCAGGTCTGGGACTCCAACGGTGGCGCCAACCAGCACTGGCGGGCCGATCAGAACAGCGACGGCTCCTACACGCTGACGAACGTCGCGAGCGGCCGGGCGCTGGAGCTCCCCGGCGGTCAGAGCGCCAACGGCACGCCCGTCCAGATCTGGGACGCCACCGGCGGCGCCAACCAGCACTGGACCTTCAGGTGACCTGAGTAGCCCCGGGCCGGATCCCTTCGCCCCGCCGTGAAAGCGCCCGCGCGCCACCGGGCGAGGGTGACCCGCTCAGCACCGCGACGCGGCCGGACGAGACCGCGACGCCCGGCCGGCGCGCGGGCCGGCCGATGTCGCCGCTCCCGAAGTCAACCGCCAAGGGCGGGCAATCCAGCACCGGCCCGATGGCGACCCCTGGTCACGGGCTCATGGCGGCGTAGGCATGTTAACGCTAACAGGGTCGCGTGGCAGTTCCATCCGTTCTCAAAGGAGATCCCCATGCGCAGACGAAGTTCCAGCCGCAGGCAGCTGTCCGCGGCACTCACCGCCGCGGTCGCGATCCTGGCCGCGTTGGCGGCGATGCTCGTCGCCCAGCCTGCTCAGGCCGCCACCAGTGGCGCCTTGCGCGGGACAGGTTCCAGCCGCTGTCTCGATGTGCAGAACGCCAGCCAGGCCGACGGCGCGTCCCTGCAGATCTACGACTGCTCGGGCGGCACCAACCAGCTGTGGACCTCGACGTCCGGCAACCAGCTGACCGTGTACGGCGACAAGTGCCTGGACGTTCCGGGTCACGCCACCACGGCCGGTACCCGGGTGCAGATCTGGACCTGCAGCGGCGCTGCGAACCAGCAGTGGCGGCTGAACTCCGACGGCACGGTCGTCGGAGTGGAGTCCGGGCTGTGTCTGGACGTGGCGAGCGGCGGTACGGCCAACGGCACGGCGGTGCAGATCTGGACGTGCAACGGCGGCAGCAACCAGAAGTGGACCGGCCTGTCCGGGGCGTCGACCCCGTCGCCCACGCCGACGGGCGGCACGTGTGCCCTGCCGTCGACGTACCGGTGGTCGTCGACGGGTGCGTTGGCGCAGCCGGCGAACGGCTGGACGTCGGTGAAGGACTTCACCGACGTGGTGTACAACGGCAAGCACCTGGTCTACGCGTCGAACGTGAACGGCTCCTCGTACGGCTCGATGGCGTTCGCCCCCTTCACCAATTGGTCGGACATGGCCTCGGCCCCCCAGACGGGGATGAGCCAGGCCACGGTGGCGCCCACGCTGTTCTACTTCGCGCCCAAGAACATCTGGGTGCTGGCCTACCAGTGGGGTGCGTGGCCCTTCATCTACCGCACCTCCAGCGACCCGACGAACCCCAACGGCTGGTCCGCGCCGCAGCCGCTGTTCACCGGCGGCATCCCGGGCGCCGCCCCGATCGACCAGACCCTGATCGCCGACGACCAGAACATGTACCTGTTCTTCGCCGGTGACAACGGCAGCATCTACCGGGCGAGCATGCCGATCGGGAACTTCCCGGGCAGCTTCGGCTCCTCGTACACGACGGTCATGAGCGACACGGTGAAGAACCTGTTCGAGGCACCGCAGGTCTACAAGGTCAAGGGCCAGAACCAGTACCTCATGATCGTTGAGGCTCGGGGCGCGAACGAGCAGCGCTATTTCCGCTCGTTCACCGCCTCCAGCCTGAGCGGTTCGTGGAGCCCGCAGGCGGCCACCGAGAGTAACCCCTTCGCGGGCAAGGCCAACAGCGGCGCCACCTGGACCAACGACATCAGCCACGGTGACCTGGTCCGCAACAACCCCGACCAGACCATGACCATCGACCCCTGCAACCTGCAGCTCCTCTACCAGGGCAAGTCCCCCACCGCGACCGGCCCCTACGACCAACTGCCGTACCGCCCGGGGCTCCTCACTTTGCAGCGCTGACCCGCCCGGTCCACGGTGATCGCGTCGGGTCCGGCCCGCCGCCACCTGGACGAACGGTCCACGGCGTGGACAACTCCACCTGCTGACCGATGATCACCGCTCCGGGGCCCCCAGCCGTGCGTCGGCTGGGGGCCGCTCCGCTGTGGGCTTCCGTCGTGGGCTTCCGTCGTGGGCGCGGACCGAGCCGTCGCCTGTCCCGCGGACGGCGTCCGGACGGAGATGGAACCGCCCGGCTGCCGTGCTCCGAGTACTCGGTGACCGAGGGGGCGTCGTCGGCCGTGCTACCGGAATGGGTCGTCCCGGGCCCAGTCACCTCCGGCTCGGTCACCTCGGCTCGCCGCTCTGACGGGCGGAGCGTTGCCGCGGCCGGGCTCAGTACGGCGGCCCGGGAATGTCCGGTGACTGGGAACGCGTCGGCTCCCGCGTCCCCCGGCCCCCGTGGTCGGGGGAGAGGGCGGCCTGGAGGTCCACCGGTGGCGGCTCCTTGTCCTTGCGCCGGCTCCCGTGGACGAAGGCGCCGACGAGGAGGGCTCCCACCACCAGGCCGGCGACCACGAGCAGGGCCAGCGCGGAGCCGGGCATACCGGCCGCCAGGACTTCGAAGTCCTTCACGTCACTACCTCCGGTTCTCGGGGATCGGATCGCCGGTCGTCTGCCCGGCCGGCGCGGCGGCAACCGTGCTGGTCGCGGACTGGGCGCGGCGTTGGGGTCGGTCCGACGGTCCCTCCTGGAACTCCGGCCCGAACCTCCTGCCGCCCTTGGCCGCCGCACTCCCGAGTAGGCAGCCGCGCCGCACGACGTCGTGGTTGGGGCGCCACGCCTTCTCCCGGGGTGCGGACCTCCCGGTCTCCGCCGCCGAATCCACGCCGCGTCACCGGGTGGTCCGCCCCACCACGACCCTGGCCCACGGCAGGGCACCGACGGTGCCTGGGCGGCCGCTGCTGACACGTCACGGCGGACCGGAGCGACCAGGTGTTCGTGCCTCCGCAGGTCACCGTCCCTCTGTGCGCTTTCAGGCCTTCGGGTACGTCGGAGCGGTCGCCGGGCGCCTGTTCCGCAGCCCTGGGTCCGGCATTTCGCTTCGTGCACCGGCTCCTGAGCGGGCGGAGTCCTCCCCACGCCGCCTGCGGCGCGCCGTGTCCTCACGCAGGACGGCGCGGAAGAACGCTGCGATCTCCTGCTCTCCGGCGGCCTCGGCGTCCTTCACGTAACGGGCCAGGTCACTGAACCCCCGTCGCGGGTCGGTCATCGTCCTGCCTCCCTTCCCGCCGGTCTCCTGGCCGGCACGTACCCTGCGCGGGCGGCGCCCGAACACCGCACGGAGCTGTGCGCCTGGCACCGATTCGTGACGCCCGGCAGCCTGTGGCCGTCCCCTGGCGATGGCTTCCGGAGGCCGCGCCCGGCACCGGGGTCGACCCCGGCCAGGACCGAGTTGCACCACCGTACGGGCCTCCGCGCCCCGTATCCAGCCCTGCGGGATCCGTCGAGGCGGTCGCATCGCCGGGGCGGGGAAGACATCGGTGTTCGGCCGGGGGACGAACGCGCCGGCCAAGTACGCGTCGGCGGCTTCACTTCGGACACTGACCCCGGTACCGCCCTCGACCTCGGTTCCGTCCTCGACCCGGCCGCCGCGACGCCGACGGCCGGGTCCGGTTCCCGAGTCCGTATCGTCCGTATCGGGAGCGGGGGCGCGACAATGGCTGTCGGAGGCGGTTGCGTCCTGGTGAGGTGACGGTGATGTCCCATCTGTCGATCCGCGAACGTCGGGCCCTCGCGGACATCGAACGCCGGCTCACGGAGGAGGACCCGGAGTTCGCCCGTACCCTCGTACCCCCGATGCCGGGGCGCGACCGCGCCCGCCATCCCGGGCAGGCCGCCGGGTTCGTTCTCCTCGTCGCGCTGAGCGCCGTTCTGCTCCTCGTCGCGGTGGCCGCGCACGGGGTCGGCGCCCTCTTGGCCGTGTCTCTCCTGGTCGGGGCGGTGCCCGGTTGCCTCTGGCTCGCCGCGGAGGCGTTCGAGCGCCGTCGTCGCTCGCGCCGAACCCGCTGAGCGAACCCGCTGAGCGGACCCGCTGAGCGGACCCGCTGAACAGCCGGTCGTCGCGGCCCACCTGCGGAGCAGGCGGTCGGGCACCGGTGCGGGCAGCGGGTTGGGTGGCGCAGTCGAGGACCTTCGTCATTCCTCGGTGTGCTCCGCCGCGGTCCCGTCCCGCTCGGTTCTCCTCGCGGCCCGCTGCTCGGCCGCAGGCCGGGTTGCCGTCGCCGCCCGGCTGGCCCGCGACCCGACCCCGGCGGGGAATCCTGATTGGCCGCCCGCACCCGGGGCAGGCGCGTGGACAGTACGGAATGTCCGAGCTTGTCGACTACGAAGGAGTCCGTTGTGAGCAAGGTGAAGGAGTCCATCGACGTGGACGTCCCTCTGCACGGCGTCTACAACCAGTGGACGCAGTTCGAGGAATTCCCCCGATTCATGGACGGCGTCGAGGAGGTGCGGCAGACCGACGACCGGCACTGCCACTGGACGACCAGAGTCGCCGGCGCGCGCCGCGAGTTCGACACCGAGATCGTCGACCAGCTTCCCGACCAGCGGATCTCCTGGCGGACGGTGGGTGGTGACGTGCGGCAGATGGGCGTGGTGACGTTCCAGCGTCTCGACGACTCCCGCACCCGGGTCAGTCTGGCGATGGAGTTCGAGCCGCAGGGCATGGTGGAGAAGGCCGGAGACCTGCTCGGTGTCCTGGATCGGCAGGTCAAGGGCGACCTGAGCCGGTTCAAGGGCTTCATCGAGGAGCAGGGACGCGCGACCGGTGGCTGGGGCGGCCGCCTGACACCGGACGGTGCCGGAGCCCCCGGCGGCGGCCCGGCCGTGCGTGAGGACGCACCGCCGCGTGAGCAGCCCCAGGCCCGGATGACCGGAGAGGGCGCGCCGCCGCTGCCGGTGGACCCGGACCACCTGCGGCACGGCTGACCGCTCGTCCCGGCCGGCCACGCAGGCCTGAGCCCCGACCGGACGCCGGCGCCTTCGAGGCGCGCCCGGCGTCCGGTCGCCGTGCTTCGGCCCGGGGGAACTGCATATTCTCCGCCCTCGGGGGAGCGCGGGAGGAGCGGCGCCGGACCGAGTGGATCTCGAAGGTGAGGAAGAGTACGCGGACGACCTGCCCCCCGGTACCGGTAGGCGACCGGCCGCCCCCGCAGTGCGCTCCAGCCCGAACAACGCCCCCCAGGGCCCGGGGCGCGGTGGTGGCTGCCATCCTTGTCGCATTGGTCGTCCGGCGGAGGCCGCGGAGCGTGCACCCGGAGGAGATCCGCGACCCCGCGATGCCGACGGAGCCGCAGTACGGGCAGAGCCTGGGCTCGAAGGGGCGGCGCTCGCACCGGTGCGAGCGCCGCCCCTTCGGCGCGGAGAGCCGCGCGTGTACGCCGTCCATCTCGTCCATGTACGCCGTCCATCCGTACGGGGTGGGTACCCGTCCCGGCACGGGCGACACGGGGTCCTACCGGCGGGGGCGACCCGGACCGCACCCGCGGCCTTCACCCCATCGGCTCGGCCGCGGCGGCGCCGGCTTCAGCGCCCGACGGCCCCCGCGGGCTCGTCCACCCGTTCACGCACCCAGGCCAGGAAGTTCCGTACCTCGGCGGCCGGCAGGCCGACAGCCTCGGCACGCGGGCGCTCGAAACCGGCCAGCGCCGCCTCGACGATCGGCCGGAAACCGGGCTCGGCGGCGGCGATCGCGTGCCCCGCCGCGCGCTTGGCCGTCCAGCGCCCGGTACGGCAGAACAGCACCGACCGGCAGCCGTTGAGGACCCGGTTGTCCGCCAGATGGCCCTCGCCCTCGCTGTGCTCGCGGACGGACGCCCGGACGGCCGCGAGCAGGTCGGCCGCCGTCGGGGGCGCGATCACCTCCCGTGCCGTCCCGCCGAAGAGGGTCAGTCCGGCCTGATGGGCCACGGACCGGTCGATGACGTACCAGAACGCGGGGGAGGGCACGGGGTCGAAACTCGCCCGCCCGGTCAGCAGCGGGCCGCTGTTGAGGTCCAGCAGGTACCCGGCCCGCCCCGACGCGCGGCCGGCGAAGTCCCGGTCGTACACCACCAGCTCCAACCCGGCGGCCGGGCACGGCAGCCGGGGATGGGCGAGCGTCCCGGCCAGCACGCGCAGCATCGCACCGGACACGGACGGCTCCACCACGACGGTCACGTCGACGTCGCTGCGCCCCGGCCGGTAGTCCCCGAGGGCGAGCGACCCGACCGCCAGGATGCTGACCAGCTCAGCGCCGCAGACCCCGCGGGTGCGCCCCACCAGCTCCCGCAGGTAGGGGCGGACGTGCTCGGGGAGCGGCTGCGGGCCCCCGGAAGCCCGGGACATGCGCGTCATACGGCCAGTCTCCGCCGTGACGCGGCGCAGGGACGGCATTCGTGTGCGGACGGCCGGAGAATCCCTCCTGGTTCGCGTCGTGCTGGGGGCCTCGCGACCGGGGCGCTCGTCCCACCGGTGGCCTTCCACCGCTTTTCGGCCGGCCACGGCCTGAAGGCTGAACTCGTGCACGTAGCCGGTCGGCTCATCGCCGTCGGGCTTGTCGCGCTGGCCCTCACCATCACGGCGGCCCTGCTGCTCCTGCTGCGTACCGCCACCGGCGGTCCCAAGGCCGCATGGGTGCGCAGCGCCGGTGTGGGCCTCTGGTTCGCGACCACCTGGCTGGTACTGCCCTGGTCGTGCTGCGCCGGGCGGCCAGGCGCAGCCGGCCGACCGAGGCGGCCCCCGGCAGTGCGTCCGGCAGCCGCTGACCGCCGGCCTGCCTGCGCCGCCGGGCCTGTCCCGACGGGCCGGCCGGAGCATCGGAACGGGCCGGCACCCGTCGTGCGTAAGCGGCCTGTTCCTGGGCACACGACTGACCATGAGGTGTGTGTGACCTCTCGGAAACGGACGGCCGGCGTCAGCCACGGCCCGTCGTTCCGCGACCGCCCGAGCGGCGGACCCGGCGAACCACCGGCATCAACCCGGGGAAGCGGCATCGTGGGTCGGGCTGTACGACGGCACGCCGTACGACGGCATGCCGCCGGCAGGCTGGGTCCCGAGCCGGCTCGGCCGAGACTCGCGAGGCCCGTAGCGCATCCGACCGACTCACTCCCGGATTCTCGCGGATTCCCGTGAGCCGGGCCCCGCGCTCTAAGGCAGCCACGCGATGTCCCTCCCCGACGACCACGCCCCGACCGGTACGCCGCCATTCCAGCAGACCAGGCGGCTCGCGCCCTACGGAACCGAGGGCGCCGCGAAGCGCTGCCGGGACTTCGGCCGGCGGGCGCTGTTCGACTGGGGGTGGCTGCCGGCCCGGGACGAGGACCAGCGGGTGGCTGCCGATGATGTCCTGCTGATGGTCTCCGAACTGGTCACCAATGCCTGCCTGCACGCCCCCGGAGGCCCCAGGGAGCTACGGCTGATCTGGGACGGGCGGCGCCTGCGGGTGGAGGTCTCGGACGGGAGCCCGCTTCCGCCTCGCCTGCGCCTGGCCCCTGATCGCGGGCGGCCGGGCGGCTACGGGCTCCGGGTGATCGAACGCCTCTCCCACGGCTGGGGTTGCGCGCCGGAGGGGGAGGGGAAACGCGTGTGGTTCGAGGTGCCCGCTCCGCTGCGCCCCCGCTCGCGTCCGGTCGACGGCCGGGCGCGCTCGTGGCCTTGAACACGGGGCTTCGAACACGGGGCTTCGAAGGTGTACGCCTGATCGACACCTCGAAGGCGCACGCCAGACCCTGGCGACAAGGCACGGAGCCGTGAGGAGGGTGCGCGTCGGCCGGGTCTTCCCCGCGAGCGTGCGGACGGCCCACCCCCTCCGATGAATCGGACTTTTCGGGCATGGCATGGAGCACCACCTGACCAGGCTGCAGCTCGCGCACGCCGCCCGGGCCGCCGGCTGGTACGCCGAGTTGGAGGTCCGCGCGCCGGACGGGTCGTGGCGGGCCGACGTGATGACCTCCTCCCCGGACGGCGCCCGCCGCACGGCCTGGGAGGCGCAGCTCTCCCCGATCACCGGTGGCGAGCTCCACGAGCGAACCCGTCGCTATGTCGGTGACGGCATCTCCGTGTGCCGGGTGGCCTTGTCCTCGCGGCTGCGGGTGGGCGCGGAGCCGTCGGTGGTCGCCTCCGCGCCCCGGCCGGGTGGCACGGAGCGGTGGAGCGTGGGCACCGGCCTGTGCAGGTTCGCCGTCGTCCCGTGCCGCAAGAAGTGCCGCTGTCCGCACGGCCACGGCCGCTGGGAGCGTCAACGTGCCGCTGGACGACTTCGTGGTCTGGGCGCTGGGCGACCGTGTCGTCCCGCACCAGGTGCCGGCCGGGGAGGGCGATCACCGGGTGCTGTGGACGGCGCCGATGTACATCGTGCAGGAGGCGGCGTTCGCCGCGACCGACCGCGAGCACCGGGCCAAGCGGACGAGCGAGGAGCGGCGACGTCGGCCGGAGCGGTACGCCGCGTCGGCGGAGGGGCAGGACTGGCGGGCTGTCATGCCCATGGGGCGGCGCTTCCGGCTGGAGGCCGCGGCCGCCGGTGGGCCGAGGGCGACAGCGGGGCGGCCGGCGCGTCTGGGCCACGACAAGATCACTGATCTCCGGTGGGCGGGTGGCCTGCCTGTCTACGTCTCCGGCCGGCCGTACGCCGTCCTGCGCCCGGCCGTCGACCGCGCGGTTTGGACCGACCTGGCCGGGCTGGTGGTGCTGACGGCAGGCGACGCCGAGCGGCGGGCGATCGCCGACCGCGCGCCCGCCCTCACCTCGGTGCCATGGGGGACGCGCCGTGCAACTACGTCGACTGCCGCGACATCGGGGACGTCGCCGCCGCCGCGCTCACCAGGGCCGACGTCGCGGGCGGCAACTACACGCTGACCGGACCGCAGGCCGTCGCCCACCCCGACCTCGCCGCCCGGCTGACCGCCCTGACCGGCTGCCGGGTGCGGTACGTCGACCTCGCCCCGCGGGACCTGCGCGAGCACCCTGGACGAGCACCGCGAGCACTTCCGACCGTAGGCGGCCCTGGCACGCCGCCCGGGCCGGTGAAGCGGCGGCCGCGCCCACCGCCCGGACGAATTACGGCCCCGGGGGGCGGCTGGTTCAGCCGGACCGCTCCCGGGGCCGCGTTGTCACTCGAAGCGTGCGGGGTCGCCGGCCCCGCGCCGGACGATCTGCGCCTCGCCCTCGGAGAAGTCGACGACCGTCGTCGGCTCCGTACCGCAGTCGCCGGAGTCGACCACGGCGTCCAGCAGGTGGTCGAGCCGCTCCTTGATCTCCCAGCCCTGGGTCATCGGCTCGCTCTCGCCGGGGAGCAGCAGGGTGCTGGAGACCAGGGGTTCGCCGAGTTCGGCGAGCAGGGCGCGGGTGACGACGTGGTCGGGGATCCTGACCCCCACCGTCTTCTTCTTCGGGTGCATCAGTCGGCGCGGGACCTCCTTGGTGGCGGGGAGGATGAAGGTGTAGCTGCCCGGCGTCGCCGCCTTGACGGCGCGGAAGACGTCGTTGTCGATCTGGACGAACTGCCCCAGCTGGGCGAAGTTCTCGCACATCAGGGTGAAGTGGTGGCGGTCGTCGAGCCGCCGGATGGAGCGGATCCGTTCCAGGCCCTCGTGGTTGCCCATGCGGCAGCCGAGGGCGAAACAGGAGTCGGTCGGATACGCGATGAGGGCGTCGGAGCGGATGCTGTCGACCACGGTGCCGATGGTGCGGGCCTGGGGGGTCTGCGGGTGCACGTCGAAGTACTTCGCCATCGGCCGACCCTACGGGATCCACCCGGCGGACGGGAGCGGCCGCGCCCGTGGCCCTGTGCCCCGCGGTCCGTGCTCGGTGCTCACCCGGCGCACCGTGCGGCCGCGGTCAGAACCAGTGCAGGCAGTGCGGGGGGCGCTCGGCGCGGAAGAGGGCGTCGGCGAGGGCGGCCGCGCCCGGGTGGTGGGCCCGGACGTGTCCGGCCCGCACCAGCGTGCTCGGGGCGGTGCCGCCGAGGTAGACCGAGCCCAGGTCGCGCACGTCCAGGGACAGGTCGGGCTCCCGGTCGGTCGGGACGCAGTCGGCCTTGCCGTCCCGCACGCTCAGCAGGTGGCGCCCGCTCTCGCCGAGGAACGGGTCCTGGACGTCGAGGACGAGCTCGCCGTCGGTGGACCAGCCGCGCGCGGTCAGCGCGCGAGGGACGTCCAGCAGGCGCACCCAGAGCCAGTCGGTGTCGTTGCTCACCGTGCCGGCGCGGAAGTCGGCGAGCTGCCAGCGCAGCGGGTGCCCGGGCGGGACGTGCTTGAACACGACCTGGGAGACCAGGTCGTGGCCGAGGACGAAGCGGGCCAGGGCCGTGAAGACGGCGTCGTCGGTGGCGATGGTCTCGTCGACCGTCAGGGTCCTGGCCTCGTCGACCGAGTAGCTGGCGTACCCGTCGGGGACGCCGTCGGCGTCCCGGTGCACGGCGACGAAGCGCGGCGCAGGCGAGACCGGTGGCTGCCCCGCGCCCACGGCCCACCAGCGGGGCGGGCGGGACAGCGCGCCGGGCTGGGTACGGCGGTACCGGTCGTAGACCTCCTCCAGGATCTTGCCGCACGCGCTCCGGCGCAGCAGCTCGACCGAGCCCCCGTCCGGGGTGCCGTGCGGGTCGCTCGCCGGTGCGCCGGCCTCGGCGCGGGCCCGTGGCGTGGCGAGCGCGGCCCCGTGGCGCGCCACCGTCAGCCGCGCGGTGCTGGTCGCGGGCCCGTAGCCGAACCTGCCGTAGATCGTGGCCTCCGAGGCCAGCAGCACGGAGAGGAACTCCCCGCGGGCCCGCAGCTCGGCGAGCTGATGGCGCATCATCGAGCTGAGCAGGCCCCGGCGCCGGTGCGAGGGCAGGACCCCGACGGCGGTCACCCCGGCGGCCGGGACGAGGACCTCTCCGGGCAGGGTCAGTTCGAAGGAGTACGCGGCGGCGGTGCCCACGGGCCGCCCGTCCGCCGTCACGGCCAGCACGCCGCGGTCCATCTCCAGCGCCGCCCACCACAGCTCGCTGCCCTGGGCCGGGCTCTCCGGGAAACGCGCGAACGCGGTGTAGGCCGTGTCGACGAAGACCTCGAGGTCCTCATCGGTCGTGGAACGAATCTCCATAGCGCGTGCCGCCTCCTCGAATCCCGGGCACCACGGCTGTGTGGTGCCCGGCCACAGTGCAGCGCCGACCCGCGCCCGGGGCAAGCGAATTACCGCCCGGTCCGTGCCGCTCGCGCTCGCGCTGGCGCCCGCTGCTCGCGGCCCGGCACGGGGGCGTGCGGCCCGGCCCCGGGGGTCAGAATAGGCCGAGGTGGTCCAGTGCGAGGTAGGCCGCCTCCACGTCGGTCATCCGGCCCCTGCGCAGAACGGTGGCGCGGAAGGTGTCCAGGGGCATCAGCACGAGGTCGACGAACTCGGTGCGCTCAAGGGTGGGTTCGGCGACCTTGACGCAGTCGGCAGCGGCGAAGACGTGGCGCCGGACGTTGGGGTAGGCGTCGTCCCAGCAGGTGGTGACGGCCTGAAGGGTGCCCCGGTGGCCGGTCTCCTGGAGGACTTCGGCGGCGGCGGCCGGCTCGTCGTCGGGTTCCACGAAGCCGCCCGGCAGTTCGTGCAGGAAGGCGGCCGGACCGGGGCGGAACTGGCGGGCGAGGATCACCCGCCGGTCGGGGGTGAGGGCAAGCTCGGCCGCGGCGGGCCGCTCGGCTGCCAGCCGCCTTCGAGGGCGGTGCGGGTGATGGCGGTGCCGCTGGCGAGTCCTTCGAGGCAGCCGCGTGACCCGCAGGGGCGGGGGCGGCCGTGGAGGTCGACGCTGATGTGGCCGGGGTGGCCGGGGTGGCCGGGGTGGCCGGCGTTGCCGCTGGGGCTGGTGTGCAGGGTGCCGTCGATGACCAGGCCCGCGCCGACGCCCGTGGAGACGACCGGGTAGAGGGCGTTGCGGTGGTCGCGGGCGGCTCCGCGCCAGTGCTCGGCGACGGTCTTCGCCACGGCGTCGCCGCCGAGGACGACGGGCAGGCCCTCGACGGCGGGATGGGCGGCGACCTGCAAGGTCCGCCAGGCCCTCAAGCCGGTCGTCGGCCCGGAGACCGTGGCCCGCTGGTTCGCCGCGCTCGGCACCGTGAGCCACCAGGGCATCGAGCCCGGGCAGCTGCGGGCCGAGCTCACCTGGATCAACGGCGGCCCGGGCGTGGTCTTCCGCGGCCCGGACCGCGTGGTCGCCACGCTCACCTTCGACTTCGACCCGGAGGCCCGCATCCGGACCATCCACAACGTGGCCAACCCGGACAAGCTGCACGCCGTCGCCGTCGCCGTCGCCGTCGCCGTCGCCGTCGCCGTCGCCGTCGCCGTCGCCGTCGCCGTCGCCGTCGCCGACGGCACCCGGCACCCGGCACGAACTACGCTGAGTCGCCCCGGGCCTCACGCCGGGCACGGCGGCCGGGGCCCGGCGCCGGGCCCCGGCCGGTCTACGGCCGGTGAAGCAGTTCGACGTCGAACTCCTCGAGCGCCTGCACCTGTACCCCTGCCGCCTGCGACGCCTTCGAACGCAGCTGCGCGTGCGGCCCCCGGGAGGCCTTCAGCGCCCCGCGGTCGCGGAAGATCGCGCCGACGCTCCCCGTCCCGCGCTCCCGGTCGATCAGCAGCGCGCCGCCGCTGAACCCGTCCAGCGACTCCAGCCCGGGGAGCGCGGTCGCCTCGAACGTCTCCACCAGCCGGTCGGCCGCCGCCGGGTCGAAGGCCAGGCGCACCAGCCGGAACCCCGCCCCCGGCTGCGCGTCGCCCCGGCGGAACACCGCGGCCTCCCAGCCACCCACGGTGACCGTGCCGCCGAACACGCTCAGCAGCTCCTGGCGCCGGTCGTGCAGCGCCTCCCAGCTGTCCCGCTCGTTCTGCGCGCTCTCCCACCACGAGCCCAGCAGGATCTTCCCGAGCCGCCGGTCCGAGAAGATGCTGAACCCCCGGTAGCCCGCCTGGTCGGAGAGCGAGCGGACGGACGTCGCCTTCAGCCCCTCCAGCGCCTCGTCGGCCAGTGCCGGATCACCGGTCAGGTAGATGGTGCGGACGTACATGGCTGCGTCTCCGTCCCGGTCCGCCGTGGAACGGGCACCTCGCACCCGTCCCGCCCTCCTTCCATCGCACGCCCGACCCGCCCCCCGGTCAAACGCTGGAGCCGTTCCTTCGGCCTTCCGGGGCCCGCCCCGGCCGGGCCCCCGTGGGGGCGATCCCGTCGTATCGGCGGCCGCCGCCCGGCCCCCGCCGCGTCCTCGGCCCGCCCGCGTCCTCGGCCCGTGTCCCGCGGGCGGGGTCATCGTGCCGGGGCGTGTCCCGCACGGGCTGCGCGCCAGGCGGCCATGGCCCGGTCCCAGTCCTCGGCGGTGAGGGCGATCAACGAGGCCGGGAACAGGCCGTCCTCCTCCTTGGCGATGTGCTGGTGCAGGGCTTCGAGCGCGGTGGTCAGCTCGGCGCGATCCGCATTGCGGGTGAGGTCGACGGTGGCGATCAGCGTGGCGAGCTCGCGACGCTCGGTCTCCAACCGGTCCATTCCCGGTTCGAGCCGCCGTGGCAGTCCCACAGGACGATCTTGGAGCCGTCGCTGACGCCTCCGCGGTAGACGTCCAGGCACTTGCCGTTGACGCGGACCGTGCGGTCGGTGCCGACGGTCCAGTTCTGGCCCGCGCTGCCGTCGCATCCCCAGGTGCGCACCGCGGTCCCTTCGGGGTCGGCGGGTCCCGTTGCCGTCGAGGCAGCCCACCACCTTGTTGCCCCAGTCCGTGAGCCTGAGGGGGCCGGTGGCGGCGGTGGGCGGGCCGGTGGGGGTGACCGACAGGTTGTCGAACTGGTCGTTGCGGTAGCGGTCGCCGCCCAGGCCGACCATGCCGGTGGTGAAGGCGGTGTCGGTCACCGAGCCGACGGTGTTGCCGTCCACGGCGGCGGTGAGGGCCGGGCCGTCGACGGTCAGTGCCAGGTGGTGCCAGGTGTCGGTGCCGAGGACGGGGACGCTGCCGCTCCTCAGGACGGTGCTGCTGCCGTCGCCCGCGTTCCCGTCGTCCTCCTTGCTGGAGCGGACGAGGGACCAGGCACCGGTGTCGGACACCCCCAGGTAGTAGGCGTCGAACAGGGCGGGGTGCCGGCCCTGAACTCCCACACGGGCCATCAGCTGCACGGATCCTGGCCCTCGGAGGAGGGTGTCGCCGGCGACCGTGTAGTCGCTCCAGCTGAGGTCGCCGCCCATGGTGTAGGGGCGGTGGCGTCGTGGCTCTCGTTCCACACGATCGTCTTGGCCGGCGCCCGCTGGGTGAGGCAGCGGCCGCCGCGGCCGCCGGCGCAGGTGGTGGCCTCGTAGGCGCCCTGTTGCTGGGAGAGGGGTGATCGGCCGGACAGCTCCTAGCCGCCGCCGATGCCGCCCTGGCCGGCGACCATGGTCAGGTTCAGCCGGGTCACGGCCCGGGCCAGGCCCGGCGTCCGTTCGGTGAGCCGGTCGGTGAGTGCGGCGATCCGCCGGGCGTGGGTCCTGCGGTCGTGGCGTGAGAGCACGAGGCGCAGGTGCCCGTGGGCGGCCAGCGCCGCCAGGACGGCATCGGCGTACGGCGCCTGCGCGGGGGGAGCGTCACCGCGGACGAGTCCGGCCACCCGCACCTGCAGGTCGAGGGCTTGGCGCGGATCGTCGACCGCCACCCGCCGGTGCGGCTCGACGGGGCCGTGCGGGTCCCGGTCGGCCATCGTCGTGATGCCGAGGACGGTGAGCTGCTCCTCGACGGCCTCCAGCGTGTCCTCGCGGCTGCGCCTGATCCACGACTTCCAGCTGCGGGGCCGTTCGCCCAGCTCGGTCAGTAGTGCGTCCAGGACGCGGTCGCCGGTGGGGTCAGCGAGGGCGACCTGGACGCGGCCGTCCCCGTCCTCGGTGGCGGCCCCCCGCCGGGCGAGTTCGGCCAGGGCGGCGGCGCGTACCAGGTAGCCGGCGCGGGTGCGGTCCTGCAGCGACCCGGTCCGGGTGTCGAAGGCCAGCAGGTAGGCGGCCAGATGCAGTCCACGGCTCATGCCACCGACGATACGGCGCGCTTTCGCGTCCGCCGTCAACCCGAGGGACCAACTCGACCTCCGCCCTGAGGGGTACCCGGCCGGCCGCCGCCTGCCGTCCACCGCCTGCCGGTGCCCGGTGCCCGGGTCCGGTGCCGGTCCCTGCGCCCGGCGCCTGGTGGTGCGGAAGCGGTCGAGGTCGGCCAGGCTGAGGGAGGAGTGGACCGACAGCGAAAGGGAGACCCCGCATGCGCATCCTCCTGGTGGGAGCCGGCGGCGTCGGCGGCGCCGTCACCCGCATCGCCGCCCGCCGCGACTTCTTCGAACACTTCGTCGTCGCCGACTACGACGGGGAGCGCGCCGCCGCCGTGGCCGCCTCGGCGGACGACACCCGCTTCACCGCGGCCCGCGTCGACGCCTCCGACCAGCCGGCCGTCGAGGACCTCCTCGCCCGGCACCGCTGCGACGTCCTCCTCAACGCCACCGACCCGCGGTTCGTCATGCCGCTCTTCCGCGCCGCCCTCGCGGCCCGGGTGAACTACCTCGACATGGCGATGTCGCTCTCCAGCCCGCACCCCGAGCGGCCGCACGAGCTGACCGGCGTCAAGCTCGGCGACGAGCAGTTCGCGCTGGCCCCCGAGTGGGAGCGGGCGGGCCGGCTCGCCCTGGTCGGCATCGGCGTGGAACCCGGACTCTCCGACGTGTTCGCCCGCCACGCCGCCGACGAGCTGTTCGACGAGATCGAGGAACTCGGCGTCCGCGACGGCGCCGACCTCACCGTCGACGGCTACGACTTCGCCCCCTCGTTCTCGATCTGGACGACCATCGAGGAGTGCCTCAACCCGCCCGTCGTCTACGAGCGGGACCGCGGCTGGTTCACCACCCCGCCGTTCAGCGAGCCCGAGGTCTTCGACTTCCCCGAGGGCATCGGCCCGGTCGAGTGCGTCAACGTCGAGCACGAGGAGGTGCTCCTGATGCCGCGCTGGATCGACGCGAAACGCGTCACCTTCAAGTACGGCCTCGGGCAGGAGTTCATCGACGTCCTGCGCACACTCCACAAGCTCGGCCTCGACCGTACCGAGCCGGTCAAGGTCGGCGACGTTCTGGTCGCGCCCCGCGACGTGGTCGCCGCCTGCCTGCCCGACCCGGCCACCCTCGGCGACCGGATGCGTGGCAAGACCTGCGCCGGCACCTGGGTCAAGGGCACCAAGGACGGCGCCCCGCGAGAGGTCTACCTCTACCACGTCGCCGACAACGAGGTGACGATGGCCGAGTACGGCTCCCAGGCCGTCGTCTGGCAGACCGCCGTCAACCCGGTCGTCGCCCTCGAACTGATCGCCACCGGCACCTGGACGGCCACCGGCGTCCAGGGCCCCGAGGCACTGGCACCCCGCCCCTTCCTCGACCTCCTCAACGCCTACGGCGCGCCCTGGGGCCTGCGCGAGATGTGAGCGACCCGCACGGCCCGGCCCTCCCACGAGGGCCGGGCCGCCCGCCGATTCCGGCGCCGTCCTACTCGGCCGCCGCCTCCAGGGTGGCGCGCCAGAGCGGGCTGTCGACGTAGTGGTTGTCGTACTGCTCGGAGGAGTCCTTGATCTCCTGCGGGCTCGCCTCACCGCGCATCACCCGGCCGAGCAGGCGCAGGTAGTCGAAGCGCGGCATGCCCGGGGTGAAGGTGAACAGCACGTCGGCCTCGGAGCCCGGGGCCGCCGCGAAGGCGTGCGGGGTGTGCGGCGGGACCAGCAGGAAGTCGCCCTCCTCCAGCGTCTTCACCTCGTCGTCCACCAGCACCCGGAGCGAGCCGCCGATGACGAAGAACAGCTCCGAGGCGCGGGTGTGGAAGTGGGCCGGGGCGCCGACGGCACCCTTGGCGAAGGACGAGCGGTAGCTGGTGACCGGGCTGCCGTCGGTGCCGCAGTCGGCCAGCAGGGTCATCGTGCTGCTCGGGTCGCTGGTGGTCTCGGCGGTGGCGGCGCGGGTCAGCAGCGGCTTCAGCGGGCTGGTGGTCATGGTGTCTCCCCTGGTCATGGGCCGTTCCGGCGTTCCCTCCCGGCCTTGTGGCCACAACTCTATGCGGGGGAAAGACCCATGAAATGGTTCATTGGTGGTATGAAATCGTGGGTCAATTTGGCGCTGTCCTGCAGTGGCCGATGCCGACAGCTGTCCCGTCGCTACCGGATTTCGCACCGCCGTCGGCCCGTCGCGTCGGCCCTGCCGCGGTCCGCGCCGGCGCCGCGACCCCGGCCACGGCGGCACTCCGGGCTCTGCCTCCGGGGGATTTGACTGGCCAGCAGCCTGTTCGTGGGACTACGATCCGCCGCCATGCCATCAAATGAACAGATAGTCCATCAGGCCCTGGGCCGGATCGAGGCCGGGTACGTCTTTCCGGAGAAGACCGCGGCCGTCGACGCCGCGATCCGGCGCCGGCTGGCGCAGGGCGAGTACGGCGGCTTGGACGGGCCGTCCCTGTGCGAGGCGGTGACCTCGCATCTTCAGGAGGTGTGCCCCGACAAGCACCTGCGGCTGCTCTGGGTCGATCAGCCGCAGTCGCTGGACCCGGCGGACGACGACAAGGGACGGGCGGCGTTCCGCGCGTTGCTCAGGGCGGAGAACCAGGGGATCCGCCGCGTCGAGCAACTGGAGGGGAACATCGGGCTCGTGGACGTGCGCTGGATCGCCTCCGCGGACGAGGGCGCCGCCACGATCGGCGCGGCCATGCAGCTGGTCGCGGGCAGCTCGGCGCTCGTTGTGGACCTGCGCGAGTGCCGCGGCGGGGCACCGGAGGGGGCGGCGATGTGGTGCAGCTACTTCTTCCCCGACGACCAGGTGCACCTCAACGACTTCTACGAACGCTCCACCGGCGCCACCCGGCAGTTCTGGACGGCCGCGCACCTTCCCGCACCGCGCTACACCGGCCGCCCCGTCCTCGTCCTCACCAGCTCGGTCACCTTCTCCGGCGGCGAGGACGTGGCGTACACCCTGCAGGCGCACGGCCGCGCCGAACTCGTCGGCGAGACGACGCGCGGCGGGGCACACCCGACGGACCGTCACCCGGTCACGGAACACATCATGGTGACCGTGCCGACCGCCCGGACGATCAACAGCGTCACCGGCACCAACTGGGAAGGCACCGGTGTGGTCCCGGACATCGCCGCACCGGCGGGCGAGGCGCTCGACGTGGCACTCAGGACCGCCCTGGAGCGCCTGGGCGCGTAGGCCGGTCCGGCCTCAGGTGCTGCCGGAGGGGGCAGCACACGCCGGACGGCGACGGACGGCGTGGGCGCCCCGGAAGCGCCGGGCGTCGGCCGTGGCTGATCCGCCGGCCGCGGTGGTCGCCGTCACGGCGGTGGGCCCGCGGTGGACCGGACGACAAGACCCGCAGCAGGCCCCGCACGGCCGCCGCCATCGCCAGCGCCGCGGACCCGGTCCCGCGCGGCACCCTTCGGCCGGGGCCAGGGCCGGGGCCGTTGCGGGGCATGACGTCGGCTGTGCGGCGCGGTGCGATGAACGGTCGGCCTGCCCGGGGCAGCCGGTTCCTGATGATCGGTCAGGACGGCGAGCGGTACCGGACCGGGGGTGTCGGAGGCCCGCCGGACGGGGTCGTCAAGCTCCCCGGGGTCGGTCACCCGGATTCCCGTCATGCCCAGGGCGCCGGCGACGGCGGCGAAGTCGGGATCGTCCAGCTCCGTACCGAACTCGGGCAGGCCGACCTGCTCCTGCTCAAGCTTGACCATGCCGAGCCTGCGGTTGTCGAAGACCATCAGGTTCACGGGCAGGCGGTAGCTCTTGATCGTCATCAGGTAACCCAGCAACATGCTCAGCCCGCCGTCGCCGCAGAACGCGACCACCTGCCGGTCGGGCGCCCACAGCTGCGCGCCGGGGGCCTGGGGCATCGCGTTGGCCATCGAGCCGAGATTGCAGGAGCCGAGCAGGCGCCGCCGGTCGTGCATGGTGACGAACCGCGAGAGCCAGACTGTGGCCGTACCGGTGCCGGAGGTGAAGATCGCGTCCGGGGGCGCGTAGGCGTTCACCGCTGCGGCCAGGGCCTCGGGGCGGGGCGCACGTCATGTTCCCGGAGCCGGGGGACGCCGGCCCCGCCTGACCTCGGCCGGCCGAGGTTCACCTGCGGGCCGGCCGGCGCCGTGTCGGGCCGCGGGGGATCCACGTCGCGCTGGTCCACCAGAACCTGCCTGGCGTCCTCACCACCGCTGGCGCGAGGCCTGACCTGTGGTCCGGCCAGGTGTCTTCCCCGCGTGGGTCGCCGTTGCGGGGGTAGGCGCCGCTAAGCCGTCCTGCTCCGGCCGGAGCAGTGGTGGAACCTCCAGGAGCGGAGACGTCGATGACCACCGCGAACGCGTCGTCCACCCCCGTCGGACTGTTCGCCAACCGCTATCGGGTCCAGGGACACCTGGGCAGCGGTGGCGCCGCCGAGGTGGTGCGCGCCGTCGACGAGCGGCTGGAGCGCCCGGTGGCCCTCAAGGTCTTCCGGGCCGGGGCCGGAGCGGAGGCCGCCGAACGCTTCGCTCTGGAGGGCCGGACGCTGGCCCGACTGCGGCACCCGGGCCTGGTGCAGGTGTACGACTACGGCCATTGGGACGAACGGCCCTTCCTCGTACTGGAACTGATCGAGGGCCCGACGCTGCGGGATGTCCTTCGGCGTGAGCCGCTGTCACCATCGGCGGCGGCACGCCTGGGAACCCGGCTGGCCAACACGCTGTCCTTCGTCCACGGGCACGGCATCGTCCACCGGGACGTCAAGCCGGCCAACATCCTCATCGGCGCGGGTGGGGCGCCGCGGCTCGCGGATTTCGGTGTCGCCCGGCTCACCGGGGACGCCGCCGTCACCCGGACGGGATTCGTCGTCGGCACTCCGGCCTACCTGGCACCGGAGCAGATCCGTGGCCGGCAGGCACAGCCGGCCGCCGACGTCTACGCACTGGGCCTCGTTCTCCTCGAATGCCTCACGGGACGTCGCGAGTACGGCGGCGCGCCGCTCGAAGCCGCCGCCGCGCGCCTGCACCGCGCGCCTGCCGTACCCGGAGGCCTCCCCGCCCTGCTCCGGCAGGTCCTGCGAAGGATGACACTCACCGACCCGCGGCAGCGACCGTCGGCGATCGAGTGCGCCGAGGTGCTCGGGGAGGTCATGTCGGCCGCCGGTGCGGTCCGTACGCAAGCCCTGCACCTGCCGGCACCCTTGGTGCGGCCTGAACCCCCGCACCCCACGTCCGCACCGGCCGCACCGCCGACGCCGGCACGCCGAAGGCGCGGGGTTTCCCTGGCGGCCGCGACCGTCCTGGGGCTGGCCGCACTGGCGGGTGGTAGCACTCTCGGCGCTGCTCCTCCCGCGGTGACCCCGGCGCCCGCCGCCCCGGCGGGCGGGCCGGACCCGGCCGGCAGCACCTCAACGCCGCGGGCGGACGTACCCGCGGCCGGCGTACCGGCAGCCGCTCCGAGCGCGGGCACCGCCCCAGCCACGGATACGTCGGGGTCCGCTCTCCCGTCGGCTCCCACCGCCGGCTCTGGTCCGGCGACGCACGCGCCCTCCAAGAACAACGCAAACGGGAACGGCAACGGCAATCAGACCACGCCTGTGAAGGCCAAGAGGAAGCACTGATCCACAGCCGCGCGGCAGGCACGGGCAAGGCTGCGAAAGGTCGCACGGGGTTGCTCTCTCGCCCGGCCTGACCGGGGCCGGCGGGCGGGACGGGGTGTCCTGAGTGACGCTCACATGTCGAACGGTCAGCGGCCCGGTTCCCTTGTCGAAAATGGGACTGCTTCATTGAGATGCGCGCCGGTCACAAAACCGGTCTCGCAAGGCCTGGCGGCCGGCCGGGGTCGTCCGGCCGACACCCCTTGCCCTGCGGGCCGCCCGGGGCCAGCGGCGGGAGGGCACCGCGGGCGCCGCCCTGGCCGCCGGCGCCGGGACGGCGACCGCCGCCACGGCCGCCGCAGCGCCGACGGACACCGCGTACGTGAGTCCCCGCTGCCCGCCGGCGTTCCGCCGTCCCGGCCCGTCGTCGGCCGTCCCCGGGCTGCCCTCCGGCCTGCTGCCCTTACGGCACCACAGTCACCGACGGCGGCCGCTACGCCTGGGCGAACGACCCGGTGATCGGACTACGCCGGCCGGCCACGACGTGACAAACCCGCTCGGCAGCCCGGTCGGTGTCCTGGCGCACCGGCCGGTCGCCGGAGACGGGTACGCCCCCGGGCCCGACCCGGTGGACGCCCTTCCGAGTCGCGCGGGCCGCGGTCGCCCGGCCGGATGTGCCGGTGGTCCGGGGCAGGGAACGGGCAGCCCGGGTGGGCCCGGACCGCCCCTCGTCGCGCTACCGGTACAGGCCGTCGTAGGCGGCCATGACGATCTCCATGCCGCGGTTGTCCTCGTGCTGCTCCCGGTCGATCATCTGGTTCATCACATAGGCCACCGTCAGCCGCGAGCCGGGATCGCTCACGACCAGCGAACCGCCCCAGCCGCCCCAGCCGAAGGTGTTGCCGAACCTGCCGAAACCCACCGTCCAGGACATCGGAGTCCCCAGCACGCGGTCGTCACCGCGGAACACTTCCTGCCACGCGGGCTCGCAACCCCGGGGGGACAGCAGTCGCACGCCACCGGCCGAACCCTGGTTCGCCAGCACCGACTGCGCGAGGGCCACCGAGCGCGCGTTGCCGAAACCGTTCACCGCGGGGATCTGTGCACGGCGCCAGGCTGTGGAGTTGGCGTCCTTGACGCGGATCGCGGCACCGGCGTTCTCCCGGCGGGTGCCGTCCGGTCCCGGCGGTGCGCTGGACGCGTACTCGTCGGTCAGTGACGGCGGCGGGATGAGCGGTGCGACGCGGTGGTCGTGCTCGGGGGAGAGCCCGATGTGGAAGTCCGCGCCCAGCGGTTCGGCCACCTCCTCGGCGAAGAACCGGCCGAGGCTGCGACCCGTGATGCGGCGGACGATCTCGCCCACGAGGAAACCGAAGGTGAGCGCGTGGTAGCCGGCGGCCGTACCCGGCTCCCACGCGGGGGCCTGCGCGGCCAGCCCCGCCGTCACGCTCTCCCAGTCGTAGAGCTCCTCCACCACCGCCGGCCCGGACAGCTCCGGCAGCCCCGCGGTGTGCGACAGCACGTGCCGCACCAGCGTGCCCTCCTTGCCGGCCGCCGCGAACTCGGGCCAGTAGGCGGCGACCGGCGCGGAGAGGTCGAGATCGCCCCGGTCGGCCAGAATCAGCGCGCACAGGGCGGTCATGTTCTTGGACACCGAGTTCACACCGACGAGGGTGTCGCGCTCCCAGCCGACGGAGCGGTCCGCGTCGGCGTACCCGCCCCAGATGTCGACCACCTGCTCGCCCTCGAGGTAGACGGCGGCCGAGGCACCCACGTCGTCCTTGCCGAGCAGAGTCGCAAGGGCCGCACGGACTGCGTCGAACCGCGGTTCGCAAGCTCCCTCAATATCAGCCATGGTGAAAGCCTCAGGTAATGCCGAGGCCTCCTGCCCGACAATTCCCGCACCGGTTCTGTCGGGTCGGGCGCGATCAGATCTTCTCCACTGTGATGAGCCGGCCCGGCCACCGGGCCGCTGCGGCCGCCCGTGGTCGGCCGGCCGGAGGGCGAGTCCTACGCTGGGTACGAGAAGGAAGGACGGATCCGCGTGCTGGAGCGGCTGAACCAGGCGCTGGACCACCTGGAGGCCTGCCTCGACCGGGAGGTCGACATGGCCGAGGTGGCCCGGATCGCCGCGGTGTCGGAGTACCACTTCCGTCGGCTGTTCTCCGCGCTCGCCGGAATGCCGCTCCCGGTCTACGTGCGGCGTCGGCGGATGACGCTCGCCGGGGCCGAGGTGCTGGCCGGGGAGCTGACGCTGCTCGACGTCGCGGTGCGGTTCGGGTACGGCTCGGGCGAGGCGTTCGCCCGAGCGTTCCGCTCGGTGCACGGCATCGGGCCGGGCGAGGCCCGGCGGACGGGTGCGGTGCTCACGGCGCAGCCGCGGATGTCCTTTCGGGTCGTCGTCGAGGGCAGTACGGCCATGCGGTACCGGATCGTGGAGAAGGAGCCGTTCCGGGTCGTCGGCCGCAAGGCCCGGCTCCCGCTCGTGCACGAGGGGGTCAACGCCGGCGCCGCGGCGCACCTGGCGAGCCTCGACGAACAGGCGATCGTCCGGATGAAGCAACTGGCCGGCCAGGAGCCGCAGGGGATCCTGTCGGCGGTGGTGTACCTGACCGACAGCCGGGAGGAGGGCGCCGAGGCGGACTACTGGATCGGCGTGGTGACCCGCCCCGGGGCGGCCGTCGAGGGCCTCGACACCCTCGACGTGCCGGCCGGCACCTGGGCGGTCTTCGACAACCACGGGCCCTACCCCAGCGCCCTCCAGGAGCTGTGGCGCGACGTGTTCACGCAGTGGTTCCCCTCGAACCCGTACACGAGCCGGACCGGGCCGGAACTCCTGCGGACGCGGCCGGTGGAGGTCGGCACGGAGACCGACTCCCAGTTGTGGATCCCGGTCGAGCGGGGCGGCGGGGCATCGGGGCGTCAACACCGTTCCCTGTCACCGGAGTCCTAGGTGTACTGACCACGGAGGTTGGTGACACGGCTCACGGCGTGGTGATCTTGAAATGAGTGAGGGCCTTCCGGCTCGGTGTGGATTGCGACGTCTAGACCCGGGTGTGAGCGGGTGTTCGAACTCACCTGTCAGCGGACAGTGGCTGACCCGTCGCAACGATTCCTGATGCCGTAGGTCAAGCCGCCAGGTCCAGAGGTGATGTTCCGGCCTGGTCTGCTGGGCCTGAGTAGCTGGCTCGGCGAAGTCCAAGGACTCCAGATCAGCCTCGACGCCGCCCGCAACAAACTCGCCTCAAGATGGAAGGGCACCTGCCCGTCCACTGGGGGGCAGAGGGTGGTGAGGTGCTCGGTCGGCTCAGCTCGGGTGAGCGGCCATGCGCGGCGAGGACGCGCCGGACGACCGCCCCGGCGGAGACTTCCCGCAGTCCGCCGGCCAGGGCCTGCGTGCGGGCCCGCGACCCGCGGACACCTTCGCGATCGAGCATCGTCATGCCTCGTTGGACCCGTCTGTGTCAGGAGACGGCCGTGTGGAGAATGTCGGCGAGCTCGGTGGGCGCCGACAGCATCGGCCAGTGCCCGGTGGGCAGGTCGAAGCGCCGCCACGGCGCGTGGTTGAGGAAGTCCAGCATCGGCACCCCGGCATCCAACAGGCCCTGGAAGTCACGGCAGGCGACCAGGACACGGTCCACACCGGGGCCGGGCGCGGCGTGGTCGGCGAGGCGCTGGGTGTAGGTGCCGAACGGCTGAGGAGTGGCACGCGCACGCAGCACGTCCCGCCGGCCCTCATCCAGCCCCTCGAGGCTGCTGGACAGACCCAGGACCTCGAACGGCGGCATCGACAGCTGCCAGCCGTCGCCGTGGGCCGTGACCTGCCGGCCCAGCTGGTCCGCTGCCTCCGGCGGCAAGAGGTCGAGCATGCGCATGCCCGCGGCGAACGGGGCACTGTCCACGTAGACCACGCGCTCCAGCCGGTCGCCGAGACGCCCGGCCGCTCCGGTGACGGGGGCGGCCGCGTAGCTGTGGGCGACCAGGGTGACGTCGTGCAGATCGTTCTTCTCGACGAACTCGGTGATGTCCGCGATGTGCGTGTCCAGGTCCGTCTGGGGCCCTCCCTCCTCCGCGCGCTCGGCCAGGCCGGTCAGCGTGAGCGGCAGCGCCGTGCGGCCGTACTCCCGCAGTGCGCGGGCGGTGTCTTCCCAGGCCCAAGCCCCGAGCCAGGCGCCGGGAACGAGTACGAAGGTGGTCATGTGATCTCCCTGAAGTGAGGTGCTGCATGGAGCGTAGAGTCGATACAGGACAGAATCAGCCCTGAAATGTCGAGTGATCCATGTCGCATCCCCTGACCCGTGTGCTCACCCTGCTGGAACTGCTTCAGTCGAACGCCGGGCTTACCGGGGCCGAGCTGGCCGACCAGCTGGACACCGACGTCCGCACCATCCGCCGGTACATCACCCACCTGCGCGACCTGGGCATCCCCGTGCAGGCCGAGCGCGGCCGCTACGGCGGCTACCGTCTGGCCCGCGGCTACCGGATGCCGCCCCTGGTGCTCACCAATGACGAGGCCCTCGCCGTTGTCCTCGGACTCCTCGCGGCCGAACGGCTCGGAATGGGTACGACGGTGCTGGCCGGGGCGGGCGCCCGGGCCAAGATCGAGAGGGTGCTTCCGGACTCTCTTCGGGAGCCGCTCGCCGCCATGCGGGAGACCCTGTCCTTCACCGCGAATGCCGTGATCGCGCAGGCACCCGAGAGCGGCGTCCTGCTTGCACTCGCGTGGGCCTCTCGTACCAGGACGACCGTCGGGATCAGGTACCAGTCATGGCGGCAGGACCAGACCGAGCGCGACATCGACCCCTACGGCGTGGTCTTCCATACCGGCCGCTGGTATCTCGTCGGCCACGACCACCTCCGCGACGACCTGCGAACCTTCCGCATCGACCGCATCGCCTCCGTCACTCCCCGCACGAAAGCCTTCATCATCCCCGACGGCTTCGACCCCGTCGCCCACCTGACCTCGACCCTCACCCAGGGGCCCTACCGTTGGCAGGTCGAAGTGACGATCCACTGCCCCCTCGACGAGATCGCCCGCAGGCTGCCGAACACCGCTGTCACGCTCACCGCCCAACCCACCGGCGTTCTGATGCAAGCCCGCGCAGAGCGCCTCGACGGCATGGCACACCTGCTCGCCTCCCTCGAATGGCCCTTCACCATCCACCATCCCGACGAACTCCGGCCAGCGCTCAAGAATCTGGCCGCCCAGCTCACAGCATCAGCCGAACGCACACTGCCGCAGTAGAGACCCGCAGTTCGGAAAAGCCACCCGTGCTGCACCCGTGTCCGGGCGGGGCACCGGCGCGCAGTGCTCGTCGAAGGCGGACCGCGCGAGGGAGAAGGAGAAGCAGACCAAGGCCCTCACGGTGGCCCCCGTTTCGCCCCGGGGCGAAACGGGGCTCCCCGACGGCCTGGCCGACGACCCGCTCGCGGCCGAGCGCTTCGCCCTCGGCGAGCAGCTGATCCGGGCCGACCAGCTGCTGCTCCAGCTGGACCGTGCGGCGGCGATCGCGGCGAATATGCCGACGGGGGGTCCGTTCCTACTGGTCGAGAGGGTGAGGCGCGCGCTCAGGCGCCGTGCCAGGACTTCCACAGCGCCGCGTAGCCGCCGGCGGCCGCCAGGAGTTCGTCGTGGCTGCCGAGTTCGGTCACCCGGCCGCCGTCCATCACCGCGACCCGGTCCGCGTCGTGCGCGGTGTGCAGACGGTGCGCGATGGCGATCACGGTGCGGCCCTTGAGCACGGCCGCCAGGGAACGCTCGGTGTGCCGGGCCGTGGTGGGGTCGAGCAGCGAGGTCGCCTCGTCCAGGATCAGCGTGTGCGGATCGGCCAGCACCACACGGGCCAGGGCGAGTTGCTGCGCCTGCTGGGCGTCCAGACGGTGCCCGCCGGAGCCGATCACGGTGTCCAGCCCCGTCGGCAGCTCCTCCACCCAGTCGACGTCGACGGCGGCCAGCACCGCGTGCAGCTGCTGGTCGGTGGCGTCGGGCGCGGCGAGGTGGAGGTTGTCCCGGACGGTGCCCAGGAAGACGTGGTGCTCCTGGGAGACCAGCACCACGTGCCTGCGCAGCTCGGCCGGGTCCAGCTCGGCGACGGGCACCTGCCCCACCGTCACCCGGCCGGTGCGCGGCACCTCCGCTCCGGCCAGCAGCCGGCCCAGGGTGGACTTCCCGGCCCCCGAGGGGCCGACCACCGCCAGCCTCGCACAGAGCAGGCCGAACCGCCGGCCGCCTGCGTGGCTGCCCGGCCGACCGTGCGGCTTCACCGACGAGAAGGGGCGAGGCGTTCGCCGGGCACGCGGTGCCGGGCGCGAAAGGTCGGGGTGACGTCGGCCCCGGTGGGGGCTGGTGAGTGGTGTCGACCGAATTCCCTCGGATCCCGCGTCGAAATAGGGTGGTCTCATGGAGATCAGGGAATTGCAGTGGTTCGTGGCTCTTGCCGAGTCGGAGCACGTGACCTCCGCGGCCGATCGGCTCAACATCACCCAGCCCACCCTTTCCCGTGCGCTCGGCCGGTTGGAGAAGCGGGTGGGGGTGCCGCTGTTCGACCGCCGGCAGAACCGGCTTCACCTCAACAAGTACGGCGAGGTGTTCCGGGCGCACGCCGTACGGGCCATCAGCGAGATCGACCGCGCGGAACAGCGCATCGCCGCGCTGATCGATCCCGACAGCGGTGCCATCACGCTCGGGTTCCTGCACTCCTACGGCACCTGGCTGATTCCCGGACTGCTCGCCGGGTACCACCGGATCGCTCCGGCGACGACGTTCGAATTGCGGGGCAGCGCGGCGGACGCCGTCGCCGACGGGGTGCGGCGCGGCCGCCTGGACCTCGGCATCACCAGCCCGCGCCCCGCCGACGAGGCGCTGCACTGGACACCGCTCCAGGACGAGCCGCTGGTTCTGCTCGTACCCGCCGACCACCGGCTCGCCAGCCGCGACCGGGTACAGGTGGCCGAGCTCGCCTCGGAGGCCTTCCTCGCGCTGCAACCGGAGTTCGGCCTGCGCCAGGTCGCCGATCGGCTGTGCGGGGCGGCCGGATTCACGGCGCGGATCGTGATGGAGTCCACGGAACTCAGCACGCTCCGCTCGCTGGTGGCGTCCGGGCTCGGGGTGGCGGTGGTGCCGGCCACCGGTGACCTGTCCGCTCATCAGCGTCTCACCGTCTCCGTACCGCTCGCCGACCCTGGGGCGTTCCGCACGATCGGGGTGATCGTGCCGGCCGGGGGCCCGCGCGCAGCGGTCGTGGCACGCTTTCACGACTACATCCGGTCCACCGCGCAGCTGCCCGCAGGCCCGCAGGCCCGCAGCGTGACCGTGACCCCGTGACCCCGCGACCGCCTGCCCCCGTGACCCCGCGACCGCCTGCCCCTGCCCCGCTGAGCTGGGGTGATGCACGCCAGGTATGACGGCGCCGGGAACGCGTCATTTCACAGCGGAACACCGCCGTCCGAGGATGGCGCCATGGGCACCAACCTCACCACCACCGTCACCACGCGGCCCCGTGGGAACCAACACCCGGAACGTGGGCTGCGCATGGCCGGGACGATCCGAACGGCAGGGCTTCCGCACGCGAAAGCCCGCGGGGGTGCCGTCTTCCTGGCAGCGGAGGACAGCATGGTGCGCGAGGCGCGTCACTGCGCCGCGGCTCTGCTGGCCTCCTGGGGAGTGACCGCCTCCGACCGCGAGTCCGCTGTCCTGATCATCGGTGAACTGGCAGCCAACGCCGCTCAGTACGGAGGTCCGGAGCTGGCCGTGAGCCTGTCGCTGCGGGGCACGATCCTGCGCATCGACGTCTGCGACTTCGGTGCCGGCCCGTCGGCCCCTGCGGCCCGGCCGGCCGAGGAGGGCGGATGGGGACTCGTGATCGTCGACCGGCTCGCCGACCGGGTGGAGACCACGATCTCCGAAGGCCGGCGCACGGTCCGGGCGGACCTGCGTCTCACCCCGACCGGCTCGCGAGGGGAGAAGTGATGGCCCTCGGACCTCAGTACGCCCGTTCGTGGCTGTTCACCCCGGCGGACCGTCCCGACCGCTACCCCCGGCGGGACCTGCCCGGCGCGGACGCGGTCATCCTCGACCTGGAGGACGCCGTGGCACCCGGCCGCAAGGCTCTCGCCCGCGACCAACTCACCCGGCACGTCGCCGCCGACACACCCGTCTGGGTCAGGATCAACGACCGGACCAGCGATCACTGGCGGGCGGACCTGGGAGTCGTCGCCGGCCTTCCCGCCCTCGCCGGGGTGATGCTCCCGAAGACCGAGCTAGCCGAGCACGTCGCCGCCACGGCGGCCCGGCTGCCGGCGGGTACACCCGTGGTCGCCCTCGTCGAGTCCTCGCTCGGAATCGAGAACGCGTTCGCCATCGCCTGCGAGGCGGCCACCTTCGCTCTCGCCTTCGGCGTCGCCGACTTCCGTCGCGAGACCGGCATGGGCGACGCGCCCGAGGCATGGGCCTACCCCCGGACCCGGCTGGTGATCGCCAGCCGGGCGGCCGGACTGCGCGGCCCCATCGACGGCCCCGCCATGCAGTTGGACGACGTCGCCGCGGTGCGGTCCGAGGCGCAGGCGGGTCGGGCCGGTGGATTCACCGGCAAGCTCTGCATCCACCCGGCGCAGACCGCCGCCGTGAACGCCGCCTACAGCCCCGCGCCGGAGCAGATCGCCTGGGCCCGCCGGGTTCTGGAACAGGCCGCGCGCAGTGAGGGCGCCGCCGTCCGGGTGGACGGCGAGATGATCGACCGGCCTCGCCTGGAGCACGCCCGTGACCTGCTGGAACTCGTTGCCGCGACCGACGGGTAGAGGGGAGCGCCAGGGAGCGGCGGGGAGCAGCGGGGGAGGGGCTGGGCGGGTCGGTGGGCCGCCCAGCCCCCGCGCACGGGCCGGAGTCGGACGCGCGCGGGCCCGTGCCGGACATGCGGGTGCCCGGGCCGGACGGGCCCGGGCACGAGTGCCGTTTGCCTCAGCCGTCGATGCCGGCAGCCTTTCGGGAGCGCTCGTCCCACACGGGCCGTACGGCGTCGAACGACGGGCCGTGGCCACGCCGGTACACCATCAGCGTCCGCTCGAAGGTGATGACGACGACCCCGTCCTGGTTGAACCCGATCGTGCGGACTCGGACGATGCCGACGTCGGGCCTGCTGGAGGAGGGGCGCGCGGACAGCACCTCCGACTCGGAGTAGATCGTGTCGCCCTCGAACACCGGGTTCGGCAGGCGTACGCGATCCCATCCCAGGTTCGCCATCACGTGCTGGGAGACATCGGTGACGCTCTGCCCGGTCACCAGGGCCAGCGTGAAGGTGGAGTCCACCAGAGGGCGGCCCCACACGGTCTGCGCCGCGTAGTGCCGGTCGAAGTGCAGCGGCGCCGTGTTCTGGGTGAGCAGCGTCATCCACGAATTGTCGGTCTCCAGCACGGTGCGGCCGAGGGGGTGCCGGTAGACGTCCCCCACCGCGAAGTCCTCGAAGTAGCGGCCCGGCCAGCCTCCCTCGGGGGCGCGGGTCGGGTCGGGCGGGCAGCTGGCGTTCTCGTTCGTCATACACCTCATCTTCGGAATGCCGGGCGGACTTGTGAAATGCCCGAATACGCCTGGTGCCATACGTGTCGCGCATGGTCGTCGGCGCCGCCGGGAGCGACCCGCGACCATGCACAACACGTATGGGGCGGCGGTCTTTTCGTCATTTCACAGCGGCTCCCGGGCGGCGGAAGGTTTCCCCACACACCCCAACCGCCCCTGGGAGGGACTTCATGCCTGAGCCGCACCCCCCGCACTCCCCGCACAGCCTCACCGCCGGCCCCGTCGCCGGACCTCCCGCTCGACCCGCCGACGAACCCGCCGCTCGACCCGCCGACGCACCCACCCACGAACCCGTGGACGAACCCGTGGACGGGCCGCTCGCCGGCCTCGTCGTGGTCTCGCTCGAACAGGCGGTCGCCGCACCGTTCGCGACCCGTCAGCTGGCCGACCTCGGTGCCCGCGTCATCAAGATCGAACGGCCCGGAACCGGGGACCTGGCCCGCGGTTACGACCGCACCGTGCGCGGTATGTCCAGCCACTTCGTGTGGCTCAACCGGGGCAAGGAGAGCGTCCAGCTCGACGTGCGTTCGCCCGAGGGCAACCGGCGACTGCACGCACTCGTCGACCGGGCCGACGTCCTGGTGCAGAACCTCGCCCCCGGGGCCGCTGCCCGGCTCGGCATCGACAGTGCGCAACTCGCCCCGGACCACCCCGGGTTGATCACCTGCGACATCTCGGGATACGGAAGCACCGGCCCCCACCGCGACCGCAAGGCGTACGACCTCCTGGTACAGGCCGAGGCCGGACTCCTCTCCATCACGGGCACCCCGCAGACACCGTCGAAGGTCGGCCTGTCGATCGCCGACATCTGCGCCGGGACGTACGCCTACTCCGGCATCCTCACGGCCCTCCTGGAGCGCACCCGGACCGGCCTCGGCACCCGGCTGGAGATCTCGATGCTCGAAGCGCTCGGCGAATGGATGGGATACGCCGAGTACTTCACCCGCTACGGCGGTGCCGCGCCCGCCCGTGCCGGCGCCAGTCACGCCACCATCGCCCCCTACGGCCCGTTCCCCACCAACGACGGCCAGAGCGTGATGCTCGGTCTCCAGAACGCCCACGAGTGGGTGGCCTTCTGCGAGACCGTCCTGCGCCGGCCGCGGCTGGCCGAGGACCCCCGGTTCCTGGGCAACGCCGACCGGGTCGCGCACCGCGACGAACTCGACGCCGTCGTACGGGAGACCACCCTGGGCCTGAGCACCGCGGACCTCGTCGACCGGTTGGACGAGGCCCGCGTCGCGCACGCGCGGCAGCGCACCATGAGCGAGTTCAGCGAGCACGCCCAACTCCTGGCCCGCGGCCGCTGGGCCTCGTTCGACAGCCCCGTGGGGGAACTGCGCGGGCTCATCCCGCCGGTCACGGTGCCCGGACGCAGGCCTGCCCGACTCCGGCCGGTACCGGCCCTCGGCGAGCACACCGCATCGGTTCTCGCCTGGCTCGACGCGCCCCTTGAGCCCTCACCCGAAGGAAGATCGTCATGTCCACTGAACTGACCGGCGTCCTGGTCCTGGCCGTCATCTTCGTGCTGGCCTCCCTCACCGGCCTCAACATGGGCATCCTGGCCCTGACCGCCACCTTCCTGTTCGGCGCCGTCTGGCTCGGCCATCCCGCGAAGGAGGTGCTGGCGGGCTTTCCGGCCGAGATGCTCGTCGTGCTGGTCGCCGTGACCTTCCTGTTCGGGATCGCGCGCACGAACGGCACGGTGGACTGGCTGGTCCACTCCGCGGTCCGGGCGGCCGGCAACCGGGTCGCGGTGGTGCCCTGGCTGCTGTTCCTGCTCGCCACGCTGATGTGTGCCACCGGTGCCGCCTCCCCGGCGGCCGTCGCGATCGTGGCGCCCATCGGTATCACCTTCGCCGTGCGCCACGGGATGAACCCGCTGTACGCCGGGCTGATGGCCGTCAACGGAGCCGCCGCGGGCAGCTTCGCGCCCACCGGGATCCTGGGCGGCATCGTCCACTCGTCGCTCGCCGCGAATCACCTGCACGTCGACGGCGCCGCGCTGTTCGGGGGCACCTTCGCCCTCAACCTGGCCGCCGCGCTCGTGACCTGGCTCGTCTTCGGCCGCCGCCGCGGCACGGCGCCCGCCCCGGCGGCGGGGGAGGAGAGCACGGCGGGGCCCGAGCCGGTGCTCGGCGTCGAGCAGGCAGCCACCCTGGTGGCGGTGGTGCTGCTGGTTCTCGGCACCACCGTCCTGGCCCTGGACACCGGACTGTTCGCGCTCACCCTGGCCGCCGCCCTGGCCGTGGTCTTCCGCACCACGGCCCAGCGGGCCGCCAAGGAGATCGCGTGGCCGGTCGTACTGCTGGTCTGCGGGATCGTCACGTACATCGCCCTGCTGCAGCAACTCGGGATCGTCGACTCGCTCGGAAGGACGATCGCGGTCGTCGGCGCCCCGCTGCTGGCCGCCCTGCTGATCTGCTACGTCGGCGGCGTCGTGTCGGCCTTCGCCTCCACCACGGGCATCCTCGGCGCGTTGATGCCGCTCGCGGCCCCCTTCCTGGCCTCGGGCTCCATCCCGACCACGGGCCTGGTCATCGCACTCGCCTCGGCGGCGACCATCGTCGACGCGAGTCCCTTCTCCACCAACGGCGCACTGGTGGTCGCCAACGCGCCGGAACCCCTGCGGACACAGACGTACCGCGGTCTGCTGCGGTGGGGCGCGAGCATGTGCGTGATCGCCCCCGGCGCGGCCTGGCTGACGTTCGTGGTGTTCTGACTCCGAGCGGCGGCCCGGGCCGCCGCTGGTACCCCGTCAGGGCAGCCCCGGCGACCGTTCGCCCGTCCTCGGTCAGCGTGAGGGCGAGCAGTCCTCCGGTGAGGGACTCGGCGACGGCCAGCGTGCTGCCCGCCGCGGCGAGGGCGGCGTGCAGCTGCCGCGTCAGCGTCGCGCACTCGTCGATGGCCGTGGGCATGGTTGGCTCCTTCGTACGCGCCGGACGGCGTCCGGGTGCTCGGCGCAGCTCCTGGCCCGGCAGCCCGCAACGCCCGCCGGAGCATCGGCCGAAGGCCTGCTCCGGCGGGCGCGGGTGACAGGAGGCGAACTGCCCGTCAGCTGGTCGGGGCGGGGAAGCGGTCCCGGACGCGGTGGGCGCCGAGCAGCTCCACCAGGCCCGTGACCAGGTCGGCCGGGTCGTCCGGGACGAGCACACCGGCGGCTTGGGGGTCGACGGCGGCCGACACCCAGACGGGCCGGGCGGCCGTGGGGCCGGCCACGGGCTTGGCTTACCGGTAGGCCTCGTTGCCGCGGCCGCAGCGCCCCCCAGCCGCGGGATCGCCCGTGCCTGGGACGCCGGGCACGACGACCGCGCCCTGGTGGACCGGATCTGCCGCCAGGCACCGGCCTGGCGGACGGTTCGGCCATCCGGAGCGAGCGGCCGGTGATCGCCTTGTGCCTGTGCCGCCGCAGCCGCCTCTACCCTTTCTGCGACACCAGCCGCCGCCGCTCCCTCCCGCCGGCCGACCGGCGCCCCGAAGGCGACGGCACCGACGGGCCGGCCGGGGACGCCCGCGAGGCGTAGCCCGGACGGCTGGGCGCGGACCCCGACACCCGGGGCACCCACCACCGGGCCGCCGTGACGCGCTCCGGGCCGGCCGGGCGAACACGTCCGGGGTGTCCACGCGAACGCGCCCGCCCGGGTCAGGACGCCCGCCCGGGCCAGGACCCCGGGGGTCGCCGCCGGGTCAGGAAACCAGGGCCGGGGACTCCTCCAGCGGGGCGAGCAGCGAGCCGCGCCGCTGCTCCCAGCAGTCGAGGATGTGCCGGGCGAGTCGCTCCTCGGTCAGCGAGCTGGCGGCCGGCCCGAAGGCGATGTCCTCCTCCAGCTCGGGTTCGTCCCTGAGCAGCGTCTCGATGACGCCGTGGCGAACGAGCTGTTCGTGAGCGGCGTCCGCCTCGATGTGCTCCCGGTAGAACGCCGTCCCTGCCGGTCCCGCGCCCAGGCGTTCGAAGACTGCCGCCAGCCGGGCCGATCCGGGCGATGAGGTGATCTCCACCCCCGCGAACTGGCCCACCAGGGCTCCTCGGTGCGCACGGTGCAGGGCGAACATCGACATCAGGTTCACCACCGCCAACGCGGGCGCCGGCACCACGTCGAGGTAGTGGCCCTACCCGGCGTCCAGGCCGAAGTCCACCATCATGTCGGCGAAGAGCCGCGAGTGGACGCGATCGGGGCGCCCCCCGCCGTACTCGTCGTACTCGATCGCCACCAGGGCAGCCTGGGCGGCGCCGTGCAGCCGCGGGATGACCCAGGCCTGCGGATCGGCCTCCTTGAGGTGGTACAGGGACCGGTGCACCAGGTATTCGCGGACCTGCCGGCGGTCCCCCTCGCGCAGCAGGACGTGCGAGCACCGGTCCCTCGCCGAGTGCCGCCCGGGAGGAGATCAGCTCGATCACGGCACGGGAAAGGGGCCCCGGGCGTCGGGCGGACGGGGCTGCGAACCTGCGGTGCTTACACCCACGGGATGGAATCTCTGATCGGTCTGCTCTCTCGGCCACGGGGCGCCTACCCGTCGGCGCCGCGGCGAAGCAGAGCACCGGGTCGGCCGAATCAGGTACCGCCGCGTCGTCGGCTCCCCGGACCCACGCTGTCGCCGCGGAGAGCGGCAGCGACGGCCCAGCCCAGGTCGTCCCGCCGGGGCTAGAGGATCGCGTCGGCGGCCTTCTTCAGGGCGCTGGGCTGCTCCGGCCGGCGCGGTGCCTTCGCGCGCGCCTCGATCAGGCGGGTGCCGATCTCCTGCAGTTCCTTTCTGCCCAGCGCGTCGCGGACCTTGGGGAACCAGTCGTTCTCCTCCTCCTCGATGTGGTGGGTCACGCTCTCGATCAGCACGGTGGTCTTGGCGTCGAAGCGCTCGTCGTCGGGGCTCATCGCGGACAGCTCCGCGCAGAGCAGGTCGGCGACGTGGTGCTCCTCGTAGGACTCCAGGATGTCGCTCTCCAGGGCCGGCACGAGCCTGCGCACCTCGGGGTACATCACCTCGTTCTCGATGTAGGTGTGCACCGTGAGGGCCTCCAGGATCTGATTCACCAGGTCGGCCTTCTCCGCGTCGGCGTCGTCGCCGGCGCTGGTGAAGGCACGGAACAGGCGGCGGACGTCCTTGTGGTCCTCCTTGAGGAGAACGATGGCGTCGGTGGACATGAGGAATCCCCTTTCTGCATTCTGCGAGGTGTGCATCCCGTGTCCCCCGTCGGGATCCCGTGCATACCTGTCCGCGGCCGAACGGGTGGGCGGGGTCAGCGGCGTCCTCCGGCCGATGCCGTGGGCCGCCCGCCGAGACGATCGGGACCACCCGACCAGCCGGGCCTGCTCGCGCACCACCCGCCGGCCTTCTGCCCGCCCTGGGCGGAGCAGGGACCGTGCGGCAATCCGCCCGCTGTCCGCCGCGGAGAAGAGACTCCGACCCGCACGCGCACCCCGGTTCCATGGCGTCGGCGCGCCGTGGGTGCCGGGCGGCCGGTGCCGGGCGGGTCAGGCGCGGTAGTTGCCGTCGCTGTCCTCGGTGGGGGTTGCGGGCCGGGCGAGGAGGGCGAGGAGGCCGGAGATCTCCTGTCCGGCCTCGGCGGCGTGCCGGAACTGCCCGCCGGAGGGAATCGTGTAGTGGTTGCGCCGTCCTTCCCGCGAGCGCACCAGGTATCCGGCTTCTTCGAGGTCGGCAACGATCGCTTGCACGGTCCGCTCGGTCACCTGGCAGATCGCGGCGACGTCACGCAGTCGGACGGTCGGGTCGCGAGCGATGATCACGAGTACGCGAGCATGACTGGTCAGGAAGGTCCATTCCTGACGCTCGGCGGCTGCCTTGACGGGCTGCTGGTCACTGCGCTGCATGTCTCCACCATGCGTCATCCGGTTCGCGTCATGCAATGCCTGAAATGGGATTCGTGAATATCTTGACGGGTCGTGGTGGGGCGGTTCAGCATGGAGGAAGACCTCCTTGCAGCCCCCGTGAAGGAGCACCCGTTGCGACACCAGGGCCACGCCCCCACCCACCACGCCGAAACCCCGCCACCACCCGGATCACCTCGGCCGAGTGAACCCCGGCCGGTGCGGCGGGTCGGCCCCACCGCCACGGTCCGGCCGGTGGCCGCCGCGGCAGCGGACGGCGCGCTGCCGCGCATCCGCACCGACGCCGTGGGCCCACCTGGACCGCCCGTTCGGGCTCGCGCCGCCAGTCGACCGGTCGACCATCACTTCCGCATCGACCTGCACACCTGAAAGGGAAGCACGTGAGCGACACCACCAGGCCGGACTTCACCGCAGTCGTCCGCGACACCCCCGGCGGCCCGGTCATCGAGTGCGCCGGCGACCTCGACCTGGACGGCGTGCCGGTCCTGCACCAAGCGCTGCGTCGCGCTCTCGCGACCCGCCCGCTCCCGCCGACGCTGGTGATCGGCCTCGAAGGTGTCACGTTCTGTGACTCCTCCGGCCTCAACGGCCTGCTGAAGGGCCGAATAGAGGCCGAGCGTCAGGGTGTGACGATCCACCTGGGCCGCCCGGCGCCCACCGTCGCACGGGTTCTGCAGATCACGGGCGCCGACCAGGTGTTCCCGGTCGACCTGGGCGATCACACCTCGCCGCGCACCCGCAGCTGACCGACAGGCCCCGCGGGTGCACCGAAGTGAGGAGCGGGAACGGAGGGGTCAGCCTGCCGGGCCTTCCACACGCAGCCGGGCCTGCTCGGCCAGCCGGTCCAGGCTGCCGTCCAGGGCGGCTTCGACGGCCTCGGGCGGCGGCCGGCGGCCGGAGTCGGAGAAGGGCTGCCGGCGTGGCGATCGGGCGACGTGCCCTCGGACACCGCGTCCGGTGACGGACGGCACCCCCGCCGGTACCAGAGGGATGCCGGCAGGCATCGGAGCAGGTGATGGGGGCGTGAGGAAACCCGCCGCCCCGACACGGGCCGCCGCCCGCGCCGCGGTCCTCCTCCGCCCCGGACAGCGCCCGGGCGCCCCCGGCCGGTCCGGTTGATGTTCGAACCCGGTCAGGGGTTGCGGTGGTGATGGAGCAAGGCGGGTGTGCCGAGGCCGAAGAAGTAGGACGGGGCCGGCGATCCGCTGTCGGGGTCGCGGGGGCGTACTTGGAAGCAGGCCCAGCTGCAGAAGGTGGTGGGGTTCCAGGGCGCCGGCAGCCCGCACTCGGCGCAGGTCATGAACGGCGTGGGTCTGACGTCGGAGGTCTGTTCCATGACGATCGCCTCGTCCCGCCGGGTGCCCCCGGCTCAACGGTACGCTCCTACGCGATCAACCCTGTCTGCTGTCGATGCGGGCCCGGCCCGTCGCCCGTGCCGGCATCCGTGCGGTCCCATGCCGTTGCCGAGGAGGACCGGGGGTCGAGGGCGTGGCGTAGGGCGGGCAGGTCGGTGAGGGTGGCTTGTTCGGCGAAGCGGGTGAGGAGTCGGCGCAGCACGTGCTCGTCGCGGTCGTGGACGGCTTCGGTGAGGGCGGCCAGGAGGGACACGCGAGTGCGCGGGGCATGTGGGGCGGCCGCGGGTGTCCCTGCTGGCTGCTGCCCTTCCATCGTCGGCCTCCATCTGATCGTGGTGCCGGCGCCCGGCGCCGGTCCGCCCTGTTCAGGACCGAAGACTATCTGTCCATCGAACAGCGGAAAATCTAAGCTGGCCGGAGTAGACATTACCGCATCTCGTGGTTGGTGTTTCTCTCGTAGCAAGCAGTCGAGAGGTGCCCGCCAGACACGAACTGGCGGGCAGCAGTGCGAGAAGTTCGCAGGTCGGCACGGTTGCAGGGTCCTGAAGCCACGGTTGGTGCAGTACGGCGACGGGATCGGCGGCCGGGCCCGGTGGCCCGCAGTGATCAGGGGCCACCACCGGCGGTTCCGCGGTAAGAGCGTGCGGTACCGGCAGGTGAAGTCGAGGTGAGCGGTACCAGCAGTGGCAGTAAGCGGTATCCCAGCGAAGGCGCCGGGCTGCGGGCGCGCGTGCTGGGAGGTTCGGCCGGTGGGGTTCCAAGCCAGCGAAAGTGCAGGACGGGCGACGGGGCTGGCCGGCGGACCAGGTGACCCTTCGAGGCCGCCACGCAGAACCGAGTATCGAAGCAGTATCCGTGTTCAGAAGAACCAGCAGTGCCGTAGTGCGCAGGTCAGTACACCCACAGGATGAACGGAGGGGACGGAGCACCATCAGGATCGCCCGGCCCGTGAGGCTTTTTCGTCCGGGCGGACACCGCAGACCCCCAGCTACGAAGGACGGTGGTTTCCGGTCACGCATACGCGATCCCCGCACACCCCATCCCCCGGGGCAGTGCGGACCTGAGGAACCCGGCCCGAGGCCGGTGGATGGTGATGTATCCCTTCGGGGCCCCGGAGCCGCAACGGCGACGGGGCCCCTCGCCGCGTCCCCGAACCGGATGAGAAGGAGGCCATGGCCGCGACCGCCGTCCGACCCCGCACCCCCGGCTCCGATCCCGGCCCGGGTGCCCTCGACGCCACCTTCGAGGACGAGGACTACCCCGCCTGCACCATGAGCCGGACCGTCGAGATGACCGGCACCACCGTCGGCTTCCTGCGCGCCCTCGGCGACCAGGGCGTCATCACCCCCCTGCGCTCGGAGGGCGGCCACCGCCGCTTCTCCCGCTACCAGCTGCGGATCGCCATGCGAGCACGCGACCTCGTCGACCAGGGCACCCCCGTCGACGCCGCCTGCCGCATCGTCATCCTCGAAGACCAACTCGAAGACGCCCTGCGCCTCAACGAGGAACTTCGCAAAGCCGCCGACACCCCGAACCCCGCGGCCGAACCCGGACACCCGGCCCGGCCCGCTGCCCGTGCGGGCGGACAGCAACCGTCGCCGGAGCACACCGTAGGACACCCGCTTCGAGGCCGGGGGAGCTGTAGGTCCGCCCATCCGCCTGTCGGTACGCCACAGGGCGGGGTGTGCGCGCCGGGGTGCAGAGTGTGCGCACCCGGTCCGGGGGTCGGCGGACGATACGACGGCGATTGGGGGGTTTGGGACTCGCGGCTCGGTGAAGACGAGTGCTGACACCGGCTTTACTCGGCGAGGCAGGGAGAAGCTCATGGGCATCATCGCTTGGATCTTGATCGGACTGTTCGCGGGTTTCATTGCGAAGGCACTGATGCCGGGCAAGGACCCGGGGGGTGTGATCGTGACGATCCTGATCGGGATCGCGGGCGGCCTGCTGGGCGGTTGGCTGGGCAAGGTCATCTTCGGCGTCGACTCCATCGACGGCTTCTTCGACCTCTCCACCTGGATCGCGGCCATCGTCGGCTCGGTGATCCTCCTCGTCCTCTACCGACTGGTCACGGGCAACAAGCACCACCACCGCCACGCCTGAGCGTTCCGGCCCCGGCCGGCGAGAACGGCTCCCCCTCTCCCCGAGGGCGGAGCCGTTCTCGCTGTCCGCCCCCGCCCGCTTCCGCCCCAGCCCCGGCGGGTCGTCTTCGATCAGACGGTCGGGTCGGGCATGATCTCCCGGACCTCTTGCGCACACCGGCACGCGGCGGCGAACTTGGCAGCCCACTCCAGCGCGTCCTCGCGTGAGGGCAGTACACCCCCCGCTGGTGCCTCGCTCCCCGCCGGGAAGCGCGGTTACCTGGAAGAAGGCCCCCGGACGGCAACGGTCCCGGGCTCCCCTTCCGGCAGAAAGGACCTTCCCATGCGCGGAGCAGTGATCCACGCCCCCGGCGACGTGCGCTTCGAGACCTTGGACGACCCGAAGATCCTCAAGCCCACGGATGCGATCATCCGCACGGCCGTCACCTGCGTGTGCGGCTCCGACCTGTGGCCCTGGCGCGGCCTGGACGCGACCGACGAGGCCCACCCGATGGGCCACGAGTACGCCGGCTTCGTCGAGGAGGTCGGGGCCGAGGTCACCGGCCTGCGGCCCGGCCAGTTCGTCGTCGGCTCGTTCGCCACCTCCGACAACACCTGCCGGAACTGCCGCAACGGCTTCCAGTCGAACTGCCTGCACCGCGAGTTCCTGTCCACCTGCCAGGCCGAGTACATTCGCATCCCCGACGCCGCCGGCACCCTGGTCGCCACCGACGACGTGCCGGACGAACGCTTCTGGCCCGGCCTCCTGGCGAACTCCGACGTGATGGGCACCGGCTGGTGGGCCGCCGACGCCGCCCGGGTGAAGCCCGGCTCGACCGCCGTGGTGGTCGGCGACGGCGCCGTCGGCCTGTGTGCGGTGATCGCCGCGAAGGAGATGGGCGCGGAGCGGATCATCGCCATGTCGCGCCACGAGAGCAGGCAGAAGCTCGCCCTGGAGTTCGGCGCCACCGACGTCGTCACCGAACGCGGCGAGGACGGCGTGGCCCGGATCAAGGAGCTGACCGCCGGCATCGGCGCCGACAGCGTCCTGGAGTGCGTCGGCACCGCCCAGTCCATGCAGCAGGCCCTGCACAGCGCCCGGCCCGGCGGAAGCGTCGGCTTCGTCGGCGTCCCCCACGACGTCGCGATCGACGGCCAGGAGCTGTTCTTCTCCCACGTCGGCCTGCGCGGCGGCCCCGCCCCCGTCCGCCGCTACCTGCCCGACCTGATCGACCGCGTCCTGACCGGCCGCATCGACCCGGGCAAGGTATTCGACCTCACCCTGCCCCTGGAGCAGGTCGCCGACGGCTACCGGGCGATGGACGAGCGCCGCGCCGTCAAGACCCTGCTCAAGCCCTGACCCCACCCCTGGAGGCACCGCCGTGCAGATCACCCGCAGTTCTCTCGACACCGTCAAAGGCCCGGCCGACTGGTTCACCGGCGACGTCTACATCGACGCCGTCGCCGCCGCCCCCGAGCCGTCCCGGGTCACCGCCAACCTGGTGCACTTCATGCCCGGCGCCCGCACCCACTGGCACCGCCACCCGCTCGGCCAGACCGTCTTCGTCACCGAGGGCACCGGCCTGTGCCAGCGCCGCGGCGGCCCCGTCGAAGTCATCCGCCCCGGCGACCGAGTCCTGTTCGAAGCCGGTGAGGAGCATTGGCACGGCGCCGCACCGAACCGCCTGATGGTCCACCTGGCCATCAACGAGGGCGACGCCGACCACGACGTCGTCCACTGGCTGACCCCCGTCACCGAGGAGGAGTACGCCACCGCCCCGGCCGCCGACTGACCCGACCCCTACTCCCGTCGAGGAACACCTGCCCATGCGAGTGAACGCCTACGCCGCCCCCGCGGCCGGCCGACCCCTGGAGCCGACCACCGTCGAACGTCGTGACGTCGGCCCGAACGACGTCCTGATCGCCATCAAATACGTCGGCATCTGCCACTCCGACATCCACACCGTCCGGGGCGAGTGGGGCCCGCAGCCCTTCCCCGTCGTCCCCGGCCACGAGATCATCGGCACCGTCACAGAGACCGGCGCCGCCGTCACCGCCCACCGCGTCGGCGAGCGCGTCGGCGTCGGCTGCATGGTCAACTCCTGCGGCCGGTGCGCGCCCTGCCTGAGCGGTGACCAGCAGTACTGCGTGGACGGCCCGGTCTTCACCTACGCCTTCACCGACCACGACGGCACCACCACCCAGGGCGGCTACTCCACCCACGTCGTCGTCGACGCCGGCTTCGTGCTGTCCGTCCCCGACAGCCTCGACGCGGCCGCCGCCGCACCCCTGCTGTGCGCGGGCATCACCACCTACGCCCCGCTGCGCCACTGGGGTGCGGGCCCCGGCAAGCAGGTCGCCGTCGTCGGCCTCGGTGGCCTCGGCCACATGGCCGTCAAGATCGCCCACGCCCTGGGCGCCGAGGTCACGGTGCTCTCCCAGTCACTGAAGAAGCAGGAGGACGGCCGCCGCCTCGGCGCCGACCACTACCGGGCGACCTCCGACCCGGACACCTTCACCGAGCTCGCCGGCCGCTTCGACCTGATCGTCAACACCGTCAGCGCCGACCTCGACGTCAACGCCTACCTCGGCCTGCTGACCCTCGACGGCGTCCTCGCCAACGTCGGCGCCGCCCCCGGCCCGATGACGGTCGACGGCTTCCTGCTCGGCAGCGCCCGCCGCGTGCTGACCGGTTCGATGATCGGCGGCATCGCCCTGACCCAGGAGATGCTCGACTTCTGCGCCGAGCACGGCATCGGCGCCGACATCGAGGTGATCCCCGCCGACCGCATCAACGAGGCCTACGAACGCGTGCTGGCCTCCGACGTCCGCTACCGCTTCGTCATCGACACCGCCACCATCGGCTGACCCACTCGGGCGCGAAACGGCGAGCCGGCCACCTGCCGGCTCGCCGTTTCGCGCGGACAGGCGGCCGGGTCCGGCGGCCAGGGACGTACTGCCGGTTTACGCCCTTCGTCAGGAAGGCCGGCCGGCCGGTCGTCCGTCGGCACGGGCAAGGTGATGACCGTCTGGGCCTCCTCGCTGATCACCGGTCAGTTCGGTCGGTGGGCAGCGCCGTTGGCGATGACGTCGTCGGCCGACGCCGGGCTGTCCGCGCGCAGCAACGCGTGCCCGCCTGTGCCGGAGAAGTTCGTCCACGCGGTCTTCCAGGCCTTCTCCGTGAGGGGCTGGTGCACGGTGACGGCTGCGGATTGCCTGCCCGGCTGTGCCAGCATCGCTTGAGACATGATCGGGACATCTCGGGGACGAGCGGGTGATGAAGGCGGTTCTAGCATGAAGGCCTTCGACATAAGGAAGTTGGAACATCCCATGCGCTCACGAGTCGTCCTCGCCGCACTTGCGGTCGCCGCACTCACGGTGACGGCCACCGCCTGCGGCCCGGAGAACAGTGACCCGGCCTCCGGCAAGGGTGCCGCTCCGACGACTGCTGCCGCCGCGTCAACCGCTCCGCCGGCCGCCGCGTCCCCGACCGCGGCTGCCACGCCGGCCAAGTCGGCGAAGCCTGGGGCCGCTACCTCCGCCTCCGCCTCCGCCTCGGGCGGCAAATCCGGCTACGGCCAGGCCTGCGGCGCCAACGACCTCACGTTCGGCGCGAAGATGGAGACCCAGGCCGGCGGCTACATCCAGATCTCCGCCAAGGCCAAGCCCGGCATCACCTGCGTCCTGCCCGGCGAGCACCCGGTCATCGCCTTCGGTTCGGGCGGCATCGAGGCGGCCAACGCGGAGCAGGCCGTCGGTCGGCCGATCACGCTCACCGGCTCCGCAGTCGCCTATGCGGGGATCAACCCGAAGAGCACCAACAACGATCAGGTCGTGGAGTTCAAGGACGTCATCATCGGCGTCGGCGCCGCGGATCCGAACCCTGCGAGCATTCCTGTCGGCTCCGTCAAGGTCGACAAGCCGGTCGTCACCAACTGGCACACCGATGCGAAGGACGCTGTCCCCGGCGTCTGATGCATCCCGCTCTTCCGGGAGCCCTGGCGATTCCCCGCACCGGGCCGCTTCCTGGGCGGACGCAGCGGCTGGTCCCGCCGTCCCAGGCGGTTTCCGCACGCGGATGCCCGGCGAGGGCCGGGCGGGCCGTCATGGGCCGTTGACGGCCTCGGAGTTGTCGCACGGGCACACACACCACGTGATCATTCCGAGGCCGTCGCCATCGCCATGCCCGGAGAGCAGATCCCGACCGTCACCCCCCGCCCATGGCCAGCCACCCGACAGGCGCTGAGCCGTCGGCGCCGCCGTCCGGTGCCGCCCGGGCCCGGCCGGCGGCCAGGACGCGCTGCGCAGGTGCCGGCCTCGGCCGGTCTTCTCCAGGGCGTGCTGGAGTTCGTCGCGGGTCATGGCGGAACGGTGGGGGAGGCCCTGTTCGGCGGCCCGCTTGTAGAGCTCGGCTTTGGTCAACCCGGACAGGTCGTCCTTCCGGGGGCCGGCGGCGGTGGCGGTCTTCCTGCCGGTGGCGCCGGTCGCCGGCCGGGCCGCCCGAGCTGAGGTGCTCTTCTTGCCTCTGGTGTCCTTGGGTCGGTGCCCGGTGGAGGTGGGGCCGGTCGCGGCGCCGGCCTGGGTCCCGGCGCCCGCCCGGTTCTTCGTCGCCTTGCCCGTGGTCTTCGCACCGGTATCGGCCGGCGCCTGCTGTCCTCGGCGTCGGTGGGCGTCAGCCGGCTGCGCCCCGTACGTCGCGTTTCCGCTTTCACTGTGTCGTGTCGGCGTCGGATGCCGATCACGCCGGCCCCTGTGAACGCGCGGGAGGTCCTTGGCGCGGGCGACGGGCGGCTGCCCAACCCCGTGGGGCAGCCGCCCGTCGCCCGGACCGGGGACGCAGTGTGGTCAGTGGTTGCTGGTGGTGGTGATGTCGGCGATGTGGTTGTAGCGCTCCAGCAGGACGAAAAGCTTGGTCTTCCGGGTGGTGTCTCCGCTGCCGTAGGTGAGGGTGACGATGACCTCGTGGCCGTTGCCGACGGCGCCGTTGTCGGTGACGGTCCACCGCGCGGGGACGTTCTGGGCGTGCAGGACGCCGTCGACCCCGTTGCTCTCCTCCCAGGTGGCCAGTCGGGTGGCGAGGTCGGGCGTCAGGTAGTGCTTGCGCAGGGCGGTGGCCAGCGCGCGGTCGGGGTCCTCGTAGTCGCCCTTTGCGTCGATGTACGCGCCGTAGAAGTCGGCGACCCGGGTCACCGCCTGGCCGCTCGTGCCGCCGACCGATCCCGGTGCCGCGGCGGGCAACTGCGCGGCGGCCTGGACGTCCGACCCCGGGGCGGCGGCCGCCTGCGCGGCGGCCTGGAGGGTCGCCTGGGCCGGCATCTTTGCGGGGGTGTGGTCGGCGGCCTGGGCCGACATCTGGGTGGACACGCCGAGTCCGACCGCCAGGACGAGAGCGGCGGCGGCGGCCGCGCGGCGGCCCGGACAGCGGTGTGTGAGGGACTTCCTGTTCATGTGCGTTTCCTTTTCCGGTTCGTGGGTGAGTGCTCCCGGCGGACTCCGGCTCTCCTGCCGAACGGACCTGCCGGCTCGTCGCCGCCCCTGCCCGCGTCCGGTCCGAGGACGCGGGCCCGACCGTCCTTCGCCCCGGGGTCGGCCGGTTGGCGGCCGGCCCAGGTGGGGTGGCGAGCGCCGCACCTCGGGTGTCGGGGCATGGAGGTGTCCCGGTGCGCAGGGTGCGGGGTGGGCGTCGTTGCGGTTTTGCTGCCGGGGCGGTCGCTCTGCCTCGGCCGGTGCGACACCCAGAGCTTCCAGGACCTCGGGGATCCACCACAACAGCCGCCGCCGGACCTGCAACGGTGGAACCATCCCACCCCTGTTGAACTGCGGAAACAGGGAGTCCTGGGATGCCGTCCCGGGATGCTGGGGCTGGTGACCGACCCCTCTCGCCTGCCGGTCCCGTCGTCCCGGCTGCTCCCTGCCCACCGCTCGGTCGCGGTCCTCCCGTCCCGGGCGGCCGTCTGCCGCTGCCAGCCGCCGCCCGTCGCCCGCCGCCCGTCGCCCGCCGACCAGACCGGCTCTACGGGCTCAGCCTGGCGGCGGCGGGCCGGTGGTCGCTGGTGGTGGCGGGCAGGGTCCAGGCCGCGGTGGCCGGCAGGTTCCGGGACATGATGTGGTCGATCCTGGCCGACGGGAAGGCAGCCGGCCAGGTGAACCCGAAACCGCCGCCTGCGGTGTCCTGCGCGGAGCTCAGCCGGCTGGTCAGCGGGCCGAGGGCGTGGTCCCCGGCGGCGGTATTGAGGTCGCCGAGCAGCAGCACCCTCCAGGACACACCAACCAGCGCGGCGTCGAGATCAGCGAAGCCCTCCTCCAACTCACCGACCTCGACAACAACCCGCCCGAGCTCCACCTCGTCGACCTCGCCGACACCACCCGGGACGCCGTCGCCGCCGTCCGGAACGAGGCCGCCGACCTCGGCATCACCCTCACCACCGACTGCCGACCCGCCCCCACCACCGGCAACCCCGTCCAGCTGCGCCAACTCGCCGTCAACCTGCTGCAGAACGCGCTGCGCCACAACCTCCCCACCGGCGGATCGGCCGCCGTCACCACCGGCACCGACCCCCCCGCCCCGGCCGGGTCCAGCTCACCGTCACCAGCACCGGTCCCTGCCTCACCCCCGAGAGCGTCGCCACCTTCACCGAACCCTTCCTCCGGGGCCGCGCCCGCACCGCACAGGCCGACCCCGCACGCCGAGGGCACGGCCTCGGCCTGGCCATCGTCGTCGCCGTCACCGACACCCACCACGGCGAACTGCGGCTCACCCCCGCCCCCACCGGCGGCCTGCGCGTCACCTTCGGCCTGCCCGCCCGCTGAGCCCACGACGCCAGGCGCCGGGCCGGGTCTACCGGGTCTTCCCCCGTGGGTAGACCTCGGCCAGGAGGGCCAGCAGGTACTGCGCCACCGGCTCCGGGTCGCCGGCCCGCACCCAGGTGTAGACGGCGGTGCGCGAGCGTCCGTCGAGGCTCTGCAGGATGTATCCGTCGATCAGGCCGTCGGCGCCTTCGCGCTCACGGGCGAGGATCTGGCGGGGCCGGTCCAACTCCTCGACCGGGATCAGGGTCTCGACGTCCTTGGCGCCCGGCCGGTCCCTGAACTGGTGCAATGGTCGCGTCGTCGTCCAGGTGGCCGTGGCCGGCGTCGATGATCGCCCCGATGAGGGTGCGGGCGGCTTCCCGGGATGCAGGGCGCGGGTGCGGACGATCAGGCCCCGCAGGTCGACGTTCTGGGCGTTGCGCTCCAGCATGCCGTCCGTCAGCATCACCAGCCGGTCCCCGGGCCGCAGGTCCAGGGACTGCACCAGGTAGGTGTTGGTGGGGGCGGCCCGGACGAGGCCGAACGGCAGATCGACTTTCGGGACGATCTCCTGCACGTTTCCGTCGCGCAGCCGCAGTGGCCAGGGGTGCCCGGCGTTGACGAACTCGGTGGTGCCGTCGAGCAGGCTGATGCGCAGGAGCTGGCCGGTGACGTATCCCCGGCGGCCGTGGTCCCGCATGGCCTGGTCGGCCTGGCGGGCCTGTTCGTCGAGTCCGGCCCCCGCCCGGCGTGCCCGGCGCAGCGCGCCCACCACGAGGGTGGCCAGCAGCGCGGCGTCGACGTCGTGGCCCATGGCGTCGGTCACGGACAGCTGGACGGTGTCCCGGTCGATCACGTAGTCGAAGGTGTCGCCCCCGACGTGGTCGGCGGGCTCCAGCGCCCCGGCGACCGAGAACTGCGCGGCCTCGCACGCCAGCGACGCGGGGAGCAGCCGGTGCTGGATCTCCGCGGCCAGGTTCACCGGGACGGTGCGCCGGCCCCACTGGTACACGTCGGTGAAGGACCGGTCGGCGATGACGATGTACGCCAGCGCGTGCGCGCTCTCGCCGATTCAGCACCGTCTGCCGGCGGGCGGGCGGGCGGGCGGGCAGCAGCACCGCCAGCGGGGTGTAGGTGCCGGCGATGATCAGGAAGCTGTTCGCGTGCTCCAGCCGCCGCAGGACCGCCTCTCCGCGCGGACCCCAGGTTCCGCGGTGGTAGACGGCGCTGGTGGCGAACAGCAGGCAGGCCGACAACGCGAACACCGCGCAGGCCGCCAAGGCCGCGGCCGAGCGCGACAGCGTGATCAAGGCGATGCCGCCGGCCAGCGCAAGGGGAACACGCCGGCGTGCAGCCAGCCGCGCATGGTCGGTTTCAGCGCGGCCGCCGTACGGGCGTCGCCGCCCTCCCGGTGGGGGATCGTCCTGGGGGCGGTCAGCCGGCCGGTTGCGGCGGCCGGCCGGTCGACCGTGGAGGTGGGGTGGGTGCTGGTCGTGATGCCGGGGTGGGGCTGAAACTTCCCTCTGTGTCCCGGCGGCCGGGTGTGGTCGGCGATCATGCGCTCAGTCCAGGAAGGGGGGTGGAAGGGTGCGGCCGACGTCGCCGCACATCATCCGGACAACATTCGGCCCCGCGAGGGCAGGCGTCCACCGCCGGCCGGCGCCGCGTGGGGAGTCGGTCCGGCTGCTGCCCGTCCACCGTCGGCCTCCCGTCGTCCGTGCTGCCATCCGTGCTGCCGGCGCCGTTGCGGTGCCGGGCCGCCCTGTTCGGGCTGAAGACAACCTTCCTCTCGAACAGCGAAAAATCTGTGCTGGCGGAAGTAGACATCGCATCGTGTCGTGGTTAGTGTTTCTCTCGTAGCAAGCAGTCGAGAGGTACCCGCCAGACACGAACTGGCGGGCAGCAGTGCGAGAAGTTCGCAGATCGGCACGGTTGCAGGGCCCTGAAGCCAGAGCAGGTGCAGTACGGCGACAGGCCGGTGGCTGGGTCGGGTGGCCCGCAGTTGTCAGGGGCCGCCACGCAGCGGTACCGCGATCACGTAGGTGCAGTACCCAGCAGTCGCGGTACGAGGTATCCCGGTGAAGGCGCCAGGACTGCGGGCGCGCGTGCCGGGAGTTCGGCAGTGGGGTTCCAAGCCAGGGAAAGTGCAGGACGGGCGACGGGGCTGGCTGCCGGACCAGGACGGCCCGGGAGGGCCGCAGCAGTACAGGTAGTCGGCAGTTCAGCACTACCGAGAAGTACCCGCAGTTCGCAGTACCCGCAGTTCGCAGTACCCGAAGTTGCAGTAATCAGTCAGTCCAGAGGATGAACGGAGGGGACGGAGCACCATCAGGATCGCCCGGCCCGTGAGGCTTTTTCGTCCGGGCGGACACCGCAGACCCCCCAGCTACGAAGGACGGTGGTTTCCGGTCACGCATACGCGATCCCCGCACGCCCCAATCCCCCGGGGCAGTGCGGACCCAAGGAACCCGGCCCGAGGCCGGTAGATGGTGATGTATCCCTTCGGGGCCCCGGAGCCGCAACGGCACCGGGGCCCCTCCACGCGTCCCCGAACCCAGACAGAAGAGGTGCAGTGACCACGACCGCCATCCGACCCCCCGCCCCCAGCCCCAACCCTGACGCCAACTTCGACGACGAGGACTACCCCGCCTACACCATGGGCCGCGCCGCCGAGATGACCGGCACCACCGCCGGCTTCCTGCGCGCCCTCGGCGACCAGGGCGTCATCACCCCCCTGCGCTCCGAGGGCGGCCACCGCCGCTTCTCCCGTTACCAGCTGCGGATCGCCATGCGAGCACGCGACCTCGTCGACCAGGGCACCCCCGTCGACGCCGCCTGCCGCATCGTCATCCTCGAAGACCAACTCGAAGACGCCCTGCGCATCAACGAGGAACTGCGCAACGCCGCCGACACTCCGCCGCCCGTGGCCGACGCTGCGAAGCCCGTGGCCGACACCTGACACCCGGCCGGGCTGCCGGACGGTAGCCCGCCACCATCCGGCCGAGTCACCAGCAAGCCGGTCCCTGGCCGAGTTCACCACCGTCAGCGGTTTCTCCCGCGCCCTCAGGGAGCACCTTCGGGTGCCGACGGTGCGGCCCCGTCGGCGCGAGCGGGTTGGTGGGCAGCGTGTTCGTCACGCGTCCCAGGACCGCGCGGTGGCGGTTCGCCCGCGTGGGCAGCCGGGAGGTCTCGAGCTTCTTGCCGAACTCACCGCCAGGCGGCCAGGTTCACGACCGGCGCCGGGACGCAGGTCCGGCGGGTCAGGCGCCGGTGCTGCCGGCCGGCGAGGGGCTCGCGGGCCGCAGAGGGGCCGGGCAGTACCTACGGTGCCGTGTCGCCGGAGGTCATCGCGGCCCGCGTTCACGAAGTGGCCGCCACCGGCCGGTGGCGGCCACTTCGTGAACGATGTCAGCCGAGGGTGAAGCGCTGTGCGGTGGTGCCGTCGCAGTCCCAGATCTGGAGGGTGTCGCCGGGTTGCTGTTTGCCGCCGTTGTCGTCGAGGCAGCGGCCGGACCGGGGATTGAGCAGGGTGCCGTCGGTGCGGGTCACCCAGGTCTGGGCGGCGGGTGCGGGTGTCGTGGGACGGTGGCGGCCCGGACGTGTTCGCCCACTACTCGAACATCGCCAGCCAGGGCTTCCGCGAGCTCCAGGAGGGCCAGCGGGTCGAGTTCGACGTGACGCAGGGACAGAAGGGCCCGCAGGCCGAGAACATCGTTCCGGCAGGATGACCACTCCCGAAGGTCCGGAGCCACACCGCTCCGGGCCTTCGGCGTCCCCGCTCCACAGGCCTTCGGGTTCGGTGCGCACCGCGGTGGGCCGACGGAGGCGCTGGGTGCCGAAGCGCACGACCGGTCCGCGCTCCTCCGGCTCCGGCAGCAGTCTCCTTGGAGTCGGTGGCATCCACGAGAAGGTGGACATGCCCAGGCCGCGCGGGGACGGGGTCACGCGGCGTGTTCGGTGCACAGGCAGCCGACGCCCCGCTCGATCCAGTCCTGGCCGGCCCACTCGGGATGACGCTCGATCAGCAGGGCCCGGACCTCGGCGACGATCTCGTCCTCGCCCATCGCGCGGTCGCGCCGCCGCCACGTCTCGTCGCGCAGCTCGCGCAGGTAGTCGCGGACGTCGGCGAGTACCTGCGGGCCGCCGAGGTCGCCGTGACCGGGCACCACCACCCGGGGGCCGGCAGCGGCAAGCCGGTCCAGCACCGCCAGCCAGCGCACTCCCGAGACGTCCGTGTCGTACGGCGGGAACCACGGGAAGATGGCGAACTGCCCGGTCTCGGCCAGGTCCCCGGTGAACAGCACGCCGGCGTCCGGGACCTCGACCACCTGGTCGCCGATGGTGTGGCCTCGGCCGGTGGGCCGCAGCCGTACGGTTCGGCCGCCGAGGTCCAGGTCGTACCCGTCGTCGTAGACCACATCGGGGGTGGGCACCCGGACCCCGTCCAGGCGGCGGGCGATCGGCCCGCCGAAGCCCCGGAACATCTCCAGGTATCCCGGCCCCTTCGCCTTCAGGTCATCCGCCTGGGCACGGTTGACCAGGTACGTGGCATGGCCGGCGAACGTCTGGGCGCCGAACGCGTGCTCGGGGTGGAAGTGCGTGGTGGTCAGGTACAGCCGGCGGCCCTTGGCCATCTCGGAGGCGAAGGCGAGGACCTGCTCGGCGTTGGCGGTGCCGATCCCCGTCTCGACGACCAGGACGGCTTGCGTGCCGCCGATGACGCCGATGTTGGGTACCAGCTGGACCCGGTGGTTCGGGATCACCACCAGGTCGGGGGCGATCTCCTGGGCTCCGGCAACCTGCACGGCGGGGTCGGGCATCAGTTCTTCGGTCATGCTCCGATTCGACCGCCCGCGCCCCCCGGCCGTCCAAGACCTGTTCCGCGATCCCGATACCGTACGGGTATCGTCACCGGTCATGGAGCTACGCACCCTGCGCTACTTCGTGACCGTCGCCGAGGAACTCCACTTCGGCCGGGCCGCCGCCCAGCTGCACATGAGCCAGCCGCCGCTGAGCCGCGCGATCAAGCACCTGGAGACCGACCTCGGCGCCGCCCTGCTGCACCGCTCCGCCGCCGGCGTCACGCTCACCCCGGCCGGAGCGGTGCTGCTGGACGAGGCGCGCACCCTGCTCGACCAGGCCGATCAGGTGCGCGTGCGGGTGGCCGCGGCCGCCGGCGCCGCGACCATCACCGTCGGCATCCTGGCCGACAACTCCGGCCCGGGCGCACGGCGGCTGGCCACCGCCTACCGCCGACGACACCCGGGCGTCGAAGTCCGCATCCGCGAGACCGACCTGACCGATCCGACCTGCGGGCTGCGCGCCGGACTGGTCGACATCGCCCTGACCCGCGGCCCGTTCACCGAGACCGGCCTGACGGTCCACGAGCTTCGCACCGACGCGGTGGGCGCGGTGCTGCGCGCCGACGATCCACTGGCCCGCCGTGAGGGTCTGAGGCTGGCCGACCTGGCCGGCCGGCGCTGGTTTCAGTTCCCGGACGGCACCGACCCTCTCTGGCGGTCGTACTGGAACGGCGGCGAGCCTCGCGAGGGTCCCGTGGTGCGCGCCGTACAGGAGTGCCTGCAGGCCGTGCTCTGGAACGGCACGGTCGGGATGACCCCACTCGGCCACCAGCTGCCCGCGGACCTGGCCGTGGTCCCGCTGACCGACATGGCGCCGAGCCACGTGGTGGCTGCCTGGAAGCAGGACGACGCGAACCCGCTGATCCGGTCGTTCGTCCAGATCGCGACGGCCGCCTACCGCGGCTGAGAGACTCACGGCGGGCTGAACAAAAAGGCTCAGACCATTCCGGTTGACGTGTCAACCCCATGCAATGTCTGCTGTCTTCCCGCCCGCATGAACAGGGGGCCCAGGAGGAGAACCGAGACGTGGGCCTCGCCGCGGTACTGCCCGTACACGGCCTGGTCGGCCAGTGCCACCTGGTCGGCGATGTCGACGCCGGCGCGGCGGGCGTTGCGCAGGTCGCCCGTGCTCATCGCGATCTCCACCACGTCGGGCCTGGTTGTGCTGACGGGAGACCGTCTGTCCCTCCGGGGCCGGAGGATTTCTGTGAATATTCGCCGCGCACCGGGGCAGCCGGGGGTTCGACACTGACTGTGGAGGTCGCAATGGTTCCCCTTCTTCTCGTCCTGCTGCTGGCCCTGCTGCTGTTCGGAGCGGGCTTCGCCGTGAAGATCCTCTGGTGGGTCGCCGTCGTCGTCCTGGTGGTCTGGCTGGTCGGCTTCGTCGCCCGGGGCACCCATTCCTCCGGCAGCCGCCACCGCTGGTACCGCTGGTAGGCGCCGACCACCTGAACCCCGGAGCCGCACCCGAGCGGGGCCCGCGCACCATGCGGGCCCCGCTCGCGCATGCCCGGCCACCGCCTCACCGCCCCGCTGCCCTGCCGCTCTGCCGCTCTGCCGCACCGCCGTGCTCGGAGGCGGAGGGTCGGACTACGGCCGGTGAGGCATCGGTCCAGGTCGGTGATCGTCGCGCTGAGTTCGGCGTGCGGGCGGGCTCCGAGGCCGACCGGCTGGTCTTCCAGCTGGCGCCGGCGAGCTGCGGGATCCGCGACGGGGGCGGGTTCCCGGCCCGGGCGCGTGGTTTCAGGTGCGGTCGTGGTTGCTGTCGTGGCGGAGCTGGTCGGTGTGCTTGGTGAGGGTGTCGAGGCGGGCGGCGATGTCGGGGTGGTGGCCGGCGTCGAGGTGGGGGCGGATGTCGGCGAGGGGGGCGAGGAGTCGGGCGGCGTCGTGGTGGCCGAGGGCTGTGCGCAGGCGGGCCTGGTGGGGTCGGGCGGTGGTGGGGAGGTCGGTGACGGCGGTGATCTGGGCGGCGAGGATGCGCAGGTCGGTGGCGTTGTCGCGGGCCCAGGCGGTGATGGCGCGGTCGGCGGCGCGGCGGTCGCGGACGTCCTTGACGCGTTGGGCGCCGGTGGAGGCGTCGTCGGTGGCCGGGCGCAGCCGCAGGTAGCGGTTCTCGGCGGCCTGGCGGCTTGCGACGCCCATGGGGTGGGCGAGGTCGGCCCAGGTGGCGCCGGCGGCGCGGGCGTTCTCGACGAGGGGGCTCTCCCAGGTGGCGAGTCGGGCGCGCAGTTCGCGCAGGAGCAGCAGGGCGGCCAGGGCTTGTTCGGGGTCGGCGCCGGGGGTGGTCGGAGTGTGGCGGGGGCCCGGGGGTGAGGGGTTCTGGGCGGTGCGCAGGGCGGTGTCGATGGCGTCGAGGGCGGCTGAGGCGGCGAGGAAGGAGGCGGGCTCGCCGGGTTGTGCGGTGCCCGTGACCGGGGGGTCTCGGTGCTCTCGCATGCTGTCACCCTTTCGGAGACTTCAGTGTTTGTCATCGGATGGATGACATGCTACAACGGTGTCAGGTGAAGCGCATTGGCACTTGGTTGCCTGGACCACTGGAGGTGTTTCGCGATGTTGATGCGCACCGATTCCTTCCGCGAGCTGGACCGTCTGACCCAGCAGTTCCTGGCCCAGAGCGGGACCTGGAGCAGGCCGGCTCAGATGCCGTTGGACGCGTACCGGGCAGGCGACGAGTACGTGATCGCGTTCGATCTGCCCGGGGTGGACCCGTCGGCGATCGACATCGACGTGGAGCGGAACATGCTGACCGTCAAGGCGGAGCGCCGTCCGCGCCCCGAGGCCGAGGGCGCGCGCATGGAGCTCTCGGAGCGGCCGCTGGGCGTGTTCTCCCGCCAGGTCATGCTCTCCGACACGCTCGACCCCGAGGGCATCAGCGCCGACTACGACGCGGGCGTGCTCACCCTGCGCATCCCGGTCGCGGAGAAGGCCAAGCCCCGCAAGATCTCCGTCACCGCCCAGGGCACGGACCGCAAGCAGATCCGCGCCTGACCCCGGAGACTGCCGCCCTGCCGGCTACACCCCCGGGCCGCGCAGGGCGGCACCCCCCATCGGCCCGTCCGGGCGTCGCCCCGATCCTGGAGCTCACCACCCCTGGGCGGCGCCTGACCGGCGAGCCCTGACGCCGCCGCCGGGCGGGCGCCGCAGCCGTCCGCACCGCCCACGCCCATTCGTCCGGGGAGGCAATGGCGATGACCCTTCGATGCGAGGCGTTCCTGGCACAGGTGCAGGAACGCGGTGAATACCCCACTGCCGGCGAGGCGGAGCAGGCCGCCCGGGTCGTCCTGGCCCTGCTCGGCGCCCACCTCGCCGGCCGGGACCGGGCCGAGCTCGCGGCCCGGCTCCCGGAGACCTTCGCCCTGGTCCTCCTCAACCCCTTGCAGGCAGCCCAGCCCCTGGACGCCGAGAGGTTCGTGCGGGCCACCGCCGCCTGGATCCTTGGTGCGAGCGAGGCCACCGCGGCCTGGGACGTCGGCGCTGTCCTGAGCGTCGTGGCCGAAGCCGCCGGCGACGACCTCACTGGGCGCCTCCTGCTCCAACTCCCCCCGGGCTACGACCTCCTCCTCGGCCGGCCCGACCCTTCAGAAAGGGCACCCCAGTCATGACCCGGCACGACGAACTCATCAACCACGTCCGCTCCCTCGGCCGGTACGGCGACACCCAGGAGGCCGAACGCGTCCTGACCGCGGTCCTGACCGTCCTCGCCGGCCAGCTCGCCGACGACGAGCGGCGCGACCTCGCGGCCGCCCTGCCCCCCGAGGCCCGGGCGCTGACGACCGGCCAGCTCCCGCTCACCGAGCCCCTCACCGCGCCCGGCTTCGTCGACGCCGTCGCCGCCCGCCTGGCCACCACCGTCCCCACCGCCCGCTGGGACGTCGGCGCCGCCCTCACCGCCCTCGCCGACCTGACGGGCCCGGGCCTCACCCAGCGCCTCCTCGCCGCCCTGCCCAACGGCTACGCACTCCTGTTCGGCCGCGCCCAACTGGTCACCGCAGCCTGACACCCCGCCCCACGGCGCTCGGGGCCGGACGGCCACCCGGACCGATCGTCCTCGCACAGCAACGAGCCCGGCCCGTTCCACGACGGCAGGGCGGGCCCCGGCGTGCCCTGCCGTCGTGAAATGGTCCGGGCGTCACTGGTCGGAGTAGCTGAGGTCTCCCACCGTCCAACTGCTGATGTCGGCGATGGCGATGCGGTACATGCCGCCGGTCTGCGGCAAGCCGTAGCTGCCTTGCAGGATGCGGGCGACGTGCAGGTGCAGATGCGTCGGCCGCACGGCGGGCGGCGCCACGCCTTCGCCGTCCGCGCCCCCGTCGCCGGGTGCCGCGAACAGGGCGGCGAATGGCTTCAGGTGGTCCGAGGCGGCGAGGACTTCGGCCACCCGCTCGTGCCACAGGCTCTGCGGCGCGAGCCGGCCGGTGATGACCGCCCCCGGGACGACGACGGTCAGGGCCATCTGGTTGTTGTGCTCGGACTCCACCATCGCGGCGATGTCGACGAGCAGCCCATCAGGGTTCGACATGGACCCCAGAATAGTGCCCACCGCAACCCGCCCGCACGGACCCCCCGGGGTGGCCCCGGCCCGCCGCCCCCCTTCGCCGGCACCGGACGCGGCGGGGCAGGGCAATTCCACCACCTGTGATCGAGGCTGTGATCGCGACTGTGATCGCGACCTGGAAAAATGTCGGCATCCTGGAAAGACAGGGGGCGTTCAGGGTCAGGCTGGCGTCCTCGCGGCCCTGCGGGTCGTGGGCCTGGTAGCCGACGCAGTCGCGGTCGAACGGACGGCCGTCGTAGTTGCGTTCGACGAAGTACTGCTGGACCTCGGGCCGGATCGCCTCCAGCGCGAACCGCAGGTGCCCAGTACGGGGTAGTTCCGCAGGACGGAATGCCTGCGCTGGAGCAGGTCCCGGCCGGCCAGGAGTGCAAGCGCTCCCAGCGGTCCGGCCACGAACCACCACCACGGAGACACCACCACGGCCGCAGCGACCGCGGCAACCGCCATCCACCCCGTCAGGACAACCCACAGGAATCTCAGCACGGACCGCTCCTGTCCCTGTTCCCCGGTGTCAAGCATGCGGCCCGCAAGCGCGTCGGACGGTGGGCCCGGCAGCGATGTACGAGAACGACTGTCGCGCTCGTCGCCTTCACCGCCAACCTGGCCGCCCGGACCCCGACGGCCGAGGAAGCCACCCGCCCGGACGTCCGCCCGTCCCGACCGGCACGCACCCGCAGGGCCCGGTCCGGCCCCGGCAGGGCACGCAGCAAGCTGGGCTGACGCTCGGGGCCGGACGGCGGGACGGGACGGCCAGGAACCGCCGGGTGCGGGGGCGGTCGGCTCGGCGAAGTCGGCGTGGCCGGTGAAGGGCCCGGTGATCAGCAGGACGCCGCCCCGGGAGAGCGCCGCGCGGCGCCACTCCAGTTTGAGCTCGTGTCTTCGGGCAGGACCGCTGGCGGCTCGGGCATGTTCAACTCGTCCAGGGCGTGGGCGTGGTTCGCCACCGCCTGCTGGAGTTCGGCGATCACGAGAGCACCGTCAGCACGATCTTGCCTTGGAGGTGGCCCTGCGCGGCTCGCGTGTGCGCGCTGCCCGCCTCGGGCAGCGGGTAGGTGCTGTCCACCCCGACCTGGAGCTTGCCCTCGTCGAACAGGCGCCCGATCTCGGCGAGCTGGGGGCCGTTGGAACGCACCTGAATGTTCGAGACCGTGATGCCCCGACTAGCCGTCTCCTCCGGGTCGTACTGGGCGAAGAACACCGGAAGCATGGTGCCGCCGCGCTTGAGCACGGCCAGGAACCGTGAGCTGTCCGGGCCACCGACGGTGTCGATCACCAGGTCGACACCGCTGACCACGTCCGCGGCCTGCGTCCTGGTGTAATCGATGAACTCGTCGGCGCCGAGCTTGCGCAGGAACTGCTCGTGCCGGCCCGAGGCCACCGCGATGACGTGTGCCCCCTTCCACTTCGCCAACTGCACCGCGAAGTGGCCCACCCCACCGGCGGCCCCGTTGACCAGCACGGTCATCCCCGGCGTGATCGGCACCGGCTGGTGCACCCGGCCGGTGAAGGCAGACGGTACGTCGTGGCCCAGATCAACCAGGTACTGCCAGGCCGTAAGCACGGCCATCGGCGCCCCGGCCGCCTGCACGTGGTCGATACCGGCCGGCTTGTGGGCGAGGTCGGAAGCCGGCGCGGCCACGTACTCGGCGTACGTCCGGCCGTCGAATCCGGGGAAGCGCAGCATGCCGAAGACCTCGTCACCGACGGCGAACCCCGGCACGTCCGGAGCGACCGCCTGAACCACGCCCGACATGTCCGTTCCGGGGATCAGGGGGAACTCCAGCGCCGGCCTCATCCCGGCCGGCATGACCTTCATCCCCTCACGCAGGTACCAGTCCGGCGGGTTGATGCCCGCCGCGTGCACGCGGACGAGCACCTCGCCCGGGCCGATCTCGGGAACCGGTACCTCGTCGTACTGCAGAACTTCCGGTCCGCCCGCTTCGTGGAACTGGATAGCCTTCATCGCGCCTGTCGCTTTCTCGGGGAAACGTTGTTCCTTCAGTCAAGGCCCAGGACGGCATGGCCGTCCAAGACCGGTTCGGCAACCTGGTCATTCCGAAACAGCATGATGCGTACGCTGGAAGGGTGAACGATCTCGGACAGGACCTGGAACTGCGACTGGTGCGCTACTTCACCGTGGTGGCGGCGCACCAGCACTTCGGCCGGGCCGCCGCCGACCTGCACGTGGCCCAGCCCGCGCTGAGCCGCCAGATCCAACGGCTCGAGAAGTACCTCGACACACGACTGCTGGACCGCACGCCCCAGGGCACCCGGCTCACTCCGGCCGGCCGGACGTTCCTCCCCCGGGCCCGGGCCCTGCTGCAGGCCGCCCGCCAGGCCGAGCTGTCCGTGCGCGACCAAGCCCGGACCGAACGAATCGTCATCGGTTACGTGGAAGACCTGGTGATCACTGCCGCCGTACGGGAGTTGCGCCGCCGTCACCCGGACGCCGAGATCGCCACCCGGCACCTGAGCTGCCACGATGTCGGGGCGCTGGCCGACGAGCGCGTCGACGCCCTGATCGCACGGGCCCCGCTGCCGCTCGCCGCCGATGACGTGTTCACCACCCTGCTGTACGAGGAGCCCCGGATGCTCGTGGTCCCGCGTGGTCATCGCTTGGCCGACCGCGCGTCGGTGACCGCGGAGGAACTGGCCGGCGAGGAGGCCGCGCCGTGCGCGTTCGAGACCGAGGACTGGACTTCCTACCGGCTTCTCGGGGCCGGCGTGCCGCCGATCGAGAGCTACGAGGACAAGCTCGAACTCGTCGCGAGCGGCAGGGCGATCGCCGTGCTACCGGTCGGCGATCGGCGTAGCTCACTTCGTCCCGACCTCGTCACCGTCCCGCTCGAGGGCGCTCCCCCCAGCCAGGTCGTCCTGGTCGGCCGCGAGGGCGACCCGAATCCGATGATCAGGAATCTCCGGCTGGCGGCCAAGGCCGTCCTGACCGCCCCGGCGGCCTGACCGGGATCGGCCGACCCGCTGGGCGCTGAACCGCACCAAGCGGTGACGCGCGCTGTCGCTGCGAACCGACAACACCTGAGGGGTCCTCGGGTGTTGTCGGTGCCGCCGGACATGATCCGAGTCGTGGACCTGCGACCTGAGACCGGAGCTCCCGGTTCCGGCTGCCCGAGGCGGAACCATCGGCGCCCCGGTCGGTGTGACCGGTTCCCGTGGGCGACAACCGAGTTGTGCGCCGTCCACCGTGACGGGCGCCGCAGTTCCACGGGATGCGCGGGCTGTACCTGGATGGATAGCGTGGGGGCCGGCCGGGGGCTGGCCGGGGCGAGGGGGGCGTGTGGCTGAGACGGGGTTTCACCGGCGGGACGAGCCGGAGGCGCAGGACAGGCTTGTCGCCTGGGCGGAGGACGTCGGCCTGCTGCGCATGCGGGAGCGAAGCCGCGGACCGGCGCCTGACCGGCACACCGGCAGCGGCGTCGTGCGCAGCGGCTACGAGCCCTGTCTGCTGGCCCTGCTCCGAGTGGCCGTGGCCGAAGACCCCAGTGGTGGATTCCCCACCTGGCTCCTGGAGTCGCTGGCCCGAACCGGTCACCTTGCCCGGGCGGCGGAGCTGGCCTGGGCGACCAGCGGCAGATCCGGGCCGGGCGACACCCTCCTGGCGCTGGTGGAGGCCGCGGCCCACGCCGGCGACCTGCGGGGAGCCCAGGCACTGGCCGAGTCGCTCCCCGAGCGCGACGCACATGACCGGGCTCTTGTCGCCCTCGTGCCGGCGTGGGCTCGTAGCGGCGAGCGTGGCAGGGCCGTGGCCCTGGCGCAGAGGGTCCGATATCCGCACCACTGGGGAACGGCCTGGGCGGCGCTGGCGAAGGCGGAGGCGGACCGTGGCGACACGGCTGCCGCTCTTGAATATGCTGCTCGTGCAGACGAGTTGATGTCCGGTGGGGTGGCGTCACCGGACGTGCTTGCCCTGCTCGTGGAGGTGGCCGTCGTCGCCGGCGACGCGGCCTGGGCCGCCGAGCTCGCCGGCCGCGTGCAGTCGCCGTCCGCGCCCATCGGCTACGACGGGCGCCGGGGTGGGCTCCACCCCTTGGCGAGGGTGCTGGCCTGCGAGGCTCTCCAGGGCGATCTGCGCCGGATCGACGCCCTCCTGTCGTCGCCCGATGAAAGCGCGGACGTGGACGTGGACGTGGACGCGGACATGGACCCGCCCCGGACCGACGGGCAGGCAGCCCGAGAGGATCCCGAACCGCATCCGGACTGTTTCACCCACCTCCTGCCCGACCCGAGCAGTGGACCTCCCGTTGACGCGCGGGTCATGGCGGATCTCGTCCGTGCGGTCGCCGGGAGCGCCGACCACGATCTGGCTCTCGCCCTCGCGGACCGGGCGGAGAGACTGCTCGACACCGGCACCGGCCGCCGTCCCCACGATCTGCTGGAGGCCGTGATCCTTCTGCTGGCCGGGCGAGGACACCATCTGCGGGCCATGGCCCTGGCGGACCGGTTCGACGAGCCCGCACTGCGCCCCGCGCGCCAGGCGCGGATCGTCCGGGAGGTGGCCCGCCACGGCGACGTGGGCCGGGCGCAGTACCTGGCCCGTGCGATCACCGACCGGACGGCCGCGGCGGTGGCGCTGATCGGCGTGGTCCATGAGCTGGCTCGGCGCGGCCTGATCGACCGGGCGCAGGAGTTGGCCGGGTCGTTCACCGACGCCTGGGACCGGGACGAGGCACTGACCGCTGTCGTCCACGCTTTGGCCCGGCAGGGAAGCATGAGCCGGGCCGAGAGCCTCGCCTCGTCGATCGTCCACCGTGCGGCGAGGGCACGCGCGCTGGCCTCGCTCGTGGAACTGTCACCGCCGCCCCGGGCCCGCAGGCTTGCCGCACAGGCCGTGGTCCTGAACGGCTGGGCCGCCGTCCTGGACGTCCTGGAGCCGATCGTGCCGCGCGCGGCGGCGACCGTGGCCGACCAGCTGGGCCGCCGAGTACCCGAGCCCGTTTCCTCCTGATCCCCCTCGTCGATTGTGAGCGCCCTGCGTGATAGCGAAACTGCCCTTGGACAGCCCCCGTTGGCGCGACCTCGACGGTGTGTCGGTCGAGGAGCTGAAGGAGGTCCTGGAGGCGATGGCAGCCACCGGCGCCGCCGGCGCCGGGGAGGACTGGAAGGAGCCGTGGAGCCGCGTCCTCGACGGCCTGCTGCAGCAGGAGACCCTCTACAGCGGAGCCTTCGCGGCCTTGCCGCACCTCGTCGAGGCCGCGGCGCCGTCGCCCGGCCGGTTCGTGGGCCTGTGGGCGGACCTGGGGCTCATGGTGACCGCGGAGCCCGCGACGCCGGTTCCCGCCGACCTCGAAGCAGGGTTCACGGCCGCTGTCCGACTGGCCGCGCAGGCGGCGGTGCGCGGGTACCTCACAGCCGGAGCGCCCGCCGCGGAGTGCGCGTACCTCGCGCTCTCCTGCGTGGCTCTCTCCGGCCACCGCATCGGAGAGGTGCTGTGGCAGTCGCTCGGGTTCGAGGAGGGCAGCATCGTGTTGTCCTGCCCCGGCTGCGAGTCCGAGACCGAGATCGCCGACTTCTTCGTGGACCCGGTACATCCGCCCTTCGAAGCACCGGGGGTGCCCGATCCCGCGGTGGCGCCCCCGGACGGGCACGTCTGGGGTGAGGTCGCCGGGGCGCTGCCGGACGGGGCGCTCGGGCAGGAGTGGGAGCCCTTCCTGCGGGTGGCCCGCGCGGTCGCGGCGGCCGGTGTGCCCGTCGGGACGCCGGGGCGGGCCGTCCTGTGCCTGGTCGCGGCCATGGTGGCGGTCAAGGGCACCCCGGACTGGGCCGGGAAGGAGTGGGCCCGCAAGCTCATGCTGCTGACGGGGGACTTCCGGTGCCCGGATTGCGAGCAGACCTGGGCGATCGCCGACTGCCTGGTGGAGGACCCCGACGGCGCCCGCCCCCACGACGCACGTGGGCGGGTGCGGACCGAGGACGGCTGGTCGGTCCCGTCGGTCCCGTCGACGGCGTCGGCCCCGGAAGCGGGGCGGACCGGTGGGCCGGGGGCAGGGCTTCGGCTGGAGGGCGGTGTGCTGCTCGCGGCCGACCGCACGCCCCGGGGCCGGGTGAAGGTCCTCTCCGCACCCGGCCCCGGCTCCGCGTCCGCACCCGGCTCCGCGTCCGCACCGCGTTCCGGTTCCGGCGAGGGCGTCAACGCGCTCGCGGTCCTGTCCTCGCCCGCCGGGCCGACGCTGGTGGCGGCGGCCGGGGACACCGGCACGGTGTTCCTGTGGGACGCGGCCGACGGTCGGCCCGTCCACGCGCCGCTCGGGGCGCATCGCCACCCTGTCCGGTCGCTGACGGCCCTTCGGCTGCCCGAGGGCCCCGTCGTCCTGGCGAGTGGGCACGCGGACGGCACGCTCGTCCTGTGGGACCCGGGCACCGGGCAGCCGTTGTGCGAGCCCGTCACCAACTGGCTCGGCTCCGTGGAAGGCATGTGTGCCGCGGCCGTCCCGGACGGCCGGACCCTTCTCGTCACCGCTACTCCACGCGGGGCGGTCCGGTTGCGGGACCCGCGGACCGGCGAGTCCGTCGCGCGTCTCAACCCCACCGGCCGTGGGATCGCATCGATCGCCGCCGTGCCGATCTCGCCCGGACACACGCTGGTCGCGGCCTCGGATACCCAAGGTGACGTCCACCTGTGGGATCCGGCCGTCGACGACCCCTGGGAGCCCGGGGCCGCGACACGGCCGAGCGAGCGGGTACGGGAGGACCACCGCCATCAGGTGGCTCTGGTGGCGACCGTAGCCGCTCACGACCGTCACCTGGTGGCCACCGGGGACCGCCGCGGCGCGGTCATGCTGTGGGATCCCGCCACCGGCACCCCGGTCGGCGACGGGCTGCCCGCGGACGCCCCGGGCAGTCTCCTGACGGCCATGACCGCCACCACGCTCCCCGGCCGGCGCGCCGTCCTGGTCACCGGCAGCAACTCCGGGCGGAGCCTGCGGGTCTGGGAACCCAGGACCGGCGAGGTGCAGCACCTGGCCCTGGACGTGGCGGTCACCTGCCTGGCCGCCGCCGGCTCCGACCTGGTCGTCGGACACGACGGCGGAGTGCTCACACTCCAGCTCACCTGGTGACACGTGCGGCGGCTCACCTCCCGAGTGAGCCGCACAACATCCATGACGCCCGGGCTCGCGCTCCGCGGACGTCCGGCACGACGGAGGAGGACCATGGGCGAAACCACGGCGGACCAGGTACCGGACGGATCTGCGTCTCTCGGCCCCGCCGCCCTGGCTCGGCTCGCCGGGGACGCCGGCCTCGGCGAGGAGAAGCGTGTGTCGGCGGCCGAGGCCCTGTCGTTCCGGGACGGTCATCGTGAGGGGGGCAGCCCTGCTGGCACCCCTCGCCGACGACACCTCGCTGCCCGGTCACACCCGTGTGGACGCGGCTGCGGCGACGGCCCGGGTGGTGGGCCACGCCGAGGACGGCGCCGCGCGCCTGGTGCGCCTCGCCGACGACGGCGCCGGGAAGTGGCCGAAACGACGCCGGCTGCTGCGGAAGTGGCTCTGGCTCGAAAAATTCGTGGACGACCTCGACCATCTGAACGCGGTGGAGGCCCTGAGCGCCCTGGAGGGGCATCAGGAGGCCGCAGCCGCTCTGTTGACCCGCTGCGCCCAGGACGCCTCGCTGCACGGTCACCTCCGCCGCAGCGCGGCCGCGACCTTGGCGGGGATGGCGGAGCGCCGGGAGAACGGTGCCGCCCTGCTGGCCCGCCTCGCCCGGGACCCCGCCGTGGGCCACGGTCGGTCGGAGGCTAGTGGGACGATCACTCGCATGACGTCCGATCCTCAGCCGCCGGCCGGTACCCGCACCCACATACGTCTTCTGGCGGGTCACGCCGGGGCCGGGCGTCCGGTGTTCGAAGTACTGCCGGCCCGGCCGGTGCAGTCGGACCTGTTCCGGCTGGCAGGAAGCCCGGGCATGGTGCTCGGATGCGCGGCCGGTGACGTGCTGAGGGTCGCCGATGACGGCCAGTTCGAAGTAGTCGAACAGGGCGACAACTGGTGCATTCAGGCAGCCGGCCTCGGGCGCTTGAGCCCCGGATCATTTGTGGCGCTCAGAGAAGCAGCCGCGGTTCTCCCCGGCATGGCCGAGGCACCGGCAGACCTGCGTTTCATCGTCGTCACCGTCAGCCGGACGGTCGGCCTGCCTGCGATCGAGCGGGTCATGGACACATGGGCCGCGGGCATCGACGGGGTCGAGTGGTGGCTCGGCAACGGAGATCACCCGGCCGCCTCTGCCTGAGCGGTCGTCGACCGGACTGCCGGAGCCGCATTCCTCCTGCCCTTCGCCTCGGGCGTCGGCCGAACCTGCTCAGTTGATCTTCCCGCCCCTTCGGATGATGTTGTCCGGCGTGTCCGGTCGGTTCGTGTTCTGCACGGCCCGCCAGACCGAGTTCCAGGCGCCCGCCCTGCCCGCCGTCGGCGGTTCTTCCGGGCGCGCCCGTCCGCCGCGCAACGGTCCCGGCTGCCGCCCCGGCCGGTCGGAGCTGCCGCCCGTACCCCGCTTTCGGCGGTCAGGCCCCCGCCCGCACGCCGGTCCGCGACGTCCTGGAGCCGCGGCGACCCGCAACCGCCCGCACTAAAGGCCGGGCTGTCGGGCCGCCTCGCGAACCAGAGACGTCCGCTGCGCCGCGCCGGTGAGTTCGGCCGCGCCAGGCTCCGCCGGTGGCGAGGAGTAGTCCAGGAGGACGCCGACGCTCCAGGCGTCCGCCCACGCGCACACCGGCACGTCCAGCGGCCGGTCCGTGTTGTGCAGGGTCAGAGCCGCGCACCGCAGGACGGCCCGTGGATCGTCGGAGGGGTAGGTCGCGGCCGCGGAGAGCGTGGGTGCCACCGAGGAGGAAGAGGCCGCCGGTACGGCCCGCAGGGCCAGGTCGGCCTGTTCGCCGAGGTTCCCGGGGTGGGGCAGCGAGCCGCTGATCCCGGCGAAGTAGAAGACCCGGTTGATGTCGAACGCGGCTGCGACGGGGGAGTCGGTGCGCTCCGGGAAGAGGGCCGCCAGCTGCACGCCCATCCTGTCCGCCAGGCCTTCACCGGGGTTCCGCTTGATCTGTTGCGCGCTGCCGACGGCCTGCGGGGCCGTCAGTGTGTACCTGGGCGGGAGGGAGGAATCTGCTCCGCCCTGCCCGGCCGACGCGGCGGCCGATGCGGTGCTTGTCGCGGTGGCCGAGTCGCTGGGGGAGTTACCGCCGGGGGAGGAGCAGGCGGTGGCGAGCGCCAGCAGGGCGGCGCCCGCGGGCACGGCGGCCCGCAATCTGTACATCACTGTGCCTTCTGGACGCGGCCGGCCGGTCCGCCGAGGCGGCGCGGGGCCTCCGGGGCTTCCGGGTTCAAGATCAGCACCATAGCGGGCGGGTGGACTGCCCCGCCGCCGGATTCATCCGGGTCTGCTGGCCGCGCACCCCGGGCCTGTCGGCCTTGCTCCCCGCGTTGTGCCCGACGGCTCGGCTCGCGCGCGCCCGTTGCACGGCCGAGCCGGGCTCACCCGCCTCCGCCGCCGCATCCTCCTCACGTGATCACCACACAGTGCCACCACCGATGACGCGACAGGGCCGTTCGACGGACAGGCCCCGCACGCCCCTGTCCCGCACGCCCCTGTCCCGTACGCCCCTGTCCCGCAAGCCCCGCCGGCGCGCGGGCGCGGGCCGCCTGGCGTCCGCCCGGCCCGGACCATCGTCGCCTTTCCTGGAAGATCGCGCCGTGACCCGCCGACCCTGACGCCGCGGGCCCCTGACACTGCCGGGCCCCTGACGCCGCGGGCCCCCTGACACTGCCGGGCCCCTGACGCCGCGGGCCCCCTGACACCGCCGGGCCCCTGACGCCGCGGGCCCCGTGCCCGCCCGCTCGCCCGGGCGAGGGCGGCGGCCGGGGCGCGGGGCCGGCGGCAGGTCGGGGAGCGTCGGGTCAGGGGGTGGTGAGGAGGTCCTCGACGGTGGTGGTGACGGTGCCGAACAGGTCGGCGACGGTGGCCAGGGCGGCGCTCTGCAGCACGGCCGCGGGCAGGACGCCACCGTCGGGGGCGGCCAGCGCGCGGGTGGCGGTGGCCTCGGCGACCACGGTGGGCCGGTAGCCGGCGAGGAAGGCGCCCTGGGCGGTGAAGGTGACGCACATGTGTGTCATGAAACCGGCCAGCACCAGCTCGCTCCCGGCTCCCAGGGCGCGCAGGGTCTTCTCCAGCTCCGTGTCGTGGAAGGCGTTCGGGACCCGCTTGACGACCACGGGCTCCCCCTCCACCGGGGCGACCTCGGCACTGATCGCGCCGATCTGCGCCCGGACGTCGTAGGGGGTGCCCGCACCGCCGTTGTTGACGACGTGCACCACCGGCACACCGGCGGCTCGGGCGGCGGCCAGCAGTCGGGCGCCGGCCGCCAGCGCCTGTTCGGCGCCCTCCAGGGCCAGCACGCCGCCGCGGTAGGTCTGCTGAAAATCGATCATGACGAGGGTGCTGCCGGCCAGCCGCGGCGGCCGGCTGTCGAGGCCGAACACGTCACGCAGGGTCGTGGAGGCGTTCATCGGGGGTTCCTTCCGGAAGGGGGACGAGGGCACGGCGAAGCCGCGCCGGGCACGGGTGTGGCGGGCAACGGGGTACGAGAGGCAGGCAGGGGAGGGCCGGGTGCGGCCGCGCCCGGCGACGCAGGGGCGAGGAGGGGGCCGGCTGGTCAGCCGGCGGTGCGGAAGCGGCGGCGGTAGGCGGCCGGCGAGGTGCCGGTCCGCCTGCGCAGTGCCCGGTGCAGGGTCTCCACCGAGCCGATCCCGCAGGCGGCGGCGACCTGCTCCAAGGGCTGGTCGGTGCTCTCCAGCAGACGCCGGACCGCCTCCACCCGGGCGGCCTCGACGTAGGAGGCCGCGCCGGTGCCCGTCTCCTGGCGGAACACCCGCGCGAAGTGACGCTCGCTCAGGTGCATCCGCCGCGCCAGGGCGGGGGCGGACAGGTCGGCGTCGAGATGGTCGGCGATGAACATCCTCAGCTCGTCGATGTCCCGGCGGGCCGTGGGCGGGCGGCTCAGCGGCACCGAGAACTGGCTCTGCCCGCCCTGGCGTTTGAGGTACATCACCAGCTGCCGGGCCACCGCCAGCGCGAGCTCCTCGCCCAGGTCCTCGGCCACCAGTGCCAGCGCGAGATCCATGCAGGCGCTGATCCCGGCGCCGGTCCACACGTTCCCGGACCGCAGGAAGATCGGGTCCGGGTCCACCGTCACCGCGGGGTGGTCCGCGGCCAGCTGCGCGGCGGTCGACCAGTGCGTGGTGACGGTGCGGCCGTCCAGCAGCCCGGCGGCCGCCAGCAGGTGCGCACCCACGCACACCGACGCCACCCGGCGGGCCTGCGGCGCGGTCGCCCGCACCCACTCCACCACCTCCCGGTCGATCCGGGCCACCGGCCCGCCCGGCCCCGCGTCGACCGCGCCGGGCACCAGCAGCGTGTCCAGCACCCCGCCGACCTCGGCGAAGGTCAGGTCCGCGAGCAGCCGCACCCCGGCCGAGGTGGTGACCGCCCCGCCCGCCGGCCCCGCCAGCTGCACCCGGTACCCCATCCGGCCGCCGTCCACCCGGCCGCCGCCCACCCGGTCGCCGTCCTGCGGGCCGCCGTCCACCCGGCCGCCGTCCGGCGGGCCGGCGTCCTCCAGGGCGGCGATCTCCCGGTTGGCGAGCGCGAAGACTTCGGCCGGGCCGGTGACGTCGAGGAGGTCGACGTCGGGGAACACCACGATGACGACACGGCGGGAAGTGGGCATGCCCCTATCGTCGTGCGCCCCACCCATGGCCGCAATGACGGCTTTCTGTCATATCCCGCCACCGCCCGTCCGTCGGCGGGCCACCGGGGCGGCCCGCCGACGGACCCGGGCCGCGGGAGCGGCGGATCCGGGTCGGGGCCGGCCCCGGGTCAGGGGGCGGCGGCGAGGTGCAGCAGGAGGAACGCCGAGTCGTCGGCGAGCGGCGCCCGGGTGTGCCGGGCCACGTCCGCGCGCAGCAGCGACAGCACCCGGTCCGGGTCCGCTTCGGACAGCGACGTGCCGGCGCGCTCCAGGACGGGGTAGAACGCGCCGCGCGGGTCGCGGGCCTCGGTCAGGCCGTCGGTGGGAACAGGATCCGGTCCCCGGGGCGCAGCCGGACCCGGCCGGCGCCCGGCTGCGCGTCCGTCCCGCAGTCCAGCCCCAACGGCGGTCCCGGCACCGGGGGTTCGGCCAGTTCCACCGAGCCGGCGCCCCGGCGGATCGGCGGGGCGGGGTGCCCGAAGTTCAGGAGCCGCACACCGCCGTCGTCCCCGACCTCGGCGAGTACGGCGGTGACGAGGCGCTCGCCGTCGGTGCGCCGCTTCAACGCCTGTTCGATCCGCTCGTCCACCCCCGACGGTCGCGCCGCGTGCGGGGCGGCCTGCCGGAAGGCCGCCGGCACCACGGCGGCTCCGCGCACCGCCGGCAGGCCCTTGCTCTGGATGTCCGCCACGGTGATCCGCACTCCGCCCGGGACGGTCACCGCCTCGTGGAGGTCCCCGCCGATCTCGGCGGCGTGGGCGGCCGAGGTGTGGGAGTGCGCGATCCTGCCGGCGCCCGCCCGGGACGGCACCGGCCCGAGCGGCACCTTCTGGACGGTGTCCGCCACCGCCCGGACGTCGGTCGGCTTCGTCTCGGTGCGCAGCCGCAGCGTCGCGATGTTGTCGGACAAGCCCTAGATCTGTCCGGCTGCCCATTGTGCCCATTCGCGGCGCATGGCGTTGAAGCGGAGTCCGTATTCGAGGGCGATCCGGCCGTATGTCGACAGGTTGTCGTGGTCCCAGTCCACGGACTTCTCGAGGGTGCGCAGTTGTTCGTGGCCGCGGGTGGAGATGTCGGCGAGCCAGCGTAGGTACTCGCGTCCTTGTTCGGGGGTGAGGACGCCGAGGAAGAAGACCCGCAGGAGCAGGTCGCTGCGGGTGTGTTGGACCGGTGTGGTTTCGGTGAGCCAGCGTCGTAGCTCGGTCAGGCCCGGGTCGGTGATGGCGTACTCCTTGCGGCCGCGGGGGCCGTGGGCCGCGACGGTGACCAGTCCGGTGTCGGCGAGCTTGGTCAGCTCGGTGTAGACCTGGCTCTGGGTTGCCGGCCAGGCGTTGGCGAGCGAGGTCTCGAACAGTTTCAGCAGGTCGTATCCGCTGGCGGGGCGCTCCGAGAGGAGTCCCAGGAGTGCGTGGCGAAGGCTCATGCCCCCACTCTACCTTCCTGTATTGACATGTCAGCCACGACGTTCTACTTTCGACATGTCAGATCAGTAGGATCGAAGCGCCGACGGGGGAGCACCACCATGACGTACGTCCTCACCTTCCTGCCCTGGATCGTCTACGCCGTCCTGCCCGCCGCCCACTGGCAGTGGGCGGCGCTCGCGGGCCTGGCCGTCGCCCTCGGGGTGATCGTCAAGCGGCGCGTCGCCGGGGCCCGTCCGGACGCGCTGATCATCGAGGGCGGCTCGGCCCTCTTCTTCGCCGCCCTCGCGGCCCTCGCCCTCGCCGACCCCGACTGCGCCCTGCACCCCTATTCGGGAGCACTGTCCAGCGGCGTGCTCGCCCTGATCGCCGGGGGCTCGCTGGTGCTTCGACGGCCCTTCACCCTCGGCATCGCCAAGCAGTCCACCCCGCCGCAGATCTGGGACCAGCCGCTGTTCGTGCGCACCAACACCGTCGTCACCGCCCTGTGGACCCTCGCCTTCGCCGCCACCGCCGTCGTCCTGGCCGCCCTCGCCCACGCCGGCCAGGGTCACTCCACCACCGCCACCCTCGTCCAGATCGCCGGCTTCGCCGCCCCGATGCTCCTCACCAGGCGCTACGTCGCCGCCGTCCAGGCCCGCACCGGCCGCTGACCACGCACCCGGCCGCGGACCGCGCGCCGGACGGTGACCACACACCCGGCCGCCGACCCGGGCCGGTCGGTGACCCGGGCCGGCCACACACCCGGCCGCCGCCGCGCCGCCGACCGCGCACCCCGCCGCGGACCCGGGCCGGTCGGTGACCGGGGCCGGCCGCCGTGCCGCCGACCCGGGCCGGGACCAGCCGCCGCTGACCCCCTGAGGTCCTGTCACGGTCCCGGGCGCAGACGCCGGCCCACCGCCCCACGGCGACCTGCGCGGTGGCGCGGCCATCGCGCCGGGCCGACGAACCATCCGCCCGCCAGGCCGCAGGCCGCGCCGGTGCGCCCGGAACCGCCGGTGTGTCCGGGGCCGCTGGTGTGTCCGGGGCCGCTGGTGTGTCCGGGGCCGGCGGGGGTGCCGGCCGGCGAAGCGTCGACTGGGCCGTTCGGGTGAGGTGGCGGTTGGGTGGGGGCGAGCGATGGGCAGAGCCCGTTGCATGACGACCTCCTCGGCCGGCCGCCGCCGCCACCGCCCGGCCCCCGTCCCCGCCGCCCCCCTTCAGGCCGGACCCGCACCCGTCAGGCCCGCACCCGTCAGGCCCGCGCCGGCCAGGTCCGCCGCCCCGGGCAACCGGACCCGCACCGGGCCGGGCCGCTGCTGCCGGACCTGGAGCAGCGAGCGGCTGCTGCCCGGCGGCACGGTGTCCCGCACCACCTGGCACGAGCCCGCCCGTTCGGCCCGGGGCCGAGGCTGACGCCCGCCCGGCCGGCCCCGCGGCTGCCCGTCGCGCGACCGGACCCGCCGGGTCCCGACCCGCCGGTCCCACTCGTCCTCGCCCCACCGCCGCGGGCGGCGGGGTGTCGGGGTCGCCCGGTGACGATGTCCGCCACGGCCGCGTCGAGGGCCCTGCGGCCGCGGTGTTCCCGGAAGGAGTGCCCGGGGGGTGGGTCGGTGGGCGGCGGGGCGTAGCGGGGCGTCGTTGCGGGGCTGTCGGGGGTGGCTCGGCTCGACGGTGCTGCCGAGCGGTATCCGCAGGGTCAGGGTTTCGGTGCGGGGGTGGCGCCGGCGGTGCTGGGTGAAGCGGGGCGTCCACATGTCGTACGGGTGCCGGACGGTGGCGCGTGGGTAGGGGTCGTGGACGGTGACCAGGCTCTGCCCGGGGGCGATGAGGCCGCCGGCCGGGGTGTTGAGCAGGTGCCCGCCGGTGAGCGCCGCGGTGAGGTCCGTCAGTGGCTCCCGGTCGACCGGTTCGGGTTCGCGGCCGCTCGCGTGGTGCTCCGGGCTCTTCGGGAGGAGGGTGATGCAGGCCGCGTCGTCCGGGTCGCGGACGAGCCGGCGGCCGTCGGTGCGCTCCGGCGGGTCCGGGTGCTCGCTGTGTGCCTGGGTCCGGGTGCTCGCTGTGCGCCGCTGCGGCGGGTGAGGGGTGGTCGGTGGGGGAGTGCCGGCCGTTCGCGGTTCTCCTCGGGGCGGGCGTCGGTCGAACGCCGGCCAGCCGTCCCGGCACACCTGCCCCGGCCTTACTGTCCGTCGGGGCGTCCCCGCAAAGGGGCTCGGAGGGGCGTGGTCGTCGTCCTGGGCGCTGCCGTCGCCTGCCTCCGTGCCTTCGTCGTCGCCCCCGTCGCCCCGTCGCCGGTCCCGGGCGCCCGGTCCCGTCGCCCCGGCGCCCCGGCGCCCGCCCCCGCCGCCCCGCCCCCGTCGCCCCGGCGCCCGCCCCCGGCGCTCCGTGTTCGGTGCCCCCGGCGGCCGGTGTCCGACGGGTGGTCAGAATGCGACCCGGTCGCGGTGTTGGGTCGCGGCTGGACCTGGACCCACCAGTGGTTCGTCACCGTCGACGGCTGGCACCCGGACGACGGCATCTCCTGGCAGACCCTGGAGCCGTTCCCGTTCTTCGTCGACCTCTACGGCGGCCCCGGCGAGCAGGCCCGGCCGCCCTGCAACGAGACCGAGACCCACGTCATCGGGACCGTCCCGAGGAAGTCCGGCCGGCACGCCTTCGTCAACATCTGGGGCGGCCACGGCGGCCACGGCGGCGCGGGCGAGTTCTTCGTGTCGGTGTGCGACGTCCTGTTCGACTGACCCGACCGGCCCCCCGCCCGGCCCGGCCCGACCGGCCCCCCGCCCGGCCCGGCCTCGCCCCGCGTGCCGTGCCCGGCCCGGCCCGACCGGCCCCCCGCCCGGCCCGGCCTCGCCCCGCGTGCCGTGCCCGGCCCGGCCGGCCCGGGCGGGGCGGGGCACGGCGGGGCCGGATCAGAGCGCGGCGGTCACGATGATCTCGACCAGCACCTCGGGACGGTAGAGCTGCGCCTCGACGGTCGCGCGGGCGGGCGCGGTGCCGGCCGGCACCCAGGCGTCCCAGGCCAGGTTCATCTCCGCGAAGTCCTTGACGTTCGCGAGGAAGATCTCCGCGCGCAGCACCTTGGTCTTGTCGCTGCCGGCCTGCGCGAGCAGGCCGTCGACGGCGGCCAGCACCTGCTTGGTCTGCCCCTCGACGCCCTGGGTGAGGTCCCCGGCGACCTGGCCCGCCAGGTACACCGTGCCGTTGTGCACCACGGCCTCGCTCATCCGCTCGCCGGTGCCGAACCGCTGGATCATGATTGTGGGACCTCCGGTAGATCGTTCAGGAGCGCCGATGGTAGCCGCGCCGCCGCTCCGCCGTCGGCCCCGTCCAAGCTGTGACCGCCCGCCCGGGGCGGCCACACGCGCCGTGGTCCTCGCGCCCGCGGCCGGTGGCCGTCCGTCACGGGTGGGAGGATGAGGTCATGGCCGAGTTCCCGATCCTCGAGCGTCGTGCCCGGCTGCTGGAGTACGCCCGGAGCCTGACCCCACCGTCGGGGTGGAAGGTGGAGGTGTCGGGCGACGAGATCATCATGACGGCAGGCCCTTCCGTCGTTCATCGGCGCAACCTGCTGATGGTCCGTGGGCAGTTCGACGCGCACCGGCCCGCCGGGATGATGCCGAGCGAGAACACGGACCTGGCGTCCCCGGACGTCGGCAAGTTCCGCAACCTGGACCTGACCTGCATCCCGGTCTCGGCGGTCGAGCTCGGTGGCAACGACGTTCCGGCGGAGCCGGCGGCCGTCGCGGTGGAGATCGTGTCCTCCTCGAACCCGGAGAACGACCTGATCGGCAAGGTCCGCGACCACCCGCTGATGCACATTCCGGGCTCTGGCAAGATTTTCGTAGCTGGAGATCGTCTTGGTTCGGTGGGTGCTCGAACCGCGTTGCGGTCTGCCGTTTCCACCGACCTGGATGGTCGTACGGCTACTGGGTCGGACCGGTCAACGTCTCGATCGACAGACGCGGGCACCCCTCCTGCGTCCTGGTGCGGCCTGCCAGCTCTTCCGAGGGTTCGGCGCCACCTTGAAGGGCATCGACGTAGGCCCGTGCTTCCCGCAGACTCAGCTGCGGGGCTTGCTTCCGCAGGTGGCTCATCGCGGCCACGACACCGGCGGAGTGTACGAGTGCCCGGACGGACGAGACCAGTGGGTCAGGCGGTCGGATGCCCTTGATCTGTTGGAGGTAGAGCTCCTCCCAGTTCTCGGCTATCCACGTAGTGGTGGGGATGTGGTGGATGCTGCCGTCGTGTCGGTCCACCAGATAGGGGCCGCTGCCGATGAGGCTGTGACGCGGGTCACGGGTGCGTGCGTACTCCGCGGAGTTCCAGAAGACGAGCCAGCCGACTGCACCCTCCTCCACGGCGCAGACGGCGAGTTCGAGGAGCGGTCCTGCCCACGTCAGCCGTTCTCGGGCCAGTAGGGATTCGACAAGCTCGACGGCGCGTTCCTTGGAAATCACACTTCCATCATTCACCGCAGGTCAATCGGGTTCCGGGTTCCGGGTTTCGGGAGGCGGGGCGTGGCCGCGCCCGCGTTGAGATCTCAGACGTGGTCCTCAGGCCGCGTAGCGGCGGCGGAGGTGGGCGATCAGGACGACCCGGTGGCGCAGGAGCGGGACTCCGGCACGTCCTGTCATGATGCGTTGTTGGAGCTTCACGTCGGTGATGCGGCCTTCGTTGACGCCGGAGTTGTAGTGCGTGGTGATCCCTTGGCGGACCGCTTCCTGGTCTTCGCGAAGGGCGGTGGCGATCCCGGCGAGGGATGGCAGTCCGCTGGTGGTGAGCTGGTCGAGCCAGCCCGGGAGGGGTGTGGCGTCGCGGGTGTCGAGCATGGCGGCGAACTGGCGGACCAGGTCGTGGGTGCGGTGGAGTTCGGGGCAGTGGTCGAGCAGTCGGTTCAGGCGTTGTCCGGTCTGGAGGCTGTGCCGGTGGGGTGCGGTGATGATCCAGCGGGCGGCTTCGCGTGGGGAGGGCGGTCGTTCGCGTGGCTCGTCCAGCGGCAGCCCGCGCCGTAGGGGTGCGAGGGCCATCTTCACGCGCTGGTAGTGGCCCAGGTAGCCCTTGTCGAGGAGTTCCTGGTGCAGGATCTTCGCGCTGTGCTCGCCTTCGTCCCAGCGTTGTTGCAGGTAGTCGAGGTACGGATCCAGGGCCGAGGGGCGGCGGGGAGCGCGGCGCATCACCTCGTGCCAGGTGCGGGCGCGGGCGTACTTGCGGACCGTGCGGCGGTCCAGCCCGAGCTGGCGCGCCACCGCGCTGTAGGGACGGCCCGCATCGGTCGGAGCGTGCACCGCCTCGAACAACCGCTGGGCATGACGGGCGGCCGGAGTGTCCGCCGGTCCGGGATCCGATTGCGCATCCTCGGGAGTCTCTGCCCCGGGCAGTGCAGTGGGTGGGAGTGCGGCGGGCAGGCAGCCGCGGTGGGTGGCGGCGACTTCCTGAACACGACGGGACAGGCCCTGCCACAGGTGGAACCGGTCACTGACCTGGACAGCGTCGGGGGCGCCGGCGGCGATGCCCTGCCGGTAGGTGAGCGATCCGTCGCGGCAGGCGATCTCCACACCGGGATGCTCACGGAGCCAGCGGCTCAGCTGCTCGGCGTCCCGGCCTTCCCAGAGCGTCACCGGCAGGCGGGTGATGGCGTCGACCAGGAGCGTGCCGTAGGTGTCTCCGTACAGCGCGAAGTCGTCCACCCCCAGCACCCGGGGTGTCACCGATGCCGGCAGCGGCATCCGCATCAGCTGGGCGAGCACGGTGCACCGCGAGAGTACGACGTTGAGGATCCGCAGCATCCGGGCCCCGCCCCGGCCTGCCAGCACGACACCGACCGCCTCGACCAGGTCCCGCAGCAGCGGGGTCCGCCGCTGGTAGCGCACCGTCAGTCCCGCTATCTGCTCGGCAAGGTCACCTTCGGGCAGGCAGGCTCCTCGCAGTACAGACGTCGCACACTCAAGTCGATCCGGGCTGGCCGGCCGCCGACCGTCGCGTCTGCCAGGTGTCGCACATAGCGGCTGTGCACCCATTCGCTCAACGCCCCGCAGCCCGTACACCCCGCCGGATCCCGGGACCGAGTACGGGCCTGGACCACCACCACAGGACCGGATGCATCGACCGAGGCCACCAACACATCAGCCAAGTGCGGCAACAGCGAGGTCAGTTCAATAGAACACCGTGAGAGGCTGCCCACCGCCGGGGCGAAACGATCTCCGGCTACGAAAATCTTGCCGGAGCCACATTCCGCTGTACCTGCTGATCGATCCCCGCGACGGCGCGATCGTGCTGTACCCGGCACCGGCCGCAGGCGTCCACCGCCAGCGCTGGAGCGGCAGCTTCGGCGACCTGGTGCCGATCCCCGCGCCCTTCGCCTTCGACCTGGCCACCGGCGACCTGGTCCGCTACCCGGTCTGAGTCGCGCGCCCGCGCCGGCCCGCCCGCGCCGGTCCGCCCGCGCCGGTCCGCCCGCGCCGGCCCGCCCGCGCCGGTCCGCCCGCGCCGGTCCGCCCGCGCCGGTCCGCCCGCGCCGGTCCGCCCGCGCCGGTCCGCCCGCGCCGGTCCGCCCGCGTCGGCCCGCCCGCGTCGGCCCGCCCGCGTCGGCCCGCCGGCGCCGGCCGGCCCGCCCGTCCGCTACGCGTCGTCCACCTCCAGGCCGTAGGCGACCACGGCCTGGTGCAGTCCGCCCGGGTACCCGGCGAGGGCGGGGGTGAAGTCCCGGTCGCCGGCGCTGTCGCGGTCGAAGCGGCCCAGGCGCATCGCGGTGTTGGTGCGGGCGCCGTCGGCCAGGTGCACCACGGCCGGGGCCTGGTCGGCGCCGGGTTCCAGGATCAGCGCCGGCCCCGCGAACCCGGCCATGGTCGCCGCGGGGTGGTTGCCGGTGTCGGCCGCGGCGACGATGACCAGCCGGTCGGCGTCGGCGGGCAGCGCGTCGAAGTCGACCATCAGGCAGGCGTTCGCGTCGCCGTAGCCGGTGACCAGCCGCACCGAGCCGTCCGGCGTCGAGCCGTTGTTGTAGAACACCAGGTGCTCGTCCGACAGTGCCCTGTTGCCCCGGCACACCAGGGCGGCGATGTCGTACTCCTGCTCGCCGGTCCAGTGCAGCAGCAGCCGGGCGGGCTCGGCGGCGACCTCGACCTCGGGCAGCTCCTCCCCGCCGCCCGCGCCCCCGAACCGGGCCGCCGCGAACACCTCGTGGAAGCCGTGGTGCTTGAGCAGACCGACCAGCTCGGCGCCGTTGATCAGGGCGATCGGTTTGCCCGCGACGAACTGGTGCGAGCTGGGCCCGAACCTGCTGGTGGTGACGAGCACCGCCTTCGTCGCGGCCCGGTCGTGCTGCAGCGTGCCGTACAGGTCCCGCACCGCCGACGGTGTCACCGTGTCCCGGTACCGCTTCACCTGCACGATCACGTTCCCCCCGCGGAAGGGGTCGGTGTCGATGCCGCGCACGTCCACCCCGCCGTCCCGCGAGCGGGCCGTCAGCTCGACCTTCATGCCCATCGCCTCCATCAGCCGGGCGATCAGCTGCTCGAACTCCACCGGGTCCATCGCCAGCAGGAGCTGCAGCTCGTGCACCCGCTTCGTCATCCGGCCGCGATTGGCGTTGGTGTCGTCGCGCAGGTGACGGAACAGCATCCGCTGCGCGCGGCGCTCGTCGGTGTCGGGGTTGCTGAGGCGGTGGAGCTTGCGGCTTCGGGACATACGTCGCCCCCCTTGGAGGTTGACCGGGCGTGGCACGCGCCAGATTAGGGGCTGAGCTGATGCCCTGTCAGGCGCCTACGGGAATTGATCATTCCTGAAAGGAGACCGGCCCCGGGGCGGTGGCGGGCCGGCCGTCACGGCGGCCCCACCGGGGGACCTGCGTCCTGGTCGGGACCTGCGTCCTGGTCGGGACCCTGCGCCGCCGGTCTGGGTCCTCCCGTCCCCGGTCGGGGGCCCGGCGTCGCCGGGCCCGGGCCTGGGGCCGCCGCCCTGCGGTCAGGCCGTTCTCCCGCTCGCGCGGGCGGCGGCCTGCGCGGACGCGTCGCCGCCGGCGGCGGTGACCCGGGTGCCCGGGTGTGCCAGGGCGCACAGGAAGGCGACCGTGAGGGCCGCCGCCATGCCGTACAGCACGGGCGCGTTCGCCTCGGCGAAGTCGTGCCGGATCGCGTCCAGCAGGGTGGTCCCGACGCCGGTGGCGGGGTTCTGCCCGCCCGGGCCGTGGCCGGTGATGCTCCCGGTGATGGTGGCGGCCACCGCGGGCGCGGCGTCGGCCGGGACGCCGCCGGCGACCAGCGTTTGCTGCACGTTGCGGGTGGTGCTGTGCAGCAGGACGGTGCCCAGCACGGCCAGGCCCAGGCTGGCCGAGTAGTTGCGCACGGTCTGGGTGATCCCGGTGACCTCGCCGTAGGAGGCGTCGATCGCGCGGTTGACCGCGTCCGTCGAGGCCGGCGTCAGCAGCAGTCCGATCCCCGCGCCCGCCAGCACGATGTACGGCCACTGCGCGCCGAGCGACAGGTCGGTGATCTTCCAGGCCCAGAGCGCGAAGCCGACCGCGGACACCGCCGTGCCCAGCAGTATCGGCGGGCGCGCGCCGCGCCGGTCCAGCATCCGCCCGCCGACCTGCGAGCCGGGGGCGAAACCGGCGAAGAACACCAGCAGGTACAGCCCCGCCTCGCTCGGCGACTGCTCCAGCGCCACCTGGGCGTAGACGGAGGCGAAGAAGAACACCGGCACGAAGGCGATCATGGCGAAGAACAGCACCGCGTTGTCCGCCGCGAACGCCCGGTCGGCGAAGACCCGCAGCTTGATCAGCGGATGCTCGGTGCCCAGCTCCACCAGCACGAACACCGCCAGCACCAGCAGGCCTCCCACGATGCACAGCCAGGTCGCCCAACTGCCCCAGCCCCAGGACGCCGCCTGCTGCAGGCCGAGCACGCTCAGCCCCATCCCGGCCGCCGCCAGGACGGCGCCCGTCCAGTCGATCGGCTCCCGGCGCGCGGTGTTGCGGATCCCGGCCAGCACCGTCAGCACCACCGCGACCACCGCCACCGGCACGTTGACCCAGAAGATCGCCCGCCAGGTCCAGCCGGTCAGCCAGCCGCCCAGCAGCGGGCCGATCGCCGTCAGCCCGCCCGCCACCCCGAAGAACAGCGCCAGCGCCCGCCCGCGCCGCTCCACCGGGAACACCTCCACCACCACCGCGAGCGCCGCCGGGAACATCAGGGCCGCACCCAGGCCCTGCACCGCCCGGAAGCAGATCAGCCAGGTCTCGGCGCCCTCCCCGGACGGCACCGCCCCGCACAGCGCCGAGGCGACCACGAAGGTCAGCGTCCCGACCAGCATCATCCGCTTGTGGCCCAGCACGTCCGCCAGCCGCCCGCCCAGGGCGAAGAACGCGGCCAGCGACAGCAGGTAGGCGTTCACCACCCACTGCATGCCGACCGCCGACAGGCCCAGCTCGCGGATGATGTCGGGCGCGGCGATCGACACGATCGTCTGGTCGATGAACGTCATCGACACCGCGAACAGCATCGCCGCCAGCGTCAGCGACTGGCTGGCCGCCACGGGCGCGCAGCCCTGCGGGGTGGGGTCGGGCCGCCGGCCTGCCATCCGCCTCGTCCTTCCGTCCTTCGGGCCCGCCGCACGCCGGCCCCACGCCTGACGACCGGGAGGAAGCCGCCCCCGACCGGGCCGGGGGCCGGGCCGCGGGACCGCGCCCGGTCCACCCACCGACCCTGCCCGGACGTCGCAGCGGCACGGGGCAACGCCACGTCCCGCCGACGCGATGTCAGCTGTTCGGCGGAGCGGCGGCTGCCGGGGCCCGGCACCCCGCGCCGGCGCCGGTGCCCGTGCCCCGGCAGCCGCCGCTCCGCGCCCGCACCGCCGCTCCGCGCCCGCACCGCCGCTCCGCGCCCGCACCGCCGGCCGCTCCGCGCCCGCACCGGTGCCGGTGCGGCGGTGGCCGGGCTCGCCAAGGGAGCGTCCGCACCGTCCCCGCGACACCGCCCGCGACGAATCCGGAGACTGTTCCGGCGCATTCACCGGACCGTCGGTGACGTTGACGGCGTCGACGAACGGAATTCAGCCCCGGTGTGCCCGCGCCGCGGCCGGTGTTCCTTTCCGGCCGCCGGAAGCGGTGACGGATTCCCGTCCTGAGCGGAATCGCCGGCGGATCGCGGTGGTGGTCGTTGTCGGTCCCGCGCCGGGAGGTGGCCGCGGACCCCTTTCCCGCCACGACGGCGCCGGGTTTCTGCGCGGCCGCCCGGGTGCTGCCGAGAATGCCGAGAGGCCGCCGGTTCCCGTGACCGAACCGCGCCGCGCCGAGCGGCAGATGGACCTCCCGGGCCGTCCCGCCGCGCTGCCGGTGCAATTCGGCAGCCGGCCGCCGTCGTGCGCGCACAGCGCCGTCACCGCTTTCACGCCCGGGTTCGCCGATCCGGGCACCGAACCGCCGGGCGCGGGATCGCACCGAGAGGCGGAAACCTGCAATCGCCCGGCCGTCGGGACGCGAAAGCGAAGCGGCGCCGGGTCGCACCGCGCCGATGTGCCGGGGCGTTCCGCCCGGAGGGAATTCCCGTCGTCGGGAACGTGGAACCCGGCGGCCGTGCCCGCACCCCGTGCGGGTCGCGGCGACCGGGCGGACGGCCCCGCGCCGTCGATCGCCGCGCAGGGGCCCGACCCGGGCGAAGGCGCCGCCACGGCGTACGCCGCCAGGTCGTACGCCGCGGCGTCGTACGGCACGAGGTCGGCCGTACCAGCAGGTACGGCCGCCGGTACGTGGGCCGGTGTGCCGGCCGGGCCGCTCCGCCGGGCCGCGGGGCGGGCGACCCGGCGGGCGAGCCGGCCGGCGCGGGGCGTGGGGCGGGCGGTCGCGGTGGGCGGCATGAGAGTCCTCCGGCGAAGTGGTGGGGTGCGCTGTCACCGTGAGAGGAGAACGGCCCGCCGCGCCCGTCCCGGACGTTTATCGCAACGTTATCAATGGCTTTGACGGCGCGTGAGATTCGCCGGGCCGCAACCGAGTTGAGCGGCGTCGGGCCCGCGAACCGGCGGTTGCATCACGCGCCGATCCCGTGCAAAGTGGCGAACCGCACACTGCGGCAACCCGATCCGCGGGTCCTTCGCGTCCCGCTGCCCGCACCCCGCGGATCGCGGCAACGCCCAAAATGGGCCACGGTACTTCGGGCCGCAGTCGAGCACCTGTCAAAGGCATTAACCCCATTCCTCAACGAGGTTCCCCTTGCCTGTTCGCCGCATACTCGAATTCGCCGCCGTCGCCACGCTCACGTCCTCCGTGGGACTGGCCGGCGCCGACGCCTCCACCGCCTTTGCCGCCGGGTCCCCGTCGCCCGACACCGCGTGGGCGGGGGCCGCCCTGGGCCGTCATCTCGACCTGTGGATGGTCGGTGTACCGAGGACATTCGTCGCCGGCGGGGACGTCCGCGAATTCTCCCTCAGGATCGACAACCGCGCGGGCAACGACTTCGTCGCCCTTCCGCTGCTCGAATTCCGGAGCAGCAGCGGAATTCTGAGCCCCGCGGCCGTCCACGTCGAGTACCAGCCGCTCGGCACCCGCGCCTGGCTGCCCGCCTCCGTGGCCCCCGGCGGCGGCGCCGACGGACGCCCGGACGGCGGCGCGCTGTTCCTGCTGGGCGCCCAGGACCCGGCCGGCCACCCGTCCGACGACGCGCTGCTCGCCGTCAGGAAGTCCAGGAACGTGTCCGTCAAGGTGCGCGCCTCCTTCACCGCCGACGCCCCCCAGGGCCCGGCCGGCGTGGTGCCGGTCCTCTTCTCCACACCGCTCGACGACCGGACCGGGGAGCCGGTGGGCGTCGGGAGCTACGCCTGCGAGTGCGTCATCGGCGCCGGATTCACCATCAAGGCACCCGCCCCCGTCGTCACGTCGAGCCCCAGCCCGAGCCCGAGCCCGGTGAAGTCGACCCCGGCGGCACCCGCTTCGACCCGGCCCGCCGCGAGCCCCAGCCCCAGCCCTACCCCGAGCAGGAGTACGAGCCCCGGCCCGAGCCCGAGCCCGAGCGCGGTGACAACGGCCCCGTCCAGCCCGACACCCAGCACGGTCAAGTCGGCCACCGCAGCCGGGAGTCCGAGCCCGAGCGCGGTCAGGTCCGCCTCATCCGCCGGCCCCGCCCCGGCTTCAGCCACAGCCACAGCCACAGCCACAGCCACAGCCACAGCCACAGCCACAGCCACAGCCACAGCCTCGGCCTCGGCCTCGCCGCAGCCGGTCACCACCCCGATCGACCCCGACCAGTTGCCGATCGCCTTCCCCGTCAGCCTCCCCGCCCTCCCTCCGCTGCAGATCACCCCCGCCGCGGTCGCCAGGGCGAAGGCCACCGCCGACACCCTGGAGCGCGACCTCGCCCAGACCGGCGCCGACGGCAGCACCCTGCTGACGGCAGCCGCCGGCGCCACCGCGCTCGCCCTCGGCACCGGCACCCTGGTGCTGCTGCGCCGCCGCAGGTCCGCGGCCCGGCACGGCTGAACCGCCCCGGCCCGCGCAACCCGCCCCCGTCCCCGTCCGTCCCCGTCCGGCCCCGTCCGGCCCCGCCCCCGTCCCCGTCCGTCCCCGTCCGGCATCGCCCGGAGCGGCCCGGAGCGCACCGCGTGCGGCACCGCATCCGGCACCGCTGCGCCAGCGCGAGGAGCCGCCGTGCTCCGTCGAGGCACCCCCCAGCATCCGACGTAAGGAGAACCGTGTCAGAGCCCGTCTCGTGGAACGCGTTCAGGCCGAACGTGAGCGCGTCCCCCGCCGGAGTTCCTCAGGGGGAGGGCGGGGAGCGCGCCGCCGTCGACCTCCGGGCGTCCGGGCCCGTCCCGGTGCCGGGCGTTCGGCCCGCGTCGGACGGGTCGCCCGGTCGCCCGGGCGAACGGTCGCCCGCCGATGCCGGCGTCGCCGTCCGTACGCCCCCGGGTGTCGCCGTCCGTCCGTCCGAGGGCGGTCAGGTGCTTGAGCCGTCGACCGTCCGCACCCGCCGGGAGGCGATGGTCCTGCGGGCCGTCCTGGCGGCTCCCGAGGACTGTCGGGTGGCCCTGCTGCGTGCCGCACTGGCGGCGGCGCAGCGGGGGGACCCGGGCCCGGGGGCGAGTACGGGCGGGCTGTCCGGCGCCCCGGGCCGCTCCCGCTTCGAGGACGAGGTGGACGAGGTGCGCGCGCGGTTGGTCCGGATCGCCGATCAGGCGTGCCGGCAGGTGGCGACGGCGCTGGGCGAGGCCGCGGGCCGGCGGGAGGACGCGCCGTCACCGCCCCCTTCGGGGCGCGGTGGCTGCCTGCTCTGTGTCGGGCCCGAGGGCGCGACGGGCCTGCGGCCCGGGGCGGCGCGCGGCGCGGCGCTGCCTCCCGGGCCGGCCGCGCAGGCCGACCCGCCCGCAGGCGCAGGCGCAGGCGCAGGCGCGGACGCAGGCACGGAGACGGAGACGGCCAGGGAAGCAGAACCGGGCACGGGCACGGGCGCGGGCACGGGCGCGGGTACGGGGTCGGGGGGCGGGCAGGGGCCGGAGGAGGACACGCTCGTCCTGGGTGTCGTCCGGGCGCCGCTCGCGTCGCCGGTGCGGGAGAGGGTGACCCCGCTGAGGGTCCCGCCGGCGGCCGTGTGGCGGTTGCCGCGACGCGCGACGGTCTGGGTGCTCGCCGCGTCGGCCGCGGCCGGCGCCGTCGTGGCACTGGCGGTGGCTCCGGGGCACGAGGGCGGGGGAAACGGCCGGCGCAGCTTCGGGCCGACGGCCCCGCAGCGGCCCGCAGAGCCTTCTCCGCCCGCCGCGGCGGCCGCGGTGTCGGGTTCGCCGACCGGCGCGGTCCACTCCGATCCCCCCGGTCAGGTGGAGGTGCCGCCCGCGGCGCAGAGCGCCGGTCCCACGGGCGTCGCCGAGACGTCCGTGAGCCCGCGGCCGTCCTCGCCGCCCGCCTCCCGGGGCCCGGCCGCGACGTCCGTGAGCCCGCGGCCGGTGCCGGCGGTCACCGGGCTCCCGCCGGTCGTCCGCGACGCGCCGCCCTCGCCGCGCGCCCCGTCCGTCCCGACGGCGGCGCCGTCCAGCCGGCAGCCGACGTCCTCCCCGAGCAGCGCGCCGCCCGCCCCCTCGCCCTCCTCCGCCGGCACCACGGGGACGCCCCCGCCCGGGAGTTCCCCGCCCGCTGAACGACCCGGGGACCGCTGAAGCCCCCGGGGACCGCCCGGCGCCGGCCGTCCCCGGGCCGGGCGGTTCCGGCGTCGGCGGTTCCCGGGCCGGGCCCCTCGCGGTCGGGCGGTCCCCGGGCCGGGCCCCTCGCGGTCGGGCGGTTCCCGGGCCGGGCGGTTCCGGCGTCGGCCCTCCCCGGGCCGGGCCCCTCGCGGTCGGGGAAGGGGTGTCGGGCTCAGAGCAGGAACGTCACCTGGTCCTTGCACGTGGCGTCGGTGGCGCAGGTCGCGGGGTGGAGCACGAGCACGTCGTCGTCGCTCCCGTCCCGCGCGGCGCCCAGGAGCTGCCCCGTGTCGACGTGTCGCAGGGCGACGTCCTTCCCCCCGAGGGAGACCGTCTGCCATTCCTCCTTGGTGCCGCTGCCGCAGGTGCCCTCCACCGCCGGGCCGGACCCGCTGCCGGGCCGCAGGCACCCGCCGTTGCCCGCGCTGACCACCCGCAGCCGTCCGCCGGACGGACCCGGCCGCAGGTACCAGCGCTGGTCCGTCGTCGACTCGCACGGGACGAAGTAGGGGGCGGAGCCCTCCACGCTCTCGTAGCCCTCCACGCTCACGCAGGACTTCTGCGCCGCGAACCGCAGCTCGACCACCTGGTCACCGGGCTGGCTCGGGGCCGGCGTCGTCCCCGCGGAGATGGTCGCGCTCAGCCCGCCGCCCTTGGCCGCCGGCGCGCGGGAGGCCGCCCCGGTGGTGGCACGCGCACCCGCGGTGGCCCGGCCGGTCGCGGGGCCGCCCGAGGACGTCGGGGCCACGGCGGGCGTGGGGCCGCCCGAGGACGTCGGGGCCACGGCGGGCACGGGGTCGGCCTGGGCCGGCGCGACCACGGGGCTCACGCTCGCTGCGCCGGGCGCCGCCGCGGCCGCCGCCCGCCCGCCGCCGGCCGGCGCAGCCGCGGGGCGGGGGTGGGAGGCCGAGGCCCCCAGGGCGGCCGCGACGACGGCGCCGACCGCGACCGCGGCCACCCCGGCCACCGTCTTCCCAGCCACCGTCTTCCCGGCCACGGCCTTCGCGCCGAGGCCCGCCGGCGGCGCGCCGGCGCCCGCCGCCGCACCGGCCGGCACGGCGCCCCCCGACACCGCCGCCAGGTAGTCGTGCCCGCCGCCCCACGGGAGGAAGGCGGCCAGGCCCACCGCCCGCAGCCGCCGGTTGACGTCCCGCATCTCCTCCACGCAGGACCGGCACCGCTCGCACCCGTCGAGATGCCGTACCAGGCTCCGGGGCTGCCGCTGCTCGGGGCGCCGCACCAGCGCCGCCAGCCGGTCCGCGTAGGCCCGGCACTCCGGCGAGGCGTCGGCCCGGCGCACGTGCGCGCTCAGGTACGCCTCGCGCAGCCCCTCCCGGGCCCGCGAAACCAGCGACGACACCCCACTGGGCGTCAGACCGAGCAGCGGCGCGATCCGCTCGGGCGCCTGCTGCTCGACCACCGCGTGCCACAGCACCGTCCGCCACCGCTCCGGCAGCTCCCCGAACGCGGCCGCCACCAACCGGTGCTCGGCGCCGGCGGCCAGCAATTCGTCGGGGGTCGGCGTCTCGTCCTGCCGGTCCGCCCAGTCGCCGAAGTCGGCCGTGAGCAGGGTCCGGCGCTGCGCCGTGCTCCAGGCGACGGCCGTGTTGCGGACGACGGTGAGCAGGTAGCGCCGCCAGCTCTGGTCCGGGCCGGCGCCGCTGCGGACGGCCTGGAGGGTGAGGGCGAAAGCCTCGCTCGCCAGGTCCTCGGCACCCTCGGCGGTGCGCGTCAGCGTACGGGCGTAGGCGGTGGCCGCACCGTGATGACGCTCGTACAGCTCGGCGACGACGCCCTCCTCCCCGGCCCGCACCCGCGCGGTGAGCCGCTCGTCGCTCTCCGGCGCCTCGGCACCGGCCGGCCGCTGCGCCTGCGGGCCGGCCGGCGGTGTCGGTCCGGACGGCGGTGCTGGTGCGGAGGCCGGTGCGGGTTCCGGAGCCGGGGCACCGGGGTGGTGTGGCGAGGGCGACGGACGGCGCGGCATGGGGGTCCCTGTGACTGGCGGCTTGGACGGGTCGAGGTGTTACGCCCATCCAAGAGGGCCGGGCCGCTGTCCCGTCCCGGTGCGTGGCCGGATCGTTACCTCCGGCCTGCGGACGGGCCCCGAGCGGGCGTTCCCGACTCTCCCCGGGCCGCTTTGGACGGGCCGGTGGGCCGGGCCGCCGACGGTGGGTCACCGATCCGCCGCGCGCGTCTGCGGCGGTGCCGGAGGAACCGTCGCCCCGCCTTCGCCGTCGCCCCGCCGGCCCCCGTCCTTCCCGGGGCGCCGGGCCGGACCCGGGCGGACGGACGCTCCGTCAGTACGTCAGTACGTCAGTACGTCCGGACGGCCCGTCAGCCTGCCCGGACGGCCCGCCCGGTCGGACCGGTGCTCCCCGCGAGGGGCGGCCCCGCCCCGCCGACCCACCCTTGTCAAGGAAGTCTTGACAAGGGTGAGGGTGTCAAGGTTTCCTTGACACATGCCGATCCTGACGCCGTCGACGACGCCCCACCCCGTGCCTGCCCCCGCCCTGCCGGCCCTCGTCCCGCTGACGGTGATCCTGCCGGCCCTCACCGGCCTGTTCGCCGACCGGCTCGGCACACCGGCATCGATCGCCCTGATCGGCGCGGACCTCGCGTTCATCGCCGCCGCCGGCACCCTGGTCGCCCGCCGCAAGGCCGGGACCACGACCGGCGCCACCGGCACGCGCGCCACCGACCGGGCCCGACGCGACCAGGCCCGACGCGACCAGGAGACCCTCGACCGCCTCGAACCCCTGCGCCCCACCACCCCCGGGAGCACCACGCGATGAACGACGAACCACTGCTCGGCCCCGAGGAGATCACCCGGATCCGGGAAGGCATCGCCGCCACCGTCCTCGCCGCCCCCGAAGGCCTGGCCGACTCCCTCGAACACGACCCCGCCGGCTACCTGCGCCTGGTGGACGCCACCCGCGTCGGCGCCGAGGAGAGCAGCCGACTGCTCCGCGAGGCGGTCCAGGGCGCCCGGGCCGCCGGCCACAGCTGGGACACCGTCGGACGCGTCCTGGGAGTCAGCCGCCAGGCCGCCCAGCAACGCTTCACCGACAAGGGCGCGAACGCCGCCCCGCCCCACCCGGCCACCACCGGCCCCCACGACCCCGAACGCCGCATCCTGACCCCGCTCACCGCCTTCAACGAGATGGCCGCCCTCACGGAGGCCGGCCGCGACGGCTGGCACCTGGTCGGCTACGGAGCCTGGTACCACGAGGTCGAAGCCTCCGAACACCCCTGGGAGCACTGCCGCGTCACCCTCGCGGCCCTCGGCCGCCACCGCCGCATGGAGGCGGAGGGCTGGATCCCCGTCGGCGCCGGCTGGTTCCCCTGGCGGTACTACAAGCGCCCCCTGACGCCCACCGGGAAGCAGTAGCCCCGACCCCGACCGCAGGAGCGCCGCCCACCACTTCGTGATGATCATCGATGGAACGCTGGTAGGACTGCGCCCGCTGCGCCCCGAGGACGCGCAGCACCACACCCGGTGGCGCAACGACCCGGACGTGGTGCACCGGGCGGCCGCGGGCGACGCCGGCGCCGGTCCCGGACCCCGGTGCGCACGGTCCCGGACCCCGGTCCGTACGGTCCCGGACCCCGGTCCGTACGGCCCCGGGTCAGGGGAGCACGGCCGCAACCGGCCGCCCTCCGCGGACGTCCGTAGCTCATGACGACGAGGCGATGGCCGCGCCAGGGTGCGGCCGGTGCCCGTACGACCTTGCCGGGGGGGCATGGTGACGCAGGGGACGTCCCGGCACCGGACCGGTCAACCGCAGGACCCTGACCCTGGCCCTGACCCGGATCCGCGGCGGCCCGCGGCCCGGGAGGGGCAGACCCTCCCGGGCGCGCGGCGCCCCGCTGCGCCGTCGCCGGACCGGGCGGTGCGAGCCCCGCGATGCCCCGGCCCGCTCCTGGGCGGAGCGGTCGGAGCGGTCGGAGCGGGCGGAGCAGGCCGCCGGGGGCGGTGGGCGAGGTGATGGACCATTCCGCGCTGGTCCACCGGCTGGACGGCAGGAGCGCCGAGGTCACGGTCAGGAGTTTCTGCCGGGGCGCCGAGCTGGCGCAGCAGCTCCGGGCGGCGGGCCTGTACGGGTACCGCCTGCAGCGCCACGACCCCGGTGTGCTGCCCGGCCTGGCCGGGCCGCGACTGTACCTGGTCCTCGACCCGGACCCGGCCGCCCAGCGGCGGGCCGCCTGGATGCGCCGGCCGGACCTGCGCCCGGGCGCCGTTGCCCCGGTGCGGTGGGGGACGAACCGGGTGGGGGAGTGGCCGCCGGTGTGGATGCCGCCCGGACGCCCCGCCCCCCGACGCTCCGAGCCGGTCCGACCGGTGTGCCGGGCCTGCCGCTCGGGGCCCGGTCGGGGGGCGACCGTCCTTCCCGGTGGCGGCCGGCGGCCCGGACCGGCGCGTGGTGTCAGTCCTCGTCCGGGACGGCCGTCCGTGCGCCGTCCGGATCCGGCGGGGCGGCGCCGTCCGTGGTCGTCGGCATCGCGTGGAGGATCTCGCGGGCCTGTTCCGCGGCGCGGGCGATGCTCTCGGAGACGAAGTCGAGGAAGCGGGCGACGTTTTCGAGGCGGGCGCCGGCGGGGGTGTCGGAGCCGAAGACGCTGACGCCCTGCCGTGCGGTCTCGACGATCTGGGCGGTGGAGCGGGCGCTGGCCATCATCGACTGGTACCAGATGTCGTTGTCGACGATGTAGCGCTCACGGCGGCGTTCGTCGCGTTCCCGGCGGGCCATGCCCTGGCCTTCGAGGAACGTGATCGACTTGGAGACGGACGCCGGGCTGACCTGGAGACGCTGGGTGAGTTCGGCCGAGGTGAGGCTGCCCGTGTCGGAGAGCAGGAGGCCGGTCATCACCCGGGCCGTCATCTGGGGCATGCCCGACTGCATCATGACGGTCGTGAAGACCTCCTCGTACTGGCGCACGGCCTCGGCGTCGCGCCCGTGGGCCTGCGGGAGCGCCTCCGACCCCCGGGGGGCTGCCTGCCTGCGCCGGTGGGCGCGGTGCTCGGTGGCCCGGTGGGCGAGGTCGGCGCGGTAGCCGGTGGGGCCGCCGTTGCGCATCACCTCGCGCGTGATCGTCGAGGTGGGGCGGTCGAGGCGTCTGGCGATCTCGGCGTAGGCGAGGCCGTCGGCCAGTCCCAGCGCGATCTGCTGACGTTCCTGCTGGGTGAGCCTGCCTCCCGGCATCGCGGTCTCCTTCGTCGTCCGTGGTGTCCCCGACTATAGCGTTCACGCTCATTCCATTGCAACGTCTTGATCGGGTTTGTTGCGTTACCCTTGAGGCCATTGCAATGAAATAGTGTCCTCGGCCTGCAGTGAAAGGCGCTGTGCGCAACGAATGCGTTGCCAGATCTATGAACGCAACGTAGCTTTTCCCTCATCGGAAACAGCGGGCCGACGGAGCGCCCGCCACCGACGAAGGAGACGGCGATGCTGAAGTTCGACACCCCCACCTCGATCACCACCGTCCTCGACATCCCGGCCGGGCGGATCCGGTTCATCGCCGCGGACCGGGCGGACAGCACGGTGGAGGTCCTGGCGGCGGACGCCTCGAAGGGGCGGGACGTGAAGGCGGCGGAGCGAATCACCGTCGAGTACGCGGACGGCGTGCTGCGGATCGGGGCCGTGCCGGCGAAGAACCGGATCCTCGGCAACTCCGGGTCGGTGGAGGTGACCGTCCGGCTGCCGGCCGGCTCCCGGGTCGAGGCCAAGGCCGCCGCCGCCGAACTGCGGGGCGTGGGGCGCCTCGGCGAGGTCACCTTCGAGGGCGCGCAGGGCACCGTCAAGCTCGACGAGACCGCCGGCGCCCACCTCACCCTCCAGGCCGGCGACATCACCGTCGGCCGCCTCGGCGGCCCCGCGCGGATCAGCACCCAGCAGGGCCACATCACGATCACCGAGGCGGTCCGCGGCACCGTCGAACTGCGCACCCTGGCCGGTGACATCACGATCGGCGCCGCCCGCGGGGTCGGCGCCGCCCTGGACGCCGGCACCTCCTACGGCCGGATCCACAACGCGTTCCGGAACACCGGCGGCGCCGCCGAGCTGACCGTCCACGCGACCACCGCCCACGGCGACATCACCGCTCGCAGCCTTTGAGCCGGCGGCAGCCGAGTCCACGGCAGCCGAACCCACGGCACCGGAGACCGCGCTGCGGTCTCCGGCAGGGGGCGGGGGCCGGGGTGGGCTTCTCGCGGGCGACCCGGGTCGAGGCCCCCGGCGGTGGTGCGCCGCCGCCTGCTCCTCGGCGCGGTGGCACGGCGCCCCGGGCCGGCCCGGGGCGGGCGGACGTCCGGGTGCTACCCGGGCCCGAGGGCCCGTCGCAGGAGCCGGCCGAGGCCGGATCGGGTGGCCCCGAAGCCCGTCTCGTGGTCCCAGACGTCGGTGCAGCCGGGGCACTGGAGGTGCAGGAGGCTGCCGGTGTTGGAGAGCAGGTAGCGCCAGTGGTCCGCGCAGTTCCGCCCGTCACGGCAGGAGTCGCAGGTCTCGTGCGTGCGGCAGGTCGGGCAGGGCGCCCAGGCGCGCCGGCCGATGTCCGCCTGCGGATCGATGGGGAGCATGTCAGCGCCTCCCGCCGGGCAGTTCGCCGCCACCCACGCGGCCGGCCGGCACCCGCGGGAGCGGCCGACGCCGGTCCGCGCCGGGGCGCGAGGACCCGGCACGGCGCCCCTGCCCCGGGGCGGGGGGCTCGGTGGCACCGGCGGGCTCGTGCGCGGCCGGGGGCGGACCCGCCGGGCCGGAGAAGTTCCAAGACATGAGAGGTTAAGTTAGGCAAGCCTTGCCTTGCTGTCAAGAATTCGCCGACCCCACCCTTTCCCGACCCCACCCTTTCCCGACCCCACCCTTTCCCGACCCCACCCAGGCCCGGCCCCACCCGGGCCCGACCCCGTCCGCTCCCGCCCGAAGGACCGCTCCCGCCCGAAGGGCCGCTCCCGCCCGAGGGGTCGTCACCGCCCGAGGGGTCGTCACCGCCCGGCGGACCGCGGCACCGACCTCCGCCGCCCCGCGTCGCCGTCCCGCGTCGCCGTCCCGCGTCGTAGGCGGTCAAGGCCTCGCGGCGGGTGGGCCTCGCGGCGGGTGGGCCCCGCCCGGGTGCGGGCGGTGGTGCGGCGGGTGTCAGCCGGATGGAGGACCGCGCCGAGTGTCCTGCCCGGTTTCGTTGCATCCGTCCGTAGATAGTGCGGAATGACACGCACCAGAGCGGCCTTGGCTCTCGCCGCCGCCATCATGATCGCCACGTCCCTGCCGAGCACCGCGGGCGCCCTCGCCCTGACCGGCTCCGCCCACGGCGGGCACGCCTGCGTCCGCTCCCCGGAGCCCTCCTCCGGGCCGGCCGCGGCGGTGCTCGACATCGCCCGGCAGAGCAAGGAGCAGTACGGCCTCAACTCGGTGCTCCTCAAGGTCACCGTCGACGGCCACGACCTGATCACCACCGCGCTCGGCGAGTCCATGACGGGCGTGCCGGCCGAGCCGGACATGCACTTCCGGGCCGGTTCGGTGGGCATCGCGTACATGGGCACGGTGCTGCTGCAGCTGGTGGACGAGCACGTGGTGGGCCTCGACGAGCCGATCTCGCGCTGGCTGCCGGACGTGCCGCACGCCGACCGGATCACGCTGCGGATGCTCGGCTCCAGCACCTCGGGCCTGCACGACTACGTCACCGACCCGGCCTTCCTCGCCGAGCTGGAGGCCCACCCGTTCCGCCACTGGACCGACGACGACGTGCTCGCCTACCCCTACAGCCACCCGCTCTGGTACGAGCCGGGCACCAACTGGAGCTACTCGCACGCCAACTTCGTGCTGCTCGGCGAGGCCCTGGAGAAGATCACCGGCACCCCGCTGGACGAGCTGCTGGAGCAGCGCGTGACGGGCCCGCTCGGGCTGCGCAACACGCGGAACAACTTCACCCCCGAGATCCCGGCCCCGGTGCTGCACGCCTTCACCTCGGACCGCGGCATCTACGAGGAGTCCACCTTCTGGAACCCGTCGTGGACGACCGCGCGGGGCGCCGTGATCACCACCGACATCTGCGACCTGGCCCGCTCGGCGCAGGCCATCGGCACCGGTGAACTGCTCTCGCCGGAGGGCTTCCGCACCCAGCTCGACCCGGGCACGGTCGGCCTCGGCGGGCCGACCGACATCTGCCCGCCGACGGTCTGCCTCCACAACACCGAGGCGCTGCACTTCGGCTTCACCGTCCTGGTGGAGAACGGCTGGATCCTCCAGAACCCGTCCTTCTCCGGGTACGCGGCGATCCAGGCCTACCTGCCGTGCGAGCACCTGGCCATCGCCGTCTCCACCACCAAGGGCCCCGACTCGCCGGACGTCAACACGGCCGAGCTGATCGCCGCGCAGATCGCCGCCCGCTTCGCGCCGGACAACCCGATCCCCGCGCCCGCCGGCTGACCGGACGGGCCCTGCGCCGACACCCCGCCCGCCGTCGGCCACCCGCCGCTGTCCCGCCGCCGTCCGCCGCCGTCCGCCGCTGTCCCGCCGCCGTCCGCCGCTGTCCCGCCGCCGTCCGGCGCCGTCCGCCGCAGTCCCGGCGCCGTCCGGCGGCGGGTGGCGGCGGGCGGGGCTGGGCCGGCGGCGCGCTGACTCGCCGCCCGGTCCACCGCTACGCCCAGGTGCCGGCCGCCCGGCTCGCCGTGAGGGATCGGTCCGGTGCCCGCTAGCGGGTGCCGGGGAGGAGTTCGACGCGCAGGCCCCCGCCCTCCTGGAGGACGTAGACCGGATCGGTGTCGTGGCGCCAGCCGACCGGGAACAGGTAGTAGCGGCCGCCGCGGGTGATCAGCAGGCGCAGGCCGACGTAGCGGCAGCGGTAGAGGGTGTCGGACTCGGCCGCCAGGCACTGCTCGTGAAGTTCGGGGTGCGGGCTGAGCTTGAGGCTCTTGGAGCTGAACACCACCACGGCGGGGCGATCCTCGATACGCCGGGCGTCGGCCTCGGCGTCGCTGTGGCCGGTCAGCGCGGCGATCAGGGCGACCGCCCAGAGCAGGAAGACACCGGCGGCCAAAATGGGGACGGCGTGGCGGAACAGCCCGTGCGGCCTCCGCCCGCCGTTGGCCGCCCTGGTCTGTCCGAGCAGCAGACCGGCCGCGATGGTGACCGGGGCGACCCAGCCCCAGCCGTGGAGTTGCAGCGGCCGCCAGAACAGCAGCATGAGTACGCCGGCCAGTAGCACCAGCGCGTGGCAGCGGGCCGTCGCCGCGAAGGCTCCGACGTCGATGGTCGCCAAACGGCCGGGCAGTCGCCGCACCAGGTCCGGCACCTGCATGAGCAGCAGGCCGACCGCGAGCAGGGCGAGCAGCGGAACGGCCATCAGCCGCAGGCTCTGGACCACCAGTTCGGCGAAGGTGAAACCGATCGACAGCGACGAGAGGTGGAAGTAGCCGAAGTACGCGCTGTCGTAGAGCACGCCGGCGTAGAACATCAGCGCCGCGAGGAAGGAGGCCTGCGCGACCACCGACTTGATCAGGCCGACGGGCGTCGCCGAGTCGGTGTCCGCCGTCGGCCGGGTGGGGGCCTCGGTCACGTGCCGGGCGGTGGCGGCTCGCTGCTCTCCCCTACGCCCGGCTCGCTGCTCCCCCCGGTGCCGGGCTCGTCGCTCGGGTCGGGCGAGGGACAGGGCGGCTCGGTCCCGGTGGACGGGGAGGGGACGGGCGGGCAGCCCACCCCGACGGACGGGTTGCCGCCGCCCCCGGGATTGCCCGGGTTGGTCCTCACGTTGGGTGTCGGCAACTGCGAGAACTCGTTCGCCCCCGGTGCCGTCCCACCGCTGCCGCCACCGCCGTCCGTCGTACTGGTCGTTGTCGGTGGCTGGTCCGCCGTGCCGCAGCCGGTCAGTACCGCCGCCAGCATCAGGGCCACCCCGACCGCACCCCGTACCCGTGTCCGCATACGTGCCTCTCCGTCCGCCTCGCTCGACGCTACCGTTGTACACGAAGCGCCCTTGGCAGGCGCGCGTCGGATCCCCCGGGCGGGTCGGCCGAAGGCGTGGACCGGCAGCTCGCCGGGGAGGATCACGGTCACCGGCTCCTCGGCGGCGATCCGGGCGGGCAGCAGGCGCCCGGTGCGAGGTCGACCGGGCTTCCCTCGACGAACTCCGGGGCCGGGCGGTGCCGGCCCTCGGCCTCGAAGCCGGCCGGCAGCCGCGGTGAGGTGAACGCGACGTGCTCGTCGGCCCGGGCTTCCGTGCGGGCCGTCACCCGAAGCCGCGCGGACCGTCCCGGACCGCATCCGCGCCGCCGGGGCCCGCCCGGTGGAGGGTCGACGGCTACCCGTTGCTGCTGCTCACCACGACCGCCTTGCCGGCCGCGCTCGACCGGCACCTGGCCGAGGACCACCGGGCGGGCGACCGGCGGGCCGAGCAGTTCCCGACGGACCGCTTGCGCCCCGACCTGGTCGTCCCCGGCACCGGGCCGTGGGCCGAGGACGGATGGCGCAGGATTCGGGTGGGCGGGGCGGCCCCGCCGCACCGCCCGTACCCGCTCGCTGTCCTGACGGGCCGACCGGCGCGATCGCCGGTCAGCCGCCGGCCGACGGGTGCGGTCGGCTCCGGAACAGCCGCCCGGCGGCCTGCGGGAGCACGATCCACAGGACCCAGCCGTAGGGCGTCAGGAAGAACACCGGGACGGACAGCCCGAAGCCCAGCAGCATCCCGTACAGCACCGGCTCCCCGGCCGAGACCAGTTCGGCGGGGACCTCCGGGTCGCGCAGCCGGCGCGAGGTCATCCGGCGCTCCATGGCGATCACCGCTGCGAGCGCCAGGAACTGCAGCAGCGCGTAGAAGCCGAACCGCAGGCCCACGGTGTCGGTGTCGTCCCCCTCCGTGGTGAGGAGTTTGGTCGCGAACGGGTTGAGCACGATCGTCAGCAGCCAGCACGCGTTGAGCGTACGCAGCCTGGCGTCGGTGCGTTCGGTGTAGCGGAAGATCCGGTTGTGCTGGCCCCAGGCGCCGGCGATCACGGCGAAGCTGATCAGGAAGGCCAGGTAGTGGTCGAGGTTCTCGCGGACCGCGGTCCGCAACGCCGGGACCGTCGGACCCTCGGGTACCGGCAGTTCGAGGGCCAGCAGGGTGATGGCGATCGCCACCACGGCGTCGGAGAAGAAGATCATCCGGTCCGCGGCGCGCTCCTCGTATCTCCGCAGATTCCTCGCCCGCACCGCAGCCTCCTTCGTCGCTGCGGCCCATCCTCGCCGCCGGGCCGACCGTCGCGGGCGCTGCGACACACCATCGGCCCGGGCCGGCTCGCAGGCACCCGCGGCGCCCTCCGCCGCACCGCGGGGGCTCTTCCCCGCACCGCCGGGCAGGACGTCCGCCCGGCCACGGCGCTCGCCCGTTCGGCCGCCCCCGGCCCCGGTCGTGCGCGACCGGGAGAGCCGAACGCGGGTCTCCCACGGCCGTTCCCGCCCCGGCGGCTCCCGCCCGTGGTCGGGCCGCACCGGCCGCACCGGGGCCAGAATCAGCCAGATGGCCCGATTCGGCCCGCGCTGGTCGGGTATGGAGGCAACCGCCCGTCCCTCATCGGTAAGCGATCGCCTCGGAGGCATCCGTGCCCGACATGAACGGCCCCTACAAGCCCGGTACCCCCTGTTGGATCGACCTGATGGTCCCCGACCAGCAGGCCGCCCTCGACTTCTACCGCGATCTGTTCGGCTGGCAGGGGGAGATCGGCCCGCCGGAGACCGGCGGCTACTCGGTCTGCACCCTCAAGGGCAAGCCGGTGGCCGGGATCATGCGCGCCTCCAACCCCGACGGCTCCACCCCCGACCCGATGCCGCCGACGGTGTGGACCACCTACCTGTCCACCGACGGCCTCGACGCCACCGCCAAGACGGTCACCGACGCCGGCGGCACCGTCATGATGGGCCCGATGGACGTCATGGACCTCGGACGGATGGCGGTCGTCGCCGACCCGACCGGCGCCGTCGTCGGCCTCTGGCAGCCGGGGACCTTCGACGGCGCGGGCATCGTCAACGAGCACGGCGCGCTGACCTGGAACGAGCTGAACACCGGCGACACCGACGCCGCCGCCACGTTCTACACGGCCGTGCTGCCGATCACCACGGCCCCGACACAGATGCCGGGCGCCGAGGGGTACACGGAGTTCAAGGTCGCCGACCGCGCGGTCGCCGGGATGATGAACCTCTCCGCCCTGCCGCCCGGGGTGCCGCCGCACTGGCTGTCGTACTTCAGCGTCGACGACGTCGACAGCGTCCAGGACGCCGCCGTCCGGGCCGGCGGCAGCGTCATGGCCCCGGCGTTCGACATGCCGGCCGGGCGGATGGCGGTCCTCGCCGACCCCCAGGGCGGCACCTTCGCGGTGATCACCGCCGCCGGACCGGCGCAGCCCTCCTGACCACCGACGGCCCGCCGCCCCGACCACCGGCCGGGGCGGCGGGCCGTCCCACCGCCGCGTACGGCCGTTCCGGGCCGTCGCGCCGCGTGCCGGGTCGTGCGCGCCACGCGGTCAGTGCCCGGGAGGGCGCGGGCCGGCCGCCGGGCGGGTGAGTCGGTGGAGCACGTGCCGGCGCAGGGGGTGCCCGGCCGGCAGTCGCGGATGGTCGAAGTCCTCGCCCGGGTCGTGCGTCATGCCCAGGCGCTCCATGACGGCACGCGAGCGCAGGTTGCCGACCGCGGTGAAGGAGACGATCTCCGCCAGGTCCAGCGCCTCGAAGCCGAAGCCGACGGCCGCGGTGGCCGCCTCGGTGGCGTACCCGTGCCCCCAGGCCGGCCTGGCGAGCCGCCAGCCGACCTCCACCGCCGGGGTGAAGGCCGCCTCGAACGTCGTCCGCGACAGGCCGGTGAAGCCGATGAAGGCGCCGGTGGAGGCCAGTTCCACCGCCCACCACCCCCAGCCTTCCCGCCGGAGCGCGGCGGCGGCCCGGTCGGCCAGGGCATCACTGGCCGCCCGGTCCAGGGGCGCCGGAAGGTGCGCCATGACCTCGGGGTCGGCGTTCAGTTCGGCGAACGGCTGCGCGTCGGCGGGCCGCCAGGCCCGCAGCACCAGGCGGGAGGTGCGCAGCTCCACCGGCCGCGGGAACTTCACCGGCCGCGGGAACTTCATCGGACCTCCCGAGCGGCAGACGGCACCCTTCCACCGTAGCGAGCCGACGCCGGCCCCGTCGCACGTCCGGCCGGCTCCGGTGTCGAGATCCGGGGCCCGGCCGGGCGGCGGACGACCCGTCAGCCGCCTCCGGGGGCTTGCGTACACTGGCGGGCATGGCATGCCGCATCAGTGAGCTGGTCATCGACTGCGTCGACGCCGAGCGGCTCGCCGCGTTCTGGAGCGAGGTCCTCGGGTACCGGGAACTCGGCCGGGAGGACGACGGGAGCATCGAGATCGGGCCGCCCGACGCCGGGTTCGGCGGCCCGCAGCCCACCCTGGTCCTCAGCCCCGGCGGCGACCCGCGCACCGGCAAGCTCCGGCTGCACATCGACGTCAGCGCCACCGACCGGGACCAGGACGCGGAGTTGGAGCGGCTGCTCGCCCTCGGTGCGCGGCCCGTCGACGTCGGGCAGAGCGGCACCGAGAGCTGGCACGTCCTGGCCGACCCGGAGGGCAACGAATTCTGCCTTCTGCGGGCCCGGGTCCGGCCCCTCTGAGCGCCCGCGGCGGCCCGGGCACGCCGCCGACCCGGCCCCCGGCTCCCGGCTCCCGCAGCCGGTCCCCGGGGCCCCTTATTTCGCGCTACTCGCCCTCCAGTGCCGCCACCAGCTGCGGCAGGTTGCCGCCGGCCGTCGCGAGGGCCAGGTGGTCGTGGTAGTCCCGGCTGTGGACGATCAGGCCGTCGCGCACCCGCAGCACCTGGATGTTTGCGGCCTCGAAGGCCCGCCCGCTCTCCCGGTGGTGCACCTGGTAGTCCCACTCGGCGACGACCACCTCCGGGTCGTCGGTCTCCCGGACCACCACGTTCCTCGCGGTCAGATCCAGCGGCGAGTGCGCGGCGACCTCCGCGAACCGCGCCCGCAGCACGGCCCGCCCCTCCAGCCGGCGCGGCCCCACCGGCTGGAAGACGGTCTCCACCACCGCGTCCTCGGCATAGAGTTCGGCCAGTTCGGCGAACCGTCCCGCGGTGATGCCCGCGAGCAGCTCCAGGAAGACCTCGCGCGACGACAGCGTTTCGGACATGATCAACCTCCGGCAGGATCGTCACCAGAACCGGACTGGCGACTCCGGTAAGAACGATACGGACCGGCGAATCCGGTTGTCCAGGGCGGCCCTCCGGCCGCCGACCGTGAAGGGAAGACAGGCATGACCGGCGACCGACAACGCCCGCTGCGCGCGGACGCGGCCCGCAACCGGGCCAGACTGCTGGACATCGCCACCCAGGAGTTCACCACCCGGGGCGTCGCCGTCACCACCGAGGAGATCGCCCGGGCCGCCGGGGTCGGGGTCGGCACGCTCTTCCGGCACTTCCCGACCAAAGAGGCCCTGCTGGAGGCGGTGATGGTGAGCAGGCTGGAGACACTGGCGGCCCGCACCACACGGCTGGCCGCCGAATCCCGGCCCGCCGACGCCTTCTTCGACTGCTTCCGCCTGGTGGTCGAACAGTCCGCGGGCAAGGACGAGTTCACCCGGGCACTCGCCGCGGCCGGCATGGACGCGCACTCCGCCCTGCGGGAGTCGAGCACGGTGATCAAGGAACAGCTGACCGAACTGCTGGCCGGGGCACAACGGGCCGCAGCGGTCCGCCCCGACCTGGGCCTGCCCGAACTGATCGCCCTGCTGACCGGCACGACCAAGGCGATGGAACAGCTCGCAGCGGACCCGGCGGCCCGGGAGCGGATCCTCGAGGTCGTCCTCGACGGGCTGCGCCCCCGCTGACCGGTCGTCCCGTCCCATCCTCCCGAAGGCGGGTTCCGCGCCGGGCGCCCCCGCACACGCCGGGATGCCGGTGCCGGCACCCGGGGCGGCGCCGGCGCCTCGCGTACGGCGCCTGAGCGTACGGCGCCTGAGCGTACGGCGCCTGAGCGTACGGCGCCTGAGCGTACGGCGCCTGAGCGTACGGCGCCTGAGCGTACGGCGCCTGAGCGTACGGCGCCTGAGCGTACGGCGCCTGAGCGTACGGCGCCTGAGCGTACGGCGCCTGAGCGTACGGCGCCTGAGCGTACGGCGCCTGAGCGTACGGCGCCTGAGCGTACGGCGCCTGAGCGCCCGGCGCCTGAGCGCCCGTCACCGAAGCGCCCGCTGTCCGCGCCCGCCGTCCGTCCCGCCGTCCGTGCCCGCCGGCGGGCGCGCGGGGCACATCCGTGGGAGCGGTGGGGCTTGTCTGGTGGAAGCGCCGGACGGGGTGAGGGATCCGATTTCCCGCACGAAGGCGTAACACCGGGACGGTGGGGGGCAATTCGGAAGAAGTGATGGTCCGGGGCGCTGCATACATTCGAGTCACGACCTTCGGAGGGAAAAAGAAGATGCGTGCTGTTGTGGTGAACGGGACCGGCGGTCCTGGGGCTTTGGTGTCGACAGACCGGGACGTCCCGACTCCCGGCCCGGGCGAGGTACTGATCGACGTGGCGGCGATCGGCGTGAATTACCACGATCTCTACGAGCGGAGCGGACTTTATCCACGACCCGTTCCGTTCGTGCCCGGACTGGAGTGTGCGGGAGTGGTGGCCGCCCTGGGCGCCGGTGTCGACGGCGTCGCGGTGGGGGACCTGGTCGTCACGATGGAGGTGTCGGCACCGGGCGCCTACGCGCAGCACGTCGTGGCACCCGCCGAACGCGTCGTGGCGGTGCCCGCCGGACTGAGCGCCGAGCAGGCCGCCGGGGTGTTCCTGCAGGGCCTCGCCGTCCACTACCTGACCCGGGACAGCCACCCGGTGCGCGCGGGCGAGACGGCCCTGGTGCACGCCGCCGCCGGCGGCGTGGGCCTCCTGCTGACCCAGGTGCTGCGACTGCTGGGCGCCCGCGTGATCGGCACGGTCTCCAACGCGGCCAAGGAGGAGGCGGTCCGCAAGGCGGGCGCGCAGGAGGTCATCCGCTACACCGAGGTCGACTTCGTCGCGGAGGTGGCCCGGCTGACCCAGGGCCGCGGCGTGGACGTGGTCTACGACGGTGTCGGGGTCGCCACCTTCGACGGCAGCGTGGCGTCCCTGCGCATCGGCGGCACCCTGGCACTCTACGGACAGCCCAGCGGCGTGGTCCCCCCGCTGGACATGGGGCCGGGCGCGCGGGGCTCGATCCGGCTGATCCGCCCCACCCTGCCCGACTTCATCACCACCCGCGAGGAACTGCTCACCCGCGCCCAGGAGGTGTTCTCCTGGGTGCACACGGACGGCGTGACCGTCCCGATCGGCGCCACCTACCCGCTGGCGCAGGCCGCCACCGCGCACGCCGACCTCGAGGAGCGCCGCTCGATCGGCAAGCTGCTGCTGATCCCCTGACCGGGCACCGCCCCCGTCGGCTGCGCCCCCGCCGCGGCGCCCGGCTCAGGGGGTGGGGGCGGGGTCCTTGTGCGGCACCTGGGGGAGCCAGCTGACGGCGTCGTCGCGAAAGTGCTGGTTCTCCGGCACGAGGGCGTGCCGGTCGAGGCTCATCAGGGTGACGAAGACCGCGTCCGAGCCGTCGTCCAGTGCGCACAGCCGGCTTCCGCAGGTGGGGCAGAACCCGCGTCCGGCACCGGGGAACTCCGCGTACCAGGTGGGTTCGCCGCCCTCGCCGTCCCAGCTGAAGCCCTTCAGGGGGAACCCCACCCAGGTCATCATCGGGCCGCCGGAGAGCTTCTTGCAGTGGTCGCAGCTGCACACATGGGGGTAGAAGGGCGCGCCGGTGGCGGTGAACCTGATCCCCCCGCAGAGGCAGCCGCCGGTGTGGGTCTGCTGCTGGTCGGTGTCGCTCATCGGTGTGTCCCCCCGGGACCTGGCTCGGTTGTGTGCCCAGCAATATGTCATGCGCCCGGCGGGCGCACCACCGCGGCACGCGGACCGCGGGAGCGCCGCACGGAGCGGGACGGGTCCGCGCCGTGGCCCGCGGCCGGGGCCGGCGGACGTCCGGGCCGGGTGGACCAACCACCCTGCCCGGTACGGTCCTTCGGTCCCGGCCGGCCGGGACCCGGCGGCCGGGGTGCTGCGGGACGGGGAACGGGCGCGGCGCGGCCTTGGACAGGTGCGGGTGCGCCGCGTTCACCCGTTCGTGGCCCGCCGCCCCGCTGCCCCGCCGCCGCCCCGCCGGTGCGCCGCGCACCCACCCTGACGGGGAGGTCGGTGTCGGTGCGCGGTGGTGCGCGGTGGTGCGTGGTGGTGCGGGGTCAGAAGGTGCGTTCGGCGACCCGCACGCGCTTGACGTCCAGCAGGGCGGTGCGCAGCGAGGCGATCGGGAAGGGCGCGCCGGGGGCCTCGAAGCGGTCCTCGAAGGCGGTGTTCTGGTCGGCCATGTAGAGCCAGGTGTAGGCGGTGGTCTCGGGCTCGAAGCGCCAGCTGTCGGCGAGCGGGCCGGTGTCGAGGGTGTCGAAGCCGATCCGGTCGACGAGGGCCGCGGCGGCGGTGTTGGCCGCGGCGTGGTCGCCGGCGATGGGCAGGGCGGTGCGATCGGGGGCGCCGCTGGGGCGGGCGAGCTGGGTGATGTGGTGGGCGAGGATGTTGCCGAACGCCTTCACCAGGTGCGCGCCCTCCAGGTGCTGCTGCACCAGTTCGCTGGTGGTCAGCTTCTCGGAGTCCAGCTCGGGGATCCGGCCGTCGCGGATCGGGTAGTAGTTGCTGGTGTCGAGCACGGTGTGGCCGCGCAGCGGCGCGGCCGGGACGCTGCGGTAGGCGAGGATCGGCACGGCCAGCACGATGAGGTCGGCGTCCTGGGCGATCTGCTCGACGGTGCCGGCGCCGGCCAGCGGGCCGAGCTCGCTGACGAGCGCGGTGAGGGTCTCGGGGCCGCGGGAGTTGGCGATCGCGACCTTGACGTCCGCGGCGACCGCGAGCCTCGCGATGGCCGTACCCATGCTTCCGCTGCCGATGATTCCAAGGGTGGGCATGTCTCGGTTCCTTTTCGTGGGTTGGGACTTGTGGTCATTGGGGTGCCGGCGGGCGGCCCGTCGTGCGGGCGGCCGTGCGGGCGGCCGGGACGACGGATCGGGGCGACGCCCGCCGGCCGCCGGCCGCCGGCCGGCGGCCGGGGCCGGGGCAGGCGGGGCCGGGGCGGCCGGGGGCGCGGTCCGGCGGTGGCGGTGGCCGGGCACCGCCACCGCCCCGGCCACCGTCGAAAGCCGGCCACCGCCCCCGGCCCGGGTCCCGAACTCCGGTCACCGGCACCGGAATTACGAGGTGCGGTGCCCGGACGCCGGGCCCGGCCGGCCGGTGCTCAGATGTAGTAGGTGTTGGGCTCCAGCCCGCACAGGACGCGGCCGTAGGTCTCGGCGTTGACGTCGGGGTTCATCATGGCGTGCAGGTTGAAGGTCTGGAGGTCGCCGACCATGCGCTGCAACGGGACCTTGGTGTAGGCGGAGGAGCCGCCGCTGGAGCCGGCCAGGATCTGCGCGGCCTCCAGGGTGAGGCGGGCGGCTGCGCCCTCGTCGGCGCGGCTGCGGGCGCGTTCGGTCATCTCCCAGCTGTCGCCGGAGGCGCACTTGGCGTCGACGAGGGCGGCCAGGCGCTGGGCGTGGAACTGGGCCTCGTCGATCTTCATGGCGGCTTCGGCGACCCGCAGGTGGGTGACCGGGGCCTCGCTCTGGCTGGGGTACTCGGTGTAGGCGATCTTGCGTCCGGGCAGCCGCTCGAAGAAGGCGTCCTGGACGGCGTGGGCCAGGCCGACCGCGACGCCGACGGTGGTGGCGGCGCCGACCACGATGAACGGGGCGCGGTACATCGGGGTGTCGGCGTTGAGCTTGGAGACGGACTGGCCGCCGAGGACGGCGGGCGCGGGCAGGACGCGCTCCTGGGGGATGAACACGTCCTTGGCGGTGGTGGTGACGCTGCCGGTGCCGCGCAGGCCGCTGGTGTGCCAGTCGTCGACGATCTCCAGCTCCGCCATCGGGACGGGCGCCATCACGGGGTAGGGCTGCCCGGCCGGGTCGAGGAAGATCGCCGCGCTCTGCTGCCACTGGCTGCTCAGGGCGCCGCTGATGAACGGCCAGGAGCCGTTGACCAGGATGCCGCCGGGGACGGGGACGGCCGTCGCGGTGCCCGGTCCGATGGTGGCGCAGACCCGCACGTCGGGGTCGGCGAACACCTCGTCCTGGACCTCGTCGGGGAACAGGCCCAGGCCCCAGCCGGCGATCAGGGAGCTGGCCAGCACCCAGCCGGCGGACCCGTCGGCGCGGGCGACCTCGGTGACCACGTCGACCATGGTCCGCGCGTCGGCCTCGTACCCGCCGTAGCGCAGCGGGATCCGCATCCGGAACAGGCCGGCCCCGCTCAGGGCCTCGACCGTCTCCTCGTGCAGCCGGCGGTTCTCCGCCGACCACGCGGCGTGGGAGCGCAGCACGGGCGCTGTCTCCGACACCCGCCGCAGCAGGTCGTCCCGGGACGGGACGGCGAAAGTGGACATGCCTTCTCCTTGGCTGGATCTACTGGATTTAGCCGGAACAACTGGATCTGTCGGAATCCGCTGATCACGCCCCCCGCCACCGCGCCGGCACCCGGGCCGCGCCGCCCGGGCACCGGGGGCGCCCGCCCGCCGCCCGGTGCGGCCGCCCGGCCGGGAGCGGACGCGGGCATGCCGCGTCGGCGGCCGCTCGTGGCCGGGGTCGGTACGGGGTCGGTACGGGGTGTTCGGGCGGGCGCGGGCGGGCGCGGTGCGCGCTCCGGTGCGGGGCGTCCGGTCCGGGGTGTCCCGCACCGCGCCGCCGCGGTCGTGCCGTTGCCGGCTGCCGGTGGCCGTTGCCGTCACCGCCGTTGCCGCCGGTGGCGGTGGGCGGGTCGGTCCGGTGCGAGGGGCCGGGGCGGGGACGGGCGGGTCAGGCGAAGAACGTGTTGAACTCGTCGATCACGGCCTGCGGGGCCTCTTCGACGAAGTAGTGGCCCGCGTCGGGGACCACGACGACCCGCACGTCGCCGGCCTGGGTGGGCAGGGTGGCCTGCATCTGGGCGGCGAAGAGGCCGTCGGCGAGGTTGGAGACCAGGCCGAGCACCGGGGCGGCGATCTTGCCGTAGGTGCCGAGGTCCACGATGTCCTGGCCGAACGTCTGGTACCAGCCGTTGCCGCCGCGGATCCCGTCCGCGGTGTCGTAGGCGCGGGTGTAGACGGCGCGGGCCTGCTCGTCGACGGCGCCGCGGTCCAGCAGGAACCCGTCGAAGACCCAGTCCACCAGGTGGCGGGCGCGTCCGGCGAGCAGTTGCTCGGGCAGGCCGGCGACCGAGTTGAAGGCGAACCACCACGGGTGGAAGGGCATGCCCGGCGCCGGGAGCATCGGGATCTGGTAGAGCGAGGCGTCGGGGTGCAGCACGTCCAGCAGCGCGACCTTGCGGACGGCCTGCGGGTGGTTGGCCGCGAAGCTGAAGGCGACCTGCGAGCCCACGTCGTGGCCGGCGATGTCGACCTGGTCGTAGCCCAGGGCGCGGATGAACCCGTGGACGACGCCGGCCATCGTCTTCTTGTCGTATCCGCCGGCGGGCTTGTCCGAGCCGCCCATGCCGGGCAGGTCCAGCACGATCACCCGGCGGCCGGCCTCGGCGAGCGCGGGCATCACCTTGCGGAACTCCCACCAGGTCTGCGGCCAGCCGGGCAGCAGCACCAGCGGCCTGCCCTCCCCGCCGGCGACGTAGTGCAGGCGCAGGCCCTCCACGGTGATGTGGTCGCTGCGGAAGTTCCCGGCCAGCGACTGCGCGAGCTCGGCGTCGGTGGGGACGGCCGCGCCCGTTGCCGGCGTGCCCTCCTCGGGCGTGTTCGTGGTCACTGTTCCCATTCCTCTTTCCTGGCGGCCGGGACATGTCTGCCGAGCCGTGCTCCGATTCGGTGCCCCGGGGATCTGTCCCGGGACGGCCGCGGGTGAACCGCCTTGTCACACCGTGACCATGAGCCATCATCAGTGGCTCTGACGTCCGGCCACCTCTTCCATCGTGCTCTCCTTTTCTGCCTCCGCCGCGTGTACCGGCGCCGTCCGGCCCGCACCGGAGGGGGGCAATCCGGAGGTAGTCGCCGGGCCCGCCGCGGCCCGCATACTCGCCGTGTGCCGGGTCGGGACCGGTGCCGGGCGGGCCGGGGTGGGCCCCGCGCGGCGGCCGTCCGGCCCGGCACAACACGCCCGCCGTACAGGGACGTTCGGGGGTCCGGGCGTCCGGGATCCGGTCCGGGATCGGGTCCGGGATCCGTCCGTCGGGGCGACGGTGCGGGCGCCGGAGGCGGCCGGGGCGGGCCGGGCGGGCGGGAGGGGGCGGGGCGCGCCGTAGGGCGGACGGGCCCCGCCCCCTCCCGCCCCGCTTCGTGCTGCCCGCGCCGCTGCCCGGCTTCGGGCGGTCGGGCGGGAGGCAGGGGCGCGGGGCGGGGCACGTAACAGGGGCGGAGGGTGCCGGACAGGGCTGCGTGAGGGCGGTGGCGGCGGCGGGGGACGGCGCCCGGAGCGGGGGCCCGGAGCGGGGGCCCGGAGCGGGGGCCCGGGGCTGGGGTTTCACCCGATCGGGGTGCAACTCTTTGGTTGCGGATGGAGGAGGGACGTGCAACCATAAGGGTGCATTCAATGGCCGTAGCGAAGGAGTCCCCTTATGAGCGCGGAACTGATCGAACGCGAAACCCTCATCGAGGCCCCCCTGGAGCGGGTCTGGTCGCTGGTGGCCCAGCCGGGCTTCTGGGTGGCCGACGAGGCGAGCCTGGCCGGCACCGTCGCCAAGGAGGGCGAGTCGATGGTGGCGAAGAACGCCGAGTACGGCTCGTTCCCGGTGCGGGTGGAGAAGGTCCAGCCGCCGACGTACGTGGCCTACCGCTGGGCCAGCGCGTTCCCCGGCGAGGAGCTGAGCGAGAACAACAGCACCCTGGTGGAGTTCACGCTGATCCCCGAGGGCGGCCACACCCGCCTGCGCGTCGTCGAGAGCGGCTTCGGGCAGCTGGCCGCCTCCGAGGAGGTGCGCGAGAAGGCGCTGAACGACAACGCCGGCGGCTGGCCGCAGGTGCTGGGTGCCTTCAAGAAGCGCGTCGAGGAAACGTCCGTGTGACGGAGGAACGCCCCGGCTCCGTCGCGGCGGTCGACAGCGTCCTCGCGGCGCTGGCCGATCCGACACGACGTCAGCTGCTCGACCTGCTCGCCGCCCAGGGCCAGGTCACCGCGACGACGCTGGCCGAACGGCTGCCCGTCTCGCGCCAGGCGGTGGTCAAGCACCTCGCCGTCCTGGACGCGGCCGGACTGGTCGCCGGCAACCGGGTCGGACGCGAGGTGCGGTACGCGGTGCGGCCCGCGGCGCTGGACACCACGGCGCGGTGGATGTCCGCGCTGGCCGCCGACTGGGACCACCGGCTGGCGGACGTCAAACGCGTCGCCGAGGCGGCCGAACGCGACTCCCGGTAGAGCCCGGCCGAAGGTTCCCGCCGTGACACGCGGCGGGAACCGGCCCGGCCGGGACACCCCGGGCCCGCCGCCCGCGGCGGCCCGCCCGTCCGGCTCCACCCGGCAGCCGTACCGGCCAACTCCCCTGCAAGACCGCCGTATTGCGCAGATGCACGGCCGGTGACCCGGCCGCCGGTCCGCCGGAGGCACGGCCGCCGGAAGCAAAGCCACCGTACGCAGAGCAGTTTGACGCACCGCCACCGGACGGACGAGCGTTCCGGCCCCCGGGGCCCCGGCACCCCGGGCACCCGGTCCTCCAGCTGTCCGGGCACCCACCCCGGCCCCCAGGACCCGCCCGCCCCACGCAACCGTTCCGTCCCGTCCGTCCCCCCGCCCCGCCCCCGTACCGCCCGTACCGCCCGTACCGCCCGTACCGCCCGTCACGCACCGCGGGCCGCCGCGGCCGCCGTCCCGCTGTCGGCGCGGCCCGGACGGTGTCCGCGGGCACCCGCAGGAGCGACGCCGCAGGGCGGCCCGCCCGGCCGGCGCGCCGGTCACCGGCGGCACCGGAGCCTTGAAGAAGGGAACGTCCCATGACCACCGACACCGCCCCGACCCCACGCATCACCAGCAGGGAACGGTTAATCCTCTTCCTCCTGCTCGGCGCCGGGTTCATGCTGTCCGTCGACTTCTCCATCCTCAACGTCGCACTGCCGAAGGTCGGCGAGGGTGTCGGACTGGGACTGACCGGACTGCCCTGGATCGCCTCCGCGTTCGCGCTGCCCGCGGCCGGCTTCACCCTGCTCTTCGGCCGCCTGGGAGACCTGTTCGGGCGCCGCAGGATGTTCCTGTCCGGGGCGGCCCTGCTGATCGGGGCCTCCTTCCTCGGCGGGTTCGCCTCCAACCCCCAGATGCTGCTGACCGCCCGCGTCCTGCAGGGCTTCGCCACCGCGATGGCCACCCCCGCCTCGCTCGCCCTGCTCACCAGCACCTTCGCCGAGGGCCCGGTCCGCGACCGCATCCTCGGCCTCAACGGCGCGCTGCTCTCCGCGGGCTTCACCGTCGGCGCACTGGTCGGCGGCTCCCTGGTCAGCCTGTTCAGCTGGCGGGCCGCGTTCTTCATCAACATCCCCGTCGCCCTGGTCATCCTGGTGGTCACCCCCTACGTGATCGGCGAGAGCACCCTGCCCGAGCGGGTCAAGCTCGACGTGCCGGGCGCGGTCACCGCCAGCGGCGGCCTGCTGGCCGTGGTCTACGCCGTCATCGAGGGCAGCATCCCCGCCGCCGTCGTCGGCGTCCTGCTGCTGGGCGCGTTCTGGGCCATCGAGCTCCGCTCGCCCGCACCCCTCGCCCCGGTGCGCATCCTCAAGCGCCCCACCGTCAAGTGGGGCAACTACGCCGGGCTGGTGGTCTTCAGCATGGAGACCGCCATGATCTTCCTGATGACGCTCTACCTGCAGAACGTGCTGCACTTCTCCCCGCTGGTCACCGGCCTCATCTTCGGCGTCCCGGGCCTGGCGGCCGTGGGCGCCGGCGTGGTCGCCGGACGCTCCATCGGGCGCTACGGCAGCCGCAAGGTCCTGGCCGTCGGCATGACCGTGCAGGGCCTGGCCACCCTCCCGCTGGTCTTCGTCGGCGACGCCCGGATCGCGCTCGCCGTCCTGATCCCCGCGCTGTTCATCGGCTTCTTCGGCCACGTCACCTCCATCGTGGCGTACACGGTCACCGGCACCTCCGGCCTGCCCAACGAGGAGCAGGGCCTGGCCACCGGCCTGACCTCGATGACCCAGCAGGTGGCCATCACCGTCGGTATCCCGATCCTCAGCTCGATCGCCGCCACCCGGAGCGCCGAACTGACCGGCATCCACCTCGCCCTGAGCGTCAACGTCGCGGTGACCCTGGTCAGCGTGGCCCTGATCTGGTTCGGCCTGCGCCCGCGCCCCGAGCCCGAGGCGGCCTTCGTGGTGGTGCCCGACGAGACCGGCGGGGAACTGGCCACCTCGCTGGACTGAACCCGCCGCGCAGCCGGCCGTCGGCAGTTCCGGCAGCCGCGCCCGCACACGTGACACCCCGTACGTCCCGACCGACACCGGTCCGGACGTCCGGGGTGTCGCCGTTCGCCGGGCCGGCGCAAGGGAGCCGGCGAACGGCCGGGCGCAGGGGGCGGGCGTCCGGCGGGGCCGGTCGTGAGTGCCGGCCGGGACCGCGGGAGGGGGGCGCCCGGGTCCCGGCCGTGGGAGGCTCCGGCCGCACGGGGGAGAGCGGCCGGGCTGCTCGGCAGCCCGTCCGGTGGGGATGGTGGGGCTGCCGTGCCGGGAATGCTAGACCCGCACGAGCCCGCCGAAAAGGCTTGTGACCAGGCAATATTCGGGCGCGGACATGCCATTTTCGGTCGTGGACGCCGGGGCGGGCAGTGGTCTGCGCCCATGTTCGAGTACCACGGCTGGATCAACGTCCGGGAGAGCGCCGGCGCCGACGACGACCATGGCGACGGCCTTGCCGTGAGGGGGACGGTCGCGACGCCCGCAGCCGACGTGTCACCTCCGGCCGGTCGGACTCGCCCGGCGAACCGTCAGGATCATCTGCCGGAGGGTACTCGGCCGGCGTTCCGGCCGCCGGTGAGGCCGTCGGCGGCGGTGGCCGCTCGCGCCGGTGCCGCGGCGCGAGGGGAGCGCCGCGGTACCGGCGGTGTTCGGGGGTTTGTCCTCAGAGCAGGACGAGGACGTCGATCTGTCCGTCGGGTCGGGTGGTGATGGTCGCCTCGCCCGGTCCCTGGGCGGGGTCGAGGTTGAGGTAGTTGGCTGCGGCGTCCGCGTCCGGCTGGATGACGTGGCGCCAGGTCTTCGTCGCCGCGGCCTCCCTGGCCATCGACTTCTTGGTCTCCGCGGCGGTCGCGCTGACCTGGGTCATGGTTCGCTCCTTCGAATGGTGGGTCGGCAGTGCCGCCCCGGCCGGGCGGCAGCTGGAAACTACCATCAGTAGTGGGTCGCACACCGACAGGCACGACATAGGTTCGTCTTCGAACGGTGCTTGCGGTTCCGCGGTCGTTCGGGTCGGGAGTCATGGTGGCCGCACCGCCGGCCCGTTGCCGTGGCCGACGTGCGCCCCATGGCTCGACCCCGGGCCCCGGGCCCCGGGCCCCGGGCCCCGGGCCCCGGGCCGCTTCGCCCGCGCGCTCCCGCCCCGCTTCGGCCGGTCCGGCCCCTCGGTCGCCCGCGTCGCCCTCGGTCGCCCGCGTCGCCCGCGTCGCCGGCGGAATCGGCCGGCGTCCGGCGGCGCCGGCCCGGGTGTCTTGACAGCCCCAGTGATTAGCCGCCATATTAGTTATATGACGAGGGACGGGGTCGACGGCGAGACGCCCACGCTGGACCAGGCCGCGCGGCAGCTGCGGCACTACGGCCTGGAGGCCGATCCGCAGGCGGTGCTGGTCGCGGTGCGACTGATCGCCGCGGGTGCGCGGGTCGGGCGGGCGACCGAGGTCCACTTCGCCAGGTACGGGCTGTCGACGGGGCGCTACCGCCTGCTCGCCGACCTGGAGGACCACGGCGGGGAGAAGTCCCCCTCGCAACTGGCGGCCGACCTCGGCGTCTCCAGGGCCACGGTCACCGGCCTCCTGGACGGCCTCGAACGCGAGGGCCTGATCGCCAGGCGCCCGTCCGCCGAGGACGGGCGGGGCACGGTGGCGGTCCTGACCGCGCGCGGTGCGCAGCGCCTGCGCGACATGGCGCCCGAGCACTTCGGGCGGCTGGAGGCGATGGTGGGCGGGCTCACCGTCCAGGAGCGCACGGTGTTCCTGGACCTGCTCGCCCGCGTCGTGCGCGGCAGCGCGGCCCTGACCGCCGACTGACCCGGCCGCAGGCCGGTCCCGGCTCCCGTCCTACGGGTGGGGGCCTTTTTCGCGACGTAATAATTAGCCTCCTAATTATATGCGGGACGGCCTCCACGACCGCCCCGCCGAACCCTTCCGCCCTTTCCGCCCCGCCGGAACACGAACGAGAAGAAGAGGCCAGCATGCCCGCAACGAAGGACAGGACCCGCCCGAGCCGGGCGGCCTCCCGGCCGTTCACGCTGTGGCGCGAGGTACTGACCGCCTACGCCGCCCCCGCACTGACCGCCGGCACCGCAGGAGCCCTCACCGGCCAACCGGACCTGACCCTGGCGGCCGCCACCTCCATCGCCGGCACCTCGGCCGTGGTGGCGCTCCTGGTCGGCACCTGGCTGCGCCGCGGCGGCCGCCCACGACCCTGGACCACGGCCCTGCCACGCCTCGTCCTGACCGCGCTGCTCGTCGTCGCCACCGCCGGCACTGCGGCCGCGGCCGGATGGTTCGCCGCCCAGTGGCTGCCCGCCCACACCCCGCTCGCCACCGCCCTCTGGCTGCAACGCCTGCGCATCGACCTGCCCGTCTCCGCCGCCCTCGCCACCGCCGTCATCACCCTGCGCTGGCGCAGCACCCTCGCCGCACCCCGGACATAGCCCACCCGGCATCCCGCCCACCCCCGGACACAGCCCCCCGGCACCGCACCCACCGGGCCACCGGCGCCGGACCCGACCGAACCCACCCGGCAGCACCCGCCGCCGGGGCGAACACAGCCGACGAGGACACACCATGATCGTTGTCATCGGAGCGACCGGCACCACCGGAACCGCCCTGCTCCACAGCCTCCGCACACTCGACGCCCCCGTACGCGCCCTCACCCGCACCCCCCACCGGCCGCTCCCCGCCGCCGCCGGCGGCGCACACCTGCGGCCCGTCCAGGTCGAGTACGCCGACGCCACCGACCCCGACTCCCTGCGCACCGCCTTCCAGGGCGCCGACCAGCTCTTCCTCGCCATGGCCAACAGCCCCGACCAGGTCGAACTCGAAACCCGCGTCATCGACGTCGCCGCCCGCACCGGGATCGGACACATCGTCAAGATCTCCGCACCCGCCGCCGAACCCCACTCACCCGTCGCCGTCTCCCGCGGACACCACACCGTCGAGGAACACCTGCGCGCCTCAGGACTCGCCCACACCGTCCTGCGCCCCTACGCGTTCATGCAGAACCTGCTGCGCCTGGCGCCCACCGTCGCCCAGGGCCTCGTCGTCGGCGCGATGAGGGACGCGCCCTGCAACTACGTCGACTGCCGCGACATCGGCGACGTCGCCGCCGCCGCGCTCACCAGGGCCGACGTCATGGGCGGCAGCTACACACTCACCGGGCCGGAGGCCGTCGCCCACCCCGACCTCGCCGCCCGGCTGACCGCCCTGACCGGCCGCCCGATCCGGTACGTCGACCTCACCCCCGACGACCTGCGCGACAACCTCGTCCGTCAGGCCCGGATGCCCGCCTGGCTCGCCGCCCACGTGGCGGAGATCCAGCAACTCGCCGTCGCCCGGCCCGAAACCCCCACCAGCACCGTCGCCGACATCCTCGGCCGCCCGCCCCGCACCCTCGACGCCTTCCTCGACGAACACCGCGACCACTTCCGCCCGTAGACCCGACCCCGGCACACCGACCCCGGGCACACCGTCCCGGGCACACCGTCCCGGGCACACCGGCGGTCCGGGGCGGTCAGCGTTTGACGCGGCTCCGGACGGCCAGGGCGGCCAGACCGAGAAGGACCGGCTCGCCGATCCGGGAGGCCATCTCGACGACGGCACCGGGCAAGGTGAGGTTCTGCCCGCCGGAGCGGAACACCACCGAGTTCACCACCACCAGGGCCGCCCTCCCCACCCTGGCTCCGGTCACCCGCCGCTCCCAGGGGAGGGTCAGCACCGGCTCCGGGGTCCTGGTCGTCAACCGGACACTGCCGGCCGCGTAGGTACCGGTGCTCCGCGGGTCGGGGGTGTCGTCGGGCAGCCCGAACAGCACCAGCAGCAGCAGGCTGGCGGCCATCGCCGCCAGCAGCCAGGCCAGTGCCCGCGACGCCCGCAGCCCGTAGCCGGACACCAGCCAGTACGCCCCGAGCAGCCGGCGCTCGGCCCGCGGGCGCCGGCGGTCGAGGCGGCGCATCTCCATCTCGCCGTAGTAGAAGTCCGCGGCGTCCGGCTCGTTGCCCGCCTCCTCGAACGCCCGGCGCACCTGCTGGTACACCCCGGCCAGATCCTCCGGACCCGGCCCGC